>NZ_KB905372.1 GCF_000378985.1 Ensifer sp. BR816 | reverse complement strand
CCCGCCGCCAAGCTCGATCTCGATGCGGCTCGTATCAACATCGGACCTGCTGTCGACGCTCTGCGCCTCAACCACTTCGTCCGAAATCGTCACCGGAACGAAAACCGGAACATCCAGTCCTCTACCGCCACGCCTGCCGACCGGCAGACCCGCAGCCTTCCGCCACTTGTTCAGGAGGCCGCGATTGACACCATACCGGCGCGCCACCCCCGAGATGTTCACACCGGGCTCGGCACATGCCAGCAGTATCTCGTCTTTCTCTTCCGGCAACCAGTCCCGTCGCCGACGTTCACCAGTGATCACTTCAACCCGGCGGTAGCTGTCCTGGTGCCTGGCTTCAAACCTGGCTCTGAGCATGGCACTATCGTTCTCGTCGTCCATCCAATCTGCCCTTCCAAATCAAAGGGCAGATCCTCAAGCCTCAAGCGAAACAAGAAAAGGTGGGGTGTTCGTGGCGCTCACATCCAATCCAACAAAAACGTCGCTATACTCTTCCACGGCTCGCCTCCTAAGTATGGGGCTCGGCTCCGGCCAATCCAGAGCAACCCCCGTTTCTACTTACTGCGGGGCGGGCCACCTTCAACTCAGGCGAACATACGGTCTAGTTACCTACTGAGAATGTCCCTCCGCAACCGGAAGAGACGATGACGCTCCCGCGATGTACGTACCCGTGCAGGCACCCGAGATAGATCATTCCATCCCGGTGCGGCGCCCGGCTGCATCGAAGAGGTCAAAGGCGAAAACCGCAGCCCATATCTCACCCTGCCGCGCAAACCGGGCAAACCGGCTTCGACGAACTGGACGCGCTCGAAACAAGGATGCGGATCCACCAGAGGCGGCCAATCTGCCGTTGTGGGCAGTCGCCGTACCCCGCCGCCGAGTTCGGTGATTACGAAGATCCATCGGTCCTCCATGGATCTATTGCGTAGTTCCATGCCTCTGACCTTGCTTCTCCGGTATAAAAAATGGCTGCCGCCGAACCATGTCGGACGACAGCCAAGTTGCCTTGGGAGGCATTGAGGGATCTGGGCAAAATTTGCACACGCCGATGATCCTTGTACAACGTATCCGTCCGAGCGAGACCGCCTATGAATATTGAGTAAAACTGTTCAGACCCTGTCCTTATTCCCATGCATAAGGACAGTTGCCAACATGGAGATTTTTGAAGGAGACAGCGGGTCTCGGGTGAGCCGTCTTGAGGTGATCAACACCGGTCGGCGGCGTCGCTTTACTGAGGATGAGAAGCTGCGGATTGTCGCAGAAAGCTTTGCGGGGAGAGGCCGTGCGTCGGCCACGGCTCGTGAGTACGGCATCAGCCGTTCCCTGTTGAACCGTTGGCGCAAATCGGTACGCCAGGGTTTGCACAGCCAGAAACAAACCGACGGTTTTGTGCCGGCGTTCGTGATGCCGGAAACTTTTGTGCCGGTGAAGCAGGTCACTCCACCTGCTGCGATGGAGCATCCGGTGGCATCTCCTTCCGGCCGCATGGAGATTGTTGCGGCGAATGGCCGTCGTGTGGTCGTGGACGGCAGCGTCGACGTTGAGGCGCTGCTGCGGATCATGCGGGGGCTGGAGACGTTGCGGTGATCACGCTTCCTTCCGGTCAAAATGTGCGGGTGTGGATTGCAACGGGCCATACCGACATGCGGTGTGGGTTTCCATCCCTTGCGTTGCGGGTGCAGGAGGTGCTGAAACTGAACCCTCTGGACGGCAATCTATTTGTGTTCCGCGGTCGCAGCGGATCGCTGATAAAAGTGATCTGGAGTGACGGCCAGGGGAGCTGCCTTTTTACAAAAAAGTTGGAGCGCGGCCGGTTCGTCTGGCCGTCTGCAGAAGGTGGCGCGATCGCGATATCGCCTGCGCAGCTTTCTTATTTGTTGTCCGGAATTGATTGGCGCCATCCGCAGGAAACCTTTCGTCCGACACGGGTCGGGTAGCATTATTGCATTGAAAATATTGGGTGAATCTGATCGAATGGCTTCATGATATCGAAGCCTGTGGATCTCCCTGCGGACCTCGCGAGCGCCTATCTGGCGCTGCTTTCCGAGCGTGAGATGCTGCAGGCTGAACGTGATGTCGTTGCCGCCGAGCGCGACACGGTCGTCGCCGAGCGGGACATCGCGGTGGCGCAGGCCGCCAATGTGCAGGCCATGCTGTCGGACAGTGAGGCGCTGATCGTCAGTCTGGAACTGGCGATCGAAAAGCTCCGGCGCGAACTGCGCGGTCAGAGATCCGAGCGCACGGCGCGTCTGATCGACCAGATGGAATTACAGCTCGAAGAACTCGTGATGGCCGCGACCGAGGATGAAGTGGCGGCCAAGGCTGCTGCCGCCAGAACGTCGAGTGTGCGTTCGTTCGCACGCAAACGGCCGGTGCGCAAACCCTGGCCGGAGGATGCCGAGCGCGAGCGCGTGGTGATCGATCCCCCGACCATCTGTGCTTGCTGCGGCGGCTCGCGCCTGTCGAAGCTGGGCGAGGATGTCAACGAGACACTGGAGGAGATACCGCGCCGCTTCAAGGTGATCGAGACGGTTCGGGAGAAATTTACCTGCCGCGATTGCGAGGCGATCAGCCAGGCGCCAGCACCGTTCCATGCGACGCCGCGCGGCTTCATTGGTCCGCATCTGCTGGCGACGATCGTCTTCGACAAATTTGGGATGCACAGTCCGCTGAACCGCCAGAGCACAAGGTTCAAATGTGAGGGCATAGACCTGTCGACCTCGACGCTGGCCGATCAGGTCGGATTTGGAACGGCGGCCCTCATGCCGGTCTACGACCTGATCGAGAAGCATGTCTTCGGGGCCGAGCGATTGCATGGTGACGACACGACCATCCCGATCCAGGCCAAGGGCAAATGCGTAACCGGGCGAATATGGAGCTACATCCGGGACGACCAGCCGTTCGGGGGAGCGGCTGCGCCGGCGGCGATCTATTATGCGTCGAGTGATCGGCGCGGCGAGCATCCGCAGAGGCACTTGGCCGCGTATGGCGGCATTCTACAGAGCGACTGCTACAATGGCTTCGAGCCGCTCGCTGTCGCCGCGACAAAGACGGTTCCGATCACCTTTGCCTTTTGCCATGCGCATGCGCGTCGGAAATTCTTTGCCCTGGCCGATATCCAGAAAAATGCTCGGGATCACAAGCGCAAAGGCAAGCCGATCTCGCCGATCGCATTGGAAGCCGTCAAGCGCTATGACGAGTTGTTCGAAATCGAGCGCCAGATCAACGGTTTGAGCGCTGAAGAACGACTGGCTGTGCGGCAACAGAAGAGCAAGCCGCTGTTCGATGAGATGCGCGAGTGGTTGACGAAGGAACGCGCCACGCTCAGCAGATGCGCGCGAGCCTCGACGCGTCGAAGCACAGGACGGCCCCGACCTTACCCGCGCAGAGCCAAGCGACCAGACGGTCGAAGCCGGGCCGCGCCACCGTTCCGCTCGCGGATCGCCCGAGATCGTCGTCTATGACCTCGATGTCGGCAAAGCCGTACTTGCGCGCGATGTCGACCAGATCATACTGGCGTCGCTGGCTTTCCAGATTGGTCATGACCTGGGACTGCGACGACTGGCGCACATAGACGACTGCCTTACGCTGGAGCACGGTCGCCGGGAGCAGATCAGCGCTTGTCATCGGCAAGCTCCTCGACCCGGATGCCGGCGGCTTGCATCAGGACTTGGGCAAGCGTCAAAACGACCTTCGCCCGGTCCGCTTCGTTCATCCCGTCCAGCCGGCGAGGTTCGAATATCAGGCTCATCTGTCTGCCCGAGGTCAGCGCGGGCGCGTCGTGCTGTTTCATCGACTTTCTCCCAAGCGATTCCATTATCGCGTTGGGAGTTTGGGGGAGCAGCGGCTACCGTGACCAGCCTCTTCAGATCGGACAATGCCAAGAGATCGACCTGTGGCGCGCCCAGCGTCATCCCGGCGCAAACCACCGGATCAAGCATCCAGGCAGCCATCGAAACTACGAGACCCGATGGACCTTGCACCTTAAAAAATTGGCCCGTCGCTCGATGCTCTACCCGCCGCACACTGACCTTGCGGCCAAAATAGGGATGCCAACGGTAATGAACCTCCAATTCCTGACCGACATGGGCAGAATGAACGGGCAATGGCTCTGGGAAGAAAGGCATGGCTATTCGCCGGTTCCCAGCGTGGGGCCGATCGTGCCGCCGTCATGCTGACCGTCATCACCACATGCCGCCTCAACGATGTCGACCCAAAGGCCTGGCTTGCCGATGTCTTCGCCCGCATCGCCGATCTGCCCGTCTCCCGCTTGCACGAACTGCTCCCATGGGAGTGGAAGAGACTGCGCCAGGCCGAAAAAGCCTCTCCTCAGATCACCGCTTGAATCTTATCCGCAGCATACATCAGCAATTGCCCGCGCACGCGACCCAGTTCCGCGGTTCCCGGCGTATGGATACAGCGCACCCGCACTCTGGCACATTTGATGCCGTCGGGGGGGCGTCCACTCCACCGCCTACGGTGGCTACTCGCACCTTGCTACGCCAGACCGCACGGGCGGCGATCCGTTGAAGCTGGCCTTCTGCTGGGCGCATGGCCGCAGAAAACTGATCAAGGCCAAGCCCAAGAAGGGGTCACCCATCGTCGACGAGGCACTGTTGCGCATCGCCGCCGTCTACAAGATCGAGGACAGCATCCGCGGTTGTGATCCCGATCATCGCCGGGCTGTCCGCCAGAACCTGTCCCGTCGCTGGTGGACGAGTTCTTCACCCGGTTGGCAGCTCAGGCCGCGCGCGTCTCACGCAAGTCCGACCTCGGCGAAGCTATGGCTTACATGCTGAAACGTCAGGATGGCTTCCGGCTGTTCCTGGACGACGGCCGCGTCGACATTGACTCCAACCTGGTCGAAAACGCGATCAGAAGCCCGGCCATGAACCGCCGCAATGCGCTCTTTGCCGGCCACGATGAAGGCGGCCGTAACTGGGCCCGTTTCGCTAGCCTGATCGGAAGCTGCAAGATGAACGGCGTTGAACCCTACGCCTACCTGCGCGATCTCTTCACCAGCCTCGCCAATGGCCACCTCGCCAAAGACATCGACGCCCTCATGCCCTGGGCCTATGCGCAACGGATCAGCGCCTCACAATGAGCTCGTCCGGGACTCCCCGACGAGCTCACAAAACCTTCCGCGAGCGATCGACATCACCGTTGCAACCGCAAAATCAATGGGGCGGAGACGCCGCATACGGAACGCTGATTTCCTGCGTTCATCGATCGTAATTAGCGCAAACCGCAAATTTGGCGCAGCTATGCTCACTCAGCGGGCACTGAGGGGGCCGGTGGCGGTGTTACTATTTTCAAATGGAAATCTCTGAGCGGTCTCTGTCTGTGGCCAGCGTACGAAAGAGTGGAGTAATCAAGGTGAGTCAGCAGGAATTGATCGGGGAAAGTGCGTGCGGAATCGTTGTGAAGCTAACAAGCGGTGAGGTGACGCCACTCGACCTGTTGGATGCCTTGGAAAAGCGGATCTCGGACGTCGATGGCAAAGTCAATGCTTTACCGATCCTATGCTTCGACCGTGCGCGAAAATCAGCAATGGAACTCATGAAAAAGCCCAGAGCCGACCGCGGGCTTTTGGCGGGGCTGCCGGTGCCGATCAAGGACCTCACGGACGTCTCTGGCGTGCGCAACACCTTTGGCTCACCGATATTCAGGGACAACATCCCGGTGTGCTCAGATATCTTGGTCGAGCGTCTGGAGGAAAATGGCGCATTGATCTATGCCAAATCGAACACGCCAGAATTCGGTTCCGGTGCGAATACCTTCAACAAGGTGTTCGGCGCGACACTGAATCCCTGGGATACATCATGCAGCGCCGCCGGGTCTTCCGGCGGTGCTGCAGTAGCGCTCGCCACTGGCATGGCATGGCTTGCACAGGGCTCAGATATGGGGGGCTCGTTGCGGAATCCGGCAAGCTTCTGCGGCGTAGTAGGTCTTCGGCCCAGCATTGGTCGGGTGGCACGTACGCCAAAGGGTAAGGTCGACGCTACGCTCGGCTTGACCGGACCGATGGCGCGCAATGTTGAAGATGTGGCTTTGATGCTAGATGCAATGAGCGGCCAACACCCGGGTGACCCGCTGTCGCTACCGAAGCTGACCAACTCGTTCCTTTCGGCCGCTCGCTCAGGCAAAAAGCCCAAACGCGTCGCCTATTCGCCTGATCTTGGGATCACGCCTGTTGATCCGCAAGTCGCTGCAATCACACGCGCGGCAGCAGGGCGATTTGCAGAAGCAGGCGCGATCGTTGAAGAAACGCATCCGGATTTTGGCGAAGCGCATGAGTGCTTCCATGTACTGCGAGCGTTAGACTACGTGGGCATGGAAGTGCTACTCCCGGAGCATCGCGAACTAATGAAACCAGAGGTCATCTGGAATATCGAGGAGGGTTTGAGGCTCACGGTTGCACAGGTCGAGAGGGCCGAGATGCAGCGCGCGGCTATGACTGCGCGTGCGGTGCAATTTTTCGAGACATACGATCTGCTCTTGACGCCCGCGACCATCGTCAAGCCGTTTCCTGTAGAAAATCGTTTTGTTAGCGAATGTGCCGGCAAAATCTTTGATAACTACGTTCAATGGGTCAGTATTGCCTATGCGATTACGTTAGCCTGTTGCCCAGCGCTGTCGTTGCCGTGCGGCTTCACTGAGTCCGGCCTTCCTGTTGGTTTGCAAATGGTGGCCTCGCCGGGTTGCGAGGCTCAGTTGCTTGCCGGCGCCAAAGTTCTGGAGGATGTTTTGGACGTGCGCCGGACCACACCTATCGATCCGCGGGGACCGAAATCTACTTGCTGAGGCGGTATCAGCTTCGCTCTCTTAGCGCGTGCATTTTGTTTGTCAGAGGGTTTCGTCGGAATATCTTGTTTCAGAGTTTCATGTATAGTGACCATCGTCAAACGGACGGAGCCACGAACGAAGCGCTCGAGTGGCGTTGACGGTCAGGTCCAGCAGGAAGGAGGCACATTATTCTGACGCGGTGGCGGCGTTCCAACCGCTGATGAGGTGCCGCGATCGCTGTGCGCCGAGGACGTGCCCGCCTATCGGCCTTCTGCTTGACGGGCGCACGCCCTCGGCGCACAGCGCTCTCCATCTTCATCGCTTCGCCGTCGTCAGCATCTCCACGCCCCCACGGGGTCTCGATCGGAAACGGTAACCGCCGTAACCAGAACGCCCTCAAGGCAAAGCAGCAGCTTAAGACATAGCAGGCGGCTGTTTCTACGGCATCAGTCGCCGCAGTTCAGCGAAGTGCCGGCTGCCCATCCATGCCAGCGCAGCACTGTACCGCGTTCGGGGCAGTGCTGTATTGATTGATTGGAGCATGCTAACCGAGCAAACCAGAGCGGAGCCCTAAATCATAGACCGAACCGATCGTCAAATTCGGCGAGCCTGCGATTCAGTAGTTCGAGGTGTCCACCTCACTTTGGCAGCCGCTAACTGTGGAGGCCCCGATATTGTCGGCGAAGTTCGGCTTTCTGCACCTTGCCCATAGCGTTGCGGGGCAATTCTGAAACAACGAGTATGTTTTTCGGCAGCTTGAATCTCGCAAGGCGAACTGCCAGCACTTTGAGCATGTCGGCCTGACTCATGGAGAAGTTCTTTTTGGTGACGACGACTGCTGTAACGGCCTCTCCGAAATCCGGGTGGGGAACGCCGAACACGGCGCTTTCGACAACACCGTCGAGGGAATCGATTTCCGTCTCCACCTCCTTTGGGTAGACGTTGAGCCCGCCGGATATGATGAGGTCTTTGCCGCGGCCAACGATACGCAGATATCCGCGCTCGTCCATGGTTCCCAGATCGCCCGTGATGAAGAAGCCATCGGGACGAAATTCTGTCGCTGTTTTCTCGGGCAATCGCCAGTATCCTTTAAACACATTGTCGCCCCTGACTTCAATCATCCCGATTTTGTCGCGTGGCACTTCACGGCCGTTCTCCTGATCAACCACTCGCACCTCCGTTCCTGGCAAGGCGATGCCAACAGTGCCGGCAATCCGGTCGCTCTCATAGGGATTTGATGCAATCATTCCGGTTTCCGTCATGCCGTACCGCTCAAGGATGGCGTGGCTGCTACGTTGCTTCCAAGCAACGTGAGTCTCGGCTAGCAGCGGAGCGGAACCAGATGTAAACAGGCGCATGTGGTGGACCAGAGCGGGCGTTAGACGTTCATCCGCCAGCAGGCGCGTATAAAAGGTTGGAATACCCATCATCGTCGTCGCCTTGGGCAAGGCTTGGAGCACTTTCTCGACTTCGAACTTGGGTAGGAAAATCATGCTGCCACCTGCAAGAAGGAGCACGTTGCAGGCGACGAAAAGCCCATGGGCATGGTAGATGGGCAGAGCGTGCAGCAGGACGTCGTCTTGAGTGAAGCGCCACATGTCCTTTAGAACACGAGCATTCGACCCGAGGTTGGCATGGCTCAGCATTGCCCCTTTGGGTCTGCCTGTCGTACCCGAGGTGTAGAGGATAGCTGCCAAGTCGTCGGGGGCTCGCGGTTCGACGTTGAATGTCGCCGTGCTAAGCCCATCAGCCAGCGAACCGTTCCCATCGCCGTCGAGCGTCAGGACAATTGGATCGACAGTCGCCACCGTACTCTTGATGACACACAAGTTCTCCGGGTCGCAGACGACCAATTTCGGTTGGGCATCGTCGATGAAGTAGCTGATTTCCTGCAATGTATATGCCGTGTTCACGGGGACGAAAACGGCCCCGCGTTGGAGGCATGCGAGAAAGAGAGCGAGGGCGAGGTGTGACTTCTCGACCTGAGCCACGATCCGGTCGCCGGGCGCTACACCTATGTCATCAAGATTGCGGGCAATCCGCCCGGCAAGCGTAGCCAGATCTTTGTAGGTTACACTGATACCATTCTGAAGGACGATAGCGACGCGTTCCGCTCGATCGGTCAGCCTAAAAGCGTCGAAGAGATTACTCACGATAGGTTCTCCAGCATCAAAGTGAACGGACTGCGCGGCCTCTCCGGCGGACGTGTTCTGCAGATGTTTTATCGCTAAAAAAAATATCAGAGGTTTAAATAAATGCAAGCGCGGGTGGGCGGACGTTCTGGGAGGTTTTGTTAAGTGGGAGAAAGCAGTACGACACCTGTCGGAGTCACGACGAGATCGAGTCGAACTCCTCCCCAAGCGCGCGTGTGAAGAGCGGCCGCTTTCAGAACAGTTCAGGCTTCACTTTGGCGCTAAGCGCGGGTCCTGCAGCCCCAGGCAGACACTCATCGCAGAAGATCGCCCTTCGTCAGGAGTGCTGTCTCATCTCGACAACCAAATCGGCGAACACGCGTCCGCCGACATTGAGGTGATCTTGCATGGCAGCCCCGGCCGCTTCACCGTCACCCTTCAAAATCGCATCGAGGATCTGGGCGTGGTCGGAAAACGATTGGCGGATGCGGCCTCGCTTCTGAAATGGGTACCTGCGATACACGCGCAAGCGACTGCGGATGTCCTTTACCATCGCCTCCAGATAGTCGTTGCACGCACCGCGGTAGATCAGTTCGTGAAACTCCGTGTTGACGGCGTCGTACTTCTCGAAATCTTCGTTCGGAACGTATGCCTCACTGCTGCGGTGGATATTCGCCAGGTCCTCGCGCATATCGACCGACATACGCGAGGCAGCGAGCTTAGCTGCCATACTTTCCAACTCGGTCATAACTTCAAACAACGAGATCACCTGCTCGACGCTTAGCCGTTTGACGATAGCACCCCGACGCTGACGAAGTTCAACCAGATCGAGCGAGGAAAGCTGAATGAGCGCCTCGCGCACAGGCGTTTTTGAAACGCCGAACTGTTCTGACAGCGGCCGTTCCTCCAACCGCGAGCCTGGCGGAAATATCCCTGACTCGATCTTATGGCGAATCCACTTAGCGATCTCTTCGGTGCGATACGGTTTCTTTTTCATCGAGCGAGACCCACGAGCAAGTGCATTCCTTCTTAGGAACACTCCTCGCCCTTCGCAATATGCTCCACGGCAAGTCTACATATTTTTCAGATTGACAGATATTTTTTTTAGTAGCAATAAAACAGTTATGATCGAAAATCCCTTATCAAGAACGTCGGGGCCACCTAGTTTAGCCGTGTCTCAAGGGGCGGCGCGGATCGAACTGAACCGGCCACAGGAACACAATCGGTTCGAGCCTGCCGACATTGAAACCATGTCGGAGCTGCTGGGAGGACTCGTGGGACAGAAGGGCGTGCGGGTACTTATTCTTACGGCTCGCGGACCCAGCTTCAGTTCCGGATTTGACCTCGGCACTCTATCCAGTCCTCGATCTGTGGAGTGCACCACCGCATTTGCGGTCATGTGTGATTTGATCGAAGCGTTGCCGTTTCCGACAGTCTGCGGCGTCAACGGCAGCGTCTACGGAGGAGCCACAGACTTGGCACTGGCGTGCGACTTCCGCATCGGAATTGAAAGCAGTGGTCTGCAGATGTCACCAACTCGACTAGGCATTCAATACTACTATTCCGGTCTCCGGCGATACGTGGAGCGGCTGGGCTTGTCTGAAGCAAAGCGACTGTTTCTGTTGGGCGAGCAGGTAGACACTGCAACGATGTTGCGGATCGGTTTTCTCCATGAGGTCTGTGCGCCCGACGAGTTCGAGGCTCGATTGAACGCCGTTGCTGGAATGCTCGCTCAGCGTTCTCCGACTTCGCTTCGTGGCCTCAAGGCGTCGCTTAATTCGATCTGTCGCGGTGACGCCAGTCCAAAAGCGATCAACAGAGAATTCTTCGAAAGTCTCTCGTCGCCCGATGCGCGGGAAGGATTGGCGGCGTGGTCCGAGCGCCGCTCTCCTAAATTCGCAGACTTATGCGACGTTGAACAATAAGGTAAAGGAGAGCCTCCCCATGAGCCGCGATGCTGCCATCGCCCGGGCTGAAAGTTATTTCGAGTCGGGCGGCTTCGAGAGGGATCTGACACGCCGCGTCGCAATGCCGACGGAAAGCCAGAATCCCGAACGCGCGCCCGTGCTTCACGACTATCTCGAGAAGGAGATGGTGCCGGCTCTAGCGGCGCTCGGCTTTGCTTGCCGCCTCCTCACGCACCCAATGGCGCCCTTCCCTTTCCTCTACGCCGAGCGCATCGAAGATCTCGCGTTTCCGACAATCTTCGGCTACGGCCATGGCGACGTCCAACGCGGCCTCGACGGCGACTGGAAGGATGAACTCTCCCCTTGGGTGCTCACGGAAATGGGCGAGCGCTGGTACGGCCGCGGCGTCGCCGATAACAAGGGCCAGCACACGATTAATATTGCGGCGCTGGAGGCCGTGATCGCGACGCGCGGCAGATTGGGCTTTAACGTAAAATATCTGATCGAGATGGGCGAGGAGGTGGGCTCACCCGGCCTGCGGGAGCTCTGCGAAATCCACAAGGAACTGTTTGCTGCGGACCTTCTGATCGCCTCGGATGGACCCCGCCTTAGCGCTGAACGGCCAACTGTCTTCCTCGGCTCGCGCGGCGGCCTGTCCTTCGACATGTCGATCACCGCTCGCGAGGGCGGACATCATTCCGGCAACTGGGGCGGACTTCTCTCCGATCCCGCCATCCAACTTGCTCACGCCATTTCCACGATCGTCTCTCCGACCGGCCAAATCCGCATACACGAATGGGTGCCAAATGAGCTGCCGGAGGTCGTGCGCCGCGTTCTCGCCGATTGCGAGATGGACGGCGGTCCGGACGGGCCGGCCATTGATCTTGACTGGGGCGAGCCTGGCCTCACGCCTGCCGAGCAGGTCTTCGGTTGGAGTTCATTCTATGTGCTTGCCATGAAGGCAGGCATCCCGGAAACGCCGGTCTACGCCGTGCCGCCGAACGCCTGGGCACGTTGCCAGCTATATTTCGTCGTTGGCGTCGATCCAAACACGGTGCTGCCGGCACTCCGCCGCCATCTAGTTCGACACGGATTGCCGATGGTGAAGGTCACCAAGAGCAGCGATGAGATCTTCCCCGCGACACGGCTCGATCCGGACGATCCTTGGGTGACGTGGGCGGTTGCCTCCATTGCTACTACGACTGGCAAGAAGCCGGCCATCCTGCCGAACATTGGAGGGTCGCTGCCGAATGACATCTTCTCCGCGGTCCTCGGCCTGCGCACCATATGGGTGCCGCATTCCTATCCGGGGTGCTCTCAACACGCCCCGAACGAGCACCTGCCGAAAATCCTGGTCCGCGAGGCGCTCCGCCTCATGGCCGGCTTCTACTGGGATATTGGCACCGGCCGGACGCCCGATTCGTGCGAGCATCGCGCCAGCTAGCTTCCGTTGTGAGGAGGGAGAGGAATTCCATGCGCTCGTGGAAGACCGTGGGGGCGAAGCTCTCGCAGATGAGCCTTTCTGTCCTCCCGCGATTTGGTGGTCAGCCGGACAAACTGTTCTACAAAAGGTCGTTCGCACGAAGTGCCCTTTTGTACGTGAGTACCGATTTGGGATGATCTCGGCCGCGAAGGCTACGCCCGGCGGCGGCTCTCCACGTCCCTCTTGGATAGGTTGGCCTGGCATTTGCTGCAACGTCCTTTAGTTGAATTAATACGAGCTATCCCTCTTCACGGCTCGTCGGCAGCATGGCGTCACGTTAACTTCCAAATCAGCTCCGGGGAAGGTCAAGCGCATCTCAGCTGCGAAACAACTTTTTACGTATGGATCGGCTGCGCTATTCATAAAGGTTGACCAGAGCGCAAGGAGCCAAGCTCATCTAGTAATGCAGCACCTGTGCGAATCCCGCTATAGAAACAGTCAAGTGTCAGATTTTCATTCGGCGCGTGGTTTGCTTCATCGTGGTTCGCGTAAGGCGTGTCGAAGGCAAGAATTCCGAGGATCTTGGAGAAGACGTAGTTGGGCAGGCTGCCAAACCCTGCTGGGATAAGTAGGGGCTCTTCCCCCTGCGCTGCAACAAAGGCGCGGCGCAGCGGCAGGGTGAAGTGCGAGGCAATAGGCGTCTTTGATGGGGCCATGTTCTCCATCGCGATGAACTTCACATCGGCGCGGCTCGATGCCATCGTGGAAGCCGGCGATGGTGATCTCGCCCGCCTCGTTCTTCATGGTACCGAGCAGGTGCACCAGCGTCCAGGGCCTTTATCAACCAAAGACAGCGACTGCTGATTTGACGATGATCCCACCATCCGGGCTTCTGCGCATTTGGCGGCCGGTAGCCACGCGAAAGACTTGCAGCAATTGCAGCGCCGGCGGCACCCGCGACCACAGGGTTTTCATGCGTTCCCTGCCATTTCGGCTTTTCCGCAGCGCCTGGCCCGTAACAATGCGCTGCGACCAGCGGAAGCCAATCTCGTGGAAATACAGGTCGGCATGCTGCGGGCTGATATGATGAAAGACGCCGGCAATTGTGCGACGGACACGGGAATTGAAACCTTCGACCGAATTGACATGAACGGCGTCCCGAACGTATTCGCGGCTGGAATGCTTCACGGTGTCATGGCTGGCATAGGTCTCGCCAAGGGCTATGAACGCTGTCGCCTCATCACTCATCAAGCAGGCATGAGGCTCGATCTGCGTTCCAGCGGCGCGCGCCGCTGCACGTAGCGACAGGCCAGTCACCACCGCAGCACGGGCGTCACCGGCCGGAGTGCCGGGTGTCACGTCATCTGGTCGCTGCACCATCACCATGACCGGTGTCTTCTGCGTGTTCGGCAGACCTTTTCGGCCCCGTCCAGGCGGTGGATCGTCCGGATTTATTCTCGGTCGCCCACCGAGATGAAAATGATCGATCTCCACCGTGCCATCGAGCATGTGCTCGCGCGCCGCCATGAGACGCAACGCGTGTCCCATCCGCCAGGCCGTGGGTTGGCTCACCCCCAGAGCCTCGGCCAGGCGCACCGAGGACAAACCCTTATCCGACTGCAGCATCAGCCACATGCCCTTCAGCCAGACACTCAAAGGAAGCTTTGTGGAATGCAGAGGCGTGTGTGTCGTCACCGTGAACTGGAACCGGCAATCGCCGTTGGAGCATTGATAGAGACCCGGACGCGCACGCCGCTTGCCCATATCGCGCCCGGCAATCGCGATCGAGCGTTTGTAACCACAGGCAGGGCAAACTCTCCCACCCGGCCACACCATGCTTTCCAGCAATCTCCGACACTGCTCCTCATCGCGAAAGGCCACGATCATATCTTCCGCGGTCCGAATGTTGGTAAGCGCTAAGCATCGTTTCCGCCATTCTCATCTCCTTCGGTCACGTCCGAAGAATCGCATGGCAACCCTTGGTTAGCAAGTATATTGCTGTCTTTCGTTGATAAAGGCCGCGTCCAGATTGGATTGGGCACCACGCCACCGAAGTTGAGCACAACTTGCATGGCGCGGGCCATCGGCAGTGGCAGCAAGATCAGCTTTTAGGTTATCCTTGTTGGTACGCACGAAATCGGCGATGTGGGTGCTGCCGATCTCCTCCTCGCCTTCCAACAACAAGATGACGTTGATGGCAACGCGCCATGAACTTTCAAGTGAGATTCTATTGCCAGTATCTGCGCAAAATGCTGCTGCAAAATGCTGCCCCTTGTTGTCGCCAGCTCCACGCGCATAGACTCGCCCGTCACGGATGATGGGGTCGAAGGGAGGCGAAAGCCATTTGTCGAGTGGGTCGGGCGGCTGCACGTCATAGTGCCATAGAGCAGCACGGTCGGCTTTCCCGGCGCCTTTTCCCAGCGTGCCACCACCATGGGGTGCCCTGCCGTCGGTACTAGGCCGGCCTCCAGCCCCATCCCGTTGAGCATCCCCACAAGCAACGCGCCGACCTCGGCGATGCCGACATTCTCGGCACTGATGCTGGGATGGCGGAGATACTCAATCAGACGGTCGAGGTAAGAGGCGCGGTTCGCGTCAATATGTTTCAAAACTGCGCTCAACGCACAGGGAAGTCATGACTTTGCTATTTTTAGATGCATGGGGCGAACTCCGCTATCCGCCCCAGCTGCATGACCGCAACCGACGCGATACCGGACCCAAGGACTAAATTTCATGTCAGTGATCATTGGCGTGTGATGTGATATCGATTGTCCTATCCGTTGCTGCAAACACGCTTGCTCCAAGTCGGTGGGTATTTGAAGTCTCAGAGACAATGCAACCTAGAAAACCCACCCCAGACCCCCCAACGACGTTCGCTCTGCTGCGAAACGCGGTGATTTGCCGGATGATAGTTACCGCCCTCGATCTGCCACGGCTAGATGGAGGGTTCGGTCACAGGCAGGTAGAGTCCGGCCGACAGGTTAACGCCTTCATGCATTGAAATATTGACGGTAGGTAACAGGCGCTGGTACCCTTCGCCTGAAGCATGGATGCTTGCCGGCACGGACGGCAAGATTGGCGCAACGTCCGACATACTGTACCTCCCTCGGTTGGTGCTCCCACTGTATCCTTCAGGTAATTTCCTCCTTGGGTGCTGAAGAGGTTCTGAGTAGCGCCAGGCAACCTTCACTTTGCCAGCCAGCACGCTGACAGGTGCTGCGGTCCCACTTCGATGGCCGACGGCTCCTCCTGTCGGCAGCGATCGAAGGCGAGAGGGCAACGCGGATGGAAACGACAGCCCTTCGGGACGCGGGCGGCGCTCGGCACCTCCCCCTGCAACGCTTGAATGCCGCCGCTCCCTGCATCACGGCGCACCTGGGGCGTCGAGTTTCGCAGCGCGACCGTATAGGGATGGCGGGGGTACAACGTGATGTCATCGGCGCTGCCGATCTCCACCACCCGGCCAAGGTACATGACCGCAATCCGGTCGGCGATCAGCCACGCGAGCGGCAGGTCGTGCGTGATAAACAGCAGCGCCAAGCGGTATTTGTCACGCAGATCGATCAGCGCCTGGAGGATCTGTGCCCGGATGGATACATCAAGCATCGACACTGGTTCGTCGGCGACGATAAAGTCCGGCTTCACGACAAGCGCGCCGGCTACGACGACGCGCTGGCGCTGGCCGCCGGACAGTTCGTGCGGAAAGCGCGCGAAGAACTCCTGGGGAGGGTTCAACCCCGCGGTTGAAAGGGCTTCGCTGACGCGTTCGGTGAGCTGGGCGCGGTTTTCGACCAAGCGCAATGACCGCAACGGCTCTGCCACCGCATCGAAGACGGTATGGCGCGGATTGAGCGCCTGATAAGCGTCCTGGAAGATCATCTGGACGCGGTGTCTGTAGGGACGCAAGGTCGAAAAACCATGCGTTGTGGTCATATCCTCACCGTCGAACAGCAACCTTCCGCCCGTCGGCTGGACGAGTTTGGTGATAACGCGGCCAACCGTTGTTTTGCCGCTACCCGATTCTCCGACAAGCGCAACAATCTCACCGCGGTTGACGTTGAGGTTTATCCCGTCCACGGCACGAACGACCCCCTTGGGCCGTCCCAAAATGCTGTCAAACACCCCGCTTTGCATCGGAAAGCTTACTTGCAGGTTCTCTAAGCGCAGGATGTCGGCGTTGTCAGGCATTGACGGAAACCTTATCTGCTGGAGCCAACGAATTATGAAGATGACAGGCCACGCGGCCCTTCCCGTACGCGTTGAGGTGAGGAGCTTCGGTTGCACAAATAGCCATCGCAGACGGGCACCGCGGGTGGAAAGCGCACCCTAAAGGGCGCTTCATCAACGTAGGAGGATCTCCCGGAATCGGCCGAAGCATCCGTTTTCCCTCCGCCGGATTCGGGATCGAATCCATCAACAGCCGCGTATAAGGGTGTTTGGGCTCGGCGAAGATGTCGGCAACGGACCCATCCTCAACGATGCGCCCGGAGTACATGATCATGACGCGATCACATGACTCCGCGACCACAGACAAATCGTGCGTGATCAAAATCAGCGCTAGATTGAACTTGGTTCGGAGATCAACAAGCAGCTTGAGAACCTGCGCCTGATTGATTACATCGAGGGCAGTGGTCGGCTCGTCGCCGATGACAATTGAAGGCCGACAAGCCAACGCCATTGCGATCATCACCCTTTGGCGCATACCACCAGACAGTTGGTGAGGGTAAGCGGCACCACGATCGGCAGGAATACCGACGAGCTCAAGCAGTTCCCTCGCCCTTGCCATTGCCTCGGCACGGGACATGCCATGCAGCACGCATGGTTCGGCGATCTGGTTTACAATGCGGTGGACCGGGTTAAGCGCATTCATGGCCCCTTGGAATACCACGGACGTCTCACTCCAGCGATGCGGCCGCATCGCCGCATCGTCGTCGATCGGCAGTGGACTGCCGCGATAGCGTACCTCGCCACCGGCGACGCGTGCATTGGGCGACAACAGGCCAGCAATCGCCATTGCCGTCGTGGTCTTTCCGCTGCCGGATTCTCCGACGAGGGCAACAGCTTCTCCGGCGCGAAGCTCAAAGCTCACGTCGTGGATTGCACGCAACGAAACACCTTTCGTTCCATAGTCAACAGTAAGCCCATCAACAATCAGGAGCGGAGGCGTGGTGTTTTTAGACGTATTGCTCATGGAATGACCCTCCGGCGGGGATTGAAGGTGTCGTCGAGCGCATTGCCAATCAGCACGAAAGCAAGAGACACCATCAGCACGCAGATGCCAGGCGCGCCTAGATACCACCAGGCACCAACGCTGGCTGCACCAGCGCGCTGAGCGAGGGAAAGCAACGTTCCCCATGAAGGTTGTAATGGGTCGCCCAAGCCCAGAAAGGAGAGCGAAGTCTCGATGTAGATCGCGTTGGCGACGACCAGCGCACCATTGGCGGCGATTTGTGGCACGAGATTGGGCAGAATGTGCCGCACCATGATGCTGGTATCGCTGCTGCCCGCAATCCGCGCTCGATCAACAAACGTTCGCTCCTTAAGCGATAGTGTCTGACTACGAATTACACGTGCGATAAAAGCCCAGCTCGTCAAGCCGATGACTACAATGATCACAAAGAGAGAAGGACGGAAGCCAAGGATTTCTCCGCCGCGTCCCATGACCTCGAGAACCACCGGGGTAATGACCAGCGCGAGGACGAAGGACGGAACAACGAAGAAGAAGTCCGTCAAGCGCATCAGCCAGACGTCAACCCAGCCACCGAAGTAGCCCGCCGTTATTCCGACAATCGTTCCAACGATGAGGCTTATCACAGTCGCCAGCAGCGCGATCGTGAGAGAAATCCGGGCTCCGTGTGCAACCAGATTGAGCACGTCCCGCCCCACGTCGTCGGTCCCCAGCAGATGCTGGCCTGATGGTGGTGCGAGGAAATCGCCGGTTGCAGTGATCGCAGTCTGAAGCGGTCCCACCAAAATATTGGGCATAGCTGCTACGGCGACAAAGAACACCAGACAAACCAGGCCAAGCTGCGCGCCGCCATGACCAAGGAGTTGGCGCAAAAAACCCTTAATTGCTCGCGCTCGGATCCGCGACAGAGATTGAACTGTACCTTCGCTCATTGTTTCACTCGTGGATCAAGAAGGCCGTAAGCAAGATCGGCGATTAGGTTTGCGATAACGATGGAGACGCCGAGCAACAGGAAAACGCCTTGAAGGACGGGGTAGTCTCGCGCATTGAGCGCTTCCACCGTCAGGCCGCCTATCCCCGGCCATGCGAACACGGCTTCGACAGTAATGGCGCCTGCTACGACGTAACCGAGATTAAGGCTAACCAAGGTCACGACCGGCAGCATCGCATTGCGAAATGCATGACGCATCAGCATCTGACCGTTGGTGAGACCCTTAGCCCGTGCTGTGACCATGTAGTCCTCCGTGACGACATCACTCATCGCAGCACGCGCTACCACCACGTATTGGCCGATTAGCCCAAGGGCTACTGCAAAGACTGGAAGCGCGAGATGCCGCAGGTAATCGAGCAACCAGGCAACAAAACCAATAGTCGCGCCGGGCGAAGATGCACCATAGCCCGGAAGCCAACCCAATGCGGTACTGAAGATTACCACCAAAAGCATGCCCAGCCAGAACGAGGGCGTGGAATAGAGCGCCAGAGAGGCTCCAGTGGCGACGTGGTCGATTCCTCCTCCTCTGCGCCAACCGGCATACACGCCGAGCATAACCCCGCACAGAATTGCGATGAATTGGGCTAGACCGACCAAGGCGATGGTGGCTGGCAACCGCTCCAAGATCAGGTCAGCGACGTGCCTGCCCCTGAACTTGAAGCTGTAGCCAAAATCACCATGGACAGTTGCCGACAAGTAATCGACCACTTGGTCCGGGAATAGCGGCCGGTCGAGGCCCCAGCTCTGGCGCTGCGCCTCGATCTGCTCGGCCGTCACGCTGATGCGAGCCCCGCCAAGCAGAAGCGATGCAGGGTCACCTGGAATGACCCTGAACAGTATAAAGTTTAGCGTCGCCACCATCAGGAGCGTCATCATCGCCCTGAGGAATATGGCCCCGATGCGCCGGCTCATGCGACCTCCCTGTCGTTGGTACTCACTTCAGATCGGCCTCAGTCGATCGAACGGAAAGTAGCTGAACATCGACATCATGTCCTTCGTCCCCCATCCTTCGAAGCACTCCGTGCGTCGACCTTCGAGGACGAGGGGGTAACACAGCATGATGTAGGGAGCTTCCGTGTAAATGAGACGCACCGCCTGATCAACGAGCTCCTGGCTCTTTTTCAGATCGATGGTGGCATCGGTCTGCGACAGAAGCTCATCGAACTTGTCATTTGACCAATACGCAGCGTTGCTGGTGCCTATGAGCTTGCTACTACCTAAGCTGAGAATGTCGTGAGGAAAAGGAGTCAACCAACTGGCGCTAACAAGCAAATCCCAGCCTCCACCGCCATTCGCCGGGGCTGCCATACGGGCGTTCAGCGCGCCGGAGTCGAGTTGCGTCACCGAAACGGGGATGCCAATTTCCCCCAACCAACCAGCAATAAGTTGCACGGCGGAAATCGGCATTTCCAGCGCACCCGAGGCGTTTCCCGTTATCAGCTCGAGCTGGATCCTCTTGCCCTCCTTGTCCTCTCGAACGCCGTCGCCGTTTGTATCAAGATAACCGGCAGCATCGAGCCGCCGAGCGGCCTCGGCAAGATCGAAGTGACGTTTAATGTCGCTCAGATCGGAAAAATAGTCGGTGGCCGTGGGCATGACCAATCCTACGCCAGGGTCGGCATGTCCGCGCAAAGCTCGATCCACGATGGCCTGCTGATCGATCGCATAGCCGATCGCATCGCGAAACGCAGAATCCTGCAGGGCCTTAGTACTGCCCATCCCTTCCCCTGAGATGGTATTGAAAGCGAGATAGTTTCGCTGCTCAACTCGCGATTCACCGACTACGATTGCAGGATCCTTGGAGAGGTCCTCCCACTGTGCAGCAGTCAGGCTGAGGCCATAATCGAGGTCACCGCTCTTCAGACCCTGGGCAATGGGATCGGCGGTGTTGAAAAAGCGGAAAACCATCCCGGCCGTCTTTGGTTGACCGGTACGAAAATAAGGATTGGGCGAAAGGCGCGCGAACTGTCCTTGCTGAAACTCGGAAACGACCATGGGGCCTGTGCCCACCAGAGGCGGATCGTTTCGAAAGGCGCTGCGCGCGTCCGCGTAGCTGATGTCCTTCCAGATATGCTCGGGGACGATCGCAGTGAAGTTGTTGATAGGCCAGCGTGTAGGAAGCTTGGTTACGATTTGCAACGTTTCGTCATCGACGGCAGTGATAGAATCGACGTTTTCCAAGCCGTCAGTGTTGTTAACACCAACGTTCAACTCGTCGGGCTTGCCAATGGAGCCGCGAAGATAATTGTAGGTGAATGCGGCGTCTTTGGCCGTGGCGGGCTGGCCGTCCGACCACTTCATGCCAGGCCAGATCTTGAAGGTCCACGTGAGATTGTCGTCGGCAACCGACCACTCCTTGGCAAATCCGCTCCGGTCAGGATTGCGCTGGGCATCAACGCCGACGAGGTAATCATAAGTGAAGACCAGCGGCCAAAACGAGCCCCAGGTGGCAAATGGGTTCATTGTGTCGGGAGCCGCAATCGCGGCAAGGCGCACGATGTGATCAACGCACGACGAAGCAGCCGCCCGTGAGTTCAGAATCCACGGCGCAGTTGATCCCAGCAGCATCGCTTTCAAAGCCGCACGGCGGCTAAGTTGCCAATTGTACATTCCTTGAAATCCTCCGTCTTGTTGTTTCGCCGCTGCGTCCCATCAAAAACATTGGGAGCGTTATTCATTTCCATTTGTTGAGATGAAGTTTGTTTGCGGCAGTGCCCCTCAGCACATTGCATTTTCAATGTAGCAGTGCCCAGCAGGTCGCCGTTCGGAAAAAATCGGCTGTGGGCGCAGCAATTCGGCGTTCTTTCCGCAATTATGCATCTACACGCCTTCATCTGCAGGATGCCGGTCGCCCACCCCGATCATCGAGGGAGATAAATGTGAAATGGCGCCGTTCTTGCCCGTGCGGTCCGTAGCCCGGCTCCACCAGTGGAGAGCATGCGAGCCTATGGATGGCGGTCAACGGTGACCGCCATCCACCGAGGTTTTAACGGTTTTCAGCTTGATGGGTTTTGAGCCTTTGAGTCGCCTGTCTTCGCATGGACAATATTGAAAAGAGCCAGGCAAGCGTCAGATAGAATAAGCATTATCGTATCGGCAGTCCGCCGGGGACAAATTCCGATCCTTTTCGACACGGCTGCGCTCGCTGCGTCCCCCATTCAGGCGCGGGCGCCTGCGCTGTCGCCCCCGGAATAATTGGGAGAAGGATTTTCGACGGATAAGTCTTCGAGTGATACACCCTGTTGATGGATGCCTCGCCTGCCGGAATTATTTCGGAGATAGGATTGGGAGCGCCGATGGTTAGCTCAAGAGAGTGCCCTTGCCGAATTACGTAAGCAATCGGCGCCAACAGCGACATTCGTATTTCATAAATCTCGTTTGGAACGAGTTTCTCGCTTTTACGAAATACATGCACGACTTCGTCAGAATAGGTCCGCGTCTCATCAATTGCGCGCAGCGAAGCACGCAGCCCGCCTGACATGAGGAAGAGTACGTTACCTTCGGGATCCACGTCCTTCAACGTCAAATACAGGTCAGCGTCATCTCCATTGTCGATGCTGAGATACAGCGTGACTTCCGGATTTCCTAGCAGCGTCATATCCGAGGTCGACGGCTTGGTCCGGTAATTCAGCACGCCTACACTATTCGGTTCGAGCGCAAACTGCTGATTGTTACGATGCAGTTCCGTTCCTGCTGGATATAGGTAGGCGCGAGATCCCTCGGTCGGGCTACCATCAGGTTTGTCGGGCGAGATCCTCGCATCGGCAGTGAGATAGTAGGCACGCCGCTCGACGGCCGGTTCTGGCCAGGTGGCGTGCCTTGTAACCCAACCGGCAACCGACTTCTTAGGATCTCCATTCGGTTCCGAAACCTCCCAATAGACGGTCACTGGAAACTCATGTTCTACTCCATTTTCAATGCCCTTTACCCAGCGATCCAGGAACTTCATCCGCTCATCGTCTACAATGCTATAGCTCCGTGGGCCCGGTCCCCCGATAGAATGATCGCCGTTCATCAGAACCAGTTTTTTATACTCCGCGTTCGGCATCAGCTTTGTAAATAACCGCGCGCTTTCCCTAACCGCCGTGCCAGCTTCCTCCTGCCAGGAGGCGATAAGCATGGTGGGTACGGCTATCTTGCCGGCGACCTCATCGCGCGCCAAATAAATTGAATCCCACCATTCATCTTTAAATGGCCGCTTTCTAAACTCGTCACAGAATGGACGTTTGACAAGCTGCCTGTCACCCTTTCGAATTGCGACGCATTCAGTATCGCCTGCGCTGATGCGGCCCTCTACTCCTTTGACTTGAAGAACGAACTCACTTTCGATAGCCCATTTTAATACACCTAGCCGCGGCATTCCACCCACGGAACAGGTATCCTCATAGCCGTCTTCGACGCCGCTCGCTACGATGGCCCTTAGATGAGGCGGTTGTTCCGCAGCGACCCAGAATTGAACGGTGCCTGCAGATGAATTGCCAATCATTCCCACATTGCCGTCGCTCCAAGGCTGTTCGGCAATCCATTCGACCACTTCGGCACCGTAAATTCCTTCCTTACGGTCAAACCAATAATCGATGACACCTTCCGAACAACCCGTCGCGGGGAAGTTGGCGCCGACGAAAGCGTAGCCGGCATCGAGAAACGGTTTCGCAACCTCGAAGGGAGTGAAACTCGCCGAATATGGGGAATACAAGAAAACGCTTGGATGGCGGCCAGATTTCGGACGGTATGAAATGTGGGCGATACGCGTGCCGTCCTTCATGGTTACGTAGCCGATGTCGCGCACCACATCAGCTTGGGTAAGGTAGGCATTACCTTTCATCTGCGGATCTCCCCTCGAGTTCGCATTGTTCCGCGCAAAAACAACTGGCCCAATGCCACACGGCCATCGGCAATGCATGCATGCGGTGATTAGTGGTGTTTGTTTGCAGCAAGCCTGTCAGATCGGTGGGTTTGGCAACTCAGCGTTTGCATCGCGAAAGTAACAGCGATGCGTTGGCGTTTAACGCCAAATCCCCGCACTAGAAGCAGGAAATTACCGTTTTTTCCCGACATTGCGCAGTTAACCGGCAATCTCTCGCGAAGAATGAAACCACAATGTGGGTGTTTCCAGACCCGGCTTAATACGTCCCAGGCGCACGGCGTTTTGTGTGGCTGGAGACGTTTCAGGATTGTGTCCCCAGACAAGAACTGCTTGTCACACACATCATCGGCCCTGTCACAAATAGCAAATGATAGTACAACCTTGATTATCTTCAGTAGAGGTTCCCGCCTTTCGCGGAATTCCTCATGCAGTTCTACTCCGGCATATCTGTGACAAACCGCAGGGAGGCCACTGCCGCCTCCAATGTCGCGAATGACTATGAGAGCTACATCGCATGGTCAGCAGAACGCGCTTTGTTATGAAGCGGTTCTCGCAGTAGCCATCCACGTGGGTCGTGATTCTCAATGCTCCCGCTTCGTGTGCATGGAATGCACGGGAGTATGTTCATGGCTAGCACCGAGTTCGTGAAGCCGATGATGCAGACGATGATGAGCAAGTTCCAGAGAGGCTCTCATGCGAGCATGCCGTGCTTCGTCGCTCCTCGGGGCGACGGTATCCAGATACGCTATTGATCCCTCGATCTGGGCGAGCACCGCCACAGCGTCGCTTGTTGCGAAAATCGGTTTGTCTCCGACCTCCACTAAGACGGCACTCGTGTGTGCGGCAATATCGGCATCGCGTCCTGCCACACTGCCTCGAACGCGGACAGCCAGCCAACAAGATTCTGTCAAATGCAGCGAGGTGTGTCCATTGCAAGAGAGTTTATCCGAATGAAATTCCTCAATGACAACTCCGTTGAGAAGTAACTCGGCGCGCTTTGGAGGAACGCTAACGGAATCGATGCGCCAATCGATCCCGACTGTGCCACCGCTAGGAGGAAGCCGGATCTTACTCCCAGGAAACCGACCCTCTACAGCCATGCGGACGAGCGGCCCTACTGTGACAAACGTGTCGCCGCGACGTACAGCGTCCATCCAATTCTGAAAAGTGAAATCGCAATCGCCTAAATAGGAGTATGTTCGGATGCCCCCAAGCAGCGATGCTGCATTCATCTTATCAGATCCTGCGACCAGCGGCAGATGATATCCAATGTTCAAATATCGATACCAATCGGCAAGTCCAAATGCACTAATCTGAGCGTCGCGCGGATTAAAAGTCATCATTTCGATCGCATCGACCAGACCAAGTACGATGTCTGCTGCACGCTCGGCCTGAGGGTTTGGGGCGTGTGGCATTACTACGAGGCCACCTTGTTGGCGACAACGCTCTGCCCAGTCGGCCATGATCCTCTCCAGCGGATCGCCGATCGCTGCCTCGTGCGGTCCAGCGGTACATAGGGGATCAATTATCTCGCCGCTATAGCCAAGAAGAGATATGTGACCCATCACGTGTTGGCGATTTTCCGTGCCTACACGAACAAGAAACTCGCCATCACCACCAAAATCTTTCGCCCCTAAAGTGGTTCGGCCGTCGAAGTCTCCCACGTTGGTGAACATTTCGCCCCACTGCGACGCCAGCAAGTTGACAACGTTGACACCCTCTGCCTGCCCTTCGAGAAGAGCTGTCTGCGGGCTCAGCACATGGACATGCGTATCAGAACAGACCCAACCCTGCTCACGCCATCGGAGGACTTTCTCCAGCTCGAATGTCAAAGTCTCCGTATCTTGCTCGATCTCGATCATGCGGCGAACCGGGCGCATCTCGAAACCCCTGGAAATTTCAACAAAGACGACTCCAACCGGAAGGTCCACTGTGCAGGTGCCGTCTATGTAGGCGTACTGATTTAGTCCGTTGGCAAATTCGCCGTAGAGGTCTTCAAACCAGCCGGTGTTTACCTTCCGGTGGTGTCCTTTCGGCGGAAGGTACTCTCCGTGTGGGCCGTGGATATGCAAGCGAGCGGCAACACCCCGGCCGGTACCTTTTTCAATTATTCGAAGTTTAACGGACTTTGTCGCTGCCTCAATTGCCATTGCTTCAGCTACTGGGTCGACGACAGGATGGGCCTTTTCCAGCAATCGAAGCTCCCGCACTAGCAGGCTGCCATCGTCGGTCCGAAGGTAAAGTTGAGCATCCGGGTGGGCGGAATACTCAACGATGATGTCACTGTTCGATCGCACTGGCTGAACGTCAGGTAGTTCACTCAGCCAATCATGCGGGGAATACTCGAGAACGGCGCGCGCAGAGATGACTGTCCCAAGATCTATGCCAATTTGATCACCCCGATCATCGACATCGAGTTCTCCGAGGCAATTCAACATAACACCTTCAGGCAAACGCATTCTCAACTTACGGCGTTCTCGAAGTCGCAGCGGATGCTCTTCGAGAGTTGTGAAGCTAATTGCATATATCAGTGACTCCTCATTGTCCGCGCGAAGTCGCAGGGATGCGATTTCTCTCGCAGGGTGGGGATTAGGAAGTGCGTAAAGCCAAAGGTTCTCATCATCGATAAGACGTCCGGATGAGTTTCGCTGTTCTGCAATGCCATAATCAAGAACTGGAGCGCGCCTTAGAGCTAAGTCCTCGGCATGAGTTGCGTGCACACTTGGTGCTCTTGCTGGGACTGCCGCAAATGGGCTAGCTGCCCACGAAATATGCCTTTGTTGTATCCCAAACCGACGCAAAAGGGGCAGCTCAATTTCACTACCATCGGTGTATTTCAGCGAGTAGGTCGACACCAAATCTCCAAGTTCATTGCCATCAACCCCAAGCGTAGCTGGCCCTATTTGTCCGAATCCATATTTATCGACAGCTGGCCGGTCTGCCACCGCCTGAACAAATATTATATAAGTCGCCACTGTAAGCGGGAGCATAATGGTGACAGGAGCGTCCCCAGGTTTCAAACGCACCACATCAGGGCCGGACCCTTCCCCAAACAAGAAGGGCATGCCTCTACACGTCTGAAATCCCTGAAGTTTAATGCTCCAATCATTGTCACTCTCTTTCATGGCTAGTCCACCAGCGAGATCGCGACGAATGGCATTATAGGTGCTCTTCAAATCGAGAGTTTTGAAGTGCGGCGAGGCAGGTGTTTTCATTTGGTCAAATCCGCTTGAGTTATTGGGTCTTTGCGTTGTCAGGAGACAGACCAGCGGGGACACGAGCAGCAGGCCACCGCCTCTCGTTAATCGGCTGATGCAGAAGGGGAGGGACAGCCGTGACGGTCAGGTCCACCAGCGCCAATCACCGGTATAGCTGGCCGCTGAACATGAATTAGGCAAACTAGATCTAAATGCCTTGCCGCTACTCCTATGCCCCTTCAACCGAGAGCTTACGTTCCCGCGCCGCCGCCCGTAAAAGAAGAAAGTCCTCTCCAGCGTGATGTGAGGACCTGGTCAGTGGGTGCGAAGACACCATCAGAAAACCCTTGGTGTAGGCCACTGTCTCGTATGACTTGAATTCGTCGGGAGTGACGAAGCTCATGACCGCGTGGTGCTTGCGCGTTGGCTGCAGGTACTGGCCAATCGTCAGGAAGTCGACATCCGCCGTACGCAAGTCGTCCATCAACTGTAGCACTTCGTTTCGTCTTTCACCGAGACCGACCATGATGCCCGATTTGGTGAACATGGTAGGGTCCAGTTCCTTCACGCGCTGCAGCAGGCGGATAGAGTGGAAGTAACGGGCGCCCGGACGAACGGTCAGGTAATTGCCCGCCACCGTTTCGATGTTGTGGTTGAAGACGTCGGGCTTGGCAGCAACGACGCGCTCCAGAGCACCCGACTTCTTCAGGAAGTCAGGCGTCAGGATCTCGATGGTGGTAGCCGGCGACGCTGCGCGGATCGCCCAGATCACCTTTTCGAAATGCTCGGCACCACCGTCTTCCAGATCGTCGCGGTCGACGGAGGTGATGACGACGTGGCTAAGGCCCATCTGCTTGACGGCCTTGGCGACATTCTCAGGCTCTGCCATGTCGAGCGTGTTCGGCTTGCCGGTCGCAACATTGCAGAAAGCACAGGCGCGGGTACAGATCTCGCCCATAATCATGAAGGTTGCGTGCTTCTTGTCCCAGCACTCGCCGATATTCGGGCAGCCCGCCTCCTCGCAGACCGTCACCAACTTGTGCGAGCGCACGAGACCGCGCGTTTCCTGGTAGCCCTTGGAGACCGGCGCCTTCACGCGGATCCATTCCGGTTTGCGCAGCACTTCCGTGTCCGGTCGATTGGCCTTTTCCGGATGGCGTGCTCGTCTTGCCGGACTGCTGGTGTCGAGGATGGTGACCATTTACTGGGTGCTCAAATGTCAGACCGGATTGCTCTTCAATCAGCATGATACGATGCCTTATTCGCGCATTTGCTGCTGAAGATTGGGTTTCTCGCAGGTAGTAAGCAAATTCTTCTCTCCCTACGCTGAAAAACTGCGGTTAAGCGGAGAGTGATGGCTCGCAGCCACGCTCCCCTTTTCTTGAATCTCCCGAGTGTGAAGCCACCAAAGCAGCCGCTTACCGGACGCTTATCAGCCACTAAAGAATCCCAACCATAAGCCCGAGGCCAACTGCCGCAGTCGTTGCGCCTGCCAGCTGTACCAAACTCCGAAGCCGTCCACTTAGCAATAGACCCAATCCAATACCAATGCCGTGCAGAAATGCCGTGGCAAGTGCGAGGCCGGTGAAATACTCAAGATACCCCGCCGCCCAAGGGGTTTCGGTGCCGTGAGCGTGACCGTGGAATATCGCAAAAACGCCGATGACCAGCGTGCCTGTCACCACAGGCAGATCCGCCGCGGCAGCGGCTACCAGCCCTACTGCCACAATCGAGCCGAGGATGACGTACTCGACCAAGGGAATGGGCACGCCGGCAATACCCAGCACAGCCCCGACAAGCATAAGGCCGACGAATGCCGCCGGCCAAGCCCAGAGGGCTCTCTCTCCTTTTATGGCCGCCAACAGCCCGATTGCAACCATTACGATGATGTGGCCAAGACCAAAGAGTGGATGTACAAGGCCGGCAGTAAAGGAATAAGCGGGGCCGACTCCGACATGCGAGAATGCTGGCTCGTATGAAACTGCAAGTATGATCGCCGCGAAGAAGTTTCTAGTGGATGTGTTTCGACTCATCAGATCGTCCCTCGATGTTGCTCGCTAGAACCGCGAGCGGCCAACTTTTCGCTATCCGCCGGGAACGATGCGTGCCCGGGTTGTGAGTTTGGTCATTGCCATCCAGCTTTGAAGGCACCAAAACCCGAATTGACGATCCTCGCTGCGCGACACAGGTGACTGAAGTCGGCTTTTGCAACGGTCTTGCCAACCTGGTGTCCCACCGTTGCCGTGGATGCATGATGATTTCACTGCCCCGGGGCGTTGACGCATGGCTCGTGCTCACATTGCCTCATCACTCCATCAGGAAACGGTAGGGTGACGTCGGCGTTTAGCCGCCATGAATATAGCAGCCGCAAGTGAGGCGTCTTGCACGCATTTGCCGTGACAAGATGCAGGAAATTGGCTTTTTTGTGCAGGATGTGCATTAAAATGGCCATCTTGGAAGACCCCCATCGGCGAAATACTCGCTTGTGTAGCGGCGAACCTCGTGTGGCGAAGCAAATTGAACACCTCCCCAGTGCGGCGACGCGATCGTTCCGCGGAGTCGCGAAAGCTCCGCCTCCGGAGCTCACCGTGCGAGCGACAGAAAAAAAATCGCTGGCCGTCGGGTAACTCCAGCCACTGGGCGACCACTTTTAGCGGTGTTGTGAACACCTGATGTCGCGCGCCGTGGATCGCACCTTCGTCCTGCACGCCGACCACGAGCAGAATGCATCGACCTCGACCGTGCGGCTCGCCGGTTCGTCGGGCGCGAACCCCTGCATCGCGGCCGGCATCGCCTGCCTCTGGGGTCAGGCGCACGGCGGCGCCAACGAAGCCGCGATGGAACTCGAGCGCATTGCCCTGACCGACGAATATTTCATCGAAAAGAAGCTCTATCCTAACATCGACTTCTATTCTGGAATCACGCTGAAGGCGCTAGGCTTCCCCACCACGATGTTCACGGTGCTCTTCGCGCTTGCCCGCACCGTCGGCTGGATCGCGCAATGGAAAGAGATGATCGAGGATCCGGAACAGCGCATCGGTCGTCCGCGTCAGCTCTATATCGGCGCACCGCTGCGCGATTGATTACGTGCCGATGTCTGAACGATAAGCCTTGTCGCCAGCACTGTTGCGCTCCTCCCCGTCCCCTGAATCGAAAAGAAATTGAGCTGACCTACTAGCTTCCCGCGGGAAGCTGCCATTTTCCCGCTCACGCCCGGTATCACAGATGCCGGGCCCCTTTTTGCCATGGTCGGACGGCTGTTCATCCACGGTTTAGAATTCAGCGCCTATGGTCGATTAATCGAGTAATCGAAGACTCTCCCCTGCGAATCTGATCGAAGTCTGCATTGACAATGCACGCAGCATGCCACCACCATGGATTGCGCGGGCGATTTTTCCATTCGCCATCCCACTGCCCAAAGTCACAAGATGTTGCGGTTACCTGAGCGAAAGGGATAAGCCTTTTCCCTTATCGACCAGCATGGCCATCGCCAAGGCTACAACCCCCTTGCTGGAAGACCAGACATTGACCAGTGTGCTTTGACGCCACGGGCGAGTACGCTGAGGATCTTCATAACCGCCCCAAAGGTCGACAACAGCCTTGCCATCGACCACAACGGCCACGCCACCACCGTGCTCGATGCCCTGATCGAAGCAGCAAGCGAATGCATCGCGTACGGCTGAAAAATGCGGATCACACGAACCTTTGATCATCACTATTACCTCCGTGCTTTTATTCGAAGTTCTATCCCAACTATGGCACAATGCGACGCCGGGAGCAGGAGCCATCTACACCATCAATCGAGCAGGCCTTCGCCAAGATCAAACACAGTTCGCCAGGCCCAGAAACGCACCGTCGAGAACACCTGGCGACACATCGCGTCGTCCAAACCATAGAGGCATGCGAATGGAACAGCTATTCGGCAATGCTGGATACGCTGCCGTAAACACATGAAAAGACTCTAGGCTCAGGACCCATTGATTTGAAGTGATATCTATGATTCAGGCGGCTGCGAAGGAGCCTGAATTATGAGTAATTTGTTTTGGCTGTCGGACGAGCAAATGGCTCGCCTTCGGCCCTACTTTCCCAAGAGCCATGGCCGCCAGCGCGTTGACGATCGACGTGTCCTGAGCGGCATCATCTTCGTCAACCGCAACGGGCTCAGGTGGTGTGATGCGCCGAAGGAATACGGTCCGGCGAAGACGCTTTATAACCGCTGGAAACGCTGGGGCGACAAAGGCATCTTTATCCAGATGATGGAAGGCCTGGCTGTGCCTGAAGCTGCAGAGCACAAGACCATCATGATCGATGCGACCTATCTCAAGGCCCACCGCACGGCTTCCAGCCTGCGGGTAAAAAAGGGGGCGCGGGCCGCCTGATCGGCCGCACGAAAGGCGGCATGAACACCAAGCTTCATGCCGTAACGGATGCGAATGGTCGACCGATCAGTTTCTTCATAACAGCCGGTCAGGTCAGCGATTATACCGGTGCTGCCGCCTTGCTTGATGAACTTCCCAGGGCCAAATGGCTGCTGGCCGACCGTGGCTATGATGCCGACTGGTATCGTGACGCTTTACAGGCGAAGGGGATCACTCCCTGCATTCCGGGTCGCAAATCCCGCAACAAGGCCATCAAATACGACAAACGCCGCTACAAACGGCGCAACCGGATCGAGATCATGTTCGGGCGTCTCAAAGACTGGCGGCGGGTAGCGACGCGCTATGACAGGTGCCCAATGGCCTTCCTCTCCGCAATCGCTCTCGCTGCTACCGTTATCTTCTGGCTCTGATCAACGAGATGGGGTGGTTGCCGCCCTCCCTGACGGCATCAAGCTGTGCCAGCGTAGCGTTGGTTCAAGCTACGAACGGAGAGGACGGCGACCATGAGTATCGATACGATGATTGGCGTGGATCTGGCAAAGTCTGTTTTTCAGGTTCACGGGGCGTCGATGAACGGCGAGGTTCAGTTTCAACGCAAGCTTTCGCGGCAGGCATTTCGCACGCTTATGGCCCGACATCCGGCCGCCGCGGTCGTAATGGAGGCGTGCGGTAGCGCCCATTACTGGTCCCGTGTGTTGAGCGGATTTGGCCACGAGGTCAGGCTGATCGCGCCGCGCTACGTCCGCCCATTTGTGAAGCGCCAGAAGAACGACGCAGCCGATGCTGAGGCGATTGTGGTGGCGGCCCAGCGGCCCGAGATGCGCTTTGTTGAGCCCAAAAGCGAGTCTCAGCAAAGCGCTGCGATCCTGTATCGATCACGCCAGCGCCTTGTGCGTCAGCGGACCGAGACGGTGAACGCCTTGCGGGCGGCTTTGTATGAGTTCGGGCACGTTATCCCTCAGGGCATCCAGCAAGTCGGCCCCATCCGCGCGATCCTGGAGGCGCCCAACAGCGATCTGCCGACTTTGATGCGCGAGGAGTGCGTAGCGATGCTCGAGCAGATCGCTGTGCTCAATGGCTGGATTGATAGGAAGACAGCAAAGATCAAGGAACTCGCAGCCGCCACACCGGTATCGAAGCGATTGCAGACCATGCCAGGTATCGGCCCCGTGGTGGCGATGGCCGTGGAGACCTTTGCGCCTGACATGGCGTGCTTCCACAATGGCCGTGGCTTTGCGGCCTGGCTTGGATTGGTGCCGCGACAGTTTTCATCAGGTGGTAAGGAGCGGCTCGGGCGGGTCTCCAAGGCCGGCCAAGCCGACATCCGGCAGATGCTGATCATTGGCGCCATGTCGCGATTGAACTGGATGGGACGCAAGTCGATCCCGGAAAGCTCATGGCTGGCTCGCATGATGGCCCGAAAGCCGCGCATGCTGGTCGCCATTGCGCTGGCCAACAAGATGGCGCGTCAGATCTGGGCCATGCTGACAAAGAACGAGGACTACAAGAATCCGATGCCGGTCATGGCTGCCTAAAGTGAGGCAAACCCAGGCAGGCTGGATGAAAGGGGTGTGAGAAGGCGACGACCCGAATGGGCAAAATGATCGAACAGATCTGGATCAGGAAAACCAGTTCAGGACTCCGAGCCACTTGAGCTCGGCAATGAGATTTGGACCTGACCCGCGGATCACCATACCGGCCAGCGGCCTCCGAAAGCGCCGCAATCAAGGCCTGACAGAAGACCGCATTCGATCACCAGTTCAGAAGGTCAGAAACCCTCTTGCATCACGGGCGGCAACCACAGAAGTCCTGAGCCTAGACAACCGAATGCTCCAATCGGAATGCCACGTTACCTCTTTGCGCCACGGTGCCACGGCATCAGGCGGGAACGTTGCTGTCGTTCTTCACTGCTTGTCCGAACCGCGTCAAACGGCTTGGTTCGCTCATGGTAGGGTGGGCCACTCCTCGCGCCCGTTGTTGAAACGACCGCGAGGCTTGCGCTTACTCGCCTAGCATTCAGCCCTTGCAAAGTTCGTCCGTCGTGACATTGCCGGGTAAGTGGCCTTTGGTGTAACCATACTGGCTGACTGCCTTCAACATTTCATCGGAACCCATATAGTCCTTCAAAGCGGCGTTGAACGCATCGACGGTGGCCTGTTCATTGGATGCGAAAGCGACGGAGGGATATCCGGGTTTGCCCCATGGTGTATACGGACTCGCTGTCTCGACGCTGTTATCCTTCTCGACAAGTCCCTTAAAGCCGAAGTAGTCGATAGTCCCGGCGGCGGCGCGGCCGACCTTGACGGCTAGCGCAATCTCGACTGCCGTGGCCACCTGCAGGACTTTATCGTCAGGGATACCGACTTCTTTTGCCCATTTTACGCTAATGTAGCCGGCGCCCGTCGCCATTGTTAGTCCTTTATCCCGAATGTCTTGGTAAGAATGGATGTTATCAGGATTCCCTTTCCGCACGATCAGCGCGTCAGGAGCCTTAGCGAGCGGCTGCGCAAATAGTACATTGCGGCAGCGGTCGGGCAGGATGAACATGCCGCACCGATTTCCTGCAGATTCGACGATTTATATTAAGCCGTTTTCAGCGCCACCCGCGCCTTCAAGCTGGAGAGGGCTTGCAGGAATTCCGCGACCTCGTCGCTGGAAAGAACGACGGGCAACAGGCAAGGCTCGCGCATAGGGAATATGCTCCGGGATTGTGGTCCTGGCCGAGCGTTACGCCATAAAGGAATCTGAGCGCGCAGCTGGTTCAACCCCACCAGGAGGTGCCAGTCGACACGAGGTGAACCTGGAAGGCATGGACATCATCAAGGCCCACCGATCCGGCGACCGGCCGAAATGGCGGCTAAACTCTGCGACTGTTAAAGATAGGATTGCTGCGTGGCCGGAGATAGATTGCGCACCGTCATGTCCTCGATCATCCGGCGACGCAGAGGGCTCATCTCGGCCATTCGGATCTCCTGTCTGAAGGGTGGGTTGGTAACACCCAAATCCTCTCGGACAGGAGGCAGTCTCTCAAAAGCGGGCACCAATTGCCGCGACTACTGGCTTTGTGTAACCATCCGGCCAAGTTCGGCTGTAGGAGCATAAGGGGCAGCGGGAACGCATTTAGATCGAGTTTGCCTAATCTCATGTTCAGCTGTTCAGCGGCCACTTACCCGTTGATTGGCGCTGGGAAGAAATTACCCAGGAAGTGGTCGTCACGGCTGTCCCGTCGGATACCATCGCGCCGAGCAGCGACGAAGCACGGCATGCTCGTATGAAGCCTCTCTGGAACTTGGTCATCATCGTCTGCATCATCGGCTTCACGAACTCGGTGCTGGGCGACACACACTCCGGTGCATTCGATGCACACAAACAGTTCAAGGGTTTCCTTCGCTCGCCGATGATCTATGGATTTCGCCACAAAACACCGCTGCTTAGGAGATTTCCGTTACGCCCTCCGCCAGTTTTGCCGTCTTGTGCAGCATTCGTGCAATAAGAAAGCCCAGAACGCATAACTCCTGCGCCAACAGTCCTTTATTTAACAAAAGCGGCAATGACGTCCTTGCTAATGTGACAGTACGGCAGCAGGTATCCCTTGGGAGCAAAAAAGGAGCTCACTCAAGGTTTGCACCTTGCAGCCGTTTAACAAGGGGAACTGCCGCAACGTCGTAACTAATAAAATGCTTTTCGAGGCGGCGGCTAACAAGTGGAGATCTAGAAATGAATGATCGCGTATTCACCTCCTCGCGGCGCTCTCTGCTCAAAACGATTGCAGCAATCGGCATCGTCTCGCCGTTCGTCTCGCTCGCTAAGTCAGCGTACGCGGCGCAGTCACTTCTTGAGCGAATAAAAGCGGGAGACGTTGTTAAGCTCGGTTTCGCAAATGAAAACCCATACGGGTATCCGGGTGACAAAGGCGAACCGCTCGGCTTTATCAATGACATAACCATCCAGGTGCTTAAGAAGCTCGGTACGACCAAAATTGAGCCTATTCAAACTGAGTGGGGTTCTCTGGTTCCTGGCCTCCAAGCTGGCCGGTTTGATGTTATCACTGGAGGCATGTTTGTGCTTCCAGACCGCTGCAAGAACATGCTTTTCACAGAGCCGTTGGGAAAGTTTGGCGATGCTTTCCTTGTGGCGAAAGGAAATCCTCAGGCGCTCCATTCTTTCCATGATATCCGTGACAAGGGCCTGTCGATCGTGACCGGAGCAGGATGGTTGTCTGTCAAGGCCGCGAGGCAGGCAGGCATCCCTGATGACAAGATCCTGCAGGTCGCCGGCGCACCTGAGGTTGTACAGGCTGTTAAGAGCGGCCGCGCAGCGGCAGGCTCGGGCGACTACTTCGTTATGAAAAGGTTCGTTGACAACGATAATTCACTAGAACTGGCCGATCCGTTTCAGCAAATCATGCCCGAGGGGTATCCTGCGCTGGCCTTCTTGCCAAGTCAGCAGGAAGAGGTGGACGCTTTCAATGCCGTATTGAAGGATTATCTTGGCTCCGATGAAATGCTGGCACGAGTTGCAAAATACGGATACACGAAGGAGCACCTGCCAGGAAGCAAGACCACAGCCGACCTCTGCAAGGGTTAAACGCTCCGCTTATCGGAGCTGTCTCTCCGGCCAATAGCCGGAGAGCTTTCTGCAGGAAATAGAGATGAATAGTAGCACATTCATTGCTACCGCGCTTGCCGACGGGTTGTTGACGACGCTTGTCATAACGTTAGGCGCATCTGCGGTGGCCATCATTCTCGGAATCACAATCGGCTACATTCGCGTGTCCTCGTTCTGGGCCTTCCGCTGCCTAGCGATCATATACATTGAGTTCTTTCGAGGGACATCTCTCCTGGTGCAGCTTTATCTCTGGTTTTTCGTGTTGCCATTTTTCGGCGTTACGCTTTCGCCGTGGACCGTAGGGATTCTTGGCATCGGAATGAACGTTTCCGGATATGGCGCTGAGGTAGTTCGAGCGGCAATCCAAAGTGTTGATCGGGGTCAATATGAAGCCAGCGTGGCACTGAATTTTTCCCGGTTTGCCATGATGCGCCGGATACTCCTTCCTCAAGCAATACGTGCTATGTTGCCGGCCTGGGGAAACCTACTAGTCGATCTGCTTAAAGCCACCTCGCTAGTCTTCTTCATCACAATACCCGAACTGACCAGCGCTTCGAAGCAGGCCGCAGACACCACGGGGAATTACTTGCTCTTTTTCGCAGTAGCGCTGTTCAGCTATTACCTGATAGCGCGACTTCTTGTAACACCGTTCGTTCGGTTGTCGGAACGCCGGTTTTCCCGCGGCTTCGTTCGTGAGGCGGTAGCATGACTTGGGACTGGTCTGTCGTTTGGGAAGCTTTCCCATATCTATATCGTGGCGCGATCGTCACTATCCAGGCAACGATCCTCGGTTTCGCAATCGCGCTCATCCTCGGTCTCTGCTTTGCATTAATCCGCCAATCCCCAAACCGCATTGTTTCCGCCAGCGTAACCGAAATCGTCGAGTTTATCCGATCAACACCCCTCCTGCTGCAGGTGTTTTTTGTGTACTTCGTCGGACCGCAGTTTGGGCTGAATATTTCCGCATGGGTCGCTGGGGTTGGAGTTTTGGGAATTCATTACGCCGCCTTCTGTTCAGAGTGCTATCGAGCCGGAATTGAGAATGTCGAGCAGGGTCAGTGGGAAGCTTGCACCGCTCTCAATCTCTCACCGATACGCAGCTGGCGGGTAATCATACTACCCCAGGCGATCCCTCCTATCGTGCCCAGCTTAGGCAATTACTTGATCAGTATGTTCAAGGACACACCAGTGCTCGCTGCGATTGCGATACTGGAAATGCTGCAGCAGGCCAAGAATTTTGGCTCCGATAACTACCGATACCTCGAAGTCATCACTATGTCAGGTTTCTTTTACTTGGTTTTTAGTTTGATCGCGTCTGCAATCGTACAGGCGGTTAGCTATTGGCTGAACCGCCGCTATCACCTACTGTAGGAGGTCCAATATGAGCGACTCGATCAGCCGCATTGGAAATGTCATGGCACTCAAACCAAGTAATCTACCCGTCAATCCGGAGCTTTCACCGGCGAAGCCCTTTGTCCGATTCGAAAATGTCTCGAAGCGCTACGGCACATATACCGTGCTTGATAACCTTAACCTCGACATCGCGCGGAACGAGAAGGTATCGATAATCGGCCCGTCAGGGTCAGGAAAAACGACCGTTCTCAGGATGTTAATGACTTTAGAGCGAATTAATGACGGCATAATCTGGGTGGATGATGAGCCACTCACGCACATGCAAAAGAATGGCAAGATGGTCCCCGCAACCAACGCGCACATGCGGCGCGTCCGGGGCAAAATTGGAATGGTGTTTCAACACTTTAACCTCTTCCCACATATGACCGCCCTCCAAAACTGTATGGAAGCGCCAATATCTGTGTTGGGCCTCAGCAAGCAAGAAGCCGAAGCACGGGCCGCTGAATTGCTCGACATGGTGGGCCTCGGCGATAAAAAGAAACACTATCCAATCCAGCTTTCTGGCGGGCAAAAACAGCGTGTGGCGATTGCCCGCGCGCTTGCCATGCGACCGAAGGTGATGTTGTTTGACGAGGTCACTTCCGCGCTTGATCCTGAACTCGTTGGGGAAGTCCTAAACGTTATACGCAAGCTGGGTGCAGAGCACGACCTCACGATGCTCATGGTCACCCATCAAATGGGTTTTGCAAAGGAGTTCTCTGACCGCGTATGCTTCTTTTACGGGGGGAAGATTACTGAGCAGGGCCCACCTGACCAACTCTTCGGCAACCCACAAAATGAGCGAACTCGTCAATTTCTGAGCGCGGTGCTGGAGGCCGGCTAATCGGGAAACCTACGACCACCTATTGCTATGTGCAGGGTTCACCTCCCGACGGTGCAGAGATAGCCAGCCGTTGCAAAAGTTACAGCTCCCGCGAACCATGACGGGTCGATTAGCGCAGCATTGCGCATGCTCGGTGGGATTTAACAAGTATGACGCGGGAGCTTGGCGCAGATCGTTTAACTCTAGTACGCAGCCAGTGCGGCTCGCGCTTGAAAGGATTGACATGAGTACTTTTCGCATTGGAGTCATCTATCCGTCTGACGGAACCCTTGACCGGGAATTTTGGCAATTTGCCCCACCCGAAGCAACGATCCATGTTACCAGGGTTCGCTTTCCCGAAGCGCCAGCCACGCTTGAACTCGTGCAGGGGCTGGTCGATGATGAGGACTTGGATTTAGCTGCGGAAGCGCTACGTCCGATTCGACCTGCAGCAGTTGCCTACGCCTGTACGTCAATTAGCTTTGCGAGGGGCTTATCAGGAGACAACTCCATCAAGCAAAAAATTGAAAAAGGTGCGGACTCGCGGGCTACCACTACTTCTAGCGCTATCGTTGCAGCGTGCAATGCGCTGGGTGTCAAGCGGATCGCAATAGGTGCACCCTATCCTGCAGAAATCACATCACAGTTCCAGAAGTATCTCGCTGAATCCGGACTGGAACCCATGTCCAGTCGAAGCTTGGGGGTGGCTCAGGCCGTCGGCAGAATTGAAACGGACAGGATCTTTAAACTCGCTCAGCAGGCAGACACCTCAGAAGCAGAGGCGGTGGTTCTCGCATGCACGGACCTAAACACGTACTCCATAATTTCTGATCTTGAACAAGCTCTAGGCAAGCCAGTTATCACAGCAAACCAGGCCACGATTTGGCACGCCTGTCGCATTGCTGGTTACGACGGAACGGACGGGGCCGGCCGGCTGGCGCGAGCCCCTTTGCGCAACTTAGTCACCAAGGAATAATGCCATCGGTGTATGGAAAGACCGTAAGCGGCAATGAGGCCGTTTAGCAGGCGAAGGTTCACGGCATGAGCGCGTCGATTTCGCTGCCCGACCAGCCCTTGGCAAGGCGCTCGAGGGATTGCGTGAGCTAGGCAAGCATATCGACGTTGATCATCTTCGCCGCCGAGCACCTTTTCCAACATACCAGTTGAAAAGCGCTTCTCTCGCCGTTTCTGTTGGAGACTTGTCACGGACACGATGACGTCCCCGGGAGTTCTCTATTCCCGGTTGGCAAGCTGGTCGCAGTTGGATACCTCGAAATACCTCCCCCTCTCGCATCAGCCGGAATATTCTTGAGAAGTCTGATGGAGATCATCACAGATCCAAGCCAGCTGCATAAATCTTGCGCTCTGAAACTTTGGGGTTTCCACGATCATGTTGTATGTTGAAACTAAAACTGCGAGAATTCCTTCCATCGGCTTGGGTACTTACACGTTATTGGGAGAAACCTGCTCGGAGCTAGTAGCACAAGCATTACAAATTGGCTACCGTCACGTTGATACCGCCCCTATTTACGAGAACGAGGCTGCTGTCGGCGAGGGTCTCCGCTATTCAGGAGTGTCCCGAGAGGAGTACTTCGTTTCAACCAAGGTCTGGTACACCGACATCGCTGAAGGCGATCTTGAGCGCTCGGCAGAGGCAAGCCTTCGTAGACTGGGTCTTGATACAATCGACCTACTCCTAATCCACTGGCCGCACCCGACAATTCCGCTTGCGGAGTCGATGCGTGCATTGAACCGTGCGCGTTCTTCCGGCCTCACGCGAAATATTGGTGTATCCAATTTTCCGAGTTACTTGCTAGCTGATGCAGTGCGCCTTTCAGAATCACCGCTGGCGGCCAACCAGGTCGAATATCATCCTTACCTGAGCCAAGCTAAGGTTCACCGCGGATGCCGGGACGCGGACATGGCAATGGTGGCTTACAGCCCCTTAGGGCGCGGCGGTGATTTGCTCAACGAACCTGCAGTATTGACAGCTGCGAGTAAGCATTCCAAGAAGCCGGTACAGATATTGCTAAGATGGCAGGTTCAGCAAGAAGGAGTGGTGGCCATACCGCGTGCCGAGCGTGTGGAATGGCTCCGCGAGAATTTCGACGTTTTCGATTTCGAACTCGCAGCTGATGAAATGGCAAGCATTTCAGGCCTCAGAGTGCGAAATGCGCGATTCTACGTGAATGAGGGATACGACGTTCCGGAATGGGACGCCAACAGTTGAGATCCCTGGTTATGGGATGGCCCGCCTTCCGAAGACATCTACTATGATGCGGGAGTTGCGTCCGTGACTGGCAGGTCCTTGTGTTTGTGCATGCTTGTCACATTGCCTCAGGCAGATTGTTACTGAGCGAGTTCGTTGCCTCACCTAGAATGGGACCGTGACGGCGACGGCATATGGCGCCCTCATCGCTAGGGGGGTATCATGACGACGAAGATGACGCGCGCGATGCGTATGGGAACTCGCCAATGCGATCTGGGGTCGCTAATCCACCGCCGCGAATAAGGACAAGCGCAAAGAAGCAGTTGGTAAGCGGCAAGCAGACCCCGTCTGGCGGAAGGGGTGAGCTGCATAGCGGCAATCAAGGGTTCTTCCGCATATTTGGTGCAGGAGGATCCACGTGTGGCGCGAATACGGTCATAGATTCGGAATCGTAGTCTATGCAGTGATTTGCTCGTGCTTCACTTTTTCAACTCGTTGCTTCCCTCGAATTTCGAGGTCGTGGAGATCGTGCGCCAATGTGGCGCTGTCGTTATTTCGGCGCGGTCGATTTCGGCCTCGTCCAATTGCCCCACTTGCGACCGATCCAGCGGGCGCGTTCACAGTCATTACCTGCGCCGGCTTGCCGATCTGCCTTTCCAGGATCAAGCTGCGGCGATCCGACTTCGCGCCAGGCGTTTTCGTTGTGTCGACAGACAATGCGTAACGCGTATCTTCACCGAACGATTTCCGGGATTGGTTTCGGCCAAGGCCCGTCGAACCGCCTCAGAGCGGCGCAAACGGCGGTCGGACTTACGGCAGGAGGCGAGCCCGGCGGTCGCTTATCGCAAAAGCTGACCATTCCTGTGAGCGGCGATACACTTCTGCGAATGGTGAGCTCATCGGTGCACGAATCCTATCCTGCCCCTCGGATCGTTGGTATCGACGATTGGGCCTGGCGCAAGGGCCAGCGTTACGGCACGATTGTCTGCGATCTGGAACGCAACCGCGTTCTTGATCTGCTTCCCGAACGAAATGCTGATGTTGTAGCCGAATGGCTGGCCCGTCATCCTGGCGTAGAAATCATCGCCCGCGACCGTGCTGGCGTTTATGCAGAAGGGGCACGACGAGGCGCCCCTGATGCCGCTCAGATCGCGGATCGATGGCATCTTCTCGCGAATTTGGGTGAGGCTCTTCGTCTGGCGGTCGGTCGTCATCGCAAAGCTGTCCGTCTTGCCGGCGTCGCCGCGATGAATGAGATCGCCGCAGAAAGTCATGAGGTCCCCGAACACCCATCGCAGAAGCAAACATCGCTGCAAAGCTTGCGGCACCAGCGAAAGCTGCAACGTCGTGATCTGTATGAGGAGGTGATGCGCCTGCGTGATGCCGGGATCACCTCTGCGAGGCAGATTGCGCCGCAGGTCGGCATGAGTGTGCGTACAATTGAACGGTGGCTGGCAGCGGGCGGTGAACCCGAACACCACCGCCCTTCGGTTCAATACCATACCCTTCTGGCGTTCGAGGATTATCTTCTTCGACGTTGGAACGAAGGATGTCACAATGGTCGACAGCTTCTGTCCGAGATCAAAGCCCAGGGATTTAAAGGAAGCCGTGCCACTGTTTACCGATGGACCGCAGACCTGAAGAAACAGCAACAATCCTCCAAACGAGAAAAGAGCCGTCCCTGGCGACCGCCATCCCGGCGAAGATGTGCATGGCTTCTGGGTCAGGACCCGCAATCCTGTGATGCGAAGGCCGCGTGTTTCCTGAAGCATGTTTACGAACATGCGCCGCAGCTTTCGGTTGCCGGGCATCTTTCTCGCCGATTAGCAGCAATATTGCGGGGTGATGATGCCTCCCTCCTGGAGGGATGGATCGCTGAGGCCGGGGACAGCGAACTGGCCTCTTTGGCTGCCGGAATTAGCCGCGACATCGAGGCCGTCCGCGGCGCGATCAATCATCGATGGACGACCAGCCCCGTCGAGGGTCAGATCAACCGCCTGAAGACACTGAAGCGGCAGATGTATGGTCGTGCCGGCTACGCACTGCTGCGCAGTCGCGTTCTAATGGCGGCATAGCTGATAGTCAGAATGCCGGGGACGGGAACCATTCAGCATTGCCTGTGGCGGAGCATCGGCCTTAGATTTGTTCGAAGCTCTACAAGGATTGCGATATGGCTGCGCATCAGACTTCCTTCAAACGAGCGGACAGAATTAAGATCGTCTGGTGGGGCGGCTCCGGCGTCTGCCTTTACGCCAACGATCTGCATTCATACTGCATCTCTCTTTCGGGTTCAGTTGAAGGTTTTGGCGTGTCTGGCATTTTCCTTATGGGCGGCCACGCGATCGACGAGCTGGTTCCATCGACTGGATTGCTTTTGCGGTAAATCTGTCTTCGGAAGCTCGTACAGGTAGTAGTGTCCGTTGTAGGCATGGCTGGTGACGAGGCCATGTTCGGCCCATCTGGCGAGGGTATGCTCATGGATATTGAGGTGTGCAGCCGCCTCCTTCTTTGTCAACATCCCACGATCCCGGAGCCGGTCATAGCGTGATCTCAGCTTGTATTCGCGAACAAGATAGGTGACGCGTTTGGTTGTGAAGCGGGCGTCGCGCTGGTCACGGCGCGTCACCGAGCCCGGACGGTGTCCCTGATTATTGAGAATGTCGGCGATCTCGGAAAAAATATGATCGTCGAGGAGTTTATCGATCAGTTGGATGACGTCGGGGTTCGTCTTGACCTGCTGGCTTGGCGATTTTGGGCTGATGGTGACGAGCGTCTGGGTTTTACCGCCCTTGAAGTGCGAATATGAGCCTTGGTTGTGCCTCTCTTCGGTAGTTTGAGGAGGGTGACGTCCTCAATGATGTGGGCAAGCAGACGCTTTCGTTCGCGGTTCGGGGTTTCTGGGTTGGTCCAGAGTTTTTTGAAGTCCGCCGTCATTGCGACCAACCGCTCGCGGACGGCCTTATCAAGGATGAATTGATCGTGCTCCTGGCCGCGCTCGCGCTCTTCGCGGGCATTGGCTAAGATGCGGAGCTTCTCGTTCCATTCGCCTTCGAGCGTGTCGGCGACGAGGCGGTTATTGGGATCGACGAGCATGAAACGGCGCTGGGCGAGATCGGCTTCCGTTTGGGCGCGCTCGATTGCGCGACAGCGCAGCCGATCCGCCTCTTCATGTCGCGCTTCGATCTCTTTGCGGACTTCAATCGCCAGTTCGATGGCTGCCGGCGTCATCTGCTCGGCGATCAGGATACCGATGGCTTCGTCGACGGGAGGTGCAGCAATCGCCTGGCATAGGGGTTCACCGCGATCGCTACGGGCGCGATCACAAACGTACCAGGCTTCCTGCCGGCCGCGTCGGGCGGCGTAGCGCATGCGAAAATGCCTGCCGCATTGCCCACACACGGCCCGCCCCTGCAGCAGTGCCGGGCCTTCGCGCGGAGGTGATGCGACCGCCGCGTTCCATTTGTGGCAGATGTTCGACTTCAGAATCTTCAAGTTCTCCTGATGCTGCTCCCAACTGATGTAGCCGGGATGGGCATCTGGAATGCATGCCGTCCAATCATCATTATCTTGTTCACGCACAATCCTCTTGCCATCAATGGTGCGTCGATAGCGGCGGCGGCCATAGGCATAGGCTCCGGCGTAACGTGGATTGTGCAGGACGCGCATCGCCGTCGAAGGCGTCAGCGGCCGGAAAACCGTCTGGCTGCCGTGCAGACGGGAGGGAAAGAGAATGCCCTCTTGACGAAAGGCCTTGACGGTCTGGGAGGCGGATCCGACGCGAGAGAATGTCTCGAAGAAATGGGCGATCGTCTCTCTGACTTGCATGTCCGGATCAAGCGTCACGTTGCCGGAATGGTCATAGACCAGCCCGGTCGGGAGGGGCAACGGAACTCGCCACGCCGGGCCTTATTGAGGATGCCGCCGCGCAGCCGTGCCTTGATCACATGCAGTTCGGCCTCACTCATTGTTCCCTTGAGGCCGAGCAGGAGCCGGTCGTTGAAACTACCCGGGTCATAGACGCCGTCCTCGTCGAGGATCAGGGTATCGGCGAGAGCACAGATCTCGAGCAGCCGCTGCCAATCGGCATTGTTGCGCGCCAGACGAGAGACCTCCAGGCCCATGACGATCCCGGCATGCCCCATGCCGACATCGCTGACCAGCCGCTGAAATCCCTCGCGCCAGACCGCCGATGCGCCGGATTCGCCTTGATCATTATCGATGACGATAATCTGCTCCTCGCGCCAACCAAGGGCGATAGCACGGCCGCGAAGCGCATATTGGCGCATGGCGCTCTCGGTATTGTCGATGACTTGCCGCATCGAAGATTGGCGGATGTAGAGGTAGGCGCTGCGTTCACGGTGATGAGACTGGACTTTGAGGTGTACATTCATGGTGCTCTCCGTTGGTGGATGCTCATGGCGATGGTCGCCAGGACATGAACGACGGCGCTGAGTTCGCCGTGCGCCGGTCGGGTGGCCGATGACAGGTAAAACTGGCCTTGATCAGGGCATGCCGCTGCAGGCAGTGCGCGGGCCCATCCCCACATGCCGCGGCGCAGAAAAAGCATGAGGCCGCTACGGGCCTTGAGCGGCAGAACTTCGCCGAGAGCTGCGCTGCGCAGCACCTCGTACTGGTCCGCGGTGGCCGGCAATGAACATGCCGATGCCGTGGCAACTTCTAGCGGATCGTTTCTTTTAACAGCCGCTCGATCGTCCTGGGATGAAGTGCGACATCGAGTTCGTTGCGGACCAGCTTGGCGAGTTCGCGCGCACGAACGGGCTCGCCCGGTACCAGCCGCGCCTGGAGAAATGCCAGGACTTCGTCGTCGACCTTGTGGGGACCGCGGGGTCCCGGCTTTGCCGGTACCAGTCCGGCAATCCCACTCGTGTCGAAGTTTGCCTTGGCCTGGTAGTAGGTTGGCCTGGAAACACCATACTCGTCGGAAGCGTCCGTTACCGAGACATTGTCGATGGAGACGCGCCGCAGCATCTCGTATTTGACCTGGACGGCGTCGTGCGGATCGAAGAACTCGCTTCCCTGGAACTTCGGGTCGCGCACCTTCTCGGGATTTGGATTGAAGGTGCCCTCGTCGAGGAGGGTATCCATCTTTGATCGCTTGCCGCCGTACTTCGCAGGCATTGTAGGTTCCGGGTGCAAGATCGAGTGTTAATGTAAATCTATTTATACCGCCATTCTCGTTTAAATCAAGAGCGATTCCACATTGTATCACCAGAAATTGGCAGATATTACAGGATTTACCGCTCATTGCGGGGCCTCTTGCGGCATAATCTGGTTTACACTAGCGGCATAATTATCCTTACACTCCGCTCCCGACCGCGCTGCCAACCTGCCACAGAGGTGTTCCACCATGCTGGCTAGTTCCATCAAGTTCGAAACCAGCAAGAGCGCGCGCCCGTTGCTCGCGACAACTTCTGGATCAATGCTCACAAGATCAGTCCATTGAGGGGGAAGCGGCCATATGGCGCCATCCTCGGTCTGCAAAAGCAGACGGTCGCCCTGCAAGTTACCTCGCTTCCCAACGCAGGGCAGCTGCCGGCCGAAAAGAGGATGAAACTGATGGGTAACCAGCACTAGCTGCTGATCTGCGCCGGAAGGGGCTGCATTCTCAGATAAGGTACAAAATTCTTGAGCATGGAAACTTTGCCTGGCCCAAGGTTCAGGATGGGACGATGCGTCTTTCCAGGGGTCAATATGAGGCTTTGTTCGAAGGTCTTGACTGGCGACGGGTGATGGCGCAACGGATGAGCGCGCCGTCGGCGGCAGGGTAAATATCCGGCCGTCTTTGCATTGTTTTATTTGGCTTTTTTGTACTGCCTTGCTATAAGGCCGCATGTCGCCGCCGCTTGATCTCAGCCAGTTTCCGGACCTTCCGCCAGAGGTTGTCAAAGCCTTTGCGGCGATGCAGGTCGAGCTGTCGGTCGAGCGTGCCGCACGTCAGCATGAGCAGGCTGTGGTTGTCGAAAAGGACGCCTTCATCGCCGAGCTGAAGGAACTGATCGAGAAGCTTGAGGGGCAGGTTCACGACTATCGGCGCACGAAGTTCGGGCCGAAATCGGAAAAGCTCGATCCGGCGCAGATGGAACTGGCGCTGGAAGACCTTGAAACGGCGATCGCCGAAACACAGGCACGGATCGCCGCCGTCGAGAAGAAGATCGAAGCCAGCACATCCGATCCGGAAAAAGTCGCTCCTCGCAAGGAGCGTAAGGCCCGTGCACTGCCCGAACACCTGCCGCGGGTCGAGAGAGTGATCGAGCCCGAGAGCATCGTTTGTCCCTGCGGTTGCGGCAACATGGTCCGGATCGGCGAGGATCGGACGGAACGGCTCGACCGGGTCCCGGCGCGCTACGAGGTGATCGTCACGATCCGCCCGAAATACGCATGCCCAAAGGGTCGAACCGGCGTCGTCCAGGCCAAAGCGCCGGCGCATCTTTTGGAGGCAAGCTGGCCGACGGAAGCCCTTCTGGCGGAGATTGCCGTCTCCAAGCATTCCGAACATATGCCGCTCAACCGGCAGGCCGAGGTCATGGCGCGACATGGAGTGCCGATCGACCGCACTGTCCTTTCCGACTGGATGGGGCGCACGGGTTGCGAAATCGCACCGGTGGTCGACCATATGGCCAAACGGCTGCTTTGGGAGAGCACAAGGCTCTATGTCGACGAGACCACCGCTCCGGTTCTGGATCCGGGGCGAGGCAAGACGAAGACGGGTTATCTATGGGCCGTGCTACGCGACGACCGCGGCTGGAACGGCTTAGCGCCGCCGGGCGTGGTGTTCCATTATCGGCCCGGGCGTAAAGGCGAATATGCCGCCGAGATCCTCAATGGGTTCAACGGCACAATCCAGGTTGATGCCTATGGCGGTTACTCTCACCTCGCCACGCCAGACCGGGTGGGTGGCGACCCATTGAAGCTGGCTTTCTGTTGGGCGCACGGGCGCAGAAAGCTGATCAAGGCCACGCCAAAGAGCGGATCACCTATCGTCGACGAGGCGCTGGTGCGGATCGCCGCCCTCTACAAGATCGAAGACAGTATCCGCAGTTCAGATCCCGAACATCGCCGGGCGGTCCGACAGGACCTTTCCCTTCCGCTGGTGGACGAGTTCTTTACCTGGATCGCAGCACAGGCTTCGCGTGTCTCACGCAAGTCTGATCTCGGAAAAGCCCTGGCCTATATGCTGACGCGACAGGAGGGCTTCCGGCTGTTCCTGGGCGACGGCCACGTCGATATTGACTCCAACCTGGTGGAAAACGCCATCCGCCGCCCCGCCATGAACCGCCGCAATGCGCTCTTTGCCGGGCACGATGAAGGGGGGCGAAATTGGGCCCGCTTTGCCAGCCTGATCGGCACGTGCAAAATGAACGGCGTCGAGCCCTACGCCTACCTGTGCGACCTCTTCACCCGTCTCGCAAACGGCCACCTCGCCAAGGACATCGATGCCCTGATGCCATGGGCATACGCCGCCCGCATCAAAGCCTCACAATGAGCTCGTCAGATACTATCCGGTGAGCTCACATCCGGCCCGCAGGTAGCTTTACCCCGTAGCCTAAATTGTAAAATCAATGGGGCGTAGACGGCGCATACAGTGCACTGTGGCCGTTGCAGATAACGACTCGCAGTTTAGCTTGACGAGAGCTACGGCTCCGTCACGCACAATTTCTGCGCATTTTGTCATCAAAAGCAGGTATTCCACACATAGTGCCGTAAGTTCGTCGCAAACTGTCTTTTTCGGGGAGCTAGAATACTCCCATTCAGACGTTGGAGCGTTGATTGACTATGCACTTAAGCGATGATCAGAAGTTTGAAGCGTATAGACGGATGTTGCGCATCCGACGTTTCGAGGAAGAAGGTATGCGCCAGTCCAAAGCTGGGAGGATACCCGGTTCCTTCCATGCAAGTATCGGGCAGGAGGCAGCTATCGTAGGCGCCTGTTTGGCCCTTAGCGATAAAGACGCCATGACGGGAACCCATCGTTCACATGGCCATCCAATTGGGAAAGGTGCGCATCTGGATGCGCTGATGGCCGAATTGATGGGCAAAGAAGGTGGCATCTGCAAGGGCCGCGGCGGTTCGATGCACCTTGCCGATAAGTCCGTCGGGATCATCAGTGAATCCGCTATTGTCGGCGGTGGCTTGCCCCTCGCTATAGGATGCGCTTTCAGCGCCAAAATCCGCGATATCGACCAGGTTACGCTTTGTTTCTTTGGAGATGGGGCGGTCAACCAGGGCACGTTCCACGAAAGCTTGAATATGGCGTCGCTGTGGAAGCTTCCCGTGATATTTCTCTGCGAAAATAACGGCTATGCAATCTCGACGTCCGTTGCGCAAAGCCATGGCCAACCAGACATCGCTCTTCGAGCCGGTGGCTATGGGATGCCCGGGGTGACGGTCGACGGGCAAGACGTTGTTGCCGTATTCGGTGCTGCTGCTGAAGCCGTCAGGCGTGCACGGGCAGGAGAAGGTCCCACCCTCATAGTCGCGAACACTTACCGCTTCGACGAACATAACTTTGGACTCGTCATTCCAGGGCAGCCATACCGGCCAGTCGAAGAAGTGGAGGCTTACAAACGGGATCGTGATCCTATCAAACTGTACCGTACCCATCTTTTGGCTGAAGGGCTGTCAGAACAACAACTCGCGGACATTGAGGCCGAAGTCACAGCGGCTATAAAGCAGGCCGTCCAATTCGCGCTCGAAAGCCCGATGCCTAAACCTGAGACGCTGTCCGATTATATGTTCAATTCGCCTCTTGTAGGCCACAACAGTTTTGCAGCAGGGCTGGAGAGGAACTGAAGGATGGAAAACTTAAAGCAGAAGACTGAGCCGGCGACCGGCGCTTCCGTCCAGATGACTTATCTGGACGCGCTAATGCAAGCTCAGTTCGAGGAAATGGAGCGTGATGAACGCGTATTCCTGATGGGGGAGGACATTTCCGTTTATGGTGGTGACAAGCTCGTCGAGCGTTTTGGCAAGAACCGAGTTTGGAACATGCCGATCTCGGAGGGTAGTTTCACGGGTCTCGGCATTGGCGCCGCAATTAATGGCTCCCGTCCCATCGTAGATCTTTCAATTGCGAGCTTTGTGTACCTCGCCTCAGATCAGATTATCAATCAAGCTGCTAAGTTGCGTTATATGACGGGCGGACAGATTGACATCCCAATTGTATTCCGGTGCTGCATGTTCTCAGTTGGATCCAAGGCGGCCCAACATGCCGACCGACCGTATCCGTTTTTTATGAACGTGCCTGGGCTCAAAATTATTAGTCCAACGAGTCCAGCTGATATCAAAGGCTTGATGAAGTCAGCTGTGCGCGACGGAAATCCCGTTCTTGTATTTGAAGACACCCGCTTGTGGCCGCTCAAAGGTGACGTGCCCACCGACCCAGACTTCCTCGTGCCGATCGGAAAAGCAGATATCAAGCGAGAAGGCACAGACGTGACGCTTATCGCAATCGCTGGCGCTATCCGCCCAACCATGGAAGCTGTGAATGCTCTTTCAGCTGAAGGGATCTCTGTCGAGGTGATCGACCCGCGAACGCTAAAACCACTAGATCACCAGACGTTTAAGAAGTCGGTCGCGAAGACGGGTCGGCTGTTGATTGTTGAAAACGCCCATCAGGTTTGCAACGTTGGCAGTGAGATTTCTGCTGTGATGGCGGAGGAAGCATTTGACCTTCTGAAGAAGCCCATCCTTCGCGTTTGTGCTCCTGACATTCACGTGCCCTTTAGCCCGGCTTTGGAGAAGGACTTCTTCCCTTCTAAGAACGACATCATCGCTGCGGTCCGCCGCTTGCTTTGACACTTTGGATGCGGAAACGGAGTTAGAAAATGACAACAGAAGTAATCATGCCATCGAGTGGGATGGGTATTGAAGAGGCCACTGTAGTGAAGTGGCTGAAAAATGTCGGTGACCAAGTGAACGAAGGCGAGGTCATTGCTGAAGTTGAAACAGCGAAAGCAACTGTTGAGGTAGAAGCACCAGCTTCAGGAACCTTGGCGAGCATCGTGGCGGACGAAGGTGCCACGGTTGAGGTCAATGCTGTCATTGGAATGATAGAAGAGTGATGCCCGTTTCATTCACAGAAGTTCCACTCACACCACTGCGGAAAGCGATAGCCGCGCGCATGACCCAGGCTAAGCAGACGGTTCCCCATTTCCGTCTGATTGCGAAGATCGAAGTTGACAAGCTGATGGCTTGGCGAACCGCATTCAATGAAGCTGATCCGGCGTCGAAGGTGTCAATCAATGATTGCATCATAAGAGCGGTTGCGTTGTCTTTGATAGAGAACCCAGCCATCAATAGCCGGATGGCTGAAAAACATATTGAGAGGGTTCACACTGCGGACATTTCTGTCGTGATTGCTGTTCAGGGAGGTCTCGCGACGCCAGTTGTTCGGGGGGCGGAAAAGAAGTCTCTCAGGGCTATTGCCGCCGAGGTAAAGGGTTTCACTGAAAGAGCGGGACGAAACGCCTTGAAGATGAACGAAATTTCGGGCGGATCGTTCAGCATTTCGAACCTTGGCGGATACGGCGTCGAACAGTTTGATGCCATTATTAACGTCCCCCAATGCGCGATCCTAGCGGTTGGGAAGGCTACTCCTATCGTTGTACCGGCCACTGACGGGGCAGTCAAAGTCGCGACCGTCGTGACCTTCACACTATCTGTTGATCATCGCGCCATCGATGGCGCGGAAGCAGGCAGATTTTTACAGACGTTGCGCGAAGTTATCACTCATCCTGAGCGCTTGGCATAGCTGAAGTCCGGCTCCTGAATTGATGACTATGCGAGAAAATTGTAACGGATTATGCTGGAGGCTTTGATTGAGAAAGGTATTAGTGAACGGCGCGGCTATTCCCGTGATCGGATGTGGAACTTGGACCCTCAAGGGCGAGGCGTGCGCCGAGCTGGTAGCCGACGCGTTATCCCTGGGATACCGTCACCTGGACACGGGCTCCACTTATGAAAATGAGGATGCGGTCGGCGAGGGGCTGCGGCACTCAGGAGTGCCGCGCGACGATGTTTTCGTGACAACTAAGGTCTGGCTCACGGATATTGGACCGGGTGATTTGGAGAAGTCCGCAGAGAGAAGTTTGGAGCGACTTGGTCTTGACGTAATTGACCTGCTTCTCATTCACTGGCCCAATCCCGCGATTCCACTGGCAGATTCGATCAAAGCACTGAACAGGGCACGTAATCTGGGAATCGCGCGACATATCGGTGTGTCGAATTTTCCCAGCCACATGGTAGCTGATGCTGTGGGTCTGTCCGACGGACCTCTTGTGGCAAACCAAGTAGAGTATCACCCCTATCTAGATCAGAGCAAGGTGTATGCTAGTTGTCGCAAGGCTGGTATGGCAATGGTCGCCTATGCACCTTTAGGAAGCGGTCAGGCGCTTTTTCAGGAGCCAGTTATCGAAGAAGTCTCGAAACGCCATCAGAAAAGCCCGGTGCAAATCGTTTTACGCTGGCATATCCAGCAGGAGAATGTCGTGGCGATTCCGCGTGCCGAACGTAGAGAATGGCTAGCGGAGAACATCGACATCTTCGATTTTGAACTTTCCAATGAAGAGATGGCGGCTATTGCACAACTCCGGTCACGGAACATTCGAATTTATGATCGGGATTACGCTCCAGCATGGGACACCCCGTAGCGATCACATCGATGGAGCGCAACCTCCGCTGAGGAACCCATTCAAGGAGATTTACGATGTTTGACAATAACCCGCTTGCCTTGGTGACGGGCGCGGGTAGAGGTATTGGAGCCGCGATATCTCGTTCATTGGCGCAAGCCGGAGCCCGTGTTCTGGTAATTGATCTGGACGGTACGAAGGCGCATGAGGTTGCAAGATCGCTTCAAGCAGATGGCTTTAATGCACACCATGACGTACTTGATGTGACTGATAGAGCCGCAATCGAGGCGCTTGCAGCGCGCCTTCCCGCGTGGCTCGGACACGTCGCTATTCTTGTGAATAATGCTGGTATAGGTGGCAATGAACGTATGGATGATCCTACGTCGGCGGCTGCATGGGACCGAAATATCGCGGTCAATTTGACTGGAGCCTTCGACATGACTCGAGCGCTTTTGCCGAGCCTCAAGGCCACGCGCGGTACAGTCATTAACATCTCTTCTGTGGTTGCGTTCACTAGCGGATTCGCGCACGTTAGCTACACGGCTTCGAAAGGTGGTGTTCGATCCTTAACCCAGATCATGTGTCGGGAACTCGCCCCATATTCGATCCGGGTCAACGCTGTCGCGCCTGGTTATATCGACACTGAAATGGGGAGAGGAGGCGACAGCAGCATGGACGAGTGGTTGGGATGGCATTGCCCAATGGGGCGTTTCGGACAACCAGATGAGGTCGCGGCCCCGGTTGTGTTCCTAGCATCGAAAGCAGCCAGTTTCATAAATGGAGTGACCTTGCCGGTGGATGGTGGCTACCTCACTGTCTAAGCGCTCGGCTTGCAACTGCCACAGCGGGCAGACCTGGACGAACAGGGCGCGTTTGTCCGCTCAGAACTTCAAATCTTACGCTTATCGGCTGACGCGTGTTCCTTAACAGGGAAACGACCCTGAAACGCCACTGGAATTGACGGAGTGTCACGCGTCGTGGATCGGTCGTAAGCGCTCATTTCCGTGCGCGTTGACGGTAAGCGCTCATTTCGCTGCACGCAGTGGCTTGTGAGGCCCGCAGCGGCTTATGCGGCAGTGGATTTGGCGAAGTTAAATGGGAGCAGATCGTCGATATCGGCGCCGTCGGGACGCTGCGGCAATTCGGCGAAGACGTGTCGCAACCAGGCGAATGGCTCGACGCCACAGGCGCGACAGGTCAGCATAAGGCTGTAGATGACGGCGCTTGCCTTGGCCCCGTCGACAGTGTCGCAAAATAGCCAGCTCTTCCTTCCAGTGGCAAAAACTCTGATATCGCGTTCCAATAAATTGTTGTCGATCGGCATCCTGCCGTCTTCGGTGTAGCGGGTCAGATATTGCCACTGGTTTCGCGTATAGGAGATCGCATCGCCGAGCTTGGTGTCGGGCACGACCTTGGGGGCCATCCTGTCGAGCCACTCCTTCAGGGCGTCAAGGACTGGAACGCTATGCTTCTGGCGCAAGCGCCGGATGCAATCGGCCTGCGTTTCGCCGTCATCCGGCATTTCGTCCCGCACCTGCCTTTCAATCCGATAGAGCTGGTCGAAGAACTTCAATGCCTGCGCGGGCGGCCCGCTTTGTTTCTTCCCGGCCTTGAAGGCGTTGACGAAGCGTCGCCTGGCGTGAGCCATACACCCGACATGCGTTGCGCCCTTCAGGGTGCGCCAGCCCTGATAGCCGTCGCTCATCAGGATGCCGCGATAGTCACCAAGGAAAGTCTGCGGATGCACCTGCCCACGACCGGGCTGATATTCAAGCAGCACAACCGGCTCGACACTATCCTTTCCGCTGCGATAGGCCCAGATGTAGGACGCGTCAGTTGCTTTCCTGTCCTTTTTGCGGGTTTCGGCAACGTCCGGACAGGGTTTCCGGTAATCTCCGGACACAGTTTTCAGTAATTCCCGGACAGCGATTCCGCTAAATCCCGGACAGTTTCCGGCGGCGGTTTGACGGTTGGTTCGCGGCTGCGCCGTCTTGGTTGTTACCCCTCTCACGACAACGTTGAGAGGGGCCGATGCCGAGACGGAAGCAAGCAAGACGAACGACAGTGAGGGATATCCGGACGATTCTGCGCCTGACCCATGAAGAGGGTCTTTCGGTGCGCGAGATTGCCGAGCGGCTGAAGATCGGCAAGAGCTCGGTATCGACCTATTTGCTACGAGCGCGGGAGGCCGGGCTTTCGTGGCCGTTGCCAGTCGGTGCGGACGAGGATGCAAAGCTGGAGCGGCGGCTGTTCGGCCGAGCCGGTCGACCGCCGCGCGATCTCAGCGAGCCGGACTGGGCGCTGGTGGTTCGGGAGCTGAAGCGCAAAGGCGTGACGCTGACGCTTTTGTGGCAGGAATACCGTGCCAACCATCCCGATGGTTACGGCTTCACGTGGTTTTGCGAGCAGGTTGCCGCCTTTCGGCAGCGCACGAGTGTAGCGTTCCGCAATCGGCACGCGGCGGGCGCCGTGATGCAGACCGACTATGCCGGGCCGACGGTGCCGGTGATCGATCCGGCGACCGGTGTCATCCATCCGGCCCAAATCTTTGTCGCGGTGCTGGGCGCCTCCAACCTGACCTTCGCCCATGCCAGCTTTAGTCAGCAGTTGCCGGATTGGATCGACGGCCAGGTGCGTGCTCTGACCTTCTATGGCGGGGTCACCAAGGCAATCGTGTGCGACAACCTCAAATCAGGGGTGGCCAAGGCCCTTTGGTTCGAGCCGACGTTGACTGCGACGTTCGCCGCCATGGCGGAGCATTACGACACCACGATCCTGCCGACACGCAGCAGGAAACCGCGCGACAAGGGCCGGGTCGAAGGCGCGGTATTGATCGTGGAACGCTGGATTCTGGCCCGGCTGAGGAACCGCACCTTCTTCTCGCTTGCCGCCCTCAACACGGCGATTGCCGAATTGCTCGAGGAGCTGAACAATCGAACGATGCGCCACGTCGGTAAAAGCCGCCGCGAACTGTTCGAGGAGATCGAACGGGCAGCCTTGAAACCCTTGCCGGCGGTGCCGTTCGAATATGCGGAATGGAAGTCGGCGAAGGTTCATCCGGACTATCATGTCGAGGTCGACAAGACCTTCTACTCGGTGCCACATCGGTTGATCGGATGCACTCTGCAGGTGCGGCTCACCCACCGGGTGGTCGAGATCTTCCATGATCACCAGCGTGTCGCCAGCCATGTTCGCCGCTCCCAGCGGTCCGGCCACGTCACCATCAATGACCATATGCCCAAGGCGCATCAGCGCTATGCCAACACCACGCCGGCCAATCTGATCGGCCGTGCAACCCAGATCGGCCCCAATGCCGCCATCCTGGTTGAACGCATGATGCGCGACAGGCCGCATCCGGAACAGGGATACCGCTCGGCCATGGGTATTCTGTCGCTGGCGCCGCGCTATGGATCGCAGCGCCTCGATGCGGCCTGTGAGCGGGCGCTCACCATCAATGCCATCACCTATTCCTCCGTCGCCTCCATCCTCAAATCCGGCCTCGACCGGGAAAGACCGCAGGCTGAACATGCGGCCCCCACGCCTGCGCATACCAATATCCGTGGCCGATCCTACTATCAGTGAAGGAAGCAAGAATGCTGACAAACCCCACCCTCGACCAGATGCAAGCCCTCGGGCTCACCGGCATGGCCGCCGCCTGGCGCGAATTGACCGAGCAGTCCGGCACCAATGAGCTCAGCCGCGATGAGTGGCTCGGCCTGATGCTCGACCGCGAAGTCAGCCTGCGTGCCGACAAGCGCATCCGTAACCGGCTCGCCTCCGCCAAGCTACGCTTTGCCCAGGCCTGTATCGAAGATATCGACTTCGCCGCCGCCCGCGGTCTCGACCGGCGCAACACCATGGCGCTAGCCCAGGGGCAATGGCTCACCGCCCATGAGGGCCTGATCATCACCGGCCACACCGGCACCGGAAAGTCATGGCTGGCCTGTGCCTTCGGCAGGCAAGCGGCCAGGCTCGGTCACTCCGTGCTCTATGTGCGCGTGCCGCGCATGTTCGAGGATCTCGCGCTTGCCCGCCTCGATGGCTCCTTTCCCCGCCTCATCGACAAGCTCACCCGCGTCCAGCTACTCATCCTCGACGACTTTGGAACACATACGCTCTCCGATCAGCAGCGCTTCCACCTCTTCGAAATTGTCGAGGAGCGTTATCAAAGAAAATCTACCCTGATCACAGCCCAGGTCCCCGTGGCGAGTTGGCACGACCTTATTGCCGACAGCACGGTCGCCGACGCCATACTCGATCGTATCGTGCACAATGCTCACCGCATCACTCTCCGGGGCGAGAGTATGCGAAAGCAAAAAAGCGCACCCCTCTTGACGGGTGCCGAAAACGGCGAAATCAATCAGCCCTGACAGAAACCAGGCTGCCGAGGACCAACCTCGTCAAACTGTCCGGACTTTAGTGAAACTGCTGTCCGGGAATTGGCGGAAATCCTGTCCAACTTTTGCGAAGCGCGCACCTTTTCCTTCAGCACCTGCACCGTGGTCTCGTCACCGTGAATGACGTTCTGCGACAGGAGCCGCTGCTTCAGTGCATTGTAGATGTGAACGAGGTGCTTTTCGCTGGAGCCGATCACCCAATGGCCAAGAGCACCACGGCTGACAGGGACGCCAGCGCGCTCGAAGGCCTGTGCCAGGTGTCAATGCCGCGTGAATTTTCCTCAGAAGCGCCGAAGTAAAATTCCCCACTTATGCCGACGTGGACGCGAGGGCGAATTGAGAATTTTTCGGCGGCCGGCCCCGCGGCTTTTGTGGTGGAGCGAATGCTGGCGGCGCGATGAGGGCTTTAGAGCGGACATGCTCCGGCATGAGTTCGGCGTGCTGCCGGAGCCGGTAACTGGATCCTTCAATCTGCACGACGACGGCATGATGAAGAAGTCTGTCGAGCAGCGCCGTCGCTACGACAGGGTCGCCAAAAACATCGCCCCATTCTGCAAAGCCACGGTTTGACGTCAGGATCATGGCGCCGCGTTCATAACGGGCATTGACGAGCTGGAAGAACAGATTGCCGCCGCCCTGGACGACGGGGAGGTAGCCGATCTCGTCGACGATCAGCAGACTCGGCCTGCAGAAGAAGCGAATGCGCTCCTGCAGCCGACCCTCGCGTTCGGAACGGGCCAGCGAGCCGATGAGGTCGGCGAGCGTCGTGAAGTAGACGCTCTTTCCAGCCTTGACGGCTTCGACACCGAGCGCGGTGGCGAGATGACTTTTACCCGTTCCCGGTGGGCCGAGTGCGGATTCCGACGTAATCCGGCCAGGCATTCCAACTTGAAGTCGGCCACCATTCCGACGTGAAGCCGGCCACCATTCCGATCAATATCCGGCCACTTTGAGGGCCTGAGCAAGAGCACCTGGGTCAGCAACTTTGGCATGACGGTCCTTTTGAACAAGGGACGCGTAATGCCGGCAAAGAGAAGGCTGACCATGAGACAACTACGACAGATGCTGCGGCTTGCCGGTGACGGAACCAGCGCCCGCGAGATCGCACAGAGGCTGGGGATCGCGCGCAGCACCGTGCAGGATAATCTGCAGCGGGCGGCGGCTTCAGGATTGAGCTGGCCGCTTCCTGGCGACCTGACCGACGACGCTCTGGAGAACCGGCTATTCGCTCGCGCCGGTGTGAACCAGGGCCTGCGCCGGCTGCCGGAACCGAACTGGGCGGACCTGGCGCTGGAGTTGAAGAAGCCCGGCGTTACGCTGATGCTGCTGTGGGAGGAGTACCGCGCCGTTCATCCCGGCGGCTACGGCTACAGCCGTTTCTGCGACCTGTTTCGCGGCTTCGAGAAGCGGCTGTCGCCGACGATGCGCCAGGAGCATATCGCCGGCGACAAGGTCTTCGTGGATTATTCCGGCAAGAAGCTCGCCATCGTCGATCCGTTGACGGGCGAGGTTCGCGAGGCGGAGATCTTCGTCGGCGTCCTAGGCGCCTCCGGTTACACCTATGCGGAAGCGACCTGGACGCAGGCGCTGCCGGACTGGATCGGCGCGCATGTGCGCATGTTCAGCTTCTTCGGTGGCGTCCCGCGCCTCATCGTCCCCGACAATCTGAAGTCTGGCGTCAACCACGCCTCCTTCTACGACCCGGAGATCAACCGCAGCTACGGCATGATGGCCTCCCATTATGGCGTTGGCGTTCTGCCGGCCCGGCCGCGGCGGCCGAAGGACAAGGCCAAGGTGGAGAACGGCGTGCGCTTCGCCCAGACCTGCATTCTCGGCCGGCTGCGCCGGCAGACCTTCTTCTCGCTGGCCGAGGCCAATGCCGCGATTGCCGGGGCGCTCGATCGCATCAACGACCATGTCATGCGCCGTCTCGGCGTCAGCCGTCGTCATCTGTTCGAGACCGTGGAACGACCAGCGCTGGCCAGCCTGCCGGAGAAGGACTACGAGTTCGCCGAATGGCGTCTGGCCCGCGTCGCCACCGACTATCATGTCGAGTTCAAGGCGTTCTTCTATTCCGTGCCGCATGGCCTCATCCGCCAGCAGGTCGACATCCGCGCCACGGCCAGGACGATCGAGATATTCCACCGCGGCGAGCGCATCGCCGTTCATCAGCGCCGCCATGGCGGACGCCGTTACGGCACGAACCCTGAGCACATGCCCAGTTCCCACCGCCGCTATGCCGAGTGGACGCCGGCACGCTTCCGCCGGTGGGCGACTTCGATCGGGCCGCAGACCGAGGGGCTGATCATCGCCATTCTGGCCAGCCGCCCTCATCCCGAGCAGGGCTTCAGAACATGCCTGGGCATCCTGCGGCTTTATCGCGACCTCAGTCGTGATCGCGCCGAGGCGGTGTCGGCCCGCGCCGTCGAGATCGGCGGGCTGACCTGCAAGAGCATTGCCGCTCTCATCGCCAATCACAAGGCCGCCCAGCCTGCCGGCAGTCCCGGCGCCATCATCGACCACGCCAATCTGCGTGGACCCGGCTACTTCCATTGAGGAGATAAAGATCATGCTGACCCATCCCACTCTCGACATGCTGCGCGATCTTGGCCTGCACGGCATGGCAAAAGGCTTCCAGGACCTCGACGTCCAGCCGGAAGCGCGCACCCTCGATCATGGCGAATGGCTCGCCATCCTGCTCGAGCAGGAATCGACATTGCGACGCCAGAAGCGCTTCGAGGCCCGTGCCCGTGCCGCCAGACTTCGTCATGATGCGCAGGTCGAGGATGTCGACTTCCGCGCCGAGCGCGGCCTCGACCGCTCCCTGTTCCTCAAGCTCGCTGGCTGCGACTGGATCCGCCAGCGACATGGGCTCCTGTTGACCGGCCCGGCCGGTGTCGGCAAGAGCTGGCTTGCCTGTGCGCTGGGCCACAAGGCATGCCGCGAGGACTTCTCCGTCGCCTATCATCGCGCGCCACGGCTCTTCGCCGCCCTTGCCCTGGCAAGGGGCGACGGCCGATATGCCAGGATGCTGAAGGCGCTGGCCCGGACCGACCTGCTCATCCTCGACGACTGGGGCCCCGAAAAACTCACCGACGATCAGCGCCGTGACCTCCTCGAGATCATCGAGGACCGCTACGAGCGGCGCTCGACCATCGTCACCAGCCAGGTTCCCGTCGATCAATGGTACGAGATCGTCGGAAATCCCACCATCGCCGACGCCATCCTCGATCGCCTCGTTCACAACGCCTACCGCATCGAGCTGACCGGCGAGAGCATGCGAAAACAGCGCCCCATCGCCATGCCGGAAAACGCTCAGGCTTGACCCGAAACGAAACTCGAACCAAACCTCAACAACGACCCAGGTGATGTCCAAAGGTGGCCGGCTTCAAATCGGAACCCCGGCCGGAATGAAATCGGAATGGGTGGCCGGTGATTGATTGGAATCACTGGCCGGCTTCGTCGGAATACGCAGGCCGAGGAAATGGACGGCCTCGTGACGATCGACGAAGCCGAGCTGCGCCAGGGTGAAGATGCGGTCTCGGTCGAGCGAAGGCTGGAAGGTAAAGTCGAAACCGGCGAGCGTCTTGATCGTCGCAAGCCTGCCCATTCGCAGCGCTGTTTTGATGCGGCTGTTCTCGCGCAGCGTCAGCTCCTCGGAAAGGAGGATATCGATCGCTTCGAGGGCAGATAGCTCGCCGTGTTCGAGGCGTCGCACAACATGGTCGAGTGCTTCCAATGCCCGTGGCATCTTCAGGCCCACAAGATCATGGCGAATACGGTCGATCATGGACGGAGTGGCATCGAGGGCCGCGCTCATGGGCGGTTCTCCTGCGCCAGAACCTTGCCGACGGCGTCATAGAAGGCGAGCGACCGCTGCAACACGGTGTCGCCGGCGGGTTTGACGACATGCGATTCATCCCGTGTTCTGGACCGGTGTGGTGATGACATCGATCGTCGATGATCGGGATGGATGCGGCGCTGTTTGCGGCCTTCCAACACAAGATGAGCCGCGATCAAGATGCCATTCTCAAAGATGCGGACCTCGTCGGCGAGAGAATGGACTTCCACCATTCGGCTGCGGGTCGCATCCGGTACGCTGTAGGTATTGCCACCGACACTGACCATGCCCTCCCGAGAGACGCGGCGTTCCAGCTTCAGAACGGATTTGAACGGTGCCAGCGGTAGTGGTCGCAAATGCGGTCGTTCCTCGGCGAAGGCCTCGTTGACGACCCGCTGGGTCGTGGCGTGCTTCCTTGGATTGGCGACGGTGTCTAGCCAGTGCCGGAGCTGGGCGTTCATGTCGTCGAGATTGCGGAACGAACGGGCGAGGAAGAAGTCTTCACGGATATAGCGAAACGGCCGCTCGACCTTGCCCTTTGTCTTGGCTCGGTACGCCTTGCATGCTTTGGGATGGAATCCATAGTGGCGGGCCAGATCGATGAGAGCACGGTTGTAGATGATGCCCTCTGTCTGACCTTCGCCGATGACGGCAGTCTTCATCCGGTCGTAAAGCACCTCCCGCGGCGCACCACCAATCGCCTCGAAAGCGGCGATGTGGCAACGCAGGACGGTCGGCAGGTTCTGATGCATGACGAAACGAGCCCAGATAAGGCGGCTGTGACCCAACACCATCGAGAATAACCAGACGATCCGTGGCGTCATCGGCTCGTCGGTGAAGACGACATGAAACTGGGCGAAATCGACCTGAGCTTGGTCGCCAGGTGGCGTCTCGAAACGAACTTCAAAACCCTGGTTAGCCGGAGGCCGCACATCACGGAGAAAATCCGTGACGGCGGTGTAACCGCCGTTATAACCTCGATCTCGGAGTTCTCGAAGCAGACGACTGCCGGTGAGGCCGGGATAGGTCTTCACCCGCTCCCGCAGGTATGAAGCGAACGGATCGATAACCGTCGCGCGAGGCTTTCTCGGTCCATAAGCCGGAGCCTCAAGGCCCCGCTCAATATATTTGCGCACCGTCTTGCGATCGATGCCTGTTTCTCTGGAAATAGCCGACACCGTCAGCCCCTGCTGATGCAGATCCAGGATCATGATCGTCTCCCTCAGCTTGATCACCAACATCCCCCTTCCGACCATCGGAAGGAATATCAGCGATGATGCGCCGCCGGTCTTCCGGGGCGCGCCCCGGAAGACCGGCAACCGCAGCACTTGGGGAAGATTCAAACGGCACTATTGGGGAGTATTGCTCCGGTACTGACACCAGGCGATAGAGCGGTGTGCCGTCGACATATTTATGAACAAGAGCAAAGGCCAGCGTCGAGGCCGTGGCAATACTGCCCGGCAAGGGCTGTGCGGGCATCGGCGCGATGATAACGGGAGTGCTGATATCGGTGCGCTCGCAGTTGCGGCAAGCATACTTGGCCCGGGCATTCTGCAGCACCGTGGCCTTCACCTCGATATGCAGCTGCTCGGTGACGAGTTCGCCCATGCGATGCAACGGATGGCGGCAGCACGGACAGGTCTTCTGATCGTCGGCAAGGTCATATTCAACGCGTTGGCGTGGCAAATTTGCCGGAAGAGGTTTACGCCCGCGCTTGCGGCCTTCGGGCGTTTCCACCTCTGGCAATCCCGTGTCGGGAAGCTCAGTGGCGTCGGTCTCGTCACAGTCGGCCAAGCCCTCATCAGCATCGGCCTCGAGAGCGGCGTTCTCGGCTTCGTTGAAGACGCGATCCATATGCTTTTCGCTGCGCGGCGCAAAACGATGCAGTTGTGCAAGCGCCAGTTCTTCCTCGAGCTTGAAGACACGCTGCTCAAGGGCGTCCCTCTCAGCCCGCAGCGCGGCGTTCTCGGCAGCATTCGCCGCCAGAAGCGCCATCAGTTCCGCAACATCAGGGGTGCCGGCTCGTGTCATCGTAGCTTTGAATCTGAGCCGCCCCGCTGCGTCAACAGCCTTCAGCCGACAAACTCATATTGCCGAACAGGATGGCGCACCATCGCGTCGAGATCGATGCCGTCAAGCAGCCAGCGCAACTGTTCGGTATCGAGCGTCACGACCGGCGCCTCGCGGCGGGGCCAGCGAAACCGGTCTTCGGACAAGGCTTTCAATACGAGCACGAACCCTGACCGCTCGAAGAACAGGAGCTTCATCCGGGTGCGCCGGCGGTTGCAAAAGACGAAGACAGCACGCTCGAACGGGCTCAGGCCCATCGACTGCTCGACCAGGATCGCCAGGCTGTTGATCCCCGCACGAAAGTCGATCGGGTCCCGGTGAAGATAGACACGAAGATCGTCAGCCAGCCGGAACATTGCACCGCCCCAGAACGTCGATCATCGCGGAAAGGGCCCGCTCATCCACATTCTCAAGCTCAAGCCGCACACCATTTGGCAAAGACGCCATCAGCCGCATTCCTGCCAAGGATGGCCGGGCCGGCATGTCGGGCTGCCGCGCAATCGGCGACGCTGCAACCACCGGAACAAAGGCCGACGTTTCCTGCCCTGCAACAACCGTCAAAGCACCCTGGGCCTGCCCATCTCGGCGAAGCTTCACCCAGTTGCGTAACTGATTGGCATTGACCCCGTGCGCGAGTGCCAGACGGGCGACCGATACCCCGGGCTTCATTGCCGCGTCGATCAGGCGGTCTTTCTCGACGGGATCGAAACGCCGCTTCCCGTTCGCAAGAACCTTCACAGCCCGAAGAGCCCCTGATCCATTCAAGATATCCAATGCCATTATGTCCACAGTCTCCGTTGTGGACACAGAATCCCTCATTCGCTTTTCAATGAACAGGTGCAGGGAATTGTGCGCTTACCGTTGACGTGGCCCATTTGACGTGGATCGCTATCAGACGGGTGCATCGGATCAGGCCGCTAGGGCCTTTGGAAAGTTGAATGGCAGGAGGTCAGAGATGTCTGCGTCGCCGTCGCGCTGAGGCAATTCGGTGAGGACGTAGCGCAAGTAGGCCAAGGGTTCTATGCCGCAAGCCCGGCAGGTCAGCATGATGCTGTAGACAACGGCGCTGGCTCTTGCTCCATCGACGGTGTCACTGAACAGCCAACTCTTTCTTCCAGTTGCAATGCCCCGTTCATTCTGCCCATGTCGGCGATGAAGTTGAGGTTCTTTATCGCTGGCATCCTTATTTTGGCCAGAGGGTTTCCATTCGCCGTGTTGAAGAACGAGCGACAGGCCGGTTTTTGAAGGTTCTGGGGCCGACAGGTGTCGTGATCGCGATCTCAGGGTGGATGATCGATCCCTTGGTTTGCCGCGGTATGACCATGGGAACGCCACGCGTCGATCTTGCGACGCTAATCGAATTGAACAGGCTGGTCTCTGGCGGCAGCAAAGCGGCACCCTTCCGAAGTGGACGTAGAATCACTCAGGAGGACCATGATGAGATCCCGCAATACGCTGGTGCCGGCGTCGGGCCGGCAGCTCGACCTGATATTCAAAACCCGGATGCTCGACGGACTGAGCGACAAGGATCGCAAGAAGGCGATTTCAACGCTGGCTTGCCTGCTGATGCAGGCCGCAGGCCTCGTCGTCGAGGAGTTCAACGATGAGCGTAACCCTCCGCCGAAGGCCGTCTGCCCTGATTTGCTGATTGGCTTTAAGTCCATGGCTTATGTCATGCGCTACAATCATTTCCCCCATTGAGGTCCTTTCCTCCGATGATCTTGGTCGCCGGCGGGATTGGTCGGACGAAGAGAAGGTTCGGATCGTCGAGGAGAGCCTGCAAGGCTTTCGGCAGGGGTCCGCGACGGCGCGGCGATATGGTTTGTCGCGGTCATTGTTGACCCGTTGGCGTCGGGAGTTCCGTAGTGGCCTTCTGAGCGGTTCGGCTTCAACGGGCTTCGTGCCGCTTTCGATTTCGTCACCGGCGGCGGCATCTTGCGAGAAGGTCTCGCCGCCCCGGCCGGAAGATGACAAAAGGATCGAGATCGGCCTGCCGAACGGTCGACGGTTGATAATCCCGGCGTCGCTTGATCCGATCATTCTCGCCCGGCTGTTGCCGGTTCTGGATGCGTCATGATCGCCTTTCCGGCTGGTGTGAAGGTGTGGATTGCGGGCGGTGTGACGGACATGCGCTGCGGCATGAACAGCCTGGCGCTGAAGGTGCAACAGGGTCTTGGCCGCGATCCTCATGGCGGCGAAGTCTTCTGCTTCCGCGGTCGCAAGGGTGACCTGATCAAGGTTCTGTGGCACGACGGGATCGGCATGTCGCTTTACCTGAAGCGGCTTGAAGCCGGAAAGTTCATCTGGCCGGTCAGTCAAAATGGCTCCACCGTGCCAGTGTCGGCGGCGCAACTCGGCTATCTCCTGGAAGGGATCGACTGGCGCAATCCACGCTGGACGCAGCGGCCTTCCAAGGCAGGCTAATCGACTGCATTCCTCTGTTTTTGTTGGGCTTTTAGCATGGTGCATGGTAGCTTTCGGCCATGGATGATGCTGCTTCGGAGATATCCAGACTGCGTGCCGCGCTAGCGGCATCGGAAGCACGTGCTGCCTCCGCCGAGGCCGATCTCGCGCAGGTGCGCGCCATCGTGACGACGTCCGAGGCGATGATCCGACACCTCAAGCTTGAGATCGCCAAAATGCGCCGCGAGCAGTATGGCCAGAGCTCCGAACGCCGCGCCCGGCTGATCGACCAGATGGAACTGCAACTCGAAGAACTTGAGGCCGACGCCACCGAGGACGAGATCGCGGCGGAACGCGTGGCAGCGAAGATCACGAATGTCTCCGCCTTCGAACGCCGCCGGCCGGCCCGCAAGCCGTTTCCCGCGCACCTGCCGCGCGAGCGCTTGATCATCGAAGCTCCGTCGACCTGCACCTGCTGCGGCTCGGACCGGATCGTGAAGATGGGCGAAGACGTCACCGAGACGCTGGAGGCGATCCCGCGCCAGTGGAAGGTGATCCAGACGGTTCGCGAGAAGTTCACCTGCCGGGATTGCGAGAAGATCAGCCAGTCACCGGCACCTTTCCATGCCACGCCGCGCGGATGGGCGGGGCCGAACCTTCTGGCGACGATCCTGTTCGAGAAGTTTGGCCAGCATCAGCCCTTGAACCGCCAGGCCGAGCGCTACGCCAGGGAAGGCGTCGATCTCAGCCTCTCCACTTTGGCCGATCAGGTCGGGGCTTGCGCGACGGCGCTGCAGCCGATCCATGATCTGATCCGCGCCCATGTTCTGGCAGCCGTTCGCCTGCATGGCGACGATACCACCGTGCCGCTTCTGGCACGGGGTGCAACGCGGCAGGCAAGATTATGGACTTACGTCCGCGACGACCGCCCCTTCGCGGGCGGCGCGCCTCCCGCGGCACTCTTCCACTTCTCACCCGATCGCGAGAAGACCCATCCAAACAGGCATCTCGTGGGGTGGCATGGCACTCTCCAGACCGATGCCTATGGTGGCTACAACGACCTCTACCGTGCGGACCGCGGCCCTGCGCCGGTCAAGAGCGCACTCTGCTGGAGCCATGCCAGGCGCAAGTTCTTCGAACTGGCCGACATCGCCGGCAACGTGCGCAAGGGCAAGCCTGCCCACGAGATATCGCCCGTCGCACTTGAGGCCGTCGCCCGCATTGACGCGCTCTTCGAGATCGAGCGCGGCATAAACGGCATGTCCGTCGAAGAACGTCTCGCGGCGCGGCAGCAGCATGCTCGCCCGCGCGTCGAGGAATTGCATCAATGGCTCATGGCCCAGCGTTCCCAGATGTCCAAGCACAATCCCGTCGCCAAGGCGATCAACTACATGTTCGAGAAGGAGGGTCGCTGGGACGCGTTCACCCGCTTCCTCGACGACGGCAGGCTTTGCCTTTCGAACAATGCCGCCGAACGCGCCCTGCGCGGCATTGCGAGACGTGTTTCATTATGCACCCCTTCGTTAAGTGTCTGTAAACATTGGAAGCGTGTCCGCATCAACATCGCGCAACGGGCGACCTTTCCGGGCAATCGCCGCTCTGACCGGCTCGGACGTCAAATCGATGGCTCGGATCTGATAGGGCGCCCGCGGAACAACCTGGACTGCAGGAAGAACGCCCGTGGAAACAAGCTTGCGTATCATATGGCTTGAGACACCCAACGCTGTCGCGGCCTCGGTCTGCGTGAGCCATTCGCCATTTTTGTCCGCTGAACGGTAGGCATCGATGCCACGCACGTAACGAACAGAACGGACCCGATGGGCTGTCCAGGTCTTTCCCTGGCCGGTGGGAAAGCCCATTCGGTTGAGTGTGGCGGCGATGTGCTCGTCAGACCAGCGGCCGGCCATGCTGCGCATGACTTCCAGTGCATCTTCGGCTGTCGCGCTGCCGTGTTCGCCGGAGCGCGGCTTGCGAACACGCAGCTCCGAGTGCTGGCCACCCCGCCAATGAATTGTGAGCACGACATCACGTATGGCATCGTCGACATCGACGATGATGTCGGCGATCAGCGTTCGAAGAAGCTGCTGGCGGGCGCGCATCGTCACATCAGGAGCATTCCAGGCCGCTGACAGGTTTTCCGCCAGGTTGGCGAAAGCACCTGGATCAACCTCGATGGTCGTCGGGTTTTCGGCAGGCTGGCGCGTCTCAAGATCACGCACGCGGCGCAACGCGATTTCCCAGTTTTTCTCCAACTGTGCGGCGATCAGACGATTGTCGGGATCACATGCCGCGTAGCGCCGCTCGGCAAGGCCGGTCTCGTAGCGGGCCTGCTGGAGCTCCAGATCAAGGATCTGGCGCTGATCATCTTGCTGTTTCCGGTGCATCCGTTCCGCCTCGATCGCGGCTTCGATCGCCAAGGGTTCTACCGCTCGCAACAGCTCTCGTGCAACCGCCGTGTCAATCTTCGGAGCACCGAAGATCATACAACGAGGCAGCCCAGCCAGATTGCCCTTGTCGCAGCGGTAGACCGGCTGGCCTATCGGGCCGCCCCTATAGCAAACACTCAGACGTTGGGCGCAACGGGCGCACGTCAGGAGGCTCGATAACAGCGCCTTGCCCCCACGGCCTGACTTTACACCATCCGAGCGACCGTAGGCATTGAGCGCCAGCTGCTTCTGGTTGCGTTCATATTCCTCCCAGCCGATGTACCCTTCGTGATGATCCTTGATCATCACTTCCCAGGTGCCCGCAGGCTTGTAATGTCCGTAGGTTCGCCGCGCTCGCCCCTCAACGATTGAAGTTCGCTTCTCGCTTTTGCCGTAGACATAAGCGCCCGCATAGAATGGATTTTTTAGCGCACTGATCACATTGCGGTAGCGGACCGGCTGCCAGATGCAGTTGGTCATGCGGCCTTCATCTGCAGGCCGGGGGAAGTGGATTTGCGCGGCCTTCATCGACAACAGCACCTGGCGGGCACTACCAAGTTCGCGAAAGCGGGCGAAGATAAGCCGGATCACCTCTTGCAGACGGATGTCGGGGTCGAGCCCCAGTCCTGCTTCGCGATGCCATATATAGCCGAACGGAACCGACAGGCGCAGCTCACCCCGATGCGCCTTCGACCTGGCGGCTTCGTACATTCTTGCCCGCAACACACCCAGCTCGAACTCGCTGATGCTGCCTTTCATGCCCAGGAGCAGGCGATCATTCGGATGGCAGGCGTTGTACACACCGTCATGATCGATGACGCGGGCTTCGACAAGTCCGCACAGTTCAAGCAAATGATGCCAGTCGCGCCCGTTGCGCGCGAGCCTCGACGCGTCGAAGCACAGGACGGCCCCGACCTTACCCGCGCAGAGCCAAGCGACCAGACGGTCGAAGCCGGGCCGCGCCACCGTTCCGCTCGCGGATCGCCCGAGATCGTCGTCTATGACCTCGATGTCGGCAAAGCCGTACTTGCGCGCGATGTCGACCAGATCATACTGGCGTCGCTGGCTTTCCAGATTGGTCATGACCTGGGACTGCGACGACTGGCGCACATAGACGACTGCCTTACGCTGGAGCACGGTCGCCGGGAGCAGATCAGCGCTTGTCATCGGCAAGCTCCTCGACCCGGATGCCGGCGGCTTGCATCAGGACTTGGGCAAGCGTCAAAACGACCTTCGCCCGGTCCGCTTCGTTCATCCCGTCCAGCCGGCGAGGTTCGAATATCAGGCTCATCTGTCTGCCCGAGGTCAGCGCGGGCGCGTCGTGCTGTTTCATCGACTTTCTCCCAAGCGATTCCATTATCGCGTTGGGAGTTTGGGGGAGCAGCGGCTACCGTGACCAGCCTCTTCAGATCGGACAATGCCAAGAGATCGACCTGTGGCGCGCCCAGCGTCATCCCGGCGCAAACCACCGGATCAAGCATCCAGGCAGCCATCGAAACTACGAGACCCGATGGACCTTGCACCTTAAAAAATTGGCCCGTCGCTCGATGCTCTACCCGCCGCACACTGACCTTGCGGCCAAAATAGGGATGCCAACGGTAATGAACCTCCAATTCCTGACCGACATGGGCAGAATGAACGGGCAATGGCTCTGGGAAGAAAGGCATGGCTATTCGCCGGTTCACAGCGCGGAGGCGAACGAGCTGCCTTCATGTATTCCCTGATCGTCTCGGCAAAGATGAACGATATCGATCCGCAGGCCTGGCTGGCGGACGTGCTCGCCCGCATGCCCAGCCTTCCAGTATCAAGGCTGCCGGAACTATTGCCGTGGAACTGGTCCGCCGGAAGCGCCCGGCAGGTGGCGGCCTGATGGCGCGCCCGACGCATGTCTACACGATCGAATATGTCGCCACGGTGATCGGTGAGAACCTCGAGTTGCTTGAAGAAATCGCCAGCAACTCCGACAACATCGACTACGGCGAGATGATCCATATCTACGACGGCACCGACGAGGGCAGCACAACCTTTACCGACCGCGGCATCGAGAGCCTGCAGGAGTTCCTCGCCGACGTGCGCTCCTGGGAAGGCGGCATTCGCCAATTCCTTCTCGATGAGCAATGTGATCCGGAAAAGATCGAACGCATCATGGCAGATGAGCCGAAATCATAAGCCCCGCGGCCTTGGCCGGATGGTTACCGATGAGCAACAACTAATTTGATTCCGACAGCGCTGCTCACGCGCAAAGCCATCGTCTACGTACGGCAGTCCTCGCAATCGCAGGTCATGACAAATCTGGAAAGCCAGCGACGGCAATATCATCTTGTTGACGTTGCGCGACAACACGGCTTCAGCGACATCGAGACCATCGACGACGACCTCGGGCGCTCTGCCAGCGGAACTGTCGCGCGCCCTGGTTTCGACCGTCTTGTCGCCCTTTTATGCGCTGGCCAAGTTGGTGCCGTCTTATGCTTCGATGCTTCACGGCTTGCGCGCAACGGTCGGGACTGGCATCACCTGCTCGAACTCTGCGGCCTGGTCGAAGCCCGCGTCATTGACCATGACGGCGTCTACAATCCGTGTCGACCCAACGATCGGCTGCTGCTGGGAATGAAGGGCAGTATCAGCGAGTTCGAACTGGGCGTGCTGAGAGCACGGATGCTCGATGCCGCCAGATCGAAGGCGCGCCGTGGCGAACTGCGACTTTCCGTTCCGTTCGGCTACATTTGGCATCGAGAGGCGGGGCTTTAACGACGTCGCTAGCGACGTGTCTTGGGCGAGGTATGCGATGCGTGTCGAGATTCTTGGGCAGGAACGTCGGCGCCGGTGGCGCGACGAACAGAAGCTCGAGATTGTCTTGTCGGTTGGGCAGATGCCTGGACTTGCGGAACTTGGTGTTCCGAACCGTAAGGAACGCTCCGTCGAGATTGTACATCGCTGCAGCGCAGGTGGAGCGCTTCTGATCGGCGCAGACCCGTAGCGGCGATCAGGCCGAAGATCGTCGCGTAGGTTGGCCGGCTACCGAAGATGTGGATGGACGGGGACAGGTGTCCACATTCTCCGCCACAGCATGGCGAGCCGACTTCTGCGCGCCGGCGCGCCGATGAAGGAGATTGCGGACATCCTGCGGCATCGAAGCCTCGACACGTCTGCCATCTACGCAAAGGTCGATCTGACCAATCTTGCGGCCGTGGCCCTACCCTGGCCGGGGAGCGCACAATGACCGGCGCGCGCACTATGCTCTCGCTGGCAAAGGACTATTTGTCCGAACGCCGCGCCCTTGGTTTCGCCCTCAGAATGGAGGGCCACCAAATCACCTCTTTCGCCTTGTTCGCCGACGAGCGCGGCCATAGTGGCCCGCTCACCAACGATATCGTCCTGAACTGGGTGCAAGGCCGGGCCAGACGGGCCAGTCCCTTCTCATGGGCCTGGCGCCTCAAGGTCCTTCGCCCGTTCGCGAGGTATCTGGCCAGGCTCGATCCCGACACCGAGTTCCCCGAGACCGCGACCTTTGGTCGTTCACACCGCCTTACCCCTTTTCAACGTGCCATTGATTGCCGCAAGCTGTCGTGGCGCGGCATGCTGCAGGGCCACAAGGCTGATTCGCTTTTCAGATCCAGTCCTTTGGCGAGTGAGGAGATGTCGCACCCGTTGTGTCCATCCCCGCAAGGCTACAGTAGCCCGCGGTGAGCAACACGTAAATCAAAGTAAATAATCGCCGGGCCGTGTCTTTGTCGATTGTCACCTTCGCTGCAAGTCGCTCTCTCAGAAGTTCGGAGGCGTCGTTGTGTATGGCGCGCCGGCCCATGTCGATGGCCTCGAACCGGGTGGGGCTCGCCAGCGCCAAGGCGTCGTAGAAGGTCTCGCAGGTGAGGGTATAGTCCTTGATGAGCCGGCGGAAAGGAGTGAGTGACAAATAATGGCTCATGACATGCGCCCCCTCCTCCGTGGCGATATGCATTACCAATCTTGTGTCCGCCAGCGCCAGGCTGAGACGATAGGGACCGCCGTCATGTCCGACCGGAATGAAGGTGTTCTTCTCGAGTAAATCATAGACCGCGATCGCGCGTTCCCGTTCGATGTGGATGTTGCGGCTGCCGAACGAGCCCTCAAGCGCGACATCGCAAAGCTGGAAGGTGGTATCGGCCATCACTCTTTTCTTCCCCTCAAGCCAGATCCATGCCGCTGTCGATGCAAGGCGTGGCCAAGCCCTTCTTGATGTCCCGGCCCTTTATCTCGAATAGCAGCGTGCTGAGCAAACCAACTGAAAGCGGTTGTGTGGACGAGCCAGCCCACACTTAAAACTAGTGTGGTTGTCCAGATTGAACGAAACACCCCGTTATCGAAAGGCGCCAAAGTCCTTGAACTGGTTGCAGAGTGACTTTCGTCCCGCATGACTTTCTACCGCATCTAAGGGTTATTCCGCTCAAAGGCACACTTGCTGCCTGAACCATTTCTGACAAGCCGTTATCAGCAAGCGAAAATGGCTGGCGCAGAAACTATGTTCGGCGACAGCCTGGTTGCCTTGGGAGGCCTAAATTGGAACAGTTCAGTCGTTATACCCGAGTTTTGACAGTCGCTTCCTGTCTCCTAAAGGTGGGTGAATTCGTTCACCCGCGATTGATGCAAACCACCTTTGGCTGGGTCATTTCTTCGTAGGCGAAGCGCACGCCTTCCCTGCCCATGCTGCCATATTTGAAACCGCCGAAGGGCATCGCGTCGAACCGATAATCCGACGAGTCGTTGATCATGACGCCCCCGGCCTCGATCCTGTTCGCCGCCTCGAGCGCAACATTGAGGTTGCTGGTGAAGATGCCGGCATGCAGGCTGTAGTCCGGAGCGTTGGCCATTGCGATCGCTTCGTCGAGCGTCTCGAACGGGGCGAGCATGACGACAGGGGCGAACACTTCTTCCTGCCACAGGCGGCAAGTCATCGGCGTGCCTTCGAGAACCGTCGGGTGGTAGAGCGATCCCTCGCGCTTGTGGCCACAGAGCAGTTTCGCACCAACGGCGATCGCGTCATTGACGGCGGCTTCGGTGCGCTCGGCCACCTCCTTCGAGATCATCGGACCGACATCGGTACCCTCAAGCAGCGGATCGCCGGCATTGAGCTTCTTCGTGGCGGTGACAAAGGCGTCGCGGAACCGCTGGTAAAGTCCTGCCTGGACGAGAACACGCTGGGCGCCGATGCAATTCTGGCCGGCGGCCCAGAAGGCGCCAGAGACGCAGCCTTCGACGGCTTTGTCGAAATCGCAATCATCCATGATGATGACAGGAGCATTACCGCCGAGTTCCATCGCGAGCTTCTTGAGGCCGGCCTTTCGGCTAATCGCCTCGCCGGTGGCAAAGCCGCCGGTGAACGAGACCATGCGCACATCGCGTTCAGAGATCAGAGCCGTCACCAATTCCCGGTCACCGTGAACGGTGGTGATGATCTCCTTCGGCAAGCCCGCTTCCACAAGCACCTCGACGAGCCTGATCGCGGAAAACGGCGACAGGTTCGACGGCTTCAGCAGCACCGCATTGCCGCCGGCAATCGCCGGGCCAAGCTTGTGGGCGACGAGATTGAGCGGATCGTTGTAGGGGGTAATGGCCGTGATGATGCCGAGCGGCTCGCGGGTGAACCAGCCCTGGCGCTGCTCCGATCCGGTATAGGCGTCGAAAGGCACGATCTCGCCGGCGTTGCGCTTGGCCTCTTCCGCCGACAGCTTTAGCGTATTGACGCAGCGCAGCACTTCCTTGCGCGCCTGGACGATCGTCTTTCCGGCCTCGCGCACGATGGTTTCGGCAAAGACGTCGCGACGGCGCTCGATGAGCTGAGCTGCCTCCTCAAGAATGCTTGCCCGCTTGTGCCGTGGCAGGTTCCGCGACAGCTCGGCGCCGCGCCGGGCGCGGGCGATGAGTTCACCGATCTCGCTGGCATCCGTCGCGTCAATCGTTCCGAGGACAGATCCGTCATAGGGGCTATGGACGGTGATCGGCGCCAAGCTGGTCGTGATATGAAGTTTGGCAGCGGTCATAGGCCGGCTTCCTCTTCCCTGATGGTGGCAGCAGTGCTGCGCGACGGTTGAGCTTATCGGTCAGGGCAAGGGGTGGTCCCCTGCCCTGTTCCGAATGCGTTTGATGCGAATAGTGCGGCCGAGGCGACCCGGCCGTCTTCACTCAGACCTTCTGGCCGTCGCGTACGAGCTCGTCCATGACAGAGCGCACCGCCTTTTCTGCAATGGTGACGATCTCGTCGATCTCCGCCTTGGTGGTGACGAGCGGCGGCGCAAAGCCAAGGATGTCGCCATGTGGCATCGCGCGGGCAATGAGACTGCGGTCGCGGGCGGCCTTGGACACGCGAGCACCGACCTTCAGCGACGGATCGAAGCGCTTCTTGTTGTCGCGATCGCCGACGAATTCGATGGCGCCCATCAGGCCAACGCCACGCACTTCACCGACGATCGGCAGCTGCGCGAACTTTTCCTTGAGCTGGGCCTGGAAATAGCCGCCGACCTCACGGGCGTTACCGGGCAGGTTTTCCTTCTCGACGATGTCAAGAACCGCATTGGCGGCAGCAGCGCCGATCGGATGGCCGGAATAGGTGTAGCCGTGCGAGAAGGCGCCGACCTTGTCGGCTCCCTCTTCCATGACCTTGTAGACCTTCTCGCCGACGATCGCGGCCGACAGCGGGAAATAGGCAGAGGTCAGGCCCTTGGCGACGGTGATCAGGTCCGGTTCGATGCCGTAGTGCTGCGAGCCGAACATTGAGCCGGTGCGGCCAAAGCCGGTGATCACTTCGTCGGCAATCAGCAGCACATCGTGCTTCCTAAGTACCGCCTGGATCGCTTCCCAGTAGCCTTCCGGCGGCGGGGTGATGCCGCCGGTGCCAAGCACCGGCTCAGCAATGAAGGCGCCGACATTGTCCGGACCGAGTGTCTCGATCATCTCGTCGAGCTCGGCAGCACGGCGGGCGGAGAATTCGCGTTCGGTCTCGCCGGGGTTGGCGCCCAAATAGTGATGCGGCACCCCGGTATGGACGATTTGCGGCAGCGGCAGGTCCATCTGGTCGTGATAGAAGCTCATCCCGGTCATCGAGCCGGAGACGACGCTGCAGCCGTGATAGCCGCGCTCACGCGAAATGATTTTCTTCTTCGTTGGCTTGCCGCGCAGGTTGTTATAGTACCAGACAAGTTTGGCCTGGGTCTCGTTGGCGTCTGAGCCGGACATGCCGTAGAACACCTTGCTCATCTTGCCCGGCGCCATCTTCACAAGACGATCGGAGAGGAGCGCAAGTTCATCGGTCGTGTGCGCGGCATAGGAATGGTAATAGGCAAGCCGATAGGCCTGACGCGAGATCGCCTCTGCAACCTCGGTGCGGCCGTAGCCAACATTAACGCAATAGAGGCCGGCGAAGCCGTCGATAAGCTGCTTGCCGTGCGCATCCTGAATGCGAATCCCCTTCCCCGTCTCTACGATCGTCGGTTCGCCAAGCTTGCCGGTCGCAAAATCCTTGAGCTGCGTGAAGGGATGTAGGACCGAATTGCGGTCCTTCTCGCTAATATCGTTGACATTGATTGTCATGTATGCATCCTTTCAAGCTGCGCCAACACAACGCAGACTTTCATTTACTCTATAGACCCAGGAACTATCTCGGGTAGCGGCTGGCGAAAGCGTTGCCCGCAGATCAGGTGACCTTAAGAGTACAATTTCTGCGATTTTTCCGGGGCAACCTCATTCCTCAAGAGCCTCTTGCCCACGCGCAGTTCCTGGGCGTCTTTGGGGTAGCTTCACCTCGGTTTCCCGCTGGTCTGTCCGCGCCGTTAGCGTACGTGAAGTTGACGAGGGAAATTCGTTAATATTTCGCACCCTGTTTCCGTGACGCGGACCGTTTCGCTCGTGCCCGCGTCGGCAAAACCGAACACCTTCACCAGAGAAGGAATATGGAACGTCATGTTGGGGCGCAACGTTCGCGTTTCTCCGCGCTTGAAGGAAAGGATGTAGCCTTCGCCCCAGTCAGGCGGAAAATTGATGCCGATGGAGTACCCGGTCCGTTTAAAACGGCCTTCATAGCCACCCTCGGTTACAGCAGCCGACCAAACATTCCAGACCTCGCCTAGCGGCCGCCCGGGTCGAATGGCGTTGATCATTTTTTCAAGCGCCTTACGCGACACCTCTTCCATTCGCTCCATCTCGCGATTGGCCGGTTTGACCAAGATGAATCGCATTAGCGCAGCACTGTAGCGATGAACACACCCGGAGATTTCCAGCAGGACGGGATCACCCTCTTGGACCTTTCTCCCGGCCCATGTCGCATGAGCCTGGCTTGTGCGCACGCCTGATGAGACAAAAACAGGCAATCCCGGATATTCGCTTCCCATACTTGTGACGGCTCGCTGGATCTCCGCCGCAATGTCGTTTTCATTGGCGCCAGCCTGGATCTGAGATATGCCCATCTCCATGCCCACTTCCGCAATGCGTGCAGCTTGGCGAATATAGTCCAACTCGAGGTCTGACTTGACGACCCTCGAGCTTTCCACGGTGAAGGAGCCGTCTTTGAACTTTGCGTCACCGAGCATCTCCTTCAGGCGCTCGTAGTCGACAATCGACAAGAACCAGCTGATTTTCTCAATGCCGATCACCGCATCGGCATAGCCCATTGTTCGGATCGTGTCGGTCAGCAGTTCGATCGGCGATTCATGGTCCATGTAGCTGGAAGACTGCTCTATCCAAGACAACACTTTGACGTTCGTTTCTTCGATGCCGCGTGTAATGTGAACCGGGTCCCCGGAAATGGGGATGAGCAGGAATTGGCTGCTGAAATATCCAACGGTGTGATAGCCGCTCATGTAGTAGATGTTTTCAGGCGTGCTCACGACCAAAAGGTCCAGCCCTCTTTCTGTCATTTCTTGGCGGACGACTTTCAGACGCCGTTGAAATTCGTCGACGGGAAAAGCGAGATCTTTTTCCACAACGGCGTCGTTCATTCCAGGAACTTTCATCTTACCCCATCCTCGATGTCGGAGCTGCTATATCCTGAACAGTAGCAGCGATATCAGTGAGACTTGACGCGATTGACGGGCGCTTTACGCAGGATTGCTGCGTAATGCTCACCCTTGCGCATGGTTCCTGCGCGCGATGGACTTAAGCCCACCGTGTGGATCGTCGCATGTCTTTGAGTGCTTCACCAATGGCGCCTGGGACTCGGATACAAGGGTAGACAAGAAAAATGCGAATTCAGCGGCGGTTTGCGATAGTGTGCTTAAGGTTTTGCAATTTCTCTGATAGGGACGGTTATGGAGGCTTGTGATGTCCACGTCACCTGCTTCCCTCGCGAGGACGCCACCATGACCAAGACTGAAGATAAGGCCGCCAGCGACGCCTCAAAGATATTCTGCTTTCAAATCCCTATGGGCTGCGGGAAGTGATCCGGGCGGTGATGCAGGAGGTGCTGGAAGCCAGAAATAGACAAGGCTTTGGGCGCAGCGATGGCGAACGCACGCCGAGCCGCTCGGCTACCGGTCCGGCCATTACAGCCGCACGCTGATTAGCCCGGTCGGTAAGCGGGAGTTGAGCGTGCCGCAGGATCGTTCGGGCACTTCTCCACCGAGTTGTCCGATCGGTGCCAGCGCTCCGGAGCGAGCGCAATGGCCACGCTTGCGAAGGTGTATAGGCGTGCCCTCGATCATTTGCCACGCAAACACGGCGATGATTGCCTGCAGGAACTGCGCTGGATCGATGATCGCCGCGACCTCGCCGAAGCGAGACCGACCATGCTGCCGGGCTCGGCAAATGGTGCTGGTCGAGGAAGCCATCGAGCAGACGGTCACTTCCTTCTGGCTGCCGCGCAGCATCACAACCCGTGGCAGGTCAGCACCTCAAGTCGACCAAATGCTCGATACCGGAACTCGGCCAGCAGCTGCCGGCCAAGTCAAGTCAAAAACCTGGTGCGGTGGGAAAACAGCACCAATCTGCATCGAGTGTGCGTCTAGTAACTGAGCATGATACGTCGATAAATTTCTACTGACTTGGATAATTGGTCCAATTCGACGAACTCATCGTTCGTATGAGCGCGATCGATACTTCCTGGCCCCAGAACGATGCAAGGGATTCCCGCCAGGGACAGCTGACTAGCATCTGTCCCGTAAGGAACTCCGACGTATGTACCGGTCCCGGCTACATCCGCACAGGCCTGCGCTGCCACGGCTGCTATCTTGCTCGACTCGGCACTGTCCGGAGCCGGGTCTTCAAGCGCGGGTAGCAAGGAGCGGACGCTGATGTTTTCTCGGTCGCGCAACGTCTGCAATATATCCTCTACTTCTTGTAACGCCTGGTCTGGTCGCTCGCCGGGAACCAAGCGCCTATCCACCCAGATGCGACACGACGGAGGAACGGTCGTCAGCTCCAGCCCACCCTCTATAAGACTTACAGTCAAAGTCGGAGGGCTGACCAAAGGTTGCGTGCGAGAGGCAAGGTCCTGGCCGTGTTCGTTAAGTGCCAAAATGACCTTGGCCATACCCGTTATTGCGTTGATGCCAAGGTGGGGTTTCGAAGTGTGTGCCGGGACACCCTGAACTTCGATTTGCCAGCGAACAGAGCCTTTATGCGCGACCACGAGTTCCAGCTCGGTTGGTTCGCCCACAACTGCGGCATCATATGACGTGCCAGCGAGAGCGATTGCCCGAGCGCCGATCTTACGATACTCCTCATCGATACTGGCGGCGACCACAATGGTGGCATTGGGCTGGCGGCCTCCAAGGCTAGTGAGGGCAACCAACATCGCCGAAAGGGAACCTTTCGTGTCGCAACTCCCTCGACCGTAGACTCGACCGTCTCTCTGCTCACCAGAAAACGGATCAGAAGCCCAATTGTCAGTCGGCACAGTGTCCATATGGGCTACAAAAAGAACGCGGCGATCAGGATCCTTTCCTGGCACCCAAGTCAACAAGTTGGAGCGGCCATCAACTACATGTTGGAGCTCATACGGAAGTTGTCGGTCCTTACAGAACCTTTCGAGATATTCGGCAACCCGCTGTTCTCCGCTCCCCTTTGGCGAGAGTGACGGGTTCACGCTCTCAATCTTAACGAGATCCTGAAGGAGCGCGACGGTATCTGTGCTGAGCGATGACATAAATTCTCCTGCTTCCGTGCAATATCGCGGCGAACTACTTCAGCCAGTTCCTTGTCAGGTCGACAACTTGATCGACCTCGTCCTCTGTGTTGTAGAGATGAAGCGAGAACCTGAGCATTCCGCGCCGGGACGATACTTGAACTTTGTTTTCGTTAAGATAGCTCTGTAGTTCCTGAACGAAGGGTGCGGCCGCTTGAGCGCCGGAGAGCGTGGCGACGTCGCCGAGCGCCACAATACTTCCCGTTTGCTTGCCCGGGGCTCCCCCGCAGACAGGCAGTCCGAGCTCCAATAGCCCCGAAGCCAATCGCGTGGCCAACGCTGTGACGTGCCTATCGATTGCTTCGGTTCCAATCTCCAGCATTTGCCCCATGGAGGCATATGCAGCGATCATACCTGGAAAGTTGTAATGGCCCACATCAAAACGAGGAGCCCCGTCCCGCAGCTTGACCGCTTTGAGGATGGGAGCAGATTCTGGCGCATTTCCAAGGTCAACGCTGAAACGGGCAAGATAGGCGGGATTGAAACGATCGGCCCACTCCCGGCGGCAATAGAGAAATCCTGATCCATAAAGGCCCATGAGACCTTTCACAGTCGAGACTGCCAAGCCATCCAACCCCATTTGGGAAACATCGGTGTGGAGGATCCCGACCGACTGGGTTCCATCGGCGAGAAGAAAAGCGCCTGATCGCCTGCAGGCTTCGGCTATCGGTTTCGTCACCGTCCGGAAGCCAGGAACCATAGTCGCAGTGGAAACAGCCACCACGCGCGTCTTGGAATTGATCGCGTCGATGATAGCGTCGACCGGGATTGCGCCGTTGTCCGGCTCAACGACTTTCAGCTCGATATTGTGCAGCGCTTTAACCTGCAGCCAGGGCAAGATGTTGTTGGCATGCTCCAATTGAGGGCAGAGCACCACGCGGTCTCCGGGCCGCCAGTCGATCGCGTTGGCGATAATATTGATGCCCTCCGACGCATTCTTTGTAATCGCTACTTCATCTCGGTCAGCACCGACGAACTTCGCAAACCTGGCACGGGTTTTTTCGACATCCTTCAGCTGAGGGAGTTCGTCGTTTTCACCGTACAATCGGTTGTCTAGATGCTGCTCAAAGGACGTCCTTGTAGTGCGCGAAATGAGCCCCTGATTTGCAACGTCCATGTAAACGTAGTTCTGGGTTGCGGGAAACTCGTGCCGGAGGATGTTCAAGGGAAGCAAACTGCTTTCTGTACCAGTCATAGCGGCTCGTCAAATTGGTGGACGATGGTACCTTTACCGGCGTCCAGCGTTAGGGAATTCGCTCGAATATCCGCGCTATCAATTGCGCAGAACCAGCTCGGTCGCTGATGTCTTCACATTATCCTTTTGTCGGTGCAAAAACTGGGCTATTTTGGCATGCCGCTGAGGCTTTGCTGCGCAGGCATCGCTTTTTTGCAGTTTTTCCTCGTGCTGAGATAACGTCTGGCTGCGCTCTATGATCAACGCTGCTGCTTGCGGACCAAGTTCGGAGTTAACCCGATGTGTCACTCCCCTGCCGCATCGAGATGACCACTTCGTGCGACCGCTACCGGAGCGCTGGTCATATGGAGCAGGCTCCCGGAAGCGCCTTTATGCAGCGGAAAGCATTTACAATCCCTCAATTTGGACTTTCCTCGGGGAGCAAATCGCCCTAAATATCGTCTCCGAGCTTTTTTTCTGCGCCGACGAGCGCATACCTGCAGGATTTGGCAATGGATCTGGATAGGATAGATCGAAAGATTCTTAATGCAGTGCAGCACAACAACCGCCTCACCACAGAAGAATTGGGGGAGCTTGCCGGACTTTCGGCTACCGCTTGTCAGCGGCGTCTCAAGCGGCTTCGCGATGACGGTGTGATTGAGGCTGATGTCTCTATCGTGTCGCCCGACGCCGTCGGGCGACCCATGGTCATGCTGGTGTCAATCAGTCTTGAGCGCGATCGCTCGAATATCATCGACCGATTTAAGCAAGCGATTAGGAAGACGCCAGAGATCATGAGCGGATTCTATGTGACAGGTGAAGCCGATTTTGTTCTAATTATCTCCGTGCGAGACATGGTAGAGTACGAGATGTTTACCCGCCGCTTCTTCTACGAGAATCCTGACATCAAAAGTTTCAACACAATGGTGGTAATGGACCGCACCAAAGTCTCCTACACCGTTCCGATAGATGAATAAAATGGGCACGTCCAAAGTCGGTGCGGCCGATGTTCCGAGTGGGTAGCCAATAAAGGCGAGGCGCCCCAATTATCATCAGCGATCCGCTCACACACATTCAGAAGAACTGACAAATCGTGCCGACACAAGAAGAATCACTATCGGACCTACGGTCAGGATCCATTGATTGGATGCGTCTGATGTGATTCAGGCTCCGTAAGGAGATTGATTAGAAGCACCTCTACTGGCTAACAGATGAGTAAATGGTGCGGCTTGCGCCGTATTTTCCCAAAAGCCACGGCAAGCCGCGTGTGGATGACCGGCGAGTTCTGAGCATCTTTCTCAACCGCAATGTCCCGCTCGGCGACGACGGTGTCGCGCTCGGCAACAACGACATCACTTCAGCCTGCAACATCTCACGTTCGGAAAGCAGCGCCAGATAGGCGCTCGCAAGGTCCGCAGGAAGATCCACAGGCTTCGAAGTCATGAAGCCATTCGATCAGATTCACTCAATATTTTCAATGCAATAATGCTATCCGACCCGTGTCGGACGCCAGGTTTCCTGCGGATTGCGCCAGTCGATCCCGGACAACAGATAAGACAATTACGCCGGTGAGATCGCTACCACACCGCCCTCCATATTCGGCCAGATAAACCGGCCCTTCTCCAGCCGCCGGGTAAAAAGGCAGGCGCCCAGACCATCATGCCAGATGATCTTCAAAATATCCGATCTGCGCCCCCGGAAGACGAAGAGATGCCCTGAGAATGGATCATGCTGCAGAACCGCCTGCACCCGAAGCGCCAGGGCGGGAAAGCCACAGCGCATGTCCGTATAGCCCGTCGAAAGCCAGACCTTGACCCCTGTTCCCATCGGAAACGGATTCATCGCAGCGCCTCCAGTCCACGCAGGATCCGAAGCCGCGCTTCAACGTCGACATCGCGGTCCACGATCACACGGCGACCATTCGCGCTGACAACCTCCATCCGACCGGCGGCCGGCAATGACCCTGCTGCCGGCTCTACCTCTGGGACAAGCAGCGCCGGGACAAAGCCACCGACAGGCGACGCAACATCCAGTTGCCACGCTCGTGCGAGCCGGCGACATTCATATAACTGCGAACGCGATATTCCATGTCGCCGCGCCGTCGTCGCACACAAGCCAGGTTCCGAATAGCTCTCGGCGACAATCTGCAGCTTCATCTCTTTGCTGAAGCGTCGCCGCCGGCCGTTATCGATAATCTCAAGTCGTTCCATTCCGCACTGTCCGTATTGACGCCAATAAGGACAGTCAGTGCCAAATCCGACAATTCTGACAAGGCGGCCCACTTCGGATGTGTACTAATCGATTCATGATTAACCCTTGTACCTTTCTCTCAGGATCGTATCCGCCATTTTTTCGGCTACCATAACAGTTGGAATGTTAGTGTTCGCGCGTGGGCAGTGTGGCATGATCGAGGCGTCAGCGATCCTAACTCTCGTAACACCGCGGACCCTCCCTGAAGGATCGGTCACAGCCATGCAGTCCAACTTACCTCCCATCCGGCAACTTGAAGTCGGGTGCCAATTGCCGGTCACGTTTTCGCGCACGAAACGATGTAACGCCTCCTCATCGGCAAGAAGATCTGAGAATGTTTGACCATTTGTGATGAGGTGCTTTATCAGGCTACGGCGGAGTTTTGGGGAACTATCCATCAGCTTTGCTAGCACGGATGTCAGTCCGTAGTTGAGGTGATTGATCTGGCTGATCTGCTTGGCTCGCCAGTTCCAAGCCGAAGGGAATGGATCGAGTGCAACTCCCGACAAAGCATCTTGCTTCAGTAACCGCCCCAGGAACTGGAAGCCTGCTTTCAATCGCGCCAAATCGCGTTGGTCGCTTAGCCAGTTAAAATCCACCTCTGGCTCTACGTTGTGCGAGGAATGTCTGAGCGTGACCGCTCCGGTGGAGTAGCTACGATTCACCCATAAGAAGAGGGAGCCAAGGCGCTTACCGAGCGGATGCCATGCTGACTTTGCAACTGCAGATATTGCCATATCCGTCGATGGACACGCTTCGTGCCCCGACGAATAACGTGCATGCATCTGTATATGGCCGCTCACGTTAGGTGACATCCGACCGCTCGGCTCCAAATAGGCCGAAATCGCGATGCCGGGATGCTCCTGCAGACCTTGCCCTACGCCTGGAACGTCTGCAACCATGGGAATTCCCAGCCTAGTGAGATGTTCGCCAGGCCCAACCCCCGAACGCATCAGAATTGCGGGTGTATGAAGCGATCCCGCGCAGAGAACCACATTGGAGCAGTGAACCACCTGTCGACCGGAACTGTTCTCGACCTCAACAGCAGTGATCACGTTATCCCTGAATACCAGCTGCACCACAGTCGTGTGCGGTAAGATCTTCAAGTTCGGCCGGGACCGTACAGTTTCGTTCAGGTACGCTATTGCCGTAGACACTCTGTGGCCGTCGTTATTCGTCAACGGTACCACGGAATACCCATCGCCAAAGGCGCCGTTGAAATCGGGCCTAAAGGGAATACCGGCGAGCTCATAGGCCTCGGACACCGCCCTGATGAAGCCCGACCATTCCGACTGCCGAACGCGTCTTATTGGCAGCGGGCCATCCTTGCCGTGAAATTCACCATCGAAATCTAAGTCCGTTTCGAGACGGCGGAAATAAGGTAAGACCTCGTCCCAACTCCAGCCGGTAGCGCCATTTGCCGCCCATTCGTCGTAGTCGCCAGGACCCCCCCGATTCGCCACTTGGGCATTAATACTTGACCCCCCACCGATTACGCGAGCCTGCTCATAATGTTGAGCTTTTCTCCCGTCCCGCACCGCCCGGGCTTTGAGAGATGACCATTGATAGGCCGGATTGAAATATGCGCGAGTGGGGTCGCCATCTAGTATATCGTCGGGGACGGCGTCAGGAGGCGTGTCGGGACCAGCTTCGACGAGCAGAACACGTTTCCCATCGGCGGAAAGCCTATTCGCCATGACGCAGCCAGAAGAGCCGCCGCCGACAATAATATAGTCGAACGTCAAATTGATACCCCCATTCAGCTAGGCACGGACTATCGAGTACTTGTCCGCAGGAGTGGTTCGATGGATGTTGTCAGATACGAATACCAGCCTTTGCAAGCTTCACTCGTGCGCCAGCAATCCGCTCAGTTTCTGCAGCATTCTCGCCTTCGGGAGATTATGTTCTCCGCTAACTTCCTGACCAAAACTCCCCCTTTACCTCTGGGCTATACGTGAACACCGCCCCTCAAAGCCGTACGTCGTGCTGTTGAAGATCGCGAACGCCTCGTCTTCGCTCTCGTATGGGATCACCGGCGACCACGGGCTAAAGAGCTTTTCGTGCCCACCCGCATCGAGCTGTCGACGTCGCGGAAAACCATCGGCTGCGCCCCTCCGAGTGAAACCACCAGTCACAAACCTGGCACTCGTGCGCGTCCAGGTGCATGAGTCATACCGGCTAGGGGGTTCAATGCTTGCAAAGATCAGCGGTCCGGGTGTCGTCCGGCAGGGTGGCTCTTGTGTAACCGTATTCGCCGACCGACGCCATCATCTCGGCGGAACCGATATAGTCTTTGAGCACCGCATTAAAGGCGTCGACCGCGCCCTGTTGGTTGGGCAAAAAGGCGAAGGCGGGATAGCCGATGGCGGGCGGAGTAAACGGATCGGCAAGCTCAACACTGTCATCCTTATCGGCAAATTTCTTTACAGTGAAGTAGTCACCGGCGCCGGCGTCGGCGCGGCCGGCCTTCACTGCTTGCAGGATCTCCGCCGGTCCCGCGACCTGCAGGAGCTTGTCCTCGGAAATGCCGATTTTTTGCGCATAGTCCACTGAATCGTAGCCGGCGGCAGTGACGAAGATGAGGCCTTTGTCGCGCACGTCCTCGTAGGAGTGCAGTCCATGCGGGTTGCCCTTCGGCACGAGCAGCCCGTCTGCGGCCTTGCCGAGCGGTTCGGTGAATAGGACGTTGCGGCAGCGCTCCGGGAGGATAAACATGCCGCCGGTAATAATATCGAAGCGGCCCGCCTGCAGGCCCGGGATGAGCGAACCCCATTCGGTGACGACCGGCTCGACGTTTGTCGTGCCCAGCCTCTTCAGAATGTCCAGCGTCATTGCATTGACGAAGCCCAGCGGCTTGTTCTTCTCGCCGGGGTAGGCCCAGGGAATCTCGTTGGAGAAGCCAATCCGGATCGTCTCTCCGTTCTTGATCTTATCAAGCAGCGACCGTGCAGAAGTCGATCCGGCAAATGAGAGGATCGCCATCGCAGCTATGCCGAGTGCAGCCATTCCCCTCAGGATTGCACGTCTCGAGGGAAGTTCTCTATTTTCGTCGTGTTCCCGCTTACCCATCTGAAATTCCTCCCAAGTCAAGTTTTCGTTCGCTGCTTCCACCAAAACACATCTGTCTGCGTTGTAAATCTAGCAGCGAAAGATGAGCGATCCGCGCAATCGGCCTTCGTGAACGCTGGAAACCGGCTTTTCTTGTTCTTGCGGAGGATTCGACGAGCTTTTGGCGGGGCTGGAGTTCAGGAATGTGCGGACCGAACGTCGCCTGGCCGGCGCCACGGCTCACGACCAGCCCGCCCATATCCATCGGTTGTGTTCTCCCGTCAAACACCTCACGCCGCAAGCGTGTTTTCCACGAGTTTGATCCAGAACGACGTTCCATACGGTATTGCCTCGTCGCTGAAATCATAGGCGGCGTGATGCAAACCGGCGCTATCCCCATTTCCGCACCAGATGAATGCACCCGGTCGCGCCTCCGCCAGGTAGGAAAAATCCTCCCCTCCCAACACGGGAGGCGTCTCGAGCACATTGTCCTCGCCGGCCACGTCCTTCGCCGCCCTGATTGCAAGTTCGGTCTGCATTGCATGGTTGAAAACAACGGCGTCGCTGCTCTCAATCTTGAGATCTATCTTGGCGCCAGTTACCAGGGCGATACCGGCGACAATCTCGCTCACCCGCTTTTTGACCAGCTGACGCACCTCCGGCGTCAGCGTTCGCATGCTACCTCGCAACTCCGCTACCTCCGGAATGACTCTCTGGGAGCCCCCGGATTGCAGTTGGTGAAACGAAATCGCCGCCGGCTCCAATGGATTGACGTTTTGCGCCACGACTTGCTGCAGGGCCATGATTAACTGAGCGGCGACCAGGATCGCATCTATGCATTGATGCGGCATTCCGGGATGGCCGCCGCGGCCTTCGATTTTGACCTCGATGCTATCGGTTGCGGCCATGACCGGGCCTTGCCGGATGCTAAAGGCACCGATTGGCAAGCCTGGCAGATTGTGCATGCCATAGACGTGCTCGATGCCGAAGCGCTCCATCAGGCCGTCCTCAAGCATCGCTTGAGCGCCCGTACCCAGCTCTTCCGCAGGTTCAAAGATCAAGACTGCCGTGCCGGCAAAATTGCGGGTTTCGGCGAGGTAGCGTGCTGCACCCAACAGCATCGCCGCGTGCCCGTCATGACCGCAGGCGTGCATGAAGCCATTGACCTTCGAGGCATAGGGCAGTTCAGTCGCCTCCTCGATCGGCAGCGCATCCAGATCGCTGCGCAGCCCGATGACCTTAGGCTTGCGGTTTCTCGCGGCCCTCTTTCCGGTGACAACGCCGACGACGCCGGTCCTCCCAACTCCGGTCACGACCTGATCACAGCCAAATTCCCGCAGGCGCTCCGCGACGAAGGCGGAAGTGCGGTGTACGGCAAAGCCGAACTCCGGATACGCGTGGATGCCGTGACGCCAGGATACGATATCAGGGAGGAGATCGGCGACTCGTTTGACGATGGCCATCGGAGTTTCCCTTCATGAAGGATTAAGCCAACTCGTCCCTCGAAGTCCGCAGGACTTTGTTAAGCCTGCGAAGAACAACAGACGAGTTTGGCGCGCTCGCACTACACCGCGTTCACCCTTGAGGCGGGAATATCGATTTGGCTTCGAGAAATGCCGACAGCCCCTCAGGCCCCAATTCGCGACCTATGCCACTGCCTTTGATGCCCCCAAACGGCGCGTCAATATGGAGTGTGTAACGATTGATACCGACCACGCCAGCCTCGATACGACGCGCTACAGCCATTCCCCGCTCAGGATCAGATGTAAACACTGCCCCGCCCAGGCCATATGCCGTGCCGTTGCAAATCGCGAGTGCCTCTTCCTCGTTGTCATAGGGGATCACGGACACCACCGGCCCAAAGATTTCCTCTTGGGCAATGCGCATCGAGCTATCGACGTCGCGGAAAACCGTCGGTTGAATGTAATAGCCAGCTTCCAAGCCTGGCGGCCTGCCTCCACCTGCCACGACTTTTGCGCCTTGTGCACGTCCCGATGCGATGTACTCCTCGACCCGGTCCCTCTGCCGTTTCGCCACCAGGGGGCCGACCTGCGTCGTTGGGTCCAGGGGATGCCCCACGACGAGAGCGGCCATTTTGCTTACAATCCCTTCCACGACTTTGTCGTAGCGTTCACGCGGTGCAATCACTCGGGTGAGAGCGTGACAAATTTGCCCGCTGAACGGAATGCATGCCGGCGCAACCAGTGGAAGAAACGTATCGAGATCAGCGTCATCGAGTAACAATGCCCCCGACTTACCACCAAGCTCAAGCGTGACGCGGGCGAAGCGCTCAGCGCAGGCAAGAGCTACCTGACGCCCGGCTTGGGTTGAGCCCGTAAATGACACCTTATCGACTCCTGGGTGCGAGGCAAGCAATGCTCCTGTTTCGCGGCCACCGAAAACGATGTTCACAACGCCGGGAGGGATACCGGCCTCGTCCAAAGCTCCTGCAAGCAAATATGAATCCAGCGATGCTTCAGGTGGGGGCTTGATTACAGTTGTGCAGCCGGCGGCGAGTGCCGGAGCCAGCTTCCACGCGATGGCCCCCTGTGGTCCATTCCACGGCACGATCAACGCTGCAACGCCAACAGGCTCTCTCCGCATGACAGTACGCAAGCCGTGTCCGACGCGCTCGAACTCAACTTCGAACTGATCGGCGACCTCGGCGTAATAGTCGTACAGTTTCGACGTTCCGCCACCGTTTGACTGCACCGAGGCTGCGAAAGGCATGCCAATCTGTGCGGTGACAATCGCGCCAAGTTGCTCGGCGCGTTTGTCAATTGCGCGGGCAAGCCTGCGCAAATGCTTTGCTCGCTCGGATGGCGGAAGCTGCGGCCAGCCGGAGTTTCTGAACGCTTCCCGCGCAGCGTCTACTGCTGCAGCTACGTCTTCCTTGTCGCCATCCGGAATCGTGGCAAACTCGCGCTCATCAGCCGGGTTAATCACTGGGATCCGGGCCGACGAATGCGCCGGTCGGAGTTTCCCGTTGATATAGATATCGACGTGCTCGCCCCTCATCGGACTGTTCACTTCGGCGTTTGTGACTCTCATTTGCATGCCTCTTGCGTTCGTTGATCGGCCCAAAGCGGTGCTGCTCCTCCCGTTAGTGCGGGCGGCCGGGCCAGTATGGATCCCCTCGCGTGCAAGGAGGCGATCCGGCTTGATCGTTGGTCCTTGGAAGACGAGCTACGTATTGACTTCGGCACCGAGAATTGCTGAGGCGGGCCTCTTGTCCAGGCTGGCCTGGACCGCACCAATACTCTCGCGAACGATCGATAGGCCCCGGCGCAAATCATTCTCGGTGATGATTAGGGCGACGAGGAACTTCAATACCTCGCCCCGGCCACCACAGGTCTCGATCACCAGACTTCGCCGAAGAGCTTCCGCCTGAACCTTGCCTGGCAACGACGGATCCTTCTCCGATACAAGACCGTACATCAGTCCTCGGCCGCGCACGGTCAGTCCAAGGTTGGGGAAATCGTTGGCGATCGACTTCAGTTCGTCCGCCAGTATTGCGGACTTCACCGCGATCTCATCCTCGAACTTGTTGTCGGCCCAGTATGTCTCGAGAGCTGCGCGAGCGGCAACGAATGCAAGATTGTTGCCACGGTACGTACCGCTGTGAGCACCAGGCGACCAGATGTCCAGTTCAGGCTTCAAAAGAACGAGGGCCATCGGCGTACCGACCGCTGAGATCGACTTCGACAAAGTTACGATGTCTGGAACGATCCCTGCCGCTTCAAAGCTGAAGAATTTCCCCGAGCGGCCCACACCCGCCTGAATGTCGTCGAGAATGAGCAGGATTTCGTGGCGCTTGGTGAGGTCACGCAGCCGCTGTAGCCACTGAAAACTGGCAGGCCTAATTCCACCTTCGCCTTGGATCGCCTCCAAAATGACGGCGGCAGGTTTGTCCAGGCCGCTGCTCGGATCGTTGAGCAATTTCTCAAAGTAGTCGAGCGTGTCAACCGAACGACCGAGATAGCCGTCGTAGGGCAAAGTCGTCACGTGCGCGAGGCCATACCCCGCCGCACTCCGGTATTTCTTGTTCCCGGTCGCCGCCAAAGCCCCGGCGCTGACGCCATGAAATCCGTTGGTAAAAGCCACAACGTTTGATCTTTTTGTGACTTGGCGCGCAAGCTTGAGGGCCGCCTCGACAGCGTTTGTGCCGGTTGGGCCGGTAAATTGCAGTTTGTAATTCAAACCCCGCGGCTTCAGAATATACTTCTCGAAGGCCTCGATGAATGCCCTTTTCGCGCTCGTTGCGAGATCGAGTCCGTGAATGATGCCGTCCCGCTGGATGTAGTCGAGCAACGGCTTCTTAAAAGCTGGATTGTTGTGCCCGTAATTGAGGGCGCCCGCCCCTGCAAAGAAGTCGAGAAATTCCCGACCATCGGCGTCGATGAGGGTCGTGCCAATTCCGCGATCGAAGACGATGGGAAACGACCGTATATACCCACGGACCTCAGATTCGAGGCGCTCGAAAATTCCGATGCCTGCATCACTCGTAGCGACGGATGTCTTGTTCATAGCCGCAAGCTCCTTCATAGAGTTCATTCCTCGTCTTGCCATTCGCACGAGTTAGTGCAGGCACCGCTTAAATTGTACGACGGACAACTTGGTGATTGGGAATAATGTAACAACGCAAAGCGGGTCGTTTGCGTGTCAAATAGCTCGATTGTGCCGGATTGCAGTTTTTTTTTATGATTTGCGCACAAATCCTGCGCGTTTTTGCATAAAGAGGTAAGACCTATTCACGAGCATGTCGGCCCACGGATAATCTGAGTTGGAAATCACTAACTGCCGTCGGCTACTCGGCGGAGATGACGGGTTCCTCACGTACCGAGGGCGTGTGAATCTGGAGCTTGATGCGCTGAAAATGGCGATAGAGCGCGGCTCAACTAAATGAAGCCGGGAAGCAATATCGGAGGACTCAAAAAGAATTTTCAGCATACACAGCCAAATGCGCGGTCAGGCCTTTTCCCATAGGCGGGGGTTAAAGCCGCAGCAAATTGGTCTGGCCGGTTGGGCGCGCGTCGTTCCGCATTTTATTGATGACTGATTCATTGCAGCGTCAACGGGCGCTAGCGGTCACGAGCTCTCCTTCCGACGGTCGGGGCTCAATCCAGCCACGCTGTTTAGCTTTCCTTCATGATTGATGCGGAAATGCACAGAGGGACGGCCAAGGTGCCGCGGCGGAAACCACTCGCGATGAGTCTCCGGCACTGCTCCCAAACGTGCTGAGCATTACCAGCCGGTGACGCTGGGCCGAGGACATTCTAAAGTAGAAATTTTATCCTTTGGACTGCTAGGCGCCGAAACAGTGCATTCTTTGTGACATTCCGCCGGTTTTCTGCGCCCACTGGGTGCTTTTTCGCCGCAACTCCTTTCTAAGGCTGCTTCCCTACTAGGAAGCGGATCGTGCGGGCACTGCATCAAACTTGCTGCTGCTCGCCCATCACGCGCCAAGTCCGGCGCGGCGGCGCTTGCTACGCCAGGTAATCGAGACGGACACATGATCAGGTAAGAGCGCACTTCCCTCTATCAAATCTAGCGAGATCAACGCGAAGGCTTGGTTTGTCGCTTACGCCCATAGCTTCCCGCGGGAAGTGAGCCATTTCCCGCTAACTAGCCCGGTGCCAACGGTACCGGGCTTTTTTCCCAGACGACGGAGCCGAGCTTCCACGAGCACCAAAATCAAAGGGGTGGACTTGATCATGTCCGAAAAAGCATATCCGGCCACCAGATCCATTCGTACAAACGCTTTGATCGATAAGGCCAAGTACGACAATTGGTACGCCGAGAGCGTCGCCGATCCCGAGACGTTCTGGGGCGAGCATGGCAAGCGGATCGACTGGTTCCAGCCCTATACCAAGCTCAAGAACACTTCCTTCGAGGGCGACGTTTCGATCAACTGGTTCGAAGACGGCCTCACCAACGTCTCCTACAACTGCATCGACCGTCACCTGAAGACGCATGGCGAGAAGACCGCGATCATCTGGGAAGGGGACAACCCCTATATCGACAAGAAGATCATCTATAACGAGCTCTACGACAAGGTTTGCCGGCTCGCCAACGTCCTGAAGAAATATGGCGTCACGAAGGGTGATCGCGTCACCATCTATATGCCGATGATCCCCGAGGCGGCTTTTGCGATGCTCGCCTGCGCCCGCGTCGGCGCGATCCACTCGGTCGTCTTCGGCGGCTTTTCCCCTGAGGCGCTCGCCGGCCGCATCGTCGATTGCGAATCCACCTTCGTCATCACCTGCGACGAGGGCGTGCGCGGCGGCAAGCCGATTCCGCTCAAGGAAAACACCGACACGGCGATCGACATCGCGGCCAAGCAGCATGTGATCGTCAACAAGGTTCTGGTCGTGCGCCGCACCGGCGGCAAGACCGGCTGGGCGCCGGGCCGCGACCTCTGGTATCACCAGGAAATGCTCTCCGTGCCGCGCGATTGCCCGCCGGCCAAGATGAAGGCGGAGGACCCGCTCTTCATTCTTTATACGTCCGGCTCCACCGGCAAGCCGAAGGGCGTCCTGCACACGACGGGCGGCTATCTCGTCTATGCCTCGATGACGCACAAATATGTCTTTGACTACCAGGACGGCGACGTCTACTGGTGCACGGCCGATGTCGGCTGGGTCACCGGCCATTCCTACATCGTCTACGGGCCGCTGGCGAACCGCGCGACCACGCTGATGTTCGAGGGCGTGCCGAATTTCCCGGATGCCGGCCGTTTCTGGGAAGTGATCGAAAAGCACAAGGTCAACACCTTCTACACCGCGCCCACCGCGATCCGCGCCCTGATGGGGGCCGGCGATGCCTTCGTGAAACGCTCGTCGCGCTCGTCGCTGCGGCTTCTCGGTTCGGTTGGCGAGCCGATCAACCCGGAAGCCTGGGAGTGGTACTACAACGTCGTCGGTGAAGCCCGTTCGCCGATCGTCGACACCTGGTGGCAGACGGAAACGGGCGGCATCCTCATCACGCCGCTGCCGGGCGCGACCGACCTGAAGCCGGGGTCTGCGACACGCCCCTTCTTCGGCATCAAGCCGCAGCTCGTCGACAACGAGGGCAATGTGCTGGAGGGGGCCGCTGACGGCAATCTCTGCATCATCGACAGCTGGCCGGGACAGATGCGCACGGTCTACGGGGATCACAAGCGCTTCATCGAGACCTATTTCGCCACCTACAAGGGCAAGTATTTCACCGGCGACGGCTGCCGGCGCGACGAGGACGGCTATTACTGGATCACCGGCCGCGTCGACGACGTGCTCAACATTTCCGGCCACCGCCTCGGCACGGCGGAGATCGAATCGGCGCTCGTCTCGCACCATCTGGTGTCCGAAGCCGCTGTCGTCGGCTACCCGCACAATGTTAAGGGACAGGGCATCTATTGCTACGACTCGCTGATGGCCGGCGAGGAAGGCAACGATGCGCTGCGCCAGGATCTGGTCAAACATGTGCGCGCGGAGATCGGACCGATCGCCACCCCGGACAAGATCCAGTTCGCGCCCGGCCTGCCGAAGACGCGCTCGGGCAAAATCATGCGCCGGATCCTCCGCAAGATCGCCGAGGACGATTTCGGCTCGCTCGACGATACCTCGACGCTCGCCGACCCGGCGGTCGTCGACGACCTGATCGCCAATCGGCAGAATCGCTCAGACGCCGCGTGACGAAGAATCAACAACCACATCAAGGGTGAGGGAAGACATTGAAGTTGATATTGCTAGGCCCACCGGGGGCTGGAAAGGGTACGCAAGCCAACCGCATCTCTGAGTGTTTTGGCATTCCACATCTCTCGACCGGTGACATGCTCAGGACCGAAATCCGATCTGGATCATCACTGGGGAATATGCTCCGGGCGAAGATAGATGCTGGCATTCTCATCGATGACGAGACGATTTCGGAAATCGTCGCTCTTCGGCTCAGTCAGCCGGATGCGGCGTCGGGTTTCATACTTGATGGCTATCCACGCACACTGGCTCAGGCCAACGCATTGGACAAAATGCTGGTTGGAAGCGCTATTTCTGCGGTCATCGAGCTCGTCGTTAATGAAGACGTCCTGTCTGAGCGGATTCGCGCGCGTGCCGCTCAGGCGGTCAGCGCAGGAGCGGAGGTTCGATCGGACGACAATGCGGAAACACTGCGGGTGCGATTGAGTGCTTACTATGAAGCGACACGTCCATTGTCGCTGCACTACGCTATGAGAGGACTCTTGAAGCAGGTAAACGGACTTGCTTCGATCGAGGACGTCGCACAGGAGATCGCAAGCCTTCTCAACAGCATCCGGAAATCACCTATGCCGCGGGACGCTAATCGATGAGCGCAGGGATGCATTGCGGCATGAGCGGTTCAAGCACGTGCGTTGGGACTCGGGCCAATCGCATAACAGGAGCTAAGGTAGCAACGGTCTAAGGCGACCTTCTGGTCGGGCCTGAAGCGGATGACTCCGGACGATACGCTGGCCCGGCGGACTGGTTTTACCTTAACACCGGCTGCGACACGTCAGTCCGACCATGATTAACGGCTCCGGGGCGCTCACTAGCGATCTCGTGAGCGCCCGGCATGCCAGACCGCGTCGCTGAAGTGGCGGTCGTCCGCGGTGCATGGCGCACCCCCAACGAATTGGAGAACTTAGTTGATCACCGCTATTTCCACCGCCGATGCACAGGGCGCTGTCGACCCCTACTCCACCAAGCTCGGCAATCTGTTGCTCGTGACCGGACAGCTGCCGATCGATCCCGCAACGGGCGAATTCAGTTCCGCTGACGTCGTCGAGCAGGCCAGGCAGTGCCTTGAGAACCTCGCCGCCATCGCCGAGGCTGCTGGCACTGATCTTTCGAAGACCGTCAAGATCACGATGCTGCTGACCGACCTCGGTGATCTCGTGGAGGTGAGCCGCGTCTATACAAGCTTTTTCGCGGCACCTCTTCCGGCGAGTGCGTGCTATGAAGTCAAGGCTTTGCCGAAGGGAGTCAATGTAAAGATCGACGCTGTCATTGCAGTCGGCTGACCCGGAGAAGACGGATTTTGGCGATTTCGCCGAGGTCAACCGCGTCTATGCCGGCTTCTTCACGACGCCTTATCCGGCCCGCGCCTGCTACGAGGTCAAGGCCTTGCCGAATGGCGCCAAGGTCAAGATCGAAGCGGTCATCGCGGTCGATCGATCGGCTCGGAGTAAGTAATCACGTTCTGTGGCCGGAGCGATCGGCGAGGATCGCTCCGGTGCTGCCGTTTTAAGGGCGAGCGGCTATAGATGCGGCACGTTTCACTGCATGAGGAGGATCACCGTTGACGCTGATGCAGTCGCTGATCAGGCATCTCAAAAACCCCGCGCTGTTCGCCGACCTGGCGTCGGTCCCTGGCCTCACCGCAACAGGCGGCGTCAGGCGCTTCCCGGTTCTCAACCCCTCCACCGGCGAGCTTCTCGCGGAGCTTCCGGACATGGAGGCGGCGGACGTCGCAAGGGCAATCGACCGGGCTGATGCCGCGAGAGAGCATTGGGCGGGGCTCACCGCGCGTGAGCGCTCCGATGCCTTGTGGCAATGGCACCAGTTGATCCTCGACCACGGCAACGATCTCGCTTCGATCCTGACGGCCGAGATGGGCAAGCCGCTTGCCGAGGCGAAATCCGAAATCGCCCATGCCGCGGCCTATCTGCAATGGTATGCCGAGGAGGCCAACCGTATCTATGGCGAGACGATCTCCGCACCCTCCAACGACCGCCGTATGTTGGTGATCAAGCAACCGATCGGCGTTGTGGGCGCAATCACGCCCTGGAATTTTCCGGCGTCGATGGTGGCACGCAAGATTTCGCCGGCACTTGCCGCCGGCTGTACCGTCGTCCTGAAACCCGCCGAGCAAACGCCGCTCGTTGCCGGCGCCATGTTCGCCCTTGCCCGGCTGGCAGGTTTTCCCGACGGTGTTCTCAACCTGATCTATGCCTCCGAGGGCGATGCGGTCGGGCGCGACCTCTGCTTTAGTCCCAAGGTCCGCAAGATCAGCTTCACCGGATCGACGGAGGTCGGCCGACTGTTGATGCGGCAATGTGCGGACCAGGTCAAGAAGGTCAGCTTCGAACTCGGCGGCAACGCGCCCTTCATCGTCTTCGACGACGCCGATGTCGATGCGGCCGTCGACGGCGCGGTCCAGGCGAAGTTTCGCAATGCCGGCCAGACCTGCGTTTCGGCCAACCGGCTTTACGTCCATAGTAGTGTGCTTGACGAATTTGCTAATAAGTTCAGCGAGCGTGTTCGTACACTTCGCGTCGGCGACGGCTTCGATCCAGATGCAGCAATCGGCCCACTGATCGATGCGCGTGCTCTGGCCAAGATTGAAGACCATGTCAGTGACGCTGTTATCAAGGGAGGGTCGATCCGCTGCGGCGGCAACCGGATCGGCCGGTCCGGAACTTTCTTCGCGCCGACGGTGATCACCGACGTGACAAGCACCATGCGGATCGCCCAGGAAGAAACCTTCGGGCCGCTGGCGCCGATCATCCGCTTCGACGATCCCGACGCGGTGGTGCGCGCGGCCAACGACACGATCTACGGCCTTGCCGCCTACTTCTACGCTTCCAATCTCAAGCGGGTCTGGCGCGTCGCCGAAGCGCTCGAATACGGCATGGTCGGCATCAACACCGGACGCATGTCGTCCGAAGCCGCACCCTTTGGCGGCGTCAAACAATCAGGCATCGGCCGCGAGGGCTCACGCCACGGGCTCGAGGACTATCTCGAGATGAAATACCTCTGCATGGGCGGACTTTAACCAGCGCCCCGCGTCCGCAAGATGCCGTGTTAGGTGCGAGAGATCATCTGCGGAACCGGTGACGCATTGCCTCGTCGAAGATTAGCGCCTTCCCTTCGCCTTCAAGGACGTAATGTGGCTGTCGTCGAGATAGACCGGAGTTGCAGATGATGCCGAATTAGTTCCCGCTCCTGCCGCGTCAGGATGCCTTTTCCACATCGATCGTCCAATTGAAGCTACTCCGATGTGGTCGGGGCACCAATTCAGCTCACACGACTTCAGGGCTTCTTTCGATTGCCTTTCGATTTTAAAGGGCCGTTTCGCTAAATTCGATGGCCGGCAGCGAGAATCTTCTTCAGGAAAGCCTGCGTGCGCTCGTGCTTCGGCTGGCGGAAAATGTCGCCGGGTTTGCCCTCCTCAACAATCTTCCCGCGGTCAAAAAATAGCACGCGGTGCGCGAAGTCGTGCGCGAAACCCATTTCATGCGTGACGAGCAACATTGTCATGTCTGTCTCGGTGCTCAGTTGCCAGAGGACGCTGAGCACTTCTTCCACGAGTTCGGGATCAAGAGCCGAGGTGACCTCATCAAAAAGCATAACCTTCGGCTGAAGCGCCAGAGCGCGGGCGATTGCCACGCGTTGCTTCTGACCACCGGAAAGCTCCACCGGCATGCCCTTGGCCTTGTCAGCCAATCCCACCATATCCAGCAGTTCCATCGCGCGTTTCTCCGCGATGGGCTTAGCCACTCCTTTCGTGAGGATGGGCGCCAGCGTAATGTTGTCAATGACGGATTTGTGCGGGAACAGGTTGAAATGCTGGAAGACCATGCCGATCTTCTGGCGCGCGTTGGCCAAATGCTTTTCGTCTGCGGGAACGAGTTGCCCAGCGCGCTCCATGTGGCAAAGCTGCTCACCATCGATTTCGATATGACCGTCGTTTATTCGCTCTAGGGTCATCAAGATCCGCAGGATAGTCGTTTTACCGGAGCCCGACGGGCCAATCAGTGCCAGCCTTTCTTTGGGCATTACGTCTATCGATAGTCCGTCCAGCACACGGACGGCGCCGAAGCTTTTGCTGATGTTCTTGATCCGGATGATTGGCTTAGTCATGGTGCAATGCCGCCGTTATTGATAAATGCGTACCCGCTCTTCGAGAACACGAGCTAGGTAGGCGCAGACGAGACTTATGATCAGGAAAAACCCCCCGACCATCGTTACAGGCTCGAGATATTGATACGTTCTGCTCGCTGCGCCCAATGCCTCTCCCATAATCTCGTAGACCGTAATCGCCGAGAGAAGGGGTGTTTCTTTGAACATGGCGATCAGGTAGTTCGCGAGCGCCGGGACCATAGGCGGGATCGCCTGTGGGATGATAATGTGGCGCCAGGTCTGGCCGATGCTAAGGTTGCAAGCCTTCGAAGCCTCCCACTGTCCGCGCGAAATGCTCTCAATACCAGCGCGATATACCTCCGCAATATAAGTCGCATTGTGAAGGCCCAGTCCAATTACCCCGGCAGTTAACGGCGACAATACGATTCCAATATTGGGTAGAACGAAAAACAGAACATAGAGCTGCACAAGTAGCGGGGTGCCCCTGATGAAATCAGCGCAGAGCCCCACCGAACGTGCGATCCACGCCTGCTGTGAGCGTCGCCCAAGAGCAATGGCAAGCCCGATCACAATAGCAATCAAAAATCCCAGAAACGTCGCGACAATCGTGATTTTCGCGCCTTCCAGAAGGCGCGGAAGTATCGCAAACGCAAAAGCCCAGTTCCATTCCATTACGCTGACCTCGCCGGTTGCGTACGGTCCGCACCAAGTCGCCGTTCAGCAAGCTGGATTCCAGATTTGAGGAATGTCGAAATTGCAAAGTAAATGATCATGATGATGGCGAAGGGGAGTAGCGTTTGCCCAGTCTGATTCCGCACCAGTTGTGCTTGATAGGTCAGGTCGGGCAACGCAATTAGCGAGGCGATCGCAGTACTTTTTAGAAGTGTCACTGCCAGATTTCCGAATGGCGGCAACATGATGACGATAGCTTGAGGTATGATTACATGGCGTAGGCGTTGGAAATAATTTAAATTGAGGGCGACGCATCCCTCCCATTGGTCGCGCCCGATTGCGTTGATAGACGCACGGACAACTTCTGCTCCGTAGGCACCATAATTGAAGCCAAGCGCAAGAACAGCGGCTTGCATGGGGCTTAATTCGACGCCCATGAACGGGAGCACGTAAAAGGCCCAGAAAAGCTGTACGAAGAGCGATGTTCCTCGGAAAAATTCGATGTAGGCGATCGCTGCCGCCCGTACAGCGCTGTTTTTCGATAGGCGCCCGAGGCCCGCAAGGAAGGAGACAACGAGCGCAAGAGTCAAACTGAAGATGGTCAACGAAACGGTGGTCTGCAATCCTCTCAAAATAAGACTAAGACTCTCAACCATCGAATCAATCCTCGCACCCAGCTAAGTCAGCTAGTTGACTTTCGTAGAAGGCCGAACGGAGTGGCAATCGGCAGGCCAAAAAGGGCGTTGCGTTGAAACGCATCGGTGCAGCACGTCATGTCGTTGCCCACGGCTGCACCCCGCATGCATCAGTGGCCACTGACCTCGTCCCACCTTTTTGGCCAGGGTCCGGAATGGAACGACTTCACAGTTCCTGATCCTGGCCAGTAAACTGCCGGCGGTGTTTGCTGCCTTATTCGCCTGCACACAGCTTTTCGGTGGAGCCGTCTCGAGCCGCTTGAATGCTGTCTTTGGACAGGCCGTAGCGAGTGAGAATCTTTTCGTACTCGTCGGTCTTCTTGAATTCGTTCAAAGCCGCGCTAAAGGCCCCAAACAGTTCCTTGTCCTGCGGACGAAACGTGAAAGCGCCGTATTTGCGAAACGGCTTACCATTCACTATCGGTGGACCGGTCATTTCTGCGGACTCGACCTCCGAGGACTGCTTCACGAGATCAGCAATTGTAAGTTCCGTTGCATAGTACGCATCGGCGCGACCTGACGTCAGCGTTGCAATCGCGTCAGCCTTGCTCTGGATGTAGACACGATTTTCTCGCGGCACCTGATAGGCGTCAGGAATGATTTCATCAGCCCCCGACACGACAGCGAGCGTGGTCCCTTGCACTTTGAGCAAGTCATCGAAGCTATGAAGCTTCTTTGGATTGCCTTTGAGCACCAAGAGACCCGAGGTATAACTAGAGTTGGGTTGGGTGAACTGAACCTGCGCGCACCGCTCAGGCAAAATAGCCTGCTCGGCGGCCGCGAAATCAAAACGGTCTGCCTTAACTCCGGGAATGAGTCCAGCAAACGCAACAGAGCTCCACTGGATGTTGGTTACGCCGATCTTGCGAAGTACAGCAGCAGCCACGTCCGGGCCGATGCCGGCTCCCTTGTTTTCAGCGTCGATGAACCCGTACGGTTGCTCGTTCGCGACGACCACGCGAGCGTACCCCTTGTCTTTGATAGACTTGAGGTCATCAGCAGTGGCGCCACCATTTGAAAACACGGTCGCCCCGATAGCGACCGCGGTGAGAAATGTAGATCGTACGATTTTTCGCATACAGCTTCCCCTTGCGCTTTTTTTAGAACTTCATCGCCGGTGGCGCCGTTCTGCTCCTCAGTTCGGCATCACAATTCGGCAACCTGAACCCCTTCGATTGAGCATTCAACGAGCATATCTAACCCGCAGAGGCGCAGTTCACGCATTGCGCTTTCAGCTTGCAGGAAAGCTGCGTTGTGTGGGGCGATTGAGCAAAAAAACTGCGTCAGCTGGATCTTGAGCTTGGTCGGCGCCGTTGGTTCTGAACCTCTGTTGCAAGCCGCCCTATTTCTATGCCTCCAATCTCAAGCGGGTATGGCGCGTCGCCGAAGCGCTCGAATACGGCTGGTCGGCATCAACACCCGACATATGTCCTCCGAAGCCGCGCCCTTCGGCGGCGTGAAGCAATCGGGCATCGGCCGCGAGGGTTCACGCCATGGCCTCGAGGATTATCTCGAGATGAAATACCTCTGCATGGGCGGCTTTAGCCCGCCCTACCCAGCATGGGGATGCCGGGTTATGCGCGAGACACCATCAGCGGAACCGGCAAGGCATTTTGCGCCTGGTCGAGGATGTCGAAAGTGTATCGCCCTTCCGCATCGACGCCGACCGAATAGCTCAGCCGGTCACGAATGTGATTGTTCTCGTCGAAGGTGAGCACCTTCGGCTTCACCGATGTGATCCGGCTTTCGTCGAGATAGACCGAGTTGCAGATGATGACCTGGTCACCCGGCTGGCAGGTGCGCGCTGCCGCACCGTTCAAGATGCAGCATCGAGAGCCGCGCTCGCCGAGGATGACATAGGTGGAGATACGGTCGCCGGAATTCTTGTTCCAGATCTCGACGAACTCCATCGGCAGGATTCCCGCCTCCTCGCAATGGTCGGGATCCAAGGTGATCGATCCGTGATAGTTGAGATTGGCCTCGGTTACGTGGATGCCATGGAGTTTGCCTGCGACGAGTTTTCTCACGTTCCCTCACCTTAGGTTTCGTGGTCGCTTCATTAGAGCAAAGCGCACTAAAGATGAAGGCGTTCGAGACCGAAATTTGACGCTCTGGCCCGGACGTCGTTGCGGCCCCAGCAGCTTAGTTTCGATAAGGGCCCGGAAAGACGATGTCCTGATCAACCAGCACGTTGAACTTGTAACCGGGCCGGATCTCGAGGGTCGGCTGGACATTGAGGTTGCGGCTGATCGTCTGTTCGGCGACACGGCCAAAGCTCTCCGCAAAATTCCGCCGGGCCGCGTCCGACGCCGTCTCCTGCGTCGCCAGCGTAGAGCTCTCAGGCATCGAGGCGTCGATCCCGGTCCCGATCAGCGCGATCAGCGCCGCCGAGCCGAAAGTTCGCCAATAGTGGTTGTTCACCTTGTCATGGAAACCGCCATAACCTTCCGCATCCGTGCCGGCCATGCCGCCGATCTGCAGTGTAGAACCGTTAGGAAAGATCAGGTCGGTCCAGACGACGAGAACGCGGCTCTGCCCGAAGGACACCTTGCTGTCATAGCGGCCGAACAGTTTTGCACCTTGCGGGATCAGCAACCGATGGCCGGTGGCGCTGTCATAGACGTTCTGGCTGATCTGCGCAGAAATGCGGCCGGGTAGGTCGGAATTGATGCCGGTGATCAGTGTCGCCGGGATCACCGAGCCGCGTTTCAGTTCAAACAGCGACTGCCGCGGCACGACCCGGTTCGGCAGATAGCCGAGTTCCTTGAGATCGGAGTTGAAGAAGTCCTCCTTGGACTTTTGACCGTTCTGGTCGACGTTCTGGCCGAGGCCGTTGTTCAGGGCGGCCGCGTAAAGGTCCGGTAGCGCAGCGTTCGCGGTCGACGATGCCGTGGTCTTGTCGGCGGCTGCCTGGTCGCTGGATTTCGCATTTGCCTCGAGCTTGCTGCGGTCGATAGCGAGTGGCGCGTCATAGGCCGCGTCATTGGCCTGCAGCCGTGCCATCCGCTGACGATGTCGCTCACGCAGATATTGCTCGCGCTGTTCGCGCTCCAGGCGCGCGCGCCAGGCCGCCTCCGACTCCAGTGCCTGGGTCTTTTGCGGTTCCTCGCGGCTCACCGGTTGCGAGGTGAACGGATTCTTTGTGTCTTCCTTCTTCTCGACCGGCGTCGGCTGGTAGGTGACCTGCTGCTCGGGATCGCCGATGATGCCGTCTGTGACGCCGCGTTTGATCTGATCAGCGAAGGTCGAGGCCGGCGTTCCTGGGTTCGTCTCGAGCCCCGCGTCTTTGTTGAAGAACAGCCCGCGCGAAGTCAGCCCGTAAAAGATCACCCCGAGAAAGACGATCACCAGCACGATGACGATGATGATGGGCAGGCGGTTGATCCGGCGCATGCCGGCTTGTGCTTCCTCGTTTGTGGAGCCGCCGAGCTTGAGAGATTGTATCATGGCCCTCTCCCCCTCACCCGCGCTTCAGCAACGACAGCGCGCTAGCCGGTGTCGCCCCGTTCGCAGTGACGGTATAGGCGCGCCCAAGCTCGACCTTGGATGTGGAGAGCCGTGCCAGCAACTGGCGCTCGAAGGGCACGATCACATAGGCAAGCGGAATGACGGTCTTCTTGTCGTCTGTCTTCTGATCGGTGACGACGGCATAACCCCAGCCTTTGAGCGCCGCCTCGAGCGCCTGACCGAAGGGAGAAGTATCGGGCTTGAGTGCTATCGTCGCCTTGCCCGGCCCGATCTGCTCGGCGAGACGACTGACCATATCGCCGGCGATCGCACTCGCCGCCGGACCGGAAATCTCTGGCGGCGCGTCGCTGGCGACGAGACTATCTGTTCCAACGCTCTCGCATCCGGAAAGCAGAAGGACGATGAGGCCGGCGGCGGCGAGCCGGCGGATCGGGCGAGAGGGGAGAGCGCGCATCACCGCCCTCCCCGCCGGATCGTTACCTTCTCCTGTTTCCAGCCAACCCCGGACACCAGCACCGCCCGGTCGACATTGTAGTCGACGATCATCATGTTGTTCTTCATGCGGTAGTTGACGATCCGGTTCTGGCCGCCGGAGACGACGAACAGGACCGGCGCGTCCTGGCCAGAAATCCGGCGCGGGAACTGGATGTAGGTCTTCTGGCCGTCGCTATAGACGCGCGTCGGCCGCCATCTGGCCCGGCCGGAGACGGAATAGGAGAAACTCAACTGCTCTGCCGGCACATTGGCGCCGGGAATGGTGCTTGCCTCCAGCCTCGCATTGATGTCGGCGAGCTTGGCCGACACGTCCTCCGGATATTCGAAGCCGATGCGCGCCATATATTGGGTCGGATGGGACTTGAGCTGAATGTGGTAAGTACGCCGCGACGTCGTCACCACCATCGAGGTGACAAGCCCCGGTTCGGACGGCTTGACGATCAGATGAATCGCCTGCCCGCCGGCAGCCCCCGAGGTCGCCGGTTCGACCTTCCAGCGCACCGTATCGCCGACGAGAACGTCGCGCACCACCTCGCCCGGCTGCAGCTCGATATCGCAGACCTGCAGCGGCGAGCAGACGACAGACGGCTGCACCTCGCCAAAGAGGAAGATCACCTTGCCGTCGTCGCCCCGGGTCACCAGGCCGCGGGTGCCACGCCACTTGCCGGAGATGTCGATGCCCTTTGCCTCGTTGGCGGAGACATCTCCAGCCAGTGCATTCGGTGAAAAAGCGGTTCCAGCGATCAAGGCGCATGCCAAGGTGAGGATAAGTCTGGCGTGGCCAGTCAAGATGGTCGTAGTCATGGGATGGCCATGCCTTTCAAAGCTGTGCAGTCCAGTCGAAGTCCTTGAGATAAAGGCCGATCGGGTTGAGGCGGATGACGCCCTCATCCTGGGGCGGGGTCAGTGTCACGGTGGCGATGCCGCGAAACCGGCGCACCGCGGTTTCCTTGCCCTTCCGGTCGCGCTCGAACTCGGTCCAGTCGATCTGGTAGGACTGGTTCGAAAGCGCCACGATGTTGTTGACCTCGATGGCGACCGTCGCGTTCTTCGCTTTCTCGAAGGGCGAACTCGACCGAAACCAGGCATTGACCTTCTCCGTCGCCGGATCGGAGGTCCTGAGCAGCGCATAGGTCCGGTCGATATATTGCTTCTGCACCACGGCATCGGGTGAGACGGAGCGGAAGTTCGAGACAAAGCCGCCGAGCGTCGCCCGCACGACACGGGGATCGGCATATTCGATCTGCTGCGGGAAGCCGGCCGTCACGGCCGTCCCCAGCTTGTCGACCTCGACGATATAGGGGACGAGCTTGACTTGCGTGCTCTGGTAGAGCGCATAGGAAAAGCCGACGACCGCCATGAGCATGCCGGTGATGCCGACGAGCCGCCAGGCTGATGCAGATTTCACATAGGATCCGTAGCGCTCGTTCCATTCCTGGCGGGCGGCAAGATAGGGGTTATCGGGGGCGCGATTGGCTGCCATCTTCCCGTCCTCTTTGATTATGATTGATCGTGACGTTCGGGAGAGGGCGTGCGCCGACCGGAGCCGCTGCGGTTTCCGTCCAGTTTGGCATTGGCCAGGCCGAGCAGCGATCCGGCATAGGCGCCCGGAGAGCCGATCGCCTTTTCTTTCGCCGCCGACCCGGCCGCTGCCCCCGCCGACCAGACCCCGGCGCCCATCCCACGCAGAGCAGCGCCCGCGAATGACGATCCAGCTGCCCGCGCTGACTGGCCTGCCGCAAAGCCGGCGCCGGCAGCACCTGCGGCGAGAAATGCGCCGCCCGCCGCAAAGGATGCTGCCTGGCTGCCGTGCCGGATCGCCTCCATGCCGCCAGAAACCGAGGCGCCCTGCACCACGCCCTGGATGATGGTCGGCACATAGATCGCGATGATGAAGACCACGACGGCAATGCCGGCGATTGCGAGCGCCGTCTGGAACTGGTCGCCAACCTGAGGCTCGTTCGCCAACCCGATCAGCACTTCCGAGCCGATGCGGGAGATCATCACCAGCGCCATTAGCTTCATGCCGACCGAAAACGCATAGACCAGGTAACGGATGGCGAAATCCTTGGTGTAGGAGGAGCCGCCGAGGCCGAGCATGATCATGCCGGCCAGCAGACCCAGATACATCTCGACCATAACGGAGACAAAGATCGCCGCGACGAGGGAAAACGCGATGACGACGACGACCATGGCGAAGGCGGCCGAGATCGCCAGTGCGTTGTCTTCGAAGAGCCCAAACTGGATCTTTTCCGACATCTTGGTTGCAACGGCGAGGCCGGCATTGAAGACGTCGGCGGGGGATGCCGTGCCGCCACCGGCGCCGATCTGGAAGAGGCTATCGACGACCGCCTTTGCGAAGGCGGGGCCCTGGGTCAGAACGAAGGTGAAGAAGCCGACGAACAGGATCCGCCGGACGAGCTCCGCGAACCAGCTGTCGAGGGAAGCCGCCTGAAGGGCGAGCCACACAGCCGCTATGCCGATCTCAATGCCGGCGAGGATCCAGAACAGCGACTTTGCTGCGTCCATGACGGTGGTTTCCCACCCCTTTGCCGCCGTCGTGATCTGGTTCTGCAATGAGGTGAGCACTGAGCCTTCCTGGGCCAGTGCCGGCTGCGCCGCTATTGCCGCGACCGCGGCGACCAGCACCACTGTCCGCAGCGCACCGAGACGTTTTGAGGTCATGGGCATCACCATTCGACCTTCATCTTCTCTCCACCGGACGTCGGGTAGGTCTTTGACGAGCCGAAAAAGTTGGCACGGCGCTCCTGGGCCGCCTGCTTCTCGGAGATGAGGAACCATAGGCCGGCAGTGCCGATGGCAAGCACGATCGCGATAGCGATCAGGATCAGCTTCGTGTTCACCAATCGACCCTCATCTTTTCGCCGCCGGAGGTGGAAGGCGCCGTCGAGCTGAAGAACTCGTTCCGCCGGGCTTGGGCGAGGTCCTTCTGCGCCTGTTCCGACTGATACCATGTGCCCATCATGGTCATCTGCTGCGAGACCAGGCCGCGGAGCTTCTGAAGCTGCGCTACCTCCTGGGTGGCGATCTCGTGACCGACCTGCAGCGCCTTCATCTGGCCGTCGGCGCTCTCCGACATCGATCTCAAGGACGACATGGTCGATTCCTCACTCGCGAACTGCTCGGCGGTGAGGTTTGCCGCCTTCAGCGTGCCGGCGATCGTGTCGCGATTGGTGTCGGACCAGGATTGGTAGGTGGTGGAAAAGCTTGCCTGGCTCGGCAGGTTGGTTTGCATCTCGGCGTAGCTTTGAAACCGCTGCTTGAGCTGGTCGTCGATATTGCCCATCGAAAACGCGATCCCCTGCCCCTGCCCGACGATGCTCTGCAGCCGGCTTAGATCGCTTTCGACCTGGCCCCAGACGTGGTCGGGCAGTTGCGCGGTGTTCTGCAGCATGTTCTCGTAGATCCTCAGCTGGTTCTGGATCTGCTCCGCAAGCTGGTTGATCTGGGTGATCTGGTTGTTCACCTGTTCGGCCGACTTGCCGACCAGTGCCACGAGCTCCGCATTGTTAGCGAGCTGGGTGAACTCCGTCGCCTCGCCGGTGACGCCGCCGGCTTGGCCCGTTGCAGGCAGCGCCATCGCTGCTGCGACGGCGAGAATGGCGGCGGCGGTCCGTCGATCAGACGTCGTGTAGATAAGTTTCCGCATGAGCAATCCCTCTCTGTTGAAGCCAGTGGCGTGGCCATGAATCCCCGTGTTCCGCCTCAAGCGCACGGATGCGCTTGAGGTCTTCCTTGCCGGATGCGCCGACAAAGGAGAGCGTGACGGACCCGAGCGCCATGTCGAAGAGCCGGCGGCCATCGGGCGAGGCGACGTAGTATTCCCGCTTCGGGAGCGCGGTCGCGACGATCTCGACCTGCCGCTCGTTGAAACCGATCCGCTCATAGAATTCGCGTGTGCCGGGCTCGCGCGCCGCCCCATTCGGCAGGCAAATCTTGGTCGGGCAGCTTTCCTTCAGCACATCGATGATGCCGGAGCGTTCGGCGTCTGAGATCGACTGGGTGGCGAGCACCACCGCGCAGTTGGCCTTGCGGAGCACCTTCAGCCATTCGCGGATCTTGTCGCGGAACAGCGGATGGCCAAGCATCAGCCAGGCCTCGTCGAGAATGATGAGACTTGGGCTCCCGGTGAGCCTCTTCTCGACCCGGCGGAACAGATAGGTGAGGACCGGCACGAGATTGCGCTCGCCCATGTTCATCAGTTCTTCCACTTCGAAGCACTGGAAGGCGCCGAGCGTCAGGCCGTCCTCCTCGGCGTCGAGAAGCTGCCCCATCGGTCCGTCGACGGTGTAGTGATGGAGCGCGTCCTTGATCTCGCGCATCTGCACGCCGCTCACGAAATCCGATAGCGACCGGCCGCGCGACTCCGCCATCAATGCGATCTGCCGGGAGATGGCGTTGCGATGATCCGGTGTCATCGTGACACCCTGCAGCGCCACCAGCGTCTCCAGCCATTCCGCCGCCCAGGCGCGATCGCCGTCGGTCGAGAGTTCGGCCAACGGGCAGAAGGCCAGCCGAGGCGAAGTCCCCTCCCCTGCTTCGGCTGCATCGCCGCCGATCTCGTAGTGATCGCCGCCAACGGCCAATGTCAGCGGCAGCATCGACCGTCCCTTGTCGAAGGCGAAGACCTGGGCCTCCCTGTAGCGGCGAAACTGCGCCGCGATCAGCGAAAGCAGTGTCGACTTGCCGGATCCGGTCGGGCCGAAGATCAACGTATGGCCGACATCGTCGACATGAAGGTTCAGCCGGAATGGGGTCGAGCCGGTGGCGACCTGCATCAGTGGCGGCGAGCCAGGCGGATAGAACGGGCAAGGCGCCATCGGGCTACCCGACCAGACGGAATTGAGCGGCACGAGATCGGCGAGGTTGCGGGTATTGATCAAGGGCTCGCGAATATTGGCGTAGGAGACGCCCGGCAGGCTGCCGATAAAAGCATCTGTCGCATTGAGCGTCTCGATCCGGGCGCCGAAGCCTTCCGCCTGGATCAGCCGGCGAATGGCCTCGCACTTCTCCTGGCAGCGTGGCTGTTCGTCGTCGAAGAGGACGATGACCGGGGTATAGTAGCCATAGGCGACGAGCTGCGAGGCCGCTTGCGCGATCGCATCTTCTGTCTCGGCCACCATCGTCATGGCGTCCTGGTCGAGCGAGCGGCTTTGTGTCTGGAACAGCTGGTCGAAGAATGGCCTTACCTTCTGTTGCCATTTCTTGCGGGTGCGCTCCAGCCGCACCCGCGCTTCCTGCTCGTCGAGGAAGACGAAGCGGCTCGACCAGCGATAGGTGAGCGGCATGAGGTCGAGCGCATTGAGAATGCCCGGCCAACTCTCCGCCGGCAGGCCGTCGATCGCCACGACACCTAGGAAGCGGTTTTCAACGGTCGGCGTCAGCCCGTGCTGCAGTTCGGCTGTCACCAGCCAGTCGAGATACATCGGGATTTCCGGCAATCGCACGGGATGGTTCTCGCCGGTGACACAGAAACGGATGAACTGGAAGAGTTCGTCATAGCGCGCGACCCGAAAGCCGCCGCGGTCCTCCGTCTCTTGCGTCAGCATCCGGCGTATCGTGACGACATTGGCGAGATACTGTTCGACCTCGCGGATCGAGGTGCGGAAGGTGTCGAGCGCGCTGTCGGCATAGCTGGCTGAGCGGCTGGCCGCATCGGAATAAACATAGCGCGTCAGCCCCGAGCGCCGCGGCTCGGGCGGCCGCCAGGTCAGGATCAGCGCATGCCGGCTTTCGAAATGTCCCCTCTCCCGCTCGAAATGTGCGCGCCGCTCCGCGTCGATCGCCCGCGTGACAGGATCCGGGAAATGGCAATCCGCCTCGGCCGGATAGTCGGTCGTCGGAACACGTGCTGCCTCGACCTGGATCATCCAGCCGGAGCCGAGGCGTGCCAGGATCGCATTGATCTGCCGGCTGATCTCGTTGCGCTCGGTGTCGGTCGAGCTCTCGCTGTCCGGGCCGGCAAAGTACCAGCCTGCCATCAGGCTGCCGTCCTTGAGGAGCATGACGCCGCTATCGACGAGACCGGCATAGGGAACGAGGTCGGCGAATGACGGACCGGCGTGACGGAAACGCTTCAGAACTACCATATTTGCCGCCTCAATAGCGCCGCCAGGGCGTCGATGTCGCCCTGTATGAGGACTTGTAGGAGACGTGCCGCAGATAGACGCGGCGCATCAACGGATCGGCCTTCGCCATCATCCGAAGCGCGGCAATGGTCACGAGCCAGAGCGCCAGCCCAAAGATCGCCGCATACCAGGTGAGCACGACGAAGATCAGGATGACGGCCGCGAGCCCGCTCAGGAGCACAAGCTCGCGATCCGCACCCATCAGCAGATTGGGGCGTGACAAGGCGCGATGGATCCGTGAGCGCACAAGGTTGGAGACGGTGTCAGCCACGAGCCCCCTCCCCTTTCGGATGCGCAAGCTCGGTCTGGCTTGCCAGACTATCCCGTATCTGTGGCTCGAGGCTGCCGATCGTCGCACCGGTCGCACCAAACAGGCCGACGATCTGGGTCGCCCCAAGCAGGACGCCGCCGACCAGCGCGATGTAGCAAAGCCGTCGCGCAAAGTCGTTGAGCTCACCCCCGAAGATCAGCATGCCGCCGGCGATTGCCACGGCTGCGAGCGCAATGAAGCCGGCGACAGGGCCGGTGATCGATTGCTGGATCTGTTGCAGCGGCGACTCCCAGGGGAGGCCGCCGCCCCCCGATGACGCAAGCGCTGGCGCTGCCAGAATCATCGACACCAGGAGAAGGGCACCGCCGGTGAATAGGGGATGACGCTTACGCTGCATGACTGTCCTCATCGATCTGGGCATAGTGTTCGGTCTGGTAGGTCGTGCCCCTGAAACCCTCGACATGGATCACGTCGCGCACACGCCGGCCGCGCCCGGTCCGCTCGATCGACACGACCAGGTCGACGGCTTCGCCGATCACTTCGCGCATGGGCTGCTGGCTGGCCTCGGCGGTGAGCTGCTCAAGGCGCCGAAGCGCGGACATCGCTGTGTTGGAATGCACGGTGGTGACGCCGCCGGGGTGGCCGGTATTCCAGGCCTTAAGCAGCGTCAGGGCCGCGCCGTCGCGCACCTCGCCGACGATGATCCTGTCTGGGCGCAATCGCATCGTGCTTTTGAGGAGCCGTGCCATGTCGACCGTGTCGCTCGTGTGGAGCGAGACGGCGTTCTCGGCTGCGCACTGGATTTCGGCGGTGTCCTCGAGGATCACCATGCGATCCTCCGGCGCGGTCGCGACGATTTCAGCGATCACGGCATTGGCAAGCGTCGTCTTGCCCGACCCGGTCCCGCCCGAGATCACGATGTTCATGCGCGATGAGATCGCGCTGCGCAGGACAGACGCCTGGGTCTCGGTCATCACCTTGTTCTTCACATACTCGTCGAGCGGAATGAGACGCGACGCCCGGCGGCGGATCGTAAACGTCGGCGCCGAGACGACCGGGGGAAGCAGGCCTTCGAACCGGTGGCCGCCGATCGGTAACTCGCCGGATATGATCGGCTGCTCGTGGTCCGCTTCGGACTGCAGGGCGTGCGCCACACTGCCGATGACGACCTCGGCCGCCGCCGCTGTCAGTTCGCCGGCCGGTGCGATGCCGTGCCCAAGCCGCTCGATGAACAGCCGCCCATCCGGATTAAGCATGATCTCGGCGACGCTCGTGTCATCGAGCGCCACGCAGAGCTGGTCGCCCAGCGCATCCTGAAGTTTGCGCACCAGGCGCGAATGGGAGGGAAGCCGGGTCACGCCGCACCCCTGATATCATTTTCCGGTGCGAGCGTTGAACGGTATCCCGCCGGCAGAACGCGCTCGAAGCTTGTGCGATCGGCCGGCAGGATGCCGGCGACGGCCGTCGTATTGCCGATCGCGGCGGGTTCGCCCAGTCGCCGCATCGGCCATCCGGCACGTTTGAGGATGCGTTCGAAGCGAAGATCGGTCGCCGTGACGATCTCGCTGTAGCCGTTGGTCATCGACCACTCGATGATGCCGGCAAACATCGTCAGGGTCGCCTGGTGCAGCTGGCCCCCTCCTCTGCCCGCTTCAAGGGAGGTGTCGACGCAAAAGCGCGAGCTCTCGACCATTCCCATGTGAGCGGCGAGCGCGCCGGTGGCCAGCAGCGTGGGAAAGGTCCGCTCCAGCATGGTCGGCCCGAGGGCGGGAAGAAGCCGGGCGCAGCCCGCTACCCGATCGGTCGCGTCCACGGCCAGGATATAGGTCGGTCCAACCGCGTCATACTCATCGCGCTCCTCGGCGGCCGCGATCTCCACGTCCCAGCTCAAGCGCGATCCAAAGATCAGTGCACGAAGGCGGTGCATCTGCGTCAGCAGGCTGCGATGGCGCTCATAAAGGTCTGGCGAAACGACGAGAATGCGCATGATCCACTCCGTTGAGAATCGAATTGCGCATCTATCAATCACCACGACTCGGTGGTGGCTAGGTGCAATTTTGCACCTCGGTGATTCTGCCGAATCGGGGTTTAGTGCGGCGAAAGAGCTTAATTAACGTGTGGATGACCAATGCAGATCTGCATTTCTCACACGTCGCCGCAAAGAGGATGAGTTCGCTAACTATCAGATAACAAATGACTATTCCACGTTTGGCCTAAAGGAGGCGATAGCGCGTTAATCTTTTGTTAACCAAAAACGCCTTGCAACCAAACACGCATTCAGTAATCGTCACGGAAAAATGGCATTACATGCCGATTAACCGTGACAAGAGATTTCACCGTGAGCAAAGTCGCTGCCGTATCCCGAAATGATCGCCCTTCGGTAGATGTCACCATAGGTGAGCACGCTGAACAGCTGAGCTCTCAGCTGCAAGCTATGAGCGAAGCTCTGTTTCCTCCGACTTCGCACAAGAGTTTGCGCAAGTTCACGTCCGGTGAAGCAGCGCGCCTAATGAAGATATCTGACTCGACTCTTCGAAAGATGACCCTGGCAGGTGAAGGCCCGCAGCCTGAACTCGCCAGCAATGGAAGACGCTTCTACACCCTCGGACAGATAAATGAGATACGGCATATGCTGGCGGGTTCTGCCCGTGGGCGCGAAAGCACGGAGTTTGTACCCCATAGGCGCGGCTCGGAGCATTTACAGGTCATCGCGGTAACGAACTTCAAGGGGGGCTCTGGCAAGACGACCACTTCAGCTCACCTTGCTCAGTATCTTGCGCTGCAGGGATACAGGGTTCTCGCGGTCGACCTAGATCCGCAGGCTAGCCTTTCGGCACTCCTCGGTGTTCTGCCGGAGACGGATGTGGGTTCCAACGAGACGCTATATGCGGCGATCCGGTATGATGACTCGAGGCGGTCACTTAGAGAGGTCATCCGTCCGACTTATTTTGATGGCCTCCATCTCGTTCCCGGAAATCTCGAGCTCATGGAGTTTGAACACACGACTCCAAAGGCCCTGGCCGGTCGCGGCTCACGCGATGGGCTGTTTTTCACCCGCGTCGCAGAGGCGCTCGACGAAGTTGCCGATGATTATGACGTCGTCGTTATTGACTGCCCTCCCCAGCTTGGCTTCTTGACGCTCGGTGGCTTGTGTGCCGCGACATCAATGGTCATCACGGTGCATCCTCAGATGCTCGACATAGCCTCCATGAGTCAGTTCCTGCTTATGACCCGCGACCTTCTGGGTGTCGTGAAGGAGGCCGGGGGGAATCTCCAATACGACTTCATCCGCTACTTGCTCACTCGTTTCGAGCCTCAGGACGCACCGCAGACGAAGGTCGCCGCTCTATTGCGCAACATGTTTGACGACCATGTCCTCACCAATCCAATGGTGAAGTCTGCGGCGGTCTCGGATGCTGGCCTCACGAAGCAGACTCTCTATGAGATTGGGAGAGAGAATCTGACGCGGTCTACATATGACCGTGCAATGGAAGCTTTGGATTCGGTAAATGCCGAAATCGAGGCCTTGATCAAAACTGCGTGGGGCCGGGCATGACGGCTGTTGCGGACTATGACCACCTGTTGTTGGGAGCTCCCAACAGGAATGTTCCATTTACGAACTTCTTGATGGCTCTCCGCAGTGCTTTTCTGCCGTATTCCAATTTGAAAATTTCGGGTGATTTCCTGCACTTTTCGTTCCGCCAAGGTTTGTTGGGAGCTCCCAACAGGCTACGCAAATCAGCGGAAATCAATCGCGTGAGAACTAGGCCGCAGGGGTTAATGCCATGAGCCGTAAAGACGCAATCGACTCATTGTTCCTCAAGAAGCCTGTGGCGAGCGAGAAAGCCACAGCTGATAAATCAGCTGCTCGTGTACGTACAGGCGCGATCTCGGCAATGGGCTCTTCGTTACAGGAAATGGCAGAGGGAGCCAAAAACGCTGCCCGACTTCAGGATCAATTGGCTTCTGGCGAGGTCGTTGTTTCCCTAGATCCTTCAACGGTGGAGGGATCTACGATTGCCGATCGGTTGCCGACAGCCATCGATCCGAAATTCGATCAACTCAAGGCAAGTATTGCGGAGAACGGGCAGCAAATTCCGATTCTTGTTCGACCTCATCCGGAAAAGACTGGCCGCTATCAGATCGCATATGGTCGGCGTCGGTTGCGGGCTGCCGCCGATTTGGGTCTAGAGGTATCGGCTATTGTCCGTACTCTCACAGATCGCGAGTTGGTCGTCGCTCAAGGGCGGGAGAATCTAGACCGAGCCGATCTTTCGTTTATCGAGAAAGCGCTCTTTGCACTCCGACTTGAAGACGCTGGATTTGATCGGGCGACCATCACCGCGGCACTATCAACGGACAAGGCTGATATAAGCCGGTATATAGCCGTTGCGCGGAGCATACCAGAAAGGCTCGCTGTTCAGATCGGTCCGGCCTCGAAAGTCGGTAGGTCGCGTTGGGTGGCTCTCGCCGACAGCCTTGGGAAACCTAGGATCAAGGAGGCGGTCGAGACGGTTCTGGAATCTGGATCGTTTAAAGCTGCGGATAGCGATGCTCGTTTCGCGCTCGTTTTCGATATTGCATCAAAGCGCACGACGAAACCTTCCAAGAAAGTAAAAGCCTGGAGTACGCCGAAGGGCAAAAAAGCGGCGCGCATTCAGCAGGAGGCGGGAAGGACGGCCTTAATTTTTGATGAGAAACTGGTGCCGTCCTTCGGAGAATATGTCGCAGACCAATTGGATCGTCTCTACGTCCAATTTATTGAAACGAGCGGAGGAGGAAACGCCGACCCAGAGTGAGGCCTTGATCGATAGGCTCGCTGGACAACAGTAGATTATCACCACCCGCAAAAGAAAAAGGCCCCGAAACGAATTTCGGAACCCCTTCTCTGTAGTGTCGCAACTAAGAGAATCGCATTTCCGAGAATCGCCGTCAAGAGCCTTCTGAGGCTCAACGCCGTTCCGGCGAGCAAATTTCTTTTGCCTAACGAAAGGTAAAAGGAAATGCACAGGCATATCTCAACGACGCCCTTTGGGCGGCGGCCGATGATGCTCGGCCACATAGCAAGCCAGATGACGGCGAAGGCTGTCTCACCCGAAACTGTCGCTCACAAGTGGCAGGTCTTTCAGCACATCCGCGAAGCGCGCGAACTGATCGGTGCTACAGATCGCTCCCTCACGATCCTCAACGCCCTACTGACGTTCCATCCGGAAACCACGCTCTCCGGAAATGGTGAACTTATCGTCTGGCCCTCGAATGAACAACTCGCGGCACGGGCCAACGGTATGCCGCCCACGACGCTGCGCAGGCATATCGCGGTCCTTGTCGACTGCGGCTTGATCATCCGCCGCGATAGCCCCAACGGCAAGCGCTTCGCCCGCAAGGACCGGAGAGGAGAGGTCGAGCAGGCCTACGGCTTCGACTTGTCGCCGATCGTGGCGCGAGCAGACGAGTTTCGCGAGCTGGTGGAAGCAATGCAGACCGAGAAGAAGGCTTTTCGCGTTGCCAAGGAGCGCTTGACGTTGCTCCGGCGTGACATCGTCAAGATGGTTGAAACCGGCATTGAAGAGAACGTTCCTGGCAACTGGGGCAGGGTCACACAGACCTACCAGGCGATTATTGCGCAACTGCCGCGCTCCGCACCCAGGCAGCTTGTGGAGGAGATTACCCAGGCACTTCACGAGCTCTATGTTGAAATCCGTGAAGTGTTGGAATCATTCGTGAAATTGCAGAATCTGGACGCCAATGAGTCCCATTCCGGTCGTCACATACAGAATTCAAAACCAGACTCTAATTTTGAATCTGAATACGGCCTAGGAGAAAAAGATGAAGCGGACGGCAACGCTGCCGAAACCGACAACGTACGGAGCCTGCCGAGGCGAGATCTGCCATTGGGGATCGTACTGGATGCTTGCCCCGAAATTCGCGAACTGGCGCGCGGAGGGGCAATCCGGCACTGGCGCGACTTGCTCGCCGCGGCGGAGGTCGCCCGGCCGATGCTGGGGATCAGCCAGAGCGCTTGGCGGGAAGCATGCGAGGTCATGGGCGAGCAGCATGCGGGGATCACGCTGGCCGGAATCTACCAGAGGGCCGATCAGATCAACAACGCCGGTGGCTATCTGCGCAGCCTGACCGATCGCGCCAAAGACGGGAAGTTCTCGACCTGGCCGATGGTCATGGCCTTGCTCCGGGCGAAACTCGACGCGCAAAAGCAGACCGACAACCTGGATAGGGGCCGATCGAATGATACGGCTGAAGCCGGGGATCGCCTGCAGGTGTCGGATTCGCTGTTGAAGAGCCTGCAGAGGCCGAAATCGCGATGAAGGGCTTGCGGTTATCCGGTGCTGGAAATCAGTCCCGATCGGCGGGCCCGGTCGAGGAGGTTCTTTACGGAAGAGGGCGACCACTTGGAGCCGCCTCGCGGCGTTCGCTCGTGCAACCGTTCGAGCTGGGTCGCGATCTCGCGCAGCGTCAGGTCCGGGTTGGACGAGTGGATGCCGGCCACCAGCGTCATCAAGCGATCCTCGGGCAGGCGGGGAGGGGACTTGCGAAGCAAAGCCGGATCGGCCATGCGCTCCGCAACCATCCACTTCACGGCACGACGAAGGCGTTCCGGCGTCCAGGCGAGGCCGCGTTGCTTGAGCACTCGGGCGATGTCGTCCCAGGTATGATCCGGTCGCATGCGCCGAACCGTCGGGAGCCATTGGTTGGCGGAAGCCTGGATGCGATCGCCGTAAGCCGCCTTCTGCACAGCGGTCATTTCGGCGAGCGCCTCGGGGCGCTTTTCCCGGATACCGGGATTGCCCGGCAGTCGACCCTTAGCCTTTGCGGCCTTGATGCCCGCCTTGGTTCGCTCGGAGATCAGCGCGCGTTCGAGCTGTGCCACGGCGCCCAGCACCTGGAGAGAAAACATGCCCTGCGGTGTGGTCGTATCAATCGGATCGCGAAGCGAGCGAAAATGCGCATTCTTCGCTGTCAGATCGTCGATCACCTCGAGCAGATGGCTGACCGAGCGCGCAAGGCGATCGAGCCGCACGACGACGAGCGTGTCTCCGGTCTTGATCTCACGCAGGAGGTTGGCCAGGGCAGGGCGCGCCCGCGATGCGCCGGACCCGTGTTCTTGGACGATGAGGTCGCAGCCGGCCGAGCGGAGTTCAATCTCCTGAGCTTCAGTCGCCTGCTCGTCCGTCGAAACTCGCGCATAGCCGATAAGCTGGCCCCGCGGCTGTTTCATGCCTGCCTCGCTTGCAGATCGGGAAGATACGATTTGACGATGCTATCGACATTTCCGGAAAACGTGTCGATGAAACCGAAAAATGGCGACATATCATCCTCAGCGCTTGTCAGCGCCGTGTGAGCGTCCCTGCTATCTATCAAGCCAGTTTTCCAGATTGAGCCCGCGAATGCGCTCGAACTCGCGCGTGTTGTCCGTCACAAGTGTCAGGTCGAGCGCAGAGGCATGCGCGGCGATCAATAGATCGTTGAGGCCAATGCTCTGTCCCGCCGCTTCCAACTCCGCACGGATGCCGCCGTACTTGATGTCAGCAGGTACATCCATGGGCAGTATGGGAAGCGTTTCGAGCACGCTTTCGACCTTGGCCAGTAGCTTGGCTGATCCCTTTTTTGCGCAGCCATATCGCAACTCCGCTGCGACGATAATGCTGGTGCAAATCTCTTTGGGATCGATTTCTTCGATGCGGCGTGCCGCCGGTCCGAAAGGATTGCGTATGATGTCGCTGATGATGTTCGTATCGAGCAGGTACCCGTTCAAAAAATATTCTCCGGCTTTGCAGGCATATCCTCAATATCCGGGAACTGGTCTTCAGGCCCGAGCGGAGGCTCCTTCTTCCACTCGGCAATAAGCTCAGCCAAATTGGACGGCCTGGTTAGAGGCTCGATGATGAGCTTATCCCCTTCGCGGTGGATCAGCACGCGATCTCCGGGTAACTCAAATTCCGCAGGGATGCGCACCGCCTGGCTACGGTTGTTGCGGAACAGCTTGACTTCTTTCGGTCTGGATGAGGGCAATGAAATAGGCATATGGCAGCCTCCGTTGTATATGCCAAAATGTATATGCCTTGTCTCGCCGATTCAAGTCCGATTGCTGGTTCGTTGCGCGCATGGTTGGGCGCGTAATGTCGCCCGGGCCATCCTCTAGTCTTGGCGGCTACACTCGGCCGATAAGAAGGCCTTGGGCACCGAAGCGGTCGTCTCAGATCGGATTTCCAAATGTAGAAGACGCGGACAACTGATCGTTTGTAAACGTCTCTAGGCCTACTTTTCTGCGTTCGTTAGCAACGGAAAAGCTGCAAAAGCTGGAGTTTTCGTCGATCTGAAGCCCTCGATGCCGGCGTTGTTCAATCCGGCAGTTGGGGTGGCGTCATATTGTACGCGCGCGAGGAAAATCATCTGCTATGATTGAAGCTAGTGATTGGATAGCTTCAATATCGCGTCAGAAATTGAGCGAGAACAATGTTTTACGAAATTGGTGATTTTCCTAGAGAGATGCTCGCGGCAATTGGAAAAGCCGAGGATCAGGTCGCGCGCCTCGACGAAGTCGTTCGGCGCAGCCCTGTCAGAGAGGGCTTCATCGAACGGTCTCATTTTTTCGAGGCAGTGGCAAGCATGTGGGTAACCGGAGAGTTGGTCCATGTAGAAGACCTGGTTCTTCACGATGCCGAGCGCGATGTTCGAGCTCCCACGCACGACATCACCATTGCCCACACTATCCTTCGAACGCGGAGACGTATCGCCGGGGCAGAGGCGGATTGGGCGATGAGCCAATCAGGGATCGACGACCTGATTGGGCGGCCTTCGGCCCCGGCCGATAGGAAGGAAAGGGGGGAGGGGGCGCGGCGCTCGTTTGCTGTAGTTGCTTTGGATGAGGAGCACGATGGCTTCGCCGCGGAGATGGCGGAAATCGACGCGCTTCTTGACCGTTCGGCTCGCACGCTCGAATCCGCGGCGAAGAGCCAGGAAAACAAAGCGGGTTCTTTAGCCGTCGGCGAGCTGATCGTCCGGGATCCGGACTGGGATGAGGGCGGCCGGATCTCGGAGTGGAGAGCTGTTATGCAAGAAGTCTCCGCGATGCCGCCGACGCTCGGCGCTGCGATCATATGGGACGCATGGGAGACCCTGGAACCGCTACAAAGGCAACATTGGCTGGGAGCGCAGCTGGTTAACGCCTATCTCCGGTCGCGCGGCAAGGTTTCGTCGCATCTATTCGGACTGAATTTCGGCCTGAAGGCTGTGCCCCGCGAGCGGCGGCGGTCCCGCGACCGAACGGTGCGATTGCTCGCGGGTCTGGAGGCTATGGCGGATGGGGCAGAGCTGTCGATCAAGGAAATCATTCGGCTCGGGCAGGTGCGAGACCGTTTTCAGCGAAAGCTGCAAGGAAAGCGCTCGTCAAGCAACTTGCCCCGCCTCGCGGAACTACTTATAGCCCGGCCGATCGTGTCCGCTTCGGTGATCATGAAGGAATTGAAGGTGAGCCACCGAGGAGCGCTCAATCTGGTCGCCGAGCTGGGCGTCCGTGAAGTGACCGGACGGGACAGCTTTCGTGCATGGGGTGTAATTTAGAACGAGGTGGTGTTCTTTGCCTGTTAGTCGAATTGAACGAATTGTCGGCGGTCTCGTCATCGGGCGCGTCGAAAGCGGCTCGGACGGCAACTATTCGTGCCATCATTTCGGGTCGAATGTGGCTCCCGTGCTGCATGCAAGATTGGATGATGTTGCCGACTTTCTTCGCGCTCATCCCCGAAGTGGTGTTCGGATGAATCCTGGGTGGGGCAAGATCTCGCGCAACATCTATATCGACGGCGTGTTGCTGCGCTGAGCCGGCACTCAGTGGGGATCGACTGTGCTTACTCGTCTCAAAGCACATTTCGTTTCTCTGGACTATCTCAAAATCTCATTTGTGCAGTGGCTTGCTTTGGCGAGACCGCGCTATGTTTTCGCGGCGCCGCAAGTGGCCTCCGTGAAGCGGTCGAGCATTAGGGCAAGTCGACCAGGATCAGTCACAAGCAGGTAGTGCCACTGGCCGTGTTGCCCGAGCCGGTTGACCGCATCGGCCCAACGGTTAGCAGCTTTCGCCTTTGCGTCCGCGCCGTCAGTCATCTGGCCCTTAATCTCAATGACGACATTCTGGTCCGTGTCAGTGACGGCGATGAAGTCAGGTACATATTTGACCTGAATTCCACGATTCCGATAGGGGATGAAAAAGCCCAGCCGGTCATTCTTGACCCACCTTTTCACCCCGGGGTGACTATCTAGAAGGAAGGCCGCGCTTTGCTCCCAACGCTGCGTGTCGGCGACCATCGCATTCAGGTGGCAGCGCGTCACGGGATAGATAGGCTTCGTCGTATGGAAATCGACATAGAGGGTACTGCCACGCCCGGCTGCGCCCTGTGGGACGACGGCAGCCTCTGCATCTGTGGTCGAGGAGCCTTTTTTGATCGCCTCAAGCAGCGAACCGATCGCCGCCTGCATGTATTCGCCGACCAGCAGAAGATCGCAGGGCTGGCTATCGCCTTTCTGATCCAGCTTCTCGGCAAGGAAACGCTTTGCGGCGAAGGCAACCTTTGGAAAGAGATGCTGCATCGGTACCGCCGCAGCGCCGTTATCGGCCTTCCAGCGCAGGCAGATTTCACGCGCGAGACGGAAGGCAACCTGCTGATCGCGGAACATTCCGCGCCAGTCCTTGAGCGACAGGACCGGTCTGTCACCGGGGCCGTAAGCCGCGAGAGTGCCATCAGGCGTCGTCAGCGGGGTCAGCTCGACGATTTGTGGAATCCTCATCGGATCGATCGTGACCTTGGCGACCTGATCCCAATCGATGAAAACGTCAAACTGTCCGGACTGGTGGTAGCCGGTCACAACCGGGAAGGTGATCTCGAACTCGACCTTCTCGGGCACCGAATAGATATGATTGGGTTCCGGCTGCGGCGGCGTCGGTCCGGCAGGCGCGACCTTGAACGGAATTAACTCGAACGGCACGCCGAAAACCTTGGCCGTTTCCTCGGCGAACATCTGCGTTTCCTCGTTCAGCGCATAGCTCTTGCGGCGAAGCGCCCGACCGACAACCTGTTCGCAGAGCAACTGCGAGCCGAAAGGTCGCAGACCGACAATGTGTGTAACCGTGTTGGCGTCCCAGCCCTCGGCAAGCATTGCGACGGACACGATGCAGCGCACATCGCGGCCCGGCGGGATCCGCTCGTCGATCCATTTCATGGAGCCGTCATTGTCGTCGCTGGCGACCTTGTCGTTGTGTTTGCGGACCAGCTCCGACCATTCCTCCGGCACCTTACCGCCCGGCCATTCGGCCTTGCCGACCGTATCGAGAATGAAGCGCAGGCGGCGGGTCTCGTCCTTGCTGCCGCCTTCCTCAATGTCCTCGATCACCTTTGAGTCGATGCGGACCGTGACCTCCTGACCGGGGGAATTCCGAAACCAGGGCGGGGAAACGCCGTAGCCGTCATTGCCGTTCGCAAGCCAGGAATGGACTTCTCTGGCGACGGCCGTGTCGCGGCAGACGACAATGAAAACAGGCGGCACGGGATGTTTGTGCTGCTGCTTCGAGAACTGCTCCCATTCAAGAAAGCGGTCATGCCACTCGGCCGCCAGTAGATTCATCGGTGCGCTGGCATAATTCATGACCAGCTCAGGCGTGAGATTGGTACCGTAACCGTCTTCCTTGGCCTTCGCCTGTACCCATCTCCAGATATTGAAATAGGCGGCCTCCTCGGCTCCTGTTACGTCGCGGGCGGGCAATTGCGGGATTTTGACAAGACCGGACTCGATGGCATCCAGAAGCCCGAAGTCTGAAACGATCCACGGGAACGGCTTGCCAACTTCATTGCCGGAACCCTGAATATAGAAAGGCGTGGCTGACAGATCGACGCAGAGATTGATTCCGCGCCTTCGGCTGCCTCCGGCGAGGCGGTTGATGCGGTCCAGCCCTTCGATCCAGATCGTCGCCTCACGATCATTCTTCTTTGCAAGGTCCTTGTCTTCCTCAAGGGCTTGATCTTCTGCACCGGCCTCGCTGCGCCGATAGGCGTGATGCGCCTCGTCGTTGAAGATCAGCCAGTGAGGACTGCGCCCTTTCCCGCTGCCTAGCTCGCGTCGGATGCGCTTGAACCACGCGGCGTCGGATTCAAAGTATTTGATTTCGACGGACTCGTTTTCCTTGCCGGCATTTTTCACAACTTCGAGCGCCTGCCCGGTCTTCACGACCTTTGCGGAATCGCCGTTGACGGTGTTGGTTTCCTTTTTCGCAAGGCGGTGCCAGTTCGCGATCATGACCTCGCCGCGCCGCAATTCTTCCATGCGGTGCGGGGGCACAAGCTGGCGCGTGCGGTAAAGGCTCAGGTCGCCCAGCGCAGGGTCTAGCTCCTGCAAACGCTCTCGGATCGTGACGTTGGGGCAGACGATCAGAATCGTGTCAGAAAACCGATCATCGCGGGGCGAGGCAGTGCGGTTGAGAATCGACCAGGCCGCCAGCATGCCCATGACGGTGGTCTTGCCGGAGCCGGTCGCCATCTTGCATGCATAGCGGATGAATGCTCGAATGCCGGCGGCCTTCGCCGCCAATCCAGGCTCGTCCTTTGGAACCTCCGGCAAACCCTTGTGGTAAACTTCGCTGGCCTCGATAAGGAAGATGATCGTCTCGACGGCCTCGATCTGCGCGAAGAAGAGCCGCTGCATACGGTCGCTGTTGCGCCATAGTTCCAGCAGTTCCTTGGTGACGGGCGACGCGCCATCGTAGGCGACACCGCCGGATCGACCGCCTGAGCGCCATTCCTTCACCCGATCGCGGATGAGGTTGACGATGTCAAGCTCGATTTCCTCGCCCTTCTCGCTCTCGAAGAGCTCAGCCTGCTTCTTATTCTTCTGTCCGCGGCCGGCATGTTCCGGCACGCGATAGAAATAGCTGGCGCGCCGTCGTCCCCCCGCTTTTACCGGCGGCTTCCCCCGTTTGATCTGCCAATGGTATTCCGGCTCGCGGAACGGCGAATTGATGATCGGGGAATCGACCTCCGCGACGGTCAGCGGCGGTTGTTGTTTCTCCTGCGCGGCGGGCATTAGCGGACCACCTCCGCGCTTTTGACAACCATCAGCTCATTGCCGCGCTCGTCGATGGCCTTAACCGCGATGCGCTTCTTGTCGCCAAGAAGGAAGGGCTCGCTGACTGTTCCCGCCAGATGTTCCCAAACGCTGTCGGCGAACTGGCCCTTGAGCGATTTCTGTAAATTGTCCCACGCGCTGGTCTTCGGAAAAAACACCTGCGACGCTAGAAACGCCATGCCATTGTAATTGGTATCGAGCATCCAGCACGGCAGATTTTCGGCCTTGATCTCGTCCGTCTCCATAGTATCGGGCCGGAAGATGTCGAGCCCTTTGATGACGACACGGTGCAGCGGTGTACCGTCGTCTCGCTTCCCGGCGGCTTGCAGCTCAACGTCAGGCAGGCCGGTGATGGAGAAAATCTCGCTCGCCTTGCTGGTCTTAAGAAGGTCGGACATGACCACATCCGGCGTTACAGACACGTATACGGTCGGAATTTTCAGCTTGTCTAGCATTTCCCGCGCCTTGGCCTGGATAGCGAAGCCGAATAAGAAAAGTTGTTGATATCCCTGTTGCAGCGCCTCGGTGTGGGCATTGAAAACATATTCGGAGCCGATAGCTCCGTCCTCCGGTCCGAAGGCAAATGCGATCCGGTTCTCAACGCCGTTCTGCGCCAAACCTTTGGCGTGGAGATACTCGCGGTCAGCAAGCGGGCTGACTGTTTCGAGTTCCAACGTCACGTTGCCCGGCAAACGAAGTGTTTTGCTCTGGCGCAACACTTCAATCATGCGGTCGAGATAGGCACGCGGGCTGCTCGGGCGTTGCTGCATCGCCTCCTGCGGTGCGTCTTCGTCCAGGCTCATCGCCGCCTGGATGGTAGCCTCCACCGTGAAGGGGCCGCATACGCGGGTAATCTTGTTGTTGACCTCCGGGCGGTCAACTAGAGTGACGATCCCTGGTTCTTCGTTGTTTGCAATGGACTTCAGCGTTATCCGGGGAGCCAGCCCGCCAATTTCTTCGCCCTTGTTGTTCTGCTTGCGCTCATAGGCGAAGCCTCCCGCTGGTCCTCTGGCGGGCTCCTTCAAACGATACCAGGGAAAGATTCCAGTCAAAAGTCGCTGCCGAGCAAGCGCTATCGGCACACGAGACGTGTCAGTCGTTATCCAACGTCGTCCCCATTGTTCGGCGACAGTCGCAGTTGTTCCGGAACCGCAAGTTATGTCCAACACGAGGTCGCCCGGATCCGTCGCCATTAGCATACAGCGCTCGATCACCTTTGCGCTTGTTTGAACGACGTAGCTCGGACGCTGTTCGCCATGAACATCTGTCCATACATTGTTGTAGCTGACGTAAGGCCAGTCGTCCCAAAAGCTGATCCCGCCGAGCGACTGCCCCCCGCCGTCGTGTAAGCGGCCCGCTCTCGCGAGACGATCAAGCCCTTCTGGAACATCAAAGCGCCACTGATTGTTAGCCCCGCAAGTTTTTTCCTTGCCCTGAAAAATATACGGCTTAGTACGGGTCTTGCTGTAATGCTGGCTAACGATCGGGTAATTTGCGCGCGCCCACCGCCATCCGGATGATGTTAGCTCGTCAATATCATCTTGAGAAAGGTCTTTTACCTTCTTAGCCTTCCCATCCGAAGAAATTAGCGTATTGAATTTGCTGTTATCCTCAGGGTTTGGCCTTTTATAATAGATTTGCTTCGGGGCGAACTTCGCTTTATCCTTCGCGCACCAGATGATATAATCATTTACGGCATGCGTGACTTGAGTTGCGCTCTTTTTCTTGAATACTATCGTGACAAGATAGTTTTCTTTTCCGAAAACCTCTTCGACAACTGACCGTAATTCGGTATAGGTCTCATCGGAAATTTGGACGAAGATAGAGCCAGTGTCCGAAAGGAGCTCTCTCGCAAGATGAAGTCGATCACGAAGGTAGGTTAGGTACGAATGAAGACCTAATTCCCATGTGTCGCGATAGGCTTTCACCATCTCAGGTTCGCGGATCATATACTCGTCGTTGCCGTGGTTAGTCGAAACCTTTCGATCTCGTACGAACGGCTGAAAATTTGACCCGAATTTCACGCCATAAGGCGGGTCGAAGTAAATCATCTGCACCTGGCCGCCCATGCCCTCATATTCGAGCAGGGAGTTCATGACCTGCAAGGAATCGCCGAGAATAAGGCGGTTGGTCCACGGCCCCTTGTGCTCGTAGGCATCGAGCTTGTCCGCCACGTCGAGGTTGATGTCGCCGAACAGGTCGAGGTTGGTACCAAGTGCCTTGTGCGATTTAAGGGTTTCGAGAATTGCCTGGGTGGAATGACGCTCGTGCACGAATAACGGCAGCGTGGGCACCGTCACCTGCTGCCGCTCCGCCTTGCCGGTCCAATTCAGGAACGGCTTGGTCAGGCTGCGAAGCCGTGCCGCGCATTGCGGCAGCGACGTGAAGCGTTCCTGGGTTCCTTGCCAGATCTGCGGCTCGGCAAAGACGGCGGCCTCGTCCTTCTCCGCCGCCTCGGCAACCAGCGTCAAAAGCCATTCAGCGAAGGCGCGATCGGCGCTCTCATCCCATGAGAGTTCAGGCGCAAGACTGGAATCGTATCGGTAGGATTTCGGTGCCTTCTTAGTCGAAAACTGCGCTTCGACGCCGACATCGGGCCGCTGCACTGAGTCCTGCTTATGCTTGTATATCGATGCGCCCGAAAAATTATCCTGCACCATACCTAAACTACCCTTCGCCCAAAACCTTCAACGCTGCCCTAGCTGCGCATTGTGCAGCTTGCTGTCTATATTCAAATCATTTTTTGGCCTGAGTGATATTTGCAGATCAGCTAGCTCTGCGACAACCTCAGATTCAAATGTCGTAAATAGCTGAACTAACTCTTCCTGTCGTGGCTGACCGAACGCCAATCGATAGGTCGCCAGAGATTTCTTCAAATTTTCGTAGCGCTCGACCTCTCTGCTAAATGGGGGGATGAGTACAACGCGTTGAATTTTTTCGTCGCCGGGATATAGCCAGAACGGCACGATATCGCCAGCGCGACCGCGCGCGATCTCCTGCTGCCGGGCGGCCTCGAACATGCACTCCCACGGTGCGACAGAACCGCCCTGGCTCAGAGCGAAATCGCCGAACCTGGCAGCAATATTGCGTCGGACAGCATGGTTTTTAAACCGATGAACCCGACCTTCCCGCTGCTCGATGTCGACGGGATTACGGGGCAGGTTCCAGTGGACGATCCTGGCACAATAGGGGTGGAAATCCAGCCCCTCTTGGCCAATGGAAGTCGTCGCCAGAACAAACGGACGAAAAGGCGATTTGAACGCAGCCTGCACGAGCGTCGTGCGGCGAACGCCCTTCTCATCCTCTGCTTTTGTCGCAAATCGCATCGCAAAACGCGCACGCACCTCAAATGTCTTGTCGTGCAAGCGGGAGCGCCCAGCGGTCCAGTGATCAAGCGTTATCTGAGCCGGCCGCAAGGCAACGACTTCGACGAGCTTCGTAGCAATTAGCGCTGCTCGTTTGTCCGCTACCAGTTCGATGCCACGCTCAGCTTCAAGTACCAGCTGGAGGTACTCATCCAAGACTGCCGATAAGTCGTGCCCTGCGGCATGCGCAATGATCTGGCGCCAATAATTCAGGGGCGAAGTTTCCTCCAACAATGCCCGGCTTTCTGCCTGATTATACAGTGTCCGGAAGCCGAGAGCGATCGAGACTGACGCTTCGAGAAGAGCAGGATGGTCTAGTGGTAGCTCCGGACATAGGCGGCCGAGTGCTCGAAGAGCACAGGTTGCCGGTGATCCGAGGGCAAAGTCCGCGAGTTTGTCATAGATATCTCGGACATCTTGATCGTCCGAATGATCTTCGGCTTCGAGCGCGTTCTTAAGCACCTCAATGGTGCGTCCCATAGCCCCGTGTTCCTCGTGACCATCGTGCTCAACAGCACCCACCCTGCTCCAGTCCACGCTCCTTCCCAGATTATCTTCCAAATTGAGCGGGAGGAGTCGGTCGGATTTCCCGGATAGACGTGATAGTTGCTCCTCGTCGATGCGCTCGGTAAGCACTCCAACCGCCTGGCGGCGCAGCTCATCATAGCTTGTCGCACGTCCAAGCTGGCGCTCCATTGCCAAGGGGTCTACCCAAGCCGCCAGGGTAGGGGAGGGGCATAGCATTGGCATCATCTCCTCGATGCCAATGGGGCGGCTGGTGCGGCTAACGAGATCGCCTGTCATGCCCATGCGACGGCTTGCTTCATGCGACAGAAGCGCAGCGATCGCGTCCGGAACCATCGACCAGTCTGAAAATATCAGCGACTTCGTGGCCGCGACCTGCTCCCCGTATGACGGCCGGGAAGGTGGAAGCCACAATGCGCGATCAAGTCCGTGCTCGAAGGCCGTGTTGGCTACCACGCGCATTCTCGCGTTTCTCAGCGGGATCTCTCCATAGCTCTCAACCTGCTCCTTGCTGATAAGGAACGGAGCAGCCGCCTTGATTGCGCTGCGCAGTTCGCTGGAGGGCTGTAGTTTGAGCGTCTGCAGTTTCTGACGAAGTTTGTATTCACGCATGAAATTGAGCAGGTATGGCGACGACTTCCAATACTCGACGATACCCGGCGCGCTGACAATGGCTGCGACCTGGGCGATAGCCTTCGCCTCCTTGAGATCCTCCGTCTCGATTGTCAGTTCTGGTTTGGTTTCCTTGACCAGAGCGTTGCGGTCGTCGGTGGAATCCACGCGCTCGGTCCGGGCGATGACCTCGCTCAGAATGTGCTGGACCCGGTCACGCTGGACGCGGGCGTGAACCCTCGTCTCGGGCATTGCCTGCAACGCACGGCGGAAGCCTTTAAGCTCCCGTTCGAGTTCTCTTATCCGCACCTCACCATCTTCCTCCCCGAACAGGAAGCGCATGGTACGCAAGAAATCACCGTAGTGATCGCCCTCTTCCGGATCGTCACTGTTCAATGTCAGCATGCGGTATGGTGTAGCTGATAGCAGCAACAGGCGCGCTTTCGAGCCGTCGGCGCCGGAGTAGGAAAAGAGAGCACGAGCGAGCTCCGCCGCGGCGGCCTTTTCGGGCGCCGACTGCTCATCGTGCTCGTGCAGCAGGTCGGCAAACCGCTGAAATTCGTCAAGGATGATCAAATCCGGACTCAAGGCATCAACACAAATCCGAGCCAGGATACGGCGCAACTCTCCGATCATGACCGCCGGCCGCTGATCAGGAGGATAAATTGGACTCTTTTTGCTTCTAGCCAATTCCGAGGCAGCACGAATTCGCATTATGAATTCGTCTGCGACAGCCGCGTTGAAATTCATGGCGATTTCTTCAGAGATTTTCTGGCCACGCATCCAGTCGGTCCAGCCTGGCCAGTTTTCGGCATCGACACCGCCGCGGAAAACCCGCTGTATGCCCTTGTGTCGAATGCCGATCCTCTTCCTCAGCATCTCGTAAATGAGTGCGCGTTCCTTTGCGGTACCGAGCGATGACTTCAGATCGAGTGCGGTTCCCGGGGTGAGACTGATCAAATTTATGGGGCGGGAGGCAATTCCGCCGTCTTGCTCGATTTCCAGTGGCAGCAAGGTTAGGCGGGTGTTCAACGGTTTTGTGGACGAACCGATGACGTTGAGCGACTTGATGTTCTGCTCGGCGATCGCCTGGTTTGAGCAAATGTAGATGACGTCGATACGATCAACCTTGCCGGTCAGCTCTTCAATCGCCTTCGCAATGACGCCTCGGGCCACCATGGTCTTGCCTAGACCAACCTCATCGGCCACGAGAAACTGCCTCGTCGTCCGCGGGTCGGTGAAAAGACGTTGAAACACATAGTTGACCGTGTCCCGCTGAAAGGGCTTGAGCAGCGTCAGATGCTCGTCTGCTTGATAGGTCATTTTCGGGTGCCCTTGGTCGTCGCGAGCGGCGCAAAGCTGGCCCACAACTTTAGAAAATCTTCGGGGACGATGCTCTTGCCCGTGTCGGGGTCTTTCAGGTGTTCAATAAGCTGATCGATCTCGGCAAGCTCGTCACCAGCGAGCGCCAGAGCCCGCACCATTGGCTCCAGCAGCGCGTTTCCACCTTGACCAAGCCGTCGAAGCCACTGACCCTCGCCTGCCTTATCGCTCTCCAGGAAACTGCCTTCACCCAAACTTCCGAGAAGCATGCTCAGATAGCGGAAGAAGTTCTCGACATTGGCTATGTGCGCGCGCAGCACTGCAGCGTCGCGTCCGTCGGGCAGGCCAATGAGCCGGGCGCCCAGAGTGAATGCAATCGACACACCCGTTTCCTCGTCCCGGAGCCGCATCCCCAGCCAACGCGTGACATCGCTCAACGGAACCGTGCTAACAGCCATCCTCGCGGCTGTACCACAGAGCAGCGGCGCTACGTCGTAGCCCTGTTCATTGGCAACCGTGATCGGCCGAATGAAACACTTCACGCCCGCTGGAATTTCAATCGGCGCTGTGTTGCCGGCAACGGCCAGTTCAAGGCCCACCCCTTCAGCCAATTGTGTACAGTGGAGATCGAGCGGCAGGGCTGAGATCTTGGTGCGTAATTTCTCGAGGGCCTTTTCAGCAAGGACAGTAGCGTCCTGCTCGACTGGCGCTGACGGCACGTAGGGCGTCAGAAGGCGCTGAAACCCGTCCGAGAATAGTGTCTCTGCAATGGAACCCATTCGGCTTTTGGGACCATCAAGGGTCGCCATGACTTCCACGTTTTGCGTCCGACCGCCCGGGACAGGCACCAGTGCAGCAGATGTTGCGTTGGCAGAGCCAAGGTGGATATGCAGACGTGCGCCACGTTCGACGATGTACGCCTTGGCATGCAGACCTTCGAGATCGGTGGCCGCTGGGTGGTCACGATCTTCTTCCTCATATCTTGTCGCCCGGTCATCTAGCGTCTGTATCTCAAAATGCTTGCGGATGTCCGGCTTGATGCAGTCTAGCTCCTCAGCGCGAGCGACAAGCTGACAAGCGGAGGGTTGGTCGTAACCCTGGGAGAGGCGCGTAAGCGCGTTACCGCTGACGAAAGGCGAGAGGATGGCAAGGCGATCACCCTTTTGCGGAGTCCATGCGCTCGAATTCAGACCATTGACTGCAAAGCTAACCTTGGTCGCCCCCGCAGGGAGATCCTCCCAGGTGCAGCGCTCGAGGTCGCGCAATAGCGACGGAAGGAATTTTGGCGCCGCCGGACGAGTGGCCGAATTTGCCAGGCCCGGAAGGGCACGAAGAAGCTGCGCAATCGGTTCATTGTCATCGTTGATATGTTCTTGAACCTTGCCATCGAGGCAAAGAGCCAAATCCCAGCACCTGTCATTCGTCAGATTTCGGGAAAGAACCGCAAGCCGCATACGCGTAGGCTGCCCCTCGCGCTCAGGTTTGAAACGAATGCACCAAAGTTTGGGATGGAAAGCACCGCCGCCTGGAGCCGAAACCTCGATGATCGTCTTCTCGTACAGTGCCGTCAGCCGTGCTGCATTCGGGCGAGCCTCCTTAATGCGGCCCCGATCACAGTAAATGGCCATTTTGCCGGCCATTCGCTCTACGCTTTGCAGCAAAGCCAGCGGGCTTCGCAACATCTCGTCGCGGTTTTCGGCATCTCGAAAGACGATTGTTATTGGAATGGTGAGGGCAGTTTCGAAGTCGAGAGAGTAGGTCGTCGCTACGGCGTTGTCGAAATGGTATTGATCGGGCGCCCGCATGAGTGCCGTGTAAAGCTGACGATTTTCAGGGTGAAAGGCGGGTTCAGCCGGCATCGGCGAGTTCTCCAAGATAGTTTTTGGAAATTCCCCATCTGAAATCGAGACGCGCGTCGCCGGAGGCGCCCGACCACCTCTCCAGCGGTGCATCATGCAAAAGCCGCGCCTTCAACCGCTTGAGGTTTTGTTCTCGAAGCTTCAAGAGGTCGATGGCGGAACTATCGGTTTCCAGGTACCATGCCCCCTCTCGAGCTATCGATACCCATGCTCGGATAAAGTCTCGGGATGGTTTCGTCAGAGTGTGGCTAGTCGTTCCAATCAAGCTAAAGAGATCGTCTAGGTCCCAACTGTTCAAGTCGAGAAATTCGAGCTTGGTCTTCCAATCGTCGAGACGCGAGCGGTAATGTTCTATCAGTGCCGGAGCATCAGCGTGCTTCTTTGCGTTCGGTCGTTCTGCGGCACGCAGCGCTAGCAAGAGATTGTAGAGCAAGCTTGCACCATACATCACGCCGGAAAATCTTTCCGCGTGGCGCAATAGCGCGCGATTTGGCTTTGAGATGGTGCTCTCGCTCACCTGCCATGGCCAATCCTGGCTGAAGGACTTGCCCGTCGCAGACAGTTCATTCAGCAGGCTCGGCTTCGCGTTATTGGCGATGCGGTCGCGCAGAAAGTCCGCTTCCTTCAGCGTCAGAGCGAATGTTGTCTCCTCAAACAGATTTGCAGGCGCCTTCGGCAGGCTTGATGACCAAAGCTTCAGGTCGTGATCCTTGAAAATTTCGGGACCATAGGACAGGAAGGTTGCCTGCGAACCCATCATGGTGCGGATACCAAGACTGTTCAGGCCCGCCCAGTACACACTTGAGGCAAGTCGCTTGAGGTCTCGGCCGGCATCACGGCCGATCACACCGACAGTCTCACCGCCGCGAAGCAACGCTTCGCTCAGCCGAAATTCAAGATCGCGCGCAATATTCGTCCGTTCTGCCTGCGTTGCCTTGCGGCTTTGCGCCTCGCAATAGGTCCACGGAATGAACAGCATATAGCGCAGCCGTGTCTGGATGGTGCTGGTTCCTGGAAAAAGAAGATCGGCGAGGCCATCGCGCACGGTTCCTAAACCCAACTCGTCGCGAGCTTCCGGTTGTTTGAAGAGATCGATGAGCGTTTGAGCGCGTCGACGTTCCTCCGGGTCGAAATCAATCCAAGCAAGGTAGGACATGTGCATCCGTCTGGGCAGTAAGCTAAAATCGGCGGCTCGCTCCTGCGGCGGTGTTGTCACCGCTAAGAAACCAGCCGAACAGGCATTCCGCAGGCTGCGGTGATCTCGTCGTCAGGATGGCGGCAGGGACGCTTTTGCGTGATTATTGGCGATTACGGTCGCGCTCGTCATCAGCACGATTAGGCCCAGCTCGGCACCTGTCATTTCGAGATAGGCATGAACCTGGCCCCGGTACTGGTCCAGTGTCTTTGCATCTGGGTCCACATCGCTCTTCCAATCGACCACCACGACAGGGCGACCTTCGTGGTTGACCGTAAGAGCATCCGCGATGCCTGCCATTGCGACAATGTCATTGTCTTCTGCACGAAGGGCATAAACGGGAAACTCGGCAAGCAGACTTGACCGCAGGGGCGCGATTTCCGGCAGCGCGAGCGTCCGGCTAACGCAGCCGGCCAGTTCTTCCGGCACGAGTCCGGCGGCCGAATTGGCGGCCGGAACCTTGCCGAGCGCGCGGATAAGTTCTTCGGCGCGCGTGGCGAGCGCCGCGGGCGCGTCGTCGGTTTCGCCGGTCAAGACTTCTTCCATCAGCTTATGCAGGATAAGCCCGCGCTCGCGACCACCCTGCGGGGAGGCGAGTGTTTCGAGGTCGGTCGGCGCACCTTCGTCTGATCCGCTCCAGATATCCGGTTCCTCTTCCTGCAGTATCGCCCCGGCTGCATTCTCGTCGCGGCTTGGCGCAAGCCATGTCAAGCGCATTTGCCGATCGGCGATCGCGCCGGCCTCGGCGGCGAAGGCCTCGCGCGTCTGGTCGTTGCTCGGGCCGCCACCGACCACAACGGGATCTGGCGGCAGGCGCGACGCGTCCAGCGCGGCGAGCGCTGCGATCGACAAGTCGACGAGACTGATCCACGCCGATTTCGAAGGCGTCACGTCGAGTCGCGGAAGAACCAGTAACTCCCGGGCGCGCGTCGCGGCGACATACCAGAGACGTACGCGTTCACGGTCGAGCTCGTCCTTTTCTGCCTGCCGGGCGGTCTCATAGCCGGTCGGCGGGACCCCGAGAATTGGGCAGTAGAACGTATCGTTCTGCCGGTCGATCACCGCGCTGTCCGGCGGCATCACGCCGGTCATTGTGTTGATGGGAATGACGATCGGCCATTCCAGGCCCTTGGCCGCGTGCATTGTGAAGAGCGCGACGGCTTCTTCCTGAGCGTCTGGCCGGCCCTCGACGGCGCGGGCCTCGTCGGTCCAAGCCGCGGTCATCGCCTCGGAGAATGCCCGCAAGCCGCGGACCGCATAGTTCGTCGACAGATTGAGATAAAGATCGACATTGGCGAGCGCGCGCTCGGCCTGGCCGCGGTGTCGTTCGAGGAGGATAGGACGCACCCGCAATACATCTATGGCCTGAGAGAGAAGCGTGTATGGTGTCGTGCTGTTGCTGCGCCGATGAAGCGCCTGGAGCTTTCGAATAACGTCGCCAGCTACAAGATGGCCGATAGCCGCCGGATCGACGCCAAGATCGAGACGGGGAATCCGGTCGGGTTCATCCTCCGAGCGCGGCAGCGTCCAGCTGATGTCCAGCAGCTCTTCTTCGCTCAGCCCGACAAGTGGGCCGCGCAGTAGCGCACCTAATGCCAGGGTGTCGCGGCGATCGGCCAGAACGCGGGTCAGCGCAATCAGATCCTGAACCTCCTGCCGGCGGAAGAGGCCTTTGCCAGCCTGCGTCGCCACTGGAATGCCCCGCCGCTCCAATGCTTCTTCATAGCGCCACAGATCCGCGCCGGTCGGGGCAAGGAGAGCGATATCGCCAGGCTGGCACGGCCGGTCCTCACCGTTTTTTCGGTCGAGGATGCGGTGGCTGCCGATCAACCGGGCGCAGAGCTCGGCCACGGCATCAGCTTCCGCGTCACGCTGCTGTTCGGCACTCGCCTTGCCGTCTGCGTCCGCGACAGCGATATCGAGGGCGGCGACGCAGAGGCCTTCGCCGCGATCATTGTGAAAAGGATCGAGCGCCGTGAAGCCGGGCTGTCCATCCGCTGACAGAATCGCCTCGAAGCGCTTGTTGACGAATGTGAGGATCGAGGCGCAAGAGCGGAAATTGGTCGAGATAGACACCAGGCCGTCCGCATCCTGGGCCGCGAAGGCCGCGCGCGCCTGAACATAGGCACCGACGTCCGCGCCGCGAAAGCGATAAATGGCCTGCTTCGGATCACCGACCAGGAAGAGCGCGCCGGGGCGAATTCGGAAGCTGGTCCAATCCTGCACGTCGTCCGCGGGATCGCCGCACAAGCGCCAGAAGATTTCCGCCTGGAGGGGGTCCGTGTCCTGAAACTCGTCGACGAGGACGCGGGCGTAACGCTGACCAAGCGCCTGCCGTACCGCCTCGTGATCGCGCAGCAGATCACAGGCAGCGTATATAAGGTCGTCGAAATCGAGCTGGGCGCTGGCGCGCTTGTGTTCTCGATAGCGTTCCAGGATTGGCCGCGCCTCATCGATCAGCGCCGCGAGTACTTGGCTCGATGCGGCCTGAAGAAGGGCGGTCCATGCTGCGCAGCAGGCATCAAAGAGGCCCTCTGCGGCATCATTCAGCCGGTCGCCATCGGCCTTGGAAAGCCCCGCCTGCTTCGCCGCCGCTGCCCATTTGCCCTTCTTGCGGTAGGATGAAAAGCCGCCGGCCTTGGTGCACAGATCGGAATGGGGGCGTGAGACCAATAATCCGACGAGACCTGCAGGCATTGATGCGTTCGCTGCAGTTGGCAAGCGCGTGGCCATTTCGGAAAAGCGAGCCGCGTAGACCTCGGTCTCCGGCTCGACGACGCCCGCGGCTCGCAGGAAGGCAGAGAGGTCATCGGCCGCCTGCCGAAATGCCTGCAAATGCTCGGGCAGCGGTGTTACCGCTGGCGCGACGAGGCTCCTGCGCCGGCGTAGCGCTTCGGCGATCTTGTGCATGAGCGCAACCGTCTCGCCGGGACTGTGCAACACCATCTCGGCAAGGATCCCACCCTGGTCGCCCGACAGGCGTTCTCGGAGCCATTCATCGACAATTTCGAGAAAGGTGAGATCGGCCTGGTTGCGGTCCATGACGGTGGCGCCGGGATCGATATCCGCCTCGGCAGGGTAGGGCTTGATCAGACGCTGACAGAAGCCGTGGATGGTCGAGCAGGTGATCTCGTCGATCGCTGCGCTCGCTATGATGAGATTATCGCGTTGCGCTTGCGACAGACCGTTCGGCAATCCGACGCGGAGTTCGGGCGCGATGCGACCGGCGGCGAGATCGGTGACGAAGTCCCGTACGCGAGAAAGGAGTTCACTCGCGGCGAGTTCCGTGAACGTGACGGCCGCAATAGCACGCGGTGCAACACCCTGCGCCAGCATGACGGCGATGCGCCCCGCCATGACCGCGGTCTTGCCCGAACCGGCGCCGGCCTCAACCAGGATCGAACGGTCGTGTCCGCTGATGGCATCGTGCCGGGCGCCATCATCCTTGAGAATCCTTTGCATGGTATTCATTATTCCGCCTCCCAGACCTGAGCGACTTCGCCAAGCCGCTCGGTCGCGGCGGCTTGCTTGCGTTTGCAGTAGGTGGCGCTGGCATTGGCCGGCAGGGCGAAAGCGAGATCGTCATAATCGCTGCCCGTATCCGGACCTGGCAAAGCGGCGCCACTCGCGAACGCACTTCGCGCCGCCCGCAGATGCTTGATGATTTCCGCCATCGTGGCTTCTGGATCATCGAGCTGAAGGTCGATCGCTTCGCGCGGATAAAGCAGTGATGCGCTGATCGCGACATGGTCGCCCAAGAGCGCCTTCACGGCGAAAGCGTAGAGGCAGCGCTGGAGTTCGCGTCCGCCATTCAGCCGAATTTCGCCTTTGGGAGGCTTTCCAGTCTTATAGTCGCGAACGAGCGCGCGGCTTCCGTCGCCGGCAATATCGAGCCGATCGATGTAGCCGGCGATGCAAAATCCCGTGTCCGGAATTGCCACGGGCAAGGTCGCATCCCAAGGTAGCTGTGCCGTCGACTTGGGTTCTGACCCACCGAAGGGCACTTCGCCATAGGAACGGCTGCCCGGCAGATGCACGTCGCCACAGGCAAGCGCCTGACCAGCCAGAAGGCGCACGTCAGCAAGTGTTCGGCCCCATATGACATTGGGGGGAACGGGGCGTTCGCTTTCCCAGTCGATCGCGACCGCGTCTACAGCCTCGGCCACGGCTCTCTCGATGGCGGACGCATTGGCGGAAGCCAGCCCGCTGACCGTTTCAAGAGCCCGCAATGCGCGATCAAGCACCAGGTGAATGAGATCGCCGGCCGCAAGCGCATCAAGCACCAGCGGTTCAGCGCTGCTTTGCGGCGACTTCCAGCCGAAAGCGTAGCGCCAAAGAAAACCGAGCGGGCTGCGCAGCAGGGTTTTCAGCGAACTGGCCGACTGGGTCCGCGCGAGAATAGCGAGAATGAGCGGATGATCAGGCCGGACGAGGCCATCGTGAGCGGTGATGTCGGTCGTGCGCCAGTCCCGCCAGCAGCTGCGGGCGCCGATCGCCTGAGGATCAGCGGCAAACTCCCGCGGGCGAGCCATCAGTCGGTCGGTTTCGCTGAAGGCATGCTCAGGGATTGCGTTACGGCGCAGATAGGCTTCATCGCCGTAGGCGGCAAACAACGGGCTGCGGCCGAGTAAACGGCCGTCGCTGTCACGACGGGCGCGGGAAAGCACTACCTCACGGGAGGTGGTCGCAAGGATCGTTTCGAAATCCCTGCGATCGGCGAGGCTGACGGGAAGAGGGTCAAGCTCGCCAGTCGGGATGATGTGATCGGGTATCAGCCTGTCTTCAGCAATCCCGCGCGGCCAACGCGAAGAATTGAGCCCGATCAGCCGAACGAAGCGTCGAGGCGATGCGGCAAGCGCGCTTGCCGGCATCCACGCGACCGACACGCAGGCCTCCAGCCCGTCGTCCTGCTTCAATGCATCAAGCGTGGCGTCAACGGACGTGGCAGGCCCGGCAAGCAGCGCCTTGCGCCAGATGGACAACGCCCTGCCCTTGAGGAAAACCTCGCCTATCTCCTTTGCGGCATCTGATCCCTTGGCCAATAACTCAACCACCGCTCTCAACGCTGATACGTGATCCGTGCCATCGGGCCAATCATCCGGCTTGAGGCGTGCGAGCAGACGATTCCACGCGGCAGATGTCGATAAGGGCGCATCGCTCGGCAGCACTCGCAGCCATCCGTCGGGAAGACCAGACAGCGGCGTCGATTCTCGACACAGCGAAGCCAAGCGGCGCAGACGTGATTGCGTGAGCCCGCGCACGACGATGTCGGCAAGTGCCGCAGCCGCCTGTCCCTCGCGCGTCGCGACAGCGCGAACGCCGTGAACGAAATGCAGGTCGATATTGGCGTCGGCGCGCAAGGCCAGGAAATGGTCGTCATAATCGGCCGGAGAAGCCGTCGCGATGGCGATTTCGGAAGGCAAGATGCCTGCGGCGAGCATGGCACGCGCCCAGCGCATCGCCTCGATAGCTTCGTGGTAGGCGGTCGCGCAACTAATGGAACGGACAGCCGGCTCTTCGATCCTACCCTCGGCGACGGCGACACCGCAATCGCCGAGCCAGGCCGGAACGGAGCGCGGTCCGGCCGTCCATAGCACCGGGATGCACTCGGCAAGCTGCTTGACCAGCGGACGCCAGCACGGAGACAGTTCCGTCAGACCGACGATTTCGAGGTCGCCGAAAATCGCCGGTGCGTGAGCAATACGACTGCTGGCAACGGCGACAATGTCGACTGGGCGCATCATTCCTTCTGGAAGTTGCGCGAGGACCGCAGCCTCCAGTCCACCGATGGCGGCGAGACGCGGGTGGTCACCTGCCCGAGCTGCCAGATCGATGCCTGCGCGCCATGCCTTGTGCAGCGTGTCCGCCGCCGCGCCAATCATGCCCGGCAGCATCTTGATGCTTTCCAGTTCGCCCATCGGCGTTTCTGGCAAAACCACCTGGATTGCCGCGCGCAGGCTTTCCTCGTCAATCGGCCGGGCGAAACCGCCTGCAAGTCGCACAGCGGCTTGCTCAAAAGACATGATCTGGAGGCCGTGACGACCGTCGCGCGCCGCCGCAAGCCGGGCTTCCCGCATAGCGAGGCGGCCATGGACGACAAGTGTTGACCGACTTACAGTGGTCATGATGTTTCCTTTCCTCACCGACCCGTTTCCCAATCGGTTTCGCTGTGCCGTCGGACTGCTCGAACGCGCGCTTTTGAGGCCGCACGGTCCTTCTTACGAGGTACAAGCAACGGTTTGGAAGTACACTTTGGCGCGATATGCTTGCGCCCCAATGTAACTCACAGGTTTATTGCTTAGGCGCTGATATCCACGTCCAAATGCGTTGCCAGATACCGCCCTGGGCCGTTGCTGGAGCGGTATGGGCAGGAGGTTCGGCCTTTGCCGACTGGCCGTAGAAACGCTCCTTGGCGGCGCGATCGCGACGGCGCTCTGCTTCTACCTGCTCGTCGCTCCACGGGCCTGCTTCGATCACCTTGTTTCGATCGATCACATAATGTGACCGGCACTTCAGCGTCCAATTGCCGATCGACGGACGAAGCGAGATGGTTTCGCCGTCGAATGTCATCTTCCAGTCCGTCGGTGTGAAGGGGACGATTACCTCCTCGCCGCAGCCGCAACAACAACTGTGGGCCGACGTCGCGTAGTCCATCGACACGTAGAGGACGCCAGTCTGCAGGCGCTCGGGAATATGTTCGACGAAGCGGTGCTCAAGTCGTTGGTGCCGGATCATGCGAGGTCTCCGTTGATCAGCATGTTGCCGTCGGTCGTGTAGGTGCAGTGGTGTTCCTGGTCGAGATCGCGATAGAAGCCGCGGATCTTCTTCCACTTCACCACCGCGAGCACGGCATTGAGTGCGTTGAGGTCGGCCACCTGGATGTTGGAGGCGTAGATGTCCTTGACGCCGCCGCCCACAAAGGAAATGCGCTGCGGCACGTGATCCCGCTTTTCGGGCGTGCTGGCGGTCACCCGCAGGATGCCGCCCAGCGACCCTTCATCCAGCTCAAGCCCCATGCCGACATCGATGAACCCGGCGCCGATCGCCTCGAGCTTCTCCACGATCGACCGCTTAGCCTCACCCGCATCAAGGGAAAGGAACGCAAAGGTCACGCCGTCGAGAAGGTGGAGGTTGTCAGCGTTCAGAGCGACATCGTTCTCCACGATGTTGCGGTGCATGCGGCTATAAATGCGCTTGAGATATTCGACCTTCTTGGGCGCTTCTCGGAGCTCGTCCATGCTCGGAGCACCTGGCGCGCGAAAGGCATTGTGAGTCAGAAACTCATCGCGGTCGAAGATCCGGATTTCGCAAACCGGTGTTTTCGCGACAAGGTCGAGAATGTAGCCGCCCGTGCCGCCGAGCCCGATAATGGCGATGCGTTCGCCGACGAGCCGTCCGGTCAACGCGCCGATACCAACGCGGTCGGAGGCAGTCTCGACGTAGTTGAACACGCTCTCTTCCTCCTGTTCGGGCTCGCGAAAAGTGCGTGCGGTCGAACCGGGCTTCAGCACTGCAGCGGGGCCTGCGATGATGTTCGCGTAGCTCGTCATCTTATGGTGATAGTCCGCATAGCCGCCTTCCGGCTTGCTTGAGAAGCTGTGCGTTGCCTTCAGACCATGGCCAAGGTCGAAGGCGCCGCTCACGTGCGAAATCCCTTGAATTCGAACGCCATCGGCATGGCAGGGGAAATCACCATCCCAGTGGATGACATGCGTGTCGGGCGTACGGGTTTGATCGCCCGCGAGCGTGAGGCTGGAGATCAACGTGCCGATGCGCGGCTGCCGGCGCTCATCGACGTAAGGAATCTCACGCATAACGAGATAGCCGCCCTGCTGCTGGACGAAGTAGCCTTCGTCTAGCAGGCGCTTAAGGTCCGGATTACGATTGAACAGTGCGCGTGACATTAAACACCGTGCCTTTCTTCTTGACATCGACGGAGCCGCCTGCCCCGAGTTCGCCCGCATGGGGCGCTGACGCGGCGTGCCGATAGGTCATCGAGAAGACGACATTCGGCTCATGCTGGCCCGGAAACGCGAGCTGGACGACCTGCTCGAACGTGACCGTCCGTTCGTCGACCGTGCGGAGACGCGAGTTGACGACGATTTCAAAGGTCACCGGCGGCTTGCGCGCAGTGATGAAGCGATCGATGCCGGCGCCGGTCAGGTCAATCAGCTCGTTCTGTTCGATCAAGCGGTCTTCACCGCCCGGAATTTCAAGAAAGACCGCCTCGTTATCTCCCGGCTTAGCCAGGCCATAGAGGACAGCGCCGCTAATAACGGGCTTGCCCCAGCGCAGTTCGTCGTCGTTGAGGGTCAGCTTGAATTCGCGATCCGACTGGAAAGCAATGAAACGCTCGGCCCCGCGCTCGCGCAGGTCGAAGGTTTCGTTCAAGCGCACATCCTCGAAATCGCCCGAGGGCAAGATCGCAAAGAGGCTGTAGCCATGCCGAGGATCGAGAGATGCGGCCTCCAGCACCTGGCGCCCCAGCGGCACGGGATCGCTCACCTGACGCTGCTGAAAATTGAGATCGCCCTCAGCGAGGAGAAAGCGATACCAACGCGCCGGACGAAGCGCCCGGCCTTCGCGCAGGGCGTCTCCGACATCGTCATAATCAAGAAGCTCTGTTGTCGTCATAGATTGGTTCCTTATGTTCTCGCCGTGGCGACGCCGCGGCTCTAAGGATCCAATCGGTGCGACATTGGCCGACCGGTAAGGTCAGGCAAACTTTTTTTTGAGCGACCCTTCCGGGGCCGAACCGCAGATAAAGAAAGCGGGACAGTTCGGGCATGTGAATGATGAAACCGCGGCAGGAAACCGCCCCGCGCGAATCTCGCCCAGAAACTTTGCAAGCTTGTCTCTGCGCCCCGATAGTTCGCGGTCCGACAGGGATAGCGGACGCGCTTCGCTGTCCGACAGGTGGACCAGCTCCGCAATGGCGCCGGGGAAGGCCTGCTTGACCGCGAGGATCAACGCCGCGGCGGCAACATCCTTGCCATCGGTGGATCGCATGTGACCTGTGCCGATGCGGCGCACGGCGCGGACGCCATCAGGTCGCACTAGCACTTCATCCGGCTGGACGAGGATTTCCTCGCCGCCAATTATGAGGCTGACAGCGGTAGGGACTTTCGCGACCATTCCTGCGCGGCCGGACAGAAAGAAACGCAGCATCGCCAAGGCGAGATCGAGGAATTCGGCGCGATAGCCATGATCGGAAAGCCCTTGGCTGACGAACGCTGCTTCCGCGCGATCTTGCAGCTCCCGCTCAGAAAGAGACAGGTTGGAAGCGACCACCGCCCCAACCACCGAGCGGACTGCCTCATGCAACTGCATGAACGCGGTGGTGGTTCGGCGTCCGCCGACCTGAAGGACATGCGTGTAGAAGAAGCGGCGAGGGCACGATTCATAAAGAGCGATTTGCGGTCCGCTAAAGCGAAGCCGACCGTCGATGATCAATTCAACGCCCTGCGCGTCTGCGGCCGGGGGAAGGGCTCGCGCCGGCACGATCGGGCGGCGCAGCAACGTGGTCCCGAGTCGGTCGAGGAAGGGTGAGAGCGGCCGATTGTGCCCATTGCTCTTCTCTGTCGGTGCATAGAGGAACAGGCGGTCGCGAGCGCGTGACAATGCGACGTAGAAAAGGCATTCCTGCTCCTCGGCCTGGCCAGTCCGGAATGCATCGAGGGCACTGCCTTCCGCACCAGTGATCATGCCCGTCGGCGCCGGGCACGCCGGAGCCTGCGGCGTCCGTGGTAGGGTATCGCTGTTAAGTCCCAGGATATGCACGGCTTCGAATTCCAGCCCCTTGGCGCCGTGGATGGTCATCAGTCGCACGCCATCGAGATGCTGTGCTGCTGCCGGCAACTGTCGCAGGTCGCGGTCGTCGCCCAGGCGCACAAGTCTGCGCACTCGATCGAGAAGGCGCGGGACAGGCAGCCCGCGACCCGCCGGCTGTACGCGCATGAAGTTGAGGAACTGCCAGATCGCTACAGCGCGTGTGCGATCGCCGAGGTCTGACGATGCTCCGAGACGTGCCGCAATCTGCGTGCGATCAAGAAGCAGCATCGCGAGAATTGTCCACGGCGAGGTGGCGTCGCCGAAACCACCCAGGGCAACTGACAGGTTGCCCAGTGCCCGGCGTCCTGCCTCACTCAGTTCCGGGATGGAGTCGATATTTTGCAGCCAGCTTGCCGGCGCGGAATCTGTGGCTCTCAAATACGCGAATACAGCCGCGACGTCTGCGAAAGACATTGCGAAATCAGGCCAGCAGGCGATGCGAACCAGGCCCATGGCGCGCCGGTCGACGAGGATCGAGAGGAGTGCCAGTAGGTCCTTGACCTCGCCTCGCTCAAAGAGGCTGCCCAGGAACAGCACTGGCACACCGAGGCGCTCAAGATCCTGCCCAATCCTGGACAGCTTTTCATTGCCGGTGCACAAGACGGCCTGATCGCGATAGTTATGCCCCTCGCGACGCAGTTCCTCGATCGCCTCGGCGAGGGCGACCTGCTGTTCTTCGGCTCGCCGCACGGTGCGCAGTTCCGGCTCATGGCCATTGGCGCCCCGTTCTGCCTCAAGGCCGCTATCGGCATCGCCAGCTCGCATTTTGATCGCGAAATCGGAAAAGCTGGTCGTGATCTCCGGCGCCGAGCGATAATTGCGCTTCAATCGACCGCGTTTGCCGCCGGTGAAATCTTGGCTGCCGAAGCGCGTCATGTTGAACGATGACGCTCCGCGGAACCGATAGATCGACTGCTTGGCGTCACCGACCACCCAGAGATTGCGGCCGTCCGGACGTATTGCGCTCAGCAATCTCACGCTGCTGCGGTTGACATCCTGATATTCGTCGACGAGTACATGATCGTACTGCGCCTGGAGTGTCGCGCGGATGGCTGGATCATTTTCGAGCAGCTGTACGGGCAGAGCGACAAGATCGCCGAAGTCGACACAGTGCGCATTGCGCTTGAGCTGCTCATACGCCGCGTAAACGCGCGCGACCTCGACCGCGCGCTCAGCGGCTTCGCGTGCCTCGGGATCACCCGCGTTTGACAGCATGGCGCCGGCGAGCGCAGCGTAGCTGTCGGCATCGACCACCTCATCCTTCGCTCTCGACACGGCAACCAGCATGTCGGCAATGATCTGGGTGGGGTCATAGAGATTGCGATAGTGAGAAAGCCTCAGGCGCGGGAACTCTTCCTCGAGGAGTTCGACAGCCTCGGTCCGATCCATCATCCGCGGGTCCTTCGGCAAGCCGAGTTCCGCATAGAATCGCCGAATGATGTCGAGGCCGAAGGCATGAAATGTGCCGATCCACATTGCGGCCGCTGCCTTGGGGCGCTTGCGCGCGATCCTTTCGGCCATCTCGCCCGCCGCCTTGTTGGAGAACGTCAGAAGCAGGATACGCCTCGGGTCGACGCCTTCCTCCAGAAGGCCTTCGACGCGTGCAACCAAGGTTTGGGTCTTGCCCGTGCCGGGACCCGCTTCGAGCAGGTAGGCTTCGCCGCGATGCGTCGCCGCTGCCGCTTGCAAAGGATTCAACCGCCGTTCCACATGCGCCGCCTCGTTCGCCGGCGGCACCGGCGGCAGGAGCAGGGCATCGAACAGCTGTTGCGCGACGACGTCGAATGGTGCGCCGAGCTTCGTGGCAATGTCGGATGCGGAAAGCCCCTGGTCGATATGAAGTGCACGCGCGACGTTGCGCGGCAGCAGCAGCTCGCGCGCGAACAGATCCATTTGAACTTCGCGCCGCTGCTTGCGCCCGTAGTCGACAACCCGATCAATGCCGACGGGCGATGGCTCGGCGGCGCGAGCGGGATCGATTGTCGGTGCGGGCGCATCGTCGGGATCGTCGCCAAGTTCGACATGTCCGATCTCATGCGCAACAAGGAAGGCTCGCTCGAACGAGGAGCCGACGTTCTGATGAAGGATCAGGTCGTCGGCGGCTATGAAGGTCGCGCGACCGCCGTTGAGAACAGCGGCACCCGCCGCAGTCGGCTCAACGTCGATGCCCCGTCGTTTGGCTTCCGTGACGACGAAATCATATGGTGACCAAGGATCGGCGCCGGACTCGACCAGCTGAGCGTGAAGCTCGGCGGCAACCTGCCTGGCAAGCTCCACGCTATCCATATCACTCAGCCTCTGTCAAAAGCTCGGCGCGCTTCTCATCGGAAACACCGGCGTCGATCAGAACTTTCTCGAAGGTGACCTGCTCGCCCGCGCTTGGCTTGCCATCTGCCTTGTAGCTGCGAGCTGCGGCCAACGGTGCCGTTCCCCAAGACATCTGCAGCTGTGTGAGCGAGCAGCGCATCGCTTCTGCCAGCTTCTTGAGAAACCGCTGCGGGATACTCAGCAGCGATACCCGCCGTTCACGCAACGAGGTGATGACCTGGCGCGGGACATCCAGTTGGCGAGCAACAGCGCGCCAATCGTCGGATGTCAGAGCCGCAAATGGATCTGACCCAGCCGCTGGCAAAGCCTCCGCGTGTTGCGACCAAGCGGCGTCAACCAGGGCCTGATCCGCGGCGGAGAGCGGTGCGTCATCTTCCGAAGTTTCACGGCTCAATTCGCGCGAAAGGTCAACGAGTTCGGCGGCGTATTCCGGGTAAAGCCGCAGGTAGCGCTCGAGGGTCGAGCGATCTGGCTCGCTTTCGACCGCGAATGCGTCAAGCACGGCTTCACGGGAGGGGCGTTCGCCAGCCGGGCTCATTGCTGTTCCCCGTCAGCCAGAGCCAACCGCAGTGCTGCAATCGCTTTGTCGCGATAAGTCCGGATCGTCTTTTCGGAGCGGCCCAATGCCTTGGAGATGGTCATGACGTCTGGCTCCTTTGAATCTATGGGAAAGCCCTCTTTCAGCATGTGTATGATCCTGATTTGTTCTGGCGGTAGAGCCTCAATCGCCGCATCCAGACGCGACCGGTAAACCGGATCGTCGAAATCCGGTGCGGCAAAAGGATCATGGGCGCCGGCCGCTCTCTCCACCTCCGCCGTCAGCTCACCACTCTCCTCGTCATATTCGAGAGGCTGGGATCTGTTCTCGTCCCGCCAAGCCTGTTCCTGAGCATCGCGTCTGAGGCTCGCAACAGCGCCATCGAACCGCACTTCGAAATAGTCGAGTTTGTCGACATATGATGCCCGGTCCGCGGATAGCATTTCGACAAACCGGCTGAAGACCTTGTCACGGACCACGCTGCGCGTCAGCGATTCAGTCTTGCCGTCGGAGCTTTCTGATCTGGGCACGCTGCGCAGTACCCTCTCCATGAGAATGCGATAGAGCCGCTCGAACCATGCCTCGTTATTGTCGTGACGAGAAGCGCGAATAAAATACACGAGGCACTCGCTCGGTACGTAGCCTGGGTCGGAGCGCTTGGTGAATGCAGCTCGGCCGATCAACTCGTCGCGTGGCAAGACTGCCAGTTCTGCGATGAGTGTTTCCACCTTCGGGTCGCGCTCATAAACCTCGCCAGTCAGTCGTCTTTTGCGCAGCGGCGCGACCACCGCGTAGCCGCTGCGATATGCGTCCGGCTCCGGTTTCGTGCTCACCGATCCCTCCAGCTTCTTCATCGCCGCCCCCGCCTCATTCGGCCATCTTGTTTAGGCTTGCCTCGAGCGAAGCGATGCTCTCGATCACGGCTTCGAACGCGGGCGCGTCGCCGAAAATCATGCCCTGCATCGCCCGATAATCAACGCGGAGCTGTTCGATCATCGCGTCATGCGGCGCAAGCGCGAACGAGCCGGGTACAGCGGTCGCAAGGTCGAAGTCGGGCCGATTGAAGAACATGCGCGCGTGCGCGACGCAATCGTCGCCGAGCGCTCTGTCTTTGATGGCTGCCGCCCCAGCGGCTGTCCCGACGAGCCGGTGCAGATCGTAGTAGTGCCGCGATACCCGCTGCCCGCCGCCCTTCAATTCATCGCGCTTGTCGAACCAGCGCCGCAGCCCGTGGAGAATTACGACCTTGTCCCAGAAGGTCCGTTCAGGATCGACGGTCCGCACCGCCGGCACCGTCAGGTCGAGCGCCGGAAGATCATCATCGACATAGGGCTTGATCGGCACTTCGCTGTTCGGATCAAGCGCGGATTTCGCGCCCGACTCGATCTTGATCGCCGCTCTCACATAATCGGAACGCGGCGTCGCCGCGGGGTACCAGATCAACAATGTCTGACCGTCAGGGTCGGTGTCGTCAGCCTCGATCCGCGCTTTTGCAGCATCAACACCGTTGGCCTTGAGGCGGTCCGCAAGGATCACCGTTAGTTCGTCGCGGAGTGGCTCGTTGATGTAGGCCTTGCAGGCATCTTTGATCGCTTCGAGACGTGCCTTGCGTTTCTTGCCACTGAGTTCCTCAAGTTCCTCGATGCTCGCCGCCTCGCCGATATCGTCCCTGAACACCGTGACATCGATGTCTTCGGAGAAGCGGCTTATCAGGCCAAACCCTTTGGACAACGAGGTTCCGCCTTTGAAGAGGAGGCGGGGACCACCTTCTTTCAAGCCGTTGAACAAGACGTCCAGCGTCCAGCAGACCCAGAAGTCCTTTTCTATGTTCTGTGCCGACGTGCCGAGGCGTTGAGCTGTTGTGTCGAACGCGCTTAACATCGCCGCCTCTCCGGCTGCTAGAACTTCGTCAAAAGCTGGATTCATTTCGTCATGGCCTGGAGTGACTGCGTTTGTTGCTTGCTATGCGAGTCGAGACTGACTTACGTTTCAGGCGAGTATCGTCTGGGCGATATCCATCATCGTCGTCGCGGCGATGATCGTCGGCGTCGTGATCATCTACAGTGCGATTGTTACTGACATGCCGATCATGGCCACCCATCTCATCTTCGATGAGCGGCTTTAGAAATGTCCACATCCATGTTGGAAGCGCGGGAATGCCTGCTACCAAATCGGCTTTAATAGCCGCGCCGACGGCAGGATCCTCAAAAAGCCTGGCAAGCTTGCCGCGCACGTGGTGACTTTCACCTTCGCGGGGCAAAATATCGCGAAGCCAGTAAAGCGCTTGAACGACCCGCATTGCCGGTCGTCCGGCCCAGAACAGTTTGCTGGCTGCCGTCGGACGAAAGGTGATAGTCACATTGCCGAGCTTAATCGGTCGCCGGCGCGCATCGGTATGGACAATAATTTTTGCAGGGACAGCGTCAGTCAAACCGAGGTCATTCGCTGCGGTCATCCCGTCCACAAGCATTCGGGTTTGATCGCGGCGTCCAACGGCATCGATAACTGAGCGCGGATCGGGAGGGTTAGGCTTTTGAGTTAGTTTGTTAAAACCAGGTTGGTCGTAAAGTCCTCGATCGATTCGCCTGAGGATTTCTGTTTTTGTTAGTCGCTGCAACGCCTTGTCGACCGCGTCTCGCGAGGCGAGGTCAACGAAATCGCTAGGCGTCCAAACCTTACGCGGTGCGTCCGCACGGATGCGTTTAAGCATTGCTGTTTTCAAGTCGGGTGAGTCTGCCATGTCCGAAAGATGTATACTTTTTTCGGACAGATCGCCAGTCCGAAATACATATACAAATTTCGGACAAACGCCTCCCATATTCATCGAAGAACGTAACGACGAAAATGCATGGCATCTGGCGTTCCGACGCGACATGCGCTCGGAATTACGATCTTGCGCAGGTAAAGCAGTTTTTTCCGGCTGACAAATCGACTGGAAGAGTGGAATAGAGACCTCGCGCGGCCGCACCGGCAACTTGGCTTGTTCATTCGGCGCTTCGTCGCTGTATGTGGTCACAGCCGGGATATTGGTTACACCCGAAAAAATGGCTGTTGCCCCGACCTTTTCGTTCCACCAGATGACCCACGCGGCACGCCGGACATTGATGTACCGTGTCACCATCAATGGTTTCGAAACGCAGGTTATCGCCGGCGATCTCTGAGAGTTCCCGGATGTATCTGGAAGGCTCACGGCTATTCGTGACCAAGAATACGCCGCGGCTCGCGCGGGTCAATGCGACATAAAAGAGACGGCGTTCCTCGGCAAATTCGAAGGTCTCTGGCCATGGCATGACGAGATTGAGCAGTTCATCGTCTTCGATACGGCTTGGTACCCCATAATCGCCTTCGCTCACATCGAGCAGTATTGTATAGTCCGCTTCGAGCCCTTTGGCGCGATGAAAAGACAGTCCCGAAACTTCGAGATGCTCGAATTCCGTCGGCGCACCTCTGAATGGATCGAGCTGGTTATAGCGCCACAGCACCATAGCCTTGAGCTTTTTGCGTTCATCGTTCCGCCATTGCCCCGAAATTCCACCCAAGAAGGTATCGAGGCGCAGCAATAACTGGTGACACGCCTCACCGAAATCCGGCTTACCGCCGTCACCACCGATCGGAATGACCCGGATCGATCGTGGAATGGTCGGTCGCGTCGACCGAACCGTCTTCTTCAGCTGGGCAGGATTCCTCTGCACGAAACTGGCGGCCGTCTCTGCGATCAGCTGGTTGCAACGATATGTCTGCTCCAGACGCCCTTTCCAGCTCGCGCCAAAGTTTGCCTCGAACTGTGTGAAGATGGTTATGTCTGAACCGGCAAAGCGATAGATAGATTGCCAATCGTCACCGACGCCAAAAGATCTTGGTGAACGGCTTCTGGTGTTTCAGTGCCTTGATCAGGTTCGCCCGCGGTTCAGAGATATCCTGGAACTCATCGACGAGGATCAGGGAGTAGGGGCTCCAATACCGCCCAGTCTCAATGAGTCGTGTGGCGTTGGCGATCATCGAGTCGAAATCGATGCGTTTGGCTTCTTCCAGTTTCCGGGAGTAGGATTCCGTGATCTTCCAGATGGCTTGCGCAAATTCCCTGGCACGCGTCCGGTCGTGGAGCGATTTGGCGCGCTCAAGCAGCATATCCAAGGTCAGATGGCTGGCGCGGATGTGCTTGATGCAGATCGCGATAAGCTTGTGATAATGCTTGATGACAACCGGCTCGAGAACCTTGACGATAGCGGTGTAACTTTTTTGTTCGAGCGGAATACCCCGTTTCGTGATCTCGGCCTCAAGGGCTGCAATCAGCGACCCATCGCGCGCCTGAGCTGACGTCGTCTGAAAAACGTCCATCCCGGCCTTGCGGTAGGCGTCCAACTTGTGTTTGGCATTGGCGACGTAGTTTTCAAATGGGGAGGAACCGTCGGCATTGATGGCCAGATGCTCATGGATAGTGGTGCTGGCAGGGTAGTGAAAATCCGGATGGACGTACCGGATCTCGCCGTTCTCCTCTTCAATGGGAATCTGACGTTCGTATTCGAATTCGACAGAGTGCAGCCAGAGCCAGTTGACGATCGTCTGTTCCTGGAGCGACTTTACATAGACGCCGGCCATCGTGCCGATGGTCGCATTTCCCTTCCGTCGACGCGCTGAGAGGTAACGGTCGTAGTCAGCTTCAGAATCGAACACCTCTGCGGGGATATCCGCCTTGGGATGGAGGACGAGGAGATTGACCCACAGGCCGGCGAATTCCGGATCCCATCGCAATAGCTCGTCGATAATCTGTTCGATGATCTTCGCCTCGCCCGCCGGATGGTCGACCCAATCTGCAAGCTGAGGCGGACGGCCTTCGACCTCTTCGATAATTCCGCGACCGAGAGCATGAAACGTGGTGACTTTGCATTCAAGGTTTGTGGTATCGACCGCAAGCTGCCGGGCTATGCGCTCCTTCAGTTCGTCGGCCGCGCTCTTGTTAAACGCGAGGACCAGGATTTCCTCGGGCCGATAAAGACGCTTTTTGAGGACATAAGCGACCTTGCCGACCATGGTGGCGGACTTGCCTGAACCCGCGGAGGCGACGAGAAGATTGTTATCCTCCAATCGAATGCAGGCCTCACGCTGCTGATCGGACAATGATCGGCCGTCCAGACTGTCGAAGAAAGACCGGTATCTCGACAGCTCGGTAGAAACGAAGGTCTCATTATATCTGTGGCGCACGTCCCGGTCGGTGATGAAGGCGAGTGATCGCGGAAGTGCCGCTTTCAAGATGGCTGGCATCAATTCCGGATCGAACAGAGGGTGCGAGAGGGCGGCGGCGGCTTCACCGTCTACACTGGCAATAGCCCGCGCGAGGTCGGCATGGGCGAGATATTGGCTTTGGCCCTCGACGATGCCCGTCAGTTTCTTATCCACCTCGCTCAGACGTTTGAGATCGGAGCCTATCAGTTCGAAAAGATGGCTGTTGATGAAACCATAAAGATCAGCCGCCAGCCGAGTCGCGGCCTCTTCTCCAAGACAGGGAAGGGCGTGGACGTGATTGCGAGACCGGACTTCGACCGAATGCCAAAGCAGTGCCTTGTTGACAGAAATGGCTATGACGTCCTGGCAAGCAAGATTGCTGGCGCCATTCAGATTAATTTGCACGATCGCCGGAAACGACGAGCGCAATATCACCTTCCATTTCCCCTGGGGAAGGAGGCGCGCAAAGAATCCAGGCCGGTATGTTCGAGCGCGATCAGACATCAGAACACACTTGCTACCAGAAAGTTGAGTCTGGAAGCCATGCGCAATCGTCATTTTGATTAGTTTGGATGCTTCAAATAGTATCGGCGGCGGCGCCGTGCATAACATTTTATCTCGCTGTCCGCATTAATGGTCTGAGCGAAGGCAAATGTGTTTTCCTGCATGAGGCCGTCGAACGTTCGGATCTCCACATGCTTCTTCGCATCTGAAACAAACTCTTGCCAGACGGCTCGCCGCTCAGGGTGACTTTCGATCTCGCTGCGACGCCCACAATAGAGAATACCTTTGGCGAAAGCCATGCCGCTCTCAGTTGCGGGAAATTGCGCTGCCAGCTCAGCTCTTAAAGACTCGATGTCCGGCCTGTGGTCCGATGCCCATCTGAGATTCGTGCGGACCTGGTCAAGAGCATCCCGAATGAAGGAGGTTATCGTGTTCTTGATTGTGAAGAGGCTGCAGGTTGGATCTTTTATTTCGACGAGATTGAGATAGTTCGCGCCCGACACAGGTGCGAAGTATGCAAAATCGCAAGCAAAGTCAGCACCCACTCTGAGTTTAGAGATGACCATCCTCGGGGCAATATAATGTTCCGGGCAAATGAGCTGTACATTTCGTTCCAGGTAAGTTTGAACACGAGGCTCTCGAAGCTTTCGTTCAATCTTATCCAATCCGCTGAGCAACTCGATAAATTCCTGCTTGTGAGTTTTCATGATGATCCTAAGGCATTAAGTATACCTCTTGACGGATAGAATAGTCGGGTAAACGGACAGTTGAGCGAACCGGTTAAGCACGCCCTCCACCCCTATTTTCCGCGACCGGATGGCTTCATCTTGAGCCCAGGCGGTAATTTAGACCCGCAATGGCCGGCTCAAATACCCAGACATCCTTCTCGAGCAGACGAGTGGGCCGCCCGGTGCGGCCGGCTGCCACGGCCAAGGCCATCGCCCCGGTCATCCTTTGACAGGGCAAGGAACAGATCAGCCATGCGCAGCCTTTCCCACGCTTCTTGCGAGCCAGGTCGGGAACTGCGGAGCCGCCGCCACTAGTTCTCCAAATTCGCCCGGCGGCAGCTTTCGCTTGATCCTCGACAGAGCTTCATCGGCCTTCTCCGGCCCCAGCCAGGCGAGCGCACGGACCGCCATGCCGGCGGGTCGATCGGCCAAAGCCAATTGCCAGCGAGGCACATGCTTGAGGTCGACCGTCTGCTTTCCAAGGTTCATCGTCCGGCTACGGCCGGATGTCAGATAAACGGAGCGGACCGGGACCTGGGTGGTCAGGCCGAGGGCATTCGCCGCGGCGGCGCCGTTCGGGACGATGACCTCGCCGCGTTGCTGCGCCACGGCTTCCACTGCCTGTTCGACCGTCGGCGCTCGGTTGCCAAAACGGCTTTTGACTGGCCGCATATAGATGCCCCGGCCGGCCCGGACGAGTTCGCCGCGCTCGGCCAGTCGCGAAAAAGCCTGGTCCAGGGCAGCACGATTTCCGAGATGCAAAAAGCTCTTTGCGGAAAGCGCGGAGCCTTCCGGCAGTCGTTCAGCTTGGACCATAATTTGCGACGTCAGCTTTTGCATGGAATTTCTCCTGTCAGGAATATATGCAAGTTTCTGACACTATTCAAGAGAAGGTGAACGTCGGCGGCCCCCGACATACTGACCGAAATTTATATCAAAATATTGGTCAGTGGCCGCTGGTCGCTCCACCAGGCGCTACTGACTCATCAGGCCATCGAGCATGTCTAACATCGCATCGCTGGTGGCCTTGCCGAGGCGCGGCCGTATTCGCAAGTGCCTCCTTTGGCGTCGCGGTTGCCGCGAAGCACCTGCGTGAGTGCGGCGGAAAGAAGGAAGACGAAGCTGCAGCTGTGGCACGGGTGCCCGGAATACCAGCTGACACTTCGCAGCAAACCAATCCCGCTCTCTTGTGATGGCGTCCTGGTCCGGTTCCGGATCTTCCACGATCAACCCGCTGGCGGGGTCGGCTACGCGAGCGTGCCGCCGCTTTCGGCTGACGCCTTCGCGGTGATCGCGACCGGGCCCCGGCCCTTCGAAGGAGCCATCGAGCGGGAATGGCCCGCTGCGAAGATGGAGCCTTCAGATGTCCGATCTTGCCACAGCACAGAACCACGCCTTCCAACTCGCCCGCACCCTCATGGTGCCCATCACGCTCTTTCGCTCCGGCGACGAGTTCGGCGTCCTTCCGTCCGACGAACTCGAAGACGGCGAAGTGGAGACGGTCGCCGAATACGATCCGTTCCAGTTCGGGCCGGCTCACTGAGCCGGCATTTTCTCTCCCGGAGGTGCCGCTTGCGAGCGGCAGGCGGCAAGGGAAGCTTCGCCGCGGCCGGCACCGCCAGGTCGCCCAGGTGCAATTCTGCACCTTGCCGGCCGCGCCCTTGCCGCCTTTGCTCTTCGCGGCATCCCGAAGCGGTCCCGCAAATTGCGGGAAAAGAGAAACGGACAAGAAAGGCGGATGCGAGAGCGCCGGCCAGAAAGATGGAAAGACAAGAACTTGAAGAGCTTCGCGACCGCGTTCCCTGCGCCGCTATCCTCGAGCAGGCCGGCTTTGCGATCGATCGCAAGGAGAGCACGCGGCGCGCGGTCAAATACCGGCGTGAGGCCGAGATCGTCATCGTCATCCATGGTGGGAAAGGCTGGTTTGATCCCCTGTCCGACGCCAAGGGCGATGTGTTCAGCCTCGTCGCGCATGTCGACGGCGGTTCCTTCGCTGAAGCCGTGGATCGCGTCGCATCGCTGGTAGGCTTCGTCGCGACAGCGCCGACCTGGGCGCAACCGATGCGAGACACCGAACAGGCAGCCTCGATCGGCGATCGCTGGGGCGCCCGGCGCAAGCCCTGGCCGGGATCGGCGACCTGGCGTTACCTGCGCGAGGCACGGTCTCTGCCGGACGCTGTCATCCGGACAGCGGTTCGACAGGACCTGTTGCGCGAAGGGCCGTACGGCAGCATGTGGGCGGCCCATGTCGATGGCGACGGCGGCCTCACCGGCTGGGAGGAGCGTGGCCCCGACTGGCGCGGCTATTCCACCGGTGGATCGAAGGTGCTGTTCCGCATCGGTTCTCCGGGTGCCTCGCGTCTCTGCGTTACCGAGGCAGCGATCGATGCCTTGAGCCTTGCCGCCCTCGAGGGGTTGCGTGAGCACACCCTCTACCTCAGCACCGGCGGGGGATGGTCGCCGGCGACGGATGCGGCGGTGCGCAGGCTTGCCGCGCGCCCCGGCGCCCAATTGGTTGCCGCCACCGATGCCAACAGCCAGGGCGAGACCTTCGCCGGCCGGCTGCGCGACATCGCCGAAGACACCGGATGTGATTGGGCTCGTCTGATGCCGCCGGCCGAGGACTGGAATGATGCGCTTCGCGCCAAGGTGGGCGTGTGTGCGAGGGAAGAGAAGAAAAGCAGGGGAACGGGAAATGGCCTGCCGCATGCCCGCCGGCCGCGTCAAAGGTGAAGCTCCGCCAGGCTTCGCCTGCCCTTGACCCGTCCGGACGGAGAGGCGGCCGTGGGGAAGGGTCAGGAAGGGCTGAAGAGAAGATGGCGACCATGAGGATCCGCCGCGCTTCGGCCCGGACGAGGCCTTGAAGGAGCCCGACAATGACCCTCTCGCCCATCCGCAAAGTCTATCAGGGCATCGCCAACCGCAGGCAGATGTTTCGCATGTTCGACCGCCATGCTGAGCGCCCGAACCGATGGGAGGGCGACGATAGCGGCCTCTACAGAGGCGAATGGTTCGAGATCGGCGAGGCATCCCACGATTACATGTTCGAGATCCTGCCGCCGCTCTGGATGCGGGGTGGGATGTTCGCGATGCGCGAGTTCCTGACCGGCTCGATTACCAGCGTCTTTTTCACGCTGTCGATCGACGGGCGCATCCGCCACTTCCACGGTTACTGCGACTTGGCCGACAAAGGATTTTCGGAGCGCATGCGCGCCGCGATCATCGAGCGCGAATCCCGTCCCGTCCGGGCGATGAGCCGCGAGGAGCGGCTCGAGCATATCTGGAGCAGCACGGCTGACGACTATCGCGCCTATGCCGGTGAGGGTTGGCCGGAGGCTGACCGTGGCAGGCGCATGGTGATGTTCTTCGAGAGATCCGGCGGCACCACGCTGAAACTCTTGGAAGACCTGACCGAGGCGGAGATCGCGGCGAAGCTGCCGGTGCATCTGCGCTTCCTGGCCGAGCGACAAGCGGCGTGAGGCAGGGCGGCATGTTCACCTTTTCCATCTCCAACATCCGCGCCGTGCTCGCGCGCGGTCGCGCCGACGCGGCCGCAAACGGCGGCTTTCGGATCCCGTACCATGGGATCTCTTCTGAAACCGAGGCGAGGGCCGGCCTGTGGCTGGTCGGCGACGAAGGGGTTTACGTCATGTCCAACGGCAAGCTTGCCGAGGGACAACGCCCGCTCGTCGTTCATGCCGAGGAGTGCGATCCGAAGACCAATCCGGACTACTGGCATTGCAAGCGGCGGCATTTCGGGGGCGATGACGGTGTCGAGTTCATCGACGCGGCCGAACTGGACACGCTGATCGCCGCAGCCCCCGGCGCCACGCATCTGACGGTCGTCATGGACGACGCCTCGATGTCGCTCACCCTGATCCGCTGCTGACCCTCCGGACCGCGGCACCTCCCATCCATCTCGCCACCGTTTCGCCCACCGCTGTCCGGGCCGTGGAGCGACGGCGCGCGCCTTCCAACCACAGGAGAATTTTGCAATGGCGCATGACGATTCCTTCACGCTCGATATGTTCGGCTCAAGCGCTCTATCGTCGGGTTCAAATCTCGGTATCACGGGCCTCGGTGGTTTTACGCCGACGGCCGCCCTCGAACCTGCCAATGACGACGATCCCGATCCGACGCCGCCGGCGCCCGCACCGGCGATGCCGGGCACCACCCCTCGAAACCCTGCCGTTCGAAAGCAGGGCGATTATGTCAACTTCTATCTTGATGACGGAGATCGCGGCCTTGGCTCATCCTGGAAAGAGCGGGCCAAAACGAACGTAGCGGCTATCCTGCTTGCCGCTGAAATCGATAAACAGGAGCGAGCCGCCACGAGAGGCGAGCAAGCGAAGCTTGTCCGCTTCACCGGGTTTGGCGCCGGCGAACTGGCCAATGGCATGTTCCGCCGACCGGGCGAGGTCGATTTCCGAGCGGGCTGGGACGAACTCGGCTCGTCACTTGAGACCGCGGTAACCGAAAGCGACTATTCGAGCCTGGCCCGTTGCACGCAATATGCGCATTTCACGCCGGAATTCATCATCCGGGCGATCTGGGCCGGATTGCTGCGCCTGGGCTGGCGCGGCGGCCGCGTGCTGGAACCGGGTATCGGCACGGGTCTGTTTCCGGCGCTGATGCCGGTGGACTATCGCGACAACACCCACCTCACCGGTGTCGAGCTTGATCCGGTCACCGCGCGCATCGTCAAGCTGCTGCAGCCACGGGCGAGGATTATCACCGGCGATTTCGCCCGCACCGAGCTGCCGGCAAGCTTCGATCTCGCGATCGGCAATCCGCCTTTCTCCGATCGCATCGTGCGGTCCGACCGCGCCTATCGCTCGCTCGGCCTTCGCCTGCACGACTATTTCATCGCGCGGTCTATCGATCTGCTCAAGCCCGGTGCGCTCGCCGCCTTCGTCACGTCGCATGGCACCATGGATAAGGCGGACAACGCCGCCCGGGCGCAGATGGCCAGGTCCGCCGACCTGATCGCGGCGATCCGCCTGCCCGAGGGCTCCTTCCGCGCCGATGCCGGCACGGACGTCGTCGTCGATATCCTGTTTTTCCGCAAGCGCAAGATCGGCGAGCGGACAAGTGACCTCGCCTGGCTCGACCTCGACGACGTTCGCGCAGCCACAGTCGACGAGGGCGCCATCCGCGTAAACCGCTGGTTCGCCCGGCATCCGGATTTCGTGCTCGGCAAGCATGCGCTGACATCGGGACCGTTCGGCGAAACCTACACCTGCCGCTCGCGCCTCGCGCAAAACCTCGGCGCGGCACTCGATGCCGCGATCGGCCGCCTGCCGCAAGACTTCTACGACGGCGAGCCGACTGCAACCGATCTCGATCTAGAGCACGGTGATCGTGTCATCGATCTGCCGAGCGATCGCCATGTGCGCGAAGGCAGCTTCCTTTTCGACACAGCCTTCGGCCTTGCGCAAATCATCGATGGCGAACCCGCCGCGGTGACGGTGCGGAAGGGACGCACGGGCGAAGGCCTGCCGGAAAAACAAGTCGGCGTCATCCGCAAGCTGATCCCGATCCGCGATGCGGTGCGCGAGGTGCTGAAGTGCCAGGAGTGCGACCAGCCGTCGAAGGGGGCGCAGGTGCGCCTGCGCATCGCCTGGTCGAGCTTCGTGCGCGCCTACGGGCCGATCAACCATACGAAGGTCTCGATCGCCGAAGATCCGGAGACCGGCGAGGTGCGCGAGACCCATCGGCGCCCCAATCTCCAACCGTTCCTCGACGACCCCGCTTGCTGGCTGGTCGCCTCGATCGAGGATTATGATCTCGAGACCGATACCGCGAAACCCGGTCCGATCTTCTCCGAGCGGGTTATCTCGCCGCCGGCGCCGCCTGACATCACCAGCGCCGCCGATGCGCTTGCCGTCGTGCTCAACGAACGCGGCCATGTCGATCTCGATCATATCGCCGAGCTCGTCCATTGCGATCGCGATGCGGTGATCGCGGAACTCGGCGAGGCGATTTTCCAGGACCCGGCCGATGGCGCCTGGCAGACGGCGGACGCCTATCTCTCCGGCCATGTGCGCGACAAGCTGAAGGTTGCCGAAGCTGCCGCCGCGCTTCAACCGGCCTATGAGCGTAATGTCCGGGCGCTGACCGAGGTGCAGCCCGCCGATCTCCGTCCCTCGGAAATCACCGCGCGTCTCGGCAGTCCGTGGATCCCCGCGTCCGACGTCGTCGCCTTCGTCAAGGAGACGATGGCGGCCGAAATCCGCATCCACCACCTGCCGGAGCTGGCCTCATGGACGGTGGAGGCGCGGCAGCTCGGATGGACGGCGGCCGGCACCTCGGAATGGGGCACCGATCGCCGCCATGCCGGCGAACTGCTCGCCGATGCGCTGAACAGCCGCGTGCCGCAGATCTTCGACACCATCAAGGCGGAGATGAGCGAACGCCGGGTGCTCAATGTCGTCGACACCGAAGCGGCGAAGGAGAAGCTGGCAAAGATCAAGTCCGCTTTCCAGAGCTGGGTCTGGTCCGATCCCGATCGCACCGACCGGCTGGCACGGGTCTATAACGACCGCTTCAACAACATCGCGCCGAGAAAATTCGATGGCGCGCATCTGAAGCTGCCTGGCGCATCTTCGGCCTTCACCCTCTATCCGCACCAGAAGCGCGGCATCTGGCGCATCATCGCCTCAGGCTCGACCTATCTGGCGCACGCCGTCGGCGCCGGCAAGACGATGACCATGGCAGCCGCCGTCATGGAGCAGCGCCGGCTCAAGCGCCAGATCGTCACGTCCAGGCCGACCGCGGCCTTCAAGCGCTACCAGACGGTGCTCGACGCGCGCATCAAGGCGATCGAGGAGCGCGATCGGCCGCCGGAGCCCGGCGACGACATCCTGCTGTCGGTGATTACCGATGGACGCCATGCGGCGATCGACCTGCGCCTGGTCGACGCCGAGAACGACAATGAGCCGGCGAACAAACTCAACAGCCTGATCGCCTGCGCCTATCGTATCTGGCGCGACACGGCCGACCGGACCTATGTCCGTCCCGACGGCAAGCGGTATGAACTTCCCGGCGCCGCGCAGATGATCTTTTCCGATCTCGGCACGATCAGCGTCGAGAAGGCGAGGGGCTTTTCCGCCTATCGCTGGATCCGCGATGAACTGGTGCGCCTCGGCGTGCCGCCTTCCGAAATCGCCTTCATGCAGGATTACAGGAAGGCGGAGGCCAAGCAGCGCTTGTTCGGCGACGTGCGTGCGGGAAAAGTCCGCTTCCTGATCGGCTCTTCCGACACGATGGGCACCGGCGTCAACGCGCAAGCGCGGCTGAAGGCGCTGCATCATCTCGATGTGCCGTGGCTGCCGTCGCAGATCGAGCAGCGCGAAGGCCGCATCGTGCGCCAGGGCAACCAGCATGACGAGGTCGACATCTTCGCCTACGCCACCGAAGGTTCACTCGACGCGACGATGTGGCAGAACAACGAGCGCAAGGCCCGCTTCATTGCCGCGGCGCTCTCCGGCGACACCTCGATCCGCAGGCTGGAAGATCTCGGCGAGGGGCAGGCCAACCAGTTCGCGATGGCCAAGGCAATTGCCTCGGGCGATCAGCGCCTGATGCAGAAAGCGGGGCTCGAAGCCGACATTGCCCGTCTCGAACGGCTGCGTGCCGCCCATGAGGATGACCAGTTCGCCATCCGCCGGCAGATCCGCGATGCCGAGCGTGACATCGAATACGCGACCCGACGCATCAATGAGATCGGCCAGGATCTCGGACGTCTCGACCCAACGGCGGGCGAGGCCTTTGTCATGACGATTACGGAAGACCGCTTTTTTGAACGCAAACCAGCGGGCAGGGCGCTGATGAAGGAAATCCTCACCCGCGTCCAACTGCAGCAGGAGGAAGAGGTCGTGATCGCCGCGATCGGCGGCTTCGATCTCGTCTACGCGGGCGAGCGCTTCGGGAAGGATGGCTACCGCTATCAGACGATGCTGAAGCGAACCGGCGCCGATCACGAGATCGACCTCGCCGTCACCGTCACGCCGCTCGGCGCGGTCGCGCGGCTCGAGCATGCGCTTGACGGCTTTGAAGGCGAGCGGGAGCGGTTTCGTCAGAGGCTGGAAGATTCACGTCGCCGGCTCGTCTCCTACCAGTCGCGGCAAGGGAGTTCCTTCGCCTTTGCCGCGGAGCTGGCGGACAAACGCCGGCAACTGAGCGCCGTGGAAAAGGCGCTTGCGGACGATCCCGATCGCAGCGACGAACACAAGGCCGGCTGACGCCCTTTGTGTGCGGACGCGACCGGCTCGCAGGCTCTTCCGTTCGATCATACGCGATCGAACGGAACTACGCCGCACGATGCGGGACCCGGCAGCGGCCGGTTGAGCCATGGAAGCGCGTCGCCGAAGCCTGGTTGGGCTGGGGCGTCCATTGGGTGCAGTGCAGCATCTGCATGGCTGCATTGCACAAAAATTGATTTCCGTCAGGTCAAAAAATGGGCATTGTGACCGCAGCTGATGCACATCGCGGTTTTCTCCTCCCAGTGCCGCCGCATCGGCTGTTCCCCTCTGGAGGTTTATTGACCTTCACACTTCAAGGGCCGCGGTCTTCCGCTGGCCCTCTTTTTTTGGCCGAAGGTGACTTTGCGTGGTCCCTCGGCTTCAATCCCTGCCTTCTCCAGGCGGGGATCGTTTCTCGTTGAGCGTGTCCCGATTGCCGGTTGTGCTCACACCAGAGCCGCCATCATTCCAGGCGTCGCCCTTCAATGCATGATTGGGTCCGACTGGGACAGCTGTCTCACCGCCTGTTTGATAACCTTGCGGAACTGACGCCAGTCGGGAAGGTCTCGTTGGTTCACCCGCTCCTGAATGGCGGTCAGTATCCAGCCGACGCAGGCGATATCGTCCGCGGCGCGATAGGTATCGGACCGCTTGAAGCAGGCAACGATGCGGGGCCGGGCATCGCCGCCGTCCAGCGGAATGCCGGCGATGAGCTCTTGCGCCTGCCTGTAGGCAAGGGCGATCCGCCGTCGATCCTCGGGACTGCTTTCAGCGATCATGCCGCATGTCCAGGCCAGCGTTTGCGACAGGTGCTCGGCTTCATTTTCCATTTTCGATCGGACTCCCCATCATCAGGTCTAGGGTTTGGAGGAGGGTCGGGGACATTTTGAATTGCCGGGCCATGCCGCGCCCCATGGCATTCTTGCCCATTTCCTCGACCAGCAGCCCGCGTTTAACCAGCGGCCCGATCGTCTGGGCAATACCGCTTCTGGTCAGGCCGGTGATTTCGGTCAGACGGGTCAAGGTGACGGGCAGACCGTCGCCATGCAGCCTGGCGACCACCATCATCACGGCGATTTGCTTGACGCGGGCTGTCGGCGTTTCCCCTTCGAGGGGATTGGCCAAGATCTGGTTGATCGTGATGGTCGAAAATGAAAGTTCGACCTGCATCGGACGGAATGCGGCGGCGCTTGCCGCCCGCTGGTCGCGATCGTGTTTCCCGGACACCGTCGTCTCTCCTTCCGAAGGAACCACCGACGGTGCTTCCACAATTCCTGCGCTCAGCGGACGATCACCGATGCAATCAGTCCGCGTTCTTGTGCCACTGGAACGGCGGACGGTGCAACCGCCTGTCACGAAAAACGTCGGTCCGCCGGGCGGGGAAAGGGAGGGGAAAACAGCAAGAAAGGACATGAGGAAATCCGTTCGCAGATCGGGCGAGCCGCCGACGCCCAAGGGCTCAACCGCGCGCGTTCGCGATCCCGGCCCGGCGTCCGGCGCAGGGCCCAAGTACCCCGCTTGGCCTGCCAGGCAGGGATGCGTCGCACGCAGTTGCGTCGGCCTGCCCGCCCTGCGGGCCGGGGGATGTCTTCAAGAAGAAGACGGAAAAGACCGGGGAAGCCCTGGTCCTCCAACCCTTGAAAAGGAGCAATCCGATGGAACTGAAATTCGTCGATCCGCGCGCACTCACCGAAAATCCCGACAGGGCGCGCCGCTCGAAATCCTCCCCGCAGGCCGACGCATTGCTGCTGGCGACGATCAAGGCCGTCGGCATTGTGCAGCCGCCCGTCGTCGCCCCGCAAGCCGATGGCGGCAACGGCTATGTGATCGATGCCGGGCACCGGCGCGTACGCCAGGCGATCGCCGCCGGTCTCGAGGAGATCGCGGTGCTGGTGATCGACCGGGCAGACGATGGCGGCGCCATGCGATCGCTGGCCGAAACGCTGGCGCATGACCAGCTCAATCCCGTCGACCAGTGGCGGGCGATCGAACGGCTGGTGGCGCTCGGCTGGAGCGAAGAAGCGATTGCGCTGGCGCTGGCGCTGCCGGTGCGCCAGATCCGCAAGCTCAGGCTGCTGGCGAACGTGCTTCCCGCCATGCTCGACCAGATGGCAAGGGGCGATATGCCGAACGAGCAGCAGCTCAGGACGATCGCCGCCGCGTCGGTCGAGGAACAGAAGGAGGTCTGGAAGGCGCAGAAACCGAAGAAGGGCGACACGGCTGCGTGGTGGCAGGTCGCCAACGCGCTTTCGAAGACCCGCATGTATGCCCGCGACGCAAGCTTCGGCGATGACCTGCGTGCGGCCTATGGCATCGAATGGGCGGAGGACCTCTTCGGACCAGCCGACGAGGACAATCGCTACACGACCAATGTCGAAGCCTTCCTTGGCGCCCAGCAGGAATGGATGACCGACAACCTGCCGAAAAAGGGGGCGATCGTCGAGGTTAACAACTGGGGCCAGCCCGAACTGCCGAAGAAGGCGGAACGCATTTACGGAAAGCCCGGCAAGGGCGATCGCACCGGCCTCTATCTCGACCGCGACGGCAAGGTGCAGAGCGTGCATTACCGCATGCCGGAACCGAAGCCGGCAAAAGGCCAGGTCGGCCCGGCCGTCAATGATGCGACCGCCGACGGCGATGAGGCCGACCCCGTTGCCAAATCCCGTCCGGACGTGACCCAGAAGGGCCAGGACATGATCGGTGATTTCCGCACCGATGCGCTGCACGAGGCGCTCGCCCGCGCGCCGATCGAGGACGAGATGCTGATGGCGCTGCTGGTCATTGCGTTTGCGGGCCGCAATGTCCGCGTCGATTCCGGCGCAAACGATACCGTCTTCGGGCCGAAGCGGTTTCTCCGTCACGCCGCCCGCCTCGTCACCGAAGACGGCAGCCTGTCCTTCGACCCGGCGACCGTGCGCGTCGCTGCCCGCTCGATGCTGATCGACGTGCTGTCGTGCCGGCGCGGCATGTCGAACAGCGGCGTCGTTGCGCGCATCGCCGGCCAGACGATCGGTGCGGATGGGTTCCTTGCCAACATGGGCAGCGAGGACTTTCTCGTATGCCTGTCGCGCCAGGCGCTCGAAGCCGCCGCAAAGGAGGCCGGCGTGCAGCCGCGGGCTCGCGTCCGCGAAACCCGCGCCGCGCTCGTCGAGCAATTCGGGGCGGACGAAACCTTCGTCCATCCGGCCGCGTTGTTTTCGCCCGACCGCAACGAACTCCTAGACCTCCTCCGGCAGGGCGAGGATCTCGACACCGACGAGGCGGCAGAGGCGGCTGACGGCGACGGGCGGGATGACGGGGCTGGCGACCAGGAACTGTCCGGCACGGGCAGCGAGGTCGAACTGCCCGATCCGGCCGACGGTGATCGCCCCGACGAGGACGAGACGGCCTACGGCATCGCGGCGGAATAGCCGCTCCATCTTTCCTCTTCCGAATCTATCTCCGCCGCCGGCCGCCCCGGCGGCGGTGTCGTTTCCACCATCGCAACAATCGAAGGAGAACACGCGATGTCCGCCTCTCTCATCCATGATCTCGCGCCGATCGGCGCCATCGTCGCCTGGTCGGACGGCACCCCGCGTCCGCCCGAACGTCACCGGCGGAAGCTCGCGGCCTGGAAAGGCCGCAACAGCCAGGGCCGGCTGATCCGTAAACAGGACAGGCGCGGTCTCGGCACAATCGGCCTTGCGCCGGACTTCACGCTGCACGAGGGCGATTTCGGCGCAGACGGCATCGTCGCGATCCGCGTCTGCCGGACCTTCTCGCTCGAAAGCGAGCTGACCTTCAAGGTCATCGCGCGCCCGGCGCCGGGATCGATCCGCATCTTCGATCGCGCGGGGGCAAGCGCCGAGCTCGTCCACCTGGCGCCGGGCCGGCAGGCGGCCGAGGACTGGCTGGGCCGGCACGGCTATCGCGATGCCGTGCTCGAGGAGGTGAGCGCCGACGAGGTGGCGGCCGACACGATCGAGGGGAGGGCCGTGGCATGAAGACGGGACGCTCCTTCTCCGAAGACCTTTCCACCCCTGACGATGCAGGGGTTGCGTTCGGCCGAAGCGCCGACGGCCTGCCGGTGGCGCGCCTCGGTGATCTCGTCTTCGCCATGGTGCCAGCGCGGGACGGACAGCATTTTGTCGCCAGCGCCTGGCGCGTCTCGCGGCCTCTCACGGACCTGAAACGCGATGACTTCTATTCGCATCACGGCGCCGTCGAAAACGAAGCGGCTTTCCGGGCGCGCATGTTCGAGGAGGCCGAACACGCCAGGGAATTGCGGGCGCTTAGACGCCAGACCGTGCGAATGGACTGCAACACTCCCTGGGGGCCATCGCAGGGCGCCACCATATATGCGGACGGGATCGTCTGCCACACCACCGCCGGACATGGCGGCTTCAAGCTGTCGCCCGCGCGAAACGCTGCCGTTCACCCGCTGCTTCGGATCGACGACGGGTTCTACGAGGAAGACGCCGCCTGGGCGATCGTGGCGCTCACCTTTCCCGACTTCTACACAGGCTACGAACGCAAGGCCGCCGACAAGACCCTGCGCGACACCTGGCCGGACGCATGGGAAGCGATCCACGGTCGCATCCTCGCCCCCGGTCAATCCCAGGAGAAGGATAGGCGGGAATTCCTGCGGCAGCATGCCCGCGACTGGATCGTGATCGCCGCGCTGCGGTCGCAGCATCACCCCGGCATGACCGAGGTGATCGCCACCATCGGTGGCGGTCGCGATCGAGAGCCCGAGGAGCGCCGCTTCCTGGTTTCGAGCGACGACTACGCGGTGGGCCGGTTCGGCTTCGTCATCGATGAGGCGGAGCACGCCGCCTATGACGGTCCGTCCAGCTTCGCCACCTGGCGCGGGAGGGCTTCCTGATGTCCGACCCAGAAAAACGAGCTGCTGAGCTCTCGCGCATGGAAGCGGCGCGCCGCCAGACGCGGCATCAACTCGATCTGATCGAGCGGCAGATCACCCGCAAAATGACCGCGATCATTCCCGAGCTTGGCCGGCGTCAGCCGGGCTATCGCCGCGGCAGGGCAATGACACCGGGTGCTTTCCTTGAGCGCTATCGCGCCAACCTGGCAGCGCTGACCGCCGAGCGCCAGCCGGAAGTCGACGCGCTGACCCGCAAACTCGTCCGGCAGGACGCGGCAATCGCGGCGCTGCGGGCCCGCCATGGGTTTCCGCTCAAGCCGGCACAGGATGGAAACGGCGCCGCGAGAGGAGGGGTACGCTGATGGGCACGATCGGCGAACTGGAACGACTGGCCGGGATCGGCGCCTCCCTCCCGGAGCGGACCGCGTTCTGGATGCAATTTCACCACCTCGACGGGCCGGCATGCCTCAAGGCCGGTGTGGCCGAGCTCAACCGGCTGATCGCCGAAAAGGCGGCGACAGTGGCAGCCGGCAAGACCACTGCACCGCGTCCCAGATGGGAAAAGCTGCCACCGGTGACCGCGGAGGAGGAGCAGGCGCTCGAGGCCTATGCCGCCAGGCACGGCCGATACTGGAAAAGCGTCCTGAACCGCGTCTGGATGGGCGGCCCGCCCCATGACGATGCCGGTACGCTGCGGCGTTTGCGCAACTCGCATGGCCCGACCTGGCTGCAGTCCTATCGTCTCCCGAAACCGCAACACCTCGAGAAATCGGACCGCCCGCCGGACCGACCGGACACCTGAGGGGGCGGCCGCTCTGCCCGCCCGCGGATTTGTCACGTGACATCCGCAATTGCCGCGGGGTGGCTGCAGGTTATGGCGATGCCGAGCCATGCCACTGCGAGATCTGCTGCGTGTCCGGCGCGTTAGAGGGGGGCGCGGTTTGGCTGCAGCATATCCTCTCCAGGTTTCCCATGGCCGGCGCATTGCCTTGGCCGGCTCGCCCTTCGGTTTGCTGCGGTCTGAACCAGCGGCCGTTCGTTTCAAGGCCGCGTTCCGCGCCGCGGGGCGGCCGGACCACGCCGTCCTCGGCAAGGCAGGGCCGCGCGCTTCGCAAGGTCACGATGACCTGCTTGCCCGCATCCCGGCCTTGCTCGGCCAGTCGTGGCCGGACCCTGAAACGCCCGCCTTCCGCCGGTTCGGTTCGACCGCACCGAAGGGCAAGTCGGCAAAGGCCGGAACCGCTTCGGAGGAACCTCGGAAAGGACAAGCTCATGGCCAAGCCCAAAACCAGATCCCGCCAGTCAGCCCGCCTCGTGCAGCTTCGCAAGGGCGCCACGCTCGACATGGTGCGGCTCACCTGCCCCGACGCCACCCAGGCGATGGCGATTGCCGAAAGTTTCGGGACCGCGGTGATCGACGGCGACGGCATCCGCGACCTGCACGAGCGGCTGCTCGTCGAGACGGCCGACGGCCTTTCCGAAGGCCTTGGCGAACGCGCCATGCAGATCCATCTGCAGCGCATCGTCGGCGCCTATGTCGGGTCCGCGCACGGCGCCGGCCAGTTCTACTCCCGCGCCGTCTCCGAAGCCCGCGACGCCACCGCCAAGGCGGCCAACGACGCCCGCGACGAGGATCTCGACGGTCCTGTCGGCTTTGACAGCGCCGCCCAGCGCAAGCGCGAATTCGCCGCCGACATGGGCATTCAGGCCCATTCGCTGAGGATGGCCGCCGAGGGCGCCGTCGCCGCCTACGAACAGATCGTCGGCGAGACCTGGAAGCCGTTCGATCGCCCGGTCGAAAACCCCGGCGCCTCGCTCGACCGTAAGGCGGCCGAAGCCCAGATGGCGGCTTTCGGCTGATCGCCATAGGCGGGGCTCCGGCCCCGCCAACCGTTGCTTCCCAAAGCTGGCTCCCTTCGGGGACGCCAGCCTTTTTCCATGTTGCAGCCTGTCCAACGTCAAACGCGTTGAAAAAGGGGAAGAAAACCGTCGCTTCCGGCGGCGCCGAACGCAGCCGTCACGAATGCTGGTCCTGCTGCGGTCCTCGGCCCCCGAAACGGCTTCGCCGTCCTCCACGTCCGTTGCGGCCGGTTGCGATATCTCTCCTTGCTCAGATTGAACCTCGACCGGTTCGCGGTCCTGCGGTCCGCAGCGGTCGGACCTCGTGACGGCCGCGATCAGCGCGGCCCTCAAATGGAGGTTGAGGACATGAGCAGCAAGGAAAACAAGGCCCGCGTCGACATCTACGCGAAAATTACCGACCGCATCGTCGCGGAGCTGGAAAAGGGCGTGCGCCCGTGGGTCAAGCCGTGGAGTGCCGCAAATGCCACAGGTCGGATCACCCGTCCGCTGCGTCACAACGGAATGCCGTACCAGGGGATCAATACACTGCTTCTCTGGTCGGAGGCGGTTTCGCGAGGCTTCGTTTCCGCGACCTGGATGACCTTCAAGCAGAGCATCGAACTTGGTGGTCATGTCCGCAAGGGCGAGACCGGCGCAACCGTCGTCTATGCCAGCCGGTTCACGCGCACGGAGACCGATGCCCATGGTGAAGAAGTGGAACGCGGCATCCCGTTCCTCAAAGCCTATACGGTGTTCTGCGCCGACCAGATCGACGGCCTTCCGGAGCAGTATTACCTTACTCCGGCGCCGGCGACCGATCCGGCGGAGCGGATCGCCCATGCGGATACCTTCTTTGCCAATACCGGCGCCGTCATCCGGCACGGCGGCAACCAGGCTTTTTTCAATCCGGCTCGCGATATCGTTCAAATGCCGCCGTTTGAGAGTTTTCGCGACGCCGCGAGCTACTACGCCACGCTCGGACACGAGCTAACCCATTGGGCAGGCGCGCAAAAGCGGCTTGACCGTAACCTCTCCCGCTATCACAAGGATCGCTCGATGAGGGCTCACGAAGAGCTGATCGCCGATCTTGGCGGTTGTTTTCTGGCGGCCGACCTCGGCATCGTCCCGGAGCTCGAGCCGAGACCCGATCACGCAAGTTACCTTGCCAGCTGGCTCGAAATTCTCAAGAACGAGAAGCGGTTCATCTTCGCCGCAGCCGCCCATGCACAGCGCGCAGTCAATTATCTTCACGACCTACAGCCGCCCGCCGCCGAGGTCGCGGATGCAGCCTGATGCTGCCGTCGTCTTCGATCAAAACGGGGAGGGCACCGAGGCCTGCGCGATCCACCTTGCGGGCGATCCCTGTTCGACAGGCAAGCCTGGGGCTGAAATCGGACCAGCCGGCCAAGGCCTTCAACCCCGAGCTTGGCGTAGCCACGATCCGCGAAGCCGCCGGTGCGCCTTGATTGGCGGCCGCCCGGCCTCGGGGATTTCAAGCAGCCGGCCAGTCGTCGTTCGACCGGAACGAAGCGGCGGGTGCGTCCGCGTCCGGGTGAGGATGTCTGCGTTACGCGATGCCACTGACGGGTTGCGGAACGGTTTGATGGTCCCTGACCGTTGCCGGGATTACGGTCATCAGGACGACGAGCCGCCGTCTGCCGTCTGGTCCAGTCGTTTCAAGGAGGACGCGCACCTCACGTCCTCGATGGGGCTTGTCTGACCGAAGGCCGTCTTCGCTGCGCTTCGCCTCGTTCTCAAGCCCGCAACAGCCGACCCGCGACTTTCTTCCCCTGCTGGCTTCGCCATCATTCCGCGCGGATCAAGAAAGTCTCTCCCTGGCTGCCCTTCACTGTCGTTCCGGCCCAGCAAGCCACCCCATTGCGCGCGCGCATCGGGGACCCCGGGGGTGCGGGCCGATCGCCTCCGGTCCATCGACCGCCATCGAGGTCGCGGTGGTCGCGGCCCGAGAAACCCACAGGAGACGACAGATGGCTACCATCGGCACTTTCACCTCGAACGGCAACTCCGGCTTTTCCGGGGTCATCAAGACCCTCAACCTCAACGTCAAGGCCAAGCTGGTCCGCATCGAAAACCCCTCCGACAAGGGACCGCACTTCCGCATTTTCGCGGCAGCGAATGTCGAACTCGGAGCCGCCTGGCAGAAAGTTTCCAATGAGGGCCGAGACTACCTCTCGGTCAAGCTGGACGACCCGAGCTTCCCCGCCCCGATCTACGCCACCCTGATCGAGGTGGACGGCGAGGAAGGCCTGCAACTGATCTGGTCTCGGCCGAACCGGGATTGAGGCTCCCGAGGGAAGCCCCGCCGCAAGGCGGGGCTCCTGCCACGTATGAGGAAGCCGGCGGCAGGCATCGAGCCTGCCGCCGGCTTTTTCGGTGGGGGTACGGAACGGGAATTTTGTCTGCTCAGATACGCGAGTGTGCCGTGAGGCTCGTGCCGCCTCAAGGACCTTGCGGCCCCTCCAATTTTCAGCCGATGCCCCGAAGGGCACCGTCAGAAAATCGGTTCCTCCGCTCGCCGGCTCCGCCGGTCGCTGACGCGATCCTTGACCCAGCCCGATCCTCACGACCCCGGGCGTCATCTTTCACATCATCAGGAGATGACGACGATGACGATTGCACTCGAAATTCAAGTTGAAGAACTGCGACTGGAACTGAAGAACGTCTGCGATACCGCCGAGCGCCGCCAGATCGAGGGCGAGCTCGAGCTCGCACTGGCAGATCTGGCCGTGGCGCTTGCCGAACAGGACGGTGCCATCGATGCTAAGCCGCCCTTCTGAGGCGGCTCTCTTCCTGCTGGACTGAGCCGGTCCGCCGGATCGACCGGCGGCCCGGCCCGCGAGGGATTTCGCCCCTCGACGCTCCCCTCCGGCTGGCGCCGGGCACGGTCGCGGCCCCTTCGCGGCCGCGGGTCTCTTCTCTCTCTGACGTCCTATTTTACTCCGGCAAATCCGGCGTCAAGGACGGCGCGGTCTCCGCCAATTTTTCCGCTGCTACGTTGCACTACGCTCTGGAAAAATCGGTTCCCCCGCTTGCGAGCCGCGGTCCGCGGTCCTTGACCCCTCTTTGCCACGGAGTGGCCGGTCTCCGTCATCAACGAAGGAGGATCACCTTATGACATCCAATCAGAACCTCATGCTCTACACCAAGCTTTCTGGCTTCCGGCTCGTCGTGCTTGCGAACGGGTTCGGCTGCGAGACAGACTTCTCGCGAGCCCTTCACGAGCGCCTGGTTGAGGGCCTGGAGACGGCAATCGTGCGCGTCCGGATCGTCATGGAATTGGAACGGAGCGCTTTAGCTAACGACGATGAATATGCCCAATATCGGCTCGAAGGTGAGAACGAGATCTTCGGGCGCTTCACCATCAATCTTCTGGATGAGCTCGATGTCGATTTCGAGACAAACGAGTACCGCATAAACGGTGGTAATTGGACCGTCGCTTTGTCGGCGGATTGCGACGGCGTCGTGATCGACTATCCGCGATTGGTCGCGCTGACCGAGACCGAACTCGGCTCGCTGGCGGCGATCATCAGGGATATCCGCCAGGAAACAGGCATCGCAATTCATGCGGCGCGTGTCGTCGATAGCAGGTGCGCAGGCTCCTGAGGGCCTTGGTACGATCTCGATTTCCGAGGGGCGGCGAGAGCCGTCTCTCCGTGACGGCACCGGCAGGTTTTTGATCGCTTCAAAATCTCCTTGTCGACACGGTCCTCGCCGCTACCGGCCGCCGGTTCCGTCCTCGGCGAGTGGCCAGCAACGTCTTCGGCAAGCGAAAGCTCGGCCTGAAACTTCGCTTCAGGATTCCGTTCTTTGTCGAGATCGAGGTGTCCTTCGAGTTCGATTGGAATCGGGGGACGATGAGGTAAAACGGCCGGCTTCCGCTCGGCGGACCTCCTCAATCCGCCGCGGCAGATCGCGGATGATAACCGCGTCTTCGCTTCTGCCGGAGCAGATCGAGAAACATCAGGACCGCATCTTCTTCCCGGTCGAAATGATGGATCATCTGCTGGCCGGTGGATCCGATGCGGCCCCATCGCCGCCTCAGGCAGGCATCGCCGAACAGGGTCGGTTCAATCGACATGGCGTAATAACGGGCCATGTTTCTCGAGATGTCCGTCCGTTCGACGTAGAGCTGATAGGGCTGCGCGATCATGCCGACAGAGTCGGAGATTTCGGCATCAGCGTCCAACGACACTTATGAATCGGTCCGCCGCCATCGATTCATCATTGTGATGAATGCGAGGACGAGACCCATCCGGCAGGCGGCGGTCAATCGCGGCGCAACCGGTCGACATCAGACCGCGGGCAAATCGTGATGGGTTCCCTGCGCCGCAGCCCGGTCTGGAACGCAGGTTCGCATGACCAGGCCGATCTCTCCCCAGCCGCAATCGCACTCTCCGGGGCACGGCGGTCGGGTTTCAGCCCGCCGGGCCGCACCCCCGATGATTACTTGTTCATCGCGTCCTTGAGCGCCTTCGCCGGCTGGAACGTCAACTTCCTGGCAGCAGCAACCTTGATCATCGCGCCCGTCGCGGGATTGCGCGCATCGCGCTCCGGCGTTTCCTGTCGGGTAGGAACGACCCGTTGCCGGGCCGCTCCTCCCTAAGAACTGTACGTGCGAGTTTCCCAGCATACAGCTCAAGCCTCCGCTAAGCCCTGTTTGACCAGAGCCGCCAGTTCCTGTGCATCAGTAGAGGATGTGCGCTCGCCGGGCTGATCCGTAATTTCCGATGGCAGACCGCGCCTTGCGGCGAAGTAGTTCTCCCACATCGGATCGAACGGATTCGCTTCAGCCCGGATTTTGCAGTGGCGACGAATAGGAACGTCGGACGCGTGGATGAGGCGGATGAACTTGATGTTTCCTGCCTTATCCTTCATCCCTGCGCGGAATACCCAGTCTCGCGTACCTTCCCGAGCGAAGTAACGATACTTCACCCAGCGAAGCGGCTTGTCCGGGTGTCTACGACAGGCCCACTGCCAGAGACACTTCCAGATGAGATGCTCGACCTTGCGAAAGGTCTCTTTCGCCACCTGGTTGTGATGATAATTGGTCCATCCCCGGATGACCGGGTTCAGCCGCATTATCAGATACTCCTGCTTCACATCGGCGGCAGCCTTGATGATCGCTCGGACCTTGCGCATAAACGCCACCACGTTCTTCTTGGCGGGTTTGATGTGGGTGTGCCCATCATATCTGCGCACGTTCCAGCCGAGGAAGTCGAAGCCTTCCTCGACCCGCACGATGCGGGTCTTTTCCGCAGACAGGGACAGGCCCCGTTCTGCCAGAAATTTCTCCACTAGAGATTTCGCCTCCTCTAGCACCTCTTTCGAGGCACCCGTGACGACGAAGTCATCGGCGTAACGTATCAAGTGAACCTTGGTCCTCATGTTGCGACGTTTCGGGCCATAGTGGGCCCGTAGCATCTTTTCCATTCCGTCCAAGGCCATGTTGGCGAGCGTGGGCGAGATTATTCCCCCTTGCGGAGTTCCCGCTCGTGTTGCGTGCCAATCACCGTCCTGTATGTAACCGGAGTCCAGCCATTTCCGGAGCACCGCCTTGTCCATGGGGATGTTGGCGATGAGCCAGTCCTTGCTGATTTCGTCGAAGCAGCCAGCAATGTCCGCGTCTAAGGCCCATTCCGCCGTTCCACGTCCCCGCAGGGCTATGTAGCACTGCCGGGCCGCGTCACGTGTGGCTCGAAACGGTCGGAAACCGTACGAGTTGGGGTCTGCCGTAGTTTCCGCGACAGGTAACAGGGCAAGCAGGTGAAGTGCCTGCATAGCTCTGTCCTTCATCGTCGGAATACCTAACGGACGCAGCTTCTTGCTATTTGCTTTCGGGATATATACCCGCCTCAACGGCAGAGGACGATACCCCCGTCGTTTGAGCGACAGTAATCCTCTGACGCATTTATCCGGTGTGTCCCAGATGATCCGGTCCACTCCGGGTGTTCTCTTTCCCTGATTTCCAATAACCCGTTTTACGGCAAGCGCCTTGCCGCTGAACGAGTGGGTCAGCAACCGTTGCAAGGCTTGCACCTTGCCCCAGCGACCTTCCCTAACTGCCTTCGCAATACGCATCTGCAGCCGTCGCACGTGTTGGTAAGCTTTGCGCCAGTCAATCTGGTCCCAACTCACCGCTTCGCGGGAGGCCGCACCAGTCACTATTGTGACCGTCATTTGCCTGTCCTCCTGCCGAGGGTTCTGCACATTCTCTCGCGACGGGAGACCCGTCGGAAGTCTGCTCCCTTTCGGGCGGGGTGATGTTGGCGAGCCGCAACCCCTGTCCGAACCATTACAGCTCGGCGTTCGCTTTCTCCGACATCCTCTGCCCGCACCGCCAATAGCTTTCCTTGCGGTCGGCCTGCCCGCTGCCGGGCGACGATACGGGTTTACCGTGTTTCACCTAAATAACGTGGGCGGGTTAGATCCTGCCTATCCGCCGGCGGTCCTTTTGTCCGTGTGCCTCCAAAATCAAGGGAAGCATCCGACCGCGCACCTTTTGGTTCAAGCCTGTCAGCATCTTTGGCTTGTCAAATTTCACGACGTTTATCAGCAGTTCATTTGCATTGATCATACCACCCAGCCTAGCGCCCCATCCGCAATGATGCTCGCAGAAGACACCTCCGCCTCACGACATCGGCATGGCCCGAAGGCCCGGCTACATTGTCCCGGCAGCTTCACACCGGACCGTTACCAGTCCCGCATGTGCCGGTAGGCTACTGATGACGGAACATCAGGACTGTCCCGGAATATAAATCCCGTACAGACAATTACTTAGGCGACTTTCACGTCGCACTGACCTTGAACTTGCCGAAGGCCGGAATTGACGTCTCGGCGCCGGACGTGGCGGCAGCCGTGACGGCGGCGAAGACCGCCTCGACGATCGACTTGCCTTGCGCCTTCGTCAGGCCATGCTCGCTCGCAATCTTGTCGGCGATTTCATTGGTGGTGGTCATGTTCGTTCCCTGTTATGTGCGCCGGGAACATTTCCACCTGTTTCGTCGATTGTCACGCTGCGGCGGGCGCCAAACCCGCACAATCGCCTCCATTTCCACAGCTAGAGGAGAGGACGTGTCTCTTTCGGGCAGCTGATCGTTTATCCAGAGGATGTTGCGGGGGACCTGTGGATTGCGCGAGCCTCCGGTCGAGCGCTGCGCGGACATTGGCTGGCCATCGTCACAGCAAGACTGTATGGCGACATCAACGACATTCGAAGGTTCATCATGGAAGACACGATACAAATCGGAAACCGCGGCGACTTCGGTCTGTGGGCGATCGAAGTCGCCAAGCAGATCGTCAGCGAGCAGGGTTTCGCGCTTGCCAGCGCCGCCCGTGACGGCGCGGAGGACGATGTCCGGGCCGCCGGCAATGCCTTGGGCCAAGCCATCACCAATGCGCTCCTCGAGGTCTATGACGGGCTGCTCTATGAGGCGTCTGCCGACCGGACCTGAACCCTTCCGTCACAGCTTCTCCGCGCTGTCGCGAAAGAACGCGTTCGGCTTGACGCAGGCCCTCATGTCGGCGCGCCGGAACCAGATCGCGCGTCCGCATCTGAGCGGCGGGTTGCCGGCGGTGAAGACGATCTGTTCGTCGGCGCGCATGCGCAGCACCTCATGCGGCAGGATCAGCGGCCGGCGGCTGAGCTGCTTCGATCGCGATCGCGACGAACCCTTCATGCCCGTCGAGCGGTTCACCTGGTCGACCTCGACCGTGGTATCGCCGCAGCGCCTCGAAATATACTCGGCCGTGTCGGGATCGTTGATCGCGGCAAACGAGATCCACGACGCCGATTCGAACCATTTGCTGGTGGCGTCGCGGCCGCCATAAGCCTCGCGCATCTGGCCGATCGACTGGAAGATCATGGTCAGTGTAATGCCGTATTTGCGGCCGGCGTCGCGCGCCGTCTCAAGGATGCGCAGATAGCCGAGGCGGGCGACCTCGTCGAGCAGGAACAACGTGCGTCCGTTGACGTCGCCATTGCGGTTATAGATGGCATTGAGGAGCGAGCCGATTACCACGCGCGCCAGCCCCGGATGGGCTTCCAGCACCTTGAGATCGAAGGCGAGGAATACGTCCGTTTCCCCATTCGCAAGAGCATCGGTCGGGAAACTGTCGCCCGACACGAGTGCGGCGTAGTTCGGGTAGGACAGCCAATGAGTTTCCTTCACCGCATTGGCGTAGACACCGGAAAACGTCTCCGGCGTCATGTTGACGAAGACCGCGACATTCTCCTTGACGAAGTCGGATCCCGACTGTTCGTGGATGCGTGTCAGCCGCTCGCGCAGCTTCGGCTCGGGCTCGGAGAGATTGGCGCGCACGCGCCGCAGCGTCTGGTCCTTCTCGTCGGTGTGGCCAGACAGGCAGACGTCGGCAATCAATGCCGTCAGCAATTGCATGGCGGACGCGCGGAAGAAGTCGTCGCGGGCCGAGGCCGCGCGCGCATTGTCGGTCATGATCCAGGTGGCGATCGCGACGATGTCTTCCTCCTTCGTCCCGCCGAACCGTCCTATCCAGTCGAGCGCGTTGAAGCCGATCGCCGGCGTGGCGGGGTCGAGGACGATCACCTTGCGGCCGGCCTTGCGGCGATGGTCAACGACCATCGGGGCCACCTCGCTCGACGGATCGAGGACGACAAGACAGCCGCCCCATTTGAGCGCCGTCGGGACCGTCACCGAGGTCGTCTTGAAGCCGCCCGAGCCGGCGAAGACGATGCCGTGCGACGAGCCGAAGGAACCGTCGAAACAGAGGAGCGGCGCCCTGCCGCCGGCACCCCAGCTTTGTCGATCATCGGCGCGAAACGGCATCCCTGCGACACTGTCCCGGTCGACCCGGTAGCGCTCGCCGACAACGATCCCGCCCTCCTGCCAAAACAGTTTCGTGGCGTCGGGCATGTTCATCCAGTCGGCCTCGCCATGGATCGCGCGCTGGCCATGAATGCGTCTGGGCGCCGGCGTCGTGAACGCGGCATTTCCCCGAAGGCCCACCCTGAGCGCAAAGGTGCCGGCAAGCAAGGTGACGGCGACGCCGGCGATTGTCGCCGGGTCGGCATAGGCGATCAGCGATTGCTCCCTCGGCACCTTGCCCGCAATAGCGGCAAGACGCAGGGTTTCGCGCAGCATCGCGATCACGATCACCGCCACAGAGCCGGCGAGCACGCCCCAGCCGGCGCTTCGGATGTTCGCCGCGCCGTTGGCGGCAAACAGGACGATGACGCCGATCGCAGCTGCCATGCAATAGGGAAGCGCAAGGCCAATCCGTCCGAGCCAGAGTTTCGCCTCTGGGCTCGTTGCAAACGCCGCCAGCCAATGCTCGATGCCAGGCAAGACGAGCGCAGTCGCGAGCATCACTGTCGCCGGAACCACGGCAAGCAGAAACCTAATCGCCGTCATGGCCGAAGGCCTCCGCCCCGATTGCGGCGAGGCGCGCTCGCTCCTGTTCGTCGCTCCTGATCCGTCGGCCGGCATCGATCAGCAGACCGAGCAGCAGCGCGCGTTTTTCGTAGCGCAGCCCGGCCTTGACGATCAGGCCGCCGAGCTCGATCTTCTCGCGGGTGTCCTTCTTGCGCGCGTCGGCCGTCATCGTTCTCACCATGCGCTCAAGCCTCGCCAGCGCCGCTCTGAGCCGGGCCAGTCTCGTCCTTCGTTGACGATGCGCCGGCGGTCTTGCTGTCGCCGGCATGTCTCTTTCCGGTCGCAACCCCGTTGCCTCCGCGAAACCGCTGAGCAACCTGCTCGAACGCCGCCTGCAGGTCAGCCTCGTCGATCTCGATGTCGCCCAGGCCGGCCTTCAGTGCGACCCTGCCGATGCGCTCAGCCTCGCGTGTCTCGGCGGCTTTGAGCTGCTCCTGCAGGCGGGCGATTTCTTCCCTGATCTTCGCTGACGGCTTCTTCATTCCGGTCGCATCTCCTGGTCGTTCCGGCGTTGCTTCTGCGGCGCCAGACTGCTCCGAATGGTCACCGAGCGAAAGGTGCAGAATTGCACGTCGGCAAAGCCGACACTTTGGCGCATCATCCCGCCGCTCGATGAGAGCGGATCCAAGGGCGCAATTATACGTCGCTGGCGCGACGTGCTGTCTTGCCTGCCCTGGCGGGGCCCGCTCTCAGGCCGAACAAGGTTCAACCCCGGGAGTTTTTCGCGCCGTGGCCATCGCCCATTTCTCCGCCAGCATCGTCAGCCGCGGCGACGGCCGCAGCGCTGTGCTGTCGGCGGCCTATCGCCACTGCGCCCGGATGGACTACGAGCGCGAGGCCCGCACGATCGACTACACGCGGAAGCAGGGCCTGCTGCATGAGGAATTTGCCCTTCCGGCCGATGCCCCGAAATGGGCGCGCGCCCTGATCGCCGATCGCGCCGTTGCCGGGGCATCGGAAGGCTTCTGGAACCGGGTCGAAGCCTTCGAGAAGCGCGTCGATGCGCAACTCGCCCGGGACCTGACCATCGCGCTGCCGCTGGAGCTTACGCCCGAGCAGAACATTGCGCTGGCGCGCGATTTCGTCGACAGACACATCCTCGCCAGGGGCATGGTCGCCGACTGGGTCTATCACGACAACCCCGGCAACCCGCACATCCACCTGATGACCACCTTGCGGCCGCTGACCGAGGACGGCTTCGGCGCCAAGAAGGTTCCGGTCATCGGCGAGGACGGGCAGCCGCTTCGCACAAAAGAGGGCAAAATCGTCTATGAACTCTGGGCCGGTTCGACGGATGATTTCAATGCCCTGCGCGGCGGCTGGTTCGAGCGGCAGAACCACCATCTGGCGCTGAACGGGATTTCGCTTCGTGTCGATGGCCGCTCCTATGAAAAGCAGGGCATCGAACTCGAACCGACGCTGCATGTCGGCGTCGGCGCCAAGGCGATCGAGCGCAAGGCGGAAAGCCAAGGCGTCCGGCCGGAGTTGGAACGGCTCGATCTCAACGAAAAACGCCGCACCGAAAACACTCGCCACATGCTCCGAAACCCGGCGATCGTCCTCGACCTGATCACCCGGGAGAAAAGCGTCTTCGACAGCCAGGACATTGCCAAGGTCCTCAATCGCTATGTCGACGATCCCGGCATCTTCCAGCAGTTGATGGCGCGTGTTCTTCAGGACCCCGACGTGTTGCGCCTCGAGCGCGACAGGATTGACTTTGCCACGGGGAAACGGGTTCCGTCGCGCTACACGACGCGGGCGCTGATCCGGCTTGAAGCCGAGATGGCCAATCGCGCCATCTGGCTCTCGCGGCAATTCTCGCACGGCGTTCGCGACCCCGTGCTGAAGGCGACCTTCGCCCGCCATGCGCGGCTCTCGGACGAGCAGAAAACCGCGATCGAGCACGTTGCCGGGCCGGCCAGGATCGCGGCGATCGTCGGCCGCGCCGGCGCCGGCAAGACGACGATGATGAAGGCGGCACGGGAGGCGTGGGAACTGGCCGGTTATCGCGTGGTTGGCGCAGCCCTTGCGGGCAAGGCGGCAGAGGGCCTGGAGAAGGAAGCCGGCATTGCGAGCCGCACGCTCTCCTCCTGGGAACTGCGCTGGAACCGCGGGCGCGATGGTCTCGACGCGAGGACGATCTTCGTCATCGACGAGGCCGGCATGGTCGCCTCCCGACAGATGGCGGGCTTCGTCGAGGCGGTGGTCAGGGCAGGGGCAAAGCTCGTCCTGGTCGGCGATCCCGACCAGCTCCAGCCGATCGAGGCGGGAGCGGCCTTCCGCGCCATTGCCGATCGCATCGGTTACGCCGAACTCGAAACGATCTACCGCCAGCGCCAGGACTGGATGCGGTCTGCCTCGCTTGATCTGGCGCGCGGCAACATCGGGCCGGCCCTTGCCGCCTACGGCAGCCATGGCCGGCTGCATGGTTCGACGCTGAAATCCGAGGCGATCGACCGTCTGATCGGCGACTGGGACCGCGACTACGATCCGGAAAAGTCGATGCTGATGCTCGCGCATCTGCGCCGCGACGTGCGCCTCCTCAATGAAATGGCGCGGCAAAAACTCGTCGAGCGCGGCGTCCTCAGTGAGGGCCATGCGTTTCGCACCGCCGACGGCATGCGCCGCTTCGATGCCGGCGACCAGATCGTCTTCCTGAAGAACGAGGGATCGCTTGGCGTCAAGAACGGCATGATCGGCCATGTCGTCGAGGCAGCCCCAAACCGTCTCGTCGCTGTGATCGGCAAGGGCGATCAACGCCGGCAGGTCACGGTGGAACAGCGGCGCTACAACAATCTCGATCACGGCTATGCGACAACGATCCACAAGAGCCAGGGCGCCACCGTCGATCGGGTCAAGGTGCTCGCGTCACTGTCGCTCGACCGGCACCTGACCTATGTGGCGATGACGCGCCACCGCGAGGATCTGCAGGTCTATTACGGCACGCGATCCTTCGCCTTCAATGGCGGGCTCGAACAGGTGCTGTCGCGTCGTAACGCCAAGGAGACGACGCTCGATTACGAAGGCGCCACGCTCTACCGCCAAGCGCTTTCCTTTGCCGAGAACCGCGGCCTGCACTTGGTCCGGGTCGCCCGCACGCTTGTCCGCGACCGGCTCGACTGGACGCTCAGGCAGAAAGACAAGCTGACCGATCTCGTGTCTCGTCTGCGTGTCGCCGGCGAACGGCTCGGGCTTTTCCCATCACCCGTCCAGCAACAGAAGAAGGAGACCCGACCGATGGTCGCTGGCATCAAAGACTTCGCATTCTCCGTGGGGGACAGTGTCGAGCGCAAGCTCGGTGACGATCCAGCGCTCAAAGCCCAGTGGCAGGAGGTCTCGACCCGCTTCCGCTATGTCTTCGCCGATCCGGAAGCCGCTTTCCGGGCGATGAATTTCGATGCGGTGCTGGCCGACCGGGAGGCAGCCAGCAAGGCGCTGCAGCAACTCGCGAGTGAGCCGGCGTCGATCGGACCGCTGAAGGGCAAGACCGGCCTGCTTGCCGGCAAGGCCGAGCGCGAGGCGCGGCGCGTCGCCGAGGTCAATGTCCCCGCCCTGAAACGCGACATCGAACAGTATCTCGGCATGCGCGAGAGCGCTCGCGAGCGGCTGGCGGCAGAGGAGCAGACTCTTCGCAACCGCGTGTCGATCGACATCCCGGCGCTGTCGCCGGCGGCGCGTGTCGTGCTCGAACGGGTGCGCGACGCGATCGACCGCAACGATCTTCCGGCCGCACTCGGCTTTGCGATCAGCAACCGCGAGGCCAAGCTTGAAATCGATACTCTCATCCAGGCCGTCGCCGAGCGCTTCGGTGACCGCGCACTGCTTTCGAATGCCGCGCGCCATCCGGAGGGACAGCTCTTCGACAAGCTTTCCGCCGGCCTCAAGGCACAGGAAAAGGAAAGCCTCAGAGAGGCCTGGCCTGTGATGCGCACGGCCCAGCAACTGGCCGCCCATGAGCGCACGACGGTTACCCTCAAGCAGATAGAGGACCTACGGCTCAGCCAGCGCCAGACCCCGGCCCTGAAACAATGAAGCGGCGAGGTGCGATCATGATACTTGCGGCGGCAGCAATCATAACCGGTGTCGTTTTGAGCGCCGCGGTGTTCGGCGGCTTCCGCCTCAACCTGACGCCAAGCGAACCGCTCGGCCTCTGGCGGATCGAGGCGCCGAGCCGGGCCATCGCGGTCGGGGATCTCGTGTTCGTCTGCCCGCCGATGACGCCGGTGATCGAGGAGGCCCGCCGTCGTTCCTATCTTGCCCGCGGCCTCTGCCAAGGTGGCGTCGCACCGCTGATCAAGGCGGTCGCGGCACTGCCCCGACAGCGGGTCGAGATCGGCGACGCGGTTCGCATCGACGGCAAGCTTCTGCCGTCGTCACGTCTGCGCCGGACTGACGGCGCCGGTCGATCGCTAAAACCCTTTGCCGGCGGCATCGTGCCGGCGGGCATGCTTTATCTGCACTCCCCTTTTGCGAGCTCCTATGATTCCAGATATTTTGGCCCGGTCCCCGAGACCGGATTGCTCGGCCTTGCCCGGCCGGTGCTCACGGTCGATCCGTGAGTGCGCAAACGCCGCATTTCTTGTTGCGCTGGCAATCCTCGCCGGCGCGGTCGGCTGGAGCGGCTTCGTCCTCGCCCTGCCGGTCGCGATGATCTTTCCGGCGCTCTGGGCGATGTCGCGGTCGCGCCGAGTTGCAGCCCTTGTCTCGGCAGGATATTTCCTTGCCGCCTCACGCGGCCTGCCGCAAGGCGTCGCCACCTTCTATGCCGCCGATCTGTGGCCGGGACTTCTGCTGTGGATCGTGGCCTCGGCTTCCTTTGTCGCCGTGCATGCGGCGGCCTGGTCAAAGCTGTCGGGACGGGCGCGACCGGGATTGGGGCACTCGCATGCGGGGCGGGAGGGAAGGGCTGATCCGGAACGAGGGCGGGCGCTGCGGTATCTGGCGGCGACCGTGGTGATGGCGCTGCCGCCATTCGGCATCACCGGCTGGGCTCAGCCAATCGCCGCGGCCGGCGTGCTGTTTCCCGGCTGGGGATGGTGGGGTCTGGTCGCAACGGCTGCCGGCCTCGCGATGATGACATCGCGCTACTGGCCGGCAGCCGCCGTCGCCTTGATGGGCTTCTGGTTCTGGTCCGTCGCAACGTGGACAGCACCGACCCTACCGGACGGATGGAAAGGCGTCGACCTCGAACAGGGACGGACCCTGGGGCGAGATGGCTCACGCAAGCATCACCGTGACCTCATCGCAACGGTGCAATCGGCCGCGGATGCGTCCATTCGCTTCATCGTGCTTCCCGAAAGCGCGCTCGGCTTCTGGACGCCCACCGTGGAACGTCTCTGGCGGGAGGCGTTGCGTGGTCGCGATATCACCGTCATTGCCGGCGCGGCGGTGCTTGAGCCCCAAGGCTATGACAACGTGCTGGTGGCGGTCTCGGCCGAGAGCTCGCAAATCCTCTATCGCGAACGCATGCCGGTTCCGGTTTCGATGTGGCAACCCTGGAAAGCCTGGACGGGTGAGGGCGGCGGCGCCAGCGCCCACATCTTCGCCAATCCCGTCGTCGAGCTTGGCGGCACAAGGCTTGCTCCGTTGATCTGCTACGAGCAGCTCCTCGTCTGGCCCGCAGTGCAGTCGATGCTGGAATCCCCCGAGATCATCGTGGCGACGGGCAATGGCTGGTGGACGACAGGCACCTCGATCGTCGCCATCCAGCGGGCGAGCACGATCGCCTGGGCAAAACTGTTCGGCCTGCCGCTCGTCACGGCATTCAACACCTGAGAGACATGGAGAACCAGCATGGTCGATGCGGCTTTGATCAAGGAATGCGCCGATCCCGGGCTGAAGCCCGCAATCGTCGAGCAATTTGTCGCCACGGCCGGCACGGATGATCCGCTTTCCGTGACGGTGCGCTGGGGAAAGCGCGTCGTCCTCGTCCCGAAACCGACCACGCCGGAACAGGCGCTTGCTCTGATCCGCGAGCACATCGGCCGCAATGTCGTGCGCGTCGGCATCACCCAGTATCCGGCCGGCCTCGGTGTGCTCGAGGCGGGTGCGTTGAAGCCCGATCTCATCGATGCCTGCGCCAATCTCCGGATGGGGACCGCGCTCTTTTCCAAGATCTACCGGATCGTCTTGAAGTGGTACGGCAACCCGACCGGTGAAGAGGCTGCGCGCCAGGTGTTCAAGGACGCGATCATTGCCTGGCAGACGGGGTATTTCGAGGGGGAGGCGGTGTTTCGCACACCGGATCCTGGCGAGGCCGAAGCGGATACGCCCGATGCCCAAGAGCCGGTGGACGATCAGGCCGGGTTGGAAAAGCCCGGTGACGAAGGACAGCGCCAACCGGCCGAAGATCCTGTAGGTGACGGCGATCCCAACAAGGCCAGCATCCGGATTGATCTCTCGGGCATCGGTACAGAATGAGCGCAAGAGACAGCCAGTATTGCACCGTGCCGTCGGCAATTATCCGGCTGTTTGCACTGGCGAATATTGATTCCGCCCTCTATAAGGGCGGGTAGGGCAGTACGCGCTGCCTCGGGGTGTGGAAACCTCTCGTAGCGGTTGGCGCCGGCCGAAACGGCGCCAGATCCTCTGACCATTTGGCCGGGGGCCTGTGACGCATGTCCAGGTACTCCAGTGCTAAAGGTCGCAGGACTGTCTACGACAGTTTTCCAACCCCCGGCTTGGGATCATGGGATTAGTGTTTGCGGGGGCGTACCGCGGACAAGCCGGGAGAATGAAATGGGACCGGAAACAGCCGCGTTGCAATCGAAACCTGAAATTCGGGCCCTGTTCGGGCTCACGAAAGGGCTTCCCAAGCCCCAGCTGGAACTCCTGACCGTGGAAGCCATCCGAACCCACCGGACCCTGGTCGACAAGGCCGATCAGCTCTTCCAGGCATTGCCTGAAGAGGACAAGATCCCGGAGATGGTCGGCAGCGCGCAGCATCTCGACTACATCAGGGCCTGCATGGAGATGCACGCCCAGCTGTATACGACGAACACGCTGATCAACATCCTCGGCTATATTCCGAAGGTGCGGGCAAACTGAGTGTCAGATCAGTCCCTTGCGGATGGCGGTCGAGACCATGTGCGTCGTGTTCCCGGTCTCGAGATACTGGCCCGCTATTCGTAACTTCGACCGCACGCTGCCATATGAGACGTTGTAAATGTCTGCCACTTCGCGCTTCGTTTTGCCTTCGGAGATCCAGTACAGATAGCTGGCTGCGGTGGAATCGAAGAAGTCAGGCTGCGGAAGCGTCGGCGCCAGGTCGGTAAAGCTGATGCGGGCATGCAACTGTCCGACCGCAGCGGCCGCGGTCAGCGGGTCCAGCCCATGTTTCAATTCGCTCTCCGGCTTCCCCGAGGCCAGCGTGAACATCGCAAGCGTGCCGTGTGCGGCTCTGATCGGAATGGTCACGCCGGAGCGGATGCCGAAATCGGCCGCGTGTGCATAAAACGAACGCTCCTCCTTCGTAAGCTTTGACCTCTCGGCTTCACCGCTCCATGTGAAGGCGCCTTTGAGCGCTCGGGCGCGTCGCACCACAGGATCGATCTCAAAATAATGCTGTTCCGCATATTCGGCCTGCCACGCCGGTCCATAGTTTGAAACAACGTGGGCGTGGCTTGAGAGGATGTTGACATAGGCATAGCCGACAAAGCCCATCTCCTCGGTGAAATTGGCAAGCCCATGCTTTATGATGCGTTCATCGCCAGGTATGGCGGCGAGATCGGTCAGCTTGTCCAGCCACTGTCGCATTCAGTCTTCTCCTCATATGTTGGGCCGCGCCGGAGTGGTCCAGCCGTGCAAGCCGCTCGACATGGGCTTGCCGGCTCCCGAAGGCGGTCCCGTCATCAACCGTTCGGACAGTGTTCTGTCGCGGCCGGCGGAAGGAGGAGAATTGCGATTGCTCGACTGTTTGGCATTTGCACTTCAATCGACCCCTGCCGGCAGCGTCTGCGAGACCATGAGATCGATCAGCGTGAACAGCCGACGGGCCGTAGACTGATCGATCTCGACCTTGGATTTGAGGCGGTCTCTGAGCAAGGCGGAGGCTTCGTTGTGGATCGCACGTCGCCCCATGTCGATGGCTTCCAGCCGATCGGGCGGCAGCCGCGCAGCACCGTTGGCTAAGCTTTCGCAGACAATCCGGTAGTCCTTTAGCAGCCGGCGGAATGAAGTCAGTGAGAGGTGATGGCACAGGACGAGCGCGCCACACTCCGTGGTGACAGAAAGCACCAGTCGCCGCTCCATGAGTTCAAGGTGCAGCCGGTAGGGGCCGCCGCCATGTTCGACCGGTTCGAACCTGTTGTTGTCCAGCAGGTCGAAAATGGCGACAGCCTGCTCGTGCTTCTGTGCGGCATCCATCGGGCCGCCCGGCGGTTCCAGCGAAATCGCTGAAAGCCGAAACCGGGACGGTGCGGTGTTCATGCAGGTCATTGCGCACGGCCTCCCGCAACAGCGCCGACAATATCCGCTCGCGAGTGCCTGTCGGTGGAAACACCAAATGCGGCTGCCGCCGGGACGGGCCCGACGACAGCCGCTTTGCCCTGGGAGGCTGGGCAAACCGAAAATCTGTCCGAAAACGTCGTTTGGCGCGTTCGACGCGGAAACCGGCGGCTGACTCTGTTGCCGCGCATTCGCGTCCGACCGCCATCGTCATCGCGGGAAGTGTCCTCGCGAGGCCCCCCAAGCGTGGCAGGCTGCCGGCCGGTGACACGCACACCATCGCAAACCGAAGAAAAAGCGGCTGCCGTCGGGACCTGTTCGACGGCAGCCGAACAACCCTGCAAGGCTCGGAAAAATGGCGCTCGCAGGCCGGGAACTTCCCCAGATCGACGCTGATGCGGGTTAATCGTCGAGGTCTGGGCCAAAATTTCGATTAGGCACACTGGGTGCAGATATTGCTGGCGCTTGATGGTCTGCCGCATCTCAAATGCTCCTCAGGGACGCGAGACGCGGGTTATCGGCTGGCTTCGGGCGCGAGACGGGGTTGTCGCGCGCTCGATTGCCAGCACGGTCTCAGGGGCGCCGGCCCCATCGTGGAAGGCGGCAAGTCGCTCGCCGAGTTCTTTATCGGCCGGCGATAGTCGATGGTTCAGACGAAGATAGTCCGTCCATGTTGGCGTCCGGAACGTTTCCGTCCATAGGGTAGGGGTCAAAAGGTTCCGCTGGAGCGTCCAGTTGCGTGCCCCCGCCCGGCTCTGGATGCGCCGCCGCTCGCGCATGCACTCGAGAAAGGCCTCGAGATCCTGCTCCGCTATGGCGTATTCGACTTTGACGACGATAGGTCCGCTTCTCGGCTTCAAGTCGATTGCGAGCGACGGCGGGACAAACTCCAAGGCCTGCTGTTCCGATTCTTCCCACAACTCGATCGGCAGCACGAAGGCAAGAGCGGCCACCAGGAGCAGAATCGCGGCGGCGCCCTGGAAAGCCATGGTCAGAGAGTAGTTATCGGCGACAGAACCCCAGATCCAGCTGCCCGCGGCCATGCCGCCGTAGGAAAGGGCATAGTAGATCGAAAGCGTCCGCCCGACGACCCATCGCGGGCTCGAAAGCTGGATCGCAACGTCAACGCCGGTCCAGGTCAGCAGCCAGCCCGCGCCGCCGATTGCCAGCGCCAGCGCCGCAACGGGGATCGACGTCGTGAGCGGAAGGAGAAAGCAGCAGGCCGCACAGGCAACGGCTGCGAGTGCGATCAGCCGGTCCTGAGGCACAATGCGCCTGAGGTGGCTGCTACTGAGACCAGCAGTAAAGGCACCGACGCCGAAGGCGGCCAGCAGGGCGCCGTAGACGATTGGACCGCCCGCCAGATGATCCCGGACGATCAGCGGCAGCAGCGCGAGGATGGAAATGCTCGCCAAGCCGAACAACGTTCCGCGCACGATCGCCGCCCTGATTTCCGAGGACATCGCGGTGAAGCGCAGTCCATCCTGAATGGCCGTAACCACGCGTTCGCGCGGCAGCGAGGACGAGCGCACGTGCCACTTCGAGCGGGAGATCGCGGCGAGTGGCACAAGATCACTCAGCGCCGCCAGCACGAACGCGGCAAGGGGTCCGAAGAAGGCGAGGAGCGCGCCGCCAATGGCCGGGCCCGTGCTTCGCACGATGTTATAGCCGACCGACATCAGCGTCACCGCCGCCGGGATGTCGCGCTTTTCCAGGATGTCACCGACAGAGGCGTGCCACGCCGGATCGTTCAAGGCAAAGCCGCATCCGGCCAGGAACCCCAGTCCGAGGATCAGCCATGGACTGACAAGGCCGAGTGCGACGGTAACCGCCAGCGTCAGCGAAGCCAGAGCGATCAGGACGTGTCCGGCGAGCATCACGCCCCGCCGGCTAAAACTGTCGGCAATGGCGCCGGCGAGGATGGACAGGAAGAAGGCGGGCAGCGTCGACGAGGCCTGCACCAGCGCGACCATCGTATCGGAGGCCGAGATCGTCGCCATCAGCCAGCTGATTGCCGTTGTCTGGATCAGCCAGCCGAGGCTGGAGATCTGCGTGGCCGTCCAGATCGCACGAAACGCCCGGTTCCGGAGAGGAGCCAGGGTGGTCGAAACGGCCGAATGCGGATCGTCACGCTGCATTGCTTTCTTGTCTTTCCAGGCTCCTAACGCCTTGCTGCGACGCAGCAGAATATCTGGTACCGACGGACGGATTTCGGCGTTATGCAGTTATCCGATGCAGGAAACCGGCATAGTTCGACCATTAAATGAGTGACCATTTACCGTAACGTTATAACATATCGCATAAGATAGCTTATGGAACAACCAGGCGGTTTGGCTCCTGTTGCTTTTTGGCGTTCAAACAGCCGTCATGCCGGTGTGGCACATTCCGATAATGAGCAGTTTGGATTGTTGCGTTTCCCGTTGAAAACGTGAAAGGCGCGCTCGCCATTGAGTGCGATTCGCCAATGCCAGTCAATCTCGTTTCTTCTTCACTTCCAAAGACCATGACCGGATTGGTCTGCGTCAGTGCTTCCGGCTTTCCGCGCTTCTGGGCCACGATCTGGAGCGATGTGCTGAAGACGTCCTTGCGGCCGTCGACACGCCGCAGGCATCTTGCCGCTTTGGACCAGCTTTACGAGTCGGTTGGGCGCCAGCGTGGCAGCGACTGCCTCGAACGCCTGATCGCCAACGCCGATGCCAATGCGCTCGAAAACTGCCTGATGGGCTTCCTCGCACAGCTCCGCAACGAGGCCGCCGTCGCTGGAGTCGATAAGACCTCTACCTGGAAGTCTGCCGTCAGCTTCGTGACCGATATGCTGCGCATTGCCGGCGATGCATCTGGCGCTCGCGCTTCCGAAATGGAGGCCAAGCTTCTCAGGCTCGACACGCTGTATCGGCAGCTCGCGCCCAATCCCCAGACGTCAGTGTCGCAGGTCCGGGCACTTCCTCCGATTGTGGTCGAGGATTTGTACGACATCTTCAATCCGGAATCCTCGCGCAATCCATTCAAGACGGGGGCGCTACGCTGGCGGAATTTGCTGATCTTCCTGCTGCTGTTGCGCCTCGGTTTGCGTCGTGGCGAGGTGGCACTTCTGCACACCAATTCATTCAAGCAAGACTTCGATCCTGTGGTGGGAAAATCCGTTCACTGGCTGGACATCGAAGATACAGATGACGGAGATCCCCGCTACGAACGGCCAGGTTTGAAGACAGAGCAGTCCCGACGCCAGCTCCCGCTCCCGCAGGAGATCATTGAGTTGGAGCACATATATAGAGTGAACTATCGCGGACAGGCCAATTATCCCCAACTGCTCATCTCGCAGAAGGCTAAACCGCTGGCCCTGCGATCGTTAAACGAAATCTTCGCGACCGTCACAACAGCGTTGTCCGGTGACGCCAGAAAATCCTTGCAGAAACAGGGTCTTCAAGGCGTTACCTGCCATGATCTTCGCCATACCGCGGCGGCCATCCGCATGAGGCGTTATCAGGAGGCCGGCGTTGATGTTGAAATGGCGCAGGAGAAGCTCCGGATATACTTCGGGTGGTCAAAGGAATCCAACATGCCGCGCCTCTACGCCAAGGCGTACTACGAGACCAGCCTTGCCGAGGTCTGGGACGAGAAGTTCGGCACGTTCGTGGAGGCCTTGAGGAGCATCAATCCGGAGCGAGATCATTGAGCGCGCCCGGTCACAAGTTGGAGATTGGACTTCTAAACGAGATCCGCGGCTTGTCTGCCAAACTACCGCCATTACCGCGCGTGGTGAAATATTTCAAGTACCGCGTCGTCCGCGCCGGCGACTGTTTCCTACCCCTCGACCAGCAGGTCATGATCGTCAACCACATCGATGATATGTGCGCGACGCTTGCGGCCAATCCCGACGCGGTGGATGGAACCGCGTTGCGTGACGTCTGCATGCTCGTCATGTCGTACCAGTACGCGTTCCGACCGGGCCAGATCGCCCGCATCGAGCTTACCGACGTGCGGCTCTTCTCGACTGGTGCGGTCCACGTCGCTGTTTTGCTGATCAAGCAAAAGGACAACAGCCAGCGTATCCGTGTCACCAGACGCATCAAACGGGAATGGGGACCCCTGTTCAACGAATTGGTGAAACGCCGGGAGAACGGCACGATGCAGCCGGACGAGGGAGTGCCCCCTCGCCTGCTCTTCGGCCTCAAGCCGCTAGCGGTCAGCCGCGCCATCATGGAGCTGACCGGGGATCTGACGGGCGAAGCCTGGTCGCCAACCGACCTGAGGCACACGGCAGCACAGCGTCTCGCAGACAGCGGCATCTCGCATGTCGGCCTTACGGAGTTCCTCGGCCACAACAGCGACCGCATTGCCAACGTCTACTTCGACGCGTCGCCCGCCCAGGCGCAGCGCATCAACGAGGCGCTGGCGATCTCGCCGATTTATTCGAACCTCGCCAAAATCGCCAAGACGAAGACCATAGACAAGGCAATGCTTCTCGGGCTGCCGTCAGATCAGCAAATCGGCGCTGTGCCACACGGCATCCCGATTGCCGGGATCGGCGGCTGCAATCTCGGCCAGAGCCTTTGCATCAAGAATCCGGTTCTGGCGTGTTATACCTGTTCGAGGTTCATGCCGCTTGGCGAGCCGGAAATCCATCAGGAGGTATTGGAGAGCTTGCGGCCCGTGGTGACCGAGTTCGCCGCCGCCTCCCGATATAACCAGCAGTCCCACGCCTACGCACAGCTCAAGACGACCCTCGACGCGGTGCGCCGGGTCGTTGAGGAACTCAAATCCGAGAGCATGGACGAGGAGCAATCGTGAACCCGTTCTATGCGGAATACATCGCCACGGCCAAGCAGTTGGCGAATGCGCGCGGCCTTGTCTGGGACCTCGTCTGCGACGAAAAGGGCAAGGTCAGCAAAGACACGCGCTGGGATCTCACTGAACTCGTGGGTATGCTGCCGCCACCCACTCACTGGCTCGGGCAGTTGGGGGTAGATCCGGTAGCACTCCAGAAAGTCAACGAGATCAGACAAGGGATGAACCAGGAGCCTCTTGCCCTTGGGGCAATGCCGCAACACTGGCGCGACCTGTATCAAGCGGTCTTCGTTCATAAGCTGCTCGTCGGCAAGACCAAGCCGCAGAGTGCGATGCTGGTTGCGCACGGCATTAGGAGGCTCGCCCCTGCCGCTGACGGCGCTTCGCCTTGGGCGATCACCCCCGAGCAAATCCGGCTCGCCTACAATGCAGCCTTGCGTTCTGCAAATTCCGGGAAGCTTGCTCTGGACTTCGTCACCATGGTGAAAACCATTCTCGACCGGCAGAAGCTCGCCGACATCCCTGCCCTGGCCCGTTTTTGCATCCCTTACCCGACCAACGAATCCCTGTCCGCCCAGCAGCAGGTCGAGACCCTTCGAAAGCGGCAGAATGCCCACGGCGGAAAGGACGGCCTCCGCCGCTCGCTCACCGAAAGGAAATCGGCGGCGAAGTTGCCCGAGGAACGTGCGTTCTGGGAATTAGCGCGGATCGTGTTCACGGAAACCCCGCGCTCCTTCTCCGACGCGATCCGTTTTGCCGTCTTCAAGGTGCAGATCATCATGGGCTTCCGGATCGGCGAAGCTGTGCGCGTGCCCTTGGACTGGAAGCGATGGCGCGAATATCTGGATGCCGATGGGCGACCGGCCGCAGACCGCGGCGGCTTCTCACGCTCCCTGATGATCAGGCACTTCGCCGAAAAGCAGGAAGAAGATGAGCGCCCTGACGGCGTGTCCTTTTATGAGAATACCCAGCATGTCCCGCCGATGTTCGAGGAGATCCTCATCGAGACACTTGAGCATGTCGAAAGGATCACGACCCCACTGCGTGAGAGGCTGAGACGACAGACGGAAACGGGCCGCATCTTCCCGGAATACCCCGAAGATGCGCTCATTCCTGCCTGGGAAATGTACGTCAGGATGACGGGCAATATCGCTTTCTCTGACCCCGACATCCCCGTTAGCCTGGTCGAGAATTACCGACAATCCTATGACATCGAGGCACTCGATAAAATCAGGCAGTACCAACTGAGCGGTAATCAGAGCGTGCTTCCACGGTTCTGGGGCGCCCCTTCGCAAAAGGACATCCCCGTCAGAAAACCATGGGAAAATTCTATGTACGGCCGGGCCGACTGGCGGTCGGCCCACGTTCGCGTCGGTGATGTCGAGCAGCATATCTGGAAGAACCGCACGACCAAGCTGTCGGATACGACGCCAACGACAATCACGGACGGTACCGAGCTCTACCCTCACGAACTCATGTTCATCATGCCGGTCAGGAACCTGATCGAAGGTCGTAACAACGGCATCCTCGATACCACTCTGTATTCCGCGATTGGTCGCATCGACAGGGGCGACCTGATCGGCTCGACCAGCGGTAAGGGTGGCGGCGAATCCCTGTTTGAGCGGTACGGAATGACTAAGGAAGATCGCGCTCTTCGGCTTACCTCGCATGCGCTGCGACACCTTCAGAATACCGAGCTATTCCGTCTGGGCGTCGCCGACACGATCATCACCAAGAAGTTCAACCGGCGCAGCGTTCAGCAGAGCCACGTCTACGATCATCGCAGCCTTGCCGAGGACCTCGCCGATATCGACCTTGCCCCGGAGGCGGAGGAGAGGCTCGGTGACAAAGCGAAGCAGGTCTCCAAGCTGATATTGGCTGACAAGGCGCGTGGTCCTGTGGTTGAGGAGTTCCGCCGTGTCCAACGCGAGTACGGCGAGGAGGCGGCGTTCGATTATCTCAATGCCGAGGCCGACGGGCTGCACGTCACGCCCTACGGCCTATGTATCAACAGCTTCACCAGCGACCCCTGCCCCAAGCATCTCGAGTGCTTCAACGGTTGTCGCCACCTGGCGCGGACCGACGTCATCAGCGAACAGGAAAACCTGGCGCGCATGCGAGACAGGTTTGCCAAGGTGATTATCAAGCTGGAAGCCCTGCCCGAGAACCAACGCAACGTCGGCTGGGCCAACCAGCTTACCCACGCTCGCCTCCACTACGACAACATCGTCAAGGCGCTCGGCACGGACGCGGGACAGGCATTCCCGGACGGGAGCGATCTGTCCGTGTCGGCCGAACGGAAAGCTGGCACCACCATCATCGACACGATGAAGCGTTTGAGGGACCTCGATGATTGATAAGAGCCGGCTGCTTGAGGAACTTCTGGAGGCGATGATCGCCGATGACGAGGACATCAGCGTGCGTGCTGTGTGCAGGCGCAGCGATGGTGTCTTCAGGCATGCGACCGACATCACCCGCATTGAAAGCCGTCGCGGGATGGTCGAGGCAGCGATCAAAAAGCAGAAAACCATCCGCTCAGTCGTCGAGCGATCCAGCAAGAAGTCCCCTGCTGAGCTGGAAAGGCTCGCAGCAATGAAGGCCGCAGATATCGACCAGTTGCAGACTGACAAGGAACTGCTGATTGCGTCGCATCGTGCCATGATTCTGGCCGTCGCCGAAACGGGCGGCTTCCCGGCGTGGAAACGGTTCTTCGACGGATACCAGGCTGCCATCGATCGGTTAGAAAAGATGGGCAGCCTTCCCGAGGCGAGCGTCATCAGCCTGTCGTCGCGGAGAGACGCCTGATGGCGCGGGGCACTGGCAAAAGCGGCGTCGAAATCGCCCAGGAGCACGTCGATGCCCTGATCGACTATCTGGAGCGGCACAAGGACGAGCCGCTTCCGAGATACGGTGTCGATCTGAACAAGAGCATTATCGCCAAGGAATGCGGCTTTGACCGGCAGGTCTTCCGAACCAATCCGCGTTGCGCCGAAATCCTCCGCGACGCCGACGACCGGGATCGCAAGGTGAGCCTGTCGCGGCTGGAGCAGGCCGAAGCTGTCCGGGATCAGAAGGCGAAGACAGATGCTGCCCAGATGGCGCTCGAGGACGAAAACCTTCGATTGCTGGCCGAGAATGCCTCGCTTCGACGAGAGCTCGACCGCCTGAAAAGATTGAGCGCGGTGATTGCCGAGACTGGCAGGCTTCCGTGATTGGGTTCTCGAAGTCTGGTCCTCGGAGCCGCGCCGTCGTGGCCCCGAAAAGCCGTGGAGGCCGGATCGCAGTGAACGAGGCGCAGGGACCCGCGACGGAACGTCGTGGGTGGCCGCAGTGAACGGAGAGCCGGACACCATGGCAGGGACCGTGAAACGACGGGGTGGCGCAGAGGGGCAGACGGTCCCGGTCCTTGGTGAGCGATCTGAGCAGTCCTCCTGGGAGCTGGCCGTTACCTCAGTCCACACGAGCCGCTTCGGCGACAATGTGATCATCGGGCGCGATGGCGGGGGTCAGCTTCGTCGCGCGCTCGCGCCAGCGAAGAGAACGCCGCGCGATCCGGCGATTGGTGAAACCTGGCGCGTGACCGGCCGGGTCCGGCCGCACCCTGAATTTGGCCCTCAACTTCATGCGGATGTGGCGCTCCCTCTGGTCACCGAAGGCCAGGCGATCATCCGGCATTTGGCGACAGACAAGCGCTTTCCCGGTATCGGCTGGGTGACCGCGAACAGGCTTTGGACTGCGTTCGGCGAAGCCATCTATGACCGCATTCGCGATCGCGAGCTGAAACCCCTGGCAGACGTCGTCGGCGCCGAACGCGCCGTCGCCATCGTCGACGGCTTCGGCATACTGTGCGACGAGGTCGAAATCTTTCGCTGGCTCGACCGCTATGGCGTCTCGCCCCGCGTCGCCGGCGCGGCGGCGCGTGTCTGGGGCCTCGGTGCGATCGAGCGGATCAAGGCCGATCCGTACACCATGACGCTTCTGGAGGCGTGGCGGGATGTGGATGCTCGAGCACTTCGTCTCGGCGTCGCCCTCGACGATCACAGGCGGCTTGCTGCGGCCGTCGAGGAAGCCCTTGCTGTCAGCTTCCGCTCCGGGCATATGGCCTCCCCTGCTCCGGTGGTAAAGCAATTGGTCGGTCGTCTGCTGATGCCGTGGAACGGCGACCCGGCGCAGGCCCTCGATGTCGCTCTGTCGAGCGGCCGGGTCGTCTCGCCGACGCCTGAGACATTGCAATCCCGGGCGTGCCGGTTCATCGAGGACGAGGTCAGGCGGTTGATCGCGGAAAGGGTCCGCCGGCAGCCCCCGGCCTCGGACGGCAAGCGCATCATTGATGCCATTGCCGAGGTCGAAGCCGAGAGCGACTACCGCCTGACCGAGGCCCAGCGGGAGGCAGTGTTCATGGCGACGTCCTGCGGCGTCTGCGTTATCAGCGGAGGCGCCGGGACAGGCAAGACCACCGCCATACGGGCGATCCTCGCTGCGCTGGAAGCATTGCGCGACACTCTTCCGGTCGGCCACCGCGACGGGATCGAGCACCTGCAAGTGGCCTTGGCGGGACGCGCCGTGAGGAGGATCGGCGAGGCGACTGGCCGTCCTGCCTGCACCCTCTCCCGACTGGTGCACGAGATTGAAGACGCCGGCCGCAAGATTCGTGGTGGGACCATCATCTTCGACGAGGCCTCGATGTTGGACACGCCCTCGATCTATCGGGTGCTCATGCAATTGCCGCCCGAGGTCAACCTGATCTTCATCGGCGATCCGGGACAGCTTCCGCCGATAGGACCGGGCTTGCCGTTCCACACGATGGTCAAGGCGGACGGCATTCCCGCGGTCACTCTGGATGTCGTCCATCGGCAGGACGACGCCACCGGCATTCCTGCCGTGGCCTCTTCCGTCCGCCAGGGCAAACCAGTGAACCTCCGGCGGTTCGATCCGAACGTCGCCCTCTCTCCGGGTGTTTATCTCTTTCCTGCCTCGAAGGAGGAGGTCGCGACGAAGGCGCTGGCAGCATTCCGCGCCATGTGTGGCCCGGCACCTGCGAACGGCAAGAGTTCGGCACTGCACGATCTCGACGTGCAGATACTCACCCAGGTGAAAAACGGACCTGCCGGTTCGAAGGACCTGAACCGTGCCATCGAGGCCGAATATATGGTCCGTCAGCCGAAGATCGAGGACTGGGGCCTCAGTGTAGGCTCCAAGGTTATCTGGCTCAGGAACGATTATTCCAAAGCCCCGCAGTTTGATGCAGCGGGGAATCCAGTGACTGACCAGGCGACGGGAGAGCCCATCTGCTCGGGGTTCATGAACGGCTCCCTCGGCGTCCTGAAGAAGCCTCATCCGAAAGGTGCCTGGGTCCGGTTCGACGACGGCGCTGAGGACATGATCACTGTAGCTGATCTCGAAAAGCTGACGCACGGTTGGGCGATCAGCGTGCACAAGGCGCAAGGCTCTGCCTTCCGCCGCGTCATCATTCCCGTCGTTCGCTCCAGGCTACTCGACAGAACCATGCTTTACACTGCCATCACTCGCGGCATCGAGACCGTGGTGCTGGTCGGCGACCTCGATCTCATCAATGAAATTGTCACCTCTGCGCCGAAAAGCCTATCGCGGGAAACGGCGCTGCGTTTTGAGCTGGAATAAAGCAACACAGCGCCGAAGAGGCTCCGCAACACTGGTAACAGCCGTTGCGAATCCGCGTCTGAGCGAAAGCAACAAAAGGTGGAAAATCCGGCACGCAACAGCGTTCTTGAGCTACGCCAAGCGAGAGCCCATGCTGATCAGGGGATAAGGCTTACTCACTCACCCAGCTTCACTCCCGAAATGGCATTCTTTGGAACTGGACGGTGTTTCGTTGTTCCCCGGGAGGCTGTCTAAGGGCGCGGTTGTCAACGCGCCCTTATGTCTCTCGAAGTGCTCCAATCAGCGTGGCCGCCGAGAAGCAGGTAGGCCTAGCTGTTCACCCGCAGCGACACCTACTAGGCTCTGTCACGATCAGATCACGCCTTCAGCCTTTAGTCCGCTGTAGACCGTATCAACCGACTTCGCGGTCGCACTCACGATCGTGTCGACTTCCTCACGGGTGATGACAAGCGGCGGAGCGTATCCGAGGATATCGCCATGAGGCATCGCCCGGGCGATCACGCCGTTTTCAAGCAGAGCCGCCGCGGCGCGAGCGCCAACCTGAAGGTCTGGTTCGAAGGGTACTCGTCCCTTTGGATCACTCATGAGTTCGACGGCCGAAAGAATTCCTACGCCTCGAACTTCGCCGACAATTGGGTGACCCTCCAACTCAGCTTTCATTCGGCCAAGCCAATAGGGGCCAACGTCTCGAACATGATCAAGGATGTTTCTTTCCTTGAGCAATTGAATGTTGGCCAATGCCGCTGCGGCACAGAGTGTGTGACCGGAATAAGTCCAGCCGTGACCAAGAGCACCGTGCTTTTCCGTGCCCTGTTCCAGCACGGACCAAACCCGTTCGCCGATTATGGATCCGGAGATTGGAAGATAGGCAGAACTGAGGCCCTTGGCGATGGTCACAAAGTCCGGCTTCATTCCGTAGAGGTGAGAACCAAACTTCTCACCGGTCCGCCCGAAGCCACACACAACTTCATCAGCAATCAGAAGAATATCGTATTTGTCGAGCACTTTCTGTATCGCGTTCCAGTATCCTGCCGGCGGCGGCACGATCCCGCCGGTTCCGAGCACGGGCTCTCCGATAAACGCGCCGACGCTCTCCGGCCCTTCGGCAAGGATCAGGGCTTCAAGCTCGTTGGCGCATCGCTGTGAAAATGCTTCCTCACCCTCCCCGTCATGCGCCTGCCGGTAATAGTGCGGCGTTGTCGTGTGGCGTACCAGATTGAGGGGCAGATCGAAATGATCATGAAAGAACGGAAGACCTGTCAGGCTGCCTGTTACCAGGCCCGACCCATGATAGCCGCGATGCCGCGAAATGATCTTCTTCTTTTCCGGCCGACCGAGGATGTTGTTGTAGTACCAGACGAGCTTGATGTTGGTCTCGTTGGCGTCTGAACCGGAAAGGCCAAAAAAGACCCTTCGCGCATTCTCTCCGAAATACTCGACCACCGCCTCAGCCAGAAGCGCGGCGGGCGCGGTGGTCTGGCTCGCATAGACATGCGCGAACGGCAGTTCACGAGCCTGCCGGGAAATGGCGTCGGCAATCTCCTTGACCCCGTATCCCATGTTGACGCAGTACAGTCCGCCGAAACCATCAAGGAACTTGTTGCCGGCAGTATCCCACATGTAGACGCCTTCCGCGCCGGCCATGATCCGGTTTGGCGTTTCGCCTCGGCTGTGCTTGGCGAGATGCGTGGAAGGATGGAAAAGGAAGTTACGATCCTTTTCCTGGATTTGTTCTGTTCCGAGATTGCCCGCGAGCATAGTGTTTCTCCCTGTTGCCGTTCAGCAGCGGCTACCTTTTGGGTAGCCTCGCCGCGCACCGTTGCTTACAGACCGATGTTGCGTGCGATGCTATCGGCCGCCATGCGCCTGCGCCATTCAAGAGGCCCTGAATTGTGAATGGAGTTTCCTTCGACGTCGACGGCCATGATGACCGGCATGTCTTGGACCTCGAATTCATAAATGGCTTCCATACCCAAATCCTCAAAGGCAACCAGGCGCGCCGCCTTGATCGATTTCGAGATGAGGTACGCAGCACCACCTACCGCGATGAGATAGGGCGTTTTGTGCTTGACAATCGACTCGATGGTCGCCGGCCCCCGCTCCGCCTTGCCCACCATTGCAATGAGCCCGGTTTCAGCGAGCATTTTTTCTGTAAAGCCGTCCATACGGCTCGAGGTGGTGGGACCCGCCGGGCCCACCACCTCATCTCTTACCGCGCGGACTGGTCCCACGTAGTAGATCACACGTCCCCGAAGGTCGACGGGAAGTGGCTTGCCGGCATCAATCAGGTCGACCATTCGTTTGTGGGCAGCATCGCGGCCCGTCAGCATCTTTCCAGACAGAAGTAGGGTTTCCCCGCAGCCCCACGATGCCGTCTCTTCTTTCGTAAGCGAGTCCAGGTTGACTCGCCGGACGCCGGCTGCATGCAAGTCCTCCCGGTCGATCTCGGGCCACTCCGACAGGTCGGGCGGTTGTAGCTCTACCGGCCCCGTGCCATCCAGTGTGAACGTCAAGTGCCGGTTGGCAGCGCATTGAGGAATGAGCGCCACAGGCTTAGACGCCGCGTGCGTCGGATAGGTAGCAACCTTGACGTCCACGACTGTGGTCAAGCCGCCAAGGCCCTGAGCGCCGATACCAAGTGCGTTAATTCGCTCATAAAGCTCAATTCGCAGTGCCTCCTCGGCACTGGACGGCCCTCTGGCGATCAGTTCCGACATGTTGATCGGCTCGTTCATGGCTTCCTTAGCCAGCAACATCGCTTTTTCGGCGCTGCCACCGATGCCCACGGAAATCAGACCGGGCGGGCACCACCCGCTACCAAGCTTTGACATGGTATCAACCACCCAGTCGGCAACGGAAGCTGAGGGATTGAGGGTAGTGAACCGCGACTTGTTCTCCGATCCGCCGCCTTTCGCGGCGATCGTGATCTCTAGTTGACTGCCGCGCACGAGATCGACGTGGATGACCGCGGGCGTGTTGTCCCTGGTGTTGACCCGCCCGGCGAGCGGATCTTTAACGATCGAAGCCCGAAGGGGGTTTTCCGGGTCGAGATATGCCTGGCGCACGCCCTCATTCACGAGATCCGCGAAACTGCTCTCTGATTTGATGCGAGCATTCATGCCGATCTTTGCAAAGACCACGACGAGGCCGGTATCTTGGCAGATCGGACGACGCCCGAAGGCGGCCATACGGGAATTCATCAGAATCTGCCCGATGGCGTTCTTTGCCGCGGGGCTCTGTTCGCGTGCATAAGCCTGAGAAAGGGACCGGATATAGTCCGGTGGGTGGTAATACGAGATATACTGAAGGGCGTCTGCGACGCTCCTCGTAATCTCCTCGCCGGCGATGGTCCGTATTCTTTTGGTCACTGATCTGATCCAAACGATCCAAGTCCGTTGACTAGCTTCGAGCTTTGGAAGCTCCGAAACCCTGGCTCGCCACCCTCATAACCGTAACCGCTCTGCTTGACGCCTCCGTATGGCGCATCCGCGGAAACGCCTTTCAGATAATTCACACTCACAGCGCCCGCGGCAAGACCATTGATTAGTTCGCGCTTCGCACTGTCGGTGCCGGAAAAGATGTAGGCGGCCAGGCCATACTCGGTGGCGTTGGCTTCTTCCATCATCTCTTCGATGGTATCGAACGGCGCCACGGTCAAGATCGGCCCGAACGGCTCTTCATGGAGCACCTTCGCATCCTTAGGAACGCCGCTCAGGATGGTTGGAGGCCAATAGAAGCCAGGGCGATCGAGCCGCTCTCCTCCGGTCTCGACGCGGGCGCCACGGTCGACCGCATCCCTTGTCAAACGCTGCATGGCCTCAATTCGCCGCGCGTTCGCCATCGGGCCCATCTCCGTTGCCGGGTCGTCTGGTGGGCCGATCTTGATGTTGCGGGCCGCTTCCGTCAGCCGGGAGAGAAACTCCTCATAGACAGGACGTGCGACCAAAATTCTGCTGGGCGCATTGCAGCTCTGACCCGCGCATTCAAATTTGTATTCCGTGATTGCCGGAATGGCCTTTTCGAGGTCGGCATCCTCGCATATGACGACCGGGGAGTGCCCACCCAGTTCAAGGATGCACCGCTGCAAATTATTTGCGGCGAGTTTGGCGAGCTGTTTTCCGACCGCCGTGGATCCTGTAAACGTCAGGACTTTCACAATCGGAGAACTGAGAAGACGCTCGGAGATCTGAGCCGGCACGCCAAAGACGAGATTCACAACACCGGCGGGAAGACCCGCCTGCTGCAAGGCTTCGACGGTATGCACAGCCACGCTCGGCGTCTCTTCAGCCCCTTTTAAGATGACCGGGCAGCCCGCCGCCAAGGCTGGGGCGAGCTTGCGGGCGATTAGGACGGCCGGATAGTTCCACGGCGTGAACGCAGCGACGACGCCTAGGGGCTCCGGTACAACCATCCGGTTTGGGCCCATCGGGATCGAGGCCGACAGTTCTTCCGCGTGCGCACCATTCCATTCCAGTGTCTCGACAGCGCGCTTATATTCACCTGTAGCTTCAGCGATCGTCTTTCCCTGTTCGGCCGACAAGTCCCTAGCCGCGGCTCCGGCGTTCGCATCCAAAATTTTGGCGGCTGCTCGCAGAATCTTGCCACGCTCTTTTGCCGGTCGTGAGGACCAAGCCCTACGACTTTGCTCCGCAGCAGCGAGAGCCTCGTCGAGGTCCGCCGTCGACGCCGAGCAAACGGAGGCGAAAACTTCCTCTGTCGCAGGATTGATGACCGGCAGAGTTGTTCCGTCCCTAGCAGCGCGCCACATCCCGTTGATGAATAGCCGGTAGCTCTTGGCGTCGGACATTTCATGCTCCATTCGTGTTTCCTGTGAGCATCGCTCAGTATCTTTGATGGCGACGCTGGCTCACCTGCCAATGTCCTCGGGGGGGCCTTGCAGGTCAAATATAGAATATTGCCGAGGACCATCTGGAATCCAGATCCAGACAGCTCCGTTCGCTATGGATGGGAAGTTGCCATTGCCAAGATGGATCAGAGCCTGTCAGGCGAGTTCCGGGGCAGTGGCTGACCAGCGACCAGTCTCGATCAATTTTCTGACCACAATGGGGATCAGCTTGCGGACAGCGGAAACCGCCGGAGAACTGTCATCGCTCGGGCTGACGGCGAGCACCACCGAACGGGTAATAACCGGGTCGACGATCTTGACCGTCCGGACCTGTCCCTGTGAGGCCTCTTTGTAAACGGCGGATGGGGCAAGAATGGAATACGCCCGTCCCTCCGCAACCATATTGATGATCGTCGAAAGCGAGTCCAGTTCAAACCTGACGTCAAGCATGCACCCGTGCTGTGCGACGACATCTCCCACCGAACGCCTGACATTATTGCTACGCATTGGAACCGCGAGCGGAAACGTGTGGAGGTTCGCAAGAGGCACCGAGTCTTCGAAGGGCGGTTGGTGGGGCGGAACAACCAAGCAAAGCTCCTCATGTGCCAGCACCGTCATCCGCCCCACGTTCTCCGCGGTGCGGTAGAGAACTGCCAAGTTGAAGCGGCCGCCAGCCATCCACTCCTCAAGCGGTCCCGTCATGCCTTCGATCATCTTGAGAGAGACCCGCGGCAGTTCGGCCGCTGCCGCTTCCAGCAGTGGACCGCTCAGCACACGGGCAGCACCGGACGGAACACCGATGGTTACCTCCCCCGAAGGAGACGCCGCCGTGCTGGTCAGTTCCGCCTCGGTGAGTTGGATTTCCTTCAAAATGGATCGAGCCCGCTTGAGCAATTTAGCTCCGGGCTCCGTCAGAGTTACGCCGGTCCTGTCGCGTACCAGCAGTTGAGTGCCAAAGCTTTCCTCCAATTGTCGCACATGTAGGCTAAGCGCGCTTTGTGCAACATGAAGGACGCTAGCTGCCTTCGTAAAGCTGCCTGCCTCCACTACGCCAACAAAGTATCTTAGCTGTCTGATTTCCACGACTTAAGGGATCCGACTGGGGGTCTCTCCTCCAGTTCGTTTGAAAATATCTTGAAACGAGATGGCGATCAAGCGGTGAGCGACGACGCCTCTGGTGCTCTGCACGCTATCGCCAGAGACAGATCAACTGCCGCCGGCGAGCGCCAGAATCTCTTGGGCACGCCGGACCACTGGCGGGTCAATCATCTTGCCGTCTATTGCTAAAGCCGAAGCACCATGCCCTGAAGCATCTTGCGAGGCCGTGACGACACGGCGCGCCCACTCGATATCCTCTCGGGTCGGCGAGAAAGCCTCGTTCAGGATCGCGACCTGTGCCGGATGGATCGCCAGGGCGCCGGCGAAGCCAAGCCGTCGCGCATGCATCGCAGCTTCACGGAGGTTATTGGTTTCCGTGAAATCGCCAATACTTCCTATGTACCCCAAGGGGACCAATCCCGCCGCGCGCGCAGCATAAAGTACGGCAAGGTTGGGGGCCAGGAGCAGATCAAATTCCGGCGTTCCGCCGACAGCGGCACTGAAATCCTCAGGACCGAGCGCCATTGCGGCCATCCGCGGATGGGCCGACGCGATCGTTGCAAGTTTTTGCAATGCGCCCGGAGTCTCGATCTGGGCGAGAAACCGGATACGCCCCGGTGCGAGATCTCTCTCGCCTTCAAGTTCCGCCACGGCATTTGCGACTTCCAAAATCCACTCTGCGGAATCCACTTTCGGGAGAACAAGTGCGTCAACGCCGGCCACTACGGCGGCATCGAGATCGGCCGCCAAGTGGCGCAGTCCGCGGTTCACACGGACCAATACGGACGTGCCTTTGCCGGCCACCGTTTTTACACATTCAACAAGTTGCCGCCGCGCACCATGTTTCTGGTCTTGCGGCACCGAATCCTCGAGGTCGAGAATGACACCGTCCGCATCCCGTTCATGGGCCTTTTCCACGAACCGGGGGATGTGGGAGGGGACAAATAGCAGAGACCTCCAACGGGGAATGGATGCCACGCTACGAGTGGATAGATCTGTGCTGCCGATCATGGACGACTCCTGGTGGCGACATACGGGTATTTGGTTCCAGCGGCTTTCTGCAATCGCAATGGGGGTCGGATGGAAGGCTGCCGTGATCCTGCATTTGCTGCGCACATTCCCCAGTTGGTCAATCCCGTTGTCACGCGGACACTCCGCTCTTGCGGAGACGCGCCTCGACCTCCCCGCGGATCGCCGTCGTGTGGGCGCCAAGCGCCGGGACGGGGCGAAGTGAGACCTTCTCCGAGTTGAAGACCGCCGCAGGCGCGATAGATTCGACATCTCCTGCAGGCGTTCTGACCGGCACTCTGCGAACATGTGGATGCTTTGAAACATCCGAGATCTCGTTCAACCGGCCATATGCCAGACCGGCAGCCTCAAGCTCCTGCATCGCCTTTTCGCTCGACAGTTCGGAGAAACGCCGTCCGACGATCTCATCCAGACGAGCACGGTTGCCGAGCCGCTCCATGTTGTCAGCAAAACCGGGCGTGCGCGTGAGTTCCGGAAGCTTGAGGAACTTCTCGCAGAAATTCACCCATTCACGGTCATTCTGGACCGAGAAAATGACGTCCTTGCCATCGGCACAACGATAGGCGCCATACGGGGCCAGCGACGGATGGGTCACGCCGGCGCGTACAGTTTCGTAGCTGCCATAGTCATGTTGCAGCACCGGTACGTTCATCCAATCAGCGACAGAATCGAAGAGTGAAACCTGTATTCCGGCGCCTTCCCCTGTCCGCTCGCGATGAAAAAGCGCCTGGAGGATTGCGCTATGCGCCGTCATCCCTGCCGAGATGTCGCAGACCGAGACACCGACCCGTGCTGGTCCCTGCTGTGTACCTGTGATGGCGCATAGGCCCGCTTCTGCCTGAACAATCAGATCGTAAGCCTTCAGGTGAGAAAACGGCCCCCCTTCTCCGAAACCAGAGATGTCACAGGTGATCAGCCGTGGAAAGCGCCGACGGAGGTCCGCAGAGCCGAATCCGAGTTTTCCGATGCTGCCCGGCTTCAGGTTCTGAATGAACACATCAGCATCGGCAATGAGCGATTTGAGGACGTCACGATCCTCTTCGGACCGTAGGTCCAGGCAGACCGACTCCTTACCCCGATTGAGCCAGACGAAATAGGCGCTTTGCCCCCGAACCAACCTGTCATAGTTTCGGGCAAAGTCCCCTTCGGGCCTCTCGACCTTGATCACGCGGGCGCCGGCGTCCGCAAGGCGAGAGGACGCATAAGGCGCCGCTACGGCCTGCTCCACGGCAACGACCGTGACCCCCTCAAGACTGTTTTGCATAAGATACCGCGCCCTTCGTTTGACTATTCCCAACGTGACCCCGGCGACGGTTTACCATCGCGAGCAGGCGGTTCTGTTCGTTCCCGACAATCGAGAATCCTTCGTCGACCCCCATTCCCGGTTTGGCGAGCATCATATCTGCATCGGTTGCCACCGATACGTGAACCGAAGCCCGGGCGGACAGATCCGTTTCAGAGCAACTTCCCCCGACATACGCCCCCACCTTGTTTTTCTTGCAATGGAGCACGGCGCGCGCGGTATCGGCCAGTGAGCCAACATCGGGTGTCTTGATTTGGATGAGATGCGCAGCCTTCGCTTCGGCGAAGAGGCGAATATCTTCGAGCGTATTGCACCGCTCGTCCACGACAATGCGGGCGTTGGAACCTCGTTGATCCAATATCGATACAAGCCGTGCGTAGTTTTCCATTTGGGCGTGGGTCGATCCGAAATCCGCTGGGCACTCAATGTTTATGGTAAATCCCGGAACGCTGTCGGCAATGCTGGAGATGAAGTCCGCGATAAGTTGCGGCTCAAGGCCGATTTCCATACCGATCCAGCCATAGACATCGAAATGTAGCACTGGTTGATAATGAGGGCCGCCGAGTTGGCGAATGCGAGCGGCGACCCACTTCACGAACTCCTTGAAAGTCTGACCGTGTTGGCCGAATTTTTGCCGGGAGTTTATCAGGCCGTGGGGAAGCACATCCACGCCCTTCAGGATCATCTTGTCCACGTTGATTTCGCGAGCATCGCCACTCTGGCAATAAATCGGAATCCTCCTCGCCGGCAGCGGAAGGTCAAATTCACTGCAAATGATCTCCGCCATGGTCCTGCGCTGGAGATGGGCGGCAGCTCGAAGTAGCACCTGACTGACGCCGTACTCTATCGCGAGAGGTAGCCGCTTACCATCGAAAGGCTCGAAGACCTTTTCGCACGCATCAAGGTATTGGGACGCATCGACCTCATGAAGGCGCGGTATCACGATCTGCGAGGTTAGATCCGAGATTTGGGCGCTTTCGAACAAAGGATCGCGACCGCCGGCACCAGAATACTGAACGCCCATCATGTCGCCCCAAACGACGGTATCGTCGGCAAGAACAAGTCCGACGCTCAGCGAACGCGCCGGAACGCGGATGGATTTAAATCCCGGGGTGACGGGCTCGCCGAGATAGACGAAACCGTCCTGCGAAGCGCCGGCCCTGATAGCGGCTTGATCGTCATAGAAAAATGCGCCATTGCCAGGCGCGAGGAGGACGTCTTTGATTTGCACTTCGCTTCACTCGATTCTATTGGATTGCGATGATGGCCGATGCAGTTCAAGCCACTCCCTTCAACTATGCGCGCGTGCCGCTAAGTTCGCCAATATAAAGTCCTGCATGGCGCCATCGCGTTTCTAGATGGGCAATGCCTGTGGAATTGGCAACCGCCGCCAATACGCCTTCGGTCGTGAGCGCCTCTTGTCACTCAAGTGCCTCGAACACCACTCCAGTCGCGGCAACCAGCGCCAAATTTCGAGCGATGCCCGCCCGGCGAATTGCAAAGGTTCGATGGAGTTCAGAACGTCCTGGGAGAGAAATCAGCTGTGGGTCGAACACAAGCCGGCTAGCCCTGCCCGGATCGACATCCTAGTACTACTGTGTCATAAAACCGCTGTGGCAGCATGGACATCGTGGCAGCCGCCGCGCCAAGGCATAGGCGAGTCTAATCCTGATGGTGGCGATTGAATTGCTGACGTGGCGTTCGGGACGGAGCGGCGGCGCCGCGGGGTCGATAATCTTTGGATAGCGCAGGTGCCTTGAGGAACGGCGCTGAGCGTGGGGCTGAGGGGGGAATCAGACTCCGTTCGGAGACCAGGAAACCGTAAGCGGCGATCGCGAGCGTGGCGTGGTGATGGAAGCCGCGCCAACCTCGGCCCTCATAATGGCCAAGGCCGATCTCCTGCTTAAGTTCCTGATAATCCCGTTCGATCCGCCATCTCAGCTTGGCCTGGTCGACGAGGTCGGTGAGCTCGGTATCTTCCGGCAAGGTCGAGAGCCAGTACTTGGTCGGCTCGACCTCGCCGTCCGGCCACTCGATCAGGAACCATTCCTCGGCTCGTGGTGCGGAGCGCCAGTAATCGCGATGGGCCGGCCGGACGCGGACGGCGGCAAAGCGCGAGGCGAGCGGCGCCTTGGTGCCCTCGCGCCAGGTGATGCGGTGCCAGGCGTCCTCGGGCAGGACTTGCGCCAGTTCCTTGGCGGAAACGGGCGCGTGCCCGGGCTGGCGCCGGGCCAGCGAGGGCGGGCGACCGCGTCCGCTCCACGGCTTGGGCGGAAGCGGCTGCGTGCCCGGCGGCCACAGGCTGATCGAGGCCTGGACACCGACGACATAGGTCATGCCCATCTCTGTCAGCCCGGTGCGGAAGGCGGTGTCGTTGCCGTAACCGGCATCGGCCAGCACAACGCCCGACGAGACGCCGGAATCCAGCGCCGCCCGGATCTGAGTGAGCGCGATTGCGGGCTTGGTCTGGAAGATAACGTCTTCCGGCACGCCCGCCTTTTCCCGCCGGCCGCGGTCGTTCGCCCAGCTTTCCGGCAGATAGAGCTGATAGGCGACCGGCAGGCTCGCCTGTTCGGTGGCAACTGACAGACTGACCGCGACTTGGCAATTGTCCTGCTTGCCGAGTTGGCCGCAATACTGCCGCGCCACACCGACCGAATGCTTCCCTTTCTTGGGAAAGCCGGTGTCGTCGACGATCCAGGCGCGGATCGGCGCCTGACGCTCAAGGGCCGGCAGAACCTGCGCCCGCACGGCGTCAAGCACGGCATCGTCCGACCAGTCCGCTTTCGCCACGAAGTGATGCAGAGACTGGTGCGCCGCCTGGACACGACCAGGCTCCACCCGTGCCGCCATCGGCTCGACGCTCTTGCGATCGCCTGGCAAAAGCAGCCCGGTGCAATACGCCTTCAGCGGCGCCACCCGGTCAGCATGACCCAGTGCCGATGCGAGCGCCTCGACATAGGCCGCAAAACGCGATTCACTCGTTTCGATTCCGTCCTGGAGATCCATCGCTCCCTCCATCTGAAGCTTGAATCGCCATTCTCGCAATCAATCATTAACAAAGTTTGTGACACAGTAGTACTCTTATGTTCGCCGTCAACAGTAACGGTCACAGATCCGCCCTTCCGCTTACTTTAGCGGAATATATGAAGTTTAGCTGCTGTATAAAGCAGGAGACAGGGCCTCAAAGCGACGGTTTACAGGCTCTTATCCGCGGGTTGGTTACCGCATTCCCGTGTGTTCGTCTGGGGCTGCCTCGGTCTAGAAGCGGGCGTCGACGGATGTCGGCCACATAGTACCAACGAGGATTCCCCGACCGCGTCCCTGCCTCCAACTTTATACAGTAGCAGATTTGTCGTGCAGTCCTTGGAAGCCGCCTTTTGCTTGATCCTCGGACCTCAGCTTACTAAATGGCCTTGGGCGCAACGTTCTGTGCGATCGCCCAAAGGAACCCCGCCATCTCCCGTGCGATTGCGGTCGTCACCACCGTCTTAAGCTTCCCCGCCGCAATCAGCTTGCGGTAGCGGCTGCACAGACGCACCTGCGCCTTCCAGGCTATCTCGCGCGCCACCTTGGCGACGCCCCCTTGGCGAGCCTGCAGCAGCCGGCTCATGCGGGCGGGGTAGCGATAGGTCCACGCGCCTTCCACCAAAACCCGTCGTGCTCGGCTGTTGCCGGCCTTGGTGATGCCGCCGCGCTTCACTCGCTCCCCCGTCGAACTCTCTGAAGGCACAAGGCCCAGATAGGCCATCAGCTGACGGGGACTATCGAAGCGGCGCACGTCGCCGATCTCCACGGCGAAGGTGACCGCCGTAATCAGGCTGACGCCGCGCATCGTCTGATAGGCATCTACCACAGGCGCCATGGACCAGGACGCCACCGTCTCTCTGACCTGGCCGGTTAGGCGGTCCAGTCGAACTCCCGCCTCCTCAATGGTGCGCCGATATTCTTCGAACACGATTTGATGGGCCGGATGGTCGAATGTCTGATCGCAAAGCCATCCTGAATGCGCCTTCGTCCAAGGCTTTTTACCCGTGTAAATGCGGCCATGACGCAAAAGGAAGGATTGCAACTGTTGATGAGCCACCTTCAACGCCGTCGAGGCCGCCTCTCGGGCTCGCATAAGATCCCGCATGGCTTCATGGCTCCTGTCCGGCACCCATACGGCCGTCAGCTCGCCTGCCCGATGCAGCTTAGCCAGACTCAACGCATCCCGGCGATTGGTCTTGACGCGCTCGCCTGGCCGTTTGGGAATGAGCGAGGGCGCCACCACGGTGCATTCGTGCTTCGCCTCGGTAATCTGCCTGTACAGCTCGTAGCCCGTGGGCCCCGCCTCGTAGCAAAAGTGCAGCTTCAACCCTGGCTTCGCCAGCTTCCTGATCATCGTCGCCACCACCCCGGGGCTGGAGCCGATGTCGCCATAGAACCTCACCTGTCCCGTGCGGCCGCCCTCTGCAACCGCAACCGAAATCTTTAATTTTGAGACATCCAATCGTAAGCGCTACGAGCAACCCACGGCTATTTCCGTTGACATCTGCAGTGGTCTGAAGAAGGCCGGGTTCAGAACTTCTGCCTTGCGCGCCGCGGCATGAAGTAGTCACGAATTTTGATGACGGCACCAGCGATCTGGATGATTTCGGCGGGCGGGGTGATCTTTGTGGCGTCGCAGAGGGCGCGAATAGGAGCGATGATGTCACCGGTCACAGCATGGCCGCGGATGACCGGACTCCATAGTCTGGGGGCGAATTCCGTTCCGAGGAGAAAGCCGGTGTGCCAATCGAAGCTGTCGTGGGAGTAGGTGATGTGACTGAAGCGTGGCCGATATTCTTCCGGCCTTTCCCCAAGGGTTGCCGATATGCGGTTATATTCGGCGACGATCGTCTGCACGGCCTGGTGCTCTGTGGTTTCCATTGGCAAGGCCATGGCGCCCTCACCGGCGAACAGGGGTATCCACTGATAGGGGTTGATGAACTTTGGCCCGATGATCAACGCGGTGAGATAGCCATCCAGCCCGCTCATGCTCCACACCGGCGCCGCAGGACGCCGCCTGCGAATGAAGGCCTCGAATGCCTCATCGTCAAGCTTCGGCCGTGCTGTTGCCGCCTGCGCCGGGCTGGTGGAACTGGTCTGGGTGGATTTTGTCATGCGGCAACCTGATGGTGCTCTGCTTTCCAGTTCCAGGGAAGCAGCCTATCGAGCTGGTTGATCGTGGTGCTTCCCGAGACGATCCGTTCGAGAACATCGGCAAGCCAGTTGTGTGGATCGAGCCCGTTCAGTTTGGCGGAGTTAACGAGCGAGGCCAGGATCGCAAAGGTCTCGCCACCCTTCACATTACCCACGAACATCGAATTCTTTCTCGTCAGGGCAACGGACTTCATCGAACGCTCAACAATGTTGGAGTCGACCTCTATCGTCCCGTCGTCGATGAAAGCGGTGAGACCCGTCCAATGCGTCAGCGTATAATTGATGGCTTTGGCCAGGGCGGACTGGGTCGAGATGTCGTCCTTCAGTTCAAGCAGGCGGGTCCTTATCTCACGCATGACAGGGGCTGAACGACGCTGCCGGATGCTTTGACGGTCCTCGGCGCTTTGCCCCCTGATCTCCTGTTCAATCCGATAGATCTCGGCCAGCATCGAGACGATCGTGAGCGCCTCCGGCGACCCTGTCAGCTTGACTACGTCGACGAACTTGCGCCGGGCATGGGCCAGGCAGAAGGCCAGCCTCAGGGGACTGGAATTGCTTTTGCCGCGATGTCTGGCAAGGGTCTTGTATGCGGTATATCCGTCTACCTGGAGAACGCCGTTGAAGGACGCCAACTGACGCTCTGCCTCACGAGCGCTGCGGCTCTCGGAGAAGATATAGCCGACCGCCGGCGGGGCGGGTCCATTCCAGGGTCGGTCATCGATGGCCTGTGCCCAGAGCTGGCAGACTTTCGTTCGCTTTCGCCCCGGATCGAGCCGTGGCAACCGCGTCTCGTCGGAAAATACCCTTGGCTGTGAGCGAATGAAGGCCAGCAGCCTGTCGTAGAGGGGCTTGAGCCACCAGGCAACACGGGCGACCCAGATGCCGAGCGTTCCACGATCGAGGCTTACGCCATAGCCTGCGAAGATCTGTGTCTGCCGATAGAGCGGCAGGTGCCAGGCGAATTTGGAAACGACGATATGGGCGGCCAATGCTGTCGTCGCCATGCCGCCATCCATGAAGCGTGCCGGTGCAGGTGCCTGCAAGACACCATTCTCGCAGGCCCGGCAGGCATAGCGAGGGCGAATGGTCCGTCTGACGCGCAAGATGGCTGGTACGACATCAAGCGCCTCGCTCGTCGTCTCGCCAATGCCATGTAGGCCGCCTCCACAACAGGAGCAGGTACGACTTTCCGGCTCAATGACGACGTCGTATCGTGGCAGGTGCTTGGGAAGAAAGCCGATATTGCGCGCCGCGGATGGCCTGCATCGCAAACCTTGCTCGCCGCCGTCCGGTCGATCGTCATTAGCGGCGACCGGGACAGTCGAAAGATCGCCAAGATCAAAGCTCGCCTGTGCCGGATCGATGGTCGAAAGCATCTCCGATCTCGCGCCATGGATCAGCCGCTTGAGGCTGGCGACTTCCTCCTGAAGGTCGGCTATCCGGGCATCGCGAGCCAGAACCATTCGGCTCAGTTGCTCGACATCCTGCGGAAGCTGATCGGTTGGAAGAGACATGCCGAAACCTACCATACCGGCATGGATCTTCAAGCAAATACAATGGGATCAAGCGGCTTTCGTAGGCCGCTTTACGGCCTTCTGCTGAACCCGTGTCCAGTCCAGCCCGGCAACCAGTAGATTAAATTCCTCCGGGGACATGCAGATCGCGCCGTCCTTTACGGGCGGGAAGACGAACTTGCCGCTCTCCAGCCACTTCGTCGATAAAATCATGCCCGATCCGTCCCAGTAAATGCAGCGCAGCCGATCGCGACGTTTAGCCCGGAAAACGAAAACGTCGCCGCAGAACGGTTATGTGGCGTGCCACATAATGCAGAGCGTTTTTAGCGTGGCGTCGCGGGTATCGACGTTGAGGAGCGCACCGAGCCCGACAGCGACGGTGCGCTAAAAACGTGTTGGACTGAGCCGCGGGCGCGACCAGGGTTCTATGGGGATTGAATCATGCCCCCTCCCCGGAAGGGCATCATCGGGCGGTGTTGACGCAGCGGCTGCGGGAACGCCGTAGGCGAAAGCAGCGCCGATTCCAGAGTGGAAAAGGGTAACGATGACCGCTGTAGCCTGCCGGGAGGGGCTGGTGGGCGCGACGGTACGCACCTGCTTGGGACCGACCGGTTTCCGGCGGAACGATGCGACGGTGACGATGACATCGGCGTGCTTCTTTCATGACGTGTCCCAGCATCGCGGCGGTCCGCTGACGCCGTCGAAGGTCTCGATGGTGATCATCTGCCCTTGGCGACAGGCCGGGCATTGCCTGAGGGAACAGCCGGTAAGTTCCTCGTAGCGGTCGCGATAGTCCTTCGGAGCCTGGCTCTGTGATGGCTCTGGTACCGGCATGCCGAGCAGGTCGCGGCAATGGGCAAGCTTTTGCTCGCGGTAGCGGTTGCCGAGGAAGCCGTAATAGCGGATCCGGTGGAAGCCCTCGGGCAGGACATGTAACAGAAAGCGGCGGATGAATTCGTCGGCGGAGACGGTCATGACCTTTTGCCGATCGCCGTGCCGATAATCCTTCCAGCGGAAGCGCACCGCGCCATCCTCGATATCGACGAGGCGGTTGTTGGAGATGGCGACGCGGTGCGTGTAGCGGCCAACGTAATCGAGCACCTGTTCGGGCCCGGCGAACGGCGGCTTGGCGTAAACCACCCAGTCGACCTTTCGCAGCGGCGCCAGATAGCGCCGGAAAGCGTTGCGGTCGCTCAAGGCCTGTAAGTCGGAGAAGAACTGCAGCTTGCCGGCGTTGAAGGCCTTCTCCAGGTGCTCCAGGAACAGGCGTCGGAACAGGCGCGAGAGCACCCGGACCGGCAGGAAGAAGCCCGGCTTGCAGGCGATCCATCGCGTGCCGTCCGGCGAGAATCCGCCCCCCGGGACGACGCAGTGCAGGTGCGGATGGTGCAGCAGATTTTGCCCCCAGGTGTGCAGAACGGCGAAGAAGCCGATCTCGGCGCCGAGATGTTTGGGATCGGCGGCGATGGTGCGCAGCGTCTCGGCGGTGGCGCGGAAGAGTAGCCCGTAGACGAGCGCCTTGTTCTGATAGGCGATGGCGGCAATAGCCTCCGGCAGCGTGAAGACGACGTGAAAGTACTGGGTGTCGAGCAGCTCGGCGCGTCGATCCTCCAGCCATTGCGCCCGGGCCAGCGATTGGCAGCGGGGACAATGCCTGTCGCGGCAGCTGTTGAAGGCGATGCGCCGGTGGCCGCATTGATCGCACGCTTCGACGTGCCCACCGAGCGCGGCAGTCCGACACAGCTCGATCGCCGTCATGACACGGCGCTGAGCGGTCGACAGCGATGTGTGCTGGGCACGATAGGCCTCGCCGTAGCGGCGGAAGATATCCGCCACTTCCGGCCCCGAACGGGCCATCGGGAGCTCAGAAATACTCAGGCTTGGCGGGCGGCGGCGGGGTGGGCGCTGGACGGGGCAAAAGCTCGAGGGGGCTGGAGGTGGCGCAGACCTTGTTGGTGGCGATGCGCAGGTAGTGGGCGGTGGTCGCCAGGCTGCGGTGACCGAGCAGCAATTGGATGGTGCGCACGTCGGCGCCGGCCTCCAGGAGATGAACGGCGAAGGCATGTCTCAAGCTGTGCGGTGTCACCGGTTTGGACAAGCGGGAGAGATCGTGCGCTTTCTCGCAGGCTTGCCCGACTGCATGCCGGCTGATCGGGTGGCCGGCGCGATCTCCGGGAAAAAGCCACGCCTCTGGCCGCCGCATCCTCCAATAATCGCGCAGGATCTCCAGGAGCTTCGGCGACAGCATCACATAGCGGTCCTTCTGGCCTTTGCCCTGCTCGACACGGACGACCATTCTCCGGCTGTCGATGTCCGTGGGCTTCAGCTGCACCGCTTCCGAAATGCGCAGGCCGGCGGCATAGCACGTCGTCAGGATGGCATGGTGTTTGAGATCGGCCACGCAGCCGAGAAAGTGCTGCACTTCATCCGGACTGAGGATGATCGGCAGCTTCTGCGGCTTCTTGGGCAGCGGCAAGACCTCTGCAGGCACCCAATCCCTCTCGAGCGTGACGCTGAAGAAAAAGCGCAACGCCGAAATGGCGATATGGATTGAGTTAGGCGCCAGCTTCTTCTCGTTGGCCAGATAGACCTGATAGGTTCGAATATCCTCGCGGCCGAGCAAGTCCGGCGCTTTGCCGAAGTATCGTGCAAACAGCGACACCTGCCGCAGATACGAGAGCTGGGTATTGAGCGAAAAATTGCGCACCTGCATGTCCTCGCTCATGCGCTGGCGAAGTGGGGTCATGACGAGCTCCTCTGTCGGATGGAATGGCTGCTAAACAGCCGTCCCATCCTCTCGCAGTTGGGGCTCCTACTGAATACCTGACCTCCTTCCCGCTCCGGCGTAGCGGAGCGGGTTAGTCCAACCGTTCTTATGTGCCGGGCGAGATTATGTGGCGGAGCCGCGAAGACGGCTGCCGAAGCCTGCCAAATCTGGAATCCTCCGCCACATAATATTTCATGCCTCTCTGACGGACGCGGGATCCCCCTGCGCCGCAATGCTGGAGGGGCAGGATGCTCGACTTCTATTTTTCGTATCGTGGGGTACTCAAACGACTGCGGAGCGGTGCGCTCGGTGGCGAGATGGATCGCCTCGCGGAGCATTTCTTCACGGTCGGTTATAAGCGAGCGTCCGCCAAGATTTACCTGAGCCGGATTGCGCGTTTTAGCCAGTTTGCCGCGACGCGCTGTGGCCTGATGCCAATCCATCAAGATGTCATCGACAGCTATTTGGGCTCGTTTACTACGGATACTCCGCGCATCGGGGCAGTATCGGCTCTGGCACACGCACGGCGAGTGGCTCCGGAACGATTCATTATTTCCGTTCCAAGTGAAGGGGCTGACCCGGATGCTCTGCTTCTGGCCTCCTTCTCGGACTATCTGCGCAGAGTACGGGGCCTGGAGCCGAAGACCCGCGAAGGTGTTCTTCTGGGCGGCCGACGCTTTCTGGATTGGGTCCGCCAGCGTCACCCCGGCCAAGACCTTGAGGCGTTGACAGCTGAGCACGTGCTCGCTGCTGTCGAGCATCGACTGTCGCTATCGGCGACCTCCGGCACCCGCACGGCAGCGACTTCTCACATTCGAACATTTCTTCGGTTTTTATGTTGGGCTGGCCACCATCACCAAGATCTTGCCCGCATCGTCCCGAGGACGCCCTATTGGCGTTTGGCGCATCTGCCGCCGCGCCTTGCATGGGGTGACGTTCGGCGCGCAATCGATGCGATCGGCGCAACGACGTCGGTCGATATCCGCGATCGAGCCATCCTGCTGCTGCTCGCCACCACGGGCATTCGCAACGGCGAGTTACGCGCCATTCGGCTGCGGGACATCGACTGGCGTACTGGCGAGGTTTTTGTCCGGCGCACCAAGGGCAAGCGTGATCGGGTGGTGCCACTCCTTGAAGAGACCGGCGCCGCACTCGCCGATTACATCCTGCGCGCTAGACCAAAAGTGGACAGTCCGTATCTGCTCCTGTCGTTCACGCCGCCGGTGGGACCGTTCAAGTTTGCGGCGCCTATTTCAAGAATCGTGCGGAAGCGGTTGCGGCATGGCGGGGTCGAACTCGGGCGGGTCGCAGGTGCACATCTCCTGCGCCACAGCCTCGCCACCCAGCTTGTCGGGCAGCGAAGGCCAATCAACGAGATCGCCGATCTTCTTGGCCACCGGAGCATCAACACAACGGCGCTTTACGTAAAGGTTGCGACCTCGCAGCTCGCCGAGGTCGCACTCCCCTTTCCGGGAGGCGCGGCATGACCGCCTTTGCCCTATTCCTCGGCGAGAAGGCTGAGCGTTACATCGAACTGCGCCACTCGCTCGGCTACTCTTTCAGCAAACAAGCCGGCACGTTGCGGGCTTTCGTCAGCTACGTTGAACGCGCTCAATTCGATGCGCCCGCCACCCGGACGATGGCGCTGGACTTCGTCCTGTCGTTCGGCGGCGCTGCCAACAGCCGCGCCACTCGTCACGGCGTGCTCCGCCGATTCTACGAATATCTCGCCGTCTATGATGCCCAAACCGAGGCCTTGGAGCGTAGAGTCTTCCCCAGATCCAGGGCGATTCCGCCTCCGCGTATCCTCAGCGAGGCAGAGTTGGCGTCGCTCATCGACGCATGCGCCCGCATTTCTCCAGATATCCCTCTCAGGGGGCGGACGATGGCGATGCTGATCGGACTGTTAGCAAGCTCGGGACTGCGATCGGGCGAAGTGGTCAGGCTTGATCGTTCCGACGTCGATCTGACCAACGGAGTTCTCCTCGTGCGGAAGACGAAGTTCCGCAAGGATCGTCTCGTTCCGGTTCACACGACGACCCAAACAGCGCTTCGTCGCTATGCCCGTGAGCGCGATGCCGCTTTTCCCAGTCCCAAGGACCAGGCCTTTTTCCTCAGCTCTCGTGGTAACCGCCTCTCGGCGACTGGCTTGCAAAGCGGATTTGCTCAGGTCCGCAAGATCGCTGCCCTTGATGACGGCAAACCGTTGCGGCCGCACGATCTGAGGCACCGGTTTGCCGTGACCCGCCTGGGCCTTTGGCATCAACAGCGCGCCAACGTCCAGGCGCTGCTCCCGTTACTCGCCACCTATCTCGGCCACGCCAGCTACAGCGACACAGCCTACTACCTCACTGGCTCGGTGGATCTTCTCGCCATGGCAGCGGAGCGCGCCTTCCTCGACGGAGGCGCAGCATGAGTGAACACCTACTCCTGGCGCCGCTCTTGGAGTCCTACTTTCGCCGGCGCTTGACCAAACAACGCAACGCCACTCCCGCGACCGTGGCCAGCTATCGCGACGCCTTGCGCATGCTGATCCTCTTTGCCGCCGCCCGGCTGCGGAAGAAGCCGGCGGCGTTGGCGCTCGAAGATCTCGATCGAGACCTCGTTCTCGCCTTTCTCGACGAACTCGAAGAGAAGCGAAACAACTCCGTCGCCACGCGCAATGCCCGTCTTGCGGCGATACGATCTTTCTTCCACCATGTCGCAACCGCCGACCCGGCGTCCTTCGGTGTCGCCCAACGCGTGCTGACGATTCCCATAAAACGGGCGCACATCGAGGTGACGCACCACCTCACCAAGGCCGAAGTGGACGCCGTCATTGCCGCACCCAATCCAAGGACGTCCCGTGGTCGGCGTGACCGTACGTTTCTACTGTTCCTGGCTCGGACCGGCGCGCGGGTCTCCGAAGCTATCGGCGTCAACGCAAACGACCTTCAGTTGGAGCGGTCGCACCCGCAAGTGCTGCTGCGCGGCAAAGGGCGCAGAGACCGTGTCATCCCCATCCCTCAGGATCTTGCGAGAGCACTGACGGCCTTGTTGGCCGAGCATGGAATCGCGAACCACGAGCCGCGACCGATCTTTATCGGCGCCCGCCAAGAGCGGCTGACGCGCTTCGGAGCAACCCATATCGTGCGGCGTGCGGCGGTCCAAGCTGTGACCATTCGGCCCGCATTGGCCCACAAGCCTATATCGCCGCACATCTTCCGACACTCACTTGCCATGATGCTTCTGCAGTCGGGCGTGGACCTTTTGACAATCCAAGCCTGGCTCGGGCACGCACAGGTCGCCACAACCCATCGCTATGCCGCCGCCGATGTCGAGATGATGCGCAAAGGTCTCGAGAAGGCTGGAGTCTCCGGCGATCTTGGGGTCCGTTTCCGACCAGATGACGCCGTGCTGCAACTGCTGAACAGCATCTGAATATTATGTGGCGGAGGATTCCAGATTTGGCAGGCTTCGGCAGCCGTCTTCGCGGCTCCGCCACATAATCTCGCCCGGCACATAAATAGGGATCGGCAGCAAGTGCAGCCGCCACCAAAGCGACGAGGCCGTTCATACCGCGCCGGAAATCGATCGGCTGCGTCGCCACCATGATCCGAAGTCCCCTCGACGCACCGATCACCGCTTGCCCCGCAGCGCCGACACCACCGCTTGCGCCAGCTCTGGAGCGACATTGCCGCTCATGACAATCCGCCCGCCGCCAAGCTCGATCTCGATGCGGCTCGTATCAACATCGGACCTGCTGTCGACGCTCTGCGCCTCAACCACTTCGTCCGAAATCGTCACCGGAACGAAAACCGGAACATCCAGTCCTCTACCGCCACGCCTGCCGACCGGCAGACCCGCAGCCTTCCGCCACTTGTTCAGGAGGCCGCGATTGACACCATACCGGCGCGCCACCCCCGAGATGTTCACACCGGGCTCGGCACATGCCAGCAGTATCTCGTCTTTCTCTTCCGGCAACCAGTCCCGTCGCCGACGTTCACCAGTGATCACTTCAACCCGGCGGTAGCTGTCCTGGTGCCTGGCTTCAAACCTGGCTCTGAGCATGGCACTATCGTTCTCGTCGTCCATCCAATCTGCCCTTCCAAATCAAAGGGCAGATCCTCAAGCCTCAAGCGAAACAAGAAAAGGTGGGGTGTTCGTGGCGCTCACATCCAATCCAACAAAAACGTCGCTATACTCTTCCACGGCTCGCCTCCTAAGTATGGGGCTCGGCTCCGGCCAATCCAGAGCAACCCCCGTTTCTACTTACTGCGGGGCGGGCCACCTTCAACTCAGGCGAACATACGGTCTAGTTACCTACTGAGAATGTCCCTCCGCAACCGGAAGAGACGATGACGCTCCCGCGATGTACGTACCCGTGCAGGCACCCGAGATAGATCATTCCATCCCGGTGCGGCGCCCGGCTGCATCGAAGAGGTCAAAGGCGAAAACCGCAGCCCATATCTCACCCTGCCGCGCAAACCGGGCAAACCGGCTTCGACGAACTGGACGCGCTCGAAACAAGGATGCGGATCCACCAGAGGCGGCCAATCTGCCGTTGTGGGCAGTCGCCGTACCCCGCCGCCGAGTTCGGTGATTACGAAGATCCATCGGTCCTCCATGGATCTATTGCGTAGTTCCATGCCTCTGACCTTGCTTCTCCGGTATAAAAAATGGCTGCCGCCGAACCATGTCGGACGACAGCCAAGTTGCCTTGGGAGGCATTGAGGGATCTGGGCAAAATTTGCACACGCCGATGATCCTTGTACAACGTATCCGTCCGAGCGAGACCGCCTATGAATATTGAGTAAAACTGTTCAGACCCTGTCCTTATTCCCATGCATAAGGACAGTTGCCAACATGGAGATTTTTGAAGGAGACAGCGGGTCTCGGGTGAGCCGTCTTGAGGTGATCAACACCGGTCGGCGGCGTCGCTTTACTGAGGATGAGAAGCTGCGGATTGTCGCAGAAAGCTTTGCGGGGAGAGGCCGTGCGTCGGCCACGGCTCGTGAGTACGGCATCAGCCGTTCCCTGTTGAACCGTTGGCGCAAATCGGTACGCCAGGGTTTGCACAGCCAGAAACAAACCGACGGTTTTGTGCCGGCGTTCGTGATGCCGGAAACTTTTGTGCCGGTGAAGCAGGTCACTCCACCTGCTGCGATGGAGCATCCGGTGGCATCTCCTTCCGGCCGCATGGAGATTGTTGCGGCGAATGGCCGTCGTGTGGTCGTGGACGGCAGCGTCGACGTTGAGGCGCTGCTGCGGATCATGCGGGGGCTGGAGACGTTGCGGTGATCACGCTTCCTTCCGGTCAAAATGTGCGGGTGTGGATTGCAACGGGCCATACCGACATGCGGTGTGGGTTTCCATCCCTTGCGTTGCGGGTGCAGGAGGTGCTGAAACTGAACCCTCTGGACGGCAATCTATTTGTGTTCCGCGGTCGCAGCGGATCGCTGATAAAAGTGATCTGGAGTGACGGCCAGGGGAGCTGCCTTTTTACAAAAAAGTTGGAGCGCGGCCGGTTCGTCTGGCCGTCTGCAGAAGGTGGCGCGATCGCGATATCGCCTGCGCAGCTTTCTTATTTGTTGTCCGGAATTGATTGGCGCCATCCGCAGGAAACCTTTCGTCCGACACGGGTCGGGTAGCATTATTGCATTGAAAATATTGGGTGAATCTGATCGAATGGCTTCATGATATCGAAGCCTGTGGATCTCCCTGCGGACCTCGCGAGCGCCTATCTGGCGCTGCTTTCCGAGCGTGAGATGCTGCAGGCTGAACGTGATGTCGTTGCCGCCGAGCGCGACACGGTCGTCGCCGAGCGGGACATCGCGGTGGCGCAGGCCGCCAATGTGCAGGCCATGCTGTCGGACAGTGAGGCGCTGATCGTCAGTCTGGAACTGGCGATCGAAAAGCTCCGGCGCGAACTGCGCGGTCAGAGATCCGAGCGCACGGCGCGTCTGATCGACCAGATGGAATTACAGCTCGAAGAACTCGTGATGGCCGCGACCGAGGATGAAGTGGCGGCCAAGGCTGCTGCCGCCAGAACGTCGAGTGTGCGTTCGTTCGCACGCAAACGGCCGGTGCGCAAACCCTGGCCGGAGGATGCCGAGCGCGAGCGCGTGGTGATCGATCCCCCGACCATCTGTGCTTGCTGCGGCGGCTCGCGCCTGTCGAAGCTGGGCGAGGATGTCAACGAGACACTGGAGGAGATACCGCGCCGCTTCAAGGTGATCGAGACGGTTCGGGAGAAATTTACCTGCCGCGATTGCGAGGCGATCAGCCAGGCGCCAGCACCGTTCCATGCGACGCCGCGCGGCTTCATTGGTCCGCATCTGCTGGCGACGATCGTCTTCGACAAATTTGGGATGCACAGTCCGCTGAACCGCCAGAGCACAAGGTTCAAATGTGAGGGCATAGACCTGTCGACCTCGACGCTGGCCGATCAGGTCGGATTTGGAACGGCGGCCCTCATGCCGGTCTACGACCTGATCGAGAAGCATGTCTTCGGGGCCGAGCGATTGCATGGTGACGACACGACCATCCCGATCCAGGCCAAGGGCAAATGCGTAACCGGGCGAATATGGAGCTACATCCGGGACGACCAGCCGTTCGGGGGAGCGGCTGCGCCGGCGGCGATCTATTATGCGTCGAGTGATCGGCGCGGCGAGCATCCGCAGAGGCACTTGGCCGCGTATGGCGGCATTCTACAGAGCGACTGCTACAATGGCTTCGAGCCGCTCGCTGTCGCCGCGACAAAGACGGTTCCGATCACCTTTGCCTTTTGCCATGCGCATGCGCGTCGGAAATTCTTTGCCCTGGCCGATATCCAGAAAAATGCTCGGGATCACAAGCGCAAAGGCAAGCCGATCTCGCCGATCGCATTGGAAGCCGTCAAGCGCTATGACGAGTTGTTCGAAATCGAGCGCCAGATCAACGGTTTGAGCGCTGAAGAACGACTGGCTGTGCGGCAACAGAAGAGCAAGCCGCTGTTCGATGAGATGCGCGAGTGGTTGACGAAGGAACGCGCCACGCTCAGCAGATGCGCGCGAGCCTCGACGCGTCGAAGCACAGGACGGCCCCGACCTTACCCGCGCAGAGCCAAGCGACCAGACGGTCGAAGCCGGGCCGCGCCACC
>NZ_KB905371.1 GCF_000378985.1 Ensifer sp. BR816 | reverse complement strand
ACGGCCGCCGCGAGCCTCTCTTTCGTCGGAAAATGATAGTGCACGCTCGCACTCTTCACGCCGACGTCTGCGGCAATTTCCCGAAAGCTGAAGCCGCTGTAGCCCGCCCGGCGAATCCGCTCCTCGGCGGCGTCCATGATTGCCTCTGTCGTGTCGCTCACTGCTATGGCCTTTCTCAATCTATCAGTAGATAGGGTATTCCGAGGAGAATAGCAACACCGGCGCGACCGCCGAAAAAATATTCTGATCTATCAATAGATAGGTCTTGCAAGATCCGTTTGATGCGACTAGGTATCAGGCGTCTACCTATCGCTAGATAGATAGCAACTGACATTATGGGTTTGGTCACAAGACCACGGGAAAGGAAAGATCTAATGAGCACTGGCAATAAGCAAAAGCGCATCCTCCTCATCATGTCGTCGGTCGACGAGATGGGCCTCAGTGGCAAGCAGACCGGCACCTGGTTTCATGAATTGGCCGCGCCCTACTATATCCTGACCGGCGCCGGTCATGAGGTCGTATTCGCCTCTCCCGAGGGCGGCGAGGCCCCGATCGATCTTCTCAGCATGAAGGCGCCGTTTACCACCGAATATACGGACCGCTTCCTGGCCAACCCGGTCGCGATGTTCGCCGCCCGCAACACCCGCAAGTTGCGCAACATCGACTACAGCTCGTTCGATGCCGTCTTCTTCCCGGGTGGCTACGGTCTGCTCTGGGATCTCGCCTCCGACTCCTTCGCCATCAAGCTGATCCGTGACTTCCACAAGGCCGGCCGGCCGATCGCCATGGTGTGCCATGCACCCGCGATCCTGCGCGATGTCAAGAAGGACGATGGCCAGTATCTCGTAAACGGCCTCAACGTCACCGGCTTCAAGAACGCCGAGGACACCGAGATTGAACTGCTCCACCACCTGCTGTTCTCGCTCGAAGACGAGCTCAAGAACCGCGGTGCCAACTACCAGAGCAAGGCGAACTGGGAGCCGAACGTCGTCGTCGACGGCATCTTGATGACGGGCCAGAGCCCGGCGTCCGCGGTACCGCTCGCCGAAGCTCTGTCGGAGCGCCTTACTTCGTAAATTCAAGTTTCTGGGGCGCTCCTTGGCGCCCCAGAGCGAGCAATCCTTGCGTGCCGGGGCGCGGCCGCCTGGTCTTGTAGAAGACCGTGGCGAACAGTTCCGATCGACCTTCGAAACCGGACACTCCGCGGCTCAACGCCTTGTCGACAATGGAAAAAGTGAGCCACAAACGGCGAGATCGCCGAGGTTTTGGGCACCGCGATCGCTCTGAATGCCGGTGCGGCGTTGACCTATACGGCCCGCGTCTTCGATACGATTGCGAGCCTGCCGAAAGGGTAACGACAACGAGGGCCGGTTATCCGGCCTCGCCCCGCATATGGCCTGGACCCTGATGTGTTTGCCCTGACCCGCATGCCAGAGCCTGGGATCCGGGCAATGGCTGGCTCTCGTCGCCGGTCACTCTCTTCGTGCACAAGTGGGCTTGGCCACGCGCCGAGGATCACCTATCTTTCGATAGATAGAGGTTGGAAAGAGCGCGTGCAAGCCGCAGCAGCGACGTCTCGACGAGGCGTCGAAACTTCTTCTGGGTCTTGATTATCCGCAAGAAAGATTTCGGGATGTTCAACGTCATTTAGAAACCGCCTAATTGCTTGCTCAACAAACGAACGGGCCCGACGAATACATTGGCCCCGTCCTCACCGAACCGCCTTCGGGTTCTCCTCGCCAGGAAACAGCTTCCACTTGGTGGGTCGGAATGCGATACGGGCGCGGTCGGCCGAGGATGCGCGTTCGGGCGACAACTCGATCTCGACCGAAGGCTGTCCCTCGCCGATGTCCAATTCGAGGTGGCGCGTGCCCCCGACCCGCCGGCTTGCCGTGACCCGGCCGGAGAGACAGCCGCCGGCGCCGTCGAAGAGCTCGACGTTGTGCGGACGAAAATAGAGGATTGACGGCCCGTCCGGTTCGTTGGCTGCACGCAGGCCGATCGGCCGGCCCGCGAAGCGGATTTCGCCGCTTGCAAGCGTGACCTTCAGGGCGTTCGACTGGCCGATGAAGCCGTAAACGAAGGGCGAAATCGCGTGGTCGTAGATCTCGTCGGGCGTGCCGACCTGCTCGAGCGCGCCGAAGGGCTCGTCGAGCAGCAGCACGTTGGGTTTGACCGCCATGGCACGAGCCAGCGCCACCCGTTGGCGCTGCCCGCCGGAAAGCTGGGCTGGATAGCGCTTTTCCAGGCCGGAAAGCTGTACCAGTTCGATGAGATCGAGGGCACGGCGGCGGATCTCGGCCGCCGGCGGCCGCCGGCTGGATGGCCTGACCTCGAAGCCGAAGGAGACGTTTTCGAGCACGGTCATGTGTCGGAAAAGAGCGTAGTCTGCTGGAAGGCAAAGCCGATATTTCTTTCCTGCACCGTCCTCTTCCACGCATCCTCGGCGTCGAAGAAGATCATGCCTCCGGTTGGACCCTCGAGCTCGGCAATGAGCCGGAGCAGTGTCGTCTTGCCCGAGCCGGAGGGACCGAGCAGCGCGATCAGTTCGCGGAGCGAATCTCAAGACTTACATCGGCGAGCGCTTTTACGCCGCCGAATTCCTACTTCCATAGGCCCGTCGCGGCGTGTTCAATTCCAGGTCTGACGATTACACCAGTCGTCGAGATCCTGGTGCGCTCGGTCCTTTTCGATGCCATAGCGTTCCTGGATTTTGCCTTCGAGCTGGTCACGGTTGCCGGCGATCTGGTCGAGATCATCGTCAGTGAGCTTACCCCACTGCTCCTTGATCTTGCCTTTGATCTGCTTCCAGTTGCCTTCGACGCGATTCCAATCCATGGCGGATCCTCCTGCGATTACTGTATGTTCTTCTGAACTCGCCAGCGCCGATTTGGTTCACCCTTGCCGGGCATGAATTGACTGCTGTGGCCTCAGCACAAACGACAAGCCTCCTTCCCTCTCCGCTCATTTTCCTCCAGCTATCGACGAGCTGGCTTCCCGTGCGGCTTTGATCAGCCTGTTGATGAAGTCCAGCTTCTCGATCACGGGCGGCGCCAGAACAAAGGGATAGATGTCGCCTTGTCCCATCGAGCGCTGGAACGTGTTCAGCGCCAAGCTGATCGGAACCCAGGCGTCGACAAGTTGCCGGGCGCTGTCGGCGCGGTACGGATCGAACGTCACCTCGGCCTCGAGATCGCTATGCCGGAAGGGCTCGATCGACAGGCCGAAAGCGCGTGCGGATTCCAGCGTATCGACGATATGGAAGAAGTGCGCCCAGCACTCCGCAAAATCCTCGGCCGGATGGCAGCCCGCATAGGCCGAAATGAAGCTTTGCTGCCAATCCGCAGCAGGTCCCTCGCCATGATGCCTCTGAAGCGCGGCGTCGTAGTCCTGCCGTTCGTCGCCAAACAGCTGCCGCGCTTCGGCGAGCATGTCGGTGCCGGCGACGAGCTGCTGAAAGAAGAAGTGGCCGATCTCATGCCTGAAGTGGCCGAGCAGTGTGCGGTAAGGTTCTCCCATCGACACGCGAACCGTCTCGCGCACTACATCGTCCGCCTCTGCGGCACGTAGGCTGATAAGGCCATCCTCGTGTCCGGTCATGGCCGGGATCAGATGACCAAAATCGTCGATCGTGTCTTCCAGAAAGTCGAAGACGAGACCTCCGTCGGGATCGCTGGCTCGATCGGGACAGGGAATGTCAAAGCGCAGGATCGAGTAAAAGAGATGGCGTTGCGCGGCTCCGATCTTGTGGAATCGCTCGAGACCTTGCGGCGTATCCGTATTCGGGATGATGCGGTTGTAGCGGGCGGGGATGGCAAGCGGGTTTGGATCGTCAGCATCCACAAGCCAGTTGCTACCGTCAATCGGTGCGTTGGCGCAGAACCTCCAACGCGTGTCCGGGCGTGATGGGATCCGCCAGAGGCCTTCGCCCGCATTGGTGAGGGTATGCAGCGTCAAGGTGTCCGCGACGAATCCGACGGGTGCGTTGTTCGCGCCGACGCTGAAATGGTTGTCGAAATAGAGCGGCAATCCGCTCACATCGCATTGAAAAAGCCGCATGCGGCACCCCTCTATCGGCTGGTGCAGCTAAACGCGCGAGACAGGGAAAAGATGCTTCGGCCGATGCGAGTCTCGCCTTGCTCACGGATGCTGTGAAAGTTCGAGAGCGGCATCTGGGTCGGCAAGGAGCAGACGGAACCAACCCAAGAAATCCCGCGTTTAAAGTGGTCGCCCTTATCGACGGCGAGAATGAGGGAGCGGGAACACCTTGGCCCATCGAGGGCTGCCGCTCTCGACCGGGAACCGGCTATTGCACAACTGGACCGGAAAATTTCTGGAGTCATTCACTGATTGCGCGCTTGGTTCTCCGGGCGCGCTTTTGTTTTGTCGGCTAGAGGAACAAATAACTCCCATCCGTTGCGAGCGCGTGATCCCCTCTCCGAGCGCACGGAAGTTAAGTAACTCCTCCGAAATGAGGCTCTCAGCAGTGTCCGCCAGTCTTCCGCGGACACTGCCCTTTGTTCATTTGCTGGGCGCATCTATGCAAAGCCACCATTAAGGCGCACTGCAAACCATCAGCGGCTGGTTCCACGGGCGCGGATGGCTGAGAGATCATCGCGCTTTCGCCCCAAGCAAAGGGAGTTGCGCTATGTTATCTCGCAACGGCTTCCATGGGCTCCCCATTTCGCCAGACGATCTTACGCTGCTGCAAGGCATCTTCGACGACAAAGTCGAGGCCAGGCACATCAAGACCGACACAGAAAAAGCCGATACCATTGCCCGAGGGCTGATCGCGCTGTTCCAGTCCGGAATGAGAGCGGCAGATGCTCTTCGGGATGTGATCAAATCCAAATGAACCGCACCAAGCTCAGGAGGGCCGTTGGAGCGGGTTTCGATCATTTCCCGAACTGGGCAGGGAAAGGCAGGAAACCGCCTCCATTCTAACTCCGTTGAGCGGTGGCCTGACTGCTGTGCGTCCCTTTGACCTGTAGGGCAACGTCGTAACGAAGGGAACACCTGGATAATCTTACGAGGTTACGACATGATCTCGTCCAGCGACGCCGCGTATTCGGAAGGAACCACGACCCTGGCAAGACCGTCGCAACCGCACAGGACGTCGCCGAAATCCAATTGATCGTTGATGTGCTCGACCGAGCCATCGACGACGAAAAGAAAATGCTGGGCGGAATGGCATACTCAACATCCCAGTAGCATGCCGCCGGCCGCTCCTGTTGATCGCTTCTTCTACACCCACGCGTGGTCGCCAGCAGCTTAGTTGAGCTAATTCAACTCAAGTATCGTCGCATCGTCCGCCTTCTCCGACACGCCCTTCCCCGACTTTATCGACACGATCGGCCCCACCTGCCATCGCTGGACGCATCCGGGAAAATATCAGCACTGCGGTCTTGGCTGCGACGCCCTCGTCTACATGTTCATGCCGAAACCGGCGGCCGACGGCTACGCCGAGGAGATGCAGCGCTTGAGGCGATCCGCGAGGCGGGTCCTAGCCGGGAGAAGGTGATGGAGTATCTCCGGAAGAAATAGCCGTGTGGTGCGTCGGCAGAAACAACTCGTCGGGCGGCGTTTTTTTCCGGACCGCTCACGGGACGGCTTGGCGTCGCCTTCTGCCGGGTCACCTTGGCCGTCTTCACGATATAGGCGACCTCGTGTTCCTGTGTGGATGCAAGCTTCCGGTCGCGTCCTTGCCTCTTCGGGTCGTCTGCCATGTTCACCTCCATTCATCACAAAAGGATAGGCGCTGCTCAACGCGCGACAAGCCCCCCATCGGGCTCTTGCGGTGGCGGCCAGTTACGTCGGAAGACCCAATTGACAGGATGGAGCCACATGGGTCGATGATGTCGTTGCTGCATGCTCTGGGGAGGCAACCATGAAAGACGATCGGGACCCGACCACCGTTGAGTATCAGGGCAACGACGTAAGCGTGTTCTCGACAGACCCGCTCACGGGAACGCTCGAGCTTGTGTCTGACCAGGAAGAGATCATCCTGGTGGAGCTCGATCGAGCGAGCGCTGAAAATCTCCTATCCGCGCTGCTCCAGTTCCTCAACAAGGGCGAAGGCGACGACGCACCGACTATTATATCGTCGACGATTCAGTGAGTCGCGCGCTACGAACATTAGCACCCGCTTGATCGCATCCGCGAAGTACGTTCACCGCACCGCGACGCGCCATCTCAATTTTTCGCCAGCACTGACCATCCATCCGTGGGTAGATCTCACCCGTCCACATGGGGTTCTGATGCAAGCGCTCTCGAAAGCGCGCTGCACTTTCCTCGTCCTTGTGGCATTCGAACCAGACAAGCACCGCCCCGCCGCCGATGTCGACGACGCTGATATGCGGCCGTCGTTGTCGACTTGGTGACTTCGATGATCCTGCTCCTGATGTGACGAAGGGGCGATCATAGTCGAATTCGGTGAGCTTGCCAGACCGAGGCCAGCGATGAGCCCCATTCTTTTAGTCGCCGCAGCTTAGGTCCCTTCGACGGCAAACTTCAACCGTTCACCTCGCCGAAAGACCTCAGACCAGCACCTGCTCGCCGATCTCGACAACACGATTGGCCGGCAGGCTGAAATAGTCAGAGGGGTCGATCGCCGCCTGCGCCATTGCGAGGAACAGCCGGTCCTGCCATCCTGGCAGGCCGCTATCCGGATCCGCCACGAGCTTGCGCCGTCCAATGAAGAAGGACGTCGACATGATGTCGAACTTTAGCCCTGCCTTCCTGCACGTCGCGAAGGCTTTGGAGACATTCTGGTCGTCCATGAAGCCGAAATTGATCGTCAGCTTGCTGAACCGATCCGAAAGTTTCGTCAATTCAATCCGTTCGGCTTCCGGCACAAACGGAACGCCACGCGTCTTCACGTGAAGGATAATGTTTTGCGCGTGCAGCGCGTGATTATGCTTGAGGTTATGAAGTAGAACGGCAGGCGCCTTTTCAGGCACGCTTGTCAGGAACACTGCCGTCCCCGGTACGTCCGACGGAGCGTGCTCGGACTTTCGCTTGGCCAGTCGGATGAACGCCTCGAGCGGCATGTCGTTGCGCCCAATCTTCTCCTTCACCAACCGCGCGCCTTTGCGCCAGGTCCACATCATCACAATGATCGTCCCGGCGATCATAATCGGCACGTACCCGCCATCGTGAACCTTCAGCAGGTTGGCTGCGAGGAAAACGCACTCGAGAACGAACAGAGGCAGGAGTGTACTTACCGCAACGATCGTCGACCAACCCCAAATCCATTTTAGAAACGGGAGCGCCAGTAGGGTGGTCACGACCATTGCCCCTGTAACTGAGATACCGTAGGCGGTCGCAAGCGCCTCCGAGCTTCCGAAGATCACGACAAGGGCAAGCACGCCGAAAAAGAGCAGCGTGTTGACTGCCGGCACGTAGATCTGACCGGTGCTCGTTTCGGAGGTGAAGCATATTTCAAGGCGTGGCAGAAATCCGAGATGGATCGCCTGGCGAGCGAGGGAGAAGGCCCCGGTTATCACCGCCTGACTGGCGATAATCGTTGCAAGCGTCGCCAGGATGACGACCGGAAGCAGCGCCCATTCAGGAAACATCAGAAAGAAGGGCTCCTCAATTGCACTCGGATGGGCCAGCACCAGTGCGCCCTGTCCGAGATAGTTCAGCGCAAGCGCCGGGAAAACAACGAGGAACCAGGCGGTTTGAATGGGTGCGCGGCCGAAATGGCCGAGGTCGGCGTATAGCGCTTCTGCACCGGTGACGGTTAGAAACACCGCACCGAGAACGACCAGACCGACGAAGCCTGCATGGGTAATAAAATCGACTGCGTAGACCGGATTGAGTGCATTGAGGATTGAGAGGTCGTCACTGATATGGGCGATACCGCCGGCCGCCATGACGATGAACCAGATAAGCGTGATCGGGCCGAAGAACTTGGATACGGCCGCGGTGCCCCGCGATTGTACGATGAAGAGCAGCACCAGGATCGTCACCGAGATCGGCAGGACGTAACCCGAGAGCGCGGGCGTAACCAGCTTCAGTCCCTCTACGGCCGAAAGCACCGAGAGCGCCGGGGTGATCATGGCATCGCCAATGAAGAGGGCCGCCCCCATCAGGCCAGCCAGAAACAGAAGCGCCATGCTGCCTTGCGCCTTCTTCATCAGAAGAGCGAGCAGAGAGAGGGTGCCGCCTTCGCCGTCGTTGTCCGCCCGAAGGAGGAAAAGCACGTATTTCAAGGTGACGATGACCGTCAGCGTCCAGAGCATCAACGAAATCAACCCGATGACCTCGTTTTTGTGCACGCCGTCATGAGCGAACGGCCGCAACGCCTCGCGAAAGGCGTAGAGCGGACTGGTGCCGATGTCTCCATACACGACACCAATTGAACCTAACAGGAGAGCGGCGAAGCGACCGTGGCCCTCGGGTTTTTGGTCGGTTTGTGTCGCTGTCATAAGGACCTCGAATGGACCAGCCCGAAACTTTTCTCACCGGAGCTGGGGTATTCCCGGCCTATCGTGTAGATCAGGTCGCATTGCGCACCGATAATTCCCTGCGGCAGGTGGATATGGCCGTCGTCGTGATCGTACGCGCGCTCAGATATAGGGGCAAAGATCGGCGCATCGAGTCCGAGCACGCGGCGGCAAGTCTCGCTCGTGCCAACAAGTGTATAGCCCACCCAGTCATTGTCATACTCGTAGAGAGCTGTAGTCTGGACGGCGATCGCATCCGCTCTCCTTTCGAGCTGCGCCATCGGCAACTCGGAGCAGCGTCCCGCTCGGCGATTATCGGCGAGATCAATGCCTAGATGGTCAAGGTCTTGTGCCATCATGTCGTGCCCCTTAGGCCTTTGGCCTATCCATTGGATGGCCACAGCCTACGGCGGTTTGGGATTTGAATTCGATGGGGACTTTTGGACGCGCGCATAAAATTTTCATAAAGATCAGCCCGCCTTGGTCAAGCTCAAAGAAGACGAGGCGGCGGTTCCGAGATCTGGGCTGCACGATACGTCCGCCCCCCTGATCTTCGCCATGCACGCTGCACACGGCGGATTCGTGAGCGTGCCTGACCGCATGACCGCATGGGAGCGTTCCAGGTGATACATTATGCGATAATTTTGGCCCAGAACGTGAACATATCTCTGGTATTTGCCAACTGCATAGTCTCGCCGTTGACTCGAAGTTCCAGATCCAGCGCCTGAACATTAGGCACTTCATCGGTAGTAACGATCCACGGACCGACGGGGCGCGTGCCGACAAAATTCTTCCCGGCGGTGACCTGTGACGAGTGCCGCTGCCAGTCTCGAACGCTCCCCTCATCCATGCAGCTATATCCGAACACCTTGGGAGCCCCCCTAGCCTATCTGACCAAAACGCTCACCGCCATTGTCGAAAGCCACAAGCAGATCCACTTGCGGAACTATCCGGTGAAGTCGCAAGCCCATAGGCGCCAATCGGCCCAGGCCGTGTAAAAACGCTGATGCCATGGCTAATTGTGGGATATGAGCGTAGCTCACGCGTCATGGTAGGCGGTTTTGCTTTCGAGCGCCCTCCAGATGCCGAATTGGCCTCTCTATCGGCGTTTGACGCGAGAGTTTCATGGAATCGTGATAGGCGAGGCGCTCACCCCCGGATTGCCGCCATCAGGGCCTTGGAGCCGATGATGTTCATGACCCGGGTCATGTTGTAGGCGAGTACGTGCAGCGCCATCTCCGCGCGCACGTTCGGCAGGCGCTTTGTGAGGAAGTGCGTGGCTCCCATCCATGATTTGATCGTCCCGAAGGGATGCTCGGCGGTCACGCGGCGTTGCCGCATCTTATCAGGATCAGCATCAAGCCTTGCCTGCATCGCCTCGAGGTGATGCTCCTGCTCCCAACGCTGAATGCGCCGATACTTGCTGGTCGTGCATTTGGACCTCATGGCGCAGCTTGGACAATTGCTCGACCAGTAGCGCCGGATCATCAGGTCCGCCTCTTCTCGCGTGTACCGATAGATCAACCGTTCGCCGGCCGGGCAGAGATAGACATCCTCGTCCTTGAGATACCGGAAGTCCTGCTTGACGAAGAGCCCCTTGATCCGATTGCCCGACGTCATGGGCTTGGGCATGGTCACCGTGACCTTCTGCTCGACGCAGGCGAGAACCTCTTCGCTGTTGAAGTAACCGCGGTCAGCCACAACCTCGAGATGGTCTGCCTCAAAGGCTTGCTTGCTGGCCTTGGCCATGTTGGCAAGTTGCGCCCGGTCGTTACCGACATTGGTCACCTCATGGGCGACGATGAGGTGATGTTCGGTGTCGACTGCGGTCTGAGTGTTGTAGCCGACCATGCCTGAGCCTCGGCCGCTGGTCGCCATTGACCGGCTATCGGGATCGGTGAGCGATACCTGCTGGTCGGGCGTTTCCAGCATCTCCTCCTCGATCTGCTTGAGCCGAACCATCTCCTGGCGAAGCCGTTCAACCTTCTCCTGCAGGCGCTCGATCTTGGCGGCATGAATGTCGTCGCGCTCCTGCCGGTCGGCGCTGTCCATCTGGTGGAGATATCGGGCAACGCTCTCTTCGATCTGCGCCATGCGCCGGGCCAGCTTGCCCTTGGTGAAGTTCCGGTCCCGGTTGTTGACCGCCTTGAACTTGCTGCCGTCGATCGCAACACTCGGCTTAGCGAGAAGCCCTATCTCGCGGCACAGCCGCACAAAGCCGGTACAGACCTTCTTGATGGCACCACCGTTGTCGCGCCGAAAATCGGCGATGGTCTTATGGTCAGGCACAAGACGCCCAACCAGCCACATCACCTCGATGTTGCGTCCAGCTTCGCGTTCGAGACGCCGGCTCGACTGGATTCGGTTCAGATAGCCGTAGATGTAGAGCTTGAGCAGGATCGAGGGATGATAACCTGGGCGCCCGGTATTGCTTGGCTCACAGCGCACGAATCCTAGATCGGCCAGATTGAGCTCATCAACGAAGACGTCCACCACCCGAACTGGGCTATCCTCATGCACCCAGTCATCCAACTGCTCGGGAAGCAGTGTACCCTGGCCCCTGTCGACACCCTCGATATACCGCTTCATGAAGCCCCCTCGACTCATGTCAAAGGGTATCATGTTCGGCGTTTTCACACAGCCTGGGCCCAAAGCGGTCCTCGATCTATGCGATGTCCGATCGGTCGCTCGAAGCACCCCGCATAAGTGCTTCGATGTCTGAGCTCGGCCAGCCGTTGGCAATGCACTCGAAGGTCTGAGCTCGGATCGCTCGCGCAACGATCACCTTGTCGTAAGCCAGGCTCCGGTCTAGTTTCATTGAACAAGCCACATCAGAATGGGTCTGGATCGGTTCTTGCCTCGCTACACTTTTTCGACCGTAGAGCGGTTCGCCGTCTTTAAGGTTCACGGGCCGAAATGCTATATGTGCGGGGAGCCCATAACGCTCAAGACGATGCAGGTCGACCATGTTATCCCCGAGCACTTGCTATCCGATCCCAATCGGCTCGCAGCCAATCTCACAGAGCTTGGCTTGCCACTCGACTTCGACCTGAATTCATACGAAAATTGGCTTCCATGCTGCGGATCCTGCAATAATGAAAAAAGGGGCAACGTCTATGGACCAGTTCATATCCATTTGGCCTATTTGAAAAGAGCCGGAGCTAAGGCGGCAGATTGCGTCGCGTTGGCTGCGGAGTGGAAAGTCGACGCTGAGATTGACAAGGCCCTTGCTTACCTTGAGGCGGCTTCAGAAAAGGACCAGCTCGACTATGCTGCACTCAAACCGCTGATCGTTGCATTTGCGAAGGCGGATCCGCGTCTGTTTCAGGCAACCGTTGCGGTGGCTCTGGAGGACGTACCACCCACCGCACTCGAGTTCACTGACGCAATCATTTTTGCGATCTCGCCTGGCTTCGCGGTGGCCTACGAAGGTGAGACACACAGACTGCTGTGAGGAGCAAACGCTTTGGGCCCTCCTACAACTGCTCAAAGGCCTCCCACAAGGCCAGTGTTGCTTGCACGACAACTTTGCCGTCGTTGGAGAAATTCTCATATTTCAGTTTTTCCTGAATGGACGGAATCTGGAGCAAGGGTGTGTAGAGGGCCGCCGCCGCTCTGCTCAAGAGCCGCACATGCGGTATCCAGTCCGCTTTTTGAGGGAATAGAAACATGATGCTGAGATCGAATCTCTCACCATCCTGTGGCACATCGATGGTCGTGTCGACCCGGGTCCATGTTCCGCTGTTCAGCTCGATCAGCCTTGCCCACTTGCTTGATTCAAAATAGAACGGAACGAATTGGAGATGTTTCTTCGGTGTCAGCTTCATACCTGGCCGCCAAAAGACCCACTCGACATCATCAGGCCCCATCAGCCCCGCGAATTCATTTTCGTGCCGACCTCCTCGCCGCGTAAAAAGGAAGATTGGCGGAGTACCTTCCTCGTCGCGAACTTCGTTGACCAAAGCGCAAGTCCTGGAGAATTGCGTACCTGTCATGACGCATGGAATGCCGGGCGCATAGGAGGCTTGGACGCCCTGACCGCTTTCGAGAAAGACCTTATAGTGTCCCCGATTTTCGGCAACTTCGACCGCGGATACGAAAATTGACTTTCTCGCGTTCTTTATAACCCACTTTAGGAGTGTGGGCTCATCATATTGGCTTTCGCCCAACCGGTTCGCTCTTTGGATTTTCATCGCGTCTGCTTGAATAGCAAGTTCAAACGCGTGCTGGTAGTTGTCCGTCGTGCCGTCAGGTCCTAATTTAATGGGGACACGACGTACCAGGAAGCGCCGCATGACGGGCGCAAAATATCCATCAAGCACCAGCTCACTACGCTCAGCCAGTGGAATCCGGCGCGAGAGCGCCAGCGTCAGTGCTCGCAAGAATGCCGAGTCGAATTCTTGTATTCCTCGATGATTTGAGGCAATGCGCGCTTCCCAGTCGCTATCATTCATCAAGGAGAACGGATCTAGCTTCGTCTTTTCGTAGGCCTGTGACGCGCATTCTTCGACCAGGTTCGTCAAGTCCACCGATGTCAAATTGGCCAGATACTGACCGATGACGTCAAGCCGCTCCGTCGGTCCTGGGATCGATTGCACCGAGTTCAGGAGGTGTCGACCATCGACTTTGTGCGCTCGGCCAGAGTTGAAGGCTAGTCGCCCAGCTGCCCAGGCAATCGAATACCGAACATAGGACGACGGCACTTCCCTCAGAAGCGAATCAAAGAAGGTGTAGAAGCCAAGATAGGTTGTAGGCAGCATTCGGACGGCATCGGTCATTTCCTTTTCGAAGGAGAAACTTTGAACGCCCAGATAGGTAGCGACCTTCTCGTGCGCATCTCTTGTGGAGGCGAAGAGGAAGTCGTTGAGGGCAACCAGTTGTGCATGATCATGCTTGAAGTCGTCGCTTTCCAATGCGGCTAGCACACTCAGATGGAGATTGCCGTCAGTGCATTCTTGGAAAATTCTGCCGTGCGACGCCTCATGGAAGTACACCATTTTGGAACTGAGATACCCGTCCTTTATGACGAGCAGGCGTCCGGTATGGAAGCCTGCCGCGACCGCCTCGAGAGAGGAAAAGAACGCAGGTTCCTCGGACATTTCCATCGACTCCTCTATATCGAAATTCAGTTTCTGACTTCAAAGGACCTGTTGCACGGATTTCGATCGCTCGAAGGACGGACCGACAAACGGGTCAGAACAAGAGTGTTTCATCGACAGCATCGATCGTCCCTGATTCCAGATCGATTGTGCATACCGCCCATCGAGGCCAAACGCCGGCGGGTGACGTGAATGTCGTGTGGTTTTGCCCACACGATACCCTGATAGTCGCCGCCCCCGCGGCCGGCTGTTCCCCCGCAAAGAGCTCTACATGCACAGAACAACGTCCGCGCAAACTTTCAGCGATAGTAGCCCTCTCTGTCCCAGGCTCTCTGATGTCTCCATCCAATTGCATCCAAGGTGGTCCAGCCAGTGAGCCAAGGGATCTGTAGTCGACCTGCTCGCCGTTGTCCGCAGTCAGATGAAGGTCGAGGTCACCACCTTCAATCCAGGAAAGCACAATCTCTGCTGCGATTTTCGTCGGGGACGGAGGAAAGACGCAAGCGATGGCTCGGCCGAGGGAACCTATCATCCCGAGGTTGTCGGACAGCCATGTCAGAGCTTTCATTTCGCCCGCGCCACCTGGTTGCACAAGTCCGAATGCGGCAACGGGTGAAGGTCGCACGCACGATATCGCATCGGACAGAGCCACGGCGGCGCTGCCGGCCGGCCCATAATTGACGAGCGCGACCGGGGCAAACTCGTGAGTTGAAGCGTAGTCTTCGAGCGCGGCGGTAAAATTGGAGCCTGACGGCCGGCGGTACTGCTTGCACTCGACCACAAGACCCGCAGGGCTCAAGTGGCGGTCTGGTCCAAGCAGAAGGGTGTAGTCCGGCTGAATGTGGCGCCTGCCTTTGCGGCTTTGTCCCTGTGCCTTGCGCCTGAGCTCCGCCCAGAAGTATGCCCCTTGGCCATCGCCCTTAAGTTCGGCTACTACAGCGCCGGCGAAGGCAAAACTCAACACGCCACCTTCGGTGCGCCAGGTCCAATCGATTGGGGCACTTACGGCCGCAGCTGCACGCCTGACCAATGTTGCGATCCAGACAGAGTACAATTCGTGCCGGCGGCGCCATATGGGAAAATCCAAGAGATCCAGCAGTTGCCGCACCCGCTTCCGAACAGGGAGAGCAGCCGGTACCTTCTCTAGTCTGTTTCGAATGTACAACGCGGCAGCGGCAGCCGTTTCCGGTCCCCAGTCCAGCCGTCGCGGCAAGACATCATACGACTGGAGGACCGCTCCCACGGCGCGGTCAGAATCCAGACTCACCATTGCGTGCCCTCGCCAGCCGTCTCCGAAATCCCGATCTTGCTCAGCACGGAAGCTGATCGATCTGGCTTCCGCTGTATCGCCTGCAGCCCGGGAGGCCCGTAAGCATGATCTCAGCGCTTCCTGCAGCTCTGCGACTGCCTTGTCGTATTCTGCATGACCAGTCAGCTCCAAGGGTGGTGGAGCTGTACGGTCGCCGTCTCGGTAGTCGTCAAGCCAAGCCTCGATCCGAGGCGAGACCGCCTGTTTCCAATAAGTATCGCCCAAAGGATCGCGAAGACTCCAAAGATCGAGCTCCCCCCACCTACGGGCCGAAGCAGCGGTCACGATTGCCTCGCTCTCCAGCGCTTGGCGTCTGAAACCCTCAAGAGTTTCGCGCAGCTCGGGTGTCGTTTCCTTGAGCTGCACGTGGAGTTCGAGCGTTTCGCCGCTCCCCACGGCCTTCGCCTCGTTCAGCATAGCAAGCACATCGCGCATCATCCGTGACCAAGGTTGGAGAGCGAGCATGATGGCGCAAAACAGCGCCTCCAAGCTGCAGCCCGTGCTTTTCAGCCCTCGCTGTATGGGGCCTTGGGGAAGATAAAGCTCCTGGCGCAAAGTCCCTAATAGCTGAGTATCGTAGTTTGGCCGACCGCCATTGCGCTGTGCGGTCTGAAGCCCCGCGCGCTCATTGAATGCACTCCAAAGGTCAACAGCCGTGTTGATTGGTCTCTGGACCGGATCCCCAAGCATTGCCGCTTCTCCTTTTTCGACCATCGTGCCGGCGACTTGCTAAATTGTTTAGGTCCCTGCTTGCGCCGAACCACTAAGAGCCTAGCGCGCAACAACGGCTAACATACCCGCTCCTCTGTCACTCCACCAACAGTTTTGCGATTCGCAGGTTTCCAAGCAATACCACTGGAACCGTCACACCCAGGAAATTCGCTAGAGAATGTCAACTGTTCTACATGACACATGTAACAATCTTCCTCAGCATATTCAAACGCTTGTATTTGTACATGTGTTGAATATTACAGGTGAGCACAATACGGAAATAAAGATCAAGAAATTTCTTTTAAATTCCCTATTATGGCTGTGGTAGCCACTTCGACGACTATGTAAATACGTACATTCAACTGGAGCGATGATAGCTTTAGCGATGGAATCGCTCCAGAACACACCGAAATGCGCCTCGCACATGCTGAAGGTCCCCGACCAGACACATTTAGATCGATATGAATGCGTCCAACACTGCTGCAACAAGGACTGGGCCTCGCTCGTGTGGCTCCGTCATGTCCCGCAACATGAGAACCGCTCCGTACTTCGAGGACGCATCAATTGCTTCGGCAAATGCCCCGTCGCGGCCCGTGGCCGTACGCTTTGAGAGAAAATGAACGTTAGGGGCTGACGATCGAACGCCACAAACAACAGCCCTCAGCCGTACAGAGGCGGATGGCGGCCAATCAGTTATTGTTTCATGTCGCCCCTTGAGCAGTAGGTAGCGGCAGGAGAGGTGACCGACGACACGAACTCGTTTTTCGAATGGGTTAAGTCGCATCAGTAGCAGTCGCCCGCGCCAGCCCCGTGCAGTCTTCTATTGGTTGAGCGGTTTGATCGTGACGTCCGCCTAGACTAGGGCTGGTTTCCAATGATATCGCCTAGAATGGGACCAAGTCGCTTCAGCTCTCATCGACCGCTTGGTACTTATGGTCGATCCAGTGGACGATTTCTGGCGCCAACCTCAGCCGAGGGACTCCGAACTTCCTATCGCGGCCTGCTCGAGACGGTCGGCGCTTGCCCAAAGCGACGCAGCGGCAAGCGTTTCCGGGAATCTGGTGCCTTGCTCGCTCGAATCTTCTGACCGCTCTAGAAACGGCTTGAGTACATTCTAATATAGTATAGTCTTCGCAAGACAACTTCCGGTTTCGAAGGCTGTGCGGCTTCGGGCTGATGCACTTCGGCTGATCTGTAGGCGGAGAGAAGCAAATGATCAAAGGTGGCGTCGCTTCCATTTACGTGACGGACATGAAACGCTCGGTTGAGTTCTACCAGGGCGTGCTTGGTTTGACATTGCGGAACCAAGTCGGAGGCGATTGGGCCGAACTCGAAGCAGGACCGAGCCTCACGCTCGGTCTGCACATCGCCCGTCCGCCCGAGACCGTGGCGGCCGGCACTGCAGGGGCTGTCAGCGTCGAGCTTCACGTCGCGGGCACGATGGAGGATGCAGTTTCCAGCCTCGCGAACCGGGGAGCGGCTATCGAGGGTGAGATCGCGAATTACGAGCACGTCCGGATAGCCATGCTGCGTGACCCCGATGGCAACGCGATCCTCCTTGCGGAACTGCTGGACTAGAAGGATTCCAGTCCGTCGGGGGAGGGACGATGCACCACAATATCCTGGCCTATTGGCGCCACTTGCAAAACCTGCCCGCCGGGCATAAGGATCTGCCCTCGCCACGCGTAAACCGCTTGATGCTGAACATGTTCGAAGGCTGGCGCGGCCAGCAGGTTTTTCCTTCGTTCGGCAGCCTCGGACATATTCGCGATCACGACGGCGAAGGAGTGATGGAGCTAACGCTGGTCGAGCGACGCGGCTTGGCGATGGCGCGCACACTCGAATTGATCTCAAGCTCTTGGGGCCACGACCGCGGCGTGTTCAAGATCGATCCCGACGAGTTGATCGTCGGCACGATGCCCCCCTACTCGGTCGGTCAAGGCAAGGAGGTGATGGACTACTTCAAGGACGACCGCGACGACCGCGACGAGCGGCTGGAGTTCGAGGCGCGCTTCCTTAATCAGTGGTCGAATTTCGGCCACATCTGTCCGAACCATGAGAAGGTCACGCGCAGGGGACTGCGTGCGATAATCGATGAATGCGTCGCATCCCGCGACACTTGCACCGACCCCGAACGCAAATCGTTCTATACTTCAGTTGCAACGGTGCTGGAAAGCGTAATCGTGTTCGCGAACAATTACGCGGCGGCCGCCGAGGGCCAGGCAGAGCTTTATCGCCGGGTGCTGCAGGAAAAGCCGAACCACCCGCAAAGTGCCGTGTTCCGCGATCGGGTCGATGGCATGTCGGCCGCCGCCGAACGGCTGCGCCGGATTCCTGCCGAGCCGTGTGAAAGCTTCACCGACGCCGTGCAGTGCATCTTCCTGATGAACTGCGCGCTGCATTGGACCGGCGAGTTGACCTCGCTCGGCCGGCTGGATCAGATTCTGCAGCCGTTCCTTAAGGCCGAAGAACTTAAAACAGGCGCGGCGCAGGTTGTGATCGACTGCCTTTGGGTCAAACTCGACCAGCGCGTGACGCTCGACAACCGGATGATTGTCGACCACTTCTCGCAGGCGGACGGGGCGCTGATGGGCGCAGGAGGTGCCAGCAATTTCGATCAGGGCGCATTGACCAATCAGTGGATGCAGCAACTCACGATCGGCGGCCTGATCGCCGACAACGAGGCAGAGCCGAAGGATGCCTGCAACGATGTCACGCGGCTCTGCCTGCACGCCGCCCGCCGCTTCCCGTTCAATTGCCCGACACTCGACCTGAGGGTTCACAAGCACACTCCAGGCGACGTGATCGATCTCGCCGCGCGCGCGTTGCTGAGCGGTGGCGCGCATCCGGTGCTGCTCAACGACGACAAGCTGGTTCCCGCGCTTCTCCGCGCGGGGGCGGGAGTTGAACTCAAGAGCGCGCGAAACTATGCCTGCGATGGCTGTTACGAGACGATCTTCCCCGGCGAGACCGAGTTCAGCTTTATCTACGTTCCCGGGGTCGATGTCCTCGAGAAGGCGCTCAACAGCGGTGCCGGCTTCGGAGCCTCGGGCAGCACGTTCCTTCGGGGAATGAAGGGTAGCTACCGCTCGTCTCCGGCCAATGAAATCGCCGGTTTCGAAGACTTCCTTGCGATCATGGAGGAGCATATCTGGCTCAATGTGAATCGCCAGATCGCCGGCTTTCTATCGGCATATGGCGCGAAAGGCGCTGTTTGCCCATCGCCGATCCTATCGGCGATGGTCGACGGCTGTCTCGAAAGCGGCCGGGACTTCTACGACGGCGGCGCGCGCTATCACATGTTCGCCCCGCTGATGACGGGAATCAGCACGGTCGCGGATTCGCTCTATGTGTTAGAGAAGCTGGTGTTCGGGGAGCAGGTGATCGCGCTCGATGAACTCGTCGCCTGCCTTCGTTCGGACTGGGGCGCGCGTTCGGACGTGGTCGGGCGCAAGGTCACGCCCGAACGGGTGGCGGAGCTGCGCGCGCTGTGTCTTGCACAGCCCAGGTTCGGCCACGGCAATAAATTGGTCGACCGCCACGCTTGGCGCCTGATCGACTCGTTTGTCGATTCAATCGAACGCGCGCTGAAGCAGCCGATGCATGCGGCCGCCCTCGCGCGGCTCGAAAGTCGATTCGCCTCGCCCGGAAAGCCGTTCAACCTGGTAGTCACGCCTGGGGTCGGCACCTTCGAGCAATATAATTTCGGCGGTAGCTTCGGCGGAGCGACTCCCGATGGCAGGCGTGCGGGCGCTCCGCTCGCCTCGGATCTTTCCGCCTCTCCCTATCCGCAGGATCTCGAACTGCCCGGTGCCACCCCGATCCCTTCGATGACGCGGGCTTTCGCCTCGTGGAACCATCGCGCGGTAACGCGCCTCGCCGACGGAGCGCCGTCCGATTTCAACATCGCCGAGGATAGTTCCCCCGAAGCCCTGACCAAGGCGATCCGCACCTTCGCCGATGGGCAGGGCAGCAACGTGATGACGGTCACGACCGCGAACCCGGCGACGCTAGCCGCCGCCGAAGCGGCGCCTGGTGACTACGACCTTGTCCGCGTGCGTATGGGGGGGTGGACGGAGTTCTTCGTCGTCCTGTTCAGCGATCACAAGCGCCATCACCGCCGCCGTCCAGTCTATCCGGTCTGACCAAGGGAGTGCCTATGCCAAAGGACCTCGACAGCATGCTCGTCCCCTTGCCGGAACCACTTTATAGCTCCCCGTATCAAAACGGCATCACCGACCCGATTTGGCCGGCCGAGTTCGATGGCGGGATGGATATTCGCCAGATCGCGGAACTGCTTGGCAAACTCAACCGTTCGGGCCGGCTGTCAGGCGATTCACCGCCCCCTCCCGGCGAAGCGGAATTGCGGGCGCAGTACATGTCCGACTATGCCGGCCGAACTGCGCGCCAAAACAATCTGACGCTGATCCGCGCCAATGTCCTGTCGAACGACCGCGCCGAACTGGTCGATATCCTCAGATTGCTCACCCAATTTGCAGTCGAGGAAATGGAGCGCAAACCGTCGATTGCCCATGTCGCGGTGTTGGAGCACATTCCGGCAAGCTACCGCGTAACTGTCACTTTCGGGTTCGGCGCCACGCTGTTCATCGACCCTGCCGGTGCCGACCGGTTTGGACTGCGCGCGCGAAAGCCGAAATATCTGAAACCGATGCCGCGGTTTCCAGGTGATGCCGCGCATTTCGATCCGGCGAAAACCGGCACCGACCTGCTGATCGCGGTTTGTAGCGACCACCCCTATGTCAACGTTGCAACTTCCCGTTTCTTCGTCGAGTTCTTCAATCGGCGTTTCCGCGAAGCCCATGCCGAAATCCCGGCGGGCCGCGATGTGCTCGATTTCGTTTCGATCGAGGAAGGCTTCGCCCGCAAGGACAAACGCGAGTTCCTTCGCTTCGATGATGGGGTCGACAACGTCCATATGGGCCCCGACGATCTCCACCGCTTCGTCTATGTTGAGGAAACCGACGGCGAGCCCGCATGGTGCGTAAACGGCAGCTATGTGGTCTACCGGAAGATCCGCGAGGACATGCCGCGCTGGGAGACGATGAAGGAGGCAGAGCAGGAACGCCATATCGGCCGCCACAAGGACTCGGGGAAGCCGTTGTCGCGGCAGGTGGAAGGGGAGGACGGGATGCTGCCGGTCTACCCTGATCCGGCTGACGCTGCCGACGGCCCGCTCAATTCGCATGTCCGCAAAGTACAGCCTCGCCGCTCCGAACCCGACCTGTTCGGCCTGCCCGATCTCGAGCGCCGGTTCGTGCGCCGCCCCTATCCCTTCTTCGACGGGCTCGATCCGGCCACCGGCAGCGTGATCAACGGCCTGCAGTTCGTCGCGTTCATGAAATCGATCCAGCAGCAGTTCGAACACGTCACCAACATGTGGCAGATGAACCCGGACTTTCCGGTTCCCGGTACTGGGATCGACGTGATGTTCGCCAATAAGATCCTCTCGGTGATTGATGGCGGCTACTACTTCTGCCCGCCCGGCCTGCGCGAGCCCGAGGATTACATCGGCGCGCCGTTGTTCGAAGGGCTGCCGGAATGGTGAGCGCGGACGCCCTCGACGCGGGCTGGATCGACGCGGCCATGGCACGGGCGTTGGCGAAGGAATCGAAGCTGACCGAGGGGCAGTACCTCCGCAGCCTTATTGAGCGTGCCAAGAAGCTTTCGCGCCCGACAATGTCGAACTATCGGGTCGGCGCCGTCGGGCTAGGCGGCAGCGGGGCGATCTATTTCGGAGCGAATATCGAACTGCCCGGCAGCGAGTTGTGCCAGACGATCCATGCCGAGCAATCGGTTGTGATCAATGCGCTGAACCACGGAGAGGCGAGGCTTGCCGCACTGGCGATTTCGGCCGCACCGTGCGGATCGTGCCGCCAGTTCCTGAACGAATTGGCGGACGCCGACAGGCTGGCGATCTGGCTCGCCCGCGACACGCCTTATTCGCTGGTGGATTTCCTGCCCGAACCCTTCGGTCCGCAGGATCTCGGCGTGATCGGCGGATTGCTTGCCCCGCAGGACAACGGACTCGAGCCGCAGGGCAGGCCCGATGCCGCCGGCAAAGCTGCGCTTGATGCGGCCAATCGCAGCTACGCGCCTTACACCAAGAGCTTCGCCGGCTGCGTGTTTGTCCTCGACGACGGTACTCTGTGGCCGGGCTCCTATGTTGAGAACGCCGCCTTCAACCCAAGCCTGTCGCCAGGCCAGACCGCTCTGGTCGGGCTCACGATGGCAGGGCGCGACTGGCGGGCGATACGCGAGGTGGTGTTGGTGGAGACCTCCGACGGTCCGGTCGATCATCGGCGGGCAGTGGAACAGCTGCTCGGCTCGCTCGGCCTGGGAATCACGCCGGCGGTCATTCTGGTCACAACAAAAGTAGGAGGAGCATAATGGCAGAGGAACGCACGGGAACGAGCTTCTATTTCTTTGATTTCGACGACAACATCATGTTCCTCGATACGCCGATCTTGCTGCGCAACAAACAGAACGGCGAGATCAAGACCGTATCGACCAGCGAGTTCGCCACGATCCGCAAGATCCTCGGCGCGCCGGGCGAGTGGGTGGATTACGAGCAGTTCGAGGATACCTACCTGCATTTCGGCGATCGCGATCCAGCAACGCTCGGACCCGGTGAAAGGCAATATCTGCTTGAGGACGTGGCAGCAACCATCGCCGGCGCCGACCAAGGCTGGCAGGCCCCGGCATGGCCGCTTCTGCAATATGCCTGCGACAAACAGCGCCCGCTTGCCATCGTCACTGCGCGGGGTCATAGCCGCGAAACGATCAAGGCGGCGATCACGCTGCTGGTTAAGGCGGGACTGTTGTCCCGCGAGCCGAACTATCTCGAGGTTTACGCGGTCAACAACCCGCAGATGAAGGCCGAACTCGCTGAGGGCCTCCCCGCCGGGCCGCGCGCCCAGTTCGATGCGGGCGGGGACGTCACTTCGGATCTCAAGCGCGTGGCGATCAATGCGATCGTAGAGAAAGCCGCGAAGGAATACGATGCCAAGCTGCCGCACCGCTTCGGAATGTCGGATGACGATCCGACCAATGTGGACCTAATCGTCAAGGCCATGTGCGATTCCAAGAAGCGCTACATGCACATGCGGTTCTTCGTCATCGACACGCACAAGAATGAACACGTCAAGCTGGAGGTCTTCCCGGCGGACTTCCCCGTGGTTGGGCATCCTTTCCCCGAACGGATATTATAACAAAGACGATACGCTATGTTCGGCCTCGCGTGGCTGCCGTCTTTTCGCGGCGGACTTCCGTTTGTCCTCAAGCGCCTGTTGCAGTGCAATGTTAATGGATTCAGTCGGATCGCGGCCCTGGGCCTGCTCGCGCCAGGAGCTCGGGGCATCCCGGAAGAACATTTCGCGCCGTGAGTTGAGGTAGGTTCCGGGGGAAAAATCGTTCTCTGTCCAGTCGTTCGTCTCCTCGAGAAACGCGCCTTCCGCATCCTTCCCCTTGCCGGCTCGGCTATTGGCCGCATCCCGGAAATAGAAGTGTTCGTGAAGCCTGAGAAACTCCGTCAGATAGATATCGGCGACCCGAGTGTCGCCCCTTATCAGGACCATGTTCTCGTCGTTGTTCTGGAGGCTGTTCTTCGAAAAGTTCGCTGATCCGGTGCAGATGAGGGGATCATCCGACAAAGGGTCGATCATTAGGTATTTGGTATGGATGAAGAAGACATTGCCGCTTTCACGGGTGTGTTCTTCCTTCCAGAACCACTCCCCGAGAGGGAAATCCTCGATGTCTATGGTCTTGGTGGCCCGTTTTCCGTCCGGAAGCGTAATCACGATTTTCTTCTTGCCTAGCACCGCGCCATAGGAGGTGGTCAACATCGGGTCGCGGCCGTTTTTGGTGAAGGCCGCAATTAGATCCGCTGGCGGACGCGATTCCATCACCAGCATGCGCAGGCAATCGCGCTTTTGCGCCAGAACCGGAATAAGGACTGGGCTGACCGTGAAAGCGACCGTGAACATCACGAGGTCGCGCGCGTCGAGTATTCGATTGCCATACCAGTACAGCATTGCGAGGTCATCCCGCGCGCAGAAAATCGGAGTCAGCGAACCGGATTCGACGACCTCTTTCGGCTGAGGCGAGATGGTCTTGTTCCCGTTCTTTACGGACGCGCCCGCCGGGTTGGTCGCTAGCAGGTCCCAGTACTTCTGATAGCGTCCGGCCAGCGTCGGATCGCGAAACAGATGACCGACATTGGACTGCCCGAGGAATCCCGACATGGTAATGTTCGTCGAGCCGGTCCAAACGGCCAGCGGCTTACGGGACTTCGAGGAGTGGATGATAAATTTGTTGTGCGGGATGGTAGGCCGAGTCCGTTCGATCAGGACTCCCGTTCCAGCTAGCTTCCCGCCGATGGCCTTCTTGTTCGCCTCAGTGGCGTGATAGATGATGCGGACGTTGACGCCCCGCTTCGCCGCGTCGTCGAACGCGTCAATGATGGGCTGATAGGTGAACTCGTAGAGGCAGGCGTGGAGCCACTCCCTTTTTTTGGCTGACTTGATATAGGCAATGCAGGCTTCGAGCAGGCCACGCGAAAGCCACCGCGTCTTGATATTGTTGATGTCAAGTACTTCGTCCTCACTCGGAGGGACGTTGCCGAATTGGCGAGCATAATGCTGGCTAGCGATCGCTCCTCGGTTGAACCAGATTCCGTGCTTGCCGTCGTCTTCGTCTTCGGTCCTGATTTTCAGTTCGATCATGCGATGTCGGTCAAGCTGAAGATTGTTTACTGGACCATACGCGGGGAATACCTCGTATTGATAATCGGTACTCGGCACCGCGCCATAGTCCGACCAGAAGAATTTCTGAATTGGGTGCTTGTCTGTCCGGAAGATCTTGAACCTGCCGTTGATCTTTTCCTTGGGCTTGGGCTCAACCGTTTTGAAAACTTTGCTGGATTGGAGCCACTTCACGCTTGTAACCGTTTCACCGTCGGGCTTCTTGAGATATTCCGTACGACGGATCGAAAAGCCTCTCAGGCCCTTTCGTGTTTCCAGATCCGCGTCGAAGGCGAGAAGTACCGAACGCGTCCCGGTGATGGCGCGAAGCTTCAGGCCGTTATTCTCCTCAAAATACCGCATGCCGTTCCCCCATGTATTTCTTGAGTTCAGTCGACGCCTTGGTTGAGTGCTGTCGACTATACAACTTTTCGCTCATTGCAGAAGCGCCCATTCGCTGCGATCACCACGACTGGTAAGAAAATCTCCCGTGAAAGGTCTGCTTGCCTCGTATGCAGGACGGTGAAATGGCGGCTTTCAGGATTCGCGCCTGCGACGTTTAACGGGGGCTGTTGGGCACGAGCGGCAAGTGAACGCATTGATCGCAAGTGTCCGCAATGAGCCGGAAGCCGGCCACCAAATCTTTGCTCCTGAAAGGGATCTGAACCCGCGCCCCCTCACCGAAGCCGGCTATATCCTTGAGCCTTGGCCGATAATGCGCTCGAAACCGTTCGGTTCGCTACGCGGGGATTCAAGGAAATTCTTGCGAGCGGAAAAACGAATATCGGCTTCGGCGCGGGTCCGCCTCAAGTCGCGCTCTGCAGCCGGGACATAGTTGGATTCGGCGATCGCAACCTTCTCGACCTCTATGGAAAGAGCCACAGATTGTGTGGCGACGATGTCCTTCTCACCATCTGACGCTTCCGGATCCTTTTCCATGCCATGGTCTCCAGTCTTGGAAGTTGGCTTTGGCGGTCATCTTCTGAGGGCGAAGAGATGGCGACACGCGGCTCGATCTCATGCAGACGATTGAAGCATACTTCCCGCCGAACGCGAATACGGTTTTTTTCTGTCATTCCATTCTGTACGAAAGAAATCTTCTTTGTTTGATTTAACGGCTTTATGAAAAGGCGCACACATCAAGTATCTCCGGCGGTTTTTGCTTGTGAGTCCGCGAATAAAATGAAACAGTTATTGCACGCCTGACGCGAAGATGGCTATCGGCTGGAGGGGGACCAGCGGCCCATGCGCCAGTGCGAAGTTTGTGCGACTTCGTCGAGCCGTAGGGGGCAGGTATGACACAATCGCTTGTAACAAGTGCGATCCCGTTCGACATCGACAGGGCCGAGCATGTCGATGCAAAGCTCAAGGAATTCCGTCCCCAGCTGTTCGGAAAAGAAGGGCCCATCCGCGGTGCCCTGCGCGACCAGGGTGTGCATTTCATGTCGATCACCGTGGTTCGTGGCGATGTTGGTGAGCCGACGTATTTGGTTTTCGAAATGTCGGTCGACGGCGAGCCGCAACACGCCTTCAACACGGTCGGCACCAAGCTGGCATCGTTCGTCAGTGAAATCCTGTCGGTGGCCGCAATTCAATCGACAGACTCGCTCAGCCAGCTTCTCGCGTCTCACCATGTTCGCACCGGACAGAGCCTATTCGATGTCCCTGGGCTCGACTTCTGCGGCACGCCTGGCATGACAGTGGCACGGATCAAGCGCGAATATCTGCTCGCTCGCGAACTCCGTTCCTATTTCGACACCCACCCGGCCGCCGGTGCGACGTTAGCCACGGTTGCGCGTGCGCGGGATTTCGTGAAAGCCAATGCCGACCTGGCATCGTTGCTGAATCCCGAGCCATTTCCCCGTCTTGCCGCCGAAGAGCCGCCGCGGCTTGATTTCGGCTTCATACTGTCTCTTGCCTTCCGGGGGCTGCTCAAGTTTTTCTGGCCCGTTCTTTTGTTGCTTGGTCTTTTCGTTGTTGCCGCAACGATCGCGGCCGGGCTTTCACAAGGCTTCGCGGTCGGAGTGATCGCCTTCTTCCTCTCGATGATCATCGCCGCCGTGGCCGTCTTGGCTGTCGTTGTGAGTGTCTACCTTGGCCTGCGCCGGCTTGAGGTCGCCAACACGCCGGTCGACACCTTGGTCAATCCGGATGTGATGGCTTCGTTGACCGACGCCGAAAATCTCAAGGATACACAGCAGAACCATCTCGCCGGCATCTCGATCATGCAGGCCGGGTTGTTGCGCGGCCTGACACTCAGGATAGCTTTTTGGGTGATCGGACAGATGGCAACGAAGCGTTTTCGGCCCGGATTTCTCGGCGATATCAGCACGATCCACTATGCCCGCTGGCTGCGATTGCCGAAGACCAATAAGCTCCTGTTTTTCTCGAACTACGGTGGTAGTTGGGAAAGCTATCTGGAGGATTTCATCACCAAGGCGTCAGGCGGCCTGACCGCGGCGTGGAGCAATACGGTCGGTTTCCCGCGCACCGAAAACCTGTTCTTCAAGGGAGCGGTAGATGGCGACCGCTTCAAGCGCTGGGCCCGAAGGCAACAACAGCCGACATGGTTCTGGTACAGCGCCTATCCACACCTGACGACCGCGCGCATTCGCACCAACGCCGCAATCCGCCAGGGACTTGGAACGGTATCAACCGAAGACGAAGCGGCGGCGTGGCTCGGACTGTTCGGCTCAAAGGTAAGACCGGCGACGTTGATCGAGACCTTTGAGGTCCAGACATTGCTTTACGGCGGCCTGAGCAAACACCCTTATTCGACATGCCTCGCGTTCAGGTTATCCGACGATCCCAAGCAAGCATGTGCCTGGCTGAAAACAATCGAGGATCAGATCACCTTTGGAGATCAGCCCCCCACCGACAAGGTTTTGATCTGCGCACTGACAGGAGACGGCCTAAGGCGGTTGGGCTTGCCGTCGGATGTCCAGAATGCATTCCCGACCGCATTTCGTTTGGGCATGGGTTCGCCGGGTCGGGCCAACCTGCTTGCTGACACTGGCGACGACCAGGCCGGGCAATGGCTGTGGGGCGGCCCTAAGAACTTGGTCGATGCCGCGCTGCTCATCTACGCAGACTCCGAGCCTAATCTTGCCGCATACGCCGAGGAGCTGATTTCAGCCATCGATGCCGCCGACGGACGGGTCATACACCGAGTCACGCCGACACCACTGCCACAGCCAAAGCCGGGTGAAACGGCGGCGCAGACTGTCCGAGAGCCGTTTGGCTTCGCCGACGGAATTTCGCAACCGATCATCAAGGGAACCCGGCGCTGGATGCGCCAGTCGGACGCCATCCATGCGGTCGAGCCGGGGGAGTTCTTGCTGGGCTATCCCGACACGCGTGGCTTCTTCCCGCCATCGCCACAGGTGCCGGCTGCGATGGACCCCGGCAACCTTTTGCCGCTCGCTGAGCCTACGCACTCACGTGACGCACTCCAGCCTGATTTTGGCAATTGCGCTGCCGCCGCGCGCGACCTCGGACGGAACGGCACGTTCCTGGTCATCCGCCAGCTTGCGCAATATGTCGATGTCTTCAACGACTATGTGAGCGAGGCGGCCAAACGCTACGCCGACCATCCAGCAGTGCCTGATCAACTCGACCCAGCGCTTTTACCGGAATGGATCGGCGCCAAGATGGTTGGTCGTTGGAAGGATGGCTCCTCGCTGGTGCGCTATCCGCACGGTCCAGCGACCAGAAAGCAGAACGGGGGACATTTTCGGCCCGACAACGATTTCCTGCCTGGCGCAGAGGATCCGCTCGGCGAGCGCTGTCCCCTCGGCGCGCATATTCGCCGCTCCAATCCTCGCGATAGTCTGGCCCCGGCCTCAAAGCATGAACTTTCAATCGTCAATCGTCATCGCATCCTGCGTGTGGGGCGAGGCTTCGACGCAGTGGGCGCCAATGATCCGGAGGAACAAAAACCCGGCCTTCTCTTCATGTGCCTCAATGCCGACATCGAACGCCAATTCGAATTCGTTCAGCAGACCTGGGCCATGGCCTGGCAGTTTCACGGATTGGAAAACGAGGTCGATCCTATCACTGGCCGTGGGGGCGGCATGGGGCGGCTAACGATACCGTCACCGCGCGGCCCGCTGAACCTGACTGGGATAAAGGATTTCGTGCGGATGCGCGGGGGAGCTTATCTGTTCATGCCGAGCAAGAGCGCGGTGCGGTTTCTCGCTCGACTTGGCAGCCATTAACGGCCGCTCAAACGCCCCAAAGCACGCGGACCTGCTGAAGCAGAATACGGACAGCACAGCGGCATCGATAACGTTCATTTCGCTGTTAGAAATAGGCCGCTCACTGCAGGACTATTCATGAAGCCGGAGGGAAAAATGCATGCTGACACGTTCGATATGCATAATGCTCATCTCGATGGTCTTGCCGATGCCGGCAGGGGCGGCGGAATTCACGCTCGGCAATTGGAATATTCAAACGCTGGTCTACCCAGGCGACCCCAAGACAGTCTTTCCCGATGACCATGTCCGCACCAGCCAAGACTATACCGACCTTAAACACTGGCGGGACGCGGTCTCCGCCGAGGTGATGTTTCTCCAAGAGGTAACAAGCCCGGCTGCGCTGGACGCGGTCTTTCCAGCAACCGAGGGCTGGGAGCATTGCATCAGCGGTCAATTCGCGGAGGCCGAGGGCCAATCCATCGCTCCAGTCTGTACCAAGAGCGGCATGACCGCCGTCGGGCCGACGACCGCGACCCGCGTACAATATCCGGCGGTGGCCTTGCGCCCGAACTCGGAGCTGAAGATTATCTCTGCAGCAGACTACAAGTCACTCGATGTCACCTTTGACGACAACGGAACGATCCGCCGGATCCGATGGGGCCTGGACGTCACGATCCAGTCGCCGGCCGGCTCGACATTGCGGGTCCTCGATGTTCATCTCAAGAGCGGATGCTTCGACGACTTCATAAGCTTCAGGCTGTGGAACACCGATCCGGCGACCGGGCAGCCAGCCAGCCGGGCATGTGATACGCTTGGACAGCAGATGTATCCGCTTCGCAAATGGATCGAGGCGCGAGAAACCGCGGGCGAAGCGTGGATGATTGTCGGGGACTTCAATCGTCGCCTCGATGCACAGCCGGGTGCGATCCCAGATGAAGTCTGGATTGCGCTGAGCGGCTATAGTGCCGATAAGACGGGTCTCGACAGGGATCCGCGGTCCGACATCCAACTCTTCCGGCAGCCATACGAAAACATGTCTACGTGCTGGCGGGAGTTTCGACAGCCAAACCCGTCCGGTATCGCTAACCCCGACACCTATAACATCCTTCCCATCGAGTTCTTCATCTACGGCACCCGAGCCGCGACCATGATCGTGCCGGATTCGGAAAAGCAATTTACCTGGCCCAACCCGACGCCGGCCGACAAGTTGCGTCTTTCCGATCATTGCCCCAGCAGCTTGACCATCAGAATGGACTAGGAGGACGGGCCATGAACAGGCAATGGAGGTGCACACTGGCCCCGATGCTGGTGGTGTCCGGAGCCCCGCGGGCGAATGCGGCGTCACCGACGATCCGGGACGAGTTCGATGCCACCAGTGTTTCCGACAATTGGTTTTCATGCAGGCGGGACGAAAACAGTTTCTCTTTCGGCAAATTGGCTGGCGACACCAGATCTGCCGCAACACAGGTCGTGAGAGCCCTGCCGCAAAACAACGTGCTGGCCTTTGCCTGGCGCCCGAAAGGCTGTGCCCGGGAGGATGGTTCCTATGACCGCGATCGCAGTGAACGCTCCGAACTATGGGAAGCGCAGAAAATCCTGGCGCCGATCGGAACCGATATTTGGTACCGGTTTGATATGTTCATCGACGACAGCATAACGCCTTCCACTGGACGATTTGTCATCGGCCAGTGGAAGCAAACGAATTCTCCGAAAGACGCTCCTGTGCTCGCGCAACGTTTCAACGGCCGCGCCTTTACCGTTTCCCTCGAGCAGGACAATGTCGATCCGGACCGCGACCCGAAGAACGTCCTCTGCCGCGTCTTCATTGCCCTCGCAAGAGACTGCCCCGGTCGAACCTGGATTCGGCACCCCACATACGCTCGTCAAGCCGGCGCAGGTCTTCTCCTTGTTGAAGACCCAGACGCTGTCGGTCGGACACGACACCGACGATCTCGCGCATGGACCAGCACCGTTGTCGCTTTCGGGCTTGACCGGCTGTGCGCAAGGGTTGTCGGTCACCCGCTACAATTCCCTGCCCGATCCGTTCGGGAAATGGACCACGATGGTCTACCACTTGCGCCTGGTATCAGACCAAACAGGCCTGATCGAAATCTGGGCCGACGGCAAAAAGATTTCCAAGACCGAGGGCACCATTGGATTTAAGCCGTTTCTGGCAAAGGAGAGCCAGTATTTCAAGTTCGGGTCGTATCGCAACCACGCGGAGTTCGAAACCGTGACGCGCCTCGACCACTTCATCCGCAGCGAGCGCAAAGAGGATGTCGATCCGGACGGCACGCTCGCGCCGCCCTGATCGATTACGCGTTGGCGCAGGGTCGTAGGCCATGCGGCATCAACGAAATAGAGCGAACCCACGGAGTAGAGGGAGAGTTCGCATGGATGATCGGAGGCTGATGGCAATGGCTACACTGAACAAACCTGCATCGCCCGGGTCATCCGACCTCTGCGAATCTTTCTCGTCACTTCCGTGTTGCTGGCCCTGCCGCCCTCTGCAAAGGCCGGAAATGCCCTCGAAAATGCGATCGAGAAAGCACAGCCTTGCCAGGCGCTAAAGGTAAAGACCGGGTTGTTCACCATCGGCATTGACCACTTCGAGAAAGTTGAAATCGAAGAACTCGCCATCGACGTTAAGGGGGATGTTGCAACAGCAAGAGCCCTAGGTTCTCTGACTTGCCGGACATCGGACGCGGCGGTATTGAACGGCAACGTTTCGGCCCGACCTAGTTTCGACGCGGAAATGAACCTCGCCACCTGCGCGGTGAACCGCCGGGAGATCAAGCTCCTTTCTGCCGGTGGGACATTCGACGACCTCGTGAAGGCACTCGGCGAGCAGATTTCTCAATCACTTGGCGATGGCCTGTCCAACGAGGCCAAGAAATTGTGCCAGTAGCACGTGCAACAGCAAGGGAGAGCTGTCAATGAGCGAAGCATCCACGGAAGACGCCGGAACGATTCTGAAGGATCCGGTCGTCCGGCTTGCCCTCATTACTCTGGCTGGGGATCGCACGCGCGCCAACAAGCTACACCGGCAAACTCCCCTTGATTGGCGACTATGTCCCTCTCAAGTTGAATGCCGTGTACTTCATCATTTTTGGTCCCATGCTTGCGTCTTTGGTCGCCGGAGTTTTATGGTTCCAAGCGGCTCGCCCCGGGCAAGTGCAATCTGACAAGGTGCCATCTGGGAACGCCGGTCGCGACGCGCTTCTGATTGTCTTTGCCCTTATCGTTCTCGGATCTGCTGCACTGTCGCTGCAGTATTTCCTCACTTTGGCGCCAGCGGAGCTGTGCCCAACACGGCCTCATTACGACTTCCTCTGGACGAACGTCCCTGGACCAACGCGCATCACCCACTGCATGAGCGGCACCGAGGAAATAAACATGGAAGCGCCTTATTATCTCGAGCCGCAAATCCTCCAATCGTGGAGCCATGTCCTATGGCCTGTTCTGACAACGTGTCTGCTCATCGGAACATGGCGTTCATGGCGCAGAACAAGGGCCGCATAAGGCGCAAGTGCCTCGCCATGGACGCCGGGCGTCGGCGGCACCGCATCACACCTCGGTTCCTGAAGACCAATGCGATATGCCGTTTTTCCCCGACATAGCTTCAGGCGGAAAGCGTGAATGCAACGATAGCGTGTTCATCGCCAAACATGTATGTTCCCTTCTGCGCCATACCCATATCTCGCCTCGTGCGGTTCACGAAAACCTCTTTGAAGCTCCTGATCCAGGGTCGGACAATGCCTTCGTTGACAAAAGAAGAGATTGAGAAGCTGGAAATTACCGACTTCATCTTCCATGTCGTGCATCACGGCGCGGCAGAGCCGATCTTGCTGAAGCAGGTACCAATAGGAGAGTTCGAGCGGTTCTTCCTGGACAGAATTTCGGATACCCTCGCAGGAAATCGCTACGTCTTTCTGCCAGATTCCGTCACGCGTGCGAACCTCGCGGCCGTGGCGGGTCCTCCTGACCAGTTTGTTGATGTCTCGCAACTGCTTGCCAAACGGCTTCACAGCGAAGACGACCGTATCAAGCGCGGCGTATTCATCATGATCGCCTTGCGGACGGGAAACCGGCAACTCTATTCATTGATAAAGTACGATCACGAGAAGGTCGTTGCCTTTGACCTTGGAGACGCCATCGCCACGCTGAGAGATGTCGTGAACAGTTTCACCGAATCCCCGAAAGCCCTACAGAAGTCTGCGTTGATCGAACTGACAAAGGACGGTGGCGAACTTGCCATCATCGACCGCAATAGCCGCGTCGGGATATCGGGTTTCTTCGAGAAATTTCTCGGAGTGAAACGGCGACATACCGAGACCGAGATCACCAGCGAAATCCTGGACTCGACCCTCAAGACGGTACAGCAACATCAACTGGAATTACCGCCGGAGATTACCTCACGCGTCAAACCGCGGTTGCTGGAAATCGCGGAAAAAAGGGGCTCGTTCGAGGCAGAAGAATTTCTCAGCGATTTCTTCGGGGCCCATGGGAGCGTCGAGGTAAAGGCGACTTTCTATAAGGAGTTGGAACGGCGCGAAATCGCAGGCGAAGCATTCAACTATGATCTGGACGCATTGCCGGCGGGCGGACCTCGCAAATACGTCACCAATGAAGGGATCCGCCTGGTCATTCCACAAAGTGCGCTTTCCACTTTCAGCCAGACATCAAAGGACGGGTGGACGACTATCACCATTCGCACGCGCCGGGTTACCGAACAATGACGAGCACGTTCGGTCCTCAAGCACGTTCATTACTGGACGAACTGGCAAGAACGCCGGGTAGCGAGATTTCTGAAACGGCGAACGAATGCCGCATTGATCACACATCCTGCAACAGCGCTCACCGCCTGAACGCGATTGTGGCCCTGGCCAGTCTCTGCAACAGCGAACTCCTCGGTCGGGTTCGCCTCTTCGGAGAAATTCAAGATGAGATTGATCTAACCCGCGCCACGGTGGCCAGCATCGGCGAGGAGAGAGTCGCGCTCGTCATCACAAAGGACGTCGAGCCTGGCTTTTCCTATTTTCTGACCGAACGGGGCTTTGCCGAGGCGCTGAGGGATCCACAATGGTTATCTGCTGCGCGCGCGGTCTGGATCGCCGTCGAATTTGCCGGTTTTCAATCGGAAGGCTTGAGCGTATCGCCATGGAACGGTCCGCGCTTGCATCAGGACGCAACTTTCCTTCCGGACAAGCCCCGAAAACTCGTGCGGGATCTGACGTCCGGTGCGGTTCCCGAGCGTATCGAACCGTGGTTGCTGCGCGAGCCCGTCCCCGACGATTCCGGGGTCTTTGCCGCGTGGCGCGAGGCTGCAATCGACAGGCTTACCCTGTCTCTGCCGTCGGAAATTCGCGACAGCGACAACGATAAAAAACAGGTGGTTCTGAAAGGGCCGCGGTCGGCCCCCATCCCAATCGCAGATCCCCGCGCCGGATGGCCCCGCGATGCTTTCCAAGTCCTCATGGACGCGGCCCGGTGGATCTATGGCACACCGCGCGAGACCGAGACGAAATTCCAGTTTCTGAACAATCATCTTTCGCTGGACTGGCGGGATGGGACGGAGTGGCCCGACGGTCTGCCGACGGTCCTGAAAGGAAGCCTCGCGAGCGCTCGCGAGGCGTTCAACTTTCATCTTCAGGACCAAAGCAAGGATGCGCTTAAGGCGCTGGGCGATTTGCGCAAGTCGCTGCAGGAGGAAGTTGCGAAGGCCCAGGCTGCGACACGTGATCTTCTAGGCGCGCTCTGGCGGGACTTTGCGCTTGCAGGCGTCGTGCTCGCGCTCAAGAGCCCGACCGGCTCGCAAATATCGTCCGCCGAAGTGCTCCGCTGGGTGACCGTCGCTGCTGCAGTTGTGTTGTCGGCTAGCATTCTGATCACGACTGTCTCGAACTGGCGGTTCAACTGGCTTGCGGATCGCAGTCGGCGCGAATGGCGTACAAAGCTTTACGCCTTCCTGTCGGATGACGACTGGAAACGTCTTGTCGAACATCCGATTGCAAAGGCCCGATGGGTTTATCGGCTCGCCTTGCCGATCGTGATCGTCATGTATGCTTTCGCGATCTACTACCTGCTCCTGGTCGCCGTACCCGTCTGGACCGCAGCAAACATCGATCCGGTCCTTGTCACGGTGCATGACTGGTTGCGGACAGCCTGGAACACGATAGGCGCCCGGTTTGCTCCCTAAGATCGCGTCAGGGACTGGCTATATACTCGAACCTGTTCAATCCACCGTATTCGATCAAGTGTGCGGCCGCTGCAACGATCTGCTTGATGTCGGCCGACACCTTTGAAATCGACGTTCCCGGCTGCACGACCTTGATGCGATAGAGATATTTCTGCATCGCATCGCCAGAGAGGAGCAGACGCATCATGTCGATGTCGCCCGCCAGAAACTTATGGTCGCCACCCTTCTGATGGCGCCGATCGATATGCGCCCGAACCGCGGAATAGGTCAGGCGACGTCCACTTTTGATGGCTTGACCGAGCACCTCATACTGATCCTGCAGTCGCCGTCCCGGATCGTCAGAACCGGAATATTTAGCGTGCCAAAGGGTGATCTCGACATCCTGCAGCAATGCCTCCGATGCAATCTGGCGGATTGTAATCAGGTCGGCCAATTCACCGCTTCCATCGTCATGAAAGACGACATCGAACCCTTCAGCGATGAGCTCGCGCGCGATCTCGTCTTGTATGCTTTCGATTCTGCGCGGGAACTCGTCGGACAAACGTTCCTTTCTGATATCGACCGTTGCGGGCCAGATCTTCTCGACGAACGTTTCCTCAGAAGGGACGAGTGGCAGCTCCGCCAGCGGCTCTGTCCCTTCGGCTCCCACGATGATCGCCCCATCAATGGAATAGAGTGTTGGCGGTCGTGCGTTGATGAAGTCCAGGAATTTTTCGTAATTGCCACCACGCCTCACCAGGAGCTGATCCGTTGGGACAAATCCTGTTCCGCTCTTTCGCTCTGTGGGCCGAAAAACCGGGCGCGCACCCGGCTGGTAGCTGACCGTGGTATAGCCGCTGGCCCAGCGGATCCGCAGACTCATCTGATCGCTCGGCTGCGGGCGTGACGCAATTTCGATTGCACAATCAAGCAGCAGCGACAGCGGAGAAGGGACCGGCGAAACCTCATCTGCCGGATCCTGCAACCTGGTCGAGGGGAACGGAACTTCGGAAACACGAACGAGCGTGAGTGGTTTCGAATAGACATCGAGAGGCCAGTCGGCCGCCACGACCCTCGCCGGAATTTCGCTGAGCGGAACGACAAAGGGCACGCCGAAATAGCCTCGCCTGCCCCTCGGATCGCTGTCGGACCGGATCGCTGCTCCGAGCCGTTCACACCATTGCGCGAATTCTTGCACCGAGACATTTTGCCCGCCCCACAGTTTTGACGATTCACTCATCCCCAATATTTCATCGTCGTCGATTTTCGCTGCGAGATGGCCACGCACATAGCGAACCGCTTCCATTGCGCCAAATGCATCTCCCGCAGCTCTGCCTGCGGAGGAGCGATAACTCTCGGCGCCGTCGCCATATTGCCTAGTGCGCAAGCCGACATTGAAGGGGGCGAGGAGCTTCGTGCCCGCAAACACGCGAGCGAGATCGCGAAACAGAACGCCTCGCAATGATTTACCTGCCAACGCGCGGATGCAGTTATCGCGCAAGGTAACATCGTCGGCGGATGCATGGAAAAAAAGCAGATCACAGCTCTTGCTGTAATATGCCAAGTGAAGATGGATGCTTTCTGTCGCGATGGCATCGCCGACCAGCCAGCTGGGCGTGCCGGGCTTCTCGGTCACGAGGATCGCCGTGTCTTCGTTTTCGAGTGCATAGTGCAAGTAGAGACGGTCGAATGCGGTTTTCATCTTCGACATGTCGATCTGCACACCCCTGCAATCGAATACGTCGGCTTTCTGCCGTGGTCGAAGCTGCTCCCAAAAGGCCTCGCTTAACGGTTCTCTGGCTGCGACCCTTCCGGTCGATCGGATCCGGTTCGCATAGTCTTCGTGCGCCTGTTCACCGATGATTGCACCATCTGCCTGGGAGGCGACAATCTCATTCCAGATCGAATCGCGCCGATAAAGCGCTCTCAGGTCATCAACCACATGAGTAACTTCCGGGACCGAAAGAAAGCTCGCCTGACCTATGTTCTTCTCAGTCGTTCGCGCGAACCGACCGATGAACTGCAAGGTGATCGGCAAGGATTTGTCAGGATCATGCAGGGCAGCAATCTTAAGTCTCGGCTCGTCAAAACCTTCACCCAGCATTCGCACGCAGATCAGACCATCAAGCTCCCCAGCTCTTAGCCTTTCGACGGCCCGGTCATTCGTCTTCTTTGCGTAGGAACTAGTGACGACCGCAATACGCGCGCCTTCTGCCTCGTAAAGTTTCTTTAATTGTTGCGCGCGCCGCCTGGTCGACGCCTTCACCATGTATCGGTGATCGAGACCTTTCTCCCTGTCTTCCTTGAACCGGGCCAAGGTGGCGCGACAGATGGCCTGGTCCGGCGTCTCGCCGCCTCCCGGAGCGACGGCGTGATAGACGATTTTTCCAAAGACACCGTCCTTGTAGGCCGCCCGCGCCGAATAGGTATGAATGATCGAGCCTGGCATCCTGCGCCGATCAAGCCGGTAGGGGGTTGCGGAAAACAGGAGCTTCGGTATCGGCCCGAGATCCTCGATCAATTTGCGCCAGGTTTCCGCCGGCGCATGGTGTCCCTCGTCGATCAAAGCCAGATCGAAGAAGCCGCTCGGTGGCGGGCAAACGCCCTTGTAGGCGGGGCTCAAGGTTTGTGGCAGCCCGACAACGACATCGGCCTCCTCGAGCGCCCGCCAGCCGGCCTCGTCTGTGATGCGATTATAGACCCTTCTCACCCTGGGCGCGATCTTGCTCTTCAGCATCTCCAGCCTGCGAAACGGATCGACTTCGCTGAATTTTTCCGCGAGCTCTTCGCGAAGGCGTGCGGACGCAACGATTACGAGGACACGTCGCGCCTTGACGAGCGCCGAAACCAGAATCATAACCGCTGACTTGCCCGTGCCGGTCGGCATGGCGATCGTCGCAGCCTCTTGAGAATGAAGGGCGTGCGCGGCCCCCGCATATGCCGCCGCCAACTGCGTCTTCCTCAGACCGGCGTGGCTGACCTTCCCCGTCTCGTCGCGATGTTCAAGACGGATCGACATCGCTTCCGACATCGCTTCAAAACATGATTGCGTCATCCACGAGCCTCAGAAGGGTTGGGACCCGTGACGCCAAACGGGTTGAGAAAGACCAGAGCCTTTCAAACCACCCCTACATGCGACGGTTTTCCCGATCGATTAGAATTACAAGACTAAAACCTCAGGATGCTTAACGATATGATCAACAACCTGGATTGTCATGCATTCTTCTTGAAAATAAGCGGTTGCTCGTGATGACTGCACAGCGTCGGCGAATGCGATCAAACTCTGAGCTGGAACGAAAGGCGGGCGCGATCAATGCGCTGCTCGTCCGGCCGATCGGTGTGCTGCCGCGACCAGATCCGCCCTTTGCTCTTGAAAGGATTGGAACCTACGACCCTCTTATTGAAGAAGATAAGCCTCTGAAATTCCTCGCTGTGAGATGTCGGCTTCGCCTACATCGGATAACCGATATAGGGCCGACTGCGGACTGTGGCGACAGAATAGTTTACGCTCCAAGACTGCGCCTGAGGTCAGCTTCGAATTCAACTTCGAATGCCCGTGCCATGCCGGCATAAGGTCTGTCGCCCGCGGTGAACGCGGCTTGAAACCTGTCACGGTACCGCTGAAGCCGCGCGATCAGCCTGTCGTGCTGGGGACCGGGCGGGCTTTCGACAAGATCCATCATAATGTCCGCGACACCGGCGAGAGCAAGTTGCATAAGCTTGACGCATGCCATTCGCTCTCGGATCAAGCCGCCGCGGTTGAGGCCATAGATGGCGATGGATGCCTTCGCGTAAGGATCGTCATTGCCCGCGACGAGACGGGGTTTGACCGAGGCGATTACGTCCTCCGCCTCCCAGAGAACCTCTTCACGATCCCAATCGAAGACCCAAACGAGGTGATTGCGGGGGTCCCGTTCACACGGGTTGATCAGCAAAGGGTCTTCCAACGAGATGTCGCCATTTTCTTGGGCGATCCAATTGCTGCTACGGACAGGGAACGAATTCGCCTTTCCAGATAGGGCATCGGGCTCGATCAGCCGCAAACGCTCGAACTCCTCAAGCGCCATGCCCGGATCGTAGGTCAACTGCCGACGTCTCTGATTGCACGGCGGGCAGCTTGGCAGCAGGTTCGACCACTTGGCAGCCAGCCACCAGTAACCGGGATGAAGCGGCGATTCCGACACCCCGCCTTTCGGACGAAAGTGCTCGACATCGCGAGAATCAACGGCACGATAACTGCTCTCGCAATAGGCGCATTTCTCACGAAAAAGCGTGTCCAATGCACTGCAAACCTCCCACGCCCTGTAGCGCGAAAACGGATAGGCCTTGGTCGGCGGCGGGATCGACCCGTAGTAGTCCCGCGCACGCTGCAGCTCAGTTTGCTGGTCGGTCGCGAAAATTGCATCGAGCGCAGCGTCGACGGCCTGCAACGCTTCGGGCTTTTCCACCGCGATCATCGGTCCTCGTTCTCGCCTGACGACCAGAGCCCCATCACATAGTCGATTGCCGCCTGCGAGGCTTGCCGGCGGTCGTCGCGACGTGTATTTCGGCTGCTTTCCAGGAATTGGCCGACGGCATCCTGGACGAGCCTTTGTGCCGGGGTGTCGCCCAGGCGCAACTGCCGAGCGACATTTCCCCGTTGTCGATCGAGCTCGATGTCTTCTTCAGCCGACCGGTCAGCCTTGGCGGCAAGGGCGGTGTAGCGGATCAACTCCGCTTCGACTGCTGGATCCTCAGTGGTGAACAGTCCAAAAAGATCCGAGGTCAGAAGCTGTTCGATCGACAATCCCTGGACATTAGGAAGATCGTCGACGAGCTCGACGCGTGTCGCGTCGGACCCTCCAACGGGCTCGCGGCGAAGAACTCTGACCTCGCCGTCGTACATGCCACGAAGGACGAGCGGATCATGTGTCGTGACAATGAATTGGGTCTGCGGCAGAGCACTTCGCAAACGCTGCATGATGCGCATCTTCCAGCGCGGATGGAGATGGGTTTCGACCTCGTCGATCAGGACGATGCCTCGTGCGGTCTCCAGGTAGCGCCAATAGCGCAACATCTCCCGCATGACGTCGACACCCATCGCAACGGTCGTCTTGTAGCCGTCGCTCAAGCGATCAAGCGGCGAGGCATTGCCGTCGAGCTCGAACATGATCTCGCCGTCCCGCTCTTGACCGGGTTCCGGCCGCGCGACGAAAGCTTCGTCCGGCAGGGCGAGCAGCTTGCGCAACGCCCCAATACTTTCGTCATAGCTCGGGCGCTTGCAAAATTTCAGCCAAGGCGACGGATTGGTGATCACTGCCATCGGATCGAACAGGGTCTTGACCCGCGAAGACGGCGAACGCGCCCGCCTTGCACCCGTGCCTTCGGCAAAGAAGCGCCGAGGCCCGTAGCCGAGCAGGACGGTTGCAGGCTCGCTCGACCCTTCAAACTTGCCGGTTTCCGGATCGATCGTCAGTTCCTGGACAAGTCCGGGCTTTTCGAAGACGATGCGAACCTCGGCAGGTGCATTGGACGACGGCAGCTGCCAGTCGTTGTCGCGGCGAAGGAAGCTGCGTCCATCGAGCCCGAGCTTGCCGATTTCAGTCGTTCCGAGCAGCGTCAAGGCGATCGCCTGGAGTATGGTGCTCTTGCCCGTCGCGTTTTCGCCGAGTACTACCAGCGCGCCCGTGCGGCGATCTTCGGCGACGGTCTCGGCCGGCATGTCGATGTCGAGACTGTCCAATGACTTGAAATTGCGGATCTCGATTCGACGGATGCGTTCGCGTGCGTGGATCGGCAATAACTCCTTTCCCGGAAAGCGTGGCAGGGGCGCTCGTGTCTGAACGACGGGAGGCGCTGGTAGCGATTGCGGCTCCTCTTCAAGAATTCCTTGATGGATGGCGGTTTCGACCGCTGCCCCGTCGCTGATGATCGGTATACCGTCGGGACCAGTCACGACATCTATGCCGTGCTTGCGCAGCCTGTCCCAGGTCTCCTGGAAGGCAGCCCGGTAGACGGCCGTGTAGGCCTCGCTGCCGTCGATCTTCACCTGCATGCGCGCGATCGTCCGATCGGCCGGTCCACCCGACGAGATTTCCAACATCAGCATGCGAGACATCTCGGTGGCGTTTACCCACGCCGCACGGCGCTCAACGACCAGAGCTTCCCGAATGTTGAGCCCGAGGATGTCGACGGTGGCCTGACCTCGCGGGGTGAATGGCCGGCAAAGTCCATCTGACTGAAACGACAGATGCTCTTCCGGTCGGTCGAAGCATGGATCAATCAGGAAAGGTTCTTCGATCGCACGACACATGCCGATATCGGCCAGGAGCGGCGCCCGCGGCCCCTGCAGTGGAAAGTTGTCGCCTTTTCCAGCCCTGCCATTGGCGTAGGATCGCACCCGATTGCAGTCGATGCAGGTGACCAGCAGATTCTCCCACTCGTAGGCAAGCCAGGCGTAATGCAGATGGTCGCGCTTCAGGCTTTCAGACCGCGCGCCCTGCTTTGGACGGAAATGCTCGATCTCTCCGGGCCCACTCGCGTCGATCTTCGATTCGCAATAGGCGCACTTTCCATTGAACAGCCGCATCAGGTCCGGTCGGGCCGCGACATAGATCTGCGGGTCGAAGCTGATGCGCAGCTGGGAAAGATGTTCGGCCGAACTGGACTGAAGCAGACTGCGGATCTTAGCGCGCGCGTCCTCCGCTCGCTCTGACACCAGGACGCGGGGTATCGGCAGGACGGAACGATCGACGAAAATCATGCACAACTCATAATCTGAAAAGGCTTTGAAAACACGACAATTGTGCGCCACCAATTTCAAGCCTCGTGGGCCGCCTGTGCAGGTCGGAGGCTACGAGTGGCGGAGCGCGGATCAGGTCATGCCGCGGCCGTCAGCCCCAATCGTTTCACTTCATCAAGGATGATAGGGTTCAAGTTAAATTGCTCCAATGGCGCCGCGGCAAGCCACTTTCGGGCATTCTCGACGTTGAGATTTGTGTCGGGAAACTGCGCTTGCAGCGCTGCGGCAGATATTCGCGAAAGTCCCAACTCCATGAAAGACCATCCAGAACGTGTCGCGATGCCCAATTCCAAGGCGACAGGAAACTCGAATATCCGCTCCGAGAGTTCGACCATCTTGTTTTCGGAAAGCGCAAAACGCAGTATGTCGACGTAAGCCTTTCTGTGGGTTCTACTTTACCGTTTCAAACCGAAAATTCTCATATCACCGTCGAGTTTAGACGACAAAGGCCGGACGATTTACCGCTAACGATTTCAGCGCGTCACTTTTTGCCAGGCCATTGCAATATCGAACATCAACAGCAACTTAGGCACTTGCGAGCAGCGATCGTCGATAAGCGTTCGTTCTAGAGCGTGCCAGCGCGGCCAAAACTACAGCTCCCTCCCCGCCCCGCGCTGAAACCGCAAGGTAAAAAGCGAGCGGCGAAATTTCAGCTTAGCGCTGCAATTGCAATCGGTAAGTAAAAGCCACATCGGAACCCGCGATAGCAGTAAAGGCACAGGCAGTTAGGTTAGGTGGATCTCGGGTGTTACTTGTCCGTATTGCCCGGCGAAAACAGTTCGTCGATATCGCGGTGTCCCTCGATGATGTTGACTACCTCGAAACGTTCGTTGACGTAGCGCGGAAGAAGATGACCTATCCCTTGAACGCCGAGCTGCGGACATCTTTACGCAACTCCGGCCGCGATCGGCCGAGGGTACCGGGAAGGTCGGCCAGTGTCGGCATTTTTGCCGAAGTTCCCCGACAAAGCGGCGTCCCACGACCAAGCTGCCGCCGGGTTATGTATTCGAAAATATTGACCAGATCAGAGAGTGCCGAAGGCAGCATACGAAGCTGCGGCACGCTTAGAAGCCTTCCTTGGTCAGTTGGGCGGCCTTGGCCTCCAGCGCAGCGTCAATGTCGGCATCCGACGCTTCACCGCCATTGGCAATCGATTTATTGAGCAGGGTGGTCAGAGCCTTCTGTTCGCGTTCTTCGACCAGACGCAGACCTTCACGCACAACTTCGCTGGCAGACCCGTAACGGCCGTCCTTGACGATGCTGGATACAAACGCTTCCCAGCGGTCACCAATGGATACGTTCATGTTAACATCTCCTATTGCCTCATAGGATGCCCACAATAACGAACTTTGCGCAATTACTGACATTACGCGCTCGCCCATCCATATCAGGCCTGGCGACCTTTTCGAGGCTTGTGAGATGTTGTCTCCTCCATGCCTGCTCCGATTGGTTCCGGCTGGAGCGGTTGCCGGGTGGGACTTGCACCCACTGGAAAAGCGCCGCCTTTGCACTGCGCACACCCATGCATGCGGCGAAGGCGGACAAAATTCCTTGATCCAGATTCGGGCACCTGACTTGCTTGCGCGGCCCAACTAACTACCACGTGCGATGGGCGAAGCCCCGATCGACCTGCTCAGCATGAAGGCGCCATTCACCACCGAATACACTGACCGCTTCCTGGCCGATCCGGTGGCGATGTTTGCAGCCCGCAATACCCGCAAGCTGCGCAGCATCGACTACAGCACGTTCGACGCTGTCTTCTTCCCCGGTGGTTACGGCCTGCTCTGGGACCTGGCTTCCGACTCCTTCGCCATCAAGCTGATCCGTGAGTTCCACAAGGCGGGTCGTCCGATCGCCATGGTGTGCCATGCGCCGGCGATCCTGCGCGACGTCAAGAAGGACGATGGCCAGTACCTCGTGAACGGAGTCAACCTCACCGGCTTCAAGAATGCCGAAGACACCGAGATTGAACTGCTCCACCACCTGCTGTTCTCGCTCGAAGACGAGCTCAAGAACCGCGGTGCCAACTACCAGAGCAAGGCGATCTGGGAACCGAACGTCGTCGTCGACGGCGTCCTGATGACGGGTCAGAGCCCGGCTTCTGCCGTACCGCTCGCCGAAACCCTTGCTAAGCGTCTTGGCTAAAATCGAACTTCTGGGGCGCCCACGAGCGCCTCACGTCCGCCCTCCAACTTGGCTGTTATCCTACATAATTTGGCAGATTGTCAAAATACAGCCACGAGACGATTCCGTATAATCATCCCGCAATGGGCGCTGGTGTTTGCCCGATCCCGGAATGAGGAACCTGCCATGACCCACCTCGACAGCCGCGGCCTGCCACTCTCGACGTCGTCCGACCTCGCGGCCGAACGCTACCGGGAGGGGATCGATCTGCTCCTCTCCACCTGGCCCGGCGCCGCGGAAACCTTGGAGGGGGCGATCGCAGCCGATCCGGATTTCGCACTCGCCCATGCGGCGCGTGCGCGCCTGCACGCCATCCGCACTGAACTGGCCAAGGCCAAGGAGCGGATCGCAACGGCGGAAGAGATCGTAGTCCGGCACGGGAGCGAGCGGGAGCGGAGCCATGTGGAGGTGCTGTCGCTTGCCATCAACGGCCAGTCGGCCAAGGCGCTGGAGCGGGCACTCGCGCACGTCGACACCTGGCCGCGGGACATCCTGATCCTCTCGCTGCCTCTCGGCGCCTTCGGGCTCTTCGCCTTCTCGGGGATGGCGGACCACGACCAGGCGCGCGTGGATCTCTGTGAGCGCCTCGCCCAGCACTACGGCGCCGATGATTGGTGGTTCGTCACCTACCGGGGCTGGGCCCATGCCGAGAACGGCAACGTGACGCTCGGACGCGCGCTGACGCAGCGCGGCTACGACCTCAGGACCAACAACGCGAACGCAGCGCACGCGCTGTCGCACGCCATGTACGAGAGCGGCGCGGGCGAGGACGCCGAGAGGCTGGTCGCGGACTGGCTGCCTCGCTACGACCGCACTGGCATCCTGCACAGCCACATCGCCTGGCACTCGGCGCTGGGCGCCCTCGAGCGCGGTGATGCGGAGCGAGCGCTTTCGATCTACGCGGATTACATCCAGCCGTCGGTTACGGCCGGAATGCCGGTCAACGTGGTCAGCGACACGGCTTCTTTCCTGTGGCGGCTCCAGGCCTATGGCCACACGGTTCCGGCGGGCCTGTGGGCGGAGGCGGCAACTTATTGCGGGGAATATTTCCAGAGGGCCGGCTTCGCCTTCGCCGATGTCCATATGGCGCTTATCGCGGCGGCGGTCGGCGACAGGGGCGCGGTCGAGCAGCGCGCGCAGGCGTTGACGGGCATGGTCGAGGCCGGAGCCCTGCCCGCCGGGCCAGTCGTGCCGGCGATCTGCCGCGCCGCCTTGTCCTTCGCGGAAGAGGACTACGCAGGCTGCGCCCGTCTCCTGGAGCCGGTTGCGGCCGAGGTCGTGCGCATCGGCGGCAGTGGCGCGCAGCGCGAGATGATCGAGGACATGCTTCTCCTCGCCCTCATGCGAAGCGGCGAGGCCGTGAAGGCCCGCGGGTTGCTCGACCGCCGCCTGCACCACCGCCCGTCGCCGCGCGACACGCGCTGGCACGGCCTGCTCGCAGCCTGAAGACCCCCGCGCCACATGCTAACTCCGCGAGCTGGTCCGGGGGATGCCGATCTTCTGAGGCTCGTGGTCGGGCAGGCGCCTCGCCGATGCAAATTCGGCGGTGATGTACGCATCCGGTACCATTCTCGCAACACGCTCGCCCCAGCAAGACTTTGGCGAAGATGTCATCTATGACCGCCTCGGCAATCGGCCCGACGGCCATTCCAAGCGAGTGATCATCATGAACAGGAAAGCGCCCGTCTATCTCAATGCGCTGCGTGCGTTTGAAGCCAGTGCACGTCACGGCAGCTTTGCCGGTGCGGCCGATGAGCTCAATGTTACGGCGGCTGCAGTCGGACAAATGGTGCGCGGGCTCGAGGACTGGTTGGGCATACCGCTGTTTCAGCGCAGCGCCACGGGGAAGACGAGACTCACTTTGACTGACAGCGCCGAGCGCGCACTTCCGGACATCCGAGCCGGACTCGATCGCCTCGGGATTGGACTGGAACGACTTCGGGAGTCGACGACGAGCAGTGTCCTCAACGTTACCGTCAGTCCGGCCTTCGCCGCCAAGTGGCTGCTTCCGCGCATCGACCGTTTCCAAGCCAGATGCCCGGGCACCGATATTCGGCTTGAGACAAGCTTGAAGCTGGTCGACTACAAGGCCCATGGCATCGACATCGGGGTCCGATACGGCGACGGCAACTGGCCGGAACTGGCTGCGGAGAAACTGATGGACGAGGACGTCTTTCCGGTTTGCTCGCCCAGTTTCGGCGACATTGGGAATTTGACCGAACCAGCTGATCTCACTCGAACCACACTCATCCACGATCTCTCTGTCGATCCAGCGATCGGTTTCGTCACCTGGGACATGTGGCTGCGGGCAGCCGATGTGCCCGAGAGCCAGCCACAAAGGGGCATGAGAATCGACAACTCAGCGGCTGTGCTCCAGGCGGCGATCGAAGGGAGAGGCGTGGCTCTGGCGCGCAGTATTCTGGCGCGCGACGATCTGGCCGCTGGGCGGCTCCAGCGCCTGTTTCCTGGGGTCAAAGTGGCTTCGAAGCTGGCCTACTATGTGGTCTATCGTTCGGAATACGCTTCGCTGCCAAAACTGCAGGCGTTTCGCAGTTGGCTGATCGAGGAAGCAGCCACGATCCGCTCGCAACTAACATAAGCCAATTCCATAGTTTAGACGCCGATCCCGCGAACCCGGCAAAGATTTTCTTTGTCGAAGGCAAGAAACTCTCATTTGTCAGGGCGGCTTTCAAGCGGCAATCAAATGTCCGAGGCGCACATCCCGGCACTAGAAATCTCCCGCGGAGTGGCCCTGCTTTCGAAGAACCAACGATCGCTGAAGACAACGTTAGAGGGATGATCATGGCTTATCTCGAAATTACACTGCAGATCGCTGCCGAGAACCGTCGCGCCGCCGCCGGCGTCTATCACAAGTACAAGGAGCCGTTCCTCTCGCAGATTGCGGGCGCTACCTCCAAGGAGCTTCTCGTCCGCGACGACGACGTTCAGGTCCTCCACGGCTTCAACAGCGTCGAGGATGCGAAGGCCTACCTCGAAAGCGAACTGTTCACCGATGATGTCGTGGCCGGGCTGAAGCCGCTTCTGGCAGCCGCGCCGGAAATCCGCATCTACGCCGTGGCCTGAACCATAAGGAAAGGGCCGGTCCTCCAGCCCTCGATATTGACGAGGAGCTCATCCGTGTCACAAACCGTTCTGATCGTCGGCGGAGGGCTTGCAGGCCTCACCGCAGCCCGCCTCCTCCATCGTGCCGGTATCAGCTTCACGCTCCTTGAGGCCAGAGACCGCCTGGGCGGCCGAATTCTATCGGTCGACGCCACCGGTGAACCATCGGGTGACGGCTTCGATCTTGGCCCGTCGTGGTTCTGGCCCGACATGCAGCCATCGCTGGGCGACTTCGTCCATCGTCTGGGGCTCAACTACTTTGAGCAGAACAGCGACGGCGACGTGGTTTTTCAGCGGATGTCCCGCGAAGCTCCTCAGCGCTATCGCGGAATGCGACAGGAACCGCTGTCTATGCGGCTCGTAGGAGGCACGGGTGCGATCATATCGGCGCTTGCCGAAAGCCTGCCTGCGCAAAGCATTCAGGTGAATGCCCGTGTGACCCACGTCTCGCTGGATGGACAAGACGTCGTTATGCAGTACGTCGATGCAAGCGGATTGTCCCATAAGAAGCGGGCGTCGCATGTTCTGTTCGCACTGCCGCCGCGTCTGCTTGAGGCAAAGGTTCTGTTCTCGCCCGCTCTCGACTTCGCGACATCCGAGCGATGGCGGCGAACCCCGACCTGGATGGCGCCGCATGCAAAGTTCTTCGCGCTCTACGACCGCCCATTCTGGCGCGACGCCGGTCTTTCGGGCACGGCGCAAAGCATGGTGGGGCCCTTGGTCGAGATCCACGATGCGACAACCGCTTCGGGCCGAGCCGCACTGTTTGGTTTCGTCGGCGTTCCTGCCGGTGAGCGCGCAGCCGTCGGACGCGATGCGATCGTCGCGGCATCGGTTCAACAACTCGCTCAGATGTTCGGGCCTGAGGCCGCCAGCCCCCGCGCGACTTTGTTCAAGGACTGGACGGACGACCCCTTGACGGCGACGGCCGACGACAGGCAGGCAAGCGGCCATCCCAGTCCCGACCGACGGCCATGGGTCAATGGAAAATGGCGCGATTACATCTCGCTGGCAGGCAGCGAAACCAGCATCAGTGAGCCCGGCTACTTGGCCGGGGCAGTTGAAGCTGCCACCCGAACCGCAACGGAAATCATCAGCAGGGTGAACAGGTCCGAGGGATACACGTTCGCCGCTACGTCCGAAGAATCCCGCGCATAGGACAAAGAACCATGAAGACCACTTATCGAGCCATGCAGGTGACGACGCCGGGCAGCCTTGAGCTGGTTGAGCGGCAAACGCCTGTGCCAAACGCGGGTGAAGTGCTGATCGTGGTCGAAGCCTGCGGCATCTGTGGCGCGGATGCGAGCGACATTGACAAAGCCGATCCGACACTGCAGCCCCCTCGGGTGCCCGGTCACGAAGTGGTCGGCCGCATTGTTGCCGTAGGTCCAAGCACGCCGTCGATCTGGAGGATCGGGCAGCGTGTGGGCGTCGGCCGTCTCGGCGGACATTGCAACGAATGCAACGAGTGTCGCCGGGGCCGCTTCAACCTCTGCCGCAATCAACCGACGGTCGGATCCTCCTGCGACGGCGGCTATGCGGAGATGATGATTGCTCGAGCGACTGGCCTCATTTCCATCCCGGACGAACTGTCGTCTGGGGAGGCCGCGCCCATCCTCTGCGCCGGCATTGCCACCTTCAACGCGCTGAAGAAATCAGGCGCCGAGGCCGGGGACACCGTTGCCATTCTTGGAATCGGCGGTCTCGGCCACATGGCGCTTCAGTATGCCCGTAAGATGGGATTCCGGGTGGTGGCTGTGGGCCGTGGCGAGGACATCGTCGAGGATGCGATGAAACTGGGCGCTCATCGCTACATCGACAACGACAGGGAAAGTGCCGCCGACGTAATCAATGCGATGGGCGGCGCGAAGGCGATTTTGACCACGACCGGCAATCCAACGGCCGTTACCGCGTTGCTGCCTGCCCTTGCGCCGGAAGGCCGCCTCATCGTGCTCGGCATCGGTAAGGATCCGCTGCCCGTATCGACCGGGTATCTGGTGGGGGCCGAACGCGGCGTGATCGGCTCGATCACCGGTTCGCCGTTCGAGAACGAGAAGACGCTGGATTTCAGCGTTCTGACGGGTGTGCGTCCGATGATCGAAACCATGCCGCTGGAGCGCGCCCCCGAAGCTGTTCAACGAATGAGGTCCGGTGACGCGAAATTCCGGATCGTACTCACGATCGGAGATCAGACCAATGCGGATCAATGAAGATCTGACAAAGCCGGTGATCGTCCATTCGGCGAAGCTCGACTGGGTCCCGAGCCCTTCCGCAGGCGTCGATCGCTGCATGCTCTATCGCGTCGGCGGTGAAGTTGCGCGCGCCACCACGATCGTGCGCTACGCGCCGGGAAGTATGTTTCCACGCCATGTCCATAACGGCGGCGAGGAAATTCTCGTGCTTGAGGGCACGTTCCAGGACGAGCACGGCGACTATCCGGCGGGGTGCTACTTTCGCAACCCGCCCGGCACTTCGCATGTGCCGGCGTCGAAGGACGGCTGCACGATCTTCGTGCGCCTCTGGCAGTATCGTGAGGGCGACAACACGCAGATCGTTCGCCAGCCTGGCGAGGGTGAGACAGCCCGTTCACGCGATGGAGCCGAGGCAGAGCGCGTGTTGTTCGACGACGGGAAGGAACGCGTATCGATCGAGCACTGGCGGCGAGGTTCGACCATAACAGTTGAAAATCGCCGGGGTCTCGAGTTCCTCGTGCTTTCGGGCGGCCTCACAGCTCGCGCGGAGCAACTGAATCCGCAAAGTTGGGGCCGGCTGCCAGCAGGCGAGCCGCTTGAAGCGATCGCCGGACCTGAAGGCGCTGAGATCTGGATTAAGGATGCACCACTTCAGCATCCCGACGTGCTGCAGATGCGGGCCTGAGCCAACGCTATAACTTGGTCTGCCGTCGCGGCACGGATCATACCTCCGCGACAGCAGCCGTGAGCCGGGCAATCGCCTCGTCGACCGTGGCACGGGGGCAGCCGAGGTTCACACGCATATAGCCATGCCCCTCCACGCCGAACTTCTGTCCCTTATCGAGCCAGATCCGCGCCTTGGTCAGCATGAATTTCTCGAGCGCTTCGGCGTCGAGACCCAAGGCCCGGCAGTCCATCCAAGCCAGATAAAGCGCGTCCGCTGGAAGCACCTCGAGCCCCGCCTTCAGTCCGTTGATCGCAGCCGCGAAATGGATGTGGTTGGCGCGAACATATGTAAGAAGTGTCGCGAGCCACGGCTCGCCGTGGGTATAGGCGGCTTCGGCCGCAACCATGCCCATCACGTTCACGCGCGGATACAGGTTGCGCTCCAGCTGACGCTGGAATTCCGCCCGCAGGCGCGGGTTCGGGATGAAGGCATTCGCACATTGCAAACCCGGCAGGTTGAAGGTCTTGGAGGGTGCGGTGCAGGTGATCGAATTTTCAGCGAACGCCTTGGAGAGGCTGGCGAACGGCACATGCCGGCGCGTCGGATTCATGATCAGGTCCTGGTGGATCTCATCGGAGACGACAAGAACACCGTGCCGGCCGCAGATCTCACCCATGCTGCGCAACTCATCCTCGGTCCAGACATTGCCGGTCGGGTTGTGCGGGTTCGAGAGAATGAAGATCCTCGTATTCGGACGGATCGCGGCCTCGAACACTCCCGCGTCGTAGCGATAGCCCGTTTCCGTGCGGGTGAGCGGCGCGCTCACCGGAAAGCGCCCATTCATGAGCACGTCGTCGCGGAAATGCGCATAGACTGGCGGCTGGATCAGAACGCTGTCGCCGGGAGCCGAAAAGGCTTGCACGATGGTCTTGAGCGAGGTGATCACGCCCGAGACCGGAACCACCCAATTCGGCGCAACCTCCCAGCCGAAACGGCGTTGCTGCCAGCCCGTCACGGCAGCGACATAGCCGTCGCGCGCTCCGGCGGGATAGCCGAAGACGCCAAATTGCGCCGCTTCGATGAGCGCATCGATCACCGGTTGGGGCGTCCGGAAGTCCATGTCGGCGACCCACATCGGCAGCGGATCGAAGGCGGCCGCTTCCGGCGGCAGCATCGTCTTCGCACAATCCCATTTCAAAGAGTTCGAACCACGACGGTCGGTCACCTCATTAAGGCAGCTTGTTTGGACGGAGATGTTCATGAGGTCCTCATGGTGGAAAACAAAAGAAGGAATAACGGCACCGGCGGCCAAGCTCGGAGGGATCCATTGGCCCACGGTCCGGCACAGAAGACGTCAGTGCCTGAGGATCTGGCTTAGGAAGAGCCTGGTGCGCTCTGACTGCGGGTTATTGAAGAAGTCGTGCGGATTGTTTTCTTCGACGATCTGCCCCTGATCCATGAAGATCACGCGATTGGCGACCGCTTGCGCGAAACCCATCTCGTGCGTGACGCAGAGCATGGTCATGCCCTCTTCGGCGAGGTCAATCATCGTGTCCAGCACCTCCTTGATCATCTCGGGGTCGAGCGCAGAGGTCGGCTCGTCGAAGAGCATGATCTTCGGCTTCATGCAGAGCGAACGGGCAATCGCCACCCGCTGCTGCTGGCCGCCGGAAAGCTGGCCGGGATATTTATGGGCCTGCTCGGGGATCTTGACCTTTTCCAGAAAGTGCATCGCCGCGTCGATCGCTTCCTTCCTGGGGATTTCTCGCACCCAAATCGGAGCGAGCGTGCAATTCTCGAGGATTGTCAGATGCGGAAAGAGGTTGAAGTGCTGGAACACCATGCCCACTTCCGAGCGCACCTTATCGATGTTTTTCAGGTCCGATGACAGCTCGATCCCGTCCACGACGATTCTGCCCGCCTGATGCTCCTCAAGGCGATTGACGCAACGGATCATCGTCGATTTCCCCGATCCCGAGGGACCCGCGATGACAATGCGCTCGCCGCGCCTCACAGTCAGGTTGATGTCGCGAAGCGCGTGGTAATTCCCGTACCACTTGTTCATGTCCTCGATCCGGATTGCGACCTCGTCCGACACCCTCATGCGGCTACGGTCGATCTCGGTTTCGTAATGCGGTTCCATCATGGTGGCCTCCTTAGCGGTGGTCGGTTCTCAGGCGGCGCTCGAGATGCATCGAGTACCGCGACATGCCGAAGCAGAAGATGAAGAACAGGGCGCCGATGAAGACGAAGAGCTCCCAATAGATACCCTGCCAGTTGGTCGTCGCCCGGATCGAATTGGAGAGCGCGATCGGGTCCAGCAGGCCGATGAATACGACCAGGGTCGTGTCCTTGAAGAGGCCGATGAACGAATTGACGATGCCTGGGATCGAGATCTTGAGCGCCTGCGGCATGATGACGAGCCGCTGCGCCTTCCAGTAGTCCAGGCCGAGGGCCTCGGCCGCCTCATACTGGCCCCGCGGCAGGGCCGCCAGACCGCCCCGGATCACCTCGGCCATATAGGCGGTGGCAAAGAGGGTCACCATGATGATGACCCGCAGGATGAGGTCGAAGTTCGTCCCCGGCGGCAGGAAGTAGTTGAGCAGCAGCGAGGCGGTGAACAGCAGCGTGATCAGCGGCACGCCGCGAATGAACTCGATGAACACGACGCTGAGGGTTTTCACGAGCGGCATCTTCGAGCGTCGCCCCAGCGCCAGCACGATGCCAAGCGGCAGCGAAAACGAGATGCCGGTGACCCCGATGACGATCGACAGCAGGAAGCCACCCACCTCGCGCGAGGTGACGGGGGCAAGCGACAGCGGCAGAAGCTGGCCGAGCATCGTCGTGACCGGCTCCGACGCGAAGAACCACCAGGTGAGCGCACCAATGAAAGCCAGCCCGGCGCCGACACCTGCGCCGAGCCGCGCCGTCAGCCGCAACGAGACGGCGCCGACGGCAATGCCCGCATAGGCCGTGACGGGAAGCCAGAGGGTTCCTCCCCAGATCAGCCAATAGGCGAGCCCCGGAAAGACGGCGCTGAACCAGAGCAGCCTGCGCGGCACAGGCGGGAAGAGGACCGGCGACAGTGCGAGGAGCATCAGCGCGAAGGCGAGCACCGGCCGCCAATATTGCTCGGGCGGATAGAAGCCGAACAGAAGCTGAGTCCATCGATCGCGGATCACCGCCCAGCAAGCCCCCTCCGCGACGCCGAGCATCTGGCGGCATTCACTGAGCGAATGAGCATTCCAGACGGAGTCGAAAAGCCAGGGAGACGTCGACCGCACGATCCAGACCAATACGATGAGTGAAATCACCGTGAGAATTGAACTCAGCCAGTTGTTGAAGAGGCTCTTGCGCAGGAGTTTCAGGAGACCCATTTCACCGGCTGGCGGCTCGCGCGCTGGCAGCATCTCCCCACGGACAAAGGCAGGGTTGCGTTCATTCATATCAACGCTCCTTCAGCCCGACGCGGGCATTGTAGGCGTTCATCGACCCGGAGATGATGAGGCTCAGCGCCAGATAGATCAGCATGAGCAGCAGCATGCCTTCGAGTTCGCGTCCGGTCTGGTTGATGGTGATCCCGCCGAGCGTCGAGCGCAGGTCCATATAGCCGACTGCCAACCCAAGCGACGTATTCTTGGTGATGTTGAGATACTGCGAGATCAGCGGCGGCACGATCACCCGGAGCGCCTGCGGCAGGATCACCAACCGCATCGTCTTCCCTGGCCGCAGACCGAGTGCAGAGGCCGCCTCGGTCTGCCCTCTTGAGATTGCTAGAATACCTGCCCGGACATTCTCGGCGATGAAGGCGCCGGTGTAGATGCCGAGCCCGAGCCACATTGCGATCAGCGCATTGCGCAGCTGTAGCCCGCCCTGGAAATTGAAGCCGCGCAGTTCGGGATAACCGAGATGAAAGCCGAGCACCCAAAGCAGGAGGAGCGGTGGGCATAGGAGGACAGCGATCGTCTTCCACCAGGTCACCGGCCTGATACCGGTTTTGCTCTGAACACGGTCGGCATGACGCACCAGCGCTCGATTGACGAGCAAACAGGCGATCACGACTCCAATGGCAGCGATTGCGTTCAGGCTAGGCTCAAAGACGCCGAGATTGAGCGTCCCGAGGTCCAGGGCAAACAGCGGCTCGGGGATGAACACGCCGCGATTGGTAATGGCCGCCGCGCCGAGGATCATGCTGGCGGTGGCATTCTCGCCCTTGAACGCGTTCGGCGCCGGTACCGCTTCACTCATGATCGCACCGAAGACGAGGATCCAGAGCAGCAGCGGAATATTGCGGAAGACCTCGACATAGACGGTCATCAGCCGCGCCACGATCGAGTTTCCGGACAGTCGCAGCACACCCGCAAGCACGCCAATGACCGTGGCCAGAACACAGGAGAGAACGGCGAGGACCACCGTGTTCAAAAGCCCCACAAGAGCCGCGCGGGCGTGGGTCATCTGGGTGTCGTAATCGATGAGCCGTTGGTTGATGTCGTAGCCGGCTGTGCTCCACAGAAAGGAAAAGGAGAAATCCTTCCCCAGAAGCGCGAGATTGCGGACTGTGTTGTCCACCAGCCAGGCGATCCCCAGCATGAGGCACATCAGCACGAAGATCTGGATCGTGCAGGACCGGTACCGGCTATCATTGAGAAGCATGTTCAACCGGAACGGCCGGTTCAGACCGCGGCTGTCGATGGTGATTGCGTTTGCCATTGGCGAATCCCTGCAAGTGGCCGCAACATTCTTCGCCTGCAAGGATGAGCGGCGGATGCAGCACTGTCATGCGTTCCGTCACGATGGGCGCGTGGCTTGAGCCACGCGCCTCAAAGTGTTCTCACCGGAACGGCTGGGAGTACAGCAAGCCTCCCTTGGTCCACGGCGCGTTAAGCCCCCGCGCCAGGCGGATCGGCGTGTCGTCTCCGAGGTTAGCAGCAAAGATCTCGCCATAGTTTCCACCGGCGGCGACGGCACGCCTGGCCCATTCGGCATCAAGCCCCAGCATCTTGCCGAGATCGCCTTCCTTGCCGAGAAGGCGGTTGATTTCCGGATTGTCCGAGCCATCTGCAAGCTGGTCCACATTGGCCTGGGTCACGCCCAGCTCCTCGGCGGCAAACAGCGCGTTCTGCGTCCAGTGCACGATGTCCGCCCACTGCTCGTCCCCCTGGCGCACGATCGGTCCAAGCGGCTCCTTCGAGACGATCTCCGGCAGGATGACGTGGTCCGGCGGGTTCTTGAAGCTGGCGCGGACGGAGGCGAGATTGGAGCCGTCGCTGGTATAAACGTCGCAAGCTCCTGCCTGGTATTGCCGCTCTCCTTCGGCGCTTGAATCGACCGGTACCGGTTCATAGCTCATTTTGTTGATGCGGAAATATTCCGCGAGGTTGAGCTCCGTGGTGGTGCCTGACTGGATGCAGACGGTGGCGCCGTTGAGATCCTTGGCCGAGGACACGCCCAGTTCCTTCTTCACCAGGAAGGCTTGGCCATCGTAGAAGTTGGTGCCCGCGAAGGTAAGCTTCAGGTCGGTGTCGCGCGAAAAGGTCCAGGTGGTCGCACGCGACAGCACATCGATCTCGCCGGAGGCAAGGGCGGTAAAGCGGGTCTGACCGGTGGTCGGGACAAACTCGACCTTCATCGGATCGCCGAGCACGGCTGCAGCGACGGCCCGGCAGAATGCCACATCAAAGCCCTGCCAGACGCCCTTCGCATCAGGAGCTGAAAAGCCCGCCGTACCCGAGCTGACGCCGCAGTTGAGCTTGCCGCGCGCCTTTACCTCGTCGAGCGTTCCCGCCATTGCTGTACTGGACAGAAGAGCGGCTGCGCCGAGCGTTACCAGGAATAGAGATTTCTTCATTTTCGTTCCCCATTGGTTTTGTTACCGAAACTGACTTCGAATTTCTGTTGTCGAGTTCTCTTCGTTCCTCCCGTCGTTTTGCCCTTCTTCAGGCCGCGTCTGGTGACTACCTCAGACTGACCGTTCCGATTTCCATGCGCTGTTCGGCATCCTTTCTCAGCGTCATCCCGAAACCCGGCTCGGTCGGTACCGCCAACCGGCCGTCGACCGGCTGGAGGTCTTCCTCAAACAGGTCGCGATTGCAGGCTTTCAGTGAGAAGGTGTGGTGCTCGTGGATTTCGAAATTCGGGATCGCCGCTTCGAACTGAAGCGCCATCGCCGTCGAAAGCGGCGTGCCGCAGACATGCGCTTGAACCCCGACATCGAAGGCGTGCGCGAGATGCGCGATCTTCATACCCTCGGAGATTCCGCCAACCAGGCCGATATCAGGCTGGATCATGTCGATGGCACCCGCCTGCAGATAGGGCAAGAAGCCCCAGCGTGTGTAGAGCCGCTCTCCGGTCGCCATTGGGATCGGCGAGCGCGCCGCCACTTTCAGATGGGCTTCGGGGTTGTTGTAGTGAGTCGGTTCCTCGATGAAGAGCACACCGAATTCGGCGAACATCTCAGCAATCTGCAGTGCGGACGCGGTCGAGGTGAGCCCATTCAATTCGAGGATGATATCGACATCGGGACCGAGCCCCTCGCGAATGGCCTCCATCCTGTCATGAGCCAGCTTGCGGGTTTGCGGTGTCAGGAGGCTACGATGGCGCGCGCGTCCGCCGCCCGGAGCGACATAGACCGGACAGAGCTTGACGCAGTCATAGCCTTCCTCCCGCACTATCTGCGCGGTTTCGCGGTATTCGGCGGGGTCGTCGTGCATCCTGTGCTCCGCCTCCCAACCGAAATGCAGCTGGCTTGCATAGCAACGCAGCGGCTCCGGCGTCTTCGCGCCAAGCAGGCGATGAACGGGCAGTCCAGCAGCCTTGCCCTTGATGTCCCAGAGGGCCGCATCGAGCGCGCTCATGGCGCCGAAGATCACCGGTCCGCCGCCTTGCGCCCAGAACGATTGGCCCAGCATTTGCTCCCAGATGGTTTCGGTGTCGCTCGGGTCATGACCCAACACGAAACGCTCGGCGAGCTTGCGGATCATTGGCCCCACGGCCTCGGATCCCGTGCCGAACGCCAATGAAGCCTCGCCGAGCCCGGTAATGCCCGCTTCGGTGTGGATCCGTGCGAAGATGGGACGCCAGAGCGCGATGCCGTTCTGTCCGGAGAGGTCGATTTCCAGCGTCTCGACTTTGGTTATCTTCATTGCGACGACTCCAGCGAGCGTTTCATCCGGTTGTTGAAGTTGCGAGGATTGCAGTCATCGCGACCCCGCCGCGCCGCGCACAGAGGTCCCGCCGAGCGCGAGAAGGGCCAGTACGAGGGGAATGAAGGAGAGCGCGAGGATGACGTTCCAGCCGTAGGCTGTCAGCAGTCCCCCCGAGAGGAACGAGCCGAGGGTCATCGTTCCGAATACGGCGAAGTCGTTGAGCGACTGCACGCGCGCCTTCTCCTCGGGACGGTGGCATTCGAGCACCAGAGCGGACGCACCAAGGAACCCGAAGTTCCAGCCGACACCGAGCACGATGAGGGTGATCCAGAAATGCGCCACATCGACCCCCGTCAATCCGACGGCCGCCGAAATGCCCGTCAGAACAAGACCGGTCATGACCAGACTGGGCGCGCCGAAGCGCGTAATCAGGCGCCCCGTGAAGAAGCTCGGCGCGTACATCGCGATCACATGCCATTGAATGGCGAGGTTGGACGATTCCTGCGACAGGCCGCAGAGCTGCATGGCCAAAGGTGCCGCGGTCATGAGGAAGTTCATGAGCAGGTATGAGACGACCCCGCAGATCACGGCCGTTATGAAGCGTGGTTGGCGGGCGATGACACCAAGGGGGCGGCCGCCCGCTGCCTCCACTCTGGTGGGTGTCGGAAGCCGAACACCAATCAACAGCAGCGCCGAGACAGCAGCCACCGCCGCCTGGGCAAGATAGCTGGCGGCGAACATGTAGGGCATCGACAGATACATCGTATTGTTGACAAGCTGCGGCCCGATCACGCCGGCGAAGACCCCGCCGGCCATGACGAAGGACAGAGCGCGCGGACGTCGTTCAGCCGGCACGCAGTCTGCAGCAGCGAAACGGAAGGAAAGCACCACGGCGGCATAGGCGCCCCCGAAGAGCGTCGCTGCGCAGTAGAGCCAAAAGGAGCCAATCACCACCGCGAACGCCGCCAGAAGGCCGACGAGCACGCCGCACCCCGTTCCAACCAGAAAGGCTGTGCGGCGACCATATCGTTGGGCGATAGCGCCCGCCGGCAATGTCGAGAGCGCCATTCCCACGACGAACATCGAAATCGGCATCGTTGCGAGTGCCGGGGTAGGAGCGAGCGTGTTTCCGACGATCGCCCCGGTGGAGTACACGACTGCCGAATTCGCACCGCCCAAAGCCTGTGCAATCGTCAGCCTCGCAAGGTTGCCGCGTGCGGCGGCATAATAGGACGAGGCATCGGGTTCGAGCACGTTGCTTGCGGTAATTTCTGACATCCGGCTTCACAAGGCATGAGAGGACTGATCCGGCGCGAGCTGTGGTCGCGTCGGGCGGAAAAGGCGCTTGGCATTTGATGTGATTGGAAATTAGCGCGTTTTGATTTGGCTGTATTTCAATGGGCCGACAATCTATATAGAATAACTGCCAAAATGGAGCTCAAGCATGATCTGGCATCCGATCAACACACCGTCCGGGCTTCGCCCTCCCCAGCCGATAACGGTACGGGCGCAATCGATTCCCGCGCGCCATTACTTTCCGGAGCATTCACATACCTGGCACCAGTTGGTCTATGCCATCTCCGGCGTGCTGACGGTTTACACGGAAGCGGAGTCCTTCGTGATCACCCCGGATCAGGCCGTGTGGTTGCCGACCGGCGTCGTCCATCGGGTCGGTTCGCTTCTCGGCGCCGTGTTCCGCAGTCTCTGGATCGCCGACGAAGCCGGCGCGAACCTGCCGAAAGTCCCGACGATCTTCATGATGTCGCCATTGCTCCAAGCCTTGATCGTCGAGGCAACGGAGCTTGAGGAGCAGGAAGATAGGGATGAATATTCAGGCCGGGTGACTGCCCTCATCCTCGATCAGCTTGTACGAGTCCAGCCGCTGCCGTCGGCTTTGCCGTGGCCGCGAAGGGCGCCGCTGACCACACTGTGCGAGGCGCTTTATCTGGACCCGACGGATGACCGGGGCCCGGAGGAATGGGGCAAGTCGCTCAACATCTCCCCTCGGACGTTGGCTCGCCGCTTCAACACGGAACTGGGCATGAGTCTCCGCTCGTGGCGACGGCGGCTGCGGCTCTTCCGTTCGATAGAGCTTCTCGGCGGTGGTTTGGGTGTGACACAGGTCGCCATGGAGCTTGGTTACGGTTCGACATCCGCATTCGTTTATGCATTCCGCACGGAAATGGGCAGCAGTCCCCAGGCTTACATGCGCAGGCATGTAAGGGAGAGTGCAGGATCGACGACGGAGTTTGCCGGTCAGAATATGGCGGGCTGAGGAATGCAGCAGGGTGCGCGGCCGGGCTGCCCGGAACAGCGATCACACCGGTGGATCAAAGGCCCGGATCTCGGGCAAGTTTCCGTCGAAACGCTCCACCTGCACGGTCGTCAGTTGCCCGGTGCAGCCCTGGGCCAGCGCCGAGGTGCCGATGTCGCGGGTCAAGACATTCGGATTGCCGTGAACGCAGAGCGACTTCTCCTCGTTCGGATCGGCGGGATCATACCACGCTCCCGTCGCAAGCTGGATGACGCCGCGCCGGACGCCGTCCGAAAGGGTGACGGCTGCGAGGCATGCGCCGCGCTCGTCGGACAGCCGGATGATGTCGCCCTCGGAGATGCCGCGCGACGCCGCATCCCCGGGATGCATCGTCGCCACCTCCCGGCCCCGGTGCTTTGACGCGACGCTGTGCCCGCCGAAATCGAGCTGGCTGTGCAGACGCGTACGCGGCTGGTTGGAGATCAGCACATAGGGGTGCGGTCTCAGTGGGGACATAGACGGCTCCGAGCCAGGTGGGATGGCCCGGACAATCCGCTTCCTCAAAGCTCGCAATCGTTTCGGAGTAGATTTGCAGCTTGCCGCTTGGTGTCGGCAGTGGATTTGCCGCCGGATCGTTTCGGAAGGCCCGCAGGTATCCGCCATCGTCGGGTTGCTGCGGGAGGACGCAGCCCTCGCCTTTCCGGAATTCGTCAAAGCTCGGCGCCGGCAATCCCTGCGCCCCTCCGTGAAGGCCTCGCGCGCGTCGAGCCGCTCGGCAAGATCGGCGAAGATGGCGTAGTCGTCGCGTGCTTCGCCATAAGGGGGAGCGATAGGATGCATCGGCACAAGAAGCGGATCGTTGGAGTTGGCGCCGATGTCCTCGCGCTCCAGAGTCATCGTGCACGGCAGGACAAAGTCAGCATGGCGCGCGGTCGCCGTCCAGGCGAGCTCGTGTACGACCAGCGTGTCCAGGCGAGCAAAGGCCTTGCGCAGGCGGTTGAGATCCTGGTGATGATGGAAGGGATTGCCGCCGGCCCAATAGACCAGCTTAATCTCGGGATAGGTCCGGGTTTCACCATTGAAGCGATAGGCCTCGCCGGGATGAAGCAGCATATCCGCGATGCGCGCGACAGGGATGAAGTCGCTCACGCCGTTGCGCCGCGCCCCTGCGACAGCGTCGGGATCGGCACTGCATTGTAACGGCGTCCGTAATAGGCGATCGCGCCAAGCGCTTAGCCATAGCCACCGCCAGGCAAGCCGATCTGCCCAAGAGCAGCGGCAAGCACCATGCCCATCCAGACGAGTTGCTCGCCATGCTCGGCGCGCTGCAGGGAATGCGAGACGACGATTAGCGCGCGCTTTGCCATGCAGGCGCCTGGCGAGCGTGACGATCTCGTCAGCGGCCACTCCCCGTGAGGCCCGCCACCCACTCTGCATTTTCGGGCTGGCCGTCCGTCTCGTCGAGTAGGTAGCGCTCGAAGATCGGCCAGCCCGAGGTATAGCGTTCCAGAAAGGCACGATCATGCTTGCCCTCGACGACGAGCGTGTGGACAATCCCCATCATCAACGCGGTGTCGCCGGGTAAGCAGGAGAGCCATTCGGCGTTTCACCGGCCATACCGGCACCGGCAAGTCATGGCTGGCCTGTGCTTCCGGCAGGCAAGCGGCCAGGCTCGGTCACTCCGTGCTCTATGCGCGCGTGCCGCGCATGTTCGAGGATCTTGCCCTTGCCCGCCTCGACGGCTCCTTCCCCCGCCTCATCGACAAGCTCACTCGCGTCCAGTTCCTCATCCTCGATGACTTTGGAACACATACGCTCTCCGATCAGCAGCGCTTCCACCTGTTCGAAATCGTCGAGGAGAGCTATCAGAGAAAATCCACCCTGATCACAGCCCAGGTTCCCGTGGCAAGCTGGCACGATCTTATTGCCGACAGCACGGTCGCCGACGCATACTCGACCGTATCGTGCACAATGCTCACCGCATCACTCTCCGCGGCGAGAGCATGCGAAAGCAAAAAAGCACACCCCTCTTGACTGGTGCTGAAAACGGCGAAACCAGGCTGCCGAGGACCAACCTCGTCAAACTGTCCCGACTTTAGTGAAATTGCTGTCCGGGATTTAGCGGAATTAATGTCCAGCTTTTGCGAAGCGCGCACTCAGGGCACAGCCGCTCGCTACACTGCTGGCTATTACAAGGCTCTGCTGCCATGGGAGGTCGCCGCCTCAGCACACTGAGGCATAGTTGGTCGCCTCGCGCAGGCCACGTCGTCTACTGGACTCCTCAACCATTTGGGCCATGGATGGGTTTTATCCAAACAATTGATTTTACCAATCTGCGAGAATGCCCCATAGCACGTCCCCGCGGTGCCGGCGGAATGATCACCGTTTGGATGCGCAGTGGAAAGGAAATTTGCAAGACGTGGCTAGATGCAGTTCGTTCTTTCTGCGCGGATATCGATCCGGATGCCGACCCGAGTTTGTCGAGCCCGCTGGAGATTCATAACTATTGGACCCGCCCTCGTGACGAAGACGACCGCGTTGATGAGAGTCACTCCGACCTGAGGTTGGCGTATTTGAACGATTCGCCGGAGCAATCAAATGCACGTTCTCGATGTTAGTCAGATGATCCAGTCCTTCGTGAAATCGCTTGAGTTGGTTGTGATTTTCGCTACCGTTTGCGCCGCGCTGGAGCTAACCTTTCCGGCTTATCGCTACAGTTTTGCCTCATATGTTCGCGGCGTGCGGAATTGGATTATTCGCCTGGGATGGGGTGCGTTGATCTGGCACCTCTACGCGGTAAGCTTGGACTGGTTAGGGGTAAAGCCGCTCGTAACAATCGACTTCGGTACGTTGCTTCACTCTGACAACGCAATCATTAACAATGGATTGGCCGTCCTTTCAGGGGTCTTGGTCGCGATTGCCGGCGACTTCTTTTACTACTGGATGCACCGCGCTCAGCATGCTGTTCCATTCCTCTGGCGCCTGCACGCTACTCACCACTCGATCCGCGAATTGACGGCATGGAATTGCAATCATCACGTTACCGAGCCCATCATTTACGCAGCGTTAGTAGCACTACCACTCGCGCTGATCCACTTCGAGTCTGGCGTGGTGCCCGTTGTTGCCATGACCCTTATTACCTTTCAGGCCCATCTTTCACACTCTAGCACCCGCATCAATCTTGGGCCGCTTCGGTACATCATTGGCGATAATAAGTTCCACCGCATTCACCACTCGATGGAACCGCATCATCGGCACCGAAACTATGGATTCTTTACAACCGTCTGGGACACGATTTTTCTAACGGCATACTGGCCAAAAAAGAATGAGTGGCCAGAAGTTGGCCTCCGAGACCAGCCCGAGCCGCTCACCGTGCGCGATTACATTATGTTCCCATTCGATCGACGTCGCTGGCGTAGAGCTAAAGTCGGAAGTGATGTAGGGGCTGGGGATTGAATGGAGATCTACGCTTCGAATCTGACTGTCGAGATCCCAAAACCATCAAGAATGTGCATCATATCCGGCCCGAGACTTGAAGCGGGCACAGGATGTTCGAGTCAAAGATTTCTGGCGAAGATGCTACCGGCAAGTGTGACCACGACGTGTTCTGATATTCGCCTCCGAATCAAGTAGGTAGATTACCATCATCTGGTATGGATCGCGCAGCAAAGAAACGCATTCGGACGCGAAGTGTCGCGGCGATGCGGCTGCCAAGTGATTTCACTTGTGAGATGCAGGATTCACATGGTTGATAGGTCCCAGTACCGAGACGCAATGGCAGGTCTTGCTGCGGCAGTTAATATCGTCACGTCGAACGGGGCCGCGGGCCTTGCAGGATGTACAGTCTCCGCAGCCTGCTCGGTGACGGACGAGCCGCCGACGCTCCTCGTCTGCATCAATCGCTCGAGCGCCAACAACGAAATCATTCGCAAGAATGGAAATCTCTGTGTCAACGTTCTATCAGCCGATCAGCGTGACGTTGCGATGCAGTTTGCTACGAAGGGGCTGTCGGTCAGCGAACGCCTCGCCTGTGCTAAATGGAGTGTCCTTGAAACGGGCGCTCCGGTGCTCGATGGGGCTGTCTGTGCTATCGATTGTCAGATCGATTCTGCTTCGGAAGTGGGCACCCACACCGTTTTCTATTGCGCAGTGACGGCCGTTCGATATCAGCCCGGTTCTGATGGGCTCATCTATTTCGGGCGAGACTTCCACCGCGTTGGCGTCAGCGCTGTGCGTCTTGCCGAGATCCGGGCCTGAAGAAAATGGCAAGAGGGTCAAATCGGATCGTCTGCATTCGCTTGCCGCCCTACCGGCCGGCAAGGAATCGCTGGCGATCCTCAGGGCGGTTGCCGGAATTGGACGCACGCTGGGAATCACAACAACCGTCGAAGGCGTGGAGACTGCAGACCAGCTCGAGATTATCAAGGCCGAAGGCTTCGATGAGGCGCAAGGTTACCTCTTCGCACGTCCCCTGCCCGCTCCACAGTTACCGGAGCTTATGCAGTCATGGCTGGACAAAACTTCACCGTAGCCATTCCCGACCCGTCTGCCGAGGGCGGCTCCCTGTTCGACCATGTTCCTATTGGCAGCTAGAAAAGCCTCCACTGCTGCTACGGCAACAGGGAGGCTTCGCACCCGAGCGTTCGAATTCAAGGGGCCACTCGACAATAGTAAACCCGAGCCGCGCTGCAACAGAAAACTGGCCTCATGGCTGGCTAGCAGCCGGTGAAGAGACAGGCAGTCGCGTTGGATATCCTCCGCCCGCAACTTCGTCACGGCGTCACGACACGAAAGTGGTGAATCTGTCCGACATTTGAGAACATAGGGTGATCACGCGGCGAGGATCGATGTTTCTCGCCGCAGCGGCCTGAGGTCGGGGCTGTTCGTCGGGGTCCAGATGTAATCTCCGGTCAGGCTGATATGCTGCCAGCCGAGCGGGGTGATATGTTTGATCACATCCGGGGGCGTGGCGATGCCTTCACGATTGAGCTCGGCGAAAGCCGGTTCGAGATAGAGCGTATTCCAGTAGACAATGGCATTGATGAGCAGGTTCAGCCCGGATGCCCGGTAGAACTGGCTCTCGAAGGTCCTGTCCCGCAGCTCTCCGAGACGATTGAAGAACAGCGCGCGCGCCAAGGTGTTCTGGGCTTCGCTCTTGTTGAAGGCCGGCGGTTGCGTTCCTGCGCATTTCGGGGTTCTGCCACCATTGCGGCAAGAAGATTGTCCTGTTGATGCGACCGAGATCGCGAAGTGCGAGCGCCAGTCCGTTTTGACGCGGAAATGCGGACAGCTTCGCCAGCAAGGTCGAAGGTCGCACTTGGCCGGAACGGATTGTCGTGACGAGACGCAGGATATCATTCCAGTTTGCCTTGATCCGCTCGACATTGATGGGCTCGCCGATGAGGGACTCGAGATTTGGACGAGGCGTGTCACCAGGGAAGAGATATAGCTTGCGATCCTTGAGGCCGCGCAGCCGAGGCACAAGCTGGAAACCAACGAGATAGCAAAGCGCAAAACTCATGTCGCTCACGCCGCCGGTATCGACATAGTGGGTTTCGATAGCAAGATCGCTCCCATGGTAGAGCAGACCATCGAGAACATAGATGGCCTTGCTCGCATTGGCGTTCATGGCGATGATGTGGAAAGCCCCGTACTGGTCGGAGGTGAAGCGGTAGAATTTGGCGCCCGGGTTGGGGCCGTATCGCGCGTTGAGATCACCAATCGCCTCGGCGTGCCCTCCCGCCGGAAAATACTGGCCGTCAGAAGATGACGTGGTTCCATCGCCCCACAGCTTCGCAAGAGGCAATTGCCTCTGGGCGTTGACGAGGATGGCATGAGCGGCGGTGTAGCCTTCCTCGCGAATGTGCCAGTCATGCGCCCAGGCGAGCTGACGCATCGTCAACCCGGGCGACACATCGGCCATTCTCGTCAGGCCAAGATTGATACCGTCCGCTAGGATTGCGGTGAGCAAAGCGAGCTTGTCGTCGGCGCCCCGACTGGTGCGCAGATGTGTGAAAGCGTTGGAAAATCCCGTGCGGGCATCCACCTCGAGCAAAAGATCGGTGATGCGGATCGCGGGCAGACGGCTTTCCACCTTCGGCTTCAGCGACTTGGCGATGTCCGGAAACATCGCCTTGTGTGGCGTGACGCTGAAGCCAGCCTCGGTCAATTCGACATCGTCGAGCTCGCCGGCAGTCGCAAGACGAGAGAGGTCAGCCAATCCGTCATTCAGAATCTGGCGCTGCTGGTTGAGATAGGTTTCCACGTCGGTATCGACGGCGACTGGAAGCGGGCCTTCCTCGCGCATCAGCTCGAATGTCGGCCTGGGAATGAGAAAGCTTTCGAAGGACTGGAAGCGCTTCGCCCCCTCCACCCAGACATCGCCAGCATCAAGCCGGCGCTTCAGCTCGCTGAACAGGCAGAGTTCGTAGGCTCTGCGATCGATCTTGCCATCCTGCAGAATGAGAGACATCCAGCCTTTGGGGACGAAGGAGATCGGAGCCCTGTCCGGGATCGCGCGTTTCCCAGTGCGGTAGAGATCGGCAATCATGGAGAGCGCCCGCAAAAGATTCGCGGCCACGGCGTGACCGCGGAACACGAGTGTCGACAGAAATTGCGGTGCCAGTTTCCGGATCGTCGGATAGCGCTGGAGCATTTCGATTTTGCCGTCGATGACATCCGGCGCGATCAGAGTGTCGACCGCCTGGACATTGGCGACAAAGGCTGGCCATTGAACGACCTGTTCGAGCGCCTTGGCGATATCCTCGCCTTTCTCCTTGGCCTCGATGATCGCGTGGCAAACTTTCGAAACGTCCTTCAGTGGCTTCTGCACCTCCCGCACAGAGCGGGTGACGCGGGCGGCGGCCTGATTGTCGGCACGGCGCGTCAACATCCCCATGATGAGTTTCTTGAACATGTCGATGGCGCTGTCAGTCAGATGGCGGGAAAGATACAGTACCGTCGCCGCCAGCGCATGCCGGCGTTCGGGGTTGAGATCGCGCAGGTGCGCTCATTCGCACTCCCTCTGCGGCGAATTCATCAAAGACTTTGTCCGGAATGCGCTCCATCAACGTCGTCGGCAGGTTTAGTGATCGAAGAAAGCGAAGGCGCTCGGCGATTCTATCGAGATTGGTCGCGGCCGGCGATAATGCTGGTGTTCTCGCCCAGGGTATCCATCCGAGCAGAGCCGCAGGATTTTGAGCGCCGCGCGTGGTAACGTGGGTTCATGGAGATCGATGAGGACAAGGTCGACGATGCGGTTTTGGCGCTGCTATGGCTGACGCTGCATAACGAACGCTGTGCCTGGAAGGGCTTCGACTGGGCAACGACGGATCGGCTTCACAAGAAGGGCTTGATCGGCGACCCAGTCAACAAGTCGAAGTCATTGATCCTGACCGATGAAGGCTTGGCGCGTTCGGAAGCATTGTTCCGGGAGCTGTTTACGCGGCCGTCGCAATAGCCGTCCCTTTGTGTGTCTTCCATTGCCACGGCAGCAGTTCGTGCAGGCGGGAGACGGGAAGATCGGCGATGCGGCTAAACACATCGGCGAGCCACGCCTTTGGGTCGACGTCGTTGAGACGGCAAGTCGTGATGACGGAGAGCATGATGGCGGCACGATCGGCCCCACGCTGGGAGCCGGCGAAGGTCCAGTTTCGACGCCCGAGGGCAATTCCTCTCAGCGCGCGCTCGGCCGCATTGTTCGTGAGACAAATCCGGCCATCGTCGAGGAAACGGGCAAAGCCATCCCAGCGCTTCAGCATGTAATCGATCGGCTCGATCACCTCGGACGATTTGCTGAGCGAGGCGCGCTCCCGTTTCAGCCACGCGTGCATGTTATCGAACAGCGGCTTGCTCTTTTCCTGCCGCGCGGCCAGTCGTTCTGCGGCGCTCAATCCATTGATCTCGCGCTCGATCTCAAACAGCGCGTCGTACCGTTGGACGGCCTCCAATGCGATCGGCGAGATTGGCTTGCCCTTGCGTTTGCGGTCGCGGGCATTTTTCTGGATGTCGGCCAGCTCAAAGAATTTGCGCCGCGAGTGCGCATGACAAAAGGCGAAGGTGATCGGTACCGCTTTCTTTTCGGCGACACTGAGCGGCTCGAAGCCATTGTAGCAATCACTCTGCAGAATGCCGCCATATTCGGCCAGGTGCTTCTGCGGGTGCTCGCCGCGGCGGTCGCTCGACGCATAGTATATGGCCGCCGGCGCTGCCGCGCCGCCGTAGGGCCGGTCATCGCACACGTAGGTCCATATTCGCCCGGTCGTGCATTTGTCTTTGGCCTGGATGGGAATGGTGGTGTCGTCGCCAAAAAGCCGCTCGGCCGCGAAGACATGCGTTTCGATCAGATCAAAGATCGGCAGGAGCGCGGCCGTTCCATACCCGACCTGGTCGGCCAACGTCGAGGTCGAAAGCTCGATGCCCTCGCATTTGAACCGGGTGCTCTGGCGGTTGAGCGGGCTATGCATGCCGAACTTGTCAAAGAGGATCGTCGCCAGCAGATGAGGACCGATGAAGCCGCGCGGCGTCGCATGGAACGGCGCCGGCGCCTGGCTGATCTTCTCGCAGTCCCGGCAGCTAAATTTCTCGCGTACGGTTTCGATCACCTTGAACCGGCGCGGAACCTCCTCGAGCGTCTCGGTGACGTCCTCGCCCAGTTTCGACAGGCGCGACCCGCCGCAGCAGGCACAGGTGGCTGGCGGATCGATCACCACGCGCTCGCGCTCGATATCCTCCGGCCACGGCTTTCGGACCGGACGCTTGCGTGTGAACGAACGTACGCTCGCGGTCTTGGCGGCAGCCGCCTGGGCTGCAACCTCGTCCTCTGTCGCGGCCATCACCAGCTCTTCGAGCTGCAATTCCATCTGGTCGATCAGGCGCGCCGTGCGCTCGGAACGCTTTCCGCGAAGCTCCCGCCTCAGCTTTTCGATCGCCAGCTCCAGTTTGGCGATCAACGCCTCGCTGTCGGACAGCATCGCCTGGGCGTTGGCGGCTTGCGCCACCGCAATGTCCCGCTCCGCCACGACGGTGTCGCGCTCGGCAACAACGACATCACGTTCAGCCTGTAACATCTCACGCTCGGAAAGCAGCGCCAGATAGGCGCTCGCAAGGTCCGCAGGAAGATCCACAGGCTTCGAAGTCATGAAGCCATTCGATCAGATTCATTCAATATTTTCAATGGAATAATGTTATCCGACCCGTGTCGGACGCCAGGTTTCCTGCGGATTGCGCCAGTCGATCCCGGACAACAAATAGGACAATTGCGCCGGTGAGATCGCGACCGCCCCGCCCTCCATATTCGGCCAGATAAACCGGCCCTTCTCCAGCCGCCGGGTAAAAAGGCAGGCACCCAGACCATCATGCCAGATGATCTTCAAAATATCCGATCTGCGCCCCCTGAAGACGAAGAGATGCCCGGACAACGGATCATGCTGCAGAACCTCCTGCACCCGAAGCGCCAGGGAGGGAAAGCCACAGCGCATGTCCGTATAGCCCGTCGAAAGCCAGACCTTGACCCCTGTTCCCAGCGGAAACGGATTCATCGCTGCGCCTCCAACCCACGCAAGACCCGAAGCAGCGCTTCAACGTCGACATCGCGGTCCACGATCACGCGACGACCGTTGGCGCTGACAACCTCCATCCGGCCGGCGTTCGGCAACGACCCTGCTACCGGCTCTACCTCTGGGACAAGCAGCGCCGGCACAAAGCCGCCCACAGGCGACGCAACATCCAGTTGCCACGCTCGAGCGAGCCGGCGCCATTCATATAACTGCGAACGCGATATTCCATGTCGCCGCGCCGTCGTCGCACACAAGCCAGGTTCCGAATAGCTCTCCGCGACAATCTGGAGCTTCATCTCTTTGCTAAAACGACGACGCCGGCCGCAATCGATAATCTCAAGTCGTTCCATTCCGCACTGTCCGTATTGACGTCAATAAGGACAGTCAGTGCCAAATCCGACAATTCCTACAAGGCGGCCCACCTCGGATGCGTACCGCCCAGGCGAGAACGGTGACGCTTGTCCCCTCACGCGGGTCAAGAAGTCTGTCCAGATCGAGCTTGTGGCCCTCCGACAACCCGCCCGCCAGCGCCCGGTGAGCGATGCGAACCCCGCGCCGGATTGCCAAATGAAGGATAGCTTCAAGCGCGGGGCGCGCTGGCAGGAGAATGCGGCGACGGCGCAATTCTTCGACCACCATGTCTGCCAATGCATCGGCCTGGCGCAACGTTTGCGTGGCAGGCGTCAGCCAGCCTGTGAGCGCTTTCACGTCCGCGGGCGCAAAAGGACGCAACTTCATCCTGTCGAAAAGCAGGGCGAGATGCTCGCGTCGGGTCTGCGGGCGCTCGAAATAACGTTCGATCTCGTGGTGATCGACACCGATCTTCCGTGCCAGAAACCGCAAAACGCCGGCTGGCAAGATCTCCCCATCCGCAAGCGGTCGGCCGGGATATCGCAGCAGGGCCATGACACAGACAAGGCCTAGCCTGTTCGAAGCCTTGTTCTGCCGCATGATCAGATCGAGATCCGGCCGGTCCAGCGTGCAATGTTTGGCGATCTCCCTTTCGTCCTCTGGGATGGTTGTCGCCTGTTGCCACCATATCTCTCTCTCAGCAGTGCTCTTCGTGCCATTGTCTCTGCTTTCAGTTTCGATGCGGACACCGTAGCGAATTCGAAAATCCATGTCCGACAAACGACCGTTTCTCGGCTTCCCCAGTTTTTGTCCGTCAACATTGCCATTGGACGGCAAATCGGACATTGTCCGAATTCAATGAGAAAGCGGACAAATCACAGCACATGACCGCGATATGCTATGCGAGGGTCTCCACTGGGGATCAGGATACGGCTCTGCAACTCGACGCCTTGCAGAAAGCTGGCTGCGAGAAGCTGTTCGAAGACAAAGCGTCAGGCGTGAAGACCGACCGGCCAGGACTGGCGGAAGCCATTCGCTATTCTCGAGATGGCGACACGCTCACAGTCTGGAAGCTCGACCGCCTCGGCCGATCGATGAAACACCTCATCGAGATCGAACTCGAGGCCAAGGCGTCGGCTTCCGGTCCATCACTGAAAATATCGACACCACGACGTCCGGCGGCCGTCTGGTCTTCCATCTGTTTGGGGCACTGGCGCAGTTTGAGCGTGATCTGATCCGGGAACGAACACGTGCCGGTCTGCAAGCCGCAGAGGAGCGCGGCCGACGCGGTGGCCGACAAGTCGTCGTAACCCCGGAGAAGCTTGCCAAAGCCCGTCAGCATCTGGCGGCCGGTTTGAACGTCCGGGAAGCCGCGGCCCGCGTCAAAATCGGGAAAACCGCCCTCTACGAAGCTCTCAGGGCCGAAAAATCAACGACATCCACGGTTAAACCAACCTGAGTTCCAGATACTTCTCAAAAGTCGGACAGATTCACCACTCTGATATTGTGATGACAATCGGAGGCGTGCCTCGAAGGTCATCGCTAGCAGCCTCCTATCATGCCATAACCTTTTTCTAGAGTGATTGACACGCCATGCGATCTTGAGCGGGCTGCCAGATCATCGATCATCTCAGCTGCTAGAGTCTTCGGCGCTGGAACCGGCACGATGCGCTCATGATAATTTTGGGCGTCTAACGGCTCGCCTCCAATGACGACGGGATGGAGATCGACCGACTGCAACCGAGCGTTAGGATCGAAACGGCAGGTTGCCACAACACTTTTCCAAACCTCCGGCGCGCTCCACTCGACCTCGCCTTCATGCAAGTGGAACAGGAAGTTGCCGAGCCCGAAAAAGATCGGCGCACCACGGTAGATTTCAATCGGCTGCATGACCGGTGCGCCATGGCTGACGAAGGCGCCAGCCCCCGCATCAACGCAAGCACGCGCAAGGGATTGAACCCAGCCGGGAACTTCCCGCCAGTTCGGTTCCCAATGGTGATGGTGGAGATAGGCGATAACGAATGCCCCCTCCGACGCGGCCCGGCTGATCGCGGACAGGTGGCCTTGCAGGCTCGCCTCGTCTACGAGAATCCTGCGCCTGTTCTCAGAAGCCCGGCGAAAGACCGTGCCATAGAAATCGATCTCGTCATCGGATCTCAGGTCGACCGGATCGTGCGGCTGGGCATAGTTGGCTCGTTCCATATAGTTGCTCTGGAAAGTCTCCTGAATGCCGGTCAGGGCTGCAAAACCACCGCTATCAACCTCGAACAACCTTGAAACGTCGAGCCCGTTGACACCCGGCCGGGCAGGACGTCGGTCCGTCGCGTCGGCGGCGTACATCGTCGCCGGGCCTGGTCCGGCGTCCATGGCAACGAGTGCCACCTGCCTTGTGCCGAAGGTCTTCAATCCCGGCCGGCGAGCATCCGCGGCATCGACACCGATGCCGGCGTGAAGAAATCCTCTCTCCGCCACCTCGTCGAGCGTCGACAGAACGCCAGAAGGGCCGAGATCGAAGGCGTGGTTGTTGGAGAGCGCCAGGGCGTTAAAGCCGATATGTTCTAGCGCATCCAGCACCACGGGTGCCGAACAGCCGAAGTAGGAGCCCTTCATCGGCCATCCACCATGCCGTCCCAAAATCGTGGTCTCGAAATTCGTGAAGGCGATGTCGGCCTGCCGGATCAACGCCTTGATCGCCGAGAAACCTTCGTCCGAAACCTGCCGAACATCATGATGAATGAGAGATTGCCCGGTCAGGACAAGCGTGAACGGTGAAGACATGGTAACAACCTTGGAGATGAATTCAGAGGCGGCGGCCGGTAGGCCGCCGGAAATAGCTGGGGAGCGGTCACTTCGCTAGCTGCGGGGAAATATCCTGACCGAACCATTTTTGGCTGATTTTTGCCAGCGCGCCGTCCTTGACAGCCGCTTCGATCGCCTTGTCGAAGTTTCCGACGAGATCGGCATCCTCCTTGCGAAGGCCGACACCAACGCCGGGGCCCCATGTGCCGCCTGAAAGCTGCGGGCCGAAAAATTTGACCGCCTTGCCCTCTGGTGTGCCGAGAAACTGCTTCCATTGCAGGTAGTCCCCCAAGCCGCCGTCAATGCGCTCGGAGGTGAGGTCGAGCTTCAGATTCTCCTGACTGTCATAGCTGCGCACCTCCGCAATGTCGCCGAAGAGTTCCTGGACGACAGCCTCCGAATTGGACGAGCGAAGGACCCCGAGAGTCTTGCCCGTCAGGCTTTGGCGCAGTTTTTCGATGGTCTCCTTCTTCGTCGCGTCGATGTCCGTCAGGTTCAGCTTCGCTTCGATGTCGCTCGGCGGCAGGTCCAGAGCCCGCCGCATGACGATCTGGTTCGGCGCAACTGCATAGGGAACGGAGAAGGAAATCGATTTCTTGCGCTTTTCCGTGATCGACATGCCGGCGATGATTGCATCGTATTTCTTCACCAGAAGGCTGGGGATGATGCCGTCCCAATCCTGGGCGACGAAGGTGCATTGCAATTTCATCCGGGCGCAGAGCTCATTGCCGACGTCGATGTCGAAGCCGACGAGCGCGCCATTTTCGTCGATATAGTCCCACGGCGGCGAGGCTCCTTCCGAGGCAATCGTGATCGCCGTTCGCTCCTCGGCATGGGCAAGACCGGCGACGAACAGGAAGGCCGTGACGGCACAAGTCAGATGTCGTCTCATGTTATTCCCCTTTTCTTGGTTCGGTTTCGATTGATGCGATGTCTATTCGCTGTAAGCTTTCCCGGAGGCCACAGCCAACACCCGTTTCGTCCGTGTTCCAGGCTTCTGCGAGTTCCGGCAGCGTGATGCGGTCTGCGCCCGACGAGCCGAGCAGGACCGCTACATCCCCGAGCGTCGCTTCGGGAATATTCGTGACATCGATGCGGAGATGCTCGAGGTGGATCGGCGGGACGATCTGCGCGCGCCGTCCTCTGACGAGCACCGACGCCGAGGAGCCTAGGTTGCGCGGCACGCCATGCCCCCAGCCGATCCCCAGCACCGCCAGGCGCATGGCCGGGTGGTACCCTGGCAGGTTCGGAGGCACCCCCATACTGTCGTCGCACGTCTTGAGCGCAACGATCCTCGCCTTGATCGCCGACAGAGCCGGGCGGCTGGACAGGACTCTGCGCCCGGTGCGGGAACGTGTCAGTCCAAAGATAAGCGCACCAGGATCGACCGCGTCCATGTCGAATTCCGGATGACTAAGCAGGGTTTCGCTGCTTGAGACCATGACGGTTGCGGGAAGCTGCCCCTCCGCCTTCAGCCCTTGTAGGAGCGGCGTCAGTCGCGCGACCTGCGCCAGTGCCGAGGAACCGGCGTCGCCGAACTCGCTGAGATGGGCATAGAGACCGTCAACGGTGACAGTGCTTTGCGAGGTGCATAGATCCGTCAAGCGTCGAAGATCGGAAGGAGCTACACCGGCGCGCCAAAAACCCAGATCGACCTTCACGAAGATCTTGAGCGGAGCGCCAGTCGATAGCCAGCCGGCCAGATCCTCTTCGCCGGAAATTGAAATCGTCAGATCGAGGTCGCGGACAAGATCGGCAGCGTTCGGGCCAATACCCGGATACATGAGGATCGGTTTTCCTGGCGCAGCCTTTCGGACGGCGATGGCTTCGGCAATGGACACCACGCCGAAGGCGTCGACGCCCGCCGCGGACAAGATGGAAGCAACCTTCCCCGCCCCGCATCCGTAGGCGTCCTGCTTCAGGCAGGCGAAGATTTTTGTGTTAGGGCTGATAGCCTCTCGAATGGCGCGGTAGTTGGACGCTACGGCAGACAGGTCGATTTCACGCCAGGCGGTCTCACAGAGCTGCGATGGGTTTTCGAAGGGACTATTGTTCATGAGCCACCTGCTGCAAGGCGACCCGGCCCAGGGGGGTTTTTGCCCGCGGAGCGGCATTCAACCGACCCTCTAAGGCGTGGAAAAAGCCGGTCAGAAGGAATGTCAGACCGAGATAGAGTACGCCGGCGGCAATGAAGATCTCGTAGGGCGCAAAAGTTTCTGAAACCAATTTGCGCGAAAGTCCGGTTATCTCCAGCAGGGTCACAGTGCTGGCGAGCGACGTCGCTTTGACGAGGCTGATAACCTCGTTTGCATAGGATGGAAGAACGCTTCTAAAGGCGATCGGGAAGATGATCCGGCGCTTGATCTGCAATGGCGACATTCCGACCGCCTGTGCCGCCTCGACCAGGCCGGTGGCCACGGCCTGGATGCCGCCGCGAAAAATCTCCGTCGTGTAGGCGGCACTGTTGAGGGAAAAGGCCAGCAGGCAGCACCAGAAAGGATCGCGCAGTAGGACCCAAAGGACGCTTGAGCGAATGATGCCGATCTGGCCCAAGCCGTAATAGATGATGAAGAGCTGGACAAGCAGCGGCGTGCCGCGAAAACCATAGGTATAGGCGAGCACAGGCAGAGAGAGCCACTTCCGGGACGACGCTCGCATGAAGGCTAGGGGCACGGCGAGGACGAGTCCTGCCAGGAGCGATGCGGCGGTCAGGAGGAGCGTCAGCGGAATGCCGCTGGCGAGCGTGACCGTGCTGGTGAGGAGGAGTGTAATATCCATGACGTGGCGCCTCACCGTCCGGGAACGGCGAAACGCCGTTCGAGGAGATTGAAGATGACCAGCGCCAAACTGGTCAGCGCGAGATAGAGAGCCGATGCCGCGAGATAGAATGTCAGCGGCGCCCGCAACGAGCCCGCGCCGATGGCGGCGACGCGCATGATATCGGTCAGTCCGACGATCGAGATCAGTGACGTTTCCTTGACGAGGGAGATCCATTGATTTGCAAGGGCCGGCAGAGCAATGCGCAGCATTTGCGGAAGGATGACCAGCAGCCAGGCCTGCCATGGGTGCAACCCGAGCGAACGGGCCGCCTCGATCTGTCCTGTTGGTATGCTGAGCACGGCGCCTCGAAAAATTTCTGCCGTATAGGCGCCGAAGACAACGGTGAGGGAGACGACCCCAGCGAGGAACGCGTTGACCTCGACATAGCGGCCGAAGAAGGCGCTGATGGCGACCGTTCCACCGAAATAGATCAGCAGAATGATGATGAGTTCAGGAACGCCGCGAATAATCGTCGTGTAGAAACCAACCATCACGCTTACCGCCCTCCACCGCGACAGCCGTCCTGCGGCGGCAAGCAATCCGAGCGCCATGCCGAGCGCGCCGCTGACAAGTGCCAGCAGTACCGTCGTCTTCAGCCCGTTCACAAACTGCAGCATGAAACCGTCCATGTGCGAAATCCTTCTATCGATGTGAGGCGAGAAAGCTGCGAAGGCGGCCGGAGACGGGAGAGGAGAAGAATTTCTGCGACGGGCTCTCCTCTTCGATGAGCCCGCGGTGCATGAAGGCCGCGCGTGTCGACACCTCGCGTGCGAAGGCCAATTCGTGGGTGACGATCACCATGGTGCGCCCCTCGTCCGCAAGCGTCGCCATGACGCGTAGCACCTCGCCCACCAGCTCCGGATCGAGCGCCGAAGTCGGCTCGTCGAAGAGCAAGACGCGCGGCTCCATCGCAAGCGCCCGGGCAATCGCCACGCGCTGCTGCTGGCCGCCGGATAGATGGCGCGGATACGCGCCCGCCTTGTCCGATAGCCCGACCTTGGCAAGGTAGTGCCGCCCGAGATCGGCAGCTGCATTGCGCCGTATTCCCTTTACGAGGACGGGGCCTTCCGTGACGTTCTCAAGTGCCGTCATGTGAGGCCAGAGATTGAAGCTCTGGAATACCATGCCCATGGAAGCTCGCACCCTTCGAACCTGCCGATGGTCGAGGATTTCGGCCTGCCCGCCATGCTGGGATTCGGATCGGATCGCCAGCTTCTCGCCATGCACCCAGATGTCGCCGCTATCGGGAACGGTCAGAAGATTGAGGCACCGGAGAAGTGTGCTCTTGCCCGAACCGCTGCTGCCGAGGATCGAGAGGATCTCGCCGGTCCTAACGATGAGGTCAACACCGCGCAGGACGTCGTTGCCGCCGAGCCGCTTTTCGATGCGCTCGGCGCGAACGCCGTGTGCCGGCAGCTCTTTCACCGTCGGTTCATGCATCGTCCCATGTCCTCGCAGAAGACGTCCTGCCGCCTGCGCCAGCTGCGCCGAATGCTGGACACGACAACGCCCTTGCTGCACGCATGGAGCGGCACCACCCTTTCGGTTACGAATTTCGATATATCGGAACACTTTGCGTTCCGGGGACGCCCGATGTCAGTTGGCGCGGCGTTCTGAAGTCAGAATTGCCTTTAGTTTTAACCGCGTCAATTTATAAGCAAGATTATTAGTCGATAAGCGTGACTTATATATTGAGACTGTCATCCGGCCAGATATGAAGAGCTCCGCTCTAAACAGGTATAAGTCGATCTTTGCACATGCAGAGCTACAATCGGCGCGCGCGCGGGAGAAAACACCATGGTGGTAATCGCAGGGACAGGCGTCACGCTCCGCCAGCTTCAGATTCTGCGCGAGGTCGTCAGAACAGGCTCGGAGCGGGCGGCCGCGAAGGCCCTCGACATCACCCAGCCTGCCGTCAGCCAGCAGATCAAGCAGTTGGAGGCCCTGCTTGGCGTGCAACTGTTCGTGCGGGACAAACGATGACCCTCTTTCGCGATGCCGATGCGACCTTCGTGCAGATGGAAAGGATCGCTAGGACTGTCTCCTCCCTGAAGGGCATCGACAGCGACACGATCAGCATCGCGGCGCCACATGTCTTCTCGCTCCAACTTCTTCCTGAGGCCATCCGTAAGCTGCGTTCACGCCAGCCGATCGCGGCGGTCCACCTAAAATCCGGCACCTATCGGGAGGTGGCGGACCACGTGCTCCAAGGACGTGCGGACCTCGGGCTTGCCCGGCTGCCACTGGATGAAAACGTCTTCGACTGGCGCCCGGCGACGACGGCGACGAATGTCTGCATTTTCCACCCGGCCCACCGGTTGTCGCAAAAGGACATCATCAGACCGGAAGACTTGGTCGGCGAACCGCTTGCGGATATCGAACCGCAGATGCAATCGCATCTCATGAACGAAAACGCCCTGAGATACATGGGCGTAGAGCCGCATTTGGCTATCCAGGTGGACATTATCGGCCAGGAGGTCAGCTTCGTCGCCGCTGGGCTCGGCATTTCGAGCAGCAACACTTTTGCGGCCCGGCAGTTTGCGTCTTTTCCCGTCGAGATCCGCCCCTTCGAGCCGAGCGCCCTGTATCACTATGTCGTGTTCTGGCAAAAGGGTCGGCATCTTGGACCTATATTGCAGGATACAGTCAATGTTCTCGTCGAGTGCGCTGAGGATAAGCCAAAAACCGCGGATTAGTGAAGCACGCAACGCCCGAGCAAACTGAAAGTAATGCACTTGCGCCTGCGCAGTACACCGATAGGAAACGCCGTCTAAGCAAGGGCTTTTGCGGGAGGGAATGAGAGTCTGATCAACCGTCGTCTCTGAGTTCCACCTCCAGCCCTGTCCAGCTTCAGCCGATCCAACTGCTTCGCAAAACCTGCCGAGCAGCCGATCTCCTCTTGCCTTCTATTTGCAACTTGAGTCCTGGATACGTTCTCAAAAGTCCGGACAGATTCGGTACTTTCGTGTCGTGACGCCGTCACAGCGAATCGTCAGAGGGCTGGCGATCTCGATCAACCAGCCTAGATATTCAATCGGCGCCGCATCGGCATCGTCAGAGGGGATACGATGGATTTCACGCGACCCTTGAGTTTCGATCCACTTGGATCCGAGGAATTGGAAATGATCGAAAGCGCACTCCACCTCGAACTGCAAAGGCGGGCATTGTCGCGTAAGTCAGAAGAGGCCGAAGCGCTCGCTGCAAAGCTGATTGCTGCCTATCAGGCCGGGATTCGTGATGATTTCGGCTTAACAATTGTCGCAGGGCTGTCTTGAGGTTCGGCGCGTTTGGCGACGAATGTTTCCTGTTCAGCGGAGAGGTCTTGCAGGCCAATTTTTTAGCATGGTCCAGATACCTTCGCGACTTCGCCTCTGTCTCGCAGCACAAAGACAGCGATCAGGAAAGCCTGAGCCAACGCCAGAGCGTAGGCGCCCAGGATGGCGGTGCACGGTACGGCAAAATTGAGCTGCGGTGCAGCGCCGAGCACCACGGGCACGCTCCAGGATACCGCAGAGACAACACCGCACCAGATCAGCGCGACTTTCGTCCTCGGTTTCAGTCCCGCCAGCAGTTGACTTCCAATCCGCCGGCGAAGGAACGGCAGGACAAGCCGGTGAATGGCAAAGCCGTTGATTGACAGAATGGCGACGATGGTGACCTTGGCCCAGATTTTTGGGTTCATCAGCTTTTCCGGCTCACTCATCTGATAGAGTAGGAGGAATCCGGCGCCGGAAATCCACAGCAACAGGAGACCCAGGGCGACAAACCGGCTGACCCACTCGATGTTGCTGATAAGCTCTGCCGTCATGGTCATGCGGCGATAGCGCGCGATGAACAGATCGAGAAACACGGCCCCGCCAAATCCGATGACCAGGCCGGCGAAATGGACGAGCCTCAGGAACGTCCGGACATAGGATAGGCTTTGCGGCTGCAGCGCCGGCGTGAAAGACAACAAAGACTCAAGACCGTTCAATTTCTTGTCCTCCCGAAAGGCGCGCGCGAACACACACGCACCTCGGAGCGAGGGCATGCCAATTGCGCAGCACCGACTCATTTCTCATTGAAACTCAAAGCGGAACGCCATCGAAGTGATTCCGCCAGCGCTCGGCTTCTTCTATTTAAAGGTGAATGTCATAGTCAAGTATGAAAAATCGCTAATTAAGGGATGAGAGATCAGGCTAACGGTTCGGCTGCTTGAAGCCGGTGCATCGGTGCGCCTCTGCCATCACCATGCCCCTTCGAGTTTAGGTCACGACGATTGAGGCGCCGCCCGTCAGGCCGGCTCCGGCGGCGGTCAGAAGCGGCCTTTCGCAATGCTATGACCGTTCCACGCCATGCGATCGCGAGCGTGAACAGAGAACATCCGTCGAGAAGCCGAATGTCCCTCCCGAACAGGCCCGATTGGTAGACACTCCGCGGGACGTCCAGGGAGTCAGATCCTCGCGGGCGATCAGAGGGCCGGCCGCGCAACTGGCGACCCTTGACTGAACGAGGCGACCGCGAACCCTTGAAACAACCTTGGATGAAGTGCGGCTTTGCACGATCACCGCCGTGGATGCTCGATATCCGCGACGGTCCGCAATGCTCGACCGGTTGACGGCCCGGAATAGACGTCGGCGGTGAGAACGTCGTCCGCAAAAACGATACCCGTGTCTTCGACGATTTTTGCCACCGGCACCTGGAAATTCTGACCCGGTTTTGTGCTGTTCGGACCGATCGGCAGGCGTTCGAACGGAATGTTGAGCGCATAATCCTGCTGGCTGACCATGTAGCCGCTGGTAAAGAGTCTCTCGTTCTTGTCGGTGACGGCAATCACCTTCCAGAAAAACTGCGGGATCAGAATTCCCCTTTGCTCTTCATCGTCCGAGCGGAAGAGCGGGCCGGAGAAGACGGACGCCTGCACATCCTCGTCGTCGGTGTTGTAGAGCAGGAAATTCTCCAGCCCCTGCCACAGATCGGCGCCCTGATTGAAGCCCCAATATTGCGGCGAGCAATTGGTCCACTGAAACGTGTCGTCATTTGCCTGTTTGGCGACGCGGATCTCTCCCCAAACCGGATCGAGGCGGCGCACCAGGTGACCGCGGTCGAAATAGTTCTTCGAGGGAACAGGCTCGTTGCCATAGAGCTCGTCGCCGTTTTGCAGTTCCTCGGGCACGCGCGGATCGTAAAACCACACGTCATTTCCCCGTTCCAGGTTCGTCCAGCGGGCACCGTCGATATTCACGGCCGTGTAATAGGCCATCTTGCGTTTGGGATCGGCGTTCAAGACGACAGAAAAATGCTGGTAGCGCAGAACGTCATCGATAGCGCCGGCGACCTTCGCAGGCGTTCCATGCCGCAGCGCATTGGCCCCAAGCGTCGGAAGCGCGATTTCGACGGGCAGGAATTTTGGCTGATAGCCTACGCGTCCATCGAAGTAATTGGCCGGATGGGTATGCCGCGTCGGCCGGCGTCTGGCCTCGGCAGCTACAAGCCGCAAGGCCGGTGCGGCGGCGATGAGCGGTGGACCGATGATGCTCTCTGCTGGCGCTGTGCCGGCAAACGGCTTCACCCCGGTCGCATCAGCGATAAGGTCATCGACCAGAGTCGAGCGCGCGAAGCCGGGAACTGCAGTCCGCTGTTGAACGTCAGCGATCAGCTTGGAAATGCGAACGCCTTCGTTGGCGAGCCACTTCACTTTCTCAACGGGCAGGTTGATGGCGATGCGGGCCGGCGCGGTGGTCTTGTCGGTCAGCGCCCAGTGTTCCTCACCATCGATCATGCTGCGGTCAGGAACACCTGCGTGATGCAAGCAAACCACCTGCCATGCATCGGTGAACACGGCCGCGCCCGAAGATCCGTTGGCGGTGTCGGACGAGTACCAGAGGAAGTTGTCGCGTTCCGGATCCGCGTCGTCGCCATATTTGACGAACTTGTTTTCCCGGAGCGAGATGCGCTTTGTCTTGGCATCGGGATGCTGAATGATCGTCGCGTACTGGCCGACCTCCGTCTTGCCCGTGCGTGCGTCGAGGCGCAGAAAACCAAGATCCGAGATCGGCGTGGCGCCATCCTCACTGCTTTCGGCGATCGCGACGATCGTATAGTCGAGGGCATCCTTTGGGCTGGTCACGAAACCGTCTTGCGGGGAAAGGCGGAAGCGGGTCGTGCGCTTCAGACGGCCTTCGGCGTCGAGTTCGTAACCGAACTCGACCGTTGCCTTGAGAGCGTCTTCAGGCGAGTCGATGACGTGGTTGTTGGTCAACAGCAGTCGCGGGCCGATCAGAAACCCTGTCCCCCAGTCGCTGCCATCGCCCACAGGCGCGGCGACATTGATCCTGCAGACGGCGCGGGCTGCCATCAGACCACGCTCGAGATAGTTGATTTCGACGAGATCGTTTGCGCCGATGAGGGACTCGAAAACGTCGAAATTCACGCCGGCACCGGCCCTCGCCCGGTGGACGACTTGCTCGATCAACCGCATGGGGTCCACCTCGGGCGTCGCCTCGCGGCCCGCGGCGATTTCATCGACCAGTTGTTCGTCAGCGAATTTTGAAATTTCCATTGCCAGCCCCTTTCCAACTCTGGCGAGAGGCTACAGCGCGCAAACAACAATGGCGTGACGATCCCTCCTGGTATTGAAGGACAGCGCGTCAGGTTTAAGCATCGAATGCGGGAAGGCGCTCGCACACATGCCGGCGTTACCTCAGTGATAAATTTCCAGAGGCCGGTTCTTCGGCAATTGGCTCAGCAGACGTCCGCCGGCTCACCTCTGACGCTGTTAGCTGCGGCGGCCATGTGGGCGCGAGGTGTTTGAAAAGTAATATAAATTACCTTGTGTGAATATTGCGTGACATGTGGGTTTATTCGCCCCGCCGTTATCGAATTGTTATCCGATGCCCACCTATCGATGGGGCGATGCTGCGACGCACAATCGCGACTGCTACTTCATTATAATTCAGGGATGTCTCATGGGCTGGGTCGATCGTCTCCTCTCGCGCTTCAAAATCCGTACGAAGGTGATGCTGCTGGTATTGCCCTTCATCATGAGCATTACGGCGGTCGGTGTGACCGGGATATTGGCATCGGGGCTGCTGCAGAACCGCATGGCGATATCCAATGACGTTGCGGCATCGCTGCGTGGCTTCAAGGATGTCTATGTCGCGATGATCAGCTTCCTCGATCAGACGACCGACGAGAACCGGGGGCTCGTCTTTACGCGGCTCGAGGAGCAGCGCAGCGCGCTCGACGCCGCCCGTGCACGCCTGACGCCTCAATCCGAAGGCTGGGCGGAGCTCGACAGCGCCTCGACAGCACTCGCCGCGATCAGCGGCCGGATGGACGACCTCTGGGCGCTGCATGCCGATGAAGCGCGGCTCGAGGCCGGCATCAAGGACGCGCTGGACGTCATCAACACGTCGCAGACGGATCTGCTCGCCGCCGCCGCCGCGTATGACACGTCATTCAGGTCCCAGGAAGACGACGCCAAGCAGAAATTGCGCGACGTGCAGAAGATCCTCTCGGCGACAAGCTTTGTTGCTGCGCTGGGAGACGCATTTGCCGCACGCAAGGATGACAGCGCAGGGTATCAGCGGCTCGCCGCGGCAATGGGCGACCTGAAGGTCCACCAGAAGCTGCTTTCGGTGGCATTACCGAAAAATTCCAAATCGCTGGGCAAGGCATTCTCGGGCAGCGCGAAGGCATTAAAGGCGCTCGTGGACGACACGGCGCGCCAGCCGGAAAACATCCAGAAAATCGTCGATGTCTTCGCTGAGTTCAAAACGCTGAAGGAGCCGCTCGAAGCGGCGGCGACCCTGAAGATGCAGGACGTGTCCGCCACGTTCGATGAGCTCGGGACCTCGCTCGCCAAGGCCGGGCTCGTGATCCAGGACACGCGGCATCTCACTGATGCCATCTACCTGACCCGCATCGCGCTTGCCGAGTTCATGCTCGACCGCTCAGTGGAAAAGCAGTCGACGCTCGCGACGCATCTCGCGGAATGCCGGAAAGCACTCTTTGCGCTGACCGGATCGGCGGGCGAGCTCGCTTTCGCCGGGGAGCAGTCGGCAAAGCTCGCGCCGTCTTTCGACAGGATTGAGCAGTCCACGACTGAACTCGTCGACGCCACCGGCAAGCGAGCCGAGCAATTTGAGGGCGCCGCCGCCGAGATCGACCAGATCGGCAATGAGCTTTCGCTGTTCGCCGATCTGCAGCAGAGCGCGGCCGGCCGCCAGAGCCAGGATGCCAACATGCTGTCCGTCGGTGCGATGGCGCTGGGCGTGATCATCGCGCTGGTTTGCGGAGCGGCGCTGGTGCTTACGTTGAAGGGACCAATCGGCCAGATCACCCAGGCGATGCGCAACCTCGCCGGCGGCATGCTCGACACGGCTGTCGGCAATCAGAACCGTGCCGACGAGATCGGCGAGATGGCGCGTGCGCTTGCCGTCTTCAAGACCAATGCGAAGGCGAAGGTCGTTCTCGAACAGCGGTCCGAGCAGGAACGCGCCGCAGCCGACGCCGAACGTGGCCGCAACGAGGCGGACAAATCCCGCCGCGATGCCGAAGTCGCCTTCGCCGTCGATGCCTTGGCGGACGGGCTCGACGCCATGGCGAAGGGCCGGCTGACCTTTACGATCGAAGCACCCTTTGCCCCGACGCTCGACAAGCTGCGCACCGATTTCAACGCCGCCGTCGCCGGCTTGCGGCAAACCCTTGTCGACATCCGCACGACTTCATCAGTAATTCAGGGAAGCGGCCGTCAGATGGCCGAGGGGGCCAAAGCGCTCTCGGGCCGCACCGAAGAGCAAGCCGCGTCGCTCGAAGAAACGGCCGCAGCCGTCGACCAGATCGCTGCCACGATCCGCAAGGCGGCGGACCAGGCGGCGAATGCCGACCGCACCGTTTCGAAGGCAAAGCAGGGAGCCGACCGGTCTACCGTTGTCGTCGGCAATGCGACTGAGGCGATGGGGCGCATCGAGGCTGCCTCCAGCCGGATCGGCAGCATCATCGAGGTCATCGACGACATCGCCTTCCAGATCAACCTGTTGGCGCTCAATGCGGGGATCGAGGCGGCGCGCGCTGGCGAAGCCGGCAAGGGGTTTGCCGTCGTCGCACAGGAGGTGCGGGAGCTTGCGCAGCGCTCCGCCGGGGCCGCCAGGGAGATTGCCACGCTGATCGGAAATGCCACCGCCGAAGTCGGCACAGGCGCCGGCCTGGTCGCCGAAACCGGAGCAGCGCTCATGGATATCTCCAACCACATCCTCGGCATCTCGACTGAGATCGAGGCGATTGCGCTGTCGAGCCGGGAGCAGGCCGCCTCGATCGCCGAGGTCAATGGCGCGATCACCCGGCTCGACCAGTTGACGCAGAGCAATGCGGCCATGGCCGAGGAAACCGAAGCCGCGAGCTGGACCCTGTCGGGCGAGGCGGACTACCTCAAGGAACTCGTCGACCGGTTCGATCTTGGTGAGAACAACGGCAACCAATCGGAAACAATGAGGGCGGCCTGAATGATGTGCGTAGTCCGATCGACCTCCCGCGGCTCGTTGCCCTCTTGAAAAGGCAGCGGCAATCGATTTATCTGGCACCATAGTCGAGAGCGCTGATCCGTCGGTGCGTTGAACGATTGTTTCACTCGGCTTACCGAATTCGAGCGGACCGCATGCGGTCCGCTTTCTCGTTGAGGGGGATCTGTTGTACCTGCTCTATTTGGATCAGTGAGGTCACTCACACGATCCAAGGTCGGATTATTTCGTTCTCGCCGGATTTAGCGTCTTCGAACGTCCGACCCATTGGTTGGGACCGCAAATTGACCCTATCGCAGCGGATTCAGTGCCCCCCCGCGATATCGAGTTTCATGGAAATCCGATGTGTCGGGCAATGACATCTGGAAAGTTCGCCAATTACCCTGACCCGGCTCGTGGACAGTACCGGGCTGACCAGGGGCGGATTGTTCAGACCATCGACCCGCTCGTGAAGCGCGGGCTTCTCATCGAGGTAACGGGCAAGAACGCGATGGGGGGGGCACGTAGCGGCAATTTCAAATCACCCCCGCGGTGCTCCAAGGTCTGGCGCTTATTATTGGCATTCCTTTGGGCGCTTAGTGATCTAACGGTGCTGGAGTGCATGGTGTCGCAAGACCTTATCTTCCGTTCCTGTAACCTCGGCAGAGCCTCCCTTGCTTCCCGGTCATGGACATTCGCGCCGGCATGTCAGCTCCAAAAACTACTTGCTCATCGTCGTTGTCTGGAGCCTCTGTCACGACCCCACAAGGACGTCCGTCACCTCAGGGGCAGATGACGTCGGCTGGCGCCGGATTTCGTTTTCTCACCGAGGCGATTGAAGCGCGCTAGGTATTCGGCATGTTTGTAGGTAGGCTCTGCCTGCTCTACGATTGCCCTAAAACCTCACCCTGCATGCCACGCAGATTAAGCTCCTTAGCGTCCGGCCGCCCGCGAGCGACGCCGCGATAAACTTAGCGATCGTGCCGGCACATATCAGCGCCGCAGGCTCACCGGATCGGCAACTCGGGCATTGGAGAGTCGGCCTACCGACAAGCCGCAGCCATTACCTGCCGGGCCAGCGCTAGCCGATCGACCCGTCAGGTCTGGTTGCTGGTCTTGAAGGGAATCGAACCAATGGCCGGTCTGTTTGGATGGGCTAACGCCTTGAATATGCAGCAAGTCTCGATAAGTTGAAGGCCGAGCCGCGAGGCACTACTTCGCGAACTCGCGATACAGCTCGACCGTCGGTGCGTGCGTATCGATCGTGTCGGCGACCTTGGCTGTTATCGGCAGGTTCTTCTTTTCCGCGTCCCATACCGCCCTAAAACGTTCAACCGTCTCGCGCGCGGTGTCGATCACCAGCTTCTCGGAAAGCTCCGCTTTCGCAGCCAGATGCGCGAGCTCGTCCTTCGACAGCGCCGCCATCTTTTTTGTGCGGGAGAAATTGAGCGCCGCCGTATCTTCCCCCTCGATGTAAGGGATAGTCGACAACAGGTCATACGCTGGTGAGAGCGCAGGGGTGCGGCGATCAGGATAGATGAGCGACCAGTTCTTCAGGTGCATGTCGCCATTGCCGATTAGCGTGCTGAAGACTAGCCGCCGGATGAATTCCGCCACGTCGGCCGTGCTGGTTTCGATCCCCAGCACGCGGCCGATCATCCGGTAATTGCCCTTATCGTATTTATGGTCGGGAAAGACGCCGAAGACCTGAGCAAAATCCTCGATATGCACCGGTCCCTCCGGCGTGCGGTCAAAACGCTTGATCGCCAGCGCCTGCCCGTGCAGCTCGCCCACGCCTTGCGGCAGACCGCTCACGGCATCGAGATCAACCAGCTGGATCTCGGGCACGTCCGTGCCCATCATGCGGGCGATGGTCATCATCGCGAACTCGTTCTCGGGCACGCCGCTATATTGCTGAGAGGGCAGCTTGACGATCCACGAGCCACCCGTGCCCTCGGCCGGAATGGTCAAGCCGCCGCCCTTTTTGTCGTTCTTAAAGGCCGAGAATTTCAGCTGCACACCCGCCAACGAAAAGCGTAGCGCGTTCGGCCGAGCTTCAACGATAGCCCGCTCGTCATCCGGAGGCGCGTCATCCCCTTCGGAGGGATGCACCGTCACAGCCCCAGGCAGGTCGCGGCCGAGCATCCAGAGCAGGAAGAATTCCCGCGATGGCTTCACACCCGCACGACCAGCGAGGTATTTGCGCAGCGGTCCTTCCGGCAGTAGGTTGGAGAAGAAGGGCGGGACCACCATGTTGTACGGCCTGAACTTCGTGATGAGCGCACCGAACGGGTCTTTCAGGGACAGGCTAAGCGTCGGCCGCTTTTCGTCCTCGATATAAGCATCGTTGAACGCGAGGATGGTGCGCCCGTCCTGCAGGTTTGTAAGGGTCGCAACCGGTTGACCATACAGTCTGACATCGAGGACCGTGACCTTAGGCATTATCGTCTTCCTCATCCAGCGCATAGGCCGAGCGAGGGACCACCGCGTCACGGTCGCGGTGCACAGCGGCGTTGCGTATCTGTCTTACGGCATGTGCGATCCTGCTCAGTTCCTGACGGGACGGAGGATCGTCCTGCCACCGGTCGAGGCGTGCAGTCGCCTCTTTGAATGTGTCCATCTCCTCGGCCGGCAGAGGAAGATGCCTTAAGAGCGCGAGACTGTCTTTGAATGTATCTGCCTCGGAAGCACTAGCGAAGGCGCCTCTGTGCTGCGCAAACCACCGATCAAGGCGCCCCACCAGTTTGCGCTGGTCCGATGTCAGGACATCAGTCGATACGGATGTACTATCGAGGATGTTGCGGATCGCCGGCATCAGTTTTTTCGGGGCAAGAATAACCTCAAGGTCGAGCGCGCGCGCCGCATCCACTAGGCTGCCAAGCCCGGGCTCCATGGTGCCCCGTTCTATCTGAGAAATATGGCTTTGCGTGAGGCCTGATCGTGCGCTCAGCTCGCGCTGGCTCATTTTCTGCGCTTCGCGCGCAGCGCGCAGCTGCTGCGTTATATGCTCCGTTTTATATGCCATATCATTATCCTGTATCGTACGAGGCGAACCATACATGATAATATATAGCGAATCCTACAGAACGACGCAATGTTGATATATAAAACCGTATCATTATGGTGAACTATATGCAATCCTATATCAGGCTGCAGTCTTAGGACTCACAATTACTCACCAGCTCCTATAGCCACCAGTGCGCGCAGCAGTTCAACCGTTCAACCTGCGTAGACCCTAGCTCAGCGACGGCGCGCCTTTATGAAAGCTTCACAATTTCTTTCATCATGGCTCTTGATGTTAAGCTTCCGCCTCATTATATTCATTTTGAAAAGTGAAGGAAGTGAGCGTGCAAATTTCGATACTCGACTTGTCTGACGGCAAAAGCATACTGACTGGCAGTTTGCTCGGGCGGAAGGTGCTGGCCGATCTCATCGCAACGGTTCAGCCGGAAGCGAGCGGCAAGATGGTCTTCCTCGATTTCGCTGGTGTCGAAGTGGCCACGTCCTCATTTCTTCGAGAATGCGTCGTCGGCTTTCGCGACTTCGCCCGGAGCGGTCAGGCGAACTTTTATCCCGTAATAGCGAACGCGGGACTGTCAGTGGTCGAAGAGTTAGATTTCTTTGCTCGGCAACGAGGCGACGTATTTTGGTCATGCACTCGCGATGACGATGGCGCTCTCGCCGATATCAAGTTGGTGGGTGAGCTTGAGCCCGTTCTTCGTGCGACATTTGAACTTATAAAGGGTCTGGGAGAAGCGACCGCCCCGCAGCTCGCGGCGCTTGGTAAAGATGAGGCAATTAAGCCTACTGCCTGGAACAATCGCCTCGCGTCGCTAGCGGCAAAGGGCCTTGTTGTTGAACGCCGTGTTGGCAAAACGAAGAGCTTTATGCCGCTGTTGGAGGTTGGCTAATGGGTCTCGATTACATACGCAGAAATACCGGTAAATCGTGGAAAAAGCGCTGGAATGGTGGCCTTGATCGCCTAAAGGGACCAACGCTGTTCGACCTTTCGATCACAGAGACGAGCCACAGCGTAACGGTCGAATTGGCGCCGGGAACGCGTATCGACCTTGGTGACACTTGCATCGTCGAGCGGGGCAGCAATGAGCTTGCGGTGACAAGGGGACTGCACCGGGTCGGGCGCATCCGCAACCCGAGCAGTGAAGTTTCGGCTGCCATCGTAGCGGGCAAAGGCTTCATCGAAGCTCATGTGACGCACGTTGGGCTTTTTGGCGATACAGCGGAGGTGAATTTCAAATGAGCGTACGTCCTGCCCATGAACCGTCACGCGTATTCCGGCAGCCGCAACAGCTTTGGGATGACCCCGCCGTGCATGCGCCAGCGCTGGGCTGCCGCGGCTGTAGAGATTTCGGCGTCTGCGGCGGCCTTCACACGGAGGCCGGGATTTTTCTAGATTGCCACGACTTGTGCACCTGCTCCGACAAGTCGAAGTGCGACATGGTTTGCCGCTTCAACCCGGCACATTTCGTTGCGCGGATGCGTGAGATCGACGGCTTTGAGCTGAGCAAACTGCCGCGTTTTGAGGAGTTGCCGGTGCCCAGTCTGCCGCCCGTCGTGCCATTCATCCATCACAAATACAGCCGAGCCATGCCGCTCAATGAACCCGTCGTCGCCATCCCCCTCTGCGAACTTGTCGATTTGGGGAGCGGACAATTGCATGTTCGCACGCGGGGCGAACTATCGGCGCGGTTTCTGGTGCCGGCCGAGGCTTCGATAGTCGTGAGCGGCGTTGACAAGGACCGCATTATCGAGCGGTGGTGGGAACTGGATAACCGGCCTGCCTTGATCGCACAACTTCGCGAACTTGGGCTAACGATGGTGACGGCGCCGAACTACAGCGTACTCACTGATGTTCCAAGAACAGACAATTTGCACGCTATGAAGCGGATTTTTATGGTCTGGAGCGAGTTTACCGCGGCGGGTTTACCCGCGGCGCTTCATGTGAATGCCCGTACCGAGCATGACTACAGTCGCTGGGCCGCGCTTATCCGGGAACGCCCTGAGATTGGCGTGGTTGCCTTTGAATTCGCAACCGGCTGCGGTCGCGGTGAACGTATCGCCTTTCATACATCGCAGCTGATGTCGCTTGCCCGCCGGGTTGGCCGGCCGCTCGATATCGTCGTCCGTGGCGGGCTTCACGTACTGCCGCAGCTGACGCAGGCGTTCCGTCGGGTAACGCTACTTGAAACACACTCATTTTCACGGACGCAGCGTCGACGCCGCGCATATTTTGATGAAGCAGGACGCTTGCATTGGGCGCCTTCACCGACGGAAATAGGGGCATCCCTTGACGAGCTTCTGGCTCATAACGTCAAGGTCGTGCGCGTGGCAATGGAGATGGCGATGCAAAAAACGTCAAAGCCGATCCGATTTGTTCGACGCACGCGAGACGTTACACCGAACCGTGACAATGAAACCGGGCAAATCAGCTTTTTTGACAATGCTCAGTTTGCCATTCGGACTCAAATTGTCACCGCTAAGCGTGAGAACGTGATCCCCGCTGCGAAAGCGTAGGTCGCCATTCTCATGCGCCAGCGCCCGAAAAAGCTGACTGATCCCATAGCCATGTCCCGACTGGCGCCCGAACCTGGAGGCCCCGTCGGCTATGGCTTCGCGGAGCGCTTGGCCAGAATGCTCAAGTTTTGTGAACTCGGGGTTTTGTCTGAGGCTTGCCAGTACGCCCATCCCTGCGTCGGCAACGACAAACTCAAACGCGTCGCCACTTACAGCGTACGCGACAAGACCGGTGTCGATCCGGCCGCTGTGGTTATAGACATTGTCTTGCAATTCTCCCAGTGCCCCAAGAAGTCCTTCGACAAGTCTTCGCGGCATATTGTGCGCCGCTGCGTTCTCCGCGTGTTTGGCCCATTGATCCCAGAGCGACTGATCGCTGGATTGAGGATCGTGGCGGAGCAGTGGGAAAACCCCCGCGACTTCGTTGATACCGCAGCCGGTAATGGTACCCTGATTGAGCGCTTGATCCACCATGCCTATGAAACGCGCTTCGAACGTTACGGCGCGATAAGCGTCTGGCAAGAGGCGTCGGGCCATGGCCAGTTCAATCAGAGGACCAATTCTTCCCGATTTTCGAACGCGGATACCCCCTGCTTGGGCAAGCCGGCCAGAGACAGCCTGCCAAAGCAGATCATCAGCATTTTCAAAACTGCCCTCAATATCGCGTGCCCCCTGCATGCAGTCCTTGGAAATCCCCCGATGCTCTATTCAGCAATACAACATTATCCCGACATCCTGATCACCACTGGCGACACAGAAAGCGCCCTTGCTTGGCAAGCGGATAGGATGAATCAGTTCAAGTTAATGCAATATTGGCGCGAAAACTCCACTCGCGCCACAGGAAAGGACCGCAACTCGCGCTTTTATCGAAAAAGATTCCGGGAGAGCGGCGCATGCAACTTCGGATGATAACTGCGATGGTCATCTTCGTCGGCTCCTACCTGCCCCTGAGCCTCATCCTGCTTGCGCAAAACGTCGATTACTCGCGCTTGAGCCAGAATGTATGTTGGAAAATCTGGGAGCAGGACTGTTCGCTGCCGCTGAACAATCCACGTTTTGCACTTGGAATATTCGTGGCATGCAGTCTGTGTTTCGTAGTTACACTAGTTGCCCTGGCGCTCGTCCAGCCAAAACACGAAATCGAACTGACTGGAGTGAAGCATGTACCGGCCGATCTGATGAACTACACCCTGCCCTACGTGGTGTCTTTTATGAGCCTCGACTACCAAGAGACGGGGAAATTTGTAGGTTTTCTAATCTTTTTAGGTTGGATGTTCTGGATCACATACCGATCAGGGCAGATTGTGCTCAATCCGATCCTGATCGCCTTTGGATGGCGCCTCTATGACCTCTCCTACAGGTTTGTAGGTGATGCTACGGAGCATTCCAGCAATGCGCTCGTCAACGGCGCCGTCGCAAGCGGCGAGCGCCATCGGCAAGTTGCCATCCAAGATATTCTCATAGTTAAGCCCAGCCGCACCAAGGATGATTGAACATGGCTGCACTGCAAGCATTTACAAATTTTGATATCGACGCAGCGACCGTCGCTCTTTGGGTATTCAAGAAATCATTTCGACCAGGAGCGGCACCGGTGTTCACGGGGCGCTGGGTGCAAACAGACGACGCCCTCGACACCGCATTAAAGCAAGCGGTAATTCAAGAGCGTGCACGAATTCTCGAGGTCAATGAATATGGCCTGCTCGCTCAGAACAATGAGGATAGTGCGCTTCGTATCGATGGCCTACTTACCCACGCAGGGTTGCTGATAGAACAGACCGCTGCAGAGCTTGACGCAAAGAAGGTGCGCAACTTGAAAGATGTGCGTAACAGCGACTTCTATGTCATCAAGCTCGTGAGCGGCGATTCAATCCTCTACGCTGTCCGGAAAACGGATGCGTCATGGAAGTCCCAAAAAGCAGTCAGCTATTTAACTGTGCTCTTTGCTGACGACGAGCTAACCTTACAGCAGGCGCCAAGCTTTAGCGTTTCACGCTACGTCGATTTCTTTATTATTGATGACGACGTGCTGATGACGAACAAAGCGGCCTTTGAGTCGGTGTTGAGTTATAAGCAGGCTCATGCGGATGACTTTGCCGCCCTCCAAGCGGAACAAGACTTTTCCTCATTGTTCTCGGACATCGCTCCTTTAGTCACGTTCGTTGGGACGAATAAGCTGCATCTGCGACGGGTGTGCGCCATCAGACAAAAAGGGCACTACAGGAATGCGGCCTTCATGGATAAGTTGAGACAACAACACCATCAATTCGGCTTGCTCTTAATTTTCGATGCACACGGCAGAATTGATCCTACTGAGGAGTCATGTGCGGATATAATCCGGGCGTTCCTGGACCACCGCCTAACGTCGCCATTCTCCGAAAACGTATATGATGTTCCCGACGCCACCCCGGTTCACTAAGCAGGACCGACCACCTGCTTGGCGCTTATCGAGCGAACGAAAAAGACGCCCGGGCACCAAAACCTGTTCCGGGTTAGGCTAGACCTAGGCAAGTCAAGGTAGTATGAGCAAATGCAAGCGGCGCGTTTCAGCGTCATTCAAGTACGATTAATCATGACAAATTTGGATCTCTTCAAGCAGGACTTTGTCCTCAGCATTAAGCCTGAATATGCGACACGGATCGTAGATGGACTGAAGAAGGTCGAGCTGCGACGGCGATTCCCGTATGGCACAGCAACAGATGCGAAGCTGTTTATCTATGCAACCGTGCCGCTTCAGGCGGTCTTGGGGTATGCCACGATCCAAGAAGTCAAGAGATTACCGGTCGATGAAATTTGGCGGCAGTATCATGACGTCGCCTATATCGAGAAGCCGGCGTTTGACGAGTATTACGGCGATTTGGGCGAGGGGTACGTTCTCGTTCTTCGCGATCCGGTCAAACTCACGGTCCCCGTCCCGCTCGAAGAACTAAAGGCTAAACTGAAGTTCACCCCGCCGCAGTCGTTCACCTATGCAGACGACGCTTTCCGCAAGATCGTTTACGGCCAATAAGATGAAGTTTTTGATTGATACCAATATCGTCATCCAGCTCGAGAATGACGGAGAAATCCAAGCTAAGTTTGCGAACTTGCTGCGCATGGCGCAAGAGCACGGCGTTCAGGTTTTCGTCCACGAGGTGTCGATCGAAGACATAAATCGCGATACCAACGAGCCTCGCAAGAAAGCCACCCTCAGCAAGGTCCAGAAGTTCCAGCAGTTGAAGGGGGTCGCTTCACCAAGCGTGGATGAGCTAAAGGATCGCTATGGCGAACTAAAAAAGCCAAACGATGTCGTCGATGCAAAGCTGCTTCACGCTGTTTATCGATCCGTAGCGGACTTCCTTATCACGGAAGACGACGGTCTTCATCGCCGTGCGAAGCGAGCTGGCCTTGCCGAGCGTGTGATGACCGTCGCAGATGCGCTGGCCTGGCTCAAACAAAGCTTTGAACCTGACACGGTCTTCTTGCCAGCCGTGGAAGAGGTAAAGGCCCACGCGATCGAATTCAGTGATCCGATTTTTGATGGACTGCGCGCTGATTATAACGATTTCGATGGCTGGACGGCGAAATGTGTCAACGAGCATCGCGATTGCTGGATCGTGAAGAATGGCGAAGCGCTTGCGGCCATCGTAATCCGAAAAAACGAGAAGCGCTCTGAAGCCAACATCAAGAAACCCGGCAAAAAAATCCTGAAGATCTGTACGTTCAAGGTATCGGAAGATCATCGTGGGCAGAAGCTCGGCGAACAGCTGCTCAAACAGATCTTCTGGCATGCCCAGCGAAACCGCTACGATGTCGTATACCTCACTGCCAAAGCGAAGCAGGAGTCGCTGATCCGACTTCTTGAAGACTACGGCTTCGAAAAGACCAACGAGCAAAGTGACGGCGACGGAGTTTTCGAAAGGGCCATCGGACGCGGGAAGCTGGACCTTCGAACTGGCGAGGATGCACTTACCGTTGCTCGCAGGAATTACCCTCGTTTCCACGACGGGACGGCGATACGCAAGTTCATCGTTCCGATCTGGCCGTCATACCATGCGAAGCTCTTTCCCGAAGTCGAGATGCTTCCGGAAAACGTGTCGACGACCCAGGTGGCTATCCCGGGTAACACGATCCGCAAAGTGTACATCTGCCACTCGACGACCAGGAAGGTCCGTCCCGGCGACATCGTCTTCTTCTATATGACCAAGCGCGACAGCAAGTCGCCGCGTGTTCAGTCGATCACGTCGATTGGGATCGTCGAGAATGTTCGCCATACGGATGACTTAAACGAGGTGAGACGCTGGACCGCCAAGCGATCCGTTTTTTCTGATGAAGGCCTCCGGAATTGGGTGGGCGGCACCAGCCCTTTGAAGGTCATCGACTTCCTTCTGATCGGCCACATCGTGCCCACGCTTCCATTGAAGCTTTTGATGTCAGAAGGTGTTGTGAGAAGTCATTCCCAGTCAATCAGCGAGATTCCCGAAGGCCGCTATCAAAGGCTGAAGCCACTTCTCAACCTCGGATTTGAATTTTAGCCGGCCGCTCTGGCCAGCCGGTCACCGACTTGTTTGTGCCTCCGGTGGGTTTTCCCAGCACCCTGGGCTGCGCTAAGCGTGAACTCGAATACAGAAAGCACGTCGCTTGCCTGGATGTCGCCGTAGAATGTGTGCAATGCGTGGACCAGATCGGCCTTCGACGCAAACCCATCCTTGCGGGCATCGCTGTCGCTGAGCTCGGCGAGTGTCTTGTAGCAGACGGCACCAATATGTAGCGCACCAATGCAGGTCGGTACGGCCTTTTCGCGATGATCGCTGACGACGAATAGCGGTAGCTCTTGGGCTGAAGGATATTCGACGGCACCCTTTGAATACCGAATCGTCGACGATTTTCTCGAGGAGAAGATCAGCTCTGCAAGGTCCGCTACCATGACGAATCGATGGCGCTCGACGGCATCGAGATCGGGAAACTTGTTGCAGAGATGGGCTTTGAGCTCCGAGGGAGCAAGACTTCCTTGATCGATCGGCTTCGCACTATGGAATGCCACCTTCAATGCTGTCTCTCCTTTCGGAATTCACCTTTGCCTCCGGGTATAGCTGACCCGTTGATAGTACCCAAGCCTTGCTTGTAGCCGTCCCCAGAAAGCTGTTACGGTCAACCATCATAGGTGGGGCGATGAACACAATACTCGTATTCGGCGTTTCGGGCGTCGGCAAATCCTGGCTTTGCCGGCAGGTGGTCACATCCTTAGGCGTACGCCACGTCAGCGGCAGCGAATTGATCCGTGCCGAGAAAGAACGTCTAACCTCGCAAATCGTTTCCGCCGATTCGTTGAGATCGGACCGAGTGGTGGACAATCAAAAGCTGCTTCTCGACGGGTTTCGCTCCTACAAGGCGCAAGACAGCAGGTCGATCCTATTCGATGGCCACAATGTGGTCGACACCGATGACGGGCTCGTCCATATCCCTTTCGAAGTTATCGCCGGTCTAAAGCCTGCAGCAATCGCAATCATCGTTGACTCTCCGGCGGCTATCATCGAGCGGCGCGCAGCTGACCCCATGCGAGACGGACCAAAGCGCACGACTGAAGCGTTAGGCTTATCAGGATCTATGCGTTGGCCTTGCGAGAGAGCATGCAGAGTTGCTTTCCATTCCGATGAACTCGATAAAATCAAGCGAGACGGATGAATTTATCGATTTCGTTCAGCAGTTCATATGAATTCATTTGCGAACAAACCACTAACCAATCGGGTTGAGGGTGGTGCAGTCGGTTTGATCAAACACACCGCCCACTTCGACTTTGTCAGGCTGGACGCCAGTGTACGTACTGATAGCCCAGTCCTGAAATCGCGATCCATGCGATAGCGCAAGCGATCGCAAGCAAAAGCGCGCCAAACACACCGCAGTAGTTCCGCGTCGCGTTTAACCACCTCATCTGCCAAGGACGCCGGTGCGCGGTGCGGAGATTCACGCCCCTTACAAGATAGTGGCCGGCGAACATTCCGGCGACAACGAGTGTGAGGCCTACAGCGATCAAACCAACAGCCTGGAAAAATGCCCAAATGAAAATCGGCTGCTCCAAAAGGCGAGGAAGGTCCGCTAGCCCTCCACGCAGGTAAAACGAATCCAGAGCGCCATGATTGTGTCAGGCCAGGTCTGCGACCCAGATGTTGAATCCGGTCACACACAACGGCAAAGAGAGCCAAAGCAGGTTGCCGGCGGCCCGAGTCGCTCCCCCAACGCGCATTGCGATGATCCCAAAGCGATGGTCTGCAGGATAGCGATCGCTAGCGGGCGAACTTGAGATACAGGTATACAAGGCCGATGGAGAACAGGGCGAGTACGAAGCAGATCGAGACGAAGTCAGCGGATTGGCGCTGGCGGTGGGTGTTGTAATGCAGCACCTGCAGTTCGTTCCAGGCATCGATGGCGACGAGCGCCTGCGCGTGTGATGGAGGGTGGTCGACGTCGTCGACCCAACCTATGAGGCAGGTCGAAAACCTGAGCTCCTAGGTAAATCCTGCACTCAGGTCCCTTCCGATCCCTCATCTTCAGCAAGTGCATCCCCCCAAAGCGCTGCCGGTTGAGCAGCCCGGCGTCCTCAAACCGCTCGAGATCGGGCAGCTCGCGTAGAGTTTCCAGGCTGAATACCGATAAGAAATGTCTGGTCGTCACATAGGTGTAAGGCGCTCCGGGTGTCGGGCTGCGCGGGCCGGAGCCGAGGAAGCCGGCGTCGCGCAAACTGGCGATCGTGTCGCGGCTCACCTCCTTGCCGAACATGCTGGACAGCTCGCCGCGGGTCAGCGGCTGGGAATGAATGTGGCAGTTCTGTCTAATAGTCGGGCAATGAACCATTGCGGAGGAAAGTTATCGACCGGGAGAAGCCTCTTCTAAGGCAACTAACGCACGGCGGGATAAAGTCGGGGGAGCCATCGCTCGATTACGTCGAGCGGGAAACCGAGGCGGACTTTACCCTTCGGACTGGGCGATGTCAGCACACCACTGTCGAGGAGGCTGGATAGAACTGTCCGCGCCTGGCGCTCTTGATAGCCTGTCAGAACCTGCACTTGTGCGCGTACGAATTCGCCCGTGAGGATGGCTTCGCGCAAGAGAGGCCAGCTGCCTTTTGGAAGGCGTTGCATCTGAACCTCCTCATTGCACCAGATTTCCACGCGGTTAAGCAGTTCCTCAGGGGTCAGGAGCTCCTCCATGAATGTGACTTGGTCCAGGCAGCAAGACAGGAAGAAGGCGGTGAACTCGGTCAAGCCCGCATGTGTGAGATTGCCGCGACCGTCGAGATCACCACGGCGGGGCTGATCCGCTTGGGCGAGCAATCGTTTGTAGTCGGAGACGTTTCTGGCAAGTCCGCGTGACACCGACCACAGTTCTGAGCCAATTCCAAGATCTCGCAAAAGGGCATGCGAGAATAACCGCGACACACGCCCATTGCCGTCAAAGAACGGGTGGATCCATGCGAGGCGGTGGTGAGACGCGCCGACGCCGATGATTTTCTGAAGCTTGGAGAGCATCTTGAATGAGTAGGCTTCGACGAACCTTGCGATGAGCGGTTCGATCATTTCAGGCTCGGGGGCTATATGTTCACCGACTTTCACATGCCGCGTTCTGAGCTGTCCGGGAACCATTTTGATTTCTTCGCCGGTATCTGGGTTTCGGACGATCAACAGGTCATTCGGAAGCCGCCGGCAAAACTCTCCGTGCATCCAGCAGATGCCTTCCAGCGATAAAACAGGAAAGGGCATCTGGCTTCTGTCAATCAGCTGCTGCACCTCGATATGGGCGCGCGCTTCAAGCTGAAGGTTCCGCTTCTCTGGCTCTCGCGCATAGTCACCTGCCATTGCGCGGTCGATGTCGACGGGAAGTGTGTTGTGTCCCTCGATGAGATTCGAGTAATAGCAGTTCATCGAGCGCACGAGGTCGCCGACCGACGCTCGCATAATGGGGTGCAGGCGTGCAGCGAAACGGCTAGCTGTCGAAGTCAATTCGATAGCGACGTCTTCAAGCTCTTTGTTGCTTTCGGGAAGCAGTGGTTCCATGCTCGCCAAAGTGACCATATTTTGCCGCTTTTTATGCCGTTGGATTTCTCTTTGCGAACATAGTGATAGGCGTACCCTATGGCAATCACTTTGCCGGTTTTATTGCCGGTCGACGTTGCGCCACGTTCCCATGGTGAATGTACCCAACTCCCTCATGTGGCAAATCCTCTTTTGTATCGCGCTGTCCCCTAGGAGATCGTTTCGAGCCCGGATCGGGGTTGGTCCAGCGAATACCGGAAACAACCGGGCCAAGCGCTCGGTCCTTCGAAAGAGCGCAAATCTCGGCTAGGCGCCTCACCTGATCGGCCCAATCATCGAGCGAAATATCTGGGTGAATATTGCTGGTGAAAATGCGTTTTGCGAGGCCTGGCGGTTCATTTCTTCGAGAAGGCTTCGCCTTCAGGCTCAGCGGTCGAAGTCTCGTCCAGCGCCTGCCGGCTGAGCAACCCGTCGTCCTCGAGGCGCTCAAGATCGGGAAGGTCGCGCAGCGTCTCGAGGCCGAACACCGAGAGGAAATGTCTGGTGGTCACATAGGTGTAAGGCGCGCCGGGTGTCGGGCTACGCGGGCCGGAGCCGAGGAAGCCGGCGTCGCGTAGACTGGCGATCGTGTCGCGGCTCACCTCCTTGCCGAACATGGTGGACAGCTCGCCGCGGGTCACCGGCTGCAGATAGGCGATCGCCGCCAGCACCGCGGCCTCATGCTCCAATAGCGCAGCTGCGGCCGAGGACGAGCGCGTCGGCGCCTGCGAGGCGCGGATGGCGGGCGCGTAAGCCGAACGGCTTCGATGCTGCCAGCCACCGGCCACCGCGATGATGTCATAGGGACGCGACCGCAGTTCCTCGCGCAAGTCGTCGATCAAAAGCTCGATGCTGCAGTTTCGGCCGACGACGCGCGCCAAAATATCGCGGCTGACCGGCTCGCTGGCGGCAAAAATCACCGCTTCCACCCTGAGCATCCATTCGCGCCAGCGCAGTTCCGCCGGCAGATCCTCAAGCTCGCGATCAAACAACACATCGTGTTGTCGATCCTTGTCCCGTCGACGCCGGGTTTTTGCTGCGCTCGCCCCCGCCATCGTCATAACCCAAAAATCCGGAACGAGGTGCGGCCGGAGAGTTCACGCACCGCGCCAAGATTTTCGAGCCGTTCGAACAGCCGCGTTGCCGCCCAGCGGGAGAGTTGGCTGCCGGGCGCCGAGGCCGGCACGGCATCCTCGTCGAGCAGTGTTTGGATGACGGGGCCGGCGCCCTTGGTCCGCACTTTTGGCGCCACCGCCAACAATGTCTCGGCGCGCCGGCCAATGTCGTTGGCCTGTCGCAGGGCCTCGACCGTGCCCGACACGAGCGCCAGGCACACCGCCCGGGCAAAGCCGGGCTCGCCCGGCCGCACCCGTCCCCGGCCGCCGATCGTCTTGAACGAAGCGCCGTAGCGTTCGCCCATCAAAAGCGGCACGCCACATGCCCAGCCGAGTTTTTCCGCCAGCAGCCGATCGGCCAGCCACCAGGCGAGGATTTCGGCATCGGGGCGGGCGGCGCAGATGTTGGCGACCAGCTCGGCGGCGGCGAACGGCAGGGCGCGCGGCGACTGCAGTGCGGCGTCGAAAAGATCGGCAACCTCGCTCAGGCCGTCGCGGCGCAAGCCGATCAGTTCCGCCAGGTGCTGCAAAACCTTGCTGCCGATCGTTCGCTTCTTCGCCGCCAGTCTTTGGAAGGCCAAAACCATCGCGCCCGCCGGGCCGGGCTCGTCGCCGGGTACGGTCAGCAGCACTGCATCGCGCAAGCCCGCCTCGCCCTCGCTGCGGCCGGTTAGCTGCACCGCCGATTGCGCGCATTTCAGCGCCAGCCGCTGGCGCCAGCAGCCGGCCCAGGCGGGTTCGGTGCGCACCAGATCGTCCAAGGATTTCAGGGCGATACCGGCGGCGAAGGCCGCCTCGCTCAGATCGCGGCCGCGAGCATCCGCCCAGGCCGGCAGGGGCGGCACGGCCGCCGACGCGATCGGGGTGGCAAGCGGGGAGCGGAGGCGCGAATCCATGCCACGGAGCATAAACAAGACGCGCAGTTTGCGCTAGCGTTTTGGCTTGAAACCGCACCACCTGTCGATTGCAAACGATGTCCAATAAACTTGCCTTATCGGACGTTTTGCTCCTTATATAAGAAATGGGCCAAATCATCGAGCAAAACGGCGAAAATCACGTCGAGGAGAGTTCTGCTCCGTCTGACAGCACGGCCGGCGACAACGATGTTTCCGCGGCGCAGCCGTCGGTCGAGACGAGCGCCTCACTCCCCTCCCCTGTCGCGGCGGCGACCACCGCGCTGCCGGCGCATCTCGAGCGCCTTGCCGATCGCGCCCGCGGGTATGTCGAGGCCGCCAGCTCCGCCAACACCCGCAAGGCCTATGCCTCCGATTGGAAGCATTTCACCGGCTGGTGTCGGCGCCAGGGTCTCACGCACCTGCCGCCCGATCCGCCCACCGTCGGTCTCTACATTACCGCCTGCGCGTCAGGAGCCGCAACGGCCGACCGCAAGCCCCATTCGGTCATGACGATCGAACGGCGTCTCTCCGCAATCACCTGGAACTATGCCCAGCGCGGCCTCCCGCTCGCCCGCAAGGACCGCCACATCGCCACCGTTCTGGCCGGGATTCGCAACACTCACGCCGCCCCTCCCCGCCAGAAGGAAGCAGTGCTGCCCGAGCATCTGATCGCCATGCTCGAAACGCTCGATCGCGGGACGCTTCGGGGCTTGCGCGACCGCGCCATGCTGCTCGTCGGCTTCGCCGGCGGGCTGCGCCGATCCGAAATCGTCGGGCTGGATTGCGGCCGTGACCAGACCGAGGACGGCCGCGGCTGGATCGAGACCTTCGACAAGGGTCTGCTCCTGACCCTGCGCGGCAAGACCGGCTGGCGCGAAGTCGAGATCGGCCGCGGTTCGTCGGATGCGACCTGCCCGGTCGTTGCCGTGGAGACCTGGATCAAGTTCGCCCGGATTGCAAAGGGTCCCCTGTTCCGCCGCGTCCGCGCCCAAGGCAAGGATGTTGGACCGGACCGATTGAACGACCGGGAAGTGGCGCGTCTCGTCAAGAAGGCGGCCTTGGCCGCCGGTATTCGCAGCGACCTCAGTGAAGGTGAGCGAGCCGAAAAATTTTCCGGCCATTCGTTGCGCGCCGGCCTCGCCTCGTCGGTCGAGGTCGACGAGCGCTATGTCCAGAAGCACCTCGGCCATGCCAGTGCGGAAATGACCCGCAAATACCAGCGGCGGCGCGATCGATTTCGCGTCAATCTCACCAAGGCATCCGGGCTTTAAAGACCCTCCCCTGCTCGGCCTGAAGCCGTCCGTAAAAATTGGGGGACCGGATTTTTCGCTTAGCGCTTCAAGGGAAATCGGGAAGTAAAAGCGACAGCCCTCAAAGGAGCTGATTTCGCTGCATTTCGGCCACAGACGGCCGCTGGCGCGATTCTTCAGCCTCCGATAGCCGGATGCCCACTTGAGACCGGATTTAGTGCTGTACGGGCTTCCATTTTGCTCCTAAAACACGCCGTCAAAGGAACGTTTTCTCAAACGTGTCTTATTTGTACAACCTCGAAACGCCGACAGAACCCGATGGCGAAAGCTTCGCATCTCAATCCCCCTCCCCCGCCGAAAAGGCTCATCGGTTACGCCCGCGTTTCGACGGACGATCAGCTCAACGACGCCCAGGTCGACGAGCTGCGCGCCGCCGGCTGCGATCGGATTCATCAGGAGCACGGATCAGGCGCTTCGCGGGCAAGGCCGGTTCTTGCGAAGCTGCTGAAGGATCTTGCCGCAGGCGACGTGCTCGTCGTCGTTCGCCTGGATCGCCTCGCCCGTTCGGTCAGCCACTTGCTCGACGTCATCGAAGACCTCGAGACGCGCGGCGTGCATTTCCGCTCGCTGCGCGATCCGATCGATACCTCGACACCGCAGGGGATGTTTTCGCTGCAGGTGCTTGGCGCTGTCGCACAGCTCGAGCGCGCGCTGATCGCCGAGCGAACCAAGTCGGGCATGCTGGCCGCCAAGGCGCGCGGCAGGCTTGCCGGCAATCCGGGGCTTCGGGAACGGCGACCGGAGGCAATCCGCGCGGTATCCGCAGCGCGCGAGCGCGCCTACCTCGATGAACTGATTGCATCGGCGCAGGCATGGCTGCCGACGGTGCGCCAGCTGCGGCCGCGGCACAGCTGGGACGATGTCGTGCGCATTCTCAATCGTCGAGGTCACGACTGGACGGTCGAGCGCTTGCGCCGGGCGGTTCATCGGATGGTGCGCGAGAAGCTCGCAGACCCGGAACTGCTCAGCCGATCCCCGCGTCGGCCCCCTGAACATCATCTGATGCGGCTGGTTGCTGGCATCGCGATCGCCGACCCCGATCTGTCGCTGCGCGATATTGCTGCCCAATTGGACCAGATGCAGGAGCGGCCGCCACGCGGCGGGAGGAAATGGCAGCCGTCTTCCGTCAGGGCGTTATTGGACGAGGCGCGCCGATTCGGCCTGGTTCGGTCCTGAGCGCCTGGTTCATGAGGCGACCGGGCTTCCGGCGAGCGTCCCTGCGTTCGGGCAAACGGTGGTCCTCGACGTCCGACAGGAGCCCTGCGCTTGGAGCGGGCAGCTCGCCTCCTCCGGAACTCGACGGGAGGGCACGTAGCGGAGATGAACCGTTCTGAACGCGGCAAGCTCGCGATCGATGAAAGTAAGGTGACGAGCCGAACCACTATTTCGCCTTAGTCAGATCCGCAGTTGCGGGGCAGCCGTCGAGGTACCGATGCGCCACGGAGAGCACAGGCTGGCGAGAGGGTCGTCGCAGCGAACGGCGGAAACCGCACGGCGTCCAAAGGATCAAGCCACGCGATGAACGGCTTTACATTTGCATGCGACGGGGTCTACAAGACTTTGACCGCAGCCGTTATCTCATTCCAGCGCTCAGCTGCCCTCTCGACCCTCCTGGCGGTCTCGACCGCAATCGCCATCAAGAATTTCTGTTGATGGTAGTTGCAAAGACGGCCTAGGTGCACTCACCATTCAAGAAACCGGTAGGGGCTGTTCGTCGTCGTCCGCGTGCTTCGAGCTTCGAGCAAACGGCTCGACTTTCGAGGCGCTCAATGCAGCGACAACTGCTGCCTTCATCCAGCGCCGCGAACTGGCGTTGACCGCAAAGTCCGTTGCCCTAAGGGCCGCCTCGACCATTTCAGGCGTAACTTTCTTCGTCGCGCACACTTCACTCCAAAGTCCAAGGATCCTACGAGTTCGCCCAGGACATTAGCGTATTTGCGGGAAACACCGAAGGTAACCGAATATCTCTTTGTCGCCGACCCGCGCGCTGCCCGGCCTCAATCGCTGCGAACCGCCGGCCGGATATCCGGTCCGGGCCAGGCCAAGCGATTGCTTTCGGAAAGCACAATCCAGGAGCGCTCGTCATCGAAGCCGAGGCGGCGCCTAGTCGCCGGCGGAATCTGATCGCCTCGTCGGTTCGGCCCGGGTGGCGAATGGGTGGTCGGCAGCACGCGCACGACCGGCGTGCCGTCCTCGAGAGTCGCGACCAGCGCCAGCACCAGGCAGGGCCGATCTTTGTCTCCTTCCTTGCGGCCTTCGAGATGTTGCCCGTGCCAAAGATAGGAATAACGGAAGACGTGGCCTACCTTGATTCAGTCGGCAGCATGCTTGCCCGTCAACAGTTCGGCATTGAGACGATCGAGACCCGGCTCCATTTCGGCCCGTTGGACCGCGGCGAGATCGTCGTCGCTCAGCTCCGCCGTCTCCTCGACGCGACGGTCGCGCCGCGGCCGCAGATAGTCCTCATAGGCAAGCAGCATGGTCCGTGGTCGGCCGTTCTTGGTGATGATCACCGGCTCGCGCGCGGCGGCGTCCTGATAGACCCCGAAATTCTTGGAAACCGCCGCAGCGGTCACGGTCGACGTCATATCAACACTCCTTTTGTCCGGAATATGCGGATTTTCCGTAGTTTCCGCAAGAACACCGGAAGCTGGACGAGATGATCAATAACCATAGAGTGGTGGATCCGAAGAGCCAAGCGGTGCATCTTCGCACCGAAGAGCTCGACGCGCTCGACGCCATCCTGCCGTTCGACCGGCGCCACCAACTGGCCGCGCTGCTGACCGACGATGACGTCGCGACACTCAAGCACCCAGGGGGCGGCATGGGCGAAGACACGCTGCGGGCGCTCGCATCGGACCTCGGCGATCGCGAGGCCTGGTGCCAACTGGCGATTGGCAGTGCGTGCCCTCCCCTGGCCGGCGCCGAAGGCGCTGCTGCTCACTTCGTCGCCCATCAGCTTTGGGGTCCGCGCCGGTGGGAAGCGGACACTGTGCGTCGCCACCTCGCCAACTGGTCGACGCTGACGAAATGGCGCAGTCTCGACGTTCGCCTTTCCTGGCATCAAAGTAGGCTCTGGCTGGTAGACTGCGACCATTCTGATGGTCGCCCTCGCCTCCGGCAGCCGGCGCCGCAGCGAGGTCGCCGGCCTGTGGCTGAGGCCCTCGGATGCAGGCGAGGGAGTGATCCGCACAGGGGCTTCGCTCGGGATATCCCAGGAAGCCGCCGATCGCGGCATTCCTCTTCCTGAGTCCATGAGGCAATCACGTCATCGTTTCGTTAACAGCGCTACGCGTCGAAGCGGGCGTCCGGCAGATCTACTGCCGTTCGCCATTGGAGCGATGGATCCAATGCTCAAAGCTAGCGATCCTCCGACATAGTACGCAAGGAAAGACTTTGGCAGCTTTGGCGTCAGACCTTCGCTGGGTTTCGACGCATGTTCGTCGTCGATCTATCGCAAAAACAGGGTCCGACACCGATTGAAGGCGAACCTTGGGCGACGGGTCGGGCGCCTGCATGACATCGTAGGTAATGAACGCATCCAGACCGAGATTTGTACTCTCGGCAATCGAGGCCACGCTGACCTGGGTGTCGTCGACGGTCACGTAGCCGCCACGTCGGAAAACACGAAACGTGAGCTCTTGAGTCCCGGCAAGAGCTTTAGCTGAAATGGTTTGTAGGCGATCATATGGCCGCGACTGAAACGCAGCCCGTCGTTACCGTAAAGCCTCGCCCATGTTCTGGAACCGGGTGATGCGCGAGTCACGGCGTCAGAAGTCGGTTCTTTCGACAGCTCGGGTGGACTGTTTGCCGTCGGTATCGCAAGGACTAGAAAACGGCATCGTGCGGCTAGTCTAAGAGGCATCTTGACGGAAAACGCGTGTAGTTGAGTTCCGCACGATTGGCCCCCGTTTGACAATGTTGTCGGACCCCTGCTGGTTCCTGTCCGCGTTCAGCGACGCTGGTTGCGCTGATAGGAGACGCGAGCAAGCCCGTAATGGCTGGGTATGCCATTGACGTGGCATCTCTCACGTTCGGAGACCTCCTTTAAACACGCACGTTTCCAGGGAAGGGGCAGGGGGTACTTTGACCCTTTTGGTGAGAGGAGACCATGGCTTCAGAGTTACAGCTGTAACTCCTGCGGCTTTCTCTCTTCTTCAGCGCGGCCTCGAGGCTCAAGTTACAGCTGTAACTCGAGCGTCGGAAAGCGAGGCAGGTTTAGGGCTCACGCCTAGACCCTGGTACTTGCCCTCCACCAATCCAAAGAGGCTGCGTTCGAGGTTGAGTTTTCCTTCGGTGGCACGATCAACCATTGCTCTGAAGTAGCCCCCCGGCTTCGAAATCTGCTCCGGATCGCGCAACGATTTTTCAAGAACAGTCGCCAGTATTGCCGCAGCGGCGTAGGCACCCACACGCCGCTGCCCATCCATCCATCCGCCTTCAGAAAGCCCAATCATTCGCCGCAACATTTCACCGCTCCGACCCAGCGCGGACCAAGTGTCGAACCGTGCGCCGATCATCGATTGTGCTTCAGGGCAGGCGCTCTGCACAAGTCCTATCGAAACTGAACCTAGCACTTGCGTCTGAATATTTTCACTCAAAGGGCGAGTGGATTTTTCACGAAGTCCTGAAGCGTTCGGCTCAGGCTTTTTCTTGAAAGCCAACTGCGCAGCCCTGCTGCGCTCTGGAAAATATCTCGGCTCCTTAGAGCTCGGCGGTTCATTCTTACTTTCAGTTAAAGATTCAAGGGTTCTATATGTAGCCATGACGTCGATGTCACCCTCGGCTGACACTTCATTCCCTTCCTGACGCGCATCGCTCCTCTCGAGGGCGTCGGCATAAAGTGCGCGGTACGATTCAGCGCGATCGAAGACATTCTTCGCCGTCAACTCAGCTTCCTGTAGCTGGTTTCTCCAATCTTCGGCATCGTCGGGAAAGGCATTGCAAAGGTCTTCGATTGCCCGGGCCAAACGCGATACATCTCGTCGCGCTTCGGTTTCTGCCGCGAGCCTTGCGCGATAGGCTTCTACCTTCTCTTTGATCTCTGCGAACCGCACACGCGCCGGAGTGAAGTCAATTCCGTATCCCGCGATGATGCCGCCCCTCGTGTCACGATAGACAAACCGTCGGCCAGTCGAACTGTCCCGGTAAGCAGCGATGCCAGCCTCGACGAGCCGGCGGATGCAGCGAATGACCGTGCGCTCCGAGCGCATCGTGTACTCAGCCAGCTTCGCATTCGAGACCGCGACAATGGGCCGCCCGCTCCCTTTCCAATCCTCTGGGCGTGATAGGCCCAAGAGAATATCCATAACGTGATACGTCGTGCCGTCTATCCCGAGGATTGGAGCCGCTTGCTTCAGCAGCACGGCAACGTCTCCCTTCGCGGCATCTGGCACATTGTTCGCCATCGCCAAACGACTGCTTGCGACGATGGCTGGTGTGACACGTCTAAAAGACGCGACGGATGAAATTTCGGACATAGGATTCCCACAGCGGCGTGAGCCACCGCTCCCATCTTCGGTTATTTGGGAAGCCAGCAGGAGGGCGCAAAAAATCGGCCTCTGGAGTTACAGAGACTTGATTGTTTGGCCCGGCCGTCCTAGAATCAGATTGCTAAAGTGATGTCGCGGATCGGTTTCGGTCTGGTGGCTAATGGATCAAGGGTCTACCGATTGGCGTCGGTAGGCCCTTTTTCAATTCGGTTGTAATTTCATCTAAGAGCCCTCTTTCTGGGTGGCGCGATATTCCTGCACGAGATCTGGAAGGCGTTCCAGAAGCCATGCCGATAGACCTGGGATACGCTTCTCAGGGATCGAGAAAGTCATTGCATTTCCAGATCGTTTGGCGACGACTACGCTGCCATCTCCGATCGCTAACTCGGTGACGGCACTCTCCGACTTTCCTCCATTGTCCAACGCTCCCAAAACCAACGAGAAGCGCTGATCGCTGTCGGCCGACGCCCACCCATCGCTCGAGGTGAGGGATTCGACGGCATGGCGCTGCGTCGCATTGAGCGACCGGTTCTGAATGAGAGAGCCGAGTTTTTCCCACTTCGGTCTGCCGATCGAAGGCGCCGAGCCTATCAGCCGGATGAGATCTTCGGGGAACGCCGCCGCGGCGTTTGTCAGGAAGGAAATATAGGCGACGTTCTTCTGTTCCTTTCGGCCAAGCGCTTCGGAGATCGTCTCGCGGCTGTAACCCTTCTCCTTGAGAGTCAGGGCGAAAAGGGCCTGCTCGATGAAGGACAGGTTGAGGCGCTCAGAGTTCTCGACCCCCTGAGAGATGATCAGTTCCTCATCGGAAAGATCTCGTACAATCGCTTTGACCGGGCGTTTCAGAATCCGGCACGCCCGAAGTCGACGATGCCCATACGCCGCCTGATAGTGGCCCGATCGGCCGGGGAGGGGACGGACAAGGATGGGAAGCTTTTGTCCAGCCTCCCTTATTCCTTCGACAAAGGCTTCAAACGTCCGGTCTCCCTCAATGTCGAGCCGATCGCTGACGAACGAGGGAACTACGTTGTCAGGATTAATCTCGATTATCGACTCAGCCGACAGCAGCTGCTCATGGAGCCGCTTGTTTTCCTCCTCGATGGAGACAAATGCCCTGTCCATTGATTTGACAGCGGCCGAGCCCACGCGCCGCTTCTCCGCGTCAGCTGATATGGCAGCCGACGGTCTGACCAACTCGTCAGGATTTACGTTGGCAAACAAGCTTTTCATTCGCTGATTGCGGTCGCGCGGATTGGTCATGACCTGCCCCACACCTCTTTGATGTGCCGAAGAATCTCTTTATTGACAGAATCGACTGACTCCAAAGCGCGATTGAGAGTATCGCGGCCGACGCTTCCCCGACTCATCTCATAGAGGCTTTTCTTCTCAAGGCCGGCGCTCGCGATCGCCGTAGTCTCGACGACTGCTGGCGCTAGAACATCCTCTTTGAACAGAGAGCGTAGCAAAGTTACGACATTGACCTGTGGACCGTCGTTTGGATTGTGGCGGGTTATGACATACCGAATGAAGTCGTGCTTGAGCACGCCACCGCGCTCTTCGATGACGTGCATGAGGTCGCTCATCATCGCCAAAAACTGGTTCATACTCGCGACGTCTATCATCGCCGGATGAATGGTAATCAGCAGTCCGGTCGCGGCGCACAATGCCCCGAGCGTCAGATAGCCGAGCTGCGGTGGCGCGTCGATCAAAACCACATCGTAGTCAGCTTCCACTTCGCGAATGACAGAAGACAGACGCCGGAAAAAAATCTCGTCTCCACGACCGTGACCATCGGCAATTGCCTGTGGAGTCTCGTGCTCATACTCCATGAGTTCAAGGTTAGCGGGGATCAGATCGATACCAGAAAAGTAAGTTTTCCGGATGACATCTCGTATCGGGCGCCGCCGGTCATCGTATCTAATTGCCGCATAGACCGTCTCATTCTCATCGACATCGAATTCTGGTTGATAGCCGAACATGGCCGACAGCGAGGCCTGTGGATCGAGGTCGAGGGCCAGAACACGTAACCCAGCGATAGCCAGATAGTGAGCGAGATGAACGGTCGTTGTCGTCTTGGCCGAGCCCCCTTTGAAGTTAGCGACCGCAATTACTTGCAGCTTGTCCGAGCGTCTTCGGCGGGGCAGAAATTCAAGCGCGTCGTGAGGTCGCTTTCGCGCCAGGTGTTCACGCGTCTCGTTGATCTGCTCAAGCGTGTAGGCGCGACGGCCGTTGTCGTGGCGGTCAGGGATGACGCCCTCACCATCCAACGACATTTGCCGCAAAGTCGATTCAGCTATTCCGAGCAGTCCAGCCACCTCACGTGAGGTGTAGGTTTTCAATGTTTTGATCGCATTCGGCTCGTAAATCCGCTCCCGCAGCGATTGAAGCTGTGCGGACAGCAATTGAGCCTGTCTGCTAATCTTCTCGGCGGACGATTCGATCATGTTTTCTGGCCGCATATTCATGGTTGTCATCACTCGCGACGCTTTTTTCATGATCGTCGCCCAAATTCCGTCGCGGCTACAGTTAACCGATTCCCGAGTTGCGTCAAACGCTGCTTGGTTAACGAACGGTTAACGGTCCCCATAGAGGCAGCGGGCGGAAACGTTCGATTTCCGCGTTCAATCAGTGGCTTAGCAAATAATCAGGCCTTCCACGTTCCCTGTCTGTTTTACTGTGAATCCTACATAGGTTTGCCTCTTCGAAAAATGCGCGAAACCTGTCCGGCGCGTAGCCAAACCGCGCTGCCAAGCGAATCGGGGCTCAAAAACCTTGTAGGATTCTACAACTGACACCCAATTCCGATTCGTGCTGATTTCCCCGTCGTCCAACAACTACGGAGAGATTCATGCAGATTCTCGCGATCTCAGAACCGAGAAATGTCCGAGAAGTTCAGCTGCTGCACAGCCACCACGAGCTGCGCGCCAAGGTCTTTTCGGACCGTCTGAAGTGGGACGTCGACGTTGCGGCTGGCCGTGAGGCAGATGCGTTCGACGATCTGGAACCGACCTACATCCTGGCCATCTCTACGGCCGGCCGACTGGCGGGATGTGCACGCCTTCTGCCTGCTACGGGCCCGACCATGCTGGCAGATGTGTTTCCCTCGCTACTTCCGCAAGGTCGCCTGAACGCCCATCCGTCGATGATCGAGAGCTCCCGATTCTGCGTCGACACAACGCTCGAAGAGGGGAAGGGAGACGGCTCCGTCCATGAGGCCACGCTGACCATGTTCGCAGGCATCATCGAATGGTGCATTGGGAATAACTACACCGAGATCGTCACCGTGACTGATCTTCGGTTCGAGCGAATCCTCGCTCGCGTTGGCTGGTCGCTGCAGCGCCTGGGTGCTCCCGAGAAGATCGGCGTAACCATGGCCGTAGCGGGCACATTGCCCGCGGATGCGGACAGATTCCAGAAGCTCCGGCCACCGAACTACCGATCCGAACTCACCGTCAGCCAGGTAGCGTAAAGGAGATCGCCTTGAACCAGCTTCGTTCCCATCCGCGACTCGTTCGCAAACTTCAGGACGCGCTCGGCGATCACCTGTGCGCAGCCCTGGACGATCCGACCGTCGTCGAGATAATGCTTAATCCTGATGGAAAGCTGTTCGTCGAACGGCTCGGTCACGGTGTTGCGCCGGCCGGCGAAATATCCGCCGCCGCCGCGGAAATGGTGATCGGAACCGTCGCTCATGCCCTTCGGTCGGAGGTGGATGCTGAGCAACCGATCATCTCCGGCGAACTGCCCATCGGCGGCCACCGTTTTGAAGGACTGCTGCCTCCAGTGGTGGCAAAGCCGACTTTTACCATTCGCCGTCGGGCCTCACGGCTGATCCCGCTCGACGACTTTGTGCGTTCTGGCGTGATGACCGCCCATCAGGCGTCGACGATCCGCAGCGCGATTGCCGCCAGGCTCAACATCATCATTTCCGGAGGAACGGGCTCTGGCAAGACAACGCTGGCTAATGCGGTCATCGACGAAATCGTCAAGTCAGCTCCCGAAGAACGCCTCCTCATCCTTGAGGATACGGCTGAGATCCAATGCGCGGCGGAGAATGCCGTGCTCCTGCACACGAGCGATACTGTCGACATGGCGCGGCTCCTAAAGAGCACGATGCGGCTTCGGCCGGACAGGATCGTCGTCGGCGAGGTCCGCGACGGCGCTGCCCTCACATTGCTCAAGGCGTGGAACACCGGTCATCCCGGTGGCGTGGCGACAATCCACTCGAATACCGCCGCGTCGGCGCTACGACGGCTAGAACAGCTGACCGCTGAGGCAAGCCAGCAGCCGATGCAAGAGGTCATCGGCGAGGCGGTCGACCTTATCGTCTCCATCGAACGAACTTCGCGCGGACGGCGTATACGCGACCTCATTCAGGTCGAGCGGTTTGCGGGCGGCGAATACGCGATCGAATCAGACCAGCTGACCGAAGAGCAGGAGGTGCGTCATGTCGCGTAAAGTCATCATCGTCGCGCTCCTTGCCGCGCCCATGGTTCTCGGGCCGTTTGCTCCCGCGCTCGCCAGCTCTGGTGGCGGCGGGCTGCCGTGGGAAGCGCCGCTGGAGCAAATTCAGGAGTCGATCACCGGTCCCGTCGCGGGCGCCATTGCCCTTGCAGCAATGGCAATCGCCGGGGGCATGCTCATCTTCGGCGGCGAACTCAACGATTTTGCCCGGCGGCTCGTCTATGTCGTCCTCGTCGCCGGCATCCTGCTTGGCGCCACCCAAATAGTCGGCCTGTTCGGCGCGACCGGCGCGTCGATCGGACTGACGGACGAGCAGAGGCAGTCGTTCGGCTTCAACGGAGAAGGGGAGGGGGGCAATGGCTGAGTCCCTGTCCGGCCTGCAGCGTAGTCGCATTCATCGCGCTCTGACCCGCCCGAACCTCCTGATGGGCGCCGATCGGGAGCTGGTGCTGCTCACCGGGCTCGCTGCCGTCATCCTGATCTTCGTCGTTCTGACGGTCTATTCGGCGCTCTTCGGTATCGCCGTCTGGGTCGTGATCCTCTGGCTGCTCAGGATGATGGCGAAATTCGATCCACTGATGCGGCAAGTCTACATGAGGCACATTTCCTACTACCCCTACTATAGGGCGACCAGTTCGCCGTGGCGGCGGCATTGAGGAGGCGGTCGTGGTAGCTTTGAAACGCTTCCGGGCCACAGGCCCTTCGTTCGCCGATCTCGTTCCTTACGCCGGCCTCGTCGACAATGGGGTGCTGCTCTTGAAGGACGGCAGTCTCATGGCGGGCTGGTACTTTGCCGGCCCGGATTCCGAAAGTGCGACCGCTCTCGAACGCAACGAGCTGTCGCGGCAGATCAATGCGATCCTGTCGAGGCTTGGGAGTGGCTGGATGATCCAGGTCGAGGCCATCCGCATTCCGACGATCGACTACCCGTCCCAGGATCGGGGTCATTTCCCCGATCCAGTCACACGTGCGATCGACGCCGAGCGCCGGGCGCATTTTGTTCGCGAGCACGGGCACTTCGAAAGCAAGCACGCGATCGTTCTCACCTATCGGCCACTGGAGTCCAAGAAGACCGCGCTTAGCAAATACATCTATTCGGACGAGGAAAGCCGCAAGGAATCCTACGCGGACACGGTGCTTTTCATGTTCAAGAACGCCGTCCGCGAGATCGAGCAGTATCTAGGCAACACTCTTTCGATCGGGCGGATGGAGACGCGCGAGGTCAGCGAAAGGGAAGGAACTCGGATTGCCCGGTACGATGAGCTGCTGCAGTTCGTTCGCTTCTGCATCACCGGGGAAAACCATCCGATCAGGCTTCCTGACGTACCGATGTATCTCGATTGGATCGCGACAGCCGAGCTCGAACATGGCCTGACGCCGAAAATCGAGAATCGTTTCCTCGGCGTTGTCGCCATCGACGGTATGCCAGCGGAGAGTTGGCCCGGGATACTCAATAGCCTCGACCGGATGCCGCTTACCTATCGCTGGTCGTCGCGCTTCATCTTCCTCGATGCCGAGGAAGCCCGTCAGAAGCTCGAACGCACGCGCAAGAAGTGGCAACAGAAGGTCCGGCCGTTCTTCGATCAATTGTTCCAGACGCAGAGCCGGGCGGTTGATCAAGACGCCATGGCCATGGTGGCCGAGACCGAGGACGCGATCGCACAGGCTTCGTCGCAGTTGGTCGCCTACGGCTACTACACTCCGGTCATCGTGCTTTTTGATGAGAATCGCGAGGCGCTCCAGGAAAACGCGGAAGCGATCCGCCGGCTCATCCAGGCCGAAGGATTCGGAGCACGGATCGAAACGCTCAATGCCACGGACGCCTATCTTGGCAGCCTTCCCGGCAACTGGTATTGCAATATCCGCGAACCACTGATCAACACCAGCAATCTCGCCGACCTGATTCCTCTCAACGCCGTTTGGTCCGGGAATCCGGTCGCTCCGTGCCCATTCTATCCGCCGAATTCGCCGCCGCTCATGCAGGTGGCAAGCGGCTCGACGCCGTTTCGTCTCAACCTTCATGTCGACGACGTTGGTCATACCCTCGTCTTCGGTCCGACCGGCTCAGGCAAGTCGACGCTTCTGGCACTGATCGCCGCGCAGTTTCGGCGTTACGACGGCGCCCAGATCTTTGCATTTGACAAAGGTAACTCGCTTCTGCCCCTGACCCTCGCCGCCGGCGGCGATCACTATGAGATCGGTGGCGACAACGAAGGTGAGGGGAGGGCGCTCGCCTTCTGCCCGTTGTCCGATCTGGGAAGCGATGCAGACCGGGCCTGGGCAACGGAATGGATCGAGATACTGGTCGCACTGCAAGGCGTCGCCATCACGCCCGATCATCGCAACGTCATTTCCCGGCAGGTGGGACTGATGGCCGGCGCCGCAGGTCGGTCGCTCTCGGATTTTGTGTCTGGCGTTCAGATGCGCGAGATCAAGGATGCGCTGCACTCCTATACTGTCGATGGCCCGATGGGCCAGTTGCTCGACGCCGAACAGGATGGCCTCTCGCTCGGCACCTTCCAGACCTTCGAGATCGAGCATCTCATGAACATGGGCGAGCGCAATCTTGTGCCGGTGCTCACCTACCTGTTCCGCCGCATCGAAAAGCGCCTCGACAGCTCGCCGACCCTGATCGTGCTGGACGAAGCCTGGCTGATGCTCGGTCACCCCGTGTTTCGAGCCAAGATCCGCGAATGGCTGAAGGTGCTGCGCAAGGCGAACTGCGCTGTCGTTCTGGCGACCCAATCCATCTCTGATGCAGAACGCTCGGGGATCATTGATGTGCTGAAGGAGTCGTGCACCACGAAGATCTGCCTCCCGAACGGCGCCGCGCGCGAGCGGGGAACACGGGAGTTTTATGAACGCATCGGCTTCAACGAGCGTCAGATCGACATCGTCGCGGGCGCGACCCCCAAGCGCGAATATTACGTTGCCACACCTGAGGGCAGGCGCCTCTTCGACATGGCGCTCGGCCCCCTCGCGCTGAGCTTTGTCGGCGCCTCCGGCAAGGAGGACCTGAAGCGCATCCGGGCGCTTGAATCCGAACATGGCCGGGACTGGCCGATCCACTGGCTAAACACGAGAGGAGTTTACGATGCCGCATCGCTGCTCAATTTTGACTAACTGGCTCGCCGGTCTATTGGCCGTCGCCGCGGCAACCATCGTCGCACCCGATTCCATGCAAGCCGGCACGGCAACCGGCGCTGCAACCGAATGGACACAGATCCTCAACAATGGGGAACTGGTGTCGCTCGTCGGTCAATCCGGCGAGCAAATTCAGAATCAGCTGACGCAGATCAGCCAGATTGCGCAGCAGATCGAAACCCAGCTGAACATCTATCATAACCTGCTCCAGAATACGGCGACCCTTCCATCTCACATGTGGGGTGAGATCGAGAACGATCTCGAGCAACTGCGCAGCATCGTCGAGCAGGGCCAAAGCATTTCGTTTTCGATGGCCAATGCCGACGACGTGCTTCAGCAGCGGTTCCGGAGCTATGCCAACCTCAAGACCAATCTGCCGGATGCAGCGAGCTTCTCGTCCACGTACCAAAACTGGTCGGACACCAATCGCGACACGATCGCCAGCACCCTGAAGGCGGCAAGTCTCACGGCCGATCAGTTCGGCAGCGAGGAAAGCACGATGTTGTCGCTGCGATCGATGTCCGAGACAGCGGATGGTCAGATGAAGGCCTTGCAGGTCGGACATCAGATTGCCGCCCAGCAAGTCGCGCAGATGCAGAAGCTCCGCGGGCTCGTCTCCCAGCAGATGACCATGACGGGTACCTGGCTGCAGACCGAACAGACCGACAAGGATCTCGCACAGGCCCGGCGCGAAAAGTTCTTCAACGCCGAGGTCAAGAGCATTCCCGAGGGTCAAAAGATGGAGCCTCGCTGGTGAACCGCATTACCCTCATTACCCTTTTGCTCGCTGCCGTTCCTCTATCGTCGGTGGCGACCGGTCTGATCGTCAATTCCAGAGACGGCGGCAAGCCTGCACTCACCCACGAGCAGCGTGCTGCCCGGGAGAGGTTCTTCGGCTTTGGCAGGGAGTTGCCGCCAATCAAGGACGGTCAGGAGATGCGTCCGAGATGGTGAATGCAACTGTCACACGTTCGATCCTGATCGCAGGCCTCTTTTGCGTCGCGTATGCGATTCCGGCTTTCGCGCAGGAGGGCCAGGTTCTCACTGAACTCGAAAACCAGGTCTCGTCGGCAGCGAAGGGGTGGGAATCCACTATTATGACTGCGGGGAGATCGCTTTTCTGGATTCTCGCGGCGATCGAGATTGGCATCGCGGCCGTCTGGCTCGCGATTCAGGCGGCGTCGCTCGATAGCTGGTTTGCGGAGCTTGTGCGGCGGATCATGTTCGTCGGATTCTTCGCGTTTGTTCTCGACCAGGGTCCGACCTTTACTCGAGCCGTTGTCGACAGCCTGTTTCAGATCGGCGCCGGTGGCGGTTCAGCATCGCCCGCGGAAGTGTTCGATGCCGGCCTCAGGGTTGCCTCGCAAATGTCTCAACAGGCGCAATTCGGCGTGTTCGAGGATAACGCGCTGGCGATCGCGGCCGTGCTGGCCATGGGCGTTGTCGTCATCTGCTTCTCGCTTGTCGCAGCGATCTTCGTCTCGGTGATGGTCGAGATGTATGTTGGCCTACTCGCGGGCATGATCATGCTCGGATTGGGCGGCTCGTCCTTCACGAAAGACTTTGCCGTTCGCTACCTCGTCTATGCCTTTGGCGTCGGCATGAAGCTCATGGCGCTGGTGATGATCGCAGAGATCGGATCGAATGTCCTGCTTGGACTCGCCCAGGCTCCCACTGCGTCCTCGGATCAGTTCGTGACGACCTTAGCGATTGCGGGTATTTCGGTCGTGGTCTTCATCATTGCCGTATACGTTCCGAGCATCATTCAGGGCGTCGTCCAAGGTGCATCCGTCTCCGGGGGTATGGAAGCAATCCGCCACGGCGGACAAGCGGCGTCTTTCGCCGCCGGCGCCGGATTGCTCGCAGTGGGTGCGGCAGGGGCGGGGTTTTCGGCAGGTCAAGCCGCCCGAGCCGCAGGCTCCTCGGTCATAGGTTCCGCCTTCAGGGGCATTGGGGCCGGCCTCGGCTCGGCTGGCAAAGCTGCCGGATCCGCGGCGAAGGAGAAGGCCATCGGCTCTCCAGGCGCCTATGCCGGCACACTCCTCGGGCTAGCAAACGCCAAGCTCGACGAGAGCCGCAGCGGGCACAGTGCTCCAAAGCGACTTCCCGAACGCAACGACTAACAGAAAAGAAAGGGATGAATCGATGGCAGCGAACCGCGCCCCCGAGAACCCGTATCTCGCCGCTCGCCAGGAATGGTCGGAACGATACGGCTCCTATGTAAAAGCCGCGGCAGCCTGGCGTCTTGTCGGGATCCTTGGCCTGTCCATGGCCGTGATCGGCTTCAGCTACTCGATTTACCTGAGCACGCAGGTCACACTCGTGCCCTACATCGTCGAGGTCGACAAACTCGGCACGTCGGTGACCGCCGGCTTCCCGGAGCAGATCGAGTATGCCGATGCTCGCGTGGTGCGCGCCACGCTCGGCAACTTCATAAGCAGCTTCCGCTCGATAACACCGGATGCCGTAGTGCAAAAGCAATATATCGACCGGACCTACGCACTTCTCAGAACTTCAGACCCGTCTACGGAGAAAATTAGTGCCTGGTTCCGCGGCAACTCGCCGTTCGAGAGGGCAAAGACGTCGACGGTCGCCATCGAGGTCAACAACATCGTGGCACTATCCAACCAGACCTATCAGATCGACTGGACCGAATACGAGCGCGACCGCAAGGGTAAGGAAACCGGCACGCGCCGGTTCCGCGGCATCGCAACGGTCACGCTGACGGGGCCACAGGACGAGGCGACCATCCGCCTCAACCCGATCGGTCTTTACGTCCGCGATTTTGATTGGACGGCACAGATTTAAGGGCAGGGGATTTTTCTATGCACAGAACAGGAATGATCGCAGCCGCCGGCTGCATTGCCGGATTCGCCCTCGTGAGCGATACCTACGCGCAAAGCATGACGACGAATGAGGTGAAGGGAACGAACATCTCGAGGAAGTGGCGGGGCATGCCGGGCCTCGTCACCACCGGTCCGGATGGAAAAGTCGTCTTCCTCTTCGGCGAAACCCAGCCCTCCGTCGTCTGCTCGCCGCTGCAGGTCTGCGATATCGAACTGCAGGGCGGCGAGATCGTTCGCGACGTCCTCGTCGGCGATACCGTCCGTTGGAAGGTGGAGCCGGCGACCTCGGGCGCGAACGGCGGACAGGCAGTCCATTTGATCGTCAAGCCGTCCGAGGCCGGTCTCGTCACCTCCATGGTCGTCACGACGTCGAGGCGCACCTATCACATTCAGCTAAAGTCGCATCCGAGCCAGTACATGGCCCGGATTGGTTTCGAATATCCCGGGGACATCTCGACCAAGATCGCCGACATCAACGCGCGACTGGAGACCGGCGGCATTGCCGGCACGGCTCCCGACAAGCTCACCTTCTCCTATTCGGTGAGCGGCGGCGCACCCTGGAAGCCGAGACGCGTTTATTCGGATGGCGTCAAGACCTACATCCAGTTTCCGAAGTCGATTTCCGGTCAGGACGCACCGGTCCTGTTCGTCGTCTCCGGCGGTCAGAACCGCATCGTCAATTACCGCATGAAGAACGACATGATGATAATCGACTACGCAGTCGACAAGGCGATCCTCGTTTCCGGCGTCGGCTGGCGGCAGCAGAAAATCACGATCCGGCGAGGAGAATGACCATGCGCAAGCTGCACTTCACCTTCATCGCCGCCACACTTCTTTACGGTTGCCAGACTGCCGATGACGCACTGACCACCGGTACCGCGCCGCCCGCTGTTTCCGGATCGGCCGCAATTGCCATTGCCGGCGATATGGCGACTCGGCTCGCCGAGCAGATCGGCCCGGTCGGCTCGACAACGATTAAGATGGACAATGACAGGTCCGAGTTTGCAACCGCATTAGAGGCTGCCCTTAAGGGCTGGGGCTACGCGGTAATCACTGACGGCAAGGTTGGAAAGGACGTCAAGCCGATCGAGCTTGCCTACGCGATTGACGCCATCGACGGTCAAGTCCTTGCTCGCCTGACAACACCCTCCTTGGCGTTCGGCCGCGCCTATACGCCGACTGCAGCCGGTGCCAAGCCGGCGAGTGCGCTTTCCATCATGCAGCGCAACTGAGGAGGGGACCATGGTGCAATCGCTCCAGCTCGGCGCGTCCAACCAGGCTGACGATCAGAAGGGCATGCGTCGCCTCAATCGCTTTCCCGTCGTTCTCGCCATCGTCCTCACCATTCTGTTCTGTGGCGTCGTCGCAATCGGGCTGACTTGGCGCGGGATCGCCTTCAACCGTGGCAACGATATCGACAGCGGCTCAAACACGCCTGCCACCAACTTCGGCGATCAGCTCAAACGCGGAGTGACCGACGGCATCATCGGCGAGCCGATTGACCAGGAGACGTTTCAGCCGACGCCTGCCGTCGAGCAGAAGGTCGAGAAGGAAGAGCCGACCATAGCGCGCGGCCCGGTCGAGCGAGAAGACCAGCGCCCACGGATGGAATCCGAGGAGGAATGGAGAGCGCGTCTGAAACGAGAGCAGGACGAGCAATATATTCGTGAAGCCCAGCGCCAGCGAATGGCTCGGCTTCAGGCGAGCGCAACCGCGCTCGGCTCGCCGCTTAAGGTGGATATCTCCGATGCCGAGAGAGGGTCGGCAGATGCCAACGCGACCAGCCATCGGGACACGGACAGGATGGCGCACAGCGCCTCCGATCTTTATGCCGCAGCGATGAAATCAGGGTTGATGGCGCAGAACGTCGATCCGAATGCCCAGACATCGAAGGAGGATTTTTTGAACCAGGATAACAAGGACATCGGGTATTTACCGAACCGGGTCGTGCCGCAGGTGTCTCCCTATGAGCTAAAACGCGGCTCGGTCATTCCGGCAACTCTGATCAACGGCCTCAATTCCGACCTGCCGGGCCGCATTACCGCGCAGGTCAGCCAGAACGTCTACGACAGCGCCACTGGTTATCGCCTTCTCATTCCACAGGGAGCTAAGCTGTTTGGCCGTTACGATTCCAGAGTGTCCTTTGGCCAGGAGAGAGTTCTCGTTGTCTGGACCGATCTCATTTTTCCGAACGGGTCGACCCTGCAGATCGGCGGTATGGCCGGGACGGACGCGGAAGGCTATGGCGGTTTTAGAGACAAGGTGGACCGCCATCTTTGGCGGACCTTCGGTTCGGCGGCGCTGGTCGCGATCATCGGTACCGGTATCGATATGTCCTTGCCTGAGCGTTCGTCGCTTGCCGCGCAGGATACGGCATCGGATGCCGCGCGGCGGAATTTCGCGGAGAGTTTCGGCCGTGTGGCAGAACAGACCCTCTCGAAAGGCCTGAGTGTCCAGCCAACGATCCGAATCCGACCAGGCTACAAATTCAACGTTCTCGTCGATCAGGATATCATTTTTCCGGCATCTTATGCGTGGCGCTGAGCAACTCCCGCGCATACTCCCGCACTGCCCACTGCGTGTTGATCCAATCTGTAACCAACGACGCAGTAATCCTTGGGCAAATTCTTTCATCAACAGTCTTCTTTTAGAACAAGGCGGCTTGAATACTCGTTGACCGAGGGTACAGCTACGCGGAAACGGGCGTGGTCATGAAGCCGGGAAACCGCGGTTCACCTGCCAAAGGATGCGCGGTGTTTCGGAGTATAAGCCGATGGTCGAGTCGACATCGGTCGGGCGAACGCGCCATGAACGAGCGTCAACTTTCGAGGAATGGGGCGCTCGCAGCTGCGCAAAAAGACAGGAGAAAACTCAGTGAACGGAGATCTTTGCTCTCTTATCGACATGGCAGAAGCCGCGCACAATGAACGTATGATCAAAAGAGGTCTAAAAAGCTTCGCGATTTCTTTTGGCTTTGAGCGTTTCGCTTATCTGCAAACTGAAGGCCTAAGACTCCGAACATTCAATTCCTATCCGGAGAAATGGCAGGATACCTACCTCGGCAGCCAGTATTCCCTTATCGACCCAGCCGTCACGGAAGCCAAGCGCCGTATGGAAACAATTTCCTGGACGGCCGATAACTGGCGAGCACGTGGAACCTCCGAATTCAAGCGCTTTCGCGAGCAAGCGATCGCACACGGCATTCGAAGCGGCGTTACGATTCCCGTAAAAGGAGGTTACGGCTCCGTGATGATGCTGACGTTTGCATCCTCGGAGAAGAAGGCTGACATCTCAAAATTTCAGGATCAGCAAAAAGCAATACAGGCGGTCATGGCGATCCACTACCGCCTGAAGATCATCGCTGCGGCGACGATTGTGGCCCCGAAACGGCTCCTCTCGCCGAGAGAAGCGATGTGTCTCATGTGGGCGACAAAGGGTAAAAATGTCCTGGAAACCGCAGAGGTGATGGGAATCAGTTCAAGAACGGTTCAGCACTACCTCGACAGCGCGCGCCGAAAGCTCGATGCAGCAACCGTTCCGCAACTTGTCGCGATCGCTAAAGATCACGATTTAGTTTGACCGTCACTCATCACGCAAAGGAACATCAGGGATATAGCCAAGCGCGTCGATGATTTCCGAAAGCTCTTCTTGCTGAGCTTCGGATTTCTTCTGACGCTCGAAGTACTGGTCTTGCAGGCTCTTGAGTACGGCAGTGGAGACTGACCCGTCGTCGGTCGCGCGCGTCCACTCCTCATAGACAACTTCGTCGGCGGCGAGAAGACGGCGGTGTTCCAGAATCGCGGAGACCGCCAACGCCTCTAGCTCTGACTTTTGCATCAAACCTGGGAGGGCCGCTTTCTCCTTGCTCTCGTCGTTCGCCTCGGATGGGACAATATCGTTCATCCGCTTCTCCTATCCATTCCCTCGCAGGGTGGCCCCCGGCCTCCCCCGCAATATACCGGTTCAATTCACTACGCTGCCGTTTGGCCCAGGAGGAAAGCTCGACCCTACACGGGACCGTCTTGTCTTCACTCATAGGTACTCTGTTACCACAACGCTTGTAGAAGATACTCCGTGGTCGAATACTCATCAAGTCGCTGTTCTCTCGAACATGACGATTCGAGAGGTACTTGCACGAAACCTGCGAGCAGCCCGGCAGGCCAAAGGCCTGTCACAGGAGGAGCTTGCCCATCGCGCGGATATTGATCGCACATACATCAGCTCGCTTGAGCGCTGCACGTACAATGCCAGCATCGAAGTCGTGGACCGGTTGGCGACAGCCTTGGGCATCGAAGCGTCAGAATTGCTGAAGCGGTCGCCGGACGAACATGCCGAGTGGACCATCGAGTTTGACAAATAGAGTATTTAACAGACTTAAAAAAAGCCGCGATCTCCGCACATGAATATACGCAAACTCGTGGGGAGAAATTCCGCTCGTCTGCGTCGGGACCAGAGCCTGACCGAGCAAGACTTCGAAGCTCGTTCCCGGTTGGCCGACAGTATATAGTCGACCATGAACGATGACTGTCGCTAAGCGGTGGCGCGCGCCTTTGTTCTGCTATGGAGCCAGGGCAGCAGCCACAAAAGCTGCTTGAACCAGTTGAGAAGGAGCGAGAAGTTGTAGCCGGCGGCGACCAGGACAGCGTTGATCGCATCCCCCTGTTGCCGGCGAGATAGTTGCGGCCCATGCGGTGCTCGGCCTTGAGACGGCCGATGACCGGGACGGCGGAGCGCCGCCGCATCCCGCACTTGATCGCCGGGGTGATGCCGCGCTTCTGGCCGCTGGTGAAGATCTGGCGCAGCTTCACGCCGACACTCGCACCAATCGTTCGCGCGCCGAGGGTGAGTTTGGCATCGGCGGGAACATCACGTTCCTCGGCTGCTCGGTGGTATCGACGATCACCTCCTGCGCCTGCATCGCCCCATGCGGCCCCCGCCAGCGCGTAAACGACGAACGGTCGAAAGGCAGCAGGTCTCGGCCTTCTGCCCGACCGGCTCGCGGTCGAACGCCGACGACGGCGGGGAAACCAACTCCAATCCAACTCAAGTTTATTTGGACGTTGAGAGATTGGCCTTCCTGAGCGCTTCCTCTATCGATTTTACTCCAAGTGCATCGAGCGCGCGGGCAAGGCATTGTTCGACTTCAGCGACACATTTTCCCTGAAGCAGGGCCACATCGGCTACAGATCTACCTTCAGACACCCACCGAAGGCACGATTTTTCGAAGGGTGAGAGCATTGCGTAGTTCCCTAGATCGCGGCGCCCGACAACGTCGCACTAGAGGACCCTCGGCGTCGATTACGGAGCTTAAATTACATTGCGCAAATTAATTTTGACTGCAATGGCTTTTTGGATTCCATCATAGCTTATTGCGGACTGCGCCATGCGTGCACTGCTTTCGGAAGGGCGGATCGAAGCCGCGCGCAAGGTCAACCCACGTCACCTCTTGCAACTGCAGGCCAACAGAAGCCAGTCTCAGGGTCAGACGTTGGGCTGACAAAGCGCAGCGCAGAATGGAGTTCGGATCGGGTCGCGGCGTTTCCTGCTCAAGGTTCTGCCAGTGCGTGTCTGCCGCAAGCTCTCTCTTGTCCGAAAGCGGACAAGAATGTTGGAAGTCCGACACCACACCAACGGTCCCCAGGCCCGACCGCGGCACCGACAAGTGGTGCAGCGCAAAACGTGCGCCAATACGGCATGCAACTTGCTTCGATGATTTCGTTGGCGGCGGACACCAGTGGCAGATTTCCAATCGGCTCGCGGGGCGTTCGTGATGAGAGCGCTTCGTCCGGCGGCATGACAGGCATGTTCGCCGGATAGGGGGAGTGAGGTGAGGCCGTATGGGGGAGGCGTTATGATCGTGTGGGAGCGCAGTAAATCCGGGCTGGGACGCGTGTTCAGAGAGATAGGTTTTGAAAGGTCGTCGTAAGTGGAGACCATCGTGGCGTCTCTTTGAATGATGTCCGAATGGAGTGGATGAAAACAGCGGGATTGCCCCCCATCCTATACTGTTCAAAACATACCTTAAGCTCTGATCGCAGGATATTTGCTTGCCCGTTGCGCTTCGCGCGTTACATATTAACTAGGAATTGGACATGCGTGCGTCACTTATCTCAACCTCAATTTTTGCTCTGTGTTTCTTATCCCATGCCCGGGCAGAGGCGGTGCTTCCGGTGAAGCCTTCGCCATATCTCGTGAGCGCCATCACAAGAAACATGTTTAGATTGCCAAAACCCGACACGGGCTTGGTTCTGCTATCTGCGCATCGTGGATCTTGGGAGGTCTATCCCGAGAATTCAGCCTACGCTTTGCAAGATGCCTGGAATTCACAGATCGAGACCGTGGAGGTCGATGTCCGCTTTACAGCGGACAAGGAAGTCATTCTATCTCACGACTACAGGATCGAGCGGGAATCCACCGGAAGCGGCCTGCTGTACGATCAGGACTATTCGCAAATACAGCAAGCCGATCTACGCGACCGCCATGGACGTGTGTTTAAGGACTCGCAAGGGCGCGTGGCGAAGTTCCTGACATTCTCAGCAGCGCTTGATCTGCTCGCCCAATATGTCGCCAATGATGGGCATGGATATGTGATGATCGTCGATGTGAAAGGGGCGGTGGACGACCAGGATCCCACTGATCCCATTGAACTCACGCAACGTTGCCTAGATATTCTCGCGGCCAAGAAAAATCCGCAGCTCGGCAAGGCTGTCGTATTCAAGCTGAAGGCCAAGGATGCGGCGGATCTTGGCACTTTTCTTAACCGGACCACCTACGATCCCACTGTCATCGGCGGGCTGATCATAGTTGAAAACCCGGACGACAAGAACGTGAAGGATTCCAACTGGGATCCTCATCAGGACACGATCTACGATCAGTGGAATGTGGCTCCATTCCCCGTTCAGTTTGAAATGAACCAATTTTACAAAGGTGACGGTCTTCAAGCGTATTTCGACTACGTCGATCAAAAGCAGGGCTTCGCCACCTATCATGAAAGTAACTACTATCCGGAGGGCGTCGCCAACAGCGCTGGAAAATGCTGCTTCGCGCACAACACCGATCCCGCTTCGACCGTTTCAGGAGGCATCGTGCCGGACTTACGCGGAGATCCGGAAATGGCAATCGTCAATCGTACCAATCTGATCACCACTGACTGGCCCGACGTGGTTGGCGACATGCTGCGCGAGTTAGGGCGCCGCAACACCAGCGAACTGAGTCGCTGAAGTAAGACCTGCGCTTCAAAGTGGATCTGCCGATGAAAACTGGAAAGACGATCTCTCTACCATTCTTTATAACGGCATTGCTTCTTGCTGGCGCAAGCCAGGCTGGTTCATGCGCCGACCAGGCTGACTGCTTCAAAAGCGCGTCGGTAAAGGTGTCTCAAACACTCACTCCGAAGGTCGTGCCTGTTTTTGGCGACTATCCAAAGCTGTATATACACGACTCTGCTACCGGGGCAGATTATCCTGTGCCTCATAATACAAAGCAGGCATTTGACTTCTATACCAATAAGACATCGTTTAACTTTCCGCCAAACTCGTCCATCGAGACCAGGGAGATCGCGTCGATCAGCCCGGCAACGGGGTTCACAGTCCTTTTGGTCGAGAAGACCCGTGATAATACCGTTCCCAATGGGGGTAGCACGCTGTCCCTGTTGAGTTCTAATTCCAACGACGCATACTTGGTATTCGCTTTGGGAGCGAAGCCCAGTTTAAGGGGGCAAAAGTGGTCTGTTGCCAAAAGCTCGCTTCAAGGCAATACGGCGCAAACCGCTTATTGGCAGAAGCCGTGGGATATGAATCTCCTAGGACCAACAGGCGACTTCTCCGGAACCGAGTGGATATACTTTACCTTCACACCAGACGGTAAGGTTCGCATGGACCGCTTCGCGCCCTACACCTATTTACTGGCGTTTACCGCTTACCAGTGGGATGAGGCCGTGCTTGATGGTGGTTTCCCGCACTTTCCTTTCGACGCTGGCACGCCAACCGACCGGCCCAAGTCCGTCATTTTCGGATCGGTTGGGTCGTGGCTTATTGGCGCAGCCGGTGTGCCCGGGCAAACCCCGCCGACCATCGAGCCGATAGAGGCATTGCCCGGCTTTGAGGGAGTGACGATATTCTCAGCGCCACTGTCGATGAAAGAAGTTATAGCTTACCAGAACTCTTTGAGGGGGAGTCATTTTCTCGACGTAAACATGCTGCCCTGCAACAGCGGCCAGTATCTTTTCGGGGAGATTCAAACCCCCTGCGGCACGGCTAGTCCTGGCAATCCGCCGGCGAACGTGAGCTCTGTCGCTCAACAGGGGATCAGCATCAATATCCATCGCTAGGGCGTCTTTGGCCTCGCCTCAAGGTACGGCGAAAGAAAAATTTCGAGGCCGAGTTCAAATCGACATTCATCCAAGCTCGTCCTTACGGCAGCGAGCAGGGCAAGCCCCCTAAGGAGATTGTCTGCAGATAAAAATGCCAGCAAGGCTACGGCACCGAACAGTTTGGTTATGACGATTTGTGGACCCGAAAGATCACACTTCTGCGCGACCTAACTGCGCGCTCAGCAAGTGCCGAAGCAGTGCGTTCCCTGTACATGCCGGCAAGATATTGGCAATTTCTGGCAGATGCTGGGCAGCGGCAATGACGGCCACTTTCCCATTTGCCTCTTGGAGAATGGTCGACGGCATATTCGCCGCCCGGCATAAGACGTGTCCGGCAGCGCAATCCCAAAGATTGGTGCCGTGCTCGACATAGCCGGCGAGCCGGCGCGCCGCGACCATCGCAAGCGCTGCGGCACAGCTCCCCAAGCAGACGATATGGAAATCCTGCGCTTCGAGCGTCGCTTCGACTTCGAGCCGGTGGGCGATAGGCCATGTCCGGTTCCGGCCCACGCCAAAGGCGATCGGCTGCGTGCCGACGACCGGCGAAACCGATCCCGTCGCATGTAAAGGGCCGTCTACCGAGGCCCAGAACAAGGCGGCCAATGCCGGTAGCGCAATGGCGCCGAAGACCGGCTCATTGTCGCGAACATAGGCGATCGAGACCGCCCAGAACGGGATGCCCGACAGGAAATTCGCGGTTCCATCGATGGGATCAATCAACCAGTAGTCGCCCTCGGCTTTGCCGTGCTGTTCCTCGCCGACGATCGCGTCGGCGGGGAACTGGGCGTGAATGAGCCTGCGGGCGAGGCTTTCGGCATCGCGATCGACGGCGCTGACGTAATCAGCCTCGCCTTTGGTCTCGATGGCGATCTGCGCAAGATTGCGAAAGCGCAGTAGAGCGAAGGCCCCGACCTTCGCAGTGACGTTCTGAAGCAAATCCAGTCGGGTGGTGAGATCGCGATTCAATTTGCTGCCTTGTCGCGCCCTGCTGCGATCATCTCTTCAAGCCGTACAGCGATCTCGTGTGCCCGCTGATAGAAGGAAGCCTCCGCCAGGACGTAGCGGTCCATCGGCGTCTCGAAGTTCAGCGGCGTGACATAATCAGTCGCGGCGATGGCTTTGGTGATGGCGTTCCAGTCGAGCCTGCCGTCGAACGGCAGCAGATGGTCGTCCTTCGCGCCGAAATTGTCGTGAATGTGCGTCGCCAGCAGCCGGTTGCCATAAAGCTCCAGCACGGATACCTCGCCCGGCTCGATCAGTTCCCAATGGCCGCTGTCATAGCAGAGCCCGATGAAGTCGGCGCCATAGCGCTCAAACAGCCGGGCATAGAGTGCATGATAGTTCCAGGCACTTGCCTTGACCAACGTTTCGACGGCGATCTGCACCTTGCGTTCGAGGCAATAGGCTTGAACGTCGTCAAGCGAGCGGTAAAGCGGCTCAAAGAACGACTGCTCGGTCTCGGATGTGCGGAACGTGTCGTCGGTAATGTCGACGTGCAGCACGACATTCGGGGCGCCCAAAGCGGCAGCCAGATCAACGCGGTTCTTCAAGAGCTCGACGCCGCTCTGACGCTGCCATTCGTGCGGGGAAAGGATGTTCTTGCGCGTTTCCATGGCGAACGGCGCAGGCCCAGCATGGGCGAGCTCGCTGACCGGGTTGACGCCGTTGCTGGCGTGAACCGAGTGGGTTTTGAGGCCGGCCTCGGCGACGATGCGGCGGGTGAACTCGATTTCGGCGTCTGCAAGCAAGTAGGAGCTGCCGGAATCGGGGTTCCAGTTGATATGCGTGAAGCCGGCTTCACGGATCAGCTCGAGCGACTGGCGGATGCCCTCGTCGTACCAGCGTTCATGCGTGGGCCAGTGCCAGACGGTGATGCAAGTGTCCATTTCAGGTGTCCATTCAGAGGTTGCTTGTTTCCGGGGTGCGGCCGAGGCTGAGGCGCTCGGCGATGAGGATGACGGTGAGCGAGAAGGCCATGATCAGCGTCACGTAGACGAGGCTGATGGCGGCCTGGTCGGGGTCGGCCGATACCGCGCCCTCGACGATGGCGATCGGCAGCGGCCTGTTGTTGACGTTGTAAAGAAAGGCCGAGAGCGGATATTCGGCCATCAGCGTGTTGAACTTCATGCCGGCGACCAGGATGGCGGTCGGCGCCACGAGCGGCAGGACGACCCGGCGGAAGCGATAGGGGCCGGAGGCGCCCATTGCGCGGGCCGCTTCTTCAAAGGCCGGATCGATGCCGATAAAGGCCGAACGCATGAAGCGGACCATGAGCGGCAGGCTGAAGATCACGTAGCCGATCGGCAAAAGCCAATAGCTGCCAAGCAGGACAGCATTGCCGACAAGCGGATTGGGCGCGTCGAAAGCAACAATCAGCCCCACCGCCAGCAGGATGGAGGGAATGATCCAGGGCAGGAAGAAGCTGATGCTGAGCGCCTGCGTCAGCCAGTTTCGCTTGCGCACCATGATCGGCACGGCAAAGAGCGTGATGGCGAGACCGACAACGACCGCGGCCGAGCCCATGAGCATCGAATTGAAGAACGGGACGAAAGCCGTGCCGCCGCCGAGCACGCGGGCATAGTTGGTCAGGGTGAGTGTGGAGGGCAGCATCTCAATGCCGATGCTTGAAGCGGGAGCGAAGGAGAACAGCACGATGAGCGCGACCGGCACCAGGTAGATTGCGGCCAGCAAATAGGCAAGCGCGTGCACCATAGTCCGCAGAAGCGGATTTCGGATTTGCCGCAGCTGGATGCGGGTCGTGGTTTTCGCGCCGGCGGTATAGGCGCCTTTGGCCTCGAAATACTGCGATAGCAGGATCAGCCCCATCAGAACCATGCCCATCAGCAGCGCCAGAAGCGCTGCCATGTCGGGCCTGCGCAGACTGTTCAGCGTCAGGACCATCTGGCTCAGCATGTGGAAGTCCCGCCCGCCCAAGACCTGGGGCGCTGCGAAAGAGCCGACGACCGTGTGGAGCGTCAGCAGGGTGACGGCAAGCAAGGTCGGCATGATGACCGGCAGGACGACGCGCCGCAGGATCGTCAGTTCCGATGCACCCATGCTGCGCGCCGCCTCGATAGTCGAATAGTCGACGCGGCGCATGGCGGCGCGCAAAAACAGGAAGTGGAAGCTGGTCATCAGGAAGGTGTGGGCAAAGAGGACGCCGAACCAGCCAATGAACCAGTCGCGCGGTATCGATGGGAAAAGCGCCGTCAGCGCCGCGGTGATGGCGCTGCCCGGGCCATAGGTGAAGTTGTAGCCGGCGGCCGCAACGACGCCGCCAAAGACCAGTGGCGTGGAAAAGGCAACTTTTAGAAAGCCACTCCCGCGGACGCGGAAATATTCGAGCACAGCCACCTGAAACATCCCGACGATCGTGACGGTGACGATCGTGGCCGCCGTCATCCACGCGGTGTTCCAGAGCGCGGCGCGGACGCGGCGAGAGCTCACCAGTTCCGCAACGGCATCGACGATTTCCAGCCCGCCATGCCTGAACAGCGCGGCGTGCAGGGCAGCACTGATTGGAACGAGAAGGAAAGTCAGCACGGCCCAGGCAATGACGATCAAGCCGAACCAGTAGAGAAGGCGGTCGAAGCCAGCAGTGCGGGTCATGGTGTCGCCTCGGCGAATATATGCGCAGCACCGGGGCGGACAGCGAGCGAGACGGAGCTTCCGGGCTCCGGGAGTGGATCGCCGATCAGCATTGCCGAAAGGGCGTGGCCCTCGACATCGAGATCGATGCGGCTGTATGCCCCGAGGAATTCGACGTGGTTCACCCGCGCCGGAATACCTTCGGCGGCCCCGAGCACCACATCTTCAAGGCGCACGAAGCTGCGGCCCTTGATATCGCGGCCAAGCAGGCGAGCCGCCAATGGGGGAGCCAGCTCATTGGAGACGCCGATGAACTCGCAGATGAATGGCGTTGCCGGCTTGCGGTAGAGGGTGCGGCCGTCGCCGATCTGCTCGATCCTGCCGTGATTGAGCACCACAATGACGTCCGACATGGTCAGCGCGTCCTCCTGGTCATGCGTGACGAAGATGGCGGTAAAGCCGAGCTCCGTCTGCAGGCGCTTGATCTCCTGGCGCATCGAGGCGCGGACCTTGGCGTCGAGGTTCGACAAGGGCTCGTCGAAGAGCAGCACGCGCGATCCGGTCACCAGCGCGCGGGCGATTGCCACGCGCTGTTGCTGTCCGCCCGACATGTTTGCCGGCTTCTTGTCCAACTGATCGGTGATCCCGGCCATCGCGGCGACCTCGTGCACGCGCCTTTCGATCTCCGCCTGCGGTTTCTTTGCGACGCGGAGCGCAAAGGCGATGTTTTCGAACGCCGTCATCGTTGGAAACAGGGCGTAGTTCTGGAAGACGATACCGACATTGCGACGCTCAGGGGGAAGGGTGGTGATATCGCCCCCTTCAAGGACGATCCTTCCCCCCAAGGCCGGGAGTAACCCGGCAACGGTGCGCAGCACCGTGGATTTGCCGCTCCCCGACGGGCCGAGCAGCGAGACAAAAGCGCCGTCGGCAACGTCGAGGTTCAGATCATGGACGATGGTCATGCCAGGGAAACCGACGTCGAGATTTTTGAGAGACAAAACGTTGTCGGCCATGGCAGACTTCCAATCCATTTCGGGAATTGCCGCCGACTAGCGGATTTCAAGCTCGATCTTCTGCAGCCATCCGTCGAGCTTGGGGGCGATTGCATCCCAGTCGATCGGTTGCGCCTTCACGAGCCTGGCATTCTCCTGCACGGCGGGCGGCGACTTGGCCAAGGCTTCCGGCAAGACGGGCACCTGGCCGAACTTGGCGGCATAAGCGGCCATCACGTCGGCCGATCCCCACCAATTGACGAAGGCTTTGGCCTCATCGAGTTGGTCGGTCGCGGCCATGATTGCCACGCCTTCGGAAAGGATCGGCGTACCGCCTTCAGTGTCGATCACCTTGACCTTTGCGCCAAGGTCTTTGGCCAGCTTGAAGCTGCCGCCGAGCCAATTCAGATCAAGCGAGGCGCGACCGGATTTGAACGCCTCGGTATAGGAATCCGCGTCGTTGGCGATGATCGCATGCGCGTAGAGCTTGCTGAGGAACTCCCAGCCTTCATCCGACACCTCACCGTTGGCGTCGAGGAAGCGGACGAGGATACCGGCAAGATACATGCGCGGCGTTTGCCAGGCAGTGGCACCGAGCACGTATTTGCCTTGGTATTCGTCTTTGGTCAGATCCAGCCAGCTCTTCGGCGCCTCTGCATCCGGCAACCGATCCGGGTAATAGGCGAGCACGATCGGTGTCTGCCAGAACTTGTGGACCATGCCCTCCGCGTCTTTGTACCGCGCCGGCAGGTCCGTCGCCCAGGACGGCGAATAGGGTTGGAAGAGGCCTTCCTTCTTCAGCAGGGCCATCGATGTGTCCACCATGCCAAGAACGACGTCTGCCTGGGGATTGTTCTTCTCTGCCAGCAGGCGATCGAAGAGCTCGCCGCCACCTGCATTCAAGAGCTTAATGTCGTGGCCGGCGGCCTTGGCCTGTTCGGCGATCCAGACCGCGCGTTCGCCGCCTTGCGGACTGTAGATGGTCAGGGCGCCGGCGAATGCCGGAAAGGCCGAGGCCAGCGCAATTGCCGCGGATGCAAGAGCAAGTGACAGTTTCATGAGTTTCTCCCAGGTTTGAGGACACGCCCCTCTTACGTGGGTTCCGTGTCACTTTAATTACATTGCGCAAGTTAATTTTCTTTGCAACCGCTTTCTTCAGAAACCTTGGATCATTTTCCAGGTTTGCGCACGCCGGCACTGCCGGCGCTTTCCCTCAACAAACGACGGCTGTTCGAGTTGTATTCAACAACAGGGGAGGGGTGGCATGTCGACCTGACAGAGCTGCCCGGCCGAACAGGCGAACAGGCTGGTGATCGCGGGTGCCGGCTCAGGTCAACCGCGACGACCATTGCAGCTGTAGGCCAGTCGTTTTTTGGGAGCCGACGTCACCTTTTCCAAAACGGAGATCATGCTCGGCAGAAAAAAACCCCGCAGGTTGTGACTGCGAGGTTCAGAATCAAATCAGATCAGAAATCACGCTGCAAGCGAACGAAGCCGGTTACGAAATCATCGGTACCTGCGCCGAGATCGCGACTGGTGTACTGAACCGAAACGCGCGATGCCAAGCCCTCGGTGATTTTATAATCCACCGCCAGACCACCTCGCCACTGATCAGCATCGTTGACGAAGCCGAGGTCACCCCAATACTGAATACCAGGGGTAATCGCCAGTTTCTCGGTTGCGTTATAGCGATAGGACGCGGCAAGGGTCCACTCGGAGGCCGCAAAATACGTGTTCGGGTCAGATGTCCACACACCAGCCATCTGGAAGACGCCCGGACCGACTTCGGCGGAAAGCAGGGCACGGATAGCCCCTTCTTCGACTTCGGTGTCGTAACCGCCAAGCAGGTCGATCGAAACGCCGCCGACGGTTACTGATACGATGCCCTGAATACCGATGCCGTTGGCCTTCGTTGTCGTGCCCTCGAGCTCATTGAGAGCGACGCCTGCCTGGATCGAGCCGCCATCGTAAAGGTATGCGATGGAGTTGAACTCGGTAATGTTAGCGAGCGAGTCAGTTTCGCCATTTATACCCTTGTCCCACCAGCTATAGAAGAAGCCCGCCTTGAGGCCGCCGAGCTGGATATAGGCCTCGTCGACGTTGATCAGGCTATCGCCGACGTCGCTATCATTGTCAGCGTTGAACTCGCCGGCGAAGAAACCCGTGAGGGTGCCAAGCTCCGTATCACTCTTTGAACTGAAGGCGAGATAGGCGCGCGAGAAGGCGTCCCAATCGGAGGTCCCTTGGGCCCCCCAGCCCTGGCGCTTATTGACTTCGTCGGGGCCATACGAGACCTGGAAACGAACATAGCCGCTGATCTTCAGGCAAGTCTCGGTTCCAGGGATGTAGAAGTATCCGGTGCCGAAGGCATCGCACACACGGACATACTCAACAGGCTCCGGTTCGGCAGCGACGATTGCGTCAGCCGCCTGTGCGCCAGACACAGCCGTGAAGGCCGCGGCGGAGGCGAAAAGCAAACTTTTGATGTTCATTTGAAGGATGTCTCTCTTCTAGTGGTGATCAAGGGCCGGCCAAGGATTCAAGATCCGACCGCGCCCCGTCGCGCTGCAACGAAACAGGCCATCGATGCCGATGGGCAGCGCGCGAGAGGTATCATTCAACAATAATGTTGAAACCAAATTTGCCGCATTTTGGACACAGAGGGCTAACGATCATGTATATGTCGTTGCTCAATCGCCGCTTAAATTGAGTCGTATTTTGTATATCTGGACAACATTTTTCATATATACATTACAGATGTCCGAAATGTCTTTATACATATTACGACATTATTTGATCTTTGTTTTATTACGCTTGACTCTTCTTGAAAGAGGCAATACGACGAGATTGCCCGAGAGAAGGCGGGCCCTCCGGTGCAGCGTCGCCAGCAAACCGAACAGGCTGGCGACGCAATCCCCGCGCTACGCCTTCTATACCGGCGGCGACGCGATTTTCGCTTTGCCAATCTTTCGCTGATCAAGCCCTGTAGAATGCTGCCGAGCGCACCGCGGCCAGTGGGCGCGATCAACGGGTACTGCCACTTTGCGCCTCAATGCCAAAGGCGCATCCAGCTTCTCTCTTGTCGTGGCGACCCTGCCGGGGGGATGATTACATCACCGCTCTAAGGGCGACGTTTGTTGTTTATCAACCGAGTTCATTGGAGTCAGTCAGCTCCGCCTCGCCGTCGTCGCGTGCAAAGCGCAGGGCGGACGAGGGGCTTTGGCCGTAGGCATTCTTGTAAAGAGCTGAGAAACGACCCGGGTTCGAAAACTGAAAGGCGATAGCCAAATTGGTTATGCTCGCCGTTTGACCGGCCTTTATCGCGCAATGCGCTGCGGCCAGCCTGTAGTTGCAGAGAGTTCCGATGGGAGAGCGTCCGCGATAGGTGCGGAACATTCTCTGCAGCGCTCGCGGGCTACATCCTGCAGCGCTGGCGAGGTCGTCAATGGTAATTGGGTTAGACAAGTTCTCCCGCATGAAAGCCTCGGCCTTGATGAGTTGCCTTGGCGCCGCCGTCAGAGTTCCTCGAGCAAATGCATCGGCAAGATTATGGGGCATTTTTGCAAACAGCTTGGCCAGCGCCAATTGTTGGTAGGCCTTCGCCAGGACCGGTCTTTCCTCTGCAGAGGCAGCATTCAGGTCCCTGCCCGCTTGCCGGAGCGTCTGGTAGAGGCCGTCCGCGTCGGCGTCGAAAAACCCGGTAAGCGGCAACGCAAACTTCTGTAGATAGGGTTTACCGGTCATATCCTCAAAGTGCCGCCGCAGCGTGGATCCGGGAATGTGAAACGCCAACCAGGAACTGCCAGCTTCAATAGCCATTTGTCTAGCTGAAACCTGGCAGACGCTTGCAACGTGCCCCGCGGGGATAGATAGGATTTTGCGGGCTTGCCGACCCCCGATCTCAATCGCACCTGCCAGCACGAAGAAGATACTGATGCGCGCCGTGTGGCGTCTGACCAGCGCATCGAGACGGACTGAGTGCTCCGCGCTGGTTATCGAGGTTGTGTGAAGATCTTGCCTGCTGAACTTAAGCGAACACTCGTCGGCCGGGTCGAAGGGAACCGACCACCTCCAATTCGGTTCAGAAGCTTCGAGATTGCGCAGGATTGCGCCCCGCGACGATGCTTCAAAACTATGCGCACATCCTTCAACGGTATTCCCGAGCGCTTTCATCCCGCTCACCTGCCCTGCTTCGAAACGTTCCCGATGGGAAGGAAACCGCCCTTGTGCCCTTGTTGCGTAGGGACGCATGTGTCGCCTTTCATTAGGGATCCTCTACGACTGACCTTGCGCGGGGAGGAAGCTCGTCCAGGACGCAGACTGAGTTTGGCAGTGGGCCCTGCGGGTGTCCGCCATGCCGGGAAAGACGTCGGCTTGGGGAATTGTACTTCTCTGCCAGGAGTCTAGACCTTGGCGCCAACCCGCGTTCAGCAACATCGTCCGCTGCTTGCCCTGGCCGGCAATCCAGGCCGCGCGTTCGCCGCCTTGACTGCAGATCATCGCGTCTGCCCGAGCCGAAAAGCCGCGGCAGCAGTGCGCGCAAGAACATGCGGCCGTTTCATCGAAACCCTCCCGATTTTGAGAATGCCTCTTACGTGGGCTCTGTGTCACTTTAATTACATTGCGCAAGTTAAGTTTATTTGCAATAGCTTCTAAACGATTTGCCAGGAACCGTGACATGCCTGCACTACCGGAACTATCCCTGAACGAACGACGGCTCGTCGAACTGATATTCAAGAACAGGGGAGTGGCCCGTGTCGACCTGGCGCAGCTGTCCGGCATGACGGGCCCCTCCGTGACGCGCCTGATCGGGGGCCTGCTGGATTTCGGCCTGGTTTCGGAGGAGCCGGATCGAAGTGGGGCTCAGGGTCAACCGCGACGGCTATTACAGCTGCAGGCCAGTCGCTTTTTCGCAGCCGGCGTCACGTTCTCGGTGGCGCGGATGGAGGTCGTCATCATCGATCTTGGCGGCTCGATCGTGGCCACAAGGACCGTTGGGGTGACGACCGGCAGCCCGGAAGAAGTGGCGGAGGCAGCTCAAGCTGCCGTCAATGACATGCTCGCTCAACTGTCCATCCGGAAAACCGACCTCGTCGGCATTGGCGTTTCCTTGCCTGGAAATTTCGGGACGGCCTCGAGCCTGTTGAAGGCGCACCCTTTCTTTCCCGCCTTCGAAGACGGCCGTGCAATCGAAGTGTTTCGAGATGCCTTCGACATTACCTGCCATGTCGAAAACGACGGGACGGCCGCTGCCCTCGGGGAATACGTGTTCGCAAATGAGAGTCCCATTGATGACCCTCTGTTCTTCATTCACATCGGGCATGGGGTCGGCGGCGGCGCCGTCATCGACGGCAGGCCGTATAGCGGTGCGAACGGCAATGCCTGCCTGCCGGGTGTCCTCTACCCCTACGATCAGCCGCGGCCCTCCGGACAGGACCTGATTGAAACGCTGGACGCGGCCGGCTTTCAGGTTCGGGACTTCGACGACATGAGCGCATTGCCAGCGGCAGCAGATGCCATCGTCAGCCAGTGGGTCGCTCGCGCGGGCGAGCAGCTTCGCCAGGCTGTGCGCGTTGCGACGGCGTTTTTCGACCCGGCTCGCATTGTCATTGGCGGGCGCTTGCCCAGCGATCTCAACAAACGTCTTGTCGAGACAATCCTCTCGGAGCCGGTCGAAGGACCATCGCGAGGTCTGCCGATCGCTCCGGTTTTCGCCTCGCATCTTGGCGTCCAGGCTGGTGCGGTTGGCGCAGGCTGCGTCCCGTTTTTCGCGGCTCTTTTCACGGGTGCTGTCGCCAATAGCGGAAGCGCCCGCCTTAACGGTAGACGGCCCGTTTCTCGGGCCACATAGTTCGGTGCAGACATAAACCCGGCGGGGAGGAAGCGGTTGAGGCAGGACGTCGCCAAGGCCTGCTTCTTGTGACGCCGAGCGCGAACCACGCCCAACTGTCGCACGGCGTGGCCAGCCACGCACAACCGCCGCAGTCGACCTCCACAAAATTGCAAGGTCGATGGGAAGCGGGATCGGCTTCACGGTCTACGCGTCGCCACGCGTCCGATCCGGTCGACCGCGACCTCGAGACCGGCCGCTTCGATCCAGGACACGAACTTGTCCCGCCCGAGCTTGTCGGTATCGGACGAGGCAAGACGGATCAGTCGGCTGTCGCTGTCACGACCGATGGCGCCAAGTTCGCCAAGCCGGCCAAGCAGCCGGGTGGAGTCGATGGAATGGTTGCTCACTCTGCACCTCGCGATGTGACCTCATCAGGCGAACGCCCGACGATTTCCTGATATTTGCAGGGATCAGTCGCACCCTCCGTGTTGACCAGGAAGATGCGGGACTCCTCATTGATGGAAAGAGCCGATCTCATTTCAGGATCGGCGACAGCCTTTAGGAGCCCGGCAAGCCCGACACCACCACTTTCTCCGGCAACGACAGCCGGATCGCCGCCGACCGGATTGGCAAGTCGCCGCATCACCGCCATCGCATCGTCCTCGTCGACGGTCATGAAGGCATCGGCAACGCGTGACAGGATGCGCCAGGCGACAAGCGATGGCTGGTAACATTCGAGCATGGCCATAACGGTCGGTTCGCCATGCGGCACGGCGACGGGATGGCCGGCCCGCGCGGTCTCGAACAGGCAGGCGGCGCGGGCAGGGTCGACTACGGTGAAGACCGGCCGCCGATCACCGAATGCGATGGCCAGATGGCCGGCAACTGCGGCGGCGATACCGCCAACGCCGGACTGGATGAACACATGGGTCGGCGGCGCCGGCATCTGCCTTAGCGCCTCGCGCACCAGCGCCGTGTAGCCTTGCATCACCAGTCCGGGAATGCGCTCGTAACCCGGCCAGGACGTGTCGGACACGATGGTCCAGTCGCGGGCGCGCGCCACACGGGCCGCCTCCTTGACGGAGTCGTCATAGCTCCCGGCGACGCGGATCATCTCGGCGCCAAAGCGTGCGATCGCCGCGACGCGCTCGTCGCTGACGCCGGCGTGGACAAAGATCGCCGCCCGCGCGCCGACGAGACTGGCGCCCTGGGCGACGGAGCGACCATGATTGCCGTCGGTCGCGCAGGCGAAGGTCATTGTCTCGGCGACCCTGCGGACGTCAGGCGAACGCAACTCGGCCATGTCGACCGGCCGCCTGAGCCGTCTTTGCGCTTCCTCGAGAACAAGGCGGACGACGGCGTAAGCGCCGCCCAGCGCCTTGAAGCTGCCGAGTCCCAATCGCTTGCCCTCATCTTTCAAATGTATTGCAGCAATACCTGTTTGGGCGGCGAGCGCGGGCAACGAAATCAGCGGTGTCTCGGCATGATGGTCGCGGAAGCGCAAGTGAAGTTCAACGCCCTCGGCCGCAGTGAGCCCGAGCATATCGGCATCGTCAGGTTCGAGTGGCGACCGATAGTCGGGATTGCTGTTGAGAATTAACATGAACGGCCTCGCTTGTTGTCTGGATGAAAACATATTGCAAACTTCGCAAAAATGGCGCCGATATTTGACCTCTGTTTTGCAAGTTTGTTTCGTGGGGTCGTCCGTGCCGCCCTCCAAACCGCCCCAACTCGACGTTTTCGACCGCAAGATCCTGGAGATCCTGCAGCGTGACAACACGACGCCGCAAAGGACGATCGGCGCGGCTGTCAGTCTCTCGGCACCTGCGGTGCAGCGGCGCATCAAGCGCATGACGGAGGATGGCGTCATCCGCGCCAACGTCGCCGTTGTCGATCCCGCCGCCGTCGGCCAGGCAATCACCATCTTCGTCGAGGTCGAAGTGATCAGCGAGACGGCGGAACAGATCGAGCAGGCCAAACGCGAATTTGCCGCCGCCCCCGAAATTCAGCAATGCTATTATGTGACCGGCGAAGCCGACTTCGTCCTCGTCGTCGTCGTGCCGTCGATGGCCGACTACGAAGCACCCGCCGCCTGTTCTTCGGCAACAACAATGTCAAACGCTTCCGCACCTTCGTCGCCATGGACCGGATCAAGGTGGGGCTCGGCGTACCGACCTAACGCCGTGCTGGGCGTCTTGCTGCGAGGCAATGGCCTGGTTCCGGTGTCCGGTGCGTGCTGAGCGAAGCAGTCAGGTCGCGACGTTCAATTCGCCCGAACTATCGATTTTACACGTCGCCCGGGCCGGACGATCGGCTAAGCCATCCCTCATGGCGAAGGTCATAAATTCGGCGCGAAGGATATGAATGTCACGCATTATTGCCATGCGCACTATCGTTTTGATTGATTGGCCGCTTTTTGAGCATGATCCGCCTGCAACAAAAGGGGATTGCAATGAACCTTCCAAATCTTCAAAAAGCTGGCATTCGGGACCGCTCTTGCGGCAGCCGCCGGATCGGCTGTTCCCCTCTGGAGGTTAATTTTGGCCGCGGTCTTCCGCTGGCCCCTTTTTTTCACGCGAAATCGAGGCTCGAGCGTCGGCGCGCTATGGGTGATCCAACCAACGACAAGAAATCGACGCGGGAAGCCGCGATCGCAGCAGCGGTGGCCGGCGTGCATCCGGCGATCAGCCTGCACTTAATGCGTCCGGGCAGGCGCCCGGTCAGATGAAAAGCCAACCTTCTAGGCTTCGCCCTTCAATGCATGGTGGGCTCCCACAGGGGCATCTGGTTCACAGCCTGTTTGACGACCTTGCGGAGCTGGCGCCAGTCGGAAGGGTTTCGTTCGTTCATCCGTTCCTGAATGGCAGTCCACCTGACGCGGCGTTGTATTGAGGTAGAGCATGTCCGATGTCTGACGATGTTAGACACGCGACATAACAGTTTCGACCAGCCGCGCGTATTTCCACCAGTGTCTTCTTTGGCACGATTAATGCTGGGGTCTCCAGAATCCCCGTGTTAATTAGGCCGGCTCAAAGTGATAGCTCAATCTTCTCCATTGATCATTGTGAGGCCGATCAGAGGTTCGTCGATGACAATGCTGGGCCAAGCTGCTGCTTGGGCGGGAAGTCCATTCCAACTTTCCCATCGATTCAACCTCGTCGGTTCCTGGGTGTCCGGAGACTCGTCAAGTCATCAGGTTCGGACGCGGCGATTGCGTAACAAGGCAGTTGCGGGCTCCTCAGGACCTGAACGCTGCTGCACGGCCTTTTGAGCAGTGCAGATCCAAGGACGCGGTGACTAATAAAACTGAAGGGGGCAAATGGCCATGTTGAAGATCGGGGCTTTAACGCTCGCGCTGTTCGTTGAGGCGGGAGCGGCGGGCGCGCAGGGGCTGCCGAACGGTCCGGCCCCTGGGGATTCGCCGCTGGCGCTCGCCGACTTCGAGCGGGCGCTCACGATCAACGACCGCTATCGCCGGCTCTCTGTCGATCTGCCCGAAGTGCCTTTTTGGCTTAGCGAGGACACCTTCGCCTACCGACGGAGCAGTCACGGCGAGCACGAGTTCTTGCTGGTCAATGCCGCCACGGGCGAGAAGCGACCGGCCTTCGATCAGGTCCGCCTCGCGGCGGCGCTGAACAAGGAGACCCACCAGAGTTTTAATCCTGAAAACCTTCCATTCGACCGCTTCGAACTGACCGACAATGGTGACAGGCTTAACTTCCGCAGCGGGAATAGGCTGTGGAGTTGCGGCCTAACGAGCGATGCCTGCACGGCCGCCGAAATTAAGCCGGACGACCCGCGTTATCAGAAGGAAAGCCACGACTACACGCCGCCCGTGACGAATGATTCCCGCAAGTGGAGCGTGTCGCCGGACGGAAAATGGAGCGCCTATATCAAGAACTACAATGTCTTCCTGCGCAACAAGGACGGCTCGCAGGATGTCCCGCTGAGCTGGGACGGTTCGGAAGGCAACTACTATGCCTTCTCCACGCTCCGCTGGTCTCCCGACTCTCGCCACCTTGCGGCCTACCGCATCCGGCCCGGCTACAAGCGGGAGGTGCACTACCTCGAATCGGCGCCAACGGACCAGCTTCAACCTAAATTTCCTTCCATCGCCTATCTCAAGGCGGGTGACGTGCTTCCACTTTCCCAGCCGGTGCTGTTCGACATTGCCGGCCGGCGCGAGATCGCGATTGACAACGCCCTGTTTTCGAACCCGTTCCAGATATCGCCCATCAAGTGGTGGAAGGACGCGCGCGGCTTCACCTTCGAATACAACCAGCGCGGCCATCAGCTCTATCGTCTGGTGGAGGTGGATGCCGCCACCGGCCGCACGCGCGCGCTGATCGATGAGGCTAGTAGGACCTTCGTCGATTACATATCGCTCACTAGGGACCAGAAGTGGACCGGGAAAACCTACCGTTATGATGTCGATGACGGCAAGGAGATCATCTGGGCGTCGGAACGCGACGGGCACGAGCATCTGTATCTGTTCAATGGCCGGAGCGGTGCGCTCGAAAACCAAATCACCCATGGTGATTGGGTGGTGCGGGCGGTCGACTACGTCGATCCGATCCAGCGTCAGATCTGGTTCGAGGCAAGCGGTATGAACCCGGAGGAGGATCCGTATTTCGTCCACGCCTACCGCATCGGCTTCGACGGAACGGGGCTGACCGAGCTCACGCCCGAGCCGGCCAACCACCAGATCGTGTTTTCGCCCGGCGGCCGCTACTATGTCGATTTGTGGTCTCGCGTCGATCTGCCGCCGCGCATGGTGCTCTACCGTGCCAAAGACAACGTCAAGCGGATGGATGTCGAGAGCGCCGAAATTTCCGAGCTCACCGCCGCGGGCTGGCGACCGCCGCTCAGCTTTCCTGCCAAGGGACGGGACGGCAAGACCGATATCTGGGGCATCATTCATCTGCCAGCCAACTTCGATCCGAAGAAGAGATACCCGGTGGTGGAGCACATCTATGCCGGGCCGCAGGGCTCGTTCGTCCCGAAATCATTCTCGACCGAGACCGAGCTGCTCACGCAATTAGGTTTCATTGTCGCGCAGATCGACGGCATGGGCACTAACAACCGCTCGCGCGCCTTTCATGATGTCGCCTGGAAAAACCTGAAGGACGCGGGCTTCCCCGATCGCATTCTCTGGCACAAGGCGGCAGCCGCTCAGTTTCCCTGGTACGACATCTCCAATGTCGGCATTTTCGGCGGGTCCGCCGGTGGCCAGAATGCGGTGGGCGCGCTGCTCTTCCACCCCGAATTCTACAAGGTTGCGGTTGCCAACAGCGGTTGCTACGACAACCGCATGGACAAGATCTGGTGGAACGAGCAATGGATGGGTTGGCCGGTCGGCATCGAATATTCGCAATCCTCCGACATAGACAATGCCTATCGGCTGCAGGGCAAGCTGATGCTCATCGTCGGCGAAATGGACCACAATGTCGATCCGTCCTCCACCTTCCAGCTTGCCGATCGGCTCATCAAGGCGGGAAAAGACTTCGAAATGGTCTATGTGCCCGGTGCGGATCATGGTGCACCCGGCAAGTTCACCAACCGCAAACTCCTGGACTTCCTCGTTCGCAACATTCTCGGACAAAACCCGCCCAACTGGAACGCTATCCCGGTCGAGCTGCCGAAGGATAAATCGAGCGGGTGACGAGCCTGGGGGCCTCTTCGTCGCTTGGCAGATGCGCCGCTGACGTAATGTGTCATGGTGCTGACCCGACATGGCGAGAAAGGCGCAAGCTCAACCTTGTCCTGGAAGGGCCGAATTCGAGGCCAGGTATACTCGATCGCAGACCACCCCCGGCCGCGACCTTGGCGGGTGCTCAAGCGAAACCGCCTGCACCAACCCCGCCGCGCAGGCAATGGCATGGAATTGAAGCCGGCCGTGACAGAATGCAATGAGGGACCGGTCGGTATCGACGGCCGGGTGAGGCAAGTATCTCTCTGCACTTATCGTGCGGACGACAAGTGAAGACGAATAGTTCATGCTCGGGAATGTCCGCATAGATTTTGTGTAGTCCGTGTATTCCGCGGTGTCGCGGAATTTGGCCCGGAGAACAGAGTCGAAATCTCCTGATTTCAGGTGGCACTTTGAATCTCCGGGGTTTCCCGGACTCGATGCATGCGGCGGTCAATGTCGGTGCTGTCTCTTTGCGGCTTGATTAATAGCCATTTCCGTCACTTGAAAATCCAGCTTTCTCTTATCGAGAATGGAGGATGCGAATCCGCGTCATTGCTGGCGATCATAGCTTGCGCAGAAAATCCCAGCCTTGGTTGGAGACCTCCGTGGAAGGCGCACGAGGATTGCAGGCAGGTGCCGAACACGTGCGCCGATGCCGTATTTGCCTTTCGGTTCGTCCCTGCCGCCCGCGTTAATTACATTGCGCAAGTTAATTTTCTTTGCAATAACTTTTCCGAACCCGGGGATCGATTCGCTAGGACTGCCTTCATCATGCCAGCACTGCCGGACCTTTCCCTCAACGAACGACGACTCGTCGAACTAATATTCAAGAACAGGGGAGTGGCGCGAGTCGACCTCGCGCAGTTGTCCGGGATGACAGGTGCCTCCGTGACGCGCCTCATCGGGGGGTTGCTGGATCTTGGCCTGCTTTCGGATGAGCCCGATCGAAGCGGCGCGCAAGGTCAACCCCGCCGGCTATTGCGACTGCAGGCCAATCGCTTCTTCGCAGCCGGCGTCACCTTCTCGATCGCGCGCATGGAAGTGGTCATCATCGACCTTGGCGGGTCGATCCTGGCAACGAGAACCGTGGAAGTAACGACTGGCAAGCCGGAGGAAGTGGCGGAAGCGGCTGAGGCTGCCGTAAATGAAATGCTCGCTGCGTTGTCCATCGTGAAAAGCGACCTCGTTGGCCTTGGCGTTTCCGTCCCGGGAAATTTCGGCACCGCCTCAAACCTCTTGAAGGCGCACCCTTTCTTTCCTGCCTTTGAAGAGGGCAGGGCCATTGAAGCGTTCCGTGGTGCCTTTGAGATTGCCTGCCATGTCGAGAACGACGGCACGGCAGCGGCCCTCGGCGAATACGTGTTTGCAAATAAAAACGCCGGCGATGATCCGCTGTTCTTCATTCACATCGGGCATGGGGTTGGCGGCGGAGCTGTGATCTACGGGAAGCCATATCGGGGTGCCAATGGCAATGCCTGCTTGCCGGGCGTACTGTACCCCTACGATCAGCCGCGTCCCTCTGGGCAGGACCTTCTCGCGACGCTGAAGGCCGCTGGCTTTTATCTTCGAGACGTCGAGCACATGAATGCAATGCCGGCGGCGGCTGGTTCCCTCGTAAGCGAATGGGTCAGCCGGGCTGGCGCGCAGCTTCGGCAAGCTGTGCGCTTAGCAACGGCGTTTTTCGATCCGGCACGCATTGTCGTCGGCGGTCGTTTGCCTAGCGGTATTAACAAACGGCTCGTCGAAACGATCCTCTCGGAGCCGATCGAAGGACCATCTCGCGGCTTGCTGATCGCTCCCGTTTCCGCCTCACAGCTTGGCGTCCAAGCCGGCGCGGTTGGTGCCGGCTGCGTTCCGTTCTTCAGGGCTTTTTTCACGGGGGCTGTCGCCAGTAGTGGAAGCCCCCACCTTAATGGACGGCGGCCAATTGCTCGGTCTCCAATCGCATAGCGGCGCCGGTAGTGTTTCGGCACTATCGGTCCGCGACTGTGGCATGAGTGTACGGTCGCGATCCGACGATTGATGCAGCTTCGGCCAGCCGCATGGTTGCGACCTAGTGTGAACGCTGTGGCAGTCGCGGCGGAATCTGAGCCCCTTGCCTCAACAGGAAGGAGAAAAGTCAGTGGACGAAGACTTTCGCTCTCTCATCGACATGGCGGAAGCCGCGCACGATGAACGGATGATCAAGAAGGCGGTCAAAAGCTTCGCTCGAGCATGCGGATTCGAGCGTTTTGCATATTTGCAAACCGAAGGTGCCGAAGTCCGGACCTTCAATTCCTATCCTGAGCCATGGCAGGATGTTTACCTCACCAGTCACTACGCTTGCATCGACCCCGTCGTCACGGAGGCCAAGCGCCGTATGGACGTATTTTCCTGGACGGCGGATGACTGGCCGGATCGCGGATCTTCCGACCTCAGGCGTTTTCGCGACCAGGCGGTCGAACACGGCATTTATAGCGGGGTGACAATTCCGGCCGAGGGTAGTTTCGGCTCGAAGATGATGCTGACCCTGGCGTCATCGGAGCGGAAGGCTGATGTTTCGAAACTGCGGGACGGTCGGAAGGCGCTGCAGGCGGTCATGACCATTCATTACCGCCTGAAGATCATCGGCGCCACAACGCTCGTCGCGCCAAGGCGGATGCTTTCCCCGAGGGAGGCCATGTGCCTCATGTGGGCGATAAAGGGGAGGAGCGCGCCGGACACCGCGATGCTGACGGGCATCAAAGAGAGAACGGTGCAGCACTATCTGGACAGCGCGCGGCGAAAGTTCGACGCCAAGACCGTTCCGCAACTTGTCGCGATTGCCAAGGACCGCGGACTGATCTGAGTGTCAGTCCTCATCCTCCGCGGCAACATCATGGACATACCGCAGCGTTCTTCCTGCTGGGCTTGCGACTTTTTCTGCCGGGCGAGATGTTCGTCCTGCAGGCTCTGAAGAACTGCGCTCGAGACGGAGGGATCGAGCGCAGGCGCGAAGCCATTCTTCGTGGACAGCTTCATCGGCAATGAGAAGACGTCAGTGTCCAGGGTTGCGGAAACCGCCAAGCCTCCAGTTCTTTCTTGAGTGAGCTGTAACGAGATCCTCCTCTGTCGTTTTCTCGGCCTTCCCGGATGCGTTACACTCGCCCATCCGTTTGGTCTCAGCTTTGATGTCGTCGCCGACTCACAAGAACTAACGTCCGCAATATATCGTTTGTGCCTTGACGGCACTGTCTAAATCATCAGCCCCCTTCAACTTAAAGTACGCGCGGCGAGACGGCCACTAATGCGCGGGGAAAGGAATCGAAATTATCGTTTCTGGAACGATTCTTTCTATTTCGGTCCACTCACGTCATGAGTTTCAAGGAGGTCATGGCGATCAATCTGGGGCGGATACGTCGTGCCAAACACCTCGCGCAGGAAGAATTGGCAGACGTCTCGGGCCTGAGCGCACACGCTACATCGCAGCATTGAGCGCGCCGACGTTTCAGCAAGCGTCACCGTTCTTGGCCAAATCGTCGAGGCTTTGGTGTTGAGCCAGCCACGGCTCGTGACGAAATCCGACTGACTTGCGCGAGCCGAGCAGATCTCATTTTCAGTCGCTGGACATTCCCGGCTGTAGCGCGGGCACCGTTATTTGCCGTCGATCCTTGATAGGTCTACCCGCATCTCGGCCGAACCAATATTGCCGGCGTCCGGAGTTTCAGCGGTGGCATCTTCTGGATGGCTGTCGCCGCCGTCTTCGTCCGCGCCCGAGGGCGACACATCTCCTGTCGTGACGTTCCCCCCCGGATAGGGAGCCTGAAACACGTTCGTGCCCTCGAATTCGCCGGACTTCCAGGCGTAGACGGCATCCTCGAAGATCTGCGGGAAAACCTCGTCGTTCTTTGGATTGCCATACCATTTAGCGACAATCCTGATGACCTTGGCGAACATCGCCGTGCCCTTGCGCAGGTTCTGGCATGCGTCGACCAAGTCCGGTTTCAGCTCGGCCAGGTCCTTGATGCCCACGCCGGCTGGCAACTGCGTCAGACCGACACGGACGACAGCGTTTCCGGCATATTGCCGCATGATCGCTAGCGCTTCCTCGGCAGACTTGGCCTTCGGTGCGAGGATCAACCGGCCACCCGATCGGACGGTCACGGCGAGAGGATCGGACGAGCCCGCCGCTGTCACGAACTGCTCGACGATCGCGGGCTTGAGAGAAGGGTCGGCACAGTCTTTGATCAGGGCGGCGTCGAGCATGGGGGTTTCCTCGGGCATCAGGTGTTGAACGAAAGAACAAGCGGCTTTGCGAAAAGCCTCGCCCAGGCCGCGGTACTGGCGCGCTGGATGGCGACGATGGATGTACCTTTGGTCCACCAGCCGTTGCCGACAGCAACGATCAAATCCGGCTCGCCTCGCATCGATTGCAAGACCGGCCAGATGATCAGTTGTTCGTAGCAGATAAGCACCGCCGCCCGGCCGGAGCCGAGAGCCACAACGGGATTTGCAAAGATATGCGCTCTCGCACCGGCGTTGCCGCCGAAAAGCGGTCGCCAGGGCTGCCACATAGAACCAGGGACCGGCATGCGCTCCCGGTAGAGGATCCGACTGTGCTCTGCGGAGATTGCAACGACCACGTTGTCGTATCCGTCAGCGTCGACAATTGCAGCACCTGCGATGACCGTAATGTCCCGTCCTACCAGCGCGCGGACCCAAAGCCGTTCGACCGTCGGCGTCCAGAAGCCCAAAGCACTTTCGGGAAGGACAATGGTTCGAGCACCGTCCAACGCTTGTTCGCTTACCGTTGCAATCAAATTACGGTGGCGCTGCATGCTGATGTCCCGCCCAAGCGAGGCACCCAATTCGAGATCGACGCCCCGCCATGCTTCCGGTAGCTTCGGATCGGTCCAGGACGCGGCGGCCCAGAGCCAGAAGCCTGCAAGGCCTATGGCGACAGCTGGCCGAAGGCGGGAAGCGAAGCCCGCCAGGCCGCCTGTCGTGGCAGCCAGTCCCCACCATCCCCATCCCGGAAACAGCACGCCGGCAGCTGTGACGGGATGCGCCCAGCCCGTAATGCCGAAGGGGGGAACTGCCATCAGGAGGCCCGCCAAAACGTAATGGGCGGGCCGGCGGCTGACGTCCTTCGTCCATAACAGCGCATGCACCGCGACAAAACCCGCGGAGGCGGCCACCCACAGCAGCAGGCCGGGCCAAATATCCGACGCATAGAAAGTTGCCACGCCTTGCGGCAGGCCGCGCGACGCCGACAAGAAATATGCGGCGGAAACGAGCGTTGCCGCCGACCTCGATTTCGACAGCGACCAGAGGATGGGAAAGCCGATCGCCACCGGCAACAGCAGCACATGGCCGCTCCATGCGACCGTGCCGGCGCCGGCCGAGGCGATGACGAGCAGCGTTGGTTGAATCCAGTTACGGCGCATAGGTCAACACCTCACGCGCCAGACCGAGAACGCCTGATGTCGGCACAGGCCCGAAATAACGGGAGTCGAACGATCCTGCGAAGGACGAATGGAGAAAGACCTGTCCACGCGACACCACACCTCCGGAAAACGGTTCAAGGGACCGTCCTCTTCCGTCCTTGCTCGCCAGAGCGGAAGCAGGAACCACGCGCCCGTCGACCGTCACGGCCTCGGCAATATCGACGCGCTGGCCGGCAACGGCGACAATCGACTTGATGAGTGGCGCAACGCGGCCTGGGCAAAGACCGGGGCGGAGATAACCTCGCGCTTTCGCCTCCCACATGTCGGCTCTATCCGGCGGGCAGACGAACACCAGATCGCCGATATCGGGCGGGCGATCGAGCGGGGCAATCTTCCAGAGGCCAAGCGGCTCGCTCGGCGTCAGGTTGATTCGATAGCCGCCAAGGAAGCCGGCGAAAGCGACTGATGCAAGTGCAGCCGCGGAGACCGATAAGGTGACTGCAGCTTGCCAGGGGCGCGTCAGTGTTTGCTTGTCTGTTCGAGTCATAGCGGTCATTTGAGCGAGAGCGCCTGGCTCTTCATCTGCCGCAGCGTTTCCGCCCGCTTCAACGCCTCGGTGGTGCGCTCGTGTGCGGAAAGTTGCTGCACCGTCCGCATTGAATTCCAGGCGGATTGCATTTGCGCCTTCTGCCCGGCCGACATGCCTGAGGTCACCGACTGAAAGGTCTGGCCGTTCGTGTCCTTGGCGGCAAGCGGCAGGAAGGTGCGTTGGCCGAAACGTTCCGATACGGCTCTCGCAAAGCCTTCGAGTTCCGCTTTCACCATTTTGTCGGAAAGCGCGTATTCGAGGCCTGCCGGAAGATCGTTGCGATCGATGGCGTCACGAACCCGTTCAAGCGTCTGCTTTGCCGCCTGCGACAGAGCCGGGATATCGAGGGAGACCTTGAGTCGAAGGGCGCGCTCCTCGGCGTCATATTTGCGTTCGGCGTCCGTCCGCTGACGCAGATATCGCTCCACGTTGCGTGCCAGCGCAGCTGAATTGGTGACGGCCCGTTCTCGGCTCTGCTTGTCGGCGCGGCTCGCGAGGATCCCGCTTTTGCCTTTCAGCGCACCGAAGCTTTCCGGTTCGGAGCCGAGCCTCGCAATGGTGGACTTCGCGGTCGCTTCGTCCTTCAGCATCGCATCGACATTGACGGCCTTGAACGCGTCTTCAGGCTGAGCGTAGACGAGATGGAAGCGCAACGAGACCTCCTCCCATTGCTTCTTCAAGCCGGGGTCGGCAGCTAGCCGGTCTTCGACAGCCTGTTCCAGCGATCTTGGGAACGTGGTGATGCCCGATACCATCGGTTTCGTCTCCTTGATGGTGTGCGATTGGGGGGGCCTGACGGCCGCGGCGGAGAGACCTAACTTGCCGGCGATTGCCGCCAGACGTGCGCCAAGCTCGGCGAGCTTCGACTTCTGGCGAACGGTCCATTCGAGCCGTTCGCGAACGAGCGTGCGCGCGACGTTGACGAGGTGGAGGCCACGTGCCTCGGCGAAGCGAAGGGCTTGGCCGTAGAAGCGGCCGTTCGCATAATCGAGCGTTGTTTCCTTGGCTTGTCTGCGCGACAGGATCGCGATAAGGCCGCCTGCTTTCGCGAAGGATCGGCGGCCGTAATAGAGGCCAAGATCTTCGCGATGACGGGTCATGGCAACGTAGGTGAGATGGCGATCGAGCGACAAGGAGGCCAGAACCTTCACACGGTCGACGGTGGCACCCTGGCTCTTGTGGATCGTGGTGGCATAGCCGAGATCGACATTGGCGTAAAAGCGTTGCTCGACCGTGACCTGGCGGCGGTGTTCGCCTTCTCCGACTTCCGCAACGATACGTCCGGGCGCTGCACTAACGACCTTCGCCAGCATGCCGTTTTTGACACCGAGCGAACCGTCGTTCTTCAGGAACACGATCTGGTCGCCAGCGGCAAATCTGCGATTGCCGTCCTCGGTCCTGAAAGTAAATCCCTCGGCGACGATACCGCGCTCGACGAGCCTTGCGCGTGCCATCTCGTTGAGCATGCGGACGTCGCGACGCAGATGCGCAAGGATCAGCGATGTCTTGGCGGGATCGTAGTCGCGGTTCCAGTCGGCGATCAGCGTTTGCACCGCTTCTTCCTTGAGATCGGCGCCGGTGACGTTGCCCTGCGCGCGATAGGCTTCGACTGCTTTGCTTATTTTGCCGCGAGCCAGATCGAGGGAAGCGTCGCGCATCCACTGTTCGCGCTGGCGATAGATGGTTTCGAGTTCGGCGTAGCCGATGCGATCGGCGATGGCCCGGAAAGCAGCACCGGCTTCGATCGGCTGGAGCTGTTCCGGATCTCCCACAAGCACGAGTTTGGCGCCGGCCTTGGTCGTGGCTTCGACAAACAGCGCCATCTGCCGCGACGACACCATGCCCGCTTCGTCCAGGACGAACACCGTCTTGTCGTCGAGCCGATTGCGGCCGTCGTTCCAGCGCAGTTCCCAGGATGACAGCGTGCGCGAGACGATGCCAGCTTCCTTCTCCAGGCCTTCGGCAGCCTTGCCGGCAAGCGCGCCGCCGACAACGCGGTATCCCGCGGCTTCCCACGCTTCGCGCGCCGCCTTCATCATCGTCGTCTTGCCGGCGCCGGCACGCCCGATCACCGCAGCGATGCACGCGCCGCCGGTCACATGTGCGATCGCCGTCTTCTGCTCGTCCGACAGGCGCAAGTGGCGGGCAAACGTCGCTTTCCGCACGGCGTCGGCAAGGCCGTGGGAGGTCCGGTGAGACAGCCAGATTGCCCGGTTGGCCATCTCCGCTTCGAGCCGGATGAGGTCCCGCGTCGTGTATTTGGCCGGCAGCCGGGCGCCGCTCGAAAACTCGATCCGCTCACGCTCGAGGCGGAGCGTTTCCGGGCTCTGCAGGATCCTTGCGATCAGGCTTTGGAAGAGGCCGGCATCGTCGACATAGCGGTGAAGGATCCTGGCGACGTCCCGTTTGTCGAAGACGCTCTTCTCGCGCGTGATCAGGTCGAGCACGAGCTCGGGACGGCGCTGGATGCGGCGGGCGTTCTCGGCGCGACGCTCTTCCTGCAATTCCAGCCGTTCGAGCGAAACTTGCCCGTCGGTCTCCGCCGACTTGCGCTCGATCGCCTTGGCGCCAACACCAAGGTGAATGGTCGGGGTGAGCTCGATCCCCTGCTTTTCGAAGGATCGCCCGTCGACACGGATGTCGAGCCCGGCGCGCGCCAGATGCCGGTTCTGGCAGGCAAACCAGCCGTCGCGAAACGTATTGAAGTCGTTGAGGCTTCCCGCCCAAAGCTCGTAGACGATCTTGCCTGCGTCATTGCGGATCAGCTTGCCGTCCGGCCCTGTGACCGCGACCTTCTTGGCGCCGAAACCATCTTCGGTCAGTGGCCGAAGCGTCGTCATCAGATGAACATGAGGATTGCCCGGCGCGTTGTGATAGACCCAGTCGGCCACCATCCCTTTCGAGGTGATGTGCCGCTCGATGAAATCCCGCACCAGTTCGATGTTCTGTCCGGTCGAGAGTTCCATCGGCAGGGCAATGGTCACGTCCTTGGCAAGCTGGGCATCTGATCGTTTCTCGAAAACTTCGACACTGTTCCAGAACGCTTCCGACGCGCCCGAAACGGAGCGATCGGCGATCATCGTCCGCAGCCATGGCGGCGCATCGGCAGGGATGACGAACTCCTCGTGCAACAAGCCCTGCTTCCGCGTGTAATCGATCGTGCGGGCCTCCCGCTCGTAGTCCATTCTGGCGCAATGCCGGTAGGCCGCCGACAGCACAGCGCTGCGACCGGAGCCGCGGGCGACGATGCTGACGGAGAAATGAGGGACGGCCACGGCGGAGTTCTCTCCCGATTGCGAGCAAAATCAACGTGTTCGGCAGCGAGACCGGCCCCGCCAGGCGCTCTCAAAAAGAACGTCGCGACAGCGACGTATAATTGCGCCCTTCGGATGCCGCTCTTGTCGAGCGGCCGGGATCATTCATGAAAGCATCGCCCCTGGCGATTGGATGATTCACAGTAGTGCGTTCCGCACCGACATCCGGAAGATTGGGTCCGAAAGACAGCTTTCGCACCCGAGGAGACAGTCGGCATGAAAAAACCCTCATCGAAAATTCGCGACGAAATCGCCAAGCTCCAGGAGCAGCTCAAGCTCGCCGAGACCCGCGAGGCCGAGCGTATCGGCCGGATCGCACTGAAGGCCGGACTTGGCGAGATCGAGATTGAGGAGGGAGAGCTGCAGGCGGCGTTCGAAGATCTGGCGAAACGTTTTCGCGGAGGGAAGGCCCGGTCGACAGGAGGGAAAGGGCCAGGTGGCGCTGGCGAGAGCTCGCCCTGCGCGCATAACCCGGCTGGCGCGGCTGAGGGCAGGGCTGGCGAGGCTTGAGCGGATGCGAAGAACAACGACATCCGACGCCCGCAAGAAGGACACGCGCGAAAAGATCGAACTCGGCGGCCTGATCGTTAAGGCGGGGCTGCGCTACGAGATGCGGGCACTGCTGCTCGGACTTCTCATCGATGCCGCCCGGCGGCTGAAGGGAGACGAACAGGAGCGCTCACGGCTCACCGCAATCGGAGTTGAGGCGTTTGGAGAAAACGATGACTAGGATCCTGCTGTTCGTTGCACCCTGTGCTTTGATGATACTTTCGGCCATCGGCATGACCGGGATCGAACACTTGCTCTCCGCCTTCGGCAAGACGGATGCCGCCCGGCAGATGCTCGGCCGCGCCGGCATCGCTTTGCCTTATGTCTTCGCCTCGCTTGTCGGCATCGTCCTTCTGTTTGCGAGCGCCGGCTCGGTGAGGATCAGGACAGCAGGATGGGGCGTAGTCACTGGCGCGACAGCGACGCTCGTTATTGCAGCCCTACGTGAGGCAATGCGGCTCTCCGCGTTTCTCGAACAGGTTCCGGCCGGCAAATCCATCTTCAACTATCTCGATCCCGCGAAGGCGATCGGGGCGGCCGCCGTTCTGATGTCGGCGCTGTTCGGCATGCGCGTGGCGATCGCCGGCAACGCCGCCTTCGCCAAGGCCGAGCCGAAACGCATCGTTGGAAAACGGGCTTTGCACGGCGAGGCTGACTGGATGAAATTGTCGCAAGCCGAAAAGCTGTTTGCCGAGACCGGCGGCATCGTCATCGGCGAGCGTTACCGGGTCGACAGGGACATTGTCGCGGCCCAATCGTTTCGCGCCGACAGTGCCGAGACGTGGGGAGCGGGCGGGAAGTCGCCGCTGCTTTGCTTCGATGGCTCATTCGGCTCCTCGCATGGCATTGTCTTTGCCGGCTCCGGCGGGTTCAAGACGACGTCAGTCACGGTCCCGACGGCGCTCAAATGGGGTGGCGCGCTCGTCGTCCTCGATCCTTCGAACGAGGTCGCGCCGATGGTGTCGAAACACCGTGGCGATGCCAACCGCGACGTCTTCGTACTTGATCCGAAGAAGTCGGAGATCGGCTTCAACGCGCTCGACTGGATCGGCCGCTTCGGCGGGACGAAAGAGGAGGATATCGCCTCCGTCGCATCGTGGATCATGAGCGACAGCGGTGGCGCGCGTGGGGTCCGCGATGACTTCTTCCGCGCCTCGGCCTTGCAATTGCTGACGGCGCTTATCGCCGACGTTTGCCTGTCCGGCCACACGACGGAAAACGACCAGACACTCCGGCAGGTCCGCAAGAACCTATCCGAGCCGGAACCCAAGCTGCGACAGCGGCTGCAGGAAATCTATGACGATTCAAATTCGGATTTCGTGAAGGAGAACGTCGCCGCCTTCGTCAACATGACCCCGGAAACCTTCTCGGGCGTCTACGCCAATGCCGTCAAGGAAACGCACTGGCTATCCTACCCGAACTACGCCGCGCTGGTTTCAGGAACGACCTTTACGACGAGTGATCTCGCCGGAGGAAAAACGGACGTCTTCATCAACGTCGATCTCAAGACGCTGGAGACGCATTCAGGTCTGGCGCGTGTCATCATCGGCTCGTTTCTGAACGCGATCTACAACCGCAACGGCGAGATGGAGGAGAAGGCGCTCTTCCTCCTCGATGAGGTGGCGCGCCTTGGTTACATGCGGATCCTGGAGACGGCCCGGGACGCGGGCCGCAAGTATGGAATCACCCTCACCATGATCTACCAGTCGATCGGCCAGATGCGCGAGACCTATGGCGGCCGAGACGCCGCCAGCAAGTGGTTCGAGAGCGCCAGCTGGATTTCCTTCGCCGCGATCAACGATCCGGAGACTGCCGATTACATTTCCCGCCGATGCGGCACGACTACGGTCGAGATCAACCAGGTCAGCCGCAGTTTCCAGTCGAGAGGTTCGTCGCGAACGCGCTCGAAGCAGCTTGCGGCCAGACCGCTGATCCAGCCTCACGAGGTGCTGCGCATGCGGGCCGACGAGCAGATCGTCTTTACCGCCGGCCATGCGCCGCTAAGATGCGGTCGTGCGATCTGGTTTCGGCGCGAAGACATGAAGACGTGCGTGAAACCAAATGCGCATTTCCCGCAAAGCGCGGAGAAGCGGTGAAGTCTCTGTCTCAAGTCGCGTCCGCTTCCTCCAGAAGCCCGTCATAGACTTCGAGCAGTGCGTTTGTGATTGCCTGACCCAAAGCATTACCGGCCGCACGGACCTCATCCTCTGTGCCGTCACGCGCGGCCTTCGCAAGTTCGAATCCTTGCTCGCTGACAATGTGCTTAGCAACTTCAATTGCCCAGAGACCGAAGTCGCCGCGGCTTCCGATTTGGACCGTCTCTTTCATGATGACCTTCGAATGTCTTTTCATGTCCCATACATTCCCGTCGCGACAAACGCCAGTGCGTGAGCCTTTGCCGCAGCGCCGAATACACCCGTGTGCCACTACCTCATACATCCCGAAACGCGCGCGGAGTGGCGATAGCTGCCGGAAAGTTACATTGCTGTCAGCAAGTTGTGGAAAATGGGTGCGATTATGGGGGTTGCGCGCCCGCGGTGCCGTGACAATGGATGAATCTGGTGGAAATCTTTCCGCGAACACAACGAGGGGCCCAATCATGACGACCACCAATGAAATCGCTGACAAGATCGCCGCTGACCACGGCCTGACGAAGGCGCAGAGCAAGACCATCGTCGAGGCTGTATTCGCCGCCGTTGCCGCTGCAGCAACGTCGGGCGCCGAGACGTCAATCCCCCAATTTGGGAAGTTCAAGGTCAAGGAAACGCCGGAGCGCGATGCGCGCAATCCCGCAACCGGCGCGACGATTAAGGTGGCTGCCGCGAAGAAGTTGACCTTCCAGCCGGCGAAAGCGCTCAAGGACGCGATGAACAAGTAATGTGCGCCTGCGACGGAGACGGCTCGGTCGAATCAGATCGGGTCGCCTCCTTAATGCGAGGCGCGACCGACATCGGTCGTAGCTGTTATTGGGCCAGAGCATTAGGTGGAAGGTCTCATCTCAGGCTTGTATCGCTGAGCCGGCGGGGAAGCTTGTGAGCGACATGGGTCAGATGCTGTAATCACTGATACCGAACGCCTCTAACGGAAGAGCATCCAAATGGCTTTGACATTTGCAGGCGTTGTTCTCGACCTGGATGGGCTGCTCTTGGACACCGAGCGCCTGCAAGCGGAAACCGGTCCCGAAGTACTGCGAGAATTCGGCTACGAAGTTGAGCAGGGCTTCTTTCATCGGCTTNTTGGGCTTGACCATGATGAAGCCACCCGCCGCATCAACCTGGAGCTCGATGCGAAACTCGACAGTGTTGCCTTGGAGGAGGCATGGAACGGGGTCATCGATCGTCGTATGCAGGACGAGATGCCGCTTCGACCAGGCGTTCACAGGTTCTTCGATGCCCTCGATGCCAATTGCCTTCCTCGATCGATCGCGACGAACAGTGTGACGGCGAAGGCGGAGTGGAAGCTCGAGCGAGCGGGTCTTATCGATCGGGTCAATGCTGTGGTTGGGGTCGATCAGGTCAGCCAAGGAAAGCCGGCGCCCTGTGTTTACATCGAAGGCGCCCGCCGGCTGGGTCTATCCCCCGAACAATGTGTCGCGCTTGATGACAGTGACCTTGGTATACGTTCAGCAATCGCCGCTGGAATATCGACAGTCATCCAGGTGCCGGACATAGCGCCGAGCCGGGAACGGCTCGCTCACCATCAGGCGGCCTCTCTTGATGAGGCGCTCCGCGTGCTTGGCCTTCGCGATGGTAACACTGGGATGGACGCGTCAACGGTGCCCTCAGTGTGATCAATTAGAAAAGGCGGAGACACTTACGGGCTCCGGTCGCATCGATGGGCCATGCCCCGAAGGCGTCTTCCCGAACGTCCTATCACCAACATGAATCGATCCGGCATCATCGATTCATAAGTCTCGTTGGACGCTGGCGTGCAAATCTCCGACTCTCTCGGTATGATTTCGCAACCCTACCATCTCTACGTCGAACGAACGGAACCCTCGAAGAACATGGCTCGTTATTATGCCATGTCGATTGAGCCGACCTTGTTCGGCGATGCCTGTTTGATACGGCGATGGGGGCGCATCGGTTCCACGGGTGGTCACCAAATGATCCATTATTTCGACCGGGAAGAAGATGCGGTAGAGCTGTTTCTCGCGCTCTTATGCAAGAAGCGGTCGCGTGGCTATAGGCCAGTGCTGCCCAGACGCCGATAGGGCATTTCCTGACCATCTCCAGGGGCGCACATGCCTAGTCGGCGCCGACGAAGGCGATCGCGATTTCGACGAGGTAGCGAATCTTGATCGTGAGCTTCAGACCGAGCTTGCCCTTTCGGAAGACGTGGCTGGCGACCTTTCCGAGGGTGCCGAGGCGCCGGCCGGTGACGGTGAGGACTTGGCGATACGAATATATGAACCCCTTGCGATGAGCTGTCATTGCGGGAAAGCCTCAACCCGGAAGGACCGCTGCACCGGCACGGCCGCAGCAATAGGGGAGTACCAGCCGACGGCTAAATCTTGAGGAAGGGGCGGCGGGGAAAACTTTGGCGCCGGCGGGTTGCTTCGTGGCGCAGCGGCTGCAGCATCCCCGATTCCGATGACGGGGCATCGAGGGGAAGGAAGCCGCAACACAGTGCGTTCGCCCAGGTTGGTTTCCGCGCTGCCCGGCGAGTGCAGTCGGCGAAGCAGGGGTTCGTGCCGGATGTATTTCAATCGGTGAGATCGTATGCGTTCTTCAGCTCGAGGCGGGTTATCCTTGACAGTCAAATGAAAAGTTGAATCCAATGGCGGAAAAAACGAGAGGGGCTTACCCCTCTCGCTTTGCCGCCGACTCATTCGAGGTCAGCGGCGAAAGCTTGGATGTCACGCACGAACTGCTCGGCCTCAGCTTGCGCCTGTGCAATCAGGGCCGCCATTTCGGCTTCGGCCGCGGCCCGTTCTTCCTTGGTGAAATAGCAGCTCCGAAGCTCGGCGCGTAATTCGTTGATTTGATCGATAGTGGTCATGTTGATCGTCCCCTTTTGATGACGTCAAAGGGGCCACGTGCGCACGAAGCGCGTGTCAGGGATCGCGGAACGCGACCGGCAGATCCGGCGAGTGGGGTGCCGGTTTTGTCGGAGCCCAGAGACCCGGAGCGGAGATAAAACCGGGGGCCCACGCTCGTCCTTGACGCGGGCTGAGTAGCCGTAGAATGGGACGGCAGAAAGAAGTGAACCCGCGGCCCCGACCCAGGGGTCGCGACCGTATTTCCAGGAGTTCAGCCGCCTACCACCTCGATATCGAATATCCGCCGCAGCTCTCGCCCACGGCGGGCTGCTGCAGTTCCGTCAGCTTCTTCTCCTTGAGGATCGCCCTGGGGTTCTCCGCGGCATCCACCCGTGCGGGACGATGGCGCGTTGCGATGCAAACGTTCGGGCATCGCGTCGGTTGAATGCTCGGCTCGCGCTTGGCAAGGCAACTGGAACTTGCTGCGCCAGATACTGACGCTGCGACCGCGCGCCTTCCTGTGCGCCAACATAGGCACCCTTTCTGTGCCTTTCCGAATCCACCGCGTTGGCGTTCTCGACGAACCATCGGCTGACCTCGCGGCCGTCGGCGCGGAAGCACACGCCGACGAAACGGTCGTTGCGGCCGCGCTCGAGGAACTCGCAGCACGGTAGGGCGGCAAGCTGCCAGGAATTTTTCGAGTGCGAATGCCGCCTCTTTGCCGTAGCGGTAGATGCCGCCGTCGCCATCCTCGCAGCGTTCCAGTTCTCCGGTGCGTCGACGCCATGCAGACGGATGCGCTCGCCTTTATCGCCGTCGATGATGGTTGCGTGGCCAATCACCGGCTCGTTGGCAAACACAGGGGAGAGTGGGGCGATGCCGATGGCTAAGACAGCAGGCAGAAAAAGAAGAGGTCTCGCCTGCGGCGTGGCTTAGAGACGTGCAGCAGCACTCACCTGCGGAACTGGTGTTGGACCCTCGCTCATACGCATCTCGACTATCTGCAGTTCGACGTGCAAGCCACGATAAGCCGCATTGCGAACGGCATCGTTGAAAATCCGCATTGCCTCGTAAAGGCTGTCGGCAGCTTCGCGCTGTTCTTCGGTCATTGTTGCGCCCACCATCCCATGGCCGATCTATCGCTTGCAACCACTCGGCGTCAACGCGAATTCGGAGAAGCTTTGCCGATCGCGAAGCCGCATGAGCCCCATGTCAGGCGCCCCGGATGCTTGTAGTAGAGGACGTAGAGGAGGTCGTCCCGACGCGGCAAGACTGCGGCGCCGGTTTCGTCGCTCATTGGCACTGCCTCTTCGGCGACTGCCGAACTGCGCTTCGAACATCTGACTCCAATTAGAGTGACAAGAGCTCCCAGTGTGCTTCAAGCTCGAAGTGGTACCTTTGTGGCAATGCGGCTGCAGCGCGGGAAGCGGTCGGCAGCCTACGAGGCTGGCGCTATCGTCTTTTTCGCTTTCGATCTGCTCTATCTTAACGGCCGCGACCTTCGCCGGTTTCCGTTGCGAGCACGCCGGCGGCTGCTGGAGCCGATCGTCGACGGCCGCGACGGCGCAATTCGCCTAGCGGAAGGGGTGCAGGCTGAAGGGACGGAGTTCTACCGTGTTGCCTGCACGCACGGTCTGGGAGGCATCATCGCCAAGCGGCCGATCATGCCGGCGCCCGGATTGGCTGAGTGAGTCGTCGACGGAAGCGGGTTCGATGCCCGCGTTCGGCTGCTTCGACACGGTTGTTTGGCCCCGCCTTGCGGCGGGGCCTCGTCCATCTCAATCAATCCCGGTTGGGGCGGGACCAGATCAGCTGGTAGCCTTCCTCGCCTTCGACCTCGGCGAGCGTTGCGTAGATCGGAGCGGGGAAGCTCGGGTCGTCCAGCTTGACCGAGAGGTAGTCGCGGTCGGTCTCAGCCGAGCGCTTCTGCCAGGCCGCACCTAGCTCGACATTGCCCGCGTAGATGCGGAAGTGCGGGCCCTTGTCGGAGGGGTTCTCGATGCGGGCGATGCGGGCCTTGACGTTGAGTGCGAGCGTGCGGATCGAGCCACTGAAGCCGTTTTCGGTGGAGGTGAAGGTGCCGATGGTTGCCATGTCCAAGTTCCTTTCGTTGTTTCGGGCCGCGCCCATCGCGGCCTCGATGGCTGTCGCAAGGATCGGTGGCGATCGGACCGCACCCCCAGGGGGCCGAAACAAAGTGGAGGGCGGCCGGAAGAAACTTTGTTGTCCCGCGAGGAATGAGCGCCCGAGCGCTCAGGGGAAGAAAGTTTTGGATGGCCGTTGCGGGAGGACGATCGAGGCGAAGCCGCACTCCGATCAGACATGCCTCATCGAGCCCGCGGGGGAGTGGCCTAACACAGCGGATCGAAGGAACATGGTGATGGCGAGCCCCGCCAAGTCGCCGTGCCGGTACAGCGCAGGGGCAAATCCGTCGCCTGGTCTCCATGTCGCGGCGTCGACATCGGAGGGACCACCCCTCCCGCCGTGCAGTTGCCTTTTGAACTGACGCGATATCGTCGTGCTCGCGATTCGTCCCCTGGAGGATTCATGCGTCGGCAGACAAGCCGTTTATCGTCGAAACCAAGCAGTCCCGAAAGCTCAAACCCACCGACCGGCGATCTGGGGGAAGGTTGATCTCATGCCTCATCAGGACGCCCTCACCGAAAGAGATCCGAAAGAGCTGTCGGCCGTTGGCGGGGACAACGACCGACCCTGATTGGTGCTAGGCAGCCGCTGTCTCCTCGGCTTGACCGGGCTGAAGACCGTGCAGGAAGCTGACAGCACGTTGCGCATGCGCCGCGGCCTGGAAGATGGCCCGCTTGTCGTCGGCAAGTACGCGCAACCACGAGGCGAGGTAAGACGCGTGATCGGGCCGAGGCTCGAGCTCTGGCGCAATCCCGAGATCGGCACACAGGAAACAACTGCCGAGCTCGGCGATCAATTCCTCGCGCGCACGCTCCGTCTTGTCCTTGGCATAGCGGCTGAGATCGCGACCAATGCGATGCGCCGGCGCCGTCCAATGGCAAGCCTCATGGCTCAAAGTCGCATAGTAGCTTGCCGCGTCCTTGAAGGTCTCGAACACCGGCATCTGAATGAGATCGGCGGCAGGCGCAAAGAAGGCCTGGTTTCCGCCATGGCGAATCATGGCGCCGGTGTTTCGGAAGAAGCGATCGGCGATCTCGATCCGCGCGACAGAATCGGAAACCGGTGTCTGCCAGTGATGATAATGCTCCGGCAGGCCTTCAATTTGCTCAACATTGAAGACCGTGTACGCCTTCAGGAACGGGATCTCGCGATCGACCTCGCTTCCATTGCCGTCGGTTTCCGTCTTGGTAAAACGGCTGGCGAAGACGACGATAGAGCCGGTCTCGCCCTTGCGGACCGCCGCGCCCAGTTCCAACGCCTGCTTGAACGTCATCCACATCGGTGAGGCAAAGCCTCGGGCGATGCCTTCCGACCAAAGCAGAAGGACGTTCATTCCGGAATAGGGCTGTCCGTTGTGCCGGAGCGGGCGGGTAATCCGGCCCTGCATATTGCTCTCATGCCAGGGCTTCATCCAGGGTTTCACGCCGCATGCCAGATCCTCGACGATCCGATCCGTGATCCGGCTATAGATGTCAGCACGCTGGCTCTCCTGCTTCCTGCTCATTTTTCAAACCTCCATTTAAAGACGTCGCGCCAATCGCGGCCCGTCACGGCGATCCGAAGGCCGGGGGACCGAGGAAGCCGCACGCTGGACAAGCGCCGGAACGTGAGTGGAGGAGGGCAAAGCCCTTGCGGCTTAATTCCCGGCCCCGGCAGGACCGAAGCCGGACAGGGCTCGCGGCGGCGCCTGAACTGCTCGCTTCTTGTTTCCTCTCCCTTGACACGCGAAACGGCTGGCTAGGAGGAGCCAGCAATCGGTCGGAGTAGAAAAAAGGCGGGGCCGCGGCCCCGCCGGAAGCAGATCAGCCAAGCGCCGCCATCTGCTCTTCGGCCGCCTTGCGGTCGAGTGTTGCGCTGGGGTTGTCGACCGGGCGGTCGAACGGCTTCCAGACCTCGCCGACAACTTGCTCGTAAGCGGCGACGGCGCCTTCGGCCGCCATGCAGAGCGCATGGGCCTGAACGCCCATGTCGGCGGCGAATTCGCGTTTGCGCTGGGCGGCACTGTCGTAACCGACCGGACCGTCGAGATCCTCGTCGCGGGCATTATTGGCCGCCTTCGCCGTGGCGTCCCGGGCTTCGGATACCGCGCGGGAGTAGAACTGGCCCGCCCCGTGCGCGGACCCGACATAAGCGCCGACGATACGTTGGAGATGGATCTGCATCGCCCGTTCGCCGAGCCCGTCGGAAAGACTGTCGGCCGTGTTGACGATAAGGCGCTCGTGCAGGTCACGGATCCCGGCGCCGTCGATCACCGCCGTCCCGAAGCTTTCGGCGATCGCCATCGCCTGGGCGGCGTCCGGGCAGGTGAGCCGGACCATATCGATCGTGGCCCCCTTTCGAAGCTGCATAACGCGGGCTGAATGGCGGGATTGGGTTGCGGGCTTGGCCATGGGCTCTTCCTTTCATGGTTTCCCCCGAAGCGGTTCCGGCCCTTGCCGGACTGCCCTTCGGTGCGGTCGGAAGGAGCCGGCGGAAGACGGGCGTATCAGGGTCCGGGCCCGCCAGGACGAGCAAAGCAGGTATGCGCGAAAGCAGGTCATCCCGACCTCGCGCCGCGCGCGGACCTGCTTTGCCGAGGACGGCGCGGTCCGGCCGCCCCGCGGCGCGATAGCGGCCTTGAAACGCACGGCCGCCGGTTCAGACCGCAGCAAAACCGAAGGGCAGACCGGCAAGGAACTGGTTCGACACACAGGAACCACCGAATAGGAAGCCCTCCAGCAGCCGACGCAACAGTCCGACCGGGTTCAGCCGATGCTGGCCCGATTTGATTTTATGGCACTTGCTAGATACAGGGCTCACGGTTTTGGCAGACGCCGAGAGCATGGCTGAGGTCGATCCGGTTACCGACAATCCTGAGGAGATCGAATGCGGGCATGACGCGATCAAGGGGTTGGTCTTGCGCACCGAGTTCGTCCGCAGGCGCTGACCGGCAACTCCGGTTCGCGGCACGTGCGGCCGATGCCCGGAATCCGGTCGTTCCCTGGGATGCGGCTTCGATGGGACTGCAGCCGGGACGGACCGTGCGAATTGCGCAGACGGCGCAACGATCCACCATCGTCATATGCGGACCGCCCATCCAGAGATGGTTCAGGACGCTCTTCCATCGCCGGCCGTGCTCGGCGGCATAAGCTTGGGGCGCCTGCTCCTCTTCTGCGGCTAAGGGCGGCCGAGCAGCGGAATAACAGCCCGACATCCGCCGCATGATCTGCCGGTCGATCAGATCGAGCTGGTGCCGCGCCGCTTCCATGCGAGACGGTTGCGTATCATGCGGTCCTCCCTTCGACGTGATGGGCGGCGATTTCGTCGGCCGTTACAGGCTCAAGGACTGCGCCGGGATAGCCGTGCAGCTGTAGCCACACTCCGGCAGCTTCATGGTTTTCGGCGAGGTGAACAAGCTCGCGCGACGGACCAGCCCGGTCGAAGATGCGGACCGATCCCGTCGGCGGACGTTCGATGACCTTGAACGTCAGGTCGGAGTCGAGTCCGAAAGTGCGATGAACGCGCATGACGACGACATTCCTGTCGCCGAAGTCCGCCTCATGGAGCGTGAAATATTCCGGCGAGGAATAGTTGCCGATCTGACGCGGACCTTCCCTGCGGATCAGCCGCCCTCGGCTGTTGCGGGTCTGCCAGGCGGCGAGTTTCTTTTTGAAGCGTTCCGGTGGGCGCGGGGTGCCGTCGGACCAGCTGACGATGGAACCGATCGGGGCGAGATCATAGATCAGCGATGCGGGCATGCATGCTCTCCTTGATTTTGGCAATTGCTGGAAACAAAACCGCCGCCGATGGTGGCCGGCGGCGAAAATGGGTCCTAAAGGGAAGGAAGATGGCTATTCGGCCGCGATCCCGTATGCGGTGTCGAGGTCGTCATCGTCCGCGTCGGCCTGCTCCTCGGGCAGGGCCGGCTCGACCGTTTCGGCCTCGGCCGTATCCTTAGTCTCACGGCTGATCTCGCTGTCGACCTCGATCGACGGAGCTGGCGCGCCATCCTCAGTGATGCCGACCGGCTCTTCACCGGGTTCGTCGTCGTCGCCGACCTCCTCCATATTCCTGGCGAGCCACTCGGCCAGTTTCGCATCGTCGGGAGCAAACAGCGCCGCTGGATGCACGAAGCGCTTTTCTTGGAAATGCTCGACAAGGGCGGCTCGCGTGTCCTTCACCCGAGTACGGGGCAGAACACTCACCCGCGTGCCCGACGCTTCCAGCGACGCCCGCGACAGGCATGACAGGAACTCTTCCGTCCCCATGTTCGGGAGATAGTTGTCGGCGCCGACGGCATCGCCGGCGATGCGGGCGACGATGCCGCTATCGCTCCGATTGGTGCGCGCCGAAAGAGCATCGATCAGCGTCAATCTTGCAACCGCGCGAAGCGTATCGATGTCGAATACGAGCTTGCCGCTCTCACCGATCAGCCGGACGGCGTGACGTGCGAGGCGCCTGCAGCCGTAGAGGTGCTGCGACCTTTCCGAGCCGGAGTCGACCGAGACATTCTGGCCGGCGAAGGCGAGAACCAGCATCGCCATCAGCCTATCGTCGTCGATCGGCGCCCGGGCAAGCGCTTCGTGCAGGGCGTCGGTGCGGAAGTCACCGATCATGTCGAAACCTGCCCGCGTGACATCCGGCCGTGACTTCGGTGCGACGTCGATGACGTTCGCATCGTCAGAACCAGGCGCGGCCGTATCGCCCTTGCCCTTCGCCTTCCTGGTCTCGGGCATCCGGTAGTGGGCGGTCTGCATCTTGCCGTCGCGGTCGAGATACATAGCCGTGCAATCGCCTTTGCCTGGCTTGCCGTAGACGCGTTCGGCCTTCGCCGGGAGATGCGGCTGACCCCAATTGTTGACCTCGACAATGGCACCATTCTTCGGAAGGTTGCTGCTCATCCATTCCTGCTGGGCGCCCAGGAAGGCTTCGACATCAGTCGTGTAGCGATTGTCCTCATCCGCCGGCGCGAAGAGGTCCTCGGCCCATGCGATGCCATAGGCCTGCCGGAGGTCGTCGCCGAATCTGGCGTCCCGGGCGTACATCCGGGTCTTGGTGAGACCGTTGGCGATCGCCCACCAGGACGCTGCCTCGCCCTTCTTCGGCTTGTTCGCCTTCCAGACTTCCTTCTGCTCGTCGAGCGGGGCCGCCGCGATGGTGCGGAGCTGGTTCTCGTTCGGCATGTCGCCCCTGGCCATGTGGTCGAGCATCGCTGGCAGCACGTTGGCGAGAAGGCGAAGCTTGCGGATCTGGCGAACGGGCAGAGCAAGGGCTACGGCAGTCGCTTCTTCGGTCCATCCCAGGGCCACAAGGCGTTCTATGCCGCGCCATTGGTCGATAGGATTGAGCGGTTCCCTGGCGATATTCTCGATCATGGAGCGCATGGCGCCATTGTCGTTGGCTGCCTCAACGACGATCACGTCGATTTCCTCGATGCCGGCGGCGATCGCCATGCGGGTGCGGCGGTGACCGGCTTCGATGATGTAACCATTGCCGCCGGCTTCCGGGAAAATGACGGGCGGCTGGATCACGCCGACGGCCTTGATCGTTGCCAGCAGCAGGGCGTCCGCCTGCGGCGTCGACTTCGACTGGCGGGTGTTGTCGGGATTATCCTTCAGTGCACGCGGGTCGACTTTCATGAGTTGCATTGGGATGCTCCTTTCAGGGATATGGGACCCGGCCTTTGCCGGTCCTTCCTGCCTTCGTTCTTTCCCGAAGACACCTCCCGAACCGCGGAGCGGGCGGCCGGGCGCAACTGCGGTCGAGCATCCCTGCCGCGAAGGACGAGCGGGGCTGACTGCCCTGCGAAGGACGAGTGGCCGGGATTGCGAGCGGCGCGGTTGAGCGTCAGCGGCGCCGGGCTGACCGGTCTGCGACGGGTTCTTCCCTTCTCCGCTTCTTCTTTCCTTATTCCCGCTTTCAATCCGCTTCGAAAGTGTCACACGCGCACAACTATTCCTTGCCTATATTCTGAGTGACGATGGTGCTTGCGATCCGCTTGGATCGAACAAGGGGAGGGTTTGATGTCTGCGATCGCATTGAAAGTGTTTTCGAATGCCGACGATGTACACCTGGTGTGGTCACATCCAGAAGACATCGCCGGTTGCCTGGGCTTTGCAATCCAATGCAAGCGAGGCGATGCGGAGCCGAAATTCCTGTCCAACCGCGTCGGGTTCGAGGACGATGTCGAACTCGATCGGCATGGGGAACGCTACAGGTCGCGCCCGTCCGACATATGGCCGTTTCAACGCTACGACTGGACCGATCATGCCGCCGATCTCGGAGACGTCATATCCTACCGCGTCATTGCGCGGGTCGTCGGACCTGATGGAAAATTGACGGACGGACCGGCGAGCGACTGGTCGCCGACACTGCGGCTGACGGCCGATTGCGGCGACGGCGTCAGCGTTCATTTCAATAGAGGTTTTGTCCTCTCCCAGTTCATGGCGCGCTACATGAAGGAGAAGGGGATCACCCTTCAGGAGCTCAAGGAAAAAGCCGTCATTATCAGCGAGGAAGTGGACCGCAGCGTTCGCAATTTTCTCGGCGGGACGCTTCGCGAAACCGTTCTCGCCATGATGAGCGAGGTGGAGCATACCCCTCAACTCGAGCTTCACGCAGCCCTCTACGAACTCAGCGATGAGGAACTACTCGACGGCCTCGCCGCCATCGGCAATCGCGCGCATATCGTTCTTGCGAACGGGAGCGTCAAGCACGATGGCGACGACGAAAACGCCGACGCTCGCGCCCGCCTGAACGGCGCGGGCTGCATCGTACATGACAGGTTGCTGGCGCCGGACGGTCTTGCGCATAACAAGTTCGTCGTTATCGGCGAGCGGGAGGGAGACTTGTTTCATGCCGCAAAGGTATGGACCGGCAGCTTCAACTGGACGCCCACCGGCCTCTGCACGCAGCTCAACAACGGCATCCTCATCGAGAATGTTGAGCTCGCTCAGCGTTTCGAGGCGCAGTTCGAGCTCCTCAAAGGCGCCGGCAACGGCTTCACGGACGACCTGTTGGACTCCAATAACAGTCCGAAGCGCGACATTGCGCTTGGTGCAGCCAAGGTCGACAGCTGGTTTTCCAAGCTCAGCAGAGAGATCGATATCAAGGAACTGATCGAACTCGTGAAGGGCGCGCGTCAAGGCATTTTCTTCGTCATGTTCCAGCCGGGCAACGAACCGGTGCGCACCCTCCTTCGTATGCAGAGCGAGAAGGGTCTCTATGTTCGCGGGGTGGCGACGCAATTGACAAGCAACGGGCTCGAAGACTTCAAATTGCTGAAGCAGGTTCCCGAACAGTTCTTTCTCGATACCGCCCAGGCCACGGGCGTGGACATGTCCGTCGGCCGGTGGGCGGTCGAAGGAACCGCGAACGAGTTCAGGAACAGCATCGGCCATGCCATCACGCACTCCAAGGTCCTGGTGATCGACCCGTTCAGCGACGATCCCATCGTGGTCACGGGATCGCACAACTTTTCGAAGGCCGCGAGCCGCGACAACGACGAGAACTTCATCGTGATCCGCGGTCACAGGGAGATTGCGATGCACTACGCGATCAATGCGGTGCAGACATACAACCATTACCGCTGGCGGGCTTATCTGGAAGAAGCCGAGCGGGAAGACAGAGATCCCTTTCAATATCTGTCGCGCGATCCCAAGTGGCAGCGCCGGCGCACGAATGGGGAAACAAAGCGGATGTTGGCCTTCTGGCGTCCGGAGGCTTGAGGCTGCGTCCGGAGAAATGCAACGGAGCCCGACCGGAACAAAGAAATGGGCCAGCGGAAACCGCGGCCCATGAAGTGTGAAGGTCAATAAACCTCCAGAGGGGAACAGCTGCTGCGGCGGCACTGGGAGGAGAGGCCGCCATATGCATCAACTGTGTGCATTATGGACGTTTTTTGACCAGACGGAAGACATTTATTGTGCAATGCAGCTATGCGCATGCTGCGCTGCTTCTAAAACCATGCCGCGAACCTGAGCGACCCATGCCGTAACGTCAGGCTGCCTCTGACGCGTCTGCCGTTTCCTCGCGCACCGCGGCTGCAAGGGCCTCGTCGACATCCCGAAGCTGCCGGCGCTTGTCGGCAAGTTCATCCGCGAATGCGAACACGCCGCCCTCGCGCGCGCGGTAGGAGACAAGACGCCGCTCCGCCTCGTGCAAGCGATGCCGATAGCGCTCCTGTTCCTCGTTAAAACCGTCGAGCGCATGTTCGAGCCGGGACACCGCGCCGAGCGGCGTCACGGTGACGGCGAGATCGAGCTCCTGGGTTGCGCCGGTACGCTGAAGCAGGGTGGCGTAGTGATAGCCATCGCCCCTACCGAACCGCTCGCCGTGATAGACGAGTTCGAAGCCACCGATCGCCGCGATGGCCACTTCACCTTCCTGCTGCAACTGCACGAGCGTGAGGATTTCCTTCATCAGCGCGCGGCCGGCAAGCTTGCGCTCGTCGTAAGCGTCGCCCTTGACCGTCATCACGAAAGCATCGCCAGCCGTCGGAATACAGCGCTCGATGTCCTTGCCGATCTCGCAGATGCGCCGGATCGAAATCTCCTTGTCGCGGTCGGCGTCGCGGATCTGGCGGCGAACGGCATACTGGTCGTCGTCGTGGGCAGCGCGCAGCCTTTCGAGACGAGCAATATCGGCCTCGAGCCCGGCCTTCTGCATCAGCCGTTCGTCGCCGCTCGCAATCGCCTTTGCCATGGCGAACTGGTTTGCAGCCCCTTCGCCGAGATCTTGCAGCCGGCGGATCGAGGTATCGCCAGAGAGTGCCGCGGCAATGAAGCGCGCCTTGCGTTCGTTGTTCTGCCACATCGAGGCGTCGAGCGAGCCTTGGGTGGCATAGGCAAAGATATCGACCTCGTCATGCTGGTTGCCCTGGCGCACGATCCGGCCCTCGCGCTGTTCGATCTGCGAGGGCAACCACGGGACGTCGAGGTGATGCAGCGCCTTGAGACGGAGTTGGGCATTGACGCCGGTACCCATCGTGTCCGACGAGCCGACCAGGAGGCGGATCTTGCCGGCGCGAACGTCGGCGAACAGACGCTGCTTCGCCTCGGTCTTCTTGTAGTCCTGCATGAAGGCGATTTCGGATGCCGGAACGCCCAGGCGGACGAGCTCGTCCCTGATCCAGCGGTAGGCGGAAAAACCTCTTTTCTTCTCCACATTGATCGTGCCGAGATCGCAGAAGATCATCTGTGCGGCGCCGGGCAGATCGAAGGGTTTGCCATCCGGTCGCACAAACCTGCTTTGTGACGTCTCCTGCCAGATGCGATAGGCGTTCTGGACGAGCAGGTTGAGTTTGTTGTCCGGCTCGTTGTCATTGGCCGGATCGACGAGGCGCAAGTCGATGGCCGCATGGCGCCCATCGGTAATGACCGAGAGCAAGATGTCGTCGCCGGGCTGCGCTGGCCCCTCGCGCAATTCGATCGCCTTGATGCGGGCATCGAGGATCGTCTGGTAGTTCTTGAAGGCCTGCGTCGGCTTGGCCGTCAGGATCTGCCGGCGGCCGGTCGAGATATCAGGCACCTTGACGTATGCGCGGAGATCCTCGGGCATCACCACGTCGGCGAAACTGCGGAACATCGCGATCAGTTCCGGCACGTTGACGAAGGAGGCAAAGTGGCTGACGGGCTTGTACTTGCCGGACGGCTGGATCTCCAGTTCCGTGGTGGTGTCGCCGAAGGTCGAGGCCCAGGCGTCGAATTCGTGCAGGCCGCGCTCGGCCAGTTCGGCGTGGCCGAGCAGCCGTTGCACCGAAAACATCTCGCCGAGCGTGTTGGTGATCGGCGTGCCGGATGCGAGAACCAAAGCGCGGCCGGGGTTCTTCGTCTCGATGAACCGGGACTTGACGTAGAGGTCCCAGGCACGCTGCGAGCCGTTCGGATCGATGCCTTTCAAGGTCGACATGTTGGTGGCGAAGGAAAGCTTGCGGAATTCCTGCGCCTCATCGACGATAATCTGGTCGATGCCGATCTCCGAGATCGTCAGCAGATCGTCCTTGCGGGTCGACAGCGCTTCCAGCCGTTCCTTCAAACCCTCCTTCAGCCGCTCGAGCCGTTTGCGCGAGACGCGATCCTCGCTGTCGACCTTGGTGAGAAGATCCTCGTAGAGTTCGAGTTCGTCCTGGATCATTTGCTGCTCAAATGCCGATGGCACGGCGATGAACCGAAAAGCGGAGTGCGTGATGATGATCGCATCCCAGCTCGCCGTCGCCGCGCGCGACAGGAAGCGGGCCCGCTTGTCCTTGGTGAAGTTCGTCTCGTCGGCGACGAGAATGCGGGCGGTCGGATAAAGCGCCAGGAATTCGCGGGCCGCCTGGGCCAGGCAATGACCGGGAACGACCAGCATCGCCTTGGCGATCAGCCCGAGCCGGCGCTGCTCCATGATTGCCGCTGCCATCGTCATCGTCTTGCCGGCGCCGACGGCGTGAGCGAGATAGGTGGAGCCGGACGAGATGATCCGCCAGATGCCGCGTTTCTGGTGCCCATAAAGAACAAAGGCGCCAGAGGCGCCGGGAAGCTTCAAATGAGAGCCATCGAACTTTCGAGGCGCGATATTGTTGAAGCGGTCATTATAGACCCGCGCCAGCCGGTCGGTGCGGTGCGGGTCGGTCCAGACCCAGTTCTGGAAGGCCGTCTTGATTTTCTGCAGCTTGTCGCGGGCGGCCTCGGTGTCGACGACGTTCAGAATGCGCCGCTCGCCGTCTGCATCCTTGAAGACGTCGAAGATCTGGGGCACGCGGCTGTTCAGCGCATCAGCGAGCAGCTCGCCGGCATGCCGGCGGTCGGTGCCCCATTCGGATGTGCCGGCGGCCGTCCATCCGAGTTGTCGCGCCTCGACGGTCCAGGAGCCGAGTTCCGGCATGTGATGGATTCTGATCTCGGCACCCATCGTCTCGTGCACGAAGGCGACGATATCGGTCGCCGCAATCCATGGCGCGCCAAGCCGTGCGGTGATGTCCGACGGGCTTAAATCGGCGGGCTGCACGGCCTGGAGCGCTTGGACATTGCGCTCATAAGCGGGATCGAGCTCGGCCGCGGCTTCCGCGGTGGCGAGTTTCGTGCGAACTGCGCCGGAGAGATAAGCGTCCGAGGTCTGCCAGGAGCCATCGGCGGGATTGCGAAAGATCGTGTCGCCAAGTTCGTCGCAAACCGCATCGGTGTCGCGATGCAGAAGTTCGGCGATATGATCGAGGTCGACATGGCCACGGTCGTTAAGCACGAGGGCGAGCGCATCGGCGGCGCTGGTGATCACTGGCGGGGCAGGGCGCGCGATGACGCGCTCGGAGAAGATCGGCCCGGGCCTGGCGGTATCGGTTTCGAGATCGTAGTCCTCGATCGAGGCCACCAGCCAGCAATCCGGGTCGTCGAGGAAGGGAGCAAGGTTCAGGCGACGGTGGGTCTCGCGAACCTCACCGGTATCCTCGTCCTCGGTGATCGAGACCGTCGTATGATTGATTGGTCCGAAGTCGCGCACGAAACTCGACCAGGCAATGCGCAGCCGCACCTGGCAGTGGCGCCAAGGCTGGTTTGCTTCTTGGGCTTTCAGCACCTCGCGCACCGCGTCTCGGATCGGGACGAGTTTTTTGATGATCCGGACATGCTTTTCCGGAATGCCGTCAGCGCCGCGGCCCTTGCGGACCTGAACCGTGACCGGTGCGCCGTCAATCATCTGCATGAGGCCGTGCCTGTTGTCGACGAAGTAGCTGCCTTCACGGATCCGCGTGCTGTCGGGTTGGAGGTCGACGATTTCCGCCAGCTCCTCCTCAAGATCCACATTGATTTCGGTCGGCTCGCCATCGTAGATGCCCTCGGGAAGACGCTGAACGGCAGCATCGAGCGCCGTCTCCACGCTTTCGCCGGCGCATGGCAGGCAGGTATAGGTCTCGCCGAACGGCCCCGTGGTGAGAGCATGAGAGCCGAGCAAGAAATCCGGATGATCCGCGAACCAACGGTTCACGCGGATCGGTCCTTCCTCCGCCGTGCCTGGGCGGACTTCTTCCAGATCAAGCCAGGCAAGATCGCCTTCGGCTTCGCCCGCCTTGCGCTTGCGAAAGAACAGGATGTCGACGACAACGTCGCTGCCGGCCTCCCGCCGGAAGCTGCCCTCGGGAAGGCGGATGGCGGCGACCAGGTCAGCAGTTGTGGCAATGTGCTCCCGGCACTTGCCGTCAGCCTTGTCCATCGTGCCGGCACTGGTGACGAAGGCGGCGAGCGCACCGGGTTTCAAAAGATCGATTGACCGCGCGATGAAATAATCATGCAGCCTGAGACCAAGCGAGCGGTATTGCCGGTCGGAGCGAACCGTGCGATCGGAGAAGGGCGGATTGCCAATGGCAAGATCGTAGATCGCAGAAAGGTCGGTACGCGCGAAGTCGCCGTTGACGATGCGTGCCCGTGGCTGCAGCAGACGGGCAATACGGGCCGTGACCGGATCGAGTTCGACACCGGTGACGTAGCTGGTATCGCGATACCCGACCGGCATCAGCGCCGGAAACAAGCCCGTCCCGATCCCCGGTTCCAGCACCCGGCCGCCGCGCCAGCCGAGCCGCTGCAGGCCTGCCCAGATCGCTCGGACGATGAATTCGGGCGTGAAGTGGGCATATTGGGTGCAGCGCGCAAGCGACGCATAGTCGGTCTCCGTGACCGACGCCTCCAGCGAACCGGCGAGATCCTCCCAGCCGTTTGGGAAGTCGCTTTTGCCCGGTCGGCGAAACATGCCGTTCGCCAGATCCGAACTGCCGAAACCGGTGAAGCGGATCAGCCTCGCCTGCTCGTCACGCGTTGCGGACCGATCCTGCTTTTCGATCTCGTCGGCGGTCAGGATGGCCGCGACATTCTTGCGCGCCCGTTCCTTCCAGGTCGCGGCCAGGCCACGGTCGCCATCGTCGAGATAGTAGTTCGCGCGATGGCCCTGCTTGCGTGGCGCCGTCCGAATGGCCGCCGGCGAAGGAAGCGCCGGAGCGGGGGAAGGCGGCGTCGGTTCCGGATCGTCGTCATTGGCAGCAAAACCGCCGAACGCGGTGACGCCGAACCCAAGACCTGCGGACAGCGCGCCGCCGGCAAAGATATCGAGGGTGAAGGGATCATTATTGCTCATCGAAAACTCCTTATGAGCGGGCAAGCGTCGTCGTCCTGTCGTGGAGGACGGCAGACGGGACGTGGAGGGGTGAAACAGGACAGCCGAGCGCTAGTCGCGCTCGACCATGAACAGCTGCATGGTGCCAGACGTGAAGACGATGCGAAGGTGCGTGGCGCCGGGGCTCGCCGCCATCATCGCCTCGAGCTGTGCGGCATCGATGAAGTCGACACCGTCGTCGCCGCCGAAGGTCCCGCGCTTGACCTCGAACCAGTCGTCATTGCTGGCGGGATCGCATTCTTCGGCATAGACGACGAGGGCTTTTGCACCGTCGGCAAGCTTGCCGTTCGATAGAAGGTAGACCCCATTGTCTCCGACCAGCCAGACACCCGGCCGTTCATCTTTGCCGGGCCTGAAGCCGTAATAGGGATTGCGATAACCGCCATTGGTGTCTGCATCGGCGCGGCCGCGCGCGATCACCTCGCGCACCGATGCAAGGGGGAAGGTGAGCATGGCAATCTCCTCATGCGGCAATCGGAGAGGGGAGGTGGCGTAGCTGCACCGGCAGCTTGGCGGCGATCTCGTCGTCGGTGAGGTCTTCCAAGAGCTTCAGGAAGCTAACCTCTTCGCCGCCATGAACGAGAACCGTACGCTTGCCTTGCGTCGCCTCTGGCCAACGCTGGTCGGCATACGCGCGATAGTCGTCGGTCGTCGCGCTCCAGATATGCTCAAGGCGCTCCTCGCGAGTCATGGCGCGAACCGGACGGCTCTCGCGTTCGATGATCGCGATGCGCATGGTCTCCACAAATGCCCTGTCTGAAAGATCGCAGTAGCCGTGGAAATAGCGCATCGCCTCATCGATCCGGAGCGCGAAGAATACGCTCGTCACCGAGCCGGTCAGGAACTCGCGCATGGCGAACATCGAGCCGCGGATCCAGAGCGGCGGCAGGATCTCGAACATGTGATCGTGCTCGGCCTCGGCGATCTCGAACCAATCGCCGGCGTAGAGCGGCGTTGCGTCACCGTCCCATCGATCGGGCCGCTGGACGTGGCGATCGAACATGCGAAACATCTGCTGGCGGCTTGCGACGCCCTGAAACACCTTGCGAATTGCGGGAGAAGAGGTCATCTGCGGCTCCTTGCGCGGGTTTTCGGGCCGAAGCGCGGCATAGTCCTCTCGACTTCGCCATCCTCTTCAGTCCTTCATGACCCCTTCCGACCCGCCGACGTCGCGGCAGGCCGGGTCCAGGGCCGGCTTAAGCCGGGCGAAGCCTCCCTTGACGCGGGCGGCGCGCATGCGGCACTGCTCATTCTCCTCCTTTCCGCTCTCTCCTTTCCTTCTCTCTTTGCTCTGCTCCGTTGCGGCCTTCAAAGTCTCGTTCCAGTCCTCCTCGGGGGGGCGGAGCCGCGTCCAGTCGCAGCCGGTCTCGTCGGCAAGCGCGCGCAACCGCTCGGCGAACATATCGCCTTGAGGATTGGCGTCGGTCGCGGCCACGAGTTGGACGTTGGGACGGGAGGCCAGCTCGCCAAGCGCCGCTGCCGTGGTCGGCGACCAGCCGCCACCGGTGCTGAGATAGAGTGTGCCGTCACGCAATCCCTCGATCGCCGCGAGACTCATGGCGTCGATCGCGGCTTCCGTGACGGCCAGGCGCACCGCAGGCCGGGATCCCAGGCGGTAAAGAATCTTCGCGCCTCCGGAGGCAAATCCCCGATATTGCGGACCGCGCGCCTCCCAGCCGGTCACGACGCCGGCCTGGTTCGTATGGGCGGCCCATATGCTGCCATGTGGACCTTCGCGAAGAAGGTTGCGTTTGATCGCCGTGCGAATGAGAGCCGTCGGCAGGCAGCGCTCGTCATGCAGGTAGCGCCACGCGGATGACCCTGGCCAAGGGCGGCGTCGCGCCTGCCAACGGTCGCGAAGAGAAAGGTCCAATTGGTCGTTGGGGATCCGAGGCTGCCACTCGGGCGCGGAGATTTTGAACCCGACGAGATCCGCGATCTTTTCGACGCCCTGGAGGAAACTGACGTGATCGAGATGCTGGACGAGCCCGAAGATATCACCCTTCGCATCGCTGAGCGGGTCGAACCATCCGCGCCCCTCATGCGTAACGATAATGATCTCGCCGCCCCGTCGAAACTTCACCGCCCGCCGGGTGCTTTCCTTGGCGTCGATGGCAAAACCGGCCTGTTCCAGCACCGCTGCGCAGCTAACCTCGTCGCGCAGCGCCTCTATCTCTCGTCTCTTCATTCTCTTCCGATCGCGAAAACGATCGCCTCTAATTCGTCACCTCAATCCGTCCGCCGCTTGAGCGGCCGCGAAGAGCAAAGGCCGCAAGGGCGCGGCTGACAATTTGGTGAATCATGCAAGGTCGGCAGCGGCGAAGCCTCCCTTGCGGCGTACCGCTCGCAAGCGGCACGCCGAAGACTTTGTGGCCGGCTCAATGCCAAGGCGTGTACTCGAGAACGATCTCAAGATCGTCGTCGGCGTCGATTTCGTCGGAAGGAAGGACGCCGTATTCGCCGTCGATGGAGAAGAGGGTCACCGGGACCATCAGGTCGCGGGAGAGCTGGAATGCGTAGGACTGGGCGAGCGAGAGATCGTGCGACATTTGAGAGGCTCCTTCGGAGCGGGCCAATTCCCGCTCGATGGCTCCTCAAAAGGCCCGGTTACGGGCGCGATCACCGCAACGCGAAGCGGCAGCGGCCGCAGCTTGGCGCACGGACCCCTCGCGGGTTGATCGTGGAAGATCCGGAACCGGGCCAGGACGCCATCCCAAAGAAGCGGGATAGAACTGCTCCGGTTGAGGCTCCATCGTTGCGCACGGTTTTCCGAGTTCGTTGCTGAAAGGGTATTCCCGACGCCCTGTTGGGTGGTCGATGCCCGCAGCCGATCATCTGCTCGGCCAATGGGCCTATTCCGCCATAGGGGGTTTGCTGCGCTTAAGCTTGAGGAAAGCGATGTCGTCCAGGCCGCTTTTTGCTCCGCAGACGTGGAAATCGGCACTTAGACCGACCATGTCGATTCCGGCCAAGGCCCCAGCGATAGACGCATCGGTATAGGTCCGGTCCTGTTCGATCCTGCAGCCGCGTCTAGAGAGATGCATACAATGTCCGGATCGTGCGACAGCGCTCCGGCAACACGTTCCCCTGGTGGGAGAGCCAGGCGCCTGTCGCGTGCCACTGCCCGACCTGGGCTCCCTTGCCGAACCCAGACGAAAGAGCCGCTTTGCCGGTGCATGTATTCGATCCTGCCCGCCACGTCGCGCTTAAGGAAGAGCGGCGGTGTTGCGCGAGGGGGGCGCTCATGGCGCCGGCGCGTGAAAACGCGGAGCACTGGTGTCGTTGCCTATCAATTTGCGACAAAGCCCTTCTCCCTGCGTGTGATGCGGCTGGGAATAGCCTTGCACCTACCGTGCCAAAGGAGAAAGTCGTTCAGAAGTACGGTGATACCTTAAGACTGTTGTGACGTTTGTCGGGTATTGTCGGGCATGCGACAATGAAAGAGCGCACTTGAACGCTCTTCTGTTCACCGTGCCAAGACGTCTTTTCGAACTTAAGGCAGCGGCTCCATGGTGTAGCGGGCTGCGAGCCCGAAGATCGAACGGGAAAGGTGTAGTTCGCCGGAGCCCGCCCGCTCAGTCATTGCTCGCAGATAGCCGTCTGGCGAGGAGACTTCCTGCCGATCCAACTTCTGAAGGGTAATCGCGATCGCAACGGCGGCCCGTTGTTCGCCCATCTGATCGACGGCGCGGCGCCGCGTATCGTCCGAAATACCGGCAATTCGGCACATTTGTGGAGCGATCCGGGCGAGTTCGGCCCAACTTCGGGGCAGCGCTAAACCGTAAGTGCTCAGTGCTGGTATGGCTCGCAATATGTCCTGCAGTGCAACCATCTCCTGGCGGGGATGACGTGGTTGTTTGACTGCGGGGCTGCGTCGCCTTGGGCTTCCTTCAGAAGTCCATTCGCGGGCGGCGCCCGTCCTGGCTGAGGTCATTGGTCCAGCGGTAGCCGAACGTTGGTTATCGTTACTCTCTTCATGTGAATCAGGGCTTGTACTCTGTTTGTGCATGCCGCTTCCGGCACATCTGCATGCCGAATCTTGTCGCGCGACCGCGACTTCAGGCCGTCGAGGGAGACGCATAGCCCGCTCGACAAACCACTCAAGAAGCGCGGTCGCGCGAAGTAATAGGGCGCTTGGTGCCCGCGTCGCGATGCCGACCAACGTGGCGACTTTTTCAAGACGCACCTCAAGCCGCGCCCGCGTGCGCTGGGCAAGACAGTAGGCGGATGCGAGCGCTCGTCGCAGGTTGCGCAGTGTCCCGCGATACCGCCGCAGCGCGGCATTTGCGGCTGCCTTTTCGACTCTGGCCTGCCTTACGAGTTCATCAAGCTCGCGGTAACGAACGATGAGAATTCGCATGTCGATCCCGCAACCGTCGACAATGACGCCTTCGACGTCTCGGGTGGGATATCGCTTGTAGTTGCCGCTGTCCTGCATGGTGATCAGCCCGGCATCGAAAAGCCTCGACAGCAGCCGGCTCACGCGTCCAGCCGAACGATTGATTTCGAAAGCGAGTTGCTGGTTCGACTTGAAGATGATTGGTCGGCCGCCTTTGTCGAACGCTTCGGCCGGTGCCGTGTTGATCAGTGTGGTCAAAAGATACGCTTCGGTCGCATTGACCATCCCCGTGCAGGGCAGATTTTGCGCAAGCACGGCGAGCTGTCCGCGTGTCACGGTCCCGATTTCAGCCGATAGCGCCAGCCGGCGGAATTCGGCACGTGTGGGCGTCTGTCTACGGCCGATCGACCGCTTTGGTGGCATCGGTTCTTGCACTCTCGTCTCCTGTGTTGGAGACCAGACAAAGCAAACCCATTCACCGAAACGGTGTTTTTTAAGTTGACGGGGGAAGTGAGGTTTGCTACTTAGGATTTGGCAAAATTGAATGTTTAGCAAACCGCTTCCGGATTTGTTTCGGGGCGGTTTTTCTTTTCTGGTCCGGTCGGTTTTTCTCCGTTGTAAGTTTGGAATACTTTGATCAACCGAAATGACCTTCGGCGCATTTTGGGCGGACGATAACCCGAATCATCTTTTTGGCGCAACAATCGTGCAGCGCCGCTGAGCGGACCATGAAGGGAAGTCCTGCGTGACTACTCGCCTTGCCGTAACGCCGGGACGCGAGCTGCCAACCGATTTGCATTTGAGCACGCGGCCTGTCTACCGACGCCATCGCCGTGCTCAAGCGTTACGCCTTTATGCCTGACCCTTGGGCTTTGATGCTTGTCGTTGTCCTAAAGCCGCTGCGGCTTTTTGGTCGGACGCACTGTGCGACGATTGGCGCGCGACTGCGACAAGCAGCGCCCTAGCTGGTGCCTGCTTCCGGCGCGATCATGAACCATCCAGGCGGTAAGCGCCCGGCGACGCGATAGCAAAGGCGAAAGGAAGCGTTCATGAGACCACGAAGGGTGGCCGTCAGTCTGCCGAACCCTTGGCTTCCGGGAGCAGACTGGGCCGATCGTCACGAGCTTCTCCTCTTCGCCGAGCCAATGACTGCCCCCGAAGCGGCGCTACGAGCACTTCGCAACGCAATGGGCTGGGTGCGGAGTTTTTGGGAATGGCGCAACCGCGTGGCAGCTGCCATTGGGCTGAACGCAGCCCCGCACCCCACGCATTCCGACCTGATTGGCAGCATTCCGATCATCCACAGCGGCGATCGGGAAACTGTCGTCGGCTATGATGCGCGGCACTTGCATTTTCGTGTTGTGATGGATGTTCGTGAAGGCCCTGCCGACGGCCAGGTCATCGGGATGACCCGATCGGGCGACTCTGTCTCGCCGCCGCAATACCCTTGCACAAGGCGATCGTCCCGGCCTTGCTCAAGGGAGTTGCGCGACCCGGCCATGGCGTTTCAGGGGAAAGGTAGCGCACAACGAGGGATTGAAACACGCCTGCACAGATTTACTTCATTTCTCGCGTCTCTGCCTCGGCGGTTTTTCTGCCGCGGTGCAATCGGAAATCGCCATCGATGCCGTGGATGGGTTGATAGATATCCATCAAAATACATCATGCCTTTGCATCTTTCCCGATGACGATTTATCGATAGAGCCATGACCAAGCGTCCCACAATTTGCGATCTCGCACGCGAATCCGGAGTAAGCGTTGCGACGGTCGATCGGGTTTTGAACGCCCGCCATCCGGTTCGGGAAGAGACTGCGCGGCGCGTGTACGAGGCGGCCCGCGCGCTCGGCTATCCTGCGGCTCGTCTCATGGAGCAGCGGAGGCAGCGCAATCTGCCTCACTACCGGCTGGGGTTCATTCTTAAGAAGCCCGCACACCCCTTCTTTGCCGCCCTTGCACGCGAAGTCGAGGCGGCAGTGAATGCCGCATCATCTTTTCATGGCATTTCGTCCATCGCGTTCGCAACGTCGAATGCACCCGGCGACCTGGTCGTGCTACTCAAACATATGGGGGAACGCTGCGATGCGATTGCCATGGTCGCTCCGGACCAACCGATAATCACGGAAGCAGTCGAAGTTTTGAAGGTAAAAGGCGTCCCGGTCTTCTCTCTGCTTTCCGATTTCGCAGTGGGCGCACGCGCGGGCTATGTGGGGCTTAACAACCGGCAAGTCGGGCGGACGGCTGCCTGGATGGTAGCCAAGGCAGCAAAACGGTCGGGCAAAGTGGCGGTCTTCGTTGCGAGTCACCGTTCCCAGGGAGAGGAGCTTAGGGAGATCGGTTTCCGTTCGTATTTCCGTGAGAATGCGCGGAACTTCGAGGTGCTCGATACTTTGGTGAGCCCCGAGACACGGCAGCTCACCTATGAAGCAACTCTCGATCTCATTCACCATGAACCCGAGCTCGTCGGATTTTATGTGCCCGGTGGCGCTATGGAGGGAGCCATCGCGGCTCTGCGCGAGGGGCGCGAAAGCCGGGATCTTGTCGCGATCGTCAATGAGATTACACCGGACTCACGGGCGGCGCTGGCAGATGGCGTCATCACGATGGCGATTGCCACGCCGATACGGCGGCTTTGCCGCGAGCTGACGACGTTGATGGCGCGGGTAATCGAAACCGGAACTGCAGATCCTTCAGGGCAAATCGCCCTGCCGTTCGACATCTACTTGCCGGAAAATATTTCATATCCGACTGAGATCCGCGAGCTTTGAACACTCTATCATAATGATAGATTGGAAGATAGAATCCTATCATTGCTTCAGAAAGTTCGTTGACCCTCCTCCATCGGTCTGATCTCGTGAGCGTGCTTCTACGGCACGGCGATCTGACGCAGCAGATTTGGCCGCGCTCCAAAGAGGGACGCCCAAACTGAGCCCCACTCCGCTCAACACTCAACCACAGGGCGAACCCACGGACGTGGAGACTGAAACGGAGAAAGATATGCCTGACGCAAAATTGCAGAGCGTGCTTTCATCTCTTTCGCAGCAGGCGAGTGAGTTAAATGCACTGCCGTCCAATTGGCCGGTGCCTGATGCTAGTTATGTCAAACTCGACACGAATGAGAATCCATTTGCGCTGCCGGCGGCCGTGATGGAGTGCGCCGTTGCGGCGCTCGAACGCCAGTATCTCTACCCGCAGGATGATAACATCAGCTTGAGGGAAGCAGCCGCCAAAGCGTACGGCCTCTGCAGGGATCAGGTGATCGCCGGCAACGGATCCTCTGAACTGCTAGGGCTTATCTACAAGGCTTTCCTTAGTCCGGGCGACGCCGTGGCGATGATTGCGCCGGGGTTTTCGTTCAACCGCAAGCTCGCCACTTTGCAGGGCGCTAAATTTCTCGAAATCCCATTGAGTGAAGCTTATTTGCTGCCGACAGAGCAACTGCTTTTCGGCCCTGCCAAGGATGCCAAGTTCATCCTGTTAGCCAATCCGAACAACCCGACCGGGATGTTTCTTCCGGTGGCCGAAATCGAGAGCCTCGTGGCCCAATCGGACCGATTGATCGTGCTGGATGAGGCCTATGTCGACTTTGCGCCGGACAATGCGCTGCGCCTTCTCGATCGCTATTCGAACCTTCTGATCTTGAGAACATTTTCGAAAAGCTATGCCGCCGCCGGCATTCGGATTGGTTTCGGTTTGGGTCATCCTGAGCTTGTTGGAAGGCTGCGCAATCTTCAGAACGTCTTCAACATGAACGTGATCGGCCATGCCGTTGGTATCAGCATCCTTTCCCATCGCGAAGCGTATGAAGAGAACCACATACATATCAAGCGGGAAAGACAGAGAGTGTGCGTGGCGCTGTCGCAGCTTGGTTTCTCCGTGACACCTTCCAATGCCAATTTCTTGCTGGCCCAAGTGCCTTCAGGGCAAGACGGACCTTGGTGGCAAGCATCTCTGAAGAAGCGAAAGATACTCGTTGCCGTCTTCCCTAAAGATGGTCTCGAAGACTGCATTCGCGTCAGCATCGGTACAAAAATCCAAATGGATGCTTTTCTCACAGCCGTCAGAGACATTTCTGGCCGGCTTCGGCACGACCCGGGGCGTTGAGTTCCGACTGCTAAGCCGCAGGCCCGCTTCCACAAGATCTTCAAATCCAGGCAAGCCCACATCCTCGCCTTGTAGAGCCGCGAACCGAGAATGGGCATCGCCTCTCGCTGGTGCTGCTCAGCAAGGCTCTCTGAGGGATGAACCGTGCGCATTGACCGCCACCGCTGCAAAGCCGCGCGTCTCCGACGCCGCACTGAGGGGACCAAGATCGAATTGAGGAACAGAGACATTTCTCGGATCACAAACACATCAATGCCAGCGGTCGGTTGGGGCTGGCGCGCCCGAAATTTCCGCGTCACAGTTGGAGACAATCGAATGAAAAACGCCTCTTCTTCTAACCTCGCCATCGGCATCTTTGATCACCTGGACGAGGACGGCAGCGATATCGCCCGACAATACGCGGATCGCCTGACGTTAGCGGAGACGTGTGATCGCCTCGGTTTCTATGCGTATCATCTCGCAGAGCACCATTTTACCCCTCATGGGAGAGGTCCGTCGCCAAATCTGTTCCTATCGAGCGTCGCACAGCGCACCCGGCAGATTCGTCTCGGCCCAATGGTAATGCTGCTTAGTCTTTGTCATCCGCTGCGCGCGTTTGAAGAGATCTGCATGCTGGACCAATTGAGCGGTGGCAGGCTCGAGCTGGGCATAGGGCGCGGCTCTCTCTCGACCGAATTGGGTTATTTCGGGATCGGTGCGGACGCGGCACCAGAACGCTATGCGGAAGCCAGCAAGATACTTATGAATGCGATGAGAGGCGGCACGCTGTCCTATCAGGGCCACTATTTCGAGCTGAACAGCGTTCCGTTGACGCTAAGACCTCATCAGCGCCCGCATCCGCCGACATGGATCGCCACAAACCGGCCCGAGTCCGCAAACTGGGCGGCTGCGAATGGCGCAAACATCGCGTGCTTGGGACCTTCCTCCTCGGTTCGCAAGATAACTGACGCCTACCGCGCCTGTCGAGAGCGCGACATTGAAGTGGGCGATCAAGCACCATTTCTTGGTTTGCTCCGCATGGTCGTAATTGGACGCTCTGAAAAAGAAGCGTTTTCGCTCGCGGTGCCCGCTTACGACCGATGGCTTGAAAGCTTTAAATTTCTCTACGAACTCAATGCGATCCCCACACCACCAAATCTGCCTTTGACCTTCGATGCGGCGATCGAAAGTGAATTGTGCGTGGCGGGAACGGCAGCTTCTGTGCGACAAACTCTCCGCGCTCAGCTGGAAGCGGCAGGGGCCAACTATCTTCTGTGTCAACTCGCGTTTGGAAATCTGCCACTAGAGGCTTCGCTATACACCGCAACAACCATTCGATCCGAAATTATGGACCGAGTTGGGTGACGATGGGGTCTGCTGGCTTCGAAACTCGACCACGTTCGTCTCGGATGAATGATCTCGGTCTCCGCGATGAGCGTCTGCGCTGGTGCACTTCACAAAAAGCGCCAAGCCAGCTTTACTCTACCAATGGCGGCACCCGCGCTGCGGCTTAAACGCTTGAACCCAGGAACGCCGGGACGTCACGTGAGCTCACGCGGCAAACGCATGCGAGACGCCTCCTGTACTAACATCTCGCGCATCCAGAGGCTGGCCGGATCACTATTGTGAAGGGCAGGCCATTGGACGGCCTCGGTGAATGGGGGAAGTGGCAGCGGGATCTCGACGATCCGAAGGGGAATTGTTCTTGCGAAATGCTGCGCCAGTCGCAGAGGCATGGTCCCTATACGCTGGGTACCCGATACCATGGGCGCAATCATGTTGAAGCCCTGTACGACGACGTCGACACGTCTCTTCAAACCGTGTTCGAGCAAATACCATTCCTCGATGGAGGGCTTTCGGCTATTCCCGAACTTGACCGCAACATGCCCCATCGACATGTACCTCTCGAATGTAAGCGGCTCTGACAGTTGCTCGTTCGTGCGACAACCAACGCATACGTGTACCTCGTCGAACAATTTCGCTCGAGGATGAGCGTTTGACATGAACATTTCCGGCAGAATCAAAAGATCGATGTCGCCGCGCCGGAGAAGTTCCTCATAGTCGTCGGCAAGAGGCAGAAATTCGAAGCTGACGGCGGGAGCTTCCCGCGACGCACGCTCCACGATCTTGTCGAAAAAGATGAGTGTGGCGTAGTCGGAAAGGATGATTTTGAAGCGACGATCCGAATGGGCCGGGTTAAACGGGTCCCAGGAAATGATCGAGAGCTGAACGTGCAGCAGGGTCTCGCGCACGGCGGGGGCGAGCCGTTCCGCACGCGGTGTCGGGATCAATTCGCGACCACTCATCGTAAAAAGCTCGTCGTCGAAATAGGTGCGCAAGCGCGCGACCGCCGCGCTCATCGCCGGCTGGCTGAGGTTGATGCGGCGTGCCGCCGCCGTGAGGTTTCGCTCGGTCATCAGGGCGTCCAGCGCGACGAGGAGATTGAGATCAAGGCCCTTGAAACGCATGTCTTCATCCATCCAGGGTGTGGATGCGTACCATCCAAACAATCGATTTTGCTAATTTATCGGCTTACTGCATTAGAAGGATATCAATGAAAGAAATCAAGGGCATCGACGGTAAATTGCGAGTAGGCAGAAGGGACCAAAAAGGGGTTGGGATGCCTATCAGCTCTTGAACATGGTCCCATGAAGGATTGCGCGACCCGGTTCCACTCGCACCAATCGAGCGTGGCTTCCAAACACGTCGCCTGCCTCAAGAAATAACAAGATGGAGAAGGTCGTTGCATGTGCTCTGAGGTTCGGTGGAAGCTGTGCTGGGAAAACGAGCTGCAAGTCGCCGACCATGTCGAACTCGCCGAGTTCTTTCGAAAGACATATGGGCCGACCGGCGAGTTCAACGCCAAGCCATTCGAAGGCAGTCGAAGTTGGGCTGGGGCTCGGCCTGAGCTTCGTGCAATCGCCCATGATTCGTACGGTGTAGCGGCTCATATGGGCGTATTGCGCCGCTTCATCAAAGTTGGCGCGGTCGACCTGCTCGTGGCGGAGCTAGGATTGTATGGGGTGCGTCCGGAACTCGAAAGACTTGGAATCGGTCATTCAATCCGGGTCCATCAGGACGCCGCTCCAGCGACTTAAGGTCTTGGGATCTCGGGGCAATGCGTCTGTTTGCGGGCCCATGCCATCATAGCGTTCACGGGGACCGCTGTGCCTTTCTCTCCGTCAGACTGGGCCTGCGTGAGCTTGGAAATAGCTTCTTCTCTGGCTCAGTTCAATTGATTCGCCGGACCGGTCAGGCTGGCGTAATCGCCAGCACGGCATTGGTGCCGCCGAAGGCGAAAGAATTGCTGATCGCTGCCCGCACTTTGCGCTCGCGCGCAGTGTTGGGTGTCACGTCGAGGTCGCACTCGGGATCCTTCTCCCGATAGTTCGCGGTCGGCGGGATGATCCCCTCGCGGAGCGCCATGACACAGGCAATCAGCTCGAGGGCGCCGGATGCGCCCATGCAGTGGGCATGCATCGACTTGGTCGAGGACACCGACAGGATATCGGCGTGATTGCCGAAGACGCGGCGAATTGCCTGGGTCTCGAGCCGGTCGTTGTATCTTGTGCCTGTGCCGTGCGCGTTGACATAGTCAATGTCCTCAGGCAGGAGCCCGGCATCGGCAAGGCAGGCCTTTAATGCGGCGACCGGGCCTTCGACGGTCGGAGCGACAATATCGGATGCGTCTGCGGACATTCCCGTTCCCGCAAGCTCGGCGAGGATCGGGGCGCCGCGTGCGACGGCGTGCTCATAGGTCTCGAGGACCGCCATAGCCGCACCTTCGCCGAGCACCAGGCCGTTCCGGTCGGCCGAGAACGGCCGGCAAGTCTCGCGGGCGACAGCGCGCAGCGCCTCCCAAGCCTTCAACACGCCGTAGGCGAGCGGCGCGTCGGTGCCGCCGGCCAACATCACGTCAGCCCTGCCGAGCCTCAGCTGATCGATCGCAGATATGAACGCGTGGTTTGACGAAGAGCAGGCCGACGTGACGCCGAACACCGGCCCGCGCAGCCCATGGACCATGCTGACCTGACTGGCCGGCGCGCCAGGCATGGCGCGCGGGACCGCAAAGACATTGGTGTGTGATTTCCCGCTGATGAAGAGCCCGCGATAATTCTCCTCAAGCGTCTCGGCACCGAAGATGGCTGTGCCGACAACCGCGCCGATGCGATCGGTGTTGGTTTTGTCCACGACGATCCCCGATTGCCGCAGCGCCTCACCGGCGGCAAGAACAGCCAATAGGCTGTAGCGGTCCATCGTCGAAAGACGCTTGCGGTCGAACTCGACCTCGGGCAACTGCTTGATCTCTGCCCCTGTGCGGATTCTCGACTGACGGAGCGGGGCCGTCATGATTTCGCGGATCGCCGATCGGCCTGCGCGCATGGCCTCCCAGATGGAGGGCACGTTGACGCCCATCCCGCAGATGCCGCCGAGGCCGGTTATAACGATACGGGAACGGACCATTACTAAGACTAACTCTTAGCCGCAATCAAAGCGCGTGTCGCCTCGACGAGGTCACCGACGTTCTTGAGATTGCTCCAAGCCTCGGAAGTATCCAACTCAATGTGGATACCATAGGACTCCTCGATATCGAACATGATCTCGGTCAGTTCGAGAGACTGAATTTCAAGATCGCGGAGCTCGGAGCCGATAGTAATTTGCTTGTCGGTGTACGCATGAACTCTTATCTTTTCGATGATCTCGGTTGCCAGCTGATCGGCCATTGCCCTCACCCAAATTCCTCGTTCAATTCCGCTGAGCCGACTAGCTACGTCTGCCGAGCCTGCCTTGCTCAATAGGAGCTAGTGGTCAGACTTCATTTCGCTTTAGTGGCAGCCAAGGCCAGGTAGACGCACACGATCACAAAGAATCTCGCGTCAAGGTCCGGTGTGCGAAATGAAAGCCTCGCCTCATCAAATTACGGTGTTGTTTTCGTGTAGCGCTCGCATGTCCTGGAGTAGTCGAATTAACATTGGCGGCGGTTCGAGTATTGTTGCACGAGAATTCGCGCCTTCATCCATGCAGCTTTCCGCAACATTGGTAAAATCGATTATTTGGATGGTATGCATCCATATGGCGGATGCACCGCAGGATGCTTGAGGCCCCGCAAATTGGGGCGATGTCTGGAGAGAGAACAACGCTCCATTTCCGCCGACGGCGCCACTGCTTGCGTTGATAGCCGCGACGGAAGCGGCGACCGCCGGTCGCCTCGTTGGTTGCTGCGCGCCGCCCCCACGGAGGTTCAGCACGACGCAGAAGATTAGAGCTTGAGCTTTCCGATGTATCCATAACGTGGATGCATGCCATCCAAACAATCGATTTTACGAATTCATCGCCCTACTGCATTAGAAGAACAACATTTGACAGAAATCAAGGTCATCGACGGCACATTTACGAGTGGCGCAGGAAGGGACCGGAAGCGGTGAGGCAGCCCATCAGCTCGGGAGCGTGGTGTCAGGAAGGGTTCAAGCGTTGAAATGACATGTCATTTCGATCGCTGACGACAGCCTGTGACATTCACCATTCGTCCGCAGCTTCGATCGCGTGATCGGCCGCCTCTCGCAAAACAGCAAACAACAAGGAGGGCTTTGCATGCGCTCTGAGGTGCGGTGGAGTCTACGCTGGGAAAATGGGTTGCAACTCTCCGAGCATGTCGAACTCGCCGAATTCTTTAACAAGACCTATGGGCCGACCGGCGAGTTCAACGCGAAACCATTCGAGGGTAGTCGAAGTTGGGCCGGAGCCAGACCTGAGCTCCGCGCAATCGCCTTCGATTCCGGTGGGATTGCTGCCCACATGGGCTTGCTGCGCCGTTTCATCAAGGTTGACGGAGTCGACCAGCTGGTGGCTGAACTAGGCTTGTATGGGGTGCGGCCGGACCTTGAGGGACTGGGAATCGCCCATTCGATTCATGCCATGCTTCCAGTACTGCAGGAGCTTGGCGTTCCTTTCGCTTTCGGCACGGTCAGGCACGCGCTACAGCGGCATGTTGAGAGGTTCGCCAAGCATGGTCCGGTGACCGTATTGTCGGGCATTCGCGTGCAATCCACGCTGCCAGAGGCGCGTACCGACAAGCCGCCCACGCGCATCGAAGATGCACTGGTCATCGTTTTGCCGGTTGGACGGCCGATTTCCGACTGGCCCCCCGGTACGGTAATCGATCGGAACGGACCAGAGCTATGACGCATCTCGATTGCTTATCTGAGGTGCACAGTGCGTGCGCTGACGGCACCGCTCAGCCTAGCGTTTACTTGACGTTCGACGACGGTCCTCATCCATATTGCACGCCGGCGATACTGGATGTGCTGGCTGAACATCGGGTGCCGGCAACCTTCTTCGTCATTGGCCAGTACGCGGCCGACCAGCCAAGCCTCGTCCAACGCATGATTGCAGAAGGGCACGAAGTCGCTAACCACACGATGACGCATCCGGACCTTTCGAAATGTGGAGCCGGCGAAGTCCAGCGTGAACTCCTTGAGGCGAACACCGCTATCAAAACTGCGTCCCCTTGCGCCTCGGTGCGGCACATCCGCGCTCCGTATGGCATCTGGACTGAAGAAGTGCTGACGGCGTCGGCGAATGCCGAGCTGAGAGGGGTCCACTGGTCGGTAGACCCTCGAGACTGGTCCCGTCCCGGGACCGACGCGATTGTCTCAGCAGTGCTCGACTCTGTCCGGCCAGGTGCAATTGTGCTCTTGCACGACGGATGTCCTCCCAGCGAGTTGCAACCCGGCACTGGCCGCGGTCTGCGGGAGCAGACCATCCTGGCGCTATCCAGCATCATTCCAGCCTTGCGTGGCCGCGGTTTTGAAATCCGCTCGCTTCCTCAAGATCACTGAAAAAGAGATCCCATGAACTTGCTTGATACAACCAGCACCGTCGCCATCTCGCTTTATGCGCTGCTCTCGACTGCCTATAAAAGCATGCAGGCCGTTTACTCTCAGCCGGCATCCGATTCATCGGCGACTGAGCGCCCGGTCGGCTTCGACCAGCTGCCGAGCGTGGATGTCATCGTCCCCTGCTTCAACGAGGATCCCGGCACGCTTTCTGAGTGCCTGGCTTCCATTGCAGATCAGGAATACGCGGGAGAAATGCGCGTCTATGTGATCGATGACGGTTCTGGTAATCGCGACGCTTTGCGACCTGTGCACGAGGCCTTCGCACGCGACCCCAGGTTCAATATCATTCTGCTTCCCCACAATGTTGGGAAGCGCAAGGCACAGATCGCCGCAATACGCCGCTCTGCTGGAGATTTCGTACTGAACGTCGACTCCGACACGATACTCGCATCCGACGTCATCACGAAGCTTGTACCGAAGATGCAAGATCCGGCGGTCGGCGCCGCCATGGGGCAGTTGACGGCCAGCAATCGAAGCGACAGTTGGCTGACCAGGTTGATCGATATGGAGTACTGGCTGGCTTGCAACGAGGAGCGTGCGGCACAGGCTCGCTTCGGCGCCGTCATGTGTTGCTGCGGCCCATGTGCCATGTATCGCCGCTCTGCGCTCGTCATGTTGCTGGACCAGTACGAGTCACAATATTTTCGGGGCAAGCCAAGCGACTTCGGTGAGGATCGCCATCTCACGATTCTCATGCTGAAAGCTGGCTTTCGGACCGAGTACGTGCCAAGCGCCATCGCGGCTACAGTCGTTCCGAACAGACTAGGGCCGTATCTGCGCCAACAACTGCGCTGGGCACGGAGCACGTTTCGGGATACGTTGCTTGGGCTGCGCCTACTTCCCGGCTTAAATCGCTTTCTGACGCTGGACGTAGTCGGTCAGAATCTCGGACCGCTACTTTTGGCGCTATCGGTACTAACGGCGCTTGCACAGCTCGCCCTGACTGGCACCGCGCCTTGGTGGACAGGCCTGATGATCGTGGGCATGACCATGATTCGCTGCACCGTTGTCGCGTTTCGGGCCCGCCAACTTCGATTTCTGGGCTTTTCTCTGCACACGTTCATCAACATCTTTCTGTTGCTGCCGTTGAAGGCCTACGCCTTGTGCACCTTGAGCAATAGCGACTGGCTGTCGCGCGGCTCTGCTGGGAGCCCGTCGAAGAAGGACGGGGAGCAGGCCCCCATTCAACGTCCTACAACTAAAATAAACACCACAGAATCCTCGGGAGGTGCGGCGCCGCTTCGAAGGCTCAACCTTGCGCGCGATTCTTCGAGGTTAGTTACGTCTGACTGCGTTTGCAGCGAAGAGTGAGAGCTACTTAGGGTGAACGAGTTGACACAGATCGACAATTATCAATTGCTGGATCGGGAACTGGCCGCAGACGATCCATGGGGACTTGATGCCAATCCGTTCGAGCGTGAGCGTCACGCGCAAATGCTGCGGCTATCACTTGCCCACGGCTCTATCACAAATGCGCTCGAAGTGGGGTGCGCTGCCGGCGCCTTCACGGTGCAGCTGGCACCCCATTGCCAACGCCTCACCGTGATCGATGTTGTGCCTCAAGCTATTGCGAGGGCGCGCCGACGGATGAAAGACCCGCCGCACATCAGCTGGATAGTCTCCGATGTTCAACAGTTCTCGCCTGATGAGCTGTTCGACCTGATCGTTGTGGCGGAAGTGCTCTACTACGTCGGAGAAATAGCCGAGATGCGGGCGGCTGTGCGCAATTTGGTGCGGATGCTTGCGCCAGGCGGGCATCTGATTTTCGGATCGGCGCGCGATGCCAATTGCCGGCGATGGGGTCACGTCGCTGGTGCTGAGACGGTCATCGCCATTCTGAACGAAACTTTGATCGAGGTAGAGCGGCTTGAGTGCCGGGGTGAGTCGGTCAACGAAGACTGCCTGCTCGCCCGTTTCCGCAATCCGGTTTCTGGTTCCTGACGAATTCAAATTGTCGACGTTAGACATGGAGACATTATGCGCATCTGTGGTATCAAGCTGACCCATGACGGAGCGATCGCGCTTGTCGAGGATGGACGGCTCGTCTTCTGCATTGAGCAGGAGAAGCGGGCGAACAATCCGCGATATCAAACCATCGATAATCTCGACGCAATTGTCGCCGCTTTGGCGCAACACGGTCTGAAGCCGAGCGATGTCGACCAATTCGTTATCGACGGCTGGGATGGCGAGGACTTCTCGCAGTTCCAGGTCCTCAGTGGCGTGGCTCCCTTAACGCTCACAGGGGCGCCTTATGTCGAACGCCACGCGGACGGCCTTCTCGAGTGCCGCGACGGCTCCGGCCTGATTCTCGATGACCGGGCTTTTCCTTATAAGAGCTACCCTCATGTTACGGGCCACGTAGCGTCCGCATACTGCACCAGCCCCTTTGCCAAGACCGGGCAACCCGCGTTCTGCCTGGTATGGGACGGCTGCATCTTTCCGCGCCTTTATTTTGTGGATGGCCAAGGCGCACGTTTCCTCGAATGCCTGTTCCCGATGATAGGCCAAGCCTACGCTGCAGCGGGCCACTATTTCGGACCCTATAAGAAGGCGAGCCGGGGAGGTTGGGACCTAGGCGTCGCCGGCAAGCTGATGGCCTATATCGCCTTGGGGTCGGTTGATGAAGACATCGTCACGCTGTTTCAGGAGCTCTATGAGGAGCGTTTTGCGGCTGATACAGAGCTTGCCAGTCATTACCGCGCGAACATCAATGACGCCGAGTCCTCGCTCGCGGCCGTGCATGATTTCTTCGAAGCCAGCGTGCTACGATTGGAGGCCAAGGCACCCGCAGATGTGCTTGCATCGTTTCATCTCTTCCTCGAGCGTCTCCTTGTCCAAGAAGTGACAAATGCCTTGCGGCGCCATTCATTTCCGGGACCGCAGAACTTGTGTATCGCCGGCGGTTGCGGCCTCAATATCAAATGGAACAGTGCGCTGCGTGAGACGGGCCTGTTCGATGCTGTGTGGGTACCGCCTTTTCCGAATGACAGCGGCTCGGCAATCGGTGCCGCTTGCTGTGCAATGGTGGCGCAGCAAGGCTTCGTGTCGCTGGAATGGTCGGTCTATAGCGGCCCGTCATTGCAAATTGGCCATGTGCCGCCGGGATGGAAGGCCACGCTGTGCAGCATGCCGGAACTTGCCACCATCCTCGCCGGCAACAAGCCCGTGGTTTTCCTTTCCGGGCGCGCCGAGCTTGGACCTCGATCGCTGGGAGGTAGAAGCATTCTCGCAGCCGCGACTTCGCCGGGAATGAAGGATTTTCTCAACGAAGTCAAATTTCGCGAACACTTCCGACCAGTAGCGCCGATATGCCTGGAGGACCGTGCACCGGATATATTCAGCCCTGGAACCCCGGATCCCTACATGCTGTTCGATCATCAGACACGGATGGAATGGCAGGACAAAATTCCGGCTGTTGTCCATCTGGATGGATCTGCGCGACTGCAGACGATATCGAGACACTCTCAACATGAGGTCGCCGAGCTACTCGTCGAATATGAAAAACTCACGGGCATTCCGCTGCTTTGCAACACGAGTGCCAATTGCCATGGACGGGGCTTTTTCCCGGATGCAGCTGCAGCCTGCGAGTGGGGCCGCGTTGAACACATATGGTGCGATGGCCTGCTGTTCACGAAAACGCAGGCAACTGAGCAAACGCCAGTCGACAGCGCCTTCATGGGAAGATGAGACCATGTCCATGAAAACAATCGATCTTTCCGGCGTGAGCAAGACATATGGTGACAAGGTCGTGGTCGACGGGCTGTCGTTCAGCGTTGCGCCGGGAGAATGCTTCGGGCTGCTCGGACCGAACGGCGCGGGCAAAAGCACGATTGCGCGTATGGTCCTCGGTATGACATCGCCCGATGCGGGGAAGATTACCGTGCTCGGCGTGCCGGTACCGGCACGGGCTCGCTTGGCGCGAAGGGGCATCGGCGTGGTCCCCCAATTCGACAACCTCGATCCTGAGTTCACTGTCCGCGAAAACCTGCTGGTCTACGGGCGTTACTTCGGCATGAGCACGCGCCAGATCAAAGCGGTCATGCCGTCGCTTCTCGAGTTCGCCCGCCTCGAGAGCAAGGTGGATGCGCGCGTCTCCGAACTTTCGGGCGGCATGAAGCGGCGCCTGACGCTGGCGCGTGCGTTGATCAACGACCCGCAGCTGCTTGTCATGGACGAGCCGACCACCGGTCTCGATCCGCACGCGCGTCACCTGATCTGGGAGCGCCTGCGTTCCCTGCTGGCGCGCGGCAAGACGATCATCTTGACGACCCACTTCATGGAAGAGGCCGAGCGGTTATGCGATCGGCTTTGCGTGCTCGAAAGAGGCCGCAACATTGCCGAAGGCCGTCCTCACGTGCTGATCGATGAACTGATCGGGTGCGAGGTCATCGAGATCTATGGCGGCAATCCGCATGAGCTGGAATCGCTGATTAAACCATATGCCGATCGCATCGAAGTGAGTGGCGAGACACTCTTTTGCTACGCGCCTGATCCGGAGCAAGTGCGGGGGCGGCTGCGCGAGCGCGCGGGTTTGCGTGTTCTGCAGCGTCCGCCGAATCTCGAGGATGTGTTTTTGCGGCTAACCGGGCGAGAGATGGAGAAGTGAACGATGGGTGACGGAAGTGCCGCGGCTCTGCCCGCCAATGCTTGGAACTGGATCGCGGTATGGCAGCGCAATTATCTGGCCTGGAAGAAAGTGGCACTTGCGTCAATTCTCGGGAACCTCGCCGATCCCATGATCTACCTGTTCGGCCTCGGTCTTGGCCTCGGACTTGTTGTCGGTCGCGTTGACGGCACGTCTTACATTGCGTTCCTGGCAGGCGGCATGGTCGCGACAAGCGCGATGACCTCTGCGACATTCGAGACGATTTACGCGGCTTTCGCGCGAATGAACGCTCAGCGCACCTGGGAAGGGATCCTCTACACACAACTTACGCTCGGCGACATTATTCTCGGTGAATTGGCATGGGCCGCCAGCAAGGCATTTCTCGCCGGTACGGGAATTATGATCGTTGCCACCATGCTGGGCTATGCGGCGTGGCCGTCCGTCCTTTATGCGCTGCCAGTGATCGTGCTCACTGGGTTCGCCTTCGCGAGCCTGGCGATGGTCGTCACGGCGCTTGCGCCCAGTTACGACTATTTCATCTTCTACCAGACGCTCGTCCTCACACCAATGCTGTTCCTGTGCGGCGCGGTGTTCCCGATCACCCAGCTGCCCCATGCCTTTCAGCAGGTAGCGCAGTTCTTGCCACTGGCACATGCAATCGACCTCATACGTCCAGCAATGCTTGGCCGCCAGGCGGATAGCATGGGCCTGCATGTCGGTGCGCTTTGCATCTACGCAGTTTTACCGTTCTTCGTGTCGGCGGCACTGTTTCGTCGGCGTCTGATGTCCTGACGCTACTCACCACCACGACACGACAAGGAGAAGCGCGATGCAGATTCGCGAACTGGGCCCCAGCGGTCTGAAGATAAGCGTGCTCGGCCTGGGCACCATGAGCTGGGGAGAGCAGAACACGGAAGCGGAGGCGCACGCGCAGATGGACGCAGCGCTGGATGCCGGGATCAACTTTGTCGATACCGCAGAGATGTACCCCGTGCCACCCCGCGTCGAAACGCATGGGCTAGCGGAGCGTTATATCGGCAGCTGGATAGGCAAGACCGGCCGCAGGCAGGACATCGTGCTCGCAACAAAACCGGTCGGGTCTGCTCGTGCAGGAAAAGCGAACTTGCCCTATGTGCGCGACGGCCGGGTCAGCTATACTCGCGCCAATCTGTTCGAGGCCGTGGACGCCAGTCTTCAGAGGCTTAAGACGGACTATATCGATCTCTTCCAGCTGCATTGGCCCGACCGTAGCACCAACGTCTTCCAGTCACTCGACTACCAGTACGAGCTCGACGAGGATACTGTTCCAATCCTGGAGACGCTGGAGGCGTTGGATGCGCTCGTCAAAAGCGGTCGCGTTCGTCACATCGGGCTCTGCAACGAAACACCCTGGGGCCTGGCGCGCTTCCTCTATCATGCGGAATTGCAGGGGTTAACCCGTGTGATAAGCACTCAGAATCCATACAATCTGCTCAACCTGGATTTCGAGTATGGTCTCGCCGAGATGGCTTTGCGCGAACAGGTGGGGCTCATTGCCTACTCGCCGCTCGCGATGGGGATGCTGACCGGGAAATACTTTGATGGCGAGCGGCCAACTGGCTCTCGGCTGGACTTGTTCGGGCGGTTCTTCCGCTACAGCACCGAGAGGGCGCAGCATGCGGCACTCGCATATACGACGCTCTTCCGTGAACATGGCGTCGATCCGGTGCACGGCGCGTTGTCGTTCGTCAGACGCCGGCCATTTGTTGCAACCATCCTGGTAGGCGCTACCTCCGTACAGCAATTGCAGCACAATATCGCCAGCCTGGAAGTCAACCTGTCACGCGAAATCCTGGATGGTATCCAATCGATCTATCAGCGCTATGGAACGCCGTCGCCGTAAACGGGGCTCGCTTCCAGTGCAAAAGCCGCTCCTCCGATTTGGGTCAGGTGACCGTCCTTGAGGACTGCCTGACAAGTCACGCGGGTTGAGGCCGGCGAACACGCCGATCGGGGCGGGGAGTTCGTTGCACTGGCGCTACCCAAACTTTCACGAACTATTTTAGTCGGGAACACATGCAATGACCCATACCGCACCGGCGCCATTTGCTATTCTTGGAATGCCAAGGACTGGAACGCACTACCTTGAAGAGTTGCTGAACGAGCATCCGAAGGTGTGGAGCAACGGTGAGCTGCTCAACACGTATGATGCGAATTGGCCCGATAAGGATCGCCTGCTGCGCAGCAATCGCGAGCTCCTCGAGCTCGCCTATTTGCGTTTCCCTACAGCGAGCGCCAAGAAGGCTACGCATGTTGGATGCAAGATCAACGAACCGCAGTTTCAGGAACGTCCAGGCTTTTTCGACGATCTGGCCCGCTGGCCGGGGCTCAAGGTCATTCTTTTGTCTCGGGGAAACACCTTGGAGTCGCTACGCTCGCTGATGCAGGCAAGGCAAAGCCGCCAATGGCTGAAATTCAGTTCGGATGATACGGCTCCGCCGCCACGCGTAAAATTGTCGATCGGCACCTGCGAGGACTACTTCAGGGCCGCTGATGATTTCCATACTCGAGTCGCGCACGCCTATGCTTCGACCAGCTTGCTTGAGATCGAGTACGAGCGGCTTCTTCGTGAACCCGCCGCATGCCTGGAAACGGCTTGGCGTTTTCTGGGCGTTCCACCGCTTCAACTTTCTGGCTGCGCTACCCTTCAGCGCCTGGAAAAGCGGCCGCTGGACGAAACGGTAGAAAATTTCGAGGAGTTGCGGGATCACTTCGCAGGCGGACCGTACGCGAAATTCTTCGAGCTTGATGACGCATTGGTCCGGGAGGGATAAGTGATATGTCTCTTCCCCATCTTCGGCGGCTTGAAGCTGAAGCCATTCATGTCATTCGAGAAGTCGCTGCGACATTTTCGAAGCCGGTCGTCCTCTATTCGATAGGCAAGGACTCCTCGGTCTTGCTGCATCTGGCGATGAAGGCGTTCTTTCCCGCAAAGCCGCCTTTTCCTTTCCTGCACGTGGATACCAGATGGAAGTTCCGGGAAATGATCGCGTTCCGCGACCGGATGGCGCGCAAGCACGGTTTCAATCTTCTCGTGCACATCAACCAGGACGGCGTCGATCAGGCCATCGGCCCATTCACGCATGGGTCGAACGTGCACACGCACGTGATGAAGACGATGGCGCTCAGGCAGGCGCTGGAGAAGCACGGCTTCGACGCGGCACTCGCCGGAGCGCGGCGCGACGAGGAGAAGTCGCGCGCAAAGGAGCGCATCTTCTCCATCCGCAGCGCACAGCACGGCTGGGACCCGAAGCGGCAGCGCCCCGAGATGTGGAAGACCTACAACACGCGCGTCGGTCAGGGTGAGACGATGCGGGTCTTTCCACTGTCCAACTGGACCGAGTTCGATATCTGGCAGTATATCCTGCGCGAAAGCATTCCGGTCGTGCCGCTCTATTTCGCGGCCAGGCGGCCGGTCGTGCACCGCGACGGCATGCTCATCATGGTCGACGACGACCGCATGCCGATCCAACCCCAGGAGGAAGTTATCGAAAAGCGCGTGCGGTTCCGCACGCTCGGCTGCTATCCACTCACCGGCGCGGTGGAGTCCGAGGCTGCCACGGTTCCAGAGATATTGCGGGAAATGCTGACGGTCCGCACATCGGAGCGGCAGAGCCGCCTGATCGATACGGACGAGGTCGGAGCAATGGAGAAAAAGAAGCGCGAGGGGTACTTCTGATGTTGTCCATACCGCCGCATGACATCGAGGCACGTCTCGCCGAGCACGACAACAAATCGATCCTCAGGTTCATCACCTGCGGCTCCGTCGACGACGGCAAATCGACGCTGATCGGGCGTTTGCTCTACGACGCGAAGCTGATCTTCGAGGATCAGTTGGCCAATCTGGGACGCGTCGGGGTGGCCAATGGCGAGGAGATCGACCTCTCGCTGCTTCTCGACGGTCTTGAAGCCGAGCGCGAACAGGGCATCACCATCGACGTCGCCTACCGCTATTTCGCCACGTCGAAACGCAAATTCATCGTCGCCGACACGCCCGGCCACGAGGAATATACCCGCAACATGGTGACGGGCGCTTCGACGGCCGACCTGGCCGTCATCTTGATCGACGGCCGCCAGGGCATCCTTCAGCAGACCCGGCGCCACTCCTGCATCGCGTCGCTGCTCGGCATCCGCCATGTGGTGCTGGCAGTCAACAAGATCGACCTTGTCGACTTCCGCCAGCAGGTCTTCGACGAGATCGTCGCCGATTATCTCGCCTTCGCCAGGGAACTTGGCTTTGCCAGCATCCGGCCGATCCCGATCTCGGCGCGCTATGGCGACAATGTCGTCTCGGCGTCGGCAAACACCTCGTGGTACAAGGGGCCCGCACTGCTCGAATATCTGGAGACGGTGCAAGTCGATCCTCCCACCCAGGAGAAACCGTTCCGTTTCCCGGTTCAACTGGTGTTGCGGCCGAACGCAGACTTCCGCGGCTATGCCGGCCAGGCCGCTTCCGGCCATGTTACGGTCGGCGATCCTGTCGTCGTCGCGAAATCCGGCCAGCGAACCACCGTCAAGGCGATCGTCACCTATGACGGGAACCTCGAAAGGGCGGGGGAGGGCGAGGCGGTGACGCTCGTGCTTGCCGATGAGGTCGATGCCTCGCGCGGCAACATGCTGGTGGCCCCGGCCGCACGGCCGTTCGTGGCCGACCAGTTCCAGGCGCATGTCATCTGGTTCGATGCGAGCCCGATGTTCCCTGGACGGAGCTACATCCTCAGGACCGAGACGGACAGCGTCAGCGCCACAGTCACCACGCTCAAGCATCAGGTGAACGTCAACAGCTTTGCCCGTGAAGCGGCGAAATCCTTGCAGATGAACGAGGTGGGCGTCTGCAACATCTCGACGCAGGTGCCGATCGCCTTCGACGCCTACAAGGACAACCGGGCGACCGGGAACTTCATCATCGTCGATCGGGTGACGAACGCCACCGTCGGCGCCGGCCTGATAGACTTCCCACTTCGCCGCGCCGACAACGTCCACTGGCAAGCGTTCGAAGTGAACAAGGCTGCACGCAGCGCGATGAAGAGCCAGCGCGCTACCGTGCTCTGGTTCACCGGGCTATCGGGCTCCGGCAAATCGACGATCGGGAACGCGCTCGATCGCATCCTGCATGCGCGCGGCAAGCACACCTACCTGCTCGACGGCGACAATGTCCGCCACGGGCTCAATCGCGATCTCGGCTTCACCGAGGAGGATCGTGTCGAGAACATTCGCCGCGTGGCGGAGGTCGCCAAGCTGATGGCCGACGCCGGCCTCATCGTGCTCGTTTCGTTCATCTCGCCGTTCCGTGACGAGCGGCGCATGGCGCGCGAATTGATGGACGAGGGCGAGTTCATCGAGATCTTCGTCGACACGCCGATCGAGGAGTGCGCGCGCCGCGACCCGAAGGGGCTCTATGAGAAGGCGCTGGCCGGCAAGATCGCAAACTTCACCGGCGTCTCCTCGCCCTATGAGGTGCCGGAGAGCCCGGAACTGCATCTGAAGACGGTCGAAGTGGACCCGGTCGCGCTGGCGCTGAAGATCGAGGAGTTCCTCGACCAGCGGATGGAGGAGAAATGACGCCCCATTGCGAGTTCTTGGAACGCGTCGAGCGCTACGCGGGAGCGGCAATCCTCGATGTCTATGATGCTCACGACATGGTGATTTGCAAGGGCGCGCGGAGTTTTTTGAAGGACTGACGATGGCGTTGTCGAGTGCTCCTATCCCTGTCAAGGCGCCGTGTTTCAGACGTGCTCCTATGATGCTACCACGACGGAAAGGAACATCCTGATGAAGCCGCGTGAGGTGGTCGAAGAGTGGGTTAGACGTTTCAACAGGTGTGACGCGGTCGCCGTTGCAGAACTCTATCGTGAAGATGCCGTGCACCTTCCGGCAAATCAGCGCTCTGTCGAAGGTCGCTCTGCAATCCAAAAAATGTTCGAGCAGGATTTCGCGGTGGCGGGAATGACCTGCATTCCACAGATCATATACGAAATAGGTGTTAGCGCAGTAATCGAATGGCGCGATCCCTCGGGCCGGCGAGGATGTGGCGCCTTCGCTGTCCGCGATAGTCGCATCGCCTTTGCCTTTTGGGACGAACTTGCATCCCTGCAAAGTCTTCCAATCCAATAAATGGCGAGGTTTGCTCTTTCCAGAGCCTGACGTTGATATTGAAGTGCTCGCAAATGGGGAAGAGCATGTTGATGGCGCTCCAACGACAGTTAGACGGTTGATGGCGTGCGCCGCCGAGAAGGCCGCCGAGGGCGCGTCAATCGCCTGGATCGCTCACATCGAGCCTGTCGCGATAGCCCCTTTTGTCCCTCATCATTGGCGGCGACCTGCCGTTGCAGCCCGCTTCCGTCAGTTGGATGAACGGCTTCCGATTGAAGGGGCCGGGCGTTGTTGATCGACACGCCGGGACTGCCGAAAGTCGAAACGGCGGCGTCGATGAGCGCTGCCCCCGGTTCCGGATTTTTGCGATGCCGCCCGCGGACAAGACGACGTCCCTGTCACTTGGCTCAAGTCCTTTGCAGCCCCTCTGAGCTTTTCGAGATTGCACGCATTGGTGGTTACCTGCGCCCTTCCGAGAAAAATATGAGCTGCCACTCTACCGGCGATCATTTTAGACCGCGACCGTGCTCGAAAGATATTGCAACTTACCGCGAAGGATATAAATGTAATTCTATTGCTAATTGAGGAGCCGGGAATGCCTGTCGTTCAGAAGCAAGAAAAAGTCGCGGATGAGACTGTGAAAACCTCCGTTCTGCGCAGCCAGTCGCTTAACCCGGCCGTCCAAAGGCTTCGTAGCCGCGTGCTCGCCAATGCCGAGGCCAGCGAAGTAATCACCAGCTACGACCGCATGCATCATCGACACAATCGCTCGTAACGGAGCGATGGTGCCGTGACGGCGCGTATAACGTCGTTTCTGGTCAAAATAGCTTCCCGCTGCAATCTCGATTGCGACTATTGTTACGTGTATCACCACGCCGATCAGAGCTGGAGATCCATGCCTAAAACCATGTCTCCTGATACCAAAATGGCGTTCGCCGAGCGGCTGGGCGAGTACGCCCGAGGTGAAGGCCTGCGAAGGGCCGTGGTCATCTTTCATGGCGGCGAGCCATTGCTGGCCGGTGTCGAAACGATCACTGGTTTTGCCAAACAACTCCGCATCGCGGTGGGGCCCGAGGTGAAACTGGACTTCGCGATGCAAACGAACGGTCTGCTCCTTACCGAGGAAATCCTGCTGGCTCTCGAGGCGGCCGACATTTCGGTGTCTCTGAGCCTCGACGGCTCCAAGGAAGACAACGACCGGCATCGAACTACGCGGAAGGGACGATCAAGTTTCGAGAAGGTGATGGAGGCTTATCGTCGGCTGGAAGCCCATCCCAAGATTTTTGCCGGTGTGATCGCGGTGATCGATGCCAGGTCCGATCCCGAGGACCTTCTCGCATTCTTCAATGACATCAATCCGCCGAAACTCGATTTGCTTCTTCCGGATGCACATCATGTGCGCCCTCCGCCGGGACGGGAGGCAGAGCCCGACATCTACAAAGACTGGCTCCTTCGAGCTTTCGATTGCTGGTTCGACCGTTATCCACATATCCCGCTTCGGACTTTCGAAGCCCTCCTCGATGTAGCAGCAGGCCTGCCGTCGGCAACCGATGCCTTCGGCTTTGGTGACGTCAATCTTCTATCGATCGAAACCGACGGCGGCTATCATGATTTGGATGTCTTGAAGATCGTTGGCGATGGCATCTCGGATTTGCATGGCTCTGTTAGAGATACGGCGATTTCCGCAGCCGCCGCATCGCCTGTGATTGAGCGACACCGGACCCTCTTAACCAAGGGCGGCCTCAGCGAAAGCTGTCTCAGTTGCCAGGTCGTCGATATTTGCGGAGGCGGGTCGGTTCCGCACCGCTTCAGCGTGGCTGGATTCAACAATCCGTCGGTTTATTGCGGCGAGCTGTTCGCCCTGATCTCTCACGTTCAGGCACGCCTTGTGCAAGACCTGACCGCCCAGGAAGAAGACCTCTCAAACCGGCTTTCGGCAACATTTAACCTGAGCGAGTTCGAGCGGGCAGAAACGGCCGGAGCGGCTATGGCGGTACTGCGAGAGGATGCCGATCAGGCCTACATCGAACGCTTGCGGCAGGTGTTGGCGGAACTGGACAAGGCTGGTCCTGACGCTATCGCGATTGCGCAACAACTGGTTGAGCTTGATGACGACGCCTTTGCCCGCCTCGCCCGACGGCCGGGTGTGGTCGCCTGGAGCCATGCGTTCATGGCACAAACGCAGGGCCGCCACATCCACGACGTTGACGGCAGGCCGGTACTGGCGGACATCGACTATTTAAAAGACGTTGTGGGCAGGGATGACCCCAATACGGACAACACATGGGACATTGCACAAAACGATGCTTGGCTACGGCTTCCATTCGGAGACCAGATTATTTTCGAGCGTGACAATGTCGCAGCGGCTGCGCGTCAGGTCGTTGAGGAAGCCTTCGCCATCGTCCAGAGCTGGCGTCCCGCCCTTGCCGACGAAATGCTGTCCGCCTGTAGAGCGGTCCAATTTATTCGCGATCCCACGGCTGACCCGGAAAAGATCGTCTCCTTTAGTGATGATTCCGTGCCCGGCGCTTTGTTCGTGTCGGTTATGCAAGGCGACGAGCCAATCGATCCCTTTGACCTCGCGGACTCACTGGTCCACGAGCATCGCCACCAGAAGCTCTACCTGCTCGAACGGTTCGGCCCTATGGCTAGCCGCTTCGCGCCGCGGGTGGTGTCTCCGTGGCGGGCCGACTTGCGACCGCCCTCTGGACTGCTCCACGCCGTTTTCGTGTTCGTCGAGCTGCAACGCCTATGGCAGCACATTCTCGCCCATGGGCCTGCTCGAATGAAAGACCGTGCGGCAAAGCAGCTTCGCGACACCGAGCGAAACCTTCAGCTCGGCATTGCTACACTGCGCCAGTGTGAGCTCACGCCCCTTGGGGTGGCCTTGACTGACGTCCTCGAGGCCGCGAGCCTTCAGGCACCGGTCGCGGCCTGATCATGCGCGTCGCACGCGGCTTTCTCCCGTCCGATCCGGCCGAGCGCCACGCCGCCCTCCGCGACTATTTTTGCGATAAAGATGCGACTGCCGCAGATTGCGGCGACGCATGGGAGCTGACCCTGGCCTGGCCAGCTGATCCGTGGCGTCACGTTGATCCTGCGCTTGCCACCGGGCTCGCATGGTGGGGTGACGGCGTCCGGTATGAAACCATGTTCGAGGCGCGGCGCAGAAGCGGAAAACTCTTGCGCTGCCTCTATGACAGCTGGACGCTCGCCAGCTGGAGCGAATGGATGCTGCGTCAAACCGACCGTGACGTGGCGCCGATCATTCTTCACGTCGACGATCACCGCGATCTGGGCTCCCCGCGCCTGCGCGCAGGCAGAGGTGGCTGGTACGACCTCATCAGCAGTGAACCCTTCGCGCTGACGGACCCCATTTCCGTGGCACACGCGATCGCCAGCGGGGCCATCGGCATGGGGAGCTTTATGACGCCCTTTGTGCATCGCTTTCCCCGATGCGAAGTTCGACATTTGTGTCAGCCCCCCAAAGTCCGGTCCACAGAGGCCTACATGTTCGAGCCGGGTCTATTGGTCGACACTCTGCTCGACGCTCACGCCTTCCGTCCCACCATCACGCTACACCCGACGGGGCAGCGCGCCGGACCGTCCACATACCTGCTTACCTCAAGCTTTGACGAATGGCTCGCAGGCACCGAAGGTCGCCGCTTGCTTCTCCACATCGACCTCGACTACTTCAACAATCGGTACGATGGGGATAGTGATTGGTCGCTCCATGCGGCTCGGCTTGATCCGGCCCGTGACATCATCATGGCGCGCATTGACGAGTTGGCTGGGGTCTTGAGCACTCCCGACATAGCTTCCCGCATTGAGGATGTTGTCATAGCGTTTTCGCCGGGCTTCTTTCCGGCAGAATTCTGGGAGGAGGCCGACCGGCGTCTCCTGGACGGGCTGGGCTTGAATGATGGTTAGGCCTGGCGAACCGCGCTCGAAACCGAAAAGACTGCGGTCCACTGCGCGACCCGCCCGGGGAGCCAACCGTCGTGAGCCGGTTTCTGCCGAGCAGGTTGCGCTTGTCAGGACGCGTGGGACCAAGGGCCGCGGGGGCGGTTCCGATGGGGAAGCATGGCGGATTGAACTGGATGGCAAGCGCTGCGGGAGAGTTTTCATCAATCTCATCGACGCTTCGCCGCTCGGGGTGCATGCCTCCATCCAGATCTATCTCAATCAATCCAGTCAGGGGAGACACATCGGTCGGGTCGCATATGCCAAGGCCGCCCAGGCTAGCCGCTACGATGTAATCTACGCCCATATGCAGAAAGCGAACATCGCCTCGGCCCGTGCCGCTGAGGAGGCTGGATTCGTCGATGCAACTCCGCCTGAGGAGCGTCAGAAAGTCATGATCTGGCGCCGGCACGCCGAGGCCCATGCAGAGCTGACAGAAGATAACTGAGCTGCGTGGAAGACACGCCGATGCTGACCGCAGTGATTCCTGTCTGCCGCCTGAACTTTGACGAACTGGCGCTGATCGAATCGAAACCACCGCGGACCCGGCTTGGTTTTGCCGCGCAGTTGAAGATCGTCCGCCTTGCCGGCCGGTTCGCCGAACATGCGGGTGATGTCGCGGCGGAACCGGTCGCCTATTTGGCCGAACAGCCAACGGCTTCATTTTCTTCGGCAAGAGCGGCGAGGTCGCGACGAACCGGCTCGAAGACCAGAAAATATCGGTCCTGGCTTTGCACCTGCTGCAGAACGTCAACACCCTGATGATGCAGAACGTGCTGACTGACCCGACCTGGGCGACACGTATGGCCGTCGAATACTACCCGGGGGCTGACGCTGCTCATCTACGCCCACATCAACCCCTACGGCGCCTTTGATCTCGATCTCGCGCGGCGAATTGACTTCGACGTGAGATCGGCCGCGTAGACACGGACAGAACAATAGCATAACGACATAACCATGCCTTTATGTCATTGACCAAGCTCGCTAGCGCTGCCATTGTGGCGGCATCGTGGTTCTTTGGATCTCTGGTCCGGAGCTAAGAGGGAATCCGGTGACGGTGCGTCCTGCACCCATGCCGGAACTGCCCCCGCAACTGTAGGCGGAGAGCCGTTCATCCAGGATGTCACTGAGGAAGACGCCTCGGGAAGACGGATGGCGGTGATGACCCGCAAGTCAGGAGACCTGCCGCGATAGATAACGTCCACGGGCGGGGTGTCCCGGTGTGCCGCTTTGCGATCGGCATACCCGTGCCCTTCGTCGATGCGTCAGCCAATGCCTTGCCCATAACCTCGGGGTAAGGAAATGACCATCAAGACTGCAAATCTCGGATTTCCCAGAATCGGAAGGCATCGAGAGCTCAAATTCGCGCTCGAATCCTACTGGTCCGGCAAGACCGATCGGGCCGCTTTGCTCGATGTCGCGACCAGGCTGCGGGCTGACAACTGGCGGCTCCAGCAGCAGAAGGGGACTGATGTCATCCCCTCCAACGATTTTTCATTCTATGACCATGTGCTCGACACGGCGGTTATGGTCGGCGCGATCCCCCGGGCCTATGGCTGGAAGAGCGGGCCGGTCGATCTCGACACCTATTTCGCGATGGGGCGCGGCAGTCAGGGTGACAGCCATGCGAATTGCGGCCACTCCCGTCATGGTGACGGTGTGCCGGCACTGGAGATGACCAAGTGGTTCGACACGAACTACCACTACATGGTGCCGGAAGTCTCGGATGGTCAGGACTTTACCCTGACGTCTCAAAAGCCCGTCGATCATTTCTTCGAGGCGAAGGCGCTTGGCATTGCGACGCGGCCGGTTATTCTCGGACCCGTCACCTTCCTCAAGCTCGCCAAGGCCCGCCCGGCGACGTTCAAACCGCTCGACCTGCTACCGAAGTTGCTGCCGATCTATGAGGAATTGCTGCGCCGCCTTTCCGCGGCCAGAGCCGATTGGGTGCAGATCGACGAGCCGGTCGCCGTTCTCGACCTGACCGAGGGCGAGCGCCATGCTTTCTCTGTCGCATACAAGGTACTGGCGAAAACCGTGCCGAACCTGAAGATAATGCTGGCAACCTATTTCGGTGGTCTTGCCGACAATCTGGCCGCCATTGCCGATCTGCCGGTTGCTGGTCTTCATGTCGATCTGGTGCGCGCGCCCGACCAGCTCGACGAGGCATTGAAGGTCGCCCGCAAAGATCTGGTCCTGTCGCTCGGCGTCATCGACGGCCGCAACATCTGGCGAGTTGACTTGTCGGCGATCATCGATCGGCTGGAGCCGATTGCCGCCGCCCGCGATATCGAAGTCGGCCCATCCTGCTCGCTCCTTCATGTTCCGATCGATCTGGAACTCGAAACGGGGCTTGATGCTGACCTACAGTCATGGCTGGCCTTTGCGACGCAGAAGCTGGATGAGCTTTCAATACTGGGTCGCGGGCTTACCCAGGGGAAAGACGCCGTTCGGGCGGAACTTAGCGCTGCGTCGAAGACGACTGCCGCACGGGCCTCCTCGCCGAAGGTTAACGATCCGCTGGTCCAGGGCCATATCGCTGGGGTCAACGATGCCATGAAGCGGCGCAAGAGTGCGTTTGCGGAGCGCCGGGCGATCCAGTCGGAGGCGATCAGACTGCCGCCATTTCCGACGACGACCATCGGTTCCTTCCCGCAGACGCCGGAAGTCCGCAAGGCCCGTTCCGATCATGCCAAGGGCGCGCTGAGCTACATGGATTACGAGGCCTTCCTCCGCAAAGAGACCGAGGCCGCCATTCGCTGGCAGGAGGAGATCGGCCTCGACGTGCTGGTCCATGGCGAGTTCGAGCGCAACGACATGGTGCAGTATTTCGGGGAGCAGCTTTCCGGCTTCGCCTTCACCCAGCACGCCTGGGTGCAGAGCTATGGCTCGCGCTATGTGCGCCCGCCGATCATCTTCGGTGACGTCTCCAGGCCCAATCCGATGACGGTCCGCTGGTGGCAATATTCCCAGTCCCTCACCGACAAGCCCGTCAAGGGGATGCTGACCGGTCCCGTCACCATACTGAACTGGTCCTTCGTCCGTGACGACATCCCGCGTAGCGAGACGTGCCGGCAGATCGCCCTGGCAATCCGTGACGAAGTGGTCGACCTGGAGAAGGCGGGTGCCAGTATGATCCAGATCGACGAAGCGGCGTTGCGTGAAGGATTGCCGCTCCGGCACAAGGACTGGAAGACCTACCTCGACTGGGCGGTCGAGTGCTTCCGGCTTTGCGCGAGCGGCGTCGCGGACCGCACCCAGATTCACACACATATGTGCTATTCCGAGTTCAACAACATCATCGGAGCCATCGCCGCGATGGATGCCGACGTAATCTCCATCGAGACGTCACGGTCGAAGATGGAGCTATTGGATGCCTTCCGGAATTACAAGTACCCGAACGAGATAGGCCCCGGCGTCTACGACATTCACTCACCGCGCGTGCCTGAGGTCAAGGAAATGACGGACCTCCTGTCTCTGGCGCGTCAGCGCCTGGCCGACGACCAGCTCTGGGTCAATCCGGATTGCGGCCTGAAGACCAGAAAATGGGAGGAGGTTCGTCCGGCGCTTGTGAACATGGTCGCCGCCGCCAGGGAGCTACGGAGCACGCTGGCGCATGATGACCAAAGGATCGCCGGGGCATGAAGCGGGAGTTTCCATCCCAGGGAGAGCCGGGCGGCGGGCCGGCTCCCACTACGCTCATCAATATCGTCTTTGCCGGCGATACGAACCATCATGGCACGCTGTTCGGCGGCGCTGGCCTTGCCCTGATGGATCGGGTCACCTTCATTGCTGCAAGCCGTTTTGGCCGGGTTCCGTTCGTGACCGCCTCCTGCGAAAGGGTCGATTTCAGGAAGCCGGCGTATCGGCGAGATCGTCGAGTTCACCGCAAGACCGATCTGGGCCGGCCATCGATCGTTGACGGTCGAGGTCGGGATGACGGCTGAGACGACCGTCGGGGCCGAGCCTCTGCACCCGCAGCGTTTTCCATATGGTAGCCGTCCCCGACGACGGTCGTCCGAAGGACTGGAGCCTGCCTGCGCTTCCTGACGAAATCCAGGAAGTTCGGCATGACGGGCTAAGGATGGTCCTCGCCGCTCTTTCTTGGAAACGCATGTCTTCATCATCCATAGCGCGAATGGATTCCATCCATACAATCGATTTTACCCACCTCGCGTAATGCTGCATTGACGAAGCCCGGGCACTCAGGCCCCTCTGCGCGACCAGACCTTATAGTCGCGCAAGATTCCAACACTGGATGGCGGCGGATTGTAATCCGCTCCGTCCCCAATCAGGTCCTGCCGGCCGTGACCGGTAGGAGGAGGCGAACCAGCTCTCATTTAGAGAAGCCGCAGGGGTAAGATGGCGAAGCTCACCGTTGTCATTGCGCAATACCAGAAGGTCCTCAAATCCGACGACGTCTGCACGCCGGGTGGTCCCATGAAAGCCGATCGAATCGTGACGCGCTTCGGCGCCGGTTGTTCTTTGGCCTCGGGAACGGGCGGCGGCGCTTTCTCCTATCGCTTCGGTGTAGCGGACCGCGAGGAGAGCGAGAAGGTTACACGTCCTTCGAAAGTCGTCGTCGTCGAGCCCCCGAGTTGCATATCGTCATGCTGAGGCGCGGGAACTTTCCTGTGATGTCCTGTGAGCCCAGGCCGTGTCGCTCGAATTCCTGGTTCTTCGGCGCCCCGAACGACGAGGTCTTGAAAGTGCACTTCTGGTTCAATTTCAACGTAGAACATCGGGCGAGGCGCCACACAAATGAATCACAATGCTCTTCTCGCTATCGCTGTGACGCTCGGACTCGTTGCAGGCGCTGCCGGCACCAGGCTTGTCGTGTCGCTGATCTTCCCCCCTGCCCAATCCAGGACTTGGAGGCGCCGGCGGAGGCTGAAGCACTAGTGGACTCCCGCAGCCCACTCTGCTCCCCCTCTCGTTGGACGCGGACGTCCGAAACCGCGTTTGCGCGCGGCCGGCGTGCGCTGGCGCAGGTTTCGAGGTCGCCTGCATGGTCTAGTTCAATATGCCGCCACAGGCGGAGCCGTTTAATGAGAGCGGCGGTTCCGCCCGGCGTCTTGCAGATGGGCAGCGTCTATCAACGAAAATCAGAGCCGCCCTGCCGCCGGCTTTAACCTCGTCTGCCCATCTCTTCCATGCAGTTAGCTCGGTCGTGCTCATGGCCCTCCATTTCCTTTGCTTAAAACGAATTCCTGGTCGGCGGCAGATACGCTGGGATGAAGGCAAGCCTTTGCCTGATGTCTCTGGGTTCGAACTGCACGATGCCAAGCCGCGTCACCCTTCTCGCCACCTCGCGACGGATAGATGAAGACATGCGGTTCAAGGGCCTTGATCTCAATCTCCTCGTCGCGCTGGACGCTTTGATGACCGAGCGTAACCTCACGGCGGCGGCACGCAGCATCAACCTCAGTCAGCCGGCCATGAGCGCGGCCGTCGGCAGGCTACGCACCTATTTCCACGACGACCTCTTTACGATGGTTGGACGCGAAATGGTCCCGACAGCACGTGCGGAACGGCTTGCCCCCGCGGTCCGCGAAACTCTGCTGCATATCCAAGTCTCGATCATTTCCTGGGACCCGTTTTGCCCAGCCCAATCGGATCGCCGCTTCAGGATCATTCTTTCCGATTACGCCACACTCGTTTTTTTTGAAAAGGTCGTGGAGCGTGTTGCCCGGGAAGCGCCCTCCGTCGGCTTCGAATTGATACCTCTTGCCGACAACCACGATGACTGCCTCCGGCGCGGAGACGCCGATTTCCTGATTTTTCCGGAGTTGTTCATGTCGCGCGCGCATCCTAGAGCGACACTGTTCGACGAGACCCTCGTATGCGTAGGCTGCCGCTCGAACAAGCAGCTATCAGAGCGACTTACATTCGAGAAATACATCTCGATGGGGCATGTCGCGGTCAAGTTCGGGGATAGCCGGACGTCTTCTATCGAGGAATGGTATCTGCTCGAGCACGGCTTCAAGAGGCAAGTCGAGGTCGTCGTACAGGGCTTCAGCATGATTCCGCCCATGCTGTCAGGCACCGAGCGTATAGCGACCATGCCCTTGCGGCTGGTCAAGCATTTCGCAAAAACAATACCGTTGCGGATCGTCGAACTTCCGCTGCCCCTTCCGACCTTCACCCAAGCCGTCCAATGGCCCGCCCTTCATAATAGTGATCAGGCAAGCCTCTGGATGCGGGAGGTGTTATTTCAGGAGGCGTCCCGCATGGGTTCTACGCGTCGGGCCAAGGGACGCCTCGAGCGTTCCTGAATCTACTCGCCTGTCGCCATCTGATCATCGCACAAACAGCCTGTCGAATAAAATCGTTTCTCGCCGAAAGTGTGTCTGCGACATTGCCCAACGTGTGGACAGCTCGACGGATCTTCCGATTGAGACCAGTTGTTCGGGTCGACCGTGGCTGAACGATCCTGTCCCACATCTGCTGCTTTTGCCTCATCCGACAAGCCGAGCAGCGGCTTCGCCGGTCGGCATGTCGATAAGCGTGATTGCGCTTTCTGTAAGGAAACGGTGTTCGTTTTTGGTCAGCGTTGCCGCATCGATCACCGCAGAACGTGGGCCGTTGGAGCGCTTCATGATCTGGCGGGCGAAGGTGCGCAGCATCTGGTCGTCGAAGCGGCAGCCGACGAAGAACAGGCCCCGGTTGGTGCGCCGGTCCTTCACCACTTCAGGGATCGGCGTCTGGATATCGATCTCGGTCAGGACTTCGACATAGTCGGAATCCGAGACGAGGAAGTTTGCGGCCGGCCGAACGCTGCCGTGAGGCGTATAGAGAACGGTCTTTTCCTCTGATCCGTGTTCGATTTCCTTCCCAGACAAATCGTAGGTTTTCGTCCAAATGTCGCCGAATTGGTTCGCCCGCGTGACGCCTTGTATCTCAACCACGTCCGTTCGGCCGGTTTTCGCAAGGGCCGAGCGCATCGTCGCGTCGTACCAGCTATCTATGATGAGGGAGAGCGGCAGCGTTGCGAGCCACGCGTGGAGCACGGTCGGTACAACCGGCGCTGCGAATATCTCGGCCATCCAGGTTTGAAGCGTCCGGCGATGCCGGCGTTGCTCTATGAACTGCGCGACAGACCACATGTTGGTTCGTATCTTGCGAGGAGCTGTCGCACGCATGTTAAGTGCCGCGGCGACGGCTTCAGGCGTGTGCGGAACAGTTGGTTCCGCGCAACTGAGCCGGAGGAGACCCGGACCAAGATAGGGAACGATCCCATCGGCGGCCAGCGCGTCCTTCAGCAGCTCAAGCCGCCTTTCGGCGTCGCTGTTGCGAACAATCAGGACACGGTCCGAGCTCAGGATCGTATTCATGCTGTCTGCCCCTTGTCCTACCACCTGCAGCATCAGTCCTCGTCGAAAATCCTCTTGGCCTCGACGGTGATCGGCAGACGCGTATCGCGCGGCATGTCAGGCAGAGCGATGCGCCAGCCGTTCTTGAGCGTTACAGCCCCGCCCCACAGATCTTCATTCTCGACCTTGATGATTGGCTCTTCGAGATCTTTCTTGGGAACATAGGCCGACAAGCCGGCGCTGGTTCTGCGAATCATTACTTTCATCTGGCTATCCCTTCGTTGGCGGCCTTCTCGATGCTCGTCAGTTCACGTGAGCGCATGCCGACAACGGTGCCGCGATCGATCCACTCGACGGCATAGATGTAGAACTGCTGGAGAAAGGTACCGATGTCGCGCACATAACCTTCGTCGCCTTTGCGCACCAGGTTTTCGCCGATGGTCTTGCCGGGATAGGTGCCGTCATTCTTTACGTGGCGTGTAGCACGGACCCGCTCACCCGGCATGAAAAGTGGCGGCTTGCGGATCTCGACCTCCTGTTCGCGTGATAGGCCCATTAACGTTCTTTCCGTTTTGGACTGCATGATGTCGATAAAGGAGCGCAACGCGCCCCGGGGGATATCCTGACTAAGCCGGAGCGGGAACGCAGGTCTTTGGCACTGGGCATACGTAGGCACATTGCTGCAACTCGAAAGCCTCCTTGCATTCGGTGCACTTGTTCGGATCGATCACGTAGGCCTCGCCCTTGAACTTGATCGCGCCGGAGGGACATTCGAACTCGCAGGCACCGCACTGGGTGCATTGGGATGCGATGATCCTGAAGGCCATTTTCAGCTCCTGGTTTGTTGGATTGACGGGGCTCAAGCAGTGGCCGTCAGTGGTTCGGCCCCAGACTCTTCGGCATAAAGCGCGCTGATGGCCGTCTCGATGTAGTCATAGCCATAATCGTCAATCGCTCGAGTACCGGCTTCCCTGAGCTGATCCTTCGGGCAATCTCCGATTTTGGCGCAGAGCACGATATCTATGCCTTCGAGCGCGGCGATGACGGTTTCGAGCGCATGCTCCTCACCCCAGCCGCCGCGGCAGTACTGCTCTACCTTGCGATGCCCGACGAAGCTGATACCGCTCGCCGACGCTTCATAGACCTGGAATTCCTTGGCATGTCCAAAGTGTTCGTTGATTCTGCCGCCGCCCTTCGTTGCCACTGCGAAAGAAAGCGTTCCGATGGAGCCCGCCGCTTTGATCATTCCGATCGCCTCCTTCTTGGCAGCCACGTGATCGCCTCGCTCGCGCGCGACCACCTCACGATAGGCCTCGCGCTTGCTGGCGTCGTAGCTGACCTCACCGGGAATCTGGTCGAGGGTAAACTCCCGACCACGATCCTCGCCCAAAAGGCCGACTGCATCGGCCCGGCACTGCCGGCAATGGCGCATCAGCTTGGCGCCCCCATCGAGACGATCTTGAAGCGCCTTCAGTTCGTCCGCCTGGGGGCCGCGCTGGCCGGTCAGGCCATAATGGGTGCCGTGCGCCGGGTTGGAAATCAGCGGCATTACGTTGTGCAGGAAGGCGCCGCGCTCCTTGACCCATTTGTTCACCTCAAGCAGGTGCTCGTCGTTGATGCCTGGGATCATCACCGAATTGATCTTCGTGAGAATGCCGCGTGCCGTCAGCATCTCCAGACCTGACATCTGCCGGTCGTGCAGGATCTTGGCAGCTTCAAGCCCGGTGTAACGACGGTGGTCATGAAAAATCCAAGGGTAGATCTTCGCGCCGACGTCCGGATCGACCATGTTGATAGTGATCGTCACGTGATCGACATTCATGTCAGCAAGCTCGCCCACATGGTCCGGCAGCGCCAGGCCATTGGTTGAAAGGCACAGCTTGATGTCGGGGATCTCCCTGGCCACCCGTTCGAATGTCGCCTTTGTCTTCTTCCAGTCATAACAGGCATCGCCCGGTCCGGCGATGCCGAGCACTGAAAGCTGCGGGACTTCATTGGCGACCGCAACGATCTTTCTGAGCGCCTGGTCCGGCGTCAGCTTTTCCGAGACGACTCCGGGCCGGCTTTCGTTGGCGCAATCATATTTTCGATTGCAGTAGTTGCACTGGATATTGCAGGCTGGCGCGACCGCGACGTGCATGCGTGCGAAATAGTGGTGGGCTTCTTCTGAATAGCAGGGATGGTCCTTGATCTTCTCCCAAATCGCCGGGTCGAAGTCGTCCGGCTTTGCGGACGAGCCGCAGGATGAGGAGGTGCAAGCACCGGATTTCGCAGTCGCCAGCAGCTGGTTCATGGTTGTCGTGCTGGTCAGGCTCTCAAGCGAAATCATCGGTGCTGACATTGAAGGCTCCGTTGCTGCGTAACGTCGCGGTTCAAACAGCAAGAGCCATGCCAACGAGAAGATGTATTTATTTCAATGGGTTAGTTTTTTGTCCGATTCCCTCCATTTGCTCCCCCCGACATCGTTTTGTCAGGCTTTCGACAATGGACAACAAGGCGGTTAAAAGGCGGCGCGTCTCAAGCGTTTAGGGGGAGAAGGGGTCCGCCAAACTACCATCTCATGGCATCTAGCGACGTCCAGTTTTATCCATATATGACAGCTATTTAGCCAATCAGCCGTCTTTCCTGGTCTCAGCTTATCCCATAGAATGATTGTCAATCGTTGGGGTAAAAGTTGGGGCAAAAATGGCACGGCAGATCAACAAACTCACCGCGAGGTCCGTGACATCGATCACGAAGCCCGGCCGGCACGGTGATGGAGATGGGTTGTACCTCGGCGTCGATCGACCCACTGTCGACAAGAACGGGACCGAAAGACCCGGTTCGAAGCGATGGGTGTTCCTTTATCGCCGGGACGGCACTCTGAAAGAAATGGGGTAGGCAGGCTCACTTCAGTTCCCCTCGCGCGGGCGCGAGAGCTTGCCGCCGAGGCACGCAAAAACCTCCAGGCGAACATCGATCCGATCGCCGCGAAGAAAGCCGCGCCGACTGCCGTGCCCACCTTCGGAGACATGGCCGACGAGTTCGTTGAGACGATGAAGCCGCAGTTCCGGAACGCGAAGCACATCGCACAATGGACCATGACGTTGACCGAGTATGCGGCACCTCTTCGGAAGAAGCCGGTCAACGAAATCACGACCGCGGATGTGTTGGAGGTGCTCAAGCCGATATGGCTGACGAAATCAGAGACTGCCTCTCGCCTCCGTGGGCGGATTGAACGTGTGCTCGACGCCGCAAAGGCAAAAGGCCATCGCACCGGTGAGAACCCGGCTCTGTGGCGCGGTCATCTGGCAAACCTGTTGCCGAAGCGTAAAAAGCTGATGCGAGGGCACCATGCCGCGATGCCCTATGCTGAGGTTCCAGCTTTCGTAGGGGATCTGCGCTCGCGGTCGGCCACAGCGGCGCGAGCTCGCGAATTCACGATATAGACCGCTGCTCGCTCGGGCGAGACTTACGGGATGAAATGGAAGGAGGTCGATCGCAAAGCCGCGGTGTGGACCGTACCAGGCGAGCGAATGAAGGCCAGTCGGGAGCATCGAACGCCGCTCACGCCTCGCACATTGGCGATCCTCGAGGAAATGGCTACCGCCGGCACTGCACCAGACGCGTTCGTTTTCCCGGGCAACAAGGAAGATAAACCCCTCTCGGGTATGGCGATGGACATGATCCTGCGACGGATGAAGGTCGACGCCACCGTGCACGGTTTCCGCTCATCCTTCCGCGATTGGTGCGAAGAATGCACCAACTTCCCCCGGGAGCTCGCCGAAGCAGCCTTGGCGCATGTGGTTGGCGACGAGACGGAGCGCGCCTACCGCCGCAGCGACGCGCTCGAGAAGCGTCGTAAACTGATGTTTGCCTGGGCGAACTACTGTGAACCGAAAAAGCCGAAGACCAACAAACCCTCTGATCCGGATACCTTCGCGTAAGGGTGATGAATGCGAGTATCAGGCACGCTCTCAATCGTCCTTACGGTCGCGTTCGTTTTAGCGGGCTGTCAAACGAACGCGGAGCATCAGGCGGCCGTCGAACAAGATCTTGATGTCCGCCTGGCGCGTCTCAATGGCTACACGATGACGCAGTTTATTGCGCAGACCGGCATGACACCGGTCAATGCCTACCCAGTCGGAAGCGGCAGGGTGTTCGTGGTGGACGGCCCGCCGGTTTACGTCACGCTGTTCGCGACGCATGTCATGCCGGCGGTCACGCGCTCGTCCGCCTGCAGGCTTCTAGTCGCCACGGCCCACGCCGGCGGCGGAAGCAGTACTGATGATTGGGAGATCATCGGCATCCAGCGGTCAGGTCCGTGCAATAATCTCCGCGTTTAGCCTGACCTCCCAGGCAAATTGACGCAACCATAACGATCTCCGTGAATTCCTCTCGCCTTTTTGGCAAAACATGATCTATTGAGGCCAATGAATGCAGGGGGGGGGGTCGATGCTGTCGCACAGTTCATCGATTGATAAGTCAGTTGGAACGGTCGGGTTTGCGCGTGTGCTTGCTGGCGCTACCTCGTTTAAGGACAGTGGTATTGCCAATCTCCATAGTACGTACCGAGGACAGGTGTTCGTAGGCGGAGACAGCGTCCGGAATGCGATTATCAAGGATTTGCCCCTTCGCGAACTCGCTAATGAAGTGATGATTGCTGCGGTAGGCTCGGCTTTGAAACTGCCGGTTCCGGACGCCTATCTCGCCTTCGTGCCCTCGGGTCAGATGAATGTTGTGCACGCCCCGTCAATCGACGGCGGGAACGTGATGTTTGCGAGTTGCGATGTAGACGCGCCGTCCGTGGCGACAATCGCGAAGCGGGGGAGCTTCACTGCCGCCGTGGTAAGAAGAATTGTCGACTGCCTCATCGAGAGGGACCTAACAGGTCTTTATGAGTTCGACACATGGAGCGCAAACGTAGACCGGCATCTCGGCAATCTCCTGCTCTCGGGTAGCGGTAATTTTTGGATGATCGATCATGGCCAGTGTTTTTCAGGACCCAATTGGCGAAAGGCCGACCTAGATCCATCGGCTGCCTTCATTAACCGCCTGGCGGCCCTGACTGTACCCCTTCTGAGTTCGGAGGAAGTCGATAAACTGACAGCCGCTATCGGGCGGGTGTGTGACGCGGCGAGGCAAGTCGACCTTCGCACAACCGGCGAAAACAGCTATGTACCTCGCTTGTTAGGCTCAGATGACTTCGAAGCGTTGTTGGTGTTTTTGCAAGAGCGCTTGGCGAGCGCGCCACGCCTCACGGCACAGCACCTAGGGAGGCTAGCGTGATCAAGTTGACCCAATCAATGTTTCCCTACCCCGACCAGGGCTTAGTGCGTGCAAAGCGCACTCCTGTTATCTACCAACCGCTGCTCGGATCGCCGGAACAATTTGTCGTAGCCGCCATCGTTTTCGACGGAAGCACATCGCATATGGAACGCGCTAATCGCCTGAACAGGCTCGAGTGCTTTTACGGCAGTCAGGCGGCGGGCGCGATATTGGCCATTGAGATCTCTTTAGATGAACTGGCTGCCGATCTCGCTGCCAACCCAACCTTGCCAAACAGATACCAAATGCCAACGTCAGGCATCATGCTTGGCTCGCCGCAGGAGGCAGAGGGGCAGTCGCTCGAGGCCATAGCCAGATCATGGCTGGCCGGTATGTCTTCACTATATGCACCAGAGCAGGAAAACTCGCAGTTGGCGGTAGCCTACACTGAACTCCCTCCAATGGAGCTCGACGCACTCGCGTCTGATCAAGCGAGCGACAGGCTCGGCGGACTGTTGCTTCGCTATGTCGCGGAGCGAAACCCTCAGCTGAAAGCTGCGTTCAGTCACGATATTCTAACCAACGCTCGGCGTCGCCGTGGCAACGCGCACGGGGTGCATATCGACTTCGCCGGTGCACAACTTGTGGCGAATTTCGCTGTTCTCTCGCCTAGTGGCTACACTGCTTCGATCGATCGGATAAAGCGTCGCATGTGGGATCTGAAGGTCGCTCGCGACGATGAACGTGGCCGCCTGTTGAGGCGGGAGCATGAGATGTTAGTGCAGCATCCTCCCGCTAACGACCCGCAGCTCAACCAGCGCCAAGTCGATAAGATCTTCGAGAGTGTTCGCGAACTCGAGCGACAGGCAGACCAAGAGGAACTTCGTTTCCGCCCCATGCTGTCCGTCGCGCAGATCGGCGACCATCTTCTTCAAAGAGAGGCCGCGTAGCCAACAACCGTGCGAGATGCCGAAGAGGAGCAACGATGAGAGTATTGGTGATTTCCGGAGTGCTGTTTGCCTCAGCCTCGCTACCCGCTGTCGCGCAAACGTTTGGCGGCTACGAATGCACCGAGGACTGTTCCGGTCATAAGGCTGGCTACGAATGGGCCGAAGAAAATAGCGTCACTGACGAGAGCGACTGCAGTGGAAACAGTTCGTCGTTCAACGAGGGCTGCCAGGCGTACGTCGAAGATCCAGATCGTGGCAGTGAATCCGACGACGACGGCAACTACTTGGAATAATCCACCTATATTTTTGAATTGCACCGAATATGGTCATCGACTTTTAAGCTGGCACATCGTTGGCCCAGAGACGGTTTTGAGCGATATCGGGTACATTGCGTAATTCGACGAGGCAGGTGATCCCGGCGTCAGGAAGGTGTTCCCCCTCGATAAGAATGGGGCGACTGAGTGGTCTCTGTAGGATGTGTCGTGATCGCGGCGGGCCATCAAGAGCCAGTCGCACACATAAAGCGCGTGAAGAAGCGCATGATAGGCAGCGCTCCTGCAGGGGAGGAGACGGAAGCGCTGCCTATCAGGGTCGACTCCGATAGAAATGTGGAGGGGAGCCAACCCCGCGATGTCGCTCGGAAGCGACCGGGGCACTTGTCGCGGCGGGGAAAAGGCGAACCGTCCAGCGGGTCCCGAAGCTGTTTGCAGGGTAATTTTTCAGGCGGTTGACAGGTGTTTGACAGCTCTCTCGCCTTATCACGTTCCTTAGCTGACTTGCAAAAAGTAGGGCCACTTTGAAGGTGGCCCTTTTTTTGTTTATGCAACTCGTCTGCAACGCTCACGGGACGACTTGGCGCTGCATCTGATCGGCATAGCCGTCGGCGGCCGGCTTTGGCATGAACATGTAGACCAGGTCATCGCAGCCGAGGCCACACCTTTGATGTTCCGCCGGGTGCGTCCAGCGATGGCAGCTGCGGCCGAGCGTGTCGATGAAATCTCGGATTGGCATATCGGGGCCATGCGTCTCGATCAGCCCTGCCACGTTGTAGCGGCCGCGGCGTCCGCAATGCGAGCAGTTCAGGATCATGTGCGGCAGGGTGAATTCGGTAAGCGTCTTTAATTTTTCCGGCATGCGTGATCCTCCTCGTTCGAGGTTATTGATATCCCGCATGTTGTGGATGGCGCGCCGTTTCGCCCGATCGCGTTCTGAATATGTTCCCATCAGCCGAACAGTCAATGCGACCGCTTGACTGACCTGTGCGTTAATGGGTGCATGGCAAAAGCACCTTCGAAGAAACCGCCCGATACGCCTCCACCAGACCCTATGCCGGCGCGGGTCGATCCTTGCGTCGCGATGCTCGTCGATCGGCCGCCGAAGGGGCTAGAATGGGCCTTTGAGGTGAAATGGGACGGATACCGGATCGCTGTGCATATCGAGCCGGGCAGTATCCGCATCATCACGCGCGGCGGTTATGACTGGACGAACCGCTTTCCGTCGATAGCCGCCGAGGCGCCGCAGCTCGGGCTCAGGACCGCCATTCTCGACGGCGAGGCGGTTGTGCTCGACGACAAGGGCCGATCCGACTTCGGCATGCTGCAGCGGGCACTCGGCCGCCGTCCGGCCGCGCACGAGCCCGGCGAGATCGTCCTCTTCGCCTTCGACCTTCTCTATCTCGACGGCTGCGACCTGCGCCGCCTGCCGCAGCGTGAACGCCGGCAGTTGCTTGAGACGATCGTCGCCGGCCGCGAAGGTGCCATCCGGCTTTCGGAGGAAGTCGAAGCGGATGGCGACGAACTGCTGCGGATCGCCTGCGCGCACGGTCTCGAAGGCATTATCGCCAAGCATCGCGCGCGTCCCTATCGCTCCGGACGCCATCCTTGGTGGCTGAAGATCAAGTGCAAGCGCCGCGACAGCTTCGCGATCGTCGGCTTCGAGCCGTCGACCGCGCCTGACGGGATCGGCCGGCTACTGCTGGCGGCGAGAAGAGGCGGCGCCCTCGTCTATGTCGGCGGTGTCGGAACCGGCTGGACCCAAGAGCTTGCACGCAAATTGCGCAAGCTGCTCGAGGAGATTGCGACCGACGCGCCGGCGGTCAATCTGAAGCGCAAGGGCGCGGTGTTTTGCGAGCCGCGGGTCGTAGCCGAGATCGAGTATTTCGCCTGGACGGACGACGGGAAGCTCCGGCACCCGTCATTCAAGGGGATAGGGAGCGGGCGGATGATGCGCAGATCTTCCAAATCGCTGAATTTGGGGGCCATATCTCGTGATTGACGCACTAATGCTCCGCCGTTGTAGCTACTTGACAAGGGCGTTTTTAAACCAACTAGTGACAAATGCCTGTCAAAGTGAGAAAAGCCCCGCCTAGGGGATGAATAGGGTCTGCAAATGCCTTGGAAGCCGCTGCATGAAGCGCATGCAATTGATCGTGTTCGGGTGCTAGTGCAGTTTGATGCCCAGCTCTCCGACAAGGCTTTAGCGCGCGCTGCAACGCCCATTACCTCAATCGCACTCGACTTGGGGTTCGACGCGGTCGAGAGGGCCGCAAGTTCTGTTCAGCAGATCACGATCGCTCCGCACATTCAGGCTAGTTACCCCGAACCGCCAAGGGCAAATGGTTGGGTGTTGAAGCGACACGATGGCCAACGCCTCGCGGAGGAGGCTGGTTATCGGGATATGGTGTTCGGATATCTAGCTGGTGAATATAGCCGATGGGAGAATACGAGATCTCGGTTCTGGGATCTCTTTGAAAAGCCTCTGGATGCTGCGATGGGTATCGTGTCTGTCGGCAGCATGCGACTTGAGTACTGGGATCAGTTCATATTCGATGGGGAGCCCAGTGAAGCTGATGCAAGCGACCTGTTTCATCAGTTCGATGCAGCACTGCCTGCCTATAATATTCGCGGCGGTGCTTCTTGGCATTCTCATCTCGGTTGGTTTGAGTCGCGAAATGATATGCCGCTGTTGATTAATCGTAACTTCGATGCTGTCGACCGCCCGCAGGACGATGGCGTTGTGCGGGCTATGAACATATATACTCTCGTGGAGTTGCGGGTACCTGCAGAGACGGAGTTAGGTGTCGACGCAATTCGAACCGAGCTGGATTTCCTGCATGATCGTTCAGTGGCATTATTCGGTGAGGCTCTGAAGCCAGATTTGCGAGACGCTGTTGGCATCAAGATTGAGGGCAGTAACAAATGAGTTCAACAGCAGCAGCTATGGGCGGCACGGTCGGGCTGATGTGGAGCGGCGCTCTTCTCGCGTCCGCTACGGTTCTGCCGAATGCCGACACTGAATCTCCTACCAAGTACTCGGTTCGGGAGAGATCTGGCCAGACCAGATCATACGACCAGAAATTTCACGGCGGCGCCCAAATTGGCTTGATCGATACTGCTGGGGTCACCTTCGCAGAAACTGTTGTAATTTCTCCAGTCGGGGAGATGTTCGGCGGTATTGCGATGGAAATGCAACAGGCAGCATTTCGGGAGAGATCTGCCCAGGTCAGATCATACGACCAGAAACCTCATTGGGCTCATAAAATCGGCTTGACCGATACTGCTGGGGTCATGTTCGCAGAAACTATTGTGATCTCTCCCGTGGGGGAGATGTTCGGCGGAATTGCGATAGAGCCGCAACAACCGGCGATTCACGATTTCCATGATGGTGTTCTTGCCGACATCGTGGGGCTGTCTTCCTTAGACGCTGGCTGGGATGGTCCTGATAGTGTTGCTCCGACGCAAGCAGTAATTGCGGATGCCATTGCCGTGGCGCAAGTGTGGCCTGAGGTTCTAGGGGAGCCAGTTGTAGATGTCGGCCCCGATGGAGCAATATCGCTCGACCTTCTGGATGCCGATGGCTTTGTGGTTGTCGGAGTGGATTTAGTCGGGGGCGATCATCGGGCTGTCTTTTCCATTGTGAAGGGACCTAAAGTATTGAAAAGTGGTTCCTTCAATGCATCGAATCAGACTGAGGTCATTCAGACATTCGACCTGATGCGGGCAACCGTCTAACGTCTCGCCGTGGTTACTACCCCTGAAGAGACAAGAGCCTTTCTTGACGATTGGTCCGCTCGTGAAGGACCTGTCAATGAGGTGACAGATCAGTACCCTGAGTGTGGATGTGAAGTGGCATCCGCTGCTGAGGCCGGGCACGGACATGTGTCAAATGATGAACCGTTGCGCTATTTTGTCGCTTCCCGCTCGGAAATCGATATGAAGCGGAAGCCGAAGGGATCAATAACGCCCAGCATGTTTAGGCGAGCCTTTCTCAAGGGTATGTCGGTTGTTCGATTGGACAGGGCTTCTGCGGAAGAGCTGTTCAATTCTGCCAAGATTTTATACGACTATCAGGTGGCGCAGGATCCTCGGTACGGAGGCATCGTGGGAGTTGTCGACTTCAAGGCCGAAACGGTGAGATGGGCAGAGAGCGACGGCGACCGGCTGTGCTGTGTCCTCGATACGCCGCTGGAGAACCGTCTCGCCCATGCCGATGTGGTGCACCATCGTGGCGCGGTGGACGCAGAGACGGAGAGAAGTCTAAAATCGGTGCTTTTCAACCAAATTGGCGGCGCGAGAGCGTTTCGCTCAACCGCAACGTTGGACGACAGCGACTTGAAGTCGTTGCTCCCCGCGTGCCTGAAGTAACCAAGGGTTCCGCTAACACCCCTTGGCGCGAACTTCCTTCTTCGCAGCTGCCCTCCTGAGCCGACACTATCGGCGCGCCGGCGCGATGATATCCAACCACTTCCAGCCTTCGTAGTTGTCGCGGCGCTGCTTACAGCGAGCAGGGAGTGGGCAACGTTTGCCGGCGCCCCTCTGCGGTCAAGCGAACATGATGCCCTCGACGAGGAACTTCTGCCGGCGCTTGATCTCGGCGCGGTCGCCATAGGCTCGGCGACGCCTACGCGTTCCCCTCGGTCTCGCTACCCTCGTCCAAATCACGCAGGGGCAGGAAGCCATATCCGTCCAACCACTCACGCATGATGAGGCGGATCAGCTTGTCTCGCGTCATCTCAAGTTCTTTGCACGCGGCAGCAAGGGCCAACTCAACGTCATCATCGAAGGTCATTGTTTTCCCTACGCTCTGCAACCACGAGCCTTGAAAGTTCGCACAGCGCTGGTTGCAGTCAAGAATTAGAGGCGTCGCTCAAATGGGGTACCGACGGGCTGCTGTTGTACCTGCGCACGAAAAGAGCGGCATCCTTTGGGGATCGAGGACACCGCTCTCTTTTCCTCTCGTCGCAGAGGTTGTACAACGCTTGTGCAACGTCTGTGCGACTGCCGTCGGTAACGAATGCAGAGGCCCTGCGTTTAAAGTGGTCGCCACCTGTACAAGCGTTGCGGCAACAAAAAAGGCCGGGCTGAACCCGACCTTCCTGCAGCCATTGCCAGTACATCCGTGGTCATTGGCGAGATGAGATCTGTGTAACGGTCGATCGTGTCGATTGCGTGACAGCCATCGCTGAACTAGCCCTGCCGCAGGAACGGTATGGTGAGCTTTCGCAGCAGCATCGTATCGCGAACTCCGGACTGATAGATTGCGACCAACCTGGCGGCGAGATCCTCTGCTTCCGGGCTGTCGCGGCGTGAATGGCAGTCGCGCAGCAATTCCCCGAATACTACGCTCAGCATTTCGACATCATCTGGGGGGATGTACTGGGAAGCGGCCGTCATGGCGCTAACTCCTCCAACCGGGGCGAAAGCGCGATGATCTCTCAGCCAGCGGCGCCCGTGTTAATTGCCGCTAATGGGAGGCAGCATACGCCCTATCTGCGACTTGCGATATTAACAATGTTATACCTGCTGCTTGGAATTTAGGTCGCCATGCCGAACGGCTGGGTGGGGAGGCGATCCGCGCGGGCCGTGGTCGCTACATTGCTCCACCAGTAACCGGATTTACCTTTGGCTTCTCGCTCGTGTCCTTGGCGCCCGGCGGCTGGACAGTCGGCGGTGCGATAGACTGCTCGTCCGGATGTTTCTTTCGATCCGCGGGCTGGTGGACGTCGTTCGGCTTTCGCTGCTCGGGCTTCGCGTTGGTATCCTTGATCGTCATGATCTTTCTCCTTCAGATAGGGAGAACGGCGGCTAGAGAACGTGGTTCCTCGCCTCGCGAAACTCGCACACCGAAGGCGCGGACGCGCCTACTTGCAGCCCTTGCTCTTGATCGACGACTCGATCGCGTTGACCTTGCCCTTCGACACGGCGACCTGGCCTTCTTTGTCCCCTCCGAATGTGCTGGACGCGGGCACGCCGACCAAGAATACGCCGATTGCGTCGCCCGTAGCAGCCTGGTTCTGCTGCTTTGAAAGGCTGGCAAGGTTGTTCTGTTCTTTAAGGAGTTCTTGCGCCAGTCGTTCGCAGCTCTGGTTGCTGTACGCTGCCATCGGAATGTCGACCGGCACGATCGCGTCCGGACGCTTTGCGCAGGAAGCCACGGCCAGCGCGGACGCCAGCGCAATCAGACGGATTTTCATGCAATGCCCCTCTAAGTAGAAATTTACCCCACGCGTAACTCAGCATGATCTCGCACGACGGAGAAGGGCAGTAGGGCAGATCGGCTGGAATTCCACAGGTGGTTCGTTTGGCGGCCACGCGCCACCACGGCACTTAAGCCGTGCGGTAGCCCCAAAAGTTCCAGCGGAGCGAGATTTTCTGTAGCCATCCGCCACAGCCGCCGGATCGGCGCGCGGAGTACCCCACGGGGTGGGTACCCACCCGGCGGCGGGGATGCGGTCAGCGCCAAGCGTACGCAAGGGTATGCCCTTGCGAGCAGGAAAATCGTCCGGGGTAGGGGTGCACGTACGGGCTTGACATAGATCAACGTACATAACCCAAACGTACATATGGAGACCTTCCAAATGATTGCTCAAATGCGCGCCAACGAATTTCGCATCTTCTCCGAAGTCCACAGCGAACTGCGCCACGCAATGAACACCCACGACCGCCGCACCGCCTGGCTAGCAATCGAAGAGCTGCGCGGGATACAGCAGCACACCGAGTGGGGCGCGCTGCGCGCCCGTTGCGCCGCCGCCCTTTCTGAATACGTACATTAAGGAGGCTAGCGCTATGACAAAAACCATCCTTTATGCGCGCGTTTCCACGGTCGAGCAGACAGTGGAACATCAAATCACGCAGGCGCGGCAAGCGGGCTTCACAATCGACCAAGCATTGGCAGATGAGGGCGTGTCGGGCGTCACGGTGCCCCTCGCCGATCGACCGCAAGGAAAGCGTCTCTTTGACATGTTGCGCGCCGGCGACACGCTCGTCGTGCGATGGGTCGACCGCCTCGGGCGCCATTACCAGGACGTGACAGACAACATTCGAGAATTCATGCGCCGCGGCGTTATCGTCCGCACCATCATAAACGGGATGGTGTTCGACGGTGCGACCAAAGACCCAATGCAAATGGCTGTTCGCGATGCCTTGATCGCGTTCATGGCCGCCATGGCGCAGGCGCAGGCGGAAGCGACGAAAGAGGCGCAGCGCGCCGGCATCGAACATGCGAAAAGCAAAGACCGGCCGCGCGTCTACAAAGGCCGCAAGCCCTCCTATACGCGCCAGCAACTAAGCTTGATCCTGAGACTGCTAGAGGGCGGCGCCGGAGCGTCGGAAATTGCGAGCGCCACGGGCTTAACCAGGCAAACGGTATTGCGTATCAGAGCCGACAAGGCCGGCGCTGAGGAAGCATTGAAGGCTTGGGGGTTATAGCGAGCGCGATCGTTTCTTCGGCGAGCTCTGCGCGTTCGAAGCGTTTTCTGCGCAGCTGACATGCTAACTCGCCGGCTACATCGCGGTCGGCCACCATTTCGAACATAACGAACGGGCCGTCCTCGAGGTCGAATATCAGGCGCCATTGGACACCCAATGCGTTGGCTATCCTTGCCGCATTGTGCGCGCTTGATTTGCGCGCCAGGACCTCAACCTTCGTCTTATTGCGATATCCTTTGTAGCGCTCGAATACGCAGAAGCGCGACGCCATGCCAGGTGCTGACAATGGGTCGCTGGACAGACGAGAGGAAACGTAGCCAGAAGGTACGAATTAATCTTCATTACAGGCCCCAACGTAAAAGCTTTATCGCAGAAAAATACGCTAGCTATACGTATGTCAAATGCGAATTAGTCGACTGACATTGACCAACATTCGACCAACAACATTGCATTTGACATATTATGCATTGCACATGATGCTGTTAATTCTGTTTTTCTACTTTGGACTATTAAAATGAAGCTGCTAACGGAAGCAGAAGCGGCCCAGCTCATGCGCTGCAGCCGAGAGAAAATCAAATGCTTGCGACTTTCCGGCAATCTTCCGTATGTGCCGGGTCGACCCGTTCTCATCGACGAAGCGGATCTCCTTGCTATGGTCGAGGCGGCGAAGGCCGAGACCATGCAGAAATCATCGCAAAGGCATTTAGCTCGACCAGCGGAAGCGCGGCGGTGGGCGATGCAAGCAGTCCTGCTGCGGCGCGACCGGCGAAAGAAAGACTGACTGTCGCACCGCTACCCGAAAATGTCGTCGTTCTCGGAGGCCGGAGATTGAAGCTGGCGCTGGACATGTCGCACGGCCTTTGCCAGTTCTTCCGGACTCATTTCATGGGGCTCCTTGTCCCGATCGCGTCGCCCTTACGGTCGAAATAGCCGGCGACACGAAATAGAGTTTTTCGATACGGGTGTAGCAAGCCGCGCGTATGGGCACTCGCCCGAACGCAGTTAGGGTGAATATTAGGACGAAGGGTATTTTGAGGGAAAAAATTCAATAAAAACAATGAGCCGTGGCGGAGAGGGGACCTTCGGCCTGCCGGTTGACGTTACCAGCGGCTAGAACTTCTTCACCTCGATACCATGCCGACGTATAGCATAACCGACCTGACGGGGCGTGAGGCCGAGAATACGAGCCGCCTTGGCCTGAACCCACCCGGACTTTTCCATCGCGTCGATCAGCCGTTCGCGTTCTGTCAGACGTGCACCCATTGCCGGGCAAGCAGGATCGTCCGGATCACAGGCTTTGGAGGCTACCTCTCGCTGCGCGGCGCCGGCCGGCCTGGCCGAGAGCGGGGGTCCAGCCGGCATCGCGTTACCCCGAGCGAGCGCATCGATGGCATTGCCGCCGTTTAAACCGTCGGCTCCTTTCCAAAGAAGCGAAGAGAGGCACTGGCCGTTCTTGCAGGCGAAATCGAATGGAACGATCGTCCTTGACTGCGCGAGTGTTGCCGTCCTTCGCACGCAGTTTTCAAGCTCACGGACGTTCCCAGGGAAGCGGCAATGCGAGACTACGTCAAGCGCCGACGGCTCGAAGGCGAGTTCCCGGCCATTCTCCTTGTTGAATCGTTTGAGGAAAACCTTCGCAAGGCGCGCGATGTCACCAGGTCGCTCTCTGAGCGGCGGCAAGACAATTGGCACCACATTGATGCGGTAATAGAGATCAGCCCTGAACTCTCCGTTGGCGACGGCCGTCTCGAGGTCCTTGTTGGTGGCGCATATGAGCCGGACGTCGACCCTCAGCGTTCTCGTGCCGCCAACCCGCTCCAGTTCACCTTCCTGCAAGACCCGCAACAGCTTGGCCTGGAATGCAGGCGAGATCTCGCCAATCTCATCAAGCAACAGGGTTCCGCCATTCGCCAGTTCGAAACGGCCCGCGCGCTGCGAGATAGCTCCGGTGAAGGCACCCTTTTCATGCCCAAACAGCTCAGATTCAAGAACGCCTTCAGGCAGGGCGGCGCAGTTCAATCTTACGAATGACTTCTTCCTGCGAGGTGAAAGCTCATGGATGGCCTGCGCGAAGAATTCCTTGCCGGTACCGCTTTCGCCCCGCAGAAGTACGGTGGTATTGGTCGGGGCCACGGCCGAGACGGTTGCGAGCACTTGCTTGACTGCGGGACTTTCCCCGACGATCCAATCGATTTTGGCAGGCAGACGCCCCGCGATGTCGTTCCTCTCTCCGTCGGGAGATTTCTCCCCTCGGCGTTGCTCCTCAGGGAGCTGCTGGCCATCCATGCTAAAAGTGCGATGGAGCCAGATCGTCTGGCCGACAAGGTTGGCGACCATTGTGAGAAAGCTCACGTCTTCGTCATAGGGGAGGCTGGTGGCGTCGCCCCTAAGGCGGACGACCGATAGTATTCCAAGAATTTTGCGCTCGGCCTTTACCGGGACAGCGATAAAGCGATCCGGGATGGTGCCGCCGCTCGAAGACGTCCGAAGTGCAGCCTGCAAGAGCTCCGACTTGCTGGCATCCTGTATGACGACCGGTGCACCGGTAGCAACGATTTCGTCTATTACGGCCTGCGGTATAACTCGGCCACCGCCGGATTGAGATGAGGGTGTGATGCCGGCAGTTGCTATGATTTCTGGCTCGTTTTCATCTCCCAGGACGACGATTGCTCCGTGCCGCATTTCCAGCATCGACGAGAGAATGTTCACGACATTGGTAAGCGTGATCTCCAGCCGGGTGGAGGCGGTCAGGACTTTCGATATCTGGTAAATTCCGCTGACGGAGACATCCGCCTTGGTTTTGATGGCTGATTCAGACCGCCCTCCTTCGTCGAACCGACCGTGCAGCATATGAGAACTCCTCAGGGGTTGTCAGGTGCTCCTCCCAAGCACCCTATTTCTTATGAACTCTGGAAGCATAGTATTCCAAGGTCCTTTTGTGCAAACTTTCGACAACCTGAAAAATCCAATGCCGTTTTTCAATACTTGCGGTAGGGCCTTTAGAGTGCCTGCGAGCGCGTCATCCGAACTTGAAGAGGACACCGAAGCCACCCCGCGGGTAATTCCACTCGATCTCACCACTTGCCTCGCAAAGGACTCTGCACGTCCCGCATTCCATGCAACCGTCGGCGGTGATCTCCACTTGGCCCTCGTCATTCAACTCATAACATTTGGCCGGGCAGACGCTCGTGAGCGCATACAGATTCGCGCTCGGCTGCTGGTGCGGTCGCACTTTGATGTGCGGGCGTCCTGAATCGACCACATACCGGTTTTGGTAGAGCTTGTCCTCCACGCGCAAGTTTGTGACTGCGATCGTCATCTTATTTCTCCTTCAGCGCCAGGCGAATGCCAGGCGGACTGCGTCACTGACGAGCCCCCAGCGCGAGCGCGCCTTGATGAAGGCGGCCGTGGTCGCGCGTTCCTTGTCGATCTTCGGCGTGCTGTCGACCCGCATGAAGTTCTGTGCAGCCTGCGACAGCAACTGCGGATAAGTCGTGAAGAAATTGCGGGAATTGGTGTGGAGCAGGGCGGGCATGTCCTTGTATTTCCGCAGATCCTTGATGACGAATGATTTGTCCAGCATTGACTTATAGAGGACGAGGTTTTCCTTCGTCATTGGAGCCCCGCGTTTCTTGACCCGGGAGATCGCCTCACCTGCGAGTCGTCCCGACGTCATGGCGAGATTGGAACCCTCCCGATGCATGGCATTGTTGAACTGCGCCGCATCGCCGGCAACCACCCAGCCATTGCCGAAGAGCTGCGGGATGGCTTTGTAGCCACCTTCCGGAATGAGGTGAGCGGCATATTCCTTGACTTCCGAACCTGCGATCAGCGGCTGGACCGATGGATGGTTCTTGAAGCTTTCGAGCAGCTCGTAAGGACTCTCCATTGTCGTGGCAAAATCCGAGACCAGGCAGCCGATGCCGATCGAGATCGACTCTTTGTTGGTATAGAGGAAGGCGAGCCCGGCCATGCTGCGGGAGATGGTGCCGGCTGCCTCGATCACGCAGCCTTCGTTGGCTTTAAGGCCGAACCGCTGGTCGATCACCTCTTCGGGCAGGAAATGCATTTCCTTGACTGCGAGCGCCACGGTTTCGGGTTTAGGTGTCTCGCGCAAGCCGGCCCGCGTGCCGAGCAGCCCATTGACGCCCTCCGCGAGGACGACCACGTCGCCAAGAATCACGTCGCCGGTGCGGTCGGTGCGAACGCCGATTACCCGTCCATTCGTATCGCGGGCGAGTTCCGTCACCGTCGTTTCGCATAGAACCGTCGCTCCCGCCTCGCGCACTTTGCGGGAAAACCACTTGTCGAACTGGGCGCGAATGACCGTATAGCGGTTGGGCCTCGACTCGTTGAAGTCATCCGACCGGTATTCGATCCCGACGTGGGAGGTGTCGTCCATCATCCAGAACCGCTGCTCGACCAGATGCCGCTCGAGAGGCGCATCATCTCGAAAGTCCGGGATGATTTTCTCCAGCATATTTGAGTACAGGATGGCGCCCTGAACATTCTTGGAGCCCGGATACTCGCCGCGCTCGAGCTGCAGCACCTTCAGTCCGCGGCTTGCCATGGTGTAAGCGGCTGCGTTGCCGGCCATACCGGCTCCGATAACGATGGCGTCGAATTTTTCCTCGGTCATGGCCGTGTTCCTCAGTTCGCAAGCTTGTCGCGACTGTGCGGCGACAGCCGATGGGTGAAGACTTCCGTCAATGACGGCAGGAACCGGATCGCATCGGTCACGACGCCGAGGTGAGCGAAATCGAAAATCGGCGCGTTGGGGTCGGTGTTGATCGCTACGATAAGGTCAGCTCCCCCGACGCCAACCCGGTGCTGGATGGCGCCCGAGATCCCGGCCGCTATGTAGAGCTTCGGCCGGATAGTCTTGCCAGTTTGGCCGATCTGCCGGTCAGCCGGCATCCAGCCCTTCTGCACAAGCGGGCGCGAACAGCCATATTCGGCCCCAATCGCCCGCGCGAGATTTTTCACAAGCTTCAGGTTCTCCGCCGCGCCGAGACCGAGGCCGCCGGCAACCACGACGTCGGCATAGGCGAGATTGGCGTTTGACGACTGGCCGTCGGAGAGGAAGCCGAGAGCCTTGGTGACGATCTCTTCCTCGATCATCGGCACTTCGTGGTGAATGACACGCCCGATCGGCTTGTCCATGCGCTGAGGCATGGTCATGACTCTCGGCCGCACGGTCGCCATCTGCGGGCGGCAGTTGAGCGTGTAGATCGTGCAGAGCAGGGAGCCGCCGAAAGTCGGCCGGGTGGCCGCAAGCGAGCCGTCGGTATCCACATCGAGTTCGGTGGAGTCGGCGGTCAGCCCTGTCAACAAGGTCGTCGCCACGGAACCGGCAAGGTCGCGGCCGAGCGTCGTCGCGCCTAAAAGCAGTATCTCCGGTTTGTAGGTAACGACCAGATCCGTCATTGCTTTGGTGAAAGGCTCGTTCCGATAGTCTTCGAGCAACGGGGCCGCGACGATGTAGGCAAGATCGGCGCCATAAGCAAAGGCCTCGGCGATGGCATGCCAGGTGGCCTCTCCGGGCGGACCCAGAACGACGCCGGCAAGCTCGACGCCCAGCTTGTCAGCGAGCTTGCGGCCTTCGCCGAGCAACTCAAAGGAGACGGGATGGACCTGGCCGCGCTCCAGCTCGATGAAGACCCAAACGTGACGGTAGTCCTTGAACTGCTCGGGCAGCTCCTTCTTCATGCCGGCGCGGCCAGCGGCTGGAGGAGGGGTTTCTCGTTTCGTGTCCAAAATCGGCTCTCCTTGCCCTCAATCGTCGCCAACGAAGGCGAGTTCGTCTTCCAGCGCCGGCTGGCGCGAGAAGATCCCGGCGATCAACTCATCGGCAAGATCGCGCGGCGTCTTTTCGCTGGTGTCGATTTGCTCCGCCCTTTCGGCCCGCGCAGTTGGGGCAAAGACGCGTTTGACCACGGTTGGGGAACCGCGCAGGCCACATTTGGTGAGGTCCTCGATGCCGGCGTCGGCCGCACTCCACGTCACGATCTGGCTGCGCGCGGCGCGAAGCGCGTCGCCGAGCGACCCGCGACGGATCTCGTTGGTGCCTTCCAGCATTGTGATGAGGCAGGGAAGCCTGCTCATCAGCGTCTGCGTGCCGCCTTCCGAGCGGCGTTCAACCGTGATCTGGCTCGCATCGAGATCAATGGAGACGATTTTCGCGACGTAGGTGAGTTGCAGGAGGTCGAGGCGCTTGGCGATGCCGGGCCCGACTTGGGCGGTGTCGCCGTCGATCGTCTGCTTGCCCGTGAAGACGATGTCAGGCGCCCCGAAGGTCTCTCCGATCTTCGCGACGGCTTGAGAAAGAGCGAATGAGGTCGCCAGGGTGTCGGAGCCGGCAAAATGTCGGTCGGTCAAAAGTACCGCGCGATCGGCGCCGTAAGTTAGCGCCTTGCGCAACGCGTCCTCTGCCATGGGCGGCCCCATGGTGAGCACGGTGACCTCGCCGCCATGGGAGTCGCGTAATCTGAGAGCCTCCTCGAGCGCGAACAGGTCATAGGGGTTGATGATGGTTGGCACCCCTTGACGCATGATTGTGTTCGTCACCGGATGGACTCGAATCTGTGCGGAGTCCGGCACCTGCTTGATACAAATTACGATGTGCATGTCGGCTTCTTGCTCCCTCCTATCTGGATGGCGGGCTGGGACCTCATTTCCTGTTTGCATCATTTGTGCCAACGTTCCACGCTCCCCCTATCGCGTTGAAAAGACGGCCAAACGGAAACTGCGCTAACCGAAATTGTCGGTTTTTTGACATTGGCGTGTCGCAAGTGCGACGCGCTCATTCCGTCTCGAACGGCTTCAGAACGGAGGATAACGGGACGAAGGCGCGGCCCGGTGTAGCGGGATTGTCCGGATCGTGGTCCTTGAGCACCTTGAAGACCCGGTGCGTGAGCGGGGAGGCGGTCGCGAAATCCTCGTGGGCCCGTTCCAGCATGGCGCGGGCGCGAGCCGCGATTACCTGGTCGGGTTGATCGGAGAAGTCCTCTTCGGCGAGGTATTGGCCCATACGCTTCATGATGTGCAGACGTGAGACGTTGAGCACTTTCGGGTCATAGGAGACGCGAAGCACTGCGAAGAACTCCTCTGCGGCCGACAGGCTCTTCAGCCGCGCGAGGATATTGTTGACATCGATATGATGACTCTTGTCAGAACACTTGCTCATTGCATTCTCCCGGGTCGGCAAGCGGTGGTCACAGCTTTCTCGGCTCATGCCGTCGCTTATCACGCAACGGCCTTATCGACGCGTAGCGCCGCACTTGTTGAAGACGGGTCGAACCAAACGACATTGCCAGCCTCATTCGTTTCCAGGAAATCGGTCTGCCGTCTCGCGGCACAGTTTGTCGTAAAGTTTCACCAGTTGAATTTCAGTGATGGTGGATTTGGTCGCGGACGCCTGGTCGCGGACGCGGGCGATGATCGCGGCGGTCAGATCCGGATTGAGTTCGCGGCGGTTTTCCTTCAGCACATGTGCAATAGCAGTGGCGCCGGAATGCTTGCCGATGACAATCTGGTGGCGGCGGCCAACAAAAGCCGGATCGAGGCCCTGATCGGTGCGGGGGTCGTCCTTCAGCGGCCCTGCGAGATGCGTGCCGGATTCGCTTGTGAAGACGGCGGCGCCGACGACCGGCTTGATGGCTGGTATCGGCCGGCGGGCGAGGCGCGCCACGTGGGCGGCGAGCTCTGGCAATGCTGTGGGGTCAACGCCGGTGTTCGCGCCCTCGAGTACTGTCAGCGCAGCAGCAACCTCTTCCAGTGCGGCATTGCCGGCGCGCTCACCAAGCCCGCCGACGGTCACGGAGGCATGACGGGCTCCCGCGCGGATCGCCGCCAGCGTGTTGGCGGTAGCAAGGCCGAAGTCGTTGCGGCCATGAAATTCCAGATCCATCAGGCACTGTGACGCCATCTCGGACACAAGATCGAATGTCGAAAAGGGGTCGAGGACTCCGATCGTGTCGGCCAGCCTGACGCGGCTTGCGCCCGCGCGCGCAGCCGTGGCGATTACACGGGCGAGATGAGCCCGATCGGCCCGCGAAGCATCCTCGCATTCCACTGCGACGAAGAGCCCGCGGGCGGTTGCGCGCCCAACCATCGTCTCGACGACTTCAAGCGCTCCTGCCCGATCGAGGCCGAGCTTGCCGGTCAGTTGGATGTCCGATGCGGGCAGAGACAGATTGACGGCGGGCACCCCGCTTTCAATTGCTATGTCGAGATCCTCTGATGCCATCCGGCACCAGGTCAAGAGCCGAACGGGGAGACCCAGTGCGACTACGGCGCAAATTCCCTCCATCTCGTCGGCGCCCATGCCTGGCGTGCCGATCTCGATCTCTGGGACGCCAGCTGCAGCGAGGGCCTCGGCGAGCCCCACCTTTTCTGCCGTAGTAAAGGCGACGCCGGGCGCCTTCTCACCATCGCGCAGGGTCGTATCGTTGAGAAAGATTTGACGTTCCATGTAGCCGCCTTCTCTCAGCGCAGACCCGACTGGGGGCCTTCGGCACAAGCTCCGGAACGGGAGAAATCGCGCAGCTTCTCGACTATTCCAGGGATCACTTCCAGCACTCGGTCCACATCCTCCTCGCCGTTGTGGCGCGAGAAGCAGAAGCGGATTGTCCCGTGTGTTGCGCTATGAGGGAAGTTGATCGCGCTCAAGACATGGCTCGGTTCCAGCGAGCCGGAGGCGCAAGCAATCCCACAGCGGCTTGGTCGCGCGTGCGTTTGATGTTGATCGAGGCGCGCAGACATGGGCTCGATAGGCGCAGACATGGGCTCGATGCGCGCGGCCGGGTACGGAGCTTGCTCATCGGACATCGACAAGGTTGCAACCCCCGCAGCCCTCAGGTGACCGCACACCCACGGCAGCCTTTCGATAAGCCGAATTTGCTGCATCGACGGCAGCCCTTGTTTTGCGTAGAGACCTGCTCTCACGTCGTGAGGCTTTCGGTGTACATTGGCGCTTGGCCGCCCCCGAAAACCCTTTCTTCCACGGCATTGGAGCGCGTGACCCAGCTGCCACTTGGCTTCGGGTCGCAAGTGTCTTGCTGGTTGGCCGTGAGTCAGTTGATACGGATGTTCTTCTGATCACCCCTTCATGGACACTGGGGCCTCCGCAGATGAGGGTGCCTCGCTCGCGATCGCGGACGCGCCCCACACCGCGGAATTTGCCCCTCGCAATAAAGCGCATCGCCGAACGGTGCATCCTCTGTTGCGATAGACTGTCGATGAATCTCGCCGCCCGATGGACGAGGTGATGCGCTTCGTCGGCGGCCGTTCCGATGATGCGTTCGGCAATCACCGACGAGGAGGCGATCGCAGAGCTGCAACGCAAAGGCTCAGATATCGCGCCAGTAATCGCTTCCGCAACTGGATCGACTCTTGTCATCAGTTCGATCGTATTGCCGAAGGAGATGGTTCCGGCCTCAGTGGCAACAACGCCGGCATTCATCGCGTGGAAGAAATATTCCTCGACCATTTTGCAATAGTCCCACATGGCTCGTCTCAATGTGGCAGGTGATCAGCCGAAGGACTTGCCGCAGGCGCAGTTCTCCCGCGCGTTCGGATTGTCGAAGACAAATCCGGAGGATTCGGCCCCCGTGACGAAGTCGACGGTCATGCCATCGACTTGCCGTTGCGAACCTATATCCACGAACACCTTGACCCCGTCTGCCTCGATGACCGCGTCGCCCTCGCGCGGCAAGCTTTCCAGCCCCATCAGGTATTTGAAGCCCGCGCAGCCGCCTGTCTGGACCATGATGCGAAAACCTTCCATCGGCTCGGCGGCTCGGGAAAGCGCGGCTTTCATGATGGCGACGGCATTCTCGGTGAGCGTGATCATGCGATGCCTTCTCTTCACTCGGGATGCGTTCGGGCGTAACAAAGCATCCGCCGTGCCAAAGAGAAAATCATGTGGAAACAACACGGTGGCACGAAGTCGTTAATGTCCCACGTCCGACATTGTCGCGCATGGGACAATAGGGGCGTCACGGTCAATAGTTTTCGTTGACCCGTGGCGAAGAACACGTCGGCCTGCAGGGCTTGCCGCTGGGATGCGAGCGAAGCCAGCCAGGGTGCGGTCGGTGGCTCCTGGACCCTTGCCAGATCTTGCGAAGGTCGGCCTCGGGCATCGACCTCTCACTCGGCCGAGTCCAGCGTCTCGAAGTGAAACGGGCCGCGTACGCCGGTGGAAAAACGCTCAGCCGCGTTGAGCGCTATCGCCAGCCTTTCAAGAGGAGGAGAGTGGGGCGAGGCGAAAAGCGCGCCGAGTGCTATTTGTTGGCCGCATCCACAGGCGTCAAACCGATCGGCCGTCTCGCCGACCTGGTAGTCAGCGTCGATTTTGAAGAGCCGTCCGGCATAGCCGACGAGGAAGGTGCCACCGCGCTCGGTTTCGTTGTGCCGCTGTGCGAAGCCGCCATCTTGCAGACATCGGCGGAGCGCGTTCACAAACTCGGTTACCATAAAAGCATAGACATCTGTTTTGGCATGCCTTTCTGGCGGCTCGAAGGCGTGCGCCAACAACTGGCCCATCCGAAAGGAGCTGGTAAAACCGAAGATGAAGTCCTGCTTGCGGAAGACCTTGCGATCAGCCCGGACGGTGAGCGAGTGGCCGGACGCACTCGCGCTATCGCCGCCGATGTGAACTGACCCCTTGTTGACAAGACCGACAATGCACGTCATCCGCTGCTGCTCCTCATGTGCTATGCGCCCGGTTTTCTGGATGTCGATTTGTTGCGGCGAGCAGCCGGACCGAGCCCGAGCGCCTGCCTCAAGTGTCATTTTGCAAGGACTGTACCAAGCAGCGCCCAGGTTTGTGCGATGGTGTCGGATTGTTCGACGGTCTTTTTCGTCCATGTTCGGGCATCGTCACGATCGCCACACTAACAGCGTGGCAAGCTCCTGTCTGACGGCCCCGACAATCCCCTTGGAGACGATTGCATTTGGTGCAAGGGGACGCGGCGCCGTCGGGTTTTGTCGCTTCCGAGACACCTTGTTCAATCCGTTCCTGCTGCACTCCAACGTAAGCGATTGAAAAAACGTAGCAAAGCAGTTCAGAGAGTTTTGGCTGCGCAGCTGGCATGACTTTTGAAGCTCCTTGTCACAAGGCGGCGGTAGCCGACTGATATGACATCCGTCGATCGGAACGGAAGGACAATCACCATGTCTGATTTGCCTCAGATTCGCATTTTTTCGGGAACGGGCATCACCCGTGGAGTGCGAATATCCTATCGGCCCAGTCGGCAACGACACTCAAAATCGCAAAGCACTGGCGGATGGCCGCGGATGGACCTCGAGATGGATTTCGACGAACATGTCCTTGCCTGTGTTCTTTCGCGTGCACTCGAGGAGATCGAGGACGGGGAGGCGACGGCGACCGAGGCAACTGGCCTTTCGCGCGCCGAGTTGCTCGACATCCTGACCCGCAATTTCCCCACAAGCCTCATCCACGGCTTCTCCTTGGAAGAGGTGAGCGATCCTGAACCAGGCGTGGAAGAAGAACTTCTGCTTCGCCTGCTGCTGACGCATGCCCGGCCGGGCGACCCCACGAGCGCCTGTTTCGCCAAAATCATCGCCCGGCGTGCCTTGCGCGATGGCCATCTCTGGCAGGAACTCAATCTCTCCGATCGGTCCGAACTCAGCCGTTTGCTTGCCACGCATTTCCCCACGTTGGCGGCGGGCAACACAAACAACATGAAATGGAAGAAGTATCTCTACCACAAGCTCTGCGAGGCTGAAGGCTTTTCGCTGTGTACTGCGTCCAGTTGCCGGGAATGCGACGATTTCAACAGTTGCTTCGGTCCGGAGGACGGCTAAATGGCCTCGCCAGGGATTACGAACTGGATCTTTCGTCGGGCCTTTGCCATTTAAGCCGTACGCGATTTTCCCGGCGACGTTGAACGGAGGAGGGGATGTTCAGTGCCTCACGATACTTTGTGACGGTGCGGCGGGCTATGCTGATGCCGGTTTCCTTGAGCCGGGCGACGATTTCATCGTCGGAAAGCACTTCATCGGTGGATTCTGCGGCGATGATCGCCTTGATGCGATGGCGGACAGCTTCAGCGGAGTGCGCATCGCCGCCTTGGGTGGAGGCGATCGCGACTGTGAAAAAATACTTCAGTTCGAACACGCCGCGCGGAGTGAGCATGTACTTGTTCGATGTCACCCGACTTACAGTCGACTCGTGCATGTCAATCGCGTCAGCCACGGTCTTGAGATTGAGCGGCCGAAGATGGGCAATGCCATGTTCCAGAAAGACATCCTGCTGGCGCACGATTTCAGTTGCTACCTTGAGGATGGTCTTGGCGCGCTGATCGAGGCTGCGAACCAGCCAGCTTGCGTTTTGGAAGCATTCGTTGAGGAATGCCTGATCTTGCGAATTGTGGGCGGTAAGGCGAGAGACTTCGGCAAAATAGGTCTGATTGATCAGCACTTTGGGCAGCATGTCCGGATTAAGCTCGATTTGCCATCCGCCTGCGGGCGAGGGCATAACCCAGACATCGGGTATGATATAGTCCGGACCTCCGGATTGGTATCGGTTTCCAGGCTTGGGATCGAGCGTCCGTATTTCATGCAACATGTCGAGAAGGTCGTCTTCATCGACGCCGCAGTGCCGCGTCAATGCCTGAAAGTCGCGTTGCGCGAGCATCTCAAGATTGGCGACCAACGCCGCCATCGCCGGGTCGAATCGATCTCGCTGGCGCAACTGTATCTCAAGGCATTCGCTGAGGGATCGTGCGAATATTCCCGGTGGATCAAAGAGCTGCAAGGCTTCGAGAACCCGCTCCACATCGACTTCTCGGGCATCCAGCCTCCGGGCCAGCTCCAAAAGGTTTACATGAATATACCCCGTGTCTTCCAGATGATCGGTCAGCTCGCCAGCAATCAGCCGCTCCTGCGGGGTGAATGCTGTGAGGGCGACCTGACGAGCGACATGGTCGTGCAAAGTTTCCGCTGAGGCGGCAAACTCTTCGAGGGCAGGCCGTTCCCCCGCGGCGATACTCCCTGTGTCGCGGATTGATTTCCATTGCCTGAGCAGTTCCGAGCTCTCGGCCCTAATCGGCCCATCAACCTCGTTTGCGCGCGCGCCAATGTTCGGATCTTCCCCCGAGATCGGCGATTGCTCGTCTGAAGTCGCACTATTGTTTGACGCCAACTCGAGGAATGGGTTCTTCTCCACTTCCTGCTCGACGAACTGATGCAGTTCGGCATGCGCCAATTGCAGCAGGCGAATCGAGGCAATGAGTTGCGGCGTCATAACCAGCGATTGCTGCTGACGCTGAAGAAGGCTTACAAAGGACTCCATGTAGAGCGAAACTCCTGTCGAGCGGCGCACCGGGCAGTGCGTAATGGTAGCTGTAGGACTCGGGGCTCTTCTAGGTCATGCGGCGGCGAGGGCCTTTAGCCTTTCAAGAACATTCTGCGGAGAAGAGACGCCATAGGGATCGGCTTCACAATTGTCGGAGAAGCCTTCCTCCTCGAACCACTGCTCCACTATGCCGTTGTTGATGATGGCAGCGTAGCGCCAGGAGCGCATCCCGAACCCGAGATTGTCCTTTGCGACCAGCATGCCAATTTTGCGAGTGAATTCGCCCGAGCCGTCGGGAATGAGCTTCACCTTTTTCAGCCCCTGCGCTCTGCTCCAGGCGTTCATCACGAACGCATCGTTGACGGAGAGACAGTAGATTTCGTCAATGCGCTCCTTCTGGAATTCGGTGTAGAGGTCCTCGAAATCGGGCAGCTGGTAGGTGGAGCAGGTCGGGGTGAAGGCGCCGGGCAGCGCAAACAGGATGACGCGCTTGCCGCTGAAATAGTCGTCGGATGTCTTGATTTCCCACCGGTACGGGTTTGGGCCACCAATAGACTCGTCGCGAACACGCGTGCGAAAGGTGACGAACGGAACCTTCTTTCTAATGGTCATCGATATTGCTCCTCTGGAAGAAAAACTGACGGATAGCTGCTGCGGGTGACGCTGATCGACCTCAACCGACATGTCGGTCACGCAAGGGCCGTGCCATCTTTGGGAATCACACTCTTGGAGTCTTGCGTGGAGCAGGGGGGACCTTACCCTCGTCAGACCTGAGCAGTTCCAAATCAGCTGGTCAAAAGAGGCGCTCGCCTTCGACTGCCTTGGCCGACCAGAACTCCTGTAGAGATCGAAGAAGTATCCGACCCGTCATGCGTCGGTGAGGAGCGCTCGCACGCTACCTCCGACCATAGATCGGCTCTAGTTGTTCAGCAGACTGCCCGCCGGCCTGGTCGCAATTGACAATCAAGTTTTGATCGAGGCGTTGGTTTTATTTCGTTTATCCGCCAAACGTTTGTGTGTCCAAAGCAGGACAAAAATGTCGGAGAAGTGACCAAAAAGTGTTGCAACTTCCGACCAACGGTGCTGCGTGACGGGGGCGTAATCGTCCCAGTTTCCCGAACCTCGCTAAAGATCTGCGATCGGTGGTCTTGTCCAAAAGTTAGTCTTGTCTGACGCTAATCCCATCGGTCTCAATACCGTTTTCCATTTCGGGTGATCTGCGTTGTCGCGGTGAGGAGGTCGAGAGAGATGCTGCGGCCTACGAGTGGCGGAGCCCGGCACTCCGCAACCGCAGCGGTACGATCGGCCGACGTCACCGTTTGAATTTTGCACCGGGTGGCACAGTAGAATGCCTACCGGGCCAGAATGAGCCCGGTTCGATTGAGGCCCCGCTCAACCGCCTCAAGTCTGAGATATCTTTTTGGCGATCTTTCGTGCCGCTTGCAGGCGATCAGCCGGCCATCGCAGACGATGAACACATAAATGGCGGTGCCTCGAAAAGCTTGCCCGCGCGTTCGGGAGGAAGGCAACGTCGTGGCCGTTCCTCTGTGCCGGCATCAGAGCCAATCGTGAATGATAGTCGGGTTTGTACTTGTCATTGCCCGCTATTTTCGAGGAATGACGGATCAGCCGTTTCGCCGGCGTTGAATGAGCATGCCGACGTTTTTGGTTCGGCAAATTCACATATCCTGCAGAGTAAAAAACCATCCATTCCATTCATGCAATCTACGACTTCCCTAAAAACGGGTCCTTCAAAAAGATCTTTGTATTCGTCGCGCAGGAGATTGCCCAGAACATGGCGCCGCTCAAAATCCATGCAGCAGAGAGTAACGTCGCCGTTTGGGAGAAGAACGTTCCGGTACTGTCGTGCTTCAGCACATGTCAGTGCTCCGACGACTGGGGGTCGCGTTTCAACGATTTTAGGATCGACGCTTCCACCTCTGCTACTCAGCGGCCGCGTGCGATATAGCGCTCCGGCAGGAATTATCCCGACAATGTCGGGATGGACCTCACCCAGGACTAGGAACCGAATTGAGGGAATATCTGAGTCGACCAGTTGACGAATCAAGTCGAGATATTTTGCCCTGACAAGGCGGCCATTCATGTACATGCCGTCGTCGAAAACATGAACAACAAATACCCTGAAGCGCAGCGCTTGCAAGCGTCGGAGATCGCGCCTGTTCATTCCCACAAGCGTCGTGAAAACCCGAATGCCATGGCCGCACATGTAAGCGTGCTCGACCATTTCGGTGCAATCAGGATTGAGCCACGGCTCGGAGTAGCCGGCAAAACTAATGTCGACATCTGTCGGTACGCGCCCCAGACATCGCCTGAACTCTTCAAGACCAAGATGCTTCACTTGAGATACTGCTTTTTGCCTGCTGACGAACTTGTCCTGCGGGCAATAAGAACATCCAACGATGCAGCCTGTGGCAGTCGTAATCTCCAAGACCCTGCCGCCGGGGATGGCTGAGCGCAATTCCTGTAAGTTTATCGGGTCTGACTCGGCCACTTTCTGGATCTCTCAACTATCCGAAACAAAAGGGGTTCCCTTCGGAGGAGCATCGCCTTGCGTCCTTTATGAGGGCTTAGACGTGCATCTTCTCGAACGAACTGCGAAATAGCCGGAGGCATGGTTTTGTTCGTAGCTTTGCTTGATCGGATTTAGCTAACAAAGAGCAAGGACCATACCATGCCAACGCCAAGCGCGCCGCAAAATCATTTGATCACGTATGCCATACAGGGGTGCTGACCTCCGACTGCTTCATTGAATTGGGGAAATTTCATCCGGCATTGACAGAAGTAGACCGACGCCGCAGGCGGGGTCCGCATGACCTCGACGCAATCCCCTGCAGGATCGCCCGACAGGAAGGGCTCATGCCCCCAGCTCCTCGTTGTCGATGCGTTTGAGATACGGTCCCCATACGGTGGGGTTGATCAGCTCGAGCTGGGGCAGGTGGGCTGCTGCGACTTGGCGTGCCTGGACGTGGGCAATCGCATGCGATGTGGGACTGCAAATACCATGTGGTGTTCGCGAGTAAATACCGCACGAAAAGGCTCTACGGGGACGTGCGACGGGAATTGGGTGACCTTTTGCACAGGCTTGCTCTGCAAAAGGATTGCCGGATCGAGGAAGGGCACTTGATGCCCGACCATGTGCACATGCTGATATCGATCCCGCCGAAATATTCGGTGTCGCATATTGTCGGCTTTTTGAAAGGCAAGACGGCGATTTACGTCGCCAACAAATATGCGCGCAAACGGCGCTACAAGGGCTATCACTTTTGGGCGCGAGGGTACTTCGTCTCAACGGCTGGCTACGATGAGCAGGTCGTCAGACGCTATATCCGTAATCAAGAAAAGGCCGACAAAGCTTCCGACTTTGCCGACCTCTTAATCCTAGCTACTAACCTATAGCAAAACCGCTACTAGCGGTTCAAGCGCAGCGTTTCAAACCTCGTGCGCGATAGTGGCGCACTATAGGCCACCTGCGTTGAAGATGGGGCGCAATGTGCGCCACAGCTGGTTGGAGCAACGCGGCGAGCATTTGCCCATGAGTAGCTGTCTCGCAATCGCGCATAAACAGTGCAAGGGCGCGTCGTGGACGCGCTGACGTTGATATCGCTTTCTGAGAACGGCAGTGTTGTCAGGCTCGGCGGCTGGAGCGGCGCACTTTGTTTAAGTGCTTTTCCCAATGAAGGACGAGTTGCCACTATGCAGATCACCGATCCATGTTTTCCGCATCAGAAGAACATGAAATCCGACGCGGTCAGGCCCAGGCCAGCCAAGTGGAGCAAACTTTGCACGTTGCCAAGGTGCGCGAAGTCGTCCACGTGGTTTTCGGAGGTAACATAACCCAGGTCCGCCGTCATGGTCCTATTATTGAAATAGGCAATGATATCGCCTGCAGCCTCGCCGGAGATATCCCTGGCTGCGGCCGAGCCATCGGCGAAACTGTGATCAGTGATCACTACGGCGTGCTCGCCGTTCGCTCCATCGGCGGGGCCGCTGTAGAAGGTGTCCACCTGATTGCCACGCGCGGCGTGATTAACGAAATTCGCTTCAAGACCATCGCTGCCAAGGCCTACCGCATCGAAGGCGAAAGTATCCTGCACTGGGTCAAAATCCACAATGGTGGTGTGGTCCTCCGCGTTTGGCCCGTAGTTTTGATCAACCCCGGGGAACGGGTTGTGGAACTGGAACACAAAGGTGTCGTGGCCGGCACCTCCGGTCAAAGAGTCTCTACCGTCGCCCGCGAAGAGGGAGTCGTCGCCGGGGCCGCCGTAGAGCTTGTCGTTGTCCGCACCAAGGATGGCCGGTGCGGGGATGCGCGGGTTGCCGCGGCCAAGGTCGCCGTAGAGATAGTCGTTGCCCTCGTCGCCAAAGACGTGGTCGTTGCCCACGCCACCGAAGACCCGGTCATTGCCCTCGCCGGCCGAGATGGAGTCGCTGCCGGCACGACCGTCGATCCAGTCATCTCCCGTCGGATCGAGCATTATATCATCCCCATTGCTGCCAAAGAGACTGTTGCTACCCTGGCCGCCCCGAATTGTGTTTTCCATTGCGATCCACCTTATGAAACAGCCCCACACCACTAAACTCGTTCATATGCCTTATCGGACATTTAGAGTAATTGATTGTTTGGATAGAACACATCGACGTAGCGGATGTAACCACGTGCGCTTCGCCTCAAACTAGAACTGACATGGCCCCAAGCTGGACCGATTTCGGTTAGAGTTTCCCTTTCTCCAGGAAAATCACCGAAAAACTCTAGCCTCCGACGGTCCAGAAACCTCGTGCGGTTCAGCAGGTAACAAGCCTCCCGCATGGAGGTGACGTGTTTAAGTGTTTGACGGCAGGGCATTTCATAATCGGATCGCGGCGTTTGGATGCGTTCTCCCGGTGCGTATGTACCCGCAAGGCTCCTTGTGGCCGAAGCAGAACAACTATGTCGGAAACCGGACCAAAATAGTTGCCGAAGGCATGCAGCCGGTGTGGACAAGTCGCGCGGCGCCAACGGCATGCAACTTGCATCGATGCTTTGGGAGGGCGGATGTCCGCAGTGCCTCAAAGGAGCTCACGGGTGATTGACCAACATCTGAACTTCAGCGCGCGTAAGCTCAGTCTTCATGGACCAGGGACGCAGATACTCTGCTGCTTAAATTTGCGACCGATCTCATCCGCGCTGGTGCGTGGGTCGGCACATCGTGAAGCCGAATCTCAATGCGCATAAGACGGGGCCGCGCCAGTAATCAACATCGATGATCGCGGGGCGATAAATCGAGCCGCATGAGCGCATGATCTTGAGGAGAAACCACGTGGCCCTTAAACCGGTTCCAGACCATGTCCCGCCCGAAATGGTGAGGGACTTCAGTCTGTTCACGTCCCCTGGCATGCAACGCATGCCTAACGGGGATCCCCACGCAGCTGTCGCTCGCGTCCATGGCGGGCCGCCGATCTTTTACTCTCCCGATAACACTCGGGACAGCCGGGGAACCTGGGTCATCACGCGCGCCAAGGACCAGCGCCGAGTGCTCCAGGATAGCGAGTCCTTTTCCAGCCATCGCAGCATCTTTGCCTCCGCGCTCGGCGAAAACTGGCCGATGATACCGCTGGAACTCGACCCACCGGCGCACGGAGTCTTTCGCTCGCTGCTAAACCCGCTGTTTTCGCCCAAGCGGGTCATGGCTCTGGAACCCGCCATCCGTCAGCGCGCAATGGCGCTGATCGACAGGATCTGCGCGTCGAGAACAAGCTGCGACGTTATGAGTGATTTCGCTTTTCCCTTTGCGGTCAATATCTTCCTTCGCTTTCTGGGTCTATCGGATGAGCGGCTTGACACGTATGTCGGCTGGGGAAAGGATCTGCTTCACGGAGACAGTGTCAAACGAACGGCGGCGGCCCTGGCAATCGTGGCGTTTATCGACGAACTTGCAGCCATGCGTCGCAAAGAACCGACCGACGATGTCATGACCTTCGTCGTGGAGACTGAGGTCGATGGTCGCCGGCTGACCGATGAGGAAGTCCGGGGCATCGGCGTGCTTGTGTTCGTCGCTGGGCTCGACACGGTCGCAACGGCCATAGGTTTTGACCTGGCCCATCTCGCCCGCAATCCCAACGACCAGGCACTGCTGCGAGGCGAACCGGATCGGATCGTGCCCGCAGTTGAAGAATTGCTGCGCGCCTATTCGACTGTACAGATCATACGCGTGGCTAGGAAAAATATTGACTTCGAGGGCGCGCCGATCCGTAAGGGGGACTACATTTCCTGCGCCACGATGATTGCCAATCGCGACCCGGCGGAATTCGAATGTCCCAACACGATCGATTTGGCACGAGAGGATAACCGCCACACCGCCTTTGCGTATGGTCCCCATCGTTGTCTCGGCTCACACCTCGCTCGGCGGGAGATCGTCATTGGGCTGGAGGAGTGGCTGTCCCGCATCCCTGACTTCCGTATCAAGGAAGGTACGGCACCCATCACCTTCGGCGGTCATGTGTTCGGGATCGAGAATCTGATTCTGGATTGGTCCTGACGATAGCCGAGGCCAAAGCCATGGAGGTACCGCATGCGCATCATCGTCCACAAAGACAAATGCCAGGGGCACGCTCGCTGCTGGGCGCTAGCCCCGGACGTCTTCAAACTCGATGACGAAGGCTACATCCTGCCCGGTGACGTCGAGGTCGCGGAGAGGGACGAACTCCTCGCGTCACGAGGCGCTCGTTCCTGCCCCGAACGTGCGCTGGAAATCGATTGCACAGCCGATGCATTGCTTGCTCGGCTATTGTTCAATCAAGCCTGTGGAGGGTTCAAATAGAGTGTTGCCGTGGAGGACAACGTATGCGCGCGCCTGGCCAGGCGCCGTTCTCGTCCAGCTGTCCCGAAAGTTCTCCGGCCCTGAGCTGTTGACGTCGACGCGCAAGCGGCAAGGGTTTTGCGTCCAGTGCGGCTGAACCGCGAACTGATCGAAATTGTAACTGCTTAACTGGATGCGTCGAAACGCTCTTTTGAACTCAAAATTTGTGACAAGGCCCATGGACCAAAAAAAAATTGCCGAATTGCTCGACCGCGAGGCGATCCGCGACTGTCTCTACCGGTACTGCCGCGGGATAGACCGGGCGGACGAGGAGGCGCTGCGAAGCTCCTACTGGCCCGATGCGCATGACAATCACGGTGCCTATTCCGGCTCCGCGGAAGGCTTCATCGCGTTCGCGCTCGGTATCTTCAAGACCGAACCGCGCAATATCCATCAGATCACGAACGTCCTGATCGAGTTCATCAGCCCGACAGAAGCCGCCGTCGAGAGCTACTTCACGGCGCTCCAACGCGGACCGGACGGCGGCAGGACGATCCGGCAGGTTCTCCTCTGCGGGCGATACTGCGACCTGTTTGACAAGAGGGAAGGGGAGTGGCGAATCGCCGAGCGGACGGTGGTCTACGATTGGCTCGAGGAGCAGACCCCGCAAACGGCCTCAGAGATAAAGCGATTCGGTCTCCGCCAGCCGATCGGAGCATCGCATCCAGACGACCCGATCTACGCGCTTGGGCGGCGTCGCGTTCCATCACGAGGACGAAAGTGAGGCGAATGGCTGCTGGAACGCATCATGTTTATCGGGGCGGAGACTGCGTCCACCATATGCTGCTGTACCGCTGCGGGTCCCTTGGCCTGAGATCGCTAGCGTTGGCCAGGGAGAGCTGCCCATGAAGCAGTCGGGACGCGTCGTCATCATTACAGGCGCGGCAGGCGGGATCGGTCGTGCCCTGGGCAATGCTTTTGCCGAGGACGGAGACACTGTCGTCGCAGTGGACCTCCCGGGCAGGGGTATTCTCGAATTTGCCCGCGGTCTCGGCCACCGGCATCTCGGTCTTGAGTTCGATGTCTCGCGAGAGAAGGATATTGTTGAGCTTTGTGGCCGGATTGAAGCACAGTTCGCGCGGGTCGGGGTACTTATCAATAACGCGGCTATCGGGCCCATCATGGCTGCGACCATCGACAACAGTGTCGACGTTTTCCGACATACCTTGGCGGTAAACCTGATCGGCCCCTTTGCCATGGCCCGCGAAGCCGCGCGGCGTATGCAGCCGGGCGCCGTTGTCGTCAACGTCGCCTCGCTGGCGGGCGTGCTTGGCAATCCAAGACGCAATGCCTACGCAGCCTCGAAAGCGGGCCTGATCTCGATCACAAAATCGCTGGCATGCGAGTTGGCGCCGCGCGGCATCCGCGTGACGGCAGTAGCGCCGGGCTATGTGCGCACGCCCATGGTCGACCGACTGGAACGCGCCGGCGAGATGAACCTCGCGGCGGTCCGCCGCCGCGTGCCGATCGGGCGCATGGCGCGTCCCGACGAGATCGCCCGGGTTGTGCGGTTTCTGGCTAGCCCGCAGACGGGCTACGTCAACGGTTCGGTCCTGACCGTTGATGGCGGTTGGATGTCCTTCAACCAGCCGGGCGACGCGCACCCGCCGGTGGGTGAGATACCAGCAGCGGAACTCTCCCGTCCCGCCGAGCAGCGCGGTGCGCGGCTCGTGCTCGTCACGGGCGGGGCGAACGATATAGGCGCGGCCGTCGCTCGCCGCTTTGCCGCAAACGGCGATACCGTAGTAATTGCCGACAGAGATGGCGTTGCAGCGGCGGAGCTCGCTGGTTCCCTCGGCGGCGAGCACATGGCGAAATCCGTGGACGTGGCCGTCGAGAGCGAGGTGGTGGGGCTGTTCGAAGAGGTGCGAGGGCGGTTCGGCCGGCTCGACGTCCTCGTCAACGGTGCTTGCGTGGCCGACACTTTTGGCCCAGGGAACCAGCAAATAACAGCACAGCTCGAGCGCGTGCTGGATGTCAATCTTACGGGCGCTTTCACTTGCGCGCGCGAGGCGATCAAGATGATGCGCCCCGGAGGCGTGATCCTTAACGTTGGATCGATCGACGCCTTTCTGCCGTCTGCACCGCGTCACGCCTATGAAGCGTCTCAAGCCGGGATCGAGATTCTCACCAGGTGCATGGCGGCCGAACTCGGGCCCGGTGGCATTCGCACAGCCACCATCGCCCTTGGCTCCACTCGCCCCTCCAGCGTCGCGGGATCAGCAAAGGTCGGCGACATCGCCGCGAAAGTGATCCGCCGGCGTATCCCGGGCAGGATGGGAGAGCCCGAAGACGTGGCTGCCGCAGCGTTCTTCCTGGCTTCGCCTGACGCCTCATACATCAGCGGCTCGACCCTATGCGTGAACGGTGGCTGCACCTCTTTTGGCAATACCGGATTCGCAACCGACCTTGATCAGGAACACCCGGTGGTGGACGCCAAATGGTTGTCGTTCATGCCCTAAGTCGAGGTGCGAAACGCGTTGAAACAATTCCGAGCTTTAAGGGAGCGAATGGCGAGCGAAATGCCGCAACACGGTCTGATGCCCTAAAAAGCGGGCGACACTGCGGCCACGGAAAAATCCACGCGCGTGTGGAGCATCCCTGAATGGACCAATCTCACTGCATGAAAGGAGCCGCCATGGAATTCGCGGCATTCATCCTTGCCGCTCAGCGCGGCTATCATCAATCGGCCGATAGCGTAATCCGCAACTCAATCGAACAGGCAGCGCTTTCCGAGCAGGCTGGCTTCAACACCGCGTGGTTCGCGGAGCACCATTTCAACAATTACAGTCTGGTTCCGTCGCCATTGATGATGGTGGCGCATTGTGCCGGCCTGACGCGCACGATTCGCCTCGGTACCGCCGTCTGCGTACTGCCGCTCTACCAACCGCAGCGCCTGCTTTCCGAGATCGGCTTCACCGATATCGTTTCGAACGGGCGTCTTGAGCTCGGCGTCGGCTCCGGATACCAGCAGTTCGAGTTCGAGCGCTTTGGCGTCGATGTCGACGAGGCGCCTACCGTCTTTTCGGAATACCTGGATATCCTTCTCAAGGGGCTCAACCAGAAGATCTTCGAGCACGACGGTCTGTATGAGAAGATACCTCCGACGGCGATTTCGGTGCGCACCATCCAGAAGCCGACCCCGCCGATCTGGATCGCGGCCGGGTCGGCGCGCAGTATGGGCCGGGCCTATCGTGATGGACACAATTTGTTCGTCACGGCATTTCACAACGGCTTGGATGCTTTGGGCACGCTGCGCGAAAGCATCGAGAAAGCGGCGGCCGCCGAGGGGAAGATTGCCAAGGATGCCAAAATATCGCTGCTGCGCTGCTGCTACGCCAGCGACGACGAGGCGGAGATCGACAGCTATCTCGACAACGCCCGCTTCCAGCGCCGGCTATCCGAGGCACTGCACCAGCGCCGTCAGCAAAGCGAGGACGGCTATCTGCTTGAGGAAACCCCGACGCAACAGGATCTATCGTTTCAGAGTATGCGCGAGAATCTGCCGATCGGCAGTGTGAACCGGGTGATCGACCGCCTGTTGGAGGAAATTAATGTGCTGAAACCTTCTCAGATCGCTATTCAGACCCAGCTTGGCGATTTCCACCAGAAGACGATGCTTGGACAAATTGAACTCTGGGGCGACAAGATCATTCCGGCAGTCAACAAATCGCTTGGTCACGCGGCCGGGATGGCAGAGTGACTGCTTGTTTCGAACGACGGAGCGCTTAAAAAGCCGGCACATTTGGTGGGCCGCAGTTCGAAACGACCGCAACAGGTGGCAGTGAGTTTCGGCCGCCCTGACGAGATACCCGTCGAGACCGATTTTGGGGCCTCTGTGATTTTGCGGACGGTCGGTTCGATCTGAAGCGCCCAAAAGCGCCTCCGAGTTTAACAGAGGTAGGCACCCTTTCATCACCGGTGTTAACAGTCAGAAAATCCCTTTTGCTTGGTTGCTGCATGGTGCGGGGGCTGAAACCGCGGATCGCGATCTTTCTCGTTACCCTGTTTCAGGGCGACATCACCCTTCACTGCGTACGCGAAAATTTTCAAGTGATGCCGTCGAAGGCCCCCATGGCGGCATCGTCCAACGTGAGATAGCGAACGAGGCGCGCGATAGCGGCAGTTCAAGCGACGTCTTCTGGACGTGCAGTATGCCCATTGGACATTGGGCGGCTTGTTGGGACCTGCTGCGAGGACGGCATGCGAACCGATAGGAGCGGCCATCCGAGAGCGGTCGGCTGACCGTTGCGTAAATGGTGTGCGGGGGCCTGCCTTGATTTTGAACTAATTGTATTACTAATTAAGAATACTGATGGGTTTGGATGCCATACATTTCACGGTTGGATAGATAAGACATGCGGTTCAAGGGCCTTGATCTAAATCTTCTGGTTGTGCTCGACGCTCTGATGACCGAGCGTAATCTCACGGCGGCGGCACGCAGCATCAATCTGAGCCAGCCCGCGATGAGCGCGGCCGTCGCGCGGTTACGCACCTATTTTCGCGATGATCTATTTGCGATGGCCGGCCGCGAATTTATCCCGACACCGCGTGCGGAAGGGCTCGCCCCCGCGGTGCGCGACGCTCTGCTGCAGATTCAGCTCTCCATTGTTTCCTGGGAACCGTTTAACCCGGCCCAGTCGGATCGCCGCTTCAGAATCGTGCTTTCCGATTACGTCACACTCGTCTTTTTTGAAAAGGTCGTCGCGCGTGCGGCGCAGGAAGCTCCCGGCATCAGCTTCGATTGTCTGCCTCTTGCCGATGACTTCGAGGAACTTCTGCGCCGCGGCGACATCGATTTTCTGATTATGCCGGAATTGTTCATGTCGATGCATCCTCACGCAGCACTGTTTGAGGATAAATTCGTGTGCGTCGGCTGCCGAACGAACGAGCAGCTATCAGAGCCATTTACATTCGAGAGATACATGTCGATGGGGCATGTTGCGGTCAAGTTCGGGAACACTCGGAGACCCACCATCGAGGAGTGGTACCTGCTTGAGCACGGTCTGAAGAGACGTATCGAGGTCGTCGTCCAGGGCTTCAGCATGATTCCGCCCATGCTGTCGGGGACAGAGCGTATAGGGACCATGCCTTTGCGGCTGGCGCAGCACTTCGCAAAAACAATTCCTCTGCGGATCGTCGAGCTTCCGCTACCAATCCCCCCACTCGCCGAGGCCGTTCAATGGCCTGCGCTTCACAATAGTGATCCGGCAAGCCTGTGGATGCGCGAGCTGTTACTACAGGAGGCGTCCCTTATGGTCTCGCCGCGTGCCCCCGTACGTCTGTCCGCCCCTGGTTTTGACTGCGTCGTTCAATAGCTCGGTGTGGTGAGGGGCTGCTCGTAATAAGTGTCTCTCCTTGTCGGCAGGCTTCCATGATGAGGGTGTTGCCCTCACGTTTTTGAAATCTCTCGACATGGTTCCCCGGCGCATGCCGGAGGATGCCTCTTGCCCAAATCGCGGCCAGTACGCTTTGGTCAAGTTGTTGTCGCGATAAAACTGAGATGCGGTCGAGCGGGTCTTGCTTGTCGATGTCAGCTTGCGCCATCCTTCAGGCCGCGCTCGCAGATTGACCATTTTTAGCACTCTCCACCGAAGAGTGCTAAAAACTTGGTCGCCTCCTCTTGAATTCAATCTTCAACGGAACCAGATCAACCACTGCCAGTTGCCGAAACGGCCTGGCCCGTCCGGACTGCATCGGTCCGGCGAAGGGGATTATCGACCCGTTTATCCAGGAGGTAGGCATGAAGTTTCAACCGCTTCACGATCGCATTCTTATCCGCCGCGTCTCGTCCGAAGAGAAGACCAAAGCCGGCATTATCATTCCCGATACGGCCAAGGAGAAACCGCAGGAAGGCGAAGTGGTCGCCGTCGGCCCTGGCGCTCGCAATGAGCAGGGCCAACTGGTCGCGCTTGACGTAAAGCTCGGTGATCGGGTGCTCTTTGGCAAATGGTCGGGCACGGAAATCAAGATTGAAGACGAGGACTTGCTGATCCTGAAGGAGGCTGACGTGCTCGGGGTCATCGAAAATTTGAGTGCGGATAAAAAGGTCGCCTGAGAGCGTGCCACCGATCAGAGGCCAGTGAAGGAGTGAACCATGGCTATCAAAGAAGTAAAATTCCATTCCGATGCACGTGATCGCATGTTGCGCGGCGTCGATACGCTTGCGAATGCGGTCAAGGTGACGCTGGGTCCCAAGGGCCGCAACGTCGTCATCGACAAGTCCTTCGGTTCGCCGCGCATCACCAAGGATGGCGTCACGGTCGCGAAGGAGATCGAGCTCGAAGACAAGTTCGAGAACATGGGCGCGCAAATGCTGCGCGAGGTGGCGTCGAAAACGAGTGACATCGCCGGCGACGGCACTACGACCGCCACGGTGCTCGCGCAAGCGATCGTCAGGGAAGGCGCCAAGGCCGTTGCCTCCGGCATGAACCCGATGGACTTGAAAAGAGGCATCGACCTTGCCGTCGATACGCTCGTCGCCGAGCTGAAGGCCAATGCGCGCGGGGTTTCCAAGAATGAGGAAATCGCCCAAGTCGGCACCATCTCGGCAAATGGCGACGCGGAGATTGGCCGCTACCTTGCCGAAGCAATGGAGAAGGTCGGCAATGACGGTGTGATCACGGTCGAGGAAGCCAAGACCGCGGAGACAGAGCTCGAGGTGGTCGAGGGAATGCAGTTCGACCGAGGTTACATCTCACCCTATTTCGTAACGAACCAGGACAAGATGCGGGCGGAGTTCGAGGATCCGTATATCCTGATCCACGAAAAGAAGCTCTCCAACCTGCAGGCCATGCTGCCGGTTCTGGAAACCGTCGTGCAATCGGGTAAGCCGCTTCTCATCATTGCCGAAGACGTCGAAGGCGAAGCGCTTGCTACGCTCGTCGTCAACAAGCTGCGTGGCGGCCTGAAAATCGCTGCCGTCAAGGCTCCGGGCTTCGGCGACCGCCGCAAGTCCATGCTCGAAGACATCGCCATCCTGACGGCCGGGAGCGTGATCTCCGAAGACCTTGGCATCAAGCTGGAGAACGTCACGCTCGACATGCTCGGCCGTGCGAAGAAGGTCTCGATCGAGAAGGAGAACACGACGATCATCAACGGCGCCGGCGCGAAAGCCGACATTGATGGCCGCGTCGCGCAGATCAAGGCGCAGATCGAAGAGACGACGTCCGACTATGATCGCGAGAAGCTGCAGGAGCGCCTTGCCAAGCTCGCCGGCGGCGTCGCGGTCATCCGCGTCGGCGGCTCGACGGAAGTCGAAGTCAAGGAACGGAAGGACCGCGTCGACGATGCGCTGCATGCAACGCGCGCGGCAGTCGAGGAAGGCATCCTGCCGGGCGGCGGCGTGGCACTGCTGCATGCAGTCAAGGCGCTCGATGCCGTGCAGACCGCCAATGACGACCAGAGGGTTGGTATCGAGATCGTTCGCCGCGCCATCGAAGCTCCGGCGCGCCAGATCGCCGAGAATGCCGGTGCGGAAGGCTCGATCATCGTCGGCAAGCTGCGCGAGAAGCCCGAATTCTCCTATGGCTGGAACGCCCAGACGGGCGAATTCGGCGATCTCTTCTCCATGGGCGTAATCGACCCCGCCAAGGTGGTCCGCACCGCGCTGCAGGGTGCGGCCTCAATTGCCGGCCTGCTGGTCACCACCGAAGCGATGATCGCCGAGAAGCCCAAGAAGGAAGCTCCGCCGGCAATGCCACCCGGTGGTGGAATGGACTTCTAGTCCCGCCTGAAGCCGCGTTTCATCGGCTAGCCGAGAGCTTCAAATAAGGTGCGTTCGGCCCCGAAAGCAGAGGTCGTCGTATTCCAGCGACACTCGACGGGGCCGAACGCAGCCGCTGCACTTATCGCGCGGGGGCAGCATTCGACGCCGGCGTGTCTGTGGACGTCGACGTGCCGTAAACAGTCGGCCTGCATGACCCGCATATTATGCCTCAAGGCCTGGGAAAACTGCCGTGTGGGCCCGATACAGTTGAGCGGCCAGCAGCGCTAGCGCGTCCCCATCTCGGAGGGAACATTTGAGCGAACTCGATAATATCAGGGCAACGCTCAGGACTAGCCAACAGAGAACTTTTCCGCGGCGAATACGGGAGTTCGGGCTGGATCTGATCGTTCGAGAAGGCGTTTTTCCTCCCGAAGATTTCCAGAGTTGGCGTTGGTTTAGCGAGAACTTCCCACCATTTGCTCGAAAGCGGATCTTGGAAATCGGCTGCGGTTTCGGTCTCCCGGGTCTCCTTTTGGCAAAGACTGGAGCGCTGTCGTTGCTAGCCTGCGATATCAATCCGCAGGCCGTCGCGAACACTTTGGAGAATGCCGCAAGAAACGGTATTGAAAATGTCGACGTCATCGAAAGTGATATCTTCAGTAATATTCCTCCTGGAAGGACGTTCGACATTATTTTTTGGAACTATCCCTGGAATTTCGTTCCAGCAAAATTCGAATTTATCGATGACCTCGAGCGTGGGGCATTTGATCCCGGCTACGGCCAGCTCGAGAGATTTTTGGCGGAGGCTCAAGCATTTCTTACCGAAGGAGGCAAAATCCTTCTGGGATTCGGCATCAATGCCCGTGATGACCTGCTTGAGCGCATAGTCGCTGCCAATGATCTCAGATCGGTGATTGTGAGGTGGGGGCCGGGCCGCAACATCGACTTAACTTACAGGCTGTTCTCAATACGCCGCAGCGCCACAGCATATGGTTTCCGATCCTCAGGTGCACTGATCTAGCAATGATTGCGTCCATCGCGTGGGAACGTAATTACGGTGACGTAACGATACGGATCGATCGATGCGAATCGACCAATATGTGCTGCATGGGCCGCGGGCAACGCCGAAGGAATCCAGTGGCAACGACATCGCCGCATTCAGGCGATGAGCCTTAAGAACGCCGTCTTCATTCCACTCAGGCGGCGCAGATCAAGGACAACATGCGGGTTGACGATCGCCAGCAGCGTGACGCCATTCCGCAGAATCTGAAGGTTAGTGCTCGAATTGCCGCCGCCGATACGCTTGACCTGTCCGGGTCGACATCATTCATGAAGGCACCTGGCGTACTGTGGCTTTCCCCGATAACACATCGAAACGTAGTGACTGGAGCAGGAGGACCCGTCGTGTCGGATTTGTCCGCTCCGCGACAATCTCCTTCGGCGAGCCTCCTCGAAGCACCTTCCCTCAAGCCTTTGAACGACGGGGTCAAAAAAACTGCCACGCCCGCGGGCGTGACTGGCACGATTTTTGAGTCTCCTTCGAGCGAGGCGCTAGCAACCTGGTGACCACAAGTGCTCTGCCGAAGATGGTCGAGCGCAATCGATGGACTATCGCTCCATCTAGAATTGTCTGCGCCTCGCGAACACGTCCTGACGTGCTCGCAAGGTCACCGACGGTGGTTGCGCCGATTGTGGCGCGCTTCAGAAAGAAAGGAACGAGTATGAGAAAACTTGTATTTTCTGACCTTGAAAAGCGCATCTCTGCTATCAGCGAAGAAGACGCAACGTACAGCAAAGGCAAAATTATCCTCGCCTAGGCTGTAGATCCGGGGGCGAAGTCAACACGCGACTTCGCCCTTCCTTTTGAGCGAGGCAATCTCGTGGAGTATGTGAAACCTTTATTGAAGCGCTCCCACCATGTTCTCGTAGCGGAGGACGGAAGCATCTGCATCGGTGAGATACCCGGAAAATCAAAGATCATCCAGTCTCCTCCGCCTTGGGTTGCAGTTGTGCTTTCGAAACTAGACGGCGATCATACAATGCCGAGGATACTGAAGCAGCTTAAGGCAGAACAGTACGACGTCACGGATGGTGACGTGCACGATTTTGTCTCAGCTCTTGCTGGCTTCGGGCTTATTGAAGACAGTTCCCGATTTTCCAGTTTGCTGAGCTCGGAGGAGATCGAGCGCTACGACAGGCAGATGCTGCAATTCTCACTCATCGACGAAGATCGGGTGGATAATGCGACAGCCTATCAAGAGCGACTAAAGCAGGCCCGTGTGCTCGTGCTGGGAATGGGGGGGTGGGGAACGTGGTGCTCTCTCCTCCTTGCACGATCCGGAATCGGCACATTGCGGATCGTGGATGGGGACGATGTCGAACTTTCCAATCTCAATCGCCAGGTTCTCTACAACACCACTGATCTAGGGGCACGAAAGGTAGATGCCGCGGCGGCAAACATTAGCAAGCATAATCCGCATGTTCGCGTCGAACCTTTCTACGAATTTGCCCTACCGGATCGTGTTCGCTTGGGAGAGCTGCTGAAAGGAGTTACCGTTACAATTCTGGCTTGGGCGAGCTTGGGGTACTATCGCAAGGACAGCGTCGAGAGAATAGTCCACGAGATCGCTCGCGATCGGCAGATTCCGGTGATCGAACTTGGCGGTGACCCGCTCGACATATCGGTTGGTCCAATTTATCTCAATGACGGCAGCCACCCCTCATTCGAAGACGTGCGGCGCATTTCGCAAGAGCGATTCTATAGTGACGACGCGCTGGTTAGAAGCTTCCAGGAAGCTCGGCTGAAAAATGAGTTCGCCAACGGCAATCGCAGCGTCAACGCGTGGCAAAGCGCACCATCCTTGGCGGTAATGGCAGGTCTTGTTGCCGACCAGATCCTGAAACTTATTACAAGGTACGACAACTGCAACCTCGTGGGGAAGCGATTCCACATGTCGCTAAGGACATACGCAACGCGTGAAGAGGTGCTTTTTGAGCAAGATTGAATCGCTACGCGAGACGTTTGACGTCGAAGGGTTTGTTTATTTCGACCTATCCGAATTCCTGCCCGGCTTGCCTCGGATCGCCCAGGGCGTCGAAAGGATCGAGGATCGCTTCTGGTCCGCGATCATAAAAAATCGCGATGGCGAAGAGGATTACTATCAGGATAGCCGGGCAGCTGCTGCTCACGAACTGGCGATCGCCGATTACAATGCTGGGAAATTCTCTTATTCCTTCAAGCGGTTGGAAGACACCCCAACCAATAACCGGAACCCCATATTTTGGGGTGTTAAGAAACTTTTGTCGTCAATATCCATGTTTGAGGTCTTGAGGCAGATCACAGGAAGACAAGCTACGGCCATCCGGCGATTCTACTTCAATCGGTTTGACGAAGGGGAGTTTCTATTTACGCATACAGATCCGGGCCAGAGTTTCGGCCTCGTTCTTAACCTGTCGAAGGGGTGGGAACCGAACCATGGCGGCCTCACGATGGTGCAGACCGACGATTGCAAAGCGATTAGAGCGTGCTTGGTCCCAACCGAGTTTCAGGCGCTGATCTTTGACACCAGCGCCCGCTTGATTCCGCATTTTGTGTCGATGGTGACTGCTCGGCCGAGGGCAAAACGAATAGCAGTAGTCGTCAGATATGACGCGGAATAATAGGGCTGTCTTTGATATGAGGTCCTTGCTGGCCCTGCTGGCCGGGGGAGCCGTGGTCTTGATTTGGAGCACAGCGTTCTCCCTTTCCCGCGAGGCAATCAAAGACCTGGGTGTTTGGCCCTTTCGCTTTTACAGTCTCCTGGCGGGCCTTCTTCCAATAGCTGTATTCCTTCCTAAGAGCATGCGGGAGCTTCGAACGGCGTCAATCGCAGAACGACACAACACGCTTATCGTTGCAGTCATCAACGGGTTCGTCGTGTCGACGGTCAACGTGATAGCTCTTGCATTTTTTCCAGCGTCGGCTGTTCTGACGTTGATGTACACAATGCCCGCCATTACGAGCCTGATCGAGATTGTGTCAGGAAAGCGCCTCCATCCGTTCGCAATGCTTGCACCCGTCGTAGCGGTCTTCGGCGTATTGCTGTACATTGGTGGCAGTAGCTTCGGGGCGGGTGCCATGCTGGTTCTCATCAACGCGAGCGCCTGGGCTTTTGCAACAATCCTGGCAGGAAAGCCATCCCACTCGATTTCCGGGATCAGTAGAGTAGCGTTGCAATGCATATTGTCTTTCGTCCTGAACCTTCCTTTCTTCTTCATCTTCACGGTGGTGCCTAACGGATCAATTCCACTTCCAAGCTGGAACGATGTGCTAGCTATTCTCTATTCGGGTGTGTTGAACGGCGCCGTCGCGTTTTGGCTTTGGTACTACGCAATCGCCGGCATCGGGGTCGGCAGGGCCGCCTACTTGACGCTGCTCGTGCCGGTGGCAGGAAGCGTTTTCGCTTCAGCTTTTTTTGGAGATGAACTTGGCCCGCGGCAGGTTCTCGGCATCGCCCTTGTCTCCGGCAGCATGCTTCTGAGGGTTTCTGTCCCGCGATGACGCCAGTCTCCCTTTCATGAACGTTGATCCGTGGCGGCCGAAAGAACGCCGCCCTCTTTGAAATACTGCAGGTGCATTGGTAGTGCCAACGGCTTGCTTGGTTCCTCGTTGTTGAAAGTCCTTGTCATTGAGATCGGCACATCTGACTGACGCCGGGCCGATCTCGACGGAGTGTAGGCGCGACGAAACCCAGCGTCTTAATGTCGACTTTTAGTGCAGCCGGTGGAAGCTTCTGCTTTTGCGCCTCGGCGTGAAGCTGCGGACCCTGATGATTGCTGTCAGCGACAGCGGCGGCCTCGGCCAGGGTCGCTGGGTCGGCGTCGGAGCTCAATCTCGTACCGATCGATTTGAATGCGAAGGGGAGGCGGCGGACGGCACATGGCGCGCGACTCGCCGAGATCTCTTTAGAAAGCGGCTTCGGCAAAAGCGGGAGATCAGAATGGGACGATCCGGGCGGACTTCCACGCTCTGACGGCGGCGGGCTTGATGCCGCTGACGGCAAAGGATGCCCTAACCCGTTTGTGCAGCTATTGCCGACGGACGCGCTGCAGTAAGATTCTCCGCACAACGACAGGTGGGGAGAAGGCATGCACTATCGCCACAAGCGCGCACAACGATCGCTGCTGTTTCGAGCGCCTGGACTGGTGATCGCTGCGCTCGCCGTGGGTGCATCTGGTGGCTCCACTCTTGCGGGCCTCATCTCCTCCTGGCAAGGGCTCTCAGTCACCGGATGGTCTTGCGATATCAAGGGAAATATCAGCATCGAAACTGGGGAGAAGATCTACCACGTGCCGGGACAGCGCTTCTACGATTCAACTCGCATCAACACGAGATATGGCGAACGGTGGTTCTGCTCGGAAACAGAAGCGCACGCCGCTGGATGGCGCAGGGCGTACAGGTGACCTCGTCAAGCCGGCGAAGGGTGAGGCCTGGTCATCACCCGAACGATTGGACGAGCGAGTTTTTCTTCGATTGCTGACGAAGGCAACCCGCCGTCAACGGCCATCCTCGGCGGCGAGGCTTTCACCCGGTCCCGATCATTAAACGAAGGATATCAGGCTGTCTCACTCCCGACTGAAACAGCCTGATGAGCTTCCCGGCAAGCTCATCGGCTCGGTCGCTTGTGATCGGAATGCGTCGGACCCTGATTTCCTCATTGAGGATGCTCTGGAGCAAGTCGAGATCGTCAGGCGAAAGCGGAGGGTTATAGGAATCGTTGCCAGAATACATTGCGCAACTCGCTTAGTTGGGGCGAAAGCGCAGATCTTTCAGCCAGCGGCGCCCGTGTAACCGGCCGCTGATGACAGCAGTGTACGCCCTATTGGCAGGAGTACAACAGAGGGGACCGGTTCGGTCACGTAGCGTACACAAAAAGGCCGGGCTGAACGCGACCTGCTGCCGCTAAAGCCAGAACGTCCGTGGACGATGGCTATAATTTCATTTGGTAGTCGCCGATATTGGCGCGATTCAAAAGTGCGTATTTGCAACGGGGGATGTCGGGTATCGCTGGCAGCGTAACGCCCGTTCCGTTAGTCCAGCAGGAAGGTGGAGGTTGGCACTCGAAGTGCCGCCGCGATGCGCCTGAGCTTGTCCGGGTCGACATCATTACCTAGTTCAATCCCGGTGATTTCTGCGCCAGTCAGTCCGCAGGTCAATGCAAGATCCTCGATGCTGTATCCAACCGCTTCGCGAGATCGCCGCGCTGCGTCACCGATGTCGACGTGGCCCCGCTTCGTGACAGGCGCACCTGCATTGTTCGCTGAATTTGGCATGGGTAACTCCTTCGATCATGCGCCATAGGGAGACGGCTTCAGGGGCAGGACAAACCGCTTATGGTGCAGTGCAGCATATTTACCTTAAGTATGACAATTGCAAGGCAGTTATTGCATGATCCATGCCGTCCGGTGATATGACCGCTTTGGGAACTGTGCGACGCCTACTTTGTCGAACGCGCGAAGCCGGCTCTATAGACCGAAATAGGAGCTGCGACCCCGCCCACGACCAATCTTGCGCAAAGCGATCATGCAAGAATGCCAGTCCGGGCCGAGAAGGAGTCTCGGCTATCCTCGCGAGTGCATGCGGACGGGGATCGCTCCCTTCCTCGGAAACGCTGCCCGGTACGGAAAGCCGAAGCTCTATTGTGCAGCGGCCGGAATAGTGCGCCTGCGCGTGGCGGCGAAAGTCGCCCGCCGGGCCTGCTCAGACATGAGCTTTGCGTCGAATTGGATCAATGTCTGCCACATTGCATTCAGGGCGGGCTTTCTTTCCCCCTCAATCTCCACTGTTGCGTCATAGATAATCATCAGCATGCTGGCGGCACAGAAGCGGGCGTCGGCCAGTGTGAAGCGGCCGCGCACGCGTGCGCCGCACTTGACCGGCGCCATGAAGCGAACTTTGTCGAAGCCGTAATTTATCCCCATCGTCAGCTCGCGGATCTTCGGCAGGCAATTGTAATTCATCGCCGAGAGCAGCGAGAGAGACAGGAAACCATGCGCGATCGTGCCGCCGAACGGGGTCTCAGTTGCTGCGCGTACTGGGTCGGTGTGAATGAACTGGAAGTCTCCCGTCGCCTCCGCGAAGGTATCAATGGTCTCTTGTGTCACGGTGATCCAGTCGGAGACGCCGATCTCCTTGCCGATCAGATCCTTGACATCGGAGAGTGAGATTTCTTGCGGCATGTAGTTATCCTGATAAGGGCCTCGAGCCGAACTGCAGTTGTCAGGCGAGGCTCTGAAAGAGCGGCGGTACAATTGCAGGGAGCTATCGGCACAGTTGCCCGACCCCAATGGTCACAATAGTGGGGACCGCGCCGGTCGAGCATCTCGCTGCAGTTGATCACGACAAGAGTCGGACGCACCCCTCAGGCGACTTTTTCTAGGTGGCTGAGATAGTGATCCTGGACCAACAACCGATGGAGGCGGACGGCATCGTACCTATGGGAGCACGCAAACCTCCTGCCTTTGTTCTTCACTCCATTTTATTCTAATAGCATTTGACGAGGTTTGATAAATTGATTGTTTAGATGGCACCGATCCAAATCCTCGATACATGGGATATGAAGCCCTGCCTGTGCAGGTCTTGATCTCGGCTCGGCGGAGCTCGTGGTGCGGCGACGTCGTCCGTGGGGTAAGAGGCCTGGTAACGCCAGGGGTTTAGTCTTCGAATGCGGTGCGGTTGAGGTCACTGACGCATATGTTCGGCATTGTCGCCCGCATTTAGATTCAGGTGATCATTCGCTTGGTGGCATGTGCCGGAGAAATCAATCGCGGGGAGGCGATGGCTTTCAAGGTCTCATGTGGGGACGCGGTCATCGCTTCGGGAACGCAGGACCAAACCACCACCTTCAGCAGACAGGCGTACTGGTTTCCACCTCCACGAGGATTGTTAAGGCCGACCAGCGGTCATTGGGTTCACACCGGTCTCGGATCGCGTGTCTGCCGACATCTGCTTGATGGGGCGCAGCACCCAATATTCGCTGTCACGTGCCTGGCCATGCCTGAACAGCGACATGGCGGATATTCTATATAGATTGGCGGTTCATCGAAATACGCCCAATTTAGTATGCGCTAAAAGGGCGTGGTGACCTTAATGCGCTTGCCGTCGTCGCCACACTGGGCCACAGGCAGGCCTAAGCGTCGGAACAGGATCCTTTCATGCTGGACTTCGCAGCCTGCCGGAAACGAATAAGCCCAGACGCCCCTATACCTCGCATAGAGGCGCGTTTTCGGCACGAATGGACGATGGACAGCTGCCGCATGCCGATGATCCGGATCCGATCGATGCCATCCAAGGTTTTTCCGCTGCTCTGTGTCAAAGCGCGCACGTCGCGCACACCATGGTACGCAAAGAGTTGCTGGAGAAGGGCCCGGACCCGGACGACCGGCACGGACTTGATGTGTTCCGCTGAATTGGGATGCGGCAGTTGACCTCCTGTCCAATGAACTCGCCGGTGCCCGCGCCGGCTGTGGATCCATCTTCGGCGGCTGCTATAGCTGGCAACGCGCTGATTGCTTCCATGCCCAGCGTCATCCATGGCTCCCTGAACATCGCCAGTTGCGGCTGTGTGAGATCAGTCGCCAGCTATTGCTTCGGCTTATTGCAGGTTCTGATTCGCCATTTTATCGGCGATCACGAGGGCGGGCTAAACGGGCGGCGCCTGCGCGGTGATCCGACTGCGTCTTGACGAAGCGAGCAATAAACTTGGGCGTAAGGTCGACACCTCCGAATTCTATTCAACAGCAAAAAAGGTCTTTGAATGCGCTCTGACGTGCGGTGGAAATTGTGTTGGGAAAACGAGTTGCAACTCTCCGACCATGTCGAACTCGCGGAATTCTTTCGAAGGACCTACGGACCGACCGGGTCCTTCAATGCGAAGCCGTTCGAAGGCAGTCAAAGCTGGGCCGGGGCGAGACCCGAGCTTCGTGCCATCGCCTACGATTCCGGCGGTGTAGCTGCCCACATGGGCTTACTGCGCCGATTCATCAAGGTTGACGGCGTCGATCTGCTGGTGGCTGAACTCGGCTTGTATGGGGTACGACCGGATCTGGAGGGGCTCGGAATTGCTCATTCGATCCATGTCATGCTTCCCACACTTCAGGAGTTTCAAGTTCCCTTCGCTTTCGGTACCGTCCGGGACGAGCTGCGGAAACACATTGAGAGGTTCGGCCGACACGGTCTGTTGACTGTTATGTCAGGGATTAGCGTACGATCCACGCTGCCACACGCGCGTGTCGACCTGCCGCCCACGCGCGTCGAGGATCCGCTTGTCATCGTTCTGCCTGTTGGACGGCCGATTTCCGACTGGCCCGCCGGTACGATAATCGACCGGAATGGACCAGAGCTATGAGCCACCTCGCCTCATTGTCCGAAGCGCCGACGCTCATTGGCAAGCTCATGCCGTCTCGCCCGTTGTCCAACGCCGGCGGCCGGCAGGAGCGACGGCGCGTGCCCCGGTTGGCGGGTCTGCCGGCCCTCCGTTTGAGTTCTGGCAATGACATTCTTCCAATGAAGCCGTCGATCAAGCGCTCGGCTGGCATAGATCCGCCCCATGCTAACAGCCATGCGGTTTAACGGTCTTGATCGAAATCTCCTCGTTGCGCTCGATGCTCTGATGCCCGGGCGTAACGTCACGGGCCGCGGCGCGCAACATCAATCTCAGCCAGCCGGGCATGAGTGCGGCCGCAGCCCGGCTACGCGCCTATTCCCAGGACGAGCTGTTGCTCAAAAATCGCACGGCGCAAATTCGGCGGAAATCATGGTCAGTCCGAGCCGCGCTTCAACGCAAGGTCGGCGACAATTTTTGTCGGCTGCAATTCCGGTCAAGACGGTCCTCATCGGCAACAAGCGCTCTGCGCGGACATCCGGCGCTATCGCGCCGCAATTGGAATGCATGCACATCTCTCGTCAGGTCCTTGGCCGTTGAACCAGCAGGAATGATAAAAGCAGCAATACTGAACCTGGAGAATGCATGATGGAAAATAGCGCCGGTGATGCCGTTTTTCGATATCGTGGTTCAACGTTCGATAGCATGATCGAAACGCTGGGAGGGGTTTTCGGCACATTCGACGCCGAGCTTGTCGGCCATGCTCAAGACTTCCATTGGGGTATCGACCTTTCGGCCTCTGAGAGCGCAGTATTGATTACTGGTCATCATCAGACAGGATTTCAGTTCCGCGCTCAGTGGTGTGCGGGTGCAACAGAGCACCTGTCGATCGTAGTACCGCGCAGAGGTGGCATGGGGGTTACGTACGGTTCGCGCATGGCCGGGGCCGAACCCGGGAAACTGCTTCTTTACAGGAATTTCGAGCCGGACGGCATATCAATGCACGGGCAGTCCAATCTGATAGACGAGTTGGTGCTTAATTGGTCGTTGATCCAAAGGATCATTGGCGAAACTTTCGATGTGCCGTTTAATGGCTCGCTCGACCTGTTGCCCGAAGTGGATCTGTCAACGCCGGTCGGTAGGACAATCGGCAATGTCACGGAAGCGATAATCGACGGGATCCGCGATAATGGTCCCCTCCTTCAGTCCCCCCTTGCGATGGCGCATATTACGCAGGCACTTGCCGACGTGGTAATAAGGATGGTGCCTCATCGGTTGTCGCATCTACTGAGTAAGAAGCCTTGCATGATTGCTCCCGGACATGTGCGACGTGGGATAGAGTTCATGTGCGCCAATATCAACAAGCCGATTACAATGCCAATGGTGGCAGATGCAGCGGGTGTTTCCACCAGAGCACTCGAAGTGGGATTTCGTGCTTTCAAGGATACAACGCCTGCAGCCTATCTACAGATGCTTCGATTACGGGCAGCGCGGGAGGACCTCCTTGATCCAGAGAACCATATGCTTTTGAAAGAAATCTGCCTGAAATGGGGATTTTTTCAGTTCGGGAGGTTCTCCGCACTTTACAGGGCACACTATGGAGAAAATCCGTCCGCAACAAGGAGGGGCGTTAGCGGGTCGCATTCTCGCAGGTCCCCCTGACAGGTCGCCTGGCGAAGGTGCTCGCGCAAAATCGAAAGACCGGTCTGCGCGAAAATCGAAAGACGGGCGTGCCGCAGATAAGCCTCTGCGCGGTCGGATGATCGCCATCGGTGTCGCCGACATTCACCATGTCACGTCCAACCGCTTCATCTATTCGGCAATTCGTCGTCCGCTTCAAAGATGAACTTCGAGCGACGCAGGAGGAAATCGCTCCTCGTTGTTTGACCCCCCGTAATCGCTGCCGACGACAACCGCAGAACAATCGGGATGGGGTGGGGAAACGCCGACCGTTTACCCGCTGAAAATCGGCGCGAGGCGAGGCTGGATCGCTCGCCTTGCCCGAACATACGTCCGCAAATCACCGCAATGTTCAAATTCGCGTTTAATGTCCAATTCGCGAATGAAAGTTTCCGTACCGAGTCTCTGTGCTGTGAAACCGTCAATTTATATTACTAATAAAGGATGCGACATACATCCACGCTATGGATAAAGAGACATGCGTTTTAAAGGCCTTGATCTAAATCTCCTCGTCGCGCTCGACGCGTTGATGACCGAGCGTAACGTCACGGCGGCGGCACGCAGCATCAATCTCAGTCAGCCGGCAATGAGCGCAGCGGTCGCGCGATTGCGCAGCTATTTTCGTGATGACTTGTTTACAATGGCGGGGCGCGAATTTATCCCCACGCCTCGTGCGCAAGGGCTCGCGGCCGCGGCCCGGGAGGCTCTGCAGCACATTCAGCTCTCCATCTTATCCTGGGAGCCGTTTAATCCGGCCCGATCGGATCGCCGCTTCAGGATCATCCTTTCCGACTACGTGACGCTCGTGTTTTTCGAAAGGGTCGTGGAGCGTGCGACGCGTGAAGCCCCCGCCGTCAGCTTCGAATTTCGGCCTCCCAGCGACGACAACGAGGATCTTCTCCAGCGCGGCGACGTCGATCTTCTGATTCTGCCGGAGATATTCATGTCAAACGCTCATTCTCGAACGAAATTGTTCGACGATGTACACGTGTGTGTCGGCTGTCGTTCGAACAAGCAGCTGTCAGAGCCACTCACATTCGAGAGATACATGTCGATGGGGCACGTTGTCGTTGGGTTCGGGGACACCCTGAGGCTAGGTCTGGAGGAACGGTACTTGCTGGAGTACGGTCAAAAGAGAAGGATCGACGTCGTCGTACACGGCTACAGCATGATTCCGACCATGCTGTCGGACACCGATCGTATAGGAACCATGCCCTTACGCCTGGCGCAGCATTTCGCGCAAATCCTGCCCCTCCAAATAGTCGAGCTGCCGCTGCCCCAACACCTTCCGTTCACCGAGGCCGTTCAATGGCCTGCGCTTCATGATAGTGATCCGGCCAGTCGTTGGCTGCGCGAGATGCTGGTAGAGGAGGGGTCCCGGCTGGCTTCTCCGCTTGCCGCGTCCGAGTTCCTTATCAATCGGGACCAGCACGAATATTGTCCGGCCCACCTCTGATCCGGCCTTCATACGGGCCAAGAGCAAAAAACGGCGGCATGGCACCCCTTGGCGGCGGAGCGCGTCAAGGCTGCCGGCGGCGATCGCCACACGCTTTCCAAGCATCGAACACAGTTGGGGGAGCGGTCACCTCGATCAAAATAGGGGTAGATGTCCGGATCGGCTCCGCGAAGCTCGAACGCTGCGGTGTCCGCGGGCGTGATCCGTCAGCGTTTCGACCAGTATGAACCGCAGGAGCGGTCGCCGGTTTATGGGGAGGCAGCCGGCTAACCAGGCCTCGGGCTCCCACGATTGTGATGCCACTCCAGAGAGTCCCACTCTGGCTTAGCGCCTGAACGCTTTGAGACGATTGAGCAGCAGCGGGATGTCGACTTCGCGACAAGGGGGAGTGTTCGGCAGTTGCTGATTGCTCCCACTTTAGCCCCTGAATCCATCCGGGAAGAAGGTCATGTGCAGTTGGCACGACTTTTGACTCTTGTATCGGGGCAACGAAAAAGGAAAGCAGCATCCTTGATGACGGGATTTCAGACGGAGTATTTTGCGTTTATGGGTGTAATCACATGATTGGTATCGACTCTCGCCCGACGCCGAATGCCCCCGATGATGATCCTTATCTCTGGCTTGAAGACATTGATGGCGAAGAAGCCCTTGTCTGGGTTGCGGAGCAATCGGCGAGAACACTGGCACGCCTCGGCGGACCGCAGTTCGAATGCGACCGCGACACGCTCGCAGCAATTTTCGACTGCCCTGACAAGATACCCCAGATCACCCGCCGCGGCCGGTATCTCTACAATTTTTGGCAAACTGCCGCAAACCCGAGAGGCTTGTGGCGTAGAACGAGACTCGCCGCCTATATAACGACGAAGCCGGACTGGGAGATCGTTCTCGATTTGGATGCGCTGGCGGCAAGGGAAGGAAAGGATTGGGTCTGGGGTGGTGCCTCGGTCGAGCCGGAGAGACGCGAAAGAGCCATCCTGCGACTATCGCGCGGCGGCAGCGACGCGGTCGTGCATCGCGAATTCGATCTCGGCTCACGGAGCTTCGTCGCCGATGGGTTCAATCTTCCGGAGGCCAAGGGGGATGTCGGCTGGCTCGATCCCGATACGCTTCTACTTACCAGTGCGCTTGGCGATGACATGGCCACGCGCTCCGGCTACGCGCGCACGGTGCGGATATGGAAGCGCGGCTCGGATCCACTCGCCGCACCGGTGATCTTCGAGACGGGTCCCGAATCCCTCGGCGTGTCCGCGGTTCTGGACCGCACCGCCGAGAGCGGGCGTGTCTGGTTCATCGATCAACCGGCCTTTTTCGATTCGATCTCCCGGATCGGCGACAGAAGCGGTCCGAAAACACAGATCGATCTTCCGCGGGACGCGCGGTGGACCGTCTTCGGCGACTGGTTGGCGGTAGCGCCGCGCAGGCCCTGGACGGTCGGCGGAAAGACCTATGCCACCGATGTGCTGATCGGCATCTCCCTGTCCACTTTCGTCGCCGGCGAGCGCGACTTTGCCACCCTCTTCGAACCGGGTGACAGGTGCTCGCTGCAGTCCTTCTTCTGGACCGACGGGAAGCTCGTTGTCTCTCATCTCGACAACCTCGTTGCGGGTTTCGTAGTGTTCACGCCCGGGCGGCAGGAATGGACGCACAGCGTTCTGAGCGCCATACCCACCGCGGGGACTGTTCGCGTCTGGTCGCTCGATGCGGCAACGCACGAGAGCAATGGCGAGGTCCTCGTATCGGCCGAGGGGCCGTTAGACCCGCCGCTGCTTTCCCTGCTCGATCTGAACGCTGCGCCGCTTCACGGCGCCCCAGTGATCCTGAAGAGCACCCCGGAAAATTTCGACGCATCCGGTCTGATCGTCACGCGCCACGAAGCGGTCTCGACGGACGGTGAGATGATCCCCTATACCCAGGTCGGGCCTGCGAAAGAAACCGGAGATGCACCGGTTCACCTCACCGCCTATGGCGGCTTCGGCATGTCTAATCTTCCCCGCTACAACTCCGCAATCGGCAAGCTGTGGCTGGAACGCGGCGGTACGAGCGTCGTGGCGAACATCCGCGGCGGCGGCGAGTTCGGCACGCGTTGGCACGAGGCGGGGCGACGGAAAGGCAAGCGCCTGACCCATGACGATTTCGCAGCCGTTGCTGCCGACCTGGTGCGCAGGGGTGTCACGCGGCCTGGGCGGATCGGCGCGGAGGGCGGCTCGAATGGCGGCCTCCTCATCGCCAACATGCTTACCCGATATCCCGAGCGATTTGGCGCACTGTTATGCACAGTTCCGCTTATCGACATGCGCCGTTACACGAAGCTACTCGCAGGCGCGAGCTGGATTGACGAATACGGCGATCCCGACAAGCCCGAGGATTGGGCCTTCCTCAGAGAAATTTCTGCCTATCACGCTGCCGAGCCAGGGCGATCCTACCCGCCGATCCTGCTCGCCACCACGAAGCGGGACGACCGCGTCCATCCTGGCCACGCGCGTAAGATGGCTGCGAAACTGCAGGCACTCGGCTATCCGGCCCACTTCTACGAACCCGATGTCGGCGGCCATGGCTTCGGCGTAGACAATCGTGAACGCGCCGCCTTCTTCGCCCGCGGCTACTATTTCCTTCGCGAGGCGATCGATTTTGCGGACGCTCGGTGAAGGCTGACAATCAGTGCTTTGGCCGACTTATCAAGGCAGGGCCGGAGACCCGCACGTCATTTCAGGGAAGTGATGGCGTTCTGTCAGCGGTCGATTCTTAGCGAAAACCGTGGGGCGCATGGATGAAGACAATCGTTATTCGCAATGCTGCCATCGTGGACGGCACCGCGGACCGCGCTGCGGATCGGGTTGATGTTCTGCTGGCGGATGGATTCGTTGCCGAAGTCGGAGGGCGGGTGAAGGCACCGACCGGCGCCCGCATTTTTGACGCGGCGGGGCGCTTCGTCATGCCGGGATTGATTGATTGCCATGTGCATGTTGTTGCCGCGAAAGGAAATCTCGCCGCGAACGCTGAGCTGCCCAACACGCTCGTCGCGCTCCATGCCGCAAATACCATGGGCGGAATGTTGAGCCGTGGCTTTACGACGGTCCGCGACATGGGCGGCGCTGATCAAGGGCTGGTGGACGCTGCCGAGCACGGGCTTATCGAGGGGCCGCGCCTCGTCATTTGCGGCAAGGCACTGTCTCAGACGGGCGGCCACACCGATTATCGCGATCGGCACAATCGGCGCCCTGCAAATTATTATCTTGACCAGCTGGGCGCTCTTGGCCGCATTTGCGACGGCGAAGCGGAAGTGCGACTAGCGGCCAGGGAGGAGCTGAAGGCGGGCGCGCGCTTCGTCAAGGTCATGGGGAGCGGCGGTGTTTCTTCGCCGACCGACCCCGTAGATGCGGTCGCGTTCAGCCTTCCCGAGCTGCAGGCGGTGGTCGAGGAAGCGGCGCACCAGCACACTTATGTCGCCGCTCACCTTTATACGGATGAAGCCATTTCCAGGGCACTCGAGGCTGGGGTGCGCTCGATCGAGCACGGAAACCTGATTACACCGGCAACCGCCAGGCGGGTACGCAAGTCGGGCGCCGTCGTGGTTCCTACGAACATCACATACGCCGCCCTGGCGCGCGAGGGCGCCGAACATGGGATGCCAGCGGCTTCGCTCGAAAAGATCGATTCCGTTTTGGCTGCGGGTTTCACGGCATTGGAGACCTTACGGGAGGCCAGAGTAACAATGGGCTACGGCTCGGATCTACTCGGCGGGATGCACGAGTATCAGGCGCAAGAATTCGAGCTACGCGGCCGTGTCCTGCCGGCAGACGAAGTGATCCGCTCCGCCACACTGGATGCCGCTCGGGTCCTGCAGCTGGAGGGCAGGGTCGGGATCATCGCACCGGGGGCTTTCGCAGATGTGGTCGTGATCGACGGCAATCCACTTAAGGACCTGTCGATCCTTGCCGACACCAAGCGCATTCGCACAATAATCAAAGGCGGCCGTGTTGTGAAAGACAGCTAGCCGCCGCCTCGCTGACCCGAAGAACATAAACTCGCTGGTGTGAAAGCCCTCCTGGGCTCAGTGGCAGTGGCGGCAGAAGCGCCTGCTCCTCAGCGGCTGTGCACCAGCTTGGGAATGACCAGCAAAGTTAGCGATCAGGAATATGCGTGCCATGTAATCCGTTTCGGCACTAAGCATGCAGACTGCAATCATCGAATAACAGTCCGCTTTGTCGGGTACGTGACACACGGATGTTCGCGTAGCGTCTCGCTGCGCTCTCGTTCAAGCGGCTGACTAAGTGCAAGACAAAGTCTCTGATCCACTTTCCGGCTCCCCTGGCACAAAATTTGAACCTCACTCGTCAGTGGCGGCAGAAGCTGTCGTTTGCACCGTGGTGAAGAAAGCAAAAGCACATGTCAGGTCTGCGTAATATCGCATTCTATTGGAAAAAATGCGTAGGAACATCCAACACCTCTGTAAAGACGCCCTATATTCTTGACGATCTCGGTCAAAAAGTTTTTATCTCGGGCTGCGACCTAACAGCCCACTCGACCCGACTTAGGTCGCTAATTCTGATCGGTATAACCATCGCATTCGCAGTCTCCGCGCATGCTCTTGCGACCGCGTCTGATCCGCTGCCTGCTGATCTGATCTATCGAACGTTTCCCATTCTCCCCTTTTCCGAGGTGAAGAAACTCGACGAACGTACGAAGCCGGGTGTCATGAAACGTCAGCGGAGCCTGCTTGAGGAGCGCTACGATCTTTCTGATCATCCCCTGAAAGGTGTGATGATGTCAGGCCGCCGGAAGGCGGTTCAGGCAGGCGTTCGCGTGAAACTCCCGAAGGGCGTAAGCTGGGACACATTGGCCGCCAAGAGCCCGGACGAGATCAAAGAGCAGGGACTACTGCCGGCGGGCTTTCTGCCGCTGCCACATGTAAAGCAGCCAACTGGCGGCCAGGTTTTTCCGAGGGTGCAGATTAACGAAATCGGCCGCCAGGAGGGCAGGGATCTCAGGCGTTTCGATGTCGATTTCGACCTTCCCGATCACCTGACGCCGGAGTTCCCGCCACCAATCTTTCTGACCTCGCATCCGGAACTCGGTGACGTGTCGCGCGGCGAGCTTCTGACGATCAGGAACTTCAATGAGACCATGAGCGGGATTATCACGCCGGTGCAGATGGAAGGGCTTCGACTTCTGCTAACTCCCTTTCCGCAAGAAGAGTTCAACGAGACGGACGACCGCAAAGCTGCCGAGGAGAGCCTGGGCGTCGCCTGCCTTGACTGCCATTCGAACTTTCATACCAATGCCGCCTTCCACCTGACCCCCGATGTCCGGCCACACGCGCAGCGGTTTCGTCTCGACACGACCAGTCTGCGTGGGCTGTTCAATCAGCAAATTCACGGCTCGAAACGATCGCTGCGGTCGATCGAAGACTTTACTGAGTTCGAGCAGCGCACCGCCTATTTCAACGGCGACCATGTGAGCGCCGCGAGAAAGGGCGTGAACCTGCTCGATCGCGCGAGCCAGGTCTCGATGATGGCGCAGATGCAGAACATGATCGACTTTCCGCCCGCGCCCAAGCTCGATGCGACCGGACGCCTCGATCCAGGCCGGGCGAGCGCGCAGGAATTGGAAGGCGAACGGGTGTTTATGGGCAAGGGCCGCTGCGCCCTTTGCCATCTCCCGCAGACCGCCTTCATGGACAACAACATGCACGATTTGAAGCTCGAGCGCTTCTATAAGATCGGCCAGAAGGTCAACGATCTCGAGTTGTCACCGGATGGTCCGATCAAGACCTTCACACTGCGCGGCATCAAGGACTCCCCACCCTATTTGCACGATGGGCGGCTAATGACACTCGCCGACACGGTCGAGTTCTTCAATCTGGTTCTCGCAACAAAGCTTACGCAACAAGAAAAGGATGCGCTGGTCGCCTATCTGATTGCCCTCTGACGCGGACACAAACATGCTTGCTGCGGAGAAAACCAGCGCGTTTTCATGGTCGCCGATTGCAGCTTATGATCGATGTTACCGAATCGCCTGAGTATCGAGGAAAGGTGGATCGGGCTCCAATACGTCGAAACCCGCGTTCTTGCTGTCCATGGGTTCTCCTCATCATCAGTCGCGTCATACTCGTCTGTCGGCATGCAATTGACGAGCGCCGAAAATCGAGGAGGCCCTCAGCGATTACGGTCACTGACTGGACAAACGTGTGGAGAACAGAACGAAACGCGATGTGTTTATCGCCTCGACTCAATCGTTGGCATATGAAGGCAAGTCAATGCTTGAGGTATCCAATTGGCCTATCGCTTCCTGCATACCGCCGACGTTCATCTTGATTCGCCTCTGAAGACGCTCGCTCTGCGCAATCCGGAACTCTCCGATCTCATCGGTCTGGCAACGAGGCGAGCGTTCATCCGCGTGGTCGATATTTGCCTCGAAGAGCAGGTGGACGCGCTTGTTCTTGCCGGCGATCTCTACGATGGCGATCAGACGTCGATGAAAACGGCCCGCTTTATCGCCGAGCAACTTCGGCGCCTTCATGAGGCGGGCATTCGAACGTTCATCATCCGAGGCAATCACGATGCTCTGTCGAAAATCACGACGGAGCTTGTGATGCCGGAGACGGTGAAGGTGTTCGGCGCGAACGCCGAAGCGGTGGTGATCGATGGCGCCGGCCATTCTCCCATTGCGATCCATGGCCTCAGTTTCGCGAAGCCGCACGCCCCACTAAGCCTGCTTCGACACTACGGTCTTCCTGTTCCGGATGCGGTTAACATCGGCATCATGCATACGAGCCTCGGCGGATCGGAGAAGCATGACCTCTATGCTCCGTGCAGTGTCGCGGACCTGCAGCAGAGCGGCTTCCGCTACTGGGCGCTGGGTCATATTCACAAGCGGTCGGTGGTGGAAGACACCGCCTCGGTCGTCGTTATGCCTGGCATGCCGCAGGGGAGGGACATCAATGAAGACGGGCGCAAATCGGTCTCGCTGGTCACGATCAGGGACGACCGGTCGATCGTTGTCGAGGAGCGGCCGACGGCGGTCGCGCAATTCGAGCGCCTTGCCGTTGACGTGTCGGGGGCAACCGACTGGACGAGTATGATAGGCGATGTCTCGTTCGGCCTCCACGAGCTACGTGCGTCCGTCACGGCGGAACACCTGGTGGCACGCGTGCAGATAACCGGATCCACCGACCTGGCTTGGCGGCTGCGTCGTGATCTCGACCTCGTCCGCACCGAGCTGGAGACCCGCGGGTCCCTCATCGGAAACGTCTGGATCGACAAAGTGCAAACCGTCTGCCGGCCTCCTGGCAGCGTCAACAGTCGGTCGGGAGCGGCAGGCGAACTGGCCGTCATCATGGAAGACGAAGTGAATCGGTCAGAGGGCTACAGGCAGGAGCTCAGAGCGATCGTCGAGGAGCTGCGCGCGCAGCTTCCTGCCGAGCTTCGCGAGATGTTCGGCTCCGACGAGGTATCGTTCGAGGAGAATCTCGCCGACATTGCCGCGGGCGGGTCCGCCGAAGTCATGGCACGTCTTCGTCGGGAGAAGGTCGACTGATGCGCATCAACCGCCTTGACCTAAATCGTTACGGCAAGTTCACGGATGGCGTCATCGATTTCGGACCGCCCCCCGTAGGCTCGCCCGATCTTCATATCATCTACGGGCCGAACGAAGCGGGAAAGTCGACGACCTCCGACGCCATCCTGGACCTGATCTTCGGCATCGGCACCACAAGCAGATACGGCTTCCTGCATGCCTACGCTTCAATGCGGATAGGCGCGAACATCCGTGTCGCCGGTCAGGATCGAGAATTCGTCCGAATCAAGCGTCCGCAGAACAGCCTGCTCGACGACGAGGAGCGGGTTCAGTCCGACGCTGTGATAAGGGCCGATCTTGGTGGTATCGACCGGAACGCCTTCACGACGATGTTCTCACTTGACGACGACACGCTTGAGAAAGGCGGACAAAGCATTCTTGCAAGCAAAGGCGACCTCGGCGAGTTGCTTTTCTCCGCAAGCGCTGGGCTGTCGGATCTTAGTCGCGAGCTCCTCTCGATCCGGGGGGAAATCGACGCGTTCTACAGGTACCGTGCACGTAGCGGCGGCCTGGGCGAACTGAAGGCGAGGCTGCAGGATCTCAAGCAGCAGCGCGAGGCAATCGATCTGCAGGCGAGCGACTTCCAGCGGCTCGGTTCCGAGAGGGATCGGTTGAGCCGGCTGTACGACAGCACCATCACGGAAAGGGCACAAACGCAGAAACGGATCGACGAAATCAGGCGCATCCTGCGGACAATCCCGTCCATGGGGCGGCTGTCGGGGCTTCGGCTGAAGCTTGCCGACCTTGAGGTGGTTCCGGAGCCGCCGGAATCCTGGCGGCAGGAATTGCCTGGGCTAAAGAGCAAGGAGATCGAACACCGCGTCAAGCTGGACGACCTTTGCCGTTCGTCGGCTTTGCTGGAAGAGGAGAAGGCGGCCCTCGAAGCCGATCCCGTCGCTCTCAAGCTTGCCGCCAGCATGGACGAATTTTCTGAACTTAAGGCCAGATATCTTACGGCCGAGAAGGACATCCCGAAGCTTTCGGCGCGCGCGGCCGAGCTTTCGATAGAAAGCATCCTCCTTCTTCTAGGACGACCGGCAGAGGCGTCGCCGAGCCGGCTTGTTCTCGACGCCGCGACGGTCGGAACACTGAGAGCGCTGATCGGCTCGAGGTCCGGCGTAGATGCCCGGACGGCCGGTGCCGCCGATGAACTCGCGAAGGCGGAGCACGCCTTGGCGGAAGAAAGCGTCGGATTTCAAGAGGTCGACGCGATCCACCCGGTGGAAAGGACCAAGGCGTTCGAACTGCTTGCCGCGACTTTGAAGGCGCAGCCACGGTCGGAGGAGGAGCTCGTGTTTCGGTCGCTTTCACGGCGACGCGACACCGCGTCCGGCGCGCTATCGGAAGCGATGATGCGTCTTCATCCTTGGGACGGCGCCGTTGCCGAACTCGGCACGATGGCGTGCCCTTCGGCCGCGACCCTCGAAAGCTGGAGGAAGCCGTTCAAGAGCAACGAAGAGGACTTGAGGTCCGCGCGTGCGGAACTCGAGCGGCTCGAGCCCGAGGCACGACGGTTGGACGCCGAGATCGAGGCGCTGCGTAATCAGGCCGGCGAGATCGATGAGGCTACCGCGACGGCAAGTCGCATATCCCGTGACAGGGCGTGGACGGAACATCGTCAGACGATGGACGCCGCTTCGGCGGACCTGTTCGAGGCGGCGATGAGGGCGGACGATCGTGTGCTCTCTCAACGCCTGTTGCATTTTGCGGAGCTAGGCAAGCTCAACCAGCTTCTGCTGCGCCGCGCAACAGTGGGATCGAATATCCAAACCGCTCTTGAGTCCCATAGGCGGGCTGAGGCGGAACTCGAGAAGGTCAGATCGGAGGTCGCGGAAAAGGTGAGGGGGATATCTCCCGACCTTCGGCTCGCGCCGGATCCGCAGGAACTGGAAGAATGGCTCCGCAAGAGAGATGCGGCCCTCAAGGCACGCGACGATCTCATTGCCGTCGAGCAGGATATGGCTGATGTCCGGGATCGCGCAACTCAAGCGAAGCGTTCGTTGACAGTGGCGTTGAACGGTGCCGCGGTGCGCTTCCATCCGGATGCCGATCTAGCAGGGCTGGCATCCGCGGCCGACGAAGCATTGGCAGCGTTCAACCATGCTCGGGCCCGTGCGATGCAGATGGAGCATCTCAGGAAGGAAGTCCTAGGGCGCCGAAAGGCGCTCGACATCATTGAGCGCGCAGCGGAAGAATGGGCGCTGGCCTGGAAGATGACCTGCGAAGGATGCTGGCTTGGCGAGCTGGATCACCTTCCCGGCGTCGGATCGGTCACGGAGATCCTGTCGACGCTTGAGAAGCTTGCATCAGCCATAGAGGCGAAGGACGGATTGATCGACCGCATCGAGAAGATGGAGAAGGACAAGGCGCAGTTCGAGGCGAGGGTGCTCGAGCTCTGCAGCAGGCTCGCCATCCCTGCCGACGGATCACCGAGCGAGCTCGCCCAGACGGTGGTCGAGAAGGTTCGAAAGGCGGTGCTTGACCAGGAGCGCCTCGAAAAGCTGGAGCGCGATCTCGATATGATCCGGAAGGAAGAGCACGATTTGAGGCTGGAGCAGGAGTTTCTGGAAGCTCGGGCGCGCAAGATGATCGAGTTCTTCGCAGTGGAAACCCTGGACGAGGTCGAGGCCCGTACCGACCTCGCAGGCAAGCGTCGGGAACTGTCGCGATCGATCTTCGAGCTGGAGCAGGAGCTGGTCGAAAGCAGTGGCGCGAGCGACATCGTAGGCGTCGAGGAGCTGGTCGGCGCCGCGGACAAGACGGAACTCGAAGAGGAGCTTGCCCGGCTCACGCCAATCCTGGAGGGCCAGGACCTCAGGTGCAACGAAGTGTTCAGAGACCATTCCAGGGCGCAGGATGCGCTGGACGCCATTGGCGGCGACTCGAAGGTGGCTGAGATCGAGGAGCAGCGGCGGACGACGCTTCTGGAAATAGAGGACGGCGCCCGCCGATACGTTGAGCTGCGCGCGGGCGTTGCGGCCGCCGAGCACGGTCTCCGACTGTACAGGGATCGTCATCGCAGCGGCATGATGGCTCGGGCGTCGTCAGCCTTCAGGACAATAAGCCGCGGTGCCTATCAAGGCGTCGCCGCCCAGCCTGGCAAGGATGGAGACGTCCTCATCGCGGTGACGGCGGCAGGTGGTTCGAAAGCTGCAGACGAACTGTCCAAGGGCGCTCGCTTCCAATTGTATCTGGCCCTCCGTGTGGCTGGTTATCACGAATTCGTCGAAAACCGGGTGTCGGTGCCCTTCATCGCCGACGATATCATGGAAACCTTCGACGACTTCCGGGCGGAGGAAGCCTTCAGGCTATTTGCAGAGATGGCGCGACATGGACAGGTCATCTACCTGACTCATCACCGGCACCTCACAGACATAGCGCGGAAGGTCTGTCCGGGCGTGCGGCTCCACGATCTCGATGAGGTCGGAGCGACGAGGCTCGAGGTCGTCGCGGCCGAATAGAGCACGCTGAACCTTCATGCTGACGTTGCAACTTTCGCGATCGAGTGAGAAAAAAACCTACTATGTCAAACGACACCACTTCGACGCTCGCGCTCCTGATCGACGGCGACAACGCCTCGCCGAAGATCATCGCCGGCCTGCTCGCTGAAATCGCGAACTACGGCAGGACCAGTGTCAAGCGTGTCTATGGCGATTGGACCAAACCCAATCTCAATGAGTGGAACGAAAGCCTTCTTGAGCATTCGCTCTAGCCGGTTCAGCAGTTTTCCTATACCCGCCTACGAGACTCCTAAACTCCGCGCTTTCAGATCAGACGAAATGTACATGGGTCGGCACGTCACCACTCGTTTTCCCTGCGCGAGAACTCGTTGTCTCGTTTCGGGTTATCTGCAGCAATGGCCTTGCTCGTCATCCAGCCGATCACGTCATCGTGAACTTTCACACGGCTCCAGCCGCCTCGCTGCTCAAGAAGTACCACTGCGGAATCTTTCTGTACCACTGAGAGGACAAGGTATTTCGTACCGGGGCCTTTTCGAAGATTCACCGTAGTCCGAGTATGCCATGATGGCTGCCGTGCAGTCTCCGCCGAGGCGGTGGATGGCACCCTTGGGATCTGGACGTCCTTCTCCACCGAAGACCATGACGGTGTTGTTTGGCCTTCCAAGGGCAAAGTAGCCGATGGATCGGTTGTCGGGTCATGAAGGTTCGCTGGCGCCGTGGATATTGCTCTGCTCTGGACCGTCGGATCCTGAGCGGCCGTCGTTGCCGGGCCCGAGATGGCTTGCTCTGTTCCGGAAGATGAGGCCGTCGGCGTCGATTGCTCCTGCGAGGGAACGAACACCGCAAACAACGGAAGTCCGACAAAGATGGCTAGCACCGCAAGGGCGACAGTGCCAAGCGATCGCGGTTTTCCCCCCTGTTCCGGCTCGACCTGCGTCTGAGGTGCGGATTGAGATGGTGGCGAAACCGCCAGGGACGGCGCTTTCTCCTTGGGCAACTGCGCGATAAGCTGGCAACCGCGAGCGAAAGCCGCAGTCCTTCCTGGCTGCGAAAATTCGACTAGCTCGTTAACACCGCTATTGCTCTGAAAGTGCATGGTTTCATACAGACAGATGGGAATCTGCCTGTTGTCCTTGAAGCGACGGTCTGGACCACCGCTTTTGTTCGGATGCTTCCACGTATGATCTACAATTCTGGCATCGCTTGGCACCCTGCCGTCCTCGATGAAGCGAGAATCCTGCCATCGAATGTTGAGGCCGCGGTAGTTTACGGCTCCCATGCGGTTGCCATCTTGGACGAATACGACGTCCGGCATGAAGTACAAGATCTGTCTGCCGACGCTCAATGCCGGCGGACTGATGTTGCTTTTGATTACGGACGGAAGTGCATAGGTAAGGGAGGTCGGTTTCTTCTTGACGAGATGGGATGCTCCAGCATTGCGCTTCCACGCAGTCAGGCTCGTTATCGCGCCACCAGCCTCAATGTGCCATTTGCCAGCGCATTGCCTGAGGCCGTCGAATCCTTCGGCAAGCTGCTTGTAAGCCGCCTCGGCGTCACCTTCGAGATCGTAGTATAGAACGGTGCTCCGCCGATAGGAATCGAACCATCGTCCCATCGCCCAGCCGGGCAAGGCTAGTGCGGCCAACAGCAGGCCGGGTCCACCGGAAGCGAGGCCGGCGAGCGCGCCAAGAACAAGCGGTGCCCAACACAGGGCGCTAGACATCCTGACTTGTCCGCTCTTCGCGTTGATTTCATCGAGCAGTTCACTGAAGGTTTCGTCGCGCATCAGCATGACGTCTCCTGAATCTACTTCGATCATTGTGACGTCGTCTTGTTCGAACTGAACTTGCACTGGCTGCGCTTGAAACGTTGTAGCTTTCGGCTTGCCTGCGTTTCCCAACGAAGCTCGATAATACAGGCCCCCCATACCTGCGTGGATGTAGTGTCCGCGAGGGCCTGTGCCAATCCGAAGGCCCCGAACGCCCACCGAAACCCCGACGCCACCCCTGGAAAAGTTGAAGCGAAATGGTCCTGCTGAAATCGACTTCCGGATATAGAACGGCAACTGAAAAACCCCTCGAAGAATCGGATATTCCGCCAGGAATCTCCTTACAGTTGAAATTGATCGAGGTACAGTCAGGGCGCGTTATTAACAGCGGAGCTTGCCGTGCACCGGCTCGTGCCTCGGATTTCCTTCAACGTCGGGCGAATGAGCGGCTCTTCCTATCAATGTCTCGTCGTTCCGGTCCGCGGCGATCGTGAGCGCCATTATCGTGGGGAGCGACGATGGTCACCGGTTCACTCTCCTAGCGAAGACCGACGCCACATGATCCAGTAAAGATTCCTGACCCGCGCATCGGTCGAAGCAATATCTGAAGCGCTGTGGCTTGCTCATATTGCTGAAAACCCAGTTCAAAATCGCGCGTCCAAGTCCTTGGTGCAATCCGAATCAGTAGTGGAGGTCACGACAGCATCAAAGGAACGGCCATACGATCCGATTGGTGTAAGCGCGAATTTCCCGGCACCTTTTGCTGTTGAGTGCTCTGATGCATGAGGTGTCCACCAAAATAGGTGGACACCAAGTGATGGAAGACGATGCTCAGAAACTGCGGGTAAGGCTTGTTGGTCGGAATGGGCGACGCCGTTACGACCCCGCATCGAAGGACCGTCTTGTCGCGGCCTGTCTTGAGCCAGGCGTGTCGGTATCGAGGCTTGCGCTCGAACATGGGGTCAATGCGAACCTTCTTCGGAAGTGGATAAAGAAACGCACGGAGACCCAGTCCCTCCCGCCGTCCTCATCACCGGCGTTTATCCCGATTCAGATTGAAAGCACTTCCGATCGGACGTTGCTGCGACAGAGCAGCGTGGGTGCGGTGGATTTGCCGGCGACTTGCGATGGGGGGCGTGGGTCGGCACCCAAACGGGCTGCAGCGTTTTCCTCTCCAGCCAAGGTGAGCGCATCACTGCCGAACGGCGTGAAATTGACGCTGGAATGCGGTGATGTGGATGCATTGACGGCGATCATCGGAGCACTGGGTCATGTTCAGACTGGGCGCTGACCTGAAAGTCTACCTCCACCGTGAGCCGATCGACTTCCGGGCCGGCATCAACAGCCTTGCGGTTCTGGTTCAGGAAACGATGGCGCTCGATCCGTTTGCTCCGGCGGTTTTTGCGTTCTGCAATCGCCGTCGCGACCGGATGAAGCTCCTGTTCTTCGACCGGTCCGGCTTTGTGCTGGTCCTGAAGCGGCTGACCGAGGACAAGTTCCGGTGGCCGCGTCGCGAGGCAGCGGTGGTCACGCTGACGACCGAGCAATTGCACTGGATCCTCGACGGCATCGATATCGATGCGATGGTCCGCCATCCGGTGCGGCAATATCAGGTTGCCGGTTGAGGGCTTTCGAACTCTGCGGTTGACGCGGCGGCATGCTTTCGATTCAAGAATCTGATGAATCGACCCGGCGAACCGACTGTTGAAGAGTTGATGGCGCGTATTGCTGCGCTGCAGGCGGAGAACCGTCAGCTCACAGAGCGCGTCGTCAAACTCGAGGAAGAGCTGGCGCTGGCACGACTGCATCGTTTTGCGCCACGCAGCGAAAAGCACATTGATCGCCTCTTCAATGAAGCCGAACAGGCCGCGGATGAGGACGACGTCGACAGCGAAGATGGCGATGTCGCCGCCCTGCCGGACACGGGCTTGCCGGCGACCGATGGCACGACGGGAAAGAAACGCGGCCGCAAGGCCTTGCCGGAAAACCTGCCGCGCGAGCGGGTCGAGTATGACCTTGCCGACGACGAGAAGGCTTGTCCTTGCTGCCGTCACCAGATGCATCGCATGGGCGAGACCGTCACCGAGCAACTTCATATCGAGGTGAAGGCGAAGGTCCTGCAGAATGTGCGGCTCAAGTACGCTTGCCGTCATTGCGACCGCACCGGGATCAACACGCCGGTCGTGATCGCGCCGATGCCGACGCAGCCCTTGCCGGGCAGCATCGCCACGGCCTCGACGCTGGCCTTCGCGCTCGTTCACAAATATGTCGACGGCACACCGCTCTACCGCCTGGCGCAGACATTTGAGCGCGCCGGTGTTCCCGTCAGCCGTGGCGCTCTGGGCCACTGGGTGATCGGCTCGAGCGAGAAGCATCTCTCCCGCATCTATGACGCCCTGAAGCTGCGGCTCAGAGCGCAGCCTCTCATCCATGGCGACGAGACAACGGTTCAGGTGCTGAAGGAAAAGGACAGGCAAGCCACCAGCACGTCATATATGTGGGCCTACCGCAGCGGCGAGGACAGTGACGAGCCGATCGCGCTGCTCGATTATCAGCCAGGCCGCGGCCAGATACACCCGCAGACCTTCCTCGGCGATTACCGCGGCATCTTGATGAGCGATGGCTATTCCGCCTGGCGCACGCTGGAAGGGGCAACCCATATTGGATGCATGGCCCACTCCAGACGGCGCTTTGTCGATGCCCTCAAGGCGAGGAAGAAAGGCGGCGGTCCGCCGGAGCAGGCGCTCCGGTTCTTCGAACAGCTCTACCGGGTTGAAAGGCAGGCGCGGGACGAAAAGCCGGACAGAGGCGAAACGCCAGATCAATGCATTCGCCGCTTCCGCCAGCAACACAGCATCCCCGTCCTAAACGCCCTCAAGGAATGGCTCGATAAAATCGCCCCGAAGGTCTTGCCGGACAGCAAGCTTGGCGATGCCGTATCCTACACTCTGAACCAATGGGAATATCTGACGCGCTACGCCGGAGACGGCAGGATGCCGATCGACAACAACCTTCTCGAACGCGATATCAGAATCTTTGCCACTGGCAGAAAAAGCTGGCTGTTCAGCGACACCGTCGATGGAGCCAAGGCCAGTGCCGTCGTCTATAGTCTGATGCTGACCTGCCGCGCCTCACGCGTCGAGCCGTTAGCCTGGTTGCGCCACGTCCTCACCGAATTGCCTCAGCGCGCCGGCGACGCCGATATCACCGACCTGCTGCCCTTCAACTTCTCCAAAACTGCCACCGCCGCCTGAACCAGCGCGACGCTTTCCGAAATCAACGCCGAAAGGCCGAAAGGCGGCGTCAACGTGCGGAGAAAATCGCGCTTACCGATTGGTACCGTCACGGCCTTCTATTTCGGCACTCGCGGCGGCGGACGGCGAGAGCGCCTCGTCGCTCGGAATTCCTGAGAGACGCGGCAAGGGTCCCTTCAACTAGGCGTCTATCCGCTCATTCTTCTGAGCGATGTCGATGCCTCTAACGTTGACCGAGACGAGCCTCCGCGGCATCGATGAGGTTCGGGTCACCTACGACTACGTGACGGACCGTGGTAGACGTTGTCACGGCAGAATCGACGTCCAGACGCGTACACGCTCGGAAAGATACTGATTTCGGGCATCAAAGCTCTCGACGGCTGCTAGCGGTGGAAAAGGACGAATTATTCGCGCATTGGGGCTGCGCTGTCTCTTCGGCGAATTCTGATTTCAATCCGTCGCCGGCTCTCCACGTTGCCCGCTTGGCCGGTGGTAAGCTTGTCGCCTGGAAGGACGAGTTGCGCGGCTGACAGAGGCAGGATCGTCATCCCCTCCAAGGCGCTGTTGGCGCTCAGGATGTTCGCAACGGAAATTGCACGGGCGAGCCCCAATCCGGCGTTGTCGGCCGGCACCAGTTCGGTGATCGGCGTCTTCGACGATACGACCCCGATCGAGAGCTTGTCCATGTTGGAGTTCGGTCGAGCGAGCGGCTGCTCGTCCGTGTGCCCGATCACCTCGACAATGTCGACGCCGTAACGCTTGAGGTTGTCGGCAATCTGCGTGGAGATCGAACCGTTCAAGTCAGCCGTGAACTTGTCGGTCAGTTCGGCGCTTGCAGACCTGAAATAGTAACCGCTGGCTTCGCTTAAGCTGATGATCGGTGGCCACTCATGTGGCTTCGACGTCTGGGTCTTCGCCAGTTCGCCTTCTGCCTTGGCGAGGAGGGTTTCGAGAAGTTTTCTGCGGCCCTCAGAACCCTTGAGCTGTGCCTCGAGCTTCTGCTGATCCTTCAATGCCTTCTCAGCCGCCATCAGTGCATCGATCCTATCCTCCAGCTTTGCTGGCTCGACCACGTCCAACGATCGTTCTTTCAGAAGCGCGATGCTTTCCACGAGTTCCCTGATGCGATCCTTGTCGACACCCTGCTCCTTCAATTCCTTGATCGCATCTCGTGCGACGACCAGTTCCCTCCATTCCTCTTCCATCTTGCGCTTGTCGACGAGGGTAAGCGATCCCGACAGTGCAGCGACCCTTGTCTCGAGATCTCTGACGTTCTTTTCCTTTTTCTTCAGCTCCGTCTGGAGCTTCTGGACGTCCTTGAGAGCGTTGTTTGCCTTCAGCCGCTCGTTGGCGATGATGGCCCCGGTGACGAGGAGCAGGCAGAATACCAGCAGAAGCATGGATTCAGCCATCGTGAAACCGAGGATTAGCCCTCTGTTGTAACCCTTTTGCTCTACGTTTGTCGCGGTATCGGCGGCGCTCATCGGCTAAACCAGCCGCTCTTCTTCGGCTTTTCCTCTTCGGAGACCCGCTCGGTGAGGACCGCTTCCCCTCCGTTGGCGCCGAGATTGGCTGTTGTGGTCGAGGCGATTGGCAAGGCCTCGACCACTGGCGTTGCAGGAACGTCTGCAAGGCGAATTTGCGAACGTTCTTCCGCAAAGCGGGCGGACATCGTATCCACCGCGCCGGCTGTCTTATCAGTAGCGGCCGCCGCGCGTTCGACCGCATCCATTACCTCGTCCAGTCGCTTCGTGTGTTCGCTGGCCGTGCTCGAGACGGTAGTCAGGTTTTCCGCCATCGCCTTCACGCTGGCCGTGTTCGTCTTCATGGAGGAGACCGCTTCCGACAGCTTCTCCGCGTTCTTGAGGTGAGCCTCTGTTGCGGCCTTCGTCTCCGTGATGATCCCATCGACCCTTCCGACCAGTGCTGAAACAGCATCGTTGCCAGTCTCGGTCGCCGCCGCGATTGCCCCCCATCTCTCCAGCGTGGCTGCAATGGCTTGCATGGACTGCCCGGAAGCCGCATTCGTCCCTTCGAGCTTCGTGGTGAGAGCCGTGAGTGTCGCGTTCGTCTGCTTGAACGGCGTAAGGGCCGTCAGCACCTTCTTGACCGTGTCTCTGGTCGTGGCAGCGTTCTCATCGATAGCCTTGCTGTGATCCGCGACCAAGGTCTGCAATGCTTCCATCACCGGTGTGACTTCGATCTTGAGGATCTCTTCCGGAGATCTTGAGGTCTTGAACTTTTCGGTCACCCCGTCGACAGCTTCGGCCAGCTTGTTCGTCCGCGCCTCGATCTGTTCGACGGACTCTTTGAGCCTGTCGCTCATCTCAGCCACGGAACGGGCATTGCGTTCTGCGAAGGAGATTATTTGCTCATGAGTCGTATCTAGGGTGAAAGTGAGTCGCTCCGAAGCTTCCTGTATGGACTTTGTCGCCTGCAGGGACATGGCTTCGATGGATGCACGAACCGCTTCCCCGCTTTTCTCCGCCTGCCTTGCGATCTCTTCGAATCCTTCAGCAAGCATCTGACTACTCGTGCGACGATAGCTCGAGAACTCTATCGCCGAGGTGTCCAGTTCCGTGCGGACCCGTCGCGTCATCTCAGCCAGATCGTGTCTCACCGCTCGCTCGATGTCGACGGGATCGCGCCGCATCTGGTTGAAGAGAATCCGGAGCGAGATCCCGGCGATCGTCGAGGAAATCGCGACGCCGAAGTTACGGACCACGTCCTCGATCGATGCCTGGCCGGTAAACTGGTACAGCGAAACACCGAGGCTCGTAAGCGTGAACAGGAAGCCCATGTAGTAGAGATTGTCGCCTGCCTGCTCGTTGTGGAGGCTAAGCCCGGCTGCGGCAAACGAGATGACGAAATAGAGCGCCATCATCGCCAACGGTATGAGCGTGATGGTGATGGTGCTCACACCGTAGAGCTTGCCGAACCAGATGATGAGAGCGCCCACAAAGGTCATGGTACCGAATAGGACCAACGGGCCGTGAGAGCGAACAAAGCGTCGAATGTCGAACTCAGCCAACATCACTCAACCCCCGCAAGTCTTTCGTAACCGAGAAATTCACCGCCGTTGGTCTGAACCCAGTGCAACCAGAATTCGGGAAGGCCGGAGATCGGCTCGGCAGTTTCCCGTTGGAAGACGAGGAATTTCACTTCGACGCCGTCGAGCGGAGTACGGTATCTATCCCGAGCAGTGCTCTTCTCATAAGCTTCCGTGTCCGGTCCGCTCTTGTAGATGGAGAATGAATCGGTGTGCTCGATCGTATCGGAAGCGACATAGATCTTCTTAGGCTTGCCCTCACTTTGCTTATCCGAGAAGCTCTCAATGACAATCCGCTGGATGCCTGCCATGATAGGCGAGCGTTTTGCTTCCGTGCCTTCTCCGATTCTGTCCTCGACCTCCCTCAGAGGCCGCTCAAAGCCTTCCTGCCAGCGCTTCTGGATCATCTTCGGGTTCGAGATCCAAACATCGGCATTCTTGTCGTCGCCGGGATTGCATCCACGGAAGGTGCGGGTGAGCTTTCCTTCCTCGTCAGTCAGTGTGTAGACCTCGACGAGGCCGCCCTGTTCAACAGCGGCAACCGCCTTTTGGAATTGACGCTTGAGATCCACTTTAGTGATTTCTGCAATGGGATCGGTGACGTCCAACAACATTGCGGTGACCGACATCGGCCCCTCTACAGGGCAAAGCTCGTCATCGAGCTTCGCCACTGCATTGGCGCGCATCTGCATGAAAAGGAAGCCTCCGACCGCCGCGAGCAGGACGGTAACTAAAGCGACAATAGAAAACATCTGTACGGCTGACGCGCCACCGCCGCGTCCATGTCTAGATCTTGGTCTGGGTCGTGCCATTGCCATACTCCGGGAAAATTGTGTCGAGTTGGTCGTATTGCTCCAGCGCCTTTTCGAACTCCTGACCGATTTGCCTCATATGGTCCGAGAGTTCCGTCTGGGCCTTCTTTATTCCCTCGGCTAGTTCCTGATCACTCCAGTCTTCCCCGGTGTTGGGGACGGCCTTTCGTCGTTCCAGCTTGAATTGCGCCGACCAGTACTTCGGCTCGGCTTTCGTCCGCGCCTGTCTGTTCGCCTCTCTGTAGATTTGGAGAAGCTTCCTGGCTGTGACCTCCAAGGAGCTTTGGTGCTCCATGAAGAGGTTCGTGGTGCGGGTGCGATTGTCGATGATGGACCCGTACTCACGCCGCCGATCGGTCAGACGACGCAGGACGTCTTCCACCGCGTCGATCCGATCGTCGCGCGTTTTCTGCAGTTGATCGATCAACGCAACCTTCTGGTCGATGTAGTGCTCTCGGGCAGCGTCGTAGCGCGATTGCGTCTCGGAGTATTTGGGATAGGAATCTTGCATGGACAGGCTGTCCAGTAGCGCTCCGACCGAGAACAGGAAACCTGTGGCGAAGAGAACCCATGAGTTAATGTCGGCCATATGGAAGGGAGCATTCTTGATCCTTTCCATGACGAGAACACCGACTTGAGCAAGCGACTCCGCAGAGACCTCTCGGTAGTGCGCCATCACGAAGTTGACGCCCACGGCGACCACGAGCCACCCGCAAACGCCGAGAAACCCCCACACCTTCTTGAGGAACATTCTGTGTCGTATGTACGGTATGACCTTCAATCCGAGCGCAACGGTCGCGAAGACATTCACGAAGGCGAAGCCGAATGCTACGCCGATGCCGCCGACGAGGCCTTGGGAATTGCCCTCGGCCAGATAGATCCCGTTCACCGCGGTTTCGATGAAAAGCAGCACGAAGACGATGAGCCACTTGATGATCTTGCTCGTGCTCGATGACGTCCTCGCTGTCCTCTTCAATCCATTGTTCGCTTTGAAGTCTGCAAGTTCAGCGTCCGCTTCCTTAAGATGGCGGCGAAGCCCGAAGAGTTCGTCGCGTCCCTTCGAGACCTCCATCTTGAATTCCGACAGGCTGGCGATGCTAGCTTGGTGGATCTTCGCGAAATGGCCGGTGAAATCCAAATTCCTCAGCCGGGCCGCATACGCGCCGAATTGATCTTCGAGAATTTGGTAAGAGTCGGATCGGACATTCTCGACCGCCTCGATGATCGATTCCTCTATCTCGTCCATTTCCTTCGCCGTCGACGGGGGCTTGTTCTCTGCACCGTTGGCAGAGCCTTTCTTTTCCAGGTCTAGGGTTTTGGCGAGTTTGTCCGGATCGAGAGGAGGAAACGGGTCCGTTGTGATGCGGAAGTCGTGACTGGATTCACGGACGCTCTCAAATAGGCGGTTTAATGCTTCAAAGCGTTGGGCCATGTGGGGAGATGCCAGCTAAATTATGGAACGAGGGTGTAGGGCGATAGACAGCCAATCGAACATGTCGCTTACGAGCGCATATCTAATTTCCCCATAGTGGCGCGCGCCAGCCAGCGGAGATGGCTTCAGCTTCGGAGCAGAACCATCTTTCCCCGCGCCCGAGATCGATCTTCGTCTTCTCGTAGTCTTTCGACCACGGCACATGATAGATTCGGTCGTTCTTGCGGTTGATGTTGCCCTTGATCGGGCACTTCCCTTCTGGAACGGACGACAGGGATGCGTCCCACTGATGCGCCCTGTACTCCCATGCCGTTTCTGTCGGAGCCTGCCAGATGCCGACACGCCGCTGTTTCGCGGCATCTTCCAGCTTCACGTAGTCGACCGAGTACTTGCGGAACGCCCACGCCATACCCATTTCGACCATACGGGCATTGATTTCGACTCCGTCGGCTATGCAGACTGAAATGGTGCGCCCATAGGCGTCCTGACCGCGGGAATCACATTCCACCGCCTTGCCGAGCACGACCTCCTCCATTTGGCGGATCGCTGTCTGGCCGCAGGCCCAATCCGTTCCGTCACTGCCGGTGCAAGCTTGACCAGCTTCAGGGGCGTCGATGCCATGGAGACGGTATCGAACACCGTCCACGTCGAGGGTGTCTCCATCCACCACGTGAACGGCTGAACCGGCGAATGCAGAATTAAACAGCGACATGAAGATCGCTAGAGATAATGGATGAATTCTCAAAATAGCCCCCGAAGCCCCTAGTGAGGCTAGATCAAACAATCTATCGTTTCAATCGTCCAAAGGCTGAAGTTGCGGCAGCACTCAAATCCTTCCACGACATTCTTTTCGGCGGCGGGTCGCATAAGACATCTTGGGGTTCGGCTTCCTTTTCCAATGGTGATGGATCGAGGCGGAGGGGGGAGTGGGCTGCCGTGCGTCCGGTCTGAACGAGCTCGTCCGAACCTGTCCTTCGAAGACCGCGCCCGGATACCTATGAGGTTGAACGCGGATGGTGGCAGCCAACGATCGAGGAACGACGTGAGGCCATAGGGAAGGGGGTAGGCGAAGAAACGCAAAACAGGAACTGCGTAGCAACGGGGGATGGCGTGTGCACGCGCGAAAAGATTGGCCGGCTATCGGCGTCTTCACGTTGCGTCGCCCGCGAGTTCCACGAGGCGGGTGGCAATAATGGCGGGTGAAGATCGAGAGCGGCCTGGATGCAACGATATCGAAACAGCACCTGGCTGCTATCAGACGAGGCTTGGATGGACCCCCATCCTCGATTGTGCAAGCGGCACTGTAACGGCCGGTCGGAGGCTCGACTAACCGCCGCGCATTCCGTTATTTCCGAATTAACAGGCGCGTTATAAATGTGATTGCCGGAGACGCTCACGTCCGAAGGGTCACTGGGAGCGGGCCGTCTCAGTTGTCGTCTCCTTTAACGTGAGGTCTGCCTCGTGGCCCTTTACTGGGATCTCTGTGCCCATGACATCCAGCGTCCATTGGCCAGAACTACGTTGGTTTCTCACTTCCAGGCATCGAAACCGTCTGGAATGTTCAGTTTAAGTCCCTTCCAACTCGGCGGACAATTGGCTGGAAAAAACAGTTGCCATACCGGAAACTCATTGATCTGGCTGTGGGGCGCCGCCAACCTCGTCTTCCGGCAAGCTCAACACGCGGCGGTCTCAAGCATGGCCCTGACAGCTCTGTCGGCTTTGTCGAAACCGCGACACAGGCTTGTTGCGCGACAGGGGTTCGTTGTGTCGGAGCCTAAATAGCTGAAAACAAACAAAAGACCTTTCCTTCGGATGGCTCAGCCAAATTGGCACGAGTTTTGAACCCTTCATTGCGAGGCGGCGCGAGCTGCCGATTGCCATTGCGCGATGGATGGAACGAAGGAAGGAAGGCAACATGTCAGATTTGCGTCAAATCGCATTTTACGGCAAGGGGGGCATCGGCAAATCCACCACCTCCCAAAATACGCTCGCGGCTATTGTCGATCTGGGGCAAAAGATCCTGATTGTGGGCTGCGACCCCAAAGCCGACTCCACACGCCTGATCCTGAACTCGAAAGCGCAGGACACGGTTCTGCATCTCGCGGCGGAGGAAGGCTCGGTGGAAGACCTCGAACTCGAGGACGTGCTCAAGGTCGGCTACAAAGGCATCAAATGCGTGGAGTCCGGTGGTCCGGAGCCGGGCGTCGGTTGCGCCGGCCGCGGCGTCATCACCTCTATCAACTTCCTTGAGGAAAACGGCGCCTATGACGATGTCGACTACGTCTCCTACGACGTGCTTGGCGACGTGGTATGCGGCGGCTTCGCGATGCCGATCCGCGAGAACAAGGCGCAAGAAATCTACATCGTCATGTCCGGCGAGATGATGGCGCTCTATGCGGCCAACAACATCGCCAAGGGTATCCTGAAATATGCCCATTCGGGTGGCGTGCGGTTGGGTGGATTGATCTGCAACGAGCGCCAGACCGACCGCGAACTCGACCTCTCCGAGGCGCTGGCTGCCAAGCTCAATTCCAAGCTCATTCATTTCGTGCCGCGCGACAACATCGTCCAGCACGCCGAACTCAGGAAGATGACGGTGATCCAGTATGCCCCGGACTCCAAGCAGGCCGGGGAATATCGCGCGCTGGCCGAGAAGATCCATGCAAATTCCGGCCAGGGCACTGTCCCGACCCCGATTACCATGGAGGAGCTCGAGGACATGCTGCTCGACTTCGGCATCATGAAGACCGACGAGCAGATGCTTGCGGAGCTCCAGGCCAAGGAAGGCACGCTGGCGGTTGCCCAATAACCTCCCCCGCCGCCAGCAGGAGCGCGCCGGCATCGACCCCGGCGCGCTCTTCCTAAAGAACACCGCCTCGTCGACGAGGCGTCACCCGAACGTTGAAAGGGGGCAGGGCCTATGAGCCTCGACCATGAGAATGACGGCGCTCTCAATGAGAAGCTTATCCAGCAAGTGCTGTCGCAATATCCAGACAAGGCGGCGAAGCGCCGCAAGAAGCACCTCAGCGTGGCGAAGAGCGGAGACGAGTCCGGGAAGGAGGGAGAGATCCTTTCCGAATGCGACGTCAAGTCGAACATCAAGTCCATTCCGGGCGTGATGACAATCCGCGGCTGCGCCTATGCCGGCTCCAAAGGTGTGGTGTGGGGTCCCGTCAAGGATATGGTCCACATCTCACACGGGCCGGTCGGTTGCGGCCAGTATTCCTGGTCGCAGCGCCGCAATTACTACGTCGGCACGACGGGCATCGACACGTTCGTGACGTTGCAGTTCACATCCGACTTCCAGGAGAAGGACATCGTTTTCGGCGGCGACAAGAAGCTGGAAAAGCTCATCGACGAGATCGAAGAGCTGTTCCCGTTGAACAATGGCATCAGCATTCAATCGGAATGCCCGATCGGCCTGATCGGTGACGACATTGAGGCGGTGTCGCGCAAAAAGGCCCAGGAGCACGAAAAGACGATCGTTCCCGTGCGCTGCGAGGGCTTCCGCGGCGTCTCGCAATCGCTTGGCCACCATATTGCCAATGACTCGATTCGCGACTGGGTCCTCGACAAGGCCGAAGTAGAGTTCGAAGCCGGTCCTTATGATATCAACATCATCGGCGACTACAACATCGGCGGCGACGCGTGGGCCACGCGCATCCTCCTGGAGGAGGTGGGGTTGCGCGTGGTCGGCAACTGGTCGGGGGACGCGACCCTCGCGGAGGTCGAGCGGGCGCCGAAGGCCAAGCTCAACCTCATTCACTGCTACCGGTCGATGAACTACATCTGCCGGCATATGGAGGAAAAGTACGGCATTCCCTGGATGGAATATAATTTCTTCGGTCCCTCCCAGATCGAAGCGTCTCTCCGCAAGATCGCCAAGCATTTCGGGCCGGCGATCGAGGACAAGACCGAGGCGGTCATTGCCAAGTACCGCCGCTTGGTCGATGCGGTCATCGACAAGTACTACCCGCGTCTCCAAGGCAAGACCGTGATGCTCTATGTCGGCGGGCTTCGCCCTCGCCACGTCATTACGGCCTATGAGGACCTCGGCATGGAGATCGTCGGTACCGGCTACGAGTTCGGCCACAACGATGACTATCAGCGCACCGGCCATTACGTGAAAGAGGGCACGCTGATCTATGACGACGTGACCGGTTACGAGCTGGAAAAGTTCATCGAGGGGATCCGCCCTGATCTCGTCGGCTCCGGCATCAAGGAGAAGTATCCGGTGCAGAAGATGGGCATTCCGTTCCGTCAGATGCATTCCTGGGATTATTCCGGGCCGTATCACGGCTACGACGGTTTTGCCATTTTCGCCCGTGACATGGATCTGGCCATCAACAGCCCGGTCTGGGATCTCTACGACGCCCCTTGGAAGAAAAAGGCCGGGCCGCCAATGGCGCTGGCTGCCGAATGAAAAACCAGGGCCTTCGAGGAGCAGGGGGCCCTAAACGTCCCCGACCCCCCATTCAGGGGAAATCTGAAACATCTCGACATCCCCTGTGCCGCCCTCTGGCGCGCCAGATGAAAAGAGGTAACCACCATGCCGCAGTCGGCCGAAAAAATTCTCGACCATGCTCCGTTGTTCCGCGAGCCGGAATACAGGCAGATGCTTGCCGAGAAGAGGCTGAATTTCGAGTGTCCGCACCCGGACCAGATCGTTACCGATCAGCGCGAATACACCAAGAGCTGGGAGTACCGCGAAAAGAACCTCGCCCGCGAAGCGCTTGTCGTGAACCCCGCCAAGGCCTGCCAGCCGCTCGGCGCAGTGTTTGCTGCCGCAGGCTTCGAGCGGACCATGTCCTTCGTCCATGGAAGCCAGGGCTGCGTTGCCTATTACCGTTCGCACCTGTCACGGCATTTCAAGGAGCCTTCATCGGCGGTTTCGTCATCGATGACGGAGGACGCGGCGGTATTCGGGGGGCTTAAGAACATGGTCGACGGCCTCGCCAACACCTATACGCTTTATGATCCGAAGATGATTGCCGTTTCGACCACCTGTATGGCGGAGGTCATCGGCGACGACCTGCACGGCTTTATTGAGAACGCCAAGAACGAAGGCTCGGTCCCGCCCGACTTCGATGTTCCTTTCGCTCACACGCCCGCCTTCGTCGGCAGCCATGTCGACGGCTACGACGTCATGGTCAAGGGCGTTCTAGAGCACTTCTGGAAGGGCCAGGAGCGCAAAGCATCCGGTGGAACGATAAACATCATTCCGGGATTCGACGGCTTCTGTGTCGGTAACAACCGCGAGCTCAAGCGCCTGCTCGACCTGATTGGCGTGTCCTACAACTTCATTCAGGATGCCTCTGACCAATTCGACACGCCGTCGGACGGCATGTATCGCATGTATGACGGCGGCACCAAGATCGAAGATGTGAAGGCGGCACTCAACGCCGAAGCGACACTTTCGCTGCAGCACTACAACACCCGCAAGACGCTGGAATATTGCAAAGAGGTCGGGCAGGCGACCGCCTCGTTCCATTATCCTCTCGGCGTGAAGGCGACCGACGAATTCCTGATGAAGGTCTCGGAAATTTCCGGCAAGGATATTCCTGGGGCAATCGGTATGGAGCGCGGCCGACTGGTCGACGCCATGGCGGACAGCCAGGCCTGGCTGCATGGCAAGAAATACGCGATCTACGGCGATCCTGACTTCGTCTACGCCGTGGCCCGATTCGTCATGGAGACGGGCGGCGAGCCGACCCACTGCCTCGCCACCAATGGCACTTCAGCCTGGGAAGCCGAGATGAAGGAACTGCTTCAATCCTCGCCCTTCGGCAAGGATGGCCAGGTCTGGGCGGGCAAGGACCTCTGGGCGATGCGCTCGCTGCTCTTCACCGAGCCGGTGGATCTGCTGATCGGCAATTCCTATGGCAAGTATCTCGAGCGCGACACGGGCACGCCGCTGATCCGGCTGATGTTTCCGATCTTCGACCGGCACCATCACCATCGCTTCCCTCTGATGGGCTACCAAGGGGGCTTGCGCGTCCTAACGGCAATCCTCGACAAGATCTTCGACAAGCTCGATCGCGAGACGAGCGAGCCGGGCGTAACAGATTATTCCTTTGACCTGACCCGTTAAAGTGGCGGTTGGCCTTCGCTCAAGGCCGGCCGTACCCCCCGATGGAGTTGAAAAACCGGCGCAATGTCACCGCTCACCGTTAAAATCAATGATGTCTTCAACGAGCCCGCCTGCGAGAAGAACCGCAGCAAGGATGCAAAGGCGCGCCAGAAAGGCTGCTCGAAGCCGCTGACCCCCGGGGCGGCAGCCGGCGGCTGCGCTTTCGACGGGGCCAAGATCGTGCTGCAGCCGATCACTGACGTCGCGCACCTGATCCATGCGCCGCTCGCCTGCGAGGGAAATTCCTGGGACAACCGCGGCGCAGCGTCGTCGGGGCCAACGCTATGGCGCACCAGCTTCACGACAGATCTTACCGAACTCGACGTGGTGATGGGGCAGGGGGAGCGGAAGCTTTTCAAGGCGATCCGCGAGATCAAGGAAAAGCATGCTCCGCCGGCGATCTTCGTCTATTCGACCTGCGTGACGGCGCTGATCGGCGACGACATCGAGGCGGTCTGCAAGCGCGCGGCGGAAAAGTTCGGGTTGCCGGTGGTGCCGGTCAACACACCGGGCTTCGTCGGCTCCAAGAACCTCGGCAACAAACTCGCCGGCGAGGCCTTGCTCGATCATGTCATCGGCACGGTCGAGCCCGACGATATCGGCCCTTTCGACATCAATATTCTTGGCGAATTCAACCTTTCCGGCGAGTTCTGGCTGGTGAAGCCGCTTCTTGACCGGCTCGGCATTCGGGTGCGCGCCTGCATTCCGGGCGATGCGCGCTACCTCGACGTGGCCTCGGCGCATCGTGCCCGGGCGGCCATGATGGTGTGCTCGACGGCGCTCATAAATCTTGCCCGCAAGATGGAGGAGCGCTGGGACATCCCGTTTTTTGAGGGATCGTTCTACGGCATCACCGACACCTCGGAAGCGCTCCGCCAGATCGCCAAGCTGCTTGTGAACAAGGGCGCCGATCTGGAGCTCATCGAGCGCACGGAGACACTGATCGCAGAGGAGGAGGCGATTGCGTGGGAGAAGCTTGAAGCGTACCGGCCGAGGCTTGAAGGCAAGCGCGTGCTGCTCAACACCGGGGGCGTGAAGTCCTGGTCGGTCGCCCATGCGCTGATGGAGATCGGCGTCGAGATTGTTGGCACTTCCGTCAAGAAATCGACGGTTGAGGACAAGGAACGCATCAAGCAGATCCTGAAGGATGAGAACCATATGTTCGAGTCGATGCCTGCACGCGAGCTTTACGACATGCTCTCGGAAGATAAGGCCGACATCATGCTGTCGGGCGGGCGCACGCAATTCATAGCGCTGAAGGCGAAGACACCCTGGCTCGATATCAACCAGGAGCGTCAGCACCCCTATGCCGGCTATGAAGGCATGGTGGAACTTGTACGCCAGATCGACCTTGCCATTCACAACCCGATCTGGCGCCAGGTGCGGGAACCCGCACCATGGGAATACCAACCCGCTATCGAGAAAGAACTGCCGAGCACGAAAAGCGACACCGAGACTGTTCACGACTTCAAGAAAGCATCCCCACAAGAGCCGACGGTTTCGGCAACCTTCGAGGAAAGCCGATGACCCGCATCCTTCCCCAAACCAAATCGGCGGCGGTCAATCCGCTGAAGTCGTCGCAACCGCTGGGTGCCGCGCTCGCCTTTCTCGGCGTCAATGATGCGATACCGTTGTTCCACGGCAGCCAGGGCTGCACCAGCTTCGCCCTGGTCCTTCTCGTGCGGCACTTCAAGGAAGCCGTCCCATTGCAGACAACGGCGATGGACGAGGTGGCGACGATCCTCGGCGGCATGGACCATCTGGAAGAGGCGATCCTCAATCTAAAGGCCCGGACGAACCCGGAACTGATTGGGGTCTGCACGACGGCGCTGGTGGAAACCCGGGGCGAGGATTTTGCAAGGGGTCTGTCGAACATCAAGATGATGCGTGCCAAGGAACTTGCTGGCACCGAGATCGTGCTGGCCAACACCCCGGATTTCGACGGTGCGATCGAGGAGGGGTGGGCCAAGGCTGTCACCGCCATGATCCAAAGGATTACGCTGCGCGGTGAGCAGGCAAGGCAGCGGAAGAAGATTGCGATTTTGCCAGGCTGGAACCTCACGGTCGCTGACATCGAGCATTTGCGCGAGACGGTGGAAAGCTTCGGGCTCAAGGCAGTGATACTGCCTGATCTTTCCGGCTCGCTCGACGGTACGGTGCCAGATGACCGTTGGGTGCCGACCACCTATGGCGGCACCACGGTCAAGGACATCCATGAGCTTGGCACCGCGATGCAGTGCATCGCAATCGGGGAGCATATGCGCCGTCCGGCGGAGGTGCTGGAGAGACTGACCGGAGTGCCTTACGCATTGTTCCAGTCGCTTACAGGATTGAAGGATACAGACCGTTTCGTCTCGCTGCTTTCTGCGATTTCCGGCACGCCGGCGCCGGCAAAAATCCGCCGCCGCCGCGCACAGCTACAGGACGCCTTGCTCGACGGGCATTTTCATTTCGGCGGCAAAAAGATTGCCATCGCCGCCGAGCCGGACCAGCTTTACCAGCTTGCCACCTTCTTTACCGGCATGGGCGCCGAGATCGCGGCGGCCGTATCCACGACCGGCACCTCGAAAATTCTCGAGAAAGTGCCGGCCGAACAGGTCCAGGTCGGTGATCTTGGCGATCTCGAGGGTTTTGCCGCGGGCGCTGATTTGCTCGTCACACATTCGCATGGACGCCAGGCGGCCGAGCGCCTCCGAATTCCGCTCATGCGCGTCGGCTTCCCGATCTTCGATCGACTCGGCAGCCAGCACAAGCTCACGATCCTCTATCAGGGGACGCGCGACCTGATCTTCGATGTTGCGAACATCTTCCAGGCCAGCCAGCACGCGCCAACGCCAGGGTCACTCGATCCGTTCCGTAACCGGGAAATGCCAGATGACAGCCGCCCGCCGACTTTCTCTCGTCACTGACGAGGTTCACCCACAGGGGCCGAAAGGGAAAACAGGTTCATTGCGTGTAGCGATCGCCACGCGGGATATGAAGAGCCTCAACGCCCATTTTGGATCGGCCAAGCGCTTCGCCGTCTATGACGTGACGTTCGATGGCTGGAATTTCGTGGAAGCCGTCGCCTTTGAAGATGTTTCCGACGAGAGCGGGATGCACCGGAACGACGGCGATGACCGCATCACCCCGAAGGTGGAGGCGTTGAAGGGCTGCCATCTGCTATTCTGTCTGGCCATCGGCGGCCCTTCGGCAGCCAAAGTCGTTTCGGCAAAAATCCATCCCATCAAAGTGCCGAGCCCCCAATCCATAGAAGACGTACTGTCGCGAACCCAGACCATGCTCAAGACGGCGCCTCCGCCTTGGCTGCGCAAGGTGCTGACGGAAGCAGGTGCCGGCAAAAAGCAATCGTTTGAGGATGAGGACTGAATGATGAGAACACCGTCGGATACCCTGGTCATCCGTGCCGTCGACGCGGACGAAAGGGCCCTTGCCACCCCTTTTCTCAAAAGCCTCATACGCCTGATCCGCGCCCAAGATACCTATGGAATGTGGGAGGACAAATCCGACGCCGACCTGCTCGCCGACTTCATCGTCACGAAGGAGCAGCGTCGTGAGATCCCGATCATCGGCGATCCCGATCCGGACGTACTCTGGAGGCTCCAGATTTTCTACACCTGCGCGGCGCTTGCTATCGAGGAGCGCTCCGGCCTGCTTGCAGCCTCGACCATGATGATGAGCAATGAGGGCTTCGGCCGCGTGGTTCTCACGACCGGGCGATTGGTGGTTCTGTCGAAGACCCTGCGAGATGTCCATCGGTTCGGCTTCGACACACTCGGCAAACTTGCGAAGGCGGGTGCGAAACTGGTCGATGATGCCATAGCGGCCATCGAAGCCTATCCCGACGCGGCACGGGCATGACCCAGGTTCGAGGAGGGGGATCATGACAGATCTTGAGAAAGTTAAGGAGAAAGTCCGGAAATTGCAGTCGCGAGCTGGAACTGCGAAGAGGGAACTTCACGATCTCGCCGAGGACCTTCCGGTCAACTGGACCGAAATCAAGGCCGTCGCCGAGAAAACATTCGACGCCTTTGCCGAATTGGACGCTGCAAAGAAAGAGCTCAGCGCGCTGGAGGACTCACGATGATGAGGGCCTTCCTTACCCGCGATGGCTCCAGTTGGATGCCCGAATATCTGACCGCTATCGATAGCACGACCTGCATTGGCTGCGGCCGCTGCTTCAAGGTCTGCTCGCGCGAGGTCATGCACCTTTACGGCGTCGATGATGCGGGCGAAATCCTCGGCATCTGCGACGACGAGGATGACGACTTCGACGGCGAGCTCAATCGTATGATCATGGTCGTCGACCAGGCCGGCCGCTGCATCGGCTGCGGAGCCTGCGCCCGCGTCTGCCCGAAGAACTGCCAGACCCACGTTGCGGCTGACAAGGTTGCTGCATGATATGACTGACAAACCAGGAGGACGGCGTTGCCTTTCCCAATCTTCTGTCGCCTCCTTCTGCTGATCCTGTGCACCAATGCTATAGTGGTCTACTTCGTCTCGTATTCCATCCGCAGAGTGCTCGTCACTACGTTCGCTGGTTGGCTGCTTCTTCAGGTGGCTTATTTCGCAGGCGTGCTTTTTTTGGTCTGGCGGTCTAGCTGCGCTCAGAGAAGTGCCCAAAGGGCCAAGCATTTCCGTAATTGCGAGGAAGTTCTTTACCAGTCGCAAGTGCATCATGAGGGTGACAACTGAATCCTCAGATGTGTTCCAGCTTGTGTCTAAGGCGTAGCGTAATTGTCGCTGCTTGAGGGGCCGCAATAGATAGTGCTCAGATTCGTGCTATTTCGGACGAACCATAAACATCGAGCTAGCCGTCGAAGGTATACCATGCACGGCATGGCCGGAGTTTGACTGTAGTTCCGTCGTTCCGTCGCCGAGGGTGATGTAGCTTTTCGGCCCACAGACGGCGCCGGCTTCAATCCTGCTCACCGGCATCCTGGTTGCTTCGTCTCTCTGACCAAGGAGACGTTAGAAATAATGAAAGCGCTCTTCTGGGCATCGGCGAGCACCGCCGACCTCAATACACCAGGAGCTGTGCACAGGTGGTTAGGACTCAACCACGTATCACTGGAGAGAACATGCTGAAAAAGTTCGAACGATACCCACTCACCTTTGGGCCTACGTCCATTGAGAAGCTCGACCGCCTCAGCAAGCATCTAGGGGGAAAGGTGGAAATCTATGCCAAACGTGAGGACTGCAATTCTGGGCTCGCGTTCGGCGGAAACAAGCTCCGCAAACTCGAGTACATCATACCGGACGCGATCGCGTCGAAAGCGGATACGCTTGTCTCCGTCGGCGGCGTGCAGTCCAACCACACGCGGATGGTCGCCGCCGTCGCCGCTAAGATCGGTATGAAATGCGTCTTGGTACAGGAGAGCTGGGTGCCACATGAGGATGCCGTCTACGACCGAGTCGGTAACATTCTCTTGAGCCGGATCATGGGCGCAGAGGTGTGGCTAGTTGATGAAGGCTTTGATATCGGCATCCGCCACAGTTGGGAACAAGCCCTTGACGAGGTCAAGCAAAGGGGCGATAGACCCTATGCGATTCCGGCCGGGGCGTCTGTTCATAAATATGGCGGACTTGGCTACATCGGGTTCGCGGAGGAAGTATGCGCACAGGAGAGGCAGCTTGGGTTCGCCTTCGACTATATCGTGGTTTGCACGGTTACGGGCTCAACGCAGGCTGGCATGGTCGTCGGCTTCGCCAAGCACAGTCGACAGCGCAACGTGATCGGAATCGACGCCTCCGCCACCCCCATCCAAACGAAGGCGCAGGCGCTACAAATTGCTCGGCATACTGCAAAGCTCGTTGATCTCGGCATGGAAATCGCCGACGATGATGTGAGATTGTTCCAGGAGTACGCGTACCCGTGTTATGGCATTCCGTCTGAGGATACGAAAGAGGCCATCCGCCTGTGTGCCCGGCTTGAGGGCTTGATTACTGATCCCGTCTATGAGGGAAAATCGATGCAAGGGTTGGTCGACCTCATCCAGAATGGCTTTTTTCCAGAGGGTTCGAAAGTCCTATTCGCGCATCTTGGCGGCGGGCCGGCTATCAACAGTTATGGGTATACATTCCGTAACGGCTGATGTTCAAGTAGGGTTCTCCGCGCGTGCCAACGAAATAGAGACCCTCATCCCGCTGGTCAACGTGATCACCTACGCCTCCGTCACCGCCATTCTCAAGTCCGGCCTCGACCGGGCGGGCGCCGCACAACCGGCAAAGCCGACACCGCTGCGCGCCAACATCCGCGGCAGCAGCTATTACCATGTGTAACGGCCTCTTCGGGCCAAGGTTTGCTGTGACTCTTTCCCTGCCGGGTGGCGGTGCGCCCATATGTCGGCCTTTCTGTACGGCGGATGGCCGCTGGCCTCGATGAAGTCCGCGCCGCGAGCAGCCAAACACTGAACCCACTGTTTCGTGCGCTGGTAGTAGCGGCTTGTCTCGCGTCGGGCTTTCGTCCCAGTGGTTCAACGTCATGCAGGTAGGAACGTTGCGTGGCCGGCGACAGGTTGCGAAGCGTCATGTCGTCGATCATGCTGCGGCGCAGCGGGCTCACCGCTGCCCTTGCGTAGGTCCGGTCGGTTTCCTAGACTAAATGTTCGCCTGGGGCTGGGTGACCCGTCTCACAATATGCAGGTATCGAGGGTTGCGAGAGCGGTCCTCTCGTAGAGCCTCATGCATAGGAGACGGGCCATGGACGAGACTATCACATACGTCGGATTAGATGTTCACAAAGAAACGATTTCGGTGGCACTTGCCGATGGCGGTAAGCGCGGTGACGTGCGCGCGTTTGGCCAGATCGTAAACACACCAACGGCCTTGGCCCGCATGCTGGCGAAGCTTTCGCAGTCGGGGCGGACGCTGAAGTTTTGCTACGAAGCCGGACCTTGCGGCTACGGCATTCAGCGGCAACTGTCTGCCGCTGGCCATCACTGCGTCGTTGTCGCCCCGTCTTTGATCCCGCGAAAGCCAGGCGATCGCATCAAGACGGACCGCCGGGATGCCCACAATCTGGCAAGGCTTCATCGCGCTGGGGAGCTGAGCGCCGTCTGGATCCCCGATCCCGCCCATGAGGCAATGCGCGATCTGGTGCGGGCACGCCTGGCTGCCGTGCGCAGCCTGCGACAGGCACGCCAGCAACTCAGTGGGTTCCTGCTGCGCCATGGCTGCCATTATGGCCGTCCAGCCTGGACGCAGATGCACCGCCGCTGGCTGGCCGGTCTTCGCTTCGCGCAACCAGCCCACCACATTGTGCTTGAGGATCATATCGCGACGATCGAGGCTGCGACGGACCGGCGCGATCGGCTGACGAAGCAGATCGAGATCATGTTGAGCGATTGGTCATTGGCCCCAGTCGTCCAGGCGCTGCAATCGCTGCGCGGCATGGCTTTGGTGACCGCAGCAACGATGATTGCCGAATTGGGCGATATCAGTCGCTTTACCAATCCGCGTCAACTGATGGCCTATCTGGGGCTCGTACCATCGGAGCATTCGAGCGGCGCAACCCGACGTCAGGGCGGCATTACAAAAGCGGGGAACGGAACCGCACGCCGCATGTTGATCGAGGCGGCCTGGAGCTACCGGTTTCCCGCAAGGGTGAGTGGCGAGCAATTGCTGCGCCAGGAGCAGCTCCCAAAAGCGATCCGCGACACGGCATGGAAAGCGCAGGAGCGGCTGTGCAGCCGTTATCGCAAGCTGACGAAGGCCGGAAAGCCGGCAACGACCGTAACCACGGCGATTGCCCGTGAACTGTCGGGCTTTGTCTGGGCGATTGCATGCCAGGTCTCACCGCGTTGAACATCGCCAAATCTTAGGAAAGCAAAGAGGAGGAGGAACGAACCCATCAGAAGCCATGTGCACCTGGGCAAGGCTGGGGGCACGGTCACGGCAGGAGAACCCTCGTTTCCACTATCAGCCGGTTTAATTCCGACGCTGCCAACTAGACTGAGGAAGCTCCGCGACGCATCAGGTCCGGCGGTACTCAACCCGCGTATCAGAGCATGATCAACCGTCGTTCATTGACCGTGCCTCCTGCTTTCCCCAGGACGCACTCATGCGAAACACGACGTCCGAGAAAATCGGGCGGGAGAATTTCTATGCCTGCTGCTTGAAAAGGCGAACATGAGAGTGGATGGAATCTAACACTTGGTGCCCACGTTTGACGGCGGCGATGATTTTGTCAGGGTCAGCGGTCCAGGTGAAGGGTTTGGGTTGCTGGTTATGCTCGACAAGGAAGCGGTTGATGGCGGCCTGGAGGTCGACGAGCGAATGAAAGACGCCGCGCTTGAGGCGACGTTTCGACAATTTGGCGAAGAAGCCTTCGACGGCGTTGAGCCACGAGCAGGAGGTCGGGGTAAAATGGAAGGTGAAGCGCTGATGGCGGTCGAGCCAGGCGCGCACCTTGGGATGCTTGTGGGCGGCATAGTTGTCGAGGACGACGTGGACGGCCTTGTCGGCCGGCACTTGGGAATTGATGGCATTGAGAAAGCGGATGAACTCCTGATGCCTGTGGCGCTGCATGTTCCTGCCGATGACAGTGCCGTCGAGCACGTTGAGGGCGGCAAACAGCGTGGTCGTGCCGTGCCGTTTGTAGTCGTGGGTCAAGGTGCCAAGCCGGCCCTTCTTCAAGGGCAGGCTTGGCTGGGTGCGATCGAGCTCCTGGATCGGCTCTTCTCATCGACCGACAGCACGATGGCGTGGGCCGGCGGGTCGACGTAGAGGCCGACGACGTCCTTGAGCTTGGCGACGAACTGCGGGTCGTTGGAGAGCTTGAACTGTCTCCAGCGGTGGGGTTGAAGGCCGTGCGCCTTCCAGATCCGGCGCACCGCGCTGGCGCTGATGCCCACCGCGGCCGCCATCATGTCGGCAGTCCAGTGCGTCGTCTCGCACGGCGGGTCGGCAAGCGAAAGCGCCACCACCCGCTCACTGATCTCCGGCCCGAGCGGCGGGATGCGCGAGGGGCGCGTCTTGTCGCGCAAGAGACCCTCGAAGCCTTCGGCGGCGAAGCGCTCCTGCCAGCGCCACACGCAGGTCTTCGATTTGCCGGTCTGCCGCATGATCTCGACGGTGCCGACGCCATCGGCACTCAACAGGATGACCTCGGCGCGCCAGACGTGCTTCTGCGGCGCATTGCGATCTCGGATGAGCGCGATCAAGCGTTGGCGATCGCTCGGCGCAACGGTGAAGGATATTCCTGTACGCATGCGCGCCACACTCGCATACGAACGCGCGAAAAGGAATCCCAAACCAGATGGGGTGATTGGGGTCTCTGCCGAGCCAGATGATAGCGGCTGCTCCTGTCGAAATGTGAAAACGTGGTCGATGTGAGTCGCCACAACCATTTGGAAGGAGCAGCCATGAAGTACTTTGCCGGACTGGACGTGTCTTTGGAAGAGACCTCTATTTGCATTGTCGACGAGACTGGCCGGATCGTGAAGGAGGCGAGAGCGTTGAGCGATCCGCAGGCGTTGTGTGAAGCGCTGAAAGGGACCGGCTTGCCGCTTGAGCGGATCGGCCTGGAAGCGTGCTCGCTGACGGCCTGGCTTCACGATGGATTGCACGCCGAAGGTTTGCCGGCGATCTGCATCGAACCGCGGCAGGCCAATGCGGCGATGAAGACGATGCCCAACAAGACCGATCGCAATGATGCCCGCGCACTGGCGCAGATTATGCGCACTGGCTGGTATCGGCAGGTGCACGTGAAGAGCCGACAGTGCCGGCTTTGGCGCTCGCTGCTGGTTGCCCGCCGCACGGTTCTGAACGAGATGCGGTCGATCGAGAACGTGGTGCGGGCGATGCTGCGCGAGGCCGGCGTCAAACTGGGCTTGCCGTCGCGTAGCGCTTTTGCCGGCCGCGTGCGGGAGCTGGCTGGCGCCGACGCCCAGATGATGGCGATGGTCGAGCCGCTTCTTGCGATCCTCGCCGTCATGCTGGGAGAGTTTGCCCGCCTGACGAAGCAGGTTCTCGACATCGTCCGCAATGAAGAAGTCTGCCGGCGGCGGATGAGCACGCCGGGCGTCGGGCCCATCACCTCGCTTGCCTTCCGCGCTACGATCGACCGGCCGGAGCGGTTCGGCTCCTCGCGGGCGGTGGGCGCGCATCTGGGGCTGACGCCGGCCGCTACCAGTCCGGCGAGACCGACATCCAGGGCAAGGTCAGCCGCTGCGGCGATGAACTCGCCCGCACCGCCCTTTACGAGGCCGCCCACACGCTGCTGGTGCGCTCGAAGAAATGGTCCAGCCTCCGGGCCTGGGGCATGAACATCGCCAGGCGCCGAGGAATGGCGCGTGCGCGTGTGGCGGTGGCCCGCAAACTGGCGGTCATTCTGCATCGTATGTGGACCGACGCGACCGAGTTTCGCTTTGGAAAGGAGCCAACCGCACTGGCGGCGTGAATCAAGACCAATCAAAGGAACGCGCAACACGAACAAAGCTTTTGCCCGAAAGGGCGATGCCTGAATCGTTCCGTGGGGACGACGGGCGAGGCGATCTCGTTAAGAGTCCCGAACCTGCCGGTCAAAACTCGGCAAGGTCGTGAAACAGATTGAGACGCCTCGCTCTCCTGACCCCATCATGCGGCGGCCAGAGCGCCGACCGCGAAGAGAAGCGAGTGATCTACGGGACGGTCCAGAAAAAAGTGCAGGAGTGGCTTGACCAAAATGACCCCAATCAGAGAGGACTCTTATGTTAGGTGGGGACCACTAGTCAGGGTTGGTTCCCACCCCAACATCCCACTAGGAGATCGCGCCTACAAATGCCCACCGCTTCCGCGTCAGCGGGATAGTTCAATCTGTCGATTCCGGATTTCAATCCGATGCTCTAGAACCCCTTCCAGCTTCTTCGGCTACTGTGAAGAGCGAATTTACAGCAACGGGCTTCAGGTGGCGTTGAATCGGGAGGGATAGAGATGGTTGCGATGGCCGCAGCGACAGAGGCGATCCCAGCCAAAACGAATGTAGTCGACAACGATTCCGTGATCACCATTCCTGCAATTACCGAGCCCAGCGGGAAACCTGCGACGTTTAGGCTCATCGAAATGGACATTACACGGCCAAGCTGTTGTGGGTTGGTGCGCCGTTGGCGCAATGTCAGCATCGCGACATCAATAGGGCCGGACATCACGCCAACGACCATCAGGCCGATTGCTAGACCACCGAATCCGAACTCCGCCGCAGTCGGCCATGCCGCAAAGCCGGTGACAACCATTCCGGCAGCCATAACGTGGCGCTCGCGTCCAGTGGTTCGCATATGTCCGGCGAAGAGCGCACCGACACCTCCGGCGACACCCATCGCAGCCCACAAAAGCCCTATTACTGAACTGCCTGCCGCCGCGGCGTAGTGATCGGCCACGAACACCGGAACCACCACGTGAAGGGTGCCCCATGTGATTTGATACAGTGAATAGGAGACGGCCAAGCCGCGTAACGTAGGTTGCCGCGCTACCATATGAATGCCCTCGATTGCTTGGCGCAGGAAAGATGTCTGTGTGGAAGCCACTCCCGGCAAGCGTTGGACGTGAGACAAGCAGACCACCGCACCTGCATAGGCCACCGCGATTATCGACATTGCAGTTTCCGGCCCTAGCCAGGCTACGACCACACCCGCCATCGCCGGCCCTGTGATATCGACGATGGCAAAGACCGCGGTGTCCAGTGCATTAGCCCGATCAAGCAGGTGCGACGGAACGAGTCGCGGCAGCAGAGTGCGGGTTCCCGCGGCGCCCAAAGGACCGGCGAGCGAAAACAGCATCACCAAGATGAACAGGACCGCCGGTGTGGACCAACCGGCCCAACCCGTGATGCTGATCGCGGCAATGAGGGCAGCGCTGGCGATCATATTGATCCTAACCGCGATTGTCGGCCCCACGTGATCAAGCAAAACGCCCGCGATAGGGCTTACAATCAGGCCGGGAACCATTGCTGTAAATGTAAGCCATCCGGCCAGAGCCGGCGACGAAAACCGCGCCAGCACGAACAACACCAATGTGAGGACGAACATGCGCCCGGCCAGACGTGATAGAGTAGCAGCAAGGATAAGGGGAAATAGGCTAGGTATTTTCAAAAGATTGCAGTATGAGTTCTGCCGTTCCATGATGACCTGCGCACAGTGGTTAGGTTGTGATCATTGCCAGGTGAGTACGGCTTCTTTGGCCAGCGGCTCGGCGTACTTGATCCACACCTATTGGTCGGCTTCATTCCGTCGTAGCAGCACTCTACACAAGGAGGTTGCAATGACAGTGTTGATTTCGGCTGAACCAAGTGGGACGGAAAACTGATACGCCCTGTAGGCCTGAATAAGGCTCATGAAGTCGCGAAGCCGTTGCCATTCGACCCAGTTCAATTTTCAACCCCACCAGGCCGCAATTGGCGTCGTTGAGCGCGGAGACGTTTAGCGCACATATATGAGCCCTCAGGAACTGGCGTTTCTCAACCGTCTGCGCTTTCTCCGCATCCGACCAATAGCACTTCGTTCGCCGCGCCACCGGTTCGACAGTCTGGACGTCCGATTCTGGTTCATAGTCGCGTTCACTAGGCTTCCCGTAAGATTCAGGCAGTAAATGAGCGACAGCGCGCCGGCAAGCTATGCGGGACGCCCAAGCCCTTATCTTTCAATCACAACAGAATTGGTGAATATCAGTGAATACCTCATGACAATACTACCATTCTAGATAGGTGCACAAAGGCAAGGTTGTCCGCTAAACCTGAAATAATGGGGTTGTCTAATTTCGGTGCCGGCTAAGCTTTTATTCGTTTTCAAGGCGCTGCCGGGTACATGGTTGTCTTTGCGTTCGACATGAGCCGCATGATGGCATTTCGCAAGAAGCCTTCAAAAAATGTGGACGGGAACTCAGCCGAGTTGGCGGTGCCACCCATCAGTTCTCAGTGGAACGTATAGCCCGCCCGGGTTGCAAGTCGGATTGTAACCTGTTCAGTCTGCTTCAACGTATTTGGTCTCACGGGCATACGTGGTAAGATTGCTATCCGCGCGTTCAGAGCCGCAGCAACAACTCGGTTTCATAGTCCCATTGCACTGCAGTGCTTACGAACGCCGGTAATCCTTCTCACAAACATTGTCGGCAGCCTGTAGGCGCCGCTCGGAAGATCGTTCTTTTCGCAGAACCGCTTAGTCGATTGCGCAACCTTGTTTGCGAGCATCACTGCTGCAACGTTGCGCTGGAAAAGCCGACCTCCTCAACAAGCCTTAGGCTCATCTCATGTGCAATGTGTTGGCGCATGCCCGCAAGAGCGGCCGCCGTGTTGTATTCGCCTTCCTCGCTACGGTTTTTGCGCATGAGACGCCGCAAGCGGCCACCAGCGACTAGACAACCCCATCAGTTGAAACGGCTGAGTTCCGACTACATTTGGCTCGATGCCGATCAATTGGCAACATCTTAACTTGTTCCGCTCAGTGATTTTGGCATGATTTTTGATTGCCTCTTAATCAACGACGACAAGGAACGCGAATCAACTGCACAATCGAGCAGCTTCTGTCAGCGGCAGCTTTGTCAGCTTTAACGAAGATACCAGCCTATTGGGAAAGACAGCTATGTATCGCTCGGGGGTGGCTTCGATCAGTCTAGTCGGAGGAGAGAAGGCTAGAGCAGCCGAACAGCAGCCTTGTTTCTATGAAACGCAGTCCCCAAACGCCCCGAATGAAAAATATGCGGTTGAGTTCGGTCGATTTCTCGACCAGACGCAGGGTGTTGTTCATTCTCAACAGTTGTTCGATCTGTTAGCTGCGTTGGCGCGGAAGTTCGACTGCTCGTGGATCGCTTACAGCCCCCTGATATCGAGCCGAAAAATCCTGGAGCCACGATGCCAAGATTGTCCGTCCATGCTGAACTATCCGGACGCATGGAAGAAGCGGTATTCGGATATGGGATATTACAGGATCGATCCGATCATCAAGAAAATTCGACAGAGCGTGAGCGCCCTTCGATGGAAGGACGTTTACAATGATGTAAGCACGACCGTAGATGAACGACGAATTTTCGACGAGGCCTCAATATATGGTTTGAAATCTGGCATCACGGTGCCGCTACGCGGCCCCAACGGCAACTTTGCCATGATAAGCTTTGCCCAACGCTCGACCAGTGAACTTCCAAGTAGAGTTGTCACCCTGTTACACCTGTCTGCATTGCATTTTCACATCAGGCTGGGCGCCTTGCGAAGCTACGGCTGCATTGAAAACGAGCCTGAGCTTTCCCTAAGAGAGAAGGACTGCATTCTTTGGGTTGCGAGAGGCAAGTCGTCGTGGGACGTTGGAAGAATCCTTGGGATCTCTGAAAATACGGTCAAGTTCCATATAAAAAAAGCTATGTATAAACTGGATTGCACTAGCAGAACTGTCGCGGTTGTGAAAGCACTTAAATTAGGAATCATTGACATCTAGAGCGGAATCCGATCACGCTGCATCATAGCCTGCGGCTGCGAAATAGTTGCGGCATTCGTCTGGGGTGAAGAGTTGGAGTAGTCGCCCGATTGTTGTCCAGAGGCTCTCGATGGATCGTTCGGCGGCTTTTCTCAGCAGGGCTTTGAGCTTTGAGAATGCGTTTTCGATCGGGTTGAAATCGGGGCTATACGGCGGGAGGTACTCTAGCTTCGCACCAACGCTTTCGATCATTTCGCGAACCCTTGGCCCTTTGTGGCTGGAGAGATTGTCCATAACGACCACGTCACGGGGGCGCAGCTCGGGCAGCAGCACCTTCTCGACGTAAGTCTCGAACGAAAGGCGGTTGATGGGCCTGTCGATGACAAAGGGGGCGATGAAGCCGCGCACCGTCAGTGCGCCTATGAAGGTTGTCGTTTTCCAGTGACCATGAGGGACGCTGATCCGCAAGCGTTCTCCTATGCGGCATCGACCGTAGCGGCGCGCCATGTTGGTGGAAGCCCAGGTCTCATCGATAAAAACGAGACGTTCCGGATCAAGGTCAAGTTGGCCGTCGAACCAGTCTTGCCGCCGCTTCAGGATGTCAGGTCGGTTTTGCTCCGAGGCATGCGCACTCTTTTTTTGCGCGTGATGTTGTGCCGCTTGAAGAAACGCTGGATCGTCCCGAAGCCGAAGAAGAGACCCCGATCCGCCAGACTGCTGGCGTACCTCTTCCAAGGTAGCGTCCTTCTCCGGGCCCAAGGCTTCGACGATAACACTCATATGTGCATCGATCCGACCCGAGCGACGATCGCCGCCAAGAGCTTTGGGCCGGGCGTCGCCCTGTTCTCGCTCACGACTGCGCCAGCGGCTGATACTGGCAGCGCTCACACCAAAACGTGCCGCTGCAGCTCGGTGCGACAGGCCCTGCGCGACCGCCGCCAAAACCCGAACCCGCAAATCCATCGATAAAGCCTTCGACATGGTCCGCCGCCTCCACACGGCGGACGTCTATGAATCAGACCAAAACTGATTTGCATAGCCAAAACGATTCAATCAGATCGGGTTCCGCTCTAAATGGAGTTTCTTCCTCGGGTGACACCCATTAGGGATGAACCAAGTTCCAGTTCCGGGATTTGGAGAATTGCATCTGAATCTTTCAAACTCATCCGTCTACACTTGCAGATGAACCCGTGGGCGGGACACCTTCGACCACATCGGCCGTGTCGCTTATGCGATGCGCTGCGATCGCACCAACCACCTCGCGCTCGATCGGTTCTGCACGCACTTCAACTTTTAGCCGATGGTCTTTGATGCCGTGGTCGCATCGATAAGTTGCAAGAATTAAAATTAACAGATCAACTGATTGTAAGGTGGAAACGATTCGGGGGGCACGAGGAACACCGGCATCAAAATCTTTGGTGCCCGACAGCCAACTCCCTTCGTTGCCAAAGAGCGATCCATTGTAATTAGGACCTGAGGATTATGTCCGGAACTTGGGGCGAACGGCTGGACAAACATTTCGGTGCTTTGCGTGCGGCGCGCGAAGCTGCTGGCTTACCCGTGTTTGCGCTCGAACACGGCCTCGATGTTTCGGAGGTCTCGAATCTAACTAACTATCTTCACGGGCAACTTCAGAATAACGGAAGGCCTAGCCGCGACTGGCTCGCCTGGGTCGTCTATGGTGCTGAACTCGGATACGATTATGACGGCCAAGAATATTGGGCCAGTTTCGAAAACCGCACTCCGCTTTGGACTTGGCGCGCAGATCGCAGGCTGTTGCGAAGCTGGTTCGCTAATTTTCACCGTACATACCGTGGTTTTCGTCCCCAGGGAAACTGGGCAAAATGGTTTTCAATTATTTCATGGCCTGTCACGCACGCAATCCTTCCAAAGGACCTGCAGACGCAACTGGCTTCGTCGCTGTACCAATTGCGCTTCGGTGTAGCGGCGCGGATAAAAGAGGAGCCCGCCTCCATCGGGCGCTATATCGCCGCGCGAGGGGAGGGGAGTTCCCGCTTTCGCAACTTCCTTCAACAGGAGGAATTGGTTGGCCGCATCGCCGTTGCCCTTCTCGGCGGGGGAGAGTTGTCCTCCCAAGGGGCAGGGCTATCGCATATGGGCGAGAGCGTTGACGAGATAGTCGTCGTTCCATGCGCATTTCTTGATGCGATGGCTGATGGGGGTTTTGTCGACATCGATGCGCTGCAGGATGTTGCGGGCGATACGGGTGATGATTGCGAGATTGGCTGGAGCATTGTCTTTGCGCGCCCGGCTGAGGTCTTCGTGGAGATGAACGTCGAGCATCCAGTGCAAGCCATTTTCGACCTGCCAATGGGCGCGCGTTATGGCGAGCGCCTGCTTGGGCGTGAGCAGGGTGGAGGTCATGAACAGGCGCGTCAGCGGCTTGCCTTGGTCGCGTTTGGAGGTGATGCGCAGGAAGGCGGCATGGCCAACCATGAGCGGTTTGGGCGTCGGCACCACCTCGGCCCTTCGCCACTCGTTGCGGCCATGGCTAAGCTTGCTGTGCTCGGCCGTTGCCGGCTCGACCGCCGCCAGGATCTCGCGCGCCTTCTGGCGCCAGTGGCGGCGATTTCCCTTCAGGGCGAGCACATAGTTTCCGCCCTGATCGACGATGGCTTGCGCCATGCGGCGGTGACAGTGAAGCGCGTCGGCAGTGACGATTTTGTCCGTGAGATCAAGCAGTTCCACGACCTTGATCGCCGCCTCGATCTCGTTCTCCTCGCTGTTCGGTGTCGCCGCTGCCAGGCACAGGCGCGCCTCGGCGGCAAAGGCTGAGACCGTCAACGGCGGACTGGCCGCCTGACCGCGTTCATAGGCGCGCCGCAACGTCTTGCCGTCAAGTGCCACGACATGGCCTGCCCCAATTTCCATCTCGGCAAGCGCTTGGCTGAAGCCCGCCGCAAACACCGCGAAGGCCCGCGCAAAAGCGTCTGGATCCATCAGGCGTAACAGCCGCGAGAAGGTGTCGTGACTGGGCGCGCTGTCATAGTCGATCAGTTGCGACAGGGCAGACTTGCGGTTCTCGGCGAACAGCGCGAACTCCGTCGCCGTCGTCGCCCCACACAGGCTCGCCGCCACCATCATCACGACAAGGTCGCCCAGCCGATGGGAGGCATTGCGGGCACGTGGGTCAGGCAGCGCCCCGAAACAACTTTCAAGACAGGGAATGGCAGCTCTCCTCTAACGAACTGCCAATCCAAAGAATCCCGCTACCCTCAAAATGCAACCAAAAAATTCAAATGCGATTCCCCTGCCCCAAGGGGCGATCCCACCCGCAACACTCGAGCGCATAGTAAGAGACCTCGAGAAAAGGCAGAGTGCAAAGGCCTGGTTGGGTGACACCAGGAAGGTTGTGGAACGAGCGCGTATCCAAGGGCTCGGCCGGTACAGCGGACTTTTTGCCGCTGAGCCCAAGTTCACGACGACATCTGATAAGGAATGGCGGCCTTTCCTTCAGCCTTCGCTATCCTTTCAGCGGGTGACCGGCGGAGAATGGGTCGCCATCGCTCAGTTTCCCTCTTTTAGACCGCTTGTCGATCTTTCAGAGGGGATTGGACGCTTCCTGCGCACAACCCGCTGTTTCATTTCCGGAGTGGACGGCTTCCTCCCTGCAGGGTGGCTGCTTTCGGAAGGCCAACGCCGGGTTCTGACAGCTTGGCCGGATCCTGCCCACCCCCTAGTGAGGTTTGAAAAAGCCAACAGCACCCTCGATAAATTGCTGCAGTCGGACGCCCGGATTACCGGCGGTCCGCTCTGGCTTTTCGAGATCGCATTTGATGGTAAAGCGCGAGAAGTTAAGAGCCTGCGGGTGCAAGCTGGAAGGCGATACTCGTAATCTCGAGCAAAACGATCAATGATCTGCCATTCAGTCCAGAAGCGACAGTTCGATGCGAAGGCTGCTTCGGAAAGGAAATGGCCGTTCCCGTTCACCTTTCAGATGAGAATTTTCGGGAGTTGCGATCTGCCGGTCTTCAAGTCAGGCGAACGGTTTCGATTTGGCCGGCTGGATTGCCTGTCCGCCGGCAGCACCGGACGGTCTGTCCGATGGCTTTCGAAAGCTTCGAGCGCATCACAGAACTCCTTCCCCACTTCATCGAGCAAGCCTACAACAAACGCTGGCTCCATTCAGCGCTCGACTACTTGAGCCCCAAACAGTACGAGGATCAACACATCCGGCAGACTGGCAAATCAGCAGTGCCTGATCCTTGTCCACCCTAAGGGGCGCACTCCAAGCGGGGGTGGTCTTTTGATTAATCTATTGCTGCAGTTTGGCAAACCAAGCAGTAACTGCCGTCAAGGCCGTCGTTTTCTCTGATACAAACAATTCCTCGTTTCAACGGGTTCAAGTCGGCCATGGCAGGAGTGTTGACATTCCTCTGGCGATGTCGGGTATCCGACACCGCTACAAGTTCACTATCTTCTTGTTTCAAAGGCATATCTTTTTCTGGCACGCTGGATGCATAAGGCTATCCGAACCGAAGTGCGAAAACGGAGACTTGTCCTATGATCACTCTGTCCAAAAATGCAGCTAGCGACGTGAAGATAGCGCTCTCGTGTGCCGCCGAGTCGGCCGAAGTTCGTGCGCCTTTGTCGAGAAGAGGCCGCTCCGGCCTCAAATGGATTCGGCAATCATCTTGTGACGAAGGCGCGGTTTTGAGCCGCGTCTGACCGAGTCCAAGGTTAGTGTGGAGATCTATCCGATCGGGCAATCCGACAGGTACGCCGAGCGCGGCTTGCCGGCCGCCCGCCAAGGACCAAGTCGGACAGAGCGCCTCTAAAAGGGCACAAAGACGCCGAGTGGCGAGTGGCAACTACACAATCCATAACGGAACAGCCGCATGCGCGATCTAGATTAACGACGGATATCTAAGATGAGGCATGAGATAAGGTACAAGATCGTCCTCGGAGGGGAGATCGACTATGTAAATTTGCTGAAACATATTGTGGAAAATGAGGGAATTACCGCTATAGTCGCTAGAAACCCTGAAGAAGTGGTTATGCTTGCCGAAACTGAAAAGCCCAATTTGATCGTCCTGAGCGACTTCGGTAGCCATATGTCGGCAATGCTTGCGCGCGATGAAGTTTTCATAAGTATACGCAAATGTAGTGCGCCAGTTTTAGTTTTACTAACCGCGCAGGGTGCAGAAGTGCATGCGGACAAGACGGAATGCCTAGTTAAGCCATTTTCGCCCGCCGAGTTCGTAGCAAGATTGCGCCGTCTCCTTCGTCCTCCTCGAGAAGGCCGCTCAAACGTGCTCGGTTTCGCTGACATTGTCATGGACCTTGACGCGTATCGCGTCTATAGGCACAGGCGCTGTATACATCTAAGTCCCATCGAATATCGCCTCCTTCGGCACCTCCTGGCAAGTCCTCGTAGAGTATTTGCGCGCGGTGAGCTGTTGGCCGCTGCCTGGGACCGCAACGTACATGTTGAATTACGCACTATCGATGTTCACATGAGTCGCTTGCGCAAAGCATTAAGTAGGTTCGGTGAGCCTAATTATATTCGTACGGTTCGAAGCGCTGGGTATTCGCTCGATACGGAAGACGTCGAGGCAGCCATTGGTTGACTTAAGCTTTGTGAAAAGGGTTAACTTGAAATGCTTTAGCAAGCGCGTCGAATTCATTAATATCGAGTAACTTGGCATCGCATCCTCGCTTACTACCGAACGCCTGGAGTGCGCAGAGCGTGCTCGCGACGCGAAGACGGATCTGTCAAAGATCTGCGAAAGTTGGGGGTATCCGCGAGGCGCTGGAAACGCAGATCGTAGGACAGGATGCGGGAAAGAAAGATTTGTTGAGCGTTTTTGGCATTATGATCTGCCGAAGGTTAGTCGTGGCACATCTCTCATCATCACAAGTCTTTCGCCGAAACAGTCAAAACGATTATTGCCACTTCCCTCGTAGCCGTGCTGCCGCGTTCAACCGCTGCCGCCAAGACCAGCCTTGTCCGCTCCGCGCTTCTTGCTCCAAGCTGCCCAAACCTGATCTGTTGTACTGGGATGCATCGCCGTTCGAAGGTGTGGAAACAAACTGCCGTCGAAAATCTGGTCGAGGTTCTTTGCGACATAATCGGGAGCGCCGTTCTCGTCTAGACGCAACTCGCCGCAGTTGTTGAGGCCCGTGGTTACGAGAAGTGCGTCGAGCCCGGCAGCCTTTGCGCCCTTGATATCAGTATCAACCTGATCGCCGACCATCAAAAGACGGTCGGTACCGGCCCGAGCAATGCACTCTTCGAAAATCGCTCTTCCTGGCTTGCCCATAAACTCTACTGAGATTGGAGGAGCACCGAAGGGCGAAAGTCCTGCCTGAAGCATTGGAGCTATTATACTTGGTCCAAAGACGAGCGAGCCGTTCTTGCTGGGATAAATGACGTCCGCGTTTGCCGCTATCATACGGGGCATTTCGCCCGTCTCGATCAGTGTGCGTCGAAAGGTCGACAGGATGTGATCGGCAGCCCGTTTAAAATCGAAACCCTCGTCATCCATCACTACGAGTGTGTCGAATGTCTCGGCCGTGTCAGCGCAATGAAGATTTGGATGCTTGCCGAAGATGTCATGCGCAGCGTGTGCACTGCCCACATAGGAAACTAGCCGCCCGGCCGCCAGCTCTTCGAGTACGCGATGTCGCGCAACACCTCCCGCGGACACGATACGGTCGACCGCCGGAATCGGAAGACCCGCGCCGCGGAGGCGTGCGAATATCGTTTCATCCGATCCACTGCTGATATTCGTCACGATGTAATATGGCTGGCCGGACAAATTGAGTCGAGCCAAGATATCAGCAGCGCCGGGGAGGGCTTCATTTTCGCTGATCAGGACCCCCGTCGCGTCGAAAAGTATCGCATCATAGCAATCTGCCAGTTGAGTATCATTGGTCATGATATGAGCCCTGAACAAACCCACTGTCACGCACGACTATCGCTTCGCGTGGTATGCTGGCCTCGCACGTCTCGCTATAGGCCCAGGCCAGCCACTCGCATAAAATCGCCAAATCATCCGCCTCGACCGTAGGCCCCGCCCATATCCGAAATCCCGGTGGCGCGTCACCGTAGCTCCAGATGTCAAAAGCCGCGCCTTCGGCTTCCAGTAGACGGATCATCCCCGCAACGATTTTACCGTCCTCTTTCTCGCCGGCAGCGAGTTGCTCTCGTACAAGCCGAAGAGTAATTGAACAGTTGGAGCGTGCTGCCGGATTGGTGCAAATCCAATCAATCCAAGGAGTAGAGTTCACCCAGTCGGCCATCACAGCATAGTTATTGGCAACCCTGTTCAGAAGCGCGGGTAATCCGCCGCACGCTTCGGCCCAGTCGAGCGCAGAGTGGATATCCTCGACGGCGAACATGCTGGGGGTCGCGATCGTCCGGCCGCCAAAGAACGCTTGGTTCACAGATCCGTCGGGGCTGTGTAGTCTCATGAGCCTGGCTACAGGCTTACGTCCGCCGGCTTTCAGCCGCGCCTGGGCTCGAGGCGAGAGCGCGATCATGCCATGGCCGCCTTCGCCGCCAAGCGCCTTCTGCCATGACCAGCATAGAACATCGATCCGATCGAAGTCGATGTGCCTCGTAAAAGCTGCCGAGACGGCATCTGCGATCACAAGCCCGGCACGGTCAGGAACAATCCAGTCAAGATCCGGTGGACAAACGCCGCTGCTGGTGCCGTTTAGCACCAGAACGATGTCGTGATTGGGGTCGGTCCTGCTAGTTTTCGGAAAATCGCCGTAAGCACAAATGTGCCGCTTTTGGGGGGCAAGCCCCAACGTATCGATCTCATTTGCCCAATACTGCGAGAAGCTGTCTGACAAGAATGTCTCGATGGGAAACGGACCGAGTAGATTTTGTAAGGCCATGCTGCAGGCCCCAGTGCCCGAACCCGGCACGATTCCGCAGAGCCAGCTATCAGGCAGCTCTAGCAAAGAGCCCATGCGCCTGATTATCTCTCCCAGCCTTTCTGTTCCCTCGGAGCTCCGGTGACTTCGTCCAACATAGCGCAGCATAGTTGGGTGCACGCTCCAACCGGGATGTTTACGGCAAGGGCCTGATGAAAACCGCGGATCGGACGGGAGGACCGATGGTTTCACAACCGCATTTGGTAGAGCCATGGCTTCCTCCAAATTGGGAAAAAAGGGCACCGAAACAGAGATATCTTCGATCAGGCGATGTCCTGGGCCATCAGCGCCGATAGTTTTTCATTGGCGAAACTCATCCGTTCATCGGCGCGGAGGTCCGAAAGGCGCCTGATAATCGCCGCGTCAGCCAATGCCCCGCCTTCACGTAGCTTTTGAACATAGGACGGATGGATAAAGTTTGAGCCCGCGAATTGATATGCCGCGCTGCTGCCCCACCCATATTGTTTGCGAAGCGGTTCAAAGTGACGCAGGACGTGCTCGAGGAGCACCCGTTCCTTGGATGTTTCGAGGTGAGCGAGAAGCGGTAAGAGTTGCTCACTAGCTGTATTTCCTGCCCCGCGGCCCATGCCGCCCATGGTGCAGTCTATCCAGGTAGCTCCCGCCATCGCGGCGGCCACTGAATTGACCAATGCAAATCCGCGGTTGTCATGGCCGTGGAATCCAATGTCAGGCTCAATTCGACCCGCAAATCGGCCAACAAATTCTTGAACGCGAGTCGGCTTCATAGAGCCAAAGGAATCGGCAATATAAAGCACGTCGATGTTGTCGATTTGTGTTACCTCTTTCAGGCACATCTCAACTTCTGCAGCATTTGCTGCATCGATCTGCATGAGATTCAAAAACACTCGGAAGCCCCTGTGAGACAACTCAGCGCAAATGTTCCGGCAGGCAGCCAAGTTGCTGTAATGCGCCGCCACGCGGACGGTCGTGATATGCCCTGGCACTAGTCCTTCTGTCAGGCGGATCACGGCAAGGGGTATAGGCAGTTCGCTCGCAAGCACATCCTTGGCATCGATCATCACGCATGCCTTGACCAGAAGACCAGCAGCCACCTGTTCGGCCTTAGAACTCGTCACACTGGCGAAATATCCGTGGCTCTCAGGCTTTCCGGCGAGCCCTAACTCGACCATGCGCACTGGGAGAGTGTTGATGGTAGCAACATAGTCCGACACCAGTTCCGGCGCGAAATCCCAACCTGTGTAATAGCCACCGTCGCGCAAGGTGCAGTCTAGGAAGTTCACTTCATCTGGTATTGTGCTTAACATGCCCAGCCTCCTCCTGCATCAGCTCGCGGCGTAGCCCCCATCGACATAGAGAATCTCGCCTGTTACGAACGATGCGGCTGGGCTGGCGAGGAAAATGTAAGGCCCGAAATACTCGGACAAATTGCCGCGGCGTCGCATCGGAGTGAGTTCCATTGCGCGGCGCTGATAAGGGCTATCGAGATTAGGATGCACCCCATCCATGAAGTTGTTGATGAATCCAGGTGCGACGGCGTTTACACGAATATCCTTATTGGCCCATTCTACCGCCATTGTGCGCGTTAGTTGATTGACGCCACCCTTACTTGCAGCATAGACAGTCAGGCCCGGTATGCCGAGCGAACTGGCGACCGAGGAAGTCATGATGATGCTTCCGCCGCCTTGATCCAGCATTGCTTGGGCGGCAAACTTGGCACAATAGTAGTAGCCACGTAGATTGGTATCGACAACTTCGTCCCATTCCGGCTCTTCATATGAATGCGCTGGCTTAATGATGTCAATACCTGCGTTGCAGACCATCACATCGATCTGCCCAAACCAGTCGACCGTGCCACTGATCAGTGCCTTGCAATCGTCGTGCGACCGTACATCAGCGCGGATTGCTGTCACGTTGATTCCTTGGCCCGCAAGTTCGGCCTCTGCTTCGGCCAGCTCTTCGATATTGTGCGAGGAAAGGACAACCTTCGCACCCAACCGTCCAAAGCAGGTGGCGAGCGACTTCCCTAGGCCGCGGCTTGAGCCTGAAATGCAGACTACCTTGCCATCAATTCCGAAGAGCTCCTGGTATCCCTCTGCACCAACTGCAGAATTACGAGTTGTATCAGGCATGATAGTTTACCCACTCCAGCTATGATTTTCGCTTTAGTTCAGGTCAAGGTCAGCGTTCAGCAGGCAAGATCAGCATGATGCAAATCGCAAGAGCGGCAATGCCCCGACACCAAGGTAAATACCTTGGAAAGGACCGACGCTGTTTTGAAGATAGTCCGCCCGTGAATTTCCCAAAGGTTGTGCCGAACCCTAGCAAGACAGTGGCGATCGCGAATATGCTCGTGGCGTTTTCAGGCATGGCCTTGCTGATGGCGGCTGGAATCAAGCCATAGACTGCATAGAAGGTCAGACCGAAGCAAACTGCCGCCAATTGTAGCATGAACGCATTGTTTTGAAGCGCGATGACCGCGCCACCCGCCATGAGCACACCATAGTAGAAGAAGACATTGCGATGCTCCTCCGTTGTCCCAATCAGGCGGATTTCGAACTTCACAACTGCAATCGACAGCTTCACAAGGCGCTCCTTGAATGAAGCTTCAATCCGGTAAATTCGGTTTCCATCCGTCGCTTTGCCGGCTTCTCCAATCTTCACCGTGGCGCAAGCTGCCTCGAAAAGACGCGTGCCAAGGTCAAACTCGCCCTCAATGCCTTGGTTTCCGGGCGCAAGCCGAGTACGAGTGATGCGAGTTCCACTTAATTCAAGCTTTCGGACAGTATCCGAGGTCTGCACCAGTGTCCTGCAATCGCGAGGTTTGAGGAGCATACCTCCCCCGGCCGCCCCTTGCTCCACCGTGTTGAAGGCCTCGAGAGCGCAGATACGCGGATGCCTCGAGACCCGCTCCACGTTAGTAATGCTGGGCATGTTGAGGAGTCCATGAGGCCTGCTCAGAAGGGAGTGGTTCTCAGCTGTAAAGGGCCGCGGCACCAGCCGTGTGGCAACAAATGAAGGTAGCGCTCCCGTATCGCTCAACATCGCCTCGTGCGCGCCAATCCAGGCGCATGTGGGATAGAGATTAACCGGTTCGGCATAACCAAAGGCGCGTTGGAACTCAGGAAGCGCGTCGACTCCCTCAACTGCGTCAACCACCTCTTCAGAATTCATTTCATAGCAGTAACCCGGCTCGCGCTGTGAAAGATCGACTACTTTGAATTGATCGCGAACTATCGGGCGCGGCGTCGGCCGGTTGGCGGAGTAATTTTCAAGCGTCAGAAGACTAAAGGGGAGAGTGACTTCCTGCTCAAAACGATCGCGAATACACGCATGTGCGATTGACCGGCCGAGATCGATGACGGTTCTGTTTGCGTGGGCTTCGTTCATGCGACGGCTCCTGGTGCGACGAATTGTTCAGACGGTTGCACTTAGCCCACCATCGATGACGATCAGGGCGCCGCTGACATAGGCCGCGCGGGCGCTGGCCAAGAATGCAGCAACTGCTGCGAATTCCGGGGGATCGCCAAGGCGTCGGGCCGGGGTCCTATCTTCGAGCGCACGGATGGCTTCTGCGTGGTCGCCGAGGCGATTGGCTTCGTGAATCGCGGTGCTGTGTGCTCCAGGAGCGAGCACGTTTACGGTGATGCTCTCCCCCGACAATTCTTGTACGAGCGTGTGGCAGTAGGGCACTAGCCCTGCTCGTGCGACACCCGACAGCGCGAAATGTACCGGGGTCCGTACAATAGTCTCGGAAGCGAGCATTAATATTCGCCCCGCCCGCGAGCGGCGCAGATACGGCAAGGCCGCCGAAACTAGATTTATCGAAGGTAAAAGCACTCGGTCAAACGCATCGTCAAAATCCTTGGGCGTCATGGTCGAGGGTGGCCCGGCAGCAACGCCGCCGCAATTCGTCACCAAGATGTCGATACACCGAAAATGCTCTGCTGTCTTGGCAACCCAAGCTGCTACATCCGCGCAGTCAGTTACATCGGTCGCGCGCGCCAGCACTTCCGCGCCTGTGCTGCGCAACCGATCCGCCGCTCTTTCTAGCCGCCGCGGATCCCGCCCACAGATGGACAGGCGGCAGCCTTCGTTCGCTAACTCCCCAGCTGTGGCGAAACCTAAGCCGCTGGAGGCGGCCGCGACCATCGCCACCTTGCCGTCAAGCCCTAAATCCATTTTTTACCCCTAATTGCCATCACCACCACGCTTCTTGGCACCGTTGCAGACAGCCAAGCATGTGCCGTGCCAAACGAATAAGTCTCTGAAAACGGTAGCATAGCCCTGCTGCTTCGGTTGGCTATAGCGGTGCATGATGATGACACAAATGTACGAAAGCCGACGTAACTCCGCCGTCCTTCCGACAGGCGACCGGTCGCCAGAACAGGTCGACGACAGCCGCAACGTAGAGCCATCCTTCGGCGGTCCAGATGTAGGTGAAGTCGGCCACCCATTTCTGGTTCGGGGCCGAAGCCTCGAAGGCGCGGTCGAGGAGATTGTCTGACGCCGCCGCTCGCACGCCCAATCCTTCGGCAGCCCACAGCGGCGCGGGCGAGCCCGCAGTTCGTTCTCGCGCATGAGCCTCTCGACACGATGCAGACCGCAGGAGAGACCCTTCGTACCGTCGACGCGTCATTTTTTCCCCTCCTGAGGCGGCTGAAAGACGCCAGACTTCAGCCCTCAACTCCGTTTTCGGGTTCGTACTCTAACACTTGGCTTCCGGTATGCCGCTCTGGTGGGCGGCGAGATGAGAGCGAAATATAATAGTGAGCTGTCTTTCGGCCTCGGTACCATCAGCGGGGGATCAAAACCCGGTGGCAAAAGGCCGGAAGCGTTCCGTAAAGCGCAGCAGTCAGGGTCTGAGCGACCAAGCTCGGATTGGCGAAACGGCCATCGCCGATGGTGGACAGCATCGCCTCGATTGCCCTTGCACTCCGCCGAGCCGCCAACTCGATCAACTCGCGGGCGTCGAGTTCCATGGCGATGCGATAGAGGGCGGGGGAGACCTGGGCTTGCGCCATCTTCGCCTGAAATAGGCCTTCACAACGGTCTCGGCGATCATCTCTTTCGTAGCGCATGGGTTTTCGACACACGCTTTCTCTATGGCGCCTGCCAGCATCGCGAGGTGTCGCTCCAGCACCGCGAAGAGCAAGGCCTGCTTGTTCGGGAAATACTGGTACAGTGTCCCTACCGAAACGCCTGCACGGCGCGCCACGCGCGCGGTGTTCAGGCGAATCAGACCATCGCTCAACAAAACCTGAATGGTCGCCTCGAAAATAGCGTCCACGGTGGCGATGGCTAGGCCCTGACGCGGTGATTTCCGGGGGGGTAGCGGTGGCAGAGAGCCGTTTCCCATAATCCCAATGCACCGCAGCGGTACCTTGATGAGATCGCAAGAGCCGTCCTGTTTTTCGCCTCCGATGAATCCACCTGCGTGACAGGCAGCGAATTGTGCGGTCGACGATGGCTAGGCCCAGATCTGACAGGACTCCCGGCGCTCTTCGTGAGCGCCGGTTTGCATGCTGCCGCACGTCGCCGATTTATGAGTTCACGGCGTAAACTAAGGGCCCACGCAAGAAGGGTTGGGAGCACTGGCGGACGGATACGTTCTCCTCCGCTACACAATCTCTTTCTGTCGGTTCGGCGCCGTGGGGGGTGTCCCCTTGAAGAGATAAAAAGCATCATTGATAACAAATCCGTCGAGACCGGTGGCCCGGGCATAGGTCAGCAAATCGCTTGCACGATTAATGAAGCCGGTGCCATTGAAGTTTAGCGATGTGTTGCAAAGAACACCAACCCCGCTTTTTGCCTTGAACGAGGTAAGCAGTTGAAAGAGACGCGGGTTCTGTTCGCGAGAAACGGTCTGTGCCCGCGCTGTTCCATCGACATGCGTGACCGCCTTCAACCGGCTATCGAGAACCTTCTGGAAAAGAAGCATGTAGGGCGACGGGCGTGCTAAGTCGAAGTGGAGCGCAACATCCTGCTCCAGGCAAACCGGCGCGATCGGGCGGAAACCCTCCCGGTTTTTGATGCGATTTAAGCGCTCGTGGGTTGCGTTTGAGAAAGGCGCCGCGAGAATTGAGCGGTTGCCGAGCGCCCGCGGCCCGATTTCGCAATTCCCCTGTACCCAGCCGATCACCTTGTCGCTGAGCAAGGCCGAGGCCACTTGGCCGTATTCCAGTGGATGGACCTCGAGTTCGGTTCGGTCGATCTCGTCAAGAACGAAAGGCTGACCTGAATAGACGTTCCATTTGATTTTGGCATTGCCGGTGAAATGCCGCATCGCGTCGACTGCGGTCCCTATCGCTGAGCCTGAATCATTTGTGCACGGCGGAATGAAAACTTCCGGGAAAAGGTTTGTTTCGATCCATCGGCGGTTCCACTCGCAATTCAACCCGCACCCGCCGGCAATCAGCAGCGGGAACCCCTTTGTCAAGTTCTTCTTCGCAAAGGTGTGGAAGGAATCGAAGATGGCGTCCGAAACGCGCCTGGCGAGGTTGGTGAACTTCTGATGGGTTACGCCAATGTTGTAGTAGGGAGAATCCCGCAGATCCTCCTTGCTCAGCGAGAGCAGAATACTGTCGCGCGGAAGCAGGAACTCGATCAGCGCCTGCTCGTCCCGGTCAGGCGATCCGGGCTGCCCATAGGCGCAAAGCGCCATTAGCTTGCCGGGGTCTTCGTCGCGCAATTGTCCTTTGGGCAAGGTGAATTTCGGATCGGCAAGCGCATAAAGGAAAGCATATTTGTTGCCAGGGGTCGCCATCACTTTTCCCAAATGCGCAACCTGCAGGCGCTCACCGATTTCGTAGAAATCTGCGAGCACCCCTTCCCAGATCAGTGCATAACAGGGCATTCCGGTGGGGAATGGCGACATACCGTAGGAGCCCCAGAGATGGGAGCGCTCGTGCGTGGAGGAATAGAAGTGCACCCTCGTGCCGAAGATCGTCTTCTCGCCGACAACCTCCGACCCTGCGGCTATCCCGCGGTAGCCTGTGGCGACAGGACTGCCGTGCGCGAATCCCGTCTTCGACCACCCACCGATAGCGATTACATCTGGGATGGCGTCGAGGCAGCCAGCGGCATCGAGGAACGTAGTTGGGGTGAGGGGCGAATATCTGGGAAAGCTATCCTTCTCAGCCTCATATGAATAGACGAGCTCCGCTGATGATGCATCCAGTGCTGCAATCGCGCCATCATGCCCCGGTTTTAAAGACATTATCATCATGTATATTAAGCTCCTGCGAATGAAGGCTACCAACCTTGGATTGGGAGAAATTTAGGGTTTCAAGGCTCAAGTCACGCTCTTTCGCGCGCCTTTGATGCCTCAAGGAGGCAATTCAGGAATCTGCCGAGAGCGCGTCCAGTCGAAATAGGGTGACCCGAGATGAGCAGTGCGGCGAGCGAATTTGTAAGTATCGTTCGTCGTGCAGATAAAACTTTTGCAAAACCATCACGCGTTTCTCTGCCCAGTTAATTGCACGATACCGCGCTTCTTTCTTCATCCTACGAAGGGCATATTATGCGAAACTCTGCTCCTTCGGACGGGTGGAGAGAAAAACGAACTCCACGCTGCGAATGCTCTTGTAGCATACAATCTCATTATTAATAATAATTCCTCTTTTCGTATTTGTTAAATGATTGTGAATTGCCTTTTAGCATATGACACTTCACTTACATCAATTAACAGTTTGAAGTGTTGATGCGTGTGATTTGCGCGAGACCGGAGGCGACCTGGCCTCCGCGTCAAATCTTACGTCTCGGTCCGTTTTGCTGTGGCGGCTGGTTTAGCTACGACGCCATCTGTATGGCGCTGATTCCAAATGAAACGGTAGCCCCCTACTCGGATCCCCACATACTTCTTCCCGATCTGTCCACTGTGGGGAACGCCTGTAGCGCTCCACCGCAACCACCCCACTCCGACAGAAGTTTGACCTTTACCAGCCTTCTACGGGCAAACGTGCGCGCTGACCGTTCAAAGCCGCTTCGTAGGTTCAGTGCATCGTAGAAGGTCGCGAGGGAGATACCGACCTGTTACGGTGGTCCTTTGATGGACTTCTTCCGCACACATGCGGATGAGATCGGTCAGCGACAAATCGGCGAGCGCCGCGCGATGGCGCATCCGCCTCAGGTTAATCATGCGCAATGCAGCTACCGAGCATGGACTTCTGAAGCGGACCCGAGTCCCGACGTTCAGCGGGAATACGGACGGTCTTCTCAGGCGCTTGTATGGGGCTTCGCGGTGTCAGCAACGGCCGTTCCTAGTTTATACGTGCTTTCTCAGGGGCCCACTTGGATCTGGAGCAAACGCCGCGCCATTCGACTTAAGGCTATGCATTACATTGGCTTTGCAGCGCCGAGGCGTCGCCGAAACAATTCCGTAGCCCTTCCTTTGTTCGAAGTTGGACAGAATGTCGGAAGTCCATACAAAAGAATGGGGGGCCGTCCTGCGCGACGGACAAACGCCTGACCTGCCCTGGAAGGGTATCAGCGCCGCTTTGCCAACTTCCACGCCAAGATCGTGTCGATGTATACGCGCGCCATGAGCGTGCGCAAGATCCGCGGCCCTCCGGAGGAACTCTATGGCATCGACGTGTCGCCGGACCTGATCTCGGCCAACACCGACGCCGTCCCGGACGAAGTGGCCGGATGGCAGAACCGGCCGCTCGACATTTGCTACCCACTGGTATTCTTCGATGCCATCCGGGTCAAGATCAGGGACGAAGGCTTCGTCCGCAACACACCCATCTACGGCGCTCGGCATCCTGCCCGATGGAACCAAGGAGATTCTCGGCGTCTGGATCGAGCAGACCCAGGGGCGCCAAGCTCTGACTGCGCGTCAACGAGGGGCGGCATTGCAGCGGCCGGTCAAAGATCAGCAAGTCTGGGAGATGAAATGTAAGTCATGTTCACCTCCCGCGCCGTCACGGCGCACAATAGCCGTAGACAGAGAGCCTGAGCAGATCACGTGGATCGGTAGGCAGGTATCATGCTCGCGGGCACCGCCCGGCCCCGACCAGGTCCAGCGGTTGACGAAGGCGTCGATCATCGAAACCGGTACATCCATCGCCGCATAATCATCGATAATCGCACGCAGCAGAACTGCTTGGTCACGATCTCCTCTAGCAAAGTATCTCATGAAAACCCCCGCATCGTTGCCGATGCGGTCATCATGTCTGATTTGATTCAGGTGGTTCTCGCACTCCCTGAAACTTTGTGATTTGTGCAGCAAACCTGTTTTCCAATCTTGCAGGTACAGATCCGTAATTGTGAATGTTCGTAGCGGACGGACTGCTTCTAATCCCGGGGCGTGAGGTGCACGCCAGCGATCGTGCATCGCACGGAACCGCCGGCCCGCTCGATCGTAGGAATTGCTAGCGGCAGCAGCCGCGCGCTCTCGCCGATCATGTCAATCTGATCCGTCGTCAATGCCAATAAGGCGGTCGTCGACAGGGCCAAAATGCGCCCGTTCCCGCCCAGGAGCTCAATCGCATTGCCTGCAAACTTCTCAATCTGGGTATTGGTGAGCCCGATCACCCTGCGGCCGGCGCGTTCGAAGCGATTGATGATTTCGCGCCGCCTCCCTGGGTTAGTAATCATGTCGAGCCCGATCATGACGAAATCGGTCCCGACGCACATCAGCACGTTCGTATGATAGATATCGAACCCGCTGGGGTCCTTCGCCGAGAACACCATTGGCTCAAAACTGAACTGGGTACAAAACCTTTCAAGTGCAATTGGATGGGTGCGCTCGGATCTTACGGCATAGGCAACCCGATCGATATGATCGATCACCATCGAACCTGTACCTTCCAAGAAGAGCCCATCCGGCTCAAGACCAGAATAGTCGATTACCTCCCGTACTCTATATCGGGTCTTCAACATGTCAATAATATCGGTCCGGCGCTCACGCCGGCGGCTTAAGGCTTTCATCGGATAGATCGCCACGCAACCGCCAGCGTGGGTTGAAAACCAGTTGTTCGCAAACACTGAATCCGGAGCGTTGCTGCCGCAGTCTCAGTATTGACCGAGAAATGATGCGGACGGACCATAACCACCGCGGAAGGGGCCTGAACCGAGAATTCTAAACGTGCTGACATGGGGAGGCCTCCGATCGGGTTAGCGTGCGCGTTGGAACATGTCGTCGAGCGGGTCCTTGGTCGGCGATCATATCGACTGGCAGAAATCCGTTCCGGAAAGTCGCTCTCGCGTGCCACCTCGATCGCGAAGCCTACGCGTCGAACAGGGTGGGTTGTCGTATGTCGCCGATCCGGCGCGGTTCCGATCACGACTCTCCAGGGTTGCAGTTACATTTTTCGCGCTTCCGTAGACGTGGCGCTCTGCGGCGGATAGTGCGGCGCATCAGAATATACTTGTGCATTTCGGTCTTCCCGAGGCAATCGCCGCCGATCGTATTGATAGCGGACCGATTGAGTTGGCGGGCTTGTCGATGGTGCAGGAGTAATATGCCTGCTCGTTCCACGGCCGCTTGCGTGGACGCAGGAGACGACATTGAGCTGAAATCGCCGAGATTGCGAATGGTCTTTGCTGTGCCTCGCGGGTCGTGTCATAGTGCCTTTGGTCAGATCGGATCGCGCACCAGTGGGCAAGTCATACAGTGTCCGCCTCCACGGCCACGGCTGAGTGCCGCACCGTCGACCGTGATCACCTCCACGCCGGCGCGCCTCAACAGCGTGTTCGTGTATACGTTTCGCTCGTAAGCAATCACAACGCCCGGCTCGACGGCGATCACATTATTAGCGGCGTCCCATTGCTCCCGCTCGGCCGCGAAGCTATCACCACCGGTCGCGACAGTACGGAGAGCTTTCAACCCCAGCGCCTCGGCCACTACTGATAAGAAAGGTCTAGAGCGGCGGATGTTCTGACTGAATCGCCGGGGATTCCGGTTTCGGCGATTTCGTGATTCACTTCGGGTGGAGGTGATTTGCGATGACCAAGGCCTATTCCCTTGATCTGCGCGAGCGGATAGCGCGATTTGTTGATGGTGGTCGGTCGCGACATGCGGCGGCCGCCCAGTTTGGTGTCTCGGTTTCCTTCGTGGTGAAGCTGATGGCGGTCTGGCGTGCAACCGGCAGCCTGGCCCCGAAGCCGGAAGGCGGCTGGCGCTATTCCAAGCTTGATCCGCACCGGGATTTCCTGATGCGACGCGTGCGCGAGAAGGACGACATCACCATGCCCGAGCTTGCCGCTGAACTGGCCGAGCGCGGCACGGTGGTGGCGCCCTCGTCGATCTCGCGCTGGCTGATCCGCAACGGCTATCGCTTCAAAAAAAACGCTGCTGGCCAGCGAACAGGATCGACCGGACATCGCAAAGGCGCGCGAAGAATGGGTGGCGAAGCGCCAGCCGAGGATGCGGCTTGAACCGCACAGGCTCGTCTTCCTCGATGAGACCGGCACAACGACAAAGATGATCCGTCTGCGGGGCCGCTGCCTGAAGGGCCAGCGTCTGCGCTCCAAGGCGCCGTTCGGGCACTGGAAGACACAGACCTTCATCGCCGGGCTCAGGTGTTATGGGCTGACCGCCCCCTTCGTCGTCGATCGGCCGATGAACCGGCGCATCTTCGAGACCTATGTCGAGACCCAGCTCGCCCCGACGCTGTCACCGGGCGATGTCGTCATCCTCGACAATCTCGCCGCCCACAAGAGCCCGAGGGCCGAAGCGGCCATCCGGGCGCGGGGTGCATGGATGTTGTTCCTGCCGCCCTTCTCTATTCGGCGTGTTGAGGTCAAGCACTTTCGAGCAATCTACTCTGCCGACTTCTGATGTCTTTCGCGGGCTCTTGCTTCTCTCCGGGATCGGCGCGCCTCGGCCCTCCCAATATGGGGTTAGAAGGACAAGACGGAACAATCTACAGCGCGTCCTGATCGCAATGTGCGGTCGGAACCAGGGCGGCAACGAACTCATCTCATCCATCGTCCCGCGAAGGACGTCCTTCCGCCGGCTGGCGGAATGCTAAACTCCTTGCCCAATATCGTTCAAGCAACTGCCGGCAGACTTTCCCTCGTCCAGCGGAATTCGGTCCCATTGCTCCACATGCGATGCATGATCACTGCCAGTCGCCGAGACAACGCGACGACGGCTTTCTGACAACCCCGTCGTTTGGCGACATTCATTGCCCAGGCTTTCAACCAGGACCATTTCGTCACACGCGTCAGCAGGCATTGGGCGGCTTCATAGAGGAGCGTGCGCATCATGCCGTCGCCGCAGAGTGAGACGCGGCCGACGCGACGACTTTCGCCAGACTGATTGAGTACCGGCGTCAGACCCAATGCTGGACCAACAGCTTTCGAGTTGCTGAAGCGGGCCGGAACATCGATTGTGGCCCTGAAGGCCAGAGAGACGACAGGTCCCACGCCGGGGATCGTCATCAAGCGCTGGCAGACCTCGTCACCCCGGACGATCGACAGCAGCTTCCGGTGGAGTTTCACGAACTCTTCGCGCAGTTTCCGCCGGGCGGCCAGCAACGGCTCGATGATGTCGCGGATCTCGGGCACGTCCTCGACGAGTTCGCGAATTCGTTCTTCAAACTTGACTGCACCGACGGCGCCGACCTTGAGTCCAAAGTTGCGCAACAAACCGCGGATGTCATTCTCGAAGGCGACCGCTTTCTCCTGGAGCAACTTGCGGGCGCTCAAAAGGACACGGCGCTTCTGGCTCGTCAGCGTCTTGACGTGCACCGGCCGGAACAGATTGACCCGCATCATCTGCGCAATGCCGCGGGCATCATTGCGGTCGCTCTTGTTGACCTGCGCCTTGAGAAACGCCTTCGTGTGCCGGGTCTCAATGCAGATCGTCGGCAAGCCGGCTTCCGCCAGTCCGCTGAACAGCCATTGCGACAGTGGTCCAGCCTCAAGCCCTACGCGCGTCAGCTGCCAGGCTGGGTCCTGCAGGACCCGGATAAGGTCATCCGGGTGGCTTGGGACTTTCACTTCACGGCAAATCTTGCCGACTTCGTCGATGATGCATACTGACGTCTCTTTCACCGAAACGTCCAACCCGGCATAATACTTCATGCTGCGCTTCCTTTCCTGATGCTTGTGGCTGTTCTCAACAGACCACGTCTATCATCAACTCGAAGCGCAGCGCCTCTACCACACGAAGCCTTGAAGAGAGGCGCTAAGCCGAATACCCCATCTACAGCCCCGATCTCAACCCGATCGAAATGGCATTCGCAAAGCTCAAGGCACACCTGCGAGCTCGCGCCGTCCGCACCATCGACGGCCTCTGGCAAGCAATCGGCGACATCTGCTCCCTCTTCTCAACAACCGAGTGCAGAAACTACTTCAAAGCAGCAGGATATGAACACACATGAATGCACGTTGCTCTAGTCTCCTTAGTGACATCGAGCACACCCTCAGCATTGCTCGGTCGCAGCGAAAACGTCTGCAGCAGCTCAACGACCTGCGGGTAGATCGTCACGAGGTCGCGGTCGCAAAAAGTGAAGACTGTGTCAAGATGCATAAAGCTGCGATCTCGCGGCATCAGCGCTGCCATGACGCGGGTCACTTCGCCCGTCGTGAACAAGCGACGCGCCAGAGCCTCCACTGCCCGCGGTGTGGTTCGTTCGCCCATTCCAATCAGCACAACACCGCCGCCGATCGGCATCACATCTCCGCCCTCGAGACTTGAAGCGGGGTCTGTTCCATTGGGCAACAGGTAAGTGAAGCTCGCCTCGCGAAACCGGGGATGGAATCGGTAGACCGCCTCGACATTCGCAGCTTCAGGCTGTCTCGCGGGCCAATACATGGCGTTGACAGAGACGCCGTTATAGATCCAACAGGAGCTGTCACGTGTGAAAAGCTGGTTCGGTAATGGCGGCAGGGCGAAATCATCCGGCGCCAGCGTTTCAGGCTGCGCGGTTCGAACGGGATTTCCGCAGCCAAAATCCCGCTCACCAGACAGGCCGCGAGTTGATCAGGAGAAATCTCCTCGAGCCAGCCCCGCATTTCATCGACCATGTCTTGCCCGACAGCGGAAGGACTCACACGCCGGTCGAGTAGCCAACGTCGCGCTTCCGGCAACGCCATCGTTGCAGGGTCAAACGAGTGAACCAACACGCCAAGGTCGCGCAGGGCCTCCACGAACATGTCGTGCTCTTGTCCGGCGCGCTCCACCCAAAGTACGTCGTCAAAAAGAAGGTCCTTACAGTTCCCCGGCGTGAGGCGGCGGAGGCTAGGGTCTGGCCGGTGCACCAGCACTTCTCGCAGCCGGGCGACCTCAGAATGCACACCTAACCTCATCATGGGAATTGCCCTGGGCGGGCCCGACGGCGCAGGTCCTCTCTCATTGTCGGCGAGGCAATCGCGCCAAGGGGGGCAGCCATGGTGAGCAAGGCGGGACCGAACGGGCGCTCACCACGCTCCCGCCCCCGCCGAGAGCTGGAAGAGGACGCCGCGTAGATTGAGGACAGTGCATATAAAGACGCAGGCGAAATGCACGCAGTCCGACGTGGCGGACGAACCGCAGGATAAGGATGCGCAGGCGCCGGAATTGGCGGTCGCGTGCATCTATTCGACGAATCGCGTGCGATTGAGGTTCTGAAGAAAATTCTCGGTATAGACATCGAAAGGCCCTGTTCGAAGTAACGTCGCTGCTTAATCAGCAAAAGTCATACCAATATAGAAAACCCTGCCGTTTCAATAGAATATCTTCATGCCTTCCGTCAGTGCCTGACCGTTGCGGACAAAATTTTGTCAGGCATCTGGCAATAGAGAAACCAATGGGGTCGCGAAAGGCACCGGTGTCTTGGGACAAAGTGGCAAGAGGAATATCTGCGGCTTGAGCCTTGCATCCGAATGTCTCCGAATTCAGGTGCAAGCAACGTCCGTCGCTGTTGCTATTTGCCCCCAGCGAACTGTGTGAACTCATGCGAAGCTTTGTAAGACCGTGTGTTCGCCTCCGTTGGTCAGAAGGCTCGCCCTACGCTGCGCGTGCGAGGGTTGCTCGGGCGGGCCGAGCCGATTCTCATCACAGGAGGACGAGCGGGGGCGGATTATAGAAGCATTTGTCGGAATCGAAGCGAGGAACGCCATCGCGATTGCGGAAGCTACCGGATGGGGAGGTTCGTTTCTTCGGCGAGGTCGACATTTCGGATATGAACATGCACCAAGTTATCCAGCGGATCCGCACCCAAACTCAATCGGGTCTATTTCTGCTACGGGGCCGGACCGACCGGCTATGGTGTCTATTGGCTAATCCGTTCGCTAGACTAAATGTTCGCCTGGGGCTGGGTGACCCGTCTCACAATATGCAGGTATCGAGGGTTGCGAGAGCGGTCCTCTCGTAGAGCCTCATGCATAGGAGACGGGCCATGGACGAGACTATCACATACGTCGGATTAGATGTTCACAAAGAAACGATTTCGGTGGCACTTGCCGATGGCGGTAAGCGCGGTGACGTGCGCGCGTTTGGCCAGATCGTAAACACACCAACGGCCTTGGCCCGCATGCTGGCGAAGCTTTCGCAGTCGGGGCGGACGCTGAAGTTTTGCTACGAAGCCGGACCTTGCGGCTACGGCATTCAGCGGCAACTGTCTGCCGCTGGCCATCACTGCGTCGTTGTCGCCCCGTCTTTGATCCCGCGAAAGCCAGGCGATCGCATCAAGACGGACCGCCGGGATGCCCACAATCTGGCAAGGCTTCATCGCGCTGGGGAGCTGAGCGCCGTCTGGATCCCCGATCCCGCCCATGAGGCAATGCGCGATCTGGTGCGGGCACGCCTGGCTGCCGTGCGCAGCCTGCGACAGGCACGCCAGCAACTCAGTGGGTTCCTGCTGCGCCATGGCTGCCATTATGGCCGTCCAGCCTGGACGCAGATGCACCGCCGCTGGCTGGCCGGTCTTCGCTTCGCGCAACCAGCCCACCACATTGTGCTTGAGGATCATATCGCGACGATCGAGGCTGCGACGGACCGGCGCGATCGGCTGACGAAGCAGATCGAGATCATGTTGAGCGATTGGTCATTGGCCCCAGTCGTCCAGGCGCTGCAATCGCTGCGCGGCATGGCTTTGGTGACCGCAGCAACGATGATTGCCGAATTGGGCGATATCAGTCGCTTTACCAATCCGCGTCAACTGATGGCCTATCTGGGGCTCGTACCATCGGAGCATTCGAGCGGCGCAACCCGACGTCAGGGCGGCATTACAAAAGCGGGGAACGGAACCGCACGCCGCATGTTGATCGAGGCGGCCTGGAGCTACCGGTTTCCCGCAAGGGTGAGTGGCGAGCAATTGCTGCGCCAGGAGCAGCTCCCAAAAGCGATCCGCGACACGGCATGGAAAGCGCAGGAGCGGCTGTGCAGCCGTTATCGCAAGCTGACGAAGGCCGGAAAGCCGGCAACGACCGTAACCACGGCGATTGCCCGTGAACTGTCGGGCTTTGTCTGGGCGATTGCATGCCAGGTCTCACCGCGTTGAACATCGCCAAATCTTAGGAAAGCAAAGAGGAGGAGGAACGAACCCATCAGAAGCCATGTGCACCTGGGCAAGGCTGGGGGCACGGTCACGGCAGGAGAACCCTCGTTTCCACTATCAGCCGGTTTAATTCCGACGCTGCCAACTAGACTGAGGAAGCTCCGCGACGCATCAGGTCCGGCGGTACTCAACCCGCGTATCAGAGCATGATCAACCGTCGTTCATTGACCGTGCCTCCTGCTTTCCCCAGGACGCACTCATGCGAAACACGACGTCCGAGAAAATCGGGCGGGAGAATTTCTATGCCTGCTGCTTGAAAAGGCGAACATGAGAGTGGATGGAATCTAACACTTGGTGCCCACGTTTGACGGCGGCGATGATTTTGTCGGGATCGGTTGTCCAGGTGGACATGGGTTGGATGCCAGCCTGCCCGACGGCATCGCAATTGCCAAGTTTCGCGGCGGCGCAGCAATGCGCCGCTGCTACCCGGCCAGTTGCATGGGCGGCGGCTGACGTAACTGTCGTGTTTCGCAAGAAGCTGTCGCGGACGCAGTTGGCGCAAGCTGCATCTGGCACTGGATGCCGACAACGGCGAGATCATTGCCCAACACTGCGATGTCTCAAGTTGATCCACTACTCGACCAGATTGGCGGTCCGATCGGACAGTTTACTGCCGACGGTGCCTATGATGGAAAGCCAACTTACGACGCAGACGTCAATCACAGCGCGGCTGTCGCCATCGTCATTCCCCCTCGCGTCAACGCCGTCGTATCGATCGACGATCGACCTTCCGACCAAAGGGACCAGCGGCGATACAAGTCCATCATCGGGCGGCGTTTGCGGGCACGATTGCTGTCCGTTCAGCAGACCGAAGTCGCCATCGGCTGCGCCGTCCTCAACGGCATGCTTGCCCGCGCGCAGGAATCGGTGACGTTGAATAACACCAGCCCGCTATACTGTCCTCCCTCAGCGGATGTGCGGAACTCCCATAACACTACCTGTGGGGGAGAGGGGGCGCGCCTGCCGCAGTCGCTGTCCCCGGAGGCGTCAGAGTATAGGGGTTTCAAGGCATAGCATCGGACATTCTGTCAGCCTTGTCGTGTCCGCGACACAGGCTTGTTTAGCCAATTCCCTATTTTGCCTCGGGCCAAACCGCTGAAACAGTTACCAAAAATTTTCTTCGCCTCGGTCGGGCAATTGGCACGAGTTTTGATGCCCTCGTTTGCGAATGGCAGCAAGTGCCGGACGGGAGCGCTGCCGATGATCATCTACCCCTACATAGAGGAACTGTTATGAACACCCTGGATCAGCAGACAGCACCGGAGCAAGCCGTACGAGAGCGCATCAAGGCGTCCCATGCCCTTGATGGCGACGCCGTTCGCTTGGCCCACTTATATCGCGGATGGGCGAGTACCTTCGATCTGGATCAAGCCCGCGTCGGGTACTGCGGGCCGATGATCGTAGCGGAACTGGCAGGCGCCGTGCAGACGGCCTATTTGGCCGGGCAGCGAAATGCCATCGCAATTCTAGACGCCGGCTGCGGAACAGGGCTGGTCGGTGTGGAACTGGAACGCCTCGGCTTCCGGTTGATTGACGGGTTCGATCTCTCCGAAGAGATGGCAGAAAAGGCCCGGCAAACCGGCGTATACCGCCATGCCCGAGGCGATGTCGACCTTAACGGGCGGCTCTCCGACTACTCCAGCGCGAGCTATGACCTAACCGTCTGCTGCGGCGTCCTCACGCTCGGACACGTCCGACCGGATGGGTTGCGCGAGTTGGCTCGCGTCACCCGCCCGAACGGATTCATCATTGCAAGCACCCGCAAGAGCTATGCGGAGACGACATTCTTTGAAGGCGAGGTGCGGCGTCTGCAGGATGAGGGCGTCCTTTTACTGGCTCAGTGTCTGAGCAACGGCAGATACCTCGCCGAGGAGGACGCGCACTACTGGGTTTTCCAGGTGCCCAAGAAGGCGTCAGCACCCACGGAGGGGCGGCCATGATGACGCTATCGCAAAACTCGCTGGGGGAAAACTTGCAGCCTATGCAAGGCGACACGAAGCGCGCACGCGCCTACGCATGCCGTGCCAGAGGTTCGCGTTCTTATAGATATTGAGCATAACACCACGGAAGTACCGCATCGCGCTAGCCAGGCTTTCCGACGATTATTCGTGCTGCCAGTCAAATAAGAAAATGCCAACTCTATCGTCATAACAAAGTTGCACTCATGCGCAAGGATCTCGTAGCCAAACTCGACGACATGCTGCGCGCGAAACGCGAAAGCTTTGACATGCTTCCGGTGGTTGACATCGCGCTGCTTCTCGATGGCAGCAATAAGCAGAGGGTGGCGAAGGAGATACGTTGGGCGTTGTCGAACACTGGGTCCATGTATGTGAAAAACCGCTGTACGAGATTTTGTGGATTCGGTGTTCGAAGTGAGCCGTCGGTTTTTTGATCTGCCCATGTACCGGAGGATGATATTGGGAGCAGACAAGCACTTACGTGACACTGCCTGCGCTTCATTGCGGAGAGCTACAATGATTCGAATTTCTTGGGGAGCCAGTCGGCAAACAGGTGGATTTTCAGAAAGCCCCGTGGGCGAGACAAAACTGCAGGCACAGCGGCGACGGCAGTGCGGTCATCGACAACGGTTAGAGCTTCGAGCGCAAGCGACCGTTAAGCATCGGTGTCCCGAGCATCTGCCGCGCGAACGCGTGTCCGAAGCTGGACAAGAATGTCGGAAATCCGACGAGCCGGTCGGGCGGGCCGGCCGGTCGGTATGGACGACGCAGAATGGTGCGCCAACCAGCATGCAACTCGCATGGGTCACGACGGACGGCCGCAGTTCCGTCACGGAGCCCGGCGGTGACTGATTTCAGTCTTGCAACTTTAACGCTCGTAGACTGGCGGCAGTCCTTTATGGGCCGGAGGACGACGTGGATACCCGGTCGTTCGGTTCGCGCCTGCTGATCTGAGTGGAGTGTTCAATGGCCCATCCTTGTTATGATCTCCCGTTTCTCGCTGCCCTCGAGGTATTCGAGGCATCGGCACGCCATCTTTCGTTCGAGCTTGCAGCTTCCGAGCTGAACGTGACATCAGGAGAGATCAGGCGGCAGATCAAAGTCATTGAGCACGAGCTTGGTGCCCCGCTGTTTGCGAGGTTAGGAACCGGCGTAGTGCTTACCAGCGCTGGCAAAGACCTGTACACCGAGTTGGCAAGCATTTTTTCCAAGGTGTCCGATGTCGTCACGACCATTAAACGCGGCGGTCGTTCCCGGATGTCTCGATTGCCACCGATGTGTTCGCGTCGATCTGGCTGACGTGCTTCCCGCCAAGTTGGCTCATTGGGTCCGATTTTCGGCAGGCGGTTCGAACGACAGCCCGATCGCCGTGGACCAACGGGGTGCGAAGGTGTTGGCTCCCGCGCTTGCTGATCCCCAGCCGAACCTTTCGATCCCCCGCTGGAATGTTGTCGCGGACCAATCGCATCTAGGCAGCGATATGTCGGCCGTTCTTGAAGTCGGAGCCATCGCCGACTGCGGCAATATGGCCGTCGCCGTTTTGGGACCGACGCCCCTGATCCTGGCGAGCCGTTGGCAGACGGCGCTCTCTCGGAAGATGGCCGCAATCTTCTTGTCGAAGTAACGACCCTTGTCGTTCACCTGCGGTCAAGAAGGAGTAGCATGCCGATCATGTCGCGGGTCAGGTCCGTCAGTTCCACACGAGCGTCGGATATGATTTGCGGGATCAAGCGCTGAGGGCGGCTGGCTGTTTGTGCGAGTGCGACGCTTCGCTCAAGTAGCAAGCCCCGCATTTGAGAGATCGTTGCCACGCGATGGTTCACCAATCGCTGCCGGGCTCGATGTATGTCTTGCTGCCGTCCGGATTGATCCGGAACGAACCGCATGTTCGGCTGCTGAACGGCGGTTCAAATCGCTTCGGCATCGCGCCATCGTTCTTTGGCCGCCAGCGAAGGGGCGGACGTATTGCCGAGACGCTGAGCGGCCTCGCCGCCGAAGCCGGGAAAATGGCGCTCGAGATGCCGAGATCACCCGCGACGACATCGGTCTGACGCTGCTGGCCACCTCGACCCCGGACCACCTTCTGCCGCCTTCGGCGCCGCTGCTCGCCCATCGGCTGGGCCTTGAGAAATCCGGTGCGATCGATCTGGCCGGCGCCTGTTCAGGCTTTCTCTACGCGTTGACCCTTGCGGACGGCTTCGTCCGCGTCTACGGCCGCGCCGTGCTGGTGGTCGCCGCCAATATCCTCAGTCGCCGCATCAATCCTTCCGATAGGGCGAGCGCCGTGCTCTTTGCGGATGCTGCTGGCGCCGTCGTGCTTGCGCCGGGCTGGGACCGTCAATGCGGCCTTGTCTCAGCCGATCTCGTATCGGACGGTAGCGGTTATGATCTGATCCATATCCCAGCCGGCGGCAGCAACCGACCCTTCTCCGTTGAAGCCAGGGCCGGATTTCCTGATGACGATGCAGGACGGCCGCGAGGTCTTTTCGCGCGCCGTCGCGCTGATGACCAGGACCTCGGAACGAGCGCTGGAGCAGGCCGGGATTGCCGGCGCGAATATCGACCCGCTTCATTCCACATCAGGCCAATGCGCGTATGTTCGATGCCGTCTGCAGCAATCTCGGGATTGATCTGCGAAAGACAGTGCGCACGATTGAGACCTACGGCAATTCCTCCGCCGCAACCATCCCACTCTCGCTATCGATCGCAGACGGGGAGAGGCGTTTTGCCGAGAGCGAAACGCTTCTGTTCACGGCTGCCGGGCGGGCCTGACGGGCGGTGCTGTCGTCTACCGAATGCAGTGAACCGCAATCCTGAACAAGAGTACCAAAGTTGGTAAATATGTAGGCGCTAAGCTGCATATGAGTAACGGCCGCCAACTAATGGGCCGGCGAAAGCACTCGCTGGACTCCCTTACCCCAAGCCACAAACGTATGCATCATCACCGGCAGGTGAGCGTCCGGTGAGGGGATTTTGCTGAACGAGCCAGTTAGGCGATGTTCTGGCATTAGAACCAGCATTAGTGCTGACACTAATTTCAGATCTGAGAGGTTGGCATGGCTCGCATGGAGATCATTTCCGGCGTTGAGCGTAGGCGGCGGTGGTCGAAGGAAGCGAAGCTGGCGATATTGGCCGAAGCCGATCAACCGGGCGTCCGCATTGGTGATGTCGCTCGTCGCCATGACATTTATCCTGCGCAGATCCGTTTATGGCGGAAAACGCTTAGCCACTTCGATGTGTCGGCATCGTTCCTTCCGGTCCACCTGGTCAACGAAATAAGCCTCGGGCAGATGCCGGCGGCCGGCGGGGCGCCAGTGCTTATCAAGATCCAGCTACGAAATGGTCGCAGTTTGAAAGTTCCGGCGGACATTGAACGCAAGACGCTGTCATCGTTGATCGCGTGTGTTGAGGCTGCATGATCGGGCCGACAGGAAATGTGCGGGTCTACTTGGCTTGCGGGGTGACCGATATGCGGCGCGGTATCGATGGTCTGTCTGCTATGGTCGAGGCGGTGATCAAGGAAGCGCCGGGTTCCGGAGCGATCTTCGGGTTCCGTGGAAAGCGCGCCGACCGGATCAAGCTTCTATGGTGGGATGGCCAAGGATTCTGCCTATTCTACAAGATTCTCGAGCGCGGATACTTCCCTTGGCCGACGGCGAAAGATGGTGTTGCGCATCTGACGCAGGCTCAGTTGTCGATGCTTGTTGAAGGGATTGACTGGCGCCGACCAGCGTGGACTTCCGCCCCTGGCCGCACGGGTTAAAAGCTATATTTTACAGGGACATCCGGGGCAAACCGCTAGTGCTTTCGCTGCAAATCGGCTATGTTTTTGGGCATGAAAGCACCGCCGCTGGACAGTCAGGACGAGCTATTGGCATTGCGCGCGCTCGTCGCTGAACAGGCGGCGAAACTCAGCGCGCAAGAAGCCGAAGTCATCAAACGCGACTCGATCATCGGTCTTCTGCGCGCGCAGCTGGAACTGCTCCGACATCGGCAGCACGGCGCATCCTCGGAAAAGATCGATCGGAAGATTGAGCAATTCGAACTGATGCTCGAGGAGATCGAGGCCTCTCGCGCCGAGGCTGATGCTCGATCCGGAAAAGGCCTGCTGCCAGATCTGGATGATACCCCTGACAAGCCGAAACGCAGACCTCTGCCGGATGGCCTTCCGACTGAAGAGCGGGTGTACACAGCACCCTGCAGTTGCCCGACTTGTGGTGGCATGTCCTTCCTGAAGGCGGCCGACAAGGTGGTCCAGGTGATGGAGCATGTGCCGGCTTCTGTGAAGATCGTCCGGCATATCGAAAAGCGCATGGTCTGTAAGGACTGCGATACAACGGTATCGGGTGAGATGCCGAGCTTGCCGATCGAGCGAGGCAAACCTGGACCAGGACTGCTCGCACACATCATGGTCGCCAAATTTGACGATCATATCCCACTCTACCGTTTGTCCGAGATGTACGACCGGCTGGGGGTAGACATCTCCCGCTCCGTCATGGCGGACTGGGTCGGTCGCGTGTCAGTCCTGCTGGCCCCGCTCATCCTGCTGATCAGAGCCCATATCGCGGCCGTCGATCGAATACACACGGACGATACCCCGGTCGATGTCCTCGACCCAGGACGAGGAAAGACGAAAACCGGCAGGGTCTGGGTCTATGTCTTCGATGGCAGCGGCTATCAGGATCCCACGCCCGGAGCGATCGCCTATTACTATAGCCCCGACCGAAAGGGCGTGCATCCCGCTGAACACTTCGCTCACTTCCGCGGCGTAATGCATGCGGATGGGTATGCAGGCTATAGCAAGCTTTACGGCAACCAGATCATCGAAGCTGCCTGCATGGCGCATGTGCGCCGCAAGTTCCATGATGTGATCAAGCTCAAGCCATCTCCGATCGCCGACGAGGCTCTGTCGCGCATCGGTGCACTCTACGATATCGAGGATCGTATCCGCGGCATGTCGGCTGACGAGAGGCGAATACTGCGCCAGCAACACGCCAGACCCATTCTGGCGGACCTCAAGGCCTGGATTGAAACGACCCTTTCGACGCTGCCGCAGAAACAGAAGCTTGCAGAAGCGATGCGATACGCTCTCTCGCGATGGGCAGCTTTGAGCGTCTACGTTGACGATGGCCGTGTCGAAATCGATAACAACATAGCTGAGCGCGCCATGAGGCCACTCGGAATTGGAAGAAAAAATTGGCTCTTTGCCGGCTCAGACAAGGGCGGCGAGCGCATCGCCAATATCCTGACCATCATCGAGACAGCGAAACTCCATGGCCACAATCCAGAGGCCTATCTGACAGACGTCCTGACCAGGATCCAGAGCCATCCGAAGGATCGACTTGAGGAACTGCTCCCGTGGCAGTGGACTCCGGAAAAAGACCGATACGAGGCTGCGTGATGGCACGCTCAAGGGTCATCTATACCCTCAAAGAGGTCGCTGAGATGATCGGCGAGAACCTCGAGTTGATCGAAGAGGTGACCGCCAACTCGGATAATATCAGCGAGGGCGAGTTGCTTTATGTCCGCGACGGCAGCGAATACGGCACAAAGGGCCTGACCGAGAACGGCGTGGACGAGCTCCAAAATCTTCTCGCCGACATACGGACATGGGATGGTGGAATCCGCCAGTTTCTCGTCGATGAACAATGCGATCCGGATTTGGTCGAACGCGTTATGGCAGACGAAATGAAACGCGGCCTATAATCTCGGCCTCTCGACCAAGCGAAATGCCTTCGCCGGACGCTCACACCGGCAGCGGCACCGCCGCACTAATGATCGCACTTTCGCGGGCCCCTATGCGGGGCGGCCCAACAGCGGAGAGCGGCTCCACAGGGGGCGCTTGCAGCGACTCGACGACCTCCACGGGAATGAACTGCGGGACGGACGGCGCAGAGATCCGGCGAGCTTCTTACTCCAGCGGAAAAGCTGGCTCACATGAATACCGGCCGTTCGTGCGATCTCGGAAATGCCCCCGACGCACTGTCGGAGACAGGTTCAATGTTTTCGGCACTTCTGATGTCAGGCGATTATTTTTCTGAACGGCCTTGAGAAGCACTGCGTCTGCACGATCTACAGTCATTGAGAAATCCTGCGTGAACACAATCTTAGAAGGAAAGCGGCTTTTCCTCCAGTAATTACGCTGTCAATCGACGCACTAACAAGTCTAGTCTGATGGCCCAAAACGCTCCCGGTGGTGGATCCATTTTTTTGCGGGTTTGATGAGCAACAGGATCCGCCACAGCATAGGAATTGCGATCTCACGTCTTAATGCAGCCGATGACGAACTTACGATAAACAATGGTACGCAACTTGTTTCGGAGATTCGCTCGGGCTCTCTGCCCTCGCGCTACCCGATCGTGCGAAATGACCCGCACTGCGTCAAATCCGGCGCGCTCCAGCATCGGAACGACCAGGACCGGGCTTAAGCCCGACCCGAACGGCAGGCGCTGCATGATGGACGCGTGGCGCTCGCCCATCGCGCCGTCATAGTGAGGATCATGGCCGATGACACGTTCCATGAGCCAGATGAGCCCGGATGCCATCCGCCCTAGGCGCGTCGGCGTCGCCCAATCGCCGTCGAAGAACAGAAGCCGGCCGCCCGGTCTGAGCACGCGATGCCAGTCGGCGAAGGCCTGGGCCGGTTGGATCAGCGTCCAGACGAGATGGCGGCAGACGACCGCGTCATAGCATGCATCCGGTTCCATTGTGTTCTCGGCGTCGGCCAGAATGAAGCGGACGTTTGGGTTGTCGTTATGCTTGGCGCGCGCGACGACCAGCATTGCTTCCGAGAAATCGAGCGCCGTGACCTCATGGCTAAGCGAAAGCAGGACCCGCGTGATCTCGCCAGTGCCGCAGGCGAGCTCGAGGACCTTGAGCGGCCGATCGCCAATTTCTTTGCGGATAGCTGCTGCCCAGGCATCGAATTCAGGGCCATCGGCGATCTTGTGGCCGAAGGCGAGATCGAAGGTCTTTGATCGCTGCGACCAATAGGTGCGGATGTCTTCTTTGAGATCGTGATTGCGGCGATGGGCGACGTTCATCCTGGCCTCACACCGATTGCACCAGCTGAAGCTGGGGTCTGTGTGGCTTGGGACGGCGGTAACGAATCTGGAGCTCGCCGTCGTCGCCACGTTCGATTTCGGCCGAGACGCCGAACACATCGGTGATGACTTTTGTGGTCAGCACCTCCGCGGGCGGACCGAGCACGACAAGCCGGCCACCATGCATAATGGCGACACGATCGCAGAACATCGCAGCGTGACTGAGATCATGAAGCGCTGCGATGACGGTTAGATCGCGTTGCTGCCGGACGAGCTCGAGAAGACCGAGCTGATGGCCGACATCAAGGTGGTTCGTCGGCTCGTCGAGGATGAGGATCTCAGGCTGCTGTGCCAGCGCGCGGGCAATGTGCAGGCGCTGGCGCTCGCCGCCCGAGAGCGTGTACCAAAGTCGATGCGCGAACGTCGACATTTTCACTTCCCGGAGCGCTGCGTCGACAATCGCGTCATCAGCTTGCGACCAGGGGGTCAGGGCACCGAGGTGCGGTGTGCGGCCGAGTTCCACGGCTTGGCGGGCGGTGATACGCTCCGTTGTCTCCGCGTGCTGCTCGACAAGCGCGATCCTTTGTGAAATCTGCCGCTTGGCAAGCGAAGCCATCGGCTCGCCGAAGAGGTTTACATGCCCATTCCTCGGTTTGCGCAGACCGGAGATCAGCGAGATCAGTGTCGTCTTGCCCGACCCGTTGGGGCCGATGATGCCAAAGAACTCGCCGGGCACGATGTCGAACGAGACGTCGTTCACGATCGTCTGCCCACCGATCGACCAGGAGATATTACGGGCGGATATTGTCATGCGCGAGCTTTCTTCTGGGTCAGGATCATGGCAAAGGCCGGTGCGCCTACCAGCGCCGTAATGACGCCGATTGGCAGAACCTGGCCGGGGAGAATGATCCTGGACACGATGTCGGCGACGATCATGAAGACGGCGCCTGTCATCGCCGAAGCCGGCAACAGCACGCCGTGGCGGACGCCGACAAGCATCCGGGCGGCATGCGGGATCACAAGGCCGACGAAGCCGATCGAGCCGACAATGCCGACCATCACGGCGGTCATTAGCGCAGACACGCCGATGAGAACGACGTAGACGCGGCGGACGGGGATGCCGAGCGAGGCGGCCGATTCTGTACCGAAGGTGAAGGCGTCAAGCGCACGCGCGTGCCAGAGACAGACCAGCAATCCGGCGAGCGCGACGGGAAAGGACTGCCCGACATCCTCCCAGCGCACGCCCGAGAGATTGCCGAGCAGCCAGAACATGATGCCCCGCGCCTGCTCCGCATTCGCAGCCTTGGTGACGATGAAGGAGGTCAGCGCGTTGAAGAGCTGGGAGCCGGCGACGCCGGCAAGGATAATGGCGTTGGTGCCGCTCCCCGCCCGCACCGCGAGCAGGCTGACCAGCCCGAAAGCGAGCAGCGCGCCGGCGAAGGCGCCGATCGGCAGCGTGAGCAGGCCGCCGCCGACACCGAGGATCGCGACGCTGACAGCGCCGGTTGAAGCGCCGGCTGAAATGCCGAGGATGTAGGGATCGGCAAGCGCATTGCGCAGCAGGGATTGCAGCACCACGCCGGAGAGGCCGAGCGCCGCGCCGCAACAGGCGGCGACGACTGCGCGGCTCAGGCGATAGTTCCAGATGATACCCTCGTCGAGCGGCTCGAGCGGATAGCCCGCCGACCAGAGGCGGTTGGCGACCGTTTTGGCGACGATGTCCATGGGGATTGCCGTCTCGCCAATCGCCGCCCCGAGCCAGAGCGCGATGATGAGCATGACGAGCGCCGCAAAGACGGCGCCCGATCTTTTCGTCCATGACGCGGTGGCTGTCGTCATTGGCCGAGGCCGAACTTCTCGACCGCGTCGGCGATGATCTCGATCCCGTCGATGGTGCGGATCGTCGGGTTCATCGATTGCGCGTCCATCACGACGACATGGTCGTTCTTCACCGCCGGCATCAGGCTGGTGACCGGATCGTCCTTGAGGAACTTGAGCTTGACGGCGATGTCGTCGGCCGCATAGCGGCGGCGCTCCATCTTGCCGGCGACGATGATCGTCGGGTTGACCTTGGCGATGGTTTCCCAGCCGACCAGCGGCCATTCCTCCTCGGTCTTGATCACGTTGTCGATGCCGAGCGTGCGAAGAATGTAGCCCGGCGCGCCGTTGGTGCCGGCGACATAGGGATCGGTTTCCATCTGCTGGCTTGAGAACCAGAAGACGGCGGAGATCTTGCCGCTCGCCGCGCCGGTCTTCTTCTGGGCTGCCGCCTCGCGTGCCTTGAGGTCTGCGATCACCTCGGCGCCCTTGTCCTGCACGTCATAGATTTTGGCCAGTTCCTCGATCTCGCGGTAGATCAGCTGCATGTCGAAGACGGAGTGGCGCACGCCATCGCCGCCGCCCTTGTTGTCCTTGCCGACGCAATCGGATGGCGAGGTGTAGACGGGAATGCCAAGTTCCTCGAACTGCTGATTCTTGCCAACGACGCCCTCGGGGCCAACGAAATATTCAAACTGCACCGTGACGAGGTCCGGCTTGGTCGCGAGCACGCTTTCGAAGCTCGGCTCGTAGTCGGCCAGTCGCTTCACCTTGGCGTTGACGTCCTCGTAGTCTTTGAGCACCGGCCCCAACCAGCCGGCGGTCCCCGCCACCTTGTCGGCCAGGTCGAGGATATAGAGAATCTCGGTCGTGCTCTGACCGATCGCAACAGTGCGCTCGGGCGCCTTGTTGATGGTGATCTGCCGGCCGCAGTTTTCGAGTGTGAGCGGATATTGGGTCTTTTTGGCGAATGCGGGGTTGCTACCGAGCGCGAGTGCGACGATCGCGCCGGCCAGCAAGGTGGTGGTGGATTTAGTGAGCATATGTCCTCCGGAAGGTTCGTTCGGAGGCCGAGTGGTCCGCGCGCGTCGGCAACGAACGCGATCAGCCTGCTGGATGGATGGAAGAAAACGAACGGGACCGTCGGAAAACAGGCGCATATGCGCAAAAGGATCGGCTGAAGACCGTCATTGCTATCTCCTGTCTGGGCATCCCCGCCCGTACAATGGATTTCGGCTCTGACGGCAGGTCTCCTGGCTCGCGGATATCCGCTGTCCATCTACCTTCCCGGGAAAACCCCAGTGGCACGACGCCATTTGCGTCACGAGGATGGACGGCAATCCGCTTACAGTTGCGGGGGCAGCCACGGTCTTGGTCCCCCCTGGGGTCGTCCGCACCGTGTTCCCTATTAATCCCCTCGGAGTCATCGCTCGGGGAACCGTCGGCTAACCACGTAGCACTGCGCATGAAATGCCGTCAAGGATGATCTGATGCTGTGAGGATCAGATCAAACGCTATGGGCGATGCAGGAGGCTTCGGGATCATAATCTATCAGCGGGTCTATCATTCGATTCCCATCACATCAGGTTTTTTGTCAATGGTTCATTTTGATGGCATCACAAAGCCTCCTTTGTTCGCGGATCCACGGTCTGAGCCCATCGCTTTACCGGCTCGTTATCGAGCCTGTACAACCTCACATCCGGTCGCCGCTTCAACGGCGGGCACCAATTTCCCGCTTTCGCGGGCGCGGGCTCAGGAGAACGGGACCAATCTCAAGACCGGCAGTTGAAGCCAAAAGGAATCCCGGTCCGTTCACCTGGATCCGTCAGGGGCTGATCACACCCTGAGGATTGGAATTTGCTTTTCGATGCTGTTTTGCGCGTCAGGCGGCTTTCATGATTGCACCTTCGATCACGACGCCGGAGCTCACGTATTTCCAGAGTGCAACGAGCAGCTTGCGCGCCAAAGCCACAATCATCGGCTTTTTCAGACGGCCGCTATTGCGAGCGATGCGCTCCTTAAACCAGCAGGTCAGTGCCGATTTTGGTTGATGCCGCAACCACAGCCAGGCGAGCTCGACCATGGTCGCTCGCAAACGCGGATTTCCCGCCTTTGAGACACCTTGTTCGCGGTTAACGTTGCCGCTTTGCCAAGGAGAGGGGGCAAGCCCCGCGTAGGAGGCGATTTGCCGCCGATTGTCGAAGTGCCTGAACAGGCCTTCCGTGTAAAGTATCGTAGCGAACTCCGGGCCAATTCCTCTGATGCCCAAAAGCGCTGTCGCGCCCCGCGGCGTTTCCGGCGTCTCGTGGACGATCAAGGCATCTCGCTCTGCTTCTACGGCCTTGATTTGTGTGAGTATCAATTCGAGGCGATCAAGCTCTCTGCAGATCTCTGCCTTCAGGTGTTTTGACAGCGGACGGCCATCTCCAGTTCGAAGCTCGTCCAGACGCTGGCGACGGTCTCGATTTACCGGCTCGTACCCTCGTATTCCTTGCGTGAAGAGCAGCCCCTTGATGCGATTGACGTGGAAGACACGCTCCGCAATCAGAGTTTTCCGTTCCCGCCCGATCCGACGGTTGTCGTCCTCCTCGGGTGTGAGAAGTTTGACCATAGAGCAGGCCCGCGGCTCGCCCCGTTTCCAAGCCATCAAAGCGCGTATAAGTGTTTCGCCGTCGATGCGATCCGTCTTTGCCCGACGATGGCGGCGTGGCATGGCAATAGATGCAGCTTCCACAATATGGCTCTCGATCCAGGTTTCCTTGCTGAGGATGCGCCCCAGCCAGAAGCCATCAAGTCCGGCCTCCTGGATCACGACCAGCGGATAAAGCTTGTCCTTACGCCGCTGGGCTTTCTGGCGAAGGGCGGCAAAACACGAGAACAAGCCGGCGATATCGCCTCCGGTAACTGTATGGCGAGACAGCTTTTCACTTCCCGGCGATAGAGCTGTCACGAGCCATGTCGATTTGCTCAATTCCAACGAGACGAAAATTGCGCCAAGATCGACGGGGGTAGTGGTCTGCACTTGAGAATGATCTGCTGTCATCGGCATGATTGGCCTCCAGAGAGTTTTCTAGCGACCTCACTCTGCCACGGTGCAGACCGCTACTCACCCCTGATGGGATCTCAAGACGGAAGCGTCGCCTTAAGCGCTTGTTGGCGTTCTCGATTGAATGCCGACGGTATGAGCCTCGTGATTTCATGAGACTTCTCCGTTCAAGGCTCCACAGAGCGTATCAGTCTTTCCGGTCCTCGTGGTCCACTCGAAAGGTTGCTTTGACAGTGAGTTCAGGTGGTGCGGATGGCGGTTCCAAAGAAAGTGCGGTCCGCTCCACCTGTTGTGATTTACGGAAGACTGCGGGCGGAACTCCATTGCGTTGACGAAAACTCCGGACAAAATGTGAACTGTCGGCAAAACCTGTCTCGGCAGCTATCGTAGCGATGCTCCGGTTTGTCGTCTCGAGAAGCCACTCTGCCTGATCGAGCCGGAGTTTAAGGTAAGTCTCACGTGGCGATAGCCCAAATTCGCCTCGCAGGACGCGTTCCAAGCGCTTGCGGTTCACCCCAAGACGCTTTGAGAGCTCATCGATCTCTATGGGAGCATCAAGAAACTGCTGCATGGTAAAAAGAGCTTTGCGTGCCAAGGGGTCGGTTGTCGCCATGCTGACCGGCACCGCCGGCTGAGCTATTTCTTCCGAAGCGCTTTCTTCAATCATCATGATACGCAAGCTCTTGCGCGCAGGCGCTGTACCAATGTGACGCTGCACGATCCATGCGGCAAGGTGCGCCGAACTCGCCCCCCCAACGCATGTCAGCCTATCCCGATCGACGACAAACGATCGATCGGTTACCGCATGCATCCCTGGAAATTGATGCAGATAATCACCGTGGTGGAAGTAACTGATGCAGCAGCGATACCCGTTCATGAGACCAAGTTCATGAAGAATGAAACTTCCCGTGCAGATCCCGAGCAGCGGAACGCCGCGTTCCGCTGCTGCTCGCAGATAGTCTTTGTACGCCGGTGATAAATTGCTAACCTCCTCGATCAAGCCGCCAACCACACCAACGTAGTTAAATCGGCTTGGATCGCTCAATCGTGCGGTCGGGTGGACTGCAATACCGCAGCTTGAACGGACACTGTTCATATTCTCTGAGAGAATGGACCACTCACAAAGTATCGGACGACTGCGATCGCCTTCGTCTCCCGCTAGCCGAAGCACGTCTATAAAGTTTGCCAATGCTCCGAGTGTGAATTTCCGCCCAAGGATTAGACCGATCGAGAGCCGCGCAGGCGCGGTGCCATCCAATTTAGACTGCGTCTTCGGTGCGCGAAATTTTGGCATAAGTCCCATCTCAGCGAATTCTTAGATTTTATGACGTTGTCCGAAGGATACCATTACACTGTCGCACGGGTTCTGTCCAAGTTTGGTCCAGCGCGTATAGTCGCAGGGATGGATTTCGGAGCCCCAACGTGACAAATTTCTCATTCCCAAATCTCGTGTTGAACGCTCTCAGCAGGCACAAGAAGTGGCAGCCGCAGTGGCCTGATGCAACGCTGAAAGATGAGTATGACGTTGTGATTGTGGGCGCCGGCGGCCACGGGCTGGCGACGGCCTACTACCTCGCAAAGGAGCATGGTGTCACGCGTGTCGCGGTTATCGATAAGGGGTGGCTCGGCGGCGGAAACACCGGGCGCAACACGACCATCATCAGGTCGAACTATCTCTATAACGAGAGCGCGCATCTCTACAATCACGCGATAAAGCTTTGGGAAGGTCTCAGCCAGGAACTGAACTACAACATTATGTTCTCCCAAAGAGGCGTGATGATGCTCGCACACTCAGTCCATGACGTGCAGGCGTTCAAGCGACACATTCATGCAAACCGCCTGAATGGCGTTGAAAATGAATGGCTGGAACCAGAGCAAGCCAAAGCATTTTGCCCTCCGCTTGCAATCGGCTCCAGTCCGCGTTATCCGATCATGGGGGCGACTTTACAGAGACGTGGTGGCGTCGCACGCCACGACGCCGTCGCTTGGGGTTATGCACGAGGTGCTGCCGGTTACGGTACTGATATTGTTCAAAACTGCCCTGTGACTAGCATTCGCCGCGACGCCTCCGGTAAAGTGATAGGTGTTGAAACTGCGCGCGGCTTCGTTCGGGCAAAGAAAGTTGCCATTTCCGCAGCGGGCAATACGTCGGTATTGACCGATACAGCTGGCCTCAGGCTTCCTCTCGAAAGCTACCCCCTTCAGGCGCTTGTGTCTGAACCCGTTAAGCCGATATTTCCGTGCGTAGTCCTGTCGAACTCCGTTCATGCCTACATCAGCCAATCCGATAAGGGTGAACTCGTCATCGGCTCCGGCACAGATCAATACATCTCCTACAGCCAGCGTGGGGGACTGCCGGTCATTGAGCAGACAGTGTCCGCGATATGCGAAATCTTCCCGATCTTCACGCGAATGCGCATGTTGCGAAAATGGGGCGGCATCGTAGACGTGACCCCCGATCGCTCGCCCATCATCTGCAAGTCGGACATCCCAAACCTTTATCTGAACTGCGGTTGGGGTACCGGCGGTTTCAAGGCCACGCCGGGTGCCGGACACTTGTTCGCGCACACCATCGCTCGCGATGAACCCCATCCTATCAATACCCCATTTACGTTGAATCGGTTCACAACCGGAAGGCTGATTGATGAAGCCGCTGCGGCTGCAGTGGCGCACTGAGACCGCAGAAAGACAGAGCGCTGATACACAACCCACGTCGAAAGTTCTGAGAAATGCTTTTGATACGCTGCCCCTATTCAGGTGAAGAGAGACCAGAGGTCGAGTTTGCCTATGCTGGCGAAGCACACGTCCATCGTCCGACCGGCGTCGAGACTATTTCCGACGCGGATTGGGCTGCCTTCCTTTTCCTACGCAAAAACCCGCGCGGCTTGAATTTCGAGCGTTGGCGTCACGTCCATGGCTCTGGCCGTTATTTCAACGCGGTGCGAGACACCGTAACAGACCGGATCCTTTGCACCTATCCTGCTGGTGATCCTCCCCCGACGCTAGACGCGCTGGAAAGGCTGCGCTGATGAATAAGTTCCGCACCCCTGTGGGCGGTCGCATCGATCGTGGCACCCCACTGACTTTTACGTTCAATGGCAAGACTTACCATGGTTACCAAGGCGACACCTTGGCCTCGGCCCTTCTCGCCAACGGTGAACATCTCGTAGGACGATCCTTCAAGTATCACAGGCCGCGCGGGGTCATGACGGCAGGCTCCGAAGAGCCCAACGCCCTAGTAGGTCTCACTCGCGGCGGCGCACGAGAAGAGCCGAACAATCGTGCAACGGTCGCGGAGCTTTATGAAGGCATGTGTGCGACCAGTCAGAACCACTGGCCATCGCTTTCCTTTGATATCGGCGCTATCAACGACCGTCTCGGAATGCTTTTCACTGCCGGCTTTTACTACAAGACGTTCATGTGGCCAAAGACTTTCTGGAACAAGGTCTACGAGCCCATTATTCGCTCGGCCGCCGGTCTCGGAAAATCGCCGACGCAGCCGGACCCGGACCACTATGCGAGCCGCTACGAACATTGCGATGTGCTTATCGTTGGCGCCGGTGCAACCGGAATTTCGGCAGCCTTGTCTGCGGGTCGATCAGGGGCGCATGTTATCCTCGTCGACGAACAGGCGGAGGCAGGTGGCTCTCTACTCTCTGAAGCGAGCGCGACGATCGATGGCAAGACGGCCACTGCATGGCTAGAGAGTGCAATCGCATCACTGAAGGCGATGCCAAACGTGACGCTCCTTACACGCACGACCGCCATCGGTTACTACCATTACAACATGCTGGGACTGTGCCAACGCGTGACAGATCACCTGACTGCCCCACCGGCAGATGCACCCCGGGAACGCCTGTGGCGTGTCCGTGCGAAGCAGGTTGTGCTGGCCCAAGGAGCGATCGAGAAGCCATTGGTGTTCCCGGATAACGATCGCCCCGGTATCATGCTTGCCGGGGCTGCCAGAACCTACCTCAACCGATATGGCGTCATAGTGGGCCGGAGGGTTGTCGTTGCGACATCACATGACAGCGCATGGGGAGCGGCGTTCGACCTTGCAAACTCGGGTGGTCGGATTGCCATGATTGTTGATCTGCGAAAGTCAGTATCACCGGAATTAGTTGCAAACGCACAAGCGCTCGGCATTGAAACGCTTCTCGGTTGGACTGTTTCAGGGACAGCGGGACGCAAAAGGATCTCCAAGGTTCGGGTAAACCCTCTCACGTCCGGCGGAGGTGTCGGCGCCGGCCGGTCTGTCAACTGTGACGCTCTGCTAACGTCGGGGGGATGGACGCCGTCTGTGCATCTCTTTTCGCACACAAAGGGTGAACTCACCTGGAACGAGACGCTCGAGTGCTTTCTCCCGGGAAAGTCTCTCGAGGCGCTGCAGTGCCCCGGGGCCGGCGCAGGTGATTTTGGGCTGGTAAACGCCCTGAATGCTGGTCGTTCCGCTGGCGAGGCGGCGGCTAAGACTGTCGGTCGACAGGTCGCGGACGCTATCGATAGGTATGTCGTAGACGGAGAGATCACATTCTCCGGCGTGAGCCAAAGAGATCTCCCTGGGGAAGGTAACCCGGACACCACCAAGGCGTTTGTCGATCAACAGAACGACGTAACGGCAAAAGACATCCGGCTTGCCGTGCGTGAAGGCTTCCGTTCGATTGAACATATCAAGCGCTACACCACCAACGGCATGGCAACGGATCAAGGGAAGACATCAAATATCAATGGTCTTGCTATCGCGGCGGAAGCCCTTGGAAAAACGCCACCCTCCGTCGGCCTGACGACATTTCGGCCACCTTATACACCCACGACGTTCGGCGCATTTGCTGGATATCGTCGGGGTGACCATTTCGAGGTGACGCGTAAGACACCGATGGACAGCGCTGCTGTGGAAGCTGGTGCCATATTCGAACCGGTCGGGCTCTGGCGTCGCGCGTTATACTTCCCGCGCAGCGGAGAGACTATGCATGAAGCGGTCGCTCGCGAGTGCCGCACGGTCCGCGAAAAAGTTGGCATATTCGATGCTTCGACGCTAGGGAAAATCGAGGTTGTCGGCCCGGATGCCGCTGAGTTCCTCAATCGGATTTACATCAACAGTTGGACCAAACTGGCGCCGGGCCGTTGCCGATACGGCCTCTTGCTCGGCGAGGATGGCTACATACGCGACGATGGTGTGATCGGTAGGATTGCCCAGGATCGCTTTCACGTGACCACGACAACCGGGGGCGCAGCTCGCGTCTTCGGGATGATGGAAGACTACCGCCAGACAGAATGGCCTGATCTTGATGTGTGGTTGACTTCGACGACCGAGCAGTGGGCGGTGATGGCCTTGAACGGCCCTAACGCGCGAAAGGTGATCGAGCCCTTAGTTGATGGTATCGATCTGTCGCCCAATGCATTTCCACATATGTCGGTAGCGGAAGGGCGTATCTGCGGGGTGCCATTACGACTGTTCCGCGTCAGCTTCTCGGGGGAACTTGGTTTCGAGGTCAACGTGCCTTCACGCTACGGTCTGGCGATTTGGCGCGCACTGATGGAATCGGGAAAGGGTCTTGGCATCTCTCCCTATGGCACCGAAGCCATGCATATTCTCCGCGCCGAAAAAGGGTACATCATCGTAGGCCAGGATACGGATGGGACTGTTACACCTCAAGACGCTGGCTACGGACGTATGGTTGCGACTAGCAAGCCAGATTTCGTCGGCAAACGTGGTCTTGTGAGGCCGGACCTTGTGGCGAACGGACGACGCCAAGTCGTTGGGCTGCTAACGACAGATCCGCATGCGGTTCTCGAAGAGGGTGCGCAGCTCGTAGCGAACCCCGCGCGGAAGATCCCCATGAAAATGATTGGCCACGTAACATCATCTTACCACAGCACGACACTTGGCCGATCAATCGCATTGGCCCTGTTGGAGAACGGCAACGAGCTCATTGGGAAGAAAGTCTATGTCCCCATGCCTGGGAGAACCGAAGTTGCGGAGGTGACGAGCACCGAGTTCTATGACCCGGAAGGCAAGCGGCTGGAGATGTGACATGAATATTGCCGAGAACAATCCGCTATCGTCGCTTCCTACACTTTTGCTTTCCGGAGTATTTGAGCTCATGCCGGTGGCAACGGAAGCGCGTTTCAACCTCCGAGCACGACACAGCTCTGTGGCTGAAATTTCCAGGACGATAGGAATCAATTTGCCTGCGCGCATGGGCGATGTCGTGGCCACCCAGGGAAAGCGAGCAATTTGCGTCGGACCTGACGAATGGCTGTTGAGCTGCGAGTTCGAGAATTCTTCTGATCTAATGACCGCCGTGGGGGAGCTCTCTAGATCGACGGCCCTAAGCTTGGTTGAAATCACGGATCGGGATTGCGGCCTTCGAGTGGTGGGGCCAAAGGCGGCTTATGCACTGAAAGCGGCTTGCCCATACGATGTTGAAGCTATGCCTCAAAACACGGCTACTCGGACTCTGTTTGATCAAGCAGACGTTCTCGTCGTTCGTGAAGGTGAGAACTCATACCGTCTACAGATGCTGAGGTCTTGGTCGACCCATGTCGGGACATTGATGGCGATCATAGGCCGGGAGATAGCGGCGGACCTTTGACTTCGCAAGCATAGGGCACGGTGAGTTGGCCACAACCGAAATTGATGACGGTCATGGGCCGACACGCGAGATTGGCTAAACCAAGGATCAAAGCCGTATCCCGCCCCTGCGCAACAAGAAAAGTAAATTCTTTGAATGCGACGATGCGCACGATAATGGGAAAGTTTTCGATGCGGGTGCTGGAGGTTGGCCCATCCGATCCACTTCCCCGGACACTGGTGGACAGATGGGGAGGGTGTCGAAAATTAAGTGCTCGGCATCTAACCCCTTCGCGCCGCGGTATGAAGATTATCGTGGACTGGAAAAGCGGGTCCTGAAGAAAGTGGCCAGAATACACGAAAGCGAGACCAAGGTCCTTGCTCCGGACAGGCCAAAGGGAAATCGAGATGATGACTGCACACCTCATAGATGGCCGGGCTATCGCGGAACGCCTCAGCGGGGAGGTCACACACGTTACGTCGGAACGCTAAAGGAAAGAGTTAGCATTACACCGGGTTTGGCAGTGGTGCTCGTCGGCGACGATCCGGCATCACATGTTTACGTGAAAAACAAGGTGGCTCAGACGATTGCAGCGGGAATGGTGTCGATCGAACACAGGCTTCGCAGGGATACGAGTGAGACTGAACTGCTTTCATTGCCGATGTGGTGATTAATGCAATCGCGCCGACTTTTGCTTCGTGCTGACCGGAGATGAAAATGAATCGATATACTCTAACTGTTACCTGCCCAGCAAAACGCGGCATCGTGGCCGCTATTGCGGGTTTCCTTGCTGACCGAGGCTGCAATATCGTTGACAGTGCACAGTTCGATGATGCCGAAAATCGCCAATTTTTCACTCGCGTTAGTCTCGTCAGCGAAGAAAGCGTACGTCTGCCAACGCTTCAACAAGAATTCCTTCCCATCGCTCAAGCATTCAACATGACCCATGCCTTTCACAACGAAGGTGAAAAGATGAAGGTCGTCATCATGGTCTCTCGCTTCGGACATTGCCTCAACGATCTGCTATATCGCTGGCGGATCGGGGCGCTTCCCATCGAGATTGTTGCTGTAATCTCCAACCACCTCGACTACCAAAAAGTCGTGGTAAACCACGATCTGCCATTTCACCACATCAAGGTCACGAAAGATAACAAGCCAGAAGCAGAAGCGGAACAGATGCGAATTGTGGAGGACACGGGCGCCGAGCTCGTGGTTCTCGCCCGCTACATGCAGGTCCTCTCTGATGAAATGTGCAGGAAAATGTCCGGTAGGATTATCAATATACACCACTCCTTTCTGCCATCGTTCAAGGGGGCAAATCCGTACAAGCAGGCATTTGAACGCGGCGTCAAGCTGATCGGCGCAACATCTCACTATGTGACCGCAGATCTCGACGAAGGCCCGATTATCGAGCAAGACGTCATCCGCGTGACCCATGCGCAGAGTTCGGAGGACTACGTCAGTCTTGGCCGCGATGTTGAGAGCCAGGTTCTCGCACGTGCCATACATGCCCACATTCATCGCAGAGTGTTCCTCAATGGAAACAAGACGGTGGTCCTACCCGCTGCACCTAGCTCGCTGGCATCGGAAAAAATGGGCTGAAGTTAACTCCTGACGTACGCCATTTGTCGGCTATTTCGCGATTGAGTGCCGTAGCTTCGTCTCTATGCCGCAGGGATTTGGCATCCCTGCCAATTGCCTTTCTAGGCGCTGGCTAACACCACAAAGAGGAACTTTACAATGATATCAGATGCTCAGTTGCGTGTGCAACGAGAGGAAGCACTCGGTCTGACCAAGGGTGGCGCGCCTGAAATCCCGTCGAACCCATTTTTCGGTGTCGGACCCATAACGGATGTCACGCGGGATGAAGTGGATAGCCGCCTCCGTCGTATAGAATTTGATCGCTGGATCGAGAGCAACTACCGCAAATTCGACGACATCGGAAAAGACATCGGAGCGTTCACCACGGCCGAACTGTCGCGGAGCATGCATCGCGGCTATCCAGCAGACAAGATCCTCCTCGACATGATGCGCGCGATCCATCGCTACTTCGAGTTTCCGAAGTCGAACCGCATTGCTCAAGGTGATGCCGGATCTCCCAGGCAATGCCCTTCACGACCGGGTCGTGACGGGTGATTTCGACACTGGCAAGAATCTTGCGGAATATCCGACGGAAAAACTCGAGGGCAAGAGGATAGCCATCCTCGGCTACGGCAATATCGGCCGCGAGCTTGCGAGGATCGCCAAGAGCTTCCACATGAGCGTCGTAGTCTATGCCCGATCGGTGCATCGCGACAACATCCTGTCCGAAGGCTACGAATACGCCGAAACTGCCGTCGCCGCCGCCAGCGGTGCAGACGTCCTCTCCGTGCATCTCGGCCTTGGCCGACAAGACCCGGCCACGGGCGTATTTTCGAATGCCGGTCTGGTCAATGGCAGAGTCCTGTCGGCGCTGAACGACCGCGCCGTCCTGCTCAACTACGACCGCGGCGAGCTCGTTGATGTTGCCGCCCTCGACGGTGCGCTTTCGTCGGGCAAGGTCCGCCATCCTGCAATCGACGCTGATATTTTCGTGACAGCCGAAGGCGTGACCGGTCCGATGAAGCCGTATCTTGCGCTTCTGCCAAAGCACGCCGACAAGCTGGAGCTTTTGCCGCATGCTGCAGCGGATACTGACCATCCAACGCGCGTTGCCGGGGCAAAGCAGGCGGTCGACCAGCTCTTTGATTCGATCCGCAACCGTGCAGTCACAAATTTAAAGGGCGATCTTCCTGAAGGCTACGTGTGCATCGGAGTGCGAGCGCCGGTTGGAATTGGTCCCGTCAGGAGAGCGGATATAGAGCGATCAATTGGCATCCCCCATTTTCTTGAGGAGCTCCGGGCGACCAGCGAATCCATCGCGGCGATAGTTGGCAGCTTGGATGCAGTTAGCGACGCAGCGCACAGGGCCCGTATCATTGATCGTTACCGCGGGCTCCTCACCGAAAGCGTACTAAAGCAAACGAACTTGCTAAGGGGGGCTGGCCCGATCGCACCAGCCGCATCCGAGTAGCAAATGAGATGGTGTCTGGCGGGTGCAGACCGGCCAGACACCTGCTGAAAGAACAATATCCGCACTAGCGACGGCAGCGCGGCCAATTCCACAACATGCCCTATAGACGCTCTGGAATCCACGGTGCTGTGGGCTCTGGCGAGGCCAACTCAATGACATTTCAGAAAGCAGCACCGGTTTGTGGAGTTCGCCAGTTTCTGACGTCTCTTTTCAGGGCAGCGGTAGACGCTGCCGACCCGGTTAGAGCAATTTCCGCACATCTGCCGGCTAAACCTAGGGGCCGGGTTGTTGTTGTCGGGGCGGGGAAGGGTGCGGCACAAATGGCGCGAGCGCTCGAAACCTCTGGGATAGTCCTGTCTCAGGCGCCGTCGTGACGCGGTATGGTTTTGCTTGCGAAACGAGGTACATCGAGATCCTTGAGGCTGCTCACCCCGTGCCGGACCAAGCGGGGCTCCTAGCTGCCAAGAAGTTATTTTCCTTAATCAGCGACTTGGAGGAGGACGATCTCGTGATAGCTCTAATTTGCGGCGGCGGATCAGCCTTGCTGCCCGCACCTCTCAGAGGGCTGTCGTTGTCCGATGAGGCGGAAGTTAACGCCCAACTGCTGGCTTCAGGAGCCCCCATTTCCGCCATGAACACTGTGCGCAAGCACATCTCGTCTATCAAGGTGCGGATTCCGACGATCGCGCGCATGCATTCCAACCTGATGCCGCGCACCGTTCCGATTTGATCGCGCGCATGTGAGGCGCGGATCGTTGAAGGTAAATGTGACTACGAACTTATCCCGGTCAAGCTGGTGTCGATGATATCGCTGTGGACGGCGGAAGATTGCCCCCGACGGAGCGAAGCAGTCCGGCGCCGCGCTTCCCAACGCGCCGTAGGGGCCGGTCTGCTTCGCGGGCCGCGCGTCCGACATTGTTTTGGCCAGGATATTTTCCACGGTTTGCGGTCCGGCCTTTCAGGTCTGTATTTCGACCGATTGGCGCAGACGGCGCATGGACTCGCCGCTCATTTCAAGCCTGTGGGCGTTGTGAACGAGGCGATCCAATATTGCGTCGGCGTAGGTGGGGTCGCTGATTTTTTCGTGCCATCTGGCTACGGGGAATTGGCTGGTGACGAGCGTCGAGCGGCGGCCGTATCGTCCCTCGAGGATCTCCAGCAGGTAGTGGGGAGCGTTGCCGTCGATGGGCTGAAGCCCGTAGTCATCGAGGATGAGAAGTTCGACGGCGCTGAGACTTTTCAGGCGCGCTGCGAGGCTGCCGATCCCGCGGGCCTGCTCGAGGCTCTGCAGCAATGCCGGCATCCGGACGTAAAGAACCGAATGATTGTCGCGGCAGGCCTTGTGCCCCAAGGCGCAGGCCAACCAGCTTTTCCCAATGCCTGTCGGGCCGACAATGGCGCAGTTCTCGTGCTTCCTGATCCAGTCGCCGGCAATCAGCAGGTCGAGTATGCTGCGATCATATTCGCGTGGCGCACGGCGAATGATGTCCTCGGGAACTGCAGGATGGTGCAGTTTCGCATTGCGAAGCCGGAGCGCAAGACGCTTGTTATTGCGCCAGGTTGCTTCCTGGTCCAGCAGCAGCGCCAGCCATTCGGCATGACTGAGGTTGTCGCTTTCGTCGTTATCGGCGAGTCTTGCGAAGGCGTCTGCCATACCGGCAAGCCCCAGCTGCTGCAGCAGGTTGAGGGTGGGATGTTTGAGCATTTCTAGTCCTTTCAATGGTAGTATCCGGAGCCGCGGATGTTGTCGTGCTGGATCGGTTCCTGCTCGAGGCGCTCGGACCGGGGGATGCGGTCCAGTTCCTTTTCGAGAATGGATTTGATGCCGGGATAGTTGAGCACCTGGAATTCCAATGCGCGTTGCGCCGCCGCTTCAAGGCGATCGGCGCCAAAGCGTCTTTCCAGGCCGAGGATGCCGACACAGGCGCGGTATCCCTGTTCCGGATGCGCGCGCTTCTCAATGATCCGATCAACGAGAACGCGCAGCATGGGCCCGATCCGCTTGGCTTCACTGCGTATCTTCGCCGGCGTCCATTCGCGATAACGCTGATGGTTTGGCGGCATGTGCACGGCAACCGTCGTGTGGCGGCCGTTGCTGCTGCCACGCACATGCGCGGCAATTCGGTCCCCGCCGAGGAATATTTCCACCGTGCGAATGGTGTATCGAACCTCAACCTCGCTGCGCGCAAAGCGGTAAGGGACGGAATAAAAATGCCGATTGAGTTCAATATGATAATCGATACCGACGCGGCAGCGTCGCCATTCCGCATGCACCCAAGGCTCGGCAGGGAGCGGCTTCAGGTTCGGGGCATCGAGCTCCTCAAACAACGCGCGCCGCGTCTTGCCGTACTGGCGGATCACCCGTTCGTCATTGAGCCGGGTGATCAGATCGGCAATTGCCTTGTTGAGATCGGCGAGGCTATAAAAGGTTCGGTTCCGCAACCGGCCGAGAAGCCAACGCTCTACGATGCCGACGCAATTTTCGACTTTGGCCTTGTCGCGCGGTTTTCTCGGGCGTGCAGGAAAAACTGCCGTCGTGTAATGGCGCGCCATATCCGTATAGGAACGATTGACCATCGGATCGAAGTGACAAGCCTTGATCACCGCGCATTTGGTGTTGTCGCTGACCAGAAGCTGCGTCACCCCACCAAAAAACCTATAGGCTGCGTTGTGCGCCTCGATCCAGTCGGGCAACTGTTCGCTCCACGTCGCCAGCGCGAACGACAGGCTGGACGCCCCCATCACCGCCACGAAGATATGGGCGTCCCGCACCACGCCGGTTTTGCGGTCGACGACGGCTACCTTGTCACCGGCATAATCGACAAACAGCTTCTCGCCGCCGGCATGGCTCTGACGCATCACCAGCGGCAGCCGGCCGTGCCAGTTTCGGAACAACTCACAGAAACGCGAATACCGGAATCCATCGGGGCCCCGAGCAATGTACTCCTCCCAGAGCACCTGCAACGTCACATGCTTGCGCTTCAATTCGCGCGCAACAGCAGACCAGTCCGGCTCGGCCTGCTTCCGGCGCCCAACTTTCTTACCGGGCGTCCCGTAAAGGCGCTGCTCCAGCTCGCTGTCACTGATCGTGGCCGGTAAAGGCCACATCAGTCCTTCCCGTTGCAATCGCTTCAAGGTGTCGCGGACCGAAGTCTCCCCGACACCCAATTGCTTGGCAATGATGCGGTTCGAAAGACCGACATCCAGCCGCAGTTTCAAAATCTCGCGCACCTGGCGCATCATGAGTCTCCTCGTCGGCAATTCACTTCTCCATGGCGATGTTTCAACCTGGAGAAATAACCCCAACGATCGGGCCTCACGACATCGTTTTACTGCGCGCCATCATCTCGGAATGCTGCGCGGAGATTTGTCGGAATGGTGCGCGTCATCATCTCGGAACGGTGCGCGCGATCAAATCGGAATGCTGCGCGCGATGAGCCCGGATTCCGCAATCAAGGGAGGGCGCTTGGCCGCGGCGACGAAGGCCCGGGTGGTGTCATTGATCGTTTCTGATGTACCCGGCGATAGTCCAGCGTTCGTTGCCTCCGGCCCGACAATTCCTGATAGTTCGACCCGCCACGATGCACTGGACGTAATCCAGCAGTACCAACTTGCTCTACCCGATTCCGTTATGGCGCATTTGAGGTCTGAAAGCACCCCGGCGCCATCAGCCTTTGACCCTGTTTTCGCCCGGCATGAACATCATATCATCGCTTCTGCGGGTGTTTCTTTGCGCGCCGGGGCAGACCTGGCCAGGTCTCGTGGCTTGAGCGCTGCAATACTTTCGGACTCAATTGAGGGGGAGGCGCGCGATGTTGGATCGACCCTTGCCGCAATCGCTCGACAAATTGGAGATCACGATCAGCCCTTCAGCAAACCAGTCGTATTGCTCTCTGGCGGTGAGACAACGGTGTCGGTAGCAGTGGCGGCCGGGGCGGTCGCAATAGCGAGTTTGCTCTTGCCATGGCAGTCGCTATTGACGGCAGGCAGGATATTCACGTGCTGGCGGCGGATACTGACGGCATTGATGGCACAGAAGCTAATGCTGGCGTGTACGCGGATGGAACAACTGCGGCGCGGATGCGTCGCGCGGGCCTAAAGACGAATGATCTGCTACACGCACATGACAGCTATACAGGTTTTGAGGCAATTGGAGATCTGTTCGAGACCGGGCCGACCGGAACTAATGTGAATGACTTCCGCGCAATCTTAATCTCAAATGGAGAGGGGTCGTGGCGCTAGCACAAGGAATTGTAGCGCCGTCGCGGCTGAGATGCGCGCTCCCGTTTCATTAGATCTCCACGCCGTAAAACCGCGTCAGTTTCATTTGGCTTTTTGACCGGAGTCGATGCGCCCAGCACTTTCTTCACTTTTTCCGCAGCGTTTTTTCGTAATCGCTCAGGTGTTAGCGCGGAGATCTCGTTTTGATGCTCGTGATGAGTTCCTCGTCCTCGACGAAGGCCTCTAGGAAGTCGTTCCATTCGTCAGTGGTGCGTCGAGCATGGGCAAGCATTTGCTCCAACTCTTCAATTCCGTCGCGGGTAACCGAAGTTATTGTCTCGTCCGGTCCGGTGTAGAGGCTGATGATGCTGCCATAGCTCAGGTTGTCATCGTTGCTGACGATCGCCTGCAGGAGTGCGGGATCTTCGTCGAGCAATTTGGCGACGTAGTCGATGCTGAACACATGGGCCACGTTTGCCATCAAGCGGCCTCTGCGCATTTAACGGGAACAGACCTCAACTCCAAGTCAGTATTCGTCGAGTCCGTTGGATCGAGCACGTCGGCCCAGCGATCCGATGCGTTCTTGATGACCATTTCAAAAATGCCTTTGATCATTTCGACGACTGCGGCCGGTCGGGCAGATGACGGTTTCGCGGAAAGCCGATGAGATCCTGATACGGTCAAAATAAGATCGTCTGATCCTTGAAGCCTCGCTTTCCGAGCGTCCACATTTTTTGCTGTCGTCGCAAGAGCAACGTGCCTTCGTGTGTTCTCCACGAAGTCCGGACGGTACCGCACGGGCTCAGAATCCGCTGCTGTTTTTGTCCTGAACACCCTTTCGCAGATTTTGAAGCCGGTCGGCGACGAGCACATCCCCGCGGGTTGCTTCGCGCTTCCAGGGTTTGCGGCCCTTCAGCGCGCCGGATTCATGCACGATCTCCGCGACATATTCTTCCTGGCGGTAGGCCATCACGTGAATGCCGGAGACGCCCTCGATCTCCTTCACCTCGTTGATGATGTCGATGCAGAGCTGCTTGCCTTCCTTCTTCTGGTCCTGCGCACCCTCGAGACGGGTGATCACGCTGTCCGGAATATGGATGCCCGGCACGTTGGAGCGGATCCAGCGGGCGGTCTTGGCCGATGCCATCGGCCCGACGCCGACGAGGATGAAGCATTTCTCGTGCAGGCCGAGGTCGCGCACCTTCTTCATGTATTCGCGGAACATCGGCACGTCGAAGCAATACTGGCTCTGGACGAATTGCGCGCCCGCTTCGATCTTCTTCGCCAGCCGGTAGGGCCGGAAGTCGTAGGGAGGCGCAAAAGGGTTGATCGCGGCGCCTAGGAAGACCTGCGGGGGCGTCGTCAGCTTGCGGCCGGAGAGGAACTTCGAGTTGTCGCGCATGATGCGCACCGTCTCGAGCAGCGACATGCAGTCAAGGTCGAACACCGGCTTGGCGCCGGGCTGGTCGCCGGCCTGCACGCCGTCCCCGGTGAGACACATGATGTTCTGCACGCCCATGGCGGAAGCGCCGAGCACGTCGCCCTGGATGGCGATGCGGTTCTTGTCGCGGCAGGCGATCTGCATGATCGGCGCGTAGCCCATGCGGGTCAGCAGAGCGCAGATGCCGACCGAGGACATGTGGCAGTTGGCGCCGGACGCATCGACCGCGTTGATGCCATCGACCCAGCCATCGAAGATGGCCGCGCGCTCGTAGACATCCTCAGGATTGGCGCTGTCCGGCGGGTTGAGCTCGGCGGTGACGGCGAACTCGCCACGGCGCAGCACGCGCTCAAGACGGCCGCGGGAGGAATGACCGGGCAGGGGGGGGAGAAGAGCATCGGGATCGCGAGGATTGATATTCAGGTTCATTGCCGGCTTTCCTTCTTAGCCGCTTCGCGCGCGGCTGCTGCTTCCGCCGTCACGCGCAGCCAGGACGAGGTTTCGCGCAGTGACTGGTTGACCGGTTTCTGCACGTTCAAGATCGCGTCGCCCTTCGTCATGTTCCGCGATCCCTTCCAGGCCTGCACCCAGGCGCAGGGCATATCCGGCTCCACTTCACAATTGCCGTTGGCGCGCACGCCGCCGCAGGGCCCGTTCCTCAACTGCTTCGGACAGTTCATCGGGCAGGACATGCCGGTCGAGGACAGCGCGCACTGGCCGCACATGCGACAGTCGAAGAGGAAGCCCTTGACGTGGCGCTCGACGAAAGTCACCGGCCGCTCGACCCGGCCGTAGCCGATGGCGTTCCACAGCGGGTGAAGCAGCAGGAACATGTCGGCGAAGCGGTTGTAAAACCAGTCGAGGAAGCGGGAGTTCCTGACCGCCCAGAGGCGGACCGTGTATTTGTAGCGCGCGCGGCGGCTCGGCGAAACGCTCGTCGGAACAAAGGCGGTGCTTGCCGTTTTCTTTGCCGGATGTGCGTTGTCGGTTACGACCCTCGGGTTAGGCATTTTCGCGGCCTCCGGTTTTGACGAGCGCAACAAGACGCGCCCGGCCATAGGAAGCCTCAACATCAGCCGCCGCCTTGTCGGCTTCCGCCTCGAGATCGCCGGAGACGGGAACTGGATCAGTCTTGCGCCACTCGGCAAGGTACTCGTTGGTCTCGGCAGCACCGGTGCGCATGTCGATTGCCTCCGTGAAGCGTAGCGAGAGTTCACGCTTTGCGCTCTTGCGGCCCTGCTTGATGATGACCTGGGCGGGGATATCGCGCCAGTAGACGATGATGCGGTCTGCCATGGATTCCTGTTCTCCTCAAGTGCCGACAATGCGCATGTCCCCGACCCCTCGCTTACCTCGGCACGACGTCAGAGATACCGAAAAACGGCGACCCTGCTTGTTACGGGGCGAGCTGTCCCCTTGCGTCAGACTCTGCGCGGACGCCGACCGGAGGGCAGGGATGGGTGACCGTGACGATCAAGCCGATTACTTGCAAAGCCGCGGCCTAAGCAACATCACGCGGGCGTGAGACGCATGGGCGACCGCAGGATTAGGAACAAAAGAGAATGCCCCGACATGGGGCACATCTCAGCCCATGATGGCGGCGATGACGGGCGACAGCAATTTTCCAAGGATTGCGTAATCTCACTTCTTGAACTAGGACATAAGCCCTCATGACGGCCCCAAAGAGCAAATTGAGGCGGGGCGCTTTTCTCAAGGCGCGCCTGGACGCCGTACGCCCTGACCTAGGGCTCGACGTTTGGTATCGTCCGCTTCGATTACCATTGGTGCATTTAAGACCTAAAGGTCAGGCCCTTGATAAGACCAAGTTGATCCCAGGTGGGTGATGCGACCAATCGATTTGGTCATGGAAACGATTAAGCGCCATTTAAGTGTTGCGGCGTTTGCGTGGTCACTAGGCGTTGCGGGAGAGGAAAAGCAAATGAGCGACATGACAGATCATGGCGGCGCGGGTGAAGGCGGCGGACGCCGCGCGCGTGGCGAGGGACGTGGGGCGGCGGCGCGCCGGGCATCCCGCACCGGCGGCGGTCCCGGACCGTCCCTTCCCTATATCCAGCGTAAGATTCGCGAGTACGAGGTGCTCGACGAGGAAGGCCTGCAGCTCATCGAGCGGAATGCCGATATGGTTCTCGAAGAAATCGGGATCGAATTACGCGACGACGCCGAAGCGCTCGACCTGTGGAAGGCCGCCGGCGCCGACGTGCGCGGCCAGCGCGTTCATTTCCCTAAGGGACTTTGCCGCGAACTGCTGAAGACCATGCCGTCGAACTTCACCTGGCATGCGCGCAATCCCGAGCGCAGCGCTCACGTGGGCGGCAAGGCGACGATCTTCGCGCCGGTCTATGGACCTCCCTTTGTTCGCGACCTCGACGGCAACCGCCGCTACGCGACGATCGAGGACTTCCGCAATTTCGTGAAGCTCGCCTATTTGGCGCCGTCGATGCATTCGTCCGGCGGCACGGTCTGCGAGCCGGTCGATATTCCGGTCAACAAGCGCCACCTTGATATGGTCTACAGCCATATCAAATATTCCGACAAACCGTTCATGGGCTCGGTCACCGCACCCGAGCGCGCCGAAGACACGATCGCCATGGCGAAGATCGTTTTCGGCGACGACTTCGTCGAGAAGAACACGGTGACGTTGAACCTCATCAACGCCAACTCGCCGATGGTCTTCGACGAGACCATGGTGGGCGCGCTCAAGGTCTATGCGCGCCACAACCAGGCTTGCGTGCTTTCGCCGTTCATCCTCTCCGGTGCGATGAGCCCGGTGACCGTCGCCGGCACACTCACGCAGATTCTGGCCGAAGTGCTCGCGGGTGCCTCGTTCACCCAGCTCATTCGCAAGGGCGCGCCGGTGCTGTTCGGCACCTTCGCCGCCTCGATCTCGATGCAGTCGGGTGCGCCGACCTTCGGGACGCCGGAGCCGTCGCTCGTCTCCTACGGCGCGGCGCAGCTCGCCCGCCGTCTCGGTCTGCCGTTCCGTACCGGCGGCTCGCTCTGCGGCTCCAAGGTTCCGGACGCTCAGGCGGCGCACGAGTCTGCGAACACGCTCAACATGACGCTGCTCGCCGGCACCAACTTCGTGCTGCACGCAGCCGGCTGGCTCGAAGGCGGTCTCGTGTCGTCCTACGAGAAGTTCATGATCGACCAGGACCAGCTCGGCATGATGCAGAAGATGGCGGAAGGCGTCGATCTTTCGGAGAACGCCCAGGCACTCGATGCGATCCGCGAGGTTGGCCCTGGCAGCCATTATCTCGGCTGCGCCCACACGCAGGCGAACTTCCAGACGGCCTTCTACCGTTCGCCGCTCGCGGACAACAACTCCTTCGAGCAGTGGGAAATCGAAGGCCAGAAGCGGATCGAAGAGCGCGCCAATGCGCTCGCCCGTTCCTGGCTCGATCATTACGAGGCGCCTTACCTCGATCCGGCGATCGACGAAGCGCTCAAGGAGTACATCGCCAAGCGCAAGGATTCGATGCCGGACGTTTTTACTTGGAAATCCACCGAGCGGCCCAGGGAACAAGGCGGCGCGGCGCAGGTGGCCGACATGATCCAGAAGGAGGTCTGGCGTCCCCATTACGAACTTGAGGGGCCGAAACCCAAATGAAATGCCTGCGTTTTAACTGCCGACAGGCAATTCGGAACGGTCAAGAACCGGACCTTCGTTTTGATCCATAAAGAAGTGCAGGTCCGTCTCAGTTGTGTCAAAGCTCGTTTACGAACTCCGCTGCCCGAGGCTGTCCGGTCGACGTCATTGCGCGCGCATTCCCGGGCTGGATTTGTGACAGCATTTAAAGGCGTCGGCAGTGACACGGATATGCCATTCCGAACCGGGCTGATCCTTGCGGTCATGACCCTTTGTTATCCGACCCACTATTAATTCTCATTTGAAATTCGATCACCCGCTGCCTTAGAGTTCCTGCATTGCAAAAGCATGAGCTACGAGGCTCAATGAAGGTTATTGCCTCTGTTTCACTAAGCCCGGATGAGTTCCTTCTCCGCATAACTGGAGCGACCTGCGCCAGTTCGCCCAAGAGCGGACACTGATTTAGACAGCCCACCCGAAAAGCTAAGGAACCGCGGCACTTCAGCATGACCTGACCGACGCCATCGAAGCAATGGACGACGACCGCGTGGGACAACCGATTGCGGTATCGCAGTGACACAAGGGAGAAGAGGAATGCACGGCACGGCCGACTACAAGACGCAGGCGCAATCGCTAAGATTGCCGACCAAGATGATCGTGGGCGGAGCGCTGATGGCGGCCGCGTCGGGTAAGACCTATGCGACTGTCAATCCGGCCACCGGTAAGGTTCTGGCTGAGCTTCCGGCGGGATCGGCGACAGACGTCGACAACGCCGTTGCCGTCGCGCGGCAGGCGTTTGAGGACGGTCGTTGGTCAAAGCAGACTCCGGCAAGCCGCAAGCAAGTGCTTCTGAAACTCGCGTCGGTTATCGAGAAAAACGCCCTCGAACTTGCGCTTATGGAAAGCCTCGATAGCGGCAAGACTATCACCGACTGCATCAATATCGACGTGCCTGAGACCGTCAACAGTCTTCGATGGCATGCCGAAGCGATCGACAAAATATATGATCAGGTCTCGCCTGCGAACGACTCTTCGCTCGGACTTATCGTCCGCGAGCCGATCGGTGTCGTCGGCATTGTACTTCCGTGGAACTTCCCGCTGCTGATGCTTGCCTGGAAGATCGGTCCTGCTTTGGCCGCAGGTTGCACAGTGGTCGTGAAGCCCGCGGAAGAGACGTCGCTTACCACGCTGCGGGTAGCAGAACTTGCACTCGATGCTGGTCTGCCGCCTGGCGTTTTCAACGTCGTGACAGGCGATGGTCCAGATGTCGGCGAACCGATCGGTCGCCATCCGGACATCGACGCAATTTCCTTTACGGGCTCCAGCGAGACCGGCCGACGCTTCCTTAAGTACTCATCCGAGAGCAACTTGAAAGAAGTGGTGCTGGAGATGGGAGGTAAAAACCCGTGCATCGTCATGGACGACGTTCGCGACCTTGATGCTGTGGCGTCCCATATATGCAACGGCGCGTTCTGGAACGTGGGTCAGAATTGCTCCGCCATTTCGCGCCTATTCGTTCACAAGGACGTCAAAGATAGGCTCCTCGAAAAACTTGCAGAAGTCGCGAAAACTTGGACTGTGGGCGACCCGCTCGACCCTGACACCCGTATCGGACCGCTCATTTCGACGACCCACTTTGAAAAAGTAAGCGCCTATTTGGAAGGCGATGGCAGGGTGGTCGTCGGCGGAAAGATCATCGGCGGCACCACGGTCGAGCCCACTATCATCGAGTTTAAGCAGCACGAGGGTAAGCACGTTCGGGAAGAGATCTTTGGACCAATTCTCGCAATCATTGCGGTGAATTCCCTTGCAGAGGCGGTCTCGCTGGCAAATCAGACGGAATACGGCTTGGCGGCCTCCGTTTTCGTCGGCGATGGCACGCGAGCACTTCGCGCTGCTCGGGCGATCAAAGCGGGAACCGTTACCGTGAACTGCTATGGCGAGGGCGACGCCGCTACTCCCTTTGGCGGCTACAAGCAATCCGGCTTCGGCGGCCGGGACAAGGCTTTCCATGCGCATGATCAATATTGCCAGACGAAGACTCTGTGGGTCGACCTGAGCAGCTCCAACGAAGGTTTTTAATATGTCATCCTTTGCTTTTCCCGGACTCAATCTGGCCGTAACCACTCCATTTGACTCGAACGGACGAGTCGATTTCGCTCGCCTCGAGGAACTCATCGAGCGATATCTGGCCGCCGGCGTCGACGGTTTCGTGTTCAGTTCCGGCACAGGTATGCACGTCTATCTCACCCCGGAAGAGTCGAAATCCGTAATTGAGCGCGGCGCGCGCATCGTTGCGGGACGGGCCAAAGTGATCGCCCAGGCTTCGGCGCTGCTTACCGCTGATGCCGTCGAAAGAACACAATTCGCCAAAGATGCAGGTGCGGATGGTGTTATGGTGCTGCCCCCATTCTTCGAGGGTCCATCTGACGACGACAGCATCTTCGACTTTTACGCTCAAGTCGCTAAGGTCGGGTTGCCGATCATCGGCTACAACGTGCCTCAGGCGGTCGGTGTCCGGATTACCCCTGACCTCCTTCGAAAACTCTGCGAGCTACCTGAATTCCGCGCGGTGAAAGACAGCAGTGGAGACTTGATCTCGCAGGTGCGTCTGATCGGAACCGGCTTGGATGTTATCAACGGAGCCGATCCGCTGGTTCCTTTCTCGCTGCTTGCGGGTTGCTCGGGGTTGATCTGGGGCGGTGCAAACATTGCTCCGCGGACTTGCGTCGCAGTTACGAAGGCCGCAAAGGAGAAAAAATGGGATGATGTGCAGGTGATCTGGCGTCAACTCGAGCCGCTTATGTCCCTTCTTTGGGAGGGCGATTATGTTCAGAGTGTCTATGCGGCTGCAAGCCTCACCGGCTATAGCTGCGGCGAAGTGAGAAAGCCCTTTCGTTCCCTCTCGTCAGACCGGATCGCGGCGCTTCGGCAGGCGCTCGGCGGGCTGGTCGAGCAAGAAGCCGCGCGATGAACACGAAGACATTTCGCGCCCGTAGACTACCCGCGCATGGACCGCTACCGGGCTGGGCAGCGTTGCTCCCGTCGAGAACGCCAACGCCCCAGTTGGATCAAGCAATCAGCGTCGATGTCATCATCATTGGCGCTGGCTTTGCCGGCTTAGCAGCCGCAACGAGGTTGGCTCAGCTTGATCCAAAACTTTCCGTTGCTGTCATTGATGCCGATGTCGTCGGGAACGGGGCCAGTGGCCGGAATTCCGGTTTTCTCATCGATCTGCCCCACGACATTGCGTCAGGCAACTTTGGTGTGGACACTGCTGCAAAAAGCCGCAACGAAATAGCCGTCGCCCGGACAGCTATCCAACATTATGCCCGGCTGGCGGCAGAGAATGGCTGGGACAAGGAAGTCTTTGATCCCAGCGGCAAATATAGCGTGGCCATGACTGATGCGGGCGCGGAACATCTCACGGCGTACTCTGGTAAGCTCAACGCGTTGGGCGAACCCCACCAGCTTCTGAGTGCCGCGGAGATTGGGGATGTCACGGGGACGCGCTCTTTCAAGTCGGGGCTTTTCACACCTGGTGCCGCCATAGTTCAACCAGCAGCGCTTGTGAGGGCGATTGCCGATCATTTTCAAGAGCCCATTAGGTTGTTCGAGCGAACGCCTGCCATGTCTATCGAAACATCGTCGGGCGGATGCACGGTGAAGACGCCGAAAGGCGAGGTCAGAGCCGCCAAGGTCATCTTGGCGACAAACGGTCACGCAGAAAGCTTTGGCTTCGGGAGCGGGGAACTTCTCCATATCTTCACATATGCCTCACTGACCGAGCCGTTCGATCCTTCGGCACTGCGCGGACATCGGAAATGGGCGGCCACTCCGGCCGCACCGATGGGCACGACTGTTAGGCGGATCAATGGGACTGATGGCGACCGAATTCTCATACGTTCGCGCTACACATATAACCCGAAGATCGAGGTTGGCGCGGGCTCGATCAAGAGTGCGAGCAACCTTCATGACCGCAAGTTCGCAGACCGCTTTCCTGATCATCGTGATTTGAAGATGCAGTACCGTTGGGCGGGTGCAATGGCGCTCACTTGGAATACTGTGCCTTTGTTCGGCCAAGTGGAGAAGGGGATCTTCGTCGCGTGCGCTTGCAACGGCATAGGGGGGACAAAGTCCACTGCCGCGGGAATTGCAACGGCGGAACTCATCGTCGGACATCGTTCCCAGCTTGGTGAAATTTTCAAGGCATTCGATAAACCCCAAACGTTGCCTCCAAGTCCGCTCACTGGCGTAGGGGCGCGGTTGAACCTTGCATACAGAGAATGGCGGGCGGGCCGCGAATAGGGTCCAGTGTCGCTCGACGGTTCGCAGTCCGGACTAGCAGCCAGTTTATTTTTGGAGCGCAAAAATGAAGAAAATCTTGGTGGGATCAACGTTGATGACGTTGTCCTACATCGGTTTCACGCCAATCGCGAACGCACAGGAATGCGGCACGGTGACAATCGCAAGCATGAACTGGCAAAGCGCCGAGGTCCTCGCGAGCATCGACAAGTTCATTCTTGAGAAGGGTCTCGGCTGCGCTGCGGAGACGACAATCGGGGACACGGTCCCGACCATCACCTCGATGGCCGAGAAAGGGCCAGCCGGACATCGCTCCTGAGACCTGGATCGACCAAGTGCCGGAGGTGATGAAGCGTGGCGTCGAAGCTGGCAACATCGTGGTAGGTGCGAACACCTTCATCAAGGGAGGTCTGAACGGCTGGTGGATTCCGATACGCGCAACCGGGCATCAGGACCATCGCTCAAGCACCCCGAACTCTTCCCAGATCCAGAAGACCCCAGCAAGGGCGCCATCTTCAACGGACCGCTGTGCCGGAGCCGTCGTGACCTCCCAGATTTTCAAGGGCTTCGGAACCCAGAAGGCGGGGGGTTTAGGCTCGTCGACTCGGGCTCCGCCGCCGGCCTCGACGGTGCGCTTGCAAAGGCTTACGAGCGCAAGGAGGGATGGCTCGTCTCTACTCGTCTCCGACGGCGGTGCTCGGCAAGTACCCAATGGTACGGCTTGACTCGGGCGTTACCTGCAATGTCGCCGAATGGCAGCGTTGCACCACCGTGGAAGCCTGCATCGATCCGAAGCCCAATTATTGGGGTAGCGATGCCGTGAAGGTTCTGGTGGCGAAGCGCTTCGCCGATCGTGCTTCCGCCGATGTCATGCTCTACCTGGAGACCCGGACAATCGACAACGACGAGACCAGCAAGTTGATGGCATGGATGACGGACAACCAGGCGACTGGCGAGGAAGGCGCATTCCATTTCCTCAAAGATAATCAGGACATCTGGACCAAATGGGTCTCGCCGGGAGCAGCCGAAAAGATCAAGGCGTCTCTGTAAAACCTCTGTCCGGCAGCCTCCCACGTGGCCGCCGGACCCCGCCAATCAATAACTCGTGAAGAGATCATTGGGAGCAGGGAATGAGAAACGAGATGGAATGGTTCATTACTTTTCCGTGCATGAATGCCTGAGGGATCTGAAAAATTGTATCGACGAGCGATATCGTTCGTTCACCAGCGCTGCGATGCCATCGAGAGCATCTTCTCACCGCTCCAGACGTCGGTCGATCAGAATCTCATCCGCGGGTTGCATATCGCCTTCCCTGTCTTCGTCTCGGGGCTTGTCCTTGGTCTAGAGGACGGGCGTCGGGCGCATGGGCTCTCCCCACCGTGCCCTACCCCCTGGCGATGTGCAGCGGATCGGATCGAAACCCCTGTGACGGTGCTGTGTGACCTCCCGGCCAATGACCCACAAGAATGCGGCCATCTCGCCGGCGATCGCGGCCACGACTGCCGGCGGCTTCTTGCCGGCAGCGCAAGGGAGACGATCACAAGCATACGTGGCTTACGGACGAGCATGCCCCCGAGCCACGATCCCTCTGGCAGACCACGATGAGCGGCTTGCCGGACCACGGAGCTGCCTTCGAGAATAAGTAGGCGTCGCAATGTTCGCTCGCCCATTTCGATGTCGCGCCAAGTTTCTGTTTTCCGCCAGTCGATCGCTGAAGTGGCGTCAGGCCGAGGCTTCACCCACCGCTGCGAAGCGCTGCGTGGTGGCAAAAACGTTAAGCCGCCCTTGCTTTAGGAAACAGTTCATTGGCGTTTAACTGCATGAGGCGGGTAACCAGCTCGGGCACAGCACCGCGGTCGATCCACCTGCGATCAACTAACGCCGAAATGGACTCTGCGATACCTCTGCGAGCGATCACACTATGGCCGACGATGTTCTCTGCAACGATGAAATCGCCCCCGAAAGTGAGAATCTTGTGAGCAGGGACCGACACCAGGAATTCGGTGAGGAAACGAACGCATGCATCCGGATTGATGATCCACGCCCAACACAGGTCAACATAGGCATTGCTGTATTGCTTACAAAGAGCAAGATACTCGTCCTGATACGGATAACCAATGTGCATGAGTACAAATCGGATATTTGGATAGGTTTGCAGCAATAGGCAGACGTCGACCGCATTATCCCGCACTCGACCTAGAGGCATCGAATCGTTGGTGGCTAGGTATCCTGTGTGGAGCTTCACAGGTAGCCCGTATTCCTGGGCCTTTCGTAGGCAATAGTGAAAAAGATAATCTTCGAGCGCCTGCGCGCCTTCTGAGCCTATGAATGGCCGCGCTGCAATGAGTGTAGTAAACTGTTGCTCCGCGACATGTCGATCGACGTGACCGAAGTTCAAGGCTCTGTAATAAGCTCCTACGTACTTTACCGCGACCGCCTTGTTTCCAAACTTCTCGAAGTAAAGATCGATCGCGGCCAGCCAGTCATCGAATGAACCGATCTGGACGCCAAGTTCTGATTCGACGTTTTTGATGTCCGTAAGGCTGCAACGGCTCAGCTCCATAATGCTAAGGTCCTGCCTAAGTAGCGATGGTTGGGCGGTCTCCATAAATATCCGCTCCAAAGAGTTCACGTGGCATTCCGAGATCCGGCAAACTTCCTTGAGAACGCGTTCGTAGAGGCCAGGCTTCCTCACATCTTGATATTGGCTGGCGAGCTGCTCAATGTTTTCGATAGCGAAGGATTTTACGCCGTAAAGTTCCCTGATCGTGATGGAGAACGTTTTCGCATACCCAGTATGTTGAACGCGCTCCCAATAGGGCGAAACTATCTTAAACTTATCAAGCGGGGAGACCTCAGGATCATAAAATTGCCTCTTGTCCTCGGCGCCCATCCCCGCGCAGTCGAGATCCTGCTGCAGGTAGTCTCTGAATAGTAATGCCCAATCGTCGCAGGGAAGAAGCCGGTCGCTGCGCGAAGAAAATCGACGCGACTCCTCTACCAAATGCTCGTGCGTGTCAACAAAAACAGTCTCCGCTACTATATCCTGAATCCAAGTTAATGTCTCGGTTCGGCTCATTATACATCCTTTCCGGTTTCGAACTGCCGTCGACCTTCACACCTTAAGGATCTCACGCAAGTTCCTCGAGGCCCGTTGTTATTAGTCACATTCCTGATCAAACGTCTGTATTGGATAACGGAGTTTAATGCGATGCAGGCAAGGCGCGCCGGTGCCGGTTTCGCGAGAGAAGAAACCACGAATTCGGTCGTTGAACGGGGTTCCATTTCCGCGGGCTCGATCGGCGGAACTCCTCGAGCTAATTTCGTAAGTGCCGCGACCCTCTTCGCAGCAAGCGGAGCGGACCGCACACGCCGGCATATGATTGTCGCTGCCGGTGGTCAAAGGACGGGCGCCGATGGTAACGTTCTTGGCATATGCGCATCCCTCCGAGTGCTCCCGAGGAGATAGGAGGATCCTCGCCGCCGTTTCCCGGACATTCCGAAGTAACGGCGGCACCCGTAGGCGCCGCCGCCAGCGTTGTTACTTGGCTGCTTTGGCTTCTGCAATCCACTTGTCCCATTCGGATTTGTGTGCGGCGATCCAGTCTGTCGTGCGCTTCAAAACCTGCTCGCTTGATTTCTCACCCTTAAAGATGAACTGGTTTTCTGCATTGATGTCTTCAGTCGGAATCCGCACCAGCTCAAAGAACCTCCTTGCTGAGGGATTGGCTTTCAAGAATGCTGTGTTCGCGATTACCATCACGTCATTAACAGGGAAGCCAAGATTTCCGAGGACGGGCAAAGTTGTATTGTCTGTCTGACCATCGGGGAGCGTGGTTTGCTTAACGTTCAGCCAAACCACGTCTTTACCTGGCCGAAGCACCGACGAAAGCCAAAAAGGAGTCCAAGTGTAATACAATACGGACTTACCTTCTTTGAAGCGCTGGATTGCATCTGGAATAATAGCGTTATAACCACCTTGTAGGTGTTCAACAGTGTCCCGAAGACCATAGGCGTCGAGGTGGTGTTCGATGACGCGTTCACAGCCCCAACCGGGGTCGCAGCCGTAAAGGTCGGCTTTTCCGTCGCCGTCGATGTCGAACAGCTTAGCTTTCTCTGGGTCCTTCAAGTCTTCGAGATACTTGATTCCCGCCGCGTCGGCGGTCTTCTTGTCGATCAGGTAGCCCTGAATGGCATTGCTCCACAGCTTGCCTATCGGCATCAGTTTGGCAGCTCCGCCAGCCTTCTCCCAAAACGCTTTGTGCAGAGGCTCCCAGTGCTCAGCGTTGAAATCAAGGTCGCCGTTACCAATAGAGACGTGATACAGCTCGATCTGGAGCTGTGCTGGCTCGGCAACATCGTAACCGAGATCCTTTAGACCCTGCATGACTACATAGGTCTGAAAGAGCGTATCAGGAGTCCCGTTCCAAGCAGGTCTTACTCGCTCCGCCGCGTGCGCCATGCTGTATGAGCCCAGCAGGAGAGACGCGAGAATAGCAGTCTTAATTTTCATAGTTCAGTTCCCTCTTTTTTTATTTGCGTTCTTAATCAATCGCTGTGAGCCCTCATCTTTGGGGGATCGCGCCGCTTCAAAGGACGCGCTCGGCTCGTGGACGGCGGCGTCTCCAGCTCAGTGTGCGCGCTATCTCCTTACACTCGCGAGCCTATGTTGCGCGCGTTCCTGAAGCCATCAGGTCTTTGAACGTGATGTCCGGCAAGGGTCGGAACTGCTGAAATCTCTCCAGTTGTGATGGAGAGCCAGTCCAAGCTCGGCGGCACCAATTTGCAATCCATTACAGCGCTTGTATTTCTTGCTCGAGATGCTGGCGACCAGCGACGCTGAAATGCTGCAGTAGTGAGCTATAGGCAGCGGCGGCCCGTATTTCAAATGAGTATTAATCACGCGCGTGATAACCACGCGTCATGACGGAGCCCGAGGATCGCTACGAGAGCGGCATCGGCGACCCTACTTCCTTGGATCAGTACGAAGAGCGGGAAGCAGGCGCATGACCACAAGGCCATGGCGCCGGACGGTGCGCTCTGAGAGACCTCGATGACGTCTCAGCCAGACTGGAAGGTCAGCCATTTCGGTGCTTTGGTGTTGCCCCATACATGTCGCAGGACGGATGTCGCGCCGGTAACGAGCAGATAACAAAGCTCCGGATTGTCGATCTTCAATATTTTGCCCAACCGCTCCTTGCCTCCGCTCGAATGGGATCTTGGCGTCAATCCTAGCCAGACGGAGAAATGGCGCCGGGTTTGAACCAACTCGGATCTGGAACAAACACCTTGCTCGGCGACAACCCTCGCTCAAGTTTGTGATCTGTCGCGCCAGCGACTCGATTTGATCATAATTGCGTCAAAGCGAAGCTGGCAGTCCGGCAAGCCGTACCGAGGGCGGCAATGATGCCCAGCACCGACAAGTACCCACGCAGCGCGTCGATCACCTGAGTTTGCTGACGAACAAACACCAAGTCGCACCTGCTATTCGGCCGTCTTCAACGGGAGCGCATCGTTTTGCGCCTCAGCGTATCCGTCTCCCCACCACTTCACAAACGGGTTGGTGTAAGCCGGTGGGGTCCAGAGCACCTCGTGATCGAGCGCACCAACTTCGCGCGCGCCATGATACGCGCTGCCGCAGGTTGCGGATTCGGACGATTCACCGGACAGCACTTCCGCTCAAAAACCGGACACAATTGGAGTGCATCTTAGACTGAGACAGAGGAAAATGTATTCCTAGCTGGGCTAGACTGGCCTGACAATGCTCGGCTATGGAGCCTCGGCCCGTCATTTCGGGGCAACGGCCGCAAAGCGTGAAGATCGCTGTCGCGGAGCTCGAAGAGGATGCGGTAGGCCGCTTTGCTCCGGATTGAGGCCGTTGTCCCGACAGCTGATCAGTCGACCCATCAAATACTTGAACCGCGCAAGTCGGTTCCAAATTCGTGGCGGAGTGCAGGCTCGTGGCACCGCTGAAGGAAAGGGGCCGCGCGGCCACAGACCAAGTCCTTGCCTTCTAGGTGCGGCGGAGACGTCATCGCGGTATCTCGGAGTGCACCGTCCGGCGCCATGGTCTATGGCCAGCCCTTGCTTCGCGCAGGCGGGTCAACACATTGGCCATAACTTTAGCTTACCATCGCCATCACTTTTTATCTGGTTGCTGATCGATCTAGATTGCCGATATGCATTCTAAACAGCTTGAGACGAACTGCATCCTATTAGCAAACTTTTGATGGCTTGGTAAATATTATGACTTCTTCATCGCAGGTAGTTATTGTCACCGGAGCGACGTCAGGTATTGGCGAAGCGGTGGTGCGGGCTTTTGCCCAAACAAACGCGTCGCTTGTTTTGGTTGGGCGGGATCCACACCGTGGACGGGTAGCTTTGGAAGCTGCGCGAAAACTCGGATGCTCAGCTGAATTGTTGTTGGGAGACGTAACGCGCTCCGCTTTTGCCGATGACGTCGTGCAAGCTACAGTTGAGCGTTTTGGCAAGGTCACCACCTTGGTTAATAGCGCCGGGATTATAAGACGTGGGAGCGCGCTAGAAACGACAGACGATGATTGGCACCAGACCTTCGAGGCCAACGTTAATGGCGTTTTCTATTTCAGCCGTGCTGCGGCTCGGGCGATGCGAGTTTCCGGAGGCGGCAGTATCGTGAACATTGCGTCCAATGTGGGTTTGGTTGGGTGCCCGGGACTTGTCGCCTATTGCGCTTCGAAGGGCGCAGTCGTCCTTCTTACGAAAGCCATGGCTCTTGACCATGCTCGAGAGGGCATTCGTGTCAATGCGATCTGTCCTGGCGCTGTAGACACGCCCATGCTGGTATCAGCTCACCAAAACCCGGTGAGCGCCGAAGAGGTGCTTCAAAGAAATATAGAGGCGGTTCCGCAGGGCCGCGTCGCAACACCCGACGAGATCGCGGCTTTGGCAATGTTCCTGGCGAGTGATGGTGCACAACATATCACCGGAGTTGCCGTTCCGATCGACGGTGGATTTACGGCAGGATAGGAGGAAGTCTTGACAGGAAGAGTGTCTGGTAAAGTTGCGATCGTCACTGGCGGTAAGCAGGGAATTGGTAGGGCAATCGCGGAGAAACTCGCCCTTGAAGGTGCAGCGGTGGTGGTCGGAGATCTTATCGACGACACACAGACTGACATCGGCAGTGGTGAACTTGAGTTCATTTCACTAGATGTCAGCAAGGAGGACTCTGTACATAGCTTCGTCGACAAAGTTGTTCAAAAGTTCAAAAAGATCGATATTCTTGTTAATAACGCCGGCATTGTTGTTCATAAATTGCTTGACGAGCATACTGTTGAGGAATGGGATCGTCTCTCTGCGGTCAACCTTCGCGGACCTTTTCTCATGGCAAAATTTGTTGCTCCGGTAATGCGGCGTGCTGGATCGGGTACCATCGTAAACATTGGTTCCGTTGAGGGATTTATGGTTAACCCTGGGCACACGGGATACGCTGCGACGAAGGCTGGGGTTCACGGGCTCACGCTGGGGCTGGCGATTGATCTCGGACCCGATGGAATTCGTTGCAACACCGTTTGTCCAGGTTGGATTGATACCGATTTTAATCGCGCGTATGTGGAAATGCACCCAGATCGGCAGTTGATCGAGACGGAACTGGCTCAGCTCCATCCCGTCGGGAGGATCGGTTTGCCAAGCGAGATAGCAAATGCAGTTCTCTGGTTGGCTAGCGAAGACTCTACATTCGTGAGCGGACAGATGATAGCCGTAGATGGTGCGCGGACTAAAAAGATCTCGCTGCCGGCAATCCTGGACAAAGATTATCGGGCTAAATTCTCCAAAGTTTGATACCAGGTCGTCTGTTCAGGAATATCGTTCCATCGGAGGCCGCTAGTGCCAAAGGAGAAGCGATACCGGTAGGGATAGCTATAGCAATTCAACCGTTGGTTAAATTTGCGCACCTCCTGGAGCCGGATACGACAGGCGGCTGATCCGGACGCAATCAAGCCTGAAAGACGATAGACCTCCGTCGTATCGCCGCCGCTGGGCGGCGATACGACGCGTCGCTCTTGGTGTCCGCCATTATTCAGCCACATATGAGCGATACCCGAACATAGGAATCAGAACGGTCGGCACGCGCGCCGAGAAGTTGCTGCATGCCTGTGGCTTCATTTGACTATGGGGCTTCTGGGTGTATGATGACAGGTTCGAGTCCTAATCCCCAATTTCGAACCTGAATAGTTCAGATCATGCTCAAGGATTACCGAAGGCTTCCGCTAAGTGCTCTGCGAGCTTTTGAAGCTGCGGCCCGTCATATGAGTTTTACCAAGGCTGCAAATGAGCTTTCGGTCACTCAGGCCGCCGTAAGCCGGCATATCTCAACATTGGAAGACCACCTCGAGACTCAACTTTTCAACCGCGGCAATCAGAAGGTCTCATTGTCGCCGGCGGGTGAAGAGTTGTTTGAGTCTGTGACGCTCAGCCTGGCCCATATCTCTGCCGCGTTCGACAGTGTTCGGAGACGGCAGAAAGCGCGTCGTCTGACGGTGGGCGTACCGGTATCGTTCTCAACTCTGTTTTTGAGTCGTCGCGTTGGCGAGTTTGTCTTCAGCAACCCGACAGTAGATCTACATATCGTGTCGCTCGAAAGGAGCCCTGATCCTGCAAACGACGGATTTGATGTGTCTGTGGTGATGGGATACCTGCCGCGCCCAGGCTTTTCAGACGATGTGCTGTTCAGCGAAGAAGTTTTCCCGGTCTGCAGCAAGCTGTATCATAGCCGCTCCTCACAAATTCTCACGACGGCGGATCTGGCTGAGGAGGTGCTGGTGGATATGGATTTGCAGCACTGGTCCGCATATCCGTGGTCGCCCTTCGTTTGGGCGCATTGGTTTGAGCAGTTCGGTGTTTCACCTCCTAGCAAACTGGGGATGACGTTCAATAATTATCCTGCGATGATTCAGGCCGTATTTCAGGGTCACGGCATCGGGCTGGGGTGGCGGCACCTCGTAATGGACTATCTCGCAGACGGTACTCTGATAAGGCCGATCGCTGAGAGCTTTTGCATGGCTCGCAAGCATCATTTGGTTGTTGCAGACGCCGCGGTTAATCGTGAGGACGTCCAAATATTCCGAGAATGGCTGTTGAAACAGGTCGCGATCCTCAGTCCCTCTTCGACTGATGGTGGTAGCCGCCAATCGGCTCGCACTCATGCGGAGCGCTTGCGAAGTGCGCAGAGGTCGGCATAACATTTCGGGCGAACGGACATAAGTTTTTGTTCAGTTGTTTTATTACCTCCGCATTGTTAGCGTCCATGAACAAAAAACGACACGACGGTCGGAACTGGGATGACCTAACGGGGATGGGAGAGTACTCCTACACGGAGTAGGCGCGCTATCGCGGCGAGTGAAGCGGTTTTTCTACCGCAGGGTCACGGCTATAAAACTACTACTACGTTCAAACCGGTCAAACCGAGACGTGTCTCTCCCTTAACGGGAGCACAAACGACGTCGCGCGCTGCGCTGCGTGACTGATACGCAAAGCAGTGGGATTTGGGGAAAGGAAGACCTGTGAACCTGGAAAACGTTCTTAATCCCTTTACAGTTTGGCATGTTCCACTTGGTCAATGGCTGGAAACGGGTCTCCACTGGGTGGTCCAACATTACCGGCCGCTTTTTCAAAGCATCAAATGGCCCATCGACCAGCTTTTAAAGGCATTCGATTCCGCGCTCACCGGAATTCCTCCGGTCATTATGATTCTATGCTTCGGACTGATTGCATGGCAGATCGCAGGCTGGCGCCTCGCAGTGAAAATTGTCACCTTGCTATTTGTTGTCGGCATTCTGGGCATTTGGGGGGAGACGATGACGACGCTATCTCTAGTGTTGTCTGCCGTGTTTCTTTGCATAGCTATCGGCGTTCCGCTCGGCGTGTTGACCGCTAGGAGCAGCCGGGCCGCCGCGTTTTGTCGACCGATCCTCGATACAATGCAAACGATTCCGTCGTTTGTATATCTCGTACCTGTCGTCATGTTGTTCGGCATTGGAAATGTTCCCGGCGTGATCGTTACTATAATTTTCGCGCTTCCTCCCCTTATCCGCCTTACAACGCTTGGCATCCAACAGGTTCCGGAAGAAGTTGTGGAGGCGATGCGGGCTTTTGGTGCGACCAACCATCAACTTCTTTTAAAAGCTCAAATTCCCTTGGCTCTCCCGAGCATTCTAGCAGGCGTCAACCAAACACTGATGATGTCACTGTCAATGGTTGTCGTCGCGTCCATGATAGCCGTCGGCGGACTTGGTCAGATGGTTTTGAGGGGCATTGGCCGTCTGGATATTGGACAGGCGGCGACTGGTGGCATTGGAATCGTCATCTTAGCAATCGTGCTCGACCGCCTTACGCAATCGGCCATGTCGCGGGCACGAAATGTCACCCTCGCTTGGTACAAGCGTGGACCGACACTGGTTTTAACTAATATTCTCAACACCTTCCGCGTTAGGCCGGCAGCGCGCCAAGGGGTTCAAGAGAGCCGGAATGGAACCGCGATCTAAAATGGGAGTGATTATGAGCGATTTTACTTACATTAAATCCCGCCTCAAGCAATGCGCAGTGGCGACAACGGTGATTGGCGCATTGCTGGTGTCATCCGGACACGCATCGGCAGGCGAGCTTCCCGGAGAAGGCATCACTATTAAACCTATGTACAACGGCGTTGCAGAGGAACTCTTCGAGGCCTATGTCATAAGGTTGGGCCTGGAGGAGCTTGGTTATAAGGTCGAGGAGCCTACTCAAGCGCAAATCCCCCTTGCTCATATAGCGGTGGCGAACGGAGACGCGGACTATTACACGCCTCACTGGTATCCTCTTCACGTAGCCTTCGCAGAGAAGGCTGGTGGGGATGCGCTCACTCGTCGCGTCGGTACACTCGCCAAAGGTTCAGTCCAGGGCTATTCGATCGATAAAAGGTCCGCAGACGCTTACAGCATTAAGACCATTGATCAGCTGAAAGACCCCAAGATAGCCGCACTGTTTGATACAGACGGCGATGGTAAGGCCGACCTTTATGGCTGCGATCCTGGCTGGGGTTGCGAGCGCATCATTGAGCATCACCTTGATGCATACGGTCTGCGGGACACCATAACACACAAGCAGGGCGAATATTTTGCACTCATCGCCGACGCTATTTCTAGAATCAAGTCGGGCAAGCCAACGCTATACTACGGGTGGGTTCCGACGTGGGTAAACGCCGTCCTTCGTCGTGGCGAAGACACAGTATGGCTCACCGTTCCATTTACCGCATTGCCAGATGAGCAGAAGGGCGCCGTCACGACGGCTGAAGGGATCGGCGACCTTGGCTTCTCGGTCAACACTCACCACGTCTTTGCCAATACCACCTTCTTGGAAAAGAACCCCGCAGCTACGAAGTGGTTCGAGCTTGTTCAGATTCCGATTCAGGATATCGATGATGAGAACCTCCTCATTTATAAAGGTGAGAAGACGAACAAGGACATTCTGGGCCACGCAGAAGCCTGGAAGAAGGCTCACATAGACCAGTGGAATGACTGGATCGACCAGGCAAAGAAAGCAGCAAAATAAGCGGTAGTAGTATCGCCCGGCGGCATCAGGCTATCGCCGGGCGAACCTCCCAACATTGGAGATGGTCTTGGAAGCGCACTCTATCGAATTTAAAGACGTTTGGAAAGTCTTCGGGTCGAACCGCAGGTACGACCTCACGTGTATTCAAGATGGTCGCGTGTCGAAGGCCGATTTGCTCGAACGGTATGGCTGTGTCGTCGCGGTAGCGGGCGTCTCTTTCAAGGTGGAGCCTGGCGAGATCTTCTGTGTGATGGGGCTTTCCGGCAGCGGAAAATCCACCCTTGTACGTCACGTGAACCGCTTGATTGATCCGACTGCCGGGCAGATTGTTATAGGCGGGGAGAACATCAGCAAGAAATCCGAGAACGAGATGCGCGAACTGCGCGCTAAGTCGATCGGCATGGTCTTCCAAAACATGGCCCTTCTCCCTCACCGTACCGTTCGCGACAATGTCGCGCTGAGTTTGGAGTTGCGTAACATTCCGGCCAAACAGCGGCACGATATTGCGGAAGAGAAGCTTGCCTTGGTTCACTTGTCAGGCTGGGGTGACCGCTATCCTGATGAATTGTCTGGAGGCATGAAGCAGCGGGTTGGGCTCGCGCGCGCGATGGCGGCAGACCCAGCTATTTTGCTAATGGACGAACCGTTCTCAGCGCTTGACCCCCTGATTAGGCGAGAGCTGCAAGACCAATTTCGCGAGCTTTCGATGAAGCTACGCAAGACGACGGTATTCATCACCCACGACCTCGACGAGGCGGTTCGATTGGGACATCGAATCGGCGTGATGAAGGATGGAAAGATGCTTCAGATTGGATCTCCTGATGAGATTATCACGAAGCCTCGAGACCCTTACGTAGAGAAGTTTGTTGAAGGAAGCAGTCGCTTGAAGCTCCTAACCGCCGAGTCAGTTATGGCACCGCTTGCGGAATACTCCTTGACTGCTCCTGCAAACGAACTTGTCGGTGCTCGCCGGCTGGCTCTGGATGCCAACCTCAAGGAGCTTGCGACTGTTTTGAATCAGAGCAGCAATGGCCCCGTTGTGGTTTCGGATCGCGAAGGGAAAGACGTCGGCGTGGTTACAACCGCATTTCTGCTTCGAGGGATTGAAGAGCGGGCCTGAGTAATGGCACGCATATAACCCTACCTCATAATGTACATCACTTTTTCTTGTTTGTTTTTTCTCGTATTTCGCTGCACCATTTGACCTATAACTAGGGATAGAAATCACCATGTCAAGAAGAGCAGGCGGGCGGGACGCTCGGCAAAAGGCACGATCTGAAAACACGTTGAGGTGGTTGCCGCCCATGGAGCGCGGAATCCCTTACCTTGACCTTTTGGATCACGACGAATTACTTAGGCTGCATAATTACTCAATGCAAATTCTTGAAGAAATTGGCATTGAATTCCGCGATGATGAGTCGATCGCGCTCTGGACAGCTTCTGGTGCGGACGTCACAGGTCAGCGAGTGAGAATTGACAGAAATCACCTCCTAGAACTTGTTCACAAGGCTCCTGAATCCTATACGATGCATGCTCGCAATCCGGAGCGTTCGGTCACGCTCGGCGGTAAGAAAAGCATCTTCATCCCGGCTTACGGGTCTCCCAATGTATTGGACCTGGAAGGTAAGCGCCGAAACTCGACGATCGCCGACTTTGTTAATTTTGCAAAGCTTGCCTACCAATCGCCCGCAATGCACATGACAGGTGGGGTTCTTTGTGAACCTATGGACATTGCGGTGCCAAAACGGCACCTGCATATGAACTACAGTCTAATCCGCTATTCGGATAAGCCGTTCATGGGTGCGGTTACCTCCCGCGAGAGGGCAGAAGACACTGTGGCGATGGCCAAAATCGTATTCGGCGACGAGTTCGTACACAATAACACTGTGATGACGTCGATTGCGAATTGCAACTCCCCACTTGTGTGGGATGCCACGATGCTGGATGCGGTTAAGGTTTACGCAGCGAGCAACCAAGCAATCCTGTTTACCCCTTTCGTGCTCGGGGGCGCTAGCACGCCAGCTAGCACGTTGGCTGCGGTCGCCCAACTCAACGCTGAAGCACTTGCAGGCGTTGCGTTCTCACAGTTGGTTCGCCCCGGAGCGCCAGCTGTCTATGGACAGTGGCTGGCAACTGTCAACATGAAGAGTGGTGCCCCGATGGCGGGAACGCCGGAGATCTGCCACATGAATATGCTGGTCGGGCAGTTAGCGAGATATTATAAGCTGCCCTGGCGATGCAGCGGTATGAATACGAGTTCGAAAGCCGTTGACGCGCAGGCAGGTTACGAGGCAGCTCGGAATATGTACGGCGTGCTCATGGCTGGCGCGAACTTCGTACTGTCTACGACCGGGTATTTGGAGGGCGCGCTAACTCAGAGCTACAGCAAATTCATGCTGGACGCCGAGCAAATGGTAATGTTCCACAAGCTGGGTCAAGGCCTGAATAAGCGAGAACTCGATGAGGTTATGGAAGCTATCCGCCAAAGCGAGCCAGGTCAGCATTACTTGGGCACAGATTACACACTGAAGAATTTTGAGAGTGCTTTCATCGTACCCGATCTGATGAACGACGACAGCTACGAACAATGGATGGCTGCTGGGGCGAAGGACGCCAACACTCGGGGCCTTGAGGCGGCCCAGCGAGCGCTCAGGGAATATGAGCATCCGAAACTTGATGAGGCTATCGACGAAGCCCTCTTAGATTTCATTAGCCGAAGAGAGCTCGAAGTAGGCGACGCTGTCATCTAGACAGGGATTCAATGCACCGGCGTCTCAACCGAAGGCTAATCGCGCAACTCCTGGCGGGCATCATGAAGATAAAGCGCATCCGAGTTTTCAAAAAAAGTCTTCCGGTTCCGGAAGGAAAGGTCACTGTTGGACAGGCTACGCTTTCAGAGCTCGACTCTACAATTGTGCAGGTCATTTCAGATTCCGGCGGGATTGGCTGGGGCGAAACCTGTCCAATTGGCCCGACTTACGCCCCAAGCCACACTCTGGGAGCACGAGCGGCAATCATGGAAATGGGCCCAAATCTGATCGGTGCGCACGTTAACCCAGTGCTCCTGCATCGCAAGATGAATTCACTGTTGAACGGACATTCTTATGCGAAGGCGGCGTTTGATATAGCGGCGCACGATCTGCTTGGGAAGAGTACAGGAATGCGGGTAGCAGACCTGCTGGGAGGCGCAGCAACGGAGCGTGTTCCGTTTTACTTTTTCGTCGGGGTTGGCGATGCTGACGAAGTAGTACGATCTGTAAATGAGGCCCAGGCTGGGGGATATGTCCGAATCCAAACGAAGATTGGGGGACGTCCAGTCGAGCAGGATATCGAGGTGATCCGGAAGGTTGGTGAGGTCCTGAAAAAGGGCGTGCGCTGGGCAGTCGATGGAAATAGAAGCCTGACCATGCGAGACGCGCTGTTTCTGAGTCAACAGTGCAGTGATCTTCCGTTCGTACTTGAACAACCCTGCAATACTCTCGAGGAAATTGCCGCTTTACGTTCCAGAGTGCAGCATCCGATCTACATAGATGAGAGTGGTGTTGACCTTAACACAGTTGTTCAGGCCATTGGCACCGGTCTGTGCGATGGCTTTGGAATGAAGGTTACCCGGATCGGAGGCTTGAAGCCCATGGCCACTTTCCGAGACATCTGCGAAGCTCGTTCTCTGCCGCATACTAGTGATGATAGTTGGGGTGGCGATATCACTGGGGCGGCATGCATCCACCTTGGGGCCACAGTGAGGCCAAATCTATTCGAGGGCTGCAGTTGGGTGAATAAGATTTCTGACGAAAGTCACTATGATCCCAAGAACCCAATTCGCATAACAGACGGCCACATCTCGCTTCCGACCGGTCCCGGACTCGGTCTGGAGGTCGATGAGGCGACGTTTGGCGCTCCCATTGCAGAGTTTTGAATGAACGGCGCTTAGCGCCTCTCAAGGTCTAACCTTCAACCAAGGAGTAAGCCATGCCTGTTATTCATGTCGAAACTTTCAAGTCAGACGATGATAAGAAAGCAGATCTGGTTGCTGAGATAACCAAACTGTTTTGTGAAAAGATGAACTTAAGACCAGAGCAGATCCATGTGGTCTTTGATGAGTATGAGCCAAACAACTGGGCGACCGGAGGTAAGCTTTGGTCGAGGATGTGAGGTAATCTGATATGGTCGACGGCCTCGCTCCCGCCGTCGCAATGTGCCAAGGCTGTCGAAGTAACGTGCGAAAGAGCCGTCCATGGATGCGCTTAGTATAAGCCGTCTTGATATGGCTGAGCACTTGGCGGTGTGGGCGTAGTAGTAGCGGCATCATTCTTCGGGCAACGTTGCGTCACTGTGTATGATTAGTATCGAAGCCTGCTCATCCAGCCTTCGCCGGGACCTGAAAACGATGGGTGCTGAGTTCCGGCCGACTGCTTTCGCGGAGTCTTTGTCAAGAAATTGAAGAACGACGCCATCAGCTGCTGGTCATGTGTGATTAATGTTGCTTTCATTTACTCCGATCCAGAGCGAGGGTGGCGCTAGAATCTGCATCGCGCCTTAGCGAATTCTTTGAATCGTGGGTGACGGTGTGCTCGCCCCGGTATATCCGCAGGAAAACTGTTGCAATGAGGCGGAGGTCTGTCGCGCTTAAGATTGGTTTTATTCTTGCCCGTTCATTCACTCTAACCTCGTTTGCCTTGTTCATCGACACGCTCAGACTGGCCAGCGGCGAAACAGACCGGCCAAGGCGTGTTAATGCGGACTGGGCAGTGCTTTCGACGTCTCGCAAGCCAATATTCTCTAGTTGCGGTATACCGGTTTCACCGACAATCCTGTTCTCTGACCCAGCGGAATTCGACTATCTCGTCATTGTCGGTGGACCTCTGTCAAAACTCACCGCCGTGGACAGTATGACCTTCAGTTATTTGCGCGACGCGGCCGCTAAGGGAGTGCCACTTGTCGGGATCTGCACCGGAACTTTCATCTTGGCCCAGGCGGATCTCTTAAGAGGTCATGAGACCTGCGTCAGTTGGCATTATTGCGATGACTTTCGACGCCGTTTCCCTGAGCTTCAGGTTAGCGCTGACAGGACATACAGTTTGGAGGCCGCGCGGGGGTCGTGTGCGGGAGGCATCCGCACCGCGGACCTTGCTGCCGAGCTAGTTAGACGGCACATCGGCGAAGCTGCTGAACGAAACGCACTCGCCGTGCTGCAGATCGATGAGGTGCCGGGCGCAGAATCTGCGGCATCTCGGCGGCCGCGCTCGACAGACGCGAGCGATCCTCGAGTCGTAGCTGCACTGGGGATGATGGAGCGAAATCTTGAGCAAACATTGACCATAGCTGAGCTTGCCGCAGCCCTTGGTATTTCGCGACGGCAACTTGAGCGACTGTTCCTCAACGAGGTCAACAGTTCTCCGGCGGTTATGTACAAACGAGTGCGTCTCGAGCGAGCCAAACAACTCCTGAAACAGGGCGACGCTCTGTTGATCGATGTGGCGGTCGAAGTCGGATTCGAAACTGTCTCGCATTTCGGAAGAGCCTTCCGCAAGATGTATGGTGAGACACCGACGACATGGCGGAAGAACAATCCGCCCCAGAAGGCATGATGTGCCATTTCTATAATATTTCCTTATCGGTCCTCTTACAATTTGTGACGTTGAAACCATTGAATTTTAGGCCATTCTTTACTCTCACAATAGGGAAACAAAACCGGCGCAGCACGCCTCTAAACGATGCATTTCCTCTAGCGTTCGGAGAAAGTCCCAAGGATGACAGTGGATTTGCACGTTTGCCCTAGGCAAGCACGAGAGTCAAACGCCGTGGTCGACCTGCTCAGAGTGCCGCCAGCCGAAGTTCACAACCTAACGGATTCTACCATGCGTAAGATATGGGATTGTGACGCCAACTTCGACGTATTGCCAACTGGGCCCAGTCAACTTGTGCCCAACGACGAAGCTGTTCAAACCAAACCCGATGGACAAGCAACGACCATTGCAATTTTTCTGTTGCCGGGTTTCTCAATGTTAGGGCTGACGGCCTTCTTGTCCCCCTTTAAAGACGCGAACTCAATCTCGGGTAAGAAACTCTTTAGATGGGTGTTTGCCAGCGATGGTGGAAATCCGGTTACCTGCAGTCTCGGGTTCGAAAGATCCGTCACCAAGAGCTTCTCGGAGGTCAAGCCGGGGCCAGCATTTTCGTCGCGAATAGATTTTGTTGTTCTAACAGCGGGTTCCGGTCCAGAGACTCAGTGCTCATTTGAGTTGTCGAGGACCATCCGTCTCCTTAGGCGTCAGAAGGTGCCAGTCGTTGCACTAGGAAATGCGACTTGGTTGCTCGCTCAAGCCGGTGTTCTTGAGGACACGTTCTGCACCATCCATTGGACTAAACTGGCTGCATTCGTCGAAACATTCAATGGACCAAAAGCAAGCGATGCAATCTTCGTCGAGGATGATGGAGTATGGACTTGTGCGGGCGAACTAGCCGCCTTCGATCTAGCGATCCGGGTGATCGAGCGCGAGGTAGGTCGAGCGTTTACAGAGCAATTGTGCAGACACAATGTCGGCGTCAGACCAAGGAATGGAGCCAGCCGGCAAATGATGTCCGCTTGGCTGGCACTCGGAGGAGTTAATGACAAGTTGGTCGAGGCCATTCGCATGATGGAGCAGAACATCAACGAACCGATCGAGCTGCAGAGCGTCGCTTGCCGACTGAAGGTCTCACGTCGACAGCTTGAGCGCCTCTTTATGAGCCATGTTCGCTCTTCGCCATCAAAGTTCTATCTTCGATTGCGACTCGACCGAGCCAGACAGCTGATTGAGCAAACCCAACTACCGCTCATCGACATTGCCGTGGCTTGCGGCTTCGTTTCGACATCCCACTTCTCAAAGTGCTTCCGCGAATACTTTGGCATGACCCCCACCGAAACGAGGCGGTCATGCGCCCCTTGGATTGGTAGCCCTCGTACAACATCGCGGCCACTGAGCGCTTGACTTAAAGCTATCCCTCCCAAGGGAGCCCGCTGGCTTAGTAACGGTGTTTGGCCAGCGGGCTTTAGTCATTTAGGCACCTTGAGGACCAGCTGCTACTTTTCGGCTCTGTATCGGTCATACAGTGCTAAATTGGCTGTGGCCTCTCGCGAGGGCCACCATGCCCAGCAGGGGCGAGGTCCTCACTTCGGCTTGTTGACGCTTTCCGCCTTGAGCACTGAGGCTCGAAATCGCACTGGTAGATTACCTCAACCTTGCAAAGGAGCGGAAGCGAGACCCTTGACCGAGATCGTCCACTGCCCCGTCAGGGATAGTTTGCCATCACAACACTATTACGGGCGGCCGGTGGCCGCGCGGAGCTGCATGTCGGACTGGTTCAATACCCCCCTGTGAACCGGCATGCAAATTTGGCTCTGACTCAGTTTTGATGCAGTTGTAACTATGCTGTGGTGCTGGTTTCCACAAAGGAATCAGTATGATGAGCACGGGGTTTCGCCCCTCTGATTTGGTCCCGGCAGGCTTTATCGTCGAACGCATCACCCACATTGGCGATGAGACCTGCATGCTGCTTTCCCGAGCGTGCGCCACCGCGGCGTGTCCGGCATGCGGACGGATATCGCGAACGGTTCGAAGTCGCTATTGCCGCGAGGTCGCGGACCTGCCCCTATCGGGCAAGCGCGGCAGACTGCTCGTGCGCACTCGGAGGTTCGCTTGCGACGCCGTGCTCTGCGGCAGACAGATTTTCGCTGAGCGGTTTGGCGATGTGCTACTGCCATATGCCAGACGAACGGGGCGTCTTGAGCATCTCGTCCACCATTTGGCGCTTGCGCTTGGTAGACGCCCGGCGGCGCATTTTGCCCAGCGGCTCATGCTTCCCGTCAGCAATGACACCTTGCTCCGCGTGATCCGCAGGCAAGGACTACCGCCGTCGACCCCGCCCTTGGTGATTGGCATCGACGACTGGGCCTGGCGGCGCAATCATCGCTACGGCACGATCGTGTGTGACCTGGAGCGTCGGCGGCCGGTCCGTCTGCTGCCGGACCGCGAGCCGGCGACGGCGGAAGCTTGGCTGCGGCAGAATGCCCAAATCCAAATCATTGCCCGCGATCGTGGCGGCGCTTACGGGCTGGCGGCCGCAAGGGCATTGCCCGATGCAGTGCAGGTCGCTGATCGATGGCATTTGATGGAGAATGCAAGCCGTGCGTTCCTGGACGCCGTCCGCAAATCGATGCGGCAAATCCGCAAGACTCTCGGAGCAACGCGCGTCAATCCCAAGCTTCTGACAGCGGCCGAACGCCTACAATACGAAGGCTATCTCCGGCGCGAACAGACCAACGCGGCCATCATTGCGCTGGCAAAGGACGGTGTCACGATCAAGGAGATTGTGCGCCGTACCGGTCATAGCCGCGGCTTGGTCCGCCAAGTGCTCAGAGGGCAACGAAACGATGTCTTTCGGTCCAGAGAAAGCTCCTTGGAGCCCTATCTCGAATGGCTCGACGCGCAATGGGCTGCCGGCAAGCGGAACGGCACAGAGCTATGGCGGCGGTTGAGAACCCTGGGCTTTCGTGGTTCGCGCCGGGTCGTGAGTGAATGGGCCACACGACGGAAGCGGGCCGACAAGGCGGATGCGGAATCGTTGACCCGCACTCCCTCCGCCCGAACGATCGCCCGCCTTTTGACAACCAGCAGAGACAACCTGACGAAATCCGAGACCGTCACCATCGCCGCGATCGAAAGCGGTGTTCCCTTGCTCGTCGCGGCTCGCGATGTCGTTGCCGACTTCCATCTGATGATCCGGCGCAAAACGGAAGACCAGCTCACCTCGTGGATCGACCGCGCCCGCGACAGTCTGGTTTCCTCCTTTGGCAACGGCGTGGCGAAAGACATTCAGGCGGTCCGGGCAGCCATCGTCTCGCCGTGGTCCAATGGACAAACCGAGGGGCAGATCACCAAGCTCAAGCTGGTGAAACGCCAGATGTACGGACGCGGAAAGCTTGATCTTCTTCAAGCCCGCCTGATTGGCGCGACATGAGCGAATTGCACCAAACCTGCGTCAGAGCCAAAGTTCAGTGCCGATTGACACCCCCCTAGCTGATGAGCCTGCGATCTCCAGACAAGGCTCTTTCTCCTCCCTTTCCTCTTGGCCACGTAGCCGGCATTCCTCGTCACGTCGGCGCGGAACTTCAATGTCGTTTCTGGTTTCACTGAGTCACTTCAGCCCACGCGATTCACATGCAAGGTCCGTGCGCCTCATTCGGATCCTTTGTCTTTGGATCGGCGAGACGAACGCTGCCGACTGACGGTTCGGCGCTCGAAGCGGCGGGGTCGAGAGCGTCCGCAATTGCGTTCTTCTTCGCGCGAGGAAGGAGCGTCATAACGAGAATGAAAGCCGAAAGTGCCAGGATCAAAACGTTGGTGATGATAAGGGACCATTCATCCTTAAGGATCCCGAACGTCAGCCACAACGCAAAACCCACCACGTTAATGGCGTACATTGGTGCTGAAATGCTGCTCGTGTCCCGGGTTTTGATGATCTTCCAGGCTTGCGGAGTAAAGGCGGTTACCGAGCATAGAGCTGCGAGGTAACCAATGACCGTGACCCAATTCATGGTACTCTTTCGCCTTCGATCGTTGTCGCGGGAGGGGAAAAGCGGCTCAGGCTGACGGGCGGCCCCTAATTATTTAGAATACGGCCAGGCGCACATGCCCTCAACGCCCATCTCGACGCTCCGCGCAGTCGGCCTAGCGTAACTCCCCTCCACGAACGCAGAACATCAGGACGACATTCATGCGCCGTGCCGCAGGCGACAGAAACAAGGGAGACATTTTGTGGCAGCGAGCCCTGAAGTCGATATCCGGCATTTGTCGAACGCCGCAAATCGCTCAGTGCGTTGGACCTGGTGAAACCAGTATTGAGATTTCGTCATAGAGCGCTCGTGCCCGGCTATGATGCTATGCTCCAATGGTAAACATAGGTGGCAGTGCACCGCACTTCAAATAAGTATTAGTGGCCTGCCGGATAATCAGGGGTCATACGGTATTCAAGCTCGTATTCCGTTACCTGTCCGAACCATGACTTCAGCTTGTCCGCCGCATCACTTTTTGGACGCTTGCAAACTCGCAGTGTGTGCACCTACATCATTAGGCACGGCCGCCAGGCCTCATCACTTCTATTGGGCAATCCGTATTATGACGCATTCCAACAAGGTGTTTACTGGCGCCCTTTTCGGGATGGGGAACGGCCGCCGTGGAGGGCCTTTGCCCCGACAGGGGCGTCCCTCCTATTGGTCGGCCGCGACGGGAGCGAGTACGCAGCAGGATAAGAATTTCCAAGACAATTGCCAACCGGACCGCCATCGGAAATGAGAGCAAAACCCAAGAAGAATTCGCTCTTCCTCGGGATCGATACGGGGGGTACCTACACCGACGCCGTGCTGTGGTCTGAAACCGACGACTCACAGCACGGGCCGAACAAGGGCAAGGTGTTGGCCAAGGCTAAGGCGCTGACTACGCGCCACGACCTTGCTGTTGGCATTTCCGGAGCGGTGGACGCTGTGCTGCAGAAGGCCCGCTCCGATCCAACTGATGTAAAACTGGTGTCGATGTCGACGACGCTGGCCACCAATGCCCTGGTAGAGGGTCAGGGAGGCCGGGTGGCGTTGGTCATGATTGGCTTCTCCGAGGTCGATCTTGCGCGAGACGGATTGAAGGCGGCGCTTGGCGCCGATCCAGTGGTGTTTTGCCCAGGCGGTCACGATGTGCACGGCAATGCCGCCGGGCTCGACCTGACCGGACTTGAAGAGGCTTTGCCCGAACTCGCCATCTCCGTGTCCGGCTTTGCCGTTTGCGCCTATTTCGCCACACGCAATCCTGCGCATGAGATTGCCGCAAGCGAGATGATCCGCGCCAGGACTAGCCTGCCGGTTACCGCTAGCCATGAGTTGTCGTCAAAGCTCGGTGGTCCGCGCCGCGCACTGACGACACTGCTTAACGCCCGGCTGATCTCGATGATTGATCAGTTAGTGGCGGCAACCCAGGGCTTTTTAGAACAGCGCAAAATCGCGGCTCCCTTGATGGTAGTGCGGGGCGACGGCGCGCTGGTTTCGGCGGCGTTTGCCCGCCAGCGGCCGATCGAGACTATTCTCTCCGGCCCGGCCGCGAGCTTGATAGGCGCGCGCCACATGACCGGACTAGACAACGCCGTGGTTTCCGATATCGGCGGCACAACCACCGACGTCGCCGTGCTCGATAAGGGCCGGCCGCGCCTCGACCCGGAAGGGGCCACCGTAGGCGGCTTCCGCACCATGGTCGAAGCCGTCGCCATGCGAACTTTCGGTCTCGGCGGCGATTCCGAAGTGGCTTTGGACGATGGTTCACTTACCCCCAAAGTTCTGCTCGGCCCGCGCCGGCTCGTGCCGCTGGCGTTGGCCGGCATGATGCATGGCGAAGCCGTGACCGTCGAACTGGAACGCCAGCTGCGCGCGCTTCATCCCAGTCGTATGGACGGCCGCTTCGCGGTGCGCACCGGCGTCCCGGACCGACTTGCCGCCGGCCTCACCGTCCCGGAAGCGCGGCTCTACGAGGCCATCGGTGCTGTTGCCGTCGCTCTCGACAAACTGCTCACCTCGAATGCCCAGACAGCGACTCTTGACCGGCTGGTGTCGCGAGGTTTGGTGCATGTCGCCGGCTTCACCCCCTCGGACGCTGCCCATGTGCTCGGCAAACAGTCCAACTGGGATACGGTGACCGCCCGGCTCGGCGCCGAACTGTTCGCCCGCAAGCGTGACGCCCGCGGCCAGGCCATCGCCCGTTCGCCGGAAGCCCTATCGGAACGGGTGCTGGTGACGCTGACGCGCTGGTCGGCCGAATACATCCTCGAAACCGCCTTTGCCGAAGACGGACTCGACGGCGCCGCAACCGTAGCGCACGCACTGGTGCAGCGCGCCGTCGATGCTCACCCCGGCATCGCCCGCCTCAGCGTCGCGCTTGATCGCCCGGTTATCGGCCTCGGCGCCTCGGCGCCGCTGCATTATGCCGGCTTGCCGCCCCTGATTAGCAATGACTGCGTGGTGCCGGAAGACACCGATGTTGCCAACGCGCTCGGTGCCGTTGTCGGCCAGGTTCGGGTGTCAGCTGAAGCACAGGTTAGCCAGCCCAAGGAGGGGCTGTTCCGGCTTACCTCCGGCGGAACGGTTCGCGATTTCCTCGATGAAGCTGCGGCGATCGCGGCCGCCGAGGCCGATGTCCGCGCCATTGTTGCCAAAACCGCAAGCGACGCTGGTACCGACAGCGCCGAGATTGACGTCTCCACCGAATTTTGCGTTTCTGCAGTCGAAAGCCAGCGCATGTTCATTGAGGCGCACGTCGTAGCGGTGGCCACGGGAAGGCCCAGAATTGCGGTTTAGGTAACGAGAGCGAAGCGTGTGGATGGGGGATGTGCTGGCTGCAAATTCCGAGGCAATCCGCCCCCTGATTCCGAGATGATGCCGCCCCCTTCGGAAGGCATCTGGCGTGGGTGTTCTGCTGGTGTGAGGTTTCTTCCTTCGACAGTGATGAGAAAGGAACGGGATGCCTGCGGAGAGACTGGAGATGCGGCGTGTCCGCGAGATATTGAGATATCGTTTCGAACAAGGACTTGGCCACTCGATTGCGGTGCGGGTTGGCGCTGCGCCCTCGACGGTGCGCGAGACGCTGCGGCGTGCGGCCGTTGCGGGCCTTTCCTGGCCGTTGGGTGACGACGTCAGCGATGCGGTCCTGGAAGCGGCGCTTTACAAGGCGGCCGGGACGAAGACGGGTCATCGTCGGAGCCCTGAGCCGGACTGGGCGCAGGTCCATCGCGAGCTCAAGCGCAAGCATATGACGCTGCAGATCCTGTGGGAAGAATACATCAGCCGTTATCCGGACGGCTATCGCTACAGTCGCTACTGTGACCTCTACCGCGGCTGGGCGATGAAGCTGCCTGTGACGATGCGGCAGGATCACGCGGCCGGCGACAAGCTGTTCGTCGACTACGCCGGCGACACGGTCACGGTTGTCGTTGATCGGCTGTCCGGCAAGACACGGCAGGCGCACCTGTTCGTGGCGGTTCTGGGAGCATCCAGCCTTTCATATGCGCAGGCACGCTGGAGCGAGACGCTTCCCGACTGGATTGAATGCCATATCCTGGCCCTGGAGTTCTTTGGCGGTGCGCCAGCCTTGCTGGTCTGCGATTACGTGCCCAGGCACGTAATGCAGAGCGTTTTTAGCGTGGCGTCGCGGGTATCGACGTTGAGGAGCGCACCGAGCCCGACAGCGACGGTGCGCTAAAAACGTGTTGGACTGAGCCGCGGGCGCGACCAGGGTTCTATGGGGATTGAATCATGCCCCCTCCCCGGAAGGGCATCATCGGGCGGTGTTGACGCAGCGGCTGCGGGAACGCCGTAGGCGAAAGCAGCGCCGATTCCAGAGTGGAAAAGGGTAACGATGACCGCTGTAGCCTGCCGGGAGGGGCTGGTGGGCGCGACGGTACGCACCTGCTTGGGACCGACCGGTTTCCGGCGGAACGATGCGACGGTGACGATGACATCGGCGTGCTTCTTTCATGACGTGTCCCAGCATCGCGGCGGTCCGCTGACGCCGTCGAAGGTCTCGATGGTGATCATCTGCCCTTGGCGACAGGCCGGGCATTGCCTGAGGGAACAGCCGGTAAGTTCCTCGTAGCGGTCGCGATAGTCCTTCGGAGCCTGGCTCTGTGATGGCTCTGGTACCGGCATGCCGAGCAGGTCGCGGCAATGGGCAAGCTTTTGCTCGCGGTAGCGGTTGCCGAGGAAGCCGTAATAGCGGATCCGGTGGAAGCCCTCGGGCAGGACATGTAACAGAAAGCGGCGGATGAATTCGTCGGCGGAGACGGTCATGACCTTTTGCCGATCGCCGTGCCGATAATCCTTCCAGCGGAAGCGCACCGCGCCATCCTCGATATCGACGAGGCGGTTGTTGGAGATGGCGACGCGGTGCGTGTAGCGGCCAACGTAATCGAGCACCTGTTCGGGCCCGGCGAACGGCGGCTTGGCGTAAACCACCCAGTCGACCTTTCGCAGCGGCGCCAGATAGCGCCGGAAAGCGTTGCGGTCGCTCAAGGCCTGTAAGTCGGAGAAGAACTGCAGCTTGCCGGCGTTGAAGGCCTTCTCCAGGTGCTCCAGGAACAGGCGTCGGAACAGGCGCGAGAGCACCCGGACCGGCAGGAAGAAGCCCGGCTTGCAGGCGATCCATCGCGTGCCGTCCGGCGAGAATCCGCCCCCCGGGACGACGCAGTGCAGGTGCGGATGGTGCAGCAGATTTTGCCCCCAGGTGTGCAGAACGGCGAAGAAGCCGATCTCGGCGCCGAGATGTTTGGGATCGGCGGCGATGGTGCGCAGCGTCTCGGCGGTGGCGCGGAAGAGTAGCCCGTAGACGAGCGCCTTGTTCTGATAGGCGATGGCGGCAATAGCCTCCGGCAGCGTGAAGACGACGTGAAAGTACTGGGTGTCGAGCAGCTCGGCGCGTCGATCCTCCAGCCATTGCGCCCGGGCCAGCGATTGGCAGCGGGGACAATGCCTGTCGCGGCAGCTGTTGAAGGCGATGCGCCGGTGGCCGCATTGATCGCACGCTTCGACGTGCCCACCGAGCGCGGCAGTCCGACACAGCTCGATCGCCGTCATGACACGGCGCTGAGCGGTCGACAGCGATGTGTGCTGGGCACGATAGGCCTCGCCGTAGCGGCGGAAGATATCCGCCACTTCCGGCCCCGAACGGGCCATCGGGAGCTCAGAAATACTCAGGCTTGGCGGGCGGCGGCGGGGTGGGCGCTGGACGGGGCAAAAGCTCGAGGGGGCTGGAGGTGGCGCAGACCTTGTTGGTGGCGATGCGCAGGTAGTGGGCGGTGGTCGCCAGGCTGCGGTGACCGAGCAGCAATTGGATGGTGCGCACGTCGGCGCCGGCCTCCAGGAGATGAACGGCGAAGGCATGTCTCAAGCTGTGCGGTGTCACCGGTTTGGACAAGCGGGAGAGATCGTGCGCTTTCTCGCAGGCTTGCCCGACTGCATGCCGGCTGATCGGGTGGCCGGCGCGATCTCCGGGAAAAAGCCACGCCTCTGGCCGCCGCATCCTCCAATAATCGCGCAGGATCTCCAGGAGCTTCGGCGACAGCATCACATAGCGGTCCTTCTGGCCTTTGCCCTGCTCGACACGGACGACCATTCTCCGGCTGTCGATGTCCGTGGGCTTCAGCTGCACCGCTTCCGAAATGCGCAGGCCGGCGGCATAGCACGTCGTCAGGATGGCATGGTGTTTGAGATCGGCCACGCAGCCGAGAAAGTGCTGCACTTCATCCGGACTGAGGATGATCGGCAGCTTCTGCGGCTTCTTGGGCAGCGGCAAGACCTCTGCAGGCACCCAATCCCTCTCGAGCGTGACGCTGAAGAAAAAGCGCAACGCCGAAATGGCGATATGGATTGAGTTAGGCGCCAGCTTCTTCTCGTTGGCCAGATAGACCTGATAGGTTCGAATATCCTCGCGGCCGAGCAAGTCCGGCGCTTTGCCGAAGTATCGTGCAAACAGCGACACCTGCCGCAGATACGAGAGCTGGGTATTGAGCGAAAAATTGCGCACCTGCATGTCCTCGCTCATGCGCTGGCGAAGTGGGGTCATGACGAGCTCCTCTGTCGGATGGAATGGCTGCTAAACAGCCGTCCCATCCTCTCGCAGTTGGGGCTCCTACTGAATACCTGACCTCCTTCCCGCTCCGGCGTAGCGGAGCGGGTTAGTCCAAGCGCCACTATCTGCCCTGCCGGACTATGTCGGGAAGCTTTGTTCCTAAAGGTAAGTGTCTGAGGAATTGATATATTTCCTACAGTTTCGCCGCAAGCCACCCGACATAGTCAGCTCGATTTACAGGCTGTTTAAGAACCCCAACAAATTGTCGTCAGGTCGAAAGCGGGATGACTTGCCGGAATACGGGGAGGTCTTCGCCAAGGCTGCTTCCTTCATCACCAATGTCGCCTCGAGATAGATTTGGGTGGTCTCAACCGATTCATGGCCGAGCCACAAGGCAATCACGGCGCGGTCGACGCCCGCCTGCAGCAGGTCCATGGCCATTGTGTGCCTCAGGCGATGAACAGTGACGCGCTTCCCGTTCAGCGACGGGCACGCGCCAGAAGCGGTCTGGCGGTGCTTGTTCAAAATATACTGGACACCATGAACGCTGAGCCGTTGGCCCCTGGTGCTGGGAAACAGGATGCCCTCTTCACCGCGCTGAGGCTCTTTCAGCCAGTTTCTCAACACTAGGGTTGTCGACTTGGCGAATGGGGTGCAGCGTTCCTTACGTCCTTTACCGATGACGCGCAGATGAGCCCCCGTGCCGAAAAAGAGATCATCCCGCTTGAGACTGGTGATCTCCGATAGACGCAAGCCGGTCTGCACGGCGACCAGGAGAAACGCGTGATCGCGCCGCCCGGCCCAGGTCGATCGATCCGGTGCGGCCAGCAGTGCATCCACTTCCGGGCGGGTCAGGAAACTGACGAGCGTTCGAGTGAAGCGCTTGCTGGGAATGGCAAGAACACGTTGAATTTGAGCGGAATGCTCCGGCGCCTCGAAGGCCGCATAGCGAAAGAAGGAATGAATTGCCGTGAGGCGTAGATTGCGACTGCGGACGCTGATCCCCTGATTGCTCTCAAGCTCATCAAGGAAGGCCGTAATCAACGGGGTGTCGATCTCCTCGAAGCTCAGGCGAGATGGCGGCTTATGCAAAGTTCGTTCGGCGAACTTCAGTAACTGCCGAAAAGTGTCCCTGTAGGAACTGATCGTATGGGCGCTTGCCTGCCGCTGTTGCATCAGGCGTTGAATAAAAAAGCGCTCTAAAAGCGGCGCCAGACTGGCATGTTTGATCATGTCCGGTCCTCCCAGCGGCGTTCAAGACGACGCATCGCTTCTGTCATCAACTCAGGGGAGGCACTCAGATACCATTGCGTGTCGGCCACGTGGGCATGGCCGAGATAGGTGGACAAAATCGGCAGAAGTCGCTCTGGATCTTGCTCGGCTTGATACCAGCGCAACAGCGTATTTGTGGCGAAGACGTGCCGCATGTCGTGCAGACGCGGGCCGTGGCTGTCATCGATCCCGCGCAGACCAATCCGCCGGGACAGAGCATAGAATGTTCGATGAATGTCACCCACGTCGAGGCGATTACCTCGATAGGAGGTGAACAAATAAGGTGACGCCGCCAGGGCTGCGTTATGTCGATGTCGGCGTTTGATAAGATCTTGCAGGACTGCGCACGTTGTTGCGTGCATCGGCACGAGACGGGACTTTCCAAACTTCGTGCCGCGGATCGTCAACACCATGGCTTCGAAATCGATGTCCGAAAGCTTGAGGTTCCGGGCCTCGCCGAGGCGCAGACCGGCCACGCTCAGCAATCCGAACAGGCAGTAGTATGTCAACGGCCTGAGTTTGCAGCAGGTATAATGGCACGGCATCTCAAGTGCGGCGGACAGAAGCCGCCGGATGTCGTCCTGTGAATAAAGATATGGGCGCGCCCGCTTCGGGCGAAAAGGAAACAGCCCGTCTGGCGGAATTTGTGTCCGCTGATCGGTGGCAACCCGATGACGGGCAAATCCGCGAATGTAGCCCAATCGCTTGGCCCAGTTTGAAGGTTGCGTTCTTAGGGGCCGCTGGGCCCATTTGAGGGCCAATTCCGTGGTGATATAGGGGGCTGCGGATTCCGACGATCGCGCGCATGCATTCCAACCTGATGCCGCGCACCGTTCCGATTTGATCGCGCGCATGTGAGGCGCGGATCGTTGAAGGTAAATGTGACTACGAACTTATCCCGGTCAAGCTGGTGTCGATGATATCGCTGTGGACGGCGGAAGATTGCCCCCGACGGAGCGAAGCAGTCCGGCGCCGCGCTTCCCAACGCGCCGTAGGGGCCGGTCTGCTTCGCGGGCCGCGCGTCCGACATTGTTTTGGCCAGGATATTTTCCACGGTTTGCGGTCCGGCCTTTCAGGTCTGTATTTCGACCGATTGGCGCAGACGGCGCGCCTGGCTGGATTATCACGTCGAGATCGAGCGGCACTATTATTCCGTTCGCTATCGCTTTGCCCGCGAGCAGGTCGAGGCTCGTATCACCGCCAATACGATCGAGATCTTCCACAAGGGCGAGCGAATTGCCGCTCACCGGCGCTCCAGCAGCAACGGCAAGCACACGACGATCCCCGATCATATGCCCTCTGCGCATCGCCGCTTTGCCGACTGGACGATTGAACGGATTCAACGCGAAGCCTCTGCGATGGGGCCGGATGTTGCGCTGTTGTGCGAGCGCATTCTTGCCGACAGGCCTCATCCCGAGCAGGGCTTTCGAGCTTGCCTCGGCATCATCCGCCTCAACAAGAGCTTCGGCCGCGACAGGGTCAATGCCGCTTGCGGCCGTGCGTTGGAGGCGGCCGTGCGTTGGAGATTGGCGCACGGACCTATGGCTCGGTGCGATCCATCCTCGACAATCACCTTGACCGGACGGCTGCCTCAAATGGAGCGGCGTCGCATGAACCGATCCATCACGCCAACATCCGCGGACCTCGCTATTACCACTAAGGAGAACGAAAGATGCTTGCTCATCCAACACTGGATAAATTGAATGCCATGGGCCTGGCCGGCATGGCAAAGGCCTTTGGCGAACTTGTTGCCAACGGCGAAGCCGAACATCTCTCGCATGTCAAGCGAATCGAGGAATTGACCCCTCCTATTGCCTCACCGAGGAATGTTACCGAGCGCAGCGAACGCCGAGATGCCCGTATCAGCTGCCGCCGCGGCGGCAGTTGATACGGGCACACGCTTGATCCAATCTCCATCCAGGATGATCAGCCCGGCCATTTCCATGCGCCAGGTCTTTACGAGCCGTTGCACCATTCTAATGTTCTTTTCTTTGAAGCGAGCTGGAGCGATCTCTGTCAGGCGCTGTAGCACGGCCGCTGCCGAAAGCGTTGGGTCTTCCTTCAACCAATCCTTGATAAGCGTCTCGTATGGCTCGTACATGCTGGGCCTCTTCGGCCAGGGTTTGGTCCGCCGATACGGTCGTCGATGTGTTGCTCGGGTCTCGCCGTTCTTCCAGGCTGTTTTCAAGTTCGCAGCAAAGCTCCGGAGATCGATAACCAGTGGCTCGTCAACCCTCGCATTCAGGCCACGCCGATCGACCCGTTTTCCAAGCTCTTCCTGCGCAGCGCGAACGCCGGCAAACAAAAGCACGGGATCGGCTGTTGCCAGCAAGGTCCGTAGCCGCTCCTTATCGGCCTCGGTCACAGCGGGATGTGCAAGGACACGAGCTGCCGGTGGCACGGGCGGATGATAACGCTTGATCACTCGGGCACCGATGCGCGTTTTCTCTTGCAGCTTGAATGAAGGCTGGAACAGGTTGACGTTAAGTCGCACTACCTCGTAAAGTCGCTCAAGAGCCGCCGTCGCATCCGCGCCTACAAACCGGCCATATCCAACCAGGCGACGCACGATGGCGCCGTTCTTTTGCTCGACATGTGCTTGATCATTCTTTCGGTAAGCGCGAGAGCGTGTCACTTCCAGATCCTCGCTGCGGCACCAGGAGACCACCAACGCGTTCATGAAGGCGCTGTCGTTGTCGAAGTCGACACCCCTTAGCGGAAAGGGAAACCGCGAGCGCGCCAGTTTGATCGCCATGATCACATTGCCACTGTCGCGCGTTCGGACCGGAATGCATTCGGTCCAGCCGGTGGCGATATCGGTCAACACCATCGTCTGCACAAAGCTTCCCGAGGAAGACGTGCCGGAATGCGCTACAAAATCGACCTCGACGAAGCCGGGCAACGGATCATCCCAATCTCCGAAGGTGCGCACCGGAACCGAGCGGCGCACTGCAGAGCTCATTCCTGTCCGTCGGCGCTGACCGCCACGAGCTACCAAGCGGACTTCTGTTAGAAGCCGATCGATCGTTGCCGGGCTCACCGTCATCAGCTTGGAGCGGAGCACGTCGTTCAGAGCCAGCTGGCCGTGACGCTCGAGCGCGGGCAACAAGACAGGTATCAAGGGCTTGAGGCGTTTGGAGCACAGCCGTTCCGAGGCTTCCCACAACACAATGAGTGCCTCACGCACGTCATTCTCATAGCGAAGAAGATGACGACCCTTACCCGAAGATGGCTTCATCTCACGACGATTCAAAACGCGGATCGCGTGCTTGCGATGATAGCCGGTTACCGCCACAAACTCATCCAGGACCCGGCCCTTGTCGTCGCGACGCGCCCTTCGATATCGGTCAACAATTGCTTCTACAAGTTCCGATCGTGTCGCCATACTGATGCGCCTCGCCATCCATCCTCCGAATCGGGACAGCGAGCCATGGCCATCCCGGTCGGAGCATCAGCACTATCGGTAACATTTTGTTTGAGGCAATGCGGGGTCAGTTTTTCATTTCGCCCGACATCGCACGCCGAATGGTTCGGACTGCTGCTCGAACGGGAATGGAGCTCCCGTTACGATCGGAAGCTTGCGGCACGCCTCAGGTTTGCCAAGCTTCGCCACCAGGCCACCCCAGAAGATGTCGACTATCGCGGCCTCGACCGTGCTCTCTTCATGAAGCTGCTCGGTGGCGACTGGATCAACGCCCATGACAATCTGGCCATTTGCGGCCCCTCGGGTGTCGGAAAGAGTTGGTTGGCTTGCGCTCTCGGCCACAAGGCTTGCCGAGACGATCGCTCAGTTCTCTATCAGCGTGTCCCAAGGCTGTTTGCCCAGCTTGCGCTCGCGCGCGGTGACGGCAGGTATGCCCGGCTGCAACGGACCTTAGGCCATGTTCAGCTCCTGATACTGGATGATTGGGGGCTCGAGCCGCTCAACGAACAGGCCCGCCACGACCTGCTGGAAATCCTCGAAGACCGCTATGGACGCAGATCAACGATCATTACCAGCCAACTTCCCGGGTCCGCATGGCACGGCGTCATTGGCGACCCAACCTATGCCGATGCCATACTCGACAGGTTGGTCCACAATGCCCACCGCATCAAATTGAGCGGCGATAGTCTGCGCCGAAATCTACCGCGCAAAGCTTGACACCTCGCCTGAATGAACTGACAACAATCATCGCCTGCAGACCCCACTAAACAGGGGGCGAGATCATCCCGGAAACCGGGGGCGCAATCATCTCGGAATGCCTGCTTCGGCAAAGTCCGGACAGGATTTCCGGTAATCCTGTCCGGACTTTGCCGAAACCCGCAATCTCGGAACAAAGGGGCGGCTTCATCGGAATCGGCATGACAAGCTTCGTAGCGCGGTGTTGCTGCTACCCGAGGCCCGTCGTCGGGACCGTGGATGGGGTAAGCCGTACGTACGGATGTGGTTCGACTACGCTGTGGAGATGGGCTCCTCCACTCCTCTAGCCACATCAAGTGGCGGCTGATCGGCTAACCACGGACGTAAGGAAGAAACCGGAGGCGAGACAATCGGGGATTAACCGGGAGGCGCCCATTACGGAAGCCGTATGCAAAGCGGCAGAAGAATGACGCCACCTGCGCTGAGGCCTTCTACGAGGGGGTGAGCCGACCCACGATGCGTTTCGTCCGATCAAGAGCGAGGAGCAGCAGAGTGTTCTCATGCTACATCGGGTCCGGGAGCTACTGATCCGTCAGTGGACTATGCTGATCGACGCTTTGCGGGGACATCTTGCCGAGTTCGGGATCGTCACCCGCCAAGGTGTCGCTGGAGTGAGCATGCTTCGAACCCCGGGGGCAACTTCGCCGAATACCAACGCCTGGGCGATGCAGCGATCGCGACTTTGGCGACGAGATCCGCGCAACAGCCGATAGTCCGGTAGTCGCAAGCATCTCAATCTTTTATCCCGGACTGAAAGACCGCTATTCTGCTCCTGACTTGGAAAACCGCAGCCCCGTGAATACCAAGCAGATTGACACCGCAACCATCAGTGCAGCGATCGCGCAGAGTTCGGGGCTGACCCCGCGCCGCAAGCTGGCCCAAATGTACATCGGCAAGGTGTTCTCGGTGCCTGTGAGCATGAATGTGATAGCGATCTCGTCGAAGCTCAGGATGAATACAAGCAGCGCACTGCCAACAATGGCGGTTGTCAGGTTCGGTAGCACGACGCGAAGAAAGGTCTCGATAGTTCCAGCGCCTAGGTCCTGACTTGCTTCCTCTAGGCGCGGATCCAGTGTGCGCAGGCGAGCAGTTACCTGCGCCATCACCACCGGCAGGCAGGCCACGGTATGTCCCAGCACCACCGAAAAGAGGGAAAGCCCCAGATTGAATTCCTTCAATAGGAGTAGGATCGAAAGTCCTGTGATCAGACCCGGGATCATGAGGGGCAGCATGAATACGTGCTCCAGGACTCCTCTGCCGCGAAAAGGAATTCGGCTTAACGCATACGCGGCGGGAATGCCAAGAAGCAGCGTCAGCGGAACAACCCCAGCAGCCACAAGAAAGCTGTTCTTGAGGGAGCGCAGTAGATCGCTGTTCTCAGCGAGAGCAGCATACCAGTGGGTCGTGTATCCTATGATTGGAAAGGTGAACGTCCGCCCGGCACTGAAGGAAAAGAGAATAAGGACCACAATGGGCAGGTACAGGAATAACAACGAGGTTATGCCCAGGATTCGAAACAGAGTCCCAAGTCCTCCCCCCCAGCGTCTCATTGCTTCACCCATTGCGTCGCTCCAGTTGAGTGGCAAGCGCCACTCCTGTCGCCACGATAACGATCACGATGACGGCCAGTGCGCTTCCCATGGGCCAGTCAAAGGAGGCGCCGAACTGATTTATGATGACGCTGCTTACCATGAGAACGTCCGGACCGCCGAGCAGGGTTGGAGTTACGAAGTCGCCGAAGCTTAAACAGAAGGTGAAAATGGCACCCGTGACCACGCCTGGGAGACTAAGTGGGATTATGATCCGTCGGAACGTGACCCATGCGCTTCCGCCCAAATCCATGCTCGCCTCAATTAGGTCTTTTGGGATTTTCTCAAGAGCGGCGTAGACCGGGAGCGCGACGAAGGGGATGAACACGTACGTCAGCGTCAGACAAACGCTGAACATGTTGAAGAGCAGGACGTCTATCGGCTTGTCGACGACTCCAACCCACAGAAGCGCGCTGTTCAGAATCCCTTGGCGGCCAAGGATCATACGCCAGATGAAGGCCCGGAGAAGAAAGCTTGTCCAGAGCGGGATGACCAGAAGAAAGAACAGGGCTGATTGGCCGCGGCCGGAGAAGAATGCAATGTAGACCGCCAAGGCGTAGCCGATGACCACGGATGCCGTGGTCACGATACCAGCCACTAGGAGGGAGTTGCGAATCGCCGCGCGATAGAGAGGATTTTCCGCTATTCGCAAGTAATTTGCCGCGGTCAGCTCTTGGTGTATCCCATAGTTTTCGACCGCCCAGACGCTGAAGCGGAAAACGCTCGCGTATGGCAGTATCAAGAAGATGAGCGCGTAGGCTGCTGCCGGTCCTAAAAACAGGACGAGAATTCCGGTTTGACTCCACAATCGAGTCCTCTCGGGACTGCTGGGAGCGGTGAGACCTTCCTGCACTGCCACAGAGTCAGCCCTCCTCGAACAAAGCGATATGTTCCGGGTCGAACTTGAGGCCGACCAAGCCTCCCGGTCGGATATCTGCGTAATTCTCGGGGCAATCAGCATGCAAGCTAACCTCGCCGCGCTCAAGCGCCACCCGCTGCATGGTGCCAAGGTACGCCACATCGCGGACAATGGCTGTGAAAGGGGTTGCCTCGGGCGAGACAAGACTGATGTTCTGGGGTCGCACTGCAATGGTCACCTTCCGGGGAGGACCACTATCCCCGTCCTTGATCGCTATGCCATCCGTGAGCTTGACCACGCCCGCACCATCGACAGACCCAGCGAGAAAATTGCAGCCGCCAATGAAGTCGGCAACGAACCGACAAGTGGGGCGTTCGAATACCTCACGCGGCGTCCCCAGTTGGATCAATTCGCCGCTGTTCATGATGGCGATCCTGTCGCTCATAGTAAGAGCTTCTTCTTGGTCATGGGTGACGCACACTATGGTCAGCTTGAGATCCTGATGCATGCGTCGGAGCTCGAATTGCATCGAACGCCTCAACTTTGCATCGAGCGCGCCGAGCGGTTCGTCCAACAGCAGCACCGCTGGTTCGTTTACCAAGGCGCGCGCAAGCGCCACACGCTGCATTTGACCGCCGCTCAGATCCCGCGGCCGACGCTTGGCCTTGTCACTCAATCGAACCCGCTCGAGCATGTCTCGCACGCGGCTTTCGACGTCACGTCTGGGCAGGCGTTTGATCACCAGCCCGTAAGCAACGTTTTCCTCGACTGTCAAATGAGGGAACAAGGCGTAGCTCTGGAAAACGGTGTTCACGCAGCGCTTGAAGGGCGGCAGATCGCTGACTGCCTGGCCATCGATCGCGACCGTCCCTCGTGTCGGAAGCTCAAAGCCGTTAATCAGCCGCAGGGTTGTTGTCTTGCCACAACCCGAAGGGCCTAACAGGGTTAGGAATTCACCCCTGCGAACGTCGAGAGAAAGGTCTTCGATCGCTACGAACTCACCGAAGCGCTTCTCGACACGATCGAAGGAAACAATGGCGTCTCCTTCTCTAACTGAGCTTTTCAGCAGCGCAGTCGATCCCATGCGTCACGCTGCCTTCACTTCGTTCAGCACCTCAATGTAGCGGGCGCGCCTCGGAATATCATCCCAAAACTTCATGGAGTCGATCTCTCGACTTATGTCGTCCAGGCCGAGCTCAGTCCATGTCTCCGGCCGCATGTGGGCTTTCGAAGCGGGATTCGTGGGCATGTAGCCAGTCACGTCGGCGATGCTGCCCTGCGATTCCGCGCTGAGAATGTGATTGATGAAGCGGTGAGCCAACTCTCGATTGGGGCTGCCCTTCACCACGAAATGTGAATCAATGCCGCCTAGCGGTGGTTTGCCCAGAAATTCGCGAACAGGAACGCCTCTCTCCTTCAAGATTTTGGTGATGTAGGACGAGGAATTGGCAGCTATGACTTCGTTGTTGGCAAACAGGTCCATAGCTTCGCCTTGCTGCGACCAGTAAGTGCGGACAAGCGGCTTCTGTTCGACGAGCTTGGCCCGGACGGCTGCCAGTTGATCGTCGGTCATGTTCCAGATGTCGTCGATTCCCATCCAGTTTGCAACGTCTCCGAGAGTGGAGACATCGTCCCACATCGCGATCCTTCCAGCATTCTTCCGGTCGAAAAGAACTCCGAAGTCGTTTCCCTCCGGTAGCGCTTTTGCATTCACCGTAACCGGGCTAACGAAAAGAAAGGTGGGCGCCGCGTAAATTTGGCCATCCTTAGCAATGAAGGGAACATTTTTCACGCGCGGGAAAATGTTTTCAAAGTTGGGGATTTGGCTCAGGTCAAGAGGCTCCACGAATCCGGCGTCGATCGCTCGTCGAGCGAGGGAACTAACGATTACCACTAGGTCATAATCGCCGCCGCCTGCCGCCAGCTTGGCCATGTATTCGTCGTTAGATCCCACATAGGTCTTCGACAACCGAACTCCATGCTCGGCCTCAAAGTTCTTCACCCACGCGTTTTCCGCATAACCCTCCCAAGTAAGAAGCCGCAACTCCTCGCCCCCGAAGGCAGGTAGCGAGCCAGCCGCGACGGCACCGAACGTAAAAGTTGCAGTGGCTTGGATAAATGTTCGGCGTTGCATTGCTTCCCCCTTTTTCTGTTTTGAAATTTCAAAGCGAGTTGTAGAGAGCCCTCACGTTATCCAGCGTGTATGCAAATGCGCTCGGCGTCTCAAAACGCCAGGCCTTATGGGGTGCGCCCTCCAGCGCTTTTTTGAGATTGTCTGAAGTGATGACCGAGCCCGCGTAGAGCCAATTGGCCAAGTCAAGGATCGCGGTCATGTGCATGAGTTCGGTCAAGGTGCCGCACGCATCCTTGACGATGGTAATGCGGTAGTCGCGCCAAATGGCGTCCCAAACCGTGGTCTCGAAACAAGCCTCGGTCCAGGCACCGAACATGATCAGATGGTCGACATCGAGTCGGCGCAACAGAAGTTCCAGATTCGTATTGTAGAAGGCGCTGAATCGCTGCTTTCGCACGAGTAGATCTTGCGCCTCCGGCTTCAGGTTTATGTGAATCTCTGCGGCGGGAGTGTCGGCAATGCCGTGTTTCGGGCGACCGTCGCTTCGAAGATCAAGGTGAAGAGCATCTACCCCCCTAGGATCGAGCCAGTGCTGAGTGTAGATTATCGGCAAGCCTGCTGCGCGGCTCGCGTCGAGGACGATTTTGGCCCCCCGAAGCAGCTCGTCGCGATTGTAGATCGGCCAAGCTCCGTCTGGCTCGATACAGTCGTTTTGTAGATCCACTGCTACAACCGCAGTCCGTTTGAATTCTTCAGGCAAGATCACGTGGTCGTTCTCCTTTATTGCCGCCGAGATTCACGCTCGCGTATTCGGATGAGGTCGCGTTGCAACCTTAAAAATGAGGATCCGCCTCACGACTGCCATTTCCAAGTCATCATGATGGGAAAAGTTTGTTGAGTCAAACAAAGTTTTGTTCTATTGAACAATAATCGAGAATGGGTTAGGGAAAGGGCATGCCGCGCACTAAAGTAAGGGATTATAGACGAAGCGAGCTGATCGACGCGGCTATCATGTCAATTGCAGAGCACGGATTGTCAGACACAACTTTGGCGACGATCGCTCAGCAGGCCGGGGTCTCGCCAGGCCTCGTCAATCACTATTTTGACGGAAAGGAAGAGCTGTTAGAGGCGGCTTTCCGCCGTCTTCTCTCTGACAAGGCATCGGAGATGCGTCGGCTGCTCCCATCAAACCCGACGCCAATGCAAAAGCTAGATGCTTACATCGACGTCAACCTCCAGAAAAAGCAGCTCAGGCCGGGTTCTGCTCTCGCGTGGCGAGCATTCTGGGCACATATCCCCGGGCACCCAAAGCTTGGAGTGATTCAGCGAATGATCAATCGACGTTTTCGATCCAATCTCCTCTATTCGCTCCGGCAGCTCCTTCCAGCGAATGAGGCTGAAGAAGTATATCTCGGACTCTATGCGTTGGTTGACGGCTTTTGGTTCCGTCAGTTCATTGATCCGGAGAGTTTTACGATGGATGATGCACGCAAAGTATGTCGGCGGTATCTGCGGAGGGCAATCGACGCCTCCCGAACCCAGGATGCTTCAGAGACCGCCGCGACTGAACTCGTACACTAGATTGCAGAACTGTGCGTTCCGGAACCCGTGGCGCCCTAACTAACTAACACTACTTTGGCACTTTGGGCTTGGCGAGTTGTGCGAGGAGCATCTTACAGTGCGGGCACCGTAGGGGCGGCGGCCGCGCGAAGATGTCGAGGATCGCTTGCCTGACGGCTGGCATGCTCGGTTGTGGCGGCGGCGCTGCGATTGTTTTTTTTCCGTCCCGCAGCCTTGAGGCGGCGGGATTGGAGAAAGGCATAGGCGATCATCGTCATCAAGGCATGTCGATGTAACCCCGTCCAGGATCTGCCTTCGAAGTGGTCGAGCCCAAGCTCCTCCTTGAGCTGCTGGTGTGCCTGTTCACAGACCCATCTCGCTTTGATCGTGGCGGCGAGCGTCTTGAGGGTGGTATCGGCCGGCAGGTTCGACACATAGTATTTTTGCTCTCCGGTCGACCGCCGCTCGCCGACGAGCCAGACTTCGTCGCCAGGCATGCATTGCACACGATTATCGAGCATCCGGTGCTTATGGCCATCCGCAACCCGGACACGGCAGGCTGCGAAGAGACATGTCAGCCGGCCTTTAGTGCCCCGGCGCCAGCTGACCTTTTGCCATTTCTCGCCCGCCAACATCGCCTCGGCAGAAACTGGGGGCCGGTCGGCAATGTGGTATTTGCGGCGCTTGCCGGTGCTGGCGACGGGGAAGACCAGAGCAACGTCGGCCGGATAGACGTTCTGGCGTCGCGACAGGCCAACGGCCCAGAGCAGACCGCGCTCGCTCAAGGCCTGACGGAACGGCCCGCTTGATCCGTATCCGGAATCGGCAAGCACGCAGCCGAAACGGACGCCGGAGGCGATGACACGGTCGATCTCTGCAAGCGCGATCTCCGGCTTTGTCAGAGCGATCTGTCGATCCGTCGGCACGCCGGCCCGCGCCATGCGCTCTTTATCGTCCGTCCAGGTCTCGGGCAGAAACAGCCGCAGCCCCACCATCACCGGAACCTCGCGCGATGCCAGCGTCACCGAGACCAGAGACTGACAGTTGGCTGTCTTCCCAAGCGCGGAGGCGTATTGGGGCGCAACGCCAACCGAGTGACATCCCTTCTTCGGCAACGCCGTGTCGTCGATGATCAACCAGGCATTGTCGCCGCCAATCAACTTGTCGGCTTCAATGAGCAGGGCCGTTTCGAGCGCAGAGGCATCCCAGACGCCGCTGCCGATGAAATGATGGAGCTGGTCATAGCTCACGCCGCTATCTCGGGCCGCCATCGGCTGAACGCTCTTGCGATCGCCAGGGCCGATCAGCCCCGCTACATAGGCCGGGCACATTTGGCGCCGCCGCTTGTGCCCCAGCGGCGCCAGAAACGGCTGAAGCCAGTCCATCAACTCCTCATGCCATCCCACCATGACGCGCTCCTCCTCATCGGAGCGCGCAGCATCAAGCCATCTTGGATAACAAAGCGTTAACCTGCCAAAGTAGTGCTAGTCACCTGAATCCGAAATTCGTGTCATAAGTCCTGGACTTTCTGGCAGAAACGTTTGACGGAGGTCAGGATGTCGTCTGCGGATTTCGTCCACCTGTAAGGCTTCGGGTTCTCGTTATGGCGTTCGATGAAGCTTCGGATGTCGGCCTCGAGCTGCATTGTCGAAGTGTGGACGCCGCGACGGAGCTGCTTGCGGGTCAGTTCCGCAAACCAGCGTTCGACCTGATTGATCCATGACGCCGAGGTCGGGGTGAAGTGCACGTGGTAGCGCGGCCGTCGCATCAGCCAGTTTTTGACCGTTGCAGTTTTGTGGGTCGCATAGTTGTCCATGACGATATGAACGTCCAAATCGGACGGTACGCTCGCATCGATCTGCTTCAGGAAATCCAGGAATTCGGTGGCACGGTGCCGCTTGTAGCATTTGCCGATGACAAAGCCGGAGGCGACATCCAGAGCGGCAAACAACGTGGTTGTGCCGTGTCGGACATAGGAATGCGTGCGCCGTTCCGGCACGCCAGGCATCATCGGCAGCACTGGCTGCTCGCGGTCGAGAGCCTGGATTTGGCTCTTCTCGTCCACGCTGAGAACCAGCGCCCGATTGGGAGGTGACAGATAAAGACCGACGATATCGCGGACCTTATCGACGAACAAAGGATCGCTGGAAAGCTTGAACGTCTCTGTGCGATGAGGCTGCAGGCCGAAAGCGTTCCATATCCGGCGGATCGTCGTGTGCGAAAAGCCTGTGGCCCCTGCCATCGAGCGGATCGACCAATGGGTCGCATCGCTTGGCGTTGAACGCAGCGTGCGCTCGATCACAGCCGCAATCTGATCGTCGTCGATTGTTCGGGGCCGACCAGGGCGAACTTCGTCGAGCAGACCATCGAGCCGGTCTTTAAGAAAGCGCCGTCGCCATTTGCCAACCGTATGTTCATGCACGCCGAGCTCGCCCGCAACGACCTTGCTCGGAACTCCCTCGCCACAGCGAAGAATGATCCGGCACCGCTCCGACATGGAGCGTGCAACACGATGCTTGCGCACCTGTCGCTCCAGATATTCCCGCTCCGCCTCGCTCAAAACCAATGGGGCCGTTGGTCGGCCAGTCGCATTTGCCATGCCTCAACCTCCAATGAAGAGGCCAAGCATACAATGTAGTGAATTTTAGTTCCAGATAACTAGGCAGCATGATATATCGCGCTGCCGCCGAGGAGGGGTATCCACACCATCAGTGCCCCGAACTGCTTGCGTTCGGCGATAGTGTCAGGACGGTGAAGAATGTTGAGTTCCGGGCAGAAGCGGCGACCGTGAAGCCGTCGGGCATGCCGCGGTCTCCGTCTCGCTCGACGCTCCGGCAGGTGCCGCCACAGCTTGATGGCCTGACCGTCTGCGGAATAGGCGAACGTGTAGATCGTCTCGTAACTGACGCAAATCGGATGGCGCACGAGCCGCATGCGGCCGGCGATCTGCTGTGGCGACCAGCCATGCATGCCGCTCGATCACCGATTGGCGTAAATGGGAGAACCGGGCGAGCATGCGCAGCTTGGCTCGGCGCTCACGTGCCATCTCGTTGGCGGCCACGCATGCACCAACGCCATGAAAAGCTTCTTCTCGTCGCTCAAGACCGAGCGGACAGCCCGCAAGGTCTGCAGGACGAGGGATGACGCCAGGGCGGATGTGTTCGATTACATCGAGCGCTTCTAAAACCTCGGCGAAGGCACTTGACGCTCGGCTATGTGAACCCTGTCGAGTTAGACAAGCTACGCTAGCTTAACCTCGTGTCCGAAAAAGCGGCAGCAGGCCAAATTTGGGTATCCCAAACCTTAAATCGTCACCGCGCCCCAGCACTCTTTGAAAATCGCAATTTGCCAAAGTTCGTCGAGACGTTCCATGCCACGCCGTCCAGTAATAAAAACGGTTGCAACAGACATTTTCAAATAACTTCACAGAATCTTCGCGACCGCAAATCGCTGACAATGGTACGTTCACCATAAGGCCTTAGGTGAGGCACGGCTGAGCATCTGCCGATCTACACCCGGGCGCCGTGCAGCAGCAACGTGGGGGTTAACAGCTAATGGCGAGAAGAGCGCTCATCCTGATTGAAGGCCATCCAAGGGGTAACGGTCTACTCTACGTCCAAGCGGCCCAGCGCCTCGGCCTTCATCCAATTACTCTGTCGGCTGATCCGGCGCAGTACGACTACATTGCAGCGGAAAGGGTTGAGGCAATCCGTGTTGATACAAACAATCTCGATTTTCTGATCCACGAATGTTCCCGTCTAGGCGAGATCTATGACATTGCTGGCATTACGTGCGCCTTAGAGAAGTTCTGTGCGACAGCTGCCAAGCTCTGCCAGTATTTCGATCTACCGGGACCGGAGCCCGCATCCATTGAACAATGCTGCGACAAATTCACTCAACGTAAGCTTCTCGCGGAGGCCGGCATTCCAATACCTGCTTATTGCTTGGCAACGAACGCTACGGAGGTGGAAAGCTCTGCCGCGCATATCGGCCTGCCGGTGGTGCTTAAGCCAGCCGTAGGCAGCGGCAGCCGCGGTGTACGATTGTGCGGCAACATCGATGAGTTAGCCGAACATACGACCTATCTGCTGGGCGGGAAGCACATATGGCGGTCCCCGCCGAGGATACTGGTCGAAGAATTCGCACAAGGACCGCATTATTGTATTGACATAATGGGAAATGAGGTCATTGGGATCAGCGCCCTTGACTTTTGCCGCCCACCCCATTTCGTTTATCGTGAACTCGCCTATCCGGCCGTGCTGACGGATGACGAGCACAATCGTGTCGCCGATGTTTCGCTGAGCTGTTTGCGAGCTCTCGGTCTTGGCTGGGGGCCAACGAACGTTGAACTCCGATGGACGAAGCGTGGGCCAGTCGTCATTGAAGTCAATCCGCGTCTTCCGGGTTCGCCCGCTCCTCAACTGGTTCAACTGGCTTCCGGTGTCGATCTGATCACCGAGCACGTTAAGCTCGTCATCGGCGACGAATGGAACTTACGCAGAAGCAAGTCGCAGACTGCGGCTGCGCGGTTCCTAGTTGCTGATCGCGATGGAATCCTCGATTGGATCGGTGGCGACAGTCGGGCAGCCGCTGTACCAGGTGTCGCCGAGGTCAACTTGTACGTTCAACCCAAGACACCGATCGTCAGGAACGGCGATGTGCAAGACTGCCTCGGACATGTCATCGCCGCTTCACCCACCCGCGCTCGGACCAAGGCGATGCTTCAGCAGGCCGTCGACTTAATCGATTGGTCGATACCACCATTTCCAGCTGGAAAGGGATAATCAGGGTCCCCACATCTCCGCATCAGGGCTCAGGTAAAGGGCGACCCTCAACTCAACAACTGGCGAACGCAGTTATCGGCGCCGACCACCGGTATGGTTATTCGACACGTTGCAAGGAAGATCGCAGTGCCCGGTTCGACGATCATCACAATCGCCGGCTTTTCGCCGCTTCTAATTGGCGACGCGCCTGATTGAATCCTGGTAGGCTTGGTCTAGCCACCCCCGCAGATGTTTGGATCCCAGAACAAAACCAACCAGCGCTTGCGCGTCCAGTTCCAAAGAATGCCCTTTCGGGAGCGAAGCTGGGTGAGTGAGTGAACCTTAGCCCTTGCCGCTCAGGGGCTCTCGCTTCGCATTGCTCGAGAACGGTGTTGCATGCCGGATTTTCCAGCATTTGTTGCTTCCGTTTCAGACGCAGATTCGCAACGGTCGCCATCCGTGTTGCGCAGTCCGGACCGCGCCTTTGTTGCTTCATTCCAGCTCAAAGCGCAGCGCCGTTTCCCGCGATAAGCTTCTCGGCGCAGAGGTGACGATTTCATTGATAAGATCGATGTCGCCGACAAGCACCACAGTTTCGATGCCCCGAGTGATCGCGGTGTAAAGCATGGTTCTGTCGAGTAGTCTGGATCGGACGAAAGGAATGATCACCCGGCGGAAGGCAGAGCCTTGCGCCTTATGCACGCTGATGGCCCAGCCGTGCGTCAGCTTTTCGAGATCGGCTGCGGTGATTGCATCCTCAGCACCGTCGTCGAACCTGACCCAGGCACCTTTCGGATGGGGCTTCTTCAACACGCCGAGGGAGCCGTTCATGAATCCCGAGCAGATCGGCTCTCCGGTGGCTGTGTCGGCCTGCGGATTGCCCGCTGCATCGAGCCGCGGCGCTTTGGAATAGTCGTTCCTGAGCCACATGATCCTGGAGCCTACACTCAAGCCCCAATCCTCGATCTTGGGCTGGCGGGCCATGTATTCGGCCTCGATGGCGCGGTTCAGGTCCTTCGAACCGGCAGGTCCGTTTTTCACCTGGGTGAGCATCTGCACGTCGAGCTCGTGCAGCGCCGAAGTCTTGCCGTTCGCAGGCGCCGGACCACACATGGCGCGGAACGCGGCCAGCGCCTTCGTCGCGATCTCCTCCTTCGAGGCGGGAAAGAGATAAACGCCCGGAGAACGGGCGACGTTCGGATCGAACCGCCGGAGGTTCACTGGTTTGCCGTGACGGACGGCAGAGGCGACGGCAGGAATGCCGGTGGCGTCATCCTGCCGATGAACGATCTCCAGAGTGACGGAAGGAATGCCTTGGGTTCTGACCATCGTGTGGAAGGGCAGGCCGGGTCCGATTGGCGGAAGCTGGCCGGGGTCGCCGATGAAGATCAGGTTGACCTCGGGCGGCAATTGGGCGAGCACCCGATAGATCGAGGGCGTGTCCAGCATCGAGGCCTCGTCGAAGATGACCGTCCCACCACGAATCTTACGGCCGGCGTCTTCAATGTCGTGCATCAGGCGGGAGAGGGTGCAGGCCGGGCGGCCAGTCGCCTCGCTGATCTTTCTCACGGCGCGTCCTGCCAAGGCCACCTGCAGGTGCTCGACGTTATGGCGCTGCGAACCCGGAAGACCCTCACGGATGGCCTCCAAGGCGGCAAGGATCGCCCGGACGACTGTCGTCTTGCCTGTGCCAGCGCCGCCGCTGATCACGCAGACACCGCAGGTCGTGGCCATGAAGACCGCCTCGCGCTGCGCATCGGTCAAGGTGTAGCCGATCTCCGCCTCGACCTTGGCCATCACCTCGACAACCAGCTTGCCGTCGAATCCCGGAACTTCGCGACCAATGCGCTCGCCGATCTGCCGAGCAACCTCTTCTTCCATGAACCGGCAGGCTCTGGACTGAAGAAGGTCGGGTGACGGCGACACCACGCGACCGGTGGCCAAGGCCAGATCGATTGCAGCCACCGGATCGCCGGGCCAAGGTGCGAGCAGGCGTTTCACCAGCGGCTTCAGGACCGGGGAAGGGGAGGCCATGTTCCCTGCCCGGAAGCGGATCGCCAACGCTTCCTCGACGGCGGCCGTCAGCCGCCTCGGGTCGTCGAGGGCGACGCCAAGCCGGAGCGCTCTCGCATCGACGTCCTTCCACGGCTCTAGCAATGTCATCGTGAACGGGTCGGCCTTGATGCGCTCAATTGCTCCAAGACCCCAGACGCGGGCGGCAGCACCAGCCACACGCGGCGAGACGCCGTATCGATCCAGCCAGCGGAAGATTTCAACCTCCTCGGCAAGCATGCCGAAGCCGTCGACGATGGCGATGGCCCGATCCGCCCCCACGACCTCCGCGAGCGCCTTCAGGTCGCGATCCCGGATGATGTCATAGATGGTCTCGCCGAAGCGCTCCCAGACCCTCTCCGCCGTCGCCCAGCCGATACCGACGAAGCGCTTGTCGCTGGCAAGGTGCCGAATGATTGCCCGCCCTTTGGTGACAAGGGGCAGAGCCACCTCGGCATGAAGCTGCGGACCATATTCTGGATGGAGTTGGATCGAGCCTGTGACACGCCACGTCTCGCCGACGGCCGGATCGCGCGGCGATCTCTTGGAAAGAACGAGGGCACGACGGAGTTGTTCGGTCTCGTCGCGACCGATGATGACATGGTCGCCGAACCGGCTGGCATGGACTGACGTGATGGACAGCTCCCAGGAAGACTGCTCAGAACGCTCACCAAGGACCGGGAACGTCTGCTCCTCTGCGCCACCCCGTCGTTGATTGGCCCCTGCCATGGGCTCTGGCTCTCCGTTCACTGCGGCCACCCACGACGTGCCGTCGCGGGTCCCTGTGCCTCATTCACTGCGATCCAGCTCCCACGGCCTGTCGGGGCCACGACGGCGCGGCTCCGAGGACCAGACTTCAAACACCCAATCATGGAAGTCTCCCAGTCTCGGCGATCACCGCGCTCAATCGCTTCATGCGGTCCAGGTCGCGGCGCAGCGAGGCGTTCTCCGCCTTCAGCCGAAGGTTCTCTTCCTCCAAGGCCATCTGGTTGCCATCGACCTTGGCCTTCTGTTCGCGGTCCGCTTCCGCCTGTTCGAGGCGCGTCAGGTTGGCCTTGCGATCACGGTCGTCAGCATTGCCGAGGATTTCGGCGCAGCGAGGATTGGTGCGGAACACCTGCCGGTCGAAGCCGCAGGCCTTGGCGATGGCACTCTTGTTCAGCTCGACGCCGCCGTAACGAGGAAGCGGCTGGTCGCCAAGGTTCTCCAGATAAGATTCCAGGGCATCGACATGTTCCTGGGCGACCTCGACGCCGCTCTTGCCCGTCCCTCGCGCCATCAGGATTTCCTCGGAGGGAGGGCGACGACTTCGCCGGAAGGAATGGCATCCATGTTGTCGAGCTTGTCGACGGTCGCCTGGTAGCCCTCGAAGAAGCGCTTCCATTTAGAGAAGCCACCCATTTCGGCGACAGCAAGGATCATCATGCGATGTGAGGCGACTACGAGCTGCCTGTCGGCCTGTAGCTCATCGATCTCGGCGTTCTTCACCTCAACCAGTCGGTCCAACTCTGCGCGAGACTTATTGCTGCTACGGCCGATGGAGGTTCTTATAGTCTCCTGCTTTCGTTGGGCAGTCTCGAACTTGGTGCGTCGGTCGACGTTCCGGGTTATGTCGGTGGCGTTCTTGAAGACGTCGCCGCTGCGCCGGACGATGGCTCGGGCTGTGATGGTTTCGTCCTCGGCGATCATCGCCTCTAGCAGTTCCTCAAGATGGGCGTTCTTATCAATCATCGAGGTCTCGCATACGGTTCATGGTGTCGATGATGGTGTTACCGAACTTCTGCTCAGGCGTCACGGAGAGGTCCATGCCATCGGGGAAAGGGCGTTCACCGGGCTCCGTCGCGAGCGCCTTGCCGATGTTCTCGTAGCGGATACGGGCGTGCGCGATCTGGTTCGCCCAGCCAGCATATCGACGTCCCTCGGGAACGGATTCCAACTGGATGATGATCTTCGCGAAGCGGTCGCGCATCTTTTCGAGATGATCGTGCTCTTCGACGACGTCGGTCCGGGCAAGATGAAGGCAGCCGTTAAAGCATTCGAGGTGTTTCGGGCAGGGATCGCTGGTGAAGCTGTTCACGCAAAGCCCGTAGGGTGTGACGTGGAGGCCGTCGGCCTCGGCATTGAGATAGTCGAAGGCAGCGTCGTCACCGTATTCCCGCTGAACACGCCGGAATTCGTCAACGATAGGTCCGCGTACCTTGTTGGCGGCGATCATCTTGTAGACCTGAAGCGCCTTGTCCCCGAGAGAATCCTCGGCTTCCGGTGGGACGTCGATGTGCTGGACGTCCTCGTGAAGGCTTCGATGGTCGTACTCATAACTCTGCTGGACGCTCCGCCGACCGAACTTTTTCGTGATCATCGTATCGGCGACGCCGAGGCGGAACAGTTCGGTGTTCTGCAGGTGCCGCAGGGAGTGAGAGGTCAGCGTCAACGCGCGGTCCTCGTCCGTCTGACCGTAGCGCTGGAACAGGGTCTCGCCACTTGCCTTGCCGCTCAACGATCCGTTCAGCGGCCCTTTGTCCAAAATTCCGATGGCAGAGTACATGGTCGTGTCGAGAAGGCCGTTGTTGCGCCCCTCGATCAGGTTTCTGATCGGCATAAGGACCAGGAGGTCGTGGGGATAAAACACCGTGCCGTCGGTTGTCGTTGTTGGCTTGGTGGCGGACAGCTTTGTGCCGCGACTTTCTCTGATGTGTTCCTCAACATCACCGACGCGGACAAATGCGGATCGCCAGTTAATTCGACCGTTCTCGATCAAACCCGCCGATGTTCGGATCGGAATGACCCGTTGAGCCGGGTGAGTCCAGAACTGCGACAAGCCAGCAGGCTTGCCGTCCAGTTGAAGGTTCCGGATGGTGTCGAGGTACTGCGGGTCGTAGCTCTCGCGGTATTGCCGGATCAGTTGCGGAGGAACCTCTGCGTCCGAGATGACCGCATTTCCTGTCATGCGGACGTACATCTCCCAGGCAGGAACGAGCGCGTCCTCGGTATATTCGGGAAAGATGCGGCCCGTTTCAGACTGTCGTTTCAGTCGGTCGCGCAGTGGGGCGGTGATGGTCGCGATGTGGTCGAGCGTCTCGACCAAAATCTCCTCGAACATCGGCGGAACGTGCTGGATGTTCTCGTACAGGGCCAAGCCCTCGGCCAGATCATCCTCTTCCTGCTTTTCCGCAAAGTATCGGATTATCAGCGAGCGCGAGAACCCACCGTGCTCTCCGGCCGGTCGGCCGTCGGCATCCAGGTACTCACGCCAACGCTTCCAGTCCAATGGAAGGAGGGCGGCCTCTCCGATCCGGAAGCCCATGATGATCTGGACCTTGAACGCCGCAAACCGGATAGCATCCGAGAAGTATAGGGGCGTCTCGGTGAACACAATCCGCACCAGCTCCCAGAATGCTTTTTCATCCGGAAGCTTCGACGCTGACTTCCGTTCAGCCAGGCTGCGCCGAAGGCTCTTGCGGCCGCCGTGGGCGTTTTGGCGGTTTTTGACCGCATCGGCCCGCTGTTGCGCCGTCAACGCTTCCTTGCTGGCATAGGGCTGGCAGAAACGGGCCAGAGCAGGGATGTCGGCGAGCTTCTGTTTGTCGATGACGTTCCTGACCATGGTGACGAAGTCGAGCGCCTGCTTGCCGGATTCCGAGGATCGCAGAACGGCGTTGTAGGCCTGCTGGATTTGATCGGGTGTAACCGCCCATGGAGGCGTATCCTCTGCCGCAGGTGCCAGTCGTCGAATCCCCGCGCCCACTTGAACGGCGCTCCCAGGCTTCGTCTGACCGAGGAGAAGCTGGTGGATCAATACCGCCTGGAAGAAGTCCAGCCAGTGAGGAGACATGGGCTTTGGCCCCAGGAGACCTTGCCCCATTTCCACTCTGATATCGTTCAGTTTCTGGAAGGGTGCTGTGTCCACCCCGACCTGACCCAACCATGCAACAGGTTTGGAGAGCCCGCCTCTAAGCTCCGTCAGGTTCCACCTTGTCTCTTTGCTGACCTTGCCATTACTATCAAAGACCAAATTCCAGCTTAGGCCGCGCTCTTCGGCCAGCCTCTTGGCCGTGGCGATGTATTCGGCATAGAACGGGTTCATACTTCGTCCTCACCATCGGATTTCAGTTCCTCGGCGATGCGCCGTGCGGCGTCGAGCGTGCTCTTCAATTGAGCGTAGGCAGGGGATTGCTGGTTGTTGCGGGACGCAGCGGCAAACTCCGTCACGACCGGACGAAGGCTCTCCACCACCTCCTGATGGATTTCTGGGTCGTTCAGCGGCATGAACTGAGAGCAGGTGTAGCAAGCCACCACCGGGTTCTTCATGCAGAGGTTTTGACCCAGGTTGCAACCGCCTATTCCGGCAATAGGAATCCCGTGAGGCACGCCGCCGATCTGCTTCTCGGCTGGAAGACCCAGCAGCATTTCTTTGTCGATGGTTTTCGTCGTCGCGATCTTGGCGACGTTCTTGTAGATAGGCGGGATCGCAAGGGCGTCGTTGATGCGCTTGGCCTGCGGTGGCGATGCGTCGAAGTAGACGTTGGCTACACGGTCGCTGGAGTGTCCCATGAACTCCGAGAGACCAGCGTGCGAGATGCCGCCGTCCGCGAGACGTTGTGCCGCCGTATGTCTCAGGTCGGTTGGAGACCAAGCCTCACCCGTCAAGTCCGACGTAAGCTCAAGAATGACCCGGCTAACACCGGACGGCGTGAGGCCGAAGAGGAGGCGAGGGGGCACGCCCTCCTCTATCATGACGCTTCCTGCGTCCCGACGCTTTACGAACTCATTGAAGAGCGGGCCCCACTCTCGCTTGATCCGCCGGGTTTCTCGAATGCGCTTGCGGTTGTCCTTCTGCTTGATCCGGGTGACCGCCACATGCACCGCACCAGTCGAGTACAGCCGGACATCGGCCGTCTCGATCCGCGCGATCTGACCTGGACGGAAGGCATATTGGTACGACGTGACCAAGATGCACACGTCCCGCAGCGCTTCGTCATCAATCGACTGCGGATCATTCGAAAGCGCCGCGCACATCGCATCGATGTGGTCGACGATCAGGCTTTGATGATCCAGTGGCAGGAAGCAGTCGCCGATGCGAACGACGCGATACCTGTCTACTTTCGGACTCGGCAATGCACGAATAACCGATAGTGCGGAAGGCTCCCAATGTCCGATATTCAATCGACACAAAGATCGTAACAACGCCCTCAACGCGGAGCCTTCGTCCACTTGCACTTCAGTCAAGACGAACGAGGTCCAATGAGCGCGAGCGTCATATGCGGGCGAAGCAACTAGGTATGCAAAGGAATCTAGGCCCCGGCGGACGATGTAACTGCAGAGCCTGTCGAACCACAACTTCACCGAATGCGGATCATACTGGTGAAGCCAATCGACTAAAACACGCTTCACCACGTCGGAAGCTGCACCGAACCGAACGAATTCCAAAGGACATCGAACACCATCCAACCGAAGTTCGACCTGGTCATAATCGCCGATGTCGCGAATAGCCACCATCTCGTCCGCGAAGTCATCGTAGTATCTGATGACCGGGGGAAGTTGTGGCAGCCCAGCAGAGAGTTCCACCAATTTTTCAAGTAGCTCCGGCTTCACACTGCGTGCAATGGCACTCATTGTCCGGCCTCCGGAACCGTGCGACGCAGGGCATCGACAAAGTTTTCAAACTTCTCGTTCCAGACTTCGGCGAGCGCTGTTTCAAAGTAGGCTTTAGCGTACAACCGGGGCATATCCGACTTCTTCGACCAGCCGAAGAACGTCCGCAATTTCTCCTGTGCTTTGTCGAGATCATTGCCTGCGTCCTGGTATCGACGCATCCTGACCACAGCGGATGTATGGCGATCATGACAAGAGACGCCTTTAAGTCCCTGCTTTTCTAACGATTTTTTGGCCTCATCTGACAGAGCCTTAGTCGCCACCTCAAAGATTTCGCTGAGGGATCGTAGCGAAAGTGGCAGGCCTTTTTGAGAGATCAACAGATGTGGGTGATTTGCCCGTCCACGATAGTTGCGGATGTAGAACCGGACGAGGTCAACGATCTCCTGTTGCAGCGGAAGCTGGCGTCGCGACGTCTCTGTCTTTAGTCCAGGTTGCTCATACCGAGGGTCCGGATCATCGACTTCCTCGACATCCAACCAATGGACGGTGTTGCGAGCGACACGAAGTCCTCCTTAAATGATGAAGCATACAGCAACGCGCCTTCGCCACGCCGTAGCCCGAGGCGCAGCAGCAACATGAAGACCAAAAGGTTGCGCCAGCGCAATGTCTCAGTCCTGAACGGGTTTCGTGGTGAATCTGGCCTGAAGATTTCGTACAGGTCCTCGATGACTAGCGGCGGAAGCGCCCGGATTGGAGGCGGCGGCCGTGGCGAATTGGGCACCAGTTGGCCATAGTAAGTTTCGAGCCGTAATATCTTCGCCGCGATCTCATTTGTACGAGGGCCAGCTCCTTTCTGGGCCTGCTGCAACATCTCTTTGATGAACTCGACCGCAGTTGTCCAAGTTGGAGTGTTGTCGGATCGGTTGATCGCAGCTTCATTGCGGAGCTGCGCCAGAAAGCCGACCAGGCAGTCCTCAAGTGCATCAGCGTCGGCCTCGGCGATCAGCCGGTCGAGGCAATCACTGCCGCGCTGGCGCTGTACGGAGTCATAGAACCGATCCAGAGCCGACAGATGCTTGCGGCGGGTCGACGGCTCCAGCGGCGTTTTCAACACGTCGCTCCAGATCGTCGCCCAGTACCGAGGGATCCCGGACGGACTGACGCTGATCCAACCAGCCGCCGGTGGCGGCAGCGATTTCGAACCGAGATTAATTGGCATGTTTTCTCGCTGGGCTTCGATGCACTTCGATGTAGTGCGAGAAAGCATCAGCCAGATGACTTTTACGAGGAAAGTGCCTGAAAGGTCATCACGAGGCAAACGCGATGTCCATGCCGAAAAGCAACACTGGAAACCGCCGTTTATCGAGGAATTCCACAACAATGTAACCGGCGGTTTGGGATCAAAAAGCAACACGAACAAAACCGCTCGGGTGTTCCATAAGATAGATTATGCGATTTTTTGATGTAGCCGCAAAGTTAAAGTGTCCTGTTCCTGCAAAGTTGGAATGTCACTCTCCCCGGATTTTGATGACCTGGGAGATTGCGGATGGGATTGATTGCGATGAGCGAGCGCGACCTGCAGCGGATCGAGATTTTGTCGAAGGTGATCGCCGGGCGTATGACGTTGGTGTCGGCGGCACATGTGCTGGACCTGAGTACCCGCCAGGTGCGTCGTCTGTTGGATCGGATCAGCGCTGGCGGTGCGGCGTCGATCCGGCACAAGGCGATCGGCCGGCCATCGAACAATCGGATTTGTGACGGCGTGCGCGATTATGCCGTGACGCTCTTACGCGAGTGCTATGCGGACTTCGGACCGACATTAGCCGCTGAGAAGCTCGCCGAGCGCGACGGCCTGACGGTGTCGCGCGAGACCTTGCGCCAATGGATGTCGGAGGCCGGCCTGTGGCTGTCGCGCAAGCAGCGGCGGACCTTTCATCAGCCGCGGTTGCGGCGCGAGGCCTATGGCGAACTGGTGCAGATCGACGGATCCGAGCATCGTTGGTTTGAGGATCGCGGGCCGCCATGTTCGCTGCTGGTGTTCATCGACGATGCGACCGGCAAGCTGATGCAGCTGCGGTTCGTACGATCGGAAAGTGCGTTCACGTATTTCGAGGCACTGGAACTCTATCTGAAGGCGCATGGTGCTCCGGTCGCCTTCTATTCCGACAAGCATTCGGTGTTCCGGGTGGCGAAGAAGGATGCCAAGGGTGGCCAGGGCATGACCCAGTTCGGCCGCGCGCTTTCTGAGCTAAACATCGAGATTCTTTGCGCAAACTCGAGCCAGGCCAAGGGTCGCGTCGAACGGATGAACCGGACGCTGCAGGACCGCTTGATCAAGGATCTGCGTCTGGAGGGCATCTGCGGCATGGACGACGGCAACGCTTTCCTGCCTCAGTTCATGGAGCGCTATAACCGCCAGTTTGCCATTCCCCCTGCCCGATCTGACGACCTGCACCGGCCGCTGAACCTTGCCCCGGATCGGCTGCGCGACGTCCTGTGCAAACGTGAGCAGCGTTATGTCGGCACGCAACTGACGTTCTCCTACGAGCGCCAGCGGATCATGCTGGAGGAGACCGAGGTGACGCGCGGGCTGGTCGGTCGCTATGTCGAGACCTATGCCTATGCGGACGGCCGGCTGGATGTGCGCTGGAAGGGGCATTCCCTGCCCTACCAGGTGTTCGACAAAAACCAGCGGGTGACGCATGCAGCGATCACCGAGAACAAAAGGCTCGGTGATGTCCTGGCCTACATCAAGGAACGTCAGGAGCAGCAGAGGAAGCCGGCCGTGAAGACGAACAGCGAGAAGAACGGCTATGTTCGACGCGCGCGCGGCCCGGGACGTCGGAAGGATTTCATGAACGATCCAGCGGTCATTGCCCGACGGCGACAGGCGCTCTCTGACCTCGATGCGGCGGAATGACTGGCTCTCCAACTGTCCAAGCTAGCCGAAGGGGTGCCCTTCAGCCGCCCCCTCCCTTCCCTTGCAACCCGGCCCAGCCGGTCCGGTCGGGGGCTTGCCTCAGCGCAAGTGGTGATGCCGAGTGTCGTATTTCTAAGTGGCTGAAGACGTATCCAAAGTGACATTTCAACTTTGCGCCGGAACGGACATTTCAACCTGGCCGCCACATTTGATGTAGCCGGGTACATTCTATTTCCAAGTGCGACATGGCAATAAAAACAATGGCTTGGCCTTGGAGATTTTTGCATGTCGCAGTGCTATTTGCAGCTCACCCTTCCCGACCGTCGACGTTTGCATCAGCTTCTCGAACGCAAGGTTCCGGTTGCCGAGATTGCCCGGCAGCTCGGCCGTCATCGCTCGACGATCTATCGCGAGCTGAAGCGCAACACCTTTCACGATGCCGAGTTTCCGGAATACAGCGGCTATTATGGTGGCATTGCCAACGACCTCTCCAAGGAGCGTCGACGACGCCTGCGCAAGCTCAGGCGTCACCCGCAGCTGCGCGAGCTGGTGATCGAGCAACTGAAGGCACTTTGGTCGCCGGAGCAGATCGCCGGCCGTCTGCTTGCCGACGGTGTGAGCGCCGTCCGTGTCTGCACCGAGACGATCTATCGCTTCATTTATGGCAAGGAAGATTCTGCGCTGGAGCTCTATCGACATCTGCCGGAAGGCCGTCGCAAGCGCCGCCCACGCCGCTCCCGCAAGCCCCGTGACGGCTCGATCCCGTTTGATTGCAGGATCAGCCAACGTCCTGATTTTATTGCCGATCGCTCGCAGTTCGGGCATTGGGAGGGTGATCTCTTGATCTTCCGGCGCGACCTCGGTGAGGCCAATGTCACCTCGCTGGTCGAGCGCAAGAGCCGCTACACGGTGATGATCAAGAATGGCAGCCGTCACTCTCGGCCGCTCATCGACAGGATCGTCGATGCCTTCGCACCGCTACCGGCCTTTGCCCGGCAGAGCTTCACCTTCGACCGTGGTACCGAGTTTCGCGGTTTCAGGGCTTTGGAAGATGGGATCGGCGCCAGGAGCTGGTTCTGCGATCCAAATTCACCGTGGCAGAAAGGTGCGGTCGAGAACACCAACAAGCGCATCCGCCGTTTCGTGCCGAGCGATACCGACCCATCCGCCGTCAGCCAGCAGCGGCTGGTCGCCCTTGCCCACCACCTCAATTCCCTGCCCAGGAAGTGCCTCGGCTATCGCACACCAGCCGAGGTGTTCATGGCGCATTTGCGAGATTGCGGGTAATCCCCTACCCTCCACTCGTCATTGTTGCACTTGGATTAGATTCTCCACGGCATTTTAGAAATGCGACACATGAGCCAGTTAGAGAAGACTGGCGACGTGAAGCGTGGTTGAGACCATGAGCGTTCGGAGTCGTCATGTCTTGTTTGATCGTCATGTCGCAGAAGGAATTGCATCGTCTTGAACTGATCCAGCGGATTCGTGGGCGTGGCCTGACCGTCGTCCAGGCGGCCGCGTTGCTCGGTCTCAGTCGCAGTCAGGTGCACCGGCTGTTGCAGGCCTATGATCGGGCCGGCGCCGACGGTCTGGTCTCGAAGAAGCGCGGCCGGCCGAGCAACCGGCGCCACAGCGAGGACTTCCGCAACCTGGTGCTCGACCTGGTGCGTGAGCATTACGTGGATTTCGGACCGACGCTGGCGGCCGAGAAGCTGATCGAGCGCCACCGGATTGCCGTCAGCAAGGAGACGCTGCGCCAGTGGATGATCGCGGCCGGCCTCTGGACGTCACGGCGCGAACGCAAGAAGCGGGTTTTCCAGCCGCGCGCCCGGCGCGATTGCTTCGGCGAACTGGTTCAGATTGACGGCTCGCTTCATTGGTGGTTCGAGAACCGCGGTCCCAAATGCGCCCTGCTCGTTTATATCGACGATGCCACCGGCAAGCTGTTGCACTTACGCTTTGCGACTTCAGAGAACACCTTCGACTATCTGCACGCGACGAAGGCCTATCTGCAGCAATGGGGCAAGCCGATCGCCTTCTACAGCGACAAGCATGGCATCTTCCGCACCACCCATGCTTCCGAGAAGGACAGATCCAGCGGTCTGACGCAGTTCGGCCGGGCTCTTTATGAGCTCAACATCGACATCATCTGTGCCAATACCCCGCAGGCCAAGGAGCAGACATCACGATGCACCTTGTTGGATTTGTTGAGCGTCAATTAACCGGGGTTGGCGGCTACCATAGCGGCCGCCGACTCCTTTTGCGAGTCTGACGTTGCCCGGTGGCTCATACAGGTAGCGGTGGTTGGTAGCGTAGCGATGGCGCTTGAGAACACCATCGCGTCCGAGTTGGTGTACGGTTGTGGCGCTTACGCCAAATCGACGAGCCACTTCCTCGCCAGTTAGCATGCCGCTCTCGCGCAACCGTTCGAACCGGGTCTTCAGCCCATAGGCTCGACGAACGAGCATGACTTTCTTCAAGGTAAAAGCCTCACCGCGCCAGTTACGATGCCCGAGTGCGTTGAGACGACTGGCAATCTGCTGGTCGTTGTCGGTCTCCAGCAGTTCGTTGATCAATGCCACAACCGCTTCCGGGGTCTTGCGGATCACGGCCATGGGCCGGGGACGAGCTACTGCCAGGCTTTGCGTGCGACCTCCGCGCCAGCGGATGTGCATGTTGATCTGCTCGTCGACCAGCAGTGTCACGTCTTCGATGAGGAGGCCAAGCATGCGTTTACGCTCGACCGGGCTCGTGCGCTCGTTGTTCCAGATGCGCGGAAAATCTGCGGCCAGCGCTCGGATCCGTTCCTGCATAGCGCCGTCCAGCAATGACTGGTCTGTCTCGTTCTGACGCTCATGTTCGCGCTGAAGCGTATCGAGGTCGCGAAGCTTGCCATTCCAGTCCGCTTCGAGTGCGTCGGCAACCAAGCGATTGTCGGGATCGACCTTCAGATAGCGGCGGCGTGCGAGTTCAGCCTCATACCGGGCGCGCTGTAACTGCTTGTCGCGCAGCGAGGCAGCTTGCTCGACACGTTGTGAGATCTCCTCCTGCACCGCAAGCGCGACCTGTATCGCCGTTGGTGCCATCGCTTCGAGCAGCAACGCGCTGACCGCTTCATCGATCGCTGGTCCTCTTGCCCATTGGCAAGCCTTGCCCGCGTGGCGCACGACGGCCTCGTTGCAGATGTAATAGGGACGAAGATTGCCCTCGAACTGTTCATAATGGACCCGCATGCGAGCGCCACAACGACCGCACAAAACTCTTCCTTGCAATAAGCCGTTGCCTTGGCGAGGCATACGACCCCGCAGGCCCGGAGAAAAACCGACTGCATTTTGTTCAAGACTTGTTTGATTGCGTTCGAACTCGTCCCACGAGATGTAGCCTTCATGGGCCTGAGGGATGAGCACCTGCCAGTCGGATCTCGGCATCTTCTGCTGTACGGACTTAAGCTTGGCATTGTAGATCGTGCGTGTGCGTCCGTATGCGAAAGCACCAGCGTATCGTGGATTGTGCAAAATCTGGATCACGCGAGAATGGTCGATCTCGCTCCACAGCACGTCGCCCTTGCCGATGCCGCGACGGATACGACGGGGAAACAGGATCTTCTCGCTGCGCAGGCGGCGCACGACCGCACAGGCTGAGCCCACCTCCCGGAAGGTATCGAACAGCATGCGCACCGTGTCCTGGATCTGGCGATCCGGATCGAGCACCACGCGCATATCAGGCGTGTAAACCAGTCCGATCGGCAACGGTAACTCGAGCTCGCCACGACGCGCCTTGTTGAGAATGCCGCCTTGCAGTCGAGACTTCAGGATGTGCAGTTCGGCCTCACTCATCGTACCCTTCAGGCCGAGCAGCATACGATCGTTGAACGACGCCGCGTCGTAAACGCCATCTTCGTCCATGATGAGCGTGCGCGACATGGCGGCCAGTTCCAGAAGGCGATGCCAGTCAGCATTGTTGCGAGCCAGCCGAGATACTTCCAGTCCCAGCACGATCCCTGCGTGCCCCATTGCGACCTCGCTCACCAAGCGCTGAAATCCGTCGCGGTCCTGCGACTGTGCACCGGAAAGGCCGAGGTCGTTGTCGATGACGTGGACACGCTCAATCGGCCAACCCAGCGCCACCGCGCGGTCCCGCAGTGCATATTGCCGCTTCGTGCTCTCGGTGTTCTCGAACACCTGACGAAGGGAGGACTGGCGGACGTAGAGAAACGCATCGCGCCGCAGGTGATCGGCGCTAATCTTCATGGCATTATCAGTAGACATGGCTTCCTCCTGTCTCTGCTGCCAGCACCATATTGGCGAGCATGTGCACGAGCTGGCGATCGTGCGCGACCAGTGAAGTTACCTTGAGCCGAGGCGTCGACTGCTGTCGCGCTATCGCGGATTGATGTGGTGCGATCAGCACCGCCAGGCCGCGCCACAGTCCGTGAAAGACGATGGCGCCCATGCGCCTCGCGCAAGCCGTGCCGCAAATAACATCGGCGCGGAGCGCTTCGTAAACATCCTTGCCGTTCTCCGACATGGCGATTGCGTGCGTCGGCTCGTCATCGTTTTTTTTTACGCGCCACCGCGCGTTCGATGCTGCGAGGATGGACGCTGATGCCCAGTCTCGCATGCACCAGGTCCGCCAGAGAACGGGCCTGCAGTTGGCCGTTCGCATCGAGATGCTCCTCGACGAGACGCATGACCTCGCCAGTAAGTTTGTGGGCTGACTTCGGCCCGCGGGTGCGCGGCAAGAGGCCGGACATGCCATCGCGCTCGAACGCGGCCTCCGCTTGATAGTAGGTCTGCCGAGACAGCCCGAAAAGCGCGGCCGCGTCCGCTTTGTTGGTGCCGTCTTCGCGGGCGTGCCGAAGCATCTCATACTTCACTTGCACGAGATCGAGCGGATCAAAGAAACCTGCTTCCCGGAACCAGGGGGCGCGGACGCTCTCGGGCTTGGGGTTCAGAGCGCCCATCTGGCGCAGGCGATCGGGCTTGCTTTCTTTGGTCACGGGAGCCTCCTTGTGTAATCTAAATTATGCCGCATCCAGATCACACGTCAATTAAATCATATCTCTATTATCATTGATAGCCCAGTAATTACAGGCGCAACTCCCCTGATTGATGGTCGTTCGCATCGCGCTCGCGGCATAATTAGCCTTACATGCGCGGCGTAATTTACTTGACGCCTCTTCACTCTTCATGACGGCTCTTAATGCGATCAATCAATGACGCCAGCGCCGACAGATCGTCTGGGCGGGAGAAGGACCGACCCGCAGCAACCTGACTGAACAGGTCAGCCTCATTGACATCGGTCCACGAGGCCGGCAGCGAACGCAACCGTCCCTGAGCGTCGTAGAACATGACGCGGTCTTCGCCCCAGTTCTGTTTGCGTGTCGACAGCACGAAGCGCTGGCCGCGCCACGGATGGAACGGGTGCGTGACCTCGAACTCTATGCGCGCTTGAGTGTCAGTACGAACTGCAGTCCGGGACTTGAAAGAAGGGGCGCGTCGAGCGCGCCAACCAGACGCTGCAGGACCGCCTCCCCTATGCGCCAGAATTCATCGCCGACTTCAATCGTCGCTTCGGCAAGGCACCGCGCAATCCGAAGGACATGCATCGGCCGTTTGCCGCGCATGAGAACCTCGATGGCGCCATGTGCCGCAAGGAGATCCGCAAGCTGTCGCAGGCACTGACGCTGCGCTATGACAAGGTGATGTTCATCCTCGATCCGACCGATCTCGCCAGGACGCTTGCCGGCCAGAAGGTCATCGTCTGCGACTATCCCGATGGCCGTCTCGAGATCACCCATGAGGCGACCTCCCTGCCCTACAGGACCTTCGACACGCTGCGCTCGGTGCACCGGTCCGAGGTGGTTGAGAACAAGCGCCTTGATGACATGCTGGCGCTGGTAGCCGAGATGCAGGCCGGACGAGAACAGCAGCGCAGCAAGGGCGGGCCGCGCCGCACCGGCCAGACGGACCATATGTTCGGCATTCGCGACGGCAGTCAGAGCAATGGCTACCAGAAGCGCGGCACGAAGCCTGGCCGGAAGACGGATTTTACCAAGGATCCCGTGGTCATCGCCCGGCGCCAGCAAGCCCTTGCGCAGCTGAAAGCGGCGGAGTGATCGGGGTGTCAAAGCTGAAGTTTATCTTGCAGCTGGAGCCATCCGCCGCCGACCGGGTTGCGCAACCCTGACCAGCTCCACCCGGACGGCGGCTTGCGTCTGCGTACTTTGTAAATATATCAACTTGCAAACGCAGTACTAAGGAATAGAATGATGTCGCGTTTCTAAGTTGATTACTTTGTCTCATCTTTAAATAGCTGTGATACCAACGTGCGCTGATCATGACCTGTGGGCCCATTCGCGCATTCCGATGGACATTATCTTCCACGGCTGATCGATGAGCTTGTTCCAGGCGCGGCAGCAGTGATCGACGATATCGTCGTAGTCCTTGAAGACGCGGTTCGACAACCAGTTGTCCCTCATGAACTGCCAGAGGTTCTCGACCGGGTTCAATTCCGGCGATCGCGGCGGCAGAAACATCAAGGTGATGTTGTCCGGCACCTTCAGCTTCGGCGTGACGTGCCAGCCTGCCTGGTCGAGAATGAGCACCGCATGTGCTCCGGGATCGACGGCGTTACTGATTTCGGCAAGGTGTTCCTGCATCGCCTCGGTATCGCAGTAAGGAAGGACGAGGCCGGCCCCCTTGCCCTTCTTCGGACAGATCGCGCCGAAGATATAGGCCCACATGGTGCGTTGGTCGTGCGGTGCCGACGGTCGGGTTCCCCGACGTGCCCAGCGGCGCGTGATCTTGTTCTTTTGCCCTATTCTGGCTTCGTCGGCCCACCAGATTTCGAGATCCGTGCCGGGCGGGCATTTCGTCCTGATCTCTGCCAGCGCGGCTGGGAAGTCTTTTTAAAAAGCTCGCCTTCCAGTTCGTTCTGCGCATAGTGGCGTGGACGGGCCGAAAGTTTGGCAAAGCCCAACGCCTTCAATTCCCGCCCGACCGTCGTTTCATCGATAGAGACCCGAAACTCCTGGAAGAGCCACTGCACGAGGTCCTTGCGTCGCCAGCGGACCACCCCGTGCACGGCAGGGATCGGACCGCTTTCGACGATCTTCGCCAGCGCCTGGCGTTGCGCGTCGTTTAGCTTCGCCCGGCCGCCCGGTGCTTTTCCGTTGATCAATCCGTCGGGGCCGCGTTCGTTGAAGCGCAAGACCCAATCGCGGACGATCTGCACCGTCACCCCGCCGATCGCGGATGCATACTGCCGGGAGCCGCCATCATAAATCGAAGCCAGCGCCAACAGCCGCCGGACCTGGGCGGCATCCTTTGCCTTCTTCGCCAGCCTCCTGAGTGCCGTTCCGTCATAATCTGCCCGCAACGATATCGCCTTCGCCATGCCAAACCTCCGTTTGGCATAATGAGTCAGAAATCCACTGATTTGGGAATCCCATCACGAGTCGGCGTCAATGCTCGTTGGTATGACACCTCTCGTCTCGGTGGACCAAACACACCACCAATCATGGCACATTGCGATGCCGTCTGGAGAGGGCGGCAACCACCCCATCTACTTTGCGCAATGGCGGACATTTCAACCTGGCCGCCACATTTTCGAATGCAGTAGGGGGGTGGGGTGGGCAATAGCGGGATCGCAGCCGCTCGTAAAGGTCGCCAGAACGCGGTCGTATGACGTTGCCGTCGGGAATCGTCGTTTTCAGCATCCTCCATCGTACCCTCATCGCGTGCGAACGCAGGGCGGACGAGGGACTGCAGCCGTAGGCGCTTTTGTAGAGAACCGAGAAACGGCTGGGATTGGAAAACTGAAGGCTCATCGCCAAGTCGGTACTACCCGCCGTTCGGCCGGCCTTGATCGCACCGTGCGCAGTAGCCAGCCTATAGCTACAGAGGACGCCCATGGGCGAGTCGCCGCGATAGGTGCGGAACATCCTCTGCAACGCCCGCGGGCTGCAGCCTGCAGCGCCGGCGAGATCAGCTATCTTATCGGTTTGGACAAGTTCTCCCGCATGAACGCCTCGGCCTTGAGGAGTTGCCGTGGCGCATCCGACAGAGTTCCGCGCCCGAATGCCTCGGCAAGGTTGTGCGGCGTCTTCGCAAACAGCTTCGCCAGCACCAATTGTTGGTAAGCTTTTGCCAGCATCGGTCTTTCTTCGGGAGACGCGGAGGTCAGATCTTCTTCTGCCTCTCGGAGGGTTTGATATACGCCCCGCCCATCGCCTTCGCAAAATTTGGTCGGCGGCAGCACGAACTTCTGGACATACGTCTTACCGGTCAGGTCCTCAAAGTGTCGCCGCAGCGTAGGCTCGGGAATGTGGAACGCCAACCACGAACTGCGAGCTTCGATAGCCAGTCGTTTTCCTGAAGTTTCGCAGGCGCTTGCAGTGTGATTAGCGGGGATGGACAGAAGCTTGCGTGCTGTGCGATCGCCGATTTCCGGTCTGCCGGCCAGCACAAAGTAGATGCTGACGTGCGCCGTATTGCGTCTGGCAAGGGCGCCGATAGCGACGGAATGTTCGCCGGTTACTATCGAGCTTGTGTGTAGATATTGCCGACTGAACCTGAGCGAACAATCCTCATCCGGATGGGCGGTAATCGTCCACCGCCAATTCGGTTCGACGGCATCAAGATTGCGCAGGATCGCATCACGCGAACTGGCTTGGAAGCTAATACTTCTGAGCACGCTCATCCGCTATGCTCCCTGGGGATCAAACCGCGACTGGTCCGAGTTGATGGCGCGGTGCTACGCTTTCGTTTTCATCTTTGGAGAGTGCGATCGGCGGTCTTCGCATAAGCAGCACGTAGATCAGCGTGAACAGTCGTCGAGCTGTATCGCTGTCGACGGTCACCTTCGGTGCGAGCCGCTCCCTCAGCAACTCGGCGGCGTCGTTGTGAATGGCGCGGCGACCCATGTCGATGGCTTCGAACTTGGCGACGCTCGCAACCGCCATCGCGTCGTAGAAGCTCTCGCAGGTCAGGATGTAGTCCTTGAGCAGCCGGCGGAGGGGAGCGAGCGAAAGATAATGGCTCATGATATGCGCTCCCTTTTCTGTGGCAATATGCAGCGCCAGGCGTCCCTCCGCCAGTGCAAGCCTGAGACGATAGGGCCCGCCGTCACGGCCGACGGGAATGAACGTGTTTTTCTCCAGCAGGTTATGGACGGCTATGGCGCGTTCCCGCTCGATGTACGCGTTGCGGCTGCTGAAGCCGTCAAGCGTCACATGGCACAGGCGGTACCCGGCGGCGGTCATCGACGTTGCTCCGCTCGCCACGCTTCAATGCAGATGGCGGTGCCCATTCCGGCACCGGCGCAGAGCTTCCTCAGACTGGGTCGTGGCGCTTCTGGAATCGATTCCGAGTGGCGTTCTGCAAAGAGCGCATAGATCAATGTGAACGGCCGCCGAGCGGTATTTTTGTCAACAGTCACCTTCGGTGCGAGCCGCTCTCGAAGCAGTTCCGAGGCGTCGTCATGAACTGCTCGACGGCGCATGTCGATTGCTTCGAGCCTTTGCGGGTCCGGGCGTATCAAGGCAAAATTATGGCTTTTGCAGATCAGGAAGTAGTCCTTGAACAGCCGATGGAAGGAAGTGAGCGACACGTAGTGCCTCACCACATGCGCGCCTTGGTCCTTTGTGACATGCAGCGCCAGGCATGCATCTGCCAATGCAAGACTGAGACGATAGGGGCCGCCCTCATGACCGACGGGAACAAAGGTGTTGTATTCCAACAAGTCGTCGACGGCGATCGCTTGTTCGCGCTCTAGGTGCGAGTTGCGGGCCCTCAAAGAGCCACAAAGCGACACGTCATAAAGCCGGGACATGGTGGCGGTCATCGACGTTGCTCCGGTCGCAAGGACTCAATGTACATGGGGATGCCTATTCCGCGGCCAGTGTAGAGCTTCGCCATGCCCGATGGCGGCGCTTCGTTCTGATTTCGTCGAACGGCGTCAAGACTGAGTAGCTGTGTGCGCATGGTTTCAACATCCTTCTGAGCACGTTCGTCCGGTATGTTTCCGAACTTGCGCTGATGAGATGACTCGCAGCGTCTTGTTATAACGACGCTGTGGTAACAAGGATCGGCCCACTTCTCGGTTTCAGATCAAGGGCGATGGCTGGCGCACAGTAGTTGCCGGAGGGCTCGAGCTCGGATACCGAGCGATTGCTGGTCGGCAGCTTGAACCCAGTGCTGCTACAGTCGGGATGGCGACGGTCGAGCAAGGTGAGCGCCAGCATCAGCGAGTGATCTTGGGCGACCGTTCCGCAAATCCAGCTGCCAGCCGCAATGCCGCCGTTGGTCAACTCGTTATCGATGGAGATCGTCCGCCCCATGATCCAGCGTGGGCTTGCGAACTGAACGTATACATCAAATCCTGACCATGCAGTCACCCAGCCTACGCCGCCAACGGCGAGCGAGACCGCCGCAATGGCAAGGGACGAACTCGAGGCAAGCACGAACGGACATGCAGCGAGTCCGAAGCAGGCAAGCACAATCAGGCGCTCCTGTGTGATCATGCGCCTGAACCATGGATTCGAAAGTCCGCCGATGAAGGCCCCTGCTCCGAAGCCGCCCATCAGAATGCCAAATCCGAGGGCATTGGTGTCCAGGTGATCGCGCGCAATCAGTGACAACAGCGCCAGCACGGAGGTGCTTGCCAGCCCAAAGAGCGCACCGCGGGCGATCGTCGTTTTGATTTCCGAGGACATGGCCGTGAAGCGCAGGCCGTCATAGATCACCGTCAGCATTCTCTCGCGAGGCAGCGATGAACGGTGTGAATTCCAATTGGCGTGGAAGACGAACTTCATAGCGACAACATCGAGTGAACGTCGGCTCGCTTTCTGGCCTGAACTGCTGGATCAGGCACAGGAACCGAATCTATCAGAAGCCGCGTATAATCATGACGCGGGGTCGACATGACCTCACGCGCTGATCCGAGCTCCAGAAGCTCGCCATGGCGCAGAACTCCGACGCGGTGTGAGATTTCTTCAACCACAGCCAGGTCATGGCTAATGAACAGGGCCGCAAAGCCCAGGTCCTTCTGCAAGGTCGTGAACAGCTCCAGCACCTTGGCTTGAATCGAGACATCCAGCGCCGATGTTGGTTCGTCCGCTACAATAAACTCAGGATTAAGCGCCAACGCCCGAGCGAGACCGACGCGCTGCCGCTGGCCGCCTGATAGCTCTCCCGGATAACGCCCAGCCATATCACGTGGCAATTGCACCTGCTCAAGTAACTCCAGCACCCGCGATCTGAGTGCTGGCGCCGAAGGCAGAGCGCGATGCACTCGTAGCGGCTCGGCGATACAGTCGAAGACCGTCATAAAGCGATTGAAGGAAGAAGCCGGATCCTGAAAGACAAATCCCACGCGTCGGCGCAGTTGGCGCAGTCTATCGCCTTTGACATGGCGCAGATCAGTTCCAAAAAGCTTCATCGCGCCGCCAGTCACTGGCGAGATCCCAACGACGGCACGACCGATCGTGCTCTTGCCCGATCCGCTTTCACCGACAAGGCCCAAGACTTCGCCGGCTGCAATGTCGAAACTCACTCCCCTAACCGCGGGCACCGGCGTTTTACCGAAGCGGCCCGGAAAGGTAATCTCCAACCGATCAGCCTCAAGGACCAGCTGTTTCCGGCTAGTGTTATCCTCTTTCGCCGTGCCCTCCCCCAAACGAGGCACCGCGGCCAACAGTCTTCGAGTATAGTCTGCTTTTGGCGACGAAAAGAGCACAGTGCTCGAGGCTTCTTCGACGATCTGACCCTGGTACATTACCACGACCCGGTCCGCTAGGTCTGCTACGACGCCCAGGTTGTGGGTGATGATCAGGATCGAACTTCCCAACTCGTCCCGACAACGCCGCAGTAGGTCAAGAATCCCCGCCTGGACGGTCACATCGAGAGCGGTCGTCGGCTCATCGGCGATGATGACCGCCGGTCGAAGCGCTAGCGCCATTGCTATGACAACACGCTGTTTCTGACCACCAGACAACTGATGCGGATAGTAATCCACCCTTGTCTCGGGATCGGGAATTCCCACATCGCGCAGGAGCTCGATCACCCGGGTGCGGCGTTCCCGCCGATCACGCATTCCGTGCGCCTTCAGCCCTTCGCCAATCTGCCAGCCAATGGTGAATACCGGATTGAGGGCCGTCGAGGGCTCCTGAAACACCATGGCCGCGGCTTCACCGCGAAGTCGCTCAAGCTCGGCCGGAGACGCTGCAAGCACGTCCTGCCCGGTGAGGCTGATCCGTCCGTCAACAATCGCGCCTTCGGGGAACATTTTCAGAACCGAACGCGCGGTCAGTGATTTGCCAGAACCACTCTCGCCCACCACGGCAAGGATTTCACCCGGTCGCAGTTCCAGCGAAACATCGCGCACAGCCTCTACCGCGCCTCGGCCGAAAGAGATCTTCAAGTTCTCGATTCTAAGGGGCATAGTCACTGTTGCTCTCCTTCGCTGGTGCGTGGCCGGATAAGGCCAAAGAGTCTTCTGGCCATGCCTGGTTGGAGGCGAGCGCCCATTCTTGGGTCCACCAAATCACGCAGTCCGTCGCCAATCATCGTCAGTCCGGTCACGGTAATCACTATGGCCGTGCTCGCGAAAAGAACCATATAGGGTGCCTTGGTGATTGCGGCTTTGCCGTCGTAGAGAATATTGCCCCAGCTAGGCGCGGGCGGAGGAACCCCAGCGCCCAGAAAGCTCAGCGCAGCCTCGATTACGATCGTCTCTGCGAAAATGAAAGTTACCTGAACCGCCAACACCGACAGCACGTTGGGAAAGATGTGCCGCACCATGATGTGGAGATTGCTTGCTCCCACTGCGATGGCGGCCTCGACGAACGTCTCGGAACGAAGCGCCAGCGCCCGGGCGCGCACCAAACGGGCGATGCCAGGCACGAAAACAATTACGAGCGCGATCACTAGATTGCTGAAATTCGGGCCGAAGGTTGCCGTGAGCGCGAGCGCGAGCAACAAAGCTGGAATGGCCATCAAGCCGTCGCATATCCGCATGATGACATGATCAAGGAGACGAGAAAAACTTGCCACGATACCAACCGCAACGCCGAGCGACGCGGCAAGCAGCGTGACTGCGGTCGCTAGGCTAAGCGAGGTCGAAGCGCCGGCCAGGATGCGGGCCGCCAAATCGCGTCCGAAATTGTCCGTTCCCAATGGATGCGCCACCGACGGCGGCTTTAGGCGGTTCAGAGGATCGACCGCTAATGAATCAAGGCCTAGCAAACCAGGGAGCACTACCGCAGCTAACGCGATGCACCCGATTATAACAAAGCCGAAAATCAGGTGAGGATTTTGCATCGCACGCGAAAAAGCCCCGCCACGCCCGCCAACGATGGTATTGGTAAATACGGTCATAGCTGTGTTTCACTTCGCAACTGTACCTGTGAGTCGCACCCTTGGGTCGATGATGCCGTAGAGCAGATCCACCAAAAGGTTGAGACCGAGATAGATGAGGGTCAAGAACAGGACAACGCCTTGCAACACCGGGTAGTCCCGGCGCTCTATGGCATTGACCAGCAGCGAGCCGATCCCAGGTATATTGAAGATCGACTCTGCTACGACTGCACCACTCAATAACGATGCGAAGCTCAAACCGATCATAGTGATGATTGGCAAGCCCGCATTGCGCAACGCGTGGGCGAAGAGCAATCGATTCTCGCTCACTCCGCGAGAGCGGGCGGCATCCACGTACTCTGATTTCAATACATCCAGCACCGAAGCACGGACTGTGCGGGTGATAAGCGCTGCATAGATCGTTCCCAGTGAGAGTGCCGGAAGAATTAGATAACGGAGCCCATTGAAAGGATCGCTAAACAGATCGCGGTAACCTGCCACCGGCAAACACCGGAGCCAGACAGAAAAAACGATCACCAGAATGAGGCTGAGCACAAAGCTGGGAAAAGTTAGACCGATAAGCGTAAAACCTGCGATCCCCTGATCGAAGCCCGAACCGCGCCAACGGGCGGCCAGCGTTCCCAATGGGACGGAGATCACAAGGGCGTAAATAATGGTCAGGACGGCAAGTTGCACTGTCGGCCCAAAATGCTGTCCAATGGCAGTACTCACAGGCATGTTCAGAAAATAGGATGTTCCCAAGTCGCCGCGGAGCGCATCTGAGATCCAGTCAAGGTAGCGATACCAAAGGGTCTCATTCAGTCCCATGCTGTCGCGAAGCTTTTGGATATCTGCTTCCAGCGCCTCCGGCCCAAGCACGATCCGCGCCGGATCTCCTGGCGCTAACCAACCGAGAGAGAAAACAACGATTGAAACAACAAGCAAGACGGGAATAAGCGCACCCGCCCTGCGAAGTGTGTACGTGAACATAACGTCTACTCCGAATTCGGGAGATGCCGCCAAATGTCTGATGACGGCATCCTTAAACTAAGGCGACATGAACAGCCCTTTCGGGTCAGTCGCTCAGGCGCGCAGTCCAGAAGATCAGGTCGTATTGAACTTGAATCGCCTGAACCCGTTTCGACGTCGCGAAGGGATAATCGACCTCGCCGATTCTTACCGATGGAATAAAAGTTTGATTCCATTCTTCCAACTTCCGATAGAGTTCCTTCGCTTGCTCTATCGTGCCTGCTTTGCGGAAATCGGCAAGAATTTCCTCCAGCTTTCCGTCTTGCGGTCCCCCGGGAAAATCCTTGTTTAGGAAGATTAGCTGCGTTGGCGCGGGTTTGGGGGATGCTCCCAAAATGACCATGTCCCATGCCTGCTTGTCAGCACGAACCTTGACATAGGTTGACCAATCGTAACTTTCTAGTTTGACCTTCAAGCCTAACGTCTGCAGCTGTTGCTGTACAACGATGGCAGCATTGTACATCTCCGCAAAATCACGCGAAGTGATAAGTACCAGTTCTTTGCCTTCGTAGCCCGCCTCCAGAAGCAGATTCTTGGCCTTCTTCACATCGGCGGGATTGAAATCGGTATCGCCCGCATCCGTTGCCCATTGTTTCTGAGCCAGCAACATCAAGTGATTGTTCAGCCGAAAGAATTGTGGATCTACCGCTGCTGCCGTCAGAATAGATTTCCGCTCAAGCCCCAGGTTGATTGCCTCGCGGGCTCGTTTGTCTTGAAAAATGCTTGGCTTGCCATAATTGAACCCGAGATTGAGCATCGCGCTTGATGCCGAGCCAAGGTTGAGCTCGCCATTTGAACGAAGCTCCGATATACTATCGTATGCGAGCGGCGTGGCGATATCGTACTCGCCGCTGGATAAGCCGAACGTCCGCGTGGATTCATCGGGCACGAATTCAATTCTCAGCTTGGCGAACGCCGGTGTGCGGTCCCCCGCCGTGCCACTCTGTGTGCCGTTGAAGGGAGTATAATCAGCATAGCGCTCCAGTTCGAGCGCGCGATCTGGCTCCCAACTAATTAATCGGAAAGGCCCTGTTCCGATTAATTGGCTCACTGGCTTGTCTGTTGCTGCTTCAGCTATCACACTTGGCATTATCACAGGATCCTGCGTGTAGGCGGGTGCTAGCGCTTCCAACGCATTGAATCGCGGGACTGGAAGGTTGAGCACAATAGTATCTGCTCCCTCAGCAGTCCAATTGGCGCCCTCGAAGACGCTTTTTCCTGTAAGGGAGTAAGCCTGCCATCGTTTGAGCGATGCGACGACGTCCTTGGATGTTAACGGTTCACCATCGTGGAATCTGATTCCGGGCCGCAAGGTGAAGCGATATGTTCGGCCATCTTCGCTAACGCGCCAGCTCTGAGCAAGTCCGGGCTGGACTTTCATATTCGCATCGAGCGTAACTAGCGTTTCGAATATGTTGCGAGCGAGAACGTTCGTTGTACTAGTGGTGGTTACATGGGGGTCGAGACTTGGCGGTTGCGCACCAAAGGCCACTATCAGAGTGTTGTTCTCTTCGGCGAAAGAAGTGTTAGAAAACGTCAGTGAAGCTGCGGAGAGTGCCAAGAACGTTGCGCCGAGCAAGCTACGTCGTGTGAATGTAAATGCCATTGTAGTTCCTCTCTGTTTAGGTTTGTTTGTATTGTTTTGGTTTGGGAAGTGAGCTGCTTCACGATTCCTTTGGCGTCGCCTTACCCCGCCGCCCTAAGTTCAGGTGCGCTCATGACCAGACGACAGATATTGGAGTTCAATTCCAGCTTGGTTCCAAACGGCTGGGAGAGTGCCGAGAAGTGTTCAAGGATGGCAGATGCGGCCTCGCCTGTAGCAAGCCGCGGCCTTCCTCGACGATGACGAGCTTCGCCCAGCCCCAGCGACACCGGGTGTATGATCAGCGAGACGAGATCGCGACCTTCGAACTCGCAGATCGGTAACACAGTCTCCCAATATCTTGGATAAGCGGGGAAGCCGATGCGGTCATTATCAGTACGTTTCTGGTAAAGGGCGCCCGGTGTATGACTTTCCTCTACCCGAAAGAGGTCATATGAATCCGCTGGCAGGCGCTGTACTAGCTCATTCTGTCCAATGAAATTTCCCAAGCTATAGAAGATTGGCTTCATCTTATAAATTTCGAGTCCTCGCAGAATGTGAGGACCATGCCCCACGAAAACATCCGCGCCAGCGTCGATGGACGCATAGGCGAACTCTCTTATGAACTCGGCAGGATCCTCTTCCTTTTCGCCCTGCTCGTGTGCATGTATGCTCACCACAACTATGTCCGACATCCGTCGGGCCTCTTCGACCCAGCGCAGGATTTCTTGGAGATCTTGCTTGTTCGGAGTTTGTCGGTGCTTGGGGCAGTCACTTGCCCGAAAACTCATGCCGTTGAATGGAAAAATATCTGCTGCGCAATCGAAACCGAAGCCGAGATCGATGTCGAGGCGGCGCAGTTGCTCGATCCCTAAGTCGAGGGATATTTTCTTAATATGCTCTAGCTGTTCAGGCAGGATCTCGTACACGTTCTCGACGCGAAGAGGGTTCAGACCTGGCCTCCCTTGCATCGCACGCGTCCGCCTGGCAGCCTGCTGTCCTCTAGCAAACGTAGAGGCACAGGCTACCATACCGAATGTTGCAGATGGCGTGGTAAAATAGGAGACCTGCCTTGCTTGCTCCAGGTCTCGGCCGCACCCCGCGTGACACAGTTGACGACGGTCGAGTTGATCCAGGACATACTCCAGCCCTGAAATGCTGTAATCCAAACTATGATTTGTCGCGGTCGCGAATAGATCAAAACCCAATTCTACTAGCTCATCGAGAATCCAGGATGGCGCGCCGAAGTGAGATCCTCCGCTGTCGAGTGCGGGATCTCCTCGAAAATCATTGGGTAGTACTTCGAGATTTGTGAATGCGGCGTCGGCTTGGCGAATTATGTCGAATAGCGGTCTTACATCGTTATCCCTATCGCTGAGAAGTCGCCTTTGGATGATGCTGTCACCAGTCAGAGCTAACGTTGCCATGCGTGTATTTCTGCCTTGCCCAGAGGATGAGTTGTCGTTGTGGTTGGTTGATCAATCGCGGTAGCCTTCGGACTCCCGTTCCGGCCTCCGCCACTTTTCCTCCCACTGCGATCTCTGCTTTTGTGAATTGGATCTGCCGGTTGCCCGAGAAGAAAACTGAAAAGTCCGGTGTTCTGTTCGAAAGCAGGTCTAGGCGTCTCTGCCCTCACCGCGATCGGTCGGTCGGAAAGGGCGCTTAATTTCACTGGGGACGTTCTTAAAGCGGTCACGTTCGGCCCCCGTTGCGCAACACAGGCGGCAGGACTTCCGCGGGTATAGGGCATTCGTAGGGGTTGCCGTTCATTCGGGACCGGTACTCAGCCTTGGCGGCTTCGAGCAGCGATCGATCGTTCAAAAGGTCGAGTGCTGTTGCGGCTAGGACCTTTGCCGCATACGTCATCCCCTTGTGGGCAGCAGGAAGTTTGCCCTGAGCGACCATCTGCCAACTGTGGAAAGCCGTGCCAATGGCATAGCAGGCTCCCCAGAACTGCGTTGTCGGAACAACGCGACTTACATCAGCGACATCGGTCGAGCCCAGGTCTAGCTGACGTTGGTTGCTAAACGGCATTACGTCTGTGTGCATGACTTTCGCCGGATCTACATCGAGTCCGAGCTGCAGGAAGGAATCCGCAATTTCCTCTTTTGAAAACGTTTTCCGGATGCGTTCACTAAAGGCGAAGTCCGAAGCATCGAAGTTCGGGCCACGGGCGGCTTCGAGATTCTGTTGGACTGCCCGATCTAGTACCGTGTTTGGAAGTATGGACGAAGTTGCCCGGTCTATTTCACATTTGACCGTCGTCTCGGTCATCAGCGCGGCGCCCTCGGCAATCTTCTTAACACGCTCGAAAATGCATCTGACACCCTGTATGTCCGGTGAGCGCACGAGATATAGCACTGAAGCTTCGGCCTGGACTACGTTCGGCGAGATCCCGCCTGTGTTCGTAATTGCGTAGTGCACGCGGGCGGTCGGGGGCATGTGCTCGCGCATGTAGTTAGCGCCGACATTCATCAGTTCAACGGCGTCCAGAGCGCTGCGGCCGTGGTGCGGCGAGACGGCAGCATGGCTCGCTTTGCCTGTGAAATGAAAATAGACTTGCAGATTGGCAAGCGTGTCGGAGACATTCACGCCATTAAATGAGCTTGGGTGCCAGCAAAGAGCGGCATCGACTTCTTCGAATGCGCCTGCACGCGCCATAAAAGTCTTTCCGGAGCCACCTTCCTCAGCCGGGCAGCCGTAGTAGCGGATCGTGCCGCACGCGCCATTTTCCTTCAGGTGATCCTTTACTGCAACCGCGGCCATCACACCGGCGGTGCCAAGTAGGTGGTGGCCACAGCCGTGGCCTTCCTTTGTCGGATCGATCGGCTGCATCTCGGTCGCACCCGCAACCTGGCTTAGACCCGCAAGCGCGTCATATTCTCCGAGGATGGCAATAACTGGGGAGCCGGAGCCGTACTCGGCCACGAACGCGGTTGGAAGCTCCCCAATATTCGGCGTGATGCGAAAGCCTTCCCCCTCGAGCGCCTGCATCTGCGCCTTCGATGATCGGTATTCCTGAAAACGGATTTCAGCGAGATCCCATATTTGGTCGGAAAGCGCTATGAATTTGTCCTTCTTGGCATCGACGTGAGCGCTGACAGCTTCGATCACGAACTTAACTCCCTTTGCACTTTTGAATGGACATCGATGCACGGCCTTTGCAGGAATTAGACCCTGCCAGTTACTCCGCATCTATCCTCCGAGAAATCGAATGCGCGCTGCATGCCGCTAGGCAGGCGTAGATCGCGACATCGCTTCTGAATGCCCAGTTGGGCTCTAACCCACGCGATCCGACGCCGTCGCTTCGATGGTGGAGGAATTGTAAGACAGCGACTGATCGAATTTCAAATGAGAATTAATAGTGGGCCGGATAACTAGGGGTCATGACCATATTCAAAGGGTCAGCCTTCGGCAGTTGGAAATCATGCCCGAAATCGCCGTTCAAGCCGCGCATCTGAAAGGATCAATTAGTCCTGCACCTCGGCACGTCAGTCGATAAACGCAATAATTGCATTTAAGTTAATGCGCAGAAAGTATCCACCTCGCCGGACGGAATAGCGATGGGCGCAGGTAGTCCGTGAGGCCTCAGTGACCTCGTCCGAGCACGCGCGAACGCAGCCACGACCTGCCGCGCAAAACCAGTAGCAGCTCCCTATGGGGTAAAACGGATTTACGAGGGCGGCGGCATTGGACAATGGCACGCAGGCGCTGGCTTGCCTGCTTAGGGCGTGCAGTGCAGAGTTGGCCGTGAAGAACTCGGAAGCCGCTGATTTGACGTAAGAATCGAGGGATCTGCAGATCTTCTAATTGCCGGAAACAGCCGCCGAACGGGCTGTTTCCTTGCAAAATCAGTTTGAGGTTTCCCTGGTTGGCGAAGCGTGATTCACTGGGTTTATCGCGGTGAATCGGAGAGCCATGAATGGGTAAACCACGCGAACGGCGGCAAACGGGTGAACAGGATTTATTCCGATCCCGGCTCGACCAGATCATCAATATGAAGCACGAACTGGTGCGTCTGGCGCAGGCTATCGACTGGCCTGTGTTGGAAGCCCGCTTTGGGACGGTCTATTCGGACGGAGCGGGCATGCCGCCATTGCCGACGCGGCTGATGGCGGGGCTGGCCATTCTTAAGCACACGTTCAACCTGTCGGACGAGGCGCTGTGCGAGCGCTGGGTGGAGAACCCCTATTTTCAGTACCTGTGCGGCGAGGAGTTCTTTCGGCACGAACTATCGTTCGAGCGCTCCTCGATGACGCGCTGGCGGCAGCGCATGGGCGAGGAACGGATCGGCGCGCTCTTGCAGGAGAGCCTGGCCGTGGCAGTCAAGACAGGCGCGATGAAGCCGCAGGATACGCGGCAGGTGATCGTGGACACGACCGTTCAACCGAAGAACGTCATGTTCCCGACGGATGCCAAGCTTATTCACCGGGCGCGCGAACGGCTGGTGCGGCTGGCGAAGAAAATGGGGCTCGATCTGCGCCAGACCTATATTCGGGTCGGTAAATTCGCGCTGATCCAACACCAGCGCTACGCTCATGCGAAGCAATTCAAACGGGCCGGCAAGGCGCTGCGCAAGTTGAAGACCTATCTCGGCCGGACCGTTCGCGACATCGAGCGTCAGATCGCCGGCGACGAACAACTCGACGCGATCTTCAAATGGTCGCTCTATCAGGCAAAAACGGTCATCGCGCAGCGGCAACGTCAGCGTGGCCGCAAGATCTACAGCCTGCATGCCGACGAAGTCGAGTGCATTGGTAAAGGCAAGGCGCACAAGCCCTATGAGTTCGGAGTGAAGGTGTCCGTGGCCACAACACTGAACCGTTCAAAGGGTGGGCAGTTCGCGCTGCACACGACGGCGCTGCCCGGCAATCCCGAAGCCTGTCCTCGGGCCGGCCATAGGCCGGACCCGGGGGACGGCCACACGCTCGCGACCGTCATTCCGGATATGGAAAAGATGATCGGCAACGAGCTCTCGCGCATTCTGGCCGATGCTGGATACCGCGGCCATAATGCTCCCGAAAGTCACAAGCTGAGGGTCTTCACCAGCGGCCAGAAACGCCGCCTCACGCCCGCCATCAAACGCCAGATGCGACGACGATCGGCGGTCGAACCCGTCATTGGACACCTCAAGAGCGAACACAGAATGGACCGGAATTATCTCGCTGGCGAACAGGGGGATGCCATCAATGCCGTTCTGGCCGCCGCCGGATACAACTTCTCCCTCCTGCTGCGATGGTTCAGGCAACTTTTGTGTCTGTTAGCCGCACTACTCCTCACGTTCCAGAGCCGACCAACGCCGCAGCAAACTGCCTGAAAGCGAGTTCTTCACGATCGACTGCAGACATTGCTTCCGGAAGAAGTCGATGTGTGATCGCGGACAAGGCTGCGGGTTAGCAGCTAGGGCTTAGCTAGGTTCAACGTTTATATGGGAGCTATTCATGGAGAGCGCCGCTGTAATCGGGATAGACTTGGCTAAATCCGTGTTCCAACTGCATGGTGCAGACGCTACCGGCAGACCGCTGTTCCGGAAGAAGCTGACGCGAGGTCAGTTGCGCACGTTTCTTGCGAGCCATCCGCCAACGATCGTGGCGATGGAGGCTTGTGCTCCATCACATTATTGGGGCGAGAGATAGGTGCCAGGGGCCACGAGGTTCGACTCATCCCAGCGATCTACGTGAAGCCGTTTTGTCAAAAGGCCTAAGAACGACGCGGCCGATGCTGAGGCAATCAGCGAGCCTGCGGTCCGACCGACCATGCGCTTCGTGCCGGTGAAAACCGCTGAGCAGCAATCACGGGCATGGTGTTTAAAACCCGCGATCTCCTGGTCCACCAGCGCAACCAGCCGTCAATGCATTGCGCGGCCACCTCAGGGAATATGGGATCGCCATACCGGCCGGTCTCACTATTGTATGGAAACTGAAGCGTGAGATCGAAGACCCCGATACGGCGCTGCCTTTGCTGGTCGTTGAACTCGCACGCCTCCAGCTTGACTAGCTTCGAGGTTGTAACGAAAAGATTGCTACCGTCGAGCGGCAGATGGAAGAAGGGGCCGCCGAGTGGATGCTGGCTCAAACAGATGCTGGAACGCAAACCGCGCCTTGGTTGCGAGCGCCCTTGCGAACAAAACGGAGCGCGCGATCTGGGCGATGAATGACAAGAAATGAGGAATATCGGGATGTGGCTGTTTCGGGCTAACGCCGAAATTAAGCATTACCGATGATGTGGGGAGGACTTCGGAAAGTAACGCAAGAACCCGCTCGCACAGATAAGGCTACCGTTACACGCGTAAGGGCAGTTAGTCGTGAACCTACAACCTCTCCCGCCCCTCCGAGTTGGTTAGCGCGGGGAATGAATCCTTCAGTTGTTTTATTACGGATGATGACCTCGCACGGGCAGAGAGCGCGCGGGCAGCAATCCCCACCTTCCTAACCCCCTGCCCTGTGAGCGATTTCGATCGAGGCAGGCACCTCGGCTTGCGGGTAGCCGCTTCGCTCTCACCTTCCCAGGGCCTCATTCCGCAGTTCTCTGGCCGCGGCGACCATGTTCACCAGCGCGGGGCGAACCTCCTCCCACTTTCTGGTCTTGAGCCCGCAGTCGGGATTGACCCAGAGTTGGCTGTCGGCCAGGCGTTGCCGAGCACGGGCCAGAAGTTCGGTTATTTCCTTCACGTCGGGCACCCGTGGGGAATGGATATCATAGACGCCGGGGCCGATCTCGTTCGGATACTTGTAGCTGCGGAACTCATCTAAAAGTTCCATCTTCGAGCGTGAGGTCTCGATGGATATAACGTCGGCATCCATCGCGGCGATGGCGTCGATGATGTCGCTGAACTCAGAATAGCACATATGCGTGTGGATCTGAGTTCGGTCGGTCACACCGCTCGAGCAAAGGCGGAAGCATTCGATAGCCCAGTCGAGATAGGTTTTCCGATCCTTGCGCCGAAGCGGAAGCCCTTCGCGAAATGCCGCTTCGTCGATCTGGATCATCCTGGCGCCGGCCTTCTCCAGATCCATAACCTCGTCGCGGATCGCCAGTGCGATCTGCCGGCCGGTCTGGCTACGCGGTATGTCGTCACGGACGAACGACCAGTTCAGGATCGTGACCGGACCTGTGAGCATGCCTTTGACGGGCTTGTTCGTCAGCGATTGAGCATAGCCCCACCAGCGAACCGTCATCGGATTTGGGCGGGAAACGTCACCAAAGATGATCGGCGGGCGAACGTATCGCGAGCCGTAGCTCTGCACCCAAGCGTGCTGCATGAAAGCGAAACCCGAGAGCTGCTCCCCGAAATACTGGACCATATCGTTGCGCTCGAACTCGCCATGGACGAGCACGTCGAGTCCGATTTCCTCCTGCCAGCGAATTGCCGCCTCCGTCTCCTTCCGCAGAAAGGATTCGTAATCCGTGGAGCTCAGCGCACCCTTGGCGTGGGCTGAGCGTGCCGTGCGGACCTCGGACGTCTGGGGGAAGGAGCCGATGGTCGTTGTCGGAAAAAGCGGCAACCTAATTGCGTCCGCTTGAATTGCCCGGCGTTCCGCAAAAGGATTCATGCGCCGCTTCATCGCTTCGTCCACCCCGGCGATGCGGCCCTGGACCAGTGGATCGTTGATCTTTGGCGAAGACGCCCGCGCCGCAATCGCCGCGGATGCCGCGTGGACTTTCTCGAAGACGGCGGCCTTGCCCTCGACAAGGCCGCGGCTCAGCGTGGAAAGTTCCCCCAGCTTCTGAGTTGCGAACGCCAGCCATGTCTTCAGATCGGCATCGAGAGCAGCTTCAAGCTCTATATCGATCGGAACATGGAGAAGCGAGCAGGATGAACTGACTTCGATGCCTGCAGGTTGGCGAGTTGCAACGACCGGCTCCAGCCGGTCGATAATCGATCCCAGATCGGCACGCCATATATTACGGCCGTCAATAACACCGAGCGACAGGACCTGATCCTTGCGGGCCACCTTCAAAACCTCGTCGAGTTGGTCGGGGGCGCGCACCAGATCGAGATGCAGTCCGGCGACGGGCTGGGCGGCGATGGCGACGAGATTGTCCCTGAGGCCACCGAAATAAGCCGCCAGCATCACTTTCAAATTAGGTACGGCCTTGGCCAACGCCCTGTAGGCGACCGAAAACGCGTGGCGCTCGCCTTCGGTGAGATCGATAACGGAGATCGGCTCGTCGATCTGAACCCAGTCAACACCGGCCGCATCAAGGCGACGCAACAGTTCCTCGTAGACCGGCAGCAGCTTCAATAGCAGGTCGAGCGGCTTGAACGTCGCGCCGCGTGCCTTGGCGAGCTTCAGAAAGGTGACGGGGCCGAGGATGACTGGCCGGGTGTGGATTCCGAGTTCTTTCGCCTCGAGGAAATGATCGACGGGCTCTTCGGACGTCAACACGAAGTCCTGATCCTCGGACACCTCGGGAACCATGTAGTGGTAGTTCGTGTCGAACCATTTTGTCATTTCGAGAGCCGGGACGCCGTGGCCGCAATCCGCATGTCCGTCGACCTGGCTGCCGCGCGCCATCGCGAAATAGGTATTGAGATCGACCGGGCCGCCTTTCCAGCCATAGGCATTCGGGATCGCGCCCACCATGACGGCGGTATCCAGCACGTGGTCGTAAAGAGAGAAATCGTTGGAGGGGATGATGTCAATCCCCTCTTCCTTCTGGAGCCGCCAGTTGTCGGCGCGCAGTTTCCTTGCGACGTCGAACAATGCGGCTTGGTCGCTCTTGCCGGACCAATAGGATTCGAGAGCGAACTTGAGCTCGCGATGCCTCCCGATTCTTGGGAATCCGAGACTTGCAGTCTTGATGGTCATTTCCTTACCCCGAAGATTGTGGCAAGGCATTGGCTGACGCATCGACGAAGGGCATGGGTGTGCCAGTCGCAAAAGCGGCACACCGGGACACCCCGCCCGTGGACGTTATCTATCGTGGCAGGTCTCCTGGCTTGCGGGTCATCGCAGCATCCTGTCTTCCCGAGGAGTCTTCCTCAGTGACGTACTCGGATTGCAGCTCACCGCTCACAGTTGCGGGGGCAGCTCCGGCATGGGCTCACTGCTTAACCGGATTCCCTCTTAGCTCCGGATCATGCGATCCGCAGAACCACGACACGGACAGCATGACGGACCATCAGACCAACGTCAAGATGGATATAAAGATATCTTTATATGTCGTGGGTCCGACGTCGAGCAGATGTCACCCGCGATCAGTCCGCACGCATCACCTGCCGGGATTAAGCTGTTGTCACATGCGCCCCCTTCCACTGCCTGAGGCCGCGCTCAATTGCAGGAAGGCGAACTGAGCAAGCCGGCGGTACCGGGGGCCCTATAGCTATCGGCTCGTCACAGGGCGAGGTATATCGACGCCCGAGGTGCCGATCCGCAGGTTCCGGCCCGCGGCCTATGCTCTGCGTCGGCGTGGATGGAGTGAGACCGAGAGTTCCCCTCCTCCGTGCTTTTCTGTTTCGCCGAGACACGGTAGCGTTCCGACCAAATCATTTGTCGGATACCTGATAAAAATTGCGTCGTAAGCAAACAGACAAAGCAGACACGAAGAGCCAGCACATCGAAAGAATCAGCCTTTTCGAGTTGGCATAGCTCTTGCTGCTAACGCTGTGACTCTCATACAGGAACGGAACCGTTACCGATGACCTCGCTGGAAACCTCACACCGCATCTATCGTTATAATTTTCGCGCGTTGGTGAAACAAGTGTCGATAGCGGGTATCTGTCAGGCGTCTGGCAAATTCTGTTCCATTCCAAATCGCTAGACCGGCCGCGGCCGACTTACAAAAGTCGGCGGGTTGTCGGTGGAGACATTGATGCCCCACTATGACGTACTTTGCGTCGGCAATGCCATCGTCGACATCATCGCCCACTGCGACGACGAATTCCTTAAGACCAACGGCATCATGAAGGGCGCGATGAACCTGATCGACGCCACGCGCGCCGAATTACTCTACAGCCGCATGGGCGACGGGATCGAGGCCTCCGGCGGCAGCGCCGGCAACACGGCGGCGGGCGTGGCGAGCTTCGGCGGACGCGCCGCTTTCTTCGGCAAGGTGTCCAGCGATCCGCTTGGCAAAATCTACACCCACGACATTCATGCGCGGGGCGTCGCCTTCGATACCAAGCCGCTCGAGGGCGAGCCGCCGACCGCACGCTCGTTGATCTTGGTCACGCCCGACGGCGAGCGCTCGATGAACACCTATCTCGGCGCCTGCGTCGAGCTTGGCCCCGAGGATGTCGAGGCCGACAAGGCTTCTGGCGCCAAGATCACCCATTTCGAGGGGTATCTGTGGGATACGGCTCGGGCCAAGGAGGCGATCCGGCAAACTGCCATGCTGGCGCACGCTGCGGATCGGAAAGTGTCGATGACGCTTTCGGATTCCTTTTGCGCCGAACGCCACCGCGACGAGTTCCTCCAACTGATTCAATCCGGCGCCGTCGACATCGTCTTTGCCAACAGTCATGAGATCAAATCACTGTACCAGACTACTTCTTTCGAGGAAGCCCTCGCCGCCATTCGAAAGGATTGCGAAATCGCCGCCGTCACGCGTTCCGAAAAAGGATCTGTGATCGTGTGCAGCAACGAGACCGTAATCATCAAAGCGACGGACATCAAGGAACTGGTCGATACGACGGGCGCCGGCGACGCCTATGCCGCCGGCTTCCTCTACGGCTATGTTACCGGACGCAACCTCAAGGATTGCGGCGATCTGGGCTCGTTCGCGGCAGGGCTCGTCATTCAGCAGATCGGTCCGCGCTCGTGGAAAAACCTGCGCCATGAAGCTGAGCAGTCAGGGCTGCTGTAGTGACGGCGGAACTACCGAGTTCTCCATCTTTCTGGAACAATAAAATGAAGGTGAGCGCGGCGAGCACCCCACGGCTTTCGGCATTGACGGAATGGCTTCAGCGCTCTTTTAGAACTTTTACTTCGCGCGCTTTGGCAGGAAGTAGCTTCGGATATTGACGAGCGCTTCGGCGACGGCAGCAGCATCCTGGTGGGTGGCGGGCCGTTTGGTCTCGCTGAGTTTGCGGATTGGCGCGATGATATCGCCGATGACGGCATGGCCGCGAATGACGGGCCGCCACAGCTTGGGCGCGAACCCGGTTCCTATCAGAAAGCAGACGTCCCAGCCCATGGCATCAAAGGTTAGTTCATCGATCCTGGTGAACCTGGGCCGGTGGTCTTTCGGCGTTTCGGCGAGGCTCGCCGATATCCGGTTGTATTCCGCAACGATGGTCTGCACGGCCCGATGCTCGGTTGTTTCCATCGGCATATTCAAGGCCTCTGGACCGGTCAGCTCCGGGATCCACTGACGTGGGTCGATAAATCTCGGGCCGATGATGAGAGCCGTGAGATAGCCGTCGAGGCCACTCATCGACCAGATCGGCGACACTGGACGACGTGCCCTGATGAAGGTTTCGAACGCCTCGTCATCGAGCTTCGATCGTACCGTCGTCCCTTGGCTGTTCTGCGTCATGCCGCCCGTCGCTCCTGATCTGCAACGCCCTCGCGTTCGGCCTTCCAAGCCCACGGCAAGAGGCTTTCCATCCGGTTGGCTTTCGCTTTGCCGGAGATGATCCGTTCCAGCACATCGGCAAGCCAGACTTCAGGATCCACGCCGTTAACTTTGCCGTAGGCAAAAGATCAAGATCAGGAATGCGTGCACCTTATGTCCGAGGTCAGCTTTCTTTGCTGAAACCTCCGTGATCGACCTTCGTCAGCGTCGATTGGAAGAAGCTCCCGCCCTGCGAGTGGCATTCTCCCCAGCTTCGCAGGGCCACTCGGCTGCCGTTGAACCTGTTGCAACGGCAGCCGCTTTTTCTTCAGTTTGCAATGATGTCCGTGCCACTGGCCGGTCGCTGGCCACGGTTGTAACGCCTCGCCCCAACAATCCCCACGGTGGCGCTGACGTTCGCGAGCGGATGCGCAGCAATTGGAACCGCCTCCGGTTTCCGCGTCGAATCTCGGGAACGAGTTTTTCGAACAGTTTTTCCTCTTGCCCAGCCTCCCAGGGCAAAGCGGCTGTCGTCGGACCCGTTCCGGCGGCAGCCACGTCTTGTACTGCGGCCGACAGGCTCGGTCGAGCGAACATAGTCAATTCTGTTCCAGGAGGCGGTGCGCGATGACCGGGGCGAGTACCACGCCATCCAGGTTTCGGCTTTCTGGTGTTTCGCTTGATCCGCCTTTGGGCGACCGGACGGATGCAGCACAAAAACGCGAGCAGACCATCGCCGTTTTTCGACCTGCTGGACAACAATCGTTTCGCGCCTGTCGAGCATGGTGGCGGTCCCTACCGGCTGCGCCTGTCCCTGGTGGACAAGCGACTGGCGATGTCGGTCACCACCGAGAACGGCGCACCGGTTCAGTGCCATCACCTATCGCTCACGTCATTTCGCCGGCTGCTCAAGGACTACCGACTTGTTTGCGAGAGCTATGCAGGCGCCGAGTCGCGGCTCACTCCCGATCGGCTGGAAGCCTTTGATATGGGACGGCGTTCCATCCACGACGAGGCTTCCGCACTGCTGAAACAGCCGCCTCAAATCGAAAATCGAGATCGATCAGGGGACAGCCCGCCGACTGTTCACCCTGATTCACCTGCTGGTCTCTCAGCAACTGCTTGGAGGGGTCATTTGACGTAGTAGAAAAAACGTTCTCCTCGGCTCGAAACACGGAGAGAACTAGCGATCGACGATAAGGGAGTTCTCGGCTGCACGGGCCCATTGATCAAGTCTGAGAACAGGGCAGCCTCCGTGACAGCGGGACTTTATCTCATAATCGGCATAGGGGGCGATCGTATTTGATCGCGCCCCTGCCACACCACCCGGCATGCGGGTCCGCACCGGGCGGTTCGAGAGATTGAGGTTAGGCGAGCCTGGGCATTCCAAGTTGGTCGGCCCATTTGATCGTGAGGACGGTGTTGAGGAGCTTGCCGCTGTTGCGCCACCAGCGCCGGGAATTTCCCGCCACCTGCCGCGCCGCATCGGGGCTTGCTCCCCTCGCCATCAGTTCCCGCAAGATCGTCCTGCTTCTCTTCCATTGCTTGAGCTGGATAGCCCTCAAACGATGACGCATCCACTCGTCCAGCATTCGCCAGAGCGATGGTGTTTGCGCCAGCCTGAAGTAGGCTTTCCATCCCCGCACGAAGACGCTCAGCCGTTCAACCACGGCCTTTAGGGACCGCCCCGTTATCCGGGGCGTCAGCTACCCCTGTCGAGATCACGGTCTATCAAGGGGCGATCTCCTACGGGGTTGACCTGTATCCGGTCCGGATGCGACTGGCGCGTGACCAGAACGGATCCGTGACGATGTTGTGGATCCAGGAGCAGTCGGATCGCCTCCGATTCTCGCCCTTCTCGGGCATCCTGAACTGTACCGATAAGGAAGAATGCAACTTCGTCGGCGACAGGGTGTTTGCACAGATCTGGAGCGACAAGCCCGGCCCGATCCCGACATGCGAAGCATGGATGCCATTCGGCGGCCTTCGCGATCTGTCCTTCTCATCCGACGGTGTTCGGCTGGAAGGGAAGATATCTGATGGCATATGTATCATCAACGGCCAGGAAGACGGTATAAGTTCCAATTGCTGCGGGTTCCCAATGCGGTTTTCTAGGTATCTCGCCATTGCAGGCATTGAATTGACCGCTGTGCTTCACGGCGGCCAGTCTCTTGCGACATCCGACACCTGCCCGGTCAACGCCCTGCAGGTGTTCCTTGTCTCGTGGCAGCGTGGGAAACGGTCGGTGTCGAGCATGCCGACCGCATGAGCAGACTTACGAGGCTATCGCGAGGCGAGCAGAGGTTCTCGTTTCATGTGGACATTGTTTCAGCCGGAGAACATAGCCTTGCGGGCTTCCCAACCGACATTCCCGTCCTTCGGGTCGTCGCTCAGCAGGACGTCTTCTTCGACAGTGGCAGCGACAAGATTCGTCCGGAGGCGTACCGCTTGCTGGATATCATTACAGACAGCTTAAAGCTTGAGCCTCCCGCTGGCCCAAATTCGGGGTGCACTTCAAGCTCCATGGTTCCATAGCGATTGAGGCGCTTGTGCTCCGGAGCGACCTTACCGGTACGATTCATGAACTGCCAAGGCGGATCAGCCACAATTGTCGCAAACTTGCGGCTGCCTACGAAGTTCGAAAGTCTTGCGATGGGGACTGTCCGTTCGGTTTTGTCAACATCTGCCTCGCACCATTGTTTTCTTAGCGAAAACGTAGTTCAGCCAATTCAGCAACGCGAGTGTAAACCGCGTGGTTGGAGTGGAGCTTGTCAATTTTGCTGTGCATAGGACGCCATCTGGCAACACCTGGTCGAACGACGCGGACGAGTTCTCTTTTTGTTCGTATTTTGATTCGTCGTCAAGACGGCATCCGAAATATGTGACGGACGATGAACTAATTTTTCACATTGGTGATGGTCGCTTCAATTGAAGAAGAAAAGCTGGCTGCTCTCTAATTATTATGTTGGTCGAGTCGCGCTTCACGCGTTCTTCGAGCGCGAGCTACGCTCCATGCTTGCATTGGGCATCTGCCACGCCATCTCAGTACGACGCTCTCTTTAGCATTTCGCCCGACCTGCAAATTACTGCAGTTCTAACGGCCACCGGTGGGCAACTCCCTCTTTTCTCATCCGAACTCATTCTCATTCGAGATCACTTTGCATCGGACACTGAAGTCCTTCGCTGTCGCAGCCAACTCCGGATCTCTTCTCGCGCCGTGTCGTCGGCTGGTCGATGAATACCAGTACGCGGCCCAACTCGTCACCGATGCGGTGATCATGCGATCTGGCGCAGAGTCAAGCCAGATGCGCTGCTGCATCATTTCGACCAGGGCAGCCAATATACCAGCGAGCAGTTCCAGAGGCTGATGGCCAATCACGGCATTACCTTGAGCCGGTCCGGATCACGAAGGGCCGCATCGATTTCGAAAACGTCCATTTCCACTATGGCAGCCATGGGCTGCCGCTCTACACAGACTTTTCGATGTCGATTAAGGCCGGTAAACAGGTCGGTCTGGTCGGTCCGTCCGGCTCCGGCAAGACCACCTTTGTGAAGTTCATCCAGCGGCTCTATGACCCAACGTGATCGATGGCCAGGACATTTCGAAGGTGACGCAGGCTTCGCTGCGCTCGCAGATCGCGATCGTGCAGCAGGAATGCCTCTTGTTGAATCGATCGCTCGCCGAGAACATCGCCTATGGTCGCCCTGGGGCCGGCCAGGCGGAGATCGAACAAGCGGCGCGGCTCGCCAGCGCGCACGAGTTCATTGCGCGCCTGCCGAAGGGCTACGCCACGCTGGGGTCGGCGAACGCGGCGTGAAGTTTTCCGGCGGCGAGCGCCAGCGGGCGGCGATCGCGCGCGCCTTCCTGGCAATGCACGGATTCTAAACCTCGACGAGGCGACATCGAGCCTGGACTCGGAATCGGAGGCTCTGATTCAGAAGGCGATGGAGCGGCCTATGGTCGAACGCACCACGCTGATCATCGCGCACCGACGACAGTGCGCGCGCTCGACCGGCTGCTCGTCTTTGAGCGCAGCCACATCATCGAGGTGGGCGATCATCCCGCGCTGATCCGTCTCGACGGCGGCATCTACCGCCGCCTATTTGAGCGGCAGGCACTGGAATTAACTAAAGACCTCACTCAGTTCTCGTCACGCTAAGGACGTATTCGTTGCGCGCGACATCGAGGTTTCCCTCCAGACCGTCGCTGAATCGACACCTGCCGGAAGGCCGTCGCAAGCGCCGGTGCCGCGGCTCCCGCAAGCCCCGCGACGGCTTGATCCCGTTTGCTTGCAGGATCGACCAACGTTATGATTTCATTGCCGATCGCTCGCAGTTCGCGCATTAGGAAGGCGATCTTTTGATCTTCCGGCGGAGCTCGGGGCAGCCAACGTCACCTTGCTCGTGGAGCGCAAGAGCCGCTACACGGTGTATATCACAACGGCAGCCGCCACTCACGGCCGACGATCGCCTTCTCGCCTCTACCGGCCTTTGCCCGGCAGAGCTTCACCTTCGACCGCGGTACCAGGTTTCGCGGCTTCAAGACTTTGGAAGATGGGATCGTCGCCAGGAGCTGGTTCCGCGGCCCGAACTCACCGTGGCAGAAAGGCGCGGTCGAACAAGCGCATCCGCCGCTTCATACCCGGCGACACCGATCTGTCCGCCGTCAGCCAGCAGCAGCCCGTCTTCCTCGCCATCAGTCGAACGCCGCGCCACAACATCGAACGACGTGACTATGCCAGCGGCGCTGGGTGTCTATCGTTGCAAGTACGCCTAATCAACAACAATGTTGAACTTCGATTCCGAATCAATGAACTTATCGGCGACTACGTGAATCCTCGTGCACCAAGTGTGCTGAAGAACCCGATCAGGATGAGACGGCGCACTGCAACATATGTGCAAAGGCAGTTTGCGCCTTCATCGATATAGCCTTTGGATTGAGGGCAAGGAAAGGATGCTACATGCGTGCGCCATCAGGTGCTGTTGCGGGACTTTGCTCTGCCTCCGCCACCATGTTTTCAGTGGGAATGGCGTTCCTTGGCTACTGGGGATTGTATGAGCCCGACGGCTGGCGCAGCGCTGATTTTGTCATTGTGATTTTGGCGCTCGCCGGATTCGCAGCGCTTGGCTCGGTGCCCTGGATTGTGACTACCCCCGTTGCAGACGACGGCGACGAGAAGGTCATAGCCGCCAGACGAGCGTTGGCGTTGGGAGTCGTCTTGATCTGGCTGTCCGTTTTTGTCTCGGTATTCACCTAGGTTTGTCCATTCGGTCCCGGCCGGGAAAGCTGAGGTTGTCAAAGCTTCATTGATTCTCGGAGGACCAATGAACATTCACAAGAATGCCCGTTTGGCCCCCTTGCGTCGAGAGGAGCGCGCTGCGTTATCGAAGGCCGTCTTTCCATAGCCGATGCGGCGCGGACATACGGCGTGACGGCGAAGGTCGTTGGGCGCTGGGTCGAGCGTTTCCGGCGCGAGGGGGCCTGCGGCATGGCAGACCGATCCTCCCGGCCGAAGAGGAGCCCGAAACAGACCGCGATTACCGACGAGATCGCGATGCTGCGCCGCCAGCGGCTGACGGGCAAGCACATCGTCAAGCAGACGGGCATGTCGCCGGCGACGGTAGGCCGGGTGCATGAGCTGTCTCCCTGTACCGGCCGATGTACGGCTCGATAAATTTCCGGCCTATCGGAGCCGTGAAGCTACCACAGTAGTTCGCTACGCCTCGAAACCATTTTTCTTTATTTGGAGGACGCTTGCGCGCACAAGTGAGTCTGGTCGTCAAGCATCACTGCGGCCATCTCAAGGATGCCACCCCACCTTCAATGGGCCCCGGCCTTGCTGAGGTCGGTTGAAGACTGAAAGTCCAGGGCGCTTGCACGAACCCGTATGTTCTCGTGGTGGCAGCAGATCACTTGCCTTAGGCTGATCGACTAATGCGCGGCCACGCCCTGATCTTTGTTGTCCGACAGCGTGGGATGGACGTCGACGAAGTCAATCTCGAACAATCGCGACCTCTCATCGGCTTTATCAGCAAGGCTCTGCCATGCATCACGAATCGCAGCCCCGAGGAAGACCTGATCGACACCGGCATTCTCCATTTCGGCAAGCAGCGTCCCGAGCCTGTCGATGCAGTCGTCGATGTGACCTCGAAGTCGCGAGATCTGGTCGAGAGTGACCACTGGATGCGCTAGCATCCTCGGCACTATTGCCGCCGCGCGCCTTGCGAGGTCCTCCTCGCGCAAGAGAGTGTCGTGCCACTCGTAAGTCATCATGGCTGCTCCTCGTCTCGTGATGGAACATCGCCGCTTCGTACGTCCTCGTCAAGAAGGATCCAGCATGGCCCAGAGCGCGGGATGCCTATCGAAGCGCCGTTGTGTTGAATAGCTTGTTTCGAAGAACATCAAATTCTTTAACGCTTCCACGAGCCGTGCATCGGTCTGGAATGCGTCGCGACTGAGGCTTCGTTGGTCATGCGGTGTGGCTCGTACATGCCAGCGCGAGCCGTTGGTCCCAGGCCATGCGAGGTCTCCTGGATTGTCGGTGATGACGGCGACGGCGACAGATGAGGAACCGTCCGCAGCCCACCTTTCACGCCATCGGCTGGAGCAATGCCGGACGGGGTGGCCAAGCCGTCTTGCGCAAAGGCAGAAAACATCCAACCCCGATTGCTCGCGCGTGTCCCTGCGCCTCAGCGGGGAAGGCCGCGTTGTCGGCAAGAGAACCGCCGGCAGTCGAAAAATAGGACGCAATCGACACCGACTGGCGTGCCATCGTGCTACGATGATTTTTTCGCCTGTTGCTAGGGAGGTGGTGATGGCCAAGATACTCGTGCACGTGACCGTGCCTCCGAGCGACCCGACTAAGGCTGCTCTCGCATTTTTTGTCGTTCGAGCCGTGCTCGAAGAGGGTCACCATCTGGTTTTGTTTGTCGCCGGCGATGGTGTACATCTCCTCACCGCAGAGAGGGCATCAAGCATCGAAGGACTCGGCAGCGGAAAGCTTTCAGACCACTTCGAGGCGATCAATGCCGCAACGACAGGCGAGATTTACTTTTCGGGGATATCTGCGAAAGCCCGCAACATTGCCCCCGATAATATTGTTTTGCGAGGCGCTATGCCGGGCGATCCCAACAAGTTGGTGCAATTGATGGCCGGGTGCGACAAGGTGATAAGCTATTAGACGATGGCTCAGGCCGGTGGACAGCCGATGCAATGCGACGGCGAACTGTTCAGCGGCTTCGCAGGTCCGCTCGGGCCGATCGTCGCGGCCCTGGATCCCGCCACCGCAGTTCATCGAGCCGTTTTGCAGGAAGTTCCCGCAAAACGATGGACCGCCGATCGCCATGTCCTGATACGTGATGCGGCGCACGCCTCATCGCCTAGCATGGCCCAGGGCGCGGGCAAGGCAATCGAGGACGCGATTGTCCTTGCAGAGTTGTCGGTAAGGGCGATCCGATGGAAGGCATCCTTCAACAATTTCACGAGGCGCGCATCGGCCGGGTCGCGTGGGTGCAGAAGAAGTCGCGCGCCCGGGACAAGCTGAGAACGGGTTCGAGTACGATCCGAAACGCTGTCCTGCGACTGTTCGGCGACGCCTTGTACCGGCGCACCTACGAGCCGCTGACACGCCCGCTCCTGTCGTGAAAGGGCGAGGCGAGCGCCGGCTGGCCCCAGTCTCGTTCCTCAACAGCGGCTTAGATTAGTTGGGGGTGAGCACGAGAAAACTTAGAAGCGCTTAAATCGGTGCCCCAGCCCCGCTGCCCAGAACGTATCGGGTCTGAGGCTCGTGAGTGATCTAGCAAGTGCGGCTCGTATTGCCTGCGCGTGCCGTTCCCCTGCAGCGCGCTCCAAGGTCTCCTGGATTATTGGTGATGACGTCGATGAAAACAGATAGCGAATGATTCGCAGCGCATCGTGCGCGCCATTGGCACCTCCAACTCCTTCCCGACGCCCCGCGCGTTGGCACGGAAGCGGGGTCGTCGGCAGCATGCTTTTGACGATCGAGGGCGAGATTGGAATTCGAGAAGGTGGGGTTAGCCTTCGCTTTCCGGACCGCGGCAACGGAATGTGAGCACACGCGAATAGTTTGCTTACAACCACAGGACGTGGGTATCGCCAAGCATTCCGGATGTGGCAAGCAGTATCAAGTGAGAGATTGGATTGGCGCGAAGATCGGCGAGGCGAGCCCAACGTTCGGGATACCGGGTCAAAGGCCGTAATCCTCTTAAGCGGTGGGTCGGCCTGTCCCACCGGTAGCTCAAAAAGAGCAGCTCCGCAGCGAGCTGCGCCTCATCGATTCCACCAAGATTTCGGGCGACCGCCCTGCCCCATCCGCCGAACGGCGCTGAACCGCCCGTGGGCCCCCACTTCAGGGCATCGATTAGGGGATCGTCACTGTGCTCGTTCTTCAAGATAGCCATATTCGCAGCTTGGAACCGACTGGGCCGTTTCGCACAGGTGGTTACTCAGCGTGACGTGCCTTATCGGGAAGGTCGGTGTCATCGCTGATTGGACGACGGTCCACATTTGGCAACGTGACGAGCGACAATGTTGCTTGGCATTGTTCGATGTAGGACAATGATGGGCATACGAGACAGCCGGGTTCGTTCTGGGCGCTCATGTCAGAAGGTTTCTGATGGCACGCACATTGCTGTGAGGCATTTGCAGACGCGTCACGGACTAAAGATATCGCGCGGAGACGTCGAAATGTTAAGACAGTGCCTTCTGCCGCGGGCTACGCCCAGGTCATTCAGAACGTTTCAAATGCAAAGGAAAGCTGCACGGGCGCGTTTGCCGCGGCTGTCCTTCCGCGAACGCCAATTTCGCAACCGCATCGTGGCGGACCCCTTGGCTGCACCCGCGTGCAGGCTCCTTCAGAGGAAACGGAGATCGGAACCGCGAAACAGCTCAGGTGCTGGCGAACGATCCAGGTATGCGCATCCGCCGCCAGCACCGCTCGCCTTCGCGGCGCCTGCGGACTTGCGCTTATCCTTGTGGTGAGCTCGGTGTTCCGCGCCGATTACATTCGATCCATAAGCGTAGATCATAACTAAATACCATATAGAAGCGCTAGTCGCCGTTGGGGGGCCTCGGACCATCGGATCGGCCCAGCAGCTGCGCCACGAAAACCCTGCCTTCCGGATACACCCGGCAATGAAAGGCAGGACGCGCCTCGCTGCTACATTCTCGAGGTAAGAAACCATGTTGGTGCAAGTCTCTGCTGAAAGCAGCGGAGTCGAGAAGCGGCCCGCGGCATGGGGCGCGGTATTCGCGACGTCGCTCTGCATTTTCGCGCTCATCGCGTCGGAGTTCATGCCTGTTAGCCTGCTTACTCCGATCGCCTCAGATCTGGCAATAACCGAAGGCCAGGCCGGACAGGCGATTTCCGTGTCCGGAGCCTTTGCGGTTCTGACAAGCCTCTTCATCTCATCCGTGGTCGGCCGACTGGACCGCAAGATTCTGCTACTAGCGCTGACCGCCGTGATGATCGTCTCGGGGATGATCGTAGCGGTCGCTCCGAATTACGTGACGTTCATGGTTGGCCGCGCGCTCACCGGGGTCGTTATCGGCGGATTTTGGTCGATGTCCGCTGCGACCGCCATGCGCCTTGTTCCGGACGATCAGGTGCCGCGGGCGCTGGCGATCTTCAACGGCGGGAATGCGCTGGCGACGGTCATTGCCGCGCCGCTGGGGAGCTTCCTCGGCGGCCTCATCGGCTGGCGCGGGGCGTTCTTCTGTGTCGTCCCGGTCGCAGTGATCGCTTTCGTCTGGCAGTTCCTGAGTCTTCCTCCCATGAAAGTCGAGGAGCGGGCGGCATCCGGAAACGTCTTTAAACTGTTGAGCCGGCGAGTGGTGGTTCTTGGCATGGCAGCGGTCAGCGTGTTCTTCATGGGCCAGTTCGCGCTGTTCACCTATCTGCGGCCGTTCCTCGAAACCGTGACCCATGTCGATGTTTCAACACTGTCGCTCCTGCTGCTGGTGATGGGCGTGACCGGGTTCATCGGCACTATGCTCATTGGCGCGTTCCTGAAGGATGGCCTCTATCGGACGCTGGTCGTTATTCCGATGTTGATGGCGACGATCGCAGTGGCCCTTGTGGCCATCGGTGGCTGGGTCGACGCGGCGGCACTGCTGCTGGGCATCTGGGGGTTGTTCGCCACGTCAGCGCCGGTGGGCTGGTGGACCTGGTTGTCGAGAACGCTGCCGAAGGATGCCGAAGCCGGAGGCGGACTTATGGTCGCAGTCGTTCAGTTCGCTATCGCTTTGGGCGCGATCGTCGGTGGCTTCTTGTTCGACATGAGTGGTTACCAGGTGACCTTCAGCGCCAGCGCGGTTTTGCTTATGGTCGCGGCCGCGCTAGCCATCTTGACGTCCCGAGAAGCGCAAGCTTGGCCGACCTGACGGAGTGGCCGCTTCAGACGCAGCAAATGATCTATCGCATTCCAATGGCTACGCCCATGGAAAGTGCCATTGCCGCAGTGAGGTCTGTCCTTCCCCAGCTCCCAGTCCGCAAACGGCTTGCGCGTCACAGTTCCACCCGGGGGGCTGCACCGGCATCAGATAAACCTGAGTTTGGACAGCGAAGCGCGGGCGATGCTGTCATTGATATAGGTGGCGGCTAAGGTATTCGCAAACTCAGGCTCTCAAGCCCCGTACAAGGTGCCAGCGTGCCAAACATAGCTTCACACAAAGTGATCGAAGTTCCGAACTGCTTGTGGTCGGTGTCCCCATTGACAGCGAAAACCGGCTCGAGAGGGTACGAAACCTACGCGCAGATGAACCGCGTCATCGGCAGTGGGGACGTATGAGCTGCAAGGCGAAGCGCTATCACGATATCAGTTGCGGACACCGTGTTGTTGGACACGAAGGCAAATCCAGGCCACCTGCACGGGCATAACTACCGTGTACATTTCACCTGCGAAGCTGATGAGTTCGACAATATGGGGCGCGTCATTGTCTTCGGTGAGATGAAGAGCAAGCTCTGCATGTGGCTGGAAGAAAATCGGGACCATAAGATGCTCTTGTGGGAGCATGACCCGGTTGCCAGCGTGTTGACCGACGGGACAAACGAAACCGGTAATGATACGACGCTCGAAGATGGCGTCGTGGTCCCGTTCAATCCGACTGCCGAAAAGATAGCGAAGCATCTTGTGCTGGTGGTGGGTCCGCAGCAGCTCAAAGGCACAGGTATTGGGCTGGTACATTGCGAAGTTGAAGAGACGCCGTGCACGCGCTGCAGCCTCCAAAGTAAGATTTCGGGCAGATGGAGAGGTGATGAACAATAACAAAATATCGTTTACCGAGCTCAGCGCGCTGGCGGCATAGTCGGCTGCAAGAACTCGCGAAACCGTCACTGCCGGACTTCATCCGCCCGCGCTGAGCGGCGGATCACATTGACTCTCTCAGCACAGTTACTCGAATGGCTGGGAAAACGAGTTCATTGCTTCATCGAAACCCAGGACCCACCAGATTCGTGGCTATCGGCACAAGTATCGATGAACAGCATTCCTTTAAGCCCATCTTCGGCTCCTGAAAGCTCGACGCTACCTTCCGCAAGAGCGTACCCCGCGCGGCGCGCGGCGATTGCGACGCCAGCCTCGGCATAGAGATTTGCCCAGGCATCCACCAGAGCTTCACCGTGCCCCCTCGGGAGGTGTATCAGACGTTCCGCTTCGGGTAGGGTTCCATTGCCATGACCTCGCACGAAGATCTGCTCCTGTTCCCCTAAGGGCACATAACGTAGCACCTCCGCTTTTTCTTGGTCCCAGTCTAGCCCACCCTTGTCGCCCCACACACGGATGCGGAGACCGCAGTATTGGCCCGGCGCAGCCTGCGTCACCCAAAGAATCCCAGGGGCGCCATTCTCGAGACGGAAATTGATATAGGCCGTATCTTCCATCGGCTTCGGAGCTCCACAGTTGTGAAACTCAGCCCTGAGGCTGGCAATATCAAGTCCAGTAATTCTATGCAGGAGATGATACGCATGCGTCCCAATATCCCCGGTCGCTGACGTGCGGCCCACCTTCTCGGGGTCTTGTCGCCAAATAGCACCCTTGTCGCGATCGGAAAACGGACCTGTCGCCCACTCCTGAGCATACTCCACGTGTGCCTGCCGCACGGTCCCCACGGCTCCGTTTCTGATCATGTGTTTGGCCTGACGAACCATCGCGTGATGTGCGTATGGGTAAGTGATGATCATCAACCGACCCGTAGCTCTTTGAAGCTCCACGAGTTCTTTAGCATCGGAAACCGTCGTCGTCATGGGCTTGTCCAGTATTACGTCGATACCGGCCTTGAGAAAAGCGGTCGCGATACGGTGGTGTGTCCAGTTTGGCGTGACGATTGAGACTGCTTCTATACCATCGTCGCGCGCAGCTTCGGATTCTGCCATGGCGTTCCAGTCACCATACGAGCGATCGGGCGCAATCATCCATTCTGCGGCCGATGCATGTGCGTTATCCGGATCTGCTGATAGAGCTCCTGCAACGACCTCCCAGTGATTTGACAATCTCGCCCCGGCGAAGTGCCATTGTCCAACGAGACCACCCTTCCCGCCGCCGACGAATCCCAGTCGCAATCGTCGACCGAGGAGCGGGGTTCGCAAGTTGCCAACAAAGGTCATTGAGATCTCCCGTCATGAACAATTCTTCTACGCCGTCAGCTGCGGAAACCTCTTGCGTGTGTAGAGCACGACTCCTGCTTAGGTCCGAACGCGTTTGCGGATTGCCAAGCACGTACCGTGCCAAAGGAGAAGATCATCCGACATTCAACACAAAAGGGTAGCTCTGATACGGCTATGTCGCATCTCCGACATTGTCGGACATCGAGCGATCAGCGAATCTGTGCGATAACGATATGGTAAAATTAACTCTTGGCAATTCAAGCCGATATCCGTCCCACATCCTGGGGCCGGTCATTACGAGATTGAACGTCGAGAGAGATCGTGGTCGTGTCCCCGCAGGTGGTGTAGCTCGGCGGTAGCGAAGCCGCTCGCGAGCGCGTCCTCAACTGCGCCGTAGAGAGCGAGCGACGGAGCGGTGGTCATCGACGTTCTCCGGGAAGGGTCGGGTTGGTGTCAGCAACCTGATTCTCGCTGCCGGCCTCCCCTGCGACCGTGGCGAACTATGCTTCTTCGCTTGCCTCCGCAGGCAAGAAGGTGCCGACGACATCCGCTTCTTCCACCGCGGCGCCGGTGAAGAGAACCCGACGAACAATGCAGGCGTGGCAGCCATCCTGAAGGGTATCCGTCGCACAGTGGGGACAGCGGCCCGCCAGAAGGCGCCAGCGACCGTTGACTCATTCATACCCTCTTGGCCCGGAGCGGGCCGGAGACGCTCCAGGGCAAGCGTGACAGGGCTCTTCTGCTCCTTGGTTTTGCAGCCGCGGCGACCATCTGACGCCCGATGCTCTCACTTCGCGATCAGTCGCCTTGATCGTGAAGAAGTATACTAATGCGGCCGGCCTGGACGTCGAGCGGCTATCCGGCCACTCCCTCCGCGCAGGGTTCGTGACTTCGGCGGCCGAGAACCGTGCGAGCATCTCCCGCATCATGGAAGTCACAAGGCATCGCGACCCGCGGACCGTCGAGACGTATGTCCGCCGCGCCGATCGGTTCAAGGATCATGCGGGTGACGGGTTTCTCTGACCTCTGCCCAAGCTGCGGATGTCAGAAACTCATTTTTTCGTTCCGAAGGAACTCGTTGAAAGTCAGATGGGGAACTTTCTCTATCTTGCAAATGTTGGGAATTCGCCGCTTAATCGAGCCCGCATTCTGCGGGACAAAATCCTCCATGCTGACCACCGGTATCCCCAGGGTTTTAGCGAGAGCGACAATCGATAGGTCAATGAGTCCGATGGTTTTTTTGCTGCCGCCAATGAATTCGGAGATATGTTCCTTATAATCGCTCTGCATCCGAGCGACATGATCGATATATGCTTGCCAGTCCCACTTTGTATCTCCTACCTCGAGGATCATCGCACTTTTGCAAGCATGGATGACGGAGCCGACAGTGCCGGGAATGTGGCACATCTCGTCATGAATCTCCTTCGTTACTGCGATAGTTTTCCCTTTGAGGTGGCCGCCGCAGAATGCGCTCCACAACGACTTATGTATGTCGTCCGGCATCGTCTCGAGCGGGTTAGAAATGCCTGAAGTGTCGAAGCAGTATTTTACCATCAACTGCCAAACCGTTCACGTATATCGTATAGATGCCGGAGGTTTTGGATCCCCATATATTCAGCGGCATTGTGATTTGTAATCCGCCCGGTATTCCATGCTTCGATCACCAGCCCGGTATAAAGGTCGCCGAGCGAATTCTTATAGCGGCTACCATAGTACGAGGATCTGCCAAAAGATTTGAAGGCTCTTTCTTGGGCATCGAATTGTGGCTTCTTTATCCGCCAATAGTAATCGGCAACGACGTATCGAAGTTGCACCAGACGAACCAGCATCGCATGTGCACTGACACGCAGTTCGTTTGCGGCGGTTTCGAGATCGAGATCCGAAATGTTCGGCGCCGGCATATCGGGGGTGCTACCGATCAGCCGTTCAACGGCCGTTTTTGGCATAAGGAAGGCCGCGGCGAACCGATCGCACCAGTTCTCAACACCGTTTGTCGAGGATAGAGGCGAGATGATCCCGCTCTCCTTGAGCATCACATGCCCAAACTCATGCGCAAGCGTGAATATCTGAGCTCCCGGTGACTCGTTTCCGAAAACAATGACAGGAAGCGGAAACTGTACAAAGCAAATCCCGCGCGCACCAAACTCGCGTATCTCGGTCGCCTTAAGAGTCAGAACTCCAAGAAATTCGATATGGGATCGGAGGATATTTGGCAGCTTGACCTTATCGGCCGCCTTCATGCCCATTTGCTCATCAATGGTAAAACCCATTGCCTGGCGAACGTCCATAGCCGCTACTTCAACGTTCTTTGACGTATCGCAGAAGAGTGATTTAGGGAAATCGATCGGTCTCTCCCCCAGTTCTTGGAAGAGGTCTAGCGCGTTCTCCCTTTGAGCTTCGGCCCACTCTTGAATGTCGCGAAGTCCTCGATCGTCACGGTCGATGTCAATTCCGCGATGGGCTCTGAAATCTGGGACTAGTTCGGACTCTCGCACCGGTGGGAGCGTGCGCATAAAGAACTCTAGAAACGAGCGCTGGTAAATGTCGGCGAGTTTGCGCGCTTGGGCGACCGTCGGTGCGTCGAGGGCGCTTTCCCATGCGAGAATACGCTCGGGTTTTTGATGCATTTTCTCAGCGACTTCTTCGACAGAGATGCCCCGCCTCTCCCGTGCCCAACGAAATACGTCAGGGTTGTAATTGGGTCTCTCTTTTTTTGCTGCAGCGGCCATGAATCAATGATAGCGCGAATGATTAAGATTTCGATATGATCGAAAATCAAACTTTCGGTGTGCTGTATAGGTGTCACTTCCTGCCGCAAAGCGCAGCGATAACGGTGATTATCGCTACCTGTTTCCCACCGAACACTTCATGTTCGCCGGCTGCATTGGCGCGAGCATGAGGCGCTGGCAGCCTTCCGACCCTCACCGCCTCGGCATGACCGTCAATCATGTTGCCCAGGCGACAAAAGCCCTTTCGCGCGCCTGAATGAAGCCCTCTGCGCATAGGCTCCGGAGCGTTCCTTCAGGCACGTGGATGGCCTTGGCCGCGCCTTCGGTGGAGACTAGCCAGTTCGGCAGCGGCTTGCCCGTCTGATAGATCGTCATGATGTGGCCCCGCAGCGAGGCGCATCTACCGCTGCACTGCCCCGTAGCTCATTCCCGACCGTTCCCTCATCCAAGGCAGCCACTCACCGTGAGGCATCGAGGCCTTCAAGATGATTAGCTCTCTCCCCATTCTCTACTGCCTCCGATCGATGAACGTGGCGCGCTGTCTGCTCGTCCTCGGCCTTCTGGACCCGACGGATAAAGCCATAGTCCACCTCCCGGTCTGCCTTCTTTCCGCGGCTGTAGTGGACGAGAATCAGGTACATGGCGCCGGCGAGTGCGTGGCGGATATAACTTTTGCCGGCAACCTCCTGGACATGCCAGAGGATGAAGCCGAGCGGCATCTTGTCCCACGCGTCGAACCACGAGGAAGCATCCGATCCACTTGCTGCTGGCCCGCACGAGGTCGCTGGTGACCCAGAGCGACGTTTTCGGCAATCAGGCCTTGGTTGCCCTTAGTCTCGCTTAGCGTGGCAAGGACGAGGCGGAGGTGGCCATGGCCGTGCTTGGCAAGGATCCGGCCGAGTGTGCCGGCGGCTCGCTTCTGTCCCGGTACCGGCATTTCGTTCGCCGGGATGATCTTGATCGAGAACTCAGCACAGATGGTGCGGACCTGGGCCTCGCGCGCAGTGTCACTCGCGGACGATGGTGGCTCGACTGAGCTGTGAGCAGGTGCCGCGCGGCGATGGCATCTGCCTCGTCTGCGTTGAGATCGTCCTTGGCGACGGCCTGGAGGAGCGCTGACAGGGCTCCAGGCACATCGGCAGCGCTGGTTACCTTCGGGAAGTTGTCGACGGTCACTACGCGTCCGCGGCGCACCGGTGCGATCCGCTCCATGCAAAGCTTCAAGGCAGTACTGTCGCCCGCAAGGGCTGCTTTGATCGCCTTTCGAGTGAGCTTCGTCGCAACCTTGCCGAGAAGGGCGTCGATCGCGGGTGTCGTCTGAGATCTGGCACCCTCGCCTTGCCAGGGTTGCCCTTCGCAAAGCGTCCTTTACGGTCGCGAGGACGGTGCCATTTTCTGTGTCAATGCGGCCTCGTCCGTTCGGATGACTTGGCGCCATCGTTCAACGGTTTGTTGCCGCGCCTTTGGAAAAGCGGCGAGATGAGTGGTTTCAGCGCGTAGGCGAGGGCCTAGCAGACCTTGAACAAAGGCTATCTGGCTTTGACCCCGGATCTCTTGACAATAATGATGACTATTTCCGCGGTGTTCGCCGCAACCCAGGCAGCTATGCGGACCGCGCAAAATGAGAAGCACGAGGCGCTTCGCAACGGGATCCTAAACGTGGCGGCTGGTCAAACTCTGGACGAGACACTCATCGGTAGCTTCATAAGCTGCATCAACCAGTTCTCGCCGGCCCACCTTTGCGTACTGGCTGGCAAGTCCGGTGTCGTCAGGAAGTTCGAGAGCGATGGCAGCCCGGTGCACGGCGGTCGCAGGCGCAGGCCCGGATCGTGCGCCGCATCTTCAGCGAATACGCGGCTGGCAAGTCGCCGCGCCTGATTGCGAAAGAGCTCAATGCGCAATCCGTTGCCGGTCCTTCAGGCCACGGCTGGGGACCGTCCACGATCCATGGCAACCGTCACGCAGCACCGGCATCTCAATAACCAGCTTTATGTCGGGAAGCTGACCTGGAATCGGCTGCGCTACATCAAGGACCCTGAGACGGGGAAGCGGGTTCACGCCCGAACCCCGAATCGGCGCGGATCGTTCAGGATGTGCCCGAGCTGTGCATCATCGATGACGCGCTCTGGCAGGCCGCCAAGGCGCGACAGGGCACGTGCGACAACCGCCAGACCATGCAGCGTAAGGAGCGGCTTCGCGAACACCTCATGGAGCCGGAGCTCTTCGCGCTGTTCTGCGAGGAGTACACGCGGCACATGAACGCGCTTCGGATCGAAGCCACTTCCGCGCACGCCAGCTATCGCGCCGAGTTGACGAAGGTAACGCGGGACATCGTTCGGCTGGCCACCATCTGGGATGTCACGCCGCGACCGCAAGTGGCGTCGCGTTTCTCGCGGCTATAATGCCGGCTGCGACACGCATCTGGATCAGGTCGTTATGAGTTCATGCTCTGGCCGCGAGAAATTCCGTCGGACTAGAAACGGTAAGTGACGCCGGCGCCAATCAGCCATGGATCGAGCTTGGCCTTGCCGCTGACCCCGGCGCCACCGACATTGGCCTCGAAATCCGGTCTGAGGAAGATTTTCTTCGCGTCGAAGTTCACGCCCCAATGGTCGTCGACCATATAGTCGAAGCCGGCCTGTAGGGCGACGCCGAAGGTGTTCTTGACATCAAGACTACGGGCACTTTTGCCTGACTGATTGTAGAACAGCGTATAATTGACGCCCGCGCCGACATATGGCCGGAAGGTGCCGAAATCGGTGAAATGGTATTGAAGGGTCAGGGTTGGTGGCAGCAGCCAAGTCTTGCCGATCTCTCCGAGCCTTGAGATTGAGCCACTGCCGTAAACATTGGCGTAGGTCGTGCCGAGGATGAGCTCCGCAGCGATATTCTCGTTGAAGAAATACGAGATGTCGAATTCCGGTATGACCGTATTCGAAAAGGAAAGATCCGAACCTGGCAATCCGTCGACGCGGCCGGAGTCGTTGGTGATCACGTTAAGCCCCCGCAAGCGTATCTGCCACGGGCTGCTGCCTGCCGCTGCAGCCGCAGGCTCCGCCGCTGTCAGATCCGTCGCTTCCGCGGTGGAGGCGGCAACCAATGCTGCGGCGGTGATGATGGCGCGGACAATGTTGCTGGATAGCATTTTTTCCCCCTTCGATCCGAGATTGGTGACGGCCGGGGGTAGCATCGTTTGGCGCGCCGCGGTTTGAGCCAGATCAAATGCAACTAGACTGTTTGTCGCAGCAGCGATTTGGCGTCGCCGGTGACATCAGCGGCCACAACGCTCGTGCGGTGCTGCATGGCAGCTGTGCTATTCGGGCATAGACATCGCCCGAGCAGATCGCCGGCCGCCAGCTTGCTGACGGTGTGGCGCCGTTCGTGTGCGCACCGAGCAGGTCTGCCGCTTCATCTATTGGAGGGGAGATTATGCGCTGAGCTCTGTCGGCACCTCCCGGATCCCGTCGCAAGCGCGGCCGCCGCGGTTCCGGCAAGCCGAGACAGCTTCACTCCTCCAACAGGACCCGATCAGGGCCTGTCTATTTTTGTGCCATTCTCTTGGTCGATTTAATGCAAAATGAAGGTACGCTACGCCGGAACGCTCCATTTATTGCTCCTCAGACACAGCAATTCGAACATTTTGGCTTAATCGCATCGACACAGCTCTCATCCGAAGCTCTTGCGAAGACGAACCTGTCTCCAACGTCGCGCCAGAGACCATTGATAATGGTTGCGAGCGGAAGCGAGCAGTTCACAACGCGCCTCTTTACGAAAACCCGGACATCAAAAGATTCAAAGCTATGGCTGTGGCGAGCCTCCAATTGTCCGATAGACATTTCGTGGCACGGCGAGCCAATCGCCGCCCTGCCCTTTATCTCACGGCCAGCTCGCGATACACCCTCTAGCGTTGCTGGCCGGGCTTGCCGGGCGATGGCAGTTTGGACATTTCACAAGCCAAAGATGGGGGGCGCCAATCCCGGAAAAACGCGGTGAGCTTGTAGAGCGCCTCATGACCGCCTTTCGTCCCGAGCGCGAGCGCCGGGAAAGCAAGCGCCAGGCGATCGATCCAGTGCTTGTCCGGGCAGGATGCGGTGTGGCACACGATCTCCAACGGCTACCTCCGCTGGCAGGGGATCGACGCGACCTCGCGACAGATGCCCTTTCTACCGCGGTGCCTCGAGCCGGGGAGTGGCGCGGCATGAGCGGTACGCACCAGATCGCGCATCGCTCACTGCGGCGCAGGCGGAGATCTGGCTGGCCGAGCAACTCACGCCGGGCACGGCGCAGTACGACATCGCCGAATATCTGGAGATCGACGGGCCCGTCGATGCGGTGCTGTTCGAGCGGGCGCTTCGCCAGGTAGTGTGCGGAGGCGCAGAGCCTGCACGTGCGTTTCGTCGACGACAGCGACGGGCCGCGACAGATCCGGTGCCACCGGACCGACTGGTGCCTTCCGGTGATCGACGTCACGGCAGCGACAGGGTCCTGCAGAAAACCCCGTCTGGCTTCGACGTCTCGGTTTGGGAGTTTTCTTCTGGCCGCTGATCGAAGGCTGCGCCTGATGCTCGCCCGGGCAGGCAAGCACCAGGATCCGGCTTATCTCGCCGCGACCATCATGCGCTGCGGCGTGACCACACTGCACGTCGTGCCCTCCATGCTGGACGCTTCCTGCAGGAGCCAGCAGCGGGCGACTGCCGGAGCCTGCGGCGCGTGATATGCAGCGGCGAGGCCCTGCCGGCGGTTGCAGGCCCGCTTCGTCGCCAGCCTGGGACGTCGTCCTGCACAATCTCTACGGGCCGACGGAAGCCGCCATCCGCGACCATGACGCGGCGTCCGTGCCGATCGGCCGGCCGATCTGGAACACTCGGGTGTGTATGTGCTCGACCGCAGCCTGCGGATTGCACGCAGCGACAGCTACCTCGTTCCGATTGGCTATTCCTTCAACCTCGACGGAACCTACATCTGCATGACGCTGGCGGCGCTCTTAAATCAGGCGGAAATAGCAAGGATGTTCGCCCGCGCTAAGCTCATAGCATTTCGCGTGCGTGGCAGGGAACATCCGTTGCGCGCGCCACGCCCCATCGGCTAGGATCTTGGCATGAGAGATTCGGCAGCAAGATCTTCCACTTACGATACGGTCGTTCCGCTTGCGAATAAGCGGACCGAGCCCGACGCGCCAGTCCAATCGGCCAAGTACCCGGAACTGCGGTACATGGGCTCGAAAAAGCGCCTGCTGCCGTGGATCTATCAAATCCTGAATGACCTCGACTTCGAAAGTGGGATGGACCCATTTTCGGGTACTGGCAGCGTCGGTTACCTCATGAAGTCCATGGGCCGGCGCGTGATCGCGTCCGATTTTCTCAATTTCTCCAGCCTCGTCGCGCGGGCAACCATTGAAAACAGTAACGTGAGGCTCGACGGCAAAAGCATCAAGAAACTGATAGACCCCGATCCGGGCCCGACCGATTTCATCGAGCGCACGTTTCAGAACGTATTCTATACGGCGGAGGACTTGAGGTTCCTGGATCGAGTTTCCGGCAAGATTCGACAGCTTGAAGGACGACATGAGCAGGCCCTCGCATTTGCGGCCTTGTTCCGCTCCTGCGTAAAACGTCAACCTCGTGGTGTCTTCACAATTTCAGGAAATCTCGATCACTATAACGACGGACGGCGGGATTTGCGTCTTTCGCTCGAGGAGCACTTTCTCGAACAGATCGAGGTGTACAATAACGCCGTGTTCGACAACGGCCGTCGGAACCGGGCCTTGAGGGGAGACGTATTCGAGGTCGGATCAAAAAAGGTAGACCTCGTCTATCTCGACCCCCCTTATGTTCCGCGCTCCGACGACAATTGCTACATCAAACGATATCACTTCCTGGAGGGGCTATCCTGCTATTGGGAAGGCATGCCTGTCGACGGGACGACCAAGGTCAAGAAAATCGCCAAACGGTATACGCCATTCAGTTACCGCAGGACGGCCGTTGACGCATTCGACCGGCTATTCTCCATGTTCAGGAAATGCACCATCGTTCTCTCTTACAGCTCAAACGGATACCCCGATCTGCCAATTCTGGAAGAGCTCATGCGCAAACATAAGTCAAGCGTGCGAGTTTTTGAAAAGCCGCATCGATATCACTTTGGTACGCATAGCCGCGTCGAACGGTCGGCCGTCACCGAATACCTGATTGTCGGGCGGTAATGCAGGTCATCGAACAAAACATCGACGACGTCGTTGCCAATCTCAGTCCGCTGTCAGTCGACTGGATGGACGATGTCGCAGCGTCAGCAATTGCCTCCCTTTCCGCCCTGCCGAAGAAGACCGAATACAGCCGGGCCGACGTCGGAGCCCTGTTGAGCGCCAACTTCGAAGAGGGGCTTCTCTGCATTAGACTGTTTCTCGCTCTTTCGAAGGACAGCATGGAGACGGAACTGCGCAGCATCCTTGGCAGCGGCGGAATTGGAGCGAAGCGATATACAAGCGATCCGCAGGGTTACCTTGACGCATTGGAGAGCCTGGGCCTCCTTGAAGCGATGGCAACCACAATAAATTATCAGCCGGTATGGAGCGATATTCTGGTAGAGCGGCTTCGCTCTGGGCGCGGGTCGGCCATTCAAGGACAACGCCGTGGGAGAGGCCTGGAAGATTTCGCCGAAGCGTTGGTAGCCGAGGTCTTCGGCGAAGGTGGGTATGAGACCCGCTGCACATTTACTGGCGCAGATGGATCAACAGCGAAATGCGACGTTGTCGTCCCGGATCGGAATAAGCCGCGCATCGTGATAGAGTCAAAGGCCTATGGCGCCACCGGCTCGAAGATGACGGATATCATTGGAGATCTCGATGCGATCATCGCGGCAAAACGTCACGACACGCCTCTCTTGTTCCTGACTGACGGCCTCACGTGGAGAGCTCGCATGTCCGATCTGCGCAAGATCGTTCAGCGCCAGAACCAAGGCAAAATCACGCGCATCTACACGACCAAGATGCGCGAGCAGTTTCTCAACGATCTCAATACGCTTAAGAACGAATTCGGGCTTTGAGCTCGTTCAGTGCTACCGTCCAGACCGCATCCCGTCCGTGCCGGTCGCTGGCATGGCGCTGATCCTCGGCATCGACCGCTTCATGTCGGAATGGCGCGCAACGCCATGACCCCGATGGACGCGTTTAGCGGTCATGAGCGGCCATCAGCGCGGGCGTTGCGGCGCAGATGGCATGAACACGGCGATAGCGATAAGTCGTCATATCGGCAATGATCGCCTTGATCTCCTCCACCAAGTCCTGATCAGCAAGGGGAGGTCGTCCAAGGGTTCGGAAGGGATTGCGTCACGCGCTCGGCAATGTTTGCTGAGCAACACAAAGGGTTACGCACACAGCCGTCATCGCGAACTGCCCCTGGAAGATCGCGTCCGGGGACGTGCCACTACGCGTCTCAATTATTTGCGATGTAACAACCGTTGTTGGTCTAATTCCAGGGCGCCTTTTCTGAGGATTTTCCGATTTCGATCGGTGACGCCGCGCCTTGCTCCCATCCGGGGGCCTTTACCTCGCCATGGGCAAGCAGGACTTGGCGACAGTCCTCGTCCCAGATGGCCGCTCGATTTTCCGCCGCTGGGGCATACCGACCGACTTCTGCAGCGACCTTTGCGGCGTGCCGAAAAGCTGCAGCGACGCTGCCTCTCTGATGCGCCGAGCTCGAACCACGCCGCACGCGCAATTCATGTCATTAAAATCATTTCAAGCGGTTCCTGGAGTTGACGCAAAGCTGCTTCGCTGCGCAATTTATCGTGCAAGGTACGGTCCCGCGGGCCGCACGAGGCTTCCCAGTGACCGAGACGGATGGAGACAAACTTGAGTGACCAAGAATGGGACGTGAGCATCAACAGCTTTGGCGTGAGACAGCCTACCGCGCCGTACGAGCAAAAGGGTATGGGACCGCGGCAGCCAAGGCCACAAACTGGCCCCGGTCCGCGCCAGCCATCTGCACCATCTAAGCCTGCTCCCGCGAGCCCACCCCCCGCGAAAAAGTGATGTGAACATGGACCGAGACCAGATCAGGTTCAACGTTCTCCGAAACGCACTTTACCACACCTCTCGTCGGCTTAGGTTTGACCGCTGGAACCGTTGGTTCAACTTCATGGTGATTCTGCTTGGCGCCACAGCCATGACAGACTTTCTGAGGACGTTCGGGATTGACGTCTCTCAGAGCGCTTTCGGAGTGGCCGTGGCCGCTGTGGGCGCGGCCTCGCTTGCCTTCGATTTCGGAGGGAAAGCGAGGGATCATCAGAGCCTTCAGCGCGACTATTATAATCTTCTTGCTGAGATCGAGGAGAATCTGACGCCATCGCCGCAGGACTTGGCCGTTTGGCAGAGCAAGATGATTCGGATTGCCGGCGATGAGCCCCCAACATTGAGGGCGTTGGATGCGAAGGCATATAATGACGCTATTGGCGCCACCGAATTGTATGGGCCTGGCGAGAGAATTAAGATCCCTTGGCTTCACCGATTTCTTGGTCAGATCTGGGCTTATGAAGGATACGACTACAAGAAGCTTTGCGAATTGCCAGGTTACGGGAAGTCGAGTGAGACGGATCATCACTCGCTCCCGAATAGATGAGGAAGGTGGGGTCAACCTCAGTAGGTGCTGCTTCGGCGTCTTCCTTCCAAGCGAACGGCTCAACTATCTCACCGGCATCACCATACCCTCCGTTACGGAATGCTGATGGACGATGGGAGATCGGATCACCGGCCGCGGACGCCGCAGACTTCGATCCCTGGCAGCGTCGGTTCAACTGGAAGCACCGGAGCCTCTTTAACCTCGGCGCCATAGCGAACCTGATGGACAGCCGGAGTCGCATGAGGGGACAAGCGTAATTTGATCATGCCGGTCGCCGACGCCGCAAACGAGCGTTCGGTCTGCCACAGTGCCGCCGACTCTGCCATACCATTGCAATCAACACGTTGCGACCGATCTTTCATGTTCTGTCTCAAAGCAGTGACGAATGTATGGTCGCAACGCTACCTGCAATCGATGACCGCAGTCCGCAATCGCCGTCATGGGTTGATGTCCCCTGCCCGCTATTCCCAGGAAAACAATTGTAGCCGCCTCTGTCGGTATGTCGGGTCCGCGACACGAAGCTGTTCGACCTCGTTCCTGGTCCACTTCCATTTAAACAATTGATATTACACCGATACTTCTTGCAAGAGGGCCTCTCTGCGTTGCCTGGCATGACTCTTGAAGCTTTGATCGCGACGCGGCAGGAACGACCAAACGTGACCTACTGACTGCCTCGCCCTAAGAGGAAACGTATGCTCAACGAAGGCCGGACCGCGAAGCCTGAACTTGTCGAAAGTCAGCTCATCGATGTAGTCGCGGCCATAGACGAAATTGCGGTGTCGTTCCCGGACAGGGTCGCGATTAAGCATGGTTCGGAAGAACTCACATATGGTGAGCTGCGAGTGCTGTCGGACAGAATTGCGGGCACCCTGCGAGAGCGCGGCGCAGAGGGCACCATCGTGGCCTATTACGGGGAACGAAGCCCCAATTGGGCGGCCACGGTAATCGCAATTCTGAAAATCGGCTCAACATACTTGCCGCTCGATCCATCCTTACCGGCCGCGCGCATTTCTTTCATGATCGAGCAGAGTGGATGCACACTGATCGTCGGGCCGGAAAAACCGGAAGCGTTCGGTCTGTTTCGGGAAAGCAGTAACGGCAAGCCACAATTCTTAACGGTGGAGACGGCGATCCTCGGCGGTGGCCTTGCCTCTCCTTCAATGCCAGCTTCGGCTGACGGCCGTCTCGCCTACATTCTTTTTACGTCCGGTTCGACGGGAAGACCCAAGGGAGTAATGGTCAAGCGCGCAGGCCTAAACAACCACTTGATGGCCAAGATCGATGCGCTCGAGCTCAGTGAGAAGGACTGTGTCGCGCAAACCGCCTCGCATTGCTTTGACATCTCGCTGTGGCAGCTCTTGGGAGGGTTATGCGTCGGCGGTTGCGTCGCGATCATGGATGATCCGACAGTGAGATCTCCGACGGCCCTTCTTCAAGCACTGCGGGCGCATCGGGTCACAATTGTCCAATTCGTTCCATCGGTGCTCGCCGTATTCGTTGAATACCTGCAGACACTCTCGGCCAAGGAGCGGCTTCTTCGCTTACGCATGGTCTCCACGGTCGGCGAGCCGCTGACGCCTGCCTTGGTGCGCGGCTGGCTGACACTCTATCCTCAGGCCCCGATTCTCAATCACTACGGCCCAACAGAATGTGCGGATGGGGTTACGCACCATTTGATATCTGTCCCACCAAGTACAGCTGACGCCTATGTGCCCATTGGCAAGCCGATTTCCAATCTTAAGGTTTATGTCGCCAATGGAATGCATCTGTGCAAGGCGGGAGAGATTGGCGAGATCTGTGTTAGCGGCGTCGGTGTGGCTGATGGTTACATCAACGATGTCGCGCGTACCAAAGCCGCATTTTTGTCTAACCCGTTTTCGGACGACACATCCTATCGGCAGCTCTACAAGACCGGCGATCTTGGACGCATCAGGACAGACGGCCTGCTGGAGTGCCTTGGTAGACAAGATCGTCAGATCAAGATCCGGGGGCACCGGATCGAACTTGGCGAGATCGAGTCTCGCCTCTGCGCTCATCCTTTGGTAAGCGCCGCTGTCGCTATCTCACCCCTCCACGAGAGCGTGAAGCTCACGGCCCGAGACATTACCAGCACCGACCGAGAAACTGGGCCACGACGAATAGTGGCCTATGTTTCGGCTCCCGCCGAACTTTCGGAAGGTGAGCTCCGCTGCTTTGTTGCCGAAACGCTTCCTGCCTATATGGTGCCGGAACGGATCATACGTGTCGATCGGATTCCGACCACCGGAAACGGGAAGGTTGACTTTGCGTCATTGCCTGATCCGACGACTGCTCGCCCGGAGCTGCTGAGTCTCTTCGAGGTGCCAAGGACGGAACTCGAAAGCACACTACGAGATATTTGGTCCAGCGTTCTTCGGCTCAAAGGTGTCGGCGTCAACGACCAATTCATGGACCTCGGCGGGGACTCGCTCCGGGCGATGCTTGTCTTGGCTCAGGTTGAGAGGCAGCTCGGGACGAAGGTGGATTTCAGGGTCGTTCTGAATGGGACTATCAGGTCGCTTGCCGCATCGATATCAAGCCAATCCAAAGCGACACACAACGTGCTTCCCGCGTGCGGGAAGGTCAGACGGGCGCCCCTGACGCGCGTGCAAGAACACCTTTGGTTTCTCTGGCAGCTCGACCCGACTGCGAAGAACTACATTATTCAGGGTGGCGTGCGTATCCGTGGTGTAATCGATCCGACCGCGTTCAACGCCGCCTGGAACGATGTCGTTCAGGCGCATGACGCGCTTTCGGCACGTTTCGTCGACCAGGACGGGCCGGTTCAGATTTTTGATGATCCGCAGAGCTCCGATCTAGAGTTGGTGGACGCCGGTCACCTGTCTCGACAGGAGGCCGAGGAACTCCTCGCGGAGCTGCGGCGGATAGAGCTCGACAAGCCCTTTGATCTCAGCCAGGGCCATTTGTTTCGCGCGCGCATGATCCGTCTTGGCCCGGACGACCATCTCATGCAGATAACCGCGCACGAAATCATCATAGATGCATGGTCAATCTCCGTCCTGCTCAGAGATCTGCAAACGAGATACTCCGATGCGTCCGCCTTTTCTCCAGCGGATCGCACATCACTCTCGACCTATGCGCTCTGGGAAAGTGTAAATGTCACAGGGAAATCGCTGAATGACCAGCGGCGCTATTGGCGTCAGCAGATTGGCGACAATCCTCCGGTACTTTCACTCGGAAATGATCGCCTGCGGCCGAAAGTGAGCTCCTACCGTGGGAACTCGCATGCGGTTCTCCTTGGTGGCGAACTGTCTGAGCAAGTGCGAGATTTCGCACGCCAGCGCAGGTGCACGACTTCCACCGTCCTATTGGCCTGCTTCAAGCTGCTGTTGCGGATGTATAGCGGCCAGGACGACGTTATCGTTGGTGTACCGCACGTGGTGCGCAGCCAGCCAGGCACCGAGGAGATCGTCGGATTTTTCCTCAATATGCTGCCAATCCGAACGACGATCGACGTCGATACGTCCTTCGTCGCTCACGTAACTCACGTGCAGGACCTCGTAAGCGATGCCATCGCGAACTCGGCCTATCCATTTAGCTGGATGGTCGGGGATACCCGATTCCACCGCGAGCCCGGTCGATCGCCGATCTTCCAAGTCATGTTCAACATGTACTCCGAGCCCGCGGAGCCACCCGGCAAACGCGATTTGGAAATGTCGTTTCGCGAATACGATACAGGTTTTGTGAAATTCGACCTCACGCTTTACGCGCAAGACGAAGGCGATGCAATTGCATTGCAGCTGGCTTATGCGGAAGACATATTTTCGAGCGATGAGATCGCCCGGATGGCCGATAATCTTCGCCATCTCATTGCTGCATGTGTCGAGAGATCGGCCGAGCCGATTGTCTCCCTAAGCGGCCTCGGCCCTTCGGAAGTCGCCATCCTAAACTCGCTTCAGGGCGTTGAGCGGTCATATGAAGACGAGCCTTCTCTGGTGGAAGCGTTCGATCAGGTGAGCGCTTCAAATATCGATCGGGTGGCTTATTTTGGCGAGTTCGGAGCAATCACGTTTGGCCAACTGCGCGAACGCATGGCTACGATCCGGTCCTTTCTGCGAACATGCGGGGTTGAGGCAGGCGACATCGTTGTCATGCTGGTCGACCGGTCGCCGGATGTAGCGGCCACGACTTTGGCAATCCGGGATTTGCAGGCAACTGTCGTGCCTATATCGCCAGATTACCCGAAGGAACGGATCGCCCATGTCGTAAGGGATAGCGGCGCGCATCTCCTTGTTCACGCTAGCCCAGACGAAGAGGTCGATTTCGGTGTGCCGAGCATTAGCCTGTCTACCCTGCAGGCCGGTTGCGAGGCTGGCCGGATCGCGTACCGAACCGGCGAACTGCCGGATGAGGGCGTATCCAGCTTAATATACACCTCATCCTCGACGGGTAAGGCGAAGGGGGTTCTCATACCGGAATCCGCAATACTAAATCGATTGAACTGGATGTGGCGATGCTTTCCCTTTGATGGCCTCGACGTGATGGTGGTACAGAAGACAGCGGGACTTATCGCTGCGATATGGGAATATTTCGGAGGGCTCCTGAGGGGGGTGCCTACGCTGATCCTGACGCATGAGCAGTTGCTCGACCCCGACCTTCTGTTGCCGGCATTGGGCAGGCATCACGTCACGCGGTTGTTCGCCTCGCCGTCCATTCTGTCCGGTTTAATCGCCTCGCAAGAGGGACATCCGAACACCACCACCTTGCGCCTGGTTACAAGCAGTGCTGAACCAATGCCGCCATCGCTTCCAGCTCGTTGGCGGGAGTGCTTTCCAGATGTGCCGCTATGGAATTTTTACGGCGCTACCGAGTGCGCGTCCAATGCAGCGGTGTACCGAACGTCGAACGCCGACGATGGCTCGTCAGCTGTGCCGGTCGGGCGCCCGATCGATAATGTGAAAATGTACGTCCTTGACGCCCAGTTGAAGCGGGTTCCAATCGGAGTCGCAGGTGAACTCTGCGTGGCAGGACGCTGCGTGAGCGCGGGATATTGGAAGGATCCCGAGCGAACAAACCACTGTTTCGTTCCAAACCCCTACGATGAAGGTCAATACAGCGTCCTTTATCGAAGTGGTGATATCGCCCGCGTCTCAGCCGAAGGACTTCTGGAGATTTGCGGTCGAGCGGACAACCAAATTCAGCTTCGGGGTTTCCGGATCGAGCTGGAAGAAATTGAGACGGCGCTCCTAGCTCATTCTCGAATTGCCCAGGCCGCCGCATTTGTCGAGGGCGAGGATGACGATCGGCGACTGATTGCTCTTGTGGTCCCAGCTGACGACGGCCTGATCTCAGGAGACATATTTAATCATCTGCGGCAGATGCTGCCCGCCTACATGATCCCGTCGGATGTCCGGACGGTGGAGCGTATGGCGCTTACCGCGAGCGGGAAGATAGATCGGGCTCGTCTCGCCTCGGTCTCATCCTTCGAGGTGCGAAGAACCAAATCCGCTGAGCCGCGGACGGAGCGCGAGCGACTCCTCGCCGATATCTGGCAAGAGCTGTTAGGCGTTAAATCCATTGGCATCGATGATAGTTTCTTCGATATCGGCGGAAATTCGCTCCTGAGTGTGCGGTGCGTTACACTGGCGCGCAAAGCGGGACTGAGCTTGGCGGTCAGCGAAATCCACCGCACACCAACGATCCGGGAACTGGCAAAAAACCAAACGGCGGTTGCGACTTGTGCCATGGCGGCTTCCGATGGACCGCTGCCAGTGACGCCTGCAGTCTCACATTGGAATAGTCGCGTCGGAATCGGTGAGCACTACAACATTGGCGATCTCTTCTTCATGCCCGCCGGCCTTTTGAATCTTTCTACCCTTGAACGCGCGCTTGCGCACGTCATCGCCCGTGAGGAAGGACTGAGGCTCCGAATCGCTGAAATGGAGAGCGGCCTGTCTCAGGTAATCGGATCGATACCACAACACTCCCTCATAGAAGAAATAGACCTTGTCGGTGTAGGCAGTTCGGAACAACTCGCGGCCATTGAGCGCGCCTGCGCGGAGCGTCAGCGCACATTTCGATTTGACGGTCGGACACCGCTTATCAGAGTCTCAGCCTTCCGGACGTCAGAGAGCGGCGATTACTATTTGCTAGTTCTGCTGCACCACTTTGTAGCGGATGGGGTTGGGTACAGACTGTTCCTGAATGCAATGGACACAGCTTACGATTCGTTTGCTGCCGGCCGGGTCGCCCCAGTTCCACAGACGACGACCCTGTCTCAATGGCTGGAGCACTTGGAAAAATACGCGAATGGCGAGGCGGCAACTGAACTCGAGCATTGGGAAGGCCTACGGCATGACTTGCTTGAGATCCGTGTGAACGACGCTGGGTCGGGTGCGGCGGGATTTTCAGCTGAAACTGCAAGGTGGCTCCACTATATAGGCTCTGAGGGGCATATCGATGAAGAATTCTGCAGGCCGCAGTGGAAAGACCAGGCCACATATCATCTAAAAATCAGTGAGGAGGCCACGGGGAAACTTCTCAAGGTTGCGGCGACGTCTGCGCATTGCGAAGATTTTGATCTGTTGCTTGGGGCTTTCTCGGGAGCATTTGGCCGCGCTTTCGGAAATTACTCCCTCTGGATTGACAGCCTCACCTCGACCAGGGGACGGCTGTTCGACGACATCGATCCCTCGCAAATCATCGGCTATATCGGTGAACTGGTGCCGCTTCCGTTATACCTGACCGGAACGGAGTCTCAACCAGACCGTGCCCGCTCTATATATCGGCAGCGCAGCTCGTTGCCGCGCCAAGGCATAGGTTTCCGAGCTTTGAAGTACTTGAACCGGCATCCGGCCGTGCGGGAGCGGATCGATCGTCTGCCGTTACCCCGCATCGGAGTGAACTATCGAGCGAGACTTCAACATCATTACCCGCGCCGTCTGCTATCCAGGGACCCTCACCCATTGTGGATCGGCGAAGATATGAACCAGTCGGTTATGAACTATCTCTTCTGGTTTCGCGTCGGCTACCAATCGGGCGAACTGCGAATCGAAACGAGATTTGATCCACGGCAAGTTGACTACGAAACGACCCGCAATCTCTGCACGATCTTACGCGAGGAGCTCCTGCAGACTGTCGATGCATTTTGAGAACCTGGCGCAACCGACCAATAACGAACGAGGCCATCGGAGCGACTGATGAAGGGCGAAGACGAACGCATGGCCTCGCCGGCGGAGCATATCAGCTTGCTGGACGGCAAGGTCTCCGGCCTCATCATGCGGCTTGCCATTCCGTCGATTATTGGTTTGTCGATCAATGCACTTCACCAGCTCGTGAACGCGATCTTTGTTGGAACGCTCGGCGCGCAGGCTATCGCCGCCGTCAGCATAACTTTGCCCATCGTAGTCCTGCTCACCGCAGTCGGACAGGGAATCGGCATTGGCACAGCATCGTTCGTGTCGCGCAATCTTGGCGCCGGCAACTCGTTGGAGGCAAGTCGGGGCGCGAGCTTGGCACTCGCTCTCGCGGCGCCGATCGGAGTCGTACTTACTGTCGCTCTGCTTTTCAATTTGCGCGACGTTCTCGCTTTGCTCGGCGCCAGTCCGACAATAATGCCTGTCGCATTCCACTACGCATGGACGCTCCTATTTGGTTACACTCTCATGCTGTTGAACATGGTCAACGGGTTCATCGTGAGGGCTGAGGGTAATACACGCTTCAGCATGTGGACCATGATCGCATCTTTTGCGCTGAATGCCCTGCTCGATCCGATTCTGATTTTTTCGCTGGATCTCGGGGTTCGCGGCGCGGCGCTCGCAACACTGTTGTCTCAGATCGCCGCCACCAGCTTCTACGTCCTATATTTCGTGAGGCAACGTGGAGTTGTCCGTGTCCGGCCCTCCTACATAAATTTGACGAGGGACCGAGTAAAGCAGATCGCCGCCATCGGAGCTCCCGCAACCATCACCGGAATCTTATCCGCTTTGGCGTTCATGCTCTTGAACAGGGCTGCGGCACCATTCGGCGACAATTACATTGCCGCTGTGGGGATAGCCGCACGATTGTTAACAATCGGGACGCTCCCGATTATGGGCCTGTGCATAGGCTCCCAGGCGGTTCTCGGTTTTAGTTGGGGAGCACAGGATTTCGCTCGAGTACAAAAGGCCGCGAAGTTCATGCTTTCCATAGCCGTTGGATTTTCAGCGAGCTTTTCTGCCGTGGTCGTGGTTTTTGCCCGCCCCATCGTCCGGCTATTGAGCGATAGCGAGGAAGTGACTGAAATCGCTGTCTCAACCTGCATTATGTTCCATCTTTTTTTCGGGCTCTTTGGTGTTCAGTACGTTGTCGTAACCATGCTTCAGTCGTTCGGGAGAGCACGTCTGAGCGCGGTCGTTTCCTTCGCGAGGCAGGGATATCTCTTCGTACCAGCCATACTGCTTTTGCCAGTTATTTGGGGGTTCAACGGATTATTGATCAGTCAGGCAGCTGCTGAGCTGTTGGCAGGGTTGCTGGCCGTGTTTGTAATACTCAGGCAGTTCGGCGATCTCAAAGGTATGCTCCTTTGCCGACGAGCGAACGATGAAGGCTTGGATCGTCGCTGACCCGCCTTTTCCAATGAGGAGGTCATGTTCCTCTTAGCTGCGAATGTTCAACCCCGTCAAACGACATGGGCGGGTAAACGCCAGCGGCCGCACGCGTTTCTGCATGAGGTCCGAACAAAAGTGTGTGCTCGAGCGAGAGGAGATCTCAGGTGATAGAGACGCTGCTCCCGTCAAATGTTGCCGTGCAGACTTGCCAAGCAAGTGAAGGCAACGGGGTGCAATTGATGGCCGAAGAAGAATGTGCAATTGCCAACGCTGTCATAAGCAGAAGGCGTGAATTCTCGATCGGGCGGGCCTGTGCCAGAGCAGCATTGGCCAAGCTTGGCTTTCTTCCGTGCGCGATACCAAGTGGTCCTCATCGGGAACCGCTTTGGCCATCCGGCATCGTCGGCAGCATAACACATTGTGCTGGATTCTATGGCGCGGCCGTGGCCCTCCAGAAGGACTACCTTGCGCTTGGAATCGATGCCGAAGTCGACGAGGAGCTGCCCTCAGGCGTGTTGTCACTCATTTCGGGTGACGAGGAGCGATATTGGATCGCCAACGCAGCCGGGCGGCTTAATTGGGGACGGCTGCTCTTTAGTGCTAAGGAGAGCATCTTCAAGGCGTGGTTCCCGCTCACACGTGAATGGTTGGGCTTCGAGGATGCCGTGGTCACTATCAGCCCGGACGATGGCTCATTTGTTGCTCGGCTTCCGCACAAACTCATGCCGGCCACCGGTCGCCCAGGGGAGCTCCGTGGGCGCTTCCGTATTGCAGATGGATTGATATTGACCGCAGTTTCCATCGAAGGGCCACGATCGAGGGGGATATCATGTTGCGCTTGAAACCGGTCGTGTTGAGGATTGCTGAGCGGCGGACGTTCGCCGTGAAGATCGCCAGGTTCCGCAACGGTAGGCAAGTTCGTGACGCAGCCCATCGGCGGCAAGAAGGCTGCGAAATTCGCCCAGGTCGAAGGGTTGAAGGATGAATGCCACTTCTCGCCGCCGAGGATCGTGCTACGGTCCGGCGCCGGATTTCGAAAGCGTAGGCGGCGTTCGATCGATCCGGCGCCTTCGGACTGAATTTCGCGTCCACAGGGTACGATCATCCTGAACTTCCGGCAGGGGTACGACATTGATGTACAGCGAACTTCTCGGTGCCATTGCCAATGTCGCCGCCATCCTGACAGCGCTGGTTGCAGTTGTTGCATACGGTCACTTCTTATGGGAGCGGCGTCAGAAACGGCGACGGCTCGAGAGCCACCTGCGCGATGAACGGCATGTGGGCTATACAGGTGAGCGTTCGCTCCTGCATCTTACCGCCCATCTCGGCATGTCCGAGGCCGAGGTCGTCGATGCGGCGTTCCGCAGCAAAGTTATCCGGCGCCGGGTGTCGGCTGATGATCAAGGCAGGCCGCATCAGCTGCTTCTGGTATACGAGACCGGCGATATTGAAGAGGACTATCCCACCCAGCCGGGTCGCGCTCGGTTCTAGGAGCTCATTAAGACACCGGTATGCTTGGTCGCGCTGAAAATGATCGAAGAAGCGGCGTTAACCTATTGATTTCACCCATCGGATAGTTTCGCTGGAAGCGGCACGGGAAGGGTTTTAAATCCAGCATTTCGCCTACCCTGAGGAAGAGATTGGTGAAAAGTCGCGCAGTTTCTTCACGATGCCCGACAGTACTTCGAGCACCCGATCGACATCCTCCTCGCGGTTGAAGCGTGAAAAGGAGAAGCGCACTGCCCCGCGTGAAGCGGAATAGGGGATGTTCATGGCCGCTAGAACGTGACTCGGCTCCGAGGAGCCAGAGGTGCAGGCAGAGCCAGAGGAGCAGGCGATGCCGTCACGGTTGAGAAGAAACTGTATGGCCTCGCCGTCGATGTTTTCGAAGGCAACGTTTGCGGTATTCGGCAACCGCGCCAGCGGGTCGCCGGTTACGAAAGCCTCGGGAATGCGCTCAAGGAGGCCGGTCTCCAATCGGTCGCGGAGCGCCTTTATCCGTTTGTTTTCCTCGTCCATGCGCCCCAAGGCGAGTTCGGCCGCCTTGCCGAGACCCACAATCCCGGGCGTATTCTCTGTGCCCCCGCGTCGGTCGCGCTCCTGATGGCCTCCCTTGATTAGCGAGGAGAAGGGCACACCGCGTTTTATATAGAGTGCGCCGACACCTTTTGGCCCGTGCAGCTTGTGGCCGGAGAGCGACAGCATATCGATTGCGGTCGATTTCAGGTCGATCGGGAGCTTGCCGACCGCCTGCACTGCATCCGTGTGGAAAAGTGTCCCGACTTTCTTGGCCATCTCCGCAAGCTTGGCCACAGGGAATATCGTACCTGTCTCGCTGTTGGCCCACATGATTGAAACGATTGCCACGCGATGGCTCAGGGCGGTCCGGTAGGCGTCAACGTCCAGGCGGCCAAAGTGATCCACCGGGATCCTGTGCACCTTGATGCCGCGCGTCTTCTCAAGATGCGTGCAGAGCGTCCGCACTGCCGGGTGCTCGACCGCCGACGTGACAACCTCTGTGCGCTCAGGCATCATCTCGAGCCCGGAAAGGATTGCCGCATTGTTGCTTTCGGTCCCCCCCGAGGTGAAAGTGATCTCATACTCGAACTTCGCACCGATCAGCGCTTGCAATTGTCGGCGCGCCGTCTTCAGCGCTACGCCTGCAGCGGCGCCAATGTCGTGCATCGACGAAGCGTTGCCAAACTGATCTGTAAAGAACGGCAGCATCGCCTGGAGAACTTCGGCATCGACGCATGTCGTCGCGTTGCTGTCGAGATAAATGCCCCTCAAAATACTCTCCGCTTAACCGAAATGACGCAAGGCTCACAACTGGCGAGCCTGTCGAGCCGCTGGGCGCCGACACTAAAGAAGTATTTCTTGACACCCTCGCGGTGATCCCGCAGGCCGTCATCCCTGTGGCGCCCAGCCCGGGGATTAGCCGCAACGCACTTCTCCCGCGTGAAAATTGTCGAGGAGAAAACCGGAGGAACCCAACGCAGCTCGCGACATTGCGGGTTGGGAGGCTGAGTCCGCGCAGCCCTTGGCCCCACCCGTTTCGACGGCAGCACCGCCCGCACGCGACCCGCTGTCCAAGCCGACAAAGTATTTGAGACCAGCGAGCCGCCTCCTTCTACCAAGATGCGTAAGACGCTGGCTCCTGAACCTGGGAAAGCGCGCCCTTGACTGCGTCGTTCTCTTGGTGCCGATATCCGTTCGCGAACGAAGATGCACGCAGCGTGCCAACGGAAAACTGTTCTAAAACAACATGAAAGCTCAAACTTCGCTATGTCGTATATGTCGTATGTCCGACACCGTCGAAGATTGCGGACGGATTAGGCGTGATTGCGGTAAAGGCACTCCTTGGGAAACGCTGTCGGCCGTGGGCGCTATCTCGCATGCTTGCTCGACAAGCAATATCGGGCCACGCTCGATCAGCCAGTTGGAATGCTGGGAAACGTCTCTCCCCGCGAGGCCGTCAAGACCGCAAAAGGTCGTGAAAAGACGGCTGAGTGGCTTAAGTACCTCGAGAATCGGTCGGCAAAACAGCCAGATCCTGCCGATCCTATGGCAACGTACGATTTCCGATGGATGTGGAGCGAACTCGGGATCCAAAGCCTGCGCAGATAGTCGCTACCGTATAGGCGTGTCCCTATCATGCACTGGGGCCCTCTCGCCCGTCAGACGGACGCCGTCAGACGAGGCCACCCATCCACTCCCCGTAACATACAGCTTCTGTGCTTTGGCCGAGCGTCTAGACTAAACGACGTTGACGCCGATGCGCTCGGCGAGGGTCAGCAGGTCAGAGAAAAGCTCGATCTCATCGACAATACTTCGCGTGGCACCCGCAAGCGCGAGGTGGCTTGCCGGAATGCGATCACCGAAGAGGACAACTGCGCGCGCACGATCGTCCTGGCGGGAAACCCAGCACAAGCCTTCAATAGCCTGGCACTGCTTGTGAATGGCCTCCGCCCACTTCCGCGTGCCAGGGTACTGGTCCTTTTCGGTATCAATGAGTTCGCTGCGGCGCAGTCCAAGCGACCTCAGCGCAGTCGAGCTCAGGTCGGCCAGCACCACGTCCCGTCTGGGCGTCACCGTCGAATAAACCTGGTCGGCAAGCTTGGCCTGATCGAACGTCTTCAGCCCCGGTGCGACCGGCACGTCGTGGAACACCGTCTCCATCGCGGCGCAGTCGAAGGTCGTTCCACCGTAAAGCGTGGGAATGCTTGCGCCGGCCGCGTTTTGAATTGGACTGAACCGGGCGTTCCCCATAATACCCGGATTGAAAGCACTCCCACCATAGAGGCTGAGGTGGATTCGGTGAATGACCTGGCCAGCAGGCCAAGTCATCGTCTTGATCAGTGTGCCAAGGTCGTTCTTAGGCTCGGGGACGGTTGTGCCCGAGACAGGCGGACGTTTCGTTCGCGACTTCCTGTCAGCCATGGAGGATGCCAGCTGCCTCGTCTTCGGCAGCGGCAACGACGCGTTCGGGCTCGCTGATAAGGAGATCCTGCGGCCTCTTTCCGCCGAGGAAGCTGTTGACCGAGGCAAACCAGTAGGCGAGTCTCCAATCGTCCTTCTTTCCCCGGAATGCGTCGAGCACCTTTCCCAAAGCCTTCACTGGCCGGAAGTCGGTCGAGGGATCCAGCGCGTATCCCGGGAAGTAATCGACGCCGCGATGCCGCACAGCAAAGACTTGCCCCTCCTTCTTCCATTTGTTCGGCTGGGCGCTGGGATTGCTGGCGCTGAAGCCAGCCACCTTCGCGACTTCGGCTGCTGTCAGCCAGTCACCACTTTCCAGCACCGCCTTACGCGCGTCCGCCACCATGCGCGCCTCGAGGAGCCTATGATGTGGCGGAGGAACCTCCGGCACGAGTGCCTCAATGATCGTATTGAAGGTCTCGTCTTGCCGGCGCTTGAGAATGGCACCGATCAAGGGAGCGAGGCCAGCGACCGTCTGAGCGAAAGCCTTGGCGGCGGACTCGCTGCCGTGCTCCATTGTCAGCGCGACAACCTGTTCGGCCTTTAGACGGCCGAGCCCGGTTCGGACCTGCTCCGGGGTTCCCGTGAGTGTCCCAACGCGAGAGAATTCGGCGGTTTTGTTGGCAGCGACCATGGAGATATCTCCCGATGCGATTATCATAGTTATATATGTAACATGATAATCAGAATCATCAAGGCTGATGAGGTTGTCCGCCAGACCTGCCAACTTGAGCAAGGTCAAGACGCGGTTCACGCTGCTCGAACCAAACGCCCCCTCACCACCACGGCACTTGCTTGGTCGCCCGCTGTGGCCGCCGCGAAACCGTAGATGGCTGCGGGGCGCGGCCCCTTGTTCGGGCCGGACCTTCAGCGGAAATGGCTTCGTAACGCGAGGAGGAGAGTGAGCTGAAATTCCGAACGAAGGTGAAAGAGTTGATTTTCTCCAGCGGGAAATCCGTTCGGTCGGCTGGGGCAAGACGAGTTTCCGTTCACGGCAGGGCCGGCAGCGCGAACCGGGGCGCTCACGGCCACCTCTATTTTCTACGGAAAAATCACGCTGGCGCTCCAACTGGTGGCGACAGCGGGCGGGACGACGGCGAGGCCGTGGACAACGGGTCCGGGTGGGACACCTTTTCACGAGTGCGCATGCGAGATCAGCGGCGAGGCGAGATAGGTAGGTCGAGTGAACGCGGTCTCGAGGAGCAGTGCTAAGCATGAGTTTGAGCCCATTTTCGGCGGCACGCTGATCTCATCGGCTGTCAGCGGTTGGTAAAAGTTGGCCGGTAGTGTCATGCCCGCGGTTAACTCAGGATTTCGCAATTGTTAAATAAGGTAAATGGCGGCATGTCGTGCAGCTGGGAGGCGATGCTGGAAGCGCCTGATTTGGCAGGCTATCCAATTCTGATGGGTCAAGGACTTTGGCATGGGCGAGCAGACGGAGCGCCCCGCTTTTTGCTTTGACGTCCAGGCTGTGCGGACAGCGGGCTGCGGCCTCGGCTTCGGTAGCAGTCAGTGCAATCTGTGCTCTGAGCGGTTCTGACAGCTAGTAGACGCGAGCAGCAGATCGCAGGCGAAGTGCTGCTCGTGAATAGGAGCGGCAGCCGCCCGACTCCCGTTTTCCACAGGCTCCGGCTTTCTCCAGGCGATTTGAGTGAGCCCGTTCAGGCATCCGCTGTTCGCTTCGCCCAAAGGGCGGAGTGGAAAACGGTGGCGCGCCGGAAGTTTTCTTCTAGGGGCCCAAAGTCGCCAGCCGACATCGCGCGGTCTCTTGTGATGCGGCTCGTACCGGATTTGCCAGTCGGGGAGCCTCGGGCGGCCGTGTTTCCAAATGGCACGATCGCTCACTTTTTGTTCACAATTGCTACCGCAGAGTGTTGACTACACGCCGATGGGTGGAAATGGTTGAGACCCGACCGGGGCGGCTACAGAGCCGCTGTCGCTAAATTTCTTCCCAGAATGGACCGTTCGAAGCACGATGGAAAAAACACAACTCAGGTCATTGGAGCCGTTTGCGCCGTTCGCTCAAGAGCTCGAAGTGATCCTCGACGCCGTTCCCCAACCGATTATCATTAAGGACGAGCTTTCTCGCTTCCGCTTCTTAAACGATGCCGCATGTGCACTTGTCGGGAGAGCGCGCAGTGATCTTATCGGCCGCACGGATTGCGACATTCTGCCGGCGGCAGAGGCCGATCGCATTCGTGAGATGGACAAACAGGTTCTTGAGGCGGGGGAGGAGCTCTCTTTTGAGGAAGACATCACTGTAGCCGACGGAACCGTCAAAAGCCTTGTGACACAGAAACGTCGCGTCGACCTCGCCAGGGGCGGCTCGAAGGAGAGGCTGCTCGTGGTGACGATCCTGGATGTGACCGCATGCCGTAAGGCAGAGGCGGAGCTCCGGGCCAGTGAAGAGCATTATCGGTCGTTGATCGAACTCCATCCCCAGGTCCCATGGACCGCCGATCGATCCGGAGAGGTTCTCGAACTCGGTCCGCGCTGGAAAGAGATCACCGGCTTCGAGGCTACCGATGCGCTCGGCACAGAGCGGGCGAAGGCGGTGCATCCCGATGATCTTGAGACCGTGGAGCGGCTGTGGTCGAGATCGCTTTCAACCGGCGACCCGCTGGATATCGAATTCCGGCTGGCGACCGCCGACGGAGGCTACCGTTGGTTTCGCAGTCGTGCGGCTGCACGAAAGGCGCGCGACGGCACGATCGTCCGGTGGTACGGGATCCTGGAAGATGTCGATGATCGCCGAAGAGCCTTGGAGGCCGCCAAGGAGAGCGAGGCCCGTTTCAGGGCAATCGCGGACGACGCGCCGGTGATGATTTGGGTAACCGATGAAAGCGGCGCTGCCACGTACCACAGTCGTCTTTGGCTCGAAACGACCGGCCAGACCGCCGAGCAGTCCCGAGGTCTTGGGTGGGCCGATGCAGTTCATCCGGACCACCGTCAAAAGGTTGAAGCAGGATTTGACGCGGCGATGCGCGTCCGAAAACCCGTCCAGGTGGAATATCGTCTCCGGCGTTCCGACGGCAGTTGGGCTTGGGTCATCGATCTCGGGCAGCCACGCTTTGCCTCCGACGAGCGGCTCCTCGGCTATGTTGGCATTGCGCTCGACATCACCGACCGCCGCAACGCGGAAGAAGAACGACTGCTGGCGCAAAAACAAATGCACCACATGGCACGACACGATGCATTGACGGGATTGCCGAATCGTCAATTTCTCCGCGAGGAGTTCGAACGCTTTTCGGGCAACATCGTGCCGGGCACGAAAATGGCAATTCTCTGCCTTGATCTCGATGGCTTCAAGGCGATCAATGACGCCTATGGTCGAGCCAGCGGCGACCTGCTGCTGCGCCGTGTCGCCGAGCGGCTGCGCAATTGTGTCAAGCAATCCGACATCCTCTGCCGGCTGGGAGGCGACGAATTCGTCGTCTTGCGCACCGGCATCAAGAGCAATGACGAAGCGCGCAACCTTGCTCAGCAGCTTATCGATGTCGTTGAAGTGCCGTATGAGCTCCCAGGAACGCATGTCGATCTTGGAGTGTTTGTCGGGCTTGCGGCTGCTCCCAAGGGTGGCCATTCGGTCGACGAGCTTATCCAGGCTGCCGATATTGCGCTTGATCAGGCCAAAGCCGGTGGCCGCGGCACATATGTAGAGTATGAGTCGGGGATGGACGAACATCTCCAGGCAAAACAACAGATGAAGGTTTTGCTTCGGCGCGCGCTCGCAAATGCCGAGCTGGAAGTTCACTACCAGCCGCTGGTCAACCTCCACACAGGCCGGATCTCGACCTGTGAGGCGCTGGTCCGCTGGAAGCATCCGGAACGAGGGCCGGTGTCTCCGGCAGAGTTCATACCGGTTGCCGAGGAAACCGGCCTCATTGTTCCGCTCGGAGAATGGATTCTGCGTGAGGCATGTACGGAGGCAGCCAAGTGGCCCGCCCATCTCGGTGTCGCGGTAAACCTTTCTCCACTGCAATTTAGAAACCGGCAGCTCGCCTCCTCCGTCCGCGACATCCTTAGCGCAGCCAGCCTTGACGCCTCACGCTTGCAGCTCGAGATAACCGAGTCGGTGTTGCTCGATGAAAGCGATGGCAACCTGCATGCCCTTCAGGAGATCCGGCGCCTTGGCGTGAAGATAGCGCTGGACGATTTCGGGACCGGCTTTTCGTCACTGAGTTATCTGAGAACCTTTCCCTTCGACAAGATAAAGGTCGACCGCAGCTTCATTTTCGACTTGCCGGCCGGAAAGGAATCGCTGGCGATCCTCAGGGCGGTTGCCGGAATTGGGCGCACGCTGGGAATCACAACAACCGTCGAAGGCGTGGAGACTGCAGACCAGCTCGAGATTATCAAGGCCGAAGGCTTCGATGAGGCGCAAGGTTACCTCTTCGCACGCCCCCTGCCCGCTGCACAGTTACTGGAGCTTATGCAGTCATGGCAGGACAAAACCTCGCCCTAGCTGTTTGATCCCGGGTTTTAATGGTGCATCATTTTCCTTGGAGTGGAGGGAAGCACTATGGGCCAGGTTCTACACGGGAGCGCCACGACGACAGAGGCAATCCGTCGAGCAATACAAAATAGTGAAGAGAGCCTGAGAACGCTTTCGAAGCGTTATGGGATCAATCAAAAGACAGTAGCCAAGTGGAAGAAACGGACATCGTTGGCCGACCTGCCGACGGGTCCGAAAGAGCCGCACTCGACGATACTTTCAATGGAGGAGGAAGCCGTCATTGTCGCCTTCCGCAGGCACACGTTACTGCCTCTGGACGATTGCCTCTATGCGCTCCAGCCGACAATCCCGCATCTGACGCGTTCATCTTTGCATCGATGCTTGCAACGTCACGGCATTTCTCGCCTGCCTGATGTTGAAGGCGATAAGGAGCCGAAAAAGAAGTTCAAGAGCTACCCGATTGGCTACTTCCATATCGATATTGCCGAGGTGCAGACGGCTGAGGGCAAGCTCTATCTCTTTGTGGCAATTGACCGAACATCCAAGTTCGCCTTCGCTGAGCTCTATACCAAAGCCGGCAAGATGAACGCCGCCCAGTTCCTGCGCAATCTGATAGCGGCGGTGCCCTACACCATCCATACCATCCTGACCGATAATGGCATTCAGTTCACCAATCGGGCCTGTGACCTACACGCCTTCCATCACATCTTCGATCGGGTCTGCGACGAGAACGATATTGAGCATCGTCTGACCAAGGTGAAGCACCCCTGGACCAACGGACAGGTCGAGCGGATGAACCGCACCATCAAGGAAGCCACCGTCAAGCGCTTCCACTACGACGATCACGCGCAACTGCAAAAGCATCTTGCCAACTTCATCGACGCCTACAACTTCGGGCGAAGATTGAAGACGCTCAAGGGCCTCACGCCCTACGAGTTCATCTGCAAGCAGTGGACATCCGAGCCAAAAAGATTCAGGTTAAACCCAATCCATCAAATGCCGGGACTGAACACCTAGCCCATTTGCCCGACCGACTGCCGAAGGTGGCTCTCTGTTCGGCCTTGTTCGTCTTGGCAGTGCAGAGAGAAAAGCCTCCACTGCTGCCACGACAACAGGGAGGCTTCGCGCCCGAGCGTTCGAATTCAAGGGGCCGTCCGACAATAGGAAAACGCACTGCAACAGGAATCTAGCTCACGGCAGGCTAGCTGCCGATGACGAGACCGTCGGTGGCGTTTGGGTATTTTCTACCCACACAGCGAATCGTAGGGTTTCCGAGCCTGCATCCTCAGGACTGATAAGAGGCTGGCGATCTCGATCAAGCAGCGTTGGAACCAATTCAGAACGCCGGAGTTTGTGTTCGTCGCCCTCACCTCAGCGGACAAGGCAAAAGCAGCGGCGTCCTCCAACCTCTCGAAGGACGCCGCACTTTCTGTGCGCTATCTCACGCACATCCTGCATTGAGGTCGCACCGAGGGAGACAAGCGTCGGTCCAGACATAAACGGATTTCGGCTTCGCTTATGCCGTCAAGAAGGCAATCTCGGTAGCGCGACTGCCAAGCGCTATCCACCGAAGGCACGATCTTTCAAAGGTCGAGACGTCGTGATGAACACCCGGCAAAAATTGAGTCCGCGATATCCCTAAACCCATCGACGAATTTGAACGGCCAAATCAAAGACTCGACGTCGTACGCGCCCGGTCCTGCGCCGCATAGGGGCGCTCAGCAGCTACAAAGGCTCCTGTGGGTTCTCCCGTGGCTGCAATGGCAGTCCATAAGCACGCATCTTGTTGTACAGCGTCTTACGCGAAACTCCGAGATAACGCGCCGTTTCTCCGCGGCGGAAGCGATGGCGGTGAAGCGCGTCGAGAATCCATTCCCGTTCGTCTCCGGCATGCGGCTGCGGCGCGTCGGCGTCGCCCAAGGGCGGCAGATGCTCGGCCTTGATCCAGTCGCCTTCGCAGCGAATGGCGGCAGTTTCAAGCACGGATCGCAGCTCACGGATGTTCTCGGGCCAGCCATAGGTCATGAGAACACGATAGGCCGAGTGATCCACCGACAGCTTTCGGCTGCGACGATCCTTTCTGAGCGCCTGGAGGAAATGCTCGGCAAGGAGGGGAAGGTCTTCGAGGCGATCGCGCAAATTGGGAAGGAAGACGTGTCCGGGGGACAGGCGCGACTCCAGCGAAGGAATGAGTTGTCCGCTTGAGTCGAGCTCAGAGAGCGGCCGCGTCGATGTCAGGATCAAGCGACCCTCGAACCGCCCTCTGTCGTTATCGCCGAGACGCCGGTAGACCCCTGTCTCGATGACTTCCATCAGCCGTTTCTGGGCATCGACGCACAGGCATTCGACATTCTCGACCAGCAGGGTTGCCTTGGGCTGGTAGGCAAGCAGCCCAAGCATCTTTCGACCGCCGTCGCTCGGGGCCAAGCCGAACAGCGATTCTCCACTGGCGTCCGCGGTGCTCGCGCTGATCAGTTTGCTCCCGGGACGTCTGGCGGCTTCCTGGATGGCCCGTGCCAGAAGCTTCTTGCCTGTTCCGGCTCCCCCGGTGATCAGAACCGGTAGCGGAGACGCCGCGAGCTTTTCGATTCGTTGCTTGATTTGCTGGATAGACGGTGACCGACCGACGATTGAGTATTCGCGCTGCACATGTTCGAGCTGGCGCTCCAGTTCATCGATCCGCTTTTGCAACGTGCCGACAGATTTGAAGGCGGACGTAATCTGCTCCATCGAGGCCTCGAGCGGCACACGATCAATGGTAGAGCCGCCGATGTATCCGTCCGCTTTGGACACGGCCGATACCTCGTACATTTGGTCCGGGCTGACGATGGGACCGCCCTCCAGAACACAAAGAGTATCCTCTGAAATGCTGCGTATCCGACGGAAGACGATCTTGGCATACTCGGCCGCTTGAGTGAGGCTGAGCCCGCTGCGGCTCCCCACGGTTCCTCCGACATTCCAGCCGAGATTGAGATTGATGATGTCCACACCGGCCTCCGCGGCCTGCTGAGCCTCTGCCACTGTTCGAACATAGGCGAGAGTCGCCATGCTTCTTCTCTGGGCGGCACGAAGCATTTCAAGTTCACGCTGGAATCCCAGCCCTGCTCGCTCGATGTCAGCCCGAAAACGTCCATCAAGGAAGATGGCGGTCGGGAAGTTGACGATCGCACCGAAGCCGGCATCGGCAATTCTCTCCAGTTCAGCCTCTATCGAGCAGCGGGGATCGAAGGCACTGGCGCCGAAGAACACCGGGACCTTGGCATGCGGCAGGATTTCCGATTGGGCGAAATCGAGGACGAAGTCGTTGCTGCTTCGCAATGCGAGCAGGGAAAAAATGGAAGGGGCGCCCATGCTGCGCAAACGCCCGGCATTCAGCGCGAGGATGAAGTCTGCTCCACCGCGCGAGGCAGCCTGGGCGGCCAATCCTGTGCCGATTGCAGCGCCCACGAGAGTGGTGTTCGGCTTGTCGAGGGTAGATTTGAGCGTCGCGACGATCTCTGCTCTTGCGGGTGCGCGAGCTGATGATGATGGAAGCGACCCCGAAGTGTGAACGAGCAGATCAGCCATTATCAGGCCAACCTACATCTTATTGACGCTCAATCGAAGCCCTCTCGCGATAGGATTGGAGGAATTCCTGTACTCTCACTGGCTGGCCCAGCCGTGCGCTTTCGATCGCCGAAAACACCAGGGCGACAGACTGCAAGTTATCCCAGACGCTGGTTGCCATCGGCGGGCCGCCGTCGAGCCACTGGCAGAATTCCTCGATCAGCAGTGTATTCTGCCACTTCTGGCCAGGAAGCAGCGACACCTGCTGGCCTTTTCCCTGACGGCTGGATTGTCGAAGTCGCATCGGGTAACGGTGGAATACCTCGATCTCGCGGTGGTCGAGGATGGCCGTCCCGGTTTCTCCTTCGACTCGAAAATATTCGAATGTCCAGTCGTTAAGGCCCGTGGCTTGTGCCGACGACCCTTCATAGACGCCACGAGCGCCGTTGGCAAAATCCATCAACACTATGGCGTCTGTGTCGCCTTTGTAGTCCGCCCATTCCGGTTTCCAGGTACGGGCATAAATCGACGTACAAGGTGCCCCGGCGAGATCGGCCATGATATCCAGGTGATGTACGGCACCTTCGATGAGCATCGGATGCATCATTTCGTGGCGAAAACGCCCCCAGGAATCGTAAACGCGGAAGTCGCCGGCGAACCGACATGACACCGTATTAACACGGCCTATGGCGTCCGCACCGACGAGCGCCCTTAGCGTCGACTTGTCCTGATCGTACCGATGGCTCATCGTCACGCCCATTTTGCGGTCCGCAGCCATTACCTTTTCAGCGATACGGACAGAAGCCTCCATGGTGTCGGCGATCGGCTTCTCGGACAAAATATGCATGCCGCGCGCAAGCGCCAGGTCGACGATCCCTTCGTGCAGCGCGGGCGGGATAACGATCGTGCAGAAGTCGGCATCTACCGCCTGGAAGGCTTGTGCGGCCGCGGTGAAGCACCGTTCCGCCGTCAAGCCGAGATGCTTGCGGCCGGTCTCCAGCGCTTGGGCATCGATGTCCACGAGACCGACCACCTCGATCGTCCCGTCTGCCACGTTCGGCGGCAGGAACGTATCGCACCAGCGCTCTCCGAAACCGCCGGCTCCGATATGCAGGACCTTATATGTCATCAATTAAATCTCCGATTGTCGGAACTTGCGACATCGATTAAATCCGCTCCGGGCGAACATCGGCAGGCCCGTGTGTGTGCTCCCAGAGGTGACCGAAGCGCTTCCTGCCTTCGAGCGTCGTCTCGAAATAGGCACCCTTCACGTCGGCCCGAACCTCGGAAAGATCATGATGGTGTCCCATGCCGATGGCGACGCAGTCACCCACGTCGACCTCGAAGCTGCGCGCTCCGACGACGACGGTGCCCGCCCCCTCGATGATCACCCAGTATTCGTCGCAGTCGTGATAGTGAGAATCGAAGTTGGTCGACTTGGGATAGGTGACCGGATCGCCCTTGACTGGAACCGGCGTGTCGGGGGCGAGCTTGAACACCCCGCACCCGCCAAGTTCCTTGCCCCACCTGCCATGAAAGACGAGCACCTGTGCGGCGCCGTCGCCGGCATCCGCGGTGAAGGGACCGTCGGCCGCATCCATGTCGAAGAACTGGCCTTCGCTCAGCACCTGCGCTCCCTTTGCGCTCGTCACGCGGCACGATCCGCGCGTGACGAGCACGCGCTGCCTTTCGGCGGCGACTGCGATCGGCACGGGCTGGTCGTCGAGATCAACGAACGTGAACCCGGTGAGTTCGCACCAAGCTGGCGGTTGATCTCCACTTCTGAAGACGGACATCTTGTCTCTTTCCTTCTGGCTCAGGCTGTCTTGCGGCGGATTGCCTTGAAGGCGAGCGTCTGTGACTTGATCGCCTCTTCGGTCGGCAACCGCTCCATGCTGCTTGCGCCGTAGAAGCCGTGGCATCCCGGGCAGGAATCGAGAATGAAGCGAGCGTCCTCCGGATTGGCGATCGGACCGCCATGGCACAGGATGATGATGTCGTCGCGGATCTCTCTCGCCGTCTTGACGCATTGATTGATCAGAACGACGCAGTCCTCCATCGACTTGCCCGAACGCGCACCGATTGCTCCTCCCGTCGTCAGCCCCATATGGCAAACCAGAATATCAGCCCCCGCCTTGGTCATCGCCGCCGCATCTTCCGGGCTGAACACGTAGGGCGTCGTCAGCAGATCCAGCTTATGCGCCTCGGCGATCATCTCAACTTCCAGGGCATAGCTCATACCGGTTTCTTCGAGGTTCTGGCGGAAGAGCCCGTCTATCAGACCAACGGTCGGGAAATTCTGCACGCCGGCAAAGCCGATCTGCTTCAGCTGGCGCAGGAAGACCGGCATGACGACGAACGGATCCGTGCCGTTGACGCCGGCAAGCACCGGGGTGCGCGTCACGACCGGCAGGACCTCGCAGGCCATGTCGACGACGATCTGATTGGCGTCGCCATAGGCGAGCAGTCCGGCAAGCGAGCCCCGGCCGGCCATCCGATAGCGGCCCGAGTTGTAGATCACGATGAGATCGATATCGCCGGCTTCCTCGCTCTTGGCGGAAAGGCCGGTGCCGGCGCCGCCGCCGATGATCGGCTCGCCGGCGCGGATCTTCTTTTGGAAATGCTCGAGCAGCTCCGAACGGGTGGGACGCTTGGCAGAAATATCAGTGCTCACGAAGGGCCTCATGCAAGTTTGTGACAAGGAGTTCCGCAAATTGCGGATGGTTGATGTGAAGAGGGATGCGCGTCAGCTGTCGCTTTCCAGTGCGACGGATTGTGCGTTCGAGAGCTGCGAACAAAGCAGCATCGGCTTCGGGATCGTGGAAGGGTTGCCCGGGCGCATCGATCGCCGAGACGCCCAGTTCGGGCATCAGGAAGCGCACCGGGCCCTCACAAAGATTGAGCCGCTCGCCAATCCATTCGCCGATCCTGTTGCACTCCTCAGGGGTCGTCCGCATCAGCGTGACCTGGGGATTATGGACATGCAGGCGGCGCGAGCGAAACTCAATCGGGACCGTGTCCATCGCCCCGAAATTGACCATGTCGAGCGCGCCGCAGGAGCCGACATAGGGCAATTTGGTCCGGGCGAAGGCACCAAAGCGATCGGCGGTACATGGGAAGACGCCGCCAACGAGATAGTCGCAGACCTCCGTGGTGGAGACATCGATCCCGCCGACCAGCAGACCGGAATCGGCGAGCTTCTCAAAAGATTGCCCGCCGGTCCCGGTGGCATGGAATACCAGGCAGTCAAACTCTGACTCCAACGCCCGGGTGACTGCCTGGACGCAGGGCGTGGTGACACCGAACATCGTCAGGCCGATCGCCGGCCGCTCATCCGACGCGACGGTTGGCTTGTTGAGCACCATTCCGGCAATCGAGTGGGCGGCGTTGGCGAGGACCACCCGCGAGATGCGGTTCAATCCCGACACGTCCGTCACCGAATACATCATGGAGATGTCGGTTGGCCCGACATAGGGCGCAACATTCCCGGAGGCGACGGTCGAAACAAGCACCTTCGGCGTGCCGATCGGCAGAGCGCGCATGGCAGGGGCGATGAGAGCAGTACCGCCGGTTCCGCCAGCACCAATGATACCCTCGACGTCCTCGCGCGAGCGAATGAACTCGACGAGGGCCTGTGACATCGCCGCGACCGCCTTGCCTCGGTCCTTGAGTTCCTCGGCCTTCGGCGGGTTCGGATGAAAACGCGCCACCTCCAACGGCTGAACGTCGACATCGGCGGCTTCGCCGTGAAATTCCGAAACGGACACGTCGACCAGAACTACGTCACAACCCGCATTCCGAATAAGGTCGCGGAGATAGCGCAGCTCACTGCCCTTGGTATCGCAGGTACCCACCACATAGACTGTTTTCATAGTTCTCCTCCGGTCATTCTTTTAGGCGGCCCTCCTCGCTTCACCAAAATAGTCGCCGCGCCTGCAGCAAATCAATTGGCGGAGTCGGATGTTTTGGGTAGAATTGAGTAATCATCTCGCAGGTCCAACATGCATTCTTCTTCCCCTCTTCGCCCGATCAAGATGGTCACGGATCTCGCCGAGATCTCAGACGAGCCGCCTCAGTCCGCCACGGTCTATTGCCCCTCTTGCGAAGGGCTGGGGGGCAGCGCCTTTGACAGCCTCGTGCTGCTTCCGATCCATGACGCCAACGGACGACTCCTCTCCGAACTCAGGCGCGGCATTGCCCGCCCGAACCAGATATTTGCAGGCGTGCTGGCGCTCGATCCATTCCGCCGCCACGCGGACATCCTCAAGGCCCTTGAGACCGCCGGTTGCGCCGGCATCGTCAACTTTCCGAGCGTGACCGCAATCGACGGCGAAATGCGCGTCAGCCTCGAGGACTTCGGATACGGGGCGGCGAGCGAAATCAATCTGCTGCGTGCGGCGGTGGCGAAGGGGTTCGCGGCACTCGCCTTGGTCGACAGTTTCGGCATGGCGCAGGAAGCCGTCGCCATCGGCGTCAGCGGACTGATTGCGGCACGGCACGCGAATGACGCCATGCTTGCCGAGCTCTCGGAGCTTGCGCATGAGACCCGACTAGGGCTATTTGGCCTTCCCGACGCCGTTGGCGGGGCGTGAACGCGACTTCAGCCGGTGATCCGCATCCCCGTGTCAGGATCGAAGAGGTGCGTGCACCCGGATTTGGGCGTGAGCCAGATTTTCTCGCCCGGCCGCACGTCGACCCGGTCCCGCAAGACGGCGACCACGTCGCGCCCTCCTACGGTGAGGTAGAGTTGCGTTTCCGAGCCGGTCGGCTCCACCACCACGACCTCCGCCGGGATGCCTGTTTCACCGAGCTGCAGGTGCTCCGGCCGAATGCCGTAGGTCACCTGTGACCGTCCTGCGAGCGTTATACCGCCATTGATCGGCAGGTCCACGCCTTCGGGGGTCTTCATGCCGGGAGTGCCCGATGACGCGACCTTGGCGGGTAGGAAGTTCATCGCCGGCGACCCGATAAAGCCGGCTACGAAGATGTTGGCCGGGCGATCATAGAGTTCGAGGGGCGTGCCCATCTGCTCCACTCTCCCGTCGTTCATGACCACGATCTTGTCGGCCATGGTCATGGCCTCGATCTGATCGTGCGTCACGTAGACGGTGGTAATCTTCAGCCTCTGGTGCAACGCCTTGATCTCGGCCCGCATCTGCACCCTGAGCTTGGCGTCGAGATTGGAGAGCGGTTCATCGAACAGGAAGACTTGCGGATCGCGCACGATCGCCCGTCCCATTGCAACCCGCTGTCGCTGGCCGCCGGAAAGGGCGCGTGGGTAACGGTCGAGCAAACTGCCGAGACCGAGGATCGCCGCAGCTTTGCCGACGCGTTCGTCGATCTCCGCCCGCGGCCGTTTGCGCAGCTTCAGGGCAAATCCCATATTTTCGGCGACCGTCATATGGGGATAGAGCGCGTAGTTCTGGAAGACGATCGCCATGTCGCGCTCTTTTGCGGGACGGTCGTTGATCACTTCTTTTCCCATCAGGAGCTCGCCGCCGGAAATTTCCTCCAGCCCCGCCAGCATGCGCAAGAGGGTGGACTTGCCGCATCCCGAGGGTCCGACCAGCACGACAAACTCCCCGTCCTCGATCCTGAATGAAAGCTGAGGAATGACGGTCAGAGCGCCGTAGCGCTTGGTTACATTGTGGATAGTCACATCAGTCATAGTATGCTTGGCCTTTCTGTGAAGATTTTTCAGCCACGCCTGTCATTTGACGGATCCCATGGTCAGGCCTTGCACCAGATAACGCTGCATGATGAAGGCGAAGACGATCACCGGCGTCGAGACCAGGAGCGCGGCAGCGCCCACCGCATCCCATTGCACACCGTACTGGGTCCTGAAGCCGAGCATTGCGAGCGGCGCCGTTGGGCTGACCGAGGTGGTCAGGATCAGCGCAAACAGAAACTCGTTCCATACTCCGATGAACACGAACACCGAGGTGGCCAGCATTCCTCCAAGCACAAGCGGCAACATGATCTTCGTAAACACCTGCCATTCACTGCAGCCGTCCGAGATCGCCGCCTCGCGCAGGCTCGGATGAACCTCCATGAAGAAGCTGCGCATCAGCCACATCGCAAAGGGGATGTTGACGGCGACGTTGATAACGACAAGCGCCTGGTAGGTATCGAGCTGATGCAGGCGGGTCGCAAGCAGGTAGACCGGCACACCGATCGCGATGCCCGGGATGATCCGCGCGACGAGAATTGCGACCAGCAGGACCCCGCTGCGCTTGCTGAGATGGGCAAGGGCATAAGAGGCGGGAGCCGAAACGCCGATGACCAGCAGGACGCTCGCGATGGTCACCACAGCACTGTTGAGGAGATATTTCTGGAAGCCGGTCACCTCAAAGAGGTGTCGGAACCCATCGAGCGTCGGCTGGAAGATGATGCGTGGCGGCACAGAGATCGTATCGACGCCATGCCGGAATCCGGTCAGCACCATCCATGTGTATGGAAAAAGATAAACGAAGGCGAGCGCACACCAGAAGAGTGTCAGGAGCATCTTGCGGGTGGAGCGATTGGCCATGGCTGCAGCGATCATAGCTGGCCTCCTTAATGTCGGTTGACGCTGGCGCCGCGGAACAGGCGCCATATCAGCGGAGCGCTGACCAGAAGGACGAAAACGACATAGATCCAGGAGATAGCGGTGGTTCGGCCAATGTCGAAGACTTTGAATCCTGTGTTGTAGGCATAGACGCTCAGCGTCGTCGTGGCGTTTCCAGGCCCGCCCAGCGTCAACAGGAAGATTTTGTCGAAGTCGGCCATAACGCCGATAATGCGAAACGCAGCTGCAATCATGATGTAGGGGACGAGGTGCGGTAACGTCAGATAGCGGAAGACCTGAAGCGCATTGGCACCGTCTGCCTGCGCGGCGCTGACCGTATCCCGGTCGAGCGACTGCAGGCCGGCCAGAATGATCAGGGTGAAGAATGGCGTCGACTGCCAAACGTCCATGATGATGACCGACGCGAGCGCAAAGGTGAGACTGAGCCACGCCACCGGTTCGAAGCCAACGGTCCCGAGGAGATAGTTGAAGACGCCGGAATCCTGCTCATAGAGCAGCTTCCAGAAAATGCCGACGACCGCGGGGGTGATCACCATGGGGATCAGCATCAGGGAGCGGAACAATCCCCTGCCGAAGAATTCCATGTTCAGGAGTATGGCGAAGAGGATGCCGAGGGCGCATTCCAGACTGACCGCCACCACAGCGTAGATCAGCGTCACGCTGATTGCGGCCCAAAACTCGCTGCTGCCGAGCACGTCGGTGTAGTTGAGAAGCCCGATGAAGTCCTGGTCGCTGCCGGGTATGACGAGAGACCAGCCCGTGAAGCTGTAGTAGAGCGAATAGACGAGCGGCACGCCCAGCACGAGCAGCATGATTGCCGCGGCCGGTAGTGTAAACCAGAACACCGAGCTCATACGGATGCGGCGGCGACGCCGGGGCGTTGCTCGATCGCCGGTAATTGTCTGTGAAATCGTCATCAAGTAACCACCGCAGATTGCCATTCTGAAAAGGAGGGGCAGGCGGGGAGGATCGCCTGCCCCTCGCGGAAGCGCGGCTTCAAGTCTTGAGATAGCCGCGGCGCCGCATGAAGGACTCCACCTTGCCCTGGAGATCGCTGGCCGCCTGTTCCGGGGTCTTGATCTTCGCCACCGCCGCATTCACTTCATCATAGATCATGATGTGGATCTGCTCGGCTTCCTTGATCGGGGGATATTCGGCAACGTCGCCCTGCAGGCCGGCAAGGACCGCGGGCCGGTTCGGTGCCTGCTTGACCAGTTCCGGATCCTTAAGCGCCGAAATGCGGGCCGGAGCGCCGGCCATGAGGCCCATGCGACGAACGATGTCAGGCGATGTGAGCCAGGCAACATAGAGTTTGGCTGCGTCCTTGGCACGGGAGGCATCGTTCACGCCCATCGCCCAGCCACCGAGCAGTGACGCCTGTGGGGTCGGCGACCAGGCGACCTTGTCGTGGACCTGGGACGTTTTCGGATTGAGCAGATCGCCGAACGCCCCGGGCCACATCATCGATTGCCCGGCTTGACCGGTGGAGAGGCTGTTGAACATCTCCGGGAAATCCCAGGTCAGATTGCCCGGCGGGCTGATCGGCGCCAGTTTCTCGACCAGGAACTTCATTGTCTTGACGCCGGCTTCGCTGGCGAAGGTCGGCGCGCCGGAGGCATCGAAATATTCGCCACCCATCGACTTGAAAATCAAGATCCAGGTGACCGTCGTCTGAATGCCCTTGCCTGCGGGCATGGCATAGCCGAACTGGCCGTTGCCGACGAGCTTGGCACCGCGCTCGGCGACCTCGTCCCAGGTCTTCGGTCCGACGGCCGGGTCCAGTCCGGCAGCCTTGTAGGCATCCTTGTTCCAGACGAAGAGGGTGACATCGCCGATCGTCGGCAGACCCACAAGCTTGTCTTTGACGCGACCGTAGATGTCCAAGGCGCGCTTGGGGTAATCGTCGAGGGCGAGGTCCGGCGCGCCGGAGATTTCGGTTGCGATGTTCGCGAGATCGGCGGAATAAGGCTCGATCTCATACTTCCACTGATAAGCGAAATTGAAAACGTCGAACGATGCCGCGCCGCTGGTCAGATCGAGGATCAGCTTCTGGTACTGCTCATTGTAGGAAAGATTGACGTATTCAACCGCGACGCCGGTCGCCTCGGTGAATTCCCGGCTGATGGTTGCCATTGACTCCCACACCGCGCCGGTTGAGGCCAGAGCGCGGATCTTCTGCCCCGAATAGGTTTTCGGGAGCGAAGCAGGGGCAGCTTGTGCGAAAACGCGGGTGAGGCTGGTGCCGAGGAACGGCAGGGCCGCCAGGCCGACGGTAAAGGTGCGACGTTTCATATTCTCCTCCGTATCGGAGCATTCGCGACCCCTCCGATCGCTTCTCCTCTTGCTCCACATAGGAAACCTACGGTAGCCGCATTACGCGTACAACGGCTCTGAGCCTATCTGCTGGGTAATATTGAGTAAGCGCGCGAGCGATCGCTTGGCATTCGAGGTCATGCGGGTGCCGCGTTGATCGAGGTGAAAACCTCCCAGCATTCAGGGCGCTGAAAAGGCGCTGAGGCCCATGAGGCCCACGTCTCCGCATGGGCACAACCGTAGCCTCATGCCGAACCGGCTGAAGGAGGAAGTCGAGCTCAAAGACACGGCTTCATCCGGCAGACATCGCCCCTGCGGGGCTGGTGCGGCTCTCATTTGGGCGCCGCTCACCGCCGCCAGGTCAGTCGAGGGTCCGATCACGACGGGTTCGCGAAGTCGAGAGCATTGCGGTCCCTAAGGGACGCTCATGGGGATCGTGCCCGCTGGTTTGAGGACAGCCCTCGACTTTTAGCAGTCGTCAAAACGATGCCCTGGCCGCGGCCGCTTGAGTCAAATCTTAGTCTGCCCGCAACGGTAAATGCGACACATATCGCGATTTTGTCGAATCCTCGACACAGGGCCGTCCAACAGCATTTCGCCGCCACTCGTCAGGTCATTGAGCAATATACAGTATGTCTCTTCAGCTACGCTTTTCGCGACGTTGGCACGGTTCTTGATGCCCCGTTTGTCGCAATGCGGCTGGAGGTGCCGGACCTGTGGCCATTTCATCAGTGATATCGCGCTCGATGGAGAGAGGGGAAGAGCATCATGGTCCGCGTCCGCTCACATTCCCCAAGAAAACGCGGATCGGTCAGTTCACCACTTCCCCAAAACATGCTGGCCGCACTTTGGAGCCGTACAGGGAGGTCCGCTTGGAGGACGTTTGCCTCTCTGAGGAAGCCGCAACGGTCGAACGAGATGAAGATACGCAATCTGGACTGCTTTGATGGTCAACTGCCTTTGGTTTGTGACTTGGACGGCACTCTGATACAAACCGACAGTCTTCAGGAGAACTTGCTCGAAGTCTTTTTTCATTCGCCGCAGCAGCTCCTTCGCGCAATTCCAAGCTGGTTCAAGGGTCGAGCGGCCCTGAAGGCAACGCTGGCGAACATCCGTTCGATTGAGCGGCGGGCACTTCCCTACCGTGAAGAGTTACTGGAAGTGATCCGCGGCGCGAAAGCCGACGGGCGCGAAATTTATCTCGTGACGGCAGCAGACCAGAGCATAGCGGACAATGTCGTTTCTTATCTCGGCACGTTCGACGGCGCGAAGGGGAGTAATGGCTCATCGAACCTGAAGGGTCGTCACAAACTAAAGTGGCTTCAGGCGAACTTCCCTCAGGGTTTCATCTATGCGGGCGACAGTGCCGCCGACCTGCCCATCTTCGAGGCGGCTTCCGGAGCCGTCCTGGTTGGAAACGGAGTGAGATACGCACGCCAGCTCCGCGCGGCTGGTGTCGAGGTCAGGACGATTAGCCCCGAAAAAAGCAACCGGGTGAAGGATTGGCTGTCTGAACTCAGGATACACCAGTGGTCGAAAAACGTGCTGATTTTCGTCCCCCTGTTTCTCGGCCACCTTGCGGGTGACTTCTATGCCGTGTTGAAAACGGTAGTCGCCTTTTTCGCCTTCGGCTTGTTTGCTTCGGCAACCTATATCATCAACGATCTGGCTGATCTGGAGGCGGACCGGGCGCATGCGACCAAGCGCTTCCGGGCGATTGCTGCAGGCAAAATCAGTGTCATGAGCGGCTTCTTCGCGAGCATACTTATGCTGACCACGGGCTTTGGCGTGGCCCTGCTTCTCCATCCAAAATTCGCACTGGCTGTCGCAGTCTATCTGGTGCTGACACTGGCCTATTCGTTCCGACTGAAGCGTTACGCGTTGCTCGATGTGACGGTCATCGGCGTGTTGTTCACGATGAGGATTGTCATGGGCCAGGTGTTGAATGATCTGGCATTCTCGCCTTGGCTTTTGTCCTTCTCAGCCATGCTCTTTTTGTCGCTATCGCTGGCAAAGCGCCATGTGGAAGCAATGCGCGCGTGCTCAAAAGGGAAGGACGCCATCAAAGGGCGCGGATACTCGCCTGAGGATTGGCCGCTCACCCTGGCCTATGGCGTTGCTTCCGCCTCGGCTTCGATCGTCATCATGCTGCTTTTCATTGCTCTCGAAGCCCGAGGAACCCAAGCATATGAGCACCCAGAATGGCTCTATGTTGCGCCGGCGGGCGTCTTCATATGGCTGCAAAGGATTTGGCTTTTGAGCCATCGCATGGATTTGCACGACGATCCTATCGTCTTTGCGCTCACGGACAAGACCAGCTTGTTCATCGGCGCCGTCATCGTATTGGCGTTTAGGCTGGCTTTGTAAAGTAAGGCGCTTGCCGGAATGAAAGCGACGAACCGGATACCCCTGAATGTACCCCTCGTTCTCCTGACTGGAGCTTCCGGCTGGTTGGGCAGGCGCGTCGCGGCGGCGCTAACGAGGGGTTTGCCGGAAGCAGGGCTTCTCGCGGCCGGCGGCTTACTTGTAAGGGCGCTCGTTCCTGCGGGAGAAGACGTATCGCAACTGCGCGAACAGGGACTGGAGATCGTGACAGGCGACATCCGGGACATGAAATCTGTCCGAGCATTCGTGGCCGGCGCCCAGGGCGCCGTATTGATCCACATGGCAGGCGTCATTCATCCCAAAACGGTTGCGCAGTTTGAAGCGATTAACACACAGGGCACGATCAATCTTGTTACGGCAGCGCAAAGGGCAGGTGTGCAGCGCGCCGTCGTCATGTCGTCGAATTCGCCGATCGGCTGCAATCCACACCCGGACCACCGATTCACGGAGGAAAGCCCCTATAACCCTTCGGCCGGCTATGGCCGCTCCAAGATGCTGATGGAAAAAGCCCTGCGTGCGGAAATTGCTGCTGGCGGCCCGATGCAAATCGTCATCGTCCGCGCGCCATGGTTTTACGGCCCCAACCAGCCGCCGAGGCAAACCCTCTTTTTCAAAATGATCAAGGAAGGCAGGTTCCCCATCGTTGGATCGGGGCGAAACCGCCGCTCCTTGGGCTACACGGACAACCTCGCCCAAGGCATCCTTCTTGCCGCAGCTCACGAGCGGGCCGCAGGGGAGATCTTCTGGCTTGCAGACGAGACTCCATACACCATGAATGAAATTGTCGAGGTCGTCGGACAAGTACTGCGTGAAGATTTTCGCATGACGGTCAAGCCTAACCAGTTCCGGCTGCCTGGCATAGTCGGCGATGTCGCAACTATGGTCGATGTGACGCTCCAGTATGCTGGCATCTATTTCCAGAAAGCACATGTTCTGTCCGAAATGAACAAGACAATTGCCTGCGATATCACCAAAGCCAGGAAGGTGCTTGGTTACGCCCCCAGGATCGCGTTACGCGAAGGCATGCGATTTTCGATCGATTGGTGCCTCAAGAACGGCCAAAAGATCTAGCGCTCATCGACGAATTCGGAGGCAACGTGCTGGTACAAACATCTTCTGTCATTTCCAGCGCACTGGTTTCAGGCGCCATAGGATATGCCATAGGATGGCCCGCTTCGAAGTACCTCGAAAGCAATATACGGATGCGCCTGCTTATATCGCCGGTCATCGGATTAGGAATATTCGGCGCTGCAGGTGTTTCCGTTTTCCACTTGTTACCTTTAACCGCCAGCAATCTCATCCTGATCGTCGTTGCGTTTTCCGCTGTCGCACTCCGGCTGGCGAACGGCGTCATCGACCCGCTCTTTCGCTCGCCGACCAGTCCTGGCTTGTCCTGGTTTGCTGTTTCATTTCTCCTCTGTCTTTTGCCAACTTTCGCGATCATTCCGCAGCATTACGGTGAAAGCGTCGGTGTGGGGCACCCGATCTGGGATCATGCGAAAATAGCCATCGTAAATGAGATAGCTCAAAACGGGTTGCCTCCCGCCAATCCATTCTATTCCCAAGCCGGAACTCCCTACACTCTTATTTACTATTACGTCTGGCACTTCATCGCCGCGTGTTCGTCCGTCGTCACAGGCGCGAGCGGCTGGGAGGCCGACATTGCGCTTACCGGCCTGACGGCACTGTTCTCGACGTTTGTCGTAGCGTGGCTGGCGGTAGCCCGAAGCAGAAGCGCGAATGCCGCGTGGTGGATACTCCCGCTCTTGCTCGCCGGTTCGCTCAAGTCAATCGTGCGATTTGTCTCCGGAAAGTGGATCGACACATGGATGGCACACGAACATGGACTCCAAACGTGGATTATTCAGGCCGCATGGGTGCCCCAGCACCTATTTTCCGGAGCCCTGACCTTGATTGTTGTCCTGGCCTATTTACGAATTCTCTATTGTGACGTCGGGTGCGATCTGGTTCTGGCAGTATTTATGGGCGCGATGTTGGCTTCTGCCTTTGGAAGCTCGATGTGGGCGGGCGGCTTCTCGCTGCTTCTGATATTGCCTGTTGTGGGGGCGCTGTCGGTTCCGCATGTTTTGAGGGCCAAGCGGCTGCTGGCAGTTGTCCTTTCACTTTCGGTCGCTGTTGCCACAGCCGTACTCTGCGCGGGTGTGTTGGTTTATGAACAGTCCTCCATAATACAGACCAGAAAGACCGTGGAGTTCTGGGTTTTCCCGATATTTCTTGGTGGAAGTTGGCTTTATGACATTCCCGGATTTTGGGCTGTTTTGCTGATTCTTGAATTTGGCATGGTATTTTTATCATTCATCATCTGGAGTTACTCCAGCTTTTCAAACGACACTATCGGACACGCACACATCGACCGCGCGATATTTGCCGCAGTGCTTGCGCCACTATTATGCACACAGTTCCTACATAGTGTCATTATGTATAACGATTTAGGGTGGCGTGTCCTCATTCCATCGCTACTTCTTATGACCGCGATGACTGCTGCACTTTTCTCCGCGCAAATGGGAAAAAGCACGCCAGTTGGGCGTCTAACCACCATGACCGCCATGCTATTGCTGGGTCCTTCCATTGTAGCTGGCGCCCAATCCGTATATTTGGCCGATTTCAAATTTCGAGTTGAAGGACCTGAGACAGAGACGGGCAAAGCGTTCAAGGCAGCGCCTGAGATGTGGGCAGCCGTCCGCCAAGTAACCCCATCAAACGAAGCAGTCGCCAACAACCCGCTTGATTTTGCAGGTGTAACGCATATGCCAGGAAACATCGCCTGGGCAACTTTGTCCCGAAGGCGGAATTGTGCAACGGCGCTGGGCTTTTTGCGCGCCTATGCTGCTCAACTCACGCCAACGCAGGCTTCAGACGCTTATGCGTTTTTCGTGGATGCTTTCAAGGGCAATGCTACCGAGGACCAGCTCAGAGTCATGAAGGAGCAATATCTTTGTAAGACGCTTGTCGTCACGTCAAGAGATGGATTGTGGGGCAAACCAGTGCTGGACAACAGTTCCGTTTACAAGCTTGTTTCCGAGGAGAAAGACGCGTGGCGCATTTATCGATAATGCGCCTTTGGCGCGGAGTTCGCGCCACGTTTCCCGACCGTAATGCTTCACCCGGCCTCAAAATCCGTCTCGGTCTCAACCACGATGGCTTTAACTTCGTTCTCTTGCGGCTGATCGGGCGCGTTCTTGAGCGGAATGACTGAGTGCCGCTTCAGCAGCCCGGAATGCCAGGGCCATGATCGTCATCTGGGGATTGATGCCCGGCGCCTCCGGGATGAGGCTGCCGTCGGCGACGAAAAGATTTTCGATGCCTCGCACCCGTCCGTAACTGTCGACGGCGCAGGCATCTCTATCTTCGCCGGGCGGGCAGCTGGAAAACAGGTGTATGGTCAACAGATTGCTGCGCCGTTTGGGCGGGGGCTTATGCCAGAATTCATGCGCCTGATCGGGGCTCGTCCATCCCTCATGGCCGGATATGCTCGGGAACACCTTGCGGGCATTGGCCGCAAACATGGCCTGGCCAAGGCGGGTGAGAACCTGGCCCAAAGCGATCCAGTCCTCAGGGGCGAGTTTGAAACGGACAAGCGGTTCATTGATACCGGAAAGAGATCTCACCGAGCCAACTCCGCGCGGTCGTATCATCCCGTAATATGAGCCGCAAAAACGCCAGTGCTGCATAAGGTCGCCGCGATTGGCCCAGTCTTCCGCGAGCGAGAGGCCAAAGACCGCCGGCGTGAACACCGACCCACCGATGCGCTGTTCCGGCATGAATTCGGTGACCGCTGCAAGCGGGAGGCGAGACTGATGCGCATCAACGGGGTCATCAAACAGGGCCGTCGCTTTGATGGTCGGATGAACGCGCAGCGTATTGCCAATGCGTTTACGCAGGCCAGAGCGGCGCAAAATCGCAGGTGTATGAATTGCTCCCGCGCAGACAAACACCAAACCCGCCTTTACCCGCAATTGCACGGCTTGTCCGCCGGCATCCAGCGACTGGGCGGTGACTTCTGTAGCGCGTCCTTTATCGAGGTGTATCTTGACCACACGCGCTTGCGCATAAAGTCGCATACTACGGCCCATCGCCTTTGGCAGAAGGGTTACCGCCATGGATTGCTTGGCGCGGCTCGGACAAACAAAAGAACACCGGTTGGCGCCCTTGCAGCCACGCTGTCCCCGCTTCAGCTCCGACACTTCCCAGCCGAGCGCTTTACCTCCCTGCTGGAGAATGCCGGTGGCACGTCCGAGCGGACCAGGGGTCCAGCTTGCATTTACCGCCGTCTCCGCACGTTCGTAGTATTGCGCCAGTTCGTCCGGCGTAAAGTTCTCGATTTTGTAAAGCTTGCGCCATTGATCAATGAGATCATCATCAGCTCGCTGGGTGATACCGCTGTTGATTTCTGTTCCTCCCCCAACGCAGCGGCCTTCCGCATAAGCGATGGGGGGCTGCCCGATCGCGGCCGTCAATCCGCCGTTACGCCAGGCTGCCGCGAATGCATCACTTGCGAGAGGAGAAGCCGATGACGCCGGAACGTGCTTGCCTTCTTCAAGCATGATCACGCACAAGCCGGCAGCTGTCAGTACATCTGCAACGCTGGCACCGCCCGCACCGGAGCCGATGATCACCGCATCCGCTTCCAACTGCCGTTCGCTGGTTCGACAAAAACTGCTTTTCATGTGCAACGCCTCGAGTGCTGGGCACGCCGTGCGGAAAACAGCTTTGTCGCCACGGGGGTCTGCTCATAAAATGCAAGCAGCGTCATCGAGCGGTAAAGGCGCAGGACGGAACCGAGGGGACCGGGCAAATTCTGCAGGAAACGGTAGAACTTGTCTGCGCGGTTCGCGCGTGTCAGCGGACCGCCTGCACCGGCTGTAATCAACACAACGCCAAGGCTCAGGAAGATCGAAAGGCTTTTGACCGCCAAGCGAATATGAAAGGGGGCACCTGCAAGGGAACGCGTGACCTCTCGGACGACCTCAGTAACTACGGCTGCCTTTTCGTCCCCGTCGAGTAGTGGCCAGAAAGGCGTCATCGTTGTAACAATCACTCGATCGAACGTCATTTCAGCCCGCTCGAGCCAGAAAGATAATCCCCACCAGCACAAGGGCAAGGCCGATCCATTTGTATGGGGGAAACGGTTCTCCAAAAACACAATATGATGCAACTATCAGCATCGCGAATCCGGAGCCTGCCAAAATAGGATAAGCGATGGACACTTCCATGGAATCGAGAGCCTTCGCAAACAACACCACGTTGACGCCGTAAAATGCCAGTCCGCCTATAAAGCTCATTGAAAAAAAACTTGTCGGCCAGTCCGGCATCGGCAGGCAGCGAGGCGCGGCTCCATTTCAGCAATATATTGCCGATACAGGAATTCAGGCCTGCAGCAAGTACCAGGATGATGGGCAGAGCGTTCATCCCGGCATCATCCGCAGCACGCGGGGAAGCAGTGCTAGGATCTGCTGTTTGACTGGCGAGCTATGGTGTGACGCTACTGCTTTCGAGAGAGAGGCCTTGTTTGACTGGTACCAATCATAGGATTCAATGATCATCTGCGAATTTGAATACCTTGGTGCGTAACCAAGTTCTTGTTCGGCTTTTGAAATGTCGAAATACATAGGTCGCCCGTACATCAGCGAATGGTACGGCCCCAGAGGAGAAAGGCCGAGCGCGCTTGCCACGTTCGCTACTCGTTCAGTCGGCCCCATCGGAATGGACTTGATCCGGCTCCCGGTTCCGGCATGATCGATTACAACCTGAAGAAGTTCCCGCATCGTACCGAATTCGGCAGCACCAATATTGTATATGGCAAACCCTTTCACATTCGATGCTGCAATACATGCCGATGCTAGGTCATCCGAGTGCACGAACTGATACTTGTTGTTCCCGCCAGCCAGCACTGGAATATCGAGGCCGCGTTCAATCCAGTCAAAGAGGATTTGAACGACGCCCAACCGCCCATGTCCGAGAATAGTGCGAGGACGCACAATCGCCACATCCAGGCCGTGACGCCACACTGCTTCCTTACAGATAACTTCTCCCGCAAGCTTCGCCCGTCCATAATCTTCCGCCGGGCGCGGTTCTGTCTCTTCTGTTACCGGGTTCGATCTCGGCGCGCCGAAGACGGCGCTCGAGGACGTATAGACGAACTTTTTGACTCCAGCCGCGATTGCTGCGTCAACAATAATCCGAGTGCCGTCCCTGTTCACAGACCAGAATAGGTCTATGTCCTTGGCCAAAGGGACTTGCGCAACATTGTGGAACACCTTGCTCATGCCGGTCATTGCTTGTTGTACCGCGTTTCGGTCCAGGATTGTCCCTTTGATAAATTCCAGGTCAGGATGGCTCATGCTTGGGGGATTGAGGTCGAAGACGCGAACGGCGGTTCCTTGCTCAAGCAACTGTTTGCTCAACAATTCCCCGAAATATCCCGAGCCGCCGGTAACGAGAGCTGTGTTCACTTTCCTGACCCACAAACATTGACAGGACCCCAAGAACCGCCGGAAACAGCGCTTGTAAATGCAGTTAGTATTGCAGCTGACCACCGTCCCAAGTGCAACGGCGGCTCCTTAGAACGTGAGTTTGAAGCCGGCCGATAGGGTAAAGGCGTAAAGGTCCATGCCGGCGGCTTTCTTGTAGAAATTGGCTCCCACTGGCTTCATCGACCTGTCGTACCGGGTCACGTCGCCTTTCTCGCGGAAATACTTATCGAAGTTGCCGGCCAGGAAGAGACTGACGCGATCGTTCACCTGATAATCCGCTCTTGCGCCGACTAAAACGAAGGGCTGCGTGCCAAACGCTTCTTTGTAAAGCACGGCCGGCCAGTGATGGTCGATATCACTGGCGTCGACGCTGAAGCCGCCGCGCAGCAAACCCAATAAAGTCCAATCGCCGACTTTCGTGGTCACTTCTGCGCCGAGGAAAACGCCCGGATACCGCTGTTCGTAGCTGATCTTGCGTTCGCCGGGCTCAAAGATGATGTTTTTGTTTCGAAAGCCTCCGTCACTGCTCGTGAATGTGCCGCCATAAGCGGTCCACTTCACGTTGGTGTACCTGAAGCCGCCATGCAGGTTGACGGTCGTGGCATCGTTGATCGCGAAGTCTCGACCGGCGGCGATGTCGACATTGATGTAACGGTCAAGCCTGGTGTCGGGGCTGATATATCGAGACGACCAGTCCCCCCGATCAAAGCCCCAAGGTTCCTCCCAATCATAGTCCTCCATGTGGCTATCGCCAGAAAAGCCGGTAACGGCCCCAGCTGAGATGGTCCAGCTGTCAACAAGCTCAGCCTTGAAGCCCATCGTCAGAACTGGCGCAGCGGTTTCCCAGATCAAGTGGCTGATACGCTTGCCCGCCGAGTCGTAAACAAGCTCATTACCCTTGAGCCAAGTGTACCCCAAACCCATGACGAGGCTGCTGTCGGGCACGGCATAGCTGGTTTCCTCCGCCGCTATGGCGACTGTAGAAGTTGCGCAGAAGGCTCCGAAAACAAAGACCCCGAATGATGATGTGAAGCTAATCGTGACGGCGGCGGTGCGCGCCTTTGGCCGCACGGAGTACTTCCAATTTCTAGCCAGCATCGCTGCTCCGCGTTGTTGCCGATTGCCCGCCTGCAGGATCACGTCATGGGGATGTGTTTGATGCGGAATAGAACCGGACGCTGCTGTGTCGGCCACGTTTCGCGCGTGCCGCCCGCGTGCTTTTTGCAGACATAAGCCGATGTGGAGTGTCATTTGCCCCTTTCCTGAAGGTTGATAGCGCCGGCAAGGGCCCCTTCTGTTGCCCCTCTTCGACGAGGGCCTAAACAGGTTACCTGTCCTTTCCGAGAAACCACACGGGCGCAGCCGGCAAGGTGGGCTGATGTGAAACTTTCACCGGCTCAATTCACGGGCGCGAGCGCATCTTCTGCGAGCTATCCTGGAATGATTCCTCTTCCTCTGCGCAGCGCTGCCCATGGCGGAGCATAGACTGTGCCACACGGCAACATTGTTTTAAAACAATGAGATCGCATTCATGGCGCCTTATTCTATGTCCGACATTGTCGAGGGTGCGACACTGCGGTTAATCGATCCGAGGAGGCGCGGTCCTCCACCCGTCCGAGGCCGAAGCAATGCCGATGTACGAGCTTCGACCTCCTGCGTTGAACGGATGCCACGTCGACCCATCGACCATCACGCAATACCGACGGCTTTCATGCCGGGTCGGGGCCGGGGAGCGCCGGTTTCACCCGATCGTAATCGAGCGCTTGCCATCCTGTCCGACGCTGACGCAGAAAATCGGCCGAGCGACATGGGCTGACTGTTTCGCACAAGACGGTTTACAAATGGATGTCGGATGCAGCGCGCGCGTCTTATCGGCTGCGGTTGCGCCGGGAGTCCTTTGGCGAGCCGCTTAAGACGGTTGGTCATCGCCGGCGGTGTTTGAATAGACAGTAGAGTGTGTGTTCTCGCCCAATTGCAATAGTCGATCTGTGCGGATCTCCGCACAGATTTGCGTTGTACGCTCCAGCGCTCGAGAAAAAACGCAGCTATCACAGGGCCTATGAGGGCCCTGGTCAGTTGGCACGGCCCTTGCCGGATAGCTCCACAAGGCAGCGCGCTGCTGCCGATCTTCGGAAAATTGGCCCGGGGAGGCCCGGCACGTCGCCGGACTGGGCGCGCGCCCTAAGTGGAGGATATCACATGATTATCGAACATTCCGCGGAGGTCCGCGGCAAGACACCCTTTTACCGCCATCTCTATGTCCAGGTCCTGGCGGCGATCGCCGCGGGCATTCTGCTCGGACATTTCTATCCCGAGCTCGGTACTCAGCTGAAGCCGCTCGGCGACGCCTTCATCAAGCTCGTCAAGATGATCATCGCGCCGGTGATCTTCCTGACGGTCGCGACCGGCATCGCCGGCATGACCGATCTCGCCAAGGTCGGCCGCGTCGCCGGCAAGGCGATGATCTACTTCCTGACCTTCTCCACGCTGGCGCTCGTGATCGGCCTCATCGTCGCCAATGTCGTGCAACCGGGTGCGGGTATGCATATCGATCCGGCCTCGCTCGACGCGAAGGCGATCAGCACCTATGCGGCGAAGGCGCATGAGCAGTCGGTCACCGGCTTCCTGATGAACATCATTCCGACGACGCTCGTCGGCGCCTTCGCCGAGGGCGACATCCTGCAGGTGCTGTTCATCTCGGTGCTCTTCGGCATTTCGCTCGCGATCGTCGGCAAGAAGGCCGAGCCGGTCGTCGATTTCCTGCAGGCGCTGACGCTGCCGATCTTCCGGCTGGTGGCGATCTTGATGAAGGCCGCCCCGATCGGCGCCTTCGGCGCCATGGCGTTTACCATCGGCAAGTACGGCGTCGCCTCGATCGCCAACCTCGCCATGCTGATCGGCACCTTCTATCTGACCTCGTTCCTGTTCGTCTTCGTCGTGCTCGGCGCGGTGGCGCGCTACAACGGCTTCTCGATCGTGGCACTGATCCGCTACATCAAGGAGGAGCTGCTGCTGGTGCTCGGCACATCGTCCTCGGAGGCGGCATTGCCGGGCCTCATGAACAAGATGGAGAAGGCCGGCTGCAAGCGTTCGGTCGTCGGTCTCGTCATTCCGACCGGCTATTCCTTCAACCTCGACGGCACCAATATCTACATGACGCTGGCGGCGCTCTTCATCGCCCAGGCGACCGACACGCCGCTCTCCTACGGCGACCAGATCCTGCTGTTGCTCGTCGCCATGCTGAGTTCGAAGGGGGCGGCCGGCATCACCGGCGCCGGCTTCATCACGCTCGCCGCAACGCTCTCCGTCGTTCCGTCCGTGCCGGTCGCCGGCATGGCGCTGATCCTCGGCATCGACCGCTTCATGTCGGAATGCCGCGCAATTACCAATATTGTCGGTAATGCGGTTGCGACGCTGGTGGTGGCGAAGTGGGAAGGAGAGCTCCACCAGGCGCAGCTTTCCGCCGTGCTTGCAGGCGAAGCGCCGGTTGAACCCAACCCGACAGTCGCCCAGCCAGCCGAGTAATGCCTCCCAGGGCAACTGCCGCACACTCGTGCGGATCGGCGCGGTCTGGTTTCCCAGATCGCGCCCATTTTGTTGTTTATCCGCCAGCGAAGGCCATGTTGGCCGCCATTCAAACGCCTGCGCCGCATTGTCGGCAGCACACGCCTGGTTCTCGTCGCCGAGTTTCATATACACTCGATGTCGCGCTTTGACCTGGGGACCAAGGCATCTCCTGCTTCCAACGCCGCAGCCGACCGAGGAGACGATATCGATGTTCGCGTCGTAACCGGCTTGGTCGCGTCATAAAGTATGCTCACACGCACTCTTCGCTCGTTGGCAGCGTACAAGCTGGCCAAATAGAAGAGTGAAAGCAACACCGCTGACATGGCCGATAGTGCAGGACTAATCTTTATGCTGTAAAAACTCAAAGCGTACGCGGAATTGTTGCTCTTCTCCTGGGGCGAGATTGACATTATATTCCCGCTCGTCAAATGGAATGCGTCTGCCCTCTATGTCACCGTGACCCGTGCATGGTTCCAATGCCAGAAAGTCCTGCTGTGGGAGAGACCATACAACCCAGTGACGTGCATCTGGCGCATCGATTCTAATTGTTACCTTCTCTCCAACAAGAGACAGCCTTTTACTGTTCGCATTTAAAAAACAAAGGGCCTCATTTTGGAAAAGACTTTCATTTAGATGAAGGCGACGTCCGTTGAATGAAATTTTCCGTTTATTACCTTGAATTAGCCCCTGGGAAGATATGCACGGGACGAGAGGGGATTCCGATTTATCAAATTGCAGCCGCCAGCTATCTTTGCGGGAAGACAGTAACGGCCACCTGAAGCCCGGATGTATTCCGACGGAATAAGGGAGGAATGCACTGTAGGACTTGTTTTTTACTGATATATCAATGTTCAGTTTACTATCTACAATTTTATACGTAATCCTGAATAGGAAATAAAAGGGAAACATTGTTTTCGTGAATTCATCGTCAGATGTTTCCAATGTCACCTCACTTTCTGAGTTGAAAACCACGTCAAATTCCTGCATCCTGATAAAGCCATGAACAGGCATCGGATAATATTGTCCTTTTATTTCGGCAATCGAACACTCACTCCATCCGCATGAAGGGAACATCAGGGGACAAGTTTGGTTCCAACCTGGTGAGCCTCGCGGCCAAAGGAGGTCGTTTGCACCAACCTGCCACCCAATTAGCTCTGCTCCTTTTCGGTTGACAACTGCCTGTGCAATACCGGAACGAATAACGACAGCATCATGCATGAATGTTGCTTCCTTGGAACCTTCGAAATCGGCAGCCAGGCGTCCTAAATCCATTCAGGAGCGCCGGTGCTATATTTCCCGCCCGGCGGGTACTGACCGCTCGAAAGCTCGCAAGAAGGAGCGGCATTTCAGAATCCATCATTAATCATGCGTCGTGAACGCAGGTGATCCGAGTAATATCGTCTGCACTCAACGCTCAAAGGGACTGGACAGCACAGTTTCCGGGCTTGTTTTCGAGCAATTCGCTTCGACGAAACAAAGAGCTTGGTTCTTTCAGTGACTTGGACCCATTTGTGGGGAAAACGCTCTAACGAGCAGCCCTGATCAGCCTCTCAGCAAGTCCTGTCTTTCGAGCAATGACCTCGGATCCTTCATAGGAAAGGTGACCGCTGTCTCGGTAGAGGAACTTGCCGTCGATCTCGGTCCTGCATGTCGTCTCGTCGCAGAGAAAGTCGTGGTAAGAGATAACCCCTACGTCAGCCTTCGAGGCCACCTGGTTCAAGAGCTCGAGAGTGCGGGATCGCATTCGAAGGTAATCGCCGATATATATTTTGCAATCACTGTATCGCCCGAGAATAACACTCCCCCTCGCCTTTCGCTCAAGGCAATCGGCGATATCGAAGCTTGCGACTGGCGGAGGAGCAACAACGACCACTCGCCTGCCCAAGGCGCGAACGGCCTCGACGAGAGCCTTGATACCTTCGGCGGCTCCATCTACCGAAGCTTCAATCTCCGCAAACGTATCATCGCTCCTCTTGAGCAGCATAAAGTCCTTCGATACGGCGGTGGCAAAGGGGCTTGAAATGACAACGGTTCCTATCTCCGGCCGGTCTTTCAGGATACCCAAGACACTGTTATTGAAGCGAATACAGTCCTTGCCGAAGCCACGGGAATAGTACGGTACGGTCGCCGAGCTCTTCGAGAAGGCAGCGACACCTATGGCGGGGAAGCACCCGCTCATGGTGAGCTGAGCCAGTCCGGCTTTTCCGACGGTCTTGGCCAAGCCGGGAACCAGTGCCATCGCAAACGAATCGCCCCAGACCAGCAATTGTGGTCTGTCCGTCGTCTGGCAGTCTTCCGGAATACCCTGAGGAGGCGATCCGGGACTGAAAACACATGCGCTTCCCAACCCGTAATTGATCCGCCGGATCTGCGCAAAGTCGACCTTGCTCTGCGTTGCGGCGATCGCGACTGAGGGCGAGAAGCCGAGAAGAACGGATACGGCAACGAGTCCTGAGGCCATCCGCCCACGAGACGTGACGAACCCCTGCCGGAATGGCTCCTCAACGAAACGGTGAAGAGCTAAGCTCGCTACAACTGCGAAGGCAACTGCCGCATAGATCGCGAGCGCGGGAGGCTCTGCCAGCCAAACAGCCCGTACATAGACAAGCACCGGCCAATGGATCAGATAGAGCGAGTACGAGATGTCCCCGATCCTTGCCATGCCTCGAACCGCCACATTACCCCTGCTGGGCGACAGCAGGAGGATCAGGGTTGCCAAGCAAACCAATGCGGCATCTACGCCCGGGTGCTGGGAACCAATAGGGGCAATGGGAATAAGGAGGAGAAGCCCGAGCGCCGGGAAGCGCAATGTCGCAAGCTTGGCAGCCAGGCGAGGGCTGGCGGGCAACAAAGCCCCGAGCGAACCAATCGCCATTTCCCAAAAGCGGGTCGGCAAAAGATAAAATGCAGCGGATGGTTCACGGGAGGCCACGTAGAGACATAAAACCAGGCTTGCAACGAGGAGCGAAGTAACTCCTGTGACCCACCATCTCCTGGGAGCCAAGACCAAGAAGGCAGGAAGCAGCAGATAATATTGCTCTTCGACAGCGAGCGACCAGAAATGCAGGAGAGGCTTCGTTTCGGCGGCTCCGCCGAAATAGTCCGACTGAAACCAGAAAACGATGTTCCCGGTGAACGTGAGCGCCCCAACAACCTGAGTGCGGAACTCTCGCAGGCCCACGTCTGACAGGAAGAAAGGCGCAGCGATCGTTGTGAGCGCAATGACGACATAGGCCGCCGGCAAGAGACGCTTCGCACGACGATAATAGAATTCCCAAAAGCTGAACCGTGATTGCTCAAGCTGCGTCCTGACGAGGCCGGTGATCAGAAAGCCCGAAATCACAAAGAAAATATCAACGCCAAGATAGCCCGCTGCGAACGGCTCAACACGGGCATGATAAAGGACGACCAGCAGAACAGCGAGACCCCGCAGGGCCTGGATATCAGCTCGAAAGTTTCGCGGCATAGAAGACCTGATGAAAATCTCGATTTACCTGGATGAACTGAGACTGAGCATGTTGGTAAGCCGTAACTGTCCGCAGCAAGGATGGGAAACGAGTGCCGTTCGGGTTCATTCGCTGGATTGATTTCGGCCGGTCAGCCGCTTAGTCGCTCACAATTAAGAAGTCGCCGGCAGCAGGTGTCGGTGTACTTGATTTCGGTCAATTGGTGTTCTTCTAATGAAGCATGTCCGATAATTCGTAAAATCGATTGTTTGGATGACATCCATCCACGTTATGGAACGCTTGCAAACGCCTTGATCTCATCACCCTGTCGCGCTCGACACTCTGCCGGGGGCCTCACGGCCGCGGCAAGAACTCCGGCTGCCATCACGCGTCATCTCCCGCAGCGCGCCTCCGCCAAAAGGCCTCGATCGCCTGTGTCTGGAGCTTCGGACGCATTCGCTGGACCAACAATCACCGCTACGACTTCCGCACCCGGGACCTCGGCTCGGCATGCCGGGTTACGGCCGCTGGATGCTGTGGCGGAGGGTTAGAAGCAGAGTGAGCTGTGTATCGCACCGCAGGACAGCGCCGCCGCAAGCACGCTCAAGAGGGCTTTCATCCATTGTGCGACGGCGTGACGGACTTGGCGGACCAGTTCTTTGGCATGTTGACGCGCGGTTGACTCCGACCAAAGAAAACCGAGTGTTGAAAGGTGAACTTATCCAGGTCGAAAAGGCTCTAACGAGCAGCCCTGATCAGCCTCTCAGCAAGTCCTGTCTTTCGAGCGATGACCTCGGATCCTTCATAGGAAAGGTGACCGCTGTCTCGGTAGAGGAACTTGCCGTCGATCTCGGTCTTGCATGTCGTGTCGTCACAGAGAAAGTCGTGGTAAGAGATAACCTCTACGTCAGCCTTCGAGGCCACCTGGTTCAAGAGCTCGAGAGTGCGGGATCGCATTCGAAGATAATCGCTGACATATATTTTGCAATCACTGTAGCGCCCGAGCATAACACTTCCCCTCGCCTTTCGCTCAAGGCAATCGGCGATATCGAAGCTCGCGACTGGCGGAGGAGCAACAACGACCACTCGCCTGCCCAAGGCGCGAACGGCCTCGACGAGAGCCTTGATACCCTCGGCGGCTACATCTTTCGAAGTTTCAACCTCCGTGAACGTACCATCACGCCTGTTAAGCAGCATGAAGTCGTTGGATACAGGGGCGTCAAATGGGCTTGAAATTGCAACGGTTCTTATTTCCGGGCGACTTTTCAGGATAGCCAAAACACTGTCATTGAAGCGAATACAGTCTTCGCCGAAAGCACGGGGATAGGGAGACGCTGCCCGCCTCGAGAAGGCAGCAACACCAATGGCGGGGAGGCACCCGCTCATGGTGAGCTGAACCAGTCCGGCTTTTCCAACTGTCTTGGCCAGGCCGGGAACCAATGCCATGGCAAATGAATCGCCCCAGACCAGTAATTGTGGTCTGTCCATCGTCTGGCAGGCCTCCGGAATACCCTGAGGGGGCGATCCACGCGTGATATCACATGCTTTCCCCAGACCGTAATTGATCCGCCGGACGTCGGAAAAGCCAGGCCTGCTTTCGGTTGCGCCAAGGTCGACTGACGGGGCCAAACTGAGAAGAGCCGTTGCGGCAACGAGTCCTGAGGCCATCCGCCCACGAGACGTGACGAACCCCTGCCGGAATGGCTCCTCAACGAAACGGTGAAGAGCTAAGCTCGCTACAACTGAGAAGGCAACTGCCGCACAGATCGCAAGCGCGGGAGGCTCCGCCACCCAAGCAGCCCGAACATAGACAAGCACTGGCCAATGGATCAGATAGAGCGAGTACGAGATGTCCCCGATCCTTGCCATGCCTCGAACCGCGACATTATTCCAGGGGGGTGCAAGCAGGAGGATCAGGGTTGCCAAGCAAACCAATGCGGCATCCACGATCGGGTTTTGCAAACCAGAAGGTCCAAAGGGAATAAGAAGGAGAAGCCCGAGCGCCGGGAAGCGCAATGTCGCAAGCTTGGCAGCCAGGCGAGGGCTGGCGGGAAGCAAAGCCCCGAGCGAACCAATCGCCATTTCCCAAAAGCGGGTCGGCAAAAGATAAAATGCAGCTGATGGGTGACGAAAGGCCACGTAGAGACATAGCGCCACACTTGCAACGAGGAGCGAAGTAACTCCTGAAAGCCACCATTTCCTGGAAACCAAGGCCAAAAAAGCAGGGAGCAGCAGATAATACTGTTCTTCGACAGCGAGCGACCAGAAATGCAGGAGAGGCTTCGTTTCGGCGGCTCCGCCGAAATAGTCCGACTGAGTCCAGAGAACGACGTTGCCGGTGAACGTGAGCGCCCCGAGGACCTCAGTACGGAACTCCCGAAGGCCCACGTCTGACAGGAAGAAAGGCGCAACGATCGTTGTGAGCGCAATGACGACATAGGCCGCCGGCAACAGACGCTTCGCACGACGATAATAGAATTCCCAAAAGCTGAATCGTGATTGCTCAAGCTGCGTCCTGACGAGGCCGGTGATCAGAAAGCCCGAAATCACGAAGAAAATATCAACGCCGAGATAACCGAACGGCCCGATATGGGCATGATAAAGGACGACCAGCAAAACAGCGAGACCCCGCAGGGCCTGGATATCGGCTCGAAAGTCTCGTGGCATTAGAGGACCTGATAAAATTCTCGATTCGAGTGGACCAGCTGAAAGGTCGTACTCAGCCAGCGCTGCCCGCAGCAATATCAAAGCAATTCCGTCCCTTAGGCTTGCGGCGTGCTGTCGATGTAGTTGATTTCCTTCATTGATGTCCTTCTAATGAGGGCTGCCGACTAGTTCGTAAAATCGATTATTTGGATGGGCCAAATCCGCGCTATGGATAGATGAAGGCGTTTCGTTAAGCTGTTGGCCCCCCGCAACGATTTTGTTATCGTGGTCGTTGTGGACTGGACGTGTGTTCATAAGCAGCTGCGAGCATGCGCGAAGGATCCGTTATATTTAGAGGGGCTTTGCCGATCGTACGAGCGCGCAGCGGGTTCCAGAGCGGCGGCCCGTTCTGCGCAGCTTTGAGGTTTCGTCAAATGTACGCCGCACCCCAACTGGCGTTATATCTCCGCCCGGCGCGGCGTCGAACTCCTGCGAACTTTCCCGGCCTGACGCTGGTAGTCACGAGGGTTCCTGGCTGCACCACGAAACGGTCAATCGCGCCACTCAAACTCGACCATTAGGGCCGAGAATTATGCTGTTGGATTGAACGAATGTCACTGTTACGGAGTGGCAGGGCCCGGTTGGCCCTCGCCCTGCCCCGACATCGAGAGCTCCTCCACCACGTGAAGAGCCGCGAGTTGGACGACCTGTTCGAAGCTTATGCTGTAGCGGCCGAGACGCTCGAACGGCGCCGAAGGGAAATTCCTCATCGCAACGAGCGGATAGTTGAATACCTGGATTTATGTCTCGATATCCAAGCCGATGTTTTAGCACTCTTGGAAAAGCTGAAGGCTGCGGGGACTGGGCCAACGTAATGTTCAGCTCAGCAACGCCCTCCCTTTCGCCACCGATGACGGCTGTGTGCGAAACCCTGGGCGTTGCCCGAGCAGACATTGCCGAGCGCGTGAAGCAATCCCTGCTGGAGGAGATCAAGGCCGATCATTGCCGATATGCCGACTTATGGCTATCGCCGCGTTCATGCCATCATGCGCCGCAACGCCCGCGCTGATGGCTGCTCATGGCCAAACGCTAAACGCGTCTATCGGGTGATGAAGCTGCGGGGCCTTCTTCTGGAGCGGCACACCGGCGACATTGATGCTCGCCGCCATGAGGGTAAAGTCGCGGTTGAACGGTCGAACCTCAGATGGTGGTCCGACGGCTTCGAGATGGCTGCGACAACAGGGAGAAGGTCCGCGTCGGGTCCGCTCTCGACTGCTGTGACCGTGAGGCCATCGCGCGCGTCGCCACACCCGAAGGGATCAAGAGCGAGGAACGTTCAGGCCTTGGTCATCACCGCTGTCGAGAACCGCTTCGGTGGCATCAACATCCTTCCAAAGCCCTCCAAATGGCTGACGGACAACGGCTCGTGCTTCATCGCCAAGGACACCAAATCGCTGCTGCGGGATAGTGGCATTGAGCCGTGCCCGACACCGGTTCGTATCGGTGGCCCCCTCCACCCAGGAAGGCAAAAACAAATTCGCTTTGGGGAACGCCCGGTTGGGAGCACCCATTCCAGTCACCTCGAAGCACGGTGACCCCTCGGGCTTACTGCAGCGGTAGCTGAACGATCGAAGCATCGAAGCAGCCGCTAACGTAAAGCCATTTTGAGCGAAACTCCCATGACGGGACGAAGCCCGAGTGGGAGAGCAAGTTCGTCTCCACTCAGGACCAACGATTGAAAAAACTGAACGCTACCGATCATGCCGTCGCAATGTTATAATAAGCGTGGCCATATATCATTGGCCTAAATTAAGAGCTCGTTGGTCCCCCAAAACCACTTCGGGCTCCCTTTTTTCTTCGATGACCTTAACTCTCGCCCTCACCGCGTCGATCATAACCTGTCGGATGGAGCGCAATTCCGAAAATCAGGACGGCTTTGGTCGAGAGCTAAACACTGTCGTGCCGTCGAGCCGCTCTCTGACCCACCTGAACGATGCATGCCGCAGCTTCCTCCCGGCGCGATATTCAATCCCGGCGATGAGCAGCGGTCCGGCGAAGAGGGCATTGGCTCAGGCTTACAGTCGACTCCCTTCGACATATCAAACGGGTTTCACCTCCGCCGAGATGTGCCATACTTTCCGCGCGGTTAGCGACGCGAACTGAAGGATGTCTGCGAGCCCGCTTACTCGCCCGACGAAAGTGTCCTTCGTACCGAAACCCCCACGGAGAACTTCCGCAAGAAACTGCGCGCTCACATGCAACGTGTCGGTTGGCGCATGCGCACAGTCGCCGTTCGACCTGAACTCATACACTTAAAATACGCCCCTTCCGACCATCCATTGCCTGGATGTGTTCCAATCCAAAGATTCGATTTTGCCGATCTTAAGGGATGTTGCATTAGGACAACCACGCCGCGAGCGCAGGTGGATCAAATGCTGCCGACTGCGAAACGAATTTGAGACGTGGACGCAAGCCCGGCAGCCGGGATCTCCGCGATGGCGAACGCGCGATCCTCGCGAACGGTGCGACCATTCACGTCGCCGATGTCGAATGCTTGATCGACCGGCTCGCCCGGGTTTCGGGACCTGTTGTGCGCCATTCGCCTGGACGAAGTCGCGGGGGCAGGAAGTTCTAACAGCACGAAAGGCAATTGAATGCATAGCTCCGCTCACCCTGATCCGAAGGACCTCGAAGCGATCGCCCGCAGCGGCGGGAAGATCCGCCGAATAGCTGCCCGAGTTCCTACGTATCTTACGGATGTTCGGGAGAACCCGGCTTGGCTGCCGATGTTCCTATTGGCGCGCTTGATGCCGTTCCGCAAGGCGCATTGGCAAACGGCAAGACCAGTGGTGCGGGAAAAGAGTGTTACGCCTTCCATTTTTGGCGACCTCCAGGCGGAAGCGATCGCGGCGGAACTGAGAAGAACGGGTATGTTTGCGGGCCTGACCCTGCCTGGCCCAATTCACAAGGCAATTGCGCGCTTCGGGCATGAAACCCCTTGCTTCGGCAATTTCGAACGCAGGCTCGAGTTCTTGGCGGGCGATCATGCCGAAGCTGAGCGTCGCTTCGGCCGGACTATTCTGAGCGGCCATCATTATGAACGGATTCTGCAATGCGACGCCGCCGTAGCCGTGCAGCAAGACCCGCTACTTCTCGATGTGGCAAGGCACTATCTCGGCGGCGAAGCCCGTTTGATCACGACCCGGACGTGGTGGAGCTTCCCGACCCGAAATGCCTCAGACGCGGATCTCAGCCGTGCTTCCTTCAAGTTCCACTTCGACCTCGATGACTGGCGAATGCTGAAATTTTTCTTCTATCTGTCCGACGTCGATGCCGCTTCCGGCCCTCATGTTTATATGCGGGGCAGCCATAATCGCCGACGCTTGAAGCATCAACTGACGCTGCTCGTCGGTCATCCCGCCGAGGAAGTTCTGGACTTCTACGGCGAAGAAAACGCCATCACATTGACCGGCAAGGCGGGCACAGGCTTCGTCGAAGATCCATTTGGCTTCCACATGGGCACGTTGGCAAAACAGAAGCCGCGTCTGATGATGGAGGTCGGATTTGGTGTCTCGAAACCATCAAAGCGCCGCTACCATGGCGAGCCAGTTACATCCTGGCTATAGTAGTCATGCTGATCATGCGGCCAAGTTTAGGGTTCAAAAAATGAATCTTTATCAGCTATACAGGCTTGGCTTCCCGGCGAGAGCGACTCGCTATCGCTGGTGGATCGTAGACGGATAGAACCTAATTAAGGGCGGCCGGCGCCAATCTCGGAATCACGGCGGAAGCAACAGCAGAACCCGATAGGTCAGGGAGGGATACCAACGCGAAATGAACATGGAGAAAAGCATGCTTATTGCGAACCCTGAACAGAAAAAAGCGACGCCCAAACCTGTTGACATTCACGTCGGCCGTCGAATTCGTATGCGGCGAATTTGGATGGAACTGTCACAGACGAGCCTTGCCGAGCAAATCGGGGTAACGTTCCAGCAGGTGCAAAAATATGAGAAGGGCACCAATCGAGTCGGAGCGAGTCGCCTGCAACAGATCGCCGACGCGCTGGAGGTGCCGCCATCTTACTTCTTCGAAGAAATGCCGGGCGCCGGCACGAACGGCGTCGAAAGCGGCGCCGTGAAGTCCCAAATTCAATCTGAAATTATCGACTTCGCGTCGAGCGACGAGGGGCTCGCACTGATTAAGGCCTTCTCCCGTATCGGGGATGCGAACGTCAGAAGCCGGGCCATCGGCCTCTTAAAGGCTCTCGCGGATCGGGATTGATGAAGACCTCGGAAATGTGAGGGCCAAGGAATGAGCAACATCCCACCTGGCCGTATCCTACGCCAAAAGGCAGTTTTGCAAGGGAAATATGCGAAAGGGCGGGAACAGGGCCGTTAGGCGCGCTATAACGCAGGCCAGAAACGTCAACCCTGCATTTTCTGAATCATGATGGAGCACTCCTAAATGCCGCCTGGTTGGAGAGCGGCAGGAGCGCATGTGCCTAAAAGATCCCGCGAAAGCGACTCCGACAGCCGCATCATGAGCAGCCCGCGTACCGGCTCCTTCGCTCCTTCTGAAATCGCCAGAGCGCTCTTGGGGACAAGTGCGCTCCCCGGCCCCTGATTCTCGGCGGCAAAACGCTGTGGTCTAGCATGCCACCACCGCATCCGCTTTTGACACCTGGGGAACTAAAGTTTTCGCCACTGCTTAGCAGCAGCTTGTCACCCTGCTCATGAGCTGAGTTCACCGCCGCGGAAGTGCTGCCGGACCCCGGCTGTACTGTTCTAGCGTATTTGCGCGAATGCGGCTCAACCCGGCAGACGCCGAATTTCCCGTTCTCCAAAGCCCTGAAAACGCCATGCCTCCTCTATCCATAACGCCGATAGGTCTCATCCAAAGAATCAATTGTGCCAGTCCGAAATAATGTTGCATGAAGTCAATCAGACGAGACCGGTGGTCAATAACAGCGGTTTGAGCGTTGGTGGTGGCTGTGACTAAGACTCAGTCATAGGGGTACATTTTGTTTCATAAGGAAACAGGAGCTCGAGCCTCAAGCCTTTGCCTCTACTTCGCCGATGATTAGCCGGAACCGTCCGCTATATATGCGGCCTCCGTTTTCGGCGAAACAGCGGATGGAGAAGCGGTCGTCGCTCAGTAGCATCCTACACCTCCTTGGTGAGCACTGGAGAGACGCTAATGGTGAAAACGGGACGAGCTCAGCCATACGATGGCAATACTTCCAAGGCAAACAGCCGGCAATGTGCAACCTCCAAAGGTGATCTCACCACAGCCGCGATCGATAACTTGACGGGAGAACGAGCATCGTCAGAGGGCCTTGCCGACAATCCGAACCTCGCCCCAGTCCTCCGAGCAACATCGCTGGAGCACATCGTGGACGCCTGGGCTGCCGAAAAGGATCAAGGGGAAGATGAGGGTCGGCAAGAGGCATCGAGACGAATCGGCGCTTGGGTAGATGCCGCCGATCTCAATGCATCGCTGAATCTATCATGCCTGCGCCTAAGGACCCTGCCCGCCGGGCTGCCGGCCGGCCTCCAGCGGCTCAACGCCGACTGCAATCAGCTGACCACCCTGCCGGCCGAGCTACCGGTCGAGCTTCAAGCGCTCAACGCCAGGTACAACCAGTTGACCAGCTTGCCCGACACCCTCCCGGCCGGACTCCAGATCCTCGAGGTCAGCTACAACCGGCTCAGCAGCCTGCCCCATGACCTCTCGACTACGCTTCGGTGGCTCGGCGTCAGCGAAAATCACTTGACCAGCCTTCCAGACAACCTCCCGGCCGGGCTTCAGACGCTCAACGCTGACGGCAATCAACTCACCGGCCTTCCCGCCAGCCTGCCGGCCCAGCTCAAGACGCTCAACGCCGACGGTAATAGACTGACCAGCCTTCCCGACAATCTCCCGCCCGGGCTCCAGACGCTAAATGCCAGTGGCAATCAACTCACCGGCCTTCCCCATAAACTCCCGGCCGGACTGCAGACGCTCGGCGCCGCCGACAACCAACTGACCGGTCTGCCCAACAATCTGTCGGCTGGGCTCCGGAGGCTCAACGCCAGGTGCAACCTGTTGATCAGCCTGCCCGATAAACTGCTGGCGCAGCTAGGCTCTGGGTGCCTGGTTTTTCTGGAGTCTAACCCGCTGCCCAAGCGAGTGCGAAGGAAACTGGCGGTAGCCCTGAATGCAGAAGACTACGGAGGCCCGATGGTCTTTCTCTAGATGGACCGGAAAACGGAAGATCAGGGTAGTTGCGAGGCAGTGGTCGTGGCGGCGACCCCGGAAAGTTAAGAAAGGGCGCAACTGGCGTGACCCGGCTCCGCATGAGCGACGGCGCGAGCCTGGCCTGCTGCGAAAAAGATGATTGACGCACCCTCCGTTGCAACCCGATCACCTGCTTGGCCACACGCTTGCGTATATTGTCGAACCCTTCGGCCTCGAGGCGCATGCGTGGCGCCATCTACTCGATGGCGTTTCGTTGAGGAAGGCGGAGCTCGCGTGCCTGTAGAAAATGGTCATCGGCTGTGCCCTCTCATTCCGCCATCGCCAGGGGCGCGGAACCAAGGACAGGAGCTTCGTCGCGGACCCGGCCGAGGATCGTCATTGTTACGTTGAAGGCCATGAGCACGGCGCCGCAGAGGTAGAGAGTGCCGCCAACGGCCCGCATGACATAGTAGGGGAACATCGCCGCGACCGTTTCCGCGAAGGAATAGACGAGGAAGCCCTGATCGTCGTGTTCGCGCCACATCAAACCTTCCTGGATGCCGGCGACCCACATGGTGGCGGCGTAGACGACGATGCCGAGGGTGGCGAGCCAGAAGTGCCAGTTGACCATGCGCAGGCTATAGAGCCGTTCGCGGTTCCACAGCTTGGGCACCAGGTAGTAGATGGCGCCGAAGGTGATCAGGCCGTTCCAGCCAAGGGCGCCGGAATGCACGTGGCCAATGGTCCAGTCGGTGTAGTGGCTCAGCGAATTGACGGTCTTGATCGACATCATGGGCCCTTCGAAGGTCGCCATGCCGTAGAAGGCGACGGCCATGACCATCATGCGGACGACCGGATCGGTGCGGATCTTGTCCCAGGCTCCCGACAGCGTCATCAGGCCGTTGATCATGCCGCCCCAGGAGGGCATCCAGAGCATCACGGAAAAGACCATGCCGAGCGTCTGCGCCCAGTCGGGCAGCGCCGTGTAGTGGAGGTGATGCGGACCGGCCCAGATATACATGAAGATCAGCGACCAGAAGTGAATGATCGACAGCCGGTAGGAATAGACGGGGCGGTTCGCCTGCTTGGGGATGAAGTAGTACATCATCGCCAGGAAGCCGGCGGTCAGGAAGAAGCCGACCGCATTGTGGCCGTACCACCATTGCGTCAGCGCATCCTGCACGCCCGCGAAGGCCGAGTAGCTCTTGGAGCCGAGAAATGAGACCGGTATCGCTAGATTGTTGACGATGTGGAGCATCGCGATCGTGACGATGAAGGCGAGATAGAACCAGTTCGCCACGTAGATGTGCGGCTCCTTGCGCACGAGGATCGTGCCCAGGAAGACAATCAGGTAGGCGACCCAGACGATCGTCAGCCACAGGTCGACATACCATTCCGGTTCCGCATATTCGCGCCCCTGGGTGATCCCGAGCAGATAGCCGGTGGCGGCGAGCACGATGAAGAGCTGGTAGCCCCAGAAGACGAACCAGCCGAGATTGCCGCCGAAGAGCCGGGCGCGGCTGGTGCGCTGCACGACGTAGAACGAGGTGGCAATCAGCGCGTTGCCGCCGAACGCGAAGATAACGGCCGACGTGTGCAGCGGGCGCATCCGCCCGAAGTTGAACCACGGCTCGATATTGAGGTCGGGAAAGGCGAGTTGCAGCGCCACGGCGACACCAACGAGGAACCCGACGACGCCCCAGAAGACCGTGGCAATCACGCCGTACTTGACCACCTGGTCGAAATATTCCGTTTGAGGAGTATGACGCCTGGGAACCCGACGGAAATCTGTGCGGTGCATGAGCGCCCACGTGGCGGCGAGCAGCACGAAGAACAGCACCCACATATGCCCGCCGAATAGGCGATCCTGAGCGAAGCCGGCGCCGACCAGCGCCAGAAAGGCACCGATGGCGAGCACGATCATCTCGACTGTGTACGTCATGGTTGGATCTCCAACTTGCCCTGGCGCTGGCCACCGCCGGGCGCCACACGCAATGCAACGTCAAGCACTTCCGTCGAATGCTCCTCCATCGGGGGCCGTTCACAAACGGCCAGACTTGTCTTGGCGATCGCCTCGGCGAAGAAGCCATGCGTTGATCCCGCTTCGAAACCGAACACCTCCCCTGACAGATGAACGGATACGACCTGCCGTTGGCCATCCGAGAGCAAGCGGCGGACGCGAACAGCGCCAGTTACAACCTGATACCACTTGTTGACGGCATCGCCTTCAGCATAAATCTCCTGGCCCGGCTTGTAGGTTACAACGCGGTGTGCTCCCGGACTTTTCATTGCAATGTTTTCAGACGCTACCGAATTCTGCACTGCGGTTTGCAAAGTCGCCGACATCTCCAATAATCCCCTGATCGTCTCGAGATAAGGTTGCCAATTCGCACCTCGGCGAAAATTCCGTTTCACCGCTAAGCCTACTAGGCCGGCTAAAAGGGGGGCTCCCTGGCCGTCGGGTGAGGCTCGGTCTCTCTGAAGCAAGATTGCGGCCAACCCGTCCATCAAAGCGAGAATATCGGAACTGATGATCGCGTGTCGCCTTGCTCTTTAAGCGGCGGCATACCATCGACAAGCAGGATGACAGGCAACGCGATCTCCAGAGACTTTGCCGTCTGTGGCTCGGAGTTTAATATCTCTCCGTCGATGATGGGACAGAGCGCCTTCATCATGGAAGCCTCCGCCCCGGACACTCGCAGGACTCGGTCGAGTGTCCTTCTACCTCGAGGGCGACGCCAAGGACCGCCGGGCTGGTTCGGCGCGACGACGACAATGTTCCTGGCAACTGACAATTTGAAGTTCCGCGCGCCTATGTGCGCACATTTTCATCGCAGGGCATAAACCAGGAGAGTCCAAATCAAACTTTGCTTTCGATCAAAGCGCTACGCGAACTCATGCCTAGAATTCGGCGCATCCAACTGTTTCTGGAGAAGGATTTCGCATGGAATCGGCTCTTGTTGCAAAATACGGCAATGCGCGTCTCCCCCGTTACACAAGCTATCCGACGTCGCCGCGCTTCTCACCCGCAGTGGACGCCAGCACTTATGACGACTGGCTTGCTACCCTGCCGCTGGATAAGCCGGCGTCGCTCTACGTGCACATTCCTTTTTGTCGGTCGATGTGCTGGTACTGCGCCTGTCACACGACAATCACTCGGCGTGACCTGCCGATCCACGACTACCTCCAAATGCTGGGCAAGGAGATATGTCTCGTATCCGCAAGGACCAAAGGGCGGCTCAACATCGACCATGTGCATTTTGGCGGAGGAACGCCAACAATCATGCAGCCGAAAGCAATGCTGGCGTTGGTCGGGCTTCTGCGTGAGCATTTCGATTTTAATCGTACCGTTCAAATCGCGTTGGAGATCGATCCGAGGTCGCTAGAGCAAGAGATGGCGGCGGTACTCGGAGAAGCGGGGGTCAGCCGGGCAAGCTTGGGGGTGCAGAGCTTCGATCCGGTGGTGCAGACAGCAATAAACCGCGCCCAGAGTGAGGAACAGACGATGGATGCGGTTTCCCGCCTGCGTGGGGCGGGCGTCGACAGCATCAATTTCGATCTTGTCTACGGCCTGCCGCATCAGACGGTCGAATCCTGCATTGAGACGACGAGAGCCGCAATCGCGATGGGCCCGGATCGTTTCGCTGTTTTCGGCTACGGCCACGTGCCTTTCCTGAAGAGGCATCAGAGGCTGATCGACGAAAACGCGCTCGCTAATTCGCAAGGTCGGGTTGCCCAGGAGGAAGCGATCGCGGAACACCTCCTTGCGGCCGGCTACCGGCGCATCGGACTCGACCATTTCGCCCGGCCCGACGACAGTCTGGCTATTGCGCAGGCAAACGGGCAATTGCACCGCAATTTCCAGGGTTATACGACCAGCGCCTGCGAGACGCTCATCGGCTTCGGTGCATCGGCGATTGGCCGCGTGGCAGGCGGCTATGTTCAGAACGAGGTACACCCGGGTCGCTATGCGCGACGGATCGCTTCCGGGAACTTTGCCATAGTGAAAGGCTACCGGTTGTCGGCCGAGGACCGCCTGCGGGCAGACATCATCGAGCGCCTGATGTGCGACTTCCGGGTCGATGTTCCGGCGCTTGCCGTCGCACATGGCTTCGAGCCAGGCGCGCTTCTCGACGGGAATGACAGGCTCGCCATGCTAGAGAGCGACGGGATACTTGAAAACGTGGCGGGGGTCATCCGGTTGCGGAAGGAAGGGCGATTCCTGATCCGCGCAATCGCTGCCGCTTTCGATGCCTATCTGGACGTATCGACGCGAACCGGCACCAAGGCGGCTTGAACCTCGATGAAGAAGACGGCATGGCGTGGGACAATAAATCGACCAAAAGGCTCATTCAACTTTATAAAGAGCGCAGGAAGTCGATGGACTTCGCTGTTGGCCGGCTGCGCACGATCATCCGAAATGCGGTCGCCTCGATCGAGGACAAGTCTCTGGTTCGTGCGGAGCTTCGATCCGTTAGGGTCAAGTCTGTCGCGAGCGTGGCTCGGAAGGCAGCCAAGAACAACTGGGATGCGGAAGACGCGCTGTCGCAATGCCGAGATCTCGTCGGGTCCCGTGTGGTTTGCAACAATCTGGAGGACGTCTATCGGTTTGTCGAACTCTTGAGGGAGTCGCTTCCCTTTCCCGACAGGATCGAAGTTCGCGACCAGATCGCCAAGCCGAAGTCGACCGGCTACAGAGGGATTCATGTGAAGTTTCGCATCGACGTCGGCAAACACTCTGCTTCGCGAGACTTCATTCCTTGCGAGGTGCAGGTGCGATCCCGTCTGCAGGATGCGTGGGCCGAACTCTCACACGACGACATCTACAGGCGGAAGGATCGCCGGAAGAGATTAAAGCTCGCCTGTTCGACCTGGCTACAGCGCTCGCCGCGGCCGACTTGACTGCAAGCGCAATCCGTGAGCGCGTTCGGACCATCCGGCCAAAGCATGCATTGAACCTGTCCACGATAACGACGAATGGGCTCGTGCACCTGTTCAGCCGAACATTCGGTAGAAGTCCACCGGACGATTTCATTCGACAGGCAAAAAGCCTAGCCAAAGAGCTCAATGTCAAAACGCTCCCAGCCGTCAGCGTGGCTCTTGAGCATGTCACCCTCCGGGACAGGGTAGCTTCTGCCTACGCAAGGGCCGCGGGTCGAGTATCGAACGAGGAAATCTTTCTGGCCGCTATTCGCGCGGCCAGCGGCGGCGCCGACTGAGCAATTTCGGAGGTGTCGCGGCTTTCCCAACGTGAAGTGAAATCGACCAGAGAACGGCCAAGGTGTTAGAAATATGATCGTGCAAGCGGCCCGATATATTCGATTCTAAAGCCATCCATTCGCGCCTTTCGGATTAGGGCGTTCGCCCCGGCAAGACCAGTCTCGAACACGTGCCCGTCTTGAGTGCTCCTGACGAAGTTAATCTCGAACCAGCGGCGTGCCCTCAGCGAAAGGAGGCTGATGCGCCATTTTCGCGCCTCCTTTCTTTCGATGCGGAAATCCGCGGCGGCCGGAGAGCCTTGGTCGGTCAGTTCCACCGTGCCCGCCTTGCCAGGCGTAAAGCCTCCATCTGCGTAGGCCATATCACGCTCCTCCTCTTGGTTAGCACTTGGAAGCAGGCCAGATATTTAACTTGCCGAGAGTGGTCGCAGAATGCGGCCAGGCCTGTTCCGTTGCGTTATGTCACAAAATTAGTTGCTGGATGTGACAGGCTTCGGCGTTGCAAAAGCGCCTGAATTGATCCCCATACGTCGCCTCCGGTCTTTGAGCGAAATCAAATTTTCCCGATAAATCACACCGCTTCGAATATGGGGCGTGGCAGCAGTTACTGCCACTACCAGTGAGAAGTTTCAGTACCGATCGAGAGGCTCGCTCCGGTTCGCCTCCTCGCCTCGGTAGGATCAGCGAAAATCGTTCATGCCACCGCCCGGGCGCCGGCACACTCAATGCCAGCTGCGTCCCCTTGGGTTCATTCGGTGGCACCAACTGCTGCAGCCTCTATTGTCGCCTTCGCCAGGATGCGAGCATGGCCCCCAATTGTAAGCACCGGCGATTGCGTACATTCGCACCCCTTCGAGCTGGCGGCCGAGCGGTTCCGACAAGCGACAAGCGCGCTCAGGAAGAGGCCTCCTCCCGGGAGAAGGAAGTGTTGCTTCGAGAGGACGATGAGTTGGCCCGCTCCGATCGCAGGCAGATTTTTACCTGCCGGCGGACGGGCAGCACAATATCCGCCTGCTCGAGGATTTCGGGGGGCGTATTTCCCGCCCGGATCCACAAGCGCGGCCCGGCAACGGATCACCCCTTCCACCTTTTCCGCCGAGCGGCGGCTGTGACGGCGCGGCCCGCTCGTCTAGACTTCGAACCGCGCAAGCATCCTCTTGAGCTGCAAGTTCTGTGCATAAAGCTGTTCAGCCACTAGTCTCTTTAGCCGCTGGTTTTCTGCCTCCAGGGCTGCCACTTCGTCCACGGAGCTCGAATCGTCAGCCGTCGCAGATTGCCGGCGTTGATCCTCGTGCGCACGCGTCGAACTAGGCGCAATCGCCCGGGCGGGCGAATGCTTGGCGCGTTTTCGAGAAGCGCCCCTTGATGTCGTTTGTGGCTCCGACACAGGCTGGATCTCTTGCACCAATGCAATGGCCTCGTCGGGCAGACGCTCGGCTTCATGCTGCCTTTGTACTTCAATTCCTGCGGCAACGGCCGACGGCAGCGCTTCTGGTGCAACATCGCCACCGCCTGTCAAATCGACCTGCTGAGATAACATGTCTCCACCTGCGTCACGCGCGACAGGTACTTCAGTTGAACTGAACAGATGCGACGCCTCTTCTTCTACTGAACGGGCCAAAGCCTTGAGGTCTGTGTCTCCCCAAATCGAGTTTGTCCTCGCCTTCGGCTGTCGACGCCCGGACTTGAATTCAATGACGAAGTTCCGTTGTGGCACTTTCATATACCCTGAACCCTAAGCATCCCTAAGAAAACCAATGCCAATCGGCACCAATGCGCCCCTGGCTGCGGACCCATATATGTCCTCCCCTCGCGCTTCAACTGACCAGCGCGCGAACCGCGGGAACATTCGCGTGACTGATCGCCCGCTATGGACAAATTCGGGCCCGGGATCACCGGCCTGCGCAGTCCCGACCTGGCTTAATCCAGCCCGAGCCTTTTGCGCAGGTCAGCATTTTCCGCTCGCAACTTTTCCGCCAGAAGCTTGCGGAGCCTCTGGTTTTCCTCGTCAAGCCGAACGAAATCTGCCAACTCGTCGCCGCCGGTCGGAACAGTCTTCTCGGGCTTTTTCCCAGCGGGCTTTGCGGTCCGTTTCCACTGATAGTAGGTCTGCTCCGATATGCCGGCGCTCCCGATGGCGTCTTTAAGTGTGCTTTTGCCTTCGGTGACGTGCGTCTCGATCAGCTTGAGCTTCTCGTTTCTCTCTTCTTCGCTATACCGCCTTGGTTTAGCGGCCGGCACCTTTGATTGGGCTGGAACAGGTTCAACAGCCGCCTTCGGGCGCCGTGGCGACCTTGTTTTCTTGGATTTTGGTGCTTTCACTTCAGCATTCGTCTCTGCAGCCGCAGCAATCGGTCCCGTGTTACTCTCGTCAGCCATCAGCAGTTCCCTTCTTTAGCCATCACCTCTTTTGGTCCGAGTGAACTACAGAGTCAACAGAGCGTCAAACTCCTACTTTTCGCATACCTAATCTTTAGCCTGGGCCGACATCGAGCGATGTCGCAAGAAGGATTTCCGGCTTCGCAATTGGAGCTCCATGTCTTCATCTTTATCACATTGAGGCGAAATGCGGGATCGACGATTTCGCGTGGGGTGCGGCCCTTGAGTATTCCAGGCATGGACCATGCCGGCTCCCTCGACTGTGAACGCACACACAACAGCGCCAATCTCAATGATCACGTCCTTGCGGATGAATGAAGCCGGTTTCCGTGTCGAGGATACAGGTAATTGTGACGGCGGAGGGCGCGGCGCTTGCGATGGCGCGCGTTGCTGGACGTGTTTGATGGCCTGACAGGTGAGTAGCCTGCGTTGAGAATCACAGTTACCCATTTGGGCGGCGCCTCTAATCCTTGACTGCAACCTGCGCTGTGAGACCCTTCAAGCTCTCGCCGCTCCATGAACCCGGAAGCTAGACGGATACTGCAGTGGCGCTTGGCACGGCCATCAGTGACGGGAGATCGTTCGTTGGACTTAGCGTATCCTGGAGACGCAGCAAGCGTCGACGATATTCTTGAGCTGGCCGGGCTTTACAGGATGGCCGCTAAATTGATTGAAGAACACGCGCCGCGCGGCAAGCAGCACATTCCGCGTCGGTTTCTCGCCCTCCACTCGATTGAGCTCTACCTCAACGCATTTCTGCTCGCCAAAGGTCATGACTCTAAGGTCATTCGTGGCCTTCAGCACGACATTGGCGAGCGATCACGAAGAGCAAGTGACGCCGGCTTGATCTTGCGCAAGCGAACGGCCAAGCACCTGGAAACTCTGTCCTCTAACAGAGAATATCTCGTCACAAGATACGGTCCTGAAATGACCGCTACGCTGTCGCAGGTGAACCGAGTTATGGCAACGCTCGATGAGTTGTCGCTGAAGGTAGGAAAGATCTTGGACGGGCGCTGAGCTACAGCGGTCTAACTACCTGTCACGCCGCCGATCGTTCCTGCTGGTCTGCCTCTCCCGCGAAGGAGTCAAGTGGCGTGCAGAGGCGTGGCGCCAAGACGGTCGAGGCGGGCACTGTGGGCGATGGCGAGGTCGGCCGGACCAATTAAGGCTCGAAGCGCTCCGAGATTGATGTTTGCCCGGCGCCCGTCTCGTTGGCTGTTCCCGTCAGGCGCATGATTTCATCGGGAACGGGGGCGCATGCGCCTCAGACGGCGGTGACCTCGCCGAGGTGGTCGCCGTGATCCAAGGTAAACGCCACGACACCGATTTCAATGATGTCGTCCTTGGTGCGGTCGGGCCCCCGTTGTCGGTGTCAGTGATGACTGCGGTGCAAGGAAATCCTGGGGCTGGGTGCGTCCATGATGGGCTGGGCGACAAGCTTGCGCAGCACGCGGTCGTTTCCGCTTTCCTCCAGAAGGCGCGCCATGTTTTCCTGAGCGAGTCGTTTCGCATCGCGTCGCTTGAGCGACGGCGGAAGCTTCATGACAACTTCGGTTGCCTTACACGGTGAAGAAAACATATCGATGCCATCGCTCTGCAATGTTCTCGTGCTTCGGGGACACCATGATAGAAAACGCATCGGACGCGCAATGCGAATGAAGTGGACAGATCAAGACAAAAAAAGATCCGAATCTGCCAAAAAACAAACCAGCGTCTGTCGCCGCCTTCCTTCCGACCGAAATACCTGCACGTTGAGCGAAGCTGCGACATGAAAACAAAGGAGAAGACGTTGAGCGAATTGAGTTCGGGCAATGAGCAACGGAGGCTCGAGCTGACGAGCCGAATCGTCGCGGCTTATCTGAGCCGCAATGCCGTTCGTGTCGCGGATCTGCCCAATCTTATTGAGCAGACCTATTCCTCACTGAGCAGCACATCGCAGCCAGACAAGGCCGAAGCTGCCGTTCAAGAACGTCGCCCCGTCATTCCGATCAAGAAGTCGGTGACACCGGAGTTCATCATTTGCCTCGAGGACGGCCAAAAGTTCAAATCTCTGAGGCGGCACCTGATGGCAAAGTACGGGCTTACACCGGAGGAATATCGTGCAAGATGGGATCTCCCCGCTGACTACCCGATGATTGCTCCTAACTATGCGCAACAACGCTCCGCACTCGCGCGTGCGGCCGGCTTTGGCAAGAAACGGGAAAACCGGAGTTAGAACCTGCAGCTTCGGCTGGCAAGAGATCGGTCTGAAGTGACGCTGAACCCTGTTTGAGACAGCTGTCGCCCCTGTTGTGTAACTTGCACAACTGCCTCGTGGTGCTGTCTTTTCGCCGTCATTTGAGATGGAGGCACCGCCCGGTTGCAGCGCTTGGGCCCTGGAGCTTTGTCGTCTTGGAGAACCCGGCATTTAGGAAGCATGCAATGCTCGGGCCGTATCTCCGATAGCGACCTGCACTGCACCCAATGCGCGATGAGGCCCTATTTGGTGTGCGCGCCCATGGCGGAAGGCCACGAGGCTGCAAGCACGGTCGTAGAGGTCGGCGCCAATGTCCGACACCATACGGCGGGCGACCGCGTCTGCATGGAGCCAGGCATTCCGATCTTGCCTTTCGCGCCAAGCTCGGTAGCAGGTTCCTTGACGGCCTCTTTGATCTGGTACGACCGGGTGGCACGGTCGTGCGGGTCTGGTGTGCCAGTTGATACCTTCCAGTTCGACGTTCCCGGCGCTATTTCCAAGGAGGTGCGCCTCGCGACCGGTTTTCAGATGCGCCAGTGACTTCGATCGCGCGTTGGAGCTGATCAACCCCGACAACGGCCGGCCGACAACTGCTCATCCGCGTAACGGAGGATTGAGCAATGGCGGACCTCGTCTGGCGGATTCTGCCAGTGCCTAAAGCTAGAGCATTTTGCAGTCAGGTGGAATCACCTGACGTCGCACAAATGCGGCAAAAACAAACAGTTAGAGCGGCGGCGCGAAGGTATCTGAGCGCATCCCGCTCTAGAGATGTTATGGGGGAGATGAACCGGCCAAAAATGACGCCGTCGCATAGGCCAGGGGCGCATCGCCCGCTAACGAAATTCGCGCCCACGCTTACTTCAATTCAGCTGCCTTCTGGAGCATTACCGACACATCGATTGATGCTGATCGGCATTACCCCGCAAGAAACGCCGCATCCGCAACTTCCTTCGACGCCCGGCAACGCTGCCGCCGTCGCACCCGCCATGGAATCCGGACTTCGTCCGTTTCCCGCCGGATGATCATTCGACCGTGACCGATTTCGCCAGGTTGCGCGGCTGGTCCACATCCGCACCCATGAAGACCGCCGTGTGATAGGCGAGCAGTTGGACCGGCAGCGAGAAGATCATCGGCGCGATGATCTCGTCGACGTTCGGAAGCACGATCGTGTGCATCGTGTCGAGCTTCGACGCGGCAGCACCTCTCTCATCGGTGATCAGGATGATCCGTCCGCCGCGAGCCGCCACCTCCTGCATGTTGGAGACGGCCTTGTCGAAGAAGCGGTCATGCGGCGCAATCACGATGACCGGCATGTTTTCGTCGATCAGCGCAATCGGGCCGTGCTTCAGTTCGCCGGCGGCATAGCCTTCCGCGTGGATGTAGGAAATTTCCTTGAGCTTCAGGGCGCCTTCCATGGCGAGCGGGAAGCTGGTGCCACGGCCGAGATAAAGCACGTCCTGGCACTTCGACAGTTCGCGCGACAGGAACTCGATCTTCGGCTGTATGCTGTTGAGCACCTGCCCCATGATGCGCGGCATTTCGGCAAGGTTCCTGACCAGCGCCTGTTCTTCCTCTTCGGTGACGGTGCCGCGCGCCCTGCCCGCACCCACTGCAAGGGCGGCGAGAACGGCGAGCTGGCAGGTGAAGGCCTTGGTCGATGCGACACCGATCTCGGGCCCGGCGAGGATCGGGAAGACGGCGTCGGACTCCCGCGCAATCGTCGATTCGCGGGTGTTCACGACCGCACCGATCTTCAAGCCGTGTTCCTTGCAGTAACGCAGCGACGCAAGCGTGTCGGCAGTCTCGCCCGACTGCGAGATGAACAGGGCCGCCGATTGCGGCGACAGCGGGATCTCGCGGTATCGGAATTCCGAAGCGACGTCGATCTCGACCGGCAGTCGGGCATAGCGTTCGAACCAGTATTTGCCGATCAGCCCGGCCAGATAGGCCGTACCGCAAGCGGAGATCGCCAGGCTCGGTAGCTTGGCAAAGTCGATGGCGTCGGAAACCGGCTCGACGCGGTTGTCGATGAAGTTGATATAATGGCCGAGAGCGTGGGAGATGACCTCCGGCTGCTCGTAGATTTCCTTCTCCATGAAATGACGGTGGTTGCCCTTGTCGACCATATAGGCCGCAGCCGTGGACACCTGTTGCGGCCGCGTGACGGGATTGCCGTCCAGGTCGAAGATATGGACACCGGTCTTGCCGATCACCGCCCAGTCGCCATCGATCAGATAGGTGATTTCATTGGTGAAAGGCGCCAGCGCGATGGCGTCGGAGCCCAGGAACATCTCGCCATCGCCGTGGCCGATCGCCAGCGGCGGACCGTTGCGGGCCGCCATGATCGTCGACGGATCGTCTTCGAAAAGGACGGCGAGTGCGTAGGCCCCCCTCAGTCGCCTCAGCATCGCAAACATCGCCTCGCGTCGTCCGATGCCCTCCCGGCGAAGCCTTGCCAGGAGATGCGCGACGACCTCTGTGTCGGTCTCCGTCTGGAACTCGGCGCCGGCCGCGGCCAGTTCATCCTTCAACTCGGCAAAATTCTCGATGATGCCGTTGTGGACGACCGCGACGCCGTCGGTGAAATGCGGATGGGCATTGCGTTCGTTCGGCGCGCCATGGGTTGCCCAGCGCGTATGAGCGATGCCGATGGTGCCGGCCAGAGGCTCCTCTTTCAGCCTTGCCTCGAGATTGACGAGTTTCCCCTCGGCCCGCCGGCGATCAAGCGCTCCACCGTCGATTGTCGCGACGCCGGCCGAATCGTAGCCCCGGTATTCAAGGCGTTTCAACGCATCGACCAGCCGCTCCGAGACCGGCTGCTGCCCGACGATACCCACAATCCCGCACATATCCCTCTTCGCGTTCCTTCCACGCCCGTCGCGGCGTACTCAAATTCCCCGTCTGAGCGAGGTCATATCAAAGCTCCCGGTCGCCTCGCACAGGCGATCGTTACTTCGGTGCACGTCACCTGCTGTCGTCAATCGCGGCGCCGACGGAATGCCGGCCGGTAGAAGCTTCGTTCAGACAATCGACCTACCGCGAGCGATGCACTTGATTTTGGTTAGTTTCAGCGCTTTCTAATAGCACTCAACAGATTGGCAAAATTGATTCTTTGGATGACACCCATTTGTGTCATGGATGCATTACGCTGATGCGTTTCAACGGCCTTGACCTCAATCTGCTCGCGGCGCTCCACGCGCTGAGACCGAGCGATCGCAAGTCGACATGCAGCCGATGGAATAGAGAATTGAAGCGGTAACAGAGAAGCAGTAGACAGCCGCCTCTCTCAGCAGATCCTGGGCAATTGCTCACCCGACAGCCAGTCGACGATCCGGAAGCCGCCGAAGGAGGTCGACATCTGCACGAAGCAATCGTCGTCAGCCACGACACGTCCGATGAGGGCCGCCTCACGCCCGAGGGGATGTGCACGCATCGCAGCCAGAATTGCTTCGGCGCCTTCCGGCGCGGCGACAGCGACAAGCTTGCCCTCGTTGGCGACATTGAGCGGATCGAGCCCGAGCAACTCGCAGGCCGCGGCCACCTCCGGCTTGACCGGGATAGTATTCTCATCGATATGGAAGCCGACCTTCGACTGGCTCGCGATTTCGTTAAGCGTCGCCGCGATGCCGCCGCGCGTGGGATCACGCATCAACCGGATAAGCCTGCCACCGGCCTCGGCCATCGCCGCCACCAGGCCGTGCAGGGGGGCGCTATCGGAGACGATCGCCGCTTCGAATTCCAGGTTCTCGCGTTTCGACATCACGGCCATGCCGTGGTCACCGATCGAGCCGGAGATGATAACCGCATCGCCCGGCCGGGCGGCATCCGCGCGCAGATCGAGCCCGTCCGGAACCATGCCGACGCCGGCCGTCGAGATGAAGACACCGTCGGCTTTGCCTCGCTCGACCACCTTGGTATCGCCCGTGATAATCGGCACACCGGCCTCGCGCGAAGCCACGCCCATGCTTTCGGCGATGCGTTTGAGATCGGCGAGCGGAAAACCCTCCTCGATGATGAAGCTCGCCGAAAGATAGAGCGGCCGAGCGGCGGCCATGGCGATATCGTTGATCGTGCCGTGCACCGCGAGCGAGCCGATATCCCCGCCCGGAAAGAACAGCGGCGAGACGACATAGCCGTCCGTGGTCATCACCATTCGGCCGCCCGAAACGGCGAAGGCTGACTGGTCGTTGCCGGCGCGCAGCCATATATTGTCGAAAGCGTCGTGGAAGATATCCTCGATGAGGTGTCGCATGGCGCGACCGCCGGCGCCATGCGAGAGATCGACCCGGCCGTTCTCAACGTTGAGCATTCGCCTGCAGGCCTCGATCATCATGTTTATGCGACCGCCCTCCCGGCATCCGCCAGCCGCCCCTTTGCGCGGAAGCGGCGATAGGTCCAGTGTGCGGCGCAGGCGCCTTCCGACGACACCATGCAGGACCCCATCGGCGTATCGGGCGTGCAGACCGTGCCGAACAGCTTGCATTCGGCGGGTTTTTTCACGCCGCACAGAATGGCGGCGCATTCACAGGCCGAATTGTCCCTGGCCCTGGAGGTCACCATCGAGAAGCGCTTCTCGGCATCGTACACTTCATATTGTGGCCGGAGCCGCAGCCCGCTGTAAGGCAGCGCGCCGAGGCCTCGCCATTCGAAGCTCTCGCGCAGGTCGAAGAAATTCGCCAGCTCCGCCTGCGCCTTCTCATTGCCGAGTCTGGTCACCGCACGGATATATTGGTTCTCGACCGCGTGCCTGCCGTCATTGATCTGGCGCACCAGCATCAGGATCGCCTGCATGACGTCGAGTGGCTCGAAGCCTGCCACCACGACCGGCTTGCAGAATTTCTCGGCGAAGAATTCGTAGGGCTTTGTGCCAATCACAGCGCTGACATGAGCCGGGCCGATTAACCCATCGATCTTGATCGTGCCGAGCTTGCGGGCATCCGGGTTTTCCAGAATGTTGTGGATTGCCGCCGGCGTCAGCATATGGTTGCAGAAGATCGAGAAATTGCCGAGTTTCTTGGCGATCGCCGTCTTGAGTGCGAGAGCGGTTGGCGGCGTCGTAGTCTCGAAGCCGATCGCGAAGAACACCACCTCGCGCTCCGGCTCAGCTTCGGCGATCCTCAGCGCATCGAGCGTCGAGTAGACTATGCGAATATCGGCACCGGCCGCCTTGGCCTTGAGCAGGCTCGAACCGCTTGTGCCCGGCACACGCATAAGGTCGCCATAGATACAGAGCGTTATCTCGGAACGCATCGCAAGCGCGATTGCCGCTTCGATCCTACCCATCGGCAGCACGCAAACAGGACAGCCTGGGCCATGGATCATCCGGACATTGTCGGGTAGCAAATCCTCAAGGCCGTAGCGGGCGATCGTGTGCGTGTGCCCGCCGCAGAACTCCATGAAGTCATAGGCGCGGGCCGCATCCGCGATCGCCGCGATCTGATGGGCAATACCGTTGGCAAGCCGTCCATCGCGATATTCATCGATATACTTCATGTCAAGTCACTCATCGCAGCCTCTTGGATAAGCGCCAGCGTCCGCTCCGCCTCCTCAGGATTGATCTTCGTCAGCGCGTAGCCGACATGAAGGATGACGTAGTCGCCCGGCCGGACATCGTCGATCAGCGCCGTCGAGATGACCTTCAAGACGCCGTCGAGCGTGACTTTCGCCATATTGTCGGGAAGCACTTCGGTGACCCGGACCGGTATGGCTAGGCACATGTCTGGCTCTCCAACGCTGATGCATGCTTGTTGATGATGACTTGTCGCGCATGGGCGGCTTGGCCAAGCGCTACGCCGCCGTCATTGGAAGGCGCCAGACGTGACAGATATGGCTGGAGGCCGCGCTCCCTGTGAGCCTGTGCTAGACCCGCCGCAAGGACGCGATTCGTCATACATCCGCCACCGAGCGCGACCTGCCGCGTGCCGAGGCTTGCCGCGCCCTTCGCGGACCAATCCGCGAGGCCGGCAATCAGCGTGCCATGGAAGAGGTCGGCGGCATCGGTGCCGTCCATCCCTGCCTCCGCCAAGCGCAGGATGAGCGGGCGGAAGTCGAGCACCCCATCCTTTATGGCATATCCGCCCGGCAGGCAGCGCGGCGCCCGAACCAGCGCCTCCAATTCCATCGCCGCCTGTCCCTCATAGGACTGGACGAGGCGAACCCCCGATATCGCCGCGACGGCGTCGAAGAGCCTGCCGAGGCTGCTCGTAACGGAGGGCCGCATGCCGCGGCTGAACATCGCCGTCAATTGCGCCACGCCGGAATGCGCTGGCGCGAGCGCCAGCGCCAGGTCGATACGGCCCGCAGACTGAAGCGCCGCTACCCCCATGCGCCAGGGTTCGCGCGCCGCGCGGTCACCACCCGGCAGCGGCAGCGGCATAAGCGATCCCGCGCGCAGCCAGCGATGTCCGTCGACCGCAAGCATCTCGCCGCCCCAACTGCGGCCGTCGGTGCCAAAACCGTGGCCGTCGAGTGCGAGCCCGAGAACCGGTCCGGCGAGTCCATGCTCCGCCGCCACCGCAGCGACATGAGCGAGATGGTGCTGGACCAGCACGACCGGCAGGCCGAAGCTCTCCGCCATCCGCACCGAGTGGAAATCCGGATGCAGGTCGCAGGCCGCGATTTCCAACTTTACATCAAGAATCGAACAGAGATGGCTGGCCGCCTCGCGCTGGAAGCGTATCGCCTCCCTATTGTCGAGGCAGCCCACATGTTGCGACAGAAATGCCTCGCGTCCGCGCGTGATGCAGACGGTGTTCTTGAGGTCCGTACCGGTGGCGATCACGGAAGGTCCGTCTTCGCCGAGGTCGATGGGCTCTGGCACGAAGCCACGGGCGCGGCGGATAAAGGCAGGCGCGCCGTCAATCACCTGCATAACGGAATCGTCGGCGCGGACGACGATATCGCGGTTATGGGTGACGATCAGATCGGCGATCGCGGAAAGGCGAAGTTCCGCATCCGCATTGTCGGCGACGAGCGGCTCACCACAGACGTTGGCGCTGGTCGCAACCAGCGCAGGGGGATATTCCGGCGAAAGACGGGAGAGTTCGTCGAAAAGGAGGAGGTGCGCCGGTGCGTAGGCGAGAATGAGACCTATCCGCCCGAGTCCGGGAGATACGAGAGTGGAGAGTTCTCCGGCAACGGCCGCGACCAGAACGATCGGGCTCGCCACCGAGGTCAGCAATTCCTCTTCGGCATCGGTCACAAGCGCGAGCTGCCGTGCCGCCGCCATATCCCGCACCATGACGGCGAAGGGCTTCTGGTCACGGCCCTTGCGCAGCCTGAGGAGATCGATCGCCGCATCGTTGCGGGCATCGCAGAGCAGGTGGAATCCGCCGATCCCCTTCAGTGCGATGATCGCGCCGCCTTCGAGCCGCGCCGCCAACTCGGTGACCGGATGGCTGAGCCTCGGACCACAATCGGGACAGGCAACGGGCTCGGCATGGAAGCGCCGGTTCTCCGGGTCGCCATAGTCCGCCGCGCAGGCACCGCACATGGAAAACGAGGCCATCGAGGTGTGAGGCCGGTCGTAGGGAAGCGCGCGGGTAATGGTGAAGCGCGGGCCGCATTGGGTACAGTTGACGAAGGGATAGCCGAAAAACCGGGTTCCTGGATCCGTGAGCTCCCGCTGGCATTGCCCGCAAATCGCGGCGTCGGCGCCGATACGGGTCGCACCCCTGCCGCCGAGGCTCTCGATGATCTCGAATCGATCGCCGCCGACCGGCGCCAACTCCAGCACGTCGACGGCCTCGATGCGGGCGAGCGGCGGCGCCTGGGTTCGGATCGCCTCGGGGAAGTGGTCTGCGTCCAGGCCCTCGATCTCGACCAGCACGCCAGCACTGTCATTAAGGACAAATCCCGAGAGCCGCATCTCGCGCGCTAGCCTGTAGACGAAAGGCCGGAAGCCGACGCCCTGTACGGTGCCGCGCACCCGCAGCCTCAGCCGCCGGATCCGGCTTGCGATCGGTCTTGCGGGCACCCGCGCCATTGTTCATACCTCCTTCGACCGCGTGGCCCCCCGCAAAGCGGCTGCTTCGAGCCAAGCATAGAAGGTTTCCATCCCCTCGCCCGTGCGGGCGGAGACAATCACGGTCTGCAGCCGCGGATTGACACGCAGCGCGTTGGTGATGCAAAGCTCGACATTGAAATCAAGATGCGGGAGCAGGTCCGCCTTGTTGAGGATCATCAGGTCCGCGGCGGCGAACATGTCGGGATATTTGAGCGGCTTGTCCTCGCCCTCGGTGACCGAGAGCACCACGACCTTGTGAGCCTCGCCGAGATCGAAAGCGGCGGGACAGACAAGATTACCGACATTCTCGATGAAGAGCGCAGAGCCCGGCTCGGGCGCGAGGTCCTCGACCGCATGGCCGACCATATGGGCATCGAGATGGCAGCCCTTGCCGGTGTTGATCTGGATAGCGCGGGCGCCTGTCTCGCGAATGCGGGCCGCGTCACTCGAAGTCTGCTGATCGCCTTCGATGACATTGATCGTAACACGATCCTTGAGCTCCCTGATCGTGCGCACAAGCAGGCTGGTCTTGCCTGAGCCCGGGCTGGAGACGAAGTTGAGCGCGAAGATGCCCTGGCGCAGGAAGTACCTCCGATTTTCGGAGGCATAAGCGTCGTTCTTGGAGAGGATCTCCCTCTCGACCTGGATGATCCGTTCCTGGCTCATGCCGGGAACATGCACGCCCGCAATGCCGTCGCTGCGGTGGACCGAGCCGTCCTCTGCATGATGGGGATCATGCGCGACGTCGCGGTGATCATGATCGTCAGAATGATGATCGTGGCCGTGGTGGTGATGGTCATGATCGAGCCCCCCGCCGTGGCTATGACCATGGCTGCCCGCATCATGATGGTGGCCTTCGATGGGTAAGGTTCCACAACCGCATACGGTACACATCAAATCACCTCCATGTCCCTGATCTTCAATTCGTCGCCTGCCGTCATCTGGACGCGATGCCGCCCGCAGTCCGGGCAGGCGCCGAACCGTTCCTGCAAAGCTACTGTCTTGCCGCAATCGAGACACCAGCCCTCGCCGGCGATGCGATTGATCTCGAGCTTCGCCCGGCCCGCGAGCGTGCCGTGCCGCACCGCTTCGTAACAGAAGAGCAACGCGTCAGGATCGACGTGGCTCAGCACGCCAACATCGAGACGGACCGACCTGATCCGCCTTGCGCCATTCAGCCGCGCGGTCTCGCAGACGATATCGATCACGCTTTCCATCAGCGACATCTCATGCATGCGCGACCTCACGGATGCCGACTTCGATACCCACGCAAGGGTCGAACAGGACGGCGAGCCGGGAGACAGACCGGGCGGCGCAATCGTCTGAGCCGATCCGCGACCCCAGAAGCGTTTCGACGAAAGGGCCGGCAGGGTGAAAGTTCCATTGCGTCGGGGCAAGGATGCGATAGGCCGAGAGCCTGCCGTCGTCGCCTATCTCGGCCTGATGATAGAGCCGGCCGCGCGCGCATTCCACGGCTCCATACCCGCCCGCCCCCGGCGTCGGCGCACCACAGGCGAGCGTTGCCCAGTCATGTTCGCCCCAGTCATTTTCGCCGGTGCCGGCGAGAGCCGTCAGTTGCCCGAGGCAGGACCTGACCTCGCCAATCCGGGCCAGGAAGCGATGCGCGAGATAAGAGCCCGCGCCAGATCCCCAGGCGGCGCGCCGGGCGTAGGCCCCCGTCTCGACAACCCGGCCAGGAAGATGCGGCAGGTTGATGAAATCGGGTTCATCACAGAGGCGGGCGATGACCTCCAGGTCATCTTCGACGGTCAGCGCATCGGGCCGCCGGCCAGAAAAAACGCGATCGTCGACTATGTGCTGCAGCATTGCAGCACAGGCCGAGCCCGGCAATGGCATGTCGCCCCGGTCGGAAATTCCGATCGCCCTGGCCACTGAGCAGAGGCGGGCGACCGCCGAAGCGAGATGTTGTGGGTTGATCTTGCCGCTGCTCGCCGGCGCGATGATCGCCTGTGAGGCAGCCCGTGCCTTTCGCAGACATCTGCCGACGACCGTCGCGAGCTCGCTCGGTAAGGGCGACGGCCAATGGACGATCAGCGCCCGCAGAGTTTCGAAGATCCGTTCGGCGTGCAGACCCGCTGCGGCGGCGACGCGCTCCCCTTCACCCATCGGCAGATCCGCCGCATTGAGGATAGCGAGCCTTGAGGCGACCGATTGCGAGAAGCCGCAGAGTGAAAGCACCTGTCGTGCGAGTGCGGGCGCCTCCTCTGGCCGGCGGCCGACGAACATGCGGGATAGCCCCTGTGGTCGGTTCGCCTTCACCGCGACGGAACAGGCAACAGCGCGCGACACGGTCACGTCAATCCTGATCGTGCCTGGCCCGCGAAGGAACGTCATCGCGAGGCCTCCTCGTACCTGTGGAAATGCCCGCGCAACAGTTCCCGCCGGTTGACGACAGCGGCAGGTGCCGGCGCCGGCTCGAGCGTAGCGGGATTGAAGAACGCGCGGGCGGCCTCCTCCGCGATTGCCAGTGCCCCTTCCATCCTGGCGAATTCCAGGGCCGGCGAGAGCAGCGCGCAGGAATCGACGCGGCCGATCCCAGGGAGCTCGCCGGCGATGAATTCGACTTCACCCGCAGGCAGGCCGATACGCAGGGGAGTGCCATTTGCGGCAGGCGCGGCAGGTGCCCCGTCAGGCAGATCCATGGCCACGAGATTCATGAACCAAGGTGTGGTCACGATGCCGAAGGCGCGGCCGCGATAGGTCCGGAAGCCGGTAGCGGCGAACCTGAGCGCGGGATTGCAGATCGGCATGTCAGTCATGGCGGTGGCGTGAATGTGTCGATAGCACACCAGGAGCCGTTGGCCGAGCGCCAGCGCCGGATCGAGCGCGGCCCCCTCGGTGACGTCAGCGACCATCGCCCAGCCTCATGAACTTCGATTGCGACGCATCGCAATTCGGGCAGCACCAGTTTTTGGGCAATTCGGCAAACGGCGTGCTCGGTGGGATCTCAGAGACCAAGTCGCCGACGGCAGGATCATAGACATGCCAGCAGATACCGCATTCCATCCGGTCGCCGGACACGGTCTCGCACTTGCCGAAATTCTCGAAGCCTCTCATTTGAAATAGGCCTCCTCCATCTCACGGAGACGCATTTCCGAGTCATGGAAATCCTCCTCGGCGGCAATGGCGATTGAGGGTATGCCGCAGATCTCCAGCGTATCGAGGATAATCGTGTCAGTGGCGTTATAGAACTGCACCGACCAGGCATGGCGTGCAGCTGTCGCGACGATGCGGCAGGTTCCGTATCCGCGCGAGGTGAGCCGCACCGGCCCGACACCCAGTGAATTTTGCAGGAAGGTCATGTCTTCCGGGCTCATAGGCAAGAGCGAGAAGGTGATGACATGAGCCGGATCGCTGTCGCGATGGCGGGTGATGCGGTCACCGATCTCGGTTAGCACCGGCATGACATTCATAGCGCCCGCAGGCGGGGCGCCGTGGCTGATTGATGCCGGTAATTGGGAACAGGCAAGCCTGACAGCGGCGGGAATGCTCCCCACCTCGATACAGTCGGCAACGAGCCGGCCCTCGCCGGCGGTGAAGCGGATGCGCCAGACGCCGGCCATGACAGCCTCCTGCATCTGAGCGGTGATGCCATGCCCCAACACCGCGACGCCGGAAACCTCTCCCTCACCGAGAATCTGGGTGATCAGCTCCCTGTCGTCCTCTGGATAGGTGGTGACGTCGAACAGCCGACCTGGTCGGCCGGCCTTCTGGACTGCGAGCGCATCGGCGAGCGCCGGCAGGAGCAGCGCCGTCCTTCGACATTGGCGGATCAGCTCCTCGGCGCTGTTTGACGCGAGGAAATTGGGCTTTCGGGCGCGGGGCGGTTGGGCACCCAAGGGCCTCACCGCCCCCTCACCGTCCGGGGCGGCCCCAAAACCGGCGATCATCGCACGATCTCCTTGCCGGCATGGGTGATCTCGACCTTCGGCCTGCCTGAGGGCACCATGACTGGCGCGCCGGGCGACAGCCAGGCGCCGAGCCTGTCGACATATTTCGAGCCGCCGCGGACGTTGCCGAGCACGACCGCCGGCCGCTTCCGTCCCATAATAACCAAGCTCGGCACAACCACGTTGGAGCGGGCCTTGACCTTGCCCTTGGCCGGCCGGCGAACCACGCCGCCACGCAGGCGGCCCCGGATAAACTGAAGAAGTTCGGGACGAACGGCCGCGACGTCATCGGCCTCGGGACGCTGCGCGCGATCACCGGTGAAGATCAGCACGGGGTTGTCGGGTTCGGCCGCCGCCGCGACGAAAGCAACGATATTGGTCTCATCGGCGACGGATAGCCCCCGCGCTCTTACGGGGCGGATAGGGATGGATGGCACTGTCTCCTCCACAAATCAGCATGCAGAATGTTCCGAAGGATGGGTTGCAATCGGCGTGCCAGACTGAAGAAAGCTGGGTTCCATTGATGGTAAGCGAGGCAAGCGGCAGTTTGGACCTGTTGTTTTCACTCGGTGCGAAGATGCGGCGGCAATTCGGGCGCCCGGTAAACGAGATCGGCAAACAGCCGTTCGAAGGCGCGGCCTTCGCTGGCTTCCGCAAGCCCGGCAAGCGCGTCGTCGATCGCGCGGGCCTCTTCGGCGTCGAGCACGCGGATGGCGGAACCGAGATGAGTGAGGACATGGGTGCCGGACGGCTGTGGGCCGACAAGCAAGAGGGAGATTGAGGATATTGCGCCATGACGCTCGCACTGCGCGACGAATTCAGCAGCGGCGACGACCCGCATGGGAATGCCTATGCACATGATGCTGCTCCTTCGTCGTTCCGATCCTGCAAGATCGGCAGGCGCGGGCACAGGTCTGCCGTACAAATCCTGGCGGCCCCGGCCTTGGGAGATGCGCGGCCACAAGCAGGGCCGCGCCGCGACAGGCGACAACCATCCGCGGCGGCGGCCTGCCCGGCTTTGCCGAACCTGAACGAGGCCACCGCGATGCCGATCGGTTGAAGGATAATCGCGGCCGCCAGCCGGCCATATGGCCGCCCACACGCGTCATTTCCGGCAGCTCGGTGCCATGGGAATGACCATGGAGCGCGCATATCCCGACTCGTGCCATTGGCGCCTGAGCCTTCACCTGCCACAAAGCCGACGACTGGCACCGTCAGCGCGATCCCGGTCCGCGCCCTCGGACGCAGGAGCCCGTAGGGGCCCATGACGCTGCGGCCACTACGACGCCGAAGCCGAAGGCTCGATCCACCTGCCAGCCCGACATGGCCGTGCTTGATGCGCGGTAGCGTCAGCCGGCACAGCCCCGGCGGATTCCATAGGACGGTCCTCACGAGTTCAATGCGGCCGGTTCGGCACGGCGCTCATAGTTTTCCAGGTCGATATCGTTTTGGAGGAGCGGGGGAACCACTGCTCCCTCCGGCCTCGCGGCAACCCCGACGCCCCAGTCCCGCAGTATCCGGACGGCGGTTTCGACGGCCGCCGGAATGACGGCCTTGACCGGCGCCGTCAGCGGACCGCCCCAGTCTTCGAGATCAAGCGGCTGGCAACCGATCAGGGTCAGGCGCTCGGGGTACTGCCCCATCAGGTCTGCCGCGCTCAGCACTTCCTGGAAGCCGGTCTGGTGCAGGCTCATTTTCTTGGCGCTGGTGAATTTCGGCACTTCATCGTCCTCCACCACCTTCATCGTGCCTGGTACGAGGCCGTAGTCGATGGCGTCGAAGACGATGAGCCGGTCGTGTTCGTTGACGAACTGCACCAGGTAGAGGCCCTGCGTGCCGCCATCGAGGATGGTGACGTTGGCAGGCACTTCGCAGGCCTTGTGGAAGGCTTCGACCGCACGCACGCCGAATCCCTCGTCGGCCCAGAGGATATTGCCGATTCCGAGCACGAGAATGCGCGGCGCGGGGCGAATGGCGGTTTGACGCGGGAGCAACCGTCTAATCCTCCATGTCCTTGAAGAACCGTTCGCCCGAGATCATCGACGAGATGATGCCTTGCCGACTCATGATATCCTCGCGCACCGCTACATAGATGTGGACGATCACGAAGATGACTATTCCCCACATCCCGAGATGATGATTGGTGTGGATATCCTGGCTATTCGGCCAGATCGAAAACACCCAGTCGAAAAGCACATATTCCCAACTGTCGCGGCCGGCGCCTTCGCTCTCGAGCGCAAAGCCAGTGATCACCATGAAGAACAACGGCAGGGTGAAGAGGAGGAACATGGTGAACCGCGCCAACGGGTTGTGGCCTGCATACTTCTTCGTCTGGCGCGTCATGAACATGTACCGGCGCACTTCATGCGACCATTCCTTCCAGAAGCGGCCGCTCCAGATGGGCACGTAGAAGATCTGCCGGGCATGCACGTTACCCACGAAGACCCAATAGACCCGCAGGATCAGGAGCACGGTGAGGGTCTGCGCCGCCGCGAAGTGGATGAAGCGGATACGGCCCATCAGGTAGTTGGCGCTCGCCTCGCCGGACACGGAAATGAGCGGCGAGCCTATGAGATAGCCGGTGAGAGCGAGTGTCAGGATCGAGACCGCGTTGCCCCAGTGCCAGATGCGCACCGGTGCATCGTAAACGTAGACGCTCGGGCGCTCGATTGCCTTCTCATCATGAGTGTCGGCGGGGAGAGTTTCATGGAGAGTCATGACTAACCTCCTCACCGGACCTGGACCCTGGTCCTTTCCTGACCATCCGGGCTCATGACATGTGTCGAGCACGCCAGGCAGGGATCGAAGGAATGGATGGTTCTCAGGATTTCAAGAGGCTGGGCGGGGTCGGACATCGGCATATCCATCAGCGACGCCTCGAAGGCGCCGATGTTGCCGGCCGGATCGCGTGGACTGCCGTTCCACGTCGTGGGCACGACGCACTGATAATTGTCAATCCTGCCGTCTTTGATCTTGATCCAGTGCGCGAGCGCACCGCGTGGCGCCTCCGTGAAGCCGACGCCCTTGACCTCCTTGGGCCAGGTTTCCGGCTTCCACTTGTCGACATGGGCCGTGGAGGAATCGCCGGCCTTGAGGTTGGCGATCAGCTTGTTCTGGAAATAACGCATCTGGTGGCCGGCCCAGCTCGATTCGAGCGCGCGGGCGGCAGTGCGGCCGAGGGTCGAGAAAAGCGCCGATATTGGCAGGTCGAGATCCTTGAGCACCTTGTCGACCGGCTCCTTGAACTCGGCCTTATTCTGGGCGTAGCCAACGACCCAGCGTGCCAGCGGCCCGACCTCCATTGCGTGGCCGCGCCAGCGTGGCGCCTTGATCCAGGAATATTTCGCGCCCTCGTCGAGCTGCTCGATCCTGGTCTTGGTGCCCTTGGCATTGGGCCCGAGCTCGTAATGCGGCTCGGTGACGCCGTCCCAGGGATGCAGGCCTTTGGTCTCGTCGGGATATTTGTACCAGGAGTGTGTCACGAATTCCTGGATCTGCTCGGGATCGGCATGGTCAATCGGATGCACTTCCGCAAGATTGCCTTTGATGATCGCGCCCCGCGGCAGCTTTAGGTTCGCATCCGAATAGTCGTTGGCGTGCTCCGGCACGTCGCCATAGGCGAGCATATTCTTGCCGGCGAGACCGCCGCCATAGAGCCAGCCCTTATAGAAGGAGCCGATGGCCATGATGTCGGGAAGGTAGACTTTGTCGTTGAACTCGATCAGCTGGTCGATGATCGACGTGACCATGTTCAGCCGTTCCATGTTGATAGCGCCGACGCCACCGGTGCCGTCGATATTGATCGGACAGGGCACGCCGCCGACCAGCCAGTTGGGATGCGGGTTCTTCCCACCGAAGATCGAGTGGATCTTGACGATCTCCTTCTGGAAATCGAGCGCCTCCAGATAGTGCGTCAACGCCATCAGGTTTGCCTCGGGCGGCAGCTTGTAGGAAGCGTTGCCCCAATAGCCGTTCCTGAACGGACCGGGCTGGCCCGATTGGACGAATTTCTTGAGCCGCGTCTGGACGTCCTTGAAATAGCCGGGCGAGGAGAGCGGCCAGTCGGATACCGACTGTGCGAGCGCCGAGGTCGCCTTGGGATCGGCCGAAAGCGACGAGACCACGTCCACCCAGTCGAGGGCGTGCAGGTGATAGAAGTGGACCACATGGTCATGCACCTGCAACGCCAGCTGCATGAGGTTGCGGATGGAATTGGCGTTCTCGGGAATGGTGATTTCGAGCGCGTTTTCCACCGCTCGCACCGATGTCAAGGCGTGCGTCCCCGTGCAGACGCCACAAATGCGCTCGGTGAAGGCCCAGGCGTCGCGCGGATCGCGGTTCTTGAGGATCACCTCGATGCCGCGCCACATCGTGCCGGTCGACACGGCATTGCGGATGATATTGTTCTCATCGAGATTGACCTCGAGGCGCATATGGCCCTCGATGCGGGTGACCGGATCGACGACGATTCGCTTCCCGGAATTGTCCAGCGTGAAGCCGTTCGCAGTATCGATCGTCATGGTGGTATTTCCTGCCCTGAGCATTATGCATCGGCTTTTTCGCGCTTCGTGGTTACGCGCTTGATGGCTGTCACCGCCGCATGTGCGGCGATCGCGCCACCCACAATGCCCGCCGCGGTCAAGCCGATCTTGTCGGCATCGGCCTCGATACCGAACTGGTGAAGGTTGGTCAGCCGGTCATAGAAGCTACCCTGATCCCAGAAGCCTTCCTCGGAGCAGCCGATGCAGCCATGCCCCGACTGGATCGGGAATGAGACGCCCTCGTTCCAACGCACTGTGGAACAAGCGTTGTAGGTCGTCGGCCCCTTGCAGCCCGTCTTGTAGAGGCAGTACCCCTTGCGCGCGCCCTCGTCGTCCCACTCCTCCACGAACTGGCCGGCGTCGAAATGCGGGCGCCGATAACATTTGTCGTGGATGCGCTGCGAGTAGAACATCTTCGGCCGCCCCTGACGGTCGAGCTCGGGCAACTTGTCGAAAGTGGTGATGAAGGTGATGACGCCGGTCATCACCTCGGCGATCGGAGGACAGCCGGGTACCTTGATGACCGGCTTGTCGTGGATCACCTTGTCAATCGGCGTTGCCTGCGTGGGGTTCGGGTTAGCCGCCTGTACGCAGCCCCAGGCGGCACAGGCTCCCCAAGCGATGACCGCCATCGCATCCTCTGCCATCCACCTCAGCTTCTCGACGAAAGGCCGTCCACCGTCGATGCAGAACATGCCGTCCTCGTTGAGCGGAGGATTGCCCTCGACGGCCAGGATGTACTTGCCCTTATATTTCGCCTTGGTTTCCTCGAGAATGGCTTCGGCCTGATGACCGGCAGCGGCCATGATCATTTCATCGTAATCAAGCGAGATCATCGACAGCACGACATCTTTTACCAAGGGATGCGCCGAACGGATGAAGCTCTCCGAACAGCAGGTGCATTCGAGCCCGTGCATCCAAATGACGGGCACGCGTTCCTTGGTCTCGAGCGCCTCGGCCATGGCGGTCGCCGCACCCGAACCGAAGCCAAGGCTTGCGGCCGTCAGGCTGCAGAACTTGGTGAAGCTGCGCCGGGTAATCCCCTGGCGGCGAATGACATCATAGAAGGTTTCAGCAGTTGCCATCGTGCTCCTCCAGCAATCCCGTCCTCGACGACGTCCGGATTGGCAACCGGCTTTGTCACAGGGAGATTAGGCAAGAAGCGGACCAGTTCGAGTTCCCCGACCACATTGTCGCTAGCGCATTGTCGAGAGGAGAAGCGAAGCGGATTGGCGTGGCAACGATTTTGATCGCCGTCATCTAAGGATATGCGAGATGTCAGATGGTGCGCATTGAGTGTTCGCCATCAACCGGGCTCATCTTCGGCACTTCAAGCGTGTATCCGGGCGAAGCGGACATCACCTTGTCCCACTCTTCCGGGCAACTGTCGCCTACGTTTGCATATTGTCGAACGGGTATCGTCGCCAGGGCATGCAGGTGAAAGCGATTGCCCACAATTTGTCGTGTTTTGTCCAATCCGTGACATAAGGTTGCTTGGCAGCTCCTATTCAGTCGCGGCTAATAAATTCGCATAATCTGATTTTCTGAAAAAACAAGGGAATCGGTATGAGTTTTGAATCTCCTTGTTGAATGCGGCGGGCACTGCCGACTGGCATTCAGATGGCGGAAAACCGTGATGGCTGACGGCGAAAAAAGCGTATCGGGCGCGATCGCATTCGATCCAAAGGAAGAGGCCCCATGGCATCTGGACATCGTCCCGCCGACGTTCTCCATGCAAAGCATTATGATGCCCGCCTGCCTTGGTACACGATCTATCCAACTGTACCGGAGTTTTCCCCTGCGGTCGGCGCCAAGGATTGCGTGGAATGGTTGAAGGGCTTGCCAACTGACGAGGCTGTTTCCCTCTATCTCCACATTCCATTCTGTCGATCGATATGCTTGTATTGCGGCTTTCCTACCAGGATCACTCGTCGGGATGCGTCGATCGTCGAGTACCTTGCGGTGCTACGCGAGGAAATCCGTTTGGTCGCGGAGCAAGCGCCGCAGGCGCTGCCCGTGAGCGACGTGCATTTCGGTGGCGGGACGCCGACCATCATGCCGCCAGCTGAGTTCCTCGCCCTGATGCAACTTCTGCGCCGCCACTTCGTCTTTAAGAAAGCGGCCACCGTCGCTGTCGAGATCGACCCTCGCACGTTCACGCCGGAAATGGCAGAAGCCTTTGAAGTAGCCGAGGTAAACCGCGCGAGCCTCGGCGTGCAGAGCTTCGATCTCACTGTCCAAAAGGCGATCAATCGAGTCCAGAGCGAGGCGCAAGTGACGGCTGCCGTCGAGAACCTGCGCCGGCATAAAGTAAGCCGCATCAATTTTGACCTCATGTACGGTCTCCCGCATCAAACGGTGCAGTCCTGCGTCCAGAGCGCAACGACGGCGATCGCGATGCGCCCCGACCGGTTTGCGGTGTTCGGTTACGCGCACGTTCCTTCCTATAGAAAGAATCAGCGTCTCATCGATGAGACGGCACTACCGGACGCGGCTGCCCGCGCGGAACAGGCAGCGGCCGTGGCCGACACGCTGGTTGCCGCGGGGTATCGCCAGATCGGGCTCGACCATTTCGCGTTGCCGGATGACGAGCTCGCGCTGGCGCAGAGAGCCGGACGCCTGCGGCGCAATTCCCTGGGTTACTCGGCCGACACCTGCCCAACCCTGATCGGCTTCGGCGCGTCGGCGATTGGCCGTCTCGGCAAAGGGTATGTCCAGAACGAAGTCGCACAGAGTTCGTATAGCCGACACATCGCAGCTGGCCACCTGGCGACATCGCGTGGCTACCGTCTCACCGTCGAAGATCGCGTGCGAGCTGAAATCATAGAGCGGCTGATGTGCAATTTAGAGGCGGACGTGCCCGCAATCTGCGCTGCTCACGGATTTGATCCGATCCCCCTTCTGGATCGAGCTGAGCGCCTGACTCCCTTGGCCGAGGACGGGATCGTGGATATTGACAATGGTTTCGTACGCGTGCGGCAGGAGCATGGTTTTGTGCTTAGATCTGTCGCTGCCGCATTTGACGCTTATCTCGACCGCTCCCCCTACTAGCGCGTAGTGGCGCATCTGCGACTGCGATGCGCAACGGAATCATGCCCTGCCCAAACACACAACTCAAAAAGCAACTCGCTGTAGATGGCTCCGCGAGATTGTTGAGCGGCCGTGGTCGGGGAGTGTGCGCGCTACAGTTTGACCAGCCGGGAGAAGGTCGGCCGCTGCCGAGACGGGCGGGCTTTCCCAGTGGTCTTTTATCCTTTCCTATCCTCGAGGGGCGGTCCGACGATCATCACGGCGGGGTCGGCGGACAGAAGCCGTTTTGCGGCCGACCGGACGTCCTCCACGGTCACGGCCTGAATCAGCTGTTTCCGCCGCTCGATATAGTCGATGCCGAGATCTTCCATTTGGATTTTTACCAGAGTGTCGGCGATCGCGCTGGATGAGTTGAGATTGTCGATCGCGTAACCGCCGATGACCTTTTTCTTCGCCGCGTCGAGTTCGTCCTCGCTGACGCCCTTCTCCGCGATCCGCCGCACCTCGGCACGAATGAGGGAGAGTGTCTCTGCGGCTCGATCGGGGCGGGCCCCCGTGGCGATAACGAGCGCCGAGGCATGGTCGTTGTTCACGAGGGCAGATCCGATGTGGTAAGCGAGTCCTCGCTTCTCGCGCACCTCGTTCCAGAGCCTGGACGTGAACGCTCCCCCGCCGAGGATGTGGTTCATCAGATGGGCTGCGAAGAACTGTGGGTCTTTGTCGCTAATCCCCGGATAAGCCAGGCGCAGACCAGTCTGCGGTAAGTCATACGGGATGCGAATTTCCTGCGCCAGCCTAGGGGCGGTTTCCGCAACCGGCATTATGGATGGTTCGGCAGGCAACCCGCCGAATATCCGATTCAGATCGTGCTTGAGTGCACCGGCGTCAATCGCTCCCGTCACGGCGATGGCAAGGTTGCCCCGCGCGAAAAGCCGCTTATGAAGCGCCTTCAGATCGGAGGTCGTGGCAGTGGCAAGGGTTTGCTCGGTGCCTTCGTCCCGTCGGGAGTACGGATGATCGCCATAGAGCGCCTTCCTCCATGCGACCTGTGCGGCCGTGTTCGGGTCCTTGGCTTCCGCGATGATGCCCGAGACGATCTGGGCGCGGATACGATCCATTGGCGCTTGGTCAAAACGCGGCTGCTCGACGGCCAGCCGGAGAAGATCGAACGCATCATCCTTCTGATCGGCGAGCACGCGCATGAAGCCGTAGACCGCATCGCGCCCGGCCCCGAACCGCATCTCGGCGCCAGCATCGTCGAGCCGCTCCTGGAAGGCTTCGCTGTCAAGGTCGCCGGCCCCCTCGTCGAACAACGCGGTCATGAGGTTGGCAAGGCCTTCTTTACCGGAAGGATCCTGCGTGCTCCCGCCCCGGAACGCGAACCGAACGGTGACGATCGGCACCGAATAATCTTCCACCAGCCAGGCCTTGATCCCGCCCGATGTCTCGACTTCCTGAATGGCCATGGCCGCCCGGCCGGGTACCGCGGCAAGACCCAACAATGCGAGCACGGCCACGAGTGGCCTGGCGGCCCCGAACGACAGTCGGTTGAACATTGTCATCGGCTTTTGTCTCCTGAGGTCGCGGTTTCCCGCGGCAGCAGATATCCCGCCACCGATCGGTCCGGATTAAGGTATTTCCTGGCAACCGCCTGCACTTCGGTCGCCGTTACCGTGCAGACCTTCAACGGCCATACCTGTACGTCGTACACGGTACTTCCAGTCGCAAGCGCTTCCCCGTAGATGTTGGCCATTCCCCTCTGGCTGTCACGTGCGAAGATCATCGAGCGCACCAAGCGGTTCTTGGCCTTCGCCAGTTCAACGTCGGTGACACCGGCCTCGATGATTTTCCGGACTTCAGCGTCGAGCGCGTCTTCCACCGCCTTGATGGTCGCATCCCCCCGCGGCGAGCCATAGATCGTGAAGCTCGAAGGATCGAGCGATCTTCCCTGGAAATAGGCGCCGCCCGAGGAGGCTATCCCCTGCTTCACCACCAATTCCTGATAGATCCGGCTGCGCGTTCCTCCGCCGAGAATTTCCGACAGAAGATCGAGGGCTTCCGCTTCACCCGGCTCGGTTGTTCGGTAGGAAGGCGCCACCCACGACTTTCGGAAGCTCGGCACGGTCACGCGTGGGTCGGTAAGCACGACCGTTCGTTTGGTGTTCTGCTCCGGCTCCTGCGGCCTCACCCGCTCAGGCAGGTCTTGGCCGCGCGGTACCGCGCCGTAGGTCTTGTTCGCCAGCCACCACACCGTCCCCGTGTCCACGTCCCCTGCCACGACCAGTATGGCGTTGTTCGGGACATAGTAGCGATCGTAGAATGCAACGGCGTCCCCCCGACTGAGCTGTTCCATCTCGTGCATCCAGCCGATGACCGGGACGCGGTAAGGATGGTTCTGATAGAGGGTCGCCCGCATCTCCTCCTCGAGAAGCTCCTCCGGATTGTCCTCGACGCGCGAGCGCCGCTCCTGGAGAATGACGTCGCGCTCCGGCACGATCACCGCGTCTTTGAGTACGAGATGGCGCATGCGGTCAGCTTCGAATTCCATCATCGTCTCGAGCGCCTCGGGGGTGACCGTCTGATAGAATGCGGTATAGTCGGACGACGTGAAGGCGTTCTCCTCCCCCCCGATCTCTGCGATCCTTGCGTCAAACTCGCCGGCCGGGTGCTTCTTCGTGCCCTTGAACATGAGATGCTCCAGGAAATGAGCGATGCCGGATTTGCCGCTTGGTTCATCGGCGTTGCCGGCCTTGTACCAGACCATCTGTGTGACAGTCGGCGCCCGGTGATCGGGTATCACGACCACCTCCATGCCGTTGCTCAGCACGAAATTTCCGATCTCGGATTCGCCTCGCGGGGCCTCTGCGGCCGCCGCTTCCCAAGTCATAAACGCTTGCAGCGCAAGCATGGTCAGGGCAAATGCACGGAAACACGGATGTATTACGGCACGCGTCATCTGCCTCCCTCCGAGACAAGATCGTCGGCCTGGCAGCTGCTGCGACTCATTTTATCAGGCACCGCAGCCAGGTGGGCATGATCGAAGGCCGGCAGGTTCGCGCCGGTGGCAGCATCGACAAGCATGAACTGGTGCTCGCCGATGGATGGTCCGGCGGTAGACAAAGGCTTCGGCCCGTTCAACCAGAAAGGCGGTGCTGGGATATTGTCGGTAAGCAGACCATAGTGATCGCTGCGCCCGCGCGAGGACAACCGCAGCAGAAGCGCCCGTGCAGCGTGGGCTCGACTATTGCTTGGCGCGCACGGCCTCTTCCGGCTCCTGCATCTGGAGCGTCCAGTGGTGGGGTCGCCGGACGAAGGCACCGTCCGAAAGGCTGGTGGTAACATGTCGACATCTCCGCGCGTTTATCTTTCCGTGACGCATCTGCAGATGCCGGGAAGCAATAGGCGTGCCGAAGAAAAAAAGCTGCTATCCAGCGTGATCAGCCGAACCAGCGATGTCGCTGTTCTAACATCGTCGTAGATCGGACAAACAATTTCGACATATATTTGACGGGTTGCAGGCTGGGTCGCCGGAGGATCGACGACCGGTCCACGTGCTCTTCGGGGTCCCTTTCCATACCTTGCCGTGTGATGAATGTTCTGGCGGCCGCCTTGGTCCTGCCGGAAAAGCCGCAGCGGCACTGTCGGTCGCGCCAGCGAACCTGTGGGCAACTCCACGGCCTCGGATGGCTCCATCCAGCGGAAAAGCAGATTGCTGATGACTCCAAGCCGGCCATCTCCGCAACCAGAATTGTTGCGAAGTTGCGCTTCTTCGACAATCGCGATCTGTATTCACCGACGGACGTCGTCGACCGGGCTTCGGGTCACTCTGTCCCGACGTTACGCCACGACAGTGGATATCGATCAGGCCTATCCGGCCATCGCAGCGCTCCGTTCGCAAACGGGTGAAAGCGCCGGAAAATCTGAGCGCAGTATCGACTCAAGCTAGACATCCGGTCTGCAAAAGTGGAGCCGGCGGGCAGAGATCAAGTAGTGGTTCCTCGGCGCTATCGGCCCATCGTCTCAGAGGGAACAATAGCAGATCACAGCAATCAGACGCTCCCTTTTTTCGAAAATCCATTCGACCGCTATCGCACATCCGCATCGGGAGAGAAGCAACGAAATGTACATTTGGCGAAAATGCTATCCGGGTTTCGAAATAAACTGCCCCTGGTGCGTTTGTATTAATAGCAACACTTGATTTTTGCCAGTACAGCTTTGACCGACGCCACATGCCCCGCAGGAAATTCATGTCCGGTCTGGTTCCTTCTCCTCTCGTCCTGCCTTCCAACCCGGTCCTGCTCGGCGGCGAGAACCGCTCCGGCACCACTCTGCTGAGTGTAGTGCTCGACTCGCACCCCGGTCTGGTCGTCGGTCCGGAGATCGATTTCACCGATCCCGTCAACCTCGGTCCGCACATCCTCGCGGTGTGCGACATGATCGACCGCCGTGACCCACGGCTCGCCGGTGCCACGAAGGACACTGTTGACCCTGAGTGGTTCGACGGCGCTCACTTTGTTGTGCAGTGCGAGCGTTTCGGTCTCGACCGTGACGATGTACGGAAACTGGTGACCGGCCTGATGGCGGAGCGCGGTACCGATCTGTCCGCTCTCGACGACCGTTGCCGGCTCATCGACTCCATCGGCGAATTCCGACGCGAACAGACGGGAGCCAGACGATGGGGTCTGAAGCTTCAGCGGAGGATCCAGGACGTCGGCACCTACGCCGCGGTCTGGCCACAAGCTCATTTCATCCACATCATCCGCGACGGCCGCGATCTGGCCGCCTCTCACCTCAAGACCGTCCCCGACTGGGGCTACAGGACTGTCGCGGAAGCCGCCAACGGCTGGCTGGAGATCGTCACCCGGCCCCGCCAGGCTTCTCCTGACGGCCGCTATCTGGAAGTGCGGTATGAGGATCTGGTCACCCGCCCCCGCGAAACGGTGGAGCGGATGCTGGAGCACCTCGGTTTGCCATGGGACGAGGCGGTCCTGCACCACGCGGAGCACGAGCACGCGCTGTTCGACAAACCCTGGGGCCACCCCGCAGCGGAAGCTGCGGGTAAACCACTGTACATCGGCCGTAGGGGACGGTACCTGCAGGACCTCACGCCCGCGGAAATCGAGAAGTTCGAGCGGATCGCCGGGAAGGAACTGGCGCGCCTGGGCTACGACCTGTCGATGCCGGGTCCCGGGAGCGCGGGGTGACGCACAAGGCACAACAAGCGCCTCGACGCCGGCTGCCGCGCAACTTCTCCGTTCTTGTCGCGGGCCAGGCTGTCTCCCTCGTCGGATCCCAGGTGATTTTCGTCGGCCTCGCTGACTGCAACCGAACTACTCGACCCAGGCCCGCTCGAGACTGTGAACTGCGCCGCCTGCAGAGGAGCCCATACCCTGCCGCTGGGTCTGCTTGCCGGGACCACGTCGCCACCGGCAAGCTCATTTATTTGCTGCAGCGCCTGCTCCGCTGTCTTCCTGCTGTATGTGATCGAGGGCTGAGTCTGACCGCCGCTGCGACGCGAATAGTCACGGGCAGCGCTGTGGTGGGATGTGTCGTCGGCGCGTTGCTCGCCCGTCCTGCGCGCGGGCCTTGGGCCTGTCCTGTCCGCACCACCTTTCCGTTCCTCGCAGATAGGCGCCTCATATCATGAAGCTCACTGACATATCATCCCTCAGTCTGTCTCCGGGCCGTCTCACCGTCTGGCGGGCTTGCGCCCCGCGCATGTCCGAGGCCATTTGGGCAGCCGATCTGCGGCGGGCGTCGCACGTCCAGGAAGCACACATCGCAAATGCACTCGAGGCGGCCGGTGAGGCCTCCCTGCCGCCGTCCTGGCTGGGCACCGTCTTCGATCTGCCCGCCGAACTCGATGCGGACGCCTTTGCTGCGGCTCTGTGCGACTGGACAGACCGCCATGAAGCCCTGCGCAGCGACCTCAGTCTCCCCCCTCGCTCCACACCAGGCGGTCGCCTCCACCGCAGGACGCTACCGCCCCGAGCCGTGAGTATCCACCGCAGTGCGGCGGCGGACTTCACCGACGGCCGTCGACTAGCGCGGTACCTGGAGGACCTCTTCGACGCCGAAGTCGGGCCACTCGGCTGGCCCGCATATATCTGTGCCACCATCAGCCGCCCGAAAGCCACAACCGTCTGTCTCGCCGCCGATCACATCCTGATGGACGGTTACTCCATTTGCACAACGGCGTATGAGATCCACACTCTGTACGACGCAGCACTCGCCGCCCGCGACGGCAAGACCGTCCCACCTGCCCTTCCCCCCGCGGCCAGCTATCTCGATTTCGCGGAGGCCGAACGAACCGAGGCGGACATGCTCACCGCCGACGACGAATCCATCGCCCGCTGGCGGCACTTTCTCGCCGAAGCGGGTGGCTGCCTACCGGAGTTTCCGGTACCGGTCAGCGACGTGAGCGGCAGCTCCGCCGCCCAGCCAAGCGGATACATTGAGCTTCTCGACGCAACCGCCGCGCACGCCTTCGACACCGTCTGCCGTAAGGCCGGGGGAGACACGTTCTCCGGTCTGCTCGCCTGCCTTGCCAAGGCAGGCCACGAAATCAGCGGCTCGGGCGAATTTCGTACCATGGTCCCCTTTCATACCCGGACAACCCCCTTCCGGTCTTCCATTGGCTGGTACGTGGGTATGGGCCCGGTTGCCTTTCCGCTCGCCGCAACCGACTCCTTTTCTAAGGCGGTGAACCGGGCGGCCTCCAACCTGGACTGGTCAAGGAACCTGGCCAGGATACCTATTCCCCGAGTGGCGGATCTCCTTGGCCAGCCGCTCCGCGACCCCTTCATGGTCTCGTACATGGACCTTCGCCGCACCCCCGGCGCCCGCGACTGGAACACTTGGCAAGTTCTCACCCTTCGTAGCCGAAGCACCGATCCGGACGAGGTATGCCTCTGGATCGTGCGGACCTTCGGCGGCCTCGCCGCTAATTACCGCCACCCTGCCTCCGGCCCGGCAGGCATCGCGGTCCCCGACTATATGGCCCGTACAAAGCACATCGTGGCCTCCGTCGCGAGCACCGCCTGCTGGCCCGGCACTCCACATCGGACAGGAGACCATCGCCAGTGACGGACATCAGACATATTGCAGCTGCCGCCTGTGATTACACAAACTTCGACGCGGTTATCGTTGGCTCCGGGCCATCTGGATCGATCGTCGCGCGAACACTTGCCGAGAAAGGCCGCCGCGTGGCCGTCCTGGAATATGGTGGCCTGGTTTCTCCTGGCGCCATGCATGAGCCTCATCAAGCGGCATACAGCAAGGCACTCACATCGAATGGACCCGCTGACGGTAACCCGTGGACAGCGTGTTGCGTCGGCGGCGGAATGCAATTTTACAATGCAATAACATTCAGATACCGCCAATCAGATCTATCGGCTTCTCAATATCTTGGGACCGACATGGAGGTTGATTGGCCCATTAACCTTCGGGATCTCGAACCCTGCTATTCGCAGATCGAGCATCTCCTGGAGATTGGTGGCACGAACGGGCATTCATCATACCCAGCCAGCCCCCGTGGAGTGATGTTATCCGAAGCGATGCAGGAACTCGGCATGGGGCCAAAGAATATCCTGCTGGCAATCCGGGCGCCAGGCAATCCCGGGGGATGCGTCAAGTGTTCAGCTTGCGATGAACTGGTATGCCCTACGGATGCGAGAGCATCAGTGCTTGCAAGAAACATCCTGGATGACTCCGGCCTGCCAGGAACGATCTCGGTTTTCTATGGTTGCTTTGTCAACCGGGTTGAGATCCGCAGCAACGGCCGGGCTGAAGCTCTGGAGTGCTATGTGCCGCTCTCATCGGAACTGATCCGGATCCCGGTTGAAAGGGTCGTGGTCTGCGCAAACGCGATACAGTCAGCGGCATTGATGCTTCGGTCGAAGAGTGGGCATGCACCGCAGGGAATAGGAAACGAATCTGACCTTGTTGGGCGGGGCCTCTCCTTCAAGATCAGCGGCTACTCCGTCGGCCACGTGGATCCCGCTGATTGCGGTTCCGATGCATTGGCTTCGCACTGGGGGCCGCATGCGACCGTTTATACGGACGAGTTCTACGAACATAATGACGTACCATGCAGATTTGGCGGCCTCATTTATGAAGCGAATTTCCACTCGCCGAGCAAGAACGTCGGCCGCGTACGCCTGCACTATATAGCCGGGGACGAGCCATGGTCGCACAATCGCATAGTGCTTGACGACGCCGCTGACCGGGAGGGCATTCCCTACATCCGTTTCGAATACCGGAACTCGGAAAATGACCGTGAGCGAATAGGCTTTCTCGCCGACCGCGCGGATGAAATTCTGCGCCACCTGGGCGCATACCGCATTGAGCGAGAGCCTTCTTCCCACGCAAAAGGCAGTTCCCACCTGCACGGCACAATGCGCGCCGGATGTGATCCCAGGAGCTCCGTCGTAGATAGCTGCGGCAGGGTCCATGGGTTCACCAACATCCATGTCATGGATGGCTCCGTTATGAATTTCGCGGGCAACAGCAATCCGACACACACAATCATGGCCAACGCGAGGAGAATGGCCCTGTCACTCGAGTAAGGGGTAATTTAGATGCTCAATCCTGGAGCTATCGGACATTTGGCTGAGTGGGAGCGTGAAACCCCGTCATCCATCATATTCCGCTCCGCAAATGGCGCAATGGCGGAGGATATCCACGGCAAGATCTATCTGGATATGACGTCCTGCAGCGGGGCTTCGCCCTTGGGCAGTGATAACACAGTATTCAAGACCAGGCTTGCCCATGCGATGGAGCAAGAAAGTGACGTTCTGCCATCGCCGGTGAGCGCGCAACGCCAGATACTTGCCGGGAAAATGTCTAAGATGTTCCCAGACACTCCCAGAGTGTTCTTTTTGAGGACCGGATCTTGTGCAACGGAAGCGGCCGTTCGGATCGCCCGGCACCGAACTGGCCGGCCGGTCATCCTGACGGCCGGCTTCCACGGATGGCACGACATCTTTCAACAGCGTCCCTGGTCGGACAATCCGCCGGCCAAGGATCAACACATCCAGGATTTTCAATACGATCTCAGTATTCTGGAACAGCAGCTGGGCGGGAACGAAGGGAAAGTCGCAGGTATTTTCTTCACGCCTGAGCCCTCGGTCTTTCCTCCGGAATTGCTCCGAGAAATCTCCAGCATGGCAAGACTGCATGGAGTCCTGCTGATTGTTGATGAGGTCCTATGCGGACTTCGTTACGCCAAGGGTGGCTACTGTCGAAAACACGATGTGAAACCTGACGTTATCACATTGGCCAAGGGGATCGCACAAGGCGTCGGCCTTTCCGCGGTCGCCGGCACCGCCGATGCCATGACCGGAGCCGACAGGGCCTATCTCGGCAATACGTATCTGCGCGAGAACCGGGCGTTTGTGGCGGGCAACCTGACACAGGAAATCTTTGAGGAAGCAGAAATTATGGCTCGCCTCGCCGAGAGGGGCTCAGCGCTCAAGAGGCAGTTCCAATCCTCCTTCGAGCGCAGCCAGATACCTGCGCGCGTTGCCGGAAGGGATACCATGTTCGATATCCTTCTGCCCTCGCAAAAGCACGGAAGAGCCTTCGTTCAGAGGTGTCTGCAACACGGTATCTACACCGGCTACCCAGGGACATACATGAGCAATGCGTCCATGGATGGCGCGTTTTTCAGTGCTTTGCAGGCGGCACTGGAGCGAGCACTCGCAGACTATCGCAAGGACGTGGACATGACTGCTCAGGTCACCGACGCATCCATGGTCGAATACTGCGCAGAGGCGTTCCACGCCACGGAGAACGCATGTCTTTCCAACAAGCATTATTGGAGCTGATCCACGGAGCCAAAACCGTGAAAGAGCAAACGAACACTACAACAGTCCATTCGCACAATGGTACGAATCCTCTGGAACGGGTCATGATCGAAATTCAGCTTGAAGATTATGATCACGTAGCCTTCGATCTGGACGGAACCCTTGTGGATTCGCAGGCTGTAGTCGAAAGCGCACTCCGTCGATGGGCGCTGGAGGAACGGATTTGTCCGGATTACGCAATGCGGATGTCGGCCGGTCGCCGGGATGTCGAGCTGGTGGAGGCGATTGCGCCCGGCCTCTCGCCGAAACGCGAAGCAGCTCGCATTGCGGTCTATGAGATCCAAGCGATGAGGCTGTTGCAACCGATCCAGGGGGCTGCAGAGTTCTATAGCTCGATCCCCGTCGAAGGGAGATCCATCGTCACCTCTTCGACAAGGGTATCGGCCCTTGCCCGCCTCGAGGCGGCTGGAATCGCCCGCCCGAGGATCATGATTGCAGCTGAGGACGTCCGTCAGGGAAAGCCGCATCCGCAACCCTATCAAACGCTATTGCGAATGCTGCACATCCCCCCCGAAAGATGCTTGGTGTTTGAAGACACCCGAACCGGGATTGAATCGGCAACCGCTGCAGGCTGCGACTGCGTGGGTGTCGGCCCCAGTGCCAGTGGTCACACGGACACCAAGGGCTGGATCGAGAATTTTCGCGCGGTCCTTTCCAACCGCCCGAGCTGAACCTGCTTCCCAGACGACAAGGAGGGCAACGATTTGAAAGTAACAACGAAACAGTGCACACCGCTATTTGATGAGGTGCTGGTAGAAGGCTCGGTCCTCGAGCATTACACTGCGGAGCGGGAGGACTATGGGGAACTTCTCGATGAACTATTTCGTTCGTCCAACGCGACTCGTGACAAGATTGGCGCCCGTTGTATCTGGCATATAAATTCCACCGCGTTCGGCGGTGGGGTGGCCGAAATGCTTCCCCACCACATATGCCTCCTTCGGGAACTTGGCTTTGATGTGCGCTGGCTCATCTTCAAGCCGGAGGACGAGCAGTTTTTTCAGTTCACCAAAGCGCTTCACAATTCTCTTCACGACGCCATCGCAGTAGGGGTGAATGAGCTGCTGCCGCATTATCTCGAGGCATCGCGGCAAGGCGCCGCGGAGCTGGAAAGAATGATCGGACTTGATGACTTCCTGGTTATTCATGATCCGCAGCCACTTTGTGCAGCGGCTCAGTTCCTGGATTCTCACCCGCACCCGGCTATCTGGCGATGCCACATCGGCTATCCCAGGAGCACTCCGACAGTCGACAAAATCTGGGGGCTCCTGAAGGCATACCTCCGTCCCTTCCAGCGCATTGTCCTGAGCGACGAGGCATATGCCTTTGATGCCGGTCACCCCATCGACGTCATCCAGCCATCTATCAGCCCGTTCTCGAGCAAGAACCGCAACTATGAAGGGCCACCGGGCCAGGCGCTGGAGAATTCGGTTTCGTTCAACCGTCATGACGAGCCCGACCGATCCCTTCAGGACATTCTCGGCTCGCGGTATTTCCTGCATGTTTCCAGGTGGGATGGGCTGAAGGGCATTGACCGGATCATCGCTGCTTTCGAGCGCTTTGTGGGAACGGCCTCCGACGAAGCTTCCGATACATGTCTGGTGATTGCGGGACCCGATCCTTCAGATGTTGCTGACGATCCTGAAGGACGCGCGTATTTCGAGAAATGCGCAGTACTATGCTCTCAATTACCCAAGGATGTGCGCCAACGCGTATATCTGGCCTGTATCTCGATGAAGGACAGCGACGCAAATGCCGAAATTGTCGGTCGGCTGCAGCAGAACGCCCATGGAGTATTTCAGCTCTCTCGCGAAGAGGGCTTCGGCCTGACAGTAACTGAGGCTCTACTCCGTGGCAAACCCGTCATAGTGTCGTCCGCCTTTGGTCTGAAAAGGCAGGTCGCAAATGGGCTGAATGGAGTTGTCCTCGACGAGCCGGACATCGAAGTCAAAGCTGCAGAAATGATGCATCGCCTTATTGCCGATTACAGTCATTTCGAGGAGATGGCGAGAACGGCGCGCGAAAGCTGCCTGCGCTCCAGTACGCAAATTTCGCAGATTCCAAAGTGGTATGACTCGATTCGGTCGGCTCTATCCAGCTTTGACCGGGCTCAAGTCCGGGAACCGTTCAAACCAAACGTCAGCTGAGCCAGGCGGCGGGCGGAGGTGAAGATCCGCTGCTCGTCGAGGGCTCAGCACACTTCAGACAGTGGCACAGCGTACCGGCGACGAGAAACTGCTGGTCATCGGCGCGCAAAGCTACAGGGCGAAGCGGAGGCGGTATGTCCTGGGCCCATCAGGAACAGCTTAGACCTCTTTGCACCGGATGGGACGCGGCAACAACTCCTGAATACAGTGGCGCGGCCATCCGCGATGGTTCGTCGGAAGGGACGCAAACCCAATAAAAATAGAATTATGACGTCGGACGCTGGCCGAACACGGCCTCTTGATCCGCGTGAACGCAAAAAAGCACTTCAGGATTGGGGAATCGACAATGCCAGAAAACGGCCCTCCGCAGTTTTCATTTCGTGGTTCGTCCTTCGACGGCATGATTGAAGCTCTCGGTGGGGCTTTCGGTACATTTAGTGCCGAGCCAATCGGGAAAATTGGCGACTTTCGTTGGGGAATCAATCTTGATGCGTGCGACAATGCAGTTTTGCTCAGTGGTTATCACCAGAACGAATTCCAATTCAGCATCGCGCCGACCTCCGAAACAGCAGAGTATTTGTCGATTGTCATTCCTCGAAGTGGCGGCATGGGGGTGAGATATGGGGGCCGCACGGCCGAGGCCGGAAGGGGGAAGCTGCTGCTCTATAATAATTTTGAACCAGACGGAGTAATTATGCATGGTCAATCAAATATAATAGACGAGTTGTTGGTGGATTGGTCCGTTATCCTGCAAGCTGTCGGCCAAACATTTGAGGTGCCGCTCAACGACTCTCTGGATCTATTGCCGGAGTTGGAGCTGGCCACACCAACTGGCCAGATGATCGGCAATCTGGCATCAACAATGATGAACGGCCTGCGGGACAACGGCGCGCTGCTGCGCTCTCCAATAGCAATGACACATCTAACGCAGGCGCTGGCCGATCTGGTGGTGCGCCAAATTCCCCATAGGTTATCGCATTTGCTCGACAAAAAGCCTTGTTCGATCGCCCCTCGGCATGTCCGTCGCGCGATCGAATACATGCAGGCCAATATCAATCAGCCGATCACGATGCCGATGGTGGCAGAAGCGGCTGGTGTGACCAGTCGAGCACTACAACTCGGCTTCCGCGCCTTCAGGGAAACAACACCTGCTGCTTATCTGATGATACTTCGTTTGCGGGCGGCGCGGCAGGACCTGCTCGATCCCGCCAATAATCAAGCTGTGAGGGAAATTTGCCTGAAATGGGGTTTCTTTCATTTTGGAAGGTTCTCAGCATCGTACAAAGCAACCTACGGGGAAAAGCCATCTGACACCAGGAAGCGCGTGGACCGATCGGCATTTTCGGTGTTCCAAAGACGATAGAGCAGTTGAATATTCGGTATGCTCGCGCCACCCGAAATACAACCCTTGGAAAGTTCGTAAATTTGCGTGACTGCGATATTAGCAGCGGCGCCTGTCGAAGACTCGATCGGATCCCTATCCAGGTTCTCTCATCCTGTTCGCCGATCCTGACCGCACGCGAATCGCAAATAGCGATGTCTCCGATGGCGGTGAGAGCCGTCAGACATATGCCTCGATCAACCCGCGCACGGTGGTGGCGAGATCGCGCCTTATGGCCTGCATGAAAGAGTGGCTCGAGCACCGCAGACCACGGAGGGAGTACATCTCGCCATTCTATCCATCGCATCGATGGCTTCCATCCAAACAATCGATTGTGATTATGCTGTGGCGTGTTGCATGGAGATGGACGTGATCCGAAGGCGGAGCAACCTGCATGGCAGGGGCGGTCAACGGGCACTAGGATGCACTCTCTTGATTACGCCACCGAAGAGACGGCAATGGTGAACACAGGTCAGGCCCGGTTAAAACTTCGCTTCGGTGGCTCGACGCCGCCCTCGACCGGGCGAGGCACGTACCCGAGACTCTCCCGGCCAGGTTCCAGTGGCACAACGCCGCCGATGATTGTTTGTCCAATCTGCCCGACGCTCTCTCGGTCGGGCTGCGGACGCTCAACGTCCGATCCAACAGGCTGCCCGGCCTGCCCGGGACCCTGCAGCGCTCTTAATGCCTGTTTGTCGTTTGGCCGGCTCCTCGTGAACACGGCGACATCGGACATGGCATCAAGGTCACGTCTCATTCGACCGCGATCAAGCGAAAGAACAACTCCATGGCGCTGGCGCGGATGGGCAATGTGCTGCCGCGACCTACGAGGTTTATAGTTGAGAAAGCCGTTTATTTCACTCGCCATCGTCCTCGTCTGCACAGCACTACTCCCCTTCGGAAGTCCCATGGCGGATCAGCCGGCAGCACCTGCCCTTACGGTATCACTGATCACGCCGGCACGACGGGACTGGGCGGAAACGGTTCCTGCAAGCGGATGGCTCAAACCCTGGCAGGAGGCGGTCATCGCCTCCGAGACGAGCGGCCTTCGCGTAACCGACGTTCTGGTCGATGTCGGGTCGGTCGTGACCAAAGGGCAGACGCTGATCCGGCTTTCCCAGGAGAGCGTGTTGGCGGACCTTCGAAAGCAAGCCGCGGCCGTCGAGACTGCCAAGGCAAATTTAGCAAAGGCCAAGGCGAACGCGGACCGAGCCCGGCAGCTTCGCCCCTCGGGAGCAATTTCAGACGAGAAGATCGCCGAGCGGTTAACGGACGAGCAGATGGCTAAAGCAAGCCTCGAATCCCAAAAGGCCGCGCTCGACAACCAGAAGATCAAGCTCGCTCAGACGACTGTCACTGCCGTCGACGACGGGCTGATAACGTCACGCACGGCCGATCTGGGCGCAGTCGTTTCCACCGGCACCGAGCTGTTCCGCCTGGTCCGTCAGCAGCGCGTAGAGTGGCAGGCTGAAATTTCGGCGCGCTATCTCTCCCGCATTTCGGAGGGACTGAGCGTCGAGGTCAACGGCCCGGATGAGCGCCCCATCCAGGGCAAGGTTAGGCTTGTAGGCCCGTCGGTCAACACCGAGACCGGCCGCGCGATCGTCTATGTCACGCTTCCCACCGACGTACATCCGCGTGTCGGTCTTTATGTCACCGGCAGCATCGAAATAAAGACGACATCGGCCCTCGCTGTTCCGGAGACGGCGATAGTGTTCCGCGACGGGATAAGCTACGTCTTTACGGTCGGCGACGACAGACGGGTCCGACGAGTCCGAGCCGAGACGGGCCGCCGCAAGAACGGCGAAGTCGAGATTGTCTCCGGCATAGATCCGTCATCGAGGGTCGTGGCATCGGGCGGAGCGTTTCTGTCGGACAACAACCTCGTGAATATCGCCGAGTAGGGTTGATGAATTTCTCCGCTTGGTCGATTCTCAATCCCATACCGGCGATACTGCTCTTCGCAATGCTCACCATCGGTGGGCTTTTGGCCTTCGAGCGGTTGCCGGTCCAATACTTCCCCGACATGGACCTTCCGAGGATCAGCATTACCGCGACACTCGAGGGCACGGCGCCGACGCAGCTCGAGACTGAGGTGGCCCGCGTTATCGAGGACCGACTGGCGTCGCTGAGCAATCTCGACCACATCGCAACGACGATCGCCGATGGCACGGTATCGATCGACGTCACTTTCGAGCTGGAAAGGAACAGCGACGAGGTTTTGAATGAAGTCCGCAATGCCGTTGACAATGTAAAACCAGATCTGCCGGCGCAGATGCAGACGCCGCGCGTTACCAAAATCTCCATGCAGAGCGCCGCGCTGGTCACCTACGCGGTCCGTTCGTCCAGTCTTAACGAAACTGAGCTTTCGTGGTTTGTCGACAACGATATGACGAAGGCACTTCTGTCGGTACCGGGCGTGGGACAGGTGAGCCGGTTCGGCGGTATTGACCGCGAGGTTCATGTCGACCTCGATCCGGGGACAATGGCCTCCCTCGGGGTCACGGCAGCCGCTGTTTCAGAACAGTTGAAATCGGTCCAGGCAGATACGTCGGGTGGAATTGGCGAAATTGGCGGCACACGCCAGACGTTGCGGACGCTCGGTGCCGTTGCATCCGTCGAAGACCTCAAGGGATTGCAAATTCCGCTAGCCAACGGCCAACAGGTCCGTCTAGACGATGTCGCATCCGTCAATGACAGCTTCGCGGACCGATCCTCGCTGGCCTATCTCGACGGACAGCCCGTGATCGCTGTCGCGGTCAAGCGCTCAAACGGCTTCTCGGACACAGGCGTTGCCGCCGACGTCGCGAAGGCGATGCAGCAGTTCGCCGCCGAACATCCCGGCGTGCAGATCGATGAAATCTACAGCAGAGACGTAGCGATCCTCGAGAGCTATCAGGGTTCGATGCACATGTTGTTTGAGGGGGGGATCCTGGCCGTTGTGGTCGTCTGGTTCTTCCTACGGGACTGGCGCGCGACGCTCGTGTCGGCCGTCGCACTGCCATTGTCCGTCATACCAACCTTCCTCGCCATGTACTTCGCCGACTTCAGCCTCAATATCATAACTCTGCTTGCACTGTCGCTGGTGGTCGGCATTCTTGTAGACGATGCCATTGTCGAAATCGAGAACATCGCTCGCCATCTCCAGATGGGCAAACGGCCGATCGATGCCGCCCTCGACGCGGCCAATGAGATCTGGTTGGCAGTTATTGCGACTACGCTCGCGCTCGTCGCGGTCTTTCTGCCGACGGCATTCATGGGTGGCATACCAGGGCTGCTCTTCCGCCAGTTCGGCATCACCGCCGCAGTCGCCGTACTCGCCTCTCTCGTCGTTGCGCGCCTGCTGACACCCATGATGGCTGCCTATTTCATGAAGCCGCATTCCACCGAGGTAAAGGATGGCCGAATCATGGGCGCCTACATGGCGGTTGTGAAGGCGTCGTTGTACCACAGGAACAAGACGTTTTTCGTGACCGCGATCTTTGTCGCGCTCTCGCTTTCCACCATCCCCTTCCTGAAATCGGGCTTTCTGCCTGCTGCCGACGATGCGCGGACCCAGGTGAGGCTGGTCCAGCAGCCCGGCGCGAGCATCGACCAAATGGACAGGACGACCAAGAAGGCGGCAGACATCGTGAGCAAGCTTCGCGATGTGACACATGTCTTCTCTTCCATCGGCTCGGCATCGTCGGCTGATAGCCCCGGAGCCAGTATCGAGACGGCTACGCTTGACGTCATGCTGACGCCGCTGAACGAGCGCGACCGTAGGCAGTCAGAGATCGAAAACGATATCCGTTCGGCCCTCTCCGTGCTCCCCGGAGTGCGGGTTGCGGTCGGTAGTGGCGGCAACGGTACGCACCTCGTCCTCAGCCTTGCCAGCGATGACTCCGATGTTCTTGACCAGGCGAGCGAAGCGCTTGAGGAGCAGCTCCGCACCCTGCAAGGTATTGGAGCGGTGACTTCGACCGCCTCGAGGCAGGCGCCCGAGGTTCAGATCACGCCGGACCTTTCACGCGCAGCCGCACTGGGGGTAACCTCAAGCGCCATCGCAGAAGCGGTGCGCGTTGCCACACATGGCGACTACACTTCGGCCCTGCCAAAGCTCGATCTGTCTCAGCGGCAAATCCCCATCGTCGTCCGCTTCACGCCCGAGGCGCGCACAAATCTCGACGACATCCGGAACATACGGGTGGCAGGAGCCCATGGCGGCGTCGATCTCGGATCAATCGCCGACATCCGTATCGGCGGAAGTCCCTCCGAGATCAACCGCATCGATCGAATGCGCAATACCACTCTTTCCGTCGAGCTCAACGGCCGCATTCTTGGCGACGTTTATCGCGAGGCAAAGGCGCTGCCAGCTCTTGAGCACCTGCCGGCGGGCGTCACGCTCGTGAAGCAAGGCGAACTTCAGCGCAGCTCGGAACTGTTCCAAAGCTTCGCTTTTGCCATGGCAATCGGTGTACTCTGCATATATGCCGTGCTCGTACTGCTATTTCACGATTTCCTGCAACCGTTCACTATCCTGATGGCCTTGCCCCTATCGCTCGGAGGGGCGCTGCTGCCGCTGGTGGCGACCGGAACCAGCTTCTCGGCGCCAGTCGTCATCGGTCTGCTGATGCTCATGGGCGTCGTGACGAAGAACTCGATTCTCCTCGTCGAATACGCGATCGTGTCGCGCCGCCAGGGAATGGGGCGGTTCGATGCTCTCGTGGATGCCTGCCACAAGCGCGGGCGTCCCATTGTCATGACGACCATCGCCATGGCGTCAGGCATGCTTCCGGTTGCTCTCAGCCTGACGGGAGGCGATTCAAGTTTCCGGCAGCCAATGGCCATTGTGGTGATCGGCGGTGTAATAACGTCGACGCTCCTCAGCCTTATCGTTATCCCCATCATCTTCACGTACGTCGATGACCTCCTTCAGGCACTGAAACGGATCGCACGCCCGACCGGGCTATGCAACGAAGCAGATGGGCAGGAAATGAATGCGTTCAATAATTGCGAGCCGATCGCCTTCAAACGTAGCCCTGCGACTCGAGGCTCTGGCCAGAAATGACTAAAACTCATCGGCCACTACCTGCCAAGTTGATAAAACGCAATCTGGCAGAGGCGTGCGGCGCGCGTTTGATCCACTCCATCCTTAGAAACGAACCAACTTTGCAATGCATCAGCGTGCCCAATCATGGAAACGAGCCGCGCTAGATCTCGGCCACAAGTTCGTGGACACCGCAGATACCCAAATACAGCCTTGCCCATTGTCATCTGCCGAGTGGGGAAACGGTGTGCGTTCCACAAGCCAGCTTGTTAGTCATGAGCGGGGTGGGTTGCTCCTTCTCGAGCCGCTTCAGCGTGAGCGCGGCGAGCACCCCACGGCTTTCGGCATTGACGGAATGGCGACAGCGCTCTTTTAGAACTTTTACTTCGCGCGCTTTGGCAGGAAGTAGCTTCGGATATTGACGAGCGCTTCGGCGACGGCAGCAGCATCCTGGTGGGTGGCGGGCCGTTTGGTCTCGCTGAGTTTGCGGATCGGCGCGATGATATCGCCGGTGACAGCATGGCCGCGAATGACGGGCCGCCACAGCTTGGGCGCGAACCCCGTTCCTATCAGAAAGCAGACGTCCCAGTCCATGGCATCAAAGGTTAGTTCATCGATCCTGGTGAACCTGGGCCGGTGGTCTTTCGGCGTTTCGGCGAGGCTCGCCGATATCCGGTTGTATTCCGCAACGATGGTCTGCACGGCCCGATGCTCGGTTGTTTCCATCGGCATATTCAAGGCCTCTGGACCGGTCAGCTCCGGGATCCACTGACGTGGGTCGATAAATCTCGGGCCGATGATGAGAGCCGTGAGATAGCCGTCGAGGCCACTCATCGACCAGATCGGCGACACTGGACGACGTGCCCTGATGAAGGCCTCGAACGCCTCGTCATCGAGCTTCGGTCGTGCCGTCGTCCCTTGGCTGTTCTGTGTCATGCCGCCCGTCGCTCCTGATCTGCAATGTCATCGCGTTCGGCCTTCCCAGCCCACGGCAAGAGGCTTTCCATCGGTTGGCTTTCGCTTTGCCGGAGACGATCCGTTCCAGCACATCGGCAAGGAAAGACTTCAGGATCCACGCATAACTTGCAGAAATTCAAAAGTGCTACAGCGTGCTTTGTGCGTCTGAAAAGACGCACAAAGCTGTAGAGAGAGCCGAGCTCACCAAACGTCGAACCGCTCAAGCATCTCCTTGAGCTGGACGTTCTGCAGATAAAGCTTTTGAGCCAGCTGGGTTCTCAGCATTTTGATTTCCTCGTCGAGGATTGCCACGTCATGGAAGAACAGATCCCTCGAAGACGCGGGTTGCACACTTCGCTTTTCCTTCGGGGCGACAGCGTTCTGCACAGCCACGCGGGCTTTGGCTTTCTTCCGACCTTCTCGACGCTTGATCCGCGGTTTGTTTTGCGACTGTGTGCTTGCCGTGCTTTCCGGCACCAACGAATTCGCTTCGGCACCCGCATGATCGGCTTCGTTGCGCGCAGCTGTTTGAGCCTCTTCAATAGCAATCGGCGGCTTTAATGCCTGCGCGACATCGTCATCGGCTTTCCGCATAACCGGTGCGACTGACACGTGGTCAACCGATACGTCCTCATCACGATGAGGTGGACTGGCAGCTTCCGCCGCATCGGACGGAAGTTTCGACGTTTCCTCCGCTTCGCTCGCGAGAGCCTCGGGATCGCTGTCATGCCCAATCGACATCTCTTGCGCTTTCGCCGACGGTCGCCGCGAGGTCAATTGAACAAGGAATTTCCACGGTGTTTTCATAGTGTTCCAACCTTGAGCAAGCTGGACTGCGGTCCCGCTGCAGCTATCGTTTCCTGACACGCCTTTCGGCGCGCTCCACGAGGTGCAGCGGCGGATATCCCTTCTGCACCTGACCCAGGGCCTCCCACCTGCCCCGCTCGACGATCCGTCAAGACCGAGCCGCCTCGCAACGTGGCATTTTCCTGGCGCGACTTTTCCGCCAGATCTTCGAGCTGAGCAAAACCTTCCATCCCATCGATTGAAAGGACAGAAGTCTTTGCCGCTTGCTCATTAGGCTTTGCCGTCTTCGTCCTTCCGGCGCTCTCGAACGCTCTTGCCATCAATGACTGTCGCCTCGACAGGCTTGGGCTTCCTTCCGCTCGCTCGTCCGTTCCGTTTTCCGGATTTGTTTTCGCTTGCACAGTCATCTTTCCTGATGCGGCTGGAACACGTTCGACAGCATCCTGCTGGACTCCGGTGTATTTGCCGCGGCGTCCGTCTCGACGACCCCGGCATTAAGGCCTGTATTGTTCTCGTCAGCCAACGGATGATCTCCTTTTTAAGCGGACGTCTCTTTTCGACCGAGTGATTGGCCGAGTCAACAAATCTGCCGCTATTCGGCTGAGGCGCCTGCAGACCGCTGTGTCTGAGCAACCAACGCGACGTTCCATAGTTGGAGAGGCTTGCCGCTTGGCGAAACGTCAAAGACTTTAGAAGCTTAGATCGGAGGACTCGGCGCTAGCGGCCGAAACTACCCACGTATGACCTTTGACGGCAAGCAGGCGCAGTTCTCGGAGAAGCACGGTGACATGGCCCCGCTCGGTCGTCGTCTTCCGTGATGTGCTCCTGGATCGCAAGGCGCCTCGAGAACGAGGCCGAAGAGACGCGGACCATCATCGACAGGAGCGCGGGCGCGTGACGTTGCGCAAATGGAAGTGTCCCGCCACGGTGCTGATGTCGATCCCGGCAGGCTCAGGCGTATCGCCGCTGCACTTCGAGTGCCAACCTCCACATTCCTGGTGAAGTAACGATATGCCTTGCCCTTCGCAAGCCCAGTCTCGAAGTAGGCAAGGGCATCTGCCGCTGGCGGCGCGCCATCCATGACATGCGGGATACCGGCAACCTCGAACGAGGAGAATCACGTATGCCGGAAACACTGAAGACGCTCGCCGAATTCACCCTGCCGCAAATGATCCTGAACTGCTCGCACGGCCGCTGCGGCCGCTACAACGTCGCTCGGCTGATCGAGGCGCATGGCGCCGATACGCTGATCCGCGATTTCATCGACACGATCGGCCGCAACTGCCATCGCTGGACGCACCCGGCGGAACATCAGCGGTGCGGGCTCGGCTGCGATGACCTGGTCTATGCGTTCATGCCAAGGCCGGCCGCCCACGGCTATGCCGAAGAGCTGCAGCGCCAAGCCGTCCAGTGAGCGTTGCATTGCAGAGCCGTTGCAACAACAAAAAAAGGGCCACCTTCAAAAGTGGCCCCACTTTTTTTGCAAGTCAGCTAAAGAAGAGTCATAAGGCGAGAGGGCTGTCGAACACCTGTCAACCGCCTGAAAAGTTACTCCGTGAACAGCTTCAGGACCCTCTGGACGGTGCTCGCGAAGGTGAAGCCAATCGCCTTTTCCCCTCTCGGATCGACCGCGCGATTCGCTCCAGCGAGCCTGGCGGCGCGGCAAGAGCGGTGGACTATCCCGCCGCGACACTAAACCCAGACGCTTCCGAGCGACATCGCGGGATCCTCCCTCCACGTTATCCATCGGAGTCGACCTGATAGGCACCGCTCCCGTCCCCTCCCCGCAGGAGCGCCGCCTGAGTGATCTCGGTTCGTCAGGCGCTCGTCTGATGCTTCGCGCGCGCTGGCAGGTGAAAAGGTTCCAGCTGACACCCGGATCGTCCTGCCAGGCGAACTCTTGGTCGCCGCAGCACGATGTCTTTGGAGACAACAAGCATCTAACCTTTCGTTCTGCCAGACGGAACTGATGCCTCGACGCTCGGCTATTTCGTCCAGGGTCTGCGGCTCGACAGACTGGCCTGGCCCGTAGCGGGGCAGTGCCCGACGTGGAGAGCACGCAGCGGAAAAGGAGCGGAAATTGTCAGATCTCTCATTGCGGGGAGGCAGCAATCGTCGATTGGCGAAAAGAGATCGCTGGAATGAGAAGGAGGGCGACGATTGCCAATATGCCGACGCCAGCAATTGCATTTGCAAGCCCAACCAGTTCGGCGGCGTGACCTATGAGTGCGGGCCCAATCAAAATTCCAGCATAACCAAGCGTCCCCGTCGCGGCGATCGCCTGAGGCGCCGGCATTGATCGCTGTACCGCGGCGAGCGAGAACAGGATCGGGACAATATTTCCCGCGGCCAGCCCTGCGATAGTGATGGCTGTCAAGGTCATCAAGACCGTCTCGGCGTAGGCGGCGAAGATGATACCCAAAGCAGCCACTGAGATGCCGGCAAAGAGCATCCTGGACTCGCCGAGGCGTTCAACCGCCTTGTCGCCCACAAATCGACTGATGGTCATCGCAATCGCAAAGAGAGCATAGCCGCTACCGGAAAATGAGACGTCCAGTTTCTTGGAGGTTAGCAAAATGGCTCCCCAGTCGAGCATCGCGCCTTCCGCCAAGAAGATGACCATCAAAAGCAAACCGACCGGGAGCACGCCTCCTCTGGGAATGGCAAAAGACGCCCCATCCGAAGCTGGCTTCGTCTTAAGAAATCCGGGTACCGCGCAAACTATGCAAATGATCATAACCAATGATGCCACCCCGGAAGCGGCAAGGACCCCGAGCCCAACCGCGACAAGAAAAGTCATACCTGCCGCGCCGACCAGCCCGCCAATACTGTAGACGCCGTGAAACCCTGACATCAGCGGCACGCCTGCGAGGTCTTGAACTTCGGCTCCATGCATGTTGGTGGCGACATCAATCGCGCCAATTGAGCAACCAAATAGAAGAAGTGCGATTGCGAGGGTTATCGGATTTGCCAGCGCCGCCATGAGCGGCAGCACCGTGGCCAGACCAATCGCTCCAGCAATCAGGACTGGCCTGCTTCCCACTTTGTTGGACACTATACCTGCAGTCGGCATGCCTACGACCGCACCCAAGCCAAGGCACAGAAGGACCGATCCTAGGGTCGCGGAATCTGCGTCAATGCGGCTTTGCGCGTATGGCACCATCGGCGCCCAGCATGCCAGCGCGAAGCCTGAGATGAAGAAGGAAAGCCGCGTTGCGCGCTTACTGTTTCGCAACGTCATATCGGTATCGGGATGGGTCGCAGCATCTCGGCGTGCCAGCTTCAAATTCGGATTTGTCATGGACCTATCTTTTGTTTTTCTTCGGTCCAGCCATGTAACCTCTGATCAGAGAACGAGTTTTCGATAGAATGCCGACTTATGTCGCTATTCCGTCAAGCACGTGGCGACCGTCGATCCAGCGTTACCGATGGCAGCGTCAGTCGGGATCGCGATGATCGGCCACGCCCTTCTTCCAATACCCGCTCGCATGAACCGCGCAGGTCCCTAGCGATTTTTGTTTTTTCAGCCCTGTCCTAATCGCCGAAACCTGGCCTGATTCCGCTGTCACCCAAACCAGGGAACCCGATGGGATGGACAGATCTTTGGCAGCATCAACCAGTCGCTCGCCGAGTTCCCGGCAAAGCCAGCGCACTGAAATTGCCGCCTCTCCCTTTACGGGCTGCATCTCTTTAGCATTCGCGATTTCAATGAACACGCGTGCTTCCACCGCTGCAGGGAGCGCCTCCACGATCGCGGCGACAGCTGGCAAACCGGTCTCGTCGGCGAAAAGAAAGTAGTTCCTGATTTCCGGATCGATCGAGATCCCGCTGCGCGTGTTAGGCCTGCTTATTTCCAGTTTATCACCGATTTCTGCTCGGGACGCCCACCTTGATATGTTGCCCTCGTCGCCGTGCAGCACAAAGTCGAGTTCAAGTTCACCCGTCCCGGGATTGAATCGCCTAACAGTATAAGCGCGCCCAGGCTGCCGGAATCCATCGGCGTCGCGAACGAAGACTTTCAGGTATTGACCGGGCAAATCTGGTCGCAGTCCCGATACCTCCCGCGCATCCACGCTTATACGCTTCAAGAACGGGGTTATCAGGATCGCTTTCTTCACAGTCACGCTAAAGATGTCGTAGGGAGGATTTACGTCCGCTTTGTTCATGTCTGCACGACCTCGTCGCTCTTGTCCTGGTTTCACCAAGCGTTCCGGAGAACGCTTAAAGGACTTGTACGGCGACCGATATTGAGGAACGGACAGCCTTTAGCGATATCCTGACATCGCCAACCAGTTTACCGATTTCTGGCCCTTATTGAGCTTCTTGCGACCACGAACGCCATGCTTTTCAAGGATCTCGTCGCCGGGCAAAAGCCATTGCGCGCTTCCGAGGTCGAGCGCTCATCTTGCACTCATTCGCCGATGGTGGATCAGCCACCATTGCCGCCTGTCGCCGGATCAAGCCTCGGGTTCCACATCACGCTTGGCAAAGGACTTGCCCTTTTCGGCATACTGTTTTGGAGGAAGGCCCATGACCCGACGGAACATCGTAGTGAAGGCGCCGATGTTGCCGTAGCCCGCCTCAAGCGCGACTGATGTTACCGGCTCCCCCACTGAAAGACGGGGCAAGCTTGAAAACACTATCGCCTGCTGGCGCCATTTCAGAAAGCTTACCCCAGTCTCTCGGCGGAAAAATCGCGTGAAGGCTCTGCGGCTCATTCCGAGCTTTCCCGCCCAATCATCGATATGATCGTTCGGCGTCGGAGCTTCCAAAAAACCGCGGCATAGTCCTGCCAGCCTCACATCTGACGGGAACGAGAGGACGAGATGTTTTTCTTCCAAATTCGTGATCTCTTCGATCAAAAGTTCCTGCACGAGACAAGACCTTGTGTTCGCGATGGCAGCTTCACTAAGTTTGACGGCTTCCAACAAGAGGCTACGAGCGAGATCCGTCACCTCAAAAACAAAGGGCTCTTGGCGCCCGACAGCTTCTGCCGGGTTCAAATGGACGGAAACCATCGCTACATCGCTTAGAACGATGTGAGAATGCGGCAGCCCCGCAGGCACCACAAGGCCATGCCCGGGTGGTGTCATGAAGCGCCCGTCGTCCGTTTCCACAACGACCACGCCGGCAAAGACGCAAACAAGCTGGACACGGGCGTGAAGATGACGGGACACCACGTGCGCCGACGGGTAATGATGCCATCGGAAAATGACACGCGGATCGCCAAGAGCCTCATCGCCATCATCAAGGATGTCAGGTGTCGCGTTCGCCACTGAAATCGTGGGATCATGATCCATTGCGACACTCCCTGGCGCCGTATGCGAAAGGGAACAACTCTTCGGAATAATCTGCTTCTATCCTCTCCAAGATTTTGGCCACACGCACACACTGTCCAGGTCTGCAATCTGGCAGTCCCGACACCGATCACGTGCTCGATATGATTCATTGCACAACAATAGCAGCGCCGTGTTCTTCAGTGGACCGCGCGTTACATCTATTGCCGGAAACCGTGAGGCAGAATACCAGTCGATGCCGCGCGTAAATATCTGCTGCCGGCCAATATGTGTTGATGACACGACACCGCTATGGCCAGATCCGCTGTCCGCGCCTTAAGAACGCGCCGTCAAAGCGGATGGATTGTGCGACGATTTAACGATATAATCCGCCTCGATGTTGCGCATTCGCCAAAACGACCCCGATCCTGATTTCGCCTCCGCTCCTGTTGTGGGCCGGGTCGAAAGCTGGTCGTCAACAGAGGCAGCTTTCCACAATCACCGGCGCCACCAGCTCATTTACGCGATAAAAGGTGTGATCAATGTGTCGACACAAGCCAGTAGATGGGTGCTGCCTCCCACACGGGCATTGTGGATACGCGCCAATACGGACCATAAATTGAGCGTTGCGAGAGCAGCCGAAATTCGCGTTCTTTACATCGATCCGGCTGTTGATTGCGCTCCTGCCTCGCCGTCTTGCGTTGTTGTGGAGGTGACACCGCTGGTACGTGAGTTGATCTCGTCATGCGCGGTTTTGCCGTGGAATTACGAACCGGGGTCGAAGGAAGCTCGGCTTTGCGAGGTTTTGCTCGATCAGATCGCGACGCTCGACCGATCGCCTGTCGATCTTACCGTTCCCACTGATCCACGAGGTTTGCGCATAGTGGAAATGCTCAAGCGCGAACCCGCAAGTCGCGAACCTCTCGCCTCATTGGCCGCACGCGTGGGGGCAAGTTCAAGGACGATCGAGCGCATTTTCGTCCGAGAAACCCATCTTGCTTTCGGCGCATGGCGTCAACGGTTCCGCTTGCTGACCGCCCTCGAACTTCTGGCATACGGAGAAGCTGTTACCAATGTCGCCTTCGATGTCGGTTATGAATCCGCCTCCAGTTTTGTCGCGGCGTTCCGCGAAACTTTCGGAACAACACCCGCCCGGTTCTTCAAGTGAGCCGCCCAGTCTACGTGAGCGCCGGCCTTCAACGTCTTACCCGACGGCTCGCTGTCGCCTCAAGGCCGACGATCGCGTAAGGTCGACACTCGATCTGACTTTTGGTTGAACGGGCACGTCACCGTGCTGCAAAGAGCGCGGGGCTTCCGCCCGTGTGCACGAAGATCACATCGCTACCTGTAGGGATCGTTTTTCCGATAGCGGCAATCAATCCGGCGAAGACCTTTCCCGTATAAGTCGGATCCAGAAAAACCCCTTCGGCTTCTGCCACTTTGCGGATTGCGGCATTGCCTTCTTGGCTGGCGATTCCGTATTCGGGTCCGATATGGTCATAATTCAGCAACAGATCTTCCGCATCCCAGCGCCGATCGACACCGGCAAGTCGAGCCGTGTCATTTAACAATGAAGCCGCGCATTCGCGCGCAGCAAAGGCCGCCGTCGTAATAACGATACCGAAAACTTGGGTGTTGGGCAGATGACGCGCACATCCTGCGACGAGACCGGCGTAGGTGCCGCCCGAGCCCATTGCGACAACGATATAGTCTGGATGTCTCTGTCGCCGCGCATCAAACTGTTCGCGCATCTCTTTGGCGCAATCGACGTAACCAAGAGCTCCCAACGGGCTCGACCCGCCGATCGGAATGACATAGGCGCGCTCGCCTGAGGCTTCCAGCTCTGCCTTGCGGTCCAGCATCAGGTCCACGACCACGGCGTTGAAGTCGTCACGATCGTGAAATTCCAGCTTCGCGCCCAAAAGCTCGTCGAGAAGCAGGTTTCCCGAGGCGCGCGGCGGCAGTTGCCCGCGAAGCAGGGCTAAAGGCCGCATGCCATGTTTTCTCGCAACAGCCGCGGTTTGCCGAACATGGTTTGATTGCGCCGCCCCAGCCGTGATCAGCGTCGTTGCATTTTCCGCTTTGGCTTCGGCGAGAAGATATTGGAGCTTCCTAATTTTGTTACCGCCGCCGCCCAGACCGGAGAGATCGTCCCGTTTGGCGCTCAGTGAAATGCCGAGTTCACGCCCAAGATTGTCCCACTTGTCGATCGGGGTTGGAAAAAAGCCAAGTCGGACCGAATCCAGGTGATCTGTCATCGCACTAACCTCTCGGGCTATTGGTTTTTCACGACAAGGCTGCCGCCGCGCAGGAACCTTTACAAGCGTAGTCAGCTTCACCGGGAATGACGGCCACCGCCTCGATCTCGACTTGAGCGCCCATCGGCAGCGCCGCCACCTGATAGGTCGCGCGTGCCGGACAGGGCTTCGGGAACGCCGCAGCGTAGATTTCGTTCAACTGCTTGAACTTCGAAAGATCGGTCACGAGCACGGTCGTCTTGAGGACATCGGACATCTTTGCCCCCGCCGCTGTCACGATCGCTTCGATATTTGCGAGCACCTGGCGCATTTGCTCTTCCGCATCGCCGGCCATTGTCCCTGTCGTGGGGTCGAGTGGCAGCTGGCCCGAAACGAAAAGCAGGTTCCCGTGACGTCTGGCCTGGCTGTAGGGGCCGACAGCTGCAGGTGCGTTAGGGGTCGAGATTTCCATGTTTCCTCGCAGGAGTTGGAGATGCCCGTCTGATGGGATGCATCACGGCTTTTCGAATATGAGCGGAGCGTCTGTCGGCACATGATCGCGCCGACATCTCGTCGGGGTGGGAGCCAGGGAAGGAATAGTCCTGGAAGGCCACGATCACCTTTCCTGGCTGGATAATGCTTGCGCCATCCGGCCGATTCCTTGAACAAGAATAGACTTCGGCGTGCCGATATTCAGACGGATATGTCCTTCACCGCCCGGCCCATAGTCTTCACCGTAGTTGAGGACGAGGCCATGCCTCGTTTCGAACAAGTCGAGCATCTCCTGGTGCGACATGCCGTAATCCGAAAGGTCAAGCCACATGAAGTAGGTGGACTCTGTCGGGCGTATGCGAATGCGCGGCAGTCTTTCCTTGAAGAAGGCCTCGGCAAAGGCATAGTTGCCGGCAACATACTTCATGAGATCGGCCAGCCACCCATCGCAATCCCGGTAAGCCACCTCGGTCGCGGCGTGGCCAAACAGAGAACCGCCGTAGCCCGAGGTATCGCGCTTCAACCCCTCGAGATATTCGTGCATGAGCCTGGGATTTGCGGCAATGACTTGGGAGTGCTTCAGCCCGGTGAGGTTAAACATCTTGCTGGCAGAAAGGAGGCTTACCGAATTCATAAGCGCATCTGACGACACGCTTCCAAAAGGCGTAAAGTGAAAGCCGTCGTGCAGCAGGCCACAATAGACCTCGTCGGAAACGACGACGATGTTGTGCTGCTGGCAAAACTCCGCAAGCTGCGCTAACTCGTCTCGCGACCACACCCGCCCGACGGGGTTGTGAGGATTGCAAAGCAAGAGCAGCCTTGTGCGACTACTAACGCAGTGGGAAAGCTGATCAAAGTCGAACTCATAGCGGCCGTTGCGAAGAACCAGGGGATTTGCGACGGGCACACGTCCGGCGGCGGCAACGATATTCCTGAATTGGAAGTGAACCGGGGGCTGGTAGATGATCGCGTCCCCCTCGACACTGAGGCGATCGATCAACGGTCGCATGGAGGGGTAGATGCCGACATTGTGGGCGATCCACTCGCGCTTGATCTCCCACCCGAAATGCCTCTTATAAAAGCCGATCAGAGCTTCGTAGTAGCTGTTCGGCTTGTAAGGATAACCAAAATGGCCGAGGCGAGCGGTGCGTTCGAGAGCTGTGGCAATCGGCTTTGGAGAGCGGAAGTCCATGTCTGCGGTACCAAATCCAAGCAGGGATTTGTTTCCGGTACGGTCTATTTCCATTTCCCATTTGACGGTGCTCAGCGTCGAGCGGTCGAGAATTTCGTCAAAGTCGGTCGTCTCCGCGGCGGCGTCAGCCGGCGCCCGGTGCAAATCGTGCATCATATTTCTCCGAATATCTTTCTGGTCGTTGCAACGCGGCTAGAGGACTTTGGCCAGGAACTCGCGCGTTCGGGGCGACTGGGGATTGGCGATCATCTCGCGCGGATCGCCTTGTTCCATGACAGTTCCCCCGTCCATGAAGATCAACTGGTCGGCGACTTCCCGGGCGAATCCGATTTCGTGCGTCACCACAACCATCGTCATGCCATCGCGCGCGAGATCCTTCATGACCGACAGGACTTCGCCGACAAGTTCGGGATCGAGCGCCGAGGTCGGCTCATCGAACAGCAGCACCTTAGGGCGCATGGCAAGCGCGCGCGCAATTGCAACTCGCTGCTGCTGGCCGCCCGATAGTTGTCTTGGAAAGGCAGTAGCCTTTTCCGCCAGCCCTACGCGGCGTAGCAGCTCCAAAGCGTGCAGCCGCGCCTCGGCGCGATGTTCCCCACGTACTTTGATCGGGGCTTCGATCAGGTTCTCCAACACGGTCATGTGCGGGAAGAGATTGAAATGCTGGAAGACCATGCCGATTTCGGCGCGTCGAGCACAAATCTGCGACGCTCTCAATTCGTGGAGTTTGTCGTCTTTCAGGCGATACCCAACAAAATCCCCATCGACCAGCAGCAGCCCGCTGTTGATCTCCTCGAGATGATTGATGCATCTGAGAAATGTGCTCTTGCCCGAGCCGGACGGCCCAATAATGCAGGCGACCGAACCGTTCGGCACCGAAATATTCACGCCCTTCAGAACTTCAAGACTGCCGTAAGACTTCCTGACATCTGACGCGTGTATCATGACGGACGGAGAGATAGCGAACCGTTCAAAATGATTGGTCTTCATTGCGCACCTCTCCATTTTTCGCGCATCATGAGAATCGAACCCAGCCGCGAAAAGCCCCCCGGAGCTGGATCGTGTCCGGCTTCATCCCTGGAATAATGACGTTCAAGGTAGCCTTGACCGACGGTCATGATGGAGACGACGACCAGGTACCAGAAGGTGGCGACGAGCAGGAGCGGGATGGTTTCGAACGTCCGGGCGTAGATCGCCTGCGCCGAGTACAACAGGTCGCCGACGGCAATGATACTGACGAGCGAGGTCGTTTTGAGCAGATTGATCGTCTCGTTCCCTGTTGGAGGAATAATGACGCGCATCGCTTGGGGAATGACAATCCGCCGCAGCAGCAGAGAGGGTTTCATCCCGAGACAGAGCGCAGCTTCTGTCTGCCCGCGATTCACTGATTTCAACCCGTTTCGAATGATCTCCGCCATATATCCCGCTTCGTGAAGGGACAGGGCAACGACGGCCGCTACCAACGGCGTCATGACGGTGTTCGTGGGAACCGAAAAGACGGTACCGAGCCCCGGCAACCACAGCGTAATGTCCTTGAAGATGAGCGACAGATTATACCACAGGATAAGCTGGACGAGTGCCGGCGTGCCGCGGAACCACCAGATAAACCCCGCGGCTGGGAGTGACAGCATTTTGCTCGGCGAGAGCATCATCAAAGCAACGATCATGCCGATGACGCTGGCAAAAAACATGATGACCAGGGTCAAGCCGACAGTTACCCAAAGACCCCGCAAGATGATCGGGTTGAGGATGTAGGAGGCGACCACGGGCCACTGAAGATTTGGATTGCTGACGACTGCCTGCAGCAGCAAGAGCAGAAGAATTGCGACGATTGCAGCAGCAGCCCAACGCCAGGGATGACGGAGAGGCACCACCGTGAACTGCGCGCGCTTGGCGGCGACGCTATCGTCTTTGAGGGGGAGAACGTTCAAGTCCTCGACTCCTTCTTCGGGTGATATGATGACTTTTCGCAAACGGGTTGCGGCCTAATTGCCTGATTACCCCGCTCTGCCGGACCCGGCAGAGCGGGGTTGGCGGTCAGTCTTTGAGCTGGGATACGTTCGTGTAGACGATCGGTTTCGCAATTGCTGACGAAGACATGCCGTAATTGTCGAGGATGGTCTTGTAGGTGCCGTCGTCAATCAATTTCTGAATTGCGTCAGCAAGCATGCTGGCGGTTTCAGCATCACCCTTCTTTATGATATGGCCGATTGGCTTCTTGTGAAAGACCTCGCCAGTCAGAACAAGCTTTCCCTTGCTGACCTGCGAATAGTATCCGGCTGACGTAGAGTCATCCAGATAAGCGTCCGCACGTCCGGTGATCACGGCCTGCACAGTGTCCTGCTGCGACGGGTAGATATCCTTCTTGAATTCCTGAAGGCCGGCGGTCTTGCACTCCTTGTTCAACTGATCCGCGGAAAAGTCGGCTGCCGTGCCGGACTGAACAGCGACGGTGCCGCCACACAGTGCCGTGCGCTTCGCGTATTTGTCTTTGTTTTCGGGGAGGGTCGAAACGATGGTGCCGTCCTCCATCCACGCGACGAAATCCGCTTGCTTGAGACGTTCTTCAGTTACCGATGCATTGAGCCAGGCGATTTTGATCCGGTCAGCACTCAAAGACGGAATGAGAGATGTGAATGGGACCTGGTCGATGGTCAGCTCAACGCCAAGCACTTTTGCAGCTGCCTGAGCCAATTCGACGCTGAGACCGACCTGCTTGCCGCTCTCATCGATGTAAGAGAAGGGAGCATAGATGGTGGTCGCGATTGGCAGCTTACCGCTGTCCTTCACGTAGGACGGGAGCGCGATCTCGCCAGCGAGCGAAACAGTCGCGCTCGCTACGAGCGCCACTGTTGAAAGTATTGCAGATTTAATGGCAGTCATTTCAGGTTCCCTTTTTCGCGTTGTCTTAATGACCGCGTTTTGCGCGCATTTCGCCAATGGGAGACGCAAGCGTGACTTTGCATCTCCGTTGAAGAGCGGCGCGATAACGGGCTTTTCGGGATGCATCCTCTCTGCACCCGCGAAAGAAAACATAGCTGCAGGTTATCCAGACTGCGAATGAATATTCATAATGTTAATATGAGCCTGATTCATTATACTGGGGCGAAAATTTCAAGAGAGGGCCTCCGCATGAGAAGTGATTTCACTCTAAACCAGATTGACCTCAACTTGTTGAGGGTATTCGATCTGCTCATGCAGGAGCGTAGTGTCACGCGCGCAGCGGACCGCGCCGGTCGTACCCAGTCGGCGATCAGCCATTCGCTGAACAGGTTGCGCGAGATTTTTGGTGACGAGTTGTTCGTCAAGCATGCCGGTTCCATGAATCCGACAGCGCAGGCACGGGAATTGGCAACCGTGATCACGCAGGCACTTTCGGATATCCAAGGGGTAGTGTCCCAGCGCATCAACTTCAAACCTAATGAGAGCCATCGTCAATTTCGGATCGGCGTGACCGACTACACCAGCGCGCTGTACTTGGCTGCGCTGCTCGAAGAATTCAACTCGAAGGCTCCCAATGCCAGGCTTCGCATCGTTCCGGTCTATCTTTACGAGGCCGCAGAATTGCTCAGCGATCCGGATCTCGATTGCGTGTTGATCGGAAATCCGATCATCCGGGAATCCCATATCGTGGAGACGGTTCTGGCGCGGCATGAAATGCTCTGTGCGGCCTGGAGCGGGAACCCGGTGATAATGGATCTCACAATGGAGAAATATCTGGCAATGCCTCATCTGCAAATCTCTCCAGACGGCGATGAATCCGGTGTAAGCGACAAAGCACTGGCGACGATCGGACTGTCGCGCCGGGTTGCCGCAACGATCCCCTATTACATGGTCGCTCCAAAAGTGCTGAAAGGCACGCAGATGATCGCGGCGTTTGCGGATGGAATGCTGTCGCTACTCGATGATAGCAGCGAGATTCTCGTCACGCGCCCCCCCCTGGCCTTGCCCGATGTTCGGATCTCGCTGATCTATGTCCGAACAAAACAGACAGATGCAGGGCACATCTGGTTGAGAAGCTGCATTCGCTCCATTGTGACGGCATGCGAGGAGAAGAAGCGGGCGTCCCTTCATCAAATCATCGCTCATCCCTAAGGCCGGACAGTTGTTGGCGACTGGTCAATCGCAGGACAATCTCCAAAAAGAGCGCCCGGCACTGTGATACCGGGCGAAGGAAGGCAGCGTTCGCGGCCTGGGAGAAGGCGGTTTAGGAACGATAGACGACCAGAAGATCCTTGGCATCGATCTGGTCGCCGGCCCTGACCAGCACCTCGGCGACCACGCCGTCCTTCTCGGCGTGCAGCGCCGTCTCCATCTTCATCGCCTCGATGGACAAGAGCACGTCGCCGGCCTTGACCGGCTGGCCGGGATGGACGGCGACCGTCGAGATGACGCCCGGCATCGGCGCGCCGAGCTGGGCAGCATTGCCGGCCTCGGCCTTGCGGCGGATGGCGGCGGAGGCACCGCGGTTGCGGTCCGGCACCTTGATTGGCCGCGGCTGGCCGTTCAGTTCGAAGAACACCTTGACCATGCCCTTCTCGTCGATCTCGCCCTGCGTCTGGTTGAGGATGACGAGCGTCTTGCCCTTCTCGATGTCGGCGAACAGCTCCTCGCCCGGCGCCATGCCGTAGAAATAGGCGGGCGTCGGCAGCACGCTGACCGGACCATAGGTCTCGGCGGCGAGCGCATAGTCGGTGAACACCTTCGGATACATCAGGTAGGAGGCGAACTCGAAGTCGTCGACCTTGCGGCCGAGCTTCTCCTCGATCACCTTGCGCTCCTGATCGAGATCGGCCGGCGGCAGCAGCGAGCCCGGCACGGCCGTATAGGCCGCTTCGCCCTTCAGCGCCTTCTTCTGCAGCGCTTGCGGCCAGCCGCCCGGCGGCTGGCCGAGGTCGCCCTTCAGCATCTGCACCACCGAGTCCGGGAAGGCGATGTCCTTCGCCGGGTTTTCGACGTCGGCAACGGTCAGGTCCTGGGAAACCATCATCAGCGCCATGTCGCCGACCACCTTCGACGACGGCGTCACCTTGACGATGTCGCCGAACATCTGGTTGGCGTCGGCATAGGCCTGCGCCACCTCGTGCCAGCGGGTCTCGAGCCCGAGCGAACGCGCCTGTTCCTTCAGGTTGGTGAACTGGCCGCCCGGCATTTCGTGCAGGTAGACCTCCGAGGCCGGCCCCTTGAGGTCGCTTTCGAAGGCCGCATATTGATGGCGCACCGCCTCCCAGTAGAAGGAGATGCGGCGGATCCATTCCGGGTTCAGGCCGGGATCGCGCTCGGAGCCGGACAGCGCCTCGACGATCGAGCCGAGGCAGGGCTGCGAGGTGTTGCCGGAGAGCGAGTCCATCGCCGCATCGACGATATCGGCGCCGGATTCGACCGCCGCCAGCACCGTCGCGGCGGCGATCCCGGACGTGTCGTGCGTGTGGAAATGGATCGGCAGGTCGGTCGCCTCCTTCAGTGCCTTGAACAGCACCCGGGCGGCGGCCGGCTTCAACAGCCCGGCCATGTCCTTGACGGCGATGATATGGGCGCCGGCCTTTTCCAGCTCGGCGGCGAACGCGGTATAGTATTTCAGGTCGTATTTCGGCCGGGCCGCATTGAGGATGTCGCCGGTGTAGCAGATCGCCGCCTCGCAGATCTTGTTCTCCTCGGCGACCGCGTCCATCGACACCCGCATGTTGTCGACCCAGTTCAGGCAGTCGAAGACGCGGAAGACGTCGATGCCGCCCTTGGCCGCCTGGCGGACGAAGTATTTGACGACATTGTCGGGGTAGTTCTTGTAGCCGACGCCGTTGGCGCCGCGGAGCAGCATCTGCAACAGCAGGTTCGGCGCGCCCTCGCGCACCATCGCCAGCCGCTCCCACGGATCCTCGGTCAGGAAGCGCATCGACACGTCGAAGGTGGCGCCACCCCAGCATTCGAGCGAAAACAGATTGGGCAGCGCCCTTGCATAGGTGCCGGCGACGCGGGCGATGTCATAGGTGCGCATGCGCGTCGCCAGCAGCGACTGGTGGCCGTCGCGCATCGTCGTGTCGGTGATCAGCACCTGCGGCTGCGCCTTCACCCATTCGGCGAATTTCTTCGGCCCGAGCGCGTCGAGCTTCTGCTTGGTGCCGGGCTTTGCCTCGCCATTGATGAACGGCACCACCGGCGCGGCGATATCGTCGCTGGGCTGCGGCCGGCCCTTCGCCTCCGGATGGCCGTTGACGGTGACATCGGCGAGATAGGTCAACAGCTTGGTGGCGCGGTCCTGGCGCTTCACCTGCTGGAACAGCTCCGGCGTCGTGTCGATGAAGCGGGTCGTGTAGCTGTTGTCCTTGAACTTCGGGTGGCCGATGATCGCCTCGAGGAAGGTCAGGTTGGTGGCGACGCCGCGGATGCGGAATTCGCGCAGCGCCCGGTTCATCCGCGTTATCGCCTCCTGCGGGGTCGGCGCCCAGGCGGTGACCTTTTCGAGCAGCGGATCGTAATAGCGGGTGATCACCGCGCCGGAATAGGCAGTGCCGCCATCGAGCCTTATGCCGAAGCCGGTGGCGCCGCGATAGGCGGTGATGCGGCCATAGTCGGGAATGAAGTTCTGCTCCGGGTCTTCCGTGGTGATGCGGCACTGCAGCGCATGGCCGTTGAGGCGGATGTCCGCCTGCTTCGGCACGCCCGATTCCGGCGTGCCGATGGCAAAGCCGTCGAGGATGTGGATCTGCGCCTTGACGATGTCGATGCCGGTGACCACTTCGGTCACCGTGTGCTCGACCTGGATGCGCGGATTGACCTCGATGAAGTAGAATTTGCCGGTGTCGGCATCCATCAGGTACTCGACCGTGCCGGCGCCGATATAGTTGGTCGCCTCGGCGATCTTCAGCGAATAGGCGGCGAGCTCCTGGCGCTGCGCCTCGCTGAGATAGGGGGCCGGGGCGCGCTCGACGACCTTCTGGTTGCGCCGCTGGATCGAGCAGTCGCGCTCGAACAGATGCACGACATTGCCATGCGTGTCGCCCAAAATCTGGCTCTCGACGTGGCGGGCCCGCTCGACCAGCTTTTCCAGATAGACCTCGTCCTTGCCGAAGGCGGCCTTGGCCTCGCGCTTGGCCTCGGTCACCTCGCGGATCAGGTCCTTCGGGTCGCGGATCGCCCGCATGCCGCGGCCGCCGCCGCCCCAGGAGGCCTTGAGCATCACCGGGTAGCCGATCGCGTCGGCCAGCCGATGGATTTCGGCCTCATCGTCCGGCAACGGATCGGTCGCCGGCACGACCGGCACGCCGACGGAAATGGCGAGGTTGCGCGCCGCGACCTTGTTGCCGAGCTGGCGCATGGTCTGCGGTCGCGGACCGATGAAGGTAATGCCGGCGGCATCGCAGGCATCGACGAATTCCGGGCTTTCCGACAACAGCCCGTAGCCCGGATGGATGGCGTCGGCGCCCGACAGCTTGGCGACGCGGATCACCTCGTCGATCGCAAGGTAGCTTTCGATCGGCCCGAGATCGCGGGAAAGATGCGGGCCGCGGCCGATCTGGTAGCTCTCGTCGGCCTTGAACCGGTGCAGCGAGAGCTTGTCCTCCTCAGCCCATATCGCGACCGTTTTCAAACCCAGCTCATTGGCCGCACGGAAGACGCGGATGGCAATTTCGGAACGGTTGGCAACAAGGATCTTTGAGATGGGCATCGCAACTTTTCTTCACAAACCAGGTGGCCGAGAGCAGGCCCTCGCCTGCTTGGCTGAGCCTACTCTCTTCGATTATCGGAGAAGGTATTCGCGCTTAGAGCGCTGCGATCGTTTGGACCTCTACGAGGAACGGCTCCTTCACCAGCCGGTCGACCATCAGCAAAGTGTTCGGCGGATATTTGCCGTCCGGGAACATCTTGGGAAACTCACGCAGACGAAATTCCATGAACTTCGGGATGTCCTGTGAGTGGACCAGATAGGTCGTGAATTGTACGACATTGCTCCAGGACGCCCCGGCAGATTCCAATGCGGCTTCCACGTTTTTGAAAACCTGCGCGGTCTGGGTGTCAAAGTCACTCTCGCCGATGACGTTTCCAGCAGAGTCACCGGAAAGCATCCCCGCGATGAACAGGAACTCGTTCGCCTTCACGCGGGTGACATGCGTGTACTGACCCATTGGGGGGCCAAGCTTTTCCGGGTTGTAAATATTGATGTCGGCCATTCTATACTCCTAGCTTCGATGTGCGATGATTATCCGACGGGGTTCTCGATCGTGCCGATTCCGTCGATTTCGACGCGAACGCGATCGCCCGGGTTGAGGTATTTCGGCGGGTTAAATCCAATGCCGACACCAACAGGTGTACCCGTGGCAATGATGTCGCCGGCCACCAGCGAGATCGAGCGACCGATCGTTCGAACCAGAGTCGGAATGTCGAAGATCAGGTCGCCAATCCGGGCATTTTGACGCTGCTCATCATTCACATGGCAGCGAATGCCCTTGGAAGAAATGTCGCCCATTGCTTCCCGCGTGACGATCGCCGGCCCCATCGGCGCGAAGGTGTCGATACCTTTGCCGAGCAGCCACTGCTTGTGGCGCTTCTGCAGTTCACGCGAGGTCACGTCGTTGATGATGGTATAGCCGAAGACGAAATCCATCGGGTCATCGTTTTCGGTGACGCGGCCGGAACGACCGATGATGACAGCAAGCTCGGCTTCGTAGTCCACCGACTGATAGGGATCATTTGCCCACTCGATCGTTGCGCCGGGGCCGATCACCGATGACGGCGGCTTGCTGAAGATGATCGGATATTCCGGAACTTCGGAGCCGCCGATCGACCCGGCGTCGAAACCACTGCGACCGAACTCTGCAGCATGTTCATGATAGTTCTTGCCCACGCAGAAGATGTTCCGGCGAGGGGTGGGGATCGGCGCCAGAAGCTCCACCTCGGAGAGCTGCAATGCGCTGGCTCTCTCTTGGACAAGTTTTTCGATCTGGGCAGTGCGCTGATCGGAGTTCTCGATCAGATCCTGCATATCTGTTGCGAGGCCCGCTGCGGTAAGGTCGACCAGGCGAGAACCGTCGTCGACCAGAACGCCGACGGCGCTATTGCCCCGATGCTGGAATGTAACAAACTTCATCAATTTTACTCCTGTCTGAGGGGATGGGTGGGCACTGCACCACCCATGTTGGATGCGAGATCGGGGACTTTTATCGGCGAGCCGAGCGCTGCCGGAGCCGGTCGAGGCAGACTGCCAGCAGAATGACGAGGCCGACTGCCAGCGTTTGGAAATAGGCGGACACGCCAATCATGTTCAGGACATTCGAAAGCATTCCGAGCGTGACGACACCGAACACCACATGGATCATTCCACCGCTGCCGCCCTTGAGAGCCACCCCACCAAGAACGACGGAGGCAAGGGCCTGCAAAGCGAGATTGGGTGCTGCAATCGGTTGGGCAGCGCTTGTCCAGGCGGTCACGACGACCGCACCGATCCCGGCGCAGGTGCCGCTCAAAACATAGACGAGCACCGTATAGAAGCGGACATCGACGCCGGAATGCAAAGCCGCAGAATAGTTCGAACCCATCGCGTACACGTACCGTCCGAAGACGGTAAAGCGCAGCAGAATCCAACAGCAAGCCAAGACCGCCAGGCCGATCAAAACCATCACCGGAATTCCGGCAAGTGAGGTGAAGCCGACCAGATCGGTATATTCACCGGGAACGTCGTAGATCGGCACGCCATTCGCCAAAATGAGAGCGAACGCCTGTGTGATGGAAAGGGCGGATAGGGTGACGATGAGCGGACTAGCCCCCGTAGCGGCGACGACGAAGCCCGAGAACAGCCCGCAAAAAGCGCCAACAGCAATCATGATGCAAACGCCGCCGCCAATACCGAGCTGCGGCATCACGAGGACGCCTGCGACCCCGGCCACGGACAAGACGGATGATTGCGAAAGATCCAGCCCGCCGGACATGATCACTATGCCTTGGGCGGCTGCGAATATCAGCAATGGCGTCAATTGCCGAAGGAGATTGAGCAGGTTGTTCGTTGAAAGAAATCGCGGCTCGATCATCACTGCGACGAGCGCCAGCAATAGGATAAGCAACGGCAACATCAAATCGGCATAGCCGATGTGTCCGAACAGATGCCGCACCTTCGGAGGACTGGCCTGGTTGATGCTGCTTTGCGAACTCATAGGACTTCCTCCCTGTCTTTTGCATGTGTCGCGCCAACCACGTCCGCCGAGATCGACGACATGTCGCCGGTGGTCGGGGCGCTGTAAGTGCGCACGCACTGTCCGTCGAACATCGTGTGAATGCGGTCGCTGAGCGCGATCGCTTCTTCGAGATCGCTGGACACAAGAAGGATCCCCCATCCCTTGCCTGTGCATTTGCGCAGCAGATTGTGAACGTCCGCTTTTGCGGCGATATCGATTCCGGCCGTCGGCTCTTCGAGCAGGAGCAGACGGAGGTCGGATCCGAGCAGCCGACCTATAAGGACCTTCTGCTGGTTGCCGCCGCTCAAGCTCGTAATCGGGTCCTTAGCATTGCCGTATCGAACACCGATTTCCGACAGTTCCTTGTCAGGATCTCCACCCGTCGGAGCGAGCGACGCCCGTTGCTTGCGGCTGCGGGGACGCAAATAGAGGTTTTCGCTTATACTTCTCGTCGGGAGAATCCCGTTCGCGGCCCGGCCGTTTGGAAGGTGCCCTATTCCGAGCCTACGCGCCCGAACAGGCGTATTGACGGCGATCTTTTGCCCCTCGAGCTCCATCGCCACGGATGCAGCGTCCGATGCTTGGCCCGATACGATTGAGGCAATCCGCTCGCTACCACAGCCAATGACGCCATAGAGGCCGACGACTTCGCCAGGCGCCACGCGGATTGCTTCGGTGCCACCGTTCAGACGCGGCACCACGATCGACAGCAAATCGGCCGTGCCATTGTCGGGATTTTGAACGACCCGGCGCTGTGGCCGCTGCACCGCGGGAATACCGCCGCCGCCGAGACGCTCAACGATCTGATCGACGGTCTGGCGCCCGGCAATGCTCTCAACCAGAGCGCCATTGCGAAGGACGGTGACGCGGTCGGCGAGCTCGGCGACTTCTGATACATGGTGGGTAACGAACACGATCGCAGTGCCGTTGGCCCTAAGTTCGCCCACGATCCCGTGCAGGTGTTTGCGCTCGGCCAGACTGAGCATGGCCGAGGGTTCATCGAGCACGAGAATTCTCGGGTTACGCGCCAGGGCCTTGCTGATTTCAACAAGCTGCTGCTGACCAGGCGGGAGTTGGCCGACTGGCTGCCTGATCTCGATCCTGCCAAGCCCCACCGCTTCCAGAACGCTCTGGCATTCCGACCGCTCTCGCGAGCGTCTGAGCACGCGAAGAGGGTTGCGTGTCGGCTCAGCGCCCAGAAAGAGATTGTCTTGAATGCTCAGGTCTGGTGCCAGCGAAAGCTCTTGGAAAACCATCGCCAGGCCGGCTGCCCGCGCTTCTTCTGGGCTGAAAAAAGGAACTTCCTTGCCGCCATACCAGAAGCTGCCGGTATCTGGCCGGACAAAGCCCCCGCAGATTCTGCCCAACGTGGACTTGCCCGCCCCGTTTTCCCCGATGATGCAATGAATCTCACCCGGGAAAATATCGATGGAGACCCCCCGGAGCGCCCTTGTCGCTCCGAAGGACTTGCTGACGTCGACTAGTCGCAGGAGTGGTGTCATCAGGCCACCTTCACTGCTTGATGTTCAAAGACCAATCCTTCGGCGGAAGGTCGTAGACATCGTAACCGTAGGAATCGACATTCGTCTTTGTGATCACGGCATTGTTGGTGAAGATCGTCGGATAGGCCATGCCCTGCGACTTGAACTCGTCACCTTTCGAGAGCTTCTCATGATCTCGAATGGCGAACTGTACGATCAGACGGCCCATCAGGATGCCGGGCTCCGACGTGAGCGCCAACAAGCGGTCGTTCTTGATCAACGGGAGAGCCTCCCGGACGATCGTCGCCGAAACCACCTGGGCTTGGATGCCGCTCTGTCGAGCTGCCTGAGCCGCACCAAGTCCAAGCGGTATCACGGGCGTGAAAATGAACTTGGTGTCCGGATTTTTCTGAAGCATATCCGATGCCTGGGTGAGGCCCTGCTCCAGCTCAAGCCCGCCGGTAACAGCACCCTTGGCCAACGCGACGTTCGGGCAGGCTTTGAGGCCTTGCTCGAAACCATCGAGCCGCAAACGCGCCCATTCAGCGCCAGCGGGTCCCGGTAGCGCAATGACGCCGGTATTGTCCGATCCGGCGGCCCCGCAGATCTCCTTGGCCAGCCCAACACCGATTGCTCCATCATCTTGCGTGACACCGAAATCGACGTTCTTGCTGTCGACCGGGATGCCTGCGGCAATGACACCGATGCCCGCATCCTTCAGCCGCTTGAGCTGGGGATCATAGCCTTTGTAAGCAGCAGCGCCGAGCACGACATAGTCGACACCAAGGCTTTGCAAGGTTTCGATCTGCGAGAATTGTTGCGTCACATTACCGTATGCGCCGGCGATCGAAATCTGGGCGACCGTGACGTTGCTTCGCTTTGCCTCGTCGGCAATCCCGTAGGCGATGCCTTTCCAGAAATCGTCGTTGAGATGGACCAGCGTTACGCCGAGTTTGAGCGGCTTCGTCGCGACGACCGGCTCGACAATTCCAGCCAGCCGGTCAGGCTCCTCGGCCAAGGTGGAATGCGACGCGAAAAGTGATCCAACGACGACAGCACAGGCGATGCGGGCGACGCTGAGTGTGTATTTCGAAATTCCGGTAACCATTGGTCAAACCCCTCTGAGGTGTTGTTATTTTATTGTGGTTGCGGGAACAGCGTGTGAGCGGCGGACAACAGGGCGTCCGTTCGCTCAAGCGCCACTGAGTGCGAGCAATTTGCGAGCAGGACGACGTCCGCTTGCGGTATATGGTCGGCGAGTTTGAGAGTGGTCGCTGGCGGGAACGGTTCGTCCACTCTCCCGTGCAGCATCGTCACTGGACACTTGATACGGGCCAGCACCGAAGGGTCGATGATGGCGAGATCCGCATAGCGCTGCCGGTCGCCGGCAAACATGCGCGAAAAATAGTCCTTGTAGCTGGGATCCTCATGGAGGACCTTTACCCGTGCGTCCAGATAGGCGTCGTCGATCAGCGACTTGTCGTTGATCAGGAACCCGATCGCTTTCTGCAGATCCGCCCGGGTTTCCGGAAACGTCCAGCAGGCCACTGTTCCTTCGTTGACAGTGAATTTCGCGCCCATGGCCCCGGTGGTCAGGACCTGACCGACGCGGCTTTCAGAAGCGGCGACCTGCAGGGCGAGCGACGCTGAAATGGAATGAGCTATGATGCCGACCTTTTCACCGGGGATCTTTGCCAGCATGGCCTTGCATTGCCGAACCCAGAGATCGAGATCAAAGAAGGGCTCTGATTTCTTACGATCCGACTTCCCGAAACCAATCAGATCCATTGCATTGACATGATATCGCTCGGACAAGGGCCCGAGGACCCGGCTCCAGTTTCCCAATGTGGAGGCGCCGGGACCAGATCCGTGAATCATCAGCAGGGGATAACCCTTGCCGCCTTCGATATAGGCGACCCGGTGGCCGTCAATCGAGAACTCTCGGTCTTCAAAATGAGGCATGCCTATCTCCAGAAACGCCAGCTAGAGTCTTGTCGAACGGGACGCATGAGCCCGCACCGCACTTGCCGGTGCGGGCTCATGGGGTTCGGCAACGTGGTGGTTGACTGCAGTTATGCTGCGGCGTCGTAGGCGATGTAGCCCATACCGCAGATCCACTCGACAACCGGCTCATAACCGATGACGTCAGCCTTTGCCCCGCGCATGGCGCCCATCACGGCCATCCAGTTGAGGATCTCGTGACCCCCGTGTCCGCCACCCTCTTCCACACTTTCGTAGGTGCAGCTTCGAAGGTATTCGATGTCGCCTTTTCCGAAGGCTTCGATGATTTCACGGTCCCACGCCGCGTTGACCAGGGGGTGCTGATGGCGCAGCGGCCACTGCATTTTGTCGGCCATTTCGATCTCGTAGGCGGCCAGGTCGGAATAGAGCGTCGGATCCTCCTCCGCGACATGCTTCCCCTCGCTTTGATAGCGCTTCATGCGCTGGAGGAACTGGTCGTCTTCCGGCGCACCTTCGGTCCAGACGGGGGGCCAATGCGACAGGCCGCCGGTGGCCAGGAACGCAACCCGAAGGCCGGCCGGCAATTCGCGTTCAACGATATCGCGCACCGCTGCACCCATGTCGTATGCACGCGCCATGCTCGGCAGCGGCGGCGAGAATACGTTCGTGTAGATCGGAATGACGGGAATGTCGTATTGCGGTCGGATCAGCTTCCACGGCACAAGAAGGTTGTTGCCGTATTCGATCTCCCCCATGCGCGCCGCATCGAAGTTGCGCTTGATGAGCCCACGAAGCAATGTCTCCGCATGCTCGACATTGCTCTCGATCACGACCTTTTCGTCGAACTTGAGAGCTTCCATCATATAGTCGGCGGGACCGCTATGGGACGCCGAGATGCCGACGGCAAAGGCCGGCATCATGTTGCGGAAATGGTTTTCGAAATGGTCGTCCAGGAAGGCGATGATCAAGTCGGGGCGTGCCGCCTCGAGACGCCGAGCGCATTCTTGATGGGCTTCGTGGATGCTCTTTTTAACCGCTTCGGATGGCGCGTCCGCCCATCCAAGGACGCCGGGGGCATGGGACATGCTCAGGGCGCAAACAACTTCAGCCATTAACTTCCTCCTCATTGATGCGTTCGTTCAGCCGGTCAACGGCCCGATGACGCGGTTTGCCGGCGGCGAATGGGCGCCAACTTAATCAGCATTCTTTCGGATACAGAATACGGGATTCAGGATACATACGTGACAAGCGATTGCAAGTGGTTTATGATCGCAGATAACGATTTGGTCAGACGGTTGAGCTGACGCGCGAAACGGGGAGAACGGCCGATGTGCATGTGCCCTGGGAGCTCGTGGCGTGCGGACCCAAGCGACTTATGTTTTCAGGAGGCGCAGCCGCGCCTGCCGAGATGAACTTTTAAAGGATGAATACGAATGGTTTCAGAGTCCGCTCCGAAGCGCCAAATGCAGAGATCCAAGCTCTCTTCCCAGCTATACTCGATGGTCAAGAACGACATTCTGCAAGGACAACTGCTTCCAGGTAGTCCCATCTCGGAAGAGGCACTGGCCGAAACCTACGGTGTCAGCCGCTCTCCGGCCCGCGAGGCGCTGGCGGAACTGGAGCGTGCCGGGCTTACCCAACGGTCCGGGATGCGGGATCGCAAGATAACGGTCCCAAGCCTTGAGATGATTCGAGAGAAGTTCGAACTGTGGTGGATCGTCGATGTCGGTCGCACCTATCTCGCCTCATTGTCAGCGAGTGAGGACGACGTCGACGAGCTTGAGCGATACGCCGAACAGATGGCCACCGCTGTCGAACAGAACGATGTCAGGACCTATAAGAGCGTCTCCCACAAATTCCACCTCAAGATCCGGCATTCTTGCCGCAATGAAGCGGTGAACGAAGTCGGGCGCGATTGCGATGTCTACCTGGACTGGTTCGAAAACCTTTACGACCGCTATCCGGAATGTTCGATGGTCATCGTCCAAGAGCACCGCTCCATTCTCGATGCCTTCAAGCGCCGCGACCTGGCAGGCTTGTCCGAAACGATAAGAAATCACATCGAGCGGCAGCGTGACCGGATTTTGGAGCATTTCCAGGCCGCACAAGAAAAACCGAAGACGCGATCAAAGCTGTCGGCTCGACAGCCTGTCTCCTAATCTTCAAACGGCTGCTGCCGTAGCCGTCCAAGACATCTTGCGAGACTCATTTGCCGCTACAACGCTGACCGGCCGGAAGGCGTAGGGAACAATCGTGCGTCCGATCCGTCGTAGAAACATTTCTGAGACTGCTGCCGACATGCTGCGATCCGAGGTGAGCGGCGGCAAGTGGCCGATCGGGACGCGCCTTCCAAATGAATCTGTTCTCGCCGATACGTTGACGGTAAGCCGGGAACGATCCGAGAAGCTGTGCGGGTTCTCGTGTCCGAAGGTTTGCTCGAGACGCGCCAGGGTTCGGGGACCTATGTGTGTTCTCCTGCAGCGGCTCCTTTCGAGAAAAACCTCAGACACTACAGCCTGCGCGACAAGCGGGAAGTGCTTGGCGCGATCTACAGACAGGCAGTCAGTTTGGCCGCCCGGCACTCGACACCTTCCCAGATTGAGGAAATCAGAAGTGCTCTCGCGAAGCCGCATCGATTGGGAACGGATCCCGCCGACCGCGAAGCCCATGCTGCCGATTTGCACCGTCAAATAGTTTCGAGCTCGGGAAACAAGATGCTCGTCGATCTTTACATGAGCCTCGCAGCAGCGCTTCGAAATGATCAAGAGCTTGGCGTCTCGGAAAGCTGGATGTTGGTTGATCGCACTGCATGCCTGTCGTCTCTTTTAAATTCGATCGAGGCCAGGGACGCCGACAGCGCGTCGGCAGTCGTAGAGCAAGTGATCGAGAAACAGCCTTGATAAAGATTGGTGGGTTTCAGATTGCGATTTGCATCTCCCACCGCACGTTTACCGAAAGAGTGAGGATTTAATGTTTTATACGCTTCCAGAAAACCTCGAATGGATCGAAGTCGCGCCGGGCAACCGCAGAGCCATACTCAGCGAGCGTCCAGAACTCATGCTTGCCGCATTTCGCTTCGAGGAAGGCGGAATCAGCCCCCTACACTCTCACATGCACACCCAGGTGAGCTACGTGGCCGAGGGCACCTTCGATGTGACTGTCGACGGGCAGACCGTCCGCCTCGGCCCGGGGAGCAGTTTTATCGTCGCGCCGCACCTCGTTCATGGGGTGGTTGCTGTAACCCAGGGCCTTCTGATCGATACGTTTAATCCGCGCCGGGACGACTTTCTGCAAAAGCAATAACAGCGGGGTGTACCTGCGCCCCCATACAAGGAAATGGCGGGTGCGGCCGCGAAAGCACGCGCCCTCGCCGTCCTGGATCACGTGATCGGCAGCGCCTCGATCGCGACGCCGAGCGCCTCGTCACTCTCCTCCGTCGAAGCCCGAATTTGCCGCTTCTTCGCATGCACAGCGATGCAGCCGCAGCAGCGCGTTGTTACGGCGACAGCGAGAGCGATCAGGTCGCGCATCGTTGGCACGCGCCTGCCTATATTAGCACCGCTATCTTCGATCGCATGAAGGCCGCGCAGCACGTCCGAGCTCCTTGGCGAAGTCGCTGACGCGGCCGATGAGAGCGTCGCGATAGGCGTTTGAGTCCTGAATATTGCTCATGTCCTCTCCCTCTGCATCGACGTGCGCGCCTAGATCATCAGGCAGCCCGCCCATTTGATCACGCTTTTCACGGACGCACGGGGAGCGAGAATAGGATCACGCGAGGGCGGCAGTTCCCTTGTCGAACAGAGATGGATCCTCCAGGACGTTCGCCGTCAGCATCGCGCCTTCCAGGGCGGCAAGCACGTGCAGCGCGCTGTTTCGGGCTAGTCCCGCCTTGGTGAGATTGTCGATCCCGAGCAGAAAGAACCGTTTGACTTCCTCCCTGACTTCACTCGACAAATCTTGCGATGTCGCCCCCAAGGCGCCGCAGAGGCACATTCTTCCGTCGCGTTGCAGGGCGACACGAAAGACCTGCCGCCAGGCCTCGACGATATCCTCGCCGCCGGCGAGCTGATGATCCACCGCCTCGAGAAAGCGGTCCGTGTATCGGCGGGCGACGGCCGCCGCGAGCCTCTCTTTCGTCGGAAAATGATAGTGCACGCTCGCACTCTTCACGCCGACGTCTGCGGCAATTTCCCGAAAGCTGAAGCCGCTGTAGCCCGCCCGGCGAATCCGCTCCTCGGCGGCGTCCATGATTGCCTCTGTCGTGTCGCTCACTGCTATGGCCTTTCTCAATCTATCAGTAGATAGGGTATTCCGAGGAGAATAGCAACACCGGCGCGACCGCCGAAAAAATATTCTGATCTATCAATAGATAGGTCTTGCAAGATCCGTTTGATGCGACTAGGTATCAGGCGTCTACCTATCGCTAGATAGATAGCAACTGACATTATGGGTTTGGTCACAAGACCACGGGAAAGGAAAGATCTAATGAGCACTGGCAATAAGCAAAAGCGCATCCTCCTCATCATGTCGTCGGTCGACGAGATGGGCCTCAGTGGCAAGCAGACCGGCACCTGGTTTCATGAATTGGCCGCGCCCTACTATATCCTGACCGGCGCCGGTCATGAGGTCGTATTCGCCTCTCCCGAGGGCGGCGAGGCCCCGATCGATCTTCTCAGCATGAAGGCGCCGTTTACCACCGAATATACGGACCGCTTCCTGGCCAACCCGGTCGCGATGTTCGCCGCCCGCAACACCCGCAAGTTGCGCAACATCGACTACAGCTCGTTCGATGCCGTCTTCTTCCCGGGTGGCTACGGTCTGCTCTGGGATCTCGCCTCCGACTCCTTCGCCATCAAGCTGATCCGTGACTTCCACAAGGCCGGCCGGCCGATCGCCATGGTGTGCCATGCACCCGCGATCCTGCGCGATGTCAAGAAGGACGATGGCCAGTATCTCGTAAACGGCCTCAACGTCACCGGCTTCAAGAACGCCGAGGACACCGAGATTGAACTGCTCCACCACCTGCTGTTCTCGCTCGAAGACGAGCTCAAGAACCGCGGTGCCAACTACCAGAGCAAGGCGAACTGGGAGCCGAACGTCGTCGTCGACGGCATCTTGATGACGGGCCAGAGCCCGGCGTCCGCGGTACCGCTCGCCGAAGCTCTGTCGGAGCGCCTTACTTCGTAAATTCAAGTTTCTGGGGCGCTCCTTGGCGCCCCAGAGCGAGCAATCCTTGCGTGCCGGGGCGCGGCCGCCTGGTCTTGTAGAAGACCGTGGCGAACAGTTCCGATCGACCTTCGAAACCGGACACTCCGCGGCTCAACGCCTTGTCGACAATGGAAAAAGTGAGCCACAAACGGCGAGATCGCCGAGGTTTTGGGCACCGCGATCGCTCTGAATGCCGGTGCGGCGTTGACCTATACGGCCCGCGTCTTCGATACGATTGCGAGCCTGCCGAAAGGGTAACGACAACGAGGGCCGGTTATCCGGCCTCGCCCCGCATATGGCCTGGACCCTGATGTGTTTGCCCTGACCCGCATGCCAGAGCCTGGGATCCGGGCAATGGCTGGCTCTCGTCGCCGGTCACTCTCTTCGTGCACAAGTGGGCTTGGCCACGCGCCGAGGATCACCTATCTTTCGATAGATAGAGGTTGGAAAGAGCGCGTGCAAGCCGCAGCAGCGACGTCTCGACGAGGCGTCGAAACTTCTTCTGGGTCTTGATTATCCGCAAGAAAGATTTCGGGATGTTCAACGTCATTTAGAAACCGCCTAATTGCTTGCTCAACAAACGAACGGGCCCGACGAATACATTGGCCCCGTCCTCACCGAACCGCCTTCGGGTTCTCCTCGCCAGGAAACAGCTTCCACTTGGTGGGTCGGAATGCGATACGGGCGCGGTCGGCCGAGGATGCGCGTTCGGGCGACAACTCGATCTCGACCGAAGGCTGTCCCTCGCCGATGTCCAATTCGAGGTGGCGCGTGCCCCCGACCCGCCGGCTTGCCGTGACCCGGCCGGAGAGACAGCCGCCGGCGCCGTCGAAGAGCTCGACGTTGTGCGGACGAAAATAGAGGATTGACGGCCCGTCCGGTTCGTTGGCTGCACGCAGGCCGATCGGCCGGCCCGCGAAGCGGATTTCGCCGCTTGCAAGCGTGACCTTCAGGGCGTTCGACTGGCCGATGAAGCCGTAAACGAAGGGCGAAATCGCGTGGTCGTAGATCTCGTCGGGCGTGCCGACCTGCTCGAGCGCGCCGAAGGGCTCGTCGAGCAGCAGCACGTTGGGTTTGACCGCCATGGCACGAGCCAGCGCCACCCGTTGGCGCTGCCCGCCGGAAAGCTGGGCTGGATAGCGCTTTTCCAGGCCGGAAAGCTGTACCAGTTCGATGAGATCGAGGGCACGGCGGCGGATCTCGGCCGCCGGCGGCCGCCGGCTGGATGGCCTGACCTCGAAGCCGAAGGAGACGTTTTCGAGCACGGTCATGTGTCGGAAAAGAGCGTAGTCTGCTGGAAGGCAAAGCCGATATTTCTTTCCTGCACCGTCCTCTTCCACGCATCCTCGGCGTCGAAGAAGATCATGCCTCCGGTTGGACCCTCGAGCTCGGCAATGAGCCGGAGCAGTGTCGTCTTGCCCGAGCCGGAGGGACCGAGCAGCGCGATCAGTTCGCGGAGCGAATCTCAAGACTTACATCGGCGAGCGCTTTTACGCCGCCGAATTCCTACTTCCATAGGCCCGTCGCGGCGTGTTCAATTCCAGGTCTGACGATTACACCAGTCGTCGAGATCCTGGTGCGCTCGGTCCTTTTCGATGCCATAGCGTTCCTGGATTTTGCCTTCGAGCTGGTCACGGTTGCCGGCGATCTGGTCGAGATCATCGTCAGTGAGCTTACCCCACTGCTCCTTGATCTTGCCTTTGATCTGCTTCCAGTTGCCTTCGACGCGATTCCAATCCATGGCGGATCCTCCTGCGATTACTGTATGTTCTTCTGAACTCGCCAGCGCCGATTTGGTTCACCCTTGCCGGGCATGAATTGACTGCTGTGGCCTCAGCACAAACGACAAGCCTCCTTCCCTCTCCGCTCATTTTCCTCCAGCTATCGACGAGCTGGCTTCCCGTGCGGCTTTGATCAGCCTGTTGATGAAGTCCAGCTTCTCGATCACGGGCGGCGCCAGAACAAAGGGATAGATGTCGCCTTGTCCCATCGAGCGCTGGAACGTGTTCAGCGCCAAGCTGATCGGAACCCAGGCGTCGACAAGTTGCCGGGCGCTGTCGGCGCGGTACGGATCGAACGTCACCTCGGCCTCGAGATCGCTATGCCGGAAGGGCTCGATCGACAGGCCGAAAGCGCGTGCGGATTCCAGCGTATCGACGATATGGAAGAAGTGCGCCCAGCACTCCGCAAAATCCTCGGCCGGATGGCAGCCCGCATAGGCCGAAATGAAGCTTTGCTGCCAATCCGCAGCAGGTCCCTCGCCATGATG
>NZ_KB905370.1:4214798-6127971 GCF_000378985.1 Ensifer sp. BR816 | reverse complement strand
CTACCGCCACTGCCTGTGCCACCGCCGCCGCCGGTGCCACCGGTGCCGCCGGTGCCCCCGGAGCCGCCGGTGCCACCGGTGCCGCCGGTGCCACCGGAGCCGCCACCACCGCCGGAGCCACCACCGCCACCGGAGCCACCGCCGCCGCTGCCGCGGCTGGCGGTGTCGCTGCGATCATCTCGGCGCGTGTTCTTGCCAATGGTCGCGGTTGACAGAGGCGGGCACATTTTGATTTGCGCAGGAGTAAGAATTTTCGAGCGATTTATCGCAACGCAACACGCTGCAAAGTTGTCTTCTGTCAAAGGGCTGCATTGCGCAGTAGTCATACGTCGACGCTCTACTGCATTCGCATCCGTCGTAACGACAACGGATGCTATCGAGGCCGTAGAGAGAAGGAAGAACGTTTGGAAAATCGATCTATGAATTCTTTTCATTACTTAACTCCACGCAAAATATAACTACGAAAATAAATCCAATGATTTACTTAAAGATGTTTGGGGTCAATTTACGAATTATTAGTATGTCGCCATAACATCGCCCTATTCCGGGCTAATCAACCCCGGATTAACCCGTCTGATTTAATCTCTACGTCGGACGCGGGGGACGTTACGCCTGCCGTTGGAGAACACTTCATGAATCGCTTCATTGCGAAGACCGCATTCCTTTTGCTAATTTTTGCCCCGGTGGCTGCTGATGCGGGGACAATCATGAAAACTGCAGGCAAGGCGTTTGCACCGCCGGCCTTCGCTTCGTTCTGCTCACGCGAACCGCGGTTGTGCGGGACCAATGGCGGGAGAAAGGCCGTTGTCCTGCGTGCGGACAAGGCGAGTGAACTTCAGCAGATCAACAGCGCCGTCAACGCCCTTATCAAGGAGCGCAGCGACCGCGCGAATGTCGGTAAGGATGACGACTGGCGCGTGCCGACCACCTACGGAGACTGCGAGGATTTTGCGATCTTGAAGAAGCGCGAGCTCCTCAAGCGCGGCTGGCCGGCCTCCGCATTGCTGCTGACAGTGGCCCGCTATCGCGGCGATGGTCATACGGTGCTGACTGTCCGCACCAGCGAAGGCGATCTCGTGCTCGACAATCTGACCAATTCTGTCAGGGACTGGTCACGCACACCCTACGACTATTTCGCCCGCCAGTCGCAATCAAACGGTAGCCGCTGGGAGCGGATCGCCGGAGCACAGCAGATCTGACGGGCACCGTCCGGTGCGGGGCCGCGCGCTTCAATCGGCACTCAGCGCCACGGCGGGCTGCAGGCGTGAGGCATTGCGGGCCGGCAGGAAGCCGAAGAGCAGGCCGGTCAAGAAGGCGCAGGCAAAGGCGAGCGCCACCGGACCGGCGGTGAAGCTAACGGGCATGCCGAAGGTGCGGGCGACGTAAGCGGTGCCGAGGCCCGCAACGATGCCGATCGCGCCGCCGATGGCGGAAACGACCAGCGCCTCGACGATGAATTGCACCAGTATGTCGCGCCAGCGGGCGCCGGTCGCCATGCGTACGCCGATTTCGCGGGTTCGCTCGCTGACACTGACCAGCATGATGTTCATCACCCCGATGCCGACGAGAAGCGAGATCGCTGCGACGGAACCGAGGAAGAGCTTCATCGCGTTCGACGTCTCGGTAAAGGCCTCGCGTACGGAGGACATGTTGGTGATCTGCGTGTCCTCCTTCTTGTGGCGCTCGTTGAGGAGCGCCTGGATCCGTTCCTGGGTCAGGTCGATGTTTGCGGCGTCCTTCACCTTGATGGTGAGAGTGCGGATGTTGCGCTGGCCGAATATGCGCATGCTGCCGGTGGTGAGCGGCACGAGAACGACGTCGTCCTGATCGTTGCCGCCGGCGCTGGCGCCCATTTCGCTCATCACGCCGATCACCTGGAAGGGGATCTTGTTGACGAGCACATATTGGCCGATCGGATCGGAGCCGTCGGGAAAGAGGGTCTTGACCACCGTCTGCCCGAGGACCGTGACCGGCGCGTAGCCCTCCATGTCGTCGCGATTGATGAACTCGCCGCGTCCGATCGGCCAGGATTTCGCTGCGGTGAACTGCGGCACGGTTCCGTTGGCGGTCGTCTGATAGTCGATATTGCCGCGCCTGAGCGTCACGGTGCTCGTCATCTCCGGAACGGCGAAGGCGACATTCGGCAATTCGAGGATGGCATCGGCGTCCGCCGGCACGAGCGTGACGTTGCTGCCGCCAGCGCTGCCGCGGAAATTGGCCATGCTCGGGCGCACCAGCAAGAGGTCGGAGCCCATGGAGGAAATGCGGCTCAGCACCGAATCCTGCGCGCCGGTGCCGATCGCCAGCATGGCGACGACGGAGCCGACACCGATGACGATACCGAGCACCGTCAGGATCGTGCGGAAGAGGTTCGCCCGCAGCGCCCGCATCGCCATCTTGACCGCTTCCGAGACGTCGGCGAGTGCGGCAAGTCCCTCGCGCGTGCGCTGGGCAAGGCCGAAGCCGCTTCCGGATTGCTCCGGCCCTTCTTGACGCGATCGGCGATAATGCGGCCGTCACGTACCTCGATCAGCCGGTCGGCCCGCTCGGCCACCTCGCGCGAGTGGGTAATGACGATGACCGTGTGACCGTTCTCGTTCATCTCGCGTAGAAGTATATTTTCGTAATCATCGCCGCTGCGGCGGGTGAGGCCGAGCCGCAGTTCGACTATGTTGCTTGCAGCAGCGGCATGTTTCGACATCGGCAGAATTGGGGCTTGACGTCCTCCGGCCATCTCACTAAAACGGCGAACCGTACCGTACGGTACTGATGGAGTGGCTGCGAAGTGCAAGGCGTCGAAACGACAAGGGTGGCGGGTGCCGGAAGCGGCCTGACGGAGCGTCAGGGTGCCGTGCTCGAACAGGCGCTGCGGCTGCTTGTCGACGGCGGCGAGCGAGCGCTGACGACCGCCGGCGTTGCGCGCGCGGCGAACTGCTCCAAGGAAAGCCTCTACAAGTGGTTCGGCGATCGTGACGGGCTGCTTTCGGCGATGATCGCGTTCCAGGCGAGCAAGGTCAGGACGCTCGACGTTTCGGCCGAGGCGCTGGACGCAGCGGGCCTCAGGGCGCATCTTGTCGCCTTTGCCGAGGATCTGCTCAACGTGCTTGCCGGCGACGTCTCGCTGGCGCTCAACCGTCTGGCGATCGGCCAGGCAAGCCGCGAAGGCTCCAAGCTCGGCCGTCTGCTCGAGGAGCGCGGGCGCCGGCAGATCGGCCGCAGGGCAGGGGCACTGCTCGAGGCGGGCCGCAAGGCGGGGCTCCTCGCCTTCGGCGATGCGGACGAGGCCTATGGCGCGCTCTATGGGCTTGTCGTCTCCGACTGGCATCTGCGCATGCTGCTCGGCGAGGATCCGGGCGGCTTGAAGAAGAATTTCGGCCGCAGGGCTGAGCGGGCGGTCGACGCCTTTCTCGCTCTCTACGGCAGAAAAGGGTAACGGCGGCCGGATCGTCTGGACCGTCAAAGGGAAACGGACAAGCAAAGGGAAGGAAAGTTCAATGCGCGTCTATTACGATCGTGATGCCGATCTCAACCTCATCAAGTCGAAGAAGGTCGCCATCATCGGCTACGGCTCGCAGGGCCGCGCCCATGCGCTGAACCTCAAGGACTCCGGCGCACAGAACGTCGCCATCGCGCTGAAGGCCGGCTCGGCCACCGCGAAGAAGGCCGAAGCCGACGGCTTCAAGGTCATGACGGTTGCCGAGGCTGCCGCCTGGGCCGACTTGATGATGATGGCGACCCCGGACGAACTGCAGGCCGACATCTACAAGGCCGAAATCGCCGGCAATATCCGCGACGGTGCGGCGATCGCCTTCGCGCACGGCCTCAATGTTCACTTCGGCCTGATCGAGCCGAAGGCATCCGTCGACGTCGTCATGATCGCGCCGAAGGGCCCGGGCCACACGGTTCGCGGCGAATACCAGAAGGGCGGCGGCGTACCCTGCCTCGTCGCCGTTCACCAGAACGCCTCCGGCAACGCTCTCGATCTCGCGCTCTCCTACGCCTGCGGCGTCGGCGGCGGCCGCTCGGGCATCATCGAAACCAACTTCAAGGAAGAGTGCGAAACCGACCTCTTCGGCGAGCAGGTCGTTCTCTGCGGCGGTCTGGTCGAGCTCATCCGCGCCGGTTTCGAGACGCTGGTCGAAGCCGGCTATGCACCGGAAATGGCCTATTTCGAGTGCCTGCACGAAGTGAAGCTGATCGTCGACCTGATCTATGAAGGCGGCATCGCCAACATGAACTATTCGATCTCCAACACGGCCGAGTGGGGCGAATACGTCACCGGTCCGCGCATCATCACGGACGAGACCAAGGCCGAGATGAAGCGCGTGCTCAAGGACATCCAGACCGGCAAGTTCACCTCGGAATGGATGCAGGAATATCGCTCGGGTGCCGCCCGCTTCAAGGGCATCCGCCGGGTCAACGACGCCCACCAGATCGAGGAAGTCGGCGCCAAGCTGCGCGGCATGATGCCGTGGATCGGCAAGAACAAGCTGGTCGACAAGGCGAAGAACTAAGCATTTTGCAGTCAGGTGGAATCACCTGACGTCGCATAAATGCGGCAAAACAAACAGATTGAGCGGCGGCGCGAACGAATGTGAGCGCATCCCGCTCTAAGCCTTACCCTCCCAAGGCTGAGAAAGCCGGGGCTTCGTGCCTCGGCTTTTTCATTTGCGACGAAGGAAAGCGACTGATGGTGCGGACACGAGCCGCCGCATCACATCGGATCTTTGCCCTTCATGGCGTTGGCCATATGGGTCTTGCACTTTTCCTGGTCATTCGCCGCCAAAGCTTCCTTGGCCATGGTCAGCTCTTTCTGCGCCATCTCCTTGCGGCCCGAGTCGCTGATCTGACCTACGTCCGTTTCGAGCTTCGTCATGCCCGCCTGGTCGCAGACGACATCGGCCTGTGCGAGAGCGGGGGATACGCAGGCCGCCGATATTGCGGCTGCGACCAACAATTTCTTGAACATATGTACCTCCAATTGCCATCGCTTCGTGCGATACACGGGGCCAAACCGCCAGCGGGCGGTTCCGTTCCAAGGAGGCTGTCAGTCGCGATAGAAATTGCGCGGCCATTTGTGCGCACGTAGTTTCTCGCGTTGCTCGGCGTGAAGGCCGCGTCCGTCGCCGATCGCGCAATTGCGCTCGACATTGCGGACCGAGCGCATGCCGGGAATGACAGTCGATACGGCGGGGTGGCTGAGCACGAAGCGGAGTGCCGTTTCGGCGAGCGCGTCGGGTGCGATCTCCAGGTCCTCGACGACCTTTCGGACGCGCCCCTCGACTTCGCGCTTGCGCTCGCCGCGGAAATAGTTCTGGCGAAAATCGCCTTCCGGGAAAACCGAGTCAGCGCGGATCTGGCCGGTCAGGCCGCCTTCGTCGAGCGCGACGCGGACGATGACGCCGACCTTGTGGCGTTCGCAGACCGGAAACAACTGCTCTTCGGGCGCCTGCTCGAAGATGTTGTAGATCACCTGAACAGTGTCGACCACGCCGCTTTCGATGAGCTTCAGCGCATTGTGCGGTTCGTAGTCGTTGATCGAGACGCCGAAGAAGCGGATCTTGCCATCGCGCTTCAGCCGCTCGACCGCCTCCAGCCAGTCGCCGCGGCCGACCCACTCGTCCGACCAGACATGGAACTGCTGCACGTCGATCGTCTCGACGCCGAGATTGCGCAGGCTTGTTTCGGTTGAGGCGATGACGTGATCGGCTGGAAAGCCGTCCTCGACCGGCGTGCCCGGACGAGCCGGCCATATCCGGTTCTTCGGCGGGATCTTTGTCGCGACGTGGATCGTCTCCGACCGTTCGCGCAGCAGCTTGCCGACCAGTCTTTCGCTATGGCCGTCGCCGTAGCCGAGCGCGGTGTCGATGAAATTCAGCCCGAGGTCGATTGCGCGGTTGAGGGCTCGCGCAGACTCCTCGTCGTTCGCGCCCTGCCAGCCGCTGTTGCCGATGCCCCAGGCACCGTAGCCGATTTCGGAGATGCGCAGGCCGGTGCGGCCAAGTGTTCTGTGGTGCATGGCGTTCTCGCTGGTGTTGAATCGAGATGAGGGGGGAACGCCTGTTACCTAGGCCCCGGCCTTCCGAAGTCAAATCTCCGGCTTCTCCGCCGCCACATGCAGCCAGCGCGTCGGCCTGCCGTCATAGCCGCTGCCGTCGGCTTCGGTGATTTCGATCGCCGTCCAGCTCGTTTCCTCGAACTGCCGCAGAAGCCAATCGTGCGAGGGATAGTTGTAGTAGCGGCCGAAATCGTCGCGACCCTCGCCATTGCCGGCCTTGAAGCTTGCGTGCAGCATACCACCAAACTTGAGAGCCCGGAGGAGGCGGGTGAGCACATCCGGAAGGGCCGTACGCGGCACATGCAGCAGGCAGGCCTCCGCCCAGATGCCGTCGAAGCGCTGCCGCCAGGAAAACTCTTCGAAGCGGACGACCCCAACGGGCCGGCCGAGCAGGCGTTCGGCCTCGGCCGCAAGTTCCGGCGATCCATCCGTCGGCGTGACGTCGAAGCCGCGGGCGAGCATATAGGCGCTGTCCTGACCGCCGCCGCAGCCGACCTCCAGCACGGCGGCGCCGGGTGTCAGCTGCGCCAGGAACTTGTCGAGCCTTACGGCGGGCGTCCGGCGAGCGCGACCCGCATAGGCGGCGGCGTTGTCGCGGTAAAACCGGGTGTTGCCGTCATCGATTGTCGTCATGTCGTGCTCCTTAGGGGCCGGGCGTTGTAGCATCGTTCCGGGCGACCAAGCGCCGCGGGGAACGATGCCACGTGATAGCGCGTTTGCGCATCCGGCATCTTACGGGGTCGCCGGAACAGCCCGCACTCTGTATGCTGAGGCGAGCTGGATTCGAGTGGCGAATCGTGCAACGGGTCTACAATCTATAGGTTGTGCCTTCGGCGCGGAGGCCGAGCGAGGATCAAGGACCATGTCCGAAACGCGTCGCAAGCTGACAACCATCTTCTGTGCCGACGTCCAGGACTATTCGCGCCTGATGGGGGCCGATGAAGAGGGAACGCTTGCCACCCTCAAGCACTACCGCGATGCCATGGCGCGTCTGATCGAATCGCATGACGGCCGAGTCGTCAACACCTGGGGCGACGGGCTGATCGCAGAGTTCCCGAGCGTGGTGGAGGCGGTGAGGGCGGCCGTCGATGTCCAGAACGAACTGGCCGGATTGAACGCCGGGCTGCCAAGCGCGGCGCGGATGTTCTTCCGCATCGGGATCAATCTCGGCGACGTGATTGCCGAAGGCAACGACATCTACGGCGACGGCGTCAACATCGCCTCCCGGCTGCAAGCATCCGCACCCGCCGGCGGCGTCGTCATTTCCAACACGGTCTATGATCAGGTGCGCAACAAGGTGGCCGTCGGTTTCGACTTTCTCGGCCAGCTCGAGGTCAAGAACATCGAAGGCGGCGTTCCGAGCTATGCGGTGCGGATCGGCGCGGCGGAGGACCGCGCCTCGTCGACGGCCAGCGCGGTCTTCGGGCGCCAGGCCCAGCCGACGCAGACTGCTGCCGTCGAGCCCGCCCGACCGAAAAGGTGGACATATCGCACACTCGGCTGGATCGCGGCCGGCATTGTCGGGATAAACCTTCTTTCGTGGCAGGGTGAGTTCTGGGCGGTCTGGCCTCTCTTCGGGATGGGGCTGGCCGCGGCATTCCTCTGGATCAGGACTACGCAGCTGGACCGTGGATTTGCCACGCTGGTACTGACCGGGATCGCCGTCGTCACGATCAATCTTCTCACCTGGAGCGGAACGTTCTGGGCCCGCTGGCCGCTGCTCGGCCTGGCGATCGTCGCCGGAGTTCGATGGGTCAAGCGCGGACGCGGCAGCCTCAGACGCTGAGCGAATGACGCGGGGCGCTCGGGCCACGCGGACCCACAGCGATGTCAACGGTTCTCGGAAGATGGTAGACTTGGTCTTCCAACTCTCAATAGGGGGCTCGTGATGAAACGACGCTGTGGAGCGAGCTTTCTGGCACCTGCGGCGCTGGCCACCTTGGCTTTCGTTGCGATCGCTTATGCCGGCCCGACGAATGACTTGATCGCAGCAGCCAAGAAAGAAGGGCAGCTCAATGTCATTGCGCTGCCTCGCGATTGGTGCGGTTACGGCGGCATCATCGACGGCTTCAAGGCGAAATACGGTTTGGCGGTCAGAGAACTCAAGCCTGAGGCGGGATCGGAAAAACAGATCCAGGCGATTAAGGCGGGGATCGGGGCCGGCCGAGAGAGGCCGGATGTGATCGATGTCGGCATCTCCTTTGGCCCAGCTGCAAGAAAGGACGGCTTGCTGCAGCCCTACAAGGTTTCCACCTGGGACACGATCCCGGACGCCGTCAAGGATGCGGACGGTCATTGGTATGGCGACTACTACGGGGTGCTCGTTTTCGAGATCAATGCGGACCGGGTCTCGACGATGCCGCGGGATTGGGCCGACCTCACTTCGCCGGACTACAAAAGCGCGATCGCGCTTGCCGGCGACCTCGCTTCGAACCAGGCCATCCTCGGTGTTTACGCCGCGGGCCTGTCCAAAACGGACCGAAACGTCGAAGAAGCTGCGAGGCTGGGGCTGCGGTTCTTCGCGGATCTCAACAGCAAAGGCAATTTCGTTCCGCTCGTCGGTAGCACCGACACACTCGTGGACGGCCGCACACCGATCCTCATCCGCTGGGAATATCTTGCGCTGGGTGATCGCGACCGCTTCAAGGGAAAAACCAGGATCGAGGTCGTTAGACCCAAGACGGGCGTCATTGCCGGCGTCTATGTCCAGGCGATCAGTGCCTTTGCTCCGCATCCGAACGCCGCCCGGCTGTGGATGGAGCACCTCTACTCGGACGAGGCGCAACTTGCCTGGCTGAAGGGCCATTGTGAGCCGATCCGCCTGGCTGACCTGATACGCAAGGGTGCGATACCTGTCGATTGGCGCGAGAGACTGCGGCAAATCGAGCGTGATCGCGACGCCTCGGACCCGGCCTTTCCGAGCATCCAGGAACAGGAAAGGGCGCGAGACGTCATCATCAAAGGATGGGACGACATCGTCGGCGTGAAGATTGAATGTGAGCCTCCGCAGGTTGATCCCGGCCCGATCGCCTTCAATACCAACCGCGCCTGCCAGGCTCCCGTTCCGCAATAGTCGCCATGCCGCGGCGGCGATCCGCCATGTTCCTGACGACGGCGGGGATCGGAATATAGGTCAGCAATATTGACATAAATCGCGCGTTGTGATCATCTCCGGCCCACGCCAAGAGGAGGGCCGCATGCTCAATTGGAAAGGTATTTTTGCCACGCGCTCGAGCCGGATGAAGGCTTCGGAAATCCGCGAGCTCTTGAAGCTGCTCGACCGTCCCGAGATCATCTCCTTTGCCGGCGGCATTCCCGATCCCGAGCTTTTCCCCGACGCCGAATTTCGCCAAGCCTATGCCGAGATTTTCGGCGGACCGGCAGTGACCGCTGCCCTGCAATATTCGGTCAGCGAAGGATATCGGCCCCTGCGTGAATGGCTCGCCAGGCAGATGGCGGCTCTCGGTATCCCGGCGACGGTCGACAACATCTTCATCACCTCCGGTTCGCAGCAGGGGCTCGATTATCTCGGCAAGCTGTTTCTCTCGCCGAAGGACACGGCGCTCGTCACCTGGCCGACCTATCTTGGCGCGCTGCAGGCCTTCAATGCCTATGAGCCGAACTATGATCAGTTGAATCCGGGCGGCAACCGCACCCCGGAGGCCTATGTGCAGGCGGCGGCCGAGGCGGGCGGGCGGGTCAAGTTCGCCTATCTTTCGGCCGATTTCGCCAATCCGACCGGGGAGACGGTGGATCGCGCCGGCCGTGAGCGGGTGCTGGATCTCGCCGAAGAACTCGGCATCCCGGTCATTGAGGATGCGGCCTACCAGTCTCTGCGCTACGACGGCGAGGCGATCCCGCCGATCCTGGCGCTGGAGATCGCCCGCAAGGGCGACATCAACAGCGCCCGGACAATCTACTGCGGAAGCTTCTCGAAGACGCTGGCCCCTGGGCTTCGCGTCGGCTGGGTCTGTGCGGCCGAGCCGGTGATCCGCAAGCTGGTGCTCATGAAGCAGGCGGCCGACCTCCATTCCTCGACCATCAACCAGATGGCGATCTGCACCGTTGCCGAACGCGGCTTCGACGAACAGGTGGCGAAGATCCATAAAGCCTACAAGCACCGCCGCAACGCCATGCTTGCGGCGCTCGAAAGATACATGCCGGCCGGCGTCACCTGGACGAAGCCGGAAGGCGGCATGTTCGTGTGGGTCACGCTGCCGAAGGGCATGGACGGCGCCGCACTCCTCGCCAAATCGATCCAGACCGCCAAGGTCGCCTTCGTCCCCGGGCGCGCGTTCTTCGCAGACGGCTCCGGCGAAAACACGCTGCGTTTGAGCTTCTCCTGCGCCAACGACAAGATGATCGACGAAGGAATCCGCCGGCTTGGCGATTTGATTCGCGGTGGGGTCGCAGAAGCCGCCTAAGGACATTTTTCCACAAATGATGGCTGTCGCGTTAGACGGCGCCTCATGCAGCAACAATATGGTTGAAGTTTTCGCCTCAAATCGTTGCTTTTGAGGGAATTTTCCAGAGTAGCCCAGCGGTTTGTCCGCCGCTTGGCGAACGGTCAAGTCACCCGTTTGAGCGCTCATGTAACCCATTGCGCGAGCGATCAAACCGGCAGGCCCCTTATTGAGGCCATATTCTGAATCAGGATCACGCCCGTCACGCCGCGCTGCAGCAAGAATGCTGCGGTGCGATAGGAACTTTGCCTCCCGGTTGCGGATAGCCTTCGCCCGGGTGGGCCAGGGACAGGGCGTCGTTCGTATGAGTATTCAAGCCTCCTCGGGACGGTTTCGTCCGGACATCGAAGGATTGCGCGCCTTGGCGGTCTCCGGTGTCATCGCCTTTCACTTCGGGATGACAGGACTGCCGGGCGGGTTCGTCGGGGTCGACATCTTCTTCGTCATTTCAGGCTTTCTGATCACCAGGCATCTGCAACAGGAGATTGCGAAGAGCGGAACAGTCGATCTCTGGCGCTTCTATGCGCGGCGTGCCCGCCGCCTGCTTCCCGCCTCGCTGTTCGTCATCCTGACCACGCTGCTTTTCGGCTATTTCATCCTCGCGCCGTCCGAACAGCAATTCTATTCCAAGGGGTCGTTGTTCGCCTCGGCTTACATGATCAATCTTTGGCTGATCCGCTGGACCGTCGATTATTTCGCCGCGGACGCATCAAACAACCCGTTCATCCATTTCTGGTCGCTCTCGGTCGAGGAGCAATTCTATCTGGTCTGGCCGGCGCTGCTCCTGATCTTCGCGCGGCTTCGACCGGGCAAGGGCGGTCTCTTCGTTCTCCTTGCCATCGTCGCCGCCATCTCGTTTGCACTCTGCTGGCACATGACGGCCGTATCCCAACCTTGGGCCTTCTATTTCTCGCCGTTGCGCGCATGGGAGTTTGCCTTCGGCGGCCTTGCATCGATGGCGCTACCGCAGCAATGGGCGCGGCGCTCTCGGTTTTCGCCCGCCCTCGGCTGGCTCGGGCTCTTCCTGATCGCCACGGCCTATCTGACCGTGACGGAGGAGATACCCTTTCCCGGTTCAATCGCGCTCGTGCCGGTTCTCGGCACGGTGATGGTGCTCCTGAGCGGCGCCCATGAGGGAGCGGCAGGCCCGAAATCCGTCCTCGCGCTTCGGCCGTTGCAGGAGATCGGAAAGCTCTCCTATTCGCTTTATCTTTGGCACTGGCCAGTCATCGTCTATACAGGCATTGTCGAACCGGAACTCTCGCTCGTCGACCGGCTTCTGTGCCTGTCGGTCACGCTCGTTCTGTCGCTCTTCAGCTACCACTTCATCGAAAACCCGATCCGCCACAACGGCTGGCTGGCGGCGAAGACGGCGCGGTCGCTGGGCCTCGCCGCGCTGCTCACCGGGACCGGCACGACGCTCGCCTATGGCAGCGCCGCCCTGGCAGGCTACAGCCTCGATGGTGAGCAGCGGCAGATCCAGCAAAGCGCCGAACGCAAATCGGCGGCGCGTGAATTCGATTCGGCCTGCGTACTCGAAAGGGAAGCAGTGCAGCCGAAGGCTTGCTCATTCGGCGCCGCCAAGCCGAAGAAGACCGTCGTCCTTCTCGGTGATTCCCATGCGGATCATTGGTCGACGCCGCTCAAGAAGATCGCAGAAGACAATGGATGGCGGCTCGTCACCTATCTGAAGTCGTCGTGCCCGGCGGCGGACGTACCGACCTGGAACGGCGTGCTGATGCGGAACTATGACGAGTGCGATGCCTGGAAGCGCCGGGCCTTCGGCGAGATCGCTGCGCTGAAGCCGGATGTAGTGATCCTCTCGCAATACTCGTCGAGCTATGTCAGGAACGGCATCAACTCCGTGTCCAGCCACCAGATGGATGTTCGGGAGTGGGCAAAAGGCATCAAGCGCTCCGTGGAGGCGCTGGAACGCGCGGGCAGCGACGTCGTCCTGCTTCGCGACGTGCCGGTACACAAATCCTACCTCGACAAATGCGTCGCGCGCGCAGTCTGGCAGGACAGGAGCCCAAGCGATTGCGACACGCCGCGGAGCGAGGCGGTTGAGGAAACCATTCCCGCCGCGGAGCGAAAGGTCGCTGCCGAGACGCATGCGTCCTATGTCGATGTGGTCGATCTGTTCTGCAACGGGACAACGTGCCCGGCGCTGATCGACGGCAAGCTCACCTTCCGCGACCGTCATCATATCGCGACGCCCTATGCGGAATCGCTCGCGCCGTCCCTTGAACGGGCGATCTTTGGAAGCCGCTCCGGCGCCCAGGAGGATGGATGGCCGCGGGCGAAGGAAAGAGGCGAGCCCGCAAAGTTGTAGTGACGCTCATTGCAACCAAGGTCCAGCAGGTGCAAACTCATGGTGCGCGAAGAGAGGAGGCGAGGCGGTTCCGCGCCTCGTTTCCGCGGGCAGTGGTCTTGCGAAGGGGGAGGTTCAGCAATGGCGGATCGAAGCGAACTGGAAAGGGCCGTGCAGACGATATACGGCGCGCGAAATGAAAATGACCTCGATACCATCATGGCGTGGTTCGACCCCGCCTGCCGCTTCCGGATTGTCGGGAGCACTTGGCTGGGGCTGATGACACAGCCGGTGAACGGTACGGATTCCATTCGAAGCTCCATCCAGGCGCTGCTCGAAAACTGGGACCTTTCCGGCGTCAGCACCGTCAGCCTGCACGTCGATGGCGACACCGTGTGCGTGCATCGCGCCGGCCCGGTGCGGTTCATTCCGTCCAATACTTCGAAGGAGATGGAACTGATGGACAAGTTCACCTTCAAGGATGGGCGCGTCGTTGACTTCGCCGAGTTCGTGGACACGCTGGAAGTAGCGGAAACCGTCGGCCTGCTCAGCCGCTGATCCACTCATCGCATTTAGAAGCTATGCGGGCGGCTAGCCGCGGCCGCATCCCTGTCAAACATGCGGCCCGAGCAGCGACAGATCGGCGGCGCCGAGCCGGTCCTTGGCGGTCCAGAGCTGGTGCCAATAGGGATAGATGACCGGCGGCAGGCTGACGGCGTCGAGCAGTTCGCGTTCCTCGTCGCTGAGCTTGAGGCTGGCGGCGGCTAGGTTGTCGCGGAACTGCGCCTCGGTGCGGCCGCCGATGATCACCGAAGTGACCGCCTTGCGGCCGATCAGCCAGGCGAGCGCCACCTGCGCAGGAGAGACATTGCGCTCGGCAGCGATCGCCACCAGCATGTCGACGATCTTCCAGAGCCGTTCCTCGTCGCGGATCGGCGGCTCGTTCCAGCCGGCGAACTGGCGGGTACCTTCCGGTGACTGGCCGCGGCGGTGCTTGCCGGAGAGGAGGCCGCCGGCAAGCGGGCTCCAGACGAGGATGCCGAGGCCCTGGTCGATCGAGATCGGAACCAGTTCGTATTCGGCCTCGCGGGCCTCCAGCGTATAATGGATCTGCTGGCTGACGAAGCGCTGGCGGTGTTCCAGCGCGCTGATGCCGAGCGCCTTCATGATGTGCCAGCCGGAATAGTTGGAGCAGCCGATGTAGCGCACCTTGCCCTGGCGCACGAGCGTGTCGAGCGCTTCCATCGTTTCCTCGAGCGGCGTCTGGCCGTCCCATTCGTGCACCTGGTAGAGGTCGATGACGTCGGTCTTCAGCCGCTTGAGGCTCGCCTCGCAGGCGCTGATCAGGTGTTGGCGCGACAGGCCGCCGTCATTCGGACTCGGGCCCATGGAGAAGCGCGCCTTAGTGGCGAGAAGCACGCCGTTCTTGCGCTTGCCGCCCAAAACCTCGCCCAGAATCTCCTCGCAGGTGCCGGTCGAATAGATATCGGCCGTGTCGATGAGGTTGACGCCGGCATCGAGGCAGAGGTCGACATAGCGGCGCGCGTCCTCGACGCCGACATTGCCGACCTGGGCGAACTTGCCGCCGCCGCCGATGGTCATCGTTCCCATGGTGACGGTCGAAATCTTGAGGCCGGAGCGGCCGAGCAGACGATATTCCATTGTCTCGCTCCTTTGCGTGCTTGTTGCCGGAAAGGGTAGCGGGCAAGGGCGGGAAAGCAAGCCGCAAAAGGCGGCCTGCCAAAGCGGTCAAAGAAAGCGTGCCGGCATCGCGTCCCTGTAGGGGAACATGTGGAAATAGGGTTTCGCCTCAGCGAGCGTGCGTTGGAAGGAAGGACGCTCGAGCAGCCGCTCGAAATAGGCCGAAAGGTTCGGATGGGTCTCGCCGAAGGGCTGCACGATGCCGGCATAGAAGAGGGCGGGCGCGGCGGCGCAATCGGCGATGGTGAAGGCGTCGCCGACCGCAAAGCGCCGGTCCGTGAGCTGGCGCTCGGCCAGATCATAGGCGGTGGCGAGCGACGCGCGGGCGTCGGCTACACCGCGACGGTCGTTTTCGCCCGGCGCACGCAACGTGTCGGTGACGATCTTCTGCATCGGCACGTGGATATAGAGATCGAAGAAGCGGTCCCACAGCCGTGCCTCGAGCGCCACTGCCTCGTCGCGGGGGATCAGCGGCTCGTTGCCGGGATAGTGGCGATCGAGATATTCGATGATGATCGAGGTTTCCGGCACGATCCTGTCGCGGGCGCCGTCGTTGAGCACCGGGATCTTGCCGACCGGCCAGACCTCCAGGTAGCGGGCGTTCTCCTGCGGGTCCATGAGATCGACGATCCGCGCCTCGAAGGGCGTCCCGGCTTCATAGAGCGCGATCAGCACCTTGTGGCAGAAGGAAGCGAGCGGGTGGAGGTAGAGGGTCAGAGCCATGGAGGTGCCTATGATGATTGGTTGCGTTTCGCAATCAGTATAGCGCACCAATGTGAAGTGAAAAGGGGAGTCTTCGCGATTCAGCCGGCGCGAAGGCCCCATCGTCAGCTCGGATCCGTTTCCCGCTCCGCCGCGAAAGCCCCGACGAAGCGCTGGAGGCTTTGCTTGACGAAGTCGGTGACTGGCATGCACGGATCGAAGCTCCACCAGAGGAGCGCCCCCTGCCATTGGGCGGCCATCATCAGGCCGATGCCGGCGGGGGCGGCGGGCACGCGCGCGAAACGCTCCTCGACCGCCGCGGAGAGCACGTCGCGCCAGGCGGCGCCGCGGGCGCGCAACAGTGGATCGCGGAGGTCCTCGCGCAGGATCAGGAGATCGTCGGCGTAGCTTTCGATGCCGCCGTAGTCGCCGGAGAGCCCGACGAGCAGGGCGACGGCGCCCGCCGGCGTCTTCGGCGTGGCGGCTGCCAGTTCCGCCGTCAGCCGGTCAAGGCGGTCCCAGGCCTGCAGCAAGGCCGCCTGGATGAGGCCGGATTTGGTCTCGAAACGCTGCACCAGGGTCGAAGGGGAAAGGCCGCAGGCGGCGGAGAGGGTGGCGAAAGTCAAGCCTTCCGGCCCCTCCATGCGCATGAGGTTCAGGGCGGCGCCGAGCACCTCTTCGTTTGGCAGGGTCTTGGGGCGTGGCATTTTTGACCTTTATTTATAACCGAATAAGCGTTTATATATGCACGTGCCGGTCAAGGCCAGAGGATTTCTCAGGGAGGATGACATGACGCTTGAAGGCAAGGTGGCGCTGGTCGCGGGCGCAACGCGCGGCGCCGGCCGCGGCATTGCGGTGGAACTCGGTGCGGCGGGCGCAACGGTCTATGTCACGGGACGAACGACGCGGACGCAGCCTTCGGAATATCAGCGGCCCGAGACGATCGAGGAGACGGCGGAGCTCGCGGCGGCCGCGGGCGGCAAGGGAATCGCCGTGCAGGTGGACCACCTGCAGCCGCCGGCGGTGCAGGCGCTGGTCGAGCGCATTCGGCGCGAGGAGGGAAGGCTCGACATTCTCGTCAACGACATCTGGGGTGGCGAAAAGCTCTTCGAATGGAACAAGCCGGTGTGGGACCATAATCTCGAAAACGGCCTGAGGATCCTGCGGCTGGCGATCGACACGCATCTGATCACCGCCCATTACGCGCTGACGCTGCTGATCGAGCGACCGGGCGGGCTGCTGGTGGAGGTGACGGACGGCACGGCGAAGTACAATGCCGATCACTACCGGTTGTCGCCCTTCTACGATCTCGCCAAGACCTCGGCGAACCGCATGGCCTGGGCGCATGCCAAGGACCTCGAGCCGCATGGGGCGACAGCTGTCTCGCTGACCCCCGGCTGGCTGCGCTCGGAAATGATGCTCGATGCCTTCAAGGTGACGGAGGAGAACTGGCGCGACGCCACGGCCTATCAGCCGCATTTCGTCATTTCCGAGAGCCCGCGTTTCGTCGGCCGGGCGGTGGCGGCGCTTGCCGCCGATCCGGAGAAGACCCGCTTCAACGGCCAGTCGCTGTCAAGCGGCGGGCTCGCCCAGGTCTACGGCTTCACCGACCTCGATGGCTCCCGGCCGGATTGCTGGCGCTACATGGACGAGGTGATGGAGGCGGGTAAGGCCGCCGATGCGACGGGGTATCGGTGAGGCAGCTCCCTCCTGACGTAGGGTGAGGCAATCTATCGGGCGATCGCAAATGCTCGCAATAGCCGGTAATCATGTTGCTATTCACCGCCTCGTTCGGACCGCTTCGGAAATGCGGCGCAAGGTTGTATCTTACTCCCGCCAAAGCGGCGTCACCGGAGGGCGCCTTTCACCGACGCGGGAGGGGACCATGGCGGAAGCGGACAAGGTCTTTGCCGGAGCGATACCCGAAATTTACGAGCGGCTGATGGTGCCGCTGATCTTCGAGCCCTATGCGATCGACCTCGCCGAGCGAGTGGCGCGGCTCAAACCGCTCGACGTGCTGGAAATCGCCGCCGGCACCGGCATCGTCACCCGGATGCTGGCGCCGAAGCTCGATATCGAGGCGCAATTCGTCGCGACCGATCTCAACCAGCCGATGCTGGATGTCGCGCATGCCAGGCTGGGCGACGACGAGCGGATCATCTGGCAGCAGGCGGACGCCATGGAACTGCCGTTCGACGACGAGAGCTTCGATGTCGTCCTCTGCCAGTTTGGCGTGATGTTCTTCCCGGACCGGGTGAAAGCCTACCGAGAGGCGTGGCGCGTTCTGAAACCCGGCGGACGCTTCCTCTTCAACGTCTGGGACAGGGTCGAAGCAAACGAGCTGGCATATGCGGCGGTGGAGGCGCTGGCAGCGCGTTTCCCGGAGAACCCGCCGAGCTTCATGCGCCGCGTGCCGCACGGCTATGCGGACCCGGAAATCATCCGCGCCGATCTCGTGACCGCCGGCTTTCACGACATCACGCTCGAAACGCTCGAGAAGAGGAACGGCCCCATATCCGCGTCCGATGCCGCGACCGGTTTTTGCCAGGGCACTCCCGTCCGCAGCGAGATCGAGGAGCGCGACGCTTCGGCGCTGGCGGCGGTAACGGAGGGCGTGGCGGAGGCGCTGACGAAGCGCTTCGGGAGCGGGATGATCGAGCGGCGGATCCAGGCCTATATGGTGGGGACGGTGCGCTGAAGAATGACGATATAGCGCCGTGCGTCCTTCAGGACGCACAAAGGACGCTGTAACTCTTTGAAACGACGCATCGACCGAAAATCGGGTCCGATTTTCGGTCGATGCGTCAGCGCGCGGGCGGCGACTGCGCGGCGGTCGCAGCCGTCGCTGGCGCCCGCCGGTCTTCCTTCCGCTCCTCTTCCGGACCGTCCTCGGCCGACGCCGGCTGACCGATATGCGGGCCGGACAGCCCGGCGAGCTTGTGGCCCCGTTCACGGAGCCATTGGAAAGTGACATAGAGGGCCGGGATGACGAAGATGCCGAGCAGGGACGCTGCGAGCATCCCGCCGGCGACGCCGGTGCCGACGGCGCGGCGGCTGAGCATGCCGGCGCCCTCGGCCGTGACGAGTGGAATCAGCCCGACGATGAAGGCAAAGCTCGTCATCATCACCGCGCGGAAGCGGGCGCGGGCGCCCTGCACGGCCGCCTCGACGATGCCGGCGCCCTTCTCCCGCTGGAACTTGGCGAATTCGACGATCAGGATCGCGTTCTTCGACGCGAGCGCAATCAGCACGACAAGGCCGATCTGGGCGTAGATATCGAAGGAGAGGCCGGCGATCAGTACGGAGACCAGCGCGCCGGCGACGCCGACCGCCACCGACAGGAGCACCGGGACCGGGATCGTCCAGCTTTCGTAAAGCGCGACCAGGAAGAGGTAGGCGAACAGCACCGCGAGCGCCAGGATTACCGTCGTCTGGCCGGCGGCCTCGAGTTCCTGCAGCGCGGTGCCGGTCCATTCGTAGCTGTAGCCGGGCGGAAGTGTGGTGGCCGACAGCGCCGCCATCGCCTGCAGCGCCTCGCCCGAGGAGACGCCGGAGGCCGGCTGGCCGTTCAAGGTGATCGAACGGTTGTTGTTGTAGCGCACCATCGTCTGCGGGCCGACGATATAGTCCACCCGCGCCACCGACGCGACCGGCACCATGCCGCCGGCGGCGTTGCGCACATGCAGGCGCTGGATGTCGTTGACGGAGTCGCGGTCGGCCTGTGCCGCCTGCAGGTTCACCTTCCAGCTGCGGCCGAAAAGGTTGAAGTCGTTGACGTAATAGGAGCCGAGCGTGCCCTGCAGCGTGGCGAACAGATCGCTGATCGAAACGCCGAGCGCCTGTACCCGGTCGCGGTCGAGATCGAGATAGAGTTGCGGCGAGCTTGCCGAATAGGTGGTGAAGGTCGGCCCGAGCTTTGCGTTCTGATTGGCGGCGATGATCAGCCCGCCGGCCGTCGACGCGATGTCGGCTGCCGGGCGCCCTTGCAGGTCCAGCAACTGGTATTCGAAGCCGGAGCCCGTGCCGAGCCCGAGGATCGGCGGCAGGTTGAAGGCGAAGACCTGCGCCTCGCGGATCGTCACGCCCTTCGCCATGGCGGTGGCGACGGCGCTGTCGACCGAGGCGGACGCCGCCTCTCGCTCGGCGAAGGGCTTCATGGTGACCACCGCGAAGCCGCTGTTCGACTTGGAGAGACCGTCGAGGAAGCTGTAGCCGGAGACGCTGGTCACGTCCTGCACGCCTTCGATGCCGCGCAGGAACGTCTCGACCTGGCGCAGCGCCGCATCCGTGCGGTTGTAGGAGGCGCCTTCGGGGAGGCGGACTTCGGTGAAGAACATGCCCTGGTCTTCGCTCGGCAGGAAGCCGGTCGGGACGATGCGGAACAGCCAGCCCGTGGCGCCGATCGCGACCGCGATCAGAACGAGGCCGATGATGGCGCGCCGCGCGATCTTCTCGGCCACATAGACATAGCCGTCGCGGCCGTTGTCGATGCGGCGCGATAGCCAGCCGAGAATGCCGCGCTTCTCGCCGTGATGCGGCATCAGCAGGACCGAGCAGAGCGCGGGGCTCAAGGTCAACGCGTTGATGGCGGAGATCACCATCGAGACGGAGACGGCGACCGCGAACTGCTGGAAGAGCTGGCCGCTTAAACCGGGGATGAAGGCCACCGGTACGAAGACCGAAAGCAAGACCAGGGTGATGGCGACGATCGCGCCGGTGATTTCGCCCATGGCAAGGCGCGCCGCTTCCGGCGCCTGCATGCCGGGGGTTTCCTCCATGACGCGCTCGATGTTTTCGACGACGACGATCGCGTCGTCGACGACGATGCCGATTGCCAGCACCAGCGCCAGCAGCGACACGGTGTTGAGCGAGAAGCCCATGGCGAGGATCACTGCGAAGGTGCCGATGAGCGCCACCGGCACGGCGACGAGCGGGATCAGCGTTGCGCGCCAATTACCGAGAAACAGGAAGACGACGATGATCACCAGCACGAAGGCTTCGATCAGCGTGTGCACGACATTCTCGACGCTCGCCTCGACGAATTCGGAGGTGTCATAGGAGATCTTGTAGGTGAGGCCTTCCGGAAAGGCTTGCGACAGGCGCTCCATCGCCGCCCGCACGCCCTCTGCGGCGGCCAGCGCATTGGCGCCCGGCGCCTGGTAGGTGCCGATCATCGCCACCGGCTTGCCATTGAAGCGGGAGCTCGAATCCGCGCTCGCCGCGCCGAGCTCGACCTTGGCGACATCGCGGATGCGCACGAAGGAGCCGTCCGCTTCGGCCCTCAGCACGACGTCTTCGAACTGTTTCGGATCGGTGAGCCGCCCCTGGGTCTGGAGATTGAGCTGGAAAAGCGGATCGTCGGTCATCGGCTGGGCGCCGATCCGGCCGATCGCGGCCTGGATGTTCTGCGCCTTCAGCGCATTGATCACGTCGGTCGGGGTCATGCCGAGGCTGGTCAGCCGATCGATGTCGAGCACCACCCGCATCGAATAGTCCTGCGCGCCGAAGAGCGAGGCGTCGCCGACGCCGGGCACGCGCTTGATCGTGTCCATCACGTTGATGGTGGCGTAATTCGACAGGAACAGATTGTCGAAGCTTTCGTTCTCGCCCTCGCCGTAGATTGCGATCACCTGCATCAGCGCAGAGGATTTCTTGCGCACGCTGACGCCGGACTGCTTGACTTCGGAAGGCAGCCTAGCCTCGGCGAGCGAGACGCGGTTCTGCACGTTGACGGTGGCGATGTCGGGGTCGGTGCCGACCGCGAATGTCACCGTCAGCGTATAGGAGCCGTCGGCGCCGCTGGTCGACTTCATGTAGAGCATGTCGTCGACGCCGACGATCTGGCTCTCGATCGGCTGGGCGACGGTCGCCTCGACCACCTCGGCGCCTGCACCGGGATAGCTCGCCGTCACGCTTACTTGCGGCGGCACGATGTCGGGGAACTGCGCGATGGGCAGCGCAGTGAGCGCGATAAGGCCAGCGAGCGTCAGGACGATGGAGATAACCGCGGCGAAGCGGGGACGATCGATGAAGATCTCGGAGATCATGGCTCAGCCGCCCGTTGCCGCTGCTGCATCGACGGTCATGCCCGGCCTGACTTTGCCGACGCCGTCGGTGATCACCTGCTCGCCCTCCTTCAGCCCCTTGGCGATGACCGCCTGGCCGCGGGTGGTGCGCGCCACGTCGAGGCGGCGCAGTTCGACCTTCGAGTCTGCGCCGACGACCATCACGAAGGCGCCCTGCTGGTCGCGCTGGATCGCCTGCTGAGGGACGGCAAGCACTTCCTGCTTGTCGGTCTGCTCAAGCGTGACGCGCACCAGCGTGCCGTCGAGGAGAAGCGCATCGGGGTTCGGGAACTCGGCCCGGACCGTGATCGTGTCGGTGCCCTGCGCGACCTCGCTGGAGACGAAATTGATCGTGCCCTTGTCCGGGTAGGTGGTGCCGTCCGGCAGGAGAATCTGCACATTGGCGTCGCGGCTGACTTCGCCCCTCAGCGCCCGCTGGCGGTATTCGAGGAAGATGGCGGTCGCGACCGGGAACTCGACATAGATCGGATCGAGCCGGGTGATCGTCACCAGCGCGTCCGAATCCGGGCCGACCAGGGCGCCGACATCGACGCTCGAAAGCCCGGCGACGCCCTCGAAGGGGGCGATGATTTTCGTATAAGAGAGGTTGAGCTCGGCGTTCTGCTTGCTGCCCTCCAGCCGCAGGATATCGGCCTCGGACTTCTTGACCTGGGCATTCGCCTCGTCGACCTCGGCCTGGCTGATCGTGTTGCTGGAAATGAGCTGCTTGGCCCGGTCGCGCTCGAGCACGGCGAGTTCGCGCGTCGCTTCGGCCGCCTCGATCGATCCCTGGATCTCCTGGATGGCGGCCCTGTAGGCGCCGTCCTCGACCTGGTAGAGCAGGGCGCCGGCCGGAACCTTGTCGCCCTCCTTGAAGTTGACGTCCTCCAGGAAACCCGAGACGCGGGCGCGGATGCCGACCTTCTGGATCGCCACGACCTTGCCGGTGAAGTCGGCGCTTTCGCGCAGGTCCATGATCGTCGCCGGCGCCACGACCACGGCCGGCGCCGCCTGCTGGGCGCGAGCCCTTTCCGGCGCCATCGAGAGCGCGGCAAGCAGCGTTGATGAAAGGACGACAGCCAGAGTTCTCGAACCACGCATGCAACGTTCTCCCGTTACAGCTTGAGACGGCTTGCAATTTCACTTTCGGATGACTTGGAGTCAGAGCACTTTCACCACTCCAAGTCACGCAACTTGAGATTGATACGTCTCGGCGGGGGATAGTCAAGGGGGCATGACGTGCCAGGTGGACAGGCGTGCACGGGGCTCGGTGCGGCGGATCAGGCGGGTCGGCTCTCGTCCTGCCGCGGCGGCTGGGAGCGAATCCAGGCGGCGACGAGATCATAGAAGACGCCGAGCACGATTGGCCCGAGGAAGAGGCCGATCAGCCCATAGGAGAGCGTGCCGCCGATCACGCCGGCGAGGATGACGAGCATCGGTGTCTTGAGCCCGCGGGCGACCAGCATCGGCTTCAGGACGTTGTCGATCAGCCCGATCAGGACGAGGATCAGCGTCAGGCCGAGGGCGGCGCGGGTGTCCATCGACATCCAGGCCCAGATGGCGACCGGCAGGAGGACTGGGGCCGGGCCGATCTGGATGATGCAGAAGATGAGGACGGCGAAGGCGAGCACGCTTGCGGCCGGAATGCCGAAGAGCGAGAAGGCAAGCCCGGCAAGCAGGGCCTGCAGCAGCGCCACGCCGATCACGCCGCGCGCGACATTGCGGATCGTCGCGGCCGCAAGATCGACGAAGCCGGCGCCGCGCTCGCCGGCGACCCGGCGGGCGAAGAGCTTCAGCCCTTCGCCGAGCCGCGGACCGGGACGGAAGAGAAAGCCGGCGATGATGACCGAAACGATGAAGCCGATGAGATCGACGCCGATTCCGGCGAGTTTGCCAAGCACGGTGCCACCGGCCTGCAACAGCGACGGGGCGAGACGCTGCAGCGTCGCCTCGATATTGCCGGAGGCCTGGGCCCAGGCGCTATGGAGCCGTTCGCCGATCAGCGGCCAGTCGCGCACGGCCTCCGGCGGCGCCGGCACGGTGAGCGTGCCCGCCGCCAGCTTGCCGAGAAGCGCTTGCACCGCTTCGGCAAAGCTCAGCGCGATCGCTGCCAGCGGACCGGCGATAACCGCCAGGGCGAGCAGCGTAATCGCCGCCGCCGCAAGGCGAGGCCGGCCGCCGAAGAGGGCGGTGAGCGCCCTGAAAAGCGGAAAGAGCGCGACGGCGAGAATGCCTGCCCAGATGGCGATGATCGCAAAGGGGGCGACAAGTGTCAGCGACCAATAGGCAAAGAGCGCCAGCACCCCGAGCCGCAGGAACTCGGTCACCCGCGGCTCGATCGAGGCCGGCGCGCTAGCAGGCTCGGCTTTGACTGGCGCATCGTCCATGGCGGCTTCCCCCGGGGCGCGGCTAGCCCCCGCCGCCGTGTGCTTCGCAACGGTCGGCATAGCCCGCGTGATCGCGGCGGTCCGGATGACGACGGGATCAGGCAGCAGCGGGAGTCTACAACGGCGGCGGAGCGGCGGGAAGACGCAGGTAAGCCTTCTTTGATCGCCGATACGGTGACATCGCAGCAGTTGAAGGGCCGGGCATCAAGTGGATTTTGATGCGCAGGGAATTCAATTCGAAGTCAAATGACCGCCTCGATAAGAAACGGTCCGTGACGCAGCAGAACGCTGTCGAGGAGATCGCTGAATTCCTCACAGGACTCTGCACGCGCCGCTTCAACTCCCATGCCTCTTGCGATCGAGATCCAATCCAGCGATGGTTGTTCAAGTTCCAGCATGCGCCGCACATTTGCTCCGATCGCTGTAACGCCGACATTCCGCATTTCGGCCTGAAGGATGGCGTAGGCGCGGTTGGCGAAAATGATCGTTACCACGTCCAGGTTCTCCCGCGCCTACGTCCAAAGTCCTTGAACCGTGTACATGGCGCTTCCATCCGCCTGCAGATTGAAGACCTTCCAATCGGGGCAGGCGAGACCTCGTTGGCCAGGAGGGTGTCGCTTCATCGCTGATCCCCCTCACTGTCAAATACCGCAGCCTTACAGAGTAAGCGTCTCAGCGCAACTCCGCGTACCGTAGTGGGGGATTCGCCAGCAGAGATTGCTGGCTGCATCGAGGCGGCATCTTGAGACGCCTGCTGGAATTTCAGTTGTTCTGGTTCGCGGCATTCTTTGAGGATCGTGTCGGTCGGGCTTTCAAAACTTCGATTGCGCGCTCGACTGGCAGCGTCTTGCCATTTCGCTGACGACCCGATTTAGGGCCGACCCACGTTTGCGTCCTACCCCCCTGTCACATCCCTGTAAAACACCCGCTCTATCCCTCGGCGCATCTTTCTCCCACCGAGGGCAAAACCCCCATGAAAACGCTTTTCTCCGCCGTTGCCGCCACGCTCGTCGTGGGCCTTCTTTCCACCGCGGCGTATGCCGAAAACCTTATCCTCTACACCAGCCAGCCGAACGAGGATGCGCAGGCGACGGTGAATGCGTTCAAGGCGGCGAACCCGGGCGTCGAGGTCGAGTGGGTGCGCGAGGGGACGACGAAGATCATGGCCAAGCTGATGGCCGAGATCGAGGCGGGCAATCCGGTGGCGGACGTGCTTCTGATCGCCGACACGGTGACGATGCAGCGGCTGAAGGAGGGCGGGCATCTGCTGCCGCACAAGTCGCCGGAGGCGGCGGGCTACGATGCGGCGCTCTATGATGCGGACGGCGCCTATTATTCGACCAAGATGATCACCACCGGCATCGTCTACAACACCTCGGCCGCGATGAAGCCGGAAGGCTGGCAGGATCTCACCAAGCCCGAGGCGAAGGGTCTGGTCACCATGCCGAGCCCGCTCACCTCCGGCGCGGCGCTGATCCATGCCGAGACGCTTGCCGGCATCCCCGGCCTAGGCTGGGATTATTACAAGGCGCTTGCCGAAAACGGCGCGACGGCCGCCGGCGGCAATGGCGGCGTGTTGAAGGCGGTGGCGACTGGCGAGAAGGCCTATGGCATGCTCGTCGATTTCATGGCGATCCGCGAGAAGGCCAAGGGTGCGCCGGTGGAATTCGTCTTCCCGGCCGAGGGCGTTTCGGCCGTCACCGAGCCGGTCGGCATTCTGAAGACCGCCAGGAACGTCGAGGCGGCGAAGAAATTCGTCGACTTCCTCATCTCCGAGGAAGGCCAGAAGGTCGCGGCGAAGATGGGCTATATCCCGGCCCGCAACGGCGTGGCGCTGCCAGAAGGCTACCCGGCCCGCGAGACGATCAAGGTGCTGCCGCTCGATGCCGCCGCGGCGGTCCAGAACTCCGAAGCGGACCTCAAGACCTTCTCGGGCATTTTTGGGACGAACTGATCGCCCGATGACGCGAGCGGACGAGACCGCCCGCAGCCGTGGCGCGCCCGCCCCTGCGGAAGCGCCGGATGCGGAAAGAGGCTCCGGGTCCAAAACGCGAGAGTCTCCGCCGCGTCTTCTGTCGAAGGCGCGGCCCTTCGGCCGGTTGCGGGTTCTCTTCGGCGGAGGGGAGGCGGCGGAAAGCCAGTCTCCCCAGACGACGTCCGGAAAACTGCCGGGCGTGCTGATGCGGACTTTGAGCGGCGTCAAGCTGCCAGCGACGCCTCACGTTACGGAAGACGGCTTCCTCAAGGCGAGGCCGCCGCGCGGCGGCCGGGAAGGGCGGCGGTTCGGCTTCCGCCCGCAAAAGCCGCGGGCGCCGTCCGGCGAGCCGGCCTGGCTGCTGCCTTTCGTGCTTTCTGCGGTGCTCTTGCTTTCCGTTCTGCCGCTCGCTCGCCTCGCCGGAGCGGGGGTGAGCGGGCTTGTCGATGGCGAGGCGGCGCGGCTGATCTTCGAGCCGGCGACCTCTGCGGCGCTCCGCAATACGCTTCTCACCGCCACAGGCGGCATGGCCGTCTCGCTCCTCCTAGGCTCGCTCTTTGCCTTCGCGCTGGCACTCACCGACATTCGCGGCAAGCTTGTCTTGAGCTTCGCCTTCATGCTGCCGATGATGATCCCGCCGCAGGTGACGGCGCTCGCCTGGGTGGAGATGTCGGGGCCGGCAAGCCCGCTTTTGAAGACGCTCGGGCTGGCGCCGCCGCTCGGCAGCCCGCAGCCGCTCTATTCGCTTTCCGGCATCGCGCTTCTCCTCGGCGTGCAGCATGCGCCGCTCGTCTTCCTGGCGCTGAAGGCCGGGCTTGCCGCAAGCCCGCGCGACGGCATCGAGGCGGCCCGGCTTTCGGGCGCCGGGCCGTTCCGGGTGTTTGGCGACATCGTGCTGCCGCTCAGCGCTCCGGGGCTGATCGCCGGCGGCGCGATCGCCTTCGTCTCCGGCATCGGCAATTTCGGCATTCCGGCGATTCTTGGCATTCCTGCCGGGATCGAGACCTTGCCGACGCTGATCTTCAGCCGCTTGGCGAGTTTTGGCGCCGCCACCTTCGGCGAGATCGCGCTGATCTCGGCGCTGATCGCGGCGATCTCTGCCGCCGGGCTTCTCGTACAGCAGCGGGCGCTCGCCGGCCGCGACTATCGCCTGATCGGCCATTCCGGCGCCCGCGCCGCCTTTTCGCTTGGGCGGTGGCGCATCGCTGTCGAGGCGCTGCTCCTCAGCCTGCTGGCGCTGGTGCTGGTCGCGCCGCTGCTGGCGCTCGTCGCAAGCTCGCTGGTGCCGGCCTATGGCGTGCCGCTCAATTTCAAGACTGTGTCGCTCGACGCCTATGCGGAAATCCTCTTCCGCCAGTCGATCACGCTGACGGCGCTCAAAAATTCGCTGTTCCTCGCCTCCGCCTCCGCCCTCGGGCTGCTCGCCGTCACCGTCCCGGCCGCCTATCTCATGACACGGCGGAAGGGGGCGCTTGCCAATCTCGTCGCCATCCTGATCGAGATCCCTTACGCGCTGCCCGGCATCGTGCTTGCCGTCGCCTTCATCCTCACCTTCGCGGCACCGCTGCCGGTGGTCGGCGTCTCGCTCTACGGTACGATCTGGATCATCCTCGCCGCCTATTTCTCCTCCTTCCTCGCCGTCAGCCTGAAGCCGGTCATGAGCGCGTTTGCGCAGATGGACCCGGCGCTCGAGGAGGCGGCACGGCTTGCCGGCGCAGGCTTCTTCCGCCGCATGCGCGACGTGCTGCTGCCGCTGATCGCGCCGGCCGCCGGCGCCTCCGTCATCCTCGTCTTCCTGATCGCGGCGAACGAGCTGACCGTTTCGGCGCTGCTCTGGTCGGCGGGGACGCAGACGCTGGGTGTGGCGATCTTCAATCTCGACGACAGCGGCTCCTCCGACCTCGCCTCGGCGCTCTCGGTGCTCGTCGTGCTGCTGGTGATCGCGCTGATGGCGGCGCTCGAATTTTTCGCAAAATACCTGCCGGAGGGCGTGCTGCCGTGGCGCAACTGATCCTCAACCACCTCAGCAAGGATTTCGGCAGCGGCAAGTCTCCTGGGATTGATAGGCCGGCGGTCGCCGATGTCTCGCTGACGCTGCGCCGGCAGGCGTTCCTGGCGCTCCTCGGTCCGTCGGGCTGCGGCAAGACGACGGTGCTGCGGATGATCGCTGGTTTCGAGCAGCCGAGCGACGGCTCGATCTCCTATGGCGAGCGGCGGCTTTCGGACGCCGCGGGCGCGCTGCCGCCGGAAAAGCGCAATATGGCGATGGTGTTCCAGTCCTATGCGCTCTGGCCGCATATGACGGTCGCGCAGAATGTCGGCTATCCCTTGAAGGTGCGCGGTATCTCCGGGGCCCATTGGCAGAAGCGGGTCGGCGAGGCGCTGTCGCTGGTGAAGCTCACCGAGCTTGCCGAGCGGCGACCGGCAGCACTTTCCGGCGGCCAGCGCCAGCGGGTGGCGCTCGCCCGCTGCCTCGTCACCCAGCCGGATGTCGTGCTGCTCGACGAGCCGCTCGCCAATCTCGACCAGCATCTGAGGAACGCGATGGAGGAGACCTTCAGGACCTTCCACGAGCGCTCCGGCGCCACCATGGTCTATGTCACCCACGACCAGGCGGAGGCGATGGCGCTCGCGACCGACGTCGCGGTGATGTCGGAAGGCCGGCTCCTTCAGGTGGCGGCACCGGCGGAAATCTATGCACGGCCCGAGGGCCGGGTGGTCGGCGGGCTGATCGGCCGCGGCAGCATCCTGCGGCTGCCGCTGGCGGAAGATGGCGACAGGCAGGTCGGCTGGCCGGTATTGCGCGCGGCGCTTGGGTCGCGGGATGGTGCGGCGCGCGCTGCCGGGGGCGGGCCGCTTGCCGAGGTGCTGGTGCGGCCGGAGCAGGTCCACCGCGGCACCGATGGCATTCCGATGCGGGTCATCTCCTGTGTGTTCGAAGGCGAGCGCTTCGCCCTGGAGCTTGTGCTTCCCGACGGGCAGCGGCTCAAGGCCTATAGCGGCGGGGCGCTGTCCGAGGGCGCCCTGGCCCCGTTCATCATCAGCGGTGCCTGGCGGCTCTAAGGACGCGCAGCAGGACCTACGGGAGGCCAGATCAAGCCGGCCGAGCCGGGGCGCCTGAACAGCGGGCGGCTCGACCCGGGTCTGTGTATAAGCACTGCCTCAGGTCGGAACCAGCATCGAACTCTCACGCTTCCTCTGACGGTCGGCAACAAGGCGGCGAGGTAGTGACTATGCTGCGGCGGGAGCGACTGGGGAGAGGCGGAGAAATCTGCAACTTCTGCTATCAAATCGCGCCGGAACTCGCCCACGTCCCAACTAGCTGTGGACTTGCCTTGATTTTGCCCCTCTTGCCTTCTCCCTGGCCTTTTTGAATTCCTAGAATGGAGGCGCTGATTCGCGCCGCACCGCATTCGATCGCGTTTCCCGGGGGACGGGCAGCTTTCGACGGCCGTGGAACTGCCCAAGGAGAAGAGCCATGACAGAGTACAAGAAGCCGATCATCACCGAGATGCGTCCGAAAATCACTGTCATCGGCGTCGGTGGTGGCGGCGGCAACGCGATCAACAACATGATCACCGAAGACCTGCAGGGCGTGGACTTCATCGCCGCCAATACGGATGCGCAGGCGCTCTCCATGTCGAAGGCGGCACGGCGGATCCAGCTCGGCACGGCCATAACCGAAGGTCTCGGCGCCGGCTCGCTGCCGGATATCGGCAATGCGGCGGCGCAGGAGTCGATCGACGAAATCATGGATCACCTCGGTGGCACGCATATGTGCTTCGTCACCGCCGGCATGGGCGGGGGCACGGGCACTGGAGCGGCGCCGGTGATCGCCGAGGCCGCGCGGCGGGCCGGCATCCTGACGGTCGCGGTCGTCACCAAGCCCTTCAGCTTCGAAGGCAAGCGGCGCATGCAGACCGCGGAACTGGGCATCGAGCGCCTGCGCGAAAGCGCCGATACTGTGATCGTCATTCCCAACCAGAACCTGTTCCGTATCGCCGATGCCAAGACCACCTTTGCCGATGCTTTCATGATCGCCGACCGGGTGCTCTATTCCGGGGTCAGCTGCATTACCGATCTCATCGTCAAGGAAGGCCTGATGAACCTCGACTTCGCCGACGTGAAGACGGTGATGAAGGGCATGGGCCGCGCCATGATGGGCACGGGTGAGGCAGCCGGCGAGGGCAGGGCGATGATGGCGGCGGAGGCGGCGATCGCCAACCCGCTGCTCGACGAGGTCTCGATGCGCGGCGCCAAGGGCGTGCTGGTGTCGATCTCCGGCGGCATGGACATGACGCTTTTCGAAGTCGACGAAGCGGCGACGCGCATCCGCGAGGAAGTCTACGACGAGGCCGACATCGTCGTCGGCGCGATCTTCGACCGCAGCCTCGACGGCACCTTCCGCGTCTCGGTCGTTGCGACCGGCCTCGACAGTGCCCGCGGCACCGAGGCAGCAGCGCCCGAGGCGTTGAACGGGCAGGCGGCGGCATCGCCCGCGCGCACGCTGCAGTAGCTTAGCGGATTGCCCTCTCCTCGCGTTTAACCCTCCCCGCATGCGGGGAGAGGGGACTTCAGCGGGCGCGGCGGGTTTCATTCGCCCCGCTTGCGGGGAGAAGGTCGCGGCAGCGGGATGACGGCCGTGCGCCGCGCGAAACTAAGCCGGCACACCCGCCCGCCGCAGGTCTTCGACAAAACGGTCGATGAAATCCTCCGACATCGCCGGCACGCTGCCGAAATAGAATTCGGCCCGCGCCTGTTCGCATGTCATGTCCGGGCGCCGGCAGAGGAGGGCGGCGACCGCTTCGCGTGCTTCTGCCGTCGCTCCCTCTGCGCCCAGCGCGGCTGCCAGCACCATGGCCGGCCAGAAGGTGACGTTTTCCTGGCGCAGCGAGGCGCGGGCGGCGGCAATCGATTCCGCAAGCCGACCCGACTGGTAATGAGCGATTGCCAGCATGTTGTGGAAGGTCCAGAGGTGCGGATCGCGCGGGCTCAACCGGAATGCTTCGTTGATCGCGACAATGCCTTCCTCCGGACGGTCGACATAGCAAAGCACCTGCCCGAGGGCGAAGTGGCCCTGGGCGAAGCTTGCGTCGAGCCGAAGCGCATTGCGCAGATGGTCGATGCCGCGTTCCGGCTGGCCGCCGAGCGCCAGCGCCCGGCCGAGTGCCAGATGCGCAGCGGGTTCACGGCTGTCGAGCGCGATCGCCCGCTCGGCGAGCCTCGTGGCATCGCCGATCCGCTCCGCCCGTTCCTGCAGCGGGCCGTACCAGCCGAGTTGAATATGGACATAGGCCAGCCGCGCATGCGCTTGGGCGAAGGTGGGCTCGAGCGCGACAGCCCGCTCGAAATGCCCCTTGGCGATCTTCAGGTCGTCGAGGTTGAACTTATAGAGGTGCCAAAGGCCCTTCAGATAGATGTTCCAGGCATCCATGTCGGCAGCGGTATGCCCGCGCAGGGCAGCGAACTCGATCATTCCGAGCTCCGGCTCGACGGTGCCGGTGATCTGGCCGGCGATCTCGTCCTGGAGCACGAAAATATCGTCGAGCGTCCGGTCATAGCGCTCCGCCCAGAGCAACATGCCGCTTTCGCCGCTCAGCAATTGGGCGGTAATGCGAAGGCGGCTTCCGGACCGGCGAACACTGCCCTCGATGACGTATCTGACGCCAAGATCCTCGGCCACCTTCCTGACGTCGACGGACTTGCCCTTGTAGGTGAATGACGAATTGCGGGCGACGACCCTGAGCCAGCGGCAGCGGGCGAGCGTCGCGATGAGCTCTTCCGTGAAGCCGTCGGAAAAATGCTCCTGCTCGCCGACGCTGGAGAGATTGATGAACGGCAGGACGGCAATCGAGGGGCGCTGACGCCCCGGTATCGGCTGTTCATCCGACGGTGGGGCGGCGGGGGACGGTTCGGGCGCTCCGCCTGGTTGCCACCGCCAGATGCGAACGGGACCATGCGCGTCGCTGAGCTTCCGCTTGCCGCAATCGACGGCGGGGAAGTCAAGCTTCGAGGCGACCTGATCATGAACCTGCCGCGAAACGCAGATGCCCCCGGGCGGAGCAATTTCCTGGAGGCGCGTTGCGACGGTGACGCCATCGCCGTGAATGTCGTCGTCCTCGACAATGACATCGCCAAGATGGATGCCGATGCGCAGCTCCAAGCGCCGGCCGTCGATCTCTCCCTTGTGCTGCAGCATCATCTCCTGGATCGCCATCGCGCAGGCGACGGCGTCGACCACGCTCGCGAACTCCACCAGCAATCCGTCTCCCGTCTGTTTTACGATCCGACCGTTATGTGCGGTGATTTCCGGAAGGATCAGCGTGCTGTGACAGGTCTTCAGCGCCTGGAAGGTTCCGGCCTCGTCAACCCCCATCATGCGGCTGTAGCCGACGACGTCTGCATCCAGGATCGCTGCCAGCCGCCTCATGAGGCGATCTCCTCGTCTTGAATCACGCCGAGTGATTCAATCCAAGTCACGGGCGCGACGCTGCAACACTTTGAATCGACGCACCGTGCTTTCCGAAAATCGGACCCGATTTTCGGGCCGATGCGCTAGAAATGAGGCGCAGGCTGGCCATGGAAAGCCACCCCCAGGCGACTTTCCCTCAGCCCACCCGCAAAGAGTAACAATGAGAAAGAGGGGAGTCCATCTTGCCGAGGCGTTTGCCATCGAGCGCTATCAATTGCGGGCCACTTCCGCCGAGCCCCGACTGACGCGCCAGACGACGTTGCCGACATCGTCGGCAACGAGCAGCGAGCCGGTCTTGTCGATGACAACGCCGACCGGCCGGCCCATTGCCTTGCCGTCGCCGCCGATAAAGCCGGTGAGGACGTCCCTCGGCGGACCATCGGGCTCGCCGTTGCGGAAAGGCACGTAGATGACTTTGTAACCGCTATGGACGCTTCGGTTCCAGGAACCGTGCTGGCCCACGAATGCGCCGTTTCGGTAGCTTGGGCCCAACGAGGCCCCCTTGGAGAATGTCAGTCCAAGCGATGCCGTATGCGAGCCAAGGGCATAATCTGGTTTGATTGCCTTGGCGACGAGGTCCGGACGTTGCGGCTTCACGCGCGCATCGACATTCCGGCCGTAATAGCTGTAGGGCCAGCCGTAGAAGCCACCGTCGCGGACGGAGGTCATATAGTCCGGCACGAGATCGTCGCCAATCTCGTCGCGTTCGTTGACCGCGACCCAGAGTTCGCCACTCTGAGGGTTCCAGGAAAGACCATTCGGGTTGCGCAGGCCCGAAGCAAAGACCCGGCTGCGGCGGCTCGCCCGATCGACCTCCAGCACGGCGGCGCGGCTCTTCTCTGCCGCCATGCCGTTCTCCCCGACATTGCTGTTGGAACCGACAGTGACGTAAAGCTTGCGGCCATCGGCGCTGGCTATGACGTCTTTCGTCCAATGATGGTTCAGGGCTCCTGCGGGCAGATCGACGATCTTTTCCGGTCTTGCGGTAATCCGGGTCCGGCCGCTCGTGTAAGGGAATGCGACCAGCGCGTCGGTGTTGGCGACGTATAGCCGGCCGTTCGACAGGGTCATGCCGAAGGGCGAATTGAGCCCTTGGAGAAATGTCCGGCGCAGATCGGCAACGCCGTCACCATTCGTGTCGCGCAGCAGCGTGATGCGGTTGGCGCTTTTCGTCGCCGCGCCGGCGCGCTTCATCGCCGCGCCCATGACCAGCTTGCGCAGGCTGAAGCCGCTATCCTTCTTCTCCGGCGCATTGCTTTCGGCGACCAACACGTCTCCATTCGGCAAGACATGCAGCCAGCGCGGGTGGTCCAGGCCCGTCGCGAAGGCATTCACCTTCAGCCCTTTTGCCGCTTTCGGCAGCGTACCTCCCCGCCAGCCTACTGCCTCGGCAATCTTGATCGTCGGGATCAGCGTCGGTCTCGGTTTCGGCAGTGTGGGATTCGGGCCGTAACCGCCGCCCCCGGCAATCGCTCCCGTTCGTTGCGCGGAAACGCCGGCGCAGCCCGCGAGAAGCCCGCCCGTGAGGATGACGATGAGTGAGATATGCGGAAAGCCGGTCTTCATTGGAGTTCTCCGAGCGCATGTGCCGTCTCGGTGTATGACGCGCGGCCGCATGGCAATATTCCTTGTCAATCACCAAACAGCCGCGTTCCCGTCCTGTTCCTGCAATCTTTGCGTGGAACGCATTCGGGAGTATTCTCGTAGCAGCTCGAAAATGACTGGGGCGCGACGCCTCTCGCTGGGCGCGCGACCTCTTAGAACTTTGAATCGCCTGCGGAAATATGTTCCGGCTGGTTCACGTGCGCAGGCTCTGGGAGGAGAAGATGAAGCAACAAACCCGGACCCGGGGGAAAACGTCGCGTCGCCAATTCCTGAGCGGCGCTGCCATGGCAGGCGCAGCGGCAGTCGCGGCGCCGAGCGTTGTCAAGGCGCAGGGGCCAACCAACATGCGCTGGCAAAGCACCTGGCCGTCGAAGGATATCTTTCACGAGTTCGCGAACGATTTCGCCAAGAAGGTCAACGACATGACCGGAGGCGACCTCAAGATCGAGGTTCTGCCGGCGGGTGCAGTCGTACCGGCCTTCGGCCTGCTCGATGCGGTATCCCAGGGGACGCTCGACGGCGGCCATGGCGTCGTCGCCTATCACTACGGCAAGCAATCGGCGCTCGCGCTTTGGGGCTCCGGGCCGGGCTTTGCCATGGACGCCAACATGCTGCTCGCCTGGCACAAATACGGCGGCGGCAAGGAACTCCTTGTCAAGCTCTATGAATCGATCGGCGCCAATGTCGTGTCGTTCCTCTACGGTCCGATGCCGACGCAGCCGCTCGGCTGGTTCAAGAACCCGGTCGCCAAGGCCGAAGATATCCAGGGCCTCAAATTCCGTACGGTCGGCATTTCGATCGACGTCTTCACCGGGCTCGGCGCGGCCGTCAACGCCTTGCCGGGCGGCGAGATCGTCGCTGCGCTCGATCGCGGCCTGCTCGATGCGGCGGAGTTCAACAATGCCTCGTCCGACCGCGTGCTCGGGTTCCCGGACGTATCGAAGATTTGCATGCTGCAGAGCTATCATCAGAACGCCGAGCAGTTCGAAGTTCTGTTCAACAAGGCACGATACGACCAGTTGCCGGAACAGATGAAGGCGATCATCGCCAATGCGGCGGAAGCCGCCTCACAGGACATGCACTGGAAGGCGATCGACCGCTATTCGCGCGACTATGTGACGATGCAAACCTCCGATCAGGTCAAGTTCTACAAGACACCGGAGGCGATCTTGAAAAGACAGCTCGAAGTCTATGACGAGGTGGTGAAGAAGAAGTCGGCGGAAAACCCTCTGTTCAAGGAGGTCATCCAGTCCCAGATCGCCTTTGCCGAGCGTGCGACGCGATGGGAACAGGACACCGTCGTCGGCCGGCGGCTGGCATTCGACCATTATTTCGGAAAAGAGGGTGTCGCGAAGTCGCTCTGACGTCCTCACTTTCACGCGCCACTAATGCGCGTCGCATTTAAACAGAGCCGTGCAACCGCTTTGGATCCTTGTTCGAATGCATGTCGTTGTCCCGAAAACGCTGCACACTTTCGGGCGACATGCATTGGGCCGATGCCGGTGACGCGTGATCGGAGCGTGGGCCATTTGGGGGGAGCGCGTGGACGTTCAGCGTTTTTTGATCAGGATCGACGAGATCAGCGTATTGGTCGGCAAGGCTGCCGCATGGCTGATCATTGGGCTGATGGCCCTCGTCTGCGTCGAGGTGTTCAAACGTTACATCCTGAACGCGCCAACCGCTTGGATCTTCGACGCGAGCAACATGCTTTACGGCAGCTTGTTCATGCTGGCGGGTGCCTATGCGCTGGCGCAGAACGCTCATGTGCGCGGTGATTTCATCTACAGCTCGCTGAAGCCGCGCACGCAGGCCGCGCTCGATCTCGCGCTTTACGTCTTTTTCTTCCTGCCGGGCGTCGCGGCCCTCGTCTATGCCGGATACGACTATGCCGCACTTTCCTGGCGGATCGGTGAGCACTCGACCGTGACGGCGGAAGGCCCGCCGATCTACTATTTCAAAACCGTCATTCCGGTGGCCGGCGCTCTCGTGATGCTGCAGGGGGTCGCCGAGATCGTGCGCTGCATCGCCTGTCTGAGGACCGGTGAATGGCCACGCAGAATGGAGGACGTCGAGGAGATGGACGTCGTCGCCGAGCAGCTTGCCCATAGCGAGCATGTCGACATAGAGGCGCGCGAGGCGGCGATCGAGCGGGCACAGGACATCGACAGAGCGGCGCGGCAACGCGGCCTCGGGGGAGAGGAGGAGCCGTGAGCGATCCGTTTCTCGGACTGACGATGCTGATGCTGATCGTTGTCGTGATCCTCATGGGATTCCCGACGGCATTCACGCTGATGGGGCTCGGAATGGTCTTCGGCTTCTACGCCTTCTACAATCCCGCCGAGCACTGGATCGACAACCGCGTCTTCGATCTGATGGTCCAGCGCACCTATGGCGCGATGACCAACGACGTGCTGATCTGCATCCCGCTTTTCGTGCTGATGGGCTACGTGATGGAGCGCGGCGCCCTCGTTGACAAGATGTTCTACAGCGTCCAGCTCTCCTTCCGCCGCGTGCCCGCGTCGCTTGCGGTGACGACACTCATCATCTGCACCTTCTGGGGCATCGCCAGCGGCCTGGTCGGTGCGGTGGTGGTGTTGATGGGGGTGATCGCCATGAACCCGATGCTGCGCGCCGGCTACGACGTGAAGCTCGCTTCGGGCGTCATCACCGCGGGTGGCACGCTCGGCATCCTGATCCCGCCCTCGGTCATGATTATCGTTTACGCAGCGGTCGCCGGGCAATCGGTCGTCAAGCTCTATGCCGCGACGATGTTCCCCGGCTTCTTTCTGGCGCTTCTCTATCTTGCCTATGTTCTCGGCTGGGCGGCGCTCAACCCGAAGATCGCGCCGGCCTTGCCTGAAGAACAGACGCGCGTTCCGGTGCCGGCCTGGATGAGGCGCTTCGAGACACTCTATTCGCGCAACATGCTGGTCGGGCTTTTGACCGCGCTCGTCTCGCCGCGGAGGGCATTGGCGATCGAGACGGAGGAAGGGCGATTTACCTATTGGAAGCTCTCCAAGAATGCAGTTGCAGCGCTCGTGCCTTTTCTTCTGACCGCGTGCACACTGGCACTTGTCTGGTGGTATGTGGTCATCCATCCGCAGGCGGTCGAAGCCGAAGCGCCGGAGGGACTGGAGGAACTCGGGGCAGCTCCGACGGATGCCGGGCCGGCGGTTGCCGACGGACCGGCGACGAGTTTCTACCTGTGGTTCGGATTGGCGGCGGCAGTGGCGCTGATCCTCATCGTGCGCTATTACCGGAACATGACTGCGGAGCGTCTGCAGGTGGTGAAACTTCTGGCCTCCTCCGTCATGCCGCTTGCTATTCTCACCATCGTCGTGCTTGCCGTCATACTCTTCGGCATCACGACCGCGACGGAATCCGCCGCGGTCGGGGCAGCGGGGGCGTTTTTGCTCGCACTGCAGGCCGGAACGCTCAACTGGAAGAGAACCAAGGAAGCGGTGTTCCTGACGGCCAAGACGACGGCGATGGTCTGCTGGCTCTTCGTCGGCTCGGCGCTCTTTTCCGCGGTCTTCGCGATCCTCGGCGGCCAGGCTCTCGTCGAGCAATGGGTGCTTGCCCTCGATCTCACGCCGCTGCAGTTCATGATTCTGTCGCAGGCGATTATCTTCGTTCTCGGCTGGCCGCTCGAATGGACGGAGATCATCATCATCTTCGTGCCGATCTTCCTGCCGATGCTCAGGCATTTCGACATCGATCCGATCGTCTGGGGTGTTCTGGTCTTCGTCAATCTCCAGGCGGCCTTCCTGTCACCACCGGTCGCCATGTCGGCTTATTATCTGAAGGGCGTCTCACCGCCGCACGTCACGCTCAGGCAGATCTTCGCGGGCATGATGCCGTATATGCTGATCGTCATTGTCTGCATGATCATCATGTATGTCTGGCCTGGCATGACGCTGTGGCTGCCGAACTATCTCTATGGCTGAGGCGGGGTCCGGCGAACGGTGCCGCGGTGTCTTGAGACAAAGAGAGGGCCCGCGGTCAGCAAGCGGGCCCTCAAAAAATGCGGTGAAATGTCCCACCTATGGCGAAGTTATTTTTGGCGGTATGTCGCGCCCGCCCTGTAATGCCTTTGGGCTATACCGATCAGCACGTTTCCCCGTGAGCCGCCGCGAGCTCCGCCGGTTCGCTTCTCCAATCAGAGCTCACTTCCCAGTGAGCTCTGATCTAAATTGATACTGAAATCAATTCGCTGATTTGCCGACACATCTTCGCAGATCAGCCGCCACGGTCCAGTAACTTTTCAGGGCGAAATGTAACGGTGCACGATCGATTCTTGCGCAACCTGCCGTATATTTCGGGAATGGCCATGCCACCAACGGCGACAGGAAGCTGACGGCTGCGGCAACATCGGGGGAGTGGCGCGCTTGGGCTCATGACCGTGGGGCCGTTCGTCAGAACCGATGTTGCAGCCCGACAGCGAGATAGTAGCTCTGCGTCTCGTCCGTTCCGAGCGTGCCTGTCCGATAAATCGGCACGTCGGCGAGGAAACCGGTGCCGGCCTCAAACTTCACCGAAAGGCTTTCCTGTGATGAGAAGATCACAGCGGCACTGATATCGGCGAGGAAGGTGCCGCCGCTTCGCCTTTGCTCGGAGGAGGAAAGGGTGACGCCGGCATCGGGGAAGACTGCGGTGGCGCGATTGTCCAGGCGCGCCCGATAGTGGGCGACACCCGCGCTAACGTTGAACTGAAGCCAAACGTTTTCCGCGACAGATCTCTCCGCGCTGAAACCGGAGACGACGCCGTAATAGTCGGCGGAAAGCTCTACCTTCTCATGATAGCCGATTGCCGGAATCACGGCACCGGACGCGACGCTTTCATCGATGTCGACTTCCGTGCGGAGCACGGTGTCCCGTCTTGTCGAACGATAGGTCGGGCCGAGCCTCGGGGTGATCGTCCAGCCGTTTCCAAGATCGAGGGAAGTTCCGAGCAAGAGCGTCTGATCGAATTGGCTCGAGCGTTGCTCCAGGGTCGATGCTGCGACACTTCCATCGACCTCGCCGAGCGCCTGGAAGAAGAGGCCGCGATCGTCGGCGAAAGCGGCGTAAGCGGCGGCCGACGGGGTACCGCCACCGGTGACCAGCGCCAGGAACGCTGCGCCGGTATGCGTGCCACTGGTCGCATATTGGGTGACGGCATTGCCGCTTCCTGCCGGCGAGTGGGCGAGGGCGATGATTGAGGCGCTGTCGCCCGAGCTATCCGTGAAATGGATCGTGCCGGCGGCGGTTGCTCCCATCGGATCCGTGGCCGTCGCCAGGGAGATACTCCCACCGGCCGGGTCGCCGGCAGCAAGGTCGAAGCTGTTGCCGATTGGCCGCGCGATGTTCCAGGAGGTGCCGCTTGCATGTGACACCGCCCCGTTCAACTCCAGGAAGAACGGGCCGAATCCCGCATCCTCAAGCGGCAGCCGGAAGGAGAAAGCGGATCTGATGCCGACTGTATCGGGCGGATCGGGACCAGACTGGGGCGTGCCCAGCAACGCGACGTGCGAGAATAGGTCCGGCGTGTCGATGTCGTCCCACCTGGCGCCAAAATTCCAGGAGAAAGTCGGGACGTCGGGCGAATTCAACGTCGCCTTGACCGGCTCGTCGGCTCGAACATCGGTTGACTGCTGGCAACAGGCAAAGATCGCCAAGACACCGGCGAAGCCGCCCGGCAATCGAACAAGGAACGTGGTGATGCTCCCGCGCGGCCCTTCGGTCGAGGAATGCCGCTCCACATCGTCGGCGTTCAGAACGTTTTCCCCTATCCACTGACACTCGGTACTGCTCAGTCGGGCCCCTGGATTTCACGCGTTTGGCGGATCCGTATCGAGGCGAACAAGGCGTTCGCTGATAGTATTTCAGCAATTGGTAAAGAAAGAGTGGCCTCGCTGCGCCGTCTCTGCGCGCGAACGATGTCGCCGGAAACGAGCAATGGGATTTTGAGAAAATATGAAAGATTGCAATTGAGGGGAATATGAACCTTTGGGTTGGGTCAATTCCTGCAATTCATATAGTATAAACCCACCAAATTCACGAACGAATGTGCCGACATCGCTGTGATAAAACTCTCGTCATACGTATGAGACATACAGTTCTACTAGTTAGGTGTCGTTGAATACTAAATGGTGTTAATTTGCGACGGTTTCCTTGCGCCATGATGGCGTTCAAGTGGGAGACATGGTCATGTTTAAAACCCTCGCAATATCCGCGCTTCTCGCATTTTCGGCTGTTTCTGCGGCGTATGCCGGCAACAACGTATCCGTCACCAGCCAGTCGGGCTTCGGCAATATGTCTGCAACGGGCCAGTCCGGCTGGGGCAACTTCTCCGGCACCGGGCAGGTCGGGAAGGGCAACCAGTCCGTCTCGGTCCAGAATGGCAACGGCAACATTTCGGGAACGGCGCAATTCGGAAAGGACCATAAGGCGATCACCTTGCAGAAGGGCAAGTACAACGCCTCCGGCACGTTCCAGTTCGGCTGGGGCAACAAGTCGCTGACCCACCAAGACGGCGAGGGAAACCTCTCCATAACTGTGCAGGACTGATCGCTTTCGATCGACCGGCCGCCAAGGCGGCCGGTCTTCTATATTCGTCTTAAATCTTTCGGAGACGAGGCCATGATCAGCCTGGATGCAGTTGCTTATGCCCCGATAGAATGCGTGATCGAGCAACACAGCCTCGACAACCTGACCTCCCTGGTCGCGACGTTACACAGCGACTGGAGCGAAAGGGGAACCTATCACTTCAAGGTGACGACGGGATCATCCACGAACGTGCAAGCCGGCGAGTTCGCGAGCCTGCGGGCAGGACGGCAAGAGCTCTCAACGATCCTGGTCAGCACCGCGCCTGACGTCTGGGCGGCCCGCTTGTCTGTCTATCGGGCCGACGGAACGCTGCTGTGCGAAAGTTCGGTTCCTTGACGCGACACGACGCCTGGCGGTCGCGGATGCACCGCGGTGTTCACTTCGTGAAAAAAGAGAGCACGGCGAGCGAACTCAAAAGCTGCGCCTGGCGGCGCACCCCGAGGCGCCCCATCGCCGAGGCCAGTTGATTGTGGACAGTGTTCTTCGAAACGCCCCGGCGTTTGGCGATGTCGGAGGGAGCGTCGCCGTTGGCAAGCGAATGCACCAACGCAGCTTCCGTTGGTGTGAGCCCGAACACCGATTTGATATCCTCGGGCGTTAGCAAGGTGTTCCGGCTCAATTCGCGGATCGTCAGGAGAAAGCTCGGCTCGTTGCTGGAGAAGACGTTGCCAAATCGATAGGTGTCGTTGCCAAACGACAAGAAATCGACGCTGACAATCCAGCTCACCCCGGTTCGCTTGCTCTTTGCCCAGCGCAGGTGATGATCGTGCTTGTTGACGCCCGCTTGCTCGATCAGATCTTCGATCTCCGATTGAAGCTCGTCGTCCTGGAATTCGAGCGCCTCCTCCCTGAACTCGATGTAAGAGCCCGGGGCATCGACGAATCGACCAAATCGGCGGTTGGCAAATTTTACGCGAAGGTCAGCGGTAACTATGGCTGATGACGTAGCGCAGCTTCTCAGAGCCCGCTCCGTGCGGGTCGATTTTTCCCGTTCGTTAACCATCGCTTTCTGCAAGGCGAAGGCCGTCTGAAAATGCGGAAGAACTTTCATCAGCGTTTCGGCGGCAATCGCCAGGTTGTTATCGGCCGCGTGCGGGAAGAAACAGGCGACGACAATGCGCCGGCTTCCTTCCTTCGACACGAGCAGAATGAGAATTTTGCCGTCCTCACCGAAGCAGCGGCGCAAGGCGGAAGACCATGGGGCACTGTTCGCCAGCGTCACGGGCAGGGTGGCAATCGCTCCCAAGCCCATCGCCAGCGTGGCGTCGTCGAGAGCCGAAAGCGTATCCACGTCCAGCAGTGCGGACCTCTGCACGCCCTTGACGGCGAGGCTGATCTTCCTGTTGTCCAGTCCTTCGAATCCGAGGATGACGCCGGACTCCGCCCGCGCCAGTTTCGTCAGATCCACAACAATTCGATCCCAAGCCGAAGGCAATAACACCGTTTCGTAAATTGCTTGAATGAGGCTAAGCAACAACTTGTCTTGGTACGCATCTGACATCGTCTAGTACTCCGGTTACAAAAGCCCCTTTCAATGACGACACACGCAATATCAAATTGGGTTCATAATTCGTTCACGATGAATCGGTGGTGCAGAAATCGGCCTTTCATAGAAAAAATGTCTGATCAAGCAGGGCGTTAAAGAAGATTATGCAAGTCATTTTCTCAGATCGTGAAAATGTGAGCCGGCAGGCGCTACTCTGGGCTTGGTATAGAAAATCTTTGTCTTGTTGCTTCGACTAATCCTCGGATTTCTTCCCCTCGCAAGGACGATCTAGCTCAAAAGATACATGTATTTTAGCAATTGCTCCAGAGCATTGTTGCGATCCAAGAGGGGTAATTGCATTGCGTCGCACCAAAAAAGAACAAGGAGGGCCGACTATGGAACGTCCTGCGCCCAATGTTATCAATTGCTTGTCGAATTGTTGCGCTGCAGCGTAATTCTGCCGGCGACTGTCTCCATCGCCGTCGCAAACCCGGCTATTCCAGCCCGGCGCGCTTTAGAACCTCGATGATGCGGTGGCGCGTTGCCGGTACCATTCGGCCGATCAGTCCATCCAAGGATGCGATCGAAAGGCTCGGCAGGAGCGCCTTGGCCTCGGCCACGGCTGCCTTCGCTTCGTCGATCCTGCCGCTCTCGACAAGTGCCGCGGCAAGCCCCAACCGCGACCAATTTTCACGCGCCTGGCGAGCAATCGCAGCACGGGCCGCGGCTTCTGCACCAGCGATATCGCCGGACAGGAAGAGGCAGACCGAACGCACAGTCATGAATATACTGATAAGAGGATCTCGGGGGCTGAAGCGGATCGCTCGGTCTATGTAAGGCAGAGCGTCAGCAGCTTGCCCGGCCCAGATATGCACCTGCGCCAGGGCGTAGTGGGCGTGGGCGTAACTGGGGTTGAGTTCGGTTGCGATGCGCAGATGGTCGTGAGCGAGAGCAAGCTCCCCCTGGCAAGTAAGCAATCTGCCCAGCACGACGTGGGGGAAGGGATGGGCGCCGTCGAGGGTCACGGCATAACGGGCGTGGTTGAGACCGGACTCGAGGGTCGCGGGGATATTGTCCGACATCTGCCAGACGATGCGGACGACCGCGGCCTGAGCAAGACCGGCATGGCCAAGCGCAAAGAGCGGGTAGAGTGCCGTTGCCTGTCCAAAGTACTTCTCCGCGGTGTCGACTTCGTCCATCGAAAAATTGTAAATGTGCCAGAGACCGCGGTGGAAAAGTTCCCAGGCGTCCAATGTGTCGGGTAGCTTGCGCGCCGCATGCTCGCGTTCGGAAGACCGCACCTCCGCGTCGACGGCGGTGATGATCCGGCTGATGATTTCATCCTGGACGGCGAACAACGCGTCAAGCTTTCGAGCGTAGCGTTCGGCCCAGACCGTGCGATGCGTTGCGGTGTCGATGAGTTGCACGCCGAGGCTTAGATCGTCGCCTCGACGCCTGAGGTTGCCAGTGAGTACGTAACGCACGTCGAGATCCTGGGCGACCTGTTCGGCGCGGCGGGGCACGTCGCCAAACGCGAAACTGGATTGTCGTGCTATCACGAGGAAATCCTTGTGGCGGGAAAGCTCGGTAATGAGGTCCTCCGCGAGACCCTCGGCGAGGAACGACTGATCGGCGTCTTCAACAGGATGGAGGAAGGGGAGGACGGCTATGGAAATGCGGAAGTCGGCCTGCGCCGCGCCCGTCGTTTGTTGCCGCGTTGATGCGGATTCCGCTGCCGCGCGCCTTTTCTCGTGCGCCGGTACTCCTTCCACTGAAAGCTCGTCCGCCAAGGCCACTGTCTGAGGCGAGGGCTCGGTTCCAAGTTCGTCGGCCAGCAGTTGCCGACATTTCTGGAACTGGGCGATGGCGAGCGAGCGCTCCCCCTGCTGCGCATAGAGCCGCATCAACAGGCGATGGCTCTTTTCCCGATAGGGGTCGAGCGAGACCAATTGCTGGGCGAGGGCTACCGCGGCGGCTTCCTCGCCAGTGGCCGCAAGCTGTTCGGCCGCCCTGCCAAGCAGCGTTTCGGACAGATTTCGACATCGTGTCCGCTCGAACTCGATCCACTCCGAGAGTTCCTCACCGGAGATAGTCGAGCCTTCCAGGAAGGCCGCCGACAGTCGCTGCGCCGTTTCGACCCCTGCTACACCGGCGTCCCCTTTTGCCAGCGCCTCGAGTTCGTAGACGTCGGTCGAGACGTATGCCGGATCGAACATGACCGCCTCGCGACTCGCAATCAGCACATGGTCGCCGAGCACAGTGCGGATCGCGGCCAGGGCGTTGCGCAGGCTTGCCCGGGCCTGGTCCGAACTGCGATCCTCCCAAAAGAGCGCGCAGAGCTTGGAACGCCCCTGAAACTGGCCGGGTGTCACCGCCAGATAGGCGGCTAAGAGCCTGACCTTCGCCGTCGGCAGGTTCAGGGTTTGACCGCCAGTTGAGCGCACCGCGAATCCTCCGAGCAGCGTGAAGCTCAGTTCTCCGGCGTGGGCGTTTCCGAAAAGCTTCGGGTTCTCATTCATTTCATGCTCTTTTCACGGTTGGCTCATGTTCAGTTTGCAGGTCGGATGCGCCGCAATGCGACAAGCGGCGTCGAACTGCGGAGAGTCGCTTCGGGGGGGCAGGCAGGGAAGTATGTGGCAGTGAGGCGTCACGGCGATCGCCGGCAACCTAAAAGAATGCGCCGCGTCTATCACAATCAGAAAGCCTCAATGTCGTGCACATGATTACGCTATTCCATTCACAATTACTCATGGACCGCAATAAGCGTGGTTCGCTGTCATCCGACTGTTCCTGCGGGAACATCGGCCGGGAAATTCCTGAACAATATGACGGACATGGACGTAGGTCGTCCGGACTCGAGGAGATTAGGCGATGAACAAGACTCGTTGATGCAGGCGCCTTCCTAACCTTTAGGCCCGTCACGACGCCGGGCAGCATCTCCGAAAATTCAATCTGCTTCAACGCCGAACTCTTTTTCCGGCGAAGGAAGCCTCTATCGAACAAATACGAGGAACAACGAATGGCAATGATACCGGGTAGTGACAGCGCCGATACGCTGAACGGCGATTTCGGCGCGGACCAGATCTTCGGCATGGGCGGAAACGATACGCTCAGCGGCTCGTTCCAGGGGGACTTCATCTCCGGCGATACCGGCCAGGACACGCTGAACGGCAACGGCGGCAATGATTTTCTCGACGGCGGCGACGAAAGCGATACCGTCAACGGCGGCTCCGGTCAGGACACGATCATGGCCGACGTGCCGCTTTCCGGTGCCGGCGACATCGTTGATGGCGGTTCGGGCACCGATCGTCTGATGGTCGATTATTCCGACCTTACCGCTGGCGTGAACATCGCGATCAAGGACTGGATCGCCCCGCAGACGCTGATCGGCAACATCAAGACCACCAATGTCGAGGCTTTCAGCATCACCGGGACCGACTTCGCCGATACGATCACCGGCGGCAACTATAGCGACATGTTCACCGGCGGTGCCGGCGATGACAAGCTGACCGGTGGCCGCGGCGCCGACGTCCTCGCGGGGGGGCTCGGCCAGGACACGCTCAAGGGTGGTTACGGCACGGATTTCCTCAACGGCGATGACGATGACGATATCCTCACCGGTGACCAGGGAATGGACTTTCTTTCCGGCGACGCCGGCAATGACGATGTTCGCGGCGGCACGGGCGACGATTCCGTATCCGGCGGTATCGGCAATGACAGCCTCTTCGGTGACGTCGGCAACGACTCGCTGGACGGCGGCGCCGGCGACGACAAGGTCGAGGGCGGGGCAGGCAACGACACGATCACCTACCGCTATGGCGAGGGCAAGGACACGATCACCGACGCCGGCGGCAATGATCGCCTGGTGCTGACGAACTTTACCGGCAATTTCACCGCCAAGGCGGCGACGCTGGTCAATACGCTCGCCGGCGGCACCACCTTCATCGGCATGGAGAACTATACCATCACCGCGACTGGCACCGGCGCCAACACGATCACCACCAGCACCGGTGCCGACATCATCGACAGCGCGGCGGGCGACGACATCGTCAATGCCGGTGCCGGTGACGATTATGTCAAGGGCGGTCTGGGCAAGGACAGCGTCGTTGCCGGCGACGGCAACGACCGGGTTGAACTGGGCGATGGCGGGGCGGACAAGGGCGACGGCGGTCTCGGGACCGACCACGTGACCGTCGACCGTCGGACGGCAACGGCGGATCTGAGTTTTTCTGCGACGACCGCCAGCGCCACGCTTTCGGAGGGGACTTCGCTCAAGAACTTCGAGCGCTACCAGGTGCAGTTCGGCTCCGGCAATGACGTCGTCAAGTCGGTCGGGTCCGCTCAAAGCGTCAACTTCTCCGGCTATGCCGGCAACGACACGCTGATCGGCACCGCCGGCTCCGACGTGCTCGACGGCGGCACCGGCAATGACAGCCTGTCCTCCGGCGCCGGCAACGACCGCCTCGTCGACTTCGGCGGCACCAATGCCCTCAACGCCGGCGACGGCGACGACACTGTCAGCGTCGGCGACAGCGGCAGCGTGATTGGCCACAACACCGTCGATCTCGGCACCGGCAACGATGTGTTCGCGCGCAGCGCCTCGACCGGCAAGCTGACGCTCGACGGCGGCACCGGTACGGACTTCGCGTCGATCGATTTCTCCAAGTACACCGCCGGGATAACCTTCAAGCTCGCCCCCTCGGTGACCGTCAGCAATGCGCCGGTGACCGTCAAGAACATCGAGCGTGTGAAACTCGTCGGCGGCAGCGGCAACGATATTTTCGTCGGCGGCGCATTAAATGACGCGCTGCACGGCGGCAGCGGCCACGACAGCCTGACCGGCGGCGCCGGCGACGACGTGCTTGCCGGCAATCTCGGCAACGACACGCTGACCGGCGGTCTCGGCAACGACACGCTCGCGGGCGACGGCGTCGGTTTCTACGGCGGCCGCGACAGGATCTCCGGCGAAGACGGCAACGATCGCGTCTATGCCGGGATCGGCGACACGGCCGATGGCGGTGCCGGTACCGACACGCTCGACCTCGATGCAAGCAACCAGACGAAGGACATCGCCTTCAGCTTCGCGACCGGCAGCGCCACCGTCGATACGACCACCTCCTTCAAGGCCTTCGAGGTGCTGAACTATCTCGGCAGCGCCGGCAAGGACACGGTCACCGGCGGCAAGCTCGGCGACAGGCTCGAGGGCAATGGCGGCAACGACACGCTTCATGGCGCAGACGGCAATGACGTGCTCACCGACGGTGCCGGCAGCGACAGCCTATTCGGCGACGCCGGCAACGACACGCTGACCCGCACGGTCTTCAGCGGCACGGATGTGTTCGATGGTGGCATCGGCACCGATACGCTCTCCTTCAAGGATGCCAGCGACATCTCGGTCGTGCTCGACCTGCAGAGCCAGGCCTCGAACAGGGGCATGGCGCAGGGGCTGACGGTGAAGAATTTCGAGATCATCAATGGCAGCGCCAATGACGATGTCATTCGCGGCGACGCGGCTGCTAATACTCTCAACGGCGGCGGTGCCGACGACGTTCTCGATGGCCGCGCTGGCGTCGACCGGCTGAACGGCGGCGCCGGCGACGACTGGCTGACCGGCGGTGCCGGCAACGACCTGTTCGTCTTCGACCGCTCCGGCCGCGACGGCGAGGGCGACGTCATCACCGACTTCACCCGCGGCCAGGACAAGCTGATGCTCGACCGCAGCGACTACGGCATTGCCGCCGCCGACGCGACCGTCACGCTCGTCGTCGGCGCCGATCCGGTGGCGACCAGCACTAAGGGCACCTTCCTGTTCGAGAGCGACAACGGCCGGCTGTGGTTCGACGCCGACGGCAAGGGCACCGAGGCGGACCTGGAACTGGTCGCCATCCTCAAGGGCGTCACGACGCTCTCGACCAGTGACTTCTCGCTGTTCTGATCGGCTTAGTTGCACGTCGTTGTGATCGCGGACGGGGCGGGATGGCAGCATCCCGCCCCGCCTTCCTGTCGGAGACACCGGAGCCGGCAGCGTCACCGGTCAGGTATTCGCTGCTCGTCGAGGGCGCAGGGGCGGTGGCCGACGGCCTCGACATGGCATTCGGCAACGAGGATGTTCAGTGCTATTCTCATGGTTGAAGCCTGCGGCCGCGTCGCGCGAACTGCGGCTAAGTTTGAAGCAAATCTACGTTTGAAAGGGTTGCGCGGAACCGGACAGGTGCGGCACCGGGGTGCAAACCGGCCGAGGGAGGAACGAATGGAAACCCCCATCCCACTGCATCCATGGCTCGACAACGGCATCGCCAAGGGCGATCCAGGCTTCAGCGGCGGGACGCTCGTCTGCGCCTGCGGGGACCGTCCGGTCAAAGTCAGGATATCCGGCGGTATCGTTCACAATCACGCATGCGGCTGTACGAAATGCTGGAAACCGGCCGATGCAGCATTCTCCATCGTGGCGGTCACCCCTCATCAGAATGTCAGCGTGCTTGAAAACGGCGACAAGCTGGAGATCGTCGATCCAGCGGCGCTGATCCGGCGCCATCGCTGCAGGGAATGCGGCGTGCATATGTATGGGCCGGTCGAGCGCGAGCACGCGTTCCATGGTCTCGATTTCATACATCCGGAACGCTTCCAGGAGCGTGGATGGCCGGAACCGACATTCGCAGCCTTCGTCTCTTCAATCATCGAAGCCGGAATCGACCCATCCAGAATGAATTCGGTCCGCAATCACCTCAGGCAGCTCGGCCTTGAACCGTACGATTGCCTGTCGCCCGACCTTATGGACTTCATTGCTGCCTGGACAGCAAAGAAGAGTGGCGCGCTCAAGCAATAGCGGCACTTTTTCAGTGCTTCTGCGCGCGTTGCTACCGGTGCCCGCCAGAATTGCGCGCGCACAGAATCTCGGTGCATGGCGGGGGAAGCGCACCATTTTGGGGTCAATTCAGGCAGATCGACGTAGAAATGCGCGCCTTGCGGAGCTTAGGCGCGATCCTTGCCACAATTTCGCTGCACCTCACCGGCAAAGTCCCGACCGCTGACCAACGGCTGGCAGGGGATTTTTCGTACAGCGACCGCCATCAGGTTGGGGCACGGCCATCGCAGTTCGCGGGCCGGCTGCAACCTCGCGCCTAGAGCCCGATTTCGGGTTTCGGCGAAAGGGACGTGCAGCCTCAAAGCGCTAGAGAGTCTTTCGTACTTCGTAGCGAAGGCGTGGTGTGTTTGCGTGGTTGCCAGAGCACTGCTCTCGGCCGGAACCATGCAAAGGTTCGCGTGCGGTGACCTGTGCAAGTTGCCGTGCGTTTTGGACACGCCTCGAGCAAGGACGCTCTAGCCCTTTGATTCCGAAGCATTTCATCTGCGCTCGGGATGTTCCTCCGAGCGCGGGCGATATCTTGCGCGCAAATTTTGAGCGTCTGTGGAAGGCGAACCTAGTGCGGTGGACGGAAACGCAGAGGCGGGCGCATGCCGGCATGAGGCCGGCTGTGCACAAAGGAGACCCAACACATGAAGGTTGCGGCGTTTCTGACTGCGGCACTTGTCGCGTTTACATCCCCGGACATCGCGTCGGCCGGCATGCTGGCCCAGGCCCAGCAATATGCGGGCCTGCACGAAGTCAAGAACAACAAACGGCTACGCACCGCGCTTGGCATCAACCCGGCACGCACGCCGTGGTGCGGACACTTCATGGGCATGATCGCCCGGAAAGCCGGTCGGCAACCGCCGCAGAGCTACAGTTTTGCGCGGTCGTGGCTCCGGTTCGGCGCGCCGATCAAGCTCTCCTACGCACGCCCAGGCGATGTCATCGTGGTCAGAACCGGCCGGAATTACCACGTCGGCATCCTGTCTGCCCTGTCGAAATCGACCGCGCGCGTCATCGGCGGGAACCAATCCGGAAGGGTGCAACTGTCCTATTTCAGTCGCGGCCAAGTGGTTGCCGTCAGGCGATAAAACAGAATGCAAGCTGCTACCGCTGACAAGCCCTTTTGGCGGACGCGGAAGGGCACGGGATCGCTTTACACCTTTGCTCGCCCCGCACTAATCTCCGTGGCAATTCCATTTACGGATTTGCCCGATGTCGCTTCGCCTCGCCACCTTCAACATAGAGAACCTACTCAGCCGCTTCGATTTTTCCGGCTTCCGTAACCAGCTCAAGCAGGACCGTGTGCTAAGGCTTTTCGACGTGCGCAGCGAAGCGGAATATCAGCGGCTTGAGGAAGCGCGCACGATCGCGCATACGGACGACACGCGGCAGATGTCGGCGCTCGCCATCGCCGACTGCGATGCGGATATTCTCTGCCTGCAGGAGGCCGACAACATGGCGGCGTTGCAGGCATTCGAATACGGATATCTCTTCCGCATGGTCGGCAACGGATACCGGCAGAAGTATCTGATCGAAGGCAACGACTCCCGCGGTATCGACGTGGCGGTGCTGATGCGCGAGGAGACGCGCGACGGGCAGAAGATCGAATGCCTGGAGGTCAAGAGCCATGCGGCGCTGACCTATGAGGATCTCGATCTCTTCAACGACGAACTGGCGCTTACCAACCGCCCGCGCGATCGCATCTTCAAGCGTGACTGCCTGGAAGTGGATTTGCGAATCGGTGGCCGGCCGCTGACGCTCTATGTGGTGCATTTCAAATCGATGGGACCGGCCCGCGACGGCCTCGACGGGCGACAAGCGACGATGGCGATTCGCGCCGCGGAAGCGAACGCAGTGCGCCACGTCGTCGAAAACCGGTTCGGCCGTGGTCATACGGCCGACAAGATGTTCGCGATTTGTGGTGACATGAACGATTATCAGGAGAAAATAGTCGTCCGCGGCGATCGTCGCAACGGCTACGAATTCGTGCCGCACGACGAAGAGGCGAGCGCGCTCGACATTCTCAGCTATGACGGCTTTGCCGAGAATCCTATGTCGAGACGTCCGGTGCTCGATCGCTGGACGCTCTTCCACAGCCGCGGTCCGGAAGAGCGACACCTCTGCCAGCTCGACTACATCTGGCTGTCACCGGCCCTTGCTCGACGCAATGCCAGCCGCGTTCCGGAGATCGTTCGCGCCGGCCAACCCTACCGGACGATCTTTCCGGCGGGACAGGAGGTGGAGCGCTATCCGCGCACCGGCTGGGACCGACCCAAGGCTTCGGACCATTGTCCGGTGGTGATGACGCTGGATATTTGACCATGCCCATTCTCGAAAGCAACCGGTCTGGCTGGCCCGCGGAAGGCACCATCTTTTCCGTCTCGGAGATCGACATAGAGGTTTCGCCCGAGCCGCATCCGTTCCACCTCGCCGAGGCAGAGCGGGCGCGGGAAAGTTGGCAACGCGAAATCGCCGCCAACCCGCATCTCTTCGATGGCAGGATGGTGCTGCAGCGGGCGATCTGCATCGCCGATGGACGCATCGCCGCGCTGGCGCATATCGTTCCCTATTCGACCTTTCTGTGGTGGCGGCGAACGCGTGGGCCGGGTGCATGTCATCTCTTCGGCATGCCGATGCTGCTTTCCTCGGATGGCGCCATGATCGCTATCCGAATGGGCGCGCATACGGCCAATCCCGGCCAAGTCTACAGCCCGGGCGGCTCGCTGGAGCCGGAGGACATCGTCGACGGGCGTTGCGATGTTGCCGGCAATATTGCCCGCGAGGTCAGAGAGGAAACCGGTCTCTCGCTTTCCGAGGCCACGGCCGACCCGGGCTGGCACGCCATTCACCTGGACGGCACGGTCACAGTTTTCCGCGTTTTCCGGCTGGCCGCCACGGCAGACGAAGTGGTCGCGCGCGTGGCGGCGCACGTTGCCGACGATCCGCATCCGGAGATCGACGGGGCCGTGGCGATCCGTGGACCCGAGCCGCATGCGCACAACTATCCGGCGTTTATCCCACCAATGCTCGATTGGCTGTTTGCTCGGCGAAAAATCAAGTAGCCTTTGGAACTTGTCGATGCGCGCTCGGCACGGCTTCGCTATCGAAGCTGGATTGTCGCACTCATCCTCTGTCACGCCGGTGGAGCCGGGAACTGACCGGAACCAGCCCCAAAATCGTCAAGAGGGAAAAGGCAGCGCCGGCGAGGAAGGTTGCCTGCGGCCCGGCGATGTCCCAGAGAGCGCCGGCGATGCCGCTGGCAAGCAGCAGGGCGATTCCTGTCACCAGGTTGAACATGCCGAAGGCGGTGCCGCGCAGTTCCGCCGGCGCCGCGTCGGCGATCAAGGTCGCCAGCAATCCTTGGGTAAGGCCCATGTGCAGCCCCCAAAGCGCGACGCCAATGCCGAGCGCCACCATGCCTGTCGTGAAGGCGAGGGCAAGGTCGGCCACGACCAGGAGAGAAAGGCCGAGCACAAGAAGGGGCAAGCGGTTCAGGCGGTCGGAGAGCACGCCGGCGGGATAGGCCGAGAGCGAGTAGGCGAAGCTCATGACCACGAGGACGACCGGCGCCAGCGCCGGGGACATGCCGATCGAGTGGGCGCGCAGGATGAGGAAGGCTTCGCTGAAGCGGGCCAGCGTGAAGGCCGCGGCGACGGCCACGACCCACCAATAGGCCGATCCGAGCCGGCTGAGTTCATCACGGCGCAGCGGCATGCGCACCCGGCGCAAGTCCTGCGGCCGGTCCGGCTCCTTGACCCAAACGAGAAGCACGCCAACGGAAAGAAAGGCGGGGATCACCGCGAACCAGAACACGGCCTGAAAGTGATCCATCGTCAGCCACATCAGGCCGATCGCGAGGAGTGGGCCGGTGAAGGCGCCGACCGTATCGAGCGACTGGCGTAGGCCGAAGCTGGCGCCACGCAGGTGCGGCGGGGCAAGGTCGGCGACGAGCGCGTCGCGCGGCGCCCCGCGGATGCCCTTGCCGACGCGATCGATGAAACGCGCCCCCACCAACCATTCCACGGAGGTTGCGAGCGGAAAGATCGGTTTGGTGAGCGCCGCCAGGCCATAGCCGAGGACGGCCAGGAACTTGCGCTTGCCGAGCCAATCGCTGAGTGCGCCTGAGAAAACCTTGGTGATCGAGGCAGTCGCCTCGGCTATGCCCTCGATAAGTCCGACCACAAGCGTCGATGTGCCGAGCACTGTGACCATGTAGAGGGGCAACAGCGCGTGGATCATCTCCGAGGAGATGTCCATGAACATCGAGACGAAGCCGAGGGCCCAGATGCCGGCCGGAATAGTTCTGCGTGACATCGCCTCGGTTGTCATGTTCCTGCCACGTCCTTCCCTGCCACCATTCTACACGCCGCTTCTCGCGCTCCCGTTCCCCGAGAACCTGTAGCAACGTCTCATAGCGATTGTCGTGACGGGCAGAAAGGTCGTCTTCGCGACAAGGGTTGTTTAATTCCCGGGGGCTACCGAGTTGATGATCTCCGATCGACGATGGGTCCGCGAAGCCGGCGCATCTCGCGTCGGAACGTCATGGCAATCCGAGGAAGTTTTGCCTTGCCGCGCGGGCGAGGGCGTTGCAAGCTCCCTGCCGGTCCGAACCTCGGACTACAGCGACCTTTGCTGCATGTCTTGGTTTTCCTAAATCGAGGTCGATTTGAGGAGACATGCAGTAGGGGCATCGGGTAACGTGCCGACGACGGGGGAGATGCATGGGACGACGCTACGCGATCTACGACGTCTTCACCGAGAAACGTCTTCAGGGCAATCCGCTTGCCGTGGTGTTCGATGCCGAAGACCTGAGCGACGTGGCAATGCAGGCGATCGCCCAGGAATTCAATCTTTCCGAGACGGTCTTCATACAGCGCTCGGGGCGCGCCACGCATTCAGCGCGCCTCAGGATTTTCACGCCTTGGCACGAGCTACCCTTTGCCGGACATCCGACGGTCGGAGCGGCCGTGGCGATTGCCGAGTCACTCTACGGTGATTCCGAAAAGCCGCTCGATTTGATGCAGGTGCTGGAACAGAAGGTCGGCACGGTGCGCGCCGCGGTGAGGCTGAAGCCGCAGGGAACGACATTTGCCGAATTCGATCTGCCTCGTAAGCCGAGTCGACTGGACGCGCGCTTCGACAGACAGGCGATTGCCGACGCGCTCAGCCTCAAGGCGACGCAGATCGGCTTCGAGAACCATGTCATTTCCTTTTGGAGCGCCGGCGTTCCCTTTGTCTTGGTGCCCTTGCATGATGTCGGTGCCGTTGCGGCGGTGGAGTTCGATCCGCAGCGCTGGGAACAGCTCGCGCCGCTGGCGGAAGGGCGGCTCGCCGCCGCCTATCTCTATTGCCGCGGCGGTATCAACCACATGGCCCGCTTTCATGCGCGGATGTTTGCGCCGGAGATGGGGATCATCGAAGACCCGGCGACCGGCGCAGCGGCGGCGGCGCTTGCCGGCGCGATTCATCTTTTCGATGAGCTCGTCGATGGACACCACCCGATCCTGATAGAGCAGGGTGTGGAGATGGGCCGTCCGTCCTTCATTCACCTGCATCTGGACATTGCCGGCGGCAAGATCGCTACCGCGCGGATCGGTGGGCATGCGGTGAAAATCGCTGAGGGGGAAATGGCGGTCTAGCTGGGCGCCAGCCTCGACATCTTGCGAGTCCACAACCATTCAAAATGCAGGAACAGAGAAGAAATTTGGTGGGTGATCACGGGCTCGAACCGTGGACCCGCTGATTAAGAGTCAGCTGCTCTACCAACTGAGCTAATCACCCGTCCAAGACCGCGTCGCAGCGGTCTGGTGGGGCGTATAATGGCGTTCGGCTAGCTTGTCCAGCGTCCCGTGAAAGATTTTTGGGAAAAATTTTATCCCCATTCGCCAACGGGTCGGCGCCCGGGCCCCGGCATTCTTGATAGCCGATCTCGGTGCCTGAGGTTGTGCCGTCAAAGGAAGACGGCATGCCGCCAATTTGCCGATTTTTGTCTCTAGCACACTCGCCGGCTGGGAGGGGTGCTGGGTGAACCTGACGGAGAACTATGCGCGGCTATCTACTTTTGACCGAGGCCAGAAGCGGCTCGAACTGGCTTGGCTCACTTATCAATAGTTCGAGGAATATGGGGCAGTCGAGCGAATGGTTGTCTCCGAAAATCCATCGCCTCGACATGAACTCCTTGTCATGGGACGAATTTTTCGCGGAAGTCATCAGAAAGAGTTCTACCGAGAATGGAAATTTTGGGCTGAAGATATTCCCCAATCACCTTTTCATTACGCGTGAATTCTACGGAATCGACTTCATTCAATATTGTCTGTCCATGCATGACGTGACACTTGTCTTCCTGCGTCGCGAGGACACCTTGCGGCAGGCAATTTCCTACGCTCGGGCAAGACAAACGCGCAGCTTCGCAGCTCATATCGAAGGCAGGGCCGAGCCCCAATACGACTTCGAGGAGATAGCGAGATGCTTTTTCTATATTCGCGACAGCTACTGTTTCTGGCAGAGCTATCTGGAACTCACGGGCACAAAGTCCACCGAGTTCGTCTATGAGGACCTTGTCCAGGATCCTTCTCCCTTTGTCTCCTGCGTTGCCGAACACTTGCAGGTGGCCTCGCAGGGGAAACTGCGAACATCAATGGCGGTTCAGCGTGACGCGTTGACCGACGAATGGATTGCCCGCTTCAACGAGGATCGCGGATCCGCGGCCTTGCTGGACGCCTATGATCGACGCGAGCACATACCCGGGAAGATCAAAAACTTCTTCAAACTGGCGACGCGCAGCCTCGAGCCGCGATATCCTTTCGCGTTCTGATGCGACAGGTCCGCAATCGGGTGGCGGCGAGCGTGCAGGTGCCGCTCCCGCGCCGCTTCCCATGGAGTTGAATTCGCGAGGCGATGTCGATAAACGCTCGCCTCGTGGCAGCCGACTGGAGCATATGGTGGGCGATCTTCATTATCCTTTTCGTCTTTCGGGCACCGGGCGAAACCCAAGGAGCCTTCTGGACCGCTTGTTGACCCGCTATGAGACCTACAAGCTCGCGGCAAGGGTGCGCAAAAGGAAACGCGCGATCGATATGACTTGCCTCCGCGACGGTGGTCATCGGCCCCTCGCCAAGGATGATATTCCGCTCGTCTTCAATACGCACAACGACATAAAGCTGATGCCGTCCTTCCTGGCGCATTACAGGAAGCTTGGCGTTTCGCGATTCATCTGCGTCGATGACGTTTCATCCGATGGCACCCGTGAGTACCTGCTCTCTCAAGCGGATGTCGATGTGTGGAAGTCGGCTCTCCGCTATCGCGATGCTCGACGCGGCCGCGAGTGGCGCGAAGCCCTGTTCGATCGTTACGGCGGAGATCGGTGGTATCTCAATGTCGATTCCGACGAGTTTCTGATCTATCAGGATTCCGAGCACCAGCGTCTCGACAAACTCATCCAGGTACTCGAACGGCAGGGTGAAAAGCGACTCGCCGCTCCCATGATCGACATGTATCCGATCGAGCCGCTTGGTTCGGCCATGCTCGGCACCAATGACGATCGCATGCCGTGGGAAATCGCCGATCATTTCGATGGCAGCGGATATGAAATCAGCTACACCAAGCGGGCGATAAGCATCACGGGCGGCCCGCGCAAACGCAAGTTCGCGCATGTATTGGAGCTCATCAAATACCCGCTGATCTACTGGGACAGGAATTGCAGCCTTAGCGTGAGCATTCACCAGCCGCTGCCGTGCGAGAGAAACTTCCTGGAGATTTCCGGGGTCTTGCTGCACTTCAAGTTCTTTTCCGACTATCGCGAGAAGATCGAGCAGGCGGTAAGCGACGGGCAGTATTTCGATGGTGCCGCCATTTACCGCAAGATGCTGGATGACTTGGAGAAAACCGGCGAATTCGACTTTGCCCATGAGCATTCCGTCCGGTTCTCCGGGTCAAGGCAATTGCTCGAGCTCGGTTTCATCGCACCTATCCCTTTCCCGTCGGAGCGAGCCGCGCCGCGCGAAAACAAGAAAGGTCGTGACCTTCCCACCTTTTAACGGCGCAGGAAAGAGCCTGGATCGGCGGCGGTGGATCTACGTAGCGGCTGCGTCCAGCATGTCGTGATGTAAGCGCTGGCGTTCCTTGCCATTTGCTGGAACGACGCACGCAGAAAGCCCGGCATCAGGATCTCGGAATGCTCTATGGTTGCACGCCGCGTTCCCTTATAATTCGTCCCCACACCCTTAAACTCCCGCAATTCAAGCTCTATATGAGCCTGCGTGGCCGCTTGGCGGTCGGGAGTTGCGATGGGAAGCGATGAGTATGCGGCGGATTCTGGCAGTAGCGATGGTTGGCCTTGTGGCCATTCTTACAGTGGTTGATGTCGCCGAGGCGCGGCGGGCGGGCGGCGGGTTCGGCTCGCGTGGCACCCGGACCTTTTCCACAGCGCCGGTGACCCGCACTGCGCCGACGCCGGCCGCACCGATCGAGCGGACCATGACGCCACGGCAGAATGTGCCCTCCGCCACCAGCCCGGCGACCCAGAACCGAACAGCAAATCGTCCCGGGTTTTTCAACAGCTTCGGGGGTTCGATGCTGGGCGGCCTGCTCATGGGCGGACTGTTCGGGATGCTGCTCGGTCATGGTTTTGGCGGCGGCATAGGTTTCCTGGGATTGCTCCTGCAGCTTGGCCTGATCTTCCTTGTCGTTACCTTCGCGATGCGGTTCTTCGGCCGCGGTCAGAGACCGGCCTATGCGGCGTCAACTCAGTCGGCGCAGTCTTCAGCGTCGGCAGGGGCAGGGGCGCCGTCATCCTTTCGAATCCCGCGGATCAGTGAGGGTTTGGGTGGGCTCGGCGCGAGCGGAGCTTCCGCGACAGCGTCCGCTGCCACCGCGAGGGGACAGACGGACGAAATCGGAATCGAGCAGCCGGACCTAGACCGGTTTGAGGCGATACTCAAAGAGCTGCAAGCGGCCTATGCGGCGGAAGACTACGCGGCCCTGCGCCGGCTGACGACCCCGGAAGCCATGTCCTATCTTGCCGAAGAGCTCGGCGAAAACGCCACGAAGGGGGTCAAGAACGAAGTCCGCGACGTTCATCTTGTCCAGGGCGATTTGGCCGAGGCGTGGAGCGAGAGCGGCGCCAGCTATGCGACGGTTGCCATGCGCTACGAGAGCATCGACGTGATGCGCGATCGCGCGACGGGCCATGTCGTCAGCGGCGACGCCGAACGCCCGACGGAGGCCGTGGAATTGTGGACCTTCTTGCGCAAGCCAGGCAGCGACTGGCAGGTCTCGGCGATTCAGTCGGTCGAGGAATAGGGAAGCGGCAAAGTCGCTCGGAGCGGTGCCCCAATCCCTCGGTGCAGCGGCAGCTTCCGTCTGGGGAAATTGGGCAATAGAATGGACATTCCTTTCGAGGGGCGGACGGACATGGGTTTGCGGGCAACGATATCGGCCAAGCATCTGGACACCCCGGGCGAGGCTGTCAAACGGCGCGGCCGCATTGTGGCGTTCCTGGTCGCCGTCGCCGCATCTGGTTTTACCTCCGGCGCGGCGGCTGCGGATTGCAAGAGCCTGCCGGGACCGGGGACGGACTGGCAGAATTGCAATAAGCGGCAACTGATGCTCGGGGGTAGTGACCTGAAAGGTAGCAACCTGGTCGATACGGATTTTGCCTCCACCGACCTGAACGGCTCGGACCTAACGGCGACAAACCTGGAGAAGTCGACACTGGTGCGTGCCTCGCTCGCCGGTGCCAGGGCCGATAAAGCGAACTTCTCCCGGGTCGAAGCCTATCGTGGCGACTTCTCCGGCATTTCCGCCGAGGGTGCGTTGTTTGTCAGCTCCGAGCTGCAGCGCGCCGATTTCGCGGGAGCCCGGCTGACGGGCGCCGACTTCGAGAAAGCCGAACTCGGCCGGGCCAATTTCGATAGGGCCGTTTTGACTGGAACGCGCTTTTCCGTGGCCAATCTCTCTCGCGCTGTCTTGAGCGGCGCCCTTTTCGAGGGGCCGATCGACTTCGACCGCGCCTTTCTGTTCCTGACCAGGATAGAGGGGCTCGACCTTTCGGCCGCGACGGGGCTCACCCAGGATCAAATCGATCTCGCTTGCGGCGACGCTGCAACCAAGCTTCCGGTCGGCCTTACTGCGCCCTCCAAGTGGCCTTGCCCCCCCGATGACGACTAACGGTGGCTGATGCACCGGGAAGACGCAAGCAGGATCAGTTGATCCGCTTGCCGAAGGAACTCCGGGGGAACAGGCAGAATACCGGCTTCTGCCGAAGAGCGACGGCCGATCTTGCGCTCGAGGCCAGCCACCGTCGCACGGCATCCTCGGCACTTTCGCCGCGGGCCACTTCGATCGATCGACCCATGAGATCGAGGCGACGACCGGAATAGCCGGCATCGTCGGGATGCCTGCCGAACCGCGACGGACCGATGTCGGCGCACCAGCGTTTCCGATGCGGGAATGGCTTTTCGGGACCGGCCTTGAAGAATGCCCAAACGTCGAAGTCCTTAATGCCGTTCGCGCCGTCGACGTAGTGGAGTGCGCTTCCCTGCGCCAGGGCCAATAGCAGCAGGCGGTCGCGGTAGAGGCCGGCTACCTTTGCGCGATCAAAAATAGCCGCGAGATTTTGCATGGCCACCGCGGCGATCATTCTCAGATCGGCCAAGGCCAGCGGTTCGTAGGACCTTTCCGAGACGTCGCCGGTCATGTTGGCTCGAGCGCTATTGGACATGCACCACTATATTCCAGTCTTCATTCCATGCGGCCGTCGGGCACGAGCCTCAAGCCAGGATAGGCCGACTGAGGGGTTCGCTTCAGATCGTCTGCGGATCTCCCGGCGGGGACGATCGCAGCCACCTCGCACCCCAATGCGGTGGCGACCTTCTTCAGCATTTCACGGGCGCGGAATTCGTGACGGGCCGCAGCGTCCTCCTCGGTGAGGTAATAGGCGGCGGTCACCGCCTCGATGAGGTTCAAGGCGGCGAGATTGACCACGGCGTAGGTCTCGGCCCGCATCACAGGGATCCGCCGAACTGTTGACGATGATTGTGCGTTCCATGGGAACTTTGCGTCCGATCGGCTCGCGCGGGCGGGAACTGGTGCTCGCGCGTCAACTCGAAGAATGCGTCGTCGGTGATTCCTGACGCGGGGACGGCTTCGCGCTGAAAGACATCTCCGTCCGCGCCAAGATGCCAGGCGAGAGAGGCGAGGCTGGAATAGGTGGAGGAGAGAAATGTCTTGAGTGCCGCCTGATTTTCGGCGTCGCTCGACCGGAGGAGGTCGGCGGAGAAGAGTTCTTCCACGTGGCCGTGGAGGTTGGATCGTATGCGTGGCATGGACATCTGTCGCTCCTCGTCGTCTCCGCCAGCAGCGATCGCGCTGCGGCTGCAATGTGTCGTTCATCTGAAGACAACATCTTTCACAACACTGATAATGTCAACACGATTAATGTTGTTTGTGACGTCTCCGCGCGAGCTTCAGCGCCCAGGCTTTGAGTGAACATGGCTGGTCAGACCCTGCCCGGACCTGCGGAGAGCGCCTAGGTGCGGATCAGGCGAAAACGTCAGGCGTTGCCGGCGAGTGCGATATAGTGGACTGAATGGACGGTGCGGGCTTCGAAGCGCAGTTCTTTCTGCGGATTGAACTGCTCGAGCACCAGTTCGGAACTGTTATGCCGGACGAATTTCTTCACGTAGGCGAGCAGGGCGCCGCCCTCTTCCAAGCGGATCTGGGCGATCACATAGTCGCCCTTCCTGACGCGGCGTTCGGGGTCGACGAAGCATACTTCGCCGTCCTCGTATCGCGGATACATGGAGTCCCCAGATACTGAGACAGCATAAGCGCCAGTAATTTCCGAGAGAATGGGCGGGGCCAGGACTTCGTACAACACGGTACCATTCATCAAAAACTCACCATCTACACCGCCGACGGCCTGGCCGAAGACAGGTATTTTCTTGCCCTGTCCGACCACTTTGGTGGGAGGGCCAGCGTTCGGCGGGTCGACCACTCCCGATTCGGGGGGCGGGATCGGAGCGCCGATCCCTGCGCCCGCTGCGTCACCCATGAGCCAAACGGGATCGACGTTGAACTTGCGCGCGTACATCTTGGCCTCGGCAAACTCAAATTCGTTTTGGCCGTTCTCATGGGCGCGATAGGTCGAAGCGACGATGCCAAGGGCGTTCGCCGCATCGGAGGCAAAGCGGTAGCCCGCCTTGATGCGCGCCTGCCGCAGTCGTTCAGCTTTTTCATTCATGACATGGGACATAGCAACATGAATAACACAAATCATGTTGACATGGCAACATGTATGATGTCATTGAGTGTTTGCCAGACAAAGGAGCCGAGCGCCTATGAACAACCCATATCCGATCTCCGAGGGGGAGGACGCGATTGCCCAGCGCGCCATCGAGCATCGTGGGGCGTCCCGGAGCGACCGACCTTCGAGCGCAGCATTTGCCGCCTGCGGGTGGTCGGGACGCTAAAGCGCGCCGCGTTCAAGCGACTTCACGCGGCGCGCTTTAGGTCTTTGTTTTTGTGCATGTCGTTATCCCAAAACCGCTGCACATTTTTGGGCGAAATGCATTAGAGGAGGAAACGCATGACGAACTCGCAACTCGCAAGGCAACACCGGCATTATCTCGCGGTGCGCGAGCGACTGGTTGGCGCTACGGGAGTGCCCAGCCGATCGGCTGCGATAGCCGAACTCGAAACGCAGGTGGTTGAACTCGCCACGGAGAATGCCGCAAAAACACGGCGAATCGCTGCATTGGAGGAGGATTTGGCCGACGCGGAAGCACGACTGCTTGCGCAGGCTCAAATGCTGCTTTCCGGCACGCTTGCGGATGACAGCGACGCCGAAGCGAATGACGAGCGATCGTCGATCGAGGCGATCGTTGCCGCCGTCCTTGTGGATTTCCCAGGGGTGACATGGGCGGACATTATCAGCGTGCGGCGCGATCGCCGGCTGGTGAAGCCCCGGCACGCCTGCATGCGCGCGGTGTATGAGAAACGCAAGGATTTGTCGCTGCCGCGGATCGGCCGCATCTTTCATCGCGATCATACGACGGTACTCGCGGCGGTGAAAGGCTCGGCTCCCTAGTCCGTGTCCCCTTAACAGAGTTTCGATTTCCCATATCCCAGGCTGACACGCCGCCGGCCCGTGCCGAGGCCGTCCGCGAGGACAGAAATCGGCTGCCCATTTTTCTCGTTCCGATATCGAAAGGAAAAACACATGATGAGCAAGGCTCAGAAACTTCGCGCAAAGCGCAAGGCGCAACTTGGGCGTCCGCGCAAAGCCGACGCCGAACGCTTCGCCTGCGGCAAGATCAAGCCCGACTGGTCAAAGCGGGAGAGCGAGAAGGAGGCAATGGCGGTGGCGCTTGCGGCGCGGAAGCGCATGCACGGGCTCGAAACGAGCAGCAGCTTTGCCGGCTACACGCTGGGACGCCTGTTCCTCGACGGGCGGATCACGGAAGCGCAGCGGGAGGCGGGCGATGACTATGCGAGGGCGATGGCGCGATACTATCACCTGACCGGCATCCCTTTTCCAAGCGTCCGCGCCCAAGCGATCGATCGGGTGCAGGGACATGCCCCCGAAACGAACGAGGAGCGCCATCGTCAGATCAAGCGGGCCACAGATAGAATGATGCGGCTCGAAGGCGTGTTGCTCGGGTGCGACGAGGGGCGGCAGGTCAAGACGACCGTCTTCAATGTCTGCGTGATGGACTATGAAGGCCTGCGCATGATGCCGGAGGCACAATTGCTGTGGCTAAAGCGGGGATTGAATGCCCTCGTCTTCGAAAAGGGCTTGCGCGAACACGGGGAGGGAGCGTATTCGTTTGTTTCGAAATAGGAATAATATCCTATCATGCGCGGGGCCAGCAGCGAAAGACTTTGTGACGACTTTTCGGTGCCGCGAAGGCCGACTTTTGCGGAAATGCGGGAGCGTCGCGATCGGCGGCGTGAGTCCGGGGACGCGGCCGGAGGCAACGCGTTCGAGGCGATACTGGCCCTGCACGGATTTCTCCGTCTGCAGGCATTTCCAATGCCATTCTGCCTGGTTGCGGCGGCCGGCATCCGTCAACGGCGATCGGAGCGATCAACACTTCGTGATTGTTCTCTACGCACCGGCACAAAAGCGGAATTCAGCCATTCTCTCTTACGAAGGGATGAAAGATCCTATGAAAGGTGAAGGCGATGAAGAGGCTAGCAGTCATTGCCCTGTCGCTGGCGACGGCGATGAGCAGCGTTCCACCGCCCGCAGGGGCGTTTCCCATCATGCCGACGATAAAGTCAGAAGCTGCCGATGTTCAGCGGGTGCAGTTTTCCTACGAGCGGGGTGAAGAATTCAAAGGCGGCCGGTGCCGATATCCTTGTTTTCGCGGGCGCGATTATCGGCGCGGACATTATAGCAACCGCTACTATCGGAACGGGTACCGGCGCCATCACTACCGACACTATGATGATGACGACGACGATATCGGCGCGGTGTTCGGCGGTCTTGCTGCCGGAGCAATCATAGGCGGACTGCTCGCGCAGCCGCGATACTATTCAGCGCCACGATATGCAGGCAGCGATCCCCACACCCGTTGGTGCTATTCGCGCTATCGGTCTTATCGGGCCTACGACAACACGTTCCAGCCCTATTATGGTCCGCGCCGGATCTGCGTTTCACCCTATCTGTGAGCGTATGACCGAGTTTCCCCTGACTGTCGCTGTCCGCCCGAGAGGCGGGCAGGACAGGTCTGTTGGCGCCGCTGAACGGAAATGGACACAATGCCGGGAACATTCTGCTAGAATGCGTGTCGGGGGTGCGTGCTCCGGCGCAGCGCCTCTGAGGCACATGACAGGGCTTTACGAGAGAAGTCGGCGATAGTGAAAACACCATCAATTATCGCTTTGGCATTTGTGAGTGCCGTGGCAGGTGCTCCGCCGACGGCTGCTCAGACATGTATCGGCGTTTGCGGTGGGCCCTCCAAGCACGAACTCTTCGTCGAGCGACAATACAGGGACTTCGTGCTGCCGCGCTATCCAAGCTATGGCACGCGCTATCAAGCACAAAGGCCCGACATCGGCATTGGCCCAGGGGCCACGGTGGGCGGGCCTCTGCCCGGGGCAGCCGGGACACGCATTCGACCACGCCGCGAGATCCGCCTCGACTTGAACGCCCATCTGCGCTGGTGTATCGAGCGCTACGCTTCTTACCGTCCGGACGACAACAGCTTTCAGCCGTTCAACGGCCGGCGCCGCCAGTGCAATTCGCCCTACGACTGAGGTGCGCAGCAGGAGCCCGGCTGTGCCTCAGCCCTGTCTCTCGAGCAGTTTCTTCGCGGCGTGGGCTGCAGCTTGCGCCTGAAGCTGGCTACCAAACTCACCCTGGGCGGGATAGGTCACCCCGCGATAGGCAAGCACGTAGGCCCAACGGCCGTTCATTCGCTTCTCGACCCTGATCGTCGCAGCGGGCTTCTTGTCAGAACTCAAGGCAGCGCTCCCTCGCGTCTACTGCGCGTTTCCTTCAATCGGGTCGATTCAAGAATAAAACAGGCAGGGAATCAAAGTGCTACAGCGACCGTGTGCGTCCGAAGAAGACACGCACGGCGCCATAGTGCCGGCCAGGTGGCTCGGCGCGAGTACCTTGCGCATCCGTTGTCGAAAGGCAAGGGCGAGAGGTCGAGCGAGATGTCGTGGTTGCTATTCTATTGTCCTGGCCGGGCCGAAGCGCTCCATAACGAAAGACGTCTGGATGGCGGGGGCTTGCAGGCGGCTGGTCTTTTCAAGCTTCAGAGTGAGTTGTTCGGCTGGCGGCGTGCGCTGCCAGGTCGTGGAGAGAAACAATGCAGCGCCGGCGATAAATCCGACCGCGACATAGATCCAATGGTTCCGCATGTGAATGACTCCTTCTCCCGCGAAGGCAATGCATTGGGGGCCTTGCTGGTTCCCGGCGCGGCCGGGACGCGGGCAATATGGTTAGGTTCTAAAATGGCTGCGGATCGCACCGCTTATTGTCAGTCTGCTTAAATAAGGCCGTCAGTTTTCACGCGTGGCGCTGACAGCTCGGCACTCAAATGATAGTACGGCTCGTCCTCAGCGAGCATTGGTCCGGTATCCCCAAATGGTGCGAAGCCGGAGCGTTTGATGGCGGCATGCAATTTGAAGCGTTCTTCTAAAGACCTAGGCCCAGCCCTTGTGCATCAGCACTAGGAGGATTGAAACAGAGCCCAAAGTATTATGCAAGTAGTTTGTAATATACGTTTGTATAATAGTACTTAATGCCAGGTTTTCCGTGCACCATCGTCGGGACGTGCCTAAGAAGGCAACGAACGGTTCGAGACCGTGGTCGCGCCGGGTCCCCGCACATTTTCTGTGGCTAAGAGGCGAAGGGGTGTCTTTCCGCTGTTCCGGCACTTGCGCGATCGACGCCGCCGGGTTATTCCATAAATCAGCGATAGGAATTTTATCCTCAATCGCCAACAGGTGCCGGCACTTCGACCCGGCAATGGGCAGCAGTCCACCCCCTGCGCAGTTTCTTCGATCAGTGCTTCGGTGACCGGCGCGTCTCTAGTCTAGACGCCGCGGCGCCGTATACGGCCGGCGGTGCGCCTCCACGTCGACCCCCGAATCCGCCTGGCGGTTCGGAGCAACACGACGTGGCTCGTTCGATGCATGCTGCACGCGAGCTATGGCAGCATCGCCGGCCGGACAGACTGCGTGGTTCTTGGGGTAGAGTGAATAGCGCATCGGACTCAGACGCCGGCCCTGGTGGGGTACATGTGTGGTCGCGCCGCGGCTCCAACATGTTGAAGTCGCATTGACAGACGAACGCCGATACATCTCTTTTGGGACACTAACTGGTCTTTACCTGCATGCGCCCGGTCCGGGCTTACACAGATCCTCAACCACGATGACCAACTTGCCGAAGGGGGTTACGCCTTTGCCGCCCCATATCTCGGGTCGGTAGTAAAGAGGGGCAACGCGAGGGTATCCTCTCTCAAGACGCACGTCGGAGAAGCCGTTGCGGAAGACGCAGCAGGGCCCGTCCTCCGAGGGATCGAAGCGAAAGCTGAGCGAATAGCTGGGATCCGACAGGTCACGCAACTCGATCATGTGCTCGGCGATCGGAATGAAACAGCGATATTTGTCATCGCACCAACTGGTCGTGTGCTCAAAGGTTCTGTCCGCCTTTTGCAGCCAGGCCTTGACGAAATAGCGTGGATTGCCGGATTGACCCGCGAAGGCGCAGGCGGTCGAAGCGGCGATGAAAATGGCGGCTGCAAAGATTTGGCGCATGTTTACCTGTCGACGTCGAAAGGCTCGGTTGAAGAGCGTGTGCGGGTCATTTGCCGTTCAATTTGAGTCGCGATTCTGGCACAATTATGGGTGGCGATCTGCCGAATTACACGCACTCTAGGCGCCAGCGTTTTGGCGCCGCGGACGGTGAAGAAGGCAAGCGGGGGCCGCAATGGTGGATCATGAAATCGAGCCGTCTACAGAAACCGCTTACGACTTGGCGGTCGCGGAGGGGCTGGCTTCAAAACAGCCTGCTAACGGACGTGGCCGGCTCGGGGGTGCATTCCTCGATGCTGTGCAGGCGGATTTCGCTGCGCATGGCGCCGGCGTGATCGCCCGCATTCGCGAGGAGAAGCCGGAGACGTACCTGAAGCTCGTTGCTGCGATCACGCCCAAGGATCTGAGCGCAACCGCGAATGCCATGGATGGGCTTTCGGACGAGCAGCTTATCGAGCGGATTCGCGCACTGGATACTGTCATCCGGCCGTTGATCGAGGGGAAAGCCCGAACGCGCCGACCAAAGCGACTGGTCAAAGCAGACCGGTAAGGCTTCGCTTCCGCGCTCAGACCGGGAGGGAATGATTAGGCGCTGCGCCGCGGTTTGCGCGCGGCGCTAGGCTTTCCTGGGGCTCAGCGCGCGGGAGACGCGGCGGCCGTGACCTGTTCGCTGCTCGAAAAGATAATGACTGCGAACAGAAGCACGCCGGCGAAGGCGATCAGCGAGGAGGCGGCGACGATTGGCTCCATCGCGGCATTTCCCGACAGCATCAGATAGAGTGACGGGATCAAGACGGTGACGCCGAAGGTGTAGACGGCGTACTGGACCATGGCCAGGCGTCTTGCTGCCTTCTGCGGATTGAGCGCGTGATAGCCGCCGAAGATCGCCATCGTGACCCAGCCGAGCAGGTTTGCATGTGCGTGTGCGCCGGTGGCGGCATGGTTGCCGGAGATCGACATATGAAGTCCGATCGAGATGCCTAGGATCAAAAAGATAATCGCTGTCTTGAAATAAAGATTTGCAATACGCGGCATTTGGATTTCCCCCTGTGTTACCGGAAGAACATTAGCATGTTCTCAAATTTCTGAGAACGAAACGATAGGAATGCCTTTTGAGCCTCCTGGCTGTTCCCGACGGCACAATTCGGACGAGGCTGCGGGCTTGCTCAAGTGTTTCCGCCTTTGCTGGCGCATTTCGGGTGGGAGACGCGGGACCCGTTGAAGGGAACCAATAGAGACCTTCCGGCATTCGATAAGGTGTGGAACCGTTGCAGCGCGTCGTCGTCTTTCCGGACGCGAGGAAATCGCTGCAGTAACTTGAATTGCTGCATGATCCTGTCGCCAAAGCAGTGAATCGTGCAGCGGAGGATCGCGATATGCTTGGAACCGTCCTTCTCGTTATTTTGATCCTGCTCCTGATCGGCGCCGTACCGGCCTGGCCCCACTCGGCCAGCTGGGGTTATGGCCCTTCCGGGCTTCTCGGAGTACTCGTCGTCGTGCTGTTGATCCTGTTGTTGATGGGCAGGATATGACGCTGCGGCGGGCCCTCTCATCGGAGGCACCCGCCGGCTTCACCAACTCGCGCCATCGATGAGGCGATGCGGGATATCCTCCCAGACCGAGCGATCGAACATTCGCAGGTTCACGCCCATCTTCGTCGCGTTGCGACCGATCGGCGACCAGTGGGTGATGCAGCCGCAGATGCTGCAATGGAACATGGTAAGCGTCTTGTCGCCCTGGACATAGCCGACGAGGCGCTTTTCTTCATCGCTGACCGTAACGTCGCTCGGGGCGTAATAGCCCCAGAGCCCGCCAAGCCTGCTGCAGAGCGAGCAATTGCAATCACCAAGCGTTTCCGGACGGACAGGCACGGTGATGCGAACCGACCTGCAATGGCAATGACCTTCTATCATGCTTGCACCCTCCTGTCTGGCGCGGAACGCGCTATTCGCGCGTAGTCATTATTAGGCTTATCCAATTGCAGTCCAGCGACGACGTGCTTGGCCGAGCGGTTGCCGAGGCAAACGGCGCGGGCTCCAACTTTCTCCAGAAAATCAGGACATCATCACGGATGACTTCACCCGGCACATCCGGCGGCGCGTTCGAACTGTCGGCGGTGCTGAAAGAGCAGGTGACGCTGTTGGCGGAGCTCGAACGTCGGCGGCGAACCAATATCCTTGCAGACTACCGCCCCTATCAGAAGCAGCGGGATTTCCACGCGGCGGGCGCGGCCTATCGCGAACGCCTGTTCATGGCCGGCAACCAGCTTGGCAAGACTCTGGCCGGTGCAGCGGAGGCGGCGATGCATCTGACTGGCCGCTATCCCGCCTGGTGGAAGGGCAGGCGGTTCGACAGGCCGATCGTGATGCTTGCGGGCTCGGAGTCGCACGAGTTGACGCGCGACGGCGTGCAGCGGCTGCTTATTGGGCCGCCGCACAACGACGAGGCGTGGGGCACCGGTTTCATTCCAAAAGCGACGATCAATACCACCGCGCGGCGCTCCGGCACGTCCGGCGCGCTTGACAGCGTGACGGTGCGGCATGCTTCCGGCGGCACTTCGGTACTGCTTTTCAAGGCTTACGAACAGGGCCGCGGCAAGTGGCAGGCGAATACGGTGGATTATGTCTGGTTCGACGAGGAGCCACCGGAGGATGTCTATTTCGAGGGCATCACCCGTACCAATGCCACCGGCGGCTCGATTGCACTGACCTTTACGCCGCTCAAAGGCCTGAGCTCCGTGGTCGCCCGCTACCTCATGGAAAAATCGCCGGATCGCGCGGTGATCACCATGACGATCGACGATGCGGAGCACTACACGGCCGAGGAGCGACAACGGATCATCGATAGCTACCCCGCGCATGAGCGGGAGGCCCGCACCAAGGGCGTGCCGGCGCTGGGCTCGGGGCGCATCTTCCCGGTCCTGGAGGAGGCGATCTGCGTCGAGCCCTTCGAACTCCCCCGGCACTGGGTGCAGATCGGCGGACTTGACTTCGGCTGGGATCACCCGTTTGCGGCGACCGGCTGCGCCTGGGACCGGGACGCCGACGTCTTCTATGTGACGCGGATCTATCGGGAGCGCGAGGCGACGCCGATCATCCATGCGGCGGCACTGAAGCCCTGGGGCGCGTGGCTGCCCTTCGCGTGGCCGCATGACGGACTGCAGCATGACAAGGGAAGCGGCGACCAGCTTGCCGCGCAATACCGTGCGCAGGGGCTCACGCTTCTTCCCGAACGGGCGACCTTCGACGACGGCACCAATGGCGTCGAGGCGGGGCTTTCGGACATGCTGCAGCGGATGCAGACCGGGCGCTGGAAGGTGTTTTCCACCTGCGCGGAATGGTTCGAGGAGTTCCGACTCTATCACCGCAAGGACGGCCGGATCGTCAAGGAACGCGACGACCTGATCTCTGCCTCGCGCTACGCACTGATGATGAAGCGCCATGCGCGCGCGAACAACGGCAACACAAACTGGAATTTTACCGCCCGAAAGGTTCTCTGATGGCCGTAATGACCGATGAACGCCTGTGCGCCCTTGTGAGCGAGCTGGTGAAGGACTGCGAAAACTATCGCGACGAGCTGGCGGTCGATCGCATCAAGGCGATGGAATATTACGACGGCACGATGAAGGACGTGCCGGCGGACGCCAACCGCTCGAAGGTCGTCTCGCGCGACGTGCGCTCCGCAATCAAGAAGGTGCTGCCTTCGCTGATCCGCACCATTCTCGGCAATGACAAGGTGGTGGAATACGCGCCGGTCAACGAGGGCGACGAGGCGGCGGCGGAGCAGGCGACCGACTACATCAACTATGTCGTCTTTCCCGAAAGCGACGGCTACGACGCGGTGCAGGACGCGGCGCACGACGCGCTGAAGCTCAGGAACGGTGTGATCCGCTGGTGGTACGAGAAGGAGGCCACCGTTCAGGTCTCGACGCATACGGGGCTTGACGAGGCGGCGCTGATCCAGCTTGTCGGCGACGACGCGGTGGAGGTGCTCGAGCAGTCGCAGACGGTCGAAACGCTGGAAACGCTACAGGGTCCGGTCGAGCAGCCGCTTTATAGTGTGAAGATCCGCCGCCGCATCGAGCAGGGCACGCCGCGGCTGGCGGCGGTGCCTTTGGAAGAATTCCTGATCCATCCGGATGCGATCTCGATCGAGGATAGTTCGATCACCGGCATTGCCACGCGCATGCGCCGCACCGACCTGATCGCGATGGGTCACGACCGGGATCTCATCGAGAGCCTGCCGGCTTCAACCGGCGACAGCGGCCGCGACGACGAGGAATTCACCCGCCGACGCGGTGCCTTCGAGGCGAAGGACGCGGTGCCGAAGGCGCTTGAGGAGGTGGACTATTACGAGCTCTACGTGAAGGTGGATGCCGACGACGACGGGATCGCGGAGCTCCGCCGCATCGTGCTCGCCGGCGGCACGGGCGAGGAGCACCTCATCTCCAACGACGAGTGGGACGAGGTGCCCTTTGCCGACCTGATCGTCGAGCGGCGCCCGCATCAGCGCGAGGGCGGCTCGGTCACCGACGATCTCGCGGAAATCCAGCGGGTGAAAACCGTGCTGATGCGCCAGACGCTCGACAATCTCTACTGGCAGAACAACCAGCAGCCGATTGTCCAGGAAGGCGCGATCGCCAATCCGGAAAGCGTGCTCAACCCGAAATTCGGCCAACCGATCCGCGTCAGCCAGGGCATCGATGCGCGCGCCGCACTCGGCTACACGATGGTGCCCTTCGTCGCGAAGGAATCCTTCGCGATGCTCTCCTATCTCGACCAGGAGGCGACCGACCGCACCGGTATTTCCGACGCCTCGAGCGGGCTGGCGCCGGACGCGCTTCAGAACATGACGGCGCGGGCGACGGCGCTGATCGAGCAGGCGGGGATCGGCCAGACGGAGCTAATGGTGCGCACCTTCGCGCAAGGGCTCAGGCGGGTGTTCAAGGGCCTGCTTCGCCTCGTCATCAAGCACCAGGACCGGCCGCGCGCCGTGCGGCTGCGCGGCCAGTGGGTGAGCTTCGACCCGCGCCACTGGAATGCCGAGATGGACGCGACGGTGAATACCGGGCTCGGCGCCGGCACGCGCGAACGCGACATGATGATGATCCAGATGATCCAGCAGCTGCAGGAGAAGCTGCTGATGACCCTGGGACCGGACAACCCTTATGTCTCGCCGGACAACCTCTACAACGGCATCGCCAAATCGGTGGAGGCGGCGGGGCTGAAATCCCCCGACCTCTACTTCACCAAGCCTTCGCCGGAGGAGATCCAGCGGCGGATGCAGGCGAGTGCGAACCAGCCGAACCCGGAAATGCAGAAGCTCAAGATGCGGGCGCAGGCGGACGCCGAGAAGGCGCGGCTTTCCGCGGAAACCGACCGGCGGAGACTGGAGATCGAGCGCGAGCTGAAGCTTGCCGAAATCCAGCAGAAGGGCGCCTTGAAGCGATACCAGATCGACGCCGAACTGAACCTAAAACGCCAGCAGAGCATGGCGGAGGCAGTGAGCGGCGAGCCGGTAACGGCGGTTCATATCGGAGGACTATCGGGATGAGAAGTTGGGGGTTGAAACCTGCCGCGCCTCAGAATATGGCTACCGCATGAAAAACGTTCGCTACCTTTGCTTGTTCTTTGCTGCGTTTCCGCTCATCCTTTCGTCTTGCAGCGAATCGACTATGCCAGCGGCGGGCGCACGCGCGTCGGTCAAAGTCCAAGCACCGGCAATCAAAACGGCAGCCAAGCCGGATCCCCGACAATGCTCGACACCGGCCCAAGTCTGCCCCTATGGCACCGGTCCCGCCGGTGAGCCGTGCTCCTGTTGGGCAACTGACGGCACGCCGGATGTAGGCGTTACGACGATAGGCGCGAAGGTTTCCCTCGAGTCGCGCTAACAAGATTGACTGGAGGCGCCTGGTTGCCTTCGTGGTAGCAAAACAGAGGACGCTTCCGTCCGGCTCGCACTCCCGTGCAGCCGTGGGTGCCTCCGCTACACCCCTCACGAGCAACTAATAAAGAATCGAACAAGAAACAGTCCTGCCGTGTGCCCGGCTCGGTTGGTCCGTCGGGCTGCTCCCAAGAAAGAGCACTGAGATGAAGGCAGAAGAAAAACAGTCGGCGGCGCGGGCGCTTCTCGACAATCCGCTGTTCGAGCGATTGATGGAGGAGTTGGAGGCGGCGGCCATCAACGGCTGCATCAACGCGAAACTCACGGACCACGAAGCGCGGGCCGCCTTCGCGGCAGAAGCGCGGGCGGTCCGCAACTTCTGCGCAAAGCTGAAGTTCCTAGCGGAGCAAGCCAAAGCCGAAGGCACGAACGCCCCGGTGTGAAGGAGTGCATCGGCGGCAGGGCTGCCTCCCTGATGCGCCTCGTTGTCAAACTGATTCATGAATTCGGGGCAGCATTCTGAAATCTCTCGAATTTCTCGGTGCGGGAGTACGCGAAAGCGGCACCTCCGCTCCGAATCTCTCGCAAGAGGTCTTTCCATGATTAACAATAGTGCCAACCCGCCTTCCGGCGGGAGCAAAGCTGTTGTCGACCCGCATGAGTCCGCAAGCATCGACAACCTCGACTTCTGGGAGCCGCACCAGGCCAACCCGCACGACGAGGAAGAGCGGGACGGCGAGGGGGCTGTAGACTACGCGCACGAGCGAGACGAGGCTGACGCCGAAGGCGACGAGCCAGCCTTTCCTGATGAGCAGGAGGCAGCCAACGAAGCCGAGGACATGATGGTCACGCTCAAGGGCGGCGAAGAGGTTCCGCTCGAGGAGTTGAAGCTCGGATACATGCGGGATCGCGATTACCGCAACAAGACCCAGGATCTCGCCAACCGCGGGCGGGCCCTGGAAAGCATGAGCAGCAGGGTCGCCGCAACTGCCCATGCCGTCGCGGAACTGGTGGCGGCTCAGATCCCCGATGAGCCACCGGAGGAACTGAGGCTCTACGATCCGCAGACCTATCAGCGACAATGGGCGCTGCACCAGGCGGGGCTGGAACAGCTTGCGCGGGTGATGGCGCTTGGGGATGAGTCGGCGGGCGTTGCAGGGGAGCTTCGGGCCGCGGCGAGCGAGGAGAGGCTGGAGACGGAAAATGCCAAGCTCCTTGAAGCGTTCCCGCAGACGGGGCACGATGAGGGGCGGCAGGCCTTCTTCGCCGATGTTTTCGAGGCGGCGAAGGACCTCGGCTTTTCCGACGAGGAGGTGCGCGAGGTCGTCGATCATCGGCTGTTCAAGCTCGCGCATTACGCTCGCCTCGGCCTGCTTGCGGAACGTTCGCGGGTAAGAGCCTTCCAGAAGGTGGCCGCGGCGCCTGCCGCTGCGCCGCGCATGAAAGCAAAGAACCGGGCGCAGCGGCAGCAGCGCCAAAGTCGCGAGGCAATGCAGCGGCTTGCAAGAACGGGATCGATCCGCGACGCGATGGCGGTCGATTTCGAGTAATCGACAAGCGTTGGTCGAGCGGCAAGCGTTCACGAACCGCTGCTCAGCGATCGCTCGCATTCACCTTCATTCAACACCGTCAACGCTTTCCATGTGCCTGTCCAGGCGCGTGGCGGCGGATCACGTCACCACATAAGGACCATCAGATGACAGTTCTCACCAATACCTTTCAGACGACGCAGGCCGTCGGCAACCGCGAGGAGCTTTCCGACGTGGTGTCGCGGATCACTCCGGAAGAGACCCCCATCTACTCACTGATCGAAAAGGGCAAGTGCACGACCTATCACCCGGAATGGGAGACGGACGAACTTGCCGCGCCCGGCGCAAATATCCGTGAGGAAGGCGAGGAATACGCCTTCGGAGCGATCACCCCGCCGATGCGGCTTGGTAACTACACCCAGATCATGCGCAAGGACTGGATTATCTCCGCGACACAGGAGGTGACGGCTGAGGCTGGTAACGTGCAGAAGCGGAAATATCAGAAGCTGAAGAAGGGCGTCGAAATTCGCAAGGACGTGGAGTTCGCGATCGTCGACACTAACGCAACGGTCGCTGGCAGTACCCGTGAATTCGGCTCGCTTAGCACTTGGACCATTAGCAACGTCTCTCGCGGCGCCGGTGGCGCAAATGGCGGCTTCAGCGCGGGCACCGGTCTGACGGTGGCGCCGACCGACGGAACGCAGCGTCCCTTCACCAAGGCGATCCTCGATACTGTGATGCAGCAGGGCTATCAGAACGGCGCCAACTTCCGCCACGTCTCCGTCTCTCCGTATGTGAAATCCGTCTTCGTCACCTTCATGTCCGACAGCAACGTCGCGCCTTTCCGCTATGCGGTGTCACAAGGCGGTGAGCGCAACACCATTGTTGCGACAGCGGACTATTACGAAGGCCCGTTCGGGACAGTGATGATTCACCCGAACCGGGTGCAGGCGGTGAACGCCGGAGTCGCCCGTAACGCCTTCTTCATCGACACCGACATGCTCTCGTTTCTGTGGCTCCGCCAGATCCAGGAAGACCGCGAGGTTGCCAAGACGGGCGATGCGGACAAGGGCGTCATCATAGGTGAGGGCACGCTGAAGGTGCACAACGAGAGGGGCCTTGGCGTTGCCGCTGACCTCTTCGGACTGAGTTCCGCCAGCTAGTTCCAGGTTCCAAGTTTCGACTCAAGGTCGGTCCCTGTTCGGGAGAAATGAATGACAGACACAAAGACGACCACGGTACCCGTCAAACTTCTCTATGATACCTGGGCGATTGACGAAGAACGCATTCCTGCTGGCACCGTACTCGACTTGCCAGTCAAGGCGGCGAAGATCTTGATCGCCCAGGGCAAAGCCGAACGCAACGATCCTCTTCCAGGTGACGAGGGATGATTGTACGCGACGGCGACTGGAAGCTCTTCGATCATGATTTTCAGACCGGCCGCTCCGTCTGGGTGATGGAGGACGGCAACAAAACTCATTGGCGGACGGATTATCCGGTCGAGAACCTCGTTCGTCAGAACGAATTCATACGCCATGCGACCGCCGGCAACGCCTTCGGCGAATGGACCAAGGTCGCCTCGATCCCGCTCAATCTCGCCCATTCCGAAAACCTGGTCAGGGCGCATTCCGAAGGCGACGACCGCTATGTGAAGCGGTGGCTCAACGACAGCGACAACCGCGCCTGGCGCAGTTTCGAGGGACATCTATGACCATATCCGACTATGCCTCGCTCCTCGTCGACGCCAGCGACTATTCCGGCCGCGATGACGTCGCCCATCTCTTCCCGCGCTTCCTCGCGCTTGCCGAGCTCAAGCTCAACCGCGTCCTGCGCGTGGCCGACATGGAAAAGGCGGCGACAGTGCCGCTGGCCGAGGGCGACGGCAGCCTGCCGGTGGATTTCCTGGAGGCGCGGCAGGTGCTTGGCGCCGATGGCCGGGCGCTGCGGGCGCTGCCGCTGCAGGAGCTCAGCAGTCACGGGACATCCGCCGGCGCGCCGATCGGCTACGCGATCATCGGCGGCGCCGTCCAGGTACGGCCGAAGGGCAGCGAGGAGATCCGGCTGACGTACTACGCGAAAATTCCGCCGCTGACGGCCGCCGCGCCAAGCAACTGGCTGATCGAAAAGGCACCGGATGTCTATCTCTATGCGCTCGTCGAGGAGATCGCCGTCTGGGAACGCGACGCCGCCAAGGCGGGTGCGGCCGAGGCACTGAAGCGCCAGGCGATGGCCGGGCTCGGGCTTGCCGACGAGCGCCTGCGCTGGGGCAATGCCGAAATCGTCATCGGAGGGCTGACGCCATGACGCTTCTGACCGTGATCAACGAAGTCTCGGACATCGTTTCGCTCGACCGCTTCGACAGCGTCTACGGGACGAACGATCCGAATGCGCAGACGATGGTGGGGCTGGCCGAAGAGGCGGGCGCGGAGATTGCGCGGCGCGCCGACTGGAAGGGGATGCTGAAGACGCATGCCGTTTCCGCTTCGCCGGAGATCCTGCCTGCCGACTATCAGCGGCTGGCACCCGGAGGGCCGGTACGGGCGGCGGACAGCCGCTTCTTCCGACCTATCACCAACGGCGCGCAATGGGCCGTGATCGTCGGCATCGCCTCTGCAGAGCCCTACTGCCACCTCCGCGGCAGGGAGATGCTTTTTTCGCCGGCCGCTTTCGCAGTCGGTGCGACGATCGAATACGTCTCGAAAAATTGGGTACTCGGCGATCCTTACGAGGAGCGGGATACCTTCCGCGCCGACGACGACACGACGCTCTTTCCAGAGCGGCTGTTGAAGAAGGGGCTGATCTGGCGCTGGAAGCGGCAGAAGGGCCTCTCCTTCGAGGACAACCTTGCAGAGTTCGAGGCGGATCTCCTGCAGGAGATCAATGCCGACAGGGGGACATCATGATGACAGTTCGCACGATGTCAGTTCGCCCTGGCCGCCTGCCGCAGACCAATCGCGGGCAGGCAAACATCGGCCGGCCGCAGCCCTCGCAATCGGTTACCTTTCCGGCACCGAAACACGGTCTCGTCACGACCGCTGACATGGCGTCGCAGACCCCGGGCTCGGCCACCGTGCTCACGAACTTCCTGCCGACGCTTGCCGGCTGCAGGATCCGCGGCGGCTCGCGCAAAGTCGGGCTTGCGGCCGGTGGCGGCGCCATCCGCAGCGCCTTCAAATACAAGTTCGGCAGCAACGAAAAGCTGTTCATGGCGACGGAGAGCGCGATCTACGATATGACGGCGCCGGCCGCTCCGCCGGCAGAGACCGCGGCGGCGGTGGGCGGGCTTTCCGGCGGCGACTGGTGCGCCTTCCAGCACACGACCGCCGGCGGCTCGTTTCTCGTTTGCCTCAATGGCGCCGACACGCGCCGTATCTATGACGGCACCACCTGGACGACGTCGCCGACGATCACCTTTTCCGACTCGACCACCATGGCGCAGCTCAACTACGGCTGGCTGTTCAAGAACCGTGAGTTCTTCCTCAAGAACGCGACGCTCGACGCCTATTACCTGCCGGTGAACGCGATCGGCGGCGCGGCTGCCGTGTTTCCGCTTGGCGGGGTGATGAAGAAGGGCGGGTCGCTCATCACCGGCTTTTCCTGGTCGCTCGAAAGCGGCGACGGGCTTTCCGATCTCTGCGTCTTCGTCTCGACGGAAGGGGAGATCGCCGTCTATGCGGGCTCTGACCCCTCCAGCGCCAGCGACTTCGCGTTGAAAGGCGTCTACCAGATCGGCAAGCCGCTTGGAAAAAACGCCTGGATTCGCATTGGCGGTGACGTGCTGATTGCGACTTCGGACGGGCTGACGCCGATGTCGCAGGTGTTTCAGCGCGACCGGCAGGCTCTGACCCAGGTCTCGGCCTCGCGGGCGATCGAGGACGACTGGCGGCGGGCGGCGAACGCCACCGGCTCCGGCTGGACACTGAAGCCCTGGGCCGAGCAGAACCTGGTCTTCGTCGCCTTTCCCGATAACAGCGTCGTCAGCGACAAGACCTTTGTCCTGAATGTGCTCAGCGGGCGTTGGGCGACGATCAGCAACTGGCGGGCCAATTGTTTCGAGACCCTGCAGGGCGGGCTCTTCTTCGGCTCGCGCGAGGGCTATTGCTGGCAGGGCGACACCGGCGGCACCGACGACGGGCTGACCTTCGCGGCAACCTATCTCTCGCAGTTCGCTCCGGTCGGACAGTTCGGTCAGCGGACCGCGGCGACGATGGCGCATATGTATTTCCGCGCCAAGACGAAGCTAAAGGTGCAGCTTTTCGCCCGCGCCGACTTCGACCGAAGGGTGCCGCCCTTCTCCCGGGTGACGGAGGGGGATGAGGCTTCGCCGGAATGGGATGTCGGCCTTTGGGACGTGGCGCGCTGGGACGGTGTGTCGGAGGCGCTGCGCTACGATTTTCGCCAGAACGTGCGTGCGAGCGGCGATATGTTGGCGGTCGGCTGCGTGATCACCTCCGGTGGTGCGGTGAAACTCGACATCGAGGTGGACCTCGCGACGCTGCAAGTGGCGGCGGGGGAGGCGAGCGCTTGAACATCATCTGGGGCGGGGCGGGCGACCCTGCAACCAATCAGGCGATCGCCGCTTTTGTTGCCGACCAGATCGACGGCTGCGAGAGGGGCTTTGCCGACTTCACCACGCTCGGCGTGACGGAAGAGGGCAGGCTCGTCGCCGGCGTCGTCTATCACAACTATTCGCCCGAAGCGGGCGTCATCGAGCTTTCGGCCGCCGCGACCTGCAAACGCTGGCTGACGCGGCCGGTGCTGGAAGCGATGTTCGGCTATCCCTTCGACGAGATCGGCTGCCAGATGGCGGTGCTGCGCGTCTCGGCGGAGAACCGCGGCATGGTCGAGATCGCCCGCCGCTTCGGGTTCAAAAGCCATCGCATCCCCCGGCTTCGCGGGCGGGAGGAGGCGGAAATCATCTTCACTCTGACAGACGACGACTGGCGGGCGCATCCCGTCAATCGAAGGTAGGTGTGCTATCGGAAAATCAAAAGCTCCCACTCCTCCGGATCCGAAGGCAACGGCGGCGGCACAGACCGCCACCAATATCGGCACGGCCGTTGCCAACGGATACATGGGCAATGTCAACCAGGTGACGCCGGACGGCAGCCTCAGCTACAGCTACACGACGCAGAAATGGACCGATCCGCTGAGCGGCAACGTCTATGATCTGCCCGTGGCGACGGCGACGCAGAAGCTTTCGGAGATGCAGCAGAAGATCAAGGATCAGAACGATGTGGCGAGCCTCAACCTAGCGACGCTCGCCACATCGCAATCGAGCCGGCTGAACGATCTCCTCGGCAAGCCGATGGACATATCGAAAGCTCCGGCCGCCGGTGACCCTTCGAGGCTGGCGTTGCCGCAATACCAACAGTTTTCCGCTGGGCCCAGGCTTCAGACCTCCGTCGGCAATGCTGGCAACATCACCCGCAGCTACGAGACGGATTTCGACACGTCAAAATACGAGAATGCGCTGATGGCGCGGCTCAACCCGCAGCTCGAGCGCGACCGCGCGGCGCTGGAGACGCGGCTTGCCAACCAGGGCCTGCAGCCGGGGTCTGAGGCCTATAACCGGGCGATCGACGAGGCGAACCGGACGTCGCACGAGGCCCGCATCGCCGCCGTGCTCAACGCCGGTCAGGAGCAGACGCGGCTCGCCAACCTCGCCAGCCAAAAGGCAAGCTTCGAGAACGCGGCGCAGGCTCAGGCCTACGGGCAAGCGTTGCAGAATGCCGATTTCGGCAACAACGCAAACCAGCAGATGTACCAGAACGGCCAATCGGCGACGGCGGCCAACAATGCGCTCCAGGACCAGAGCTTCAACGCTCAGCAGGCGCAGATCAATGCCCAGAACACCGCGCGCTCGAACTATCTCAACGAGCAATATGCGCAGCGCAACCAGCCGATCAACGAGATTTCGGCGCTGCTTTCAGGCGCACAGGTGACGAGCCCGAATTTCGTGCCGACGCAGGGACAGTCGATCCAGCCGGTCGACTATGCCGGGTTGGTGCAGCAGAACTACCAGAACCAGATGGCGAATTACAACGCCCGGCAGCAGGCGGGCGGCAATCTGCTCGACTCGCTGCTGGGCTTTCTTCCGAAGTCCGACCGCCGCGCCAAGAAGAACATCGAGAAGGTCGGCAGGCTCAAAGGCCACAACCTCTATGAGTTCCACTACAAGGGCGAGCCGACCACCGGGCCGAAGCATATCGGCGTGATGGCGCAGGAGGTGGAAAGGACCCGCCCCGACGCCGTGAGCCGCGACCCGGACGGCATGCGGAGGGTGGATTATGGGCGGCTTTTTGCAGCGGGGAGGGAGCAGAAGTAAAGGGCAGCCGCGGCAAGACGCGCATCCGGACAAGACACAGGTGCGGAGGTGGCGGCGCCATTCCAATCAAAGTTCCATTCGTTTCGCGGACCTCCCATCGGGAGGCATTTTTATGGAGGCTATCTTGCCGAGAACAGGCGGAGTTTATTCTCCACCGGCCGGCACCAAGGCGGTGCCGAACACCACGATCCAGAGCGTGCCCTATAATGCGCTGATCGACGACCTCACCGCCGACGCCAATGCCGCGCGGCCGGTCACCGCAGGCGGGACGGGTGCCACAAGCGCCAGCGCCGCCCGCACCGCCCTCGGCGCGCAGGCTGCGAGCGCGGCGCTCGCGTCGATTGCCGGTCTCGCAACGGGCGCGGACAAAATGATCTACACGACCGCGGCGGACGCCTATGCGACGACCGCTTTGACGCCGTTTGCGCGGACGCTTCTGGACGATGCGACTGCCGGAGCCGCTCTTACGACGTTGGGCGTCTCAGCTTTTGCGCAGACCGTGCTCGACGATGCGGACGCTGCCGCGGCGCGGGCAACGCTAGGCGCCAACAACGCATCGAATCTCACGACGGGTACGATACCCTCAGCACGGATCGATGGCGCCTACGTCGATTTCACCCAAATCGCCGTAACAACGGATGGCGAAGCGGTCAAACTCATCGGCTCGGCGACGGGCGACCCCTATGTCGGGTTCTGGAAGGCGACGGCGCGCCAGGGCTATATTCAGCACCGCGACGGCACGGCGAATGGCGACGGTCTTCGTGTTGCGAACGACGTGACAGGCGACTATCTGTACCTATCGAATGTGAACAGCACCGATGCGCTGAAATTCTACGACAGCTCCGTGGCAGCGCATAACACGGTCTGGCATTCCGGCAACCTCGCTGCCGGCGATGTCAGCGCGCTCTATGGCTATACGCCTGCAAGCAATGCAGTACAGGTGATCGCCGGCAGCGGCCTGACTGGCGGCGGCGCGATTTCTGCGAACCGCACGCTGACGCTCGGCACGCCGTCGGACATTACCAACGCGACGACGAATTCTGTTAGCGGGACGAGTCATACGCATGCACTGGGCTTCGTCGCGGCGGAGGTTTATACCGGAACCTCATCCACGGCCACGAGTTTCCCCATCGGGACAGTGCTCACCATGGCGCAGAACGGCTCTAACCCTGTTAGGCAAGCGTCAGTTATCCCCTGCTTGTACAGTACCAACGCATACGTTCAAAGCGGCTATTCCGGCGCAGGCACAGCGCTTTCAGGTACTTGGCGTGTGCGTGGGATTGTCGCTACGGCTGATTGGCTTATCGTTCAAAGGACTGCATAAACATGACTGGTAGCTTGCAAGTTAGAATGGAGCTCAACGTGATACATGCGGTCATTGCGACGGCGGAGCCGGACGTTTACCAGCTGTCGATCAATATTACCGACCTGAGCGGGCAAACCTACGACTGCGAATATCTGTCGAGACCCGATGATAGCTTCGGTGTGAACCCCATCATTCGAAAATGGCTCGCCGACAATCCGAATTTTCCAATCCAACCTCACACACCGCCGGCGGCAGAACAGATACGCGCTTCCATGCCCTCACTTTCGTCGCGGCAGTTGCGTCTGGGACTCATCGACGCCGGGATTTCTCACACCCAAGTAACGGCTGCCATTGACGCAATGGCGTTTGGCCAAGAAAAGGATCGGGCGCAGATTGAGTGGGAATATGCTACCTCGTTTAGTCGATTGGATCCGCTGATAGCAGTCGTAGGTCGGGCACTCGGCTTAACCGACATACAAATCGATGGGATGTGGACTGCCGCGCGCGATCTTTGACGCGCTTTTCCAATGTTCCTTCAGTAATTCTGCACCGTCAAATTTTTTAATCTGCGCACTAGTACGGCACCACACGCCCAAGCGATGACGTTCTCTAGAAGGCAATTAATAACACTCCGCTGGTCAGGGGATGCCTAATCTAAAAAAACCAGAAAATCTTGTAACGCGTTTTTCTCCTTGCGTCGTTCCAGCACATCCGAAAGAACTTTAATCTTGTAATGAAGCCAGCTTTCGGAAGCTTCTGAGTTAACTTGTAGCACCCGAAAGTATATCTCAACCGCTGGCTGAGTCTTTCGTGTAGGCTCTTTGCTCCGTAGCGTTGCTCTGACCCCGAGCCCTCGGTGAAATCGTATGTTGGTCCGGGCACGTACACCACCAAATCGCGGACGACAAACTCTGATACAACATAGGATGCTAGACACCACGGATTTCCCAATTCGAACCAGCGTGCCATTAGTAAGTCTTGCGCACTGGCCCTGTAGATGCCGTAAATCCATTCTGCCGGAAACGTTAGGTTTCTCGGTACGCGCCCAGACAAATATGCTGGGGTGAAATCGAAGATAGATTTATCTGGAGATTTGATTCGATGTCCGTTCGGTCCAACTAGTTTTGTCGAGCAGGCCGCAAGCAACTTCATAGGCTCTCGATCAAGTGCTTCGACCAAGCATGCTAGGAAATCTAGAGAAGAGTAGTCATCGCACGCACGCAGACAAAAATATTCGCCTTTCGCTGCGCCAATTTGGATAGCGCGAGCGAAGTTTTCCGGTGCGCTCACATGCTGCTCGTTTCTGACCACGGTGAAGCGACGATCGGTTCTGCAGAACTGCTCAGCCACGCGAAGTGTGTCGTCTGTTGATTTATTATCAAGAATAACCGCGTGAAAATCTCTAAATGTCTGATCAGCAATGCACTGCAGACTCATCTCCAAGGTCCTAGCCCCGTTGAAAACGGGGAATACGACGACGACTTTTGATTTGGGCATAAGGTCCTCGGAGTTTGCAACGGCGCGACCTTCTCTGTTCTGATCGTTTGGAAGAGTCAATGAATTCGTCGCGCGCGGAACGCGCAGTTCGTCGTCGGCATTACTGAAAATTCAAGGACGGCGCGTTCGCGTCGCGTCGGTCCTTTCCGGCAACAAAGGTAACAATGATGACCCACATCATGCCTGCCGGTCGGCCACCGCAGGATCTACACCACGTTCAGGAGTGCGATCTTGGCACGGATCTAACTCGAGGGGGTCAGCTCTTGTCAACCTACCCAGCTGCAACTAAGGATGGGCCACTTTCCGAGGGGTAGAAATGGGTATCCGCGAGTTCAAAAGGCGCTTCCGCTTTCTTGTGAGCGGAGAGGAGTCCCTGCCGGGCTATCAAGCAGACGGCTTCCGCGTGACGAACAAGAATATCGAGTTCATGAAAGAGCCGAAATTTGCGGCTGCTTGGCGCTTTTCTGAAGCAGGCAACAGGGAAGCTTGGGCAAAGCGAAAACGGGTCCCAGACGTCCGATGGAGGGCTCACACCTGCTGCTTCGCGGCCCAGCGCGCACTCAAGCTTGACGGCGACTTCGTGGAATTCGGAGTGAATGCCGGCCTGCTTTCGATGACCGTGTGCGAGTATCTCGATTTCGGCTCTCTTGATCGGAAGTTCTGGCTTTTTGACACGTTCGCCGGGATTCCAGAAGGGAAGATGACCGCCCGGGAAGCAGCCTTGGCGAAACAGCGCAATGTTGGCATCTATTTTGATGTCTACAATATCGCCAAACGGAATTTCGCGAAGTTCCAAAATGCGGTGCTCGTGAAAGGCTTTCTGCCGCAGACGCTTGACGGAATTCCGATCAGCAAAATCGCGTATCTCTCGATCGATCTTAATGTCGCACGCTACGAGAAGGAATGCATCGATCGGGTTTGGGATAAGGTCGTCCCGGGAGCCAGCATTGTGCTTGACGATTATGCCTTTGTCGGATGCGAAGAGCAGAACGCTATGTGGAACGAGTTTGCCGCTGTCCACGGTCAATCGATATTGACCCTTCCCACCGGCCAAGGACTGATGATCAAGCAATAGGGAACGTTCGGCCTCCATTCATCATTGATGCACTAGCATCACGCGTGATGAAAAGAGGAGGCCTGAAAATGAAGGGTTTACCGTCCAAGCTTTTGCTCGCGGCTCTTTCGGCTGCCACCTTGGCTGTTCCGGAGGCGGGTTTTGCGCAAGACTTCGATCTCTATATCGGCCGCGGTGGGCCTCGCTACTACGAAGAATACCGGCCGCGCCGATACTACCGAGAGGAACCAGAAGCCTATCAGTGCACAACGCGCCAGGCGCTCTATATAGCTCGCCGCTATCTGCGTAATCCTAGAATCGGTCGTACATCGAACGATGTCATCGAAGTGAGGGGCATCGGTCGGCGAGGAGAACGCAACCGCATCATTTTCGGAGCTGAGCCGGGCTGCCCCAGGATTGGCTGATCTCTAAGTGGTCAGCCGACCGGCCGCGGGACGAGGGATTAGTAGCGATTCGTGTTTACCGAGTTTCCGATCGGCATGGAGATGCAATTCATCAAAGGGACAAACCGCCCCTCCCGGCGCGCGATCCTGCTGAAATTCGAAGCGAGCGTTATCTAGATTGCCTGCAACCTAAAACTGTTCTATGGCTTGCCTCTATAGGGTCTTGGGGGCGTAAATGGCAAACATTTCAGTAGCGTCGAATTACTCGCTCAACATGAGCGATTTCGATTTCAGCACGATCTATTACGGGACGTCCTACGTCCAGACAGGAACGCTCTTTCGGGTATATTATTCGAACGGTGTCATTGAGGATTTCCGCGGCACTGGCCTCACTTACAACGCCTATGGTGAGCCAATAACCGGCACGATCACGAGCTATGCGGCCTGGTACAGCGGACAGCAGCTCTTCAACGTGCAGGGGTCGGTCGCTGCTACGAAGATTGTCGCGGCCGCGCAGACCGTCGGTACCAGCGATGATCTTGGTGTCATCATCGAGGTTTTGAAGGGCAACGACACCATTTCGGGTGGCAACCTTGCCGATGTCCTCTACGCCTTCGACGGCAATGATGTCGTTACCGGCAATGGTGGCAACGACTTCCTCTATGGCTATGCTGGCAACGACACCATCATTGGCGGAACAGGCAGTGACAGGATCGATGGTGGCGTCGGCAGTGACACCGCCTCGTATGCCACCGCTTCGGTCGGGATTACAGCGAGCCTGATTGCGCCTGCGAGCAACACGAACGATGCCAAGGGTGACACCTACTATTCTATCGAGAACCTCCTCGGCTCACGCTTCACCGACCTGCTTGTCGGCAACTCAGCGATCAACATCCTCACCGGTGGAGACGGCAACGACACCCTGATCGGCGGCGCCGGCGGCGACAAACTCTATGGGGGTAATGGATCCGACACCGCCTCCTATGCCAACGCAGCAGCGGGGGTCATCGCTAACCTCGGCATGTCGAGCTCCAATACTGGAGACGCGAAGGGGGATAGCTATTCGTCAATCGAGGACCTGATCGGCTCCAAGAACGCCGACGAACTCTATGGCACGGCCGGCGCAAACAGCATCTCCGGCGGCGCCGGCAACGACATCATCGGCGCAGGCTGGGGCAATGATTTGGTCTATGGGGGAGCCGGGGCCGATAAGCTGGTCGGCGGCACGGGTGCCGACAAGTTTGTGTTCAAGGCACTTTCGGAGTCTGCAGGATCGACGTTCGATTCGATCTTCGACTTCATGACCAGCGAGCAGGACAGGCTTGATCTTTCGGCGATCGATGCAAGCACTCTGGCCGCCGGCAATCAGGCATTCGCGTTTATCGGCACTGCCGCGTTTACGGGTACGGCCGGGCAGCTTCGATACGTGAAGCAAGCCTCCGACACCTACATCTACGGTGATGTGAACGGCGACAAACTTGCTGACCTCAAGATCCACCTGGATGACGCCGTGACGCTGACGAAGGACTATTTCATCCTCTGATCGCGCTCACCGCAACTGCACAGGGAACCCCGCTTCGGCGGGGTTTTTTATTGCCTATGGGTAGACACTTCCTCTCACAAAAGATGGTGATGCATGGCTCGGAAAACTCTTCCCGTCGCCCTCGAACTCATGTTCGGGGATGAGGGCGGCTATTCGAATCGCAGCTCGGATCGCGGCAACTGGCTGCATGGTGCGCTCGTCGGCACGAAATACGGCGTCACGGGCGCCACGCTTGCGGCGCACCGTGGCGTGAAGTCGGTCACTGCGGACCAGGTCAGGGCAATGAGCCGCGAAGAGGCTGTCGACATTTACCGGCGATCGTTCTGGCCGCAGTGCGGCGGCGATCTCCTTCCGCCGGGGCTTGATTATGCCGTGTTCAATAGCGGTGGGATGTCCGGTCCTTCGAGAGCCGTGAAGATCCTGCAAAGTGTCCTCGGCGTGCGCGAGGACGGGCATGTAGGCGAGCAGACGCTCGGGGCTGTGCGCAAGTATCCAGGCGGCGTCAGCACGTTGGTCCATGCCTATTGCGACGCCTACATGCGTTTCCTGCGATCGCTCACGAATGCCAAGACTGGCTTTCCGGTCAACGGTCGCGGCTGGACCATTCGCATCACCGGCAAGGACCCGAAGGGTGAATGGGCTGATCAGCTGGGCGTGGTTGGAAATGCCGCGAGCCTGGCGGCTGACGCCAGCGGCCAGACCGTGGAGAAGCCGCAAACGCCGCCGGAGGCTGCCGCCAAGGCCGATAGCCGCGATACGGGCCTCCGCGAAATCCTGAAGAAGCCTGAGGCATGGGGGCCGATCGGCAGCATTCTCACTGCCGGAGGCGCGATCATTGCTGGCAACGGTCCAGTGCAGTGGGCGCTAGCCGCGATCATGGTTGCCAGTGCCGGCCTCGGGCTCTGGTATTTCGTGCGGCGTGTGCGGGAGGCGGGGTAATGCTCTCGAGTGCGCGCATGGTCGCGGCTGCGGCCATGCTGGCGGTCGTCGCCGGTGTTCTTGTCTGGATCTACCGGCAGGGCGGCGACGGCGTCAGAAACTCCGTCGAAAGGCAAAACAATGAAGCGGCGAAAAGCGCTGATGCGAAGCGCCTTGACTATGATGCCTGCTCTCATTCTGGCGGGCTGTGGAACTTCGGCGCCGGCAAATGTGAGCGGCTTGCGCGAAGTGGTCGGCGCTGACCTCGTCGGGGTTCGCGGCGCCACGCCGGCAGACCAGCGCAGGATAGACCGGACGGTCGTCGGCCTTTGTGCCGCGTCAGTCTGGACCAGGAATGAGTGCGTGAAGCACGGGGAGGGGCGGAATGGTTGATGCCACAGTCCACCAGCAGCTCGGGACGCTGATTGCCGAGGTGAAAAATCTGCGGGAGGACTTCCGCCGGTCGCAGGACAGGTCCGATGCCGGACGGGTGTCGATGGACCAGCGCATGGACGAACTCGTCGAAAGGGTTCGAACGCTCGAGGGATCGGTAACGCTCGTCAAAGAAGAGATCGCCGAGATGAAGCCGGTAACCGAGGAAGTTCGCAAATGGAAGCTGATCGGGATGGGCGCGCTTGGCGTCATCGGCATCGGCGGCGCGGCACTCGGCGTCACATTCGCCGATGTGGCCAAGCGGGCTCTGATGCTGCTCAGGGCTGCATAGTTTTGTTTGCCGGAGTTGTTCTGCTCGCCGGCTTCAACGCCGACTTTTGGATCAGTCGTCGTCGAAGAGGAGGAAGTCTCGGTAGCGTCGACTCGTCAGCCGCAGCGAGCGATCCGGCTCGATCACATAGGTCTCGTATACGCGACGACCGAACGGGTCGATGAACTGATGGGGCACGATACTGCCGACCGGCGCCTTGGTCAGTTTCGTACGCGGCTGGCCGCCATAGGTGATGCTGCCGGGAATAGGTTCAAGATAGGGCGAGTAGCCCACCGACGCCGTCGTCACCTCGCAGCCGGTGAGCAACAGGACAGTGCAAAAGGTGGAAAGTACATGTTTCATCGCAATCTCCGAGTTGCAGAGTTCCTACCGCGTCGGTCGAAGATATCGTAGTCGATGCGCCGGCTCGCCGGCCGGAACGAACGTTTCGGCTCAATTATATAGGTTTCCGAGGCTCGGCGCCCGAAATCTTCGAAGAAGCGGTGCGGCACGATGCTGCCGAGGCGCGCCTTGGTGAGTTTCGCGAGGTGCTGGCGATGTCGCAAGGTCGTCAATCGCGTCTCGTGATGAAGTCGTAGTCTATATAGCGGCGCACCAGCCTAAGCGTCCGGTCCGGCTGGATCACATAGGTTTCACGGGCGAGCCCGCCTTGCTGGGTGAAGAACTGATGCGGCACGATGCTGCCAACCGGCGCCTTGATGAGTTTCGTGCGCGGCTGGCCGCCATAGGTGATGCTGCCGGGGGTCGGCTCCAGTTCGGGCGGCGTGGTGGTGCAGGCCGCAAGGAGGAGCATGGCTGCGCAGGCGATAGCAGCTGATTTCATCGCGGCGACCTCGGTTGCTGTTCGTCCGGCCGACCCGACCATCAATCGTCCATATCGCCGAAGATATCGTAGTCGATTCGACGGCCCACGAGTCGCAACGAGCGGTCCGGTTCGATCACATAGGTCTCATAGACCCGGTGGCCGAAATTGTCGAAAAACTGGTGCGGGACGATGCTGCCGACCGGCGCCTTGGTGAGTCTGGTGCGCGGCTGGCCGCCATAGGTGATGCTGCCGGGAATGGGCTCGAGGTAGCGCCCATAGCCGACCGTCGCCGGCCGGGCGGTCGTGCAGGCGCAGAGCAGGAAGGCGGCAAAAAGGGCAGGCAAGACGTGCTTCATGGCGATCCTCTCGATTCCAATGCTTTGAGACGCCGTGCGAAGAAACACGCGCAGCTTCCTATCCGTTACCGGTCGGTCATGAGATCATAGTCGATGCGGCGGCTTATCAGCCGCAGGGAACGGTCAGGCTGGATGACGTAGGTTTCGGAAACCTGACGGCCAAATTTGTCGCGGAAGCGGTGCGGGACGATGCTGCCGACCGGCGCCTTGGTGAGTTTGGTGCGTGGCTGGCCGCCATAGGTAATGCTGCCGGGGATCGGCTCCAGGTTGGGGCCATAGCCGACAGTTTGCGTCGAAGTGCAGGCGCCGAGCATCAGAGCCGCAAAAATCGCGGGAAGGGTACTCTTCATGGCGATGTTCTCCGCCCAGGCCGTAAACGCCGCTGCAAGCTCCGCGCCAGCAGGCGACGATTGCACGTCTAACTGGTACGATATTGTATTCCTGAAGCAGCAACGATCAAAGAGCGGAACAAGTTTCGGCGGTTTCCTGGTGACACACGGCATTTCAGCGCAGATTTTTGAACATTTCAGTTGCGCAGGACGCCTGGATTGAACGATCTAGGAAGTCGGACACGCAAGCTGCGGCCTGCGGGGCGGACGTGGACCTTTTCAAGGAATGGCGCGTTGCAGCCCTGCGGGCGTCCTTACGGCGTGTCGCGTCCAGTCCGCCGCAGGTGTTGTACATGACTGCCGAACAGTCTCTTTCGTTTCTCGTCATTGGCACCATGATGGTCTTCTTCATATGGGACCGATTCCGCTATGACGTCGTTGCCTGTTCGGCGCTGATGCTTGCGGTCGCGGTGGGCATTGTCCCGTACGACCACGCGTTTGACGGTTTCAGCGACGACATCGTGATCATCGTCGGCAGCGCGCTGATCGTGAGCGCCGGCGTGGCGCGGTCCGGTGTCGTCGATGCCGCGATCCAGCGCTTTCTTCCGGATCTCAATTCGGTGCGGGCCCAGCTTGCCCTGCTCGTGGTAACGGTCACGGTGCTTTCGTCCTTCATCAAGAACATCGGCGCGCTTGCGATCATGATACCGGTCGCCTTCCAGTTCGCCCGACGTTCGGGCGTCCAGCCATCGGTGTTTCTGATGCCCATGGCTTTCGGCTCGCTGATCGGCGGACTTATGACGCAGATTGGCACCTCACCCAATGTCGTCGTGTCGCGGGTACGGCAGGAGCTGACCGGTGAGAGTTTCAGCATGTTCGATTTTACCCCCGTCGGGGCCTCGCTGGCGCTGGTAGGGGCGGTTTTTCTGCTTTTCGCCTATCGGCTGGTGCCGGAGCGAAAGAGCCAGCAGGTCTCGGTGCAGCAGGCGATCGAGATCACCGACTATACGTCCGAAGCGGTGGTCGCGCCCGGCTCACCGGCGATCGGCAAGTCGCTCAGCACCCTCGTGAAGCTCGGCGACGGCGGCGCGGTCGTCATTGCGATCTTCCGTCGCGGCACCCATCTGGCGCCGCTGCCCGACGTGGTGATCGAAACGGACGACATCCTGCTGCTCGAAGGTGGCCCGGCTGCGCTCGACCGCATCGTTTCGCAGGCGAAGCTGAAAATTTCCGGCGATCGATCGCCAACGTCCGCCGAGTCGGCGCGTACCGAGATCGAAGCGATCGAGGCGGTGATCGTCAGCGGCTCGCCACTGGTCGGCATGTCTGCGGAACGCCTTGCGCTCTTCCACAATCACAATATCAACCTGCTTGCCGTAAGCCGCCAGGGCGAAAGGCTCAAGCAGCGCCTCGGCAGCATTAGGTTGCGGGCCGGCGACATCGTCGTCTTGCAGGGGACGCGGGCGGATCTGCCGGCCTTCCTCCAGGACTTCAGTTGCCTCCCGCTTGCCCAACGGGACATCCTGCTTGGGACCATCCGGCGCGCGCCAGTGCCGCTTCTTGTCCTGGCAGCCGCGATGGGCGCGACGGCGGCCGGCATTCTGCCGGTTCAGGTGGCTTTCTTCGCAGCCGCCCTCGCCATGGTGGTCTTCCGCGTCATTCCGCTGCGGGAGGTCTATCGGGCCGTCGACGGGCCGATCCTCGTCATGCTCGCAGCGCTGATCCCGGTCAGCGACACATTGCGCACGACCGGCGGCTCGGATCTCATAGCGGGGTGGTTGAGCGGCATCGCTGTCAACCTGCCGCCGGCCGGTGCGCTCATGCTTATTCTGGTCGCAGCCATGGCGGTCACACCCTTCCTCAACAATGCCGCCACCGTGCTCGTCATGGCGCCGATCGCCGCGAGCTTCGCATCTGCGCTCGACTACAGGCCGGACGCCTTCCTGATGGCCGTGGCGATCGGCGCCGGCTCAGACTTCCTCACCCCGATCGGCCACCAATGCAACACGCTGGTCATGGGCCCCGGCGGTTATCGCTTCAGCGACTATCCGCGACTCGGCCTGCCGCTCTCCATCGTGATAGTGCTCGTCGCCGTGCCGATGTTGATGTGGGTCTGGCCGTTACGATAGGTCAAGGCGTCCTACGCCGGTCCGTCGACGCTGCATGGATTTGCGCGGCGAAGAAGCCGGGTCGGATACTTGTAGACATTTTTTCGTTGCCAGTTGTTATGTTATTTAGTTACAAAAATGTGTGACGTCTCGGCAGAAGAAAACATCGAGGATCTCGTCACGCTAGCCGCCGCGTATGCTGGACGGGCTGAGAGCGGAACGGCGTTCCGCCCGGGATCGAGCCGGAACGCGGAACCGCCGCCAGCTTCCCACGCTTCCTTTTCGGATTGGGACGGTGAGGCGTCCGCCTTTGCTCCAGCCGCGGTCATCGTCTCAGAGGCGATGTCGGGGCATTTCCAGTGATGGAGGTGAGATGATGAACTGCAATGTAGAAGGCGCCAGCCTTCGCGTCGAGGGGCTGGAATGGGGTCCGCAATATCAGCTTCTCCGTCGCTCCGGGCGGTCGTCTCGCAATCATCGGCCCGAACGGCGCCGGCAAGACGTCGCTCCTGCGCTGCCTCTATCGCGCCGTGCAGCCGGTCGCGGGGCGGGTCGAGGTCGACGGCGTCGATGCCGGGGCGATGACGGCGCGGGAGGCGGCGAAGACGATTGCCGTCGTACTCCAGGAGACGCCCGGCGACTTTCCCTTCAGCGTCCGCGACGTCGTCATGATGGGGCGGATCCCACGGCGCGAGGGCATGAGTGGCTGGACGGCGCTGGACCGGGAGCGGGTGGCGCATGCGCTGGACCATCTGGATCTGGTTCATCTTGTCCGGCGTCAGTTCGCGACACTTTCGGGCGGCGAGAAGCAGCGGGTGCGGATCGCGCGAGCGCTCGCCCAGGAACCGCGCATCATCATCCTGGATGAACCAACCAACCATCTCGACATACGCCACCAGCTTGAAATGCTCTGCTGCAAAGGCTGAAGCTCACCATCGTCACGACACTGCACGACATCAATCTTGCGTTGGACTTCGCGACGGATGTGGCACTCGTATCCGAAGGCAAACTCGCCGCCTTCGACCCGCCGGGGGAGGTGCTGGACCCCTTGGCGCTTTCCGTCGCCTTCGGTGTCCGTGCGACGGCTCACGTGTCCGAAGAAGGCTATGCAGCGCGTTTCTCGTTTTCGCTTTCGAACGCGGGTCCGGTACAGCAGGCGTAATCGGCGCATGGCCAGCGCGTGTTGACTTCAACCGGGCCCGCCTGGCGGAATGGCAGCGCCATCTGGGCGGCATCAGAAGCTTGAACCGCGTGACATTGAAGATCGACGCTGGAAACCGCATGATCGGCTCCTATCTGAAGGGCGAGTCAGGAGAGGCAGTCGAATGAGTAATAGGGTGGAGATCTGCACGCCGGATGAGGTGCTGAAGTTCTGGTTCACGGAGCTTTCCTACGACCACTGGTTCACGCCCAGTCCTGACCTAGATCGGCAGTGCGCGCAGCGTTTTCAGGCGTCACATGTGGCACTTTCCAGGGCGCTCGACGATAGCTGGCGCCAGACGCCGAACAGTTGGCTGGCTGCCATCATTCTCTTCGATCAATTGCCGCGGAACATGTATCGGGGCTCCCCGCTCGCCTATGCAACCGACTGTCTCGCGCTGCGCGAAGCGAAGGTCGCCGTCGGCGCCAGTGCCGATATCGCGGTGCCGGCGGATTGGCGCCCCTTTTTCTACATGCCGTTCGAGCATTCCGAGAGCCTTACCGATCAGACGATGGCGGTGAAGCTATTTACCGCACTCGGCGACCCTGGTTATCTCGATTATGCCATTCGCCATCGGGAGGTGATCGAGCGGTTCGGCCGCTTCCCGCATCGCAACGCGATCCTGGGACGGACTTCGACGCCGGCCGAGGAGGAATATCTCGCGCTTCCGGGCGCCGGCTTCTGACGGAGGGAGGAATGGGTATGAGCGTGGAACCATTGCCGTGGGAAGCCGGGTGCAGATGCGGGCAGGTGCGTATGAAGGTCAGCGCCCCACCGCTTATCACCATGGCCTGCCATTGCACGGGCTGTCAGCGCATGACGGCGAGCGCTTACTCATTGAGCGTAGCCATCCCAAGCGAAGGCTTCGCGGTGACGAAGGGCGATCCGGTGATCGGCGGGTTGCATGGGGCGACGCGCCACTTTTTCTGCCCGCATTGCATGAGCTGGCTGTTCACCCGTCCCGAAGGAATGGACTGGTTCGTGAACCTTCGCGCGACCATGCTGGATGACACCCGCTGGTTCGCGCCTTTCATCGAAACCTGGGCGAGCGAGAAGTTGCCATGGGCGAGCACGTCTGCCGTCCATAGCTACGAGACGGTGCCGGCCATGGAAGATTACGAAGGGCTACTGCAAGGCTATGCGGAATGGGCCGCAAAGCCAGAGGCGTGAAATAATGGATCGAGGCGAAGTGGGTCCGCTTGCCATGATGGAGGCTTCCGGCCGGTGAGCGCTCGCCGTTGTCATTGCGGGCGCGGGGTTGTACCATTTGCGCTGACCTCTCTTCGTGGGGTGGAACACAGCGCGGCGCGTAAATTGGCGCACATTGCTGTCGAATGGTTGCAGGAATTGTTGGCGTGAAGGCCGGCAAACGCGGACTTCACCAGAGGGTGCGAGGTCCAATTCGGAAGCTATTTTTGTCCGGGAATGAAGACGACTGCATGTTCCTTAAATCGTAGCCGATTTAAGGAACAAAGCATCAGCAATTCAAGTGCTACAGCGTCCTTAGTGCGCCTGAAAGACGCATGGCGCTGTAGCGAGAACGTCGACTCCATGCAGTCGGCGGCGTACGCTCGAAAATGAGGCTAGGGTCGACTGCTCCAAGTGCAGAGGCGCCGCGGACGACAGTCTTTCCCGTTTTCTTGAAGTGGATCAACGAGATGCCGGAGAAGCATGATATTGACGCTGGCGGAAAACCTGTAAGCGCGGAGGAGCTTCGCATGCGACTCCTCCAACGGGAAATGGAGGAAATGGACAAGGAGCGGAAGCTCAAGGCGATCCAGGAGCAGAAGCACGCGGATTTCGCCGCGGATTTCCTCAAGAAGCATGTGACGGAGGAAGAGATCGCCGTGGTGCGCCGTCTGGTGGCGAATGCGGTCAGGGACGGCAAGTTCGAGGCGATGGTCTACAGCTTTCCATCGGAACTCTGCACCGACAGCGGCCGGGCGATCAACAGCGGCGACCGGGACTGGCCGGAGACGCTCCAGGGCAAGGCCCGAGAGTTCTTCGAGCGCTACCAGACCTACGGCAAGCCCCAAGGCTACAAGCTGAAGGCGATGATCATCAATTTCCCGGGCGGCATGCCCGGCGAGGTCGGTTTCTTCCTGAACTGGGCACCGGAAAAGATCTGAGTTTCCGAGGAACTGATTGTCGTACAATGGAAGCAATTGCGCGTCCGAAAGGACGCGCAATTGAGGTCAATACACGTTTGGGACCAAGCGGCGGGCGCGGGTGGTTTCGACATAGTCGTCGGGCCGCTTCTGGCGCTTCCCCAGATCAGGCTCCTCGAATTTCACCCGCTCATAGGGGATCGACGCCAGAATGTGCGAGATGCAATTGATGCGTGCCTGCTTCTTGTCATTGGAAGGCACGATCCACCAGGGGGCATACTCGGTGTCCGTCATTCGGATCATGTCGTCATAGGCGCGGGTGTAGTCCCACCAGCGGCGATAGGACTCGACGTCCATCGGGCTGAGCTTCCACTGGCGCAGCGGGTCACCGATCCGCTGGCGGAAGCGGCGTTCCTGCTCATCCTCGCTGACATCGAGGAAATACTTCAGCAAGACAATCCCGCTTTCGACCATGGCGGCCTCGAAACGTGGTGCAAGCTCGAGAAACCGCTTCGCCTTTTCGTCGGTACAGAAGCCCATTACGCGCTCGACGCCCGGCCGATTGTACCAGGAGCGGTCGAATATCACGACCTCGCCGGCGGCCGGCAGGTGCTGGATGTAGCGCTGCATATAGATCTGGGTCTTCTCGCGGTCGGTCGGCGCCGGGAGCGCGATGACGCGAAAGACGCGCGGGCTGACGCGCTCCGTGAGACGCTTGATCACGCCGCCTTTACCTGCGGCGTCGCGCCCCTCGAAGACAATCACGATACGAGCCCCGGTCTTCTTCACCCAGGCCTGGAGGTGGGCGATCTCGATCTGCAGCCGATCGAGCTCCTTCTGATAGGCGCGGGGCGAGTCGGCCTCGGCCGCATTCGCGCTGGCCGTAAGCTTGGTCTTGTCTTTGTCCTTGCTCTTGGCCCTTTGTTTTTCTCGGTCTTTCTTGCCGTTCTTAGCCATGTCCTTCCTCCCTGTTTGCTGAATTCAGTTCTTACCCAGCCGCGCGTTCCGACCGGCCCGCGAAGGCGGCGAGCGCGTCCTCAATGCCCGCAAAGACCATGGTGGGGCCGATTTTCTCGATTACGCCCGCCCGATCGAGCATCGCCCGCGCATCAGAATGCAGTTCCGCCAGCCCCAGCGTGATGCCGCGCTTCTTCAGTTCGTCACCAACTTCATCGAGCATGGCAGTCGCCGTGCTGTCGATCTGGGGGATCGCACTTGCATCGATGACCAGCCAACCAGCACCGGCTGGTAGCGTCTCGGCAATGGAAAGCAGACGCGCCTGGACGTAGTCGGTGTTGAAGAAAAGCAGGCTGCCCTGGATCATGCAGGCGCCGAAGCCCGGCACCGGACGGGCCTGAGGTTCTCGGTGCAGCTTGTAAAACCCATCCCGACCGGGAATGCGGCCGAGCAGAGCATCGTGCGGGTACATGCTTTTCCGCAGAAGATAGACCAGCGTCGCGGCAATCGCGATCATCACGCCATTCAGAACGCCGAGCCCAATCGGCCCCCACATCGCGATCAACGCGAAGACGAATTCCATGCGGCTGACCCGCCAAATGTGCCTCAGAGCCGCCAGATCAATCAGGCTTAACGCCGTTGCCGCCAGGATCGCACCAAGCGCCGGGATCGGCAGGATGCGCAGGACGCCTCCCAAAAAGAGCAGCACCGCAATCAATGTCGCCGCCGCGACGAGGCTGGCGATTTGCGAACGGCCTCCAACGGCGAAGTTCACGGCCGTTCGTGAATCGGAAGCCGTAACCGGAAATGTGCCAAACAGCCCCGCGGCAATGTTTGCAGCGCCAAACCCCGCAAGTTCGCGGTTCGGATCGACTTGGTAGCCGCCAAGCGTCCCGAAGCTGCGGGCCGCGATGACGCCCGAGCCGAAGCTCACCAGAAAGATCGCCGCTGCTCCGACGAACAATGTGTCGATGGGAAGATCTCCCATCCGCGGCAGCGTCAACGCAGGCAGCCCCTCGGGAATGTTGCCGACGATCGCGATGCCGCGCGCCTCGAAATCGAAGGCGGATGAAAGCAATACGGACAGAACGACGACGATCACGGGACCGGGCACGGGGGACTTGACGGCCCGCGCCACCTGCAGCAGGACAAAACATCCGAGGGCCAGCACCAGCGATGGCCAATGGATCGACCCAGCCTCGCGTAGAAGTTCGAGAACAGGCGCGATAAGGCCATCTGCGTCGATATCCACTCCGGTGAACCGTTTGATCTGGCCGATCAGGATTGAGAGTGAGATTCCCGCGAAGAACCCGGTCAGGATCGGGCGCGATAGAAAGGTCGCCAGCACCCCTAGGCGCACCGCCCGAGCCGCGAGACAAAACGCCCCAACCGCCAGAGCCAGCAGGGCTGCCACGGTGACCCGATCGGTCGTTACTCCGGGCGTGGCAAAGATCGCGGCGAGGACCGCGGCGAGCACCGTCATCGTTGCCGCATCCGGCCCGACGATGAGCTTCCGGGAGGGGCCGAAAAGCGCATAGGCAACCAGCGGCGTGATGCTGGCGTAGAGTCCGGTCTCCGGCGGAAGACCGGCAATCGCCGGGTAGGCGATGGCGCTCGGCAGGCCGACGGCGGCGATCGCAAGCCCTGCGGAGACATCATTCCGCAGGCCGCTCGCGTCATAGCCCTCGAGTCCAGTGAGAAGGGGCAGCCGGGGGATGGTCAAAGGCATCCTGGCGGCCCTCCGGATCAATGCCCTGTCAGGACAAGCGTCTGCACAGGCAGGAGCAGTGCCTGCAGCCTAAGAATCATGGCATGCACCAGCCCGACGGCGTCCACCATATGCAGGAAGAACCAACGCGGCGTACTGATATCCGGCGACTGCAACTCGTCGTGATTGCTGGTATAGGCGTTGGCGATACAACTGCTGCCGGGCGGGATGCCGGTGAACTGGCCTTCAAAAAGCGGCTCGAGATACGTCGTCAGGGTCCCGGGGCGCGCCATTTGTTGCACGTCGGCGAGTTGATCGGTCGGCCGGATCTGACCGGTCGCAATGACGTCCTGGACCTCGGTGACCACCATCGGAATGATCGTGAAGGGTTTGCCGACGCAGGTCGCCTCGGCGATCATGCCGGGCCTCATGACCTGGGCCTCGATCTGGCCGAAGCCGGCGATGAGCCCTATGCGACGATCATCGGGTATCAGGATGCCGGCCGAACGGATCATCGGATTGACGACGTCGCCTGGTCGCAGAGCAAACTGCTGAACCATGCCCGCCGTGCCGGCGCGTACGAAGGTCTTGTCGAGTTCGACCTGGGCCTGCGCAAGTGCCGCCTCGGCGCTCGCCTTCTGCGCCGGTAGAAGCGAGGCGATCTTCATCTCGAGGGTCTGCTTGTTCGAAACGGCGGCGGCGAGCGCACCTTTCCGGGCATCCGCGGCCACCTGGCGCCTCTCGATCTCGCGCCTAGCGACGATGTTCGGATTGCGCTTATTGAGTTCAACCTGCGTCTCGAGTTCGTCCAGAGCCTGTTGGTAGGCGCCTTCCGCCTGAGCGATCAGGCCATCCGCTGCCGCGAGTTCGGTCGTCGCGACCGCAGTCTCGGCATCGATCTCGGAGACGCGCCGGCGGGCTGTCTCAAGGGCCGCGTTCTGTTCCGTGCTGTCCAGGCGGAAGAGGGGGGCTCCGGCGGCGACCTTTTCATTCGTGCCGACGAAGACCTCCGCCACTCGCCCGTTCGACTCCGGCAGGATGGTCACGGTGCGGAAAACCGCCGTAACGTTTGTCGTGGACGGGTGGTAGTAGAAAATGAGCGTAATCAGCGAAATCGTGAGAATCACGCAGGCGGTGATACCCCAACGCAGCTCGAACCACATCGAATAAAGGTTGATCTCCTGCCCGATCCGCTTTCCCTGAACATAGCGCCGGAAGAGGAAGTCCGGAAAGATCGTGAGCATAGAGCAGATCATGAACTCCAACATGGCTCATCCCCTCCGCCCTGACAGGGTGTCGCTCTTCGAAGGTTCCGCTTCGAACGGTGTCCATTGGGGCTCCGATTGTACCGGATGCGGTCTCGCCGGTGCATCGGGGTGCTCCGTGGGCGCGGTTTCGAGTGGCGGACCGTTTCGGTCAGCGATCTTTCGCAGTGAGTCCGCCATCGAGCCTACCGGTGTCGAGAAGTCCGGAAACTCGATCAGCGCCAGCAGTAGCGCCGCAATCCAGAAGAGATGGTTGTGCGTGAAGAGCGCTATCAGCGACAGGACGGCGACCAGCTGAAGCTGCGTCTTGCTCGCACCGTGCGCCATATGCTCGGGTAGGGCGTGCAGCCTGAGATACAGCACCCCGACCAACAAGATCAGCAGGAGCACGAACACGACCATGATGTTGAAGAGCGTATCCGTGCCGCCCGGTGGCGTGATGAACATGGGTAGATGGTCGACTGCGGCCGGATGCATTGAATCTGCCATTTCCGATCCCTCACGCAGAACGCGATGTTGCGCAGTTGATCATACCTCTTTCCTCTTTCCCAGTCTCCCTTTTGGGTAAATGCGTTAGAGCGAAAGGTTCGTGATGCGGTAGAAGGAGCGTTGCGTTGTGAACTCGTGCGGATTCACATAGAAATCATCGTTTCGGGTCTGATTTTGCATCTTTTTGCCGTGTTGCGTATGCACATCGGATGATAACCGCCCGGCGATCAGACCGTGGCTCCCGAACTTCGAAGGATATCGAATTGCATCGTGCTGGAAAGTTGAACGCTCTGTTGATTGCCGTTTTGTTGGGCGTGCTGACGTTGGCCGGCGGAGGATTGGCGACGGCCCAACAGGCGGCGCAGCCGCAACAGGCCACGCCTTCGCCGCAGCAGCCACAGCCGACCCCGCAAGAACCTGCGCAGCCCGCTCAACCGCCGCCGCAGGGTGAGGCTGGCGACGCGCAGGAAGCGCCCGATTCTCCATTGCTGCAGCAGGCGGAGGACCAACTCACCCAGGCCGAACGCGAACTCAGGCAACTGTCCGATCGCGTCAGCGCCGCCGACGAGGACGATACGCTGCTTGCCGAACTCAAGGTGCAGGTCGACGAACTGTCGAAGCACATCATTTCGGCATCGGTGGCGACGCGCCCTCGCCTCGACGAAATCAAGGCCAGGCTTACCGAATTGGGCGATCCGCCGGGCGAGGGGCAGCCGCGCGAGGCGCCAATCGTCACGGAGGAGCGAAAGCGCCTGCTCGCCGAGCGTGGCGCCATCAACGCGTTGACCGGAAGGGCGGAGGGTCTTTCGGTGGAAGCGAGGAAGCTCGCCAACGCCATCACGGCTACCCGTCGCGCGCTGTTCTCCAACACATTGCTGAAGCGTACCGAAGTTTCGCTGGCAATGCTGAGCGAGGCAATATCGACCACCGCTGACGAAAGCAGGGCGTTGTGGCGCAGCGTCAGCAGTTGGGTGACCTTTGCGTGGAACTACAAGCGCATCCCCTTCCTCAGCGCGATCTTCCTCTCACTTTGCGGGGCGTTGATCTTCCTTGTGGGCAGCTACAGGCTTTTCTCGCCCTTCCTCCTGCACCACGAGGAAGAGGAAGAGCCCACCTATTTCAGGCAGCTTTCGCTGGCGTTCTGGTCGACCCTGATACCGACGATGTCGCTCATTGCCTTCGCGGCCTCCAGCTATTTCTTTCTCAGCAGCTTCAATGTCTTGCGACCGGACATCGCGCCGATCATTGCGGTCACGCTTGGCATGGGTGTTGCCCTTTTCTTCGTCACCCGGCTCGCGAGTGCCGTTCTTTCGCCGGCGCGTTCGAGCTGGCGTCTTGTGCGCGTTTCGGACCGCGGTGCGCGCATGCTGATGGTCCCGATCTTCGCCATGGCGCTGGTCAATGGTCTCGACTATTTGCTCGGGAGCATCAGCGATTCCCTTGGTTCGCCCGTCCTGCTGACCGTCGCCAAGAGCTTCCTGGCATCGATCATCATCGGCCTCACTCTGATGTCGATGGCCTGGATTCGTCCGACCCTCAGGCCGGACGAGCCTTTTGACGCACCTGGCCGGCCGTGGCCGCGGGTCATATCCGTCTCGTTCCTGTTGATGGGGGCTGGCCTCATCGCCATTGCCCTCACGGGCTATGTCGGTCTGGCGCGTTTCATCGCTACGCAGATCATCGTCACCGGCGCCATCCTGGTGACGATGTATATCGGCATTCTCACCGGCCGATCGGTTTCCAAGCAGGGCGCGTTCGCCGAAACGGTAGTGGGGCGCTATCTCGAGCGTCGCTTCAGGCTGGAACAGGTCGGGCTTGACCAGATCGGCCTTGCGGCCGGTCTCGGCATATATGCCCTTGTCGTGCTCTTCTTCATTCCGCTGATCCTGCTGCAATGGGGCTTCCAGATCGCGGATATCGAATCCTGGGTCTATCGGTTCGTAACGGAGATCAGGATCGGAACGATCACGATCTCGCTCGTCGGCCTTCTCGCAGGCGTACTCTTCTTCGCGATAGGCTTTGTCGTCACGCGTTGGGTGCAGCGCTGGATCGACGGCAACGTCATGGCGCGCAGCCGCGTCGATGCCGGCGTGCGCAATTCCATCCGCACCGGCATCGGCTATACCGGTGTCGGGATAGCGGCCCTGATCGGCCTGTCGGCGGCCGGCATCGACCTTTCGAGCCTCGCTCTCGTCGCCGGTGCTCTCTCGCTCGGCGTCGGTTTCGGTTTGCAGAACATCGTCTCGAACTTCGTCTCCGGCCTGATCCTGCTTGTCGAGCGGCCCTTCAAGGTTGGCGACTGGATCGTCAGCGGCACGACCGAGGGGTTCGTGCGGCGCATCTCGGTCCGCGCCACCGAAATCGAGACCTTCCAGCATCAGTCGATCATGATGCCGAATTCGCTGCTCATCAACGCATCGGTTGGCAACTGGACCCACCGCAACAAGCTTGGACGCTCTGAGGTCAGCGTTACGCTCGGCTATGCCAGCGAGCCGCGCCGGGTCATCGAGATCTTGCAGGAAATTGCCGCCGCCCATCCGATGGTTCTCAAGAATCCGGCGCCGAATGTCGGCTTCACCGCCTTCGGTGACGAGCGAATGACCTTCGAATTGCGCATCTATGTCGCCGACGTGCTGGCGGCCGGTGGTGTCCGCAACGACATTCGCGTCTCGATCTACGAGCGCTTTCGCGACGAGGGGATCGGCGCCCCATTCCCGGTGAAGGTTGAAGACACGACGCCGGAAGATGCGACGCCGTCCGACATCGAGTTCCCGGCGACCGGGGAAGACAATGCCGAGTCGCAGGCCGAGGAGAGCGAGGTGCGCGGTCGGTCCGTCGGAAGGCGCAGCAGCGCCCGCTGAAGGGTTCATCGTCCATGTCGCCGCCATGGGCGAGGCCAGCGAGGGAGTCGGCGACCCGAGAGCAATTCCAGGAAAAGTTTGTAACGGTTTCCGCCCGGAATTGCGTAATTTCAGAGAGTTGGATCATTTTCACCGTTTCAATGAAACGATGAAATGATCCATGTCGCCGGCGCAGCGCGACGCGCGTTCAGCCGCTGGCGCGAGCAGCCCGGCGCTTCAGCGCACCGGGCCCGGGACGTGGTGACAAAAAGGGGCGGCCTATAGTAGGCCGCCCCTTTGAAAGCCGTCGTTACCCGGCCAATGCCTGGGCGACCGGCACAACGTGCGGCCATACCTCCAATGCGCCGCGATAGATCATATCGACAGCGACGTAGAGGATGATCGCCAGACCGACATAGGCGATCCAGTGGTAGCGGGCGAGCAGTCTCGCGATGAAGCTCGCTGCGACGCCCATCATAGCGATCGAGAGCATGAGTCCGAAGACGAGGATCGTCGGATGCTCGCGCGCGGCGCCCGCGACGGCAAGAACGTTGTCGAGCGACATCGAAACGTCGGCCACGACGATCTGGGTCGCGGCCTGTGCGAAGGTCTTCTTCGGGGCGTTGGCGGCGTCCAACCCCACCTCTTCATGTCCGCCCGAACGAATCTCGCGCCACATTTTCCAGCAGACCCAAAGCAGGAGAATGCCGCCGGCGAGGAGGAGGCCGATAATTGCCAGAAGCTGGACCGTGAAGGCGGCGAGCACGATGCGAAGCACGGTGGCGGCAATGATGCCGACGAGAATCGCCTTCTTGCGCTGCTCGAGCGGAAGGCCTGCCGCCGCTAGGCCGATAACCACGGCATTGTCCCCGGCAAGTACGAGGTCGATGACGATAACTTGCATAAGCGCCAATAGTCCGGCGGACGTGAAAATCTCCATAAGCTGTAATCCTTGTATACCCTGCATCCCCGAAACGCCGGGCCGGCGTCGCAAACGCATAGACCGTGAACAATCGACGGATCAAGGGGGCCGGGAAGATCTCGTCCAAAAGATGCTCCGCAGATCGGCGATTCGTCGCCACATGTGACATTTAGGGCCTGCCCGCGGCGCCGCTGACGTCGGCGCTTCTGAACAGCAGCGCAACGCGCCATTCAGCGGTTATTCAGCACTTCTCTCATATAAAGCATGCAACCGTCGCCTACAGCGCCGCGCGTCTTCTCAGACGCGCAAAGGTCGCTGTAGCACTTTGAATCTACGCATCGTGCTTTCCGAAAATCGATTCCGATTTTCGGGCCGATGCGCTAGGCTGGCGTCGGCTGAAGGGGTGGCCGGTAGTTTTGCCACGGGGCGAAAGGGTGACCGGTCGAGGGGACGGCGCGCAGCGCGCCGAGGGCCATGAAGACAGTTTTTGCTGCCTTGCTTTGCGGCATGCTCGTCACCGGTAGCGCGAATGCTGCAATGGTGACCAACAAGGATGGCGAATCCGCCATACTGGTCATCGTCGAGGGGGAAAGCCGGATGGAAGTGATCGTCGATTCCGGCGCCACGGAAATGATCTGCCCGAGCGGTTGTTTCGTAACCGCGCCAAGCGGTGATCACATTGGCCTCCGGGGCGACGAGACCATCGAAATCGTCAACGGGTCCGTTGTCGTCAAATAGCGAAACCTTTCCCTCCAAACGATGAGCGGCGGGGCCGATGCCCGCCGCCTTGTTCAGCTGGTGCAATGCCGTCCAGGCAATCATCCGCGGAGCGGCTCAGGCGTGGTGTGCGCTGACCGCCTTGACCAGCTCGCCCGCCAATTGCTGGCTGGTGCAGTGTGAAATGTCGCCCAGCGACAACATGCCGACCATGCGCTTGTCGTCGTTGATGACCGGCAGCCGCCGGATCTTCTTCGACTCCATCAGGTGAATGGCGTCTTCGACCTGTTCACCGGTGCGGCAATAGACGATGTCCCTGGTCATGACGTCGCGGGCGGTCAAAGAGGCGACATCTCGGCCATTCGCCAGCGCTCGTAGCGTAACGTCGCGATCCGTCACCATGCCGATCAGACGATCGTTTTCGCCGACTGGCAACGCACCGATATCCTCTTCCTTCATGATCCGCGCAATCGTCCGCAGATCCGTTTCCGGGCCGATCCAACGAACACCGGAATGCATGGCCTCTTCCGTTCTCATCATATCCTCCCATGTTTTGCCAAACCCCATTATACGCCTGAAATCATGGCTAATCGTTGGAATTTGGCTGCCGATGGGAATTGCGCGAAAGTATTGGACACGCGCAGACGGGTGATGCGAAGCGCCGCTCAGGACAGCTTCCGTCGCCGTTCCAGCTCTGCTTCCGTCGGCTGTTCGAATTCGAAGGAACCCGTGACGACCGGTCCGCCGCGGAGATATTTGTTGACCGTAACGCCGGTTCCGGAGACCTTCGAGCTCACCAGTTTCAGCGCCATCGGCGTCGCGCCGTCGCCGAACAGCTTCTTGCCCTTTCCGAGAATGACGGGAAAGTACGAGATATACATCTCGTCGACCAGATCGTTGCGGAAAAGGGTCTGGAGGAAATCCGTCGAGCCCTGCGTCAGCAGATCCGGTCCTTCCTCGCTTTTCAGCTTCCTGAGCGCGGCAACCACGTCGCCGCCCAGGGTTTGGCTTTTCTGCCAATCGAGCTTCAGGGCCGGATTGCGCGTCGCGACATATTTGGTGATGCGGTCGAACAAGGAGCCGATCGGGTCGTCGGCGCCGGCATAGGGCCAATGCGCCGCGAAGATGTCATAGGTTTTCCGGCCGAGCAGCAGGTCAAACGGCGTGGCAAACATTTCGTCCACCGCCTGCCCCATGGCCTCGTCGAAATAGGGGAAGGCCCAGCCGCCATACTGGAAGCCGCCAACGGGATCTTCATGCGGCCCTCCCGGCGCCTGCATGATTCCATCAAGGCTTACGAATGCACCAACGATGATCTTCCTCATTGCGGCTCTCCTTGATCGAACTGCAGCGCCGTGCGTCTTCTCAGCTGCGCACGTCGCTGCAGCACCTCGAATTGTTGCATGTCTTGTTCTCAAATCGGTTCCGATCCAGCGGAACACGTAGAGTTCTTAGGACGCCCGATTGTGGCCGATGCCGACAGCAGACCGAAAAATCGTCATTGCTCCAGCTTCGGCTGACCGCCCGCCCGCTAACGCACGGTCACGGATCCCCTGTCACGTCTTCGAGATCGCGCTGCGTCGTTCGAGTGCAGTCTTGCGGATGATGTCGGCGATTTCCGGACTGCTGCTGGAGAGCAACTGGAAATCAGCCGAATGGAGAGACAGCAGCGAGACCTCAGTTGCGGCGCTGACGGTCGCTGAGCGCGGTTCGCCGCTGATCAGCGCCATCTCGCCGAAGAAGGCGCCGGGCCCCAGTTCTACCGGCTTCGGCGTGGCAATGTCGACGCTGCCCTCGACGATGAAGAACATCTCGTCGCCGGCGTCGCCCTTGCGGCAGATCACGGATCCGGCTGGGACGATGCGCGGCCGCAGCGCTCGCACGATCTCGACCAGCGCACCCGGGCCAAGTTTCTGGAACAGCGGCACGGCTGCAACCATCTGCCAGTTGCGGACAAAGTCCCTGCGACGGAGCTCTTCGAAGAAGCCGGTGGCGAGAATACCGGCCCAGAGCGCAAAAATGCCGATGCCGCACATCATGACCAGTCCGGACAACACGCGCCCGGCAAAGCTTTGAGGGAAAGCGTCACCATAGCCGGTGGTCGACAGCGTGACCACCGCCCACCACATGGCAAGGGGGATGCTCCCGAACTTGTCCGGCTGGACGTCGCGCTCGATCAGGTAGCCGGCGAAGGCCGCAGCGAACAGGATGATGCCGAAGACCGAGGTGACGCCGATCAAATTGCGCGCCTCTTTGGCGAGGACCTTGCCCAACAGGCTGAAGAAGGCCGAGCCACGCAGCGGCTTCAGCAGCCAGACGGCACAGTAGAGGCTCTGGTCGCGCGTGTCGGCGAGCAGGAACGCGCTGAGGGGCACGAAGACAGCCAGCACATCGATGACGATCCCCGGCATCCCGTCGCGGCTGCCCGACACCCGTTGCCGATTCAGTGTTCCGATCAACTGCAGGACATAGATCGCCCATATGCCGGTGAGCAGGACCTCAAGAGCGAGCCTGCTCCGTGGAGCGATGTCGGGTGTCGTGAGCGCGGCGACCGCCATCAGCCCCACCACCGCGAGCAGCGCGTTGAGCGGCGCAGAAATCTTCGAGAAAGGCAGTGCCGACATTCGACGTCCCAGCCCGGCTTACCATCATCTATTATTAGAATGCATTCAGGTAAGGCGCAAAGGGACTGACGAGGACGTCCTGCCTTCATAGAATGCAGGGCCGCGTGGCCCCCTGCGGGGCGATAGGGGTCGGGAAGCGATCAGGTGGGATCTCTTTCGTAGGTCCTCACGCCTGGCGGCAGTCGAACCCAGCGATGCCGGCGGCACTCATAGACCGAATCCTGCGGGGGCGGAAAGCTCGGGTCGGCAAAGGCGCCGACGGCGACGCCAACGGATGATTGTTCGTAGCCTTCCTCGGTGTGGAACAGGTTTGTCCCGCAAACGGGACAGAAGCGAAATCGGAATTTCGCGCCCTGGTCGCCGGTGCGCCCATATTCAGTTGCGGTGCCGGTGACCTTGTAAGGTGCCGCGAAGCTGGCGAGTGCCGCAAACACGCTACCTGTCCGACGCTGGCAGGCGAAGCAGTGGCAAAGACCGACGCCGAGCGGATCGCCCTCAACCTCGATGCTCAACTGGCCGCAGCAACAGGAGGCTATTCGAGACGGCACTGAGTATCACCTCGCAGGACGCCGTTGATGATCTCCGTCGGAGTGAGTCCCCGATTCGTTCCTCAGATTATCTGCTCAGTCGTCGTGATCAAAGTAGCGGCGCCATTCTCCTTCGCTGCCATGGCGTCCGTCTCGATATGTCCGGCGAAAGACGCGGCGTTCGCAATAGCCGTCTTCGCAATAGGTATCGACGACCCGCTCGTTCAGGACCCCGTTGTTCGACGAACTGTTCGAACTTGTGTTCGACGATTGACTGCCGGCCTCGGCCATTCCGGTTGTCATTGCAGCGGCGGCAAGCAGAAATGGCAGGATACGCATGGCTTCCTCCTTCACTCCCACCACACTGGGCCGTCGAGCCTGAACCTCCACTGAACGATGGACATGTGGACGTCCGTTTGGCAGGCCTCACGGAATCGCGAAGATGCTGATCTCATTGGCGATGCCGCGCAGAGTGACGTTGTGCGACATCGGGCTCAGGCCCCGATCGGAAAGCAGGCCGGAGGCACGCGGGTCGTCGAGAACCGAGCCGGTGGCGAAGATCTCGCGCGAGGTGGCGAGATGCTGGACGCGCGAGGCGATGTTGACGGTCTGGCCGAAATAGTCCTGCCGTTCGTTGAGGTTGACCGCGATGCACGGCCCTTCGTGGATGCCGATCTTCAGGAGCAGGTCCTCGCTGCCGCGTTCGTCGTTCAGCATGCGCATGGCGTCCCGCATCCGCATGGCCGCGGCAACTGCGCGGTCCGGCGTCGGGAAGGTCGCCATTACCGCATCGCCGATCGTCTTGACGACGGCGCCGGCCTCGGTCGCGACAATCTCGTTCAGGACCCGGAAATGCGCCCGCACGAGGTCGAACGCCGCCAGGTCGCCGACGCGCTCGTAGAGCTCGGTCGAACCGCGCAGGTCGGTGAACAGGAAGGTGAGGCTGGTGATCTTCAGCCTCTGGTCGACGTCGAGCATGTCGGTGCGGTAGATGTCACGGAAGGTCTGATTGGAGAGCAGTCGCTTGGCTGTCAGGAACTGCCGGCGGCGGCCGAGCATCGCGTGCAGCGCCTCGTTGGCGATGCAGACCGAGGGAAGGGTGCGGACCTCTGCATGGTTCTCCACCTGAATGCGGAGCGGGCCTGGCTGCATGTTCAGCGTTTCGGCATGGCGGTGTGCGCGGTCGAAAACGAGCGCAAGGTTCCGCCGTTCCTTCGTCGGCTCGCCTTTGACGTCCAGGAATTGCGCCGCGTGCGTCACCGGCTCGAAGACGATGATGAATTCCGCCGGAAGCTGCAGCGAGATGATCGCCTTTTCGCCCGGCGGCAGTTCCAGTGTCTCGATGATGAACTCGTCGAATTTCTCCTCGTAGTCGTCCTCCGGCAGGTCGATGCCGGAGCCCCAGTACATCTGGCGCAAATATTCGATCGCAGGCAGTTCATGCGGATTGTGGGCTTCGATGTGGCGGACCCGCGGAGTAACCGTGAAGGTCACCTCAACCATCTCGTCGAGCGTCGGCTCGTAGCCGGCGGCACACAGCGCGCAGGTATATTCGGTGCTTTGCACCGTCTTCAGCGAGGTATTGGCATCGAGCACTCCGCCGCAGCCCGGGCAGAGCACGTTCCAGGAAAGTTCGAAAATGCCGAGCCGCGAGGCATGCAGGAAGCCCGCGATTGAGTCTTCCTCATCGAGCCCCTCGGAGGCGGCAAAGGCGAGTGCATTGATGCGGCAGAGCCTGTGGCCCGGCGCATCCCGAACGAGCCGCTCGAAGGCATCGGCGACCTCCGGCTTCGCAGACTGGCGCAGCACTTCGAATAGAGTCTGAGCTTCACCCATGGCGGCATTCTATACGGAAATCGCCGGGCGGTCAGGCGATTTGTCTTTGCGCGCGTGCTGCATCTTCTTAAGAGAGCATGCGGCCATCCGAAGTTATTGCGAAGCGACGCTGTGGGGCGAGTATTTCTGCCGCAGTTCCACGGTTGAAGAGGCGCACAGAGCGGGCAGACACAGCTCCACCCCGCGAAACCTTCATTAACACCCAATAAAGCCTCTTCCCCTACGATGCTCGCGGGGACACTCTTTCACATAGGCGATCAATGTCATTCTTCGGCGTTTCCGGAATGTATTATTCCGGCGAATCCCTTGGCGAGCACCGCATTGTGCTTGCCGAGGACTCCAACTTGTTTTCATCGATGGTCTCGAAGCGACTGAAGGAGTTGTTCGATATCGACGTGATCGTCTGCCGTGATTACGAAGACTTGCAGTTCGCCGTCGAGAATGCATCCTTTCCGGCGTCGCTTGCCATCTCCAACATCAACCTGCCGGGTGCGGAAAACGGCGAGGCGCTGAACTATCTGATCGAAATGAGCGTGCCGACGGTCGTCTTCACCGGCTCCTTCCAGGAGAAGACGCGCGAAGCGATCCTCGCCAAGGACATCGTCGACTACGTCATCAAGGACAGCGTCTTCGCCGTCGACATGCTGGCGGAATCGGTCTGCCGTTTCCTGACAAACCAGAAGCATCACGTGCTGATCGTCGACGACAGCCCGACGGCGCGGGCACTGCTCACCACGCAGTTGAAGCGCTACAATTTCCGCACGAGTTCGGCCGAAAGCGGAGCAGCGGCGCTGGAGATTCTGAAGAAGAATCCCGATATCGCGCTGGTGATCACCGACTACAACATGCCGGATATCGACGGCTTCGAACTGACGCGCCGTATCCGCTCGGCCCATGGCCCGCATCAGTTGCGCATCATCGGCGTTTCATCATCGACCAACCGGTTGCTTTCCGCGCGCTTCCTCAAGGCCGGCGGCAACGACTTCGTCGTTCGCCCCTTCGTCAACGAAGAGTTCTATTGCCGCGTCAACCAGAACCTCGACACTCTGACAAAAATCAAGACACTGAGCGAGCGAGTGAAAATTCCGGCCTGAAACTCGCAAAAATTTTTAAGCAAGCGGTTGAAATTCCATGCTGTTGGTTGATCTGTTAACGAAATTGCAACCGGCAACCCGTTCAATCGCGACAAATAGAAATGGGGAATTTCCCGTATGCGCGCATCTCGCCGAAGGGTGGCTTCGGTCAGCGGCGCGTATGGGCGCTGATGCATATTGGGCCATGGGGGCTCCGTCACAGGAATCAGTTCGCAGAGGCAAGGAGCCTCGGCGTCGCTGCGTCGAGCGGATGGAGTTGCCGAAGGGGATGGGGTTGCAGGGATCGTGAGATTGCGCCGCGCGTCGGGACGGGCGAACCATGTTCAAAAGCACCGCGACAAGCGTCTGCTGCTCGTCGAGGATTCGCGGATGTTCGCGGCCGCCCTCAAGCACGGGCTGGAGCTCACGCACGGAATAAATGTCGCCCATTGCGCCTCGCTCGCCGCGGTGAAGGCTGAGCTCGCTGCCGCCGCCCAATGGGCATTTTCGCTTGCGGTTCTCGATCTCAACCTGCCCGACGCACCGAACTGCGAGGCATTGGACTTCATCCTCGCGAACAATGTTCCGGCTATCGTCTTCACGGCCGCCTTCAACGACAGGACCCGCGATCAGATCCTCAAGCGAGGTGTCGCCGACTGCATCGTCAAGAATGAGCCGGAGTCGATAGAGCGCCTCATCGCGGCGGTCGACCGGGTCCTTACCAAGGGGCGAACCACGGCGCTGCTCGTCGACTCCTGTGCGGCGTCGCGACAGGAGCTTGCGGGAATCCTGCGCGGAGGGCTGTTCGCGGTGATCGAAACGTCGGAGGCTTGGGAAGCATTGCAGGTGCTGGACCAGGGCGAGGCCATCGACGTCATCGTCACCGATACGGGTCTGGCCGACCTTGCGGGGCTCGCGCTGCTCGAAGAGGTGCGCAAGCGTCAGGGCGAGGATGCCGTACCGATTATCGGCCTGTCGGAACAGGACGACGCGCGCGTGGCGGCGCGCTTCATCGAGGCCGGTGGAGCGGATTTCATCCGCAAGCCTTTCCTCGAGGCTGAATTCAACGGCCGCATTCGGCACGCCGCGCTGCTTCAGAAGCGCATTCAGGCCCTGAAACTCGCGGCGGCCAGCGACTACCTGACGGGAATCTTCAACCGCCGGCATTTCTTCATGACCGGCCCGCGCCTTGTTGATCAGCATCTGAGACGAGGCGAGGGGACCTCGATCGCCGTCCTCGACATCGACCATTTCAAACGCCTCAATGACACTTACGGCCACGAGATCGGCGATCTCGTGCTGAAGCACGTCGCCCGGCAGTTGAAACTGCTGGTGGGCGAGGAGCATCTCCTGGCGCGCTTGGGCGGCGAGGAATTCGGCATTCTTTTCGATAGCCTCGGCGTGCGCGATGCCTTCGCCTTTTGCGAAAAGCTGCGGGCGGAGCTCGCTAAGTTGAAAATCGTCGCGGACGACGAGGAACTGGGGATCACCGTCTCGATCGGGCTCGCAACGATCGAGGCGCCGGAATCTTTCGAGAACTACCTGCACGCAGCCGATCAGTTTCTCTACATGGCGAAACATGCCGGGCGAAACCGCGTCATATCCGAACTGACGCTGCTCGACGCGCTGGCATCGTAAGTACTCCAGCGCCGTGCGTCGGCGCACAAGGGTCGCGGCCGCCTCGCCCTGATCCTAGCGCGCCATTTGCAACGTTAGCTTGCGCTCGGCGCGTTCCTGCTGCGGCGAGCGGTTGTAGAGTTCGCGATAACACTTGGAGAAGTGCGAGGCGGAGACGAAACCGCAGGCGACGGCCACTTCGACCACCGGCATCGACGACTGGATCAGCAAGTGGCGGGCGCGGTCGAGGCGAATTTCCAGGTAGTACCGCGCCGGCGAGCGACCCATCTCCTGGCGGAACAGCCGCTCGATCTGGCGGCGCGACAGGTCGGCACTGTCGGCGATCTCGATGAGCGAGAGCGGCTCGGAAAGGTTCGCCTCCATCAGCTCGATGATCGAGAGGACTTTGGCATTCTGCACGCCGAGGCGGGCGCGCAGTGGAAGCCGCTGGCGGTCATGCGGGCCGCGAACCCGATCGGTCAGGGCTTGCTCGCAGACACGATTGACCAGGCTTTCGCCGAAATCCTGGTCGATCAGGTTCAGCATCATGTCGAGCGATGCGGTGCCGCCAGCGCAGGTATAAATGTTGCTGTCGATCTCGTAGAGGTCGGCATAGACCTCCGCCTGCGGAAAGCTTTCCGCAAAGCCGGGCAGGTTTTCCCAGTGGATCGCGCAGCGCTTGCCCGTCAGCAGGCCGGCGGAGGCGAGCACATGGGCGCCCGTACAGAGGCTGCCGACGGCAATGCCACGATTATAGACCTCGCGCAGCCAGGCATTGACCGACTTGTTCTGGAACTCCTCGACGTAAACGCCCGAACAGACCAGCAACATGGAGGGACGATTTTCGCCCGCCAGGAACTTGCGCTCATCTGCAAGCGACGTGTTGACCTCGAGTGCGATGCCGGCCGAGGAGAAGACCTTCTGGCCATCGGTCGAGGCGAGGCGCCATGTGTAGGCCTCGTAGCCGAGCATACGGTTGGCGATGCGCAGCGTTTCTATCGCCGCGGAAAAGGGCAACATCGAGAAGTTCGGCACCAGAAAGAAGACGAGCGAGCGCTTTTTGGTCAGAGGCTTGTTCATGAGGCTTTCCCATGCTGGACGAGGGTGTCTATTCGTCGCTTGGAATATGTCAATCGGCTTGTCAATTTGCGACATTGACATGGAAAGCCGCGACCGAGAAGAAATTTCGCATTGCGACATGAGTCTACGCGGTGCGAAAACGGCGAAACGTTGTCGATTGTGCAAGAAGCGACGGAATGATTGGCCGGGATGGCGCAAACCGGTAAGGAATGCGCGCAGCGAGGCAGCGTGCCGGCCTGCCGGGCCTTGGTTGCCGTTTTGCCAATTGCGACTTACTCGACATGGGTTCCGCTGATGTCGGTATCTGACAAGATGCCGTTTGGCCCGCCCGCCGCGAGCTTGCAGTCACGCTCAATATAGGGTAGGGGACTATAGTATGTCACACACGATCAGGAACCAGGCGAAGCTCATTGCACGCGTTCGCCGCCTCAAGGGTCAAATGGAGGCGATCGAGCGGGCGCTTGAGGCGCAGCAGCCCTGCGGCGACATCCTCAATCTGGTGGCGTCCGTGCGCGGCGCGGTCCAAGGGCTGACCGCGGAGTTGATCGGGGATCACCTCCGTGAGCACGTGGCGGGCCCGAGCGTCGGAGCGGAACGGGAGCGGGGCGCCGAGGAATTGATCGAGGTCGTCAGGAGATACCTGAAATGAGCGAAGCCAGTCACAACGAGTCCGCACGACTCGGCCATGACCATGTCTTTCTCGGCGATGATCACCGGCGCAACGAGCGCCGTACCTGGTTCGTCATCGCGCTGACGACAGCGACGATGGCGGCAGAGATTGCCGCAGGCACCTTCTATGGCTCGATGGCGCTGGTCGCGGATGGCTGGCATATGTCGACGCATGCCGCCGCCATGCTGATCGCGGCGCTTGCCTATGTCTATGCGCGGCGCAATGCCCGCAATCCGCGCTTCACCTTCGGTACCGGCAAGCTCGGCGATCTCGCCGGCTTTGCAAGCGCGGTCACGCTTGCCCTGATCGCGCTGCTGATTGGTTGGGAGAGCCTGGAGCGGCTCTCCAATCCGATCGCGATCAGCTTCCCGCAAGCGATCTCCGTCGCCGCACTCGGCCTCGCCGTCAATCTCGCCTGTGCCTGGCTGCTTCGGGAAGATCACTCGCATCACCATGGCCATCTTGGCCATGGCGATGAACACCATGGCCAAGAGCACGGCGGAGGCGGCAGACATCATCACGATGATGCGGCCGGACGCGACAACAACCTGCGCGCCGCCTACCTGCATGTGCTGGCGGATGCGCTGACCTCCGTTCTCGCAATTGTCGCGCTGGTCGCCGGAAGCATCAATGGCTGGATATGCCTCGATCCGCTGATGGGACTTGTCGGGGCGCTGGTGATCGCGCGTTGGTCGCTAAGCCTTGTTCGCGACACGGGCAGTGTGCTTGTCGACTACCTTCCTGCCGGCGACCGTTTGCCGGCAGATATCCGCGCCGCGATCGAGAATGATGGTGTCAGGATAACCGACCTGCATGTCTGGCAACTCGGGCCCGGTCATCACGGCGCTATTGTCTCGCTGATGACGCGAAAACCGAAAAGCCCATCGTTCTATCGACACAAACTCGCGCATCTGCGCGAACTTTCGCATGTGACGATCGAAGTGGAGACCGCAACGTGATGGCCGCCGCTCAAGCGACGGCTCGAATGGCCGGCGGATAGAGCCTGCCAATGCACGCCGCCCGAAACTGTGCAGGGGATTCGGGACAACGACATGCATGAAATCAAGGACCTGAGAGCGCGTTTGCGCCGTTCGAATGCGACGCGCTTCAGCCGGCGAACTTGTTGCCGCGTACGGCCGTTCGCTGGTGCACATTCAGGAGAGGCGAACGCACCCGGATGTATCGCCGCGCCGTGAGGCGCAGAAGCACCTTCAGGTGCTCCTTGCCGCCATAGCCGACGAATGGAGCGAAGGGTGCCATGGTGGCGCCTCGCTCGGCCGGATAGAGACGCGCGAACTCGGCAAAGTTCGTGAAGCCTTCGTAGTTGCTGTCTTTAAGCAGGAAGGTCTCGACTGGAGCGTTCTCAGCGAGGATCACTTCGTGCGTGGCTAGCACGATTTGGAAGTATTCGATCCTGTCGGTCCTTGTTGGAAGGGCGGGTACGATCGAAGTTCCGTTGACAAGGTCGCCGGCTCTGATGAGCACGCCATCGATGAACAGGGCGTGACCGCGTGTGACATAAAGCTCCTGGCTGGGTGAGTTTTCGTCCAGGGCGGAGGGCGCAATGCGGATCGGCACCACCGCCTCGCTCCAGGTCGGGCCGCTTCGGTGATAGAGATGACGACCGATCCACTTGATCGGCAGTGCTTCGCCGCGAACCGTCTCGACGAGATCGCCGATGCGAATATCCTCTACGCAGACTTCGCCCTTCGGGGTCTTGATCCCCGTGCCGCGGAGCAGGCACAGGGGGCCACCATCCGGATTGCCGTGGCCGTCGCGGCCCCTTCCACCAGGCTCTACCGCCCGCTTATGCCTTTGGGACGAAAGAAATGTCGCGGCAAAGGCGCCCATTGCGGCAATTCCCGCACCCGCAGCGGCCGCCAAGCCGAGGAAATGACGCCGCGCTCTGTCGGTTTGTGGGCGTCGGGTTCTCTTGGGCATCAGAGGTATCTCCCAAGTTCTCTGGACGGATTCCAGATCCTTATTTTCCGCCGAATTGTGGCTTGCCGAAAATTTGCCCATTCGGTCTTGTCCATACGACAAGGACGGTAATTCTCGGGCGGAAGGGGGAGGCGCCCCATGCTTTTGGAGAAGAGGAGAACTCCTGGTCGGATGAGCAAACGCGCCCAAAACATAAAGGGCATTCCGTTTGCGGGAATGCCCTTCAGAGTCTCATCGCGCGGTAAATGCCGGGAGGATGGCATTTCGAACAGTTGTTCATTGTTCCGTCTTGTGCACCGCGTCATCGACGGCCGGAAAGCCGATATCCTTCAACGTGTCGTAAGAAAGGTTTTCCAGAATGCGCTCGTTGCGGTGCCGCTTCCAGGCGGCCCAAGCGCGGGCGCGCAGGCTGAAGAAGCCGGGCAAAGCGGCGAGGCTCTGGCTCGATGACGAAGTGATGTGTTGGTTTGTAGACATTGCTGGTTCCTTCTGAGCTTTTCAAAAGGTCGCGACCATGTGTCACTTATGCCGCAACCTGATTGATCAATCAAACGAATATGCTTGATGTTTTTCATCAAACTCCGTGATCTGTTTCTGGTCACCTAATCGCTTGTATCAGGCGCCACAATCACCTTCCGTTCCGCGTGTAACAGGTCGTCTCGGACCCGTGTCGGCAGTTTCGCCAATTGCCGCCGGGTTTCCACCCGGTTTCGGGCGACGTTGGTTGCGCGCCTTCTGTTGGCGAGCCTCTCGAGAAGTTGCCTTGCCCGCGACAGCATCGCGAGAACGAAATCGCCGTCGTCGCCCGCCTGGCGAATGACGCCATGGTGGTGCGGATTGCGTGCCTCCGCGCCCTTGTCGAGGGCGGGAATACGGTTGATCCGTCGTGTTGAAGCGGGGTTGTCGATCGCCAATGTCAGTGCGGTCATGACCTTGCTCCTTTGCGTTGCGGGGGTGAAGCTCACGCCCTCTTGCTCCTTGCGAACTTGACTATCGCGCCGATGTGATGTTCAATCAAACGAAATGAAATTAAGTTATCTTTCAGATTTTCTGAATGAGGACGCGCCATGAACATGATACTGCGCCACGCGCTTCCGCTCCTCGAGATGGATGTGCTGAAGACCTTTGTCGCCATTGCGGAAACGGGCAATTTCACGACTGCGGCCGAAGCCGTATACCGGACGCCTTCCGCTGTTTCGATGCAGATCAAGAAGCTCGAGGAGACGCTGGGCTGCACGCTTTTCCTGCGTGACGCGCGGTCGGTCTCGTTGACGCCGAAGGGCGAATTGCTGCTCGGCTTCGCGCGCCGGCTCTTGTCGCTCAACAATGAAACGGTGTCTCGCTTCCTGCTGCCCGACATGAACGGCGTCGTCCGCGTCGGCGCGCCGGAGGACGTCGGCGAGCGTATCCTGCCGGAAGTGCTGAAGCGCTTTGCCGAAACCTACCCGAATGTCACGGTCGATGTGTCGATCGGCATGAGCAACGCCATGCGCAAGCGCGTCGACGAGCACAGGCTCGACATCGCCATCTACAACAGCCTGTCCGACGAAGCGTCCAAGGACGGCGAAATCCTCATGCAGGAAAAGCTGGTCTGGGCCAGCGCCAGGTGCGGCAACGCGCATCTGCGCGATCCCTTGCCGGTCTCCATGTGGGAGGATGGCTGCGTATGGCGCGCCGATGCGGTCGAGAAACTGTCGCGGGCGGGCCGCAAGTTTCGGGTTGCGTTCCTGAGCGCCTACACGACGGGCCAGCGGGCCGCGGTGCTCGCCGGCCTCGCGATCGCACCGCTGCCGCGCTATCTCGTCCAGGGCGAGATGGTGCAACTCGGAGAGCGCGACGGCCTGCCGGATCTCGGCCATTACGACATTGGCCTCAAGGTCATCGAGGACGCGCCTGCGCCGGTTCTGGCGGTTGCAGATCATGTGCGCGATGCCTTTGCCGAGCTTCAGATGCAGTCGGCGCGGGTGGCCGCACCCGTCTAGGCCGACTCTGGTAAGCTGCAAAGGTGCGGTTCAGATCCGTTTGACGTTCATAAGTGTTTGCTTATAATAAGCCATGACTTATGAAGATAGGCTCTTTGCGGCACTGGCCGACCCGACCCGTCGCGGCATTTTCGAACGCCTTGGAGAACGTCGACGGTCGGTTGCCGAGCTGGCGCGCGCCGTTCCCGTGTCGCAACCGGCGATCTCGCAGCACCTGAAAGTCTTGAAGGAAGCGCGTCTCGTTCGCGACGAAGCCGTGGGCGCCCGACGCATCTATTCCATCGATCCGGCCGGGCTCGGACAGCTACGGCAGTGGCTGGATCGTTTCTGGAGGGAACAGCTTGCCGCATTCGAATCCGCCGTCGAGGCGGAAAGGCGCGAGTAACCGGGAGAAAGCGCATGCACATGATCGAATCCGATCCGGTCCGTAAGTCCGTGACGGTCCGCGCCTCACCGCAGAAGGCCTTCGAGGTCTTCGTCAATGGCATGGGAGACTGGTGGATCAAGGAGCACAGCCTGACCGAGTCCGGCCAGAAGACGGTGATGGTCGAGGCCAGGGCCGGCGGCAGGTGGTACGAGGTCGGCAATGCCGGCGAGGAGCGCGACTGGGGCCGCGTCATCGCGTGCGATCCGCCGCATCGCATTCTTTTCGCATGGCAGCTCAATGCCGATTTCGATTTCGATCCAACCTTCCACACCGAAGTAGAAGTGATGTTCGAGGCGATAGGCGAAGAGGAAACCACCGTCACTCTCGTCCATCGCGATCTCGGCAATTACGGCGCGAAAGCCAAGGATCTGCGTGGCGTGCTCGACTCCGAGAAAGGATGGGGCGGGTTGCTCGCCTCCTATGCCGCCAAGGCCGCGTGCCAGAGCGGAAAACGCGCAAGCATTTAGGCGACGGGCAGACGCTGCCGCACAATTGCTGCGTGGAAACCCACGCCGTAAATCAGTCCGGCGTCATTGAAATCATAGTTTGGATTGTGCAGCGGCGCCGAGTTGCCGTTGCCCAGGAACACGAAGCAGCCCGGAACATTGGCGAGGAAGCGTGCGAAATCTTCCGAACCGGTCATCGGTTCGCGGGCGGTGGCGATGTGATCGAGCTCGAACACGGTACGCGCCGCCGCGAAGGCTTCCTCGACCAGTCTTTCGTCGTTGACGAGGGGGACGAACTCGCGCGTGTAGTTGACCGCCGCCGAGACATTGTGGGCGAGCGCCGTGCCCTCGGCGATCACTCGCATCTGCTTTTCGATCTCGGCGCTCACTTCGGGGCGGAAGCTTCGCGCGTCGCCCAGAATGCGGGCAAGTCCGGGCAGGGCGTTGCGCGTGCCGTCGGTGATGAGTTCGGTCACCGAGACGACCGCGATATCGGCGGGGCTCAGCCGGCGCGAAACGATCGTCTGCAGATTGGTGACCAGCGCGCAAGCCGCGACCAGGACTTCATTGCCCGCATGCGGTCGAGCCGCGTGTCCGCCGACGCCCGCGAGCACGATCTCGAAATTATCCTCCGCCGACATGATCGGTCCGGGGCGGGTCTCGAAGTGGCCGATCGGAAGCCCCGGCATATTGTGCAGTCCGTAAATTTCCTCGAAGGGAAAGCGTTCCATCAGCCCGTCGTCGAGCATCGCGAGCGCGCCCTTGCCCCATTCCTCGGCCGGCTGGAAGATGAAGCGCACCGTGCCGTCGAAGCCGCCTTGCTCGGCAAGCAGCTTTGCCGCGCCGAGCAGCATGGCGGTGTGACCGTCATGGCCGCAGGCATGCATGACGCCCGGGTTCTTTGAGCGGTAACCTGCCGTCCCCTGTTCGGTGATGCGCAAGGCATCCATGTCGGCTCTCAGCGCAATGGCGCGGTTGCCGATGCCGCGCTTCAGCGTGCCGACGACACCGGTGCCGCCGACATTTTCGGCGACCTCAAGCCCGAACTCCCGGAGTTTCGCTGCGACAAAGGCGGAGGCTCGCATTTCCTCGAAGCCGAATTCCGGGTGGGCGTGCAGATCCCGCCGCCATCCCGTCATTTCCCCTTCGAGTATATTGAGATCTGCCATTGGAGACTTCCTTCAGTCTGCGGCGGCTAGCGCTTGGATGACGTCCAGGAGGACATTGGCCCCGGCGACAAGGTCGGCGCCCGCGGTAAACTCGAGCGGGTTGTGACTGATGCCGCCGACGCTCGGCACGAAGATCATCGCGGCCGGCGCGATTCTTGCGATCATCTGCGCGTCGTGGCCGGCACCGGAGGTCATGCGTCGCGAGGCGAGGCCGCGCCCGGCAGCCGCCTGCTCGATGGCTTGGACGATCCCCGTGTCGAAGGTCACCGGCTCGAATCGTGCGAGGCGCCCGGTCGAAATCGTCACGCCCTCGGCCGCGGCCAGGTCTTGCAGATAGCCTTCGAGCGCCGCTTCCTCAGCCCGGAGCCGTTCCGCATCGGGATCGCGCAGATCGACGGTGAAGCTGGCGCGCGACGGGATGACGTTGATCGCGTTCGGCTCAAAGGCGATACAGCCCACCGTGGCGACGGTCGGCGTATTGGACGCCGTTGCGCGATCCCGCAAGAACGTGATGACGCGGGCGGCCGCATGCCCGGCATCATGCCGCATCGACATCGGCGTCGTGCCGGCATGGTTGGCGACGCCGTCAATCGTCACCCGCTGCCAGGAGATGCCCTGCAGGTTCTCGACGGCGCCGATCGGTATGCGGTTGCGTTCCAGTACCGGCCCCTGTTCGACATGGAGTTCGACATAGGCGTGGGGTCTGGAAAAGCCCGGTTCGTGGGTGCCGGCGTAGCCGATGCGATGCAATTCCTCGCCCAGCACGCTGCCGTCCGTGCCGATTGTCGCAAGCGCTTGTTCGACCGAAAGCCCGCCGGCATAGACCAGCGATCCCATCATGTCGGGCGCATAGCGCACGCCTTCCTCATTGGTGAAGGCGGCAACGGCGATCGGGCGAGCGGGCGTGATGCCCGCTTCCCTCAAGGTCTGGATTGCCTCGAGGCCGGAAAGCACCCCGTAGCATCCGTCGTAAATGCCGGCATCGATGACCGTGTCGATATGCGAGCCGATCAGCACGGGCGCCTTCTCGATATTGCCGGCGTCCCGCCAGACGCCGAAGATGTTGCCGATCCGGTCGACGACGATCTCGAGGTTCGCGTCGCGGAACCAATCGACGAGCCGATCCCGCCCGACTTTGTCCGCGTCCGAGGCCGCGATCCGGGACAGCCGGCCATCGCTGTCACGGCCGGTTTCGCCGAGGGCACGGATGCGGTTGAGCAGGCGTTCTCCATTGACTGAAAGGATGCTCATGCTGTTGCTCCTCGTGCCCGACGGTCATTGGTGACCTCCGCCGGCGTCATGCCGACCAGTTCGGCGTAGCGCTCCGGATCGGTCGCGCCTTCGGTGTTGAAGAGAAGGACGCGTGCGTCCTTGTCGAGACCGAGCGCCGCCCTGATGTCGGGGGTGGATGCGGCCTTGATCAGGCCGGCCAGCCCCGCGCCGCCGCTTTCACCGGCGACGACTGCCGGATCCTGGCCTAAGGGGCGTGCCAGGCGGTTCATCGCCGCAATGGCGTCCTCCTCGTCGACGGTCATGAAGACATCGGCCATATGCTTGAGGACCCGCCAGGCGACAAGCGACGGATCGTAGCATTCGAGCATCGCCATGACCGTCGGCTCGCCATGGGGAACCTTCACCGGCCGGCCGGCCCGAGCGGTCTCGAAGATGCAGGCCGCGCGCATCGGATCGACGACGGTGAAGGTCGGCCGCCTGTCGCCAAATGCAAGCGCAAGATAGCCGCTGACGGCAGCGGCGACGCCGCCGACGCCCGCCTGCACGAAGACATGCGTCGGCGGTTCGGGAAGGCGGCGCAGCGCCTCTCGCACCATCGCCGTATAGCCTTGCATCACCAGGCCTGGGATGCGCTCATAGCCGGGCCAGGACGTATCGGAGACGATCGTCCAGTCTTTCTCGGTCGCGACCCGCGCCGCCTCGGCGACCGTATCGTCATAGGTCCCGTCGACCCGGATGATTTCGGCGCCGAAGCGGGCGATTGCCGCGACCCGCGCCGCGCTGACGCCGCCATGGACGAAGATCACGGCCCGGGCGCCAACAAGCTCGGCCCCTTGCGCCACGGAGCGGCCGTGATTACCATCGGTTGCACAGGCAAAGGTCATTCCGGCCGCGACGTCCCTGACGGCCCTCGATTGCAGCTCCGCGACGTCGACCGGTCGGCCGAGGTGGCGCTCCGCTTCCTCCAGCACCAGCCGCATGACCGCATAGGCGCCGCCAAGCGCCTTGAAGCTGCCTAGTCCGAGGCGATGACCCTCGTCCTTGATATGGATGGCGCCGAGGCCGAGGCCTTCGGCCAGCGCCGGCAATGCATGCAGCGGCGTCTCCACATGGTTGCCGCGATGGACGAGAAAGCGCTCGACCGTCTTCGCTGCGCTTTCGCCAAGCGTCTCGGCATCGACGATGTCGAGCGGGCGGTTGTAGTCGGGATGGGAATTGAGCAGAAACATGGCCGTCCTCACGTTGAGACGGCGAATATATATTGCATGTCGGGCGAAAATTACGCTGTATTCTGGCAAGCCAAATGCAAGTTTGTTTCGTAAGGAGTGTCCTTGGCGAAGACCAACCCCGAAATCAATCTCGACTCCTTCGACCTTGCGATCCTGAAGATCCTACAGCGGGACAATGCCACGCCGCAGCGTACCATCGGGGAGGCAGTCAATCTCTCCGCGCCCGCCGTGCAGCGCCGCATAAAGCGCATGGAGGAGGCGGGGGTGATCCAGGCGAATTGCGCGATCGTCGATCCGGCAAAAGTCGGCCAACCGATCACCATCTTCGTCGAGGTCGAGGTGATCAGCGAGACGGCGGATCTGATCGATGCCGCCAAGGCCGAGTTTTCGGCGACGCCGGAAGTGCAGCAATGCTACTACGTCACCGGCGAGGCGGATTTCATCCTTGTCATCGTCGTTGCCACCATGGCCGACTACGAGGCGCTGACGCGGCGGCTGTTCTTCGGCAACAACAATGTCAAGAAGTTCCGCACTTTTGTTGCGATGGACCGGGTGAAGGTGCGGCTGACGGTGCCGCTCTGAGATTCAAAGCCGGCGCCTATCGTGATCGGGACTATTCCCGGCTGCGTCGCCGTCTACGCCCGCCGCCTTCTCCATCATCCGCGAGCGCCTTGCGCTCGGGCAGCGTGACCACCTCGGCGAGCTTCGGGAAGGCATCGACCTTGTTCGGCATCGCCATGGCGTTGACGAAGTGCTCCTGAAATTTCGATTCAAGAGCCGTCTCTATCTTCTCGATTTTCCTGACCGTTTCCTCGATCTCGCGGCGGTGGCCGCGATTGAGGAGAGCCATTAGTGCGCCGGTACCGGCGGCATTGCCCACCGCCTTCACCTCGGCGAGGTCGCAATCGGGGATGAGGCCGAGCACCATGGCGTATTTCGGATCGATGAACGAGCCGAAGGCACCGGCGAAGCGGATGGTGTCGACATGGTCGACCCCCTGCTTTTCCAGGAGCAGCTTGATGCCGGCATAGAGGGCCGCCTTGGCGAGCTGGATCGCGCGGACGTCGTTCTGCGTCACCGTGATCCGCGGTTCGCCGTCGTGCAGCAAGTAGGAGAAGGTGCGGCCGTTCGGAATGATGCGCGGACTTTTCGCCGCCATCGTGCCGTCGACGACGCCGTCCTGCGAGATGATGCCGGTCAAATACATCTCCGCGACGACCTCGATGATCGCCGAGCCGCAGATCCCGGTGACGCCGACCGCCGCGGCATCCTCGGCAAATCCGTCTTCGTCCGACCACTTGTCGACGCCGATGACTCGGAAGCGCGGCTCGAGCGTTTCGGGATCGATGCGGACGCGCTCGATCGCGCCCGGAGCGGCGCGCTGGCCGGAGGAGATTTCCGCGCCCTCGAAGGCCGGACCGGTCGGGGAAGAGGCGGCGACGACGCGCTCCTTGTTGCCGAGGACGATTTCGGCATTGGTGCCGACATCGACGAGCAGCATCATCTTGTCTTGCCGGTGCGGGCCTTCCGACAGCGTCGCGCCGGCGGCGTCCGCGCCGACATGGCCAGCAATGCAGGGCAGCATATAGAGCCTTGCCCCGCGATTGACCTTGATGTCGATTTCATGCGCCCAGTATTGCAGTGCTCCGGAAATCGCGAGTGCGAAGGGCGCCTGGCCGAGTTCGGTCGGGTCTATGCCGAGGAACAGGTGGTGCATGATCGGGTTGCCGACGACCACCATGTCCAGGATGTCGTGGCGGTCGACCTCGCCCTCGGCGCAGACCTTGCCGATCAGCCCGTTGACGGCTTCGCGCACCGCCTTGGTCATCGCCTCGCGGCCGTCCGGGTTCATCATCACGTATGAAACCCGGCTCATCAGATCTTCGCCGAACCGAATCTGCGGATTGGATGCGCCCGAGGAGGCAACGATGCGGCCGGAGAGTAGCGATACCAAGTGCATTGCGATCGTCGTCGAGCCGATATCGCAGGCAATACCGTAGGCTTCGTTCTTCAGCCCCGGCCAGAGGCCGACGATGAAGGGGCGGGAGGAGTCCATGTCGCGGTGGATGGCGGCGGTAACCGCCCAATTACCCTTGCGCAGGACGCCTTGAATCTGCGGAATCAGGTGCGCCGCGATCAGGAGATCCTTCCATCCCCAGTCCTTCTCCAGAACCGCCTTCAGCCGGTCGAGGTCGCCGAGCGGCTTGTGCATGTCCGGCTCCTCCACTTCGACATAGCAAAGCTGGACGGCGGCATTGCGCTCGATCACGCGGTTGGTCGCAGCCTTGCGAACCACCTGCGCATTGATGACGGTATCCTGCGGCACGTCGATGACGAGGTCGCCAAGGATCTGGGCCGAGCAAGACAGGCGGCGGCCATCGGGCAGCTCGCGCACGCTCGCATAGCGCTGCTCCTTCGGTCCAACCGGCGAAATATGCTCGTTCGAGGAAACGATCTTGTGCTTGGCGAAATTGCCTTCCTGCACCGCAATCTGGCAGCGCCCGCAGGTCGCGCGTCCGCCGCAGACGCTCTCGACATAAACCCCGAGCGAACGCGCGGCGTCGAGGATCGGTGTGCCGACCGGAAAACGGCCGCGCTTGCCCGAGGGCATGAACAGCACCAGCGGATCGGTCTTGTTGTCCTTCGGGGGCACGTTCAACATCTTCCTGTCCTGCCAGCAATCCAGAGTGTCCGGCGACCGTTCCGCGTCCGGACGGACGCGTGCTGCCGTTTATTTCGCGAGCCGGCGAGCGTTCGCCCGTACGCGCTTGGCATAGGGGCGCAGGGCGGCGGCCGTCACGCGGGTGTGACCGCCGGAAACGCTTTTGCCGACAGTCACCCCCATGCCTTCCTTCACCATTGCGATATTGACCGCGACAGCGCTTTCGGCGGCCGCAGCCATCTTCTCCGTCACCATTCGGCTTGCCTCGGCAAAGTCGGTGGCCGATCCGGTCATGGCGGCGAGTGTCATTGCCTGGCTGCGGGCGGCAATGACCATCGGCGCCTGAAACCAGAGCGCCGCCAGATCCCGGGCAATCGAATGGCGCTTGGCCATGGCTATTCCGCCCTTGCGCCGGCGCGGGCCGCACGTCCGCCACGGCGTCCGCCGCCGGCAGCCGGTGCCGCAGCGGCGACCGCATGGCCGCCTTCGGCCGGCTTGTGGTCGCGATAGGTCATGATCCAGTTGGTGCAGTTCGCATCGGTGCCGTTCAAGACGTTTGCCGCGCGAACGGCTTCCATTTCCTGCGGACGGCAGGGGTTCATGATCGCCGAGGTCATGCCGGCCCCGATCACCATCGGGATGAAGCCGGCGTTGATGCCGTGACGGTGCGGCAGGCCGAAGGAGATGTTGGAAAGGCCGCAGGTGGTGTTGACCTTCAGTTCCTCACGCAGGCGCCGCAGCAGCGCGAAGACCTGCCGGCCAGCATCGCCCAGGGCGCCGATCGGCATCACCAGCGGATCGACGACGATGTCGTGCGGCTTGATGCCGTGATCCATGGCGCGCTCGACGATCTTCTTTGCGACAGCGAAGCGGACGTCCGGATCCATGGAAATGCCGGTTTCGTCGTTGGAGATCGCGACGACCGGAACATCGTATTTCTTCACGAGCGGCAGGATCGCTTCCAGCTTTTCCTCTTCGCCGGTGACCGAGTTGACGAGCGGACGGCCCTTGGCAACGCGCAGGCCGGCTTCGATCGCCGCCGTTACCGAGCTGTCGATCGACAGCGGCACGTCGACGAGGCCCTGGACGATCTCCAGCGTCTTGACGAGCAGCGGCGGTTCGGTCTCGTTCGGGTTGACAGCTGTCACACCCGCATTGACGTCCAGCATCGTCGCGCCGGCCGCGACCTGCTCCAGCGCATCCTTGATGACCGTCTCGAAATTGCCTTCGATCATTTCGGCGGCAAGCTTCTTGCGACCGGTGGGGTTGATGCGTTCGCCGATGACGCAGAAGGGCTGGTCGAAGCCGATGACGATCTCGCGGGTTGCGGAAGCGACGATGGTGCGGGTCATATAAGATCCTCTGATCCTGGAGCGTGGGCTATGTAATAGGCCCGTTTCGTGTTTGTAAGACGCGGGACGAGCCGAAGCGCCGATTTTCCTCTGCTAAGCCGCGAGCAGCGACTTTGTCTCATTGTGGATGGTGTGCGGCGGCCTCCGCCATCTGCTGCTGGTTTTCCTCGATGCCTTCACGAAGATGCCCGAGCCGTTCGGCGACGAGCGTTTCCGTCGGTGTCGCTTCGTGCTTCCATGGCTTGCGACCCTTCAAGACGCCGGACTCGTGGACGATCTCCGCGACATACTCCTCCTGGCGGTAGGCCATGACGTGAACGCCGGAAACGCCCTCGATCTCCTTCACCTCATTGATGATGTCGATGCAGAGTTGCTTGCCTTCCTTCTTCTGGTCCTGTGCGCCTTCGAGGCGCGTGATGATCGTATCGGGAATATGGATGCCCGGCACGTTGGAGCGGATCCAGCGCGCCGTCTTGGCGGAGGCCATCGGCCCGACGCCGACGAGAATGAAGCATTTCTCGTGCAGGCCGAGGTCGCGCACCTTCTTCATGTATTCGCGGAACATCGGCACGTCGAAACAGTACTGGCTCTGGACGAACTGGGCGCCCGCTTCGATCTTTTTCGCCAGCCGGTAGGGCCGGAAATCGTAGGGCGGTGCGAAGGGGTTGATGGCCGCACCGAGAAAGACCTGCGGCGGCGTCGTCAGCTTGCGGCCCGAGAGGAATTTCGAGTTGTCGCGCATGATCCTGACGGTTTCGAGCAGCGACATGCAATCGAGGTCGAACACAGGCTTGGCGCCCGGTTGGTCGCCGGCCTGAACGCCGTCGCCAGTCAGGCACATGATGTTCTGCACGCCCATGGCCGAGGCGCCGAGCACGTCGCCCTGGATGGCAATGCGGTTCTTGTCGCGGCAGGCGATCTGCATGATCGGCGCATAGCCCATGCGCGTCAGCAGCGCGCAGATGCCGACGGACGACATGTGGCAGTTGGCGCCCGAGGCGTCGACGGCGTTGATGCCGTCGACCCAGCCGTCGAAGATCGCGGCCCGTTCGTAAACGTCTTCGGGGTTGGCGCTATCCGGTGGATTGAGTTCGGCCGTGACGGCGAATTCACCGCGGCGCAGCACCCGTTCCAATCGGCCGCGCGAGGAATGGCCGGGCAGGGGATCGAGCGGCGCGCTGGGGTCGAAAGGGTTGACGTCCGGGCTCATCGCTGGCTTTCCTTCTTCGCCTCTGCGCTCGCCGCGGCCTCTGCCGTCACCCGCAACCAGGACGAGGTTTCGCGCAGCGACTGGTTGACCGGCTTTTGCACATTCAAGATCGCGTCACCCTTCACCATGTTCTGCGAGCCCTTCCAAGCCTGTACCCAGACGCAGGGCATGTCCGGCTCCACTTCACAATTGCCGTTGGCGCGCACGCCGCCGCAAGGCCCGTTCCTCAGCTGCTTCGGACAGTTCATCGGGCAGGACATGCCGGTCGAGGACAGAGCGCACTGGCCGCACATGCGACAGTCGAAGAGGAAGCCCTTGACGTGGCGTTCGACGAAGGTCACCGGCCGCTCGACGCGGCCATAGCCAATGGCGTTCCACAGCGGATGGAGCATCAGGAACATGTCGGCGAAGCGATTGTAGAACCACTCGAGAAAGCGCGAATTGCGCACCGCCCAGAGCCGGACCGTATATTTGTGGCGCGAACGGCGGCTCGGCGACACGTTCGTTGGCGTATAGGCGCCGCTCGCCGCCTTCTTTGCGGGCTGGGCGTTGCCGGTGACAACCTTTGGGTCAGGCATTTTCCCGTCCTCCGGCCTTGACGAGGGCAACGAGCCGCTCCTTGTCGTAAGCAGCCTCCAGATCGGCCGCTGCCCTGTCTGCTTCTGTCTCGAGATCGTCGGAAACAGGGACAGGATCGGCTTTGCGCCATTCGGCAAGATAGTCGTCGGTTTCGGCGGCGCCGGTGCGCATGGCGCACATGTCTATCGCCTCGGTGAAGCGCAGCGAAAGCTCGCGCTTGGCGCTCTTGCGGCCCTGTTTGATGATGACCTGGGCGGGGATATCGCGCCAGTAGACGATGATGCGGTCTGCCATGGGATTCCTTCTCCTCAAGTGCCGACAATGCGCATGTCCATGCGCCGTGGCTCACCTTGCCACGACGTCGGATATGTCCAAAAACGACGCTCCACGGTTCGTATACGAGGGAAATGCGTCACGACCATCCTGGCGGCCGTGTTTGACATGCGACGCGCCGAAACGCGCCCTGGAAAAGGTCTGATTTGCCTGGTGACATTGCGCGGGTATCGGATCGGGGAAGCTGCATCTATGACTGATTTGGAATATTAGATTGTGGACATTCATCTGCCATTCACGTCACACCCGGCAAATATGCACCATAGCAACAGATCGGGTTTGAGATGAAGAAGATTGGCATCCTATTCCTTGCGGCTGCAACGGCGTTTACGAGCTATGCGCCTGCGCAGGCCATGCCAGTTCCCTCAGCGCCGCAGTCCGGTTCGAACGTGGAACTGGTTCACCACAAACCGTGGCATCACGGTGGTCCCCGTCGCGCCAGGCGTGAAGTAGAAGGCGCTCGCTACACTTATCACAATGGATATCGTGGTTACCGCTATCGTCGGGAAGGATATCGCCGGCACAGCGACGGCTGGTGGTATCCGCTAGCCGCCTTCGGAGCGGGAGTCATCATCGGCAACGCTATCGCCGCTCCGCCGCGTTACGTCGAGCCCCGCTATGCCGAATCTCAGTTGCCGCAGCGCCATGTCAGCTGGTGCTACGATCAATACCGCTCGTACCGTGCGTGGGACAACTCCTACCAGCCCTATGGCGCCCCGCGCCAGCAGTGCTATTCGCCCTATTATTGAGAGCCCGGCGACTCGCTCGTCTGAGGCAGGCGGCGGCCGAGCAAACCCTCGGCGGCCCTCTTCAATAGCCGGAACTTCCGCCGCCCGGGCTGCTGCCGCCCATGCTACCGCCGCCGGAACCGCTGGATGCGCTCGGTGGAGGAGGGGCCGTATTCCTTTGGCTGGTCTGGGTGCTCATGCATCCCGCGAGAGTTAGGAGGGCAATCGCGGCCGCGACTATCGATGGTTTGCGGATCATCACTGTTCTCCAATCACGGATTGGACAAATGACGCCTCGCTAATATTCCGCCGGATGCCAATCAGAGACAACCGCACCGCTTGATTTCCCTGGAACATGCATCATTTCCGTATGGTTGCCGGACTATACGGAGCTGACGATGTCAAAGGCCGCGATCGCAATGTTGTGCCTTGCGCTTCTCGCACTTTCATCCTGCGCAAATACCGCACGGGGATTCCGACAGGATAGCACGCAGACGGGGCATGCTGTGGACAGCGCGACCAAACGCGTCCTAGGCGCTGCCCAGTAGGTGGAGCGCTTGTCGAAGCGCTAAGCTGCAGTCGGCGGGTCCGGTCGATTGCGACGAGCGCTCCTGCTGTATCGGGTTTCTCTTTCCCGGCCTACCAGATGCCGCGTCGTATGCCATTCCAGAGCCAGGTCCAGACAGGCGGGTGATACCATTGCCGGGAAGGTGCATCGATGTCGAGCGGTCGGAGCATTCCGGAGAGTGCGTCCCCGACCGCCTGGATCGCTATCGCTGTCGAGGCGGCGGTCTGGAGCAGGGGGTAGGTGTGCATCGTATCGGCGCGGCTCGGTATCTGCCGCGACTGGTAGAGAGTGCCGCCGGTATCGACGCCTTCGTCGACGAGATGGACGGTCGCGCCGAAATTCTCCGGATCATTGCTGAGGAGCGCCCAGTAGCCGCCCATCAGGCCGCGATATTGCGGGTTGATGCCGGCATGGAAATTCAGGACCGGGCAGGGGATCGCGGCCAGCGTTTCCGGCCTCAGCATGCGGCAGCTGATCAGGAAGACGACGGCGGGCTGAAGCGCCGCCAGCCGCGCGCGCCCTTCGGCATCGTTGATCGAGACAATGTGGTGCACCGGGACCGAGGGGTTCGTCACAACGGATGCACTGTATGAGCGCAGGATCTCGGCTGCCCGCCGGCGCGTGAAGCGCTTGCCGAAACGCGAGGCGATCATCGTCGCGAGTTGGCCCAGGGCCGTGCCCCAGCCCAGCTTTCGGGCGCGCCGCCGCACGAAGAGCACTTTGGATTCCGGCTGTTCCTGCAGGACTGCTATATCGTCGAAATGCGAGGCAAGCGCATTGATAAGGATGTTCGGATTTTCGCCGCCGGCGGTGACGACGACGATGCGTCCGCCCGCGGCCGATTTTGCGGAGGCCAGCTGCCCCTCGGTTGTCTGGCAGAGGACGTCCATCTCTGTCTTGGATCCCGTAACGGTTCGCTAATCGTATCGTGGCGGTCTGCGCACCTGCTCAAAATGCCGACGAAGTCTCGATTGTCCGGGAGGCAATATGCCAAGACGGCCTTACCGTCCTCTTAAGGGAATGGCGGCGAGGGTGTGTCATACGGGCGGCGCGCTTACGCCTCGATAAGCGACCGGCTGAGATCGCCGTAACCGGTAAATCGGTACTCATAGGCGAGACCGAGATAAGCTGCGGCGCCCCGGGCCTTCTCTTGCAGCGCCTCGTCTTCCACCTGCGAGAGATAGACGAGCTTGCGGTAGTGGCCAAAATACATGTCGCGCAGTTCCGGGTGGCGGTCGAGGCCGAGCGGCTCGATGACGAAGGCTTCGAACTGGCGCGCGAGGAAATCGGTGAGGAAGAAGGCCGTGAGGTCGTTGTCCCAGCGCGCGGCGAAATCCGCATTGCCGGCAAAGAAGGAATAGCAATGCGGGCCGGGTATCCGCTCGACGCCTTCCTCTTTGCAAAGCCGGTCGATCAGCCCGCCGGTGCCACAATCGGCATAGGCGATGAAGATGCGCTCGAAGCCGTCGGCGCGTGCGCGGGCAATCGCCTCGCGCAGGCCGGGCACGATCTTTTCCGGCGTATTGTGCCAGATGGCGGGCAGACAGGTCAGTTCGATGTGCTGGAGCTTGTTGGCCTCGCAAACGGCAAGAATTTCGCGCGCGATGGCACCGCAGCCGATGACGTGAACTTTCTTTGGTTGTGTACGTTCTCTTGCCGACGGTGCGTTTTCCATCTTTAGTCCGCCCTGCATCAACACAAAGGAATCACGGTCATGACAACAAAATCCATCGCGACGATCGGCGCGGCCTTGATAGTGCTCGCAACCCTGAGTTCCTGCGCCAACACAATCCGCGGCATAGGACAGGATACTGCGAATACGGTCAACGCGACAGAGTCAGCCGGGCGCCGGGTCGCCCATGCCGCAAACTGACGATGAAAGGCCGGGCGCCACATGTGCGCCCTTCCTTTCACCCTAAATAAGAAAGCCGGCTGCCGTTTTCACGGGTGCAGCCGGCTTTGTTCCTCTTGAACGATCCGCCAGGATCAGCCAGCGGCAAGCAGGTTGTGCTTGCGCTTCATGAAGTCCTTGGCGGTTTCGACGGCAACGGCGGCATCGCGGCAATAGGCGTCGGCCCCGACAGCCTTGCCGAATTCCTCGTTGAGCGGTGCACCACCGACGAGGACGACGTAATCGTCGCGCAGGCCTTTTTCCTTCATCGTGTCGATGACGACCTTCATGTAGGGCATGGTCGTGGTCAGCAGCGCCGACATGCCGAGGATGTCCGGCTGCTCGCGCTCGATAGCTTCCAGATAGTTTTCGACCGGATTGTTGATGCCGAGGTCGACGACATCGAAGCCGGCGCCTTCCATCATCATGCCGACGAGATTCTTGCCGATGTCGTGGATGTCGCCCTTGACGGTGCCGATCACCATCTTGCCGAGCTTCGGCGCGCCGGTTTCGGCGAGCAGCGGCCGCAGGATCGTCATGCCGGCCTTCATCGCATTGGCCGAGAGCAACACCTCCGGCACGAAGAGAATGCCATCGCGGAAGTCGATGCCGACGATGCGCATGCCTTCGACGAGCGCCTGGGTCAGGATGTCGTAGGGCGTCCAGCCGCGCTCGAGGAGGATGCGCGTACCATCCTCGATTTCCTCCTTGAGACCGTCGTAGAGGTCGTCATGCATCTGCTGCACGAGTTCCTCGTCGGAAAGGTCTGCGAGAATGATTTCATCATCTGCCATAGTAGGGTTCCTCGGTTCCTGGCACGGTCATTTCGCGCGGGGTGGCGGGGCACACTCCTGACGCGTTGCCCCATCCTTAGCGGGTGGCGCCTAAAAATCTCTTTTCGAAAGCGACGTCGCATATGATGAAAAGCGACCACGACCCGCTTCGAATGCTGCCGCCTCCCAGTCCTACCGCATAATTCGCCGACCGGGAATTCGCCCTGCTGTAAAATTCTGCAACAGTTCAACGCCTTAGTGAGCGCGCTTGGCCGACCCGCTGGAGAAATTGCGCCCAACCCTCCCGTGAACTTGCGCCTCTCCAATAACCTTTCCTCCTGGAGGGGGCGAGTGTCTAAGTTGCGCCACCTGTTGGCGCATTGAGACCCGTACGGCTCCGGCGGCTTGGTAGCATTAGGCCAAATCCATGCCGGGCGCATGGTGCCGCCACTGGATTCGACCGGCGGAAAGGATTATGCGCCCACCTACCGAATGTTGCAGCGTCCCTCTTGCGAGGGCGCGGCGGGAGAGGAATGAACGAATGAGCGACGTTACAGATCAAGGTGCGGTCGAAGGCGGCGGACGCCGTGCGCGTGGCGAGGGACGAGGAGCGGCAGCGCGGCGCGCATCCCGCACCGGCGGCGGTCCGGGACCGTCTCTGCCCTATATCCAGCGCAAAATTCGCGAATATGAGGTGCTTGACGAGGAGGGCCTACAGCTTATCGAGCGCAATGCCGACCTCATTCTCGAGGAGATCGGCATCGAATTTCGTGACGATGCCGAAGCACTGGAGCTCTGGAAGGCGGCTGGCGCCGACGTGCGCGGCCAGCGCGTTCATTTCCCGAAGGGGCTCTGCCGCGAGCTCCTGAAGACGGCGCCGAAGGAGTTCACCTGGCATGCGCGCAACCCGGAGCGCAACGTTCAGATCGGCGGCAAGGCCACCGTTTTCGCGCCGGTCTATGGCCCGCCCTTCGTGCGCGACCTCGACGGCAACCGCCGCTATGCGACAATCGAGGATTTCCGCAATTTCGTGAAGCTCGCCTATATGGCGCCGTCCGTCCACTCGTCGGGCGGCACGGTCTGCGAGCCGGTCGACATCCCGGTCAACAAGCGCCACCTGGACATGGTCTACAGCCATATCCGCTATTCCGACAAACCCTTCATGGGCTCGGTGACCGCGCCGGAACGTGCGGAAGACACGATCGCCATGGCGAAAATCGTCTTCGGCGACGATTTCGTCGAAAACAATACGGTCACGCTGAATCTCATCAACGCCAACTCGCCGATGGTCTTCGACGAGACGATGGTGGGCGCGCTCAAGGTTTATGCACGCCACAACCAGGCCTGCGTGCTTTCGCCCTTCATTCTGTCCGGCGCGATGAGCCCCGTGACGGTCGCCGGTACGCTGACGCAGATTCTCGCCGAAGTGCTCGCCGGTGCCTCCTTCACCCAGCTGATCCGCAAGGGCGCGCCGGTGCTCTTCGGCACCTTTGCTGCGTCGATCTCGATGCAGTCGGGCGCGCCGACCTTCGGCACGCCGGAGCCGTCGCTCGTCTCCTACGGTGCCGCTCAGCTCGCCCGCCGTCTCGGCCTGCCGTTCCGTACCGGCGGTTCGCTCTGCGGCTCCAAGGTCCCCGACGCTCAGGCAGCGCATGAGTCGTCGAGCACGCTCAATATGACGCTGCTGGCCGGCACCAATTTCGTGCTGCATGCGGCCGGCTGGCTCGAAGGCGGACTTGTCTCGTCCTACGAGAAGTTCATGATTGACCAGGACCAACTCGGCATGATGCAGAAAATGGCCGAGGGCGTCGATCTTTCCGAAAACGCCCAGGCGCTCGACGCGATCCGCGAAGTCGGCCCCGGCAGCCACTATCTCGGTTGCGCCCACACCCAGGCCAACTTCCAGACCGCCTTCTACCGTTCGCCGCTCGCCGACAACAATTCGTTCGAGCAATGGGAAATCGAGGGCGAAAAGCGGATCGAGCAGCGTGCCAATGCGCTCGCCCGCTCCTGGCTGGAGCACTACGAGGCGCCCTATCTCGATCCGGCGATCGACGAGGCGCTCAAGGAGTTTATCGCCAAGCGCAAGGACTCGATGCCGGACGCCTTCACCTGAAAGGCTCCCGAGCGAGCCAGGGAGCAAGGCGGCGCGGCGCAGGTGGCCGACATGATCCAGAAGGAGGTCTGGCGCCCGCATTACGAAACCCAGGGGCCGAAGCCGAAATGACGGTTGCCCCTGCTTCAGTCGAAGATCTTGTCGAAACGCTCCGTGCGGCTCTTGAGCCGCACGGTCTTTTTTTGCGCGGCACCGTGAATTTTGTGCCGGGCAAGGACACACCCCGGCTAGGCTGCGGCGAGCCCGCCGCAAGCGTCGTGCTCATCGGAAATATCGGCGGCTCGCTCTGGGAGCCGTTCAAACTTTGGCGTACAGGCTCGCCGGATAGCGGCGGCGCGGATCCTCTCGACAACTGGTCGAAGCACGTGATCCGACCTGTCGCCGAAACGGTCGGCGCCACGGCCTATTTCCCGTCTGATCCGCCCTGGCAGCCCTTCCAGCAATGGGCGATGGCCGCGGAGGACCTGAAGCCATCGCCCCTCGGCATCCTCATCCACCCCAAATATGGTCTCTGGCACGGCTATCGCGGCGCGCTCGGCTTTGATCGGGTACTGCCGCAGACGGGCAAAGTTTCAACTGGCCATCCTTGCGATGCGTGTGTGGGAAAACCGTGCATTTCGGCCTGTCCGGCTGATGCCTTGGCCGCCCGCGCGTTCGATGTCGCTCGCTGCCGCACGCATCTGAGGTCAAAGGAGGGGGTTGGCGGCTGTCTCACGCACGGCTGCCTTTCGCGCGATGTCTGCCCGGTGGGGCGAGACTATCGCTACCCGGATGCGCAACTCCGTTTCCATATGGCGGCACTGAGGTTTTAGACTGGGCCGCAATCCATGCGATGTTACGTCACGATCCGCTTCGAGTCGCGAACCATGCCACTGTTTCCCAAAAGCCTTCTCATCGGCGCCGCACTTCTCACGGGCGGCTTTGCCAAATCCCCGCCGGCCGACGCTGCAGGCGCTACCTGCCGCAACGTGAGCCACCGCGGCGAAGACTACATCGCCTGCAGCTTCGACCCCGCGGCAAGCGACATTCGCCTCTACAACAAGGACCAAGCGGGCTTCCCGTTCAAATCCTTCAAGGCGCTGTCGCTCGAATTGCGCCACCGCGACGAATATCTCGTCTTCGCCATGAACGGCGGGATGTATCACGAGGACCTTTCTCCGGTGGGCCTGCATATCGAAGAGGGCAGGGAGCAGGCACCACTCAATACGTATTCCGGCTGGGGCAATTTCCACCTGTTGCCGAACGGCGTCTTCTATGCCGGCGATGGCAAGGCCGGCGTCATGGCGGCGGAGGCGTACCGCGACGCCGGCATCAAGCCGCGCTTCGCGACGCAGTCCGGGCCGATGCTGGTGATTGACGGCGCGCTGCACCCGCGCTTCCTGCCGGACAGCGACAGCCTGAAAACCCGCAATGGCGTCGGCGTGACGAGGCAGGGCCAGGTGGTCTTCGCCGTCTCGAAGCGACCGGTGCGCTTCCACGACTTCGCGACGCTGTTTCGCGACGAGCTCGGTTGCCCCAACGCGTTGTTTCTCGATGGCACAATATCGAGCCTCTATGCGCCGGAGATCAACCGCCACGATCGGCTGTTTCCGCTCGGGCCGATCATCGCCGTCGTCGCCCGGTTTCCGCGATGAAATCATGAAGCAGAAATATTTTCACTTTCGACCCAAGGAATGGCCATCGGGGAACGTCTAATCTTGAAACTGGACCAAAGCGGGCACGGATTTGGACGCGGAACTCGTTGAAAGGGCGGTGAGGGGCGATCGGGGGGCCTTCGGGCTGCTGGTCGAGCGGCACTATGATTTCGTCCATGCGGTGGCGTGGCGCTGGTCGGGCAATATTTCCGACGCCGAGGACATCGCACAGGACGTCTGCGTCCGGCTCGGCTCGGCGATCCGCGGCTTTCGCGGCACCAGCCGGTTCCGCACCTGGCTCTATACGCTGACGCTGAATGCCGCGCGCGACCACCGCCGGCGGCAGGCGCGCGACGCGCGCAATCTGCACGCCTATGCCGCCGACCCGGCGGCGCTTGCCGGGGCGGCGGCAGAAGAGCAGGACCGCCAGGAGGCGCTGTGGGCGGCGGTACGGGCGCTGCCGGGAAAGCAATGCGACGCCGTATTGCTCGTTTATGCCGAGGGCCTGAGCCATGCGGCGGCGGCCGACGTGCTCGGCTGCTCCGAGGCGACCGTTTCCTGGCATGTCCACGAAGCGCGCAAGCGCCTGAAAACATTGCTCGGCAAGGAGGCAGTGTGATCATGACCGACGACTTCACCAGTCTTTCCGGGCGGATGCCGCCGACGCCTTCGAGCGAGGCGCGGGCACGCGCGCTCGCCGCCGCGATGCAGGCCTACGACGCTGCCGAAGAAAATTTGCCCGCTGCCCAAGGATCGGCGATCCCCGGTCGTCAAAGCTCCATCTTCAACCGGATTTGGAGCCCCATCATGAACAGGAAATTGCTTGCCGGATCGGCCTTGGCGACGCTGATCGTCGTACCTGCCGCCGCTTTTCTGACACTGGAGATCGTCCGCAACGATCCCTCGGGCGAAGCTGAGGTGCAGGTAGCGACCAAGCCAGCGCCGCGCCCGCTGGCGAAACCGGCCTCGCCCGCGACCATAGAGGAAAGGGCTGTCGCCGACGCGAAGGGAGAGACGTCCGGACTCTTGATCCGCCAGGTGCCTCCCGCGGCAGCCGAAAATGAGGCGCCGAGACAGGCCGCCGATACTGCCGCGGCGCCGAGCGCGCTCGGCGGGGCGGTTGGCTTCGCTGCACGCGGCCGTGCGGAAATTGCACCTGCGCCGGACATGCTTCCGCCGCCGACCGAAAATCGTGAGCGCTTCGGCAACGCCGATGCCAATCCGGTCAAGAGCGTGGCGGCCGAGCCCGTCTCGACCTTCTCCGTTGACGTCGATACGGCTTCCTACGCCTTCGTGCGCCGCTCGTTGATGGCGGGCGAGATGCCGAACCGCGATGCCGTACGCGTCGAGGAGATGATCAATTACTTCCCCTATGATTGGTCGCGGCCGGCTTCGGCGGCAGAGCCTTTCAAGACGACCGTCACAATCACGCCGACGCCCTGGAACGCGGGAACACGGCTGATGCATGTGGCGATCAAGGGCTATGAGGTCGTGCCCACCGAGGCACCGAAAGCCAACCTTGTCTTCCTGATCGACGTCTCCGGCTCCATGGACGAACCCGACAAGCTGCCGCTGTTGAAGAACGCCTTTCGGCTGCTCGTCGACCGGCTGAAGCCCGATGATACAGTCTCGATCGTCACCTATGCCGGCAATGCCGGGACGGTGCTGGAGCCGACTTCGATCAAGGACAAGACGAAGATCCTCGCGGCAATCGACACGCTGCAGCCGGGCGGCTCGACGGCCGGCGCGGCGGGCATCGATGCGGCCTATGCGCTTGCGGAAAAGGCCTTCGTCGAGGGTGGCGTCAATCGCATCATGCTGGCGACCGACGGCGATTTCAATGTCGGCCCGTCGAGCGACGAAGATCTGAAACGGCTGATCGAGCAAAAGCGCAAGAGCGGCATCTTCCTCTCGGTCCTCGGTTTCGGCCGCGGCAACTACAACGACGCGCTAATGCAGACAATTGCCCAGAACGGCAACGGCGTTGCTGCCTATATCGATACGCTGGCGGAGGCGCAGAAGACACTGGTCGAGGAGGCAGGCTCTTCGCTCTTCCCGATCGCCAAGGATGTGAAGCTGCAGGTCGAGTTCAATCCGGCGGCAATTGCCGAATATCGGCTGATCGGCTACGAGACCCGCGCATTGAAGCGCGAGGACTTCAACAACGACAGGATAGATGCCGGCGATATCGGCTCCGGCCACAGCGTGACGGCGCTCTACGAGGTGACGCCCAAGGGCAGCCCAGCCGTCCTCAACGACGACCTTCGCTATGCGGCGGCCGAAAAGCCGGCGGGCGAAGCGGTGACCCAAAATGGTGAGCTCGCCTATCTCAAGATTCGCTACAAGAAGCCGGATGGCGACAAGAGCGAGTTGATCACCACGCCGGTGACGGAAGCGAATGCGGTGCCGTCGCTTGCCGAAGCGTCGCAGGACGTCCGCTTCTCGGTCGCCGTCGCCGCCTTCGGCCAAAAGCTTGCCGGGAATTCGGCGGTTTGGGATTATTCCTATCCCGCCATCGCCGAACTCGCAGCCGGCGCCAAGGGGGCGGACCCATTCGGATATCGCGGCGAGTTCGTCAATCTGGTGCGGCTGGCGAAGGGGCTTGCGGGCGACCGATAAGTTCAGCTCTTTCCGGCTGCGCTTCGCAGGCGGTATTCGTGGAACGCCAATCAAGCCCTCCCTGTGACGTAGCATGGGGAGGGGGCACAGTGCGCGCATATTCGGTGGGGCTCAGGCCTTTGTAAAAGCTCTTTCCAAGCCACCGGATTTACTCAGACCGTTCTTGAATGCCTGGTAAGCCGGGTGTTGGCTGGAGCGCGCCGCTTCCATGAGCCGCATCTGCAGCCGCGCGGGCGCTTCGTTGCCGAGCCATTCGCCGAGCTTTTCGAGCTTCAGGGAATTCAGGAAGCGCGCTTCGGCGGCGAGGTCGAGATGGCGATGGAGCCCTTCGATCAAATTCTCGTCCTGTTCCGGATTTTCCATCAGCAGCTTGATGAAAGCCTGCTCCGCTTCTCCGAAGCTCGAAAGCTTCGCGGCGGTCGTGTCCCGGTCCGGAAAGGCGGCTAGCATGCTCATTGAATCGCTCCCTCGAATCGAACGAGCTTCAAGCGCGGCGGCTTCGTCTTTCGCGTGCCGGGGCAGCGGCGCCCTCATTGGCCGTCTTGTTGCGCAAGGGGCCGATCTTTTCGATGATCGCCTCGATGGTGGGGCGCTCGCCCTTCGTGTGGTTGTCGAGCGCAAGCCGCATGGCCGCCAGGTGATTGCACGACGTGCCGCAGCAGCCGCCGATGATCCTGGCGCCGGCGTCGACCGCCAGGCGCGCATATTCCGCCATCAGCGGCGGCGTGCCGGAATAGTGGATCTCCGATCCACGGAACTCCGGGATGCCGCAATTGCCCTTGACGACGACGGTTCCCTCCGGATTGGCGGCGGTCATGTCGAGGAGCGAGGAAAGAATATCGGACGCGCCGACGCCGCAATTGGCGCCGACCGCGACGGGGCCTTCACCGATACCTGCGGCAACCGTATGGAGATCCTTTGGATGCAGGCCCATCATCGTCTTGCCTGCCGTATCGAAGGAGCCCGTGTAGACGAAGGGGATGCCGACCTTCGTCGCGGCTTCGGCCGCTGCCCGGATTTCGTCCGGCGAAGACATCGTCTCGATCCAGGCAACTTCCGCGCCGCCGGCCTTGAGCCCCTCGATCTGCTCGACGAAGGCCGAAACCGCGTCCTCGTAGGAGAGCGCGCCAAGCGGCACCAGCAGTTCGCCGGTCGGGCCGACGGAGCCGGCGGTGATGACCTTGCGCGGCGCCTTGTCGGCGACGGCGCGGGCGATCTCGGCGGCACGCTTGTTGAGCGCATGCACCCGATCTTCCGCCTGATGGAGCTTCAGCCGATGGCGTGTGCCGCCAAAGGAATTGGTCAGGATGATGTCGGCGCCGGCGTCGACGAAATCCTGATGCAGCTTCGTGATGTTTTCCGGCTTCGTCTCGTTCCAGAGTTCCGGCGCTTCGCCCGCTTCGAGGCCCATGGCGAAGAGCGACGTCCCGGTCGCTCCGTCGGCAAGCAAGACGCCCTTCTGGGCAAGGAGATCGGAGAGAGCGTTGGCTGCAACGGACATCGGCTTTTCCCGGCTGAACAAAGTGTAGCAAGATATAAACATATCTTTATGTCTTTGCGCGTGAGGACGCAAGCTAAATGTGTCGAGCTTCGACGCTTGCGGAAATCAAACGCCAGTGGATAGCCGCGGCAATTCATCCGCCAGAAGGGCAGCAAGTCCGGCCGCGGCGTGCTCCGCCTTTGGGCGCAGCCGCAGGCTGAACTCCGCCACCGGCAAGGGCGGCAGATCGAGGTGCTTTGGCGCGGCCGCGATGCCGGCACCCAGAAACCGATTTGTGCGTGCGGTGATCGCGATGCCGCCGAGGACCGCGGCGCGCAGGCCCGAGAGGCTTGGGCTGGTCGCGGCAATCCGGAAGGGACGGTCGGCTGCCTCGAGCGCGGAAATCGCGGCGGTTCGAAAGCCGCAGGGCGGGTCGAGCACGGCCAGTGGGAGATCGGTGTCCGGGAGGTTCAGGCCGGTCTCAGAGCAAAGCCAGACCATCGGATCTCGCAGAACGAGCAATTCGTCAACCGCAGGTTCTTGCCGCATGGCCAGCAGTATGTCGATCTGGCCTTGGTCGTAAGCCGCCGTCAGTTCCTTCGTCCGGCCGATCCGGAGATCGAGGCGAACCCGCGGATGCGATCGAGCGAAGCGACGAAGCATTGCCGGAAGCGTCGTGTCTGCGAAATCCTGGGTGCTGCCAAGCGCCACCCGGCCATCCGCGCGGGCGCCCTTGAGGTTGAGCCACGCGTCGCGTTGGGCGTCGAGGATGCGCCGGGCATGGACGACGAACTCCTCGCCGACAGGTGTCAAAGATCGGCCGCGCCCGGCCGGTGCGAGGAGAGGCTCGCCGACCAAGCCTTCAAGACGCTGCATCTGCGCCGTCACGGCAGACGGCGAGCGGTGGACCGCCTCGGCCGCACGGGCGAGCGAGCCGCCATCGGCAAAGGCAAGGAAAGTGCGCAGGAGTTCCGGGTCGATTGTCCGCATACTTCAATAATGCAGAATTATTTCTGCCAAACAATTCGATTTTTCTGATGCGAAGATGGTGCCATGCTTCCCTCGTCGTCTCATTTATCCGAGGAAGGAATTCTTATGCCGATCATAAATATCGCCGTTGCGGCTCCGGCGAGCCCCGATCTTTCCGCGCAGATCGCGGCGTCCGTCAGCGAGTTGACGCGCCTGCACCTGCGCAAGGATCCGACCGTCACGGCCGTCACGATCAGCTATATCGACCCGCGGCATTGGTTTGCCGGCGGAAAGTCGATCGCATCACAGCAGACGACCAGTTTCTGGCTCGACATCAAGGTTGTCGACGGCACCAATACGAAACAGGAACTGGCCAGTTACATCGAGGCGATCTTTGCCGGGTTCGAAGGCTTGCTCGGAACGGTCCACCCCGAAAGCTACGTGCTGGTTCATGAGGTCTCGGCTGCAGCCTATGGCTTCGGCGGCAAGACGCAGGAGTTCCGGTTCATCAGCGGCAAATTGCAGGGGGCCGCGTAGAATGGGAGAGGGGCGCCTCATCGGGCGTCCCTCTCAATTCGGCGAACGGCTCCTATGCTGCCTTGCGGTCGCTGTGACTTGTCGGGGTCACCATCGCGCCGATGATCGTGTGCAGGTCGATGGCGCCGATTGGGCGGCCGTTGGTGTCGACGACGTGGGCCGTGTTGATATGCGCACTCGTCATCGTGCGGGCGGCCGCCTCGAGGACGGTACCCGCGGTGATCGCGAGACCCTCCGGATTACCGGACAGCGGCCGCATGATCGTCTCGACATTCACGACCCGGCCGCGGTTCACCTCCTTGACGAAGGCGGTGATGTAGTCGTCCGCCGGCGCAAGCACGATTTCCTGACCCGTTCCCTGTTGCACGACGCGACCGTCGCGCAGGATGGCAATCTTGTCGCCGAGTCTCAGCGCCTCATCGAGATCGTGGGTGATGAAGACCACCGTCTTCTTCAGTTCCTTCTGCAATTCGAGCAGCACCGTCTGCATGTCCATCCGGATGAGCGGGTCAAGCGCCGAATAGGCCTCGTCCATCAGCAGGATCTCGGCGTCATTGGTAAGCGCCCGGGCGAGACCGACGCGTTGCTGCATGCCGCCCGAAAGCTGGTTCGGATAGTGCTTCTCGAAGCCCTGGAGCCCGACGCGTTCGATCCAGCCACGCGCGCGCTTTTCGCTCTCGCGCTGGTCAATTCCCTGGATCTCCAGGCCGTAAACGGTGTTTTCGAGAACCGTGCGGTGCGGGAGCAGCGCGAATTTCTGGAACACCATCGCCGTCTTGTGGCGGCGGAACTGGCGAAGGTCGTTCTGGTTCATCTTGCAGACGTCGACGCCGTCGTAGAGCACTTCGCCGGCGGTCGGGTCGATCAGCCGGTTGATGTGGCGGATGAGCGTCGATTTTCCGGAGCCGGAAAGGCCCATCACGACCGTAATGCAGCCGCCGGGCATCGGGATGTTGATGTCCTGCAGGCCGAGGACATGACCGTATTTTTCGTTGAGTTCGGCCTTGCCCATGCCGTTCTTGACGTGATCGATATATTCGTGCCCCCGAGGGCCGAAGATCTTGTAGAGGTTCTTCACCTCGATTGCGCGACTAGCCATGAACAACCTCCGAATGCTTCTGCAGCCGCCTGCCGAAGGCTGGGCTGGCACGATCGAAAAATGATGGCGTTGCCGATCTTTGCAACACCGCTGGAGCTGCGTTCCGCTCGTCCGCGTCTTTGGAGCGCGTGTACGAAGCGTAACCGCTTCCAGGTTCCCCATGAGCAATGTGACAGCGGAACTGGCAGGCTGCTATGCTGTTTGCGACGCGAGGGGGGCGGCTTCGTCGCGAACCACGCGACCGGCGTTGCCGCAGCACGCAACAGGATCTCGCCTCCGTCTGCAGCATGGCCTCCATCAAAGCGCAGCCTTCACCTTTTCTGCAACATCCGCGGGCACCCATTTTTCCCATATTTCCGGGAAGCGTTCGAGGAAATAGCGCGCAGCATCCTCGTTCGTTGCCCTGTTTTGATCCATCCATGCGAGAACCTTGTTGACTGTGGCATTGTCCCATCCACGGGCATTCACGTAATCCATGGCGACGCTTGCCTTCTCGGCAAAGGATTTCGTCACCACGGTGAAGACGTCCGAGACCGGAAAGGAGTTGACCTTCGGGCTTGGACAATCCGGTACGGCCGAGCAGGAATCCCATTCCGCCCGGTCGTGGTCAACGCCGAAGGACAGGCGGACCATTTCATATTTGCCGAGGATCGCCGTCGGCGCCCAATAGTAGCCGAGCCAGCCGGACTTCTTCTCGAAGGCCTCGGCAATGGAGCCGTCAAGCCCGGCCGCCGAACCGGGGTCGATCAGCTTGAACCCGGCCTTTTCCGCTTCCAGTGCCCTATAAAGGTTGGCTGTCGAGATCTGGCAGTTCCAGCCGGAGGGGCAATTGTGGATCGCCCCCTTGGTCGTGTCGTCGGGCGCAGGGAAAAGATCCGGATGCTTCAGCGCGTCCTGGACAGTCTTGATGTCCGGATTGGCATTGGCGAGGAATCTCGGGATCCACCAGCCTTCGACGCCGCCTTCGCTGAGAATGGGGGCTGCCTGGATAAGACGGCCTTCCTTGACCGCCGCTTCGAGCGGCGTGCGCACCGAGTGAATCCAGAGCTCGGGCGCCATGTCCGGCTCGGCCTTTGCGTTCATCGAGGAAAACGTCGGCATCGTGTCACCGGCGACGAGGGTGACCGTGCAACCATAGCCGTTCTCAAGGATGATCTTGTCGACATGGGCGGCGATGCCGGCGGAGGCCCAGTTCATTTCGGCAATGCTAACCTGCCCGCACTCCGCGGCCCGAGGGGAGTCGGCCAGAACGTAAAAGCCGGTAGCGGCAAACATTATTGCGAGGAGTTTCGTCACGGTCCCCGGCCTCCCGTCTACTACGTGGCCATGACGAGTTAGCCTAGGTGTTTCCCATGAGAAATCAACCTGTTCAATTGATTGCGCCTATAGAGCCTGCCTGCATTCGAGGATCGTGCGGTGGATTCGGAAAAATTGCGAATTCACCTTTGGTTAAGCTCTCACTAACCATCCGGTAAGGATGTCAGGCTAATTGTTTGCCTGCGGCGGGCGACTGCCGCAGGTCCGGTTCTGGTGTTGCGTACCGGACCTGCCTCCTTGGCGATTTTCGCATTCTGGAGGGCACGCAGGCGAACTCAGGCGACGTCCCTTGTCGCTGCCGTGGTCCGGCCTTGCGCGGACGCGAAATGTCGCAAAAATCGGTGTAGGAAAACCGCCCTTATCCGACGTTGGACGTGCGGATGAAGCCGAGCGGCCCGAAGGGCGCGTCGACAGGCGTGTTGCGGACGCGGGACTGGCTGCGCGGCGCCTGTGCGTTCCAGGCGATCTGAACGAAATTGGGTTTGCTGAAGATGAACAGCATGGTTTTTTTGCCTTGGGAAGTCCGGGGTTCCACCGGGTTGTTTCGATAATCGTGATATAGGCGTGCGGCGGGGATTTTTCGATGCCAAAGTCGCCAGCGAATGTCGCATTTTCGATAGTCCGCCGAGGTTCCTCAGACAAGGTTTGTGAGCAACTGATACACCCCATGATCGCCGCCGGGAAAATTGCGGCAAAATGGCGTCAAAACAGTGCTTTGCCGGAGAGGCTTTCGATGTTACGGGAGACCGTATGACACACGCGATCATGCTCCAGGGAACCGGCTCGGATGTCGGAAAATCGGTATTGGTGGCAGGCCTCTGCCGGCTCGCCGCCAACCGCGGCCTGAAGGTGAGGCCCTTCAAGCCGCAGAACATGTCGAACAACGCTGCCGTCTCCGATGACGGTGGCGAGATCGGCCGGGCGCAATGGCTGCAGGCGCTCGCCGCGCGGGTGCCCTCTTCGGTGCACATGAATCCCGTGCTTCTGAAGCCGCAATCCGACGTCGGCAGCCAGATCATTCTGCAGGGCAAGGTCGCCGGGCAAGCGAAGGGCAGGGAGTATCAGGCGCTGAAGCCGAAGTTGCTCGGCGCGGTGATGGAGAGTTTCGAACATGTCTCTGCTGGCGCGGATCTCGTCATCGTCGAGGGCGCCGGCTCGCCGGCCGAGGTCAACCTCAGGCCCGGCGATATCGCCAATATGGGCTTTGCCACACGGGCCAACGTTCCCGTCGTCCTCGTCGGCGACATCGATCGCGGCGGCGTCATCGCCTCGCTGGTCGGCACCCACGCAATCCTTCCGGAGGAAGACCGGCGGATGGTCACCGGCTATCTGATCAACAAGTTCCGCGGTGACGTGACGCTTTTCGACGACGGCATCGCGGCGGTCGGACGGTTCACCGGCTGGCCCTGTTTCGGTGTGGTGCCCTGGCTGAAAAGCGCCGCGCGGCTGCCGGCCGAGGATTCCGTCGTGCTGGAGAAGCTGGCGCGTGGCGGCGGCAGGGCGCTGAAGGTCGCCGTGCCCGTGCTGTCGCGCATTGCCAATTTCGACGATCTCGATCCGCTCGCGGCAGAGCCGCAGGTCGATCTCGTCTTCGTCCGGCCGGGCATGCGGCTGCCGGAGGACGCAGGCCTGGTCGTCATCCCCGGTTCGAAATCGACGATCTCGGATCTCAAGGACTTTCGCGCGCAGGGCTGGGACCGCGACCTGGAGCGCCACGTCCGGCGCGGCGGCCGGGTAATCGGCGTCTGTGGTGGCTATCAGATGCTGGGCGTCCGCGTCACCGATCCGCTCGGCATCGAAGGAAGCGAACGCGAGATCGCCGGGCTCGGGCTGCTTTCGGTCGAGACCGAAATGGCGCCGGAAAAGACCGTTCGCAACAGCCGCGCCTGGTCGCTGGAGCACAACGTGGCGCTCGAGGGCTATGAAATCCATCTCGGCAAGACGTCCGGGCCGGATTGCGAACGTGCGCCGGTGACGATCGACGGCCGCCCCGATGGCGCGATGTCGCCCGATGGCCGGGTGATCGGAACCTATCTCCACGGCCTGTTCGGCAGCGATGCCTACCGGGCCGCGCTGCTGAAGAGCCTGGGGATCGAAGGCGGCGGGAGCAACTATCGTCAGTCGGTCGACCGCGCGCTCGATGAGATTGCCGCCGAGCTGGAGGACGTGCTCGATCGCGCGTGGCTCGAGCACCTGCTCGGGTAGCGAGCCGCAGCGCTCTCGCATGCCGCGTTCTCAAACCCTCTTTGGTTGATATTGCAACGCGGCTGCGAACGATGCAGCATGGCCCGCGAGGCGGCAGGCCAGTCTTTTCCAAAGGAAACCAGTCTTGCCGCCCTCCGGCATGAAGGTCGGCGGTTATGACACGCGCCCAGCTGGTCGGCGTCCTTATCGGATTGGCAATTGTCGCGGCGCTGACGGTGTTGCGGGCAAATGATCCGCAACTGCTGAGATTTGCCCGCGAAATCACCTTCGACGAATACCAGCGCCTGGCGCCGAGGCCCTTCGAAGACCTGCCGGTTCGGGTCGTCGACATCGACGAGGCGTCGCTCCGGGAGTTCGGCCAATGGCCTTGGCCGAGGGATCGATTGGCCAATCTGGTCAACAGGCTCTCCGAAATGGGCGCCGCAGTGATTGCCTTCGACATCCTGTTCGCCGAGCCTGACCGGCTGTCGCCGCGCACCGTTGTGCGTGACGTGACCGGTATCGATCCCGCCTTGCTGGAAAGGCTGCCGGACAATGACGAGATCTTCGCCGGCGCGATTGCCGGCAAGCCGGTGGTGCTCGGCTTCGGCCTGTCGAACGTGGGAAAGTATCGACCGCAGGTCAAGGCGGGCTTCGCCTTCACCGGCGAGAGCCCGTTCGATGCGCCGCCGCGCTTCACGGCGGCGACGCCGCTTCGGCCGGAGCTCGAGGCCAATGCCGCGGGCATCGGCCATATCAGCCTCAATCCCGGCAGCCCGTCGGCGGTGGTGCGCGCGATCCCGCTTTTGCTCAGCGATGGCGAGCAACTCTATCCGAATTTGGCGCTTGAGGCGCTGCGGGTCGCCCAGGGCGCCTCCACCTATCTGCTGGCGGGCGCAACGGATGTGGCCGATACGATCACCCGGATCAAGATCGGCGAGTTCACCGTGCCGGTCACGGCGGCGGGCGAGCTCTGGCTGTATGTGAGCGAGGACCGGGCCGAGAGATATGTGTCGGCCGGCCAAGTGCTTGCCGCATCCGGCGCCTCCGGGGACATCAGGAACGCGGTCGAAGGCAGCATCGTCTTCGTCGGCACGTCGGCCGCCGGCTTGCTGGACATCCGCACGACCGCTCTCGGGCACAACGTCCCCGGCGTTTCGCTCCACGCCCAGGCCGTCGAGCAGATCCTGTCCGGTCGGTTTCTCGCGCGTCCGGACTGGGCCGACGGGCTTGAAATCCTGTCCATCGCCGTTGCGGGCGGCCTGCTCGTGATGCTGACAACCTTTGTCAGCCCCGGCGTGGCGCTTGCTTGCGGGCTATTGATCACCGGCCTGGCGCTCGCTGCGTCCTGGGTTGCCTTCCTCTATGCCGGACTGCTCTTCGATCCGCTTGCCCCGATCCTTTCCGGATTGGTCACCCATTTCGCCGCGACAGCTTACCGCTTCCTCGTCACCGACCGCGAACGCCGTGTCGTTCGGCGTGCCTTCGGCCAATATCTGTCGCCATCGCTGCTCTACCGCATCGAGCACACGCACAATGCCCTTCGTCTTGGCGGAGACGACCGCGAACTGACGATCATGTTCGTCGATGTCCGCAATTTCACCGAGATCAGCGAGCGGCTGGCGCCGAGGGAGCTGGTTGGTTTCCTGAACACGCTTCTCGATGCGTTGAGCCGCCATGTCATTGCCAACGAAGGCACGCTCGACAAGTTCATCGGCGACTCGATCATGGCTTTCTGGAACGCCCCGGTCGATGTGACCGATCATGCCGGCAAGGCCGTCCGCACCGCGCTCGCCATGCGCGAGACACTTTCCCGCCTCAACGACAGCGACGCATTCGGTTTCGGCAGCAAGGGCAAGGTGGGGATCGGCGTCGGCATCCATACCGGCCTCGCTTGCGTCGGCAACATGGGCGCCGAGACCCATTTCAACTATTCGGCCGTCGGCGATGCCGTGAACGTCGCTGCGCGTATCGAAGCCGCCTGCAAGGAGATCAGCTTCGACATTCTCGTGTCGGAGAACACGGCGAAGTCGCTCGCCGACTTTGCCTTGCTCGAGGCGGGCGCGTTGGGACTGAAGGGCAAGAGCACCCGCACCCGCCTCTTCGCCGTCGTCGGCGACGGCCACGTTGCCGCGTCTCCCGACTTCGCCGAATTGCAGCACGTCCATGGGGAATTGGTCGATGCGCTGCGTTTGCGTTCGCCGGCGGGCCGCGAGTTTGCCGGCGCCGCAAGGTTCAAGGCAGCACCCTTGTGTCCCGGATTGTCGGATTTCTACAGGCGGATCACCCGCAGGGTTGACCATTTTTCAAGCGAACCGCTGGCGAAGGGCGCCCGGTCTGCCAAAGAGGGAAGGCGACGGCCGCCTCCGCCACGCTTCTTATGACGGATCCTGGCCTTGCGTGCCCTTGTCTTGTCCTCCCTTTCCCCTGTCTTGTCCTCCCTTTCCCCTGTCCTGGCCACCCTTGCCGGTATCTTGCCCTCCCTTGCCTGTATCCTGTCCTCCCCGACCAGGTTCAGTACTTATGGCTTTGCGAGGTGTGGCTTTCTCCGGGGGGCGGATATCCGTGGGGGAGGTCGGCTTTATCTCCAAGGCCGCCGAAAGACCGCAGCTCCCGCTCATTCCCCCAAAACCCACCGAGAGTTTCTGATCGCCCGAGAGGAAAGGCAGCGCTTTCCTGTTGCCGAGTCTCGTCAGTATGCTGCGATCGACCCGCTGGGTTTTCGTCACCGCGCCGCCGGGCCTGGCGACCACACAATCGCAGCGCCGCGTCAGCGGCTGGCAACCTCCGCGGCCGCAGAATTGGGCTGCACCGCTCAACAGAACGATCGCGGTCGTTCCGTCATCGCCGACATAGAAATCGAAAACCGTTCCGCGGACGCCGATCGTACCGGACGGCGTCAGGATGTTGTAGGCGGAATGCTTCGAGTTACCGCTGATCCAGCGAAACGTTCCCTTGGCGGCCGTAACCGTGAGCTGCTGCACCGATTGCGAGTCGTCGTAGACGAACTTGTCGATGACGACGGACGAGCCGGCTCCGACGGCCAACTTGCTGCCGTCGCGGAATATGAACTGGCCCAGCCCCGACCTGGATGTGCGGATTCGTTCGTCCCGGTGGACGGGATCCCTGACCGCAAGCGGTCCAGTCGCTCCGGAAACCTCGGTCTTGATCAGCGTCGCCTGACCAATTGGTTCGGCGGCCATTGTCGGCATGAAACCGTAAAGCGCGGCGCTCAGCGCTGCGATTGCGGTACGACGCAACTGCGCCATCGCACCCTCCACAAGGATCCCGGTTCGAAACGGACCGAGATCGTCAGCGCGATCGTTCTGAAGCAAACGCAGCCATACGTAGCTCGAAAGTCGCGTCGGGCTTGGAAAGCCTCGTTCTATCACGTGGTGGGGATGGGTGTCTGCTCACCCGTTTGGAGTATGAAAAGCACAGGCGTGCCGGAGCGGCCCCCGAGAAGACGCACAAAGGTCGCCTTCGCGTCGCAGACCGTCGATTGACTTTGCCGCATCCGCTTCATAATTAACGACGATGGATGGTTCCCCGGCGCCGAAGCGGTGCGGGGGAGTAAATGGGAATGTGACGGGCGGACCCACGCCGGGCGCCCTTATCGCAGCCGACCCCGCGACTGTAGAACGGTCAGGGTTCGCCATCGGGCATGCCGCTCCTCTTCCGACGAAACTGCATGGGGCAGTTTTCGCGGGGTCGGAGGGCACGTCGGAGAAGCCACTGGCGTGGCATCGTGAACAGCCGGGCTGGACGCCTCTTCTTCTACGAATCGTCCGCCTTCACGAGCCAGCAAACGCGCCGGGAAGGCGAGGCGGACCCGTTCGGGTTTCAGCATCGATGCGCAGCCGCATGCGCGCGACCGCTGCCCGTGACGCCGAGAGCCAGGAGACCTGCCTTCCATCAGGGCATTCGCCCGGGGAGTTTTCCCCAATGCCAGCACGGAGGTTGTCGTGGCTCATACATTGTCTTCTGCGCGTGCCGGTCACGTGTCCGCTTTCTATCGCCGCTTCGGCCCCGCAGGTCTCCTTGCGCGAGGCATGGTCGGATGATGATCTCTCATGCCGGTCCGATCCTCGTCCTCGGCGGCGCTCGTTCCGGAAAATCCACTTTCGCCGAAAAGCTCGTCGAAGCCTCGGGGCTGCCGATGCATTATGTCGCAACTGGTCGCGCCTACGACGACGAGATGCGTGATCGCATTCATCATCACCAGGCCGCGCGACAAGGTAAGGGCTGGACGACGCATGAGGAGCCGACCGATCTTTCCGGTCTGCTTCGCCGCCTGGCTGATCCGGGATGCGCCATCCTCGTCGATTGCCTCACGCTGTGGGTGACGAACCTGATGATGGAAGGGCGCGACCTTGCCGTCGAATTCGCGGATCTCGCCGCCTTGCTGCCGGAGACGCGGGCGCGGCTCGTCTTCGTTTCGAACGAGGTCGGTCTAGGCATCGTTCCGGAGAACCGCATGGCGCGCGACTTCCGCGACCATGCCGGCCGCCTCCACCAAATCGTCGCGGAGAAATCCGCCGAAGTCTATTTCGTCGCGGCCGGGTTGCCGCTGAAAATGAAGGGTTGATTCATGACGCTTGCAAAGGCCCATCCGGGCAAGATCCCCGCCACTGTCATCACCGGCTTCCTCGGCGCCGGCAAGACGACGATGATCCGCAACCTGCTGCAGAATGCCGACGGCAAGCGGATCGCGCTGATCATCAACGAATTCGGCGATCTCGGCGTCGATGGCGACGTGCTGAAGGGCTGCGGCGCTGAGGCCTGCTCGGAGGAGGACATCATCGAGCTTACCAACGGTTGCATCTGCTGCACCGTCGCTGACGACTTCATTCCGACCATGACGAAGCTGCTCGAACGCGAGAACCGTCCGGACCATATCGTTATCGAGACCTCCGGCCTTGCCCTGCCGCAGCCGCTGGTCGCCGCGTTCAACTGGCCGGACATTCGCAGCGAAGTGACTGTCGATGGCGTCGTCACCGTCGTCGACAGCGCCGCCGTTGCCGCCGGCCGCTTTGCCGACGATCACGACAAGGTCGATGCGCTGCGCGTCAATGACGACAACCTCGACCATGAGAGCCCGCTCGAAGAGCTCTTCGAGGACCAGCTCACGGCCGCCGACCTCATCGTTCTCAACAAGACCGATCTCATCGATGCCGCCGGCCTCAAGTCCGTGCGCGAAGAGGTCGCCTCGCGCATCAGCCGCAAGCCGGCGATGATCGAGGCGAAGAACGGCGAGGTGGCCGCCGCAATCCTGCTCGGGCTCGGCGTCGGCACAGAGGACGAGATCGGCGACCGCAAATCGCATCACGAGATGGAGCATGAGGCCGGCGAGGAACATGATCACGACGAGTTCGACAGCTTCGTCGTCGAACTCGGCCCGATCGCCGAGCCGGCCGTCTTCGTCGACCGCCTCAAGGCTGTCATCGCCGAGCATGACGTGCTGCGGCTGAAGGGCTTCGCCGACGTACCCGGCAAGCCGATGCGTCTCCTGATCCAGGCGGTAGGCAGCCGGGTCGATCAATATTACGACCGCGCCTGGGCCCCCGGCGAGACGCGCGGCACGCGGCTCGTCGTCATCGGGCTGCACGACATGGACGAGGCGGCCGTGCGCGCGGCGATTTCGGCGCTGGCGTGAGGTGAATGTGAAGCCGTACGAGAGTTACCCCTCCCCAACCCCTCCCCACCAGCGGGAGGGGCTTCTCTCGCGTTTGCCGCGACGCTTCCGTTCCCAAAGGGGCGCGGTGTTATGGCACGAACGGCTGATACTCGGGGAAAGAGTGCGTGTGGCACGACCTAACCCCTCCCCCGTGTGGGGAGGGGCTGGGGAGGGGTCTTTTCGCAAGCGCCACGAGGAGCAACCATGCATCTCCTCCTAGCCCAGAAAGGCACAATCGCCGACGGCAACGAGGCGATCGATCTCGGCCAAAGCCCGGCCGATATCCTGTTCCTGTCGGCCGCCGATACGGAGCTTGCCTCGATCGCCGCCGCCAATCGGTCGCGCGTCGGTGGGAAAAGCCTGCGCATTGCCAGCCTGATGAGCCTCATGCACCCGATGTCTGTCGACACCTATGTCGAACGCACGGCGCGGCATGCGAAGCTGATCGTCGTCCGGCCGCTCGGCGGCGCCAGCTATTTTCGCTACGTGCTGGAGGCGCTCTATGCCGCCGCCGTTGCGGGCAAGTTCCGGATCGCGGTGCTGCCGGGGGACGACAAGCCCGACCCCGGCCTCGAGCCTTTCTCGACCGTTGCGCCGGAAGACCGGCGGCGTCTCTGGGCCTATTTCACCGAGGGCGGCGCGGACAATGCCGGCTTGTTCCTCGACTATGCCGAGGCGCTGATCGATGGCGCCGAAAAGCCGCAACCGGCGCGGCCGCTGCTCAAGGCCGGCCTATGGTGGCCGGGCAGGGGCGTGATCGGGGTTGACGAGTGGGTGCGTATCGCCGGAGGCAGCGAGGAAACACCCCCCTCTGCCCTGCCGGGCATCTCCCCCACAAGGGGGGAGAATAGGGAGGCGAGCGTTCGCTCCTCGCCGACGGCAGAGATGGAGGCGAATCCGACCGGGACGGGCGCTCGCGCCGATGCCGGTGCGAATTTGGCGGGAAACAGCATCAGCTTGCCGATCTCCCCCCTTGCGGGGGAGATGCCCGGCAGGGCAGAGGGGGGTAGCCACCCTGACGTGCACCAGACCCCGACCGTCGCCATCTGCTTCTACCGGGCCCTCGTCCAGAGCGGCGAGACCAAGCCCGTCGAAGCCCTGATCGAGGCGCTCGCCGAAGAAGGGATCCGCGCGCTTCCCGTCTTCGTTTCGAGCCTCAAGGATCAGGTTTCGATCGGAACGCTCGAGGCGATCTTCGCCGAGGCCGCGCCGGACGTGGTGATGAACGCCACCGGTTTTGCCGTCTCGGCACCCGGCGCCGACCGGCAGCCGACAGTGCTGGAATCGACCGATGCGCCGGTGCTTCAGGTCATCTTTTCAGGTTCTTCGCGCGAAGCATGGCAGGCCTCGCCGCAAGGGCTGATGGCGCGCGACCTCGGCATGAATGTCGCTTTGCCGGAGGTGGACGGACGCATCCTTTCGCGCGCCGTCTCCTTCAAGGCGGCATCCGTCTACGACCCGCTCGTGGAGGCAAACATCGTCGGCCATGAGCCCCTCTCCGACCGCGTTCGCTTTGCCGCCCGGCTCGCCGCCAATTGGGCAAGGCTGCGCCGGGCGAGGCCGGAGGCGCGCCGCATCGCCATCGTCATGGCGAACTACCCGAACCGCGACGGGCGTCTCGGCAACGGCGTCGGCCTCGATACACCCGCCGGCACCATCGAGGTGCTGAAGGCGATGGCGGCGGAAGGTTATCCGGTTGGCGATCTGCCCGCGGACGGCGATGCGCTGATCCGCTTCCTGATCGCCGGACCGACGAATGCCGCAAGCCGCGACCGGGAAATCCGCGAAACCATTTCCTTGAATCACTACAAGGACTTCTTCGCCTCTCTTCCTGGAAAGATTCAGGAGGAGGTGGGCGCGCGCTGGGGTGCGCCGGAGTCCGATCCCTTCTTCCTCGACGGCGCCTTCGCGCTGCCGCTTGCCCGGTTCGGCGAGGTCATCGTCGGCATCCAGCCGGCGCGCGGCTACAACATCGATCCGAAGGAAACCTATCACGCGCCGGATCTCGTCCCGCCGCACGGCTATCTCGCCTTCTATGCCTATCTGCGCCAAATCTTCGGCGCTGACGCGATCATCCATATGGGCAAGCACGGCAATCTCGAATGGCTGCCCGGCAAGGCGCTGGCGCTTTCCGAAACCTGCTATCCCGAGGCGATCTTCGGCCCGACGCCGCATCTTTATCCCTTTATCGTCAACGACCCGGGCGAGGGGACGCAGGCCAAGCGTCGCACCAGCGCCGTGATCATCGACCACCTGACGCCGCCCTTGACGCGGGCCGAGTCCTACGGGCCGCTCAAGGACCTTGAAGCGCTGGTCGACGAATATTATGAGGCAGCCGGCGGCGATCCGCGGCGGCTGCGGCTGCTCAGTCGTCAGATCCTCGACCTCGTGCGCGATATCGGGCTCGACCGAGACGCCGGCATCGAAAAGGGCGACAGCGACGACAAGGCGCTCGAAAAGCTCGACGCCTATCTCTGCGACCTCAAAGAAATGCAGATCCGCGACGGGCTGCACATCTTCGGCGTGGCGCCGGAGGGGCGGCTGCTGACCGACCTAACGGTGGCGCTCGCCCGGGTGCCGCGTGGCTTGGGCGAGGGCGGCGATCAGAGTTTGCAGCGCGCGATCGCGGTGGACCTGGGGCTTGGTGGGTCGCCAATACCCCCCTCTGTCCTGCCGGACATCTCCCCCACAAGGGGGGAGATCAGGGATGCGGCCGCTCGCTCTACAGAGGCTGGCGAGCTCGGGGCGAGCCTTTTGGCCGATGATGGGGGCAACGGAACCTCGGAGGGAAGCCGTGGCCACTCGCCAATCTCCCCCCTTGTGGGGAAGATGCCCGGCAGGGCAGAGGGGGGTACGCTTCCGCACCCGCCACCCTTCGACCCCCTCGACTGCGTTTTCTCCGCGCCCTGGGGCGGTCAGAAGCCCGATCTCCTCACCAAGCTCTCGGATGCCCCCTGGCGCACTGCGGGCGATACGGTCGAGCGCATCGAACTTCTCGCCACCAAACTGGTGTCGGGCGAGATCGCTTGCCCAGACGGCTGGTCCAACACGCAAGCCGTCCTCGACGAGATCGATGCCCGGCTGAAGCCCTCGATCCAGAACTCCGGCGCAGCCGAAATCACCGGCCTGCTCACCGGTCTCGATGGCCGCTTCGTCGCGCCCGGTCCTTCCGGCGCGCCGACGCGCGGCCGTCCGGACGTGCTGCCGACGGGGCGCAATTTCTATTCCGTCGACAGCCGCGCCGTACCGACGCCGGCGGCCTACGAGCTCGGCAAGAAATCGGCCGAGTTGCTGATCCGGCGCTACCTGCAGGACCATGGCGAATGGCCGTCCTCTTTCGGGCTCACCGCCTGGGGCACCTCCAACATGCGCACCGGCGGCGACGACATTGCACAGGCGCTGGCGCTGATCGGTGCCAAGCCGATCTGGGACATGGCGTCGCGGCGGGTGACCGGCTACGAGATCGTGCCGCTCGCCGTGCTCGGTCGCCCGCGCGTCGATGTCACGCTCAGGATTTCCGGCTTCTTCCGCGACGCCTTCCCGGAGCAGATCGCCCTCTTCGACAAGGCTGTCCGCGCGATGGGCGCGCTGGAGGAGGACGATGCCGACAACATGATCGCCGCCCGGATGCATGCCGAAGCGCGACGCCTCGAGGAAAAGGGCGTCGAGGCGAAGGAAGCGGCAAGACGCGCCTCCTATCGCGTGTTCGGTGCCAAGCCGGGCGCCTATGGCGCGGGCCTGCAGGCGCTGATCGACGAAAAAGGCTGGGAAAAGCGCGGCGATCTCGCCGAAGCCTATCTCACCTGGGGCGGCTATGCCTATGGCGCCGGTGAAGACGTCAGGGCGGAGCGCGGACTTTTCGAGGAACGCCTGCGGACGATTGAAGCCGTCGTCCAGAACCAGGACAACCGCGAGCACGACCTGCTCGACAGCGACGACTATTACCAGTTCGAAGGTGGTATGAGCGCCGCCGCAGAGCACATCGGAGGGAAACGCCCGGCGATCTACCACAATGATCACTCCCGCCCTGAGAAGCCGGTGATCCGCTCGCTGGAGGAGGAGATCGGCCGCGTGGTGCGCGCCCGCGTCGTCAATCCGAAATGGATCGATGGCGTGATGCGCCACGGTTACAAGGGCGCCTTCGAGATTGCCGCGACTGTCGATTACATGTTCGCCTTCGCCGCGACGACCGGTGCCGTGCGCGACCATCATTTCGAGGCGGCCTACCAAGCCTTTATCGCCGACGAGAAAGTCCTCGATTTCCTGCGCGACAAGAACCCGGCGGCCCTGGCGGAACTGTCCGAGCGCTTCCTCGAGGCGATTGACCGAGGTCTCTGGAACCCGCGCTCCAATTCGGCGCGATTTGAACTGAACAGCCTGTCCGGCCGTGCGGCGCGCGAACGCCTGTACGCCGGGAACGAATAGGGAGGAATGCGATGAGCGACGAAACCGCCAACACCGGCGAACCGGTACCCGAAAAGGACGAAGCCCGTCACGCCATGAAGATGGCGAAAAAGAAGACGGCGCGCGACAAGATCATGGCGACGAAGACCGACGAGAAGGGTCTGATCATCGTCCATACGGGCAAGGGCAAGGGCAAGTCGACCGCCGGCTTCGGGATGATCTTCCGCCACATCGCCCATGGCATGCCCTGTGCCGTCGTGCAGTTCATCAAGGGGGCCATGCAGACCGGCGAGCGCGATCTGATCGACAAGCATTTCGGCGACCTCTGCCAGTTCTACACGCTTGGCGAAGGCTTCACCTGGGAGACCCAGGACCGCGCCCGCGACGTGGCGATGGCCGAGAAGGCCTGGGAGAAGGCCAAGGAACTGATCCGCGACGAGCGCAATTCCATGGTGCTGCTCGACGAGATCAACATCGCGCTGCGCTACGACTATATCGACATCGCCGAGGTCGTGCGCTTCCTCAAGGAAGAGAAGCCGCACATGACGCATGTGGTCCTGACCGGTCGCAATGCCAAGGAAGATCTCATAGAGATTGCCGATCTGGTGACCGAGATGGAACTCATCAAGCACCCGTTCCGCTCCGGCATCAAGGGGCAGAAGGGCGTCGAGTTTTGACGAGCCTTCGGCGGTGATTGGGCTTGACTGCGCACCCGTTTTCTCTGGCGAGTGCGTCAAATCCAGCGCCTCACACGTTGGCAATAGGCGCGGTAGGTCTCGCCGAAGGCGCCGAAGAGATGGCTTTCCTCCATGCGGATCTGGTAGGAAATCGAGATCCAGGCGGAGAGGGCCAGCGCCGCCGAAACGACGTTCGGGACAGCAAGCATCGTGCCGATCAGCGCCGCCACCATGCCGACATAGATCGGGTTGCGGGAAAAGGCATAAAGGCCGGAGGTGACGAGCGGGGCATCCTGCGCCTCCGGTATGCCGATCTTCCAGGAATCGCGCATCGACCACTGCGACAGCATCGTCAGCACGCCGCCGAGCGCCATCAAAGCGAGCCCGAGCCAGGCGAGCGGCGGCCGATCGAGCGCCGGAATCCGCCCGACGACGGCATCGACGCCGGCGGGAACGATCGCCGCGGCGAGCAGATGCGCGACGAGTGCGGCGACGATGATGCGAAAAAGGCGGCCGCCGAAGCCTTCGGCATCGTCGCCGTAGGTCAGGACAACAGGGGACCGCCCCGTCTGAAGGCGGCGATGGACCGACAGCGCCAGTGTGAAGGCGCCGACAACCAGCATCAGGATTGCGGGAATCGTCGTGAACATCAGGGCTCCTCGTCGTCGGACGACACGGGTTGGCGGCGCTTCTTCAAACGCCGCATGTGGGACAGCGGAGCCAAGTTGCAATCTCTAGTAACTAGAGGTTCAAGGGCCTATTACGAGCCTGCCGATTTTTGTTGCCGGATTGGTAAACACGCCAGCGTCGACCGACGGATCGGTGCGGATAGACTAGCAGGGGGACGGACGGACTGTACGGTTGCTTGTTGCATATCCGCACTTGCAAGCCGGTGGCATCACGACGAGGCGCGAGCACCGGGTCTCACATCGCGAGCCAGACCCTCAGAGGATGCGTCGGGTCCGCCAGCAGCCGGATCGCCAACGCGATCGAGACGATGACGAGCAACGGCTTGATGATCTTCGCGCCCTTCGCCATGGCGTAGCGGGAGCCGACCTGCGCACCGAGAAATTGACCGGCACCCATTATCAGCCCCACCTTCCAGAGCACGACACCGTAGAGAACGAAGACGATGAAGGCACCGAGATTGGAGCCGAAGTTCAGGAACTTCGTGTGGGCGGTCGCCTTGAGGATTCCGTAGCCGGCGAGCGAGACGAAGCCGAGCATGAAGAAGGAGCCCGTTCCTGGTCCGAAAACGCCGTCGTAGAGGCCGATCAGCGGCACGAAGGTGAGGGTGAAGAGGAATGCCGACATGCGGCGATGCTTTTCGACGTCGCCGATATTCGGCTTGCAGCCGAAATAGACGGCGATCGCGATCAGCAGGAAGGGCAGCACGCCCTTGAGTGCATCGGCGGGAACGACCGTCGCGATCAAGGCGCCGAGCACCGAGCCCGCGGCCGACATCAGCGCCATCGGCAACTGCTCCTTCAGATTCACGTGCCCGTGTCGCGCATAGGCGATGCTGGCGGAACCGGAGCCGAAGAGCGATTGCAGCTTGTTGGTCCCGAGCGTTTCGAGCGGCGGAATGCCGGCGATCAGCATGGCGGGGATGGTGATCATCCCACCACCGCCGGCGATCGAATCGATGAAGCCGGCGATGAAGGCGGCCACGAACAGAAAGAGCAATAGATGGAGGGCGAGGTCGATCACGGTAGGCTCGAGGCGGAATGGAATTGCTGCTGCCTTGTGTCAGAGCCGAGCACGAAAAGCAAAGGCTTGTCGCCGGCAACTTCCGCAGAAAATGCTGTTCTTGCCCGGCAAGCGCGTTGCCGTCGTCCGCTGCGGCGCCCGCTTTTTCATGAACGTAGCGTGAGGGACGGGTGAAGCCTCCCTTTTGCGCCATGCCGACTGCGCCGTTTACGACGTGGCGATGGCGCAATCCGGTTTGACCGCCCGGATGCCCTTCGGTAGAAATGACGATCATGCGACGGCGTCCGTGCGAGCGGATCGAAAGAGCGTCCGGTGCGGCCGACCCCTTCAGGGGGCCAGACCCGGTGCTGTCCGAACCGGTACGGCTGCACGCCCGGGCCGGCGCTTCGTATGGAACGCCGACCGCTGCGCGGACCCAACACTTGCAGGTTTGGGCCACCACGCAGATGTCAATGAGCAGCAGCCTGTGCGTCCAGGGGGATGGGGGCCTGCTGCAGGGGAGCCGCACTGCAGATGCCTTCGGTCCAAGGGCCAGATCCAATCGCCAAACTTGTTCTCGGCCTCGGCTGCGAGCGAAACACCGCGCCAGAGGAAGTGATCGCGCTGGCCGAGCGGGCGCTCGCCGATGCCGGCGCATCCGCGAGCGATGTCAACTTCGTCGCTTCGCTCGACGTGCGCGCCGAGGAGCTCGCAATTCATGCGGCCGGCCGGCATTTTTCCGTACCCGTGCGCTTCTTTGACGCGGCAACCCTCGCGGCGGAATCCGCGCGACTGCAAAATCCGTCGGACATCGTCTTTGCCCATACGGGCTGCCATGGCGTCGCCGAGGGCGCGGCACTGGCAGGGGCGGGACCGGAAGCGATCCTGCTCGTTCCGAAAATCCGCTCGGCCCATGCTACAGCCGCGATCGCGGGACCGCGGCCCGATGGCGACGCCCAGGTTCCAGGCGCGTCGGAGGCCTTCTGATGTCTTGGGCGCCGGCCAGCGACGTATCTTTTCAGCAGATTCAATGTTCTGCCATCGTTTCCTACAATAGAGAATCATCTCGGATATTTTGCAGGGCCCGGAGTAACACGCCATGACGGACACGCTTTTCGCGGGCCTGCCCGAACTCAATCCCGGATCCGTCTGGCTCGTTGGTGCCGGCCCGGGCGATCCGGGTCTGTTGACGCTTCATGCCGCCAATGCGCTCCGCCAGGCAGATGTGATCGTCCATGATGCGTTGGTGAATGCCGATTGCCTGAAGCTCGCCAAGCCGGGCGCGACGCTCGAATTTGCCGGCAAACGCGGCGGCAAGCCGTCGCCGAAACAGCGCGACATCTCGCTCCGCCTCGTGGAACACGCACGCGCCGGGCTCAGGGTACTACGCCTCAAGGGCGGCGATCCCTTTGTCTTCGGCCGCGGCGGCGAGGAAGCCTTGACACTCGTCGAGCACGGTATCCCGTTCCGTATCGTTCCTGGCATCACGGCGGGCATTGGCGGGCTTGCCTATGCCGGCATTCCGGTGACGCACCGTGAGGTCAATCACGCGGTCACCTTCCTCACCGGCCACGATTCCTCGGGCGTCGTGCCGGACCGGATCAACTGGGAAGGCATCGCCAAGGGGTCGCCGGTCATCGTCATGTATATGGCGATGAAGCATATCGCTCAGATTTCGGCGAACCTCATCGCCGCCGGCCGTTCGGCTGACGAGCCGGTCGCCTTCGTCTGCAACGCGGCGACGCCGGAGCAGGTGGTCCTCGAGACCACGCTTTCCCGCGCCGAGGCCGACGTGACGGCTTCGGGGCTGGAGCCGCCGGCAATCGTCGTCGTCGGGGAAGTGGTCCGGCTGCGTCCGTCGCTCGACTGGCTGGGCGCGCTCAATGGCCGTGTACTTGCCGCCGACCCGTTCTCGAGCCGCATATGCCGGAACCCGGCATGAGTGGTCTGATGATTGCCGCCCCGAGTTCCGGCTCGGGCAAGACGACGGTGACGCTCGGCCTTCTGCGGGCGCTGGCGCGGCGCGGCTTCTCCATTGCGCCAGGAAAGGCTGGCCCGGACTATATCGATCCGGCTTTCCACACGGCCGCGAGCGGCAAGCCCTGTCTCAACTATGATCCCTGGGCGATGCGGCCGGAATTGTTGCTCGCCAACGCCGCGGCCGTGACGAAAGACGGCTCCACGCTCATCATCGAGGCGATGATGGGTCTCTATGACGGCGCAGCGGATGGCACGGGATCGCCGGCGGATCTGGCCGCGACGCTCGGGCTCGCGGTCGTCCTGGTCGTCGATTGCGCCCGACTGTCGCATTCGGTCGCGGCACTCGTCCGCGGCTATATGGATCATCGCGACGATGTGCGCGTCGCCGGCGTCATACTGAACCGTGTGGGCAGCGACCGCCATGAGGCGATGCTGCGCGACGCGCTCGACCGGGCGGCCGTCCCGATTTTCGGCGTGCTGCGCCAGGATGGCGCTTTAAAACTGCCGGAACGGCATCTGGGTCTCGTCCAGGCCGGCGAGCACGGCACGCTCGAAGCCTTCATCGACCACGCGGCAATGCGCGTCGCATCGGGCTGTGATGTCGATGCCATCGTCGCCATGGCATCTCCGTTGCTTACGGGTTCGCCGTCGGAAGCCAGGGCGCTGAGGCCGCTCGGACAGCGAATCGCGGTGGCTCGCGACGTCGCCTTCGCCTTCAGCTACGAGCATCTGCTGTCCGGTTGGCGCGGGCAGGGAGCGGAGATTTCGTTCTTTTCACCGCTGGATGACCAGGTGCCCGATGCCGCCTCCGATGCGATCTATCTGCCGGGCGGTTATCCGGAGTTGCATGCCGAACTGCTCGCCAGCGCTTCAAATTTCCGGGCTGCAATGCAGGCCGCGGCCGGGCGGGCCGTACGCATCTTCGGGGAGTGCGGCGGCTACATGGCGCTCGGCGAAGGGCTTGTCGCGGCGGACGGCAGACGTTACGAGATGCTTGGCCTTTTGCCGCTCGTCACCAGTTTCGCGGAGCGCAAGCGGCATCTCGGTTACCGGCGCGTTACGCCGATCGACAACGGGTTTTTCGAGGGATCGATGACCGCGCACGAATTTCATTATTCGACCATCGTTTCCGAAGGGGCGGCCGAGCCGCTCTTCGCCGTAGAGGATGCGGCTGGCGTCGACCTCGGCCGCGCCGGTCTCCGCCGACGGAATGTTGCCGGCTCCTTCATGCATCTCATCGACCTTTCGGCGTGACGATGACCGCGCCGATCATCCATGGCGGCGGAATCACCGAGGCTGCGGCCCGTTTCGGCGGTGCGCCCGATGATTGGCTCGATCTTTCGACTGGCATCAACCCGTGCCCGGTCGCGCTGCCGGAAATCGACGCGCGGGCCTGGCATCGCTTGCCGGATCGGCACTTGGAGGACGCAGTGCGGGCGGCGGCATGTGGTTACTACAGGAGCGGCGAAATCATGCCATTGCCGGTGCCCGGAACCCAGGCCGCGATTCAGTTGCTGCCGCGGCTTGCCGACGCGAAACGGCGCGCTGCCATATTCGGACCGACCTATGGCGAATATGCGCGCGTCCTGAAGGCGGCAGGTTTCGACGTCGATCCCGTCGCGCGTGCCGATGATCTGGCGGCGGCGCATGGCATTGCGGTTGTCGTAAATCCCAACAACCCGACCGGCCGGCTTTTCGCGCCGGACGAAGTCCTGGCCATGGCCGCGGCGATGAAGGCGCATGGCGGCCTGCTCGTCGTCGACGAAGCCTTCGGTGATCTCGAGCCGGAGGCAAGCGTTGCCCCGCACGTCGCTGCGCAGGACAACCTTGTCGTCTTTCGCTCCTTCGGCAAATACTTCGGCCTTGCGGGCCTGAGGCTTGGCTTCGTGGTTGCAAGCGGGGCGGTCACGGAATCTCTCCGCGAATGGCTCGGCCCTTGGGCGGTGTCGGGCCCGGCGCTCGCCGTTTCGGCGAAGCTGATGGAAAGCGACACGAACGCGATCAGGGGTCTCATCCAGGAACGGAAGACGGCGCTTGATGTGGTCCTTCGCGGTGCCGGGCTCAGTGTTGTCGGCGGGACCGGCCTTTTCGCGCTCGTCGAACACGAACGAGCATACGATTTCCATACGGCGCTCTGCCGGGAGCGCATTCTGACGCGCAAGTTCGACTATGATCGGCGCTGGCTGCGGATCGGGCTGGCGGCGGACGCCGCCGGCGACCGCCGCCTTGCCGAAGCCTTGCGCAGAGCAGGAGTGTAGATGTCGGCCGAAATATTCCTCATCCTCGTTGTCGCCCTGCTCATCGATCGCCTCGTCGGCGATCCCGACTGGCTCTGGGATCGGCTCACGCACCCGGTGGTGCTCTTCGGCAAGGCGATCGGCGTCTTCGACGAGGCACTCAATCGCGGCGGGAGCGGCGGCGGTTGGTTGAAGATGCGCGGCGTTGCGACCATCCTCATCCTTCTCGCGGCGAGCATCCTGCTCGGTGTGGTGCTCAATCGCCTGTTCGATGTTCTCGGCGCAATTGGCTTTATCCTCGAGGCAATGACCGTTGCCGTCTTCCTCGCGCAGAAGAGCCTCGGCGATCACGTTCTCCGGGTCGCGGACGGATTGCGCAGCGATGGCCTTGCGGGTGGCCGCGAGGCCGTGTCGATGATCGTCGGCCGCGATCCGAAAACGCTTGATGAGCCCGGCGTCTGCCGCGCGGCGATCGAGAGCCTAGCCGAGAACTTTTCCGATGGCGTCGTCGCGCCCGCGCTCTGGTATGCGATTGCCGGGCTTCCGGGCCTCTTTGCCTACAAGATGCTGAACACGGCCGATTCGATGATCGGCCATAAGAGCCCGAAGTATCTCCATTTCGGCTGGGCCTCGGCGCGGCTCGACGACCTTACCAACCTTCCAGCCGCGCGGCTTTCGGTTTTCCTCATTGCCGCCGGGGCCCATTTCAAGCGCGGCGCCGAGGCGGCGAAGGCTGCCGTCGAGGTGGCAAAGCGCGACCATGGCTTCCACCGTTCGCCCAATTCCGGCTGGCCCGAGGCCGCGATGGCGGGTGCGCTCGATATCCAACTTGCCGGGCCGCGCGTCTATGGCGGCGTCACGGTGGAGGAGCCGATGATCAACGGCTCCGGTCGGTCCGTCGCGACGGCAGACGACATCGACGCGGCCGTCGCCGTCTTCTATCGCGCCTGCACCGCGCTCGCTCTGGCCTCCGCCGTTCTGATCCTGCCATTCCTGCTTTTCTAGGAACCAACTGCCGAAGAAGACGATGCCCTCTGATTTCTGGATCGGTCGCTTCGGGCGCAAGCCCCTCATCATCGCGCACCGCGGCGGCGCTGCCCTTGCTGGCGAGAACAGCGTCGAGGCACTACGTGCCGCCGCCGGCGCCGGGGCAGATGCCATCGAGACGGACATTCGCCTTACGAAGGACGGTGCCCTCGTTTGCATACACGATGAGGACCTTCGACGGCTCTGCGGTGATTCACGCCGCGTTTCGGATATCGAATTCGCAACGCTGCGGCAGGTTCTGCCGGCGACGATGACGCTCCACGAGGCGCTGGCCACCTCCGGTTCGTTGGGCGTGCTCCTGGATATAAAAATTGCCGACCCCGCGCAGCTCGTGCGCATCATCGACGAGGTCGTCGCCGCGCATGCGACCGGGCGGATCATGCTGGGGCTGCGCAGCTTAGGCCTCATAGCTGCAGCACGCGCTGTCAGAAAGGATATCGCGATCCTTGCTTTCCTGGAGGAGCCGGAGTCCTCCGCTCAGGCGCGGGATGCCGGTGCCGACTGGTTCAGGCTATGGCAGGGCGCAGCGAGCCTTGAAAGCGCGGCGATCGTTCGCCACGTCGGCCTGCATCTCGCAGTCATGGCCGGTCAGCCGCGCTCAGTTCCGCTGCCAGAATACCCGCCGTATCCGGTTGGCATTATCGACGAAGAGGGCCTTGAGCACCTGCACCGGATAGGACCTGACGCCATCCTCCTGGACGATCCGCGTCTCGCAGCGAAACATTTCGGATCGTCCTGAAAGCCGGTCAGACATCAATGCCGGCATGGCGCATCAGCCGGTGGCTATCCGGCACGGTCACACGGCGGCTGTTCTCGACGCGGATCACGCCGTCCTTGCGCAGCTTGGTGATCTGGCGGCTCACCGTTTCGATGGTGAGGCCGAGATAGTCGGCGATATCGGCGCGCGACAAGGGGAGGTCGAATTCCTTCGCCGGGCCGTTTTCGGGATCGACATGGCTGGCGATGAGATAGAGGAAGCTTGCGACCTTCTCCTGTGCCGTCTTCCGGCCGAGAGTCAGCATCCAGTCACGCGCGTCGTCCAGTTCCTTCAGCGCCTGTTCGTGCAGCCGGTGCTCGAGACCGGGGGCTTCCGAGACGAGGCGCTCGATGACGGTGCGTGGGAAGGCGCAGACATCGGTATCGGTCGCCGCTTCCGCGCTCAAAGCGCTCTCGCGCATGAAGGGCCGGCCCATGAAGTCGGGGGCGAATTGCAGCCCGACGATCTGCTGGCGGCCGTCGGAAAGCATCTTGCTCAGCTTCACCACGCCGCGAATGATGTTCGCATAATTGTTCGCCGCTTCGCCCTGGCCGATCATCTCGCTGCCCGGTTCGACACGCCGACGCGCCGCGTGGCGGCTGAGTTCGGTCAGCTGGCTCGGAGTCAAGGTTCCGCAGACGCCGCCATGGCGCGCTTCACAGGCGGCGCATACGACCGGAATGTCCGAATTGTGGATGTCCTTGCGGCTATAATTGGTCACGATCTGCATCTCTTGCTGCCTTGTCGTTTGTCACGAGCAAAAAGGAACGTTCCGGTCAAATCAAGCATCAACATGCGCCAATTGGCGAAGCGCGAAACTATGTCTCAGGCGGATTTGACGAATGTCAATCTAGCGGCTTTAACTGGCGGCGACTTGATCAAGATCAAAAAGCAGCATCCTTTGTGGCAGCGACAACGGTCGCGCTGCCAAGGCGGTCGTGGGTGTCGGGATTTCTGTCATCGAATTGCCGGCGCATATCTGCGCCTCAAAGTAGCGGTCGCCGTTTGGCAACACCTTTTCCCGAATCTCGGTCGCAAAAGTCCGGGAGGCATTGGCTTTTGCGGTGCATTTTTCTATAGGGATCGCCAAGACTCGATTTTCAAGAGGTAAGCGCGTGACAGCTACATTCGATAAGGTTGCCGACATCATTGCGGAAACGAGCGAGATCGATCGCGAGACGATCAAGCCGGAAAGCCACACGATCGATGATCTGGGCATCGACAGCCTGGACTTCCTCGACATCGTATTTGCGATCGACAAGGAATTCGGCATCAAGATTCCGCTCGAGCAGTGGACCCAGGAAGTCAACGAAGGCAAGGTGTCTACCGAGGAATACTTCGTGCTGAAGAACCTCTGTGCGAAGATCGATGAGCTGCGGGCCGCCAAGGCCTGATTTGACTCTCCGCCGACACGGTTTCATCCGTTTCCCGATGCCGCCTGCAGCGTCCTTCGCTTGACAGGCGGCATCGGCATTTTTACTTGAGCCCCAAACGAATTGGATGGGCCTGCATGCTCCTTGAATATTTCCAGATGATCGATCGGATCGAAACCGTCGATCTCGCGGCGGGCCGGCTGACGGCGCGGTCCGTCGTGCCGGAGAAAAGCCCGGTCTTCGAGGGGCATTTTCCCGGCTATCCGCTGGTTCCCGGCGTGCTGCTGATCGAAACGATGGCGCAGGCCTCTGGCTTTCTCGTGCTTGCTGCAACCAATTTCGTGGCGATGCCCTTCCTGATGTCGGTCGACGGCGCCAAGATGCGCACATTCGTGGAACCGTCGGCCGAGCTCGAAATCGAGGCATACCTGGAGCACGAGGGATCGGGCTTCGCGGTCACGAAGGCCAAGATCGCCTCGGGCGGCAAGAAGATCTGCGACGCCCAGCTCAAGTTGAGGACGATGCCATTCGATCAGGTGCCGCTCGGCGCGATCGTCCGCAAGCGTGCTGAGGAAGTGGGATTGGTGGCTGCGATGGCCGCTTCGGAGAAGTAACATGACCAAATCCGCAAACGACGTTGTAATCACCGGCGTCGGCATTGTGACGAGCCAGGGCGTCGGTGCCGAACCGCATGTGGCCCTGCTGAATGCCGTCTCACCGCCGAGGGCCCGGGTCGAGACGGAGCGCTTCGCGCCCTATCCGGTCCATCCGCTGCCGGAAATCGACTGGTCGCAGCAGATCGCCAAGCGCGGCGATCAGCGGCAGATGGAGAATTGGCAGCGCCTCGGCGTCTTCGCAGCCGGGCTCGCGCTCGACGACGCCGGGCTCAAGGACAACCTCGAAGCCTGCGGCAGCATGGACATGATCGTCGCCGCCGGCGGCGGAGAGCGCGATATCAATGTCGACTCCTTGATCGTCGACGAGGGGCTGAAGCGCAACGATCGCGAACAGCTCCTGAACGAGAAGCTGACGACCGAGCTCCGCCCGACGCTTTTTCTGGCCCAGCTCTCCAATCTTCTCGCCGGCAATATCTCGATCGTCCACAAGGTGACGGGATCGTCGCGCACCTTCATGGGCGAGGAGGCTGCAGGCATTTCGGCGATCGAAACCGCTTTCGCCCGTATCAAGGCCGGGCAGTCGACGCATACGCTGGTCGGCGGCGCTTTTTCGGCCGAGCGGCTCGACATCATCCTGCTGGTCGAAGCCATCCAGGGGCATGCGCTTGGTGAATGGCACCCGATCTGGTCGCGCAATCCCGATAATGGCGGCGGCATGATCCTTGGGTCCGTCGGCGCCTTCCTCGTTCTGGAGTCGCGCGAGTACGCCGAAGCGCGCGGCGCCCGCATCTATGCCACGATCGATGCGATTGAAGGCGATCGGGGCAGCCGCGAGGACGGCCGGCTCGAAGCTCGGCTCAGGGATCTGGCACGACCTGGCGCAGAGTTGGAGCCGCAGTCGACCGTGGTCTTTTCCGGCACCAGCGGCTTCCATGACCTGGCGCGGCGCGAGAAGGCTTTCCTCGAGACAGAGCTTGCCGGACGGCCGGTCCGCGCCTATGGCGGTCTCGTCGGCCACGGCATCGAGGCACAGTTCCCGGTCGGCATGGCCCTTGCGGCGCTCTCGCTCGGGCATGCGGCCAAGGTGCCGCCCTTCGATCCTGCCGAAGCGCCGATGACGGAGCCGGCCAAGGCGGCGATCGTCACCACCATCGGCCATTCCCGCGGCGAAGGCGTCGCCGTGCTTTCCGCGGAATAAGGAGCCCAGGCATGAGCAAGGCTTACACGGATCACTTCGGCCGCCCGATCGTCGCCGTTACCGGCATGGGTGTCATCACCTCGCTCGGACAAGGGCTGGAGGACAACTGGGCGGCGCTCAGCGGCGGCGTTTCCGGCATTCACAAGATCACCCGTTTCCCGACCGAAGGCCTTTCGACCCGCATCAGCGGCACCGTCGACTTCATCGAGATTCCGGCCGATAACGCCGTCGAACGTTCCTACGCGATGGCCCGCGAGACGACTCTGGAAGCGCTCGCCCAGGCAGGTCTTTCCGGCGACTTCAACGGCCCGCTCTTCCTCGCAGCGCCGCCGATCGAACCGGAGTGGAACGCGCGCTTTGAGCTTGCGGACCGGGCGCCGGCCTCGGAACGGCCGGGCGACGCCTATAACCGGTTTCTCGCCGCCATGCGCCAGAAGGCCGACCCGGTCTTCCATGAGGCGGTCCTGTTCGGCTCGATTTCCGAGCGCCTTGCCGATCGTTTCGGGACGCGCGGCTTGCCGGTGACGCTATCGACCGCCTGCGCCTCGGGCGCCACGGCCATCCAACTCGGCGTCGAGGCGATCCGCCAGGGCCGCACTGACCGGGCGCTGACGGTTGCGACCGATGGTTCGGTCAGCGCCGAGGCGCTGATCCGCTTCTCGCTGCTGTCGGCGCTGTCGACCCAGAACGATCCGCCGCAGAAGGCGTCGAAGCCCTTCACCAAGGATCGCGACGGCTTCGTCATCGCCGAAGGCGCGGCCACCCTGGTGCTGGAATCGCTCGAAGCGGCAATCGCCCGCGGCGCCCGTGTCTACGGCATTCTCAAGGGCTGCGGCGAAAAGGCGGATCTCTTCCACCGCACGCGCTCGTCGCCCGACGGCGGCCCCGCGATCGCGACGATCCGCGCGGCGCTCGCAGACGCCGGCATCGATGAAACCGGCATCGGCTACATCAATGCGCATGGCACATCGACGCCGGAGAACGACAAGATGGAGTATCTGTCGATGTCGGCCGTCTTCGGCGAGCGGCTGCCGTCGATCCCGGTTTCGTCCAACAAGTCGATGATCGGTCATACGCTGACCGCCGCCGGTGCGGTCGAGGCGGTGTTCTCGATTCAGACGATGCTCACCGGCACGCTGCCGCCGACCATCAACTACCAGAACCCGGATCCGGCGATCGTTCTCGATGTCGTGCCGAATGCGAAGCGCAGCCAGCAGGTCACTGCCGTGCTGTCGAATTCCTTCGGTTTCGGCGGCCAGAACGCCAGCCTCGTCATGACCGCCGAGCCGGCCTGAGTCTGGCGAGGGCGATGGTCACGTGCGTTACCCCCCTCTGCCCTGCCGGGCATCTCCCCCGCAAGGGGGGAGATTGGATGTGGCGACGTCTTGCTCATCAAGGCACTCTGAGCGCGGGGCACCTTAAAGCGATTGGCTCGCCGCGGGTCGATCTCCCCCCTTGCGGGGGAGATGGCCGGCAGGCCAGAGGGGGGTGCAGCGCCGATCTCCCAATGTGTATATATGCCTAGTCAGCACGGCCTAGCCGCTTGACTGATTGAACATTTAAAGGAAAGACCATGCGCGCCCTGCAACTGCTCGATGACCGCAAGCTTGAAATCACCGACCTGCCGGAGCCGGAGGCGCCCGGTCCGGGCGAGGTGACGCTGCGGGTGAAGGCCGTCGCGCTCAACCATATCGACGTCTGGGGCTGGCGCGGCATGGCCTTTGCCAAGCGCAAGATGCCGCTGGTCATCGGCGCGGAAGCGTCCGGCGTCGTCGAGAGCATCGGACCGGGTGTGGCAAATGTCCTGCCGGGCCAGCTCGTTTCGATCTATGGCGCGCGCACCTGCGGCCTCTGCCGTCCCTGCAAGGAAGGGCGAGACAATCTCTGCGAACATGTCGGCGGCGTGCACGGCTTCCATCTCGACGGCTTCGCCCAGGAGAAGATCAACCTTCCGGCCCGCCTGCTGGTGCCGGCGCCGCCCGGTGTCGACGCGGTCGGGGCGGCGCTCGCGCCGGTCACCTTCGGAACCGTGGAACACATGCTGTTCGACAATGCCAGGCTGGAGCCGGGCGAAACGATCCTTGTCCATGCCGGCGGCTCCGGCATTGGCTCGGCGGCGATCCAGCTCGCCAAGAAGATCGGCTGCACCGTCATCACCACGGTCGGTTCCGACGACAAGATCGAGAAGGCAAAGGCGCTCGGCGCGGATCACGTGATCAACTATCGCACCGACCGTTTCGAGGGCGTGGTGCGCAAGCTCACCAGGAAGAAGGGCGTCGACGTCGTGTTCGAGCATGTCGGCAAAGATACCTGGGCGGGCTCGATGCTGTCGATGAAGCGCGGCGGCCGGCTCGTCACCTGCGGTTCGACCTCGGGCGTCTCGACCGACATGAACCTGATGATGCTCTTCCAGCAGCAGTTGAAGTTGCTCGGTTCCTTCGGCTGCCGCATGGAGAACATGGCGAATGCCATGCAGAAGATGGCGCGCGGCCTCGTTCATCCGGTGATCGATACGGAGGTCGGCCTTTCCGATATCGACCGGGCGCTCGAGCGGATGGAGTCGCGCCAGATCTTCGGCAAGATCATTCTGCGGATGGATTGATCCCGGTGCGGATGCTGATCACACGGCTGGTGCTCGCTGCCGATCGCTTCCGGCAATGGTTGATCGCGCAGTTCGTGTTCCTGCTCCTCAACGTGTTGAAGCTCTTTCCGGCGGATGCCGCGATCAATTTCATGGATCGCGTCGCACGCTGGATCGGTCCGAAGACCAGCCGTCACAAGCTGACGCTCACCAACTTGCGCAATGCCTTTCCCGAGAAGAGCGACGCCTGGATAGAGGAGACTGCGCTCGAAAGCTGGGGCAATATGGGCCGGCTCGCGGCCGAATATGTCTTCCTCGACCGGCTCTTCGACTTCGATCCAACCAGTGCGCAGCCGGGCAGGGTGGAGGTCTCGGGCATTCCGCTGTTCCTGGAACTGCGCGACAATCCGCGGCCCTTCATCGTCTTCACGGCGCACAGCGGCAATTTCGAGATGCTGCCTGTGGCGGGGTCCGCCTTTGGGCTGGACGTGACGGTCCTCTTCCGCCCGCCGAACAATCCTTACATGGCGGACAAGGTCTTCGAGTTCCGCAAGGAGCGGATGGGCAACCTCGTGCCGTCTCATGCGGGCTCTTCATTCGCACTTGCCCGCCAGCTCGAACGGGGCGGCGCCGTCGGCGTGCTGGTCGACCAGAAGTTTCGCAAGGGGCTGAAGACCAAGTTTTTCGGGCAGGACGTCCAGACCAATCCGCTGCTTGCGAAACTGGTTCGCCAGTTCAATTGCGAGGTCTACCCGGCCCGTTGCATTCGTCTCCCTGGCGGCCGATTCCGCCTGGAGCTCGAGCCGGCAGTCGAGATTCCCCGCAGGACCGACGGCAGCGTCGACGTCAACGCAACGGCACAGATGCTCAACGACAAGGTCGAGAGCTGGGTCCGTGAATATCCTGGCCAGTGGCTCTGGTATCACGACCGCTGGCGTATCAAGCGAAATCTCTAGAGCGGCGGATGTTCTGACTGAATCGCCGGGGATTCCGGTTTCTGCGATTTCGTGATTCACTTCGGGTGGAGGCGATTTGCGATGACCAAGGCCTATTCCCTTGATCTGCGCGAGCGGATAGCGCGATTTGTTGATGGTGGTCGGTCGCGCCATGCGGCGGCCGCCCAGTTCGGTGTCTCGGTTTCCTTCGTGGTGAAGCTGGTGGCGGTCTGGCGTGCAACCGGCAGCCTGGCCCCGAAGCCGGAAGGCGGCTGGCGCTATTCCAAGCTTGATCCGCACCGGGATTTCCTGATGCGACGCGTGCGCGAGAAGGACGACATCACCATGCCCGAGCTTGCCGCTGAACTGGCCGAGCGCGGCACGGTGGTGGCGCCCTCGTCGATCTCGCGCTGGCTGATCCGCAACGGCTATCGCTTCAAAAAAAACGCTGCTGGCCAGCGAACAGGATCGACCGGACATCGCAAAGGCGCGCGAAGAATGGGTGGCGAAGCGCCAGCCAAGGATGCGGCTTGAACCGCACAGGCTCGTCTTCCTCGATGAAACCGGCACAACGACAAAGATGATCCGTCTGCGGGGCCGCTGCCTGAAGGGCCAACGTCTGCGCTCCAAGGCGCCGTTCGGGCACTGGAAGACACAGACCTTCATCGCCGGGCTCAGGTGTTATGGGCTGACCGCCCCCTTCGTCGTCGATCGGCCGATGAACCGGCGCATCTTCGAGACCTATGTCGAGACCCAGCTCGCCCCGACGCTGTCACCGGGCGATGTCGTCATCCTCGACAATCTCGCCGCCCACGAGAGCCCAAGGGCAGAAGCGACCATCCGGGCGCGGGGTGCATGGATGCTGTTCCTGCCGCCCTACAGCCCCGATCTCAACCCGATCGAAATGGCATTCGCAAAGCTCAAGGCACACCTGCGAGCCCGCGCCGTCCGCACCATCGACGGCCTCTGGCAAGCAATCGGCGACATCTGCTCCCTCTTCTCAACAGCCGAGTGCAGAAACTACTTCAAAGCAGCAGGCTATGAACACACATGAATGCACGTTGCTCTAGACCAGCGCTGCCGGATTTTCCAAGGCGCAATCTCGAATGATGCCGCAAATATCCGGCGTCGGAAACGTTTGCGACCTGTCGGCGCTTCCCAGGGCTTCGAATCCGGGTTAACGGGTGAGCGGCCCGAGGATCGTTTGCAGATACTCGGTATTCCAGCCGGCGCGTTTTCTGCGGAGCTTGATGGATTTCTTGTCGGCGACGGCGCGCACGAGATTGATGGCGAAGTGTCTGACGATGGCCATGTTTTGGGCACCATGACCCTTGCGCAGGCGCGATTGGTCGTCGCGGAAGACGACGTCGAGCGTCCAGTGCAGCGCGTTTTCGATAAGCCAGTGGCCTCGGACGGCCTGGGCGGCGGTGTTTGCGTCGAGAGTGGCCGAGGAGATGAAGTAGCGGGTATCGAAGCGGCAGCGATCCTTCAACTCGGTGCGGGACTGGACGCGGATCAGCGTCCTTGCGCCGGGCAGGCGCAATTCGCCGGGAAAGCGCCGGCCACCCGTCAGCCAGTCGGTCTCGCTCGAGACGGTGACGATGCGCTGCTCGATGCGGCCATGGCCCTTGTCGACATCGATATCGCTCTTGAGCGCGCCGTCCGGTGCATCCTCGAAATAGCGTTGGATTTCGGCGCGCAACGTCGGCTGGTTGGCCTTGACCGCCAGCAGGTAATCGGCCCCCTGATCGGCAATGGCGGTGGCGATGGTCGGGTTGGTGGCGATCGCATCGATCGAGACGATGGCGCCGGCAAGTCCGCCGTTTGCGCCAAGCCTTTCCAGAATAACCGGAATTGCCGCCGTCTCATTGCTCTTGGCATCGACCGCCTCCTGCGCCAGAACCAGCCGGCGGGTCGTGGCGTAGGCCGAAACCAGATGCAGCGCCGCCTTGCCGGCGCCGCGGTCATGGCTGCGGCGGGAGGTTTTGCCGTCGATGGCAATGAAATCCGGCTTGTCGGGCCAGCTTTCGCGCACCCAGTCGGTGAAGGCGGCCGAAAACAGGGCCGGATCGATCCGGTTCATCAGGATCGTCAGCCAACGCCCGCCCGGGACCCCGTGATCGTAAGGCAGAAAGCGGCGGAGAAAATCCAGATGCTGCTCGCCCCATTCCGAAATCAAATCATAATCGTCACAGTCGCAGATCGTGCCGCAAACCACCAAAAACAGGACTTCCCGCAACCGGTAGGCGACACGCCAGGGATCGCGAACGTCCTCGATCTCACCGAGATGATCGAGCAACAGCTTCAATCGCGACTTCTCAAACCCTTCCAAGGCCACAACGCTCATCACCATGCTCCCGAATCATCGAGCACATAGGGAATCAGACTTCTGGCAAGCGGGAAATCGCGTTAACCCGAGTTCGAAGCCCTGCGGCGCTTCCTTCTGCAGTTGAACGAGCAAGCGATGAGTGTACACTCGTCGTGGTGCTCGGGGCGTGGAAGAGGCAACGCGGTGTCGCGTGGCGTCAGGGTTCGGTCAAAACCAAGAAATTTTCAGCTGCACTAACTCGCTTTTGAACGCATTGGCGCGGGCTTTTCCGCGGGAATGAGGTTTTCAAATTGAACGAATTGATTGAGCTGTTTTGGTTCAAGTATTCGCAGCTTCAGTATGCGGTAAAGGTCGCAGACGAACACCTGATCGACATCCTTGATCGTGAACTCGATCCAATTCTGAGGGCCGTCTATGACGAGAAGGCTTCGAGTGTCGAGGATGCCCGCCTCCAGTTCCAGTTCGTTCTGGACCTGTTGCGAGCCGAGGCGGACGACATCGCCTGCGTGCTGCGCCACTCGCGACTGCTTAAATCGCTGATCGATCGCTATCTCGCGGCGACGGGGACGGTTGATCTCTCCGGGCTCGATCTCGACCGGGCCCCCAAGCTGCCGACCAAAGGGCGGGCCGACGAGGGATTGCTGAATGAGGCGATCCTCGACTGTTTTCCGGACCGCGTCGCGGTCATTACGACGGACTACCGGTATCTCTATACCAATTCCGCGCATGCGAGCCATCTCGAGCGTCGGCCGATGGACCTGATCGGCCGGCACGTCGTCGAGTTCATCGGCCTTCAGCGCTTCGAAGAGCGCGTCAGATCCCATCTCGACCGCTGTTTCGCCGGCGAGGTAATCGATTACACCTTCGCCAAGACAGTCGATAGCCGAACCGTCGTCGTCCGCTGTCGCATGACCCCGTGCCGATCTTGTGCGGGCAAGCTCCTCGGGGCGATCCTGGTCATCCAGGAACATGCCGACAGGCGGAGGGCGGTCGCCGCTTGATCGCCCTCGATTTTGCACGGCTCCCTTTAAATGCGACGCGCTTTAGGCCGGGAGGGTTCCGGGCCGCTCGCTTCCGTGCCGAGAAAGAAGGCCCCTCAGGCATTCCCGTTCGAAAACAATGTGCCGGCGCACATTTGTGAAGAATCCGCGCAGCATGTAGCCGGCGGTTTCGGCGTTGACGCTCGCGTCGGCTGCGCCGAGCCGCGCCAGCATCTCAGTCAGTTCCTCTGCGTAACATTCGTCTTCGCAATGCTCGTATTTGAGCTGTTCGAGCATTGCCGCCAGAGAAGCGTCGGCACTGTGCCACCGTTCGATCCAGGCAAAGACGAGGCCTTCCTCGCCGGCATGCAGTTCCCGAAGCAGGGGGCCGAGCATCCTTGCCGCGTAGGCACAGATCTCCCGGTCGATGTCCGGAAGGTTGTCGGCGATAGCCTCCAGGCTGTCGCAGAGCGCCAATTGATCCTTGTGGGCTCCGGCAAGCCAAGCGAACGGCTCGACGACTGCCTCCGTTGACCGCGGAGCCCGCGCGTCGCGCGAAAGCGCGAGCCCCTTAATCCTCGCCATCATGCGTTCAGATCCCGTCCAGCTTCTCTTCACGTCACCGTCCTCCATGTCGGGAGGATGCGGCAAATGGACGGTGCTTCACCTTGATCTGAATCAAGGCGGGCAAGGGGTGATTCCGACACATCTCCAGCCAAGCTGGCGGATCGCGTCGCAATCCGCGCGATTTGCCGGCAGATCGGGAAAAGTTGGGGGCCCAACAATGAAATACACAGTCGAGACGATCCTGCTCGGTATCGGCGCCTTCCTGGCGCTGGTGGGAGCCGGATTCGCCGAGGACCGCCTTTTCGCAGCGCATATGTGGGTGCTGTTCTTCGTGCTTTTCGGCGGCACGATCGTGCTCATGCGGCGGGTCGAATTTCGGCCCGCCTTGGAAGGGCGCGCGCCGCCGCCTGGGGAATACTTCGATGAGGTGGTCAAGTACGGCGTGATTGCCACGGTTTTTTGGGGTGTGGTCGGGTTCCTCGTCGGCGTCGTCGTGGCGCTGCAACTCGCCTTTCCCGACCTCAACATCGAGCCGTGGTTCAATTTCGGGCGCGTGCGGCCGCTGCACACCTCAGCCGTCATCTTCGCGTTCGGCGGTAACGCCCTGATTGCCACGTCGCTCTATGTCGTGCAGCGCACCAGTCGTGCCCGGCTCTTCGGCGGCAATCTCGGCTGGTTCGTCTTCTGGGGCTACCAGCTCTTCATCGTGCTCGCCGCCACCGGCTATCTGCTCGGGATCACCCAGGGGCGCGAATATGCGGAACCGGAATGGTATGTCGACCTGTGGCTGACGATCGTCTGGGTCGCCTACCTCATTGTCTTCCTGGGCACGATCCTGGTGCGCAAGGAGCCGCATATCTACGTGGCGAACTGGTTCTATCTCGCCTTCATCGTCACGATCGCGATGCTCCACATCGTCAACAATCTGGCGGTGCCGGTCTCATTCCTCGGATCCAAGAGCTACTCGGCCTTCGCGGGCGTGCAGGATGCGCTGACGCAATGGTGGTACGGACACAATGCGGTGGGCTTCTTCCTGACCGCCGGCTTCCTGGCGATGATGTACTACTTCATTCCCAAGCAGGTGAACCGCCCGGTCTATTCCTACCGGCTGTCGATCATCCACTTCTGGTCGCTGATCTTCATGTATATCTGGGCCGGTCCGCATCACCTCCATTACACGGCGCTCCCCGACTGGGCGCAAACGCTCGGCATGGTCTTTTCCGTGATGCTCTGGATGCCCTCCTGGGGCGGCATGATCAACGGTCTGATGACGCTGTCGGGAGCCTGGGACAAGATCCGCACCGATCCGGTCGTGCGCATGATGGTCATGGCCGTCGCCTTCTACGGCATGGCGACCTTCGAAGGGCCGATGATGTCGATCAAGGCGGTCAATTCGCTCAGCCACTATACCGACTGGACCATCGGCCACGTGCATTCGGGCGCGCTCGGCTGGAACGGCCTGATCACCTTCGGTGCCGTCTACTATCTGGTGCCGAAGCTGTGGAATCGTGAGCGGCTCTACAGCCTGCGCATGGTCAACTGGCACTTCTGGCTCGCCACGCTCGGTATCGTCGTCTATGCCGCGACCATGTGGGTCGCCGGCATCCAGCAGGGTCTGATGTGGCGCGAGTATGATGACCAGGGCTTCCTCGTCTATTCCTTCGCGGAATCGGTCGCAGCGATGTTCCCCTACTACGTCATGCGTGCCGCCGGCGGCGCCCTGTTCCTCGCCGGCGCGCTTCTGATGGCCTTCAACGTAACAATGACGATCCTTGGTCGGGTCCGCGACGAGGCCTCGATCCTCGATGCTGCGGCGCTGCCCGCGGCCGCGGAATAGGAGGGCAGACGATGTCCATTCTCGACAAACACTCTCTACTCGAACGCAACGCCACGCTGCTTCTCGTCGGCTCCCTGCTGGTCGTCTCGATCGGCGGCATCGTCGAAATCGCGCCGCTCTTCTATCTCGAAAACACGATCGAAAAGGTCGAGGGAATGCGGCCCTATTCGCCGCTGGAGCTTGCCGGCCGTGACATCTACGTCCGTGAGGGCTGCTATGTCTGCCACAGCCAGATGATCCGGCCGTTCCGCGACGAGGTGGAGCGCTACGGGCATTATTCGCTGGCGGCGGAGTCGATGTACGACCATCCGTTCCAGTGGGGCTCGAAGCGCACCGGCCCGGATCTCGCCCGTGTCGGCGAGCGCTATTCCAACGAATGGCACGTCCAGCACATGATCGAACCGCGCTCCGTCGTGCCGGAATCGGTCATGCCGAGCTACGCCTTCCTCAAGGAAACGCCACTCGACGTGAAGAACGTTGCCATGAGCCTCAAGGCCAACCGGGCGGTCGGCGTCCCCTACACGGACGAGATGATCGACAGCGCGCTTGCGGACGTCAAGGCGCAGGCCGATCCGAATGCCGACACCTCCGGCCTCGAGGCGCGCTACCCCAAGGCGAAGCTCGGCGATTTCGACGGCGATCCGCAAAAGCTGACGGAGATGGATGCGCTTGTCGCCTATCTGCAGATGCTCGGCACGCTCGTCGACTTCTCCACCTATGACGATACGACCGGCTATCGCTGAGAAGGGGAGCTGACATGGAAACCTATACCGCCATGCGCCATTTCGCCGACAGCTGGGCCCTCCTGGCGATGACGCTGTTCTTTCTCGGCGTCGTCGCTTTCATCTTCCGGCCTGGCGCCAAGACGGCCGCCAACCAGGCCGCTTCCATACCTCTGAAGGAGGATTGATCATGGCGAACAAGCATATCGATGAGGTCAGCGGCGTCGAAACCACCGGCCACGAGTGGGATGGCATCCGCGAACTCAACAATCCGATGCCGCGCTGGTGGGTCTATACCTTCTACGCCACGATCCTCTGGGGGATCGGCTATGCGGTGGCCTATCCATCGATCCCGATGCTGACCGATGCGACCAAGGGATACCTTGGCTTCTCCAGCCGTGCCGACGTCAGCATGGAACTCGCCAATGCCAAGGTGGCGCAGGCAGGCAGCCTTGAGCGGATCGCGTCGAGTTCGCTCGACGAGATCATCGCCGACCCGCAACTCCAGCAATTCGCGGTCGCCGGCGGTGCCTCTGCCTTCAAGGTAAACTGTGCCCAGTGCCACGGTTCCGGCGCCGCAGGCGCCAAGGGCTTTCCGAACCTCAACGACGACGAGTGGCTTTGGGGCGGCAAGCCGGAGGAGATCTATCAGACCATCGCACATGGCATACGTCACAGCGGCGACGCGGAAACGCGCGTATCCGAGATGTCGTCCTTCGCGGAGATGCTGACACCCGACGAGATGCGCGCGAGCGCCGCCTACGTGCTCAGTCTTGGTGGTGCGTCCTCCAGCCCCGAACTCGCCGAGGACGGAAAACAGCTCTTCGCCGACAACTGCTCCGCATGTCACGGCGCGGATGCAAAGGGCAATCGCGAGATGGGGGCACCCAATCTGGCCGATGCGATCTGGCTGAACGGAGAGGGCGAGCAGGCGATCGTCAACCAGATGAAGGCGCCGAAGCATGGCGTCATGCCCGCCTGGCTGCCCCGCATAGGCGATACGACAGTCAAGCAGCTGGCGGTCTTCGTTCACTCGCTTGGCGGCGGCGAGTAGCAAAGCGAACCGACAAGCATCGGACCCAAAGTTGATTCGCCGCGCGGCTTTTCTGTGCGCAATCCAATAGGAGATGCTAAACTTTGCCTTGCAGCGGAGTATGTTTTTTCAAACCTGCAAGGGTCGCCGCAGTTCATCAGCGCATCGTCGTCTTCGGCCTTGTCAGCGTACTTTTCATCCGCTTTGGCAAATGATCTCGCGCGCTTCGCCGTTATTGTTTTGACCACGCCGCCAATTCATAGCCGTCCGGATCGGCAAAGTGAAAGCGCCTGCCCCCGGGGAAGGAGAAGATCGGCTTGAGGATCGTGCCGCCGGCCGCCTCCACGCGGGTTTGAGTGCCCTCCAGATCGTCGGCATAGATGATAACCAGCGGCCCGCCGCTGCGCACCGGTCCGAGCGTCGTGAAGCCGCCGGTCAGCCGGCCGTCGGCGAATTCGCAGTATTCCGGACCGTAGTCCGTGAAGGTCCAGCCGAAAGCGCTGCCGTAAAAGGCCTTGCTCGCTGCAATGTCGGCAACGTTGAATTCGATATAGTCGATGCGTCGGTCGTTACCGGTCATGGTAATGTCCTCTCCCGGCTCTTGTTTCTCGTTCCAGAAAACCCTTCAAGGCAGCGAGATCCTCTTCCACTGTGGCGGCGTCGGCCGCGAACTGCGCGTCGCTCATGCCGGGCTGCCTCAAAAGGGTGAACATCACTTCCGCTCCGTCGCCATTCGGGACGACCCGGAGGGCGTTGTGGACCTTTGCGCCATTCTCGAGCGTCACGAGATGGTCGACGACCCCGAGTGCATTGTCGGGAGCGAAGCGGACGCGGGCATTGCCGAGGGGGCCTGGGGCGAGCCACTCGTCGCCGTCACGCTTGAGCCCCGAGGAGAGCCCCGATGCCCAGAGCGGCATTTTCCCGTGATCGGACATGAAGGCGTAGACATCGCGCCAGTCGCGCTCGATCGATATATGAATGATTCTGGCTGTCATCGTGGCCATGCGTGTCTCCGTTTCTCGCTTTGATAGCAATCGGTTGCGCAACGGTCTTGAACGAAACGGCCAATCTCGTGCTTCACCGGGTCGGTCTTCTCGGATCGTGTCGGGTCTGCGGCGAGTTGCAGCCGGATTTCGCGGGGCGTCAGCGTGGTGAGTTCCCGCGCCTCCCGGGAGAGGTGCGCCTGGTCGGCATAGCCGGCATCAAGGGCAAGGATTGCCAGATTTTTCCGTGGCCGGCCACGGCAGGCCGCCAGGAAACGTTGCAGGCGGAGGATGCGATCGAGCGTCTTGGCGCCATAGCCGAAATGTTCGAGACAGAGACGGCGCAGGCTTCGCTCGCTGAGGCCGGTGGTTCGCGCCAGTGCCCGGATCGGGTCCGCCGCCGTCGGACGTCGTTCGTGCAAATGCTTCACCAGCGAAACGACGTTCGGTGATGGTGCCCGCACCGTCGACAGGCGGCCTCCCAATGCGCTGGCGAGCACAGTGAAACGCTCCGAAGCGTCGCGCGCCGAAGCCAATCGCTCGTCCACTTCGCCGGCCACTCGCCCCCAGAGGAGATCAAGTGGCAGCATTTGGCCGGTCAGTTCGCTAAGCGGCGTGCGCAGAAAGATTGCCGCTGCACCGATCCGGAAGCGGGCGCCGACAATGGTTTCGCCCGGCGCAAGCCGAGGAAAGGCAGCTACCCTGTCCGGCCCCACCACTGCCAAGCCGCGGGACGTCCAGATGATGTCGGCGCAGCCGTCCGGCACCACCGCAATGGGCAGGGCCGCGCCGTCGGGCAGTTGATGCAGCCACAGGCATTTGAGATGGGCGGCGAGTGCGCCGGCCGCGGGGTGCTCTCGGTAGATGCCTGCACTTTGCGCAAGTCTGGGCAGGATCGTTGTCTGCATGCCGGCTCCTCGAGCTTAAAGCTCAAGCCATCCTATCGCGAAAAGTGGGCCGAAAGGGGCCGATTGTCGGCGAGGCTTGCGCTTGGACTTTTCGACGCACCGTTGGCATTCGGCCTGAGACTTGACGCAGATCAAGGCTTGAGGCCAGCGAAATCGGCAATGACGGGGCACTCAGGAAACAATCCGGATTCCATGGATGCATCCCCGATCTCTCGCCAAAGCTCAGTCGATCGAAAGGCTGGAAGCCGAGCCGCTCAATGCCGCGCGCGTTCGTAAACCCCTTTACGAGAAGCGCAGGAAGATCTTCCCGAAGCGCGCCGAGGGGCGCTTTCGCCGCTTCAAGTGGCTTGTCATGCTGGTGACGCTTGGCATCTACTACCTGATGCCTTGGATCCGTTGGGATCGAGGGGCACATGCGCCGGATCAGGCCGTCCTCGTCGATCTGGCGGCCAGGCGCTTCTATTTCTTCTTCATCGAGATCTGGCCGCAGGAGTTCTTCTTCGTTGCCGGTCTGCTTGTGATGGCAGGCTTCGGCCTTTTCCTCGTGACTTCGGCCGTGGGCCGCGCCTGGTGTGGCTATGCCTGTCCGCAGACCGTCTGGGTCGATCTCTTTTTGGTGGTCGAGCGGTTCATCGAGGGCGACCGCAATGCGCGGATGCGCCTCGATTCGGGGCCGTGGACGCTCGACAAGATCCGCAAGCGCCTTGCCAAGCATGCGATCTGGCTGCTGATCGGCATTGCGACCGGCGGCGCCTGGATCTTCTACTTCGCCGACGCTCCATCGCTGCTCGAAAGTTTCGTCACCCTCGAGGCGCCGCCCGTCGCCTATTTCACGGTGGCGACCCTGACGGCCACGACCTATGTCTTCGGCGGGCTTATGCGTGAGCAGGTCTGCACCTATATGTGCCCCTGGCCGCGCATTCAGGCGACGATGCTGGACGAGAATTCGCTCGTCGTCACCTATAATGACTGGCGTGGCGAACCGCGCTCGCGCCATGCCAAGAAGGCGGCTGCGACCGGCGAGGTCGTCGGCGATTGCGTTGATTGCAATGCCTGCGTCGCGGTCTGCCCGATGGGCATCGACATACGCGACGGCCAGCAGCTCGAATGCATTACCTGCGCGCTCTGCATCGATGCCTGCGACGGCGTGATGGACAAGCTCGGCCGCGAGCGCGGGCTGATTTCCTACGCGACACTGAGTGACTATGCCGCCAATATGGCGCTGGCGACGAACAATGGGGCGGCTGCGATCGATCCGAAACGCGTGCGCGACACCACCGGCGCCTTCGTGGATGAGGTCAGGCACTTCAACTGGCGCATCATCTTTCGGACCCGCGTTCTCCTCTACTTCGCCGTCTGGGCCCTGATGGGCCTCGGCCTGGTCTTTGGACTCCTGTCGCGTGACCGGCTCGAGCTCAACGTGCTGCACGATCGAAATCCTCAATATGTCGTGGAGTCCGACGGTTCGGTGCGCAATGGCTACATGGTCAAGCTGCTCAACATGATCCCCGAGCAGCGCACCATCCGGCTTACGATCGAGGGCATGCCGTCGGCGCGGATGCGCATTGCCGGCCACGCGCCCGGCGACGGTCGGAGCTTTGCGGTCAACGTCGATCCGGACAAGGTCACGGCGCTCAAGGTCTTCGTGACCTTACCCAGGGACAAATTCGCCGAGGCGGATACCGGCTTCACATTGATTGCCGACGATCCGTCGAGCCACGAGCAGGACGTGTACCAGGCGAATTTCAACCGGCCCGCACCAGCAAGATGAGGCGCACATGATTGGCGAACGCAGCAAACAGCGGCAATTCACCGGTTGGCACATGATCGCGGTGATGGCCCTGTTCTTCGGAACGATTATCTCCGTCAACGTCGTCATGGCATGGAATGCCAGCCGCAGCTGGAGCGGTCTCGTCGTCGAGAACACCTATGTCGCCAGCCAGCAGTTCAACGGCAAGGTGGCAGAGACCCGCGCCTTCCAGGCAAGCGGTATCACCGGCCGGCTGACGGCCGAGCCCGGCGCCATCCGCTACGTCGTCACGCACAGCGGTGAACCGGCCAAACAGATCGACAGGGTCCTCGCTGTCTTCAAGCGGCCGGTCGAGGAACATGAGGATCTCCGCGTCGAGCTCGATCGCGAGGGCGAGGGCGCCTTCCTGGCGACGGATACACTCAAGCCCGGCCAATGGATCGCCGACGTGACGGCGATTTCAGGCGAAGCCGTCGTCTACCGCCAGGCCATCCGCTTCATGGCGCCGGGAGAAGACAAATGAGCTGCTGCGCACCTGGCGTCGAGATCGCGATGGTTGCCGAAGGGGGGCAGGTGCTGCCCGTCTCCGAAGAGCTCTGGCTTGCGAGCCGGAGCCTCGGAGGCGGGCTGCGCCAGACCGACCTCAGCGTGCCGGGCGTCTATTGCGGCGCCTGCATCACCACGGTCGAAGGCACGCTGCGCGCGAGACCCGAGATCGAGCGCGCCCGCGTCAATCTCTCCTCGCGCCGCGTCACGATCGTCTGGAAGGAGGAGATGGGTGGCCGCCGCAGCGACCCTGGCGAATTCATGCGTGCGATCGCGGGTTGCGGTTATGAGACGCATCTCTTTTCGCCCGGCGAGGACGAAGGCGATGAGCTTCTCAAGCAATTGATCCGCGCCGTTGCGGTTTCCGGTTTCGCGGCAACGAATATCATGCTGCTCTCCGTTTCCGTCTGGTCTGGCGCAGATGCCGCCACCCGCGATCTCTTCCACTGGATCTCGGCGATGATCGCCGCACCCACTCTGGTTTATGCCGGCCGCTTCTTCTACCAGTCGGCCTGGAACGCGCTTCGCCACGGGCGCACCAACATGGATGTACCGATCGCTCTGGCCGTCACCCTGTCCTATGCCATGTCGCTCTATGAGACGATTGGCCATGGTGAACATGCCTGGTTCGATGCGTCGGTCACTTTGCTGTTCTTCCTGTTGATCGGCCGCACGCTCGACCACATGATGCGGGGGCGGGCACGCTCGGCGATCAGCGGTATCGCACGGCTGTCGCCGCGCGGTGCGACGGTTATCCATGCCGATGGCGCGCGGGAATACCGTCCTGTCGACGAGATCAAGCCGGGCGAACGCCTGATGATCGCGGCCGGCGAGCGAATCCCGGTCGACGGGCGCGTGCTTTCCGGCAGCAGCGATCTCGATCGTTCCGTCGTCAACGGCGAGAACGCGCCAATTGCGGTCGCGGCTGGCGATCTCGTCCAGGCCGGCACGCTCAACCTCACGGGGCCGCTGAACATCGAGGCGACCGCAGCAGCGCGCGACTCGTTTCTCGCCGAGATCATGGGGCTGATGGAGGCGGCCGAAGGGGGCAGGGCCCGCTATCGCCGGATCGCCGACCGGGCGGCGCGGTACTATTCGCCGATCGTCCATCTGCTCGCGCTCCTGACCTTTATCGGCTGGATGTTGGTGGAGGGCGACGTCCGCCATGCGATGCTGGTCGCCGTTGCCGTCCTGATCATCACGTGCCCCTGCGCACTTGGGCTAGCGGTGCCGGTCGTGCAGGTCGTTGCCGCCGGGCGGCTCTTCCAGGGCGGTGTCATGGTCAAGGACGGCTCGGCCATGGAGCGCCTTGCCGAGATCGACACTGTGCTTCTCGACAAGACGGGAACGCTGACCGTCGGCGAGCTGCGGCTCGTCAACGCGAACGAGATCGCGCCTGAAGCCTTGGCGACCGCCGCCGCACTCGCCGCGCATTCGCGCCATCCGATCGCGGTCGCATTGCACCATGCGGCGCAGAATTCCCATCTGGAAGGCGATATCAGCGAAGTTCCGGGCGCGGGCATCGAAGCCAGGACGATGCGGGGTGTGTATCGGCTTGGCAGCCGCAGCTTCGCCTGTGGCGGTCGCGGCGTCTCAAGCGGGTTGCCCGAAGCGATCCTTGCGCTCGACGGGCAGGAACTTGCCTTCTTCCGCTTCGAGGATCGCCTGCGCCCGGCCGCACGTGAGAGCATCGAGGCGCTGCACGAGCTGGGGCTTGCGACCGGCATTCTTTCCGGCGACCGGGAACCGGTCGTGGCGGAAGTCGGCCGCAGGCTCGGAATTGCAAACTGGTGGTCCGAGCTCTCGCCGCGCCACAAGGTCGAGGCGTTTGCAGCCGCGGCAGGCAGCCACCGGGTGTTGATGGTCGGCGACGGCATCAACGATGCGCCGGCCCTTCGCGCCGCACATGTCTCGATGGCGCCGGCGACCGCCGCCGACGTCGGGCGCCAGGCGGCGGATTTCGTCTTCATGCACCAGCCATTGACGGCAGTGCCCTTCGCCATCGAGGTCTCGCGCCGCGCCGGCCGGCTGATCCGGCAGAATTTCGCTCTGGCCGTCGGCTACAACGTCATCGCCGTTCCCATCGCGATTCTCGGCTATGCGACGCCGCTGGTGGCGGCGATCGCGATGTCCACCTCGTCGGTGATCGTCGTCGCGAATGCCTTGAGATTGCGAAGCCTTGCGGCTGCTCGGACTGCTGGGACACCGGCCACTCGCTCGGTTTTGCAGCCGGCAGGGAGCGTCCGATGAACACGCTCGTCTATCTCATCCCGATTGCTTTGCTGCTTGGCGGTCTCAGCCTCGCTGCCTTTCTCTGGGCGCTGAAGAGCGGACAGTACGAGGATCTCGACGGCGCGTCGTGGCGTGTGCTCGACGACGGCGATGGCAAGCCGGAGAAGCAGTGATTTTGTCAGGAGTGGCTTGTCGTAAATCGATTTGAGTGCCAAAACAGCCTCCTCCGCCGCATGTCTCCGGCGCCCCCTTCGCGGGCCACCGGAGATGCGCAGTTCAATTCGAAGGAGCCGGCACCGACGCGACTTCGCGGCCCGTGCATGGCTCTCCTGCCCAATGGAGGAAGCACGTGTCACAGGCGGAAATCGGCCTCATCGGTCTCGGCGTCATGGGATCGAACCTGGCGCTCAACATCGCTGAAAAAGGCAACAAGATCGCCGTTTTCAACCGCACGGTAGATGCGACGCGGAAATTCTACGCAGAAGCCGGCGCGCTCAAGGAACAGATCGTACCCTGCGAGACGATCGAGGAATTCGTCGCGGCGATCCGTCCGCCGCGGCCGATCATCATCATGATCAAGGCCGGCGAGCCCGTCGACCAGCAGATGGCGGCGCTGAAGGCCCATCTCGCCAAGGGCGACATCATGATCGACGCGGGCAATGCCAATTTCCGCGACACGATGCGCCGCTTCGATGCGCTGAAGGACAGCGGCCTCACCTTCATCGGCATGGGCGTTTCCGGTGGCGAGGAGGGGGCGCGCCATGGACCGTCGATCATGGTCGGCGGCACCGAGGAGTCCTACGCCCGAGTCGAGAAGGTGCTGACCTCCATCGCCGCGAAATACGACAATGATCCCTGCGTTGCCTGGCTCGGCGAAAACGGTGCCGGCCACTTCGTCAAGACGATCCATAACGGCATCGAATATGCCGACATGCAAATGATCGCCGAAATCTACGGCATCCTGCGCGACGGGCTGAAGATGACGGCGCAGGAGATCGGCGAGGTGTTCGGTGCCTGGAACAGGGGCCGGCTCAATTCCTACCTGATCGAGATCACCGAAAAGGTGCTGAAGGCCGCCGATCCGCTGACCGGCAGGCCGATCGTCGACCTGATCCTCGACAAGGCCGGCCAGAAGGGCACCGGCAAATGGTCGGTGATCGAGGCGCAGAACATGGGCGTGCCGGCAACCGGCATCGAAGCCGCCGTTGCCGCCCGCAGCATTTCCTCGATGAAGGAGGAGCGCGAGGCGGCCGAGAAGGTCCTCGGCCTGCCGGCGGTCGGCGAGTTCAAGGTCACCGACAGGAACGCCTTCATCAAGGATCTCGAAAACGCGCTGCTCGCCGCCAAGATCGGCGCCTATGCGCAGGGCTTCGCGGTGATGTCGGCCGCCTCGAAGGAATTCAACTGGAACCTGCCGATGCCGACGATCGCCAGGATCTGGCGGGCCGGTTGCATCATCCGCTCGCAATTCCTCGATGAGATCACCACCGCCTTCACCAAGGCACCGGACGCGGCCAACCTGATCGTCACGCCCGCTTTCGCGGCGATGGTGAAGGAAACCGACGGGGCGCTCCGCCGCGTCGTCTCGGCAGCTGTGCTCGGCGGTCTGCCGGTGCCCGCGCTCGCCTCCGCGCTCGGCTATTTCGACAGCTACCGCCGCGGCCGCGGTACGGCGAACGTCATCCAGGCGCAGCGCGACTTCTTCGGCGCCCACGGCTTCGACCGCATCGATGGCGCCGACAGCCATCATGGGCCTTGGGGCAGCGGATTGACCGCTTGATGCATGTCGCCCAAAAGGGCGCAGCGGTTTTGGGGTAACGACATGTATGCGCTTTAGGATCAGTTTAGATCGCTTCTACGAAAGGAAGGGTGGCGCCGGTCGCCCTTCCACGGCAAGCTGACGACATCTCAAATAAGGGGAGCGTCGGGAAGGCAGCATGAAATTCAGGGTGATCGAAGGGGGCAAGGCGATCGAGACCAGGTCCGGGACCGGGCCGGTAGGCATCCGCGGCGAGGCGGAGCGACGCATAAGGTCGTCAGGCTACGAGCAATGGCGGGTACGCAGCCTCGCTACGGGTGCGCCGATCCCGCATTCGATCCGCTATCTGAAGATGCAGATCGATTTCGTTGCCGAGAAACTCGAACGGCTCAATCCGATCCCGACGGATTTTACCGACGACAAATATTGGCCGGCCGTGAGCATATGAAGCGTAGGGGCGCTTTCGGGCGCCTCACGTCTTCCCCTGCGGATAGATCGTCTCGCCGCGCTTCAGCATTTCGACAAAGGTCTCGATCTTCTTCTTCCGGCCGGCTTCCGTCTTCATGTTGTGGGTGCGGAAGGCGAGAGCGAAGCGGTTCTGCTCGCTGAGCTTGCCGAGCATCTCCCGCGCCTTGGGTTCCGCATCGATCGCGGCCTGGAGGTCGTCGGGGATCTTCATGTCCTTGCCGCTCCTGTAGGCACGGTCCCAACGCCCATCGGCCTTGGCCATGTCAACTTGCCTGAGGCCGTGCCCTGTCATCCGGCCTTCCTCGATCAGCCGGGCGACATTGTCGACATTGATCTGGCTCCAGGTGCTCTTCCTGCCACGCGGTGTGTAGCGCTGGAGAAAGCTCTTCTCATCGAGCCCCTTGCGCACCCCGTCAATCCAGCCCCAGCAGAGCACCACGTCTATGGCCTCCTTGGGCGTGATCGACTTGAGCCCGGACCCCACTTTGTGGACCTTGATCCAGACCTCGTCCTGCTTGTCGTGGTGCTTGCCGAGCCAGGCATAAAAGGCTGCGGCGTCCTCGAACTCATGCACTTTGTCGGGATCGACCTTGACGGGCGGCATCGGTCAGTTTCCTCCTCGCGGTGGCATCCTCGCACCTGAATCGGCGTGCAGCCTACAAGGCGCCGCTGTCGCCTTCCAGCCCTCACCCTAGGACGCGAACCGACAAGCGGGGCGCGGTAAACGCAACTGGCGTGCGCGACGGGCTCGTGAGATGGTTAAGCTACGTGGATGATTGGCCCCGGCATGCCTGCGCGTTCCGGATAACGTGACCTCCAACGGAAAGAGGCTCGCATGCCCGCGGTTTCGAACCTGAGCTACGATTCCTGGCTCGAGCACGCCTTTGGCCACTCGATCCGGCCGCATGGCTACCCTTGGTTCTTCGATGAAGACCCTCCTTGGTGGAGTCCGGAGCCGCCGGTCGCCATCGAGTACTTCACGAGGCTCTTTTCGACAGCTGAGCGTTCGCTTGCCAGCTTCTCCGATACGCAGATTGCCCAGGGCCTCACCTATCTCCTGAGCACCAGCGCCTCGGGTGACAACGGGTGGTTCTACAACACCTCTACGCCGACGGCGGCGCGGCTCTCCTGCATTGAAGCCATTGAGAACGTCTTCACCGATCTGTTCGCCCCTCGCTGTGCTGCTGTGTTGGGTCACATAGACGAGCCCGGCGCGGCTCCCCTGAACACAGTCTGTTACATGTGGTGGGACGAGTTCCCGTCCCTGGCGCTCCCGGACGATCCTGCTTGCGACCGCATCCAGAAGGCGGCGATCGATGTCATGCGTCGAACGCTAGGGCTCGGCTCGATCGCTTGCCAGGAAGCAGCCCTCCATGGTCTCGGCCATTGGGCACGGTACCGGCCGAGCGACGTCGCCGCCGCCGTCGACGAATTCCTCGGCGACGGGCGCAGCAAGCGGGCCGAGATCGTTTCCTATGCCCGATCCGCGAGGTGCGGCTGCGTCCTTTGAAACATTGTGAAATCTGAAATGTTCGTCCGCGGCGGTGCATCTCATCGGTGTCGCCTCTGGATGAAGGCGTCCGGCAAGGTGTAGACTTGCTCCATGGAGGGGCGAGGGAGGGGCTAGTGCCGACGAATGAAGCAAAGGGACGCCATCTGGCCGTTGTCCTGGCTGCCGACGTCGCTGGGTACAGCCGTCTCATGTCGGAAGACGAAGAGGCGACGCTCAGCCTACTTACTAAGTATCAGGAGATCATTGCGGGTCTTGTCGCGGAACACCGCGGTCGGGTGTTCAACATGGCTGGCGATGGCGTCATGGTCGAGTTCGCAAGTGCCGTGCAGGCGGTGCGTTGCGCCGTCGCTATTCAGCGCGCCCTCGGCCGCCGCAATATCGATCTCCCCGAACGCCGCCGCATGATGTTCCGCATCGGCATCAATCTTGGCGACGTAATCGCCCGCGGCGGCGATCTCTTCGGAGACGGGGTCAACATAGCGGCGCGGCTGCAGACGCTCGACGAACCGGGCGACATCTGTATCTCTGCTTCCGTGCATGATCAAATCGTTGGAAAGCTAAGCTTTGCGTGTGAGTGCCTCGGCGAAAAAACCTTGAAAAATATCGCGCGACCGGTGCGCGCCTATCGCGTCCGCTCCAGCATGGAGCCGCCTGTGCCGATAACCGAGCTCCAGAGCGGCTCTTTGGCCTTGCCGGACAAGCCGTCGATCGCGGTGATGCCATTCGTCAATATGAGCGGAGATGCCGAGCAGGATTACTTTGCTGACGGCCTGACGGAGGATCTTATTACGGCCCTCGCAAAGTTCCGGTGGTTTTTCGTCATCGCCCGCAATTCGAGCTTCACCTACAAGAACCGTGCCGCCACGGTGCAGCAGATCGGCGGTGAACTCGGCGTGCGTTATGTGTTGGAGGGGAGCACGCGCAAATCGAGCGACAGGGTTCGCGTCACGGCGCAGTTGGTGGAAGCGGAAACCGGCCATCATGTCTGGGCCGAACGGTACGACCGTGACCTGGCGGAGCTCTTCGCGCTGCAGGACGAAGATCGTCGACCGCGTTGCCGGCGCGATCGAGCCGGAAATGCTGAGAATGGAGACCCTACGGGTGCGGCGCAAAGCGCCGGAGAACCTGACCGCCTGGGAACTGATCTTTCGCGGCATGTGGCACTTCTATCAGTTCACGCCGGCCGAGCATCGCTGTGCGCGCGAGCTGTTTCGCAAGGCGATCGTGGCGGCACCCGATATCGCCGAAGGATACACGTGGCTTGGCAGGTGCAACGCGGGGACGCTGTTCTTCCGGTGGAGCGAGAACCCCGCGGGGGACATGGCGGAGGGATGGCAGGCGGCGCTGCGTGCCGCGCAACTTGCCGAAACCGACCCCTATGCGCATTATGCGGTGGGAATTATGAGCGTCGTCATGGGCAGGCTCCATCGGGCAATGGAGGCCGCCCAAAGATCGATTGACCTCAGTCCCAGCTTTGCGCTCGGCTATATGCTCCTCGGCATGTCGCGCCTCTTCCTCGGCCGGGCCGGCCAGGCGATTGAGCCATTTCAGAGAGGCCTGCGCCTCAGTCCGCACGATCCGCTTGCATTCCTATGGCTGCATTTCCTGGCCTTCGCGCATTTCCTCACAGGGGAGTACGAAGAATCGCTTCAACCGGCGCTCAATGCCGCGGCCAAGCGGCCGGATCTACCCTCCACGCACTGCGCACTCGCCTGTTGTCTCGTGGAACTGGGGCGCCAGCGTGAGGCCGAACAGGCAGCCGCCGAAATGCAACGGAACTCGTCTGAAGGACAGGAGGAACTCGGCGAGTTCGTATCGCGCTTCGTCAATCCCGAGCAACGCGAACAAATACGCACTAGTCTCCGCAAAGCGGGCTGGCAGGGCAACTGGTAGCCCGCGGATCGACCGACCTAGTCTAGGCTTCCGGCGACCGCGCCATCGGCGGCTGGAACTCGGGCTGGCTGAGACTTTGTAGCGTTTCGGGGGGCTTGCCCTCGATCCGGCCGATCACCGCCTTGGCGAGTTCACGCCCGGCGACGCGGATATCCTCGTACATGGTCATCACCTCCGGACGCAGCCAGCGCAGGAAGTCGCTCGGGACCTTGGAGACCATGTCAGCGTCCTCGCCGAGCTTCTTGCGCGCCGACTCGATGCCGGCAATCAGTGCAATCGCACCCGAGCCGCTGCCGGAGACGATCCCGTCGGGGGCGTCCGAAGAGCCCATCAGCTTTTCGAAAGCGTCGCGGATGGCGACGAGGCTGTAGTCGATGTTGACCTGATGGAAGCTGACCGACTCCGCGCCGAAATCCTTGAGACCGTGCTCGAAGCCGGTGCGCATGTGCGAATGGAAGGTGAGGTGCGGCGGTGGCTCCAGGAGCACCAGCCGGCGCCTGCCGCGCTCGACGAGCTTGCGCACCGCCTCATAGGCGAATCGTCCGTTGTCGAAGTCGTGATAGGGATGGACTATCCCCATTTCGGTCCGGCCATGCGTGGCGAAGGGAAATTGACGCTCGGTGAGCAGCGTCACGCGTGGATCGTTCGGCTCCATTCGAGAGATGATCACGCCATCGGCAGCACCGGTATCGAGAATGTAGCGGATCGGCCCGAGCGGATCCTTGGAAGAACTATAGGGCGTGACGACCAAGTGATACGGCGTGCCGGCGAGGATCTCGGTGATCCCGATGACCATCGGGCTCGTGATGCCCATGATCTCTTCCTCGAGAGTCAGGACGAGGCTGATGACATTCGTCTTGCCTGTCCTGAGGCGTACGCCCGCACGGTTCGGTTGATAGCCAATCTGCTTGGCGACCAGGCGCACACGCTCCTTGGTCTCGGCGCCGATATCGGGCGCGTCCTTCAGCGCGCGGGAAACGGTGGTGATGCCGAGTCCAGTCATGAAGGCAATCGTCTTCAATGTCGGCCTGCCGCCCTCTGTTGGCGGCGCTGCCGCTGGCCTGTTTCTTGTCCTGTCTTCCATGCCCGTCACGCAAAGCCCGTCTCTTAGCCCATCGGGGCGTTATATACGATTTGCCCGAACGCACCATATTGGGGCGACGTGAAATCGCCCTGGGAAATCTGTAACGATACAGTAGAAATGTCGAGCCCTTTTGTTACTGCGCCGCGAAGACCGTAAACGGTGGGTTGAATTAGGAGTGAGTGCAGTATCATGCTGCGTTGGCGAAGGTTCAATCGACCGTGCCGTTCGCAGCCGTTTCAATTATCTATTCAAAAACAGTGTAATAAGCGAATTTTTCTGAAGCGATGCGGCGGCTCGGTGGGGCAGAACGGAGCCGTGTCGAAGGTCTCGGAATGCAATCATAGAATGTGTCAGAATAATTAGTTTGAATTATCCGTTGTGGGTGTTGCGTCGGCAATTGGATTGAACTAAGTTTTTTACGGTAACGTTACAGTGAGGGAGGAGACTCATGAAATTACGTTCTTTGGCCGGCGCTTTGGCCGCAACCGTGGTCCTGCCGTTCGGCCTGGCTCACGCCACCGATCTGGAGGTCACGCATTGGTGGACGTCCGGCGGCGAAGCTGCCGCGGTAGCTGAACTGGCGAAGGCATTCGACGCGACCGGCAACAAATGGGTTGACGGTGCGATCGCCGGCTCCGGCGGCACGGCGCGGCCGATCATGATCAGCCGCATCACCGGCGGCGACCCGATGGGCGCGACTCAGTTCAACCATGGCCGTCAGGCCGAGGAACTGGTCGAGGCCGGTTTGATGCGCGACCTGACCGATGTCGCCACGCGCGAAAACTGGAAGGAAATCGTCAAGCCGGCCAGCCTGCTCGACTCCTGCACCATCGAAGGCAAGATCTATTGCGCGCCCGTCAACATCCATTCCTGGCAATGGCTGTGGCTTTCGAATGCTGCCTTCAAGCAGGCCGGTGTGCCGGTGCCTAAGAACTGGGACGAGTTCGTTGCGGCCGGGCCGGCGCTTGAAAAGGCCGGCATCATACCGCTTGCCGTCGGCGGTCAGCCGTGGCAGGCGGCCGGCGCGTTCGACGTGCTGATGGTGGCGATTGCCGGCAAGGACGTGTTCGAGCAAGTCTTTGCCAAGAAGGATGAGGAAGTCGCAGCCGGAGCGGAGATCGCCAAGGTCTTCAAGGCGGCCGACGATGCACGCCGCCTGTCGAAGGGCACCAATGTTCAGGACTGGAACCAGGCGACGAACCTGGTGATCACCGGCAAGGCCGGCGGCCAGATCATGGGCGACTGGGCCCAGGGCGAGTTCCAGGTGGCGGGCCAGAAGGCCGGAGTCGACTATACGTGCCTTCCGGGTCTCGGCGTGAACGAAGTGATCTCGACCGGCGGCGATGCCTTCTACTTCCCGCTGATCGAGGACGAGGAAAAGTCGAAGGCGCAGGAAGTGCTGGCATCGACGCTCCTCAGTCCGAAAACACAGGTCGCCTTCAATCTTAAGAAGGGCTCGCTGCCCGTGCGCGGCGACGTGGACCTCGCAACCGCCAACGACTGCATGAAGAAGGGGCTGGAAATCCTCGCCAAGGGCAATGTGATCCAGGGCACCGACCAGCTGCTGTCGGCCGACAGTCAGAAGCAGAAGGAAGATCTCTTCTCCGAGTTCTTTGCAAACCCGTCGATGACGCCGGCAGACGCGCAGAAGCGCTTCGCGGAAATCATCGCCGCGGCGGACTGATCGCGGCTTCTGACGGCCTCGCTGCTGCGCGAGGCCGTCGCTCGGCCTGCCGCCGTGCCCGGATGCCGTTGAGGCGAGCGCGCATGGCAGACGAGGGCAGGGGCCACGTCCGTGGTCGGCGTTGAAGTTCGGCGGCTTGCTGGTCGCCGGTGCCGCCCGCCGCCAGATATTGTCGCAGTTCCGGAGGAGGAAACATGACGGCTCTAACACGTGGTTCGGGCAGACCGAACCAGTGGCTGCGCAACCTGAATGCGAAGATCGCCTCGATCCCGATGATCCTGACAGCCGTGGTCATCTTCCTCGGCGGCACGATCTGGACCGTCGTCTACTCGTTCACCAATTCAAAATTGCTGCCGCGCCTCTCCTTCGTCGGCCTCGATCAGTACGAGCGGCTTTGGGCGGCGCCGCGCTGGATCATCTCCATCCAGAACCTTGCGGTCTACGGGTTCCTCTCGCTGATCTTCAGCCTGGTGATCGGCTTCGTGCTGGCGGCGCTGATGGACCAGAAGATTCGTTTCGAGAATACATTCCGAACGATCATGCTCTATCCTTTCGCTCTGTCCTTCATCGTGACGGGGTTGGTCTGGCAGTGGCTGCTCAATCCTCAATTCGGCATTCAGTCCATCGTGCGGTCGCTCGGCTGGACGAGTTTCTCCTTCGATCCGCTCTATGACGCCGACATTGTCATCTACGGCATCCTGATCGCTGCGCTCTGGCAGGGGACGGGTCTCGTCATGTGCCTGATGCTCGCGGGCCTCCGCGGCATCGACGAGGACATCTGGAAGGCGGCGCGGGTCGACGGCATTCCGATGTGGAAGACCTATGTGCTGATCATCATCCCGATGATGCGCGGCGTCTTCATCACCACCCTGGTGATCATCGCGAGCGGCATCGTCAAGGTCTACGACCTCGTCGTGGCGCAAACCAGCGGTGGCCCGGGGATCGCATCGGAAGTGCCGGCCAAATACGTCTACGACTACATGTTCCAGGCCCAGAACCTCGGCCAGGGCTTCGCCGCCTCCACCATGATGCTGATCACCGTCGCCATCATCATCGTGCCGTGGGCGTATCTGGAATTCGGAGGAGGCCGCAAGCGTGCTTAATCTCGTCGCCAACAACAGCATGGTTCCGGAGCACGACGCGGTTCCCGGCAGAATCACAGCCGGCCCGAGCGGCCGCAAGCCGCGCCGCAAGCTCTCGCGGCGCAACATCATCGTCTACGGCACCCTGATCGTCGTCGCCCTCTACTATCTGCTGCCGCTCTACGTGATGATCGCGACGTCACTCAAAGGCATGCCGGAAATCCGCGTTGGCAACATCTTCGCGCCGCCGCTCGAAATCACCTTCGAACCCTGGGTGAAGGCCTGGGCCGAGGCTTGCACCGGGCTCAATTGCGACGGTCTCTCCCGCGGCTTCTGGAATTCGGTCCGCATCACGGTGCCTTCGGTGATCATCTCGATCGCGGTTGCCTCGGTGAACGGCTATGCGCTGGCGAATTGGCGCTTCAAGGGGGCGGAGCTCTTCTTCACCATCCTGGTCGTCGGCGCCTTCATCCCCTACCAGGTGATGATCTATCCAATCGTGATCGTGCTTCGTGAAATGGGCGTCTATGGCACTCTGACCGGACTTGTCATCGTGCACACGATCTTCGGCATGCCGATCCTCACCCTCCTGTTCCGCAATTATTTCGCGGGACTGCCCGAGGAACTTTTCAAGGCCGCGCGTGTCGATGGTGCCGGGTTCTGGACGATCTACTTCAAGATCATGCTGCCGATGTCGTTGCCGATCTTCGTGGTGGCGATGATCCTGCAGGTCACCGGCATCTGGAACGACTTCCTGTTCGGCGTCGTCTTCACGCGGCCTGAGTACTACCCGATGACCGTCCAGCTCAACAACATCGTCAATTCGGTCCAGGGCGTGAAGGAATACAACGTCAACATGGCGGCAACGATTTTGACGGGAGCCGTACCGCTCGTCGTCTATTTCGTCTCCGGTCGGCTCTTTGTCCGCGGCATCGCGGCCGGTGCAGTGAAAGGATAAGCAAGCATGACAAGTGTTTCCGTCAGGGATCTGTCACTGAATTTCGGCGCCGTCACGGTTCTCGACAGGCTCAATCTCGACATCGACCATGGCGAATTCCTCGTTCTGCTCGGCTCGTCCGGCTGCGGAAAGTCGACGCTGCTAAACTGCATCGCCGGTCTGCTCGACGTGTCCGATGGTCAGATCTTCATCAAGGACCGCAATGTGACCTGGGAGGAGCCCAAGGACCGGGGCATCGGCATGGTGTTCCAGTCCTACGCGCTCTATCCGCAAATGTCCGTCGAGAAGAACCTTTCCTTCGGCCTGCAGGTCGCCAAAATTCCGCAGGCGGAAATTGACAAGCGCGTGAAGCGCGCCTCGGAGATCCTGCAGATCCAGCCCTTGCTGAAGCGCAAGCCGTCCGAGCTTTCCGGCGGGCAGCGCCAGCGCGTGGCGATCGGGCGGGCGCTGGTGCGCGACGTCGACGTCTTCCTCTTCGACGAGCCGCTCTCGAACCTCGATGCCAAGCTGCGCTCCGAGCTGCGCGTTGAGATCAAGCGGCTGCACCAGTCGCTGAAGAACACAATGATCTACGTGACGCACGACCAGATCGAGGCGCTGACGCTCGCCGACCGAATCGCCGTTATGAAGAGCGGGGTCATCCAGCAGCTTGCCGATCCGATGACCATCTACAACGCCCCGGAGAACCTCTTCGTTGCCGGCTTCATTGGCTCGCCGTCGATGAATTTCTTCCGCGGCGAGGTGGAGGCGAAGGACAGCCGCAGTTTCGTACGGGTGAACGATGTCGCCTTCGACGTCACGTCCTATCCGGCACGCACGAGGCTCCACCCTGGCCAGAAGGTCGTCCTTGGCCTGAGACCCGAACACGTCAAGGTCGACGAGGCGACGGAAAGCCACGAGGTGCACCCGGCGACCGTCGACATCGAGGAGCCGATGGGCGCCGACAACCTGCTGTGGCTGACGCTTGCCGGGCAATCCATGTCGGTGCGGATCGCCGGCCAGCGGCGCTACCCTCCGGGCAGCACGGTGCGCCTCTCCTTCGACATGGCTGTCGCCTCGATCTTCGACGCAGCCAGCGAAAATCGACTTTGAGCGAAATCCGATGGGCCGGTGACGGCCTCTCATCGGATGAAAGCCGGCGCGAAATCACCGGCCAATGAATGGACTGTGGGTATGCCTTCCGAGATCAACAATCGCGACGCCGTCCGCATCGATCTTTCCGGCGACTGGCTGCTCGCTTCGGCCGACAACAGCCATGCCTTGACGATCGCGCTGCCGGGCGACGTGCACAGCGCGCTCGAACGGGCTGATATCATTGCCGACCCCTATCGCGGCCGGAACGAGGCAGACGTCCAATGGGTGGCGCACAAGGAGTGGGTGCTCGAGCGCACCGTCTCCATCGATGCGGATGATCTCGAAGGGCATTGGTATCTCGATTTCGAAAGCATCGACACCATAGTCTCGGTCTTCGTCAACGACCGGCTCGTCTTGCAGGCGGACAATTGCTTCCTCCGTCATCGCCCCGACGTCTCGCAGGCGCTTGTCGCCGGCGAGAACCGCATCCGCATCGTGCTGCATTCCGCGATCGCCGAGGGCGCGCGGCGTCAGGCTGCACAACCCTTCCATGTGCCCTATCACGACGGCAACTCGCCAATCGCCAATGGCAATATGCTGCGCAAGCCGCAATGCCATTTCGGCTGGGACTGGAACATCGCCATCGCCCCGCTCGGCGTTTACGGCGCATTGGCGCTCTGCCGGCTGGAGACGGCGCGCATCGAGCACGTAACGACTCGCCAGGTCTGGCTGGAGGACGGCTCGGTCGATCTCCAGGTCACGGTCCAGCTCTATGCCCCAGATCCGGGAATCCTGCCGATCCATTTCGAACTCGACGGCCTGCGCGAGCGCCTTGACTGCAGCGTTGCCGCGGGCGAGACGCGCATTACCCATGTGTTCAGCGTGACGGAACCCAAGCGCTGGTGGCCGGCAGGCAGTGGCAAGCAGGCACTTTCCATCCTCAAGGTGGAAACGCCGGAGGAGAACGTCACACGCCAGATCGGCTTCCGCACGGTGGAGCTCGTGACCGACGAGGACGAGGCCGGCAGCCGCTTCGCGCTGCGCGTCAACGGCCGCGATATCTTCTGCCGCGGCGCTAACTGGATACCGGCGGATGCGCTGATGTCGCGCGTCACGCCGGAGGGTGTCGAGGACCTGTTGCGTTCCGCGGTCGATGCCAACATGAACATGATCCGCGTCTGGGGCGGCGGCTTCTACGAGCCGGACTGGTTCTACGATCTCTGTGACCGGCTCGGCCTGCTCGTCTGGCAGGACTTCATGTTCGCCTGCAATCTTTACCCCTCGACGCCGGATTTCCTCGAAAACGTCGCCGCGGAAGTCACGCATCAGGTCAAGCGGCTCTCTTCCCATCCGTCGGTCGCGCTCTGGTGCGGCGACAACGAACTCGTCGGCGCTTTGACCTGGTTCGAGGAAAGCCGCAAGGATCGCGACCGCTATCTCGTCTCCTATGACCGGCTGAACCGGACCGTCGAGATGGCGATGAAGGCAGCGTCACCGGAGGCGATCTGGTGGCCGTCGAGTCCTTCGGTTGGCTATCTCAATTTCGGCGATGCCTGGCATGCGGACGGGGCCGGCGACATGCACTACTGGTCCGTCTGGCACGAGAACAAGTCCTTCGAGAATTACCGCAGCGTGCGGCCGCGCTTCTGCTCGGAATTCGGCTTCCAGTCCTATACGTCGATGCCGGTGATCCGGCAGTTCGCCGAGGCGGGCGACCTCAACATCGCTTCGCCGGTCATGGAGGCGCATCAGAAGAATGCCGGCGGCAACGAGCGTATCGCCGCAACCATGTTCCGCTACTTCCGCTTCCCCAAGGATTTCCCGAGCTTCGTCTATCTGAGCCAGGTCCAGCAGGGGCTGGCGATCCGCACGGCGGTCGACTACTGGCGCTCGCTGAAGCCCCATTGCATGGGCACGCTCTACTGGCAGCTCAATGACACCTGGCCCGTCGCCTCCTGGTCGAGCCTCGACTATGGCGGCCACTGGAAGGCGATGCACTACATGGCGCGACGCTTCTTCCAGCCGGTGGCCGTCGCAGCCATCCCGTCGGCCGACAACGGCGAGATCACCTTTTCGATGGTGAACGATACGGCAGAGCCGGTAACGGTGGAACTGCAGACCTTCACCGTCTCGCTCGACGGCCAGCGCCGCCCGCTGGTGGCGGCGATGGGCGCCTGTTCGCCGGATCGCGCCGCCACGCTCGTCACCATCGCCGCGAAGGACATCCCGGCAGGATCGCTGCTGTTCTGGTCTTTCGAAGCGTCCAACGGCATGCGCGGCGAGGGGCATTACGTCCACGGCACCTACAAGGCCCTAGACCTTGTGCCGTCCGGCCTGACCATCGAGGCGGGGCCCGGGCTGGACGGCAGTTTCGACGTCACCGTGAGCGCGAGCGGTCTCGCACTGCATGTGATGGTCGAGGCCGATGTCGAAGGCCGTTATACCGACAACGCCTTCGATCTGACCGCCGGTGACGTGAAGACGGTCCGTTTCACGCCGAAAGCTCCCATTGAAGCGGGCCGGTTGCCGCGCTTTGCCGCCTATGACCTCGAATCCTGCCAGGGAAGGGGCTGAGCGGAATGAAGCGTCACATCGCCAGAACGCGCGGCTCCTACCCGCGAATGCCAGCCGATGAGGATGCAGCGTGAGCCGCTTCCGACCTTCTTTAGCCCATTCCCGCGAAGTCCCGATCGTGTGAAACCCACAAGGAGAAATTTGATGAAAGACGTCAGCTTCCAGCTTTACAGCGCCCGCAATTTTCCGCCCCTTGCCGAAGTGCTCTCGGCTCTCGGCCAAGCCGGCTATACCCAGGTCGAAGGTTATGGCGCGCTCTACGCGTCGCTCAGCGACGGGGAGATCGCGGGTTTCAAGAGCGGGCTGGAACGCAATGGCCTGACCATGCCGACCGCCCATTTCGGCATCGACATGCTCGAGGCGGATCCGGTCCGGGTGTTGCAGATCGCCAATGCGCTCGGCATCCGCGCCATCTATTGCCCGTACCTGATGCCCGACCAGCGCCCGACCGATGCGGCCGGCTGGCGCGCTTTCGGTGCCCGGCTGCAGGCGGCGGGCAAGCTGTACCGCCATGCCGGGCTCGACTTCGGCTGGCACAATCATGATTTCGAGTTCCATCCGCTTGCCGACGGCTCGGTGCCGCTTGATCACATCTTTGCCGGCGGGCCGGATCTTTCCTGGGAAGCGGATATCGCCTGGATCGTCCGCGGCGGCGCCGATCCCTTCGCATGGATCGAGAAACACGCGAGCCGCATCACCGCCGTCCACGTCAAGGACGTCGCGCCGAAGGGCGAGAATGCGAACGAGGACGGCTGGGCGGATGTCGGCCAGGGCACGCTCGATTGGAAGGCGCTCGTCCAGGCGCTCTCCAAGACCTCGGCGAAGTATTTCATCGCCGAGCACGATAATCCCAGCGACTTCCGGCGCTTCGCCAAGCGCTCGCTGGCTTCCATTCAATCCTACTGAGGAGTAGAAACCTCCATGGTAAAAGAACTTGGCGTCGGCATCATCGGATGCGGAAATATTTCAACCACCTATTTCAAACTTGCGCCGCTCTTCAAGGGCATCCGGGTCGTCGCCTGCGCCGACATCAATCCGGCGGCTGCCGAAGCGCGGGCTGCCGAATATGACGTGACGGCGCAGAGCATCGAGGCGATGCTCGTCAATCCGGAAGTCGACATCATCGTCAACCTGACGATCCCGGATGCGCACTATCCGGTTTCGAAGGCGATCCTCGAATCCGGCAAGCATGTCTATTCGGAAAAGCCGCTGGTCCTGACGCTCGATCAGGGGGAGGAATTGCGGGCGATCGCCAGGGCGAAGGGGCTGATGGTCGGCTCGGCACCCGATACGTTCCTCGGCGGCGCGCATCAGCTTGCCCGCGCTCATATCGACGCGGGCAAGATCGGCCGCATCACCTCCGGGACCTGCCATGTGATGAGCCCCGGAATGGAGATGTGGCATCCGAATCCGGACTTCTTCTTCCTGCCGGGCGGCGGACCGGTGCTCGATCTCGGGCCTTATTACATTGCCAATCTCATCAACCTCATCGGACCGGTGAAGCGCGTCGCAGCGCTTTCCTCCATGGCAAGCCAGACCCGCACCATCAGCAGCGAGCCGCGCAAGGGCGAGGTAATTCCGGTCAAGACGCCGACCAACATCCACGCGCTGCTCGAGTTCCACAGCGGCGCGACGATCACGCTTTCGGCAAGCTGGGATGTCTGGTCGCACCGCCACGCCAATATGGAGCTCTACGGCACCGAAGGCTCTTTGTTCGTGCCTGACCCGAATTTCTTCGGGGGCACGGTCGAAGCAAGCGGGCAGGACAAGGAAATCGAGCCGCTGGAGATGTGGGAGCACCCGTTCGCCGTGAACAACTGGGAGCATCCGCTCGGCCCGATCGCCAACTATCGCACGGCCGGTCTCGCCGACTTGGCGGCCGCGATCCTGACGGGCCGCGACGCGCGCTGCTCGCTGGATCGGGCGCTTCATGCCGTCGATGTCATGGTCTCGATCCTGAAATCCGGCGAGGAGGGCCGTTTCGTGACGCTCTCGACCACCTGCACCCAGCCTGAGGCACTCGGCATCGATGAGGCGCGGGCGCTTTTGCGGTGACGATCTGCCCCTCCCTTCAAGAGAGCCTTGTGGGGAGGGGGCGGGGAGGGGTATTCAAAGCGCACCCACCTGAAACGAAGGAACACGACAGATGCCCTGGCAACCGGCGGAAAACCGATACGAGAAGATGAAGTACAACCGCTGCGGCCGGAGCGGCCTGAAGCTGCCGGCGATCTCGCTGGGGCTGTGGCACAATTTCGGCGGCGACACGCCGCATGAGCGTAAACTCGACATGTGCCGGACGGCCTTCGACCTCGGCATCACCCATTTCGATCTCGCCAATAATTACGGCCCGCCGCCCGGTTCGGCCGAGACCGCCTTCGGGGAAATCCTCAGGACCGAATTCGCCGGCCTGCGCGATGAGCTCATCATCTCCTCCAAGGCGGGATACGACATGTGGCCCGGTCCCTATGGCGAGTGGGGCAGCCGCAAATATCTGATCGCCTCCTGCGACCAGAGCCTGAAGCGCCTGGGGCTCGATTATGTCGACATCTTTTATTCCCACCGCTTCGATCCGGACACGCCGCTCGAGGAAACTTGCGCTGCGCTCGACCATATCGTCCGTTCGGGGAGGGCGCTCTATGTCGGCATCTCTTCCTATAACTCGCAGCGTACCCGCGAGGCTGCAGCGATCCTCAAGGAACTCGGCACGCCCTGCCTCATCCACCAGCCGAGCTATTCCATGCTCAACCGCTGGGTCGAGGACGACGGCCTCGTCGACACGCTTGCAGAGCTCGGCATCGGCTCGATCGTGTTCTCGCCGCTCGCCCAGGGCATGTTGACGACGAAGTATCTGAACGGCATCCCGGAGGATAGCCGCGCTGCCCAGAACCACTTCCTCAAGAAGGACTTCATTCGTCCGGCGATCACCGACAACATTCGCAAGTTGAACGCTATCGCCGAACGGCGTGGCCAGACGCTGGCGCAGATGGCGTTGGCCTGGGTTCTGCGCGGCGGCCGCATCACCTCGGCGTTGATCGGCGCAAGCCGTTCCGAGCAGATCGTCGATTGCGTCAGGGCACTCGAGAACGACACCTTTTCGGCCGAGGAACTGGCGGAGATCGATCTCTATGCCCGTGAAGCCGATATCAATCTCTGGGCATCGTCAGCCGAACGCTGATTGCACCGGAATGCCTTGATTTGCCTTGAATTTACGGCAATCGGACATAGTTTCCCAAGCCTGTACAAAAGTAGGGGGCGGCGGCTCGATGCCGCCGCTGGACATGGAGTTGCGATTATGTAAGGTGCGTTGCTGTTGTCCGATTTGCGCAGTGCTTTTGCCATGCGTGCCGGGCGGCAAACGAGGAGAAACAAGGCGCGTCGATCACCCAAAAAGGATCGGATGAGCCTCGATAGGCGGCGGCGTTGACAGTAAACAGCGTCGATCGCCAGGCGGGAACCAGGGAGGAACTATGGATCGCCGTTCATTCATTAAAAACGCGAGCTTGGGTGGCCTCGGTGCAGCTGCCGCGACGGCGCTCGCAGCGCCTGCCATCGCGCAAAGCAATCCGAAAGTAACGTGGCGTTTGACGTCGTCGTTCCCGAAGTCACTGGATACGATCTACGGCGGCGGGGAAGTCCTGTCGAAACACGTGTCCGAGGCGACCGACGGCAACTTCCAGATCCAGGTCTTCGCAGCGGGCGAAATCGTTCCGGGGCTGCAGGCCGCCGATGCGGCCGCCGCCGGTACCGTCGAAGCGTGCCACACCGTCGCTTACTATTACTGGGGCAAGGACCCGACCTGGGCGCTTGGCGCTGCCGTGCCCTTCGCGCTCAATGCGCGCGGCATGAACGCCTGGCACTATCATGGCGGCGGCATCGACCTGTTCAACGAATTCCTTGGCGCTCAAGGCCTGGTTGGCTTCCCGAACGGCAATACCGGCGTCCAGATGGGCGGCTGGTTTCGCAAGGAGATCAAGACCGTTGCCGACATGAAGGGCCTGAAGATGCGCGTCGGCGGCTTCGCCGGCAAGGTCATGGAGCGCCTCGGCGTGGTGCCGCAGCAGCTCGCCGGCGGCGACATCTACCCGGCCCTCGAGAAGGGCACGATCGATGCGGCCGAGTGGGTCGGCCCCTATGACGACGAGAAGCTCGGCTTCTACAAGGTGGCGCCGTATTACTACTATCCCGGCTGGTGGGAAGGTGGCCCGACGGTGCACGCCATGTTCAACAAGGCGGCCTACGAGGGCCTGCCCAAGGCCTATCAGTCGCTGCTGCGCACCGCCTGCCAGGCGACCGACGCGAACATGCTGCAGAAGTACGACTATCTGAACCCCTCGGCGATCAAGCGCCTGGTTGCGGCCGGCGCCAAGCTGAGCCCGTTCAGCGCCGAAATCCTGTCGGCCTGCTTCGACGAGGCGAACAAGGTCTATGCTGAAATGGAAGACTCGAACCCGACCTTCAAGAAGATCTGGGACTCGATCAAGGCGTTCCGCGGCGAGTATTATCTCAATGCCCAGATCGCCGAATACAACTACGATACCTTCATGATGATCCAGCAGCGCGGCGGCAAGCTCTAAGCTTCACCCCTGTTCCTGACTGCAACCAGCCGCTCGCAACCTTGGTCGCGGGCGGCTTTTTTTATTGCCGGACGTCGACCGGCGCTTGTCCAGTGGTTTCGTGGTAGGGTTGCCGCCTCAACGCGCAAGGAGGAGGCGCAATGCCGAGTGAAAGCCAATCGATCGCGCTCGGCCCCGGCGAGGGGCGGCGCTACGACATGGGTGCGATACAGGCCGTCTTCAAAGCCGATGGACCGGAGACCCAGGACCGCTTTTCGGTCTCGGAATGGTGGCTGGACGCACGGCATGAAGGGCCGGGTGCCCACAAGCACGATGACAACGACGAGATCTTCTATGTGATAGAGGGCACGGCCACCATCCTAGTGGGCGACACCTGGCACCAGATGGAGAAAGGGTCGCTTTGCGTTATCCCGCGTGGAACGATGCATGATTTCAAGAACGAGAGCGCGGCCCGCATGGGCCTGCTCAACGTTTTCGTGGGTGGCCCCTTCGAGGAGATGATGCCCATGATCGTCGACTGGTATCGCGACAATCCGGCAAAGCGGCTGGATTAGATCATTTCATCGTTTCATTGAAACGGTGAAATGATCTAACTCTTTGAAATACGCAGTTCCGGGCGGAAAACCGTTACACACTTTTCCTGGAATTGCTCCAGGGACAGGGTTTCCTCGTCGGGAGCGTAAGCCATAAGAAAACGGGCGGCCCTGGTCGGGGCCGCCCGATGCTTTTCGAGCCGATACTTGTACTATTTGAACGACGGCGGCTGACTGAGATCGTTCGACGGCGCGGTCTGCGGCTGCGGCTGTGCGCCGCCGTTCTGATCAGCAGGCTTCTGGTCGAGCGGGCTGCCGCCGGGGAGTTGCAGGCCGCCGGGCAGACCGAGGCCGCCGCCGTTGTCGGGCAGGGTCAGGCCGCCGCCACCCGTCCCGAAACCGGGCACCTCGATCTTGATGGTCGACGGGTCGACCGTGGCACCGCTTCCCTTGTAATGCATGACCATCTGCGGGAAGAGGATCGTCAACGCCACCATCAGGATCTGGATGCCGACGAAGGGCACCGCACCCCAATAGATCTGCCCGGTTGTCACCGGCTGCGTCATCTTGCCGGTTACCTTGTCGAGATAGGGCACCCTCGCGGCAACCGAACGCAGGTAGAAGAGCGCGAAGCCGAAGGGCGGGTGCATGAAGCTCGTCTGCATGTTGATGCCGAGCAGCACGCCGAACCAGATCAGGTCGATGCCGAGCTTGTCGGCCGCCGGCGCGAGCAGCGGCACGATGATGAAGGCGAGTTCGAAGAAATCGAGGAAGAAGGCCAGGAAGAAGACGAGCAGGTTGACGGCGATAAGGAAGCCGATTTCGCCGCCCGGCAGCCCGACCAGCAGGTGCTCGACCCAGAGATGCCCGTTGACGCCGTAGAAGGTCAGCGAGAAGACGCGGGCGCCGATCAGGATGAACAGGACGAAAGCCGAAAGGCGGGTGGTCGAAGCGAGCGCGGCCCGGACGACCTCCATGTTCAGCCGCCCCTTCGCCGCCGCCATGATCAGCGCGCCGACTGCACCCATCGCCCCGCCTTCGGTCGGCGTGGCGATGCCGAGGAAGATCGTGCCGAGCACGAGGAAGATCAGCGCCAGCGGCGGGATCAGCACAATGATGACCTGCTGGGCCAGACGCGACAGAGCATTGAACTTCATGGCCCGGTCGACGAGCGCAACGAGGTAGATGACCGCGACGCCGACGGTCGCGCCGAGAATGTCGGCATTCTCGCCCTGCGTCGGCGACAGGAAGACATGCGCTGCATAGGCGATGCCGGCTGCCACGAGCAGCGCGACGATGAGGGATGCCACGCCCGACCCGAGCGTGCGCGCTTCGAGCGGCAGCGCCGGCATGGAATCGCGCTTCAGGAACGACATGAGCAGAATGTAACCCATGTAGAGGCCGGTCAGGACGAGACCCGGGATCAGGGCGCCGGCATACATGTCGCCGACCGAGCGGCCGAGCTGGTCGGCGAGAACGATCAACACCAGCGACGGAGGGATGATCTGGGCAAGTGTGCCGGAGGCGGCGATGACCCCAGACGCGACGCGCCGGTCATAGCCGTAGCGCAGCATGATCGGCAGCGAGATCAGGCCCATGGCGATGACCGAGGCCGCCACCACGCCGGTGGTTGCCGCAAGCAGCGCGCCGACGAAGATCACCGCATAGGCGAGGCCGCCGCGGACCGGGCCGAAAAGCTGGCCGATCGTATCGAGAAGGTCCTCGGCCATGCCGGAGCGCTCGAGCACGATCCCCATGAAGGTGAAGAAGGGGATGGCAAGCAATGTGTCGTTCGACATCACGCCCCAGAAGCGCTCCGGCAGGGCGTTGAGCAGCGGCCAGGAGAGATTGATCGAATCCGAAAGCGGCGCCAGTTCCACGCCGATGATGAAGAACAGCAGGCCGTTGGCGGCGAGCGAGAAGGCGACCGGATAACCCAGCAGCAGGAACACGATCAGTGAGGCGAACATGATCGGTGCTAGGTTTTCAGCGATGAGTTCGATCACGGGCGTACCTCCGGAGCGACGGGGTCTTCAAGCGGCGCGTGGGTCGGCACATAGGGGGTCGGATCGTCCATGTTGCCGGTCATGATGGCAATCTTCTTGATGATTTCCGAGACGCCCTGCAAGGCGAGCAGAATGAAGCCGAACAACAGGATGGCCTTGGCCGGCCAGATGATCAGCCCGCCGGCGCTCGACGATACCTCGCCCGAGACATAGGACATCCGGACGTAAGGCACGAGGTAGTAGAGCATCAGGAGCACGAAGGGCATCAGGAAAAAGACGTGCCCGAAGAGATCGATCCAATGCTGGACGCGCCGCGAGAACATTCCGTAGACGACATCGATTCGGATGTGCTCGTTCTGGCTGAGCGTATAGGCGGCGGCGAACATGAAGGCGGCGCCGAAGAGGTACCATTGCGCCTCGAGCCAGGCGTTGGACGACACGTTGAACGCTTTTCTGATGACCGCGTTGCCGGCGCTGACGAGAACGGCGACGAGTATGAGCCAGGACACTGCCTTGCCGATTCTCTCGGTAACGGCGTCGATCAATCGGCTGAAGCCGAGTAACGGATTCATTGAATACCTCCCCGCATTGGCTGGTTTTTGGTGTTCTGCCAAGCACAGTCACAGTGCCGATTTCAAGCTTCCTTTCAAGTCTGGGCGGCCATTTTTCCGTTTCGCGGCCGGCGGATGTACGAAAGTATCATGGGGAGGCCCTCGGAATGCCCAAGCTCCGGCGCTAGGCCCGATATACCGCCCTGTATTGGCGTGCGGCTCGCCCCGCGTGGAGGCGACTCGGTCGCCGCGGCGCAAGCGCTGGATGGACAGGAAAGACCTTGAAACGGCCCCGAGTTTGGGGCTGGATGCTGCGCAAAGATGGAGGAGCAAGACATGACCGCGATGATCCGCAATCCGATCCTGCCGGGCTTCAATCCCGACCCGTCGATCTGCCGGGTGGGCGACGACTATTACATTGCGACGTCCACCTTCGAGTGGTTTCCGGGCGTGCAGATCCACCACTCGCGCGACCTCGTGAACTGGCGTCTCGTCCGCCGGCCGCTGGAGCGGGCGAGCCAGCTCGACATGCGCGGCAATCCCGACAGTTGCGGTATATGGGCGCCGTGCCTTTCCTATTGCGACGGGCTGTTCTGGCTCGTCTACACGGACGTGAAACGCTTCGACGGCAACTTCAAGGACGCGCACAACTACATCGTCACCGCGGAAGCGGTGGAGGCGACCTGGTCCGACCCCGTCTATGTCAATTCCTCGGGCTTCGATCCGTCGCTCTTCCATGATGACGACGGTCGCAAGTGGTTCCTGAACATGCAGTGGAACCATCGCACCGAGAGTTTTGGCGGTGCACCGAAGCATCCGGCCTTCGACGGCATCTTGCTGCAGGAGTGGGACGAGCGGACGCGCAAGCTCGTCGGTCCGGTCAGGAACATCTTCGCCGGCAGTCCGCTCGGTCTCGTCGAGGGGCCGCATCTCTTCAAGCGCGATGGCTGGTATTACCTGACCACGGCGGAAGGGGGAACGGGTTACGACCATGCGGTGACCATGGCGCGGTCACGGACGATCGACGGCCCGTACGAGATGCACCCGCAGGTCCATCTCATCAGTTCGAAGGATCATCCGGAGGCGCCGCTGCAGCGGGCCGGCCACGGTCAGTATGTCGAGACGCCGGATGGGCAGGCCTATCACACCCACCTTTGCGGCCGGCCGCTGCCGCCGCAGCGCCGCTGCACGCTCGGTCGCGAGACGGCCCTGCAGAAGTGCGTCTGGCGGGAAGACGGTTGGCTCTATCTGGAAAGCGGCGGCATCGTGCCGGAGCTGAGCGTCCCGGCTCCGGTCGAGACGAGCGTTCTTCCGCAGCCCGCCGTCATCGAGACGGATTTCGACGAGACGGTGCTCGCTACCGAGTTTCAATGGCTGCGCACCCCATTGCCGGAGCGGATCTTCTCGCTGGCGAGGCGGGAAGGGCACTTGCGCCTGTTCGGCCGCGAAAGCATCGGCAGTTGGTTCGAGCAGGCGCTGGTGGCGAGACGCCAGGAGCATCATTCATTCCGAGCCGAGACGGTCGTCGACTTTACACCCTACACCTACCAGCAGGTCGCCGGCCTGGCGCATTACTATAACCGCCACAAGTTCCATGCGCTCGGCGTCACGTGGCACGAAACGCTCGGCCGTGTGGTCACGATCCTTTCATGCCCGGGCGATTTTCCCCACGGGCGTCTGGAGTATCCGACCGGGAGCGGCGTGGCGGTCCCGGATGGCACGGTTCACCTGGCGATGGAGGCGAGGGATAACGAACTCCAATTCTTCTGGCGGGCCAACGCTGAGGAGGATTGGGTCCCCATCGGCCCCGTGCTGGATGCGGGCGTCGTCTCGGACGAGGGCGGACGCGGCGAGCACGGCTCTTTCACCGGCGCCTTTGCCGGCATGTTCGCCTTCGACACGTCCGGCAGCGGCATGCAGGCGGATTTCGACCGCTTTCGCTATGAGGCACTTGGTTCATGATCTGAGATTTGTTTGTAAGAAACGTCTTATAAGCATCTATTATCATTACATAAATGGCGTCTGAAAAGACGCGCGGCGCTGTAGTGGATGTTACCCGAAACTGTGCGGCGGTTTCAGGACGACGACATGCATCAAAACAATGACCTGAAGCGCGTTGCGTGGCTCCGTTTGAATGCGACGCGCTTTGGGACGCAGACTGATCAGCGCAACCGCAACCGCATCGAGGCGAAGCGGACCATGGCTGATGAGGGCCGCCAGTTGTCCTTCGCCGCACGCGCCGACGTCGCGCGACTATGCGGGAACGTAGGTTAACCTGATCACGTCCGCGCCAATTCGATCGCTCCCCACGAGGCGCAGCGGCGGCCGCGGGCCGGCGAACAAAGGCTTGCCGCGACCAAGCACGACGGGATGGAGGTACAGTCGATATTCATCGACGAGGCCAAGGTCGGTCAGACTTCGCGCCAGTTCAGGTCCGGCAACTTCGATCTCCCCATCCAGTTGAGCCTTCAGCCCGCGTATCGCCGCCTCGATGTCACCCACGACAAGAGTGGCGTTGGGGCCAACGGATTTCAGCGAGCGCGACACGACCCATTTCGGTTGGCTCCGCCACGCCGCTGCATAGTCGCGTTCCGCCTCGTCCCACTCGGAATGGTCTTCGTCCCAATACCGCATCACCTCGTACATGCGGCGACCGTACACGCTGCCGGCCAGGCTGCGCACGTCGTCGATGAAATGACGAAAGAGCGTGGGATCGGGCGCAAATTCGGTGTGGTCGACATACCCATCCAGAGACTGGTTCAATGCGAACACGAGCTTCGCCATACTGCCGTACCTCCTCCCCGGTTTCCTCAAAAAGGCTTGGCCCGATGCTACGCAGAAATGACGTCGGCTACAATCTGGCGGTCGCGGACCGTCCCCAAGCGACCCGCTCCCGGTCATTCCCGATTTATGGGCTCACTGCGTAGCTGTGTGACAAGTCAGAGCGGCTGGCTGACGTGGCCGCCTTCACCGCCTTGGGAAGAAGATTTCAGCTGGCCGAAGAAAGGCAGTCCTTCAGCGATGCGCCGATATTCTCCATCAGCTGGAAGTAGAGATCCGGACCGGCTTCGAGGGTCGCCGCTTCCGGGTCGAGCGTGCCGGATTTTGCCGGTGTGCCTTCGAGGACGACATTGACCAGCTTCGGCTCGAATTGCGGTTCGGCAAAGACGCAGGTGGCGCCGAGATCCTCGATCTTGGCGTGGATCTCGGAAAGCCGCTCCGCGCCCGGCAACACCTCCGGGCTGACGGTGATCGAGCCTGCGACGCGCACCTTGTAACGGTGCTCGAAATATTGATAGGCATCGTGGAAAACGATGAAGGGCTTATCCTTGATCGGCGCAACCGTCTCGGCGAGGCTCTTGTCGAGGCCATCGAGCCTCTGGTTCAGTTTTTCCAGATTGGCCTTGTAAGCCGCGGCATTGGCGGGATCGGTGTTGGCGAGCGTCTTCTCGATCTCTGCGGCCATCGCCTTGGCATTCATCGGATCGAGCCACATATGCATGTCGGATTCGCTTTCGCCGTGACCGTGATGGTGCTCGGCCTCCTCCGCTGCGGCGCCATGGGCGTCGGCATCGTGCCCCTCGTGACCGGCTTCCTCCGCGTCGTGCCCGTGTCCTTCCTCGCCGTGCTCATCGCCGTCGTCGTGCGGCTCGAAGGCGCCGCCCTCGCGGAATTTCAGCTTCGCGATGCCGGGCGCCTCGCTGAGCTCCACCACCCTGGCATCGCCGCCGAGCGCTTCGAGCGGCTTCTCGAGGAAGATTTCGAGATCGGGACCGACCCAGAACACCAGCTTTGCCGCCTGCAGGGCGGCGGCGTTCGATGGCTTCATATTGTAGGTGTGCGGCGAGGCGGCGCCTTCGACGATCAGCGACGGCTCGCCAACGCCCTGCATGATCGAGGCGACGAGGGAATGGATCGGCTTGATCGAGGCCACGACATTGGGCGCCTCTGCGAGAGCCGGCGACGACAGGAGGACGGAGGATGCGAAGAGCAGGGCGGGCGTCGATTTCATTGATTTCTCCGGGCTTGACGGTCCAAGTTGGCTCGATCCTGGCGCATCCGTCATTGCTTGATGCGGCCATGTAATGTTATTACATCAATTGCGTTATGCTATAACGTGTGCGATAGCCAGAGGCAACTGCCAGAAACGGAATTTTTCGATGCTGAATTTCCGATCGCCGGATGTCACGCCGCTCGTCAGCCTCACGAATGCGGGCGTGCGCCGCAATGGGCGCTGGCTCGTGCGCGGCGTGGAGTTTTCGATCCGCCGCGGCGAGATCGTCACGCTCATCGGGCCGAACGGTTCGGGAAAGTCGACGACCGCGAAGACCGCGATCGGCGTGCTGAAGCCGGACGAAGGCAAGGTCGAGCGCGTTGCCGGCCTCAAGGTCGGCTACGTTCCACAGAAGCTCTCCATCGATTGGACCCTGCCGCTGACGGTCGAGCGGCTGATGACGCTGACCGGGCCGTTGAAGGGACGCGAGATCGAGGAGGCGTTGGCGTCCACCGGCATGCTGCATATGGCCAAGGCCGAGGTGCAGCACCTTTCCGGCGGCGAGTTCCAGCGCGCGCTGCTGGCGCGGGCGATTGCCCGCAAGCCGGATCTGCTCGTTCTCGACGAGCCGGTGCAGGGCGTCGATTTTTCCGGCGAGATCGCGCTCTACGAACTGATCAAGCAGATCCGCAACCGTACCGGCTGCGGCATTCTGCTGATCTCGCACGATCTGCACATCGTCATGGCGGAGACCGATACGGTCGTCTGTCTGAACGGCCATGTCTGCTGCCGCGGCACGCCGCAGGCCGTCAGCCAGAGCCCGGAATATCTGAAACTTTTCGGGCGCCGGGCCGCCGGGGCACTGGCCGTCTACAGCCATCATCACGACCACACGCATCTGCCGGACGGGCGGGTGCTGCACGCCGATGGCAGCATCACGGAGAGCTGCTTCCCCGGCGATGGCCATCATCACCATGACGAGGCGGAAAACGTCCACGACCACGAGCCGGACTGCGGTTGCGGCCATCACACACGCCTGCACGGCTTCGACGCCGCGGAGAAGCGCGATGCTTGACGATTTCTTCATTCGCGCGCTCGTAGCCGGCATCGGGATCGCCATGGTGGCGGGGCCGCTCGGCTGCTTCGTCATCTGGCGGCGCATGGCCTATTTCGGCGACACGATGGCCCATTCGGCGCTGCTCGGCGTGGCCTTGTCGCTGCTTCTCGAACTCAACCTGATGGTCAGCGTCTTCCTTGTCGCCTCCGTCGTGTCGATGCTGCTTCTCTTCCTGCAGAAACGCGGCGCGCTGTCGACGGATGCGCTGCTCGGCATCCTGTCACATTCGGCGCTGTCGATCGGCCTGGTCATCGTCGCCTTCATGACCTGGGTCCGCATCGATCTCGTCGGATTCCTCTTCGGCGATATCCTCGCGGTTTCCGAAGCCGATATCGACATCATCTGGGGCGGCGGCATCCTGGTGATCTTCGCGCTCGTCTATCTCTGGCGACCGCTGCTCGCCTCTACGGTCAATCCGGAACTCGCAGAGGCCGAGGGGCTGAAGCCGGAAAGAGCGCGGCTCTTCTTCATGCTCCTGATGGCGCTGGTGATCGCAATCGCCATGAAAATCGTAGGCATTCTCCTCATCACCTCGCTGCTGATCATCCCGGCGGCGACCGCGCGCCGCTTCGCCACGTCGCCGGAAGTCATGGCGGTTCTCGCCTCGCTGATCGGCGCCCTTGCCGTTGCCGGCGGTCTTTTCGGCTCGCTGCACTGGGATACGCCGTCCGGACCGTCTATCGTCGTTGCCGCGCTGGCGCTTTTCGTGCTGAGTCTGCTGCCTGTCGGGCGACTCGAACGCGCGTCACACACGTCGTACGGAGGAAACTGATGGGTACCCCCCAATTGACGAAAAACCAGTCGTTGGTGATGGGTGCGCTCGCTCATTCGGACGGACCCTTGAGTGCCTATACGATCCTCGACAAGCTTCGGGACCAGGGCTTCCGCGCGCCGCTCCAGGTCTATCGCGCCCTCGACAAACTTCTCGAATACGGTCTCGTCCATCGGCTGGAAAGCCTCAATGCCTTCGTGGCCTGCACGTGCCCGCACGAGCATGAGCACGACCACGGTGTGACCGCCTTCACCATCTGCGAGGGCTGCGGGCAGGTGACGGAATTTCACGACGAGGCGATCGAACAGCGGCTGTCGGCGCTCGTTCGCGCCCAGAGCTTCAAGACCGAGAAGACGACCATCGAGATCCGCGGCCACTGCAAGAGCTGCGCCTGAGCTATTCGATCAGCAGCAAACCGCGCTTTTGGTCGCCGTCCAGCGTGTCGACCGCCGAATAGAGCTTTTCGCGTGGGACGAGCCACGGCTTGAAGTCCTCGTTGACGTCCAGGACGAAAACCAGGTCTTCCGCCTCGAGATAGCCACCGATCGGCGAGTGATGGCCAACGCCCGCGCCGAAGATCGCCTCTCGCGAAAAGTTGACGATGTAGCGCCTGCTGGGGTCGTTGCTCGCCCGCAAGTGGCGGCGGAACTCGTCCGGATTCAGATTGCGCAACACGGTCACCTTGCGCTCCGTTTGGGCTTGCGCCAGTTCTGCAAGCTCGTCGAGGGTCAACCCCATCCAGCAGAAGCCGAGGCGGCACCAGCCGGTGCCCTCGAGAACCTTGGCTTCGGTCGTTTCCTCTTCCCCTATGGAGCGGAAGAGGTTGGCGATGCTGGCGGGACCGCAGAACGATCCATTCGCCTGCCACGTCAGAGTTCGTCCGTAGCTCGCGGCGCCCGGCAAGCTCCAGGCGCGGTTCAGCAGTTCAGGCGATTGCTCGACCGAGGTGCGGATCGCAGCCGGCGACACTTCGGCCGGGCGGAGGACATAGGCGCCGCCGAGGAGGACGGAGACACCAATTGCGGCACCGACGAGAATTCCACGCCTCATCGCCCTGACCTCTGAAAATGGTGGCAAGAGCATAGCGCAAGGCGTCCGCCGCGCCTATTCCGGTGCAGTAGAGGTTCAATCCAGCCGGCTAAGCTGTGCGGCGTAACGCTGCCAGTTCTTCACGTAATGTTCGGCCGAGCGCCTCAACCCTTGCACGGCCGCGTCGTCGAGCGTCCGTATCACCTTGGCCGGGGCGCCGACGATCAGCGAATTGTCCGGAAATTCCTTGCCCTCGGTGACCAGAGCATTGGCGCCGACCAGGCAGTTGCGGCCGATCCTGGCGCCGTTCAGGATGGTGGCACCCATTCCGATCAGCGAATTGTCGCCGATCGTGCAGCCGTGGATGATCGCCCTGTGGCCGATGGTGCAGCCTTCGCCGATCGTCACCGGAAAACCCGGATCGACATGAACGATGACGGCCTCCTGGATGTTGGCGCGCCCGCCGATGCGGATCGGCTCGTTGTCGCCGCGCAAGGTCGCACCGAACCAGATGCCGACGTCTTCGCCAATCTCCACCTGGCCGATGACATTGGCGTCCGGTGCTATCCAGTAGCTGCCTTGTGGCGGCGTGTTGGGCTGCAGCGGTCCCAATGCATAGAGTGGCATGGTGTGTTCCTTCTGCTGAGAGGCAAGTCGCCGGCAGCCTTCCGCACGCGTGGCGCGTCAGACGACTTTGACGGAGAGCGCCGCGATACCGTCGATGCCGCAGGTGACCACGTCGCCGCGCTCGACGGCACCCACGCCGGCGGGTGTTCCGGTCATGATGATGTCGCCGGGTGCCAATGTGAAGAGGCGCGAGAGTTCGGCGATGATCTCCGGCACCGTCCAGATCATCTGGGCGAGATCACCCTGCTGGCGTGCCTCGCCATTGACCTTCAGCCAGATGTTGCCGCTCGTCGGGTGGCCGACCGTGGTCGCCGGGACAATTGCGGAGATCGGTGCGGAATGCTCGAAGGCCTTGGCCGCGGTCCAGGGCCGGCCGGCCTCCTTCGCCTCGGCCTGCAGGTCGCGGCGCGTGAAATCGATGCCGACGCCATAGCCGTAGACATGCGCGATCGCTTCCTCGACCGGGATGTCCGCACCGCCGTGGCGAAGGGCAACGACCAGTTCCACCTCGTGGTGCACGTCCGAGGAGAGCGGCGGGTAGGGGAAATCCTGACCGGTCGGCAGCAGGTTGTCCGCATTCTTCTGGAAAAAGAACGGCGGCTCGCGCTCGGGGTCATGTCCCATCTCACGCGCATGGGCCGCATAGTTGCGGCCGACGCAATAGACCCGGCGCACCGGAAAGCCGACGGCGCTCCCGGAAATCGGCAAAAGCACGGGGGGTGAGGGCGGTATGACGGTATCCAAAATAACAGTTTCCTGTCGTCCGGTTCTCGCATCGGCCAGGCTGGCGCCGAGCAAATGAATATGCGGGAAGCGCAACGCTACAGCGACCTACCGTGCCGGATGGACGGTGGTGCTGTAGCGAATCTTTGGGTGGGACGTTAGCAGCCGGAAGGGCTGCGGCAATAGGCAAACTTATGCCGAAGGTGATTTATTGGGCCCGCGGGGCCTGCGGTCAGGCGCAGCGGGCATAGGCTTCAAGCTGGTCGCGGGTCAGAAAGCGACCGTCCGAGCGCGAGTTGAGTTCCGGGTGGCTGTATTCGAGGCTCGGTACTTCGGGAAGTTCAAGGGCCTGGCGTACGGTCATGATGCCGATGTCCTTGCGGCCGGTTTCGCGCTTCATGCTGACTTCGACGATGCGTCTGAGATTGCTCTCTCTCATCATGATGTCTCTCCCGTAATTATTTTCTTTTCCCTTTTGATCCGGAGTTAGACGCTCCGAACTTGTTCTTTATGAGGCACCTCAGAATATACGTGCTTTAAATGAACGCTTCACGACAGAAATCCGGCGGTTTCGCGGAAATTTCCGTGTCATTTCAAGATTGGCCGCAATGCCGGCCGGCCCGAAGGCATGTCGATGACTTAAAGTGTGCGCAATAGCTTATATTGGAAACGGCCCTGATCTTCAAGCAAAGCTCTTGTCGGATGATATTAATACTATTTATGCAGGCCGCGATCCAGCTATAAATAATATAATTCCTTGCCAATGGGGCGATTTCGGCAGGTATTTCGCAACAGTAAAGGCCCCGTTGTACACAGATGTTGAACACCGGCGCGCCTGGGGCGCGCGTCGCGCCGTTCAATGGGCGGTCAGGTGCGCTTCCTCAACAGCGAAAATGAACAGCCTGCGGGCCTCGTCCGGAGTCCGGCGACCGGCGATTGCCGCGCGGCAGGCACTTCGCGCCGCGACGTAGTAGGGACCACGGTGAGGCCATTGTCCCGCGAGGCATACGAGCGCATCGGACGGCCCCATGACCATGCGTATATCGCCGCCAGTCAATCCGAGCTCGATGGGATGGTTCCACAACACCTGATGCATGCTTTTCCTCCTGGATGCGATGTTCCGAACAGGCCGGGAGCAACGCGATTTCGGTTCCTACATGCGGGTGGAAACCCCTCGCGCACTGCTCCTTCCGCGCTTCGAGATTCAATGCAAAACGTCATCGGCCATGGCCGGGTTCCGCGCGTCCTCTGCACGCGTTCACCGGGAAGGCTCCTCAATCTAGCGCAGGATTTTCCGTTTGTCCGCAATTTTACCGAGGGCCTGGATCGTGAGACCGCATCGCGCGCGATGCAGGCGAGGAACTGCGTATACCCTTGATGCATCGCGGCCAAGTGCGCTATTCAGGGTTGTTTCCGCCCCGTGGCCACTTTCTTCGCCCGTCGGTGCGCTATCCCCTTAAATGACGGGGTTTCAAGCACTTGATAGCCGGCCTATATGTTTTCTGCTGGGGAGGCTGACATGATAGAGGTTGCGGAAATTCGTTTGACGTGGTTGCCGCTGCGCAACGGGACCTACTGTGCGATGCTCGGCCGGCACGAAGTCGCCTTCGTCATGAAGCGCGAGAGCATGAGCGACTGGGCCTGGCGGATTTCCCACTGCAACGGAACGAACAACACCGGCTTCAACTACGCCTCGACGCTCGAAGGCGCCAAGGCGGCGGTGCTTGGCGGCGTCCAGGAGTGGTTTCGCCAGGCGGGGTTCCGGTAGCGGGTGAGGCCTGTGGTGCCTATCCGCAAATAGACATGATTGATCAGCGCAGGTCGGGCTTTCTGCAACGCTCCGAACGGCGACGCCATCTCGCTTTATTCCTGTCGTCGCAGTATAAGGCCTCGTGCCGCCTGGCGCTTTCGCTCGGACATCGCCCCCAATTCGCTGCATGGGTGTGTTGCCTGCCGTCGTAAGTGCGTCGCGAAAGCGGGCCATATGATGGATGAGAGCTTGTTTGACATGACAGAAACGCCGCCGACGGCCGAGACTTCGGGAAAGGGCCGGTACTTCAAGGCGCCCGTCTTCGCCGTGGCGCCGATGATCGACTGGACGGACCGTCATTATCGCTTCTTCGCGCGGCAGCTCTCCCGCCATGCGCTGCTCTATACCGAGATGATTGTCGCCGATGCGATCCTGCGCGGCGACAAGGAGAGGCTGCTCGCCCACGACGCCTCTGAGCATCCGGTCGCGCTGCAGCTTGGCGGCAACGATCCGGCGAAGATGGCGGAGGCGGCGCGGATTGCCGAAGCCTTCGGCTATGACGAGATCAACATGAATGTCGGCTGCCCCTCGGACCGGGTGCAGTCCGGCACGTTCGGCGCCTGCCTGATGCAGGAGCCGGGGCTGGTCGCCGAATGCTTGGCGGCGATGAAGGCGGCGGTTACGATCCCGGTCACGGTCAAGTGCCGGATCGGCGTCGACGAGCAGGATCCGGAGGTGGCTTTGCGCGCGCTCGTCGCCCGCGTCAAGGATGCCGGCACGGACGCCGTCTGGGTGCATGCGCGCAAGGCCTGGCTTAAGGGTCTGTCGCCGCGGGAAAACCGTGAAATCCCGCCGCTCGACTATGGTCTCGTGCACCGGCTCAAAGCGGAGAATTCGAATCTTTTCATCGGCCTCAACGGCGGTCTTCAGACTCTGAATCAGGCGCTGTCGCATCTCGATCCGCATTTGCTTCCTGCAAGGCTTGCCCAGGCTGAATACGGAGTTCCGCTGGACGGCGTGATGCTTGGCCGCGCCGCCTATCACGACAGCGGCCTGCTCACCGCCGCCGACGGCTATTTCGCCCACCCGCTGACCGGCGCCGCACCGGCGCCGCTGGAGCCGGAAGCCTTTTCCGATCGCCACCATTGCCTGTCGCTGGCGTTCTGGGCGGGCGTGCGCGACGCGATGGCGGCCTATGCCGCCGCCCATATCGACAATGGCGGCCGGTTGATCCATGTGACGCGTCACATGGTCGGCCTGTTCCAGGGCTGGCCCGGGGCGCGGCGCTACCGCCAGATTCTTTCCGCGGATGCCACCCGCAAGGGCGCCGGCCCGGAGGTAATCCATGCCGCCTTCGACGCGGTGTTCGAGGCGGTCACGGTGCGTGAGGCGGCGGAATAGGGGGCGCACCTCCTGGTTCCCTCATTCCTGTGCATCACCCAACGAAAAACGGCGCTTCTTGCGAAGCGCCGCCTTCAAAATCCGATCGAAACGTCCGGCTTAGATCGCCTGGAGGTTGACGGCCTTCGGGCCCTTGCCCATGCGGTCCGGCTCGGTGTCGAAGCTGACCTGCTGGCCATCCTTGAGCGTCGCGAGACCGGCAGCCTGAACTGCGGAGATGTGGACGAAAACGTCCTTCGCGCCGCCGTCCGGCGTGATGAAACCAAAACCCTTGTCCTGGTTGAAGAATTTTACGATGCCCTTGGTGGCCATGGAAGAAGTCCTTTTCCTTCAGTCTGTCAGTTGCCGCAACCCAGCGCTTCAATAGCACGGCTTGTCTGCTTGAGGTAGTGTATTCGTGCCCCCTGGAGGAAACGAATATGTCGTCTTCAGCGATATGCTGAAAGGCGTCGAGTGGTCACGATATCGGGGAAAAGACGTCTACGGTGCCGCTAGCGGCTGTCCCGGCCATGGCCGGGCTCAAACGAAAGTCCAGTCTCCGGGATTGAAATCGCCCGAACGGGGGTAGGAGTGGCAGCAATTGGGGGAAAAGGCAAGTAGAGACTTCTAGCCCTGGCGGTATCCGGTCAATGCCTTGCGAGACCGGCCTTTCCAAGAGTTTAATGCGCGCGAGGCGACGGATAAATGTCGGGGATTGCCTCGTTTCCACCACATTTTCGCCCCGACGCTTCGGTGAGCGTAGCGCCATCCCGATACGGTCGCCCTGGACTTGCTGCTGGCGCAGCGAACCGGTAGGTCTGGGCCGGATAGAATTAGAGCACTAAAACAGGTGGCCGGCGTGATCGATCCCTATGCCCTCCTTGGACTTGAGCGCGACGCCGACGAGCGGGCGATTCGGGCGGCCTATCGCCGCGCGGTGAAGACAGCGCATCCGGACCGCGGCGGCGACGCCGGAGAGTTCGGCAAGCTGCAGGCGGCCTATGATCTGTTGAAGGATCCGGTGCGCCGCAAGGTCTATGACGACACCGGCTACGACCCGCAACTCGTCGATCCCAAGCAGCTCAAGGGCCTGATGATGCTGGAGACGCTCGTCAACGACTTCATTCTCGACCTGCGCGAGCCCGGCAGCTTCGACCCGGTGGCGGCGATGCGGCGCAAGCTTTCGGACGACATCGTCAAGACCCGGTTCCACATCCTCGAGCTCGAGCGCCACCGCTCACGGGTCCGCAAACACCTCGACCGCCTCGGCCGGCGGCCGGACACGGACGTGCTCGGCTCGATGCTGCGCGCCCGCAGCCAGTCGATCAGCGATGCGATCAAGGCCGCCGAGGCGCAGATAGAGGTGATCGAGCAGGCCTATCAGATGCTGGAAGGCTATTCCTATGAGATGGAGCCGCTGGGGATCGAGGCGCGGGCCGCGGAGTAAGGTCCGGCTTAAAAGACGGCAACGGTCGGCACTAGGCACGGCCTAGAGCAAGCGGGCGAGCAAAACGACCGGATGCTTCCTTCTTCCGGCCTCCTTCCGGCGCGATCCTTTGCTTCCAACACCGGGGAGCGGTCGCGCCGATTGGGTGAGGCGGCGCGACTTGTTCATAGGTCATCGGCACTGACGCGCGGGCATCCGCGCGTCGAAATGATGTTATGGTCGCAGAAGTCCTCGGTTCCCTTGCGTTAATCCTGGCTACCCTGTCCGAAGTCTCGGTTGTCCCTGTGCCGATCCTGGCCGCCCTGGCCGTGATCTTGGCCGCCCTGGCCGTGATCTTGGCCGCCACCGCCGCCGTCGTTGCCGCCGTCGTTGCCGCCGCCGCCGCCGTCGTTGCCGCCGTCGTTGCCGCCGCCGCCGCCGCCGCCGTCGTTGCCGCCGCCGCCGCCGTCGTTGCCCCACCGCGCCGCCGTCCGTTGCCGCCACCGCCGCCGTCGTTGCCGCCACCGCCGCCATCGTTGCCGCCACCGCCGCCGCCGTTGCCACCGCCGCCGCCACCGGGACCACCGCCGTTACCCCCGCCTCCGCCGAGGCCGCCGCCGCCGGCGTTCGTCGTTGAGAAGGGATCGGTGGGCGCAATCGCTGCCGTAAACAAAGGCGGGCATTGCGCGATTTGCGCGGGCGTGAGGATGTCCGCTCGGTTCTCCGCCGCGCAGCAAGCCGCAAAGTTCGCGTCTGTCAGCGGGCTGCACTGCTGAGCCATAAGGATGGGCCGATCCTGGCTTTGTGCCGGAACCGGGGCCGATGCAATAAATCCGGCCGAAATCAGCGCCAAACCGGTGCTCGTCAAAAATGTTTCCAGGATACGCATCTTCGTTCTCCCTAAATTAGTTTGAACTGAAATTCGCAATTTGCGCGAATGTTCCCTATAAATTTAGGGTTTTGGCTGCGTGAAGAGGGGGGAAACGGGATGGTTGCGTGAATTGGCCAGTAAAATGGACAGGGCACGGCGCGTGAGGACGCGTCTTCTCACGTTACCCTTATGGGTCGATCGATTGGTCGGCCGGCGGAGTAGTGAAAAATGGGTCCGCTAAAATCGAGTCCCTCGATCCATTACCGCCCCGGCCGTCCCGTTTTTCCTTTCGTCCGTCCCTTCTGGCGCTTCTCGTCCGCTTGGTCCTCATAGGAGCCGATGCCGGGCTTGGCAGGGGTGAGGATCGGCTTTTCCGGAACATGGCCGGTGACCGGTTTCTCCGTCCGCCCGACGGTCATCTCGTCGAGCGTATTCTTGCGGAACAGCGACGGTTCCTTGCCGGAGGGCACGGCCACGTCGCGGCCCATTTCGTCGAGATCCGGCTTGCGGAAGAGCGGGCGCTCGGTGTCGGTGCCCGGGCCCATGTCGTCGAGCGAGGGTTTGGCGAAGTAGCTCGTGGACGCACCCCCCTCTGTCCTGCCGGACATCTCCCCCGCAGGGGGGGAGATCGGACTGGGCGCGGCCTTGCTGCCCCGCTTGCCGCCCTCAGCGCTCCTCGCCTGTTCTTTTCTCTTCCCTGTCGCGCCTTCGGCGCTCCTCGCCTCTTCCCGCGCCATCGGGTCGTCGAGCACCGCGAGCTCCGCGGCCTTGAGGCGCTTGATCTCGTCGCGCAGCCGCGCGGCGGTTTCGAAGTCGAGGTCGGCGGCGGCGTCGCGCATCTGTTTTTCGAGCGCATTAAGATGCGCCTGCAGATTGTTGCCGACGAGGTGGCCGGCCTCGGCAAAGCCCTTGCCGGCGACGCCGGAGATGTCGGCGCGGACGTGGTCGCGCTCGTAGACCGAGTCGAGGATGTCGGAGATCTTCGCCTTCACCGATTCCGGCGTGATGCCGTTTTCGAGGTTATAGGCCATCTGCTTCTCGCGGCGGCGGGCGGTCTCCTCCATCGCGCGGCTCATCGAGCCGGTGACGGTGTCGGCATAGAGAATGACCTTGCCGTCGACGTTGCGGGCGGCGCGGCCGATTGTCTGGATCAGCGAGGTCTCCGAACGCAGGAAGCCTTCCTTGTCGGCGTCGAGAATGGCGACGAAGCCGCATTCGGGAATGTCGAGACCCTCGCGCAGGAGGTTGATGCCAACCAGTACGTCGAAAGCACCCAGCCGCAGGTCGCGGATGATCTCGATGCGCTCCAGCGTGTCGATGTCGGAGTGCATGTAGCGCACCCGCACGCCCTGTTCGTGCAGGTACTCGGTGAGGTCTTCGGCCATGCGCTTGGTCAGCACAGTGACCAGCGTACGGTAGCCGGCAGCGGCGGTCTCGCGGATTTCGCCGAGCACGTCGTCGACCTGCGTCTTGGCGGAGCGCACTTCGACCGGCGGGTCGATCAGGCCGGTCGGGCGGATGACCTGCTCGGCGAAGACGCCGCCGGACTGCTCCATCTCCCAGCCGCCGGGCGTCGCCGAGACGGCGATCGTGTCCGGGCGCATCGCGTCCCATTCCTCGAAGCGCAAGGGCCGGTTGTCCATGCAGGAGGGCAGGCGGAAGCCGTATTCAGCGAGCGTCGCCTTGCGGCGGAAGTCGCCGCGATACATGCCGCCGATCTGCGGAATGGTGACGTGGCTCTCGTCGATGAAGATCAGCGCGTTGTCGGGGATATATTCGAACAGCGTCGGCGGCGGCTCGCCCGGCTTGCGCCCGGTCAGGTAGCGCGAATAGTTCTCGATGCCCTGGCAGGAGCCGGTGGCCTCCAGCATTTCGAGATCGTAGCGGGTGCGCTGCTCGAGCCGCTGCGCCTCGAGCAGCCGGCCGGCGCGCTCCAGCTCGGCGAGGCGGTGGGTCAGCTCCTCCTTGATCGCCTTGGTGGCGGCGTTCAGCGTCGGGCGCGGCGTCACATAATGCGAGTTGGCGTAGATCTTCACCGATTTCAGGTCGCCGGTCTTCTGGCCGGTCAGCGGGTCGAATTCAGTGATGGCGTCGATCTCGTCGCCGAACATGGAGATGCGCCAGGCGGCATCTTCCAGGTGGGCCGGGAAGATCTCGATCGTGTCGCCGCGCACGCGGAAGGAGCCGCGCTGGAAATCCATGTCGCGGCGCTTGTATTGCTGCGCTACTAGGTCGGCGAGGAGCTGCCGCTGATCGAGCCGGTCGCCGACATTCATCTGGAAGGTCATCGCCGTATAGGTCTCGACCGAGCCGATACCGTAGATGCAGGAAACCGAGGCGACAATGACGACGTCGTCGCGCTCGAGCAGCGAGCGCGTCGCCGAGTGGCGCATGCGGTCGATCTGCTCGTTGATCGAGGATTCCTTCTCGATATAGGTGTCCGAGCGCGGCACGTAGGCTTCCGGCTGGTAGTAGTCGTAATAGGAGACGAAATACTCGACCGCGTTCTCCGGGAAGAAGTTCTTGAACTCGGAATAGAGCTGGGCGGCGAGCGTCTTGTTCGGCGCCAGGATGACCGCCGGACGCTGCGTCGCCTCGATCACCTTGGCCATGGTGAAGGTCTTGCCGGAGCCGGTGACGCCGAGCAGCACCTGGTTGCGCTCGCCCGAGGAGAGGCCGTCGACGAGATCGGCGATCGCCGTCGGCTGATCGCCGGAGGGCTGGTAGTCGGTCACCATCTTCAGCGAAATGCCGCCTTCCGACTTGTCCGGCCGGGCAGGGCGGTGCGGTGTCCACAGTTTGCCGTCCTTGAAGAGCGGATTGCCGCTCTCGATTAGCGCCGCCAGCGCCTCGACCGTGGCAGTGACGCCGGAGCCGGTCGTCAGCTTGTCGGCATCCTCGAGCGCCACGTCGAGGCCGGCAACCGGGTTCAGACCCGCGGCGGCGCGCGTTTTCGGGTCGTGGCTGCCCCCCATAGAGGTGCCGCGTGCCGTCTTGCCGCTGACGGTCTCAGGCTTGCCCTTGCCGCCCGCCTTCGAGGCGGCGATTTCTACCTTCTTCCGGTGCTTGCCCGCTTTCGAGGCGATCTCCCGCTGGCTTTCGAAGGCGGACGCTTCCGCATCCGATTCGAGCTGCTTCACCCAGTCGGAGACATTGCCGGAGAGCGGGGCGCCGGAAAGCGGCGCCTGCGGGGCTTCTTCGAAACCGCTGGGCGCTGACGATTTCTTCTGGGGATTCTTCGGAGTTTGGGCCATGGCCGGAATATGGAGAGAGTCAGCCCGAAAGGAAAGGGGGAATGAGTACAAAAGGGAAACGGCGAGCCGGGATTTCCTGGCTGCGCGGACCCGTGCGTGACTGCACGTGCGTCGTCACGTGGACCGTTGCCTTTCGACTACGGAGACATGTCGACAATGCCGCCCGGGGGACGCTTGAAACGGCGCGTGCGCCCGGACCATGCTCGGACACCGATTCGCGTCTTCCCGAGGTTTTCATGCCCTTCGCCGTCAATCCCGCCTATGTCTGGCCGATCCTGCTGCTTATTGCCTCGAATGTGTTCATGACATTCGCCTGGTATGGGCACCTGAAGTTCACGTCTTCGCCGCTCTACATCGTCATCTTCGCCAGCTGGAGTATCGCGTTCTTCGAGTACTGGCTGGCAGTACCGGCCAACCGCATCGGACATTCCGTCTATTCCGCGGCGCAATTGAAGACGATGCAGGAGGTGATCACGCTCACCATCTTCGTGCTGTTCTCGGTCTTCTGGCTGAAGGAGTCGATCGGCTGGCATCAACTCATCGGCTTCGCGCTGATCGCGCTGGGAGCGTCGTTTATTTTCAAGGGGTGAAGGTTTTCGCGAGGGGCGGTGCCCGCCGGATCCAGCAGGCTGGAGACGCGGTACAAGGCCGGAACCGGCGCGGACGCGCTCAGGGCCTTTTGCTATTCCGCCGGCACGGGCGTCGGCTTGCCGGTGCCGTCGAGCGCCACCATCACGAAAATGGCGTCGGTGACCTTCTCCATCACCTGCGAGAGATAGCGCTGCGCCCAGGCCTCGACCTTCAGCGTCATCGAAGTGCGGCCGACCTTGACGATATCCGTGTAGATGCACAACGTGTCGCCGATCTTCACCGGCAGCGCAAAGGCCATTTCCTTGACGGCGGCCGTCACGACCCGGCCCCTGGCCCGCTCGGCGGCGCGGATGCCGCAGGAAAGGTCCATCTGCGCCATCACCCAACCGCCGAAAATATCGCCTGCGGCATTGGCATCGCCCGGCATCGCCAAGGTGCGCAAGGTTAGCTCGCCATTCGGCTTGGTCACTGGATTCATGCGGCCTGTCTCCCGTTGTCGGAACACGGTTTAGCCTATGGCGCGTATCTGAAAAAGAGGACTGCACCCCATTCTGCACCCCATCCTGCAACCGGTCCGGCACTGGTCTTGGTTGCCGAAAGGTTAATCGGGCACCGTAAAATCTAGCGATTCTTTGTTAGGAGCTTCGCAAATACCTGTCTTTATCCTGCAGCCCACTTAGAGGAGGCTGGGATGAGACGATTTCGGATTTCGGCGCGGCTTTACGCGCTCGTGGCATTTGCGTTGCTGGTGATGGCGGCGGCGCTGACCTTCGGACTGGTGCAGGCGCAGGACAAACTCGTCGCCGAACGCAAGGCGATGCTTTCGGGAATGAACGAGAATGCCGTTGCTGTGTTCGAGGCCTATCACAAGCAGGAGGAGGCCGGGACGCTTTCGCGCGAAGAGGCGCAGAAGCGCGCCCTGGAAGCGATCAAGGCGATGCGCTACCAGGACAGCGGCTACTTCTGGGTCAACGATATGCATCCGACGATGGTGATGCACCCGATCAAGCCGGAACTGGACGGCAAGGATCTTTCCCAGAACAAGGATCCGAACGGCAAGTTCCTGTTCGTCGAGTTCGTCAAAACCGTGCAGGCACAGGGCAGGGGCTTCGTCGACTACTACTGGCCGAAGCCGGGTGCCGAGGAGCCGGTGCTGAAATATTCGCACGTGGCCGGCTTCAAGCCCTGGGGCTGGGTGGTCGGTACCGGCGTCTACGCCGACGACCTGGCGGCGATGTTCCGCGAGCGCGCGTGGCAGATGGGCGGTATTCTTGCCGCGGCGGCGCTGGCGATCCTGATGGCGGCGCTGGCGATCGTCCGCAGCGTCGTGCGGCCGGTCGAAAAGCTGAAAGTCTCCATGCAGGCGATCGCGGACGAGGATGTTTCCTCCGACGTGCCGGAAACGGATCGCGGCGACGAGATCGGCCAGATGGCCAAGGTGCTCATGGTGCTTCGCGATTCGGTCAAGGAGCGCCTGGAACTGCGCTCGCGGGAGGCCGAGCAGCAGGATCGGCTGAACGCCGAGCGGCGCGGCAACGAGGAACTGCAGCGTTCGACCGCCGCTGCCCAGACCGAGGCGATGGAAACGCTCGGCGCCGCCCTGGAGCGGCTGGCGAGTGGCGATCTCACGGCCGAGGTCGGGCGGATCGCGCCGGAATACGGCAAGCTCAAGCATGACTTCAACTCTGCCGTTGCCGCCCTTCGCGACGTCATCGGAGCGATCTCGCAATCGACCGAGATTGTGCACGGCAGCGCCGGCGACATTTCCGAGGCGGCCAACAATCTGGCGCGGCGGACGGAACAGCAGGCGGCCGCGCTCGAAGAAACGGCCGCGGCGCTCGACGAGATCACCTCGACCGTACGCCATGCCTCGGACCGCGCCATCGAGGCGCGCGACATGGTCAACGAGACCAAGGCGAGCGCGACGAAATCCGGCGGGATCGTCCGCAACGCGATCGACGCCATGGGCCGGATCGAGGATTCATCGAGCCGTATCAGCCAGATCATCGGCGTCATCGACGAGATCGCCTTCCAGACCAATTTGCTGGCACTGAACGCCGGCGTGGAAGCGGCTCGGGCGGGCGAGGCGGGGCGTGGCTTTGCGGTCGTCGCCCAGGAAGTTCGTGAGCTCGCGCAACGTTCGGCCGGGGCCGCAAAGGAGATCAAGGATTTGATCGGCACATCCGTCAAGGAAGTTGGCGCGGGTGTCGAGCTCGTTCGTTCCACGGGCGACGCCCTGATGGAGATCGAGGCCCTCGTCAAACAGGTGAACGAACAGGTCGCCTCGATCGCCACTGCGGCCCGGGAACAGGCGACGGGGCTGCATGAGGTCAACACCGCCGTCAACAGCATGGATCAGATGACGCAGCAGAATGCGGCGATGGTCGAGGAAACGACCGCCGCGAGCCAGGTTCTGGCGCAGGAAAGCCGCGAATTGAAGACGCTGCTCGATAGGTTCCGCCTGAGGGACGGGCAGGCGGCCTACGGCCGGGCCGCCTGACAAATAAGAAAAGGCGAATTTCACTGGCCCGCGTTCGAAGGAGCGCGGGTCCTTCTTTTCGGCGCCTTTGTTGTTCCTATCCTCAGTTGCATGCAGCTGTACCGGTTCGCGGATATTGACGGCATCGTCCATCCCGGGTGAGATCGCGCCGGGAGAGGGCGGCTGTCGCAGATCGCTCGAGGCACAGCACGTTCGCGGAGGATTCTATGTCGCTTCTCAGGTTTCTCATTTCGCGGCCAACCGTTGCAATCTCGATGGTAATGGGCCTTGTCTCTGCCTGCACGGTTGTCGTCGACGAACCGCGCCCCGGCCCGCCGATCCGGCCGCCGCAAATGTGTACGATGGAATTCGCGCCGGTCTGCGGCGAACGCGGCAACCGGCTCAGAACCTTTCCCAATGCCTGCAATGCCCGTGCCGACGGATTTCGCGTCCTTCACCGCGGCGAATGCCGGCCCGATTTCCGTCCACCGGTGGAGCAGGCCTGCACCCGTGAATACGCACCGGTCTGCGGCGAGCGCGGCAGGCTGAGGCGGACATTTGCAAATGCCTGCGTGGCACGCGCCGACGGATTCCGCGTGATCGAGGCGGGCGAATGCCGTCGCAGCGACGAACCCGCGCCGCCACAGCAGTTCTGCACGCGGGAATATGCTCCGGTGTGCGGCCAGCGCGGCGGACGGCTTACGACCTTCCCGAATGCCTGCGAGGCCGGTGCCGCTGGTTTCCGGATCGTCCATGGCGGCGAGTGCGGCTGAGCGAAGGCGGCGAAAAGGCTGGCATGCGGGCCAGATTCGGCGCCGGAAAAACCGTTCGTTTACCACGTTTGCATAGAGTGCGTCCTGAACGCGGCTTTTTCCACTGCTTGCCCGCTTGGCGACATAGCGGGACGTCACGTTTCGACTGTGGGCGGGCGGTGGACCGACAAAGTCGTGGCTTTGTCATGGACGAAGGCGGCAAGTGGTATGGCGTATGTTTCTCTTCTCCATCGACCATTGACGGCGTTGCTGCTGTCGATCCCCCTCGTGGCCTGTAGCACGGACGCATTGTCGCCGACCGCCGGGGTCGACGGCGCGTCGCGCGTCGGCGCCATCCGGCCGAGCCGTGTCGTCGCCAATCCGGAACAGGCGGCGGCGGCCTATCCGTCGGAAGAGCCGGTATCGACATTCAACGACAGGACCGCCGGTGCAGCGGAGCCGCAGGGCAGCCTACCAATGATCGACAGCCAGCCGGAGATGGCGGAGACGCAGGTCGCGAGTGCCGGCCCGATGACGGTCCCGCCCGAAGGCGTCAACATGGACGCGATGCTCGGCGTCGAGCCGGTCGTCGGCCTGGCGCAGGAGCAATCCGGTGACATCGCCGAGGGCAACGCCACGCAGCCGGTCGTCGGCGGCATCGGAGAGGACGATGTGCACCAGCTCGGCGGCCCGGCCGAGCCGGCGCTCACGCCGGATTCCGCCTCGGGCTACGATCCCGATTTGCCGCCGCTGACGCCGGAGCAGATCTCGGCAGAGGAGGCGAAGAGGGCGCGATCGGTTGCGCCGCAGCGGGCCGTTCGGCGCGCCGAGGAGCCACAACAGGTCGCCTTCCTGCCGCGCGCCCGCAATCCTTTGTCGGCGCCCGAATATACCGGCGAAATGCCGCGGTCGGAGATCGCCTGCCGCCAGAGACTGAAGAAGCTCGGCGTCGTCTTCCGCGATGTGCCGCGGATCCATAACGGCCCGTCATGCGGAATCGACTATCCCGTCGAGATCAGCGGCCTCTCCGGCAACATCGCCGTGAAGCCTGCGGTAAAACTCAATTGCCAGGTGACGGAAGCCTTCGCCAAGTGGGTGAAATACGAGCTCGCGCCGTCCTCGCGCTATCGCTACTGGTCCGGTGTCAGCACGATCAAGCCGCTCGGCGGCTATTCCTGCCGGACGATGAACTCGCGCCGCGGTAACCCGATGTCGGAGCATGCGCGCGGCAATGCGATCGACGTCGGCAAATTCGTGCTGAAGAACGGCAAGGAGATCGATGTACGCCGGAAGGGCTTCTTCGCCTTCCGGGAGCGCGGGCTCCTGAAGGCCGTTCGCGCCGACAGCTGCAAATATTTCAACACCGTGCTCGGTCCCGGCAGCGATCCCTTCCACAAGGATCATTTCCACTTCGACCTCAGGACCCGGAAGTCCGGCTACCGCCATTGCGATTAGAGCATTTTGCAGTCAGGTGGAATCACCTGGCGTCGCACAAACGCGGCAAAACAAACAGATAGAGCGGCGGCGCGAACCTATGTGAGCGCATCCCGCTCTACCGGCCAGCCGCAAAAAAAAGAGGCCGGCGCGGGGCCGGCCAAAACGACCGGAGGATAGGGGGCCCCCGGCGCGCAAATCACGAGAGCGGGGTTGCTCAACGCCCTCCAAAGGTGATTGAAAAGCGTCACCGTTTCATGACAGTGATGGCGCACTTCCTTCCACATTGGCGGCTTCAGCTGCTCGGCCCTCAAGAAGATTGGATTTTCCATGCCGCCGCTCTCGGAATTGATGCTGTTTGCCCTGGCGCTAGCCGCGGCTGGCGTCGTATCCGGCGTGCTTGCGGGCCTTTTCGGCGTCGGCGGCGGTGCGATCCTCGTGCCGGTCTTCTTTCAGGTGTTCGGGCTTCTCGGTGTTGACGACGCAGTGCGGATGCATCTTTCGGTGGGCACCTCGACGGCAATCATCGTGCCGACGTCCGTACGTTCCTTCCTGGCGCATTATCGGCGCGGCATCGTCGATACGGCCTTGTTGCGCAATTGGATCTTCGCCATTCCGCTCGGCGCCATCCTCGCGACCATGATCGCGGCCTATGTCAGCAGCGAGACCTTGCGGTTGATCTTCGCGATTATCGCGCTGGCGGTGGCATTGCGGATGATGTTCAACCGTGCCTCCTGGCGTCTCGGAACGGAGCTTCCGAAAAATCCGGTCAAGTGGGTCGTCGGCGTGGTGATCGGCGTTCTGTCCGGTCTGATGGGCGTCGGTGGCGGGGTGCTCAACAATACATTCATGACGCTATACAACCGACCGATTCACCAGGCGATCGCGACGTCCGCCGGTGTCGGTGTACTGATTTCAATTCCCGGATTGTTCGGTTATATCTGGGCGGGCTGGGGCGAGCCCGGTCTGCCGCCGCTCTCGACCGGGTTCATCAACTGGATCGCTGTTGCCCTGATCATTCCGGTCTCGTTGCTGGTGGCGCCGCTCGGCGTACGTCTGGCCCATGCCTTGGACAGGCGGCAGCTTGAGGCGGGCTTTGGCATTTTCATGATCTTGATCGCCTTGCGCTTCCTCTACAGCCTCTACGGCTAGCCGCGAATAGGCGGCCGGCCACCCCAAATTGGATCACTCTTGGCGCCGCGGGCTGTGCGATAATCCCTTGCTCAGTGTACCTGAAACGCGCGACGTGAGGATCGACGTCGTTCGGTCAGCTTGTTCGATCAAACGATATATAATATATTTAAGTGTATATTGATGGGAGCGCTACGATGGCTGCAGTTGCAACCCTGAGACCGGACGTCAAAGGCTTTTACGAGTGTCGCACCGGAAGCATCCAATATGTCGTTGCCGATCCGTTGACGAAGCGTTGCGCCATCATCGACCCGGTCCTCGATTTCGACGAGAAGTCGGGCACGACGGCGACCGAACAGGCGGACTTGATCCTCGAATACGTGGCCGAAAACGGTCTGGCGGTGGATTGGATTCTCGACACCCATCCGCATGCGGACCATTTCTCGGCGGCAGCCTATCTGAAGGAGCGGACGGGAGCGCCGACAGGCATCGGATCCGAGATCGTGCGGGTCCAGAGGCTCTGGAAAGGCATCTACAATTGGCCGGAGCTCGAGGCGGACGGGTCGCAATGGGACCGCCTCTTCGACGGAGGCGAACGCCTCTCCCTTGGGGCGCTCGAAGGGCGCGTGCTCTATTCGCCCGGCCACACCCTTGCCTCCGTCACCTATATCTTCGGCGACGCTGCCTTCGTCCACGACACGGTCTTCATGCCGGACAGCGGGACGGCCCGGGCGGACTTCCCGGGAGGTGATGCACGCCAGCTGTGGCGCTCGATCTCCGAGATCCTGGCGCTGCCGGACGAAACCCGCGTTTTCACCGGTCACGACTATCGGCCGGAGGGCCGCCAGCCGCGCTGGGAAAGCACTGTCGGCGAGGAGAAGCGCTGCAATGCTCATATTGCTGGCGTGAGCGAGGATCAGTTCGTTCAGTTGCGCGAGGCGCGCGACCGGACGCTGCCGATGCCGAAGCTGATCCTGCACGCGTTGCAGGTCAATATTCGCGGCGGCCGTCTGCCGGATCCGGAAGCCAATGGCGCGCGCTATCTGAAATTTCCGCTCAATGCGCTCAAGGGAGCGGCATGGGGCTGAGGAGATGGAGATGCGAAGTTTGACGACATTGCGAAAGGTCGGCCCGGACATGGGGGAGCAGGCGGGCCAAGCGGCGGCGCTGCTCAAGACGCTCGCAAACCAGAACCGGCTGATGATCGTCTGCACGCTCGTCGAAGGCGAGCATTCCGTGGGCCAGTTGGAAGAGACACTCGGCATCCACCAACCGACCTTGTCGCAGCAACTCACAGTCCTTCGCGAGGCGGGTATCGTCGCGACGCGGCGTGACGCGAAGCAGATATTCTATCGCCTGGCCGAGGACAAGGCCGCACGGTTGATCATGGCGCTCTACGAGATCTTCTGCCGAGACAGGGCGTAACAATGACCGCCCCTACTGTTTTGCCCGCAGGCAGAGATTCCGCTGATCCTGAACGGTCCGATCGTCTGAGCGAGCCGGTATTGCCGTGTAGGGCATGCGAACGGTAGACCGCCCGACAGGAACGGTGTCCACAAAATGCCCGTTAAACGCAGTGTCACCCTCAAAATTGCGTGGGACGGGCTGCAAAACAATGTGAATCGGCCCATATAGAGCAACAACCCGCCGATATTGCCCCGCTTTCGGATCCGCTTTTCATGGCTTCTATCGTTTCCGTTTCGAATCTGTCGAAAACCTATGCCTCCGGTTTCGAGGCGCTAAAAGGTGTCAACCTCGACATCGAGGAGGGGGAAATCCTCGCTTTGCTCGGGCCTAACGGTGCCGGCAAGACGACCCTGATCTCGATCATCTGCGGCATTGTCAACCCGAGTGGTGGCAAGGTGACCGTCGATGGCCATGACGTCGTGCACGACTTTCGCGAGACGCGGGCGATGATCGGCCTCGTGCCGCAGGAACTGACGACCGATGCCTTCGAGACGGTGTGGAACACGGTTTCCTTCTCGCGCGGCCTGCACGGCAGGAAGCCGGATCCAGCCCATATCGAGAAGGTGCTGAAGGACCTGTCGCTCTGGAACAAGAAGGACAACATGCTGCGCGAGCTTTCCGGCGGCATGAAACGGCGCGTACTGATCGCCAAGGCGCTGTCGCACGAACCGCGCATATTGTTCCTTGACGAGCCGACCGCCGGCGTCGATGTCAGCCTGCGCAAAAGCATGTGGGAAGTCGTCGAGCGGCTGCGCGCCTCGGGTGTGACGATCATCCTGACGACGCACTATATCGAGGAGGCGGAAGAGATCGCCGACCGCATCGCCGTCATCAATGGCGGCGAGATCCTTCTGGTCGAGGAGAAGGATGCGCTGATGACCAAGCTTGGCCGCAAGCAGTTGCGCGTCGATCTCGCCCAACCTCTGGAGCGCATCCCGGATTCGTTGTCCTCCTACAATCTGACGCTCGAGGACAATGGCCAGAGCCTGATCTACGACTACGACACGAGCGCCGAACGGACGGGCATCACCGCACTGCTCGCGACGCTCGCGGAGACCGGGATCAGGCTGCGCGATCTCTCGACGCAGCAAAGTTCGCTCGAGGATATTTTCGTCGAGATAGTGGAGGCGGGGCGATGAACATCGAGGCGATCAAGTCCATCTATTTTTTCGAGATGGCGCGTACGCGACGCACCCTGCTGCAGAGCGTCGTATCCCCGGTCATCTCGACGTCGCTCTATTTCATCGTCTTCGGCGCGGCGATCGGCGAGCGCATCCAGCAGATCGACGGTATTTCCTACGGCGCCTTTATCACGCCCGGGCTGATGATGCTGACGCTGCTGACGCAGTGCATCGGCAACGGCTCCTTCGGCATCTACTTCCCCAAATTCACCGGCACGATCTACGAAGTACTGTCGTCGCCGATCTCAATGCTGGAAATCGTTCTCGGCTACGTCGGCGCGGCGGCGACCAAGGGGCTGATGATCGGCACGATCATCCTGCTCACCGCATCGCTGTTCGTCGACCTCAGCATCGCCCATCCCTTTGCGATGATCTTCTTCTTCGTGCTGACGGCGGTGACGTTCAGCCTGTTCGGCTTCATCATCGGCATCTGGGCGAAAGACTTCGAGCAATTGAACCTGATCCCGATGCTGGTCGTCCCGCCGCTCGTTTTCCTTGGCGGTAGCTTCTACTCGGTCGACATGCTGCCGCCGTTCTGGCGGGCCGTCAGCCATTTCAACCCGGTCCTCTATCTGATCAGTGGTTTCCGCTGGAGCTTCTTCGAGATTTCCGACGTCGACCCGCTCGCAAGCGCCGTGATCATTCTTGCTTTCCTGGCGATCTGCATGGCCGTGCTGACCTGGATCTTCCGCACCGGCTACAGGCTGCGCAACTGACCGCTTGATCCGGGATCAGTCGCCGAAGGTCGCTATCGTACGGACCAGGCGCGCGTCGAGTTTCGTTCCACCAGGACCGGTTCGAGCTTGCACTCTTTTGTCACCGACGGGCGGTTGAGGATTGCATCGAGCGCAATCCGCGCAATCTCGGCGAGCGGTTGGCGAATGGTGGTCAATCGCGGCAGAACGAGGGACGCAAGCGGGATGTCGTCGAAGCCGACGATCGACAGGTCGTTCGGTATCGAAAGTCCCAGGTCGGCAGTCGCGCGCATCAGGCCGATCGCCTGCTGGTCGCTGGCGGTGGCGATTGCCGTTGGTCGATGCGGTCCTTCCTGCCGCAGCAAGCGGTTGCCAAGTTCCTCGCCGGCCCTGTAGTCGAAATTGCCGTCAACCGTCTGAAAGGCGAGCGACTGGCTCGGGTTCTTTTGCTGAAATTCGCGAATCCGGCCGACGAAGCCTTCACGCCGTTCGCGCGCGACATCCAGCGCGGGAGGACCGCCCATGTAAGCAATGCGGCGGTGGCCGAGCGACAGGAGGTGATCGGCGGCGAGGTAGCCGCCTCTTCGGTTGTCCACGCCGACAAGCGTCTGGCCCTTCAGCGGGCGGTCCACGGTGACGGTGTTCTTGCCTCTGACGAGATCGCCAATCACGCTTTCGCTGACTGGCACCAAGATCATTCCGCTCGGCAGACGACCGAGGAGCGCTTGTACCTGCTGCTGTTCGGCGGCGGGATCGTCATGGCTATTGGCAAGCAGTACGGAATACCCCTCGGCCGAGGCCAGCATTTCGACATGTTTTGCGAGTTCGGCGAAGAAGGGGTTGGTGATGTCGGGAATCACCAAGCCTATCAGGTCGGTCTTGTTCAGTCGCAGGCTGCGTCCGATGGAATTAGGCTTGTAGCCGAGTTCCTGGATGACGTCCTCGACGCGTATCCTGATCTCTTCGTTGACGGTCTTGTTCTTTGCGAGAACGCGCGAGACCGTGCCGACGGCGACGCCCGCGGCCTTCGCGACATGTTTTATGGTGACGGCCACGAGTACTCCACGAAGAAGCTTGTACTGACTTGGATATAGAGGCAGTGCAAAAGATTGCAACGATGAAACGTTTCATATTGACAGTTTCGCGATGAAACGATTTCCTGATGCGTGAAACGAACATCTGGCTAGCCTATGAAACGGTTCACCGCTGCTGGAGGCGGCGGGTTCTCAAGGAGGAAACCTATGAAACTGTTCAAATTTGCATCCGTCCTGGCGCTCGTCGCGGCAACCGCGCTTCCGACCATTGCCGCCGCGGCCGACAAGCCGGTCGTCGGTCTCGTCATGAAGTCGCTCGCCAATGACTTCTTCAAGAACATGCTGGAAGGCGCCGAGGCCCACGCCAAGAAGCGTGGCGACTACGAGCTGAAGGCGATCGGCATGCAGAACGAAACCGATTTTGAAAGCCAGTTGAACGGCGTCGAGAACTTTATCACGCAGGGTGTCGATGCGATCGTGATCGCGCCGGCCGATTCCCGCGCCATGGTCGCTCCGCTGAAGAAGGCCGTCGATGCCGGCATCACGGTGGTCAATTTCGACGTCTCGCTCGATGAGCAGGCCAAGAAGGATGCCGGGCTGGATCTGGCCTTCGTCGGTCCCGACAACCGCGGCGGCGCCAAGCTGGCCGGCGACGCTCTCGCCAAGTCGCTCGGTGAAGGCGGCAAGGTCGTCATCATCGAGGGCAACCCGGGCGCCGACAACGCGGCCCAGCGCAAGCTCGGCTTCGAGGATGCGATCGCCGCCGGCAAGCTCAACCTTCTCGATTCTCGCACCGCGCATTGGGAAACGGAGGAAGCGAACTCGGTGTTTTCGACGATGCTGACGGCGCACCCGGACATCCAGGGCGTCATGGCGGCAAACGACTCCATGGCCATCGGCATCATCAAGGCGCTCGACGCTGCCGGACGATCCGATATCAAGGTCGTTGGCTTCGACAACGTCTCGGCTGTGCAGCCGCTGCTGAAGGAAGGCAAACTGCTCGCGACCGTGGACCAGTTCGGTTCGCAAATGGCATCCGACGCTATCGACAAGGCCCTGGCGGTAGTGGCCGGCGGTCCGAAACTCGAGGGCTGGGTCAAGACCGACATCAAGCTCGTCACCACGGACGATGTGAAGTAACGCGGCCTGTCGCACCGCACCGGCTTCTGGCCGGTGCGGTCTTCTCCCACATGGATATGTCCTGATGAAAACGAACCTGGGGCACGTCGATCCGGTGGCGTGCACGGAACCTGCGCCACTTCTCGAGCTTCACGGCATTCGCAAGCGCTTCGGCGGATCGGTCGCGTTGGCCGGAGTGACGCTTTCGGTCGCGCCTGGCGAGGTGCACGGGCTCATCGGCGAGAACGGGGCCGGAAAATCCACGCTGATCAAGGTGCTTTGCGGGATCGTCAAGCCCGACTCGGGAGCCATCACGTTGGCCGGCGAATCCTATTCGCCTCAGACACCGCGGGATGCGAAAGCGCGCGGCCTGCAGGTCGTGCACCAGGAATTCAACCTGCTCCCCTTCCTCTCGGTCGCGGAGAACATCTTCATCGAGCATCTGCCGCGCAACGCCCTGGGGGTGGTGAAGCGGCGCGACATGAACATGCGCGCCAGAGCCGTTCTCGATGCCATTGGCTTGAAGGACATCGACGTCCGCTGGCCGGTGGAACGGCTCGGCATCGCCCATAGACAACTCGTCGAGGTCGCCCGCGCGCTGATGACCGATAGCCGGGTGCTCATCCTTGACGAGCCGACCGCCACCCTGACGTCGCGCGAAACCGAGCGATTGTTCTCCATCATCAACGACCTGCGTCGTCGTGGCGTGTCGATCATCTTTGTCTCGCATCATCTCGACGAGGTATTCCGGCTGTGTGACCGCGTGACCGTGTTGCGCAACGGCGAGACGGTCACAAGCCGACGGATCGGCGAGACCAGCCAGGACGAGCTCGTCCGCGCCATGGTCGGCCAGCAATTGCAAAAGGAAATGACCCACAGCATCGAGTCCTCGGCGCGCTCCGAGAAAGTGCTGTCGCTGGTCAACTTCCGTCATGCGGAGTCTCCGCACGAGGACGGCGTATCCTTCGATTTGCACAAGGGTGAAATTCTTGGGATTGCCGGTCTGGTGGGCTCCGGTCGCACCGAACTGCTGCGCGCCATCTTCGCCGCCCAGCCGCCACTGTCGGGTACCCTGTTGCGGAGTGGGAAACCCGTGTCGTTGCGCTCGCCGCGCGACGCGATCCGTGCGGGAATCGGTTTCGTGACCGAGGACCGCAAGGAAGAGGGGCTGATCCTGTCAATGCCGATCGCGGCGAACGTCACTATGGCCTCATTGGCGGATGTGTCGCGCGGCGGCCTGCTCGATCAGAGAGCCGAAAATGCGCTGACGGAAAAGCTGGGAACGGATTTAAAGCTGAAATATGGCGGCCCCGGCAAGAACGCCTCGACGCTCTCGGGCGGCAATCAGCAAAAGGTGGTCCTTGCCAAATGGCTTGCCCGCAAGCCGGAAATCTTGCTGCTGGATGAACCCACACGCGGCGTCGATGTCGGCGCCAAGGCGGAGATCTACGCCTTGATCCGGCGCCTGGCGGAACGCGGCCTGGCATTGCTCGTGGTCTCGTCGGAGCTGCCTGAACTGATGACGCTTTGCGACAGGATCATGGTGATGTCGCAGCATCGCATCGTCGGCACGCTTCCGCGCGCCGATTACTCTGAAGAAAAGATCCTGACCTACGCCTACCAGGGCGAGAAAAGACAGACGGGGCATTGATATGCAACTCGACGAAAATCTACCGACTGCGCCGGCCACAGCGGCCCCGGCGGTCTCGATGAAGCTGCTCTTGCGCGACGCCGGCATCGGCATCGCGCTGCTGCTGCTCATTCTGTTCTTTGCCCTGACGGCAGATCACTTCCTGTCGCCGAACAACATTTCCAACATCCTGACGCAGATCACCATCAACCTGATCCTCGCTATCGGCATGACCTTTGTCATCCTTATCGGCGGCATCGATCTCTCGGTCGGCTCCATGCTGGCGTTCTGCGCGGTCGTCGGCGGCTCGGTGCTGACCGTCCCGGATCTCTCGGTCTTTCAGGCGGTCAGCCTGGCGACCGTCGCGGCCGTCGGGACCGGGGCGCTCTGCGGCTTCCTGAACGGGTGGATCAGCGCGTTCTGGGGGCTGCCTTCCTTCATCGTCACGCTCGGCATGCTCAACATCGCCCGCGGCGCGGCGCTGCAGGTCACGGATGCGCGGACGATCTATTCCTTTCCGCCGAGCTTCAACGCCTTTGGCTCGCAGATGATTTACGGCGTGCCGGTCGTGTTCCTGATTGCACTCGCCCTTGTAGGTATTGCCTGGTTCGTTCTTTCGAAGACGGTGTTCGGGCGCTTGCTTTACGGGATCGGCAACAACGAGGAAGCCGTCCGCCTCGCGGGTCACTCGCTGATGATCTACAAGATCGCGGCGTTCACGATTGCCGGCGTGCTGGTCGGTATCGCCGCCATGGTCTACATGGCACGGCTCAACATCGCGAGCCCTATCATCGGCATCGGCTTCGAACTCAACGCGATCGCGGCGGTCATCATCGGCGGAACGAGCCTCAGCGGCGGACGCGGCAGCGTGATCGGAACGTTGCTTGGCGCCTGCATCATAGGCGTGCTCGCGAACGGCCTCATCCTCTTTGGACTGAGCGACTTCATGCGTCAGCTGATCACCGGCGTCGTGATCATCCTGGCCGTCATTGTCGACAAGTATCGCGAACGGATCACGGCCGCCTGACAGCGGGCCGTGTACCCTTCCGCAGGTTCCTTAGATCGGGGCCGATTTAGGAAGCGCGGAGCAAATCAAAATAGTAGAGCGACCGTTGTGCGTCTGAATAGACGCGCGGCACCGTCGCAACGGGCAGAACGATAGCCTTAATCCCGCAGGCGCAGTTCATCGCTACGCATCTGCAGGAAGTCGAGGGTCGAGAGAAAGCTCATGCCGAGCAGGCTGCGGTCGAGCTTACCCTCGGCGGCGACCATTGCCCGGATGTTGCGGCGCTCGATCGAGCCGATCGAAATCTCCTCCAGCGTGACCGGCGCGGCGAGCGCCGGCCCGTTCGCCGTCATTACGGTCAGGGTGTAGCCGAGGCTGGACGGATCGAGGCCGACCCGCTCGGCGTCCTCGTAGGTCAGCGCGATGCTGCTGGCGCCGGTGTCGACGAGCATGCTGACCTCCTGGCCATTGATGCTCGTGTCGGCCTGGAAATGGCCGTCGAGGCGCTTGCGCAGCACGACCTCCTGCTGTCCCTCGCTGTCGGTGACGACCATCGTCCGGCCGGGCATGAGCTCGGAGAGCAGCCGGTCGCCGAAGGCCTGGAGCTCGACGCGGTAGGCATATCCCGAAACGAGGCCGACGGCGATCAACAGCCAAATGGCGATCTGACGCAGGCTTTCCCCGAAATGGCGTCGGCTGCGGAGAATGCCGGCCGCGAACAGCGTAGCAATGGCCGCGAGCGAGACGAGCTGCCCGAAATCGTCATTGTTCATGCCAAAGGTCTGGCCGCTGTCATGATTGAAGATGAGGAGTGCAAGGCCGATGGCAAGGATGGCCAGCAGGAGGAGCAGTCGGTTCATGCGCCGTTTCGTTCCCGCGCCAGTCGCGCCCTGCGTGTTTCGCGCCGCGGCTTCCGCTCGACGGTCTCCAGCCGCGTCGGCAGTGCCTGCATGATATTGTGCCGTTCTGCGTCGCTGTAGAGCGTCCAGGAGCCGATCTCATCGCGCGTGCGCCCGCAGCCGAAACAGTAGCCTGTCCGGTCGTCGATCGCGCAGACGAGAATGCAAGGAGATTCCATCGGCTCGGCGTGCTCTGCTCCTGCATGTTCCTTAAATCGGAATGATTTAAGGACAAAAACATGCAGCACTTCAAGGTGCTACAGCGACTTTTGCGCGTCTGATCAGACGCGCGTCGCTGTAAGTTGTTCGATTTATATCGGCTTTTCAGATCGCCAGCGCAAGAGCGCCGAGGACGGCGATCTCCGTCAGCTGCTGCGTGGCGCCGATCGTGTCGCCTGTATGGCCACCGAGCTTGTGGGAGACGATCCTGCCAAAGCCAAGCACGGTGAGGGCGAAGGCGGCGAATGCTGCCAGCGTTGCGATCACCGGAATGCCAGCGGCATAGAACAGCAATAGCGAGAGGATCACGCTGGAGCCGATCGCTTGTGATGTCGCACGCGGTTCCGGAATGCCGGCGGCGGCGGCGACGCCGTCGCGGCGCGCCGGCGGCAGGCGCGACCAGTGCCAGACCATGGCAGCGCGGCTGAGGGCGGCCGTTCCCAGAAGCGCCGATGCGGCACCCAGCGACGAAAGGAGCGGCAGAAAGGCAGCGAGCGCCGAAACGCGAAGGCCGAAGGAGAGGATGAGTGCCACCGCTGCATAGGTGCCGATGCGGCTGTCCTTCATGATCGCCAGAGCGGATTCGCGATCGCGGCCGCCGCCCAGGCCGTCGGCCGTATCGCCGAGACCGTCTTCGTGTAGGGCGCCGGTCACGAGCGCCTGGACGCCGACGATTAGGAAGGCGGTAAACAGCGAACTCGCTTGAAGCATGTCCAGAAGTGCCGCCAGCAAGGCCGCCGGGGAGGCGATCAGAATGCCGGCGAGCGGGAAAGTGCGCACCGCGCGGCTCAGCCGGCCGTCATGGCCGGCGAAATGCCGTTGAGGCATGGGAATGCGGCTCAGGAACGCCACAGATCGCGCCAGATCGTCACAGAGATCGCCAACCAAGTGCATTGTCTCTCCTACTGCATGTCTCCTTAAATCGTAGCCGATTTAAGGAGAAAACATGCAGCAATTCAAAGTGCTACAGCGTCCTCAGTGCGTCTGAAAAGACGCACGGCGCTGTAGGTCGGAACCGCCCGAATCGCTGGCCTTTTACCCGATCATGCTCCGGCGACAGCATTTGGCGCAAATGCCGTTGCCGGAAGCGATGGCAGCCTCTATGACGGGCGTCGAACGACCCTTCCGACATGCAAGGATTTTCCATGAGTGCCAGCGGCCTGCCGTTTGATGATTTCCGCGAGTTGTTGCGTAACCTGCCGGGGCCGGACGCGGCGGCGCTCGTTGCGGCGCGCGAGCGGGATGCGCAATTGACGAAGCCGCCGGGTGCGCTCGGCCGTCTTGAGGAAATCGCCTTCTGGCTCGCCGCCTGGACGGGCCGCCCACCTGCCGTCAACCGGCCGCTCGTCGCGATCTTTGCCGGCAACCACGGCGTTACAAGGCAAGGCGTCACGCCTTTCCCCTCGTCGGTTACGGCGCAGATGGTCGAGAATTTCGCCGCAGGTGGCGCGGCCATCAATCAGATTTGCGTGACCCATGACCTGGGGCTCAAGGTCTTCGACCTCGCCCTCGACTACCCGACCGGCGACATCACCGAGGAAGCGGCACTGTCCGAACGCGACTGCGCCGCGACGATGGCCTTCGGCATGGAAGCGATTGCCGGCGGCACGGACCTGCTCTGCATCGGCGAGATGGGAATTGGCAACACGACGATCGCCGCCGCGATCAATCTCGGCCTCTATGGTGGAACCGCCGAGGAATGGGTCGGTCCTGGCACCGGCTCGGAGGGTGAAGTGCTGAAGCGCAAGATCGCGGCGGTCGAGAAGGCCGTGGCCTTGCATCGCGATCACCTGTCCGATCCGCTCGAACTGATGCGCCGGCTCGGCGGGCGCGAGATCGCGGCCATGGCCGGCGCCATTCTTGCGGCGCGCATCCAGAAGGTACCGGTGATCATCGACGGCTACGTGGCAACGGCTGCGGCGTCGATCCTCAAGGCTGCCAACCCGGCAGCACTCGACCATTGCCTGATCGGTCATGTGTCTGGAGAGCCGGGGCATATCCGCGCCATCGAGAGGCTCGGCAAGACGCCGCTCCTGGCGCTCGGCATGCGGCTCGGCGAGGGCACGGGCGCGGCACTTGCTGCAGGCATCGTCAAGGCGGCCGCTGCGTGCCATGGCGGGATGGCGACCTTCGCCCAGGCCGGCGTCAGCAATAAGGACTGACGGACAGGCGTCGCCATTCCTGTCGGTCGACTGTCAGCCATGTTATGCTTGGCGGTTGCGGTCTTGATGCCAGCCGTCTTCTCCCCTATCGGGAGACGCGGGCCTGCTCTTTGATGCAGGCCGGCCTCGCATTCGCCGCAATCGGAATGTCGAAGCTTCGCAGTTTCAAGCTCGTCGAGACGAAATGGACGCCAAGAACACTAGCTCACCCACCGGTCGCACCGCCCCTTTTACAAAGCATAAGGGTATCCGGCATCTTTTTGCGGCTGCGAGTTACTCGCTCGGCGGCGCGAAGCGGCTGATCGGCGAGGCGGCCTTTCGGCACGAACTCATGGCATTCGCCGTCGCCATGGTTGCCTTCGCCGTCGCCGGCGCGACCCTCTTCCAGTATGTCGCGATGGCGATTCTCTTCCTGTTGATGATGGCCTTCGAAGCGATCAACACGGCCATCGAGGAGATTGTCGACCGCGTCTCGCCGGAAATCTCGGAAATGGGCAAGCATGCCAAGGATCTCGGGTCCTTCGCCTGCCTTTGCCTGATCCTGGCAAACGCAACATACGCTTTTTACGTGGTGTTTCTGGCGCATTATCTTGGCTGACGACGGTCAGCAAGGGCATTCGATCAGGCAAAGCTCTTGCGGCGGCGCGCGGGCGAGGGGACGTCCTCGACCGGCGGCAGGCTCTGCAGGATGCGGCGGGGCGGCAGGATGGCGATCGCCTCGGTGCCTTCGCGAAGCTTCGAACGCAGAATGAATTGGCCGTTGTGCTTGGCGAGGATCGCCTGGACGATCGGCAGGCCGAGCCCGGTGCCCTGTTCGGCGCTCTTGATCGCGATCGAGCCCTGGCCGAAGGCGGAAAGCACGATCGGGATCTCCTCCTCGGGAATGCCCGGACCATTGTCCTTGATGGAGATGTATTGCCCGCCGCCGGCGGTCCAGCCGACCTTGACGGTGATCTCGCCGCCCGAAGGCGTGAACTTGACGGCATTCGACAGCAGATTGAGAGCGACCTGACGCATCGCCTTCTCGTCGACCCAGACGGCCGGCATGCCCTGTTCGAACTGCGGCTCGATCGAAATGTTCTTGCCTCGGGCGCGGAGCTGCACCATGCCGATGCAATCCTCGGCGATCTCGACGAGATTGACCGCCTCTTCGTTGAGTTCGTACCGCCCGGCTTCAATGCGGGAAAGATCGAGGATCTCGTTGATGAGGTTCAGGAGATGTTCGCCGGAACGGTGAATGTCGACCGTGTATTCCTTGTAGGTCGGGTTGCTCAGCGGACCCAGCACTTCCGTCGACATCACCTCCGAAAAGCCGAGAATGGCATTGAGCGGCGTGCGCAGTTCGTGCGACATCGAGGCAAGGAAGCGGGATTTGGCGAGGTTTGCCTCTTCAGCGCGCCGGCGCGCCTCGTCCGACATGGACTTCGCCACTTCGAGTTCGGCGATCAGGTCGTCCTTCTCCGATTGCATCGAGAGAATGTGCACGTTCGCCCTATTCATGCGCTCGGTCATGAAGGCGAGAAAAACGAGCGTCAGCGACAGAATGCCGGTCAGGCCGACATGGACGGGATCCCCGACCGTCAGCGACAAGAACCCGAGTGCGGCAACGACCGGCAGAAAGGTATAGAGCAGTGCGTTGCGCAGCAGGAACGTTCCCATTGCGGTGGCGGCAAGCGCGATGAAAAGCCCGGTGCCTTCGAATAGGGCGAAACGGATCTCGCCGCAGGCGCTGCAGTCCTGCAGGGCAAAAATGGCCCAGCACAGTCCCATCAGCAATTGGCCGGCAAGAAAGCGGCGGCGCCAGATCGCGACCTTATCGGCGCCGATGCTCTGGCGCTTGGCCTTGCGCGCCAGGAAAACCGTAACCGCATGGGCCGAAAGCGTCATCAGCCCCCAAAGGAGGATGCTCGGCTCCTCGGAGAGATAAAGGCCGATCGCCGAGATCAAGCCGACGAGCAGGGGGAGGGCGATTGCCCCGTGCAGCACGGCATCGATGTGGAGAAGGAGCATTTCGCGGTCGAAGCCGGCCGGGGCTGACGAACCGGTCTGCAGCCGCTGGCGAGTCGCGCGCACCGCCTTCGAAACGGCCTTGTTTCGATGGTTTCGTGACTTGTCGACGATGATCTTATCAGTCGATGTGCTGACGGCGATGCTCATGAGTTTTGGTCGGGGATTGCGTTTGGCTTGCAGTCTAGGATCCAATCCTTAAGAAGTTGCTGCCCCTACAACGCCGCGCGTCTTACCAGACGCGCTAAGGTCGCTGTAGTACTTTGAATTGCTGCATGTTTTTATCCCTAAATCGCATGATTTAGGGATACATGGAGAATGGAAGGATTCGACAACCATTGTGGCGCGATTGCGTTTTTTGGCTGACGCCAGACAGGGAGGTCGCCGCTTGAAGCCAGGGCACCGCAAGTTTCGTATCGTCGGTGGCGGGCGGCCGGCGCCGATCGGCCGGCGCTTCGCTTTTGGGCGTTCGGGAAGTGCTGCACCGCGGAGCAATCGCTCGGACGGGCGAGCTAGCCTGATCGGCGGCTGGGTGTTTCTTCTGCTGCTCACCCTTGGCGCCTATGTCGCTTCCAGGCTACCACCTCCGGAAAGAGCCGTAACCGGCGAACTCAGTGGCGCGGCTATCGCGAGTGATGGAGACAGCCTGCGCCTCAGCGGCCGCCGTGTGAGGATCGAGGGGATCGATGCCCCGGAGATTGGCCAGACGTGCCGGCGCGATGGGGCGGCGTGGGACTGCGGCGCGGCGGCGCGGCGGCGACTGGAAGATCTGATCGGTGGAACGACGACGCGCTGCCGCCTTCATGGCCATGATCGCTACGGCCGCGAGCTTGGCCTCTGCGAAGCCGGCGAACGGAACATCGGCCGCGAGATGGTTCTCTCGGGCCATGCCGTCAGCTATGGGCTGTACCGCGAAGAGGAGGAGCAGGCGCGAAACCGCCGTGCCGGGCTGTGGGCGGCGCAGTTCGTCCGGCCGCAGGAATGGCGCCGCTCCCAGGGCGAGGCCGAAGAGACGCCGCACCGGGCGGGCGACTGGCTGGAACTTATCGGGCAATGGCTCGAGGACGAGGCCTGGAGGATCGCGAAGGAGATCGGCGGTGCCTAGCGCCGAGGATCGGCTGCAGGAATTGCGTGCCGCGATCGCGGCCTGCCGCCTCTGTCGCGACAATCCGGCGCGCGGCGAGGGCCATCGGTTGCCGCATGAGCCGCGGCCCGTGGCGGTCCTTTCCACCACCGCCCGGATCCTGATCGCCGGCCAGGCGCCGGGCTTGCGGGTGCATGAGAGCGGGCTTCCCTTCAACGACGCTTCGGGCGACCGGCTGCGGCAATGGCTGGCGGTCGACCGGGAAACCTTTTACGACCCGTCCAATTTTGCAATTGTGCCGATGGGCTTCTGCTTCCCCGGATATGACAGACATGGCAGCGACCTGCCGCCGCGGGCCGAATGTGCACCGCTTTGGCGGCAGAGGGTGATGGATGCCATGCCGCAGATCGAGCTCATGCTGGCGGTCGGTCACTATGCACAGCGCTGGCATCTCGGTGCGGAGTGTCCGAAATCCATGACCGAGACTGTACGCGAGTGGCGCCGCTTTGCGGCGCGCAATTTCGGAACTGCCGTATTGCCCGTGCCCCATCCCAGCTGGCGCAACACCGGCTGGTTACGGAAGAATCCCTGGTTCGAGGCGGAACTGCTTCCGTTCCTGCGCGCCCGAGTCGAGGCATTGATCCACTGAAACAATTTTCTTTATTTTCCTAAATTTCGCGCTATAGAGGAAAAAATATTCGAGAGGATTTTCCATGGACCGTCTGGACCGCAAGATCCTGCGCCTTTTGCAGGAAGACTCGACCTTGGCCGTTGCCGACCTCGCCAAGAAGGTCGGGCTTTCGACGACCCCTTGCTGGCGGCGCATCCAGAAGATGGAAGAAGACGGCGTCATCCGCCGCCGTGTCGCGCTTCTCGATCCCGTCAAGGTCAATACCAAGGTGACGGTGTTCGTCTCGGTTCGCACCAACGCCCACTCGATGGAATGGCTGCGCCGCTTCTCCGAAGTGGTCGCCGATTTTCCGGAGGTGGTCGAGTTCTACCGCATGAGCGGTGACGTGGATTATCTGCTGCGGGTCGTCGTACCGGATATCGGCGCCTACGACGCCTTCTACAAGCGTCTCATCGCCAAGATCGAGATTCGCGACGTTTCCTCGGCCTTCGCCATGGAGCAAATCAAATACACGACGCAATTGCCGCTGGACTACATGGCCATCGATCAGGCGAAATCAAGCGAAGATTAGGCCATTCGCAGTTCACGCGGCGGTGAAGCTTTCGCGTCCATCATTGTGATTTCATTGAATAGTTTTAGCCCGTAAGGCTGAGCTTGGAGCGGACTTTTGGGCCGTTCAATTCGCGAGCGGCATCCTTTCCCGTCCAGCGGGCTGCGCGATTGCCGCTCGCGGCGAGCCTTTCCGCGAGCGTGAGCGCAGCTCCGTGGCAGGTGGCGCTGCGCTTGCCGATCTGTCTCAGCGCCCAGTTGACGGCCTTCTTCACGAAATTGCGTTCGTCGCCGGCATGTGCCTCGATCAATGGCAGCCAGGCGAGCAGTGTTGAATCCGGCTCCTGCTTCAGGTGCACTGCACAGGTCGCGATCATCGCGAAGGCGAGGCGGCGGACGAATTCCCGGCGATCGCCGGCGAATTCCGGGACGAGCACCTGCTCGAGCCGCGCCGCGACGAAAAGGTCGGCGACCGTATCGACGATTTCCCAGGAGTTGCAATCGCCTGCCCAAAGCCGTGCCTCGTCGAGCGTCAATGTCCTGGGATCGGCGGTGTATGCCGCGAGAATTCGCGCCTCGCGGATGCCCGACCGCCAGAGTGAGAGCGCGCGGTCATGATCGGCCTTTGCCAGCCGGGCGATCCGACGAAGCTCGACGTTCGAGACGCCCAGGGCCGCTTCGGTCGCGATGCCGAAGCGCGCCATGCCCGCGCGGTTTTCCGGAGAGGCATGGCGACGCAGATGATCGATGAGGTCTTCCGCCGATGATTTCGGCGAAAGCGTCATTTTTCGAGCCGGGCGAGCAGGGACGACGTGTCCCAGCGGTTGCCGCCAAGGGCCTGGACGTCGCCATAGAACTGGTCGACCAAAGCGGTGACCGGCAGCTTGGCGCCGTTGCGCCGCGCTTCGGCGAGCACGATATCGAGGTCCTTGCGCATCCAGTCAACGGCAAAGCCGAAATCGTATTTTCCGGCATTCATCGTCTTGTGGCGGTTTTCCATCTGCCAGGAGCCGGCCGCGCCCTTGGAAATGACTTCGATGACCTTTTCGATGTCGAGCCCTGCCTTCTTGCCAAAATGGATGCCCTCGGCGAGGCCCTGCACGAGTCCGGCAATGCAGATCTGGTTGATCATCTTGGTAAGCTGTCCGGCGCCGGCCGGTCCCATCAACCCGACCATTCGCGCATAGGCGTCGATAACCGGCTTGGCCCGATCGAAGGCCTCGGCATCGCCGCCGCACATGACCGTCAGCGCGCCATTTTCGGCACCCGCCTGGCCGCCGGAAACCGGCGCGTCGATGAAATGCGCGCCTTTGGCGCCAGCGGCGGCATAAAGCTCGCGGGCGACCTCGGCGGACGCCGTCGTGTTGTCGACGAAGATTGCGCCGGAGGCAATCGTCTCGAAAGCCCCGTCCTTGCCGGTGGTCACGGAACGCAGGTCGTCGTCATTGCCGACACAGGCAAAAATGAAATCCTGGCCCTTTGCCGCCTCGGCAGGCGTTGCCGCGGCGCGTCCGCCGAACTCGGCCGCCCAACGCTCAGCCTTGGCGGCAGTGCGATTGTAGACGGTCAGATCATGTCCACCCCGGACCTTGAGATGGCCGGCCATCGGGTACCCCATGACGCCGAGACCAATGAATGCGACTTTGGCCATTGCAACTGCTCCTATTTCCGATTTCGCCAGAGACTTAGCGGAATTGGCCGGAGCGAGAAAGGCCCGGGCGTCGTTCGTTTCAGCTATTTCATGCCGGCACCAGCGGGGCCGGCATGACGAAGCCGAGAATGAAATAGGCGAGCGCGCCGGCGGCGATTGCTACGACTGTCGCGACGGCGAGCGTGACGGCATAGGGTCCGTTGCCGCCCGCGGTGAATGCCAGTACGACCTTCGTCAGCAAATTGACCACGACCGCAATCAGGATCGCGGCGACGGCGGTGGTGAGATCGACAGTCGGTCCGGTCAGGCGTGCTGTCGAGAGCGTGATCGCGTCGAGATCCATCAGGCCCGATATGGCAGCAACGGCGAAGAGCATCCTCTGGCCGAGCTTGTCGACCAGAACCTTCGACGCCACGATCACGGCGCCGAGGAGGGCGCCGAAGCGCAGCACCTCGCCGAGTTCAAACGGGTTATCGAGATGGAGGTCCGGTGCACTTTGCTTGCCGCCGCGTCGGATGACCAGAACGCTCGCGGCGACGAGGACCAGCACCGCGGGCACCAGAGCAATCGCCAGGGGCGTGAGCAGCACCGGGGCCATTGCCCCGCCTATGACGAGGACCCGGATCAGCGACAGGGCGCCGGCAATTGCGGCGCCGGAAGCCAGCCGCCTGGCGCTCTCCGGCGCCTCGGATGCGAAGCGGGCGAAGGTGAGCGTCAATGCCGTCGAGGAAACCAATCCCCCGGCTGCGCCGGCGAAGAGGATGCCGCGACGGGGGCCGGCTACGCGGATGGCGACGTAACCGACGAATGAGATGGCGGCAATGGTGATCGTCAACAGCCACAGCTCGAAGGGATTGAGGACATCCCACGGGTCGATGGTCTCGTTCGGCAGCAGCGGCAGGGCCACCAAGGTCATGGCGAGAAGGACGAGTGCGGCCCGCAGCTCGAGCCAGGTCAACTGCCGCAGAAAAGTGTGAAGGCTTCGCTTGGCGGCAAGCAGCGCGGTTGTCGCGACGCTGCCGGCCGCGGCGACCCGCACGTCACCGAGGACTGCCGTCGCGCCGAGCGCAAAAACGACGAGGGCCGCGACGACAGTGGTAACGCCGAAATCCTCTTCCTCTTTCGCCTCGCGCATTCTGAACAGGATGAACGCCCCGCCGAACAGCAAGAGCAGGACGGCTGGAGCGATAGGTCCGGAGAGCGTCTGAAGATAGCCGGCAAGTCCGCCGAGAAAGCCGGCGAGCCCGAAAGTCCGGATGCCGGCAGTTCTCCCGCCCGAGCGCTCGTCACGCTCCTGCCAGCCTCTCTCGCAGCCGACGAGAAGACCTATGGAGAACGCGACGCCGAGGCGTTGGAAGACTTCGACAAGGTCCATTCAAGTAGAATGGGATTTCGCTGCGCCTGAGCAAGGGCGCGGGATCGGGCATTTGCAGCGCCCCCGTCTCATCAGACGCGCAATCCGAAAATCGCTTTCGATTTTCGGGCCGATGCGCTGGGCCTAAAGGAAGCGTGCTATCACCAGTTGCCCTGCAATGGGCTCGCCTTCTTCCATGCGCACGGTGATTTCGCCTACCTCAACGATCCCGAATCCGGTCGCCGTGAGCCGGTCGCGCAGATAGGATTCCGAATGGGCGAAGCGCTGATGCGGGCCGACCATGAAGGGGCGCCCCGCGAAAGTTTCATCGGGGAGAGTCTCACTCGAGAAGATCAGCAGGCCGCCCGGGACGAGATTGTCGACTGCCCCGAAGAAGAGGGCCTCCAGCGCGCCCATATAGGGCAGGACGTCCGTGGCGACGATCAGGTCGAACGGCGCCTCTTCGTTGTCATCCAGGAAATCGACCGCTTCGGCGACGTAGAGCGTCTCATAGAGGTCTTTCTCATGGGCAATCTCGACCATGTTTTCGGAAAGGTCGATGCCGGTGATTTCTTCCGCAAGATCGCGCAAGGCGCCGCCGGTCAGTCCGGTACCGCAGCCGAGATCAAGCACCCGCTTGAACGGGCCGAGTTCGAGGGCCTGGACGCGCTGGCGGACGAGCAGCGGTACGCAGTAGTCGAGCTGATCGACAAGGACATTGTCGAACACGTCCGCATGCTGATCGAAAAGAGTTGCGACATAGGCATCCGGAGCCTTGAGCGGCGTCTCGCCCCGACCCATCGAGGCAAGCCGAACCGAAGCTCCCCCGTGGTCTTCGGGATCGAGGTCCAGCACCTCGCGGTAAGCTGCCGCGGCGGCGTCGAAACTGCCGGACTTTTCCAGTGAAAGCGCGCGATTATAGGCTTCCGCCAGCGCATCTTCGTCGATCTTTTTGCTCTTCTGCGTCATTTGCGCTTCTTACGACTGCGGGAGGCCTTTGGCAATCTCCCGTCGGCGCCTCCTGTGCGTGCCGTCTGACGTCTCCTATGGGCCGGTTCCGTTTAGCATGTGCTGAAGAATTCGGCAGCGCGCTGTCTGGCGGGATTTATCCGGAACGCGATTGGAGTCATGATCATGAAAAGGGTGAAAAATCGGGAGGATGCCGATGTCTGCTGAACTGAGCCCGCTGACATTGGAGACGGAGCTGCCGGAAAGGCAGGGCCCACCCCTGCCGCAGTCATCGCAGGAGACGATCAACACGATCGTGCATTACTACCGCGGCGAAATGGGGCGCATGGCCGGCTGGCGGGATCGCATCGACCGGACATCGAACTGGGCAATCACCGTCGTCGCGGCAATGCTTTCCGTGTCACTGTCCACGCCGTCGTCCCATCATGGCGTGCTGCTCTTTGCGATCCTGCTGATTACCTTGCTGCTGCTGATCGAAGCAAGACGCTACCGATTCTTCGATGTGTATCGGGCGCGTGTGCGGCAGCTCGAACGCGGCTATTTCGCACAGATCCTGGCGCCGGAAGGCGCGTCGAATTTCAAGTGGTCGGCGGCAATCGCCAAGAGCCTGCGCAGGCCAGCCTTCCTGATGACCTACAAGGAAGCCGTCTGCCGGCGGCTGCAGCGCAATTACTGCTGGATGTATCTGATCCTGCTGCTTGCCTGGGCGCTGAAGATATCCTCGCCGAAGATGTCTTCCACCGGCATTCCTTTCGGTCATGTCCGTTCCTGGACGGATTTTACCGAAAACGCCGCCCTCGGTCTCTTGCCAGGCTGGAGCGTGATGATTGGCGTTGCGCTCTTTTACGGCGTCGTGCTTTACGGCTCGCTTCACAAGGAAGCCCACGAGGGCGAACTGGCCCACGGCGAAGTGCATGTCTGACCGCAGCGAATCGATTGCGACGTAAATCGCACTCAATGAAGAATGAGTTCGCCCTTGAGCGCCCGCCATTCCGTTGCCGATATCAGCTTGCGATGCACATAGCGAACCGAATGCAGCGGTCCGTCCAGCTTCTCCTGCCAGAACTTTAGGAAGCTGCGCATCTCGGGAAAGTCCGGGGCGATATCGTAGTGCTGCCAGATATAGGTCTGCAACAGTGCCGGATGGTCGGGCATCCGGTAGAGTATCTGGGCCGTCGTCAGCCCATAACCTTTCAGCTGCAGTTGCATGTCGCTTGTCATCCAGGACCTCGCTTCTAACAAAGGTTGGTCTCTATGATGAAGCGCTTGATTTGTTAATCAAGACATAATATTGGCGCAGATGCTGAATTTAATCCGAAAAAACAATGACTTGGCAGCAATTGCGGTCGAGTGCTGCCAAGCCGTTTTGCTGGCGCCGTCACGCCTCAGCGCTTCAGGTGGCGTGTCAGCCGGGCTTCGAGCCACCCCCAGATATTGCGCAGAACCTCGACGATCAGCAGATACAGTGCCGCCGCCCAGACATACATCTGGTAGTCGAAAGTGCGGGAAAAGGCGCGTCGGGTTTCGCCCATGAGGTCGAAGACAGTAACAATCGCGACGATCGCCGAACCTTTGATCATCAGGATGATCTCGTTGCCGTAGGGGCGCAGTGCGACGATCATTGCCTGCGGCAGGATGATCTTGAAGAAGGCGACGCGTTCCGGCAGGCCGAGGGCGGCCGCACCTTCATGCTGGCCGCGCGGGACGCTCTCGATGGCGCCCCGCAGGATCTCGGCCTGATAGGCGGCGGTGTTCAGAGTGAAGGTGAAGAGCGCGCAGTTCCAGGCGTCGCGGAAGAACCACCACAATCCGATGGACTGGAGCTCGGGGCGGAAGCTGCCGAGCCCGTAGTAAACGAGGAAGAGCTGGGTGATCAGTGGCGTGCCGCGGAAGAAATAGACATAGGCATAGGCGAGCCAGGACCAGAGCCTATGCTTCGACATTCGCCCGAGCGCTACCGGCAGCGACAGAACCGCCCCCATGAGGATCGAGGAGGTGACGAGCATCAGCGTCACTCCGAGACCGGACAGGAAGCTCGGCCCATAGCGCGCCAGTTTTTCCGGATCCCAGCCTTCGACGACAGTGAAGAAGATGCCGACGCCAAGGGCCAGCCAGATACCGAGCGCCACGCTGCCGACGAAGCGCGACAGCGTGTAGGCTCTTGGCGGAGCCGGGGGCGGGGCCTGCGGCGGGATCATCGTGTCGGCAATGCTCATCGGTGCATCTCCGCGCGCTTGGTCCAGCGTTCAAGCGCCGAGAAAGCGATGGAAGAGACCATTGCCAGGATGAGAAACAGGATGCAGGCAATGCCGAAGAACTGGAAAGCTTCCTTGGTGACGCGCGCGGCGATGCCGGTCTGGCGAAGAATGTCGGGCAGGCCCACGACCGAAACGAGCGCCGTGTCCTTGAGCAGCGCCATCCAGAGATTGCCGAGCCCCGGAAGGGCGATGCGCACGAGTTGCGGCAGAATGATCAGCCGCATGGTCTTGCCGCGGTGAAAACCGAGGGCGTCGCCGGCTTCGTACTGGCCCTGCGGAATGGCCTTGAAAGCCGAGAGCAGCACTTCCGAGCAGTAGGCGGAGAAAACGACGCCAAGCGCGATCATGCCCGCCGCAAAGGCATTGATTTCGATCGGGTCTTCATAGCCGAGGGTCGCGAGGAACTGCTGGACGAGAATCTGGAGACCGTAATAGACGATGAAGAGCGTCAGGAGCTCCGGAAGACCGCGAAAGATCGTGGTGTAGATATTGGCTGCAAGCCGCAGCGCTCGTTCGTTCGATTGCTTGGCGAGCGCGACGAAGAAGCCGATCACCAGTCCGACGGGCAGGGTGGCTATCGCGAGGCTCGCGGTCACCAGGAACCCATAGGCGATCTCGTCGCCCCAGCCGGTGTCGCCGCACGCCAGGAGCGTGCCGGAACCGAACCAACGAAAAATCCCCGCCGGGCCGCAGAACGGATCGATGGTCGACACGATCCATGCAATGCCGGAGAACAGGGCGGCAAACAATCCGCTCATGCCTCTAGATTCCCCTTATCCGTTTTTATTGGCGCGATGGCGCATGTTTTTGCCTTTTCTTGTCAAACAAAAACGGCGGAAGGGCAAGCCCATCCGCCGGTGCATTTTCGTCATCAACCGAGACTTTCCCGGCATGACTGCTCAATCTTCGCAGCAAACGCGGTGATCAGCTGCCGTAGACGTCGAATGGGAAGTACTTCTCGTTGATTTGCTTGTACTTGCCGTTTGCGCGGATAGCTTCGATCGCCTTGTTGAACTTCTCGCGAAGCGCGTCATCGCCCTTGCGCACGGCAATGCCGGCGCCCTCGCCGTTGATGACGGAATCGATCGGCAGCGTTCCGAGCAGCTTGCAGCAGGCGCCGTCGTCGGACTTCAGCCATTCGGAGATGACGACGACGTCGTCGATGGCGGCATCGATGCGGCCGTTGATGAGGTCGAGCTTGTATTCATCCGCGGTTGGGTAGAGCTTGATATCCGCCCCCTTCATATGCGCTTCGGCATAGTTGGAATGGGTAGTCGAGCCTTGCGCTCCGAGCGCCTTGCCTTCGAGCGCGGCCTCGGTCGCCTCGGTGATCGGCGAATCCTTCGGAACGACGATGGCCGGCGGCGTGTTGTAGTACTTCTCGGTGAAGTCGACCTTTTGCTTGCGTTCCTCGGTGATCGACATGGAGGCAATGATCGCGTCGAACTTCTTGGCGATCAGCGCCGGGATGATGCCCTCCCAGTCCTGCGTCACGAAGGTGCATTCTACCTTCATTTCTTCGCAGAGCGCCTTGGCAATGTCGATATCGAAGCCCGTCAGCGAGCCATCAGCCTCGAGATTGTTGAAGGGCGGGTAAGCGCCTTCGGTGCCGATCACGACCTTTTCGCCCTCCGCCATGGCGGCGCCCGCCATGAGCACGAAAACGGCAGCCGATGCGGTGGCTACCAGCCGTCTGGAAATACGCATGATTATCCTCTCTGTTGGCCGGCATCCGGTCTGTTCTTGTTTGCGGATGCCAAATAGCGCCGGCGGCGGTGGCCGCCGGTTGCGGCGATATTCGTACGCCTTTCCTGCAAAAATCAACAGGAAAGCAGTGTCACCCCACCGTGGAAGCCGAAATTTGGTTTCCACTGGTCTCGAAGGTTGCGGAGGGCGGCGAACGGCTCGTTCATGAAAGGTTAATGTCGGCTTCGATAGGCCTTTGGGCGGAACCGATCCGCGGCTGCAGCGTTGCGACTACGGCTTTCTCGACTGACACAAAAAAGTCGGAACCGCGGATCATGGCCCCGCCCCGGCGCTTTACATTAGCGTTCGGCTTGAACTGTGGCTCGGCGCGCAGAGCGCCGGGACCAAGAGGAAGGAAGACAATGTCGATTCGATCCAAACTTTTCGCAACGGTTGCTTTGCCCGTTTTCGTGGCTTCCCTTGCGGTGCAGCCGGCGCTCGCCGAGAGCCTGATGGCGCCATTCGAAGTTGCCCAGGAAGGCACCGACCAGCCGTCCCCGGAAGAATTGCTGCTGCTGAAGAAGCGTAAGCAGCGCGCGGCCGAGGAAGAAACCCAGGGACAGGCGGAAGAGCAGCAGCCGCAGGCTGAGGAACAGCAGGAAGCGCCGAGGCGCAAGAAGCGCCAGCAGCAGGCCGAGGAGCAGCAGCCCGCCGCCGAGGAGGCCGCCCCGCAGCAGGCCGAGGAGCAGGCTCCGACGCGCAAGAAGCGTAAGCAGCAACAGGCCGAAGAGCAGCAGCCTGCCGCTGAAGAGAGGGCCCCGGAGCAGGCCGAGGAACAGGCTCCGACGCGCAAGAAGCGTAAGCAGCAACAGGCCGAAGAGCAGCAGCCGGCCGCCGAGGAGAGCGCACCGCAGCAGGCCGAGGAGCAGGCTCCGACGCGCAAGAAGCGTAAGCAGCAACAGGCCGAAGAGCAGCAACCGGCCGCCGAGGAGAGCGCTCCGCAGCAGGCCGAGGAACAGGCACCGACGCCCAAGAAGCGGAAGCAACAACAGGCAGAAGAACAGCGTCAAGCCGACGAGCAAAAGGCAGCCGAGCAGCCGCTTGTGGTGCCTGAAGGCCAGACCACCGCTGACCAGCCGGCGACGGAGGCACCAGCCCAGCAGACGGGCGAGGGCGAGCAGCAGCCTGTACCCGGTGCGGAACAGCCTGCAACGGCCGAGCAGCTGCAGGGCGAGCAGCCCCAGGGTCAACCTGTTCCCGAAGTGGTCGATGAGCGCACGACGGAAGAAAAGCAGAAGGTCGCCGAAGATCCCGCCGCCTCCGACGACACTGTGGTGCTCCCCGTAGAGAAGGGGGCGGCCGTGCTCGACAGCGACAAGGATGCCGACAATTCCGGCGGCAACCAGGCGCGCGAAGCCCGTCGCAAGCAGCGTGAGGAGCTGCGCGCCAAAGAGGAAACCGTAGCACCGCCGACAGATGATGCGGCTGCGCAGGCGGCGATCCCGGTCGAGGTCAGGGAAGAAATTCCGCAGAAGATCGAGGCCGTGCTGAAGGAGGAAGGTGAGCGGGTCGAGGAAGCACCGGCCTTCGCCGTGCCGGAGACGACCAACATCGTCAACAATACCGTCATCAACAACACGGTGATCAACAATACCACCGTCAACAACACGACCGAAAACAATGTGACGGAAGTGCAGGTGGTCGAGCAGGTGGACGACCGTGTCATCCTCGGCGTCGGCGACCGCATCTTCGTCCGGGGCGACGACCGGCCGCGTCTGCGGCAGAATTCGGAAGAGTCGTACTACGATAATCTTTCGGGTGGCCGCGTCCGTGAAACGATCGTTCGCCCCGGCGGCTACCAGATCGTTACCGTCTACAACCGTTACGGCGATATCCTGACGCGCACGCGCGTCGATCGGGACGGCAATGAATATATCATGATGTATACGCCGGAATACGAAGAGGACCGGCCGGCGATCGTCGACGTCGGCTACGATCTGCCGCCGATGCGGCTTGGCATTCCGGTCGACGAGTACATCGTCGACGTCGCCGAAGATCCGGACCGGGATTATTACGAATTCCTCTCCGAGCCGCCGGTCGAGCAGGTCGAGCGTGTCTATACGATCGACGAGGTCCGCAACTCCGCCCGACTGCGCGATAAGGTCCGTCGTATCGATCTCGACACGATCCATTTCGCAACCGGCAGTGCCGAAGTGTCTATGACGCAGGCAAAGACGTTGCGCGGTGTCGCGGACGCGATGAACAAGGTCCTCGCGAAGGATCCGGGTGAAACCTTCTTCATCGAGGGCCACACGGATGCCGTCGGCTCCGATCGGTCGAACCTGGTGCTCTCCGACGAGCGTGCCGAGTCCGTCGCGGTGCTCCTGACCGAAGTCTATGGCGTTCCGGCGGAAAACCTGGTGACCCAGGGTTATGGTGAGCGGTTCCTGAAAATCCGCACGTCCGAAGGCGAGCAGGAAAACCGCCGCGTCACGATCCGCCGCGTCACACCGCTGGTCCGCCCGGTGGCGCAGCGGTAACATCGCAAACGAAACGCTACGCTTTCATCGGGGCCGGCTTGCCGGCCCTGATTCTGTTTGTGGTGCGTCGGCTCGAGGAATTGGCCGAGGCGCAGCAACATCTGGACCGTTTGACCAGCCGGCGCTCAGCGCCGCAGCCCGGTCGTCCTCTCGACGAAGTCGGCAATCGCCGCCGTGTCATCAAGCTCGAACACGGAAAGGTCGGTGTCCACGACCGGATGATCGGCGGCGATGGCGACGATGTGCGGGTCAGTCGGTGCCAGTGGTTCGCGATTGGCTGATTCCAGCCGGCGCGCCTCTATCTTCGGGATCGGTTCGCGCTTGTAGCCCTCGATCAGCACGAGATCGCAGGGCGCGAGCCGTGACAAGATCTCCTCGAAGCTGGGCTCCGGCGCTCCGCGCAATTCGTGCATGATCGCAAAGCGCGTCGAGGAGACGATCGTCACTTCATGAGCGCCGGCCTCGCGGTGGCGATAGCTGTCGGCACCGACCTTGTCGATGTCGAAGTCGTGGTGCGCGTGCTTGACCGTCGACACGACATAGCCGCGCCGCGTCATTTCGCTGACCAGCCGGACCATCAGTCCGGTCTTGCCGGAATTCTTCCAGCCGGCGATACCGAAGATCTTGGGTGCAATCATTGTGCGTCATCCTCGAGGCGGGTCAGCCATTCTTCAGCTTCGTCAAGCTGCTGCGGCGTGTTGATATTGAAGAACGGATCGAGCGGTCCGGCCTTCGTCGTCACGGGCTCGAAGTCTACCGCAACCGACGAATGGCGTGCGATGAAAGCGCGCACGCGGCGCTTTTCATCCGTGCGGATCCAGTCGTCGAGATCGTCGGCGATCGCAAGGGGCCAAAGCGCGAAGAGTGGGTGCATCTCGCCGAGGGACCAGGCGACGGCAATCTCGTTCCCGACGACCAACGCCTCCTGGAGGCGGGCGGCAAGCGTGGACGGGAAGAAGGGCGTGTCTGTGGGCACCGTCAGAACGTGGCTTGCCGCCGGGGCGGCCTTGCTGGCGTGGTGCATGGCGGCCAAAACGCCGGCGAGCGGTCCGGGAAAACCCGATATCGTGTCGGCGATGATCGGAAGGCCCCTTGCGAGAGCAATGCCCGGGTCGGCGTTGAGGTTGACCGCGATGCTCGCGGCCTGCGGCGACAGGCGATCGACGACGCGCGCAAGCATGGTTTGTCCACCGAGCATCACGGCCGCCTTCGGTTGGCCCATGCGCAAGGAGCGCCCGCCGGCGAGGATGACGGCAGGCGGCCGGCTTCTGGTGTCGGCGGCGTTTCCGGTCATCGCTTCCTCCTATTCGAGCGGGCCGGCGACAGATCTCTGCGCCACGGCCTGCCGACTGCGCAGGCTCTCGCGATAGAAGGTGTAGAGGCCCGAGGCGACGATGATGGCGACGCCGGCCAGCATCCAGCGATCCGGCGTCTCCGAAAAGAAGACGATGCCGATGGTGATCGCCCAGAGAAGACCCGTATAGCGGAAGGGGGCGACCACCGAGATGTCGCCATCACGCATGGCAAGCACGATGGTCTGATAGCCAAGCATAAGGAGCACGCTGGCGCCGGCGAGATGGGTGAAGGATGTCGCCGATACCGGTTGCCACCCGCCGAACGGGACGATGAGCGCTGCTCCCACCAGCGTCGTTACGAGCGCTGTGGTGACGGTGATGAAGAGCGACGGCACGTCCGTGCCGATGCGGCGGGTGCACAGATCGCGCGTCGCCGTGAAGAAGACGCAGGCGACGACCGTCAACGCGGCTGGCGTAAAACCTTCCGGCCCGGGCCGAAGCACGACCAGGACGCCGAGGAAGCCGACCACGATCGCCGTCCAGCGCCGCCAGCCGACCGGCTCGCTGAGAAAAAGCGCCGCGCCGAGCGTAACCGCCAGCGGCAAGGCCTGCATGATCGCCGAGGCATTGGCGAGCGGTATCTGGCCGAGCGCCGAGATGTAGGTCAACGAGGCGAGCGCCTCCATGGCGATGCGCAGCATAATGATCGGCCTGAAGACCGTGCGAACAGGGCGCAGGGCACCGAATCGGTGGGCGATCACAAGTATCATCAGTGTGGTCATCAGGCCGCGGATGAACATGATCTGGCCCGTATTCATCGCACCCGTCACGGATTTGACGAGTGCATCGTTGCAGGAGAAACCGGCCATGGCCAGCGTCATGAAGACGATGCCACGGATATTGGCTGAGGAATGCATTCCTGATGACCTTCGGCTGAGGCGTACTCTGGGGCGGGGTAGGCGAATCCATGAAATTCTCGGGCCTAGCTATAAAGCTTTGGCCTCCAATGCGCGTAAACTCAAGCATATGTTCGCATGAGGATCTGGTTGATGCACCAAGACCACATTGCGGTCCTCACCAGGAGGCGCCTGTCGCGGCGAGGTTGCGATCCATTCGCGGAATCTTAAGCTTCGCTGCCTATCGTCCCGATGAATCCGCAGTCCAATCGCATGACGCGATCGGTGGGCGACGGCCCGGAAACACCGCTGTCGTCGATCCTGAACTGCCAGCCGAAGCCAAGAAGGTGCTTCCGCCGGCAGTCATTAATGCTTGTGCTGCCGTATTGATGCGGCAGTCCGGAGCTTAGCCTCGGCGTTCGAGCGCCGGAAAGGCTAGTCTCCATCAAGCATCCCAACCGCGCGGACATGTCACTCCCATAACAAAATCGGGGTTCGCAATGTCTGTCATCGATCGCCTTTTGCAGCGGCTGCGCATCGTCACGAAAGTGCTCCTTTTCGTCGTTCCGCTGGTCGCCTTGATCGCCGGGATTGGCCTCGTCGGCTTCTTTACAGCCCGCACGCTCAACGGCCACATGACCGTGACACGCGAAACCATCAACAACCTCTCGGATTTCCAGGCGCTGCGCAGTGCATTGCAGGGTTTCCTGGACAATCCGGGCGAGGAAAGCCGCGGCCTGCTTGCGACGATGATCGATGAGCAGGAAGACGGTGTGAGGGCGCTTGAAGCTCTGCTGACCCGTGACGCGGACAGGGCGCAGATCGCCTCGGTGGTCGCCCTCGGAGATCAGATGCGAAGCCAGGCGGACAAACTTTGGGCCGTTCAGGTCGAACGCGAGACTGTGACGAAATCGCTGGAAGCCGCGCTCGCCGAGATGACCAAGAACGGCAACGGCGCCTATAAGCAGATCGACATCCTCCAGGAGGAATCGCACGAGAAGGAAGCCTTCGCAAAGGCGCTGCTCTTTGATGCGGCCGCCTATCAGGGCCTCGCCGAGCGCATCAAGAAATTCCGTCTGCCGGTGACGATGGCCGTCAATCCCGATGCGAAGATCGAGCAGGCAAACAAGCTCTTGCCGCACCTGATGAAGCAGATCGGCGAGTCGGAGCGGATCGCCTCCGAGAAGGTCAAGAAGCCGATCGGCGAGATCAAGGCCCAGGCCCAAGCGATTCAGGCGATTCTGGCCGGCGCTGAGGACAACGAAGCCAAGAAGAACGCGCTCGTGCCGATCCTCGGCAAGTTCTCGAAATACGAAGCCGATTTCGCCAAGGAGGCGGCGAAGAATTCCGATACGGCGGCGAAGCGCTTCGTCAGTATGGACGGAGAAATATCGACATTGAAGACGCTGATTGCCCTGATGGACGACACGTTCAAGGGGCTGGCCGGCACCCGACTGCACATCAGCGAACTGCACCGCCATCTCGATGCGGCGAGCCGCGAGCCGATTGTGGCCGACATCAAGGCTGTTCGCGAAACGGCCGGCAAGCTGTCCGGGCTCGGCGGCAAGAACGCCGCGTTGCGTGACCTGCCTGCCAAGCTCGGGCCGTCGCTCGACAATATCGACAAAGGCACCGCGGCGCTGATCGATGTCGGCGCCCGCTGGCAGGCCGCGAAGGGTGAGGCATCGAGCCTCGTTGCCAAGGCGAGTGGCACGCTGGAGAGCTTCGTCAGCAGCGCCCAGGAAGCGGGCAAGCAGGACAGCCAGCGCTCTGCGACAGTCTCGATTGTCGCGATGGTCGCCGGCACGCTGCTTGCGATTATCGGAGGGCTGATGCTCGTCGAGACGCTGCGCGGGCCGCTGAGGCGGGTGACCGACACCATGACACGCCTTGCCAAGGGCGACCTGGAAGTGGCGATCGACGGCCGCAATCGCGGTGACGAGATCGGCGACATGGTGCGTTCCGTTGCCGTCTTCCGCGACAATGCCTTGGAAAACGTCCGGCTCGAACGCGAAGCACAGGCCGCCCGAACCCTGTCGGCTGAGGAGGAGGCGCGGCGATCCGCGGAACGCGCCCGCATCGAGGCCGAGCAGATGCAAGCGCTCAACGCGCTATCGGACGTCCTTTCGCAGCTCGCCGCCGGCAACCTCGAAGAGGGCATGGCAGAAGATCTGCCGGCCGACTACGTGATGATGGCGAGGACCTACAACAATGCCGTCGACGCCCTGCGCGCGACACTGATGGATGTCCGCCTCGTCACCGAAGAGATCACCGGGGGTACAGGCAATCTCTCGGCGTCGGCCGATGATCTGGCGCGCCGCACCGAGCAGCAGGCGGCGGCGCTGGAGGAAAGCTCGCGCGCTCTGCGGCAGCTTACCGAGATCGTCCGCACCACCGCCGAGAGCGCTCGCAAGACCACCGTTTCGGTCGATGAGACAAACTCCTACGCACAGCATTCCGGTCAGGTCGTCGCCAAGGCAATCGATGCGATGGCGGAAATCAACCGATCGTCGGAAAAGATCGGCACGATCATTGGCGTGATCGACGAGATCGCCTTCCAGACCAACCTGCTGGCATTGAATGCGGGCGTCGAGGCGGCGCGCGCCGGCGAGGCGGGCCGCGGCTTTGCCGTGGTGGCACAGGAGGTTCGTGAACTGGCGCAGCGCTGCGCCGGGGCGGCGCGGGAGATCAAGGGCCTCATCTCGGCGAGCTCCGCGCAGGTGCGGAGCGGCGTTGCGCTGGTCCAGGAGACCGGCGATGCCCTGGCGGTCATCAACGACCATATCGGAACCATTCACCAGCTTGTCGCCAATATCGAAGCGGCTGCCGCCGAGCAATATACCGGTCTCAACGAGGTCAATACGGCGGTTCACGAGGTCGAGCTGATCACACAGCAGAACGCCGCGATGGTTGAGGAGAACACGGCGGAGATCCACGGCCTGCGCCGACAAGTGGAAGTGCTCAACGAGAAGATCGAGCGTTTCAAGACCGGGGCCGGCGGCTACGGCGGCCGCAGCGCAAGAGCGTCCAGATCGACTTACGCTGCTTGATCCGCTTGCGCTTGCCCCTCACCTTAACCCTCTCCCCGTTTTGACGGGGAGAGGGAACGTGTCCCACACGGCCGCCCAACAATAGCAGGGCGGCGCGGCTCGTTAGGCGGGTCATTCAGTCCAACGCCGGAACAGGGCACTGGCATTCACGCCTCCGAACCCAAAGCCGTTTGTGATTGCATAATTCATTTGCATCGGCTGGGACTTGTTCGCCACGAAATCGATCCCGTCGCCGGCGGGGTCGGGGGCATTCAGGTTCAAGGTTGGCGGTGCGACCTGGTCCCGGAGTGCCAGGATCGTGAAGATTGCTTCCAGCCCACCTGCAGCGCCGAGGAGGTGCCCGGTCGCGGACTTCGTGCCACTGACCGCTATCCCTGCTGTCGAACCGAACACTGTCTTGATCGCCTCGATTTCCCCTCGATCGCCGAGCGGGGTCGACGTGGCGTGAGCGTTGAGATGTTGGATCTCGTGCGCGGAAATACCCGCCTGCCTGATGGCAATTTGCATGGCCCTTGCCGCGCCGGATCCGTCTTCAGGACCGGAAGTCACGTGATAGGCATCCGCCGTTGTTCCGTAGCCTACCAGTTCCGCGAGCGGCTGCGCTCCACGAGCCAGAGCGTGGCTCAGAGACTCGATCACCAGGACGCCCGCTCCTTCACCCATTACGAAGCCGTCACGCATCATGTCGAAGGGCCGCGAGGCGAGGGCAGGGGTTTCATTGAATCCGCTGGAAAGCGCCCGGGCGGCGGCGAAGCCCCCGAGGCTTACGGTGTTGATACATGCTTCCGTGCCGCCGCAGACGGCAATGTCCGCCTCGTTCGCCCGGATCATCCGGGCCGCGTCGCCGATTGCCTGGACGCCGGCCGCACATGCTGTCACCGGAGCGCCGAGCGGCCCTTTGAGACCATGGCGGATGGATACCTGGCCGGCCGCGAGGTTGACCAGGAACGATGGAATGGTGAAGGGCGAAAGGCGTCTCGGCCCTTTCTGGTCCACGGTTCGAACCGCGTCCGTGATCGCCGGAAATCCTCCAATCCCCGACGCAATGATCGTTGCCGTTCTGAGGCGATCCTCTTCCGAAACAGGTTTCCACCGGGCTTGCGCAAGGGCTTCGTCTGCGGCCGCCAGCGCGAAGAGGATGAATCGGTCGACCTTGCGCTGATCTTTTGGCGGCAAGACGCTATCAGGATCGAAGCCAGCTTCGACACCCTCTTCCAGGGCGGGGACTACACCCCCAACCTTGGCGGGCAGATCGCCGACGACCTCGTCAGGAAGGCGACGGATGCCGGACTTGCCCGCCAACAGGCGACTCCAAGAGCTGCTGACGTTGGCACCGAGCGGACTGACCGCTCCCATTCCTGTTACGACGACACGACGCATGATGACTCCAGAAATAAAGAGCCGCGAACTCGCGGACTGCGGATGCTGAACCGGTTGAGGACTTGTCCTTCCGCCCGTTACTCGGCCGGCCCCGGGGCCGCGACACGTTTTGCTTCAGCCGCTGCTGCTTCAAGCAGACGGTCTGCCAGCTTCTCGTCCGTCACGATGCGTGACAGAGTGACCGCGCCGACCATGAGCGCGAGCATCGCCATGGCCTTGCGGGGCGCATCATCATCGTCACCGCTGGCCAGCATTAGTTCTTCGAGAACCTGCAGGTGGGCTTTGATTCCGTCCTGAAACGGCTTGCGGACGTCGACGCTCTGGCGAGACGCATCTGATCCAAGCGCCACCAGCGGGCAGCCGTCTCCGGTTTCCCCGCGATGTCCTGCCGAAAGATAAAGATCGATGACCCCTTGGAGCGGATCCAGACTCGAGGCAGCGACCGAGGACCATCTGCGCGTGGCGCTTTCCATCGCTCGCCGCGCCGCAAGCGCTGCCAGATCCTCCTTGGATTCGAACTGCTTATAGAAGCCGCCCTGGGTGAGACCGGCACCTTTCATCAAGTCCTTGAGACCGATGCCATCGAAGCCGCGCTCACGAAAGAGCCTGCTGGCGACGTTGATGACCGTCTCTCGGTTCGCTTCGGCCTGGGCGCGACTGACCCTCATGATCGTCTCCTTTAGATTTCTATTGACATCTATAATGCTTTTAGAGTTAGACTGCAATCTAAGAATTATACCGCCACCGTCAAGAAGGCCAGTGTCATGAAGCGAAAAGTCCTCCTCTCAACCGTGGCAGTGGCCGCCCTCGTCGGTGTCGCTGCTGCGATTTTATTGCTCCCGCCGACGAGAAAGGAAGCAGAAGCCGCGGATCCGCGCAGTCTGGCTCCGCTCGTCAGCGTGACGAAGGTCAGGACCCCAGACGCAGCAAGCCGAAGCTTCACCGGCACCATTGCTGCCCGGGTACAAAGCGATCTCGGCTTTCGAGTCCCCGGCAAGATCGTCGAACGGCTTGTCGGTCTTGGCGAAGAAGTCAAAGCCGGGCAGCCGCTGATGCGGGTTGACGACACCGATCTGCGTCTCGCTCTTTCAGCAAAGCGCAATGCCGTTGCTGCGGCCAAGGCAACATTCATCCAGGTGCAGGCCGACGAGCGGCGGTATGCTGCCCTCGTCAAGAACGGCCTGGCAGCTTCTCCGCAGAGATACGAACAGTCGAAGGCAGCGCTCGATACCGCGACTGCCCAACTCGCTGCGGCGGAAGCAGAGGCGAAGGTCGCAGAGAACGAGGCGGCTTATGCGGTTCTCGTGGCGGACGCCGATGGCACGATCGTTGAGACGTTGGGCGAGCCGGGGCAGGTGGTCGCGGCGGGCCAGCCGGTCATCCGCCTGGCGAAATCGGGACCTCGCGAAGCGCTCGTTTGGCTGCCTGAAAATCTCAGGCCTGAAATTGGTGCCGTGGCGCAGGCCGCCATCTATGGCCGGAGCACTGCGGAAAAGGCGGCACTCAGGCAGATCTCCGATGCCGCCGATCCTCAAACCCGTACCTATGAGACGCGCTGGGTATTGCAGGGTTCTGCGGCGTCCGCGCCCCTGGGAGCAACGGTCACGATCAGCCTGCAGAACGAAGCGGCACAGTCACATGCCGAGGTTCCGGTTGGCGCGCTTTTGGACGACGGCGCACGCACGGGTGTCTGGGTTTTGGATGAGCAGAGTTCGAGCGTTCATTTCCGGGAAGTGAAGGTCGAGCGGGTCGGCGAGGAAAAGGCCACAGTCTCAAACCTGTCGGCCGGGGAGGCGATCGTCGCTCTTGGAGCGCATCTGCTTCAGGATGGCGCAAGCGTACGCACCGGCGTGGAAAAAGCAGAGGCGGCAAACTGATGAGCTTCAATCTCTCCGCGCTCGCGGTTCGTGAGCGAGCCGTCACCCTGTTCTTCATGGTTCTGCTGGCCGCCGCCGGCGCCTATGCTTTTGTCCAGCTGGGCCGAGCCGAAGACCCGTCGTTCACCATCAAGACGCTGACCGTGACGTCCGTTTGGCCGGGCGCGACCGCGCGCGAAATGCAGGATCTCGTTGCCGAACCGCTCGAAAAGCGGATCCAGGAACTCACCTGGTACGACCGCGTGGAAACGACCACGCGGCCGGGTTACGCCTTCCTGACGGTCACGCTCAAGGACAACACTCCGGCTTCGGCAGTCGAGGGGGAATTCTACCAAGCGCGCAAGAAACTCGGCGATGAAGCTCGAAATCTTCCCCCCGGCGTCATTGGTCCTTTTGTCAACGACGAATATTCCGACGTCAGCTTCGCCCTTTATGCCTTGAAGGCAAAGGGCATGGCGATGCGCGACCTGGTGCGTCAGGCCGAGACGATACGCCAGGACATGCTTCACGTTCCGGGCGTGAAGAAGATCAATATTCTCGGTGAGCAGCCGGAACAGATCTTCGTAGAATTTTCCTACTCCAAGCTGGCAACTCTCGGGATCTCGGCGCAAGACATCGCTTCTGCCCTGCAACGGCGAAATACCGTGACCCCCGCAGGATCGATCGATACGCAAGGGCCCCAGGTCTTCATTCGGTTCGATGGCGCATACGACAGCGTCGAGTCGATTGCCGATACGCCGATCGTCGCCGCCGGCCGCATCCTCAAGCTGTCGGATTTTGCCGAGGTCCGCCGCGGATATCAGGATCCCGCCACCTATGTCATTCGCCACAACGGCGAGCCCGCCATCATGCTCGGGGTTGTGATGCAGCAGGGCTGGAACGGGCTGGAACTCGGCAAGGCGCTGGAAGAGCGATCTTCCAAAATTGCGGAAAGTCTGCCGCTTGGCATCACGCTTGCAAAGGTGAGCGACCAGGCGGTGAACATTCAGGAAGCCGTCGGCGAGTTCATGCTGAAGTTCGCCATGGCACTCGGCGTCGTCCTGTTCGTGAGCCTCGTCAGCCTCGGCTGGCGTGTTGGTATCGTCGTGGCACTTGCCGTTCCGCTGACGCTCGGCGTGGTCTTCCTGATCATGCTAGAAACCGGCCGATTCTTCGACCGCATCACACTTGGCGCTTTGATCCTCGCACTCGGTCTGCTCGTTGACGATGCAATCATCGCCATCGAGGTCATGGTCGTGAAGATGGAAGAAGGCATGGACCGCATCAAGGCGGCCGCTTATGCCTGGAGCCATACGGCAGCCCCGATGCTGTCCGGAACTCTTGTCACCATCATCGGGCTCATGCCGGTTGGCTTTGCCAGATCCACCGCCGGTGAATATGCAGGCAATATCTTCTGGATCGTCGGCTTCGCGCTGATCGTCTCATGGATCGTTGCCGTGATTTTTACACCCTATCTCGGCGTCAAGATGCTGCCTGCGATCAAGCCGGTGGAGGGCGGTCACCACGCCATATACAACACTCCGAACTACCGGCGGCTTCGCGGGCTTATCGAGTTCGCGGTCCGTCACAAGTTCCTGACCTGCGGTCTCGTCGGCGTCGTCATGGCCGTCTCAGTCGTCGGCATGGGATCCGTAAAGCAGCAGTTCTTTCCGACGTCGGATCGCCCCGAGGTTCTGGTGGAAGTGCGCATGCCGGAAGGAACCAGCATCGAGACGACGACGGCAACGGTCGAAAAACTGGAAGGCTGGCTGAAAGAGCAGACCGAAACGAAGATTGCGACCAGCTACGTCGGTCAGGGCGCACCGCGCTTCTTCTTCGCCATGGCGCCCGAATTGCCCGACCCGGCATTCGCCAAGATCGTCGTGCTGACACCCAATGCGCATGCGCGCGAAGCTTTGAAGCATCGCCTGCGTGCGGCAATCGCCAGCGGGCTCGCTCCGGAAGCTTATGTGCGGGTAACACAGCTCGTATTCGGCCCTTATACGCCGTTCCCGGTCGAGTTCCGCATCATGGGACCGGATCCGGACGAATTGTACAAGATCTCCGAACAAGCCCTCGCTCTCATGAAGACTGTGCCCGACGTTCGCCAGGCGAACCGGGACTGGGGTAACCGCACGCCTGTACTGCGCTTTGTTCCCGATCAGGACCGACTCAACCTTATTGGCCTTTCTCCGGCAGAGGCTGCCCAACAGATGCAGTTGCTGCTGAGCGGCGTGCCGATCACACAGGTGCGCGAAAACATCCGTAACGTCCCCGTGGTCGCGCGGAGCGCCGGCGAAAACAGGCTCGATCCTTCGAGGCTGGCGGACTTTTCGCTGATGAGCAGGAATGGCCGACCGGTCCCGCTCGACCAGATCGGCCACTCGGAAATCCGCTTCGAAGAGCCGATAATGAAGCGCCGTGACCGTACCCCGGTCATCACCATCCGCTCGGACATCAATGAGGCGACGCAGCCGCCGGAAGTATCGCAACAGGTTCTGAAGGCGCTTCAGCCGCTGATTGCCTCTTTGCCTGTGGGCTACCGCATCGAAATGGGTGGCAACATCGAAGAGTCGCTGAAAGCGAACGTGGCACTCTTTCAGATTTTCCCGGCCATGATTGCCGCCATGCTGATCGTCATCATCCTTCAGGTTCGCAGCCTGTCGACCATGACAATGGTGATGCTGACGGGGCCGCTCGGGCTCGCCGGCGTGGTTCCGGTCTTGCTCATCTTCAACCAGCCCTTCGGCTTCAACGCTATCCTCGGGCTGATTGGTTTGGCGGGCATCCTCATGCGCAATACCCTGATCCTGACGGAACAGATCAAGGAAAACCAGGCGTCTGGTCTGGATGACTACCATGCGGTCATCGAGGCGACCGTGCAGAGAACGAGACCCGTCATCCTGACCGCGTTGGCTGCCGTGCTCGCCTTCATCCCGCTGACGCATTCGGTCTTCTGGGGATCGATGGCCTATACGCTGATCGGCGGCACCGCCGTTGGAACGGTTATGATCCTGCTGTTCCTGCCAGCGCTTTACGCGACTTGGTTCCGGATCAAGCCGCCTAAGGGGAAGTCGCATCAGCAGTCGGAGGAGAAGGCTCCAAAGCTAAAACTGGCGATGGCGGCGGAGTGACCCTCATGTCCAGTCTATGCACTCGCCTGGCCGACCCTGGCATGCAGGAAAAAGACAGCGGCTCAACATCGATGGTCCGGGACGCCGACCGGGCATCCCGTGGACATAGGCCGGACGCTCAAGCGCTCGGGGTGTATTCCGGAGATTCGGATGGTGCGGTTTTGGCGCGGTGGCGCAAGCGGATCCTGGATGTCGCGGAAGAACACATTCGCCGTATCGGTCATCGCAAGACAACAGTTGCTGACATAGCGTCCGACCTGGGTGTAAGCCGAGCGAACGTCTATCGCTTCTTTCCCACGAGGGCTGCAATCGATCAGGGTGTCTGCGCTCGGATCGCCAACCGGACCCTCGACGTCGCGCGGGAGGTCTCGCAAAAGAGCGCTCCGGCAGGCATCAAGCTTGCCGAGATGTTTGCCGCTCTTCATCGATATACTCAGTTGCAACTGACGGAAGAACGGCACACTCACGAGCTTTTCGTCGCCGCCACCGACGGCAAGTGGGAGGTCACGAAGTGGTACTTCGATGAAATGACGAGAATATTCGAAGCGACCATTCGTGAGGGCTTCGAAGCCAGCGAACTTAAGATCGATGATGCGGGCAATGCTGCCCGATGCGCCATGGCAGCGATCATATCTTTCGTTCATCCAAGCCTTGTAGAGCAACGGATTGGCGGTGGTGACGATGTAAAGGCTGAACTCGAAGCTCAGACCCGGTTCATAATGTTGGCTCTAGCCCAGGTGCCGGGATGACGAGTGCTTCGGGGGCCAGAGCCTGACAGGGATTCGCTTGGGTCGGTCATTGCTGGGTCAGCCTCGCTGATTTGACGCTTGTTTACCCTCGACTTGCCCAGGGTTTGCTGCGGCTTCGTGTGGCTCCATGAACGAGGGGCACTCCATGGGAGTGTCTGCGCACCACCAGCGCGCTGTTGGCGCGGATGCTCAACATTTTTGACCCTCCTCGTTTGATAGCTCTTGATTTTTTATATTACGAATGACATCTAAAAGAAAGATAGATGTTCATGGGCATCTATACGAGTCGATGCCACCGCCACGTCAGCAGCCTGACGCCAGCGGTCAAACCGAAGCAAATCGAACAAAGGAGGCCGCTGTGCCCGAACAGAAAGTAATAGTGATAACAGGGGCGTCCTCAGGGATTGGCGAGGCCACAGCCCGCCTCCTCGCGCAGAACGGCTACCGGGTGTTCGGCGGCGCGCGCGATCCCAGGCGGGCCAAATCGATTTCGGGCGTAAAGTTCGGGACTCTGGATGTAACTGATGATGCATCGGTTGCGAATTTTGTGGACTGGGTCCTGTCCGAGGCTGGAAAGATCGACGTGCTGATCAACAATGCCGGGATCTCCCTGGTAGGACCCGTTGAGAACACGTCGATAGCTGAAGCAACGAAGGTTTTTGATGTCAACGTCTTCGGCCCGCTTCGCATGATCCGCGCCGTCCTGCCGTCGATGCGGAGTGCACGCAGCGGGCTGATCATAAACATCAGCTCCGTTCTGGGCTTCCTCCCGGCCCCGTTCATGGGCATCTATGCGAGCAGCAAGCACGCTCTTGAGGGCATGTCCGAATCTCTTGACCATGAGATCCGAGACTTCAACGTCCGGGTTATCCTTATGGAACCGACGTTCACGAAGACTAATCTCGATGTGAACGCTGCGAATACGGAAGCGCCCTTAGGAGTCTACGCCGATCAGGCCGACGCGACAATAAAGACTGTTCTGGCTCAGATTAAATCGGCACCAGCACCGACGCTGGTTGCGGAAAAGATCCTCGTCGCCCTGAAAAGCCCATACAAATTGCGTCAGCCCGTTGGAGGTCAAGCGACTCTCCTCAGCCGTCTGCGCAGGTTTGTGCCAGCAAGGGGGTTCGACGGGAGTCTGCGAAAGACGTTCGGCTTCCGTAAGACTTAATCCTCCTCGCCGACGTGGCGAAGCAGCAGAGCATCCGCATCCGAGGTGATCGCTCCGCCGTCGAAACCAGCGACCACTTTGTGGCCGTCGAAGCCTTCGAATTCGAGCTGTGCGGAGATACAGTGTGTTTGCATCGGACCTCCGCAACGAACCCGGTAAGCCTTTGTAGCAAAAGCAGTTTCCCAGAATCGCGAGCCCGATGCACCTCTTATTTTGAGAGATTCAGGCTAGTCCCTTCGCCCCGCGAGCGGGGAGAAGGTGCCGGCAGGCGGATGAGGGGCAATATTTTCAAGGACGGGGCGAACGGTCAGCCGCCGGTTACGCTCATGTGGCGGGCTACGGCCGGGCGGTTGTGCTCGCGGTCGATGATGAAATCATGGCCCTTCGGCTTGCGGCCGATCGCGTTGTCGATCACCAGGGAGAGATAGGTATCGTCATCGGTGGCGCGCAGTGCGGCGCGCAGGTCGGCGGCATCGTTCTGGCCGAGGCACATGTAGAGCGTGCCGGTACAAGTGAGACGGACGCGGTTGCAGCTCTCACAGAAATTGTGCGTCATCGGCGTGATGAGGCCTAGGCGGCCCCCGGTTTCCACCACCTCGACGTAACGGGCCGGGCCCCCGGTACGGTAGGGGATATCCTTAAGCGTGAATTCTCTCTCGAGCCGCTCGCGCATCTCCGAGAGCGGCAGGTAGTGATCGGTGCGGTCCTCGTCGATCTCGCCCATCGGCATCGTCTCGATCAATGTCAGGTCCATGCCGCGGCCATGCGCCCAGCGCATCAGCGCGGGGATTTCGGCATCGTTGAAGTCCTTGAGCGCCACCGCATTGATCTTGACCTTCAGTCCGGCCGCCTGCGCCGCGTCGATCCCCTCAATGACCTTCGACAATTCGCCCCAGCGTGTGATCTCGCGGAACTTGTCTGGATTGAGCGTATCGAGCGACACGTTGATGCGGCGCACGCCGCAGTCGGCCAGCTCCGCGGCGTATTTCGCAAGCTGCGAGCCGTTGGTCGTCAAGGTGAGCTCGTCGAGACGGCCCGCTTCGATCTCCTTGCCGAGTTCGCGCACCAGGAACATGATGTTCTTGCGCACCAGCGGTTCGCCGCCGGTCAGCCGCAGCTTGCGGACCCCCTTGGCAATGAAGGCGGAACAGAGCCGCTGCAGCTCTTCCAGCGTCAGAAGATCCTTCTTCGGCAGGAAGGTCATGTGCTCCGCCATGCAATAGGTGCAGCGGAAATCGCAACGGTCGGTGACCGAGACGCGCAAATAGGTGACCATGCGACCGAAGGGGTCGATCATCGGCGCGGTCATTCTGTCGAGCGGTCGTGCGCTGGTCTGGTCTATTGCAGCCGTGTTCAAGTCTGTTCTCCCTGCGCTCCCAATGTCGTGACCGAAAGAGGTCGCGTCAAGGCGCATACTGTCGCAAACTGTTTCAAATATCGGGAAAGACTCCCTCGGGAGATTTTCGCCGGGTCAATTCTGCTTTACTCAGCGGTGACGAGAAACGGAGCGACGACGATGAGTGAATTCTGGCCGACCGAACTGCGCGTGTCGAAGGATCGCCACCGGCTGACCGTGACCTTCGACGATGGCGCTTCCTTCGATCTTTCGGCGGAACTGTTGCGCGTGCTTTCTCCATCGGCGGAAGTGCAGGGCCATGGACCGGGCCAGCGGGTGACCGTGCCGGGCAAGCGCAATGTGCAGATCATCTCGGTGCAGCCGACGGGCAATTATGCGGTCCGCATCGGCTTCGACGATTTCCACGACACAGGCATCTACACCTGGACCTATCTGCGCGAACTCGGCGAGAAGGGCGGCGAGCTCTTCGGTGCCTATGAGCAGGAGCTTGCCGACAAAGGCATGTCGCGCGACAAGTCCGAGAAGCCGCGCTGATCAGCCTTGGCTTTCGCGATCGGGAAGTTCGACGTCCTCCTTGAGCAAGGTCGAGATGATCCGCTCCATCGATTCCGCGACCTTCATGCAATCCTCGATCGGAGAGCCGGCGTGGGAGCTTTCGATCAGCGCCGTCTGGATTTCCATCGCTTCTTCGGTGAGTGCCCGGCCAGCCGCGGTCAGTGACAGCCGCAGCACCCGCTTGTCCTTGGCATCGCCACGGCGCTCGATCAGGCCGCGCTTTTCGAGCTGCGGCAGCAGCATGCTCATATTGGAGCGGCCGACGAGCAACTTGCGGGCAAGCTCCTGTTGGGTGATTCCGTCAAAACGGTAGAGGTTGATCACGATATCCAGGTGCGGCGGCTTGATGTCCAAATGGGCCATCCGGCGCGTCAACGTTTGTTGCATCAGCTGGCAGGCGCGTGCGACGGCGATCCAGCTTCTAAAACGCGGATGCTCCCAGGGGAAATGGTGATCTTTGGGGGACGCTTGATTTTTGTTCATCGTTGTACAATTATGTTCATGCTTGAACATTTAAGGCAAGTTTCACTATGGCATCCTTTGCGACCAAGGTCATCCGTCTCTCGCTCAAAGCCGTATCCACGGTCTCTCCCGAGGCCGCCGGCAGAATGGCTTTTCAGATATTCTGCCGCACACCAAGCCGCAAGCCGAAGAATGGCAAGGAGAAGGCGGTTCTCCGTTCAGCGACCCCGATCATCGCGCAATCGCGCAAAGTCACCCTTTCCTTTGCCGGCGGGTGGGTCGTCGCCCGGCATTTTCCACCACGCGCTGGCGCAAGCGGACCGCGGGTTCTGCTCGCACATGGATGGGGATCGCGGAGCGATTATCTCGCGACAATGATCGATGGGCTGCTTGCGTCCGGCGCCGAAGTCGTGGCGCTCGACTGGCCGGGGCATGGCGCCTCGCCGGGTCGATCGCTCACCATGCCGCAGGCGGTGAGGTCAATCGATGCCGCCTGGCGCCACTTCGACGGTTTCGATGCCGGCATTGGCCATTCCTTCGGTGGAGCCAGCCTGGCCTGCGCGGCCGGAGGCGTGCTTTGCGATCTGCCTGCACGCGTACCAGCCAAGCTGGTGCTCATTGGCGCGCCGAGTGAAATGGCCTGGCTCTTCAAAGGTTTCGGCAAGATCATGCGTCTTGTGCCGGCTGCTCAGGCGGCTTTCGAAGGCATGGTCGAGCGCTTGTCCGGCCGTCGTATCGATGGCTTTGACGCAGCGCGCCTTCTGGGCGCGCTGCGAAAGCCAGTCCTCGTCGTCCATGCGGAGGACGACAAGGAGGTCTCCGCCGATCATGCACGCCGATATGGTGCGATCGGGTCGAACGTGGAACTCCATTGGGCGAACGGCCTCGGCCACCGGCGCATCATTTCCGCGCCTGCGGTCATCGAGAAGGTCGTCTCCTTCCTTGGTGAAGCCGAAGAAAGGGCTTCGCTCAGGAAGATCGCATGATGCCGTCATCGGGGCGTCATGCTATTCCTCCAAATCGAGCTTGCGGGAATTGCGCATCGCAATATGAGCGGATCGCGGGTCGGAGGATGAAATGGCGATCATCGGCACGATCGAGGAACTGAAGGCACTCTACGGCCAAGCGGGCGAAACGTCGATCGTCAAGGTTACGGACGCGCTGACGGTCGAATACCGTCGGATGATCGAGGCCTCGCCCTTCGCGGCTTTGGCGACCGTCGGACCGGAGGGGCTGGATTGCTCACCGCGCGGCGACGATCTCTCGGTCGTCCGGGTCGCCGATGACAAGACCGTGCTGCTACCCGATTGGCGGGGCAACAACCGCATCGACTCGCTCGCCAATATCATCCGCGATCCGCGCGTGGCGCTGCTGTTCCTCGTTCCCGGATCGAATACGACGATGCGCATCAACGGGACGGCGGTCGTCAGTGCCGATCCCGCTTTGATCGGCTCCTTCGAGGTCGACGGCAAGCATCCACGCACCGTTGTCGTCATCACGATCAACGAGGTCTATTTCCAGTGCGCCAGGGCCTTGTTGCGCTCGCAGCTCTGGAACCCGGAGCGTTTTGCCGAACCGGCGTCGCTGCCGTCCCCCGGGGCGCTCTTGAAGGCGGCCAAAGCCGATTTCGACAAGGATGCCTATGACCGGGAATGGCCCGGCCGCGCAGCAAAAACGATGTGGTAGCAACCGATTTGGCACAGACGATGACGTTTCAATGAAACGATGAATTGATTTAGCGCCGGTAGATCAGCCAGTTCCGCCCCGAGTCCTTCCGCATGCCGTCCTCGAAGAGGATCGTCCTGTTGCGCCCGGAATTCTTCGCTGCATAAAGCGCGATATCGGCCTTGTGATAGAGATCGAGCGGATCGTCCGCCGCCGTTGCCATGCACACACCAACGGAGAGGGTGATCGGGCCGTAGTTGACCCCCGTCTTGGAGTTCTTGAACGGCGTGCTCGCCAGAACGCTGCGGATGCGGTCGGCGGCCTGCAGGCATTCCTCCTGGGTGCTGTCGCTCAGCACGACGGCAAACTCCTCGCCGCCGGTGCGGGCGACGAAGGCATCCCGCCGGAGATTGGCGCGAATGACGGTTCCGACGGTCGAGAGGATCTTGTCCCCGACCGGATGGCCGAATGTGTCATTGACCTTCTTGAAATGGTCGATGTCAACGACGAGCAGGCCGGTATAGTTGCGCAATTGCTCATTGTTGTAGACCGCAGCGAGCGTCTCGTCGAAGGCACGGCGATTGCTGAGGCGCGTCAGGGAATCGGTGTTGGCAATGCGCTTGTATTCGTCGAGTTCCTGGCGGATCGCTTCCATCTCGACGGATTTCTGAACGACCGTCTGCACGCGCTCCTTGCCCTGGTTCATCGTGTCGGCAGTCGCCTCGCACAGGATGTCGATCGCGTGGCGGAGAAGGTCGGCGCTCGCCGCGCTCTTGTTGGTGATGTTCAGGTAGGCTTCGTCGAGGACCTTGTTGTAGCTCTCGAGCGCGTATTGTTCGTCCCGCATGAGGGTGACGAGTTCGGCCAGCTTTGCCGCCAGCGTGCTGTGGGCGCGCTCGATCCCGCGCGAATGGTGGATATGGCTGAAATAGCGCGCGCCGATGGCGTCTAGTTCTTCCTGGGTCGCGCGGCTCCCGAGCGCCGCGAGTTCCTTCGACAGTTGCGGGTTCGAGCCAAGATAGGCCTCGTAATAAAGCTCGTAATTGCGCGGTATCGGCGCAACGCCCATCATACGCATCGCATGGGTAATTTGCGCAGCGATATCGGGCGTCGGCGTCTTGTTCGAAGTTGCCGTCTGCATATGCCAAGCCTTTTAAATTAATTGTCTCTAATGTCTGCTATTTTTTAGGGGCAAAAGCTTTGTGAAGTCTTAACGATTGCTTGGGCGCATCGATGCAATTCGAATGAATATTCGCGCAGAGAGGCCATGTCGGTGCTGGTGTGGACCTCAGCGAAAGCGCAGGTCGGCAAGGAGAGGCCGCGGCGCCCGCAGGGCCGCGGCCTCGGATCGATCAGGCGGGGCTGATCATTGTCTCCGGGCGTACGACCGCGTCGAACTCCTCGTTCGTCACATAGCCGCCGCCCACGGCCTCTTCGCGCAAGGTCGTGCCGTTCTTGTGCGCGGTCTTGGCGATCTTGGCGGCATTGTCGTAGCCGATCTTCGGCGCCAGCGCCGTGACGAGCATCAGCGAGCGGTCGAGCGCCGCCTTGATGTTGTCTTCGCGTGCCTCGATGCCGACGACGCAATTGTCGGTAAAGGAAACCGCCGCATCGGCGAGAAGCTGGACCGACTGGAGGAAGTTGTAGGCCATCAGCGGGTTGAAGACGTTGAGCTCGAAGTGGCCCTGGCTGCCGGCGAAGGTGAGGGAGGCGTGGTTGCCGAACACCTGGGCGCAGACCTGGGTCAGCGCTTCGCACTGGGTCGGGTTGACCTTGCCGGGCATGATCGAGGAGCCCGGTTCGTTCTCCGGCAGTGACAATTCGCCGAGGCCGGAACGGGGGCCCGAGCCGAGGAAACGGATATCGTTGGCGATCTTGAAGAGGGCGGCGGCCGTCGCGTTGATCGCGCCGTGGCTGAACACCATGGAATCATGCGCGGCGAGGGCCTCGAACTTGTTCGGCGCCGAGGTGAATGCGATGCCGGTGATTGCGGCGATTTCCTCCGCCACTTTCTCGGCGAAGCCGACGGGAGCATTGAGGCCGGTGCCGACGGCGGTGCCGCCCTGGGCGAGTTCGCAGAGGCCGGGCAGGGTCATCTCGATGCGCTTGATCGACGAGGCGACCTGAGCCGCATAGCCGGAGAACTCCTGGCCGAGCGTCAACGGCGTCGCATCCTGCGTGTGGGTGCGGCCGATCTTGATGATGTGGTCGAAAGCCTTGACCTTCTCTTCAAGCGCCTTGTGCAGATGCTTGAGCGCGGGTAGCAGATCGTGGATCACCCGCTCGGCGCAGGCGATGTGCATGGCCGTGGGGAACGTGTCGTTCGATGACTGGCTCATGTTGACGTGGTCGTTCGGATGCACGGGCTTCTTCGATCCCATGACGCCGCCGAGCAGCTCGATCGCACGATTGGAAATGACCTCGTTGGCATTCATGTTCGACTGCGTGCCAGAGCCGGTCTGCCAGACGACAAGCGGGAAGTGGTCGTTGAGCTTGCCGTCGATCACTTCCTGCGCCGCGTTGACGATGGCGTCGCCGATCTTCGGATCAAGGCGGTCGAGCGCCATATTGGCGCGGGCGGCTGCCTGCTTGACGATGCCGAGCGCCCGGACGATCGCCAGCGGCTGCTTTTCCCAGCCGATCTTGAAGTTGCCGAGCGAGCGTTGGGCCTGGGCACCCCAGTAGCGGTCGTTCGCCACTTCGATGGGGCCGAACGTATCTGTTTCCGTGCGCGTCGATGTCATCGTGATACCTGCCTTCGTGATGCGCTTCATCAAGCCGAGGCGAAGATGCCGGTGTCGCCGGTTGTCCTCCCCGGTGCCGGGCATCTCTCTGCCCCGGCAATGCCGGCTTGTAAAGGGCTGCAGGGGCCCGCGCAGAGCTACAATCGTTTGAATATTGCTGCGATGCGGCAATTCTGAGCGGTGAACGGAAGCGTGACCTTTCTGTCACAGACTGGCGACTTCCTTTGTGGCGCCTCAGGAAACACCGTCGCGCAATCAGTTGGTGCAAAATAGATGCAAATCAGAGGCTTGCAGAGCTCAGCCTGGCGTGAAGGCGAGCGGTTTCAGGGCAGATGATCGGATTCCGATTGCGGTCGTTTCCTTTTCATTCACCATCCTTTTCTATAAGTCTTCGGGCACGAGGGCGTGGCGAGAATCTGGCAGCGGCCGAATTCGGCGGTAACGCGATACGGGGACGTTTATTCTTATGAAAATTATCAAATCGGTAGCGATTGTGGCGCTGATGGGCGGCTGTGCGATTGCAACCATAGATGTGCGGCCGGCCTCAGCACTTACGCTGATGGATTTCATCCGCGGCGGCAGGAAGCGCACGCCGGAGCAAGCTTACCCGGCCCAGCCCGGCTACGACATGATGGCGCCGCAGCGCCTTGAAGACAGATCCGCGGTAAAGCCGCCACGCGTTTCCAGTCCGCGCTACTACACGTACAAGCCCGAACAGCTGCGCAAGATCGCCACCGATCGGCTGCTTGATCCCGTCGTTACGGGTTCGGTTCGCAGTTACGGCTTTCCGCCGATGCTGCGCATTCCCCTTTCGGATGCCCGCCAGTTCCTGCCGCAAGTCGATGTGCTGGCGCCGGCCGATGTCGCGAAGGCGGTCGAGGCGTTTTACGCTGGCCGGAGCGATTTCGTCTGGATCGATGGCAATGGCGTCAATGCAAAGGCCAAATCTGCGCTCGCCGTTCTTGGCGATGCCGCAAAGGTCGGGCTCGACCCGAAGGATTACGCAGTCGCCGTTCCGGCCGACACCTTCGATCGCGCCGACATGGTCGCGCGGGAAAAGGACCTTGTCCGCTTCGAGATCGCCATGTCCGCCGCGGTCCTCACCTATGTTCAGGACACGGTGCGGGGGCGCATCGACCCGAACAAGATCTCCGGCTACCACGACTTCAAGCGCAAGAGCGTCGACCTTGTCTCCTTCCTCGACAAAGCTGCGACAAGTGCCGATGCCGCAGCGCTGATCGAAGAGCGGAACCCGAAGAGCCCGCAGTTCCTCGCGCTCAAGCAGGAGCTCGAAAGGCTTCGAGCCGAAACGGACGCCGCACCGCGCGTCGAAATCGCGCCGGGAACGCTATTGAAGCCAGGCGACAACAATCCGGAGCTTGCCAATATCGTTGCCGGGATAAAGCTGAAAGCCTCCGAGGCGCTGAAAACCGAGCACGCCGTCGTGTTGGCCGGCTATCAGGGGACACCCGAGTACACGCCCGAACTGGTTTCTCTTGTCGAAGCCTTCCAGAAGGAGCACGGGCTGAAGGCAGATGGGGTCGTCGGCCAGGCCTCGATCCGCGTATTGACCGGCGGCGACACGACCGCCAGCAAGATCAGCAAGATCGAGATCGCGATGGAGCAGGCCCGCTGGCTGCCGAACGATCTCGGCAATCGCTACGTCTTCATCAACCAGCCTGCCTTCATGGCCTACTATACCGACCAGGGCGCGGAGCAGTTCTCCATGCGGGTGGTGGTCGGGTCGAAGGCGAACCAGACCTATTTCTTCCACGACGAGATCCAGACCGTCGAGGTCAATCCCTATTGGGGCGTGCCCCAGTCGATCATCGTCAACGAGATGCTGCCGAAGCTGCGCAGCGATCCAAGCTATCTCGACCGCATGGGATACCAGGTCGAGGTCGGCGGCCGGGTCGTGCCGTCTTATGCGGTAGATTGGTACGGATCTACGAACTCGATCGCCGTGCGCCAGCCGCCGAGCAGCGACAATGCGCTAGGAGAGCTGAAAATTCTCTTCCCGAATTCGCATGCGATCTACATGCACGACACGCCGTCGAAGAGCTTCTTCAAGCGCGACCAGCGGGCGCTCAGCCACGGATGCGTCCGTCTCGCCGAGCCGCGACGCATGGCGGCGGCCGTCCTCGGCATCAGCATGGACGAGGTCGGCAAGGAGATCGCCCAGGGGCACAACAGGGCGCTGCCGGTGCCGCAGAAGGTGCCGGTCTATGTTTCCTACTTCACGGCCTGGCCGAACAAGGACGGCAAGGTGGAGTATTTCAACGACGTCTACGAGCGCGACATGTACATGAACCGCGCGTTGGAGGCGACCCGGAAGGCGCGGCAGCAAGCCGAGGGCTGACGAAGCGCCCGAGGCGTAAGTCCAGTGAGATGGAAGGCCCTGCGAATGGTGGGGCCTTTGCGCTTTGTGTCACGCGGGCAAAGCATGCAGCCGAGAACCTCTCCAGGAAGCAGCCACTGCGACGCGGCCGCTTCGAAGCCGTTAGGCATCTCGAGCAAGCAGATGCGGGTGCTTTACTTCTTTTCCCGCTTGAGAACCGTCCTGACGAGCTCCGGGGTCAATTCATCGAAATGCTGGATGATCCGATCGGGCGAGAGGCTCTCGATCGGCACATCGGAGTAGCCGAACGGTACGGCGATCGATGGAACGGAGGCGTTGCGGGCGACCAGTATGTCGTTGAGGCTGTCGCCGACCATCACCGCGTGTTCCGCCACGGCGCCAGCATTGGCAACCGTCGAGAGGAGGTGCTCGGCATTCGGTTTGCGGACGGAAAACGTGTCGCCGCCGGAAATGGCCGCAAAGCGATCGATGAGACCGAGCCCGTCGAGGAGGCGCTTCGCCAGCATTTCAGGCTTGTTGGTGCAGACGGCGAGTCGCAGGCCGGCGTCCTGCAGGCGGTCGAGCGCCGAGACCAGCCCGGGATAGGGCAACGATCCACCCGGCATCGAGCCGTGGTAGAAGTCCACGAACGCCTTCATCTGCCAGGTCAGTTCCTCCTCGCTCAGCGCCTTGCCGCGCAGCGCGAAGGTTCGCTCGATCATGGCGCGGGCGCCGTGGCCCACGAGGTGGGTGAGGTCGGCATAGGTGACGGGCTCGATACCAGCCTGGGTGACCGCATGGTTGAGGCTGGCGACGAGGTCGGGCGCGGTGTCGACGAGGGTACCGTCGAGATCGAAGACGACAAGGGGCTGAGACACTGGCAACCTCGTTCTGCGGGGGCTTGTCCGTTCGGGTAGGCGAAGTCCGCAGAAAATGCAATGGCGACCTCGCTCCGCAGTATTGCCGGAATCCGGCGCGCGTCGCGCATTTTGGCTTTTGTTTGCGGTGAGGGGCGTGTAAGTGTCTCAGCGGAAATTGGGCGGGAGCCGGTGATTGCCCGCTCGCCGGCCGGATAGTGACAAGGGAGCAAGTGGCGCATGGACGCCCGCCAGATGAAGATCAAGGCCGCCCAAGCGGCGCTTGATTATGTCGACAGTGGAATGCGGCTGGGTATCGGCACCGGGTCGACTGCCGAGGAATTCGTCCGGCTGCTGGCTGAAAAGGTAGCCTCCGGCTTTCAAATCCAGGGCGTACCGACCTCCGAGCGGACGGCAAGGCTTTGCCTTGAACTCGGCGTGCCGCTGAGATCGCTCGATGAATTGCCCGAGCTTAATTTGACCATCGACGGTGCCGATGAAGTCGACGACAAACTTCGCCTGATCAAGGGCGGCGGCGGCGCGCTGCTGCGCGAAAAGATCGTTGCAAGCGCCTCGGAGCGGATGATCGTCATTGCCGATGAAACGAAGGTCGTCGACGTTCTCGGAGCCTTCAAGTTGCCGATCGAAGTGAACACGTTCGGTCAGGCGACGACGCGGCTGGCGATCGAGAAGGTTGCCGCGCGTCTCGGCCTGGCGGGCGACATCGGCCTGCGCGCCTCAGGTGACGGACCCTTCATGACCGATGGCGGACACCTCATTCTGGATGCATCTTTTGGCCGTATTCCTGATGCAGAGGCGCTTGCGGCCGGGTTGAATGCCATTCCGGGGGTTGTCGAGCATGGGCTGTTCATCGGCATGGCATCGCTGGCGATCATCGCCGGTCCGGAGGGTGCGCGCACGCTCACTGCAAGCTGAGGCCTGATCGGGCCGATTCGCGCCGCGGTCATGGCGCAAAAGAGGATTCCGCACATGAATGCCTGGCGGCGGCTATTGGCCGGGCGAAATGTGCCAACACAGGAGCATTGATAAAAATGAACAAAATCGGAAGTTTTGCCCGCGCATTCGCTACTGCGGCCGTCCTCCTTTCGGTTTCGGTGCCGGCGGTCAAGGCACAGGACGTGACGGAAGACCAGGTCAAGGCGGGGCGCGCAACCATTGCGGCGCTCGGCGTCACCAACAGCTTCGACAACATTCTGCCGAACCTTGCCGAACGGCTGAAGAACTCGCTCATCCAGGCCTCGCCAAACCATCAGGAACTGATCTCCGCAACGGTTGACGAGAAGGCGCTGGGCCTGGCAGCGCGCCGCTCGGATCTGGAGCGCGAGGCGGCGACGATCTATGCAAAGACTTTCACGGTCGAGGAACTCAACGCGATCACCGCTTTCTATAGCTCGGCGGCTGGCAAGAAGCTCCTGAACGACGGTCCGATTGCCTCGCGCGAACTGCTGAAGGCGGCCGACATCTGGGCCGCCGGCGTTTCGCGTGACCTCGCCCAAGAGGCTACCAAGTCCCTCGATGAAAAGATCGGCAGCGCCCCCGCTGCCAATGCTGCAACGGAAGCCCCCGCGCAGCAGTAAGCGCGCGGCGAGTTCTCTGTCACGATTGGTCAGGCCCGGAGCGATCCGGGCTTTTCTTTTTTTGCATCGCAATACTATATCAGGGGCGAAAGGCGGCGAGCCTGACGTTCCGACCTGCGGCCTCGATTTCGATATCCATTGCTTTCCAGGAGTTCCCCATGAGCGCTTTCGACTATGACCTCTTCGTGATCGGCGGCGGCTCGGGCGGCGTGAGAAGCGGGCGGCTGGCGGCAGCACTCGGCAAGAAGGTGGCGATCGCCGAGGAATTTCGCTACGGCGGTACCTGCGTGATCCGCGGTTGCGTGCCGAAGAAACTCTATGTCTATGCCTCGCAATATTCGGAACATTTCGAAGATGCGGCGGGCTTCGGCTGGAGTGTCGGCGAAAGCCATTTCGACTGGAAGAAGCTCGTCGCGGCCAAGGAGCAGGAGATCACGCGGCTCGAGGGCCTTTACAAAAAGGGGCTTGCAAGCGCCGGTGCGGAGATCCTGAACACGCGGGCCGAGCTCGTCGGGCCCAATGAGGTGCGGCTGCTTGCCAGCGGTAACACGGTGACGGCGGAGCGGATCCTGATTGCCGTTGGCGGCCACCCCAGCCCGCACGACGCACTGCCGGGACATGAGCTCTGCATCACCTCCAACGAAGCGTTCGACCTTTCGGAGCTTCCGAAATCGATTCTGATCGCCGGCGGCGGATATATCGCCGTGGAGTTCGCCAATGTCTTCCACGGCCTCGGCGTCGAAACGACGCTGATCTATCGCGGCAAGGAGATTCTCTCCCGCTTCGACCAGGACCTGAGGCGCGGCCTGCATGCGGCGATGGAGGAAAAGGGCATCCGCATCCTCTGCGAGGATATCATCCAGTCGGTATCGGCTGGCGCCGCCGACGGCCGGCGGATAGCGAGAACCATGAAGCACGGCGAAATCGCCGTCGACCAGGTGATGCTCGCGCTTGGCCGCGTGCCGAACACCAAGGGCCTGGGGCTGGAGACTGCCGGCGTCAAGACCGACGAGCGCGGCGCCATCGTCGTCGACGCCTTTTCACGCACGAGTGCGCCCGGTATCTACGCGCTCGGCGACGTGACGGACCGCGTGCAACTGACCCCCGTGGCGATCCACGAGGCGATGTGCTTCATCGAGACGGAATACAGGAACAATCCGACTTCGCCGGATCATGACCTGATTGCCACGGCCGTCTTCTCTCAGCCGGAGATCGGCACGGTTGGCATGAGCGAGGAGGAGGCCGTGCGGACATATGACGAGCTCGAAGTCTACCGCACCGAATTCCGACCGATGAAGGCGACCCTTTCGGGACGCAAGGAAAAGATGATCATGAAACTCCTCGTCAATGCCGCGGACCGCAGGGTGGTGGGCGCCCACATCCTCGGCCACGACGCCGGCGAAATGGCGCAACTGCTCGGGATTTCGCTGAAGGCAGGATGCACCAAGGACGACTTCGACCGTACCATGGCGGTGCACCCGACGGCGGCGGAGGAACTGGTGACCATGTATCAACCGACCTACCGTGTGAGAAAGGGCGAACGGGTCGCCTGAGCCGCGGTTCCGCTTTGCCTGAAAGCAACCGCTGCGGCCTATGTTTTCTGGTAGAATGGCTTTGCAAGGCCCTTGTTAACGTTTATAAGCCCGCATCCGCGACGTGACCGGCTCGCGCGGCTCTGGCGGCTTGGACCGGCCAGATTGCCGGTTAGAACAAACTCAGATCCGAATGCCGGGCGGCCTGGGGCCGCAGGGGCGTGACGCAGCCCGGGCCGCGTCAGACAACAGGTGATGGAAATGGCACAGACTTGGACTCCGAACAGCTGGCGGCAGAAACCCATTCAGCAGGTGCCGGATTATCCGGACCTTGCAGCGCTTGACGCCGTGGAAGGTCGTCTCGCGAAGTTTCCGCCACTCGTCTTTGCCGGCGAGGCTCGGCGTCTGAAGAGTGCACTCGCCAACGTGGCTGAGGGTCGTGGCTTCCTGTTGCAGGGCGGCGACTGCGCCGAGAGCTTCGCCGAGCATGGTGCCGACACGATCCGCGACTTCTTCCGCGCTTTCCTGCAGATGGCGGTTGTCCTGACCTTCGGTGCCCAGCAGCCCGTCGTCAAGGTCGGCCGTATCGCTGGCCAGTTCGCAAAACCGCGCTCCTCGGGCGTCGAGAAGCAGGGCGATATCACGCTGCCGAGCTACCGCGGCGATATCATCAACGGCATCGAGTTCACGGAGCAGGCGCGCGTCCCCAATCCGGAGCGGCAGATCATGGCCTATCGCCAGTCCGCCGCAACGCTCAACCTGCTGCGGGCCTTCGCGATGGGTGGCTACGCAAATCTGGAGAACGTGCATCAATGGATGCTCGGCTTCGTCAAGGACAGCCCGCAGGCCGAGCGCTACCGCAAGCTGGCCGACCGGATTTCCGAGACCATGGATTTCATGAAGGCGATCGGCATCACCTCGGAGAACCATCCGAGCCTGCGCGAGACCGACTTCTTCACCAGCCACGAGGCACTGCTGCTCGGCTACGAGCAGGCGCTGACGCGTGTCGATTCGACCTCCGGCGACTGGTACGCCACCTCCGGCCATATGATCTGGATTGGCGACCGTACCCGCCAGCCCGACCATGCACATATTGAATATTGCCGCGGTATCAAGAATCCTCTCGGCCTGAAATGCGGTCCGTCGCTGACCGCCGACGGCCTGCTGGAACTGATCGACTTGCTGAACCCCGCCAACGAAGCGGGCCGCCTGACGCTGATCTGCCGCTTCGGCCATGACAAGGTCGCAGAGCACCTGCCGCGTCTGATCCGCGCCGTCGAGCGTGAAGGCAAGAAGGTCGTCTGGTCGTGCGATCCGATGCACGGCAACACGATCACGCTCAACAACTACAAGACCCGGCCGTTCGAGCGGATCCTCTCGGAAGTCGAAAGCTTCTTCCAGATCCACCGTGCCGAGGGCAGCCACCCGGGTGGCATCCACGTCGAGATGACCGGCAACGACGTGACCGAATGCACGGGCGGCGCCCGCGCGCTTTCCGGTGACGATCTCGCCGATCGCTACCATACCCATTGCGATCCGCGCCTCAACGCGGACCAGGCGTTGGAGCTCGCCTTCCTGCTTGCCGAACGTATGAAGGGCGGCCGCGACGAGAAACGGATGGTCGTCAACGGTTGAAGGCAACAGTCGCGCCGATGGCTCAATTTTTCTGATTCATCGGCGGTTGTTCTGAATTTGACATAGCCGGGCCAGCTTTGTGAAGTTGGTCCGGCTTTTTGCTGCGATGGAGAGGGGAATGACGGAAATCCACGAAGGCGGCTGCCTTTGCGGCGCGGTGCGGTTCAAGGCGCAGGGAAAATTGCGGGAATTGATATTCTGCCATTGTTCCCAATGCCGAAAGCAGACGGGGCTCTATTACGCAGCCACGAATGTCCTCGACAGCCATTTGGATGTCGAAGGCGGTGAAGAAGTTACCTGGTACCGCTCCAGCACCGCCGCCCGGCGCGGCTTCTGCCGGCATTGCGGCTCGGCGCTGTTTTGGAAGGCGGACGGCCTCGACTATACGTCGATCCTCGCGGGGACATTTGACGCGCCGACGGGGCTCGCTCCCGGCTATCACATCTTCTGCGCGGACAAGGGCGACTTTTACGACATCGGCGACGACCTGCCGCGCTTTGCGGAGACATCGCAGTAGCAATTCAAAGTGCCACGGCGCCCGGGCGTCCAATTGGACGCCCGGGCGCCGTGGCGTCAGGGAAGCGACACCGCGGAGTGGTCGAAGGCATCGGCCAGAGCTTCGAACTTGACCGCTTCCCACGCGGCGTACTCCTCGACAAGCCGGCTGCTCAACCAGAAGCGGCCACGCGCCCCGTCGTCGCCCCTGCCGATGAAGCCGGCGGCTTCCGCACGCGCGAACAGGCGGCGTATATGCGTGTTCGAGATCACGTAGCGCTCCGCGAGCCGCGCGAGGTTCACATCGATCCAGACCTTGCCGTTGACGGCGAGGAGACTTGGGGGACGCGCCATCAGGTCGTCGAGGATCACTCCGCCGGATTCCGACCACACGAAGATCGCAACGCCTTCCGGGGGCTGCGTCCATCTTGGGTCCGAGAGCAGCCGTTTTGCGGCATGCGGCTGAGCGCGCTCGAATATGGTCGGATCGGTCTCGACGCTTCTTACCCGCGATCCGCCATCCAATAGGTCGAGCGTGCTCATCTGGGTCTTGAACCAAAGCCGCATGGCGTTCTCGCTGATCTCCGTCGGCTCGAGCGGACGCGTCCTTTTCGTGCGGCCGCCATTTGCCGGGCGGAGCAGTTTGTAGGCGATCAGTTCCGCAAGGAAGGCCGTTGCCGTGTTCCGGCTGGCAGCGCCCGTTTCGCGCATGATTTTCAGCAGTCGTGCCGCAGTGATGCCCGAGTCGGCATTGTCGCGGTCGCGCTGCAGATGCAGAGCATAGGCGGCTTGCGTCAGCATCCATTTCTGGTGCGCCGCCACCAGGCGCGCGATGCGTGGAAAGAGGTCGTTCATGGAAATCAGCGTACGCGCGCCCGCTTGCAAGACCTCAAGGAATTGAGGATTTTGCAATAGAGCGTCCACCTCGAAGGCGGGTCGAGTCTTCCGTTCGGCTACTTCCGTCCCAGCAAGCCGCTGCATTTCTTGCGCGTGCACCAGATCTCTCCAGGCACCGAATGCTCCGGCTACTCCGTGCCCCGGTGCAGTCAACATAAAATCTCACCATGGGCTAAACGCGCAAGTCCGCCTTTTGGGTTCACGCAAATGTTAAAGCAGTAAGTGTGACCGGCGCTTTGCGGGCCGCAACGGCTCATGGCATGCGACGGCGCGTGCATCCGTCCGGCCGGGGCCCACCGTACCCGTACAGAGCGGCGCTGGAAAACGGACATAGCATCGTCTCCGCGAAATTCATAGTTGATATGAATATGCGCATGCACCTGTACGATGCGCTCTAATTGTTAAGGTACCGTATCTATTTGAATTTTAGATAACCATTACTCGCGTTTTGGTTGACGCATTTTGGGTGCTGCGGCAAGCGTCTCCGTTCAGGCCGTACCGGATGGCCGGTGCTGAGCGATTTGGCGCGCCAGTTCGGCCACTCCGGCGCGCAGCTCGGTTATCTCGCGCAACAGGACATCATCGATCTTACGGTGAAGCGCGGAGGCGGCGAACCGGTCGCGCGCGGCTTGCCGGTTCTGCCACATCATGATGATCGGTGCATGCAGCGCCGCCAGCATCGAAAGCACCAGATTGAGAAAGATATCCGGTTCGGAGGTATATTTGGTGTATCGCGGAATGCCGTGAAGCCGTTTCAGCGACCAAAGAAATGTCGACCCGGCGCATGTACCGGGTCGACCAACTTTTTCGATTGGGACCTCAAGACCCGGCGCTGAAGAGTTCTGCGTGGGACTTGAAGAAGCGCTCGGTGCTGTAGCGCTTGCCGAACATCATATCGTGCTGCAGGAAGCGATAGTCGCGCAGCGACGGCGGGATCTTCGGCTGGCGCAGCCAGTCTGCGACTTCCCTGCCGTTCTTGCGGATCAGCATGTAGCGATCGAGAACGCGGAAATGGTCATGAACCTTTCCGAGGAATCCCGTGTAATACGGGTGCTCGTATCCGGCCTGCTTCAGGATCTGATAGGAAAGAAAGGCCGGGCTGATGCTGCCGATGTCCTTCTTCGCGCCGGTCTTGTTCGACCAGACGACGAGCGGCGTTTCGTGCTGCGCCTTCATCTGGTCCTTCGGACCCTTACGTTCCGCCGTAACGTCGCGCATATAGCCAGTGCTGGTATAGACGGTGTTGAGCGGCGGCAGGTGGTCGCCGAAGAGGACGATGATGGTCTCTCGGTCGCGCTTCTTGGCCCAATCCATGAGCATTTTCAGACTGTCGTCGGCTTCCTTGATGCCCTGCGCGTAGGTGGCGAGAACCTGGCGATCGCCTTCGGGCAGATCACCCTCGACCTTGATCGTGTTCTTCGCGTAGCGATTCGCCTCGTAAGGCCCATGGCCCTGCAGGGTCACGGCAAAGAAGAAGAAGGGATCGTCCATTGCGTCCGCCTGACGGATCACTTCCTTCGTCAGCGCTTCATCCGAGGCGAAGATGCCGCGCTTCTGCATCGGCGGCAGGTTCTCCTCCGAGCGGAACGTATCGAAGCCGAAGGCCTTGTAGACGGCGGTGCGGTTCCAGAACCAGCCCTGGAAGGGATGGATGGCGCGCGAGACGTACCCTTCGCCGCGGAAGAAGGTGGCGAGCGACGGGATCGGATTGCGGATATATTGCTGGTAGGGAATGCTGCCATAGGGCAGGAATGCGTTCGAAAAGCCTGTCAGCGCCTCGAACTCGACATTGGCCGTCATGCCACCGAATTCAGGCGAGAAGACATTGCCGCCCTGCAGTTCGCGGATAGTCGGCATCGGATCGGGCGTCAGCTTGACCTTGGGGAGGCGCGTCGGATCCCAGAAGGACTCGCTCATCAGCACGATGACATCCGGCTTGCCGCGATGCGTCGTTCCGGCGGGAAGCGGTTTTACGGGAATGCGGTCGATCGCATCCGCCATGTAGCCGGCCGGCGCACTGACATTGGCCATCGGCAGGTTGATTGCGAAGGCCAGCACGAAGCCGTTGTGCCGGTAGTTCTCGGTCTGGTCCCACATGATGGGGATGACCCGCAGCCGGTCGCGGATCCAGGAGAACTGGTTGTAGTCCATGATGTTCCAGAAGGCGACGAGCAGCGGCAGGGCGAAGGCCACCCGGGCGATACGCTCCCTGCGCGTCAGCTTCGGAAAGTTCCGCCAGGCGTAGCGCAGCAGCAGGCCGATCGCGGCGATCGCCGCCAGGATGCCGAGAACGACGCCGATGGCCGTCCACGGCCTGTCCTTCACCAGAACCGGCATCAGTTCCATGATCTGCCGGCCGAAGAGAAAATCGGTCGGATAAAGGGGATCGGACAGGAAGACTTGCTTTTGCTGGCAGATAAAGGCCGGCACGATGGCGAGCGGCGCGACGAGCAGCGCGCCCTTGTGTTCGCGTCCGAACAACGCGTCAAGTGCCAGCATGAAGAGAAAGAACGCGGCGACCGTCGTCCAGGCGGGCCGCATCGGGTCGATGAAATAGGCGACCGTGTCGGAGGCCGATTGGCGCACGATGAGCTCGACTGCAAAGACAATCGTCGATGCGATCGAAAGCGAGAGCAGCGCGCTGCGGGTGCCCGCCAGCGTCTTGGCGTGCCTGACGGAAAAGCCCGGCCGTTCGACATAGACCTGAGAGCCTCTCGCGGCGGAATCGATACTGGCCAAAAGCTTCTCCAATGTCACAAATTCTTCGTTCAACTGTCATACGACTGTCATCTTGAACAGGGGATGAATGGCGAAACGAGGGTGACGATCCCCAGGTTCCGGCCGCGTCGAAGGGCCGCGGGCTCGACCGGCAACCGGCGGGAACTTCAAGATTTTTTTGATTTTTTCGGGATCCGTGAATTGGGTGTGGGTTTTTTGCCGCCGGATGCGGTAAGAACAAGGCCCAAGTCGGATGCATTCGCCGAGAGAACACCGAAGGCCCGCCATGACCCCACAGAAAGCCGTCCCTTCAAAGCTGCGGATCGCCGTAGCCCAGCTCAATCCGACAGTCGGCGATGTCGCCGGCAACCTGGCAAAGGCGCGCGAAGCGCGTGCCGACGCGGCACGCCAGGGCGCCGATCTCGTGCTGTTCACCGAGCTATTCATTTCCGGCTATCCGCCTGAAGACCTGGTGCTGAAGCCGGCTTTCCTGAAGGCGTGCCTGCGCGCCGTCGAGAAACTTGCGGAAGAGACGGCGGACGGAGGGCCGGGGGTCATCATCGGTTTTCCCCGCCAGGCATCTGCGCAGCGGCATAACGCGGTTGCGGTCCTGGACGCGGGCAAGATCATCGCGGTCCGCGACAAGGTGGATCTGCCGAACTACGGCGAGTTCGATGAAAAGCGCGTCTTCGACGCAGGCGAGATGCCGGGGCCGGTGAACTTTCGCGGCATACGCATCGGCATCCCGATCTGCGAAGACATCTGGGGCGAGCTCGGCGTCTGCGAGACTCTCAAGGAGAGTGGCGCCGAGATCCTGCTCTCTCCGAACGGGTCGCCCTACTACCGCGGCAAGGTCGATGTGCGCCATCAGATCGTGCTGAAGCAGGTGATCGAGACGGGTTTGCCGCTGGTCTATGCCAATCAGCTCGGAGGACAAGACGAACTGGTTTTCGACGGCGCAAGCTTTGCCTTCGACGCGGACAAGTCGCTCGCCTTCCAGATGAGCCAGTTCGAGGAGGCGGTCGCGATCTCCGAATGGAGACGAGACGAGGACGGTTGGGTCTCAAGCAACGGGCTCCAGTCGCGTCTGCCCGAAAACGACGAGGCCGACTACCGGGCCTGCATGCTGGGGCTCCGGGACTACGTCAACAAGAACGGCTTCAAGAACGTCGTGCTCGGCCTGTCGGGCGGCATCGACTCGGCGATCTGCGCAGCGCTCGCTGTAGACGCGCTCGGCGAGGAGCGTGTCCGCACGATCATGCTGCCCTATCGCTATACGTCGCAGGAGTCGTTCAAGGATGCCGAGGCCTGCGCCAAGGCGCTCGGTTGCCACTATGACGTCGTTGCGATCGAGGAGCCTGTCGAAGGCTTTCTCAATGCGCTCGCCGATACTTTCGAAGGAACCGAATCCGGCATCACCGAAGAGAACCTGCAGAGCCGCACGCGCGGAACGATCCTGATGGCGATCTCCAACAAGTTCGGTTCGATGGTGGTGACCACCGGCAACAAATCGGAGATGTCTGTGGGCTACGCCACGCTCTACGGCGACATGAACGGTGGCTTCAATCCGATCAAGGACCTCTACAAGATGCAGGTCTATGGGCTGTCGCGCTGGCGCAATGGTGCCGTGCCGCCCGGAGCGCTCGGCCCCTCGGGCGAGGTCATTCCGCAGAACATCATCGACAAGGCACCCTCGGCGGAACTGCGGCCCAACCAGACCGACCAGGACTCGCTGCCGCCCTATCCGGTGCTCGACGACATTCTGGAGTGCCTGGTGGAGAAGGAACTGAGTACCGAGGAAATCGTCGCCCGTGGACATGACGAGGCGACGGTGCATAGGATCGAGCACCTGCTCTACATCGCCGAATACAAACGCCGGCAGTCGGCTCCGGGGGTCAAGATCACCAAGAAGAACTTCGGTCGCGACCGGCGCTATCCGATCACCAACCGTTTCCGCGACAGGGGCTAGGCTATGGATATCCTCTCCGAAGACACGGACGGTCGACAGGGCCGTCCAGAGTTCACGGACGAGGAAATCCGGCTCATGCGACTGTGGTCGGCGAGCGACATCTCCGCCGGCTGGCAGCTTTCGGCGCAGATCGGCTATTTCGCGACGCCTGCCGTCTTCGGGATCTATGGCGTTGCGACCGGAAGCCTCGCCGTCATCGGCGTTGCCTTCGTCTGCATCCTGCTCTTGCTCACCTGGGGTCTGATCTCGACCTGGCGGGAGCGACGCAATTCCATACTGATGCAATCGGTCTGTTCCAAGGTTCTGGCGACATTGCCGGCAGGTGAAGAAAAGAAATAGCGGCCTCGTACGGAGGAAAAGAGCATGCGCAGTTCCGTCGAAATCCATGACATCGTGACCGGCGAAACGCGGGTTGTCTGGCAGACGGACAGGCTGGTTGAGGCGCCGAACTGGTCGCGGGACGGCTCGCATCTGATCATCAACGGTGACGGCAGGCTCTATCGGCTCGGCCTCGATGGTTCCGAGCGGGTGGAGATCGACACGGGCTTTGCCACGCTCTGCAACAACGATCACGGTATTTCGCCGGACGGAAAGACGCTTGCGATCAGCGACAAGACCGAATTCGGCAAGTCGGCAATCTATCTGCTGCCTGCCGGGGGCGGTACGCCGCGGCTGGTGACGCGCAACCTGCCGTCCTATTGGCACGGCTGGTCCCCCAACGGGCAAACCTTGACCTATTGCGGGATCCGCGACCAGATCTTCGACATCTACACGATTTCGGTCGATGGCGGCGAGGAGCGTCGGCTGACGCATGGCGAGGGCCGCAACGACGGTCCGGACTGGTCGCCCGACGGCGCGTGGATCTATTTCAACTCGAGTCGCACCGGCCGGATGCAGATCTGGCGGGTGAGGTCCGACGGCAGCGACGTCCAGCGCATCACCGACAGCCCCTATGGCGACTGGTTCCCGCATCCGTCGCCGGACGGCAAGCACGTGCTCGTCCTTTCCTATGATGGCGACGTCTTCGACCATCCGCGCGATCTCGATGTGCGGCTCCGGTTGATGGATCCGGAAGGCGGCAATGCGCGCGTCCTGTTCGAGCTCTTCGGCGGGCAGGGGACGATGAACGTTCCGAACTGGTCGCCAACCGGCGAGGCCTTCGCCTTCGTACGATATCGGCAGGCATAAGCGACCGCGCCGGCGGTTGACTGCATTCTCACACAAGGGAGGACTTCATGGGGAAGGATTTCGCGCGGTTGGACGGCAAGATCGCCATCGTCACCGGCGGCACGCAGGGTCTCGGCGCCGCGATCGCGGCACAGTTTGCCGAACGCGGTGCTGCGGGCATCGTCATTTGCGGCCGAAATGCCGCCAAGGGTGAGGCTAAGGCGACCGAAATCGGCAAGGCCACCGGCACGAAGGTCGTCTATGTGGCAGCGGATCTGGAGCGGGTCGAGGACGCCCGCGCGGTGGTGGCGGCTTGCGACCGTGAGTTCGGCCGTGTCGATGCGCTCGTCAACGCTGCGGCGATCACCGACCGCGGCACGATCCTCGATACGACGCCGGTTCTCTTCGACCGCATGTTCGCGATCAACGTGCGCGCGCCTTTTTTCCTGATGCAGGAGGCGGTCAAGGTGATGCAGCGCGAGAAGACCGAAGGCACGATCGTCAATATCGGTTCGATGTCGGCAAAGGCGGGCCAGCCCTTCATTGCAGCCTATTGCGCGTCGAAGGGAGCCCTGGAGACGCTGACGAAGAACACGGCCTATGCGCTGCTGCGCAACCGTATCCGGGTCAACGGCCTCAATATCGGCTGGATGGCGTCGGAAGGCGAAGACCGCATTCAGCGGGAATACCACGGTGCTCCCGGGGACTGGCTGGAGAAAGCGGCGGCAAGCCAGCCTTTCGGACGGCTCGTCGATCCGGCCGAGGTCGCGCGCGCCTGCGCCTACCTCTCCTCCGACGAGTCCGGTCTGATGACGGGTTCCGTCATCTGCTTCGACCAGTCGATCTGGGGTGCCTATGACTCGTCGCCGCATCCGGAAGCGCCGCTTTGAGGCCCCGGCTGATCTTGCCTTTCACGTTCGCCTGTGACCATATGCGGCCGTCAGGTGCCCGCTTGCTGCGGGAGAATCGGGAAGCCGGTTGAATTCCGGCACGTGCCCAACGCTGTGATGGGGACGGCTGCACCAAGATAGTTCTGAACGATTTCAGAGCTTTGCCACTGGGTCTTTAAGCGATCTGGGAAGGCGGGAGTAGCCGCGTGATCCAAAGTCAGAAGACCGGCCTGGCAAGATAGACCGGCCCCGCATGGACGGCGGGAGGTTTTGCATTGTTGGGGATCGAACGATGCTGCCTGACCCGAGCGGCTGCCTTACGGCGGCCGGAGCCTTTTCGCCGGACGAGCGTGCCGCCGTCTACCGCGCCATCGAGACGCGCCGCGATGTGCGCGACGAGTTCCTTCCTCAACCGCTGCCCGAGCCGTTGATCGCCAGCTTGCTGGATGCGGCGCATCGCGCGCCGTCCGTCGGCTTCATGCAGCCGTGGAACTTCGTGCTCGTGCGCCGGAGCGAGACGCGGGAGAAGATCTGGCAGGCATTCCAGCGCGCCAACGAGGAGGCGGCTGGCATGTTTTCCGGCGACGCGCAGGCAAAATACCGGTCGCTCAAACTGGAGGGGATACGCAAGGCGCCGCTCAGCATCTGCGTGACTTGCGACCGGACGCGCGGCGGTGCGGTCATCCTCGGGCGCACCCACAATCCGCAAATGGACGTCTACTCGACGGTCTGCGCAGTCCAGAACCTCTGGCTCGCGGCGCGGGCCGAAGGGGTCGGCGTCGGTTGGGTCAGCATTTTCCACGAGGATGAAATCAAGGCGATCCTCGGTATACCCGAGCACATCGAAATCGTCGCCTGGCTTTGCCTCGGCTTTGTCGATCGGCTCTATCAGCAACCGGAACTGGCGGTGAAAGGCTGGCGACAGCGGCTGCCGCTCGAGGAACTGATCTTCGAGGAAGGGTGGGGCGTACGCGACGGCAAGACGTTGTCCGTTGGTCAGGTCATTCATTCTGCAGCGGCTGATAGCGCGGCCCCTGAGGATTCCTGAGATCGATCGCGCTCTCCTCCTTCGGCAGGAAGGCAGGGCCGACGACGCGGACCTTGCTTGTCGCCGGATCATAGGGGCGCTCTTCAACAGGCTTTGCACGCGACGACGCCGGGGATTGAGAAGGGGTGCTCTTGATTGTCACGACGGAGGGGCTGACCACCGAAAGCTTGCTCTCTGATGCGGTGCCTTTCCCGTCGACGGTCGCGACTCTGGGAATCTGGCAGCCGCAGATGCTGGGCGCGCCGACTCCACGCGTGCGGTACGCGTAGGCATTGGGGAGCTCCGTATACGGCCTGCCGGTCGACGCCGATACCATCTGCCCGCTCTCCTCGGTGGCGAGGACGTGGTAGTAGAGTTCCGTATCGGCGCCGGGGCAGCGTGCGCGGCATTGTTCGGTGTCGCGAGCGAAGTCGGCCGGTGTGGCATTCGACGAAATCGGGAAAAACGCCCCGTCGCAGGTGCGCACGCACATGGTTCTGAGGCCACCTGTTGCGCCGTCTTCCATGAAGGTGAAGTCGTCCGGCGGACCATCAAACAGCAAAGGATAGTCTTCGCCGTCAGGCGGAAAGTCTTCGAGGATGTTGCGGTGAACGTGGGCCTCTTCTTCGTTGAATCCGTCCGAGTTCGTCTCGTCCCAATTCAGGCCCGCTTCGGTCGAGCAATCGTTCAGGTCCATGGCAGCGAGAATCCGCCGGCGCATGTCGTCATTGCCTCTTGAAATCAAGTGCTGGCGTTGCGCCTTGAGCGTGCGGAGATTGTCCTCCATCCGCGTGATCGCGTCGTCGAGTTCGGCACAGGCAGCCTCATTTTCGCTGTCGACGTAGACGACCGAGTCGTTGCTGCACGCCATGCGCCGCCGTTCGTTCTTGGCGCGGCGAATTTCGATGTTCTGGCGTGAAACCGCGCCGGTGAAGTCGCGAAGATTGGCGGTCGTCGTGAAGGTCGCAGGAAGGTCCGCGAGGCGGGCGCTCAAGCGTTCGCAAACGCTTGCGGCCCAAGCTTGGTCGGCCGTACCCAATGCAAGCTGCAACAGCGCTGCTGCAAGGCGCATCATCCTCCAGGACGCCGTACATCGGGACACTGACACTCGTCTTTTCCTGCATTTCGCCCCACTGGTCGCGGGACAAGCGGGGGCGCCTGTTTCCCTCCATCATACGGCGTTGCCGTGAGGGTGCAACGGCAAGACGGTGTTTGCGTTAATGCGCGATCGAAGCAGGGACGGGCCGGGCCGGGTGAACGGCCCGGCGACAGGTCAGGCCGCCCTTGCGGTTTCGAGCGACATGGGCCGTTCGAGGACCGTGCCCTCGATTGCGGCAATGGCCTTCATTTTCTGAAGAAGGCTTCTCGACACGTCCCATGCGACGGCAACCGCGTAGACATTGCCGATCCGTTGCGGCTCTGCAATACGTTCGCCCGGGCACCCCATTCGGCGGAACATCCGCTCAAGGAAGACGTCGGTGACGGTAACGATGTGGCTGATGCCGGAGGCAAGCCCAAGTTCGCCGACGCCGCACATGAGTTCGGCGGCCGCGACCGTCACCTGATTCGACGACCGGTCCTGAGAGATGTCCGGATCGATGCAGAATCGGCTCGACTCCCAGACCGATGCGCTGCGGATTTCCGGATTGCCGCCGAGCAGGATCGGGAATGTATCATCCAGCATGTTCGGTCCGAGTGTCGGCAGCAGCCTCAGCGAACCGCGCAGCTTTCCGGTTTCCGGCGAATACGACATCACATAAAGCGGATTGGCCTTGTCGTAGTGGTCGATTTCCCAACTGCCCTCGGTCTTGACGTCCCATTTCAAGAAGTCGTGGAAGACGCGCTTGCGCAGCCGAAACATCTCGTCGATGGCCTGAGGGTGCTGTCCGCGAGCGTTTCCGTTCACTATCCTGATCATCTTTCGCTCCATCTTTTTTGCGAGATGGAGCGATGCTGTCAGGCTCTGCCGACACATGTAACTGTCGGTAGTGACAGCTTCGTTCGGGGAATTTTCCCACAAAATTTGTGGGGCTTTGGGCGGATGAACCGCCCCTGGGTGGTAAATTTACCCGTCAGATGGTGGGGATCAGCGCGTGGCGCACCGCCTGCGCAACGGCTTGCGTGTTGGACACGACGTTGAGCTTGCGGCGCGCGTTGCTCATGAAGAATCGGACCGTGCGTTCGGAAATGCCAAGGATCGTCGCGATTTCCCAATAACTCTTGCCGGCGGCCGACCAGGTCAAGACCTCTGTCTCCCGGCCGGTCAGTCTCGTGTCGCGCTCGTCGATCGCATCCACCATCGTCGCCTGTTCGAGCATCGAGGCATGAAACAAATTGGCGGCCAGCTGGAAGTCACGCAGGTGATGTCGACGATACTCGGACCATTCCACCGCCGACATGTTGGCGCTGATCGCCAGGAGCGCCATGCGGCCGGCCGGTGTAGGCAGCGGCAAAGCGACGCCTTGCGTGGACAAGCCGATGTCCTCGGCAGACCGGAACAGCGGTTCGCATTCCGGAAAGCGATGGCGGGCCGTCGCCCACTCCACAGGCCTCACGCCACCCAACGCAAGCCGAAGGATCGGATCGATCCGGTGAAGACCGCGCGATAGATAGATCTCCTCGGCATAGGCCCCGAAGGTGTGATGCAGGCGGCAGACCTTGAGGCCATCGGCCGTCGGCTCCGCTTCGAGGTAGAGAAGATGCGCAATATCGAACGTGCGACGCATCAAGGCGAAGAATTGCTGCGGCTCCGCGTATCCGCCATATTCCACGATATCTAGCAGATCGAGGACAGCCTGTTGATTAGTCATGCCGTAACACCGATTCATGCCCCTAGAATAAACATGGTTTAGCCTGGCGGTTTTTGTCTAGTGCTATATTTCGTAATCGGTGCAACTCTTTGGACTAATTCAATCCATGATTGCATTTGCGCGACGGTCGGCGAAGGAATCGCCTAAAGCGCGATAGGAAAAGCCACCCCTCAAGCGGGATGGCTTGCCTCCACCACGGCAAGTGCCGCCATGTTGACGACACCGCGGGAGGTTACCGACGGCGAAAGAATATGGGCCGGCAGCGCCGAGCCGAGCAGGATAGGGCCGACATGGAGGCTGTCCGTCATCGTCTTGACGACGCCGAGGGTGATGTTGGCGGCGTCGAGATTGGGGAAGACGAGCAGGTTGGCTTCGCCCTTCAGCGTGCTGTTCGGCATCACCCGCTCGCGCAGCGTTTCGGAGATTGCCGCGTCTCCGTGCATCTCGCCATCGACCTCGAGATCGGGCGCGAGTTCGCGGACAAGCTTGAGCGCGGCGCGCATCTTGGCGGCGCTCTCGGACTCGCGCGATCCGAAGTTCGAATGGGAAACGAGGGCGGCGCGCGGCGTGATTCCGAAGCGACGTATTTCGCCGGCAGCCATCACAGTCGTCTGGGCGATCTCTTCGGCGCTGGGGTTAAAGCTCACATAGGTATCGGTGAAGAAGGTTGCCCCGCGCTGCGAGATCAACAGGCTGAGCGCCGAGAAGTCGAGCACGCCGGGCTTCTTGCCGATGATCTGCGAAACGTCGCGCAGGTGGCGGCTGTAGCGCCCTTCGACGCCGCAGATCAATGCGTCCGCTTCACCGCGCTTGACGGCAAGAGCGCCGATCACGGTCGTGTTGGTACGGACGATCGTGCGGGCAGCTTCCGGGATGACACCGAGACGGCCGACCAGGGTAAAGTATTCGTCGACATAGTCGCGATAGCGCGGGTCGCCTTCCGGATTGACCACCTCGAAGTCGACATCGGGACGAATTCTGAGGCCGTAGCGGCGCAGGCGGGTTTCGATGATCTGCGGACGGCCGATCAGGATCGGCTTCGCGGTGCCTTCTTCCAGGAGTACCTGGGCGGCGCGCAGCACCCTTTCGTCTTCTCCTTCGGCGAAGATGACGCGGTTCTTGGTGGCGTTCTTCGCCGCCGCAAAGACCGGTTTCATGATAAAGCCGGAGCGGAAGACGAAGCGATTGAGCTTGTCGAGATAAGCGTCGAAATCCTGGATCGGACGGGTTGCAACGCCGCTCTCGGCAGCCGCCTTGGCAACGGCAGGCGCGATGCGCAGGATCAACCGTTGGTCGAAAGGCGAGGGGATGAGGTAGTCGGGTCCGAAGACCGGCGTTTCCCCTGAATAGGCACGGGCTGCGACATCCGACGGCTCCTCGCGCGCCAGGCCGGCGATTGCCCGCACCGCCGCCATCTTCATCTCTTCGTTGATGGTGCGCGCGCCGCAATCGAGTGCCCCGCGGAAGATATGCGGGAAGCAGAGAACGTTGTTGACCTGGTTCGGGAAGTCCGACCGGCCGGTGCAGATCATCGCGTCCGGCCGCGCGGCGCGCGCCACTTCCGGCATGATTTCCGGCGTCGGATTGGCGAGCGCCATGATCAGCGGCTTTTCGGCCATCTGGGCGAGCAACTCGGGCTTGAGGACGCCTGCTGCCGAAAGACCCAGGAAGACGTCGGCGCCGCCGATGCTGTCGGCGAGCACGCGATTGGCGCTGTCCTGGGCATAGACGGCCTTCCACTCGTCCATCAGGACCTCACGGCCCTTGTAGACGAGACCTTCGAGGTCGTGGACCCAGATGTTTTCGCGTTTGGCGCCGAGAGTGACGAGAAGGTTGAGGCAGGCAAGGGCTGCGGCGCCGGCGCCGGAGGCGACGATCTTCGCCTTGGCGATATCCTTGCCGGCGAGTTCCAGGCCGTTCAGAACAGCTGCAGCGACGATGATCGCCGTTCCGTGCTGATCGTCGTGGAAGACCGGGATTTCCATCTTCTCGCGCAGGCGCCGTTCCACCTCGAAGCATTCCGGCGCCTTGATGTCCTCGAGGTTGATGCCGCCGAAGGTCGGCTCGAGGGCGGAAACCACATCGACCATGCGCTCGACGGTCGGAGCGTCGATTTCGATATCGAAAACATCGATGCCGGCGAATTTCTTGAAGAGGACGGCTTTTCCTTCCATCACCGGCTTGGAAGCGAGCGGACCGATATTGCCGAGCCCGAGGACGGCGGTACCGTTCGAGACCACGGCGACAAGGTTCGAGCGCGCAGTGAAATCGGCGGCACTTTCGGGATCGTCCTTAATGGCAAGGCAGGGCGCGGCGACTCCCGGCGAGTAGGCCAAGGCCAGGTCACGCTGGTTGCCGAGCGGCTTGGTGGGCTGGATCTCGAGCTTGCCCGGGCGAGGGTAGCGGTGGAAGAAAAGAGCCTGCTGGTCGATGTCTCCGCTTGCCGGAGCCGATTGAGGTTTCGTTTTGTCGCCCGTTGTCATGCCGTCACATCCCTCTTTCTAGATCGGGGCCTTTTGGCATGATTTCCCGCCCGCGTACAGTTTCACCGCGTCGCTTTTCCTCCGCGCGGTCGTGCTCGCGGAATTCCCGTGTCATCTTCCTGAAACACGAGTCTGGTTTTCACAAAGCGATCAATGGCACGAGAAGGCGAGGATCGCATGGTAGCGGCATCGGGATCTCAACAGAATCCGGTACGGAAATTGCGGACGCTGTTCATCTCCGACGTCCATCTGGGCTCGAAGGCGGCGAAGACGGATTATCTGCTCGATTTCCTGCGCCACCATGAAGCCGAGACCATCATTCTTGTCGGCGATATCGTCGACGGCTGGCGGCTGAAGCGCAGTTGGTATTGGCCGCAGAACTGCAACGACGTCGTCCAGAAGCTGTTGCGCAAGGCCCGCAAGGGTTCGCGCATCATCTATATTCCCGGCAATCACGACGAGTTCATGCGGGATTTTCCCGGCGTCCATTTCGGCGGCATCGAGGTTGCGGCGCGCCACATGCACCAGGCAGCGGACGGGCGCAACTACCTCGTGCTGCATGGCGACGAATTCGACATCGTGGTGCGCAATGCGCGCGTCCTCGCTTATCTCGGCGACTGGGCCTACGACATGGCAATCGCCATCAATATCGGACTTGCCGCCGTTCGCCGCCGCCTCGGCATGCCCTATTGGTCGTTTTCGTCCTGGGCGAAGCTGCAGGTCAAGCATGCGGTGAACTTCATCGGAGAGTTCCAGAAAGTCGTCGCGGACGAGGCCCGCCGACACCACGCACAGGGCGTCATCTGTGGCCATATCCACCATGCCGTGATCGAGGATATCGACGAGATCCGCTACATCAATACCGGCGACTGGGTCGAGAGCTGCACGGCGATCGCCGAGCACTTCGATGGCACGATGGAACTGATCACCTGGCATAGCCTGCGCGGCAGCATGCCCGTCGCGGAGACCGCGGCCGATGAACTGCCCGTGACGCTAGCGGCAGTGCAGGCAGCCTGAAGCCGCCGGATCGCTCAGCAAGTGGCTAAAACTAGCGGCTGGCGAGCCGCCGAGCAATCGTGCTAGAGCTTGCGCACAGCCATCAGGTCCTCCCATGATTCCCGCATCCGCGCCCCCCGTATTGGGGCCTCCGCCGCGTCATTTCGCGCTCCGCATCGCGTTGCTCTTCTGCGCGCCGCTGATCGTCAACGGCTTCGCGATGCCGTACTTTCCGGTTTGGCTCAGCAGCTTGTCGATGAGCGATTTCGAGATCGGCGTGGTCCTCGCCGTGCCGATGTTCATCCGCGTTATCACGGCACCACTGGCGGGCGTACTGGCGGATCGGCTTGGCGAACGTACGATCGTCCTGATCTGGTCGGGCTGTCTTTCTCTTGCCCTCGCATTCGTTCTTTTCTTCGCCAGGGACTTCTGGCCGGTGCTGGCGATCTATGCGCTGCAATCGGCCGCCTATTCCCCTTACCTGCCGATCGTCGAGGCCATTGCGCTGTCGGGCGTGCGTCGCTGGGGTTTCGATTATGCGCAGATGCGCGTCTGGGGGTCGATCGCCTTCATCGGCGCGACGATGCTCGGCGGCTGGATGATCGGTCTCATCGGCGGCGGGATGGTGTTGCCGGCGATGGCCGCCGGTTTCGGATTGACCGTTCTCATGGCTTTCGCGGCGCCTCGGATCGGCCGTCCGCGTCGACCTTCGCCGATCACTGCGTTGACCGAGCCGCCGCCGCAATCGTTGCGTCAGCCCGATCTGCAACTGCTGCTGATCGGTGTGACGCTCGTCAACAGCAGCCATGCGATGCTCTTCGCCTTCTCGGCTATCTACTGGCAGCAGATCGGCTACAGCGGCACGCAGATCGGGGCCCTATGGAGTGCCGGGGTGGCGGCGGAAGTGCTGATGTTCTTCTTCGCCAGGACGATCGTCAGGCGCTTCAGTGTCTGGACGATGATTTTCTCCGGCTGTCTCCTAGCGGTGGTGCGCTGGCTGATCTTTCCGATGGACCTGGGTTTTTGGGGCTATTTCGTCCTCCAGTGCTTCCATGCCTTCACCTACGCGATCATGCACACCGGCATGCAGCACAAGCTGGTTGAGCGCGTCGCCGAGGAACAGGAAGCTTCCGCCCAGGGCCTCTATTTCTTCTACACCGGCATCTTCACGGCGATCTTCACGTTTCTGTCGGGTTATTTTTACGCCTGGTTCGGCGTCGCCGGCTTCTATTCGATGTCGGTCGTGGCGCTATGCGGATGCTGCTTCGCCTATGCCGGCTGGTATCTTCAGCCCCACAGGCTCGGCTCAGGCGGGAAGACGAGCGAGGCCTCGTAGCGGAGCCCCGGGCTTCGGTCCTTTGCAAGCAGCAGCGGGCCGTCGAGATCGACGAAGTCGGCGCCCTGCGCGACGAGCATCGCCGGGGCCATGGCGAGCGAACTGCCGACCATACAGCCCAGCATGATCTTCAGGCCGAGGCGCTCGGCCTCTTTGCGCATTCGCAGCGCCTCGGTGAGGCCGCCCGTCTTGTCGAGCTTGATGTTGACCGCGTCGTAGCGCCCGACGAGGGCCTTGAGGTCTGCGGTCGCGTGCACGCTCTCGTCCGCACAGACGGGAACGGAGCGGTCGATATGCGCCAGCGCCGCGTCATATCCTGCCGGCAGCGGTTGCTCGATGAGGGCGATGCCGGCCTCGGCGCAGGCAGCAAAATGGAAGGCGAGGTTTTCCGGCGTCCAGCCTTCGTTGGCATCCAGGATGATCCTGCTTTCCGGTGCGCCTTGCCGCACGGCCTGGATGCGTGACCTATCGTCGGCGGTCCCGACCTTGACCTTCAGGAGAGCACGATGGGCGTATTTTGCCGCCCGGGCCATCATCTCTTCCGGATCGGCGAGCGAGATTGTATAGGCTGTCGTCAGGGCGACCGGTTCGGCTATCCCGGCCAGTGTGGCGGCCGATTTGTTCGCCTGTTTTGCCTCAAGATCCCAGAGCGCGCAGTCGACTGCGTTGCGCGCCGCCCCCGGTTTCATCGCCGGCTGCAGCTCAAGCCGCGTCATGCCGGCTTCAACAAGCGGTCGAACGGCATCGATCTCGCTCAGCACCGATTCGATCGATTCGCCGTAGCGGCCATAGGGCACGCATTCGCCGCGACCGGACGCAGCACCGTCGTCGATGCGGCAGGTCACCACGCTCGCCGTCGTTTTCGAGCCGCGGGATATGGTGAAGGCGCCGGCGATCGGGAAATGTTCGACGGCGGCTGCAAGCGAAATCGGCATCGGTGCTCTCCGACGGGTCGCGCCCCGCGGCTGTGTCTTTTCGGTCGCACAAGGCGTGCAGTACGACCTTGAATTTCTAGGTGATTTTGTCCTGAGATCGAATCTGGTTTAAGAGATTATCGAAAAGCAATCGAAAGACCAAGATCACGTGACGCGCGCGCCATCCCAGAACGCTGCCGACGTCGCCCTCGCCGAGGCAGACGGGGGGGGCGGCCGACGTTACGTGTTCAGCGGCGACTGGCGGCATCAGACGGCAGAAGCCATGGCCGACAAGCTGAAACGGCTCGGGAAGCCGGCCGGCGACCGCAACGAATTCGATTTTTCCGGGATCACGGCGATGGACACGGCAGGCGCCTGGATCATCCGGCGTTTCATGAACGGGATCGGCAGCGAGGACGGGGGAGAGATTCGTTTCCTTGGCGGCGGGGAGCGCTATGTTGAATTGGTGCGCGCATTGCCCGGAGAGTTGCGGCAGCCCGAACGTGCGAAACGAAATGATCCGCTTTTCCAGCGGCTGTTTGCGCCGATCGGCGAAGTGACGGTGTCGATTTGGACCGACACGGTCGCCGCCATGTATATCCTGGGTTCCGCGGTCCGCGGAGCGCAGATGAAGCTCGGGCGCCACGCCGGCGTTTCGCCTGCGGCGATCGTCCACCAGATCGACCGCATGGGCGTGATGGCGACGCCCATCATCACGCTGATGTCCTTTCTGATCGGCGCCATCATCGCGCAGCAGGGGGCATTCCAGCTGCGATCTTTCGGGGCGGAAATCTTTGTTGTCGATCTGGTCGGTATTCTTCAACTGCGCGAAATCGGCGTGCTCCTCACGGCGATCATGATTGCCGGCCGCTCGGGCAGCGCGATCACGGCCGAAATCGGCTCGATGAAGATGCGCGAGGAAGTCGACGCACTCAAGGTCATGGGGTTGAGCCCGGTCGGCGTACTGGTCTTCCCGCGCCTTGTCGCACTGACGATCGCGCTGCCGCTCTTGACCATCATCGCGAACTTCGCCGCGCTCGTCGGAGCGGCGCTCGTTGCCTGGAGCTATTCAGGCATCACGATACCGACGTTCCTCGCTCGACTACAGGAGGCCGTCGATTTCTCCTCAGTGGCGGCCGGCATGATCAAGGCGCCGTTCATGGCGCTCATTATTGGAGTCGTTGCCGCGGTCGAGGGGCTGAAGGTCGGCGGCAGTGCGGAATCGCTCGGTCGGCGTGTGACCTCGTCGGTCGTCAAATCGATCTTCGTCGTCATCCTGATCGACGGATTGTTCGCGATGTTTTATGCGGCGATCGATTTCTGAGGCGGACGGGAAAAATGGTTCAGGCGGTCATGGAAAAGCAACCGGAGCAGGCGACGAGGCGCGAGACCGTCCTTTCCGTGCGCGACCTGACGGTCGGTTTCGGCGACAACATCGTACTCGACAAGCTCAATCTCGATGTGCTGCGCGGAGAAATCCTCGGATTCGTCGGAGCTTCCGGGACCGGCAAGTCGGTTTTGATGCGCACAGTCCTGCGGCTGCTGCCGAAGCGCTCCGGTGCGATCGAGATTCTCGGCGCAGAATACGACAAGGTCAGCGATGAGGAACGCATCGCGCTCGATATGCGGCTTGGTGTTCTCTTCCAGCATGGCGCACTCTTTTCCGCGCTAACCGTGCGAGAGAATATCCAGGTGCCGATGCGCGAATATCTCGATCTTCCGCAAGAGCTCATGGATGAACTCGCGCGCCTGAAGATCGAACTGGTGGGCCTGGCACCGGAAGCGGCGGAAAAATACCCTTCGGAGCTTTCCGGCGGTATGATCAAGCGCGCCGCACTCGCACGCGCGCTGGCGCTCGATCCGGATCTCGTTTTCCTGGACGAGCCGACGTCGGGCCTCGATCCGATCGGTGCGGCGGAGTTCGACGAGTTGATCGCCAAGCTGCGGGACACGCTTGGATTGACCGTGTATATGGTGACGCACGATCTGGACAGCCTGTTCTCGGTTTGCGACCGGATCGCCGTCCTCGGCCAGAAGCGCGTCCTGGTCGAGGGGACCATCGAGGATATGCTTGCCTGCGACGAGCCATGGGTAAAATCCTATTTCCGCGGCAAGCGGGCGAGGGCGATCGTGCGCGAGCACGACTGATCCGGAAAAGTTGGTAAGATAGCTTCGCCGGAAGCCGGTGTCGAAGCGGATGGAAGGGCGGCAAGGGCCGCAAGGGTAGTCGAAGCCGATGGAAACCAAAGCGAACTATGCCATTGTCGGCTTTTTCACGGTGTTCGTGATCGCCGCAGCCTTCGGTTTCGTCTATTGGATGTCGCAATATGGCCGAAGCGGCGAGATGGTCGAACTCGTCGTCAACATTCCGGGCTCTGCCAACGGCCTGTCGGTCGGCTCGCCGGTGCGCTTCAACGGTATCAATGTCGGTACCGTGCGCAGTCTCGCCATCGACGCTAATGACCCGCGCTATTCGATCGCCATCACCGAGGTATCGACCGACGCGCCGGTGCTGGCCTCGACAAAGGCGACGCTGGAAATCCAGGGCTTGACCGGGGCGGCCTATATCGAGCTCAGCGGCGGGCGGAAGGGTGACGAGAACATTCTGAAGACCGCGCTCGAAAAGGGGACGCAGGCGCGTATCCTCGCCGACCAGTCGAGCGTGACGAGCCTGCTTGCGACTGCCGACCAGATTCTTGATCGGGCAAACAATGCCATCGGCGACATTCAGGGGTTCGTCACTGAAGTTCGCGGCCCGTTGACCGCGACAATCGGCAATGCGCAGCGGTTCTCCAAGGCGCTGGCGGACAATTCCGACGCGATCGATCAGTTCCTGAAGAGCGTCGAGGAGTTGTCGGGGTCGGTCAGTGCGGCCTCGAAGAAGCTCGATACCACGCTCGCGAGCGCCGACAGGCTGATCAAGTCGGTGGATCCGAAGAAAATCGACACGATTGTCAGCAATGTTGAAGAGGTGAGCAACGACCTCAAGGCCGCGTCCGGCGGCGTCTCGGAGGCGATCGCCGGATTCAAGCGGACCGTCGAGACTTATGATCAGTTCGGCAAGAACGCACAGCAGACATTGAAGCGCGTCGACGCGCTGGTGGCTGCGGTCGACACCCAGAAGGTCGGGCTGGTCGTCAATGACATCTCCGCGGCGAGCGCCGATGCTCGCAAGGTTGCCGCCCAGGTGTCCGAGTTTGCCAACAAGATCTCCGCCCGCCAGGAGGACATAGACCAGACCATCACCGATTTCACGGAGATGTCGAACAAGCTGAATGCGGCATCGAACAGGGTCGACAGCATTCTTGTAAAGGTCGACGGCTTCCTCGGCGACGCGAATGCGCCGTCGCTTTCGGCAGAGGCCCGTTCGACGCTTGAATCATTCCGACGCATGGCCGACAACCTCAACGCTCAGATCGGTCCCATCGCCGACAACCTGAAGCGGTTCTCCAATTCCGGCTTGCGGGATGTCGAGACGCTCGTCACCGAAACGCGGCGGACGGTGCAGAGCCTGCAGAGTACGATTTCCAATTTCGATCGAAATCCACAGCGCCTGCTATTCGGCGGCGAGACTGTTAAGCAATATGATGGCCGCACGCGCCGGTGATTCGCTGAGCACCGGTCGCGGGCAGGTTGCGTGGGGGCGGGGAGCCGGACGGCGCCGCGTTGTTTGGGGATAATGTGCGTATGGGTTTTCCGGGTCTGGTAGCGTGGCGTGGTACGGGAACGGCCCGGATTGCCGCGGTTCTTTCATTGGCGACGATGCTGGCGGGCTGCGGTACGCGCCAGGCGGTCAACGATACGTTCAGCCTGGCGTCGGTGCCCGTCGTCGAACGTGCGGCAGGAACGAACCGTCAGATCCTCGTGCCGGAGCCGACGGCGCTGAAAACGCTCGGCAGCGACCAGATCGTCGTTCGGCTGTCGAGATCGGAGCTGCAATACCTCGCCGGGGCCCAATGGGGCGACAGCCTGCCGCGCCTCGTGCAGGATCGGCTCGTCCAGACTTTCGACAATACCGGCAGGGTTCGTGGCGTCGGCAAGCCGGGCCAGGGTCTTGCCATCGACTATCAGCTGGTCACCGAACTCCGTGCCTTCGAGATTTCCACCGACGGGCCGGATACGGCGGTCGTCGAGATTTTCGCCAAGATTTTGGATGATCGCACCGGCACCGTGCGCAGGCAGCAGGAATTCCGTGCCGTCGCGCCGGTGCAGGGCGCCGGCAATCCGGCCTTTGTCACAGCCCTCGACGCCGCCTTCGCCAGGGTGGCAGCCGATATCGTCGGCTGGACGCTTCGGTCCATCTAAGCGCAGCCGGAAACTGGGCATTGTCGCATAGGCGAAGTTCACCCGCTGCCGACCTTCGAGAGTGCGATGCGGTTGAGCACTTCGCCGACGCCTGCGACCGACTTTGCCGCTTCCTCTGCGCGTTGAATTTCGTCCTGCGTGGCAACGCTGCCGCCGAGCAGGACCGTGTTGCCACTGCAGGTCACCGTGACGTCGGCCGCGTCAAGCCCCGGCGCAACGGCGAGGCAATGGGCAACCGTTCGCTCCAGCTCCGCCGGATGGTCGGGGGTTTCTCTTTCGGGCTCGTGGCCGAAGAATGTGCGTTTCTTGAATATCATGCGGCGATCACTCCGTCGTTGCGGAGAAAACGCCGTAAGCTGGGATTTGTTCGCGTCTTCGCCCGTGAGGCAATCAGGGCCAGCGAACGACCGGGGGCAGGGACGAGAGGATCGACTCGACGTTGCCGCCGGTCTTGAGGCCGAAGAGGGTGCCGCGATCGTAGAGCAAGTTGAATTCGACGTAGCGGCCGCGACGCACGAGCTGCTCGTCGCGGTCGGCCTCGGTCCATGGCGCGTTGAAATTCGCCCTGACGATTTTTGGATAGACGATGGCGAAGGCCTTGCCGACGTCGCGGGTGAAGGCGAAATCGGCCTGCCAGCCGCCCATGTCCTCGGGCGAGTGCAGCCAGTCGTAGAAGATACCGCCGGTGCCGCGCGGCTCGTTCCTGTGCTTGAGGAAGAAATACTCGTCGCACCATTCTTTGAATTTCGCATGGTCGGCAACCGGATGCCGATTGCAGGTGATCTCCATTGCGCGGTGGAAGACCAAGGTGTCCGGGTCGGTCATGACGCGCCGGCGGTCGAGGACGGGGGTTAGGTCCGCGCCGCCGCCGAACCAGTTGCTGGTGGTCACGACCATGCGCGTATTCATGTGCACGGCCGGCACGTTGGGATTCACCGGATGGGCGATCAGCGAAATGCCGGAGGCCCAGAAGCGCGGATCTTCGCTTGCGCCGGGGATCTGGTTGCGGAACTCGGGGGAAAACTCGCCGAACACGGTCGACGTATGGACGCCGACCTTTTCGAAGACGCGGCCCTCCATCATCGACATGCGCCCGCCGCCGCCGGCGCCTTCTTCGCGAAGCCAATCCTTGCCGACGAAGCGGCCCGGCGGGCGATCCGACAACGGCCCCGTCAGGTCGTCCTCGATCGCCTCGAATGCCGCGCAGATCGAGTCGCGCAGGCTCTCGAACCAAGCCTTCGCCTCGGCCTTTTTGTCTTCGATGTCTGCAGGCAGCTCCTGCGGCAGTTGCGGTCTTTCCATGGGAATTCAGGTTCCAACTTGCGGCATTCCACCGGGAAAGCCGCCGATTCTGTCGCCGTCGTCACACTCCATATTTTTGGGCGAATGGCAACGGCGGCACTTGCTCCGTGACAGTCTACCGCAATGGCAGCCAAGCGCTGGAGCGATGGACTGGCGAAGGGGCAGTGCCCATCCTATCTTTATCATCGGAGGTACAGCCATGGCGAAGATACCCCCAGCACCGCCGCTCGATGGTTTGCGGCGCCAGATCGCCCGGCATCGCCGGGAAAACCCGGCGCGAGGCGGCGGCCTGTTCGTGCGCGAGACCTTTCGTCTCGAACGCAATGCCGCCCGCGCCAAGGCGCGCGAATGGTTCGAGACCTGGCCGAAGGCCGCCTACTGGACGGAAGTCGAGAGCTGGCGCCAGCTCGATGGCGACGAGATCGAGTTCACGATGCGGCGCCTGCCAAGCGCTGACTGAACGACCGCATTCCTTCCCACGGCGAGAACTGCGCTACGGCGCCGGCTTGGAGGAAAGAGGTTCCGCCTCGCGGTTCTCGATTTCATCTCGCCAAGGCCGCGCGGGTGCGCTAGGGAGTTGCTGCAATCGTCTTTGCCGCTATTCCTGCGTGCGTCTCCACCGGCCCCGCCTCATGCCTGTCTTCCGCTCAGTAATCGTCCTATCCGTCACGCAAATCGTCGCCTGGGCCGCGATGTTCATGTTCGTGTCGGTCACGGCAGCCGGAATGGCGGGCGACCTCGGCCTCGAACCGTCGATGATCTATCTCGGTCCGACCATGATGCTGGTGGCAATGGCGCTGTGTTCGCCGCCGCTTGGCGCGCTTTATGAGCGCTTCGGGGCGCGACTGGTGCTTGCGTCCGGTTCGGCGCTGGCGGCACCTGGCTTGTGGCTGCTCGCGAGCGCGCATGGGCCGATCACCTACTTCATCGCCTGGGCTCTTCTCGGTGTCGCCGGGGCCGCAACACTGACGACATCCGCCCATGTCTATCTGACCGAGATTGCCGGCGAGGGCGCCCGCCGCGCGATCGGAGCGCAAATGCTCGCCATGGCGCTCGCCCCAAGTGTTTCTTGGCCCGTCACTGTCTTCCTCGAAGCAACGCTCGGCTGGCGCGGTGCCCTCATGGTTTTCGGCGCGGCGATGCTGCTCGTCTGTTTACCGCTGCATTTCTTTGGCCTTCCGCGAAGCGAAGCGTCCGGCCGCGTGCCTCACGCCGCCGTAGACGAGAAACTGGGGCAGCCGGACGCCCGTCGCGATCGGCGGCGTGTTGGGCTGATAGTGGCGGCAGTTGCGCTCAACGGCTTCGTCACCTGGGGCTTCCAGCTCGTCGTCATCGATCTTTTCCGCAGCTATGCAGTGCCGGACTCTGTTGCTGTCGGTTTCGGATCGGCGATCGGTTTCATCCAGCTCTCGGCGCGGCTCTTCGACTTCCTCGGCGGCAATCGCTGGGATGGGCTGACGACTGGGGTCGTTGCGGCGGCGATCATGCCGCTGGCGCTGCTCGCCCTGATCCTCGGCGAGGGCACCGTGTGGTCGATCATCATTTTCCTCGTGCTCTACGGCCTATCGAGCGGCGCCATGTCGGTCAGCCGAGCGACGATGCCGCTTGTCTTCTTCTCTTCGGCACAATACGCGTTGGTGATGGCGCGCCTCGGACTGCCGCTCAACCTCGCCTTCGCCGCGGCTCCCCCATTCTTCTCGTTCGTCCTCGGCGCCGCGGGCAATGGCTGGGCGGTCTCGATAGCGCTGCTCTGCTCCGCAGGCACGTTGACGAGCATGATCTTGCTCAACCGGTTGAGACCAAGAGCCGCTCAGGCTCCGGGCGCGTTTTCCGCGTCATCCACGCAGTCGGAAGGATCCATCAAACGTGGTCCGGTCCCTTCGGATCCAAGTACGTCATAGGGATTGCGCAAAGGGCAGTCGCGCATCGACAGGCAGCCGCAGCCGATGCAGCCGGTCAACTGATCGCGTAGCGAGGTCAACTTGGCGATGCGATCGTCGAGTTGTTGCCGCCAGGTCTCGGAAAGCCGTCCCCAGTCCTCAACGGTCAACGGCCGATCATCAGGTAGCACGGACAGGGCCGATTGAATTTCCGCAAGCGGGATACCGGTGCGCTGGGCGACCTTGATGACGGCGACCCGTCTCAGAATGGAGCGGGGATATCGCCGCTGGTTGCCACGGCTGCGGTTGCTGCGTATCAGCCCCTTCGTTTCGTAGAAATGAAGCGTCGAGACCGCGATGCCGCTGCGTTCGGCGACCTCGCCGACCGTGAGTTCGCGCTTGAAATCGCTGCAGCTGTCTTTTTGCATGGGTGCTATTGACCTCAACTATAGTTGAGGTTCTATAGCATGAGCTCCCTGTTACCGACAACTAGGAGCTGATTCCGCATGACAGAGAAGATGACCCTCGCCCTGATCTATGGCAGCGCGCGCCAGGGCCGGTTCTGCGATACCGTCGCCAGCTGGCTCATCCGCGAGCTTTCGACATCCGAGATCTTCAGCCTGACGATCATTGATCCATTGCGGTTGAAGAGCTCTCGCAGCGAGAAATCCGCCGATCCGGCCGAGTGGATGGAGCGAAAGGTTGCCGAGGCGGACGCTTTCATCGTCATCACGCCGGAATACAATCACGGCTATCCCGCGGCGCTGAAGGAGATGATCGACGCCGTTTATGAACCCTGGCACGCCAAGCCGGTGGCCTTTGTCTCCTATGGTGGTGCATCCGGCGGCATCCGGGCGGTCGAGCAATTGCGCCAGGTCTTCGGAGAACTGCATGCGGTGACGCTCAGGGACGGAGTGGCGCTGCCGAAGGCGTGGTCGAAATTCGACGCGGCAGGGAATCTCTACAAGCCCGAAGAGCTGCGTACGCCGCTGTTCCTGATGATGGACCGGCTCACCTGGTGGGCGCGGACATTGAAGTATGCGCGCAAGGCTACGCCCTATAACGAGATCGCCGCATGAAGGGCGAGGCATCTCCCAACGAGATAGGACGCCGCAAGGCACTCTTTGACGTCTCAGAACGCGCCGGTCTGACGCATCGCTTCGCCGACGACCATCGCAGTCGCCATGGCGATGTTGAGCGATCGCTGGCCGGGTGCCATCGGAATGACGATGCGGGCGTCGGCACGGTCATGCACATGATCGGGCACGCCGGCGCTTTCCCGGCCGAAGAGAAGAATGTCGTCAGCCTGGAAGGCGAACCGTGTGTAGGGCTCGGCGGCCCTGGTGGAAGCGAGCACCAGCCGCCGGCCGGTATCCGCGCGCCACGCTTCGAAGCGCTCCCAGCTGACATGGCGGGTCAGCGTGACGGCCGCGATGTAGTCCATTCCAGCGCGCTTGAGGTTGCGGTCGGAAAGGTCGAAACCCGCCGGCTCGATGATGTCGACGGAAACGCCGAGGCAGGCCGCGAGACGAAGGATTGTTCCGGTATTGCCGGGAATGTCCGGCTGGTAAAGGGCGATGCGGAGGTCGTTCATGAGCCTGTACCGAAGACGCAAACTGCTGAGACGCGAAAATATGGACGCCCGTATGGCACCAAATTGCTTTGCGATCTACTCGCAGGGCGGGAACGGGGGATCGCGTGCCGAGCAGCTGATTTTCCCTTCGCTAATTTGTGCCGTATCGGCAACAGGCGGGGCGTCGGCAATAAAATCCGTAACAAAACGCCTGCGACAATCTGGCGCGGCAGCGCAAATAGGGGTAAAGGTCAATCCTCTTCAACGCGAACCGACGGAGGCATGCATGACTGTGATGATGTTGACACGCCTCCCACGAGTAGCCTGGCATTTCCAGGCCTGACCGGCTCCGCGACCTTTCCTTCTCAAGAACGAATGACGCGTGCTCCGGTTTTCCGGAGAGCAATGGCCCACTCGGGGCGTCATTTCCGGACTGTATTTTCTCAAAGATAAAGAATGCGGGGCGACCCGCCTTCCTTCAAAATGTCTGAAGGAGCTAACGAATGTTCGGCTGGTTTGAATCCCGCCTCAATCCGTACCCGATGGAAGAACCTACGCTTCCACCGAAGGGCCTCTTTGCCTTCTGCTGGCACTACACAAAGCCTGCCGCGCCATGGCTCCTCATCATGGCGATCTGCACGATGCTCATCGCCATCGGCGAGGTGGCGCTGTTCCAGTTCCTCGGTAACGTCGTCGATTGGCTGTCCAAGGCCGAGCGCGAAACCTTTCTCGCCGCCGAGGGGAGCAGACTTGCCTGGATGGGAGCCTTGATCCTCATCGGCTTGCCGGCCCTCGTGGCGATCGATTCCTTCATCATGCATCAGGTGCTGCTCGGCAATTATCCGATGATCGCCCGCTGGCAGATGCACCGGTATCTGCTCCGGCAGAGCATGACCTTCTTCGCCAACGAGTTCGCCGGACGGGTGGCCACGAAGGTGATGCAGACGTCACTTGCCGTGCGCGAAACCGTGATGAAGATCCTCGACGTCTTCGTCTATGTGGTGAGTTATTTCACGACGATGCTGGTCGTCGTCGCGGCGGCCGACTGGCGTCTTGTTACGCCGCTCGCCGTCTGGCTCGCCATCTACATCGTCATCGTCAGCACCTTCGTGCCGCGCTTGCAGAAGATTTCCAAGGCACAGGCCGATGCGCGTTCGATGATGACGGGACGCATCGTCGACAGCTACACCAATATCAGCACGGTAAAACTCTTCTCGCATGCGGGGCGGGAGGAGACCTATGCGCGCGCCGGGATGGAGGAATTTCTCGACACCGTCTACCGGCAGATGCGCAAGGTCACGCTGTTCCACATATGCGTCTACACGAACAACTGCGTGGCGCTCTTCGCCGTCGGGGCGCTCGGGATCTACCTGTGGCTGACCAGCGCGATCTCGGTCGGTGCGATCGCCGTTGCGATCGGTCTTGCCATGCGCATCAACGGCATGTCGCAGTGGATTATGTGGGAAGTCTCGGCGCTGTTCGAGAATATCGGCACGGTCTATGACGGCATGGGCATGATGACGAAGGTGCACGACATCGTCGATCAGCCGAATGCCGTGGCGCTGACGGCCGACAAGGGGGCGATCCGCTTCGAGGATATCCGCTTCCACTACGGCAAGGCAAAAGGCGTCATCGACCGGCTGTCGCTTGATATCCGTCCCGGCGAAAAGATCGGCCTCGTCGGCCGCTCCGGTGCAGGCAAGACGACGCTGATGAACCTGCTCCTGCGTTTCTATGATCTGGAGGACGGTGTCATCCGAATCGACGGGAAGGATATCTCAGCGGTCACCCAGGACAGCCTGCGCGCGCAGATCGGCGTCGTCACGCAGGACACGTCGCTTCTGCACCGCTCCATTCGCGACAACATCGCCTATGGACACCCGGAGGCGACCGACGCGCAGGTCCTCGCCGCCGCCAGGAAGGCGAACGCCTGGGAATTCATCCAGGCGCTCGAGGACAACCTCGGCAGGCAAGGGCTCGACGCACAGGTCGGCGAACGTGGGGTGAAGCTTTCCGGCGGCCAGCGGCAGAGAATTGCGATCGCCCGGGTGTTCCTCAAGGACGCGCCGATCCTCATTCTCGACGAGGCAACCTCGGCGCTCGACTCCGAGGTCGAGGCGGCGATCCAGGAGAATCTTTTCGCCCTAATGGCCGGCAAGACGGTGATCGCCATCGCTCACCGCCTGTCGACGCTCACCGAAATGGACCGGCTGGTGGTTCTCGAAGCCGGGCGGATCGTCGAGACCGGCTCGCATGCCGAACTCGTCGCAAAGGGCGGGCTCTACGCCGACCTCTGGTCGCGCCAGTCCGGCGGCTTCATCGCCGACGACGTCGAAAAAGAGGAGGCGGCGGAGTAATCCGCCGCCTTTGGCTTCCCTCAAGTCGAAAGCTTACGCATTTGTAATCAGTCCGGCGCCGGAAAGCGATTGCCGTCCGCCCTCAGCCCCCTATTATCGGAACAATGCTGCGCGCCATCGTCACCACCTTCGAGAACTGGATCAAACCCTTCGCGCCGCGCGTTCGGCTGCAGCCGCCAAGGTCGCTCTGGGGCTTCGCCTGGTTCTATGCAAGCCAGGCGAAAGGTCCTTTCCTCGCCATGGCGGCGCTCGGCGGGCTGGTGGCGATGCTCGAGGCGGGGCTCTTCTATTTCGTCGGCCGGATTGTCGACGTCCTCGATACCATCCGGCCGCAGGATGGCTGGAGCGGGCTGATTTCTTCCAACGGCCCGGAACTGCTCTTCATGCTCTTGACGGTGCTGGTGTTCCGCTTCCTGGCGGTGGCGCTTGCGGCGTTGGTCGAGGAGCAGGCGATCATCACCGGCTTTCTCAATCTGGTCCGCTGGCAGTCCTATGTCCATGTTGCCCGACAATCGCTGACCTTCTTCCAGAACGACTTTTCCGGGCGCATCGTCACCAAGGTCTGGTCGGGTGCGCAAGCAACGAGCGACCTGATCGTATCCTTGCTGCAGGTCATCTGGTTTATCGTCATCTATACGGCGTCGACCATGGCGCTGATCGCCCAGCTCGACTGGCGGCTGGCGGCGATGGTGGCCTTTTGGATCGTGGTCTTCCTTGCAGTTGCCCGGTATTTCGTGCCGCGCGTGCGCAAGCATGCCCGGGAGACTGCGGAGATGGCGTCGATGCTCAACGGCCGCATGGTCGATGCCTATTCGAACATACAGACGCTCAAACTCTTTGGCAGCGACGAGGAGAATGATCGCTATATCCGCGCGGGTTTCGACCGCTTCCAGGGCGCGGTCATCCCATTTACCCGACTTTTGACGGGTGTGCGGGCCTCGCAGGCGCTGCTTTCGGGCCTGATGATCACCGCGATCGCAGTCTATTCGGTTCACCTATGGCTTGCAGGCTCGGTCAGTTCAGGGGCGGTGGCCTTTACGCTGGCACTGGTGCTGCGGCTCAACATGCTGCTCGGGCGGATGATGTCGCAGTTCAACGCCATCATGCGCAATATCGGCACGATCCAGAATTCGGCCGAGCTCGTCTCGCAACCGATCGGCCTCGTCGATCGGCTTGGCGCGCCCGAACTGAAGGTCAACCGGCCTGAGATCCGTTTCGAGCAGGTGGCGTTTCACTACGGCAAGGGTGGCGGCGTCATCGACGATTTCTCGCTGACCATCCGTCCCGGCGAAAAGGTCGGCATCGTCGGTCGTTCGGGCGCCGGCAAGTCGACGCTCGTCAATCTGCTGCTCCGCTTCTATGACCTTGAGGGAGGCCGCATCCTGATCGACGGGCAGGATATCGCCGCAGTCCGACAGGAATCGCTACGCGCCCGGATCGGCATGGTCAGCCAGGACACCTCGCTTCTGCATCGGTCGATCCGAGACAATATTCTTTTCGGGAGGCCGGGTGCCACTGACGACCAGTTGATCGAAGCGGCGCGCAAAGCGGAAGCCTATGAATTCATCATCAATCTGCAGGACCAGCGCGGTCGCACGGGCTTCGAAGCCCATGTCGGGGAGCGGGGCGTTAAGCTCTCCGGCGGTCAGCGGCAGAGGATCGCAATCGCCCGCGTGATGCTCAAGGACGCGCCGATCCTCGTTCTCGATGAAGCAACCTCGGCGCTCGACTCCGAGGTGGAGGCGGCGATCCAGTCGAATCTGGAGCGTCTGATGCAGGGCAAGACGGTGCTCGCCATCGCTCACAGGTTGTCGACCATCGCGGCGCTTGACCGCCTGGTCGTGATGGACCGCGGACGCATCGTCGAGGATGGCAGCCACGCGGAGTTGGTCGCGCGTGGAGGTCTTTATGCGGAGCTTTGGGCGCGCCAATCGGGTGGCTTCATCGCGCAGGAGGAGGCGGCGGAATAGAGGGCTCGAACGCAGTCCTCGACCGGGCCAAGCCCTTGTCCTCATTGGCCGCCCCTGTTCCCCGCGACAATCTGCCCACCTTGTCTTGTGAAGGCTGGACATAATTCGCGATCAAGCATAGAACGCGCCGGATTGCTGGGGATTCTGCGTGCAGGATTCTCCGGAGTCTGGCACTTGCTTCAAAGCTTGCCCTGGCAAGCGGGGCAGGGTGCCAGCATGAGGACAGGGTGCGCTCCGAGACCGGGATGGGAAGGAAACGCGCCGGGGACGGATGCGGTTTCCGCACATTGCGTGAGAGGATGGTTTAGCCGTGAGCGAACACGACATTTCAAGCGAGACCTTGGGCGAGCCCAATCGCCGCGATTTCCTGTATCTGGCCACCGGCATGGCCGCCGTTGTCGGCGCCGGCGCGGCGGCTTGGCCGTTCATCGATCAGATGCGTCCGGATGCATCGACGCTCGCGCTTGCTTCGATCGAGGTCGACGTTTCCAGCCTCCAGCCAGGCATGTCATTGACGGCAAAGTGGCGCGGCAAGCCGGTCTTCATCCGCAACCGCACCGACAAGGAAGTCGAAGAAGCCAAGGCGGTTGCGCTCGATGAGCTGAAGGATCCGGTTGCGCGCAATGCCAACCTCGCCACCGATGCGCAAGCCACCGACCTCGATCGCTCCGCCGGTGAGGGTAAGGAAAACTGGATCGTGATGATCGGTTCCTGCACGCACCTCGGCTGCGTTCCGCTCGGTCAGGCCGGTGATTTCGGCGGTTGGTTCTGTCCCTGCCACGGGTCGCACTACGATACGGCCGGCCGCATCCGCAAAGGCCCGGCACCGGAAAACCTCGCCGTGCCGACCTTCTCGTTCGTTTCCGACACAGTTATCAAGATCGGTTGAGGGGACTACTGATTATGAGTGCTGATCATTCAACCTACACGCCAACGTCAGGCATAGAGAAGTGGGTTGATTCCCGTCTCCCGCTGCCGCGCCTCGTGCACGACTCGTTCGTCTCCTATCCGGTGCCGCGGAACCTGAATTACGCCTATACCTTCGGCGCGATGCTGTCGGTGATGCTGGTCGTCCAGATCCTGACCGGCGTCGTATTGGCGATGCATTATGCCGCCGAAGCGACCGTTGCATTCAACTCGGTCGAAAAGATCATGCGCGACGTCAACCACGGCTGGCTGCTGCGCTACCTGCACGCGAACGGTGCGTCCTTCTTCTTTATCGCGGTCTATCTGCACATCGCCCGCGGTCTTTACTACGGTTCGTACAAGGCACCGCGCGAAATCCTCTGGATTCTCGGCGTCGTGATCTACCTCCTGATGATGGCAACGGGCTTCATGGGCTACGTTCTGCCCTGGGGGCAGATGTCGTTCTGGGGTGCGACGGTTATCACCGGCTTCTTCTCGGCCTTCCCGTTGGTGGGTGAGTGGATCCAGCAGTTCCTCCTTGGCGGCTTCGCCGTCGACCAGCCGACGCTGAACCGCTTCTTCTCGCTGCACTACCTGCTGCCCTTCATGATCGCCGGCGTCGTCGTCCTGCACATCTGGGCGCTGCACGTCACCGGCCAGACCAACCCGACCGGCGTCGAAGTGAAGTCGAAGTCCGACACCGTGCCCTTCACGCCCTATGCGACGCTGAAGGATGCGCTCGGCGTCTCGATCTTCCTGATCGTCTACGCCTGGTTCGTCTTCTACATGCCGAACTATCTCGGCCATCCGGACAACTACATTCCGGCGGACGCGCTGAAGACGCCGGCTCACATCGTCCCGGAATGGTACTACCTGCCGTTCTACGCGATGCTGCGCGCCATCACCTTCAACATCGGTCCGATCGACTCCAAGCTCGGCGGCGTTCTGGTGATGTTCGGTTCGATCATCGTCCTGTTCTTCCTGCCCTGGCTCGACACGTCCAAGGTCCGCTCGGCCGTCTACCGTCCGTGGTACAAGCTGTTCTTCTGGATCTTCGTCGCCAACGCCATCATGCTCGGCTGGCTCGGCTCCCGCCCGGCGGAAGGTCTCTACGTCGTGATGTCGCAGCTCGGCACGCTGTACTACTTCGGTTTCTTCCTGGTCATCATGCCGCTTCTCGGCCTGATCGAAACGCCGAAGCGCATTCCGAACTCCATCACCGAGGCGGTGCTGGAGAAGCAGAATGCCAAGGCGCAGCCGAAGACCGCGCACGCCTGACCGGAACAGCGATTGATAAGGAACTCACAACAATGAAAAAGCTTGTTACAGGCATTCTGTCACTTGCTGTCGTCGCCGGTCTCGGTCTGGGAGCCGCTTTGGCCCAGGGCGAGGAAGCGGGCGGGGAGCACGCTGCCGGCGCCACGCCGCACTATCCGATCCACAAGCCGGAACAGCAGGATTGGACCTTCGCCGGTCTCTTCGGCCACTACGACAAGGGACAGCTGCAGCGCGGGCTCAAAGTCTACACCGAAGTCTGTTCTGCCTGCCATTCGATGGACCTCGTCGCATTCCGCACGCTTGAGGGGCTCGGCTATTCCGATGCTCAGGTGAAGGCCTTTGCGGCCAACTACGAGGTGCAGGACGGCCCGAACGGCGATGGCGAGATGTTCGCGCGCAAGGCCGTCCCGTCCGACCACTTCCCGTCGCCCTTCCCGAACAAGGAAGCCGCGGCCGCCGCCAACAACGGCGCCGCGCCACCGGACTTCTCGCTGATCGCCAAGGCGCGGGGCGTCGAGCGCGGTTTCCCGCAATTCGTCTTCGATATCTTCTGGCCTTACCAGGAAGGCGGTCCGGACTATATCCACGCGCTGCTGACCGGCTATCAGGAGCCGCCGGAGGGCGCTCAGGTCGCCGAAGGCACGCACTACAATCCGTATTTCGTGAGCGCGTCGGCGCTGGCGATGGCGAAGCCGCTGTCCGACGACCAGGTCACCTATGACGACGGTGCGCCGCAGACGGTGGACCAGTACGCCAAGGACGTCTCGGCATTCCTGATGTGGGCCGCGGAGCCACATCTCGAAGACCGCAAGCGCACCGGCTTCATGGTCATGGTGTTCCTGTTGATCTTGACCGGCCTGGTCTATCTCACGAAGAAGTCGGTCTACGCCAACAAGGAGCATTGATCGGAAGCTAGCATTGCCAGACCGCGCGTTACTGAAAAAGGCCCCGGCGGCAGCCGGGGCTTTTTTGCATAAAGCCCTTTTCTCGACGCGATCCGCGAATTGTCCTTCGGACCGCTTCAGTCTTCGACGGTCCATTGCGGGTTCCAGGCGATCTCCCACAGATGTCCGTCCGGATCATGGAAGTAGCCGGAATAGCCGCCCCAGAAACGATCGGACGCAGGATCGGTGACGACGGCGCCGGCGTCCGCCGCCTGCTTCATGATTATATCGACCTCGTCTTTCGAGTTGACGATATGACCGATCGATACCGCGCCAAGCGGCGCATCTGTCACGCTGATCTTTGCATCCTTAGAGAGCGACTGCGCCGGGTAAAGCGCCAGTATCAGCTCATCGCCCATGTGGAAGAAGACGACCGCGCCGTCTTCAAATTCCTCACCGATGATCCCCTTGGTCGGCAGGCCCAAGCCGTCGCGATAAAAGGCGAGGGATCTTTCCAGATCGTTCACCGCGAGCGTAAGGACTTTTATCCGCGGTCTCATGTCCGCCTCCTGTGTAGGCAGTCGCGATATTCCGGGTGCGCCTTCATGGTAGCGACGGTCCCCGATGGCCCGCGTCGCGATGCCATTCTGACAGACTACTGGAAATGGCGCCTCTTTTCACCCTTGGGGCGGCCGGAGACGCTGTGCTGGACAACATGTGGTTGCGCAAAAAAAAGCCCCGCTTTTTTTGAAGCGGGGCCATTGCGCTTTTGGCGTCTCGCCGGTGTGGCCTTTAGCTGAAGCGACCGGCTGCGTGGCCGAGCATGGTGTAGACCTTGCCGGTATCGGACGTCAGGTAGGTCTGGGTGATGCGCTTGTCCGGATCGTTGCGCGCGACATCTGCGAGCAGCTTTTCGAAATCGGCAATGTAACGGTCGACGGCAGTGCGGAACTCCGGCTCGCGATCATATTTCCGCTTGATCTCGTCGAAGGTCTGCTGGCCCTTGAGCGTATAGAGCCGGCGGGTGAAGACATCACGCTCGCCGCGCTGGTAGCGGCGCCACAGCTCGACCGACGCGTCGTGGTCGATCGCCCGGGCGATATCCACCGATAGCGAGTTCAGCGATTCGACAACGTGACGCGGATTGCGGCTGTCTCCGGCGCGCGATACAGGCTGGCTTTCAGCCGGTCGAGGGCGGGCCGCCTGTGGTTCTTCCTCGCGGGAGGCGGCGCGAAGCAGGTCGCGCATCCAGCCGCCGCCTTCCTCGGAACGTTCTTCGCCGGCAGACGGACGGGCGGGCTGCAACGGTCGCGTCGCCTGGTCGAGGCTAAGGCTGCCGCGCAAGGCGGTGGCTGGCGCGGCGGGTTGCTGCTGGGCCGCCGGTTGTTGCTGGATTGCCGGCTGCTGTTGGACTGCAGGTTGCGGCTGCGCGACAGGCGCTTGAACGACGGGGGCGGGAGCCGCCAGCGCCGGCTGCTGGCGAACCGGCTGGGCGACCTCGAGATGCGTGGAAGACTTGCCGATGATTTCGGACAGCTCCTGCAACGCCTTGATCTGCTCGGCAACGGCACGCCGCATCACTGCGGCATTCTCCTTGGCCTCTTCGGGCAGGTCGAAGGCGCCCCGCTTCAACTCCTCGCGGGTCATGTCGAGTTCCTTGCGGATCTCGCCGGCGGAGCGACGAATGTCGTCGGTCGCGCCGCTGAAGCGGTTGATCGCCTCGTCGATCGCCTGACGTACGGATTCGCGCAACTGCGTTGCAACGCCGTCCGACTTCTTGCCGCTTTCCGTCAACATGCGCTCGACGTCGGAGACCGAAGCGCCGATGCTGCCACGCAGGCGGGACGCCGCGTCCTTGGTGCGTTCCTCTGCGCTGGCGAATGCGCCGTCGAGTGCCTGGCTGGCTTCGTCGCCAGCCTTGGCTACAGCCTGTCGGAGAGCCTCGGAGGCACTGAGCGCGCGGCCTTCGATCTGCGACAGCGTTTTGTTTGCGTCGGCGATCGAGCTTTCGACGCCCGTGCGCAGGGTGTTGGCGATCTGGCGCGACCGCTCTTCAGCGCGCGAGAACACGCCCTCCACGGAGGCGGCAGCTTCGCCGCCCGCCTCGGCAAGGGTAGTGCGCATCGCCTCGGCGGCTTCCGCGGCCCGTTGCTCGGTGCTCGACAGAAGCCGGCCGACATCGGCGAAGGAAGACTGGATGCCGTTGCGGAGGTTTCCAGCAACCTGGCCGGAGCGCTCTTCGGCGCGCTGGAAGGCGCCATCGACGAAGCCCTCGAGCGCATGCATCGTCCGCTCAATCTCTTCCGAGCGTTGAACAAGACCGACGGAGAGGGTGCGCAGAGCGTCCTGCCGCTCCTCCAACGTGCTGACGAGGTTCGACTGGGCCGCGGCCAGCAGGTTGGAGGCCTGGCCGAGAACCTTCGAGTGATCCTCGAAGCGGCCGACGATTCCGCCGATCTGCGAGAGCGTCGATGCGGCCATGTCGGAGAGTTTGTCGACACGGCCTTCGATGAGGCGGGTGGAACTGGAGAGCATGTCGGATGCATGCCGCGTCGAATCCGAAACCTTCGCTGCGGCCGCCTCCAGACGCTGGTCCATGTCGCCGAGGCTGTCGTTTGCCTGTTCGATGACCGATGCGATGGCGGAATTGTTGGTTGCGAGCTGGTCGATCAGCCCCATAGCCGTCGACTGCAGGCGATTCTCGACCATCTTCATCGCCTTGGCCGTCTCTTCGGCGCGCAGCGAGATCGCATCGAGCGTTTCGCTGGTCCGCTCCGTGATGGCGTTGACGAGTGCGGCGTTTTCCGCCCGCAGCCGGTCTGCGCTTTCCTGGGTCAGGGCGGCGATACGGGCGGCGGCCTCCTTGCCGGTTGCTGCATATTGCTCGATGACTGGACGTGCCTGCTCGTCGAGAAGGCGGGTGAGTTCCAACGACCGACCGGCAAGCATCGAATTCAGCTCGCGGGTGCTTTCGTCGAGCACGCTGCGGATCGACTGGCCACGCGCATCGAGCGCCTTTTCCGCGTCCGTCAGGCTCTGCTGGATGCTTTGGGTGTGGCTGGCGATCTGATCCTTGGTCGAACTGAGTCGCGCGGTGGCGGAGTCGGCGGCGTTCGTGACCGTTCGGGCGAGTTCGGCATGGCGGGCCGCCGTCGCCGAGGCGGTCTCCTCGATCGAATTCGCGAACTCGGCATTTCGCGAAGCCAGCGCACTCGCGAAATCGGCCCCGGCCTTGGAAAGCAGGTCGGTGGAACGTGCGGCTTCCGCGTCGATCTCCTGAGCGGCTTCGCTGACGGCGCCTCTGAGGCTGGTGACAAGCGCCGCTGCCTTGCCTTCGATCGTCCGGTTGACGTTTTCGAGGCCAATGTTGAGGGCGCGGTCCATCGTACCGAGCCGTTCTTCGATACGACCAGCACCAGCGTCCATTGCGGAGGTGATGCGGTCTGTTCCGAGGTCCATCGCGGAACTGATGCGGGCTGCCGCGGTTTCGCTGATGCGGTCGATTTCGCCGGCACGTTCCCCGAGGCTGTCGGCGATCCGCTGCCCGGCACTGTCGACGATGGCGTTTACGCTGCCGACGCTGTCGCGGATTCTGTCTTCGAGGGAACCGAGGGTCGTTTCAATGCGGCCGCCGGCGTCGTCGACGACGACGCTGACGGTGCTGACGCTGTCGCGGACACGATCCTCGAGGGAGCCGAGGGTCGTTTCGATGCGACCACCAGTGTCGTCGACAATCGCGCTGACGTTGCTGACGCCGCCGCGAATGCGGTCTTCGAGCGACGCGAAGCTCGATTCGATCCGCGTGCCGGTTTCGTCGAGGCGGCTGCTGATGCCGTTGATCGAGATATCGACGCGATTGGTCAAAGTGTCGGCCGCCAGGCTGATCTGGTCGGCCGTCTCGGCGAGGCGCTCGGCAATGTTGCCGGTCGTCGAGCGCATGCGCGCATCGAGCGCTTCGGAGCCGCGGTCGATCGCGCTGGCGATCGAAGCCTGACGCTCCTCGAGCGACATTTCGAGCATGCTGGCGCTGGTTGCAAGCGTCGTCGCCATCCCCATCGCCTGGTCGGAGAGCAGTTCTTCCAATCGCTCGCGGCCCTGTCCGATGGCGAGGTTGATGGTGTTGACCTGTTCGTCGAGAGTCGAGCGCAACTGGGCGGTCTTGCCGGAGAGCGTCTGGTCGATTTCCGCGGCCTTGCTGGCGAGCGACGCGGCCGCCTCCGACGTGCGGGCGGCGAGCGCTTGCGTGCTGCGCTCGAGCGCGCCGGTGATCGAAGCCTGGCGCTCCTCCAGCGACATTTCGAGCATGCTGGCGCTGGTCGCAAGTGTCGTCGCCATCGCCATCGACTGGTCGGAGAGCAGTTCTTCCAGCTGGTCGCGGCCCTGGCCGACGGCGAGGTTGATCGCCTTTATGCGCTCGTCGAGCGTCGAGCGGATCTGGTCGTGCGTCGTCGTCAGCGTGTCCCGCAGATGCTCGGCCTTGCCGGAGAGCGTCTGCTCGATCTCGGCCGCTTTGCCGGCGAGTGATGCGGTCGCTTCCGTCGTGCGGGCCGTGAGCGCTTCGGCGATCTCTGCGCTCGTTCCTGCCAGCGAGTCGGAAATCTTGCCGACGCGGCTGCTCAGATCCTCGGCAATACGTGCACTCGTATCGGTGAGGGTGCCGGCGATCTGACTGACGCGACCGCCAAGATTCTCGGCGACCTCGGAGACGCTCTGCGAAAGCCTGTTCTCGATGTCGCCGACGCGGTCGGTCATCGTCTCGGCCACGGCCATGGCGCGGAAGGTCAGGCTGTCGGCAACGTCTTCGGCATGACGGCTGAGCGAGTCCGCCATCTCACTGGCGCGTGCCGACATGGTCGAGTTGATTTGTGCGGCGCGTTCGGAGAGCACGCTGTCGAGGGCGGTCGTCTGGCTGGCCAGAGTGTCGGTGATCGCCTGGCTGCGCTCCGACAGGACCCCTTCGAGAGCCGAAGTCTGACCGGTCAGGGCCGCTGAGATCGACTGGCCACGTTCCGAGAGGACACGCTCCAGCCGGTCGGCTGTGCCGCCGACCGCGTCTTTGAGCGCGCTCGCGCCGGAGGTGAGGGCGGTCGACAACGCGGCGGTGCGCTCCGAAAGCGTGTTGTCGAGGCGATGCTGGCTGGCGGCGATGGCGCTGGTGATCTCGTCGGTGGAGCCCATGAGCGTCTGCTCAATGCGGGCATGAGCCGTCTGCAAGCCGTCGATGAAGGCGGATGTCCGGGAGTCCAGACCTTCCGTCAGGCGCAACTCGCTGGTCGTCAGCGCATTGGCAAGCGCATCGGCGCGCTGACCGAAGTCGCCTTCGATCTTTTCCTGTGCCGCCGTCAGAGCGCCCATCAGCGAACTGGTCTTGTCAGAAAGCACGCCTTCGATCCGGCTGTGGGCATCGCCGATGAGGTTGCTGAGCTCCGAGGTGCGAGTCCCTATCGTTTCCTCGATGAAATCCTGCGTCGTTCCAAGCGCCGTCGCGAGCGTCAGGGACTGATCCGAAAGGGCCGAACTGATCTTCTCGACGCTGCTGTCCAAGGCCGTGCCGATCGCATCCGAACCGCCGGATACGGTTTCATTGATCCTGTGCAGGCTCTCCATCAACTTGGTGTCGAGCAGGCTGGCCCGCTTGTCGAAGGCGCTTGCAAATTCGTGGAAGCGCTCGTCGAAGGCGGTTGCCAGGTGCCCGACTGTCGTCTGCAGCTTTTCCTCGAAGAAGCCGCCGCGAAGGTCCAGGTCCATGATCGCGTCGTCGGCGCTCGACTTGAGGCTCTGGCGGAAGCTAGCGCCCTTTTCGTCCAGCGCGGAATTGAGCGACGAAAGCATGTCTTCGAGGCCGCCTGCAATCGCCTGCTGGCCGACACTGAGACTTTCGTTGAGATCGCGGGTGCGCGCGATCAAGGTTTCATTCAGTTGGCGGGCGCGGTCGTTAAGGGCGGTGTTCAGCTTCTCGGTGTTCGTATCGAGCGTCGAGGCACGGGTTTCGAACTGGCTGAGCAATTGTTCGCCGCGCTTCGTCAAGTTCTCGCTGAGTGCGTCGAGCCGTACGTCGAATTCTTTGCTGAGCGTCACGCCGGCGTTCGTCAGGCCGGACAGCAACGTATCGGTGCGGCTGTCCAGCATGGTGCCGAGGGTTTGCAGCGCATGGTCCGATTTCTCGCTGAGGGCCGCGGCACGCATGTCGATCAGAGATGCAAAGGCTTCGCCCGAGACCGCGATGCGCGAGGCGATATCTTCGCTTGCCAGTTCCAGGTCATCCTTCAGCTTGCCGTGGGCCCCGCCAATCGCCGAACGGATTCGCTCGGAATGGCCGATAATGGCTTCACGCTCCAGCCCCAGTTCCTGGACCAGGGTACGGACGCGCAGTTCGTTTTCGCTGTAGCTGCGTTCAAGCGCACTGACTTCGGAGTGGACCAGGGCTTCGAGTTCGGTTGCCCGCGCGATGGTGCGCTCGATGCCTTCGTTCATGGCCGACACTTCGCGCCGAACCGCCTGGCCGACGGTCATGACACGGTCTGCCGCCGCAGTCTCGGGTTCGGCCAGCCGCAGGGCGACCTCGGCCATCGAGCGGGCCGCATTGCGCAGTTCCTGGGCGCGCGCGATCATGATCGCAAAGGAGAAGAAGAGCATGACCGGCAACGCGATGCCGATCAGAATGCCGATCGCACCGGGTGTCGCTGCCAGATCGGCGAGAGAGCGTATCTGCCAGATCTGCGGCGCATAGAGGAGATGGCCAATCGCGACCCCGGCAAGCCCCCAAACCAGCGAAATCAGCGCTGCGACGCGGATCGCCGCGCGGCTGGATCGGACTTCGAGGGAGCGGAGCATTGCCGCGGGGGACCTGCGCGTATCGTCATTGGCCGGGGAAAGGGCTGGCTGCTTCGGGGCGGGCTCCGGCGCGAGGTTGCGAGGCGTTTCACTCGTCCGTGCCTTTTGTGCCTCCGGCGGCTCCTTGACGGCGCGCTTGTGTTCGGATGCGGCCGCCTTCTTGCTGGGCTCGGACACTTTTTCCTCCGGATCATCCAAGGAAGTCTTGTCGTTCAGGGCCGACTTCAGGTCGTCAAAGTCGATCTTCAGGGCAGCTTCCAGGGCCTGGAACGCCTTTTCGTCGATCGACTCGTTGCTCTTCTTCGTCGCCATAGGGATACGCCTCACTACTATTGCCCGCTCATGGCCGTCTCATTTGCGCCGATACCGGGGCATGAGACTCCCTCAACCAGGGCAGCGACCCGCAAGCTACGCGCAAGACAACTGCGCAATATGCCTATTGGTCACCACTGCATCGCCTCGATGGAATAGCCGCAGCTCTCGTCTCAGGACACCAGTCGCGCAGCTTATCCACCGGAACAGTTGCCACTTTCATATGCAGACCTGTTCCTAATCGTATCGTAGTGACACATTAGCCCGGTTCTTACAATTCAGTGCAATCCGCATTCGTTAGAATCCTAATGAATTCTTAATGGGGCAGCCGTGTCATGCTCCGAAAAAACAAGGAAATCAGCACGTTTAGCAATCGTTAACCATGCCTTCAGATTTCCCGCGCTGTCGCGATGCCCCTTAAGTCGATAGCAGCGCAGCCCCTGGATGATGCATGTCTGAAAACGATGCGGTGGCCGGATGCATTGTCGATTAGGACGCGATGTATCGTCAATTAAGGAAATGGGCTCATGGCTGCGCTCAAGATAGCCTTCGAAACGCCGGATAATCCGGCCAACGCGTCCCCGGTCGGGAGGCGGCCTATCGATTTCGTCGAGCTCGGCAAGCAAACCATGGGGGACAAGGGTCTCGAAATCGAGGTGCTTCAGCTCTTTGCGCGCCAGGCTCGCCGAACCATGGGCGAGCTCAGCGATGCCGATACAGACGGGTGCGGTCAGTCGGCCCACCGCTTGAAGGGGGCGGCGCTCGCGGTCGGGGCCACGCGTGTCGCCGAAGCGGCTGCCGCCATAGAGCGGCGACCGGCGGACTGGGACCTGCGCGCAGCACTTGGCGCAGCCGTGCTCGAAGCCGAGCTTTTCATCCTCAAGCTGTGCCGTTAGTCTTGGGTCATGCCGAACGCCTTCGGCGTTGAACGGTCGAGCGCGGTCGTCTTGCAGGGACGTCCACGCGACACCGGCGCGGGCTCGTGTTGACTGGCCAGCCGATTTGTTGGAAGAAACTGCCCTGAATTCAGGCCAGCGGTTCGCGCCGCGGGCCGTCGGCGCTCGCGGGCGGATCCCATCCATTCATTCCGGAAAGAGAAATGACAAAACTTACGATCGTAGCCTTTGACGGCACGCGCCACGACCTCGATGTCGAGAACGGCTCCACGGTCATGGAGAACGCGGTTCGCAATTCCGTGCCGGGGATCGAGGCCGAATGTGGCGGCGCCTGTGCCTGCGCAACCTGTCATGTATATGTCGACGACGCCTGGGCGGCGGCCGTCGGCGCCCCGGAAGCGATGGAAGAGGACATGCTGGACTTTGCCTATGACGTCCGCCCGACCTCTCGGCTTTCCTGTCAGATCAAGATAAGCGAGGCTCTGGATGGCCTTGTCGTGCATGTGCCGGAGCGCCAAGCCTAGCACGATGCGTAGTTTCAAAGTGCCACAGCGTCCTTTGCGCGTCCGAAAGACGCGTGGCGCTGTAGTCCTCTCCCGGCAAGCGCCCCTGTCGAATGCTCTCCACGCATCGAAGACATCGCGCAAAAAAATGCCCCGCTGGTCATGGCGACGAGCGAGGCAAGGAGGGCGTATCGCATACAGATGAGGGAGGGAGCACCTGCTGCACCAAGACACGCCAGGAGAACCTGTCTTGCCTCATCGCACGGGTCGCTACCGAGCACCCGCAAGCAATGAAGCGAACCTTTTTAAATACAAAGTCAACGATTTGGATGCGACGTCTTTACTGTCGATCCGCAAATAAATAACCACACCGCCGAGCGGTTGAACTTCAGCTCTGCCACTCGTTTCATGATGTTAATATAGCTGAGTCGTTTATCGCCGGCTATCGTTAGAATCCGCCAATAAAATACTGTGGGTTTTTGTGGCTATGGGCGGAGGTTTAGAGCGAAGTTCACACTGATCTTTCGGGCGGTCGCATTTGTGGTCGGTATGGAGCCGGGCCCCTAGCGGCAGCGTCGGCTAGCGCGCCGCCTTCGTCAGCGAGTCCAGCCGATATTGCAGCAGCCGTATCATCCGGCGGTCGAAGTTGGCTGCTTCCGTGCGGTCGAAGCGCGCCTGGTCCTTGTCGTGCCTTGCGACTTCGGCTGCACTCAGGTCAGCCACTCGAGCCTGCATAAGTTCGCAATTCGCTTCAGGCTTGAGCCCAAGAAAGGCCCTTTCCATGTGACGGGCGTGATTGCGCGCGATCTCGGCATGGCGCTCCTCATGCCGCTTGATGTCGGCTGCAAGCGTGTCCCAGACGAGCGCGAGATCGCGGCCTGCCTGTGGGCGATATTTCCAGCGTGGCAGAATGATGCGCGTGCTCAGCGTGACGCGTGCCGTGCCGACCGCGCAGCGCCCGCCGCGGCTGACATAGGTTATCGTGCCGCCGAACTTAATTCGCGTCGCGCCGGGGTGGCGGGTTCCGGTGTTCTTCATCAACGGCCCGCTGGCGGCAAGGGCCTTGTCAAGCTCTGCCGCCGTGCGTCCGCCGATCGAGAAGTAGGTGACGCTCTTGCTGATCAAGGTCTCGCCCGAGGCATTGCTGAGCGGGAGGCCGACGAGAAAGGCAATCAGGGCGGCTCTCAGCGAATTACGAACTCGGAACATAGGACGGCACTCTTGGATTGAAGTTGGCGCAAGCTTGGGGCATAGCCGGGGCGAGCGCAACATAAAATCGGCCCATTCCGAAGTCGACAAATCAATAGCTGCGTGAAAGAGTCGTGCTAACCCTTTGCTTTCAAAGGCGCCCAATCTTCACAAGGCCGACGAGGATGGCGCCGCTTAGAGCCGCGGACCGCCGGAAGATGACCTACAATCCATTTCAAAGATCTCGTTGGCAATTGGCGCATGGCCGTGTTCTGGAACTAGGGCCGCGCGGCGTTTTGATGGCAATCATCAACGTCACACCGGATTCCTTTTCCGACGGAGGGCGTTTTGCCGACCCCGGGGCAGCCGTCGCTGCGGCGACGCGCGCCCTCGAGGATGGAGCGGCGATCCTCGATATCGGCGGGGAATCGACCCGCCCCGACGCGGATCCGGTCGACGCCGCCGAGGAACAGGCGCGCATCCTGCCGGTCATCACGGCGCTGGCCAGCCGGACGGATGCGACCATCTCGGTCGATACCTATCGCGCCGAAACAGCACGGCTGGCGGTGGAAGCCGGCGCGCATATCGTCAATGACGTGCACGGTCTGCAGCGAGAACCGGCAATCGCGCATGTCGCTGCCGAGACCGGCGCGGGGATTTGCATCATGCATACAGGGCGCGATCGTCAGAAGCTTGGCGACGTTGTCGAGGATCAATTCCACTTTCTCTCCCGTTCGCTGCAGATTGCCTCCGAGGCAGGGGTTGCGCGCGACCAGATCGTCCTTGATCCCGGCTATGGCTTCGCTAAGGAAACAGATGAAAACCTGGAGCTCATGGCGCGTTTTGCCGAATTGCACCGGTTCGGCCTGCCGTTCCTCGTCGGTACATCGCGCAAACGCTTCATCGGCGCCGTTACGGGGCGTGAGGCGAAAGACCGCGACGCCGCTACGGCGGCGACGACTGCGCTCCTCAGGGCTGACGGCGCTGCGATATTTCGGGTGCATGATGTCGCAATCAACAGGGATGCACTGGCAATGGCTGATGCTATGCTCCACGCAAAGAACAGCCGACGGGACACGAAGCGATGACTGCGACCTACACGATCACCCTGAAGAACTGCGCGTTCTTTGCCCGCCATGGCGTGCTCGACGAGGAGGAGTTCCTGGGCCAACGCTTCTTCGTGGATGCGGCACTCGAGGTTGTGCAGGGCACGGCGCTGGCCGAAGACTGCATCGACGACACGGTGCATTATGGCATCGCCTTTGCGGAGATCGAAAGGATCGTCACCGGACGCAGGCGCTATCTGATCGAGGCTCTCGCTTTGGAGGTAGCCAAGACCTTGTGCGCACGCTTCCCGCAGATCCGGCGGGCCAAAGTTTCCATCCGCAAGCCCAACGCCCCGGTCCCAGGGGTCCTGGACTACGTGGAAGTCACGGTCGAGCATGTTGCCGAATAAGACGTGGCGGCGCGCTACTCTGGGGCTGGGCGGCAATATCGGCGACCCGCGCCGTGCCATGGCGGACGCCCTACGGGCGCTCGACGAGCGGCCGGACTGCCGGGTGGCGGCAGTTTCGCGGCTCTATAGGACGCCGCCCTGGGGAAAGACGGACCAGGATTGGTTCTTCAATGCCTGCGCAGCGGTCGAAACGACGCGCGATCCGGAAGCGCTGCTTGAAACCTGTCTCGAGATCGAGCGGGTGATGAAGCGGGTCCGAAAGGAGCGCTGGGGGCCGCGCACGATCGATATCGATCTTCTGACATTCGAAGGGGCGGTCTTGGCAAACGACCGGCTTCAATTGCCGCATCCGCGTATGACCGGACGTGGCTTCGTGCTGATGCCGCTTGCCGATATTGCGGCGGACCTCGAAGTGGCCGGCAGAACGGTCCGCGCGTGGCTGGCGGATGCAGATGTGACCGGGATCGAGGTGGCAGATGAAACGGCCGACTGGTGGAGGAGCCGCAATTGATGCTTCTCCGCTCGAGTTCCGGAAGGCTGTCGTGCGCCTACTGATCGTCACCGACATCCACGGTCGGCCGACAGCCGATCGTTGCCTGTCGCGCCATTTGCCTGGTGCGCAATGCTCGCTCGTCCGCACTTTCAGCCTCTCCGAATTGCTGGATGTGAAGTACACCGGCGAGCGACTGCATCGTGAGCTTGTTGAAAACGACGGATTCATCCGGGCCGCCGAACGTCTGGCCCGGCTGTCAGAAGCTGCTGACGTTGCGTTGGGTTACAGCGCCGGTGGCACTGTCCTATGGCATGGCGTGCTGAACGGTTTGGCCGTTGATCGCCTGATCTGCCTATCGTCGACGAGGCTGCGCGACGTCAGGGCCTCGGCCATGCCAAAGCCGGCCTTGGTTGTTTTCGGCAAGGACGACCCCAACCGCCCGCGCGAACGCTGGGCGAGTGGCTCGGCTGTGGAATGCTGCACGGTGTCCGGCGCCGGCCATGACTTCTACGCCATTGAAGGGCCAGCACTGAGGCTGTGTCTTGCCTGGATCACACGCTTCCTGAACCTGATGTAACTGTGATCGGAGCGCTCGATACAATTACTTGATCGAGCCCACCGCGATATTGTCCATCTGCCTGTTGAGGCTGACGCCGATGACCGGCACCATCGTCTCCTCGACCTTGACGGAGATCGTGATGTTCATCGTCTCGGCGTTTTGCAGGCGGGCGATCATTGCGCCATTCAACTTCTTGCGGTTGATTCCAACGACCACCTTATCGCTGGCAACGTTGCCGGAAACGATGTCCAGGCCCTTGCCATCGGCGCCGTCGAGGAATTGTCCGGTATAACTGGCACCCTTCTGCGTAATCATCGCTGACATCGGCTGCTTGAACACGCCGACGCGGCAAAAGCCGTCGAGCTTTATTCCGGCATCCTTGCCCGACGCCGGTTCGCCCGTCAGGTCGCAGGTGAATTTGGTGCCCTTGTATTTGCCGGCGACGATCTCACCGGGGCCCTTCCATTGGCCGGCGACCTTCTCGAAGAAGGCCTTGTCCCGGGCGCCGGAGGATGCTGGCGTCGCGACGCCGACAGTCGCTGCAAGCGCGATAGCGGCAACGCCGCGAACAATCAAAGATGGGCGCGAGAACATGATCGATCCTTGATGGGTCAACGTCGAAATCTGGAAACCACATTTGCGTTAAAATGGTTAATGGAGGGTTTCCGGTTGGCACGGGCAGGCATACTTCAGGCGCCGTTCGAGCCTCCGTATTTCGAAGCACCGGGCGTCAGATCAGCGAGAAAATCGCCTATGCCCGGACGCTTCAACGCGCGGAACGGCATCGGCCGGCAAAGATCCATGGCCGCAATGCCGATGCGCGCGGTCATGAGGCCGTTGATCACGCCCTCGCCGAGGCGGGCGGAGAGTTTGGAAGCGAGGCCGTGGCCGAGGACCTGTTGAATCAGGCTGTCGCCGGCGGCGATGGAACCGGTCACCGCCAGATGGGCGATCACGTCGCGCATCAGACGCAGCAGGCCGAGCGTGCCGGGTCGCCCTCCGTAGAGCTCCGCCATCGCCCGAATCATTCGCGCCGATTCGTAGAGGACGTAGCCAAGATCGACGAGCGCACGGGGACTGACGGCGGTGACGATCGAGACGCGTTTCGACGCGGCCAGGATGATTCGGCGGGCGTCGCGGTCGAGCGGGGCAAGCAGCTCGCGCTCTGCCAGTTCGAGGAGATGGGGCGCGTCGATGATCTCGCCCTCGGTTTCCGCAAGCCGCGCGCGGCCCCTGGCAGTGCGGGGATTGGCGGCAAGCAGCTGGACCAGTCGCGCCGTCGTCGCTCGCGCAGCCTTGCCGCTGCCAAGCGCCGCTGCTTCGCCGACCTCCGATTTTAGTGTCTGGATCGCCGTCAGTTGCGTCAGGCCGGCGAGCTCGCGGCCGACGACGACCAGGAAAGCGAGGATGCCGACCGCCACGACGGCGATCGCCGCATAGCCCAGCCAATCGGCACGCGAGAAGAGATCGCGAACGAGGCGGTCGATCCACAGTCCCATGGCGAGCGAAAGCACGATGGCAAGCGCCCCGGCAGCCACCTTGCCGAAGGAGAGGCGGCTCCGACGGGGGCGGGCCTCGGGCGGTTCGAGTGCCTCGATTGCGGCGGTCGTCGTGATGAACGGGTCCTCCGCGTCGGGAGTCATTGTGATCTCGTCGCTGAAGCTCGCCGGTGGGCGCCCCGGCGTCTGCGCGCGCGGTGCCGAACGCGTTTCGGACTCCATCGGGAAGACGGCGGGCTTGCGGGGGCGATGCTTCGGATCGTCGTTCATGCCAGTCGATCTCCGAGCAGGAACTGCATGGCCCGGTCGAGCCGGATGTGCGGAACGGAGAGCTTCAACCCGCCGCGGGTCTCGTCGAGATGCGGGGGGCGGAAACGGACGAAATTCAGCTCGGGCATTGCGTGTTCCGATCCGGTGGAAACCGACATGTAAGTGCCGTCAATACCTTGGAAAAAAACTTCAGGATCCTGCGGTAAGTCACCAGGAAATATGGCTGTTTTCCTTTCTCCGTCAAAAACATCGCCGTTGATCCTCTCGCCGTCGATCGGCGTGCCGACGATGACGGGCAGGGCGTGTCCGTCGTGATTGACGGTCGCCTCGCGCGTCGCCCGGACCGAAGCGAGCGCCATGACCTCCAGGCCGGCCCCGCTCATGCCGATACGGTCGGCAGCACGGCCGACGAGGCGCGCGGCGATCCGCTCGAGTCGATCATGGCTTTCATGGTGGAGGTGATCGGCCTTGGTTGCGGCGATCAGTACCCGATCGATTCGGCGCGTGAGGAAGGAAGAAAGCCACGAATTCGTCCCAGGTCGAAAGCAGGCGAGCACGTCTGCGAGAGCCTGCTCCAGATCCCTCAAGGCCTCCGGACCGCGATTGATCGCCTGCAGGGCGTCGATGAGGACGATCTGGCGGTCGAGCCGAGCAAAGTGCTCGCGAAAGAACGGGCTCACCACATGTGTCTTATAGGCCTCGTATCGCCGTTCCATCATCGCCCAGAGCGAACCTTTGGGCGCCCTTCCTTCGGGTAGATTCGGGAGCGGCGAGAAGGTGAGTGCGGGTGACCCCTCGAGGTCGCCCGGCATCAGAAAACGGCCTGGTGGCAGGGTAGAAAGCGAATGGTCGTCTTCCTTGCATGCCTTGAGGTAAGCAGTGAAGCTCTCGGCGAGGCGGCGGGCGTTGCCTTCGTCGGCAACAGTTTCCGCACCGCTCGCGGATGCCAGCGCCAGCCATTCCCGAGACAGCGCCGCGCGCGCGCCGATCCGTGCCCGCTTTACAGTCGTCTCGCTGAACTGCCGGAAATCCTGGGCGAGCAGCGGCAGATCCAGCAGCCATTCACCCGGATAGTCGACGATATCGATCGATAGGCGCCCCGCGGAAAACATCCGGTTCCAGCCGCTTGCGCTTTCGTAGTCGAGGGTGATGCGCAGTTGCGAGATTGCCCTTGTCGAATCCGGCCAGACACGGTCGCGCACGAGCGCGGCGATATGGTCCTCATATTGAAAGCGCGGCACCGCATCGTCGGGCTGGGGCTCGAGCCTTACCTTCGAAAGCCGACCGGAGCGGACCGGCTCGAAAAGCGGCAGGCGCCCGCCGTTCAGAAGGTTGTGGACCAGTGAAGAGATGAAGACGGTCTTGCCTGCTCGCGACAGGCCGGTCACGCCGAGGCGCAGGGAGGGACTGACGAGCCCGGCCGCGCGATCGGCGAGATTGTCCAAGGCGATCTGCGCGCCGTCTTTGAAGCTGGTCAGTAAGGACGCCAAATGTCTCCGTCCCTTTGGGGATTGTTCCATCGATCCAGCGTTGCTACCGCTATCCTACCGGGGTTACGGGCATCCGCGTGTCTCCGCGATATAGGAAATGTTTCCGTCGACGCAATGATGCACTGCCATTTGACCGGATTCCGGTTCGACTTCGTAGGTGGCGAAGTTTATCGCCTGACGACTTCCTCCGGCTCGGGAACCAGCAAAGTCGAAAGCACCGCGCTCGAGTTCCGACCGGCCGCGGGACGGGCCGAGAAATCGATGACGGCCAGTCCGGCTGGCGGATAGCCGTTCGCCAATGCCGCGGCGAACTGTTCCTCGCCAAGGAACTTGCGGAAAACGTCCTCGATCATCGGATTGTGTCCGACCAACAGCAGGGAAGCACGGCCGGCATGGGCCTCGACAAGATCCGTGTAGACAGCCGCCGGACCCGCATACAATTGGTCGACGTAACGGATGTCTATGTCTTCGCCAAGCGCGCCGCGGAATGGTTCGACGGTCTGGCGGCAGCGCACCGCGGTCGAGCACAGGATGATATCCGGGCATATCCCGTGATCCGCCGCACTTTGCGCGATCAGTTCCGCCTCGGCATAGCCGGTCTCGTCGAGCGTGCGGTCGAAATCCCGTTGCCCGGGCAGGGCCCAGCCGGAGCGGGCGTGGCGCAGGAGGATGAGCCGGAATGCCGGAGCACTGTCTTGCATATGTCCATCCGAATCTGATGCTGCCGGGATGCCGCGAACGGCTGTTCTTCACGGGATACCGTCGCACCGGTAACTTGTCCTCCTGCGGTCGCAAAGATCAAGCCGTTCTCCACGGTTTTCGCTCGGCATTCTCAACACCTTTTAAATGGCGCATGCTGCACACGATGTCGCAAATCGCACGCAGGCCAAACGATCAGGAGGACGGAGCCCGCGGTGTTGGCGGAAGCTTGCTGTCGGGCGCCAGCGGGAATATTATGAACAGCGTTTCATGTGTAAATTTGATGAAATATTCGCCAGTTAGCCTCGAATGCAAGCATTGTTAAAATAAGCGTAGGTGTCGTCCGCGAGGCTTGAATCGAGCCCTTCATAGGTCTATACACCGCCGCAATGAGATGTTCTTCAGGAGAATCGCGTTGAGTGAGAAGATCGATCTTAGTACCTATGTCCTCTCCGAGGACGGGGATTTCATGAATGCCAATCACCGGGCATATTTTCGTGCAAAGCTGAATGCCTGGAAAAACGATATCCTTCGCGAAGCCCGCGAGACTCTGGATCACTTGGCTGAGGAGAGCGCCAATCATCCGGATCTCGCAGACCGAGCCTCCTCAGAAACAGACCGGGCGATCGAATTGCGCGCTCGGGACCGCCAGCGGAAGCTCATTGCCAAGATCGACGCCGCCTTGCAGCGCCTCGACGAGGGCACCTATGGCTATTGTGAGGAGACCGGTGAGCCGATCGGCTTGAAGCGCCTGGACGCCCGGCCGATCGCGACGCTTTCGATCGAAGCCCAGGAGCGTCACGAGCGCCGCGAGAAGGTTTATCGCGACGAGTAACAATCGGGTTTCCGACCTGTGAAAACGGCGCGGCTCGGCCGCGCCGTTTTTCTTTGTTTATTGGGACAGCAATTCTAACAGCGGCGGCAGGTAAGCCGCGCTCTGCGGGTCAGGGTTTGCGACCAGCGGAAATGTCGGCCAGCATCCGGCTCATCTCTTCCTCGATCGTCTCCTCCTTGCGGCCGCCTTCCGATGCCGGGCCGAGTACTGGCTCCTGACGGGCGATTGTCGTCGGGCGAGCTTCCGGCCGCGGCGTCACGGTGGGTGCGAGCCGCTGGAGATCGCCGCTGATTTCCGCATCGAGGAACCGCTCGAACTCCGCCGCCTTGTCGACGGCGGCCGGTCTCTCCACCGCGGCCGGACTTTCGACGGCAACCGGTTCGGCTGGCCGGGGAGCGGGCGGGATCTGGACGGGCCGCTGAGGCTCCGGCGTCGCCGCTATCGGCTGCGGAAATCGCTCTTCGCGCGAGGGTTGGGTCATGGGAACGATCCGCTCGCGCGCAGCCCTCAGCATGTCTTGGGGCGTTTCGGTGGTGGGTACCGAGGCGATGACAGGGGCGGGCGGCGAGGTTCTCACGAGGGGGTCCGGCCGAGGCGGCGGTTCGACCGGCAGGGGGCGCTGCACGGTCGCCGTGGGCTTCGGAGCGAGCTCCGGCTCGCGCACGGGTACGGCGCGCGGCGGTTCATCCGACCCGGCCGGCCGCAGCGGCTCCAGCTTTGCGCTATCCGCGGCTGCCGGAGCCGAAACGGGTTGAGGAGCTGGCACTGCCGGCTGGGCCGCGACCGGGGGCTTGGAGGCCGCCTGTTCCAGCGCCGCGGTGACGGGAGCCGCGGCTGTCGCGGCGTCATCAGGCACAATGCGGCTCTCGATGACGATATCCGTGGGGCCGCCGATCATGATCAGATGCTCGACGTCGTCGCGGCGGACGAGCACGAGCCGACGCCGCGTATCGACGGCGGCGGCATCGAGCACGGCGAGCCGCGGCTGGCGGTTCTTGCCGCCCCGCACGAAGGGGGACGAGGGCCTGTTCCGCATGATCCAGAGAACCGCCACGAGGCACAGAAGGCCGATGGCGACGGCTCCGGCGGCGATGATGAATCGGCTACCGTTGTCCCCGACCAACGTTTCCATCATGGGCTGAACTCCTTTTTACCGGTCGAATTGCAACATTTGACGGCTTTTTTCGGGCCGGGACAAGGTTGCACCCGACATTCCCTGTGAATTGACCATTACGCTTCCGCCGAGACGCTTTCTGCTGTTATCTCTGATTGTTAAAGATGATTCCAGTTCGACGAAGCGGATGCGGCACGTTCGGATCTCGCAACGGCTTGTCGGATGCGGGCAACTTCATAGTACCCTTAAACCGGGCCGGTTTTGAGAATAGATTGTGCGGCAGTTCAATGCGCGGCGCGACAAGTCAGCGGGGTGCCGGCATAGCGGCGGACGACCCCGCCAGCAGGTGAGGACCCGATGACGAAACTGCGGCAATCAGGTGATTACCAGATGCCGGTCGTTGACCGGGGCGTGCGGCCGGGTACCGTGTTCAGGATCATTGTGCTGGCGATCGTGTTGACCGCGTCGGCTGCCGCCTTTGTCATCTTCAAGAACCAGCTCGAGAACGAAATCGTCCTCGGCATTCTCGGCGTGCTGGCGATGGTCGGCATATTCTTCCTGGTTTCGTCGGTCATCGGTTTCATCGAGGTCATGCCGCAGTCGCGCCCGGATGAACTGGCCCGCGCCTTTCTCGACGCCCACGAGGACGGCACGGTGGTCACCGATCGCAAGGGGCGCATCGTCTATGCGAACGCCGCCTACGGCGCCTTGACCGGCGCGAAGGGTGCCGGCGGCATCCAGTCGCTGGAAACCATCCTGTCGCGCAACAGGGAGGCGACCGAGGCTATCTATCGGCTCACCAACGGCCTGCACGAGGGCAAGCAGGGCCACGAGGAATTCCGCCTCCTGAAACCTCTGGCGAATGGCGCGATGACCGGCTCGGGCGCGCATTGGTTTCGACTGAAGGCGCGGGTGCTGCCGCTGGAGGACGCCAACAGCAACCCGCTTTATCTGTGGCAGATTGCCGATATCACGGCCGAGCGCGACGACCAGGAACGATTTTTCAAGGAACTGCAAAACGCCATCGACTATCTCGACCACGCGCCGGCGGGCTTTTTCTCCGCCGGCCGCAAGGGCGAAATCTTCTATATCAACGCCACGCTTGCCGATTGGCTCGGGATCGACCTCACCAAGTTCCAGCCGGGATCGGTCAGCATTGCCGATCTCGTCGCCGGCGAGGGACTTACGCTCATACAGGCCGTGCAGGCCGAGCCCGGCCTCAAGAAGACGAAGGTTCTCGATCTCGACCTGCGCAAGGGGAACGGCCAGAGCCTGCCGGTAAGACTGATCCACCGTGTTTCCTCGACCCGCGACGGCGCGCCCGGCGAAAGCCGGACGATCGTCATGTCTCGCGAGGGCGACGACGGCGATCAATCGGCGTCGAACGCGGCGATGCGGTTCACGCGCTTCTTCAACAACACGCCGATGGCCATCGCCTCGGTGGACGGCAATGGGCGGATCCTCAGAACCAACGCCCCGTTCCTGAAGCTCTTTGCCGGCCTTGTTTCGCAGGACGATGTCGAGCGCGGCGTCCTGATCGACGCGGTTATGCACGATGCCGAACGGGGCCAGCTCGAAGGGGCGCTCGCCGCCGCGAAGGACCGGCAAGGGGACATAGCGCCGATCGACTCGCTGCACCCGGCCGACGAGGGCCGCCACTTCCGCTTCTACGTGAATGCCGTCATCGACCAGAGCGACCAGGCGCCGGAAGAGGCGGCGATCGTCTATGCGCTGGAGATCACCGAGCAGAAGGCGCTCGAGAACCAGATGGCGCAGACGCAGAAGATGAATGCGGTGGGAACGCTCGCGGGCGGCATCGCCCACGACTTCAACAACGTGCTGACCGCCATCTTGCTCTCTGCCGATCATCTGCTCCTTTCGGCGCGGCCGGCGGATGCAACCTTCGCCGATCTGATGGAGATCAAGCGGAACGCCAACCGCGCCGCCGTCCTGGTGCGGCAATTGCTCGCCTTCTCGCGCAAGCAGACGATGCGGCCGACCGTCCTCAACCTCACCGATGTCATCGGCGATCTCAGGATGCTCGTCGACCGGATGACCGGCACCAATGTCAAGGTGGACGTGGACTATGGTCGCGACCTCTGGCCGGTGCGGACCGATCTCGGCCAGTTTGAGCAAGTGCTGCTCAACCTGGCCGTCAACGCCCGCGATGCCATGCCCGAGGGCGGTACCATAACGCTCAGGACGCGAAACATGCCGGCGAGCGAAGTCGCGGCTCTCGCACGTCGCGAACTGCCGGAAGACGACTTCGTCATGGTGGAGGTCTCCGACCAGGGCACGGGTATCCCGGCGGAGATTCTCGACAAGATCTTCGAGCCTTTCTTCACGACCAAGGAGGTCGGCAAGGGCACGGGCCTCGGGCTTTCGATGGTCTACGGCATCGTCAAGCAATCGGGCGGCTACATCTATCCGGAGTCGGAGGTCGGCAAAGGCACGACCTTCCGCATCCTGTTGCCGCGCCATGTGGAAACCGCCGAGGCGAGTGAAGAGCCTGCCGCGAGCGAGGCGACAGGCGCGATCGCTCCGGCACGGGCGAGCGAGCCGGGTGCGGCGCCAACCGAGCCCACGGATCTCACGGGCGATTCTGCCGTCGTACTGCTCGTCGAGGATGAGGAGGCGGTGCGTCGCGGCGGCAAGCGGATGCTCGAGACGCGCGGCTATACGGTTCATGAGGCAGGATCAGGCGTCGAAGCGCTGGATATCATGGACGAGCTCGACGGGGCCGTCGATATCGTCGTTTCCGACGTCGTGATGCCGGAGATGGACGGACCGACTCTCCTGCGCGAATTGCGGAAGAAATACCCGGACCTCAAGTTCATCTTCGTGTCGGGCTATGCCGAGGATGCGTTTGCCCGCAACCTTCCGGCCGATGCCAAATTCGGATTCCTGCCGAAGCCGTTCTCGCTGAAGCAATTGGCTGTGGCTGTCCGCGAGATGCTGGATTCCTGAGGCCTCGCAGCAGTCCGGAAGATGGCCCGGCGCTTTTCGCGGCGGGCGCAGATGTCTCTATTTCGCCTTGCCTGCCGCCAAGGCGACGGCGATTTCGCCTGCAAGACGCGCGTTGTTCTCGACGAGAGCGATGTTGGTCTCGAGGCTTCGGCCCTCGGTCATGTGGTAGAGGTTGTCGAGCAGATAGGGCGTTACCGCCTTGCCGGAAATCTCGTCGCTTTCCGCATTGTCCAGCGCACGCGCGATGTAGATTTCCATCTCCTCGCGCGGGATTTCGCTTTCTTGCGGAACAGGATTGGCGACCAGCATGCCTCCTTCGACACCGAGCAGGTCGCGCATCCGCTGGAAGTTGGCGATCGCTACCGGGCTGTTCAGCATCAGCGGGCTCTTGAGGCCGGAATCGCGCGACCAGAAGGCGGGAAAGGTCTCGCTGTCATAGGTGACGACCGGAACGCCCCTGGTTTCCAGCACTTCGAGAGTCTTGGGAATGTCGAGGATCGCCTTGGCGCCGGCGCAGACGACGATCACGCCGGTGCGGGCCAGTTCGTCCAGATCGGCGGAGATATCGAAGCTCTGTTCGGCGCCGCGATGGACGCCGCCGATGCCACCCGTCGCGAACACGCTGATGCCGGCACGGGCGGCGGCGATCATCGTTGCGGCGACGGTGGTCGCTCCCGTGCGGCGCTCGGCGAGGGCAAAGGCGAGGTCGGCGCGCGACAGCTTCATTGCCCCTTGGGTCTTCGCAAGCGCCTCCAGCTTCGTGTCGTCGAGGCCAATATGAAGCACGCCGTGGATCACCGCGATGGTCGCGGGGACTGCGCCCTGTTCACGGATGATCGCCTCGACGCTGCGTGCCATGTCGAGGTTGCCCGGATGGGGCATGCCATGGGTGATGATCGTCGATTCCAGCGCCACGAGCGGTGCACCACGCGCCCTGGCGGCTGCGACTTCTTCGGAATATTCGATCGGCAGGAAGGGCGAGGAAGGTTTTGTCATGGTCTTCGCTTCTTAAAAAGTGGGAGCGTGATGCGGGAGGAAAACTGCCCTTGCACTTTTCCGCCCGGAAAATTCGGCTGCCGATTTCATGACAGCATTTGCGGTTCCGGCACAAGGGCCAGCACCCGTGCAATATTGTCCGCCGACATCTCTTCTGCGGCGGCGAACGGCGAGTGGAGAGTGAGGACGGCGGCGGCGATGCCGTGTCGGAGACAGCCGGCGAGACCCATGCCGTCGAGCCGGGCGGCGAGAAAGCCCGATGCCAGCGCGTCGCCTGCACCGGTCACGTCTGCAAGCGCGGGCAGGGCGGGCGGCAGGACGATGCAGGCGTGTTTGCGGTCGAAGGCAACCGCAGCGTCCCCGCCGCGGGTTACAACCCCGCCGGCAAGGCCCGCAGACCGCAGCAGCGACGGCCATTCCTCTACGTTGGCGGCCTCGGCGCCGGTCAGCGCCCGGGCCTCGGCCTCGTTCATGAAGAGGAAGTCGAGCCCGGCCAGGCTTTGGCGGTACCGGACGACCTTGGCCGGGGAAACGGCGATGCCGGCAAGCATGCCGTGCGATCCGACCGTTGCATCGACCAGCGCTGTCAGCGTCTCTTGCGGCAGGTTGGCGTCCGTAAGTACAAGATCGCTCGCCGCGAGGATTTCGCGCGTCGCGCGCTGCTGCAGCCGCCGCGGCGAGAACAGCGCATAGAGCTCCATATCGGCGAGCGCGATCACCAGGTTGCCGTCGCGTTCGAGGATCGCCGTATAGCTCGGCGTCTTCCGGTCGAGAAAGGTGAACGGGCAATCAATGACGCCTGCAGTCGCCGCCGCGGCTGCCACCAGATCACCGGCCGGATCGCCGCCGCGCGGGCTGATCATCCGCACTTCGTGGCCAAGACGCGCCAGATTTCTGGCGGCGTTGAAGCCGCCGCCTCCCGCCTCCTCGAACCACGTCCCGGGATTGCTCGCTCCAGGCACCGTCGTGCCGCTGATACGGCCGCGTCGGTCGATATGGGCGCCGCCCAGAACGGTGATTTCCCGCTTCGTCATTCGAACACCTCTCTCGGCGAATCGGCACCATGGCGAAACGCCGGACCGAGCTGCCGCACAACCTGTGGAAATGCAGTACAATATCCCGTGAACAGGAACCGAACACCCAGGAGATATCTATTTTAGTTCAATAACTTGAAGCGCCATTGCCAAAACGGAACAAAACATGTACAAAAACTCCTGCGGCGGCTTCATTGCCTCGATAGCTCCAATAACCTAAAGGTGGACCCAATGGCACAAAACTCTTTGCGGCTCGTAGAGGACAAATCGGTGGACAAAAGCAAGGCACTTGAAGCGGCTCTTTCCCAGATCGAACGTTCGTTCGGCAAGGGATCGATCATGAAGCTCGGATCGAAGGACAGCGTCATCGAGATCGAGACCGTCTCGACCGGGTCGCTCGGCCTCGATATCGCGCTCGGCATCGGCGGCTTGCCGAAAGGCCGCATCATCGAGATTTACGGACCGGAAAGCTCGGGCAAGACGACCTTGGCGCTGCAGACCGTTGCCGAAGCGCAGAAGAAGGGCGGTATCTGCGCTTTCGTCGACGCCGAACACGCGCTCGATCCGGTCTATGCGCGCAAGCTGGGCGTCGATCTGGAAAACCTGCTGATCTCTCAGCCTGATACGGGCGAGCAGGCGCTCGAAATCACCGACACCCTGGTTCGCTCCGGCGCGATCGACGTGCTCGTCGTCGACTCGGTCGCAGCACTCGTGCCGCGTGCCGAAATCGAAGGCGAGATGGGCGACAGTCTGCCGGGCATGCAGGCCCGCCTGATGAGCCAGGCGCTGCGCAAGCTGACGGCGTCGATCTCCAAGTCCAACTGCATGGTGATCTTCATCAACCAGATCCGCATGAAGATCGGCGTGATGTTCGGTTCTCCCGAAACGACGACTGGCGGCAACGCCTTGAAATTCTACGCATCGGTCCGCCTCGACATCCGTCGTATCGGCTCGGTCAAGGAGCGCGAGGAAGTCGTCGGCAACCAGACGCGCGTAAAAGTCGTCAAGAACAAGATGGCGCCGCCCTTCAAGCAGGTCGAGTTCGACATCATGTATGGCGAGGGCGTTTCCAAGACCGGCGAACTGATCGACCTCGGGGTCAAGGCCGGCATCGTCGAGAAATCCGGTGCCTGGTTCTCCTACAACAGCCAACGCCTCGGCCAGGGCCGCGAGAACGCCAAGCTGTTCCTGCGCGACAATCCGGATCTAGCCCGAGAGATCGAGACGTCCTTGCGACAGAACGCCGGGCTCATTGCCGACCGGTTCCTGGAGAATGGCGGGCCTGAGAGCGACGGCGACGAAGCGGCCGACATGTAAGAGCCAGCCGCTTCTGTTTGCACCCTGTATCAACCGGCCATCGATCAGATCGGCCGGTTTTTGCTGCCGTCTGGACAGCATGATACGCGGAAGATAAAAGCCTGTGGTTCCGATGGCAGCGTCATCGGGGGAGGCGGCTATGCGTGATAGACGCGGGGTTGAAGGATAACGGCGCGCAGTGCGGAAAACGCGTAGGTCGCAGCCGGAATGTGCACAGATAGGACGCAAGATGAGCGGCGTGAATGAAATCCGGTCGATGTTTCTCGACTATTTCCGCAAGAACGGTCACGAGATCGTGTCGTCGAGTCCCCTCGTGCCGCGCAACGACCCGACATTGATGTTCACCAATGCGGGCATGGTGCAATTCAAGAACGTCTTTACCGGCCTCGAGCAGCGTCCCTATTCGACGGCGGTAACGGCGCAGAAATGCGTACGTGCCGGCGGCAAGCACAACGACCTCGACAATGTCGGCTATACGGCCCGGCACCACACGTTCTTCGAGATGCTCGGCAACTTCTCCTTCGGCGACTATTTCAAGGAGCGGGCGATCGAGCTCGCCTGGAACCTGATCACCAAGGAATATGGTCTCGACGCCAAGCGCCTGCTCGTGACCGTCTATCACACCGACGATGAAGCCTTCGGCCTCTGGAAGAAGATCGCCGGCCTCAGCGATGACCGCATCATCCGCATCCCGACGAGCGACAATTTCTGGGCGATGGGTGATACCGGCCCCTGCGGTCCGTGCTCGGAAATCTTCTACGACCACGGCGAACAGATCTGGGGTGGGCCGCCCGGTTCGGCGGATGAAGACGGTGACCGCTTCATCGAGATCTGGAACCTCGTCTTCATGCAGTACGAGCAGATTACCAAGGAAGAGCGGGTCAACCTGCCGCGCCCGTCGATCGATACCGGCATGGGCCTGGAGCGCCTCGCAGCCGTGTTGCAGGGCCAGCACGACAATTACGACATCGACCTGTTCCGCGCGCTGATCGCGGCCTCCGAGGAGGCGACAGGTGTCAAGGCGGAAGGCGACCGCCGCGCGAGCCATCGCGTCATCGCCGACCATCTGCGCTCCTCCGCCTTCCTGATCGCCGACGGCGTTTTGCCGTCGAACGAAGGCCGCGGCTATGTGCTTCGCCGCATCATGCGCCGCGCCATGCGCCATGCTCAGTTGCTCGGTGCGCAGGACCCGTTGATGTGGAAGCTCCTGCCGGCGCTCGTCGGCCAGATGGGCCGCGCCTATCCGGAACTGGTTCGAGCCGAAGCGCTCATTTCCGAGACGCTGAAGCTCGAGGAAACCCGCTTCCGCAAGACGCTGGAGCGTGGCCTGAACCTGCTTTCGGACGCTTCCGCCGACCTTTCCGAAGGTGACCAGTTCAACGGCGAGACCGCCTTCAAGCTCTACGACACCTACGGTTTTCCGCTCGACCTCACCCAGGATGCACTGCGCGCCAAGGGCATTACCGTCGACACTGACGCTTTCTCAGCTGCCATGGAGCGCCAGAAGGCAGAAGCCCGCGCCAACTGGGCCGGTTCCGGCGAAGCGGCAACCGAGACCATCTGGTTCGAGCTCAAGGAAAAACACGGCGCCACCGACTTCCTCGGTTATGACACCGAGACTGCCGAAGGTGTGATCCAGGCGATCGTACGCGACGGCGCCGCCGTTGCCTCGGCTGCCAAGGGTGACACCGTCCAGATCGTGCTCAACCAGACGCCGTTCTACGGCGAATCGGGTGGCCAGATGGGCGATACCGGCACGATCACCACCGAAGGCGGCAAGCTCACGGTGACCGACACGCAGAAGCGCGGCGAGGGGCTTTTCGTCCACTACGCTGTCGTTGCCGAAGGTTCGGTCAAGACCGGCGACGCCGCCCAGCTTGACGTCGATCACGCACGCCGCAGCCGCCTGCGCGCCAACCATTCGGCAACCCACCTCTTGCATGAGGCGCTGCGTGAAGTGCTCGGCACCCACGTGGCCCAGAAGGGTTCGCTGGTGGCACCCGAGCGGCTGCGTTTCGACGTATCGCATCCGAAGCCGATGTCGGCGGAGGAATTGAAGGTCGTCGAGGAGATGGCGAACGAGATCATCGTCCAGAACACGCCTGTGACGACACGCCTGATGAGCGTGGACGATGCCATCGCTGAAGGCGCCATGGCGCTTTTCGGCGAGAAATATGGTGACGAGGTCCGTGTCGTGTCGATGGGCCAGGGCATTCGCGGCTCGAAGGCCGGTAAGCCCTATTCGGTCGAACTTTGCGGCGGTACCCATGTCTCCGCGACCGGCGACATCGGCTTGGTGCGCGTCGTCTCGGAAAGCGCGGTCGGCGCCGGCGTTCGCCGCCTCGAGGCGCTGACCGGCGAAGCCGCGCGCGCCTACCTCAACGAACAGGACGACAGGGTGAAGACGCTGGCGGCGGCGCTGAAGGTGCAGCCCGGGGATGTTCTCGGGCGGGTCGAGACGCTGCTTGACGAACGGCGCAAGCTGGAGAGGGAACTTACCGAGGCGAAGAAGAAGCTTGCACTGGCAGGCGATGGCCAGAACGGGTCGGGCGATGCCGCCCGCGAGATCGGCGGCGTCCGGTTCCTCGGCAAGGTCGTTTCCGGCGTCGAGCCGAAGGACCTCAAGAGCCTTGCCGATGATGGCAAGAAGACGCTAGGATCCGGCGTCGTCGCTTTCGTCGGCGTGTCCGGCGACGGCAAGGCCAGCGCAGTGGTCGCCGTGACCGACGATCTCACGTCGAAGGTCAGCGCCGTCGATCTGGTGCGTGTCGCCTCGGCTGCGCTCGGCGGCAAAGGCGGCGGCGGGCGGCCCGACATGGCCCAGGCCGGCGGCCCGGACGGCGGGCGCGCCGCCGAAGCGATCGAGGCGGTTGCCGTCGCGCTGGCTGGATGAACGGCTTTGTCTGAAGGATGGAGAGAGGGGCGCTGCGGCGCCCTTTTTCATGCGCTCTCTTCGCTGCGGATGGTTTCGAGCGCTGCAGGGATCGAGGCGCGCATCACGACGCGGGGCGGGCGGACGTGATGCTGATAGAGGGCGCGGCGAACCTGCGTATTGGCCCCGACGATGACGAAGCGCACCCCGATCCTCTCCGCCTTGTTTAATGTACCTTCGATGACATTGGCGGCGGTCGAGTCCATGAAGGGGACTTCCGAGCAGTCGAGGACGAAGTTTCGGCGCTGGTCATTGATCCGGTCGAGCACCGTAGCAACGGTGGCCGCCGAGCCGAAGAAGAAGATTCCCGAGATCCGATAAATAACCGTATCGGGGTCATCGGCAATGACCGGGTGCTCTTCCTTGCCGTTCTCCACCCGCAGCATCTCCAGCGGCTTCGTCTCGCCGACCGAGATGTTTTTCGCCATCCGGTTTATGAACAGGATTGCGCCAAGTGCGACGCCGACCACGATCCCTTCCGTTAGGTCGCGGAAGACGACGATGAAAAATGTGGCGAGCAGCACGACGGCATCGCCGTAGGAGGATCGCAAGAGTGCCAAGAATGCCGGCTTTTCGATCATGTTCCAGGCGACGATCGCGAGGACGCCGGCAAGCGAGGCGAGCGGGACATAGCTTGCGAGCGGTGCTGCGAGAAGCATGAAGAGAAGAAGAAAGACGGAATGCAGCATGCCCGAGATGGGACTCGTCCCGCCGGCACGCACATTGGTGGCCGTCCGGGCAATGGTGCCGGTCACGCAAATGCCGCCGAAGAGCGCCGAACACAAATTGGCGATCCCCTGGGCGATCAACTCCATGCTGGATCGATGTCGCCGGCCCGTCATGCCGTCGGCAACCACGGCGGAAAGCAGGGACTCGATTGCGCCGAGGAGGGCGAAGGAGACCGCATCGGGGAAGACGGCGACGGCTTTCTCGAAAGAGAGCGGCGGCAAGGTCGGAAACGGCAGTCCCCGCGGAATACCGCCGAAGCGAGTGCCGATCGTTTCCGTCGGCAGGTTCAAGATGGCGACGAGGACCGATGCGACGGCGACGGCGATCAGCATGCCGGGCCAATGCGGCCGCAGTCGTCGCAACCCCAGAATAACACCGATTGTCAGGACTGCCGTCAGCGCGGCGGCCCAATTGACCGTATCGGCGGACCGGCCAAGTGCGACAATCTTCTCAACCATCGGCCCCGGTTCGCCACCGGCTAACGTTAGGCCGAAAAGATCGCGCAACTGGCTGGCAAAGATGATCACGGCAATGCCGGCCGTGAAGCCCACCGTGACGGGGTAGGGGATGAATTTTATGTACTGCCCCAGGTGCAGGTAACCGGCCGCGACAAGCATGACGCCGGCCATGGCCGTCGCGAGCAACAGCCCGTCGATGCCGTGCCGGGCGCCCGTCGCGGCGACGAGAACGATGAAGGCGCCCGCCGGGCCGCCGATCTGGACCCGGCTGCCGCCGAAGAGCGAGACGAGGAAGCCGCCGACGATTGCGGTATAAAGCCCACGATCGGGCGTGACGCCGGAGGCAATGGCGATCGCCATGGAGAGGGGCAGGGCGACGATGGCGACAGTCAGGCCGGCCAAGGCATCGGCCTTCAGTCGAGCAAGCCCGTATCCTTCTTGGAGGACGCTGACGGTTTTCGGGACGAGGGAATCGAGCATTGCGAGACTTCCGGATCCGCCACGTTGGCAGGATCGTACGTGCCGGGCATTCTCAGCCTATCTGAGTCGCCATGCGGCACAAGCGAATGGACGAGCTCAGGTCAGCAGGATTTGTCAAAGCGATACGTGGTTTGAACGTAGTCGAGCGAAACGCGAAAGGTTCGATATGACGGGCGGTTCATGGGCGACATATGAGAGGCGCCTTCATCGCGTCTCGGCCCATATCTACGCACATCTCGACGAAGAGCTGGATGTCGATCGGATATCGGAGATCGCCTGCCTGTCGCCGCATCATTGGCATCGCATCTACCGGGCGGTGTATGGCGAGACCTTGGCTGCAACGGTCAAGAGATTGCGGCTGCAGCGGGCGGCGGCGGATCTTGTGCAAAGCGAACTCACAGTCGATGCGATCGCGCGACGCTCGGGCTACCCGAATGTTCAGTCCTTCAACCGCACCTTCAAGGCCGTCTACGGCCTTCCGCCGGCGCGCTACAGGAAGGAGGGCAGCCACAAAACCTTTGAAACCGCTTCTATGGAAGGAAATGCTGTCATGTACGAGGTTACGCTGAAGACGATAGATCCGCTGACGCTGCTGGGCGTAGCCCATTCCGGCTCTTACATGGGCATCGGTCAGGCTTTCGAGACGCTCTACGGCACTCTTTTCGCACGTGGCCTGTTCCGGCCGGACATGGAAATGATCGGCATCTACTTGGACGACCCGGAACTGGTGGAGACGGATAAACTCCGGTCCTTCGCCTGCGTGACGACAAAGGACGAGGCGGCGATGGAGGCACCGCTGACGCCGCAGACGATAGACGGGGGGCAATATGCCGTGCTGCGGCATAAGGGTCCCTATGCCGACATGCCGAAGGCTTATCAATGGCTCTACGGGACCTGGCTGCAGAACTCGGGCCGAGAAATCCGCGACAGTGTCATGTTCGAGAAATATCTCAACAATCCCCGCGAGGTGGCACCGACCGAACTGCTCACGGAAATCTATCTGCCGCTGAAGTAACGCGATTCACGCCACCTGGGCCGTCTCATAGATCACTTCATCGTTTCATTGAAACGGTTAAATGATCTAACTCTTTGAAATTACGCAATTGCGGGCGGAAAACCGTTACACACTTTTCCTGGAATTGCTCGAGAAAAACCCGGCGCGAAGCCGGGTTTCTTCAGTTACGTCAGTGCCGGACCGCTTAAGCGGCCATGGCCTTCTTCAGGTTCTCGTCGATCTTGTCGAGGAAGCCGGTGGTCGAGAGCCACGGCTGATCGGGACCGATGAGCAGCGCCAGGTCCTTGGTCATGAAGCCGGCTTCGACGGTGTCGACGCAGACCTTCTCCAGCGTATCGGCGAACTTGGCAAGCTCGGTGTTGCCGTCGAGCTTGGCGCGGTGAGCGAGGCCACGGGTCCAGGCGAAGATCGACGCGATCGAGTTGGTCGAGGTTTCCTCACCCTTCTGGTGCTGGCGGTAGTGGCGGGTAACGGTGCCGTGCGCGGCTTCCGCTTCGACCGTCTTGCCGTCCGGAGTCATCAGCACCGAGGTCATCAGGCCGAGCGAGCCGAAGCCCTGGGCAACGATATCCGACTGCACGTCGCCGTCATAGTTCTTGCAGGCCCAGACGTAGCCGCCGGACCACTTCAGCGCCGAGGCGACCATGTCGTCGATCAGGCGGTGTTCGTACCAGAGCTTCTCGGCCTTGAACTTCTCGGCGAACTCTTCGTCGAAGACCTTCTGGAAGATGTCCTTGAAACGGCCGTCATAGACTTTGAGGATGGTGTTCTTGGTCGAGAGGTAGACCGGAACCTTGCGCTGCAGGCCGTAGTTGAACGACGCGCGGGCGAATTCGGTGATCGAATCGTCGAGGTTGTACATGCCCATGGCAACACCGGCAGACGGGGCGTCGAAGACGTCGTATTCGATTTCCTTGCCGTCTTCACCGACGAACTTCATCGTCAGCTTGCCCTTGCCCGGGAACTTGAAATCGGTGGCGCGGTACTGGTCGCCGAAGGCGTGACGGCCGACGATGATCGGCTTGGTCCAGCCGGGCACGAGGCGCGGCACGTTCTTGCAGATGATCGGCTCGCGGAAGATGACGCCGCCGAGGATGTTGCGGATCGTGCCGTTCGGCGACTTCCACATCTTCTTCAGCTTGAATTCCTCGACGCGGGCCTCATCTGGCGTGATCGTCGCGCATTTTACGCCGACACCATGCTTCTTGATGGCGTTCGCGGCGTCGATCGTCACCTGGTCTTCGGTCGCATCGCGGTTCTCGACGCTGAGATCGTAATATTCGAGATCGAGGTCGAGATAGGGATGGATCAGCTTGTCCTTGATGAACTGCCAGATGATGCGGGTCATCTCATCGCCGTCGAGCTCAACGACCGGATTGGCGACCTTGATCTTTGCCATGAATATGCCTCGTAGCTTGCGGAGCACCGCGTGCGGCATTCCGACGGTGGGAAAATCCAGAGCCCTATAGCACTGTGAACCCACAAGGCAAAGCATGCTTGGCCGAAACTTTGGGTGATGCAGGAAGGTTGCCGACTTCAGCGTCCCGGCTTTAACTTCGAGGGCTTTTGTGCGAGGGAAGCGGCGAACAGAGGCAAAGTATCACGATGGCAGGCACCAACAGCGAGCGCGAACTCTTGACCGAAGGTCCGGCGATCATTCTCGCCTATCCGCAGCTCGGCGAAAATATCGGCATGGTGGCGCGGGCGATGGCGAATTTCGGCTTGTCGGAGCTGCGTCTCGTCAATCCGCGCGACGGTTGGCCGAGTGAAAAGGCGCGCTCGGCCGCGAGCCGCGCCGATCATGTGATCGACGGGGCTAAGCTCTATAACACGCTCGAGGAGGCAATCGCCGACCTCAACTTCGTCTACGCCACCACGGCCCGCGACCGTGACGGCTACAAGCCGGTGCGTTCGCCGATCGTCGCCGCTCGTTCGCTCCGGCAGCGCTTCAAGATCGGAGAGGCGGTTGGGATCATTTTCGGTCGTGAGCGCACCGGATTGACGAATGAAGAAGTGGCACTGGCGGACGAGATCGTGACCTTCCCGGTCAATCCCGCCTTCGCCTCGCTCAATCTCGCCCAGGCCGTATTGCTGATGTCGTATGAATGGATGAAGACGGGCATGGAGTCGGAGGATGAGACGTCGTTTCAGGCAATCGAGCAGCGGCCGGCCACGAAGGATCATCTCCAGGGCCTGTTCGATCATCTCGAGGAGGCGCTCGACGCGCGCAATTATTTTCGCTCCGCCGACAAAAGGCCGAAATTGGTGGAAAATCTCCGCGCCGTTCTGACAAGGCCATCCTTCAGCGAATCGGAAATCCAGGTGCTGCGCGGCGTCATCTCATCGCTCGACCGGTTCACGCGGGAAAACCCGCGGGGTTCGGGCGCGCCGGCGCGCAGCAGGAAGGTGCAAGGCGGCGGTGACGACGACTGAACTGAAACCCATTCTCGTCTTCGACAGCGGGATCGGCGGCCTGACGGTGCTGCGCGAGGCGCGCGTGCTGATGCCGGAACGGCACTTCATCTATATCGCCGACGATGCCGGCTTTCCCTATGGCGGATGGGAGGAGAGCGCCCTGAAGGAGCGGGTGATCGCGCTTTTCGGTCAGCTTCTGGCCGACCACGATCCGGAAATCTGCATCATTGCCTGCAATACGGCCTTCACGCTCGTCGGAGCGGACCTGCGGGCGGCCTATCCGCAGATGACCTTCGTCGGCACGGTGCCGGCGATCAAGCCGGCGGCCGAGCGCACGCGTTCGGGCCTCGTCTCGGTTCTGGCAACGCCCGGCACGGTGAAGCGCGCCTATACCCGCGATCTGATCCAATCCTTCGCTATGCAGTGCCATGTGCGCCTCGTCGGCTCGGAGAACCTGGCACGCATGGCGGAAGCCTATATCCGCGGCGACAAGCTCGAGGACGAGGCGGTGCTGGCGGAAATCGCCCCGTGTTTCGTTGAGATGGACGGCAACAAGACCGACATCGTTGTGCTAGCCTGCACGCACTATCCGTTCATGGCGAACGTCTTCCGGCGGCTGGCGCCCTGGCCGGTCGACTGGCTCGATCCGGCCGAGGCGATTGCGCGGCGGGCGCGTTCGCTGGTCCCGCTGCCGAACGGTTTCGAACCGCTGAACGGCGAGGATCCGGCGATCTTCACCTCCGGCAAGCCGGATTTCGCAACGCGACGATTGATGCAGGGCTTTGGGCTTACGGTGCGTTCTGCATGAGCGTCAAAACGCCGTCGGCAGATGAAGACGGCTACAGCAAGGACAATGGCAACGGCAAGCGCGAGGCTAAGCCACGAGCGCTTCGGCCCGCGAGATGACGCGGTAGGCATCCTTGCCCGCCTCGCGCATATGCTTGTCAAATTGAAAGTGGTTCTCGGTTTCGCGCTGGGACATCAGTGGAGTCGTATGCCTATGTCGCCCGTCATCGGGTGATTCGAGATATGGGAACGGTTACACCCGATTTCCACTTTTGCGGGCTTTTTGCGGCAAAGCAGCCTTGCGATGTCCGAGGGACTACGTATTCCTGTGAGTTGTCGGAACGTGGTCCTGACCGCGGGCAAAACCGTGCTAGGTGTGCCCTGTTTGGCGATCCGGCCAAATCGCGAATCAATCGGTGACGAAGAGGTGGGAATGAAAGTCGGCATCGACATGGGAACGACGTCCGAGGGGACTTCGGCCTCGCTCGATATCGAAGAGCTTCTGGCAACGCGTCTCCTGGTGCAGGGCAATTCCGGCTCCGGCAAATCGCATCTGTTGCGCCGCCTGCTCGAGCAGTCCGCCCCCTGGGTGCAGCAGTGCATCATCGACCCGGAAGGCGATTTCGTTACGCTCGCCGACAAGTTCGGCCATGTGGTGATCGAGGGCGAGCGGACGGATGCGGAACTGATCGGCATTGCGACGCGCATTCGCCAGCATCGCGTATCCTGCGTGCTTTCGCTCGAAGGTCTCGACGTCGAGCAACAAATGCGCAGCGCCGGCGTGTTCCTGAATGCGATGTTCGATGCGGATCGTGACTACTGGTATCCTGTTCTGGTCGTCGTCGACGAGGCGCAGATGTTCGCGCCCTCGGTCGGGGGCGACGTGTCCGAAGAGGCGCGCAAGGTGTCGCTCGGCGCGATGACCAATCTGATGTGCCGCGGCCGCAAGCGCGGTCTTGCCGGCGTCATCGCGACGCAGCGCCTGGCGAAGCTTGCGAAGAACGTCGCGGCGGAAGCCTCCAACTTCCTGATGGGGCGCACCTTCCTCGATATCGACATGCAGCGCGCCGCGGATCTGCTCGGCATGGACCGTCGCACGGCAGAAATGTTTCGCGACCTGAAGCGCGGCTCGTTTGTGGCGCTCGGCCCGGCGCTTTCCCGTAGGCCGCTGAAGGTGACGATCGGTTCGGTCGAGACCTCGGCACGCTCGACGAGCCCGAAGCTGATGCCCTTGCCGGAAGCGCCGCAGGACGTCGCGGACCTGATCTTCACGCCGGATCCGGAGGAACTGAGCCGCCCCATTATCCGCCGTGCCGCGCCCCAGCCGCGCCCGGCAAGTGACATCCTTGCGGAATTGTCGCGGCCGCGGCCGGAGCCTGTGGCGCTGGTCGAATCGAAACCCGCCCAGCCGGAACTCTCCGTCGAGGAGCGGGAAGCTTTGCTCGACGGCGTCTTCGCCGAGATTCTCGCAATCCCGGAGGCGGCGTTCCGGCCCGATGCCGAGCTATATCAAGATTTCCTCGTCCGCTGCCGCATCCGCCGTGTGCCAGGCTCCGCGCCGTCACTCAGTGTTTTTCGGCGCAAGACGGCCGTGGCCCGCTCTGGAGTCGATGCCGAAACGGCGGCGACTGAAGCGTGGGCGTCGGCTCTTAAACTCGCCGATCGCGTGACCGAAGACCTGCAGGGCGTTTTCCTGATGATGGCGCAGGCGGCCGTGCGTGGAATGCCATGCCCTTCTGACGCGATGATCGCACGCGCTTACGGTACCCACTCGGCCCGCCGTGCGCGGCGGCTCCTCGGCTATTTCGAAGAGCAGGGGCTGATCGTCGTGCACGCGGATTTCGCCGGCAAACGAATCGTCGCTTTTCCTGATCTTGCTGCGGAAACTGCGCCAGGTGACGCGAACGGGCCTGATACGGCGAATCCGGCGGCCGCCGCGGCGGAGTGAGTCCCTCTCGCGTCGGAGACGTCATTTCCATATGCACATCCCTGCTGCTGGCTTACCGCGCGGCACACCCGGTTGCCGCGCCTGAACTAGAGCCAGCTTTGGATGACCCGATCGGACGCATGGATGCAGGTCATCTCCAGACGACTGGTGCCAGTGTTGACGAAACGATGCGGGGTTTCAGGGTCGACGACGATGATATCACCGGTCTTGCCCGTGATCGTTTGTGCATCAACCGTGAACTCAACCTCGCCGGAGTGAATGATCCAAGTCTCGGGATAAGGATGGACATGAAGAGCCGGACCTTGGCCCGGGGCGGCGTCCATCAGGAAGACCGAAATCGGCGTGCCGTACTGGCCGCCTTCGAAGAGGATCGTTCGGTTGGGGCTCTGCTTCTGCTCAGCACGAGGAATGACATGAAACATCCTAGCCTCCATTTTCGGTCCGATTGGCTTCCTGTACGAAATGATTTATCTTGACGAGAAGATATTACCTCAATCTATCTTCTCGTCAAGATATATCGTTGCAGCCACCGGAGTTAGCGATGCAGAATGATAAAGACGAGAGTGACCACGTCGACCGGTTGCGGGTGCAGTGGGAGCGTGAGCTGCCCGATCTCGATACCGAGCCAATGGCGATCCTCGGGCGCGCCTACCGTCTTTCAAATCTGGTGCGCCCGTCGATCGAGGAGACCTTTGCCTCCTTCAGCCTCGACCGCGGCGAGTTCGACGTGATCTCGACGCTCAGGCGATCCGGGCCGCCTTATCGGTTGACACCGACCGATCTCTATACGCTTCTGATGATCTCGTCTGGCGGGCTCACGCATAGGCTCGATCGATTGCAGAAGGCGGGCCTGATCGTGCGCGAGCGCTCTGCATCGGATGGCCGCAGCAGCGTTGTCGGATTGACTGAAAAAGGGATTGCGCTTGCGGAAGAGGCATTTCGCGCCGATATGGCGAGCGAGACGCGATATCTTGAAGGGCTCGGCAAGGAAGACCGCGCCGCACTCGGTGCGCTTCTCAGGAAACTGCTTATTTCGTTGGAACGGGCCGAGGCGGGTGATCCGGTTTGAACCGACGCTGGTTGCCACGATTTCGTTTGACAATGTGGTTCGCAACCACTAAAGCCGCCCCAACGCCGGGCAGCGATGCCCGGTGTTTCATTTGACATGTCCCGTGGTTTCTCCGGCAGCGTGATCGTGAGAAGCCTGTCAGAACTCCCAAAATGGGTTCAGAGGAGGGCGTGTTTCCTTGATCCGGCTTGGCAACAAGCCGGTGTAACCGTTTGAAAGGAAATGCGATGAGCAAGCGCGAATCGTCCAAGTACAAAATTGACCGCCGCATGGGCGAAAACATCTGGGGCCGTCCGAAGTCCCCGGTCAACCGCCGCGAATACGGCCCGGGCCAGCACGGCCAGCGCCGCAAGTCCAAGCTCTCCGACTTCGGCGTGCAGCTGCGCGCCAAGCAGAAGCTGAAGGGCTACTACGGCGACATCCGTGAAAAGCAGTTCCGCGCAATCTTCGCTGAGGCTTCCCGCCGCAAGGGCGACACCCCGGAGAACCTGATCGGCCTTCTCGAATCGCGCCTCGACGCGATTGTCTACCGCGCCAAGTTCGTTCCGACCGTCTTTGCCGCTCGCCAGTTCGTCAACCATGGCCACGTCAAGGTCAACGGCGTTCGCGTCAACATCGGTTCCTACCGTTGCAAGCCGGGCGACGTCATCGAGGTTAAGGACAAGTCCAAGCAGCTGGTTACGGTCCTCGAATCCGTTCAGCTCGCTGAGCGCGACGTTCCGGACTATATCGAAGCCGATCACAACAAGATGGTCGCGACCTTCGTTCGCGTTCCGGCCCTGACCGACGTTCCATACCCGGTCGTCATGGAGCCGCACCTGGTCGTCGAATTCTATTCGCGTTAATCCGGGCCTGGCCAGACAATTACGAAAACCGCCCGGAGACGGGCGGTTTTTTTTGTACGTTGGAGCGAGCCCATTCGTAGTGGCCGCTTGAGATCGAGGAGTGCCGTATGCCCGAGCAGAAAGCGCCACAGGATCTGCAATCGATCCTCGACGACATCTATCGCGAGCTGACACCACGGCTCGGCGAGGGCAAGGTTGCCGACTATATTCCGCAGCTTGCCCGCGTCGATCCCCGGCATTTCGGCATGGCAATCGTCACGACGGACGGCGCGGTGCATCGTGTCGGCGATGCGGAGGTGCCGTTCTCGATCCAGAGCATTTCAAAGGTGTTCACGCTGACGCTGGCGCTCGGCAAGCATGGCGAGAATATTTGGCGCCGGGTCGGGCGCGAGCCATCCGGTTCAGCCTTCAACTCGATCGTGCAGCTCGAGCACGAAGGCGGCAAGCCGCGCAATCCATTCATCAATGCCGGGGCGATCACGATCAGCGATCTTATCCTCGCCGGCCATACGCCGAAGGAACTGATCGGCGAGATCGTGCGCTTCGTGCGTTATCTTGCCGACGACGAGAATATCGTTATCGACCACGAGGTGGCCCGCTCCGAGACCGCCACAGGCTTCCGCAACTTCGCACTTGCCAGCTTCATGCGGTCCTTCAGCCGCCTTGATCATCCGGTCGAGCATGTGCTCGGCGTCTATTTCCACCATTGTGCGCTTGCCATGACCTGCAGCCAGCTCGCCAAGGCCGGCCTGTTCCTGGCTGCCGGCGGCACCAATCCTCTGACCGGCCATTCCGTCGTGTCGCGCCAGCGGGCGCGGCGCATCAATGCGCTGATGCTCACTTGCGGCCACTATGACGGTTCCGGTGATTTCGCCTATCGCGTCGGCTTGCCCGGCAAAAGCGGCGTCGGCGGTGGCATCATGGCCGTTGCGCCCGGCAAGGCGTCGATTGCCGTCTGGTCGCCTGGCCTCAACGAGAACGGCAATTCGCTGCTCGGATCGCTCGCTCTTGAGATGCTGGCCGCACGTACCGGGTGGTCGGTCTTCGGGCCGTGACTAACGGGCGGCTTCCCGCTTTTTCCTTGATCTTCCCGGCTGGACGGGGCAAGTGCTGGTGCAGACCGTTGGGCGCTCCATTGTGCCCGCAGATGCCGGGATCGCCCCCATGGAACTCTCACCATCGCCTGAGCGCGAGATGATGGACGTTGCTGCCAATGCGGAAGATAGCGTCTTCGACGCCGGCGCACATCCGTTGTTTGCGCGGATGCCGTCTTCCGTCTCCTTCAACAAGCTGAGGAAACGCCTGCTACGTCAGGTGCGTCAGGCTTTCGACGATTTCGGCATGCTGAAGGGGTCGAAGCGCTGGCTTGTCGGCGTTTCCGGCGGGAAGGACAGCTACAGCCTCTTGGCGCTGCTGATGGACCTGCAGTGGCGCGGGCATCTGCCAGTAGAGCTGATTGCCTGCAATCTCGACCAGGGCCAGCCGAACTTTCCGAAACACATCCTGCCGGACTACCTCGCCTCGATCGGCGTCAGGTACCGGATCGAGTATCGCGATACCTATTCGATCGTGAAGGAGAAGGTGCCGACGGGCGCGACCTATTGCTCGCTCTGTTCTCGGCTGAGACGTGGCAACCTCTACCGTATCGCGCGGGAGGAGGGGTGCGACGCGCTGGTTCTCGGGCATCATCGCGACGATATTCTCGAAACCTTCTTCATGAACCTCTTCCATGGCGGCCGGCTCGCATCCATGCCGGCGAAACTGCTCAATGACGAAGGCGACCTGACGGTCTTGAGGCCGCTGGCCTATGCCGCAGAGGACGACCTTCAGAAGTTCGCCGCGGCGATGGAATTCCCGATCATCCCCTGCGACCTTTGCGGTTCGCAGGATGGTCTCGAGCGCAACGCCATGAAGGCGATGCTTACCGATATCGAGCGCCGCATGCCCGGTCGCAAGGATACAATGCTGCGCGCGCTCGGACACGTGAACCCCTCGCACCTGCTCGATCCGAAGCTGTTCGATTTCCAATCCCTTTCTCCGGAGCCCAAAGAATGAGCCAGCCCGTCGACATCGCCGCCCTTGCCAATCTTTTGCAGGAGGCGGCGGTGAAGGAGATCCTGCCTCGCTTCCGGAACTTGGATTCGGGCGATGTGCGGGTGAAATCCGAGGCGATCGATCTGGTGACCGAAGGCGATGAGGCGGCCGAGAGGCTGATCAAGTCGAAGATCGATACCGTCGCACCGGGCGCGGTCTTCATCGGTGAGGAGTCGGTCGCTGCCGACCCGGCGCTCCTCGACAAGCTGGCGGATGCCGATTTCGCTATCGTCGTCGATCCGATCGACGGGACATTCAATTTCGCAGCCGGCCTGCCGCTCTTCGGCGTGATGGCGAGCGTCGTCGCCAAGGGCGAAACCGTCGCCGGCATCATCTACGATCCGCTCGGCAATGATTGGGTAATTGCCGAAAGGGGGTCCGGCGCCTGGATGTGCCGGCCGAACGGATCGCAGGAGAAGCTCTCGGTCACCGCCGGCGTACCGCTCGAGAGCATGGTCGGCGGCGCATCAACGGGCTTCTACAAGGAAGACGACCGCCGGATCGTCATGGCCAATATGGCCAAGGTGAGGATCGCCACCAGCTACCGCTGTGCCGCGCATGAGTATCGTATCTTCGCTGCGGGTCATCTGCATTTCCTGATGTACCAGAAGCTCATGCCGTGGGACCACCTCGCCGGCACGCTGATCGCCGAAGAGGCCGGCGCCTATGCGGCGCGCTTCGACGGATCGCCCTACCTTCCGGCACACACCAATGGCGGGCTGCTGCTTGCGACGGACAAAGAAAGCTGGGAGGCGTTGCGGCGCGAAGTCTTCACGGTGTGACAAGGACGATGAAGAGATCGTGATGAGAAGCCCGCCCGGAACACCGCGCGGGCTTTTTCTTATAGGTGGCCACCACCGTGGTCAGGCTCAGTATGCATATCGCCCGGATGCGTGAAGAGCTTTCCGTTTTCCGCCCAGAGCGTTGCGGCAATGGTCAGCAGTCCGAAGAGCGCGTAACCACCGAACAAGGGCTGCAGCGTGCCGTTGAAAAGTTGGCCGACGGCGCTGCCGATCAGGGCGCCGGCAGTCGTCGAGATGAAGCCGGTGATCGCCGTCGCCGTTCCGGCGAGGTGCCCCATTGGCTCGAGGCTGATGGCCGTGAAGTTGGTGGCGATCACGGCAAAAAACATCAAAAGCACCGAGAACAGCAGATAGCTGACGACGAAGGCCGGCGTGCCGGCCAACGAAAGAGCGTAGCCGACGGCTGCAATCAGCGTGAACAGGATCAGCGCAGCATGCGAAATGCGGCGCATGCCGAAGCTGCGGACGAAGAAGCCATTTGCAAAGTTTGCGACCGCGATGCCGCCGGCCGTTCCGGCAAAGGCGATCGGCAGCCAATCGGCAAGGCCGTAAATCTCACCGAAGACCTGCTGAACGCTGACGATGTAAGCGCAGATAACCGCCGTGAACAGCGTAAGCCCGATCATGTAGCCGCAGGTGATGCGGTTCGTCAGGACCGTCCGGAATCCGGACAGGATAGCGCCGACGGAGAGTGGCATGCGCTCTTCGGCCGATAGCGACTCCGACATGCGGGTCAAGGCCAAACCGAACAAAGCGAGGCCGATCAGCCCGATGAGGATGAAGATCCAGTGCCAATTCGCATACATGATGACAAGCTGTCCGAGCGACGGAGCGACGATCGGCACGATCATGAAGACGATCATCACATAGGACATGACGCGCGCCATCTCGCGGCCGCCGAAGCAGTCGCGGACGATCGCCATGGTGGTGATGCGCACTGCCGCGGCACCGATGCCCTGGATGAAGCGAAGCACCAGCAGCGCTTCGAAACTCGTCGCCTGCGAGGCGGCGAAGCTCGAGACGGTGAAGAAGGCCAAGCCGCCGAGCAACACCACGCGGCGGCCGAAGGCGTCGGAAAGGCTGCCGAAGAAAATCTGCGAGAAGCCGAATCCGAGGAAGAATATGCCGATGACGAGCTGTGCATCGTTGGCATTGGCAACGTCGAACGACTGCCCGATGCTCGAAAGCGCCGGCAGCATGCTGTCGATCGCGAGCGCCACGCTTGCCGTCATCACGGCAATCGTCACGATGAATTCGACGAGGCCCATTCCGATACGAGCCGCACCCGAAACCGAGTTGGTATCTCCCGCTTGTTGTCGGGCGTTGAGAGTGTCTTCTGAGATGGAAGTCATTGGAATATCCACAATAGGCAGATTTGGGAGGAACAAGCCGGCTGTTGTGCCACACCGGGCATCCGGCTAGCCGGCAGGATTGTGCGGTTTGAAAAGCCGGCCGCCCTCTGCAATCAGCACAAAGACGAGGGCAAGGACAGCTACGGTAGAAAAGCCGACGGCAAGCGGCGTCACCGTGCCGTCAAAGGCCTGGCCGATGACGGCGCCAATGACCCCGCCGGTGATCGTCTGCACGAAGCCGAGGACCGACGAGGCCGTACCGGCCACATGTCCAAGCGGCTCCATCGCCATGGCGTTGAAATTGGCAAAGATCACCCCGAACTGGAACATCGCCGCGGCGTAGAGAATCACAAAGACGGGCAGTGACAGCGGCCCGGTCAGGGACGCGGACATCCAGACGAAGCTTGCCAGGGTAAAGCCGAGAAGCGCTGCGTGCGAAAGCGCCCGCATGCCAAACCGCCGCACGAGACGGGAATTGGTAAAGGACGCGACCGCCATCAGGCCTGCGAAGGCAGCGAACGCGACCGGAAACCACACGCCGAGGCCGTAGATGCCGACAAGGACCTGCTGCGCCGAATTGATGAAGCCGAAGAGCGCGCCGAAGACCACGGATGTGGCCAACGTATAGAAAAGGGCAATCCGGTTCGTCAGCACGATACGGAAGCCGTCCAAGATCGCAGAGGCCGTGAAGGGCCGTCGATTTGCAGGAGCCAGGGTCTCCCTGAGGCGCATCGTCACAGGAACCGAGACGGTGAGCCCGAACAGGGCGATGACGAGGAAGATCATGTGCCATTCGGCAAAGATCATGATCAGTTGGCCGATGCTCGGTGCGATGACCGGGACGATCATGAACACCATCATGACCAGCGACATGATCTCCGCCATCTGGCGGCCGCCATAGATGTCACGGACGATGGAGACGGTCACGACCCGGGTCGCGGCCGCGCCGATCCCCTGGACGAAGCGGAAGAATAGAAGCGCCGCGAAGGTCGGCACGAAGACGATCGCCAGGGCGCTCAGGGAATAGAGCGCCAGGCCGCCGATCAGCGGCACCTTCCGCCCGAACCGATCGGAAAGCGGTCCGAAGAAGAGCTGGGCGAAACCCATGCCGAACAGATAGGCGGACAGGATATATTGGCGGTCGTTTTCATCGGTGACGCCGAGGCTCGCGCCGATTTCCTGCAGGCCCGGCAGCATGATGTCGATCGAAACGGCGTTGATCGACATCAGCATGGCCATGAGCGCGATGAACTGGACCTTCGTCAGTCCCGATAGGGTAGCGGTTTGATCAATGGGCCTTGTCATTTCGTGAATCCCTTGCGACCGGGAGAGATGGCAACCGGTCTACCGCGCTCCACCTTGATGGCGAACACGCAAAAATCTCTGCAATGTCTTGATCTGACTGAATAAATTCAGACTTCAACTAAGTCGGTCCGAACATTCTCTCGATGCACTATGCTCTGGACCGATAGGCAACAAAACGGCCGGCGCGCGCCGGTCGGCTTGTCTATGGGGGCGGCAACGGAACGCAGTCGCCGAAAAACGCAAGGCTGGCGCAGGTCAAACAATACGCTCCAGCGATCGCCCTCGGGAAAGAAGAACTTCGGGCTACGTGAGTGCTCATAGAGCACATCGAAAATTAGGCAACCGGCATGGAGTCCATGAATCAAAAAAGGCGGTCACCCGCCTTTTCGCTCTTTGCGAGGTGCTGCCGGGGTGTCAGGCAGCGCCCTTTACTGAAATGCCCTGTCCCTGAAGGTGCTCCTGCAACTCGCCTGCCTGGAACATCTCGCGTACGATGTCGCAACCGCCGACGAACTCGCCCTTAACGTAGAGCTGCGGAATGGTCGGCCAGTTGGAGTAATCCTTGATGCCCTGGCGCAGGTCCGCATCGGCGAGCACATTGATGCCCTTGTAGTCGACGCCGATGTAGTCGAGGATTTGCACCACCTGTCCGGAGAAGCCACACTGCGGAAACTGCGGCGTGCCCTTCATGAAGAGAACGACGTCGTTCGTCTTGACTTCGTTGTCGATGAAATCTTGAATTCCGCTCATGCTGTCTTCCTTACCTGGCCGGCTTCAAGGACCGGATGTCGATTGACAGCTTAAATAGCATGCATGGGCGAAGTTTTCACCCACCCAATCGCAAAAATGTTGATGGTCCTCAAAATTTGGCTTTCGAACCACCTCAGGCGAGGCGGCGTCGAACTTTGCTCCGGGATGCGGCGGTGCGGCGACGGCTCACCTGTTTCTTCGCCGGCTTGCGGATCGCGGCTTCGATGATGTCCGCGAGAATGCCGCCGGTCGTGGCCTTCCGCGTGCGGCGCTTCGTCCGTCGCGTCGCGGCTTTCCTGCCGCCGGTCTTTTTCAGAATCTCCTTCAGTGCACTCTCAACAACGCCGCTGACGAGTTCCTTGACCAGATCCGCCATGCACGCTTACTCCGGCGCGCTGGTCTGCAGGGCGAGCGCATGAAGTATGCCGCCCATATTTCCTTTGAGAGCGTTATAGACCATCTGGTGCTGCTGCACGCGGGTCTTGCCACGAAACGCTTCGGCCACGACTTCGGCGGCATAGTGGTCGCCGTCACCGGCCAAATCGCGGATCGTGACCTTCGCGCCGGGGATTCCGGCCTTGATCATGTCTTCGATATCGCCTGGTGTCATGGGCATGATATGCCAACTCCCTTGTTATTTTTCTGCGGGGGCAGGGGCCCACCCCCGCTCGTAGCCTCAAGGGAACCACGATTCAGGGGAGGAAAGCAAATGATGATTTGACGGTTTTCCGCCCCGTCTCCCGTCAATTGTCAGGAGCCAGATCGCTGGCCATGTAGGTCGGGAACCAGGCTTCGTGGGCCGATCGCAGGTCCTCGATGGAGACTGCCTTTGCATCGCCGAGCTTTACTGTGTCGCCGCCGGTCGTGCCGATCACCCGCAGGGAGACGCCGGCGTCTCTTGCCAGGGAAATAACGCTTTCCAGCTTTCCGGCCGAAACCGTCACGACATAGCGGCCCTGGTCTTCCCCGTAGAAGGCGGCAATCGGATCGTGCCCGGAGGGCGCTTCGATCGTCGCGCCGATCCCCGAGGCCATCGCCATTTCCGTGACGGCAAGGGCCAGGCCACCGGAAGAGCAATCATGCACGGCCGTCACCAGGCCGTCCTCGATCAGGCCGCGAACGAAATCGCCGACTTGGCGCTCATGCGCCAGGTCCACATGCGGCGCCGGGCCGTCGGTGCGGCCGTGAATGTCGCGCATATAGACAGACTGGGCGATATGGCTGCCCAAGCCTTCCGGAGCGCCCGCGAGCAGGATGGTCTCTTCCGCCGCGGCAAAGCGGATGCGCGCCATCCTTGCCCAATCCTTGACAAGGCCGACACCGCCAATGGTCGGGGTCGGCAGGATCGCCTGCCCATTCGTCTCGTTGTAGAGCGAGACGTTGCCGGAGACGATCGGGAAATCGAGCGCGCGGCAGGCTTCGCCGATGCCTTTGATCGCGTGCACGAACTGGCTCATGATCTCCGGCCGCTCGGGGTTGCCGAAGTTCAGATTGTCGGTCGCGGCGAGCGGCAAGGCGCCGGTTGCCGTGAGGTTGCGCCAGCACTCGGCCACTGCCTGCTTGCCGCCTTCGAACGGATCGGCCTCGACATAACGCGGCGTGACGTCCGAGGAGAAGGCGAGCGCCTTCGTCACATGACCTTCGATGCGCACCACGCCGGCGTCGCCGCCCGGCAGTTGCAGCGAATTACCCTGAATCAGCGTATCGTATTGCTCGTAAACCCAGCGGCGCGAGGAATTGTTGGCAGAGCCGACCAGTTTCAGAAGCGCTTCGGCGACATCGGCCTGGGGAATGTCGTTGGTGGCGAGCGGCGAGGGGGTCTTGGCCGGCGTCCAGGGGCGGTCATATTCCGGTGCCTCGTCGCCGAGTTCCTTGATCGGCAGGTTCGCCACTTCCTCGCCCTGGTGCAGGATGCGGAAGCGCAGGTCGTCGGTCGTCTTGCCGACGATCGCGAAATCAAGGCCCCATTTGACGAAGATCGCCTTGGCTTCCTCTTCCTTTTCCGGGCGCAGCACCATCAGCATGCGCTCCTGGCTCTCGGAAAGCATCATCTCGTAGGCAGTCATACGCTCTTCACGCACCGGCACCTTATCGAGGTCGAGCTCGATGCCGAGATCGCCCTTGGCGCCCATCTCGACGGCGGAGCAAGTGAGGCCAGCTGCGCCCATGTCCTGGATGGCGATGACGGCGCCGGTCTGCATCAGTTCGAGGCAGGCTTCGAGCAGGCACTTTTCGGTGAAGGGGTCGCCGACCTGCACGGTCGGGCGCTTCTCCTCGATCGACTCGTCGAATTCGGCCGAGGCCATGGTCGCGCCGCCGACGCCATCGCGGCCGGTCTTGGCACCGAGATAGACGACCGGCAGGCCGACACCTTCCGCCTTCGAATAAAAGATCGCGTCGGTCTTCGCGAGGCCGGCCGCAAAGGCATTGACGAGAATGTTGCCATTGTAGCGCGCGTCGAATTCGACCTCGCCGCCGACGGTCGGTACGCCGAAGGAGTTGCCATAGCCGCCGACGCCGGCAACGACGCCGGAAACGAGATGGCGGGTCTTCGGATGATCGGGCGAGCCGAAGCGTAGCGCGTTCATCGCGGCGACTGGACGCGCACCCATGGTGAAGACGTCACGCAGGATGCCGCCGACGCCGGTCGCCGCGCCCTGATACGGCTCGATGTAAGACGGATGGTTGTGGCTCTCCATCTTGAAGACGACGCAGTCGCCGTCGTCGATATCGACAACACCGGCATTCTCGCCCGGCCCCTGGATGACGCGCGGTCCCTTGGTCGGAAGGGTCCGGAGCCATTTCTTCGAGGACTTGTACGAGCAATGCTCATTCCACATGGCCGAAAAGATGCCGAGCTCGGTGAAGGTCGGCTCACGCCCGATCAGGCTCAGGATGCGCTCGTACTCGTCGGGCTTCAGCCCATGCGAGGCGATGAGGTCCGGGGTGATGGGGCGGGTGTTGGAAATCGTCATCGTCGACCGTCAATCCTTCGGGCGGCGCGCACCCCTTCCGACAGGGACACGGCGCGTGCGAACCGCAACACAAACAACTCAAGTGCTACAGCGACCTTTGCGCGTCTGATAAGACGCGCGGCGCTGCAGGGGGCGCTTTGCGGCTTCTTTAGCCTATGCCGCGCCGCGGCGCGACAGAAAAATACCGCAGATCAACAGGAGCCGGTCGACGCGCTCCCGACCGGAAATTCCGTTTCTCAGCCGTTAGAATTTGTACCCGAGCATCAGCCCCGCACGCGTCAACCCGTCGTTGGGGCCGTTGCAGAGATTGGCATTGGAGGAGTGTTCCACGGTTGCCGAAAGATTCCAGTGATCGTCGAAGCGAAACCCGGCGGCGGCATATTCGCGAAACATCAGGCGACAACCAAGCTTCGGCCCGCTCGTTCCGTCATCGTTCAGATCGCCGTCGTGGACTGTACCGCCGGCACCGAGCTCGACAAAGAAACGCTCGGTGATGTCGATGTCCCAACTGAACCCGCCATATACCTGGTTGACGCCACTCGACGCGGTTGCGATCGAGGCTCCCGCATGCACCCGTGGCCGCAGGACTTTTTCGACGAAGCCGGTGGCACTATCGGCACCAAACGGGTCGAAAAAAACGGTGAAGGACGGGAAGAGGCCGTCTTCCTGATTGTCGCCGTCGCCGATGGAGGTCGTCGCACCGAACCGCATTTCGTCGAAGATCGACTGGTCTGCCCGGGCGGGGACCGCTACAGCGCATGCGAACAGTGCCGAGACAGCGATAGCGCGCAGGAAAACGTCCCGCGCCGCAAGCCGGGTTGAACAGAGCATCTAGAATCCCTTGAAGACGAATCGACTCACATGGACTGCAAGCAACTATAAACCGTCGTCGCTTGCGCGAAAGTCGTCTGGCAGGGAATTAGTCGAAGCTGTCGTAGCCGGTGCGGCCGCTATCGAGCAGACGCCGCAGGATCTGGAATCCCGTTTCCACGTCCGTGCGCTTGGCAGGGGAGGAGAAACCGACGCGGATACGGTGGAAGACGCGGTCGGCGCGCCCCGCCTTGAACTCATCCTCGTCGTCGATCAGCACGCCTTCCTGCAGTGCTGCCTGCTTGAAGGTTCCCGACAGCCACGGCTCAGGGAGCTTGAGCCAGAAAAAGGGCACTTTGGGGTTGGAGTTGAACTCGAACCCGGAGAAGATTTCGCGCGCCATCGCCTCACGCTCGCCGATCTCCTCGACGCCGCGGCTGCGCAAGGTGGAGGCTGCCCCCGAAAGGACCAGGCGTGCGCAAAGTTCGGCAAGGAGGAAGGGGAGGCCGCCGCTGATCATCTTGTGGGCGATGCGGATGCGCTGGCTGAAATGCGGCGGGCAGGCGACCCAGCCGCCGCGCACGCCGGCGGCGACGGATTTCGAGAGGCCGCCGACGAGGAAGGTTCGCTCCGGGGCGAGTTCGGCAAGCAGCGGAATGGGATCACCGGTCATCGAACCGTAGAGATTGTCCTCGACCAACCACACGCCATGTTTGCGGGCGATCTCAGCGACCGCCCGGCGCCTGTCGAGCGGCATGATCGCCACTGTCGGGTTCTGGGCACTGGGCATCAGGAAGGCCAGCTTCGGATGCTGCTGGGCACAGACGCGCTCGAAATCTTCCGGGATCAAGCCGAACTCGTCGCTCGCCATCAGCGCAATCCGCCGTCCGATCAGCCCGGCACTGCGGCTCACCTGCGAATAGGTCAGCGTCTCGAACGCGATACGGTCGCCCGGCGAGGTGACGGCCGAAATCACCGCAATGACGGCGGCGTGCGCGCCGAGCGTCGGTACGATACTGTCCGGCGCCGGCCGGAAATTGCCGCTCGCCAGCCACTCCGCACCCGCCTCGAACCAATGATCCGGGAAATTGCGGGCATAGCTTGCGATGTCCGTGTGGTGCTCCCGACTAATGTCGCCGAGCAGTCTTGCCAGAATGTCGCCCTGGCCGATATCCGGTGCCGCCGTACTGTCAAAGCGCAGCTTTCCGGGCGGTGCGACGATCGGGCGGGTGCCGGCAAGCGATGTCGTGAGCGGATCGGCCTCTTCCGGCGGCCTGTTCTCCGGATGGTCGAGCACATAGGTGCCCCGGCCGACCTCGCCGCTGACAAGCCCGCGCTCCCGCACGATATTGTAGGCGCGGCCGATCGTGCCGATCGTCACCCCTATATCGAAAGCGAGATTGCGCTGCGGCGGCAGCTTGGCGCCGACGGGAAGGGCGCCGCTACCGATAGCCTGTTCGATCTGGTCGGCGATGCGCGCGTATAACGGACCGTGTCCCTGCTGTATGTCGGGAAGCCAAGTTGTCATAGTGACAATTATCTATATTGCATCAATTGCTCTGTCAACTATCACCATTGCAACAGATCCAACCCATTCAGGGCCAATGCAATGGATACAATTGATACAATCCGATTATCGGCACAGCCTGCCGGGAGTTCGGGCATTCGACGCCCATTCCGTGACGAAAATTTTCTGGCTCGGCTATTGCGCTTCTATCGAACATCGGTCGCCAGAAGGCGAAGCCGTCTGGCGCTCGGCAACTTGAACGCCGACGAACTTAGGGATATCGGCGTTACGGAAGCCGAGGCCCGGCGAGAAGCCGCCATGCCGTTCTGGCGTTAGCCATCGGGCGAGCGACCGATTGTATCAACTGCAGCCCTGGCCACCGGCGGCCCAGCGCCGCACGTCCGAGGTAATCCGTGTGCCGACCGGTTCACTCAGCAGCGGGCCGAAAGCCTGCAGCCGGGCAGGGTGCCCTTCGGCCTGGATGACGGCGAGGGGGCGCGATTCGGGCGACTTGCGTGGTACGAGAAGGATGCGCGGGCGCCCCGAGAAGGAATTGAGTTCCGGCGCGAGGCGATAGGCCTTGAAGGCCGGGTCACCCGATTTGAACCAGCAGCCATTGGCGCCAAGCGCAACGCGTTCCATCGTCGGCAAAGCGGCGGAACTCGCGGCCGGGGAGGCCGGTCGGTCGGATTGGCAGCCGGCGATGAAAAGGCCTGCGGCAGCGCAGCCAAGCGCGATGAAATGGCGGATCATGGATGACATAGGCGGCCTCGCACGGGTGACGATGGATGCCGCCTTCTAGCAGCGATAAGGTTAAGCAGCGATTACGTCGAGGGCCGATGCGAAGATGCCGCGACCATCCGAGCCGCCATGGGCCACTTCGATCAGGTTTTCCGGATGCGGCATCATGCCGAGCACATTGCCCTTATCATTGATAACGCCGGCAATGTCGTTGATCGAGCCGTTCGGGTTGGTGCTTTCCGCATAGCGGAAGACGACCTGGCCGTTGCCTTCGACCGCCCTCAGCGTTTCGGAGTCGGCGAAGTAGTTGCCGTCATGATGGGCGACGGGGCTGCGGATCACCTGGCCCTTGGCATAGGCACGTGTGAAGTCCGTGTCCGCGTTGACGACTTCGAGCTTCACCTCGCGGCAGACGAATTTCAGCGAGGCATTGCGCATCAGGGCGCCCGGCAGCAGACCCGCTTCGACGAGGATCTGGAAACCGTTGCAGACGCCAAGGACGCGCACGCCTTGCTCCGCCTTCGCCTTGATTGCCTGCATCACCGGCATGCGCGCCGCGATCGCCCCGCAGCGCAGGTAGTCGCCGTAGGAAAACCCGCCGGGAATGACGATCAGGTCGACATCCGGAATTTCCGTCTCGGTCTGCCATACGGTGACCGGCGCCTTGCCGGAGATCTTCGTGAGCGCGGCGATCATGTCGCGATCGCGGTTGAGGCCTGGAAGCTGAACGACGGCTGACTTCATGGCGTGAATACCTTGCCTTGACCCCACGGGCTTGAGCGGCGCGGGCGATTTTTCAATGCTTGGAAACGCCGGTGAACCGATCTGCGGTTGTGTCCGATCGAGGCTGCCGGCGGATGGCTTCCCCCGCCGTCAGGCGAGGGAAATGCTGTAGTTTTCGATCACGGTGTTGGCGAGCAGCTTCTCGCACATGGCCTTGAGCTCCGCTTCGGCCTTCACCTTGTCCGCGGTCTCGAGCTGCAGGTCGAACACCTTACCCTGACGAACCTGGCCGATACCGTCGAAGCCGAGCGCGCCCAGTGCGCCTTCGATTGCCTTGCCCTGCGGGTCCAGAACACCGTTCTTCAGCGTCACGGTTACGCGTGCCTTGATCACTTGAATTATCCTCGAAAAATTACTTGACCAGCACGGGACCGGAACCGCGCGGCGGCTCGTTCTCGTTGATGATGCCGAGACGGCGGGCCACTTCCTGATAGGCTTCGACCAGACCGCCCATGTCGCGGCGGAACCGATCCTTGTCCATCTTTTCCTTGGTCTCGACGTCCCACAGGCGGCAGCTGTCGGGCGAGATCTCGTCGGCCAGGACGATGCGCATCATGTCGCCTTCGTAGAGGCGGCCGCACTCGATCTTGAAGTCGACGAGCTGGATGCCGACGCCGAGGAAGAGGCCGGACAGGAAGTCGTTGATGCGGATGGCGAGCGCCATGATGTCGTCGAGTTCCTGGGGGCTTGCCCAGCCAAAGGCGGTGATGTGCTCTTCCGAGACCATCGGGTCGTCGAGCGCATCGGCCTTGTAGTAGAACTCGATGATCGAGCGCGGCAGAACAGTGCCTTCCTCGATGCCGAGACGCTTTGCCAGCGAACCGGCAGCAACGTTGCGCACGACGATCTCGAGCGGAATGATCTCCACTTCCTTGATCAACTGCTCGCGCATGTTGAGGCGGCGGATGAAGTGCGTCGGAATGCCGATCTTGTTCAGATGCGTGAAAATGTACTCGGAAATGCGGTTGTTGAGCACGCCCTTGCCGTCGATGACGTCATGTTTCTTCTTGTTGAAGGCGGTCGCGTCATCCTTGAAGAACTGGATCAGCGTGCCCGGTTCCGGACCCTCATAAAGGATCTTGGCCTTGCCCTCGTAGATACGGCGGCGACGATTCATAGACTTGTCTCTGTGGTTGTTGGCGCTCTTGGGTCGCGCATTTGGAATTTTCTCAGCGGGTCCATATCTGAAAAGAACGCATTTCACAATCGGCGTATCTTTTCGTCCCCGAATTTAGATTAGGGTATCATGAAAGTCGCCAAAGACGAAAAGGCACGTTGCGCATTCACCGGCGTGCTGGATTATGTGAGAATGCTTCCGCAGGAACTTGAGGGAGAGATTGATGACGACGATGCAGGATCGCGAGAAGGCCTTCGAGGCGAAGTTTGCCTTGGACGAAGAGTTGAGGTTCAAGGCCTTGGCGCGCCGCAACAGGATGCTCGGCCTCTGGGCCGCCGGTCTCCTGAACAAATCGGATCCGGAAGCCTACGCCCGGGAACTGATAGCGGCCGATATCGACGATGCCAGCCACGCCGGCGTCGTGGGTAAGATCAAAGCTGATTTCGACGCGGCAGGCGTGGCCCAGTCGGAGAGCGAAATCCGCGTCCGCATGCTGGAATTCCTGGCACAAGCGGTCGAGCAGGTGCAGAACAGCTAGCCTGCCGCTTTTGACGTGCCGCCACCTGGGCGAATCCTAGCTAGAGGCGATGTTTCTGCTCGGAAGCCGCTTAGGGTGGCGGAGGTCGAAGGTGCAGGAAATCGGCTCGGAAAGTCTTTCCTGCGCGCAAAAAGACACATCCAGAATCAATGTTTTTGGCGGAGGAGGTGGGATTCGAACCCACGGTACGCTTTCACGCACGCCGGTTTTCAAGACCGGTGCCTTAAACCGCTCGGCCACTCCTCCGGGCAGCGCGTTATTGCCCGAAGCAATAGGTGTTTGCAAGTTTTAGCATGAGCCGCCCGTGATTTTGTTGAAGTGGGAGGGCCGGGCATTCCGCATTGCCAGGCTCGGAGTCCGGAAATTTACCCTTCGTAAACCATAGCGCGAGATTTCCATCACGGCTTCGCCATCCGGTTCGCAATTTCGCCTTGTTGTTGTCATGATTACTCGATTGTTCCATTTCGGAACGTCGAAATATCCGCGGGGGCTAGAGCGGATTGTTTCGATACGGCTTCGCGAATGATCTTGTGGGACAGATGACATCCGATAGAAAAGCGGCATACCTTCTGAGGGGAATACGGCTTGCTGCCGTTCCGTTACTATGCGCGGGGCTTGCCGCCTGCGGATCGCCATCCAGCGTCAAGACAGCCAAGACGCGAAGCAAGGAATATTTCGCCGAATCCGTCTACGGAGTCAAAGCCAGCCCGCGGGTCGCCACCGGGCGCAATATTCCGAAGGGGGGCGGCCGCTATCAGGTCGGCAAGGCCTATCAGGTCAAGGGCAGGTGGTATCAACCGAAAGAGGATTTCGGCTACAACAAGACCGGTGTGGCGTCCTGGTACGGATCGGCCTTTCACGGTCGCATGACCGCAAACGGCGAAGTCTACGACAAGTATCACCTCTCTGCTGCGCACCCGACCTTCCCGCTCCCGAGCTATGCCCGCGTCACCAACATGGAGAACGGCACGTCGGTCATCGTGCGCGTCAATGATCGCGGTCCCTATGAATATGGCCGGATTATCGACGTCTCTTCGAAGACTGCGGACATGCTGGATATCAAGCGCAAGGGAAGCGCCAAGGTCCGCGTTCAATATGTCGGCCGGGCTCCGCTCGAAGGCAACGACATGCCCTATCTCATGGCGTCCTACGTCACCAAGGGCGATCGCAGCCCGGGCGTAAGGCCCGAGGGACAGATCGCGTCGGGGGTCATGGTCGCCTCGAACGAGCCAATGCGAAATCAGGTCCGGGACCTCGGCACAGGCGCCCCCGTGAATGCCCTGGCTGCGCCGGCGCAAGCCTTGCCGACGCCGCGCGCAATGTCCGAATTCGTGCTGCTGCCGGAGATCGGGCCGATTCCGACGGAAAGGCCCGAATTGATTCCGCTACCGGACGGCACCATGGCCTACGCCGCCGCCTATGTCGAAGTGCGGGTCAGCGATGAGCCCTCGCCCTTCGAGGCGATTATGGTCGATACCAATCCGCTGACGCCCGAATCGATCCTTGCCCATGCAAGGCGCCAGCAAGGGAACACCTCTTCCTATTGACGCCGATTGAATGGGGGTGTCTGCACTGCTATGCCCGTGTAGAAACCGGAGTTTCACATGCGCATGAAGTGGTTCGCGATCGTGGGCATCCTGGCGGCGATCGTCCAGGGGGAGGCAAGGGCGCAAACGCCGGCCTTCGATACCAAGGCGAAGCAGATCTATCTCATCGATGCGGAAACCGGGACCGCGCTGTTTGCACGCGGCGAAGATGACCCCATACCGCCCGCCTCGCTTGCCAAGCTGATGGCGATGGAGGTGGTCTTCGAGGCGCTCGACAAAGGCGAACTCACGCCGGAGACGATCTACACGGTTTCCGAGCATGCCTGGCGAACGGGCGGCGCCCCCTCCGGCACCGCCACGATGTTCGCGGCGATCAAATCGCAAATTCGCGTTGGGGACCTCATACAGGGCGCAACCGTCCACTTGGCGAACGATGCCTGCATCGTCCTCGCCGAAGGCATGGCCGGCAACGAGGCAGCTTTCGCTGAACGCATGACGGAACGCGCGCGCGAACTGGGCATGCCGGTTGCGACCTTCAAGAATGCGACGGGGCTCCCGGATCCGGGGAACAGGATCACGATGCGGGAGCTCGTCACCCTGTCGCGGCATCTGCGCGAGGCCCACCCGAACTTCTATCGCCTCTACGCGCAGCCGGAATTTGAGTGGAACAAGATCCTGCAGCGCAACAAGAACCCGCTGATTGCCGCCAATGTCGGCGTCGACGGCTTGGCGACCGGATTTGCGGAGGGCTTCGGCTTTTCGCTTGCCGCCTCCATGCAGCGCGGCGACCGCCGGGTCTATCTGGCGATGGGCGGCCTCGAAAGCGACAAGGAGAGGACAGAGGAAAGTCGTCGGGTGCTCGATTGGGCGATGACGAACTTCGAGAAGAGACGGATATTCGCCGACGGCGAGACAATCGGCGAAGCGAGCATCTATGGCGGCGCGGCCTCGCATGTCGGGCTCGTCGCGGGCGGCCCGGTCGAGGTGCTGTTGCCGGTCAACAATCCGGAACGGCTGACGGCCAGGATCGTCTATAAATGGCCGCTGACGGCACCGGTGGCGGCCGGTCAGCAAGTGGGCGTCGTCAAGCTCTGGAACGGCGACAAGCTCATCAGGGAAGTGCCGGTCAGGACGGCCGAGTCGGTCGGGTCCGGCACGCTCGCCAGCCGGGCGCTTGATGCGCTGCAGGAGCTTCTGTTCTTCTGGCTGTGACAAATGCGGTGCTTGGCGGTTCCTTCCGCCAGATCAATCGGCTAAACAGAAGCAATATGCACGCCGATCTGGAAGAACTTGTGTCGCTGGCAAAGGGTTTGTTCGTAACATTCGAGGGTGGAGAAGGGGCGGGAAAGTCGACCCAGATGCGCCTCCTCGCCGATTCGCTCAGCGCCCGGGGCTACGACGTGCTGACCACCCGCGAGCCCGGCGGCTCTTTGGGCGCGGAAGCAGTCCGCCACGTGCTGCTGTCCGGCGCGGCGGAAGCGTTCGGCATTCGCATGGAGGCGATTCTCTTCGCGGCAGCGCGCAGCGACCATGTCGAGGAAGTCATCCGCCCCGCCTTGCAGCAGGGGAGGATCGTTCTTTGCGACCGCTTTATGGATTCCTCCCGCGTTTACCAAGGTGTCACCGGCAACCTTGAGCCCGGTTTCGTCGAGACCCTGGAGCGCGTCGCCGTCAACGGCGTCATTCCCGATCGGACGATTATCTTCGACCTGCCGGCAGAGGTTGGGCTCGAGCGGGCCCGGCGGCGCTCCGCCAACGAGAACCCCGACCGTTTCGAGAAAGAGCAACTGGAGACACACGAGAAACGCCGTGAAGCCTTCCTAGACATCGCCGAGGCCGATCCCGAACGGTGCCGCGTCGTCGACGCCACGCGTGCGCCGGAGGCGATCGCCACGGAAGTGCTGAAGCTGGTGGAGGCGCTGCTGCCGGGCAATGGCGAACCGCAAGCGTCCGCGGTCGAAGCGGCATCATGACCATGGAACGTCCCGGTGTGCTGGAGGGAGCAGTCGCTCCTGTCGAAAACAACAAGCTCTTCGGCCATCGTGAAGCCGAAGCCTTTCTTGCCCAGAGCTACAGGTCCGGCAAGGGCCACCACGCAATCCTCATCGAGGGCCCCGAAGGGATCGGCAAGGCGACGCTCGCGTTCCGATTCGCCAATCATGTGCTCAGCCATCCCGAGCCCGCGGAGGCGCCCGAACTCCTCGGCGACCCCGACCCGGCGTCGCTCGTCACGCGGCAGCTTGCCTCCGGCGCGTCGCACAATCTGTTGCATCTCACGCGCCCCGTCGACGAGAAGACGGGCAGGGCGAAGGGTGCAATCACGGTAGACGAGGCCCGCCGCGCCGGGAAGTTTTTCGGTCAGACGTCCGGGACGGGGAACTGGCGCATCGTCATCATCGATCCCGCCGACGACCTCAACCGCAATGCGGCCAACGCGATTCTGAAGATTCTCGAGGAACCGCCACGCCGCTCGCTGTTTCTCGTGCTGACGCATGCGCCGGGAAAGCTGTTGCCGACGATCCGTTCGCGCTGCCTGCCGCTGCGGCTGAAGCCGCTGGAGCCGGAAGCCATGCGGCTGGCGCTCGCCCATCTGGGATTTGACCTGAGCGGACCAAACGCCGAGGGGATCATTGCCGCGGCGAGCGGCAGCGTTTCGGAAGCGTTGAAGCTGATCAACTATGGCGGGCTCGACATCGCGGCCGCCTTCGAGGACGTTCTCGCAGGGCAGGGACCGGCTGTCCGCAAGCAGATGCACAAGCTCGCCGACATCCTTTCAGCGAAGGATAGCGAAACGATCTACGACTTCTTCTCGTCGCTCGTCACAGGGCGGGTGATGCGGCTGGCGCGCGAGTCGGCCAGTGCCGGCGACATTCAGCGCGCCGAACGCTTCGCAAGGCTCTCGAGCAGCTTTGCCGAGCGTATAGCCTTGGGCGATGCATACAATCTCGATCGCAAGCAGACGATCCTGTCGCTGCTTGATGATCTGAAAGACGCCTTATAGGTCGGGCCGGAATTTCCACTTCCGCTCGATCGTCCCTATGGGGCGGCGTTTTTCTGGGTGTGGCGGTTCCCTACCTACAGGCGATGCGCTAATAGCACCCTAGTTTCTGATCCGAGAAAAGTCGAAGCCCCCATGAGAGATACGTCCCCGTTCTACATCACCACTGCGATCTCCTATCCGAACGGCAAGCCGCACATCGGCCATGCCTATGAGTTGATCGCGACGGACGCCATGGCGCGCTATCAGCGGCTGGACGGGCGGGAAGTGTTCTTCCTGACCGGAACGGACGAACACGGGCAGAAGATGCAGCAGACCGCGAAGAAGGAAGGCATTTCGCCGCAGGAGCTTGCCGACCGCAACTCGGCCGAGTTCGAAAAGATGGCTCAGGTACTGAATGCATCGAACGACGACTTCATCCGCACGACGGAAAAGCGTCACCACGAGGCATCGCAGGCGATCTGGACCCGCATGGGCGAGGCGGGTGATCTCTACAAGGACTCCTATACCGGCTGGTACTCCGTTCGCGACGAGGCCTACTACCAGGAAAACGAGACGGAACTGCGCGACGACGGCGTGCGCTACGGGCCGCAGGGAACGCCGGTCGAGTGGGTGGAGGAGGAGAGCTACTTCTTCCGCCTGTCGGCCTATCAGCAAAAGCTCCTGAAGCTTTATGAGGACAATCCGGATTTCATCGGTCCGGCCGAGCGGCGAAACGAGGTCATTTCCTTCGTCAAGTCGGGCCTGAAGGATCTCTCGGTCTCGCGCACGACCTTCGACTGGGGCATCAAGGTTCCGAACGATCCGGCCCATGTCATGTATGTCTGGGTGGATGCGCTGACGAACTACGTCACCGCGACGGGCCTCTTGACCGATCCTTCAGGGCCGCGGGCAAAGTTCTGGCCGGCGAATATCCACGTTATCGGCAAGGACATTATCCGCTTCCACGCCGTCTATTGGCCTGCCTTCCTGATGTCGGCCGGCCTGCCGCTGCCGAAGCGCGTCTTCGCGCACGGCTTCCTGCTCAACAAGGGCGAGAAGATGTCGAAGTCGCTCGGCAACGTGGTCGACCCGTTCAACCTCGTCGAACATTTCGGCCTCGACCAGATTCGCTATTTCTTCCTGCGGGAAGTGTCCTTCGGACAGGACGGCAGCTACAGCGAGGAGGGGATTGCGACCAGAATCAACTCCGACCTCGCCAACGGCATCGGCAATCTCGCCAGCCGCTCTCTGTCGATGATCGTCAAGAATTGCGAGGGTCAGATTCCCGTATGCGGACCGCTGACGGACGAGGACAGGGCGATGCTCGCGGCCGCCGATGCGCTTATCGAGACGACGCGTGAGGAAATGGGCAGACAGCTCATCCACCGGGCACTCGCCGCCATCATCGCCGTGGTTTCCGAGACGGATCGCTATTTCGCCGGGCAGGAGCCCTGGGCGCTGAAGAAGACCGATCCGGAGCGCATGGCGACCGTGCTCTACGTGACCGCGGAGGTGGTGCGCCAGATCGCGATCCTTCTGCAACCCTTCATGCCGGAATCGGCGGGCAAGCTTCTCGATCTGGTGGCGGTCCCCGAAGAAAGACGCAGTTTCGCCGATCTCGGCGAGGCGGGCCGCCTAGTCACCGGCACGCCGCTCGAGGCGCCGAAGCCGGTCTTCCCGCGCTACGTGGCGCCGGAAGCGTAAGCGAGAACGAACTGATGCTGATCGACACGCACTGCCACCTGGATTTCCCGGACTTCGAGGCCGAGCGCGACGAGATCGTCGAACGAGCCCGGCAGGCAGGCGTAACCCAGATGGTGACAATCTCGACCCGCGTGAAACGGTTCGAGACGATTTTGGCGATCGCCGAGAAATACGAGAACGTGTTCTGCTCGGTCGGTACCCATCCGCACAATGCCGACGAAGAACTGGACATCACGACGGAAGATCTCGTCGGCCTGTCGGCACATCCCAAGGTGGTGGCGATCGGTGAGGCGGGGCTCGACTATTTCTATGACAACGCGCCGCGCGAGGCGCAGGCGGAAGGATTGCATCGCCACATCGCGGCGGCGCGCGAGACCGGCTTGCCGCTCGTCATTCACAGCCGGTCGGCCGATGACGACATGGCGGCGATCCTGACCGAGGAAGCGGGGAAGGGCGCCTTCCCTTTCCTTCTCCATTGCTTTTCGTCCGGAGCGGAGTTGGCTCGTGTCGGCGTCGAGCTCGGCGGCTACGTCTCCTTTTCCGGCATACTGACCTTTCCGAAGTCGCAGGAACTCAGAGATATCGCCAAGACAATTCCCCACGATCGGCTGATTGTGGAAACGGATGCACCCTATCTGGCGCCGAAGCCTTTCCGCGGCAAGCGCAACGAGCCGGCCTATGTTGCGCACACAGCCGACGTGCTCGCCGAAACGATTGGTGTCTCAAAGGACGAGATCGCTGAGATCACCACGGAAAATGCCTTGCGGATCTTCTCGAAGATGCCGAGGCTTTGATATGGCGTTCCGGCGCGTGTTTACTATCCTTGGTTGCGGTTCGTCGCCGGGGGTGCCGCGCATCACCGGTGATTGGGGCGCCTGCGATCCGTCAAATCCTCGCAATCGGCGCTTGCGGGCGGCTCTGCTCGTGGAGCAGATTGCGCCGGATGGCGGTAGGACCACGGTGGTCATCGATACCGGACCGGATTTCCGCACCCAAATGGTGGCGGCCGATGTTCGCCATATCGACGCCGTGCTTTACACCCACGCCCATGCGGACCATCTGCACGGCATCGACGATCTGCGCGGCTTCGTCATCGAGAACCGCAGGCGTGTGCCGATCTGGGCGGACGCCTATACGATGGGGCGGATTCGCGAAGGATTTCGGTACTGTCTGGAATCGCCGCCTGGAAGCGGATACCCGCCGATCGTCGAACCCCATGTCATTCCAGAGGATCTTCCGCCGGTTATTATTCACGGCGCCGGCGGGCCGGTTGAATTCCAACCGTTGATGCAGTTTCACGGCAACATTCATTCGCTCGGTTTCCGGATCGGCAATTTTGCCTATTGCAGCGATGTCAGCGACTTTCCAGTCGAAACCATCGACAGGCTCAAGGGACTCGATCTGCTGGTCCTCGACACATTGCAATACAGGTTTCATCCGAGTCATCTGTCCTTGGTGCAGTCGCTCGGCTGGATCGCGCGACTGGAGCCGAGGCGCGCCGTGCTGACCCACATGCACGTGCCACTGGACTACGACGTCGTGCGCGGCGAGACTCCGGATCACGTCGAACCGGCCTATGACATGATGCGGCTGGAGTTCGAGATCGATATGCCGGCGGCCGAAGAGGCGTAAAGTACGCTCTTAGAATTTTTTCACACGGCATTGATTTAAATAATGATCCTGCGGTTTGAACCCATCGACATATGTTCCATAATCTATGTTATGCGATAATTATATGTAGCGGCAGTTTAGAGATGCGACACATGAGCCAGTTAGAGATGCGACAGCCGTCGCCTCTCGGGATGCTGGTCAAACGTCAACGTTTGGAAGGAAGACTGGCGACGTGAAGCGTGGCTGAGACCACGAGTTATTCGGAGTCGTCATGTCTTGTTTGATCGTCATGTCGCAGAAGGAATTGCATCGTCTTGAACTGATTCAGCGAATTCGTGGGCGTGGTCTGAGCGTCGTCCAGGCGGCCGAGTTGCTCGGTCTCAGTCGCAGTCAGGTGCACCGGCTGTTGCAGGCCTATGACCGGGCCGGCGCCGACGGTCTCGTGTCGAAGAAGCGCGGCCGGCCGAGCAACCGGCGCCACAGCGAGGACTTCCGCAACCTGGTGCTCGACCTGGTGCGCGAGCATTACGTGGATTTCGGACCAACGCTGGCGCGTGAGAAGCTGATCGAACTGCATCGGATTGCCGTCAGCAAGGAAACGCTGCGCCAGTGGATGATCGAAGCCGGCATCTGGGTGTCGCGACGCGAACGCAAGAAGCGGGTTTTCCAGCCGCGCGGCCGGCGCGATTGTTTCGGCGAACTCGTTCAGATCGACGGCTCGCTTCATTGGTGGTTCGAAGGCCGCGGACCCAAATGCGCCCTGCTCGTCTATATCGACGATGCCACCGGCAAGCTGTTGCACTTACGCTTCGCCGGATCGGAGAACACCTTCGACTATCTGCACGCGACGAAGGCCTATCTGCAGCAATGGGGCAAGCCGATCGCCTTTTACAGCGACAAGCATGGCATCTTCCGCACCACCCATGCTTCCAAGAAGGACAGAACCAGTGGCCTGACGCAGTTCGGGCGGGCCCTTTATGAGCTCAATATCGACATCATCTGCGCCAACACCCCGCAGGCCAAGGGGCGCGTCGAGCGCGCCAACCAGACGCTGCAGGATCGCCTCGTCAAGGAACTGCGGCTGCGCGGCATCGACACGATCGCGGCGGCCAATGCCTATGCGCCGGAGTTCATGGCCGACTTCAATCGNCGCTTNGGCAAGGCGCCGCGCAATCCGAAGGACATGCATCGGCCGTTTGCCGCGCATGAGAGCCTCGATGGCGCCATGTGCCGCAAGGAGATCCGCAAGCTGTCGCAGTCGCTGACGCTGCGCTACGACAAGGTGATGTTCATCCTCGATCCGACCGACCTCGCGACGGCGCTCGCCGGCAAGAAGCTCATTGTCTGCGACTATCCCGATGGTCGCCTCGAGGTCACCCATGAGGGGACGTCCCTGCCCTACAGGACCTTCGACACGCTGCGCTCGGTGCACCGCTGCGAAGTGGTTGAGAACAAGCGCCTTGACGACATGCTTTCGATTGTGGCCGAGATGCAGGCCGGACGAGAGCAACAGCGCAGCAAGGGCGGACCGCGCCGCACCGGCCAGACGGACCATATGTTCGGCATTCGCGACGGCAGCCAGAGCAATGGCTATCAGAAGCGTGGCACCAAGCCTGGCCGGAAGACGGATTTCACCAAGGATCCGGTCGTCATCGCCAAGCGCCAGCAGGCCCTTGCGCAGCTGAAGGCGGCGGAGTGATCGGGGTGTCAAAGCTAAAGTTTATTCTGCAGCTGGAGCCATCCGCCGCCGACCGGCCTGCGCAACCCTGGCCAGCTCCACCCGGCCGGCGGCTTGCGTCTACGTACTTTGTAAATATAGCAACTTGCAAACGCAGTACTAAGGAATAGGATGATGTCGCATTTCTAAATTGATTACTTTGTCTCATCTTTAAATAGCTGTGACATTATATGTAGGGGGGTACATTCTATTTCCAAGTGCGACATGCCAATAAAAACAAAGGCTTCGCTTGGAGATTTTTGGATGTCGCAGTGCTATTTGCAGCTCACTCTTCCCGATCGCCGCCGTTTGCATCAGCTCATCGAACGCAAGGTTCCTGTCGGTGAGATTGCCCGCCAACTCGGTCGGCATCGATCGACGATCTACCGCGAGCTGAAGCGCAATACCTTTCATGATGCCGACTTTCCGGAATACAGCGGCTATTACAGCGGCATTGCCAACGACATCAGCAAGGAGCGTCGGCGACGGCTTCGCAAGCTCAGGCGCCACCCGCAATTACGCGAACTGGTCATCGAGCAGCTGAAGGCACTTTGGTCGCCGGAGCAGATCGCCGGTCGCCTGCTTGCCGATGGCGTGAGCGCCGTCCGCGTCTGCACCGAGACGATCTATCGCTTTATTTATGGCAAGGAAGATTATCCGCTGGAGCTCTATCGGCATCTGCCGGAAGGCCGCCGCAAGCGCCGTCGCCGCGGCTCCCGCAAGCCCCGCGACGGCTTGATCCCATTTGACTGCAGGATTGCCCAACGGCCTGATTTTATTGCCGATCGCTCGCAATTTGGCCATTGGGAAGGCGATCTGCTGATCTTCGAGCGCGCGCTCGGGAACGCCAATGTCACCTCGCTGGTCGAGCGCAAGAGCCGCTACACGGTGATGATCAAGAATGGCAGCCGCCACTCGCGGCCGCTCATCGACAAGATCGTCGATGCCTTCGCACCGCTGCCGGCCTTTGCCCGGCAGAGCTTCACCTTCGACCGCGGTACCGAGTTTCGCGGTTTCAGGGCTTTGGAAGATGGACTCGGCGCTAGGAGCTGGTTTTGCGATCCGAATTCACCGTGGCAGAAAGGCGCGGTCGAGAACACCAACAAGCGCATCCGCCGCTTTGTGCCGAGCGATACGGACCTATCCGCCGTCAGCCAGCAGCAGCTGGTCGCCCTCGCCCACCATCTCAATTCACTGCCCAGGAAGTGCCTGGGCTACCGCACGCCCGCCGAGGTGTTCATGGCGCATTTGCGCGATTGCGGGTAATCCCCTACCCTCCACTCGTCATTGTTGCACTTGGTTTAGATTCTCCAGGGCTATTTAGTAATGCGACAGTTGGGCCAGTTAGAGATGCGACAGTCTCGCCTCTCGATGCGCTGGTCAACGTCAACGTTGGGAGCAAGGATGACGACTTTCAGCCTGGTGAAGACCATGAGCGTTCGGAGTCGTGATGTCCTGTTTGATCACCATGTCGCAGAAAGAATTGCATCGTCTTGAACTGATCCAGCGGATTCGCGGTGGCAGCCTGACCGTCGTTGAGGCGGCCGCGTTGCTTCGTCTCAGCCGCAGTCCGCCTCAGTGCGCCGTGTAGGCTCCGTCCACCAGATGGTAGCTGCCGGTGATGAAACTCGCCTGGTCGGACAGAAGAAAACATGCGAGGGCCGCCACCTCTTCCGGCGTGCCGCGTCGGCCCATCGGTTGTAGGGCCTCCAGTCGCCGGGTCTTCGCCAACTCGGCATATTCCGAGAGAAGCGGCGTTTCGATCCAGCCGGGGCCGACGGCGTTGATTCGGATGCCCATTCGCGCATATTCGATCGCTGCCGTCTTGGTCAGCCCGACGACGCCATGCTTGGCCGCGGTGTAGGCCGATGCGGTGGGCAAGGCGACGGAAGCAAGAATCGACGTCACGTTGACGATCGCGCCGCCTCCCCGTCCCAGCATCGCGGCGATCTCGTGTTTCATGCAGTGGAAGGTGCCGTTCAGGTTTACGTCGATCACACGCTGCCAGTTGTCGAGCGGATAGTCGGCCGTCGGCTTACGGACGCCTTCAACGCCGGCATTGTTGACGGCCAGGTTCAGGCCTCCGCATTCCTGGATGGCGAAGTTGACCATTTGGGACACCGCCTGCGGGTCCGTGATATCGACCGTGAAATGGCGCGCGCGACCTCCGCCGGAGCGAATCTCGGTGGCAATCTGCTGGGCCGCCTCGGGATTGACATCGGCAACAACGACTTCCGCCCCCTCGCCGCTCAATTGCCGGGAGATAGCGGCTCCGATTCCCGAACCGCCACCGGTGACGATCGCGACCTTTCCCTCGAAGCCAAGTTTCATCGCTGTCCATCCTCCTTGCCTGCGTCCGCCCCAGTCGAGCAGACGCAGGCGGTTGCCGCAAGCCGTTTAATCTGTTCATGAAGTGGGACGGTCCGGTGGTTCAAACGCGCCGCTAGGGTAGCTGGACGCGAATCGGTGCTGCCAGTTGAGCGCGCCAAACCGTATTGAGTCCCCGTAGCACAGGGGTTTTCGCGCCCTTGTGCTCGAAAACCACCGCGTCGTGCCCGCCTGAGATGCGAGGCTTGGCCAGCACGCGCAGCGGTGTTACACACACAGTCCGGGGACTCACTATTTTCTCAGCAGGTGAAGATGGACAAGAACCACGTTGCGCGTCGCATGCTCGTATTGGGTAGTCTGGCTTTGCTGGCCAGCGGATGTAGTTCGACCTGGCGACCAACGGCAAATCCGGTCTCCGCCAGGACGACGCGAATCGACCCGCGCTACCGCAGGCAGGAAGTGGCCTATGACGGCGGCGAATCACCGGGAACGATCGTCGTCGATACCGTGCAGCGATATCTCTACTACGTCGAAGGCGGCGGCACGGCGATCCGCTACGGCATCGGCGTCGGAGAGGAAGGACGCACGCTCAAGGGAAAGGCGACAATCGGCCGAAAGGCGGAGTGGCCGTCCTGGACACCCACCGAAAACATGATGCGCCGCAAACCCCACCTGCGTCAGTATGCGAGCGGCGTCTCAGGCGGCTTACACAATCCGCTTGGTGCATCCGCCCTCTACCTCTATCGTGGCGGGAACGACACTATGTTCCGGCTACACGGTACGAACGAACCGTGGACGATCGGTCAGGCAGTTTCGAGCGGTTGCATCCGCTTGACGAACGACGACATCGTTGATCTCTACAGTCGGACCCCCGTCGGGACCACGGTATTGATCATCTGATGGTGTTTGCGCGCGTATTTGGTATAAATAATTAAGCCATGTGTGTTGAAGAACCCGTTGAACAGTTCCGGACCGACAAACCTGATGCCAACTGTGTCCTTCTTGCACTAGGCCTAGGCGCAAATCGCCACTATTACTTCGAGTGTTGCCTTCGATAAACCATTCCGACTATTGAGGAAAGGACTTCTTGATGAGCAGAATTCTAATCGTGATGATTGCGTTGCTTTCTGTCACCGGCTTGACCGCTTGTGACACGATCGGCAAGGGCAAAGGGAAGGCCCCGCCGCCGGCTGCAGAGCCGGCAGTAGAGCCCGCTCCTGTTTACAAATAACAGCTAAATTTGCCCCGTGGGGAGGCTCTATGAGCCCTCCCCACGGGGCGCCTTTAGGACCGAATCAGCCCAGGGGCGACGGTCAATAAACGCCACTGATTGGCCGAGGCCGGTCCGAGTTCTGCGAGTAAGAGTTCGGCCACAGAGCGACGTGACGTGATGACATTAGCAGCAAGCCGTATCCTACCTGTGATCTTGCTCGCATTCGCTGCAGCAGCGTGCCAGACGCAAGACAAGAGCCCCCAACCGGCCTACGTTTCGAGCAGCCAGAATATTAGCGGGCCAGCCAAGCTCGTATCCCAAACCCGAGAGCAAGGGTACTTCATCGAATTCCGCTCACGCTATGCGCTGAGTTACGGCCACACCTATGCGGTTTTCGGCCGTACCAATGCGGCGGGCGCCATGATCAACCCCGAGGTTGCGGGTCTTGCTCCGGCTACGAACGATACGGCGCCCTATGTTCTGGGGCATTTCTTGCCCGTGCCGGCCGAGACTGGAGCCAGTGATGGTGACCTGGAAGAGCAATACAGGTCGGCAAGCTGGCGCATCATGCTCACCGAGGCAGAATACAACAAGGTCGTCGCTTACATACGAAAGCTGAAGGCAAAGTCGCGCGTCTGGCAGGCGACAGTCTACAATTGCAATGCCTTTGTCGCAGAGATCGCCCGCTCCATGGGCTACAAGACCCCGGGCATCTGGCTAAGGTCGCAGGAATTCGTTACAAGGCTCCGTGAGATGAATGGCGGCTAACGCGATCGGCTCCAGCCCTCCCCGCTTTGCCAGCTGCAAGATCGAAAGAGGCCTTCTGAGCCAGGCTCAGGACCTAGGGTGCGCATGTCTATAGCTTCCATCGGGCAAATTATCTGGGTGCTTGGCATCGTCGCCTGGTACTTCATTCGCCGTCCTTACGAACGCCGCGCGAAGCGCGTGCAGGTCGTCAGCAATCGCCGGACGCGCTCGGAGACGATCGGGCTCGCCGCCGCCCTGTGCGGCCTTGGAATCGTGCCCGGTTTCTATGTGGTTACGGGGATTCCCGAGGCGGCCGATTATCCAGCCGAGGCGTGGTCTGTGGTCGTCGGGGCCATCGTCTTCATTACGGCCATGTGGGTGTTTCGCAGAACCCATAAGGAACTTGGCCGAAACTGGTCCATCACGCTGGAGATACGCGATCGGCACGAGTTGATCAGCGGCGGACCCTATGCCCTTGTCCGCCATCCCATGTACACTTCGTTCATGCTCATGGGTGTCGGGCAGGCCTTCCTGCTGTCGAACTGGATCGCAGGCCTCGCTGGGCTGGCCGGTTTCGCAATCCTGTTTTTCCTGAGGGTGGATGAGGAGGAGCGCATGATGCTGGAAACATTCGGCCCGCAATACCGCGCTTACATGGAAAGAACCAAGCGAATCATCCCCTATCTCTACTAGAGGTGTCCTGATGCGAGGCCGAGCTCTCAAGCTTTCGGGGCCGCGCCGCCTCGTCGGCGATCTGATGCGGTTTTCGATTCGCGTCCCGCGGGTCACCGTGCAACGGCAGATGAATCTCGGCCCGCTGCTGAACGCCCGGATGGAACAGCAAAGCAGACCTTCCTGGACCGTCCTGTTCCTCAAGGGATATGCGCTTCTTTCTCTCGAAACCCCTGAACTGCGGCGGGCCTATATCAAGCTGCCGATACCTCAGCTCTACGAATATCCGGGAAGCATCGCCTCGATCGCGCATGAGCGTGAACTCGATGGCGAGCGAGCCGTGCTGCTGAGCTTGATCAAGAATCCCGAACGCCGTTCGATCGTCGAACTTGCGGCCCTGATCGAGGCGACGCGGACACGTCCCGTCATGGAGATCAAGGAGTTCCGGCGCGCCCTGAAAATCGCCCGGCTGCCGGGGCCGATCCGCTGGCTGCTCATGTGGCTGGGCCTCAATCTCGGTCGCCCGCGCGGCCGCCATTTCGGGACCTTCCAGTTGTCCGTGTATTCGGGACTAGGCGCCGAGTCGCTCAATCCGCTGACACCGCTGACGACCATCTTCAACTATGGTCCGATAGACGATCAGGGCACGGTGACGGTCCGCATTCACTATGATCACCGGGTCATGGATGGCGCCAACGTGGCGCGGGCATTGGAGCGATTCGAAAGAATTCTGAACGGTGACATCGCCACCGAGGTGGCCAATCTCGCGGAACCCGCCGGGGTCATGGGTGCCGGCGTCTCGGGTGCGGCATGACGGCAGAAAGCGAGCTTCGGCCAGCCGTCGTCGTGGTGGGTGGTTCACGCGGGATCGGCAAGGCGATTGCCGATGTCGCCGCCCGGGACGGCGTGGCCGTCGTGCTGGTGGCGCGTTCGCCGGATGATCTCGCGGCGGCCGCGGACGATATCCTGACGGCGGGCGGAGAGGTGTTCACCGTCGCTTTGGATCTCCTGACAGACGACGCAGCGGTCCAGATCGAATCATTCCTGTCTGCCAACGGCCTTTTCTGCGACGTCCTGGTCAACAGCGCCGGCTACGGTCTTCGCGGCAGCGCAACGTTGCTGCCTGTCGGTGATCAGGTCGGAATCGTCGATCTCAACATACGCGCCCTCACCGACCTTACCCTTCGCTTCCTACCGGGCATGGTAGCGCGCGGCCGCGGCGGCGTCATCAATCTCGGCTCCGTCGCGAGCTTCACGCCTGGCCCGTACATGGCGCTTTACTATGCAAGCAAAGGCTTCGTGCGGTCGTTCTCGGAGGCTCTTCACCAGGAGCTCCAGCGCACCGGCGTGACAGTGACCTGCGTCGCCCCAGGGCCGGTTTCGACCGAATTCCTCGAGCGATCCGGTGCCAACAGGGCGGCCCTGTTCAAGGTGCTGCCCAAGGTCGACTCGCACTACGTCGCCGAACGTGCCTGGCGCGGGTTCAAATCCGGCCGCCGCCTTGTCATACCCGGCATCTCGGCCAAGCTCGCAATCGTCGTCACCTCCCTTTTGCCTTCCGCGATCCTGCTGCCCCTGATCGGCCGCCTGCAGCGCCGGAGCAATGACCCCTGCCCTTGTGGCTCGGGCAAGAAATACAAGGCGTGCCACGGTGTGCGCCGAGGCAGCGCGGAACGCGTCGTTTCGAAGCGCGGGTAGATCTTCGATCTCAAATCACAAGATTGTGATTTCTGCGCAAGAGGTTGAACGGGCCCAGATAAGCTTCTGAAAATATTGAATCGCTGCCCGCGGATTTCTTCGCTCGTCTCCCGTTAAGCCGAATGTGGTGCTTATCAAAGCAACCGACGAGCATATGATTCCGTGATGAATAGCTAAGGAGGCTCCTATGACGAGAGCAGTCTCCATCGCTCTCTGTCTGCTGCTCGCCCTCAGCGCAGAACGCGCGCTTGCAGACCCAGTCGATACGGCGAGATCGGTCATTCGTGCCCAGATCCAGGCCTTTCTCGATGACGACGCGGAAACTGCCTATTCCTTTGCCTCCCCCGGCATCCGGGAGAAGTTTCCCGACCGGCTGGTCTTTTTCGAAATGGTCAAGAAAAGCTACCAGCACCTGTATCGCCCGGGCAATTTCGCCTTCGGGCGTTCGAAGCTGGTCGGCAAGGAAGTAGTCCAGGAAGTGCTGATCGTCGGATCGGACGGCAAGGACTGGACAGCAATCTACGAGCTCGTCCCGCAGCCGGACGGCAGCTATAAGATCAATGGCGTGCTGATGGTGCAGACTGCACCCGGCCCTGCCCTGTAACGATTTCCGGCATGTGCGACTCAGACCGGCGCAAGGTCGCCGCGCTGCCAGCCTTCCTGGGTCTCTGCCATGAAGTCGGCATAACGCCCCTCCTCGATCGCCTTGCGGATGCCGGCCATCAGTTCCTGGTAATAGGCGAGGTTGTTCCAGCTCAGCAGCATGCCGCCGAGCGATTCGTTGGAACGGATCAGATGGTGCAAATAGGCGCGCGAGTAATCCCGCGTCGCCGGACAAGACGATTGTTCGTCGAGCGGCCGCGTGTCTTCGGCATGGCGCGCGTTGCGCAAATTGATGCGGCCGTAGCGCGTGAAAGCCAGGCCATGGCGACCGGAGCGCGTCGGCATGACGCAATCGAACATGTCGATCCCGTGCGCCACCGACTTCAGGATATCGTCCGGCGTGCCAACGCCCATCAGGTAACGTGGCTTCTCCGCGGGCAGGACCGGGCAGGTGACGTCGAGCATGTCGAGCATCACCTCTTGCGGCTCTCCCACGGCGAGACCGCCGACGGCATAACCCTTGAGGTCCAGTTGCTTGAGCGCGATCGCAGAACGTTCGCGCAGTGTCGGAAGGTCGCCGCCCTGCACGATGCCGAACATCGCCTTACCTGGCTGGTCGCCAAAAGCGACCTTGCAGCGCTCTGCCCAACGTATCGACATTTCCATTGCGCGCTCGATTTCGCCGGGCTCGGCCGGCAGTGCGACGCATTCGTCGAGCTGCATCTGTATGTCGCTGTCGAGCAGACCCTGGATCTCGATCGAGCGTTCCGGCGACATATGATAGAGCGCGCCATCGACGTGGCTCTTGAAGGTCACGCCCTGTTCGTTGAGTTTGCGCAGGCTCGACAGCGACATGACCTGGAAGCCGCCGCTGTCGGTCAGGATCGGCCGTTCCCAGCGGATGAAGTTGTGCAGGCCGCCGAGCCGCGCGACGCGCTCGGCGCCGGGTCGCAGCATCAGGTGATAGGTGTTGCCGAGGATGATGTCGGCGCCAAGTTCGCGCACCTGGTCGAGATACATGGCCTTGACGGTGCCGACGGTGCCGACCGGCATGAAGGCCGGCGTGCGAATTGTTCCGCGGGGCATCGAAACCTCGCCGCGGCGCGCCTTGCCGTCGGTTGCAAGCAACTTGAATTGGAACGTCTCGGTCATTGGTCTTTCCGGAAGAGCAGGCTTGCATCGCCGTAGGAATAGAAACGGTAGCCGGCTGCGATCGCATGGGCATAGGCGGCACGCATCGTTTCCAACCCGGCAAAGGCAGAAACCAGCATGAACAATGTAGATTTCGGCAGGTGGAAATTGGTCATCAGCATGTCGACGGCACGGAAACGGTAGCCGGGTGTGATGAAGATTCCGGTCGGCCCCGACCAGGGACGAATCTTGCCTTCCACTGTAGCTGCGCTCTCGATCAGCCGGAGCGACGTTGTGCCGACGCAGACGACGCGTCCGCCGCGCGCCCGCACCGCATTCAGCCCTTCGGCGGTCGCGGCGTCCACGTGGCCGATCTCCTCGTGCATCACATGATCGTCGGTATCGTCGGCCTTAACCGGCAGGAAAGTTCCCGCGCCCACATGAAGCGTTACGAAGTGGCGCTCGATACCGGCCTCGTCAAGCTTGCCAAACAGCCGATCGGTGAAGTGCAGGCCCGCGGTCGGGGCCGCCACCGCGCCTTCCTCGCGCGCATAGACGGTTTGGTAGTCGGTTCGATCGCGCGTATCCTCGGGGCGCTTCGAGGCGATATAGGGTGGCAGCGGGATGTGCCCGACCGCCATGATCGCCTCATCGAGAACCGCGCCCGAAAGATCGAAGCGAAGAGTGACTTCGCCCGCCTCGCCCTTTTCCTCGACGGTCGCATCCAAGGCGCCGAGCAGGCAGGCGTTTTCGCCGTGGCCGAAACTGATCCGGTCACCGGGCTTCAGCCGCCGGGCCGGCCGCGCGAACGCCTTCCAGCGGTCGGATGCGACGCGCATATGCAGCGTCAGCGAGACCTGTGTGGCGACATCGTCGCCGCGCCTGCGAATACCCTCGAGTTGAGCCGGGATGACTTTTGTGTCGTTGAAGACGAGCGCATCGCCCGGCCTCAGGAAGGAAGGCAGATCGAGTACGCCGTGGTCGGCGAGGACCGGCTCCGCTTCCGGCTGAACGACGAGCATGCGCGCGCTGTCGCGCGGGCTTGCGGGCCTCAGCGCAATGGAAGTCTCCGGCAGATCGAAATCGAACAAGTCTACGCGCATATCGGTATCGAACAAAAGCAAACCCGCCCCGGTGGCACCAGAGCGGGATGAGGAAAAGTGCGTGCGGTTTTCCGCCCGCATCCCGCTCTAACTTGCTTGAACCGATCACGTTTTATGATTTTGGGCCGAATCGGCACAAAATCATCGTGATCTAGGCACGACCGGGGCGGGTCCGTGCATTAGCGCAAATCAGGCGTCGGCGGCAACCCGCATCGAGACGATCGAGTCGGGATCGCGCACCGGCTCGCCGCGCTTGATGTTATCGATGTTGTCCATGCCTTCGATGACCTGGCCCCAGACGGAATACTGCTTGTTGAGCCAGGGAGCGTCGGTAAAGCAAATGAAGAACTGGGAGTTTGCCGAATTCGGCATCTGGCTGCGCGCCATCGAACAAGTCCCGCGCACGTGGGAGATCTCGGAGAACTCCGCCTTGAGGTCCGGCTTGGAGGAACCGCCCATGCCGGCGCGCGCCGGATTGAAGTGCTCGCCGCCGCTCTTGCCGTACTGTACGTCGCCGGTCTGAGCCATGAAGTCTTCGATCACGCGATGGAAGACGACGCCATCATAGGCGCCCTCGCGCGACAGCTCCTTGATGCGGGCGACGTGCCCCGGAGCCACGTCCGGCCGAAGCTCGATCACCACCCTGCCCTTGGTGGTTTCCATGATGATCGTGTTTTCCGGATCCTTGATCTCGGCCATGGGTTTTCTCCTTCTGTCTGATCTTATTTACCGACCTTGACGCTGATCATGCGGTCAGGGTCCGTGACGGCACCGTTGTTGGCGTCGTCGCCAAGCTTGATCTTGTCGACATTCTCCATACCTTCGACGACCTTTCCGACGACCGTGTACTGTCCGTTGAGGAAGTCGCCCGGCGCGAACATGATGAAGAACTGCGAGTTGGCGCTGTTCGGATCCTGCGAGCGCGCCATGCCGATGGTGCCGCGCTCGAAGGGAACCTCGGAGAACTCGGCCGGGAGATCCGGTTTCGAGGAGCCGCCCGTGCCGGCAAGCTCCGGCTTGAAGCCGTCTTTCATGTCGCCATATTGCACGTCGCCGGTCTGCGCCATGAAGCCCTTGATCACCCGATGAAAGGCGACATTGTCATATTCGCCAGCGGCTGCCAGCTCCTTGATCTGCTGCACGTGCTTCGGCGCAATGTCCGGCCGCAGCTCTATGACCACGGGGCCGTCCTTGAGGTCAATCGTCAGGATGTTGTCGCTCGACTGTGCCTGGGCCCCTGCCGTGAAGGTGGCGAGCGCCAGGGCGCCTGCAAAAGCGAGTTGGAGGATTTTCATGCGTTCTCCTTGCGTGGTGGAAGCTCAGGCTTTGTGCTTCGCCTGCAGCGCCTGATAGACCGCTCCGGGAACAAAGGCGCTGACGTCGCCGCCCATGGCTGCGATCTGCCGGACCAATGTGGCCGTTATGGGCCGGGACGCGGTCCCCGCCGGCAGAAACAATGTCTGGATATCCGGAGCCATTTGCCGGTTCATGCCGGCCATCTGCATCTCGTAGTCAAGGTCCGTTCCATCCCGCAACCCGCGCACAAGAAGGCTCGCGTGGTGCCGGCGGGCGGCATCGACGACCAGATTGTCGAAGGATACGACGGCAACGTCCCCTGATCGTTCCGGCAGGAATTCGCTGAGCGAGCGGCGGATCAGCTCTGCCCGCTCATCGAATGAAAAGAGTGGCGTCTTCCCGGGATGGATGCCGATCGCGACGATCACCTTCGACGCTACGTTGAGCGCCTGAACGAGCACATCGAGATGCCCGTTTGTCATCGGATCGAAGGAGCCGGGATAGAATGCCGTGGTCATCGCGTCTGTTTCCGTTTGGTGAAGCCTTTTGTCACGGACCGCGGCCTGCCGCAAGGGTAACGCGATCCGCCTTTGGCTGTTCCACCGGAAACAGCAGCGACGGGAGAATGAATGCTAGATGAGTACAACGTTCAAGATGGTTTCACACCGGAAGTTGTAGCCTGAAACAACAAGTGAACGGAACTTTTCATAGGGCCTGCCGTTTAGCAGTCTGAAAGGAGATGGGACTTGCTCTGTTTTCGATGGCGATGTTTTTCGCGATGCTATTTGCGACGATACATGCGCTTCGCGACGAGGCCCGTGACCGTGTGACAGTCCTGTCGGCAGCAATGGATGGGCCGAAGAGAAAATGACGGCGACTGTAGCCGCAATGGCGTCGCTGTGGCTTTGAGATGAATGCCTCCAGGAAACTTCTGCCAGGAAGTTTCACCACAAGCGGTCTCATTTCTTCCCCTGGTGGGGCCGCTCATTATGAGCCGGACGGCATCCCCTGCCCGTCCGGCCATTTCTTTTTTGCCAAGCCCTTCGCGCTTCCCTCACGTGTCCTTGTGTTCATTCGCGGATCGACCGAAGCAGACGGAAGAAGCGCCAGTTGAGCAGCAGGGCTGCAGCCGCCAGCCCCAGCACGAACCCGAACCAGACGCCGACGCCGCCGAAGCTCAAAGGAAACGCAAAGGCCCAGGCACAGACGAAGCCGATCGGCCAATAGGATATCATCGCCAGCACCATCGGCACGGTCGTATCCTTCAGTCCACGCAACATGCCGGCGGCGATCGCCTGAAGCCCGTCGACGAGCTGGAACGCCCCGGCAATGACGATCAGCGGGCCGGCGAAGGCAAGGACCTCGGCCGCATCGGGACGGTCGGTGTCGAGATAAAGCGCCGCGAGCTGGTGCGGAAACAGAGCGAAGATCGTGCTGCCGATGGCCGCGAACCCGCAGCCGAGCGCCAGCACGGCGATGGCGGCGCGGCGGACGCCGACGAGATCGCCACTCCCGTAGGCGAGACCGACGCGCACCGTGCCTGCCTGGGCGAGGCCGAGCGGAATCATGAAGGCTATCGAAGCGAACTGAAGGGCAATGCCGTGCGCGGCGAGTTCGATCGTGCCGATCGTTCCCATGAGCAACGAAGCAACGGTGAAAAGGCTCACTTCCGCAAGGATCGTCAACGAAATCGGGACGCCGAGATGGATGACCTCGCGGAAGGCCGGCCAGTCCGGGCGCCAGAAACGTACGAACAGCTCGTACCGATCGAGTTCAGGTTGGCTGCGTATGTAGCCGATCGTCAGCGCTGCACCGAGCAGCGCGACCCCGAGGGCTGCGACCGCTGCGCCGAAAATACCAAGCGCCGGAAAGCCGAAATGGCCATAGATCAACAGGTAGCAGAGAACGGCATTGAGAACCAAGGTGGCGAGCGTCACGTAGAGAATGATCCCGGCGCGCTCCAGGCCGCTTAGAAAAGCTCGCAGCACCATGAAGACGAGGCTCGGGAAGATCGCCCATTGCGCGATGTGGAGATACTCCGCTGCAAGAGCCGAAACTTCGGGCTTCTGGCCGGCGAGCAGCAGGATCGGCTCGGCCATCCAGAGGACCGGCGCGGTGACGAGGCCGTAGAGCAAGACCACCCACATGCCCATGCGCACAGCGCGGCGAACGGAGCCTTGGTCTCCCCGCCCCTGGGCTTGCGCGACCATCGGCACCACGGCATTCGCGAAGCCGCTGCCGAAGATGAAGACAGTGAAGAAGAACTGCGTGGCAAGGATGATCGCAGCGAGCTGGACGGCGCCGAGCCGGCCGACCATCAGCACGTCGGTGGTGTTGATGGCAAGCTGTGCGAGCTGCGCACCGATGAAGGGCACGCCGAGATAGATGCTGGCGCGAAAGTGGGTGCCCCACGAGTTGTTCGTTTGCGCAGGCACAAATTCTCGGTTCGCGGTCAGCATGGAATAATCCTCGCTCTGCGGCGCAGCGGGCACAGATCAATTCTAGGAATATGCCGAATTACAGCACCACCGGGACGGGCGCCAGCAACAAGGGTGAAACTGCCTAATTTTTCATCGGTCCATCAAGAAAATTGATCAATCCGCAGCCGCCTGCGAGCGCGGCGCGAATTGTTCCTGGTGGGCGTCCTTCTGTGTCGGCGCGGCATTCTGGAATGCGTAGTCGCCGACCCCCCGCACCCGCCACAGGAAGACGGACAGACTTGCGACGATCAGGCATGCCGCCACTGCATAGGGCGCGCCGGAGAACGAATAGGCCGCTGCCGGGTTCGTGAAGACCGCAAAGATCTGCGTGAAGAGGAGCGGTCCCAAGATCGTCGTAATGCTCGAAATGCTGGTGAGGGCGCCTTGCAATTCCCCCTGCGCCGAGGGCGGCACGTGGACGGACGCGATGCTGCGCAGTGGCGGGTCGGCGAGGCTTTCGAGCGCCGTCGCGACGATCACGACATAGACCATCCATCCCTCCCACGCGGCCGCGTAACCGGCCATGCCAAGCGCGGTGAAGGCGAGGCCCAGCGTTGCCGTTCTTCGCTCGCCCAACTTCCCCACGACGCGCGGCAAGACGACGGCCATCACCAGCGCGCCGCCGACGCCGAAAATGCCGAGCGACAATCCGATCTGCCCCTCGCTCCAGCCGTAACGGTAGGACGAAACGAAGGACCAGACAGCCGGATAGACGGAATGGGCGAGCCAGTAGAGAAAGAAGACGAGGCCTACCCAGCCGATCCCGGGATAGTTGCGCATCTGCTTCAGTGCGCCGAGCGGATTCGCCCGGTGCCACTCGAAGCGCCGTCTGTTTGCCGGAGCGAGTGTCTCGGGGAGAAGGAACAGACCAATCGCGAAGTTGACGAAGGACAGCGCGGCCGCGCCATAAAACGGAACGCGCGGACCAAATTCGCCGAGGACGCCGCCGATGACCGGGCCGAGCGCGAAGCCCGTGCCGAAGGCGATGCCGATCAACCCGAAGTTCCGGGCGCGGTTCGAATCGTCGCTGACGTCGGCGATGAAGGCGGAGGCGGTTCCGAAGCTCGCACCGCTGATGCCGGCAAGTATGCGCCCGACAAAGAGCATCCAGTAGCTGGTGGCCAGCGCGCAGATCAGGTTGTCGATCGCGAAAGTCAGCACCGACGCCAGCAGGATCGGTCGGCGTCCAAATCGATCGCTCAAATTGCCGATCAACGGCGCGAAGAGAAACTGCATCCCCGAATAGACGAGCAGCAGCCAGCCGCCCTCGATGGCCGCCTCGCCGACATTCGCCCCGGTCAATTCCTGGAGATAGCTGGGCAACACCGGCACGATGATGGCGATGCCCATGATGTCGAGAAGCAGGATCAGGAAGACGAGGAACAGGCCGCGTCGGACGAATATCTTGTCGAGCATGGATCTCCCTCCCCGCTGTCCGCCGATACGGAGACAGAACATGAACGACGTCACCAAATAAGGTGTATCGCATCGCCTGGGGCGAAACAATCCAAGAACATTTCAAAGGTCTTTATCGGAATGATCACATCCGTGAATGACTCTTCGCCCATGGCTTGTAGTCATCGCAAACGCTGCCGTGCCTTGAGGAAATCGACGAAGGCACGCAGCGGCGCCGGAATGTGCCTCCGACCCGCATAGTAGAGGTATGGTCCGGGGAAGCTGGTGACCCAGTCTTCGAGGATGGGAACGAGCCGCCCGGCTTTGATTTCGGGCGTCAGGAACTCCTCAAAGGTCCGGATGATTCCGAGACCGTCAACAGCCGCACTGACCTCGAGGTCGATAGCGTTGGCGAGCACCGTCGGCGGCGGCGCCACCGTGATTGCCGCCTCGCCCTCGCCGAATTCCCAGGGCAAGGCAACGCCGTTCTGGAACCGATGACGGATGGCGGCGTGTTCGAGGATATCGCGCGGATGCTGCGGCACACCATGCCGGGCAAGATAAGCAGGTGAGGCCGCAGTAACGTAGCGTTGTACATGCGGCCCGATCGGGATCGCGATCATATCCTTTTCGAGACGCTCCTCGTAGCGCACGCCCGCATCGAAACCGGCGGCAAGCACGTCGATGAAGCCATCCTCGGCCGTCACCTCCAAGGCGATCGCCGGATGCGCCGCGAGAAAAGGACCGACAATCGGGGGCAGAATTTCGCGTGCGACGATCGTCGGCACGTTCAGCCGCAAGGCACCGGCCGGATTGTCGCGTTCGCTGGCCGCCTGGTCGAGAGCTCCAGCGATCTCTCCGAGCGCCGGCCCCAGCCGCTCGACAAGGCGTCTACCCGCCTCCGTCACCGTGACGCTGCGCGTGGTGCGATTGAGCAGCCGTACCCCCAGCCTGGCTTCAAGCCGACGCAGCGCCTCGCTAAGAGCGGACGCCGATACGCCGCGCTTCTTCGCGGCGGTCCGAAAGCTGCGTTCACGCGCTACGGCCGCAAAGGCGTCGAGATCGGCAAGAGGAAGATCGTTCATTGTGCGAAAATCCGTACAACCTGTGTCGTGAAAACCGGATTATCGCACAGATCGAACGGGAGTAAATGTTGCAGCGAACGAAACGACCGCAGGCCTTCCTAAGGAGAAATGAGATGCAGATGGTTTCGCTAGGCAAATCCGGTCCCGAAGTTTCAGCAATTGGCCTTGGCTGCATGGGCATGTCGGGAATGTACGGTCCCGCGGATCGTGCGGAAAGCATCGCCACGATTCATGCCGCGCTCGAGGCCGGTATCACACTGCTGGACACGGGCGATTTCTACGGCATGGGGCACAACGAGATGCTGATCCGCGAGGCCCTTGCGGGCCGCCGCCGTGACCAGGTGCAACTCAGCGTCAAGTTCGGCGCGTTGCGCGATGCGGCAGGCGGCTGGTCCGGCTATGATGGACGACCGAAGGCAGTGCGGAATTTCCTCGCCTACAGCCTCCAGCGCCTCGGCGTCGACCATATCGATATCTATCGCCCCTCCCGACTCGACCCGGACGTGCCGATCGAAGAAACGATCGGCGCGATCGCCGATATGGTGAAGGCGGGATACGTTCGTCACATCGGTCTCTCGGAAATCGGCGCTGAGACGATCCGCCGGGCAGCCGCCGTCCACCCGATCAGCGACCTGCAGATCGAATATTCGTTGATCTCGCGAGGGATCGAGGACCAGATCCTCCCGACCTGCCGCGAACTCGGGATAGGCATCACCGCCTATGGCGTGCTTTCGCGCGGCCTGATCAGCGGCCATTGGCAGAAGGATGCCGCCAGGAGCGGCGACTTCCGCGCCATGAGCCCTCGTTTCCAGGAAGGCAATCTCGAACAGAACCTCGCACTCGTCGAAGCATTGAGGCGCATTGCGGCTGACAAGGGCGCGACGGTGGCGCAGATCGCCATCGCTTGGGTCGCCGCCCAGGGCCGAGATATCGTGCCGCTCGTCGGCGCCCGGCGGCGCGACCGGCTCTCGGAGGCGCTCGGCGCACAAGCAGTTCACCTCGACGCTAAGGACCTTGACGCCATCGAGCGCGCCGTCCCCAAGGGCGCAGCTGCCGGTGCGCGCTATCCCGAGGCGCAACTGGTCCATATGGACAGCGAGAAGAAGGGATGATGGAAGCGCCGGACCGGGCAGTGCCCGGTCCGGCCGAAGCATTTAGACCGAGCCGGAGAAAGTATCGCAGTCCGCCATCTTGCCGCTGTCGAAACCGCGCTTGAACCACTTCATCCGCTGCTCGGACGTCCCGTGGTTGAAGCTCTCCGGTACCACATAGCCCTGCATGCGTTTCTGCAGCGTGTCGTCGCCGATCTGAGTGGCAGCATTCAGCGCCTCTTCGAGGTCGCCGCGCTCCAGCAAGCCCTTCTGCTCGGTATATTTGCCCCAGATTCCAGCAAAGCAATCCGCCTGCAACTCGACGCGGATCGACATCTGGTTTGCCTCGACTTCGCTCATGCGCTGGCGCATCTGATTGAACTTCGGAAGGACGCCGAGCAGGTTCTGAACGTGATGGCCCACCTCGTGCGCCAGGACATAGGCCTGAGCGAAGTCGCCGGCCGCATCGAACTTCTGCGTGAGTTCCTCGAAGAAGGTCATATCGAGATAGACCTTGCGGTCGCCCGGGCAATAGAAGGGACCCGAGGCAGCCGAAGCGAAGCCGCAGGCCGACTGGACGGACCCGCTGAAGAGCACGAGCCTTGGCTCCTGGTATTGCTCGCCGCCAGCCTGGAAGATGCCGTTCCAGGTATCCTCCGTTTCCGCGAGTACCGTCGCCATGAAGGCCTTCATTTCCTCCTCTTCGGCCGAGCCGCGCGGCGTCTGCGAACCGTCGCTCTGTTCGAAGCCCGGCATGTTCACCGGACCACCCTCGAGAACCTGAAGCATGTCGATGCCCATGGCTTTCAGCACGAAATAAAGAATGACGAGGAAGATGATCGTGCCGAAGCTCAAGCCGCCGCCGGCGCGACGCATGCCGCCACCGCCGGTCGGGATGCGGAATCCTCCGCCGCGGCCGAAGGGGCCGCCTCCAAGGCCGCCGGGGCTCGCACCCCGCTGATCCTCGACATTGCTGGACTGGCGGCGACCCTTCCATTCCATGATTATTCCTCCGAAGACGTCGCTTCTACCTTGGCGCGTTGACTAGTTATAGGCCCGCACGGCGACCCATGTAAAACGCAATCGCTGCTGGGCGGTTTCATCGACCGGGTCATTTTTGCTCTGATCTAGCCGATCCGATGCCGGCCTTGGCCATGCCGCGTCGCTGAACTGATTGCCGGGCACCTTCCGGCGCCCCCGGAGCGAGACGAAGTGTTCCCGATCCCCTCTCCCGAACGGGCCGCGGATCTCAGTCGATTTTCGGTGCGCGATGCCGGCTTGGTCGATGCTGCGGATATCTTCGCTTTATTGTCGATTCCGGAATTTTCGGGGTTCCGCTGGCAGAAACATTTGCCTATAAGCCGCTTCTAGCCTGAAAACACCATTCATTGCGCACCCGGCCGGTGATCTCCCACCTCGGCCGGTTTTTCGCGCAGCCAGAAAACGGATGAGAACCATGCCGAAGCGCCAAGATATCAAATCGATCCTCATCATCGGCGCGGGGCCGATCGTGATCGGCCAGGCATGCGAATTCGATTATTCCGGCACTCAGGCTTGCAAGGCGCTCAAGGAGGAAGGCTATCGCGTCATCCTCGTCAACTCAAACCCGGCGACGATCATGACCGATCCGGGTCTGGCGGATGCGACCTATGTCGAACCGATCACGCCCGAGGTGGTGGCCAAGATCATCGCCAAGGAACGCCCCGATGCGCTGCTGCCGACCATGGGCGGCCAGACGGCCTTGAACACGGCGCTGTCCCTGCGGCGGATGGGTGTCCTCGATCGCTATAATGTCGAGATGATCGGTGCCAAGCCCGATGCGATCGACAAGGCCGAGGACCGGGCGCTCTTCCGCGAGGCGATGGCCAAGATCGGGCTCGAAACGCCGAAGTCGCGGCTGGCGAACGCCACCGACATCAAGGACCAGGATCGCAAGGCGCATGAGGCGGAGCGCGCCGCGCTCAAGGCCAAATTCGCCGGCGCCGAACTCGACACCGCGCTCGACGACCTCGAGAACAAGTGGAACCTCGGCGAAGGCGACCGCAAGCAGCGCTATGTGAACCATGCAATGGCAATCGCCGCGCAGGCGCTCGACGATGTCGGCCTGCCGGCAATCATCCGCCCCTCTTTCACGCTCGGCGGGACGGGAGGCGGCATCGCCTACAACCGCTCGGAATTCTTCGAGATCGTCGGCAGCGGCCTCGATGCGTCGCCGACGACCGAGGTCCTGATCGAAGAATCGGTCCTCGGCTGGAAGGAATATGAAATGGAAGTCGTCCGCGACAAGGCGGACAATTGCATCATCATCTGCTCGATCGAAAACATCGACCCGATGGGTGTGCATACAGGCGATTCCATCACCGTTGCGCCGGCGCTGACCCTGACGGACAAGGAATATCAGATCATGCGCAACGCCTCGATCGCGGTGTTGCGCGAGATCGGCGTTGAGACCGGCGGATCGAACGTGCAGTTCGCGGTCAATCCGGAAAACGGCCGCCTGGTGGTCATCGAGATGAACCCGCGCGTCTCGCGTTCTTCGGCGCTGGCCTCCAAGGCGACCGGCTTCCCGATCGCCAAGATCGCCGCCAAGCTCGCCATCGGCTATACGCTTGACGAACTGGACAACGACATCACCGGGGGAGCCACGCCTGCGTCCTTCGAACCGTCGATCGACTATGTCGTTACCAAGATCCCGCGCTTCGCCTTCGAAAAGTTCCCCGGCGCCGAGCCGACCCTGACCACCGCAATGAAATCGGTCGGCGAAGTCATGGCGATTGGCCGCACTTTTGCGGAATCGCTGCAGAAGGCGCTTCGAGGGCTTGAAACAGGGCTCACCGGTCTCGACGAGATCGAAGTTCCCGATTTCGACGCCGACGGCGATGGCCGCAACGCCATCCGTGCGGCGCTCGGCACGCCGACCCCCGACCGCCTGCGCATGGTCGCCCAGGCGCTGCGCCTTGGCATGACCGAGGCGGAAGTGCACGAGGCCTGCAAGATCGATCCGTGGTTCATCGCCCAGTTCAAGGCGATCGTCGACATGGAGGCCCGTATCCGCGAGCACGGATTGCCGCAGGATGCCGAAAACCTGAGAATGCTGAAGGCGATGGGTTTCTCCGATGCGCGGCTCGCGACGCTCACCGGCAAGCGACCGAAGGAAGTCGCGGAACTGCGCAACGCGCTGAACGTCCGCCCGGTCTACAAGCGTATCGACACCTGCGCGGCGGAGTTCGCCTCGCCGACCGCCTATATGTATTCGACCTATGAAACGCCGTTCGTTGGCGCCGCCCGCTCCGAGGCACAGGTTTCCGATCGCAAGAAGGTCGTCATCCTGGGTGGCGGCCCGAACCGGATCGGCCAGGGGATCGAGTTCGACTATTGCTGCTGCCACGCGGCCTTCGCGCTCAAGGACGCCGGCTATGAATCGATCATGATCAACTGCAACCCGGAAACCGTTTCGACCGACTATGACACCTCCGACCGGCTCTATTTCGAGCCGCTGACGGCGGAAGACGTGATCGAAATCATGCGCGCCGAACAGGAAAACGGCACGCTGCATGGCGTCATCGTGCAGTTCGGCGGCCAGACACCGCTGAAGCTTGCCGAGGCGCTTGAGAAGAACGGTATTCCGATCCTCGGCACGGCTCCCGACGCGATCGATCTGGCCGAGGACCGGGACCGCTTCCAGAAGCTTCTGATGAAGCTCGACCTCAACCAGCCGCGCAACGGCATCGCCTACTCCGTCGAGCAGGCGCGCCTCGTCGCCGCCGAAATCGGCTTCCCGCTCGTCGTGCGCCCGTCCTATGTTCTCGGCGGCCGCGCGATGCAGATCATCCATTCGGAAAGCATGCTGCAGACCTACCTGCTCGATACGGTTCCGGGCCTCGTACCGGAAGACATCAAACAGCGTTATCCCAACGACAAGACGGGCCAGATCAACACGCTGCTCGGCAAGAACCCGCTGCTCTTCGACAGCTATCTGACCAACGCGATCGAAGTCGATGTCGATTGCCTCTGCGACGGCAAGGACGTCTTCGTATCCGGTATCATGGAGCATATCGAAGAGGCCGGCATTCACTCCGGAGACTCGGCCTGTTCACTGCCGGTGCACTCGCTCGACACGAACCTCGTCGACGAACTCGAGCGGCAGACGGCGGCACTTGCCAAGGCGCTCAACGTCGGCGGCTTGATGAACGTGCAGTTCGCCATCAAGGATGGCACGATCTACGTGCTCGAAGTCAATCCGCGTGCGTCGCGCACCGTTCCCTTCGTCGCCAAGACGATCGGCGCGCCGATTGCGAAGATCGCCGCGCGCGTGATGGCCGGCGAATCCCTTGACCAGGCGATCGCGGCTTATGGCAAGAAGCCGGATCCACGCAATCTGAAGCATATTGCCGTCAAGGAGGCCGTGTTCCCGTTCGCCCGCTTCCCGGGCGTCGATACGCTGCTCGGCCCGGAAATGCGCTCGACCGGCGAAGTGATCGGCCTCGACACCGACTATGCGCTGGCTTTCGCCAAGTCCCAGCTCGGCGCCGGCGTCGACCTGCCGCGTGACGGAACGGTGTTCGTCTCGGTTCGCGACGAGGACAAGGCACGGGTGCTGCCGGCCATCCGGGTTCTGGCGGAAATCGGCTTCAAGGTGATGGCAACCGGCGGCACTGCCCGGTTCCTGGGCGAGCAGGGCATCACGGCCACCAAGGTCAACAAGGTGCTGGAAGGCCGGCCGCATGTCGAGGACGCCATCCGCAACCGCCAGATCCAGCTTGTCATCAACACGACGGACGGCAACAAGGCGATCTCCGACTCGAAGTCACTCCGTCGCGCCACCCTGATGCAGAAGGTCCCCTACTATACGACGATGGCCGGAGCGGAAGCCGCCGCACGCGCCATCAAGGCACTGAAGGCCGGGAGCCTCGAAGTGCGTCCGCTGCAGAGCTATTTCGAAGCTTGACGTCGCCCAGGCGCACCCGGTTTTTCCCGGGGGCGCCATCTCGTGCATTGCCGCCCTGCTCCTGAATGCTACCTGAACGTCAGGTTCAGGCTTCATTCGGATGCGACGTGGTTCTCTGATCCCCGTGAGCAGCGAGGCCGAATGGGACGGCGACGCGCTCTCCGGGGGCGAGGGCATGCGGCTATATTTTTTCGATCTTTGCTGGGGTGAAGACAGCTTCCTCGATGAGGAGGGCGTCGCTCATTTCGACGACGGTTCCGCGCTCTATTACGCTCAGCGTATCGCCGACAAGATCGGCCGTGACGCCGACTATGGATCGCTCAAGGTGCAGGTGCGTTCGAGCGAGGGCAAACTGCTCGCGACCGTTGCGCCGTCCGTGGGTCGCGGCCGCGAGCAGTTTGCCTTGATTGGCAGAGGCCGTCCCGGCTTGCTCCGCGACCACCCCGAAAATGCTGTTCCGTCGGCCGCGACCGCAGCCCTCACTTGAGCGGCGGCAGGCGCAGAGTCCTGACGGCGAAGAAGAGCGACGCGGCGGCAATGATGCAAGCCAGAGAAAACACGGCAAGCAGCGACAAGGACAGCACACGGTGGCTGACGCCCTCATCGAAGCCAAACGCGTTGGCAGTTGCACCGAAAGTGGCAGCGCCGATCGCGTAGCCGGCCGATTGCAGCGTCGGCAGCAGCGCCGACGTCCTGTCGCGTTCCTCTCTGGCCGAGACATCCATCAGGAACTGGCTGAGCGTTCCCCAACTCACCCCGAAACCGGTTCCGATAGCGACCTGCCCGACGAACACGAGGCGATATTCACCGCTGCCGACGGCCAGCGCCAGTCCGACGAGACCGATGCAGAGGATCAGCGGCCCCGTCCACATCAGACGAACGCGAAATGCATGCGAGGGCAGGCTGGCGACAAGGATTGCCGTGCCGCTCCAGGACATGGCCATCAGGGCGCTGGAAAAACCGGCAGCGGTCGGTCCGAAGTCCCACAGCTGCTGCATGGTATAGACGAGATAGACGGAGCCCGCCGCCTGGGCGAGCGGCATCAACAGAATGACCCAGAGTCCTGTGCCGAGCGGAGTGCGGATCGAGAAAGCACCATACGGCAGAATGGAATTCGGCGACCTGCGATCGGATCGGATCGCAGCGATGAAGACGGCTTGCGCCAGTACGAGCAAGACAGCCATCAGATAGCCGTTCCCTGCCGTGTTCGAGAGCGAGATCAGCAAGATGCCCAGGCCGAAAGCGAAAAGTCGCAGCACGGGAACCGCGCCTGCCGACCCCTTGCCTGCCTTCGGCGGACCGACGATTGCGATGACGAGCGCTATGAAGATTGCGACCGCCGGGATGTTGACGAAGAAGGCGGCGCGCCAGGACCAGTGCTCGGTGAGAGCCCCGGAGATCAGCGGGCCGCCAAAGGCCGCCGAGGCCCAGACGATTGCCTCTGCCCCGAACACCTTCGGTACGAGGCGCGGTGGGAAAAGCTCGGGTATCAGTGCATAGCAAACTCCGGCGATGATCCCCTCGCCCAGCCCTTGCAGCAGCCTGCCTGCGAGCACTTGCGGCATGCCGGTCGCGAACGTCGCGATGGCGGTGCCGGTGGCGAAGACGAGTGCCGCAGCGATCAGCGTATTGCGCGCGCCGAACCTGGCTTTCTGATTGGCCGCCAGGGCGCCGCCGATGATGGCGAAGACGAGATAGAGCGTGAAGGCCCAGGACAATAGCGCCGCCCCGCCGAATTCCTCGACGGCCGTCGGCAGGGCCGTCGAAATGAAGAACTCGTTGAAGGCAAACAGCGCGACGCCAAGGCACAGTGTCACGGTCGCAGCGAGATGATCCCTTCGCAACAATTCGCTCCAGCGGCCCTCGCCTTCGCCGTGTCCCTGACCGTCTCCGCGCAGAGTCACGCTGGCGGTCCCTGCTCCCTCTTCGACTACACTCATAGATTGGTTCCGATCGCTTGTTCATGGAACCTGAACTGATACAACCTCAAGTGCCGTTGAGGTAAAGGGGCTTTTTGCAAGTGACCGAATATTTTGGAGAAGCTCGACGCCGCACGCCGCCTTCGGCAGCCGTGGCCGTCGCGAAAAATCTGGCTTTCGCGCTTCCGTTTCTGTTATAAGAACGGTTCGGATGTTTTTGGACGGTTCCGGTGCTTTCGCTCCGGGAACCGTTTTCTTTTGCGTCGGCGCCGCCGGGAGGCGGCGCCGCGCGCTTGATAAAGGACAATGAAATGGTCGACAAGGTTCCGATGACCCAGGGTGGTTTCGCCAATCTGCAGGAGGAGCTGCGCTGGCGCCAGCAGGAAGAACGCCCGCGAATCATCGAAGCGATCGCCGAGGCGCGTGCCCATGGGGATTTGTCGGAAAATGCCGAATATCATGCCGCCAAGGAGGCGCAAAGCCACAATGAGGGTCGGGTCTCCGAGCTCGAGGACCTGATCGCCCGGGCGGAGGTCATCGATCTTTCGAAGATGTCCGGCTCGAAGATCAAGTTCGGTGCGCGCGTGAGACTCGTAGACGAGGACACCGAGGAGGAAAAGACCTACCAGATCGTTGGCGACCAGGAAGCCGACGTTAAGGCCGGCCGCATTTCCATCTCCTCTCCGATTGCCCGCGCATTGATCGGCAAGGAGGTCGGAGATTCCATCGAAGTGAACGCCCCGGGTGGTTCAAAGGCATACGAAATCCTCGCCGTTCAATGGGGCTGATCGCCCGAATCCAGCAGCCAAAACACGGAAGGGCGGTGGGGCATGACCACGGCCCCGCCCGCCTCGTACGGGGCGCGGCATTCGACCGGCTCCGCTTCCCCACACCTGATTGCTAGCGGCGCAAGGAGAGCGCTCACGTGGCCGATATCCGGGACATCGAGGTTATTGCGCCCAATTTCAAGCGGCGTCTCTCCGGCGTCACTTCGACGATCATCCAGCTTGTTCCCGTTCAGTGCAACCTTGGGCAGAAGATCGCGGTCCTCGGACCCGGGCTTCCCGAGAGCTTGCCGTCGGTCCGGTTCCGCGACCTGATCCACCTCTGGCGGAAGCCGCCGGGCCGCCGCTGCCGCGTCTGGCATGCGCGCCGCAATGTCGAAATGCTGCCGGCAATCCTTCTGCGTGATCTGCTGCGCATGAAGATCCGGGTCGTCTTCACCTCCGCCTCGCAGCGGCGGCATACCGGCTGGAGCAAGTTCCTCATCGGCCGGATGGACGCGGTGATTGCCACGAGCGCCAAAACAGCCGCCTATCTGGAGGTTCCGAACACCGTCATCCTGCACGGGATCGACACGAAACGCTTCCGACCGCCGGTCGACAAGACGGCGGCGAAACGCGCACTCGAACTCGATCCCTCGAGGAAATATGTCGGGTGCTTCGGCCGTGTCCGCCATCAGAAGGGAACCGACCTTTTCGTCGACAGCATGATTGCCCTCTTGCCTAGCCGACCCGAATGGGGCGCGATCGTCGCCGGACGCGCTACCGGCCCTCACCTCGACTTCGAGGCTGAATTGAAGGATCGCGTCGTCAAGGCTGGGCTTACCGACCGCATACTGTTTGTCGGCGAGCACACCAATATTCCCGATTGGTACCGCGCCCTCGATCTCTTTATCGCACCACAGAGATGGGAGGGCTTCGGCCTGACACCGCTCGAGGCCATGGCGAGCGGCGTGCCGGTCGTGGCGAGCGACGTCGGCGCCTTCTCCGAATTGATTGCCGAAGGGCCGGACGAGACCGGGCTTATCATTCTGGCCGCCAACCTCGAAGCAATGGTCGAGGGCGCCGCGACATTCATGGACGACCCGGCGCGACTTGCGGCTGCCGGCGCAAACGGTCTGGCGCGCACCTCAAGGGATTTCGCCATCGAGAGTGAAGCGCGGGCAATCGGTGCGATCTACGACGGCCTTATGCGCTGACTTAGGGGCGCTTCGAGGCGAACAGCCTCAGATAGGCATCGGTGATCGCCGCCTTGGAGAACTGGCTGACCAAAGTCTGATGTCCGCTTTCGGCGAGTGCAGATCCGAGGTCGCGGTCGTTCGCGATCCGCTCGATTGCGTGCGCGAAACCTTGGGCATCACCAATATCGGCCATCAGACCGTTTTCACCGTCACGCATGAACCACTGCGGTCCCTCGGATCGGCTGGAGACGACCGGCGTTCCCTGGGCCCAGGCCTCCAGAATGACGTTGCCGAGCGGCTCGTGGCTCGACGCCATGACGAAGATGTCGGCCGCTGCGAGGAACGGTCTCGTGTCCTTCTGCCAACCGGCGAAGCGAATTCTCTGACTGACGCCGAGATCGGTTGCAAGCTTGTCGAGGTTGTCCCGTTCCTCGCCATCGCCGAGCAGCCAGAGGTAAACGCCGGGCACGTTGGCGACCGCCTCGATCAATGTATGGAAGCCTTTGCGCTCCACAAAACGGCCCATCGACATGACGACCGGCGCGTCCGCCGGCGTGTCGAGCACCGCCCGGCTGATCGGCGCCACGCGTTCGGTGCTGGTGAAGTTCGAGATGACTTCGACATCGCGCTTCCAGCCGAGCGCGCGGACATGCTCGGCAATCCCCGGCGTATTGCAGACGAGGCAATCCGTGTTGCGGAAATAGTCCAGGCGTGGCGGATAGTCGCCGAGCCGGGAAATCTTGATGCACCCCTTATAGGGCGGCATCAATTGACTGGCGCGCGGCGCCCAGGCCATCAGGGCGTCCGGCCTGTCGCGCCGTGCCATGTGCATCACCCTGCGCGGCAGCAGAAGACGGTCCAGCGACAGGTTCCGGAAATGGCTTTCCGTTATCTTCGTCGCGCCCTCGATTTCGGAGCGCCAGAGACGGTCGGGGCGGATCACCGATTTCTGCTCGACGCCGCGTTCGGCAAGCGCGTTGACGAGATGGACGAAAAAGCGTTCCGCGCCGCCGTCCTTGCCGAAGTGGAAGTGTATGACTTTCATCGGCGAGCGGCACCTCTTGCGAAGAGATCGAGATAAGCGTCGGTGATCGCCTCCTCGGAAAAGCGCGTAGACAGCGTTTCGCGGCCGCCCTCACTCAATCTTACGCGCAACTCGGGATCGTCGCGCAGCCTGCGGATCGCGTTTGCGAGGCCGTCGTCGTCGCCGCAATCGACCATCAGCGCGTCGCGCTCGTGCGTCATTACCCAGGATGGCCCCTCGGCTCTCGATGACACCGTCGGTTTTCCGGCACCCCAGCCCTCGAAGCAGACATTGCCGAGGGGCTCGTGAGAGGAATTGATGACGAACAAATCGCCGGCGGCGAGGTAGCCATAGGCGTTCGTCTGCCACCCTGGAAAGCGCACCCGATCGCGGATGCCGAGTTCGTCCGCCAACCGTTCCAGAGCTTCGCGTTCAGGGCCGTCGCCGACGAGCCATAGATAGGCGCCGTCGATCTTCTGGACGGCACGCAGCACCCCGTCGAAGCCCTTGCGCTTGGCGAAACGGCCCATGCCGACGACGACGAAGGCGTCGTCGGGTGTTTGCATGTCGGAGCGCGCGACCGGGGCGACCGGCGTCGCACGGGTGAAATTGGCGATCACCTCGATATCGCCGCGCCAGCCGAATTCGCGAACCTTGGCGGCGATATCCGGCGTGATGCAGACCAATGTCTCGACATTGGCGTAGTAGCCGAGATGCTCCGGATAGTCGCCGAGACGAGAAATGCGGAAGGCATCCTTGTAGGCGGGCATGAAGCGGCTGGCGCGCAACTGCCAGGCCATGATCACGTCCGGCCGGAATTCCCGAAGGATCCGCGACATCCGCCACCGCAGCAAGAAACGCGAAAGCGAAATGCGGCGGAAGACGCCTTCGTAGACCTTTGCGCTGCCCTCGATTTCGCCACGCCAGCTGCGCCCGGGCCGGACCAGCACGCGCTGCTCGACGCCCCTGTCATGCAGGGCGTTGACCAGGTTCACGAAGAAACGCTCGGCGCCGCCCTCCTTGCCGAAATGTATATGCATGACTTTCATACGTCACCTTTTCCAGGCACTTAACGGGAGAGCGCGTCGTCGACGTTCGGCCGGGCCTTCAACGCGTGCCGCTGATAGACCTTGGCGGCGGTCAGGAACGCGTAGACCGAGCCGGTCATGGCTTCGATGAAACCCGGGAAGCCGCAGCGCCAGAGACCATTGCGGAAGTAGAGCCGGTAGAAATAGAGCGGCGGGCCAAATAGCATCTTATAGGGGCGCACCGCCTTGCCCTCGGCGAACTGCTGATCCGCTTTCAGCGTCGAATACTTGTTTTCCTTGAGGATCTGCTCGTCGATGATCAGCGGCCGGTAGTGCAGCAGGCTGCCCGTTCGGGCCGCGTCCACCTTGCCTTCCGGGACGATCCCTTCGTGCACCTTCTGGTCAAGGTCGTAGCGGCCGCACCCGTTGCGGATCAGGCGTAGATTGCGCCGTTCGTGCACCTTTTCGGGCGTGTAGCCGTAGCCGATCAGATAGGGACGGCGCGCCACCCGCCAGCCGACGATGTCGGACGGGGCATTCAAGAGCGAAGGCAGGAGGGCCTTGAGCGGTTCGTCGAACCGCTCGTCCGCGTCGATATTGAAGCACCAGGGCTGACTGCACTGCTCCAGGGCGAATTGCTTCTGCCCGGCATAGCCACGCCACGGTTCATGCATGAACCGGATGGGCCAGCCCTTGTCGACATAGGATTGCACCAGTGCCGCCGTTCCATCGGTCGAGCCGGAGTCAACGACCACGATCTCGGCACATTGATCGAGACTTTCGATGCAATTGCCGAGATAGGCCTCTTCGTTCAAGCAGATGATGAAAGCGGAAAGCGGGAGCTTTGGCGTCATGGAGCTCTTCTGACCGGCCGCTTGCGTTGCGCGAAAAGGCTCTTGTCCGGCAAGTGTCAAGGTTCTGCTGCCCAGTTCGCCCCGATTGAATGGCAACGGCGATGCTTCGCTAAATCTCCACCTGGCAGGCGTCCTTCACTTGGCGGATCGTCAGCATCGTCCGTACTGTATCGACATTGTCGGTCGCAGTGAGCTCTTCAATAACGAAATCCTGAAAGGCCGCAAGGTTCTCGGCGACGCACTGAAGCAGAAAATCCGATTCGCCCGAGACCATCCAGGCCTCGCGGACGAGGGGCCATGAGGCGGTCCGGGCGGCAAAGGCCTTGAGATTGGCGTCAGATTGATGCTTCAGGCCGACCATGCAAAAGGCAACGAGATCGTAGCCGAGTGCGGAGGCATTCAGGAGCGCACGGTAGCCCCGGATGACCCCCGCCTCCTCGAGTTTGCGAACGCGGCGCAGGCACGGCGGCGCCGAGATGCCCACGCGCTCGGCCAATTCCACATTCGTCATGCGGCCGTTGCCCTGCAACTCGCGCAGGATTTTCATGTCGATTGCATCGAGGTCGACGCGTAAGACCATTTGCCAATCCCCGTTTTCATGGACCCCGCAGCAGGTGGTCCCCCTTCTCGCGCGACGTCATCCTAAGAGGAAAGCCGGTCACGCCGAGGCGATATTCTTACCCTGTGGGTAGCACTAACTGCGTCCCTGAACGAGAGTGCGGCGCGTTGCGTGCACAAAAACCTTTCAGCCAAGTGCGGCGGCCAGGCGCCTCTGCCCGCTCGACCGTCCATTCTGCATCAGAAACGATGCAAAAATGCCCGATCTGGTGCCAATTTCATGATGCGCACGCAACCACTTGTGTGTATCAGCAGCGGTGCCCTTGAAAGAGCGCGCTGTGAATACCTAAACTAAGGCGATATTTTTCGAGCATCGACCCAAACCGGACACCGCCAGCCGCCGTCCGGCGAGATAAGGACCAAAGCATGACTGCCCGCCACACCAAAGTGCTGATCATCGGCTCCGGCCCTGCCGGCTACACCGCAGCGATCTATACGGCCCGCGCCATGCTTTCGCCCGTCCTCATCGCCGGCATGGAGCAAGGCGGCCAGCTGATGATCACCACGGATGTGGAGAACTATCCGGGCTATGCCGATCCGGTCCAGGGCCCGTGGATGATGGAGCAGATGCTGAAGCAGGCGACGCATGTCGGCGCCGAGATCGTCAATGACATCGTCACCGATGTGGATCTTTCCGTACGCCCGTTCCGCATCAACACGGACAGCGGCACCGAATGGACCGCCGACGCGCTGATCATCGCGACCGGAGCCAAGGCCAAGTGGCTGGGAATCGAGACGGAGCAGACTTTCATGGGCTTCGGCGTTTCCGCCTGCGCCACCTGCGACGGCTTCTTCTATCGCAACAAGGACGTCATCGTCGTCGGCGGCGGCAACTCCGCCGTGGAGGAAGCGCTGTATCTTTCGAATCTCGCCAAGACGGTCACCGTCGTCCATCGCCGGGATGCCTTCCGGGCGGAAAAGATCCTGCAGGAACGCCTGTTCGCCAAGCCGAACGTCAAGATCGTCTGGGACCATGAGGTGGTCGAATATCTAGGCACACCGGCAAAGCCGCCGATGCCGGCCTCGGTCAACGGTGTGAAGCTGCGCAATACGAAAACCGGCGCTGTTTCCGAAATGGCGGCCGATGGGGTGTTCGTGGCCATCGGCCATGCGCCGGCCGTGGAACTCTTCAAGGGCAAGCTGCGCCAGAAGCCGAACGGCTATCTCTGGACGGCGCCGGACTCCACCGCGACCGATGTCGCCGGGGTCTTTGCGGCCGGCGACGTCACCGACGACATCTATCGCCAGGCGGTCACCGCCGCCGGCATGGGCTGCATGGCGGCGCTCGAGGCGGAGAAATATCTGGCGGGTCATATGCCCGTCGCAATTGCAGCCGAATAGAAGCTGCAAAACGGGGCTAGTGTCGGGAGGCCGGCCCCGTGAGGGAACAGACGCATCGGTGACGCGCGGAGGATCCTGCGGTTCCTCCGAACGGTCCTTTATGGGGGATTTCATGTCGCTAGACTGGGACAAACTGCGCATATTTCATGCGGCGGCGGAGGCCGGCTCGTTCACGCATGCGGCAGACAAGCTCCATCTCTCGCAGTCCGCAATCAGCCGCCAGGTCAGCGCGCTCGAGCAGGACGTCGGCATCAAGCTGTTTCATCGCCATGCGCGCGGTTTGATCCTGACCGAACAGGGCGAAATGCTCTATCGCACGGCGCACGAAGTGCTGATGAAGCTTGAGAGCGTCAAGGCACAGCTCAGCGAGACGACCGACAAACCGAGCGGCAAGTTGCGCATCACGACCACCGTCGGCCTCGGCCAGGGCTGGCTGACCGACAAGATCCAGGAATTCATGGCGCTCTACCCGGACATCCACGTCCAGCTCATTCTCGACAATGAGGAACTCGACGTGAACATGCGGCATGCCGACTGCGCCATCCGCTTGCGCCAACCGCAGCAATCGGACCTGATCCAGCGCAAGCTTTTCACGGTGCACATGCATATCTATGCGGCGCCGTCTTACATCAACAAGCACGGCGAGCCGCAGTCGATCCAGGATCTCGACAATCACCGCATCATCACCTTCGGCGAACCGGCTCCCAACTATCTGCTGGACGTGAACTGGCTGGAGATCGCCGGACGAGATCCCGACAATCCGCGCGTCTCGCACTTGCAGATCAACAGCCAAACCTCGATCAAGCGCGCCTGCCTGCTCGGCATCGGCATTGCCATGCTCCCCGACTATATCGTCGGTCGAGATCCCGGTTTGATCCAGTTGCCGATCAGCGCCGACATCCCTTCCTTCGACACCTATTTCTGTTATCCGGACGAAATGAAGAACGCCGCAAAGCTGAAGGTTTTCCGCGACTATATCGTCGCCAAGGCCCGCAATTGGAATTTTTGACACACGGAGCGATTGCTCGATTTATAGGCAGTTGCCACGCGCGCCATTAAACTATTGTTTTTCTGACATTTCTCAATGCACTCCAAGTATTAGCGCAAAGAAATAAGCGATGGTGCGATGCAAAAAAGTGCAGGAATGCGCGGACGGCATGGCTGTCATGCATATTAAATGATTGCTCCGCGCCCAAAAAAGCAGCATACCAAATCCAGCTGATGCATCTTTGGTGGCTTCTCCTCCCAGTGCCACCGCAGCAGCTGTTCCCCTCTGGAGGTTTTAATTACCTTCACAACTACAAGGGCCCAAGTTTTCTTGCGGCCCTCTTTTTTTGCCCGCCGCACGCGCAGCCCTCAGTTGTGAAAATCTGCCGTCGCCGCCATTGAAAGCGACTTAGTCGCTTACCATATTGATTTCAGCTGATGCATTTGGCGGCTTTCTCCTCCCCGGCTGCCGCATCAGCTGTTCCCCTCTGGAGGTTTTGAAACCTTCACAACTGACAGGGCCCAAGTTCGCTTGTGGCCCTCTTTTTTTGCTGTTTCATGGATCAATGCGTTGCCGTCCTTTCGGGGGGCTACGATCTCGTCGGTTGCTGTGCCCTGCCCCGTTTCTCGTCGGCGGCGAAGATGCTATTCATAGATCACTCGTTCATCGCCGAGGAGCTGCATGGTCAAACAGAGCCGCGCGGGCCGATGCCGCATCTGGGGAAACCGAATGGGACGTCTGGCGGGCGGGGCCGGGTTTCTGGCTGCGTTGGTTCTAGGCGGCGTCGCCGACGCTCGAACCGACGCTCCGATCGCGGCGCGAAAATGCGTCTATTCCGGTGTCTCCGCGGCAAATCCGTCGGTCCCACTTTGCATCAGCCGCGAGAATTTTGCCCGGGACGTGTGTGGCATTATCGAACACTATGCCGAGGCAAACGGACTGCCGGCGCCCTTTTTTGCGCGGCTGATCTGGCGCGAAAGCCTTTTCCAACCGGATGCCGTCAGCCCAAAGGGCGCCGAAGGGATTGCCCAGTTCATGCCCGGGACGGCAAAGCTGCGCGGTCTGGCCAACAGTTTCGACGCCGTGGCGGCACTCGGCAAGTCGGCCGAGTATTTGAGCGAGCTCAAGCTCCGCTATGGCAATCTCGGCTTTGCAGCGGCGGCCTACAATGCTGGCGAGGCCGGACTCGAGCGGTTTCTCGAGGTTGATTGGCTGCCCTACGAGACGCGCGAATACGTCCTGGCGATCACTGCCCACCCGGTGGAGGACTGGCGCGACAACCCGCCGAAATCGCCCGACCTTGCGCTCGACAAGACCAAGAGCTTCCTGGATGGCTGCGTCGCGCTCGCCAGCACGCGGCGGCTGCGCGAGATCGTCGTCGTGGACGAGGCCGCTTGGGCGCCCTGGGGCGTGCAATTGGCCGCGCACCACCGGAAAACCATCGCATACCGCCTGTTCCTGAATGCCGCAAAGCGACTGCCGGCGCCGATCAACGGCGAAAAGGCGCTCCTGCTGCGCGAGCGCAATGGCAGTTTTGGTGGCAGAATACGATATGCCGCGCGCATCGGCCGCCAGAGCCGCGCCGAGGCGGACAAGCTCTGCGCCGCCATTCGCCGGAGCGGAGGCGCCTGCATCGTCTTCAAGAACTGACCGGCCGGCACTGTCATTCCGGTCGTGCCTCACCGACAAAAAAGCCCGCCATAGGCGGGCTTTTCCTGTGTGGCGAGATGCTTACTCGTCGGCGTCGGCCGGCGGCTCGGCGACGATGGCCTCGCCGGCCGTGACGATCTCCTCGATCTCGTCCTCGCCTTCCGGCTCGCTGATCCGTTCGACCGAGACGACCTTCTCGTCCTTGGCGGTGGAGAAGATCGTGACGCCCTTGGTGGCCCGGCTTGCCAGGCGGATGCCGTCGACCGGTACGCGGATCAGCTGGCCGCCGTCGGAGACGAGCATGATCTGGTCGTTGTGCTCGACCGGGAAGGCCGCGACGAGTTCGCCGATCTCCGCGGTCTTCGAGGTATCGGTGGCACGGATACCCTTGCCGCCACGTCCGGAGGTGCGGAAGTCGTAGGAGGAGGAACGCTTGCCGAAGCCCCTCTCGGAAACCGTCAGCACGAATTGCTCGCGCGCCTTCAGTTCCTCATAGCGCTCATTGGAGAGTTCGCCGCCATTGGCGACTTCCTCGCCGACCAGCACGATCTCTTCATCCTCACCTGTCGCGGCGCGACGGTCGGCCGCCGAACGCTTCAGATAGGCCGCACGTTCCCACGGCTCCGCGTCGATGTGCGCGAGGATCGCCATCGAGATGATCCGGTCGCCATCGCCGAGCGAGATGCCGCGCACGCCGATCGAGTTGCGGCCCGCGAAGACGCGCACATCGGAGACCGGGAAGCGGATGCATTGCCCGCAGGCCGTCGTCAGCACCACATCGTCGAATTCCGTGCAGGTATCGACGGAGAGGATCTCGTCACCCTCCTCTTCGAGCTTCATCGCGATCTTGCCGTTGCGGTTGACCTGGATGAAGTCGGAAAGCTTGTTGCGGCGAACGGTGCCCCGCGTCGTCGAGAACATCACGTCCAGGTTCTCCCAGGTCGTCTCGTCCTCGGGCAGCGGCATGATCGTGGTGATGCGTTCGCCGGGTTCGAGCGGCAGCATGTTGATCAGCGCCTTGCCGCGCGACTGCGGCGTACCGATCGGCAAGCGCCAGACTTTCTCCTTGTAGACGATGCCGCGCGAGGAGAAGAACAGCACCGGCGTATGGGTATTGGCGACGAATAGCCGGGTAACAAAATCCTCGTCCCGCGTCGCCATGCCGGAGCGGCCCTTGCCGCCGCGGCGCTGCGCCCGGTAGGTGGTCAGCGGCACGCGCTTGATGTAGCCAAGGTGGGAGACGGTGACGACCATGTCCTCCCGTGCGATCAGATCCTCATCGTCCATATCCGGACCGCCATCGGCGATCTCGGTGCGGCGCGGCGTGCCGAACTCGTCGCGGACCGCCGCGAGCTCGTCCTTGACGATCTGCATGATCCGCAGCCGCGAGGAGAGGATTTCCAGATAGTCGCGGATCTCCTCGCCTATCTTGTTGAGTTCGTCGCCGATTTCGTCGCGACCAAGCGCGGTCAGGCGCTGCAGGCGGAGATCGAGAATGGCACGGGCCTGCTCTTCCGAGAGGTTGTAGGTGCCGTCCTCGTTGATGCGGTGGCGGGGATCGTCGATCAGCCGGATCAGCGCGTCGACGTCATGGGCCGGCCAGCGGCGCTCCATCAATTGTTCGCGGGCGGTCTGCGGATCCGGCGCGTGGCGGATGAGCTTGATCACCTCGTCGATATTGGCGACGGCAATGGCAAGGCCGACCAAGACATGCGCCCGGTCACGCGCCTTGCGCAGCAGGAATTTCGTTCTCCGGCTAACGACTTCCTCACGGAACGAGACGAAAGCACGCAGCATGTCGAGCAGCGCCAGCTGCTCGGGCTTGCCGCCGTTCAGCGCCACCATGTTGCAGCCGAAGGAGGTCTGCAGAGGCGTGTAGCGATAGAGCTGGTTGAGGATGACCTCCGCATTGGCATCGCGCTTCAGCTCGATGACGACGCGATAGCCCTGGCGGTCGGACTCGTCGCGCAGGTCGGAGATGCCCTCGATGCGCTTGTCACGCACCAGTTCGGCCATCTTCTCGATCATGGTCGCCTTGTTCACCTGATAGGGGATCTCGGTGATGATGATCTGCTCGCGATCGCCGCGCATCGGCTCGATATGGGCGCGGCCGCGCATGATGACGGAACCGCGGCCGGTCTCATAGGCCTGGCGAATGCCGGCGCGGCCGAGGATCAGCGCCCCGGTCGGGAAGTCGGGGCCTGGAATGATCTGCATCAGATCCGGCAGTTCGATTGCCGGATCGTCGATCAGCGCGATGCAGCCGTTGATCACTTCGCTCAGATTGTGCGGCGGAATATTGGTCGCCATGCCGACGGCGATGCCGCCCGCGCCGTTGACGAGCAGGTTCGGGAACTTCGCCGGAACGACGACCGGCTCCTGCAGCGTGCCGTCGTAGTTGTCGCGGAAATCGACGGTTTCCTTGTCGAGGTCGTCGAGCAGCGAATGGGCGGCCTTCTGCAGCCGGCATTCGGTATAACGCTCGGCCGCCGGCGGATCGCCGTCGACGGAGCCGAAATTGCCCTGCCCGTCGATCAGCGGCAGGCGGAGCGACCAGTCCTGCGCCATGCGCGCAAGCGCGTCGTAGATCGCCATGTTGCCGTGCGGATGGTATTTACCCATCACGTCGCCGGTGACGCGGGCGCATTTGACGTATTTCTTGTTCCAATCGATGCCGAGCTCGCTCATCCCGTAGAGGATGCGGCGGTGAACGGGTTTCAGGCCGTCACGCACATCGGGCAGCGCGCGGGAAACGATCACGCTCATGGCGTAATCGAGATAGGACCGCTGCATTTCCTCGATGATGGAAATAGGCTCGATGCCTGGCGGAGTTTTTCCGCCGCCGGGAGTGCTTTGCTCAGTCAATGTCGATCACGATCTTTGTTCAGAATCAGTCAGTTCTTATAGCCGAATGCCGCTTCAAGCGCCAATTTTGGCCAATGGTTTTGAACAGTCTTTTGCCGCCGGAACGGGCTTTTCTAGGGCAGGCATCGATAAATCGGAAGGGCTTCTCCGCAAGCCTCGAATGGATCCGGCGTTCCTTCCCGTGAAGCCGGTTTAGGCTATCGCGCAACGCTTGGCTAGTCGGCCCTTCCCAAGCGCGCATCGGTTGCCTAAGAATGCAGCGCCGCTACCGGGAAAACGACCCGGAGGGCGATCCGGAGGGGGAACGGATGTTCAATGTCGATCTGTTGATCAATGCGCTGACGACGTTGCTCGTCACGCTCGACCCGCCGGGTCTTGCGCCCATTTTCCTGAGCCTGACGGTCGGTCTCAGCCGGCAGGAGCGTTTCCAGGTCGCGACCCGCGGCTCGTTGATCGCTTTTTTCATCCTCGCCGCCTTTGCCCTTTTCGGTGACGGCATTCTCGGTCTGCTCGGCATCTCGATCGGTGCGTTTCGCATCGCGGGCGGCCTGCTGCTCTTCTGGATCTCCTTCGAGATGATCTTCGAGCGGCGCCAGGAGAGAAAGGAAAAGACCGGAGAAACGGCCGTCACCAAGGACCACATTCACAATATCGCGGTCTTTCCCCTCGCCTTGCCGCTGATCGCCGGGCCTGGGGCAATTTCGGCAACGATCCTGCTCGGCAGTTCCTTTCCGTCGGTCCTCGAACGCGTCCAACTCCTCGTCGTCATCGCCGCTTCGATGGCATCGCTCTTCCTGGCGCTGGTGATCGCCGATCGGATCGACCGTTTCCTCGGGGTCACCGGTCGGGCAATCCTCACCCGCCTTCTCGGCGTGATCCTGGCGGCGCTCGCCGTTCAGTTCGTCGTCGACGGCGTGCGCTCGGCCTTTCAGATTCCGGTTCAGAACCTGGGCTGAAAACACAACGGCCCGCTACTGAGAAGACGCGTGGCGCTGTAGAGGCGGGCCGGACGTGTTTCGATCGATGACGCTTACCGATCAGAACGGAATGTCGTCGTCGAGATCGCGCGAGAAATTGCCGCCGCCCTGGTTCGGTTGGCCGCCGGAGCGGCCGCCGCCCGAAGATTGCCGCGGCTGGTCGTAGTCCTCGTAGCCGCCACCGCCGCCGTAATCGCTGCCGCCACTTCTGGCGCCGCCGCCCTCGCCGCGGCCATCGAGCATCGTCAGCGTCGAGCTGAAGCCCTGCAGCACGACCTCGGTCGTATAGCGGTCGTTACCGTTCTGGTCCTGCCATTTGCGGGTCTGCAACTGGCCTTCGATATAGAGCTTGGCGCCCTTCTTCACATATTGCTCGACGACCTTGCAGAGGCCTTCGTTGAAGACGACGACATTGTGCCATTCGGTCTTCTCGCGCCGTTCGCCGCTGTTGCGGTCGCGCCAAGTCTCCGACGTGGCGATCCTAAGGTTGGCGATCGGCCGGCCATCCTGCGTGCGCCGGATTTCCGGGTCGGCCCCGACATTTCCGATCAAGATCACCTTGTTGACGCTACCAGCCATATCGCTTTTCCCGTGTTTTCGCCGAACCGCAGGCCCGGCTTCAAATGTCTCAAGAGTGCGCATCTTAGCGGTGAGCCGCCGCCGATACGCCCCGCATCCTACATAATCCACAGCTCATTTGGCAGGCCGCGGCTTCTGTTTGTTCTTTCTTTGTTCTAGTATTCCCGTATTATCCTGTCAACCGAATCGCAATTGAGCCGCCTCTTTGCCGATTGCACCTCGACATGGGCGCTCTCGTCATTACATAGGGGGCTTTCAACCGACATGCAAAACTGGCTTCCGATGAGCGAACTCAAGACCCTCTCCATTCGCGGCGCGCGCGAGCACAACCTCAAGGGCATTGACCTTGACCTGCCGCGCAACAAGCTGATCGTGATGACCGGCCTTTCGGGCTCCGGAAAATCCTCGCTCGCCTTCGACACCATCTATGCCGAGGGCCAGCGCCGCTATGTCGAGAGCCTGTCCGCCTATGCCCGGCAGTTCTTAGAAATGATGCAGAAGCCGGACGTCGACCAGATCGACGGGTTGTCGCCGGCAATCTCCATCGAACAGAAGACGACCTCGCGCAATCCGCGCTCGACGGTCGGCACGGTCACGGAGATCTACGACTATCTGCGCCTGCTCTTCGCGCGCGTCGGGGTGCCCTATTCGCCGGCGACGGGCCTGCCGATCGAGAGCCAGACGGTCAGCCAGATGGTCGATCGCGTCCTGGAGTTCGGCGAAGGCACGCGGCTCTATATCCTTGCGCCGCTCGTGCGTGGCCGCAAGGGCGAGTACAAGAAGGAACTCGCCGAGCTGATGAAGAAGGGCTTCCAGCGCGTCAAGGTCGACGGTCAGTTCTATGAGATCGCCGACGTGCCGGCCCTCGACAAGAAATACAAGCACGACATCGACGTCGTCGTCGACCGCGTCGTCGTGCGACCCGACCTCGCAACCCGCCTGGCGGACAGCCTGGAGACGTGCCTGACATTGGCCGACGGTCTCGCGCTCGCCGAGTTCGCCGACAAGCCGCTGCCGCCGGAAGAGACGGCCGCCGGCGGATCTGCCAACAAGTCGCTGAACGAAACGCATGAGCGCGTGCTGTTCTCGGAGAAATTCGCCTGCCCGGTCTCCGGCTTCACCATTTCGGAAATCGAGCCACGGCTTTTCTCCTTCAATAATCCCTTCGGCGCCTGCACCACCTGCGACGGCCTCGGCAGCCAGCAGAAGATCGACGAGGCGCTGATCGTGCCCGAGCCGAACCGGACCTTGCGGGACGGAGCCATTGCGCCCTGGGCGAAATCGACCTCGCCCTATTACAACCAGACGCTCGAGGCGCTGGGCAAGGTCTTCGACTTCAAGCTCGGCACTCGCTGGAGCGAGCTCTCCGAGGCTGCGCAAATGGCGATCCTGCACGGCACGGACGAGAAGATCACCTTCCACTACCAGGACGGCGCCCGCTCCTACAACACGACCAAGACCTTCGAAGGCATCGTGCCGAACCTCGAGCGGCGTTGGAAGGAGACCGACAGTGCCTGGGCTCGCGAGGAGATCGAGCGCTTCATGTCGGCGGCACCCTGCCCCGCCTGTGCCGGCTACCGGCTGAAACCGGAGGCGCTGGCCGTCAAGATCGACAGGCTGCATATCGGCGAACTCACCGAGATGTCGATCCGCGCCGCCCGCGACTGGTTCGAAACGCTCCCCGAGCGCCTCAGCACCAAGCAGAACGAGATCGCGGTGCGCATCCTCAAGGAGATTCGCGAGCGGTTGCGTTTCCTGAACGATGTCGGACTCGAATATCTGAGCCTGTCGCGCAATTCCGGTACGCTTTCCGGCGGCGAGAGCCAGCGCATCCGGCTTGCCTCACAGATCGGCTCGGGACTGACGGGCGTGCTCTATGTCCTCGACGAGCCGTCGATCGGCCTTCACCAGCGCGACAATGCCCGCCTGCTCGAGACGCTCAGGCACCTGCGCGACATCGGCAACACGGTCATCGTCGTCGAGCATGACGAGGACGCCATCCTGACTGCCGATCATGTGGTCGACATCGGCCCGGCCGCCGGCATTCACGGCGGCGAGATCGTCGCCGAAGGCGCACCCGCCGACATCATGGGCAACCCCAAGTCGCTGACCGGAAAATACCTCTCCGGCGAATTGTCAGTGGCGGTGCCCGGTGAACGGCGGAAGCCAAAAAAGAAGAAGGAAATCACCGTCGTAGGGGCGCGGGCTAACAATCTGAAGAATGTGACCGCGTCGATCCCGCTCGGCGTCTTTACGGCCGTCACCGGCGTTTCGGGGGGCGGCAAGTCCACCTTCCTGATCGAGACGCTCTACAAGGCGGCCGCCCGCCGCGTCATGGGGGCGCGCGAAAACCCCGCTGATCACGACCGGATCGACGGCTTCGAGCATATCGACAAGGTGATCGATATCGACCAGTCGCCGATCGGCCGGACACCGCGCTCGAACCCCGCGACCTACACCGGCGCCTTCACGCCGATTCGCGACTGGTTCGCGGGACTGCCGGAGGCGAAGACGCGCGGCTACCAGCCGGGCCGCTTCTCCTTCAACGTCAAGGGCGGGCGTTGCGAAGCCTGCCAGGGCGACGGCGTCATCAAGATCGAGATGCACTTCCTGCCGGACGTCTACGTCACCTGCGACGTCTGCCACGGCAAACGCTACAACCGCGAAACGCTCGACGTGCATTTCAAGGGCAAGTCGATCGCCGATGTGCTCGACATGACGGTGGAGGAAGGCGTCGAGTTCTTCTCGGCGGTTCCCGCCGTGCGCGACAAGCTGGTGACGCTGAACCAGGTCGGACTCGGCTATATCAAGATCGGCCAGCAGGCAAACACGCTGTCGGGCGGCGAAGCGCAGCGCGTGAAGCTCGCCAAGGAACTGTCGAAGCGCTCCACTGGGCGCACACTCTACATCCTGGACGAGCCGACGACGGGCTTGCATTTCCATGACGTAGCCAAGCTACTTGAAGTTCTGCATGAACTCGTCAACCAGGGCAACTCGGTAGTCGTCATCGAGCACAATCTCGAGGTCATCAAGACCGCCGACTGGGTCATCGACTTCGGTCCAGAAGGCGGCGACGGCGGCGGCGAGGTCATTGCGAAGGGAACGCCGGAGGACGTCGTGAAGGAACCGCGCTCTTATACGGGGCAGTTCCTGAAGGAGCTTCTGGAGCGCAGATCTGTAAGAAAGGTCGTCGCGGCGGAGTAATCGGGCGGCGCGGGTGCGGCCAGCGGCCGTGGTCGGGCTGCTCTGCTGCTCCTGGAAACGGGTGGCGCTCATCGTTAGCACCCGCCAAGGTTTGCGCGCCGCATGGATCTCGCCGGTCGGCGAGCGGGATCGGGGAATGAGTTGAGAAGCACGGGCCGCCGCTTGGGCCGCGAGGAGGACATGATGGCAGAAACCGGGAAAATCCGCGTCGGCATCGGCGGCTGGAATTTCGAACCCTGGGAGAAAAGCTTCTATCCCTCCGACCTGCCGAAGAAGCGGCAGCTCGAATTCGCCGGCAAGGAACTGCGTGCCATCGAGGTCAACGGCACCTATTACAGCTCGCAGAAGCCGGCGACCTTCGCCAAATGGGCATCCGAGGTTCCGGACGGTTTCATCTTCTCGCTGAAGGCCAGCCGCTATGTCACGAATCGCAAGGTCCTGGCGGAAGCCGGCGAATCGATGGAGCGTTTTCTGACGCAGGGCCTGACGGAACTCGGCGACCGGCTTGGTCCCATCCTCTGGCAGTTCGCTCCGACCAAGAAATTCGAGCCCGAGGATTTCGAGAGCTTCCTGAAGCTTCTGCCGGCAAAGCAGGACGGCCTCAAGCTTCGTCACGTCGTCGAGGTCCGCCATCCGTCCTTCCAGGTGCCGGACTTCATCGAGCTTCTCGATAAATACAAAGCGGCGGTCGTCCTCGCCGAGCATGAGGACTATCCGATGATCGCCGACGTCACCGCGGATTTCGTCTATGCGCGGCTGCAGAAGGGTAGTGACGACATCAGGACCTGCTATCCGCCCGCCGGCCTCGATCTCTGGGCCGATAGACTCAAGACCTTTGCCGCCGGCGGCGAGCCGGACGGCGTGGAAAAAAGCGCGCCGGAGCGAAAGGCGGACGAGGCGGCGCGCGACGTCTTTGCCTTCTTCATCAGCTCCGGCAAGGTCAACGCGCCGAACGGCGCCCGGGAACTGCAAAAGCGGGTGGGTTGACCGGCTCTCAGAGAGCCATCATCGCGCTCGCAGTGCTGCATTTTAAGCGGTCGTACCGACTGCGGATGCCCCACTTGCGGCCACAACATGTAGTCAGCCGAATCACGAAGGCGTGCGCTTCACATTCCGCCACGATGCGCAATTGCTAGTAGCACCGCGAAGCGCAACCTACCTGTTTTTTTACCCGTGAAAATTCCGATTTTTTCGTCGCGACGGCCAAGTGTTGTAAGACGGCCACCGGAAGCCCCTGATTTTTAAAGGCTTGGCCGATGTCCCCGTTTTCCACAGTCGATCCACACAAGATATAGCGCTCAAAATTCCGTCACAAACCACCCCTTGACGCCCCAAGGCGATTCACGGTTAATGGACTTCACGTTGCGACGGCGGCGAACCGGAAAATGAGAGGCCGGTTCATCCCCCTAAATCGTCGGTTCTGGCATGTGGTTGATGCGGATGACGCCGCGTAGCCGCAGCGGGATTTCCTGCGCGATTTTATGGGCGTCGAGACAGCATTAAGTCTGGCGTAAAGAACCTGTTAATACTATATTTAGTGTTTGCAGCCAGCATCACCACAAGATACTGGAGACCCAGTTTGGGTTTCCTTCCAGAGAACGGAAGCTGAAACTGGCGGCGAGACCGCGCGGCCGGGCGGGACAGTTGCGCTTGAGGCGCATGGCAACAAAGGACGGGACAATGAAGATCGAGCGTCGGTTCACGAAAGCAGGGCAATCGGCCTATGCCGAGATAGAATTCCGCAAGGCGACGAGCGAGATCAAGAATCCGGACGGCTCGATCGTTTTCCGCCTGGCCGATATCGACGTGCCGGCGCAATTCTCCCAGGTCGCCGCCGACATCCTGGCGCAGAAATATTTCCGCAAGGCGGGCGTGCCGGCCAAGCTGAAGCGCGTCGAGGAGAACGACGTCCCCTCCTTCCTGTGGCGCTCGGTCCCCGACACGGAAGCGCTGAAGGCGCTGCCAAAGGACGAGCAGTACGGTTCCGAAACGGACGCCCGCCAGGTCTTCGATCGCCTCGCCGGCACCTGGGCCTATTGGGGCTGGAAGGGCGGCTATTTTGAAACGGAAGAGCATGCGGCCGCCTTCCGTGACGAGCTTGCCTATATGCTCGCCACCCAGCGCGTCGCGCCGAACTCGCCGCAATGGTTCAATACCGGCCTGCACTGGGCCTATGGCATCGATGGTCCCGGCCAGGGTCATTTCTATGTCGATCCCTTCACCGGCAAGCTGACGAAGTCCAAGTCTGCCTACGAGCACCCGCAGCCGCATGCCTGCTTCATCCAGTCGGTTGGCGACGACCTCGTCAACGAGGGCGGCATCATGGACCTCTGGGTGCGCGAGGCGCGTCTCTTCAAATACGGCTCGGGCACCGGCTCCAACTTCTCGCATCTGCGCGCCGAGGGCGAAAAGCTCTCGGGCGGCGGCAAGTCCTCGGGCCTGATGAGCTTCCTGAAGATCGGCGACCGTGCCGCCGGCGCCATCAAGTCGGGCGGCACGACGCGCCGCGCCGCCAAGATGGTCGTCGTTGACATCGACCATCCGGATATCGAGGAATACATCAACTGGAAGGTCAAGGAAGAGCAGAAGGTCGCCGCCCTCGTCACCGGCTCGAAGATCGTCGCCAAGCATCTGAAGGCGATCATGAAGGCCTGCGTCAATTGCGATGGCAGCGATGATGCCTGCTTCGACCCGAAGCAGAATCCGGCCCTGAAGCGCGAGATCCGCGCCGCCAAGCAGGCGCTGGTGCCGGAAAACTATGTCAAGCGCGTCATCCAGTTTGCGCGCCAGGGCTACAAGGATATCCAGTTCAAGACCTATGACACGGATTGGGATTCGGAAGCCTACCTCACCGTTTCCGGCCAGAACTCGAACAATTCCGTCTCGATCAAGGACGACTTCCTGCGCGCCGTCGAAGCCGATGGCGAATGGCAGTTGACGGCCCGCAAGGACGGCCGGGTGATGAAGACGCTGAAGGCCCGCGACCTCTGGGAGTCGATCTCCTATGCCGCCTGGGCGTCGGCCGATCCTGGCCTGCACTTCAACACGACGATGAACGACTGGCACACCTGCCCGGCGGCCGGTCCGATCCGCGCCTCGAACCCGTGCTCGGAATACATGTTCCTCGACGACACGGCCTGCAACCTCGCATCGCTCAACCTGATGCAGTTCAAGGATGCCGCCAGCAAGCGGATCAACATCGCCGACTACGAGCATGCCGTGCGTCTGTGGACGGTCGTTCTCGAAGTCTCTGTGATGATGGCGCAGTTCCCCTCGCGCGAAATCGCCGAGCTTTCCTATGAATACCGCACGCTCGGCCTCGGCTACGCCAATATCGGTGGCCTCTTGATGTCGTCCGGCATCCCCTATGATTCGGCCGAAGGCCGCGCCATCGCTGGCGCGCTGACGGCGATCATGACCGGTGTTGCCTATGCGACCTCGGCGGAAATCTCGTCCAAGCTCGGCCCCTTCCCCGGTTTCGCCCCGAACCGCGACAGCATGCTGCGCGTCATGCGCAACCATCGCCGCGCTGCCCATGGCGAGACCGCCGGCTATGAGGGCCTGTCTGTCAACCCGGTCGCACTCATCCACACCGATTGCCCGGACCAGGAGCTGATCGCCCACGCCAAGAGCGCCTGGGACAACGCCGTCGAGCTCGGCGAAAAGCATGGCTACCGCAATGCCCAGGCGACCGTGATCGCGCCGACCGGCACGATCGGCCTCGTCATGGATTGCGACACCACCGGCATCGAGCCCGATTTCGCGCTGGTCAAGTTCAAGAAGCTCGCCGGCGGCGGCTACTTCAAGATCATCAACCGGGCCGTGCCGGAGGCACTGCGCACGCTCGGCTATTCGGAAAGCCAGATCGCCGAGATCGAGGCCTATGCAGTCGGCCACGGCAACCTCAACCAGGCGCCTGCCATCAATCCGACGACGCTGAAGGCCAAGGGCTTCACCGACGAGAAGGTCGACGCCGTCAATTCGGCGCTGAAGTCCGCCTTCGACATCAAGTTCGTTTTCAACCAGTGGACGCTCGGTGCCGACTTCCTCAAGGGCACGCTGAAGGTCACGGACGAGCAGCTTGCCTCGATGGACTTCAATCTGCTCGAGCACCTCGGCTTTTCGAAGAAGGACATTGAAGCGGCGAACATCCACGTCTGCGGCGCGATGACGCTCGAAGGCGCGCCCTTCCTCAAGGCCGAGCACCTGCCGGTCTTCGATTGCGCCAACCCCTGCGGCAAGATCGGTAAGCGCTACCTTTCCGTCGAAAGCCACATCCGCATGATGGCGGCCGCCCAGCCGTTCATCTCGGGTGCGATCTCCAAGACGATCAACATGCCCAACGAAGCGACCGTCGAGGATTGCAAGAACGCCTACATGCTCTCCTGGAAGCTGGCGCTGAAGGCCAACGCGCTTTACCGCGACGGCTCCAAGCTGTCGCAGCCGCTGAACGCCTCGTTGATCGAGGACGAGGAGGATGAAGAGGCGATCGAGGAGTTGCTGCAGGCGCCGGCCGCCGCGCAAGCCGTCGCCGTCACCGAGAAGATCGTCGAGCGCGTCATCGAAAAAGTCATCCGCGCCCGTGAAAAGCTGCCGAACCGCCGCCAGGGCTATACCCAGAAGGCGATCGTCGGCGGCCACAAGGTCTATCTGCGCACCGGCGAATTCGGCGACGGCCGCCTCGGCGAGATCTTCATCGACATGCACAAGGAAGGTGCGGCCTTCCGCGCGATGATGAACAACTTCGCCATCGCCATCTCGCTCGGCCTGCAATACGGCGTGCCGCTCGAGGAATATGTGGAGGCCTTCACCTTTACCAAGTTCGAGCCGGCCGGCATGGTCCAGGGCAATGACGCGATCAAGAACGCCACGTCGATCCTCGACTACGTGTTCCGCGAACTCGCCGTCTCCTATCTCGGCCGCCACGACCTTGCCCATGTCGACACCTCCGACTTCAGCAACACGGCGCTCGGACGCGGCATTCAGGAAGGCAAGACCAACCTCGTCTCGACCGGCTGGACGCGCGGCTACAAGCCGTCGATCGTTGGCGGCTCCGGCGACCGCTCGGAGCCGAAGGGTGCCTCGACCGGCGCCCCGGCCCGCGCCTCCGGCGGCGCCACGGTCACCTCGATCAGCGGCAATGCCGTCCGCAAGCTCGAGCCGGCAACCGCCACCTCGGAAGTCGTCGCCTTCAAGCGTGACTATGAGGAGCGCGCCGCCGAGCTTGCCGAGGAGATCGCTGAAGAAGTCGAGCAAGAGGTGACCGCCCTCTTCTCCGATAAGGCCGCCGCGGAAGCCGCTTCCGCCAAGTCGGAAGCCAAGAAGGTCGAAGCCGAACGCCGCGCCCGCTCGATCATGCAGGGCTACACCGGCAACATGTGCTCCGAGTGCCAGAACTTCACGATGGTGCGGAATGGCACGTGCGAGAAGTGCGATACTTGTGGTGCTACGAGCGGGTGCAGCTGATTACCTCGTTTAGTACCACCACCTGCCGCCGGCGGCGTTGCCTGAGGTAAGTCGCTGGCACAGAGGGCTTTGCGCCCACAGAAAAGCAAGAGAGCGGCCACTTGGCCGCTCTCTTTCCTTTCCTTGCATGGTTCGTCACGCAACTGGCATTTCGATATCCACAAGCGGATGGACATGACGGCTCACAACAGGACGCAACGAGAAGCCGAGGTGGATCCATGCAAAACCAATGGACTGACCGCAGCAAATCCCGCAACGTGACGGCCGTTAGACGAATCAGAATCGGAGATTCCATGCCCCTCAAACGTCTGATCGCCGCGGCATTGGCGGCCGTGGCCCTGTCGGGATGCGCAAGCACAGGCGGTGCCGGTAACACGACCTATGCGCAATGGTACGGCCCAAACCCCGTTCCCGATTTCAGCGCCGCGACGCCCGGCGGCGTGCGCATGGCCTACTGACCGGTCGAACTTGTCATCGGACACCCGCGGGTGTCTGATGATCGACGGGTCAAGCGCTACTCCATCCAGTCGAGATTGAATCGCCTTGTCCGCTCCCATCCTCGACATCATTTCCGACAACCCCGACCCCGACGACGTCCGCGCCATCGTCGCGACGCTGGACGCCTACAACAATGACAATAGCGGCATGGTCGACCAGCCGGGCTTTGCGGTCATCGTCCGCGATCCGCAAACGGGCGCCGCCGTCGGAGGGCTCTATGCGACCGATGGCTATGGTTGGGCTTTCGTCAGGTATCTCGCGATTCCGGACGAGTATCGCGGCCAAGGCCTTGGCCGGCGGCTCATGGAGGAGGCGGAGAAGATCGCCAAGGCGCGTGGCTATATCGGCCTGTGGCTGGATACGTTCGAGTTCCAGGCTCGCCCCTTCTACGAGAAACTCGGCTTCGAGCTCTTCGACGAACTCGAAGGCGGACCCGGCGCCATTCCGCGCTATTTCCTGAAGAAGCGTTTTTGACGCTTTTGGCGGACGCTGCCGGTATGATCCCTTGAAATACGCCGGGTCGCGCCCATCTATGGGTCACCACCCGTATCGAGGACCGTGCGCCGGCAGTTGCCGGGCGCCTTCGCGTCTTCCGGGTTGGAAGGGCGCTCCCCGAAAGGGTCGAGCGCCCTTCAGTTTTTTCACCTGGCGACCGTCCCCTGGTGGTCCCACGATCAGCGCGGCGGGACGATGCCCTGGTAGTACTCGCCCTCGCCGCCGACATGGACGGTCTGCGAGCATGCCGTGAGCGTTGCAAGCGCGAGCAAGAATAGGATCCTGCGCATGGATCTCGGTCCCTTTCCTAAAGGATTGACCGCCATTGATATTCCGGCCTTCGCCAAGGATCAATTCCTTGTCTGTCCTCTCCCCGCATGTTTCGAACATCAAGCGTCAATCGGCAAAAAGCGGTCTCTCCTCCGCCGCATCTGTATCGCCAAGTAAAAGATTCCTAATGCATGTCGCCCGAAAGCGTGGAGCGGTTTCGGGACAACGACATGCATCAAAACAATGACCTGAGACCCGTTGCATGGCTCGGTTTAAATGCGACGCGCTTTAGAACTGCGTCGGCGGAATGATGCCCGGATAGTAGTCGCCCTGGCCGGGGGTATAAGAGTTGTAACTGGGGGGCCTTCCCGTTTGAGAGCACGCAGCGAGTGTCGAAAGTGCTATCAGCAGCAGCAAAGCACGCATAGTCCCGTCCCTCCTGACCGAGTTCACCGATGCTCTTCCAAGGGCGCAGGATCTGCACCCGTTCTCTTCGTCAGGCTGTGATTGTACATCTCGCTCAACCGGCGGCATAGATCGCCGAAAGAAGACGGGTGCGACGCGCCCTCCGCCTAGTTCGCATCCACCTCTTCCGCCCAACTTTTCGAGCCGGTTTCGCCATTAAGGAACGGCAAGACCGCCGCGATCAGCTTCGGCGAGACGAAGATGTCGTAGTGGGTGAGATCGGGGAGGATCGCCAGGCGGTTCTTCGACATGTGCTCCCGCATCCAGCCGGCGTCCTTCAGCCCGCCGCCGAGCCTGTGGTAGAAATCGACAAAATGCTCGAGGCGGATCATGTCGCCGTCGCCATAGACCAGCATGACAGGCATGGTGAGCTTGGCGACGGCAGCGGAGGCGTCATAGTCGCGCCGCATCAACTCGCCCATCGCGTCCAGCAGTTTCGGGAACTCGGAGACATCCGGCGCGACGGCGGCATAGGACTTGTACATAGGCGTTTCCTTCATCATCGCGGCCATGCCGGCGCCGACCTGCGCCTGGGCCGCGATCATCTCCGGATAGAAGCCGTCCTTCGCAAACGGAGCGGAGACGATCGCCAGTCGACGCACCGCCTCCGGTGCCTGCGCCGCCATGTGCATGCCGACGCCGCCGCCCATCGAATAGCCGAGCACGTCGACCTGACGATAGCCGAGTTGCCGCACGAGCACGCCCATGTCGGCGCCGATCGCGGCAAGGTCGATCGGCCGATTTCCGAGCGGCGTGCGCCCATGTCCCTGAAGATCGACGCCGATCACCTCGCGGCCTTCGGCCAATGTCGCAAGATTCGGTCCCAGCATCTCGATGATGCCGAGACCGCCGTGAAGAAGCAGCACCGGCTCGCCCTCACCATAGACCTGGTAGTAGTAATTGATGCCGTTGACCGCGAGATGGCCGGTCTTCTTCGGCGTCGGCATGGATTGTTGTTCCGCCACTTTCTGCGCCGGTTGCGCGCCGTTCGTCGCCGGCGCATATGCGAGGCTCAAGACCGTTGCGAATATCGTGAGCAGCGTCGTTTTCAGCATCTGTGATTCTCCTGTCAGTCAGCGACCTCCGCCCGGGCACGAGCGTGTTCATGTCTCAAGGACGACGACGCCAAGCGTGAACCGACAGCACAGGCAAAAATAACTGCCGACTGGGATGCCGGAGCCGGGAAAAACACTCGCATTCAAATAAAATCCGACCGCGCGGCTTCACCTGCCCGCAAAAGGAGTCTGGCAAAAGGAAAGGAGGAGCGTATTTCAAGGCGAGCAAGTGACACAGGTCGTTTCCGTTTCAGCCACGACGGCAGCCTATGCGGCGGAGGCCGTCAAGCCTTCCGCGCGCGTGCGCGGCGATGCTCCGGCCGATGAGGCGATCACCTTGCTCTCGGCGCGGCCGCCGGATCGAGCGGCTCTTGCGCCGGCAATCCTCAGGACCAAGGGTGCCCTGCCGACGGCGCTGATGCTGATCAGCGCCGGAATGCGTCCGCCGCAAGAGAGCGAGGCGGAGACATTGCGCCGCTACTTCGAATTCATGCATGAGGAGGAAAACGGCGATCGCGGGGATGACCGGGAGGAACAACCGGTCACCGACGACGAGGAGAAGGGCGACGAAATCGCCGCCATGCTCGACCAGTTCATCCAAGGAGCCTGACGGTTGGAGCGGGTTCTTCCGACCCGCTCCCGAAGTTTCAAGCCGAAAGGCTTACTTATGCTTGTGGCCGGCCGCTGCACCGCCGGCAGATCCGACCGGCAGGACGTAATCGACCTTTCCGGCTTTCTCGAAGGTGAGCGTGACGGGCACGGTGTCGCCCTCGGAGAAGGGCTTCCCCACCTCCATGAACATCAGGTGCAGACCGCCGTTCTTCAGTTCGACAGTCTTGCCCGCCGGAATGACGATGCCGCCGTCGACCTTGCGCATCTTCATGACGTCGTTTTCCATCGCCATCTCGTGCAGTTCGACGCGTCCGGCCGCTGGGCTTTCGACAGCAATCAACCGGTCGTCGCTGCTGCCGGCGTTTTTCACTACAAAGCCGCCGCCGCCGACCTTGGCGCCCGGCAGCATCGCCTTGAGCGCGCCCTCCGAGATTTCGAGAGCGCCGACCTCGACCGGACCGGACGCGGCCTGCTGAGCGCTGTGCCCAGCATGGGCCTGCTCCGCGCTTGCAGGCGTCACGGTGACCGTCGGTGCCGGATGCTCGAGCGCGTGGGCGTCCTCTCCGGCGGCCGGGACCTGATCCCAGACGACCTTCGCGTCCGCGCCGCAAAGCTGCGTCGTCGGGAAGGCGAGCACCGTTTCCTTGTCGAGGCCCGAAACCTTTCCGCGGATCACGAAGGTATCGTAGAATTCATCCGGCAGATTGCCGCCCTTCCAGCGGATTTCGACCGGGCCCGAGGAAACCTTGGTTCCGTGGTTGTCATAGGACTTCTGGTAGTCGCCCTTGATGATCTCGAGCTCCCAGCCGGGCTTCGGCTGCGGCTTGGCGAAGACGAATCCTTCCGGCAACTTCACCTGCACCTCGGTCGTCGCCTTGCCGTCGCAGCCATGCGGCACCTGCAGGATCGCCTTGAACGTCTTTTCGCTGGGCGTGCTGTCGACCTCGAAGGTCGCATGCGCGTGAGCCATGCCGGTTGCTGCGAGCGTGAGGCCGGCCGTCAAAAGGAGCAGTCTCGTCTTGGACATGTCGTGATCTCCGAACCACGTACCCCGGTTTACGGGCCTCGTGGTCAATGCCGCTGAGCGGCGTGATGAACTTCGAATTCCTGGGAGAGCGTTACGACAGGATTGGCGGCCCACGCGGGGGCGGTAACAGCCGTAAGGGCGTCAGCGCGACCTGAATTTCGGTGACAGGCGACTCGGCGAGCCAGTCGCCTCTGTCTGCCGGCACGCTTGCCTGCGGTGGCTCGGGCACCAGCACCGATGCTGAAAGCCGGCACGCCTCGCAGATCGGAGCGATCGCCGGCGATTTGCCGTCCCCGTGGTCGACACCCTCGGTACCGAAGCAGATCTCCGCGAAGGAGCCGTCGGGCAGACGATATTCGGCTGCGAGCGCCGCGTCCGCTCCGATGACTGGCTTGTGGGCGAAAGACAGGAGAACGAGCGCGAAGGCGGCAAGCAGCCGCACCGCAATTCGCCATCTGTCCCTTCGCCCGATCATCGTCGCCTCTTCGTCGTCTCTTGGTTACGCGCAACCTGCGGCAAATGCAAAGGCCGTTTTGCCGCAGGTCGCAGTGAGCGACGATGAAGCCATGGCGACAAAAATATGTTCCATCGCGACATTCGCCCTTGCCAAAATCCCGCCTTCGCCGTTATCTGGAGACGACCTCGTTGGGAGAAACCGGTTCAATCCGGTGCCGAAGGAGCAACCGCCCCGGAAACTCTCAGGCCAAAGGACCAGCAAGGTACCGGTAGGACTCTGGAGAGAAGCGGTTACGCTCGCCGAAGGGATAACAATCTCAGGCAAACGGACAGAGGGGGCTCGAATTTGTCGGCGGTTGACGCCGGTAGTGTGAGCCGGCGCATCATGTGCCAGACCTGGAGGCCGGATTTGGAAACTATCTCCCACTTGAATCATACCCCGCTGCATGCCCTGCACCTGTCGCTCGGTGCGCGCATGGTGCCTTTCGCCGGCTATGAGATGCCGGTGCAATATCCCGAGGGCGTGCTCAAGGAACACCTGCACACCCGTGCCGCCGCAGGCCTTTTCGATGTGTCGCACATGGGCCAGGTCATCATCCGCCCGAAGTCCGGCCGGATCGCCGATGCGGCCCTGGCGCTCGAAAGACTGGTGCCGGTCGATGTGCTGGGCCTTCCGGAAGGCCGCCAGCGCTATGCGCTCTTCACCAATGCCGAAGGCGGGATTCTCGACGACCTGATGATTGCCAATCGCGGCGACCATCTTTTTCTCGTCGTCAACGCCGCCTGCAAGGAGGCCGATGTCGCGCATCTGAAAGATGGGCTCGGCGGTAGCTGCAACGTGACGCTCCTGGACGACCGCGCCCTCGTCGCGCTTCAGGGCCCTCGTGCGGAAGCCGTGCTCTGCGAGCTATGGGCGGATGTCGCCTCCATGCGCTTCATGGACGTGGCGGAGGCGGATCTGCACGACGTCACCTGCATCATTTCCCGCTCCGGCTACACGGGCGAGGACGGCTTCGAAATTTCCATTCCCGCCGCTTCGGCGGTGGATGTGACGCAGCGCCTGCTCGAGCATCCGGACGCGCTGGCCATCGGCCTCGGCGCGCGTGATTCTCTTCGCCTCGAGGCCGGTCTTTGCCTTTACGGCAACGACATCGACACCGGCACGACACCGATCGAGGCGGCGCTCGAATGGGCAATCCAGAAGAGCCGCCGCGCCGGCGGCGATCGGGCGGGCGGCTTTCCCGGTGCCGACCGCATCCTTGCAGAACTTGCTCGCGGGACCAGCCGGCGCCGCGTCGGCCTGAGGCCGGAAGGGCGTGCGCCGGTTCGCGGCGGCGCCGCGCTTTTCGCGGATGCAGGCGGCACGCTGCCTGTCGGCTCCGTCACCTCCGGCGGCTTCGGGCCGAGCGTCGATTGTCCGGTCGCGATGGGTTACGTCGATGCCGCTCGTGCCGAGAACGGCACACCACTTTTTGCGGAGGTGCGGGGCAAGTACCTGCCTGTCACGGTTTCCGCCCTGCCCTTCGTCAAACAAACCTACAAACGCTGATCAGGAGAAAACGCGTATGCTGAAATTTACCGAGGAACACGAGTGGCTGAAGGTCGAGGACGGCGTCGCGACGGTCGGCATCACCGAACACGCAGCCGGCCAGCTTGGCGATCTCGTCTTCGTGGAACTGCCGGAAGCCGGGGCGACCTTCGCCAAGGGCGATTCGGCTGCGACCGTCGAATCGGTGAAGGCAGCCTCCGACGTCTATTGTCCGCTCGACGGCGAAATCATCGAGGTCAATCAGGCGATCGTCGACGACCCGGCGCTCGTCAACAGCGATCCGCAGGGCGCTGCCTGGTTCTTCAAGTTGAAGCTTGCCGATCCGCGCTCCGCCGACAACCTTCTTGACGAAGCAGCCTACAAGGAGCTCGTCGGCTGATGAGCATGCCCAAGGACTTCACCTTTACCGACTACAAACCCTACGATTTCGCCAATCGACGCCATATCGGCCCCTCGCCGGCCGAAATGGAAGAGATGTTGCAGACCGTCGGCTATGCGAGCCTCGATGCGCTCATCGACGACACCGTTCCGCCTTCCATCCGGCAGAAGACCCCTCTTGCCTGGGGCGCACCGATGACCGAACGGGAGGCTCTCGACAAGCTGCGCGAGACGGCCAATCGCAACGAGAAGCTCGTTTCGCTGATCGGCCAGGGCTATTACGGCACGATCACGCCGCCGGTGATCCAGCGCAACATCCTAGAAAACCCTGCCTGGTACACGGCGTATACGCCCTACCAGCCGGAAATCAGCCAAGGCCGGCTTGAGGCGCTGCTGAACTACCAGACGATGGTCTGCGATCTGACCGGCCTCGATGTCGCAAATGCCTCGCTGCTCGACGAGGCTACGGCCGCGGCGGAAGCGATGGCGATGGCCGAGCGCGTCGCCAAGTCCAAGGCGAAAACCTTCTTCATCGACGAGAATTGCCATCCACAGACCATCGCCCTCTTGCAGACCCGCGCCGAGCCGCTGGGCTGGCAGCTGGTCATCGGCGACCCCTTCTCCGATCTCGATGCCACCGGCGTGTTCGGTGCGATCTTCCAGTACCCCGGCACCTACGGCCATGTCCGCGATTTCTCCGAGCTGATCGCGAGGCTGCACGAACAGGGCGCGATCGCGGCCGTTGCCGCAGATCCGCTGGCCCTTGCTCTCCTGAAATCACCGGGAGAAATGGGCGCCGACATCGCCATCGGCTCGACGCAGCGTTTCGGGGTCCCCGTCGGCTATGGCGGCCCGCACGCCGCCTATATGGCCGTCAAGGATGCGCATAAGCGCTCGATGCCTGGCCGTCTGGTCGGCGTCTCGGTCGATGCGCGCGGCAACCGAGCCTACCGGCTCTCGCTGCAGACGCGCGAGCAGCACATTCGCCGCGAGAAGGCCACCTCGAACATCTGCACCGCACAGGTGCTGCTCGCGGTGATGGCTTCGATGTATGCCGTCTTCCACGGCCCGAAAGGCATCAAGGCGATCGCCCAGAGCGTCCACCAGAAGACGGTGCGTCTGGCGATGGGGCTTGAAAAGCTTGGCTATACCGTCGAGCCGGATGTGTTCTTCGACACGATCACTGTCGACGTCGGCAAGCTGCAGGGGATCATCCTGAAGACGGCGGTCGCCGAGGAAGTGAACCTTCGCAAGATCGGTTCGACGAAGATCGGCATCAGTCTCGACGAGCGCTCCCGGCCGGTCACGCTCGAGGCCGTCTGGCGGGCCTTCGGCGGCGACTTCAAGGTGGAGGAGTTCGAACCGGACTACCGGCTGCCGGAGGCGCTGCTGCGCACCAGCGACTATCTCGCCCATCCGATCTTCCACATGAACCGCGCCGAAAGCGAGATGACGCGCTACATCCGCCGGCTCGCCGACCGCGACCTGGCGCTCGACCGGGCGATGATCCCGCTCGGTTCCTGCACGATGAAGCTCAACGCGACCGCGGAGATGCTGCCGATTACCTGGCCGGAATTTTCTGAGATCCATCCGTTCGTGCCGGCCGACCAAGCGCGCGGCTATCAGCACCTGATCGAGGATCTATCGGACAAGCTCTGTGCCATCACCGGCTATGACGCGATCTCGATGCAGCCGAACTCGGGTGCGCAGGGCGAATATGCCGGGCTTCTGGTAATCCGCGCCTATCACATCGCCAACGGCAATGAACATCGCGACGTCTGCCTGATCCCGACATCGGCGCACGGCACCAACCCCGCCTCGGCGCACATGGCCGGCATGAAGGTGGTCGTCGTCAAGGTGAGCGACATCGGCGAGATCGACATGGACGATTTCCGCGCCAAGGCCGAGCAATACGCGGACACGCTTTCCTGCTGCATGATCACCTACCCCTCGACGCACGGCGTGTTCGAGGAGAACGTCCGCGAGGTCTGCGAGATCGTGCACAAGCACGGCGGCCAGGTCTATCTGGACGGCGCCAACATGAACGCCATGGTCGGCCTCTCGCGCCCCGGCGACATCGGCTCGGACGTCAGCCACCTGAACCTGCACAAGACCTTCTGCATCCCGCATGGCGGCGGCGGCCCGGGCATGGGGCCGATCGGCGTCAAGGCGCATCTCGCGCCGTTCCTTCCCGGCCACCCGGAAACGGGCAGGAATGACGGCGCGGTCTCAGCGGCTCCCTTCGGCTCCGCGTCGATCCTGCCAATCTCCTGGAGCTATTGCCTGATGATGGGGGGCGAAGGCCTGACCCAGGCGACCAAGGTAGCGATCCTCAACGCCAACTATGTCGCCGCGCGGCTGAAGGGCGCCTATGACGTGCTCTACAAGTCCGCCAAGGGACGGGTCGCGCATGAGTGCATCGTCGACACGCGGCCGCTCGCCGAAAGCGCCGGCGTGACGGTCGACGACATCGCCAAGCGGCTGATCGACTGCGGCTTCCACGCGCCGACCATGAGCTGGCCGGTGGCCGGCACCTTGATGATCGAGCCGACCGAATCGGAAACCAAGGCCGAACTCGACCGCTTCTGCGATGCGATGCTGGCGATCCGCGAGGAGGCCCGCGCCATCGAGGAAGGGCGGATGGACAAGGTCAACAACCCGCTGAAGAACGCGCCGCACACGGTCGAAGACCTCGTCGGCGACTGGGATCGGCCCTATTCGCGCGAACAGGCCTGCTTCCCGCCCGGCGCCTTCCGCGTCGACAAGTACTGGTCGCCGGTCAACCGCGTCGACAATGTCTATGGCGACCGCAACCTCATCTGCACCTGCCCGCCGCTCGAGGCCTACGCGGAAGCGGCGGAGTGAAGCAGTGGGGCGTGCCTTGGGCACGCCCACACAAACTGTTCAAAAACAAAGGCCCGGCGAAAACCGGGCCTTTGTTGTTGTTTGGAGGGCGTGCGCAGTCAGTTCGCGCGCACCACTGGATTGCCCTCTGCGGCGAGCGCCGCCAGGTCGGCGGGCTTCAGCTCGACCGATTCGCCGCAGCCGCAGGCGGATGTCTGGTTTGGGTTCCTGAAAGTGAAGCCGGAGCGCAGGGCGGTCACCTCAAAATCCATTTGCGTGCCGAGCAGATAGAGCACCGCCTCGGGCGCGACCCAGACCTTAGCACCTTGATATTCGATGAGATCATCCCTGGCATTCGCCTCGGTGACGAGGTCGACGGCATATTCCATGCCGGCGCAGCCGCCTTTCTTGATGCTCAGGCGGATGCCCTTGGCGTCGCCGCCGGCATTCTCGACGATCGACCGGACGCGGCCGGCGGCGGCATCGGTCAGGCTCATTACGGCAAAGCCCATAGGCTCCATCTCCTTCATATCACCGGGTTAAAGGCCCGGTGCTTTCCAGAATCAAATGTAGTGCCCGTATGTTAACGGATCAATATGGGGGTTCGGGCGTGAATCATGGAGCGGGATGCAGGTGGAAAACCGCGAACACTTTTCCTCATCCCGCTCTAATACCAGCCGAGCGCCACCTGCGCTTCTTCCGACATGCGGTCCGGCGTCCACGGCGGATCGAAGGTCATGGTCACCTCGACGCCGGAAACACCCTCTACGGCGCCGACGGCGTTTTCCACCCAGCCCGGCATCTCGCCGGCAACGGGGCAACCGGGGGCCGTTAGCGTCATATCGATCTTCACCATCCGGTCGTCCTCGATGTCGATCTTGTAAATGAGACCGAGTTCGAAAATGTCGGCGGGGATCTCCGGGTCATAGACGGTCTTGAGCGCCGCGATGATGTCGTCGCTGAGGCGGGCCAGTTCCTCGGCTGGAATGGCCGAGTGCACGATGCCTTCGCGGACATCGACCTTTTCTTGCGCTTCCCCGAGACTCATGTCTGCCTCCTTAGGCAAAGAATTTGCGCGCATGTTCCAGCGCTTCCGCCAGAGCGTCGACCTCGGCCCGCGTATTGTAGAGGCCGAAGGACGCACGGCATGTGGAGGTAACGCCGAAACGTTTCAAGAGCGGCTGCGCACAATGGGTGCCCGCCCGGACGGCGATGCCTGCCCGGTCGATCACCATCGAGACGTCATGGGCATGGATTCCGGCGATCTCGAAGGCGAAGATGCTGCCCTTGCCGGGCGCATCGCCGAAGACGCGGAGTGAATTGACGGAGGACAGGCGCTCCCGGGCATAGGCGGTCAGGTCCGCCTCATGCGCCCTGATTGCCTCGCGGCCGATCTTTTCCATGTAGTCCAGCGCATAGCCGAGCCCGATCGCCTGGACGATCGGCGGCGTGCCGGCCTCGAACCGGTGCGGCGGATCGTTATAGGTGACGCGGTCCTCCGTCACTTCCTCGATCATCTCGCCGCCGCCCATGAAGGGCCGCATCGCCTTGAGCCGATCGGTCTTGCCGTAAAGCACGCCGACGCCGGACGGCCCGTAGAGCTTGTGGCCGGTCATCACGTACCAGTCGCAGTCGATGTCCTGGACGTCGACCGGCATGTGCACCGCGCCCTGGCTGCCATCGACAAGCACTGGAATGCCGCGCTCGCGGGCGATGCGGCAGATTTCCTTGACGGGAACGACCGTGCCCAGCGCATTCGACATATGCGTGATGGCGATGAGCTTCGTCCGCTCCGTCAAGCATTTGACGAAATGCTCGATATGGAATGCGCCATCATCATCGACCGGCGCCCAGACGAGCTTGGCCCCCTGGCGTTCACGGATGAAGTGCCATGGCACGATGTTGGAGTGGTGCTCCATGATCGAGATGACGATCTCGTCGCCCTGGCCGAGATGCGGCATGCCGTAGCCATAGGCGACCGTGTTGATCGCCTCCGTCGAGGACTTGGTGAAAACGATGTTGTCGACGGAGGGTGCGTTGAGGAAGCGGCGCACCTTCTCGCGCGCGCCCTCATAGGCATCCGTCGCGGCATTCGAGAGGAAATGCAGGCCGCGATGGACGTTGGCATATTCATTGGCATAGGCATGGGCGACAGCGTCAATGACGAGTTGCGGCTTCTGCGCCGAGGCACCGTTGTCGAGATAAACAAGCGGCTTGCCATAAACCGTCCGCGAAAGGATTGGGAAATCCCTTCTTACGGCCTCGACGTCATAGGCCGGCACCGGCAGAGTGTGTTCCATGGTCCTGTCCAATCAGGCGTGTTTTTCGAGCCAGGCCGAGATTACGCCTTCGAGCGCCTCGACCAGCGCCTCGTCATCTTCCAACTCCTCGACGATCTCGGCAACGAAGGCGTTGACGAGCATGGCACGGGCCTTGTTCTCTGGAATACCGCGAGAGAGCAGGTAGAAGAGTTGCGTATGATCGATATCGATGACCGTCGCACCGTGACCGCACTGAACGTCGTCGGCGAAGATTTCGAGCTCCGGCTTTGCCGAGAAATCCGCGTCGTCCGACAATAGCAACGTATTGCACGACATCTTCGCGTCGGTCTTCTGAGCGTCCTTGGCGACCAGGATCTTGCCCTGGAACACGCCCTTGGCCCGATCGAAGATGACGTTGCGGATGATCTCGCTCGAGGTCGTGTGCGGTACGTCGTGGCTGAGCGTGAAGGTCACGTCCGTGTGGCTCTCGCCGCCGAGCAGGTTGATGCCGCGCAGCGTCAAGTCGGATCCCTCGCCGCTCGCCCTGCCGTGCAGTTCCTGGCGCACCAGCTTCCCGCCCGCATTGATGACGAAGACGTGCAGCTTCGCGTCCTTGCCGAGGTCGAAACGGATCTGGCCGAGATGGGTGTCGGCCGCGCCCTGCTGCTGCAGGATGATCCAGATGACGTCTGCCCCTTCGGCAAGCGTCAGATCGGTCACCGAGGAAACGAGGCTCGCATCGCCGTTGGTCGACAGATGCCGCTCGATCACCGTCGCCTTGGAACCGGGACCGAAAGACACCGGGAAACGCGTATGGGCCTGGCCGTGGCTTTGCGCGACCTGGATTTCGAGCGGCGCTTCAAGCTCGATGCCTTCCGCAACGGCGATTTCCAGACCGCCGCGGACCAGACCGCCATTGATGCGGCCGATGGCGTCGTCGAAGCCGAGGACCGCAAGACCGGCGACAGCAGAACCGTCAAGGAGGCTCTCCGTGTAAGAACGCGCCGTTATGCCCTCGGGAAGGCTCTTGAGATCGGCCTCGCCATTGCGTACCGAAAGCACGGTCGCACCCGCGACAATCGGCTCGACACGGTCGGCAAAGGCGGACGGATCGGCGGGGGGCACCGCGCGCAGCAGGGTCCTCAGGTCCGTATAGTGCCAGGCCTCGACGCGCCGTGTCGGGAGACCCGCCGTCTTCAGCTCGTGAACCAGCGTGTCGCGCAGCGACAGCACCGCCCCATCACCCGGCAGATCGCCGATCTGGGCGGTATAGGCATCGACGAGCGCCGTTTCGGCTGCCGTCATCTTGATCGCCTGTTGCATATTCATTCGAACACTCCTTCAACAGGCGTCAGGCTGCCGCCTCGATGAGATCCGCGTAGCCGTTGGCTTCGAGTTCATGCGCCAGCGTCTTGTCGCCCGACTTGATGACCTGGCCCTTGTAGAGAACGTGGACGGTGTCCGGAACGATGTAGTCGAGCAGGCGCTGGTAGTGGGTGATGACGACAACGGCGCGATCCGGCGAACGCAGCGCATTGACGCCGTCGGCGACGATCTTCAGCGCGTCGATGTCGAGGCCGGAATCGGTCTCGTCGAGCACGCAGAGCTTCGGCTCGAGCAGCGCCATCTGCAGGATTTCCGCGCGCTTCTTTTCGCCGCCGGAGAAGCCGACATTCAGCGGACGACGCAGCATTTCCGGCGCAATCTTCAGCTCGGCGGCCGCCTCCTTGACGCGACGCATGAATTCCGGCGTCGTCAGCTCGTCTTCACCGCGATACTTGCGCTGCTCGTTCATCGCCACCTTCAGGAACTGCATGGTGGCGACGCCGGGGATTTCGACCGGATACTGGAATGCGAGGAAAATGCCCTTGGCGGCACGCTCGGACGCGTCGAGCTCCAGGATGCTTTCGCCGTTATAGAGAATGTCGCCCTCGGTCACTTCGTAATCTTCGCGCCCCGAAAGGATGTAGGAGAGCGTCGACTTGCCGGAGCCGTTCGGCCCCATGATGGCGGCGACTTCGCCGGCCCTCACGGTCAGGTCCAGGCCGCGGATGATTTCGGTGCCGTCTTCGGCGATGCGGGCGTGCAGGTTCTTGATTTCAAGCATTTCAAATCGTCCTCTTGGGAAACGAATAGTTTTCGCGCGCGGGTCCAGCGCGCCGGTTCAATAAGCAGTCCCAGGCCTCAGCCAACCGAGCCTTCCAGGGAGATGCCGATCAGCTTCTGCGCCTCGACGGCGAATTCCATCGGCAGTTCCTGGATGACTTCCTTGACGAAGCCGTTGACGATGAGCGCGATCGCCGCCTCTTCCGGGATGCCGCGCTGCAGGCAGTAGAACAGCTGGTCCTCGGAGATCTTCGACGTCGTCGCCTCGTGCTCGAACTGTGCGGTCGAGTTTTTCGCCTCGATATAGGGCACCGTATGGGCGCCGCATTTGTCACCGATCAGCAACGAGTCGCACTGGGTGAAGTTGCGGGCGTTCTCGGCCTTGCGGTGCGCCGAAACCTGGCCGCGATAGGTGTTATCCGAAACGCCGGCGGCGATGCCCTTGGAGATGATGCGGCTCGACGTGTTCTTGCCGAGATGGATCATCTTGGTGCCGGAATCCACCTGCTGGTGGCCGTTGGAAACGGCAATCGAGTAGAACTCGCCGCGCGAACCATCGCCGCGCAGGATGCAGGACGGATATTTCCAGGTGATCGCCGAACCGGTCTCGACCTGTGTCCAGGAGATCTTCGAGTTTTTGCCGCGGCAATCGCCACGCTTTGTGACGAAATTGTAGATGCCGCCCTTGCCGTGCTTGTCGCCCGGATACCAGTTCTGCACCGTCGAATATTTGATCTCGGCGTCGTCGAGCGCGATCAGCTCGACGACCGCGGCGTGAAGCTGGTTCTCGTCGCGCTGCGGCGCCGTGCAGCCCTCGAGGTAGGAGACATAGGCGCCTTCGTCGGCAATGATCAGCGTGCGCTCGAACTGGCCGGTGTTCTTCTCGTTGATGCGGAAGTAGGTCGACAGCTCCATCGGGCACCGGACGCCCTTCGGCACATAGACGAAGGAACCATCGGTGAACACTGCGGAGTTCAGCGTCGCATAGAAGTTATCCGACTGCGGCACGACGGTGCCGAGATATTTCCGCACGAGATCGGGATGCTCCCGCATCGCCTCCGAGATCGACATGAAGATCACGCCGGCCTTCTTCAGCTCTTCCTTGAAGGTTGTGACGACGGAGACAGAATCGAACACCGCATCGACGGCGATCTTCGTCTTTTCGACGCCGGCGAGAATTTCCTGTTCCTTCAGCGGGATGCCGAGCTTCTCGTAGACCTTGAGAAGTTCCGGATCGACCTCGTCGAGCGACTTCGGCCCGGTCGTGCCCTTCGGTGCGGCGTAGTAGTGAATCTCGTTGAAGTCGATCTTCGGATACTTGACACGCGCCCAGCTCGGCTCGTCCATGGTCAGCCAGCGGCGATAGGCCTCGAGGCGCCATTCGAGCATCCATTCCGGTTCGTTCTTCTTCTCGGAGATCAAGCGGATGATATCCTCGGACAGGCCCTTCGGCGCCTTGTCCATCTCGATCTTCGTCTCGAAGCCGTATTTGTACTGGTCCACGTCGATCTGGCGGACCTGATCAATGGTCTCCTGCACGGCAGGCATGTCGCTCTCCAATCTCGCCGGATCCAAGGTCCGGCGGCTTGTCAATGCGGTGCAATATGTGCACACCGCTTATGTAATGGCTAAAAGGCGGTTTTCACCCCATTTGCCAAGCGGAAAATTGCTTTTCCGCAATTTCGTTCAAGGCTTTCGGCATTCACGCCGCCTGCCCCGCAGAGCGGCGCCGCCCCGCCACTTTCGCGAACACCGCCGCGCAGCGGTCGATCTCCGCTTGCGTCGTCGATGCGCCGATCGAAAGACGCAAGGCGCCCTGCCGCGGATCATAACCCATCGCCGTCAGCACATGACTCTGTCCGACCTTGCCGGAAGAGCACGCTGCACCTGCCGAGAGGGCCACACCTTCAAGATCGAACGCGATCTGGCCGGTCTCCGCCTTCAGGCCAGGAAGGGTGAAGAATGACGTGTTGGCGATCCGCGGCGCGCTGCGACCATGGATCACCACATCCGGTGCACTTTCCAGCATCTCAGCCTCGAGCCGATCACGCAGTATGGCAATCGCGGCTGTGCGCGCATCGAGGTTATCGGCAGCCGCCCGGGCGGCTGCGCCGAAGCCCAACAGCGCCGGCGCGTTCTCGGTGCCGGAGCGATGGCCCTTTTCCTGGCCGCCGCCGCGGATCAACGGCGCGGGCATCATCACCTCGCCGCGGGCGACGAGTGCGCCCGCCCCTTTCGGCCCGCCGATCTTGTGCGACGAGAGAATGAGGAAATCGGCGCCCAGGCTCTCGATCGACAGCGGCAGCCGGCCCGCCGCCTGCACGGCATCGACGACCAGGAGCCCGCCATGGGCGCGCACGATCGCGGCAACCTCGGCGATCGGCTGGACGATACCCGTCTCGTTGTTGGCAAGCATCACGGCAACCATCGGCGGGCCGGACTGGCGATCATGCGTCGAAAGCAAGCCGTCGAGCGCAATGCAGTCAACGACCCCGCCGCTCGTCACGGGAACTTCGCAAACATCCTCTCGCACGAAACGGCCGCCTTCGCGCACCGCCGGATGCTCGATCGCGGACACATAGAGCTTGCCGAGCTTCAGCGGCGTGCGCCCCATGCGGAAATCCGGCGTCAGCACCATGTTGGCCGCTTCGGTGGCACCGCTGGTGAATATCACCGAGGCGGCCTGGGCGCCGCAAAGCGCCGCGACCTCACGGCGCGCATTTTCGATCAGGCCGCGCACCGCCCGTCCTTCGCCGTGGACCGACGAGGGGTTGCCGATCGCATCGAGCGCAGACAGGAAGGCGTCGCGCGCTTCGGGCAGAAGCGGCGCCGTTGCATTCCAGTCCATATATATGCGCTGTTCCGGCATTGCGTCCTTCGCTAGAGCTGACGGTTCAATCCCTGCAATCGATGCCGTTTGCATTTTTCTTGAATTTCCGGCGCCGCTTGTCCTATGAGACGGACGAACGCGGCGGAGTGCCCGCATCGAAGTTTTGAACGGTTCTAAAGTGCGTTCTAGAAAAGCTGACTGCTTTCGTCAAGACAGATCGGCATCAACAACGACGATTTGAACCAGAAACGTTCCCGGAGAACCAATGCCCGAAATCATCTTCAACGGACCGGCCGGTCGCCTCGAAGGCCGCTATCAGCCTTCGAAGCAGAAGAGTGCACCGATCGCGATCATCCTGCATCCGCATCCCCAGTTCGGCGGAACGATGAACAACCAGATCGTCTACCAGCTCTTCTACATGTTCCAGAAGCGCGGCTTCACGACCTTGCGGTTCAATTTCCGCGGCATCGGGCGCAGCCAGGGCGAATTCGACCACGGTGCGGGCGAGCTTTCCGATGCGGCCTCCGCGCTCGATTGGGTGCAGAGCCTGCATCCCGACTCGAAGAGCTGCTGGGTCGCCGGCTATTCCTTCGGTGCCTGGATCGGGATGCAGCTCCTGATGCGCCGCCCGGAAATCGAAGGCTTCATGGCAGTTGCGCCGCAGCCGAACATCTATGACTTCTCGTTCCTGGCACCCTGCCCGTCTTCAGGCCTCATCATCAACGGCGACTCCGACAAGGTCGCGCCGGAGAAGGACGTCAACAGTCTTGTCGAAAAGCTGAAAGCGCAGAAGGGCATCCTGATCACCCACAGGATGGTTTCCGGCGCGAACCATTTCTTCAACGGTCAGGTCGAAACGCTGATGACGGAATGCGAGGACTATCTCGACCGCCGCCTCAATGGCGAACTCGTGCCGGAACCGGCGGCCAAGCGTATCCGTTGAGGACAGCCCCAAACGCATTCATTGGGCCGACCCGGAGATCGCAATCGATTTCCGGGTCGTTGCGTTCTTGGCGCTAGGATCGCCCCGCCCGAAGGGAACCGACTAGCGCGACATTTGCCGGCGGCTCGGCACATTCCACCCGGTTCCTGCCGCCAGCCTTGGCAGCATAAAGAGCCTTGTCGGCGCGCTGCATGGCCGATTCCAGCGACTCATCGGGGCCAATGGAGGCAACGCCGAAGCTCGCTGTTATCTTGACGCCTTCCGGCAATCCATCGATCCGCGTCGCCGCCAGCGCCGCGCGCATCCCATGCGCTAGCACGCGGGTTTCCGCAAGTCCGAGGCGCGGAAGAAATACCGCAAACTCCTCGCCTCCCAACCGCGCCGCGATCGCGCGGCTCGGCATGAGCTCGACCAGCACCCGCGAAAACTGTCGAATGACGCCATCGCCCGCATGGTGCCCATAGGTGTCGTTGACCAGCTTGAAGCGGTCCAGGTCGGCGAGGATCAGGGTGCCCGGACCATCCGCGCCAGCGGTGTGCAGAGCCGGCATCACGCGATCGACAAAGCCGCGTCGATTGCATAGTCCCGAAAGCGCATCAAGCTCCGAGCTGGCTCGGGCCTCGTCGATGATTTCCTTGACCATTACGCTGAGCATGGCGATGCCGGTCGCGACGATCAGCATGGCTCCGAGCGCCTGCGAAATCAGCGCGAACGGGGTTCCGAGGTAGTCCGCCGCCGTCGTGCCCGCCCCCGCGGCAACCGCGGCGTAGATTTTGACCAGGTGGTAGATCGAGGTCAGAACCAGAAGGCCACACAGGCTCCAGTCCGCAGGGGATCTGCGCTTGGACCTGATGATGGTCGAAGCGGACCAGCTTTGAATGATGAAGAACGGCAACTGGTAGAAAAAGGCGTGGCGAAGTGTGCCACGCGGCAGGTCATAGATCAGCAGATCGAGGATCACCGCACCCAGGAAGAACCCCGCTAGCAGCGGCAGCCTCGCCGGCACCTGATAGAAGAGCCCGAGTGCGACGCGAATCAAAATGAAGCCGGCGAGCACGCTTGCAAAGGCGCCGACGGCAAAGAGCTTCGGCACCATTGAGAAAGGCAGAACGGCCTCGAAGACCGCCGAGAGCGAGGCGACGGTGAAGCCGGCGGCGCACCAGATTGCCGGCTTTTTTGCACGGCTCTTCGCCGCGACGATGAGAAAGGCCACCACGAAAATCTGGGCGATGATGAAGTTCACCGCCAGCAGGGAAATCGCACCACCCATCAACAGAATCCGGAAACCATCAGGAGCCGACCAAACGAGCCGGAATTACATCAATTGGAAATGCAGGCAGACTAGCGACCGCACACGAAGAAATCATTAAACAGCCCTGAAGCTTTTGCCCTCCGAAGCGGTCGCCGGCCTTGTTGCCAAGCGCCCGCCGCTCACCGGTTGCATGACGCCCGTGGTGCCGGGATAAGTCAACGGCAGCCCGCACAACGATCTGACGGCCAGGTAGGCCCAGGCTTCGGCTTCCATCGAATCGCCATTCAGACCCAGCGCCTCCGCGGCAAGCACCCGTCCGCCGGCCGTTTCTGCAAGCGAGGCCAGGTCCTGCATGATCACGGGATTGAGGCGTCCGCCGCCACAGACGACGAAGGTTACCGGCATGTTCGGAAGATGTCGTGCGGATCGGAATATGGCGGCCGCCGTCACATGCGCCAAGGTGCGAGCGCCGTCTTCGAGGCTCGCCTCGCCGGCAGCGGGCGGCGCAAAGTCGTTGCGGTCGAGCGAGCGCCGCTTCTGCGACGAAAAGAACGGATGAGCGAGGTAGCGTGAGGCAAGCCCTGGAAGCACCGAGCCTTGGCTCGCAATCATGCCACCCTGGTCATAGGGAACGCCGGCATGGGCCTCCACCCACTGGTCGATCAGCGTGTTTCCCGGTCCGCTGTCAAAGGCGATCGGCTCCTCGCCGGTCCCGATGAAGGTGATATTGGAAATTCCGCCGATATTCACGAAGGCTACGGGCGTTTCGACCTTCGCGTCTTCCGACAAGCCGCGCGCCAACGCCGCATGATAGGCCGGGACCAGAGGCGCCCCCTGGCCGCCATGCGCCATGTCGCTCGCCCGCAGGTCGTAGACAACGTCGATCATCGTTTCCCGCGCCAGCAGGTCGCCATTGCCGATCTGGACGGTCAAGGCCTCGTCAGGACGGTGGAGGACCGTCTGCCCATGAAAACCTATTACATCAATCCTCTCAGGCAGCAGGTTGTTTTCATGGAGAAATGTCTTGACGGCCTCCGCATGCAGCAGCGTCAGGTCTTTCTCGAGGAGCGCGAGCGTTCCAGGCCTTTCGTCCCTCTTGTGGATCGACCTGGCATCCTGAAGTCCCCGTTTCAAACGATCACGGAACGCCGCTTCATAGGGATATCCTGCCGACGATCCCCTCCTGACGATCGTATCGCCATCGGTCTCGACGAGGGCAACGTCGATCCCATCCATGCTCGTGCCGCTCATCAGGCCGATTGACCTCAACACCTTGCCCATGGATCTCCTCCAAGCCGTTCCGTCGTCATCGGTAACAGCAAAATGCTGACGAAGCAAAAACGTGCACTTTCGACAAAACAGTGATAAACGCCGGCCGCACACCTCCCAAAAGCCGAAAGAGACAGCTTATGTCCGAGTTCAAGTCCGATTTCCTCCACACCCTCAGCGAACGCGGTTTCATCCAACAGACATCGGATGACACCGGGCTTGACGCGCTGCTCCGCAAGGAAACCGTGACTGCCTATATCGGCTTCGACCCGACCGCGCCGAGCCTTCATGCGGGCGGGCTTATCCAGATCATGATGCTGCATTGGTTTCAGGCGACGGGCCACCGGCCCATCTCCCTGATGGGCGGAGGCACCGGCATGGTCGGCGACCCGTCCTTCAAGGACGAGGCACGCCAGTTGATGACGCCGGATACGATCGCCGCCAACATCGCGAGCATCAAGACGGTCTTCTCGAATTACCTGCGCTACGGCGACGACCGAACCGATGCATTGATGATCAATAACGCCGATTGGCTGCTGGGCATCAACTACCTCGAGTTCCTGCGTGACGTCGGCCGCCACTTCTCGGTCAACCGCATGCTTTCCTTCGACAGCGTCAAGATGCGCCTCGATCGCGAGCAATCGCTGTCGTTCCTCGAATTCAATTACATGATCCTGCAGGCTTACGACTTCGTCGAGCTTAGCAAGCGCTACGGCTGCCGCCTCCAGATGGGAGGGTCGGATCAGTGGGGCAACATCATCAACGGCATCGATCTCGGCCACCGCATGGGGACGCCGCAACTCTATGCGCTGACTTCGCCGCTGCTGACGACGGCGTCCGGCGCCAAGATGGGCAAGTCGGTGAACGGCGCCATCTGGCTCAATCCGGACATGCTCGGCCCCTATGATTTCTGGCAGTACTGGCGCAACACTGAGGACGCCGACGTGACGCGCTTCCTGAAGCTCTACACGACATTGCCGATGCCGGAAATCGACCGTCTGTCCAGGCTTGGCGGCTCCGAGATCAACGAGGTCAAAAAGATCCTCGCGACCGAGATCACTGCCATGCTGCATGGTCGGGCCGCCGCCGAGCAGGCAGCGGAAACGGCCCGCAAGACCTTCGAGGAAGGCGCGCTTGCGGAAAACCTGCCATCGATCGAGGTCCCCGCCCCCGAGTTCGATCAGGGCCTCGGGCTGCTGACGCTGGTGGTGCGCGCCGGCCTTGCGGCATCGAACGGCGAGGCACGCCGCCACGTCCAGGGTGGGGCAGTCCGCATCAATGACGAGCAGATCAACGACGAGCGCCGCGTCGTCGGCAGCGGCGACGTCACCGGCGACGGTGTCGTCAAGCTGTCGCTGGGCAAGAAGAAACACATTCTGGTGCGGCCGGTCTGACCGGCCACCCAGCGATAATCGATGGAGGCCGGCGCTGCGCCGGCCTTTTCATTGAAACTCGAAAATGCTGCGGAACACGCCCGGCGCGATGAGCGACAGAGGGTTGATCGTCAGGTTCGGCTGGTTGAAGGGGCCGGTCAGCTTGAAGGTAATGCCGAGAAGGCCACGGTCGCGACCGTTGCCGAGCAGGACGCCGATCAGCGGCAGCTCGCCGAACAAGCGGTTGATGCCATAGGCCGGCATGAAGGTTCCGGTCATATCCATGCGACCATTTCTGTCGCGGACGGTGCCCTGGAAGGTCGCGCCGACATCGATGCCGCGCAACACGCCGCTATCGACCCGGATGACGCCACGATCCAGGAGGAGTTGGGCGAAGCCACGCTCGAATCGGGCCGTGCTCACGTCGATATCCCTGCGAACGGCCTGATTGAGGCTGCGGCCGTCTTGGCCGGCCGACGTCGACACCATTGATTGCAGCTTCTGTTCTCCGACAAGGGAAAATTTCCGCAGATCCACCGTGCCGCGCCAGGATCCGGCACCACGATCGCGCAGGCGCAGGTTCAGCAGGCCTCCGCGCATGTTGCGATAGATATCGGTAAAGCGGGCCAGTGCGCCGGCGTCGCCCGTCGTCAGTTCCAGCGTGTTGTCCGGCCCCGATTTCACCAGCCGGGCAACCACCGCTTGCCCGCCCCCCGTCACAGCCGACAGGTCGACATCGTCGATCTCCTGACCGCGGGTCGAATAGGCGAAGCTGACATTGGAAAAGACCTCGCCATTGAATCCGACGACGCGGTCGAGCCGGGCGTTGATCTTCACCTTGCCATCGTCATCGGAGTCGGCTTCGCCTTTCGCTCGCGCCAGCGGCAGTCTGATATCCGCGGACGAACCGGTGAGTGAGACGACATGCCCGCCTTTCGACCGCTCGACCGTCACGGCGAAATCATCGCCACTCGCCAGTCGCACGTCACGCAACCGAGCCGATGCGAGGCCGTCGTCATCGACGCGCAGTTCACCCTCCGCGCCGAACCCATCGCCCTGAATGCGGAAGTCGCTTATCTCCGTGAGGGCATCGCTTTTCGTCACCGTGAATTCGGCATTGGCCGCGATGCCGGCGCCCTTGTTCCAACCGATCCACGGCAGCGACAGGGCCGCCTCCCCGAGATCGGCTTTCACGGTTTGGCTGCCGTCGTCCGCAAGCGATACTTCCACGCCGACCGGCCCGCTGACGATACCCGACAGGGCAGGCGCGATCCGGCGGCGTGCCGCGTTGTCCAGGGTTCCCGAGATCTCACGTGTTCGCTTCACGTTCGCCTTGGCATCCACTGGCTCGGTCAACGCGATGCGCATTTCGGCGCCGTCGATCAGGGCATCGGCATCGAGCACCGCCTGGGTGTTGTCGATCCGCATCCTTCCCGACAGATCGGCAATCTGGCGGCCGGAAACCGGACGGTTTATCGACACCTTCTGCAGTTGCATTTCCGCTTGCCATATGGGCGGCGGCGGCTTCTGGTTGGAGACCAGCCCGAAGCGTGCACCGACCAACGCGGTCATCGGTCCGGTGAAATCCTCCGGCACGAAGGGCGTTTTTTGTAGAGCCCGGATCGGCTTATAGCTGACAAGCTCGGCGATGGCGTCTGCCTGACCGCCGACCTCGATCTTCATTTCCGCCATCAGCGGCTTGCTGTAGACATCGGGAATGACGAAATCGCCGCCATTCAGGGCCACGGAGCGGCCGGACGGGAAGAAGGCCGCGCCCCCGCGAACCTCGACCGTCATGCGTTCGCCACTCAATTCGAAGTGTCCTGCAGTATCCCGCAGCGGCGGAATTTCGCCGGCGATGTTGATGCGCGTGTCGTCGATGGCGAAGTTGATATTGAGCTCGTCCTCGTTGAGCTTCAATTCGCCGCCACTTTCCGCAATGCGTCCCTCCGGGATCGAGACCTCGATGCGCGCATCGCTCACCGTACCGCCGAAGAGGTTGCCGATCGCCCATCGCCGGGCGCCCTTGGCTACCCACCAGGGCCACAATTGCTTGACGGCAGTGGGCTGCATCCGGTCGCTCAGCGCAGCGAAACTGATCTGCGGCGATGTCTTGCCGAAGGCGACCGCCAGCGAGCCCGCCATGGACCCAAGAGGGCTCGATATCGCCAATTGGTCGAAGATCAGCCGGTGACTATCGGTCTCGAACCGCCCACTCGCCTTGGCGTCGAAGGATAGCGGACGCTCCTGAATGTCTTCCGGATCGGAGCTCGCATCCTTCAGCAGAAGATCGACGGCAAAGCCCTTACGGTCTGCCCGGGCGACCTTGTCGAGGTCGATCAGGGCACCGGTAAAGGGAAACACCGAGCGCCCGATCTTCACCTCCGATGGCAATATCTCCACCGAAGCGCGCTCGAAATCATACGAGGCGTTCAGTTCCGACGGTTTGAGCTGAGAGACGAGCCCTCCGGCGTGAAACGAACCCTGGGACGTCCTGATGCCGATCGCCAAAGCCGGCTTTGCGCCTTCCGAAGCGCGCGCAGCCCTCAGGCTGACCTCGGCGGCAGCGTCGATCCCGAAAGCCTCCTCGCCGGGAGCTTTGCCGTGGTAGAGGAATGGCGAGAGCGGCAGGGAACGAAACACAGCCTCAATGCCGGCGATGCTCTCGCCCTGACCGAAGGTCCTCGCCTCGAGCTGCGCTTCCTTCCCGTCTATGGCAATGGAGCCATCGACGCGGATGGACCCATCGGAATCGCGGCTGAATGCCAGCATCCTAACATCGACGGGAACGATCCGCCCGCGCGCGCCGGTCACCGACAGCCTGAGATCCGTAAGCTGGACCGCCCGTGTCGCACTTCGCGCCGTCAGCCGCGACATCGCATCCACATGGGTGAACAGCTTTTCGAGCGCCGTGCCGGTATCTGCGATACGAATCGCCGTCAGGTCTATCGGCTCGCCGCGCGGCAGGAGCCCTGTATCAAGTTCCCCCCCTTCCGCCTCCAACCTCGACACAGCGATGCGGCCGGTGATCAGGGCAAGAGGATCGAGCGCGATGGAGACGGCCGCGAGCTTGGCGACTGGGCGGCCGGAAGCGCTGTCGTTCAGCGTCACGCCGCGCGCCTTGAGCGCAAGCGCTCCGCGGCCGGTAACACGGATCACGGTGCTTTCGACATCGGCTTTGTAGCTGGCGCCAAGGGCGGCGTTGAGCGCGGTGCGCGCGCGTGCGTTAAGGGGACCGTCGACGAGCCCGCTCTCGATGACGGCGACGAGAGAGGCGACGATGACGAAGGCCACAAGCGAGGAGCAGAGCAGGACCTTACCGAGAAGGCGCAGGGCGCCGCCGGACAAGGGCGTGTGCACGATGACCGGCTCATGGGCCTGGGCCGAGGGCAGCGCGTCCAGCGCGACGATGTCTTCCTTGCGAAAGCAAACCCTTTCGCCGCGGATATCACTCATCGGCGCGGGATTCCTCCACCAGTTTGCTGCATCGCATTCTTCCTGTCCTGGCAGCCATCATTATGCGCCGGATCGTTCCTATCTGTAGATCACAAATCGCCGAACCAAGTCACCACGCTTCGCTGTGGTTGCTGTGGAAAGCGCGTGCCAGCCTACTGCAGGTTTCCCCAGGTCGGAGTCGACCCGAGGATCAAGAATGCAGCAATGCAAGCACGACAGCAGCCCGTATGCGTCTGAAGCGATGCGTGGCGCTGGAGTGCCTTTTGTCTCGCGACGTGGCATTCATTATGGCTCGTAGCCATAAAAGCCGTCGGGAGGCTGTCAAAGCAGTCATAAGCTGCTGGACGAACCGCGGCGATCTTAGCTATCCCCTATGTGCGAAATGTCGATAAAACTTGGCATAAGAAAGGCTTAATCATGGCACCATTGCGGCCCGGCGTTCCCGCCCCGGATTTCGAACTTGCCCGCGACGGCGGCGGCTCGCTATCTCTGTCTGCACTTCGCGGCAAGCCGGTGGTGTTGTTCTTCTATCCCAAGGACGACACCAAGACCTGCACGGTCGAAGCGATTTCCTTTTCGGGCCTTTCGGACGAATTCGCAGCTGCCGATGTGGCGCTGATCGGCATCTCGCCCGACTCGGTCAAAAGCCATGACCGCTTTGCCAAGAAACACAACCTGACCGTCAGTCTCGCGGCGGACGAGGACAAGGCCGTCGTCAACGCCTATGGCGTTTGGGCGGAAAAGAGCTTGTACGGCCGCAAATATATGGGTGTCGAACGCACAACCTTTCTCATCGACCCGGCGGGCATCATCAACCGGGTGTGGGAAAAAGTCAGGGTGGCGGGCCACGCGGAGGACGTTCTCACCGCGGCGAAAGCGCTGCGCAGCGACTGAGTGATCAATGCGAGTGCTCCCGCCATTTCATAGCTTGCGCGGCGCGGCTGTCGAGGCCATCCGTGCGGCGGACCTTGAAATCAAGGCCGAGGTCGCGCAGGAGGCTGCGCGACGTTGGCAGGCGCGGACGCTGTCCTTGCGCTCACCGCTCGATCGCCCCGTACCGGCACGACCGGGCAGACCTGAAAAGCCGATCCTGACGCCGCCGACGCAGGTCAAGCGGCGCTCCCTCGGCTCCCCGAAGGGCCGCATCGCCCTCCTCCACGCAATTGCCCATATCGAATTGAACGCGGTCGATCTGGCACTGGACATCGTCGCGCGCTTCGCCACGGAGGCCGTCCCGCCATCCTTCTTCGACGGCTGGATGCAGGTCGCCTTCGAGGAAGCCAAGCATTTTCGGCTGGTGCGGCAAAGGCTTAACGACCTCGGTGCCGACTATGGCGACCTGCCGGCCCACGACGGCCTCTGGCAAGCCGCCCACGACACGCGCAACGATCTGACCGCGCGGCTGGCCGTGGTGCCGCTCATCCTGGAAGCGCGTGGCCTAGACGTCACGCCGGCATTGCAGGCGAAGATGCGTGAAACCGGCGATCACGAAAGCGCCGCCGTTCTCGACGTCATCTATGAAGACGAGAAGGGACACGTTGCTGTCGGGGCGAAGTGGTTCCGCTTCCTCTGCGCGCGGCAGAAGAAGGACCCGGCCGCGACCTTCAAGGCGCTCGTCAGGGCGAACTTTCGCGGGCCTCTGAAGGCCCCCTTCAACGACGTGGCGCGCGCCGAGGCCGGTTTGACGCCATCGTTCTACCGGTCGATGACGGCCTCCACCAACATCTGATCGGCCGCGCCTTCACGCTTTATTAACCCTAATAAAGTGTAATCTCCCTCGGGGCAAAAACGAGTTGGGTTCGCATTTGGCGGGGGTGGCGTGGTGTCTGTTCGTCCGGAAAACCGGGGCTTCGGGAAGCGAAGGCAAAGCCACGTCCTGATTCTCGCGAGCGGGGACAAGGTTCGCCATATGACGGTCCGCCCGTGGATGGCGGCCGTTGCGACCTCGCTCATCGGCGTCTTCGGCATCGGCTATTTCGCTGCGACCACCTATCTCGTGCTCCGCGATGACCTGATCGGCGGCACGATCGCCCGCCAGGCACGCATGCAGCATGAATACGAGGACCGAATCACGGCGCTTCGGGCGCAAGTCGATCGCGTGACGAGCCGACAGTTGCTCGACCAGCAGATCGTCGAGGAAAAGGTCGAGAAGCTCCTGCAGCAGCAGTTGGAGCTTTCCGCACGCAGCGGCAGGGTCGGCACTCTGGCCGATGGCGCCGAGCAATCGGCAAGTAGCGGAGAAGCGGCCGCGTTGCCCGACGCCGAACCCCTCGCCTACGGAAAACGCGCCGACGCCCGGGAAGGCATCAAGGCGATCGAAGAGATCATGGGTATCGCAGGAGAGAACGCTGACGCGCCGGCGCATGCGTCCGCGCTCGGCTATGCGCCGGAAGTGGGGTCGCGCAGACCAAGAGAGACAGTTTCCGATCGGACGGATCGCATCTTTTCAAAAGTTACCCTTTCGCTGAAGGGCATCGAGCGCGATCAGATGGCCCGTGTTCGGCAGCTGACGAGCAGTGCACAGGTGACCTCCGAAGCGATCAGGACGATTGTCGAGCACACGGGGTTTGTCCTCCCGGATATGAAGACCGCTGACGCCTTGACCACGTCCGCGATCCCGGCCGACGGGACGGCAATCGGCGGACCCTATGTCGAGCCGCAGAAGCAGGACGAGTTCGAACGGTCACTCGCCACACTCGACAGCGCAATTGTCGAATTGGAAGAGACCCGCGAGGCGGTACGAAAACTCCCACTCGAAAGTCCAGCGCCGGCAAGCGACGTCACGAGCAGTTTCGGAAATCGAATGGATCCCTTCCTTGGGCGGTTGGCGCTTCATGCCGGCATCGACTTCCACGCCGCGACCGGCACGCGGATTCGCTCGACCGCAGCGGGAACCGTGACGACGGCGGGGCATTCGGGCGGATACGGCAACATGATCGAGATAGATCACGGAAACGGCGTCTCGACGCGCTATGCGCACCTGGCCGTCATTCTCGTGAATGTCGGTGACCGCGTGGACGCCGACCAGGTGATCGCTCAATCGGGAAGCACGGGGCGTTCGACGGGTCCGCATCTGCATTATGAAGTTCGATTGAATGGCCTGGCGGTCGATCCGATGCGGTTCCTGCGCGCCGGTACGAAGCTCGCCGGCTACCTGAACTGACGCGTCAAGTTCGCCGCCGGCGCACGCCCACATTTGACAACAAAAGCAAAAGAATCGCATCTATTTACCGTCCGAAGCGTCAACGTCCTGGATTTCTTGACTTTCGGCGCCTTTCGTCTTAAGAGCGCCGCGACAGATGGTGATTTCCATCGATCAGTGTTCTATTGAACCGGAACGGAAACAGTTTCCCCTTTGACCAATTTTGCTGACCTTGGCCTGAGCCAAAAAGTTCTCTCCGCAGTTGCCGACGCGGGCTATTCAACGCCGACACCGATCCAAGCGGGTGCCGTTCCGCCGGCCCTGCAGCGTCGCGACATCCTAGGCATCGCGCAAACCGGCACTGGCAAGACGGCATCTTTCGTTCTGCCGATGTTGACACTTCTGGAAAAAGGACGCGCGCGTGCACGCATGCCGCGCACCCTGATCCTGGAGCCGACCCGTGAGCTCGCCGCGCAGGTCGCAGAGAACTTCGACAAGTACGGCAAGAATCACAAGCTCAACATTGCGCTTTTAATCGGCGGCGTCTCCTTCGACGAGCAGGACCGCAAGCTCGAGCGCGGCGCCGACGTTCTGATCTGCACCCCCGGACGCCTGCTCGATCATTTCGAGCGCGGCAAACTACTGATGAGCGGTGTGGAGATCCTTGTCATCGACGAGGCCGATCGCATGCTCGACATGGGATTCATCCCGGATATCGAACGGATCGCGAAACTCATCCCCTTCACCCGGCAGACGCTGTTCTTCTCGGCGACGATGCCGCCGGAAATCCAGAAGCTTGCCGACCGTTTCCTGCAGAATCCCGAACGGGTTGAAGTTGCCCGCCCCGCCTCGACGGCAAGCACCGTAACGCAGCGGTTCGTTGCCGCTCACGCCAAGGACTACGAGAAGCGCACCGTATTGCGGGATCTCATCCGCGCCCAGGACGAACTCAAGAACGCGATCATCTTCTGCAACCGCAAGAAGGACGTCGCCGAGCTCTTCCGCTCGCTCGACCGCCATGGCTTTTCGGTCGGCGCCCTGCACGGTGACATGGACCAGCGCTCGCGCATGGCCATGCTGGCCAATTTCAAGGACGGCAACATCAAGCTGCTGGTTGCCTCGGACGTCGCGGCGCGCGGCCTCGACATTCCGGACGTCAGCCACGTCTTCAATTTCGATGTTCCGATCCATGCGGAAGACTATGTCCACCGCATCGGCCGTACCGGCCGCGCCGGGCGCTCCGGCGCCTCCTTCACCATCGTGACGAAGCGCGACACGAAGTTCTCCGACGCCATCGAGAAGCTGATCGGCCAGAAAGTCGAATGGCTGAGCGGCGATCTTTCCCAATTGCCCGAGCCGATGGAAAGCCACGATGGACGGCGCGAACGCGGCCGCGATGGCCGCAAGGACCGCAAAAAAGATGTGGAACGTTCTGGCCGCGTGCGTGGCGATCATAAATCCGATACCGCCCGTCTCGATAATGTGGCCGAATTCGAACCAGTCGCGGAAAGGGCGGAAGTGGTGAAACCGGAACGTAGCGCCGAGAGCAAGCAGGGGCATTCGAGCCGCAACGATCGCCCGGGTCGGGCGCAGAACGCCGCAAATGACGACAATCGCGACCGCCGCAACCGCAATCGCCGCGACTATGACGATGGCCCGACGCCGGTCGGCTTCGGCGATGAAATCCCCGCCTTCATGCTAATCGCCGGCAAGGCCTGATAGCCCGTCCATGGCTTTCCCCGGCATCGATTTTCCGGGCCTCGGCTGCGGTCTCGCGATCCTGCGGGACGGCAAAATCCTGTTGTGCCGCCGGCTGAAGGCGCCGGAGGCGGGCCACTGGAGTATCGTCGGCGGCAAGGTCGACCACATGGAGCGTGCGGAGGATGCCGCGCGCCGTGAAGCGGAAGAGGAAAGCGGCCTCTCGATCCATTCGACGCGCTTTCTTTGCATCAGCGAGCAGATGATCGAGGCCGATCGCCAGCACTGGATCTCGCTGATCTATGCGACCGATGACTTTACCGGCGAACCGCACCTCACCGAACCGGACAAGCTTTCCGACATAGGCTGGTTCGATCTTTCCGCCCTGCCCCAGCCATTGTCCCGCTTCGCGGCGGATGCCGTGCGCGCGCTCGTCTAGATCCAAGCGACCGGCGCACTCACTTTTTCGCTCTGCGCGCCGCCGCGAAAGCCAACTTCACCCAGCGGGCCATTTCATCCGGATCATCGTAGGCTGCCTCAGGAATGCTCCAATAGGGCATTTTCACCGGCTTTCCCTTGCCGTCATAAGCCCATTGCCTCGCGCCCGCCTCCTCGAGTTCCGAAGCCGATTCGGCGTCGCCCTTCAGAAGGATCTCCCCGTCGACCTCGAGCGCGAGAATGATCCCCTCGCAATAGATGCCCTTGCCGCCGAACATGCGGCGAATGGTGATCAACCCCAGTGTCTCGAACATTTCCTCGATTGCAGCATTGTCCATCGCGTCGGTCCTTCAGGAGATGGGCGCCGGCCCGGTTCTACGCAGCTCAGTGAAACAGCGAACTCACAGCGTGCGGTAGCCCCGGTCCACATAGACAAGCGGCGCCGCCTTTTCGCCGATTCGCACATCGACGACTTCGCCGAAGAGGATCGCGTGGGTGGCCATAATCTTGACTTCGATCAGTCGGCAATCGAAGGCGGCAGTCGCATCGACGAGAATGGGGGCCCCCGTCGTCAGCTGCGTCCAGCGGCCGAGCGCAAACCGGCGCTCCATATCGAGCTGGTCGCGTCCGGAGAAGGCGTGCGCCAAAGCGAGGTGGTGGCCACCCAGAACGTTCAACGCGAAGCCGCCGCTGCGGGAGAAGATGTCGTTACGAGGATTTGCAGCATTGAGGCAGGCGAGGATCGTCGGCGGATCGTCCGAGACCGAACAAGCGGCGGTAATGGTCACGCCACGCCGTTCGGCGCCATCCGCCGCAGTGATCAACTGCACGTGATGCGACAAGCGGCTCATCGTGTCGCGGTAGGTTATCGGGTCCAGCCGGGTCTTCTCCAACACATCACGCTCCGGATCGGTATCTCGCACATACATAAACTGTCGCCGAGAATATGAAACTAGGCCGACCGAGATTCTTGCCGATGCGCGCAGCCCGATGACGCAGACGGGGTGATCGCCGCTTCCACCCCTATCTTTTCCTTTGACGAGTTGTCCCACTTCCTTAAAACATGGCGGGCGATAGCGGAAAAAAACATGCTGAATTCGATTGGTACGACCCTTTTTGCCGCCGGACTGGCGCTGTCCACCCCTGCGCTTGCCGCCGGACTGAAGGTTGCCGTCGTCGCTCCCGCTGACGGTCCCTTTGTCGCGCTCGGAAAACAGATCACCGATGGCGCCGCGTTCCAGGCCGGGGATCGGGGAAGCGAAATCATTCCCATCGCGGAAAGCTGCGACCCCGCCGGCGGCGAGGCCCTGACGAAGGCGCTACTTGCCAGCGGCGCCGAGGCTGCAATCGGCTTCCTGTGCACCGAGAGCCTGGAAGCGGCGCTGCCGGCCCTTGCCGAAGCGGGCATTCCCGCCATTACGCTGAGCGTGCGCTCGGATATCCTCATGGAGGACGCCCTCAAGAAGAAATGGCCGCTCTATCGCCTGGCGCCGAGCGGCAAGGCCGAGGCCGCGGCGATCACCGATGCCATCGTGACGCACTGGAGGGACAAGCCGCTTGCGCTCATCGACGACGGAACGATCCATAGCCGCGAGCTCGTTGAAAGCGTGCGCACCGCCCTTGCCGAGATCGGCATTACCCCCGTCTTCACGGATACGTACCGCCCGTCGCAGGAACAGCAGGTCAGACTCGTTCGACGCCTGGCGAAGAGCGGTGCAACGCATGTGTTCACCGGCGGCGACCGCAACGATACCGCCGTCATTGCGCGCGATGCCAAGTCGGAGAATATTCCGATAACGCTGCTTGGCGGCGATACGCTGAACGCTGCAGATCTTGACGTGCCGCTCGAGAACGGCGTGCTCGCCGTCACTATTCCCGATCCGGCCCGGTCGAGTGAGGCCGCGCCGGTCGTCACGGCAATGCGTGCCGCCGGCATCGAGCCGGACGGCTACGTTCTCCCGGCCTTTGCAGCCCTGTCGCTGCTGGAGCAGGCAAAAGATCAGGCCGAGAAGGATGAAAAAGATATCCTGGACGCTCTTTTGAAGGGTCGCTATGGGACCGTCCTCGGCCCCGTTGGCTTCAATAGCGCGCATGAACGGGCCGAAAGCCCGTATCGGCTGATGCAATGGCAGGACGGCCGCTTCGTGCCCACCGCCGATGCAGGCAAGGCGCAGTGATGCGCAAGGGGCCGAACAATCTGATCACCGATGTCGCGGGAATCCTGGTCGGAAACGCGGAGGATCACCGGCTTAAATCCGGCGTCACGACGGTGCTTTGCGATCCGCCGGCTACCGCCGCGGTACAGGTTCTGGGCGGCGCGCCGGGTACGCGCGAGACCGACCTCCTCGCGCCGCACAACACGGTCCAGACCGTGGACGCGCTCGTATTATCGGGCGGCTCCGCCTTCGGCCTCGACGCGGCGTCCGGCGTGCAGGCGGCACTTCGCGAAATCGGCCGCGGCTTTCCCGTCGGCCCGCATCGTATCCCGATCGTTCCTGCGGCAATCCTCTTCGATCTGATGAATGGCGGCGACAAGGATTGGGGGCAGTTTTCGCCCTATCGCGACCTCGGTTATGACGCGGCGCGTGCCGCGGCAGAGACCTTCGCAACCGGCAGCGCCGGGGCCGGAACCGGCGCACTCACGGCAACTTTCAAGGGCGGCCTCGGTTCCGCATCGACGATCCTCGCAAACGGCGTCACCGTCGGCGCACTCGTCGCCGTCAACGCGCTCGGCTCGGCAACCATCGGCGACACGCGCCATTTTTGGGCCGCGCCCTTTGAAGTGGATGACGAGTTCGGCGGGGTCGGGATGCCGTCTCCCTGGCCGGCGGATGCGGCACGCCCGCGGCTCAAGTTCCGCGAGCCGGACGCAGCAGCCGCCAACACGACCATCGCCGTTGTCGCCACCGACGCGGTTCTTTCGAAAGCCGAGGCGAAACGCCTGGCGATCGCCGCCCATGACGGATTTTCCCGAGCGCTGTGGCCGTCCCATACACCGCTCGACGGCGATCTTGTCTTTGCCCTCTCGACGGGCGCCAGCGGCAAGACACTCCGGCTCGAAGATTTCATAGACCTCAGCGCCGCCGCGGCGGCGACGATGGCGCGGGCAATCGCGCGTGGCGTCCACGATGCCGCCGTGGCCGCGGGAGACCTCAAGCCCGCTTGGTCGGCATTGCCAGGATAACCGAGGGTCGCCCTCGCATGTTGTTCGCACGGTCGCGGAATGCTATGGGCGCGGGAAAGACCGGAGGCTGTTCATGAACCACCCTATTCGCATTGCCCCATCGATCCTGGCGGCCAATTTCTCCAAACTCGGCCAGGAGGTCCGCGATGTCGTGGATGCCGGTGCCGATTGGATCCACCTCGACGTCATGGACGGCCATTTCGTGCCGAACATTACCTTCGGTCCCGATGTCATCAAGTCGCTGCGCTCCTACACCGACGCGACGTTCGATTGCCACCTGATGATCGCGCCGGCCGATCCCTTCCTCGAAGCCTTCGCCAAGGCCGGTTGCGATATCCTGACCGTCCATGCCGAAGCGGGTCCGCATCTGCACCGCTCGTTGCAGACCGTGAAGGCACTCGGCAAGAAGGCCGGCGTCTCGCTCAATCCTGCGACGCCCGAAAACGCACTCGAATATGTGCTGGACACGGTCGATCTCATTTTGGTGATGACCGTCAATCCGGGCTTCGGCGGCCAGAAATTCATCGCCGCCATGGAAGAGAAGATCCGTCGCATCAAGGCAATGGTCGGCAACCGGCCGATCGAGATCGAAGTGGATGGCGGCATCACGCACGAAACCTCCGGCGTCGTCGCGGGCGCTGGCGCCAACGTGCTGGTCGCCGGCTCGGCCGTTTTCAAGGGGGGCTCGGTCGACGCCTACCGCACCGCCATCGAGGCGATCCGCGCACCGGCCGAGAAGGCGCGCTGATGAACGCGCGGGCGGCGATCGCGACTGCAGTCCTGATCGCAACGGCGATTGCCGCGCCGCCCGCCGTCGCGGGCGACTATGCCAGTTTTCAGCCGATCGGCTTTTCTTCGGACGGCAAGGTCTTCGCCTTCGAGGAATATGGCATTCAGGATGGATCCGGCTTTCCCTATTCAGCGATTTACGTCCTCGACACGCGCACCGATACCTTCCTGCCCGGCGCGCCGGTGCGCGCCCGTGTCGAGGAGGATGGCGGTGCCCTTCCCAAGGCTCGCCGCGACGCACGCCGGCGGGCAGAACCGCTGATCGACGCCTACCGTCTTCTCGATACGCCAGGGCTGCTTGCCGCCTACAATCCCGTCACGGAGCCTGACGCGGCCGACCACAGGCTGAGATACGATTCCTTTCCAGCCGACCCGCCGTTTCGAAAAACCTACGAAGTCGATCTCGAAGAAAAGAGCTTCGAAGCGGAAGGCATGTGCAAGGATCTCCTGAAAACCGTCAAGGGCTTCCGCCTCGTCATGACGGAGAAGGCCGGACAGCCGGTATCCGAGGTGCTGCAGGATGATGCCCGCATTCCGGAAAGCCGCCACTGCCCGACGGGCTACCGCATCGGCGGCGTGGTGACCCACGTCAACGATGACGGCACGCAGGTGCACATCGTCATGGTCCTGGTCAAATCGCTCGGTTTCGAAGGCACGACCGACGGGCGCTGGATCGCCATGCCGATCTGGCCTGGACGATGAAAAAGGAGCCCGCCGCCCATCCGAAAGGCTTCGCACCCACGCATCACGCGACACGAGTGCGCTTCCTTCGTGCCGTACCGTCGTGGCGTGAAGCTTTCATAGGTGGTCCTGCCTGGGGGCTGGCGATGGCGTTTTCCGCCTGGTGTGCGCTCTGGCTGCGTGAGCATGACGCCACATTCCACCTCGAAAGCATCCTGCTGCTCTATGCCCTGGGCGGCCTCGTCGCCTGGCCGCTTTCGCTTTTCGCGGGTCGATCTATCGCACAAGGTCGCGCCGTCGAAACACGCTTTGCGGCCTATCTTCTTTGCCTGATCGCGGGCACCATCGGCGTGACGGCGCTGTTCTTCGCTCTCGATTACCGGCTCTTCTATTCCCAGTGGCATGCGGAAGCAGGCTCGCGCGTCTGGTTCCATCAGGCGCTGTTCACGTCGCTCTCCGCCTACTACCAGTTCCTGGTGCTGGGGATCAGGCTATACCTGCCCGTCGGGGCCGTCGCCCTGCTGTTGGCGAGCTTGCGGCTGGCGCGTCCGCAATAGCGTTGAGCTTCCGTCCCATCTTTGATAGAGGCACAGCCATCCTCCACTGACGATGAAAGCTAGAGCCCATGATCCCCCGTTACTCCCGGCCGGAAATGGTGGCCATCTGGTCGCCTGAAACGAAGTTCCGCATCTGGTTCGAGATCGAGGCGCACGCTTGCGACGCTCTCGCCGAAATCGGCGTGATCCCCAAGGAAGCGGCCAAGACCATCTGGGAAAAGGGCGGTGCGGCGAAGTTCGATGTGGCACGCATCGACGAGATCGAGGCGGTCACCAAGCACGACGTCATAGCATTCCTCACCCATCTTGCCGAATTCGTTGGGCCGGACAGCCGCTTCGTGCACCAGGGCATGACGTCGTCGGATGTGCTCGATACCTGCTTCAACGTGCAGCTCGTCCGCGCCACGGATCTCCTGCTTGCCGATCTCGACCGGCTGCTCGAGGCGCTGAAGCGCCGCGCCTTCGAACACAAGGACACGGTGACGATCGGCCGCTCGCACGGCATCCATGCGGAGCCCACCACTTTCGGCATCAAGCTGGCGCTCGCCTACGCCGAATTCGACCGTTGCAAAGAGCGCCTTATCGCCGCCCGCGAAGAAATCGCCACCTGCGCGATCTCCGGTGCCGTCGGCACCTTCGCCAACATCGACCCCCACGTCGAGGAACATGTCGCGGCGGCGCTCGGCCTGAAGCCGGAACCGGTCTCCACCCAGGTGATCCCGCGCGACCGCCACGCTATGTACTTCGCCACGCTCGGGGTCATCGCCTCGTCGATCGAGCGTCTTGCGACGGAAATCCGTCACCTGCAACGCACCGAAGTGCTGGAGGCGGAGGAGTATTTCTCGCCCGGCCAGAAGGGTTCCTCGGCCATGCCGCACAAGCGCAATCCGGTGCTGACCGAAAACCTGACGGGCCTTGCCCGCATGGTCCGTGCCTTCGCCGTTCCGGCAATGGAGAACGTTGCGCTTTGGCACGAGCGCGATATCTCGCATTCCTCGGTCGAACGGATGATCGGACCGGACGCGACGGTGACCCTCGATTTCGCGCTGGCGCGGCTGACCGGTGTTATCGACAAGCTCCTCGTCTACCCGGACAACATGATGAAAAACATGAACAAGTTCCGCGGGCTCGTTCATTCGCAACGGGTGCTGCTCGCCCTCACCCAGGCCGGCACGTCCCGCGAAGACGCCTATCGCCTCGTTCAGCGCAATGCGATGAAGGTGTGGGAGGAAGGCAAGGACTTCCTCGAGGAACTGCTGGCGGACCAGGAAGTGCGCGCAGCACTCTCGGAAGAGGATATCCGCGAGAAGTTCGATCTCGGCTATCACACCAAGCACGTCGATACGATTTTCCGCCGGGTTTTCGGTACGGTCTGAACCGCCGCCTTCGAATTGACCCGCATTTGAGCGCTTGCTTCAAATGCGGGCAATTTTCTTAGCAGGCCCTTCAGCGCCCGCATGGAATCTGCACCTCGTAACAATAGTTTCGAGGGAGCCATGGCGATCAAGGAGAGCGTTCAGCGCGTGTCCGCCCGCACTGACACGAAGATAACCGGCACGGTCACATGCAAGACGGGCTCAAGCAACGGCGTCGTGAAGGATCTTTCCGACGAGGGCATCTGCTTTCAGCTGCTGTTCGATATCGGCGCCAGGACGGGTCAGGAAGTGACGATCCGCAGCGAGGAACTCGGTTTCCTCACCGGTATGGTGCGCTGGAGCCGCGGCGACAAGATCGGCATCAAGCTCAAGCTGTCGTCGAACACGGCCGCGCAAATCAGGTCCTACTACAAATTCTTCCGATAGCCGGGCAAACGGCGGCCGACCCATGGCCGGCCGCGCGGTTGACCGTCTAACGGATCGGCTGGGCTGGCTCCACCATCTTGCGATAGAGATGCCAGGTGGCATGGCCGAAGATCGGCATGATCACGGCCAAGCCGACGAAGACCGGGATCGACCCGATCAGCAGGCCACCGGCAATGATGAGCCCCCACAAGGCGACCGGCACCGGATTGGCGAGTGTCGCCCGTACCGAAGTCTCGATTGCCGTAAAGGCACCGACATCCCTGTCGAGGAGCAACGGGAAGGTGACGACGCTGATCGACAGCACGATCACCGCAAAAACGAACCCGACCGCATTGCCGATAAGGATCAGGTTCCAGCCCTGATCGGTACTGATGACGCCATTCCAGAATTCGGCGATGGAATTCGGCGGCGCTGCACCGAACATCGTTATGTAAAGGCCCTGGGCGACCAGGAGCCAGATGACGAAAATGACGAACAATAGGGCCGCCACCGCCAGGATCGATGGAATTGCCGGGTTGCGGTGCAGCCGCAGCGCATGCGGCCAGGAGGCGTCCATGCCGAGTTCGCGGCGTCGGCTGATCTCATAGAGACCGATGGCCGCGACAGGCCCGATGAGGGCAAAGCCGGATGCGAGCGGATAGAGCAAGGGCAGCATGTTCGCGCCCGCGCTCCAGGTCATCAGCACGAGGCCGGCAACAGGATAAATGAGACACAGAAAGACATAATGCGACGGCTTCTCGCGGAAGTCATCCAACCCGCGACGCAGCGCATCGAACACATCTGCAATGCCAATCTTTCGTATCTCGGGATGAACGACACCGTCGTTCGCCCCCGAGAGGACATGGAAGGTTGTCATGGCTCACACTCCTCAACGAACCAGAGCAGCCATGGATCCGCAGCGGCGGCGAAAAAAATGGCCGTGCGAACCGCGACCGCCATCTCGGATTATACAGAAAATGCAACCCTTGTCGCCTCCGCCTTGACTTCGGCTCTTTTCGTCGCCAAATCGCGGCGATCATGAAGGTTTCAGAAGCACATATCCTGATCGTTCCGGGCTATACCAATTCCGGCCCCGACCATTGGCAAAGCCGGTGGGAGCGCAAACTGTCGACCGCGCGCCGCGTCGTGCAGGCAGAATGGTCGAAGCCGGTGCGCGACGATTGGGTGGCGCGCATGATCGAGGAGGTGAATGCCGCAACGAAACCGGTCGTGATCATCGCCCATTCGCTGGGGATCGCCACAGCCGTTCACGCGCTTCCGCATTGCAAGAAGAAGATCGCCGGCGGCTTTCTTGTCGCCCCGCCCGACGTCGCCAACCCCAATATTCGCCCGAAGCATCTGATGACCTTCGGACCATATCCACGCGACCCGTTGCCGTTCCCATCTTTGGTGATCGCCAGCCGCAACGATCCGTTCGGCTCCTACGAGCAGGCGGGCGACATCGCCAATGCCTGGGGATCGCTTCTCGTCGATGCCGGCGATGCGGGGCACATCAATGCCGAATCCGGCCACGGGCCGTGGCCGGAGGGCACGATGGTCTTCGCCCAGTTCCTCAGCCGCCTCCAAGCCTGACCGGCCGGACGACCGAACCTCTCGTGCAGCCCGCGGCTGACGCATTCCGGGCCGCGATCCGCACCTGGAAATGAGGCGGGCTACCGTCAGCGGGCGCAAGGATGAATTCACCTTCGACCTGGAAGGCCTTTTCGACCAACCCGCTGCGCGCAAGTGCGACGGCATCACCGCTGTAGCGTATCTCGCCGCCGGTCATGAGCACGATCCGATCGGCGATAGCCATCGCGTGGTTGAGATCGTGAATGGAGAGGACGACCGCGACCTTGCGTTCCCGCGCGAGCCGGCAAAGCAGCTCGAGCACCTCGACCTGATGACCGATGTCGAGGAAGGAAGTCGGCTCATCGAGAAGGAGTATCCGCGCTTCCTGGGCCAGCGCCGCGGCGATCCAGGCACGCTGCCGTTCGCCGCCGGAGAGCGCGTCGAGCCGCCGCTCGGCAAGCTCACCCAACCCCGTCTGCTCCAATGCCCACGAAACCGCCTGCTGATCCCGGGAGGAGAAGCCGGCGAAGAGACCCAGATGGGCAAAGCGCCCCTGCCGCGCGAGCTGTTCCACCGTCATGCTCTCCGGTGACAGCGGCGCTTGCGGCAGGAAGGACAATCTTTTCGCCAGTTCCCGTCTCGTCCACTGGCCGACGGTGCGGCCCTCGATCATAGTGCTTCCCGACGAGGGCCGGTTGAGGCCGGCAAGAGCATGGAGCGCCGTGCTCTTGCCGGAGCCGTTCGGGCCGATGAGCGCGATGATCTCGCCGGGAGCGACATCGATAGAAAAGTCGCTGAGCGCGGTCAGCTCGCCATATCGAACCGTGATCTTTCTTGCGGACAGGAGCATCGCAGTCCTCACTGGTGGCGTCGCAACAGGATAAGGAGAATGGGGGCACCGGCAAAGGCGGTGACGACGCCGATCGGAATTTCCTCGGGGCCACCGATCAGGCGCCCGGCAAGATCGGCCGCCGTTACCAGCGCCGCACCGATAAGGGCGGCAAGCGGCAGGACGAGATGGAAATGCCGGCCCGCAACGAAGCGCGCCAGGTGCGGCACCACGAGCCCGACGAAGATCAGCGGGCCGACCGCGCCGACCGCACTCGCCGCCAACATGCTGGCGATTGCCAACACGAGGCTGAACCACCGGCGGTAAGAGAGGCCGAAGGAGCGGGCGGCGTCCTCCTCGAACCGTAACATTGCCAGGGGCCCGACCACGAATGGGAGAGCCAGGAATCCGACGATCGTGAATGGCAGGAGAAACAATACATGCTCCCAGCCTCGGGCATAGAGACTGCCCGCAAGCCATTGCATGACGATCTCTATTCGGGCGCTGCCCCAGCCAACGACGATCCCCATGGCGATCGCGTGCAGGAAGGCTCCGATCGCAATGCCGCACAGCGTCAGCCGCAACGCGCTCAAGCCCTTGCCGAGTGCCAGGGCATAGATCAGCACTCCGCCGAAAAGCCCGCCTCCGCATCCTACAAGTGGCAGCCAGCCGACAGGCAAAGCGTAAAGCGTGTTGGAGTCCGAGTTCAAACGGTAAACGGCAAAGAACAGGAAGACCGTCACGGCGAGGGTCGCACCCTGCGATATTCCCATGATCGTCGGGTCTGCAAGCGGATTGCGGGTGATCGATTGCAGCAACACGCCGGCAACGGCGAAATGCATGCCCGCGAGTATCCCGGTTGCGATCCTCGGTATGCGGATCGTGGCGATGATGAGATTGCCCTGGTCAGATCCATGGCCGGTCAGTACCGCCATGATCTCCGCCGCGGGCAGGTCGACGACACCAAAGAAGACCGAAAGAAGAATGAGGCCGATTGCTCCGAGGGTCAGGCCGGCGATCTGCTTGCCGGTGAAAGGCCTTGCAGCGGCGGCGGTAGCGAGGGTCATGCGAGCGCTCCCCTGCCCATAGAGGTCTCACGGCGCTGCGCCAGATAGATAAAAATCGGACCGCCGATCAACGCAGTGAATATGCTGACCGGGATCTCACGTGGGGCCGCAACCGAGCGTGCCAGCACATCGGCCGTCACGAGCAAGCCGCCGCCGATCGCGATGTTGAGCATGAGCGACCAGAAGCTATCCCTCGGATGCAGGAGCCTTACGAGATGCGGCGCCGCCAGCCCGACGAAGGCGACCGGTCCCGCGACCGGTGTGACCCCGGCCACAAGCCCGATGGCTGCGAGCATCAGGAGCGACTTCCAGACCGAGAGATTGACGCCCATGCCTGCAGCGACCTCGTCTCCGAGCGCCAACACGCCGAGTACCCGGTGACTGGCGAGCGCCACCGCCAGGCCTGAAATTATCCAGGGCAGCATGTACATGATCTGCGGCCAGGACCTGCCCTGAAAACCTCCCGACAGCCAGAACAGCACCGAGGGCGACTGCGGACCGCCCCTGAGGAGCACGTAGGTCGTGATCGCGTTGAGGAACAGGGCGACTGTGATGCCTCCGAGCGCCGTGTGAAGGGCCGAGGCACGACCGCCGCGCGCAACCCAGACCGTCATGGAGGCTGCCGCGAGCCCGCCGGCCATGCCGATTGCCGGATAGTAGAAGGAGGAAATGGCCGGCAAGAAGACGAAAGTGCTGACGATCGCCGCAACGGCGCCGGACGAAACACCGGTCAGGTCGGGTGCGGCGAGCGGGTTCCTGGTGATCGACTGCAGAAGAAACCCGGAAACCGCCAGCGCGCCGCCGGCAAGAAAGGCGGCTATGCTGCGCGGCATGCGGAGGGTCCAGACGATGATGCCGTCAGTTCCCTGGTTGGGCGAGGCGAGCGCCGTCAAAGCCTCTGCCAGCGTCATCGGCTTTGCGCCGATCAGCAGACCGAGCACCGCAACAGCAAAGGCAGCTGCCGAGATGATCACAGTCAAGAAGGCTGAGCGAGAAGAGAGGCTCATCGCGCCGGCTCCGCAACGGCAGCGGGAGCGACGCCCCGCTCGAACAGCAGCACCATGCCCGTGGCTGCCGCGGCCAGTCCCGCACCCATGCCAATCCAGACGCCGAGCACGCCCGCGTAGAGATGGAAGCCCACCAGCCAGGCTATCGGGGCTCCAACGATCCAGTAGCTACCGATGGTGATCCAGAACCCCTGCCCGGCGCGGCCGATGCCTCGCACCGCGCCGATGCCGATGTTCTGCAGGAAATCGAAGATCTGAAAAAGCGCCGCTGCGAAGACAAGCCCGGTTGCGATTTCATGCAGACCAGCGTCGCGTTCCGCCGCTATCGAGAAGAGCGCCGATACATCGGATGGGAAAAGCAGTAACAGGACCGAAAAGGCCGAAACCACCGCAAGTCCAAGACAGAGGCCGCTGCGGCCGGCCCCAAGCGCGGCCGCGCCGTCGCGCGCACCGATCGCCTCGCTAACCCCGATGGATGTGGCGTGCGAAAGGCCGATCGACAGCATGAAAACGACATAGATGACCTGGCTGACGGCCGCGTGCGCCGCGAGCGCGGCCGCCCCGTAGGTCCCTGCCATGAGGGCGATCAGCGTGGTGAATCCCGCCTCGGAGGCATAAGAGCCCGCAGTTGGCACGCCGATCTTCAGAATGCGCCTCAACGCCGATCCGATCTCGGCTGCAGATTTCTCCCGGATGAAACGCGTCGTACCGTGGGTGACCGACGCGATCGCGACGAATTGCAACAGATAGGAAATCGAGCTCGACGCGGCGACACCAGGAACACCGAGCGGGGGCAAGCCGAATGCGCCGAACAGGAAACCGTAGTCAAGCACGGCGTTTGCCACAACCGTGCCGAGGGTGATCAGAAGCAGCAGATTGGCGCGCCGCCCGCCAACGACGACGCCACGGTAGGCGTAGAACCAGAACAAGGGGAACAGCCCCGGCGCCACGAAGAGAAGGTAGCGCGCCGCGAATTCTGCAACATCCTCGTCCTGCCCGAACCAGGGAAGAAGAAGCCCGCCGAAAGCCAGAACCAACGCACCTATCGCGGCGGCACCCGTCGCGATGGCGAGCCCCGCGAGAAGATGCGCTCGGAACATGCCGGCGCGGCTCGTCTCCGCAACAAGATTGGACGTGCCGACGACGAGGCCGAAGCCCATCGTTCGGAGCAGATTGAACAGAGTGAAGCCGAGCGCGCCGGCCGCCAGCGCCGTGTCGCCCACCCAGCCCAACATGATCATGTCCGTGGTGGAAATGGCAACCTGGGCCAGTTGTACGGCGGACAATGGCATCGCGAGCGCGCCGATGCGGCGCGCCTGGGCGAAGGTGGGACGGGAAAGCGACACGGCAGGCATATCCGTTTTGACGGCCACTTTCGCGGCCGCCGACTGATCAGTTGACGGTCGCAGGGATCATCTTGCGGGCCTCGACCTTGACGTCGATGGCCGGGAAGACATCCGGATATAGAAGATGCGCTGCCTCGCGCAGGACCATCTCGCGGGCAATCGGTCCATGCGCCTCGACCCAGTGATCGGCGACATAGTGGACGCGCCCGTTCTTGACGGCCGAGAGCTGCTGCCAAATGGGGTTGTTTTCATGCGGACGATCCGGACCGTAGTCATAGACGAAGATGACTTCCGGATCCTTTTCCAGCATGGTTTCGAGGCTCATCTCCATGCCCCAATTGTCCGGAACCGACGGGGTGGGGTTCTGCCCGGCAATGTTTTCCGCACCGAGGGCGACGAGTATCGCGGCCGTCATGTTTTCTGAACGGAAAACCCATGGCGTGTCGCCGCCCCACATCACGACGAAGCGCGGGTGCTTGTCCTTCGGCGCCTTTTCAGCGAAGGCCGCCAGATCTGCCTTGAATTGAGCGTTCAATTCCTGCCCGCGCTTGGTTTCGCCAAGAATGGTCGCGAGCTGGCCGATGGTCCGGTCGCTATCGGCAAAGAGCTCGAGGCTGTAGGCAAGATAGGGGGCGATCTTCTGATACTGGTCGGCATTGCCTTCCGTATAGCGGCGGATCGCGACGGTTACGTCCGGCTTTGCCTCGGCAAGCAGTTCGAGATTGGGTGTCGCCCGTTGACCGATCTGCTTCACCGCGTCGAGATGGCCGCCGAAGAAATCGGGGCTTCGGCCTTCGACCATGTAGGTAGCGGCGACCGGCTTGATGCCCAGCGCAAGCGCCACATCCGCGGCAAAATAAGAGACAGACGCGATCCGCTTCGGCTTGGCCGGAACCGAGACGGCAACGCCGCGGTCGTCAATGACGTTGAAGGTCGCATCTTCGGCACGCGCTTGACTTGCAATACATGCGGACAGCGCAAGGCTTGCGGCAAGAAACCGACCGAGAACGGCGCGATTCTTAATTTTGGCGGGGCTCGGGAACATGAACGGTCACTCCGGATGGGAATTCTTGAATTAGTGGATTGCTTGGTCGGACGGGCTGCGCTTGCGTGACGCGCAATCTGACCCTGCGGCACGCGTGGGGCGCAAGCGTCCGTCGAGTAAATGCGCGATCTCCTGTACGGGCTTCAAAGCAGGCGAGTTCCAGTTATCAGTTGCTGTCGGGCTGAAATCTGGATAGTCATAGTCAACTTAATTGCAAGCGAAAGATTTTCAGGCCGGCATGAGAAATTCTCAAACGCAGCGTTTCAAATTGCCTCCGCTCGCAACCCTGCCGGCCTTCGCGAGCGCCGCGCGCACCGGCAGCCTGACGCTCACGGCCCGCGAGATGAACCTCACGCCCGGCGCGATCAGCAGACAGATCAAGTCGCTGGAGGATGCACTTGGCGTCTCACTCTTCCATCGCGGCCACAATGCAATCTCGCTGACGGAGTCCGGGCGGCAATATCTGGCACATGTCAGCGCCGCTCTTGCAACGATCGAAAACGGTACACGGGCGCTGCAGCCCGACCGGGCAACTCTGGTCATACAGGCGCCAATCACGTTGGCGCGGCGCTGGCTCATTCCGCGGCTCGGCTCGTACCGTCAGGAAAACCCGAATGTCGATCTCAGCATCCAGTCGCTGGCGCTCGGGGCGACCGGCGTGCCCGATGTCGTCATCACCTATAGGCGCGGCACGATGGAAGCCGACTTCCCCGCCGCCTTCCTGCTCGACAGGTCGATCGCCGTCTGCTCGCCACTGCTCGCCGGTGGTTCAGGGCCCCACGTCCAACCGCAGGATCTCCTTGATCTGCCGCTCCTGCTCGACACGGCGGATGCCTGGTCGTGGCAACGCTGGTGCGGTGCGGCGCAGTTGCCGTTCAAAGCGCGCGGCGGCAGCATCGCCTTCGACACGGACGAGGCATCGATCGACGCCTGCATCTCCGGCCTCGGCATCGGCCAGGCGAGTCCCTCGCTGATCGAGCGGGAATTGCGGGAAGGTCAGTTGATCGCCTTGTGCCCCGGCATCAATCCGATCGTCGGAGCCTACGAGCTTTCTATTTCGACGGGAACGCCGTCTGCGCTTGCCTTCAACGACTGGCTGTCCGCCTAGAGGGAAACCGGTGGCGAACAGTGACGGACGGCGGCCGGAGCGACCTGCCCGTCCGCCGTCAACACTCGATGAGACGATGAGCTGGCAGGCGTCAGCCGGCGCGGACCGTCGCCTTGCCCTCCTCTACCAGACGCGTCGCCGCATCGGCGATCGAAATGCGCTCGAAGGCCAGTTCGTCGGCGATCGGGCGCAGCACCCGCTGGTCGAACTCCGTCGATCCGAGCGGCGCAGGTGCCGGATAGCTCCCCACCTGGTCCTTGAGTGCGTTGATGTATTTCACCGTTTCCGCTTCGGTCGGGTTGAGCGACGGCAGGATCGCCTCACGAACCTTGGGTGACATCGGCACGCCGCGCTCGACGCCGAGTATCTTGCCGGCTTCCGGGTCGTTGACGAAGAAATTGATGAACTTCGCGGCCTGTTCGCCATGCTTGGTGGTCGCGCCGATGCTCCAGATCAATGCCGGCCGGTAATAGTGCCCGGAGGGGCCGCCCTTCTCCGCGCGCGGCAGCATGCCGATGCCGAGCTTGCTCTTCATGATCAGCTGATAGCCGACCATCTGGTTCGAATAGGCCATGCCCATGGCCGAATAGCCGAGCGAAAGGCAGTTCGTATCGATCGTGTTCTGATCGAGCGTCTGGATGTCGGCGCCGACCGTGCCGCCGCGTTTCCGCAGGTCCTCCCAATAGGCATACCACTCTTTCGCTTCCTCTACGCCGAAGCCGAGGCCGCTTTCGGTATAGAGGCTGCTGCCGCGCTGCCTGAGCCACGCGTCGAAGACATAGGCATAGCGCGCGCCGTATGGACCGCCCCAGACGTTCTTCTTGCCGGCCGCCTTGGTCATCTCGGTCGCGATGTCGGCATATTCCTTCCAGGTGGTGTCGACCCCGGGAGGGGTTATGCCAGCCTTCGCAAAGGCATCGGCGTCATAGAAGAGTGCGAAGGAATTCAGCCCGAGCCCGACGCCCCAGAGTTTCCCATCCACCGCCGTCAGCTTCAGCACATCCTTGCCGAACGAATCCACGTTCAAAGCCGATGGAATAAACGGATCAAGGGCAAGGCAGGCGCCGCGCTTGGAGTAATCGGAAATCGTGCTCGGCTCGAGCTGGAAGACGTCCGCGATCGCGCGGCCGGCCATCTGGGTCGCGAGCTTCGTCCAGTATCCGTCGCCGCTCAGGCTCTCGCCGACGACCGATATGTCCGGATTTTTCTCCTGGAAGAGCTTGGCAACGCTCAAGGTCCGCTTCGAGCGATCGTTGGATCCCCACCACATGGCGCGGAGCTGCACGTTTTCGGCAGCGACGGCCGAGGTAGCGCCGAGCGCAAGGCCGGCGGCCGTGCCGGCCGAGCCGAGCAGGAATGTGCGTCGATTGAGTAGCATGCCGTTCCTCCTGTCGTTGTCTGCCTCGCGCTCTTCCTCCAGCGCCCGGCGAAGCCATTCTGCGAAAGCTTATGCAAGAAAATGAATTTTGCAAGATTTTGTTTACTGCTTGCAAATTTGCATAGATTGCGCGATCTTTGCGGCATGACAGACACTTCTTCCAAACGACTGCGGCAGGCCGACATTGCGACCCGAGCCGGAGTCTCCGTTTCCACCGTCTCGCGCGTCCTTGCCAACGAGCCGGGCATCAGCGACGACGTCCGCCGGCAGATCCTCCAGGTCGCGTCCGAGATCGGTTATCCGATCAAAGCCGCGCCCGCTACCAGCCCCGGCGCCTTGGCCCTGATCGCAAGCCATGGTGTGACGGGCGGGCTCAGCGTCTTTTACGAGGGGATTGTCGAGGGCCTGCGATCCGAGGCAGCCAAATTGGGCATGCCTTTCGATATCCGGCTTGCCAGAGAAGCGAAGGCGACGCCTGAAGCGGTCCGCGAACACCTGGAGTCCGTCAACGCAGAAGGACTCTTCCTGGTGGGGATCGACCCCGCTGATGCCCTTTGTAAATGGCTCGAAGAAAGCCGCACGCCCGTCATTCTGGTCAATGGCACCGACCCGCAGATGCGTTTCGATGGCATCGCGCCCGCAAACTTCCACGGCGCCTATGCGGCTACCCGGCGATTGCTGGAGGCTGGCCATCGTCGCATCCTCCACCTGACCGGATCGCATCGGCATACGATCCGTGAACGGGTGCGCGGCTTCGAGGCAGCAATCGCTTCGGCGGACGGCGGCGAAGGGCGCGTCATCCGCCTGCCCTTCGAGGGCAATTCCAGCGTCGAGGCGCATGCGGCGACGCTCGCCGCCCTTGCCGAGGACAGCGGCTTCACGGCTGCGTTCTGCATGAACGACTTTATCGCCGTCGGCGTGCTCGAAGCGGTCACCGAGCTCGGCCGGCGCGTTCCCGAGGATTTCGCCATCGTCGGCTTCGACGATCTGCCTTGCGCGGAAATGGCAAATCCGCGGCTCGCGACGATGCGAGTCGACCGCGTGGCCCTCGGCCGCGACGCGACCGGCATGATGCACTTCCGTCTCCATCATCGCGATACGCCCGCCCGGCACGTGTCGCACGCGGTGTTCCCCGTCGCAGGCGGAAGCCTGGAGGCGAGACAGCACCCATGACCTATGATCCCGCCAGTGCCAACCCGCTCGTCGGCAATCCGCTCGAAACGCGCAGCGACATGCAGCATGCTCTGCTGGACCTCTTCGATCCGCTGCTGCCGTATTTTTCAAAGGGAAATGCGCGGGTTCGCCTCGACGCTGCCGCCGCCCATTTCGATCGAGCGGCTGCGGATCTCGAAGGCTTCGCCAGACCTCTTTGGGGCCTTGCGCCGTTTGCCGCGGGCGGCGGCGAGTTCCTCCATTGGCGGCGCTATGCCGAAGGCATCGCGAACGGTACCGATCCGGGCCATCCGGAATTCTGGGGCAAGGTCAACAACCGCGACCAGCGCATGGTCGAACTCGCCGCCCTCGGCTTCGCCCTCGCCCTGGTTCCGGAAAAACTGTGGGATCCGCTGAGCGGCCGGGCGCGGGACAACCTCGTCACCTATCTGCTCCATGCGCGACGATTCGACTATGCCGACAACAATTGGAAGTTCTTCCGCATCCTCGTCGACATCGCTCTCGATCGCCTCGGCATCAAATTCGACCGCAGCCTCACGAATGCCTATCTCTCCGAGCTCGACGGCTTCTACATTGCGGATGGATGGTATCGGGACGGCAATGTGCGGCGGGTCGACCATTACATCCCCTTTGCGATACACTTCTATGGTCTCATCTACTCGCGCCTCGTCGAGGACGACTACGCCAAGCGGTATCGTGAGCGCGCCCTCGCCTTCGCTCAGGATTTTCGCCACTGGTTCGCCGAGGACGGCGCGACCCTGCCCTTCGGCCGCAGCCTCACCTATCGCTTCGCTTGCGCCGGCTTCTGGTCGGCGCTCGCCTTTGCCGATCTCGAGGCGCTGCCCTGGGGCGAGATCAAGGGGCTTTGCCTCCGCCACCTCAGATGGTGGGCAGACAAACCGATCACCCATCGCGACGGCGTGCTGTCGATCGGTTACGGCTATCCGAACCTCTTGATGTCGGAGAACTACAACTCGGCGGGCTCGCCCTACTGGGCGTTCAAGGCCTTCCTGCCCTTGGCAGTGGGCAAAGATCACCCGTTCTGGACTTCGGCCGAGAAGCCCGCTTCACCGCTCTCAGGCACGGTTGCGCTTCCTCATCCGGGCATGGTGATGATGCCCTTGAAGGGTGATGTCGTGGCGCTTTCGTCCGGCCAGGAGAACCGACAGATGCGGTTCGGCTCGGAAAAATACGCGAAATTTACCTATTCGACGCGTTATGGCTTCAGCGTCGAGAGCGACGAACGGTCCTTTGCCGGAGGCGCCTTCGATTCGATGCTGGCCTTCAGCGACGACGGCATTCACTACCGCGTGCGCGAGACCAATGAATCGGCACAGCTTGCCGGCAATGTGCTCTTCTCCCGGTGGTCGCCCTGGCCGGACGTGATCGTCGAAACCTGGTTGCTGCCCGCCTCGCCCTGGCACGTGCGGGTGCACAGGATCGTGACACCGCGGTCGCTTGAAACTGCCGAAGGCGGCTTTGCCATCGCCGGGCGAGACTTCGATGCCGACACGCTTGCCGCACAGACGGGTTGGGCCTATGCCGTCGGCGAACAGGACTTCAGCGGGATCCGCGACCTCGGCTCGACGGTCGCACGCCAGGGCCTGGCGCAGAAGGCACCGCCCAATACCAATCTCATCACCGCAAAGACTTTTGTGCCGCAATTACGGGGCCAGATCCCTGCCGGTGAGACTATTCTCCGCTGCGCCGTGCTGGCCGTTCGCGACATCTCGGCCGTGTCGGGCGACTGGGAAGTTCCGCCCGCCATCCCCGAGATCACCGAATTACGCGCCATCACCGAACAAGGCGTGACGGTCAGCGCCATGCGAGCGCCGGGACACATGCCATGACCCGGCCGGCGATTGCCTTTGCGATGCAGCCCGAAAAGACGGAACACGTCCTGACACCGGAACTTTTCGCGCGGATCGACGGTCTCGCTCGCATATTGGATCCGCGGCCAATGACCGTTTTCGGTGACAGCCGGGCACATCGCTTGCTCGCCGAAACGGAAATCCTGGTGACCGGCTGGGGCGCCCCGCGCGTCGATGCAGCTATGCTTCAATCGGCGCCCCGGCTGCGCCTCATCGTCCATGCGGCCGGTACGGTCAAGAACCTGATCGATAGTACTGTGTTTGATTCAGGCATAAGCGTAAGCCATGCGGCCGAGGCGAATGCCGTGCCCGTCGCCGAGTTCACGCTCGCCGCGATCATTTTCGCGGGCAAGCAAGTCTTTCGCTTCCGCGACCTCTACGCCGCAGACCGCGGACGCCAGCGGACCCATATCCTCCAGGGACAAGCGATCGGAAATTATCGGCGGACAGTCGGGATCGTTGGCGCCTCACGGATCGGAAGGCGGGTGATCGACCTGCTTCGCCCGTTCGATTACCGCGTGCTCCTTTATGATCCCTTGGTCGGCCAAGCGGGCGCTTCCGGCCTGGGTGTCGAAAAGGTCGATCTCGATACGCTGATCGCGAACGCGGACATCGTCTCGCTGCATGCCCCCGCATTGCCCGAGACCAGGCACATGATCGACGCCCGTCGGTTGAATTTGATGAAGGAGGGTGCGACCCTGATCAACACGGCGCGGGGGGCGCTCGTCGATGAGGCGGCGCTCATCGGCAGACTCAGGACGGGCGCGATCACCGCCATCATCGACGTGACTCATCCCGAGGTGCCGGAAAACACGTCGCCTCTCTATGATTTGCCGAACGTCTTCCTGACCCCGCACATTGCCGGCGCCGTCGGCCTCGAAAGGATGCGCCTCGGCGAAATGGCCGTCGACGAGATCGAACGTTTTCTCGAGGGGCGTCCACGGCTGTTCGAGATCCGCAAGCAAGACCTGGAGCGCATGGCATGAGCGATTTCGAGCCAGGGCTCTGCACCGTCACCTTCCGTAGCCTGCCGCCGGAGAGAATCGTCGAACTGGCCAGGCGGGCCCGGCTTAAGGCAATCGAATGGGCAGGTGACGCCCATGTTCCTTCCGGGGATACGTCCGTCGCCCGGATTGTCGGGCACCTCTGCGAGAGGGCTGGACTAAAGACGTCCTACGGCTCCTATGTCGCACCGCCAACGGACGATCTGCCCGAATTCATGCGGGCAGTTGAAAGCGCGGTTGCGCTCGGGGCTACAAATATCCGCATCTGGCCCGGCACGCGCCGGCGCGATTCGAAGGACTACAGCGCCGGCGAAAGACGCGCCGCGGCGGATGCGATCCGCGACATGGGCGCCGAGGCCGCGCGGCAGGACGTGACCGTATCGCTGGAGTATCATCCGCAATCTCTGACGGATACGACCGAATCGGCAAGCCGCCTGATCGAGGCGATCGCCCACGACAATGTCTATCTCTATTGGCAGCCGCGGCCCGGGCTGCCGCTCGACGAAGCGCTCTCCGAGATCGCCCGGATCGGCCACCACGTATCCCATGTCCATGTCTTTGCGTGGGATCGAGAGCGCAACCGCTTTCCCCTGGCGTCGGCGGCCGACGACTGGCGAACAATCCTCGCCGCCCTTCCGGCGTCGCGCTGGACCGGGCGGCGATTTGCGATGCTGGAATTCGTCGCCAATGACGATCCGGAGGCTTTTCTCGCCGATGCAGAAACGCTCGGGCAAATCCTCACTGACTGAGAAGCATGATCCGATGGCTTGCGCGCCTGCCTTATCCCGGATGTCAGCAGGACGCGCTCGTTTCACCGACCGGTTTGGTGGGCGCTCTGCCGGCGGCAATCAGCGCCGCGGCGGCGCGCCGAAGCAGCGTCGTCGCCTCGTCCCGTTCGAAGATTTGTGAACTGACGAAGGCACCATTTATCAAGACCGAGAGCTGACCGGCAAGTTCGTCGGGATTGGTGACGTCTAGACGTTCGGCGATGACCTTCAGCCGCCGCCGCATCTCGCGCTTATGTGCCTCGGCGACCTTGCGCGCGGGATGGTCCGCTTCAGGGAACTCGGCTGCCACGTTGATCTGCGGACAGCCCCGGTAGTTCGGCCGTCCGACACGCTCGCCGATCCAGCCTAGGTGGGCGTCCAACGCCGCCTTGGCGTCGGCTCCGTGCCGCGCCGTCACGCCATCCCATTGGCCCCAGAAGTCCTGATCCTCGCGCTCCAGAAACGCGGCGATGAGATCGTCCTTCGTGCCGAAGTGGCGATAGAGGCTGGTCTTCGCGACACCGGCTTTCTCGACCACCAGATCGACGCCGACTGCCCGGACGCCCTGCCTATAGAAAAGCTCCGAAGCGGTTTCCAGGATCCTGTCGCGGACGTCGGTCCCGCCATGAACGGCGGCATTGGTTGCGATTTTCGACATGGGTGGCCTCCTATTGCCCCACCATATAGCACTGCCGCGCTTGACGCGCTACAGACCTGTGTGTATCCATATGAACAGACAGGTCTGTATCGTCAGAGGAAAAACAATGTCAGAGAGCGTGATGATAACCCGGCCGGCAGTGGCTGTATTTGGGGCGACAGGGCATACCGGCCGCTTCGTCGTCGCAGAATTGCTGCGCCGCGGGCTGCGGCCGATTGCAATCGCGCGCAACGCCGAGGCGCTCGCGGCAGCAAATTTCCGCGAGCCCGACGCACTGAACCGCTTGGCCACCGTGGATGACGAGGGATCGCTCATCCGGGCGTTGGACGGCGCAGCGGCCGTCATCAACTGCGCCGGGCCCTTCCTCGATACCGCCGATGCTCTCGCCGCCGCAGCAGTGAAGTCCGGCGTCCACTATCTCGACGTCAGCGCCGAACAAATGAGCGTGCGCGGGACACTCGAAAAATTCGACGCCTCCGCTCGCCAAGCAGGCATTGCGGTCGTCCCCGGTATGGGGTTCTACGGCGGGTTCACCGATCTGTTGGTCACCGCCGCAATGGGGGACTGGAAGTCTGCGGATTCGATCGACGTGATGATCGGCCTCGATAGCTGGCATCCCACGCGCGGGACGCGCGTCACCGGCGCGCGGAACACCGCGCAACGCATGGTCATCACCGACGGGCGCCTCAGCCCGCTGGCTCTGCCGTCCGCCCAGAAGCACTGGGACTTCGGAGGCCCACTCGGCCGCCAACTCGTGAGCGAAATGCCGTTCTCGGAGATCGTCCTGATTTCGCAGCATGTGAAGACGTCGGAACTGCACACCTATTTGAGCGCGGTCGCTCTAAGCGACGTCCGCGACAAGGCGACGCCCGCGCCGCAGGCCGCGGACGCGACCGGGCGCTCGGCGCAGCGGTTCGTGGTCGACGTCGTCGCAAGGCGCGACGGCGCCAGCCGGCGGGCTGTCGCGCGAGGGCGGGACATCTATGCCTTCTCCGCGCCGCTTGTCTGCGAGGTCGTCGAGCATCTTTCGCGCCCAGGGTTCGATCATCCGGGGGCGCACGCGCCTGGCGCAGTCCTCGACGCCGAAGAGGTCCTGGCCGGTCTTGAGCCCGATCACCTGGCTTTCGAAATTTCCGCGGCGTGACCGTGGATGGTGTTCCGGCGATCGACGGTGAAGCCAGGACTGGCGTAGTCGGTGAAATCCGCCTATATACGAGGACTGCCGGGGTCGTAGCTCAGTTGGGAGAGCGCCGCAATCGCACTGCGGAGGTCGAGGGTTCGACTCCCTTCGACTCCACCAGCATTCCTTTTGTCCAGCCTGGAGGCATGGATACAGCTCGTCCCTAAGTCAAATTCTATACGACATGCCCTTGCGGTGCTCCCTGCCCCATTGCCGGAATACCACTAGAAACTGCATTCTCGGCAACCCTTTTTCCTCCCTCATTTCGAAAGAACAAATATCGGTCGCAGTCGGGCGGTTTGGGGCGCGGCATTTCCACGAGACGGAACCGGTTTCCCGCCCCGCCTTTCGCTTGCCAGGGAGCCTGATTTGAGAGACACTAAGCTCTTGGCATCATTGCATATCGGCAACTCCCGCAAGTGGGGAAAAACATGCCTCTCAAATCACTGATCGCCGTCACTGCAATTACGCTTCTCACGCTTTCAGGATGCGCCACCACGGGCGCGACCGGCAACACAACCTACACCCAGTGGTACGGCCCCTATCCCGAACCCGATTTCGATGTTCTTAGTCCCGGTGGGCTGCGCCTCCCCTACTAAGAAGCGCCCGTCAGTCCGGCACGCAGGCTTCGCGGAACGCCGCGACACTACGCGCGCGTGACCTGTGCCTTTTCCCCGGCCCCGGTTCGACATCGGCGCGTGCCGTCATTGCCGCGACGCGGCAAAGCCCGGCTGGAGTTCACGGAATATTAAGTGCTTGCGGAACACATATGGAACGGATAGTTTCTGTTCTTGATTTGTTTCGCGATTCTGGAGTGAAGCGCATGCTGACCCGCAAGCAACAGGAATTGCTTCTGTTCATTCATGAACGGATGAAGGAATCCGGGGTCCCGCCGTCGTTCGACGAGATGAAGGATGCGCTCGACCTTGCGTCGAAGTCGGGCATCCACCGGTTGATCACGGCGCTCGAGGAACGTGGTTTCATTCGCCGGCTTCCCAATCGGGCCCGTGCGCTGGAAGTCATCAAGCTGCCGGAAGCCTATTCGAGCGCTTCCCAGCCCCGCCGGGGCTTTTCGCCGAGCGTCATCGAGGGCAGCCTGGGCAAGCCGCCCGCCGCGCCGAAGCCGGCACCAGCGACTGTCGAGAGCGCGTCCATGACCGTGCCAGTCATGGGGCGGATCGCCGCGGGCGTGCCGATTTCGGCCATCCAGAACAATACGCACGAAATTTCCGTACCGCTGGAGATGATCGGCAGTGGCGAGCATTACGCGCTCGAAATCAAGGGCGATTCAATGATCGACGCGGGCATTCTCGACGGCGATACCGTGATCATCCGAAACACGAGCAGCGCCAGCCCGGGAGACATCGTCGTCGCGCTGATAGACGACGAGGAAGCAACCTTGAAGCGATTCCGCCGCAAAGGCGCATCGATCGCACTCGAGGCGGCGAATCCGGCTTACGAAACGCGAATATTCGGCCCCGACCGGGTGAAGATCCAGGGCAAGCTTATCGGCCTGATCCGACGCTACCATTAAACGCGCTTCTAGCGTGTAGGCAGGCGTTTGCCTTGCAGCAGGCATGCCGGGGTTGCGAAATCTTCTCAGCTTCCGAGCGGTAGCATTGCCTTCCGCATCGACAGAAGGAGCCACGCCTCCCTCGCCACTTTAATTCCGTAAAGGCGGATGATACCCGGAGTCGACTGTTTCCGTCACCTCAGTTCCACGGGACTTCGAGATGGCCGCCGACTAAAGGTTCCCAGCCGCCATGCTGTTCAAAAGCCGCATCACGGATGCCCTTTTTCGATCTGTTCCTCTTGCACTCCTCATGGATTCGTTTTAAACGCCCGCCATCGCTCGATTTTCCGAGCACGAGAGGCCTCGTGGCGGAGTGGTGACGCAGAGGACTGCAAATCCTTGTACCCCGGTTCAATTCCGGGCGAGGCCTCCAATATCTTTCTTGCATGATTTCAAGGCGCTAGCAGCTTTCGATTCGCTGCTTTTCGATTAACCACGTCGCGCCGTGCTGTAACGAATTCCGTTGATTTTCGATGGATACAGCAGAAGAGCGGCGACTCCATGCGACATGACCATAATGCCCAGCGTCGTCGTGGGTTGCGCGCCTCGGGCGTTAGGCAGCAACGCTTGTGCAACACTCGCTTTAGTAGCCCGTTTGGGCAGCGGGCCTAATCCTTGACTGCAACCTGCGCTGTGCCACCCTACGCGCTCTCGGTTGTATTGCGTAGGGGACGGCAATGGCGTCGATCGTACATATTGCAGATGGGCTCGATTTAGCGCTTTCGGTGGTGGTGCCATGCTACAACGAAGACGCTGGCATCGATGAGCTCTATCGCCGAGTATCGACGGCATGCGAGCAGCAAGGTCAGACCTACGAAATCGTGCTGATTAACGATGGTTCCTCAGATGCCACTTGCGCGAGGATATTTGCCCTGGCCGATGCCGACCATCATGTCGTTGGGATCGATCTTGCCCGAAACTACGGTCACCAGATTGCCTTGAGCGCCGGGCTCGAGCTTTGCCGCGGCGCCAGGATTCTCATTCTCGATGCCGACCTTCAGGACCCGCCCGAACTATTGGGCCCGATGATGGCGAAAATGGACGAAGGGTATGATGTCGTCTACGGACTGCGCGAGGAACGAGATGGGGAGAGCTGGTTCAAGCTCGCAACAGCATCGTTGTTCTACCGTCTCCTCGGCCGTCTCTCTAGCGTCGGAATCCCTGCGAACACGGGCGATTTTCGCCTGATGAACAGGCGAACCCTCAATCATCTGAACGCAATGCCGGAGCGCTACCGGTTCATTCGCGGGATGGTTAGCTGGATTGGACTCCGGCAGTGTGCGTTCCCCTATCGGCGGCACAGTCGGTTTGCGGGGAAAACCCACTACCCACTGCGGAAGATGTTGATCTTAGCAATCGATGCAATGACCAGCTTTTCTGTCGCACCGCTGCGGTTCGCATCTCATTTCGGCCTCGCCTTCGGCCTGCTCGGTATGGCTACGCTGGTCTACACGCTGGTCGCGTGGGGCCTCGGCCAGGTGTTGCCGGGCTGGACCAGCCTTGCTTCTATCATGCTCATACTGGGCAGCGTTCAATTGCTGGTGCTGGGCATCTTCGGTGAATACCTCGGCCGAATGTATATGGAAGCAAAACGGCGACCGTTGTTCATCATTAGCGAAATCGTATCCCGGACAAGAATCGAAACCGGGCATGGTCACTGGCAGGACACGCAGAAGGGACCTGCACATGGATGAGGCGGAATTCGATCGCTTTGCCGACGAGTACTATCAGCAGCACGCAGCCAGCATACGCTTAAGTGGCGAAGCGCCCGAGTACTTTCATCAGTACAAGGTCGACGATGTAGCTGCGACGCTTGCGGCCGCTGGGGCTATGCCCCGGCGCATTTTGGACTTTGGAGCTGGGGTGGGCAATTCGCTAGGCCCCATGAGGATGGCGTTTCCCACAGCAGAGATCGTTCTCCTTGATCCCTCTGCGAGGTCCCTGGACATAGCGCGTGCGCGTCATCCGGGACAGGGAAATTTCCACCACTTCGACGGCGGCCAAATTCCGTTCGAGGATGGTGCGTTCGATCTCGTTTTCGCGGCTTGCGTTTTCCACCACATACCGGGCGGGCTCCACGTACCTTTGCTGGCAGAAATCCGCCGCGTGATGAGCCGAGGGGCCAGTCTCTTTGTGTTCGAGCACAACCCGCTCAACCCTTTGACAAGGAAGGCAGTTCGTGACTGCCCCTTCGACGAAAGCGCTGTTCTGATATCGGCCAGTGGTATGAAAGCCCGCCTGCGCGATGCCGGGCTGCCGGACTGCTGGATTACTTATCGCATCTTTTTTCCGCGGTTCCTTGGCGCCCTAAGGGCACTGGAGCCCATGCTTCGGGGAATTCCTCTTGGTGCACAATACTACGCCCATGCCATCAGGCGCGGCTGAACGCCTGCAGGCTTTTCGCTTTGTCGTGGTTGGGCTGTTGAATACAGGTTTCGGCTACGCAGTCATCCTGGCCGGTCTGTTTGCCGGGCTCGGCGATATGATGGCCAACGCTCTCGGCTATATTTCAGGACTGATTATGAGCTTCGCCCTTAATAGCCGCTGGACCTTTCGCGCGTCCGCTTCGCCTGCCGCGTTTGCGCGATACTTTGCCGTGTTCCTGGTCTGCTTCGGCGTTAACCTAGGGATCGTGCTCGCCGCCCGGCAACTGGGTTTCGTGGACAATCCACTCGTGCATCTTTCCGGTATCTCGGCCTATGCTATCCTGTTCTATCTCGGAGCGGCCCGGTTTGTTTTCGGGCAAGACAAGCCGCGCAGCCCGTCCGCGAGAGACAACTGGCCAGAGCTTGCCATGCTCACGGCTCTTGTCGCTGCATATGTGTTGCTGTGGAACATCCCCGTATCGCACGACGTGATTTGGCAGATGTGGATTGCCCGCCAGATGCTCGGCGGAGCAACTCTCTACAAAGACATTCTGGAACTTAATCCCCCTCTCTGGTTTTGGATGGCGCTTCCCATCGAGTGGGTCGCTGTGAAGCTCGGCGTGAGCGCGAAAACGGCAATTGTAACCGCCGTCTTCGGTTACCTTGCTTTCGCCATCGCCCTTCTTGGCCGGCTGTTGACGGATTGGGCACCTTACCGCCGGGCACTCCTTTTGGTCGCCTCATTTCTCGCAGTAACGCTGATTGGGGTATCGGATTTCGCGCAGCGCGAGCATCTCGCACTGATCGCGGCAGTTCCATACACCGTCCTTATTGCTCGCCGAGCGGATGGCCGGAAACCGGATTGGCCTCTGGCCCTCCTCGTCGGATGTTTCGCCACCATAGGGTTGGCTCTGAAGCACTACTTTGCGCTTGTACCCATTCTTCTGGAGCTGTGGCTGTTGGCGAAAACCGGGAGAAAATGGCGGCCGTTGAGACCGGAGGCTATTGCCATGGGTGCCGCGGCAATCCTCTACGCTATAGCTGTGGTGACGCTGGCGCCAAACTACCTGCAAACCATCGTCCCTATGCTGACGAACGCATACTTCGGCTATGAATCGTGCTGGATTGTAGTGTTACTAAAGCCAGCCGTTTTGTGGTGGGCACTTGCATTGGCAGTGTTTTTTGCCCCTTGGCCGCAACGTAACTCCTGCAGCGTCGCCGCAGTGCTATCTGCCATGGGATTTGCACTTTCCTATTTTGCACAGCAAAAGGGCTGGCGGTACCACGCCATTCCAGCAACCGGCATGCTCGTCATAGCCCTCGCCGCGTTGTTGGAGCCTCATCGCTCCCGGGTCAGCGTTTTCCGAAATGTTGCTCTCGTTTTTACCATGTCTGTGCCGCTGGCAATGTTCGCCTTTATCGGCCCATATAGGAATTCCGCCGAAGGGGCCGTCTCCCAGTTGCTGCAACCCGTGCGTCGTGGAAGCGTGGTGATGATGATCACCGCAAACCCGAGCAGAATATGGCCCATGGTCGATGATTGGGGTTATATGTGGCCGTCGCGCCATTTTGCCCTCTGGATGCTAACAGCATTCAGCCAAGACATCGAAAAGAGTGGCGAACTATCTCCGAAGCTGACGGAAATGGCCGTTCTCGTGCGCAGCCAGACAGTCTTCGACCTCAATTGCAACCCTCCAGATATAATCATCGTGGACAACCTCGAGCGTTCCAAGGCGAGCGGTCTCGAACCAATCAGTTTTCTCTCCGAAGATCGGGCGTTTGGCGCTTTCTTCGCCAATTACACCAAGGGCCCCTCGATCGAAAGATTCACGTCCTACTTCAAGTCAGCGAAGTGGCAACCTTCCCAGCCGAGGGATTGCAGAACGATTTTCTAAGAATATCGTTAGGCGCCGATCGCTCCTGTTGATCTGCCAATCTTGCGAACGGCGCGTCATGACGACGGATTTCTATAGACACCTCCCCTGCGCTGATGACGGCAATGAACTGGCCGACGCAGCGAGCGCGCTCCTTACTGGATACGGGTGCGACCACAGCTGAAAAACATTTGAAACAATTCCCTATTTTCCCGAAGAATTCTCCGGCCCACGCCGGCGGGCCCACCATACTGCGAGCTTGCGACGCGCTCGCCGCACCGCCGGAATGTCATGCGAGAGGACCAGAAGTCCGAGTGGAACCATCCAGAAGCCGAGAACCGGCAGAAAACCGAGCAGGCCGCAGACTACGAGCAACGAGCCTATCAAGACGCGCAAGACCGGCGAGTCGGGCAAGGGGATTCGCAACTTGCCGAGCACGATTTGACGCGTTTGCGGATCAATGCCGAAATACCTCTTCTTGTCGCCGGTCGCCATCATGCCTCTTTCAATCAACTTCCCAACAGTTGGTGCTTTCTCCACAGCCCCGCAACCGCGGCCGACGATTTTTTTTGAAAAACCGCTTGGCAAATCGAGAAAGCATTTGTATTAGCAGCCTCACTTCTGCGGCGCAGATGATCCCTGGTAGCTCAGCGGTAGAGCACTCGACTGTTAATCGATAGGTCGCCGGTTCGAATCCGGCCCGGGGAGCCAGTTTCGAAAGAGCCATTCGCGGCAAACGCCCGAATGGCTCTTTTCGTTTCTCATCTCGACCGATTTTTTCATGAAGGTTCCTCATGCGCTTGGCATGGCTATTCCTGGTGCTCGCGATCGCGACCGAAGTGGTCGGTCTCACCGTCATGAAGGCAGCCATGGCGTCGGGTGCCTATACCGGCCACGCAATCATGTATGCCTCGATCGCCCTCTCCTACGTCCTCCTGGCAAGGGCGGTGAAGACGATCCCGGTCGGCGTCGCCTATGCGATCTGGGAAGGCTCCGGGGTCGCCCTCATCACCCTGGTCTCCGTGTTCGTCTTCGATCACGTGCTGACCGGCCGTGAGATGCTCGGCCTTTCGATGGCGGTGGCGGGCATTTTGCTCGTCAACGCCGGCAAGTCCGACGACGAAGAGACGGCAGCGGAGGCAATGGCATGAGCGCGCCCGGTCTCTCCTTCGGCTTCGCGGTAATGGCCGGCATCCTCGACGTCGCGGCGAACCTCGCCTCGACGAAGTCGAACGGGTTCGCCAAGCGCGGCTGGGGCCTGCTTTCGATCCTACTGGTGCTCGCGGCCTTCGCCCTGCTCGCTGAAGCCGTCAGGGGCATGGAACTTGCCGTCGCCTATGCCGTGCTCGGCGGCACCGGTATCTTCGGCACGGCGATCTCAGGCCGGCTCTTCTTCGGGCAGAAGCTGAAGCCGATCGGCTGGATCGGCCTCATGCTCGTCTTCGGCGCAGTGCTGGTGCTTCATACCGCCTGACGCGGCCGCTTGCCGGACGGAGACTGCTTGGGCCTAGGTGCCGCGCCACGCGGCCCCTGACCGGCCAACATCCAGTCGAGGAGCGCGAAATAGGCGCTGTAAGGCAGGAGCCGAAGCAATTTGGCGGCGTAGGTGAAGCGTTTCGGAAAGTTGATCTCGAAAGCTCTCGACTTCAGCCCCCGGCATATCCACGCCGCCGCCTCGTCGGCGCTGACAAGGGCGAGGCGCGGAAAATTGCTGTTCACCGTGCCGCGCGTCGCGACGAAGCCGGGACAGATCAGCTGCAGCCGGATGCCGATCCGGTCGAGGTCGAATTTCAGGCTCTCGGTCATGTTGATCAGCGCCGCCTTGGTGGCGCCGTAGGCCGCGCTCCGCGGCAGGCCGCCATAGCCCGCCACCGACGACATGATGGCGATCTGTCCATGACCGTTCGCCTTCATGTGCTCGACCAGGGGCACGAGGCAATTGACGACGCCATGCAGATTGACCGCGAAGCTCCTGTCGAATGCTTCAAGGTGAAGGTCGTCGCCGCGCACGGGGATGGCAACGCCGGCGTTAAGGATCGCGAGCGCCACCCGGCCGTGCTCGTACTCGATCGCCGTCAGCAGCCGCTCCATGTCGTGCGGATCGGTGACGTCTCCGTCCAGCACGACGATTTTCCCGGGCCCTTCGGCCTCATGCTGAAGAGCGACCAGCTTCTCGTGGCTGCGCGCCGTGACGACAACCGAATAGCCTTCCTCGACCAGTCGCAGCGCAACGGCGCGCCCTATCCCGGAGCTTGCTCCTGTTACCCAGGCCCATCCATGATCGGGCCGGGCCGTAAACGCAGTCATCATTTCGTCCTCGCGCGTCGATCGGGAAGCCCGCGCTTCCCGAAAGGCTCGGCACGTCCGAGCCGGTTGCCTCTCCGACGGCAAATCCTGCCTGCACCTTTCGCTTTCCGCGCGCCGAACTGGCAGCGGAGACGATTTTTGCCCGCGACAGGAAAGCGGCGAAACGCTATTTCTTGCCTGTTGAACAGACTGAGCCGAAAACACGCCAATATTTCGGCGATCCTGCTCTTAAACCAAATGTTTATCGCTTGCCGTTCGTCGAGGTTAATGCTTGGCTGAGGCCCGGCGTTCGTTCCGTCCAGCGTGAGGTTTTCCAACATGAGTGTCTATCCGTCCGTGCTCGAAGCCATTGGCAATACGCCGTTGATCAGGCTCAATGCCGTTTCCGAGGCCACCGGTTGCACCATCCTCGGCAAGGCGGAATTCCTCAATCCCGGGCAGTCGGTGAAGGACCGGGCAGCACTCTGGATCATTCGCGAGGCCGAGAAGGCCGGCCAGTTGCGCCCTGGCGGCGTGATCGTCGAAGGAACGGCCGGCAACACCGGCATCGGGCTGGCGGTCGTCGGCAGCGCGCTCGGCTATCGTACCGTCATCGTGATCCCCGAAACGCAGAGCCAGGAAAAGAAGGACGCGTTGCGGTTGCTCGGCGCCGAGTTGGTCGAGGTTCCCGCGGTGCCCTACAAGAACCCCAACAACTACGTGAAGGTTTCCGGGCGGCTGGCGGCCGAACTCGCCAAGACCGATCCGAACGGTGCCATCTGGGCGAACCAGTTCGACAACGTCGCGAACCGCGAGGCGCATGTGCAGACGACCGCGCCGGAAATCTGGCGCGACACCGACGGCAAGGTCGACGGCTTCATCTGCGCCGTCGGTTCGGGCGGAACGCTTGCCGGCGTGGCGCAGGGATTGCGCGCCAAGAACCCCGCGGTCAAGATCGGCATTGCCGATCCGGAAGGCGCGGCACTTTTCAACTACTATGCCCATGGCGAGCTGAAGGCGAGCGGCAGCTCGATCACCGAGGGCATCGGCCAAGGCCGCGTCACTGCCAATCTCGAAGGCTTCACGCCCGATTTCGCCTACCAGATTCCCGATTCGGAGGCCGTACCCTACGTCTTCGACCTCATCGAAAGGGAAGGCCTCTGCGTCGGCGGGTCTACCGGCATCAATATTGCCGGTGCGGTTCGACTGGCCCGCGAGCTCGGACCCGGACATACGATCGTGACGATCCTCTGCGACTATGGTAACCGCTATCAGTCGAAGCTCTTCAATCCGGACTTCCTTGCCTCGAAAAGCCTGCCGGTCCCAGCCTGGCTGAACAGAAGTTCGAACATCACCGTTCCATACGAACCAGTCGGATAGCCTTTGCGATGACCAGCACCGTGACCGCCCTCTTCCGTGAGGATTTCTACCTCTCGACCTGCGAAGCAAGCGTCACGGCAGTCCTAGAAGACGGCGGGATCGAGCTCGACCAGACCTGTTTCTATGCGACGTCCGGCGGCCAACCCGGCGACACCGGCTTCTTCGAGCGGGAAGACGGCAGCCGTATTCCGATCGTGGACACGCGGCATGGCGCGACCAAGGAAGTCATCGTGCATGTCCCGGCCGATCAACAAGCACCACTGACGGTGGGCGAGAAGCTTGTTCTTCACGTCGACTGGCCGCGCCGCTACCGGCTGATGCGCATGCACACGGCATGCCACCTGCTCTCGGTCGTCTGCCCCTACCCTGTCACGGGCGCCGCAGTCGGCGAGGAAGAGAGCCGTGTCGATTTCGACATGAGCGAGACGATCGACAAGGACGAGGTGACGGCGGCCCTGATGAAGCTCGTCGAGGAGAATCACCCGGTCTATGTCCAATGGATCACGGACGAGGAACTTGCCGCCAATCCGGGAATCGTCAAATCCAAGAATGTCCGCCCGCCCGTCGGCATGGGGCGGGTGAGCCTCGTGTGCATCGGCGACAACTCTTCGGTCGACAGCCAGCCTTGCGGCGGCACGCACGTTTCGGAGACGCAGGAAGTCGGCGCTATTCACATCGCCAAGATCGAGAAGAAGGGTAAGGAGAACCGGCGCTTCCGTATCCGTTTCGGAACACCGGAAGACCGTGCTGCCCCTTGAATCCATGGAGGAACGACAATGATCAACGAGAACAACAAGAAAAGCGCCTTCGTCGTTTCCGCAGACTGGCTCGAGCAGCACCTCAGCGACCCCAAGGTCAAGATCGTCGATGCCGCCTGGTACCTGCCGGCGCAAAAGCGTGACCCCAAGGCGGAATACAAAACGGCGCATATTCCCGGAGCGATCTTCTTTGACCAGGACGCGATCGCCGACCAGACAAGCGGGTTGCCACATACCCTGCCCTCACCGGCTGCTTTCGCCGAAGCCGTCGGGGCCATGGGTATCGGCGAGGACGACACCATTGTCGTCTATGACGGACCCGGCATCTTCACCGCCCCCCGGGTCTGGTGGATGTTCCGCGTCATGGGTGCGACCAATGTCTTCGTCCTTGACGGCGGCATGGACGGCTGGAAGGCGGAGGGAAGACCGACGACCGCCGAGGTCCCGAGCCCCGCGCCGCGCACCTTCCATGCAAGGTTCGACGCGAAAGCCGTCACGTCCTTCGAGCGGATGAAGGAGACCGTCGAGAACCGCCTTGCCCAGATCGCCGATGCGCGTAGCGCCGGACGCTTCAGCGGAGAAGAAGCGGAGCCTCGCGCGGGCATGCGATCGGGTCACATGCCCGGCGCCAGAAGCCTTCCCTCCGGCGTCTTTTCCGAAGGCGGCAAGCTCAAGAGCCTCGAGGCGTTGCGCCAGGCCTTCGCAAATGCCGGCGTCGACCTGTCCAAGCCGGTCGTCACGACCTGCGGGTCCGGCGTGACCGCCGCAATCATCACGCTTGCGCTTCAATCATTGGGACATACGGACAATACGCTCTATGATGGTTCCTGGTCGGAATGGGGCGGCCGGCCCGATACCCCGGTCGCCATCGGTAGAGAGTGAAAGCCATGCAAGGATCGAAGCCTGGTGCGATCACGGCACATGTGACTGAACTCGAGATGACGTCGCCGCCGAAACAGAGCCTGCCGGTGCCCGTCAATATCCACACCGCGATCCTGCGCGTGTCCGACATTCCGCTTCCCTATTACCGCTTCCTGTATCTGCGCGTCGGCAAGCGCTGGCACTGGGCGGAGCGGCTGCGGATGAGCGACGAAGACCTGGCGACGGTGCTCCACGACAAGAAGACGACCCTGACGGTCCTTTACGTCAATGGTGCGCCCGCCGGCTTCTTCGAACTGCAGCAGCGCGATGGCGACGTCATCGAGCTCACCCATTTCGGCCTCATGGAACATGCGCTCGGCCTTGGCCTCGGCAAATGGTTCCTGCTGCAGACCTTGTTTGCTGCCTGGGCGATGGACCCGCGCAAGGTCACGGTCACGACGAACAGCCTCGACCATCCTCGCGCCCTGCAGCTCTATCAACAGTTCGGCTTTTCCCCGGTCGCGACGCGGCAGGCGATCGTTCGACCTCTGAGCGACGACGAGCTGCTCACCTTCGCGAAGAAGCTCTGAGCAATCTCCTCGGGCAAGTTTCGGGTGTCGCAACCCCACGCAAGGAGCCATTCTTCTCGAAGCTACAAAACGACGAGGAGACGGCAATGAGCCTGCGTTACATCGCGATGCCTGAAATTGATGCGGAACAGCTGCGGCAGGGTGGTCGGGATGCCTACGGCAATCTGCCGGAGCGGCACATCTCTGACGGCGTCGGCGTTCCGTGCCGGCACTGTCTGCGCAATGTCGAGGAGGGGCAGGCCTACCTGATCCTCGCCTACCGGCCCTTTACATCAGCCCAGCCTTACGCAGAAACGGGGCCGATCTTCATGCATGCCGATCAATGCCCGGCGCCGGATGGGTCCTCGGTTCCGCCCATCCTTACATCCAGCAAGGATTACCTGCTTCGTGGATACGGCGCCGACGAGCGCATCGTCTACGGGACGGGCGGTATCGTCGCTGCGGAAATGCTCGAGCAACGGGCGGAAGATTTGCTGGCGCAGCCGGACGTTGCCTATGTGCATGTGCGCTCCGCCAAATACAATTGCTATCAGTGCCGCATAGAGGCGGCCTGAGGGCCGGCCCGGCGGTACAGCGCCGGGCCGGTTGAGCTATCCGCTCAGGCCACGTTGAGCACGCTCTCCGGCGCATGGGAATCATAGCCGAGCGCCTCGGCGACCGGCGCATTCGTCACCCGGCCGCGATGAACGTTCAGGCCCGCCCGCAAATGCCGGTCCTCGGCGATCGCCTTGAGGCCGCGATCGGCAAGCTGAAGGCCGTAATAGAGCGTCGCATTGTTGAGCGCGTGGGCCGAGGTGATCGGCACGGCGCCCGGCATATTGGCGACGCAATAATGCACGATGCCGTCGACCTCATAGGTCGGCTCGGAATGGGTCGTGGCGTGGGAGGTCTCGAAGCAGCCGCCCTGGTCGATCGCGACGTCGACGATCACCGCCCCCTTCTTCATGCCCGACAGCATTTCGCGCGTGACGAGCTTCGGCGCGGCGGCACCCGGGATCAGCACGGCGCCGATCACCAGGTCGGCGGCAAACACTTCCTCCTCCAGCGCGTCGATCGTCGAATAGCGGGTATGAATGCGGCCGTTGAAAATGTCGTCGAGTTGGCGCAGACGCGGGATCGACCGATCGATGATCGAAACGTCGGCACCTAGACCGACGGCCATTTTTGCCGCGTGCAGACCGACGACGCCACCGCCGATGATCGCCACCTTGGCAGGCAACACGCCCGGCACCCCGCCGAGCAGGATGCCACGGCCGCCATTGGCCTTTTGAAGAGAGGTCGCGCCGGCCTGGATGGCGAGACGACCGGCCACTTCGGACATCGGAGCAAGCAGCGGCAAGCCGCCGCGCTCATCCGTTACCGTCTCATAGGCGACCGCGGTCACACCCGAGTTCAGCAATCCCCTCGTCTGCTCGGGATCCGGTGCCAGATGAAGATAAGTGTAGAGAATTTGGCCGTCGCGCAGCTGCGTCCATTCGGAGGGCTGCGGCTCCTTGACCTTGACGACCATGTCCGATTTTTCGAACACTTCCTTGGCCGTCGGGACGATCCTCGCGCCGGCGGCGCGATAGGCGTCGTCATCCGCCCCGATCCCCGCCCCGGCTTTCGTTTCGATGATCACCTCATGGCCGTGGGCGATGTATTCCCGTACCGATCCGGGCGTCAGGCCGACCCTGTATTCATGATTTTTGATTTCCTTCGGGCAACCGACACGCATCTTGCGTTCCTCTCCTGTCTGTGCGCTTGCGCAGCATTGATGATCAGATAAGGAAAACAGATCGCGTCGAGAATGTCCTTGCAAAGACGCGTCCTTCGATGCATGAATTTCGTCGATTATTGCAGATCCTACGATATTTTTGAGGGAATGCACGAATGGGCGCGCTGGATGCCATTGATCGTTCGATTTTGCGGATCCTGCAGCAGGAAGGCAGAATCTCGAACGCCGATCTCGCCGCCAAGGTCGGGCTATCGCCATCCGCCTGCTCGCGGCGGGTCGACATCCTTGAGAAAGACGGCACGATTGCAGGCTACCACGCCCGCATTGCGCACAAGGCGCTCGACTACAAGATCATGGTCATCGTGCACATTTCGCTATCAGGCCAATTCGCCAAGACGCTCGCCGAATTCGAGTCGGCCGTCAAGCTCTGCCCCAACGTGCTGGTCTGCTACCTGATGTCTGGAGAATACGACTACATCCTGCGCGTCGCAGCGCGGGACCTCGAAGACTATGAGCGCATTCACCGCGATTGGCTGTCGGCGCTGCCACACGTGGTGAAGATCAATTCGAGCTTCTCGCTGCGCGAGATCATCGACCGCCCGAATGTCGGGATCTGACGGCCGCGCCGGTCAGCGCCCAACGACGCGGTCGCGGCCGGTGTTCTTGGCCGCATAGAGGCGAATATCCGCCTGCGCCAGCAGTTCGTGAATTCCTGTGCCATCGGCAAGCGTCGCTGATACGCCTATGCTGGTGGTCACCGGGTGACCGTTCGGCGTCTTTACGCCGGCGGAGACGGCGAGCCGTATGTCCTCGGCGCGGGAATGGACACCCGCATAGGGCAGTCCCGGGCAGAGCACGACGAACTCCTCGCCGCCATAGCGGAACAGGCGATCGGCGGGCTGAAGCTTCGCCTTGACCGTTTCGGCCAGTTTCTGCAGCACGCGATCGCCTTCCATGTGGCCGAACTGATCGTTGACGCTCTTGAAGCGGTCGACATCGATCAGCATCAGGCTGAGCGGAGCGCTTTGCTCCGCCGCGTCGCGGATCATCCGCTGCCCCTCGGCCTCGAAGCGGCCACGGTCCAGCGCCCCCGTCAAGGTGTCATGTCCTGAACGCGACAGCAGATCCTCATAGCGCTCGCGGAACGTCAGGTCGTTGAAGACGTCGCCGAGCGGCCGGTCCGAAATCGCCAGGAACGTATGACGCGAGGCATTGAGGTAAAAGCCGATGGCAACGGCATAGAAGGGTGCCGCCAGCATCTTCGCCATCCACCCGCCCCAGAACACGTCCCAGGGCGCACCGTTCACGAAGCGGAGCGCGGCGTAGAAGCCCAACTGGTCGAAGGTCAGCACGACCACGCCGCAGATCAGGAACCGCATGGTAACGAAACGGCGAAACCATCGGCCCAGCTTCTCGTAAAACAGGATGATGATCAGGGAATCGAAATAGAGAAGCGTCGTGCCCCAGACCATCAGCCAGCCCATCTCGTCGATAAAGGCTATGTCGGCGAACCGACCGGGGACGATCGCGACCGTATCATGCCGCCTCAGAAGCAGGCTGAGCGCGACTGTCAGGAAGTTGCCCGCGAGCAATCCGTAAATCGGCTGGCGGACCGTCGCCGCATCCTCCTTCACGTAAAGGAGGAGGATCATCATGAGTTTGCCGGAAAAGAACACGGCTGAGCCCGGAGAAATCACCCCGAACGGCAGTTGAACATAGAAAACGGCGGCAAGGTAAGTCTCGATGAAATGCATGACACCGAGGGCAGCCACGAAGACGCCGAGCCCCAGACGGGCACGCAGGTGCAGAAGCCCGATCATCGATGCGGCATAGACCAAGGCCTCGGCAAGCAGGAGCATGAGATTGGCGTTTGGCATGCGCGAAGGAGACTTCCGTTTTCACTCGACCGTTCCTTAAAGCTAGAAATTGAAGAAAGCTTTACCGGCCTATGAGACGGCGAAAGACAGGCAAGATTCCGCCGCTTGTCGTTCTGCTCCGGTGCGTCATAGTCGCGCGGACAGGTTGCGCTGCCGGCGCACTATTGCCAGCGTCATGCACGTTCTTGATGCGCCCGAACCGGGCTTGGATACGGAGACCGCCATGTCATCGACGACCGCACTGCATCCCATTTCCCGCCGCGCCCTGCTCGGTGGCCTGGCCGCCTCCTCCGCCCTCGTCGTGCTGCATCCCTTCTCCGTCAGGGCCGCCGCCAACCAGGCCCATCTCAGGATCATGGAGACGACCGACCTGCACGTGCATGTGTTCCCCTACGACTATTACGCCGACAAGCCGAACGACACGCTCGGCCTCGCACGCACCGCCTCGATCATCGACGCGATCCGCGCCGAGGCAACGAATGCCGTGCTCGTCGACAATGGCGACTTCCTTCAGGGCAACCCGATGGGCGATTACATCGCCTATAAGCGCGGCATGAAGGAGGGCGACGTCCACCCGATCATCGCGGCGATGAACGTGCTCGGCTACGATTGCGGCACGCTTGGCAACCACGAGTTCAATTACGGCCTGGACTTCATGTTCAATGTGCTGGACGGGGCGACCTTTCCGATCGTCTGCGCCAACCTTACCAAGGGCGCGCTTGCGGCCGGCGCCCGCCAGGACGAGCTCTTCCTCAAGCCTTACGTCATCCTCGACCGAAAGGTGAAGGACGGCGGCGGAGAGGAGCACCCGATCCGCATCGGCCTGATCGGGTTCGTGCCGCCGCAGATCATGACCTGGGACGCCAAGAACCTCGAAGGCAAGGCGAATGCCCGCGACATCGTCAAGGCCGCAGAAGCCTGGGTGCCGCAGATGCGCGAGGAAGGGGCCGATATCGTCATCGCCCTTTCCCACTCCGGCATCGGACAGCAAGCCTATGCCGAAAACCTCGAAAACGCCTCGGTGCCTTTGGCCGCGATCGACGGGATAGACGCCATCGTCACCGGCCACAGCCATCTCGATTTCCCCGGACCGAAGTTCGATGCGATCGCAGGCCTCGACAACAAGACCGGCCTCATCTCCGGCAAACCCGGCGTGATGGGCGGCTTCTGGGGCTCCCATCTCGGCTTGATCGACCTGCTTCTCGAGCGCGATGGCGGCGCATGGCGCGTGATCGGTTCAACGAGCGAAGCACGGCCGATCTATCGGCGCGAGGAGAAGAAGGTCATCGCCGAAGTGGGCGACAAGCCGGAAGTGCTGGCCGCCGCGCAGAAGGACCACGAGGCGACGCTCGCCTATGTCCGAACCCCGGTCGGCAAGACCTCCGCGCCGCTCTACTCCTATTTCGCCCTCGTCGCCGACGATCCCTCGGTGCAGATCGTCAGCCAGGCACAAACCTGGTACATCCGCGACATGCTGAAGGACACCGAGCACAGGGACCTGCCGGTGCTGTCGGCAGCTGCACCCTTCAAGGCCGGCGGACGCGGCGGCGCCGACTACTATACGGATGTTCCGGCCGGCGACATCGCCATCAAGAACGTCGCTGATCTCTACCTTTATCCCAATACCGTGCAGGCGGTCGTCATCACCGGCGAGCAGGTGCGCAACTGGCTCGAAATGTCTGCCGGCATCTTCAACCAGATTACGCCGGGATCGACCGACGCGAACCTGATCAACGGCGACTTCCCGTCCTATAATTTCGACGTGATCGACGGCGTCACCTACCAGATCGATCTTTCTCAGCCGGCCAGATACGACAAGGACGGCAATCTGGTGAACGCCTCGGCAAGCCGCATGCGCGACCTGCAGTTCGACGGCAAGCCGATAGACCCCGCCCAGAAATTCGTCGTGGCGACCAACAACTACCGCGCCGGCGGCGGCGGGCATTTCCCCGAGATCGCGGCCGACAAGGTCGTCTTCGTAGCTCCCGATACCAACCGCGACGTGATCGTGCGCTACATAGTCGAGCAAAAGACGATCAATCCGTCGGCCGACGCCAACTGGAAGTTTTTGCCGCTCAAGGACACCAGCGTCGTCTTCGACAGCAGCCCGAAGGCAAGGCAATTCCTGGCGGACGTCAAGGCCGTCACCGTGGAAGACGCCGGCGACGGTGCTGACGGGTTCGCCCGCTTCCGCATCAGGCTTTAGCGGGAGCAGCCGCGGCTACCCTCAAGTGCCTCGACTTGCATGTCAGAAAGTCTCTGTAACCGATTGCCGCAGAACAAGATTGTCCTGCTTACACCGACCGGGACTGCGCATCGTCCGCGAAGAGCGCCGCGCGCTGTTCGTCGACGATCTGCCGTCCCTTGCGGAGCGCCGAATCGATGGCGTCCTGCTCGGAGGTGAAGAGATCGGCACGAATGAAATGGCGCACCTTCGTGCCGCCCGGCAACACCTTTTCAATGCTGCCGGCAAGCCGGAATTGCGAGCCCTCGCGCATCGGCGTGGCGCGGATCAGGCAATCCGCATAGGATTCGGTCTTGCCTGCAACAGGCTCGGCCGGCTTTTCGGAGCCGCCGGAGAGGCCGAACAGTTTCGAGAAAAACGATGCCATGGCTCATGGTTAGCCGTGGCTGCCGCCTCTGTCAAAGCCAAAGTTCATTGGGCTGCTCGGCTAGGCGCGAACGGTCCTTCAGATGACCAGATTGGACAGAATCTCGTTCTCGGTAATGTCCTGGTATCGCAGCCCCGCCGCGTCGAAACGCTGCTTCAGCAACGGGAAATTTTCCGCATGCCGGGTTTCGATGCCGATCAGGACCGAGCCGAAGTTGCGGGCCGATTTCTTGAGATATTCGAAGCGGGCAATGTCATCCTCTTCGCCCAGCAGATTCAAGAAATCGCGGAGCGCGCCCGGCCGCTGGGCCATGCGCAGGATGAAGTATTTCTTCAAGCCGGCGTAGCGCATCGCCCGCTCCTTGACGTCGGGCAGGCGCTCGAAGTCGAAATTGCCGCCGGAGACGACGGCGACCACCGTCTTGCCTTCCAGCCGCTCTCGACCGAGTGCTTCCAGCGCGGTGATGGACAGGGCGCCGGCCGGTTCGAGAACCACGCCTTCGACATTCAGCATCTCGGTGATCGTCAGGCAGATCGCATTTTCCGCGAGAAGCATCACCTGCTCCGGCGCAAAGCCGCTGAGCGCCGTAAAATTGAGGTCGCCGATGCGGGCGACCGCCGCGCCGTCGACGAAATTGTCGACCTGATCGAGCGTGACGACGCTGCCCGCCTCGAGGCTGCGCCTGAGGCTCGGCGCACCCTCTGGCTCGCAGAACATGAACCGCTCGGGCGGCAGGGCATCACGGAGATAGCCGGTCACGCCGGCCGCCAGTCCGCCGCCGCCGACGGGCAGCACGACGAGATCGGGGAGCAAACCCTCCGGCAACTGCTCGACGATCTCCGCCGCAACGGTCGCCTGCCCTTCGATGATATCGGCATGATCGAAGGGCGGCACCATGACGCCCGCGATCGCCGCGACGTGGTCGCGGGCAGCCTGATAGCACTGATCGAAGATATCGCCGACGAGGCGGATGGTGATGTATTCGCCGCCGAAGATGCGGGTCTTGTCGATCTTCTGCTGCGGCGTCGTCACCGGCATGAAGACGACGCCCGGTACGCCGAAGTGCCGGCAGACGAAGGCAAAGCCCTGCGCATGGTTTCCGGCGGAGGCGCAGACGAAGGTCTTGCCGGCAGCGCCGGTCGCAAGCGCCTTGCGGAAGAAATTGAAGGCGCCGCGGATCTTGTAGGAGCGCACCGGCGAGAGATCCTCGCGCTTCAGATAGACGGTGGCGCCATAGCGCGCACTCAGATGGTCGTTGAGCTGCAGCGGCGTCGCCGGAAAGATCTCGCGCATCGCCGCGGCCGCCTGTTCAACATCCTGCTTCATCGCCATCATCCGTTCGTTTTGAGATCGCTGTGGCTATCGCACATTGTTGCGGCCGAAACCATCGATTTGACGTGTGGCGCCGTCTGGCCGTGCCTTGACTTGCGGGTGTCAAATGCCGACAGTTTGGACGGTCGGGATGCTGGGGAAGTGCGATGGCGAACTCTCTGCCCATGCTTGCGATACTGGCACTGGCGGCTCCGGTGCTGGCCGCCTTCGAAGCCGAAGCGGGGCCTCTTTCCGATGCCGCGGCAAAAGCGGAAAAACAGGCAGGCTCCGGCGATGCGGCAGGCGCGCGGCAAACGCTTCACGAGGCTGTCAGCGACTTCTCGCAAACCCTCCCCTTCGCGATCGGCAAGGCGGTCTTCGTCGCCGCAGAGCCGGCCGGGTACGCCATGTACGAGCCGAAACAGGATTCAGTCTTCAAGCCGGGCGAGACGCTCGTGTCCTATATCGAGCCGGTCGGCCTCACCTGGAAGGAGGCAAGCGCCAAGGGCAAGCTTGAAACGCGCTTCACCGTGGATCTCGACATCGTCAACCCCAAGGGCGAAGTGCTCGCCACCCGCAAGGCCTTCGGCGACTTCACCTTCACCGGCTACCTCCGTAACCAGGAGATTTACGCAACACTGACCGTCGACGTATCCGGCGCCCCGGCCGGCGACTATGTACTGCGCTTCCGCTTCAACGACATCAACAGCGGCAAGAGCGCCAGCGTCGACCAGCGGTTCAAGATTGCCGGGGAGTAGGGGTGGAGCGAATTCTACCGGTCGGTCGCGGGGTGGTGCGGACGACGGGAATCGAACCCGTAAGGATTTCTCCGAGGGATTTTAAGTCCCTTGCGTCTACCAGTTTCGCCACGTCCGCATGCTATGCTTGCAATACTTTGCGATGGAAGCGATGGGAAGGGCTGTCGGCGCATTTTTTGCTGAGTCCGTCCGCGGGCATGCCGAACGCAATCCCGTGTTAAGCCTCGCGCAAGAATTTGCAGAAACCCCTGATTCGCCAGGGGTTCAATCCTTGCGTGTTGCTGTCAATGTACTGATCTCGGGATTGTCCTTCATCGGTGGCAGAGGGGATCGGCGTGCGTCCATTGCGAGCGTCCAGCAGCACAGCTTTGTTGCCGGAAGATCTCGACGCGCTTCAGCGCGTCTACGACCGGCTGTGCACCGAATATCAGTGGTCGCGCAACAGCGCCCAGGCGCAACGATATGGCCGAATGCTGATCGAAGAATATCAGGCCGGAAAGACGGACGAGTTCCTGCTTCTGGCCGCCGGGCGCTCGTTCGTCGAGAATTCCGCCGCGCAAAGGAGGCCGGCATGACGCAGGAGATTTCTCTCGATTGCGACGACCTTGCCGAAAAGCGCCGCGTTGTCGACGCCATGAAGGATGCCTTCGCCAGCGCCATCGAAGCGCGCCAGGCGGAACTGCGCGCCCGCGACGTGCCAGGGCACCGAACGGGTTGGATAGGCATGCTTGTCAGAAAGCCGCGCTGAGACACATCCTACTGCATGTTTCCTTCAATCGTAGCCGATTTAAGGACAAAAACATGCAGCAATTCAAAGAGCTACAGCGACCTTAGTGCGTCTGATAAGACGCACGGCGCTGTAGACACAAGTCCGCAATATGTCTCCCCCGGCAGTCGCATCACGGGCGAATGCCTGAGTTCGGCTTTTCATTCACGGAGAAAATGCCGTGCGGGGCCGTCTCAGTGATAAAAGAAACAATCGCAATCGGCTTGCTGGGCGTCTTCGCCGCGCCAGACCCTGACCGCCAGTTTTGACGATTCGCCATTGTCTTCGAGCCGTAATCCGAGCAGCGACACGGCCGCCGCCTTCGGGTTGGGGGCATCGACTTCGATGACCGATCCGACCTGGTGAACGCCCTCCCGAGCGGTCCAGGTGAAGATCTGAACGCTGTAGTGCATAGATATCCTCCGTCGCGCTGTCGCTGCGCCGTGGACGGCTCCAAAGTCCTTGTTGTTCATGTCGTTGTCCCAAAACCGCTGCACAATTTTGGGCGACATGCTAGGGGCGAAACATAGATCCGCAGGCAAAAGCCCCTATGGTACTCTCAGCCATCCTCGACGGTTGCTTCAGGTCGATCTCCTCCATCGGCGTGTTCGAAATGCCAGTTTCCCTGCTCATCCTGGAAGCTGATTTCCTCATCGTCGCCGCCGACCTGTTGTTCGGCCGCGGCAGCCTTTGCGGCCGCCAGCGCCATCTCGCGACTGGGAAAGGACTCTGAATACGCGTCGGCGGCCTTGTAGGCCCAGCCTCCGTCGTGTTGAACGATCGAATAGATGATCCGCGCCATTCTTCACTCCCATGGATTTCCAGGGACATTTCTGCCCCCGCTTGGCCGTTGCGGCACGGCCGTACTGCTCCTCCTTGCCTGTGGCGTGTCCATGACGGACGGCGCGATGTTAACACAAATTGGCTAGAGTTGTGCCTTTTTTGAAGGGTGCTCTGCCGACCTCCTACCATTTTAGAATTAGACAGCGATATCAACGACAAGCGCGGCCCTGCCGCCGCGGCAGCGCCGGCTCAGGATCGGCTAATGCTACTTTGATCAGACCGCGCGCTTGGCGTGCATCCTCGCCACATGAGCGCTTTGCTTGCCAGCCAATTTACGCTTCGCGCCCAGCGTCTGCCGGGTAGCCGAAGAAAACGCCTTCGATGTCCGTCAATTCCGCTTGATCGCCGCCGCCGGCAAGATTTATCAAAGCTGTCGACATAACGAGGCTGACAGTAAGCAGATCGTGTTGAACGATCCGAACCATTCCGGAGCGCAAATGACCAGTGCCAGTGTTGTCACCGCTGCCATGCTCGCCATCGGCGACGAGCTCCTCTCCGGCCGGACCAAGGACAAGAACATCGGCCACCTTGCCGACATGCTGACGATGGTCGGCATCGACCTCTGCGAAGTTCGCATCGTCGCCGACGACGAAGAGGCGATCGTCGAGGCCGTCAACGCGCTGCGCGGCCGATACGACCATGTCTTCACCTCGGGCGGCATCGGACCAACGCATGACGACATCACCGCCGATGCGATGTCGAAGGCGTTCGGCGTCGAATGCCGCCACGATCCGAGGGCGATGGAATTGCTCGGCACGATGTACGAACGGCGCGGCATGGAGTTCACCGAGGCCCGCAAACGGATGGCGCGCATGCCGGTCGGGGCAGACCACATCGCCAATCCTGTATCGACCGCGCCCGGCTTCAGGATCGGCAATGTCTATGTCATGGCCGGGGTGCCCCAGGTGTTTCAGGCCATGCTCGACGCGCTGCTGCCTACGCTGCAGGCGGGCACGCCGGTTCTGTCGCGAACGGTCCGTTCCCCCTTTGGCGAAGGGGACATCGGCACGCCCTTGACCGAGGTGCAGAAGCAGCATCCCGAAACGAGCATCGGCTCCTATCCGAAATTCGACGGCAAGAGCTTCTCGACCGATATCGTCATCCGTGGCCGCGAGGAGTCGGTGCTGGCGGCCGCCGAGGCCGACGTCGTGGCGATGCTCGACGCCATCTCGCGGGCACGCCAGAGCGGTTAGGCGCTGTCCGAAGCAAATAGACCGCGGCGGACCATGTTTCGTGCCGCCGGGGCACGGTTACGCGCCCCCTTGCGCTGCAGGCTTCATTGCCAGTATTGCATTCGCCAACATGGAAGCGCCGCGTGCGGACCCCCCGGTCTGCGGGAGTGCTTCACAGTCCTACTGCATGGAGCGCGTCACATGTCCCTTCCCGAAAAAGCCTTCCCCGTATCCTGGGACCAGTTCCACCGCGATGCGCGAGCGCTCGCCTGGCGGCTGGCCGACAACGGACAGGAATGGCGCGCGATGGTCTGCATCACCCGCGGCGGCCTCGTTCCGGCGGCGATCATCTCCCGGGAACTCAATATCCGCATGATCGAAACCGTCTGCGTCGCCTCCTATCACGACTACGACACACAGGGCCAGATGAAGGTGCTCAAGGGCATTTCACCGGAAATCGCCAAGGATGGCGGCGAAGGCGTTCTCATCGTCGACGACCTGACCGATACCGGCAAGACCGCCGCCGAAGTCCGCGCCATGCTGCCCAAGGCGCATTTCGCCGCGGTCTACGCCAAGCCGAAGGGCCGGCCGCTGGTCGACACTTTCGTCACCGAGGTGAGCCAGGACACCTGGATCTACTTCCCCTGGGACATGGGCTTCACCTATCAGGAACCGATCGCCAAGGGCACGCGCGGCTGATTCCCTCGCTCCTTCAGGGGAGCGGCGGAATGTTGTCGACGAGCGTCTCGGCCGTCATCGTGCGGCCGGCGCGGATGCCCGCCTCGCCGTGGCGCCAGACCGCGGCGGCGGCGGCCTCGAAGGCCGGCAAGCGCTGCGCCAGATGGGCGCCGATGATCCCGGCCAGCACGTCGCCCGATCCGGCAGTGGCAAGCCAGGGCGGCGCGTTCGTGTTCACCACCGCTCGGCCGGACGGTGCCGCCACGACGGTGTCGTGTCCCTTGTAGACGATCACCGCGTTGCTGAGCCTCGCCGCCGCCTGGGCCTTCTCGATCTTGGAGAGTGAGGCGTCCGCCGCTATCTCCGGGAAAAGGCGCGCGAACTCACCTTCGTGAGGCGTCATCACGACCTGACCACCGCCGGCCGCGATCTTCTCAAACAGCGCTTCCCTGCCCTGCTGAAACGAACTCATCCCATCGGCATCGAGGACCAAAGCGCGATCGCACAGCATCAACGCGAAGTCCGTCGCCTTCTTGCCGACGCCGAAGCCCGGGCCGAGCACGAATGCGTTGAGCCGCTTGTCGTGCAGCCATTCGGCGAGATCGACGGCGCTGCCGATTTCCTTGAGCATGACGGCCGTCAGGTGCGAAGCGTTGACGGCGACAGCCGCCGGCGGGGAGCCGAGCGTCACCAGCCCTGCCCCGGCGACGAGACCGGCCGCCGCCGAGAGCCGCGCCGCACCGGTGGACGTCGGCCCGCCGGAAAGGACGGCAAGGTGGCCGCGTTTGTATTTATGCGTACCCGCCTGCAGGCCGCCGGCATATTGCGCCCAGATGGCCGGCCCATTGATCCGCATGCCGCCTGCCCGCGCGCCGACAAGCCGAGCAGGAATGCCGATATCGAAAACCTCGAGCGTGCCGCACAACGCCCGCCCCGGCATCAGCACATGCCCGGGCTTCGCCGCCATGAAAGTGACCGTGTGGGTGGCGGTGAAGCTGGCGCCGCGCGGTTCGCCCGTGCGCCCATCGATGCCAGAGGGCAGATCGACCGCCAAAACGGGCAGTTGCATTGCATCGACCCGCCTGATGCTGTCCTGCACCGCATCCGGCACGTCGCGGGCAAGCCCCGCCCCGAACAGGGCGTCGACGACAGCGTCGCCCGGTTCAGGTTCGTATGCCTCAAGAGGCAGGATCCCCAGGCGGCAGGCGTTGCGGGCCTTTGCCGCGTCCCCCCGCAGCTTGCCGGGGTCTCCCAGCGCATAGAGGGCAACAGCCGCGCCGCTTTCCGCGAGGGCTTCCGCGGCGACATAGCCATCGCCGCCATTGTTGCCCGGGCCGCAGAGTATGACGAGGCGAGAGGCATTCGGAAACAGCCTCAGCGTGGCCGCCGACGCGGCCATGCCCGCCGCGCGCATCAGCGAGAAGCTATCGATGCCGGAGTCGGCCGCATCCTTGTCGATTGCCGCCATCTCGGCGGGCGTCACCAGCATATCTTCGAACATGACGCGATCTAAGCGCTCCCGCGCGCGTTAGACAAGTCCGCAGTCGCGATAAGGCCTCATGACCATTTATTATGCATCTGCCTATTATTGGTGCTCAAATAACGGGCGCCACGCACGAAACTGCGGCTATCGCCTGTGGATCATGCGTCGCAACCGGTGAATCTTCATAAAAAATAGGCAGAGTCCGGACGAAGACGCCAAGCCGATGCGGCGCCACATCGCCTTGGGCGGGGAAATTTCCCTCTCCTCGCATCATTCCTCTATAAAATTGGCACGCTACATGCATACTGAAAGGCGAGCGGGTAAGACCCGGTTTACAGGGAGAAGCGGAGAGAAATTTTCTCATGAAAAAGATCGAAGCGATCATCAAGCCCTTCAAGCTCGACGAAGTGAAGGAAGCCCTTCAAGAAGTCGGCCTGCAAGGGATTACCGTCACGGAAGCAAAGGGCTTCGGACGGCAAAAGGGTCACACGGAGCTCTATAGGGGCGCAGAATATGTCGTGGATTTCCTGCCGAAGGTGAAGGTGGAAGTCGTGCTGGCGGACGAGAATGCGGAAGCTGTCATCGAAGCGATCCGCAATGCCGCGCAAACCGGCCGCATCGGCGACGGCAAGATTTTTGTGTCCAATGTGGAGGAAGTGATCCGAATCCGCACCGGCGAAACCGGCCTCGATGCAATCTGATTGACTTTCCGTCTATACCTTCTTCCCACCCAAGGGGCCGCCCCGGCCCCGATTTTCCAACTGCGTCATCTCACACAGGGAATTGCACAAAATGACGACTGCCAGTGAAATTCTGAAGCAGATCAAGGACAACGACGTCAAGTTCGTCGACCTGCGATTTACCGATCCGAAGGGCAAGCTGCAGCATGTGACGATGGATGTCGTCTGCGTCGATGAGGACATGTTCGCCGACGGCGTCATGTTCGACGGCTCTTCGATCGCTGGCTGGAAAGCCATCAACGAGTCCGACATGGTGCTGATGCCCGATCCGGAAACGGCCCACATGGATCCGTTCTTCGCGCAGTCCACCATGGTCATCGTCTGCGACATTCTCGACCCGGTTTCCGGCGAGGCCTACAACCGCGATCCGCGCGGCACGGCGAAGAAGGCCGAGGCCTATCTCAAGGCGTCCGGTATCGGCGACACCGTCTTCGTCGGCCCTGAGGCGGAATTCTTCGTCTTCGACGACGTCAAGTACAAGGCCGACCCGTACAACACCGGCTTCAAGCTCGACTGCTCCGAACTGCCGTCGAACGACGACACGGACTACGAGACCGGCAACCTCGGCCACCGGCCGCGCGTCAAGGGCGGCTACTTCCCGGTTCCGCCGATCGACAGCTGCCAGGACATGCGCTCCGAAATGCTGACGGTGCTCGCCGAAATGGGCGTCACGGTCGAGAAGCATCACCACGAAGTGGCTGCCGCCCAGCATGAGCTCGGCGTGAAGTTCGACGCGCTCGTGCGCAACGCCGACAAGATGCAGATCTACAAATACGTCGTGCATCAGGTCGCCAATGCCTACGGCAAGACCGCGACCTTCATGCCGAAGCCGGTTTTCGGTGACAACGGCTCGGGCATGCACGTGCATCTCTCCATCTGGAAGGACGGCAAGCCGACCTTCGCCGGCGACGAATATGCCGGCCTGTCCGAAACCTGCCTCTACTTCATCGGCGGCATCATCAAGCACGCCAAGGCGCTGAACGCCTTCACCAACCCGTCGACAAACTCCTACAAGCGTCTCGTCCCGGGCTATGAAGCACCGGTGCTGCTTGCCTACTCGGCCCGCAACCGCTCGGCCTCCTGCCGCATTCCGTTCGGCAGCAACCCCAAGGCCAAGCGCGTCGAGGTCCGCTTCCCGGATCCGACCGCCAACCCGTACCTCGCCTTCGCCGCCATGCTGATGGCCGGCCTCGACGGCATCAAGAACAAGCTCCATCCCGGCAAGGCGATGGACAAGGACCTCTATGACCTGCCGCCGAAGGAACTGAAGAAAATCCCGACGGTTTGCGGCAGCCTGCGCGAGGCCCTCGAAAGCCTCGACAAGGACCGCAAGTTCCTGACCGCCGGCGGCGTCTTCGACGATGACCAGATCGACTCGTTCATCGAGCTCAAGATGCAGGAAGTCATGCGCTTCGAGATGACCCCGCATCCGGTCGAGTACGACATGTACTATTCCGTCTGAGGACGGAGCCACCGGCCCGTCCGATGCGGCTGGTCCATTCGAGATGAGAGCGAAAGGCGGGTTTCGGTCGAAGCCCGCCTTTTCTCAAATGCGACAGCGCAAGCGATTTTTCAGCAGCTTCGCGCAGCTATTGATGTTCCACATGCGACAACCCAGATATTGGTCTGAAAGGATGTGTTGCGTCATGAAACAAAGAAACGCGAAATTCGAGATCGGCCAGATCGTTCGCCACCGGTTCTTTCCGTTTCGGGGCGTCATCTTCGACGTCGATCCGGAATATGCGAACACCGAGGAGTGGTGGAACTCTATCCCCCAGGAGATCCGGCCGAGCAAGGACCAGCCCTTCTATCATCTGTTCGCCGAGAACGACGACAGCGAATATGTCGCCTATGTCTCGGAGCAGAACCTGGTCTCCGACGAAAGCGGGCAGCCGATCCGCCACGCCCAGGTAGACGCCCTGTTCGAAAAGGCGGACATCGGACACTACAGACCGAAGACCAACTACCGCCATTAAGCGGTTGCGGCACGGCTCGTACCGAAGTCAAACCGGCTTGTGGATGCGCAGGGTGCGGACGGGAAACTGTTCGCACCTTTATTGTTTGCGGATTCACCAAATAAAAAACGCCCGGCGGACAACCGGGCGCTCTTCGAAACTCAGGGCGGAAGCCGTTACTGCTGCTTGGCAGCCTTCTGTGCTTCTTCCAGCTTCTTGCGGGCATCTTCCGCCTTCTTCTGCATTTCTTCCTGCAGCAGGCGCTGACGCTCCTCCAGCTGAGACTGTTCGATCGGCTCGCCGTCGAAAACCCCGGTGAAGCCTTCCAGCGTCATCTTGATCGGGTTGGGAGCGCGCTGGAAATTGACCGACGTGAAGATGACTTCATTGCCCTTCTTCAGGTTAGCGATCAGCGCGTCGGAGAGCGGTGCCTCGGCAACGCACTTGTCGGGCATGCAGATGGCGTAATCGAGCTTGACCCCCTTGGCGCCATCGATTTGCATTTGAACGCCCGGCGGGATCATGCGTGCGGAGGGGACGGAAACCTGCAGGACCTTACGATTGACCTTGCCGGAAACGGTGATGAGACCGACAGCGGTGATCAGCTGACCATTGTTGGCGGTGAGCAAGTTCTGGACGATGCAAACGTCGTTGTCTTCCTGCTTCGTGCAAACCTTGAACCAACCCTGCGGCGGCTTGCCCTGCTGCGCAGATGCGATACCCGGCGCGCCGGCTGCTGCTACGGAGAGCGCCAGCGCTGCCATTCCCGCCCGTTTGGTGAAGTTCGACTTGAAGATCATTGTAATTCCGTCTCCTGAAAACCGGCCACGGAACAGAGTTCCGCTGGTGAGTATCGTCAGCCGCCGTTGTCCTGTTGGCCAAATGAGGCTTTTGAATGGCCCCGATTCCGGAAACACCTGTTACATTGGCCCGTGCCTTTTATCCAGTGTTTCCTTGCATTTTTTCCGGTTCTGCGACACCGGATATTGGCTACAAGGCGGGGAACGCAATCTCATGTCTGCGGCAGTGACACCGCGTGACCCGTCCGGACGTCTGCGGCGGCTGCCTTGTTGGAAATATCCCTGCGCATTGGTAACGTGCCGGGAATCGGACGGTCCAATCCTACGGGAGGTGAAGTTGCGCGCAGTTTTTTCCGGCCTGGTTATGCTTCTGGCGACCAGCATTTTGGCCAATGAAGCAGCCGCCGCACCGGTGCACGCCATCTCCATGCACGGCGAGCCGGCCCTGCCGGCTGATTTCAAGCACTTCCCCTACGTCAATCCGGACGTCAAGAAGGGCGGAAAGATCTCCTATGGTGTGGTCGGCACGTTCGACAGCCTCAACCCCTTCATCCTGAAGAGCATGCGCACGACCGCACGGGGGATGTGGGATCCAGGATTCGGAAACCTGGTCTACGAGTCGCTGATGCAGCGCTCCCAGGACGAGCCTTTCACCATGTACGGGCTGCTTGCGGAATCGGTCGAATGGGACGACGATCGCACCTTCATCCAGTTCAACCTCAATCCCAAGGCGCGCTGGGCCGACGGCCAGCCGGTGACCGTCGAGGACGTGATCTTCACCTTCGAATTGCTGCGCGACAAGGGACGCGCGCCCTTCAGTAACCGGCTGTCGAAGGTCGAGAAGATGGAGAAGGTCGGCGACCGCAGCGTGCGCTTCACCCTGAAGGAAGATGCCGACCGCGAGTTCCCGCTGCTGCTGGCGCTTTCGCCCGTGCTGCCGAAACACGCCATCAATGTCGACGGGTTCGACAGGACGACGCTCGAGCCGCCGCTCGGTTCCGGCCCCTACCGCGTCGCCGAGGTGAAGCCTGGCGAGCGGATCGTCTATCGCCGCAATCCCGATTATTGGGGCAAAGACCTGCCTTCGAAGATCGGCGTCGACAATTATGATGAGATCTCGGTCGAATATTTTCTCCAGGACAACACGCTGTTCGAAGCCTTCAAGAAGGGCGAGATCGACCTGTATCCCGAAGGCAGCGCGACCAAATGGGCCCGCGCCTACGATTTCCCGGCCGTCCGCAGTGGCGACGTCGTCAAGGAGAGCTTCAAGCCGAAAACGCCCTCCGGCATGCTCGGCTTCGTGTTCAACACTCGCAGGCCGATGTTCAACAACGTCAAGCTCCGGCAGGGCCTGGCCCTCGTCTTCGACTTCGAATGGGTCAACAAGAACCTGTTCGACGGCGCCTACACGCGGACCCAGAGCTACTGGCAGAATTCGTCGCTCTCCTTCCTGGGCGCTGGGGCCGACGACCGCGAGCTCGGTTTGCTGGGCGACGTCAGGGAGAAGATCAACCCGGCCATTCTCGACGGTACCTATCGCCTGCCGGTCACCGACGGTTCCGGCCGCGACCGCAATGTCTTGCGCGAAGCGGTGACGCTGCTTCGGGAGGCCGGCTATTCGATCAAGGACGGCAAGATGGTCGATGCCAAGGGCGCGCCGCTTGCTTTCGAGATCATGAGCCAGAATGCCGGCCAGGAGAAGATCGCGCTGGCCTATCAGCGCTTCCTTGCACCGCTCGGCATCGTGGCAACCGTCCGCACGGTCGACGATTCCCAATACCAGCTGCGCAGCCAATCCTTCGACTACGACGTGATCATCAAATCCTATCCCTCGTCTCTGTCTCCCGGATCTGAACAGATATCCTATTGGGGATCGGTCTCGCGAGAACGCCAAGGGAGTTCCAACTTCGCAGGGGTTGCCGACAAGGACGTCGACAAGATGATCAACAACATCCTGCAGGCCCGCACACCGGAGGATTTCACCGCCGCCGTCCGCGCGCATGACCGGCTGCTGGTCAACAATGCTTATCTCGTGCCGCTATACCATCTGGATGAACAATGGATTGCCCGCTGGAAGCACATCGGTCGCCCCTCGGCGCTGCCGCTTTATGGCTATCAACTGCCGACCTGGTGGGACGAGCGGGTGCAGTAGGTAGCCTGGTTCCCTTTTGGTAACGCATTGAAATAAGGGGGCGGTCGGCCTATGTCGCTGTTTCAGCGAAACAGAAAGGCCGCCGCCATGGAAATCGTCAATATCGATATCGTCTCGGACGTCGTCTGCCCGTGGTGCTATCTCGGCAAGAACCGCCTCGACCAGGCGATCGCCAACGTCGCAGGCGAAATCGATGTCGCGATCCAGTGGCGCCCCTATCAGCTCAACCCGGACCTGCCGCCGGAAGGCGTCGATCACAAGCGCCATCTTGCGGCAAAGCTCGGCGGTCAGGACGCCGTCGACCGGGCGCATCAGATGCTCGATGGTTTGGGGCGGGAAGCCGGAATCGCCTTTGACTTCGATGCCGTGAAGATCAGCCCCAACACGCTCGACGCCCATCGCCTCATCCGCTGGGCGTCCACCAGCGGCACCGTTGCCCAGACCGAGACCGTGCGGCTGCTTTTCAAGGCGAATTTCGAGGAAGGCAAGAATGTCGGCGATCACGCCGTTCTGCTCGACATCGCCGAACAGGCAGGCCTGGACCGGGCTGTCATTGCCGCACTTTTCGCCTCCGATGCCGACAAGGATGCGGTCAAGCAAGAGATCGACATGGCCCGGGAGATCGGCGTGACCGGTGTTCCGTGCTTCATCATCGAGCAGCAATATGCGGTGATGGGGGCACAATCCGTCGAAGTGCTGACGAATGCGCTCCGCGAAATCGCCCAGATGAAGGCGGCCAACCCGGCCAACTGATCCTCAATAGCGGCGCCGGCATCCGGCGCCAATTTCGTTTCACGCTGGCTTGGCGAGCGTCGCGAGCTGGGTCATCACCATGGCCGCGCCTGAGAGGCGCTTTTCCGGCGTGACGAGTTCGCGCTGGAAGAAGATACTCTGGTCGGGCCTGATCTTGGCGAGCGTTCCCTGCTTGGCGATATGCCCGACGAGGGCGGCCGGGTTGGGGAACTCCTTGTTGCGGAACTGGACGACGACGCCCTTCGGCCCCGCGTCGAGCTTTTCGACATTCGCCGTGCGGCAGAGCGCCTTGATATAGACGATCTTCAGGAGATGCTGAACCTCGATCGGCAGCGGTCCGAAGCGGTCGATCAGTTCGGCGCCGAAGCCGTCGATTTCCTTGAGGTCGGTCAGTTCGCCGAGGCGACGATAGAGCCCGAGCCTCAGATTGAGATCGGGCACGTACACTTCCGGAATCATTACCGGCGTACCGACCGATATCTGCGGCGACCAGCCGGAATCGTGGATTTCCTCCTCGCCCTTGAGCTCGGCGACCGCTTCTTCCAGCATTTGTTGGTAGAGCTCGAAACCGACCTCCTTGATGTGGCCGGATTGCTCCTCGCCGAGCAGGTTGCCGGCGCCGCGAATGTCGAGGTCGTGGCTGGCGAGCTGGAAGCCGGCGCCGAGCGTGTCGAGCGACTGCAGCACCTTGAGCCGCCGTTCCGCCGGGCCGGTCAGCGTCTTGTTGACCGGAAGCGTGAAGAGCGCGAAGGCACGCACCTTGGAGCGCCCGACACGCCCGCGGAGCTGGTAGAGCTGCGCAAGGCCGAACATATCGGCACGGTGCACGATCAGCGTGTTGGCCGTCGGCACGTCGAGCCCCGACTCGACGATCGTCGTCGACAGAAGCACGTCAAAGCGGCCTTCGTAGAAGGCGTTCATGATGTCTTCGAGTTCGGTTGCCGGCATCTGGCCGTGCGCGATCGCCACTTTCAATTCCGGCACGTCGGATTTCAAGAAGTCGTGAATCTCGGACAGATCGCTCAATCGCGGGCAGACATAGAAGCTCTGGCCGCCACGATAGTGCTCGCGCATCAGCGTCTCGCGGATCACCAGCGCATCGAAGGGCGAGATGAAGGTGCGCACCGCCATGCGGTCGACCGGCGGCGTTGTAATCAGAGACAATTCGCGAACACCGGTGAGCGCCAGCTGCAGCGTGCGCGGAATGGGCGTCGCCGAGAGCGTCAGGACATGGACGTCGCTCTTCAGCTCCTTCAAGCGTTCCTTGTGCTTGACGCCGAAGTGCTGCTCCTCGTCGATGATGAGTAGGCCAAGATTGGCAAACGTGATCGAGGACCCGAGGAGCGCGTGGGTGCCGACGACGATGTCCGTCTTGCCGTCGGCGACTTCCTTTTTCGTCAGCGCCAGATCCTTCGAGCCGACGAGGCGCGAGGCCTGCTGGATGCGGATCGGCAGTCCGCGGAAGCGATCGGAAAAGGTCTTGAAATGCTGCCGCGCCAGCAATGTCGTCGGCACGACGACGGCAACCTGCACGCCGTTCATCGCCGCTATGAAAGCGGCACGCAGCGCCACCTCGGTCTTTCCAAAGCCGACGTCGCCGCAGACGAGACGGTCCATGGGCCTGCCGCCGCCGAGATCGTCGCGCACCGCATCGATCGAGTTCAACTGGTCTTCGGTCTCGTCATAGGGGAAACGCGCGGCAAACTCGTCATAGACGCCATCCTGTGCAACGAGGACCGGCGCATGCCGCGTGTACCGTTCGGCGGCAATGCGGATCAGACCACCCGCCATGTCGAGCAGGCGCTTCTTGAGCTTCGCCTTGCGCGCCTGCCAGGCGACGCCGCCGAGCTTGTCGAGGATCGCATCGGTCCCCTCCGAGCCGTAGCGCGACAGGAGCTCGATGTTTTCCACCGGCAGGAACAGCTTCGCATCGTCGGCGTAGACGAGCTCCAGGCAATCATGCGGCGCGCCAGCAGCCTCGATCGTGCGCAAGCCGACGAAGCGGCCGATGCCGTGTTCGGCATGGACGACGTAGCTGCCCTCGTCGAGGCCCGTGACTTCGGCGATGAAATCGGCGCCGCGCTTGCGGCGCTTGGAGCGGCGCACCATCCGGTCGCCGAGAATGTCCTGCTCTCCGATCACCACGAGATCGCCGGTCTCGAAGCCGGATTCGAGACTCAAGACCGCGGATGCCGCCTCGCCCGGCTTCAGGGCGCGCAGATCGGCGAGCGCCTTCACCGGACGGATATTGGCCAGGCCGTGCTCGCCGAGCACCTGAAGCAGGCGGTCGAGCGAGCCCTCCGTCCACCCGGAAATGACGACCTTCGCGCCTTTCGCCCGCCGCTCGGCAATGTGTTTCACCGCCTGGTCGAAGACATTGGCGCGTGAGCCGTCGTTTTCACTGTCGGCCTCGCCGGCGGCCTTCGCCCAGCGCACCCCCTGTCGAGCCTCGACGGCGACGACATGACGGGCCTCGCCCTCATGTTCGGAAAACGGCGACAGGCGCACGGCATTGCGTTCGGCTAGCCCGTCGCTGAAGGCTTTCGCACCCAGATAAAGCAGATCCGGCGGCACGGGCTTGTAGGGTGTGCCCTGGGATATCTGGGACTTGCCGGGAGATGCGGAGGCGAGACGGGCGTCGTAGTAGTCGAGGATGAGCTTCGAACGCTCCGCCGCCGCTTCGCGCGCCAGATGATCGGTGACGATGCGAAAACCTTCGAGATAATCGAAGATCGTTTCCAGCCCATCGTAGAAGAGCGGCAGCCAATGCTCCATGCCGGCATAGCGGCGCCCTTCGGAGACCGCCTGATAAAGCGCGTCGTCGCGGGTCGCAGCCCCGAAGCGCGAAAGATATTGCCTGCGGAAATGGCTGATCGTCTCCGGCGTCAGCGACACTTCGCTCATCGGATTGAGATCGAGGGAACGCACCTGCCCGGTGGTGCGCTGGCTCGCCGGATCGAAGGAGCGGATCGTCTCAAGCGTATCACCGAAGAAATCGAGCCGCAGCGGCTCGCTGCTGCCCGGCACATAGACGTCGAGAATACCGCCGCGCACGGCAAACTCGCCGACTTCGCGCACGGTCGGCACGCGCTCGAAACCGTTTTGCTCCAGGCGCGCGGCGAGATCGTCCATGCGCACCTGGTTGCCGGGTCGCGCAGAGAAGGCGAGGCTCTCGATCACGTCCTGAGGCGAGATCTTCTGCAGCGCTGCATTGACGGTTACCAGAACGATCGCCGCGTGCGGCTTCTGCCGATGCGCGATCAAGGCGCTCAGCGTGGCCAGTCGTCGCGCCGACGTGTCGGCGCTTGGCGAAACGCGGTCGTAGGGCAGACAGTCCCAGCCGGGCAATGTCAAAACCGGAATGTCGGGCGCCACGAAACCAAGCACCTGCTCGAGATCGGCAATGCGCTGGCCGTCGGAAAGCATATAGGCGACCGGCGCTCCGGCGCGTGCAAGATCGGCGAGAATCAGCGCCTCGACGCCGGAGGGTACCGGCCCGATCGTCAGCTCTCGCGCGGCCGCAAGAATTCTCTTCGCGTCTAGACCAGGGATCATCGTCGAATTCATTCCGCCTCTTGCTGAACGGGGTCGAAATCCGGCCGATAGGCGGCTATGCGCGCAAACAGCTCCGTTGCGAAGCGCTCGGGCAGCGGCTGTTCCCCGGTGATCCAGCGAACGAGGTCGTTGTCTTCCTCGCGCATGATCGTCTCGAGCTCATCCAGTTCCTGTTCGGAAAGCGTGGCGAGCTCCGCCTCTGCGAACTGCCCGAGAATCAAGTCCATCTCGCGAATGCCGCGGTGCCAGGCGCGGAAGAGGATCCTGCGACGACGCGGATCAAGATCGGCGCTCGTGCGCGAAATTCCGGTCATGAAACGTCCTTCCTGCCACCCGCCGCAACGGCGGATCGCGTTCACGCGCTCTATAAACGCTGGAAAGCGGCTTGTCAGCCTTGCCAATGCCGGATTTCTTGTCGCAATTTCATGACCATGCGCCCTGCCCTGCTCGATCCGCTGTTTTCGCCGCTCGATAGCCTGCCCGGTATCGGCCCCAGGACCGGCGAGCTTTACGCCCGCCTGCTCGGACGCGAGTCGATCGACGACTGCCGCGTCATCGATCTCCTGTTTCACGCCCCCCATTCGCTCATCGACCGACGCCGGCAGCCCGGCATCGCCTATGCGCCGCAGGGATCGATCGTCACCATTACCGGCCGCGTCGACCGGCACCAGCCATCCCCGCGCGGCCGGCCAAACGTGCCCTATCGCGTCTTCCTGCACGACGACACCGGCGAACTGGCTCTCACCTTCTTCCGGGTCAAGGGGAATTGGCTGGAAAAAGCCCTGCCGATCGACGAGACCGTGATCGTCAGCGGCAAGGTGGACTGGTTCAACGGACGCGCTTCGATGGTGCACCCGGACTACATGGTCCGCGCCGCCGAAGCCGAAAGCTTGCCGCTCGTCGAACCGGTTTACGGATTGACCGCCGGCCTCACGCCGCGGCCGTTGCGAAAATCGATCGAAGCGGCGCTGGCGCGCGTTCCCGATCTTCCGGAATGGCTGGACGACACCTTGCTGCGCCAGCAAGGCTTTGCGAGCGCAAGGGATTGCTTCCATCGCCTGCACGAGCCGCGCGACGAAACCGACATCGCCCCGCAGGCACCGGCCCGCCGGAGGCTCGCCTATGACGAGTTTCTCGCCGGACAGCTGTCGCTCTCCTTGGTGCGCCAACGCTTACGCAAGGTTGCCGGAACACCGGTCCATGCGACAGGCAAACTGAGCGGACCGGTCATCGCCGCCCTGCCTTTCTCCTTGACGGCCAGCCAGTCGGCCGCCGTCGGCGACATCCTTGCCGACATGTCCGGAGCCGAGCGCATGCTGCGTCTGCTGCAGGGCGATGTCGGCTCCGGCAAGACCGCCGTCGCGCTGATGGCGATGCTCGCCGCTGTCGAGTCCGGCGGCCAGGCGGTGCTGATGGCCCCGACGGAAATCCTCGCCCGCCAGCACCATGCGACGCTCCAGAAGATGGCGGCGCCGGCGGGCATCACGATCGATGTCCTGACCGGCAGGACGAAGGGCAAGGAGCGTGACGCGATCCTCGAGCGCATCGCCTCCGGAGAGACGCAGATGGTTATCGGCACGCACGCGCTCTTCCAGGATGCCGTCAATTACCGACAGCTCGTGCTGGCCGTGGTCGACGAGCAACATCGCTTCGGCGTCCACCAGCGGCTGCGGCTCACCGCCAAGGGCATCTCCCCGCATATGCTGGTCATGACTGCGACTCCGATCCCGCGCACACTGGTGCTGGCGGCCTTCGGCGACATGGACGTCTCGAAGCTGACGGAGAAGCCGGCGGGACGAAAGCCGATCCAGACCGTCACCATTCCGACCGAACGCACCGACGAAATCGTCGAGCGGCTCGATTCGGCGCTTCGCCAGGGCAAGAAGGCCTACTGGATCTGCCCGCTGGTCGAGGAATCCGAAGAAACCGATACCATGTCCGCCGACGAGCGGTACCAAAGCCTTGTGCAGCGCTTCGGCAAGGACGTCGGCCTCGTCCATGGCCGCATGGCCGGGGCGGACAAGGACGCCGTCATGCTCGCCTTCAAGAACGGCGAGATTCGCGTGCTGGTAGCCACGACGGTGGTTGAGGTCGGCGTCGATGTTCCCGACGCGACGATCATGGTGATCGAACATGCGGAGCGCTTCGGGCTTGCGCAGCTGCACCAATTGCGCGGCCGCGTCGGGCGCGGCGACGAGGCTTCGACCTGCATTCTGCTTTACAAGGGACCGCTGAGCGAAGCGGGCCACGCCCGCCTGTCGATCCTGCGCGAGACCGAAGACGGGTTCGTGATCGCCGAAGAGGACCTGAAGCTGCGCGGCGAAGGGGAGTTGCTCGGAACACGGCAATCCGGCACGCCGGGATTTCGCATCGCCAGCCTCGAGGCGCATGCGGATCTTCTGGAGATTGCCCGGAAAGACGCCGCCTACCTCATTGAGCGCGACCCGGAACTGACGACGGAACGCGGTCAGGCGTTGAGGACGCTGCTCTACCTTCATCGCCGCGACGAAGCGATCCGGTTCCTGCGCGCGGGTTGACGCCTGGCCCTCGCTAAGACAGCGGCCGACGTTACGCCCTTTTCTGCTGCGTGATCGCGCGGGGTGCGTTGGCGAGCGGCTTGTGATCCGGTGTGACAAGGCCGCCGGAGATCAGCAGCTTGGCCGCATCCTCGGCACTCATCTGCAGCGGGACGATCTTGTCGCGCGGCACGAACAGGAGGAAGCCGGCGGTCGGCAGCGGCGTCGGCGGCAGGAACACCGCAACCATGTCCATGCCGCGCTCGTCGAACTTCGAGGCGATCTCGCCCTTCACGTCCGTTGCGATGAAGACCAGTGACCAAAGCCCCGGGCTCGGATATTCGATCAGCCCGGCCTTCTTGAAGGAGGTGGACTGATCCTGCAGCACCGTCTGGAAAATCTGCTTCAGCGACTTGTAGATCGTCCTGACGAGCGGCGTGCGGTCGAGCAGCGACTCACCGAAATTGATGATCGAGCGGCCCACGATACTCGCCGTCAGGAAACCCACGAAGGTGATGACGATTATCGCGACGAGAAGGCCGAAGCCCGGTATCGCGACCGGCGAATAGGTGTCCGGATTATAGAAGTTCGGCAGGTAAGGCTTTACCCAGCTATCCGCCCATTCGATGAAAGAGCGAACCAGCCAAACCGTGATAGCCACGGGTGCGCAGATGATCAGGCCCGTGAGAAAGTAATTGCGCAGCCGGGCTGCGATGATGCCGCTTTTGGAACCGTCCGTCATCGAAGTGCCATGGATCGTTACACCGGCCCGAAAAACGCCGGATGATAGGCGACCGTGCCGGAAACCCGCGCCTCCGACAAGGCCAGAACCAAGAAATATTGCGGCGCACAACCGGGAAAGACAAGAGCGGGATCGTTGCGAAAACCGAATCTTTGGTAGAAGGCCGGATTTCCGGCGAGGACACAGCCGGCGGCGCCGAGTGCGCGCAACTTATCAAGGCCCTCGCGGACGAGTGTGCTGCCGATGCCTTGACCCTGTTTGTCCGGACGCACGGACACGGGACCGAGGCCGTACCAACCCGTCGCCGGGGGCGTGATCGTCACAGGCGAGAAGGCGATGTGGCCCAGCACCTCGTCGCCTTCTGCGGCGACGAGAGAGAGCGTCAGGGCATCGGCGGCGCGCAGGCGATCGATGATCAGCGGCTCGCTCTGGTCGCTATAGGGCTGCCCCGCAAAGGCGGCCGCCGTTACCTCGTGGATAACGGCGCGATCGCGATCGCTTTCCGGCCGGATGATCATTCGACGGTGACCGATTTGGCAAGGTTGCGCGGCTGGTCGACATCGGTGCCCATGAAGACCGCCGTGTGATAGGCGAGCAGTTGGACCGGCAGCGAGAAGATCATCGGCGCGATGATCTCGTCGACATTCGGAAGCACGATCGTATGCATCGTGTCGAGCTTCGAAGCGGCAGCACCCCGGTCGTCGGTGATCAGGATGATCCTTCCGCCACGCGCCGCCACTTCCTGCATGTTGGAGACGGTCTTGTCGAAGAAGCGGTCGTGCGGCGCAATCACGATGACCGGCATGTTCTCGTCGATCAGTGCGATCGGACCGTGTTTCAGTTCGCCGGCGGCGTAGCCTTCCGCGTGGATGTAGGATATTTCCTTGAGCTTAAGGGCACCCTCCATGGCGAGCGGGAAGCTGGTGCCGCGGCCGAGATAAAGCACGTCACGGCACTTCGACAATTCGCGCGACAGGAACTCAATCTTCGGCTGGATGCTGTTGAGCACCTGCCCCATGAGGCGCGGCATCTCGGCAAGGTTCCTGACCAGCGCCTGTTCTTCCTCTTCACTGACGGTGCCGCGCGCTCTGCCCGCAGCGACCGCGAGGGCGGCGAGAACGGCAAGCTGGCAGGTGAAGGCCTTGGTCGACGCGACACCGATCTCAGGACCGGCGAGAATGGGGAAGACGGCATCGGACTCGCGCGCAATGGTCGATTCGCGCGTGTTGACGACCGCGCCGATCTTCAGGCCGTGCTCCTTGCAGTAACGCAGCGAGGCAAGCGTGTCGGCAGTCTCGCCCGATTGCGAGATGAAGAGGGCGGCCGATTGCGGCGACAGAGGGATCTCGCGATAACGGAATTCGGAGGCGACATCGATCTCGACCGGCAGGCGGGCATAGCGCTCGAACCAGTACTTGCCGATCAACCCGGCCAGATAGGCGGTGCCGCAGGCGGAGATCGCCAGGCTTGGCACCTTGGCGAAGTCGATGTTGTCCGAAACCGGCAGCACCCGATGGTCGATGAAGTTGATATAGTGGCTGAGCGCGTGGGAGATGACCTCCGGCTGCTCGTAGATTTCCTTCTCCATGAAATGACGATGGTTGCCCTTGTCGACCATATAGGCCGCGGCTGTGGACAGCTGTCGCGGCCGTGTGACGGGATTGCCGTCCAGGTCGAAGATATGGACGCCGGTCTTGCCGAGCACCGCCCAGTCGCCATCGATCAGATAGGTGATTTCATTGGTGAAAGGCGCGAGCGCGATGGCGTCGGAGCCAAGGAACATCTCGCCGTTACCATGGCCGATCGCCAGCGGCGGGCCGTTGCGGGCCGCCATGATCGTCGAAGGGTCGTCTTGGAAAAGAACGGCAAGGGCATAGGCTCCCCGCACCCGCTTCAGCATCGCGTGCATCGCCTCGCGGCGTCCCATGCCGTCGCGGCGAAGTCTTGCCAGCAGCTGCGCGACGACTTCCGTGTCGGTCTCGGTCTGGAATTCGGCACCCGTCTCGGACAGTTCGTCCTTCAACTCGGCAAAATTCTCGATGATGCCGTTGTGAACGACCGCAACGCCGTCGGTGAAATGCGGATGGGCGTTGCGTTCGGTCGGCGCGCCATGAGTTGCCCAGCGCGTATGGGCGATGCCGATGGTGCCGGCCAGAGGCTCCCCTTTCAGCCTTTCCTCGAGATTGACGAGCTTGCCCTCGGCCCGCCGCCGATCAAGCGCTCCACCGTCGATTGTGGCGACGCCGGCCGAATCGTAGCCGCGGTATTCCAGGCGTTTCAACGCATCGACCAGCCGCTCCGAGACCGGCTGATGCCCGACGATACCCACAATCCCGCACATATTACTCTCCGCGTTTCTTCGCACGCCGATCGTGGCGTGTCAGCTCAAATGCCGGCGACCCCGTCGCCAAATGCCGAAGCCTTGGTAGCGAATTTATCGCGCCAAACAATCCGCTTCGATTTCACTTTCAGTTTCAATGATTAACGCGCCTATTCAGCAGCCTTGACCTTTTTCCTGGCAGCTTTTTCCGCCTCGTAGCGCTCCCGCAATACCGGTGCCCGGCCAGGCTTGACCTCCTGCCGCGCCCGGCCGAAGGCAACCGCATCGGCCGGCACGTCCTCGGTAATCACGCTGCCGGAAGCGACGAGCGCTCCGTCGCCGACCGCCACAGGCGCGACGAGCGACGAATTCGAGCCGATGAAGGCATTTTCGCCGATCCGCGTGAGGTGCTTGTTCACGCCGTCATAGTTGCATGTGATGGTGCCCGCGCCGATGTTCGATCCGGCGCCGACGAAAGCATCGCCGATATAGGTCAGGTGGTTGACCTTGGCACCGGCACCGATCTCCGCCTTCTTCACTTCGCAGAAATTGCCGACTTTCGATTTCGGACCGAGATCGGCGCCCGGGCGAAGACGGGCGAAAGGGCCGACCGTCGCGCCCGCACGGACATGGGCGCCTTCGACGTGCGAGAAAGCGTGGATGACAGCGCCGCTCTCGACACACACTCCCGGCCCAAAGACCACGTTCGGCTCGACCAGGACATCCTGGGCGAGATCGGTGTCCCAGGCGAGGAACACCGTCTCCGGCGCGATCATCGACACGCCGGCAAGCATCAGTTCCTGGCGGCGGCGTTGCTGCCAAAGACGTTCGATATAGGCGAGTTCAGCCCGCGTATTGCACCCGGTAAGTTCTTCCTCCGGCGCCCTGACGGCGATTGCCCGGCCGCCGAGCGCTCGGACAATCTCGACGAGATCGGTCAGATAGTACTCGCCTTTGACGTTGGCATTGCCGATGCGGCCGAGGAAATCGAGCGCCTTGCGGCCGTTGATCGCCATCAGGCCGCCATTGCAATAGGTGATCCGACGCTCCTCTTCGGAGGCGTCCTTGTGCTCCCGGATCGCCAGCAGTTCGCCATCCTCGACGATCAGGCGGCCGTAGCCGGTCGGATCAGCCGTCTCGAAGCCGATGACGACCACGTCGTTGCCTTCGGCCAGCCGCTCGCGCGCCGCCCTGAGCGGTGCGGCGGTGATCAGCGGCGTATCGCCGAAGACGACCAGGAGGTCGTCAAAGCCCTTTTCGATCGCGTCACGCGCTGCGAGGACGGCATGCGCCGTCCCCAGCCGTTCCTTTTGCAAATAGGAGGACACCTTGACGGAATCCGTGCTCGCGGCAGCCGCAACAGCTTCCGCGTCACGGCCCACGACCAGGGCCGCGTCGGAAATGGAGGCACTTGCCAGAGCGTCGACGACATGGGCGATCATCGGCCTGCCTGCGACCGGATGCAGCACCTTCGACATGGCCGATTTCATCCGCGTGCTTTCGCCCGCCGCCAGGATGATCGCCAGGCAAGTCCGTTCCATACCTGATCTCCTTGGTATTTCTTCGGGTATTCGTATGCCGCCCGTCGCCCGATTCGACGGTGCTGTCAGCAAAATATTGCGAAAAGCATTTATCGCACAATCACGTACGGTTAACCCGGTTAAAAGGCAATGGTGGCGCGCCTATCTCGTGAAGGTCCGTCGCGCCTTCCGCCTGGCGTCCAGTAAAGGCCGACATCACGCCTGCGGACGTAGCCGGCTCTCCGTCAAAAGGCCGCTCTCTTCGACGATCGGGTAAGCGACCGACGCGACGTGAGCATTGATGCGCTTCAGGTCCCGCAACATGTCGAGGTGCAGCGAACTCGTCTGCAAGCTTTCAAGCAGGCCGTCGCGAAGACGCTCCAGATGCCTTTCGGCCGAGCGTTTCTCCATGTGGCGTACGTCGACTTTCACCTCGATGAGGTGTCTGGCGAGGTCGGCATTGCGAGACACGAAAATCGTCTGGGCGATACGCAAGTTGTCAAGGGTCAGGTCGAACAGGTTCTTCAGTTCCTGATAGCCTTCGTCGGAGAATTTCAGGCCGTTCGTCACCTTCTTGCGGATCTGCTCGCACAGGCCCTTCTCGATGATGTCGCCCATGTGCTCGAGATTGATCGCATAGTCGATGATCACGATCGAGCGACGCCCGTCTTCCTCGTTCACCCCGTCTCGGCCCAACCGCGACAGGAAGATCTTCACCTCCTGCTGCAAGAGATCGACCTGTTTTTCCATTTTTCCGATGTCGTGGAGTTCGCCGAGATCATTCCTGTTAAACGCCGCCGACGTGCGCATCAGCATGGCCTCAATCAGGTCTCCCACGCGCAGCACCTCGCGCGTTGCCCCGGAAAGCGCCATCACAGGCGTATCGAGCGCCGCTGAGTCGAGATAACGCGGCCCCGTATCGCTTACCTCTTCGTCCGGAACCAGACGGCTCATCATCCGCGACAGCAACCCCGCGAAGGGCCAGGCGACTAGCGCAACGACCAGATTGAAGAGAAGATGGACATCGACTGGCAGGTTCTGTCGTGGCAGCGGCAGGTTCTGCAGCATGTCCGCGTTGATACCGGCCAGCGGAAGCGCGATCAGGCAACCGACACCGCGCACGACGAGGTTGCCGATCGTCACCCGACGGGCGCCGGGCGCAGCACCGAGCGTGGCGATCACAGGCGGGATCGCCCCGCCCAGATTTGCGCCGAGCACCAGCGCGACGGTCAGCCCGGTCGAGAGCACGCCCGCGGACGACAAGGACAGCACCAGCATGACGATCGCAAGGCTCGACGACGAGGCGAAGGCGAGCCCCGCCGCAATGAGCATGGCGACCGGCCAGGCATTGTCGAGCATGCCCAGGAAGGCTGCCAAGGCCTCGGACTCGCGCATCGGCTCCGTCGCCGCGCCGAGCAGTTCGAGCGACAGAAGCATCAGGCCGATGCCGACCAGGGCAAAGCCGCCGCCTTGACGGGCGCTCGAATGGCTCAAGCGGTGCATCATGACGCCGGCGAGAATGAACAACGGCGCCAGCCAGCCGACGCCCAGCGCAACGATCCAGGCCGTCATGGCCGTGCCTATGTTGGCACCCAACAGGACGATCTGCGCCATCCGAGACTTCACCAAGCCCTTCTCCACGAAAGATGCCGTCATGAGGGCCGTGGCCGTGGAGCTCTGCAGCGCGAGCGTCGCGACCAGGCCAGTCGCGAAGGCGCTGAGCGGGCCGCTCGTCCCCCGCGCGAGACCGGCGCGCAGCCTCGACCCGAAAGCGCGCGTCACTCCTTCCTTCACCAGCGAAAGACCAAACAGGAGCAGTGCGACCGCGCCGAAGAGATTGACCATTACGATGGTGGATTGCATGGCATGGATATTTCCGTAACGGCCGCTGAGGGCTTCAGGTTGCTGACATATCGAAGACACGAATCGTTCTCGTTGGCCATAGAGAGGCCGGCCCGAAACGGACAATTTCGCAGATCAAATTCAATTGCCGGCTAACGAATCCGACATCCACTTTCTCGTTCGCGTCGATCCCGGATTTGTCGTTAGAGGGGTCAGTCTTAGAAGGTGCGCGACAGCACCGCGAAATGCGGTCGAGCGCACGTCTCCCGGCCCTGCCTTCCGCGGTGTCGCGATTTACGACGGATCGGCCTTCTATTCCCATTTGGTTTGTTCTAAGGAACGAAATCATTTCGGCGTAAGGCCGCTGCACTGCTACGAGGTTTCTGCCCCCATGCTCGACTCCCTGAGAAACGCCGCCCAGACGCGGATCGTCAAAGGCCTCCTGGCCATTCTCATCCTCTCCTTCATGGTGTGGGGCGGTCAGACCCTGATGGTTGCCGGCACCCCCGACGCTGTGGTGACGGTCGGCGAGGTGAAAGTGTCCAGCAGCGACTATCGCCTTGCCTATGAGCGTCAGATGAGCCTGCTTTCGCGGCAGCTCGGAACGCAGCTGACACGGCAGCAGGCCCGCGCTTTCGGCGTCGAGGCGCAGGTTTACTCGCAGCTCGTTGCGGGCGCCGCACTCGATCAGCTCGCTGAGGACATGAATCTGGGCCTCTCTGAAGACCGGCTCGCAAGACTGATCGGCGAAGATCCCGCCTTTCACGGTGCAAACGGCCAATTCGATCGGATGACCTTCTCGAGCGTGCTTCGCAACGCCGGGTTGACCGAGCAGGACTACATCAAGAACCGCAGCCAGGTGGCGGTTCGCTCGCAGATCGTCGATGCGCTCTCGGATGGATTTGTAGCTCCTTCCGTTCTTGTCGATGCGGTCGGCAAATACCGGCATGAGACTCGCACCGTCGACTACCTGCTGCTCTCGAACGCGAATATCGATCCGGTCAAGGCACCGGGCGACGACGTGCTTGCTCCCTGGTTCGACAGCCACAAGGCGAACTATCGCGCTCCGGAATACCGGAAGTTCAGTTACATCAAGCTGCAACCCGAGGATCTGATGGCGGCCGATACGGTCACCGAGGAAGAACTGCGCGCCGACTACGAGAAACGCAAGGAGAGCTTCCGTACGCCGGCGACGAGGACGATCGAGCAGCTCGCTTTCCCGTCTCGCGAAACGGCCGACGCTGCAGCCGCAAAGCTGACAGCCGGAACTTCCTTCGACGACCTCGTCAAGGCCGAAGGCAAGAGTGCTGCAGATGTTCTTCTCGGTGACTTCACCAAGGAGCGGATGCCCGACGCGAAGGTAGCGGATGCGGCCTTCGCCGTCGCCAACGACGGCGGCGTGACGCCGGTCGTCGACGGCGCCTTCGGCCCGGTGATCGTGCGCGTCAGCAATATTCGCCAGGAGGCGGTTCGCAGCTTCGATGACGTGAAAGAGGAATTGCGCACGGAGATCGCCCTTTCGGTGGCACGCGATCAACTCGTCGGCCTGCATGACAAGATCGAGGATGAAAGGGCTGCCGGTGCGACCGTGAAGGAGGTCGCCGACCAATTGAAGCTCAAGCTCGTCACCGTCGACGCGATCGACGCCACGGGCAAGGACCGGAATGGCGACGACGTGACCGGGCTGCCGGAGCAACGCACGCTCCTTCAGGAGGTGTTCAAGGCTGAGGTCGGGCTGGAAACGCTCTCCGTCAATATCGGCCGCGACGGCTCCGCCTGGTTCGACCTTGAAGAGGTGATCCCTGCCCGCGATCGCACGCTCGACGAGGTTCGCGATGAGGTGGCCGCCGATTGGACCGCCGACCAGCAGCGGGTGGCGCTGGCCGCCAAGGCGGCCGAATTGAAGGATCGGGTCAAGAAGGGCACGAAGCTCGCTGACATCGCGAGCGAGCTCGGTCTTGTCGTCGAAACGAAGACCGGTTTGAGCCGCTCCACCCAGGACGCCGCCCTGAGCCAGGCCGCCACGGCGGCCGCCTTCGGCGGGCCGAACGGACATGTCGCCAATGCGGCAGGCATGGGCGGTGAAGGCCAGATCCTCATGCAGGTGACGGCGGTCGACGACAGCGCCCCCGCCAACGCTCTCGACAACGACAGTCGCCAGATCGAGGCCATCGCCCGCGCCAGCGGCGACGACATACTCGATCAGATGGTCGCAACGCTGCAGTCAGTCTATGGCGTATCGATCAACCAGACGCTCGCCGAGCAGGCATTGGCACAGCGCTAACGAACGGGGAACAAAGCATGAGTGATTTGAAGCCGTTCGTCGCAAAAGTCGCAGCGCGCGAGGCCCTGAGCCGCGAAGACGCGCGGGCGGCCTTCGAGATCATCATGTCCGGAGCGGCCACCCCGTCACAGATCGGCGGCTTCCTCATGGCGCTCCGCGTGCGTGGCGAAACCGTCGACGAGATCGTCGGAGCTGTCGGCGCGATGCGGGCGCGCATGCTGACGGTCGAGGCGCCTGAGGACGCGATCGACATCGTCGGAACCGGCGGCGACGGGGCCGGCACCTACAATATCTCGACGCTGGCATCGCTGATCGTCGCCGGGGCCGGCGTGCCGGTCGCCAAGCACGGAAATCGAGCCCTGAGTTCAAAATCCGGGACGGCCGACGCGCTGTCATGCCTCGGCGTCAAGCTCGATATCGGACCGGACGCCATCGCCCGCTGCATCCGTGAGGCTGGCGTCGGCTTCATGTTCGCCCAGCAGCACCATTCGGCGATGCGCCATGTGGGCCCGACCCGCGTCGAGCTCGGCACGAGAACGATCTTCAATCTGCTCGGCCCCCTCTCCAATCCGGCCGGGGTCAAACGCCAGCTCGTCGGCGTCTACGCGCCACAGTGGATCGATCCGCTCGCGGAAGTCCTGCGCGACCTCGGCTCCGAAAGCGTCTGGGTCGTGCACGGCGAGGGGCTGGACGAAATCACCACGACGGGGATCACCAAGGTTGCCGAGCTGAAGGATGGCAAGATTCGCAGCTTCGAGCTGACGCCGAACGACTTCGGTCTCGCACGCACCACCCTCGACGCCTTGAAGGGCGGTGACGGAGCGCACAATGCGGCGGCCCTGCAGGCGGTGCTCGATGGCGAAGAGAATGCCTATCGGGACATTTCCCTTGCGAACGCCGCCGCTTCGTTGATGATAGCCGGGCGCGCCAAGGATCTCGCCGAAGGCATGGCGATCGCACGCCAAGCGCTTTCGAGCGGTGCGGCCAAGACCGCCCTGCAGCGGCTGATCACCGTCTCCAGCGCCGCTTGAGGAGAGGACATGACGGATATTCTGCGCAAGATCGAGGTCTACAAGCGCGAAGAGATCGCCGCCGCGAAATCGCGGGTGCCGCTCGACGAGCTGAGGGCGCGGATCGCCGACCAGTCGTCGCCGCGCGGCTTTCACGCCGCGCTTGCAGCGCGCCGCCAGAAAAGCGAATTCGGACTAATCGCCGAAATCAAGAAGGCCAGTCCGTCCAAGGGACTGATTCGTCCGGACTTCGATCCGCCGGCTCTGGCGAAAGCCTATGCTGCGGGCGGCGCTGCCTGCCTCTCGGTCCTGACGGATACGCCGAGTTTTCAGGGCGCCCCGGAATTTCTGACGGCGTCGCGGGCTGCCTGTTCGCTGCCGGCGCTGCGCAAGGACTTCATGTTCGACACCTACCAGGTCTTCGAGGCGCGCGCCTGGGGGGCGGACTGCATCCTCTTGATCATGGCATCGCTCACTGACGAGGACGCCCATCGTCTCGAAGACGCCGCAGCGGCGCTCGGCATGGACGTGCTCGTCGAAGTGCACGATGCCGAGGAAATGGAACGAGCGCTGCGTCTCTCGTCTCCCCTCATCGGCATCAACAATCGCAACTTGAGGACGTTCGAAGTCGATCTTGCCGTTTCCGAGCAGCTCGCACCGATGGTGCCTGCCGATCGGCTGCTGGTCGGCGAAAGCGGCATCTTCACGCATGAGGACTGCAAGCGCCTCGAAAAGAGCGGCATCACCACCTTCCTCGTCGGCGAAAGCCTGATGCGAAAAGAAGACGTGGGGGCAGCTACGCGCGGCCTGTTGACCGGCTCCGATCGCGCATTGGCCGCAGAGTGATGAGCGGCCCCCGCCTCACCCATATCGACAGCGCCGGCGAAGCCCATATGGTTGATGTCGGCGACAAGGCGGAGACGCTGCGTGTCGCCGTCGCCGAAGGCTTCGTCCGGATGCAAGCCGAGACGCTGGCGCTGATCCTCGAAGGCAACGCCAAGAAGGGCGACGTCATCGGCACGGCCCGGCTCGCCGGCATCATGGCCGCCAAGCAAACGTCCAACCTCATTCCGCTCTGCCACCCGCTGATGCTGACCAAGGTCTCCGTGGATATCGCGCCCGACGACGCCCTGCCCGGCTTGCGCATCGAGGCGATGGCGAAGCTCAAGGGGCGGACGGGCGTCGAGATGGAGGCGTTGACCGCAGTCAGCATTGCCTGCCTGACGATCTACGACATGGCAAAGGCTGCGGACCGCGAAATGGAGATCGGCGGCATTCGCCTCGTCAGCAAATCGGGCGGACGATCCGGCGACTATCGCCGAGCTGGAGACTAGGGCTGATGTCGCTCCTCCCGGTCGAAGAGGCGCTCAGAAGGGTTCTCGCCCAGGCCCAACCCCGGCCGGAGACCGAGCGGCTTGCGCTGCACGATTGCCTCGGCCGCGTGCTTGCCGAGGACACGGGCGCGCTGCTCACCCATCCCCCCTTCGACAATTCCGCCATGGACGGCTATGCCGTCCGCCACGAGGACATCGCCGAAGTCGGCGCCGAACTGACAATTATAGGGCAATCGGCGGCGGGACACCGGTTTCAGGGCCGGCTTGGGCGAGGCGAGGCAGTACGCATCTTCACCGGTGCGCCGCTCGCGGCCGGCGCCGATACCGTCATCTTGCAGGAGGATACCGAGAGACTCGAGGGCAATCGTATCCGCACCCTGTTCGCGCCGGCCAAGGGCCGCCATATCCGATTGGCGGGCCAGGACTTCGATAAGGGTGAAATCACACTCTTTGCCGGAAACGTGCTCGATGCCGGCCGGCTGACGCTCGCCGCGAGCATGAATCACGCAAGCCTGCTGGTCTTCCTGCGTCCGAAGATCGCAATTCTCGCCACGGGCGACGAATTGCTGCCGCCCGGCAGTTCGCCAGGCGCCGACCAGATCATCGCCTCGAACAGCTTTGGCGTCGCGGCGATCGCTCGCGAAAATGGCGCGGATATACTGGATCTCGGCATCGCCCGCGACGACCGGGCGGCGCTAGCCGCTGCCGTTGCGCAAGCGCAGGCGGCGCGAGCCGACGTACTCGTCACGCTCGGTGGCGCTTCGGTCGGCGATCATGATCTCGTCCAGTCGACGCTCCTATCCTGTGGCATGACGCTCGATTTTTGGCGCATCGCCATGCGGCCGGGAAAACCGCTGATGGTCGGAGACCTCGCCGGCATGCCGGTGCTCGGCCTGCCCGGCAATCCGGTCTCGAGCCTTGTCTGCGCCCTGCTCTTCCTGGAACCCCTGACGCGCAAGCTCGCCCATCTTCCCGACCGCTCACGGCTCATCTCGGCGAAACTCGGCGCACCGCTGCCCGCCAACGATCGCCGCCAGGACTACGTTCGGGCGCGTCTCTCCCGCGAGCTGGATGGGGCGCTGATCGCCCACCCCTTCGGACTCCAGGACTCGTCGATGACCAAGGTCTTTGCTCAGTCGGACGGGCTCGTCGTTCGCCCGCCACAAACGCCCGCCGCAGCACCAGGTGACTCCTGCATCGTTCTCAAGCTGCGGGATCCCGCCTGAAAACCCAAACACACATGGTTGACATTCCGATCCGCTGCTTTGCCGTATCCGTTGTCCTTTTGCGTGTTCTCGACGGTGAAGCCCAGGTTTTGCTGCTTCGCCGAAATCACACGCTGGTCGGAGAATGGTGCCAGATTGCCGGCGGCATCGAAGAAGGTGAAAAGGCCTGGGAAGCTGCGCTGCGCGAAGTGAAAGAGGAAACCGGCTTGACATGCGACCGCCTTTACTCGGCGGATATTTGTGAACAATTCTATGAGGCGGACCGAGACGCGATCAGCATGCTGCCGGTCTTCGTCGGCTTCGTGGACCACGGCGCGAATGTGGTCATCAATGACGAGCACAGCGAATATTGCTGGGTATCATTCGAAGCTGCGGTCAACATGGTGCCATTTGCCGGCCAGCGCCACGTCTTGAGGCATGTCGAAGCCGAATTTGCTCAACGGGAGGCCGGTTCGGCATTTATTGATAAAGGCGTGATTCCATCGTGCGAAACACGATCAAGCCTATGGCAGTAAGCCTTGCACTCTGTGGTCGTTGATCACCTCGCTCTTCGCCTGCCCATTACGTGGAATGTTCCTCGGCTTGACGGCTGACAAGGATCTTGTCGATGCGGCGGCCGTCCATGTCGAGCACCTCGAAGCGATAGCCGTGCGCCACTGCGATATCGCCTTCGTCCGGCGTCTTGCGCAATTGCTGCACCAGGAAGCCCGCTATGGTTTCGAAATCGCCGTCGCTGTCTATGCCTTCGATGCCGATCTGCAGGTGGATCTCGTCGATCGGCGTCCGCCCGTCGACAAGATAGCTGCCATCCTCGCGGGCCCGAATGTGGGCGTGCTCGATATCGTCGTAGTTGGACGGGATGACGCCGACGATCGCCTCCAGAATGTCGGCGGTCGTGATGATGCCTTCCGTGCTGCCGTATTCGTCAACAATCATCGCCATGTTGACGCTCGACGCCTTGAAGGCTTCGAGGGCTTTCAGGCACGAGGCTGTCTCCGGAAGCGTCAGAATCTCGCGAACGTAATTGCGGATATCGAACGGCGCAGCAACCGTGGCATTCAGTATCTCCTTTGCCAGCACTGCCCCGATCACGTCGCCCGCCGGACCATCGATCACGGGATAACGAGAATGACCAAACTGCCGAATCTTGCGGCCGATCGTCTCCATGCTGTCATTGACGTCGATGAAGCTCACCTCGGTGCGATGCGTCATGATCGATTTGACGTTCCTGTCGCCGAGCCGGATGATGCGCCGCAGCATCTCGTGTTCGCTCTTCTCGATCGCGCCGCTCTCCACGCCTTCGGCCATGATCGCATGCACTTCCTCTTCGGTGACGTGATCGGGATCCTCGGCCTTCATGCCCATCAGGCGCATCGCCAGGCGAGCGGCCGTTTCGAAGAGATAGACGACCGGGGCGGCTATCCGCGAAAGCAGGGTCATCGGCCGTGCGACGAAAATCGCCAGGCCTTCCGAATTCCTGAGTGCTAGCTGCTTCGGGATCAGTTCGCCGATCACCACCGACAGGAAGGTGATGAGCGTGACGACGAGGGCGACGGCAACGGTGTTGCCATAGGGGTGGATCCAGGCAATCTCGTCCAGAGTCGGTGCGAGCTTCGCCGCGATGGTCGCGCCGCCATAGGCGCCGGCCAGGATGCCGACGAGGGTAATCCCGACCTGGACGGTGGACAGAAACTTTCCGGGATCCTCGGCCAGCCGCAGGGCGGCCTCAGCGCCATGGTTTCCCTGCTTCACCATCTGCCGCAGCAAGGGCTTGCTTGCCGAAACGATTGCCATTTCCGAGAGCGCAAAGAAGGCATTGATCAGAAGCAGAAGAAGGATCACAAAAAGCTCGGACATAGGCTCCGTTCACCGCATAGGGTAGGTCGTCGGATTGAAGACGATTGTTCTCAGATAGGCCACGGCGACTGTGGGGGCAAGGTCAGTCTGGCCCTCCGCAGCGTCCGCGGACGCGCGGCCCTTGTGCAGCGGCGCACCGGTCATCTCAGATCTTGCCGCTCTCGTCCGGGTTGAAGGCCTTATGGATTCGATCGCGCCCGTATCTGATGACGTGTTCCATCGCCTGCCGGGCGCCAAGCTCGTCCCTTCGGCCGATTTCCTCGACGATGCGGATGTGGTTGCGAGCAACCTCGTCTATGCCGCCCTTCTCGTCCGTAGGCGAACTCAACTTGAACAAGCCGACAAGGGCCGCTTCGATCAGACCGCCGACCGTTCGCAGAAATGGATTTCCGGATGCTTCGAGAACGGAGAGGTGAAACTTCAAATCGGCCACGGCAAGGGTTTCCGCCGTGTGATTGGCCTCACCCATGGCAACCGCAAGCCGCATCATCGTCGCGATTTCAGCGTCTGACGCGTTCCGCGCAGCCAGGGCAGCGGCATGCGTCTCGAAAGCGAGTCGCACCTCGCTCAGGTGGTAAAGGAAATCCTCGTCCACCCCACAGGCAAAGTGCCAGGTGAGGATATCGGCGTCGAAAAGGTTCCACTCCTTCCTGGGCGTGACGCGCGTTCCAATGCGCGCACGGGGCACAACCATGCCCTTTGCCGCAAGCGTTTTCATCGCCTCGCGCAACACCGTGCGCGACACGCGGAAGCGGACGGCCAGTTCGGGGTCGCCGGGCAGAATGCTGCCAACCGGAAATTCTCCCGAGACAATCGCCTTGCCAAGTTGATCCACGACCTGCGCATGGCTCGTTCGCTTCGGTGTCCTCGAAATCACCGTATCAAGAAGGCTCTTGTTCAACCCGTCCCCCTCCAAGAGTGGCCCTCCTTGCCGCGGGCAGGCGCCATCTGCTCGTGCGGTCGTTGCTCCCCGCTACAAAAGCAGTTCGTACAACAGTAGATCGAATATACGATTCCCGGAAGTCCGACGAAGAGCCGCAGTCAGTCATCGGCGCCATCAAAATCAGATGCGGCAGATTCGATACCACGAAAAACAAACCCCACGCCTCCGCGTGGGGTTTGCAGGTGGCCGCAAGAAAGTTGGCCTGCCCGCGCTTATTGCGGCAGCTTGTCGTCGACGCCCTCGACATAGAAATTCATGCCGAGGAGCGTGGCGTCATCGGAACTTTCGCCGTCCTTGAGCCAGGCCGTACCGTCCTGCTTGTTGAGCGGACCGGTAAACGGCTTCAACTCGCCCGACTTGATCTTGGCCTCCGTTGCTTCCGCCATCGCCTTCACGTCATCGGGCATGTTCGTGTAGGGCGCCATCGTCAGGATGCCGTCCTTCAGGCCGTCCCAGCTTGAGGTCGTTTCCCACTTGCCGTCGAGGAAGGCCTGCGTGCGCTTGACGTAATAGGCGCCCCAGGTGTCGACGATCGCCGTCAACTGCGTCTGCGGGCCGGCGGCGATCATGTCGGAGGCCTGGCCGAAGGCCTTGATGCCGCGCTCGGCTGCAACCTGCATCGGAGCCGTGGTGTCGGTGTGCTGGGTCAGAATGTCGACGCCCTGGTCGATGAGCGCCTTGGCCGCATCGGCTTCCTTGCCCGGGTCGAACCAGGTGTTCGCCCACACGACCTTGATCTTGAAGTCCGGATTGACCGAGCGAGCGCCGATGACGAAGGCGTTGATGCCCATCACCACTTCCGGAATCGGGAAGGAGGCGATGTAGCCGGCAACGCCCTTCTGCGACATCTTGGCCGCGATCTGGCCCTGGATGTAGCGGCCTTCATAGAAACGGCTGTTGTAGGTCGCGACATTCGGCGCGGTCTTGTAGCCGGTCGCGTGCTCGAACTTCACGTCCGGGAACTTCTGGGCAATCTTGATCGTCGCGTCCATGAAGCCGAATGACGTGGTGTAGATCAGCCCGCAGCCGGACCGCGCCAGGCGCTCGATGGCGCGTTCCGCATCCGGACCTTCCGGCACGTTTTCGAGGAACTGCGTCTCGACCTTGTCTGCCAGTTCTTTTTCGACCTGCTGGCGGCCGATGTCATGCGCCTGCGTCCAGCCGCCATCGGTCTTCGAGCCCACGTAGACGAAGCAGATCTTGGCCTTTTCCTGGGCGCCTGCGGCTGAAGCGAAGCCGAGCACCGCAGTCGTGGTTGCGAGGGCGAGGAGTAGTTTTTTCATTTTTGACCTCTGTCGGTTTGAGAATTCCGTCTGGTTATTGTTCACCGGTCCGGCACAAACGGCTTGCCGAGCGATGCCGGCGTATTGATCAGGGTCATGCGCCGGTTGTGCGATATCAGGATGAGTACGACAATTGTCGCCACATAGGGAAGCGAGGAAAGAAACTGCGAGGGAATGCCGATCCCGAAGGCCTGGGCATGCAACTGGCTGATCGACACGGCGCCGAACAGATAGCCACCGGCAACCACCCGCCAGGGGCGCCAGGACGCGAAGACCACTAGCGCAAGCGCGATCCAGCCGCGACCCGCCGACATGTTCTCCACCCATTGCGGCGTATAGACCAGCGACAACTGTGCGCCGGCAAGCCCGGCGCAGGCGCCGCCGAAAAGCACCGCCAGATAGCGGGTCCGGATGACGTCGACTCCCAAGGCATGTGCCGAGGCATGACTATCGCCAACCGCCCGCAGCTTCAGCCCTGAACGGGTTCTGAAGAGAAACCAATGGATCCCCGCAACGATTGCGATCGACAGATAGAAGATCGCGTCCTGCCGGAAAAGGAGCGGCCCGATGAACGGCACCTGCGAAAGCAGCGGAACGGCGATCGGTTGCAGCTTGATGCCCTGCGTGCCGAGGAAACTCTCGCCCAGCATGCCGGAAACGCCAAGACCGAGCAGCGTCAAGGCGAGGCCGGTCGCCACCTGGTTGGCGACGAGCGTCAGCGTCAGGAAACCGAACAGCAAGGAGAACAACGCGCCAGCACCGACACCGGCGAGCACGCCGACATAGGGCGAACCGCTGAGCTGCGTCGCGGCAAAGGCGCAGACCGCGCCCATGATCATCATGCCCTCGACGCCGAGATTGAGCACGCCGGACCGCTCGGCAACGAGTTCGCCGGCCGCGGCAAGCACGAGCGGCGTCGCCGCGGTAATGACACTCAAGAGGATTGCTTCGACGATACCCATCAGTGCGCCTCATCCGTCTTGAGCGCCGCGAACCTCTCCCTGACGAGCCGGATGCGATAGTGAATGAGCGTGTCACAGGACAGCACGAAGAACAGTAACAGACCCTGGAAAACGCGCGTCACCTTGTCGGACACGCCGATTGATAGCTGTGCTGCCTCGCCACCGAGATAGGTCAGTGCCAGGACGAGGCCGGCGGCAATGATGCCGAGCGGATTGAGCCTTCCCAGGAAAGCGACGATGATCGCCGTGAAGCCGTAGCCGGGCGAAATCACCGGCCTGAGCTGCTGGATCGCGCCGCTTACTTCCGAAATGCCGGCGAGCCCGGCAAGGGCGCCGGAAAAGAGCATCGAGAACCAGATCATCCTGCGCGACGAAAACCCGGCGAAGCGCCCTGCCCGCTCGGACTGGCCGAGGACAGTGATCTCGAATCCACGCAGCGTGTAGCGCATCATGAACCAGACCGCGAGCGCCGCAATGATCGCGAAGGCAAAGCCCCAATGCGTACGGCCGGAAGCGAGCATTTCGGGAAGGATGGCCTCCGCCCCGAAGCTTCGGGTTTCCGGAAAGTTCATGCCCTGCGGGTTGCGCCAGGGCCCGCGCACCAGCCAGTCGAGGAAGAGCTGGGCGACATAGACCAGCATCAGGCTCGTCAGGATCTCGTTGGTGTTCATATGGGCCTTCAGAAAGGCCGGTATCGCCGCGAAAAGAGCGCCGCCGATCATACCGAGGACGAGCATCAGCGGCAGCACGAGGGGCGACTGCCAGTCGTAGAAGACAACCGGCAGGATCGAGCCGGCAACCGCGCCCATGATGAACTGGCCTTCCGCACCGATATTCCAGTTGTTGGAGCGGAAACAGACCGAGAGGCCGACGCCGATCAGGATCAATGGTGCCGCCTTGATCGCCAGTTCATGCAGCGACCAGACCTCGCTCAGCGGTTCAACGAAGAAGCTGTAGAGCGCAGCCACCGGGTTCTTGCCGAGCAGCGCGAACATGATGCCGCCGAAGACGATGGTCAGCGCAAAGGCGATGAAGGGCGACAGGACGGAGAACAGCGCCGAGACCTTGGGCCGCTTTTCGAGCTCAATGCGCATGTGCCGCTCCCGCGCCTTCCGTCTTGCCATGCATGCCGCCCATCAGGAGGCCGATCTTCTCGCGCGAGAGTTCGCGGGCCGGATAGGGGTCGGAAAGCCGTCCCTCGCTGATCACGGCGATCTCGGTTGCCACCTCGAATATCTCGTCGAGGTCCTGGCTGATCACGAGCACGGCGGAGCCCGCCTTGGCGAGGTCGACAAGCGCCTGGCGGATCCGGCTCGCCGCCCCCGCGTCGACGCCCCAAGTGGGCTGGTTGACGATGAGCACGGCCGGCTGCCGGTCGAGTTCGCGGCCGACGATGAATTTTTGCAGGTTGCCGCCCGAAAGCGAACCGGCCGTCGGGTCCTCGCCGCTCTTGCGCACGTCCATCGCCTCGGAAATGCGCTTGGCGGCGGCCTTGACCGCGCCCTGGCGGATGATCTTCAAGAAGCCGCCGCCTAGAAAAGCCCGTTTGTCCGATTGGCTGCGTGCCAGGACCAGATTGTCGGAAAGGGAGAGCGACGAGACAGCCGCATGCCCATGCCGCTCCTCCGGCACGAAGCCGGCGCCCATCAGGCGGCGCGCATTGATGTTCTTCGTTCCGACGGGTCTCTTGCGAATTTGCACGGCATTGTCGTCGGCCACCGGATACTCGCCCGAAAGCGCATCGAAAAGCTCGCTCTGACCATTGCCGGCAACGCCCGCAATCGCCAGAACCTCGCCAGACCGCACCTTGAGGCAGATATTCTTCAGCGAAACCGCGAAGGGCGTGCGCGCCGCGACGGAAAGATGGCGCGCCTCCAATTGCACGTCACCCTTGGTGTTCGTGCCCTCGGGCGTCACCACGGCCACATCGTTCCCGACCATCATGCGCGCCAGCGAGGCCGGCGTCTCGGCGCGCGGATCGCAGGCGCCCGTGACCTTGCCATGCCTCAGGACGGTGGCGCGGTCGCAAAGGCGCTGCACCTCCTCGAGGCGATGGCTGATATAGAGGACGGAGCGACCTTCCGCCTTCAGCTTCAACAGCGTTTCGAACAACCGGTCGGCCTCCTGAGGGGTCAGCACCGAGGTCGGCTCGTCGAGGATGATCAACTGCGGATTCTGCAGCAGCGCGCGCACGATCTCGATGCGCTGCCGTTCACCGACGGAAAGATCGGCGACATGTGCCTTCGGATCGAGCGGCAGCCCGTAAGCGTGCGATAGCCGCGAAGCTTCTTCGGCAACACGGGCAAGCGAAATGCTGCGATCCATCGACAGCGCAATGTTTTCGGCGACGGTCAGCGCCTCGAAGAGAGAGAAATGCTGGAACACCATGCCGATGCCGAGCTTGCGCGCGTCTCCGGGGCTCGCGATCCGGACATTGTCGCCCATCCACGAAATCTCACCGGCAGTCGGCGCAAGGACACCGAACAGCATCTTCACCAGGGTCGATTTCCCCGCCCCGTTCTCGCCGAGGAGCGCGTGAATTTCTCCGGGCTCTATGTGCAGATTGATCGCATTGCAGGCTGCGAAGGAGCCAAACAATTTCGTCAGGTCGCGCACGGCCAGCAACGGACCGCTCGCAATTTGTCCCTTTACAGGCACGCTGCCCTCTTTTCCCCTCTTTCGAGTCCCCTGCCGCCTGTTGGCGACGGTCAGGGAATCAACAACGTCGTTCCACTCGTTTTTCTTGTTTCGAGGTCCGTATGCGCCCGGCCGGCCTCGGCAAGCGGATACGTCTGATTGATATTGATACGCACTTTGTTGCTTCGCACAACATCAAACAGGGAATTTGCACACGCCTCCAGCGCCGGCCTCGTCGCGACATAGGTGAAAAGCGTCGGGCGGGTCGCGTAGAGCGCGCCCTTCTGCGCCAGGATGCCGATATTGAACGCATCCACCGGTCCGGAAGAATTGCCGAAACTGACCCACAGGCCGCGTGGCTTCAGGCAGTCGAGCGATGCGGGATAGGTGTCGCGGCCGACCGAATCATAAACGACATCGACGCCTCGCCCGCCCGTCAATTCTCTCACGCGCGAGACGAAATTCTCCGTTCCGTAGTTGATGACATGGTCATAGCCATGGGCGAGCGCCAGATCGATCTTCTCCTGCGATCCGGCCGTGCCGATCACGGTCGCGCCAAGCGCCTTCGCCCATTGTCCGGCAATCAGCCCGACGCCGCCCGCCGCCGCATGAAAGAGCAAGGTCGTCTCGGGCCCAACCTTGAAGGTCTGATTGAGCAGATATTGCGCGGTCATCCCTTTCAGCATCATCGCCGCCGCCGTCTCGAGGCTGATCCCGTCCGGAACCTTGACGAGCTGCGAGGCGTCGGCATTGCGCTCGCTTGCATACGCGCCGTCGGCGGAAGCATAGGCGACGCGGTCCCCGACGGAAAACATGCTCACCCCGTCACCGACCGCCGTCACGATGCCGGCACCTTCCTTGCCCGGAATGAAGGGCAGACCGGTTGCCGACTTGTAGAGACCGGTCCGGAAATAGACATCGATGAAATTGAGGCCGATGGCGACCTGCCGGATCTGCACTTCGCCCGGTCCGGGTGGCGCGAGCGTCACGCCCTCCATCTTCAGAACTTCCGGTCCGCCGAGTTCGCGAACGACGATCGCCTGTGGCATGGCAACTCCTAAGCGTGTCCGAGTTTGGGAAAAATCTGCAGCACGAAGCCGACGACGTAGAGGTAGATCCCGGTCGCCACCACGCCGAGAACCACCCAGGGCGGCGTCTCGAAATGCAGAAGCAAGGCGTACATGCCGAGCGCCGACCAGGCCAGGAAGACGCCGAGATTGAGGGCCCTCAACCGTTTCACGCGCACCGGATGCAGGAAGTTGATGGGCAGGAACGTCAACACGACAGAAAGGAAAACCACAATGGATGCAGTGATTTCGCTCGCCTGGATGACAAACAGCGTGAAGACGACCATGTTCCAGACGACCGGGAATCCGGAAAAGAAATACTCGTCCGTCTTCATGCCCATATCGGCGTAGTAGATGGCGCTAGACACCACGATGGCGCCAGCCGCCACGAAGGACCATGGTTCGCCGATCATGCCGCTCTGGTAAAGCGCGAAAGCAGGCAAGAGCACGTAGGTCACATAATCGATGACATTATCAAGGGTGTCGCCCGACCAGTTCGGCAGCACTTCCTTGACCTGTACCTTGCGCGCGATCGGGCCATCGATACCGTCGACGAGCAAAGCCAGTCCGAGCCACCAGAACATGTCGACGAAACGATGCTCGGCCGCCGCCACCACGCCGAGAAAGGCCAGAAACGAGCCGGACGCCGTGAGGATGTGCACGGAAAAGGCGCGGATTTCGGCGTAGGGAACCCGTCTGTAGTTGAAGAATTTCATCTGCGAATGCCGCCCTGTCCCTACGTTTCGTCTTTTTCGCGCCATCGCCAGACCGCCGCTGGCCCGCGATTGACGGCACTTCGGCGGCTAATATGCACCGTTTACGAGGCATCGCCAGCAAAATTCACCGTCTTGGACCTTCAAGCGGAATTGTCCTGTGGACACGCAGCAAACACGTCTGCGCCGATTCAACCCATTTATTTCAATGGGCTAAGCGGGTACAACAAACTAAAAGATTGACTTGGCGGCGGACAACCCGCCCGGGAAAGGCGGCGGCCATGCAACACTACGACATCGCCATCATCGGCGCGGGACTTGCCGGCTCGCTGGCGGCGATCGCGCTTGCCCGCGACGGCCATCGCGTCGCACTCATCGGGCCGAGGCCGCTCATCGCCGATGGACGGACCACGGCCCTCATGGACCAATCGATCGAGTACCTTAAGGCACTGTCCCTCTGGGACGAGGTCGAGCCGTTGACGGCGCCGCTCGTCGCCATTCACATCATCGATGGGACCAAGCGGCTTTTGCGCGCTCCGCCCGTCAACTTCCGCGCCGCAGAGGTCGGCCTCGACGCCTTCGGCTATAACATTCCGAATGCGCCTTTCCTCGAAATCCTGGACAAGCACGAAGCAGCGCTTACAACGTTCGAGCGTATAGCCGCCCCGGCGCTAACCTTCGACTTCGGCGACGCGGAGGTGCGGATCGGCCTGGAAGACGGGCGGACAATCTCGGCGGATTTTGTCGTCGGCGCCGACGGCCGACGCTCCGCCGTCCGCGAGGCGGCCGGGATCGACACCTTTACCTGGTCCTATCCGCAAACGGCGGTCGTGCTCAACTTCGGCCACGAACTTCCGCACCGGGAGGTCTCGACGGAGTTCCACACGGAGAGTGGACCGTTCACCCAAGTGCCACTGCCGGGCAACCGTTCGAGCCTCGTCTGGGTCCAAAAGCCGCGCGACGCGGAAGAGACGCTGAACCTTCCGACGGACGTCCTGTCGCGTACGATCGAGGACCGAATGCAATCGATTCTTGGGAAGGTTACGGCCGAGGGAACGCCGCAATCCTTCCCCCTCTCCGGCATGACCGCCCGTCGCTTCGGCAAGGGACGTGCCGCGCTCGTCGGCGAAGCGGCGCATGCTTTCCCGCCGATCGGCGCGCAAGGGCTCAATCTCAGCCTCCGCGATGTGATGACTCTCGTCGAACTCGTCGGCCGGCCAACCGGCGGGCAACTGGCTGCAGATATCGGCGATCGATTCGACAGCCGCCGCCGAATGGACATCGTCAGCCGAACCGCAAGCGTCGACCTGCTCAACAGGTCGCTGCTCTCTGATTTTTTGCCCGTCCAGGCGCTGCGGGCCCTGGGCCTGCAATTCATCTCTTCCGCCGGTCCGCTCCGCGGCCTCCTGATGCGTGAAGGCATCCATCCGGGTAGCGCGCTGCGGTCGCTCAAGGAAAGCCTACGGGAACAGATCGGCCGGAAGCGCGCCTGACCGCATGAGATAGAGCAATCCGGTCACCGTCGCGACAGAGAACAGCGTGGTGATCAGGATCGTCGCGGAGGCCCGTTCCTGCCAGACCTCGTATTGATGGCCGATCACGAAAACGTTCGTCGCCGTCGGCAAGGCGGCGAGCAGCACCGCCGTCTGCATCCAGACCGGATCGTAGGCGCCGGTGACGCTCAGCGCCAGATACATGAGCACCGGATGCAGCACCAGCTTTGCCGGAACGATATAGCCGATCTCCACCGGAATGCGTTTCAGCGGTCGAAGCGCCAGGGTCACGCCCATCGCAAACAGCGCGCAGGGAGCGGCCGCCTGAGCAAGGTAATCGATCAATCGCTGCAGCGGCGCCGGCGGCTCGAGCGCCAGGAAAGCGGCCGCCACCCCGGCGAAGGTCGACAGGATGAACGGGTGAAGCGCGATTCGACGGACAATGCCGAATACAAGGGATAGAGGCTTCTGCTTGCCTCCGCGGGCAACCGCCATCATCGCCGGGGCAACGGTGAAATGCGCGGCGTTCTCGAAGCAGAAGACCAGTGCCACCGGGACGGCGGCGGCTTCTCCGAAAGCGAGCAACGCCAGGCCCGGCCCCATATAGCCGATATTGCCATAGGCGCCGGCAAAACCCTGGATCGTCGCCTCGGCGATCGTGCTCCGGCGAAAGAACCGGCCGATCAAGAAGATCAGGGAAAAGACGATGTAGGTCGTCCCGACGCTGGTGAGAATGAAGTCGGCGCGCGTGAGCTCTTCGACAGGCGTGCGCGACACCAGTTTGAAAAAGAGGGCCGGCAGCGCCAGATAGATGATGAAAGTGTTGAGCCAACCCATCGCCTCGCCGGGGTGCTCGACGAAACGCGCCGTCAGATAGCCGAGAAAGATGAGCCCGAAGAACGGCAGCACCAGGCCGGCAATGTCCGTCATTCTTCCCCTCCGATCAGGCTCCGGGCTTGCTTAACCGATTTGCGACAGGATCGGGAAGGTCTGCTGGAACCAGATTGCCACCGAACTGATGAAGCCGAAGAGGAAGGCAAGGCCGGCGACGACGAGAAGCGCGCCCATCAGCTTTTCGACGAGGCCGAGATGACGGCGGAAGCGCAGCAGGAAGCGCATGAAGGCGCCGGAAAAGCCGGCGGCGATCCAGAAGGGCACGGCAAGGCCGAGCGAATAGATCGCAAGCAGCAGCGCCCCGTCGCCGACCGTTTCGCGCGCGGCGGCGACTCCGAGAATGGTGCCTAGCACCGGACCGATGCAAGGGGTCCAGCCGAAGGCGAAGGCAAGGCCCATGATATAGGCGCCCGAGAGCGTCGCCGGCTTGCCGCCGCCGTGAAACCGCGCCTCGCGGGCGAGCAGCCCGATGCGGAAGACGCCGAGGAAATGCAGCCCCATGACGATGATGATGATGCCGCCGATGCGCGACAGGAGATCGACATACTGCCGGAGCAGGAGGCCGATCGACGACGCCCCCGCCCCGAGCGCCACGAAGACGGTGGCGAAGCCGAGGGTAAAGAACAGCGCCGCCGCAAGCACCGCCCTTCGCGTGCTGCCGACGGTTGCGGCATCACCGCCGCGGAACTGATCGACCGAGACGCCGGCCATGTAGCAGAGATAGGGCGGGACGAGCGGCAGCACGCAGGGCGAAAGGAAGGACAGGGCGCCGGCAAGAACGGCAGTCCAGATGGAGACATCGGCAATCGACAAATTCGGAACTCCGGCACTCGGCTGGTGGCTTTCTTACCTTCATGTATACAGCGAGACCAATCACCTTTCGGCGATCATTTTGCCGCACCGCGTCGCCGGCGGCGTCGTCACTGGAACCGGGCCAGGATCCTGGCCCTCCGCAATTTTTCGGTTGACCCGCGTGAAGCTCGCGTGCATATGTCCGCCCACTTCCGCCGGGCTTACAAGCCGGGCCTGGGAGCGCGTAGCTCAGCCGGTAGAGCAACTGACTTTTAATCAGTAGGTCCAGGGTTCGAATCCCTGCGCGCTCACCAACAAACCACTTGTCCAGCCCGGAGACATAGGTAACAAGACGTACCTAAGAGATGGGTGACCATCTCGTGCCGAACGGATTGTCGATGGTTTGCAAGGTCCTCTGCTCCAGGTCGATGTATCCGAGATCATAGTGCATGAAGCTGAAGAGCCAAATGCCGTCTTCGACCTCTTTGATTCCGAGCCTCTGACCGGCCATGACGGTCGAATGGGGCGGCACGGCGCGTTCCCGCCGCCCGCGTAGGGTCTGCGCCCACGGATCGCGGCGCTCCTGAGTCGCCCACGCATCGACGCGACTAGTCGCCAAACGCTGCCGCTGTGCTATCCTAATAGGCCATTAAGGTCGGGGGGCAAGAATGAGCTTCCGACGTGGTGTCTTTCGGCTATGGCTGCTCGCCTCCTCACTTTGGGTGCTGGCGCTGGTCGTCTATGTAGAGGCGGAAGGCCGGAGGCGAAACGATGGCTCGTTCTTCCTCAATGGCTGGGTGCTGATCGCAGATGGCTGGGAGGCTGAAAGAGAGGTAGCCACGAGGGAGGCTGCATCTGTCGTGCCCGACGATACCAGGAGTCGGATCGCAATCGGCAAGGACGTGCAGAGGGTGGCTTTGATTTTCGCCGGAATGCTGTTTGGGCCACCGCTTTTGCTGCTCGTGTTTGGCGCCTGGGTGATCCGTGGCTAGGGGTCGTCGCGCCGCGAGCGATACCGAGCCTACACCCGAGGCCCGCGACCCTGGGCTTGGTGCGGTTTTTGGGGGCCATTTTAGGCGTTATTTTTCAAGTGTTCGCTCCGACGGGATTCGAATCCCTGCCCAACGAGATCGCCCCCATCAATGCCGCCGATGTGATCGGGACGTTGAAAAATTTTGCTTGATGGGCAGGCATGAACCAGGCTGAATCCCCTCGTTCGGCTCGTTCGCGCGCATGCATCATTATTGCGAACTCTGAACGTTCCACAACCGTTTGGCGAACGTTCGCTCTGCGTTCATTCAACGTTTAGAGAAAGCTAAATTTCGAATTGTCAAGGTGAACAAGTGTCAACCTCGTTTGCAATATTTTTGAAGAGGCGTACCGGAATCGCGGAATCAGACCTTCCTCTCTGATCAAACCGTAGATAGCGTCTCTGCGTGGCTCACATCTCTGGGCTACGTTTCCGCATCCGATGAAGGCAACTGGATGCGGATTTGCCCCGCCCTCGTGCGGGGCTTTTTCGTGGACGCGTAATTCACGAGGCGCGGGCCGGGCTGGTCCGCTCTCCCGGTCACTGCGCTCCCGAAATGCGCTGCCGTAGAAACGGCACGGTGAGGATTTTCAGGAGCAAGGGATCGCGGACGCCGAGGTCATAGGTGAAGATCAAACGTGTGAGGATGCCCTCTGCGGCAACGCTGCCGCGCGATGTTTGATAGTCCAGCAACAACTCCTCGAACACTGCACTGAGCATGTCGACATCGTGCAGGGCAATGTGCGAATCAATCGGCATTGCGCATCTCCTCCGTAGGCACGACAGGGCTAAGACGTCGGCCGCCCCCCGAATATTCCCGGGAGGCCACAGGTCGCATCCTTGCACGATGCGCCGCCTATTGAGCCGGAGCGTAAGCCACAGCAGTGAGCCACCACCTCACTCCAGGATATGCGGAGCATGCCAAGGGTCGTGTTCCAAAGGGGACTGTGCGGTCGAAGCATTTCTGGTTCGATATGCACTGTTCGTCAGATGCGAATGGTGGAAGCAAGATGGCTTACAATCCGGAAGTAAGAGGCGCGCGCTACCTACAAGTGCTCAAGTTCTTCGGGACGCTTGCTATGCCCGTCCTCATACTCGGTTCTGCGATCACCGTCGCCGAGTGGGCGGAAAGCCGAACCGCTACGATTGAACTTGCGCGAACGCCCGCACCTCCGCGATAGGATCGTCGACACTCGATCGCATCGATAGAATGCTTCAAAAGCCAGGCGCGGTAGTGTCTGGGCCTGCCGTGCGTTGGGCCCGTCATTTCGATTGTAAGGTTTCGATTATCGCGCGAATCATATTAGTATTCACAAGCTTTACAAAATGTAACATTGCGTTACTTTCAGTACAATATGTCAGCGATTAAAAACATACCCAGGAACAAATCAAATGAACTAGCGTTGTACTTCACGTATAGCAAGGGAGTACGACAAATGGGTTCTAAAATCTTCATTGCGTCCGCGATCGCGACGGCCATCTTCGCTGCGCCCGCTATTGCAGATGACAGAAATCAAGGCGCCGTAACCGGTGCTGCCGGCGGCGCAGTTACTGGTGCAATCATCGGCGGCCCGGTGGGTGCTGCAATCGGAGGCGCGGTTGGCCTGGTTGCCGGCGCGGTGATCGCCCCGCCGCCGCAACAGGTTACGACCTACGTGCAGCAGCAGCCGATCCCGGCCGACAGGGTGATAATCGAGGAACAGATCGCCGTCGGCCGACCGTTGCCGCGCAAGGTTGTCCTGACGCCCATTCCGGAGAATCCGGCCTATGCTTATGCTGTCGTCAACAACCAGCGCGTCATTGTCGATCCGAAGACCTATACGGTGGTCCAGGTCGTGCAATAAGGCTCGAGGGGCCTGCGCTCACCGCGGCGCGGGCCCCTTCCCGCTTGATCACGCCCGCGGCGGCATTCCGCGCCGCAGGGTAGACTGTGGCTTATACACATCGACCACTCAACAAAATTCAATTCGACGACAATTCCCCTTTCGTTCGGAGCCGATTCGCCCTCTATCAAGTGAGATCGAGGAAGCGAACCGGCCGTTTCCTTGTCGACCCATCCGGAGGCCTTCCGCCATGTTCACCGCCCTGCTGATCGCCTCGCTTGTGGCACCTTCCGGTGGCGCTTCCGCCACGGCGGGCGTGGATGACCTGCAGGCGGATTTCGAGACCGCCATCGCCTGCCGACAGATCGAAGGTCGCAAGGTGTGGAAGGGCGAAATCGCCTACTACATCCAGTCCTATGTCTACGAGGGCGAGGCGCCAACTGCGGAGGAAGTTGCCGACGCGGTGCTTCCGGAGGACAACGCGCCGGAAACCGTCAAGGAATTCGAAGAGGCGTGCGCGCTCGCCGAATCCGCCGGACCGCACGCGCGAAGGTAAACACTCACGCCGGTGAAGCGGATCCGCCCACGGGACGATTGGCGCTGCGCATCTTCAACGGGCTCGCCCCATATTCCCGCCGATAGGCGCGCGAGAAGGCGGACAGGCTGTCGAAGCCGCAGCGCAGCGCGATATCGCGCATCGGGACGCCGGAATCGCGGACGAGTCGATGGGCGACCTGTAATCTCAAACGCAAATAATAGGCGCCGGGACTGATCGACAGGCCCCTGGCAAAAAGCAATTCGAGCTTCCGCGATGAAATGGCCAGCCGCCGCGCCAGCGCCGCGACGGTCATCGGCCGCTCCAGCGTGCGCTCCATCAGCCTTATCGCCCCGGCAAGCTCGGGATCGCGCGCCTCGATACGCCCAAGCGATACGAAGGGCTGAACATCGGTCGGGCTGTGCATCTGGTCGTAGACGAAGATGCTCGCGACATCGAGCGCCAAAGCCGGCCCGAGCCGCTCCGTGATCAGATGCAACATCATGTCGAAGGTCGGCGACGCGCCGCCCGAGGTCCAGTATTTGCCGTCCATCACGAAGCGGTCACCGATCACCGTCAGCGCCGGAAAAGTCTGGCTGAAATCTTCCAGTTCCTCCCAATGGGCCGTCGCCTTGCGGCCGTTCAGCAATCCGGTTCGGCCAAGCAGCCAGCAGCCCGATTCGATACCGGCAACGATGTCGAAATGGCGGGCGCTTTCCTGCAGGGCCGCGAGAAACCGTTTGCCGATGTGCCGGTCCAGGTTGAAGCCACCAATGACCAGCAGGAGGTCACCGGCAAGCGGCAGCGAAAAGCGCCCATCGACCGGGATCGGGATGCCGCAGGTCAACATCACCGCCTGCCCATCGCCCGAGAGAAGGCGCCAGCGAAAGACCGGCCGGCCGGCGACGCGATTGGCGGCCCTCATCGGATCGAGCACCGAGGCGAGCGACATGATGGAAGATTCGGGCAAAACGACCACGATCACTTCTATTGCAGAGTTTCTTTCGGCATTCACGGTCATGCGTACAGCGTCAAATTTCATGCGCGATATGTCAACACGCAAAAGCCCATTCGGGCATTATTAACAGGCAATCGGTCTCTTGCGCGCGGCCTTGTGGCCCCGCGCAGAGACGTTCCCCTTTTTCCGATTTTTTCCGGGCGGGCCGGCTGGATCAAAATCCACCGGCCTGTTTTTTCGCCGCACAGCCAAGTGATCCCGAAAAGCGCCATTTTTCGCAGACTTGTTCCCGATTAGTTGCTACTCTCGTCGTCGGACAACAGGAGGCATCTGTGATGATCAGAAACGTGCTTGTTGCATTGTTCGGCGCCTCCTTGGCCGCCGCGCCGGTTTACGCGGCAGACATCACCGAAGCCCCGGAACCGGCTCCGACCACCATTGAGACGACGCCCACCTTCGTTTGGACCGGCGGCTATGTCGGTCTGCAGGGCGGCGGCGGCTGGCTGAACAGCGATCTTAGTGTCCCAGGTGCCAGTGCCTCGGACGATTTCAACGGCGGTCTATTCAGCGCCTTCGCCGGCTATAATTATCAGATGGGCGACTGGGTCGTCGGCGTCGAGGGAGATGTCAGCTACAACTGGAACGACAAGTCCTTCACGGTGTTCGGCGCGAGCACGGAGGTGGGGACGGATGTCTCCGGATCCGTCCGCGGCCGGGTCGGCTATACACTAAGCGAGAAGGCACTTCTTTACGGCACCGGCGGCTGGGCGGTTACCCGCGGCTTCGTCGACGTAGACGGGGCGCCGAAGGAGAAGGAGACGTTCAACGGCTGGACGATCGGAGGCGGTATAGACTACGCATTCACCAACAGCATGTTCGGCCGCGCCGAGTATCGCTACAATGATTTCGGCGACAAGGACGTCGGCGGCATCAATGTCGATCTCGACCAGCACCAGTTCACGGTGGGCGTCGGCGTAAAATTCTAAGTTCTCCCCTCGCGCCTCCCGGTCTCCCCTCTCCGGCGCGCGGCCGGGTTTTTCCTGAGAAGCGCGCAAGCGGTGGCGCGGCCAAACCCCTCAAATGAGTGCACACGTTCAATCGGCGCGGAGACCCGCCGCCGTAGCACTTTGAATTGTTGTCCGATTGAGGAATCATGCAGCGGATGTAGCATCAAGGGTGCAGCGAGTCGGACTGGGCAACGAGATAGGGGAGCCACGGATGGGAAAGTTTCTCGAATTCCTCGGCGGCGCGATCGTCATCGGCACACTTGTCGTGCTCGCCACGATGCTCCTGCCCTCGCCCGATGTCCGAACCTTGCTCGCCGTTCTACCCTGGGCCTTTGCGACGATTGCCGGCGGGCTGGTCCTGGTTGCCTTTGGCGGGATGCTCGACCACCTGGTAGCGATCCGTGCCGCGACCGAGCGGCAGGCCGACATTTTCCAGCAACTCCTCGAGCGGCGAACACCGACGAAGAAGGAGCAAGGCGACACGTAGTTCACCCTGTTGTTGGAGATTGACAGTGCGCCTGTCGTATCACTATGGCTTGTGGCAAACGAGGGTCGCGTAGATGTTCAAATCGAGAATGAAGAAGCTGGCAAAAAAGATCTCGCGCCGTCCGCTCAACGCTGCACTTGCTGACTTCGTAAGGACCATCCCGGAAGGAAGCAGAGTCCTGAACATCGGCTCCGGCGGCGAGGTGATGGATGTGATCCGCAAGAACCAGCGCTCCGGCGTGACCGTCTTGAGCACCGACATCGACCCGGAACGGAAGCCAGACTTCGTTGACGACATCACGGCCACGAAACTCGACGCCGAGGCCTTCGACCATGTTATCTGCGCTGAGGTGCTGGAGCACGTCCGCGAGCCGTTCAAAGCTTCAGAGAACATCCATAAAATCTTGAAGCCGGGTGGCAGGGTATTCGTGTCGACGCCGTTTCAGTTCCCGCTGCACGACGCGCCGCATGACTATTTCCGCTATACGGAATTCGGCCTTGCAAACATCTTCCAGAACTTCCGCTCAACCGAAGTGAAGCCGCGCGGATCGTGGGGAACCGCTATCCTTCTGCTTATCCTCCGCAGTCTATGGTTCAAGAACAAGCGGATCGATGCGGCTGTGCACCTGATGATGCTTTGGAATCTGCCGCTGTTTTTGATCCTGCGGCCGGTCCTCGGAGGCGTGAACACGCCTTATCTGTGCAGCGGATTCGTCTGCAGCCTGCAGAAATGACCCTAAAGCTGTCATACCAGAAAAGCCGGGAACACGATATAAAGCGGCTCGCGAATAAAATACTGGTCGCAGCCACAACGAAGACCCGGAATAATTTGTAACTAAATCAATTACTTGTAGGTTGGCGACCCCTGCAGGACTCGAACCTGCGACAACCTGCTTAGAAGGCAGGTGCTCTATCCAGCTGAGCTAAGGGGCCGTTGGGCCGGTCGCCCTGCCGCAGACCTCAATGGGTCCAGGGCTGCATCCGGTTGAAACGGAAATTGTCCGAATAGGACACATTCTTGCGCGTCGCGTCCTTGGGCGCGATCACGCGGTATTCGATGCCATTGCGTTCGGCATAGGCGATCGCCTGTTCGGCGGTTTCGAAGGTCAACCGCAACTGCTGCCGCATGTCGCCTGAACTCGTGTAGCCCATGATCGGGTCGATCGTGCGCGGCTTTTCCTGGTCGAACTCCAGCATCCACAGATGCGTCTTGGCCTTGCCGGACTGCATGGCTGTCTTCGCGGGACGATAGATCTTCGCGGACATGGCTTTCAAACGGCTCCCGTCTACCCATCTCAACGCCAACGTACGCCCAGGTGCACGAAGTCGCTGACGTGTCTCGGACATTGATCATGGTTTTGCCCCAGATGGGATCCAATCCCTGGGAAACCATGCTCCGCGAGGCAGATTCCGTCCCCGCTCCGTCTTCCCTTAGCGCAGAATGATTTAAAACGGAATGACTTCCGACAGGAAAATGCAGCTTTTTCAAGTGCGTGTCACGGGCAGTCATGATCACCCGCCGGCGGCCCATCTTCCGCCACGGCATCGCTTCAATCGCGCAAGAAATTCAAAGAGTTAAGTGGTCGGAGTGGAGAGATTCGAACTCCCGACCCTCTGGTCCCAAACCAGATGCGCTACCAGACTGCGCTACACTCCGAGCCGACGAAGGCGGAGATACACGCTTCGCCTTTCACCTGCAACAGCAAATTTGGCGGTACCGACCCATAGGCGGACTTATCGCGTGCCGGCAGGAATGCGTGCGCCGGCGATCCGGTCGCCCGCCTTTATGCCAAGCCGTTTCACCGTTCCGGCGTTGAGTTCCAGCACGAACGCCACCGGCTCTTCCGAATCGATGATGGCTTCGGACAGGGGAACGGCATTCTCATGGATGGTGCGGACGGTGCCGTCCGCGGCGATGAAGAGCATGTCGAGCGGCAGATAGGTGTTCCGCATCCACATCATCACCCGCCGCGTTTCGCCGAAATCGAACAGCATGCCGTGATCTTCAGCCATCTGGCGCCGGTACATCAAGCCCTGTTCGCGCTGCTCCGGTTCGATCGCCAGTTCGACGGTGAGGTCATGGCCACGCCCGCCACTGGTGAGAAGCCGGATCTTGTCCTTGCCGAAGGACGCATCCGCAGAAACCGACGAGACGAACACCGACAACAAAAAAAGCGCCGTAACGGCGCTTCTCGCAAGGAGGTTGTGCAGCATGCGCATCAGTGCGACCGGTTGGTCGGCGTCGGGCCGTCCGGATGGATCTCGGCAGCCATCAGACCCTTCTCTCCGTCACCGAAGCGGCACAGCACCACCTGGCCGGGGCGCAACTCCGTCAAGCCGAAGCGGCGCAGGGTTTCCATATGCACGAAGATATCCTCGGTGCCTTCGCCGCGCGTCAGGAAGCCGAAACCCTTGGTGCGGTTGAACCACTTGACGAGAACCCGTTCCAGCCCGCTTGTCGGCGTGACCTGGACATGGGTGCGTACCGGTGGGAGCTGCGACGGGTGAACCGCCGTCGACTGATCCATCGAAAGAATGCGGAAGGCCTGATAACCGCGCTCGCGCTTCTGGATAAGCGCAACGACACGCGCGCCTTCGAGCACGGTCTGGTAACCGTCGCGCCTCAGGCAGGTGACGTGCAGCAGGACGTCCTGCATGCCGTTGTCGGGAACGATGAAGCCGAAGCCCTTGGCGACGTCGAACCACTTGATGACACCGGTGATCTCGATGAGATCCAGAGCGTCATTGCCAAGGCCGTCATTTTCGATGACGCCTTTTGAAGATGTCCTGTCCGCCATTCTCCCAGCCCCTCGTTACGCGCAACTCTCGATACGGTTAACTGATTCTTATGGACCAGAATAACATCGTCCCGCTGCGCATGCGCAAGTCCCTCGACATAAATTGGCCGGGGTCATTTATGGGGCCGCAGGCTTGCCTCTGGCTTGCTCTCACTTAAGTATACGCCATCTTCTACAAAACAGGGACAATCCAATGCGCTATCTGCACACGATGGTTCGTGTAAAGGACCTCGACCAGGCTCTCCATTTCTACTCAACGCTGTTCGGGCTCCAGGAAATTCGCCGATACGAGAACGAGAAAGGCCGCTTCACGCTCGTCTTCCTCGCCGCACCTGGCGATCTCGACCGCGCCAAAGCGGAGGTGTCGCCCTGCCTGGAACTCACCTACAACTGGGACACCGAGGACTATACCGGCGGACGCAATTTTGGTCACCTCGCCTATGAGGTCGATGACATCTACGCCTTTTGCAAGCACCTTATGGATAACGGCGTGACGATCAATCGACCGCCCCGCGACGGTCACATGGCCTTCGTCCGCTCGCCCGACGGCATTTCGATCGAGATTTTGCAGAAGGGAGAGCACCTTTCGGCACAGGAGCCCTGGGCCTCCATGGGCAATACCGGCGCCTGGTAAGCCTCGCGCAACGCGCATCGCCCATGGTTTGGCGTGCGACGCTGTAGGCCGGCGCGGCACGACGCGCGGGACCGAACTCGAAGATCAGCAGCAGCGATTGACGATCGCGAGATTTTCAGGCCCGGCCAATGCCGGGCCTTCGCATCTGTATTGTGAAGTCGGAAAGGGTTAGCGCCAGTTTACAAATTGCGCGGTATCCACTAATTTCCGCGCCATAGTTGAAACGGGGTTATGCTTCGCAATCATTTGCGGTTTCATAACCCTCTACTTGGCCTGACCTTCCCGTGGCGGGGTAACTTCTCGCCGCGAGAGAAAAGTTGTCTGTTCCGGGCAATGTTTCGGAATTGAGACTTGCTGCATATCCACGGGCGAATCGCGGATATGCGCGGAGAGCGGGGATAAGACGTTGCAACAACTGGGTTCGAGACGCGCGCTCCTGTCGATCGGGCGCGCCGCGGCGTTCTCCGTATCGTTGATCACGCTCGCCGGCTGTGTCTCAGCGGTGGCCGAGAGCGAGGGCGCCAATCCGGTCGAATCGCAGCAACCAACAGCTTCGCCGAGTGCCGCGGCGGCGGCACGCGAGCCCCGGGATGGCCAACTCGCCGCATCCGGCGCGGATACACAACAGGCGGGAGAACCGTCTGCTGAAGCGGATACTGCGGCTTTGCAGCAGGGCCTGACAACGCAGAGCACCGGCCTTAACGCCACGTCGTCGAGCATCTACGGGCAATCGCCCGTCACCGGGACCGTGCCTGCGAACGCCGCCCAGCCATCCGGAACGCGAGCCGGCGCCGGTGGCCAGCCGGGCGTGAACGCGACCAGCAACAGCCTCTTCAGCGGCGCGCAGCCGGCGGTGCGGCCCGTCATATTGCCCCAGGAAGGCGCAAGCAACGCCACTTCGACCCCAACGGCCGTGACAGAAAGCACCACCAGCGCCGCAGACCTTCCTTCCGGGGTGCCGTTGCCCACCAGCGCACAGGCGTCTCGCTCCGGCGAGGCAGCTGCTCCATTGCAGACAATCGAAGTGGCGTCGACCGAGCAGACGGCGCCGCCTGCAGCGAATCCCGTTCAGCCCACCTCCCCTGGGGACGGTGAGAAGGATCCGCAGCGGACGAGCAAGAGCTGGACGTTCGCAAGTCTCTTTGCGGCCAAACGCAAACCGAAGCTCCGGAACAGCGAGGCAAGCGATACGCCCGCCACAGAGAAGCGGACCATCACGACCGGCAATGCACCTGAACCTCGGGTCGCCTCGCTCGCCTATACCGCGCTGCCGGGCGTCAAGTTGAATCCGCTGTTCAACATGGATCATGCCGACCATGCGGGTGAGGAGGACGACGCCCCGGTCGAGGTCGCCAATCTCTCGGGCCTCGCGCGTCTGGCGCCAAGCGGCCTCATCTTGCAGACGGAGAGCGTGGAAACCGGCTGCTTCAAGCCGGCGCTCCTCGACATGCTGAAGAGCGTGGAGCGGCACTACGGTCAGAAGGTGATGGTCACGTCCGGGCTTCGGCCGATCAAAGTCAGCCGGAAGCGCCAATCGCTTCATACGCGCTGCGAAGCGGCCGACATCCAGGTCAAGGGCGTCAGCAAGTGGGATCTGGCCGACTATCTCAGAAGCCTGCCCGGCCGTGGCGGTGTCGGCACCTATTGCCACACCGAATCCGTGCATATCGATATCGGCCGGCAGCGCGATTGGAACTGGCGCTGCCGCCGTCGCAACGGCTGAGGAATCGGCTGCGGCCGCGGCTGTAAATTTTCTGAGAAAATTTGAGAATTGCCGCTTGCGGGAATCCGAAGTGCTCTCTATAAGCCACTTCGTCTTGCAGCGCCGTGCTGGCGCACAAAGGTCGCTGCAACACTTTGAATTTCTGCACGGTTTACTAACCGTGCGGGGGCGCCCATCGTCTAGCGGTCTAGGACGCCGCCCTTTCACGGCGGAAACACGGGTTCGAGTCCCGTTGGGCGTGCCATTCTTCTTCTCGAATTCTTGCGAATACTTCGCTGGTGTCGCACGCGCCGAGCTTATGCTTACGCGCGAAAAGAGCCTGATGCGATCCTCTTAAATTCTTGCCGAAAAATCGAAAAATATTGTTCCAGGTGACTTGCGGGAATCCCAGGCGCTCTCTATAAGCCACCTCGTCTTGCAGCGCCGTGCTGGCGCATAAGGTCGCTGCAACACTCGAATGCTGCACGGTTTACCAACCGTGCGCAGGCGCCCATCGTCTAGCGGTCTAGGACGCCGCCCTTTCACGGCGGAAACACGGGTTCGATTCCCGTTGGGCGTGCCATTCTTTAAAAATTTCAGATAGATACAGGCAGTTCTTCGACCTTTCCTGAAGGCACGGGAAGGCATCGGTTGGCGCGTCTCTTCCAATGATCCGAGCGGCCAGCGGCCGAACAGCATCAACATAGACTACGCAGGAGCGGCAGAGAGGCTCGTCCTGCTGGCGGGATCCCGCCTTACCCTTCCTCGAGGACCGCAACACTGACCTCTCCGTCCGACGCCACCGTGCAGGCGATGGTCGCCGAGCGCGGGTCGGTGCCACCCTGGCGCTCATAGTCGATCTTGACGTTGAGCGTGGCGATCCGCTCGCCGGCCGCGCCTGCACGCACGGGCTCGGCCAGGCTGGTCTCGACGGCTGCCGGATTGTATGGCGCAGCCCATTGGGCGATCGCCTCGTTGCAGCTGTTGACGGTCGGCTGATCGGCCGGCGAAACGCCGTGGCTGACCGGCGTCACCGGTTCCGGCAGCAAGTCGGCCGCGAAGGCTGGACCAGTGAGAAAAAGCATCGCGGCGCTGAGCATTCTGATCGTCTGCATGGCGTGTCGTCCTCTCTGGAGCCAACTTCCTAGGAGAAAGGCATTCTAACTTGTCTCCCCATCAACATTGCAGTGCGACTTTTGATGGATGGGAGGAGGAGCTTTGGGGCCCGGGTCTCGACGCGTCGCGGATCTGTAGCTGTGTATGCCGGCCACGCTTTGTAGGTCCGGGGCCCGCGGCCAGACCATTTGATGCGCCGCTCGGACCGGTGTGGTCTCCTTGCCTCTTGACGGCGCGGCTCGCGTAGACAGAGGTCCCGCCGCGCCGGTGTTCCGCCTGCTGTGCCGATGCCCTACCTGAGCCTGCCGACGATCCTGTCGCGCGGTTCAAGTCACCGCGATGACCATGCCGTTCGAGTCGAGATGGCACCTGACTCGCGCCTGACGGACCTCGGCGCCGCCTTGTCGCGCATATTCTATGCGCACGGCAATTGGAGCCGTCAGCGCGCCACCGCGTTGCGCGACTAGAGGACCGGCGCTTGCGCCGCGTACCCGCACGGCGCCAAGGGGCAATGCGGCCGACGTGATCGCCTGGAGGCAGACGCGAACCACGGCGCCTGTGCCATCCGAAATCGCTCCCGTTGTCATTGGGTCGGTCACGCGATAGCCCAAAACGCCCTCCTCGTACTCGCCGCGCTCGCCGAGCCCAGACTTTAACGGCCAAAGGGTAGAAGGCAGGCGGACGGACGTCGATACGCCCGTTGCGGGAGCGACGCCGGCTCCCGCGGTGTTCGTTGACGATCCGCCAATTTTGCCACCCACCGCACCACTTCCGGTCGATGTGCCATGACTCTGGCCGCCGGCGTTGCCGCGAACCCCGCTGCTCGGTCCCGCTTTCGCACCGACCGCGGCTCCAGCCTTTTTTCCGCCTCCGGCGCTGGTCTTCGACTGGCCGCCGTTTTTGCCACCCGCGGCCGCGGCGCCGAGTCCCACACCACCGAACTGACCACCCAGGTCCAAAGCCGGGGCCAGCCCCATTGTAACTGCAATCAGGAAGGTCGCGGCCAAGTAGGCCCGCATCGCCATAGTCCTTATCTGCGCATGTCACTCCTGGACTTCCCCCTTACCAGAGGCCGGGCAACAGCCGCCTGGGGAGAAGCTCGTCGGGCAGCGGCTTCGGTGCGCGCTCCATGCCCGCCTCTCGGCGCTCCGTGCGGGTCTTGCGCGGGGCAATTTCCTTTCGCGTCGCCGCAGGCGCGCGGCCATCGGCCCGCTCGCGCGGCTCCTCCGACGCACGCTGCTGCGCCGCCGATATCCGGGTCAATTGCTTCTTCGCCGCATCGCGTTCCTGGAGAGCGGCGTCGAGCTCGCGCGCGAGTGACGCTGCCTTCTCGCGTTCCAATGCGAGCTGTTCGACAGCCCGACTTGCCGCAGCCTCGGCAATTTGGCGAGCCAGCATGACGGCGGCCTTCTCCGCCGCTACCAAATTGGCGTCGGGCTGCGGAACTGCGGTCAATTGGCGGGCCACGACGAGATCGCGGCCGTCCTGTATCGCCCACCGGTTTGCCGCGTCGCGTTCACGGCGGGCGGAGTCGAGCTCCCGCGCTAGCAAAGCTGCCCTCTCGCGTTCCGCCGCGAGCTCTTCGACAGCCCGCCTTGCCGCAGCCTCAGCAATTTGGCGCGCTACAGCGAGATCGCGCCCGTCCTGCGTCGCCCACCGTTTTGTCGCGTCGCGCTCACGGCGAACGGAGTCGAGTTCCCGTGCGAGCGACCTCGCCTTCCCGCGTTCCAGCGCGAGCTCTTCGACAGCCCGCCTTGCCGCAGCCTCGGCAATTTGACGGGCCTCCACGTCGGCGGCCTTCCCTGCCACTGTCAAACTGACGTCAGTCCGCGGGGCCGCAGTCGACTGACGAACTTCGTAAGTTGCCTGCTTTCGCCGCACCTCATCAAGTGCCCGTCTCTCATCGGCCAGGGCCGCTTCCGCGGCGTCTCGCGCCCGGAGCGCGGCAGCCTTTGCCCGCATTGCTCCAGCGGCTTTGGCCTCCACCTCTTCGACGACTTGCAGCATCATCGTCAGATCTCGCGCGAGTGCGTCTGCTCTTTGGCGCTGCTTCTCGGCGACACTCCGCATCGCCTCGAGGTCTCGTCTGGCCGCCGCCAGAGCGCGGCGCAGAATTTCCTCCAGCTTGCCCCCGGCCAACTGCATGCCACTCTTGGGCGCATCGGCCTCCTGGCTTGCCGCGAGAAGAATTTCCGCCGGCGCAGCGCTTCTGGCGCGTTCGCGCGGGGTCAGCGCAAATGCCTCGTCGATCCAGACTTCCGCGACCTCCCCGTCCGGCGCAGTCGTGTCCGCTTCTGGCTTGAGCTGGGCCTTCATCGCAGCGAGCTCGACCTGCCCAGTACCGAGCAGCCGTCCGATTCTCGGAAGGTCGGACATCCCCATTGCCTCGATCGCCGTATCGGGCAAGCCGCCAAGCAACGCATCCCATCCCGAAGCGCTGATTTCGAGCGTATCTTGCGGGGCAAGTCTGTCGCGATTTGCTGCCTGCCCTACTGCGGGAGAGCCAAGCAGCAGAACGAGGCAGAACGAGATGAGGCTGAGTGTTGCCATAGCTAAGTCCCGCCGGGGCGACTTGCCATGATACTGCCTTGGATCGTTCCTCGCTAGAGGGAATGCGGCGCCGGCGCATCTCACCTCGAACGTCCCGGATGAGATTGGCGACTGCGCACCAGAACACGGCTCCCCTCGTGCCGGCCTCGAAGTCTGGGCCTGCGCCTCGTTTACTTTGAGTGCGGCCGCATCTAGCGGAAATGGAAGCCCCCGGGTGCGCCGACCTGCGGCACGATCGTTGGATCGGAAAAGTTGCGGTAACCGATGAGCGGAACGTCGCATTTTAGATCGAACTGGCCGATGGGGGTCCTGCGGACGCAGTCATTCATCGACCGGTACGGATGACCTGCGATCTGGTGGGTGCCGGGCGTGGGCCCGATACTGCCCGTCACAGTTGTGCACGCGACGAGCGCCCCGCTGAAAAGGATGCAAGCTAGCGTAATCGAAGCGCGATCGTTCATCGATGCTTCCCCGTCTGGTTCCGGCCTGCCTGGACCGGCAGCCCGGGTCAGGGCCAAATCAGCCTCGCGTAGTTTCGCCGGCGTTGAGGCATTCCACCAAATGCCGACGGTAGCACTTGCTTATCTTCGTATTAGAAAATGCTGAAGGATAGGCCTGCGAGGGCGGGAACGCAAACGGCTTGAGACGCTCGACTGTTCCGGCAGCTCGTAGTCGAGAGACGATGCAACCATTTGATTTAATTGGTCAATGGCACGCCCAACGGGACTCGAACCCGTGTTTCCGCCGTGAAAGGGCGGCGTCCTAGACCGCTAGACGATGGGCGCCTGCGCACGGCTCGTAACCGTGCAGCGTTGCAGCGACCTTTGTGCACCGGCATGGCGCACGGCGCTGCAAGACGAGGTGGCTTATAGAGGGGCCTTCGGATTCCCGCAAGTGACCGAGCGCGACTAAGTTGGATTTTTCTTGGGAAAAATCGGGAAATTGGCTCGGCCGGATGGCAAGGAAATTGGTACGCCCAACGGGACTCGAACCCGTGTTACCGCCGTGAGAGGGCGGCGTCCTGACCGCTAGACGATGGGCGCCTGTGCCGAAGCATCAGCAACATACTATGAAAAAGGTGAAATAGGAAAGAGGAGGAATGGCACGTCCCACGGTACAGCCAATCGCTTTGTTATTGCTAGGAATTTTTGAAGCAGCTTCACGCATTTTAGCCAGCAGCAGGCAACGCCCTAACCGGCCTTCGCAGCGTCCGACACGCGCAGTTGCACCCGACGTGACCCTTGCCAGAGATCCGCCGACACGGACCCGGCGACATGAACCGTCGCGCCGCGATTGCCGAGCAGGAAATCGCCGAGCGGCGTTTCCGTCGCCCGGAAGGCGATACCGTCGATGCGGCTACCGTCATGGCCCTCGAGCGTGACCTTGACATGATTGGCGCCGACTTGACGGCTGTCGCGCAGCCGGTGCTGGGGAAAGGCGAAGACCGGCTGCGGATGAGCCGATCCATAGGGGCCCGCCTGGTCGAGAAGGTCGACGAGGTCGAGCGTTGCCCCGGCCGCTGCCAGCGCGCCGTCGAGCTTGAGGGTCTCTACGGCGACCAGATCGCGTACCGCAGTCTCGGCGCGCTCCTCGAAGAATTGGCGCAATCTCCCGAGTTTGGCCCGCTCGACCGTCAGGCCGGCCGCCATGGCATGTCCGCCGCCTTTGACGAGGAGGCCATCATCGACGGCCGCGCGAACGAGCCTGCCCATGTCAAAACCGGTGATCGAACGGCCGGAGCCCGTTCCGCGGCCGCTCGGGTCGAAGGCGATCGCAAAGGCCGGTCGGCGGAACTTCTCCTTGATGCGCGCCGCGATGAGGCCAACGATGCCAGGATGCCAGTTTTCCCGGGCGGTGACGATCACCGAGGCACCCTCGCCCGTGCCGTATTCCGCCAGCACTTCCGCCTCCGCCTCGGCGAGCATCGCCGCCTCCATCGCCTGCCGCTCGCGATTGAGCTCGTCGAGCTGGCTGGCGATCACCTCGGCCGCCGTAGCATCATCGAGGGTCAGGAGCCGGCTGCCGAGGGCTGCATCGCCGATCCGCCCGCCGGCATTGATGCGCGGCCCGATCAGAAAGCCGAGGTGATAGGGCGTCACCGGGCCGCCAATTGCGGCCTTGCGCAGCAGGGCTGCCAAGCCGTTATTGCCCATATGGCGCGCGGCGATCAGCCCCTTGACGACATAGGCGCGGTTCAGTCCCTTGAGCGGCACCACGTCGCAGACCGTTGCGAGCGCGACGAGGTCGAGCAGTGCCAGCAGATCGAACGACCCGACACGCGGCTCGCCCGCAAGGCGCAGCACCCGCAATGTGTTGACGAGCACCAGATAGACGACGCCGGCGGCGCATAGGTGCCCTTGCCCGGACAAATCGTCCTCGCGATTCGGATTGACGAGCGCGTGGCACGGCGGAAGCGTCGCACCGACCTGATGGTGATCGATGACGACCACGTCGATGCCGCGGTCGGCAGCGACGGCGAGCGACTCATGGCTCGTCGAGCCGCAGTCGACGGTGACGATCAGAGCGGCGCCGTTGCCGATCAACTGCTCGATCGCGTGCGGGTTCGGACCGTAGCCCTCGAAGATTCGATCGGGAATATAGATCTCGGCCGGGACGTCGAAATGGCGCAGGAACCGCAGCATCAGCGCCGAGGACGCCGCCCCGTCGACATCGTAATCGCCGAATATCGCGACTTTTTCGCCGCGGCGAATGGCGTGAGCGAGTCGCTCCGCGGCCCTTCGGCAATCGGTCAGCAGATCCGGATCGGGCATCAGCGCACGGAGCGTCGGGTCGAGAAATTGCGCCGCATCATCAAGGCCGACGCCGCGCCCTGCCAGCACCCTTGCGATGAGCTCCGAATAGCCGTGCACCTGGCTGATCGCCAAGGCGCGATTCTGCCCGGCCTGATCCAGGCGCGAGACCCAGCGCTGACCGCTGATCGAGCGTTCGACGCCGAGAAATGCCCGCTCTATCGGATCCGCCAATACGTCCATGCTGCCTGTCCGCCCGAAGTCCTCGCGTATTTAACGAAGATTTCTAGGCGGAAAAACCGTCAGGCCGGGCACCCCGGCCTGCAATCGGCCCGCCGGAGCGGTTTCTCAACAGTTTTAATGGATCACCAGTCCTTGGGCCGCTCGATACGGATCACCTGCGGTTCGCCGACGAGGTAACCCTCGCCCTTGATCGAAACGATCGCCTTGCGCACCGAGGCTTCGTGCGTGGCGTGCGTCACCAGGATAATGGTCTTCGGCTCGGCCGGATCCGCATAGTGCTTGGAATGCTGCATGATGGATTCGAGCGAGATGTCGTTCTCCGCCATGTGCCCGGCTATGTTGGCGAAGACGCCCGTGCGATCGACCACTTTCAGGCGGATGAAATATCCGCCCTCATGGCTCTGCATCCGCGCCTGCTTGTAGGGCAGCAGCGCAGTGGTCGGTCGCCCGAAAGCCGGGACGTGCTGGGCACCCGGGCGGCTCTTGGCGATATCGGCAATATCGCCCAATACGGCCGAGGCGGTCGCATTGCCGCCGGCGCCGGGGCCGACCATCAGCAATTCGCCCAGTATGTCGGATTCGATGGCGACTGCGTTCGTCACGCCGTCGACCTGTGCGATAACGGAATCATAGGGCACCATCGTCGGATGGACGCGCTGCTCGATACCGCTCTCGGTGCGCTGTGCCACACCGAGCAGCTTGATGCGATAGCCAAGGTCGGCGGCTGCCTGGATGTCCTCGATCGAGATATTGGTGATGCCTTCCAGGTAGATGTCGTCGGCGGCGATTGCCGTGCCGAAGGCGAGGCTCGTCAGGATCGAAAGCTTGTGGGCGGTGTCGTTGCCCTCGATATCGAAGGCCGGATCCGCTTCGGCATAGCCGAGACGCTGCGCTTCTTTCAGGCAGGCCTCGAAGGTCAGCCCCTCCTTCTCCATCTTTGTCAGGATATAGTTGCAGGTCCCGTTCATGATCCCGTAGACGCGCGAGACGGTATTGCCCGTCAGCGATTCGCGGAGCGCCTTGATGACCGGAATGCCGCCTGCGACCGCCGCCTCGTAGTTGAGCAGCGCGCCCTTTTCCTCGGCGATGCCGGCGAGCTCGATGCCGTGCCTGGCAAGTAGCGCCTTGTTGGCGGTAACCACATGGATACCGCGCTTAAGTGCGGCCTTGACCGAGGAATAGGCCGGATCCGCTGCCCCACCCATCAATTCGACGAAGACATCGATGTCCGCCTCGGAGGCGAGCGCCACCGAGTCGTCAAACCAGGCAGCCTTCGTCAGATCGACGCCGCGGTCCTTGCTGCGATCCCTTGCCGCCACGGCAACAAGCTCGATCGGCCTTCCGCACGTCGTTGCCAGCATCTCGTGACGTTCCTGGAGAATCCGCACGAGCGAGGCACCAACCGTCCCCAAGCCCGCAATGCCGATTTTGAGGGCATCTGCCATAGCAAGTTCCTAACATGTAGAAGGCGCCCCGCCGGACTGGCGGGGCCATATTGCGCGAAAGTCGGCGGTTTTCCTACCGATGGGCGTTCAGCGAGACGACATTGTGCATCGTCTCGTCCGCCGTCGACAGGAAGCGTTTAATGTTGCGCGCCGCCTGACGAATGCGGTGTTCGTTCTCGACCAGCGCCAGGCGAACATAGTCGTCGCCCTGCTCGCCGAAACCGATGCCGGGGGCCACCGCCACATCCGCCTTCTCGACGAGCAGCTTGGAGAACTCCAGCGAACCCAGATGGCGGAACTTTTCGGGGATCTTCGCCCAGGCGAACATCGTCGCCGGCGGCGGCGGCACCTCGAAGCCGGCCTTGCCGAAACTGTCGACCATGACGTCGCGGCGGCGCTTGTAGATGTTGCGCACCTCCGCGATGTCGCTGCCGTCGCCGTTCAGCGCCTGCGTCGCGGCCACCTGGATCGGCGTGAAGGCGCCGTAGTCGAGGTAGGACTTCACCCGCGTCAGCGCCGCGATCAGCCGCTCGTTGCCGACCGCGAAGCCCATCCGCCAGCCGGGCATCGAGAAGGTCTTCGACATCGAGGTGAATTCCACCGTCACGTCGATTGCGCCCGGCACTTCCAGAACGGAGGGCGGCGGCACGTCATCGAAATAGATTTCCGAATAGGCGAGGTCCGACAGCACGATGATGTCATGCTTCTTCGCGAAGGCGATGACGTCCTTGTAGAAATCGAGTGTCGCGACCTGAGCCGTCGGGTTGGACGGATAATTGAGGATCAGCGCCAGAGGCTTCGGGATCGAGTGCTTCACGGCCCGCTCGAGCGGCGGGAAGAAGCTCTCGTCCGGCTCGACGGAGATCGAGCGGATGACACCGCCGGCCATCAGGAAGCCGAAAGCGTGGATCGGATAGGTCGGGTTCGGACACAGGACCACGTCGCCCGGCGCGGTGATCGCCTGCGCCATGTTGGCGAAGCCTTCCTTCGAGCCGAGAGTGGCGACCACTTGCGTCTCGGGATTGAGCTTGACGCCGAAGCGGCGGGCATAATAGGCGGCCTGGGCGCGGCGCAGCCCCGGAATGCCCTTCGACGACGAATAACGATGGGTGCGCGGGTCCTGGACGACCTCGCAGAGCTTGTCGACGATCGACTGCGGAGTGGGAAGATCCGGGTTGCCCATGCCGAGGTCGATGATGTCAGCACCGGCGGCTCGCGCGCTTGCTTTCAAACGGTTGACCTGTTCGAAAACATAGGGCGGCAAACGCCGGACTTTATGAAACTCTTCCATCTCCAGACCTCATTTGGCGCAGGTTTTTGGGCCTCTTCGGCAATCGCTCAACATGCGCGGGGTGAATGGCCGTCATTGCGGCCATTCAACGCTTTGCGGCCAAATCACGAGAAAGGCAAGTGCTAATTCTCGATCTGTTTCAGCGCTTCGGCCCCATGCTGTTCGGCAAGCAACTGCAATTCCTTCAGACGGCGCTGATACTCCGCTTCGGAGATGGCGCCGGATTTACGCTGGGCGGAAAGCGCCGTCAGCCGCCCCTGCATGTTGACCGCCTCTTCGTTGGTCATCTGCTGCATGGCGGCAGGCTTCTGTCCATAGACCGAGGGGTAGGTGGCGAGATCGGCCGTCGAACTGCATCCGGCAAGCATGCCTGCGAGAATCAAACCGGTAATCCGGGAAAGCGAACGCTGGTTTGCGGCGACGAGCATGCTGGCGATGACCTCTGCTTTTAAGGGGCGACGATGCGCTAGCCCTTGTAATCATTTTCGGGCAGAATGTAAAAATACAAAACAAACAACGTGCTGTGGAGGACGCCGGGTGACATCAGACAAGGCCGAGGACACCACGGGCAAGGGCGGCTTCTCAGGCTTCGATCCGAAATCGGTCGAGCCTTACATCGTCAAGGATCCCCATAATCTGGCCATCAACCTGGCCCGCGCCGTCGAACAGATGGGAAAAGCGGCGTCGGCGTGGTTGGCGCCGCGGGAGACCGGCGAGAAGAAAGACGCCTACGCCGAGCCTGTCTCCGACATGGTCAGGACACTCTCCAGAGTCTCCGAATACTGGCTATCCGATCCGCGCCGGACGCTGGAAGCGCAGACGCATCTGATGGGAAGCTTCTTCGACATCTGGTCGAGGACAATGCAACGCATGGCCGGCGACGATGTCGCCGAATCGGAGAGCCTCCAACGCAACGACAAGCGATTTTCGGACGAAGACTGGGTGAAGAATCCCTTTTTCGACTTCATCCGCCGGGCCTATTTCGTGACCTCCGACTGGGCGGAGCGCATGGTCGAGGATGCCGAAGGGTTGGACGACCACACCCGTCACAAGGCGGCCTTCTATATCCGGCAGATATCGAGCGCGCTCTCCCCGACCAATTTCATCACCACCAATCCGCAACTCTACCGGGAGACCGTGGCATCCAGCGGCGCAAATCTCGTCAAGGGCATGCAGATGCTCGCCGAGGACATCGCCGCCGGGCGCGGCGACCTCAGGCTCAGGCAGACGGATACCAGCAAGTTCGCCATCGGCGAGAACATTGCGATCACCCCCGGCAAGGTGATCGCGCAATCCGAAATCTGCCAGGTCATCCAGTACGAAGCGACCACGGAAACGGTGCTGAAACGGCCGTTGCTGATTTGCCCGCCGTGGATCAACAAATACTACGTGCTCGACCTCAACCCGCAGAAGTCCTTCATAAAATGGGCCGTCGACCAGGGCCATACGGTCTTCGTCATTTCCTGGGTCAATCCGGATGAACGCCACGCGCGAAAGGACTGGGAAGCCTATGCGCGCGAAGGCGTCGGTTTCGCGCTCGACACGATCGAACAGGCAACGGGCGAGCGCGAGGTCAATGCGATCGGCTACTGCGTCGGCGGCACCTTGCTCGCTGCGACGCTGGCGCTTCATGCCGCCGAGGGCGACAAGCGGATCCACTCGGCAACGCTCTTCACGACGCAGGTGGATTTCACCTATGCGGGCGACCTCAAGGTCTTCGTCGACGACGACCAGATAGAGCAGATGGAAGCCAATATGAGCGCGACCGGCTATCTCGAAGGCTCGAAGATGGCGACCGCGTTCAACATGCTTCGCGCATCCGAGCTGATCTGGCCTTACTTCGTCAACAACTATCTCAAGGGCCAGGACCCCCTGCCCTTCGACCTGCTCTACTGGAACTCCGATTCGACGAGAATGCCGGCCGCCAACCACTCCTTCTATCTGCGCAATTGCTATCTCGAGAACAAGCTGGCCAAGGGTGAGATGGTGCTCGGCGGCCGCAAAGTATCGCTCGGCGACGTGACGATCCCAATCTACAACCTTGCCACCAAGGAAGATCACATCGCGCCCGCGAAGTCCGTCTTCCTTGGAAGCGGGTTCTTCGGCGGCAAGGTCACCTTCGTTCTGTCCGGCTCCGGCCACATTGCCGGCGTCGTCAACCCGCCGGACAAGGGCAAATACCAGTTCTGGACGGGCGCCCCCCCGAAGGGCGAGCTGGAGCCGTGGCTAGAGAAGGCAAAGGAAACGCCCGGCTCCTGGTGGCCACATTGGCAGGATTGGGCCGAAGGGCTCGACAAGCGGCGCGTTCCCGCCCGCAAGCCCGGAGGGCCACTCAACTCCATCGAGGAAGCGCCGGGCTCCTACGTGCGCGTACGCGCCTGACCTGCGGAAGCGCATTGTGAACTTTGCCCGCCCGCTCGTTCCAGCGACGCTGCTTCAGCGTTACAAACGCTTCCTCTTCGATGCAGACCTCGCGGACGGAACGCGGATCACCGGCTCCTGCCCGAATACCGGCTCGATGCGTGGCCTGACGACGCCAGGATCGGCAATCTGGCTGTCCGAGCATGACTCGCCAACACGCAAGTATCGCCACATGCTGGAAATCGTCGAGGCGGACCGCACGCTTGTCGGCATCAATACCGGGCTGCCAAACCGGATCGCCGAAGAAGCGATCGCCGCCGGGCTGATAAGCGATCTCCACACCTATGAAACGCTCCGCCGCGAACAGAGGTACGGGCGCAATTCGCGGATCGATATTTTGCTCAGCGATCCGGCAAAGGGGCTTGCTTATGTCGAGGTGAAGAATGTCCATTTCAGCCGCGCCGAGGCGTTGGCAGAATTTCCGGACAGCCCGACGCAGCGCGGCACCAAGCACCTTGACGAGCTCGGGGACATGGTCGAGACGGGACACCGGGGGATCATGCTCTATCTTGTTCAAAGAAACGACTGCAGCGTCTTGCGGATATGCCGCGACCTCGATCCGGTTTATGCTCGAGCTTTCGAACGGGCCGCTCGTCGCGGCGTCGAAGCCTATGCGGTCAGATGCGCGATATCGCCGTTCGACATCGTGCCGGCCGGTGCGATGATAGTGGACGAACCGGTACTTGCTGATCTAAGAAAACCGCCTGAAACATCGAAAGTCTTGGAATGGTAACTTATATCGAGGCCGGCGCCGCCCCCTACAAGAATACCGGGGTCATTCGTCTCTACGGGCCGGACGGATTCGAAGGCATGCGCAAGGCCTGTCAGGTGACGGCACGGTGCCTCGATGAACTGGTGCCGCGGGTGCGGCCCGGCGTGACGACGGAAGAGATCGACCGCTTCGTCTACGAGTTCGGCATGGATCACGGAGCGCTGCCCGCGACGCTGAATTATCGTGGCTATACCAAGTCGTCCTGCACGTCGATCAACCACGTCGTCTGCCACGGCATACCGAATGACAAACCCTTGCGCGACGGCGATATCGTCAACATCGACGTGACCTATGTCGTCGATGGCTGGCACGGCGATTCCAGCCGAATGTACCCGGTCGGCGACGTCAAGCGCGCCGCCGAACGCCTGCTCGAAGTCACCCATGAATGCCTGATGCGCGGCATAGCGGCGGTTCGGCCCGGTGCCCGTACCGGCGCCATCGGCGAGGCAATCCAGATCTATGCGGAGTCGGAGCGCTGCTCCGTCGTCAGAGACTTCTGCGGCCACGGCGTGGGACGATTGTTCCACGATGCTCCGAACATCCTCCACTACGGACAAGCCAGCGAAGGGCCGGAATTGAGAGAAGGCATGATCTTCACGATCGAACCGATGATCAATCTCGGCCGGCCGCATGTGAAGGTGCTCTCGGACGGATGGACGGCCGTCACCCGCGACCGGTCGCTTTCGGCGCAGTACGAGCACACGGTCGGGGTTACGGCGAATGGCTGCGAAGTCTTCACGCTTTCACCGGCCGGCCTTTTCATGCCCGGCGTCAGCGCTCTGGGCAACGCGTGACGAAGCCGCCCGTTTTTCCAGAACCGGACGAAGGCGAGACCGCCGACGAACGGCATTTCTTCGCGCAGCAGAAGACGCGGAAACTGGACAAGACGCCGGCGCTTGGCGGCAACGTCGAGGCGCATTATCACGGTCATCGCGATCGGCTACGAGCCCGCTACCGCGAACAGGGCGATGTGTCGCTTGCCGACTACGAGCTTCTCGAACTCATTCTGTTCCGCCTCATTCCCCGCCGCGACACGAAACCGATCGCCAAGGACCTTCTCGTTCGCTTCGGCACGCTCGCCGGTGTCTTCGGCGCGCCGCAGCACTTGCTGCAGGAGGTCAAGGGCGTCGGCGAGTCCGTCGCGCTCGATTTGAAGCTCATCGCGACCGCCGCACAACGGATGCTGAAGAGCGAGCTGCGCAACAAGCAGGTCCTGTCATCCTGGAGCGCGGTGATCGACTATTGTCATGCTGCAATGGCGCATGAAACGAAGGAGCAGTTTCGCATCCTGTTTCTCGACAAGCGCAACACGCTGATTGCCGACGAGGTTCAGCAGCAGGGAACGATCGACCATACGCCCGTTTATCCGCGCGAGGTCGTCAAGCGAGCCCTGGAGCTTTCCGCGACGGCCTTGATCCTCGTCCACAACCACCCCTCCGGCGATCCGACCCCGTCGCGTGCCGATATCGACATGACGAAGCTGATCGCCGAGGCGGCCAAGCCGCTCGGCATCACCGTCCACGACCATGTGATCATCGGCAAGGACGGGCACGTGAGCATGAAGGGGCTGCGGCTGTTTTAGGCCCGGGCCATTCCGCCCCGATCAAAGCCAGCGCGCACGCCGGAAGAACCGGTAAAGCGTGGCGCAAAGCCCGAAGATCACGGCCAATACGACGAAATAGCCATAACGGAACCGGAGTTCCGGCATGGCGTCGAAGTTCATGCCGTAGATCCCGGCGATCGCCGTGGGAACGGCGAGAATCGCCGCCCAGGACGCGAGTTTGCGCGAGATTTCCGTCTGCTCGGATTGGCCGATCATCAAGCTTGCTTCAAAGGTGAAAGCAAGCACCTCGCGAAGCGCGTCGATGTCCTCCTGAACGCGGCGAACGTGATCGGTAACGTCGCGGAAAAGCGGCTGCATGGCGGCGTCCATGCCGGGTAATTCGAGATGCTCGTGCCGGCGGCAGACATCGACCAAAGGAACGACGGCGTTGCGCAGCTTGAGCAGATTGCGCCGGAGCACGTAGAGACGTTCAATGTCGACCTTGTCCAAGCGACCGCGAAGCAGACGGTCCTCGAGTTTTTCCACCTCGCCGTGGATCGTCTCCACGACCGGCATGTAGTTGTCGACGATGAAGTCGAGGATCGAATAGAGGATATAGTTCTCTCCGTGCGCAAGCGCAGCCGGGGAAGACTCGCAACGCTGCCGCACCGCCATATAGGATGTCGAAGCGCCGTGGCGAACCGAGACGACATAGCCGCGCCCGACGAAGAGATGCGTCTCGCCGAAAGCGATCTCGTCCTCGACCATATGGGCGGTACGCGCAACGACGAAGATGGCATCCCCATAGATCTCCAACTTCGGACGCTGATGCGCCTTGCCGGCGTCCTCGATCGCCAGATCGTGCAGGTCGAACGCCTTCTGCACCTGCCGCAGCAATTGCTGGTCAGGCTCGTGCAGGCCGATCCATACGACAACGTTCTCGCGATTTCGCCACTCTCCGGCGTCTTCGATCTCGATGTCTCGCACGCGGCGGCCATTTTGATAGACGGCGGCCGCCACGACGCCAGGCCGGTTGCTCGACGCGCCTTCGAGCGCTGATTCGCCGCCATAGCCGTGCGCGGGCCGCGAACCATTCGCCGGACCGTTCATCCACTCAAGCGCCATGCCTATCCGTCTCCCACTTCCGCCGAATGCGAGCAGCATAGCGATATTTGACTTCGGACGCATCCAGGACAGATCGCTGCGGCATTGCCACTTCATCAAACCGGCGGATTGACGATATAGATGTCCGTGCGCGAATTTTGCCGCATTGCAATAACGATTCTTGCGCGGGTCAGGGGAAACGGTCATGAACCAGTTCGATCTTATCGTCGTCGGCAGCGGTCCGGCCGGACGCAGAGGCGCGATTCAGGCCGCCAAGCTCGGCAGGAAAGTGCTCGTCATCGAGCAGGGAAAACGCGTTGGCGGCGTCTCCGTCCATACCGGAACCATTCCATCCAAGACGCTGCGCGAGACGGCGCTCAACCTGTCCGGCTGGCGCGAGCGCGGCTTCTACGGCCGCTCCTACCGGGTGAAACAGGAGATCAGCGCGGAGGATTTGCGCCAGCGCCTGATCATCACCCTCAACCACGAGGTCGAGGTCCTTGAGCACCAGTTCGCGCGCAACCGCGTCCAACACATCCGCGGCAAGGCGAGCTTCGTCAATCCGACCACGCTCGAGGTCATCAAGGACGACGGCGAGAGCGTGCAGGTTTCCGGTACCAGTATCCTGCTTGCCGTCGGCACGAAACCCTTTCGGCCGGACTACATACCGTTCGACGGCAAGACCGTTCTCGATAGCGACGAGCTTCTCGACATCGAGAACCTGCCGCGTTCGCTCGTCGTCATCGGCGCCGGGGTCGTCGGCATCGAATATGCTACCATCTTCAGCGCCCTCGACACGCAGGTGACGGTAATCGACCCCAAGTCCACCATGCTCGACTTTATCGACAAGGAGATCGTCGAGGACTTCACCTATCAGCTTCGGGACCGCAACATGAAGCTCAATCTCGGCCAGAAGGCCGAGAAGGTGGAACGGCTTGATGACGGTAAGGTCCAGCTTACGCTCGATAACGGCCGCAGGATCACCACGGAAATGGTCCTGTTTGCCGCCGGCCGCATGGGCGCGACGGATGCGCTCAATCTCGGGGCTGCCGGCCTCGAGGCGGATAGCCGCGGCCGCCTGAAGGTCAATCCGGAAACATTCCAGACGGCCGTACCGAACATCTATGCCGCAGGCGACGTAGTCGGCTTCCCGAGCCTCGCCTCGACATCGATGGAACAGGGCCGCGTCGCGGCGCGCGTCGCCGTCGGCGCGATCGCCAAGGAACCGCAGAAATACTTCCCTTACGGCATCTATGCCGTGCCGGAAATCTCCACCTGCGGGCTTTCCGAAGAGGAAGTGAAGGAACGCGGCATCCCTTACGAATGCGGCATCGCCCGGTTCCGCGAAACCTCGCGCGGGCACATCATGGGGCTCGATGCGGGCCTGCTCAAGATGATTTTCTCGCTGAAGACCCGGCGCCTGCTCGGCGTGCACATCATCGGCGAAGGGGCCACCGAACTCGTCCATATCGGCCAGGCGGTTCTGAACCTGAAGGGCACGGTCGAATATTTCGTCGAAAACACCTTCAACTATCCGACCCTCGCGGAAGCCTACAAGATTGCAGGGCTCGACGCCTGGAACCGTATGGGCGAGATCAAGGCGGTATAGGTCCCACCCCTCGCCGCTCTAGATCATTTCATCGTTTCATTGAAACGGTGAAATGAGCCAACCCTTTGAAATTACGCAATTCCGGACGGAAAACCGTTGTTACACTTTTCCTGGAATTGCTCTGTGCTCGGCCGCCGATTCGGCGGCCTTTTATTTTCCCTGAAACGCGAAAGGCCGCCCGAAGGCGGCCTTCAAATGTTCCGAAAGAGTCCGATTACTCGGCGCTTTCGTCCGCGGCCTTCTTCTTGGCCGGAGCCTTCTTCTTCGGTGCAGCGGCCTCTTCGCCCTCGGCGGCTTCAGCCTTTGAAGCGGCTTTCTTCTTGGCGGACGCCTTCTTGGCCGGCTTGTCCTCGGCTTCGTCCTCGGCCATCAGATCGTCCTTGGAAACGGTCTTGTCGGTCACCGAGACTTCCGAAAGCAGGTGGTCGACGACTTTTTCTTCGAAGAGCGGGGCACGCAGCGAAGCGGCGGCGCCGGGCGTGTTCTTGAAATAGTCGAGGATCTGCTTTTCCTGGCCGGGGAACTGACGCAGCTGCTCGAACAGCGAGCGCTGCATTTCGTCGTCGCTCACCTGGACGCCGGCCTTCTCGCCGATTTCGGAGAGAACGAGGCCGAGACGGACGCGGCGCTCGGCGAGCTTGCGGTACTCGACGCGGGCTTGCTCTTCCGTCGTGTCCTCATCGGCGAAGGTCTTGCCGGCCTGCTCGAGGTCGGTATTGATCTGGCGCCAGATGTTGTCGAATTCGGCGTTGACGAGCCGCTCGGGCGTCTCGAACTGGTACAGTTCGTCGAGCTGATCGAGCAGCTGGCGCTTGACTTTCTGGCGGGTGACCGAGCCGTACTGGCCTTCGATCTGGCCGCGAACGATTTCCTTCAGCTTGTCAGCCGATTCGAGGCCGAGCTTCGTCGCCAGTTCGTCGTTGATTTCGATCGGAGCAGCACCGGCGACCTCCTTCACAGTGATGTCGAAGGTTGCTTCCTTGCCGGCGAGGTTGGCTGCCGGATAATCGGCCGGGAAGGTGACGGTGATGGTCTTCTCGTCGCCTGCCTTGACGCCGACGAGCTGCTCTTCGAAGCCCGGGATGAATCGGTTGGAGCCGAGCACCAGTTCGGCGTCCTCGTCCTTGCCGCCGTCGAAGGCGGCGCCGTCCACCTTGCCGAGATAGTCGATGGTGACACGGTCGCCGTTGGCTGCCTTGCCCTTCTTCGATTCATAGCTGCGGGCGCTTTCGGCGATACGCAGGATCTGCTCGTTGACTTCGTCCTCGCCGATCTCGACGACTTCGCGCGTCACCTTGATGCCGGTCGCATCCTTGAGCTCGATCGCCGGGATGATCTCGTAAGCGAGCGTAAACTCGAAATCGGCTTGGGCGTTGAGGATCTTGTCGGCTTCAGCCTCGTCCTCGGTCATGGCGACTTCAGGCTGCGTGGCCGACTTTTCGCCGCGGCTCGTCAGAATTTCGGTCGGCTTTTCGCGAACGATCTCGTTGACGAGCTCGGCCATGATCGACTTGCCATAGACCTTCTTCAGATGCGAGACCGGCACCTTGCCGGGACGGAAGCCGTTGATGCGGACGCGATCCTTCACCTCGGCCAGGCGCTCGTTCATCCGAGTTTCCATTTCATTGGCCGGAATTACGACCTTGAGTTCGCGCTTCAGCCCTTGAGCGAGCGTTTCGATAACCTGCATGTTCAAACCTTCACTTCACGTTGACAGTGCTCTTGCCCCGAAAGGTCTGGCGAGCACTTGAGCCGATCCATTTGCCGGGAGTGGCTTTACGCAATTCCGCAACCGTTTTGCAAGCAAAATGGCATTTTGCCTCCCCTCCTCACCGTCGAATACCGACATGTGGCCGCGATATTGTCCGGATACGATCGGAAGACTGACCCGTCTCGCCTCGTTGCACCGAAACCCAATCACCGCCACGCAAATGTCGATTGACCAGGCGCCGGTGAACCCAATCACCTACCCGCGACTGCCGCGTCGCCCTCGACGGGCATCACGAAGTCATGGCACATTTCGCGGTGTGTCACGGGCGCCAAATACACCCGATGGCCGCCGAATGGCAAGCATTTCCGGTAGGGAAGCCCCACACGAGGCTTGCCAAAATGCCTGTCATTGTTCTACAGGCGGCAAGCACCGCCGTTGCCCGGTTGGTGGAATTGGTAGACACACTTGGTTTAGGTCCAAGCGCGAGAGCATGGGGGTTCGAGTCCCTCACCGGGCACCATCTTCCCTCGATGTGAACCCCCGCCGCCATGCCCGGCTGCCGCGACGCCGCAGCGGATCATCGCGAGCGACCGTGCCTGGCGAACGTCAAGGATCGCGATTGCTCCGCGAGGCCGCCCTCGCGGTTGCCCATCATCCTAAGGACACCTGCGCCCCAGATGCGGGCCGATTGTTTCGCAGTTGCAAAAATCCACTCGCGTTTTCCGAGCCGCACTGCGCAGATTGCCCATTATTGAAGCATTTCTGCAGAGGCGGCGGTTGAGCTATGCATCGGGCGCATGCGTGCCATTCCGCAGTGTCCCTATACAAATTAGGGGTTCGCACCTATCTTCAAAGCATCGATCGGGCAGCGCACTCCTCCTCCCAGCGCTCCCGATACGGATTGGCAACACTCCTCCTCCCAGTTGCCAATCAGAACAGGCAACGCCCGCTGGATCTCCTCCCCCAGCGGGCGTTGTTTTTTGGCGCGTTGCAACAGGTTTCGATAGTCATCGTCCAGCCTGCAGCGGTCGATCTACGGTACCGGCGCCAAAGATTAAGACTGCGTTACCGTCCATCAACAGGATTGCAGGGCATGCATGGGTGCGATGCAGCATCGTCTCTTTTTCCAACGCCCAAATCGATTATATTCACAGCCATAAGATGACGGCCAGCAAGAGAGATAGAGCGCTGGCAAACGACCCTGAAAGGAATAGGATCATGAACCTCGCACGTTCTTTCAACAATTGGCGCAAGTATCGTCAGACCTGCAGCGAGCTCGGCCGCATGAGCGACCGCGAGCTGAACGACCTCGGTATCGGCCGTTCTGACATTCCCTACGTTGCCCGCCAGGCAGTCAAGTAAGCCACAAGACAAGCGCTACTTTTCAAACGCCCTCCGGCTCCCCGCCGGCGGGCGTTTTTCTTTGCCTGCGTCGCGTGAAAAGTGGCAGGGCCGCATCTCTGTTTGACCGGACGAAACGCCAGCCAAGAAAAGCTTTGCGAAGCGCACCGCGCGCCGACGCTTTTGGACTGAGCAAAGCTGCGGCGAAGCACACCCCATTTGCCGCATGCTGGCCTGGGTCCGCCCCCGGTGGCGTGATGCATTCTCGGGCTTTCTCTGCCTTTGCCCATCAAATCATCGATGCAGTGCACAAATGCATAGCAGATGCATTTTCTTTGCACTCCACTTCCAATTAGACAGGCGTATAAGAACCTCAACGACGCAGACAAATCACTGTCTCGCCTAAGCGATCTGAGGAAACGACCATGAACCCCATTCGTATTGCAAAAAGCTGGATCAACTATCGCCGCACTGTCGCCGAACTCGGTGGTCTCTCGAACCACGCCCTGAGCGACATCGGCATCACCCGCTACGATATCCGCAACATTGCGGCTCGCTCCTTCCGCTAAACGGAACGAAAGCCCGGACATCTCAAAGACGGCGCCTGCGGGCGCCGTTTTTGTTGGAAGCGCGACATGCCTGTGGTAGGAAGCCGCGCATGAACAAGACCACCTCCCCTTATTCCCCCATCCATGTCATCGGCGGCGGCCTCGCCGGCTCGGAGGCTGCCTGGCAGATCGCCGAGGCGGGCGTCCCGGTCATCCTCCATGAAATGCGCGGCGTGCGCGGCACGGATGCGCACAAGACCGACGGACTCGCCGAGCTTGTCTGCTCCAACTCTTTCCGCTCCGACGATGCCGCCAGCAATGCCGTTGGTGTGCTGCATGCGGAAATGCGCCTGGCCGGATCGCTGATCATGCAGGCGGCCGATCGCAACCAGGTGCCGGCCGGCGGCGCGCTTGCCGTTGATCGGGACGGCTTCTCGCAGGCGGTCGGCGCCCAGATCGAAAGTCATCCGCTGATCTCGGTCGTTCGCGAGGAAATTGGTGCCCTCCCGCCCAGGGAGTGGGACCTCGCGATCGTCGCCACCGGTCCGCTCACCGCGCCCGCTCTCGCCGAGGCGATCCGCCAGGAGACCGGCGCCGACGCGCTCGCCTTCTTCGATGCCATCGCGCCGATTGTCTACACCGAGACGATCGACATGGACGTGTGTTGGCATCAGTCGCGCTACGACAAGGTCGGTCCTGGCGGCACCGGCAAGGACTATATCAACTGCCCGATGACGGAGGAACAGTACAATGCCTTCGTCGATGCACTGATCGCCAGCGACAAGACAGGCTTCAAGGAATGGGAAGGCACGCCCTACTTCGACGGCTGCCTGCCGATCGAGGTAATGGCGGAACGCGGCCGCGAAACGCTGCGTCACGGCCCGATGAAGCCCATGGGACTCACCAATGCCCACAATCCTTCGGTCAAGCCCTACGCCGTCGTCCAACTGCGCCAGGACAACGCGCTGGGCACCCTCTACAACCTGGTGGGCTTCCAGACCAAACTGAAATACGGTGCCCAGACGGACGTCTTCCGGATGATTCCGGGCCTCGAGAACGCCGAATTCGCACGGCTCGGCGGCCTGCACCGCAACACTTACATCAACTCGCCGATCCTCCTCGATCGTTCGCTGACGCTCAAGTCCCGGCCCGGTCTGCGCTTTGCCGGCCAGATCACCGGTTGCGAGGGCTATGTGGAAAGTGCCAGCATCGGCCTTCTCGCCGGGCGGTTTGCCGCCGCCGAGCGCAAGGGTGATGCGCCGTCGCTACCGCCGGCCACGACGGCCTTCGGCGCGCTCCTCAATCACATCACCGGTGGGCACATCGTTTCCGACGACGAGCCCGGCAAGCGCTCGTTCCAACCGATGAACATCAATTTCGGCCTGTTTCCACCGCTGGAAGCCGGCGCCCTCACGCGGCCGGAAGGTGCCAAACGATTCCGGGGCAAGGAAAAGGCACTGGCCAAGAAACAGGCAACCGCGGCGCGGGCACTCAAGGACTGCGGCGACTGGCTGCATCACGAAGCCGAATAGGCATTTCAGTCGATCGTCTGCGCCGCCGCCTTGTTTTCGGCCGCTGGCTCCGCGAACTCGGATTTCGGGCTGAAGCTGCCGAGCAGCCACAGCGAGACCTCGGCCGCCTCGGCGGCCGTTCGAAATTCGAAGCTGTTGTCCAGGTAGGCGAAATCCGGAAAATGGACGATGAGCCCCTGCCCGCTTTCGGAACTGTTTACCCGCAGCTTACCGGGGTGAATGACATGGCATACATAATGCGTGCCGTGAGATCGGATGAAGCCGGCCTTGCCGTCGTGCAGGCGCAGAAAGATGGCCTTGCCGTCGATGGTCGAATGCAGCGCCCGGATTGCTTCATCCGGAAAAGCCCGGCCAAACTCGACCACTGCGGAACCGGTATCGGGATTGCTGGAGTCGCGCTCGGCGCGTGCATTCATCCAGACATAAAATGCGGCGACGAAGACAATCGCAGCGACGAGTATCAACCAGAGCATAGATCCGTCCCTTTCGGACGACAGAAACCCGTGAGGGCCTAGTCTCTATCGATCGAGGCTTGCGCCAGCTTGAACAGGAACACGACCGGCAAACACTACAGCCTCCAACGGAACCATGCAGTGGCATGCCTTTACAGCGCCGTGCGTCCTATCGGACGCACAAAGGACGCTGTAAGTCTTGGAAACTACGCATCGAGCTTTCCGAAAATCGGGTCCGATTTTCGGGCCGATGCGCTAGAAGCGGCGGCGGCGGCTCGCGCGCCACATTCGCCATTGCCGCTGCCACTGAGGCGGCTGGATCGACTGGCTGAGGGTCCGGGCACCGGCGGCCTCGGCGCGATCGAACACCGGCTCGGCGAGAGCGACGGGGATGAAGGCAGAGAAATTCTGCGGAGAAATGGAAGCCAGGCTGCTGCGCGCTTTGGCGAGGTGATCCCGGCCAAGTCCGCAGAATGCGCGAACGGCCCTGCCGATCGATTCCTCGTCGCGCCCATCCAGCAGCATTTCCCTGTCGAGCCCGGTCGCGCGCAGAAGGTCCGCGGGAACATAGACCTGGCCCCGCCGTGAATGGATCGGCAGGAGCAGCAACAGACCGGCGATCGTCTGCGCGACGCCGGCATGCCCGGCAGCATCCGCCGACTCGGCGGCGCTGGTCGGGTCGAGAACCAGCGAGGCAAGCTGAATGAGCGCCGACGCGGTTTCGCCGGCATAGCCTTCCAGCGCCGTCGTATCCTCCATCGGATCGTCGTAAAGGTCGAAAATCCGAGCGTCGATCATGTTCTGCAGAACCGCCACGGGCAGATGATGCTCGTCAATGCAGCGCAGGAGCGCGCCTGCCAGAGGGTGGCCCTCGTCCCCTGATCGGTTTTCCAGCAGGTCGCGCCACCATTGCAGCCGGATTTCGCCAGGCAGCGGCTCGTGTATCATGTCGCGGATGCGGGCAATCTCGGCGTGGAACGCATAGAGACAGGCTAACGAGTGCCGCTTTTCCGGCGGGGCGAGCAGGCATGCAAGGTAGCGATCGCGATCGGTGTCCCGCAGAGTGGCGAGGATCGGGGCATCGGGCTCTTGCACGCTGGGAATCCTTCGATACTGGATCAAACCGCAATCAATGCGGCGGCGACGGCGCGCGCTTCTGCCAGCATGACGTTGTAGGTGCGGACCGCTGCGCCGGTACTCATCGGATCGGACGAGATATTGGCGGCTTTAAGCGTTGCTTTCAAATCCGCCGGCAAGGGTCTGATTTCACGACCCGTCCCGACGAGCAGGACTTCGATCCCTTGCGCCTCATCCAGGACGCGCCGAAACTTGTCGACCGCCAACGGATCGCCCTCGGCCACGTCCCACGCATAGATACCGGACGGCAACATCAGCACCGAGCCACGATGCGACATGTCAGCGAAGCGAAAACCGCCATTGCCGTAGGCGTCGATCGGCGCACGTCCGGGGAAGTGCGCTTCGTGCATTTCGATACCTTTGACCATCAGGCAGCCCCTGTTGCTGTGTCTTGCGACGGGGTGCCGCGTCCTCCCAGTGCTCCGCCGAGACGATTGTTTCGGCGGTTGAAGAGAATGAGAACCGGTCCCGCGATATAGATCGACGAAATCGTCCCGATCACAACCCCGAACAGCAGCGTTGCGCTGAAAGACTGCACGAGGCGGCTTTCGCCAAACAGATAAAGTGCAACGAGCGCCAGGGCCGTCGTCATCGCGGTCAGGATGGTACGTGAAAGGGTCTGGTTGATCGATGCGTCGATCAGTACCGAAAGCCGCATCCGGTGATAGCGCGCCAGGTTCTCGCGCACGCGGTCGTAGATCACCATCGTATCGTTCAGCGAGTAACAGACGATCGTCAGAAGCGCGGCAAGGCTCGCGAGATTGAATTCGATGCCGGTCACCACGAGGAAGCCCAGCATCAGCAGCACGTCGTGAAGCGTGGTAATGACCGCACCGGCGGCAAACTTCCAGTCGAAACGCAGCCAGACGTAGAAGATGATGGCGAGTATCGCGGCTGCGACGGCGAGCGTTCCGGCGCGCGTCAGTTCGCCGGAGACCGCCGGGCCGACCACCTCGACACGCCGGAACGTGTAGTCATCCTCGAGTTCGGCGCGAACCAGGCCCATCGCGGTCTGGTCTGCGTTGTCGCCGGCTTCCTGCGAAGGGATCCGCAGCAGGATGTCGCCCGCCGAATCGAGTTCCTGAATCTGGACCTCCGCGAGGTTCAGGTCGTCGAGGCGGGCGCGGAGGTCTGCAACATCGACAGTGCCGGCCTTCGACCGGAGTTCCAGGAGAGACCCACCCTTGAAATCGGCCCCCATGTTGAGGCCGATGCTCACCAGCAAGACGAGCGAAGCAAGCGAAAGAGACGCCATCAGGATGAAGACGGGGTTGCGCAGCGCCATGAACCGGATGTCGGCCTCGGCAAAGAAGCCGGTGCGGATGCCCCTTGGCAAATGTTTCGGCCGGCGGCGGCGATACCATCCTCGGATGAGGCGGCGCGTCAGGCTGTGCGCCGTCAGGATGGTGGTCACGCTGCCGATTGCAAGCGTCGCCGCGAAACCGCGTATGGCTCCCGTACCCAGAAAGAAAAGTATCGCGCCCGCAATCAGCATTGTCAGGTTCGCGTCGACTATGCTCCTCAACACGCGGGAAAACCCGGTATCGAGGGCTTTGCGCAACGGTTCGGTGCTGCGGCGCACCTCTTCTCGCAACCGCTCGTAGATAAGCACGTTCGAATCGACCGCGACACCGATTGTGAGAATGATCCCCGCGATTCCCGGCAAGGTCAGCGTGATTCCGAGGAGCGACAGTACCGCGACGATGAGCACAACGTTGACGATCACCGCGGCCACTGCAACAACGCCGAAGAAGCCGTAAAATCCGATCATGCAGGCTGCGACCGCGGCGGCCGCGACCAATCCTGCTGTCAGGCCGTTTGCGATGGCATTCGTTCCGACTTCCGGACCGACTGTTCGTTCTTCGATGACCGTCAGCGAGACGGGAAGCGGCCCAGCTCTCAGCAGTGCAGAGAGATTCGCCGCGCCCTCCTCGGACAGGTCGGCGGAGAGCCGGGCGATGTCGCCTTCGATGGCTTCGCCCAGCGACGGCGTCGAGACCACCTGGCCATCGAGCACGATGGCGAAACGTCTCTGAGGAGCGGATTGCAGCACAGGCAGGATCCGCTGCGATGCCTCGGCCGTCAGCCGGACATCGACCACTGGCGCGCCGGTTTTCGGATCAAGCCCAGGTTGCGCGTCGGCAAAGTCCTGGGCCGAGGCCAACGCCCGCCTTTCGACGAGGTAGGGAACCGGCGGGTCGTCCAGCGAATAAAGAATTTTCGATGCGGCAGGTGGTCGCGTGTCGAGGGCCTGCTGCGGCGGCATCGATGTGTCGAGCCACCGGAGGGAGACGCTGCCGCGCTGGCCCAGAAGATCCTTGAGCCGCTGAGGATCGTCCAGGCCGGGTATCTGTATGCTCAAGCGGTCGTTGCCGCGACGCCGGATGACCGGCTCGACAGCGACGACCTCCCCGACGCGGCGACGCACGACGTCGATCGCCTGCGTAAGCGCTGTGGACAGACGGAAATCTATCCCTTCGTCCGTCAGGCGAAGCCGCAGTGGCTCGTTCGCCGCGGTCTCGTCCGCGACCAGTTCCCGGATCGGACTTCCAGTTCGGTCGGGCGCGTCAACCGGCGCGGTCAGTGCGCGGATGGCCTCACGAGCAGCCGCTGCCCTCGAGGCATCGCGCAGCCGGAACTGGATTTCCTGGCCACTGCCGGAAAGACCCGTATAGCCGATATCGGCATCCCGCAGCGCCCGTGCAATCGCCGCGATCGTGGATTCAAGCCGGTCTGCGACGATGCTCTCGCGGTCGACTTTCAGGACGATATCGGAACCGCCCCGCAGGTCGAGGCCGAGCGGCACCTGCCGATGCGGCAGCCAGGTGGGCCAGCCGGCAAGCTGCTCGCTCGGAACGACGTTCGGCAGAGCAAAGGCAAAACCGGCCAGAACGACCAGCCAGATCAGGGTGTTCTTCAACGGCGAGAAATTGGGCATGCCTTGAAATGCTCCATCGCCAGGCCCGGCTGGTCGTGACTGGTGCGTTTATTCCTTTACGGGCTCACCCTTCACGCGAACTTCGGAAACACCGCTGCGCACGACACGAACCTTGATCCCTTCGGCAATCTCGACTTCGAGTTCCGAATCGTCGACCACCTTCGTCACCTTGCCGACGATACCGCCGCCGGTAACGACCTGATCGCCGCGACGGATGTTCTTCAACAGCTCTTCGCGACGCTTCATCTGCGCACGCTGCGGGCGAATGATCAGGAAGTACATGACGACGAAGATCAGGATGAACGGCAGAATGGACATCAAAATGTCGGCCCCCCCGCCGGCGGCGGGAGCGGCAGTCTGCGCAAAAGCTTCGGTAATGAACATCGATCACTCCTTGAGTTCAACCCACGCGGTTACCTTAGCCGCGCGAAATCCGCCCGGAATATAGGTAGGCAATCCCACGACACAAATGTCGGCACCCTTCTCCGTTGCTCCTGCCTCTGACACAATTTCGGCAATAGGAGAACCCCTTGAGGGCGGGCAGCCGGGCTTTTCCAGCGCAAACCGCCGTGCTACCGACAAAATCGCCACGGCTGAAGAACAAGCGGCCGACAATTGCGCGGCTGCAGCGCCGCCGCATGCTCCATCAAGGGCGTGGGCCAGGGCTGCGGACCAAGATTCCTGGAGTATTTCGATGCGCGAAACCAAGCTCGACGTTCTGATCAGTGAAGTGCAGAAGCTTTCGGCAGCGCTCGACCGCATTGCCGGACCGCCGGCGGCGGACAACGACTGGAACGAGGCCGAATGTTTCGTGTGGGGTCCCACCACCCGCCATCTGCAGCCGGTGGCGAGGCCAAATCGCATCGATCTCTCGCTGATCACCGGCGTCAATCACGTCCGCGACATTCTCTTCGACAACACGCTTCGTTTCGCCGAGGGTTACCCTGCAAACAATGTGCTGCTCTGGGGCGCGCGCGGCATGGGCAAGTCTTCGCTGGTCAAAGCGGTCCACGCGAAGGTGGCACGCGATACCGGCAGCGGCCTGAAGCTTGTCGAGGTGCATCGAGAGGACATCGCCTCTCTCCCCGCCCTGATGGACATCCTGCGGCAAGCTCCGGTCCCGGTCATCGTCTTCTGTGACGATCTTTCCTTCGACCACGACGATACATCCTACAAATCGCTGAAGGCCGTTCTCGACGGAGGCGTCGAGGGACGCCCTGCGAACGTCGTGCTCTATGCCACCTCGAACCGCCGCCACCTCATGCCGCGCGACATGATGGAGAACGAACAGTCGACCGCCATCAATCCTTCGGAGGCCGTGGAGGAGAAGGTCTCCCTATCGGACCGGTTCGGGCTTTGGCTCGGCTTCTATAAGTGCAGCCAGGACGACTATCTGGCCATGATCGATGGATACGCGCGCTATTTCCACCTCACCGTCGAGCGCGAGGCGCTTCACGCCGATGCCCTGGAATGGGCGACGACGCGGGGATCGAGATCCGGCCGCGTCGCGTGGCAATTCATTCAGGACCTGGCTGGCCGTCTGCGTCGTCATCTCGACGAGACGGCCTGATCGGGCGCACCGGGCGCCGTGAGGACTACTCCAGGAATGTCGCCGGGTTCACCGGCGTCGCATTCTTGCGCACCTCGAAGTGCACCTGCGGCTGGCTTGCCTTGCCGGTCATGCCGGAGGCGGCAAGCGTCTGGCCGCGCTGAACCTTTTCGCCGCGCTGGACCTTCAGTTGCGAAGCGTTGCCATAGACCGTGACGGTCCCGTCGTCGTGGCGGACCAGGACGGCATTGCCCAGTTCCTTCAGGCTGCTGCCGGAATAGATGACCACGCCGTTCTCGGCCGCCTTGATCGGGGTGCCTTCCGGCACCGAGATGTTGATGCCGTCATTGCGATTGCCATCGACATTGGAGCCATAGCCTGCGACGACCGCCCCGCGGACCGGCCAGCGATATTTGCCGATCCCGGTCGACTTCGGAGACTCCTGGTCGACATCGGTCTTGATGGCGACGTCCGATACGCTTTCCTTGGCGACCGGTGCCTTGTATTCAGCCGGCTTGCCTTGATCGAGCGACGCGACCTTCGTTTCCTTCTTTGCCGGGACAGAGGCCGTGACGACCGCGTCGGTCGCCGTCGCGGCGGCACCGGGCATCTTCAGCTTCTGGCCGATGCGGATGGATTCCGCCGTCAGGCCGTTTGCCTGCTTCAAGGCTGCCACCGAGACGCCGTTTGCCTTCGCAATCTTGTTCAGCGAATCCCCTGGCTTGACCGTGTAGCCACCATCCGAGCCGCTACCCGCACCGGCATTATTGAGCTTGCCCGCGGCCACGTCGTTACGGCCTTCGCTCTTTTCGCGGGACTGGGACTGACCGGGGAGAATGGCCATTTCGCGCTGGTCGGCGGGCAACGGCGAAGGCTGCCGCTTGCCGCCCTCGAAGTCGGCAATGGAACCAGACGCCGCAGCTTTCGCGGCGCTGCTCGCCCCACCGAAGGTCGGCACGACGAGGCGCTGCCCCGGCTCAACCTGGCCCGAGGATTTCATGCCGTTCGCCTTGAGAATTTCCTTTTCGGGAACTCCGAAGCGGCGAGCCAATACAGCGACCGTATCGCCCGGGCGAACCATGATCGTCGGCGCATTCGCGGTCGTCCAGCCACCCTTGGCCGAAGTTCCTCCGGAAGACGAAGGAAGCGGCTCAGCCTTCGCGAGTACGGGTTGCGGCTCGCGGGCCGCGGGGAGCGCCTGCGGCTGGCGCGGCGCGGCCGGTGCCGGCTCCGCCAAGGCGGTGCGCTGGACACTGACCGGCGTGGAAGCGGCCCGAGCGCTGGAGACCGGCGTACTCCCCGTGCTCATCGGATCATAGGACGCGCTCTGGCCGGAATTCGGGAAAGCCTGACCATAAGATCCGCTGCCCGAACCAGCGGACGAGGTTAATTGGCCACCAGAGACATCGCCGCGCGGCACATTCCCGGGGATGGAACTGGTGGTGATATCGTCGGACCTCGAAAAGAGGCCGCTAAAACGGCTTACGTCGGAGCTGCAACCAGTCGCAACGCTTGCCAGCAAGACCGCCCCACTCAGGCGGACCAAGGACTTCCCTGCACTGGGAGATGAAAATTGACGCATGACGCTTACCCACTCCGAACGCAACTCGCTGTGGAATGATTAAAGCGCATTAGAGTTACCGCCCGGTTAAGGGCGGCACCGATTTGACGAAATGCTAACCATATGAGCCGCCACCGGCGCTGGAGACGCCGCTCGCACGCGAGAGCAGCCGCGGCATGCCCCTAGAGAAGTTCGGAATAGAGGCGCTCGATTTCCGACTGCGACCGCGATTCCGGCGGCTGGTCCTCGTAGCTGATACTGCCGACGTCCCAGCCGACAAAGGGGGTTTCGCGCGCCGGCAAAGCACTGGCGCCGACTGAAGACACCGACTTGTCCTCGTCGAGGAAGACGCTGACCAGCCTTTTGAAACTGCCTACTGCGTCCAGTCCGCTTTCGGCATCGTATTCCAGCGACCGCAGGCCGGCCACGGCCGCCTCACGCGTGCCGAAATAGCGCAGGCTGTTCTGGTCCTCCGGACGGAGACTGTCATAGTAGTCGACAAAGGCACTGTAGTAGGCCCTGTAGTCGCCGGTCTCGGCGTGCTTGCCGAAGGCCTGATACTCTCGCGCGGCCAGCTGGCCCGAAAGCCCATTGTTCCATTCGTCACTGGTCAGGGGCGGAAGCTTTTCGGGCGTCTTTCTGGTGCGGCTGAGATAGAGCAGCGCGTCCACCGAGAGCGAAATGCGCGGCGTGGGATCGAAGAAGTTTGCCGGAACTGCTTGGACCGCACCGTCGTCTTTACCGCCGGATACAACCTGCCCGGCGGAACGGCCGGCGAGATTGCCCAAACCGTCACCGGTTGTCGCTGCGGTCAGCCTGTTTGCGATCTCCATCACCGTCTCCGTCGCTGACACGATGGAGCGGATCAACGCGGAAACGCGACTCAAGCGCGCCGTCAGCCATCGTGCCTGTCCGGGCTACGGGCGCAAGCTTGCGCGAAGCTGGATTTCGTTAAGAATGTGTTAATTCGCTATTTTGAAGGACGTTACAGGGCATCGCTGATGCCAGCCCGGGCCGATGGGCTAAAGAAACGATGCGAGCTGCGGCACGATGGGAAGATAGGGCGCATCGAACAGGTCCTCGCGATCGAAGCGGCTGCCCGTGCGGCTGACCCGCACGATTCGGCAAAGCGTTTCGCTCATCATGATCGGAACCAGCAGGGTGCCGCCGGAGACGAGGTGGTCGGAAAACATGCGCGGCAGGCTGTTGAACGCAGCGGTGATCAGGATTCGGTCGAATGTCCCCTCACCCGGCACTCCGGAACTACCGTCCGCGTGTCTGACCACGACATTGCGGATGCCGGTCTTTTCGAGGTTCTTCTGCGCCGAGCTCACCAATGTCTGATACCGGTCGATCGTCAGGATGCGTTCCGCGATACGCCCCATTACCGCCGCCGTGAAGCCGCTGCCCGTTCCGACTTCAAGAATACGCTGACCTGGCTTGAGATTGAGGCAGTGCAGCAGGCGAACGGCAAAATCACATCCCTCCATGAACGATCCGCAGTCAAGCGGGATCAAGCGCTTGGAATAGACGTCGTCCTGATACTGGGGGGGGCAAAAATTGCTGCGCGGGGTCTGCTCGACGGCCTTGAGCAAATCGTGATTGACCACGCCGGCGGAACGAAGGCGCAGCGCCATGGCCGCAAAGCCCTCCTGCTGCAAAACGCGTCCGTTCAAGCGCCGGTCCCTTCCCGCAGTGCGCGCGCAATGCGCTCCTGGACGGCATAGTCGGTCATATCCAGTTTAAGCGGGGTTACCGAAATCCTGTTTTCACGCACCGCGCGAATGTCCGTCCCGGCGCGGAAGTCACCCGAACGCTCGCCGAAGCGGAGCCAGAAATAGGGAAATCCACGACCGTCGATACGTTCGTCAATGCTGAGGCCGAATTCGAGCTTGCCTTGGGAGGTCACTTCCACGCCTGCCACGGCGTCGGCCGCGCAGTTAGGGAAGTTCACGTTAAGGAGCGTTCCCTCCGGAAGCTCGACATTCATCAGGGTGCCGATCAAGGCGGGCGCGTGGGTCTCGGCGACATCCCACGAAACGGCGCCGCCGACGGCATGCTGGTAGGCCTGGCTGACGGCAATCGAGCGGATCCCCTGCAGCGTGCCCTCTATGGCGCCGGCGACCGTGCCGGAATAGGTGACGTCGTCCGCAAGGTTGGCACCGATATTGACGCCTGAAAGGACGAGATCCGGCTTGCGGTCGAGAATCTTGCGCGCCGCCATGATCACGCAGTCGGTCGGCGTTCCCCTGAGCGCGAAACGCCTTTCCCCAACCTGTCGCAGCCGTAGCGGCTCCGAGAGCGTCAGCGAGTGGGCGAGTCCGCTCTGGTCCACTTCCGGCGCGACGACCCAGACATCGTCCGAGATCGTCAGCGCGATCCGCTCGAGGACCGAGAGCCCTTCGGCGTGAATGCCATCGTCATTGGTCAGCAGGATGCGCATCCGGTCTCTTTCGCTTACCCGCGCCTCAGGCCGCTTTCTCGATGCGTCGGAGGCCGCCCATATACGGAACGAGGATCTCCGGCACGGAGATCGAGCCATCGTCGTTCAGATAGTTCTCGATGACGGCAATCAGCGCACGGCCGACAGCGACGCCGGAACCATTCAGCGAGTGGACGAACTTCGTCCCCTTCTCTTCCTTGGTGCGATAGCGCGCATTCATGCGGCGCGCCTGGAAGTCACCGCAGACCGAGCAGGAGGAGATTTCACGATAGGTATCCTGGCCGGGCAGCCAGACCTCCAGGTCATAGGTCTTGCGCGCCCCGAAACCCATGTCGCCAGTGCAAAGGGTCATAACGCGATAGTGGAGACCGAGCCGCTTCAGCACCTCCTCGGCGCAGGCGGTCATCCGTTCATGCTCGTCAAGCGAGGTCTCGGCGTCCGTGATCGAGACCAGCTCGACCTTGTTGAACTGGTGCTGGCGCAGCATGCCGCGCGTATCGCGCCCGGCGGAACCCGCCTCCGAGCGGAAGCAGGGCGTCAAGGCCGTAAAGCGCAGCGGCAACTTCTCGCCCTCGAGGATCTGCTCGCGCACCATGTTCGTCAGCGGTACCTCCGCTGTCGGGATCAGCCAGCGTTCGTCCGTCGTGCGGAAGAGGTCTTCCGCGAACTTCGGCAATTGCCCGGTCCCATACATTGCGTCGTCGCGGACGAGCAGCGGCGGCTGCACTTCGATATAGCCATGCTCCTGCGTGTGCAGGTCGAGCATGAACTGGCCGAGGGCACGCTCCAGACGGGCAAGCTGCCCTTTCAGAATCGTGAACCGCGAGCCGGCGATGCGGGCAGCGCCTTCGAAGTCCATGAAACCGAGGGCTTCGCCGATCTCGAAATGCTCGAGCGGCTTATGGTTCCAGGTGGGCTTGGCGCCAACGACCCGTTTCACGACATTGCCGCTCTCGTCCGGGCCGACAGGCACGTCGTCGAGCGGAACGTTCGGAATGCGTGACAGGGTATCGGCGAGCTCGGCTTCGAGCCGCCGGCTCTCCTCTTCGGCGGCGGGAAAAGCGTCCTTGAATGCTGCGACCTCCGCCTTGAGTTTTTCGGCGAGTTCGCTGTTCTTCTGCGCCATCGCCGCGCCGATTTCCTTCGAGGCGGCGTTGCGGCGGGACTGCATCTCCTGCAGCGACTGCAGAATCGCCCGGCGACGCTCGTCAAGCGCGATCAGCGCCGCGGATATCGGCGCCGCGCCCCGTTTCGCCAGGGCATTATCGAGCACGCCAGCATTCTCACGAATCCATTTGATATCGAGCATAGTCGTCCCACGCGTTGGTCAGGTCACGGCGCGAAAACGTCAGCCCTGGGCGGGCCCGACCGTTCCCGAAGAACCTTCCTGCGAAGAGGCAGACTCGTCTGCACGTGCCTCAGCTTCCCGCTGTCGTTCAACGAGTCGCGCCGTATAGATTGAAATCTCGTAGAGAAGGATGGCTGGCAGCGCAAGACCGATCTGGGAAACAGGGTCTGGCGGCGTCAGGACGGCGGCGACGACGAAGGCGATGACGATCGCATATTTGCGCTTCTCGGCGAGTCCCTGCGAACTGACGAAGCCGACGCGCGCCAAGAGCGTCGTGACGACGGGCAACTGGAAGACGAGGCCGAAGGCGAACACCAGCGACATGATCAGGCTCAGATACTCCGACACCTTCGGCAGCAGCTGGATCGCGACCTGCCCTTCGCCGCCGCCTTGCTCCATGGCCAGGAAGAACCACATGACCATCGGCGTGAAGAAGAAATAGACCAGAGCGCCGCCGAGCAGGAAAAGAAGCGGAGACGCAACCAGGAACGGCAGAAAGGCGGCCCGCTCATTCTTGTAGAGACCGGGCGCGACGAACTTGTAGACCTGCGAAGCAATGACTGGAAAGGCGATAACCAGCGCGCCGAACATCGCCACCTTGATCTGGGTGAAGAAGAATTCCTGCGGGGCGGTATAGATCAGCTCGACGTTGCGATGGCTGAGGCCGGCCCAGCTCACCGCCCACTTGAACGGCAGGACGAGGAGGTTGAATAGCTGCTTGGCGAAATAGAAGCAGACAAGAAAGGCGACGAAGAACGCGCCGACAGCCCACATCAGCCGCGCGCGCAGCTCAATGAGGTGCTCGATCAACGGCTGCGGCTTGTCCTCGATATCGCCGCTCATGCGTCACCTTTTTTCTTGCGCGAAGATGCGCTTGTCTTCTCGGTCTTGATAGCGCTCGCACCCTCGCCGGCTGTTGTCTTCCTGGCCGCGATCTTCTTCGGCGCCGTCGACGCGGTCGCCTTGGGGGCTCGCTTGTTCGGAGTGGCCTTGACGGTCGGCGCCTTCGGCGAAGCAGTCGCGGCCTTGGGCTTGGCGGCGCGCTTTGGCGGCGCCCCGGCGGGCTTTGCCTCCGCCACCTTTACCTCATCCGCCGTCGCACGTTCCATCTGCCGGGAGGCAGAGCCGACAGCGGCGGCGGCCACCGTGTCGACAGGCTGTGTAATTGCCCCAGCGGGCGCGCTCGCCGGAGCAACTTGAGATTCCGGCGTTGCAGGTTGAGCCGGCGCGTCGGGCGTCGTGGCCTTCTGCAGATCCGATTTGATCTCGTTCCCGAGCTGGCGCAGCGGGTTCATGGCGTCGCGCAACGCCGTGGTCGGATTGAGACTTTGCGCGTCGCTGATCGTCTTGCGGACCTCGTCGAGATCGGCCTCCCGCAGCGCTTCGTCGAATTGACGGCGGAAATCGGAGGCCATACCCCGCATCCGCGCCGTCATCCGCCCGAAAGCCCGCAGCATGGGCGGCAGGTCCTTCGGTCCAACGACGACGATCAAGACGATTGCGATAACAACAAGCTCGGTCCAGCCGATATCAAGCATCCGACGCGCCCTACAAACCCGTAATGCGGCTCACCGGACGCTATGTCGCGCCCGGTTCCGCCATCTTCCGATCGTCAGCGGACTTCGTCGGACTTATGCTCGACGGTCTTGCCGTCGATCGTCTTGTCGGCTGAGGCAGCGTCCTCGTCGGTCATGCCCTTCTTGAAGTTCTTGATGCCCTTGGCAACGTCGCCCATCAGTTCCGGGATCTTGCCACGGCCAAACAACAGCAGCACGACCACCAGGACGATCAGCCAATGCCAGATGCTAAACGAACCCATCCACTTACTCCCTCGCAGCTTTACCGATGTAAAGCCATCACGTTGTCATTTTTCAGGCGCTGCTCGACAGCACGCCATCATTCTGACGGACCCTAAGATGTCGAGGCGTCTTTTTCAAACACCAATATGTCGCGCTCGTTAACTGAAAGCGTGACGTCGCGCAATCCTTGCGGCAACAGGTCGGCGCGGATGCGCGCCCGCACCGTCCGTTCGGACTGTGGCACGGCGAGTTCCAGAAGCTCGACCACGCCCAGGAAACGCCGCGACAGGATACGCGCCGGGATGTCGCCGCCTTCCTGCTTCAACTGAACACCGGATAGCCGTACAGCCACGCTGAGAGGCTGCCCCTCCTCGTATCCGCCGGCGGGCACTTCGCCGAGCGGCGTTTCGACACGGCCGCCGCGCACGCGTGCATCAAAAACGTTGATCTCGGAAAAGAACCCGGCCGCAAAAAGATTGCAGGGCTTGCGGTAGAGCTCGTCGGCAGTACCGACCTGAACCAGACAGCCGTCCTTCAGAAGCGCAATCCGGTCAGCCATGCGCATGGCCTCTTCCGCGTCGTGGGTGACGACGATCGCCGTCGCCCGGGTCTCGCGCAGAATGGCCAGCGTGTCGGCACGGATGGAGTCCTTCAGACGGGAATCGAGACCGGAGAAGGGCTCGTCCATCAACAGCACCGCCGGTCGCGGAGCGAGCGCCCGGGCAAGCGCCACCCGCTGCTGCTCGCCGCCGGAAAGCACATGAGGGTAGCGATCGGCATAGTGAAACAGGCCCACCCGATCGAGCGCCGCATCGGCCTGGATCAGGGCCTCCTTCTTCGGCAAGGCCGTCAGCCCAAAACAGACATTGTCCCGAATGGTCATGTGCGGGAAGAGCGCGAAGTCCTGGAACATCAGCCCGACGCCGCGCCTCTCCGGTGGAAGAAAAACGGAAGGTCCCGATATTTCCTGGCCGTTCAGCAGAAGCCGCCCGCCTGTCTGCATTTCGATGCCGGCAGCAATCCGCAACAAGGTCGTCTTGCCCGAACCGGAGGGCCCGAGCAGACACAGCACTTCGCCGGCATCGGCCGTCAGGGAGAAGTCCTTGATCGTGTCCTTGGAATGATAGCGGTGGCTGACGTTCTCGAATGCGAGGCTTGCCGCAAAGGACACGCCCGGCCGTCTCTTCGTCGCAACGGCGCCGTTGAGCGCGTCTGAACCCATACCTCTATTCCTTGAACCGAAGGCATTCGGCGGGCATATCGGCTTTAAAGCCGATCCGTCCACTCAGGATTTCTAATCGTCTTCTTCAGCCTTCGGAGTCAAGAGGCCCAGTTCCTCGAGGTCCATCTGGGTAATGGGATCTTCATTGTCGGAAAGCTCGTCCTCGCCGACGGGCACCGGAATATGCAGGTTGGAAGGAACGCGACCGGACAGGAGCCCGGCGCCCTTCAACTCCTCGATGCCTGGAAGATCGCGGATCTCCTCCAGCCCGAAGTGATCGAGGAAATCCCGCGTCGTCCCGAATGTCACCGGCCGCCCAGGCGTGCGCCGGCGGCCGCGGAACCGCACCCATCCCGCCTCCATCAGCACATCGAGCGTGCCCTTTGACGTCTGTACGCCACGAATGTCTTCGATCTCCGCACGCGTTACCGGCTGGTGATAGGCGATGATGGCCAGTACTTCCAATGCGGCACGGGAGAGCTTCTTGACTTCCTGTTCATCGGTCTGGACGACGAAGGAGAGATCGGCAGCAGTACGAAAGGCCCAATGGTCGGCGACCTGCACGAGATTGACACCACGGCCCGCATAGGACTCTTTCAGCCGCGACATGATCTGCCCGACATCGACGCCACGGGGTATGCGGCTGGCGATATAGCTCTCGGAGATTGGCTGCGCCGATGCAAAGACGAGTGCCTCGGCAATACGCTCCGCCTCCTCCGCGAGCCCGGGGGCGACCAGAAGCTCGTCGAACTCTTCCTCGTCGGGTATTCCGGGCAAGTATTTTTGTGCCTCAGCCACGCGCTGCCTCCATTTCCGCCAAGGTCGCAGCATCGATCGGTTTCGGCCCGCGCCTCAAATAGATCGGAGCGAAAGCGGCTTCCTGCCGGATCTCCAACCTTCCCTCCCGCACCATTTCGAGCGACGCGGCAAACGAACTTGCAATGGCGGTTGCGCGCTCCCTCGGGCTCGTCATGTAGCGGATGAGGAAAAGGTCGAGCGCGGTCCAGTCGTCAAGGCCCCCAACCATTCTGGCCAGGAGGAGGCGTGCATCGGAAAGCGACCAGACGTGGCGCTTCTCGATCGTCACCTGCGTTATCGCCTGGCGCTGCCGGAGCGTGGCATAGGCCGTCAGCAAGTCGTAGAGCGAGGCGTCGTAGTCGGACTTTCTCTCCGCGACGAGATGCTCGGGTGCCCCGCGCGCAAAGACGTCGCGACCCAGCCGGCTGCGGTTGACCAGCCGCGTCGCCGCATCGCGCATCGCCTCGAGGCGCTTCAGCCGGAATGCGAGGGCGGAAGCCATTTCCTCGCCGGACGGGCCCTCGTCTTTCGACTGCTGGGGTATGAGGAGGCGTGACTTCAGGTAGGCAAGCCATGCCGCCATGACCAGGTAGTCGGCGGCAAGTTCGATGCGGATGGAGCGCGCCCGCTCGATGAAGGCGATATACTGTTCGGCAAGTGCGAGAACCGAGATGCGGGAAAGGTCGACGCGCTGGCTGCGGGCAAGATGAAGCAGCAGATCGAGCGGCCCCTCGAAGCCGCCGATGTCGACAACGAGCTCTTCCTCGTGCAGGCCGCGTTCGGCAGACTCCTCCTGCCACAAAGGCTCCATCGGCGCCTTTGCCGCGGGCTGTCCCTGCCTTTCGTCAGACCCCATCGCCACCATGCCCTTCCAGCGCAGCCGGCGCTGCCTTCTCTCTTACAGCTCCGCGCGTCTTTTCAGACGCGCAAAAAGGGCGCTGTAACACCTTGCACCCACGCATCGTGCTTTCCGAAAATCAGCTCGGATTTTCGGGCCGATGCGCTAGGCGAGCGCGAACATCGCATTGAACTCCGCTCGCAATATGTCTTCGTCCGAAGCATCCGGCTGCCGGAAGGCGGCCTCAGCCGCTTTGGCCCGCCGCAGCCGATCGCCCGAAAGGACCGGCACGACATCGGCGACGGCCTTCATTTCTTCCATAATGCCGTGACAATGCAAGACGAGATCGAGCCCTGCGCCGATAATCCCGCGGGCGCGGGCCGTCATATCCCCGGCAAGCGCGTTCATGGAAACGTCGTCGGACATCAACAGGCCGTCGAAGCCGATATAGTCGCGGATGATCTCCTGCACGACCCTCGGAGACGTCGTCGCCGGATTGTCCGGATCGATCGCGGTGAAGACCATATGCGCCGACATGGCCATCGCCTCGTCCTTCATGTCAGCGAAAGGCTGGAAGTCGACTCGCTTCAGTTCTTCCAACGAGGCGTTGACCACCGGCAGATTGTGATGCGAATCCACGAAGGTGCGGCCATGGCCCGGCATGTGCTTCATGACCGGTAGCATGCCGCCCGCCTTCAGGCCCTCGCTCAGCGCACGGCCGATCGTCGTCACGATCGCCGGGTCGTGTCCGTAAGCCCGGTTGCCGATGACGTCATGGCTGCCGGGCACCGGAACGTCGAGAACCGGCAGACAATCCACGGTGATGCCGAAGCGCATGAGATCGAACGCATGCAGGCGCCCAAGCAGCCAGGCTGCGCGCAGCCCCATCTGTTCGTCGCTTCGGTAGAGCTCCCCGATCGCAGCACCGCTCGGATACTGCTGCACGAGCGGCGGCCGAATGCGCTGCACACGACCGCCCTCCTGATCGATCAGGACGGGCGCTTTCGGATTGCCGACGCTGTCCCGCAGAGCCGCGACGAGATCGCAGATCTGCTCTCTCTCACCGATGTTGCGGCCGAAGAGAATGAAGCCCCAGGGGCGTTCGCCGGCGAAGAAACTGCGCTCGTCCGCCGTCAGGGAAAGGCCTTTGCAGCCCGAGATGAATGCCTTTGATTCGCTCATACGTGGATCATAGTGTCCTGCGGCCGAACCGCGAAGCGGCAAACCGACGCCCGACATCTCCATGCACAGGCAAACGCCTGCCTTAAAGAAAGCGGGCGCGACATCCCTGCCGCGCCCGTTCCACTTCTCGAACCGTTTCTGAGGCTACTTCGTCACAAGGCAGCTTCCGCCGGCGCTCTTGTAGCGCGAGCAAAGCGAATTCGCTTCGTCCCGCGAACCGGCCGGTATCCTGACGCGGTAGTAGGTACCCTTGCCGGCAATTTCCGCCTTGCGGATATCCACGCCGCGACCACCAATGACGCTCGCGAACTTCGCTGCGAGGCTATTGTAGCTTTTCTGCGCCTCGGCCTCGGAAGGCAGAGAGGCAATCTGGACGACGTAGCTGCCGGCCGGAACCGATGCGGTCGCGAGCGGCGCGGTGGGCTGTACAGCCGCCGTTTCCGTCGCCGCCTGACCTTCCGGTGTCTTGGCTTCCGGTGCCTTGGCTGCCGGAGCTTCGGTCGCGGGCCGCGTCTGCGGGACCGGTTCGCTGCCGACGGCCGTCGTCTTGACGTTGCGGACAGGAGCAACCTCGCCCAGAGCGGGTTCGCTCGGTGCCGCAAGCGCGACCTTCTCGGCAGGAGCGGCCGGCTCTTCGGCGGCTCGCAGGTCGGTTGCGGCAACAGCGACTGCCGCCTTGCCCTGGGAGCCGGAAGCGCCGGCTTCCGCCGAAGCGCTGGCTGGAATGGGCTGGGCTACGGCCGCAGCCGTGGCTTCTGCCGCCGGCTCCTCACGCGGGACAAGCGTCCCATCCGGCTTGACGATCATCGTCCGGACCTTGCGCGGCGCGACGGCCGGAGCGCTGTCTTCCTCGACGGCACCATTCTCCGCAGGTGCATCGGGCGTCAGACGTGCGACTTCTTCCTCTTCGGGCGCTGACACACCCGGCAGAGCATCTCCATCGCTACTGCCTTCCAGCGGCAGAGTCTCGGGCGTCAGCGTCTTCTGGACCACGTCCATCGGTTCTTCCGTCGAGGAGACAAGGGCCTCCTGACGTGGCGCGCTACTCTGGTCACCCGCCACGCGATCGTAGACGGCCTTATTCTGGTTCGGCACCGTTTTGCCGCCCTTTTGCTCCGGAACGACTTTTACGGGGTCCTTGTCGGCGAGGATGATTTTGGGACCGTCGCCGGACAGCACCGCGCTGCTGCCGCCCATCCAGGCGTAAACGGCGGCACCCCCGAGAATTATGACCCCGGCGACGCTCGCGGCGAGCAGCATCGTGCGCGACGAGCGGCGACCGTAGCCCTGCTCGGCAAAGTCGATGGCTTCGGCCCGCGGCATTGCCGCCACTCGCTCGGCGTCTTGGGCCGCGTTTCGGCGCTCAGACATCGAACGCTGGAAGTCCTCTTCCATCGCTTTCTCGAACTCGTCGAAATCGTTGAGCGAAGCGAGCGGCGCGCCTCCATTGCCAGCCGATCCGGCATGAGCCGCGGCTACTGGCCCGGCCTGGCTGGCGCCTGTGCCCTTTGCGACCGGCGCCGGTGTGCCGAAAAGCTGCGCCATTTCCGCGTCGATATCCAGGTCGAAATCGCTCGGGTAGGCAGCCGGCTTGACCTCGGCCTCCAGCGACGGCAGTTGCGGGACATCGAGATCGGCGATCGGTGCGACACCGCTTTCCATCTCGCCGATCATGGCGGGATCAAAGGGCAGCGGGCTCTCCGATGATGTCTCCTCGGCCTCCGCGACCGCTGAAACAGGAGCGACCACGGATGCCTGCACCTGTTCACGCTGCGGCTTCGGTTCGCTCGCCGGAGCGAGCGCCTGCAGGAACGGCTGATGAGCGGGCTCGACCAGCGCGGGATGCGCTACGACCGGCGCCACATCTGCAGCCACCTTCGGCGCATCGTCTTTCGACAGATCCATCTCCAACGCGATGTCGGCCAGTTCGAGTTCGAAATCATCGAGATCGAAACTCGGCTCTGCCTCGGCTTGCCGCAGCGTGTCTTGCGTGATCTGGAGTGCCGGTTCGGCAGGTGCCACAGGCGGGACGACCGGAGCGACCGGCGCTTTCACCGCTGACGGCGCCTGTATCGGACTGGCGAAGGCCCTCTGCTGTGACGTGCCGGACGTTGACGCGACCGGCGTCGCGCGGCTGAACGTCGGCGTGAAAGGATAGGTATTCTTCCTCGCGACGGGAGCGGAGACCACCGAGGGTCTCGCCTGCGCGGCGGCTGTGGCCGTGACTGCTGCGGCCGGGACGACCGGAATGACCGGGAAGCGCTCGACATCAGCCAGCAGGCGATCGACCTGGTCGGTCGCCGCAGTCTCAGACGGCATGGCCGGCGACACATGCGCTGCGATCGCCTCGGTGAGCGCCGCCTCCTGCGGCTGATCCGGCTCGGCCATGTCCAGGTACACCGGCTCCGCGATCGCGGCCTGCTCGGCAGCTTTTCCAGCCGCAGCGAGCCTGGAGGCAAGCGGCTCCTGCCAGTCTTCGAAAGCCGGAAGCTCCGACGTGTCGGCCTGAACATTGGATTGCGCCACTGAATCGACAGGCACAGGTTCCGCCGACAAATCTTCGTAGCCAAGCGAAAGCTCGAGTTCGCGCTCGAGATCAACTGCGGGATCGAGGTCCTGCGCCACAACGGCTTCAGGCTCATGGTCGTTCGAGACGTGGCCCTCATCGAAAGCTGGCGCGTAGGCTTCCGACTCGGGAGCTACCTCGTCGGCGGGTTCGACGGCCGGCGCGACAGGCTCCTGGATTTCCAGAACAGGCTCGGCGGGCGAGTCGGCCGCGGCGTTGGCAGCCGGGTGCTCGACAAGCCCGGTGTCGGGATGAACCGGCGCTGCGCGTGGGGCGTCGTAGCTGTCGAAGGCGCGCAGCAGTTCGTCTTCAAGATCAAAGGTCGGATCGCGTCGGATCGCCTCCTGGTGCCGCTGCAATTCCTGCAATTGCTGAACTGCTGGCCGAGCATCGTAACCGACAATGCGGGCAAGTTCGCTCAACGGATCATCATCGGCCAATTTGTCGAATTCTGCCGGCCCGCTTCGTGCGAATTGTTTGTCTGCCATAGTTTCCACTCACAACTGCCTGCGTTGAATTGCCAGCGCATTGTGGGGAAATGGTGACACTACTTACCGCATCTCTTCCGGCGCCGAGGTGCCCGTAACGGACAAACCCGACCTCAATACCGAGGCGACAGCATGCACCAGCCCGAGTCTGGCAATGCTCAATTCTCTGTTCTTATCGTTAACAAAACGTAATTCTGGATTTTCTTTACCTTTGTTCCAGAGTGCGTGGAAGGCCGCAGCAAGATCATAGAGGTAAAAAGCGATCCGGTGAGGTTCCTGCGAGAGTGCTGCAGCCTCGATGACGCGCGGATATTCTGCGAGCTTGGCAACGAGCTGCAGCTCGGCAGGATCGACGATTGCCCCGATCACAGCGCCGGCAAGATCGATCGAAGACAAATCAAGATCAGGAAACGCTTCTTTCGCCTGGCGAAATACCGAGCAGCAACGCGCATGCGCATACTGTACGTAAAAGACCGGATTGTCCTTCGACTGTTCCGTCACCTTAGCAAAGTCGAAGTCGAGCGGCTCCGAATTCTTCCGGTAGAGCATCATGAACCGGACCGGATCGCGACCGACCTCGTCGACCACGTCGCGTAGCGTCACGAAGTCGCCCGAGCGCTTCGACATCTTCACCGGTTCGCCGTTCCGGTAGAGCTTGACGAGCTGGCACAGCAGCACCGTCAGCTTCGCCGTCCCTTCGGATATTGCCCGCGCCAGCGCCTCCAGGCGCTTCACGTAGCCGCCGTGGTCGGCGCCGAGCACGTAGATCATCTCATGGAAGCCACGGTCGAACTTGTCCTTGAAATAGGCGACGTCGGCAGCGAAGTAAGTATAGCTGCCATCCGACTTGATGAGCGGCCTGTCGATGTCGTCGCCCACCTCGGTCGAACGGAAGAGCGTCTGTTCGCGGTCCTCCCAATCTTCCGGCAGTTGCCCCTTCGGCGGCGGCAGCGTGCCTATGTAGACATGCCCTTTGAAGGTCAGGTCGTTGATCGCCGTGCGAATCCGCGCCGCGCCATTGTCGTGCAGCATCCGTTCGGAGAAGAAGACATCGTGATTGACGTTGAGCGCGGCCAGATCTTCGCGGATCATCGCCATCATCGCGTCGATGACGCGTTCCTTGACGAGTGGCATCCACCGGTCTTCCGGCATGATCCGCAGGCTCGTGCCGAATTCGTCGGCAAGTGCCTCGCCGACGGGCACCAGGTAATCACCGGGATAAAGCCCGGCCGGGATTTCGCCGATTTCCTCGCCGAGCGCCTGCCGGTAGCGCAGGAATGCCGAGCGGGCGAGCACGTCGATCTGCGACCCCGCGTCGTTGATGTAGTACTCCTTGGCAACGTCATAGCCGGCGAAGGCCAGCAGATTGGCCAGAGCGTCGCCGACAACGGCGCCACGGCAATGGCCGACATGCATCGGACCCGTCGGATTCGCCGATACATATTCGACGTTCACCTTCCGCCCGGCGCCAACGGTGCTGCGTCCGAAATCCGTTCCTGCCCGCACCATCGTCGAGAGGAGCTTCTGCCAATAGGAGACCGACAGCTTGACATTGATGAACCCCGGGCCGGCGACGGAGACGTCCGCCACTTCGGGATCCTGGCGCAGCCTCTCGACGATGAGGTCGGCCAGGGCGCGCGGGTTGGTGCCCAGCGATTTGGCGAGAACCATTGCTGCATTGGTCGCGACGTCGCCGTGGCTCGCATCGCGCGGCGGCTCTATGTTAACGCGCCCAAAGTCAATGTCGGATCGCTTTTCACGAACGATATCAAGTGATTCCAGAATGTTTTTAATTCTTGATTCGAAGTCTGTGAAAAGGTTCATCTGATCCATCCGCTCTTTCCAGTCCAACTGGAGAATGGCGCAAAACTATAAAAGGAGGCCGGGTCCCGTGGGGAACCTGCAGCCTCCGCGCGGCGCGTCACTACCGCAAATCCGGCGTGTGGTCAAACAAACGCCGGTGCACGCTGATCGCGAAGGTATCGGTCATCCCGGCGAGATAGTCTCCCACATGACGCGCTCTTGCCGGCTCGGCCATCCCGGCGATCTGGTCGATCCAGTAATGCTCCTTCATCAAGAGCGGGTCGGCCATGAACGCGCGGTAGAGGTCGGTGACGATCGAGGCCGCTGCCTGGCGCACGCGCATGACCTCCGGGTGACGATAGATACGCGTCATCAACAGGTTCTTGATCTGCCGGTCGGTCTCGCTCATCGCCTCGGAGAAGGTCGCGATGACCCTGCCGGCCTTGCGCACATCGCTCGCACTGTCGGGGCGAACCTCGCGCAGACCCGTCTGGGCGACGCCGATGACGTCCTCGACCATCGCGGTGATCTGGCGCCGCATGATCTCATGGGTGAAGCGACTGCGTTCGAGGCCCGGGTAGCGGTCGTGCACCTCGCGCATCAAGCGGCCCAGGAACGGAACCTCCTCAAGCATCTCGAAAGTGAGGTAGCCGGCACGCAAGCCGTCGTCGATGTCATGGGTGTTATAGGCGATATCGTCGGAGATCGCGGCGACCTGGGCTTCGAGGCTCGCGAAACTCGCCAGTTCGAGATCGTGGACGGCACAGTAGTCCAGAATCGGCTGCGGCACCGGGCCTCGGGTGCCCTCGCCTTCCGGCGTCATCAGCGGCCCGTTGTGCTTGACCAGGCCCTCGAGACTCTCCCAGGTGAGATTCAAGCCGTCGAATTCCGCGTAGCGGCGTTCGAGCTTTGTGACGATCCGCAGCGACTGGGCATTGTGGTCGAAGCCGCCATAGGGCTTCAGCACGTCGTGCAGCGCATCTTCGCCGGTATGTCCGAATGGCGTGTGGCCGAAGTCGTGGACGAGCGCCACCCCCTCGGCCAGATCCTCGTCAAGCTTCAACGCCCGTGCCAGGGCGCGCGCGATCTGCGCGACTTCGATCGTGTGCGTGAGCCGGGTGCGGTAGTGGTCGCCGTCGGCGGCAATGAACACCTGCGTCTTGTGCTTCAGGCGACGGAACGCGGTCGTATGGACGATGCGGTCGCGGTCGCGCTGAAAGTCGGAACGCGTCGGGCTGGAGGCTTCGGCATAGAGCCTGCCGCGCGTCGCCGCGGGATTGGACGCAAAAGCTGCGTGCTCACCATAACCGAAGCCCAGGGCCTGTCTGTCGAAAGCCATTTCACACCTGCGATGCCGTCCCATTGACGGGACATTCAAGCCTTCATACCTATAGTATGCGTTGCAAGAAAGCGACGAGGGAATGACCGCTGAAATCAATGGGAAACCCGAGATTCGCTTCTCAAGCCCAGCAATTGTAACGTCAGGACGCACACGAATCTCTCCGGTTCTTGACCCCGGCAGGAGGCCAGACATGATGCAAGAAACAGTGACCCTTTCGGATGCGGCCGCCCGGCGCATCGCCACCATCCTTCAGACCGAGCACGACAAGACCGCGATGCGTGTCTCTGTCGAAGGCGGCGGCTGCTCCGGATTCTCCTACAAGTTCGATCTGGTGGACACGGAGAACGATGACGATCTCGTGCTCGAAAAGGGCAATGCCAAAGTGCTGATCGACAGCCTCTCGCTGGTCTATATGGGCGGCTCGGAAATCGACTTCGTCGACAACCTGCTCGGCCAATCCTTTCAGATCAAGAATCCGAATGCCGTTGCAAGTTGCGGCTGCGGAACAAGCTTCTCGGTCTAGACGACCTCACGCTTCATCCATCTCTAAAGATAGGGCGAACCGAGCCAAAGCAGGCGATTCGCCAGACGGTTGAGCAAGGGCTCCGCCTCGAGGCTCGCCAGCGTCACCTCGGCGGCCGTCCCGCGGACCGTGCAGATCTTTTCGCTGATCGCCTGCGCAAGGGCGTCGTCGAGAACCTCCAGATCGAATTCGAAATTGAGGCGGAGCGAGCGCGGATCGAGATTGCTCGATCCGACATAGGACCAAAGACCGTCGACGACGATCAGCTTGGAGTGGTTGAAGCTTCCTTTCGCACGCCACACGCGGCAATGGCCTTCCAGCACCTGATCGAATTGCGCTGTCATTGCGCGGTCCACAAGGGTGAGGTTGTTGACCGCCGGCACGATGATGTCGACTTCGACGCCTCTCCGTGCCGCCGTCACCAGCGCGCTGATCAATTCCCTGTCCGGGAGGAAATAGGGCGACATCACCCGGATGTGTCGGCGCGCGATCGAGAAGGCCCCCATCAGCATCTTGTGGTTGGTTTCATTCGTGCTGTCGGGCCCCGAGGGAACCGCTCGCATCAGCACCGAGGGCGCATCGCCGCGCTCCTCGATATCGGCCAGCCGCCAGGCTTCGCCCGCCAGCAACTCGCCGCTCGAGAACTGCCAGTCTTCCGCCCCCACCTGGAATATGTCGGCGACGATCGGTCCGGTCACGCGAAAATGAGTATCGAACGAAGCGGCAGTGCCTGCGATCTCGGTCGCGAAGCCCGCACGGATGTTCATGCCGCCGGTAAAGGCCACTGCGCCGTCAACGACGACGATCTTTCGGTGCGTGCGCAGATTGGCGTAGGGCAGCCTGAGGCCCATGATGATGTTGCCGTTGAAGACCGCGGTCGTGACCCCTCCTTCCTGCAGATAGCTGACGATGCTCGGCACGGAATAGCGAGCCCCAACCGCGTCGATCAGGACCCGGACGCTGACGCCGCGCTTGACCGCGGCGATCAACGCATCGGCAAAGCGAAGCCCGATCTGATCGCGATCGAAGATATAGCTTTCGAAGAGGATGCTGCGGCTTGCGCCGGCAATCGCCTCGAGCATCGCACCATATACCTCGTCGCCGCCCTCCAGCATGGCGATGTGATTGCCGGTCGACATCGAAAAGCGCGACACCCGGTCGCCAAGGATCTTCATCGCCGCGAATCGCTGTCCGAAGCGGACCGCAACGTTCTCGTCCGTGACATCGGAACCGAGAAACGGGTCCGGACCGCTCGTGCGCAGCAGCGAGCGCTGCAAGCCGATCGAGGAGCGGCGAATGCGGTTGATGCCGGCGACCGCATAGATCACAGCCCCGATCACCGGCGAAAGGAGGACGACGCCGACCCAGCCGGCGGCGGCGCGGACATCGTCCTTCGTCATGGCCGCATGGATGATCGCCGGCACGCCCAGCGCGAAGGACAGGAGCGCCAGGAAATGCGGCCAATAATTCTCGATGAACGCGATCATGGGCGGGACTATAGACGGACCGAATGAGGAATCAATTCCGCCACCAGCGGCTGCATTTCTTCCAGCGAACGCCCAACGAAATGGGCCTTCTTAGCGGCTGTTGCGTCCTGCCGCCCGAGATTTGTCAAAAGAAACCTCAGCCGCTAAAACGACTCGGCGCCAACGCGAGACCACAAAAGAAAGGCAGATGCGGCCCATGAAGATCGCCACCTGGAACATCAACGGCGTCAAGGCGCGGTTCGACGGTCTCGTTGCCTGGCTCAAGGCATCGAACCCGGACATCGCCTGCCTGCAGGAGATCAAGTCGGTCGACGATGCATTCCCGAGGGAAGAGATCGAGGCGCTTGGCTACCACGTCGAAACGCACGGACAGAAGGGATTCAACGGGGTCGCGCTGCTCTCGAAGCTGCGCCCGGACGAGGTCACCCGCGGACTGCCGGGCGATGTCTCCGACGAGCAGTCACGGTTCATCGAGGGCGTCTTCTCCGTCGCCGGCGGCGCGATCCGCGTCTGCTGCCTCTATCTGCCGAATGGCAATCCGGTCGACACGGAAAAATACCCTTACAAGCTTGGATGGATGCAACGGCTGGCTGCCTTCGCGAAGGACAGACTGTCGCTCGAGGAACCGTTGATCCTCGCCGGCGACTACAACGTCATTCCCGAAGCCCATGACTGCTGGGACGTCAATGTCTGGCGCAACGACGCGCTCTTCCTTCCCGAGACGCGCGCCGCCTTCCGGCGGCTGCGCAATCTCGGCCTGACCGACGCCGTACGCGCGACGACGGACGAAGTGCCGCTCTATTCATTCTGGGATTATCAGGCCGGATGCTGGCAGAAGAATTTTGGCATCCGCATCGATCACCTGATGCTGTCGCCCGAGGCAGCCGACAAGCTCGTGTCGACATCGATCGAAAAGCATGTCCGCGCCTGGGAAAAGCCATCCGACCACGTGCCGGTGACCGCGGAATTTTCTTTCTAGGGAGTCACAAGCACCGGTTCGGCAGGATCACTCGTCGGCCTGCGGGTGCATGTTCTGCGCCATGGTGATTGCGACGCGGCGATCGTCCTCGCTCGCGAGGGAGAAGGCCTGTTCCTGCATGGACTGGAGCCATGGCCGGTCCTTCGGCGAACACTGGTCGAGCGCTGCGGTCATATAGGCGAGCCCGCGCACCGTCTGACCCTCCTGGAAAATGACGTTTCCAAAGACGCCCATGGCCCCGGCATGGCCGTTCTTGCGCGCCCGGTTCAGCCATTTTTTGGCCTGCTGGACATTGACCGAGCCGCCCTCGCCCGAAAGCAGCATTCGCGCCAACTGGAACTGCGCCTCGGCGATGCCGAAGGTCGAAGCCGCCTGAAAATACAGCTGACGCGCCTGCGGCAGGTCCGCCGCCACAGGGCTGTCCGGAATGCCGCGGCGGTAGTAGCCGGCAAGCGCGATCAGCGCGTTGACGAAATAGCCGGTATCCTCCGAACCGGGCTCGACGCCCTGCTGGGCAATTTCGCTATAGATCTTGAACGCCTCGAGATCGTTCTCGGCGACCCCGTCGCCATAGGCGTACATATTGGCGAGCGCCCAGCGCGATCCCGTATGGCCCTTTTCGGCAGCGTAGCGATAGGCCTCGACCGCCTCGTCCTTTCGGCCGTTCTTGTAGGCGGAGAACCCGAACTTGAAGAGCGCGAAGGGGCCCGATTCCTTCGTCACGCCCGCGGTGGGATCAAAGGCGCGCGCCGGCCCGGCAGTGGTGGCGCCAACCGCCAGGGACATGCCCAGTACCGCCACCCTAAGCGACTTGTATTCTCCCGCGCGCATCACAATCAGTTTCTTCCGTTCCAGCCGGCTACGCCGAACCAACCACCACTACCGACCATGCCCTGTGTCGTTCGAGCATTCCCTCGCAGCAACGCCGTGCCGCGCGCATCAGTTCCGCCGTGATCGATGTCGGCCCGACCAGGCGCCAATCGCCAGTTGCTAAGGGATGTCATGGCGGCACACAAACTCAGTTCACCTCAAACGCAAACACAGCACTCGCACGTTTGTCGCTATTATCGCTGCTCCCATTTTGTGGCGGGAAATGGACATACTCGACACGAGCCGGATACTAGCAAAGCATAGTAATAAATGTGTTGCTGAATCGTCACATTCGCACTTGCTTATAAGCAAGGGCCCGGATGCCTCGCCCAGGCAAAAAAAGGCCCGGCAGAACCGGGCCTTGAGACGCTGATCGATGGAGATCAGAACCTGACTTTTAGCGATGTGGAAATTGCGCCGACGAAGTCGTTGTCGAAGTCATAGGTAACTTCGTCGCCATAGACCTGTCCCTGGTAGGTCGTCGGACCGGACTCGCCGCTGGTCATGATGCCCACGATACCGGCAAGCCGAAGCTCGATGTTCTGCGTCGGGCTGTAGGAAACGGCCGTACCGAGCGTCCAGGTATCTGTCTGCGTACCGATGCCGGTGCTTGTACCGCGGTCCCAGGCCAAGCTGACCGCGCCGCTCCATTGATCGTTGAACTTGTGACCGATGCCGCCAGTTACGGTCCACCCGTCGCGATACAACAGATCAAGGCTGGTGCACGGCGTAGCCAGCGTCACCGTCGCGGGGCAGAAATTGAGGACCTGCAACTGGCTCCAATCGGTCCACTTGACAGAACCGAACGCCAGCCATCCAGGAGCGATACCGGACTGCACCTTGAGTTCCAGCGAATCCGGCATCGAAGCGGAACCGGAGACGTCGTACTTTGTCAGCCCGAGTTGCCTCAGGTCGATCGATCCAGAAAGGTCATCCAGGTCGACGGCGCTGTTATAGACGAGGCTCGCGCGCATCGCGTATTCCGGGATTTCATAGGCGACACCGGTGCGCCAGCCCCAGCCGGAGCCCTCCAGGTCGAGACGGCCGATGCCGTTGCCCGGCACGGCAAAATCGGGCGCAACAAGGCGTTCCTTGAAACCACCGACCTCCTGGTAGAACGCGCCGCCGATCAGACGGACGAAGCCCGGCCCCATATCCCATTTGTAGGAGCAGGTGGCCGCGTAGTTGTCGCTCTCGACCTTGGTCTCGATATTGTCGTTTGCACCCATCCAGTTCTTACCCGGATTGGTGTGGGCGCCCCAAGGCTGGGAGTAGTCCGCCATACAGTCAATACTGTCACCCAAGCCAGCCTTTACGCCCACACGGGGCGCCCAATAGTCTTCCGTATCCCGAACGCTCGTGCTGCCGCCGCCTATTCCGTTGGAGCCGATGCCGTTCGCAGCATTGATGTCCGTTACGTTCTTGAGATCACGTTGCGGACTGACATACGTCGCCGTCGCTTCCGCCGCATAGTCCGATGGATCGAACAAGAGATCGATATTGTAACCGCTGCGTTCGAGCCCCCCAGCCTGCGCAGCCGATGCGACGAGCATTCCGGCAACCGCCGCCAGAATCCCCTTTTTCAGTCTATTTCGAGCCATCCAGCTCCTCCCCTGCATTTCATGAATGCGGCGTTTTGACCTCGCACCGCCGCACTTGGGCTGAATATTCGTCACGATCCTGTGAATGGCAAATCGTGGTCGGAGGGTTAAACCCGACAGATTCGGTCATCAAATTTACGTAAGAATTTCATGATTCGGCCATATTCCGGATAGTGAAAAATTTTTTTCCATTTCCACAATATGAATCCCGCCCGATCAGGAACATTATTCCAATAATCTAGCAGCGTGTGACGTCACGACAACAACATTGCTTTTTGCAATGTTTGTGTCCCCTGCCACCTCGAAATAAGCCCAGACAAAACCCATGCGTGCAAACCTGACGCATGATCGCCCACGCGCGTACCGATTCGAAGTCGCACCATGACGAAAAAATCCGCGGCGTTTCCGCCACGGATCTGCATGTTTAGCCAGGTCTGTAGCGGCTAGCCAGCTTCGGAAACGCGGGTCAGGGCGACGCCAAGCGAGTCCTTCTGCAGGTTGAGCTCCGCCAGTCGCTCCCGTTCCGCTTCGACCAGCTCCGGCTTGGCGTTGGCGACGAACTTTTCATTGGCGAGTTTGCCGAGAATTCTCTCGCGCTCGACCTCGACCTTGGAAATTGCCTTCTCGAGGCGGGATTTCTCGGCCGCCAAATCGATGAGGCTGCCGAGCGGGAGGCAGGCTGTTGCCTCGCCGATGACGATCTGCGCGCTGCCGCGCGGCGCGGTCGCCGCGTGCTCGATGCTCTCCACCCTCGCCAGGCGCTTGATCGCGGAGGCATGCCGATCGAGGCGCTCGCTCGTCAGGCCCTTGGCGCCGACGATGACCAGGGGCGCCATCGCCGCCGGCGGAACGTTCATTTCCGCCCGGACCGAGCGAATTCCGGACACGAGATCGATCAGCCAGTTGATTTCATCCGCGGCCAGATCGTCCGCGTAGAAAGCTCCCGGCCATTCGGCGAGACACAGCAGCGTCGCGCGCTCGCGCCCTGAGGCGGCGGTCTTTTCCCACAGCTCCTCCGTCATGAAGGGCATGAAGGGATGCAAGAGCTTGTAGGTTTCGTCGAGCACATAGGCGACGCAAGCCTGCGATTCGCGCTTGGCGTCCTCGTCCTCGCCGCCGAAGACCGGCTTCAGCAGTTCGAGGTACCAGTCGCAGAACTGGTTCCATATGAAACGGTAGAGGCTTCCGGCTGCGTCGTTGAACCGATATCCCTCGATCGCCTCGGTGACGTCGCGGATCGTGCGCGACAGCTCGGTCAGAATCCAACGGTTGACCGTCAGCGAGGCGGCTTCCGGAATGAAGCCCTCGCTGCTCGTGGCGCCGTTCATCTCGGCAAAACGCGTGGCGTTCCACAGCTTGGTGCCGAAGTTGCGATAGCCGGCAATGCGGGCCGGATCGAGCTTCACGTCGCGCCCCTGGGCGGCCATGATCGCCAGCGTGAAGCGCAGGGCGTCGGCACCATATTCATCGATCAGTTCGAGCGGATCGATGACGTTGCCCTTCGACTTCGACATCTTCTGCCCGTTCTTGTCTCGAACAAGCGCATGGACGTAGACCGTATGGAACGGCTCGACGGGTGTGCCGTCGGCGTCCTTCATGAAATGCAGGCCCATCATCATCATCCGGGCGACCCAGAAGAAGATGATGTCGAAGCCGGTGACGAGGACGTCGGTCTGGTAGTATTTTTCGAGTTCCAGCGTCTCCTTCGGCCAGCCGAGCGTCGAGAAGGGCCACAGCGCGGACGAGAACCAGGTGTCCAACACATCCTCGTCGCGCGTCAGGATTTCGCCCGGCTTGAAGTTCTCGAGCAGGTCCTCGACATAGGCCTTCATCGGTCCTTCATGCGCAAGGTAATGCTGAATTGCGGCGTGCAGCGCATCTTCTTCCGTCTTCTCGACGAAGACCTGACCGTCCGGACCGTACCAGGCCGGGATCTGATGACCCCACCAGAGCTGACGCGAAATGCACCAGGGCTGGATATTCTCCATCCATTCGAAGTAGGTCTTTTCCCAGTTCTTGGGGACAAAGGCCGTGCGTCCTTCCCTGACGGAGGCGATAGCCGGCTTGGCCATCGTCTTTGCGTCGACATACCATTGCTCGGTGAGCCGCGGTTCGATCGGCACGCCGCCGCGGTCGCCGTGCGGCACGACATGCCTGTGCGGCTCGATATGGTCGACGAGACCGGCGGCCTCGAGCATTTCGACAATCAGCCTGCGGGCCTCGAACCTGTCCTTGCCCTCGAGCTGATCCCAGGCGCCATGGAGCGCTGTGGGGTGATCGAGGCCCTCGAGGAAGTCCTCGTTGTTGGTGATCGTGATCCGGCCGTCAGCGGTCAAAACGTTGACCTGGCGAAGCCCACGGCGCTTGCCGACGTCGAAATCGTTGAAGTCATGGGCCGGCGTCATCTTCACCGCGCCGGTGCCGGTCGTCGGGTCCGGGTATTCGTCGGCGACGATCGGTATGCGGCGTCCGACGATCGGCAGGATGACGTGTTTGCCGACAATCCCCTTGTAGCGCGCATCATCCGGATGCACCGCGACACCGGTATCACCGAGCATCGTTTCCGGACGTGTCGTGGCTACGACCAGATAGTCGCGGGTTTCCCATTCGGTGGCATTGCCGTCTTCGTCGAACCCAACCGGGTGCTGATAGGTGACGCCCTCTTCGAGCGGATAGCGCAGGTGCCAGAGATGGCCGTTGACCTCGACCTGCTCGACCTCGATGTCCGAAATCGCCGTCTGCAGCTTCGGATCCCAATTGACGAGGCGCGTGTCGCGATAAATAAGGCCTTCCTTGTAGAGGCTGACGAACACCTCGACGACCGATTCGGACAGTCCCTCGTCCATGGTGAAGCGCTCGCGCGACCAGTCGCAGGAGGCGCCAAGCCGTTTCAACTGGTTGAAGATCAGGCCGCCGGATTCGCCCTTCCATTCCCAGACCTTGTCGATAAAGGCCTCACGTCCCATGTCGCGGCGGCCCGGCAGCTGGCGCTCGGCGAGTTGCCGCTCGACGACCATCTGCGTGGCAATGCCGGCATGATCCATGCCCGGCTGCCAGAGGACATCCTTGCCGCGCATGCGCTCAAAACGCACCATGACATCCTGCAGCGTGTTGTTGAGGGCATGGCCCATGTGCAGGGAGCCCGTCACGTTCGGCGGCGGAATCACGATGCAGAAGGTCTCGGCGCCCGGCTTGGCGCCGGCGCCGGCACGAAACGCGTTTTCATCGTCCCACTTCTTGGCAATACGCGGATCGACGGATGCGGAATCGTAGGTCTTATCGAGCATTCTTTGCGCCAATTTTGGAGATTGATGTCAGGGTTTTGTAAACCGGAACGGCCCGCGCAAGTCAACACAAACACGGAAAAAGCCGCGATGTTCACGGCTCCACTCGTCAACTCAAGGGTGTCCGTCGGCGGTTTTTCTCTGAACGGCTCGATCGCACCTGAGCGCCGAAGGCGGCGCTCCATCACTCTTTCCGGCTCTGGACGGCTATATTCGGGTAAAGTTCAGCGCCGCGGACCGCGTGCGACCCGTTCGATTTCTTCGCGCACAAGCTTTTCGACCAGCGTCGGCAAATTGTCGTCGAGCCATTCCTGCAGCATCGGGCGAAGCATGGCCTCGGCAATCTCGTCGAAAGAACGCCTCGGTCCGTGGTCCACCGCGTGCGCCAGATCATCAAAGGCACGCGCCACCTGGCGGCTGACGGCCGATGAAACGATCGCGCCGCCGGTCGTGTCCACCTTCCCCGCCGCCTCCGGAGCAGCCGGGTAGACGGGCGCCGCCGGCGCAGGCTCTTCGTCAAGGCTGCGCGACAGGGGCCCATCAGGCGCCGGCCCGGCCACGGTCGCAGTCGCTTTCGGGAACGAAACCGCCGCCATCCGGGATGTGATCATCGGGCTGTCCTGTGCTGGATCGGCGGCCTGATCGAGGCTTGCCGGCTCCTTCGGGGTGTAGTGCGACGCGTGGCGCTCGGAGGCTGCCCGCACCCGCGCCGCCACGTCGGCGAGAGAAAGCGGCGACGAAGAGGATGCGGTCGCATCGGCGCCGGTCGGCTCCGGGCTCGATGACGGCGGGGAAGCGGAGGCGCTGTGATCGGATAAATCGAATGCGGTGGCGCCCATTTCGGAGTCGATCGTCAATTCGATCTCATCCGTGCCATCCTCGAAGGTCTGCGCAGCAGCGCCGCCGGCAAGACCAGGCTCGTTGTTCTCGATAATCTTGCGAATGGATGCCAGGATCTCATCCATCGAAGGTTCTCGTGCGACATTGAGCTGTGCCATTTCAATCCTCGTTTGCTGCGGACAAGCGCAACTCAAGAGCGCGTCCGCGTGCCGATTTCGAACGAACCTTATGTGAGTCCGCGAACGAAACAAATGTCGCGAATCAGCTGAGGAAATTCTTGCACAGATTTGTTTTTTGCAGCAGGTGCCATAGCAACGAACGCAAATCGCGCGCCCATGGTAGCCCATCGGCGCGCGATACTTCCTGCAATCTGATCTCTTTCCTCAAACCCAAGTTGGATCAAGGAAAATGGCGCGGTAACCTCAGCGCCCGTCGACGGTCCGCAGGCCGAACCACTTGTCCTTGACGGCTTCGTAGTGCTGCTCCGGACGATACTCGGCCACTTGCAGGCCCTGAACCTGGACCGTCAGCTTGCCCATGGCCGCAAGCAGTGCGTAGCTCGCCACCACGGCATCGCGCTGTGCAGCGGCGAGCGATTCCTGCGCATCCAGGACATCCTGTTGCGAGTCGAGCACGTCGAGGGTGGTGCGCTGGCCAACCTTGCGTTCTTCGATGACACCTTCCAGGGCGAGATTCGCGGCCGAAATCTGCGACCTGCTCGCGGTGATCCGCGCCAGGGCAGATTCGAGCTGCGCATACGCGGAAACGACCGTCTGCTGCACCGAGGCACGCGCCGAATCGACGAGAATACGCTGCTGCCCCAGGACTTCCTTCGCCTGGCGGATCTGACCGTATTCGGCGCCACCCTGATAGATCGGCACCTCGAGGCGGGCGGTAACGCTCGCGGTGGTGTCGTCGAGGCCTGTGCCGGAATTGCCGGTGTTGCGCGTGACCGATCCCTGAAGAACGACGCCCGGCAGCATCGTGCCCTCGGCCGACTTCACCTGGAAGCCTGCCGAATCGACGTTGTATTGTGCGGCGAGGATCTGCGGGTTCTCCCGCAGGCCCGTCGCAACCGCCTGATCCAGAGACCGCGGCATGCCCCTCGTTGCCGGTCCCGACTGGCGGATGCCCCTCGGAGCGACGCCGACGATCTGGACATAAACCGCTTCGCTCTGCTTCAACTGGGCAATCGCGGTCACGAGCAGCGATTGCGCGTCGGCAAGTTGAGCATCCGCCTGGCTTACATCCGTCCGGGTGCCCTCGCCCACGTCAAGGCGGGCCTGAGCGGCATTCAACTGCTCCCGCAGGAAGGCCAGGTTCTGGCGGCGAATGGAGACGATCTGCTGGTCGCGGGCGATATTCGCATAGGACTGGGCGGCCGCCAGGAGAATCTGGATCTCGTTGGCCTTCAGCGTCTCCCGGCCGGCGAACACGTCCGACTGCGCCGCCCTGACGTTGTTCAAGGTTTGAAATCCGTCGAAGATCGTCTGGGTAATCGAGATGCCGACCTGCCCGTCATGAAAATCGCGGCTGCCGGTTCGCTCCTGATCGACGCGCGTCAGAGTACCGGTGGCCGAAGCACCGATCTGCGGCCGGTAGCCGGCCTTGGCGATCGGAACGCCTTCATCGGTGGCGCGAAGGCCGGCGCGCGCGGCGTTGAGATCGGGATTGTTCCCGTAGGCCGCGGCCATCGCCCCGAATATCGTCTCGGCGAGCACGACGTGCGGCGCAAGCAATACACTGGTCGAAACAGCCGCCCACAAGGCTGCTTTGCGGACAATCGACACCATCTTCCCTCCGATCAGCGGGCGCACGCACCCGGCAATTTCCAGCAGGCCAGATCCCCGTGGGCGACCTGCTCAATCCATGCAGTGACACGCCCAGCCACCCCTCGGCGGGCAAATCACTACGTCCTACCACTTTGAACCCCGGATTCGAACTTACGACAACCGTGCACTGCATTCGAGGGGGGTATTTCAAAAAGAAACACATGATACGTTGCCGATTGGCAACATTGCAGAATTTAGGCCCGCACGCGCATGCTGAGATACCTCAATAAGAGGCTCCTCAGAAAATGAATGACCGCTCGCGATGGAAGCCAGGCAGCGGCTTCACGGAGGTGTTGAAATCGGATCGCTCCGAAGTCCTTCCCGATTCGCGCACATAGAGTTTCGCACGAGATGCGTTACCAAACCCTTCAACGGCGACCAGGCGAGCACCGTCGCGAAGCTGCTCGAAGAGGGATGCCGGAATCGCTTCGACCGCGCCGTTGATAAAGATCACGCCGTAAGGCGCTTCGGCAACATATCCCTTGGTGAGGTCGCCGCTCACTACCCGGACATTGTCATAGCCGAGACGAGCCAGCGTCTCGGTCGCTGCCGCGGCAAGCGATTCGTCGCTCTCCAGCGCAACGACGGAGCCGGCGATGAGCGACAGCAAGGCGGACCCATAACCCGTCCCCGCGCCGATCTCGAGCACCGCGTCCGACTTGGTGATCTGGGCAAGCTGCAGCAGCTTCGCCAGCGGAGACGGCTCCATGAGGTAACGCGGCGCGGCGCCGCCGCTGAGCGCGATATCCGTGTCGATATAGGCAAGTTCCTTCATCTTCGCTGGCACGAATTCCTCGCGTGGCACGGAGAGGAAAGCGGTCAGAACCGAATGGGAGGTCACATCCGTCGTACGGATCTGATTGTCCACCATCTTAATGCGCGCTGCTTCGAAGTTCATAATACTGCCTCGTGTAGCGGGGCGCGGCGCCGCCATTCAGGAGCCCCGCGCGATCTTAGCCTGGCTGCGTGGCAGCCTCTTGCCTAAGCTCATAATTCGCCGCACTTCCGGTTTCAAGCGACCGCGGCAATTCGACCTGCAAAAAGGAAGCCGCCAGCGGGTGAGGCTGGCGGCTCGGATGCGATCGGATTGGGCGGCAGGCGCCGTCAGCGGCCGGGAGCGGCTTCGAGCCCGACGAGCGCTATCTTGCCGTAGCCCGCTCCCTGTACGAGGTTCATGACTGCCATCAGCTCGCCGTAGTCGACCAGCCGGTCGGCGCGGATGAGGACGCGGGTTTCCTTGTTCGCATTGGTGATCCGGTCGAGTTCCGCCACGAAGGCGTCACGTCCCGTCTCCTCATTGCCGATCGCGAGCGAGAGGTCAGCCTTCAACGTCACGAATACCGGCTTGTCGTCGCGCGGCGTCGGCGTGGCGACCGATTGCGGCAGATCGACCTTCATGTCTACGGTCGCCAGTGGCGCGGCCACCATGAAGATGATCAACAGCACCAGCATCACGTCGATAAACGGCGTGACGTTGATCTCGCTGTTCTCGTCGAGGTCGCCGCTGCCTTCGGATATCCTTCCCGCCATGGCCGTCACCCGATCCTGGCGATCGGCGCATCGGCGCCGTAGCCGTCCTGCCGGCGCGGCTGCGCCTTGCGGAGATGGCGATGGTCGAGGTCACGGCTGACGAGCCTTTCGACCGCGGCGGCGACATCGGCCAGGACGAGCTTGTACCCCCCGACCGAACGGGCGAAATAATTGTAGATCACCACCGCCGGTATGGCCGCGACGAGCCCGATGGCGGTTGCCAGCAAGGCTTCGGCGATACCCGGTGCGACAATCGCCAGATTGGTGGTCTGCGCCTTGCTGATGCCGATGAAGGAATTCATGATCCCCCAGACAGTGCCGAACAGGCCGACGAAGGGACCGACCGAGCCGATCGAAGCGAGAATGCCGGTGCCTGCGCTCATCCTCTTGCCGGCGCGGATCTCGATGCGGGCGAGAAGTGACGCGACACGTTCCTTGACGCCTGCTGCCGGTGCTTGATCCAAGACCGCCTCGGAACGGGCGATCTCATCGACTGCGGCAGCAACCATCGCGGCCGCAGCTCCCGACCTGCGGTCGAGTTCCACGTCCGCCAGACCCTTTGCTGAGGTCAGAACGCGAACCGCACGCTTTATCCGCGACTTTCCATAGGCAAGTTCCAGCGTCTTGACGAAGAAAATCGCCCAGGTGACCACGGAAGCCAGGGCCAGCGTGATCATCACGCTTTTGACGACCACGTCGGCGGCGAGGAACATGCCGACCGGCGACAGGTCATGCGGAAGGGTTGGCGCACCTTCGCCGGCGACGGCGACGCCCGCGGCTGGCGGAGACGTCGTTGCGGAAGCGGGAGCGGTGTTGCCCTCCGCCGCGGCCGGCATCGGGGCCGTCGTCTGCTCGGTCACCGGCGCCGATGGCGCCGTCTGGGCCATGGCGGGACCGGCAAGGAAAATGGCAAACGTGGCCGCCAGCAACATGTTCAAGGTCGGTCGGATCCGATTCGACATCTCGTTCCTCATAATCTCGGGCGTTGCCGGAGGCTACTGCGCGTCAGGCAATCGATTTCAAAGGTCGCCGGTGGCAAGTTGCCAGGCTTTCCGCGCCGGCTCTTTACGACAAACCGGGTTCGGCTGACAAGGATTTCTGGAGTATAATAATCATGAATAGTCGCAAGGCAAAGCCGGAACGGAGTGGCGCGCTCCGATTCCCGCTAGAATGCCGCCTCTTCCGAGGAAAAACTGTCGCTGCGCCAATCATAGCGGCGATGCTGCTGCCACGGCCTTTGCGTCGACGGAAAGGACGTCACGACACGCATGCGCGCGGGTTGCGTCTGATCGGCATGAATCTCGATGGCACCGGTCCGTCGCAATGTCCTGCCTGTCACGACCATGGCCCTGCCTGAGGGACAGGCCGGCAAGGTTCGCCGCGTTGCAGCGACCACCAGGTCGACCCGGCCGCACAGCAATGCGAAGACCTCCGGCGCGTCGAGCACGGCAACTGCCCAGCCCTCCCGGCTGCGACCGACGCACCATTGGCCCTTGCGGCACATAAGGGCTCCCGGCTGCGCCGCAGCCAGTGCCTTCGCCGCATCGGCGGCGCTTGCCACAGCGTCGACTGGTTGCTGCGTGCCTCTGGCATTTCGCCGAGGGCGCCCGGAACCATCCTGGGCGATCTGGCCCGAGGCAGATGTTTCGACCGGCGCGATGTGGCTGTCGAGGGCTAGCGCCCGTTGCCATTGCGAGAAGATGAACTCCGGCGGCCGCGCCTTGTTCGTGGCGATCGCCCCCTCGGTGATCAGGCCGACCAACTGGCCATCCTCGGATATGACGACCGAGGGTCGTTCCGCCCGGCGTTCCAACGCGATGGATGACCCGCCCAGAACGATCAGTACCGCCCCGGCAAATGCGAGACGGGTTCTGAGTACACATAGCAACACCCCGCCGAAAGCGAGCAAGAAGAAGCCTGTGACGTCGATGCGACCGGTGATCCACTCACCGTCGAGCGTCGCCACGTAGCGCGCGACGGCAAGCATCCAATCGAGGCCCTGCGCCATCACCATCAAGGGATAGTATTCGAGCCCAAAGGGCATCAGCAGCATGGCAAAAAGGCCGAACGGCATGATGAGAATGCCGATCAACGGCGTCGTCAGGACGTTGGCCAGCAGCCCATAGGCTGGCAGCCGGTGGAAATGTGCTGCGGCATAGACGGCAGTCGCAAGTCCGCCAATGAGCGACGTCACGACCGTAGCGACGATCGGACTGGATACTTGGCTCAGGCTCAGGCGGGATGTCCCGACATCCGTCTTCCGCATTCGATGGTCGCGCCAGCGGGCATAGCCGGCCACGAGCGCCAGAGTGGCAGCGAAGGACATCTGAAAGCCGGGACCGGCCACGGCCGAGGGCGACCAGGCAATGATGATGAGAGCGGCAAGCGCGACATTGCGCAGGCTGATGGAGACGCGATCGAAAAGGACGGCGACGAGCATGATCGAGATCATGATCCAGGACCTGAGGGCCGACACTGCGCCGCCGGAAATCAGGATATAGAGAAAGACCATGATGAGCGCGCCGGCGGCAGCGTACTTCTTGATCGGGCGCTTCGCCGCCAGGCCGGGAACGAGGCTCAAGAGCGTTCGCGCGCCGATGAGAAAGGTGCCCGCCGCCAGCACCATGTTGAGCCCCGAAATCGCAAGGACGTGCGAAAGGCCGGCTGCCCGCAGCATCTCGACGGTCTCCCGGCTGATGGCCCGTTCCTCACCGGTCACCAATGCAGCGGCAATGGCGCCGGTGTCGCCGCCGATCGCCGCCCGAATCCGATTGCCGACCGCCTCGCGCAAAGCCGCCAAACGGGCGGTCGCCTGTAACGAGAGGGAGAGATCACCGTTGCCGTCTACCGCGCGGTGCGGAGCGCCATAGAAAAAGCCGACGGCACCCACGCCCTTGAAAAAAGCATCGAAGGCGAAATCGTTGAGATCCGGCAGGGCCGGACCGGAAGGCGGCGAGAGTCGGACCTTGCCTTCGATGGCTGAGCCAATCGGGAAGGGTTCGTGACGACTGCGCGTCACCAGCGTCGCCTTCCCGGGAGGCCTGCGGAGCTTCGGTCCGGAGGTCTCTTCGATTTCGACCAGGTAGCGCCAGCGCCCCTTGTCATCCGGCTCGCGCGACAGCACGGTCCCGCGCAGCTGCGTCGTCACGGGACCATCAAGGATGACGGTATTGATACGGTCTGTTTCGGCCGCGGCGAGCAGCATCCCGGACACCAGGAGAGTTGGTGCAAGCACCAGAGGCCGCCAGGTGCGCAGGTTGCCCCGGCATAGCAACGCAGATATGCCGAAAATGCAAAGCAGCGCTGCGAGTTTGGCAATTCCGATGCTTTCCGCGAGCGAAAACCACAGGATGGCGCCGAGCGCCAGAAGCACCGGAATCAACACGAATCCATGGCCGAAATCTTCTTCCTCGCGCAGCAGCATGCGCAGAAGATTGGCGACGGAGCCAGCCGAAGACCGAAATCGACTGGTAGAAAAGGGGCGACCGACGGAGCCAGCCGAAGACCGAAATCGACTGGTAGAAAAGGGGCGACCGAACGTCGCCAAAGGGCGGCGGGTCGCCTTGAGCTGCGGGAGTTCCGTTGCATGAAGAACGGCCTTGGCACCTGATAGACGCCATGCGCTCGCCTCCGCGTCGCGCATCACTGTCGGTCCCTGCCCCTCCCCCATTTCGCCCTGCTCTGCCCTTCTGGCTGCCCGCATCGATCCTGCAACCAAAGGAAGCCCATTGCAATCGCAAGACTAGCTGCCGAAAAAATAGGCAGAAATGCGGCTGCCGTGCGGCACCGTCAGATTAGCGGTCATTGATCTTTGCGGATATATTGCCATAACATGCGGTTGTTGCACCGCCATATGCACATTTTCGCATCGCACAATTTGCCTTTCGTACAGCTTGGCAGTGGAAAGTAAATCATATAGCAAATTCGCAACGCTTAATTTCGTGGCATAGGACGATGTGCCACAGCGCCAAAAGACGGAGGGTCCCATGTCAGGAACAAGCGCGACAATCTCAATCGATGGAAAAGCAGCTGACCTGCCAGTGAGATCGGGATCCATCGGTCCTGACGTGGTCGACATCGGCTCGCTCTACAAGCAGACCAAGATGTTCACCTACGATCCCGGCTTCACGTCGACGGCATCGTGCGAATCCAAGATCACCTATATCGACGGCGACGAAGGCGTGCTGCTCCACCGCGGCTACCCGATCGAGCAACTCGCCGATCACGGCGACTTCCTGGAGGTCTGCTATCTCCTTCTCTATGGCGAGCTGCCGACGAAGGCGCAGAAGGACGACTTCGACTATCGCGTGACGCATCACACGATGGTTCACGAACAGATGTCGCGGTTCTTCACCGGTTTCCGTCGCGACGCCCATCCGATGGCCGTCATGTGCGGCTGCGTCGGCGCGCTGTCGGCCTTCTACCACGACTCGACCGACATCACCGACCCGCATCAGCGCATGGTTGCGTCGCTGCGCATGATCGCCAAGATGCCGACGATCGCGGCGATGGCCTACAAATACCATATCGGCCAGCCCTTCGTTTATCCGAAGAACGACCTCGACTACGCGTCGAACTTCCTGCGCATGTGCTTTGCCGTGCCCTGCGAGGAATATGTCGTAAACCCGGTCCTTTCGCGCGCAATGGACCGCATCTTCATCCTGCATGCCGACCACGAGCAGAACGCCTCGACCTCGACGGTCCGCCTTGCCGGCTCGTCCGGCGCCAATCCGTTCGCCTGCATCGCCGCCGGCATCGCCTGCCTCTGGGGCCCGGCGCACGGCGGCGCCAACGAGGCAGCCCTCAACATGCTCGCCGAGATCGGCACGGTCGATCGCATTCCGGAATACATCGCCAAGGCAAAGGACAAGAACGACCCGTTCCGCCTGATGGGCTTCGGTCATCGCGTCTACAAGCACTATGATCCGCGTGCGAAGATCATGCAGAAGACGACGCACGAAGTGCTCGCCGAACTCGGCCACAAGGACGACCCGCTGCTGGAAGTGGCGATGGAGCTCGAGCGCATCGCGCTGACCGACGAGTATTTCATCGAGAAGAAGCTCTACCCGAACATCGACTTCTATTCCGGCATCACCCTGAAGGCGCTGGGCTTCCCGACCACGATGTTCACGGTGCTCTTTGCGCTCGCCCGCACCGTCGGCTGGATCGCCCAGTGGAACGAGATGATCGAGGATCCGGAACAGCGCATCGGTCGCCCGCGCCAGCTTTATGTCGGCGCACCGCCTCGCGACTACGTGCCGATTTCCAAGCGCTGATCGCAAGTGCCCATTGAAAGAGCCCGGTCAGGAATGGCCGGGCTCTTTGCTTTGGAGATAGAGATAACCGAGGACAATTTCCGCCGCTTTCTCGCCGGGTGGCCGATCGGTCGCCATGCGCTGTTCCACGATCGCGAAGCCGTCCAGCATGGCGGCGCGCTGCGGCGTGTCGCGCGAAAGCCTTTCGAACCAGCGCACCAGCGTCCCCGGCCGAATGGCCTTGTTGAAATATTCGGGAACGATCGGAAAATCTGCGATGAGGTTCGGCAGCGCCGCCGTCCAGATCCGGATCTTTTCATGAAGAAGCGTCACGAGCCAGTCCGCGCGATAGGTCGAGACTACCGGAACGCCCGCCAGAGCCAGTTCGAGGATGACCGTGCCCGACGCGGCGATCGCCATATCTGCCTCGACAAAGGCCCGCCACTTCATTTCCGCATCAACGGTTATCTCAGGCTGGACCTTCCAGGACGCCGTCAAGTCGCGCACCCGTCTCTCCTGACGCGGCACGGTCGGCATAAGGAAACGCGTGCCCGGATTGCGTGCCGCAAGTTCCACGACGGCTTCGCCGAAGACCGGCAGCAGGCGGCTTACTTCGCTGCCGCGCGAGCCCGGGAGAAGCAGACAGGTCCTGGTCGCGCCCCCCTGCTCCATCTGCAGCCTCTGGCGGCGGCGTTCCCGGACCGCCAGCACGTTGGTGTCCGAGGCCAGCCGGTGGCCGACATAGGTGGTCGGCGGACCGCCGAGCTTCAGCATCACTTCCGGCTCGAAAGGAAGGACGGCAAGGACATGATCGACATAGCCGAGCATGCGCGGCGCTCGCTCGGGCTTCCAGGCCCAGACGCTCGGGCAGACATAGTCGATGACCGGTAGCTCAGGCAGGGCGGCGCGAACCATTCGCGCGACGCGGTGGGTAAAGTCGGGGCTGTCGATGATGACGAGGGCATCCGGACGCGCCGCCACGATGGCACGGGCGGTCTGGCGGATACGCAGAAGAAGCTTCGGCAGGCGCGCGAGAACCTGCGAGAACCCCATGATCGACAATTCCGAGTAATCGAAGAGCGACGTGAGCCCCTCGGCCTCGAGCGCATCGCCACCGATGCCGACGAGTTCGATCGCCCCGTCGATCCTGCCTCGAAGTGCACGCACGAGATCCGCGCCGAGCAGATCTCCGGAAACCTCCCCGGCTATGATCGCCAACCGATACGTCCGCTCTGTCACCACGGCCGCTCCCGAGCATTGCGCTCGATCCCAAGGACGAAAAGGCCGCATCGATTCGCCGTTTCGACGACCGTCGACCGCTCGAGGACGAGCGCGCGCCCGGCCTCGACGGCAATGCCGGCCAGCCCTGCCGCCTCGGCGCCGGCCACGGTCGAAGGCCCGATCGACGGCAGATCTGCGCGCTCGTCCTGCTGCGGCTTGCAGAGCTTGACGAGGACCCCACGGCGGCGTCTCGACACGCGACCGTCCGCTTTCAATTCGGCGACCCGCGCCAGCATTGCGTCCGTTCCCTCGGCACCCTCCAGAGCGATCACTCTGCCCCCGACGGCGACCGCCCCCTGGCCAACGTCAAGCGCCCCCAGCGCGTTGGCGGCAGCGATGCCCGCCTCGATGTCACGGCGGTCCTCGTCCGTCGGCGCTAGTTCTCCGATAGGACCGGCATCCGCGAGCAGGCCGGGAACGACCTCGTGGGCGCCAATCACCCGGGCGCCACTGGCTTCGATCAGGTCCATGGCCATGCGCAACACCGCGTCGTCGCCGCCGGAAACCAGCGTGCGCAGGACGCTCGGCACTTTTGCGAGCGTTCTCAATGTCGGTCGGATGTCACGCCAATCCGGCCGCCGCCGCACCGCGCCGGAGAGCACGACCCGATCGATTCCCTCCGCCTCAAAGGTTCTGCTGATCGCGGCGAAATCGCCAATGGCCAAAGTGGAGTGGTCGAAGCCGCTCCAGTCGGCATCAGCCTCACGCGAAAGCGCAATGATGAACGGGTCTTCGCCCTGCCCTCGAGCCGCCTCGGCAACATGGTGCGGCAACGCTCCGGCGCCGGCGATTATGGCAAGCCTGCCGCCGGAACGCGGCAGGCGCGGAGCCGCCATGGCTCTCAACCCTTGCTGCCGCGGTTGGGCGACGACAGCGCGCGGTCGCTGTCCGCGGCGATGAAATCGAGAATCTCCACTGCCGGCGGGCAGTCGAGATATTCGTTGCGGATTGCGGCTGCGTTGGCACGGACCGATTCCGGTCCCTCGAAGATCTGCTTGTAGCAGCGACGCACCGCGTGAATGACCGGACGATCAAAGCCGGCGCGCGTCATGCCGACGACATTGAGCCCGCTCAGCACACCCGGATTGCCGTTGAGCATGCCATAGGGAATGACGTCGTAGCTGACGGCAGACAGCCCGCCAATGAAGGCCTGCTTGCCGACCCGGGTGAACTGATGAACGGCCGAGCCGCCGCCGAGAATGGCGCGATCCTCGACGGTCACATGCCCGGCGAGCATCACGTTGTTCGACAGGATGATATTGTTTCCGAGCCGGCAATCATGCGCGACATGCGAATAGGCAAGGAACAGGTTGTTGTTGCCGACGGTGGTCGTCCCACCATGCTCGACGGTGCCGGTGTTCATCGTCACGCCTTCGCGGATCGTGCAATTTTCACCGATAACGAGAGTCGTATCGACGGCGCTGTGATGCACGCTCTGGGAATCGCCGCCGATGACCGCACCGGGGAAGATCTTGGTGCCCTTGCCGATCGTCGTGCGCCCGATCACGACGACATGGCTCAGCAGTTCGATATCGTCGCCTAGAACGACGTTCGGCCCGACGTGGCAAAACGGGCCGACCTTGACGTTCTCGCCGACCACCGCTCCGTCTTCGACAACAGACGCCGGATGGATCTTGGCACTTGATGCAATCATTTTCAGGCGTCTTCCTTGCTGACAATCATCGCGCCGATATCAGCTTCCGCGACAAGTTGCCCGTCAACTTTTGCATCACAGTGAAATTTCCAGATATTGCCCCGCTGCTTCTGCTTCGTGACGTGGAATTCGACGCGATCACCGGGCACGACGGGCTTGCGGAACCGTGCGTTGTCAATCGTCATGAAATAGACGAGGTTGCTGCCGATACCCGTCTTGCGCGCGCAGATGGCGCCCGCCGTCTGGGCCATGCCCTCGATCAGCAGCACACCCGGCATGATCGGCTTTTCGGGGAAATGTCCGGTGAAATGCGGCTCGTTCGCCGTTACGTTCTTGATGCCGATCGCCGAATTGTCGTCATCGATCTCGATGATGCGGTCGACGAGCAAGAACGGATAGCGGTGGGGAAGAAGTCTCAGGATCTCCTGAAGGTCCGCCGTACCGAGAACTGTCGCAGCGTCATTCATCCTTGCCACCTTTTTTCTTGTGCCTTTCGCTTGAACGCATCGCGATTTCGGCGACCTCGCGCAGGAAGTCGCGCATCGGCCGCGCTGGAATTCCGCCGTACCGCTCGCCCGCAGGCACATCGCTCGCCACACCGCTCATCGCGGCGATCTGCGCTCCATCTCCGATTGTGGTATGTCCGTTGACACCGGCATTGCCGCCGATCATCACGCCGTCGCCAATGCGCGCGCTGCCGGCGATGCCGACCTGGCTGACGATGCCGCAATAGCGGCCGATGCGGACGTTGTGGCCAATCTGGACAAGATTGTCGATCTTCGTGCCTTCGCCGATCACCGTATCGTCCATGGTGCCGCGATCGACGGTGGTGTTGGCGCCGATTTCCACATGATCCTGGATGATCACGCGGCCGACCTGCACGATCTTGATCATTCCGCCCTTGGGACCAGGAGCATAGCCGAAACCGTCCTGACCGATGCGCGCGCCCGGATGAATGATGACATTGTTGCCGACCAGCGCGCAGAGGATGCTGGCACCAGCCGAGATCGTGCAATCCCTGCCGATCCGGACATGGGGCCCGATGACCGCGCCGGCCGCGATCCGCGTCCCGCTGCCGATCTCCGCACCGGCACCGATGACGGCCGTCGGCTCGACCTCGACGCCGTCCTCGAGGCGGGCGGTCGGGTCGATAAAGGCTCCTGCCGCAATGCCCCGGCTGCTCATGTTGTACGACGGACGCAGCGCCTCGCCATGCAACAACGCGCCGGCGAGCGCGAATGCAGTGTGCGGCTTCTGGGTCAGCAGAACGGGGACGTGACTCGGAACGATCGATGCAATCGCCTTGTCGCAGATGATCGCGGAGGCCTGACAGCTCTCCAACTCATCCCGGCTCTTGCGCGAAAGCATGTAGCAAACGTCGCCGGGCTTGGCGCGATAGACCGGTGCCACCGCGTGGATGGCACGGTCGGCTACGCTGGCATCAGAAAGTTCCGCCCCAATCCGATCCGCGAGGTCACCCAGACGAATCCCTTGATGGGGCGGAAAAAACCAGTTCTGTTCCATGGACACTCCAGAACGATTTCCTGGCAGTTCTGGACTGCACTTATCAGAACGACGAGTTGATACCAAACTTGAAGTTCTGGACCTCGTCGAAGTCTTCCTTTGCAACCGGGACTGCGTAATCGACGCGAAGCGGGCCGAACGGCGAAGCCCAGATCAGGCTGACGCCGACGGAAGCCCGCAAGGAGGCATCCGTGCCGCGGGCGAACTCACCTGCTCCGGTCAGCGCCACGTCGTTGCCGTAGAGCGTGCCCGCATCGACGAAGAAGGCACCACGGAAGCCGCTGTCACGCGGGATACCGGGAAGCGGGAACGAGGCCTCGGCCGAGGCGGTGAAATAGGTCGTGCCGCCGAGCGCATCGCCATTGTTGACGCGCGGACCGATACCGTTGCGCTCGAAGCCACGGATGTCGTTGCTGCCCAGCTGGAACTGGTCGAAGACCTCCATCGAGCCCGAGGTCTTGAACAGGTGGCCCGCGCTACCGGCGAGCGAGGCGATGATGTCCGCTTCGTCGTTGACCGTGTAGTACCACTTGGCCTTACCCGTAAGCTTGTAGAAATCGGACGTGCCGCCAAGGCCGGCAAACTCCTGCGTCACCGATGCGAGGATGCCCTCGTGCGGCAACTGGGCGTCATCCAGCGTGTTGTAGGTGACCGACTGCGATACCGACGAGCGCGTCCACGGGCTGCCGTCGATCACGCGGTCGTAAGGCGATGAAAGTTCATCCTTGTCGCCGAAATACTCGAGTTCCGTATAGTTGTAACGCAGCGTCGTCGACAGGTTCTCAGTGATCGGCGCGGTGACGCGCAGGCTGAAGCCCTGGTCGTTGTAGCTGTAGTTATCGTCGTCGAAGTCGTTCTCGTTCTTGAAGAGGTCGAAGCCCGCGGCGAGGCGATAGCCCAGGAAATACGGCTCCGTGAACGACACATTGTAGGTCTGGCTGTCTTCGCCCTTGCCGGCGGCGAGACGGATATACTGACCGCGGCCAAGGAAGTTCTTTTCCTCGATCGAGGCTTCAACGAGGAAGCCGCCGCCGCTGCCGGCCGAATAGCCGGCACCGATGCCGAACGAGCCCGTCGACTGGTCCTGAACATCGACAATGACGATGACGCGGTCAGCAGCGCTGCCCGGCGCCGTCGTGATGTTGACCGTCGAGAAATATCCAAGGGCCTCAAGCCGGCGCTTGGCGCGCGCGATCATTTCCTGGTTGAAGGCATCGCCTTCGCCGACATCGAATTCGCGACGAATGACATAGTCGCGCGTGCGGGTGTTTCCGCGGATCTCGATGCGCTCGACATAGGCACGCTCGCCCTGATCGACGAGATAGTCGACGGCGATCGTGTGGTTTGCCAGGTCGCGGTTGCCGCGCGGCGTCACGCGGGCGAAGGGATAGCCCGCCGAGGCGACACGCTTGGAGATCGCGCTCATCGTGTCCTGGATGTCCTTGGCCTTGTAGACGGAGCCTTCGCGGCTCTGAACGAGACCCTTCAGTTCCTCGGCATTGATGCCCTCGACAGTCGATTCGACATTGACCGAGCCGAAGTCGTAGCGCGGCCCTTCCTCGACGGTGATCGTCACGGTGTATTCGTTGGTCGCCTCGTTGAGCGCCGCTTCGGACGAGATGACGTTGAAGTCAGCATAGCCGCGGTTGTAGTAGAACTGCCGCAGCAATTCTTCGTCGGCGCGGAGCTTGTCGGGATTGTAGACGTCCTTGCGCGTCAGGAACGAAAAGATTCCGGATTCCTTGGTCGCGATCACCGACTGCAGGCGACCGTCGCTGTAAGCCTCGTTGCCGACAAAATTGATCTGCGTGATCTTCGTGCGCTCGCCCTCGTTGATGACGAAGGCAAGGTTGACGCGCCCTTCGGCGATCGGAACGACCTGCGTCGTCACAGTCACGTCGCTGCGGCCGATCGCGGCATAGGCGTCCTTGATGGCCTGGATATCGGTCTCGACCGTCGCTTCACTATAAGGGCCGAGCGGCTGCGTGCGAACGACACCCTGGAGCTTGTCGTCCTTGATCTTGCGGTTTCCGTTGAAGACGACCTGGTTGACGAGCTGGTTCTCGCTGACGTTCACGACGAGCGTGCCGCCGGAGACACTGATGCTGACATCGGAGAAATAGCCGGTTGCGTAAAGGCGCTTCACCGAAGCGTCGATATCCGCATTGCTGAAGCTCTTGCCGGGGACGATCGTTATGTTCGCGCGAACGGTTTCCGGGCTGACACGCGTAGCACCACGCACTTCAACACGGCTGATGACCGCGGCCTGGGCGACCGATGTGCTCGCAACCAGTGCCGCACCGGTTCCCGTGGCAACCATGCTTGCCGACAGCGCAAACGCCGACACCGCGTTCAAAAACCTTGAACCAGCTTTCATTGCAATTCTTACCTTTTTCCAACGTCCCGCGGCAATTTCGTACCGACTCCGGTCACGGTTGCCGTTTTACCCGCTTTTCCCATACAAGCAAGCCAGCTCGTTAATTTCTGTTTACTTCAATTCGAACCGTGGCTTAACAGCCACTACGGCGTTGCGTTATCGTAAACAAATCGTTGCAAAGCAAGCTTGTGAAGCTCAATCGTTCACAGCTTTTCCGAAAGTTCGGATCCCCCGCTCAGCGCCGGCAAGTCCTAACCGAACAGCCAGTTGATGTCGTTCCAGGCGGCAAAGACCGTGAGCATGAGCACCATGGCGAAGCCGATCCGGAATGCGAGTTCCTGGGCAGCCGGGCCGACCGGTTTGCCGCGCAGCGCCTCGACCGCATAGAACATGAGATGGCCGCCATCAAGAACCGGAACCGGCATGAGGTTAAGCAATCCTATTGAAACCGAGAGGACTGCTGCGAAGTTGAGCACTTCGGCAATGCCGAGCTTTGCCATCTGCCCGGACATCTGCGCGATGCGGATCGGCCCGCCCACCTGATCGGCATTCATGCGGCCGACGACGAGATTCGACAAATAGTCGAACGTTCCGGTGACAATCCGCCAACTCTGCAGCGCACCCTGCCCGACCGCCTCGAGCGGCCCGTAGGTCTCGACGCGGAAATTGCCCGCCTCCTGATTCGTACCGATGCCGATCTTTCCTTCTTCGACCTTGTTGCCGAGCGGGTCGACGGATTCGGTGCGTTGCGGCACCATGTCGATGTCGACGGCGGCGCCGGCGCGCTCGATGCGAACTTTGATCGGGAGCTCGGGGCGAACACTGACGTAACGGCGAACGTCGTCAAAGGTGGAGATCGGCTTTCCATCGATCGAAATCAATCGGTCGCCCGGCAGGACGCCCGCCTTTTCGGCCGCACTCCCAGGCGCCACGAAGGCGACCACGGGGTCGGCGACCGCGCGGCCGTAGATCGAAAAGAGAACCGCAAAGATGGCGATCGCCAAGAGGAAGTTGGCAATCGGACCCGCCGCAACGGTGGCCGCCCGTTTCCACAGCTTGGCGCCGAGGAAGGTGCGGGCGCGCTCTTCCGGCCTTATCGTTTCCAGCCGGCTGTAGTCGGGCGTGCTCGCCGCATCCTCGTCGCCGAAGAATTTCACATATCCGCCGAGCGGGATCGCGCAGAACTTCCACCTCGTTCCATGGCGATCCGTCCAGCCAAAGAGTTCCGGGCCGAAGCCAACGGAGAAGGCGACGATGCGGATGCCGGACCAACGGCCTACGAGATAGTGCCCCATCTCATGGACGAAGACCAGCAAGGTCAGGAGGAACAGGAAGGTGGGAATGGTGTATTGCAGATTGTCAAGCAGAAGGCTCATATCGATTCCTATCGCATCCGCTGTTGTCGCCGCCGTCAGACTTCGGAATGCCGCGCGATCTTACCCTTATTTCTACTGGTGTTTAAGGAACTATGCAGCAGCAGCCGGCGCGATGACAAAAGTGTGAGGCGAACTCCGGGTTACAGGCCAAGCAGGAGCGAGGCAAAGGCCCCGTTCCGTCCGTCGCCGAGCAGGATCTGAACCAGAACCAGAAGCAGCGCGGCGACCGCGGCGAAGATCAAGCCGTCGACCCGGTCCATAACGCCGCCGTGCCCCGGGATAAGCTGGCTCGAGTCCTTCACGCCGAAGCGACGCTTCACGAAGGATTCGAAGAGGTCACCGACCTGGCTTGCGACAGAAAGCAACAGCGCCACGATCGGAATACGCGCGTCGTCGAGCGAGAAATGGGCCATGAAGACGGCAACGCCCGCAACGACGCCGCAAACGGCGCCACCAATCGCCCCCGACCAGGTCTTGCCGGGCGAAATCGCCGGGGCCAGTTTCGGACCGCCAACCGCGCGCCCGATGAAATAGGCGAAGATATCCGTTCCCCATACGACGGCAAACACGAAGAGCATCGCGATCAGGCCCAGGTAATCGGCACCACGGATGGCCGCCAGCGATATGCTCGTCAGTCCGGCATAGGCGACGCCCGCCGGCAGCCACCAACTCGTCCTTTTAATGAGTACCCAGAGAGCGGAAAGGACAAAGCCGGCGGCGAGCACCGGCAGGCTGTACGACATGTAGTCCATGAGCACGAACGCCGCGATCACGACCTGCGAAAGCCATCCCACGGCATTGCCCTGAAAATCCCGCTCGACAAGCCTCGTGATCGTCGACCATTCGTAATAGACGAGCAAGCCGATCGCGACAGACAGAAGCTGGAAGGCGAAGCCACCCGCCCATGTGGCACCGAGGGCTATCGCCGCGAGCACGATGCCCGAAGCGATGCGAAGTTTGAGTTCTCTCTGCATCAGGACCCGACCGCCAGAGTCGGTTGTGACAGCCCGCCGAATCGGCGTTCGCGGGAGGCGTATTTTTCGAGTGCGGCGATGAAGGTATCGCGCGTGAAATCCGGCCAAAGTTCGGGAACGAACAGCAATTCGGAATAGGCCCCCTGCCAAAGCAGAAAGTTGGAAAGGCGCTCCTCGCCGCTCGTTCGAAGAATGAGATCGGGGTCGGGAATGCCTGCCGTGTCGAGCGACGCCGCGATCCGGTGGACGGTGATGTCATTCGGACGGAGGCGACCGGCTGCCACGTCTTCCGCCAGACGCCGCATCGCTCGCGCCAATTCGTCGCGCGCGCCGTAGTTGAAGGCGATCACCAGGGTGATCCCGGTGTTGGCGACCGTCGTCTCCTCGGCCTCGATCAGGAGAGGCAGGATGTCGCCTTTCAAATTGGCACGGTCGCCGATGACGCGGATACGGACATTCTCGCGATGAAGGTCGGCGAGATCCCGCCTGATGAAGGCCTTGAGCAAGCCCATGAGGTCGCTGACCTCATCTTCCGGCCTTGCCCAGTTCTCGGAGGAGAATGCGAAGAGGGTCAGATAGCGGATGCCGAGCTCCGCGGCCGCCTTGACCGCGCCACGCACCGCCTCGACGCCCTTGCGGTGTCCCATGGTCCGGGGCAGTCCGCGCGCATTCGCCCAACGACCGTTGCCGTCCATGATGATGGCGACGTGAGCCGGCACGTTTGTGGGAACGAATTCTGGCATGGGCCTGTCCGAAACTAGAGACTCGATTTTCCGCGGTCAGACCTGCATGATTTCCTTTTCCTTCTCCGCGAGCAAGCGGTCGATCTCGGAAATCACCTCGTCGGTCATCTTTTGTACCCGTTCGGACTGAGCACGGCTCTCGTCCTGGCCGATCTCACCATCCTTTTCGGCTTTTTTCAGGCCATCCATACCATCACGGCGGACATGGCGGGCCGCCACCTTGCTCTTTTCCGCATAGTCATGCGCGACCTTGACCAAGGACTTGCGGCGCTCCTCGTTCAGTTCCGGCAAGGGAATGCGCAGGTTCTGCCCGTCGATGATCGGGTTGAGACCAAGGTTGGATTCCCGTATCGCCCGATCCACGGCACCGACCATGGACTTATCCCAGACCGAAACCGACAGCATCCGCGCTTCCGGAACGGTGATGTTCGCGACCTGGTTCAGCGGCATGCGCGAACCGTAAGCTTCGACGGTCACCGGATCCAAAACGTTCGCGGATGCGCGACCGGTACGGAGGGATGCGATGTCGTGCTTGAATGCAGCGATCGCTCCGTCCATGCGGCGCTTCAATTCCTTCAGATCCACACCTTCACTCATGGTTCAGACTCCCATTCTTCATATCGAGGGCCGTTCGGGGACCCCTGCAGATTATCAATTATCCGATACGATGGTGGCCCGACCGCCACCGGTCAATATGTCCGCGAAGCCGCCCTTCTCATGGATCGAGAATACGACGATCGGAATGGCATTTTCACGCGCCAGGGCCACGGCGGCAACATCCATGACGGCAAGCCCCTTCTCGAGGACCTCGCTGTGGGTCAGGCTATCGAAGCGCGTCGCCGACGGGTCTTTCTTCGGATCGGCGGAATAGATGCCGTCGACCTGCGTCCCCTTGAAGATTGCCTCGGCGCCCATTTCCGCCGCCCGCAGCGCCGCCGCGGAATCCGTCGTGAAAAACGGGTTGCCGGTTCCCCCGGCGAAAATCACGACGCGACCGAGGGAAAGATGATAGAGCGTCGCGCGCTGCGAGAAACTCTCGCAGATCTCCGGCATTGCGATCGCCGACAGCACGACCGTATCGATATCCAGCTTGCGCAGCGAGGTCGCGAGCGCAAGCGCATTGATGACGGTCGCCAGCATGCCCATGTGATCGCCGGTCACCCGGTCGCCGCCCTTGGAGGCGACCGCCACGCCGCGGAAAATATTGCCGCCGCCGACGACGACTCCGACTTCGACGCCCATGGCTCTCGCTTCGGCGATGTCGGAGGCGATCCGGTCGGCCACGGCCACATCAATGCCGAAGCCCTGGCTTCCCATCAAGGCTTCACCGGAGGCTTTGAGAAGAACGCGCTTGTAGATTGGCTTGGCCGACATCATCACTCCTGAGCAGATCGGCGCGCATGCGCGAGAGACGCGCACAGCGGCATGAGGACAGATCGTCTTGCGTGGTATCAACCGCCCCAGGCACCGCCCCGGCGGGTCGGCCGCAATAACGCATGCCGGATACACGAAGGGCACCGCGTTGTCACGCGATGCCCCCAGTTTTTCCCAATCGGGATGAAGAAATCAACCCTTTGCGGCTGCTGCAACTTCCGCCGCGAAATCGGATTCTTCCTTCTGAACGCCTTCGCCGAGCAGCAGGCGCGCGATGCCGGCCACCTCGATCGGCGCACCGACGGTCTTTTCTGCATCCTTGATGGCTGCCTCGACCGTCTGGTCGGGGTTCATCACGAAGGCCTGCGACAGCAGGGCGACTTCCTCGAAGAACTTGCGCATGCGGCCGTCGACCATCTTCTCGATGATGTTGTCCGGCTTGCCCGAAGCGCGCGACTGCTCGATGAACACGTTGCGCTCACGCTCGGCAACGGCCGGGTCGATCTCGCTCGGACGAACGGCGAGCGGGTTGGTCGCGGCGACGTGCATCGCAACCTGACGGCCGATCGCGTTCAGCGCTTCCTTGTCGCCGGTCGACTTCAGGGCGACCAGCACGCCAAGCTTGCCGATACCGTCACCGGCGGCATTGTGGATGTAGGTGGCGACAACGCCATCCTCGACCTTGAGCAAGGCGGCGCGGCGCAGCGTCATGTTTTCACCGATCGTAGCGATCGCGTCCTTGACCGATTCCTCGACGGATTTTCCGGTCGCCGGATAGGTCGCCGCGGCAACGGCCTCTACGGTGCCTGCCGTGCCCAGCGCGACATTGGCGATGCCGCGGACGAGGTCCTGGAACGCATCGTTACGGGCAACGAAGTCAGTTTCCGAGTTGATTTCGACGACAACGGCCTTGTTGCCGGAGCTGGCGATGCCGATGAGGCCTTCGGCAGCCGTACGGCCGGACTTCTTGTCGGCCTTCGCAATACCCTTGGCGCGCAGCCAGTCGATGGCGGCTTCCATATCGCCGTTGGTCTCGGCAAGGGCCTTCTTGCAATCCATCATGCCTGCGCCGGTCTTTTCGCGCAGATCCTTCACCATTGCGGCAGTAACAGTCATCTTGTTGCCTCTTTGTCTGTTTCGCTGGCGCGCCAAGCATTGAGTGGCGCCGTGCCAGAAGGTTTGGCAGGGAATGGCCCTTCAGTGTGACATCGTTATGACGCCGTCATCGCGATGCTTGCGCGGGCAAAGGGTCGGCCCGGCCGCGCCATTCCTTGCTGAAATGAACAAGGCCGTTCAGATTTTCATCACAAACGGCCTCGTCCCGATATTTCGTGGGTGCGGCAGCCAATTGTCGGCCGCCGTCCGCCCGATCAGGCTTCGGACGATTCGTCGAGAGCCGGTTCGACCGGAGCCTCTACGGCTGCGCCGAGATCACGGCCCGAAGCGCCCTGCTGGCGGGCAATACCGTCGATGGCGGCACGAGCGATGAGGTCGCAATAGAGAGCGACCGCACGCGATGCGTCGTCATTGCCGGGAATCGGATAGTCGATCTGGTCCGGATCGCAATTGGAGTCGATGACGGCGACGACCGGAATGCCAAGGCGCTTGGCTTCTTCGATCGCGATCGATTCCTTGTTGGTGTCGATGATGAACATCAGGTCCGGCGTGCCGCCCATGTCGCGGATACCGCCGAGGGCGCGGTTCAGCTTCTCGCGCTCACGCTCGAGGTTCAGGCGCTCCTTCTTCGTGAAGCCGGAGGCTTCGGAAGCGAGGATTTCGTCGAGCTTGCGCAGGCGCTGGATGGAGTTCGAGATCGTCTTCCAGTTGGTCATCATGCCGCCGAGCCAGCGGGCGTTGATGTAGTACTGGGCCGAGCGCTTGGCAGCGTCAGCGATAATCTCGGAAGCCTGACGCTTGGTGCCGACGAAGAGCACGCGACCGCCATTGGCAACAGTGTCGCTGACGACCTGCAGGGCGCGCGACAGCATCGGAACGGTCTGGGCGAGGTCGATGATGTGAACGTTGTTACGATCGCCGAAGATGTACGGCTTCATCTTCGGGTTCCAGCGGTGCGTCTGGTGACCGAAGTGCACGCCTGCTTCGAGAAGCTGGCGCATGGTAAAGTCAGGCAATGCCATGCCTTTTTCTCCTTTTCCGGTTGAACCTCCGCAAGGCGTCGAGCGCATCTTGATGCGCCCACCGGCGGAACAATCCGGATTTCTCCCGGAAAATCCCATGCCTCACGTGTGGAATGGCCAGCCCCTTAGCCGCAACCGCCCGATAAATCAAGACGGGAAGTCTGATTTTTAGTGCTGTCCAAGGCGTGACGCGCCGTCGTCCCAGGACCGCAGCACACTTTCGGGCGACAGCGCTACTTGCACTCTTCGGCGTTGAAGACTTCGAGGTTGGAAAGCTTGCCGCTCAGCACGAAGTCTCCATAGTCCATCGTCAGGTCGCGCGTGACGCCGTTCTCATAGAGCTTGAAGGACATGCGGTAGATCGGCAGGGCGTCGCCGCTGGCCTCGTCGTTGAAGTAGGATATCGTCACCGGCCAATAGCTTTCGCCAGCCAGCTTCCCCGCCTTGCCGGCGTCCGCGTCGTCGGGGGTTGGTTTGCGGGGCTTGCCGACGAAACTCGAGGTGATCAACGTCTTGTCGCCCGAATCGGAACCATCGAAGATGCGCGATTCGAAGAATGAGTCGCCGCGCTTGGCTCGCTCGATCACTTCCAGCATATGCTCGGTCGGGAATCGGCTTTGGGCCAGGGCCACTTCGCGCTTGTCCGGCGCCGTGAGTTCGACCTTGACACCGGACTTGTCGTCATGGGCGTTTCCGCGCACCTCCTTGTCAAGCTTCTCGTCAGTGAAGGAACGGGTGAGGAAGCGGAAGCTCCTGTTCTTCAAGTCCTCGTAAGTCGTCGTCTGCTGATCGGTCAGGCGCACATCCTCGCCGGTGTCGACCTGGGTGACGAAGCGGAAGCTCACCGTATATCCCTCGCAGGCCGAGCCGTTGAACTCATAGACCATGCGTCCGTACATGCCGGTAATGCCGGAACGATCGGAGGCATTCTTCAGTTCAAGATCATAGACAGCGCGATGCGGCGCCAGGGCGCTCGCATGTGCAACACCCGCGACGGTCATAGCCGCGAGGCAGGCGCTCCCCAGAGTGAGAAGACCGAAGCCTTTACGAAACATCCGTTTCCTCCTGTTGGACTCGCCGGCAATGGGATAAACAAACATTCGGCAGAAGCGAGGCAAATCCGGTCCGTGCCTGTCACGATCCTGTTTTGGATGCAGGATTTTATCACAAAAGACAACAAGGGAGCCCCCCATGTCCGCAGAGATCGAAACGCGTCTCAACGAACTTGGCATCGTCATTCCACAGGCGGTCGCACCGGTCGCAAACTACGTGCCCTATGCCATCACCGGCTCGACGCTCTACATCTCCGGTCAGTTGCCCATGGAAGGCGGCAAGGTCGCGGTGACCGGCCATGTCGGCAAGGATGTCGACGTCGCGGCCGCCCAGCGCGCTGCCGAGCTCTGCGCGATCAACATCCTGGCCCAGGCCAAGGCCGCCCTTGGCGGCGACCTCGGACGCATTCGCCGTCTCGTGAAGATCAACGGCTTCGTCGCCTCCGTTCCGGAATTTACCGAGCAACACCTCGTCATCAACGGCGCGTCGAACCTCCTTGCCAATGTGCTCGGCGAGGCCGGCAAGCATGCGCGCGCCGCGGTCGGCATGGCCTCCCTGCCGTTCAACGCGGCCGTCGAAATCGACGCCATCCTCGAAATCGCCTGATCGGGAACTCTCCATGAAGGACACTTCCTGGCTCAAAGCCCAGCCGATCGCCCATCGCGGCTATCACGACATGAACCGAAAGGTCTGGGAAAACACGCTTTCGGCCTTCGCCCGCGCCGCAGCGGCGGGCTTTGCGATCGAATGCGATCTCCAGTTCACCGCCGACAGCGTTCCGGTCGTCTTCCACGACCACGACCTGCAGCGCCTCTGCGGGATCAGCGGGGACGTCCGGGCGAAGACTGCAGCCGAACTTGGACTGCTGTCGATCGGCGGCACTAAGGACAAGGTGCCGACGCTCACGCAGATGCTTCGCCTCGTCGATGGCCGCGTTCCGATTGTCATTGAACTCAAAGGCCGAAGGGGCGATGACGAAGGCTTTGCGGCCGCCGTGCTCGACACGCTCGAAGGTTACAGGGGGCATGTGGCGCTGATGAGCTTCGATCATTGGCTGCTCAAGGATCTGAAAGATCTCGACGCACCCTATCCGCTCGGCCTCACCGCCGGAGGGATCAACCCGGAGACCTTCTTCGAGCACGACGAAGCCATGCAACTCGGCCTCGACTTCATCTCCTATTTCCATGGCGACCTTCCGAATGCTTTCATAACAAAGGAACGCGCCCTTGGCCGCACCGTCATCACCTGGACGGTGCGCGACGGGCCGGCGCAGGAACACACCTTCGCCCATGCCGATCAGATGACGTTCGAGGGTTTCGATCCAAGGGAGACCATGATTTCCTAAGCGCATGTCAGACGCGATCAACATCCGCATAGAGCATTCGTTCTCTTCGATCCCGCCGGCGAGCTGGAACAGGCTCGCTGGCGCCTCGAAGTCCCATTCCAGCGCGCCCTACAATCCCTTCCTGTCGCACGCCTACCTGTCGGCACTCGAGGAGTCCGGTTCGGCGACGGCGGAGACGGGCTGGCTCGGACAGCACCTGCTGTTGGAGGACGCGGATGGTTTCCTGCGCGGCGCCCTCGTCTGCTACATGAAGAACCACAGCCAAGGCGAATACGTCTTCGACCACGGTTGGGCGAATGCCTTCGAGCGCGCCGGCGGCCGCTATTATCCGAAACTGCAATGTTCCGTGCCGTTCACGCCCGTGACCGGCCCGCGCCTGCTCAGCGCCGCGGGCGGCGATCCGCTGCCGGTGCAGGAGTCGCTTGCCGCCGGCCTCAAGGAACTGTCGCGCCGGCACGGCGTGTCCTCCGCCCACGTCACCTTCGTGCCGGTCGAGGAGATGCCGATTTTCGAGCGCTCCGGATTTCTGCACCGGACCGACCAGCAGTTCCATTTCTTGAATGAAGGCTATGGCTCACATGACGACTTCCTCGCCACGCTCGCATCGCGGAAACGCAAGGCGCTGAAGAAGGAGCGTCGGGTAGCCGTCGAGAACGGGATCACCATCGACTGGCTGACCGGCAGCGATCTCACCGAAGCGATTTGGGACGAATTTTTTGCCTTCTACATGGATACCGGCGGGCGCAAATGGGGCCGGCCGTATCTGACCCGCGCTTTCTATTCGCTGGTCGGCGAGCGGATGGCAGACGACATTCTGCTGGTCATGGCCAAGCGCGGCGGCCGGTATATCGCCGGCGCGATCAATTTCATCGGCGGCGATGCGCTCTACGGGCGACATTGGGGCTGCATCGAGGACCACCCGTTCCTGCATTTCGAAGTCTGCTATCACCAGGCCATCGACTTCACGCTTGCCAAGGGGTTGAAACGCGTCGAAGCGGGCGCGCAGGGCGAGCACAAGTTGGCGCGCGGCTACATGCCGGTGACGACCCACTCAGCGCATTTCATCACCCATCCGGGCTTGAAAAGGGCGGTCGCGGACTACCTCGAGCAGGAGCGCCGCGACGTGGAAGAGACCGGCGAATTCCTTGCGGAGCACGGGCCGTTCCGCAAGGGTGAGCGCCAACAAGATTGACCGACAGCGGACATCGCCCGCGGCGACCCTACAAAAGGAGAAGACATGAGCGCCTATGACACCAACAATATCTTCGCCAAGATCCTGCGTGGCGAAATTCCTTCGCATCGGGTCTACGAGGACGAGGCGACGGTGGCGTTCATGGACGTCATGCCGCAGGCGGAAGGACACGTGCTCGTGCTGCCGAAGGCGCCGTCGCGCAACATCCTCGACGCGGACGCTACCACCCTGCCGGCGCTGATCGCCGCGGTGCAGAAGATCGCGATTGCGGCGAAGGATGCCTTCGACGCGGACGGCGTGACGATCATGCAGTTCAACGAGGCACCGGCCGGCCAGTCGGTGTTCCATCTGCATTTCCATGTGATTCCGCGCCGAGAAGGCACTCCGCTGAAGCCGCATTCCGGCACGATGGAAGATGGCGAGGTTCTGGCAGCGAATGCGGAAAAGATACGGCGGGCGCTTTGAGCGTCCTGCCTGTCAGAAACCCAGCCACCAGAGGCCGATGGCGAGAACGGCGATCGCCGTCGCAATGCCTGCCACGGGCTTCTGCCGGGCGAGAAAGAAGGCGATGGCGCCGACAGCGACGGCGCCGAGCCGCAGCCATAGCGGTGACTGCGCCAATACCCCGGTCGGATAGAGGATGAGCTTCGCGATCACTGCGGCGACTAGAGCGGTAGCGACCGCCCTCACCCAGTTCAAAGCCTCCGAATCTTCGCGAAGCCGCTTGCCGGCAAGCACGCCGAGCCAGCGCCAGAGATCGGTGGCAAGCCAGCCGGCGATCGCTATGAAGGCATAGGCCCACCATCCGTCCGTAGAGGTCATGGGGCTGCCTCCCGCCGCGAACGCCAGATGCGCTCAGCCCCCCAGGCAAGCGTCCCGCCGCCGATCCCGGCCAGCAGGATGTCGAATTCCGGGGCGATCCAGTAAAACAGCGGGCCGGCGACGAGGCCGAACGCAAGCGCCACGTAGATGACCGGGTGTCGGGCAGAGTGCCAGATCGAGGTGAGAAAATAGACCGGTGTCAGGAAAAAGAGGCAGCCCGCCACCAGCGGCGGAAACTCGGCGACAAGGTGGTAGACGACGCCGACCAGCACCATGTTCGCCGCGACAAGCGTGATGCCGAAGCCGGCGAAGAACGCGACACGATGGTTGCGCGGCACCTGTGGCACCCGCTCCATCGCAAAAACCCAGGCCGTGATCGCCACGAAATGCGAAAGCAAGAGGAGCAGCCAGGTCGGCGTTTTCGAACCGCGCAGTTCCGGAACGAGCGCCGCGACCATCGGCATAAGACGGACGGACGAGAGGGTAACGGCGAGGAAGGCCGTCGCGAGGCTTGCGCCGCTCAGGATCGAACTGACGAGAATGACCTTCGCAGGCAAAGCCCAGACGATGCCCGTCATGAAGACAACCTGCTCCGGCGGGATGCCGGCCTGAACGGTCAGGGCGCAGAAACCGACGAAGGACAGCATCAGGATGACGGCCGGCAGGCTGAAAATCCCACGTGCTCCGGTCAGAAACCAGGCAAGCGTTGACCGTTCGTCTTCGACATCATCCATTGAAATCACGCGGAATGGGAGCGTCCTGCTCAACAAGACGGTGCCGGGTGAAGCCACCCGGCACCGTCAAGCGAAGTTCGCGATTGCGCTATTTCTTGCGCGGGACCTTGGGAACCGTTTTTCCCTTCAACGGAGCCGAATCTGACGCGGCTTTGGCAGCCGCCTTCTTCGGCTTCGATTTCGAACCGGCCTCGACGGCAACGGTTTCCTTCTCTTCCGACTTCTTCGGCTTGGCGTTCTTGCCAGGCCGCGACACTTCCGCCTTCGGCTTGATCGGAGCCGTCTCCGGCACGGCGTCGAGGACCAACCCCTTGGTGCCGTCCTCCTTCATACCGATCGTCACCTTGACGACGCCGCCCTTCTTGAGCTTGCCGAAGAGGATTTCGTCGGCGAGCGGCTTCTTGATGTTTTCCTGGATGACGCGGGCCAGCGGCCGTGCGCCCATCTTTTCGTCATAGCCCTTGTCCGCAAGCCAGGCGATCGCCTCCGGCGCGAGGTCGAAGGTGACGTTGCGCTCGGCGAGCTGCGTCTCAAGCTGCATGACGAATTTCTGCACGACCTGGTGGATGACAGGCGTCGGCAGCGAGTTGAACGGGATCACCGCATCCAGGCGGTTGCGGAATTCCGGTGTGAACAGGCGGTTCAGCGCCTCGACATCCTCACCGGTGCGCTTCGACGAGCCGAAGCCGATTGCCGGCCGCGCCATGTCGGAGGCACCCGCATTGGTCGTCATGATCAGGATGACGTTGCGGAAGTCGATCTTCTTGCCGTTGTGGTCGGTCAGCGATCCGTGATCCATCACCTGCAGAAGGATGTTGAAGAGGTCCGGATGGGCCTTCTCGATCTCGTCGAGCAACAGCACGCAGTGCGGATGCTGGTCGACGCCGTCGGTCAGGAGCCCGCCCTGGTCAAATCCGACATAGCCGGGAGGTGCGCCGAGCAGACGGGAAACCGTATGCCGCTCCATATATTCCGACATGTCGAAGCGCAGCAGTTCGACGCCGAGCGACGTCGCCAGCTGTTTCGCCACTTCCGTCTTGCCGACGCCGGTCGGGCCGGTGAACACGTAGCAACCGATCGGCTTGTTCGGCTCGCGAAGGCCAGCGCGTGCCAGCTTGATCGACGAGGCGAGTGCCTCGATTGCCAGATCCTGACCATAGACGACCGAACGCAGTTCCTTGTCGAGATTGGCGAGAACGGCCTCGTCGTCCTTGGAAACCGACTTCGGCGGAATGCGTGCCATGGTGGCGACCGTCGCCTCGATCTCCCGTTCGGTGATCAGCTTGCGGCGCTTGCTGACCGGCAGCAGCATCTGTGCCGCACCCGACTCGTCGATGACGTCGATCGCTTTATCCGGCAGCTTGCGGTCGTTGATGTAGCGCGCCGAAAGCTCGACCGCCGCCCTGATCGCCTCGTTCGAATATTTGAGGTGGTGATACTCCTCGAAATAGGGCTTCAGTCCCCGCATGATCTCGATCGCGTCGGCGACGGTCGGTTCATTGACGTCGATCTTCTGAAAACGGCGGACAAGCGCCCGGTCCTTCTCGAAGAACTGCCGATACTCCTTGTAGGTGGTCGAACCGATGCAGCGGATCGAGCCGGAAGAGAGCGCAGGTTTCAGGAGGTTGGATGCATCCATCGCACCGCCCGATGTCGCGCCCGCGCCGATCACCGTATGAATCTCATCTATGAAGAGAACGGCACCGGGATATTCCTCGAGTTCCTTGACGACCTGCTTCAGGCGCTCTTCGAAGTCGCCGCGATAGCGCGTGCCGGCAAGTAGCGTTCCCATGTCGAGCGCGAAGATGGTCGCGTCCTGAAGCGCTTCCGGCACCTGCTTCTCGACGATGCGCTTGGCCAGCCCCTCGGCGATCGCCGTCTTGCCGACGCCGGGATCCCCGACATAGAGCGGGTTGTTCTTGGACCTGCGGCAAAGCACCTGGATGGTCCGGTTCACCTCGGCGTGCCGACCGATCAGTGGATCGATCTTCCCGGATTTGGCCTTTTCATTCAGATTGACGCAGTAGGCTGTCAACGCATCTTGCTGCTTTTTCGGGCCGGCTTCCTCGCTCTCGCGTGGCGCCTTCTGTTCCGACTCCTGGTCCTCTGCGCCCCGCACCTGCCGCGACTCCGAACTGCCGGGGCGCTTGCCGATGCCGTGCGAGATGAAATTCACCGCGTCGTAGCGCGTCATTTCCTGTTCCTGCAGGAAATAGGCCGCATGGCTCTCGCGCTCGGCGAAGATCGCGACGAGCACATTGGCGCCTGTCACCTCTTCGCGGCCGGACGATTGCACATGAATGACGGCACGCTGGATGACGCGCTGGAAGCCGGCAGTCGGCTTGGAGTCTTCATCATAGCCAGTGATCAGATTGGACAATTCGTTGTCGACATAATCCGTCACGGTCTTGCGAAGCGTTTCGAGATTCACATTGCATGCGCCCATCACAGCGGCCGCATCGGCATCGTCGATCAATGCCAGCAGCAGATGCTCGAGCGTCGCATATTCATGATGGCGCTCGTTGGCAAAAGTCAGTGCCTGATGCAGCGCCTTTTCGAGGCTGGGCGAAAATGTTGGCACGTTAGGTCCTCATTTCTTTTCCATGACGCATTGCAAGGGATGCTGATGCTGCCTGGCAAAATCCATTACCTGCGTCACTTTGGTTTCGGCGACTTCGTAGGTAAAGACGCCGCATTCTCCAACGCCGTGGTTGTGGACATGAAGCATGATGATGGTCGCCTGTTCCAAGTCCTTCTGAAAGAAACGCTCCAGGATATGGACGACGAACTCCATCGGCGTGTAATCGTCATTCAAAAGCAGGACGCGGTACAAACTCGGCTTCTTGGTCTTCGGCTTGGTGCGCGTGATGACGGACGTCCCACGACTGGGGCCGCCTCCGTTTCCGTCGCTTCCCTGCTGCATCCGGACCGACATGGCGATCATTCTGTTTCATTCCCTTGACAGCTGCAATCCGTGAAGATGACCGCAGCCTGCTTGCCTTTATCTAATGGTTCGTTCTTGGATTTTAAGACCGAACCAACGCACTGCAATCATATTCGCACGGCCAAGCACAAGATTGATCAAATTTCTTCGGCTGCTGAGACCGACATTCCGCCTGTCCCCAGACCGGCAATGCCGCATCAGCTTCAGGAAGAGCGCGCACCAAAACAAGAAGGCCAGCCGCGGCAACCGCGACCGGCCTTCTTGCAATGGCGATGGTCTTATCGTCAGGCGGCGGCGGCAGACTTCACGGATGCAGCTGCCTTGGCGACCGGCGCCTCGTAGGGCTTGTAGGCGTCCTTGGCGAGATCGGCATACATTTCACCGATCTTCGACGCTTCGGCGACGAAAGATTCATAGCTCGACTTCAGATAGTTCGTCTGGAGCTCGAAGGCAGCCTCGAGGCTCTTGGCACCCGACAGCTTCTCGATATGGGCGATACCGTCTTCGAAGGACTTCTTCGAATAGTCTGCGGCTTCGGTTGCAATGGCCTGGAAGCCCTTGGTCAGCGTCGAGTAGCTTTTTACAGCCACGTCCAGTGCTTCCTTGCTCTTTTTGTTTGCATCATCGAAGTTAAACATCAAGCTTCTCCTTGTGGGCGGTGGGCAAGCGTCAGTCTAGGTGCACTGCACAAAAAGTCAAGTTCAGTGTGCAATGCAGTAAAACACAATTCTTGCAACGGCTTGATGAAAATCCGGTCTCACCCGACAAGTTTCTTTGAAAAATATGACTTAACAAGAAAAAGGCCGGCTCGATTGCTCGGGCCGGCGCCGGTAGGTGGTGGAGGCCCCGCGCAGCTTTCGACCGACTGCGCGTCGCTCCAACTCACAGATCAACGTCGAGGATCGCCATCGAGAAATTGTAGGAAAGCTCGCCGTCCTCCTCGTCGCGGAAGATCACGCCAAGGAACTCGTCGCCGAGATAGACTTCGGCGGATTCGTCCTTGCGCGGACGGGCCTTGACGACCATCGCCGGGTTCAAGGTGCGCTTGAAATAGGCCTCAAGCTTGCGGATTTCTTCGGGCTTCAAATCTATTCTCCGTATCCGGTTGATTTGCGGCGCTTCTCGCATGCGGCATCGCCAGGTGTAAACCCACTATGGCACCGGGCGCTTGCGCAGACGCCAGACCACGGGCACATAGCCTTGAATTATCGCGCAAAAATTTCCCTCCGCGATCAGATCCGAGGGCAAGGCGCCTCTTCCGCTTCAGATATCGAAGCTCGCCAGAATCTGGTCCATCTGCCGCGAGGGTTCGGAGCATCCGGCCTCTCCGACGACCTTGGCGGGAACGCCGGCCACGGTCGTCTTCGGCGGGACAGCCTTCAGCACGACCGATCCTGCCGCCACCCGCGAGCAATGGCCGATATGGATATTGCCGAGGATCTTCGCCCCGGCGCCGATCAATACGCCGTCGCCGATCTTCGGGTGACGGTCGCTGCCCTCCTTGCCCGTGCCGCCGAGCGTAACGCCGTGCAGGATCGACACATTGTCGCCGATCACCGCCGTTTCGCCGACGACGAGGCCCGTCGCGTGGTCGAGGAAGATGCCGCGCCCGACGCGCGCGGCCGGGTTGATGTCGGTCTGGAATACGCTCGAGGAACGGCTCTGGAGATAAAGCGCGAAATCCTTCCGCCCGCGGCTCCACAGCCAATGGGCGAGCCGATGCGTCTGGATCGCGTGGAAGCCCTTGAAATAAAGCACGGGCTCCAGGAATCGCGTGCAAGCCGGATCGCGATCGTAAACGGCCTGAATGTCGACGCGCAGGATCGTGCTCCATTCGGGCCAGTCCTCGAGCATCTCCAGAAACGTCTGATGGAGCAGATTCGCCTGCAGGTCGGGATGATCGAGCCGCTCGCAAATCCGGTAGATCACGCTCTCTTCCAGCGAATGCTGGTTGACCACGGTCGAATAGAGGAAGGCGGCAAGCATCGGATCGCGCTCGGCAGCGAAGCGCGCCTCTTCGCGCAGGCTGTCCCAGATGGGGTCGATCGCCTTCAGCGGCTCCGTCTGGCGAAGTTCGGTCTTGGCGACCATGGTCGCGCTCCTTCCTTAGTCAAAGGTGGCCTGGTCAAGGGGCGGCCTGGCCAGGCATGCCTAGTCAATCCGTGGCCTGCACTGCCCCATATATAGGGCAATTCCCGAACGATATAAATGGCCTGGCAGCGTTTCAATCGGCGGTCGCTTTTGGCCGCCTATGCTCGGCCGACCTCACCGAGAAACTCCAGGACCGCCTTCTTGAAAACGCGGTCGCCGACCGCCAGCATATGGTCGCGGCCCGGGATGTCCAATGCCCTGGCATGCGGCATCAGGGCGGCAAGCTCCTGTGCCGATCCCGCTACGTCATCCTTCGTGCCGACTCCGATCAGAACCGGCACGTCGATGCGGGCGACATCCTCGGCGGAAAGCAGATCGCGCGAGGTCGATATGCAGGCGGCAAGTGCCTGGCGGTCGCTTTTCGTCTGGTCGGCGAAGGCGCGAAACATGCGGCCGCGCGCATGCGTCACGTCTTCGAGAGATGGTGCGAGCAGCGCATCGGCGATCGGATCCCAATCCCCAACCCCGGTCACCATGCCTATTCCCAGACCTCCGAGCACGAGCGAGCGAACGCGCTGCGGGTGATGCAACGCCAGAAATGCGGAGACGCGCGCGCCCATCGAATAGCCCATCACCTGCGCCTCGCCGATACCAAGATGGACGAGAAGGGCGGCCGCATCGCCGGCCATCTGGTGCGGGTGGTACAAGGAAGCGTCATAGGGCTTGCTGCTCGCGCCGTGACCGCGGTTGTCGAGCGCGACAACCCGGTAGCCGGCGTCGCCGAGCGTCTTCACCCAGCCGGGATAGACCCAGTTGACGTTGGCGCTCGAGGCAAATCCGTGAATGAGCAGAATCGGATCTCCGGACGGATCGCCGGCGTCGAAAAACGCGATCTCCAGGCCGTCATGGGTGAAGCGCGAAAATGGTGGAGGGTTCAAATCCATGGTCTTTCCCGGACATCAATCTGTTTTCGCCGCAAACTAGAGAGGAACGGAATGGCCGAAAACCCCCGCCGGTTCAAAAACCACAAGCGCTTCGTTATTGCTGCTACACATTTGCGCCAAAGCTCACTATGGTGCCGGCAAAATCGACACCAGACTGCATTCATCGGAGTACGACATGGCCGGCCACAGCATCCCCCATTTCCAGAATGACGGCGGGCATCGGGTCATCGAGATCGGCGTCAAGGAATTCATGTGCACCGGCGCATCCGTTCCCTTCGATCACCCCCATATCTTCATCGACATGGGCGACGACAATGAAAAGGTCTGCTCCTATTGCTCGACACTCTATCGCTACAATCAGAGCCTGAAGGCGACCGAGACGATTCCGCCGGGCTGTCTCTTCGAGACCAGGGCTGCCTGACCTCGCTGCATCCTCCGGCTCGACGCCGATGCAAAATGCTGATCCGGTCGCGGTCGTCGGCGCCGGCATTGCCGGACTGACAATGGCGCTGTGCCTTGCGCGGCAGGGCTTCTCTACGGATATATTCGAGCAGGCGGACGCGCTGGACGAAGTGGGCGCAGGTCTGCAATTGTCACCGAATGCCTCGCGCATATTGACGGACCTCGGCCTGCTCCCCGCCCTCCAGGACGTGTGGAGCGAGCCGGACTCGATCGCTCTTGTCGACGGACGCACGCTGCGACCGCTCACGGACGTGCCGGCGGGCGCGAACGCGCGCAGCCGCTGGGCGGCCCCATATGGCGTGCTGCATCGCGCCAGCCTGCAGAAAATCCTGCTGCGGGCCGTACGGTCGGAGCCGCTCTGCCGCTTGCATCTGGGAAAGCGCGTTGAAGGTGATCCGGTTGCGGCCGTTGCCGCCGTGATAGGTCGCCGCCCGAAGGTGGTCATCGGCGCCGACGGCATCTGGTCACAGACGAGAGCCTCCATCGACGGCGCCGGCGGCGTTCGGTTCTCGGGCAATATCGCCTGGCGGCTGTTACTGCCCGGCGTCGAAGCGTCCACCCGCCTGTCGGCAAGTCGTGTCACGGCCTTCCTCGGACCGAATGCGCATCTGGTCGCCTACCCGCTCCGCGAAATCGACGGCTTCAATCTTGTCGCGATCATTGGCGGCAAGCCCACCGCGGCAGCCTGGATCGGCCAGGACTCTGAGGAGCGGCGGCGGGAGTTCGCCGCCGCCTTCGAAAATTGGCATCGCGACCTGCGTTCCATGATCGAGAATGCGGTCTCGGCCACCTATTGGCCCCTGTGCACCGTCGACGAGGGCGCCTGGCACAATGGACGGGACCTTGTCCTGATCGGCGATGCCGCCCACGCCATGACGCCCTTTGCCGCACAAGGCGCCGCGATGGCAATCGAGGATGCCAGCGAACTCGCGCATTGCCTCGCGACATGCGCCGACCCGCCGGCGGCGTTCGGGCGCTACGAGCACGCGCGTCGGGCGCGGATCGCCCGGGTGCGCAATCGCGCGGCCTTCAATCGATTCGCCTATCACGCCCGCGGGCCGGTTCGGGTCGCGCGCAACCTGGTCCTCGCGCTGAAAGGCCCCGAGGCGCTCGCGGCCGATCTCGATTGGCTCTACGGATACGACGGCTCGGAACGTCGGTAAGGCTAAGCCTCAGGCGGCATTGGCGGCCGCAAGACCTGCCTCGATGTCACGGCGCAGGTCGACAACATCCTCGAGGCCGATCTGCAGTCGAATGACCGGGCCTCCGGACGGAGCCTTGGCGACCTTGCGATCGGAAAGGTTCACATGAAGGGCGAGGCTCTCGAAGCCGCCCCAGGAATAGCCGAGGCCGAAGAATGAGAGCGCATCGAGGAAGGCATGCGCCTTCGCCTTGCCTTTTTCAGGCTCTGCCTTCAGGACAAATGAGAAAATGCCGCTCGCGCCGCCAAAGTCGCGCTTCCACAGCTCGTGCCCCGGAAAGCTCGGCAGCGCCGGATGCAGCACGCGCGCCACCTCTTCACGGCTTTCGAGCCAACGGGCAATCGCCAGCGCGCTTTCCTGGTGGCGCTCAAGGCGGACTCCCATGGTCCGTAGGCCGCGCAGGATCTGGTAGCTGTCGTCCGGCGAGACGCAGACGCCGAGCGTCACCATCGCCTCGGTCAGGGCCGGCCAATGCGCCGCGTTGGCCGAAACGGTTCCGAGCAGCACGTCCGAGTGCCCGGACGGGTATTTCGTAGCCGCGTGGATGGAAATGTCGACGCCGTGGTCGAGGGGACGGAAGTAAAGCGGGGTTGCCCAGGTGTTGTCCATCGTGACGATGCAGCCGTGCCGGTGGGCGGCGTCGGCAATCGCCCGGATATCCTGCATCTCGAACGTGTTCGAGCCCGGCGCCTCCGTGTGCACCAGCCGCGTGTTCGGCCTGATCAGGCTCTCGATGGCTGCACCGATCATCGGATCGTAATATTCGACCGTAACCCCAAGCCGGGTCAGCATCGTGTCGCAGAAATGGCGGGTCGGGAAATAGACCGAATCGACGATCAGCGCGTGGTCACCCGAGGAGAGATATGCCAGGAACGGCACCGTCACCGCGGCCAGCCCCGACGGGACGAGAATCGTTCCCGCCGCGCCTTCGAGCTCGTTGATTGCATCGCAGAGCGCATCGGTCGTCGGCGTGCCTCGCGTGCCGTAAGTGTATTTCTGTGCCCGCGTTTCCATGGTCTTCGCGTTCGGGAAAAGCACGGTGGATGCATGGACCACTGGCGGATTGACGAATCCATGGTAGTCGGAGGGATTGTTGCCGGTGTGCGCGAGGCGGGTGTTGATGCCGATCTCTCCACGCGCGCTCATTTTCTCTGCCATTGAACGATTCCGCGGTTGAAAACTCGATGGAAACTCATCGAACGCGGCACGAATGGGGTCAAGAGAAAATTCGATACCAGGGGATCGATCGCTCAGAAATACGCAACTGACGGTTTTTTATTCAGTAACGGGCGATTTCCAGCAAAATCTGCTTAAACTTCTGGCGAATTTTCAGTTTTTCACATCGAAAATCAGAAAATCGGCATCGTCTCTTGACCCTCATGGATTTTGAGCATGAGATAGATTGCACTCATGCCAGGAGGGTGGCAGAGGCTGCACGCGCCGACGGAGCGCATCAGTGCAGACGGGAACTTACAACAACCGAAAAGGTTCAAAAAAATGGCAAAAAGAATTCTGACAGCTCTTGTTGGCGCTGCTGTCATGGGGATTGGCGCACATGCGGCATCGGCCGCAACCCTTGACGACGTGAAGGCCAAGGGCTTTGTCCAGTGCGGCGTGAACACCGGTCTGGCCGGTTTCGCAGCCCCTGACGCTTCCGGCAACTGGAGCGGTTTTGACGTCGACTATTGCAAGGCGATTGCGGCCGCAATTTTCGGCGATGCCACCAAGGTGAAGTACACGCCGACCTCCGCGAAGGAGCGTTTCCCGGCATTGCAGTCCGGCGAGGTCGATGTTCTCGCCCGCAACACGACCTGGACCATCAACCGCGATACGGCGCTCGGCTTCAACTTCCGCACGGTCAACTACTATGACGGCCAGGGCTTCATGGTTCGAAAGGGCCTCAACGTGAAGTCCGCGCTCGAACTCTCCGGCGCTGCTGTCTGCGTCCAGACCGGCACCACGACCGAGTTGAACCTCGCCGACTACTTCAAGACCAACAACCTGCAGTACAACCCGGTCGTCTTCGAGAAGCTCGAGGAAGTGAACGCCGCCTACGACGCTGGCCGTTGCGACGTCTACACGACCGACCAGTCCGGCCTTTACTCGCTGCGCCTCACCCTCTCCAAGCCGGACGAACACATGATCCTGCCGGAAATCATCTCGAAGGAGCCGCTCGGTCCGGCCGTGCGCCAGGGTGACGACCAGTGGTTCGATATCGTCAGCTGGGTTCATTACGCGCTGATAAACGCGGAGGATTTCGGCATCACCCAGGCAAATGTCGAGGAAATGAAGAAGTCGCCCAACCCGGACATTCAGCGCTTCCTCGGCGTCGAAGCCGACACCAAGATCGGCACGGACCTCGGCCTCACCAACGAGTGGGCGGTCAACGTTATCAAGGCCGTCGGCAACTACGGCGAAATCTTCGACCGTAACATCGGTGCCGGCAGCCCGCTGAAGATCGAACGCGGCTTGAATGCTCTGTGGAGCAAGGGCGGCATCCAGTACGCCCCGCCGGTTCGCTGATCGGTTAGAAATCTCGGAGGAGCGGCACGCCGCTCCTCCGTTGCAACGATAAGAACGCCCAACAAGGGCGGATTGGGGAAAGAGGCATTGTATGGCCATTGGCGTTACGAATGCGCCTGAGAGAAGCAAATCCTCGGGATCGATCATCAACGATCCTCAGGCGCGCGGGATCTTCTACCAGGCAGTCACCGTCATCCTTCTTGCGGTCCTGATCTATTGGATCGCCGACAACACGATCGAAAACCTGAAACGCGCGAATATCGCGTCCGGCTACGGCTTCCTGAACAGCCGCGCAGGCTTCGACGTCGGGCAGTCGCTGATTTCGTTCACCAGCGATTCCACCTACGGCCGCGCTCTGGTGGTCGGCTTCGTCAACACGCTGCTCGTGGCGGTGACGGGCATCATCACCGCAACGGTCATCGGCTTCATCGTCGGCATCGGACGGCTGTCGCACAACTGGATCATCGCCAAGCTGTCGCTCGCCTATGTCGAGGTGTTCCGTAACATTCCGCCGCTGCTGGTCATCTTCTTCTGGTACAGCGGCGTTCTGGCGATCCTGCCGCAGGCGCGCGAAGCGCTCGCCCTGCCCTTCAATATGTATGTGAGCAACCGCGGACTCGCCTTCCCCAGACCCATTCCGGGAGAGGGCTCGCTATACACCCTCCTTGCCTTGCTCATCGCCGTCGCTGCGACCTTCTTCGTCGCCCGCTACGCACGCCAGAAACAGATGGCAACCGGCCAACGCTTTCCTGTCCTGTGGACCGCGCTGGGGCTGATCATCGGCTTGCCGCTCCTCACCTTCCTCGCCACCGGCGCACCGCTCACTTTCGACGTGCCCGTCGCCGGCAAGTTCAACCTGACCGGCGGCTCGGTCGTCGGACCGGAGTTCATGTCGCTCTTCCTCGCGCTGTCCTTCTATACCGCTGCATTCATCGCGGAAATCGTCCGGGCCGGTATCCGCGGCGTCTCAAAGGGACAATCCGAAGCGGCCCATGCGCTTGGCATTCGTCCCCGGCTGACCACGCGGCTGGTGATCGTCCCGCAGGCGATGCGAATCATCATTCCACCGTTGACCAGCCAGTATCTCAACCTCACCAAGAACTCGTCGCTGGCGGTCGCCGTCGGTTATGCGGATCTCGTCGCAGTCGGCGGCACGATCCTCAACCAGACCGGCCAGTCGATCGAAGTGGTGAGCATCTGGATCATCGTCTATCTCAGCCTAAGCCTCGCGACCTCGCTCTTCATGAACTGGTACAACGCCCGTATGGCGCTGGTGGAGAGGTAAGATCATGAGCACGCAACAAGCATCTTTCGTTCGTGGCTCGATGATCGAAGCCTCCCCCGCCCCCGCGTTGCAAAGCGGCGCTGTCTCCTGGCTGCGGAAAAATCTGTTCGCCACACCGAAAGACACCGCCCTGACGATCGTCAGCCTGCTCCTGCTGGCGTGGCTGGTGCCGCCTGCCATTCAGTGGCTGTTCATCGATGCCGCCTGGACGGGCGGGGGGCGCGGCGTCTGCGCCACGCTCTCACAGGGCGGCTCGCAGCCGGAAGGCTGGAGCGGCGCCTGCTGGGCCTTCGTCAATGCAAAGTTCGACCAGTTCGTCTTCGGCCGCTATCCGATCGAAGAACGGTGGCGCCCGGCCCTCGTCGGCATCCTGTTCGTCCTGTTCCTGGTGCCGATGCTGATCCCCAGGATCCCCTACAAGGGATTGAACGCGATACTCCTGTTCGCCGCCCTGCCGATCATCGCCACCATCCTGCTTCCCGGCGGCTGGTTCGGCCTGACCTATGTCGAGACGGCGCTCTGGGGCGGTCTCATGGTCACGCTGGCCCTGTCCTTCGTCGGCATCGCGGTTTCGCTGCCGCTCGGCATCCTGCTCGCGCTCGGCCGGCGCTCCGACATGCCGGTGATCAAGATGCTCTGCACGGTCTTCATCGAGATTGTGCGCGGTGTTCCGCTGATCACGGTGCTGTTCATGGCAAGCGTGATGCTGCCGCTGTTCCTGCCCCAGGGCGTCACCTTCGACAAGTTCCTGCGGGCGCTCATCGGCGTGTCGCTCTTCGCTTCCGCCTATATGGCGGAAGTGGTCCGCGGCGGTCTGCAGGCCATTCCGAAGGGCCAGTATGAAGGCGCCGATTCGCTCGGTCTCAGCTATTGGCAGAAGATGAACCTCATCGTCCTGCCGCAGGCGCTGAAGCTGGTGATCCCGGGGATCGTCAACACTTTCATCGGCCTGTTCAAGGACACGTCGCTCGTCTCGATCATCGGCATGTTCGACCTGCTCGGCATCGTTCGCTTCAACTTCACCGACGCAAACTGGGCCTCCTCGGTCACGCCGATCTCGGGGCTAATTTTCGCCGGCTTCGTATTCTGGCTTTTCTGCTTCGGCATGTCGCGCTATTCCGGCTTCATGGAACGCCAGCTCGACAAGAGCCAACGATAAAAAAGGGGAAACATAAATGGCAAACACTGCCACCGCACCGAAAATGACCGTATCGACGACGGACGTCGCGATCGAAATCACCAACATGAACAAGTGGTACGGCGACTTCCACGTGCTGCGCGACATCAACCTCAGGGTCATGCGCGGCGAGCGCATCGTCATTGCCGGCCCGTCGGGCTCCGGCAAGTCGACGATGATCCGTTGCATCAACCGGCTCGAGGAACACCAGAAGGGCAAGATCGTCGTCGACGGCATCGAGCTTACCAACGACCTCAAGAAAATCGACGAAGTGCGCCGCGAAGTCGGCATGGTGTTCCAGCACTTCAACCTCTTCCCGCATCTGACGATCCTCGAAAACTGCACGCTGGCACCGATCTGGGTGCGCAAGATGCCGAAGAAGGAAGCCGAGGAGATCGCCATGCATTTCCTCAAGCGCGTCAAGATCCCCGAGCAGGCCCTCAAATATCCGGGCCAGCTCTCCGGCGGCCAGCAGCAGCGCGTCGCGATCGCCCGGTCGTTGTGCATGCGCCCGAAAATCCTGCTGTTCGACGAGCCGACCTCGGCACTCGACCCGGAAATGGTCAAGGAGGTTCTCGACACCATGGTAAGCCTTGCCGAAGAAGGCATGACCATGCTCTGCGTCACCCACGAAATGGGCTTTGCGCGCCAGGTCGCCAACCGCGTCATCTTCATGGACCAGGGCCAGATCGTCGAGCAGAACTCGCCGGCCGAATTCTTCGACAACCCGCAGCACGAACGCACCAAGCTGTTCCTGAGCCAGATCCTTCACTGAAATCGCGGTACGCGCTCGCACGAAAACGGCCCGCCATTACAGGCGGGCCGTTTTTCATTTTGCGCTGTCTTCGCAAGCTCCGCCACGAGAAGAGCCGCGCCGGCCGGACGGCGGCGCTTGCTTTATTATAGAACCGGCAGGACCGGACGCTTTGCCAGAGCAGCCTCGATAACGCCCTGAACTCGCTCACGCTCCGCACCGGCAAGCGGCAGGCGCGGCGCCCGGACGCGATCGTTGGAATCGATCGCGAAAACTTCCGCAAGCTTGATGTTCTGGACGAGATTGGTGGAGACGTCGAGATCAAGCAGCGGACGGAACCAGCGATAGATCGCCCTCGCCTCTTCCAGACGCCCGGCCTGGACGAGCTTCCAGATCGCAACCGTCTCCTTCGGGAAGGCAACGACAAGGCCGGCAACCCAGCCGTGGGCACCCATCAGCAGGCTCTCGAGCGCCAGGTTGTCGACGCCGGTGAAGCAGTCGAAACGCTCGCCGAAGCGGGTGAGAACATCGGTGACGCGGCGGATGTCGTCGGTCGATTCCTTCATCGCGACGACGAGCTCGTTCTTCGCCAGTTCGTCGAACATCGAAAGCGTCACGTCGACGCCATAGGCGACCGGGTTGTTGTACACCATGATCGGCAAACCACCGGCGGCAGCCACCGCCTGGACGTGGGCGAGCGTCTCGGCCGGCGCGGATTTATAAGGCACGCCGGGCAGAATCATGAAGCCGTCGGCACCGGCCTTAGCGGCTGCCCTCGCCGCCGCTTCACCGCGGCGCGTGGCGCTTTCGCAAATCGTCATCAGCACCGGCTTGCCGCCGGCGACCGACTTCGCGATCTTCAGGATCTCGATCTTCTCATCGGCCTCCAGCGTCATGTTCTCGCCGAGCGAGCCGCAGACTATCATGCCGTCAACGCCGGCCTCGAACTGCAGCGCGAAACAGCGCTCCATCTCGGCCTTGTCGAGATCACCCTCAGTCGTGAATTTCGTCGTTACTGCCGGAAAAACGCCGCGCCACATGGAAGCCTCCTTGATTGTGATATATCAGCTTACTTGCCATGATTTCGGAACTGTGTCAATCTCTGATATATCACAAAGCCAAGGGCATTCATGTCGTCTCAATCGCAGGCCCACCTCGCCTATCTGGCGCTCGAACGCCTCATCGTCACATTGAAGCTGAAGCCGGGAACGCTCGTCACCGAACGGCGTCTGCTCGAACTCGCCAATCACGGCCGCACGCCTGTCCGCGAGGCGATCCAGAAGCTCGCCTGGCAGGGTCTGATCGAGGTTCGCCCGCGGGTCGGCTTGCAAATCAGCACCATCCGACCGGACGATCGGGTCCATGTGATGCAGACCCGACAACAGCTGGAACCCTTGGCGGCGGCGCTCGTGGCGGAGCATGCAAGCGCCGAAGCCCGCCAGGAGATAAGCGACTGCAGACAACAAATGGCAGGCTGCGCCGGCCGGGGCGATCTCGAGGGCTTTCTTGTAGCGGACAAAATGTTCGACGAGGTGATGGAAGAGGCTTGCCCGAACCGGTTCCTGACGGCGGCACTGGCGCCGCTCCAGACCCATGCGCGCCGCATCTGGTTCGCATCCGCTACGCCGGAAAAGATGAAGGGCTCGGTGGAGCGCCACGTGAAGGTCATGCGCGCGATCGAGGCGGCGGACCCGGCGGACGCTGCCGCTTCCATGTCACGGCTGATGGATTATCTCGCCGACGGTTAGGCCGCATCTGCGCTTGCTGGACGGGTAAAACGAGAAGGGGTGCATCGCTGGATGCACCCCTAGTTCCAATCAGAATGGTGGTTCGTCTCAGCCGACGAAGGCGCGCTCGATGACGAACTCGGCCGGCTTGTTGTTGGCGCCTTCCGTCAGGCCGGCGGCTTCGAGGATTTCCTTGGTGTCCTTCAGCATGGCGGTCGAGCCGCAGATCATGCCGCGGTCGATTGCCGGGTCGAGCGGCGGCAGGCCGAGGTCGGCGAAGAACTTGCCGTTCGTCATCAGGTCGGTAATCCGGCCCTTGAACGGGTAGTCCTCGCGCGTCACGGTCGCATAGTGGCGCAGCTTGTCGCCGACGATCTCATTCAAGAATTCGTGGTTGCGGATTTCCTCGACCAGATCGAAGCCGTATTTCAGCTCGGCCACGTCGCGGCAAGTATGGGTGAGGATGACTTCCTCGAACTTCTCATAGGTCTCCGGATCGCGCATCAGGCTCGCAAAGGGAGCAATGCCCGTGCCGGTCGAGAACATGTAGAGCCTGCGGCCAGGCACGAGCGCGTCGAGCACCAGAGTACCGGTCGGCTTCTTGCGCATCAGCACCTGGTCGCCCGGCTTGATCGTCTGCAGATGCGAAGTTAGCGGGCCGTCGGGCACCTTGATCGAGAAGAACTCAAGTTCCTCGTCCCAGGCCGGGCTTGCGATCGAATAGGCGCGATAGACCGGCTTGTCGCCGACCATCAAACCGATCATCGCGAACTCGCCGGAGCGGAAGCGAAACTCCTGCGGGCGCGTCATGCGGAAGCGGAACAGCCGGTCCGTATAGTGTTCGACGCTGGTGACCGTTTCGACGAAGACACCCGCCGGTGCCTGTACCGCGAAATCTTCCTTTTTTGCCGGCGCATTCATCGTTGCTTCAGTCCTGTAATGGTGAGGCTTTTTATCAACTACGAGCGGATATTCCAAGCCTTGGCAAATTGAAAGGAATTCCCTTCCAAATATAGGCTCTTTCGAGGATTTCGGCTTGCTTCACACTGTCGCGGGCCGCGTTTTTTACGAGACGCGGCGCCAGCTATAGGATTTGGCATCGGTCGACGGCTTTGCCGTCGGCTGGTAGTGATTGTCGATGCCCGGCAGGCGCCCTTCCGAGAGCCGCTTGATAGCCGTCGCGTTGGTCACCGAGAAACTGTCGACGCCACAACGCAGCATCAGCGGAATCTGGTCGATCAACACGTCGCCAACGGCACGGACCTCGCCTTCGAATCCCAGCCGGCTGCGCAACAGCGAAGCGTGGCTGAAGGCACGCCCGTCGTTGAAGGCCGGGAAAGCTAATGCTACCAGATCAATGCGGTCGAGATGGGGCGAGAGCCGCGTCACGTCGTCGGCCGGGCCAATCAGGACACCAAGACCAGAACCGCCAGCCGCCGCCTGTTCCAGAAACGCGTCGAGGCCTAGGATCGCCTTTTCGTTCGAGCCGGCCTTGGTTTCTTCAGTTTCGACGATCCACGGGTCATCGCTCACGAAGCCGCGTTCATTCCAGATTTTCGTCATCTTCTCAAATCCTTATAGCGGCTCGTTCACGCGGCTTCCTGGGCGCCACCGCCGTAGAGCGCATCCTTGAAAGGCTGCGGCCCGACGCGGCGATAGGCTTCGAGGAAGGTTTCCGACTGGTCGCGGCGCAGGCCGAGATAGGTGTCGACAATCGTCTCAACCGCATCCGTCACCTTCTCCGGCTCGAAGCCGCGGCCAATGATCTCGCCGATCGAGGTGTTCTCGTCGCCGGACCCGCCAAGGGTGATCTGATAGAGTTCCGCGCCCTTCTTCTCCACGCCCAGCAAGCCGATATGGCCGACATGGTGGTGGCCGCAGGCATTGATGCAGCCGGAAATCTTGATTTTCAGGTCGCCGATCTCAGCCTGCCGCTCGGGCGAACCGAAGCGGCTGGAAATCTCCTGCGCGACGGGAATAGAGCGCGCATTGGCAAGCGCGCAGTAGTCGAGCCCGGGACAGGCAATGATATCAGTGATCAGCCCCGCATTGGCGGTCGCCAGGCCAGCGGCGACCAGCGCCCGGTAGACCGGTTCCAGGTCGGCAAGTGCCACATGCGGCAGGATCAGGTTCTGCTCGTGGCTGACGCGGATCTCGTCGAAGGCGTATTCCTCGGCGATATCGGCCACGATTTCCATCTGGCTGTCGGTCGCATCGCCCGGAATGCCGCCGATCGGCTTCAACGAGATCGTCACCATTCCGTAGTCCGGATGCTTGTGCGGCTGGACGTTCTGGTGCACCCACTCGGCAAAGGCCGGATCGGCCTTCTTCCAGCGGGCAAGGTTTTCCCAGCCTTCCGCCCGGTTCGCCAGCGCCGGCGGTGCGAAATAGCCCGCAATCGCCTGGATGTCGGCGTCGGGCAGCTTCAGTTCCGTGTTCTTGAGGTTGGCGAATTCGACCTCCACCTGGCGCGCCAGTTCCTCCGCACCGGTCTCGTGCACGAGGATCTTGATGCGCGCCTTGTACTTGTTGTCGCGCCGGCCATAGAGGTTGTAAACGCGCATGATCGCCGTCGTATAGGAGAGCAAATCCTCTTCCGGCAGGAAGTCGCGGATCTTCTTGGCGATCATCGGGGTGCGGCCCTGGCCGCCGCCGACATAGACGGCAAAGCCGAGCTTGCCGTTCTCATCCTTCTTCAGATGCAGGCCGATGTCGTGCACCTGGATGGCGGCACGATCGCGCTCGGCGCCGGTGACGGCGATCTTGAACTTGCGCGGCAGGAACGAGAACTCCGGATGGACGCTCGACCATTGGCGAAGGATTTCCGCATAGGGGCGCGGATCGGCGACCTCGTCGGCCGCTGCACCGGCGAAATGGTCGGCGGTGACGTTGCGAATGCAGTTACCGGAGGTCTGCAGCGCGTGCATCTCGACGCTCGCCAGGTCCTTGAGGATGTCCGGCGTGTCGGAAAGGCGCGGCCAGTTGTACTGGATGTTCTGGCGCGTCGTGAAGTGCCCGTAGCCGCGATCATATTTGCGGGCGATATGGGCGAGCATGCGCATCTGGCGGCTGGACAGCGTGCCGTAGGGAATCGCGACGCGAAGCATGTAGGCGTGAAGCTGGAGGTAGACGCCGTTCATCAGACGCAGCGGCTTGAAGGCATCCTCGGCCAGTTCACCGGACAGCCGCCGCTCGACCTGATCGCGGAACTGCTCGACGCGTGCGGAAACGAAGGCGTGGTCGAATTCGTCGTAACGGTACATGGAAGCTCAGATCCTCAGGCAGCAAAGTTCTTCGGGCCGGAAAGCCCATGATATCCGGGAGCATAGGCGATCGACGGGCCTTCCGCCCGGATCCGCTCGCGCATGCGAAGCGGCCGGAGTATGCCGTCCACCTCTTCCACGTCAACGACATTGACGTCGACGACCTTGTTGTCGGCGAAGGCGGTCTTGCCGGTCGCATCGAGGGCGGCAACCGCTTCGGCATGGCGGGCAATAAAGGCAGCCTGCAGCGATTCCACCCAATTGCCGGAGGCGTCAAGCCAGACGGAAATGCCGTCCGCCAAGCGATTTGCCGTCAAAACCTTGCTCACCATTGCGTCGTCCTCAATTCGATATCTGTTCGGCGCGTCTCGCGCCGGAAGCCTGGCTCGGGTCGGCACTCTTGCGCCGGCCGGCAGCGAGTGGTTCCGAACGGTCGAAGTTCGCACCGGCGACCGCATCGCCGATGATCACCATGACCGGGCCGTCGAGCTCCGTCCGGTTCTCGAGATCCGGCAGTTCACGAAGGATGCCGTGCAGCAGGCGCCGTTCGGCGCGGCTGGCGTTCTCAATGACGGCGACCGTCGTCTCCGCCGGCAGCCCCGCCTGCATCAGCCGACCAGCGACCGAAGCCGCCACCGTGCGGCCCATATAAACGGCGATCGTCGCGCCGGACACGGCAAGCCGCGCCCAGTCGGGAAGCACATCACCGGCGAGATCATGGCCTGTCGTGAAGACCAGCGACGATGCAACGCCGCGAAGCGTCAGCGGCAGTTCGAAATCCGCGGCCGCAGCAAAGGCCGAGGTGATGCCGGGGACGATCTCATAGCTGACACCGGCCTCGCGCATCGCGGCCATTTCCTCGCCGGCGCGGCCGAAGATTAGCGGATCGCCGGATTTCAACCGCACAACACGCTTACCTTCCTTGGCAAGCTTCACCAGCAACTGATTGATCTCGCCCTGAGATTTGGTGTGGCATCCCTTGCGCTTGCCGACCGAAAGCCGCTCGGCGTCGCGGCGGCCCATATCGACGATCGCCTGCGGCACCAGCGCATCATAGACTATGGCGTCCGCTTCCATCATCACTCGCTGCGCCCTCAGCGTCAGCAGATCCTCTGCACCCGGACCGGCGCCGACCAGCCAGACATGGCCGGAAACACGGTCGGCCGCATCGAGGAGCCGAGAAGCCTCGCGGCGGGCGGAGCCGAGATCGCCGAGCGCAACATGATCCGCCACCGGTCCCGAGAAGAAGCGCCGCCAGAAGACGCGGCGCGCCACGCCGCGCGGGATAAGGCGATCGACTGCCTCGCGGTAGCTTGCAGCCAAAGTTGCAACGATGCCGAGCGACGGCGACAGCAGCTGATCAATCTGGGCGCGGATCATCTGCGCCAGAACGGGCGCTGCCCCTTCCGTGCCGATCGCGACAGCGACCGGGGCACGGTTGACGAGCGCAGGCGTCAGGAAATCGCAATAGTCGGGCTGGTCGACGGCATTGGCGGGAATCTTGCGCTCGCGCGCCGCGGACACGATCCCCCGGTCGGCAGCGGCATCACCGGTCGCCGCAAAGACCAGTACTGCGCCTTCGACCTGATGGTCGGCAAAGGGCTGGCGGACCGTTTCGATGCCCTTGTCCTTCAGGAAAGCCTCGAAGGCCGGTTCCGGTTGATCCGCATAAGCGAGGATGCGCGCTTCGGTATTCAACAGCAGCCGTACCTTGGCGAAGGCCTCGTCCCCATTGCCGAACACCGCCACGCTTTTCTGCGCGACGCGAAAGAATGCCGGGAAAACGGACAGTTGCTGCGACATATCGAGGGGGTGGCTCCTTCTACAGGCTGCGGCGAATATCCCTCATAGCCGCAGACAATTGAAGAAACAGAAATTTCTATGGGTTTACGGGCACGTATTGTTTTGCTCGACAGCCAATCTTTTTGAGCAAATATCTCCGGAGGATGATTGCGAACCGCAGCGGCACCGCCATTGCGCCGACCGCCGAACCTCCGTTAAATGCCGGCAGACATTTTCCGGGGAATGCCAGGATGAAGACATCCGAATTGGCCGAGCGGCTGCTGGCGGTCATCGAAACCGATATACTCCCCTTGACCGAGAAGGGGGTGGCGGCAGGCAACAAGGTGTTCGGTGCGGCGATCCTGCGCAAGGCCGATCTATCGCTCGTGCTGGCCGAGACCAACAACGAGACCGAGAACCCCTTGTGGCATGGGGAGGTCCATACGCTGAAGCGCTTCTACGAGATGGCGGAGAAGCCCGACACGCGCGAACTCATCTTCCTGTCGACGCACGAGCCCTGCTCCATGTGTCTCTCGGCGATCACCTGGGCCGGTTTCGACAATTTCTACTACTTTTTCAGCCACCAGGATTCGCGCGACAGTTTCTCGATCCCGCACGACCTGAAGATCCTCAAGGAAGTCTTCCGGCTCGAGCCGGGCGGCTATGCCCGGGAAAACGCCTTCTGGAAGTCGGCCTCCATTGCAGCGCTTATGCAGGATGCCGATCCGGAAACCGCAAAGCGGCTCGCGGCGCAGGATGCGCGCATCCGCGATCGCTACAACCGCCTGTCCGACACGTATCAGGCGGGCAAGAACAACAACGCCATACCGCTGAACTGAGTCCGATGGAACCTTCTCGCGATACTCAACGCCTCATCGATATCATGGTCGCGCTTCGTCACCCGAAGACCGGCTGTCCCTGGGATATCGTCCAGACCTTCGAGACGATCAAACCCTACACGATCGAGGAAGCCTACGAGGTCGCCGACGCGATCGAGCGCCATGACATGGACGATCTCTGCGACGAGCTCGGCGACCTGCTGCTGCAGGTGGTCTATCACGCGCAGATGGCGGACGAGGCCGGCGAATTCTCCTTCGGCGACGTCGTGGAAGCCGTCACCCGCAAGATGATCCGCCGCCACCCGCATGTCTTTGCCCGCTCCGACGCCGATACGCCCGAGGCGGTCAAGCTGCAATGGGACGAGATCAAGCAGGCCGAGAAGGCCGACCGGCAGCAACGCCGCATGCGCCGCGGCCTGCTGCTGGAGGAGCATTCCGGACATCTCGGCTCGGTGCAGCGGAGTTTTCCGGCGCTGGTCGAAGCGCTCAAGCTTCAGGAGCGCGCGGCCAAAGTCGGCTTCGACTGGTCGGAGCCGGAACCGATCCTCGACAAGGTCGAGGAGGAAATCGGCGAGTTGCGCCAGGCGCTGAAGGACGGCGATCGGCGAAAGGTTGCCGACGAACTCGGCGACCTGATCTTCGCGCTGGTCAATATCGGCCGCCATATCGGTACCGATCCGGAAATGGCACTGCGCGGAACCAACACCAAATTCCGGCGCCGCTTCGGCCATATCGAGCGCGAGCTCACTGCCGGTGGCGAGACGCTGGATGCTGCATCGCTGGACCGCATGGAAGAACTTTGGCAGGCGGCAAAGGCGATCGAAAGGCAATTGACGTAACGGCATGCCGTTACGTCACGCCTACCAATCCTCCGCAACAGGCTTCGGCCCGTTGCCCAGCCGTCTATCGAGTTCGGCGGCCTCGGTCTCGGTCAAGCGCAGGTCGAGACTGACCCTACCGTCTTCGAGATCGTCGCGGCCATCGACGATCGCGTGCTCATAGATCCAGGGCAGGAATTGCAGCTGGTCCAGTGCGAGCACGATGTTGCACGCGGTCATGACGCCCGAAAGCCGCTGGCCGATTTCGGCTAACAGATCGTCGACGCCTTCGCCGGTGATCGCCGAAACGGCGACGGTGTTGTCGGCGCCCGCCGCTTTGTTCACCAATGCCTCGCGCACCTCCGGCTCGAGCCTGTCGATCTTGTTCCAGACCTCAACGATGCGCTCGGAGCCCTCCTTCTCGTCAATGCCGAGATCGGCGAGGATACGCAGCACATCGCCTGCCTGCGCCTGATTGTCCGGGTCGGAGAGATCGCGGACATGCAGAATGAGGTCTGCCTCGAGCACCTCTTCCAGTGTCGCGCGGAAGGCTGCGACGAGGTGCGTCGGCAGGTCGGAGATGAAGCCGACGGTGTCGGACAGGATGACCATTCGGCCATGCGGCAGCTTCAGCCGCCGGAGGGTCGGATCGAGCGTCGCAAAGAGCATGTCCTCGGCCAACACGCCGGCACCGGTCATCCGGTTGAACAGCGTCGACTTGCCGGCATTGGTATATCCGACCAGCGCGACGATCGGGTGCGGCACCTTCTTGCGCTTCGAGCGATGCAGCTGGCGCGTCCGCCGCACCTGCTCCAATTCGCGCTCCAGCCGGACGATCCTCTCCTGCAGCAGACGACGGTCCGCTTCGATCTGCGTTTCGCCCGGGCCGCCCATGAAGCCCGCGCCGCCGCGCTGGCGCTCAAGGTGGGTCCAGCTTCGAACCAGCCTGCCCTTCTGATAGTTAAGGTGGGCGAGATCGACCTGAAGCGTGCCCTCCTTGGTGGAGGCGCGCCGGCCGAAAATCTCGAGAATGAGCCCTGTCCGGTCGATGACCTTGGCGTTCCATTCCTTCTCGAGATTGCGCTGCTGCACCGGCGTCAGCGGGTGATCGACGATGACCAGGCCGGCATCCCTCTCGTTCAGGATATGGCCGATTTCCTCGATCTTTCCGCTGCCAAGCAACGTGCCGGGTTTCGGCTGCGCCACTGGGACGACCGTGCCATGCACGACGTCGAGGTCGATGGCGACCGCAAGCCCGGTCGCCTCTTCCAGCCGGCTTTCGTCCGATCGCGTTGTGGCCATCGCCAGGTCTGTGGCTTGCTTGCCGGTCTTCTTGAGGACCGGCACGACGACAACCGCGCGCATGTCATCACGGCGCTTCTCGAGCTCCGGAATGATCGACGACGGCGATTTCGAATTACGCTTGTTAATGATCCTCAGGTCCCGTCAGGAGGCCGCTTCCTCATTCTCGAACATCTGCAGAGGCTGGCCCGGCATGATTGTCGAGATGGCGTGCTTGTAGACGAGCTGGGAATGGCCGTCACGGCGCAACAGAACACAGAAATTGTCAAAAGATGTCACAACACCCGTCAGTTTCACGCCATTGATAAGGAAAATGGTCAATGAAATTTTTTGCTTGCGGACCGTATTGAGAAAGAGATCCTGCAAGTTTTGAGAACGTTCCGCCATCGCGCCGCTTCTTTCTTATTTGCCGGCTTGGGCACCGGTGCATTTTGTCAAATTTGCGATCAGAGGTGTCACAGAGCCTTCCCCGACACCTCTTCAAGTTTGGTATCAAATCGCCGTCTTCTCCGCAACGTCGAAAAAGGCTTCACGAATATTCTGTGCTATGCTTCCGGGGTGGCCGTTGCCTATCGTCTTTCCGTTTATCGAAACGACCGGAAAGCAGATGCTGGTTGCGGCGGTGATGAACACTTCCCGCGCGCCCAGCATTTCCTCGACAGAGAATGCCCGCTCCTCCACTTTCAGGCCGAGCGGCTTTGCAACGTCCATCAGTGTCCTGCGCGTGATACCGCGCAGTATGCCGTGCTCGGCGGGGCGCGTCAGCAACGTTCCCTCGCCGTCGACGATCCAGACATTCGTCGCCGCGCCCTCTTTGACCATGCCGTCCGCATCGACGAAGATCGCTTCCTGCGCACCGAGTTCCTTCGCCTTCTGGCGAGCGAGGACGTTCGGAAGAAGGCCGACCGTCTTGATATCGACCCGGTCCCACCGGTTCTCCGCCACGGTGATCGCGGCGATGCCCTCGGCATTCTTCCTGGCGATCGCGGCCGCATCCGTCCGCTTCGCCGTGACGACGATCGACGGCGGCGTGTCTTGCGCCGGGAAGACGTGATCGCGCCGGGCGACCCCGCGCGTCACCTGAAGATAGAAAAGCCCATTGCGCACCCGGTTCCGGCGCAGAACCTCCCGAATGACGTGGATCAGGGCCGCCCGGCTCATCGGCCAGCTTATCCTGAGTTCGCTCAGCGACCGGTCGAGGCGGTCGAGGTGGCGACTGAGATCGACTATGAGGCCGTGGCGCACCTCGCAGACCTCGTAGACGCCGTCGGCAAACTGGTAGCCACGGTCTTCCACATGGATTGCGGCCTCGGAATGCGGCACATAGGCGCCGTTGACATAGGCGGTTCTCGGCATTGCGCTTTGCGGCCTCAGACGCCCAGCGATTTCAGCTTGCGATGAAGCGCCGAGCGCTCCATGCCGACGAATTCCGCCGTGCGCGAAATGTTTCCGCCGAAGCGATTGATCTGGGCAATCAGATAATCCCGCTCGAACATTTCGCGCGCCTCGCGCAGTGGCAGCGTCATGATGTGCTGGTCGCCCTTGGCGGAAATCTTCGGCAGCGTGTCGCCTACCTCGTTCGGCAGCATGTCGGCGCTGATCGGCGTATCCGGTCCGTCGCTTCGGGCGAGGATCATCAGGCGTTCGATGTTATTGCGCAACTGCCGGATATTGCCCGGCCAGTCATGCGCCTGGAGCACGGCGAGCGCATCCTCACCGATCTTGCGCGGCCGGATGCCGGCATGTTCGCTCACCTGGCGCATGAACATGTCGACCAGGAAGGGGATATCCTCGCGCCGCTCGGCGAGCGCCGGAACGCGCACTGGGATGACGGCCAGCCTGTGATAAAGGTCCTCCCGGAAGAGTCCCTCGGCGATCATGTTTTCGAGATTGTAGGCGGTCGAGGAAATGATGCGGACGTCCACCTTGACGCGCTTCGAACCGCCGACACGCTCGAACTGCTGGTCGACGAGCACACGCAGGATCTTGTTCTGCGTCTCACGCGGCATCTCGCCGACCTCGTCGAGATAGAGGATACCGCCATGGGCTTCCTCCAGCGCGCCCGTGCGCCGCGGCTGGCCGGCGGTGCCCTCGGTGCCGAAGAGAGCGATCTCCATGCGATCCGGCGTGATCGCGGCAGCGTTCAAGGCGACGAAGGGTCCGGCTGCGCGCGTCGACTTCCTATGGATCATGCGCGCCACCAGCTCCTTGCCGGAGCCGGAAGGTCCCTGGATCATGATGCGGCTGTTGGTGGGGGCGACCTTTTCGATCGTCTGCCGCAGTTGCGAGACCGCGACCGACGTGCCGATGAGCTCGACCGGATCGCCGGACCGCTTCTTGAGCTCCGACACCTCGCGCTTGAGCTTGGAATTCTCCAATGCCCGTTCGGCAATCAGGATCAGCCGGTCGGCCTTGAACGGCTTCTCGATGAAGTCGTAGGCGCCGCGCTTGATCGCGGAAACGGCCGTCTCGATATTGCCGTGGCCGGAAATCATGACCACCGGCAGATCCGGATGACGGCTCTTGATCTCGTCGAGCAGCGACAGTCCGTCCAGCCGGCTGCCCTGCATCCAGATGTCAAGGAAAACCAGCCTCGGCACGCGGTCGTTGATGGCCGCAAGTGCGCTGTCGCTGTCGAAAGCCGTCCGCGTCTCATGGCCCTCGTCCGACAGGATGCCCGAGACGATCTCGCGGATATCTTCCTCATCATCCACAACCAGAATGTCAGCCGCCATTGGTATTACCCTTATCCTTCACAGTCTCGTCGCCCCCGGTTTCGCCGGCGGGCGGCAGGATCACGCGGATCATCGCCCCGACACCGCCGTCGAAATCCGCCGGTGCATCGTGCAATTCCAATTGTCCGCCATGGTCCTCGATGATCTTCTTGACGATGGCGAGACCCAGTCCCGTGCCCTTCTCGCGCATCGTCATGTATGGCTCCAGAATACGGTGCCGGTTTTCCGTGGGCAGCCCCTTGCCGTTGTCGATGACATCGACCACGAAGCGGCCGGTCGCATCGTCGCGACGGGAGCGAACCAGGATCCTGGGTGCGCCGCGGGCCGCCTCGGCCGGTACCGCTTCGATCGCCTCCACCGCATTCTTCACGATATTGCCGAAGGCCTGGCCCAGCATGCGGCCGTCGAACTGGCCCTCGAGCGCGTCGTCGCCGAAATCGCGAACAAAGATGATGTGGCTGTTGCCCATCTCTCGCAGAAAGACCGCATCCTTGAGGATCGAGCGCAGGTCGGACTTTTCCTTCGTCGGTTTCGGCATTCGTGCAAAGGCCGAGAACTCGTCGACCATCCGGCCGATGTCTTCCACCTGGCGCACGATCGTATCGGTGCACTGGTCGAACACGGCCTTGTCCTCCTGGTCGATCTGCCTGCCATAGCGCCGCTTCAAGCGCTCGGCCGAAAGCTGGATCGGCGTCAGTGGGTTCTTGATCTCGTGCGCGATGCGCCGGGCGACGTCCGCCCAGGCGGTCGAACGCTGTGCAATGACCAGATCGGTGATGTCGTCGATGGTGATGACATAGGAGCCGTTCGAGCCGTCGCCCTCTTCCCGGGTCACTTGAACGTTCAGCGTGCGCTCGGTTCCACCGCGCATGATGTTGATCTGCTTGCGGTAGTCGTTGCGATAACGGCTCTCCGCCTCGACCAACACCTCCTCGATCTCCGGCGCCACCTCGCGCAGACTTGCGCCGAGCAGTCCGGGAGCCGACTTCCGCAGGAATTCCTCCGATGAGGGATTGGCGATCGTGATGCGCCGGTCCCGGCCGACGCCGATCACGGCCGCCGTGACGCCGGAAAGCACCGCTTCGATGAATCGGCGGCGCTGGTCGACCTCGTCCTTGGCGACAAGGATCTGATCCTGCTGCGTCCTGATCTCGCTGACCATCTTGTTGAAGGTGCGCGACAGGTTTCCGACGTCGCCGTCGACGGCGCGCACCGGCACGACGACGTCGAGATTGCCGGAGGCGACGCTGTCGGCCGCGCCGATCAGTTGCCGGATCGGGCGGACGATACGGTCGGCGACCGCGATAGCGGTCCAGATCGCCGCCAGGAGCACGATGAGCGCGAAACCGATGTAGAGAACGCCGAAGGCGATCTGCAACGACGTGCGCCCTGCCTCGAGTGTCTTGTACTCGGCGGTGTTCTCTTCCATCAGCCGCATCGAGCGCATGACTTCGGGATCGACGTTTCGAAGCGTGTAGAGGTAAATCCCCGGAAAGTTCTCAAGCGGGACGACGGCTCCCACAAGGTTGGTGACGCCCGGAGGGATGAGCGTCGGCTGGCCGGCGACCGTGCTTTTCAACGCATCCTGCGGGATAGCCGGCAAGGGCCGCTCGGTGGAGATATCGGCTTGCAGGATGGCGCTGCCGTCGGCGCGGACGAGGAATGCGCCGAGCATACCGCGCCCCCGCGCCTGCCGCGTCATCAGATCGGTGAAGCCGGTGCGGTCGAGGGCGTAGAGCTGACGGTTGCGCTCCAGGTCGTTGGCCATCGAAACCGTCTGGCCCTGGAGGTAGCTGGCATTCTCCAGAACATAGGCCTGAGCGACGTTCAGCGACGATCGCACGATCGCCTGGGTGCGTAGCGAGAACCAGCGATCGAGGCCGACATCGAGAGTGATGCTGGCAAAAATCGCGACGAGGATGGCCGGTGTTATCGCCACGATCGAGAACAGGGCGACGATACGCACATGAAGCCGCGCCGCCGCCCTGCCCTTGCTGCGGGCGCGAAGCAGCCGGATAATTTCGCGGGCGATGAGATAGATCAGCCCGACGACGAAGACGCCGTTAATGCCCGCGCAGGCAATGACGATGTTTCGTTCCGGCCGAACGGGGGTGAGGCCGAGAAGGACGAACAGCGACAGGGTGGCGCAGACCAGCGCACCGGTGGCCAGCATCAGGCCCGGGAACGCGAAGGAGGCTCGCCGATCCTGGGCAGCCGCGACACCGTCCTCCGTGCCCAATGGCAAGGCCATTCCATCCACCATGAAAAAAGCATCCCCCAAAACCGGTGCTACCGATGACACCGGCACACTCGCCTGCATTCCGGACCAAGATATTGAACGTGCCTCGGCCCGGACCGACGCCGGCATGCGCCGCCGCCATTGCCCAGATGCAGATCGAATCGATCGCCCTACAAGCCCTTCAAGCAACGCATTGTGGCGAAAATGCAACGGTGTTGCAAAGCAGTCAAGCCGTGCGCGAGCTCCGATAGACCGAGACGCCCAGTTCCCGGATCTTCTTACGGAGCGTATTGCGGTTCAAGCCGAGGAGATCGGCTGCCTTGATCTGATTGCCGCGCGTCGCCGTCAAGGCAGCGAGAATCAACGGATACTCCATTTCGGCAAGCACCCGGTCATAAAGGCCCGTCGGCGGTAACGCCTCGCCGAAGCTTGCGAAATACTGCCGCATGTTCTCCTCGACCGCCTGCGAGATCGACATCGAGCCCGGCCGCGCCGCGGTCTTATCGATCGGGCTGTCGGGCACCTCGGAGCGCAGTTCGTTCTCGATGATCTCGCGGGTGATCACGTCCTGTGGATAAAGTGCAGTCAGACGGCGCACGAGGTTCTCGAGTTCGCGAACGTTGCCCGGCCAGGGATGCGCCTTCATCAGTTCCAGCGCCTCCTGGTCGAACCGCTTGACGTCGAGCCCCTCCTTTTCGGCCTGCTGGACGAAATGCCGGACGAGGTCGGGAATATCCTCGGCGCGGTCGCGCAGCGGCGGCAGGCGCAGCGGCACGACGTTCAGGCGATAGTAGAGGTCCTCGCGGAAAAGACCCTGGTTGATCGACTGCTTCAGGTCCTTGTTCGTCGCGGCGACGATGCGCACGTCGGAGCGGATCGGCGTGCGCCCGCCGACGGTCGTGTATTCGCCCTGCTGCAGCACGCGCAGCAGCCGCGTCTGCGCATCCATCGGCATGTCGCCGATCTCGTCGAGGAAGAGCGTTCCGCCCTCGGCCTGTTCGAAGCGGCCGGTGGAGCGCGTCTGAGCGCCGGTGAATGCCCCCTTCTCGTGACCGAACAATTCCGATTCGATCAGGTCGCGCGGGATCGCCGCCATGTTGATGGCGACGAAGGGGCCATTCCTGCGTTTGCCGTAGTCGTGCAGCGCGCGTGCGACCAGTTCCTTGCCGGTTCCCGATTCACCGGTGATCATCAGCGTCAGGTCGGTCTGCATGAGCCGGGCGAGAACGCGATAGATTTCCTGCATGGCAGCGGAACGGCCGACGAGCGGCATGCCATCCTGCGAATCGTCGTCCAGCTTGGAGGGGCGACGCTTCGGCTCGGCCAGCGCCCGGCCGATGATGCCGATCAGCTCGGTCAGATCGAAGGGTTTCGGCAGATAATCATAGGCGCCCTTCTCCGACGCCTTGATGGCGGTCATGAAGGTGTTCTGGGCGCTCATCACCAGCACCGGCAGGTCGGGTCGCGCTTTCTTGATCCGCGGCAGGAGATCGAAGGCGTTTTCGTCCGGCATTACGACATCGGTGACGACGAGGTCGCCATCGCCAGCGGCGATCCAGCGCCAGAGAGTCGCCGCATTGGATGTGATGCGGACATCGTATCCGGCACGACTGAGCGCTTGGTTGAGCACGGTGCGAATGGCTGCGTCGTCATCCGCGACGAGGATCGTGGCGCCGGTCATGCATTGGTTCCTTTTGTCATCGGAATTACGTCATCCGCCGCGCGTCCCTTGGAGGCAGGCATCAGAACGCGAAAGGTCGTGCGGCTATGCTGGCTGTCGCATTCGACGATGCCGCCATGGCCGCCGATGATCTTGGCCACCAACGCCAGACCAAGACCGGAACCGTTCGTCTTCGTCGTGATGAACGGGTCGAAGAGATGCGGCAGCAGGTCGGACGGAACGCCTGGCCCGTTGTCGTGCACGCAGAACTCCAGCGGCAGCGAGATCTTTTCGCGGGTCCCCGCTACCGAGAGCCGGATGCCTGGCCGATAGGCCGTCGTCAGCATGATCTCGCCTTCCGGCCGATCGCCGATGGCCTCGGCGGCGTTCTTGACCAGGTTGAGGAAGACCTGGACGAGCTGGTCGCGGTTGGCATAGACCGGCGGCAGCGACGGGTCGTAATTTTCGGTGATTTTGATGCCGCGGGCAAAACCCGCCTTGGCGATCGCCTTCACATGGTCGAGCACCGAATGGATATTGAGCGGCACCCGATCGACCGGCCGCTCGTCCGAAAACACTTCCATGCGATCGACGAGGGAGACGATGCGGTCGGTCTCGTCGCAGATCAGCCGCGTCAGCGCCCGATCTTCGTCGGTGACCGATGATTCGAGGAGCTGCGCCGCGCCCCTTATGCCGGATAGCGGGTTCTTGATCTCGTGGGCCAGCATCGATGCAAGCCCTGTCACGGACCGCGCGGCTGCCCGGTGCGTGAGCTGCCTATCGATCTTGTCGGCCATCGAGCGTTCCTGGAAGACGATCACCACGGATCCCGGCTGCGACAGCACCGGGGCCACGTAAAGATCGACCAGCTTGTCGGCGCCGAGGCGCGGCGAGCTCAGATCGACCCGGTATTCGTTGACCGGCGCACGCCGCTCGCGCACCTGGTCGATCAGCGTCAAAAGCGGACTGCCGAAGGGAATGAAGGCGCTGATATCGTGACGGGCGAGATGGTTGGCGCTCGCCCCGAAGAAGGACTCCGCCTCCCAATTCGCGAAGGCGACATGGCCATTCTCGTCGACGAGGATGACCGGGTTCTGTATGGCATTCAGCACGGCCAACGAGAGCTCGCTCGCGGCTTCAGCCGATTCCGGGACCATTGTCTTTTCGGTCATGCCGCCATTTCCCCCGTAACCGGCGCCACGCCGGGGCGAGCAATCGCAGCCGTAACGCGATCGCTGACCAGTTTTACGTCCTTCGACGTCAGGATTTCCGCCTTGTCCGCGGCCGCAAGATCCGGCGCGAAACGCTCAAGATACCAGCCGACATGCTTGCGGGCGTGGCGAAGACCGATCTCGGATCCGTAGAATTCGAGCATCATTGCGTAGTGCTCGACGAATATTGCGGCGATTCCCGCTTCATCCGGTTTGCTTGCAGCGCCCGCAAGCACGCCCGCATGCCACGGCCGCCCCTGGCATGAGCGGCCCACCATGACGGCGTCGGCACCGGAGCGACGCAAGATATCCGTGGCGTCGGCGATCGTGTCGACGTCGCCATTGGCGATCAGCGGGACGGAGATCTCGTCGCGAACTGCGCGGATCGCATCCCAATCCGCCTTGCCGGTATAGAATTGCATGCGGGTACGGCCGTGAATGGTGATCGCCTGCACGCCGGCTTCCTCGGCCCGGCGTGCGATCAGCGGCGCGTTGATCGAATTCTCGTCCCAGCCGAGCCGCATCTTCAGCGTTACCGGCACGCGAACTGCTTTCACGGTCGCCTCGATCAGCGACAAGGCATGATCCGGGTCGCGCATCAGCGCCGAGCCGGAATAGCCGCCGGTAACCTTCTTGGCCGGGCAGCCCATATTGATGTCGACGATGTCGGCGCCGTTGGCTTCGACGATCTTGGCGGCCTCGGCCATCCAGTAGGCCTCGCGTCCGGCAAGCTGGACAATGTGGGGATCTATGCCGGAATTCCGCAGCCGTGCCCAGGATTCGGCCGCATTGCCGACCAGTTCGCGGCTTGCGACCATTTCGGTCACGACAAATCCGGCACCGAAGCGCCAGGCGAGCATGCGGAACGGCAAGTCGGTTACGCCGGACATCGGCGCGAGCGCCACCCGATTGCGGATTTCAACATTCCCGATCCGGAGCGACGATGACAGGGCCGATGGTGGCAAATGCATATCTTTCAGGCAGATCATTTTGATGCACTATTTTTAGCCATAGATATTGGGCTTGCCAAGCGTTTTCCACGCGCCCGACAAAATTCCTCACATGACTGGCAATGGCGAGATCATCGCGGTACATGACGGCGAAGATCAGCGAATTGCGGGACCCCATACAGAAGATGCAGCCGGAAGAACAGTTCTCCTGTGGCGTCGTCGTCGTTGCGGCCGGCCGCGGCGAACGCGCCGGCCAATCGGCGGAAGGGCCGAAACAGTACCGGACGATCGGCGACCGCCCCGTTATCGCCCATACACTTGACGTTTTCGCGACATGGGCGGGCGCCGGGCCGGTCGTGGTCGTCATCCATCCCGACGACGAAGCGCTTCTCGCCGCGGCGCTCAAGCGGATGAACTGCCCGATCGACGCGGCGGTGGTTCACGGGGGTCCGACGCGGCAACTCTCTGTTCTTGCCGGACTGGAAGCGCTCGCCAAGGCCGGTGTTCGACACGCCATGATCCAGGACGCCGTGCGCCCCTTCATCGACCACGCCCTGCTCGACCGCTGCCGTGCAGCGCTCCAGGGCGGGGCCGAGGCCGTATTGCCGGCAATCGCCGTTGCCGACACGCTGAAACGGGCGACGGACGGCCGCATCGTCGAGGAGACAGTGCCGCGGGGCGGCCTTTACGCTGCCCAGACGCCGCAATGCTTCCGCCTCGAGGCAATCCTTGCCGCCCACCGGGCGGCAAGCGCCAGCGGCCGAAGCGACTTTACCGACGACGCATCCATCGCCGAATGGGCCGGCATCCCGGTCGTGCTCGTCGAAGGGGCGCCGGACAATCTCAAGCTCACCCTTCAGAGGGACATATCGATGGCCGATGAAAGGCTGACCCGCCACGCAATCCCCGACGTGCGCACCGGCAATGGCTACGACGTGCACGAGCTCGTCGAGGGCGACGGCGTCACGCTCTGCGGCGTGTTCCTTCCGCATGACCGCAAGCTCTCCGGCCATTCCGACGCGGATGTCGCCTTGCATGCCTTGACCGACGCGCTGCTCGCCACCTGCGGCGCCGGCGACATCGGCGACCACTTCCCGCCTTCGGATCCGCAATGGAAGGGCGCCGCCTCGCGCATCTTCCTGGAGCACGCCGCACGGATCGTGCGCGAGCGCGGCGGCATCATCACCAATGCGGACGTTTCCCTGATCGCGGAGGCGCCGAAGGTCGGACCCCATCGCCAGCAGATGCGCGAGAACCTTGCCGCCATGCTCGACATCACCCTCGACCGCTGCTCGGTGAAGGCGACGACCAACGAGAAGCTCGGCTTCGTCGGGCGCCGGGAAGGCATCGCGGCAATCGCCACCGCAACGGTCGTCTATGTGCCGGAGACGAAAGCCTGATGTGGCCGGCCGATATCGAGCGGGAAGCACGCGCCATCATTGCCGACTTCACCGCACGCGGGCTGAAGATCGCCACCGCCGAATCCTGCACCGGCGGATTGATCGCCGCGGCGCTGACCGAGATTGCCGGCTCGTCCGCCGTCGTCGACCGCGGCTTCGTCACCTATTCCAACGCGGCGAAAATCGACATGCTTGGCATTGACGGCGCGACGCTCGCGGCCCACGGCGCCGTCTCCCGCGAAACGGCTGCGGAAATGGCGCGGGGTGCCCTTTCCCGCTCCGACGCCCATCTCGCCGTCGCGGTCACTGGAATCGCCGGCCCCAGCGGGGGCTCGGTCGAGAAGCCGGTCGGGCTTGTCCACCTCGCTGCGGCAGCGCGGTCGGGCAAATTCCTTCACCGCGAGATGCGCTATGGCGATATCGGGCGCGATGCGGTGCGGCTCGCAACGGTGAGAACGGCGCTCGATCTCCTAAGGGAGATCGCTCAGGAGCCGTAGACCGCGTCGGCCCGCTTCTCGAAAGCCTCGGAAAACATCCGGAAGGCGCGATCGAACATCGAGCCCATCAGGGCGCCGAGGATGCGGCTCTTGAATTCGTAGTCGATGTAGAAATGCACGATCGACTGGTTCTCGTTCACCGGCTCGAAGCGCCAGACATTATCGAGATATTTGAACGGACCTTCGATGTAATTGACGTCGATCACCCGTTCCGCAGCCTTCAACAGGACCTGCGTCGTAAACGTCTCGCGGATCGCCTTGTAGCCGACAGTCATGTCGGCGAGCAGCAACACCTTGCCGTCGCGCTCCTTGCGCGAGCGCACGCTCAGCGCCTCGCAAAGCGGCAGGAATTCTGGATAGCGCTCGACATCGGCGACGAGGTTGTACATCTGCTCGGCCGAGTGGTTAACGACATGGTTGGTTTCAAAGTGCGGCATGGTTTGGAGTTAAGGCCGGTGCGCGAGAAGATCAAGGAGTTGAGCATCATCGGAACAAGTCTTCCAGAATAAGCTCCCCAGATTTCGGAGGTCAGTCTGAAACGTCCGCACTTCGCGAGCCCGTGGGAGTGGTGCCAGAACATCCGTCCAACCGGTTGTCGCTCAGAGACAAGGCTTCCTGAGGCGTATATGCAGAAACATTGGAACCACGCGCGTATCGGCCACGGTCGGGTACTGCCGCGCGACCTCGTCAGATGCCATCGGTTCGCGAAATTCTTCTATAGAGAACCCTGACTCAATGATCATCTTCATCCAGCTTCCGAGTGTCCGGTGAAAGCGCGGGACCCGAAACGGAGCCGCATCACCCCGTTCCTGTGGCGGAATCGTCGAAAATAGCCAAGTCTCGATACGTCCGTCGGTCTCATCGAAATAGTCCGCCACCTCCACAGCCCGGCAGTTGCCATCCCGATCGCGGAGGGTCTTGCGATAGGGGGGTACAAAACACGGATGCAGGATGGAGAACTGAAAGAAACCGTCAACGCGAAGCACCCGAAAAACCTGCTGCAGGACACGACGCTGATCAGGCATGTCCATCAACGACATGAAGGCTGTCACGAAATCGAACGCACTGTCATCGAAAGGCAGATCTCGACCGTCGGCAAGCATGTATTGGATGCCGCGAGGGTCAATTGCCTCCTGTTCCTCGGCGTGACGAATGAAGGTGGGCGCGATGTCCACCGCAACCATGAGTGCCTCGCGTTCGGCAAGAAGACGGGTGTTGCTGCCTTCGCCGCAACCCAGATCGAGACCGCGCAACGCGCGAATGGGCGGAAGCATTTCCAAAAAAGCTGGAGTATTCAGCGCATCCCGATAAACATCGTAGCCTGCGCGCGAGAACTTCGTCCAGTTCTCCGCATTCGCGTCCCAGCAAGCACCAACCTCGGCAGATTGCATCGCATCCTCCGTCGATAGAGCCACATCCAGAGGTTGCGATTTACATTCTCATGCCTGATCAAGCAAGGGCGACCAGTTTCCAATTGGGAAACGGCCATTGGAACCGGCAAACTATTCCGCTGCGGCCAGCAGCTTCTTCTCCCGCGCCGCCCTCAGCCGCGCGAAATCGTCGCCGGCGTGGTGCGACGAGCGGGTGAGAGGGCTCGAAGCGACCATCAGGAAGCCCTTGGTGTAGGCGACCGTCTCGTAGGACTTGAACTCCTCGGGGGTCACGAATTTCTCGACCTTGTGGTGCTTTCGGGTCGGCTGCAGGTACTGGCCGATCGTCAGGAAGTCGACGTCGGCGGTGCGCAGGTCGTCCATCAGTTGCAGCACCTCGTTGCGCTCTTCGCCGAGGCCGACCATGATGCCCGACTTGGTGAACATCGTCGGATCGAGTTCCTTCACCCGTTGCAGGAGACGAATCGAATGGAAGTAGCGCGCGCCAGGCCGCACCGTGAGGTAGTTACCCGGCACGGTCTCGAGATTGTGGTTGAACACGTCAGGCTTGGCGGCCACGACGCGCTCCAGCGCACCTGGCTTCTTGAGGAAGTCCGGGGTCAGGATTTCGATCGTCGTCGTGGGTGACGCCTCGCGGATCGCAAAAATCACCTTCTCGAAATGCTCCGCGCCGCCGTCCTCGAGGTCGTCGCGGTCGACCGAGGTGATGACGACGTGGCTCAAGCCCATCTGCTTGACGGCCTTGGCGACATTGGCGGGCTCGTCCAGGTCGAGGGCGTTCGGCTTGCCGGTCGCGACATTGCAGAAGGCGCAGGCTCGCGTACAGATCTCGCCCATGATCATGAAAGTGGCGTGCTTCTTGTCCCAGCATTCGCCGATATTCGGGCAGCCGGCTTCCTCGCAGACCGTGACAAGCTTGTTGCCCTTCACGATCGAGCGGGTCTCCATGTAACCCTTCGAGGTCGGCGCCTTCACCCGGATCCAGTCCGGCTTGCGCAGCACTTCCGTGTCCGGCCTGTGCGCCTTTTCCGGATGGCGAACACGCTCAACCCGATCCGACACCGCATCGAAAACCGTTACCATCTGTCTTCCTTCATCGCATCGGCCGGGGGCCGCTGGTTTGACGATCTATATAAACAGCCGGACATAAAAAGTCAGGCCGTCATTTGCATGGCAGCCTGACCGAAAGCGAATGGTAAGCTTGTCTCTATCCTCGGACGGCACGGCCTGCGGCAATCAGCAGGCAGGCGCCGATGAAACCGATGATCAGATAGGCGATCCAGCCGGTATAGGCCATGCCGAAGGCCGCCAGGATGAAATTCAAGACGACCGCGCCGATGATGCCGAGGATGATGTTCATGAACAGCCCCATCTGGCTGTTCATGAATCTCTCCGCCAGCCAGCCGGCCAGCCCACCGATGATGATCGCTGCCAGAATACCCACGCCGTTCACGCTCATGACGACCTCCGCGCGCTGATGCCGTATCGCAATCAATGCGTGAGTATACCGCAAGTTCCGGACGGTCGCACGTCATCAGGCGTTCAGCACCTTTCCGTAGGCATCGAGTACGCTCTCCTTCATCATTTCGGAGAGCGTCGGATGCGGGAAGATCGTGTGCATCAGTTCCTCCTCGGTCGTCTCCAGGTTCATGGCGACGACGAAGCCCTGGATGAGCTCGGTAACTTCCGCGCCGACCATATGCGCTCCCAAGAGCTCGCCCGTCTTCTTGTCGAAGATCGTCTTGATCAGGCCCTGATCCTCGCCGAGCGCAATGGCCTTGCCGTTGGCGCCGAAACTATAGCGGCCGACGCGAATGTCGCGGCCGAGTTCCTTGGCCTTTGCTTCGGTGAGGCCGACGGAAGCAACCTGCGGGTCGCAATAGGTGCAGCCCGGGACCTTGCCCTTGTCGAGCGCGTGGACGCCGGGCACGCCGGCGATCTTCTCGACGCAGATCACGCCCTCATGCTCCGCCTTGTGCGCCAGCATCGGCGGACCGGCGACATCGCCGATCGCATAGATGCCGGCGACATTGGTCTTGCCGTAGCCGTCGGTGACAATGCAGCCGCGATCGGTCTTGATGCCGAGCGCCTCCAGCCCAAGGTTCTCGATATTGCCCTGGACGCCGACGGCCGAGATCAGGCGATCCGCCTTGATCGGCGTGACCTTTCCGTCCTTCGTCTCGACATGGGCGGTGACGTCGTTGGCGCCCTTTTCGACCTTCGTGACCTTGGCGTCGGTGAAGATCTTCATGCCGCGCTTTTCGAGCAGCTTGCGCGCGAGGGCGGAAATCTCGGCGTCCTCGACCGGCATGACCTGCGGCAGCAGTTCGACGACGGTGACATCGACGCCCATGGAGCGGTAGAAGCTCGCGAATTCGATGCCGATGGCGCCGGAGCCCATGACGACCATCGATTTCGGCAGCTCTTCGGGCTTCATCGCCTCGAAATAGGTCCAGATCAGCTTGCCGTCCGGCTCGATGCCGGGCAGCGCGCGCGGCCGCGCGCCCGTCGCGATGATGATGTGCTTGGCCGCATAGGTGCCCTCGCCCTTGACGCCCTTCGGCACGGGGTTCTGCGGCTGGACGGCCGGCTTCGACGGCGCGCCGACGACGATCTCGCCGGGCTTCGTCAGCTTGGCTTCGCCCCAGATCACGTCGATCTTGTTCTTTTTCATCAGGAAGGCGACGCCGCCGTTCAGCCGCGCCGAGACGCCGCGCGAGCGGGCGACGACATCCTTGACGTTGGCGGTCATCTTGCCTTCGAGCGTCAGGCCGTAATTCTTGGCGTGATTGGCATGGTCGAGGATCTCGGCGGAGCGAAGCAGCGCCTTGGTCGGGATACAGCCCCAGTTGAGGCAGATGCCGCCCAGGTGCTCACGCTCGACGATCGCCGTCTTCAAGCCCAGTTGCGCCGAGCGGATGGCGGTGACATAGCCGCCCGGGCCCGAACCGATAACGATGACGTCGTAATTCTCAGCCATGTGTTTCCTACCTTTGTTTCAAGCGACCTTGCGGGTGAAGAGCACCCAATCATGTTTTCTGCTGTCTTCGAAAGGCGGCACGGCTCTAGCGCGGGTCACCTCTTCGAAGCCGTTCCTCTTGTAAAGCGCCTGCGCCTTTTCATTGTGGCTCTCGGTGATCAGGCTCACCTGCGCCTCGCCGGCGCGGATAAATTCGTTTTCGAGCAGTGCCCCGCCGATCCCCTTGCCGCGATGCGCCCTGTAGACACCGAGGCTGTCGATGAACCAGTGGCCGACAACCTCTCTCTGAAGCGCCAGCAAGGGCGCGAGCACCGGGTGCTTCGGCTCGATCTCGAGGATCGACGCGTCGATCCCGTAGGAAACGGAGACGCCGACAACCTCCTCTTCGAGGACGGCAACGACCGCATCGCTCCATGTTCCCAGGCCGCTATCCTGGCGCAACCGGTTGCGGCCGTCTTCGAAGGCGGTTTCCGCCGATTTGGCCAAGACGCCGCCGTACCATAGCCAGGCCGCAAAGCCGTGCGACGCGATGTCTATCAGGATCGCGAGTTCTGCCGCCTCGCTTCGCATCGCCGGTCTCAAGATCGCGCCAGCCGCCATCGTCAGAGCCCGAGCATCATCCGCACGACCGGCTCGACGCCGCGGCCGATCGCACGGGTATTCTCGGCGTCGAGATGAACCCCGTCGAGCGGCGTCGTCCGGGCGACCGACCCGGCGTCGAAGAAGCCGCAATCGAGTTCATCGGCGAGATCGCGATAGAGCGACGCCAGCATCGCCGACTGCTCGACGCCGCCGGCAAACATCGCCGCGAAGTCGCCGTCGGCGGTTTCGCAAAGCGGCGGCGGCGAGACGATAAGGATATCCGGCCCTTCCTCCGTCTCCGTCGGCCAGTCGTGCTTGCGAACCAAATTCACGAGGCGGCCGATCCCCTTGACCGCGCCGAAGGCCGTACCGTGGATGATCGGCTTCATGTCGTTCGAGCCGAGCATGAAGACGACGAGATCAAGCGGCGCGTGGCTGTGCAGCACGGTCGGCAGCACCCGCGCGCCGTTGCGGTCGCAGTCGGCGAGATGATCGTCATAGGCTGTCGTTCGGCCGTTCAGCCCCTCGGCGATGACGTTGACGCCGGAACCGAGCGCCTTCTGCAGCACGCTCGGCCAGCGATCCTCCAAAGAGTGCCGGCCCAGAGTGTCCGCGTCATAGCCCCAGGTCAGACTGTCGCCATAGCAAAGGACTGTCTTCATCTGCCCACTCGCTTGTCAGGGGGAAGGACCGGCTGAAAAGCCGGTCCCAAACGCATCAGACGAGCATGCCCATCGGGTTCTCGATGTAGCGCTTGAAGGCGCCGAGCAGTTCAGCACCAAGCGCGCCGTCGACGCAGCGATGGTCGGTCGATAGCGTGACGGTCATCATGTTGGCGATGACCATTTCCTTGTTCTTGACGATCACCCGCTCCTCACCGGCACCGACCGCAAGGATGGTCGCATGCGGCGGGTTGACGACGGCGGCGAAATCCTTGACGCCCATCATGCCCATGTTGGAGACGGCGGTCGTGCCGCCCTGATACTCTTCCGGCTTCAGCTTGCGCTCCTTGGCGCGCTTGCCGAGATCCTTCATCTCGTTGGAGATGGCCGAAAGGCTCTTCAACTCCGCCTGACGGACGATCGGCGTGATCAAACCGCCCGGGATCGACACCGCGACGCCGACATCGGCGTGCTTGTGCTTGACCATGTTCGTGTCGGTCCAGGAGACGTTCGCGTCCGGAACGTCACGCAGCGCCAGCGCCAGCGCCTTGATGACCATGTCGTTGACCGAGAGCTTGTAGACCGGCTTGCCGTCTTTCTCGGGCGCGGCCGTATTGAGCTGGGCCCGCAGCGCCAGGAGCGCATCGAGCTGGCAATCGAGGGAAACGTAGAAATGCGGGATCGTCTGCTTCGATTCCTGCAGGCGCTTGGCAATGGTCTTGCGCATGCCGTCATGCGGGACGAGCTCGTAGGAGCCCGGCTCGAAGAGCTTGAGCACGGCGTCTTCCGACATGCCCTTGGCGAGCGGCGCCGCGGCCGGTGCTTGCGCGGCAGCGGGTGCTGCGGCCGGCTTGGCAGCGCCACCGGACACGGCGGTTTCGACATCCTTCTTGACGACGCGGCCATAGGGGCCGGAACCGGCAATTGCCGAGAGGTCGATGCCCGCTTCCTTGGCAAGGCGCCGGGCGAGCGGTGACGAGAAGACGCGCTTGCCCTCACCGGCGGCCGGTGCAGGCGTTGCCGATGCAGCTGGAGCGGCGGGGGCTGCGACCGGTGCCGGTGCGGCAGGCGCTGCTGGAGCAGGCGCTTCCACCTTCGCGGCGGACGCTGGCGCGGCTGCGCCATTGCCGCCCTTGGCCGCCGTTGCGACATCCTCACCATCCGCGGCGAGCACCGCGATCAAGGCATTGACCTTGACGCCTTCGGTGCCGGCCGGAACGACGATCTTGGCGACGGTACCCTCATCGACGGCTTCGACTTCCATCGTCGCCTTGTCGGTCTCGATCTCGGCGATGACGTCGCCGGACTTCACCTTGTCGCCTTCCTTGACCAGCCACTTGGCGAGATTGCCTTCTTCCATGGTCGGAGAGAGGGCAGGCATTGTGATGTTGATTGGCATCGAACGTCCCTCTCTTATTTGTAGCAGACGGCTTTCACCGCATCGACGACCTCGGCGACGTTCGGCAGAGCGAGCTTCTCGAGGTTGGCCGCATAGGGCATCGGCACGTCCTTGCCGGCGATCGTCAGGATCGGCGCATCGAGATAGTCGAAGGCCTGCTGCATGACGCGGGTGGCGATCTCGGTGCCGACGGAGGACTGCGGGTAGCCTTCCTCGACGGTGACGAGGCGTCCGGTCTTCTTCACCGACTCGATGACGGTCGGCAGATCCATCGGGCGGATGGTGCGAAGGTCGATGACTTCGACGTCGATGCCCTGCGCCTCGAGTTCGGCGGCGGCCTTGACGGCATAGGTCATGCCGATGCCGAAGGAGACGATCGTCGCGTCCTTGCCGACGCGGTGAATGCGGGCCTTGCCGATCGGCAGGACGAAATCGTCGAGCTTCGGCACTTCGAAGGACTGGCCGTAGAGGATTTCGTTTTCAAGGAAGATGACCGGGTTCGGGTCGCGGATCGCGGCCTTGAGCAGACCCTTCGCGTCAGCCGCCGTATAGGGCATGACGACCTTCAGGCCCGGAATATGGCTGTACCAGGCGGCATAGCACTGCGAGTGCTGGGCTGCGACGCGCGCCGCGGCACCGCTCGGGCCGCGGAAGACGATCGGCGCGCCCATCTGGCCGCCGGACATGTAGAGCGTCTTGGCTGCGGAGTTGATGATCTGGTCGATCGCCTGCATGGCGAAGTTGAAGGTCATGAACTCGACGATCGGGCGCAGACCTGTCATTGCCGCACCGACGCCGACGCCGGCAAAGCCATGTTCGGTGATCGGCGTATCGACGACCCGGCGGGGGCCGAATTCCTGCAGCAGTCCTTGCGTGATCTTGTAGGCGCCCTGGTACTCGGCGACTTCCTCGCCCATGACGAAGACGTCGTCATCGGCGCGCATTTCTTCCGCCATCGCGTCACGCAGTGCCTCGCGAACCGTGATCGTAACCATCTCGGTTCCGGCCGGAATGGCTGGATCGGCCGGAATTTCCGCCTTCGGCTGGGCCGCAACGGGGGCCGGCTGAGCCGCGGGAGCCTCGGCGGCTGCCGGCTTCGGCGCTTCCGCCTTGGCCGTGGCGATATCGCCGGCAGCCTCGCCGTCCTGCAGCAATACGGCGATCGGGGTGTTGACCTTGACGCCTTCGGTGCCGGCGGCGATCAGCAGCTTGCCGATCGTGCCTTCATCGACGGCTTCGACTTCCATCGTCGCCTTGTCGGTCTCGATCTCGGCGATGACGTCGCCGGAGGCCACCTTGTCGCCTTCGTTCTTCAGCCACTTGGAAAGCGTGCCTTCCTCCATCGTCGGGGAAAGGGCAGGCATGAGAATTTCTACTGGCATATTCGTCCCTCCCCGGATCAAAGCAGGATGTCGGTGTAGAGCTCGGATACATCCGGCTCCGGATCAGACTGGGCAAAATCGGCACTATCCGCAACGATGTCGCGAACCTCCTTGTCGACCTGCTTCAGCGAGTCCTCGCTCGCCCAGCCCTTTTCAATGAGGCGGGCCTTTACCTGCTCGATCGGATCGTGCTCCGACCGCATCTTCTGCACTTCGTCCTTCGAACGATACTTCGCCGGGTCGGACATCGAGTGGCCGCGGTAACGGTAGGTCAGCATTTCGAGGATGATCGGGCCCTTGCCAGTGCGGCCGTGCTCGACGGCCTCGTCGGCGGCAGCCTTGACGGCGCGCACGTCCATGCCGTCGACCTGATAGCCCGGGATGCCGAAGGAAGCGCCGCGCTGCGAGAAATCGGTCTGTGCCGAGGCGCGCGACACGGAGGTGCCCATCGCATAGCGATTGTTCTCGACGATGTAGATCACCGGCAGCTTCCAGAGCGCTGCCATGTTGAAGCTTTCGTAGACCTGGCCCTGGTTGGCGGCGCCGTCACCGAAATAGGCGAGGCTGACATTGTCGTTGCCGCGATAGCGATTGGCGAAGGCAAGGCCGGTGCCGAGCGACACCTGCGCGCCGACGATGCCGTGGCCGCCGTAGAAATGCTTTTCCTTGGAGAACATGTGCATCGAGCCGCCCTTCCCCTTGGAAAGGCCGCCGCGGCGACCGGTCAGCTCGGCCATGACGCCACGGGCGCTCATGCCGCAGGCCAGCATATGGCCGTGATCGCGGTAACCGGTGATGACCTGATCACCCTCTTTCAGAGCCATCTGCATGCCGACGACGACGGCTTCCTGGCCGATATAGAGGTGACAGAACCCGCCGATGAAGCCCATGCCGTAGAGCTGGCCGGCCTTTTCCTCGAAACGCCGGATCAGGAGCATCTCGCGATAGGCTGTGAGATCGTCTTCCTTGGAGAATTCGGCGATCGTGCCGCCGGTGAAGTCCTTCTTGGCCGGCTTGGCAGCGGTCTTGCGGCTGGAGACGGACGCGGTCTTTCGCGGAGCCATTCATTCCTCCCAATGGTTAGCCTTTGGTGGGCTACCATAGGGAAAGAAGCGCGCCACAGCAATGACATATTTGCATGGCTATCATTCCGCGCAATTCATTGATTCTAAATCACTATTTTTGATTAACTGAATTTAGGTTAATTCGCCGAACGATGAAAAATGACGATCTCGTCGCTGCGCGACATGTTGAGCGCGAGGCGAGCCTTCTCATCCAGCATGTCTCGCTCCAGCGAACCGTCACTCATCAGCTCGACCTCCTTTTCCAGGATTTGCCGCCTCTGAGTGAGCTCGTCCAACCGCGCCTGCCGCTCGGCAATCTGGCGGTCGAACTCCTCCGTCGCCCTCAAGCCGTAACCGCCATGGATCGAATGATAACCGAAGTAGGAAAGAAAGGCGACTGCGATCACTGGCACTACCAGCCGCCCGAGTCTCCGCTTCTTGTGATGCCGTGTCCACATCGTCAAATGCCCTGCTACGCAATACGAAGGCAGACTAGCGTCGATTGATTAACCGACCATTGACCATGAATGGCAAGGAAAAGGAAACCCGCCTGCCGTGAGGCAAGCGGGTTTGGAAATTGATGCTGATGCCAGTGGCAACAATCAGCCGCGCAGGATCGAGCGGCCGGCATAGGCCGCCTGCAGACCGAGCTGCTCCTCGATGCGGATCAGCTGGTTATACTTGGCAAGCCGGTCGGAACGCGCGAGCGAACCGGTCTTGATCTGACCGCAATTGGTGGCAACCGCGAGATCGGCAATGGTCGAATCCTCGGTCTCGCCGGAACGGTGCGACATGACGGCGGTGTAGCGGGCCTTGTGCGCCGTCTCGACCGCATCGAGCGTTTCGGAAAGCGAACCGATCTGGTTGACCTTGACGAGGATCGAGTTGGCGACGCCCATCTTGATGCCGTCGCGCAGCCGAGCGGAGTTGGTGACGAACAGGTCGTCGCCGACGAGCTGGCACTTGTTGCCGATGAGGTCGGTCAGGGCCTTCCAGCCGTCCCAGTCGTCCTCGGCCATGCCGTCCTCGATCGAGATGATCGGGTACTTGGCGGCAAGCTCGGCGAGGTATTCGGCCATGGCGCCCGGCTCCAGCGTGCGGCCTTCGCCTTCGAGCACGTACTTGCCGTCCTTGAAGAATTCCGTCGAGGCGCAGTCGAGTGCGACATACATGTCTTCGCCCGGCTTGTAGCCGGCCTTCTCGATCGACTTCATGATGAAGTCGAGTGCTGCAGGTGCCGAAGCAAGGCCCGGCGCGAAGCCGCCCTCGTCGCCGACATTGGTGTTGTGGCCTTCGGCAGCGAGCTGCTTCTTCAGCGTGTGGAAGACCTCCGAGCCCATGCGGACGGCATCCTTCAGGGTCTCGGCGCCGACCGGCATGATCATGAATTCCTGGAAGTCGATCGGGTTGTCGGCATGCGCGCCGCCATTGATGATGTTCATCATCGGGACCGGCAGGAGATGCGCGTTCGGGCCGCCGACGTAACGGTAGAGTGGCAGGCCGGCAGCTTCCGCGGCGGCCTTGGCGACGGCGAGCGACACGCCGAGAATGGCGTTGGCGCCGAGGCGCGACTTGTTGGACGTGCCGTCGAGCTCGATCATGGTCTTGTCGATCTGGATCTGGTTCTCGGCATCGAGGCCGCCAATCGCTTCGAAAATCTCGCCGTTGACCGCCTCGACGGCGCGCTCGACGCCCTTGCCGAGGTAGCGGGTGCCGCCGTCGCGCAGTTCGACTGCTTCATGCGCACCGGTGGACGCGCCCGAGGGAACGGCGGCGCGGCCGAAGCTGCCGTCTTCGAGATGGACATCGACCTCGACGGTCGGATTGCCGCGGCTATCAAGAATTTCGCGGCCGATGATGTCGATGATTGCAGTCATGATCTCTTCCCTGCTTGTGGACGATGATGATGGTCGGCCTGTCTTAATTCATGGCCTTGAAATTACAATGGCGCGCAGGTGGCAATGTCCCGAGCGTCATTGCGGTTCATAAAAATTTCACGCCACCTCAGGCCTTGGCGATCGCGTCGAACGCGACCAGCTTTTCAAGAAGACGCGGCATGTCCTTGAGCGGTACCATGTTCGGGCCGTCGGAGGGAGCGTTATCCGGATCCTCATGCGTCTCGATGAAGAGACCGGCAACGCCGACGGCAACGGCGGCGCGTGCGAGGGTCTCGACGAATTCACGCTGGCCGCCCGAGGAGCCGCCCTGCCCGCCCGGCTGCTGCACCGAATGGGTCGCGTCGAAGACCACGGGCGCCCCGAGCGACGCCATGATCGGCAGCGAGCGCATGTCGGAGACGAGCGTGTTGTAGCCGAAGGATGCGCCGCGCTCGCAGAGAAGCACGTTCGGGTTGCCGCTCATCGTGAATTTGGCAAGCACATTCTTCATGTCCCACGGCGCGAGGAACTGACCCTTTTTGACGTTGATCGCGCGCCCCGTCTTTGCGGCCGCGACGAGCAGATCCGTCTGGCGCGACAGGAAGGCCGGGATCTGCAGGATGTCGACGGTGTCGGCGACTTCTGCGCACTGCTCCTCCGTGTGGATGTCGGTCAGCACCGGAAAGCCGAATTCGCGTTTGAGATCGGCAAAGATCTCCATTGCGCTTTCGAGGCCAATGCCGCGCTTGCCGGAGAGCGACGTGCGGTTCGCCTTGTCGAAGGAGGATTTGTAGACGAGGCCGAGGCCGAGCGACTTGCAGAGTTCGACCAGCCTGCCGGCGATCATGAAGGCATGTTCCCGGCTTTCCATCTGGCAGGGGCCGGCAATCAGCGTCAGTCGCTCCTTCTGAGAGAACACCACCTGGCCGGCACCCTCGCCGACGACGACCCTTGCATTCGTTTCCATTTCGTCACGCTCCAAACGCGAAAATCACCCCCTGCCCCGGCGCTTCCGGAACAACGAGGCGTCCGCCCATTTCTGCAAATTCGATATCGTTCTGCGCAAACAACGCGCGCGTCGCTTCGAGATCGGCGACACGGAACGCGACGGCGCGGCCGCGCAAGCCGCGCTCGGTCGTGCTGATCGAGCGCCCGTAAAAGGCTTCCATGCCGGCGGGATTGAGCACCGCCAGTTTGGCGCTCCCGGCCTGGATGTCCATGCCGAAGGAATGGGCCGAGACTTCACGCTCGTCGACGGCCTCCTGCAGCAGATACTGGAAGTCGGTCGGATTGGGCTCGGAAAGCACAACCTCGGTAATGCCGAGCACACCATTCTGATGGTGGTGGAGCAGCGCACTGTCGACGGGCAAGGCACGAATACGCTGGCAACTGAACAGGAAGAAATCCGGTGCGCGCAGGTCCGCAGCAAAGGCCAGCCTGAACGAGCCGAGCCCTTCGCGCCCATCGGGCAGACGCATGGGCCGCGAAAATTCGAGCATTTCGCCGCCGGAGATCCCGCAGGACCGATAGCGGATGTGATCGGTCGTGGCGTCCGGCGTCCCGAGCACGATCGCGGACAGCCCCTCCGGCCCGTGGCGAAAGCGGAACGCATGGTCGCGCGCTACAAAGGCATTGCCGGCAAGCGCAGCCGCCTCGCATTCCTCGCGGGAGGCGACGGCAAGCGGCTCCAGATAGGTGTTGTCCGAAAAGAAGACGCAGGCATTCTCGGTGCCGAAGGGATGGCGTGCATCCTCGGCGACGGTGAAGCCGAGATCGGTCAGGCGCTGTCTTGCCCGCCCGAGTTCCGCCACCGGCAGCACGAGATGATCGAGCGGGCGGGCGGTTCGCTTGGTTAGGCTCATGGCGGTTTCCCTGATGACCGGTTTGCCGCTGTTTGCAACTTTTGACCGATGATTGCAAGCGGCAGCCGGACAGGAGCCGAAATGCGCGCCTCAGCCGGAAGGCGACGGCAGCCACATGAGTGCGGCCGGTCCTTGAGGGGACCGGCCGCTATTAAGAATCGGCATAAAAAAACGTGGGGCCTACACGAGCCGCGACTGTTCGAGCGCCGCTTCGATGAAGCTTGCGAACAAGGGATGCGGTTCCAACGGGCGGGATTTCAGTTCCGGATGGTACTGCACGCCGATGAACCACGGATGGTCGTTGTATTCCACCGTCTCCGGCAGCACACCGTCCGGCGACATGCCGGAGAAGACGAGGCCGCAGGACTCCAAGCGATCCTTGTAGTCGACATTGACTTCGTAGCGATGGCGGTGGCGTTCGGAGATGTCGGACGATCCGTAGATTCCGGCGATCTTCGTGCCCTGTTTGAGGGCAGCACGATAGGCGCCGAGGCGCATGGTGCCGCCGAGATCGCCGGAGGCCGAGCGCTTCTCGAGCTCGTTGCCTTTCACCCATTCGGTCATCAGGCCGACGACCGGCTCCTTGGTGGGGCCGAACTCCGTCGACGATGCCTTGTCGATACCGGCGAGATTGCGGGCAGCTTCGACCACCGCCATCTGCATGCCGAAGCAGATGCCGAAATAGGGCACCTTGCGTTCGCGGGCAAAGCGCGCCGCGTTGATCTTGCCCTCCGAGCCGCGCTCGCCGAAACCGCCGGGAACGAGAATGCCGTGGACCTTCTCGAGGTAGGGCGCCGGGTCTTCCTTCTCGAAGACCTCCGATTCGATCCATTCGAGCTTGACCTTGACGCGGTTGGCGATGCCGCCGTGATAGAGCGCTTCGATCAGCGACTTATAGGCGTCCTTCAGGCCGGTGTATTTCCCGACGATCGCGATCGTCACTTCGCCTTCCGGCGTGCATATCCGGTGCGCCACGTTCTCCCAGGCTTCCATACGCGGCTTGGGCGCCGGCTCGATGCCAAAGGCGGCGAGCACTTCGTTGTCGAGGCCTTCCTTGTGATAGGCGATCGGCACGTCGTAGATCGACGCCACGTCGAGCGCCTGGATGACTGCCGACTGGCGCACGTTGCAGAAGAGCGACAGCTTGCGGCGCTCCGCTTCCGGGATCTCGCGATCGGCGCGAACGAGCAGGATGTCGGGATGGATGCCGAGCGCCTGCAATTCCTTGACCGAATGCTGCGTCGGCTTGGTCTTGAGCTCGCCCGCCGCCGGTATATAGGGCATCAGCGTCAGGTGGACATAGACTGCTGTGCCCCGCGGCAGGTCGTTGCCGAGCTGGCGGATCGCCTCCATGAAGGGCATCGCTTCGATGTCGCCGACGGTGCCGCCGATTTCGCAGATGACGAAGTCGTAGTCTTCATTGCCTTCGGTGACGAAGTTCTTGATCTCGTTGGTGACGTGCGGGATCACCTGGACCGTCGCGCCGAGATAGTCGCCCCGCCGTTCCTTGTCGATGATGTTCTTGTAGATCCGGCCCGTCGTGATGTTGTCGGTCTTCGTCGCCGAGCGGCCGGTGAAACGCTCGTAGTGGCCGAGATCGAGGTCGGTTTCCGCCCCATCGTCGGTGACGAACACCTCGCCGTGCTGCGTCGGGCTCATGGTGCCCGGATCGACATTGAGGTAGGGGTCGAGCTTGCGCAGCCTCACACGGTAGCCACGCGCCTGCAGCAGCGCTCCGAGAGCGGCCGCAGCGATGCCTTTTCCGAGGGAGGAGACCACGCCGCCAGTGATGAATACATATCGCGCCATGGGAGTCACTGGATACCTTTTCACAAACGATTCCGCCACCGAAAAAACTCGTCTTCCCGAATTTTTCCGTTTTTCGTCGCGGCAGATTTCACACAAAACAAAACCGGCGGATGAAACATCCGCCGGCGGGTTCTTCTGAACTTCGACCTTACTGGCCGCTCGGGACTTGCGATCCCGTATTGCCGTTGGCGCCGGCGGCCGGAGCCGGGGCGGCCGGCTGAGCGGCCGGGGCTTGAGCAGGCTGTGCCGCCGTGCCGCCAGCCGGAGCCGCATTGTTGGCGCCATTGCCGGTTGCCGGAGCCTGGGTGTTGCCGCCGGCCGGCGCCGTTTGGCCACCGCCGAGCGAATCCAATACGCCGCCACTCGAGCTCGTGCCGGGAATGCGTTCGAGAATATCGGTCGACTGCGGCTCGTAGCGCGCCAGAATACCCATCGCGAGCGCGAGGCCGAAGAACAGGAAGGCGAGCACCGCCGTGGTACGGGTCAGCGCATTGGCCGTGCCGCGGGCGGACATAAAGCCCGAACCGCCGCCGATGCCGAGACCGCCACCTTCGGAACGCTGAATGAGGACGACGCCGATCAGGGCGACGACGACCATGAGATAAATGACGAGGAGTACGGTCTGCATCAGCTTCCAGTCCTGCCCTCTCCGGGGCATTCGAATCGAACGATCGCGGCGGCCCAAGGAGCCGCGCCCAAATTTCGCGCCTCTTTATACCAAGCAGACGGCTATTCCAAGCCCCTGCCGGCTGCACACGGCGGTCACGCAGTCAATTCTTCATAGGCCCCGTAGATGGCGAGGAAGTCTTCCGCTTTCAAGCTCGCGCCGCCGATCAGCGCACCGTCAACATTGGCGACGCCCATCAGTTCCTTGGCGTTCGAGGGCTTGACGGAGCCGCCGTAGAGAATGCGCATCTTGCCACCCTCGGCACCGAACCGAGAGACGAGTTCCCCGCGCATGAAGGCGTGCGCCTCCTCCACGTCTCCGACCGTCGGCGTCAGCCCGGTGCCGATCGCCCAGACCGGCTCGTAGGCGATCACGGTGTTTTCTGCCGTGGCGCCGTCCGGCAGGCTGTCGGCGAGCTGGCGCTTCAGGACATCGAGCGTCTTGCCGCTCTTGCGCTCCGCTTCGGTCTCGCCGATGCAGACGATGGCGACGAGTTCCGCCGCATACGCGGCTTCGGTCTTCGCCCGGACCAGCGCATCGGTCTCGGCATGGTCGGTGCGACGCTCGGAGTGGCCGACGATGACATGAGTGCCGAAGCAATCGGCGATCATCTCGGCGGAAATATCGCCGGTATTGGCGCCCGACTGTTTCTGATGGCAGTTCTGGGCACCGATCATCAGCGGGCTGTCGTCGCAAAGTGCGGTTGCCACATAGAGCAGCGTCGCCGGCGGGCAGATCAGCGTTTCGACCTTGGCGGAAAGTCCGCCCTTGACGCCCTCGGCCATCGCCTTGATCTGGTCCAGCGATGCACGCGTACCATTCATCTTCCAGTTGCCGGCGACAAGCGGGCGGATATCGGGCGTCATGTAACTTCCTCCGGGATCAGGGCTCTCGGGCAAGCGGCCTAGCAAATCGCTCGGGCAAATGAAAGCACCTCGGGCGCAATATCCGGTGCATCGCCAACGCGATGCTCCGCCGGCTGAACAGCAATGGTCCGAATAAAATCAGGGTCTCGGGCGTCTCATGTCGGCAAGACAGGACCCGAACGAGGCGCATCGCGATGCTGCGCAACAAAGAGGGCGGCTTTGGCGTTATAACGATCGTACTCCACTGGACGATCGCCTTGCTGACCCTCGGCCTTATCTTGGTCGGCTTCATCATGCGGCGCACGGATATCGATCCGACGCTGCAGTTCTCCCTCTACCAATGGCACAAGTCGATCGGCTTCACCGTGCTGGGGTTGGCTCTACTGAGAACGATCTGGTGGCTGGTGGAGCGCAGTCCGCACCCGGTGCCGGGCCTCCGCCCGATGGAACATATCGCGGCGCGGGCGACACATACGACGCTCATCCTGCTTGGTATCGTCACACCGCTTGCCGGCTGGGCGGTTGCATCGGCCTCGACGCTGAACATCCCGAGCTTCTACTTCGACCTCATCGTCATTCCGCACCTGCCGCTCGCGCAATCGGAGGCTTCGGAGGCGTTCTGGGCCCTCATCCACGCATGGCTCGCCTATATCGTGCTCGGCTTGGTCGCGGTCCATGCGGCGGCGGCGCTCTACCACCACTTCATACGGCGCGACGAGATACTGACGCGCATGTTGCGCTCCGGCTTCAGGTCTGGACGGGCCGGCGCATGCTTCTCGCAAAAGTCACGCCGTTGCCAGGAGGAATGATCCATGATGACCCCGCGCGAATCTGCCTTGAGAGCGACCCTTCTTCTTGCCTTTGCGCTTGCCGCTGTCTCGGCGCCGGCGGGTGCAAAGACAGCCTCGCTCGAGGATGCGGCCGGCAACTATCGCATCGCCAGTTCTTCCAGCATCCAGTTCAGCGTTCCGCAGGTCGGGGGTGGCGGTGGCCTTGCCGGAAACTTCGGAAAATTCTCCGGCAGGTTCCAGATCGACGGCAACAATGTCGAGCGCTCCACCGTTGAGTTTACGCTGTATCCGGAGAGCGTCAGGGCGAGAGAGCAGCGTATCGAGGATTTCCTCCGCTCGAGTGCGGTTTTCGACACTGCCAATTATCAGACGGTGACCTTCCGCTCGACCAGTATCAGGCAGACCGGTCCCGATACGGCGACGGTCGAGGGTGCGTTGACGGCGCGCGGCAAGACGCGGAAGGAACGCTTCACCGTGACGCTCACGAACTGGGACCGGCGCTCGATCTCGTTCACCATCCGCGGCAGCATCCGCCGCGCGCCCTATGGCATGGACGTCGGCACCCCCATCTATTCGAATGTGGTCGATTTCGACATGAACATAAAGGGAACGAGGCGCTAACCGTCCTCAGCTCATGAGCCTGAGCGCCGTACGTCGCCAGAAACCCGAAACCATCGCCGGGTCGCGCAACGCTTCGAGCTTCCCCCACGAAGGGAACGACTCCTCGAATACATCGGGCCGCATCCGAAAATCATGTGCCGGATTCACCGCGCCGCCCGCCTCGACCACGACGCGATCGAGGGCGTCGAGCATTTTGACGGTCGCTTCGCCCTGATTGGCGAAGTCGAGAGTCAGCGCAAAACCCGGGCGTGGGAAGGAAAGAAGCCCTCGCCCGGCAATGTCTCCGAAGCGGTGCAGAGCCGTCTGGAAAGATGCGTGGCCGTGTTCGCGCGCGGTCTCCAGGAGCCGGGCCGTAGTTTCCCGCGCATTCTCGATCGGATAGACGCTTTGGTGCCGACACGGCCCTTGGGAACCATAGAGCCGGTGCCAGGCACCGAGCCGGTCGAGCGGATGGAAGTAGGACGTCCATTTTATCGTCGAAACCGTTTCCTCCGGCCTTTCCCTGCGGAAGCGGTATTCATTGCAAGCCTTCAGCGCCAGGAAATTCAAAGGATTGAACGGCAGGGACAAGGGCAACGAAAGCTTCAGCCCCTTGGGAATGTCCGGAAATTCACAGGATGCGTCGGCGTGATCGGCAGCCCAGAGCACGCCCCTGCCCGTCCGGCGACCGGTCGCGAGCTGGTCGATCCAGGCGACGGAATATTCGTGCTCTTCCCCGATGCGATCGACAAGCGCGAAATATTCGTCGAGATTTTCGAAGCGGATCGCGTGTTGCTGAACATGCGGCGATGGGACCTTCATCAGCCGCAGTTCGACATCGAGGATCAATCCCGTCAGGCCCATGCCGCCGATCGTGGCCGCAAAGAGTTCGGCGTTCTCCTCGGCGGAGCAGATCAGGCGCTCGCCATCCGAGCGCAGCAGTGTCAGGCGCCGGACATGATTGCCGAAGGAGCCGCGGGCATGGTGGTTCCTGCCGTGAACGTCATTGGCGACGGCGCCGCCGACGGTGACGAAGCCCGTTGCCGGCGTCACGGGCAGGAAGAAACGGTGCGGTATCGCCTTGATAAGGATTTCGCGCAGCGTGGCGCCGGCCTCGCAGGTCATCACCCCCGTTCCCGGGTCGAAGGCCAGGATGCGGCCGTGCCTGGCGCCGTCGATGAGCGTGCCGCGATCGTTGCGGCAGACATCGCCATAGCTGAGGCCGTTGCCGAAGGGCAGATACGCCATGGCCGCGACCGCACCGAGCCGATCCTCGTAGTCGTCCGGAGAGATGGCACCTTGAGGACGCTCGTCCAGCCGCCGCCAGCCTTCAATCTTTCTCATGCCTATTTTCCACCAACGGCCGCGAGCACACGGCTAGCGATCAAGAATCCAGTTCAATGCATCCCGCCAGTCGGTCATGCGCACCGGCGTACCATGCGAACCGGTCTGGAACAGCACGAAGCGAGCGGGATAGTCCTTGCCTCTGAGGGAGCGATAGAGCCCAAGCTGCGCCTCGGCCGGATAGACGCTGTCATCGCTGCCATGGCTGAAGAACATCGGCAGCCCTGCCTTGTAGGCGGCGCTCTCCGGAAACGCCGGATCCGCAACCCCGCCCATCACCATCATGCCGCCAAGCGCCGCCGTCGCCTGACTATCGCGCGAGATGCCCCAGCAGATGAAGCTGCCCATGGAGGCACAGGACAGCACCACCGGCCGGCCGTTGGATCGCTCGGCGGCAAAGCGGATCAGCGCGGCGATATCGGCCACGCCTGCCGCATCGAAGGAGCGCACGCTCGGCGTATAATATGTCCCGCCATTGCCGACCGCCAGGTTCTTGAGCCGGTTGAAATTGCCGCCGAAGGAAAAGTCGTTGGCACCAAGGCGCCGGTCGCCGCCACGCCCATGGATGAAGATTACCGTGAAGGCCGCCCCGCGATCAGAGCCGACGCGGGTGACGTCGAGAGAACGATCGCCGAGCTCCAAAGTCTCGTTGACCTGCGAACTCTTCACGCCTAGCGACACATAGGCGCGCTTGACGCGTCGCTCCGGAATCTGGTCGCGCCCGTTGATGTCCCTGAGTTCCTGATAGTCGACAACGCGGAAGTCGCCGCCATCGTCCTCCCGCAATATTCTGGGATAGTCGAACAATGCATCCTTGTAGGGCTGCAGCGTCTGGGCTTCGACTGTACCGACAACGCTCGAAAAGAGGACTGCCGCTATCAGGCACCGGACGGAGAAAACAATTGTGGACATAGACACCCGACGGGCTCCCTCGTTCGGCCCATGCCTTGCCATCGGTACCTTCGCCACGCAACACTCAGGCCGAAATTCATCGCGTTGCGGGCCTCCTGCATTCGTAAATTCGCCTTTTGTTCGCTCTTTCGCCAAGACTCTGGCAGAATTCCGGTGATTCGCGCGGCAAGGGATAGCGACGGCGCCGCGGTCTTGCTATGCCCTTGCCGACACAGACGACAGGAATGACCTGACCACTCCATGGACGACAGCAGCGATCTCTTTTCCGCCATGCCCTTGCCGCCGAAGCCGGCCGAAGCCGGCGCGCCGCGCAAGCCGACAGCGCCCGCCGTCGGCAGCGATGCACCGCGGCCAGCGCCCCGCAACAGCGACGGCAGCGACTACGACGCTTCTGCAATCGAGGTCCTTGAGGGACTGGAACCGGTGCGCCGCCGGCCGGGCATGTATATCGGCGGAACGGACGAGAAGGCTCTGCACCACCTCTTTGCGGAGGTGATCGACAACTCGATGGACGAGGCCGTTGCCGGCCACGCGAACTTCATCGAAGTGAACCTCGACGCCCAGGGGTTCCTGACGGTGACCGACAACGGTCGCGGCATTCCGGTCGAAAATCACCCGAAGTTCCCCAACAAATCGAGCCTCGAAGTGGTGATGACGGTGCTGCATGCCGGCGGCAAGTTCGACGGCAAGGCTTACGAAACCTCCGGCGGTCTGCATGGCGTCGGTGTTTCCGTCGTCAACGCGCTGTCGGACTCGCTCGAGGTCGAGGTGGCGCGCAACCGCAAGCTCTATCGCCAGTGCTTCTCCCGCGGCATTCCGCAGGGCGGGCTCGAGGAGCTCGGCGAGGTGCACAATCGCCGCGGCACGAAGGTCCGCTTCCATCCGGATCCGCAGATCTTCGGCCCGCATGCCCGCTTCGAGCCGGCGCGGCTCTTCCGCATGGCCCGCTCGAAGGCCTATCTCTTCGGCGGCGTCGAGATCCGCTGGTCCTGCGACCCATCGCTGCTGCCGGAAGGCTCGGAGACGCCGGACAGGGCAGTGTTCCACTTCCCCGGCGGTCTCAAGGATTATCTCGCCGCGACGCTCGGCAAGGAATTCACCGTCACGCGCGAGATATTCGCCGGCAAGTCGGAAAAGGCCGGCGGCCACGCCTCGCTCGAATGGGCGGTTACCTGGTATGGCGGCGACCAGCAAATCCACTCCTACTGCAACACGATCCCGACGCCCGAAGGCGGCACGCACGAGGCGGGGCTGCGCATCGCGCTGACCAAGGGCCTGAAAAACTACGCCGAGCTCACCCAGAACAAGCGGGCCGCAATCGTCACCACCGACGACGTGATGATCTCGGCGGCAGGCATGCTCTCGGTCTTCATTCGCGAGCCGGAATTCGTCGGCCAGACGAAGGACAAGCTGGCGACCGTCGAGGCCCAGCGCATCGTCGAAAACGCGCTTCGCGACCCCTTCGACCACTACCTCGCCGATAACCCGACCGAGGCGGCGAAGCTTCTCGACTGGGTCATCGAGCGCGCCGAGGAGCGCGTCCGGCGGCGCAAGGAGAAGGAAGTCAACCGAAAGACCGCGGTGCGCAAGCTGCGCCTCCCCGGCAAGCTTGCCGACTGTGCGCAGAATACGGCGGAGGGCGCGGAGCTCTTCATCGTCGAGGGAGACTCGGCCGGAGGTTCGGCCAAGCAGGCGCGCAACCGCGCCAACCAGGCCATCCTGCCCCTGCGCGGCAAGATCCTCAACGTCGCCAGCGCCGGCCGCGAGAAACTCGGCGCCAACCAGCAGATCACCGATCTCATCCAGGCGCTCGGCTGCGGCACGCGTTCGAAGTACCGCGAGGAGGATCTTCGCTACGAGCGCATCGTCATCATGACCGACGCGGACGTCGACGGCGCCCACATCGCCTCGCTGCTGATCACCTTCTTCTATCAGGAGATGCCGGAGCTCATCCGGGGCGGCCACCTCTATCTCGCCGTGCCGCCGCTTTACCGGTTGAGCCAGGGTTCCAAGACGCTCTATGCCCGCGATGACGCGCATCGCGAAGAGCTGATGCGTACCGAGTTCAACGGCCGCGGCAAGGTCGAGATCGGCCGGTTCAAGGGCCTCGGCGAGATGCTGCCGGCGCAGCTCAAGGAAACGACCATGGATCCAGCCAACCGGACCCTGCTCAAGGTCGAGATCGACGACGTCGACTTCGAGGGCACGCGCGAGGCCGTCGACAACCTGATGGGCACAAAGGCCGACGCCCGCTTCCGCTTCATCCAGGAGCGCGCCGTGTTTGCGGACAATCTGGACATTTGAGGCTTTGCCGGTCAGGCGGCCTCACCCACCTGCTTCTCCATGAAAAGGCTCAGTGGATCGGGCAAGTAGCTGCCGAAGGGCGGGCACTCCACATAACCCGACGCCTTGTAAAGGCCGATCGCTTCCGGCTGATGGATGCCGGTTTCGAGCCGTATCGCCTCGAGGCCGATTCTTTCAGCCTTTGCCTCGAGTGCCGCGAGCAGTTGCCTGCCGACTTTCAGTCCCCTCGCCTCCGGGTCGACGAACATCCGCTTGATCTCCGCCGTACCGTCGCCGGCGTCCACCAGCGCGCAACAGCCGACGATCGCGCCGTTCGATCGTGCGACGAAGAAGGAAACTTCCGGCTTCTCTAGGGTCGAGATATCGACCATGTGGTTGCTTTCGGCCGGATAGAGCGATGCCGCATAGGCATCGGAGAGTTCGAGCAGCCGGATGATGGCCGGCTGGCGCGGCGGTTCCTCGGTGATGACGGTCATTCCAGGGGCCTCGATACAATCAGGTCGTGCGAAAGGCTCGACGCGACAAACTATCGTCGATCCCGAAGCGCGCCAATACGCCAAACGGCGCAGGCGCGCGTTGCAATCAATCCGGGTGACAGGTCGAAACAATTTGTTTCGTGGAGCGCCAATTTTGCCCTACTTCGGCAAGAATCGACGCTCCATAAGTTAAGGGCAACAGTCTTCTGAACGGACCGCCACATGAAAGCCGCCCTGATCGTCATGACCATTCTCGGTTGCGATGACAATGTCACGCAATGCCACTACATCTCGACCGTGAACGGCACCTGGCCGTCGATCGCTCAGTGCGACACGGAATCCCAAAAGGAACTGCCGAAGTTCTCCAATAGGAACTACCCGGTCGTCGTTGCCGTATGCGAAACCTCAGGGACGGACATCGTCGCCTCCACCGAACCCGGACAGACCCCCATGGCGGCTCCGCAGACCAACGCGGCGGCCCCGCAAGCGACGGCGTCCCCCGCACCGCAAGAGGAAAAGCCGGGCCTGCCAAAGCGCGCCCTGACATGGCTCAGCGGTGCGGTGCCCGACCGCGAAAAAATGAAGGCGATCGTCAGCGCCCCGGTGCACTACGTCGAAGATGGCTATTCCTGGGTGGCGCGTCGGTTCGGTAACTGAGCTTGCCGATCAGGCTGCCTGGCGTGAGGCTATAAGGGCATAGTCCCTGGCGACCTGCCGTTGTTCGGCAAAGTCCAGCCGCTCCACGAGTTCGGCGACGGAGGCCGACGTCGAGGACCGCTTCCTGCGAAGCCGCTCGAGGAGAGCGGCGACCGACGCAGGGGCGCCGTCACCCACCTTGGCCTGCCAATAGAGAACGGCTTCTGCGAAAGCCTCGCTCACATCGCGCGCCAGGCCGGCGCTCTCGAAGAGCGCGCGGATCGAGTGGACGCGACCGCCGGACAGGATCGAGCGCACGCGCTTTTCCGCCAGGCCGGAAAGATCGACCATCGCCAGGATAAAGAATTCCGTTGCGCCGCTGCAGAGCGCACTCATCAGGAAAGCGGGGGTCAACCGCCCCGTCTGTCGCAAATGGTCGACCATCTGGGACAAGTCATTCGTCGGCACGGCCGCCGTCATCGCCAGGGCCGTGGCGTCGCATGCCTCTCTGGTGACCCGGGCCACGCGAGCCGAGCCGATGACCGCCTGCACAAGCCCGCAGGCCGAGAGCGCCGCACCGATCTGTTCGGCAAGCGCGTGGCGCACGTCACCTGGCAAGTCGGCGCGCGCCAACAGATGGTCACGCACGGACGCGACATGGCCGAGGCGATGGGCGGCCCTTCTGAGAGAGCCCTGCAAGAGCACGGCACCGGTGTTTTCGAGAAGAATGGACACTTCCTCCTCGTCGCCGATCTCGGCGATCGCGGCCGCGACAGAACAAGACACGACGCCGCGTGCCGCGATCAGCGCACGCGTCTCCGCCGTACCGCGCGCCGCGAGGTCGACCAGATCCGCATCGGTAAGCACCGGCGAACGGGCGATGGCGGCGAAGGCGATTTCGGGCTGGTCCTCGGCGAGCGCCATGATGATCGCGCGCGGCGCGGCCGGACAATCGGCCAGGGCCTCGACCAGCGCAAGGCGTACCTTTGGCGAAGGATCGTCCAGCAGGAAGGTCATCGCCATTTCGGCGGCATACCGGTCGAGCCCGTTGATGTCGGATTTCGCATAAGCGCGGCCAAGCGCATTTGCGGCGCGCGCTCGATCGCTGGTTCTGGCCGTTTCGACCCAGCGAAGAAATGCTTGTATGATCACCTATGCCCCACTAGACACCCAACAGCCCCATTGTCTGAATATTAGCGGTCAAAGGTTTAAGATTGGTTCACCATGTCCGTTAACCGCGCGCAAACCATGAAGCCGCTCTTGTATCTTGCGGCTGGCGATCAGCTTCCCGGGGAGAAGGTGCTGCAGGGTGTTCAGGCAATCGTTGTCGATGCGACGACGCTACAAAGCCTACAAAGCTTGCGACGGTTCGGCAGAGAGAAATCCGCCTGCCTCTTTCTCGCGCGGATCGGGCCGGCGGAAACGATCCATGAAGAGGATCTTTCGGCGCTTGTCGCCGAAATGGACGGCGTCGTGCTGGCCGCGTGCCGGGGTCCGACCGATGTCCAGAGGCTCGACGTGATGCTGAAAGTCGCCGAGGCGGTCGCGGGTATAAGCCAGGGCCGAACGGCGCTCCTTGCGGAATACGCCACCATTGCCGAAAGCGTGCTCTCGCCCCATTCGATGGCAGGCGTTTCCCCGCGTCTCTCGGCGCTGATCTTCGACGCCTCGGCCCTCGCTGAAGCCTGCGGTTGCCGACGCGTCACCGCGGCGGGCGACGTACCGGCTGTCATCCGGGCGGGACGCGCCGCAGCCGTGCTCAGAGCAAGCGAGGCCGGCATCGCGGCCTACGAGATGCTGCCCGCCGATGCCCTCGACGAGGCGGCAGTGCGTCGACTTTGGACCAACAGTCTGGATAACGGCTTCTCGGCCGTGGCCGCGAGGTCGCTGGAGCAGCTCGGGCTTCTCGCCGACGCGGATGAAATCTAGCGAACCGGCCGCGTCATCTCGAAGACATCGCCGCCATCGCAATAGTCCATGTAACCGAGACGCGCCAGCGGCCTGACGGCCGTCACATCGAATCGTCCGTCGCGTATGGCCTCGTCGCGGATATGGATGCCGACGACCGCGCCAATAACGACGTAGCAGTCGGACGCCGAGCCATCGAGACCCTTCGGCTGGAACATCTCCGTCATGCGGCATTCGAGCGCGGCGAAGGCCTCGCCGACGAAAGGCGCCTTGACGAGCGTACCCTCGACCGGCGTCAACCCGGCGATCTCGAACTCGCTCTCACCGTGCGGCGCGGTCACCGAGGTCATGTTGACGGCTTCGCTCAGGTTGCGACTGGCGAAGCTCGCGGTGAACTCGCCGGTTGCCTCGATGTTGCGTACGGAATCCTTGTAGCCGCTCGACGAAAACATCACGAGCTTCGGCCGGTCGCTGATCGCGTTGAAGAAGGAATAGGGTGCAAGGTTGAACGAACCGTCCCCAGCACGCGTGCCGATCCAGCCAATCGGCCTCGGCGACACGATGGCCTTGAAGGGATCGTGCGGCAGACCGTGCCGATTGGTGGCCGTTTCATAGAACATCAGGCGTCTTCCCCGACCCAGGTGACAATCTCGGCCAGTTCCGGCCGTGGGCGCTCGGTCGGCGGCACCATGGCCGTGCCGATGTGAATGAAGCCGGCAATCCTTTCGCCAGGCGCCACGCCCAACAGCGGATAGGCCTTTTCCTCGAAGGCGTACCATTCGGTCAGCCAGTTGGAAGCATAGCCGAGCGCGTTTGCCGCCATCAACAGGTTGAGGCATACGGCCCCGGCCGACATCATCTGCTCCCATTCGGGAATCTTGAAATGGGGCGCGGCCTTGCTGACCACGGCAACAACGACGGGCGCACGCGTCAGCCGCGTCTCCTCGACCTTGATCAGTTCCTCCGAGAGATCCGGCCTGGCGGCGAGCGCCATCTTCTTCAGCTCGCCGCTGATCCGCGCCCTCTCCTCGCCGCGATAGACGATGAAGCGCCAGGGCGCCAATTTTCCATGGTCCGGCACGCGGGAAGCGAGCCTCAGCATCTCCTCTACCTCGGCCGTGCCCGGTCCCGGCGACCCCATCTGGAACGCAGGAATGGACCTGCGGGAAGCGAGATAGTCTATGAGCTTAATTTCGGTTTTCATGTTGCACGAATTCCACTAACTTGCCGCCGGATCGACAGCCACGAAAATGCCATACCGGCGTCTCAAGTGGAGTCATCAAGTCAGGAAGTCAACTGTCCTCATGCGCATCCGCACCCGTATCTTGCTGAGAACCGCATTGGCGATCGCGCTCGCCGGTTCCAGTGCCGGGCGGGTGCTTGCGGAAGACGCAACCGACCCCTTCAAGAGCTTTCCGTCAATCTCCGGCAGTCGAAAGATGCCGAAGCTGACAAGCTTCAATCCGCTCGTCAGCGATCCCACGCAGAACGGCGAATTGAAGGACGTGAAGCTCGAGGCCTTGCTGACGAACGACGGCCAGCCGGTCGAGTCGGGCCTGACCTGGCGCGTCTTCAGCCCCATTCCTGGCGGCGACGGGAAGCTGCCGCTGCTGGCCACCTCCGAAGGCGGTTCCACAGCCTTCAATCTCGTGCCCGGCGAATATTTCGTCAACGTCGCCTTCGGGCGCGCGGCAGCGACCCGCAAGATTCGGGTGCCGCAGCAAGGCGCTCTGGACAAGCAGGTTCTGGTGCTCGATGCCGGCGGCGTGATGCTCAACGCCGTCTCCGGCAGCGATGTCCGTATTCCACCAAACGAACTCAGCTTTTCGATCTTTTCTTCCGATGAGAAGGAAGACGGCGAACGCGCCCTCATCGTCGCCGACGTGAAGCCAAACACAGTGATCCGGCTCGGCGCCGGAACCTATCACGTCGTCTCCGACTATGGTTCCGTCAATGCGGTGATCCGCGCCGACATCCAGGTGGAAGCCGGCAAGCTGACCGAAGCAACCATCCAGCATCGCGCCGCGAAGCTGACATTGAAGCTCGTCTCGGAACCCGGCGGCGAGGCAATTGCCGACACGGCGTGGTCGATTCTGACCTCCTCGGGCGACGTCGTCAGCGAAAGCGTTGGCGCCTTTCCGACACTGGTCCTCGCGGAAGGCAGCTACTCAGCCGTGGCGCGCAACAAGGACAAGATCTACCAGCGCGACTTTGCCGTGAAGGCCGGCGTCAATACCGATGTGGAAGTGCTGCTGAACGGCAGCAGCGCGCCCGGCGAGACCGCCAATGCCAACGCGCTCGACTGATGTCACCGCATTGGCCTGACGCAGCGTCAGGGAATCACGACGCGGAAGGCTCAGGCCGCCGAGGCCTCGCCTAGCAGTTTGTCGGAAATGTCGCGGGCCGACATGGGCCTGCCGACGAGATATCCCTGCAGTTGGTCGCAGCCAGTCTCTCGAAGTATCGCCGCTTGGCGGGGGTTCTCGATTCCTTCTGCAGTCACGGGGATGTCCAGCGCCGTCGCCAGGGAGATCGTTGCTCGAAGCACTTCGACGCCGTTGGCAGCATTCTCCACGCCAGACACGAGCGAGCGGTCGATCTTCATGCGATCGAAGCCAAACTGCCGCAAGGCACCGATGCTCGCATAGCCGCAGCCGAAATCGTCGAGAGCGAATTTGATGCCGAAGCACTTCAGCTGATCGATCGAGCGGCGCGCTTGATCGGGGTTCATCATCAGCACACCCTCGGTTATTTCCAGGGTAAGGCGGCCCGGATCGAAATCGAATTCCTTGAGGACGGCAATCACCTGTGCGGCGAAGTCGGGATTGCACAGCTGGATTGGCGAGACATTGACCGACAGCGCCAGGCCGGGCCAGTTTTTCGCATGCCGAAGCGATGTCCGCAGCATGTGAACGCCGAGAGCGTCGATGAGACCGGACCGCTCGGCGAGAGGAATGAATATTTCGGGGCTGATATTTCCTGACGCGCTCGGCCAGCGGGCGAGTGCTTCCACACCGATGATCGCTCCCGTCGCCGCGGACACGAGCGGCTGAAAGGCGGGCTCGATAGCGCCGCTGGTTATGGCACTCCTCAACTTCCCTTCGAGTTCCGCAACCCGCTGGCGTTCCCGATCCAGTTCCTCGGCATACCGGACGGCCTGGCCCTTGCCATTTTCCTTGGCGCGGTAGAGCGCCATATCGGCGCGGCGGAGCAGTTCCAGCGGTGCCAGGTTTTCGGTTCGGACCGCCGCCCCGATGCTCGCACCCACTTCGATGGTGCGATCGTCTATCTTGAAGGGCTCGACAAGAAGCGAAAGGATCGCGCGCTCGATTTCGGCATGCGGCGCCGTTCCGACCTGCACGAGGGCGAATTCGTCGCCGCCTAACCTCGCCGCGGCGGCGATTTCCGGATGACAGGCCGGCAGCGACTTCGCGACGAGGCAGATCAACGCATCGCCGATCGCATGGCCCCAGGCGTCGTTGACGGCCTTGAAGCCATCGAGATCGATCAGATAGAGCGAGGTCGTCGAAGCGTAGCTGTCCGATCGCTCCAGCACATCCAGCAGTCCGTGCCTGTTGAGCAGTCCGCTCAAACTGTCGTGATTCGCGTCGAAGCGCGCGGCTTCCGCCAAGCGGTGGAGGCGCCGAGCCTCGGATGCACCGGCGAGAAGAACGCCTCCCAGAAACACGATCAGGATGGCGGCTGCCGAGGCCACATAGGGATAAACTTCGTTGAAGGCAGCGCTTCCCGGGTTCGTGCTCGGCCAGGCGAGATCGGCTATCGCGGCACCGTCCATATCCTTGATGGGAATGTTGAGGCGGCCTGGCTGGAGTGCATCTTCGAGGCTCAGCCCGTCGAGCCCATGTTCGCTCGCCAGCGCAGCGATAACGTCGGGCGTCACCAACTTATAGAAGGTCAGAACATTCAGCTTCGGGAGCTTTGAACCCGGCTGGTATGGCTGAATTGCCTGGGATCCGACCAGCGCGACGCCATCCTTGGTCTCGAAGAAGTTGAGCAAAGGGGTTTGACCAGGGTCTCCGGCGGCTTGGACCTGGCGATTGAATGCTTCGCCGAAATAGGCGCGCGGTTCGAACGGCTCGCCCTTCTTGTAAGCAGAGACCACGCTTCCGTCGGGGCCAATGACAATGGCGCCATCATAGAGCGGGTAATCCGCAGAAGTGGATCCCCAATTGTCGTAGGCCCAGTCTTTGGCGTCCGCGGAAGCAATTGCCTCGTAGGCTTGATCCCAGACTGAATTGTCCGTGACAGTCGCGCTCAGACGGGCAGAAAAAGCCACAAGTGCAGTCTGCGCGGCGCGATTGGCCCTGGCATCATCGATCTCATTTGCCGAGCGCGTCATCTCCGCCACGACATAGGTCATGAGGCCTGTCAGCAGCAAGGCGATCACAAGAAAGCAGATTGTTGCTGCGACGATGGCGGATGTCTGGATCGGCGGTATTGAGCGACATGATTCAGTCTGCGGACGAGAATTGAAGGGCCATGCCTTTCGGACTGCAGGAGACGTCATGTCCGCGCAATGCGCTGCACTTCCTTCTTTAGCGTCCGATCATGTAAGCCGGATTAAGAGCCATGGTTAACAGTTGCGCGCGCGAAGTCCGGATTCGGGCGGGGCACGCGCCCCTTCAGGCGCATGCTCCGCAGTTTCAAATATCACCGGCAACCGTGCTCAGGCAGCCCGGGCGCTCCGTTCGGCCTTGCGGTTGAGGTCGGGCGCCATGGCTTCGCTCGAGAGCGCAGCGACAGCCTCGTCCAGAGACATCGCCGTCTGCGCCTGCGAGCCGAGCCGACGGATGTTGACCGAACGCTCCTCCGCCTCGCGCTTGCCGCAGACGACGATCACCGGAACCTTCGTCACCGAATGTTCGCGGACCTTGTAGTTGATCTTCTCGTTGCGGAAGTCGGTCTCGACCGTAAGTCCGGCCTCACGCAGACGCGCAGCGACCTCGCGGCCGTAATCGTCCGCGTCGGAGGTGATCGTTGCGACCACCACCTGCAGCGGCGAGATCCACAGCGGCATGTGGCCGGCATAGTTTTCGAGCAGGATGCCGAGGAACCGCTCCATCGAACCGCAGATGGCGCGATGGATCATCACCGGCTGGCGCTTCTCCGAATCCCTGTCGATGTAGAAGGCACCGAAGCGCTCCGGCAGGTTGAAGTCGACCTGGGTCGTTCCGCACTGCCATTCGCGGCCGATCGCGTCCCGCAGCGTATATTCGAACTTCGGCCCATAGAAGGCGCCCTCGCCCGGCAGGATGCCGGTCTTGATGCGGCCTTCGGATTGCGCCTCGATGGTCTTCAGCACTTCGGTCATCACCGCTTCGGCACGGTCCCAGAGAGCGTCGGAGCCGACGCGCTTGTCCGGCCTGGTCGAAAGCTTGACGACGATTTCCTTGAAGCCGAAGTCCTCATAGACGGAGAGGATCAGATCGTTGATCTTCAGGCATTCGGCGGCCATCTGCTCGTCGGTGCAGAAGATGTGCGCGTCGTCCTGCGTGAAGCCGCGCACACGCATCAGTCCGTGCAGCGCGCCGGACGGCTCGTAGCGATGGACGGCGCCGAATTCGGCCATGCGGACAGGCAGTTCGCGGTAAGACTTCAGACCATGCTTGAAGATCTGGATGTGGCCCGGGCAGTTCATCGGCTTCAGCGCGAAGACCCGCTCGTCGTCCGTCTCGTCGCCGGCAACCGTCACCTTGAACATGTTGTCGCGGTACCAACCCCAGTGGCCGGAGGTCTCCCAAAGGGACTTGTCGAGAACCTGGGGCGCGTTGACTTCCTGGTAGTCGACCTCGAGCCTGCGGCGCATATACGCGACGAGGCTCTGGAACATACGCCAGCCCTTGCCGTGCCAGAAGACGACGCCCGGACCCTCTTCCTGGAAATGGAACAGGTCCATCTCACGGCCGAGGCGGCGATGGTCGCGCTTCTCGGCTTCGGCGAGCACGTGCAGGTACTGATCCAGTTCTTCCTGCGTATGCCAGGCCGTACCATAGATGCGAGTCAGCATGGGATTGTTGCTGTCGCCGCGCCAATAGGCGCCGGCCACTTTCATCAGCTTGAAGGCCGTGCCGATCTGGCCCGTCGAGGCCATGTGCGGACCACGGCAGAGGTCGAACCAGCCGCCCTGGTAGTAGATCTTCAGGTCCTGGCCTTCCGGAATCGCGTCGACGAGTTCGACCTTGTAGCTCTCGCCCTTGGCCGCGAAGACCTCCTTCGCCTTTTCGCGCGACCAGACCTCCTTGGTGAAAGGATTGTTGCGCGCGATGATCTCCTTCATCTTCTTCTCGATGACCGGCAGGTCATCGGGCGTGAAGGGCTCGTTCTTGGCGAAGTCGTAGTAGAAGCCGTTGTCGATGACGGGACCGATCGTCACCTGCGTTCCCGGCCACAATTCCTGCACGGCCTCGGCCATCACATGGGCCGCGTCGTGGCGGATCAGCTCCAGCGCGCGTTTGTCTTCACGCGTGACGATCTCGATCTTGCCGTCGGCGACCGGATCGGAAAGGTCGCGCAGGTCGCCGTCGAGAGCGATCGCGACAGCCTTCTTGGCGAGCGACTTCGAGATCGACTCGGCCACGTCGCGGCCGGTCGCGCCCGCGGCAAACTCGCGGACGGAACCATCAGGGAATGTAAGGGAAACGGAATGCGACATCATGATCTCCTATCCAGTCCCGCCAACGAATGCGGGTGGTATGGTTGCCGGCTGGGGCCGGTGAATTGACGCGGGCCTGATAAAGGTTTTTGGCGGGCGAGTAAAGGCGCGCCGGCTCTTCAACCGGCAAGCATGGCGCGCAAACCCTTGACCGTGTTCCAGTTTCGCCACGTGCCAATGCCAAGCCGCTTCGTCGTCGAGGCCCCGAGCAGTTTCGACTCGCTCGCCTTGCCGCCGAAATCCGCCCAGAGATCGCCCTCGACGAGGGCGACACGTTCGCCTCTGGTACAGTAGCTCCGAAGTCCGTCGGGCACGTCCGGGCGAAGCGGAGAACGCATGACCCGAATATGGACGCGAGCCGCATCCTCCTCGCCCGCCGAGAGGAACGGATTGGCGGCGGCAAGGCTCAGCCAGCCATCGGCCGAACGCGCAATGATGTCCACATGTCGGCCGAAGGTCTCCAGAAATGCCTTTTCGAGCGTCGATTCGATTTCTGCAAGCGGCTGTTCCGGCGCCTCGAAGATAAGATTGCCGGTGGCGACGAGGGTGCGCGGCAAGCGATAGCCGAGCCGCTCGGCCATCTGCCTCAGATCGGTCATGACGACACGCCTGCCCTCGCCCAGTATGATGCTGTGGAGCAGCGCGACGTAGCTCGTCATTTACCCTCCGAATCAAGCCCGCCAGAAATCGACGGCACCCTGCGGCAGCCGCGCGAGCACGCGATCGAGCTTCGCTTCGTCCACGTTTCGCCGAAGGGCCGCGGCGACGTCCGCAATGGCCGAATCCGGTGAACGATTGTGATCGCCGCGGAAAGCCTGAACCTCGCGTGTCATCGCGACACGGCCAGAGAAAGGCACCGTCGGCTCCTCGAGGTCCCAATCGGCCACGAAGATCGCGCGCAGCACCGCCGGCAGCACGCCGGCGAAGAGCAGCCCTTCGGAAATCTCGAGGCGGCATCGAAATGTCTGAAGCACCGCTTGCACCATGGTATAGGCCTGATTGGTGGTCTGCAGACCGGCCGTGTCGCGCGCATCCAGGATGAAGCGCTCAAAATCGGCAGACGCGTGCCGATATTCCATCGGGATCGTCATGATGCTCCCGCATCCTTTCGCCAAGGCTGCCAATAGCGCCATGGTGCATACCAACGCTGTCGCGGCGCAAGACGCTCCGGCACCGGATCGAATCCATGGGTCCCCCCGGGTCCGCAGCGCACGACGCGGAACAGCGTCAGCCATCCCCCGGGCCAAAGGCCGTAGCGGGCTATCGCCTCGTAGCCATATTCCGAACAGGTCGGCATGTGCCGGCAGGAATTGCCGATGAAACTCGAGAGCGTCAGCTGGTAGGCGCGGATGGTCGCCATGCCGACGAGCCGGCCGGGAGTCTTGCGGAACGGCCCGGACCAATTGCGGCCGCGGCCAGCGATGACCCTTCGGCTACCTCGAAAAAGCTGGTCTTGCTGCGGCTTTCCGCACATGGTTCATACTGCGGTTGCGAGGCGCTTCGCCTCGATCTGGCCAATCGCATCGACGACCGCCTCGAAGGTCAGCATCGTCGAGGCATGGCGCGCTTTGTAGTCCCGAACGGGCAGCAGGAAGCGCATGTCCTCGAAGCGGCCGGACGGCCCCTCCCCGTCCGCCTTCAACATCGTCAGCATCTCCTCGCGCGCCTTGCGGATTTCCGCTGCATGCGCGCCGACGACGTGCCGGGCCATGATCGACGACGATGCCTGGCCGAGGGCGCAGGCCTTCACATCGTGGGCGAAGTCGGTGACGACGTCCCCATCCATTTTCAGCCAGATCCGCACTTTCGACCCGCAAAGCTTCGAATGGGCAGCAGCTTCCGCATGAGCATCGGCAAGCATGCCGATGCGGGGGATGTTGCCGGCGAACTCGAGAATCCTGCTGTTGTAAATGTCATCCATCATTTGGCGCGATCCGGCTGATTTTTCGCGGTTTTGAGTGATCGGCGCATGATTTTCTCCGGTAGAGGGGAAAAAAGCACGACCTGCTACGCTGGGCCTCTTTCATCCATGTGGCGCCATACTATATGCTATGTCGTGTTGGGGCGACAGTTCCGCAAGAGGATAAGTGTCGCCTGTTGTTTGGGAAACCGTGCCGGACGGTTCAGTGCACTGCTAAGCCAGAACCCGAAAGCCCCGGAGCCCGCCAACGGAACCCATGCCTGCAGGGATAGGCGAATGGCCAATGGCGAGTTGTCCGAAAGATAAAACGTCAGCAATCACGCATTGCTTAAAAGAGGCCATATGGACGCCATAGTAAAGAATTTCCCTGTGCTCGACGACACCAGCGGTCGGCCGACGCAGAAAGAAGCCGAGGAAGCTGTTCGCGTACTGCTGCGCTGGGCAGGTGAAGACCCCACCCGAGAAGGCCTGAAGGACACGCCGGCGCGGGTCGTGAAATCCTATCGGGAAATTTTCGGCGGCTACGATCTTGTCGCCGAGGACGTGCTCGGCCGGACCTTCGAGGAAGTTTCCGGCTACGACGACATCGTGCTCGAGAAGGACATCCCGTTCTACTCCCATTGCGAACACCACATGGTGCCGATCATCGGCAAGGCGCATGTCGCCTACCTGCCGAACGGCCGCGTCCTCGGTCTGTCGAAGATCGCCCGTGCCGTCGACATCTATGCCCGCCGCCTGCAGACGCAGGAGTCGATGACGGCGCAAATCGCCAGGGCGATCGACGAGACGCTCGCTCCGCGCGGCGTTGCCGTGATGATCGAGGCCGAGCATCTGTGCATGGCAATGCGCGGCATCAAGAAGCAGGGTGCGACGACACTGACGACCACCTTTACCGGTGCCTTCAAGACGGAGCCGGCCGAGCAGGCCCGTTTCATGACCCTGTTGAGGGGCTTCAAGTAAGCTCCGCCGCCGCATGTTCCCGCTCAGGGAAAACATGGAGCGGTTCAAAGTGCTACAGCGACCCTTGTGCGTCTGAAAAGACGCACGGCGCTGGAGTGGAGCTTTTGCGATGACGCTTACTTTTACCGCCCCCTCGAATGACAAGGCTGAACTGGAGGCCGGCTCGGCCTTCACGCCCCGCTTCGACGAGAAGGGTTTGGTCACGGCCGTCGTGACAGACGACCGCGACGGCGAATTGCTTATGGTCGCGCATATGAATGCCGAAGCTTTGGCACTGACCATCGAAACCGGCATCGCCCACTATTACAGCCGCTCGCGCAATAGTCTGTGGAAGAAGGGCGAAAGCTCCGGCAACGTGCAGACCGTCCGGGAAATCAGAACCGATTGCGACCAGGACGCCATCTGGTTGAAGGTAACCGTGGCCGGCCACGACGCCACCTGTCATACGGGACGCCGCTCCTGCTTCTATCGCACGGTCGGGGTCGAGGACGGTCAGCCGAGAGTTACCATTTCGGACGAGCGCAGATACTTCGATCCGGCAGCTATCTACGCCGAAAAATAGGTCTGGCCCCAAGCATCTGGATTTTCTTGGCGCATCCCCGTGTTATATTCATCCTTTAGAAACTAAACGGGCGTTTAATCATTTATCATACAATCGGTTCCTGCGGTAACTGCGGCGTGCCGAAATGTGTTGCAGCATGTATCCAATGTTTACCGGACCAGCCGCATTGGCGACGGGTTCGGGGCTATATCTCAATCCTGGTGCCAGTCTCAGCTATGAATGTGGACAAGGCCGGCACCACCGCCGGCTTGGCAGGGTCACCTACAAGACACGCGCGGTAATCGGTTCGGCGGTGTTGGAGGTGCCGGATGTTGAACTGGACATTTACGCGCAACAATCAGATCGCCGACCTGTCCGGCCCGAACGGCACATCGCTGACGACCACTCCCCCTGAACCAGTCCCCCTGCCCGCGAAGCCCAAGATCGCCATAGCACTCGGCGGCGGCGCGGCCCGCGGCTGGGCGCATATCGGCGTCTTGAGAGCGCTCGATGAAGAGGGCATCGAGGTCGGCATGATCGCCGGCACCTCGATCGGCGCGCTCGTCGGCGGCTGCTATCTCGCGGGCAAGCTCGACGAACTGGAGGCCTTCGCCCGGTCCCTGACCGTCCGCCGCATCGCCAGCCTGCTCGACTTCGCGATCGGCGGGGGCGGCCTCTTCGGCGGCCTGCGGCTGACCAAACGCATGCAGGAACACCTCGAAAATATCAGCATCGAGGAGCTCGACCGTCCCTTCATCGCGGTCGCCACGGAAGTTCACAGCGGCCATGAGGTCTGGCTGGAAAAGGGCTCGCTGATTACCTCCATTCGCGCGTCGTACGCGCTGCCGGGGATTTTCGAGCCGATCCACGCGAATGGACGCACCCTCATAGACGGCGCGCTCGTCAACCCCGTTCCCGTCTCCGTATGCCGAGCGCATGAGCAGCAGCTGGTCGTTGCCGTCAATCTCAACTACGACCTTTACGGCCGTTCCGCCGTCGTCAAGCATAGCGCCGGCATGGGAGGCCCCGACGCTCCCGCCAAGCCAGGCGGTGCCTATTCGGCGCGTCTCGGCATGACGAGCGTCATGGTCCAGGCCTTCAACATCATCCAGGACCGCATCGCGCGCGCGCGTCTTGCCGGCGACCCCCCGGATCTGGCGCTCCATCCGAAGCTTAACGACATCGGGCTATCGGAATTTCATCGGGCCGGCGAGGCGATCGAACGCGGCTACCTGGAAGCAAAGGCAAAGCTTGCCGAGATCAAGCGAATGCAGGAAGCACTGACCCGGTAACGCGCGGATCGCGTCACCGTCGGGCTCTTAGATGAGAGCAACCGGCTTGTCGGTCGGTCCTGTGCGCCTTGGCTCGACGACAGGCCGACAACACTGCCATCCGCTTTTAGCCGGCGATATAGGCCTTGATCTCTTCGGCCTCGAGTTCGATAGCGCGAATATGGTACTTAACCACGTCGCCGATCGAGATTATTCCGGCAAGGCGGCCTTCCTGCTCCACGGGGAGATGGCGTGCACGGAGCTTGCTCATCATCTCCATCAGGGACTGCACCGACATTTCCTCGCCGCAGCAATAGACCTTCTGCCACATGATCGAGGAGACCGGCTTCTCAAGACAGCCGGCGCCATATTTGGCGATGGAGGCGACGACGTCGCGTTCTGTGAGAATGCCGACGATGTGCTCATCCGCATCGACGACGACGACCGCACCGATATGATTGTCATGGAGATATGTTGCCGCTTGCTGCACCGTGACCTGAGGGGTCACGGTTACGACGCTGCGGCCTTTTTCGTTGAGAATTGCTTTGACTGACATGCACACATCTCCCGTTGCGACAATCCCGGGCTCGCGGGAAAACCCGGCCTTTTCAGCGGTCGCTTCACGTCAGGCGATCGGCGACCCACTGCGTGATTCCTTGATCGGGACCGATCTCAAGAAAAAATCATGCAGCAATTCAAAGTTCTACAGCGACCTTTGCGCCTCTAGCAGACGCGCGGCGTGGTGAATGGTGCGTCAGTACTCCAATGAAATCAAGCCTTCGCGCGGCGCCATTCAGTCGCTTCTGGGGAACAGGCCATCACGATGGTTGCGATGTTGAAACAATTCAGCATTGCCCGGGCCCGACCGGATGCGGCGGTGCGGCAGCCCTCAATCGCGCGGATCGAACAGGCCGAACAACAAGAAACCGAAGAGGAAACCGCCGATATGCGCCTCCCAGGCGACGCTTCCCGCTCCCCCTATCGAGAAAAGCCCCAGTCCGATGAGGAAATTGGTCAGGAACCAAATCCCGGTGAAGACTAGCACAGAGCGGTTCGCCAGCGTCTCCGTGAGCGAGAGGCGCCGGTTGAGATGGGCGAACTGACGGCTGATGCGGCCGCTTGGCGAGAAAACGAAGCGCGCTGCAGCTCCCATGAAGCCTGAGACGACGCCGGAGGCGCCGACCACCACCGCCATCTCGCCCCAGTGGAAGACGACATGCAGGGCAACGGCCGCCGCTGCCGACAGACACCAGAAGATGGCCAGCCGCGCAACGCCGATGCGCCGCACGACCGGCGCCCCAAACGCGACCATCCAGAAGATGTTGAAGATCAGATGCTCCCAACTGCCGTGGAGAAAGGAATAGGTCACAGGGGTCCAGAGCCAGACGAGACCCTGCTCGCCGAGCGGTATGGTGTAGCGCGCCGGCAGGAAAGCGAAGTTGAGGATCACTTCCTGATCCAGCGTCTCCGGCAGAACGTAGGCTCTGATCGCGTGGATCGCGATCAGGAACAGGAGAATGACGGTCAGGCCTCTGGGAAGGTTGAAGGCCGGTTCCCGGCTGCGGCCTGCCGCACTGTCGCCATCGACAGATGTCGCCGGCTGATCCTGTTCCATCGCTCTCTTCCTGCTTACGCCCCATAGGGCGGTCGTGTCTCAGCCGCCCGAACGAATGCCGGGACCGACGCGCAAAGGGATAAGCAAACAAAAAAAGGCCGTCCAGCGAAAACTGAACGGCCGTCGAGCCCAAATTCCGGTGCTCCAGTCGATGTGCCGAAGGCAAACCTTCGTGAAGTGCTGTCCACGGAATGCCAGCCGCGGGTCGCGCGAGCAAGCGAAACCGTTCGTTAACCTTAATTCCGGCGTGGCACGGAAATCGCTTCGTCATTTCCAGGATCGAGCGAGAGCGCGCCACCTGTATCACTCCGATACAGCCGCGCGCCGAACAATGGAGCGAACCGCCCGCATGCACAGCAGAACGACAATGGAGCTGTTCCAATATTGGAATACCGTTCGAGGCGATCGCGACCTCCCCCGTCGGGACGAAATCGATCCGGCGCATATCCGTTCGCTGTTGCCGGATCTGTTCATTCTTCAAAGGCAGGCAAACGGAGACATCGGCTTCCGCCTTGCAGGCACCCGCGTCTGCGCGCTGTTCGGTCGTGAATTGCGCGACCGGAAATTCGCCGATCTCTGGCTGGACGCGGAGGCGGACGGGATTGCCCGAACCGCCGACCAGGTGATGACGCAATGCACGCCGATGCTGCTTTACGCGCGCGGCGCCACGGAAGCCGGCGAGGAGCTCGACGTCGAGCTTTTGCTTTCGCCGCTCGCATCCGCAGACGGCACGAACGATCGGTTGCTCGGCGCACTCTCGGCGCTCTCGCGCCCGGCATGGCTGCACATGACGCCGCTGACGCATCTTGTCGCAAGCGGCCTCAGCCTTCCCGACGTTTCTCCGGATTTGCCACTCGACCGGCCACATGGATCTTCCGCAGGAACAAAAGTCAACGTTGCAGGTCGGCGTGGACGAGACAATCTCAACGTGTTACATCTACGCATCCTACAAGGCGGGAAAAGCTGACAACGGGAATGGATCCAGGTCTTCCGACGAACCTTCTATTAACCGGCAAGACCTATACTGCAGCGTGCAAGCATACGTCGATCGCAGAGTGACCATGTTCTCGTTTCAGCACGCACAAAACAGCGGCCCGAGGCCACACCAGGAGAACGCTTTCCAGCGCGTTTCGGTAAACCTCTCGGGGCGGCTGATGCTTGCCAATCGCGACGAGTTCGAGTGCACCGCCGTCGACATGTCGCCGGGAGACGTGCTTTTCGCGTCGACCGCCCGCCCGCGCGCCGGCGAGCGCATCATCGCCTATATCGATCATGTCGGGCGGCTCGAAGGCACGGTATCGAGACTTGCCGAGAACGCGTTCGTCATCCAACTGAACGCGACCGAGCGCAAACGCGAGAAACTTGCGGCACAGCTCACCTGGATCGCCAACAAGCACGAACTGGGACTGCCGGAAGATCGGCGCCATGACCGGCTTGCGCCGCGCAAGATCGTCACCGAGCTCACCCTCGACACCGGCGAGAAATACATCTGCCGCATCATCGACCTTTCGCTCTCGGGCGCCGCGGTCGATGTCGACGTTCGCCCCGCGATGGGGACGGCAGTCAGACTCGGCAACGGGATGAAGGGCCGGATCGTGCGCCATTTCCAAGAGGGCGTTGCGATCGAGTTCTCCGGCGTCCAGGCGCGCGAAGCGCTGACCGAGTTCCTCTGAGCGGAACGAGACACCGCGTGCTGAAGCGACGCTGCCGTCCTTAGGCAGCTTCCCGCGGCACCTCCATCGACGACCACGTCACCAGCCCTGCAGCGACATGCATCCTTTCAGACACACCAGGATCGCTGCAGCGCGTTGAATTGCTGCATGCTCTTGTCCTTCAACCGGCTCCTGCAAGAAATCATGCAGCCAGAGGCTCCTCCCAACCTTTATCATCGCCAACCGCCCCGAGGCGAAAATCTTCCTTGGTAAATCAACGGTTACGACAAGTCCTCCGTTGATTAACGTTATCGCTACCATATACTTCGACTCCCGCCCGGATGTCCGCAGGAATGCGTCATGCCGCGCGTCTCGCGCGCAAAGGGAGGCTCAGAAAAACATGTTATTTTTCAGATCGATACGTGATATTCGACACGCGAACCCGACATCGTTCGGTAAAATTTGAAACGAATTTTATTCTTATTCGACTTAAATTCTATTCTAGTTTTATTCTTATTCTGCTCTCATTTGTACTTGTTTTTACCTCGCATCTTCGCCCGCGATAAAAAGCTTTGTGCCATTGTCAAACCACAACGGGGAGACAAACATGCACAAGACAATCGCCAGGACGATCGCCGCCGTGGCTTTGGCCACAGGCTTTCTGGCAGGCCCTGCCCTCGCCCTTCCGGCAAACATCACCGTGGGTGGCTCGACCAACCCGCCGGTCGGCCATTACGAATTCTGCAAGAGCCATTCGTCGGAATGTTCGGTCGCAGGCACCGATCGCGGCCCGGCCGTGCTGACGCGCGAGGGGTGGAAGAAAATTCTCGAGGTCAACCACGAGGTCAATCAGGCCATCACGCCGATGACCGACATGGAAATCCATGGCGTGGAAGAAAAGTGGTCCTATCCGGACGTCGTCGGCGATTGCGAGGACTATGTCCTCCTGAAACGCCGCAAGTTGATCGAGAGCGGCTTTTCCCCCACCGATCTCCTGATCACTGTCGTGCTGCAGCCGAACGGCGACGGGCACGCGGTCCTGACGGTGCGCACCGATCGCGGCGATTTCATTCTCGACAACATGCGCAGCAAGGTTCTGCTGTGGTCGGAGACCGAATATACCTTCCTGAAGCGCCAGTCCTCGGAAAACGCCGGGCGGTGGGTGAAGCTGCAGGATGGCCGCGCCGTTGCCGTCGGTACTGTCCGCACCGAGTAGGCACGACCGCCAGCGGCATTGACCACATACCCTTCGGGCTTCGGTCAGTCCTTGTCCCCGTCCAGACCAAGCCCTCGGGCCGGTTCCGCTTGTCCCCGGAACCGGCCCTTATTTCGTCACGCGAGACGCCGAAGCCGCCGCTTCATCGAAAATTAACCATACTCAGCCAGGGTCAGGGAGCGGCCTCCGCCGGAATCAGATTCCGATCACTGGGCGGATCAGCGTGTCAACTTCAATCCGCCACGCCATCGCAACGGACGGCGCCTCTCGTGAACAAGCCCCTCATTTCCGAATCGGAATTTGCCCCCCTTCTTTCGCCACGCTTCGGCTACAGGATCACCGCCATCGTCGGGCTTCTGGCGGTGCTCGTCATTGCCATTTCGCTCTCCGGGCGGTTGCTCGGCGAGAACCTGGCACGTGCCGGCCACACCTCCAGCCGCGAGACCTTCGATATCTTCATCGGACAGGACCACCTGCGCTTGCCGGCCAACGTCATCCGCTTCGAGAGCCAGCGCGCCACGGGAATGGCCGAGCGCGTCGATCTCTACCTCACCTGGCCGGCTCTCGACGGCTACACAGACGCGACCCGCCATCTGTTCAACGACGTCGATCAACCGGAAAGGCTGATCTTCGTCCAAATCGCCCAGAGCACCATGTCACGCGACATGTCGGGGAGGCTTGAACCGATCTATCGCCACGTCCTGGAAGGCAAGCCGCTTGCCGGCCCGGCGGGACTGACCAGGTACGACGCCAAGCCGCGTTCCAGCTATGCCGGGGAAGTGTTCTTCACCGCTGCGCGACCTGAACGTCCGCCCTTTGTCCTGCGTTGCCTCCTGCCCGAGAGCCCCGCGACGCCGACAAGTGCCGACTGCCAAAGGGACGTTCATATCGGCAAGGATCTCAGCATTCTCTACCGTTTCTCGGCCAAGTTGCTGCCGGAATGGCAAGCAATCGATGCCGCGATGGAAAGATTCATTCGAGACCGGCGCGTGCCGTGAATTTGTCAAAGAGTCGTGGTGGACGCGAGCCTGCTCGCCGATAGGCCAGCCGGTGCCATACCCGAACAGACAATCTGCCCCGGAAACCAATCATTCATCATAAACCGATTGGTAACGCTATCCCGATACTGTCTCGGGAACGGTCGCATCCGGAAGCGATGTCCGGACGACACCCATGACATAAGAATGAAGAGCAACGCAGTGTCTCGATCCGTTTTTTTTGATCTCGCGAAACGTCCGCTTGGCGGCATTGCAAAGGTGGTAGGACGGCTTGTCCTCGCTGGTGTCGTCGCCGGCTTGACCTTCTCTGCGCCGGCTTTTGCCAATTCGAAATATGCCGGCATCGTCGTTGATGCGAAGACCGGCAAGGTGCTTTACGGCGAGGATGCGGACCAGCTGCGCTATCCCGCCTCACTCACCAAGATGATGACGCTGTATCTGGCCTTCGAAGCGCTCGAGGCCGGCCGCATCAGCAAATCGACACCGGTTCCCTTTTCCAAGAAGGCAGCGTCCGAGCCGCCGTCGAAGCTCGGCGTGCGCGCCGGCAAGGCAATCACCGTCGAGCAGGCGATCCTCTCGCTCGTCACGCGTTCGGCAAACGACTCGGCGACGGCGCTTGGTGAATTGCTCGGAGGGTCGGAGCAGCGCTTCGCCCGGATGATGACCAACAAGGCGCGCGCGCTCGGCATGACGCGCACGACCTATCGCAACGCCAACGGCCTGCCGAATACCGAGCAGAAGACGACCGCGCGCGATCAGGCCCGGCTCGGTCTCGCCTTGCGGCAGCATTTCCCGCAATACTACGATTATTTCTCGACCCGCAGCTTCCGCTTCGGCAAGCAGACGATCGGCAATCACAACCGCCTCCTCGGCAATGTGCGCGGCGTTGACGGCATCAAGACCGGCTATACACGCGCCTCCGGTTTCAACCTGGTGACCTCCGCTCAACTCGACGGTCGCAGCATCGTCGCCGTGGTGATGGGCGGAACGTCCGGCGGTGCCCGCGATGCGCAGATGCGCAAGCTGGTCGCCAAGTACATGCCGTCCGCCTCCCGTCGTGGGAACGGCAACTTGATTGCCGAAGCGCCGGCGGCACCGGTCGCAACCGTCACGGAAACGGCCGTCGCCGAGGCCGAAGTACAAGCCACTGCTCCGTCGGCGCCCGTCGCGTCCGCGGCTGCATCCCTGCCGAACACCGGCCCGGTTCCGGATTTCCGCTACAGTGGCGAAAGCGTGGCGAACGTCGAGATGGCCTATGCCGCCGCGAAACGCGCCTCGGACAACCCGGTCCTCGCTGCCAAGGCGGCGCCGAACACGCTCGACGCCCAGAGCGCCAAGCTCACCCGGCAGGCGGTCGTCTCTGCCGATGTCGATACGCAGATCACCAATTCGGTCGCCAAGGCAGAAGCTTCGGCCGGCGCACAGGCAAGGCAGCAGGCGGACGTACAGCCGCAGGGCTGGGTCATCCAGATCGGTGCCACGTCCGACAAAACTCAGGCAATGACACTCCTCGGCAATGCCAAGGAAAAAGGCGGCAAGGTACTGCGCGATGCGACGCCGTTCACGGTCGCCTTCGGCGACGGCGCGGCGCAGGTCTATCGTGCGCGTTTCGGCGGCTTCGACGATCAGAACAAGGCGGTCAACGCCTGCAAGGTCTTGAAGAAGAAGGGATTTGCCTGCTGGGCTAGCCAGCAGTGAACGACACGACAGCTGGCGGCCGGATGCGTATTTCCTGCCGTCCTCCTCGGAAATTGTATAAGCGTAACGAGGTTTGTCATGGCAGTGAACGAGAACGTCCCCGGCATCACTGCGATACCGGGGAAGAAGGAAAAGCCCCCGCGCATCGGCCTGCATCCGCTCCATGAGGCGGCCATGCGCATTGCCGATGCCGGGCTCAACCGATCCAAGGCGAAGACGCGCGATCTGGTGGCCATCCTGCTGACGCATGGCGCCCGCGCCTGGCGCTCGACCCAGCCCCGAGCGGAGATACACCTGCATGTCACGACAGCCGGTCGCCGACACCCTTTGAGGATCCGGATCGGCTAGGACTCGGACGCGTTTTCGCAGCGCGAACGCGCCTCCTACAGAAGCCCCAGTTCTGCAAGCTCGCGCCGCAAGTCGAGCGGCATCTCGCCGCCATCGGAAGAAAGAGCTGCCAGGTCGCGCGGCGCCTCCTTCTCCTCCAGATACCGCCAGCCCTGGAATGCGCGGCGCGGCTGAAGTTCCGTTTCGACCACTTGCGGCCCGAGTATAAGATTGCAGCGGCCGATGCCCTCGCTGTCAGTGAAGATCTCGATGCCGATCAGCGGCTGGCGTGCCTGCACATAACCCTTGATCACCCAGTAGAGAGATCCGCCGGCGAGAAGGTCTTCCGTACGTTTCGGAACCATCCGGGTCGTATGGAAGGAGTGCGGCTCCTGTCCGGCCGCGACAGCCGCCAAGGCCCTGCGTGAAACCCATTCGCGCAAGTCTTCGATGGATTCTGCGCCGACGCAGAGCTTTATGAGATGCAAAGCCATGGCATTGCTTGAACACCCGTCCGCCGGTCACGGTCAAGCGTCTTGAGCGGATTCGTCCACAAAAGCCGCCCCGGCTTCAGCACTCGACGACGTTGACCGCCAGACCGCCGGTCGAGGTTTCCTTGTATTTCTCGTTCATGTCGATGCCGGTCTGCCGCATCGTCTCGATGCAGGCGTCGAGCGGCACGAAATGCTTGCCATCCCCCTTGAGTGCAAGCGATGTGGCGGTGACTGCTTTCACGGCGCCGAGCGCATTGCGCTCGATGCATGGCACCTGAACGAGCCCCGCGACCGGGTCGCAGGTCATGCCGAGATGATGCTCCAGCGCAATTTCGGCCGCATTCTCGACCTGCTCGGGCGTGCCGCCCATCACCGCCGCCAGGCCCGCTGCCGCCATCGCGGACGCCGACCCGACCTCGCCCTGACAGCCGACTTCTGCGCCGGAGATCGATGCGTTGTGCTTGATGATGCCGCCGACCGCGGCGGCCGTCAGAAGGTAGTCGCGAATGCCGTCCTGATCGGCATCCTCATGGAAATGCAGGTAATAGCGGATCGTCGCCGGCACGACGCCGGCCGCGCCATTCGTCGGCGAGGTCACGACCCTGCCGCCGGCCGCATTCTCTTCATTGACGGCCATCGCGTAGACGCTCAGCCAATCGTTCGCGAGCAACGGATTGGTCTTGTTGGAGCGCCACTCCTCCTGCAGCTTGTCATGAATTGCGCGCGCCCGCCGGCGGACCTTCAGCCCGCCCGGCATGATCCCGTCCTGGCTGAGGCCACGATCGATACAGGCGCTCATCGCCGACCAGATGCGATCGAGTCCGGCGTCGAGTTCTTCCCTCGACATCGAAGACTCCTCATTCGCCCGTTTCATCTGGGCAATCGTCAGGCCGGAGCGCGCCGCCATGTCGAGCATCTGCTGGGCGGTGGCAAAGGGATAGGGAATCCTGACGCCGGCAGGCTTGTTCTTTGCCGCCCGCATCGCTTCAAGCTCCGTATCGGTGACCACGAAACCGCCGCCGATCGAATAATAGATCCGCTTCAACAACAGCCGGTCGTCGCGGTCGAAGGCGGCAATGGACATGCCATTGGCATGACCCGGCAGCGGCACTTTCTTGTCGAAGACGAGATCGGTCTTCGGCTGGAATGCGTAGGAGGGATGCCCAGGAGGCGTGATACGGCCCGTTCGCTCGACCTCGTCGATAATGGCGTCCATCCGGTCGGGATCGACCAGATCAGGCCGTTCCCCCATCAGTCCCAGAATAACCGCCCTGCCCGTGCCATGGCCGATGCCCGTATGAGCCAGAGAACCATGAAGGCTGACCTTGATGGAGGCAACCGCGGTGTGCGACGGGCGCGGCCATTCGTCCGACAGGATGAGATCGAGGAAGCGGTTCGCCGCCGACATCGGCCCCATCGTGTGAGAACTCGAAGGACCGATACCGATCTTGAAAACGTCGAAGACGGAAAGAAACATGAATTTGCCTGCCCCAGCGCCGGACGAGCTGCCGCGTGAGCGGATCAAAGCCCTGTCGATGATCTTGATCGAGCCGCGAATCCTTCCGACTGCGGTCCGATCATCCTTATATAGGGTGAAAACCTATGCGATCCTATGCCGTTCGATCAGCCAACCGACCGACATCGGGTTCTGTGCGTGCGACATTGTATACGCGGGCTGTCCCACGCGACAGGCCCGGACCGGCGGCGATCTTGCATTTTCAAACGGCCATGCCAAAAGACGTGCATGACAATCGAAGATTACATAGCGCTCTGCATCTTCCTGCTGCTGTGGGGCAGCTTCAACTGGGCGACCGATGGCCGGCGCAAGTTCAAGCGGATCAGCCTGACCCGCCTGATGAACGAAAACAGGGCGCGGTGGATTCGCAACTCCCTCAACCGCGACCTGAAGATGATCGACACCCAGATCATCGCCGGCCTGCAGGCCGGCACCGCCTTCTTTGCCTCGACCACCATTTTCGCACTCGGCGGCTGCTTTGCGCTGCTCGGCGCAACCGAACAGGTGCAGATGATCTTCAACGACCTGCCGCAGATTTTTCGCGGCGGTCGGGCGGGATTCGAACTGAAGGTCGGCGGTCTGACATGCCTTTTCGGCTATTCCTTCTTCAAGTTCGGCTGGTCCTATCGGCTGTTCAACTACTGTTCGATCCTGATGGGCGGCATCCCGATGACGGCCGACATGTCGCGCGATCGCCAGGCCGCCGAACGGGCCGCCGAGCGCGCCATACGGATGAACGTCCTCGCTGCCAAACATTTCAATGCCGGCCTGCGGGCGATCTTCCTGTCGATCGGCTATCTCGGATGGTTCATCAGCCCCTATGTCTTCATCGTGCTGACGGGCCTCGTGATTTTCGTGCTGACACGCCGGCAATTCTTCTCCGAAGCACGCGATGCGCTGATCGCCGACGCGTAGGTGTTCGAGCTGCCATCATGGGCTGTGGAACCACAGGCATGGAGGCGATTGGCGCTGGACAAAGAGGCGCATCGGCCCTCATTTCGACATGGTCACGCGATTGCAAAATCCGAATGAACTCCCTTTCTCCTGACAGGAAGGCGACTCCATGCCCGATACTCCTGCGACGATCGACGAAACGCCGACCCTGCAGCCGGGTGTCTCGAGGTCCGGACGAATTGATCTCCTCGATGCGCTGCGCGGTCTCGCCCTCGTCGCCATGGCGATCTACCATTTCACCTGGGACCTGGAATTCTTCGGCTATGTGGCGGCGGGCACGGCCGGCTCCGGCGGCTGGAGGCTCTTCGCGCGGCTGATCGCCAGCAGCTTCCTGTTTCTCGCCGGCTACAGCCTGGTGCTCGGCCACAGTCCGAAGTTCCGCGGGCGCGCATTTCTCCGGCGCTTCGCCAAGATCGCCGGGGCGGCGGCGCTGATCAGCATCGCCACCTGGTTCGCCCTTCCCCAGTCTTTCATCTTTTTCGGCATTCTCCATGCGATCGCGGCGGCAAGCCTCGTCGGCATTCTTTTCCTGCGGCTCCCCGCGCCGGTCTCCTTCCTGGCCGCCGCCGCTGCATTTGCCGCTCCCCTCTATCTGCGCTCGCCCCTTTTCGATGCGCCCGCGCTCTGGTGGGTCGGACTTTCCGAGACGATCCCACGCTCGAACGATTACGTGCCGCTGCTGCCGTGGCTGGCACCGTTTCTCCTCGGTCTCGGGACGGCGAAGCTGCTTCATCCGATATTTGCCGCATGGGCACGGCCCGCGCAAACCGACCGGGATCGCAAGCTGTGGATCAAACCCCTCGCCTTCGGCGGGCGCCACAGTCTGGCCATATACCTGATCCACCAGCCGCTGCTCATCGGGCTCGTCTATGCCTTTTCACTCGTCGTACCCGCCCCCCTGCCGGATGCGGCGGCGACCTACCGCCTGAACTGCGAGCAAGCCTGCAACCGCCAGGAATCGGCCATCACGTGCAGCACCTTTTGCGGCTGCACGCTCGACCGGTTGAAAGAACAGAAGCTGTTCGAAGATCTAAACCAGGGGAAGATCGACTTGAGCTCGGATGAACGCATTGCGCGAATCGCCACTCAGTGCACAATGGAAGCACAGTCGGGGGACTAGGACATGAATGCCTATCGTGCCAAGCCGCTGAATTTTCCATGGCCTCCGCTGATTTATGGCACGGCGGCCCTAGCGGCTTTGGCGCTTGGGGGTGTTTTTCCCATCCCCGTCGCCCACGGGCATGGCTGGGTTCGGTGGCTGGCGGGATGCGCCTTGATCCTGCTGGCGGTCTTGCTCGATCTCTGGGCCATCAAGGCCCTACTCGATCGCCACACGGCAGTGCTTCCCCACCGCTCAGCAACTTGCCTGGTCACCGGCGGCCCCTTCCGCTTCACCCGCAACCCGATCTATCTCGGCTATACCTTCGTGATGGTTGGCCTGGGGCTGATCACCCTCAATCCCTGGTTCTTCGTCATGGGGATCGTTGCCATCGCCCTGACGACGCTGATTGCGGTGCGTAACGAGGAGCGGCACCTGCTCTCACGATTCGGATTCGAATTCGAACGCTATTGCCGCCACACGACGCGGTGGATCTAGCGCATCGGCTCGAAAATCGGAATCGACTTTCGGAAAGCAGATGTAGATTCAAAGTGCTACAGCGTCCTTTGCGCGTCTGAATAGACGCGCGGCGCTGTAAGCGGCGTACGAAAAAGGCAGCACGCGGCCACCTTTTCGACGACTTCAAATTTTCCGCGCGTTACGTCCCGACGCCGATCTCTGCCAGGCGCGTCAGGCAGGCTTCCTCGACATTGTTGAGCTCGTCAAGTGTGTCGTCGATATCCTTGCGCTTCTGCCGCAGATCCTCGCGCTTTTCCTCGACGCGCTTCATCAGTAGCTGTAATTGGCCGATTTCGCCTGGCGGATCCTTGTAGACCTGAATGATCTCGCGGATCTCCGCGATGGTGAAACCGATCCGGCGGCCGCGCAGGATTTCCTTGATCAGATGCCGGTCAGCCGGCCGAAACAGGCGCGTTCGCCCGCGACGCTCCGGATGGATGAGACCTTCATCCTCGTAGAAGCGCAGCGTTCGGGTCGAGATACCGAATTCCCGCGTCAGTTCCGTAATGCTATAGTACTTTTCCACGCCGCCATTCCATCAAATTGCAGGCTCACTATCATTGACTTTGACGTAAAAGTCAAACACGCGCCTTATGTGACATGGAACCACCAGGTGGCGATACCGAGGAAGCTGAAGAAGCCGGTGACATCGGTGACCGCCGTCACGAAGACAGCGGAGGAGACAGCCGGATCGGCGCCGGATTTGTCCAGCAGAAGCGGGATCAGGATGCCGGCGAGCGCCGCTGCCATCATGTTGATCAACATCGCGGTTGCGATAATGCCGCCGATATTCGGGTCCTGAAACCAGAGGCCCGCCACGAGACCGATGAGGCTGCCGAAAATCATCCCATTCAGCAGGCCGACGCCGGCTTCGCGCCGGATGATCCGTGGCGCGTTGTGGATATCGAGCCCGCGGGTCGCGAGGGCGCGCACCGTCACGGTCATCGTCTGCGATCCGGCATTGCCGCCCATGCCGGCGACGATCGGCATGAGGATGGCGAGCGCAACGATCTGCTGGATCGTGGCATCGAAGAGGCCGATGACCGAGGCGGAGATGCAGGCGGTCATCGAATTGACGAGCAGCCAGGGAACGCGTGAGCGGGATGCCTCGGTAACGGAGTCCGACAGTTCCTCGTCGCCAACGCCGCTCAGGCGCAGCAGGTCTTCCTCGGCCTCCTCCTGAATGACGTCCACGACGTCGTCGATCGTCAGGACCCCGACCAGGCGCCCGTTGTCGTCGACAACGGCTGCCGACAAGAGATCGTACTGCTCGAAAAGCTGGGCCGCCTCCTCCTGATCCATTTCGGCCGGGACCGAGTGACTGGTGTCGCGCATGATCGCATCGATCTTCACAGATCGCTTGGTGCGCAGCACACGATCCAGATCGACGGTGCCGAGCAGTTTGAAGGTGGGGTCGATCACGAAGATCTGCGTGAAGCTGTCGGGGAGATCTTCCTCCTCGCGCATGTAGTCGATCGTCTGACCAACCGTCCAGAAAGGCGGCACGGCCACGAACTCGGTCTGCATCCGCCGGCCGGCGGTGCTTTCCGGATAGTCGAGCGAGCGGCGTAGACGGACGCGTTCGGTGAAGGACAGCTTGGCGAGGATTTCCTCCTGGTCCTCCTCGTCGAGGTCTTCGAGAATGTAGACCGCATCGTCGGAATCCATTTCGCCGATCGCCTCGGCGATCTGCTCGTTCGGCATATGCTCGACGATATCGAGGCGGATCGCCTCGTCGACCTCGGTCAGCGCCGCAAGGTCGAACTCCTTGCCAAGCAGCGAGACAAGCGCCAGGCGCTGTTCCGGTTGGATTGCCGCGATGAGATCGCCCAATTCGGACGAGTGCAGGCCGGCGACGTGCTTGCGAAGATAGATCGTGTCGCGATCGGCAATCGCGGCACCGACGTGCATCAGGAAATCCGAACGCACCGAACCATCGTCGGCGTAAATATCCGAACCTTCAAAGGCAGCGATTTCCTCGGAACCGCGGTCGCCGTCGCCTGTATCGCTCATGGACCCGCCCTCCAAAAGAATAGGCCGCCCGAACCTGCACTATAAACGGCCCATTGCCCTGCTAGCGCAAAGCTCCGTCGAGGTCCACAGATCGACGCCGATCCGTGGACCTTTTCTCCAAGCTGTTGCAAAGGCACATGAAAAAAGTGAAACGAGTAAGGCCTTCCAGCATCGCCCGGGAGCGACAAGAAGGACCACTCAGCAGAGAGCATCCGCATGGCCGTTCGACCAATCATCCGGTTTCCAAATCCTATGCTCGGCAGGAGCGCCGAAAGGGTCAGTCGCTTCGACGATGATCTGCACAGTCTCGTCGACGACCTCACGGAGACGATGCGGGCTGCGCCCGGAATCGGCATCACGGCGCCGCATGTCGGTGTCCTATACCGTCTGACGGTGATCGAGCTCGACCGCCGGGCCGGCCCACGGGCCTTCGTCAATCCCGAGATCGTCTGGCGCTCGGCGGAGACGGCGCGCCATAGCGAAGGCAGCATCTCGATGCCCGGCATCTCGGAAGAGGTGGAGCGACCGAGCAGAATTCGTGTTCGCTACCAGACGATCTCGGGCGAGACGCTTGAGGAAGAGGCAAGCGGATTGATGGCTGTCTGCCTTCAACACGAGATCGACCAGCTCGACGGCATCTTCTGGATCCGTCGACTGTCGAGACTGAAGCGCGAACGGGCGGTCAAACGGTTTGAAAAGCTGACCTGACCGACGCCTCAAGGTTGCGCGGCGGTTTCCAGTTCAATAGGGTCGCACCACTCTCGGAAGGCCCGCGGCGGTCTCGCGAGGCGGACACAACTGAGCCGGACTCGGCCGTTCCGGAATGACACCGAAGGACATGCGATGAAACTTCTGCGCCTCACCCTCCTTTGCACCTTAACCCTCGCCGGATGCACGGCGAAGCCCGACCTCGAGCCGCTCCCCGGAAGTCTCACCTATGGAGAAACCGCCTCGTCCCGGAAGACGCAGGCCGCCCCCGGCACGAAGATCCAGAATCGGTTCCTGCATGAAGGCAGGACGGTCTACGAAACCTACGAGGTTCAGCCCGACCGCACCTACAAGCTCATCCGCCGCAGCATGGTCGATTCCTTGGGCGAATGAGCCCTCTCGGAACATTGCGATGCCAAGCCCGTTCTCCAAGGACAAACCTTACAGCGCCGCGCGTCTTTTCAGACGCGCCAAGGACGCTGTAACACTTTGAACCTACGCATCGTGCTTTCCGAAAATCGATTCCGATTTTCGGGCCGATGCGCCAAGGAGACGATGCCATGGCCAAATATCTCGACGAACGCGGCGATCCGGCAAGCGCGACACACGGCGCCGAGAGACGGACCTTTTCGGCTGAGGAGGCGAAGCAGGGCCGCAACGGTTCAGCAGTTCTGGCCGTGCTCGTCGGCGGGCTGCTTCTGGCCTTCGTTGTCTGGGGCGCCGTCGAAATCTGGGGCGAAAGCATAGACAGCGATCGCACAGCGGAAACGGAGCAGATGCAGCCCGGCCCGTCGACCGAGCAAACCGGCAGCGTCGATCAGAATCAGTCGGCTCCCGCCATCCCCGCCCCGACCGACCGGGACCCTACCGCGCAAACCGGAACCGGCGGAGAAACGCAGCAGGTTGCACCCAACGGGACGGAGAAGTGACGGGACCGCTGAACAGCTGCTAGAATCGGGAACATCCAGCACTCCGCGCCGCGGGCGCGGGCTGCCTCATTCTTCTATTTCCGCCGTCGAGCACTCATAGAGTGTGTCGCCCGTTTCAGCCTCGACGCCGGCGAGGCTGACTTCGTACCCCCACAAATGACGAACATGGCGGAGCGTGGCGTCGCGGCTGGCCTCATCGAGAAGTATGCCGCTCTTCACGTTGTGCTGCAGCCGCAGGTGGCGATCGCCCAGGAGGTCGACATCCATGACCTGAATATCCGGCTGATTGGCGCCGATGTCGTAGCTGCGTGCGAGGGCCGTACGGATGGCCTCATAGCCGCGCTCGTTGTGGATCGAGGCGACCTCGCAGTATTTCTCGTCCGCCTCATCCGACAGCAGGAACAGCCTGAACTTGCGTATCAGCGCTGGGCTCAGATACTGCAAGATGAAGGACTCGTCCCGGTGGTTCGCCCAGGCGTCCAGCAACGTCTCGCGCCAGTTGCCGCTGCCGGCGATCTCGGGAAACCAGTCCCGGTCCTCGCCAGTCGGGTCGACGCAGATCCGCTCGATGTCCTGCATCATGGCGAAGCCGAGCGCATAAGGGTTGATCCCGGGAAAGCGCGGGTCGTCGAAAGACGGTTGGAAGACCACGTTCGTATGGCTCTGAAGCATCTCCAGGATCGAGCCCTCGGTTATTCTCCCCTGATCGAAAAGCGTGTTCATGATGGTGTAGTGAACGAAGGTCGCGCATCCCTCGTTCATCACCTTGGTCTGCCGCTGCGGGTAGAAGTATTGAGCGATGACACGGACGATCCTCAGGATTTCCCGCTGCCAGGGCTCAAGGATCAAGCTGGTCTTCTCCAGGAAATAAAGAAGGTTCTCCTCCGGCAGGTTGAGGGCCTTCTTGCGCTCCGAGACGTCCCGTTCGAGGGCGTCCGGATCACTGCTCTCGCTCGCCTGCGGAAGCGTCCGCCACAGGTCGCTATAGGTCTGCTCCTCGTATTCGAGTCTTTCGCGCATCCGCTCCCGCTCCTTTTCCGACGACAGCCTCGGCGGCCGCCGGTAGCGGAAGACGCCCTGGTCCATCAGGGCATGGGCGGAATCGAGAATGGCCTCCACGGCCGTGGTCCCGTAGCGCTCCTCGCATTTGGTAATGTATTTCTTGGCGAACTCCATGTAGCTCAGAATGGCGCTGGCGTCGGTCCATTGCCGGAAGAGGTAGTTGTTCTTGAAGAAATGGTTGTGGCCAAAGGCCGCGTGCGCCGTCACCAGGGCCTGCATGGCCATGGTGTTTTCCTCCATCAGATAGGTGATGCAGGGATTGGAGTTGATGACCAACTCGTAGGCAAGTCCGCGTCTGCCCTTGCGATACAGGTTGTCCTCGAAGACGAATCGCTTGCCGAAGGACCAGTGCTGGTACATCAGCGGCATGCCGACGGAAGAATAGGCGTCGAGCATCTGCTCGGAAGAGATGATCTCGAGCTGATTGGGATAGACGTCCAGCCCGAGGTCCTCGAGCGCGACGGTCTCGATCGCGTCGTAGGTGCGCGAGAGCGTCTCGAAATTCCAGTCGGAGCCCTGAAACAGCAGGTTTGTAGCCGCACCCTTTTTTGCCATCCCGGTCGCCTCTCACTTACGCACTTGCACTGCCGGCTGTTTGCCGAAAAGCTTCCGGAAGACGGGATAAATGTCGGCCGGCTTGGCGATGCGGGTCATCTGGAAATTCGGCCACTCGCCATCGACCGTTCGATAGGCACGCCAGAGCGAGGTTCCGTTGTCGGTGGTACCGAAAATTTCCGTCTCGCGCTCATCGATGATCTCGACATAGGCGTAATACTGGCAAAGCCGCATCAATTCGTCGTGCAACAGCGACGCGCAACGCTCCGAGTCGCCGGAGATGTTCTCGCCGTCCGAGGCCTGGGCCGCATAGATATTCCACTCGCGGGCCGGATAGCGCTCCCGAATGACCCGGAGCATCTCCTCGAGCGCCGTCGAGACGATCGTGCCCCCGCTCTGCTTGCTGTAGAAGAAGGTGTTCTCGTCCACCTCGCCTGCCTCGTCCGTGTGGCGAATGAAGACGATGTCGATCCTGTCATAGCGTCGCTTCAGAAAGAGGTGCAGCAGCACGAAGAAGCGCTTCGCCAGGTCCTTCTCGCGTTCGCCCATGGAAGCGGAGACATCCATCAGGCAGAACATCACGGCGCTGGCATTCGGCAGCGGCTGCGGCTCGAAGCGATTGAAGCGGATATCGACCGGATCGACATAGGGAATGCGCCGGCGCCGGCGCTCCAGCTTATCCAGCGTCTGGCGCAGTTCATCGAGGCGCTGCTGGTGCTTTTCACCGGACTTGGGCATGGCCTCCAGCCGGGCGATCTCCTCCGCAAGTGCTTCGACTTCCTTTCGCCCCGGCCGGTGCAGGGCGATGCGGCGGCCGTAGCTGTTGCGCATCGTACGGCCCACATTGATGTTCGTGGGGGAGCCGGTCGCGGCAAAGCCGGCGCGCCGCCGCTTGAAGGCGACTGATTCCTTGAGGTTGAGCTTGACCATGTCGGGAAGCTCCAGGTCCTCGAAGAAGAGATCGAGAACCTCCTCGCGCGAAAGGACGAATTGAAATTCGTCCTCGCTCTGTCCGGTTCCAGCCCCTGCGCCGGTGGCACCGCCGCCGGAGGATCGTTTTGGAAGACGGTCCCCGGCCGCGAACTCACGATTGCCGGGCAGGACATATTGCCGTTCGCCGGAGTTTCCGGCCGGCTGGAACGTCGGCTCGCTGACGCCGCGGGCAGGCATCGACACATTGTGATCAGTGTCGACGTCGGCAATCTTTCCCGACTTGACCTGTTCCTTGATTGCCCGCTTCAGTTCCTCGCGCGCACGCTTCAGGAAGCGTTGCCTGTTACCGAGACTCTTGTCCTTCGGGTTAAGGCGGCGGTCGATAAAGTTCGGCATATGCTGCCCCCTGCTAACCGCGCCCTTAACCTGCTTTGTTCACCCGCATGTACCAGTCGACCAATCGACGCACCTGCCGTTCGGTGTATCCGCGCTCCTTCATGCGCTGGACGAATTCGACATGCTGCTTCTCGGTCGCGCTGTCCTTCTTGGAACCGAAGCTGATAACCGGCAGCAGGTCCTCGACCTGACCGAACATGCGTTTCTCGATGACTTCCCTGAGCTTTTCGTAGCTCGTCCAGGACGGGTTGCGGCCGTGATTCTTGGCACGGGCCCGCAGCGTGAACTTGACGACCTCGTTGCGGAAGTCCTTCGGGTTGGCGATGCCCGCCGGCTTCTCGATCTGCGACAGCTCGCTGTCGAGGATCTTGCGGTTGAGGATCTGACCCGTATCGGGATCCTTGAAGTCCTGGTCTTCAAGCCATGCGTCGGCATAGGCGATGTAGCGGTCGAAGAGGTTCTGGCCGTATTCGCTGTAGGATTCCAGATAGGCTTTCTGGATCTCGTGGCCGATGAACTCCGCATAGCGGCTGGCGAGCTCCGACTTGATGAAGTCGAGATAGGCGGCTTCGGTTTCCTTGGCGAACTGCTCGCGCTTGATGGCCTGTTCTATGATGTACATCAGGTGAACCGGATCGGCGGCGACCTCCTTCGTATCGTAGTTGAAGGTCTCCGACAGAACCTTGAAGGCGAAGCGCGTGCTGACGCCCGTCATGCCTTCGTCGACGCCGGCGGCGTCACGATACTCCTGAACCGATCGTGCCTTCGGATCGACATCCTTGAGGTTCTCGCCGTCATAGACACGCATCTTCGTGTAGAGCGACGAGTTTTCGTGGGGGACGAGCCTTGTGGAGACCGTAAAGCGGCTGAGGATTTCCAGCACTTCCGGCGAGCAGGGATTGTTGAACAGCTCGCTTTCGCGGAGAAGCTTCTCATAGATCATCTTCTCCTCGGTGACGCGCAGGCAATAGGGAACCTTGACGACGAGGATGCGGTCGAGGAACGCTTCGTTGTTTCGGTTGTTCTTGAACTGGAGCCATTCCGATTCGTTCGAATGCGCCAGGATCGTACCCTGATACGGGAAGGCACCGAAGTTCTCCGTACCGTTGTAGCTGCCTTCCTGGGTCGCAGTCAGAAGCGGGTGGAGGACCTTGATCGGGGCCTTGAACATCTCGACGAATTCGAGCAGCCCCTGTGTGGTCCGGTTCAGACCGCCGCTATAGGAATAGGCATCCGGATCCGCCTGGCTGTAGTTCTCGAGTTGGCGGATATCGACCTTGCCGACCAGCGAAGAGACGTCCTGGTTGTTTTCGTCGCCGGGTTCCGTCTTGGCAATGGCCACCTGACGCAGCCGCGACGGCGTCAGCTTGACGACACTGAATTTCGATATGTCGCCGCCGACCTCGTCGAGCCGCTTTGCCGCCCAGGGCGAAATCAGGCCGGTCAGCCTTCGCCTTGCAATGCCGTACTTGTCTTCCAACAGGTCGGCCATGCGCTCGGGATGAAACAGGCCCAGCGGAGACTCGAAGACCGGGCTGATCTTGCCGTCGACCATCAGTGTATAGATCGGCCGCTGTTCCATGAGCTTCTTCAGCCGTTCCGCAAGCGACGACTTGCCGCCGCCGACGGGCCCAAGGAGGTAGAGTATCTGCTTGCGCTCTTCGAGGCCCTGAGCAGCGTAGCGGAAGTAACCGACGATCCGCTCGATCGTGTCTTCCATGCCGAAGAAATCGGAGAAGGCCGGATAGATCTTGATGGTTCGGTTGGCGAAGATTCGGCCGAGGCGCTCGTCAGCGCTGGTATCGACGAGGATCGGTTCTCCGATGGCATCCACCATCCGCTCCTGCGCGGTGGCGTACATACTCTTGTCGTCGCGACATGCGAGGAGATATTCCTGTAGACTTATCTCTTCTTGCGCTGCACTCGAATAGATCTCCGAAAAGAGGTCGAAGACGTCAGATTCACTCCTTTGCATCGTGCTCTCCCGCGGCAAGCCGCTTGGTTGAACCGGGATCGCTGCCTGTCGGCTATTGCTTCAAGTGAACGGTTTGCTGACTTCAAAGTTCCTTCTTAACCGGCACTGTAAACGGATGCCGAAGCAGCAGCTCACGACGACATCCGCACATCAGTTCGGGACCGATCGATCGGCGCCTCTACAAGGATCGAGGACGCCATTCCGCAAGACTCGTCGCTCTGTCACCCCATCATGCCGGCGCTTCTCGCGAATCCGTCATGACAATAGGAGCATAACTAAAACCCGGCCATTCGCCGACTTTTTTTTAGGATTTCACGAATTTAGCGGTAAACAATGTTGTGTAGAGACGGTGACATCGTGAGTAGCCTGACCGGACACACACTAACAAGTCTGGAAGAGAAACGGCGCCCATATGTACGAGAGGAAGCTGCGGCGGCCCCGGCGGCCGAGCCTGTCGAGAAGCCCGTTTGCCGCCCTCGGACAAATAAAAACCCCGCCAAACCATAGGTTTACGGGGGTTCTTTAAATTCGATGGTGCGGTCGAGAAGACTCGAACTTCCACGGGTTGCCCCACAGCGACCTCAACGCTGCGCGTCTACCAATTCCGCCACGACCGCATCGTGGTAGGTGCCGATTGCGTCGGCGGGGCTGCATGTAGCAAAAGGATTCGGGGTGCACAAGGGTATGGCGTCAGAAATTTGACGGGAAATGGAACTATTTACGCGCCCCCTCCGCGAAGCGCTGGAAACGCTGGACTCTTGCCGCGCACGGCCCCATTTACAGGCCGGAAAATCATCAATGCAGGCCCCCCATGCAGCGTGAGACTCTCAGCCAGACCATGTTCGCTCCAGCGGAATCGCCACCGGTGCGCTGGCGCATCGCCCCCTCCCTTGTCGATTATCCACAGGCGGTCGAAACAATGGAGCGGGAGGCCGCCGCGATTGCGGACGGCACCGCCGACGAGCTCGTCTGGCTGGTCGAGCACCCGCCCCTCTACACGGCGGGGACGAGCGCTAATGAAACGGACCTGGTGATGCCCGGACGCTTCCCAGTATTTGCGACCGGTCGCGGCGGCGAATACACCTATCACGGCCCGGGACAGCGGGTCGTCTATGTCATGCTCGACCTGAAGCGCCGCCGCCAGGACGTTCGCGGTTTCGTCGCTGCCCTCGAAAGCGTCGTCATCGGAACTCTCGCTTCGATGAACATCAAGGGAGAACGGCGGGAGGACCGCGTCGGCGTCTGGGTGCGCCGCCCGGAAAAGTTGCCGCTCATCGACGGATCGACGGCCGAAGACAAAATCGCCGCCATCGGCATCCGGTTGCGCAAATGGGTAAGCTTCCATGGCTTCTCGCTGAACGTCGATCCGGATCTCGACCATTTCGGCGGAATTGTGCCCTGCGGCATTCGGGACTTTGGCGTGACCAGCCTTGTCGATCTGGGCCTGCCGGTGATGATGTCCGACGTAGATATACGGATCAGGGAAGCGTTCGAACAGGTGTTCGGTCCGACGCGCACCGACAACGAATAACCGGAAGCGCGTTAATTCGGCGGCCGCTTTCCTCTTTCACGCCAGATGATGAACAGTCCGGAGCCGACAATGATGGCAATGCCGAGCCATCGCGAGGGCGTCGGAAAGTCGCCGAAGACAAGGTAGCCGAGGGCCGTCGCGGAGACGATCTCGAAATAGTGGAACGGCGCCAACAGCGACAGCGGCGCCAGGCGGAATGCCTTCACGACGAGGAGATGGCCGTAGCCCGAAATCGTGCCCAGGGCGATGACGAGGATCCAGCCGACGCCCGATCGCGGCAGCGATGGCTCGAAGTCGACAGCGCCCAGTCCATTGCCGATCGCGATGACGGCCACCATGAAGAGCGTACCGCCGACACCGGCGACCGTCTGCATGGCAAGTGGCGAGTCGGCACTGCCGACCGCGCGGTTGAGGAAGAGATAGCAGGCGAACAGGAAGGCGCAGACCATCGGTAGCAGCGCCGTCAATCCGAAGACGGCAAAGCTCGGCTGGATAACGATCATCGCGCCGCCGAAACCAACGGCAATCGCCGTCCACCGGCGCCAGCCGACCTTCTCCCGCAGGATCAATGCCGAAAGGCATGTCAGGATGAAGGGCTCGACGAAATAGATTGCGAATGCGTCGGCAAGCGGCATGTATTTCACGGAAACGAAAAAGAGCAGCGCCGCCCCCGCAAGCAGCACGCCGCGCAGCAGGTTGGGCCAAAGTCGCTTCGGATAGATCGCCCGCAAGCCTCCGGCCGTCAGCAGCAGCGGAACGATCGAGACGAGTTGAAAGAAGAAGCGATAGAAGGTCACCTGCCCAGGCGACATGCCCTCGTGAACCGCCATGTATTTCGCGATGGCATCCATGCAGGGCAGAATGATCATGGCAAACAGCATGATCATCACACCCTGCATAACCGCACTGCTTTGGGGAGCAGCCACTTGTGCGTTTTCGTTCACGAGCAAGATTTCCAGAATGGGTGCTGAACGTCGTTGCCGACCCTAACCCGTTTTATCGCTGTTTCAACGTCCTCGTTGAATGGGCCGTGGACAGGGGATCGATCGGCGGCTAGCCGCATTTGACCGTGTTTATGCCGCTTCGGAATGCTCTGCCCCCGGGGGAAAGCCTATAGACTTACACTCGCCTTCGCTCATAGCCGGCAAGTCAGCCGCCGTCGAGCCACTGAAGGTGTCAGGTCAAGAGGAGAGCGAGCCATGCGCTTATCCACCGAAACCGTGATCGCGCGCCTGCGCCAGACAGGAGACGGCGACACGCTGGGCGGCCGTATCTGGAGAGCGCGCGACGCGGCAAAGCTTTCGATCAGGGAACTGGCAGGCAGGATCGGGGTGCGCAGCGAGACGATATCCTCCTGGGAACGCGACCGCGCCGAGCCCCGCACAAACCTGCTTTTCATGCTCGCCGGAGCACTCGGCGTCACGCCGGCCTGGCTGGTTACCGGGACCGGGCGCGCCCCTGACGAGGCCCCGGCCCCTTCGCAGGTCGCGCTTCGCGAACAGCTCGAGATCGTCAAAAGGCTCCACGCGCAGACCGCAGAGGCGATTGCAGTGCTCGAAGGCGAGCTCGAACGGATCGAGGAAATTATCCGCTAAGTCATGCAGTTTTCAGCTTACGCGCGGCGCCTGTCGTTGTATTGACGGTTGCAGTGCGATCGCCGAACAGTTGCGATTTCGAGGGAGAAGAGAGATGGACGTACGTGCCGCCGTGGCCGTTCAGGCCGGCAAGCCGCTGGAAATCATGACCGTACAGCTCGAGGGCCCGAAGGCCGGCGAGGTGCTGATCGAGGTCAAAGCGACCGGCATCTGCCACACCGACGACTTCACCCTGTCGGGTGCCGACCCCGAGGGGCTGTTTCCGGCGATCCTCGGCCATGAGGGCGCCGGCATCGTCGTCGATGTCGGCCCCGGCGTCACCTCGGTCAAGAAGGGCGACCATGTGATTCCGCTCTACACGCCGGAATGCCGGTCCTGCCCCTCCTGCCTGTCCCGCAAGACCAATCTTTGCACCGCCATCCGCGCCACCCAGGGGCAAGGGCTGATGCCGGACGGCACGAGCCGCTTTTCGATCGGCAAGGACAAGATCCACCACTATATGGGCTGCTCGACCTTCGCCAACTTCACCGTCTTGCCGGAGATCGCCGTCGCCAAGGTCAACCCGGACGCCCCCTTCGACAAGATCTGCTATATCGGCTGCGGCGTCACCACCGGCATCGGCGCGGTGATCAACACCGCCAAGGTGGAGATGGGCTCCACCGCGGTCGTCTTCGGTTTGGGCGGCATCGGTCTCAACGTCATCCAGGGGCTTCGCCTTGCCGGCGCCGACATGATCATCGGCGTCGATCTGAACAACGACAAGAAGGCCTGGGGCGAACGCTTCGGCATGACCCATTTCGTCAACCCGACGGAGATCGACGAGGATATCGTCGCCTATCTCGTCAACCTGACGAAGCGCGGCGCCGACCAGATCGGCGGCGCCGACTACACCTTCGACTGCACCGGCAATGTGAAGGTGATGCGCCAGGCGCTCGAGGCCTCGCATCGCGGCTGGGGCAAGTCGGTGGTGATCGGGGTGGCCGGCGCCGGCCAGGAGATTTCCACCCGGCCGTTCCAGCTTGTCACCGGCCGCTCCTGGATGGGCACCGCGTTCGGCGGCGCCCGCGGCCGCACCGACGTGCCGAAGATCGTCGACTGGTACATGGAGGGCAAGATCGAGATCGACCCGATGATCACCCACACGATGCCGCTCGAGGAGATCAACAAGGGCTTCGAGCTGATGCATTCCGGCGAAAGCATCCGTTCGGTCGTGCTCTACTGAGCTCACATCATGAATCAGGGAAGCGCCGGAACCAATTGAAATCCGGCGCTTTCCGCGGCTGCAGCGAATCGCAATCATGATCTATGTCGATGCCGATGCCTGCCCGGTGAAGGCGGAAATCCTCAAGGTTGCCGAACGCCACGGCTTCGAAGTCACCCTTGTCGCCAATTCGGGCCTGCGGCCTTCGCGTGACCCGATGGTGCACAACGTCATCGTCTCGGCCGGCTTCGACGCCGCCGACAATTGGATTGCCGAGCACGCGGGCGAAGGTGACATCGTCATCACCGCCGACGTTCCGCTTGCCGGGCGCTGCGTCATCGCGGGCGCGCTCGTCACTGGCCCTACCGGCCGCGTCTTCGACAAGACGAACATCGGCATGGCTTCCGCGATGCGCGACCTTGGTGCCCACCTGCGGGAGACGGGCGAAAGCAAGGGCTACAACGCCTCTTTCTCCGCGCGAGACCGCTCTGCCTTTCTCGAAACTCTTGACCGGCTCTGCCGTCGCGTCAAAAGGTGAGCGCGGAACGGCAGTGTGAGTGGCGAATGACATCAAATCGGCTGAGACATTGGCCATTCTACCTGGCGCTCACCGGTGCCCTTGTCAGTGCGCCGGTGGGCCATGCGCTGTTTCGCGATCAGGCGATCGAGGTCGCCGCCATTGTCTTCTTCTGCATCTACCTGACGATAACGGCCTTCCGGCTGCCCAAGCTAACCGGCGGTTATCTCGCGGCGAATGCACGCGACACCGGCGAACCGGAACCTGTCATCTTCCTCGTGACGCTTTCGGCGGCAGCGATCTCGCTGGTTGCGCTGTTCGTCGCGCTCAATCGCACCGGGGACGGCGGCGCGGTCGAATTGACCCTCGCCTTCGCCTCGGTCACCCTTGGATGGGCAACCGTCCATACGATGGCGGCGCTGCACTATGCGCATCTCTACTGGCTTGCGAACCGTCGAGCCGACGGCAGCAATCCGGCGTCGCGGGGCCTTGCCTTTCCGGAAACGGACGCGCCCGGCGGTTACGACTTTCTCTATTTTGCCTTCGTCATCGGCATGACCGCGCAAACCTCCGACGTCGCCATCACCACGACGGCAATGCGACGCGTCAACCTGATGCATGCGGTCGTGTCGTTCTTCTTCAACACGGTGCTGGTTGCAGCCGCGGTCAATGCCGCGGTTCAGCTTGCGGGCGGCACTCCATGAGTACAGGGAGCATTTCGATGAAGATCATCTCGCAGAACACTGCCTTCGGCGGCATGCAGGGCGTCTTCGCCCATGACTCCAAGGCCTGCAAGGGCGAAATGACCTTCGCCGTCTATGTGCCGCCGCAGGCGACCAGCGAGCCGCGCCCGGTCCTTTGGTATCTCTCCGGCCTCACCTGCACCCATGCCAACGTCATGGAAAAGGGCGAATACCGCCGCCTGGCGTCTGCGCTCGGACTGATCGTCGTCTGCCCGGATACCAGCCCGCGCGGAGCCGACGTGGCCGACGAGCTGACGAATTGGCAGATGGGCAAGGGCGCCGGATTCTATCTCGATGCGACGCAGGAGCCCTGGGCCGAGCACTACCGGATGTACAGCTACATCACTGAAGAACTTCCGGCCCTCATCCGCGAGCAGTTCCGCGCCGACATGGACCGACAGGGCATCTTCGGCCATTCGATGGGCGGCCACGGCGCGATGACGATCGCGCTCAAAAACCCCGGGCGCTTCAGGAGCTGCTCCGCCTTCGCCCCGATCGTGGCGCCGTCTTCCGCCGATTGGTCGGTCGGCGCCTTCGAGAAATATCTCGGCGCGGACAAAGCCGCATGGCGAAAATACGACGCCTGCGCGCTCGTCGAGGACGGGGCACGCTTCCCGGAATTCCTGATCGACCAGGGCAAGGCGGACGGCTTCCTCGATAACGGCTTGCGGCCGTGGCTCTTCGAAGAGGCGGTAAAGGGCACCGGCATCGGCCTCACGCTTCGCATGCACGAGCGCTACGACCACTCCTATTACTTCATCTCGACCTTCATGGACGATCACCTGAAGTGGCACGCGGAGAAACTCGGCTGAGACACCCGTCGTTGGCCGATCTCGGGCTCTCGCTCAGGACGCCGGCTGAAATCGCGGCTGGCCGGCAGATTCGATGACGCGCACGCTCGATTCCGCAAGGCCGTGATGGCCTTCGGTGTCGATCACGAGATGCCAGTGCGCGGTCTCCGGGATCGTCATCCGCAGCGGCGACTTCCGCGCCGCGCCACCAAAAAACTGATGCTTCAGCGTCTCCGTGTAGCGCGTGAAGTTGACATCGGTCATCAGGCGAACATTGGCAACTGCCGACAGAGTGATCTCGATGCGCGTGCCGGCCCTTTGCACCTTCAGATCGTAGTGCGTGTAGTTCAGTGCTTGCTTCGCCATCGCCACCGACCGGGTCACATATAAGACATCGCTACGACAGTAGCGGTGGGCGCTTAACGAATGGTGTTGCAGACCATGCGGGGGCGGCACCACGCCTTTTCCCTCCCCCGCCGTTCTTTTGCGGCCTACGGTCCTCGCCGGACTGGCCCTGATGGCCGCAATGGTCTAAAGCCACGCCTTGAAGAACTGGAAGCGGACCGCGGCAATGGCAGGCATAGAACACAGGCAAGTGGACGGCGACGAGGCGGGCATGCGCCTCGACCGCTGGTTCAAGGTGCATTTTCCCGGACTGGGTTTCGGGCCGCTGCAAAAATTGCTGCGCTCCGGCCAGATCCGCGTCGACGGCGCGCGGGCGAAATCCGATACGCGCGTGCAGCCCGGCCAGACGATCCGCGTTCCGCCGCTTGGCGTCGACGCCAAGGATGTGAAGTCGGGGCCGATCGCCGGGCGGGACCTGCGCCACTCCTCCGATGGAGAACTGCTGTCGCGCATGGTGCTGCACGAGGATGCCAAGGTCATCGTGCTCAACAAGCCGGCGGGCCTGGCCGTCCAGGGCGGCTCGGGCGTCAACCGGCATGTCGACAAGATGCTCGAGGCCTGGACGAGCCAGAAGGGCGAGAAGCCGCGTCTGGTCCATCGGCTGGACCGGGACACGTCCGGCGTGCTCGTCATTGCCAGGACGCGCGGCGCCGCACAGCACTTGACCGCCGCCTTTCGAGAGCGCGACACAAGGAAGATCTACTGGTCGCTGGTCAAGGGCGTTCCGCGCAAGCGCGAGGACCGTATCTCCACTTGGCTCGTCAAGGAGCAGACCCCGGACGGCGACCGGATGCGGATCGCCAAGCACGGCGACGACGGCGCCGACCACGCCATTTCCTACTATCGGATCATCGAGCAGGCCGGCCAGAACCTCGCCTGGCTGGAAATGGAACCCTATACCGGCCGCACGCATCAGCTCCGCGTCCACGCCGCCCATATCGGCCACCCGATCATCGGCGACCCGAAATATTTCGAAGCGGACATCAACTGGACCTTCCCCGGCGGCATCCAGAACCGCCTGCATCTGCATGCCCGCTTTATCGACATCCCCCATCCGAACGGCGGCCGGCTGAAGGTTACCGCCCCCTTGCCGCCGCATATGGTGCAGAGCTGGAACCTGCTCGGCCTCGACGAGAACGCCGCCGGCGAGGACGAGTGATGAAGCTGGTGCTCTTCGATTGCGACGGAACGCTGGTCGACAGCGCCGGCCTTATCCATGAGGTGATGAGCCGTACCTTCGAGGCTTTCGATCTCCCCCGGCCGGAGGCGTTGGCGACGAGGGCGATCATCGGGTTGACGCTCGACATCGCGATCGCGCGCCTGTTGGGCCAGGACCACATCGACCCGCGCGCCACCGCGATGACGACACATTACAAGGGCATTTTCAGTTCGGTGCGCAGTGAACAGGTCTATCAGGAAGCACTGTTTCCCGGCATTGCAGAGATGGTGCAGACCCTGGCCGCCAGGGAAGAACTGTTGATCGGAGCCGTGACCGGAAAGTCGAGGCAGGGTCTCCGGCACATCGCCGCGACCCACGGCTTCGACAAGCTCTTCTTCGTCTCGCGGACGGCGGACGACTGCCCGTCGAAGCCGCATCCGGCGATGGTGATGGAGTGTTGCGCCGAGGCCGGTGTCGACCCGAAAGACACGATTGTCATCGGCGACGCGATCTACGATATGCAGATGGCAAAGGCGGCCGGGGCCGGCGCCCTCGGGGTTTCCTGGGGCTATGCCAGCGTTCCGGCGCTGGTCGAGGCCGGCGCCGACCACATCGCCCATGTACCGGCAGATATCATCGAATGGATGGGATTGAACCATGCCTGATATTCGCGACGAATTGAGCGGAGCACTCAGCCACGAAGATCCGGTGCGCCGCGCTCAGATCCAGATGCAAAAGCCGGTGGCAAAGCGTTTCTACAAAACCGTCGGCGTCGCCGATGCCGAGGGTGGCGGGCACGCGGTGCTTCTCGACGGGCGGCCCCTTCGCACGCCCGCGAAGCGGCCCCTTGCCGTCCCGACGCTGAAGCTCGCCGAACTCCTGGCGGCAGAGTGGGACGCGCAAACCGATATCATCGACCCCTCGGCCATGCCGCTGACCCGGATCGTCAACACGGCCATCGACGGCGTGGCGCTCGACCAGCGCGCTGTCTTCGACGACATCCTCCGGTTCGCCGGCACTGACCTTCTCTGCTATCGCGCCGACAGCCCCGCCGGACTTGTGGAACGGCAGAACGCGATCTGGAACCCCATTCTTGATTGGGCCGCCCAATCGCTCGGCGCCCGCTTCATCCTTGCCGAGGGCGTCATCCACCAGGAACAGCCGCGCGAGGCGATTTCCGCCTATGCGGAAGGCTTGCGCGCCTTTGCGACGCCGCTCGGCCTCGCCTGCCTGCACATGGTGACCGCATTGACCGGCTCGGCTTTGCTGGCGCTCGCCATCGGCCTGGGCCGGCTCTCGGCCGAAGAGGCCTGGTCGGCCGCCCATGTCGACGAGGACTGGCAGATCGAGCATTGGGGCACCGACGAGGAGGCCTTCCAACGGCGCGAGAATCGCTGGCAGGAAATGCAGGCGGCCACCGCTGTCCTCGACGCGTTGAGGTAACGCGATAGAGCCGCCTGCCGTAACGGTAGACGCCTCATCTAAAGTTATGCGGCAAGCTTCAGGCCGGCAATGCCGGCGACGATCAGGCCGATGCAGCCAAGGCGCGCGACGGTCATCGGCTCGGCGAAGAGGATGATGCCGAGCACGACGGTGCCGATCGTGCCGATTCCGGTCCAGACCGCATAAGCCGTGCCGAGAGGCAGCGTGCGAACAGCAAGTCCAAGCAGGGCGATGCTCAGAATCATCGAGCCGACCGTGAGCACGGTCGGCGTCAGCCGCGTAAACCCGTCGGTGTATTTGAGGCCGATTGCCCAGCCGATTTCGAGAAGTCCGGCGAGAAGCAGAGTGAACCAGGCCATGTCAGGCTCCTTCATCTGGAGCGAGGCCGTCCCCGCGGATGTTCGGGCCGATCAGGATCGCGCCCGTGCAGCCGTCTGCAACATGGTCTCTGTGCCACAGGGCGGCCCGCGCAGCAAGAGCCCGGAGGGCAGACCTGCCCTGCACAGGCGGCACGGCTCGTCATGAATTTCGCTCGCGGCGAAGTTTCGCCCACCATTCGAGCCGCTTGCGGATATCCCGTTCGAAGCCGCGCTCCGGCGGGTCGTAGAAAGTCTTCCTGCCCATCTTCTCGGGAAAATAATCCTGTCCGGAAAAAGCATCCGGCTCGTCGTGGTCGTAGCGATAGCCCTCGCTGTAGCCCTCGCCCTTCATGAGCTTGGTCGGGGCATTGAGAATATGCTTCGGCGGTAGCAGCGAGCCGTTTTCCTTGGCCGCACGCATTGCGCCCTTGTAGGCCGTATAGAGCGCGTTCGACTTGGGCGCCGTGGCGACATAGACGCAGGCTTGCGCCAGCGCCAGCTCTCCCTCCGGCGAACCGAGATAGTCATAGGCATCCTTGGCGGCGTTGCAGATCACGAGGGCCTGCGGATCGGCAAGACCGATATCCTCTATCGCCATGCGCACCAGTCGCCTGCCGATATACAAAGGATCCTCGCCGGCATCGAGCATACGGCAGAGATAATAGAGCGCCGCATCCGGGTCGGAGCCGCGAACCGACTTGTGCAGCGCCGAAATCAGATTGTAGTGGCCGTCCTGGCTCTTGTCATAGACCGGCGCGCGGCGCTGGACGATATCGCGCAGCGCTTCGGCGTCGAATATCTCGTCCTTGCGTGCCGCCCGCCAGACCTCTTCGGCAAGCGTCAGCACGGCCCGGCCGTCGCCATCCGCCATCCGGATCAGGCTCGCCCGGGCGTCCTCGTCGAGCGGCAACGGCTTGCCCTCGGTCTGCTCCGCCCGCTTCAGAAGTTCCTCGAGGCTCGCCTCGTCATGCGGCTTGAACGTCAGCACGCGCGCTCGCGACAGGAGTGCGGCATTGAGCTCGAAGGACGGATTCTCGGTGGTTGCGCCGACCAGGATGACCGTGCCGTCTTCCATGACCGGCAGAAAACTGTCCTGCTGAGCGCGGTTGAAGCGATGAATCTCATCGACGAAGAGCAATGTCTGCCGGCCCGACATGCGCCGCGCACGGGCGGACTCGAACACCTTCTTCAAGTCGGCGACGCCCGAAAAGATCGCCGAGATCTGCTCGAAGGCGAGACCCGCCTCCCCGGAAAGCAGCCGGGCGACGGTGGTCTTGCCGGTGCCCGGCGGTCCCCAGAAGATCATCGAGCCGAGCGACCCCGCAGCGATCATCCGCGTCAGCGCGCCGTCCGCGCCAGTCAGGTGTTCCTGGCCGGTCACTTCGGCGAGCGTGCGTGGCCGCAGCCGATCGGCCAGCGGTCTGGCGGAGGCCATCTCAGGCGGCTCAGTGGGGGAAAAGAGATCACTCATCGGAAGAATTGCCGGATGACCTGGCCGTCGCGCTCGATCTCGACGCGCCAGAACGATGCGTCTTCGGCCACGACGCTTTCCAATGCCTTCGAGTTGTCGATGGCCGTTCCATTGACGGAGCGTACGATATCTTTCGGTTCGAGGCCAATGCGCGCCGCCGGCGAGCCGCGGTTGACCTCGGTGACGACGACGCCCTTGAGCGACGTCGGCATGCGCAGTTCATCGGCGAGACGCGGCGAAAGATTGGCGACGACGGCGCCGGCAAAGGGGTTCCTCCCCTCGATCAGACGTTCGTCGCGCGGCGCGGTTTCCGGCGCCTGGTCCAGCTTCAGGGTGATTTCGTGCGTTTCACCGTGTTCGCTCACCGTCACGCGCGCCTCATGGCCGATGCCGACTGTCGTCAATCGGTAGCCGAGGGCATCCGGATGCTCTACCGAAATACCGTTGACAGCTGTCACCACCTGTCCCGGTTTCATGCCGGCATTTGCCGCCGGTCCGTCCGACTGGACGGCCGTCACCAGCGCGCCACGCGCGCGATCAAGGCCGAGGGCCTCGGCGACATCGGAGGTGACCGGCTCGAAGGTCGCGCCGACGAAGGGACGGACGAAGGAGCCGCCACCGCCTTCCGCGGATGCCACGAAGACCTTCACCAGATTTGCCGGTATCGCGAAGCCCACGCCGTTCGAGCCGCCACCCCGCGAGAAGATCGCGGTGTTGATGCCGATCAGTTCGCCCTTCATATTGATAAGGCCGCCGCCGGAATTGCCCGGATTGATCGCCGCGTCGGTCTGGATGAAGAAACCGAAATCACCATTGGAGATCTGGTTGCGGGCAAGCGCCGAGACGATGCCGCTGGTCACCGTCTGCCCGACCCCGAACGGGTTGCCCATCGCCAGCACCAGGTCGCCGACTTCGACCGCGTCCGAATCGCCGATCGGTATGATGTCAAAGGGACCATCCGATTCGATTTTCATCACCGCCAGGTCGAGGCGATCGTCTTTTAGCACGATTTTACACGGGTACTCACGCCCGTCGGCGAGTGCCACCTTGATGTCGTCGGCCCCCTCGATGACGTGATTGTTGGTGACGACGATGCCGTCGCGGCGGACGATCACGCCCGAGCCGAGCGACGACTGCTTTTCCGTGCGGTTCGGCATGCGCTGGCCAAAGAATTCCTCGAAGAAGGGATCGACCGATCGCCGCTCGACGACCCGCTCGGCATAGACATTCACCACCGCATTGGCGGTCTGCTTGACCAGCGGCGCGAAGGAGAGCTGCATTTCCGTGTGGGATTGCGGAATGGTCTTGGCGTCCTGCGCTGCGGCCGGTGCCGACATGGCTATTGCAATAACAAGAGCCGACAGGGCTCGACGGCCAAAAATCATGAAGCATTCTCCCTTTCATTGCCGCTAGTTCAGATAGGATTTCGCAACAAAAAAGGCAAACGCGAGGCTGCCGCCCGGTGATCAAGCACGCTCACGATTTCGGACGGTTTTTCAGGCTTTTGCCGCGCTCCTTCCACGAAATCGTCGCAACGCTTTTCCTCCTCACGCACCGTGCACGAAAACGTGGTCTCCTCCATCTTTTCCAGTGATCGAATCTCTGGTCATCTTGGCGGAAATCAGCTTTCAACCCTTGTCGAGGAAGCATCATGCCCGCTTACCGCCCGCCGCGGATCGCCGCATCCGAAATTACCCCGGAGCCATTCTTCCTCGATCGCCGCCGCTTTCTCGCCGCCGCAGGCGGCCTTGTTCTCGGTGGGGCCGGCCTGGCCGATGCGGCTGAGCTCAAGGCTTCGGGCAGTCGTTACAAGGTCGAGGAGACCCTGACACCCGAAAAGGACGTGACCACCTACAATAATTTCTACGAGTTCGGCACCGGAAAGGGCGATCCCGCCGCCAATTCGGGCGGCTTCAAGCCAGCGCCCTGGCGGGTCAAAGTCGACGGCCTCGTCGGCAAGCCGAAGGAGTTTGGCCTCGAGGAACTGCTGGCCTTTCCGCTCGAAGAGCGAACCTACCGAATGCGCTGCGTCGAAGCCTGGTCGATGGTGATCCCCTGGGTCGGCTTCCCGCTAGCCGGCCTTCTCGACATGGTCGAGCCGCTCGGCAGCGCCAAATATGTCGCGTTCGAAACCGTGGTGCGGCCCGAAGAGATGCCCGGCCAATCCGGTTACTTCCAGCCGCTGCCCTGGCCCTATCGCGAGGGCTTGCGGCTCGACGAAGCACGCCATCCCCTGACGATTCTCTCCGTCGGCCTTTATGGCAAGACGTTGCCGAACCAGAACGGTGCGCCGATAAGGCTGGTGGTCCCGTGGAAATACGGTTTCAAAGGAATCAAGTCGATCGTGCGAATCTCGCTCACCGAAACCGCGCCGCCCTGCACCTGGAACCTCGCCGCGCCGGACGAATACGGATTCTATGCCAATGTGAATCCGGCGGTCGATCACCCGCGCTGGAGCCAGGCAACGGAAAACCGGATCGGCGAAGGCGGCTTCTTCGGCTCCAATCGCCGCGATACGCTCCGCTTCAACGGTTATGCCGATGAGGTCGCGGGGTTGTATTCCGGCATGGACCTCAGGGTAAACTTCTGATGATGGCCCTCGTACCCGCCTTGCCCAAACGCTTCCACGGCCCCTCCGTCTGGGCGCTCTACGCGCTCGGTTTCATTCCCGCGGCATGGGCGTTCTATCTCGGTGCGACCGGCCGGTTACCCGGCAATGCGGTCAAGGAGTTCGAACATCTGCTTGGCCTGTGGGCGTTGCGCTTCCTCGTGGCGACGCTGACGATCACACCGCTTCGCGATCTCTTCGGCCTGAATTGGCTCCGATACCGCCGCGCCCTCGGTCTGCTCGCCTTCTATTACGTTCTGATGCACTTTACCGCCTATATGCTGCTCGACCAGATGCTGCGCATCCCGGCGATCCTCGCCGACATCGCCCGCCGCCCCTTCATAACCATCGGCATGGCGGCCCTCGTCATGCTGATCCCCCTGGCGCTCACCTCCAACAATTGGTCGATCCGCAAGCTTGGTCAGCGATGGAACAAGCTGCACCGGCTCGCCTATGTGATCGCCGCCGCCGGAGCGCTGCATTTCGCGATGGCCGTCAAAGTCGTCGGGCTCGAGCAGATGCTCTACATTTTTCTCGTCGCGCTGCTGCTTGCCTGGCGCGCGGTGCGGACGCCCTTCCTGCGCTGGAGGCGGCAACGAGCCACCGTGGCGCGACCCCAACCGGCCACGCAAAAAGCGGCCGGGTGAAACTCACCCGGCCGCCTCGAACTGATTGGGCAGTTGCCCTGATCAGGCTGCTTCAACGGCTTCCGCTTCAGCGGCGACGCGAGCGCGATCCTTTGCGCCCTTGGCATCGACGTCGCGGTCAACGAACTCGATGACGGCGAGCGGGGCATTGTCGCCCTGGCGGAAGCCCGCCTTCATGATGCGCAGGTAGCCGCCGTTGCGGGTGGCGTAGCGCGATGCGATCGCGTCGAACAGCTTCGAGACAACCGCAACGTCGCGGATCTGCGAGATCGCCTGGCGGCGGGCATGCAGGTCGCCGCGCTTGCCGAGCGTGACGAGCTTCTCGACGATCGGACGGATTTCCTTGGCCTTCGGCAGCGTCGTTACGATCTGCTCGTGCTCGATCAGCGAAGCTGCCATGTTGGCAAACATCGCCTTGCGGTGGCTGGCGGTTCTATTCAGCTTGCGGCCGGCTTTACCGTGGCGCATGGCTATTCTCCTTTACTTGCAGGCATCCGCCCGCAGTCTAATGGTTAGTATTGGTCTTCGTAACGCTTGGCGAGATCTTCGATGTTCTCAGGCGGCCAGGACGGCACTTCCATGCCGAGGTGCAGGCCCATGGAAGCGAGAACTTCCTTGATCTCGTTGAGCGACTTGCGACCAAAGTTCGGCGTCCGGAGCATTTCTGCTTCGGTCTTCTGAATGAGGTCGCCGATATAGACGATGTTGTCGTTCTTCAGGCAGTTGGCCGAACGGACGGAGAGTTCCAGTTCGTCGACCTTCTTGAGAAGCGCCGGGTTGAAGGCGAGCTCGGTGACTGCCTCTTCCTCGGTTTCCTTCTGCGGCTCGTCGAAGTTGACGAAGACCGACAGCTGGTCCTGAAGAATGCGGGCGGCAAACGCAATCGCGTCCTCGCCCGTGACGGAGCCATCGGTCTCGATGGACATCGTCAGCTTGTCATAGTCGAGAACCTGACCTTCGCGGGTGTTCTCAACCTTGTAGGACACCTTCTTGACCGGCGAGTAGAGGCTGTCGACCGGGATGAGGCCGATCGGAGCATCTTCCGAACGGTTGCGCTCAGCCGGAACGTAGCCCTTGCCGTTGTTGACAGTAAATTCCATGCGGATTTCCGCGCCCTCGTCGAGGGTGCAGATCACGTGGTTCGGGTTGAGGATCTCGATATCGCCAACCGTCTGGATATCGCCGGCGGTCACGACGCCCGGGCCCTGCTTGCGCACGACCATGCGCTTGGAATCGTCGCCATCCATCTTGATGGCGATTTCCTTGATGTTGAGCACGATGTCAGTCACATCTTCCCGGACGCCCGGGATAGAGGAGAACTCGTGCAGGACGCCGTCGATCTGCACCGCGGTGACCGCAGCACCGCGCAGCGACGACAGAAGCACGCGACGAAGCGCGTTGCCGAGGGTCAGACCGAAACCGCGCTCAAGCGGTTCCGCGACCAGCGTTGCCTTGGTGCGGCCGGAGGAGGTGAAATCCACCTTGTTCGGCTTGATCAGTTCCTGCCAATTTTTCTGGATCATGTTTTCTGCCTTCCGTTCGTTGCCACCATCCAATCGTGGCAACCGAGCCCCGAAGTCCGGGAGAGCGCGTCCGCGCCCTCACCGGAATCCTGAATACAAATGATCAGACGCGGCGCTTCTTGCGCGGACGGCAGCCGTTGTGCGGGATCGGCGTCACGTCGCGGATCGACGTGATCATGAAGCCCGCGGCCTGCAGCGCGCGAAGGGCGGATTCACGGCCGGAACCCGGTCCGCAAACTTCCACTTCCAGCGACTTCATGCCGTGTTCCTGAGCCTTCTTGGCGCAATCTTCGGCGGCGATCTGAGCGGCGAACGGGGTCGACTTGCGCGAACCCTTGAAGCCCTTTGCACCGGCGGACGACCAAGCAATTGCATTGCCCTGTGCGTCGGTGATGGTGATCATCGTGTTGTTGAACGACGAATTGACGTGCGCGACGCCAGACGTGATGTTCTTGCGCTCGCGGCGGCGAACGCGGGTGGCTTCCTTGGCCATAGGATCCCTTTCTTAGATCTCTGCACCGCCGTAATTCCAGCGGCTCCACCGGGAAAAGGATTGGTCGTCCCCTGCCCTGCATCTTCAAATTTCACGAGACCGGCCTGCCGGTGCCGCGATACTTTCGCTGAACCGCGAACGGCTCCGCATAGGTCCGGCATACGCCTTTCCCAAACTGCAAAAGGAGGCCGGCGCGGACGCCAGCCTCCCGCTTTCCCTTTTCGGGAAATTACTTCTTCTTGCCGGCGATCGCCTTTGCCGGACCCTTGCGGGTGCGGGCATTGGTGTGCGTACGCTGACCGCGCACCGGCAGGCCGCGACGATGGCGCAGGCCGCGGTAGCAGCCGAGATCCATCAGACGCTTGATGTTCATCGAGGTTTCGCGACGCAGGTCACCCTCGACCTGATAGTCACGGTCGATCGTTTCACGGATCTGAAGAACCTCAGCATCCGTCAACTGATGCACGCGGCGATCAGCCGGAATACCGACCTTCTCGATGATTTCCTGTGCGAATTTCGTGCCGATCCCGTGAATATACGTCAGCGCGATGACGACGCGCTTTGCCGTCGGGATGTTGACGCCAGCGATACGTGCCACGTCTATTCTCCTTGCGTTCCAGTTGCCATCCGGCAATAGGTGCTTCGTTACGCGACCTCGAAGAGCCGCACGTTGATTGAGGTTCGAGACACGTCAAAAACGACCGTACCCGGACTTCGTTCTTTTGAAGACCGCGCCGATCGCTTCTCATGTCGCGAGTTGACGCTGTCTTTGGAGGAATCACCCGGAAAAGTCAACTCCCCGGCGCTTCCATTTTGGCAAGGACGACAGTCTATGCCAGAATCTTCTCTATCTCGGCAGTGACCGCTTCCACGCCCGCCATCCCGTCCACGGTCTTCAGTTGACCGATGCGGGCATAGTGGTCCGAAAGCGGAGCCGTCTTTTCCCGGTACTCCGTCAAGCGGCGCCTGAAGGCCTCGGGATTGTCGTCGGAGCGCACCGTACCGCCGGCGGCGACGGTTTCCGCTACGCGATTCTCCATGCGCCGCACAAGGGCGGCCTCGTCGACTTTCAGTTCGATGACCGCGTCGAGCTTCAGGCCCTTGGTCTCGAGCATCCGGTCAAGAGCAATCGCCTGGGGAACGGTGCGCGGATAGCCGTCGAGAATGAAGCCCTTGGCGCAGTCCGGTGCGTCGACGCGGTCCGAGACGATTTCATTGACGATTTCATCGGAGACCAGCTGGCCGGCATCCATCACCGCTTTCGCGCGCTTGCCGACCTCGGTCGCCTGGGCAACGGCGGCCCGGAGCATGTCCCCTGTGGAGAGCTGCGGGATGCCGTATCTCTCCGTCAGAAGCTTGGCCTGCGTACCCTTGCCAGCGCCCGGCGGTCCCAAAAAAATAAGTCTCATCGTCCCCTCTTTCCTCCGCGCAGCTTCGACTTCTTGATCAGCCCCTCATACTGCTGGGCAATGAGGTGACCCTGGATCTGTGCTACCGTATCAAGGGTCACGCTGACAACAATCAAAAGCGACGTACCACCAAGGTAGAACGGCACGCCTGTCTGAGAGATGAGAATTTCGGGCAGGATGCAGACGAAAATCAGATAGATCGCGCCGATGACGGTGATGCGCGTCAGCACGTAGTCGATGTACTCGGCCGTGCGCTCGCCCGGGCGAATGCCCGGAATGAATCCGCCATGCTTCTTCAGATTGTCGGCTGTGTCCTTCGGATTGAAGACGATCGCCGTATAGAAGAAGGCGAAGAAGGCGATCATCGCACCGTAGAGAACCATGTAGAGCGGCTGGCCATGGGCAAGCGCGCTGACGATTGCCGTCGCCCAGCCCGGCATGGTCGCCGTATTGGCGAAGCCGGCAAGTGTGGCGGGCAGCAAGAGCAGCGACGAGGCAAAGATCGCCGGGATCACACCGGAGGTGTTGAGCTTCAGCGGCAGGTGCGAGGTGTCGCCCTGGAACATGCGGTTACCGACCTGGCGCTTCGGATATTGAATGAGCAGGCGGCGCTGCGCACGCTCGACGAAGACGATCAGCGCGATGACCGCGACCACCATGACGATGATCGCCAGGATAAGCGGCGTCGAAAGGGCACCGGTGCGGCCGAGTTCCAGCGTTCCGGCCAGGGCCGTGGGCAGATGCGCGACGATGCCGGCGAAGATGATCAGCGAAATGCCGTTGCCGATGCCGCGCGAGGTGATCTGCTCGCCGAGCCACATCAGGAACATCGTGCCGCCGAGCAGCGAAATGACGGTCGAGATCCGGAAGAACCAGCCCGGATCGTTGACGAGGCCGCTACCGCTCTCGAGGCCGACCGCAATGCCGTAGGCCTGCATCGCGCCGAGCAGCACCGTGCCGTAGCGGGTATACTGGTTGATGACCTTGCGGCCTTGCTCGCCTTCTTTTTTCAGCTGCTCGAGCGCCGGAACGACCGACGTCATCAGCTGCACGATGATCGAGGCGGAGATATAGGGCATGATGCCGAGCGCGAAGATCGCCATGCGCTCCACCGCTCCGCCCGAAAACATGTTGAAGAGGCCGAGGATACCGCCGGACTGGCCCTGGAAGGCCTGGGCGAACGCACTCGGATCGAGACCTGGCAGCGGGATATAGGTGCCAAGACGGTAAACCAGAAGCGCACCGAGGGTGAACCACAGCCTTTTCTTCAGATCTTCCGCTTTGGCGAAAGTCGAGAAATTCAGGTTCGAGGCGAGCTGTTCCGCTGCAGAAGCCATGCAATTCTCCGCGTGCCAAGTCTCGGAAACAGCGGGAGAAACCCGGTCCGTTCCGGCAAGAGTAAGTCTTCATCGTTGAAAACCGGGCGCGAGGCGATTGTCGCTGCAATCGGATGCCTCACCGTGGTTTCCGTTGTGTCCCGTCGCGGCAAGTGATTCGCCGTCCCTGGACGTGAGGCTCACATATGGGAGCAAAACCGCCCGGCGTGAAGCACCCCGGGCGGTTGATCAGTCATATTATTCCGCAGCCGCGGCTGCGAGCAGCTTGATGGAGCCGCCGGCCTTTTCGATCTTCTCGACGGCCGACTTGGAGGCGCCGGCGACTTCGAGCGAAACCTTCGCCTTCAACTCGCCGCCTGCGAGAACGCGAACGCCGTCCTTGGCACGGCGGATAACACCGGCAGCCTTCAGAGCGGCAGCGTCAACGGTCTTCGAAGCATCGAGCTTCTTGGCGTCGACGGCAGCCTGGATGCGGCCGACGGAGACGACAACGAACTCCGAAGCGAAGATGTTGTTGAAGCCGCGCTTCGGGAGACGGCGGTAGATGGGCATCTGGCCGCCTTCGAAGCCGTTGATGGCAACGCCCGAACGCGCCTTCTGACCCTTCACGCCGCGGCCGGCGGTCTTGCCGGAACCGGAGCCGATACCACGGCCAAGACGCTTGCGGTTCTTGGTCGCGCCTTCGTTGTCCTTGATTTCATTTAGTTTCATTTCTGGAATCCCCCTCACTTCTCGTCGACGACGCGAACGAGGTGCTGGACGGCCCGGATCATGCCGCGAACGGCCGGAGTGTCCTCCAGCGTGCGAACCCGGTGCATCTTGTTGAGGCCCAGGCCGACAAGCGTCTGACGCTGTACGGCCGGACGGCGAATGGGGCTACCAATCTGCTCGACGGTAACCGTCTTCTTGGCAACTTCTTTCTTAGCCATCTGTCAGCTCCCTTATTCTTCGGAAGCAGCGCCGGCGGCAACGCGACGGGCCTGGAGCGTGGCGTATTTCATGCCGCGCTGTGCCGCGATGTCCTTCGGGTGCATCTGGTTCTTGAGCGCGTCGAAGGTTGCCCGAACCATGTTGTAGGGGTTCGACGAACCGGTCGACTTGGCGACGACGTCGTGAACGCCGAGCGTTTCAAAGACGGCGCGCATCGGACCGCCGGCGATGATACCGGTACCGGCCTTGGCCGAGCGCAGCAGCACCTTACCGGCGCCGTGACGGCCGTTGACGTCGTGATGCAGCGTGCGACCGCCGCGCAGCGGCACGAAGATCAGGTCGCGCTTGGCGGCTTCGGTTGCCTTGCGGATGGCTTCCGGCACTTCGCGTGCCTTGCCATGGCCGAAGCCGACGCGGCCCTTCTGGTCGCCTACGACGACGAGAGCGGCGAAACCGAAACGACGACCGCCCTTCACCACCTTGGCGACGCGGTTGATTGCGACGAGCTTGTCGACAAATTCGCTGTCGCGCTCTTCGCGGCTCTGGCGATCTTCGCGAGAACCTCTTTTTTCTTGTGCCATTGTCCTCTTCCTTTTTCTTTTCCGGGTGCAATCGGCAGATTGACGAAAGTCGCCTCGTACGAGCCGAAGCGACCGGGGGTAATGCGAGGCGATATCCGCCCGGACATCTCTGCCCGGGCGGTGAACATCAGAAGTTCAGGCCGCCTTCGCGAGCTGCCTCGGCCAGCGCCTTGACGCGGCCGTGGTAGATGAAGGCGCCGCGGTCAAAGACGACGTCCTTGACGCCTGCCTTGGAAGCCCGCTCGGCAAGGAGCTTGCCGACGGCAGCGGCTGCTGCCGTGTCGGCGCCGGTCTTCAGCGACGACTTGAGGTCTGCCTCGAGGGTCGAGGCAGCGGCAAGCGTCTTGCCGGCAACGTCATCGATGATCTGCGCATAGATGTTCTTCGACGAGCGATGAACCGACAGGCGCGGGCGGCCATTGGCGACCGCCTTGATTTGACGGCGCACGCGGCTGGCGCGACGCACAAGAGTATCTTTCCTGCTAGCCATTTCGCGTGATCCTTACTTCTTCTTGCCTTCTTTGCGGACGATCCGCTCTTCGGCATACTTGACGCCCTTGCCCTTGTAGGGCTCGGGGCCGCGGTATTCGCGGATTTCCGCGGCTACCTGGCCGACCTGCTGCTTGTTGATGCCGGAAACGATGATTTCCGTCGGCTTCGGCACAGCGATCGTGATGCCTTCCGGCGTCTGGTAGACGACGTCGTGGCTGAAGCCGAGCGCCAGCTGCAGGTTCTTGCCCTGCATCGAAGCACGGTAGCCGACGCCGTTGATTTCGAGCTTGCGCTCGTAACCGTCCTTGACGCCCTTGAAGATGTTCTCGATCATGGTGCGGGACATGCCCCACTTTGCACGAGCATCCTTGGTTTCACTGAGCGGCTGAACGACAACCGCATTGTTTTCGAGCTTCACCGAAACTTCGTCGTTTGCGACGAAGAACAGTTCGCCCTTCGGGCCCTTTGCCGTTACCTTCTGGCCATCAACGTTTGCCGTGACGCCTGCCGGAACCTGAACGGGCTTCTTACCGATACGAGACATTTTTATACCTGTCTGTTCGCTATGGAGATCTGCCCGGTCTTAGAAGACCGAGCAAAGAATCTCGCCACCAACATTCTGTTCGCGTGCCTGGTGATCGGCCATCACGCCTTTCGGGGTCGAAAGGATGGTGATGCCGAGGCCGTTCGCGACCTGCGGAATAGACTTGACCGAGACATAGACCCGGCGGCCCGGCTTGGAGACGCGCGAGATCTCACGGATCACGGAAGCGCCTTCGTAGTATTTCAGTTCGATGTTCAGCTCGGCCTTGCCGTTGCCAAACTCGACTTCAGAGTATCCGCGGATGTAACCTTCGGACTGAAGGACATCCAGAACGCGCGCGCGGAGCTTGGAAGCCGGCGTGGACACGCTCGACTTGCGGCGAGCAGCGCCGTTGCGGATACGGGTGAGCATATCGCCCAAAGGATCAGTCATTGCCATGTACCCGTCTCCTTACCAGCTCGACTTGACGATGCCCGGCACCTTGCCGAGATTGCCCAGTTCACGAAGCGCGATACGCGACATGCGCAGCTTGCGATAGTAGGCGCGCGGGCGGCCGGTCACTTCACAACGGTTGCGGATGCGGGTCTTCGAGCCATCGCGGGGCAGTTCTGCCAGCTTCAGGGTGGCCTTGAACCGCTCTTCGATCGACAAAGACTGGTTCATGATGATTGCCTTGAGGGCCGCGCGCTTAGCGGCTTGTCCGGCAACCAGTTTGCGGCGGCGCTTGTTCTTTTCAACTGCGCTCGTTTTCGCCATAACAGTTATCCTTCTTTACGCTTGTCGTTACGGATTACTGACGGAACGGGAAGTTGAACTCTGCAAGCAGAGCGCGCGCTTCGTCGTCGTTAGTTGCCGTCGTGCAAACGATGATGTCCATGCCCCACATCTGATCAACCTTGTCGTAGTTGATCTCAGGGAACACAATGTGCTCCTTGACGCCCATGGCAAAGTTGCCACGACCATCGAAGGACTTCGGATTGAGGCCGCGGAAGTCGCGAACCCGCGGAAGAGCGATGTTCACGAGACGATCGAGGAACTCATACATCCGAACGCCGCGCAGGGTAACCTTGGCACCAATCGGCATGCCTTCGCGCAGCTTGAAGCCGGCGATAGAGTTGCGGGCGCGGGTGATCACCGGCTTCTGGCCGGCAATCGCGGCGAGGTCGGCCGCTGCTACGGACGGCTTCTTCGAGTCGCCCGTGGCTTCGCCAACACCCATGTTGATGACGATCTTGTCGAGACGCGGGATCTGCATTTCGTTGGCGTAGGAGAACTTCTCCTGCATCGCCTTGCGGATGCGCTCTACGTATTCCTTCTTGAGCCGCGGCTCATAAGCGGTCTTAGCCATCGATCACTTCTCCCGAACGCTTGGCCACGCGGACCTTCTTGTCACCATCGATCTTGAAACCGACGCGGGTCGGCTTGCCGTCCTTCGGATCGGCCACCGCGATGTTCGAAAGGTGGATCGGGGCTTCCTTGTTGATGATGCCGGCTTCCTGGCTCTGGGTCTGGCGCTGGTGACGCTTCACCATATTGACGCCACGCACGACAGCCTTGTCTTCCTTCGGCATGACCTGGATGACTTCGCCGGAACGGCCCTTGTCCTTACCGGTGAGTACGACGACCTTGTCGCCCTTGCGAATCTTTTGCATCTCTCAACGCTCCCTTAGAGTACTTCCGGAGCCAGCGAGATGATCTTCATGTGGTTCTTGGCGCGAAGTTCGCGCGGAACCGGTCCGAAGATACGGGTGCCGATCGGCTCTTTCTTGTTATCGATAAGAACGGCTGCATTGGTGTCGAAGCGGATGACGCTGCCATCTGCCCGGCGGATGTCCTTCGCGGTGCGAACGACAACTGCCTTCATGACATCACCCTTCTTCACGCGGCCGCGCGGAATGGCTTCCTTGATCGAAACGACGATGATGTCGCCGATCGACGCGTACTTGCGCTTGGAGCCGCCCAGCACCTTGATGCACATGACACGACGTGCGCCGGAATTATCCGCCACATCGAGGTTTGTTTGCATCTGAATCATGTCAGGTCGCCTTCTTGTTGTTACCAGGCCGGTTGGGTCGAAACCCCCTCGCCCGGCTTATTGTGCTCATCTCAAAGCAAAAGAACGCCCGGACTCGAGCGTTCCTCTGCTTTAATTGCGTGCTTCATACAGATATTTGCCTGAGACGCAAGGGTCTCACGGACAAAAGCTGCAGAAATCAAGCCTGGGCGGAGACGACCGTCCAGCGCTTATCCTTCGAAATCGGCGCGCATTCCTCGATGGAAACAACGTCACCAACCTTGTACTGGTTGTTCTCGTCGTGAGCCTTGTACTTCTTCGAACGACGAACGGTCTTCTGGAGGATCGGGTGCGCAAAGCGGCGCTCGACCCTGACGACGACGGTCTTGTCGTTCTTGTCGCTGACGACGGTGCCCTGCAGAATGCGTTTCGGCATTTTTTGTGGTCCTTAGGCCTTGGCTTCTGCCGCCTTCTGGCGGGCAATGGTTTTGATGCGTGCGATGTCCTTGCGGACTTCGTCGATACGCGAAGACTTCTCGAGCTGGCCGGTAGCCTTCTGGAAGCGCAGGTTGAACTGCTCCTTCTTCAGCTTGGCGAGCTCTTCCTTGAGTTGATCGGCGCTCAGAGCGCGAACATCTGCGGCTTTCATGAGCTTCACTCCTTACTCTGCGATACGCTGCACGAAGCGCGTCTTGACAGAGAGCTTGGCAGCGCCAAGACGAAGTGCCTCACGGGCGAGTTCTTCGCTGACACCATCGATCTCGAACATCATACGGCCGGGCTTGACCTTGCATGCCCAGTATTCAACCGAGCCCTTACCCTTACCCATGCGGACTTCGGTCGGCTTGGCGGTGACCGGGACGTCCGGGAACACGCGGATCCAGACGCGGCCGGCGCGCTTCATGTGGCGGGTGATCGCGCGGCGGGCCGCTTCGATCTCGCGCGCATTGACGCGGTTCGGTTCCTGAGACTTCAGGCCGAATTCACCGAAGGCAAGATCAGAACCGCCCTTGGCTACGCCCTTGATGCGGCCCTTGAATTGCTTGCGATACTTCGTACGCTTTGGCTGCAACATTTTTTTACTTCTCCGATATTGGCTGCCACGCGCGAATGTTACGCGTTTTCACGACGACGGTCGCGACCGCCACCGCCCTGGTTGTCACTCTCGGTCGCGCGGCGCTCGGAAGCCATCGGATCGTGCTCAAGGATTTCGCCCTTGAAGATCCAGACCTTGACGCCGCAGATACCGAAAGCGGTTTCGGCTTCGGCCGTGCCGTAGTCGATGTCCGCACGCAGCGTGTGCAGCGGCACGCGGCCTTCACGATACCATTCGGTCCGGGCAATTTCCGCGCCACCGAGGCGGCCGGCGCAGGTGATCTTGATGCCTTCGGCGCCGAGACGCATGGCCGACTGAACGGCGCGCTTCATCGCGCGGCGAAAAGCCACGCGGCGCTCGAGCTGCTGGGCGATCGACTGGGCGACGAGCGTTGCGTCGACTTCCGGCTTGCGCACTTCAACGATGTTGAGGTGCGTCTCCGAATTGGTCATTTCGGAAAGCTTCTTGCGCAGCTTCTCGATGTCGGCGCCCTTCTTGCCGATGATCAGGCCCGGACGTGCCGAGTGGATCGTCACGCGGCACTTCTTGTGCGGACGCTCGATCACCACCTTGGCAATACCGGCGGCCTTCAGCTCTTCCATCAGATACGCGCGGATCTTCAGGTCTTCGTGCAGCAGCTGGCCGTATTCGGCGTTGTCCGCGAACCAACGGCTGTCCCAGGTCCGGTTGATGCCGAGACGGAAACCGATCGGATTAATCTTCTGGCCCATTATGCGGCCTCCCCTTTGGCTTCCACTTCACGAACAACGATCGTCAAGTGCGAGAACGGCTTTTCGACGCGCGATGCACGGCCGCGACCACGGGCGTGGAAGCGCTTCATCACGATCGACTTGCCAACATAAGCTTCCGCGACGATGAGCGAATCAACGTCGAGATCGTGGTTGTTCTCGGCATTTGCGATTGCAGATTCAAGCGTCTTCTTGACGGTGCCTGCAATGCGCTTGCGGGAGAACTCGAGTTCGGCCAGAGCGCGGTCAACCTTCTTGCCGCGGATCAGCGCGGCAACGAGGTTGAGCTTCTGGGGGCTGACGCGGATCGTGCGCGCAATGGCCTGCGCCTCATTATCCTTCAGCCGGCGTTCGGCTTTTGCCTTGCCCATTGTTACTTCCTCTTTGCCTTCTTGTCCGCGCCATGACCGTAATAGGTCCGGGTCGGAGAGAATTCACCAAACTTGTGGCCGACCATGTCTTCGTTGACGCTGACCGGAACGTGCTTGCTGCCGTTGTAGACACCGAAGGTAAGGCCGACAAACTGCGGAAGGATCGTGGAGCGGCGGCTCCAAATCTTGATCACTTCGTTACGACCGCCTTCGCGGACCTTCTCAGCCTTCTTGAGAAGATAACCGTCAACGAACGGACCTTTCCATACTGAACGAGTCATTCGAGACTTCCTCTCTTACTTCTTCTTCTGGTGCCGCGAGCGCATGATGAACTTGTCGGTCGACTTGTTGGAGCGCGTACGCTTGCCCTTCGTGGGCTTGCCCCACGGGGTAACCGGGTGACGACCACCCGAGGTACGGCCTTCACCACCGCCGTGCGGATGGTCAACCGGGTTCATGACGACGCCACGTACGTGCGGACGCTTGCCGCGCCAACGCGAACGGCCAGCCTTACCGTCATTGATGTTGCCGTGATCGGGGTTCGATACAGCACCGATCGATGCAAGGCAAGAGCCGTGCACCAGGCGCTGTTCACCCGAGTTCAGGCGAAGGATCGCCATGCCCTGGTCGCGGCCGACGAGCTGCGCGTAGGTTCCGGCGGAGCGGGCGATCTGGCCGCCCTTGCCCGGCTTCATTTCCACGTTGTGGATGATGGAGCCGACCGGAATGAACTGCAGCGGCATCGTGTTGCCGGGCTTGACGTCGACAGCCTTGTCCGAAGCGATGACCTTGTCGCCGGCGGCAAGACGCTGCGGCGCCAGGATATAGGCCTGTTCGCCGTCGGCGTAGTTGACGAGCGCGATGAAGGCGGTGCGGTTCGGGTCGTATTCCAGACGCTCGACCGTGCCCTCAACATCGAACTTGCGACGCTTGAAGTCGACCAGACGGTAGGACCGCTTGTGACCACCGCCCTGGAAGCGGACGGTGATGCGGCCCAGGTTGTTGCGGCCGCCCTTGGAGGACAGGCCCTCGGTCAGCGCCTTGACAGGCTTGCCCTTGTAGAGGCCGGCCCGGTCCACGATGACCAGCTGACGCTGGCTCGGCGTCGTCGGATTGAAACTTTTCAATGCCATTTTCTTGTTCCCTTTTGGGTTTTTACCCTAATGGGCCTATCCGTTAGAGACCGGTCGAGACGTCGATGGACTGACCTTCAGCGAGCGTGATGATCGCCTTCTTGACGTCCTTCTGCTTTCCGGCAAAACCGCGGAAACGCTTCAGCTTGCCCTTGCGGACGAGCGTGTTCACGGCCGTGACCTTGACGCCGAACAGGGCTTCGACTGCAGCCTTGATCTCAGGCTTCGAAGCGCCCTTGGCGACGTTGAAGACGACCTGGTTCTGTTCGGAAACCAGCGTCGACTTTTCAGTGATCGAGGGAGACACGATCACGTCGTAGTGGCGAAGATCCGTCATTTGAACCGCTCCTCCAGAGCTTCCACGGCAGCCTTGGAAAGCACGAGCTTGCCACGGCGCAGAATGTCGTAAACGTTGATGCCCTGGACCGGCAGAACGTCCACGTTCGGGATGTTCTGGGCTGCGAGCTTGAAGTTGTTCTCGATCTCGGCGCCGCCGATGATCAGAGCATTGGTGAGGCCGAGCGAAGCGAATGCGCCTGCAAGTGCCTTCGTCTTTGCTTCATTGGCGACGAGATCGTCGAGGACGATGATCTCTTCAGCCTTCAGCTTGGCCGACAGCGCGTGGCGCAGGCCGAGCGCGCGGACCTTTTTCGGCAGGTCGTGTTCATGGCTGCGGACAACCGGACCATGAGCCTTGCCACCGCCGCGGAACTGCGGAGCACGAGCGGAGTGGTGGCGGGCGCGGCCCGTACCCTTCTGCTTGTACATCTTGGCGCCGGTGCGGGCGACTTCGGCGCGGCCCTTGGCCTTGTGCGTGCCCTGCTGACGCTTGGCAAGCTGCCAGCGGATGACGCGGGCGATGATATCTTCACGGGGTTCGAGGCCGAAAATGGCGTCAGAAAGGGAAACCTTTCCCGCGTCCTTGCCCTCGAGGGTTTTAACGGTGAGATCCATTATTCGGCTCCCTTACTTCGATACTGCGGCGCGCACAGCGGCCGGGCGCGGTGCGCCTTCCGGAGTGCCCGACTTGATTGCGTCGCGAACCACGATCCATGCTCCCTTGGAGCCCGGGACGGCGCCCTTGACCAGGATCAGACCGCGATCTTCGTCGGTCGATACGACTTCAAGGTTCTGCGTGGTGACGCGGGTCTGGCCCATGTGACCAGCCATGCGCTTGCCCTTCCAGACGCGGCCCGGATCCTGGTTGGAACCGGTCGAACCATGCGAGCGGTGCGATACGGACACGCCGTGCGTGGCACGCAGACCGCCGAAGTTGTGACGCTTGATGGCGCCGGCGAAACCCTTACCGATCGTCGTGCCGGTGACGTCTACCAGCTGGCCGGCAACGAAATGGCCTGCCGTCAATTCGGCGCCAATGTCGATCAGGTTATCGGCGGTGACGCGGAACTCGACGAGCTTCGCCTTCGGCTCGACGCTCGCAGCGGCGAAATGGCCGCGCAGAGCCTTCGTCGTGTTCTTCACCTTGGAGCGGCCAGCACCCAGCTGAACTGCGGTATAGCCGTTCTTTTCTTCCGTGCGGTGGGCCACTACCTGGCAGTTCTCCAGCCGCAAAACTGTTACCGCGATATGCTCGCCGGCGTCGTTGTAGACGCGGGTCATTCCCACTTTCTGTGCAATCACACCTGAACGCATCGGTTCACGCCTCTTGTTAAGGGTTCCCGTCCGGTGCATCCGCACCTTCCGGTTTCCTGTTCCTGGAAGCCGTTGGAGAAACTCCACGTACCTTCCTTGTTATTTCGGCTTGCGCCGGAGCTTAGAGCTTGATCTCGACGTCGACACCGGCGGCCAGATCGAGCTTCATCAGCGCATCAACCGTCTGCGGGGTCGGATCGACGATATCGAGAAGACGCTTGTGCGTGCGCATCTCGAACTGTTCGCGGCTCTTCTTGTCGACGTGCGGCGACCGGTTGACCGTGAATTTCTCAATCCGGGTCGGAAGCGGCACGGGCCCGCGCACACTTGCACCGGTGCGCTTGGCCGTAGACACGATTTCGCGCGTGGAGGCATCGAGGATCCGGTGATCAAACGCCTTGAGGCGGATGCGGATATTCTGGCCGTTCATTCGACTTGTCCTTGCTCGTGTTTCCGGTGTGCCTTTCGACGGCACACTTTCAAAACTTCTGAATTCGTTTGCCTAGCCGCTTCTTTCAAAAATCGCAGGGACATGGGCAACCATGTCCCTGCCGAAACGGCTCAAGCCGTTTTGTTGTTACTCGACGATCGAGGCGACGATGCCGGCGCCGACGGTGCGGCCGCCTTCACGGATAGCGAAGCGCAGCTTCTCTTCCATGGCGATCGGCACGATCAGTTCGACGTCGACCGTCACGTTGTCGCCCGGCATCACCATTTCCGTGCCTTCCGGCAGCGTCACGATGCCCGTCACGTCGGTCGTGCGGAAGTAGAACTGCGGACGGTAGTTGGTGAAGAACGGCGTATGCCGGCCACCCTCTTCCTTCGTCAGGATGTAGGCCTCGGCCTTGAACTTCCGGTGCGGCTTGACCGAACCCGGCTTGCACAGAACCTGCCCGCGCTCGACGCCGTTGCGGTCGACACCGCGCAGAAGCGCGCCGATGTTGTCGCCGGCCTGGCCCTGGTCGAGCAGCTTGCGGAACATTTCAACGCCCGTGCAGGTCGTCTTCGTCGTCGCGCGGATGCCGACGATCTCGATTTCCTCACCCACCTTGACGATGCCGCGCTCGACGCGGCCGGTCACGACCGTGCCGCGGCCCGAGATCGAGAACACGTCTTCGATCGGCATCAGGAACGGCAGGTCGATCGGACGCTCCGGCGTCGGGATGTAGGCGTCAACCGCAGCCATCAGCTCGCGGATCGCGTCTTCGCCGATCTTCTTGTCCGAATCTTCGAGAGCGGCAAGCGCCGAACCCTTGATGATCGGAATGTCGTCGCCCGGGAATTCGTAGGACGACAGAAGCTCGCGCACTTCCAGCTCGACGAGCTCGAGAAGCTCGGCGTCGTCAACCTGGTCGACCTTGTTCAGGAACACCACAATCGCCGGAACGCCGACCTGGCGGGCGAGCAGGATGTGCTCGCGGGTCTGCGGCATCGGGCCGTCGGCAGCCGAAACAACCAGGATCGCGCCGTCCATCTGCGCCGCACCGGTGATCATGTTCTTGACGTAGTCGGCGTGGCCGGGGCAGTCGACGTGCGCATAGTGGCGGGCCGGCGTCTCGTACTCGACGTGCGCCGTCGAAATGGTGATGCCACGCGCCTTCTCTTCCGGCGCTGCGTCGATCTGGTCATACGCCTTGAATTCGCCGAAGTACTTCGTGATCGCTGCAGTCAGCGACGTCTTGCCATGGTCAACGTGGCCAATCGTGCCGATGTTGACGTGCGGCTTGTTGCGCTCGAATTTGCTCTTTGCCATTTTCGGCTCTCCGTTTCTTGTCCCTTAGAGGGGAAATCTTTTCATTCTGTTTCAGCGCGGGATATTCCGGTCACTTCTGACCGGAATACTTCGCCTGGATTTCCTGCGCGACGTTCGACGGAACCGGCGCGTAGTGATCGAACAGCATCGTGTACTGAGCGCGGCCCTGCGACATGGAGCGCAGGTTGTCGACGTACTTGAACATGTTCGCAAGCGGCACGTGGGCATTGATCACCACGGCAACGCCGCGCGATTCCTGGCCCTGGATCTGGCCACGGCGGGAGTTCAGGTCGCCGATCACGTCACCGACGTAATCTTCCGGCGTTACCACCTCGACCTTCATGATCGGCTCGAGGAGCTGCGCACCGGCCTTCTTGGCCGCTTCACGGAAGCAAGCGCGCGAAGCGATTTCGAACGCCAGAACCGACGAGTCGACATCGTGGAACGCACCATCAATGAGGGTCGCCTTGACGCCCAGCATCGGGAAGCCAGCGAGCGGACCGGAGGACAGAACGCTTTCGATGCCCTTCTGAACGCCCGGGATGTATTCCTTCGGAACCGCACCGCCGACGATCTTGGATTCGAAGACGAAGTCCTCGCCTTCCGGGTTCGGTTCAAAGACGAGCTTGACGCGCGCGAACTGGCCGGTACCACCGGACTGTTTCTTGTGCGTGTAGTCTTCCTCGTGCTGACGCGTGATGGTTTCACGGTAAGCAACCTGCGGCGCGCCGACGGATGCTTCGACCTTGAACTCGCGACGCATGCGGTCGACGATGATGTCGAGGTGAAGTTCGCCCATGCCGGCGATGATCGTCTGGCCGGATTCCTCGTCGGTCTTGACGCGGAAGGACGGGTCTTCTGCAGCCAGGCGGTTGAGCGCGAGGCCCATCTTTTCCTGGTCGCCCTTGGTCTTCGGCTCGATGGCGATCTGGATGACCGGCTCCGGGAATTCCATGCGCTCGAGGATAACCGGCTTCAGCGGATCGCAGAGCGTATCGCCGGTGGTGGTTTCCTTGAGGCCGGCGAGAGCCACGATGTCGCCCGCGAAGGCTTCTTCGATGTCTTCACGCGAATTGGAGTGCATCTGCAGCATGCGGCCGACGCGCTCGCGCTTTTCCTTGACCGTGTTCATCACCGACGTGCCCTTTTCGAGCTTGCCGGAATAAATGCGGGCGAAGGTCAGCGAACCGACGAAGGGGTCGTTCATGATCTTGAACGCCAGCATCGAGAGCGGCTCGTTGTCGTCGGCCTTACGGCTGATTTCCCCTTCGGTCTTGACGTCGATGCCCTTGATCGCCGGAATATCGACAGGCGACGGCAGGTAGTCGACGACGGCGTCGAGCAGCGGCTGAACGCCCTTGTTCTTGAAGGCGGTGCCGCAGAACATCGGGTGGAACTTCACGTCGATGGTGCCACGACGAACCAGTTCACGGATCTTGTCGTTGTCCGGATAGGTGCCTTCCAGATAGGCTTCCATGGCCGCTTCGTCGATCTCGACAACCGTCTCGATCAGCTTTTCACGGTATTCTTCAGCCTTTTCCTGCATGTCGGCCGGGATTTCGACGACATCCCACTGGGCGCCGAGCGACTCGTCGCGCCAGACGAGGGCGTTCATTTCGATCAGGTCGACAACGCCCTTGAATTCGCTTTCAGCGCCGATCGGAAGCTGCATGACGACAGCGGTCGCGCCGAGACGGGTCTTGATCATCTCGACGGAGCGGTAGAAGTCCGCACCGGTCTTGTCCATCTTGTTGCAGAAGATCATGCGCGGAACGTTGTACTTCTCGGCCTGACGCCAGACGGTTTCCGTCTGCGGCTCGACGCCGGCGTTGGCATCGAGGAGGGCGATGGCGCCATCGAGAACGCGCAGCGAACGCTCAACTTCGATGGTGAAGTCGACGTGGCCGGGGGTATCGATGATGTTGAAGCGACGCGTCTTGCCGTCACGGCCCTTCCAGAAGGTCGTGGTGGCTGCAGACGTGATCGTAATGCCGCGTTCCTGCTCCTGCTCCATCCAGTCCATCGTCGCGGCGCCGTCATGCACTTCGCCGATCTTATGGGACTTGCCGGTGTAGTAGAGGATACGCTCGGTCGTCGTCGTCTTGCCGGCGTCGATGTGCGCCATGATACCGAAATTTCGGTAATCTTCGATTTTATATTCGCGAGCCATGGGTGACTGCCTTTCGAGACGTGTTGCCGTTACCAGCGGTAGTGCGAGAACGCACGGTTGGCATCGGCCATCTTGTGCGTGTCTTCGCGCTTCTTGACGGCGCTGCCACGGTTGTTTGCTGCGTCCATGAGTTCGCCGCAGAGGCGATCGACCATGGTCGTTTCGTTACGCTTGCGCGCGGCCGCGATCAACCAACGGATGGCAAGGGCCTGGCGGCGCTCCGGACGGACGTCGACCGGAACCTGGTAGGTAGCACCACCGACGCGGCGCGAACGCACTTCGACATGCGGAGCAATGTTGTCGAGAGCGGAATGGAACACGGCGACCGGCTCCTGCTTCAGCTTCGACTGGACCGCTTCGAACGCACCATAAACGATGCTTTCTGCGACGGACTTCTTACCGTCCAGCATGATTGCGTTCATAAACTTCGTGACGACCAGATCACCGAACTTCGGATCCGGGTTGATCTCACGCTTTTCTGCTCTATGGCGTCGGGACATACTTTTCGTCTCTCAACTTTGTAATCTTGTGACCAGCGAAATGGCGCCGGTTGCGATGTTATTTCGGACGCTTCGCGCCGTACTTGGAACGACGCTGCTTGCGGTTCTTGACACCCTGCGTATCGAGAACGCCGCGGATGATGTGGTAACGAACGCCCGGAAGGTCCTTCACACGGCCGCCGCGGATCATCACGACGGAGTGTTCCTGAAGGTTGTGGCCTTCACCGGGAATGTAGCCGATCACTTCAAAGCCGTTCGTCAGGCGGATCTTTGCAACCTTACGCAGAGCCGAGTTCGGCTTCTTCGGGGTCGTCGTATAGACGCGGGTGCAAACGCCGCGCTTCTGCGGGTTTTCCTGCAGAGCAGGAACCTTGTTGCGCTTTACCTGTGCCTGACGCGGCTTGCGGATCAGCTGGTTTACGGTAGGCATGTAACCATCCCTTGCAAAATCTTGTCTCGTTACCCTTGCGGGCGGATCGTTGCCGTCGCCGGCGGTACCGCACGCCTATGAAATGCGCAAAACGAGGGCCGATCCGCCTTTTCGCAGATGGCCCCAGCAAAAGCAGAGGACGCACTATATCGCGCGTCATGCGTGCAGCATTTTTGTCTTCAGCGTGCGTTTGAACCTTGTTTGAGGCGAACTCCAGAACGCGACGTTCCGAACCAGCCAGCCTCACATGGGCTCTGATGCGGCGGGGTGTACTGATTTCAGGTCGATCCGTCAAGGGCAATTAACAAATAATCTCGGTCTTGCAGCCCTGATATGTCTGAAAAACAAGGCTTTGCGACGCCCTCGCCGCGCGCCGCGCAGAAACGGATCATACCAACCGCCGCGATCATCTTGTTCCGTTAAGGAATCGGCAAGCTATTCTCGGCTTCCAGGATCGCGAGTCGGTACGATTCGACCGCCGGTCACTCACCTGGTGATTTTCTGTTTCCCCCGGAAGATGCCGGGCTCCTATTTCCTTCGCAGGCAAGACGAAATCGGGTTAAGGTGACCGGCAATCCGAACGAGGAGCTTCTCATGCCCATCTCGCCCGACAACGACAATTCACCCGAAGAACCGCTGGTTTTCGTCATCATTGGCAAAGCCTTCGAGGACGGCAGCGACGAAGAAGGTGTGGAGATCCACGTGATGCTTCGGGCCCCGGATGACGACACCGCCGTCAGGGAAGCCCTCAATGCCCTGGCGGAGGAAGGTTTCTTCCAGGCCGACCTCGATCAGATCGGCACCCTGACCGACATCCCCGACGAGGAACCGCATGCGTCGGCCTACCAGGGTGCGCTCGAGGGCGAGGTGTCGATCATCCGGTTCGGCTGACCGACTCTCTGCCGAGATGAAACGAAGAAAGCCGCCCGGATCGACCGAGCGGCTTTTCAATTGGCGAAGAGGGTGACACCACCCTCCTCGTTCCGATCATTCGGCCGCGGCGTTCTCGTTCGCCATGTCGGCCAGCATCGGCGTCGCAGCATCGGCGCCCGTACCCTTGCGGCGCTCTTCGAGGATCAACTCGTCGCGCGCCGTGGCAATGCGGCGGATCTGCGTCATCGTGCCACCGGTACCGGCCGGAATGAGGCGGCCGACGATGACGTTCTCCTTGAGGCCCTGCAGGCTGTCCGTCTTGCCGGCAACCGCGGCTTCCGTGAGCACCTTGGTGGTCTCCTGGAACGAGGCGGCCGAGATGAAGGACGGCGTCTGCAGCGATGCCTTGGTGATGCCGAGCAGAACCGGATCGCCGAAGGCCGGCTTCTTGCCTTCGGCAAGCAGCGCATCGTTGACGTCCTCGAGTTCGATGCGATCGACGTTGTCGCCGACGATGTAGGTCGAGTCACCGGCATCGGTGATTTCGACCTTTTGCAGCATCTGCCGGACGATGACCTCGATGTGCTTGTCGTTGATGACAACGCCCTGCAGACGATAGACTTCCTGGATCTCGTTCACGAGGTAGGAAGCCAGTGCCTCCACGCCCTTGATCGCCAGGATGTCGTGCGGCGCCGGGTTGCCGTCGAGGATGTAGTCGCCCTTTTCGATGTAGTCGCCATCCTGAAGATGGAAGGGCTTGCCCTTCGGGATCAGGTATTCGACCGGCTCGACACCGTCTTCGGCCGGCTCGATCAGCACGCGACGCTTGTTCTTGTAGTCGCGGCCGAAGCGAACCGTACCATCGATCTCGGCGATGATGGCGTGATCCTTCGGACGGCGTGCCTCGAAGAGCTCGGCGACGCGCGGCAGACCACCGGTGATGTCCTTGGTCTTGGCGCTTTCGAGCGGCGAACGGGCAAGAACGTCGCCCTGGCTGACCTTCTGTCCCGGCTCGACCGAAAGGATCGCATCGACCGAGAGCATGAAGCGGGCTTCACCGCCGCGGGCGAGCTTCGCAATGCTGCCGGTCTTGTCCTTGACGACGATCGCGGGTTTCAGGTCGGTACCGCGCGGCGTCGAACGCCAGTCGATAACCTGACGCTTGGTGATGCCGGTCGATTCGTCCGTGGACTCCAGAACCGAGATGCCGTCGACCACGTCTTCGAAGTGAACGGTACCTTCCACTTCCGTCATCATCGGACGGGTGTAGGGATCCCACTCGGCAAAACGCTGGCCGCGCTTCACCTTGTCGCCGTCGTCGACGAAGATCTTCGAACCATAGGCGACGCGCTGCGAGGACCGCTCGACACCGCGCTCGTCCAGGATCTGGATCGCCATGTTGCGGCCCATGGCGACGAGTACGCCATCGGAGTTGCGCAGCATGTTGCGGTTCTTGATCTGGACCGTACCTTCGTAGGACGCTTCGAGGAACGACTGGTCGACCACGGTCGCGGTTCCGCCGAGGTGGAAGGTACGCATGGTCAGCTGTGTGCCCGGCTCACCGATCGACTGCGCGGCGATGACGCCGACGGCTTCGCCCATGTTGACTGGCGTACCGCGGGCCAGGTCACGGCCGTAGCAGACGCCGCAGACGCCGGTCTGGATTTCGCACGTCAGCGCCGAACGAATACGGACGGACTGGATGCCGGCCTTTTCGATCGTCACGACATCGGCTTCGAGGATCATCCGGCCTGCATCGACGATGCGCTCGCCGGTGATCGGGTTGTCGATGTTGTCGAGCGCCGTACGACCGAGGATACGCTGGCCGAGCGAGGCAACGACCTGACCGGCATCGACGATTGCCGTCATGGTCAGACCCTTGTCCGTGCCGCAATCGACATGCGTGACGATGCAGTCCTGCGCCACGTCAACGAGACGGCGGGTCAGGTAGCCGGAGTTCGCGGTCTTCAAGGCGGTGTCCGCCAGACCCTTACGGGCACCGTGCGTCGAGTTGAAGTACTCGTTCACGGTCAGGCCTTCCTTGAAGTTCGAGATGATCGGCGTCTCGATGATTTCGCCCGACGGCTTGGCCATGAGGCCGCGCATGCCGCCCAGCTGGCGCATCTGGTTCGGCGAACCACGCGCACCCGAGTGCGACATCATGTAGATCGAGTTCATCGGCTTCTGGCGACCGTTGTCGTCAAACTCGACCGCCTTGATGCGCGCCATCATCTCTTCCGCAACCTTTTCGGTTGCCTTGCCCCAGGCGTCGACGACCTTGTTGTATTTTTCGCCCTGGGTGATGAGACCGTCATTGTACTGCTGCTCGTATTCCTTCACGAGCGCTTCGGTATCGCCAACGATCTTCACCTTGGTGTCCGGGATCACCATGTCGTCCTTGCCGAACGAAATGCCGGCGCGGCAGGCATGGGCAAAGCCGAGCTGCATGATCCGGTCGCAGAAGATAACCGTGTCCTTCTGGCCGCAATGGCGATAGACCGCGTCGATCATCTTCGAGATGTTCTTTTTGGTCATCTCCTGGTTGCAGATCTCGAACGGAACGTTCGGGTTCTTCGGCAGGAGTTCGCCGATGATCATGCGGCCGGGCGTCGTTTCATAGATCTTCGAGACCGGGTTGCCGTCGGCGTCGACGCTCTTGTAGCGGCCGCGAATCTTGGCGTGCAGGGTGACCGCCTTGGTCTCCAGCGCATGGTGCAGTTCGCCCATGTCGGAGAAGGCCATGCCTTCGCCCGGCTCGTTCTGGTTCAGGATCGACAGATAGTAGAGGCCGAGAACCATGTCCTGCGACGGAACGATGATCGGTGCGCCGTTGGCCGGATGCAGGATGTTGTTCGTCGACATCATCAGCACGCGGGCTTCAAGCTGGGCTTCGAGCGACAGCGGCACGTGAACGGCCATCTGGTCGCCGTCGAAGTCGGCGTTGAAGGCGGTGCAGACGAGCGGGTGCAACTGGATCGCCTTGCCTTCGACCAGGATCGGCTCAAAGGCCTGGATGCCCAGGCGGTGCAGCGTCGGCGCGCGGTTCAAGAGGACCGGATGCTCGCGGATGACCTCGTCGAGGATGTCCCAGACTTCCGGCTTTTCCTTTTCCACCAGCTTCTTCGCCTGCTTGACGGTCGAGGAATAACCCTTGGCGTCCAGGCGGGCGTAGATGAACGGCTTGAAGAGCTCGAGCGCCATCTTCTTCGGCAGGCCGCACTGGTGCAGCTTGAGCTCCGGGCCGGTCACGATGACCGAACGGCCGGAATAGTCGACGCGCTTGCCGAGCAGGTTCTGGCGGAAGCGGCCCTGCTTGCCCTTCAGCATGTCGGAGAGCGACTTCAGCGGACGCTTGTTGGCGCCGGTGATGACGCGTCCGCGACGGCCGTTGTCGAACAGCGCATCGACGGATTCCTGCAGCATGCGCTTTTCGTTGCGGATGATGATGCCCGGTGCGCGCAGCTCGATCAGCCGCTTCAGACGGTTGTTACGGTTGATGACGCGGCGGTAGAGATCGTTCAGGTCCGAGGTCGCGAAACGGCCGCCATCGAGCGGCACGAGCGGACGCAGGTCCGGCGGGATCACCGGAACGACCTTCATGATCATCCACTCCGGACGGTTGCCGGACTCCATGAAGTTCTCGACGATCTTCAGCCGCTTCATCAGCTTCTTCTGCTTCAGATCCGAGGTCGTCTCGGCCATCTCCGCGCGCAGATCGCCGGCGATCTTCTCGAGATTCATCGAGGCGAGCATCTCGTAGATCGCTTCGGCGCCGATCATGGCGGTAAACTGATCTTCACCGAACTCGTCGACGGCGATCATGTAGTCTTCTTCGCTGAGGAGCTGGTTCTCCTTGAGGGAGGTCAGGCCCGGCTCCGTGACGATGTAGTTCTCGAAATAGAGGACGCGCTCGATATCCTTCAGCGTCATGTCGAGCAGCGTCGCGATGCGGCTCGGCAGGGACTTCAGGAACCAGATGTGGGCGACGGGCGCTGCGAGCTCGATATGGCCCATGCGCTCGCGGCGAACGCGCGACAGCGTCACTTCGACGCCGCACTTTTCGCAGATGATGCCCTTGTACTTCATGCGCTTGTACTTGCCGCACAGGCACTCGTAGTCCTTGATCGGGCCGAAGATGCGCGCGCAGAACAAGCCATCGCGCTCGGGCTTGAAGGTGCGGTAGTTGATCGTCTCCGGCTTCTTGATCTCACCGTAAGACCAGGAAAGAATCTTCTCCGGCGAGGCGATCGAAATCCGGATGGAATCGAAAGTCTGTGCAGGCACCTGCGGATTGAAAAGATTCATGACCTCTTGGTTCATGCCTGTCTCCTTTACGGGCTTTACGCCCTGAGCTTGGCGAGGGTGCCGGCAAATCCCGGGCGCCAGCCCCTGCCCCATAAACAGCTAAAACCGCATCGGATGCGGCCCTGTTCCTGCCGCGGGCAAACCATGTGCCCTGCGGCGGAAACGGTGCGCGCCGCTCGAGCGGCACGCACCTGATGTCTTCCTATTCCGCCGCGTCCGGCAGTTGTGCCGCGGTGCCGACGTCGTCGACCTTGGAGTTTTCCAACTCCACCGACAGGCCAAGCGAGCGCATTTCCTTGACGAGAACGTTGAAGCTCTCCGGAATGCCCGCCTCGAACGTATCGTCGCCACGGACGATCGCCTCGTAGACCTTGGTGCGGCCGGCCACGTCGTCCGACTTGACCGTCAGCATTTCCTGCAGCGTGTAGGCGGCACCGTAGGCCTCGAGCGCCCAGACCTCCATTTCGCCGAAGCGCTGGCCGCCGAACTGCGCCTTGCCGCCCAGCGGCTGCTGGGTAACGAGCGAGTACGGACCGATCGAACGGGCGTGGATCTTGTCGTCCACCAGGTGGTTGAGCTTCAGCATGTAGATGTAGCCCACCGTCACCTGACGGTCGAACGCGTCGCCTGTACGTCCGTCATAAAGCGTCGACTGACCGGTCACCTTCAGGCCGGCCTTTTCCAACATCTCGTTGACGTCGGCTTCGACCGCGCCGTCGAAGACCGGCGTTGCGATCGAGACGCCGCGGCGGGTCTGCTCGGCCAGCCGCACGATCGACTCGTCGTCGTACTGCTTGATCGGCTCACCCTTCGGACCGGCGCCCATGACATCGTCGATCGTCTGACGCAGCGGCTTGATGTCGCCACTCTCGTGGTAGGCCTCGAGCATTGCGCCGATCTTCTTGCCCATGCCGGCGCAAGCCCAGCCCAGATGCGTCTCGAGGATCTGACCGACGTTCATGCGCGACGGCACGCCGAGCGGGTTCAGCACCACATCGACATGGGTGCCGTCTTCGAGGAACGGCATATCTTCGATCGGCACGATCCGCGACACGACGCCCTTGTTGCCGTGGCGGCCGGCCATCTTGTCGCCCGGCTGGATCTTGCGCTTCACGGCGACGAAGACCTTGACCATCTTCATGACGCCCGGAGGCATCTCGTCACCGCGCTGGACCTTCTCGACCTTGTCCATGAAGCGCTGTTCAAGGCGCGACTTGGATTCGTCGTACTGGGCGCGAAGCGCTTCGATCTCGCCCTGAGCCTTCTCGTCCTCGACGGCGAACATCCACCACTGCGAGCGCGGATATTCGCTGACGACGGCATTCGAAAGCTCGGTGCCCTTCTTGAAGCCCTTCGGGCCGGCAACGGCAACATGACCGCGCAGCATGTCGATCAGGCGCGCATAGACGTTGCGGTCGAGGATCGCCTGCTCGTCGTCGCGGTCCTTGGCGAGGCGTTCAATCTCCTCGCGTTCGATCGCCATGGCGCGCTCGTCCTTCTCCACACCGTGACGGTTGAAGACGCGGACTTCGACGACCGTGCCGAAGGTGCCCGGCGGCATGCGCATGGATGTATCGCGAACATCCGATGCCTTTTCACCGAAGATGGCGCGCAGAAGCTTCTCTTCCGGCGTCATCGGGCTTTCGCCCTTCGGCGTGATCTTGCCGACCAGGATATCGCCCGGCTGAACTTCGGCGCCGATGTAGACGATACCGGCTTCGTCCAGGTTCTTCAGCGCTTCTTCCGAGACGTTCGGGATGTCGCGCGTGATTTCTTCCGGACCGAGCTTGGTGTCGCGTGCCATGACTTCGAATTCCTCGATATGGATCGAGGTGAAGACGTCATCGCGCACGATCCGCTCGGAAAGCAGGATCGAGTCTTCGTAGTTGTAGCCGTTCCACGGCATGAACGCGACGAGCGCGTTGCGGCCGAGCGCCAGATCACCGAGATCGGTCGACGGGCCGTCGGCGATGATGTCGCCCTTGTTCACCAGGTCACCGACGGTGACCAGCGGGCGCTGGTTGACGCAGGTGTTCTGGTTGGAACGCTGGAACTTCTGCAGACGGTAGATGTCGACGCCCGACTTCGACGGATCGAGGTCTTCGGTGGCGCGGATAACGATACGGGTCGCGTCGACCTGGTCGACGACGCCGCCACGGCGTGCGGCGATCGCAGCACCCGAGTCGCGCGCCACGACCGGCTCCATGCCGGTGCCGACGAACGGAGCCTCGGCCCTCAGCAGCGGCACAGCCTGACGCTGCATGTTCGAGCCCATCAGCGCGCGGTTGGCGTCGTCGTTCTCGAGGAACGGGATGAGCGCCGCCGCGACCGAGACGAGCTGCTTCGGCGAAACGTCCATCAGGTTGATGTTGTCGCGCGGCGCCAGCATAACTTCGCCGGCGTGACGGCAGACGACGAATTCTTCGGCGAAGGAACCGTCGTCATTCAGTACCGAGTTGGCCTGAGCGACGTGGTATTTTGCTTCCTCCATCGCCGAAAGATAGACGACGTCGCTGGTCACGTTGCCGTCGACAATCTTGCGGTACGGGCTTTCGATGAAGCCGTACTTGTTGACGCGGGCAAAGGTCGCGAGCGAGTTGATCAGGCCGATGTTCGGGCCTTCCGGCGTCTCGATCGGGCAGATGCGGCCGTAGTGGGTCGGGTGAACGTCGCGGACTTCGAAGCCGGCACGCTCACGCGTCAGACCGCCCGGACCAAGAGCCGAAAGGCGGCGCTTGTGGGTGATTTCCGACAGCGGGTTCACCTGGTCCATGAACTGCGACAGCTGCGAGGAGCCGAAGAATTCGCGAACGGCGGCAGCGGCCGGCTTCGCGTTGATCAGATCCTGCGGCATCACGGTGTCGATCTCGATCGAGGACATACGCTCCTTGATCGCGCGCTCCATGCGCAGGAGGCCCAGGCGATACTGGTTCTCCATCAACTCGCCGACCGAGCGGACGCGACGGTTGCCGAGGTTGTCGATATCGTCGATCTCGCCCTTGCCGTCACGCAGTTCGACAAGCATCTTGACGACGGCCAGGATGTCTTCCTTGCGCAGCGTGCGGACCGTGTCCGGTACGTCGAGGTCAAGGCGCATGTTCATCTTCACACGGCCGACGGCCGAGAGGTCGTAGCGCTCGGCATCGAAGAACAGCGCGTTGAACATCGCTTCGGCCGAATCCATGGTCGGCGGCTCGCCCGGACGCATGACGCGATAAATGTCGAACAGAGCGTCCTGACGGTTCTCGTTCTTGTCAGCGGTCAGGGTGTTGCGGATATAGGCGCCGACATTGATATGGTCGATGTCGAGAACCGGGATCTCGTCAAAGCCCGCCGACAGAATGACCGGCAGCGTCTTCTCGTCGATCTCGTCGCCAGCTTCCAGGTAGATTTCGCCGGTTCCGAGATTGACGACGTCCTCGGCAAGGTAGTTGCCGTAAAGGTCGTCATCGGTCGCCTTCAGCGCCTTCAGGCCCTTTTCCTGCAGCTGGCGCAGCAAGCGCGGCGTCAGCTTCTTGCCGGCCTCGACGACGACTTCGCCGGTGTCGGCATCGATCATGTCGGCGAGCGCCTTCTGGCCCTTCAGCGCGTCCGGCTGGAACGGCACGCGCCAGCCGTCGCCGTCGCGCTGGTAGAGCGACTTCGTGTAGAAAGTGTCGAGGATTTCCTCGCCGTCCATGCCGAGCGCCATCAGCAGCGAGGTTACTGGAATCTTGCGGCGGCGGTCGATACGGGCGTGGACGATGTCCTTGGCGTCGAACTCGATGTCGAGCCACGAGCCGCGATACGGAATGACGCGCGCGGCGAACAGCAGCTTGCCGGAGGAATGGCTCTTCCCCTTGTCGTGGTCGAAGAAGACGCCCGGCGAACGGTGCATCTGCGAAACGATGACGCGCTCGGTGCCGTTGACGATGAAGGTACCGTTGTCCGTCATGAGCGGCATGTCGCCCATATAGACATTCTGTTCCTTGATGTCCTTGATCGATTTCGCGCCCGTGTCCTCATCGATATCGAATACGATCAGGCGCAGCGTCACCTTGAGCGGCGCCGCGTAGGTCAGGTCGCGCTGACGGCATTCCTCGACGTCGAACTTCGGCGGTTCGAATTCATAGGACACGAATTCGAGCATCGAAGCGCCCGAAAAATCCTTGATCGGAAATACCGACTTGAAAACAGCTTGAAGTCCCTCGTCGGGGCGCCCGCCTGCGGGCTCTTCCACCATGAGGAACTGGTCGTAGGACGCCTTCTGAACCTCGATGAGGTTCGGCATCTCTGCGACTTCGGGGATCTTACCAAAAAACTTGCGTACGCGCCTACGACCGTTGAACGAAAGGGTCTGAGCCATCGTCGCTCCTTGTCAATCTTGCATCCGGGCCTGCAACGGACGGGAACCGATGGCCAGTCGACCCCGTCAATCAATGGGTAGTTCAAACTCGTCCAGCTTTCGAAAGACGACAGCGCGGATTGCTGTTCCGTCTCCCGATCAAGACCATGCTCTTGAAGAACCCATTACCCAAAAGCCGTTTTTCGACAGGCTTTTGGGTAATATGTTCCAAAAACGGTCAAAGAGAGGCGGCCACAAGGGCCCCCTCCCTTCGCATTTCGTCGAATTACTTGACGTCGACCTTGGCGCCAGCGTCTTCGAGCTTCTTCTTGAGGTCGGCAGCTTCAGCCTTGGAAACAGCTTCCTTGACCGGCTTCGGAGCGCCTTCGACCAGGTCCTTGGCTTCCTTGAGGCCGAGGCCGGTGATGGCGCGGACTTCCTTGATGACGTTGATCTTGTTCGCGCCGGCATCCGTCAGGATGACGTCGAACTCGGTCTTCTCTTCCTCAGCCGGAGCAGCAGCTGCAGCGCCGCCAGCAGCAGCAACGGCTACCGGAGCAGCGGCAGAAACGCCCCACTTTTCTTCGAGCAGCTTGGAAAGCTCAGCAGCTTCCAGGACGGTCAGCGAGGAGAGGTCTTCAACGATCTTTGCGAGATCAGCCATTTTACTTTTCCTTTTGTTCGGTTCGAACTGGTTTTAATTACAACAGCGAAATTCCGCCTCAGGCGGCTTCGTCCTTCTTGGCATAGGCCGAGAACACGCGGGCAAGCTGGCTTGCCGGTGCTGCGACAACCGTCGCGACGCGGGTTGCCGGGGCATTGAGAAGGCCCAGCAGCTTCGCGCGCAGCTCGTCCAGCGAAGGCAGGGTCGCAAGCGACTTGACTGCTTCGGGGTTGAGCGTGGTTGTCCCCATGGCACCGCCCAGAACGACGATCTTGTCGTTGGTCTTGGCGAAATCCATGACGACCTTCGGAGCCGTGATCGGATCGGCGCTGTAAGCGATCAGCGTCTGACCCTTGAAGAGATTGGTCATCCCTTCAGACTCCGTGCCCTGAAGAGCGATCTTGGCCAGGCGGTTTTTCGCGACTTTGACGGTGCCGCCAGCAGCGCGCATCTTCGAACGGAAGTCGTTCATCTGCGCAACTGTGACACCAGCATAGTGGGCCACGACAACCGAACCGGAAGCCTTGAAGACTTCGTTCAGCTCCGTGACGAATTCGCGTTTTTCCGCTCTTTCCACTGTCTGTCTCCAGTTGACAGGGTTGCTCATCGCAGCCCTGCCGGGTTTGCCTTTGTCACCGGGATCATGCTCGATCCCAAGCAACGCTTAAGGATCCTGTCCCTTGGCGTTCCCGAATAGCCGGGTCTGACACAAGGCAAGCGAGGTTCGAACCGAATTTTCGACGCCTGCGGCGTCAGCGAAATCCAGATCTTACCCGTCTCATGCGGGCAATGGTGATTAAGGTAGAACCACCCGCAATCTCGGACAGGAGTTCCGGACCGAGGTCCGGATATTTCCGGCCCCGAAAGGCCGGAAATTCGGTTTCGGGCCGAGGCCCGGAATTCTCAGGCGGCGCTCAGGGTCGCCGGATCGATCTTGAGGCCCGGCCCCATCGTCGAGGAGATAGCCACGCGCTTGACGTAGTTCCCCTTGGCGCCGGTCGGCTTGGCCTTGATCACCGCGTCCGCGAAGGCGCGAATGTTCTCTTCGAGCGCCTTGGCATCGAAAGATGCCTTGCCGATGCCGGCATGAACGATGCCTGCCTTCTCGACGCGGAACTCGACGGCGCCGCCCTTCGAAGCCTTGACGGCCGCGGTGACGTCCATCGTGACGGTGCCGACCTTCGGGTTCGGCATCATGCCGCGCGGGCCGAGAACCTTACCGAGACGGCCGACGAGCGGCATCATGTCCGGGGTCGCGATGCAGCGATCGAAGTCGATCTTGCCGCCCTGGACGATTTCGACCAGCTCTTCCGCACCGACGACGTCGGCGCCGGCAGCCTTGGCTTCATCGGCCTTGGCGCCACGGGCGAAAACGGCAACACGAACCGAGCGGCCGGTGCCGTTCGGCAGGTTGACGACGCCGCGGACCATCTGGTCGGCATGGCGGGGATCGACGCCGAGATTCATCGCCACTTCGATCGTCTCGTCGAACTTGGCGGTCGCACGCTCCTTGACGAGCGTCACGGCTTCGGTGAGGCCGTAGAGCTTCACCGGATCAACGCCCTCGCGGGACTTCTGTACACGCTTTGCAATCTTCGCCATGGTCTTAGCCCGTCACTTCCAGGCCCATGGAGCGGGCGGAGCCCTCGACCATTGCCATTGCGCCTTCGATATCGGCCGCGTTGAGGTCCTTCATCTTGGCCTCTGCAATCGTGCGGATCTGGGCCTTCGAGATCGAGCCGGCCTTCGCCTTGCCCGGGGTCTTCGAACCCGACTGGATCTTCGCCTCGCGCTTCAGGAAGTAGCTGACCGGCGGCTGCTTCATGATGAAGGTGAAGGACTTGTCCTGGTAATAGGTGATGACGACCGGGATCGGCATACCCTTTTCCATTTCCTGCGTGGCGGCATTGAACGCCTTGCAGAATTCCATGATGTTAATGCCACGCTGACCAAGCGCAGGACCGATCGGCGGCGACGGATTCGCCGAGCCGGCCTTCACCTGCAGCTTGAGCTGGCCTGCAACTTTCTTAGCCATTTCTCTCTGCCTCTCTATGCCCCGCCCGGCCAAGCCGAAGCGGGAACTGTTCAGCCGGTTGCCCGGCTCCTTGCCGGTCTATTGACCGGCGGCTGCGGTTGCGTGGTGCGGATAGACCGGCCCGGCTAAGACCGGTTCCCTCCCACGCGCATGCGGATCACTCCGCCGGAGCAGGCCGACACGTCAGCCTGCCCATTCCAGTAAACTTACGTTCTTTCAGACCTTTTCGACCTGGCCGTATTCCAGCTCGACCGGTGTTGCGCGGCCGAAGATCGACACCTCGACCTTCAGGCGCGAACGCTCTTCATCGACATCCTGCACGATGCCGTTGAAGGACGCGAAGGGGCCATCCGACACGCGGACCTGCTCGCCGATCTCGAAGGAGACCGAAGGCTTCGGCCGCTCGACGCCGTCCTGAACCTGACCGAGAATCCGATCCGCCTCGTGATCCGGAATCGGCACCGGCTTGCTGTCGGTGCCGAGAAAGCCAGTCACCTTCGGCGTGTTCTTGATCAGATGGTAAGCCTCATCCGTCAAGTTAGCCCGCACGAGAACATAGCCCGGGAAGAACTTCCGCTCGGAATCGACCTTGCGGCCGCGACGAACCTCGACGACCTTCTCGGTCGGAACGAGAATCTTCTCGAACAGATGCGAGAGACCCTTCTGCCTCGCCTTCTCCTCGATCGATTCGGCGACCTTCTTCTCGAAATTCGAATAGGCGTGAACGATATACCAGCGCGCAGCCATGCTACTCTCCACCCAAATCAAGCGCCAACGTTGAGGATCAGGCTCATAAGCCAACCCATCAACTGGTCCGCACCAAAGAAGAAGGCGGCGGCAAAAGAGACCATGACGAAGACCATCAGCGTCGAGATCGTCGTCTCGCGCCGCGAAGGCCAAGTCACTTTTGACGTTTCAGAGCGTACCTGCTGCAGAAACGTGAACGGATTCGTTTTGGATGCCATAAAATGCTCACGCCATTACGGCGCGTAAAGCCGATCTTTCAGCCCCACGCACCGCGTGTCTGTTTGGACCCTACATAAAGACCGATTCCAAAAACCACAAGAGCCGATCGGTCTTTTTTGTGAATATATAAAGACGGCCGCGCCGCCTGCCCCGCACATTCTGGCCGACTTCAAGCGACAGTGCAAGAACGGGGAAACTGGCAGGGGCAGAGGGGCTCGAACCCCCGACCTGCGGTTTTGGAGACCGCCGCTCTACCAACTGAGCTATACCCCTAGACTGCGACACGCATCCGCTGCCGGATGCGCCTCAAGTCTGCGGCTTCTTATTCAGTTTGCCGGATGCTTTCAAGCGCATTTGCAACAAAAGCACAAAAAGTGCCAAGAAATTTTCGGATGACTTGTTCGAAGCGAGGCGGCCCTGCGGCTAGTGCATGCCGCCCGAAAGTGTGCAGCGGTTTTGGGACATCGACATGCACCAAAACAAATACCTAAGGCGCGTCGCATGAATACGATTGAACGCGACGCGCCTTAGGTGTCAAGCGGCACATACTTCCGCCAATCGTGCTCCTCCTTGAAGCCCAGGACCTCTCGGATCTTCCGGTTCGAGAGCAGCCCTTCGAACTCGCCTATCTCCCTGGTGAAAGGCACATTCGGGTAGAAGCGCGTGGCGAGTTCGCGCGTCGGCGTGTTGGCCGACACCGTATCGTTGCAGGCATTGAAGACCGCATAACCGAGGCCGTCTTTCTCGATGCAGAGCTTGACGATCTGGCCCAGATCCCGCGCATCGATGTAGCTCCAGGCAATCCGCTTGCGCACTTCCGGGTGAGCGAAATAGTGCGGAAAGCGCTCGTATTCGTGCGGCTCGATCACATTGCCGATGCGCAGTGCGTAAATGTCGAAGCCGGAGCGTTCCGCAAAGGCGCGTGCCGTCTTTTCGTTCACCACCTTGGAAAGGCCGTAGGAGTCCATCGGGTTGACGTCATAATCCTCCTCCAGCGGGAAGCTGTGGAAGTCGCGATGACCCTCGGCGAAGCAGACACCGTAGGTCGTTTCACTCGACGCGACGATGATCTTGCGAATGCCGAGCTTCACCGCCGCCTCGATGACGTTATAGGTGCCCATGACGTTGACGCGAAAGGTTTCGTTGTCCGGCTTGATCAGGATGCGCGGAATGGCGGCAAAGTGCACCACAGCGTCGAAGGATTGCGGCCCCCTGCCCTGATCCATATCCGGAAAATCCCGGTGCATCGACAGTGCGTTGAACATCTGCCCGCTGTCGGTGATGTCGGCAATCAGGTTGGTGACGCCGGGGCTGTCGAGGGGAACGAGGTCGACATTGTGCACTTCGTATCCCGCCTCGACGAGATAAGGTACGGCATGCCGCCCGGCCTTGCCGGCGCCGCCGGTAAAGAGTATCCGCTGCTTCACGATCTGCTCCTCCACTCCTCTGTCGAGGCAGGAGCCTGCCATTCCGGCGCGACACATTCAAGATTCGGCCGCGACGAAGCCGTGGAATCGAAAAGCCCCGCGGTTTTACCCGCGGGGCTTCGAAAACCGGCAGAAGCCGGAATTACTCGACGATCGAGGCGACGATGCCGGCGCCGCATGCAAATCGCGCTTGCGCGCCATTTGCACCTTCTTTGCTGCCGTCGGCAGCTTACGGCATCGCCTTGCGATCGTTACTCGACGATCGAGGCGACGATGCCGGCGCCGACGGTGCGGCCGCCCTCACGGATAGCGAAGCGCAGCTTCTCTTCCATGGCGATCGGCACGATCAGTTCGACGTCGACCGTCACGTTGTCGCCCGGCATCACCATTTCCGTGCCTTCCGGCAGCGTCACGATGCCCGTCACGTCGGTCGTGCGGAAGTAGAACTGCGGACGGTAGTTGGTGAAGAACGGCGTATGCCGGCCACCCTCTTCCTTCGTCAGGATGTAGGCCTCGGCCTTGAACTTCCGGTGCGGCTTGACCGAACCCGGCTTGCACAGAACCTGCCCGCGCTCGACGCCGTTGCGGTCGACACCGCGCAGAAGCGCGCCGATGTTGTCGCCGGCCTGGCCCTGGTCGAGCAGCTTGCGGAACATTTCAACGCCCGTGCAGGTCGTCTTCGTCGTCGCGCGGATGCCGACGATCTCGATTTCCTCACCCACCTTGACGATGCCGCGCTCGACGCGGCCGGTCACGACCGTGCCGCGGCCCGAGATCGAGAACACGTCTTCGATCGGCATCAGGAACGGCAGGTCGATCGGACGCTCCGGCGTCGGGATGTAGGCGTCAACCGCAGCCATCAGCTCGCGGATCGCGTCTTCGCCGATCTTCTTGTCCGAATCTTCGAGAGCGGCAAGCGCCGAACCCTTGATGATCGGAATGTCGTCGCCCGGGAATTCGTAGGACGACAGAAGCTCGCGCACTTCCAGCTCGACGAGCTCGAGAAGCTCGGCGTCGTCAACCTGGTCGACCTTGTTCAGGAACACCACAATCGCCGGAACGCCGACCTGGCGGGCGAGCAGGATGTGCTCGCGGGTCTGCGGCATCGGGCCGTCGGCAGCCGAAACAACCAGGATCGCGCCGTCCATCTGCGCCGCACCGGTGATCATGTTCTTGACGTAGTCGGCGTGGCCGGGGCAGTCGACGTGCGCATAGTGGCGGGCCGGCGTCTCGTACTCGACGTGCGCCGTCGAAATGGTGATGCCACGCGCCTTCTCTTCCGGCGCAGCGTCGATCTGGTCATACGCCTTGAATTCGCCGAAGTACTTCGTGATCGCTGCAGTCAGCGACGTCTTGCCATGGTCAACGTGGCCAATCGTGCCGATGTTGACGTGCGGCTTGTTGCGCTCGAATTTGCTCTTTGCCATGGGTACGCTTCCTGTGGTCAAATACGATGGATCAGCCGGCGGGGCCGGTTTGTGCAGCCGTTTAAGGGTTTCGCGGCATTTGCGCAAGACTTAATTGCGTCCGCCCGGACGGCAAGGTCCCGGCCTCTTTTAATGATCAGAAAGAAGACACGCAGCGCGAGCCCGGATAGACTTCACGAAATGGAAAAGACAAAGCAATCAGCTCTATGCGAGGCTTTTCTAAAGTCGCACGTTAGTCACTGTTGATGGCGCGGAAAAGCGGCTGGAGCGGGTAGCGGGAATCGAACCCGCGTATTCAGCTTGGAAGGCTGCTGCTCTACCATTGAGCTATACCCGCGGGCCTTCGATCCTGAAGCAGAATGGTGGAGGGAGTTGGATTTGAACCAACGTAGGCTGAGCCAACGGATTTACAGTCCGTCCCCTTTAACCACTCGGGCATCCCTCCATTATTCTGTCGGGATCAATCGACCAAGCTTTTGAGATCGTGGAAGAACCGGCGCCGTTTCGTGCCGCCTCGCGATCTGCGCCGGGTATATGACCGCCCGCATTCCTCCTGTCAACAGAGCGAAACGGAAAATTGCAGAAATTCTCCACAGGCGCGGACGGATGCGGTTTCCGAAACCATTTCCAAGACCGGACGAACCTCACTATAAGGTGCGCATGAGCAAGGACAAGACCGGCGACAAGAGCGCCAAGGACAGCCACTACGCCACTCTCCGGCGGGCGCATCGCGATGCGCGACGCGAGCGCGGCGAAATTCCGACACCTCGCCCGGACAAGCGCCGGAAGGTGAAGGCCGACTGGAAGGCGCCAGCGCTCGCGCCCGAGCAGGTGCTTCTCTATGGCCTGCATACGGTTCGCGCCGCCCTCGACAATCCGGACCGCACGGTCATCCGCCTCAGCGTGACGCAGAACGCGGCCGCGCGGCTGGAACTTGGCGACCTTGCCGCGCTTCCCTTCCCGGTCGAGATCGTCACGCCGCAGGATCTCGACCGGGTCCTCGGACCGGATGCGATCCACCAGGGCGTCATGCTGGAGACACGGCCGCTGCCGCATCGCAAGCTCGAGGCGCTCAGCGATTGCCCGTTGATCCTGCTGCTCGACCAGGTGACCGATCCGCACAATGTCGGCGCCATCATGCGCTCGGCGGTCGCGTTCGAGGCCGGCGCACTGATTACCACCATGCGCCACAGCCCGACGGAATCGGGCGTGTTGGCCAAGTCGGCCTCCGGCGCGCTGGAACTCATCCCCTATATTCAGATAACCAATCTCGCCGACACCATCGAGGAACTCCATCGACTCGGCTTCCAGACGATCGGCCTTGATTCGGAGGGGTCGCAACCGCTGGAGGACACCTTCTCCGCCCGGAAGATCGCGCTCGTTCTGGGATCGGAGGGCAAGGGGCTACGGCAGAAGACGCGGCAGACCGTCACGGCGCTGGCACGACTCGATATGCCGGGCGCCATCAAGTCGCTCAACGTTTCCAATGCTGCGGCAATTGCCATGTACGCGGCGCGGCAGCACCTCAAGGGTTGACGCGGTCCGGCTCATGCGGGTCAAAGCGTTGGAAGGCCGCTCAAGGTCATGCGAGCCGTGGGGCATCCATCACGCACCTTCTTCCAGGTCGTAACGTTGAGGTCCATCTCGCAACGCGCCATGTAGGAGATGCCGCCGACGCGGATGCATGCGATCTGGCCGAGCTCATATTTCGTCCCGTCACGATTGCGACAGGTGCAGCGCCGGTCCGGCGGCGACGCGTCGACGCTTTCGGCGACCATGGCGGCAGCCGCCAGCGACAAGGTCAAAACCTGCAAAGCGATCAGGCTCTTCATAGGGCCAGAATAGCGCAAGTTGAGCCTGATCAGAAACGAAGAATGCCGGCCGCTCGCGCAGCCGGCATTCTTCCGCAACAGGCCGGTACTTTATCGGAGCGAGACGTCTGCGGAAAACCGCGAACGCTTTTCCTCATCCCGCTCCGCCGCCGGCCAAGCCGATATTAGCTCGCAAGCCGCAGGACGTTGCCTTCAGCGATCGTCTTCTCAGCCTCGGCAATGGCGAACTGCTTCTGGTCTGCGCCGAGGTTCAGCCCTTCGGCCCGGACGAATTCGACGTCGGTGATTCCGAAGAAGCCGAAGACGGTCCTGAGATAGCTCTCCTGGTGGTCCATGGCCGAGGCCGGGCCGGCGGAGTAGTGCCCGCCGCGCGTCGAGGCGACGATGACCTTCTTGCCCTTGGCGAGGCCTTCCGGGCCGGCTTCGGTGTAGCGGAAAGTCTTGCCGGCGACCGCCAGGCGATCGATCCACGCTTTCAGCTGGCTCGGGATCGAGAAGTTGTACATCGGCGCACCGACAACGATCGTGTCGGCGGCAAGGAATTCGTCGAGCATCTGGCGGCCGGTCCGAATATCGGAGGCGAGCGCCGGATCGACTTCATTGAGGTCTGCGGGCGCCATGATCTGTGCACCGGTCAGATGCTGCAGGCGCTCGGAGACGAGGTCGCGATAGGTGACTTTCACATCGGACTGGTCGGCCTTGATCTGCGCGACGATCGCAGCCGTCAGGCGACGGGATACCGAATGTTCTCCGAGAATGCCGGAGTCGATATGGAGGACGTTCATGGGAGGCACCTTTGTTTTCAGTTGCGGTGCACAACATATGATTTGAAAACAATCGCGAGATAAGTCGGCGAATAATTGACATTCTGTTTCCTGAGGGAAACAATTTGCGCACAGATCTGGGCACGACAGGCAAAAATCACCAGCCATGGGGCGGAATGGGGGCGCCTGCGCGCCCGGCGCTTCACCCCTTCTTATAGAGGCTAGCATGCAGGACCTGAACGATATCGCTCTCTTCGCCGCCGTCGTGAAGAACAACGGCTTCAGCGCCGCCGCACGCGACCTGAACATTCCGAAGTCCAAACTCAGCAAGCATGTGGCGCGGCTCGAGGATCAATTGGGCGTCCGCCTTCTCGAACGTTCGACACGCAAGCTGCGGGTAACGGAAATCGGCCGCGTATTCTATGAGCACGCCCAAGGGCTGCTGGACGGCGTCGCGGCGGCCGAAGCCGAGGTCGCCGCCGTGCGCGGCGAGCCAACGGGGTTGGTGCGGCTCGGCTGCCCGCTGGGCTTCGCGCCGATGCTGGCGGACATTCTTCCTGGATTTCATCGCCGGTACCCGGGCGTCCGCCTGCTGATCACTGCCACCAATCGTCGCCTCGATCTGATCGAAGAACGATTCGACGTGGCATTGCGGGCGCGCGACCAACTCGACACCGACAATCAACTGATCGTGCGCAAGTTCGGCGAGGTGCGGCAGCGGCTCGCAGCTAGCCCGACACTTCTTGCCCGCGTCGGAGAGGTCACCACCTCGAACCTCCCCGAGATGCCGACGCTCTCCATGAACGAGCAACATCCGAATGACGTTTGGCGCCTCTTCCATACCGACGGCGGATCGATCGAAATCGCCCATCGGCCGGTGATCGGCTGCAGCGAGTTCGTCATCCTCGAACGCGCTGCGATCGAAGGCATGGGAATAGCCCTCTTGCCCGATCATATCTGCGAACGCGCCTTCCGTACCGGCGTACTCGTTCCGGTCCTGCCTGAATGGACGTCCGGCAACGTCATGGTCCATCTCGTCTTTCCGTCGCGCCACGGCATGCTGCCGGCGACGCGCGCGTTGATCGACTATCTCGCCGAAAATCTGATCAAAGCCATGGAACGTTGCCGCGAGGTGGACCCGAGACCGGCACAGTCATTCGATATTTGAGAGAGCCTACGGGCCCTTCATGTCCGATGACGGGCGTGGCCGTCCATCAAGCCATGGAACTCACCGCGGAAGACCGCTCTCGCCGGGCACTTCCCGATCGCGAGCCGCGGCATCGCGGATTTCTGCGGGCGTTCGCCCATAGGTCCGGCGAAACTCCTTGGTGAAATGCGAGGAGTTCACAAACCCGACGTCGAGCGCGACTTCGATGATGGGTTTCTTGCTCGTCAGCAGTATCTGCCTCGCCCGGTCCAATCGGAGGCGGCGGAAAGCCAAAGCAGGAGACATCCTCGTCTTTTCGGTGAACAGCCGCTCGAGCTGGCGCCTTGACAACCCGACCGAGGCAGCGAGCTGATCAATGGTGATCCCACCTTCGAGATGCTGCTCCATGGTTATCAGCGCGGCCGCGACACGGGAGTCGTTGAAGTACTCGCAGAGCGGCTGGCGCGTCTGGATGTCGAACTGGGTGCGGGCCTTTTCGATCTGCAATACTTCAAGCGCATTGCGCTCGGCATCGCGGCTGATGTGCCGCCTGACCAGGGCCGCGGCCAGATCGGCGGCGCTGCTTCCCCCGGCACACGAACCGCGCTTGCGGTCGAGATTGAACAGCCGGTCCGGTCGGACTTCATGGTCCGGGAAACGCTCGCGGAACTCGTGGTAGTGAAGCCAGCTCACACAGGTCCCGTGCTCTTTCATCAGGCCGGCTTCGGCGAGAATGAAGGAACCGGTGCACAGTCCGATCAAGGGGACCTTTTTAGCAGCGGCATGTTTGAGAAAGCGGATGGTTTCATGGTCGACCGGTTGCGCGACGGCAAGAAGGCCGCCGACGACGGCAATATAGTCGAACTGGCAGGGGTCGACGAAGTCGGACGTGGGAGCGACCTGGACACCGCAGCTCGAGGTGATCAAGTGTCGCGTACTGCCAAGGACCTGCCAATCCGCCAGGACCCGACCGGATCGGTCGAGCTGGTCGCTCGCCAGCCGAAGGGTGTCGACGAACAGCGCGAAGGCCGACAGCGTAAACGATCGCGCGAGGATGAAGCCGATTTTCAGCCGACGCGGCGGCGGAACGGTCCCTGACGACGACGATTGAACGGACTGTCCCATTTCGCTCCAGCTCCTCTAATGCGCTCGATCGGGACCTGCGTGTAGGCAGGCGGCCGCGCGGTGCGAGCCACGGTGTTCACCTGATCTGGAATCCGTGTGCCAAAGGATCGCGGTCGTCGACGAAGATGGTATTGTGCCCGGTGATCCGCGCCCATGCGCCGATACTCGGCATGATACCGTCTTGGGTCCCGACCTTGGCGGACGCTTCGGCCCGTCCTTCGAAAATCGTGCCGATCAGGCTTTCGCTCCGGTAGGCCTCGCCGATCTTCAGCCGGCCCTTCCCGTATAGCTGCGCCATGCGGGCAGACGTTCCTGTTCCGCCAGGCGAACGGTCGATCGCCTTGTCACCATAGAAGACCGCACCGCGGCCGTCGGCATTCTCGTTACTCGGGCGATCGCACCAAATGGCATGGTGGACACCGCGAATTCTCGCATCCTCGGGGTGAACGGGATCGCAGACTTCGGCGAGCGCCGTCCTCAGCTTTTGGCTGATACTGACAATCTCGGATGCCGCCATGCCGTCAAGTCCTGGCCAATTCCGCTGCGGCTCGACGACCGCGTAAAAATTGCCACCATAGGAGATATCCACCACGAGCGACCCGACGCCTGGAACGTCGACCTCGACGTCCGCTTCGTGCAGGTAACTCGCGACATTGAACAGCCGGACGCTTCTGACGAAATCGCCGTCCATTTCGTACTTGACGTCTACTCGTCCGGCCGGTGTCTCGATCGACAAGGTGCCGGGCGTTTTGGGTGTGACAAGCCCCTCCTCGAGCACGACCGTCGAGAGCCCGATTGTGCCTGCGCCGCACATCGGCAAGCAGCCGCTGACTTCGATGAACAGCGCAGCGAAGTCGCAGTCGTCCCTGAAGGCCGGGTAGATGATGGCGCCGGACATCACGTCATGGCCGCGCGGTTCGAACATCAGCGCCCGGCGGATCCAGTCATGATCGCGGACGAAAATCTCGCGGCGCTCGAAAATCGGCAGGTGCGGGAGCAAAGGGCCGCCCCCGGCGACGACGCGGACCGGATTGCCGCAGGTGTGCGAGTCGATACAGAAAAAACTGTGCCGCATGATCCGCTCCAATCAGCCCGCTGCCCGCGTTCGGTCCCGTTGAAGCGCGCCACGCGAAAGCCGGTCGAGAAGAAGCGCGACCGCGACGATGGCGAGGCCGGCACGCAGACCGAGACCCATCTCCATCCGCGTCAATCCCCGCGTCACCTCGGCGCCGAGCCCGCCTGCCCCGACCAGTCCAGCCAGAACGACCATGGCGAGCGACAGCAGGATGCATTGATTGAGGCCGACGAGTAGGGTCGGTTTTGCCGCGGGGATTTCGATCTTGAAGAGGATGGAACGGGGCGAGGCGCCGATCGCCTGGCCGAGTTCGAGCATGTCCTTCGGAACCTGGTTGAAGGCGAGCGTGGTCAGCCGCAGCATCGGCGGTATGCCGTAGACGATCGTTGCGATGATCGCGGGCACCCGGCCCAGGCTGAAGATCATCACCGCGGGGATGAGATACACCCATGGCGGCACGGTCTGCATGATGTCGAGAACCGGGCGGATCGCCGCCTCGACGCTCTTGACGCGGGAGGCCAGGATACCAAGCGGAAAGGCGATCAGGACGGAAATCGCCACGGCCACCGTGACGAGGGCAATTGTCTGCATCGAAGCGGCCCAGAGTCCCACGAGAAGGCAAAAGCCGAGGGCTAATCCCGCGAGGATGCTCACCCGTATATTCACGAGGACGAGAGCGAGAAGCACCACGATGGCGATCAGCGCATAGGCTGGCAGCGCAAGGAGCGCCGCCTCGATCCCCGAAAGCACCGTCTCGACCACGCTGCTGATGAAGGCGAACAACGGATGGAAGTTGGCATTGAGCCAGTCGACAGTCGGCGCCAGGTATATGCCCGGCGAGAACTGAAACGATTCCAGATTCATGGTGTTCCTCCCTTGGCGAAGCGGGCCGCGCTCTGCGTGATGCGATCAAGCACCATGGTCAGCACAACGATCGCGATGGCGGCATCGATCGATTTGGCGATATCGAGTGTCCGGATCGCTCCGTAGATCGTCTCGCCAAGACCACCTGAACCGACGATGCCGGCGATGACCACCATACCGAAGGCCATCATCAGGCTCTGGTTGATACCCGCCATGATGCTCGGCATGGCAAAGGGCAGACGGATCTTGAAGAACATCTGCCATTTCGTGATGCCGATTGCGTGGCCCAGTTCGATGAACTCATGTGGCGTCATGCGGATGCCGAGAGAGGTAAGACGGATGGCCGGAGGCATGGCGACGACAAAGGTGGCGATGAGCGCGGTCGCCGGCCCGTAACCCAGAAGGGCAATCGCCGGCAGAAGATAGATGTAAGGCGGCAGGGTCTGGATGAGATCGAGGGCGGGCTCCAGCAATCGATCGAGCGCCGGCAGGAAGCCGGCGATCACGCCGATCGGCAATCCAACGAAGAGCGCAAGCGAGGTCGCGGTGATGACCAGCGCCAAGGTGCTCATGGTTTCCGGCCACAGGCCCATGAGCGCGCAAATGACGAGGGCTATTCCGGCCAGCGCGCCAAACCACGCATTGACCAGCCGCCATCCGGCAACGGCCAGTACAGCTACCACCACAAAGAACGGCGGAAGCTCGAGCAGCCACAGAATGCCCTCGTAGAACCCTTCAAGCATCGTTCTCACGAGGTCGAAGAGGAATTCACCGTTGTCGCTCAGCCATTCCAGGGCCGAGTCCGTCCACGCGTCGAACGTGTCCGCGAAAGCCGAACTTTCCATGTCGAGCCTCCTCTAGGCCGCCGCGGCCTGCTCGTGCGACGGCGTTCCCTTGACGCCGGCGAGCAAGCTCCGCGCCGTCACGACGCCGACGACGGTACCGTTGTCGGCAACCGCGATCGCGTCGCGATCCGATTGCATGGTCAACCCGATCAACGCGTCGATGTCGGCCTCCGGCGTCGTTTTGACGAGCGAGCCGATATCGCTGTTCGGGTGCTGGCGCTGATAGTCGACGACCGGGACCATGACCGAATGGGCCTTGATTAGATGGAGACGGGAAATACCGGCCACGAAGTCGGCGACATACTGGTCGGCCGGGTTGAGGACGATCTCCTCTGCCGTGCCAACCTGGATGATGACGCCATCCTTCATGATCGCGATCCGGTCGCCGATGCGGATGGCCTCATCGAGATCGTGGGTGATGAATACCGCCGACTTGCCGAGCTCTTTCGTAAGCTGTCGGAACTCGTCCTGCAGTTGCCTGCGAATGAGCGGGTCGAGCGCGCTGAACGGCTCGTCCATGAGGATGATTTCGGGGTCGGATGCGATGGCGCGCGCCAATCCGACGCGCTGCTGCATGCCACCGGACAGTTCCGAGGGAAAGCGGCTAAGCCAGTCGCCGAGGCCGACTTTCTCGAGCGCCGCTGCCGCGGTCCGGTTCCGCTCCGCTTTCGCAATACCCTGAACCTCGAGACCGAAGGCCGCATTTTCCAGCACCGTGCGGTGCGGAAGCAGCGCCACGCTCTGGAAGACCATGCCAATGTGCTGGGCTCGCATTTGTCGGAGTTCGGCCGCGTCGAGCGCGGACAGGTCCTTGCCCTTTACAAGTACCTTGCCGAGGCTTGGCGTGATCAGCCTGTTCAAAAGCCTGATCAGGGTAGACTTGCCGCTGCCCGACAAGCCCATGATGCAGAAGATTTCGCCGCGACGAACCTGCAGACTGGCGTCTGAAACGCCGACAACGCAATTATACTCCTGCAGGATCTGCTTCTTGGAAAGACCGCGCTCGGCAACTGCCTTCATCGCAGCAGGTGCCTTTTCGCCAAAGATCTTCCAGACGGATTGGCAGTCGATCAGCACTTCATTTGCATCGATGTTCGCCATTTTCTCATTCCCCTTGGAGCCAATCTTGTGCTGGCCGCGCACCGGCCGCTGGGTCGAAACTCCCTGCGGCCGAATGCTGTTGGAACTCAGTATTTCTTGATGTTTTCCCAGCGCTTCAGGAGGTCGGCATGGCTATCCGTCCAGTCCTTGACCGCCTCGTCCATCTTCTTGCCATCGCTGACAGCGCCGTTGATCGCGGTGATGTCCGCCAGCGGAACATAGACGCTTGCCAGGATCTCGCGGGCCTGCGGGTTCTCTTCGGAGAAGCCTTTGTGGCCGATCCAATAATAGCTCTGCGGCGGTGGGAAGACGCCCTTCGGATCCTTGAGGAATTTCACGTCATACTTCTGCGTCATCCATGACGGCTCCCAAAGGGTGACGGCGACCCACTCCTGCCGGTCGATCGCCGATTTCAGCGCAGCGGTCATAGCCGCGGTGCTGCCTTCCACGAGCTGGAGCTTGAGGCCGTATTCCTTGACTGCGTTCGTGGTGTCGCGCATCAGGCCGGCGCCCGGCTCGATCCCGATGATCTTACCGCCGAACTTGTCGGCACTTTCGTTGAGCTGGTCGACGGTGTCGATATTGACGTATTTGGGAACCGCGATGCCCTGGTAGAGACCATGCGATACCGGCGAGATCTTCTCCAGGCGGTTCTTGTTCTTGTCCCAGTAGTCCTGGGCGACATAATCAGTCTGTGAAGCCAGGATCTGGATATCGCCCTTGCTGAGCGCCGCATAGGCGATGCCCCACTCGGAAAACTCGGTTACCTTCACGGTATAACCGGCGTCTTCCAGCACCTTCTTGGTGATGCCTGCGATCGGCGTCAGATCCTCCCACGCCATGGTTCCCATCTCGATGGTCTTCTCTTCGGCGCGAGCCGGCATCATGGTCAGACCGACCATCGCAGCCGCGCAGAGTGCTTTCCAAAGTGTCTTCACTGTTCTCTCCTGTTCTTGTTCCCGTTGTTCTTCGAAGACTGCCCATTCAGTCTTCGTCATTGCGTGGTCGACGGCTTAGCCCTCCCGACCAGCTCGCAATTCCTGCCAGCGGATGACCGAGTTGATGCCGAGCCAGGCAAAGGGCTCCGGCGGCAACTTGCTCGGGATCGGCTGATCCTTGTATTTCGCGAGAGGCCTGCTCTCTGTGTTGGTGGCGAGTTCCGCGACCATCATCCCTGCGAGCGTGCTCTTGACTGTTCCGAGGCCGTTCTCGCAGCAGGCGGAATAGAGCCCCTCCTCCACTTCGCCGAAGGCGGGAACATGATTCCTGCTGAGACAAAGTGCGCCGGCCCAGCTGAACTCGAGCGGCACGCGTTCGAGTCCGGGAAAACGGGCGTCAAAGGATCGCCTCTGCTCGGCCGCAATGCCGGCGATGCGCTTCGTGGAGACCTTGAGGCTCGGGTCGTAGGTGAAGCGCGTCCTGATCACGATGCGCGCGTGGCTGCCGCTGCTGATCTTCCTGACCGTCGCGCCCATCGGATCCGCCGGAAGCAAGGCCCAACGGTCGGCTCCGGTCGCCCGGCTGCCGAACTCCTTCGGCGAGAAGGCAGCCGTCATCGACGCGTAAGTGAAGATGTGCATCAGTCGACGGCGGAAATACCCGAAGCTCTCGACATGGCCATTTACGGCCAGGATCACCCTGGGTGCCATCACGCTGGCGCGGGTGGATTTCGCCTTCCAATCCTTTCCCTGCCGCGTCAGCTCAAGCACAGGCGAATGCTCGTAGAGTTCGATCTTGGGTCCGAGACCATGTGCCAGGCCACGGATATAGTCTGCCGGCTGGATCAACACCGCGCCCGGCGTGTAGAGGCCGCCAAGGTAATAGTCGGAGCCGGTGATGTCGCGCATGTGCTTTAGGTCGAGCAGTTCGTGCTTCTCGCCGATCCGCTGAAGCGAAGCGCCATAATTCCTGTTGAATTTCAGGCCTCGCTCGCTTGCCGCGGCGTTGATCTTGCCGGACGGATCGAAGGTCTCCTTCGACATCCCGTATTCGGCGGCAGCCTCCGCGGCGAATGCGATGGCCAGACGGTTCTGCTCCATTTCCAGCGCCGTCGCCTTCTCGTCGGCGACCGAATATTCGCCGGACGCGAGGTTATGCGGCACATCGATCATATAACCGGAGTTGCGGCCGGCCGTGCTCTTGGCAACTTCAGTTGCATCGAGCATGACGATCTTGTCGCCGGGTCTCAGTTGCGACAACCTCCGTGCGGTCGAAAGCCCCGCGAAGCCCGCGCCGATGATAAGCCAATCGGCGCGAACGTCGCTCTCAAGCGTCTGCAGGGGGAACCGGCGGGTGCTGATCGCCTCCCAGCCGGATCTTCCGGTATCGACGGGCAGTCGCTTGATGGTGTGATGGTTCATCGCACTGTCTCGTCGACGGAGCGCTCCGAGACGTCGATCCAGATCGTCTTCAGCTCGGTGTACTGGTCGTGCGCCCAGATGGACTTGTCGCGCCCGCCGAAACCGGATTCCTTGTAGCCGCCGAACGGCGTCGTCGCGTCGCCCTCGCCGAAGCAGTTGACGGTGACGACGCCGGCGCGGATCTCGCGCGACAGCTTGATCGCGTTGCGGAGACTGCCGGTGTAGACCGACGCCGTCAGGCCGTAGACCGTGTCATTGGCGAGCGTGATCGCCTCCGACAGGCTGTTGAACGTCGTGACCGACAGCACCGGACCAAAGATCTCCTCCTGGAAGAGGCGGCTGTCGCGACCAACGCCGTCGACGACGGTCGGCTCGACAAAGTTGCCGCCTTCCCGGGTGTCTCCGCCAAAGAGCAGCGAGAGCTTTTCGGTCTCAATATCGTCCAGGAAGGATTTCACCTTCTCGAAATGGGCCTTGCTGACCAGCGATCCGATACGGTTTTCCGGGTTGAGCGGGTCGCCCATCCGCCATTCCCGCATGTAGGCGCCGATGCGCTTCAGAAGCTCGTCCTTGACGTCGGCGTGGACAATCAGGCGCGAGGTCGCTGAGCAGTTCTCGCCCATGTTCCAGAAGGCGCCATTGACCACCTGCTCGGCGACGAGGTCGAGATCTTCGACGTCGTTCATGACGACGGCCGGGTTCTTGCCGCCGCATTCGAGCACGACGCGCTTCAGGTTCGAATCCGCGGCGTAGCGCAGGAAGCGCCGGCCGGTGGCGGTCGAGCCGGTGAAGCTGACCATCGAAACGTCCATGTGCATGCCGAGCGGCTCGCCGACATCCTTGCCGCTGCCGGTGACGACGTTGAAGACGCCGGCCGGAATGCCGGCTTCATGGGCGAGTTCCGCCACCCTGAGCGCCGTCAGCGTCGTCTCCTGCGCCGGCTTGACGACGACGGAGCAGCCCGCCGCGAGCGCCGGGCCAATCTTCCAGGCGAGCATCAGCAGCGGGAAGTTCCAGGGCAGCACCAGGCCGACGACGCCGATCGGTTCGCGCACGACCAGCGTCAGGGCGTTCGACCCGACAGGCGCTGTGTTGTCATAGATCTTGTCGATCAGCTCGGCGTGCCAGCGGATCGTGTGGATCGTATCGGGCACATCGATCGTCTGGACCTCGCGGATCGGCTTGCCGCTGTCGAGGCTTTCGAGCACGGCGAGTTCGTGGCGGTTGCGCTCGAGCAGCCTGGCGAACTTGAGCAGGACTTCCTTGCGCTCGCCGGGAGAGCGAAGATGCCAGCGGCCGTCTTCAAACGCCTGCTTGGCCTTGGCGACGGCAAAGTCGACATCGGAAGAATCGCAGGCGGCGATTTCTGTCAGAACGTCCCCGGTCGCCGGATTGGTCGTCTTGAAGGTCTTTCCGGATTGCGCAGGGCGGAAGGCGCCGTCGACAAAGGCGTTCGACGGATAGGACATCGACTTCGCGATCGCCGCATATTCCGCTACGGTCAGAAGATCATGCATAGTTGGCTCCCGATGTGATGTGGGCGACGGACCGCTTCAGGGTGGTGACGACGGTCTGCAGGGTTCGCTTTTCTTCAGAATTCAAGGGCCGCAGCGGTGCGCGCACTTCGCCGACGTTCAGTCCGTTCAGCTCGCAGCCGAACTTGATCGACTGGACGAATTTGCCGCATTCGAGGAAATCCATCAGCGGCAGCATCGCCGTCATGATGGCGCGGCCCTTGTCGAAGTTCTTCTCGATGACGCAGGCTTCATAGAGCGCGACGTGTTCGCGCGGCAGGAAATTGGAGCCGGCACAGACCCAGCTTTTCGCGCCCCACGCGAAGAATTCGAGCGCCTGGTCGTCCCAGCCGCAGGAGAGCGAGATGTGCGGAAACTTCCGGGCGAGCAGGTGCAGATTGCCCATGTCGCCGGAGCTTTCCTTGATCGCCACGACATTCCTGGACTTGCCGACACGGGAGAAATACTCGTCGCCCATCATCACGCCCATGCGGGCCGGATAGTTGTAGAGCATGATCGGCAGGTTGGCAGCGCGGTCGACGGTCAGCGCATGGACAGCGTTCTCACGCTCGGTCGGCAGCGCATAGGGCGGCGACGACACCAGGATCGCGTCGGCGCCGATCTCCTTTGCCGCCTTGGCGTACTCGACCGCATCTTCGGTGCGCGTCGCGCCGGTACCGACGATCAGCGGCAACCGTGTGCCGATGACCTCCTTGGCGTGGGCGGCCAGCTCGAAGCGTTCCTGCGCCGACTGGGCGTAGTATTCCCCGGTGGATCCGCCGACGATGATGCCGTGGACCTTGGCCTCGATCAGAGATTCGAGAACCTCCGCGAACCCCTTCTTGTCGATTATGCCATCGGTGTACGGGGTCACCGCAGGCGTGTAGATACCTTCGAACTTCAAGACAGTTTCTCCATCAACTGTGTGGCCGGGATATCGACCAGGGCGTCCGCCTTCAGGCCTTGCGGCGCTATGAACATCTCCATGTTCTCTCGCGAGAGTTCCCAGTGCTCGAAAACGAGATCGACGACCGCGTCCTCGTCATGCGCAGCAATCGCCGCAATGAACGCGTCGTGATGCTCGACGGCGGTGCGCAGCCGCTTTTCCATGTCTTCGTTGCGCGGGCGAAAGAAGGTGTGACCGATGCGCGCGTGGTCGATCAGCAGGCGGCTGAGGCTCGGCTGCAGGTAGACGTTGCCCGACATCTCACCCATGATCTCGTGGAACCGGTTGTTCTCCAGCACCATCGCAGGGGCGTCCCCGGTATCGGCCGCGGTGCGAAACCGCTCCTGCGTATCCTTCAGTTGCGCAAGCTGCCTGGGCTTGAAGTTCTGGACGGAGAGCCGACCGATCGCCGCATAGACCATCGGCGCGACCAGGAAGAAGTTCCTGAGAGTCGAATGGTTCATGGGCGCGACCCGCGCGCCGCGGTTTTCCCGAATCTCGACGTAACCCTCGCCCTCAAGACGGCGGATGATTTCGCGCACCGGCGTCCGCGACACGCCATACCGCTCGCTCAGGGCCACCTCGTCGAGATCCTCGTCGGGGTCGAGCTCCATCGTCAGGATTTGCCGCTTCAAATCTTCGTAGAGACCGTTCTTGCCGCTCTTCACGGGGACCTCCTCTGACACCGCTACAGTTGGCTTGGTCTGCACAATGTCGCAGCCGAAGAGCCTTGAGTCAAGAAAAATGTATTATCTTCGTATACATTAATTATAACGGTAAAATACAATGTGATAGTTTCACAGAGAAACGACAGCCAGGTGCGTCGTAGAATCCGGCGCATGCACGCGAGCGGAGGCATCACCTTCGACGGTGACAAGAGGCGTCGGCCGGCCTCCCCATTACGCGGGAGAATGCCGCCAGACGTACGGCAAATGGATCAATCCCAAGACGCCGCGCTTTGAGCGCCTGGTGCTCGCCATTGACCCACACAAATGACGGGGAAGAGGGCAAGCTGCAGCCGAACTGCAGCCCTTTCCGCTGGCGGCATCGGCGGTGGCTTGATTGCCATGAACATGAAGCCGTCGGAGTTCTCAGCCATCGCGCCGCACCTCACACCGCTTGCGGCGCCGCAAAGACTCACGGCAAGGTCGCACAACCCAAAGAAGGAGCCGACGGCGCATGCACAGCGAGAAAGAGACGAACCAGCTTGAAACCGCAGCCCTCGCCACGACCATGGCCCTGGCCGCCAAAGTGGTGCTTACTCTATGGATCGCCGGCCTGCGGCTGACGCCGGAGAATGCGGAGCAGGCATTGAGGCTGATCCTCGATCCGTCGCACGGCGCGACTGAGGGGCTCATTGAAGCGACATTGCCCGAGATCCGGCACATGCTTTCGGTCGCCGGGAAGCTTTCGCCACCGACCACGGGAACCGCCTGACCCAGCGCGGACGCCGGCGCACAAGCTCAAGATGAAGACGCCGCCGCCGCGCATCCGCTTCGCCACCCGCCGAATCGAGCGCCACCACAGGGAGGACGCCGCCGAGATTCTGGACCTCGTCCGCCGGATGCCGAAGCCAATGCAGGACGTCGTGGTGCGCCGGGCGGCGGGTAATGCCCTGGAAGAACGTCGGCACGGCGCTGCCCGACCGGGTCCACTTCTCGCTTCAGGACGACTGGGACGCCGCCGTTCGTCGCGTCTGGCTGGAGGCGGCGACAGCGTCAGGCGGCTGGTCTAGTGGCAAAACCGAACGTCTGCAATCCAGTTCGTTACTGGTGGCGTTCGGAAACACTGTCACGACGGCGTTGTACAATGCTTTCCATTAATCTCGGCTGTGGCGATTTCCCGAAACGATTCTCGACAAATCGTCGCTGGCTTTCGTCGAGGCCGTAAACGAACCGCGCCGCTGATTCGACGACTTGCCGATTACATTCTTTCACAAGGGCCACTTGGTCGGCCTTCAGAATGCTCTTAAGGAAGTTCGTGTCGTGGGAGCCGATGAAAAGCAAGCGCGGTCCGATCGGCAATGCGATGTGACCTCCTGCTCCCGCAAGGCTATCCGTCCGGATAATTGGCCGGTCAGAGGTTAGAAGCATCGGTGCGCGAGCGGGCGTCTGAAGTATACGCCAATGCATATTATTGATCTTGCCGCCGACACTGGCGTCGTCCACCAACGAGTAGAATATCTCGAACTGGTGCCGCTCTTTCTTGGCGAGCGACTGCCCAGCTAAGTATTCTGAAAAGGTCTTCGGATCGTCAGACCCACGCGCTGACTGATAGCGGGCCTCAGACTCCTCATCCGTACGACTGAAGTCCTCATGCCACCATTCTCGGAAAACCTCTATGTCCTCTGGGCAGCGGAGAAGCAGCGACAGAATAAAGCGCGTCCAGGCCGGTCGGCTGTGGCTTGTCCAAGGCGCTTGATGACCGTGGCGCTCAATCAAGTCGAGCGAATTCGATGCCCAAGTATCGACCGGCTTAAAGAAGCGCTCCTCGACTTGTTGTGCAAGCAAGGGCTCATAGCCTCTAAGCTCATAGAGTCGTTCTTCGTATCCCGTCCCCTCTGGCGTCACGCGTTTGACGGCAATGGCCTTGTACGGCTTAGTGAACTCAGTGACCTTGCCGTCCCCAGGGTCTCGCCAGCGCCGCAAATAAAAGGCAGGGATATAGTGGTGTTTGGTAGGTGGGTTCGCCAAGTTCATACCCCATACGTATCAAACTTTGACCCTAGCTAGATGCATAAACTATCCACAAAAAGCCAAATCACCTCGCTGCCGATCGTTAGCGGCCGCGTTAGCCCGGCGCGAAGCGCAGCTAACGCTCAATTAGGAGGCCGCACAAGCAACTGAAATAAAAGGGATTTTTGGTGCCCCCAGAGAGACTCGAACTCCCGACCTACTGATTACAAATCAGCCGCTCTACCAACTGAGCTATAAGGGCACGCTTGGACCACGGGAGTTACCATATTCTGACTCGGTGTAAAGCAAAAATGCGGACACCCTGAAATTTTCGGGTGCACTCGCCGCAGGGTCGTGCCAGAAAACCAGCACAGAATTGAACGGCGTGCCGCCGCAACGACAAACGGACTGAATGCATGACCCAGTTCAGCACACTCGCCTTCATTGCGTCGACGGCCGAAGAGGCGCAGAAAGCGGCGAAGGAACTCGGGGCGATATACGGCGACCACGATCCCGAGGACGCCGACGTGATCGTCGCGCTCGGCGGCGACGGCTTCATGTTGCACACGCTGCACAAGACAATGAACACCGGCAAGCGCGTCTACGGCATGAATCGCGGCTCGGTCGGTTTCCTGATGAACCGCTACAGTACCAAAAACCTGCGCGAGCGCATCGCCAGTGCCGTCGATAACGCCTTCCACCCCCTGGAAATGCGCACGGTCGACGTCAACGGCAACGAGTTCACGGCGCTCGCAATCAATGAGGTCTATCTCTTCCGGCAATCCTACCAGGCCGCCAAGCTCAAGGTCATCGTCGACGGGAAGGTGCGGCTTGATGAGCTGACCTGCGACGGTCTGCTGCTGGCGACGCCGGCCGGCTCGACGGCGTACAATCTCTCCGCGCATGGGCCAATCCTGCCGCTGGAGGCCCCTCTTCTCGCGCTCACCCCCGTCAGTCCCTTCCGGCCACGACGCTGGCGCGGCGCCCTGCTTCCCAATCGCGTCACCGTCGAAATCGAGATTCTCGAAGCCGACAAGCGGCCGGTGAATGCCGTCGCCGACCACCAGGAGGTCAAGTCGGTCGTGCGGGTGCGCATCGCCGAGTCGGAGAAGCTGACGGCCCGGATTCTGTCCGATCCGGACCACTCCTGGTCCGACCGCATTCTGACCGAGCAGTTCTCCAATTGAAATCTCACGTTGCAGACCGATATGGTATGCGGCAGACGCGGTCGTCGTTCGACGCTGCAAGCGGCGATGGCCACCCGACATTCGCTATGGATTTTCGCCAATGTACAAGACGCTGTTGATCGCGCTTTGCCTGGTCTTCGCCGCCGGCGCTCTGCGGGCTCAGGAAGGGGATATCGTACCCTCGAACGTCACTTTCGTGACGAGCACAGGCTATTGGGAGGACGGGGCCGGCGCAGCGCCGTCGGAGGCCCCGGCCGACGGCACCCAAGGGACCGCAGCCGCGCAGCGGGGCTACTACAAGCTGATTGCCGTTCGGCAGACGGACGGCACCGCACAGATCCATCTCCAGCAGATCGCATCGACACCGGCCGGCCCCAAGCTGGTCTCCTCCGCCGAACTCGAGGAATTCTCAGCGATGAAGCCTTTCGTCACCGACATTCGGCCCGAAACCTCGACCGGCATCACGCGACAGCCGGGAATGTTCGCGACCGTCCACCTGAAGACGGACCCATCCGCCACCGAACCGGAAGCCTGGACGGTGCTCATCGACGAAGTCGGCGACATCAAGATCGAGCGCGCGACGAACTGAACCCAAAAAAGAACGGCCGGGAAGCCCCGGCCGTTGATCTTACCTATCTCTCGGAAGAGGTCAGTTCAGGTCCTCGACGACCGCGTCCGCGCCGCCGCTGACGCGATGGGCGAGCGCCGCCTCCATGAACTCGTTGAGCTCGCCGTCGAGCACGTCGCCGGGGCTCGTGCTTTCGACGCCTGTCCTCAGGTCCTTGACCAACTGGTAGGGCTGCAGGACGTAGGAGCGGATCTGGTGACCCCAGCCGATATCGGTCTTCGAGGCGGCTTCGGCATTGGCTGCTTCCTCGCGCTTCTTCAGCTCGGCTTCGTAAAGCCGGGCGCGCAGCATGTCCCAGGCCTTGGCGCGGTTCTTGTGCTGCGAGCGCTCCTGCTGGCACTGTACGACGATACCGCTCGGCATGTGCGTGATGCGCACTGCGGAGTCGGTGGTGTTGACGTGCTGGCCGCCGGCGCCCGACGAACGATAGGTATCGATGCGGCAGTCGCCTTCGTTGATGTCGATCTGGATCGAATCGTCGACGACCGGGTACACCCAGATGGATGAAAACGAGGTGTGCCGTCGCGCGTTGCTGTCATAGGGCGAGATGCGGACGAGCCGATGGACGCCCGATTCCGTCTTCAGCCAGCCATAGGCGTTGTGGCCCTTGACGAGCAGCGTCGCCGACTTGATGCCGGCCTCTTCGCCGTCCTGGATTTCCAGGAGCTCCACTTTGTAGCCCTGGCGTTCCGCCCAGCGGGAATACATGCGGAGCAGCATGTTGGCCCAGTCCTGGCTCTCGGTGCCGCCGGCGCCCGAATGAACTTCGAGATAGGTGTCGTTCCGATCCGCCTCGCCCGAAAGCATGGCCTCGACCTGTTTCTTCGCTGCCTCGTTGCGCAGCTCACGCAACGCTCCCTCGGCATCGGTGACGATCGCCGAATCGCCTTCCTCTTCACCGAGCTCGATGAGTTCGATGTTATCGCTGAGCTGCTGCTCGAAGCGGCGCAGGCCCGTGATGCTGTCGTCGAGCTGCTGGCGCTCGCGCATCAGTTTCTGCGCCTCGGCGGCATCGTTCCAGAGCGACGGATCTTCCGCCTTGTTGTTCAACCAGTCCAGTCGTCTTACCGCCTGGTCCCAGTCAAAGATGCCTCCTCAGCAGGCTTATGGCCTGCTTGATTTCGTCGACAATATTCTCGATTTCGCTGCGCATGTTCCTGCTTCTTGATGTGGCCTGAGGAATGTCAGGGTCAAATAGCGATGCCCGCCGCCGAAGTAAAGGCGACGGGCATCGGTATCGAACGCAAGACTCAGAAGAGACCGTTGGAGCCGGAGGTCACGGCCTGGTTGGCCTGCGGAGAGTTCTTCAATATCTCCTCCGGCGGTGCATATTCATCGAGGTCGCCGATGACCGAGAAGGTTTCGGCAGGGCCTGTTCCCGGCTTGAAGGCTTCGATGATCGTGTCCGGCTCGCCCTCGACCGCCGCCATGCCGGTCTTGCGGTTGACCGGAATCAGGCTCATGCCTTCCGGCACCACGAACTTGCCCGGCTGAGTGCCCTTGATCGCCTCCTGCATGAAGGCGTTGAAGATCGGCGCCGACAGGCTGCCGCCTGTCGCACCACGGCCGAGCGGCGCCGGATCGTCGAAGCCGAGATAGAGGCCGGCGACGAGATCGGGCGTGTAGCCGACGAACCAGGCATCCTTCTCGTCGTTGGTCGTGCCGGTCTTTCCGGCGACGGGGCGATCCAGCTGGATCTTGCCCGCGGCCGTGCCTCGCGCGACCACGCCCTCCATCATCGAGGTGATCTGGTAGGAGGTCATCGGGTCGAGGACCTGCTGGCGGTTGTCGGTCAAGACCGGCTCTTCCTGCTCGGCCCAATCGTCGGCGTTGCAATTGTCGCAGGTGCGGTCCTCGTGGCGGAAGATGGTCTTGCCGTAGCGATCCTGAATCCGGTCGATCAGCGACGGTTTGATCTGCTTGCCGCCATTGGCGATAACCGCATAGGCCGACACCATGCGCAGCACCGTCGTCTCGCCGGAGCCGAGCGACATGGAAAGGAGCGGCGGCATCTTGTCGTAGATGCCGAAGCGCTCGGCATATTCGGCGACGAGGTTCATGCCCATGTCGTTGGCAAGCCGCACCGTCATCAGGTTGCGGGACTTCTCGATGCCGAGCCGCAGCGTCGAAGGCCCGGCCGAGCCGCCGCCGTAGTTTTCCGGCCGCCACACCTGACCGCCGGCGACGATCTCGATCGGCGCATCGAGAATGACCGAGGCCGGGGTATAGCCATTGTCGAGGGCTGCCGCATAGACGAAAGGCTTGAAAGAGGAACCGGGCTGGCGCATCGCCTGCGTAGCGCGGTTGAACTCCGACTGGCCGTAGGAAAAGCCGCCGACCATCGCCAGCACGCGGCCCGTATGCGGGTCCATCGCCACCAGGCCGCCCTGAACCTTTGGCGGCTGGCGCAAGCGATATTGCCCTTGCGCCTCGAGCGGCTCGACATAGACGACATCACCGGGGCCGACTGCACCCTCGGGAGACTTCGCCGTCTTGCGCTGGCCGCCGGCAGAACGATAGGCCCATTGCATGTTCTCCGCGGAAATATGTCCGGTGACGCGTTCCGGGACGATTTGGCCGGAGGCTTCCTTCTCCGGCTGGATGCCGATCTCGGCGCCTTCGCTGTCGACGGCGAGCACGACGGCGAGCTTCCATTCCGGCACGTCGTTGAGTGCCGGGACCTTGCTCAGCGGCTCGCCCCAATCACCACCGATCTCGATCGTCTTGATCGGTCCGCGAAACCCGCGGCGCTCGTCATAGCTCAAGAGCCCATCCTGCAGCGCCTTGCGCGCAATGATCTGCAGGTGAGGATCGAGCGACGTGCGCACCGAAAGGCCGCCTTCGTAAAGAGCGTTGTCGCCATATTTCTGGATGATCTGCCGGCGGACCTCTTCGGCGAAGTAGTCCGACGCGAACAGATGCGCACCGCCGCGGCGCGGCGTCACGCCGAGAGGCTGTTTCTTCGCCTCCTCTCCATCCGGTTTGCTCACATAGCCGTTCTCGACCATGCGGTCGATCACCCAGTTGCGGCGCTCGATCGCCGCTTCGGTCTTGCGGAACGGATGATAGTTGGCCGGTCCTTTCGGCAGGGCCGCAAGATAGGCCGCCTCGGCAACGGTCAGTTCCGTGACGGACTTGTCGAAATAGGTCAGCGACGCACCGGCAACGCCGTAGGAATTCAGACCGAAGAAGATCTCGTTCAGATAGAGCTCGAGAATGCGATCCTTGCTGTAGGCCTGTTCGATGCGGAAGGAGAGGATCGCCTCCTTGATCTTGCGGTCGTAGGTCTGGTCGGAGTTGAGCAGGAAGTTCTTCGCCACCTGCTGGGTGATCGTCGAGGCACCGACCGGACGCCGGCCGGAGCCGAAATTCTGGAGGTTGACGGTGATGGCGCGGGCAAGCCCGGTGACGTCGATGCCCGGATGCTGGTAGAAATTCTTGTCTTCGGCGGAAATGAAGGCCGCCTTGACGCGATCCGGTATGGCCTGGATCGGCAGATAGAGACGGCGCTCGCGCGCATATTCGGCAATCAGAGCACCATTTCCGGCGTGAAAACGGGTCGTGACCGGCGGGGCATATTTCGCAAGCACCTCGTAGTCGGGCAAATCCTTGGTGATCGCCCCGAGATAGATCGCGACCACTGCGGCAACGCCGAGCAGCAGAAACGCACCAACGCCGAAAAAATATCCAATCAGTCTGATCATCAGCCGGATACCGGTACCTTATTGTCCCATTGCCGGGTCGCCATTCGAAAGACCCACTTTCACAAGCCAAGTGTCCGCCCCGGGCTCCTTCGTCAGAGATCGCCCGGTACGACAGCTGCACGCTTCGCGGGTTCCCTCATATGGCGAGGAAACTCAAGCTTCAACATCGTTTCCCAACAAATCGGGACGCCCTTCCCCCAAAAGGCCCGGATTGTGAGTAAAATAGGGCTGGTGTTCGGTTATAGTGTGCGCATCTCGCCGAAAAGCATATCGCTGTTACGCCGGCGACACAAATCACTTCCGGCGCTGTCTGCCACAGACGCGCTTCTACGCGGCACGCTGCGCTTCTACGCGGCACGCTCATCCGCCGTTCGCGACCGCCGTCTGGCGATAGCCTCGAACGGCGACGGCCAGCAATTCCGATACCCTCTTGCGCCACTCCGGATCGAGCAATTGCTTCTCGTCCTCCTTGTTCGACAGGAAGCCGAGTTCGAGCAGGATCGAAGGAACGTCCGGCGCCTGCAGCACGCGGAAGCCGGCATGGCGGTGGGGATTGTTGATCAGCTTGATCTGGCCTTCGAAGGAGGAGACGACACTTCGCGCGAGATTGACGGAAAAGGCCTGGGTTTCGCGGCGGGTGAGATCGATGAGAATGTCGGCGACCTCGGCCGGTTCGCTTTCCAATGGTATGCCGGCGATCTCGTCGGACAGGTTCTCGCGCGCCGCCAGATCGGCCGCCAGATGGTCGGATGCCTTGTCGGATATCGTATAGACCGTGGCGCCGCGAATATCCTTCTGCTTCAGCGTATCGGCGTGGACCGAAATGAACAGGTTGGCGCCTCTTTGCCGGGCGATCTGGACGCGCTGCGGCAGTGAGAGGAATTCGTCGCCGTCCCGCGTCAGGAAGGCCTCGATGCCGGCCTCGCGGTTGAGCGTCGCCGCCAGGTCCCGCGCAAAATCGAGCGTAACGTGTTTCTCCTCCGTCTTGGTGACGATGCCGATCGCGCCGGTGTCGATCCCCCCATGCCCGGCGTCAACAGCGACCACGAACGTGCCGGCCGGGCTTGCCGGCGCAAGGGCGGGGCGATCGGTCTTGGTGGTGCGAACCGTTCCCGTCCATTGCTGATCGCCCAGGAGCTTGGCGAAACGGGCGCTATCAACCCTCTCGGCATCGATGATGAGGCGAAAGCCCTTACCGTCTTCCTCCGGCTTCACCTCAGCGTGGGTCACTTCGGTCGGCCCTTTGGCGGAAAGCACCAGCCGAGAGGCCCCTGCCCCCATCCCGCCATAGCGAATGGCGTCGAAGAGGCCCCGTGGTTCCAGGCTTTCCGGCTTCAGGCCGAAGGACGTTTCCGGCAGGTCGATGATGACACGCACCGGATTTGCGACGTAATGAATGGAGAATTCGGGGGTGCGATCGAATTCGATCACGAGGCGCGTGCGCGCATCGTCGCCGGCGACTCGCGCGCCATAGGCCAATAGCGGCGTAGCCCCATCCGCGGCCCGGCTTGCGAGCGGCAGCAGCACTGCCATCGCGGCAAGCAAGGCGGCGATGGCCGGCCTGACCCAGCGCGACAACCCTTTCGCCAGCGACCAATGCAGATCTGTTGCGGAATGCTTCACCCGGGCTCCCCCATCGTCATTCGAATCGGCGCAAGGCCCCAGGGACCGCGACCATCACGACGCACCAATGAACTTTCATGGTTAACCAAACCTTGACGCGACGCCACCGAAAGCGACGCCTGCAGCATGGTCTGAAACCGATCGGATGCTCGCCGAACACCCGATTTCACCCGGGCAAGCGAATCGATCAATATTGTGGCGGCAAAGGCTTTTCCCTTGCCAATGTGACATAGAAAACATAAAAGCGTCACAAGGAGAAAGTGTTGACGGGATAGAATCGTCGGCCGGGCAGCCGGAGCTTTAGAGAAGCTTGGCGCCAGGGAAGTGATCGAGCCGGAACAGCCGGTTGCAACCGTATCATGCTTCCGCGGCCGCAGGTATTCATCCGCCGTCGCTGCATTTCCTCCCGTACACTGGATCGCAATTTCCGGCGGTGGCCGGAGTTCTTGATGGTGATTTTCACCGACTGCCCGCAAGCGGGCGTATTCATCGGGCCTCCCCTCGAGGCCCAGGACATTGGCATTCTTGTTTGGTCTTTGATGTGACTCAGCAGTATCGGTCAGAAGTAAAGAGGCCCCGGGACGGAATCGTTCCGGCTGCCGTCTGGCTGCTGCACCATCACCTGCGCCAAACAGGACCTTTCACATCCGGCGCAGCTTCCGACGTGTTCGACAGCCTTCCAAGCGAAGTGCCTCTGTCTGCCGTTCCTCTGCGCCGAGGAGCAAAGCTTAGATGGCAGAGAAAATGCTTATCGATGCGTCTCACTCAGAGGAGACGCGCGTCGTTGTCGTTCGCGGGAACCGCATAGAAGAATTCGATTTCGAATCGGAACATAAGAAGCAAATCCGCGGCAATATCTATCTGGCGAAGGTGACCAGGGTGGAGCCGTCGCTCCAGGCGGCCTTCGTGGACTATGGCGGCAATCGCCACGGCTTTCTGGCCTTTGCCGAAATTCACCCCGACTACTACCAGATCCCCCTCGCCGACCGACAGGCGCTGTTGAAAGCGGAAGCCGAAGAGGCCCGCCGCGAGGACGACATCGAGCCGGTCGAAACGGCAAACGACAAGACCGCCGCGCCGACGAAAGACGAGGCTGCAGAGGCCGAAGCTGCCGAGGCAATCGAGACACCGGAAGCGGTAACGGAAATCAACGCGGACGCAGAGGCGGAGAAGGCCAAGGAGAAACCCAAGGCCAAGCCGAAGCGCACGCGTCGGACGAAAGCCAAGGCCAGCGAGCAGACGGAAGAGGCGCAGAGCGACGCCGAAGCCGGCGAAGGCAGCAGCGGTGAAATGGCCGCGATGGTCGACGTCGACTCGATCTCCGAAGACGTCGATGCGCGCCGTCGGCGTGACGACGACGACGATGACGACGGTCATGACGGCGAGAAGGAAATCATCGAGTCCGTCGGCGCCGAAGACGCGATGGAAGAGGTTCCGGACCGGCAGGTCCGCAAGCCGCGGAAGCAGTATCGCATTCAGGAGGTGATCAAGCGCAGGCAGATCATTCTTGTTCAGGTCGCGAAGGAAGAACGCGGCAACAAGGGCGCCGCACTCACCACCTATCTTTCGCTTGCGGGCCGTTACTCGGTGCTGATGCCGAACACAGCACGCGGCGGCGGCATCTCCCGCAAGATCACCAACCTGCAGGACCGCAAGCGCCTGAAGGAGATCGCCCGCGGGCTCGACGTGCCGCAGGGCATGGGCGTCATCCTGCGGACGGCCGGCGCCAACCGCACCAAGGTCGAGGTCAAGCGCGACTTCGAATATCTGATGCGCCTGTGGGAAAACGTCCGCACGCTGACGTTGAATTCGACCGCCCCCTGCCTCGTCTACGAGGAAGGCAGCCTGATCAAGCGCTCGATCCGCGATCTCTACAACAAGGATATCAGCGAGATCATCGTTTCCGGTGAAGAGGGATACAAGGAAGCCAAGAGCTTCATGAAGATGCTGATGCCGAGCCACGCGAAGGTCGTGCAGCCCTATCGCGACGTGCATCCGATCTTCTCGCGTTCGGGCATCGAAGCCCAGCTCGATCGCATGCTGCAGCCGCAGGTGACGCTGAAATCCGGCGGCTACATCATCATGAACCAGACCGAAGCGCTCGTTTCGATCGACGTGAACTCCGGGCGCTCCACCCGCGAGCACTCGATCGAGGATACCGCACTTCAGACCAACCTGGAGGCGGCCGAGGAAGTTGCGCGGCAGCTGCGCCTTCGCGACCTCGCCGGCCTGGTCGTCATCGACTTCATCGACATGGAGGAAAAGCGCAACAACCGCGCTGTCGAGAAGAAGCTCAAGGATTGCCTGAAGAACGACCGGGCGCGCATCCAGGTCGGCCGCATCTCGCATTTCGGCCTGCTTGAAATGTCGCGCCAGCGCATTCGCGCCTCGGTGCTCGAAAGCACCATGCAGACCTGCCCGCATTGCAATGGCACCGGTCATGTCCGTTCGCAGTCTTCCGTCGCGCTGCACGTCCTGCGCGGGATTGAAGAGCATCTGCTCAAGAACACCACGCACGACATCACTGTCCGCACGATCCCGGAAATCGCGCTTTATCTGCTCAATCAGAAGCGCGGCACGATCACCGACTATGAACGTCGCTTCGGCGTTTCCATCATCATCGAGGCCGATGCCCATGTGGGCGCGCAGCACTTCGCGATCGACCGGGGAGAACCGGTCGAGAATCCGGTGAGGATCGAACAGCTCCTGCATTTCGCGCCTGAGCCGGAAGAAGACGACGACGACGTCGTCATCGAGGAAGATCTGGGCGAGGAAGAAGCGGAAGAAATCACCGCCGAACGCCGGGAGCAGCCTCAGCCACAGCAGTCCGACGATCAGAGTGGGCGCAAGCGCAAGCGCCGCCGCCGCCGCAGGGGCAAGGGCGCCGGCCAGACACCGGAATCGGTCGCGGCCGAATCCGAAGACATGACCGATGGCGCGGCTGACGAAGGCGACGAGGCCGAAGACGAAGGCGAGGCTGAGGACGGCGTAACGGCAGACGGCGATCAGAAGCGCAAGCGTCGCCGTCGCGGCAAGCGCGGCGGCCGTCGCAACCGGCCGGAACTGGAGGCCGAGGGTGAAGCCGCTCTTGCGGCGGAATCCGGCGAAGAGCCGGCTGATGCCGAGGAAGCGGCAGCGGTAGAAGAGCCGGATGTTGCCGCAGCGGCGGCCATCGAACAGGTCGCGGATGCGGCGCCAGTCGACGCCGAGACCCCGGCAGCAGAAGCAAAGCCGGCGAAGCCGGCAAAGCCGAAGCGCAGCCGCAAGAAGGCCGTTGAAATCGAGGCAGCGGCGGAAAATGCCGACGCGGCCGCTGAACAGGCCATCGAAGCGGGCCCGGACGAAACTGTCCCCGCGGCGGTGGAAGAAGCGGTCGCAGACCTGGAGGCAGCCAAGCCCGCGCGCGCAAATCGCGATCTGACGACGATTGCCTCCGAACCCGTGGTCACATCGAATGTGGCCAAGGCCGACAGCACCGAAGAAGAGGCAACCAAGCCGAAAAAAGGCGGATGGTGGCAGCGCCGCGGCTTCTTCTGAGAAAGCACAGGCTTACCAAACGAAGGGCCCGGAGCATTCCGGGCCTTTTTGTTGCGGCATGCCTCCAATCGACCTCGATTTAAGGAGGCATGCAGCAATTCAAAGTGATACAGCGACCTTTGCGCGTCTGATATGACGCGCGGCGCTGTAGTGACGGTCGATTGCCGCGCCCGATCCCGAAGGCGGCTATTTCAACCAATGCGCAATGCGGTCCATCGCTTCAGCCATCTCGGCCGTTGAACCGGCATAGGAAAAGCGCATCGTGCGATGCCCCTCGAGCGGATCGAAATCGAAGCCGGGCGTCGCCGCGACGTTGATCTCGGCCAGCATCCGACGGGCAAAGGCCATGCTGTCATTGGTGAAGCGGCTGACGTCGACATAGGCATAGAAGGCGCCGTCCATCGGCGAAGCGATAGAGAGGCCCATCTCCGGCAAGCGCGTCAGGAGAAGATCGCGATTGGCGGCATAGGTCCGCTTGTAACCATCCAGTTCCTCATGCGCCCCGAGGGCCGCCTCCGCGGCAATCTGCGACAGCTCCGGCGGCGAGATGTAGAGGCTTTGGGCGATGCGTTCGAAGACACGGATCTGATCGTCCGGCAGCACCATCCAGCCGATGCGCCAGCCGGTCATGCAATAGTACTTCGAGAACGAGTTGATGACGACCGCATCCGCGGCGATCTCCAGTGCGGAGGTCTCCTCACCGGAAAAGGTCAGCCCGTGATAGATCTCGTCGGAGATGAAGGCGATCGATTGCGCGCGGCAATAGTCGGCAAGCGCCTTCAGGCGCGCCTTCCCCGTGACGGTGCCGGTCGGGTTTGCCGGACTGGCGAGAAGCACGCCCTTCAGCGGCTTGCCGGCTTGCACCGCCGCCTGCTCGAGGCTTTCGGGCGTCAGCGTAAAACCTGTCTCGGCAGTCACTTCGATCTCGACGACGCGCAGACCGAGTGCGGCCATGATGTTGCGATAGGCAGGATAGCCGGGACGGGCGATGGCGACGCAATCGCCCGGATCGAAGAGAGCCAGGAAGGCCAGATTGAAGCCCGCCGATGATCCGGTGGTGATGGCGATCCGCTGCGGATCAAGGTTGATCCCGTGGCGGTTCTGATAGTGCGCGGCAATAGCCCGCTTCAGCGAGAGGGTGCCGAGGGCGTCGGTATAGCCGAGACGGCCGTGCTCCAGCGCCCGCCGCGCCGCTTCGAGTGCAGCTTTCGGGGCGGGATGGGCCGGCTGGCCGACCGCCATCGAAATGACGGGATGACCGGCATCACGGCGACGCGTCGCTTCCGCCAGGACATCCATGGCATGGAAAGGTTCGACGGCGCTGCGTTTCGACGTCTGTGCCAATGGCTGATCCTCATGAAGTTGGCTGGCGTCCCGCCCCTTTGCCCTATCGCATTATCCTTCACAAGTATGGGAGCGCCGCAATTCGGCCGATTTTGCCGTTTCGTTTCGCGCCCGCGCACCCTATGCTCGCATACGGCGGCGCAGGCTCGCTACCGTCATTCGAAGATGCGTTGACGCGGCCGTGCGAAATGGGCGACAGACGGATACGAGAAGACAACGAGGGAATGATGACGTTCAAGAAAAAGATGATCGCCGCCGGAACGCTGATTGCGCTCGCAACCGGCATCGCCCTGCCCCAATCCGCCGCGGCGCTCGACGCAAAGCAAAAGGAAGAGATTGGCGCCTTCATCAAGGAATATCTGATCGCCAACCCGGAGATCATGCTGGAAGTGCAGGAAGCACTTTCCGCCAAGCAGCGGGCGAAGCAGCAGGAAGCATCCCAAGCCGCGATCGCCAACAACGAGAAGGCGATCTTCAATTCCGCCTACGACGTGACGCTCGGCAACCCCAAGGGCGACGTCACGATCGTCGAATTCTTCGACTACAATTGCGGCTACTGCAAGCGGGCGCTCTCGGACATGGATGAGATCCTCGCAAACGACAAGAACGTCCGTTTCGTCTTGAAGGAGCTCCCGATCCTCGGCCCCGATTCGCTTGCCGCCCACAAGGTCAGCGCCGCGTTCCGCGCGATCGCACCGGAGAAATATGGCGACTTCCACCGCGCCCTGCTCGGCGCCGAGGAGCGGGCCACCGAAGAAACGGCGATCGCTGTCGCCGCCAAGCTCGGGGTTGGCGAAGAGCAATTGCGCGGGAAGATGGAAGACGACCCGAATGACGCCTCGCTGCGCGAAGCCTACATGCTCGCCAACGATCTCGGCATTACCGGAACGCCGTCCTATGTGATCGGTAGCGAGGCCGTTTATGGGGCAGTCGGCGCCGCCGACCTCACCGGCAAGGTCGCCAACATGCGCGAATGCGGCAAGACCGCCTGCTGACCCAAACGCCGAAGCGGGACGCCTCGATGCCGCTCTCGCCCACCTATCAGCCTATGACTTGTGGACAAATCCCCTGGGAACCCGAGGGGCTTTCCCTCGCCGAACCATCGGTCTATAGGTAACCTCCCATCATTGGACCGGAATCCCTTATGCCCTCGACGATTTTTGTGCTGAATGGCCCAAACCTGAATGCCCTCGGCAAGCGCGAACCAGGCATCTACGGCGGCCAGACCTTGGCCGACATCGAGGCGATGTGCAAAGCGGAGGGGAAGCTCCTGGGCTTCGACGTCGATTTCCGCCAATCGAACATCGAGGGCGTACTGGTCGACTGGCTGCACGAGGCAGGCGAAAGGGCCGCCGGCGTCGCCATCAATCCGGCCGCCTATGGGCACACCTCGATCGCCATGCACGATGCCATTCGCGCGATCGCCGTTCCCGTCGTGGAACTGCATCTTTCCAACATCCATGCGCGCGAAGAATTCCGCCACAAGTCGATGATTGCGCCGGCCGTCAAGGGCGTGATCTGCGGCTTCGGCGCGCAGAGTTACATTCTGGCGCTGCATGCGCTAAAGAACCTGACAAACACGTCGAAATAAGAAGTACACGAGGCTCATATCCCATGGCTGACAAGAAACCGGGTATCGATCAGGCGCTGATCCGCGATCTCGCCAATATCCTCAAGGACACCGACCTGACCGAGATCGAAGTGGAACAGGACGACCTGCGCATCCGCGTCTCGCGGAACGGCACGCCCGTTGCGATGCCCATGGCGGCAATGCCCAGCTATCAGCTGCCGGCGGCCGTTGCCGCTGCACCTGCACCCATCGCGGCACCCGCCGCCGCAGCCGAAGGCGGCCATAACGCGAAGAACGCGGTAACGGCGCCGATGGTCGGCACTGCCTATCTCTCCCCGGCCCCCGGCGCCCGCCCCTTCATCGAGGTCGGTGCGACGGTCAAGGAAGGCCAGACGATCCTGATCATCGAGGCCATGAAGACGATGAACCAGATCCCGGCCCCCCGCTCCGGCAAGGTAACGCAAATTCTCGTGCAAGATGCCGCCCCGGTCGAATATGGCGAACCTCTGATCGTGATCGAATAAAGGCACGGTGGCGATGATCTCGAAAATTCTCATTGCCAATCGCGGCGAAATCGCTCTGCGTGTGCTGCGCGCCTGCAAGGAGCTCGGTATCGCGACGGTTGCCGTGCATTCGACGGCAGACAGCGATGCCATGCATGTCCGGCTGGCGGACGAAAGCGTATGCATCGGACCTCCGCCGTCTCGCGAGAGCTATCTGAACATCCATCAGATCGTCGCCGCCTGTGAGATCACCGGGGCGGACGCGGTGCATCCGGGTTATGGCTTCCTTTCGGAAAACGCCAAGTTCGCCGACATCCTCGAGGCGCACGGCATCACCTTCATCGGCCCGACGGCCGAGCACATCCGCCTGATGGGCGACAAGATCACCGCCAAGAAGACCGCGGAAGAACTCGGCATCCCGGTCGTTCCCGGTTCCGACGGCGAAGTGAAGCCGGAGAACGCGCTCAAGGTCGCCCGCGAGATCGGCTTCCCGGTCCTGATCAAGGCCACGGCAGGCGGCGGTGGACGCGGCATGAAGGTCGCCAGGACCGAGGAGGATCTCGAGCATGCCGTTGCAACGGCACGCGCCGAGGCGGCTGCCGCCTTCGGCAATGACGCGGTCTATATGGAGAAATTCCTCGGAAGGCCGCGCCATATCGAAATCCAGATCGTTGGCGACGGCGAAGGCAATGCCATCCATCTCGGCGAGCGCGACTGCTCGCTGCAGCGCCGCCACCAGAAGGTCTGGGAAGAAGCGAATTCCCCGGCGCTCAACGTCGAGCAGCGCATGAAGATCGGCCAGGTCTGCGCCGACGCAATGAAGAAGATGAAGTATCGCGGCGCCGGCACGATCGAGTTCCTCTACGAGGACGGCGAATTCTACTTCATCGAAATGAACACGCGTCTCCAGGTCGAGCATCCGATCACCGAAGCGATCACCGGCATCGACCTCGTGCATGAACAGATCCGCGTGGCATCGGGCGGCGGCCTCTCGGTCAAGCAGGAAGACGTCGTGTTCTCCGGCCACGCCATCGAATGCCGCATCAATGCCGAGGATGCGCGCACCTTCGTCCCCTCCCCGGGCACGATCACGCATTTTCACGCGCCGGGCGGCCTCGGCGTGCGCGTCGACAGCGGCGCCTACCAGGGCTATCGCATTCCGCCCTATTACGACAGCCTGATCGGCAAGCTGATCGTCCATGGACGGACGCGCGTAGAATGCATGATGCGGCTGCGCCGGGTGCTCGATGAGTTTGTCATTGATGGAATCAAGACGACCTTGCCGCTTTTCCAGGAGTTGATAAACAATCAGGATATCGCCAACGGTGATTACGATATCCACTGGCTGGAACACCATCTGGCCGCAACGTCCGCATAGGGTACGAGATTGAAAGGACCGCGCAGCAAACAACCGGAAATCACCCCGGACATGTTGTTGCGCGCCTATTCCATCGGTCTTTTTCCGATGGCCGACTCGGCCGACGATCCAGAGCTCTTCTGGGTCGAGCCGGAGATGCGCGGCGTCATCCCGCTGGATCGGTTTCACGTCTCCCGCAGCCTGTCCAAGACGATTCGGAGGCGCCCTTTCGATATCCGCTTCGATACGGCCTTCGAAGCGGTCGTCGAGGGATGCGCGACGCCTGCACCCGGCCGGCCCACGACCTGGATCAACGACAAGATCCGCTCCCTCTACGCGGCATTGCACCGCATGGGTTATGCCCACAGCGTCGAGGCCTGGGAGGGCGACAGGCTTGTCGGCGGCCTCTATGGCGTCTCGCTCGGGGCGGCTTTCTTCGGTGAAAGCATGTTCTCGCTGCGCACGGATGCCTCGAAAATCTGCCTCGTTCATCTCGTCGAGCGGCTTCGCGCCAAGCACTTCCAGCTGCTCGACACGCAGTTTACCACCGAGCACTTGAAATCATTCGGCGCCGTCGACGTGCCGAAGGCCCAATATGACCTCCTGCTTGCCAGGGCGATCGCTTCGCCCAATCTCCATTTTTAGGCCTCAGGCCCTGCGGCATTCATCGGCCAACCACGACGATAACCTCTGGATTTCGCTCTCCGAAGTTGCAAACGTCTCTTGCACTCGTCTAAGGTCCGATTTCCATTGAGGGGCTTTTAGATGAATCGACTTTTATTGGCGTGCTGCATTCTCACCGCTCTCACCACGGGCTCGCATGCGAAGACCTATCAGGAGATGTTCGGCGCTCCGTCGAACCTGCCGCCGGAAGCCGCAGCGGTGGTGGAATCCCTGGATTTCAAGCAGGGAGCCGTCACGCTTTCCGGCGCCAATGCGCAATTGCAAGTTCCTGAGGAATTCTACTTCCTAGATCCGGCGGACACGCGAAAGGTTCTTGTCGAACTCTGGGGCAATCCGCCGCAATCGGCCGATGGCTATCTCGGCATGATCCTTCCGGCCAAGTATGCACCGGAAGCAGAAGGCGGATGGGGCTCGGCGATCGATTATGCCGAAGACGGCTACGTATCTGACGCCGATGCGCTCACGACCGATTTCGACGACCTGCTCGCGCAATTGAAGGAGGCCACCGCCGAGAGCAACGTGGAACGGGAGAAGGAAGGCTACGATCCGATCACTCTGGTCGGCTGGGCCTCCCCGCCCCACTACGATCTTGCAACCCACACCATGCATTGGGCACGCGACTTGATCTTCGGGAAGGACCAAAGCGCGCCACACACGCTCAACTATTCGGTCCGCATCCTCGGTCGAGAAGGTGTGCTTCAGATGAATTTCATCGCCGGCCTGAACCAGCTCGAAGAAATCAAGGCCGGCCTGCCGAGCGTCACGGGCATGGTGCATTTCGATCAGGGCAAGGCCTATGCGGACTTCAAGGAGGGCGACAAGGTTGCCGCCTATGGCATGGCCGGCCTGATTGCGGCGGGCGCGGGCGCAAAGCTCGCCGCCAAGGCCGGCATTCTCGCGGTCGCTCTGGCCTTCCTGAAGAAGGGCGGCATACTGGTCGTCCTCGCCGGCGGGGCAGCCGTGCGCTACTTCAAAGGCTTCTTCGGCCGCAAATCGCCGCCTGCCACCTGATAACGCGAGATCACTATGATTCTGGGTCGAATCGACCCAGAATCATAGACGTTATCAACTCCAATAAGTCAGCGGATAGAGGCGGAAACCCGCCCACACTTTTCCCCCCACCCCAGCGCGGGGCCAACAATCGAAAAGTTGTGATTGACGCCGGCCGTGGGACCTATTGCTTCGCCGCGCTATCTGGCGCGGGAACGTCGGAGGTCGGCTTGCAGGACTGCAGCCAAACGTCATAGACGGGATGCTCGACGGCGTTGAGGCCCGGGCTGTCGGCAAACATCCAGCCGGTGAAGATACGGCGTATCTTGCGGTCAAGCGTGATCTCGTCGACGTCGACGAAGGTGGTGGTCTTCGGCGCTTCCGTCTCGTCGCGGCTGTAGCAGACGTGCGGAGTCACCTGAAGCGCGCCAAATTGCACCGTCTCGCCGATATAGACGTCAAAGGTGGTAATGCGGCCGGTGATCTTGTCGATGCCGGAAAAGACGGCAACGGCATTGGAGAGACGCGTGGCGCGTGCCGGCTCGACGGCGGAGATCAATGGCAGAGCCAGGAGAAGCGAACGACCCGCGCACCGGGCCGTCCGGCCGATCAAATTCCGCAGACAGAAACCTGCCATTCCCGCCAATCCCCTGCGATGCTGTTTGTTCCGAATAGACCTTCAGGCGCTAAACCCGAAATGTGGCTGCGCCGTGATCGATTTCCCATGAAGTGAGATCGAAGCTGGCGGGCGCGCCCGCCTCTTCATCCGATCATGAGCGCGGCGTCCAGGCGTCGTAGTCGCCGGTCACGCGCGGGCGCCGGCCGGCATTGGCCAGCGAACCTTGCGGCCGGTAGGCGTTGGGCGTGCCGGTCGGGTTAGGGCGATGCGGCTGCTGCCATTCGCGTGCGGCGTACTTCTCGTCGGCGGGCGAAATATCGGTGCGGTGATGCATCCACCCATGCCAGCCCGGAGGGATGGCAGACGCTTCCGCCGGGCCATTGTAGATCACCCAGCGCCGTGTGCGACCCTCGGAATCCTTGCCGCCCTGGTAGTAGACATTGCCGAGCTCGTCTTCGCCGACACGCTGGCCGTTGCGCCAGGTATGAAAGCGCGTACCGATGGTCTGTCCGTTCCACCAGGTGAATATCTGCAACAGGAGCTTCATGGGCATCGTCCTTTACCGGCCGATGGGAGACAGCCGGATATCAACATCTCGTCCCGCTTATGCCGTGCCGCTCATGCCTTGTCCAGCGATTCCACCGGGCCGCGGGTCATTTCACCCGTATCCTGAAGCCGAAAAGGCTGCGCTCGCCCCCAGGACGTTCAGCGGCAATTCGCCGCCCCTATCCAAGGTCAGACAAGGCGTTTCTCGAGGATCAGTGCAGGGATGCCGGATTGTTCATCGCCGCAGTTGCCAGTCCGCCCGACTTCCGAAAACCCATGCGCGTGATAGAAGGCCAGCGCACGCAGGTTTTCCGGCTCGACCTCCAGCCGCATGCGCTCGGCATCCGGAAAGCAGGTTTCGAGTTCGGCGAACATGTCGCGGCCGATCCCCTGCCGCTGGTATTTCGGCAAGACGTAGAGCTGATGAAGGATGACTGTCTTTTTAAGCGTGTCCGACATGGCAGCAAAGCCCATGCCGGCAATCTCGCCGCCATTGTCCGCGACGACGAATTCCGCATTCTTGCGCTGCAGCCGAGCTCTGAGAGCATTCATCGAATGCCAATTGGCAGTCAATTCTTCGACCTTCTCGGCGCCATAGAACGTGTCGTAGGTCGCATGCCATGTCTCAGCCAGCAGAGCGCGAACCTTTTCGAGGTCGCGCTCGCTTGCCGTGCGGACGAAGAACATCGTCACTCCTCGATGCCGAGCTTGGCCTTGACGAGGGACTGCACCGCCTGCGGGTTCGCCTTGCCGCCGGTTGCCTTCATCACCTGTCCGACGAACCAGCCGGCCAGCGACGGCTTGGCCTTGGCCTTCTCCACCTGGTCCGGGTTGGCGGCAATGATTTCGTCAACGGCCTTCTCGATCGCACCGGTATCGGTGACCTGCTTCATGCCGCGGCTCTCGACGATTTCCGCAGGATCGCCGCCTTCGTTCCACAGGATTTCGAAAAGATCCTTGGCGAGCTTGCCGGAGATCGTCTCGGCCTTGATGAGGTCGATGATACCCCCGAGCTGCGCCGCCGAAACCGGAGTCGCTTCAATGGCTTTGCCGGCTTTGTTCAAGGCGCCCAGCAGGTCGTTGATCACCCAGTTCGCGGCAATCTTGCCGTCGCGCCCCTCGGCCACGGCCTCGAAATAGTCGGCGATCGCCTTTTCCGAAACCAGAACCGAGGCATCATACACCGAAAGGCCAAGATCCCGTACGAAGCGTTCCTTCTTGTCGTCCGGCAGTTCCGGAAGGTCGGTTTTAAGCGCATCCACGAAGGCGTCGTCGAATTCGAGCGGCAACAGATCCGGATCGGGGAAATAGCGGTAGTCGTGCGCATCTTCCTTGGAGCGCATCGACCGCGTCTCGCCCTTGTTCGGGTCGAAGAGCCGGGTTTCCTGGTCGATCGCGCCGCCATCCTCGAGGATGCCGATCTGGCGACGGGCCTCATACTCGATCGCCTGGCCGACGAAGCGGATGGAGTTGACGTTCTTGATCTCGCAGCGCGTGCCGAACGCCTCGCCCGGGCGGCGTACCGAGACGTTGACGTCGGCGCGCATCGAGCCCTCGTCCATGTTGCCGTCGCAGGTGCCGAGATAGCGCAGGATCGAGCGCAGCTTGGTGAGATAGGCCTTGGCCTCGTCCGACGAACGCAGGTCGGGCTTCGAGACGATCTCCATCAGGGCGACGCCCGAGCGGTTGAGGTCGACATAGGACATGGAGGGATGCTGGTCATGCATCGACTTGCCGGCGTCCTGTTCCAGGTGCAGGCGCTCGATGCCGATCTCGACATCCTCGAACTGGCCCTGGCGGTCCGGACCGATCGAAATCACGATCTTGCCTTCGCCGACGATCGGATCCTTGTATTGCGAGATCTGGTAGCCCTGCGGCAGGTCCGGATAGAAATAGTTCTTCCGGTCGAAGATCGAGCGATGGTTGATCTTGGCTTTCAGGCCGAGGCCGGTGCGCACGGCCTGCTTGACGCATTCCTCGTTGATGACCGGCAGCATGCCGGGCATTGCCGCGTCGACCAGCGAGACATTAGCGTTCGGCGCGTTGCCGAACTCGGTCGACGCTCCGGAGAACAGCTTCGAATTGCTCAGCACCTGAGCATGAACTTCCATGCCGATGATGACCTCCCAGTCGCCGGTCGCGCCGGGAATGAAGCGTTTCGGATCGGGAGTGCGGACGTCGACGATGCTCATCTCATGCTCTTCTTTGAAGCCTGAATTTTGAGGTTTCTCGGTAGAGCAATTGGTTCTGTGGTGCAAGGCTTGTGAGGCGCGCCACAGCCGGCACGCTCGCAATGATGCAGCGCCCACCACCTATGCAACCTTGACGTTTTCCGAAAATCTTGCGATCCCAACGGAGTGTTCATGTTTCTTCCGTCCGAGTCCCGGTAATGCCCCCTCGCGGGGGGCGTTCCATGACCGAAAGAACGAAGCGACTTAACTTACGAGTCCGGTCAATGGAGCGTTGCAGATTATTCGTTTTTCTTCTTGTCCTTGTCTGGGCACTGGTAGGCTCTGATTCCCCGATCAGGGCGGACGAGCAAGTCCACAAGGCGCCAGCCGAAAACTGGGCGGAGATGGTCGGCATTCCTGAGCTTGATCCGGCGCGCAGCGCCGAGATCAGGAACGGCATAGCCTACCTCTTGGCGGACACTCAGATCCGGCATAGAGAGGGCGGGTACTCGGTGTTCGAGCGCCTGGCCTATAAGGTGACTGACCGGCCCGGCCTAGAGAGCGGAGCGCGACTGGACATCGAATTCGATCCTTCGCGCCACAAGCTCTTCTTCAACCGACTGGCGATCATCAGAGACGGTGTTGTCATCGACAAGCTCCCTGAGGCGGAGTTCGAAATATTCCGTCGGGAGACGGATTCCGAAAGAGGCATTTTCGACGGCCGCCTGACGGCACATGTCGATCTCAACGATGTCCGCGTTGGCGATATCGTGGATTATTCCACGACCTATGAAGTCACGCCCACCGTGGCGAAGAACCTGCTATTCACGCGATTCTCGGCTGAATGGAGCGAGCCCGTCGGCCGAATTAGGGAAAGGCTCATTTGGCCGACAAAAGAACCGCTCAACATACGCGCGGTCAGGACCGACCTGAAGCCAAGCGTGACAAAGGCTGGAGCCGAGACGACCTATACGTGGGAAATAACCAATCCTGCACCGGTGAAATACCAGGACTATCTGCCGGTCGACTATCCTAATTTCCGCTTCATGGAGATATCTTCAGAATTCGACTGGCAGCCAGTCGTCGATGCCGTCCTGCCCTTCTATCAACCGGCGGAGAGCTTCCCAGCCGATTTCGAGGCGAAGATCAACGATATCGCGGTCCGCCATGCTGCACTCGAGGATCGTCTCATTGCCGCATTGCGACTGATCCAGGACGAGATCCGCTACGTCAGCCTGTCGATGGGATCAGGTTCCTATGTTCCACGCCGTCCCGAGACGGTGCTGGCCAGCGGCTTCGGCGACTGCAAGGACAAGGCGCTGCTCCTCGTTTCAGCCCTGCGTCGCCTGGGTATCGAAGCCGAGGTGGCTCTCACGGACATCGATGGAGGCAAGGCGCTTGAACAAGCCGTTCCAGCGCTTCAGGCTTTCGACCATGCGATCGTCAAGGCGATGATAGGCGAACGGGTCTGGTGGCTCGACGCGACGGACTATCTGCAGGGTGGGCGCGCGGCGAACATTGTTCCCCCCGACTATGGCTTTGCATTGCCGCTGGTCGCCTCCGGAGCCGCGCTCGAGAAAATTCCGGAGAAGGAACTGTTGGAGCCGACCCAGTCTATCGAGGAACGATTTGCGTTCCCGATGCGGGTTGGCGAGCCCCTGGTGCTTACCGTAGATACTGTCTACCGCAACGGCGACGCCGACAACATGCGCCGCAGGCTTGCAAGCACCTCGAAGGCGAAACTCGCCGACGACTACCTTGAATATTACAACCGCTCCTATCCGGGCATCAAAAGCACAGCTGCGCTCGACACGGCGGATGACCGAGACCTCAATGTCCTGAAGACAAAGGAAGCCTACGAGCTCCCCTCCGCCTCACTAGTTGCCAACGGCCTCGGAAAGAATTTCCCGTTGCGGGCAGATATCGGCGTGAGCAGCATGCCGAGGCCTACCACAGTCGGACGTATAGGGCCGATTGCTCTCGGCCCTCCGGTTCACAAGAGCCACAAGGTCACGGTAACGAACCTCAAAGCGCGCTTCACCCTGTCGGAAAATGCAGACGTCCATGACCCGCGCGCCTCACTTAGGGTAAGCTGGTCGAGCCTTCCGACCGAATTTGAACTGGAATGGCGCTTTCGCACGCAAGGGCAGGTCCCTCTGGAAGACATTGGTGCCTATCTGAAAGCCGCCGACAGCATCGAACGCAACTCCGCGTGGAACTTCGATTTCACCTATGTCGATCCGGTCGATCGAAGCAGCATCAATCCCTCGGGCGTCGGTATCGCCGCTCTTGTTGGCATCGGCATTGCTATGCCTGTGGCAATAGTCGCGGCAATTCGGGATCTGGATCTCCCAGCGGAAACGGATGAGCGAGGCGCGCTGGGAGTCGAAGTGCGACCATAGTCGCTGCGTTCCTGATGCACCGACTGCCCCTGCGGATTCCGAAGCGCCGGTGCTTCTTGACGCTTGGGCGGTCATTTCCTACAACAACTGCCGTCCGAACGGAGTCTTTATGTTCCTTCAGTCTGAGTCCCGGTAAGGGCCCCTGCCCGCATTCCCCAAGAACTGCGCGCACGGGCCGGAAATACGAACCCCGCTCATCTCACGATTGGCGGACCGTTTTCCTGCGTTCTCACGAACGCTACTCCGGAACACTCAACTCATGGACATTTCGCGCGCCGAACAGCGCATTCTCCACCATTTGGCCCAGGGCGGCCGCATCGAAATCAAACGCATCGGCAAGGCGGTCGCCGAGATCCGCTGCTTCACACGCGATGGCTGGGTCTATCCCGGCGTCGATCTTGAGCTTTTCCGCAAGCTGAAACGCAAGCGGGCGATCAAGTCATCGGGCGGCAGACCCTACCGCATCACCGAGCGCGGGCTGCATCTCGTCCGCTCCGAAGTCGACAACCGGTGAAACCTGCCAGCCTGTAGCCACAGGCTCAGTTACCGGAGATGCTAACCATCTCCGGTAGCTCAACCTGTACTTGCCAATTATCAGATGCGCTCCGACATCGGTTCGCTTGCTAGCTGCTTGGAGAGGCCGATGAATTCCATGTCGCGGTCGAGCTTCTGCGAATAGGCGGTCGACAGCCACTTCACCCGGTAGCCGGCGCCTTGGAAAAAGGCGACTGCGGAAGCGTTCTGCGCATGCGTTCTGGCGTTCGCGACATCGAAGCCTTCAGCCGCCATGCGCTGCTCCATGTCGGCAAGCAGCGCCTTGCCGAGACCCCTTCCTTGCGCGCCGGGATCGATCCAGAGATCGGAAATCGTGCTGTCGAGATCCTCGCGGGCGGCCCAGCCGCAGATGCGGTTCTCTTCCTCGATGAGGAGAACGGAAAGCCAGTGCTTCGCCAGGAAATCGACGAAGGCGCGCTCCGCTGCCACGCGCATTGCCGCGGCATCGGCTAGTCCTGCAATCGCCTTTGCCCAGGCCCTGAGCCCGATCGCCGCAAGGAGACCGGTCTCGTGCTGGCGAGTGTGGCGAATGACAATCATGCAGCGGAGCCCCTTTCCGCCTGCATTACATCATTTCCGGCGCCGCTTGACTATTGCCGGCGGAACTGGAGCTGTCTACCACCACTTCGTCGGCGTGAAACGACCGGCGGCCTGTTCGATGACATGGGCCGTCTTGAACAGCGTCTCTTCGTCGAAGGGCTTGCCGATCAACTGAAGACCGAGCGGCAGGCCCTTGTGATCGAGCCCGCCCGGTACGGCGATGCCCGGAAGTCCGGCCATGTTGACGGTAACCGTGAAGATGTCGTTCAGGTACATCTTGACCGGATCGGATGCGAGGTCCTCATCGGCGATGCCAAAGGCCGACGACGGCGTGGCGGGCGTGAGGATCGCGTCGACGCCCGCCTGGAAGGCGAGCTCGAAGTCGCGCTTGATCAGGGTGCGGACCTTCTGGGCGCGGAGGTAGTAGGCATCGTAGTAGCCCGCCGACAGTACATAGGTGCCGATCATTATGCGGCGCTTGACCTCGCGGCCGAAGCCGGCGGCACGCGTCTTCTCATACATGTCGACAATGTCCTTGCCGTCGACACGCAAGCCGTAGCGCACGCCATCGTAGCGCGCGAGGTTGGACGACGCTTCGGCCGGTGCGACGATGTAGTAGGCCGGCAGCGCGTATTTCGTATGCGGCAGCGTGATATCGACGATCTCGGCGCCGGCTTCCTTCAGCCAGGCGATGCCCTGCTGCCAGAGCGCCTCGATCTCCTCCGGCATGCCGTCGACGCGATATTCCTTCGGAATGCCGATCTTCATCCCCTTGATCGACTGGCCGATCGACGCCTCGTAGTCCGGAACGGGAAGGTCGACGGAGGTCGTGTCCTTGGGATCGACGCTCGCCATCGACTTCAACAGGATCGCCGCGTCGCGCACGTCGCGGGCGATCGGGCCGGCCTGGTCGAGCGAGGAGGCGAAGGCGACGACGCCCCAGCGCGAGCAGCGGCCATAGGTCGGCTTGATGCCGACGGTGCCGGTGAAGGCCGCCGGCTGGCGGATGGAACCACCCGTGTCGGTGGCCGTGGCGCCTGCGCAGAGATAGGCTGCGACCGCGGCCGCGGAGCCGCCGGAAGAGCCGCCTGGCACGAGATCCATGTTCGATCCCTTGGCACGCCAGGGGTTCTTGACGGCACCGTAATAGGAAGTCTCGTTGGACGAACCCATCGCAAATTCGTCCATGTTCAGCTTGCCGAGCATGACCGCGCCGTCGTTCCAGAGGTTCTGGGTGACGGTCGATTCGTAGCGCGGTTTGAAGCCATCGAGAATATGGCTGCAGGCCTGCGTGTGGACGCCTTCAGTGCCGAAGAGATCCTTGATGCCGAGCGGAATGCCCTCGAGCGCACCGGCTTTGCCGGCGGCGATGCGCCCATCGGAGGCCGTCGCCATCTCGCGCGCCTTTTCCGGCGTTACGGTGACATAGGCATTGATCTTATCATTGGCTGCCTCGATCGCTGCGATATAGGCATCCGTCAATTCGACCGCGGTGATTTCCTTGGCGGAAAGCTTGGCGCGGGCTTCGGCGATCGTGAGGCTGGTCAGGTCGGTCATGGTGCAATCGAACTTTCGAAATTTTCAGGCGGGGGGCGGAAGCGGCTCTTACTCGACCACCTTCGGGACGAGGAAGAAATCACGGTCCGAATTCGGTGCATTGGCAACGATATCGGCGGCCTTGCCGCCATCCGCGACGGCATCCTCCCGTTTCTTCATCTCCATCGGCATCACCGACGTCATCGGCTCGACGCCGTCGACGTTCACTTCGGAAAGCTGTTCGACGAAGCCGAGGATGCCGTTGAGCTCGCCGGTCATCCGTTCGGCTTCCTCTTCGCTGACGGCGATCCGGGCAAGGCGCGCGACACGCTTCACGGTGGCTAGGTCTACGGACATGGTCGTCTCCGGTATCTCAAAGTTTCCCCCGCTATAAAGGCGAGTTGCACAAGGTGCAACTGGGGGAAACGTCGGCGAGCCGGCCCCTGCGCTTCGCGCTATCCTTCGTCAGGCGGTCACAACGCCGCCGACCTCGGGCGTCGCGACCAGGGTCGTGGCGCCGTCCATGCCGGTGACGAAGGTCTCCGGTGTCTGGTCGATGATCGGGAAGGAGCCATAATGGCAGGGAATGGCCGTATTGAACTTGAAATAGCGCTGGCAGGCGAGCGCCGCCACCGCCCCGCCCATGGTGAAGCGGTCGCCGATCGGCACGATGCCGATATCCGGCTCGTGCAACTCGTGGATAAGCGCCATATCGGAGAAAATGTCGGTATCGCCCATGTGGTAGAGCGTCGGCTCGTCGTCGAAATGAAGGACGAGGCCGTTGGCATTGCCGAGGCAATGCGAAACGCCATCCTCGGTGATCTGCGCCGAGGAATGCAAGGCATTGACAAAGGTGGCCGAGAAAGCGCCGAGCCGGATCGTTCCGCCGGTGTTTCCCGGTTCCATATTCGAGACGCCCTGCCGTCCGAGCCACATGCACAGGTCGAAGTTGGCGACGATGGTGGCGCCGGTCTCCTTCGCGATCGCCACCGTGTCGCCGACATGATCGCCGTGGCCGTGCGTCAGCAGGATATGCGTGAGCCCCGCGGTCGCCGCCATGCGCTCGCTGTCGCGGAACGCTGGATTACCGGAGAAGAACGGATCGATCAGGATCTTTGCCTTGGCGGTTTCGATGTGAAAGGCGGAATGACCCAGCCATTTGATCTTCATGACGTTCTCCCTGAAATCATGGCGGCTTCGAAGCAAGCCATAAAGGTGATCGATTTATCTGCCGGACAAGCATATGGATCAGACCAGCGAAGCGGAAAGATCGAATCGGCCAAACCCATGACAATTCTCACCATCGAAGAACTCGCCGGTCGGCTACCGACACATCAGGCGATCGCCGGTCTCGATCTCGGCACCAAGACCATCGGCCTCTCGGTATCCGACCTCGGACGGCGCTTCGCAACGCCGCGCGATGTGATTCGGCGCGTCAAGTTCGGCGTCGATGCGCAAGCGCTGCTCGATGCTGTCACGAAGGAACGAGTCGGCGCCTTCGTCATCGGCTTGCCGGTGAACATGGACGGAACGGAAGGGCCGCGCTGCCAGGCGACGCGCGCCTTCGTGCGCAACATGGGCGAGAAGACGGATATCCCCTTCGTGCTTTGGGACGAACGGCTTTCGACGGTGGCGGCCGAACGGGTGCTGATCGAAATGGACGTCTCGCGCAGGAAGCGCGCCGAGCGTATCGACTCGGCTGCCGCCTCCTTCATCCTTCAGGGAGCGCTCGACAGGCTGGCGTCTCTTGCCAGGGACGGCGCCTCCGCCGACTGAGACTTCGCGCGGCCGAAGTGCGCGCGGTACCAGGACGCAATTTGCCGGCGTTTCCGGAGCGCGACGAGGCCGAAGAGGACGATGGTGTCGACAACCATCGCCCGCGCAACGAGCGGTGGTATGCTTTCCGGTGGAATTCCGAGAACATGGCCGTAAACGCGGAAGACAAGCTCATGCGCCTCGCGCGTCAGCATGAAGATGCCGAAGCTCATGTCATAATAGGAGAGCGAGTACCAGCCGGTCAGCAGCATCACCGGACCGCCCCAGAAGATCATCAGCCACTTCATGCGCCTCTCCCCTCGGCAAGGCCACTGAGCAGCGGGTAGATGGCGCGGTCGGCGAGAACAAAGGCCATCAGTCCGACGGCGAGCGTCGCTATGTCGAGCGCCAGTGCAGCGAAAAACATCATCATGATGATCAACAAGCCAGTCCTCACCGAACCGCTCCATTCCAAATGTCATTGACCCGACACCAGTATCTCTTTCCTAACCGCGCCTTCGCAACGTAAACCATCTGTTAAGGTTAATATTCACAAGCGAAGCCGGCTTGCGACCCGACGTCCGCCGGTTCTAATAGTTGCGGGCGAACTCCCTCGCCCCGCCCCTGCCCTAAACCTCCGTCTTGCATGAGCCGCCATGACAGCCATTTTCGAAAGCATCCTTCCCGTCTTCCTGCTTGTGTTGCTCGGCGTCTGGCTTCGCCGTTCGCGGCTCATCGATCAGGGGCTCTGGGTGGGGCTCGAGCAGTTCGGCTATTACTTTCTCTTTCCGGCGCTGCTCTTTTCGACCTTGGCTAAGGCGGATTTCACCGGAATGAAAGCCGACGCGACGGCCGTCGCGGCAATCGGCAGCGTCACTCTGATGTCGATCGCTCTCCTGCTCGCATGGCCGTTCCTGCGCAACAACGGCATTTCCGGTGCCACCTTTACATCGATCTTCCAGACTGCGACGCGCTGGAATGCCTTCATAGCGCTTGCCATCGCTGAAAAGCTCCATGGCGCACTTGGCCTAAGCCTGACCGCGCTGGTGATGGCGCTGATCATCATCCCCATCAACCTCTACAATGTGGCCGTACTGGTCTGGTTTGGCGGCGGCAGCCGCGGTATCGGCCTGTTCTTCCTCCGGATCGTCACCAATCCGCTCATCATCGCGTCGGCACTCGGCATCCTATGCAATCTTGCGGGGATCGAGGTGTATTCGCCGGTGATGCGCACAATCGACATGCTGGCGAGCGCGTCGCTCAGCCTGGGTCTGATCCTGGTGGGCGCCGGACTCAAGATCGCCGACGCCTTGAAGCCGAGCGCCCCTGCCGTTCTCACGGTCGCGCTCAAGCTGATCGTCATGCCGATCTTCATGGTGGGTGCCAGTGCGCTCCTCGGCATCACTGGCGATGCCCTGCTCGTCATCGCGCTCGGCGCCGCCGTGCCGACGGCGATGAACGGCTACATCCTGGCCAAGCAGATGGGGGGCGATGCGGAGCTCTACGCCGCCGTGGCCACGGTTCAGACGGCCGTGTCGTTCTTCACGATACCGCTTGTCCTCTTCGTCACGCGCTATGTTGCGGCCGGATAGAGCAGGTCGAGCACGTAGGCCGAATCAAAGCGCGAATCGAGCATGCCGTAGGTGGAGCGCCAGCCGGCGGCCAACCGCGACTCCAGGAAGGCATCGGCAATGCGTCCCGCACCCAGTCGATAGAGCTCGGCGGCCGCCGCTGCCAGCGCAAGCTGTTCGACCAGCATGCGCGCCGCGCCTTCGTCGCGCTCGCAGAGCGACATGGCGGCGCGCAGCACTTCGATGGTCTTGGGGCCGGAGGGTCCGAGATCGCGGCTTAGGACGCCGAAGAGCTGCTCAAAGAGCTCCTTGCGGCGCCCGAGCACCCGGAGCACGTCGAGCGCCATGACATTGCCGGAGCCCTCCCAGATCGCATTCACCGGCGCTTCGCGATAGTGGCGGGCAAGTGCCCGCTCTTCCACATAGCCATTGCCGCCGAGGCATTCCATCGCTTCGTAGATCAAGGCGGGGGCGATCTTGCAGCACCAGTATTTCGCGACCGGTGTCATGATACGGGCGTAGGCCGCGTCCTCGGCGCTGCCATGCGCGTTGTCGAAGGCCTCGGCAAGGCGGAACGACAGCGCGCTTGCCGCGGCGACGTCGAGTGCCATGTCAGCCAGAACACGGGTCATCATCGGCTGGCTGACGAGCGCCTTGTCGAAGACCTTGCGACCGCGGGTATGGTGCACCGCTTCGGCGAGCGAGGCGCGCATCATGCCGGCCGAAGCCAGTGCGCAATCGAGCCGGGTCAGCGTCACCATGTCGAGGATCGTGCGAATACCGGCGTCCGGCGCTCCAAGCAGGAAGCCGAAAGTATCCGAGAATTCGACCTCCGATGAAGCATTGGAACGATTGCCGAGCTTGTCCTTGAGACGCTGGAATCGCAAGCCGTTGGCGCCACCGTCCTCGAGCAGCCGAGGCACCAGGAAGCAGCCGAGCCCCTCGCGGGTCTGCGCCAGCATGACGAAGGCGTCGCTCATCGGCGCCGACATGAACCACTTGTGCCCGGTCAGGCGATAGATGCCCTCGCCGACCCGTTCGGCGGTCGAGGTGTTGGCGCGCACATCCGTGCCGCCTTGCTTCTCCGTCATGCCCATGCCGATCGTCACTGCGGACTTCTGCATCCACGGCCTGTTGGTCGAGTCATATTTGCGCGACAGAATCTTCGGTGCCCATTCCTTCTGGACGGCAGGCGATGCGGTGATCGCGGCAACCGAGGCGCTGGTCATCGTCAGCGGGCAGAGGTGGCCGCATTCGAGCTGCGCCGTCAGATAGAAGCGGATCGCCCTCGCCTTGTGCGAACGCCCGCGATCGTCCGGAAGATTCTCCCAGGCGGACGAATGCAGCCCCGTCGACATCGACCGGCGCATCAGCGCATGCCAGGCGGGGTGGAACTCGACGACGTCGAGGCGTTCGCCCCGCGGCCCGTGGGTCTTGAGCTTCGGCACGCCCTCATTGGCCATGCGCGCCAGTTCCTGCGCCTCCGGCGAGGTCACATAACGGCCGAGCGCGTCGAACTCGTCGCGCAGCGACTTCGGCATGGCGGAAGTGATGTCGACGACCAGGGGGTCGGAGCGATAGGCATTGACACCGGACCAGGGCTTCGGCTGGTTCAGTTCGGCGAGTTTCTGTTCGGTCCGGTTCATCTGATTCATGAGCCCGGTTCTAGCGCAAGTTTCGCGGGTACGAAACAGGCCGGCCGCAAGAACCATCTGCTCCGCAAGTTTTCTTCCGAAGGGTGGGCGCGCGGCTTGCCGTACTACAGGTCACGTTCTATAGAGCGAGCCAAATTCCAGCATGCAAGGGCGGCTCATGATCACTTTCCCGCATCGCCACCTGCTTGGCATCAAGGGGCTGACAGAACAGGACATCACGCTCCTGCTCGATCGCGCCGACGACGCCGTGAAGATCTCCCGTCAGAGGGAGAAGAAGACCTCTTCGCTGCGCGGGCTGACGCAGATCAATCTCTTCTTCGAAGCATCGACCCGCACGCAATCGTCCTTCGAACTGGCCGGCAAGCGGCTCGGCGCCGACGTCATGAACATGTCGGTCGGCAACTCCTCGGTGAAGAAGGGCGAGACGCTGATCGACACGGCGATGACGCTGAACGCGATGCACCCGGACGTGCTGATCGTTCGCCACTCGTCCGCCGGCGCCGCAGCACTGCTCGCGCAGAAGGTATCCTGCTCCGTCGTCAACGCCGGTGACGGCCAGCACGAACATCCGACGCAGGCACTTCTCGACGCGCTGACGATCCGCCGCGCCAAGGGGAAGCTGTCGCGGATCATCGTGGCGATCTGCGGCGACGTCCTGCATTCGCGCGTTGCCCGCTCCAATATTCTGCTGCTCAACCAGATGGGGGCCCGCGTCCGCGTCGTGGCGCCGGCGACCCTGCTTCCCTCCGGCATCGAACAGATGGGGGTCGAGGTCTATCGCTCCATGGCCGAGGGCCTGAAGGATGCGGATGTGGTGATGATGCTGAGGCTCCAGCGTGAGCGCATGGCCGGTTCCTTCGTCCCGTCGGTGCGCGAGTATTTCCACTACTACGGACTCGACGCAGAAAAGCTGAAGGCGGCCAAGGACGATGCGCTCGTCATGCATCCGGGACCGATGAACCGCGGTGTCGAGATAGCGTCGGAGATCGCCGACGGACCGCAAAGCGTCATCGAACAACAGGTCGAGATGGGTGTCGCAGTGCGAATGGCCGTCATGGAAACGCTCCTTCTCTCTCAGAACCAGGGGCCGCGCGTATGACCAGACCTCTTGTTCTCGTGAACCTGCGCATCGTCGATCCGTCGCGAGACCTCGACGAGATGGGCACGATCATCGTCGGTGGCGACGGACGGATCCTCGCGGCCGGAAAGGACGCCCTGAACCAGGGCACGCCTGCGGGCGCCTTCGTCAAGGACTGCGCCGGCCTTGTCGCCGTGCCGGGCCTCGTCGATGCCCGCGTCTTCGTTGGCGAACCGGGCAGCGAATATCGTGAGACGATCGAGTCGGCCTCGCGTGCGGCGGCGACCGGCGGCGTCACCTCCTTCATCTCCATGCCCGACACCAATCCGGTGATCGACGAGATCGCACTCGTCGAATTCGTCCAGAAGACCGCCCGTGACAAGGCGCTCGTCAATGTCTACCCGGCGGCCGCCGTGACCAAGGGGCTGCTCGGGGTGGAAATGAGCGAGCTCGGGCTGCTTCGCGATGCGGGCGCCGTCTGCTTCACCAATGGCCGGCAACCGGTGCACGACACGCTCGTGCTCCGCCGCGCGATGACCTATGCGCGCGAGTTCGGCGCCGTCGTTGCGCTCGAGACCCGCGACAAATATCTCGGCGCCAACGGCGTCATGAACGAAGGCCTGCTGGCAAGCTGGCTCGGCCTTCCCGGCATTCCGCGCGAGGCGGAGATCATTCCACTCGAGCGCGACCTTCGCATCGCCGAACTGACGAAGGCCGCCTATCACGCCGCCGAAATCTCCGTTCCCGAATCGGCCGATGCCGTGCAGACGGCGCGCGAGCGCGGCGCGAACGTCAGCTGCGGCATCTCGATCAACCACCTGACGCTGAACGAGAACGACATCGGCGAATACCGGACCTTCTTCAAGCTGGCGCCGCCGCTGCGCGGCGAAGATGACCGGGTCGCGATGGTCGAGGCGCTTGCCTCCGGCAAGATCGACATCATCGTCTCCTCGCACGATCCGCAGGGTGTCGATACCAAGCGCCTGCCTTTCGCCGATGCGGCGGACGGCGCGGTTGGCCTGGAAACCCTCGCGGCAGCCGCACTTCGGCTCCACCACAGCGGTCAGGTCCCGCTGATGCGGCTGATCGATGCGCTCTCGACGCGTCCCGCGGCGATCTTCGGCCTGGAGGCGGGCACGCTGAAGCCCGGCGCCAAGGCCGACATTACCGTCCTCGATCTGGACGAACCCTGGGTCCTCTACGAAAAAGAGCTGGTTTCCCGCTCCAAGAACACGCCATTCGAAAATGCGCGCTTTACCGGCCGGGTCGTGCAAACCTATGTTGCCGGCAAGCTCGTCCATTCATCATGAGCCGACGCATTTAGGCGGGGGGAGGAACCGGTGGATCTGTTTTCCTGGCAGCTGGGGCTGCCCGCAACATTCTTGTGCCTCGCCTTCGGCTACCTGCTGGGCTCCATCCCGTTCGGCCTGATCCTCACCCGCATGGCGGGGCTCGGCGATGTGCGCAAGATCGGCTCCGGCAATATCGGCGCGACGAATGTGCTGAGAACCGGCAACAAGAAGCTTGCGGCTGCCACGCTTCTGCTCGACGCGCTCAAGGGAACGGCAGCAGCCGCGATCGCATCTGCCTGGGGCGTCGAAGCCGGCATCGCCGCTGGCCTCGCCGCCTTTCTCGGCCATCTCTTTCCGGTGTGGCTGTCCTTCAAGGGCGGCAAGGGCGTCGCCACCTATATCGGGATCCTGCTCGGCCTTGCGCCCCTGATGGTGCCCGCTTTTGCCGCGATCTGGCTCGCCTCGGCCAAGATCACCCGATATTCCTCACTGTCGGCACTGGTTGCCACCGCGGTCATGCCGATTGCACTCTACGCAACCGGCTACGGGAAGGTCGCCCTCGTCTTTGCCTTGATGACGGTGATCACCTGGATCAAGCATCGCGCCAATATCCAGCGGCTCCTGAGCGGTACGGAAAGCCGGATCGGAGAAAAGGGATAATGCCGAACGGCAGCGCTCGACGTAACGGAACCGCGCTGACGGAACGGCAGAGGATCGCCTGGCTGCGGCTGATCCGCAGTGACAATGTCGGTCCTGCGACCTTCCGGGATCTCGTCAACCACTTCGGCTCCGCGGAAGCGGCGCTCGAGGCGCTGCCGGAGATGTCGCGCCGCGGCGGCTCTGATCGACAGTTTCGCATCGCATCGCTGGCGGATGCGGAGCGCGAGCTCGAAGCAGCGCATCGGTTCGGCGCCGTGTTTGTCGGGATCGGCGAACCCGATTACCCGCCGGCGCTTAAGGAAATCGACGGCGCCCCGCCGCTTCTTGCGATGAAAGGCAACCTCCGGGCGGCCAGCCGCCCCTCGCTCGGCATTGTCGGCTCGCGCAACGCCTCAGTGAGCGGTGCGAAATTCGCAGCGATGATTGCACGCGACGCCGGTGCCGCCGGCTACGTCATTACCTCCGGCCTCGCCCGCGGCATCGACACCGCCGCCCATCGCGCCAGCCTCGAGACCGGTACGATTGCCGCACTCGCCGGCGGTCTCGATCAGCCCTATCCGCCCGAAAATGTCGGCCTCCTGCAGCAGATCACCGCGGAAGCGGGCTTGGCGATCAGCGAAATGCCGTTCGGCTGGGAGCCGCGCGCCCGCGATTTTCCAAGAAGAAACCGCCTGGTCGCCGGCATCAGTCTCGGCGTCGCCATCATCGAGGCCGCCAGCCGTTCGGGGTCGCTCATCACAGCCCGCTACGCGGCCGATTTCGGCCGGCTCGTCTTTGCCGTACCGGGCTCACCGCTCGATCCCCGCTGTCACGGCACGAATGATCTCCTGAAACAGGGGGCGACCGTCACCACCTCCACGGCCGATGTTCTCGAGGGATTGGCGCCGCTCAGCCGCGACGATCTTTTCTCGCGCCTGAACGCCCGGGAACCGGCTGTCGAGCACGCACCCGCGGGGCCGCCGGCAATTGCGGCACCAGGCGAAAGCGACCGCGCCCGGATCGTCGAAGCGCTCGGACCGACGCCGGTGGAGATCGACGATATCATTCGCCACACCGGCCTTGCCGCCTCCGAGGTCTATCTCGTCCTTCTCGAGCTCGATCTTGCTGGTCAACTCAGCCGCCACGGCGCCAATCTCGTATCGCTTGCTCCACCGCAATAGGCGGCAAACGCAGCCACACACGCTGAAGTCGCAAAACGAGCTACCGAGAGTTGCGGAAAATCGAATGTTGCGGTTTGGTTGCGGTTCGCTATTTTCGACAAACCCCTTGACCGCGCCCGAATCCCTGTCCATTTCGTGGCCACCATAAAAGGCCGCGCAACACCTGCGCCTTGCCAGAAGAGATTGTCTCAGAGAATGACGATGAATGTTGTAGTGGTGGAGTCGCCTTCCAAGGCCAAGACGATCAACAAGTATCTCGGCCCCGGCTACAAGGTACTTGCTTCGTTCGGCCATGTGCGGGATCTGCCGGCCAAGGATGGATCGGTCCGCCCGGACGAAGACTTCGAAATGTCGTGGGAAGTCGATGGCGCCTCCGCCAAGCGGATGAAGGACATTGCCGACGCCGTGAAGTCGTCGGACGGGCTGATCCTCGCAACCGACCCGGATCGCGAGGGTGAGGCGATCTCCTGGCACGTGCTCGATCTTCTCAAGAAGAAGAAGGTGATCGGCGACAAGCCGGTCAAGCGCGTCGTCTTCAATGCGATCACCAAAAAGGCCGTGCTCGATGCAATGGCGGAGCCGCGCGACATCGATATCTCGCTGGTCGACGCCTATCTCGCCCGCCGCGCGCTCGACTATCTCGTCGGCTTCAACCTTTCGCCGGTCCTCTGGCGCAAGCTGCCGGGCGCGCGCTCGGCCGGACGCGTGCAGTCGGTATCGCTGCGTCTGGTCTGCGACCGCGAGGCGGAGATCGAGCGCTTCGTCACCGAAGAATACTGGAACATCTCGGCACTCCTGAAGACACCGCGCGGCGACGAGTTCGAAGCGCGCCTTGTTTCGGCCGACGGCAAGCGGCTGCAGTCGAAGTCGATCGGCAACGGCGAGGACGCCAATCGGCTGAAGGCCCTGCTCGACGGCGCGAGCTATGTTGTCGAGAGCGTCGAGGCCAAGCCGGTCAAGCGCAATCCCGGTCCGCCCTTCACGACCTCGACATTGCAGCAGGCCGCTTCCTCCAAGCTCGGTTTCTCGGCGTCGCGCACCATGCAGGTGGCGCAGAAGCTCTACGAGGGCGTCGATGTCGGCGGCGAGACGGTCGGCCTCATCACCTATATGCGTACCGACGGCGTGCAGATGGCACCGGAAGCGATCGACGCCGCGCGCCGGGCGATCGGCAGCCAGTTCGGCCCTCGCTACCTCCCGGAAAAGCCCCGCTTCTATTCGACCAAGGCGAAGAATGCGCAAGAAGCGCACGAAGCCATCCGGCCGACCGACTTCAACCGCACCCCCGATCAGGTGCGCCGCTTCCTCGACGGCGACATGCTGAAGCTCTATGACCTTATCTGGAAGCGCGGCATCGCCAGCCAGATGGCATCGGCCGAAATCGAGCGGACGACCGCGGAGATCGCGGCCGACAATGGCGGCAAGAAGGCCGGCCTCAGGGCCACCGGCTCCGTCATCCGTTTCGACGGCTTCATCGCCGCCTATACCGACATGAAGGAAGACGGCGAGCAGTCGGACGACGGCGATGAGGACGGCCGCCTGCCGGAAATCAATGCGCGCGAAAATCTCGCCAAGCAGAAGATCAACGCCACCCAGCACTTCACCGAGCCGCCGCCGCGCTATTCGGAAGCGACGCTGATCAAGAAGATGGAGGAGCTCGGCATCGGGCGCCCTTCGACCTATGCCGCGACGATCAGCACGCTCGTCGACCGCGACTATGTGACGATCGACAAGCGCAAGCTGGTGCCGCAAGCCAAGGGCCGGCTGGTGACGGCCTTCCTCGAGAGCTTCTTCACCCGCTATGTCGAATATGATTTCACGGCATCGCTCGAGGAAAAGCTCGATCAGATTTCCGCCGGCGAACTCAACTGGAAGGACGTCCTGCGCGAGTTCTGGAAGGATTTCTTCTCACAGATCGAGGACACCAAGGAACTGCGTGTCACCAATGTGCTCGATGCGCTCAACGAGGAACTGGCACCGCTCGTTTTCCCGAATCGCGAAGACGGCGGCGACCCGCGGACCTGCCAGGTCTGCGGCACCGGCAAGCTGTCGTTGAAGCTCGGCAAATACGGTGCTTTCGTCGGCTGCTCCAATTATCCGGAGTGCAACTACACGCGCCAACTGTCGTCCGACAGCAATGGCGAAACGGAAGCGGCCGTGTCGAGCGAACCGCAGAGCCTCGGCAAGGATCCGCACACCGGCGAGGAAATCACATTGCGCAGCGGCCGCTTCGGGCCTTATGTCCAGCGGGGCGATGGCAAGGATGCCAAGCGCGCCAGCCTGCCCAAGGGCTGGACGCCGGCGACGATCGACCACGAAAAGGCGCTCGCCCTTCTCTCGCTGCCGCGCGATATCGGCAAGCACCCCGAAACGGGCAAGATGATCTCGACCGGGATCGGCCGCTACGGGCCGTTCGTGCTGCATGACGGGACCTATGCCAACCTTGAATCGGTCGAGGACGTCTTCTCGATCGGCCTCAACCGCGCCGTTGCAGCACTCGCCGACAAGCAGTCCAAAGGTGCAGGCGGCGGGCGCGGTCGCACGGCCGCGGCTGCTCTCAAGGACCTCGGCGAGCATCCCGGCGGCGGAGCGATCACCGTGCGCGACGGCCGCTTCGGCCCCTATGTCAACTGGGGCAAGGTGAACGCCACCCTGCCGAAGGGCAAGGATCCGCAGTCCGTGACCGTGGAAGAAGCGCTCGCATTGATCGCCGAACGTGAATCGAAGGGCGGCGGCGCGAAGGGCAAAGCGACGAGGGGCCGTTCCGCAGCGGCAGCCAAGAGCACGGCGGCGAAAACGGCGAAGCCCAAGGCTGCCGCCAAGACGAAGAGCAAGACGGCTGCGAAGGCCAAGAAGGACTGACATTGACCAGAATTCCGCGCGATCCGACCGAGCGGCCCTCGAAAGGGGCCGGCAAGAAGCAGTTCCGCGCGGCCAAGGCGGCACCCGCCGCCAAGGAAACGATCGTCCATGGCGCCGTTCCACCACGCGACGTGCTCATGCGCTTCATCGCCGAGAACCCGCAACAAGCATCGAAGCGGGAGATCGCCAAGGCATTCGGGCTGAAGGGCGAGGCGCGTGTCGAACTCAAGGCGTTGCTCCGCTCGCTGGAAGAGGACGGGCTGGTCGAGAAGAAGCGCAAGTCGCTCATTCGCCCCGGCGCTCTGCCGCCGGTCACCGTTCTCGACATCACCATTCGCGACGTCGACGGTGAATTGATCGGACGGCCTGCCGAATGGCTCGACGACGACGGCGTTGCGCCGGCCGTCCTCATCCGGCAATCGGCCGTCGGCAAGGCGAAGGGCAAGGTGCCCGTTGCCGGCCTCGGCGACCGTGTGCTTGCCAAGATCTTCCCTGCAAAGGAGCGGGGCGGTCCGGCCTATAGCGCACGCATCATCAAGGTCCTCGACAAGCGCAAGGATGCCGTGCTCGGCGTTTTCCGCGCGACACCGGGCGGCGGCGGGAGGCTGATGCCGATCGACAAGCGGGGCGAGGAAGTCCTCGTCGATCCGGAATTCACCGGCGAGGCCAAGGACGGCGACCTGGTCGAAGTGCATCTCGCCCGCCTCGGCCGCTACGGTCTGCCCCGTGCCCAGGTGCAGAACGTCATCGGTTCCGTCGCCTCCGAGAAGGCGATCTCGATGATCGCCATCCATGCGCATGGCATTCCGCATATCTTCCCGGAACGCGTGCTGCAGGAGGCCGATGCGGCAGAGGCCGCGACCATGGCGCATCGCGAGGACTGGCGCTCGCTGCCGCTCGTCACCATCGACCCGGCCGACGCCAAGGACCACGACGACGCCGTCCATGCCGAGCCGGATTCCTCCCCCGACAATCCCGACGGCGTCATCGTCACGGTGGCGATCGCCGACGTCTCCTGGTACGTCCGGCCGAAATCGGCTCTCGACCTCGAAGCGCTGAAACGCGGCAATTCGGTCTATTTTCCCGATCGTGTCGTGCCGATGCTTCCCGAACGCATCTCCAACGATCTCTGCTCGCTGAAGGAAGGCGTCGATCGACCGGCGCTGGCGGTACGGATGCGCTTCTCGAAAGAGGGCCGGAAGGCAGGCCATACGTTCCACCGCATCATGATGCGTAGCGCCGCAAAGCTTTCCTACAGCCAAGCCCAGGCCGCCATCGACGGGACGCCGGACGAGAAGACCGCGCCGATCCTGGACACGATCCTGAAGCCGCTGTGGGAAGGCTACCGCATCCTCAGTCGCGGGCGGGAACGGCGCCAGCCACTTGAGCTCGACGTGCCCGAACGCAAGATCATCCTGAAGCCGGACGGAACCGTCGACCGGGTCTTCGTGCCGCAACGCCTCGACGCCCACAAGCTGATCGAGGAAATGATGATCCAGGCCAACGTGGCCGCGGCCGAGACCCTGGAGCAGAAACGGCAGGCACTGATCTTCCGCGTTCACGACCAGCCATCGCTTGCCAAGCAGGAAACCCTGCGCGAGTTCCTGGCGACGCTGGACATCTCGCTTGCCAAGGGCGGCAGCATGCGCGCCAACCACTTCAATGGCGTTCTCGCTCGCGCCGACGGCAAGCCCTTTGAGACCATGGTCAACGAGATGGTGCTCAGATCGCAAAGCCAGGCGATCTACAGTCCGGAGAATATCGGCCATTTCGGCCTCAACCTGATGCGCTACGCCCATTTTACCTCGCCGATCCGGCGCTATGCCGACCTCGTCGTGCATCGGGCGCTCGTGATCGCGCTCGGCCTTGGCGAGGGCGGGCTGACGCCCCAGGAAGAGGGCGTACTCGACGATATCGCCGCGGAAATTTCCACCTTCGAGCGACGCGCAATGGCCGCCGAGCGCGATACGGTCGACCGGCTGATCGCCCATCACTTGAGCGGACGCGTCGGCGAGGAGTTCGACGGGCGCGTTTCCGGGGTGACCAAGGCGGGACTTTTTGTCACCCTCCCCGCCTATGGCGCCGACGGCTTCATCCCTATATCTACGCTCGGACGCGACTATTTCATCTATGATGAAGCGCACCAGGCCTTGTCCGGCGAAAAATCCGGCCTTGGTTATCGTCTCGGCGACCCGGTGCGTGTCAAGCTTGCCGAAGCCGTGCCGCTTGCCGGTGCGCTTCGCTTCGAGATGCTGAGCGAAGGGCGAAAGATGCCGACGGCAATGCGCTCCTTCCACAAGGCCGGCCGGCGTGATCGCGTCAATGCAGGCAAACGGCCGGGTACGCGGCCGCCGCGCGGCAGGCGCTAGCTGTCAGCAGCGGATTCGGCCCCGTTCAACGAAGGATTTGGGATGACGGCAATGGCAACGGACAGGCTTCGGCTGGGTAGCGCGCAGCATGAGGAACGGCCGGTCGGCCGCTCGGTTAAGCGCGGCTTTCTGAGCAGATGTCCCGCCTGCGGCAACGGCCGACTGTTCCGTGGCTTCGTCAAATCGGTGGATGCCTGCGCCACCTGCGGCGAGCGCATGGACCATCACCGCGCCGACGACTTTCCGCCCTATATCGTCGTGACGATCGTCGGCCATGCCGTGCTCGGCGGCTACATGATGACGGATCTCGTTCTACCGCTCTCCACCTGGCAGCATCTGGCGCTCTGGGCGCCGGTGACGCTCGTCAGCGCGCTTGCCCTGATGCAGCCCGTCAAGGGCGCGGTCATCGGGCTGCAATGGGCCTTGAAGATGCACGGCTTCGGTGGACACGAGGATCGGCCGGAAGACATCCTGCCGCCGCGAGATCCGTCGGCATGAGGCCGGATCGAGGCAACGGCAGCCGCCCCCAGCCGCGGGGCGGCACGTCGGCGCTCAGACCGCGGGACGCGGCATCGATCATGCTCCTCGACCGCTCCGGCACGGAAGTACGCGTCCTGATGGGACGGCGCCACAGCGCCCATGCCTTCATGCCGGACCTCTATGTCTTTCCAGGCGGCCGCCGCGACCCGACCGACCATCGGCTGGGATTTTCCGGCGATCTCAATCCGACGGTGCTGCACGCCCTGAAAGGAAGCGAAGGACGGCCCATCACCGACGCACGGGCGCGGGCGCTGGCGCTGGCGGCAGCACGAGAGCTCTTCGAAGAGGCAGGTGTCCGCCTCGGCGCGGAACACGGCCGGCTGGATGCTCCCCTTCCCTTTCTTCCCGATCTCACAAACTTGCGCTATATGGCGCGGGCCATCACGCCGCCGGGACAAGCGCGGCGGTTCGACACGCGCTTCTTTGCGGTCTTCGCGGATGAAGCCAAGATCGATCCGTCCGAGGTCCTGGAAAGCCGGGAGCTTCAGGATTTGCAGTGGATCGATGTCGATGACTTCTCGTCTCTCCAAGTGCCGGAGATCACCGCAATCATCCTGGCGGATCTGAGAGCCGGCCTCGAGGCGGATTCCTCGCTTCCTCATGACCGGGCAATCCCGTTCTACTTCACGCGCCGCGGGCGCTTTCTTCGCACGCTTCTCTAGGGATCCTGCCGAATGTCGAAGCCGCAGTCCGGCACTTCCGCGCCGGTTGACGAAATTCACTGGCCTTCGCTGATCGCTGCGGTCGCCTCGATCACGGCGGTGGGCATCGCCATCGGCCTCGGCCTTCCGCTGCTCAGCATCATCATGGAGAAGCGCGGAATTTCTTCGACGCTGATCGGCCTCAACTCGGCGATGGCGGGGCTTGCTTCGATGGCGGCGGCCCCGTTCACGACGAAGTTCGCGCACCGCCATGGCGTTGCACCCACCATGTTGCTCGCGATCGTCTTCTCTGCGGTGAGCGCGCTCGGCTTCTACTACATCACCAACTTCTGGCTCTGGTTCCCACTCCGAATCGTTTTCCACGGCGCCATCACGGTGCTGTTCATTCTCTCGGAGTTCTGGATCAATGCGACGGCGCCGCCGAACAGGCGCGGCTTCGTGCTCGGCATCTATGGCACGGTCCTGTCGCTCGGCTTCGCCAGCGGCCCCCTTCTCTTCTCGATTTTGGGCAGCGAGGGCATCCTGCCCTTCGCAGTCGGCGCCGGCGTCATCCTGCTTGCAGCCATTCCGATCTATCTGGCACGCGACGAAAGTCCGGTCCTCGACGAGAAGCCGGACCGCCACTTCATGCGCTATGTCTTCCTCGTGCCGACGGCAACGGCCGCCGTCTTCATCTTCGGCGCGGTCGAATCGGGCGGTCTCTCGCTCTTCCCGATTTTCGGAACGCGTGCCGGCTTCACCGAATCACAGGCGGCCCTGCTGCTGACAGTCATGGGTGTCGGCAACTTCATCTTCCAGATCCCGCTCGGCATGCTCTCCGATCATGTGAAGGATCGGCGGACAATCCTGTCGGCACTGACATTGATCGGCCTCATCGGCGCCCTGTTCCTGCCGATGCTGGTCGAAAGCTGGTTTCTGATGGCGCTGGTTCTGCTGTTCTGGGGCGGATGCGTCTCCGGCCTCTATACCGTCGGCCTCAGCCATCTCGGCTCCCGGCTGCAGGGCGCGGACCTTGCGGCGGCCAATGCCGCCTTCGTCTTCTCCTACGCCGTCGGCACCGTTGCCGGGCCGCAGGTGATCGGCGCCGCCATGGATGTTACCGGTAACGACGGCTTTGCCTGGGCGATTGCCGGCTTCTTCGGGCTTTATGTCGTGCTTTCGCTCGCCCGCATTGTTTTGAAGCCAAAACGGCCTTGACTTTTCGACCGCGATTTGTAGTTTCGCGCCAACCTTGACCGTGGCCCGCAACCGGTTGTCCACGGCTTTCATTTTTCTATAAAGGCAGGACGACCATGGCGAAAGCTACCACCATCAAGATCAAGCTACTGTCGACGGCCGACACGGGCTATTTCTACGTCACGACCAAGAACAGCCGCACGATGACGGAAAAGATGACCAAGACGAAGTACGATCCGGTCGTCAAGAAGCACGTCGAATTCAAGGAAACGAAGATCAAGTAAGATCACGCTTCGGTTCGACCGACGAGCGCCGGCCGCAAGGTTCGGCGCTTTTTCTTTGGGGCTTGCTGTCGCTGCGGCGCTCGTCCCTACCGCGACACGCGGCGCCATAGACCGGAAACGAAAAACGCCGCCTCTTTCGAAGCGGCGTCTCGAAAGGGGGTCGGCTGGCCCCGACTGCGGCACGAGGAATCCGCGGATGTCGGAATCCAGCCGACCGACCCCACGACCCAGGAGATGCGGCGGACCTGAGCATCATGGGGTAACCGATCGATCGTGGAAGTCACACTTCCTTAATATCAGCATTGCTTGAAAATAAAAAAAAATCAACGAATTCTTAATCGCCGGGGCGCGTTGCTCGGCGTTTGGTTAATTCTGTCTCGTATTCGGACAAATCCGAACCGGCCGCTCTTTGGAAATGCTTGCCCCAGCATCAGCGATGCGGCAAAAGATACAACTTATAAGTAAGTTGGCAAGTGCGTTCGGGCGTATGTTCCGGTCTCGTCTACGCCGAATGGCGAGGTGCGAGACCGCCCGCAAGCGTTGCTTGCCAATTCGACTTACGCAGCCGCCGCGACCACCCGGTTGCGCCCGTTGTTCTTTGCCTGGTACAGGGCGCTGTCGGCGCGCTTCAGCAGGGCCTCGGCCGTATCGTCCTGCGGCCGCAAGGTCGCGATTCCGAGCGATGCCGTGACGCTGAGGACCGTTTCTCCCTGCGATATCCCGAACGCGCGTCCCTCAACCATCAATCGTAGTCGTTCGGCAACGATCGTCGCCATTTCGGGCGTCGTGTCCGGCATGACGATCACGAACTCCTCGCCGCCGAATCGGCAGGCGAGATCGGCGCCGCGCACGGTGGCGCGGACGCGATTGGCAAATTCGCGCAGAACCTCGTCACCTGCATCGTGCCCATAGGTGTCGTTCACCAGCTTGAAGCGATCGATATCGGTGATGCAGATCGAAAGCGGCCGGCCGCGCGCGCTCGCTCGATCGATCAGGAGCTTCAGGTGGCTGTCGAGGTAGCGGCGATTGTGAAGGCCGGTCAGGTCGTCGGTGATCGCCAATTCGATCGTGTGCTGGACGCTGGCGCGCAGCCGGTCATTGCAGTGCTTGCGACGGATCTGCGTCAGAGAGCGCGCCACCAGTTCGTTGGGATCGACCGGGCGCATGATGTAGTCCGTCACGCCCAGCTCAAGCGCACGAACGATCATCTCTTCGCTGCCCTGCTCGGTGACGAGCAGGATCGGGATGAAGCGCGTCCTCTCGAGCGAGCGGAGTTGCGAGCAGAGGCGAAGCGGATCGTAGTCGTCGAAATTCGCGTTGACGATCACCAGATCGAACATGTTCTCGGCCGCCTCGAACAGGGCGGCCTGGGGATCGGAGATAACCGAGACGTCGGCGATCGGCTTCAGTGCGCGCTGGAGCCGCTCCTGCGACGAGGCCCGGCCGTCGACGAGGAGGACATTGCCGGGTTCGTCGGGCCGGTCCGCGCGGGCAAGCTCCTGCAGACCGATTGTCTGAGCCGTCTGTGCCCTGAGGCGCAATTCGTCGCTCACATTCTTCAGCCGCACAAGGCTCTTTACCCGCGACATCAATTGGAGATCGTTGACCGGCTTGGTGAGGAAATCGTCTGCACCGGCCTTCAGGCCGCGCACGCGATCGGATGGCTGGTCGAGCGCCGTCACCATAACCACCGGGATATGGGCGGTGCGGCTGTTCGACTTCAATCTCTCGCAGACCTCGAAGCCATCCATGTCGGGCATCATGATGTCGAGGAGGACAAGATCGACCGGCGTGTTCTCGCAGACCGCCAATGCCGAGCGTCCGTCGCCGGCCGTCAGGACATCGAAATACTCGGCGACCAGCCGCGCCTCCAGAAGCTTCACATTGGCTGGTACGTCATCGACAACGAGGATGCGCGCAGTCATATCATCTTTCCCGGCAATCAGGCATCACCTAGGTAGGTCTTGATCGTTTCAATGAATTTTGGAACGGAAATCGGTTTGGAAACATAGGCTTCGCAACCGCCCTGGCGAATGCGTTCCTCGTCGCCCTTCATGGCGAAGGCGGTTACGGCGATGACCGGAATGACGTGCAGTTCGTCGTCTTCCTTGAGCCATTTCGTCACTTCAAGGCCGGACACCTCCGGCAACTGGATGTCCATGAGAATAAGGTCGGGCCTGTGCTTGCGCGCCAGTTCGAGCGCTTCCATGCCGTTGCGCGTCTGGATCGTCGCATAACCGGAAGCCTCAATCAGGTCGCGGAAGAGCTTCATGTTCAGCTCGTTATCCTCAACAATCATCACCTGTTTGGGCATGTCGATCCCTTGCTGTCTGTCGCCGCCTTGCAAGTCCCCTGGAGAGATATAAGCTTCACAAACGGTGACTCGACCCATTTCCTCGGTCGCAAGATTAGCGATATTTGGTTGAAAAAGAGGTAACTCCAGCGGCCATATGAGAAGAGATTCAAGAGCATGAAGAGCGCTGACGAAACGGCGATCGCGATCCTCGGCTGGCTCGCGGGCGAGCCGGAACTCCTATCCCGTTTCCTGGCACTCACCGGCACCGACCCGACTTCGCTGCGCACGGCTATCGGGGAGCCGGGCTTCATGGGCGGGCTCGTCGCATTTCTGATGGACCACGAGCCGACTTTGATCGCCTTCTGCACAGCGACGCAGACCGCGCCGGAGGACGTCGTCGGGGCGCACCAGGCATTTTCCGGTCCTGCGAACTTCGAGGACTGACCATGCCTGTCTTCGCCGCCCCTGGCGACGTGCCTCTTAAGCCGCGCCCGCTGATCGTCACCGACGTCGACGAGGTCGTGCTCGAATTCCTCTCTCCGTTCATGGCATTCCTGGAAGCCCGCGAGCACGTCTTGCTCCCGCGCTCCTTTCGCCTTGCCGGCAACATCATCGACCGGCGGAGCGGCGATCCGGTCAGCGAAGCGACGGCGGAAGCGCTGCTCGAAGCCTTCTTCACCGTGCAGGATCAATGGCAGACGCCGGCTGCGCTGGCCGTCGAGACGCTCACGGCGCTTTCGGATGAGGCCGACATCGTTTTCCTGACGGCGATGCCGCCGCGTCATGCGCCGCTGCGCACGGCCTTGCTCAGCGCCCTCGGCCTTCCCTATCCACTGCTTGCCTCCGAGGAACCGAAGGGACCGCTCGTTAAGGACCTGCACGGGGAGCGCCACCTTCCGCTCGTCTTCATCGACGATATCCTGCGCAACCTCCATTCCGTGCAGGAGCACGCGCCCTCCTCCTTCCTGATCAATCTGATGGCGAACGTGGAGTTTCGCGCCCTCGCCCCGACGCCGGCTGCCGGCATCCACGTCGCCGCGGATTGGGGCGTAGCGGCAGACCTGATCCGCGCCCACTGGGACGCGACGACGGGCGGCTGAAGCAAGCTGGGGCGGCGCTCCACAGGCCGGCAGAATTTTGAGACGCATCGTCATTGCCTCAGGTCCAGTCGCATCAGCGGTCTTCCATCCTTACGGCGGGCAACCATCTCAAAGCCGGCGGCATCGAAAATCGACGTCGATCCAATATAGAGCGCGACCGATTTCGGCTGCTTGGTGTGGTCGATCGGACAGGCATCGAGGTAGTGCGCGTCGCCCGCCCGCGCATGGTCAATCGCCGCGGCGAGCATTTGGTGGCTCAGTCCCTTGCCGCGCAGGGGCGATGAAAGGAAGAAGCAGCTCACCGCCCAGACGTTCGCGTCCTCCGCCTCGCGATCTTCCAGGGGCCGCGAACACGTGCGCGGCGAATTGAATTGCGGCACATCGTAACGAGGCCCGACCTGGACCCAGGCGGCCGGCCTTCCCTCGCAATAGCCGAGAATGCCCGGCGGCGGGCCGGCTTCGATGCGCGCCCGAATGGACGCCCTGCGCTCCTCGGCCGACATGTTGCCGCGAATTTTATAGGGTAGACGCAGGGCGGTGCACCAACAGCCGCAATAGGCGCCCTTCGGCCCAAAGAGCATCTCGAAATCCGGCCAGAGATCGCTTGTCACCGGCGCAAATTGCAGGGCGATATCCACTACGGCCTCCCAACCGCCGCCTTGAGACTCACTAGGGTAGAGCGTAAAGTCACCGCGTTCAACATTTGTTCTTCCATGACCAGCGCTGCACCGTTTTCCGGCTTCTGCCGAGACTGCCTCAAGGAACTGGCCGCGCCGGCGCGACGGTGCGTGGCCTGCGGCAGCCCGCGGCTTCTCAGCCACTCCGAGCTCTATCGGCTGACCTTGGCACATATCGATTGCGACGCCTTCTATGCATCGATCGAGAAGCGCGACAATCCGGAACTTGCCGACAAGCCAGTGATCATCGGCGGCGGCAAGCGCGGCGTCGTCTCGACCGCCTGTTATATCGCCCGCATTCACGGCGTCCGCTCGGCCATGCCGATGTTCAAGGCGCTGGAAGCCTGCCCGCAGGCGGTGGTGATCAGGCCGAACATGGAGAAATACGTGCGCGTCGGGCGCGAGGTCAGGGCGATGATGCTCGAACTGACGCCGCTCGTGCAGCCGCTCTCGATCGACGAGGCCTTCCTGGACCTGAACGGCACCGAGCGGCTGCATCAGGATCCCCCCGCCCGCACGCTGGCGCGCTTTGCGAGGCGGATCGAGCAGGAGGTCGGCATCACCGTCTCCGTCGGGCTTTCCTATTGCAAGTTCCTTGCCAAGGTCGCGTCCGACCTGCAGAAGCCGCGCGGGTTCTCCGTCATCGGCCAGGCCGAGGCGGTCGATTTCCTGAAGGAGCGCCCGGTCACGCTGATCTGGGGCGTCGGCAAGGCCTTTGCCGCGACGCTGGAGCGCGACGGAATCCGCACCATCGGCCAATTGCAGACGATGGACGAAGCCGATCTCATGCGCCGCTATGGCTCGATGGGTCAAAGGCTGTTTCGCCTGTCGCGCGGCCAGGACGAGCGCACCGTCGAGACCGACGGTGAGGCGAAGAGCGTCTCCTCGGAGACGACTTTCAACGACGACCTGTCCCGCCCGGACGAGCTCGTGCCGCATCTCAGGCACTTGAGCGAGCAGGTCGCGCTGCGGTTGCGCAAGTCCGACCTTGCCGGCCAGACCGTGGTCTTGAAGCTCAAGACCGCGGACTTCAAGCTCCGCACCCGTAATCGCCGGCTCGAAAGTCCGACCCGCCTTGCCGACCGGATCTTTCGCATCGGCCTTCAACTGCTCGACAAGGAAGTCGACGGCACGAAATACCGGCTGATCGGCATCGGCGTCAGCGATCTCGCCCGGCCCGGTCTTGCCGATCCGCCGGATCTCGTCGATCCTCAGGCCACCAGGCGGGCCGCCGCCGAGGAGGCGATCAACAAGCTGCGCGACAAATTCGGCAAGACCAGCGTCGAAACCGGCTACACCTTCGGCCAGCGCCGCCGCGACCAATAGTTCGTGACCCTGTTCCGCCCACAAGCGGCATCGGCTCCCGTGGGCCAATTCGTTAAATATTGAAGGCTACCCTTGATCGATGGCGGCGTGCCGGTTCAGCAGCAACCTCGACGCGCACGATGCGCCGGATCGAAGCGCTGCGACCTTGCGCTTCAGGTCGGAATGAGGGTTTGTATTGCGTTTCACTCTCAGCATCGGGCTGGCCGTCCTCATCGTGTCGGCGCCATCCGCCTTTGCGGCCGGCGCCAAGGCACCCCTGCAGATCGTCGTATCGAGACAGCAGCAATCACTCGTCGTCTATGACGGCGACACCATAGTCGCCACATCCAACGTCTCCACCGGCAAGCGGGGCCACACGACGCCAACGGGCATTTTTTCGATCATCGAGAAGCGCCGTCATCACAGATCCAATATCTATTCGAATGCGCCGATGCCGTTCATGCAGCGGCTCACCTGGTCCGGCATCGCCTTGCATGGCTCGAACCATGTCCCGGATTATCCGGCCTCGCACGGCTGCGTGCGTCTTCCCGGCAAGTTCGCCGCGGGCCTCTTCAAGATGACCGAGCGCGGCATGCATGTGGTGATCTCGGACCGGCAGGTAAGGCCCGTCGAAATCGTGAGCACCACTCTGTTTCAACCGAACCAGGCGCGACCACCGGAGCCGCCCCTGTCGGACGTACCGCTTCGTCCTGCTCTCAGCCATTTCGACGGGGGATCCGTCGAGGTGGCCATGACGGACAGACGCGCCTCGCCGGCTCTGCTTGATGACGATCGGGCGCCGATTCGCATCCTGATCACCCGGCGCGGCACACGGGAGACGATGCGCGATCTCCAGATGCTGCTGGCGACACTCGGCTACGATGCCGGCGCCCCGGACGGCCAAGGTGGGCCCATGACCCTTGCCGCGATCCGCGCTTTCCAAACGGCAGAGGGGATGCCGGTGGACGGCAGAGCGACCCCTGAACTGGTCGAGGCAGTTTATCGCAAAGCCGGTCGGGACATGCCGTCAAACGGGGTTCTTCGCGTCCGCCGGGATTTTCAGCCTCTCTTCGAAGCGGATGTCACGATAGAGGAAGCCGAACTGGCGCTCGGCACGCATTTTCTCCAGTTCCAGGATACCGACATGGCAAGCGGCCAAGGCAAATGGTTCGGCATGTCCCTGGATAACGCGCTGTCGAAGGCAACGAAGAATCGGCTCGGCATCACGAACGACACCGATCCCATGGAGTTCAACGCCCTTCAGCGGACATTGAACCGTATCACGGTGCCCGAAGATGTCCGCCGGCTCATTGCGGGCCTCCTCGCCGATGGGTCATCGCTTTCCATCTCCGATGCCGACTCGGGACTGGAGACCGGCGAAGGGACCGACTTCGTCACCATCACGCGCGCTCGGTAAGCCGCCGCTGACGGTCGCCGCTCGCGGCACTCGCCTAGACCAACTCGACGTCCACGACACCCGGGGCCGAACGAAGGGCAGCGGCAATCTCGGGCGAGATCCGATATTTCTCGCTGAGCTCGACCTCTATCTCCCGCTGGCCATTGTCCTTGATGACGATGAAGGAGACGAGGCCATCGCCCTTGGCGTTGAGGTGCGAGGCGATCGAGCGCAAGGGGCCGGAATCCCGCACATAGACGCGCAGCGCCTTCTGCATCTGCAGCGATTCCTCTTCGAGCGACCGCAGCGTCCTGATACGCAGGCCGATCCCTTCCGGCCGCTCCTCGGCATCCACGGTCATCACCAGTGACTTGCCGGCCTCGAGCAGGTCGCGGTACTGGTTCAGCATCTCCGAGAACAGCACCGCCTCGAACTGGCCGGACGCGTCGGAGAAAGCGACGATGCCCATCTTGTTGCCGGTGCGCGTCTTGCGCTCCTGTTTCGACGTCACGGTTCCGGCAAGCCGGCCCGCGGTCGCCCCTTGCTTCACGGCGGCCGAAAAGTCCGAGAACGTCTGGACGCGCATCTTCGCCAACAGCTTGTTGTAGGTGTCGAGCGGATGGGCGGAGAGGTAGAAGCCGAGCACCTGGAACTCCCGGTGCAGCTTCTCCGAGGCCAGCCAAGGCGTATAGGTCGGCAGCGCGATCTTCTCCGGTCCGGTCGCCGCGCCGGCGCCGAACATATCGCTCTGGCCGCTCAGCTTGTTTTCCTGGGCGCGTTGCGCAAAGCCGAGAATCCGGTCGAGGCCGCCGATCAATTCGGCCCGGTCGCAGCCGAAGCAATCGAAAGCACCGGCGGCAATCAGGCTTTCGAAGACGCGTCGGTTCAATAGCTTCGGGTCGATCCTGAGGCAGAAGTCCTCGATGCTCGCGAAGGGACGGCCGTCGCGTACGGCGACGATGTGGTCGACTGCGGACTCGCCGACGCCCTTGATGGCCGCGAGCGAGTAGTAGATCCGGTTGTCGCCGGTCTCGAAATTCCGGTACGAGGTTTGCACCGAGGGGGCGATCACCTGGATGCCGAGACGCATCGCGTCCTGGCGGAAGTCGTTGATCTTCTCGGTGTTCGACATGTCGAGCGTCATCGACGCGGCCAGGAACTCGACCGGATAGTGAGCCTTCATGTAGGCGGTCTGGTAGGAGACGATCGCGTAGGCGGCCGCATGCGACTTGTTGAAGCCGTAGTTGGCGAATTTGGCGAGCAGATCGAAGATCAGGTCGGCCTGCGGCTTGGAGACGCTATTCTTGACAGCACCGTCGACGAAGCGGGCCCGCTGCTTGTCCATCTCCTCCTTGATCTTCTTGCCCATGGCGCGGCGCAAGAGGTCGGCCTCGCCAAGCGAATAGCCCGACAGCACCTGGGCGATCTGCATCACCTGCTCCTGATAGACGATAACGCCTTGTGTTTCCTTGAGCAGGTAGTCGATCTTCGGATGGATCGATTCGATCTCTTCTTCGCCGTGCTTGCGGGCGTTGTAGACCGGGATGTTTTCCATCGGACCCGGCCGGTAGAGCGCCACCAGCGCGATGATGTCTTCGATGCAGTCGGGCCGCATGCCGATCAGCGCCTTGCGCATGCCGGCGCTTTCCACCTGGAACACCCCGACCGTCTCGCCGCGGGACAGCATCTCGTAGGTCTTCGGATCGTCGAGCGGAATGCTCGCCAGATCGACCTGAATGCCGCGCTTGGCGACGAAGTCGACCGCCGTCTTCAGCACCGTCAGCGTCTTCAGGCCAAGGAAGTCGAACTTGACGAGGCCGGCCTGCTCGACCCATTTCATGTTGAACTGGGTGACCGGCATGTCGGAGCGCGGATCGCGGTACATCGGCACCAGTTGCGACAGCGGCCGGTCGCCGATGACGATGCCCGCCGCATGCGTCGAGGCGTGGCGGTAGAGACCCTCGATCTTCTGCGCGATGTCGAGAAGCCGGCCGACGACCGGTTCCTTTTCAGCCTCCTCCTTGAGACGCGGCTCCTCCTCTATTGCCTTGGACAGCGGAGTCGGGTTCGCCGGATTGTTCGGCACCAGCTTGCAGATCTTGTCGACCTGGCCGTAAGGCATTTCGAGCACGCGGCCGACATCGCGCAGCGCCGCGCGCGCCTGCAGCGACCCGAAGGTGATGATCTGCGCCACCTGCTCGCGGCCGTATTTCTGCTGCACGTAGCGGATGACCTCTTCGCGGCGGTCCTGGCAGAAGTCGATGTCGAAGTCCGGCATCGACACGCGCTCGGGATTGAGGAAGCGCTCGAAGAGCAGCGAGAAGCGCATCGGATCGACGTCGGTGATCGTCAGCGCATAGGCAACCAGCGATCCGGCGCCCGAGCCGCGGCCCGGGCCCACGGGGATGTCATGCTGCTTCGCCCATTTGATGAAGTCGGCAACGATCAGGAAGTAACCTGGAAACTTCATCCGCTCGATGACGCCAAGCTCGAAGGCCAGGCGCTCGCGATAGTCCTCCTCCTTGTAGCCTGGCGCCATGCCAAGCCTGGACAACCGCTCCTCCAGCCCCTCCTCCGCCTGGCGACGAAGCTCGGCGGACTCGGCGCGCTCGGCCTCCTCCGGATCGTCCGAGGCACCGGTGAAGCGCGGCAGGATCGGCCCGCGGGTCTTCAGCATGAAGGAGCAGCGGCGCGCGATCTCGACAGTGCTTTCCAGCGCTTCCGGCACATCGGCGAAAAGTGCTGCCATTTCCTTGCGGCTCTTGAGATAGTGGTCCGACGTCAGCCGGAAGCGGCGATCGTCGGAGACGACGGCATTGTGGGCGACGGCCATCAATGCGTCATGCGCGTCGTAATCGGCCGGCGACGGGAAGAAGGCCTCGTTCGTCGCGACGAGCGGAAGGTCGTGGCGATAAGCGATTTCGATCAGGCGATTCTCATGGCGTCGGTCGTAGCTGCCGTGGCGCTGCAATTCGACGTAAAGCCGATCGCCGAACAGCTCTCTCAAAGCCTTGAGGCGCGCCTCCGCGAGCGCCGGCAAGCCTGTTTTCAGCGCCAAGTCGACCGGGCCACTGCCGGCGCCGGTGAGCGCAATCAATCCATCGGTGCCGCCGGCCGCAAGCCAGGACCGCGTTATGCGCGCCGCCTGGTGACCTTCGCCTTCGAGATAGGCGCGACTGACCAGGTCGACGAGGCGGACATAACCTTCGTCGGTCGCGGCGATCAGGACGATCGAGGGCAGCTTGGCGAACTGCTGCGCATGGCCGCGCCGCTCGCCCTCCGCTTCGTCCTCCATGTCGATGGACAGTTGGCAGCCGATGATCGGCTGCAATCCGTCGTCGGCTGCCTTCTGGGAAAACTCGAGCGCCGCGAAAAGGTTGTTGGTATCGGCAATGCCGATTGCCGGCTGATCATCGGCAACCGCCTTGCCGATGATCTTCTTCAGCGGCAGCGCGCCTTCCAGCAGCGAGAATGCCGAGTGCACGCGCAGGTGAACGAATTGCGGATCCACGCCCACCGCGCCCTGCCCGATGCTGTCGTCGCCTGCCATTGCCGCACTCCGATTCCTGTCCGGTGCGGAGGATATCCCGTTTCCCGCCCCGGCTGTCCAGCCTTACCGCGCGAACCGGCACCATTTTACCCGGCACGGCATTGGAGGACAGCCCTCAAGCAGGACGGCGATCACATACCGAGCGCGATCACCGCTATGCTTGCGATGAACAGGGTCATGGAGGCGAAGGCAGCGAGATCACGGACGAAATCAGTCATAACATGGCTCCTTTCGGCTATTGTTCTTTTTTTGTTCTATTTTTGTTCAATAGTCAAGCAAGCGCGCATGAAACGCCCGTTATTCACCGGCTATGGTTAACACAACCGGGGCGATCAGTTCTGCCCCCTCGATTAAGCGAGGATCTACCGAATCACCTATTATCGCGGTGTCTCAAGGTACGTGGCGCGCACCCCGTCCGCCTCTTCAAGGAACGCACATGCGATCAGTACTGCTTGCAGCTTGTCTGTTGTTACCGCCGCCTCTCGCCTTCGCCGAGGACGCGATCGGTCCAGCCCGAATCGTGTCCGCCGCGACGGGGGATTGGGACAAGAACGGCGTAAGCGATCTGGTCCTGCTCGTCGCTCCTCCAGAAGGCAGCGACGAGGACAACGGCGTTTATGTCTATCTCACCAATGACGTCGGCAGGCTACTGCTGAAGTCGCTGATCCCCGACAAGGTCTGGGGCCACTTCGGTCTCTACGGTCAGGCGCCATCGGTCAGCGCGCTTCCGAACGGCTCGATCGAGATCGCTTCGCACAACGACGCAATCGGCCGCGACCGCTGGGAGCAGAAGCTGACGGTCGCCTATCGCGGTTCGGAATTCGTCGTCGCCGGCTATACCTACTCGTCCTACGATACGCTTGACCTGGACAACACGACGCAGTGCGACTTCAACGTCCTGAGCGGCAAGGGCACGGCCAATGCGAAGCCGATCAGGGCGAAGGGCGCCACCATCCCGCTCAAGGACTGGAGCGACGAGATCGGTCAAAGGGCCTGCGACGCGAGGTGATTTGTTCACTATTTGTTCTTTACATGAGCGCCCTTTTCAGGCACCTTTCGCCGGAGAGCGAGGGAACGCCCATGATCAACATCGAGGAACTCACAGGCTTTATCGTCGAAGCGAAAGCGAAAACTTACGTCGGCGACGGTGCAAGCCTGCCGGCCTGCCGGGCCGGTTCCCACGATATCGGCCATCGGCGCGGCGCCTGGCGCTATCTCGACAGCTATTTCGGCGGCACCGACTTCGCCGGACAGGAAGCGGTCTGGCATGACGACCAGCCGTGCTGGGCAATGAACTATTTTGGCCGGATCGTTCGCCCGGAACTTATCGATGCGCGAAGGGCAGGTGCGGTCATCAAGGCCGCGCTGCAGGCGATGTATCGCGAGAAGCGTCACTTCCTCGGCGGCATGGAATATCAGCACGCCTATGGGTGCTATATCGACAGCAGCCGTGGGGCGACCGCCCACTTTTCCGGACGCGAGACCATTTTCGTCGATGGCGAAGAGGCCTATGAGCTCGATTACCGCGGCGGGCTGATCGTGCCGTGAGGCTCCGTTCGGGCTATCTCAGTTCAACGACCTTGCCGTCCTCGATCGTCACGCAACGATCCATGAGGCCGGCTAGTTCGTGATTGTGGGTGGCGATCATCGCCGCCAGTCCGGACTGGCGCGCAAGGGCTTCCATCGCCTCGAAGACATAGCCTGCCGTCTCCGGATCGAGATTGCCGGTGGGCTCGTCGGCCAGCAGGATGAGCGGCGCGTTGGCCACCGCGCGGGCGATTGCCACGCGCTGCTGCTCGCCACCGGAAAGCTCGGCCGGGCGGTGCGCGGCGCGGTGGCCAATGCGCATGTAATCGAGGAGCGCACTCGCCCTCTCGGCGGCTTCCGCCTTCGACAAGCCGGCGATCAGTTGCGGCATCATGATGTTCTCGAGCGCGGAGAATTCCGGCAGCAGATGATGAAACTGATAGACGAAGCCGATCTCGTTGCGACGGATCCCCGTGCGCCGGTCGTCGCTGAGACCGTTGCACGAAATGCCGTTGACGGTCACCTCGCCGGCATCGGGATGTTCTAGCAGCCCGGCGACATGAAGCAGGGTCGACTTTCCGGTGCCCGACGGCGCAATCAGCGCAACGGTCTCGCCGCTCCGCAGGGTCAGGTCCACACCCTTGAGGATCGGCAGAAAGGTGTCGCCCTCGCCATAGTGTCGCTCGACGCCGGAAAGCTGCAGTGCCACGCGCGCATTCATTTTGCGTTCTTGTCCTTGTTATTCGTACCGCAGGGCCTGCACCGGATCGAGGCGTGAGGCGCGCCAGGCCGGAAAGATCGTCGCCAGGAAGGAAAGCGCCAGCGCCATGACGACGACGGAGATGGTCTCATCGGCGTTCATGTCGGCGGGCAGTTGACTCAGGAAATAGAGCTCCGGATCGAAGAGCGTCGCCCCGGATACCCAGGAGAAAAACTGCCGGATCGACTCGATATTGAGGCAGACGACGACGCCGAGGACGACGCCGGCGATCGTTCCCGCGACACCGATGGCCGCCCCGGTCATGAAGAAGATCCGCATCACGGAACCGGAGGTCGCACCCATCGTCCGCAGGATGGCGATGTCGCTGCCCTTGTCCTTCACCAGCATGATCAGGCCGGAGACGATATTGAGCGCCGCGACGAGCACGATCAGCGTCAGGATCATGAACATCACGTTGCGCTCCACCTCGAGCGCCGAGAAGAATGTCCTGTTGCGGTCGCGCCAATCGGTCAGGAAGACCTGCCGGCCGGCGGCATCCTCGATCGGCTTGCGAAAGTTGTCGACGGCGTCCGGTTGCTCGACGAAGAGTTCTATCGACTGGACCAGCCCCTCGGCATTGAAATAGAGCTGTGCTTCCTCGAGCGGCATGAAGATGATCGTCGCGTCGTATTCCGACATGCCCATCTCAAAGATCGCCGAAACCGTATAGGCCTTGACACGCGGATTCATGCCGAGCGGCGTGACGTCGCCGTTCGGCGAGGTGAGCGTGATCGTGCCGCCGACGCGAATCCCCAGTTGCTCGGCCATGCGCGAACCGATCGCAACGCCGGCGCCCGAGGCAAAGCCCACGAGATCGCCGGATTGAATGTGCTCCGAGATCGATTTGAGCTTCATCAGGTCTTCCGCCCGCATGCCGCGCACCAGGGCACCGGTGGAGGCATCGCCGATGCCTTGCGCAAGCACCTGCCCTTCGACCATCGGGATCGCCATCGTCACCCCCGGCACGGCGGAGAACTTCGTGGCGAGTTCGGCATAGTTGGTAAGCGGTCCGTCGAGCGGCTGGACGATCATGTGCCCGTTCATGCCGAGAATGCGCGATATGAGCTCGGTGCGGAAACCGTTCATCACAGCCATGACGATGATCAACGTCGCAACGCCGAGCATGATGCCAATGAAGGAGAAGCCGGCAATGACGGAGATGAAGGCTTCCTTGCGCCGCGAGCGCAGGTAGCGCCAGGCAACCATGCGCTCGAAGGCGGAGAAGGGACGACTCAATGATTTGCCGGATGGCGCGGCAACCTGCACTTGCTCTTCCGTCGCCACGGTCATCGTCGCCCCTTGCCTCTTATCTTGTCGCGACCAGCTTGTTGATCGCGGCTTCCAGCGTCATCGTCTCGCGCGCGCCGGTCTTGCGGTTCTTGACCTCGACTTCGCCATTGGCGATCGAGCGCGGCCCGACAATGATCTGCACCGGAACGCCGATCAGATCGGCGGTCGCGAATTTCGCGCCGGCGCGGTCGTCGGTATCGTCCAGAAGAACGTCGAATCCGGCCTTGCCGAGGTCGGAGTAGAGCGTGCCGCAGGCCGCATCGCAAGCGGCATCGCCGGTTTTCATGTTGATGACGACCGCGTCGAACGGCGCCACCGCCTTCGGCCAGATAATGCCGTTCTCGTCATGCGAAGCTTCGATGATCGCCGGCACCAGGCGGGTCGGGCCGATGCCGTAGGAGCCCATATGGACGAGGTGCTCCTTGCCGTCGGGGCCGAGCACCTTGGCGCCCATCGCCTCGGAGTATTTCGTGCCGAAATAGAAGATGTGGCCGACCTCGATGCCCCGCGCCGACAGACGCTCACCATCCGGTATCGCGTCGAAGGCAGCCTCGTCGTGCATTTCGGAGGTCGCGGCGTAGCGCGAGGTCCACTTGTCAAAGATTGCCTTCAGCCCGGCGGCGTCATCGAATTTCGTATCCTCGCCCGGAATGTCGAAACCGAGGAAGTCCTTGTGGCAGAACACTTCCGATTCGCCGGTGTCGGCAAGAATGATGAATTCATGGCTAAGGTTGCCCCCGATCGGGCCGGTATCGGCACGCATCGGGATGGCGCGCAAGCCCATACGGTCGAAGGTGCGCAGATAGGCGGCAAACATCTTGTTGTAGGCATGCTCCGCCCCTTCCCGATCGAGATCGAAGGAATAGGCGTCCTTCATCAGGAACTCGCGGGAACGCATGGTGCCGAAGCGCGGACGGATCTCGTCCCGGAATTTCAGCTGGATGTGATAGAGGTTGAGCGGCAGGTTGCGATAGGACTTCACCGAGGAGCGGAAGATGTCCGTTATCATCTCCTCGTTGGTCGGGCCGTAAAGCATCGGCCGGTCCTGCCGGTCCTTGATGCGTAGCATCTCCTTGCCGTAGGCGTCGTAACGCCCGCTCTCCTGCCAGAGTTCCGCCGACTGCAGGGTCGGCATCAGCAACTCGACAGCCCCGGAGCGGTTCTGTTCCTCGCGAATGATCGCATTGACCTTGTCGAGAACGCGCTTGCCGAGCGGCAACCAGCTGTAGATGCCGGCCGACTGCTGGCGGATCATGCCGGTCCTCAGCATCAGCCGATGGGAAACGATTTCCGCTTCCTTGGGGTTTTCCTTCAAGATGGGCATGAAATAGCGGGACAGGCGCATGACGGGTTCCGGAACTGGTGGCTCTCGCACTATCGGCGGATTAGGGCGAAATGACGTTGTGCTGCGACAACCGCCCTCGCCCTCTGATGGGCAAGGCGGCGATTGCCGTTTGAATATCGGGCTCTTGAATTCCCAGTGGGGCGACCAGGGGAAGCCTTCGAGTTCAGCGTTCATAACCGCTTCGCGCGCGGAAGAAAACCCTGCAGCGTCGGGAAGACAGCAGCACCCAGAAACTTGCTGCGCCGGCGAAAATACAGCCGTAGCCCTGCGTCAAAAGAGCACGCTAGTAGCAGGACAAGGGGCATTTCTGTCAACCGGAATTTTTTGCCAAACTGTAGCAAAAATGCAAAAAAACCTGGTGACATCGCCCATTGTTTGAGCTAGTTTCGGCTCACAAAACAGGCAAGAAGACCAAATTCTTGCCGAATTTCGCGGTCAAGTCTTGGGAGGATAAGATCTTAGGCGCGCTCGTTCGCTGCCGCCGGCAACGGTTGAAAGATCACGCGAAACTTAAAAAACAAGGCTTTGGCCTTGTTTTTTTTTGCTTTCTCGCCCGCACTGGAAACGAAGCAGTGCCAAAATATGTCGATTTATTGTCTGTCAAGAGCCTGACCTCCGAGCCGGCTCGCTGGCCGCTGCCGAGATCGCCCTCACCTTGCGGCACACTTCTTGCGTATCCTCAGTTCTCCTGCAGCACCACGCGTCCCCTCAGACGCACGAGGGTTGCCGTAACGATTTGAAATGCTGTATGTTTTAGCATCAATGCAAGGAAACACGCCGCGAGAGGCACCTGCATCGCGATCAGAGTTCAGGGCCGATGAAGCCGAACATCTCATCAAGGCCATATCCCAACTTCACGGACAGGACATACCAGCCGAGATGGATTACGGCGGCGATGACCGTCGTCATCACGACCACCCGCAAGCCACGAAAACGCGCCGGCGCGCTCTCGACGCTGCCGGGCACGACATCGTTCTCCTCGGCCTGCGTCTTCACGCCGAACGGCAGGACCGTGAAAAGCGTGAGCCACCAGATGATGAAATAGACGGCAAAGATCGAAAAGGCGGACATCCAGGTTCTCTGATGAAGGACACGGTCAGGCGGCCGGCCGTTTGGCAGCAGCCTCGCCGGCCGCAGCGACCTTTGTACGTCCGAGAAGACGCGCGGCGCTGGATGCGCCTTATAGGCCCTTCCGGCCGCCCACGCAAATGGCCGCACCGCGCCCGACTGTCACACCTCTTCAAGCTCGACCAGAGTGCCTTGAAAGTCCTTGGGATGCAGGAAAAGCACCGGCTTGCCGTGGGCGCCGATCTTCGGATTGCCGTCGCCGAGCACGCGCGCGCCCGCCTCCCGCAGCCGGTCGCGCGCCGCGATGATGTCGTCCACCTCATAGCAGATGTGATGCATGCCGCCGGCCGGGTTTTTCTCGAGAAAGGCGGCAATCGGCGACTGGTCGCCGAGCGGTTCCAGCAATTCGACCTTGGTATTGGGAAGGGTGACGAAGACCACGGTGACGCCGTGTTCCGGAAGGGCTTGGGACTCCGTCACAACGGCGCCGAGGGTTGTGCGATAGCTCTCCGCCGCAGCGGCGAGGTCCGGCACGGCGATCGCCACATGGTTCACTCTTCCGAGCATCGTACATCTCCCTCATCGAAGGCTCCAACCGGTCTTACACCGGCTCGCCGATCGGACAAATCAGACTTTGGTGACAAAGACCGTGACGATCGGCTTCTTGCCCCAGATCTGGTTGGCCGTGCTGCGCACCGCGCGCCGGACGGCTTCCTGCAGCATCGCGAGATCCTTGCGCTTGGCGCGGGGGATGCTTTCCACCGCGCCGAGCACGGCGTCATAGAGCACGTCGTCCATCTCGTCGCCCTCGTCGTCGAACTGCGGAAGCCCGATCGGCACGACGACCGGATCGCCGAGAAAGTCGTAGCGGTTGTCGAGCACGACGTTGACGGAGACGTGGCCGGCGAAGGAGAGTTTGCGGCGTTCGCCAATACCCATCTCGTCGAAATCGCCGATAAGGGTTCCATCCTTGTAGATGCGCCCATGCGGCGCCTCGTCAACCACTCCGGCGGATCCGGGCGCGAGGCGCAGGATCTCGCCGTTGCGCAGCCGCGGGACGCTCGCGATGCCCGAATGCACGGCAAGCTCGGCATGCGCCGTCAAATGCGCCGCCTCGCCATGAACCGGCACGACGATCTGAGGCTTCAGCCATTGGTACATCTGCTGCAATTCATTGCGGCGCGGATGACCCGAGACATGCACCAGCGCCTCGCTGTCGGTGACGATATGGATGCCCTGCTCGATCAGGCCGTTCTTGATGTCATTGATCGCCTTCTCGTTGCCGGGGATCGTGCGCGACGAGAAGACGATGGTGTCGCCGGCCGAAAACGCCACATTGCGCATCTCGTCGCGGGCGATCTTGGCCAGCGCCGCGCGCGGCTCGCCCTGGCTTCCGGTCAGGATCACGACCACCTTGTCGCGCGGGATATAGCCGAATTCGTCCTCCGCCAGGAAGGGCTTCAGGCCCTCCATGATGCCGAGATCCTTCGCGACGTCGACGACGCGCTTCATCGAACTGCCGAGCAGGAGCACTTCGCGACCGGCGGCCTCCGCCGCTTCCGCGACCGAACGGATACGGCCGACATTCGACGAAAAGGTCGTGATGCCGACACGGCCCTCGGCGTCGGCGATGATTTTTGCCAGGCTTTCCGATACCTCCCGCTCGGAAGGCGAAACGCCGTCGCGCAGCGCATTGGTCGAATCGCAGACGAGCGCGAGGACGCCTTCCTCGCCGATCTGACGAAAACGCCCTTCGTTGGTGATCGGGCCGAGCGAGGGCTCGAGATCGATCTTCCAATCGCCGGTGTGGACAACCGTGCCGAGCGGCGTCCGGATCACCAGCGACATCGGCTCGGGAATGGAGTGGTTGACGCCGACCGCCTCGATGCTGAAGGGGCCGACATTGATGCGGTCGCCGGCCTTGAAGACGGTGACCGGGATGTCGCTGCGGCCCTTTTCGAAGTCACGCTTCGCCTCGAGCATTCCGGCCGTGAACGGCGAGGCATAGACCGGAACGTTCAGCCCCGGCCAGAGATCGTTCAGCGCGCCGTAATGATCCTCGTGGGCGTGCGTGATGATGATCGCCTTGAGATTGCGACGCTCCTCGGCGAGAAAGGATATATCGGGCAGAACGAGTTCCACGCCGGGCAGTTCCGGCCCGGGAAAGGTCACGCCGCAATCGACCATGATCCATTGCCGGCTGCCGGGCTTGCCATAACCATAAAGGCCGAGATTCATGCCGATCTCGCCAACGCCGCCGAGCGGCAAGAACACCAGTTCTTCTTCTTGCGCCATTTTTTCGATGCGCCTCTATTCTTGTTTATCCGAGAAATACGTCGCCCGCGGCGATTGCCAGCGGCGCGCCCGAGCCTGTGTCGAGCAGCAGCCGCCCGTCTTCGTTGATACCGACAAAACGGCCGGCAATCGACCGGTCCGGCAGGTTGACAGTGATCGCCTCGCCAATGCCCTTCGCGGCGGCCTTCCACTGATCGATGATCGCGGCAATGCCGGTGCCACGATCCCAGATCGAGAGCGCCTCAGCCATCGTCACGAACAGATGCGCAAACAGTTCCTCGGCCGAGATCGTCGCGCCCTCGTGCCGAAGCGAGGTGACCGGGTAGAGCCCCGCTTCCGGCATCACCGCGACGTTGACGCCGCAGCCGATCACCAGCGCATGACGGCCGTCCGGGAGGCCTTCGCCTTCAAGCAGGATGCCGCAGGTTTTCCGGCCATCGATGAGGATGTCGTTCGGCCATTTGATCGCCACCTCCGGCGAACCCGGAGGCATCACCCTGCGAATGGCGCGGTGGACGGCAACGGCGGCTGCGAGCGGCAATGAATGCAGTTGCGCCACCGGCGCTGGATCGATGAGCAGCAGGGATGCATAGAGATTGCCGGGCTCGGAAAACCATTCGCGGCCGCGTCGGCCGCGGCCGCCCGTCTGGCGCGCGGCGGTGATCCAGAGGTTGCCCGGATCACCCGCGCGCGCACGCGCCAGGCATTCGCTGTTCGTCGAGACAGTTTCGGCAAGCGCTATGTGCCGGAAATCGTCAGGCGAGATCCGGCCGCTGCCCTGCCCGCCGCTCAAAAGAATGTCCGCGCCGCAGCCTCGGCGGCATTTCCGAGCGGGCCGCCGATCAGCACGTAGCCGAGCACGAACAGGCCGGAAAGCCCGTAGACCAACCGCAACTCGCCTGCCGTGCGGGCAAACTCACCCTTCGCCTCGTCGAACCACATGACCTTGATGACGCGCAGGTAATAGTAGGCGCCGACGACGGATGCGAGAACGCCGATGATCGCCAGCCCATAGAGCTGGGCTTCGATCGCGGCAACGAACACGAAATATTTCGCGAAGAAGCCGGCAAGCGGCGGGATGCCGGCGAGCGAGAACATCAGGATCGTCAGCACCGTCGCCATCAACGGGTTGGTCTGCGACAGGCCGGCGAGGTCATCGATGCCCTCGACATGCTGCCCGTCCTTGCGGCGCATCGCCAAGATGCATGCGAAGGTGCCGAGCGTCATCACCATGTAGATCAGCATGTAGAGAATGACGCCACGCACGCCGGCCATCGACCCGGCGGCAAGGCCGACGAGCGCATAGCCCATATGGCCGATCGAGGAATAGGCCATCAGTCGCTTGATGTTGCGCTGGCCAATCGCGGCGAAGGCGCCAAGCAGCATCGAAGCGATCGAAATGAACACGACGATCTGCTGCCAGTCGGCAACGACCGGCTCGAAGGCCTCGATAACGACGCGCACCAGAATGGAAATGGCCGCGACCTTGGGTCCGGCGGCGAAGAAGGCCGTTACCGGTGTCGGTGCGCCTTCATAGACGTCCGGCGTCCACATATGGAACGGAACGGCCGAGATTTTGAAGGCAAGGCCGGCGAGGATGAAGACCAGGCCGAACACGAGGCCGAGCGATCGGCCTTCCGCGGTGAGCGCCGCAGCGATCTCGTCGAAGCCGGTATGGCCGGTGAAGCCATAGACGAGCGACATGCCGTAGAGCAGCATGCCCGAAGACAGAGCGCCGAGAACGAAGTATTTGAGGCCCGCTTCGGTCGAGCGCACGCTGTCGCGATTGATCGCGGCCACGACGTAGAGCGCCAGCGACTGCAGTTCCAGTGACAGATAGAGCGAAATCAGGTCATTGGCCGAGATCATCAGCAGCATGCCGAGGGTCGCGAGCAGCAGCAGCACCGGAAACTCAAAGCGGTCGATCTGAGCGGCGCGGGCCTGGCCGATCGTCATCACCATGACGGTGATCGAGCCGATCAGCGCCAGGACCTTCATGAACTTCGCAAAGGGATCCGAAAGGAAGGCGCCGCCATAGGCCTCGCCGTCACCAGTGTTCAGGACGAGCCACAATCCGGCAACGATGAGCACCGCCACGGAGAGCCCGGTGACGACCGGCGTGGCCCGTTCGCTCGAATAGACGCCGACCATCAGCAGCACCAGCGCGCCGACCGCCAGGATCAGCTCGGGGACTGAGAGTTGCAGGCTTGCAAAAAGGGTTTCAGCAGTCATGTCCATCACATCCTGTGGTCAGTGCACCGAAAGCGCAACGTCTTGCGCTGCCTGCAGGGCTGCGGCGTAGTTGTTGACGAGCAGATCCACGGAGGCCGCCGTCGCATCGAAGACCGGCGCCGGATAGACACCGAAGAAGATCGTCAGGATCACCAGCGGATAGAGGATGACCTTCTCGCGCGTCGACAGATCGAGCATCGCCTTGAGGCTATCCTTTTCCAGCGCGCCGAAGATCACCCGGCGATAGAGCCAGAGGGCATAGGCGGCCGACAGGATGACGCCGCTGGTCGCAAAGAGCGCGACCCAGGTGTTGGCGCGGAAGGCGCCGACCAGCGTCAGGACTTCGCCGACGAAGCCCGAGGTGCCCGGAAGGCCGACATTGGCCATGGTGAACACCATGAAGGCCACGGCATATTTCGGCATGTTGTTGACGAGGCCGCCATAGGCCGAGATTTCGCGCGTGTGCAGCCGGTCGTAGACGACGCCGACGCAAAGGAAGAGCGCGCCCGAGACGATGCCGTGCGAGAGCATCTGGAAGATCGCGCCCTGCACACCCTGGACGTTCGCCGCAAAGGTCCCCATCGTCACGTAGCCCATATGCGCAACGGAGGAGTATGCGATCAGCTTCTTGATGTCGCTCTGCATCATCGCCACCAGCGAGGTATAGATGATCGCGACAATCGACAGCGTATAGACGAGCGGCGCGAAATAATCGGACGCCAGCGGGAACATCGGCAGCGAGAAGCGCAGGAAGCCGTAACCGCCGAGCTTCAGGAGAATACCGGCCAGGATGACCGAGCCCGCCGTCGGCGCCTGGACGTGCGCGTCGGGAAGCCAGGTATGGACCGGCCACATCGGCATCTTCACCGCGAAGGACGCGAAGAAGGCAAGCCACAGCCAGGTCTGCATCTGCCGCGGGAAATCATACTTGAGCAGTTCGGTGATGTCCGTCGTGCCGGCCTGCCAATACATCGCCATGATGGCAAGCAGCATCAGCACCGAGCCGAGCAGCGTGTAGAGGAAGAACTTGTAGCTCGCATAGACGCGGTCCTTGCCGCCCCAGACGCCGATGATGATGAACATCGGGATGAGGCCCGCCTCGAAGAAGACGTAGAAGAGCACGATGTCGAGCGAGACGAAGACGCCGAGCATCAGCGTTTCCAGCAACAGAAACGCAATCATGTATTCCTTCAGGCGCTTCTCGATCGTCACCCAGCTCGCCAGCACGCAGAACGGCATCAGGAATGCCGTCAGCGGCAGGAACAGCACCGAAATGCCGTCTATGCCGAGATGGTAGGAAATGCCGGTACCGAGCCACTCATGCTTCTCGATCATCTGGAAGCCGGGGTTCGAGGGGTCGAACTGGTACCAGACATAGAGCGACAGCGCGAAAACGAAGATCGTCGTCAGTAGCGAGATGTTCAGGATGTTGCGGCGGCCGGCGGCGCTGTCTTCCCGCATCAGCAGGAGAAGCAGGGCGCCGACCAGCGGCAGGAAGGTGACCGCGGAAAGTACGGGCCAATCGGTCATCAGAAGGAACTCCCGAGCATCATCCAGGTAACGAGCGCCGCAATGCCGATCAGCATGACGAACGCGTAGTGATAGAGGTATCCGGTCTGCAACCGGACGACGCGATCGGTGACGTCGAGAACGCGTGCCGCGACCCCGTTCGGCCCGAACCCGTCGATGACGCGGCCGTCACCCTCCTTCCAGAGGAACGTGCCGAGACGCTTGGCGGTGCGGACGAAGAGGAAATCGTAGAGCTCGTCGAAATACCACTTGTTGAGCAGGAACTGGTAGAGACCGCGATGCTGCCGGGCGAGATACTTCGGCGTCTCCGGCGAGCGGATATACATGTACCAGGCCGTGAACAACCCGAGCGCCATGGCGACGAACGGGCTCCATTTCACCCACAGCGGAACATGGTGGTATTCCTCGAGGATTTCGTTCTCGGCCGACGTGAAGAGCGCGCCCTGCCAGAATTCGGCGTAGTGATGGCCGAAGAAATAATCGTGGAACAGGAAGCCCGCGACGAGCGCACCGAGCGCGAGGATGTAGAGCGGCACCAGCATGACCTGAGGCGACTCGTGCACGTGATGCATGACCTCGTGCGACGCGCGCGGCGTGCCGTGGAAGGTCATGAAGGTCAGGCGCCAGGAATAGAAGCTGGTGAACAGCGCGGCGATCACGAGCAGGGCGAAGGCAAGGCCCGAAACGATGCTGTGCGAGGCGAAGGTCGATTCGATGATCGCATCCTTCGAGAAGAAGCCCGCGGTGCCGATGACTGTGCCCGGGATGCCGACGCCCGTCAGCGCGATCGTGCCGATGAACATCATCCAGTAGGTGACGGGGATATGCGTGCGCAAACCGCCCATGTAGCGCATGTCCTGCTCGCCATCGACGGCGTGGATCACCGAACCGGCGCCAAGGAACAGCAGTGCCTTGAAGAAGGCGTGCGTGAAGAGGTGGAAGATCGCGGCACCGTAAGCCCCGACGCCGAGTGCCACGAACATGTAGCCGAGCTGCGAACAGGTCGAATAGGCGATGACGCGCTTGATGTCGTTCTGAACGAGACCGACGGTCGCAGCGAAGAAGGCGGTGATCGCACCGATCAGCGTGACGACCGTCAGCGCATCCGGCGACAGTTCGAAGAGCGGCGACATGCGGGCGACGAGGAAGACGCCGGCGGTCACCATGGTCGCGGCATGGATGAGGGCCGAAACCGGCGTCGGGCCTTCCATGGCGTCCGGCAGCCAGGTGTGCAGCAGGAACTGCGCCGACTTGCCCATGGCGCCCATGAAGAGCAGCAGGCAGGTTGCCGTCAGCGCATCAGCCTTGTCGAGGTGCATGCCGAAGAGCGTGATCACCGCCTCCCCTGCCTCTGCACCTTCAGCCGGCAGGTAGCTCTGGGCTGCGGCGAAGACGGTTTCGAGATTGATCGAGCCGAACAGCACGAAGACGCAGAAGATGCCGAGCGAGAAGCCGAAGTCGCCGACACGGTTGACGATGAAGGCCTTGATCGCCGCGGCATTGGCCGAGGGCTTCTTGTACCAGAAGCCGATCAGCAGATACGACGCCAGGCCCACGCCTTCCCAGCCGAAGAACATCTGCAGCAGGTTGTCCGAGGTGATCAGCATCAGCATCGCGAAGGTGAAGAGCGACAGATAGCCGAAGAAGCGCGGACGATGCGGATCGTGGTGCATATAACCGATCGAATAGATGTGCACCAGCGTCGAGACCGTGTTGACGACCACGAACATGACGGCGGTCAGCGTGTCGACGCGGAAGGCCCATTCGACGTCGAAGCTGCCCGACTGGATCCAATGCAGCACCGAAACCTTGATCATCTCCTCGTGGCCGAGGGCGACGTCGAAGAAGACGAACCAGGAGAGCGCCAGCGCGATCAGCATCAGGCCGCTGGTCACATATTCTGATGCCTTGGCGCCGATCTGGGTGCCAAGCAGGCCGGCGATCAGAAAGCCGATCAGAGGCAGAAAGACGATAGCCTTGATAATGGTGTCCATGGCCCTGTCAGCCCTTCATCATGTTGACGTCTTCGACGGCGATCGAACCGCGGTTGCGGTAGAAGACGACGAGAATTGCAAGTCCAATCGCGGCTTCGGCGGCCGCGACTGTCAGGATGAACAGCGCGAAGACCTGGCCGGTGATGTCGTTCAGGAACGCCGAGAAGGCGACCATGTTGATGTTGACCGCAAGCAGGATGAGCTCCACCGACATCAGGATGATGATGACGTTCTTCCGGTTGAGGAAGATGCCGAAGACGCCGAGCGTGAAGAGAATGGCGCTGACGGTGAGATAGTGGGAAATTCCGATTTCCATAAGTCTGATCCCTCGACCTCGCGTCCCGATTAAAGGCCCTGACCCGGCTTGACCGTGACCACCTCGACGGCGGTCTCGGGCGAGCGGGCAACCTGGCGCGGAATGCTCTGACGCTTGATGTTTTCGCGATGACGCAGGGTGAGCACGATGGCGCCGATCATGGCGACGAGCAGCACCAGCCCGGCGATCTGGAAGAAATAGATGTAGTGGGTGTAGAGCACGTCCCCGAGCGCGGCCGTGTTGGTCCGCTCGGTGACGGCCGGGATCGGCATGGCGATGCCCTTGGCGATCTCCGGCGAGAAGGTCGAACCGCCGACGACGATGATCAGCTCGGCAGCGAGGATCAAACCGATCAGCGCGCCGACCGGCGCGTATTCAAGCACGCCCGCGCGCAGTTCGGCGAAGTCGATGTCGAGCATCATGACCACGAAAAGGAAGAGAACCGCGACCGCGCCGACATAGACCACCAGCAGGATCATCGCCAGGAACTCGGCACCCGTCAGCAGGAACAGCCCGGCCGCGTTGAAGAAGGTCAGGATCAGGAACAGAACCGAGTAGACCGGGTTCTTTGCCGCGATGACCATGAATGCCGACGCCACCGCGATGAAGGCGAAGAGATAGAAAAAAAGAGCCTGCAGACCCATGATCGGTGCCTTTTTCGTCTTGCTCGGCGTGACGGCGCGCTGCCCTCACTCCACGAGGCAAAGCCGGACGTCTGTCCGGCCAGTGCCCAAACCTGTTCCGCATGCCTCCTTGCGAGCGGCGCGATGCGGCGTTTACGCAGATGGCCTCAGCGGTAGGGCGAGTCCATTGCAATGTTGCGCGCGATTTCCCGCTCCCACCGGTCGCCGTTGGCGAGTAGCTTTTCCTTGTCGTAATAGAGCTCTTCGCGCGTCTCGGTGGCGAATTCGAAGTTCGGCCCCTCGACGATGGCATCGACCGGACAGGCTTCCTGGCAGAAGCCGCAATAGATGCACTTCACCATGTCGATGTCGTAGCGCACCGTGCGGCGGGTGCCGTCGTTGCGGCGCGGGCCGGCCTCGATGGTGATGGCCTGGGCGGGACAGATCGCCTCGCAAAGCTTGCAGGCGATGCAGCGCTCTTCGCCGTTCGGATAGCGGCGCAGCGCATGCTCGCCGCGGAAGCGCGGGCTGACCGGGCCTTTTTCGAAGGGATAGTTCAGGGTCGCCTTCGGCCGGAAGAAATAGCGCATCGACAGAAAGAACGCGCCGACGAATTCCTTGAGGAACAGTGAGCTGACGGCTTGCGACAGACCGGCCATCATTAACCTCCAAACTTGCCGGCCTGGGAGAAGCCGACGGTATGCAGCGAAGCTTGGGCGGCCATCATGCCCACCCCATGAGCTTCAGAACGAATGCGACGATGACGACCATCGCCAGCGACAACGGCAGAAAGACCTTCCAGCCGAGACGCATCAGCTGGTCGTAGCGGTAGCGCGGCACGAAGGCCTTCACCATCGCGAACATGAAGAACACGAACGAGGCTTTCAGCACGAACCAGATGATGCCCGGTACCCAGTTGAGGATCCAGATATCGACCGGCGGTAGCCAGCCGCCGAGGAACAGGATCGTCGTCAGCGCGCACATCAGGCAGATCGCCGCGTATTCGCCGAGCATGAACATCATGTACGGGGTCGAGCCGTATTCGACCATGAAGCCGGCGACGAGTTCGGATTCTGCTTCGGGCAGGTCGAAAGGCGGGCGGTTCGTCTCGGCGAGCGCCGAGATGAAGAACACGATGAACATCGGGAAGAGCGACAGCCAATGCCAGTCGAGGAAGGAGGCCGGCAGGCCGATCATCGTTCCGAGACCGTCCGACTGCGCATTGACGATGTCCGTCAGGTTGAGCGAGCCGACGCAGAGCAGCACGGTGACGATGACGAAGCCGATCGAGACTTCATAGGACACCATCTGCGCGGCGGAGCGCAGCGCGCCCAGGAAGGGATATTTCGAATTCGACGCCCAGCCGCCCATGATGATGCCATAAACCTCGAGAGAAGATATGGCGAAGACGAAGAGGATGCCGACATTGATGTTCGCGATCACCCAGTTCGCATTGAGCGGAATGACCGCCCAGGCGGCAAGCGCCAGCGTCACGGAGACGAGCGGCGCGAGCAGGAAGATCGTCTTGTTGGCGCCGGCCGGAATGACCGGCTCCTTGAAGACGAATTTCAGAAGGTCGGCGAAGGACTGGAAAAGACCCCAGGGACCCACCACGTTAGGACCGCGGCGAAGCTGCACGGCGGCCCAGATCTTGCGGTCGGCGAGCAGGATATAGGCAATGAAGACCAGCAGTGCGACCAGGAGCAGCAGCGACTGGCCGATCATGATGGCCGTTGGCCAGACGTAGCTCGAAATGAAAGCGTCCATGATGCTCTATTCCCTCGCGCTCATTCCGCGGCAGCTTTGAAATTGTTGCGCGCCAAAGCCGAGCATTCGGCCATGACGGCGGATGCGCGCGCTATCGGGTTCGTCAAATAGAAGTCTTTGACCGGAGACGCAAACACGGATTTGGCCATCTCACCGGCTTTTTGCGCAAGTGCGGCAATTTCGTCGCTGCTTCCTGCAGCAATGCTGTCGACCTCTGCGAAATGCGGATGAGCCGCGTGGAGCTTCGCACGCAATTCGCCAAGCGAATCAAACGGCAGCTTCCGGCCGAGCACATCGGAAAGCGCGCGGATGATCGCCCAGTCCTCGCGTGCGTCGCCCGGTGCAAAGCCGGCGCGGTTGCCGACCTGTACACGGCCTTCGGTATTGACCCAGGTCCCGGATTTTTCCGTATAGGCGGCACCTGGGAGGATGACGTCCGCCGCATGCGCGCCATTGTCGCCGTGCGAGCCAATGTAAACGGTGAAGCCTTTCCTTGCCGAAAGATCGATCTCGTCGGAGCCGAGCAGGAACAGCACGTCCGCGCCGCCGACCATCTGCGCCGCCGACATGCCGCCGTTGCTGGGGACGAAACCGAGGTCCAGGCCGCCGACGCGCGAGGCTGCCGTGTGCAGGACGGCGAAGCCGTTCCACTCCGTGCCGACCGCGCCGACAGCAACGCCGAGCTTTGCCGCGCTGGCGAGAACGGCAGCACCGCCCTCGCCTGCGAGAGCGCCCTGGCCCACGATGATCAGCGGCCGTTCTGCCTTCTTCAGCGTCTCGAAGAACTTGCCCTTGCCGGAAACGAGTTCGCCAAGCGTTTCGGTACCGGCGCCGAGATACTGATATTCATAGCGCAGATCGCCATTTTCGCCGATGACGGCGATCGGGAACTTGCCCATGCGATAACGCTTGCGGATGCGCGCGTTGAGGACGGAAGCCTCGAAGCGCGGGTTGGAGCCGATGATGAGCAGCGCGTCAGCACTCTCGATCCCCTGGATCGTCGGATTGAAAATGTAGCTGGCGCGGCCGAGTGACGGATCGAGCGCTGCGCCGTCCTGGCGGCAGTCGATATTCTCGGAGCCGAGCGAAGCAACGAGTTCCTTCAGGGCGTACATTTCCTCGACGGATGCGAGGTCGCCGGCGATCGCGCCGATCTTGCCGCCGGAGCTGTTGGCGACGGCCGCCTTGATCGCCTGGAAGGCCTCGCTCCAGGTCGCCGACTGCAGCCGCCCGTCCTTCCGCACATAGGGCCGGTCGAGACGCTGCGTCTTCAGCCCGTCCCAGATGAAGCGGCTCTTGTCGGAGATCCACTCTTCATTGATCTCCTCGTTGACACGCGGCATGACGCGCATCACCTCGCGGCCGCGCGTGTCGACGCGGATCGCCGAGCCGACCGCGTCCATGACATCGATCGATTCGCTCTTGTTGAGCTCCCACGGGCGCGCGGTGAAGGCGAAAGGCTTCGAGGTCAGCGCGCCGACCGGGCACAAATCCACGACGTTGCCCTGCAGTTCCGAGGTCATCGCCTGTTCGAGATAGGTAGTGATCTCCGCATCTTCGCCGCGGCCGATCAGCCCGAGCTCGGCGATGCCCGCGACCTCCGTCGTGAAGCGGACGCAGCGCGTGCAGTGAATGCAGCGGTTCATCACCGTCTTGACGAGCGGGCCGATGTACTTGTCTTCGACGGCGCGCTTGTTTTCCTGATAGCGCGAACTGTCGATGCCGAAGGCCATCGCCTGGTCCTGCAGGTCGCATTCGCCGCCCTGGTCGCAGATCGGGCAGTCGAGCGGATGGTTGATCAGCAGGAATTCCATGACGCCTTCGCGGGCCTTCTTGACCATTGGCGTGGTCGTGAAGACTTCCGGCGCCTCGCCGTTCGGGCCGGGGCGCAGATCGCGCACGCCCATGGCGCAGGAGGCGGCGGGCTTCGGCGGGCCGCCCTTCACCTCGATCAGACACATGCGGCAATTGCCGGCAACCGAAAGCCGCTCATGGAAACAGAAGCGCGGAACCTCGGCGCCGGCCTCTTCGCACGCCTGAAGCAGCGTGAAATGATCCGGGACCTCGATCTCTTTTCCGTCGACTTTCAGCTTTGCCATCTTCGCACTCAATCCTGTCTTCCGTCCGGCTGCCTTCTGCGGCGCCGGACAATTCCTTCACGGCTCTTCCGGTGTGGTGACGACCGGACAGCCGTCACGTTATTTCTTGCCGATCAGCGTCTTTGCCTGGCCGATCCAATCGTCCCGCAGGATGCGGCCGTTGAGCGCGAACTCGGCATCGATCCGCGCGACATCCTTCTCGCTGAGAGCGGCGATGTCGGCAAACCGGCGAAGGCCCCTGCCGTTCAGCACCTGCTCAAGCTTGGGGCCGATCCCGGAAATCCGCTTCAGATTGTCGGCGACGCCGCCCTTCGGCTTCGCCGTGACGGGCTTCGTGGCGGGGCGCGCCTTGGGCTTGGCGACAGCAGCCGGTGCGGGCCGAGCCTCGCGGGCGGCTGGAGCCGGGTTGGACTCGCGGGCTGCCGGCGCTGGCGAAGCCTGCTGAATTACAGGCTCGGGCTTTTCGATCGCCGGCGCCGGTTCGGCAATCTCCGCCGGTTCGGCCGCGCCGGCGCTCTTCTGCAGGGCGTTTGCAGCCCCCTGCATGGCGCCGAACATGACGCCTGCGAAGTGGCTCGACAGGCCGAAGCCGAGCGCGGTCGCCGCCGCTACGGCAGCCACGGGATTGGCCATCAGCGGAACAGGCGGCATGGTCTTCATCCATTCGGCCATGCCGAACGGATCGGTCGAGCCGGCGCCCAAGGGCCGCACGAAAGGAATGACTGCAGTCGCTTTCATGTCCTGTCCTTCATTGCGCGTCCCTGCCATCGCTCGTTACTCCGCTGCTTCCAATACCGCGCCGTGCGAGGTGGCGTTGCGCGTATATTCGTCGATCCGCTTTTCCATTTCCGGACGGAAATGCTTGATCAGGCCCTGGATCGGCCACGCGGCCGCGTCGCCAAGCGCACAGATCGTGTGGCCTTCGACCTGCTTCGTCACGTCGAAGAGCATGTCGATCTCGCGCTTCTGGGCGCGGCCCTGCACCATGCGCTCCATGACGCGCATCATCCAGCCGGTGCCTTCGCGGCACGGCGTGCACTGGCCGCAGCTTTCGTGCTTGTAGAAGGCGGAGAGCCGCCAGATCGCCTTGATGATGTCGGTCGACTTGTCCATGACGATGACGGCGGCCGTTCCGAGACCCGAACCAAGCTCGCGCAGGCCGTCAAAATCCATGATGGCGTCCTTTATCTGCGCACCGGGCACGCAGGGAACGGACGAGCCGCCGGGGATGACCGCAAGCAGGTTGTCCCAGCCGCCGCGGATGCCGCCGCAGTGCTTGTCGATCAGCTCGTGGAACGGGATCGACATCGCGTCCTCGACCGTGCAGGGCCGATTGACGTGACCCGAGACCGAATAGAGCTTGGTGCCGTGATTGTTGGGGCGGCCGAAGCTGGTGTACCAGCCGGCACCGCGCCTGAGAATGGTCGGCGTGACGGCGATCGACTCGACGTTGTTCACGGTCGTCGGGCAGCCATAAAGGCCCATATTCGCCGGGAATGGCGGCTTCAGGCGCGGCTGGCCCTTCTTGCCCTCCAGGCTTTCCAAGAGCGCCGTTTCCTCGCCGCAGATATAGGCGCCCGCGCCGTGATGGACGAAGACGTCGATGTCGTAGCCGAGCTTGTTGTTCTTGCCGAGCAGGCCGTAATCGTAGCATTCGTCGATTGCCGCCTGCAGCGCCTCGCGTTCACGGATGAACTCGCCGCGCACATAGATATAGGCCGCATGCGCGCCCATGGCGAAGCTGGCGATCACGCAGCCCTCGATCAGCGTGTGCGGATCGTGGCGCATGATGTCGCGGTCCTTGCAGGTGCCGGGCTCCGATTCGTCGGCGTTGACGACGAGGTAGTGCGGGCGCCCGTCGCTTTCCTTCGGCATGAAGGACCACTTGAGGCCGGTCGGGAAGCCGGCGCCGCCGCGGCCGCGAAGGCCCGAAGCCTTCACCTCGTTGATGATCCAGTCGCGGCCCTTTTCGAGAAGCGCCTTGGTGCCATCCCAATGGCCGCGCGACATCGCGCCCTTGAGCGACTTGTCCTTGAGGCCGTAGATATTGGTAAAGATGCGATCTTCATCTCTCAGCATAGGTCACCTCTTTACCGCGGCTTCTTCGCCGGCTTGGACTTGTCGACCGTCTCGCCTTCGGCCTTGGCGTTCTTCGCCGCCGCCTTCTTCGCGGTCGCCGGGGTCTTCAGCGCCGGATTGGTGACATCCGCGGAGGTCTTCGGCTTGGCGGCATTCGATGGCGGCACGCTGACCGCCTTGTCGTCCTTGCTCCCGTCATCCTTTGACTTGGCTGCGCGGGCCGGCGCCTTCGTCTTTACAGGCGCTTCGACGAGCTGCAGCGTCGTCAGGCCGCCGACCGGGGCGGAATAGACGCGGTCGATCTGGGGGCCAGGGTTGATTTCAGTGCCCTTGCCTGCGTCGAAGCTATCGATGATTTCCTCGAGACGCTCGGGCGTCAGGTCCTCATAGGTGTCCTTGAAGATCATCACCATCGGCGCGTTGACGCAGGCGCCCTGACATTCGACCTCTTCCCAGGAGAGCGTGCCGCTTCCGTTCAGCGTGAAGGGGTCGGCGGCGATCTTCGTCTTGCAGACCTTGATCAGGTCTTCCGCGCCGCGCAGCATGCAGGGCGTCGTGCCACAGACCTGCACATGGGCGCGAGAACCGACCGGCTTCAGCTGGAACTGCGTGTAGAAGGTCGCCACTTCGAGGGCGCGGATATAGGGCATGCCGAGCATGTCGGCGATCGACTCGATGGCCGCTCTCGTCACCCACCCGTCCTGTTCCTGGGCGCGCATCAGCAAGGGAATGATCGCCGACTGCTCGCGGCCCTTCGGATACTTGTTGATCGTTGCCTCAGCCCAGGCGGCGTTCTCCTTGCTGAATGCAAAGGCCGCTGGCTGGACAGTGTCTTCGGCTAGTCGACGAACGGACATTCTAGTGGACACCTTATCAATTAATCGAGCCGCACCGCGATTTCGTCAGCGTGACGAATTCGCAGGCATAGGCTGACTGGTCTTTCTGCAAAAACACGATGTAGCGCGTGCCATTGGCGACGGCTGCCTTGATCTCGTATCCCTTCGACAGGAGCCCGGCCATGGAGCCGCCGTGTAGCCCCGACGAGGACGTGCTGCCGACATCCTCCTGAGCCAGGGCTGCCGGGCAAAACGCCAGAAATCCGAGAACGGCAATCGGCGCCAGACGCATCAGCGATCCACCTCGCCGAACACGATATCGAGGGAGCCCAGCACCGCCGAGACGTCGGCGAGCTGGTGTCCGCGACAGAGGAAATCCATGGCCTGCAGATGGGCGTAGCCCGGCGCACGGATCTTGCAGCGGTAGGGCTTGTTGGTGCCGTCGGAAACGAGATAGACGCCGAACTCGCCCTTCGGTGCCTCGACGGCGGCGTAAACTTCCCCGGCCGGCACGTGATAGCCTTCGGTATAGAGCTTGAAGTGGTGGATCAGCGCTTCCATCGAGCGCTTCATCTCACCGCGCTTCGGCGGCACGATCTTGCCGTCGAGCGAGGAGACCGGCCCGACCTTCGCGTCGCCCAGCAGGCGATCGACGCATTGGCGCATGATCAGCGCCGACTGGCGCATCTCGATCATGCGGATGAGATAACGGTCGTAGCAGTCGCCGTTCTTGCCAATCGGGATGTCGAATTCAAGGTCGGAATAGCACTCGTAGGGCTGCGCACGGCGCAGATCCCAGGCGGCACCCGAACCGCGCACCATGACGCCCGAGAAGCCCCAGGCCCAGGCGTCGTCCAGCTTGACGACGCCGATATCGACGTTGCGCTGCTTGAAGATGCGGTTGCCGGTCAGGAGCTCGTCGATGTCATCGACGGTCTTCAGGAACGGATCGATCCACTTGCCGATATCCTCGACCAGTTCATGCGGCAGATCCTGATGCACGCCGCCCGGACGGAAATAGGCCGAGTGCATGCGCGCGCCGCAGGCCCGCTCATAGAACACCATCAGCTTCTCGCGCTCCTCGAAGCCCCACAGCGGCGGCGTCAGCGCGCCAACGTCCATTGCCTGCGTGGTGACGTTGAGGAGATGCGAGAGGATTCGGCCGATTTCCGAATAGAGAACGCGGATCAGCTGGCCGCGGATCGGCACCTCCGTGCCCGTCAACCGTTCAACGGCGAGCGCGAAAGCGTGCTCCTGGTTCATCGGCGCGACATAGTCGAGCCGGTCGAAATAGGGCACCGCCTGCAGGTAGGTCTTGGTCTCGATCAGCTTCTCGGTGCCGCGATGCAGGAGGCCGATATGCGGATCGACGCGCTCGACGATCTCGCCGTCGAGCTCCAGCACGAGCCGGAGAACGCCGTGCGCCGCCGGATGCTGCGGACCGAAGTTGATGTTGAAGTTGCGGACGTTATGTTCGGTCATACCGATTGCTCCAGGCCAGATGGCGTCCTCGTGGGATCGCCACGGACCGACTTGTCTCAGCGTGCCTTCGCCTTCTCGTCGCCGGGCAGGACGTATTCCGTTCCTTCCCAGGGCGAGAGAAAATCGAAATTGCGGAATTCCTGCCTCAGTTCGACGGGCTCATAGACCACCCGCTTGACCTCGTCGTCGTAACGAACCTCGACGAAGCCGGTCGTCGGGAAATCCTTGCGCAGCGGATAGCCTTCAAAGCCGTAATCCGTGAGAATGCGACGCAGATCCGGATGGCCGGTGAAGAGAATGCCGTACATGTCGTAGGCTTCACGCTCGAACCAGTCGGCGCCGGGATAGACCGGGGTCGCCGAGGGCACGGGCTCGCCCTCACCCGTCGTGACCTTGACGCGAACACGCAGGTTCTGGCGCGGCGAGAGGAAATGATACACGACGTCGAAGCGATCCGGCCGCTGCGGATAGTCCACGCCGCAGACATCGATAAAGCTCACGAAGCCGCAGCGCGGATCGTCGCGCAGGAAGGTCAGGAATTCGAGAAGGTTTTCGGCCTTCACCGTCAGTGTCAGCTCGCCGTACTTGATCGCCGAATCGGCAATCAGCGATCCGCGCGCTTCGCGAAGATAGGTCGCAAGCTCGTTCAGGGCTTCACTCATTGAAAAGAACCCCCTGCCTTAGCGCTCGATCGTGCCGGTCCGGCGGATCTTCTTCTGCAGCAGAAGCACGCCGTAGAGCAGCGCTTCTGCCGTGGGAGGACAGCCTGGCACGTAGATGTCGACGGGCACGACGCGGTCGCAGCCGCGCACGACCGAATAGGAATAGTGATAGTAGCCGCCGCCATTGGCGCAGGAGCCCATCGAGATGACGTAGCGCGGCTCGGGCATCTGGTCGTAGACCTTGCGCAGCGCCGGCGCCATCTTGTTGGTCAGCGTGCCGGCCACGATCATGACGTCGGACTGGCGCGGCGAGGCGCGCGGCGCGAAGCCGAAGCGCTCGGCGTCGTAGCGCGGCATCGACATCTGCATCATTTCGACGGCGCAGCAGGCGAGACCGAAGGTCATCCACATCAGCGAGCCGGTGCGGGCCCAGTTGATCAGCTCATCGGTCGAGGTGACGAGGAAGCCCTTGTCGGCGAGCTCGTTGTTGATCTCGCCGAAGAATGCATCATTGCTGCCGATCGGCTTGCCGGTCGAGGGATCGACAATGCCCTTCGCCTGCGGCGCAACGAGCGTGGTGCCGGATGCTAGTTCCATTCCAGCGCTCCCTTTTTCCATTCATAGATAAAGCCGACCGTCAGGACTAGGAGGAAGACCATCATCGACCAGAAGCCGAACCAGCCCACATCCTTGAACGAAACCGCCCACGGGAAGAGGAAGGCGACTTCCAGGTCGAAGATGATGAAGAGGATCGACACGAGATAGAAGCGGATGTCGAACTTCATGCGGGCGTCGTCGAACGCATTGAAGCCGCACTCGTAGGCCGACAGCTTTTCCGAATCGGGCGCTTTGAAGGCGACGGCGAAAGGAGCGATCAGCAGTGCGAGGCCGATCACAAGAGCGATTCCAATGAAAATCGCGATCGGAACGTAGGAACCGAGAAGTTCAGTCATTGTTATCCGTCCCTGCCTGCGAAGCGCACCGGGAGAGGCGCTTGAACAACGAATGCCGCAGGCCGAAAATCATGTTGCAACGCCAGAGTGGTTAGCGCAGCCCGCGCCCATGCGCAAGCCTAGACCAGCCATTTAAACCCGTTCGCGCCGCAGGTTTGAACGGCACTTTCGCATCGTTGACACAGCGGAGCTTGGAATCGCGGGGATCGGCCCATCCCGGCGCCAGAACCCGGACCGAGACACATTGCCGCAATGCAAAAAAATCGGCGGCTGGGCGCTGAAACCTATAGGAGAAGAAGTGGCGCGAGTGACGGGGCTCGAACCCGCGACCTCCGGCGTGACAGGCCGGCACTCTAACCGACTGAGCTACACCCGCGCATCATGGCCATGAACGGCCATTATCTCATCATCGGCACTTTTTGAGAATGCCGCATTGCCATTCAAGAGTGGCGCGAGTGACGGGGCTCGAACCCGCGACCTCCGGCGTGACAGGCCGGCACTCTAACCGACTGAGCTACACCCGCATTCCCCTTGATTGGCCGGGGCGCTCGCGCACCCCTTTATCAAAGCGGCCCTGCCGTTTCGATGAGCGGCTAACTAAGCGGTTCGCCTTGGGGTGTCAAGCGTGTTTGAAGACAAATCCGTGACCGTACGAATTTGATCCACAGCACAGTCGAGGCCGAAAATCGACGCATGCGAACTCTGCCGCGGCTGCCCTCTTCCGATCCAGGACCGGCACGATCGCCATCGCCGCCTCGACCTCCCCTATCGGCCTTGTCCACAGTGTCGGTCAGCGCTCATTCTCCGACCCGGACGAGCCTTCACAAAAAAATCAAAAAAATCGATCGAATGCTCTTGCGGTTTTCGCCGCCAGCGCATAGATCACGCCCACCGACGCGGCGGACAACTGTTCGACACGCGAAAGGGCGATTAGCTCAGTTGGTAGAGCGCCTCGTTTACACCGAGGATGTCGGGAGTTCGAGTCTCTCATCGCCCACCATTTTCCGCAGCTTTAGCAATTGTCCGCAAGTGGCTACAATCGTTGCCCTATGGTGTTCCTCACCCGCCGCGGTACTGCTCGTCCGTCACATGCTCCAGCCAATCGACCACCTTGCCGTCGAGTGCCTCCTGGACGGCGATATGCGTCATTCCCGTATCCGCGGCCGCGCCATGCCAGTGCTTCTCGCCCGGCGGGAACCAGACGACGTCGCCGGCGCGGATTTCGCGGAGTTCTCCGCCCCAGCTTTGCGCGAGGCCGCGGCCGGCCGTGACGATCAGCGTCTGGCCGAGCGGATGCGCGTGCCAGGCGGTGCGCGCGCCGGGTTCGAAGGTGACCGTCGCTCCGCGCACCCGCGCCGGCGCCGGCGCCTCGAACGCCGGATCGATGCGTACGGCTCCCTGGAAATACTCGGCCGGGCCGCGGGATGAGGGTCTCGATCCACACTCAAAGATTTCCATCCGAACCTCCTCTTGGTAAACCGCGCCAGACACGTAAGTGATGCAAGGACGAGCACCTTAGCTGTTTCCGCCAGTTTGCTACAGCCTGTGGATCGTCACGCCGGCGCAGGCGCTGCGGGCGATATCGCAGAGGTGCTCGTGGTGCGTCAGATAGATCACCTGGCCGACGTGCGCCATCTCCGCCATCAGATCGAAGGCGCGGCCGGCGCGGTTGTCGTCGAATGTCTCCATGATGTCGTCGGCGATGAAGGGCAGTGTCTCGCGGGCCGCTGCGACCTCGTAATAGCCGGCAATCCTCAAGGCGAGGTAGAGCTGAAAGCGCGTGCCCTTCGAGAGATCGCCGGCGAGCTTCGATCCGCCCGCGGCCGTGTTGGCGATCAGGAATTCCTGGCCCTTTTCCGCCTGCGTCGAGAGGCCGGCATATTCGCCGCCGCTGATATGCGAAAAGGTCCGCGAGGCGCGCTGCATCATGGCGCTGCGGTGGCGCTCGCGAAACAGCCTGAGCGCATGCTCGGCAGCGAAAACGCCGGCCTTGAGCCTGAGATAGCCGACCGCCTTGTGCTCGATGTCGAGCAGGATCGTTCGCTGCTTCTGCTCGATTTCGGCCACCCGGCCGCCGCCCTCGATCTCCGCAAGCGCCCTTTCCTTGTTTCTCACCTCAGAATGCAGCTCGCTGACGTCGCGATCGGCGACATCGATCGCTTCCTCCAGCCGGGCGAGCTCGAGCCTGAGTTCCGCCCCGTCAACACCGGCAAGGATGGACTCGGCTTCTTCGCTCGTGGCGGTGGCGAGCCGCGTCACCAGATCATTCTCGAGCTCGGCGGATCTCTGCCTTTGCCTGTCCTGCTCGCGGACCGCCTCTAGGCACTGCCCGGCCTCCTCCAGCGTCCCGCACCCGAAGAAATCAAGGATCGCCTGCCTCATCGCCAGATGCTGCCGCTCTTCATTGCGTAGTGAGCGAAGGACCTCCTCGAGGCGCATGATACTGGCCGACGCCTCGAGGCGTCGCTCTTCCTGACGATGCGCGGCGGCAATGCGATCGCGCAGCGACGCGTAGAGCGCGAGCGGATCGCCCTCTCCCGCTTCCGCCAAGTCGCGGGCGAGATCCGCAATCGCCTCTGTAAAGCTCTTCTGGTCCTTCCGCATGCCGGCGATGCGATGGTCGAGCTCGCTCTTCTTCTGCATAAGCTTGTCGAAATCCTGAAGCACGGCGAGCACCGGACCGATTTCGTGCGGAAGCGGCCGATCGGTGCGGCCGGCAAGCCAGGTCGCGGCGAGTGCCTGCGCCCACTCCTCTTCCCAGCGGACCATGGCCGCCTCGGCGGCGGCCAGGATCGTCTCCCGGTTTTCCACGGCATCCGATGCGCGGCGGAGCTGCGCGACAGCGGCGCTGTGAGCCGCGGCGGCACTTTGCGCACGGGCGACGATCTGTTCCGCAGTGACCAGGAGTTCATCGAGGCGGTCCGGCAAAGGATTCGTCAAGCCGAGCCGCAGCAACTCATTCTGCAACGCGTCGATTGCCGCCTTCTCTTCCGATGCGGCCCTGTCGCGCGCCTGGCGCGCGGCACGCAAATCGGCGCGCAACTCCAGTGCCGCGGCGCGCGTGGCAAGCCAGGCTTCCAGTTGCGGCACCAGCTTCACGTTGGGTAAGCCACCTGCGCTCGCGGCCGCCCCCACCATTGCGGCCAGCCGTTCCCCTTCCTCGCACAGGCCTGCTCTCTGCGTATCGAGCGCCTGAAGGCGGGCACGCCTTTCCGAAATGGCAATCGTGAGACCGCGCATCTCGGCCATCCGCTCGGCATGAGCCAGGCGGAGCGCCACGGCGGCATCGTCATCCTTCAGCGCCGCTTCGAACGCGCTCGCCGTCGCCTCGTCGAGGTTGGCGCGATGCGATTGCCAGGCAAGGGCGCGACGCCTGCGCAGTGCACCCGCCGCCGCGTCGTCCACAACCGCGCCGTCCGCAGTGAATGCGGCGAGGCGGGCTTCGTCCCCCGCCTGGCGCTCGCGCTCGTCGCCGATCCGATCGTCGAGTCGCAACCGCCGCTCGGAGAGAGCCGCTTCTTCCGCCCTCCACATGGCGACGACGCCGGTGGCAGGAACCGGAAGCATCGCCAGCGCATCCGCATCGCCGGCGAAAGGCCGCAAGCTGTCCATGGCATCGGCAAGCGCTGCCTCCAACCGATCGAACTCCTTGGTCGCCGCCTGCTGACGCAACAGGCAATCGCTCTGACGCAGCACATGCAGCCGCTCGACCAGGGCGCCGGTATCGGCGATGCCGTCCTTGAGCCGATCCAACTCGCGTCCCGAATGGGCGTGATCGCGTCTCGCGCTGTCGATCTCCTCGCGCGCCGATGCCAGCTTCTCCGAGAGCCCGGCATGCTGGCGAACCAGTTCCTGGAGGCGGGCAGCGCGTGCGGTCGGCAGCAACAGCGAAGCGGGATCGGGACTGTCCGTTTCGCCGAGCCGGATCAGGCATGCGCGGATCTCAGCCGACGTCCTTGCCAGTTCGTCGAGCCGTGACGGCATATCGCGGGCGGCGGTCTGGTAACGGGCGTCGAGTGCCAATTCACGCAGCGTCTCGAACCGCCCCGCGAGCGCAAGCGCCCGCTCGTCGCGCGCCAGTTCTTCGAGCCCGGCCCGGCGCTGCCCTAGTTCCTCCTCCAGCTGCCGCATCCGGGTGGCGATTTCCACCTCCTGCCTGCGGAGCGCCGGCAGATCGTTCCACCATTCCTGCGGCGGGACCGGCAAGGCTGGCGTGCCGGCAAGCTGTTCCCGCGTGGTGCGCAGCCTTGCCATGAGCGGCAGGGCCTCGAGCTCGGCGCGCAGCCGGTCCCGCCTGACGCGCAGTTCGGCGCGCTGCCGCGCCGCCGCATCGTGGCGTTCGCGGGCTTTCGCCAGCGTCTTGCGAAGATCGGCATATTCGCGCGCATTGATGTCCACAGCCTTGCGCTCGGACTTGAGGGCGTCCAACTCCGCCTTCAATTCCGCCAGCTGATGCTTGCGCGCCTGGGGGCGGAAGAAGGCATCCGCTTCGGCGCGCAGATTGGCGAGCACAACACCGCTATCCGGCAGGCCCGAGCTTGCCGAGAACAGCAGCGAACCCAGTTCGCCCTCGCTCTTCAGGATCGCTTCCCCGCCTTCCTCGATGCTATCGTCGTCGAGCGAGAACATCATGCGATAGGTGGAGCGATCGATCGCCCCGAGGGCGGCGGAGAAGAGGTTGTCCGGCAGCGCCTGCTCGTCCGGGCCCACGAGGCTGTTCGCGTTGCGCTTGATCCGGTAGGCGTGATGGCTCCTGCCGCCGGCCTCCACGATGCCGCCGATCCGCATCGTCTGGTAGGGATGCAGGAAGCCATAGGGGCTGAGACGCTCGATGCCGAAGAGCAGATCGAGGAAGCCCGAGAACAATGTCGATTTGCCCGCCTCGTTGGGGCCGTAGATCAGATGGAAATCGGGCGCGCCCGGGCTGGCGTCGCCGAAGTCGAGGCTCCGCCCGGTGAACTTGCCGTAGCGCACGAGATCCAGCTGTTGCAGTCGCATCAGTCGATGCCCTCGACGGCGCTGCGGCCATGGAGATGCGACAGGACATCGGCACTTCCAGAAAGGGCGGCGTTCTCCACCAGATCGTCGAGTGTCGCCTCGTCCGCGGCGAGCAGGTGCCGCAATTCGGCGGGCAGATGCGGCAGCAGCTCCTCCGCGACGGCGCGCATGTCTGCGCGGAAGGCAAAGGCCGACAACACTTCGTTCTCGACGAGCGCCGTCAGTTCGCCGATCGGATCCACGGCGATGCGGCTTGCATGCGTGTCGAAGCTTGCAAAAAGGGTCTCGATTTTCTCGACCCAGCAGCGGCCGAGTCCGGCCGCGATATTCGCCAGTTCCCCCTGCAGGAGGTCGAAGTCCCGCCGCAGGCGCCAGGCAAGCGGCGTCATGCCCGTCAGCGTGATCCGCAGGATCAGATCGGCCTCCGGCAGGCCCTTGCGCAACAGCGCGAGCTGCCGGCCGGCGGTCTCGAGCATGCGGCTCCAATCCGCGATCCCCGTCAGGTCGATCGAGGCGCGCTCGAACACCGCTGCGCCCACGGGCCGCTCTTCGAGCGCCACCTGCCCATCGTCGTCGATCGTGACGAGCGTCACGCCCTTCACCCCCGATTCGTTGATATCGCGGCCCTGCGGCATGCCAGACATGACGATGCAGGGGCTGACGCCATGGACCTGCCGCTGATGAACGTGGCCGAGTGCCCAATAGTCGTAGCCGTGGCGCTCCAGATCGGCGACGCTGCAGGGAGCGTAGGGATCATGGCCGGCGGAGCCGGAGAGGCTCGTGTGCAGCATGCCGATGTTGATGGCATCCGCAACGGGCGGATGGAAATGCGGCAGCAGGCTTTCCGGCGCATGCGGGTCGGCAAAGCTCAGCCCATGGACATGAACGGTTTTGCCGTTCTCCAGCGTCTTGGCAAGAACCGGCTTGCCGCGCCCGGGAAAGACATGGACCGACGCAGGCAACGTCAGCTCGCGCGTCACCTGCGACTGGGCGTCGTGGTTGCCACGGATGATGAAGGTGCTGATACCCGCCTCGTCGAGACGACGCAGCTCGCCCGCGAGGAAAAGTGCCGTGTTCATCGAGGTCTGATTGCCGTCATAGAGGTCGCCGGCGATCAGGAGCGCATCGACGTTTTCGGAGATGCAGAGGTCGACGATACGCACCAGGGCATTGCGGGTGGCGCCCCGGACGATCCCGGCAAGCTCCTCGTTCCGCAGCGCCAGGCTTCGCAGGGGCGAATCGAGATGGAGGTCTGCGGTATGGACAAATCGGAAGGCCATGGCCGACCATGGCTGCCCCTTCCCCACGCGTCAATGACGCTCGCGGCCACACCCCAAACTCAGCTGTGGGCAAAGGCACGCGCTTGTCCAAAACCGCCCAGGCAGCTCCGCCGGCTCGCCCGATTTGGCGGTTTTGTAGGGTCTTGCTCGGTCGTGTTTCTGCTGGAAACGTCTTGGGCGTTTGCAGCGTCGACGTGATTCGTTATCCGGTATTGGCGCCATCGTGATGACACGCCGACGGCAATTCTTCGCCTCGCAAGACCAAAGGCCTTGGGATTCGAGGGCCGTTTCTTTTCGCGAGGGCCGTGTCCGTAAGAATTGGGAGGTTTTTGTCGACAAATACGGTGATCGTCACTAAATATAGGGCGACTGCCATTTGACATGGCACCTCACCATATCTCAACGGTGTTCATGAAGACGACATTCGAAGTCTCCGACAAACTGTTCGAACTCTACCATCGCGTCCATCGCCTGGTAAACGAGTCGATGACCGAGGAGGGTGTGTCGCTTGCCCGAAGCAAATTCCTGTTCTTCCTGAGCAAGCTCGGCCCCTGCCGCTCCACCGACATCGCCTGCGCCTTGAACTTTGCCCCCCGAACGGTGACGGAGGCGATCGACGGGCTGGAGCGCGATCGCCTGGTGATGCGCAAGCCCGATCCGGACGACCGCCGCGCCAAGATCGTCTCGATTACCGAGACGGGCCGTGCCGTCCTCCAGGCGGCGGAACATCCGCGCAAGCAGCTCATCGAGGAAATCTTCTCGGCGCTCGACGATGAGCAGCTCGACCAGCTCTACGACATCGTCAGCAGGCTCGTCGACAAGACCGACGAGATCCGCAAGCGCAAGGAAGCGGACGAAGAGGCAGATATCGCTGCGGCGCGGTAACCGGCACAACCGAACTTGGTACAACTTGGTACAAAAGGAAGAGGCCGGGACGTCATGTCCCGGCCTCTTCCGTTTTCTCCTGGCCCGACGCTTACATCGCGTTGATCGCGCCAATGGAGAAGAACAGGGTCTCGCCGGACGAGTCGTCGACGCCGTCATTGTCGGTGACGACATAGCCGTTTCCAGCGGCGTCGACCGTGAAGCCCTCCACCTTGTCGACCACGTAGCCGTTCAGCGACTTCAGGTCGGGGATGAGGTCGCGCACCTCTTCCTTCTTGACGACCGGCAGGTCACCGCCGAGCGCGGCGGGCTTCAGCTCGGTGAGCGCCACACGATAGAGCGCCTTGAGCTTCGCGGCTTCGCCGATCAGATTGTCGCGCTCGATCAGATAGGCATAATCGCCATGGACGGAGATCTCCGAAAGGCCGACCCAGCCGGCTTCGGACTTGTCGAGCGGATAGCGCACCGCGCCCCACTCTTTCGTCGCCGGCTTGTAGGAGACGAGCTTGACGAAGCCCTTCTCGTCATCTTTCCACTCGCGCTGGACTGCCATCCAGAGCGTCAGGTGATCGCCTTCGCCGACCGCCGAGATCCCCTCGAAGCCGGAGCGGATTTCGTTGGCGCGCAGCTCCGGCGGAAGCGCGATCTCCTGCTTGATTTCGCCCTTCTTGTTCACGCGGAGGAGTGCGTGGCTGTAAAGCTTGTCCGAATCGCCCTCCGACGCCAGCCAGAAGCCACCCTCGCCATCATTGGCAATGCCTTCGATATCGAGCTTTTGCGCGGCTGCGCCATCGCGGGTGATCGGCAGCGCCTCGGTGATCAGCGCCGGCTTCTGCGTGGCATCGATCGTGAAAATCGTCGGCTGCGACGAAAGGACGGAATCGTTCACCGCCCGCAGGAAGCCCGGCTTGTCGCCGACGGCCGCAAGCCCGGAAAGCGCGCCGAACCCGATCGGCAGACCGTCCTTTTCGGCGGAGCGAATCTGCGGGTAGGCGGCCTCCCCTTCGCCGCGCTCATAGATCATCACATGCGCCCGCGAACCGCCGTCCTCGACGAGGTCGACCTCGTTCGCGGTGGCGAACAGATTGCGGCCGGGAATGGCTACCGCGCCCTCGGGCGAGATCCCGGACGGCAGAAGCTGGAGCAGTTGCGGCTCGGCGCCGGTGTCCTTGTAGACGCCAACCATCGAGGCGCGCTCGGAGAGCACGAAGAACAGTTTGTCATCGCCGTACTGCGCCATTTCCAGGCCTTCCGGCTCGATGCCCTTCGCCGAAGAGCGCTTTTCCGGGTAGTGGCCAATTGCAGCGATGGCGTGCTCCAGGCTTGCACCGGACTCGAACAGCACGTTGCCGGCGGCGTCGAAAATCGTGAAGCCACGGGAGCCGCCTTCGTAGTCGCCCTCATTGGCGACGACCAGACGGCTGTCGTCGAGCCACTTCACGGCATCCGGCTCGCGCTTGACGCTGGCCAGATCGCCCGCAAACGAAATGGTGCCGTCACGCTTCGCGTCGACATTCTTGAGATCCACTGTGCCGGCGGGAAAATGCGCCTTCACGGTCGCGGATTTGCCGTCGATGATGACGATGTGATTGTTTTCCTGCAGCGTCAGCGCAATCTCGTCCTTGCCGTTGAAGGCGACAAATTCTGGTTCCGGATCGTCGCCGGCGACCTCGGCTAGGCCGGTTAGCGTCACATGCCTGATCGTCGCGCAATCGGCGACGCCGTCCTTCAGCGACAGGATCACGAGATCGCCGGCCGGCAGCTGTGGGATCTGCCCGTCGTTGACGTCCTCGTCGCGCTCGTTCTCAATGGCGATCGCCGCAAGCGTCCGGTCCTTGTTGACTGTGACAGAATCCGGCTGGCCACCGAGATCGCAGCTGGTCTCGACCTTTTTCGTCGCGACATCGACAACGGCAAGCAGGCCCGAGGGCTTGGTGAAGCTTTCGCGGGTGTTGACGGCGACCAGTGCCTTCGCGCCGGCAACGGCGACCGACGTCGGCTCGCCCTCGAAGGAGACGATGCCGCCGGCCTTTGGCGTCCCCGCATCCGCGATGTCGATGAAGCCGATACGCTTGCCGGGGCTGTCCGTATAGATGAGCGTATTGCCGTCCTCAGTAGCGGTGATGATTTCCGCCGATGTCGGCGCCTTTTGGTCGGTGCCATCTGGCACGTTGCCGGCGACGGCAAAGGATGCAATGCGGTTAAAGACCTGTTCGGCCTGAGCGGCCGGCGCCGTCGATGCGGCGAGTGCCGCGGCCAACGCGGCGGTGATGGAAATAGCCCTCATTTATCCCTCCTGTCGCGGCGCGCGCCCCGGGATCCGGCTTTCGACACCGCGGTGGCATCCGGAATCACAGTTCGTCCACCTCCGGATGGGAGGCTTGTGCAACCGTCCTGTAACAGCCCGATGACAGAGAAGGTTGAAATGAAAAGAGGCCCGGATCGACCGGGCCCCAATCAACCTGCCGACGATCCTGCCAGAGGAAGGAAGGCGGCAGATGGAACATGAACCTGTTTGCGGCCTCTGTGGCGTAGCCACCGAACAGAGGCCGTACGGGCATCGTCCCGGTCCTCTCGGACCCTAACGTGTCCGATTAGTTGACGGCGTCCTTCAGGCCCTTGCCGGCCGTGAACTTCGGCACGTTGCGTGCCGGGATGTCAACTTCCGCACCCGTCGACGGGTTGCGGCCCTTGCTCGCTTCGCGGCGAGTTACGGAGAAGTTGCCGAAGCCGACGAGGCGAATGTCGCCACCGCTCTTCAGTTCACCCTGAATGGTCTCAAACACTGCATCAACAGCAGAAGACGCATCGGCCTTGGAAAGTCCGGCCTTCTCGGCAACGGCAGACACGAGCTCATTTTTGTTCATGTTTCCACCCCTTTCATATTGGTTCGAAACGACTGTCTCTTAAGCCGGGGCCGCTTGCGCACGCCCACGTCTTGCCATTCCCAATTGCGCCGAATCCCTTGAAATGCAAGGCTTCGAGGGTGCTTTACAACAGAAAAGACCGGCAAATGACCGGTCTTTTCCGTTTTTCTCGGCAAAGGGAGCAAGCGGGACACAGTCCCGACCCTCTTTACCCGTTGTCAGTGGGCGATCGAGGCGCCCGCTTCGTCCTGCGAATCGACCGGTGAAATGGTGCCGGCGTGGCTCGCCGGGTCCCATTCGATCGGCTCGGGACGCCGCATCAATGCGTGCTCGAGCACTTCGCCCATCCGCGAGACGGGGATGATTTCGAGGTTGTTCTTCACGTTGTCCGGGATCTCGGCGAGATCCTTGGCGTTCTCCTCGGGGATCAGCACCTTCTTGATGCCGCCACGCAGAGCCGCCAACAACTTCTCCTTCAAGCCACCGATCGGCAGGACGCGGCCCCGCAGGGTGATCTCGCCGGTCATCGCCACATCCTTGGAGATCGGAATGCCGGTCATCACGGAGACGATCGCCGTCGCCATGGCAACGCCGGCGGACGGGCCGTCCTTGGGCGTCGCGCCTTCCGGCACGTGCACGTGGATGTCGCGCTTGTCGAAGAGGGGCGGTTCGATGCCGAAGTCGATTGCGCGCGAGCGGACATAGGATGCCGCTGCCGAAATCGATTCCTTCATGACCTCGCGCAGGTTGCCGGTGACCGTCATGCGGCCCTTGCCCGGCATCATAACGCCTTCGATCGTCAGCAGTTCGCCGCCGACTTCGGTCCATGCCAGCCCGGTGACAACGCCCACCTGGTCGTCGCGCTCGGCTTCGCCATGGCGGAAGCGCGGCACGCCGAGATAATCGTGAACGTTCTCGGCCGTCACCTCGACCTTCTTGGTCTTGCCCTTGAGGATATCGGTCACGGCCTTGCGCGCAAGCTTCATCAACTCACGTTCGAAATTGCGAACGCCCGCCTCGCGCGTGTAGGTCTGGATCACCGCCATCAGGGCGCCGTCGGTCACCGAGAATTCGTTCGGCTGCAGCGCATGGTCGCGGATCGCCTTCGGCAGCAGGTGCCGCTTGGCAATCTCCAGCTTCTCTTCTTCCGTGTAGCCGGCGATGCGGATGACTTCCATGCGGTCCATCAGCGGCGGCGGAATGTTCAGCGTGTTCGCCGTTGTGATGAACATCACGCTCGAGAGGTCGTATTCAACCTCGAGATAGTGATCCATGAAGGTCGAGTTCTGTTCCGGATCGAGCACCTCCAGCAGTGCCGACGACGGATCGCCACGGAAATCCTGTCCCATCTTGTCGATCTCGTCGAGCAGGAAGAGCGGGTTGGACCGCTTCGCCTTCTTCATCGACTGCACGACCTTGCCGGGCATGGAGCCGATATAGGTCCGGCGGTGGCCGCGGATCTCGGCCTCGTCGCGAACGCCACCGAGGGCCATGCGGATGTACTCTCGGCCGGTCGCCTTCGCGATCGACTTGGCGAGCGAGGTCTTGCCGACGCCCGGAGGACCGACGAGGCACAGGATCGGACCCTTGATCTTGGCGGAACGAGCCTGCACGGCGAGATACTCGACGATACGCTCCTTGACCTTGTCGAGACCGAAATGATCGGTGTCGAGCACCTTCTCGGCGTGGTTGAGGTCCGTCTTGATCTTCGACTTCTTGCCCCAGGGCAGGCCCAGCAGCCAATCCAGATAATTGCGCACGACGGTCGCTTCCGCCGACATCGGGCTCATCTGGCGCAGCTTCTTCAACTCCGCATCGGCCTTCTCACGCGCTTCCTTGGAGAGCTTCGTCTTGGCGATGCGCTCTTCGATTTCGGCCATCTCGTCGCGGCCGTCCTCGCTGTCGCCCAGTTCCTTCTGGATCGCCTTCATCTGTTCGTTGAGGTAGTACTCGCGCTGGGTCTTCTCCATCTGGCGCTTGACGCGCGAACGGATGCGCTTTTCGACCTGCAGCACCGAAATCTCGCCTTCCATGAAGCCGAGCGCCTTTTCCAGGCGCATCTTCACGCTGGTCGTCTCAAGCATTTCCTGCTTCTCGACGATCTTGATCGACAGATGCGAGGCAACCGTATCGGCAAGCTTGGAATAGTCGTCGATCTGGCTCGCGACGCCGACGACCTCGGGCGAAATCTTCTTGTTCAGCTTCACATAGCTTTCGAATTCGGAGACGACCGAGCGGCTCAGCGCCTCGATCTCGACCGGGTCCTCTTCCGGCTCGCGCAGCACATGGGCAACCGCTTCGTAGAAGTCGTCGCGGGAGGTATAACGGTCGATCTCGGCCCGTGCGCGCCCCTCGACGAGAACCTTGACGGTGCCATCGGGGAGCTTCAGGAGTTGCAACACGTTGGCGATCGTTCCGACGCGGTAGATCGCGGAAGGTTCCGGATCGTCATCCGTCGCATTGATCTGGGTCGCCAGCATGATCTGCTTGTCGGTGCCCATGACCTCTTCAAGCGCCCGAATGGACTTCTCGCGGCCGACGAAAAGCGGCACGATCATGTGCGGGAAGACCACAATGTCGCGCAACGGCAGAACCGGATAGGTCGCGCTTTCGGCCGGAGACGTTTTGTTCGTCATGTCTTTTCCTTTCCGTCCCGATTTCGGGCCCGTTCCCGGGAGCCTCAGCGGCACTCCCGGCTGTCAGATTTCCTTCACGAAAGTGGAGTGCAACAGGGGCCATTTCAAGGCCGGGGGCAATCTCCGCCTCCGTGGACAATTCTTGTTTTCTACGCTGACGGGCTGACGCCGGCCTTACGTGGCTCCCCGACGCCTGCGCTTAAACGCATTCATTGAATCGTCGTATCATCGCGTTGTTGCGGAGGTTTCGCAATATTCGATTCGATTGACCCCAATCATTTTGGGGCGAAAATGTTCGCAAGCTTGACGCTCATCATCGCGCCCGGCGGACCGGACGTGGTGCTCCGGCATCTTCACATCTTCGCGACCCCAAAGAAGGGCCGGCTGCTCACGCAAAAGCCCGCACTCAGGCGGGCTTCTTCTGCAATTCTCTCGCCGAGGCTCAGGCCGAAACGTTGGTCTTCTCCTCGGAACGATCCGAGTAGATGTAGAGCGGCCGGGCCGTTCCCTTGACCACTTCGTCCGAGATCACCACCTCACGAACGCCCTCGAGCGTCGGCAGTTCGAACATGGTATCGAGCAGGATCTTCTCCATGATCGAGCGCAGGCCTCGAGCACCCGTCTTGCGGACGATGGCTCTGCGGGCGATTTCGCGCAGCGCGTCCTCGTGGAAGGTCAGTTCGACGTCCTCCATCTCGAACAGCCTCTGGTACTGCTTGACGAGCGCGTTCTTCGGCTCCGACAGAATCTGGATCAGAGCATCCTCGTCGAGGTCCTCGAGCGTCGCGAGAACCGGCAGACGGCCGATGAATTCCGGAATGAGACCGAACTTGACCAGATCTTCCGGTTCGAGGTCACGCAGCACTTCGCCGACCCGACGATCTTCCGGCGCGCGAACCGTGGCACCGAAGCCGATCGAGGTCTTCTCGCCGCGGGCGGAGATGATCTTGTCGAGGCCCGCGAAGGCGCCGCCGCAGATGAAGAGGATATTCGTCGTATCCACCTGCAGGAATTCCTGCTGCGGATGCTTGCGGCCGCCCTGGGGAGGCACGGAGGCCACGGTGCCTTCCATGATCTTCAGAAGCGCCTGCTGCACGCCCTCGCCCGAGACGTCGCGGGTGATCGACGGATTGTCCGACTTGCGCGAGATCTTGTCGACCTCGTCGATGTAGACGATGCCGCGCTGGGCGCGCTCGACGTTATAGTCGGCGGCCTGAAGCAGCTTCAGAATGATGTTCTCGACGTCCTCGCCGACATAACCCGCTTCCGTCAGCGTCGTCGCATCGGCCATGGTGAAGGGCACGTCGATAATCCGGGCGAGCGTCTGCGCCAGATAGGTCTTGCCGCAGCCGGTCGGCCCCACAAGCATGATGTTCGACTTGGCCAGTTCCACGTCGCTGCTCTTTGCCGCATGGGCAAGGCGCTTGTAGTGGTTGTGCACGGCGACGGACAGGATGCGCTTGGCCTGCTGCTGACCGATGACGTATTCGTCGAGAACCTTGATGATTTCCTGCGGGGTGGGAACGCCATCGCGGGACTTGACCATCGAGGTCTTGTTCTCTTCCCGGATGATATCCATGCAGAGTTCGACGCATTCATCGCAGATGAACACGGTGGGACCGGCAATCAGCTTGCGCACTTCGTGCTGGCTCTTGCCGCAAAACGAACAATAGAGGGTATTCTTCGAGTCACCGCCGTTGCTGCCGCTGACCTTGCTCATTTTCACTTCCTTCCAGCACGCCGGACACCTTCGGAAAGATATCGCGGACCAGTCAATTCGCCTTGCGCGCGCTCCAGCCGCCGCGCAGGGTTCCTGGGAGTACTCACCGCCTCAGGGCATATGCCTGATGTCGGTTGCAACGACTCTCCCGTCAAATCCGAATGCTATACTCTAAACACCGGCATAGCATTAGCGGTTCATATTAACGGCTTTGCCCTTCCGATAAAGCCCTCAGCCGTTACAAATGTGTCACAATCACGTCCGTGGCGACACACGCGTGTGATTTCAGCCCTGTTCGGCGCCCTCGATGGCTTCCCGCGACGTGATCACCTTGTCGATCAAGCCCCAATCGAGCGCCTCGTCGGCACTCATGAAATGGTCGCGATCGAGCGTCTGGTCGACTTCCTCATAGGTGCGGCCGCAGTGCTTGACGTAGACCTCGTTCAGACGGCGCTTCATCTTGAGAATGTCTCTCGCATGCCGCTCGATATCGGAGGCCTGCCCCTGGAAGCCGCCGGAGGGCTGGTGCACCATGATGCGCGCATTGGGCGTCGCGAAGCGCATATCCTTGTGGCCGGCGGCCAGCAGCAGCGAACCCATCGACGCCGCCTGGCCGATGCAGAGCGTCGACACCGCCGGCTTGATGAACTGCATGGTGTCGTAGATCGCCATGCCGGCCGTTACCACGCCGCCCGGTGAGTTGATGTAAAGGGCGATTTCCTTCTTCGGATTTTCCGCTTCCAGGAAGAGCAATTGCGCGCAGACAAGCGTCGCCATGTGGTCTTCGACAGGCCCCGTAAGGAAGATGATGCGCTCCTTGAGCAGCCGCGAATAGATATCGTAGGACCGTTCGCCGCGGTTGGTCTGCTCAACAACCATCGGCACCAGCGCCATGGCCGTATCAACTGGATTTCTCATATCGAACCTTCATAGTCGGGCCCGCAATCCCTTCGCGGACCGGGAATCATCGGATAAGCCTCAGTCCTTACATAGAGTGTCAATGCCCTTCACTTCAAGTCGCGAACATTCGATAAGCTTAATGGTCGCGGCACTTCGGACCAACGTTTTTCATCGACCGCGGCGACCTGCCGATAGAACATTTTTCCAAGGTTGCCGCCCGCTGGCGTGGCCGTTGCAGCCTTGCACACAGGCATTCGCGACGTCGCGGTAAACGATCCGTAAAGTCGGAAGCCCCTCCTATCAGAGTTGGGATTCCAGCGGCAGGAAGCGGATCGCCCCGGCAATCAGCCGGCGGTGGGCGCCGGCGTCCGGCTCCCGCCCGAGCAGCCGTGTGGCGCCGTTCGCCCGGTCGCGCCACACCAGCCTTCCGCCTTCCAGGGCCAGCCGATAACTCCTTTCAGGCAGCGTTTCTTCGTCGAAGATGGATTGGAGTTCGATGGCCAGCGCCGGATCGGAGAAGATCACCCCCATTTCGGTATTGAGAGAGGCGGAACGCGGGTCGAAGTTCATCGATCCCACATAGCCGAACCTGCCATCGATGACGAAAGCCTTCGTGTGCAGGCTGGCGTTGCGTGCGCCGAACAGCGACATGCGATGGCGGTCGATCAGATCGCCGTCTTCCTTAAGCTCGTAGAGATCGACGCCGCCCTGAAGCAGGCCCTTGCGGTATTTCATATAGCCGCCATGCACGGCCGCGACGTCCGTCGCCGCGAGCGAGTTCGTCAGCACGGCCACGCGCACGCCCTTTCTCGCGAGCGCCGTCAACTGCCGCGTTCCCTCTGTGCCCGGTATGAAATAGGGCGACATGATGCGCAGGTCGCGCTCGGCGCCATTGATCAGCGGGAAGAGCTCGCGCAGCAACCAGTTCTGCCGCTTCTGCAGCAGCGCCTTTTCCGGCGGATCGAAGGCCAGGCGGACACCGGCACTTCGGTGAAGCCTGCGGTTGCCCCAATAGAGGCCCGCCCCGGCCTCCGCGTCGCTCACCCGCTCCAGGTAGAAGCGCGCCGCCGCGGTGCGCGCCAGGCCATCGAGCGTTTCGCGCAGCGCCGGCAGGTAGTGCTTGCGCGGTGTCCTCAGCGCCGCGATCGGCAACACGGATGCGCTGTTCCAGTATTGGTCGAACATGGCCGTGGCCTGATCGACGACCGGTCCCGTCATCCAGACATCGAGATCGCGGAAGTTCGAAAGTTCGGCGGCATCGAAATAGGCGTCACCGATGTTGCGCCCGCCGGCGATCGCCACGCGGCCGTCGGCTATCCACAGCTTGTTGTGCATCCGCCGCGTGGCGCTCAAGGCGCGCACTGCCATTTCGAAGCCGCGGCGGAAGCGGTCGGTCCGCGCGCGGCTGGGATTGAAGAGGCGCACATCGATGTTCGGATGTGCATCCAGCGCGATGCATAGTCGGTCGTGAAGGCCGGCATTGATGTCGTCGAGCAGCAGCCGCACGCGGACACCACGCCCGGCGGCCCGGATGATTTCGTGGGTCAGCAGAAATCCCGTCAGTTCGTCCTTCCAGTAATAATATTGCAGGTCGAGGCTGCGGCCGGCGGCGCGCGCCGAATGCGCGCGCGCAACGAACGCCTCGATATTGTCCGAGATCAGGGCGACGGCGCAGTCGCCGGAGTTGGCGAAAAGAAGCGACGCAACTTCGGCGTCGATCGGCGTCGCCTCCCCGGTGAGCGGCAGGGCAAAGGAGGGCGGCGCCTGCGGACGGCGCCCGAAGACGCCGTAGACATACAGCGTCGCGGCAACGACAAGAACGAGGAGAGCGGCAAAAAAGAGCGCAATCCAGAAGAACATGCACGCCGTCCCATCGCATCGGCCTCAGATGTGCCGATGCTCCTTTAACATCTTGAATTGATGCGCGATATTACTTGAAAATCGGCTTCGATCTAAGGGGCTGCATAGATGAGCCGTCACGCCTGCTCCATATCAATCAAGCCGGTCGTGCCGCCTTGCTTGAGAGCGGCCTTCAGATCGATCGAGGCCTTGACCGGAAGATGATCCGAGGCGACCCGCGCGAGCGGGGTGTCGTGCACCGCCACCGAGGTGACCAGATGATGCGGATTGCCGAGCACGCGATCGAGCGGGAACAGCGGGAAGCGCGACGGAAAGCTCGCAACCGTCGCATGGGTCGGGTCGAAGATAGGACTAAGGAAGGTCAGCGAAGAACGCTTGCCCATGCGCCACTCGTTGAGGTCCCCGATGAGCAGTGTCGGCCGCCCCGCGCCGTCGGCGGCGATCCGTAGAATAGTCTCCGCCTGACGTGCCCGGGAGTGGCGCAGCAGCCCCAGATGGGCGGCGATGATCCGCAGCGGCCCGACTTTCAGGTCGAGATCGACGACCAGCGCGCCGCGCGGCTCGACGCCCGGGAGATTCAACTGCCGGACATCCGACACGGCGCCTTCCCTGAGCAGGAGAACATTGCCGTGCCATCCGTGCCCTTTTTCCGAGAAAGGAGAAATCGGCACCGAAACAAGATGGGCCTCTCGCCGCAGATGCTCGAGATCGAGAAGCCCGGCGCGTTCGCCAAAGCGCTGATCGGCCTCCTGCAGGGCGACGATATCCGCGCCGATCTCGCCGATGACCTGGGCGATGCGGCTCGGATCGAACCGGCCGTCGGTGCCGACGCATTTGTGGATGTTGTAGGAGGCAATCACGATATCGCCACGGCTCACGGCCGCGTCGCGATTGACCACGGTCGGCCGCCGTTTTCGGATCGCGGCCATGATGCCCGCGGAAAAACTGCCTTGCGTTTTTGCCATGCCGCTCCCTGCTGCTGCCGCATCATGCTCAAAGAGGCCGATCATTGCCACTGAAAAAGTCGACATTGCGGATCTTGTTCCCTCCGGCCGATACCTTATTGATTGCGCTTGCCGCAGCCGCACCCGGCGCAATAGAGATGCGTCGGAGTGTCAAACTGCCAGCTTTCGAAGAGCCGAAATCATGTCCGCAGTTCCCGGTATCACCATAGACGGCCCCGCCCGGCGCGTTTCTCTCGACGTCCGCAACCCTGACTTCTTCCGCAGTCCGCTGCCGGCCTATGCCGCCCTCCATGCCCAATGTCCGGCCTTCTTCTGGGAAGAGCCGCAGCAATGGTTCTTCGCGGGCTACGAGCAGGTCAACGGGCTTCTGCGCGACCGCCGCTTCGGCCGTCAGATCCTGCATGTGGCGACGCGTGAGGAACTCGGCCTGCCCGAGCCGAAGCCGCATCTCAACGACTTTGACGCGCTGGAAGCCCATTCACTGCTCGAACTGGAGCCTCCGGCCCACACGCGGCTGCGCACGCTCGTCAACCGCGCCTTCGTTTCGCGACAGATCGAACAGCTTCGACCGGATATCGAAGCGCTGTCAGATGCGATCATCGACGGCTTCGAGAAGGACGGCGAGGTCGAACTCCTCAAGACCTATGCCGAGACGATCCCCGTCACCATCATAGCCCGCATGCTCGGCATTCCGGTGGAGGCCGCCCCTCGCCTTCTCGACTGGTCGCACCGCATGGTAAAGATGTATGTCTTCAACCCGAGCTTCGAAACGGAACTCGACGCCAACCAGGCCTCCGCGGAATTTGCCGAATACCTGAAGGACATCATCGCCGAAAAGCGCCTCAGGCCGGCGGACGACTTGCTGACCCACATGATCGGTTCCGAGAAGGACGGCGAGCGCCTCACGGAGGCCGAATTGATCTCGACCACGGTGCTGCTTCTGAACGCAGGTCACGAGGCGACCGTGCACCAGATCGGCAATGCGGTCAGCACCATCCTGCAATCCGGCCTCTCCCCTGCCACCATTTTCGCAGGCGAGGAAGCCACGGCGCGAACGGTGGAAGAGTGCTTGCGCTTCGCCGCGCCGCTCCACATCTTCCAGCGCTATGCGCTGTCGGATATCGAACTGGAGGACGGCATTGCGCTCAGGAAGGGCGACAGGATCGGCCTGATGCTCGGGGCGGCAAACGTCGATCCGCGCAAGTTCACCGCGCCTGGTACGTTCAATCCGGACCGCAACGAGGGCGCCAATGTTTCGTTCGGCGCGGGCCTGCACTTCTGCATCGGCGCGCCGCTTGCGCGGCTCGAACTCAACCTTTCCCTGCCGATCCTGTTCCGGCGCCTGCCCGGCCTGCGGCTGAAGTGCGAGCCGCCGGTCAAGGACAGCTTCCACTTTCACGGACTGGAGCGGCTGGACCTCGTCTGGTAGCTGCGGTCCGGCGTTCAGAGTCGGTTAAGGATAAAGCCCTATTCGGGTCTGAGCGGAACCGCGACAGGAGCCAACCGATGCTGCCGATCAAGTTCACAAGCCTGGTTTTCATCGGCCTTGCCTTGAGCGGCTGCCAAAGCGACCTGGCGACGGTGGCTGATGCAGCTTTCAGGTATCCAGTCACCCAAACTGTCACGGGTCAACCGACGACACCCTCGACGCCAACCGAGCCCCCGCCGGCGGTTCCGTCCACACCCCCAGTCGAGAATGTCGACGCGAAACCGGGCTGCGACGCGGAGGTTCAGACCAAGCTGAAGGCGCCCGGAACCAATCCGATCACGCTCGCCTGCAGCCTTCGCCTGTCTTCTGCCGATGTCATCACCCATCCGCTGGTCTTCGAGGGAAGTGCCGCTTCCGGATCGGTTCTCGACTGCGGCGGCGGAACGCTCGATGTCAGCGCGGGAGGATCGCGCAAGGAGAAGACCGCTGTTGTCGTTCGTTCCAGGAAAACCGGCTCCGGCCCCTGGGAAGCGCCGTCGAGCGTCACGATCCGCAATTGCAGGATCAAGGGCTTCGTTCGTATCTACGGGCTCGGCGAGAACGCCAACGGTGCAGTGATGAAGGCGTCGTCGCGAAATCCCGACCACACGGCCTTCGCTCAGGCGTCGGCCCCGAAAAACGTGCGGCTCGAGAGCGTCACCTTCGACGCACCGGATGGCATCCCCTTCTATGTCGGACCGGGCGTCACCAACACGGCTTTGGTCAACTCGAAGGTCAACGGCCGGTCGACGGCCGTTGCCATCTATCTCGATGCCGAGTCCGCCAACAACACGATCAGCAACAATGTCTTCGGGATTTCGACGGAGAAGCGGGAACTGATCGCCATCGACGGTTCGGCGAACAACAGGATCACCAACAACACCTTCGAACGCGCCGACAACGGCGGCATATTCGTCTATCGCAACTGCGGCGAAGGCGGGGTTATCCGGCACCAGAAGCCGCAATACAATCAGATCGTCGGCAATACGTTCCGCTACGGGTCCTCGTTCCTCGTGAAGCCAGCCGTCTGGCTGAATTCACGCAACGGCAGCAGCAGCTATTGTTTCAGGGATCCGGCCTATCCGTTCGGCAGCAGCGCCAGCAACCTCGATTTCGCGCAGAACAATGTGGTGCGCAGCAACAAGATCGAGGGTGGCTCCGAAAGCCTCATCCGCAACGACGATCCGACGAACGATATCGCCGCGAACACGGCGACGGGCGATTAGACGAAGCGAGAACTGCGGGGCGTCAGAGCCGGATCACATAGTCCTTGCGGGTGGTCGTGACGACCTCCCAAGTCCCTGCAAAACCCGGCCGCAGGACCATGCTATCGCCGGCCTTGAGGTGGACCGGCTCTCCGCCTTCCTCGGTGACGACCGAATGGCCGGACAGAACGTGAAAATACTCCCACTCGTCATAGGCGATCCGCCACTTCCCGGGTGTCGACTCCCAGATACCCGAATAGAGCCCGCCCGGCGCTTCTTCGAAATTCCAGGTGCGGAACTCCGGGGTCCCGGAAATCAGCCGGTCGGGCGCCGGGGCACCGATCTCCGGCTCAACCGAAGCAAGGTCGAATTTCAGCACGTGACTCATGAGGCACCTCCGTCGGAGCGGCGCGTCCGTCGCCGGTTCAAATTGCAGTTCGTCGCATACGGCGCAGCCCGAGCCTATGACTTTGGATTCAAAATCAGGAAAACGCTTTGCTCGCCTGCTCTCATGGCAGGCTCGGCGGCGAGATGAACTGATAATAGGCCCACACCAGGACCAACGCGGCTATAACCGCCATCCAGGTAAGAGCTTTCCGCTGCATTGGGCTGACGGTCCTCTGCTCCTGCTTTGGTTTCCGTCGTTCGAACTTAACGATATTGTCGTCGCTCATGTCGTCCCCTTAGTCGCCGATGGACCTCATCAAATTCTTGCAAGCGCCTGCTCCAGGTCGGCGATGATGTCGTCGACATCTTCGATGCCGATCGACAGGCGCACGACATCGGGCCCTGCTCCCGCAGCGACCTGCTGCTCGGGCGTCAGCTGCCGATGGGTGGTCGAGGCGGGGTGGATCACCAGCGAGCGGGTGTCGCCGATATTCGCGAGATGCGAAAACATCTCGAGACCTTCGACGAAGCGCTTTCCTGCCTCATATCCACCCGCAAGACCGAAGGTGAAGACCGCACCCGCCCCTTTCGGCGAATAGCGCTGCTGAAGCGCATGGTTCGGGTCGTCCGCGAGCCCGGCATAGCGGACCCAGGAGACTTTCTCCTGTTCCTTCAGCCATGTCGCGACGGCGAGCGCATTGTCGCAATGGCGCTGCATCCTGAGCGGCAGCGTCTCGACCCCGGTTTGGATCAGGAAGGCGTTGAAAGGCGAGATCGCCGGGCCGAAATCCCGAAGGCCCAGGACGCGGGCGGCGATCGCAAAGGCGAAATTGCCGAAGGCCTGGTGCAGCACGACCCCGCCATATTCCGGTCTGGGCTCGGACAGCAGCGGATATTTTCCGGATTTCGACCAGTCGAAGGTGCCGCCGTCGACAATGATCCCGCCCATCGAATTGCCGTGGCCGCCGATGAACTTGGTGAGCGAATGGACGACGATATCGGCGCCGTGCTCCAGCGGCCGCACCAGATAGGGCGTCGCCATCGTGTTGTCGACGATGAGCGGCAGCCCGTGCCGGCGCGCGACTTCGGCGACGGCGGCAATATCGACGAAGAGCCCGCCGGGGTTGGCGAGGCTTTCGATGAAGATCGCCTTGGTTTTCTCGTCGATCTGTGCCTCGAAGCTTTCCGACCCGGCGGAATCAGCCCAGCGAACCTGCCAGTCGAAGGATTTGAAAGCCTGGCCGAACTGATTGACGGAGCCACCGTAGAGCTGCCGTGCGGCAACGAAATTATCGCCGGGGCTCATGATCGTATGGAAGACGAGAAGCTGGGCCGCATGCCCGGAGGCAACCGCCAGCGCCGCAGTGCCGCCCTCGAGCGCGGCGATGCGCTCTTCCAGCACGGCTTGGGTCGGGTTCATGATGCGGGTGTAGATGTTGCCGAACTGCTGCACGCCGAAGAGGGCCGCGGCATGATCCGCGTCGTTGAAGACGAAGCTCGTCGTCTGATAGATCGGCGTTGCCCGCGCCCCTGTCGTCGGGTCGGGCTGGGCCCCCGCATGGACGGCGAGCGTGCTGAATCCCGGGCCTGCCTTGGTCATTCCTTCCTCCATGGCCTTGTCGATCAGCCGATCAGGCGCGGATATTCGATTGCCGGGCAACGGTCCATAACCACGTTGATGCCGGCGGCCTCGGCCCTGGCGGCCGCCTTGTCGTCGCGGACCGACAATTGCCCCCAGATCACCTTGGGCAAGTTCGGCAGCGCTAGGATCTCGTCGACCAGGGCAGGCAAGGCGTGAGCGGCGCGAAAAACGTCGACCATGTCGATCGGCTCGCGGATGTCAGCGAGCCTTGCCACGACGACCTGGTCGAGGATGGTCCGGCCCGCATGGCCGGGATTGACCGGAATGACGCGGTATCCCTTGCGCAGCAGGAACGTCATGACGCGGTGGCTCGGCCTCTCCGCCTTTGGCGATGCGCCGACGAGAGCAATCGTCTTAGTCTGGCGCAGGATGTCGGCGAGATAGTGATCCGGGTAGACATCGTGATTCATGCTTGCGCGTCCGGCTTTGTTATCGTTGGCGCGGATAGTTGGCGTGCTGTGGCAACGAGTCAACCGAACCTGTGGTCGCATCCGGGCATTTGCACCGTTTCGTTGCCGGTTGCCACAATCTCAACGCCGATCCACCGAATCCGGTTGCATTTCGAACGAAGCAAAGCGACAAACGCAGAGAATTCCTTCCAGATCGTCCGCTGAGGTTCATCTTGCCGCTTGATGTCATCGCGCTTGTGCTCTTCGGAGCGCTGCTGCACGCGATCTGGAACGCGCTTGTCAAAGCGGGCTCGGAAAAGTCGCTGGATGCCGCCATGGTGGCGCTCGGCGCCGCGGTCGTAGCGCTGCCTTTCCTGCCCGTCCTGCCGCTGCCCAACGCCGCAGCCTGGCCCTACATCCTCGTTTCGGCGGTCCTCCAGTTCGCCTATTTCCAGCTCGTGGCTGCCTCCTACCGCGCCGGCGATATCGGTCTCGTCTACCCGCTAATGCGCGGCGTCGCGCCGCTCATTGTCGCCGCCACGAGCAGCATCGTCGTCGGCGAACACCTGACCGGTGGAGCGCTTGCCGGCATCCTGACGATCTCGGCCGGCGTTCTGACGCTGGCCTTCGAGTCGCGCAGGGGTGGAAAGCAGGCCGTCGGCCTGGCGCTCTGTAATGCCTGCGTGATCGCCAGCTACACCTTCGTCGACGGCATCGGCGCGCGGGTGTCCGGCAATGCGATCTCCTACACGCTGTGGATGGCGCTGCTGCCGCCCGTCCTTCTCTTTGCCTGGGCTTTCGCGACCCGCGGGATCAAGCCGGTTTCGCGCCACGTCCGTCACCATTGGTGGCGCGGGCTGATCGGCGGAGCAGGCTCGATCGGCGCCTACGGCCTAGCGCTCTGGGCCATGACCAAAGCTCCGGTCGCGACCGTCGCGGCGTTGCGCGAGACCGCTATCTTCTTCGCCGTCGTAATCTCTATCGTCTTCCTCAAGGAGCGCGTCAGCGTCTGGCGGATTGCCGCGGCCTTCGTCATTGCGCTCGGAGCGCTGCTGCTGAGACTGGCTTAATCTTCCTTCCATTCCGGCATGCGCTTGCCGATAAACGCGCCGATCCCTTCCTGCGCATCGCGTGCCAGCATGTTCTCGACCATCACGCCGACCGCATAGTCATAGGCGTTGGCAAGCGGCATCTCGGCCTGGCGGTAGAAAGTTTCCTTGCCGATCTTCAGCGCCTGCGGCGACTTGGAGGCGATGACGGCAGCGTATTTGTCGACCACCTGGCGCAGATATTGCTGCGGCACGATCCGGTTAACGAGGCCGAAATCCTTGGCGGTCCCGGCATCGATCGTCTCGCCGGTCAGCAGCATCTCCATCGCCTGCTTGCGATGGGCGGCGCGCGACAGCGCCACCATCGGCGTCGAACAGAAGAGGCCGATATTCACGCCCGGCGTGCAGAAGGTCGAGCTGTCGGTGCAGATGGCGAGATCGCAGCTCGCGACCAGCTGGCAGCCGGCCGCCGTCGCGAGGCCGTCTATCTCGGCGATCACCGCCTGCGGCAGCTTCGTGATCTTCAGCATGATGTCGGCCGCCAAGCGGATAGCGCGTTCGAAGAAGGCCTTGCCGCCATCCTCGTCGGCGCGATGCAAGGTCATCTCCTTCAGGTCGTGACCGGCGGAAAAGACCTTGCCGGAGGCCGCCAGCACGACAACCTTGATCTCCTTCGTCCCGGCGACGGCGTCGAGTTCGGCCGCGAGCGCCTGCAGGAGCGCCATCGAGAGCGCATTGGCCGGAGGGTTGTTGAGCGTCAGCCGCAAAACCGGGCCGTTCGTCTCCCGCAGCAGCAGGCCGTTCGGCTCTTCCTTCTTGAATGCAACAACATCCGCCATAATCTTCTCCCGTTCGCCGTATCGAGCCGTGGTACGCCGCCGCCACCGGTCTTTCAACCCCGCGCGGCATCCCGTCTAAGACCATTTTCCAGCTTGCGCGACAGTTGCAGACGTCCTGTAACGGCCGTCAGAATGGAGGGAAGCGCATGACCTTGCAGCCGATCATGACCGTCGAGGAGCTCAACCGGTTTCTCGACACGGATTTCCCGCAGGTGCACACGGACGGCAAGATCTTCGCCGTCACCGACACCGGTCCCGGTTTTGCGACGATGCGCCTCGACCCGAACGAACGCCATATTCGCCCCGGCGGCACCGTTTCCGGGCCGACGCTGTTCGCCCTTGCCGACGTTTCGGCCTATATCGCCCTGATTGCGCATATCGGTCCGGTCGCGCTCGCGGTCACCACGAACCTCAACATCAACTTCCTGCGCAAACCCGAGCCGGAACCGCTCGAATGCACCTGCCGGATTTTGAAGCTTGGTAAGCGGCTCGCCATTCTCGACGCTTCGATCAGGCCCGTCGGAGGCGACGCATTGGTGGCTCACGCGACCGCGACCTACTCGATTCCGCCCCGCTAATGTGTGGTATCAAAAAACCACATCTTTAAGCTACTGATTTGCTTATAGTTTCTTTGGCTGAGCAAGAAACTCTGCTCTTGACCTCGTTTTCGCGCTTGCGTATAAGCTGCCGCAGATCGCGGTCCTAGTCGGGCCGCCTTCTTTTTTGGCCCTCATCGGGCCAAAGCAAGCAACAAGAAACGCCCGGCCTGACACCGGGTCCAACGAAAGAGTTTAGATATGGCAACCTTCGTTCAGAAGCCTGCAGAGGTGGAGAAGAAGTGGATCCTCATCGACGCCGAAGGCCTCGTTGTCGGTCGCCTCGCTTCCCTCATCGCCAACCGCCTGCGCGGCAAGCATAAGGCCACCTTCACGCCCCACGTCGACGACGGCGACAATGTCATCGTCATCAACGCCGAGAAGGCCGTTCTCACCGGCAAGAAGTACACCGACAAGAAGTACTACTGGCACACCGGCTATCCCGGCGGCATCAAGGAGCGCACCGCGCGCCAGATCATCGAAGGCCGCTTCCCGGAGCGCGTCATCGAGAAGGCCGTTGAGCGCATGGTTCCGCGTGGCCCGCTCGGCCGCCGCCAGATGAAGAACCTGCGCGTCTACGCAGGTACGAACCACCCGCATGAAGCACAGCAGCCGACCGTCCTCGACGTCGCCAAGCTGAACAGCAAGAACACAAGGAGCGCCTGATAATGGCTGACCTTTCCGCTCTCAAGGATATTGCCACGACCGCGGAACCGGCCGCTCCGGTTCACGTCAAGAAGGTCGACGCGCAGGGCCGCTCCTACGCGACCGGCAAGCGCAAGGACGCCGTCGCCCGCGTTTGGGTCAAGGCCGGCTCCGGCAAGATCACCGTCAACGGCAAGCCGTTCTCGGCTTACTTCGCCCGCCCGGTTCTGCAGATGATCCTGCAGCAGCCGATCGTCGCTGCTGCCCGTGACGGCCAGTTCGACGTCGACGCAACCGTTGCCGGCGGCGGTCTCTCCGGTCAGGCCGGTGCCGTTCGTCACGGCATCGCCAAGGCCCTCACCTACTTCGAACCGGGCCTGCGCTCCGTTCTGAAGCGTGGCGGCTTCCTCACCCGCGACAGCCGCGTCGTCGAGCGCAAGAAGTACGGCCGTGCCAAGGCACGCCGTTCGTTCCAGTTCTCCAAGCGCTAATCGCTTGCAGACTGCACTTTCGAAGGCCGGGCATGTCCCGGCCTTTTTTTCATGCCGAGCCAATGCACATGATTCTGGCGGCGGGGCCTTGCCTTGCCGAGGCCGATTGTCCAACGATCTCGCCGATCTGACGGGGAGATGCGCATGGCAAACAAGACGATCGATCACGCGATTACCACTAGGACATTGAAATCGGCCGCCTCCGATCCCACCCATGCCGGGGTCCTCTCCTTCATGCGGCGGAAATACACCAAGCAGCTTAAGGGCGCGGACGCCGTCGTCTGGGGTATCCCATTCGACGCCGCTACCTCGAACCGCCCCGGCGCCCGCTTCGGGCCACAGGCGATCCGCCGGGCTTCGGCGATCTTCGATAACGATCCGCAATATCCGTTCCAGCGCGATCTCTTCGCCGACATGGCGACGATCGACTTCGGCGACTGCCTGCTCGACTACGGCAACCACGCCAGGACGCCCGCTACGATCGAGCGCGAGGCGGCGAAGATCCTGAAGTCGGGCGCCTACCTGTTGACGCTCGGTGGCGACCACTTCGTCACCTATCCCATCCTCAAGGCCCATGCGGCGCGCCACGGCCCCCTCGCCCTGGTGCAGTTCGACGCCCACCAGGATACCTGGCCGGACGAGAAAGGCCGCATCGACCACGGCTCCTTCGTCGGCCGGGCCGCGCGCGAGGGCCTGATCGATACCGAGCGTTCGATTCAGATCGGCATTCGCACGCACGCGCCGGACGACTGCGGCATCCGGATCGTCTATGGCGACGAAGTCGAGGAAATGCGCGCCCAGGAAATCGCCGATACGATCGTTCGGCATGTCGGCAGCCATTCGGCCTACCTGACCTTCGACATCGATTGCCTCGACCCGGCCTTCGCACCGGGCACCGGCACCCCTGTCGCCGGCGGTCCATCCAGCGCCAAAATCCTCTCAGTGCTGCGCAAACTCGGTGCGCTCCACATAGCTGGAAGCGATGTCGTCGAAGTGGCGCCGGCCTATGACCATGCCGACATGACCGCCATTGCTGCCTCAACCATCGCCATGTATATGCTGGGCCTGCGGGCCGAATGGCTTGCCGAACGACGCGGCTAGTGGCCGTTAAGAAATCGACTCAATTCTATGCCAGATTGATTCCGGAAAACTCCGTAACCGTCTGCGGGAGCAGGAAAATCATGAAACCGAAGATCTTCATCGATGGCGAACACGGCACGACGGGCCTGCAGATCCGTGCGCGCATGGCTGGTCGCTCGGATGTCGAGCTCCTGTCGATCCCGGAGGCGGAACGCCGCAACGCGGCGATGCGCGAAGACCTGTTGAATGGCGCCGACATCGCCATCCTCTGCCTGCCGGACGACGCTTCGCGCGAAGCGGTCGCCATGGTCGCCGGCAACAACCGGGTGCGGATTATCGACACGTCGACAGCGCATCGCGTTGCGCCCGACTGGGCCTATGGCTTTGCCGAGATGGACAAGGCGCAGCCCGCAAAGATCCGTGATGCGCGCCACGTTTCGAATCCCGGCTGCTATCCGACCGGCGCCATCAGTGTTATCCGGCCGCTGCGCCAGGCGGGCATCCTGCCGGATGGCTACCCGGTGACCGTCAACGCTGTCTCCGGCTACACCGGCGGCGGCAAGCAGATGATCGCGCAGATCGAGGACGAGAACCACGCCGACCGCATCAGCGCGCCGCACTTCCTCTACGGCCTGCCACTCAAGCACAAGCATGTCCCGGAAATGAAGATGCACGGCCTGCTCGAGCGTGCGCCGATCTTTGCTCCGTCTGTCGGCAAATTCCCCCAGGGCATGATCGTCCAGGTGCCGCTCTATCTCGATGACCTCGCCGCCGGAGCGACGCTGGAAAGCATCCATGCCGCGCTCGCCGAGCACTATGCCGGCCAGTCGATCGTCGAGGTCGTTCCGCTTGCCGAGAGCGCAAAGCTTGCGCGGATCGACGCGACGGAGCTCGCCGGCAAGGATTCGATGAAGCTTTTCGTCTTCGGCGCCCCGGGTGGCGCGCATGTGAATCTTGTTGCCCTGCTCGACAATCTCGGCAAGGGCGCCTCGGGCGCAGCCGTCCAGAACATGGATCTGATGCTGTCGGCCTGACGCAAGCTCAAGAAAGCGAAACCCGGCAGTCACCTCTGCCGGGGTTTTGTTTGTTCACGCAAAGGACTGATCAGTCGCGAACTTCGATGGCGGTCGGGCTCGGATATTCGCCTGTGAAACCGCGCCAATGGGCGATCGCAAAGCCGAGCACCACGAGCGCACCCGCCTGGTGCAGCACGCCCCAGCCAATCGGCACCTGCAACAGAAGCGTGGTGATCCCGATCGCTGCCTGGACGGTGACCAGCGCGAAGAGAAGCACCGAACGGCGTGTATGCGTGGTGCCCGGCGCGGCCCGCAGTGACGCGACCATGTGCACGAGCACCAGGGCAAATAGCAGATAGGCGCCGGCTCGGTGCAGGAATTGCACCGTCTTCGGATTTTCGAAGAGGTTGATCCAGAAAGGCTGCTGCACGAAGAGATCCCCCGGCACGATGGCGCCATCCATCAGCGGCCAGGTGTTGTAGCTCAAGCCGGCATCGAGGCCGGCGACAAGAGCGCCAAGGTAAATCTGGAACAGGCTTACCGCGGCGATGATGCCGGCCATCCTTTGCGATCTTTCTGTCGGCGCCGCGTCGCCGGAATGCGGACAAAGGCCGCGGTAAATCCACATGCAGGCGGCAAAGATCAGACAGGCGATGACCAGGTGCGTCGCGAGCCGGTATTGGCTGACTTCAGTGCGTTCGACGAGACCGGAAGAGACCATCCACCAGCCGATGAAACCCTGGAAACCGCCGAGCGCCAGGATGCCGAGAAGCGGCAGCCGCAGACGCCGCTCGACCCGCCCGGTCAGCCAGAAGAAGAGAAGCGGCAGGGCGTATATCACGCCGATGGAGCGGGCCAGCAGACGGTGCGCCCACTCCCACCAGAAGATCGTCTTGAACTCCCCGACGGTCATGTCCTTGTTGAGCTGCTCATATTGCGGGATGCGCTGGTAAAGCCGAAATTCCTCCTCCCATTCCTGCGCGGTCAGGGGCGGGATGACGCCGTGGATCGGCTTCCATTCGGTGATCGACAGTCCGGACTCGGTCAAACGTGTCGCACCGCCGACAATCACCAAGCCAAACAGGGCAAACAGGACGACCGCGAGCCAGCGGCGGATCTGCCGGCGATTACGCTCGGTTCTGTCGATCTCGCTCCGCAGCGTCTGTTCCGTTGCCCAGTCGGCATGCGCCATGACGTCTTCCTCGTTTGTCGGCTGCAACCTCGCAAAGTACGGGTTGCCGGCCAAGCCGGTCCGAAAGCCGTTGATTTGCACCAGAGCGCCGTGCAAAACAAGGCCGAAGCCTTTGCGGCATGCCGTCGCGGCCGATTCAAAAAAGGCGGGACGCGGGCGGAACCGCGCACGCTTTCCTTATCCCGCTCGATACCGCCATCCGAAAGAAGCCCGATGCCCGTACGCCTCAGAAAACTGATCGGCACCGTCCTCATCATCATTCTCGTCATCGTCTATGCGCTGGCGGCGGTCACGTTCGCCTCCCTCCTCCTCGGCGCATCGCCGTGGTGGGTGCATCTCCTCTATTTCTTCTTCACCGGACTCTTGTGGATCCTTCCTGCGATGCTGATCATCAAATGGATGGAAAAGCCTGCCAAGAATCGCTGACTATCCGAGGTCTCCAAATGAAGATCGCCGTCATCTCCGATATTCACGGCAACGACCGGGCGCTCGAGGCGGTGCTCGCAGATATCAGTGCCCAGGATATCGACGAGATCGTCAATCTGGGCGACCATCTGAGCGGCCCGCTCAATGCCGCCCGCACGGCCGATATCCTGATCAGCCGCGAAATGCCGGCGATCCGCGGCAACCATGACCGCTACCTCCTGACGCTTGACCCGGCCAAGATGGGACTGTCCGACCGCGCGGCCCATAACGAGCTCGAGCCGCACCACAAGGAATGGCTGGCGGCCCTGCCGGAGACCCTCGTTTATCGCGACACGTTCTTTCTGTGCCACGGCACGCCCACGAGCGACGAGACCTACTGGATGGAGGCGTTGACGGCCGATGGGGTCGTCCACATGGCGGCGCGCAAGGCGATCGAAAGCTTCGCCGAAGCTATCGACTACCCGGTGATCCTCTGCGGCCATACGCACATTCCGCGGGCCGTGCGGCTGGCGGATGGACGCCTCCTCGTCAATCCGGGCAGCGTTGGCTGCCCCGGCTACGACGACGATCACCCCGTGGCGCACAAGGTCGAAACTGGCTCGCCCGATGCGCGCTACACCGTCGTCGAACGGGCCGCGGAGGGCTGGACCGTCAGCTTCCGCTGCGTGCGCTACGACCATATGGCGATGTCGCGCCTCGCCGCCGAGCGCAACCGACCGGAATGGGAGAGCGCGCTCGCGACCGGCTTTCTCGCTTGAAGTTATCCTGCGTTTTCCAGCGCCTCGATGTCGGCGCCGGTGATCGCTGCGATGTTGCGCGTCACCTTGTCGATCGGCCAATTCCACCAGGCAACCGCCAGTAGTCGCTCGACGGTCGCTTCCGCAAAGCGCAGCCTGACGATCCTTGCCGGGTTGCCGGCAACGATCGCGTAGGCGGGAACGTCCTTCGTCACCACCGCTTTCGCCGCCACGATTGCGCCGTCGCCGATGGCGACACCCGGCAGGATCGTCGCCTCCATGCCGATCCAGACGTCATTGCCGACGATCGTGTCGCCGCGATGGCCCGTCGCGTAAACGGCCGGATCGAAGCCCTCACGCCAGGCACCGGGAAAAATGCCGAATGGAAAGGTCGAAAAACCGCCAAGCGCGTGGTTGGCACCGTTCATGATGAATTGTATGCCCGTCGCGAGCGCGCAGAACCGACCGATCAGCAGCCGATCGCCGACGAAGTCATAGTGGTAGAGGACGCATTTTTCTTCGAAACGCTCGGGCCCATCCGGATCGTCGTAGTAGCTATACTCGCCGGCCTCGATCAGCGGCGACCGCACGACGTTCTTGAGAAATCCGATCCGGGGGAAATCGGCGACCGGAAACTTGGCGTCGGGATCCGGCAGAGCATGGCTCGGCATCATCGGCAGGTCCACAATTGGAGTTCTTCGGCACGTTCCTATCGGCTGGGTGATGTAACGCCTCAGCGACGAATTCCAAGCCGACCATGAACCGCACGTTTCATGCTTTGCTAACTGCATTGACCGGTCGCGGCCAAGCCGACGGCGGCATTAAGGGGATGTAGCGATTTTTGCCGTCCAATCGCGACACCACGCATGCCGAACGATCCGAGAGATGGCCCAATCCTATTTCACCCTTGCCTCGCCGAGCAAAAAATCGGCACTCGCCAGTCCAATGCGTCCGGCTTCCGAAAGTTGCCAGGCGGAGCGGATCACGCTTTCCGTCCATTGCGATATGACGGAACTCGAGGCGGATTGGCGTATGCTCGATGCCAACACGCTGAACTCCCTGCATCAGAGCTTCGACTGGTGCGCCGCCTGGAAAGTCGCCCATGAGAGCGAATTGCTGGTCGTGCGCGGTGCCGTTGGCGGGCAAGTGCTGTTCCTCCTGCCGTTCGAGGTCGAGCGGGGTCGCTTGTTCCGCACCGCCCGGGTGATCGCTACCGGGCACAGCAATCTCAACACCGGGCTTTTTGCGGCCGAGATCGAGCGCGCGCCGCAGAACGAACTCATCCGGCCGCTGACCGTAGGACTTCGCCGCGCGCTTCGCGCCTACGCCGATGTCGTTGCGCTTGAAAAGACACCGGGCTCTTGGCGTGGCCGGCCCCATCCCCTCGCCGCCCTGCCCGGGATCTCCAATCCGAACGCCTCTTTCCAGCTCGGGCTTGCCGGCGACATGGAGCGCACGCTCGCCCAGCTCAACGCAAAGCGCCGGCGCAAGAAGATGCGCCTCTCCGAAAGGCGGCTCGCGGAACTCGGCGGCTACGACTATGTGATTGCCGACGAGCCGGCGGAAGCGCATGCGCTGCTGGAGACGTTCTTCCGGCAGAAAGCTGCGCGGCTGGAAGCCCAGGGCCTGCCGGACGTCTTCGACAACGCGGAGACGCGCGCCTTCTTTCGCCTGTTGATCGATCGGCAAGGCGCCGGCGACAGGCTACTCGAACTCCATGCGATCCGCCTCAAGGGGGAACATCAGGGCCGGATCATCGCCGTGACCGGCCTGTCGCGAAAAGGCGACCACGTCATCTGCCAGTTTGGTTCGATCGAGGACGCGATTGCCGCCGACAGCAGTCCGGGCGAGTTGCTGTTCTACCGGGTGATCGAACGTCTCTGCGGCGAAGGCGTCGCACTCTTCGACTTCGGGATCGGCGACCAGCCCTACAAGCGATCATGGTGCACGGTGGAAACGCCCCTGCGCGACATCACCCTGCCGCTGACTTTACGCGGATATGCGGCAGCCGGCCTGCATCGCGCTGTCGTCCGCGCCAAGCGCGCCATCAAGGCGAACAGGACGCTTTATGCATTCGTGCAGAGGCGGCGGCGCCAGCTGGTGCGGGCCACTGCAGAAATCGCCGAAGACTGAGACCAGGCTAAGCCGGACCTACTGGAGCCGCCCCAACTGCCGCCCGCCTCAGGCCGCGCGGCGGTTGGGAAGCTCAGGGCTACCGCCGCCGCTGCCGGTCATCAAGACGATGTCCCGGTAGCCGGCCTCGCCGAAGCTCGTCAGTTCCTCGATGATCTTTTCCTCGCTCACTGAAGGCGCCGAAAGGATGATCTCGACCTCCTCGCTCCGAGCCACCTTGGCGATGGAGGCCGCGTCCGCCGCACCGCATTCGACCAGCACGAGGTCGTAGGCGCTCTTCAGCGCGTCGATGATGATCTGCAAGCGCTCGATGCCGCGCATCGCCGAATGCGGGTCCGCGTCGCCATGCGGGACGATATGCGCCTCGGAAAACCTGTCCGCATGGATTGTCTCGGTGAAAGCGACCTCGCCAGACAGCAGGTTGGTAATTCCAGGCAGATGCAGCGACTGGGCCATCAGCCGCGTCGGGCAGGCCGAGCCGGAAAGGTCGATGAGCACAACCTTGTGCTCCTCTTCGGCAAGCAGACGCGCCAGCATCACCGTTGCCGTCGACCCCTCGTCGCCGCCCGGCGAGACTGAAACGGCGACCCGGATACCGTTGCCAAGCAGATGCTCGGCAACCGACTCGATCGAGAAATCATGCTCGGCAGGAATGTCTGCCTCATGCTCCTCCCGTTCCTGCTCGGCGGATACTTCGACCGCCGGAACGGGTGTCGGCGCCTCGTCCGCGACAAGAGACGGTTCCGGAGCCGCGGCCTCCGGTGTCGTTCCTGTTTCCGACACCGGCCGCAGCGCCCTGCCACTGAAGAGTTCGCCGAGCATAATGACGACGCAGGTGATCAGAAGGCTTGCAAGGGCTGCGACGATGGTGATCGGCATCACCTTGGGGAAACTCGCCGTGGTCGGCACGACGGCATTGGAGATGACGCGGGCATCGGCGGGGGTCGCGTTCGCGACGCTTCGCGATGTCGCTTCCCGGTAGCGGGCAAGATAGGTTTCCAGAAGCTGGCGCTGGGCCGCCGCCTCGCGCTCCAGCGCACGGAGCCCCACCTCTTCCTCGCCCGCCTGCGCCGACTGGGCCTTCAGCGCGTTCAACTGCTGAAGCAATTGCTGTTCGCGCAGCTGGCCTACCTTCGCCTCGTTCTCGAGGCTGGAGAGTATTTTGCGCGTCTCCGCACGAATCTGTGATTGGATGCCTTCGAGCTGTGATTTCAGCCCCTTCAATCGGGGATGACCGTCGAGCAGCGCCGTGGACAGATCGGCGATCTGTGCCTGCAGGCTGGCCTGACTCTCCTTCAGCCGCTGGATCATCGGCGAGCCGACGATGTCGGTGAGCGTATCGACCGACCGGCCATCGGCAAGCGCTGCACGCACGCCTTCGGCACGCGCCGCCGCATTCGCCCTTTCCGCGCGGACCCGCGCCAACTCGGTTGAAATATCGGTGAGCTGCCGGGTCGCGAAGTTCTCGGTTTCGCCAGTCGGAAGCAAGCCGGATTCGGCACGATAGGCGGCGACCTTGGCCTCCGCCTCGCGAACCTTTTCCCGCAGATTGGCGATTTCCGGCTCCAGCCAGCGGCTGGCTTCCGAGTTGGAGTCGAGCTTCGCACCGCTCTGCAGCGAGAGATAGACCTTGGCCATCTCGTCCGGAACGGCGGCGGCGAGCTTCGGATCCTGCGACGTGAACGCAATGGCGATGACGCGCGACTTCTCGACCTGGTAGACCTGCAGCTTCGAATTGAACTCTTTCAGTACCCGCTCTTCCGGCGGCAATTCGAGCGGGTTCTTCTTGAAACCAAGCATGACCAGGAGATCGGAGACCGCAGACGGCTGCGCCGACGGATCGAACTCCTCCAGCTCGTGCAGCTTCATATTGCGAGCGACCTGCTTGATGAGGTCGGCGGAGCGCAGCACCTGCACCTGGCTGGCGATACCGGATTCGTCGAAAATGCGCTCCGATCCCGCCTGGGAAAGCTGGTTCGGGCCGCTGAATTCCGGCTCGCGCGATTCGATCAGGACGCGCGTTTCGCTCTCGTAAGCAGGCGCGATCATCTTCGCTGCACCAAAGGCGATCGCCGCTGCACCGACTGTCGCGAGCAAGACGCGGGCGCGACGCTGCCAGATGGCGCGAAAGAGCCCGCCGAGATCGATATCCACATCCTGCTGACCGCCGACGCCCGACATGTCTCTACCCCAAAAGCTTCCGCAATTCAGCCGGAAGGTAAAGGAACATGGTAACGCAAGTGTTAATTGCGGACACAACTGTGAGATGTTTGTGCTTTGCAGGGCACGGATCGCAGCCGGCAAATTCCACCGGGAGTTTACCGGCTATTAACCCTAACGGATCGATAACATCGCAGAAAGGTGTTCATTCCGGAGCCAACGAGAACCCGCATGTCGATCGCAGGCACAAAGACAGCACGCGCTTTCGCCGTGGCAATAATGTCGGCGCTCGCCAGCGGTTGCACAAGCTACCAGCCGGCTCCCAAGGGGTTCAGCGAGGCGACGATCCAGCCCTACAGGCTGGACAGCGGCGACCGCCTTCGTGTCACCGTTTTCGAACAGCCGGCCCTCAGCGGAACCTACACTGTCGACCAGGCAGGCTACGTGGCTTTCCCGCTGGTTGGAGCGGTGCCGTCCCGCGGCCATACGCTTCCGGAACTGGAGGGGATGATCGCGGCCAAGCTGCGTGAAGGCTTCCTGCGCGATCCCGACGTGACAATCGAAGTCGACCGCTACCGTTCGGTCTTCATCATGGGCGAAGTGGGCCAGTCTGGCCAATACAGCTACGTCCCGGGAATGACCGTGCAGAACGCCATTGCGGTCGCCGGCGGCTTCAGCCCCCGGGCAAACCAGGCGAATGCCGACATTACCCGCAAGGTCAACGGCCGGATCATAACGGGTCGCGTCCCGATCACCGATCCGGTGCTTGCGGGCGACACGATCTATGTTCGCGAACGGCTGTTCTGAAGCCATGGCGCATGACCGTCCCTTGCGCATCCTGCATTGCTTCAGATCGCCGATCGGCGGCATTTTCCGCCATGTCCGGGATCTGGCAGAGGCCCATGCGGAAGCCGGCCATCAGGTGGGAATTCTCTGCGACAGCACCACGGGCGGGTCCTATGAAGACGCGCTCTTCGACGAGGTCCGCCCCTTCCTGGCGCTCGGCATCGTCCGCACGCCGATCCATCGCACGATCGGGCCATCGGACATTGGCGCGCTCTGGCGCAGCTACAAGCAAATCAGAAGCTTGCAACCGGATGTGCTGCACGGGCACGGCGCCAAGGGCGGCGTGCTCGCGCGCATCATCGGTTCAGCCCTGCGGGTCAACAAGTATCGCGTAGCCCGCCTCTATTCGCCCCATGGGGGCAGCCTCCACTATGACCGAGAGTCCTTGGTCGGCAGCGCCATCTTCCGGATGGAGCGGCTGCAGGAGCGTCTCACCGACGCGCTCGTCTTCGTCTGCGATTTCGAGCGGCAGACCTATTTCGCCAAGGTCGGACGGCCTGCGGGGCGCAACGAGCTGATCCATAACGGTATCAGCGACACGGAGTTCGCACCGATCGCTGCCCGGCCAGATGCGGTCGATTTTCTCTATATCGGAATGATGCGCGACCTGAAGGGTCCCGATCTTTTTGTCGAAGGCTTCGCAAAGGCAGAGGCTCTTGCCGGACGACCGCTCTCCGGCCTGATGATCGGCGACGGTCCGCAGCAATCCCAATATGAAGAGATGATAGCCCGCATGGGGCTCGGCAGTCGCCTCGGGATGCTTCCGGCGATGAAGGCCCGCGACGCGTTCGCGCTCGCGCGCACCGTCGTCATCCCCTCGCGGGCAGAATCGATGCCCTATATCCTTCTGGAAGCGCTCGCCGCCGGAAAGCCGGTCATCGCGTCCCGTGTCGGTGGCATGCCGGAAGTGCTTGGTGCCGACAGCGGAGCGCTCGTCGATCCGGCCAATGCAAAGGCACTCGCAGCGGTCATGGCGGCCGCCGCCCTCGACGAGAGTTGGGCTGCCCGGACGATGCCCGATGCGGAGCGCTTCAGGTCAGGCTTCTCGGCCGCCGTGATGACCAGGCGCGTCATGCAACTCTATCGCGAACTCACGGAAGAATCGCTTTTCGCCGAGGCGCGCCTTCGTACAACGTAAGCGTTTCTTAGTGGCTTTCTGCTATCGAGGCGAAGGGACAGCGCCGGAAAGCCACCATGAACCAGTTTGACAGGCCCGAGACCTTCGATGCCGAGGCGCTTCGCAAGAAGGTCTCCGAGATCCGAGCGCTTTCTCCGGACGACAAGCAGGCCGAGAGGAGTCCGACGCCGCTCAATCCGCTCGCCCGCCAGATTGCGCACCAGTTCCGGGCCGATACCTATTCTCCTTCGATGATCACCGGCCTCGTCCGGCTGCTCGACCTCTGCGCACTGTTTGCGATCGGCTATGCCATCAATACGCAATACGTCCGTCCCGCGCTCGAGGACCTGCCGGTCTACCTCGCCATTCTCGCCCTCGGTTCCGCGCTCGCCGTGATCGCCATGCAGTTGGCCGACACCTACCAGGTGCCCGCACTCAGGGCGTGGCTCAGGATGACGCCCCGCATTCTGGCCGCCTGGGTGGCGACCTTCGGCATGATCGCGCTCGCTCTCTTCTTCCTGAAATCGGGCCATCTCTATTCACGCGTCTGGGTCGGCGGCTGGTTCGTCGCCGGCGCTCTCTTCCTTGTCGCCGAACGCGCCTTCATCGCCTATTCGATCCGGCATTGGTCGCGCAACGGCACGATGGAGCGCCGCGCCGTGATCGTCGGCGGCGGCGCGCCCGCGAGAGACCTTATCCGAACCATCGAGCACCAGCCAGACAACGACATCCGCATTTGCGGCATCTTCGACGACCGCGACGAACGGCGCTCGCCGCATGTGATCGCAGGCTACCCGAAGCTCGGGACCGTGGACGAACTCGTCGAATTCGCGCGACTCGCCCGGATCGACATGCTGATCTTCTCGCTGCCCCTGACGGCGGAAAGGCGCATCCTCGAACTTCTGAGGAAGCTCTGGGTGCTGCCGCTCGACATTCGCCTCGCCGCCCATGCCAACAATCTGCGTTTCCGGCCGCGCAGCTACTCTCACGTCGGCCAGGTGCCGATGCTCGACATCTTCGACAAGCCGATCGCTGATTGGGACTCGGTCGCCAAACGCTGCTTCGACATCTTCTTCAGCATCGTGGCGCTCGTCCTGCTCTGGCCGGTGATGCTGGTCGCGGCGATCGCGGTCAAGGTCACCTCCCCCGGCCCGATCATCTTCAAGCAGCACCGCCACGGCTTCAACAACGAGATCATCGAAGTCTACAAGTTCCGCTCGATGTACACGCATCTGAGCGATCCGACGGCCCGCAACGCGGTGACCAAGCGCGACCCCCGCGTCACGCCCGTCGGCCGCTTCCTGCGCAAATCCTCGATCGACGAGCTGCCGCAGATCTTCAACGTGCTGAAAGGCGAGCTCTCGCTTGTCGGACCGCGCCCGCATGCCGTTCTCGCCCAAACCCAGAACCGCACCTATTCGGATGTCGTGGAGGGCTATTTCGCCCGCCACCGGGTCAAGCCCGGCGTCACCGGCTGGGCGCAGATCAACGGCTGGCGCGGCGAGATCGACAATGACGAAAAGATCCGTTTCCGTACCGCCTTCGACCTCTACTACATCGAGAACTGGTCGCTGCTCCTCGACCTGAAGATCCTGTTTCTGACACCGATCCGGCTGCTCAATACGGAAAACGCCTATTGATCGCCGTCAACGCCCCTCAGTCCGCCATCCTCCGGCCCCAGCTCGCGGCGGTTTCAATCATCGGATCCGGCCTTGTGGCGATGGGCGTTTTCCTGTCGGGCTTCGTGATTGCCGAGCCCGCACCCTATGAAGTCTTCATGGCCGGCCTCATCGGCCTCTGGTCGCTCTTCGGGTTGAGGATTTCGCGCGCCATCGCGCCCCTGCTCGCCCTGCTCCTCCTCTTCATGGTCGGCGGCATCCTGTCGCTGACGGTGATGGCCGAACTCGCGACCGCGCCCATGTACATGGCCGTCTCCGGCTTTCTGGCGCTGACGGCAGTCTTCTTCGCTGCGATCATCGAAGATCGGCACCAGCGACTGCGGCTCATCTTCGATGCCTGGGTTGCCGCTGCCGTCATCACGAGCCTTCTCGGCGTTCTCGGCTATTTCGGCGCAATTCCGGGGGCGGCAAACTTCACCCTCTATGACCGCGCCAAGGGCGCATTCCAGGATCCCAACGTCTTCGGGCCGTTTCTCGCCGCGCCGGTGTGCTATCTGATGCACGGCCTGCTCACGCAGCCGATCCGGCGCGCTCCGCTGAAAATCACCGGTCTGCTCGCGCTCACCCTCGGCGTATTCCTTTCCTTTTCCCGCGCGGCCTGGGCCCTCAATCTTTTTTGCGTCGTCGCGCTGATCTTCGTCATGCTGCTGAAGGAGCGCAGCGGCCTGTTCCGCTTGAGGATCCTCGTGCTCGCCCTCTGCGGCGCCCTTTTCGTCACGGCCGCGCTTGCTGCCGCGCTGCAGTCGGAGCAGGTGTCCGCGCTGTTTTCGAGCCGCTCGCAGCTCGTGCAGGACTACGACGGCGGGCATCTCGGGCGTTTCGACCGACACCGGATCGGCTTTCTGATGTCGATGGAAAAGCCGTTCGGCATCGGGCCGATGGTCTTCAGCACCATGTTTCCGGAGGACGAGCACAATGTCTGGCTGAAGAGCCTGACGTCCTACGGCTGGCTGGGCTTTGTCGCCTATCTAACCCTGATTGCATGGACGCTGACGCTCGGCTTCCGGTTCCTGCTGCTCGACCGTCCATGGCAGCCATGCCTGATGATTGCGTGGGTGACACTGATCGGTCATGTCGGCATCGGCAATGTCATCGACACCGATCACTGGCGTCATTTCTATCTGCTGCTCGGCATCGTCTGGGGATGCGCCGCGCTCGAATACCGCAATCGGCGGGAGGCCCGCGGCGCAAGGCTCGCTTCGCCATGACACCGCCCGTCGGCAACGGGTCGGCAGCCGTTCCGTTGCGTCTCCTGCAAGTCCTCGAACCAAGCGGCGGCGGCTCTGGGCGGCATTTCCTCGATCTGTGCCGCGGCATGTTGGCGCGCGGCCACCATGTGGAGGCGATCTACTCGCCGGTGCGCGCCGAAGACGGCTTCGTGCGCGAGCTCGAGGCATTGGGTCTGCCGGCGGTCCATGCGGTCGACATGCGTCGCGCGCCAGGCCCTTCCGATCTCAAGGCCCTGCGCACTATCGGCCGCATCGCCCGCGAGCAGGGTCGCTTCGACGTCATCCACGGCCACAGTTCGAAAGCCGGGGCTCTTACCCGGCTGAGATTGCCGGGGCGGCACGTGCCGCGCGTCTACACGCCGCACGCTTTCAGGACCATGGATCCTGCACTCGGCCGCACGGGCCGGCTCGTCTACGGCGCGATCGAGTCGGCGCTCGCCTGGTTCTTCACCGATCACCTCATTGCCGTTTCGGAGGATGAACGCGCGCACGCGCTGTCGCTGCGCGTCCCGAGCGGACGGATGTCCGTCGTCACCAATGGGGTCGAAACCCCCTCCCGCGATATGGCGCGAACGGTCCGCGCGCGCTTCGGCATCCCGGCCGACGCCTTCGTCTACGGCTTCATCGGCCGCCTCTGCGCTCAGAAAGCGCCCGAACGGCTGCTCGATGCCTTCAGGAGCGCCGCTGCAGTCATCAGGAACAGTCATCTGGTGATGGTCGGTTCCGGCGAGCTGGAAGGCGAGCTTCGCCGAGGCATTGAGGAAAGCGGCCTGCAAAGCCGTATCCACCTGACCTCCGCCTTCGGCGGGCCGCAGGCGGTTGCCGCTTTCGACGTGCTCGTTATGCCGAGCCGATATGAGGCGATGTCCTACGTCATGCTCGAGGCAGCGGCAGCGGCGCGGCCGATCATCATTTCCGACGTTGGCGGCGCAAGGACCGCCGTCGACAGTACCCAGAACGGCTTCATCGTCGCCAACAGCGACGATATCTCGGATCTCGCCAGGGCCATGATTTCAGCCGCGCAACCGGAGGTTCATGAGAAGCTTGCCGCAGCGGCCCATGCCCGCAAGGACCGCTTCACGCTGGAGCGGATGCTGGATGAGACTGAAGTGGTCTACCGTGAGCTCGCGAAGCGCCGGCGCCCCTGAAGCCCGAAGTCCTATAGACAGACTGGACGCTCGCGCGTTGACTACATGCGGAAAGCGGGCCTCGAAGGCGCCATTGACGCCCGGCGAGACCCGCATTCGCCGCTCTCCCGGCTTAGTCTTCGGCGGTCGGTTCTTCTTGCTGCAGTTTCTGCTGCAGGAGAAGTTCGTCGGCTGGCGCGGACTGTTCGGTCTTCGTCACGCTGGCCGTCGTGATCTCCTTGTCCACCGGATCCGTCGAGACCGTGGTGTCGTTGTGGCCGAGGCAGGCGGCTGATGCCGCCGTCGCGGAAAGCGCGAGGGCAGCTGCAATTACGAGGATGCGCTTCATAGGGCTTCTCCTGTTGTTGCGGGTGCAGTGTAGCCGCGCCGCCGCCGCCGACCAAATCACAAAACCGTTCGCCCCCGTGCTCCCCGTGCCACTCCGGCCTTCCAAAGCTGCGGAAGGGGCGGCGGGGATCCATTTTCCCCTTGCGCCACGCGTATGTTCCGACTAATGAGAGCGGGCTTGTAAACAAGCGGGTCGGAGCGTAGCGCAGCCCGGTAGCGCACTTGACTGGGGGTCAAGGGGTCGTGGGTTCGAATCCCGCCGCTCCGACCATTTAACTCCTTGAAAATCAAGGTTTATCCTGCCCCACCGGTGGCAGGGCATTCCCTCGTCGTCAAGCTCCTCAGATCGAACGGATCGCCAGCGAGTTCAGCAGCCAGGCCGAATCGATTGAGATATCGATGCTGACGTCGTTGAGCAGTGCCCAGATGCGATCGGCAACGCCGACATAGACCCAGAGTTCGCGGCCGGCGGGGAAGGCCATCTCCGTGAACAGGTTGATGATTCTTCTTTCACCGGGGACCGCCTGGACGCTCGTGCCGGGGAAGCTCTCGCCGTCGCCGCGGCAGTCGAGGCCCGAGATGAACCATTGGTCGCTCACCTCGTTGGCCGGATCGACGTCGTCCCAGTTCCAGAAGACGGCCATCACCAGCCTGCCGCGCGTCGTGGCATGGAAGTCGGACCATCCGAACTCGTCATAGGTCGAGATATGATGGCGGCAAAGGAGGGCCGTCAGATCGGCCTTGACCTGCAATATGCCGGTGCGAAGCGTCTTGAAGGGAACGAGATAACCGTTCTCCCGATAGGCGCAGAGCAGGTCGACGTCGGACGCATCATCGTTGCGGGCGACCAGCTTGGATCCCATGCGGGCGGCGCAATCAAGATAGGACTTGTTCTCGACGATGGCCCCGTCGCCGGTCGCCTGGTTCTGATCGAGCCGGTCCCAGCAGCCGCCATAATGCGGGTAGAACAGCTTTTCCTTGTCCGGATCGGGGGCGACGTAGACGATCGGCGGCTGCACCAGGGCGTCGGCGAGGCTACCGACCACCGATTCATGAAAATGAAAGGCGCTGTAGCCCTTCACGAGTTGACCGAACTTGTCATAGGCACGGTCGTGCAGACCTTTGACCCTCTTCAGGTCAACTTCGGCGTTTCTGGCTTCGATCAGCGACTTGTATCTTAGTCCGGGACCGCGGGGATCATCGCGTCGGCCGCCCCGCGCAGCACTGGCAATCTCGTCGCGCAATGCGGGTGGAAAGACCTGCCGCCGCTCTTCGCCGAACGATTGGCGCAAAGCATCCAGCTTATCCACCGTGGCGCGCCACTCATCCTTCTGCCGACGCTGATAGATCGCCTGAAGCCGATCCAGAACCTCGGGCGTCGACCGATCGGTCCTCGTCCGTTCGATATGGTCTGCTATTTGCATAGCTTCCTCCATGGTTGCGAATGTCGGCGCCGGTCCGCCTCCACCAATCAAGAGGTCAGACTGACCCAGACTATTTTTGCCATAGGTTGTGCGCTTTGCCTGTTACATCAGGAACGCTGTCCCGCTCCAGGTCGCGCGCTCACTTCCTCGGTTCGGGCCGGGAAACAATGAAGGCGCTGACCACCAGCATGATCGAGGCGACGATCGATGCTGTCAGCAAGGAGGGGTGCAGGCGGAGCCAGAAGAATGCGAAGCCCAGAGCCATCAGCGACAGCGCGTAAATCTTGGCGCCCCGCGATATCGAACCGTCCTCCCGCCAGTCGCGCAACGGTGCTCCGAACAAGGGATGCTCGAAAAGCCATTGTTCGAGACGAGGGGAAGACCGGGCAAAGAGCCATGCGGCCAGGAGCAGGAAGGGGGTCGTCGGCAGAAGCGGCAGGAATATGCCGGCTATGCCGATGCCGACCATGATCCAGCCGAGCCCGAGAAGAAGAAGGCGCATGGAAAGGTTCAACTGACTTCTCCTTGCCAGGGCCTGACGAAACGAGCGACTGCCGCTTCCTTGAATTGGAACCGAAAAGCATGCAGCAAATCAAGGCGCTTCGGCGCCGTTTGCGTGTCTGATGCCACACGCGGCGCTGTAGCGTCCTTCGCCCTGTTGATGAAGGAGATGAGGCGACCGGGGCCGGGTCTTCACCTTGCCCTAGTTTTCCAGGGCCGCCCTGTGGATGTCGTTCATGGCGCGCTTCAGATCGTCGATCGCGGATGTGGAGGGCAGCGTCTCTCCCTCGAGTTCGGGCGGCAGCTTCCATCCGGGCTCAACGCCCTGCATGTTCGGCAGCTCGTGGGCAATGCCCTTGTGGCAATCGATGCAGGTGGCCTTTCCCGGCAGCAGATAGCGTGTATGGATCTCGGCGGCGCGCTGCGTCTGCTTGGAAAGATCCATCGCCGCCGACGAGTGACAGTTGCGGCACTCGAGGCTGTCATTGGCCTTGAGCCTCGCCCATTCATGCTTGGCGAGTTCGAGGCGGTGGTCGAGGAATTTCTCGCGCGTGTTGATGGTCCCGAAGATCTTGCCCCAGACTTCCTTGGAGGCCTGCATCTTGCGGGCGATCTTGTCAGTCCATTCATGCGGCACATGGCAGTCGGGGCAGGATGCCCTCACCCCCGAGCGGTTGGAGAAATGGATGGTGCGCGTCAGTTCCTCGTAGACGTTGTTCCGCATCTCGTGACAGGAGATGCAGAAGGTTTCCGTATTGGTGAGCTCCAGCGCGGTGTTGAATGCGCCCCAGAAGACGACGCCGCCGACGAAGCCGCCGAGCGTCAGGAAGGCAAGGCTGAGGGTTGCGGCCGGGGTGGTGAGAAGCTTCCACACCCAGAGCAGGACGCGCTTTATCCGAGCCATGGCCTACTCGCTCCCCGCCTGCTTGACGCCCATGTCGCTCATGTCCTTGAAGGTGTTGTTGACGAGCGGACGCACATCGGCCTGCGGGACATGGCAGGCCGTGCAGAAATAACGCCGCGGCGAGACATCGGCGAGCATCTGGCCTTCGCGCGTCATGTAGTGGGTGACGCTGATCATCGGCGCACCCGATTCCTGGGTGAGTTCGCGCTTGTGGCAGGAAAGGCAGCGGTTGGTATTGACCGAAAGCTGGTAACCCTCGATCGAATGCGGAATGACCGGCGGCTGGTCCGGATAGGCGCGCTCCTTGCGGGCGTCGTCCACCACCCATTTCGGGATCGGCTTCGCCTCCACCTCACCCATCTCCTGCGGCGGCCCGGAGAGGGCCGGGACTCTTTCGGGAGCCATCTGGGCGATTGCTCCCGTCGCAACGAACAGGATCGCCAGCAGCCCGCCGAGCCACGTTCCGGGGCTTTTTATCATGCGACAGAGACGATTTTGACCGCGCATTTCTTGAAATCCGTCTGTTTGGAGATGGGATCGGTTGCGTCGAGCGTCACCTTGTTGATCAGCTTGCTGGCGTCGAACCAGGGAACGAAGATGACGCCCGGCGGCATGCGGTTGCGGCCGCGCGTCTCGACGCGGGCACGAATCTCGCCGCGCCGGGAAACGATGCGCACCTCGGCGCCCTGGTTGATGCCGCGATCGCGCGCGTCGCCGGCATTCATGAAGCAGACTGCACCGGGAAACGCCTTGTAGAGTTCCGGCACCCGCATCGTCATCGAGCCAGAGTGCCAATGCTCGAGGACGCGGCCCGTCACCAGCCAGACATTGTATTCGTCGTCAGGAGATTCCGCCGGCGGTTCGTAGGGAACGGCAAGGATCACCGCCCTGCCGTCCGGACGGCCATAGAACTTCACGCCCTCCCCCGGCTTCACATAGGGATCATAGCCTTCCCGGTAGCGCCAAAGCGTTTCCTTGCCATCGACGACGGGCCAGCGGAGCCCCCGTTCCTCGTGGTAGCGGTCGTACGGCGCCAGGTCATGCCCGTGCCCGCGCCCGAAGGAGGCATATTCCTCGAACAACCCCTTCTGGATGTAGAAGCCGAAAGCCTCGGCCTCCCGATTGGCGTATTCCCGGTTGATTTCGCTTGCCGGAAAGCGGTCGACATTGCCGTTCTTGAAGAGCACGTCGTAGAGGGTCTTGCCGCGATAGCCGGGATTGGCATCGAGAATGGCGGGTGGCCAAACCTCGTCGGTGATGAAGCGCTTCGAGAATTCCACCATCTGCCAAAGATCGGAACGCGCCTCGCCGGGCGCATCGACGAGCTGATGCCAGACATGGGTCCGGCGCTCGGCATTGCCATAGGCGCCTTCCTTCTCCACCCACATGGCGGCGGGAAGGATGAGGTCGGCGCTCATCGCCGTGATCGTCGGATAGACATCGGAGACGACGATGAAATTGTCCGGATTTCGGTAACCCTGATAGGTCTCGTTGCTCGTGTTCGGCGCCGCCTGGACGTTGTTGTTGACCTGAACCCAATAGAAATTGAGCTTGCCGTCCTTCAGCATCCGGTCCTGCTCGACGGCGTGGTAGCCGGGCTTTTCCGGAATGAGGCCATGGGGAATGCGCCAGATTTCCTCGGCGTGCTTGCGGTGCTCCGGGTTGGTGACGGTCATATCCGCCGGCAGTCGGTGGGCGAAGGTACCGACCTCGCGTGCCGTGCCGCAGGCCGAAGGCTGGCCGGTCAGCGAGAACGGGCTGTTGCCAGGCTCGGAGATCTTTCCGGTCAGGAGATGGAGGTTGTAGACCATCTGGTTCACCCAGACACCGCGCACGTGCTGGTTGAACCCCATGGTCCAGAGCGACATCACCTTGCGGTTGGGATCGGCATAGAGATCGGCCAGTTGTTCGAGGAAGCCGGCCTCGACGCCGGTCAATTCGACGGTCTTGTCGAGCGTGTATTCCGAAACGAACGCCTTGAACGCCTCGAAGTCGCTCGGCGTCATCTTCGCCGCATCCTTGGCATTCTTCGCCTTGAGCTCGAGCGGATTGTCCGGCCTTAGGCCGTAGCCGATGTCGGTCGCGCCAACCATGAAGGTCGTGTGCTTCTTGACGAAGTCCTCGTTCACCCGGCCCGTCTGGATGATGTGATTGGCGATATAGTTGAGGATCGCCAGATCGGTGCCGGGCTTGAAGACGATCGGAATGTCGGCGAGATCCATGCTGCGATGGGTGAAGGTGGAGAGCACCGCCACCTTCACATGCTCATGCCCGAGCCTTCGGTCGGCGAGACGCGTCCAGAGGATCGGGTGCATCTCCGCCATGTTCGAGCCCCAGAGCACGAAGGCGTCGGCATGCTCGAAGTCGTCGTAGCACCCCATCGGCTCGTCCATGCCGAAGGTGCGCATGAAGGCTACAGCGGCAGAGGCCATGCAGTGGCGGGCATTGGGATCGAGATTGTTGGAGCGGAAGCCGGCGCGCATTAGCTTCGTGGCCGCATAGCCCTCGAAGATCGTCCATTGCCCCGAGCCGAACATTCCGACGGCGGTCGGTCCCTTCTCCTTCAACACCCTCTTCGCCTGCGCTGCCATGACGTCGAAGGCTTCGTCCCAGCTTACCGGCTCGAACTCGCCGTCCTTGGCGTAGGCACCATTGCGCTTGCGCATCAGGGGCGTTTTCAGACGGTCGGCGCCGTACATGATCTTGGAAAGGAAATAGCCCTTGATGCAGTTGAGGCCGCGGTTGACCTCGGCCTGCATGTCGCCGTGGGTGGCGACTACCTGCCCCTCCTTGACGCCGACCATGACGCCGCAGCCGGTTCCGCAGAAGCGGCACGGCGCCTTGGCCCATTTGATCTGCAACGCTTCCACACCGCCCGGCACGGGCTGCGCCGCGGCCGGAAGCGCGATGCCCGCAGTGGCTGCGGCGATGCCGGCGGCATGCGCCTTCAAGATTTCGCGCCGCGTCAGTTCGCCAGTCATTGCGGTCGTCTCCCTAAGCTTCGACATGCTCAAACACCATATTGGCTGCCACCACGCCCTCGATCAGCGAGATGCGCGACAGGATTTCGCCGAGCATTCCTGTGCTCGTTCCCTCAATCACGACGACGATCTTTCCCGCTTCATGCGCGTAGACCTCGACGTTCGGCATCTCGGCAAGTTGAGCGATGACGCGCTCCTGCATATGCGGCATCGCGACGACGACGGCGCTCGAGACGTGATAGGGCGCGTCTGGATCAGACATGCAGGCTCTCCCTTGTGACTTCACGGAGGCCGATGGCAGCGACGGGGCAGACGGCAAGACAGGCGCCGCAGCCGGTGCAGGCCTCCTCGGCGAGCTCGGGCAGGAACGGACCGCCGGCGCGCGGACGGAAGCGGATCGCCTCCGTCGGACAGGCATCGCGACAGGCCTGGCAATCGGTGCCGTTCCTGGCGAGACAGTTCTCGCCGACGATCGCGACATGGAGAAAGGATTGTGGCCGGCCGGTGAAGACCGGCTCCGGACAGAGATCCGCGCATTGGCCGCAGAAGGTGCATTCCGCGACGGAGAAATCGAGCGCGGGGCGATCTGCGATCAGCCGGATGATGTGCGTCGGACAGGCGTCGACGCATCGTCCGCACCCCGTACAGGCCTCAAGGCTCGCGGCGGTTGTGCCGGGAGGACGGACACGTTCGCGCCACCCCTCGTACCGACCACGCAGAAAATTCCGCCTTGCTATGTCGGTTCCCTCACCCATGCGCGCCCTCAATGCACTGGCGGACCGGGCGGTCCATAGACGATCTGGAACATCCAAACCAGAAACCCGTAGGCACCGACCACGCCCACGGCGACGATCGGCCAGATGCCGAACGCCAAGACGAGAAATGTAACAAATTCGGACTTCCGTTGCGACCGCAACGGACCTGCGTTGGTCCGGTCGACGTCAGGCATTTTGCGACTCCCACCTCGAACGCACGCGCCTTTCGGCAAACTTAGCGCGATGAATATAAAAATAAAGGGAGATTCCAAATAATTCGCCAGATCTATGTTTTCTTCATAGATAGACTTGATTTTTGTCAATTACGCTGCAGTTTCTTGACGGAAATTACCCACTTTTAAGACACTAGAAATTCAAAGTTGCCCGGATAAACGGATCAATTGCACTTAAAATATATTATGATGTCGATATTATACATTTGCTGCAGTGCAGTTCGACTACTGGAATCTGCACTGGAGACTGCGTCGAAGCGTCGCTGAGCTTTCTTCAGCAGTTTGATGCCCTCGACGTTCGTGTCGATATGCGGTGATGATTCGCCGTGATGGAGGTCAGACGCGCCATTGGCAAGCATGCTCAATATCATGCCCTTTGCCCTCGGCTTCCCGGCGCCGGACGCCGGGGCGAGGACGTTTCAACCGGCGTGCGCCCGCCACGTAGGCGGTCCTGAGCACAGAAGTTGCCCGCGGGGCGCGTGTTTGCGACAAGGTCGCCTCATGCAGGCGACGATCGATGCGCCGGTTGTCCCGGCGTCAAAGGCGCAACACCTATTGGCTACCGAACCTGGTCGAGCAGGCGCTTGCACTCCAGAAGGTCGTAAAGAGCTTCCTGCAGCAACGCCCTGTCCTCCTTGTTGACCGAGGTCTTGCCAATCGAGATTTCTGCATCGTCGCTGCTGCCGCCAAAAGAGAAGAAGCGTCGACTTGCCGGGGCTTTGGGGCGGCCGACGATCTGGTCCTCGTCGGCAACACCGACCTTCGGCGCCGGCGGTTCTTCGTGGCTGGAAGCCGCAAGCGCCTCGACGGTGGCGAGATCGCCGCTCGCGATCGCGGCGACGAACTTGTTGCCATTCGCCTTCAGAAGTTTCTGAACGCCCTTGATCGTGTAGCCGTGGTCGTAGAGGAGATGTCGAATGCCCTTGAGCAGATCGACGTCTTCGGGTCGGTAGTAGCGCCGGCCGCCGCCGCGCTTCATCGGCTTGATCTGCTGGAAGCGCGTCTCCCAGAACCGCAACACATGCTGGGGCAGGTCCAGTTCGTCTGCGACCTCGCTGATGGTACGGAAGGCGTCCGGGCTTTTTTCCATGTCGTCCCCATTTCCATAGTCACGCGAAGCTACGTGCGGCAATGACTGGATCATTGCGCGATGATCGCACGAATCGGACCCATTTCAATGGCTTATGGATGGGTTTTCAACCACATTTGTGGTTGCGGCCCTCCCTCAGGAGGCCGTACCGGCCTGCTTCTGCTTGGCCTTTCGGCTGAGATGCGCCTTCAAGACCCGCTGTTTCAGCACGTTGGACGCCTTGAACGTCATCACCCGGCGCGGCGAGATCGGCACTTCTTCGCCCGTCTTGGGGTTTCGCCCGATGCGCTCGTTCTTGTCGCGGACCTGGAACGTCGCGAACGAAGACAGCTTGACGCTCTCGCCACGCACGATTGCGTTGCAGATTTCGTCGATGACGGTCTCCACCAGCTCGGCAGACTCCGTTCGAGACAAACCGACCTTACGAAAAACCGACTCAGCCAAGTCTGCTCGCGTTACTGTTTTTCCGCTCATCTTCCCCCACCGATGTCTGGCATGCCGATCAGCGATGGAAGACTATTGCCCTTGCCTTTTTCGGTCAAGCACCTGCCGTCATTCAATTATTTTTACCAGCGGATGAGAACGGAGCCCCAGGTGAAGCCGCCGCCCATGGCTTCGAGCATCACCAGGTCGCCCTTCTTGATGCGCCCGTCGGAGGCAGCTGCCTCAAGCGCGAGCGGAATCGAAGCGGCGGACGTATTGCCATGCAGGTCGACGGTCACCACAACCTTTTCGTTCGGGATGCCCAACTTCTTCGCGGAACCGTCGATGATGCGGCGATTGGCCTGGTGCGGCACCAGCCAGTCGACGTCGTCGGCCGAGGTTCCCGTAGCTTCGAAGGCTGCCTCAATCACGTCGGTGATCATGCCGACGGCATGCTTGAAGACCTCGCGCCCCTCCATCCGGAGATGGCCGACGGTGCCGGTCGTCGAGGGGCCGCCGTCGACATAGAGCTTGTCGCCATGGATGCCGTCGGACCGTAACTGCGCCGTCAGCACGCCGCGATCGGCAGTGGTGCCTTCGCCCTGCTGCGCTTCGAGGACGATGGCGCCGGCGCCGTCGCCGAAGAGCACGCAGGTCGTGCGGTCCGACCAGTCGAGAATGCGCGAGAAGGTCTCGGCGCCGATGACCAAAGCGCGCTTGGCGAGACCGCCGCGGATATAGGCATCGGCAGTCGCGACCGCATAGACGAAGCCGGAACAGACCGCCTGCAGGTCGAAGGCTGCTCCGTGGCGCATGCCGAGACGGTTCTGGATATTGACCGCCGTCGCCGGGAAAGTGTTGTCGGGCGTCGAGGTCGCAACGATGATCAGGTCGAGGTCATCGGCCGTCAGGCCGGCCCTCTCGAGCGCGGCGCGCGCAGCGCCCTCACCAAGCGAGGCGGTCGTCTCGCCCTCGCCGGCGATGTGGCGCTGACGAATACCGGTCCGCTGCACGATCCATTCGTCGGACGTGTCGACCTTGGATTCCATTTCCTTATTGGTCATCACTCGCTTCGGCAGCGCTGCGCCGAAGCCGCGAACGACAGAACGGATCATCTAATCAAACCTCTTCAATCATGCCGGCGGCAGGGCTTCGGTCGGCTCGGCACCGTGATAACGTGCCAGGTCGGCCTCGATCTTGGCCTTCAGGCCGTTCTTCACCATATCGTAGCCGACGTCGATCGCGGCGGCGAAGCCTTCCGCGTCCGTACCGCCGTGGCTCTTGATGACCACGCCGTTGAGCCCGAGGAAGACGCCGCCATTGACCTTGCGGGGGTCCATCTTCTCGCGCAGTCGGTCGAAGGCGCCCTTGGCGAAGATGTAGCCGATCTTTGCAAGCAGGGTGCGCGACATCGCGGAGCGAAGATATTCGGCGATCTGGCGGGCGGTGCCTTCGGCCGCCTTCAGCGCGATATTCCCAGAAAAACCTTCGGTGACGACGACGTCGACCGTACCGCGGCCGATATCGTCACCCTCGACGAAACCGTAGTAATCGATCCCCTCGATATTGGCCTCGCGGATGAGCCGGCCGGCCTCCTTGACCTCTTCCTGGCCCTTGATCTCCTCGACGCCGACATTCAGCAGGCCGACGGAGGGGCGCTCGACCTCGAAGAGGGCACGGGCCATGGCGCCGCCCATCAGCGCGAAATCCATGAGCTGCTGCGCGTCCGCGCCGATCGTCGCCCCGACATCGAGCACAATGCTTTCGCCCTTGAGGGTCGGCCAGATCGCCGCGATCGCCGGACGCTGGATGCCCCGCATGGTCCGAAGGCAGAAGACCGACATCGCCATCAGCGCGCCGGTATTGCCCGCCGAGACCACTACATCCGCCTCATCGGCATTGATCGCGTCGATCGCCTTCCACATGCTGGACTTGCCGCGCCCGCGGCGCAACGCCTGGCTCGGCTTCTCATCCATGCCGACGGCGATCTCGCAATCATGGAAGGTACCGCTTGCCTGAAGCTTCGGATACTTGGCCAGCAGTTCGGCGCAGCGCGATTCTTGGCCAAACAGGACGAACTTTATGTCCGGGTGACGTTCGAGCGCCCTGGCTGCGCCCGGGATGACGACCTCTGGACCATAGTCGCCTCCCATAACGTCAAGTGAAATTCTGACCACGCGTGTCTTATCCCTTCTTCCCGCCACGCGACGCATTGCGCCCCTGCGCAATCTTCACGCAGCGACGATCCGTGCTTCCTTCTGGCGCCCGGCCAGAATTCAGCGTGTCGGCACAACGGCCCCCTCGGCTGAAGTCGGGCCAAAATACTGCTTTTCGTCTGCGTGACAACCGAATTGTAAGCTCGGCCGACTCCGTTTCAATCCTTTTTCAAATCCTTAAGGACCGCAAACGGGTTGGGCCGCTTGTCATCCGCTGCCGCGCTTTCGATGCGCTCGCCGAAGACCGCGCCGTCCTTGCGCGGATAGGGGTCGATCGCAAGCGCCACATGCTCGCTGACGACCACGCCCACGTCGATCGTATCGCCGGAAAACGTATCAGGAATGTCCGGTCCGCTCGGATCCAGGACCATCTCGCCGCCGTCATTGTCGGCTTGCCGCGCCAAGCGTGAGCCCTCGGGTACGAAGATCGCCTCGACCGGCTCGGATATTTCCGCCTCGACGGGATCGAGCGTAACGACGCAGCTCTGGACGAGCTCGGCCCGAACCTCGCCCTTGATTTTCACACCGTCTTTCTTCCAGCGACCGATCTGCAGGTCGGCGACAAGCAAGCGGACCTCGTCGACCTTCCAAAGGACAGCAAGCGCCTGCCGCTCGGTCTCGTTGGCGGACAGATGCACGCCGACAGGATTGGCCGAAATATGCCCTACCTTGACGGGGTAGGAGAATGCCGGTTTGCTTTCGTGATGCATGATGAAGATCCTTCCTGCAGCGTCTATTGGTCCCCTGCCGGAGGCACGCGCAACTGTCCGGTTTCGACCGCGTCTTCCGGGACCTCCGCCAGCGTGGCTTCGACGGACAGCAGGTAGCGCGCCAGGCCCGCCATTGTCGGCGCGTCCTCTTGCTGGGGGTGAAAATTCCGCCTGAGCGCATCGGCAAGCGACTGCCTGTCGCCGCTCTCCAGAGCTGCCGCATAGGACTCCAGCCGGCCGTAGAACATGCCGGCAAGCTTTTTCATCTTCTTCGGCACGCCGGCGTCGCCGACACCCAGCTCACGGATCGAATGGTCGACATCCTCGAAGAAAGCGTCGACGATCTCCTGGGCGATTTCCTGGCCGCTCCGGGCTGAAGCCCGGGTGCGCCGGAAATAGAGAATCAGGATCGCCGACAACATCTCGAAACGCCCCATCACCGTATCGGGCACATCGAGGTCGGTATAGAGAAACGCCTGACGCGCCGCTGCGGTCAGAAGCGCATACTGGCGCTCCACAATCGCAATGTTGCCGCTTTTTCTCTTGAACAGTCCAAAAATCATAACAAAGCCCAGCCGTGGCTTTCTCGAATTCACGGGCACGCGCCCATGACGTTGTTGCATGATAGCCGAAGCTGGTTTACCGAAGCAGGCACGAATTGCAATGGCGCATATGCCATCGTTACTCCAAGGGGAGCAGTCGTTGACGAAGCGGTATCTGACATCAAACCTTAGAATTCTTGGCCGTGCCGTCGTCGTGGCTTCCCTTTGTACAGCAGTGCTTGCCGGCTGCCAGTCGGCGAATGTCGGCGAAGTCCTGCATCAGGGCTATGTCGTCGATCAAGAAACGCTCAACCTGGTCCCCGTCGGCTCGAGCCGCGAACAGGTACTGCTCTCGCTCGGCACGCCCTCGACGACGGCGACCTTCGACAATGAGGTGTTCTACTACATCTCGCAGAAGCGCCAGCGCCCGGTCGCCTTCATGAAGCCGAAGCTGATCGACCAGTCGATCCTCGCCGTCTATTTCGACAAGGAAGGCGTCGTCAGCCAGCTTGCCCACTACACGATGAAGGACGGCAAGGTCTTCGACATGCTGTCGCGCACGACGCCGACGGGCGGCAAGGAAACGAGTTTCCTCGGCCAGCTCTTGACCGGTCCCGGTGCTGGACAGGCGGCGGCGCGCAATCTGTTCAAGGACTTCGGCAAATACTGACGGAATTTCCTTTCAAACAAAAAGCCCGCGGAACCGAGTTCCGCGGGCTTTTTCGTTGAAGGAAGGCGCCGTCAGGCGAGTACGGCGAGCAGCAACAGGGCCACGATATTGGTGATCTTGATTGCCGGATTGACGGCCGGACCGGCCGTATCCTTGTAGGGATCGCCGACCGTATCGCCAGTGACCGAAGCCTTGTGCGCCTCCGAGCCCTTCATGTGACGCATGCCGTTCTTGTCGACGAAACCGTCCTCGAAGCTCTTCTTCGCATTGTCCCAGGCACCGCCCCCGGAGGTCATCGAGACCGCCACGAACAGGCCGTTGACGATGACGCCGAGCAGCGAGGCGCCGAGTGCCGCGAAGGCCGAGGCCTTCGAGCCGGAAATCAGCAGCACGCCAAAATAGACGACGATCGGCGCCAGAACCGGCAAGAGCGAGGGAATGATCATCTCGCGGATCGCAGCCTTGGTCAGCATGTCGACGGCGCGGCCATAGTCCGGGCGGTCTTTGCCTTCCATGATGCCCGGCTTTTCCTTGAACTGACGGCGCACCTCCTCGACGACGGCGCCCCCTGCCCGTCCGACCGCGGTCATGGCGATGCCGCCGAAGAGATAGGGAATGAGACCGCCGAAGATCAGGCCGGCGACGACATAGGGGTTGGAGAGATCGAACGAGATCGTTCCGACGTCTGCGAAGTAGGGATGCTTGTCGCCATTCGCGGCGAAATAGGTGAGGTCGTTGGAATAGGCCGCGAAAAGCACCAGCGCGCCCAGCCCCGCGGAGCCGATCGCATAGCCCTTGGTGACGGCCTTCGTCGTGTTGCCCACCGCATCCAGAGCGTCGGTCGATTTGCGCACCTCGGGCGGAAGGTGCGACATCTCGGCAATGCCGCCGGCATTGTCGGTGACAGGGCCGAAGGCATCGAGCGCCACGATCATGCCGGCGAGGCCCAACATGGCGGTGACGGCGATCGCGGTGCCGAAAAGACCGGCGAGCTGGTAGGTCGTGATGATGCCGCCGACGATGACGATCGCCGGCAGGGCGGTCGATTCGAGCGACACGGCGAGGCCCTGGATAACGTTGGTACCGTGGCCGGTCACGGAGGCTTGCGCGATCGAGTTCACCGGCCGCTTGTTCGTGCCGGTATAGTATTCGGTGATCACGACGATCAGCGCTGTGACGACGAGGCCAATGATGCCGCAGGCGAACAGCGCCCAGCCGGTGACGTCCTGACCCGCAACGGTTCCGATCGAACCCCAGCCGATCGTCAACGACGTCGCTGCGCCGAGGCCGAGGACCGACAATGCGCCGGTTACGATCAGTCCTCGATAGAGCGCACCCATGATCGAGCCGTTGGTGCCGAGCTTGACGAAGAAGGTGCCGATGATCGAGGTGATGATGCAGGCCGCGCAGATCGCCAGCGGATAGACCATGATGGTCGCGAGTAACGGCGTACCAGCAAAGAAGATCGACGCGAGGACCATGGTCGCGACCACCGACACCGCATAGGTCTCGAAGAGATCCGCCGCCATGCCGGCGCAGTCGCCGACATTGTCGCCGACATTGTCGGCGATCGTTGCCGGATTGCGCGGATCGTCTTCCGGAATGCCCGCTTCCACCTTGCCGACGAGGTCACCGCCGACGTCGGCGCCCTTGGTAAAGATACCGCCGCCGAGACGGGCGAAGATCGAGATCAACGAGGCGCCGAAGCCCAGAGCGACAAGCGCATCGATGACTTCGCGCTCGGCCGGACCATGGCCGAGGCCGACGGTGAGTATGAAGTAGTAGACCGAGACGCCCAACAGCGCGAGGCCGGCCACCAGCAGGCCGGTGATCGCACCGGATTTGAACGCGATGTCGAGACCGGAGGCGAGGCTGACCGATGCGGCCTGGGCCGTGCGGACATTGGCCCTGACCGAAACATGCATGCCGATGAAGCCGGCCGCACCCGAAAGCACTGCGCCGATCAGAAATCCAACGGCGGCCGCACTCGAGAGCAGTCCCCATGCGGCGAAGAAGACGACGACACCGACGATGGCAATGGTAGTGTACTGACGCGTGAGGTAGGCCTGCGCCCCCTCTCTGATAAAACCTGCGATCTCTTGCATGCGGGCATTCCCCTGGTCGGCGGCCAGCACCGACTGTGTCGCCCAGATGGCATAGGCCACCGAAAGCAACCCGCATGCGATAACGCCCAAAAGTATGGTCATTTCGCACTTTCCTCCGTTAAAACCCGCGACCTCAACTCCCTGCCGCAGGCCCCTCTTTCCGCGAATCGCACACCACCTCCTCAAGCGGTATGCCCTCACGGCGCGGCCAGAGTGCGGTTGCGAAGATGGATCGTCAAGCCCCTGAAAATGCCGGGACACCAGGCCCGCAGGTGGCCAGGTTTTCTTGGGAAAGCGAGAGCGCCTTCAGGCTGCAACTCGCCTGCTTGCACGCATCAGGAGAAAGAGAAGCACGAGGCAAAGGCCCGTCACGGGCCAGATGACGGCATTGAGCATGTCCCAGCCGTAGGCAGCCAGAACCTTGCCGGAAGCGAAGGACGAGACGGCGACGGTAGAAAACAGCACCACATCGTGGAAGCCCTGGACCTTGTCCGCCTCATGCGGACGATAGCTCTGGGCGACGATTGCTGTCGCGCCTATGAAGCCGAAGTTCCAGCCGAGCCCCAGAAGAACGAGTGCGCCCCAGAAGTTCCACAGCGCCACGCCAAGATGGGCGACGGCGGCACAGACCATGAGCAGCAGGAGCCCACAGGCGACGATCCGCTCCGCGCCAAAGCGGCTTATCAGCCAGCCGGTGGCGAAGCTCGGAGCGAACATGGCAAGCACGTGCCACTGGATCCCGAGGGTCGCCAGATCGCTCGAAAAGCCGCAGCCGACGACCATGGCAACCGGCGCGCCTGTCATCATGAAGGTCATCAGCGCATAGGAGGAGATGCCGCAGACCATTCCGGTCAGAAAGCGCTGGCTGCCTACGATCTCGCGAAGCGGCCGGGCGGCGCCGCCCGCCTGCACGGACGATACGGTCGCGGCTTGCGGCAGCCGCAAGGGCACAAAGAAGAAAAGGGCGCAGAGGCAGACCGGAATAAGAGCGACGAAAGCGCCGGCGAACCAGACCGGTGCGAAGTAGTCGCCGGCGAAGATCACGATCTGGGGGCCAAGAACCGCCGAAACGATGCCGCCGCCGAGTATCCAGGAAATCGCCTTCGCCTTGTAGAAGGAAGGCGATGCATCCGCGGCGGCGAAACGCAACTTCTGGGTAAAGCCGTTCGAGGAGCCGAGAATGGCGAGGCCGGCGGCAAACAGCCAGAAACTCTCGCGGAACAAAGCCGCGGCGGCAACAATGCCGCCTATCGCGGCAATCACCGCGCCGACCATGAAGGCAAAGCGCCGTTCGAGCGTTCGCGACAGGACCGCCACCAGGATAACGCCAAGCGCCATGCCTACATTGAAGGCAGTCAAGGGCGCGGTCGCGAGCGACTTGTCGCCTCCGAGTAGTTGATGGCCAGCAACGCCGCCGACCGCGAAGCTGATCGGCCCGACCACGCCGAGCAGCGCCTGGGCGACCGTCAGCAGAAGGACGTTGCGGCGGGCCTCGCGAAGAACCGTTCCGATGTCTTCCGCGGTCGCAGCAACCATCAGCAGCTATTTCCGCCCTTCGCCGCGGATCTGTTTGGCGATCCGATCGAGAACGGCGTTGACGAGCTTCGGCTCCTCGTCCTCGAAGAAGGCCTTGGCAATCTCGACATATTCGGTAACGATCACCGGAACCGGTACATCCTTGCGCTCCAGCAGCTCGAAAGTGCCGGCGCGCAGGATGGCACGGACGGTGGAATCGAGCCGCGAAAGCGCCCAATCGTCCTGAAGCGCCGATCCGATCAAGGGGTCGAGCTTACGCTGGTCGCGCACGACACCGGAGACGATCGAGCGAAACCAGGAGGCATCCGCCTTGAGATAGGTCTCGCCGTCAAGTTCCTGGCCAAGGCGATGCGACTCGAATTCGGCAACGATCTCGAGCACGCCGGTTCCGCCGATTTCCATCTGGTAGAGCGCCTGAACGGCCGCAAGGCGCGCAGCACCGCGCTGGTTGACCTGCTTCAGCGGCTGATCCGAGGGGGTGTTCGTCACTGTTCTTTACTCAGCTTGTTCTTCAGTTCGATCATGGTCAGCGCGGCGCGCGCGGCAAAGCCGCCCTTGTCGCCTTCCGACCTGCGGGCACGCGCCCACGCCTGTTCTTCATTTTCCACCGTCAGGATGCCGTTGCCGAGCGCCAGGCTCTCGCTGACGGCAAGATCCATCAGGGCGCGCGCAGACTCGTTGGCGACGATATCGAAATGATAGGTTTCGCCGCGGATGACCATGCCAAGCGCAACGAAGCCGTCATACTCGGTGCCACCTTCGTCGGCGCCGTCGAGCGCCATGGCGATAGCCGCGGGGATCTCCAGTGCGCCCGGAACCGTGACAATATCATAGGTCGCGCCGGCTGCGTCGAGCGCATGTTTCGCTCCGTCGAGCATTGCATCCGCCATATCGTCATAGAAGCGCGCTTCCACAATCAGGATGCGGACGGCCTTGCTCTTCGCCATGGATCACCTGTCTTGAAATCATCGGCCGGGCTTGGCCCGCGCAGGCGGCGGTCAAACCACGGCCGGCGCAGAATGGCAAGCAAATTCCTCCATGCGAGGGCCATTTGCCGCGTCATATCCCGATCCGCCTCGCCCGAAGCCGGCTCCGGCGTATACTCACCTTAAAACCTCAAGTATATTGCAGCCGATTCTGCAAGGCGAAGCTGTTCGCTCTGCCGGAGGGCCGCCACGGCCGGGAGGAAAGCCATGACGGAAGTTCGCAAGCCGATCGTCAGTCTCAATGAACTTGGGCTCAACCACTGGCAGAGGGGCTCGTTCTTCGAATCGCGAGACGCCTCGTTCGGCGCGCTCCTTGGCCTGAAGGACCTCGGCGTCAGCTACGGCGAAGTTCCACCCGGTAAGTCCGGCTGCCCCTTTCACAACCATCATGTCGAGGAAGAATTGTTCGTCATTCTCGAGGGCGAGGGCACGTACCGTTTCGGTGGCGAACGCTATGCTGTCGGGCCTGGCGACGTGCTCGGCGCACCGGCAGGCGGGTCTGAAACGGCACATCACCTGATCAACACGGGAACGCTGCCGCTCAAATATCTGTCCATATCGACGATGGCGGCGACGGAGATCTGCGAGTATCCCGATTCCGGCAAGTTCCTTGCAAGAACCCGGCGGGCCGGCGCCCCCCAGGCCTCGTTCGACTTCATCGGCCGGGCTCGATCGACGACGGACTATTGGGACGGCGAGCCGGGAGCTCAGGATCCAATTCCACTTCCCCCATCTACGCACCCGGAGTGAAAATGCAGCGTGTGCCCGTGATCGAGACCGAGCGGCTTCTATTGCGCCCTTACCGGCGCGACGATTTTGCCTCCTACAGTGTGCTCTTTGGCGACGAGGAGGTGACGCGTTACGCGGGCGGCGTTCCCTACACGCGTGAACAATCCTGGACGCGCTTTTTGCGCCAGGTGGGAATGTGGCACTATTTCGGCTTCGGCTTCTTTGCGCTCCAGGAGAAGGAGGGCGGTGCGTTCATCGGTGAAGCCGGCTTTCACGACCCCCACCGCCAGATTACGCCATCGCTCGAGGGAACGATGGAGATGGGCTGGGCACTCTCGCCAAAGAGTCATGGCCGCGGCCTTGCGTCGGAGGCCGTCTCCGCCGCACTCGCCTGGGGCGACCGCGAGTTTCCCTCGCTTCGAAAGACGTGCATCATCGAACCGGGCAACGAGGCGTCGATCCGGGTCGCACTGAAGCACGGCTTCCGGGAGTTCTGGCGCACGACCTATCACGGCAGACCGATGATCATGTTCGAACGCCGGCTGACGAGCGCCGTCTGACTTGACGCCGGCCGCGAGGCGTTGCGATTTTTCCGGCCGCCTCGCGGGTCGCGAACATGAACAATTATTAATTATTTTTCAGCGACTTACGCCATGGAAACGGCCACATTCCGGCCCAGTTTCGTGACCGTTGGCACGGCGCGGCACCCGACAACAAAGGGAAAACGCCGCCTCAACCAGTCGAAACAGTCCAGCACTCCTCGCTGCGGATGACCCCACCCGCAAACGGCACGTGCTGGCCATGCGGAGCTCGTCAGGACGGCTCGGCAATTGCAACGGGTCATGCGTTCAATTGCCGGTCCGGGCAGCAGCCGCAAAGCAAAGGAGCATGACAATGAACCGCATTGCGACTTTTTCCGTCATCGCCGCCCTCTCCACATTGAGCTTCGGCGGCATCACCTATGCCACCGACGCCAAGATGAACTGGCCGAGCCACATCGACCAAAGCGTTCGTGCTTTCAAGGGCGACAATGTCAGGGTCGTCGACGTCGATACGTTGAAGCAGGAGAACCAAACCCGGATGTGGATCGATGAGGCATCGGCAGAGCAACGCGCCGCCCTGCTTGCCGCCGTCGAAGCCAACAAGCCGCTGGCTACCAAGCTGAAGGCGCAAAACGTCGAGATGAACAACATCGCCGGCGCCGAGGAGGCCGCCGACGGCGGCCTGACGATCTACGTACGCTAGAGCAATTCCAGGAAAAGTGTACAACGGTTTTCCGTCCGGAATTGCGCAATTTCAAAGAGTTGGATCATTTCACCGTTTCAATGAAACGATGAAATGATCTAAACGAGCACCCGACAGAGCAGGCTAGGCAAGCATGTCCGGTTCTTGCCTGTGCCCGGCTCTGTGAATGATCCCGGGTCGTCTTCGGCCCGGGATCGTCCGTGGACCGGCGCGCCTAGCGCATCGGCCCGAAAATCGGACCCGATTTTCGGAAAGCTCGATGCGTAGATTCAAAGACTTACAGCGACCTTTGTGCGTCCTAAAGGACGCACGGCGCTGTAACGTGCGAGAAACGGTCGTGCGAAAGCCTGTCCAAAGTGGGCAGCGTGGCCTCGTTCGCGAAGATCATTCCGCCTTGGAGACGGGAAACTCCGCAAGCCGGGCCGCATAGCGCGCCATCGTATCGACCTCGAAATTGACGAAATCGCCGACCTGGCGTTCACCCCAGGTGGTGACCTCGAGCGAATGACGGATCAACAGCACGTCGAACTCGGTGCCGTCGACCTTGTTGACGGTAAGCGACGTGCCGTCGAGCGCCACCGAGCCCTTCGGCGCGACGAAACGGGCGAGATGTTCCGGAGCCCTCAGCCGGAAGCGCACGGCGTCGCCTTCCGGCTCGACCGCGAGGATTTCCGCCTGCCCGTCCACATGGCCGGAGACGATGTGGCCGCCGAGTTCATCGCCGATCTTCAGCGAACGCTCGAGATTGATGCGTGTCCCCTCCTGCCAGCCGGAAATGCTCGTCAGCCGCAAGGCCTCCTCCCAGGCCTCGACCTCGAACCAGCGCTCGTTGCTGCCCGGCTCCGGTAGGTTCGTCACGGTCAGGCACACGCCGGCATGCGCAATCGATGCCCCCATGTCGATCGTCGTCGGGTCATAGCTGGTGGCGACGCGAAGCTTGATGCCTTCCTTGAGCGCCGTAACCTTCTCCACGGTACCGATATCGGTAATTATGCCTGTGAACATCCGGTATCTCTTTCGTAATCTTCGAAAATATCGTCGCCGTAGCGAGCGCTGCGCTTGAGCGAGAACCCCGCCGGGATTGTCGTCCGATGAAATGGAGATCGAATGCCGTCTTCGCCAATGGTGATCGGCCCCGTATAGAGCAGAATTCGATCGACGAGTCCGGCATCGAGGAACTCGCGCGCCGCCCGCGCCCCACCTTCGACCAGAAGCGAGGAGATGCTGCGCGAGGCAAGTGCGTTCAGCAGATCGGAGATGGTCTCGGCGTTCAACACTTCGACGCCGGCGGCTTCCAGCGCGCGGCGCCGCGCCTCTGCGACCGGACCGAGCACCGGATCGGCAACGCAGATCAATGGAACCGCATGGGCTGAATGAACAAGCCTCGACTTGACCGCCAGATCGAGGCGTCGATCAAGTACGATGCGGATCGGCGAACGCTTTTCAAGCCCCGGCAGCCGCACGGTGAGCTCCGGGTCGTCGGCGTTTGCCGTACCGACACCGACGAGAATCGCATCCGTCTCCGCACGCAATACCTGGACCTGGGCGCGTGAGACCGGACCCGTGATCCGGACCTGCCCCTCCCCCTTTCGGCCGATCATACCGTCGGCGGAAACGGCGAGCTTGAGGGTGACGTGCGGCCGCTTCATGCGCTGGCGCAGGAGATAGGCCTCGAGCGCCCGTTCGCCCTCCTGCCGAAGGACACCGATATCGACTTCAATGCCGGCGTCGCGCAGCATCACTACCCCTTGGCCGGCGACGCGCTCGTCGGGGTCGAGAATAGAGACGACGACGCGGGCGACACCCGAGGCAATCAGCGCATTCGCGCAGGGCGGCGTTCTGCCATGATGCGAACAGGGTTCGAGGGTGACATAAGCCGTCGCTCCCCTCGCCTTTGCGCCGGCATCGGCAAGCGCCTGCGTTTCGGCATGGGGGCGTCCGCCGGGCGCCGTCAGGGCCCGGCCGACGATCGTTCCATCCTTGACGATGAGGCAGCCGACCGAAGGGTTAGTGGATGTCTGACCAAGATTGCGACGCGCGAGACGCAGCGCCGCCGCCATGAATCTCTCGTCCTCATGCGTCGGCCCGCCCATGCGCTCCTCCGCTGGACCTATTCGTTGGGATCGCGCGCGATCTTGGCGCTGATCTCGGCAATGACCTTCTCGAAATCCTCGGCGTGGGAGAAATCCCGGTAGACGGAGGCGTAGCGGACGAAGGCGACGTCATCGAGGCTTTTCAGGGCCTCGAGCACCTGGAGACCGATTTCTTCCGAGGGTATCTCGGTTTCGCCGGAGCTTTCGAGACGGCGGACGATGCCGGATACCGCCCGCTCGATACGGTCGCGATCGACCGGGCGCTTGCGCAGCGCGATCTCGAAGGATCGCAACAGCTTGTCCCGGTCGAAAGGCACCTTCCGACCGGTCTTCTTGATGATCATCAGCTCACGCAGCTGCACCCGCTCGAAGGTCGTGAACCGGCCGCCGCAATCGGGGCAGATGCGGCGGCGGCGAATGGCGTTCCCGTCCTCTGCCGGACGGGAATCCTTCACCTGGCTGTCTTCGGAACTGCAATAGGGGCAGCGCATGCAACGATCACATGTAGCCGTACATCGGGAAGCGGTCGGTGAGTTTCACCACCTTTTCGCGAACGGCAGCTTCGACGGCCGCATTGCCCTCGTCGGAGTTTGCGGCCTTGAGACCGTCAAGCACCTCGACGATCAATTCGCCGATCTCCTTGAATTCCGCCTCCTTGAAGCCGCGCGTCGTGCCGGCCGGCGCGCCAAGGCGAACGCCCGAGGTGACGAAGGGCTTTTCCGGATCGAAGGGGATGCCGTTCTTGTTGCAGGTGATGTAGCCGCGGCCGAGCGCCGCCTCGGCACGCTTGCCCGTGGCATTCTTCTTGCGCAAGTCGACGAGCATCAGGTGGTTGTCGGTGCCGCCGGAAACGATGTCGAGGCCATTGGCCTTCAGCGTTTCGGCGAGCGTACGCGCATTTTTGACGATCTGGGCCGCATAGTCCTTGAAGGAAGGCTGCAGCGCTTCGCCGAACGCAACGGCCTTGGCCGCGATCACATGCATCAGCGGGCCGCCCTGCAGGCCCGGGAAGACGGCCGAGTTGATCTTCTTGGCGATGTCCTCGTCATTGGTGAGGATCATGCCGCCGCGCGGGCCGCGCAGCGACTTGTGCGTCGTGGTCGTCGCGACATGGCAATGCGGGAACGGCGAAGGATGCTGGCCGCCGGCGACGAGGCCGGCAATATGGGCCATGTCGACCATCAGCCAAGCGCCGATTTCGTCGGCGATCTCGCGGAAGCGCTTCCAGTCCCAGATGCGCGAATAGGCGGTGCCACCGGCAATGATCAGCTTCGGCTTGTGCGTGCGGGCCTTCTCCGCGACATCGTCCATGTCCAGCAGGTGATCGCCTTCGCGCACCCCGTAGGAAACGACGTTGAACCACTTGCCCGACATGTTCACCGGAGACCCGTGGGTCAGGTGACCGCCGGAATTGAGGTCGAGGCCCATGAAGGTATCGCCGGGCTGCAGGAGCGCCAGGAACACCGCCTGGTTCATCTGCGAACCCGAGTTCGGCTGCACGTTGGCGAAATTGACGCCGAAGAGCTTCTTGGCACGGTCGATCGCCAGTTCCTCGGCGATGTCTACATATTGGCAGCCGCCGTAGTAGCGCTTGCCCGGATAGCCCTCAGCATATTTGTTGGTCATGATCGAGCCCTGGGCCTCGAGCACGGCGCGGGAGACGATGTTCTCCGAGGCGATCAGTTCGATCTCATGGCGCTGGCGGCCCAGCTCCTTCTCGATCGCACCGAAGATTTCCGGGTCGCTGTCGGCGAGCGAGCGGGTGAAGAAGGCGTCATTGGTCTGTGGAAGCATGGGCGCGGGGCTCCTCTCAAGGGTGGCTGTTCCTTTAGCTTCCTCGCACGCGGAGAGCAATATCCGCTATGCGGTTTGCGCCATTTCCACGATCCGCCGCGCCCAAATATCGTGGCTGGCCAGTCACGAAAAAGCCGCGTATCGCTGGCGACACGCGGCCTTTCCCAAAAAACGCGGCTTTGCTTATTGCGGCAGAGCGTCGGCGTCGATGGCGCCGGGCGATTGCTCGATTCCGGTCGTCGTCTGCAGGGCGAGCTCCGCGGCCCCGTCGCGCTGATAGATATCGTCGCGGAACTGGACGACGCGGTCCTTTGCCGACCAGGCGGTAATATAGGTGAAGTAGACCGGCACCTCTTCGGCAAGCTTGATCGGCGTATTGACGCCCGACTTGATGGTCGACTCGATCTGCTGGCGCGACCAGCCTGGCGTCTCCTTGAGCAGCCAGGTGGAGAGGTCGCGGACGTTCTGGACGCGCACGCAGCCGGACGATTCAAAGCGCATCAACTTGTTGAACAAGCCCTGCTGCGGCGTGTCGTGCATGTACACCGAATGTTCGTTGTGGAAGTTGATCTTCGTCGAGGACATCGCGTTGATCTTGCCGGGATCCTGGCGGAACATCAGGTTGGGCGCCTTTTCGGCATTCCAGTCGACCGTCTCAGGCGACACTTCGTTGCCGCTTCCGTCGAAGAGGCGGATGGCGTTACGCTCGAGATAGGTCGGATCCTTGCGCATCAGCGGCATGATGTCCTTCTGGACGATCGAGCGCGGCGCGGTCCAATAGGGATTGATGATGACCTCATAGATCTTCGAATTGAGGATCGGCGACTGGCGGTCGATCTTGCCGACGACGGCGGCGTGACGCAGTACGACGCGACCATTTTCGACCGCCTCGATATAGGCCGCGGGAATGTTGACCATGACATAGCGGCGACCGAGATCGCCCGACATGGACTGAAGCCGCACGAGATTGGTCTCGAGCTGCGCCAGCCGCGTCGCGGCGTCGACGTTCAGCGCCTTCATCGTATATTCGCCGATCACGCCGTCCGCCGGCAGGCCGTGGCGCGCCTGGAAGCGCTTGACCGCACCGTCGACATAGGAATCGAACGAAGAGGAAATACCGGCGGACTGCGGCAGGTCGCCGGAGACCATCAGACGCTGACGCAGCTGCTGCACGGAGGAGTCGGTGACGCCAAGCTCAAGCCTGACTCCGGTCTGCGGAACCTGAGGCCAGCCGCCGGCGGCAACGATCTGCTGATAGTCGAAGATCGCCTGCTGCACATGGCCGATCGTCTGCGGGCCGAAAACCGGCGTGTTGGAGAGAACTGCCGTTGCCGTGCGCGAGGCCTTTGCATCGAACTGGTCATCCCAGGAGCCGCGGCGCGGCGAATTGATGAGCTCGCCCAGAGCATCCTGGGCAGCGGCGGCGCCTGCCCATGCGGCGGCACCCAGCGTTGCCGCCGAACGCAGAAACGCACGGCGCGAGAAAGCATCAATTCCGTTCTTTTTCGACATAGTCCCTACCATCTCAAAGCGCGATACGCGCTGCCCGACCCCTAGCACGAACGTGGTTAACAAAGGTAAACCCCGCATGCCGACCGGCTCTCGAACTGCTTTCATGATGGTGCGAGCGAGAGCCATTCCGGCAGGCCGGCCGCGAAACGAATCGCCGCCACAGACGCAATCGCGCACCTGCCGCATGCTAGCGTCGCTGTCACAGCAATATGGCCAATTCGTGTCTCGGCACCGGCGAGCGAGGCGGGAGCAAGCGTTGACACGACAACCCGATCGAGAAAAGCCAGCAAGGGCCGGACACGCAGGGATTGCGCCCGACCCTTGAAACTGGAGGTGATCATGCCTCGATCAGAGGCGATACATGATGCTGTCGTTCCAGAAGCGGTCGAGGCGCTGCAGGAGCTTGTTCATCTGGGTGAATTCATCCGAACCGATGCCGCCGACCTTGTGGATCGAGCCGACATGGCGCTCGTAGAGCCTGGCGACGGTCTCGGCAATCTCCTGGCCATCTTCCGTCAGGCTGATGCGGACCGAGCGACGGTCGATGCGGGAGCGCTGATGGTTGATGAGGCCAAGATCGACGAGTTTCTTGACGTTGTAGGAGACGTTCGAGCCGAGGTAGTAACCACGGGAGCGAAGTTCGCCGGCGGTCAGTTCGGAGTTGCCGATGTTGAAGAGCAAGAGCGCCTGGACGGCATTGACGTCGCTGCGGCCCTGCCGGTCGAACTCGTCCTTGATGACGTCGAGCAGACGGCGATGCAGACGCTCGACGAGGTGAAGGGATTCCATATAGAGACCACGGATCGTCTCTTCCTGCGGGTCCCGGGGCGCAGCTACCTGCGGCTTCATCTTGGTGTTCATTTTCGTGCCTCACTGTTTCGTTTGGCGGTGTTTCTTTGTCTTCCCGCCTTGAGTGAGACCCTATCGAATACGTATAAAATTCTACTTAAACCGCAGCCTTAACATGTACTTACCATCCGCCGAGACTGTCTCAGGGTGAATCAACCCTTACCTGCCGCGCCTGGCGCCAGCGCTGCCAGAAGAGCGCCGCACGAAAGAGAATGAAGGTGACGGCGACCGATCCATGGAGCGCGAGGATCAGCGGCCGGTCGCCGAGCATGCCCGGATAGAGCTCGTGCATGGCGGACTCGATCGCGGCCGCAAGCACCCATATGACCGGCCCCCAGGAGACCAGCAACCAGAGCCCTATGGCGGCGACCGGATAGAGGACGGCAAGCGCGGTTGCGGCGGCGCGCCACTCCGGCGCCAGCAGATCGAATCGGCCGGCGCCGCCGTGCGAGAAACCGATCAGCATCGCCCAGTAGTTCAGTGCGAACCAGAAGCAGGAGGCCGAGACGAGGCGCAGGAACCAGCCGAACAGCACTTCGACGAGCGATGGCTTCGGCACATGAGCAGAATCGTGAAGCATGGCCGGCAAGATAGGCCGAGTGCCGGCAATCCACCAGCGCAAAGCAAAAGAGCGGGCCGGAACGGACAAGGACGAGAGCAAATGCCGCAGCCTCGCGCCTTCGCAACGCAGTTTTCAATCTGCCGAGGCGCGTGATAAACCGCCCTTGACCGGTGCATGTCAAAGAAGAAGGACGCGGGCGAGATGAACGACAGGACAAATCTTGTGGACAGGATCACCGGGCACCGCCGCATGCGCCGCAACCGCAAGGCGGACTGGACGCGCCGCCTGGTGCAGGAGAACCGCCTGACGGTGGACGACCTGATCTGGCCGATCTTCATCGTACCGGGCAGCGGCATCGTCCAGCCGATCGAAGCGATGCCCGGCGTCAACCGCATGAGCATCGACAAGGCCGTTGAAGCGGTCAAGGAGGCGGCCGACCTCGGCATTCCCGCCGTTGCCACCTTCCCGAATATCGAGATGGCGCTCCGCGACGAGACCGGTTCGAACAGCCTTGCTGCCGACAATCTCATCAACCAGGCGACGCGGGCGATCAGGAAGGCGGTTCCGAACATCGGCGTCATCACCGACGTGGCGCTCGATCCGTTCACCAGCCACGGCCATGACGGCATCCTGCGCGACGGCCAGATCGTCAACGACGAAACGGTCGAAGCGGTGGCGCGCGCGGCGGTGATCCAGGCGGATGCCGGGTCCGACATCATCGCGCCTTCCGAGATGATGGACGGACGGATCGGCGCGATCCGCGAGGCGCTCGATGCGGCCGGTCACCAGAATGTCGGCATCATGTCCTACGCGACCAAGTTCGCCTCCGCCTTCTACGGGCCCTATCGCGAGGCGATCGGCACCGGCGGCCTGCTGAAGGGCGACAAGAAGACCTACTACATCGATCCGGCCAACGGCACCGAGGCGATCCGCGACGCCGCACTCGACGTCGAAGAAGGCGCCGACATGCTGATGGTCAAACCCGGCCTACCCTATCTCGACATCTGCTGGCGAATGAAGGAAGCCTTCGGTCTGCCGGTCTTCGCCTACCAGGTCTCGGGCGAATACACGCAGATCAAGGCGGCGGCTGCGAACGGTTGGATCGACGGTGAGCGCGTCATGCTCGAGACGCTGCTTGCCTTCAAGCGGGCCGGCTGCGACGGCATCCTCAGCTATTTCGCCGTCGAGGTAGCGAGGATCCTGGCAAAGCGATGAGCAGCCGGTCGGAATAGGAAACGCATTGTTTTGTCGGATTCGTTCCCCATATGTGATCGAAACGGTACGAGGCTGAGATGAGCATGCACAACCAAGAAGTCCGACTTCCGAGCCAGGACTGGCGCGCTTACCAGGGTGTTCTGTCGCGCCGGGTGTTTGCCTTCATAATCGACTATGTGATCATCGCTCTGCTGTGGATTCCGGCAGCGGTCGTCGTGTTCTTTCTGGGCATCCTGACGCTCGGCCTCGGTTTCCTTCTCTATCCGGTGCTCTTCGCACTGGTGGCGATGCTGTATTTCGGGCTGACGGTCGGCGGCCGCGAGCAGGCCTCGCCGGGGATGAGAATCATGGGCCTGGCGATCGCGCGGACGGATGGCCGGCCGATGGATTTCCTGACGGCGATCGTCCATCTGGCGATCTTCTGGATCGCGAATGCGCTGCTCACCCCGCTCATCCTGCTGATCGGGCTGTTCACAGACCGCGGCAGACTGCTGCACGATCTTCTGATCGGCACTGTCACCGTGCGGCGCGACATGTATTGACGGGTACCTGCCGTCCGGAATAGCCGCTCGTCTCGTCCTGGATGAGACCCCACTCAGGCCGGAAGCGTCGGTTTCCATGAAAAATTGCCTGATTTTGCTCGCTCCTCGCTGAACGAGTGTGTTGACGTTTTCCATTCTTCGGCCATCCTAATACATGAGTAACCTCGCAAAGAGTGATCCCCGCGCTCGATGAACACGCAGACCACATCGTCTCCGCAATTCTACCTGACCGCGCCGGCAGCCTGTCCATACCTGCCGAACGAGATGGAACGGAAAGTCTTCACGCACATGGTGGGCGAGCGCGCGCCCGAACTGAACGATCTTCTGACCCAGGGCGGCTTTCGCCGTTCGCAGAACATCGCCTATCGCCCGGCATGCGAGAGCTGTCGTGCCTGCATCTCGGTGCGCATCCTGGCCAACGAATTCGCGCCCACGCGCTCGATGCGTCGTGTGCTCGCGGCAAACCGGGACGTGGCCTCTACCGAATATCCCGCCGAACCATCGAGCGAGCAGTACAACCTCTTTCGCCGCTACCTGGATTGCCGGCACCAGAGGGGCGGCATGTCGGACATGTCGGTTCTCGACTACGCAATGATGGTCGAGGACACCCACGTCCACACCAAGATCATCGAATACCGGTTGAGGGCCGAAGGCGACGGGATCAGCGAGAAGGCCAAAGGCCCCCTGATCGCTACGGCACTGACCGACCGGATGGGCGACGGGCTGTCGATGGTCTATTCGTTCTTCGATCCGGGCCTGGCAAACCGCTCGCTTGGCACGTTCATGATCCTCGACCATATCCGCCGGGCGAAGGAACGTGGCCTGCCCCACGTCTATCTGGGCTATTGGGTGAAAGGGTCCAGCAAAATGGGGTATAAAACAAAGTTTTTGCCGCAGGAGCACCTTATGGCCCGCGGTTGGGAGCGTTATGCTGGCGGGCAAGACTTTCCCGAAACCGCCACGGATTGACGACGATTGACCCCCTCCTCTGATGCCGCCCGTCACCGGCGCGGCCTTGCCATTACGGGCCTCGGCGGCCTGGCGCTTTCCTTCGACATCCCGCTGATCCGTTCCGCAGACGGCGAAGTATGGTCGATTCTCGCTGTGCGCAGCCTGTCGACCTTCGCGGTGGCGATCACCGCCTGGATCTTCATCAATCGCATCTTGGGCCGCCGCATTGCCCTGATCCCCGGCAAGGCCGGGCTGATCGCCGGCCTTTTCTACGGCGTCAATTCCTTCACCTTCCTGCTCGCGGTGTTCAACACATCGACGGCGAACGTTGTCTTCATCCTCGCCTTCACCTCGATGTTCGCGGCAATCCTTTCCTGGATCTTCCTGAAGGAGCGGCCTTCAAACGCCACGTTGCTGACGATGACGATCATGCTCCTCGGCGTCGGCGTAATCGTGCAGGACGGGCTCGAAAGCGGACACCTCTTTGGCGATGCGATGGCGGCCTGCTCCGCCTTCCTGTTGGCGAGCGCCATCACCATCAGCCGCGCCGACGGCAGGGACATGGCGCTGGTGCCGCTGACGACGGCAATCTTCCCGGCGCTGGCGGCCCTCACGCTTTTGCCGCCCGACGGAATTGCCATTGCCGAACCGGGCTACATTCTCTTCAACGGGCTGGTGATGATCCCTATCGCCTACTTCTGCCTAGCGACGGGACCGCGTTACCTCTCGGCACCGGAAGTCGGAATGTTTTACCTGCTCGAGACGATTCTGGCGCCGATCTGGGTGTGGATCGTCTTTTCCGAGACGCCTACCCTCCAGACGCTTATTGGCGGCGCCATCCTGATCGTCGCCCTGCTCGGTCACTCGCTCTGGCAGATGCGCTACAAGGCGGCGAAGGCGCAGCTTCCCTGCGCGGAGTTGCCGTTTACCGGGTGACGGCGATTTGCCTGCCGATCATTGCGGGTTGGCCGGAGCCGGTCCCGTCTCCTCGATCTGCGAGCGCATTGCCCAAAGCTCGCGATTGGTATTGATCCATTCCGCCGCAACCTCCAGCGGGCCCGGATCGGCGGCGATAAACTCTGCATCATCCTGGCGCCGGCGGGCAATCAGCCCCGCCGCCTCCAGCATGTCGATGTGATTCGACAGTTCGTCCTGTTCGGCGCCGACGGCGGTGGCGACGTCCGTGACGGAGGCTTCACCGGCAAACAGGACTTCGAATATACGGCGGCGCGTGGGATCGGCGAGCGCCAGCAAAGTATCGTCAAGGGCCGAGATCATCGCGTTCCTCTTTCCGGCGCATCATTCGTCAAATCGCGGCCGATTTAAGGAAACATCGAAGAGTTGCGGCGGCGGCTGGAAAAGACGCAGGAGCTGTGGATAACCCCGCGCCAATGACCGATCAGCAGAGCCAGGCCCCGGCAATCAGCCACTGAACCTGCCGCTCCGCGGGAAGCCCTTCGGCACGCTGCGACCGGCGCCGGCGCGGTCGCCTAGCCACTCGATCAACTCGTCCCTGATCTTGGTGAAGACGCGACCGGCGCTGTCTTCCCAGGTCAAGCCGTCTGCCATGGTAAAGCAGCGGATGTCGGAAACGCCGCCGTCCTTGTAGCGCTGCAGGCGCACGCCCTTGCCGCGCGCCATCTCCGGTATCTGCGCCAACGGGAAGACCAGCATCTTGCGATTATCGCCGACGACGGCAACGTGATCGCCCTTGACCGGGACGACGAGCTTTGCCTCGTCCGGCATCACGACGTTCATCACCTGCTTGCCCTTGCGGGTATTGGCGACGATGTCACTCTCGGTGACGACGAAACCGTTGCCTGCAGCCGACGAGACAATGAGTTTGCGCGCCGGGTCGTGGACGAGCGCCGTCAGCACGTCCTGGTCGTTTTCCATATCGACCATGATGCGCAGCGGCTCGCCGTGGCCGCGCCCGCCCGGCAGCTTGTCGCCGCCGAGCGTATAGACCTTGCCGCCGGTCGTGAAGATCAAGATCTTGTCGGTCGTCTGCGCCGGGAACGCCACCTTCAGCGCATCGCCGTCCTTGAACTGCAGCGAAGACGTGTCGGAAATGTGCCCCTTCAAGGCGCGGATCCAGCCCTTTTCCGAAATGACGACGGTGATCGGCTCCTTCTCGATCATCGCCTGCTGGATCGCCTCGATATCGGCGTCCGGCGCGTCCGCGAAGGTGCTACGGCGCTTGCCGAGTTCGGTCGCCTTGGCGAACTTCTTCTTCACTTCGCCGATTTCCCAGGCGACCGCCTGCCATTGCTTCTCGTCCGAGGCGAGCAGCGCCTCGATCTCGGCCTTTTCCTTCGACAGCGCCTCGAACTCGGTCCGAATCTCGAACTCCTCGAGCTTGCGCAGCGAGCGAAGGCGCATGTTGAGGATCGCTTCGGCCTGAACGTCGGTCAGCGAGAATCGCTCGATCATCACCGCCTTCGGCTCATCCTCCTCGCGGATGATGCGGATGACCTCATCGATGTTGAGATAGGCGATGAGGTAGCCGCCGAGGATCTCGAGCCGCCGGTCGATCGCGGCAAGCCGGTGGCGGGAGCGCCGCTGCAATACCTCGCGGCGATGCGCCAGCCACTCGCTCAGCACCTCGTTGAGCGCCATGACGCGCGGCACGCGGCCCATCGACAGCACGTTCATGTTGAGCGGAATTCGGCTTTCGAGCTCGGTCAGCTTGAACAGCGATTCCATCAGGATATTGGCATCGACCGAACGGCTCTTCGGCACGAGCACGACGCGGACGTCTTCCGCCGATTCGTCGCGAATGTCTTCGAGCAGCGGCAATTTGCGCGCTATCAGGAGCTCGGCGATCTTTTCGATCAGCCGCGACTTCTGGACCTGATAGGGAATTTCCGTGACGACGATCTGGTAACCGCCGCGCCCCAGGTCCTCGACACTCCAGCGGGCGCGGACGCGGAAGCCGCCGCGGCCGGTGCGGTAGGATTCGAGCATGCTGGCGCGGCTTTCGACGATAATGCCGCCTGTCGGGAAATCCGGCCCCTCGATGCCGCCACGCTGCGGATTGGCTGGATCGAAGAGCAGTTCCTCGACCGTCGCCTTTGGATGGCGGATCAGATAGAGGGCCGCATCGCAAAGCTCATGCGCATTGTGCGGCGGAATGGATGTCGCCATGCCGACCGCGATGCCCGACGCGCCGTTGGCGAGAAGGTTCGGAAAGGCGCCGGGGAGGACGACCGGCTCCTGATCCTCCTCATTGTAGGTCGGTCGGAAATCGACGGCGTCCTGGTCGATGCCCTCCAAAAGGAGGGCCGCGACCTCGGTCATTTTCGCTTCGGTGTAACGATAGGCGGCGGCGTTGTCGCCGTCGATGTTGCCGAAGTTGCCCTGCCCGTCGACGACCGGGTAGCGCTGCGAGAAATCCTGAGCGAGACGCACCAGTGCATCGTAAACGGACTGGTCGCCGTGCGGGTGGAATTTACCGATGACGTCGCCGACGATACGGGCGCATTTCTTGAACGAAGAATTGGGCCGCAGGCCCATTTCGCTCATCGCGTGGATGATGCGGCGATGGACCGGCTTCAATCCGTCGCGGACATCCGGCAGCGCGCGATGCATGATGGTCGACAGCGCATAGGCGAGATAGCGCTCTTCCAGCGCCGCCTTGAGGTCAACCGGCTGAATGTTGTCGTCCCCGCCAGAAGGCGGCAAAAGGCTTTGTCCCATGCGTCCTTGCTACCGCAACCGACCCGCCACGGCAAGAATCCGAGCCAATCCCACTGTGGAGAACGCGCCTCAGGCGCTTGCCTATACCTCGGGTTGCAGTCATCGATTGGCCGGAGGTAATCTTCCGGAAAGCATGATCCGCGGGGAACAGGCATCCTGCCGCGTCGCGATATAAATCTGCCCCGTTTCGTATTAGGGTCGATCCGTGCTGATTTGGGCGATCGTGAACTGGGGGTTTGAGTGCAAGCGAAGACATTCGGTCGAGACGACCGGTTGCACCGGGGCGGAGCGCGTCGGACGCACCGACTGTTGCGTCCCCGCGCCCGACGCTTGGCACCATGCCCAATGATTGACGCATTCCGCCAAGATCGCCGAGACTGACAACAAACGACCTCGCAGACAGCTCCACACTCAATTCTACTCTCAAAGGAACTCCGCAATGATGCACAAGCGCAAGACCCGTCTGATGATGGCCAGCGCCGCCCTCTTCACGCTTGCCAGCCCGGCCTTCGCGCTCGATGGCGCGGACGTGATAAAGAAACTCAGCGCCGCACTCGAAGTCAACGGCACCTCGATTGCCTTCGACAAGGCGGAGGCAGACGGCGACGTGGTGACGGTCACCGGCGTCAAGCTGCAAGTGGCGGCGACGCCCGGCGAATCCGTGAACATAGGCGAGATGACGTTGGAGGGCGTCGAGGAGACCGACGACGGCGGCTACCTTGCCGAAACGGTTTCCTTCCCCGACGTCGATGTGTCCGAGAAGGAGGACAGCGTCTCCGTCAAGGACATTGCGATCGGCGGCCTCTCCATCCCCGGCAATGCCGCCGGCGGCACGATCGACGACATACTGCTCTACGAGTCGTTCGGCACCGGGCCGATAGCGGTCAAGGTCAAAGGCAAGGACGTCTTCAAGCTCGCGAGCATCGAGAGCAGCCTGACACGCCAGGAAAACGATGCCGGATTCGACTTCGATGCGACGCTGGCTGGCCTGAATGCGGACCTGTCGGATGTCGAGGACGCCAAGGCGAAGGAAGCGATCGAGAAACTCGGACTGACGCAGCTCGACGGCCAGGTGACGATGAAAGGCAGTTGGGAAATCGCAAGCGGCAACGTCGCCGTCGATGAATATGCCTTCGACTTCAACAATGTCGGACGGCTGAACATCGCCATGGATTTCTCCGGCTACACGCTCCAGTTCCTGAAGGCGCTGCAGGAGGCGAACAAGGCCGCACAGGCCAACCCGAATAAGGAAGAGGCCAACCAGGCGATGGGCCTCGCCATGCTCGGCCTCATGCAGCAACTGACGTTCAACAGCGCTTCGATCCGCTTCGACGACGCCTCGATCACCAAGAAGGCGCTCGACTATGCCGGCAGCCAGCAGGGTGTCAGCGGCGAACAAATGGCGCAGTCGCTGAAGGGCCTGCTGCCGATCATGATGGCGCAATTGAACCTGCCGGAGCTACAGAACCAGGTGTCGGCCGCGGTCAACGCCTATCTCGACGCGCCGAAGAGCCTGACCATCAGCGCTGAACCGGAAAAGCCCGTGCCGTTCCCGATGATCATGGGGGCCGCAATGGGTGCGCCGAACACCATCCCCTCGGTTCTCGGCGTCAAGGTGACGGCAAACGACTGACATTCGCGAAAGCGTCACGGCCCGCCCTGATGCGGCGGGCCGCAGGGTTCAAGCCCGGCGGGTCACCGCCGGGCTTTTTTTCATCGCGCTGATCGAGAGACTTTCGACCATTCTGTTGGCTCAAGCGGAGCGGAATGTTTGCTCGGCTGGCGCGCGTCGTAGCCAACGCATACCGCCAAGCCAGCCGAGCAAACAGGCCGCCCGCTTCAGCCAACCCGAAGGGCCGGGCATCTTTCCGCCAGGACAGAGGCTCCGGCAGAATGGTTCAATTTAACCAGGAAAGGCTCGATGTTGCGATGTGGCGCTTGATGCTCGCAGGCGCCGGCCTATCTATTTCGACATGGTTTGCAGGCAGTTTGTGCATTCCCGACCGAAGAAGCGCGGAAGGAGGACGCAATGGGACTGAAGCATTCGGATATCACCGCCATTCTCGGCCCGGTCGATGAGACCCTGATGGCCGAGCTTCTGGCGACGGGCGCGACCGCGAGCGAGCTTGCCGAAGCGATTGCCTGGGTCAACAACGACGAGGCGCTGATCGGCGAGGGCCGCCATCTTCCGGCCGGCCGGGTTGCGGCGCTGATCGACATTCTGACACCCGACGTCGAAGAGGAATGACTGCGTCGCTTCCGCCGCCGGATCGGGAAGCCGGTGGCAAGGGTTGAACCGCCAGTCTGGCCGCCGGCCGGACGAATGAGTAACTGATTAATCGTGTTGAGGGAGAGATACATGGCTGCCAAAGACGTCAAGTTCAACACCGATGCGCGTGACCGGATGCTGCGCGGGGTCGACATAATGGCCAACGCGGTCCGGGTCACCCTCGGGCCCAAGGGAAGGAACGTTGTCATCGACCGGTCATTCGGCGCGCCGCGGATCACGAAGGACGGCGTCTCCGTCGCCAAGGAGATCGAGCTCGAGGACAAGTTCGAGAATATGGGAGCGCAGATGCTCCGGGAGGTCGCCTCGAGGACGAGCGAAGTTGCCGGCGACGGCACGACGACCGCGACGGTGCTGGCGCAGGCGATCGTCCGGGAAGGCGCAAAGGCCGTCGCCTCCGGCATGAATCCGATGGACCTGAAGCGAGGCATCGACCTGGCGGTCGAATCGCTCGTCACCGAACTGAAGGGCAAGGCGCGCCAGGTTTCCAAGAATGAGGAGATCGCCCAGGTTGCGACGATCTCGGCCAATGGAGACGCGGAAATCGGCCGCTATCTTGCCGAGGCGATGGAGAAGGTCGGCAATGAGGGCGTCATCACCGTCGAGGAGGCCAAGACCGCCGAGATCGAACTCGAGGTCGTCGAGGGCATGCAATTCGATCGCGGCTATCTCTCGCCCTATTTCATCACCAATCAGGACAAGATGCGGGCGGAGCTGGAGGATGTCTACATCCTGATCCATGAGAAGAAGCTCTCCAACCTGCAGGCGATGATCCCTATCCTCGAAGCGGTGATCCAGGCCGGCAAGCCGTTGCTGATCATCGCCGAAGACGTCGAGGGGGAAGCCCTTGCAACGCTCGTCGTCAACAAGCTGCGCGGTGGGCTGAAGATCGCCGCGGTGAAAGCGCCTGGCTTCGGCGACCGGCGCAAGGCCATGCTCGAGGATATCGCCATCCTGACCGGCGGCACAGTCGTTTCCGAAGACCTCGGCATCAAGCTCGAAAACGTGACGATGGAAAGCCTCGGACGCGCAAAGCGCGTCATGGTGGAGAAAGACGCAACCACCCTCGTCGGCGGCGGCGGCACGAAAGCGGACATCAGCGGCCGCGTCGCCCAGATCAAGGCGCAAATCGACGAAACGACATCGGACTACGACCGGGAGAAGCTGCAGGAGCGGCTCGCCAAGCTCGGCGGCGGCGTTGCGGTGATCCGCGTCGGCGGATCGACGGAAGTGGAGGTCAAGGAGAAGAAGGACCGCGTCGACGATGCGCTGCATGCGACGCGGGCCGCGGTCGAGGAAGGCATCGTGCCGGGTGGCGGCGTCGCATTGCTGCGTATCGTCAAGGCGCTCGAAAAGGTGCCGACGGCCAATGACGACCAGCGCGTCGGCGTCGAGATCGTCCGCCGCGCCATCGAGGCGCCGGTGCGCCAGATTGCCGAGAACGCCGGCGCCGAGGGATCGATCATCGTCGGACGGCTGCGCGAGAAAACCGACTTCTCCTATGGCTGGAATGCCCAGACGGGCGACTTCGGCGACCTCTTCGCGATGGGCGTCATCGACCCGGCCAAGGTCGTGCGCGCCGCGCTGCAGGACGCAGCCTCCGTCGCCGGCCTATTGGTGACGACGGAAGCGATGATCGCCGAAAAGCCGAAGAAAGAGGGCCAGATGCCGATGCCTCCAGCACCGGGCATGGATTTCTGACACATCGGTCCGAAAATCGGTCCGATTTTCGGAAAGCTCGAGACTCAAAGACTTAGGTCCTGTTGACAAAGTGTCGCTGGACCTTTCCTCGCGGACATTTTCGGTTGAGATTGCACGCAAGCGGCACACGGTGCGACGAGGCCAGAATCGGGAATGAAATGACAGACGTAGAGCGCAAGTATTTGGGCGGGCCGCTTACGAAATTGTGGGATGACACCGGAGAGTTCGGTCAGTGCATGAGGGACAGCGTTACTGAAGAAGATATCCGCGACCTGCTTCGAGAAGCCCCTATCAGATTCGTAGAAGTTGATGTGGGCAGGCCGCTGCGCTGGATACCGCTGAATGAGCGTTTTGAATTTTGGAAGTTGATCCGCTCAAACTTGCATGTGTCAGAGAAGCCTTATTTGGAAGATTACCCAGGCTGCTTCTTCTATGGTGCAGCCGAGTGGGCGGGCCGCGACGGTGAGCGTCTCATCGTCCTTCACAAATTTCACTAGGGTCGAGACTCAATCAGTCCAGCCCGCAAGCTTCAAATGTAGTTGGCGCCTTGGCCATCCTGAAGATAGCCGAACACACGAAAACCTTCGGGCGTTTCCTCGCCCGGCACATGAACTTTCCTGAGTGCGGATCGGACAAGTTCACGCTGATTGGGTGTTTCGACGTGAATATCGACGTGGACGATGTCTTCGTAACCGCCTTCCCTAAAGTGGTAGAACCATTCCCGGTCAGGCCCGTAAATGAAGCCGTTCGTGGAAAGTGTGCTCCACGCCGGGGTCGGCGTTAGCGCATACATCTCCAACCTGAGTTCGTTCCATTTTGTGTTGTTCATCACTGGGTTGAGCATGACGCTTCCTTTCAAAGCCAGAATGATATCATGGCGGCCAGCGACACTGCCGATAGGAAGTTGGTGGCCAATTTGTCGTATCGGGTGGCGATACGACGAAAATCCTTGAGGCGGCAAAAGGCGTTCTCTATCAGATGCCGCGCCCGGTATCGCTGCTGGTCATAGCGAACAGGCTTCTTTCGGTTGCGCCGACCAGGAATGACTGGTGTGCATTTGTTCGTTCGCAGCGAGCGGCGCAATTTGTCCGCGTCATACCCTTTGTCTCCCAACAGGTAACGCATTGGGCCAGCGCGTTCGAGCAAGGCTGGAGCCGCTTTTACATCACTGACGTTTCCTGCTGTGAGCATAAGAGCATACGGGCGGCCAATCACGTCGGTGAGCGCATGGATCTTGGTCGTCCAGCCACCGCGAGACCGGCCGATGGCCTGTTCTTGCCGCCCCCTTTTGCCCCAAATGCTGCCCGCTGGGCTTTGACATAGGTGCTGTCGATGGCCGTACTCTTCGTCACCGTGCCGGTCTGCACCAGCGCATCGAGCAACTTTAGCGAAAAGCCTCGCCGCGACCACCGATTGAAGCGATTGTAGACCGTCGTTGGTGGGCCATAATCGGCGGGGCAATCACACCAGCGGCAACCAACCTTCAAAACGTGGATGATGCCCGAAATCACCCGACGGTCATCTACCCGGCGCGCACCTGATTGGTTTTTGGGCAAGTGCGGCTCCATCGTTGCCCACTCTTCGTCCGACAGCCAAAACAAAGCCATATCGCTGCTCCTGATCAATGCCCGGCAGTGAATCAGGAAAGCCAACGTTCCTCAATAGGTTGATTGGGTTTTGACCCTAAGACCTATGCTGTTGACGGGTGCGCTGCTCCAGTCTCGCGGCGAGATGTGGAAGCCAGACTTTCACGGCTGCGATTGCCAAAAATGCTGCGAATGAAGCTTTGGTTTTGTCGTAACGGGTCGCAATCCTGCGAAACTGTTTGAGCCTGTTGAACATCCGCTCGATGCGGTTTCGGTCCTTGTAAGCGCGGAAGTCGCAGGCAGGCGGGTCTTTCCGGTTTGCCTTTGGTGGGATGACAGGTTTGATCCCGTGGGTCAGCAGTTCCTCGCGCAGGAAGTCGCCGTCATAACCCTTGTCGGCGAGAAATAGTCTTGGTTTGCCGACCGGCATGGCCAGAAGGTCTGGAACGGCGTTGTAATCCGAAGCCTCCCCGCCGGTCAGGATGAAGCCGAGAGGGCGTCCTTGACCGTCTGCGCGCGCGTGGATTTTCGTCGTAAAGCCGCCGCGTGATCGACCAAAAGCCTCCTTATAAGTCCCCCTTTAGCGCCCGCAGCCTGAGAGTGGCCCCGAACCGTGGTGCTGTCGATCATGTGCTGCCAGTCATCGGTCAGCCCCATCTCAACAAGCGTCTCAAGAAGGGCATCCCAAACGCCTTGTTCAGCCCAGCGCCGGAAGCGCACGTAGACGGAATTCCACTTGCCGTAGCGCTCGTGCATGTCGCGCCAAGGGCAGCCGACCCGCAGAACATGCAGCATGCCGTCGAGATACCGGCGATTATCGTGCGCAGGTCGTGACTTCCTCCCGCGTTCGGTGGGCAACAGCCCCTCAATGATCTTCCATTCCAAATCCGTCACATCGCCGCGAGCCAAGACCGCCTCCGAAAAAGCAGTCTTGAATCATGCCTCCGCTGATTTGAGAATCCACTTTGTCAACAGGACCTAGCGGCAAACAGTGTCGCGAACGCAAGAAACCCGGCGATCGTCTCGCCGGGTTTTGTCGCTTCTGACAAGCTCAGTCCTTCTTCTGCGGGATCGGGCGGATTGCAAGTTCGCGCAGTTGTGCCGGCGTTGCCGCCGACGGTGCGCCCATCAAGAGATCGACGGCCTGCTGGTTCATCGGGAACAGCGATATTTCGCGCAGGTTCTTGGCGCCGACAAGCAGCATGACGATGCGGTCGATACCGAAGGCCATACCGCCATGCGGCGGGGCGCCGTACTGGAAGGCACGGTAGAGACCACCGAACTGCTCTTCGACATCGGTCTGGCTGAGGCCGACATTCTCGAAAGCCTTGACCATCAATTCCGGCGACTGGTTACGGATCGAACCCGATGCGATCTCGAAGCCATTGCAGACCATGTCGTACTGGAACGCCTTGATCGACAGCAGATCGTCGCCCGACAACGCCTTGAGGCCGCCCTGCGGCATCGAGAAGGGGTTGTGCGCGAAGTCGACACGCTTCTCGTCCTCGTTCCATTCGTAGAACGGGAAGTCGACGATCCAGCACAGCTCGAAGCGGTCGCGGTCGACGAGGTTCAGCTCCTCGCCTGCCCTGGTGCGGGCCTCGCCGGCGAACTTGTAGAACTTGGCCGGCTCGCCGGCGACGAAGAAGCAGGCGTCGCCATCATCGAGGCCGAGCTGGGTGCGGATCGCATCGGTGCGCTCCTCGCCGATGTTCTTGGCGAGCGGGCCGGCACCTTCGAGCTTCTCGCCTTCCTTGCGCCAGAAGATATAACCGAGGCCGGGCTGTCCCTGGCTCTGGGCCCAGGCGTTCATGCGGTCGCAGAAGGCGCGGCTGCCGCCGGTCTTGGCCGGGATCGCCCAGATCTCCACCTTCGGGTTGGTGGCGATCATGTTGGCGAAGACCTTGAAGCCGGAACCGGCGAAATGCTGGGTGACCTCCTGCATCTCGATCGGATTGCGCAGGTCCGGCTTGTCGGACCCGTATTTGCGGATCGCCGTGTCATAAGGAATGCGCTGGAACTTTTCAGTGACGGGCTTGCCGCCGGCGAAGTCCGCGAAAATCGCGCGGATCATCGGCTCCATCGTGTCCCAGACGTCTTCCTGCTCGACGAAGCTCATTTCGAGGTCGAGCTGGTAGAACTCGCCCGGCAGCCGGTCGGCGCGCGGGTCCTCGTCGCGGAAGCACGGCGCGATCTGGAAATAGCGGTCGAAGCCTGCGACCATCAGCAGTTGCTTGTACTGCTGCGGCGCCTGCGGCAGCGCGTAGAAGGTGCCGGGGTGAATGCGGCTCGGCACGAGGAAGTCGCGCGCGCCCTCCGGCGACGACGCGGTCAGGATCGGTGTCGTATATTCGGTGAAGCCGATCTCGGTCATGCCCCGACGCATGGCCGAAATGACCTCGGTGCGCTTGACGATGTTCTTGTGCAGCGTCTCGCGGCGGAGATCGAGGAAGCGAAATTTGAGGCGCACGTCTTCCGGATAATCCGGCTCGCCGAAGACCGGCAGCGGCAGTTCCTTGGCGGCCGAGAGAACTTCGATCTCGCGGGCATAGAGCTCGACCTCGCCGGTCGGCATGTTTTTGTTGACGGTCTCGTCGGTGCGGGCCTTTACGGTTCCGTCGATGCGGATGACCCATTCACCGCGCACGGTTTCGGCCATCTTGAAGGCCGGCGAATCCGGATCGGCGACGACCTGGGTGATGCCGTAATGGTCGCGCAGGTCGATGAAGAGCACGCCGCCATGGTCGCGGACGCGGTGAACCCAGCCGGAAAGGCGAACGGTGGAGCCGACATCCGACTTGCGGAGAGCGGCACAGGTGTGGCTGCGGTAACGGTGCATCGTATGGTCCTGGAATTGCAGAAGGCCGCGCGAGGCTCGCCAAGGCGGGCGCGGCGGCATAGCCAAAGTCGGGCGGAAAAGCGCATGATGCGCCCGATTTGTCAAGGCCGCGGGGCTGCCTGCCGGCCCGTCGGCCGATCGGCCTGCCGCCTTCTCGCATCTGGGGTCTTGGCGGAGACAAAACCGGGAAAGGCCACAAATCGCTACTATCCCCCTCCAGAACGGACCGCTAAACAATGGGAGATCCGCCCACACTACGAGTCGCCGCCGTAAAGCCGGATGCGCCCATGTCCCAGATTCGCCCGCTCATCCCCCTCCTCCTCACCGCCGGCATCCTGATCGGCGGCAATGGATTGCAGGGCACCTTCATATCCTTGCGGGCGCTCGAAGAAGGCTTTTCGACATCGCTGATCGGCCTCGTCGGCGCCGGCTACAATATCGGCTTCGCTGTCGGCTGCGTCTATGTCACCCGCATCCTCCGCGCGATCGGTCATATCCGTACCTTCTCGGCCATGGCGGCAATCGCCTCGGCGGCAGCGATTGCAATGGTGCTCGTCATCGAACCGGGCTTCTGGTTCCTGATGCGGCTCGTCGCCGGTATCTGCTTCGCCGGCCTCTTCGCAACCGTGGAAAGCTGGCTGAACGCCAGCGTCACCAATACCAACCGGGCCCGCACGCTGTCGATCTACCGCCTCGTCGACCTCGGCTCGGTGACCGCCGCGCAATATCTCATTCCGGGCGTGGGGATCGGCGGCTTCGAGCTCTTCGCCATCATCTCGATGGCGCTGACGCTCTCGCTCGTACCGATCTCCTTTGCCGACCGGTCGAGCCCGGTCGCGCCGGAGGCGATCCGCTTCGACGTCAAGGCGCTCTGGAACATCTCGCCACTCGCCACCGTCGGCTGCATCGTCGTGGGGCTTACCAATGCGGCCTTCCGCTCGCTCGGACCGATCTATGCGCAGGGGATCGGCCTTTCCGTCACCGCCATTGCGACCTTCATGAGCGCCGGCATCATCGGTGGCGTGGTGTTGCAATATCCACTCGGGCACTACTCCGACCAGTTCGACCGCCGGCTGATCATCCTGATCGCCACCTTCGGATCCCTTCTGGCCGGGCTCTTCCTCGCCTTCGGTGCCGGCAGCGACGAATGGCTGAATTTTGCTGGCATCTTCGCCTTCGGCGCCTTCGCCATGCCGCTCTATTCGCTCTGTTCGGCCCATGCCAACGATCACGCCGCAGAAGGTCAGCATGCGCTGGTTTCCGCCGGCATGCTGTTCTTCTGGTCGCTTGGCGCCATCATCGGGCCGCTCTTCGCCTCCTTCATGCTCGATCTCTTCGGACCGCGGGCACTCTTCATCTATACTGCGGTGATCCTTTTCCTCTTCATGCTCTATACACTGCAGCGCATGACGGCACGTGAGGCGGTGCCGGCCGGCGAGCGTTCGATGCCGTTCCGCAATCTGCTGCGCACCTCGTCCTTCTTCAACAAGCTGGCCGGTGGCAGCCATTCGAAGGAAACCTGCCAGCATCTGCGGCAAGATGCGCGGTCGACGCGAATTGCTGAACGCGAAGATCAGGTTTAAAAACGGCTCCGACACTCTCGAAAACAGTGCGAAGCGCGTGGGTTTCTGTCCGCGTTCCGCTTCCCATTTCGCACCTCAGGATGCCATGGCGCCGATCCTCAGCCGCCGCACTTTCCTCCAGGGCTCGGCCGCATTCGGCGGAGCCTTTGCGCTCGGCGCCGGATTTGCCGCACGCGCCGGGACAGCTCCCGATCCCCAGATCCTGACGGCGCAATTCGCCCAGGCGAGGATCGCCGCCGACGGCGTTACGCCCGTCATGACCTATGGACTGGGCGAAGCGGCCCATGCCGGCGTGCCGCCGACCTTGAGAATGCGCAAGGGCGAGCCCTATGCGGCAAGACTGGTGAACCGGCTCGATGAGCCGACGACCGTCCACTGGCACGGATTGCGGATCGCCAATGCGATGGACGGCGTGCCGGAGATGACCCAGCCCTATGTCTATCCCGGAGATCACTTCGACTACAGTTTCGTCCCACCGGACGCCGGCACCTTCTGGTACCATCCCCATTGCAACACGCTGACGCAGATCGGGCATGGGCTGGCGGGGATGATCGTCGTCGAAAATCCCGCGGATCCGGTCTTCGACGCCGAGATCGTCCTCAATCTCCGCGACTGGCGGCTCGGCACCGGCGGCAAGTTCATCGATCCGTTCAAACCGCGGGACGCGGCGCGCGGCGGTACGTACGGGACGGTCCGGACAACGAATTGGCATCAGGAACCTGTCTATGACGCACCGGCGGGCGGGCTCGTTCGCGTCAGGATCGCCGCGACCGACGTGACGCGCATCTACACGATCGGTCTTGAAGGCGCCCGGGCAAAAGTGGTGGCCCTCGACGGCAATCCGGTCGAGAAGCCGTTCCTGCTCGATCGGCTGGACATCGGGCCGGGCCAGCGCGTCGATCTCGTCATGCGCATGCCCGACAGCGAAGGGACGCGCGCGACGCTCGGCAATTTCCGTGGGTCGAAGCCGTGGACGATCGCGGGCCTGCGGGCGGTCGGCGTGTCGCTGAAACGCGACCTTGGCGACGTCGCGTCCCTCCCCGCCAATCCGGTCACCGAAGCGGACCTGTCGACGGCGAAGCGGATCCCGCTCGAACTCACGGCAACCGCGGAACACAAGGCGACACCGTCGATCTGCGGATCGCTCGGTTACACGTTCTGGGCGCTCAACAAGGTTCCGTGGCCGGGTGACACGCCCGACCCGATTGCGCCCATCGAAGAAATGAAACTCGGCAAGAGCTATGTGATCGAGCTCGCCAACCGCACCCCGCACGCGCATCCGATCCACCTGCACGGCTTGAGCTTCCGCATTCTCAGCTCGAACAAGCGGAACTTTCTGCCGCCGCCGACCGACACGATTCTGTTGCAGCCGGACGAACAGGCGGAGGTGGCGCTCGTTGCCGACAACCCCGGCGACTGGGTGATTCATTGCCACATCATCGAACATCAAAAGACCGGAATGACCGGTTATTTCAGAATCATCTGACAATTTCGATTGAGACCGCCGCAACGAGCCTATAGAGGGAAGGTTCAAGCCTCATTTTCGCCACAGTGATTTAAGCCCCGATGATTACGACGACAGCAGAACTGGAGGCCGCCTGCCAACAGCTGGCCCTCTCGAGCTACATTACGATCGACACGGAATTTCTGCGCGAGACCACGTTCTGGCCTGAACTCTGCCTGATCCAGATGGCAAGCCCAGATACGGCGGTGATCGTCGATCCGATGGCGCCGGGCATCGACCTCGCGGCTTTCTTCGCGCTGATGGCCAATACTGACGTCGTCAAGGTCTTCCACGCGGCTCGCCAGGACATCGAGATCATCCACCATCTCGGCAACCTCATTCCGCATCCGCTCTTCGACACTCAGGTCGCGGCGATGGTCTGCGGCTTTGGCGACAGCGTCTCCTATGACCAGCTCGTCAACCGCATCAAGAACGTGCAGATCGACAAGTCGTCGCGCTTCACCGACTGGAGCCGGCGGCCGCTTACCGACAAGCAGCTCGAATATGCGCTGGCCGACGTGACGCATCTCAGGGACGTCTACCATTACCTGAAAGCGGAGCTCGAGCGCGAGGGGCGCTCCTCCTGGCTGGCAGAGGAAATGGCCATCCTGGAGAGCCGCGAGACCTACGACCTCCATCCGGAGAATGCCTGGCAGCGCCTGAAGATGCGCGTCAGAAAGCCGATCGAGCTGGCGGTTCTCCAGAAGGTCGCCGCCTGGCGCGAGCGCGAAGCGCGGGCACGCAACGTGCCGCGCGGCCGGATCATCAAGGACGACGCGATCTACGAGGTCGCCCAGCAGCAGCCGAAGGATGCGGAGGCGCTCGGCCGGCTGCGGACCATTCCGAAGGGCTGGGAGCGCTCCAGTGCGGGTGCTTCGATCGTCGAAGCGGTGACCGAGGCCCTGGCGATCCCGAAGGCCGAACTGCCCCGCCTGCCCCGCCAGAATCACGCGCCGGAGGGTGCCGCCGCAGCGGGCGAGATGCTGAAGGTGCTCTTGAAGCTCATTTCCGAGCAGGAGGGCGTTGCAGCCAAGATCATCGCCAGCAGCGAGGATCTCGACCGGATCGCCGCCGAAGGCGAAAAAGCCGAGGTTGCTGCGCTGAGTGGCTGGCGCCGAGAGCTTTTTGGAGACATGGCGTTGAAGCTCATCAACGGCGAGGTGGCACTCCGCTTTGTCGGAAAGAAGATCGAGGCTATGGAAATCGGCGGTTGAACGGCTGCAGCCGCCAACACCTTTCCGCCTGAATCCGGCCTTAGCCACTCGAATCGAAAAGCTGGTCCGACGCAAAGGATCAGATGTTCGCACTGCCGCGGGTGGGACCTCCCGAGCCTCGGCCATCCTTTCGCTGTTTCGATTCCCGAGGCCATCGCGCATGCGCTGGAGATTTTCCACGCTCGAATTCATCCTCCTGCTTCTGGTCCTCGCCGGCAGTGGCGTGGCCTATGCCTGGGTCGTCTATGGAGACGGTGCGCTGGTCGGCGCGACCTTTGCGGTGTTCATCTGCATGCCGGTCCTCGCCTTCGAGCGCCGCATCATCTTCCGGCGTCTCTACAGGGCGATCCACGGGCTTCCGACGCCAGCCTTCCTCCTGTCGTCGATCGCCGTCTATTTCGCTGTCGAGAATCTCGGCTTTGTCGCGGCGGGGGTGGTGCTGAAGCTGACCGGCGTGTTGCAGCAGAGCTGGAGCGAGGCGATAGTGCCGTCCTTCAATGCGCTCGTCTATGCGCTCGTCGTTTCCGGTCCGATTATCTTCGTCCTGCGGGTGCGGGAACTGCTCGGCCGTGACGTCTTCCTGAGCCTGTTGATGGGAAGCTACCGCAAGCCGGTGCAGGAGGAACGCGTATTCCTGTTTATCGATGTCGCCGGCTCGACCTCCTATGCCGAGCGCTTCGGCGATCTCAAAATGCAGGAATATCTCGGAAAATTGTTCGCGGAACTCGCCGACCCGGTACTGCGCTACCGCGGATCCATCGACGACTATATCGGCGACGCGGCAGTGATCACCTGGCCCTTCGATCGCGCCGTCGCCGACGCGGCCTGCATTCGCTGCGTCTTCGACATTCTCGACCAGATCGAAGCGTCCGCCTCCCGCTGGCACAAAAATTACGGCGAGGTCCCTCGCCTGCGCGCCGCGCTCCACGGCGGCACGATTGTTGCCGCCGAAATCGGTGTCGACAGGCACAAGATCACCTATTTCGGAGACACGGTGAACACGACGGCGCGTCTCGAAGGCCTCTGCCGAACGCTCGACCGGCAGGTGCTGATCTCCGCCGACCTGCTACGGCGCCTGCGTCTGCCCACCTTCGTCAGAAGCGAGGACCTCGGCGAGCACGAGGTCAAGGGCCGCGGCCAGAAACTTGGCGTGTTCGCGCTTCGCGCCGTCCGGCCGTAGCGAACACCGAGACGATCCGCCGTAGCCCGCGGGCACTCCGACATCATTATAACGGGCAAATATCCGTCATCAAAGCTTCACGGGCCTGTCAGAGAAGCGTCAACGGGCCGTCATCAAAGCTGCCTATCGGGAAGCGAACTCCACATCGAACCCAGGGTGAATTTGATGACGAAATCCATTCTCGCCGTCGCCTTGACGCTTTTGTCGACGACGACCGCACTTGCCGAGGAGAAGGCCTTCCCGGCGACGCTGAAGGCGCATGCCGTCCTTCCGGCCAATACGATCATCGCCGCACCGGCGGATGCGGCCGATTACCTCAAGACGTCGGGCAAGTTCTCGACCGCCGACCGCAAGCGCGCGCCAGAACTGGGCAGCGTGCCCGGCAAGGACGGCGTCCGGCCGACCGGGCTATCGCTCCCTTTCAATGGACAGCCGATGCAGGGCTTTTCCGGTATCAAGGCGATGCCGGACGGTACATTCTGGAGCCTCTCCGACAACGGCTTCGGCAACAAGCTCAACTCGACCGACGCCATGCTGATGCTCCACCACCTGAAGATCGACTGGGACGCCGGCAAGGTCGAAGCGCTGAAGACGATCTTCCTGACTGATCCCGACCGTAAGGCCCCCTTCCCGATCGTGATGGAGGGCTCGAGCGCGCGCTATCTCACAGGTGGTGACTTCGACGTGGAGTCGATCCAGCCCGTCAGCGACGGCTTCTGGATCGGCGAAGAATTCGGCCCCTATGTGCTGAAATTCGACACGGATGGCAAGCTCACCGACGTCATTCCGACGACCGTGGACGGCAAGCCGGTTCTGTCGCCCGACAATCCGACGCTGACGTTGCAAGCGGATCCGTCGAAGAAGATGCCCGCCTTCAACCTCAAGCGCTCGGGTGGGTATGAGGGGCTGGCGCTGTCCAAGGACGGCACGAAGGCCTATGGGCTGCTCGAGGGAGCGATCTGGACGGATGGAGAAACCGTCGAGCAGGCGGATGGTCGACCGGCTCTCCGTATCATAGAACTCGACGCGGCAAAGAAAACCTGGACCGGACGCAGTTGGCTCTATCCGCTTGCGGAAGGCGGTGAGGCGATCGGCGATTTCAACATGCTCGACGAAAAGTCGGCACTGGTGATCGAACGCGACAACGGCGCCGGCACCGTCGACAAAGGCTGTGCCGATCCCAAGGATCCGAAGCCGGACTGCTTTGCGGTCGGATCGAAGCTGAAGCGCATTTACAAGATTGAGATGACCGAGGAAAAGGTCGGCAAGGCGGTGCGCAAGATCGGCTACATCGACCTCCTGAAAATCGCCGATCCGGACAACCGGAAGCGCCAGGGCGGTGGCGACGGCTATTACGACATGCCCTTCGTCACCATCGAGAACGTCGATCGGGTAGACGATACACATATCATCGTCGGCAACGACAACAACCTGCCCTTCTCCGCCGGGCGCGTGCTCGACAAGGCAGACGACAACGAGTTCGTGCTGCTCGAAGCAGGCGAACTCCTCATGGCCGAATAGCGGCAAGCGGTCGCGCGGGGGAAACCTCGCGCGACCGTCGTCCACGGTCTGCAAAAACGCATCTGCGGCGCTCAGCGCTCGAAGTGGAAGCCGAGTTTCTTGCCCGTCAGCCGGCTCAGTTGCTGCAGACGACCATCGAGGCGTTCGCCCTCGAAATCAAGATAGGCAGCGGGCACGACGAATTCGAGGTCGACATCCGGCCGCGACGACGGTCGCAGGGTGAGATGGCGCGCGACACCCGGCATGGAGGCGGAGAAGAGGTAGGCAACCCGGAGCAGCCCGCCGAGCAGCTTTGCCAGTTCGAGGAGGCGCGGCGTGGTGATGCCGGCGAGAGGGCTGGTGGCGCCGTCGTCGTTGAGCCCCTCGAACCGGTAGTAGTTGGAAAGCGCTATATACGCCCGCCCGGCATGGGTGATGCCGGTGAAGGCGGAGTGGGCGATGATGTTCAGCGCCTGCAGGCCGCGGTAATCCGGATGTGCGCGCCAACTGATATCCGCCAACAGGCAGGCGGCCTGCCGGTAGCGGCTCTCCTCCTCGGTTTCCTTGATGCCGAAGTGCGGCACCATCCGGCCGGTCCACTCGGCAAGCTCGCGCGCATGTTCCGGTGAACGGGCACGTAGGATGGCGATCTCGTCGGCCGCCGTGAGCAATGGGTCCTGCGCGCGTTCATTGTCCGAAAGCAGCGAATATAGATAGCCTTCGCGAACACCGAGCGCCGAAAACGAGATGCGCTCCGGCTGCATGATCGAGATCGCCTCCTGCATCGTCACAGCGCCGAACGGCAAGAGGCTGCGGCGGCTCTTGGAAATCGTCGCAAGGGAGGAGGGCTTCAGGGCCTTCGGCTCGATCACTTCGGCCAGGATCGCCATTGCCTCGTCGTAGGAGATGTCGTAGCCCTGCATCATGTGCAGCGGGTAGTCGCGCATTTCCATCTGCAGCTTGGCGATCGAGCGCCAGGTTCCGCCGACGGCGTAGAAGGTGCGCCCTGTGCCCCTCCTCAGGACATCCGCGCCCTTCATGAACTTCCGCACCCAGGCGCGCGCCCGGCTCAGCGAGCCGTTGCTGTGCTCGAAGAGGCGGATGCCGCCGAGCGGCAGGGTTATGCCTTTGCCGATGCGCCGGCCCTGGACGTCGACCAGTTCGAGCGAACCGCCGCCAAGGTCGCCAACGACACCATCCGGCTCGTGGTAGCCGCTGACGATACCCATGGCCGAATAGTAGGCCTCCTCTTCGCCGGTCAGTATCCGGACCCTCTGGTCAAGGATGGCCTCCGCCTTCTCGATGAAGGCTGCGCCGTTCGACGCCTCGCGCGCGGCAGCGGTCGCCAGCACATACATCTGCGTGGCGCGCGCCTGGTCCGACAGCGCACGAAAGCGGTGCAGCGCCCTCAGCGCGCGCTCGACGCTTTCCTCCTCCATCCGGCCGGTCGCGTCGATGCCCTTGCCGAGACCGCACATCACCTTTTCATTGAAGAGCATCGCCGGGGCGCGACTGAGTCCCTCGTAAACGACGAGGCGAATGGAGTTCGAGCCGATGTCCACGACGGACACCGGCCGGATGCCGGGCAGACGCCCCTGCGCTTCAGATTCGACCATGCGATTCCAGTTTACTTGCGCCAACCGCTTTTCCAGCCGGCAATCAGCTTCGGTGCACTGGACTTCAGAGCCTCACCCCGGCCCGAGAGGCTGGGATTGGTCATGAAATAATGCTGCGCATTGAACGGCTCGGCGTCCTTGCCGACTTCCAGTCGGCGCGAGGTGCCGTCTGGAAGAATCTCGTAGCTCTGCTGGTTGTCGATGAGATTGCCCAGCATGATCTGCGAAAGAACCTGTTCGTGCACAGTCCGGTTGATGAGAGGCACGAGCGTCTCGACCCGCCGGTCCAGATTGCGCGGCATCATATCCGCCGAACCGATATAGACAAGCGCATTTTCCGAAGGCAGGCCGTGACCGTTGCCGAAGCAGAATATCCGGGAATGCTCGAGGAAGCGGCCGACGATGGACTTGACACGGATGTTGTCGGAAAGGCCCGGCACCTGCGGGCGCAGGCAGCAGATGCCGCGAATGACGAGATCGATCTCGACGCCCGCGCCGCTTGCCTTGTAAAGCGCGTCGATGATCTCCGGATCGACAAGCGAGTTCATCTTCATCCAGATCGACGCCGGCCGACCCGCTTCGGCATGCGCAATCTCCTCATCGATATGCTTGAGGATACGCGGACGCATCGTATGCGGCGAGACCGCCAGCTTCATCCCCGCTTCCGGCTCGCCATAGCCGGTGATGAAGTTGAAGATGTTCGCCATGTCATGGGCGATCACCGGATTGCATGTGAAGAAGGACAGGTCCGTATAGATCTTCGCCGTGACCGGGTGATAGTTGCCGGTGCCGAGATGGCAATAGGTGCGGAGCTTGCCTTCCTCGCGGCGCACGACCATCGACATTTTCGCGTGCGTCTTCAGTTCGAGGAAACCGAATACGACCTGGACGCCGGCGCGCTCGAGGTCGCGCGCCCAGCGGATGTTCGCCTCCTCGTCGAACCGCGCCTTCAGTTCGACGAGCGCGGTCACGGACTTGCCAGCCTCGGCGGCGTCGACAAGGGCGCGCACGATCGGGCTGTCGTTGGAGGTGCGGTAGAGGGTCTGCTTGATCGCCAGCACGTCGGGATCGCGCGCCGCCTGCAGCAGGAACTGCACCACGACGTCGAAGGACTCGTAAGGATGGTGGACGACCATGTCCTTCTCGCGGATTGCGGCGAGGCAGTCACCGCCATGCTCGCGGACCCGTTCCGGGAAGCGCGGATTGTAGGGCTCGAATCGCAGGTCCTCGCGCGGCGCCTTGGTGATTTCGGAAAGCGTATTGAGCGCCAACAGTCCGGGCAGCACGGCGACGCGATTATCGGGCACGCCGAGTTCGTGCACGACGAACTGGCGGAGCGACGCCGGCATTTCGGAATCGGTTTCGATGCGGATCACCGACCCGCGGCGGCGGCGCTTCAACGCCGTCTCGAACAGGCGCACCAGATCTTCCGCCTCTTCCTCGACTTCGATATCGCTGTCGCGGATGATGCGGAACGTACCCGAGCCCTGGACCTCATAGCCCGGGAACAGGCGGTCGATGAACTGACCGACGACGTCTTCGAGGGTGATGTAGCGGATGACGTTCTTGACGTCCGGCAGGCGGACGAACCGGTCGAGCGCCACCGGCAGGCGCAACAGCGCCGTCATCGGTTCGCGGCCGGTCTTGCTGACGAGCTGCAGGCCCATCGAGAAGCCGAGATTGGGGATGAACGGGAACGGATGCGCCGGATCGATCGAGAGCGGCGTCAGGACCGGGAAGATCGACTGGTCGAATTCGTTGGCAAGCCAGCTTCTGTCCTGAGCAGACAGGGAAGCCGGCCGGACGATGAGGATATCCTCCTTGGCGAGATATTGCTGCAGGACGGCGAGCGAGGCCTGCTGCTCCATCTGCAGATTGTCGATCTCCTTCAGGATGTCGTCGAGCTGTTCGGCCGGCGTCTTGCCGTCGGGACTGCGCAATGAAAGGCCCGATCGCACCTGCCCTTCGAGACCGGCGACGCGGACCATGAAGAATTCGTCGAGATTGGCGGCCGATATCGACAGGAAGCGAACGCGCTCCAGAAGCGGATGCGCCGTGTTCAGCGTTTCCTCAAGTACCCGGCGGTTGAACTGAAGCCACGAGAATTCGCGGTTGATGAAACGTTCCGGGCTCGTGAGAAGATCAAGTTGCTCCGCGGGCGCCTTGTGTTCGCTGATTGCAGACGTCGCGTTATCCATTCTCATCAAACCCCATTGCTCCGGATGAACGAGCTATCTCACTTTGACGACTGTTCTGTGACAGTCAATCGGAGGCACGGGCAATTGGAAGATCTTCCAGCACTTCTGCCGCCAGGGCCCGCGTCAGCCGCGTGCCGCGGGCAAGCGCCAGATGGTCCAGCCTCTCGACAATCGTCTGAGCGGCCTCCAAAGAGCGCTCCATCCGATTGACTATATAGGCCACGAAACGCTCATCGACGAGCAATTGGCGATCGGCGAAAAGCTTGAAGAGCACCTGCGTCAGGAGTTCGTCATCCGGCTCTCCGATCTCGACGACGGTGGCCGCCTTCAGACGCGATCTGAGATCCGGGAGCGTCACCGGCCACGACATCGGCCACAACCGCGACGTCATCAGCAGGGCCGTACCGTTCTGGCGAACGCTGTTGATGACATGAAACAGCGCCGTGTCGTCGAAGCCTTGCCGGTCGACATCCTCGAAGAGTACCGGTTTCGAGGCGGCGACATCGGCGGCATTCGAGCCCACAACGGGGTGGATCGCCTCGGCGCCCGACCTCTCCCGCCAGATGCTGGCGAGGTGCGACTTCCCGGAACCGACCGGGCCGGCGATGATGACGACCGGCGACGGCCACTGCGGCCAATGATCGACGATCGCAATGGCCGCGCTGAGGCGATCGGAAACGAGCAGATCCTCCCGGCCGGTTGCCGGGTCATGGCCGAAGACGAGCGGCAATTGTTCGTTAGGACGTCTTGTCATGCTTTGCTCTGGAGGATGGCACGTGTCCGCGCGGATCCTGGCCATCCGACTGCTGGTTCGCGGCCGTCCTATGCCCGTGATAGAGGTCGCTATCAAGGTATCGCTGGATGCCGAAACGGACAAGGACGCCGATCGCCGCCGCGGCAGGCACCGCGACGAGCAGGCCGACGAAACCGAACAGTGCGCCGAAGGCGAGCAGAGCGAACATCAGCCAGACGGGGTGCAGGCCGACGCTCTTGCCGACCAGCTTCGGCTGCAGGATGTTGCCCTCGAGAAACTGACCGGTGAAGAAGACGGCAAGGACGAGCAGGATCCAGATATAGTCGGGCCAGAACTGGACGACCGCCACGCCGACGGCGAGAACCAGGCCGACGAGCGAACCGACATAGGGGATGAAGCTGATCATGCCGGCGAAGAAGCCGATCAGCAGGCCGAAATTGAGCCCGACGAGCGACAGGCCGGTGGCGTAGTAAACGCCGAGAATGAGGCATAGCGAGCCCTGGCCGCGAACGAAGCCGGCGATCGTCGCGTTCATGTCGCGGGCGATCTGGCGCACCACGTCGACATGGTCGCGCGGCACCCAGCCATCGACCTTCTGAACCATGCGATCCCAGTCCAGCAACAGATAGAAGGCGACGACCGGCGTGATGATGAAGAGCGACAGGATATCCAGGAGCGCCATGCCGGAATTCCAGAGCTGCTGGAACAGGGTGCCGAGAAAGACTGCCCCCTGCTCGAGAAGCTTGGCGGAATTCTCCTTGATCGTCGCCATTTGAGCCTCGAGCCAGTCCGGCACGAGAGTCGACTGGGTAGTATCCGCCACGAAGGCCTGGAGCCTCGCAACATAGCCAGGCATCTTCTGGATGAAATCGGCAGCTTGGGTGAAGATCAGCGGGATGACGATGATCAGTGACAGCGCAAAGAGAAGGACGAAGGCGACGAGAATGGCGATCGTCGCCATCAGGCGGCTGAGGCCAAGGCGTTGCAGCCGGTCGGCGACCGGATCGAGGAAATAGGCCAGCGCCATGCCGGCGAGAAACGGCAGGAGGATGGAACTGAAGACCATCAGGAAGGCAATGAAGGCGGCAAGCACCAGCAGCCAGAAGAAGATCTGGCGCTGAAGTCCCAAGCCGCTGACCCGATTGTTCATTGCGTTCCCCGCTACGCGTCCGGCATATCGCGCCGCGCCTCTTCGTCCGACGAGATAGGGCGCTGCGCGCATGCAGGTCAAGCCCGATGCCCTTCAATCCGCACCCTTGACGCCTAAGCGCGAGGACAGGAAGGCAAAAAGGTGAAAAAAGGCCGCAATGCCCGGCCTCTGTGCTTGCACTCCTTTCCTTGCCGTGCCAATCGCATCCGCAAAACGCGACGAGCTTTGGAGAACGAGCATGAGCCAGTCGGGAAAGAACGGCCTCACCTATAGCGACGCTGGTGTGGATATCGATGCCGGCAACCTGCTGGTTGAGAAGATCAAGCCGCATGTGCGCTCGACCCGGCGCCCCGGCGCCGACGGCGAGATTGGCGGCTTCGGCGGCCTCTTCGATCTCAGGGCGGCCGGCTTTACCGATCCAGTCCTGGTCGCCGCGAATGACGGCGTCGGCACCAAGCTGAAGATAGCCATCGACGCCGACAAGCACGACACGGTCGGAATCGACCTCGTCGCCATGTGCGTCAACGATCTCGTCGTCCAGGGCGCCGAGCCCCTGTTCTTCCTCGACTATTTCGCCACCGGCAAGCTCGATCCCGACCAGGGTGCGGCGATCGTCGCCGGCATTGCCGCCGGCTGCCGCGAGGCGGGCTGCGCGCTCATCGGCGGGGAAACGGCCGAAATGCCCGGCATGTATTCCGGCGGCGATTACGATCTCGCCGGTTTTGCCGTCGGCGCGGCCGAGCGCGGACAATTGATCCCGGCGGGCGACATTGCCGAAGGCGACGTCATTCTCGGCCTCGCCTCCTCCGGCGTGCATTCGAACGGCTATTCGCTGGTACGCAAGATCGTCTCGCTCTCTGGCCTTTCCTGGGATACGCCGGCGCCCTTCGGCGAGGGCACGCTTGCCGACCTCTTGATGACGCCGACCCGCATCTATGTGAAGCCGCTTCTGAAGGCGATCCGCGAGACCGGGGCGATCAAGGCACTGGCGCATATCACCGGCGGCGGCTTCCCGGAAAACATTCCGCGCGTGCTGCCAAAACATCTCGCCGCCGAGATAGACCTCGACGCGATCAAGCCGCCGGCCGTCTTCTCCTGGCTCGCCAAGACCGGCGGCGTCGCCGCCAACGAGATGCTGCGCACCTTCAATTGCGGTGTCGGCATGATCGCCGTCGTTCCGTCGGCGGAAGCAGACAAGGTCTCGGCGGTTCTCGCCGGCGAAGGCGAGACTGTCTTCACGCTTGGCCGCATGGTGGCACGCGAAGAGGGGGCCGCCGGCACGATCTACAAGGGCAGCCTCGCCCTATGAGCGTGACCGAAGGCGCAAAGAAAAAGGTGGTCGCCTTCATCTCGGGCGGCGGCTCGAACATGCTTTCGCTGGCAAAGGCCGCGACGGCGCCGGACTTTCCGGCCGAGATCATTGCCGTCATCTCCGACAAGGCAGAGGCCGGCGGCCTCGACAAGGCAGCAGCCCTCGGTATCCCGACCTTTTCCTTCGTCCGCAAGGATTTTGCCAGCAAGGAAGCGCACGAGACAGCGATCCTCGCAGAACTGGACCGGCTGCAGCCGGACATCATCTGCCTCGCCGGCTATATGCGCCTTCTTTCCGCGACCTTCATAAAGCGCCACGAGGGTCGTATCCTCAACATCCATCCGTCGCTGCTGCCGCTCTTCCCGGGGCTGCACACCCATCAGCGCGCCCTCGATGCGGACATGAAGCTTGCCGGCTGTACCGTGCATTTCGTGACCGAGGGCATGGATGAGGGCCCGATCATCGCGCAGGCCGCCGTCCCGATCATTGCCGGCGACACGCCTGAGACGCTTGCCGCGCGCGTCCTGACCGTCGAGCACAGGACCTATCCGCTGGCGCTGAAACTGGTCGCCGAGGGCAAGGTGGAAATGAAAGAGGGACGCGCGGTCAGCCACGCGGTCGGGGAAGCCTCGGGCACGCTCATTTCTCCCGCCATCTGACGCTGACGACTACGACAGTTCACTTCGCCTGAGCGAGCCGCCGGTCGAGGCCGTCGAGCACGCGCCGCGTGAGCGCCGGATAGTCTTCGTCGAAATGATGGCCACCCTCGATGGCAACGACATCCGCACCCGACGATTTCAGCTCCGGACAGGCGTCGTCTTCTTCCTCGGTTCCGTAAATGCATTGGACGAGCGACGGGTTGATCGCCTTGATATCGTCGATCGGATCGCCCGCGCTCCCCGCCCCTTCCGCGCCGAGCCACCCGAGAACGGAAATCTTGAAATCTGCCTGATGCGAGAGCGCCATGAGCGTGACCTGGCGGACGCGCGCCCGGTCGGCGGGCGGCAGCAGGTTGTAGGTGCGTGGCAGGACATCGGCGCCGAAGGAATAGCCAATGAGCAGGACGTTGCGGACATTCCACCGCTTGCCGTAATAGCCGATGATCCGATGAAGATCGTCGGCGGTCGCCTGAGGCTGGCGTTCCGCCCAGAAATAACGCAGCGAATCCACGCCGACGACCGGAACGCCCTCCTGTTGCAGGACATTGCCGACCTCCTTGTCGATATCGCGCCAGCCGCCATCGCCGGAATAGATCACCGCCATAGTATCGCGGCTCGGCTTGGCATCGAGGATCGCCAGCGGCAGCCCGAACGGATTGTCGGATTCGTCGTCCTGACCCAGATAATCCGACAGCGCGTCGGACAGCGCCGTGTAGGCATCGTCGTCGGTATCGTCAGTCTCGATTTCCGAATGCTTCTGGACAAGCGCGGCGACGTGGTCTCGACCGTCCGCCGGCGCCGCCGGGGAAAAGGTGACAGCCACCGGGTCGGGCAAGGCTCCGTCGGTCAAGCCGTACACCATGCGATCGTTCTTCCGGCTCTTCTCGGCCGGCGTGCAAAGCTGCTTCGTCAGGGCAATCCCTTCTTCGGGATCGATTGCGAGCGTCCTGCCGATCGTCGCGGCTGGCGATTGCGCAGCGATCGCCAGAGCCATTGCGCCGCCGGCGCCGGCCCCTGCAATGACCGGCGGGCGATAGGCGCCGCTGCCGGCCGCGCGCTGCACCTGCTGGCTCAGGGACTCGATGTCGGAGACCGTATAGACGCAGTCGCCGTCATCCTTGGCAAGCGCCGCCAGATAGGCCTTGAGGTCGATCCCGATGACGATCGCGTTGCTCCCGGAAAGCGATCGGGCGACGCTGTCTTCCCTGGTCGTCCAACCGCCGGCATCCGAAAACAGAACCACGAGCCCCGTCGCCTCTTCCTTCGGGAACAGGATATGCGGCGACGGTATCATGCCCGTGTCGAATTTCGGCGCATCGCCGGCCACGGCCGCGAGGCTGACCGCCCCGGCGAGAAGTGCGCCAAAAAGCGCGGACTTCCAGATCTTGCCGTTGAGCGTCATTTCCCTATCACTCCCTTGAGGCCGCCGCCGATCAGGAACGTCGCGTCCATCAGCGAGAGGATCGGATTGAGCCCGCCGCTCGCGACGAGATAACGTGGCTGCCAGTGTGGATGGAATTTGGACTTGAAGGCGCGCAGGCCCTTGAAATTGTAATAGCGTTCGCCGTGCTCGTAGAAGGCTCGGCCGGCGCGGTCCCAGACGGGCGCCAACCGTCGGGACGACATGCCGGAAAGCGGCGCCATTCCAAGATTGAAGCGCCGGTAGCCATGCGCCTTCAGATATTCCATGAGCTGCGCGAACAGGAAATCCATCGCACCGCGGGGCGCCTCCGGCGAGAAGCGCATCAGGTCCACGGATCCCTCTTCCTTGGTGCCGGTCACAAGGATGTTCGCGAAGGCGACGATGCGGCCATTGCATTTGAGGATCGCCACCGGCTGTTCCGCAAGATAATCCGGATCGAAGGCGCCGAGCGAAAAACCCTTCTCGCGGGCGCTGTGGTGCGCAAGCCAGGCATCGGATATCTTCGCAAGTTCCGGCAGGATCGCCGGCACATCGGCGGGCTCCACCAGCGAGAATTCCAGCCCATCCCGCTGGCCGCGGCTTACCTGCTGGCGCAGGTTCGCCCATTTGCCGCCTTTCATCTCGAAGCGCGCGAGATCGACTTCGGCGAGCTCGCCGAGACGGAACGCCCTCAAGCCCGCATCGGCGTAGTAAGCTAGGCCCTTGGGCGAGACCTGATAGAAGACGGCACGGCAGCCGTTGGATCGCGCCGTCTCGATGAACTGCCAGATCAAGTCCGGCCAGACATCCAAGGGCCCGACAGGGTCGAAAAGTGCGATCCAGGAGCGCGCCCAGCGGCCATACATGATGAAGGCGCGGCCGTCCGCCGAGAACATGATGCTCTTGTCGCCCATCCGCACCAGATTGGCATCGGACATGTCCTGGGTTTCGAGGATGGCGATGGCGCGCTCGAGCTCCTCCCCGGATGCGGGTGCCACCGCCGTCGCGGCCGGCCGCATGAGGCTCCAGATCGCCACGGCGATCGCGCCGATCGTCACGCCCAGGAGCGCCCGCAGCCCGCGCGGCGCCTCGGCCGAAAATTCGAACTGCCACCAGAGCTCGTGGCTGTATTCGACATTGCGGTAGACGAAGAGCAGAACGACATAGGCACCGAGGCAGATGACGCCCATCGCCATCAGCCAGGGGGCCGTCAGCGCCTGGCCGAACAGCGAGGCGGGGCGAATGAAAAGCCGGCGGCTGGCGAGGAGGCCGAGGATGAAAAAGGCGAGCATGCCTGCCTCGACGAGTGCCACCGCCTTGACAAGCGAGAGCAGAAGAGCGGCAAGCGCGATGACGACCGACGCCCACCACGCGCCGTCAAGCCGCAGCGCCAATCCGCGCGCGACGATGACTAGCGCGAGGCCCAACAGGCTCGCGAGGAAGTGTGCGCCTTCGACGATGGGAAGGGAGACATGGTTTGCGAGGAATGCCAGGTTCTCGTCCGGCGTCGGCGTGACGCTCGAAAGGACGAGCATCAGGGCGAGCACGAGGGCGAGCGTCGCGAGCAGGAGCGGGGTCATCCGGCCGCCGGCGCGGCGCAGGCTGGACGCCGCCGGGTGGCCGGCGAGCTGGCGGACCTCCATGCCGATCATCACGACGATGGCGATCAACAGCGGTAGCACATGGTAGATCACACGGTAGAGGACCAGCGCGCCGAGGATCGCATCGACATCCGCCGCGCGGCCGAGGGTTGCGACGATCACCGTTTCGAAGACCCCCAACCCGGCCGGGACGTGGCTCAGCACGCCGAGGCCGACCGCGACGGAATAAATCGCCAGGAATGCCGGCCAGCCGATCGTGCCTGACGGCAGCAGCACATAAAGCACGGTTGCGGAGGCCGCGAGATCGAGCGCCGTCACCAGGAACTGGCGCGACGAGGTCCTTGTGTCCGGCAGACGCAGGGTGACGCGTCCGATGCGCATCTCATGGCCGGTCCGCGCCGCCACCATGATGGCAAGCATTCCGGCAAGCACGAGCACGGCGATTGCCCGCAGCCAGAACGGATCGATACCCGTCAGCGGTGCGACATATTCGGCGACGGCGAGCAGGCTCAGGCAGGCGACTGCGCCCAAGCCTAGGCCGAAGGCGAGCGTGACGAAGGCGATGACCCGGCCAATGTCGTCCGGCTCCAGGCCGAGGCGGGAATAGGACCGGTACCGGATCGCACCGCCGCTCAAAGGGCCGAAGCCCGCCGTGTTGCCGACCGCATAGGCACAGGCCGCCGTCAAGGCAACGTCGAGATAGGGGAGCTTGCGCTTGATATAGTCGAGCGCCCCGACATCGTAGAAGGTGAGCGCGAGAAAACTCAGGCCCGTGCAGAGGATGGCCGTCGTCACGGCGGTCCAGCTCGTGCCCGCCAGCGCCACGACTACATCCTCGTACTCCACCTCGGCTGTGATATGGAAAATCGCCGCTCCGAAGAGCGCGATCACCAGGAGCGTGCCGATGGTGGAAAGATAGCGCCGATTGCGCCTCAGGAACGACCACCACCCGCCCTCGGTGGTTTCGTCCTGCGCTTCAAATTCGTGGGGGGAGGAAGGGGACGTCATGGATCGCCCGTGTCGTTGGAGAAGACACGAGGGATTTACCTCAGCACGGCGCGGACAAAAAGTGAAATATCGGTAATGTATGACGTATCAAGGGGTTAGCCCGCGAGCGCCGCCCGGTTCAGCACCGCCCACTGCAGCAACATGATCGTCTTGGCATCGCAGATTTCGCCGGTGCCGATCATCGCGACGGCGTCGTCCAAGGCAATTTCCAGCACCTCGATGTCTTCGCCCTCATGCGCAAGCCCACCGCCCGCCGCGACTTTCTTGGACGTATCGATGCGGCCAAGGAAAAAACTCGTCCGTTCGGTTATCGAACCGGGGCTCATATAGGCGTCGAAGAGATGCATGGCGCTGTCGATGCGATAGCCGGTCTCCTCCATCGCTTCGCGGCAGATCGCTACTTCCGGCGCCTCGCCGTCGAGAAGGCCTGCCGGCGTCTCGATCAAGAAGGCCGGTTCCCCTTGCAGCAGGACGGGAAGGCGGAACTGGCGGACGAGCACGACGATCCGGCGCTCCGGGTCGAAAAGCAGGATCGTCGCCGCGCGGCCATGGTCGTGCACTTCGCGAACAAGGCGGGCAGTCCTGCCGTCGGACCTCTGTTGCTCGAGGGTGACCTCCTCGAGGCTGATGAAGCCCTTCCAGAGAGATCGGCGATCGATGATCCGGATACGCGGGTCGTCATGCTTGGTCATGGGTGATCCTTGATGAGAGGTTCACGCGCGTCCGGCGCGTGACGAGAGTTGCTCAAGCCCTGCGCATCCAGACGCGATTGTCGTGGAAGGCCGCGCCGCCATAGGGCGCGACCGCATCGGCCCCGGTCAGGACATTGATCCCCTCGCCGTCGAGATGGGCTCCATTCGGCCAAAGCCCCTCCGCAACGACGACGCCGCGGCGCGTGCCGCCGCCGATCCTGGCATGCAGGCGGATCTCGCCGCGGTCGTTGCCGAGCCGGACAACATCGCCGTCGACGATGCCGAGCTCGGCTGCGTCCTCCGCCTGGATCATGACCTCGGGGCGGCCTTCCTTCTCGATCGAGGAGGGCGTCTCGGAAAAGGTCGAGTTCAGGAAGGAACGCGCCGGCGAAGTCGCCAGCCGGAACGGATGACGTTCGTCTGCAACTTCGATCAGATCGACATGGTCGGGGAACGCAGGAAGGCTGCCCTGCGGCCCCTGCGGGCCCATCGACTTCGGCGGCCGGTTGGGCGCCGGCGTGCCGGTCCAATCGGCCTTGAAGCGGAACTTGCCGTCGGGGTGCCCGAAGCCGCCAAGGAAATGGGCCTCATCAAAGGCGGGCTGGCAATCGAGCCATTTCCGCTCTTTCATCTCCTCGTAGCCGATGCCGTAATTGGCGAGCAATCGGTCGATGTGCTGGCGCTCCGAGAGGCCAAAGCCGGGACAGTCGGCGACGCCGAGGCGCTTTGCCAGTTCCTCGATGACGAAGAGGTTGGTGCGCACCGTCGGCGGCGGTTCGACGATCTTCGGGCCGATGAGAACGTGCTGGTGGCCGCCGCCGCGATAGAGATCGTCATGTTCCAGAAACATCGTCGCCGGCAGGACGATGTCGGCAAGCCGGGCGGTGTCGGTCATGAACTGTTCGTGCACGGCGACGAAGAGATCGTCACGCAGGAAGCCCCGCTTCACCAGCCGCTGCTCGGGCGCGACGTTCACGGGATTGGTGTTCTGGATCAGCAGCGCCGTCACCGGGCCGCGGTGGCGCAGCGCCTCGGCGTCGCCGGTCAGCACGCGGCCGATCTGCGACTGGTCGAGCATGCGAACATTCGGGTCGTGCAGCGCCGTGCCGACAAGCTCGCGCTTGTCGAGCTTGAAGATGTCGTTGTTCGAATGAAAGGCGCCGCCGCCCTCGTGCTTCCACGAGCCGAGCACGGTCGCGACCGATGCGGCGGCGTGGATCGCGACGGAGCCGTTGCGCTGGCGGGTGAAGCCGTAGCCGAGACGGAAATAGGTTCTCGGCGTCGTCCCGACGAGCTTCGCGAAGGTCTCGATTTCCTCGACGGATAGGCCGGTGATCGCCGAGGCCCATTCCGGCCCGCGTGTCTCGAGGTGCGCTTCGAGCCCGACCGGATCGTCGGCAAACTCCGCCATGTAGGCGCGGTCCGCATAGCCGTCGCGGAACGCGACATGCATGACCGCGCAGGCGAGCGCGGCATCGGTGCCGGGCTTCAGGATCATTCCCAGATCGGCCTGCCTGACGGTCGGATTGTCGTAGACGTCGATGACGACGATCTTGGCGCCGCGCTCCTTGCGGGCCTTGACGGCGTGGGTCATCACATTGACCTGGGTCGCCACCGCATTGGTGCCCCAGATCACCACGCAATCGGACTTGGCCATTTCGCGCGGATCCGGGCCGCGCAAGGCTCCGGTCGCCATGGTGAAGCCGGTCCAGGCCATGTTGGTGCAGATCGAGCCGAAGAATCCGGAATAGCGCTTCGCATGGCGCAGCCGCTCTATGGAATCGCGCTGCACCTGCCCCATGGTGCCGGCATAGAAATAGGGCCAGACCGCTTCCGAACCGTACCTCTGCTCGGCCCTGACGAACTGGTCGGCGATCTCGTCGAGCGCGGCCTCCCAGGAAATTTCCTGCCAGTTCCCCTCGCCCTTGGCGCCGGCGCGGCGCTGCGGCACCATCAGCCGGCCCGGATGGTAGATGCGCTCCGCATAGCGTGCCACCTTGGCGCAGATGACGCCGGCCGTATAGCTGTTGGCGGCAGCACCGCGGACGCGACCGATCCGCCCTTCGGCGGTTAGGTCGACCTCCAGCGCGCAGGCCGACGGACAGTCATGCGGGCAGACCGAGTGGCTCGCCGATTTTTCTGCTCTGATGGGGGTCGCAACGTTCATGGCTTTTCTATATGGCATCCGAAAGAGGGCTCAAAGTCCCATTCGCCATCCATCGAAACAATTGATCGCAGCCATCGGCGGCCCTTATGAACTATCGGCACATCTATCACGCGGGCAATTTCGCCGATGTCCTGAAGCACGCGGTGCTGGCCAGGCTCGTCACCTATCTCAAGCAGAAGGACAAGGCCTTCCGCGTGCTGGATACCCATGCAGGCATCGGGTTCTACGACCTTTCGAGCGAGGAGGCGCAGAAGACCGGCGAATGGCGCGAGGGCATCGGACGGCTGATCGACGCCGAGCTCCCCGCCCCGGTTGCCGCCATTCTCGAGCCCTACCTCTCGGCCGTGCGCGAACTCAATCCGCATAGCGGGCCGGATGCCGGGCTCACGCACTACCCCGGTTCGCCGAAACTTGCCCGCATGCTGTTTCGGCCGCAGGACCGGCTCTCGGCGATGGAATTGCATCCCGAAGATCACGAGACGCTGCACCGGCTGTTCGACGGCGACTTCCAGAGCCGGATCACACGGCTCGACGGCTGGCTGGCGCTCGGTGCACACCTGCCGCCGAAGGAAAAGCGCGGCCTCGTCCTCGTCGACCCGCCTTTCGAGAAGGAAGGCGAATATGAGCGGCTGGTCGACGGGCTCGCCAAGGCCTATCGCCGCTTCGCCGGCGGCATCTACTGCCTCTGGTATCCGCTGAAAAAGGGCGCACCGGTCAAGGAGTTTCATGAGGCGTTGAGAGCACTGGAGATTCCCAAAATGCTGTGCGCCGAGCTTTCGGTCCGCAGCGATCGCGATATCACCGGGCTTGCCGGATCGGGCCTCGTCATCGTCAATCCGCCCTTTACCCTCAAGGACGAACTCGATGTCCTGCTGCCCTTCCTGAAGGAACGTCTCCGCCAGGACCGGTTCGCATCGGGACGCTGCTTCTGGCTGCGCGGCGAAACATCCCTCAACCGAGGGCCTTGACGGGCCGGGCCACGTGGCTTCAATCTCTAGCGCGTCGGCCCCGAATATCGGAATCGATTTTCGGAAAGCACGATGCGTAGATTCAAAGTGTTACAGTACTTTGCGCGTCTGAAGGGGCCCGCGGCACTGTAGAGATGATTCAGGGAGGTAGCCATGACTTGCAAGCTTGCCGCGATGCTTCTGACCTCGCTTTCCCTCGCCGCCGGTGCGGTCACCAGCGCCGCAGGTGCTGACATGGCGGCAGTGCCCGTCGCCCCCCAAGCCTACGATGCCGGCATTTGCGACAACCCGTCCGTTCTCGGCTTCATCACCCGGCGCTTCGACTACAAGGCCGCAAACTATCTTCACGCCAATCTCGCCATCGCCGAGATTCGCGACATGGGCCAGAACCGCTTCGAACCGCGCGACTACACGCATCTGGTCGAACGTGAATATTGCTATGGCACCGCCGTGATGAGCGACGGCGTCCGGCGCCCCCTCTGGTACCTGGTCGAGAGGCCCTGGGGCTTTGCCGGCGTCGGCTCCAACGTCGAGTTCTGCATCGGCGGCCTCGATCCCTGGTATGTCTACGGCGCCCATTGCTCTTCGCTTCGTTGATTGCCGCAAGAAACCGGCTTCTGGCGGCCCTTGCCCTGTTGGCGGTCGCCGGCTGTAGCGGCGAAGGCGACAAGACACCCGGCTCCGGGGCGGACGCCCCGGCGGATGCCGCATTGGCGAGCGTTCCCGTCGGCAAGGGGTTCGACTTCTATGTGCTTTCGCTCTCCTGGTCCCCGACATGGTGCCGAGGCAATGACCCGAAGGGCAAATCCGAACAATGCGAGCGCGGCAGCGGCCTGATCGTCCACGGCCTGTGGCCGCAACATGAGCGCGGCTATCCGCAGTTTTGCCAGACGGGACAATCCGACCGGGTCCCTGAGTCGCTCGGACGGCTATATCTCGACATCGTTCCGTCGATGGGCCTGATTGGGCATCAATGGCGCAAACACGGCACCTGCTCGGGCCTCAGCCAGGCGGATTATTTCGCCGTGACACGAGCGGCGCGCGAGCGGCTTGCCTTTCCTGCCGAATTTACCTCCACGGAGGGTTCGCGGGACCTCTCCGTGGGATCGATCGAGACCGCTTTCACGGCGAAGAATCCCGGCATGGCGAAAGACATGATTGCCGTGACCTGCGAGGGTCGGCTGATCGAGGAAATCAGAATCTGCTTCGACAAGGAATTGAAATTCAGGACCTGCCCTGAAATAGATCGTCGCGCCTGCCGACGCGATACGGTCCTGCTCCCCGCCGCACCATAAGAACGGAAAGACGAATGAAGATATTTTACTCGCCCGCCTCGCCCTATTCCAACAAGGTTCGAATGGCTGCCCATCATGTCGGGATAGCGGCGGAAAGCGTCCTGACGGACACCAATGCCAATCCGCCGGAGCTGATCGGCAGCAATCCGCTCGGCAAGATTCCAACCCTGATCACGGCGGACGGCCAGTCGATCTACGACAGCCGGGCGATCATGCATTTCATCGACCGCCAGACAAAGGGCAAGCTCTATCCGAAGAATGCCGGGAAACGCACCCAGGTCGAGATCTTCGAAGCACTCTGCGACGGCATCTGCGACAGCCTGCTGGCGATCGTCTACGAAAAGCGCTTCCACCCGCCGGAAAAAGTGCATCAGCCGTGGATCGACCGGCAATGGGAAAAGGTCGAACGGGGCCTCGACTATCTCGAGGCCAATCTGCCGAAGACCGGCAGCAAGCTCCATGCCGGCCATTTCGCCCTGGCGGCCGTGCTGCGCTATATCGAACTTCGGTTTACCGGCGAATGGCAGAAGGGGCGGCCGAAGCTCAAGAACTGGCCGGCCAAATTCGAGAAGCACTTTCCCGACTATTCCAAGTTCAAAGCGTAAAATACAAAAAGGCCGGGTCGCCCCGGCCTTTTTCGATCCACTTCTTAGGATCAGAACTTGACGCCCATACCGAGGCGGACGCTGTGCTCGTCATAGCCGGACGAAACGGTCGAGCCGCCGGCGCGGAAGTCCTTGGAGGCGTAGTCCGTGTAGCGGTATTCGACGCGGGCGGTGACGTTGTCGGTGACGAAGGTTTCGGCCCCGGCGCCGGCCGTCCAGCCGACCAGGGTCTTGTCGTCGGAACCCGCCGGGGTCGAGAGCTTGGCATTGCCGAGGGCGAGACCGGCCGTTCCGTATACCAGGACCGGGTTCACATCGACGCCGACGCGGCCGCGCACCGAGCCGTTCAAGCCCTGCTCGACCTTGCGACCGCTGGAGTGCGAATCGTTGCCGGCGTAATTGACGTCGGCTTCGCCGCCGTAGACCATCTGGCCGTCCTGCACGTTGTAGCCGCCATAAAGACCGCCGCCGAAGCCCGCCGACGTGTTGCTGCCGGTCGCATCGGCTTCGCCGTGATGCCAGTTGGCCGTGCCGCCGACATAGGCGCCGGACCAGTTTTTGACGGCCGGCTCGGTATATTCCGCGGCCGGAGCGGCCGGAACCTCGTCGATGGCGTCAGCGGCATGAGCCGCCTGGAAAGCAACCAGGGAAATGGCCGAAGCCATGAGCGCGGTGGTAAGCGTACGCATACTATTCTCCTATCAGACCGGCACCCCGAAAGCATCTCTTTGGCGTGCTTTATCGGGACACCGGGTATCTACAATTAACCCGTCCGGTTGACCGGAAATTGGACAGAAAATGCGGATTCTCAAGAGCTAAAATGTGAAATTTTAGTGGCTCAAACGCGTTCAAAATTTGATGTTGCCTTGTCGACACAGAGGATTTATTAACCATAATTCAAGATTAACCAAAGATATACTATAAGCATAAAAGATAATTCAAAATACGCTGCCCGCGTTAATTTTTCCGAAATGAATCGTCGAGGGAGTTTTTCAGCCCTGCCTTTCCAGCCTATATCTTTGTCTGACGAAAACTGGATTCGCGGAACGGGAAAGAACGTTGAGAAGGACATTGAAGGCGGCGCTGGTTACAGGCGGCGCACGGCGCATTGGCAGGGCAATAGTTGAGGATCTGGCCGCGCACGGCTTTGCGGTCGCCATCCACGCGAACGGCTCGCTGGCAGAGGCCGAGGCGCTGGCGGCAGAGCTCGGCGCGACCGGCGCCAAGGCGGTAGCCCTTCAGGCGGACCTCACCGATGTGGGGGCGGCCTCGGAATTGACAGCACAGGCGACCTCGCGGCTCGGCCCGCTCGATCTCCTCGTCAACAACGCCTCGGTGTTCAACAAGGACAGCCTCGACCAGTTCGACGAGGAAATCTGGGAGCGGCACTTCGCCCTGCATGTCAAGGCCCCTTCCCTGCTTGCCCGCGACTTCGCACGCCAGCGCCCGGGCGATGTTTCCGGCCTTATCGTCAATGTGATCGACCAGCGCGTCTGGTCTCCAAATCCACGCTTTTATTCCTATATGCTCTCCAAGTCGGCGCTCTGGACGGCAACCCGGACGATGGCGCAGGCGCTTGCCCCCGACATTCGCGTCAATGGCATCGGGCCGGGACCGACACTGCCGAACGAGCGGCAGGACCGGCGCGATTTCGAGGCGCAAGTGAATGCGCTGATCCTCAGGCGCGGCCCGGCGCTCGACGAGTTCGGACGTGCGGTCCGCTTCCTATTCGACACGCCGTCGGTTACCGGGCAGATGATCGCGCTCGACGGCGGCCAGCACCTTGCCTGGGAGACGCCGGATATTCGGGAGATAGTGGAATGAACGGGCGGACGCCCACCGACGGCGGCATCCTTTATGACGGCAGCGAAACCGAGGACGAAGACGATCTCGTCGAGGTGGCTGAAAGTGATCGGCCGGCGCCCCCGGTGGAGTGGACGGAGACGAAGCCGGAAACGCAAGGGCTCAAGGGGGCCGAACTCATTCAGGCCTTCGTCAGGCTGCTGCCGAACGGGCCGGGCGTCTACCGGATGTTCAACGAGGCCGGCGACGTGCTCTATGTCGGCAAGGCGCGCAGCCTCAAGAAGCGGGTCAGCAACTATGCCCAGGGCCGCGGCCACTCGAACCGCATCGCACGCATGGTGCGCGAAACGGCGAATATGGAGTTCGTCACAACGCGCACCGAAATCGAGGCACTGCTGCTCGAAGCGAACCTGATCAAGCGCCTGCGTCCGCGTTTCAACGTGCTTTTGCGCGACGACAAGTCGTTTCCCTATATTGTCGTCACCGGCGATACCCGGGCGCCCGCCCTCTACAAGCATCGCGGTGCGCGCAGCCGCAAGGGCGACTATTTCGGCCCCTTCGCCTCCGCCGGAGCCGTCGGGCGGACCATCAATTCGCTGCAGCGGGCCTTTCTTCTGAGAACCTGCACGGACAGCGTTTTCGAAACGCGCACGCGCCCATGTCTGCTCTACCAGATCAAGCGCTGTTCGGCGCCCTGCACCGGCGAGATCAGCGATCCGGACTATGCGGAGCTCGTGCGCGAGGCGAAGGATTTTCTATCCGGCAAGAGCCAGGCGGTGAAGGCGACGATCGCCGCGGCAATGGCCGAAGCGTCGGAAACCCTCGACTTCGAGCGGGCGGCGCTCTATCGCGACCGACTGGCAGCGCTCAGCCATGTCCAGAGCTATCAGGGCATCAACCCCGCCGGCGTCGAGGAGGCGGACGTCTTTGCCATCCACCACGAAGGCGGCATTTCCTGCATCCAGGTGTTCTTCTTCCGCACCGGCCAGAACTGGGGCAACCGCGCCTATTTCCCCAAGGCCGACCCATCGCTTCCCGCCGCCGAAGTGCTCAGCGCGTTTCTGGCGCAGTTCTATGACGACAAGCCCTGCCCGCGTCAGATCCTGCTCTGCGAAACGGTCGAGGAGCAAGACCTGCTCGGTCAGGCATTGAGCGAGAAGTCCGGCTACAAGGTTTCGATCCTCGTACCGCAGCGCGGCGAGAAGAAGGACCTCGTCGAGCACGCGCAGGCGAATGCACGGGAGGCGCATGGCCGCAAGCTTGCGGAGACGGCCTCCCAGTCACGCCTGCTCGAGGGCTTTGCCGAGACCTTCAAGTTGCCTTCGGTGCCGCGTCGCATCGAAATCTACGACAACTCGCACATCATGGGCACCAATGCGGTCGGCGGCATGGTGGTTGCCGGTCCCGAGGGCTTCGTCAAAGGCCAGTACCGCAAGTTCAACATCAAATCGACGGAGATCACGCCGGGCGACGACTTCGGCATGATGCGCGAGGTGATGACCCGGCGCTTCTCGCGTCTGTTGAAAGAAGAAGGCAAGCCGGACCGCTCGACAGAGGCGAGCGAGGACGCGGCCTTCCCGGCCTGGCCGGACGTCATCCTCATCGATGGCGGCCAGGGCCAGATGACGGCGGTTCGCGCCATTCTCAAGGAACTCGACGTCGAGGACTGCGTGACGGCGATCGGCGTCGCCAAGGGCGTCGACCGGGACGCCGGGCGCGAGCGCTTCTTCGCCGAAGGTCGCGAGAGCTTCGCGCTGCCGCCGCGCGATCCGGTGCTCTATTTCATCCAGCGGCTGCGCGACGAGGCGCATCGATTCGCCATCGGCTCGCACCGGGCGCGGCGAAAGAAGGAGATGGTCAAGAACCCGCTCGACGAGATCGCCGGCATCGGCCCGACGCGCAAGCGGGCGCTTCTTACCCATTTCGGCACCGCCAAGGCGGTTTCCCGCGCCGGCATCAGCGACCTGATGGCGGTCAATGGCATCTCGGAGACGGTGGCCCGCCTCGTCTACGAGCATTTTCACGAGGACGCCAAATGATCGGACGCGCCGCGCGTTTCATCGAGCACGGACGCGCACGCCGGGCGGTGCAATTCAGGCTGCGTTCAGACGAAATCCGGCAAATATGACAACCGCAACGCAATGACCTGTTGACCTCGTGGTCGCAAAGTCATTCTGTACACCTGAAACCCGGAGGGTGTGGGAAAAGCTGGCGCTTCCCCCACGCCAACCGAACCAGAAATCGCGTCGAAGACCCTAGATCACGGGAAATGGGGGATTGTCGTGTCCAGAGAAACCGAGTCCATGCCAACGCCCATTGCCTATAGCGTCCCGAATCTGCTGACCTATTTCCGTATCCTCATCGTGCCGCTGATCGTGCTCTGCTTCTTCATCGAGGGCCGGCTGCACAGCTCCGATTTCGCGCGCTGGACTGCACTCGTCCTGTTCGTCACCGCCTCGATCACCGATTTCTTCGACGGCTATCTCGCGCGCATATGGAAGCAGACATCCAATATCGGCCGGATGCTCGATCCGATCGCCGACAAGCTGCTCGTCGCCTCCATCCTGCTGCTCGTCGCCGCCGACGGGACGATCGCCGGCTGGTCGATCTGGGCCGCGATCATCATCCTCTGCCGCGAAATCCTCGTCTCGGGGCTTCGCGAATATCTTGCGGCGCTCAAGGTCAGCGTCCCGGTGACGCGGATTGCCAAATGGAAGACGACCATCCAGATGGTGGCGATCGCCTTCCTGCTGGCCGGTCCTGCCGGCGACAAGCTCGTGCCCTATATAACGGAAGCAGGCATCGTCCTTCTCTGGATCGCCGCAGCAATTACGCTCTATACCGGCTACGATTATTTCCGCGCCGGCCTGAAGCATGTGGTCAACGAATGAGCACGGTCAACCTCATCTATTTTTCCTGGGTGCGCGAGCGCATCGGCAAGGGTGAGGAAACACTCGAACTGCCGGCGGACGTCGTCACGATCGGCGATCTGTTGGCGCATCTGAAGACCCTCGGCGCCGAGTACGAATCGGCGCTCGAACACCAGAACGTCATCCGCGCGGCGATCAACCAGGAACATGTCGACCATGGCGACCCGATCGCCGGCGCCCGCGAGATCGCGCTGTTTCCGCCGATGACCGGCGGCTGAGGCGATGACTGCCCCGATCACCGTGCGCGTCCAACGCGACGACTTCGACCTTGCCGCCGAAGTCGCTGCGCTTACCTGCGGCCGCGCCGACATCGGTGCGATAGTCAGCTTTTCGGGCCTCTGCCGCGACGAGGCGGGAGCCCTCAACGCACTCGAGCTCGAACACTATCCAGGCATGGCGGACGCGGAGATCAGCCGCATCTGTCACGAAGCGGTTGAGCGCTTCGGCCTGCAGGCCGCGACAGCCATCCACCGTTTCGGGCGCATCGAACCCGGTAAAAACATCGTGTTGGTGGTCACCGCCTCGCCGCATCGGCAGGCAGCCTTCGACGGCGCGAATTTCATCATGGATTTCCTGAAAACCGCGGCTCCCTTCTGGAAGAAGGAACACCGGGCCGACGGCAGCGCCGGCGAATGGGTGAGCGCCAAGGATGCCGACGATGCGGCACGCGACCGTTGGACTCTCGAGAGCTGATCAGGGAATGACCTTCTCCCGCCGCGTGACGACAAGCACAATGACCAGAAACCCGAAAATCGCGAAATCCCGCCAGAGGATCGGGCCGTAGGCGCTCCACAGCGTTTCCAGAAGCCCTACGCCGGCGGCGCCGAGGGCAGCGTAGAATGGCGCCGTCTGGCCGCCGATCGCCGCGATGAACAGGACCTTGACGCCGAAGGTCAGACCCATGCCGAAGTCCATATTGCCATAGTAGGAAGCGGCAAGGATGCCACAGAAGGCGGCAATCAGCGACGCGATGCCATAGGCGAGAATGTAGACGGTGGAGGGATCGACCCCGCAGAGGGCTGCTGCTTCGCGATCCTCCGAGACGGCGCGCCAATAGCGCCCGGCATAGGAATGGCTGAGCAGGAAATGACCGGCGGCGACCAGCGCCGCCATCAGCGCGGTGTTCAGCAGCTGCACGACCGTCAGCGTCACGGGAAATTGCGGATCCGGCCAGAAGACGATGACCTCGTTCAGAAAGGGCGGCAGCCACAGGCTTCGTGTGTCTGAGGCGAGGCGTGCCGTTTCCATGAGCACCATGAGGCTACCGAGCGAGGCGACGACCACCGCATTTGCCGAGGAAAAGGCTAGCGGCCGCATGACGTAGCGGCCTGCGACCAACCCGGCGCCGAGCCCGAAGGTCAGCGCCGCCACGGCACCGACACCGAGGGCTGCCGGCAAGACCAGCCACAGTCGGTTCCAGCCGAAATCCGCGAAGAGCACGAACATCTGCCCGGCAAAGGCAAAAAGCGCGCCGTAGGTCAGATCGGCGCGCCGCGTCACGGCAAAGGCAATCGCGTAGCCGAAGGCGAGCGCCGCATAGAGCGCTGCCACGGGAACGGCGTTGGCGATCTGCTGAAGGAAATAGGTCATGACTAATCCGGCCGGTCGCGGCGATCGGGATCAAGACGATCCAAGACCGAAACCGCGTCAATTTCAATCGCGAAACGCGGAGGCCAACTTTCCTTGGCGGCTCCTAGTGACAGAGGCAATATAACTGGTAAAATAGGTTTTACTAGTTAGGATTTTTCGCATGAGCTTCACTTGGACCGCACATCGATTCTCCGGCGGCGCATTGGCGCTCGATGTGGCCAATTCCGTGGTTCTGCGCTTCGACCCGAGGCGCCGGATCGATCGTTTCGCCGATGGAGCGGCAATCGAGGGCTTTGCCGAAGCTGCCAATCTCCATGGCGCCGAGAAGACGCGTTTCGGCACGCTAGCGCCGATCGGGCCTGAGAGGCAGGCGTCGCTGATCGATCTGCGCGAGGCGACGGATCGGCATTTCCGGGCGCAGATACGGTCCGAAGACCGGCCGGGCCTCCTCGCCGACCTGCTTGAGGCGATTGCGGCCATCCTGCGCCGGCCATCCGAGCGCTGCGATTATATCGCGCTCGACGTCGCCACTGCGCATTCGGCGCTCAGCCTCGCTGCCAATCCGGAGCCCGATCGGCTGAAGATATGCCCGAACTGCGAATGGCTGTTCCTCGACCGCAGCCGCAACAGGAGCAGGACCTGGTGCGACATGGCAGTTTGCGGCAACCGCACGAAGGCCAAACGCCACTACCGCCGCAACAAAGAGGAAACGCAGCCATGAGAAAAGTCATCGCCATTGCCCTGGTTGCGGCGGCGCTCGCCGGTTGCCAGCGCGAGACCGGCCCGGACCCGCTGAAGCTGACCGGAAAGATGTTCGTCTTCAACTACCGCCTGGCCTATGCCACTTACGTTATCACTCTCAACAAGACGCAGCCGGTCCCGGACGGCAGCGTCGTCGTGGCGACCTTCGAGAACCCGGCCGGCGGCGAGCCGCTGACGCTGACGCGCAAGCTCTTTCCGAAGCTCGACAAAGTGGTGCTGGAGAGCCCCGATATCACCTGCGTCAAGAAGGAAAAGCCCTATGCGGTGACGATCGAGGTCAAGGGGCCGGACGGAGCGACACTGCAGAAGCTGGAAACGGCGGTAACTTCCGACGTCGATCAGAGCGTGATGCCAGCGCGGCCCCTGGTCGTGGGGCCGGCCTACGACAAGAATCCGGAAGTCTTCCGGAACGGGCTGGCGCCGACGCATTTCGACACAGCCGCCTGCGCGACATAAGAAAACCGGGGCGTCTCCGCCCCGGTTTCGAAGAATCGTTTCAAGCCTTTATAGGCTGAAGCGAGGAATGTGAATCAGCCAACGATCTCGGTGCCGGCGAACCAGTAGGCGATTTCTTCGGCAGCCGTTTCCGGTCCGTCGGAACCGTGAACCGAGTTTTCGCCGATCGACAGCGCATGAACCTTGCGGATCGTGCCTGCGTCAGCGTTGGCCGGGTTGGTGGCGCCCATCACTTCGCGGTTCTTGGCAATGGCGTTCTCGCCTTCGAGAACCTGAACGATGGTCGGGCCGGAGGACATGAACTCGACCAGTTCACCGAAGAACGGGCGCTCCTTGTGGACGGCGTAGAAGCCTTCGGCTTCGCGGCGGCTCATCCAGACGCGCTTCGATGCGACGACGCGCAGGCCGGCGTCTTCGAGCATCTTGGTGATGGCGCCGGTCAGGTTGCGCTTCGTCGCATCCGGCTTGATCATCGAAAAGGTACGTTCAATCGCCATTGGCTCAATTCCCTTGCTCTTGAGAAAGTGGCGGTTCATTAGCCGCCAATGCCGCGCAAAACAAGGGGGAGCGGCGATGATTCGCCGCTGCTGACGAGAGTTTCACGCCGCTGTCACGGAACGACCGAGGCCATCATGAAGATCGAGGCAACGTTCGAACCAGTCCGAAACGACGTCGCCGGCGGCAAGCAGGCGATGCGGCGAAACGATGCGCGCCCACTGCAGTGCGCCGAAGACGATGTAGTCGGCAAAAAGCGGGCCATCGCCGCCAATGAAGGACTGAAACTTCAGCATGTGGCGCAGCGGCTCGAGCTTAGCCGAGAAGGTTTCGAGGTCCGTCTGCCCCGCCGCCGCGGTCGCCTCGAGCGACTTGCCGAAGCGCTGCTCGCGGCTTTGCCGAAAGTAGACCTGGTCCACCGGATCAAGGCTGTCATGGATATCCATGATGGCGATACGCCCGATTGCCGGGTGCAACGTCATCTGCGACCAGCCTTCGACGAGGCGGGCCATCGCCTTGCCGCCCGCGCCGCCGAACAGGGTCGGGCGGTCAGGATAAGCCTCTTCCAGATAAAGGGCGATGTCGAAGCTGTCGCTTACCAGTCTTTCGCCGTCACGAAGCAGCGGTACGATCTTCGTCGCCCCCTGTTCGAGCTTCGGGATTTCGGTGAAGCCGACCGTCGCTACATCGAAGCCAAGCCCCTTGTGCGCGAGCGAAAGCTTCGTCTTCCATACATGCGGCGAAAAGGGCCGCGCCCGGTCTGTGCCGCAGAGCGCGTAGAGTTTGCGGGTCATGTCGTCTCCTGGTGAAGAATTCGTGCGCTGCATAGGACGACAGGGAGCTCAGCCGATCAAATCAGTAAATTTCATGAGTTGCATTCCACACGCGAATATCAATCCGCGCTAGGCTGGCGGGACAGCAGGGGAGAAAGCATATGCTCGACCATTACCGCATGTTTGCCGACTACAATCGCTGGGCCAACGGGCGGGTCTATGCGGCCGCGGCAGAACTCTCCGAGGCGGAATACCGGCAGGACAAGGGCGCCTTCTTCGGCTCGCTGCATGCAACACTCAACCATATCCTCGTCGCCGACCGGATCTGGATGAAGCGGTTCACCGGGGACGGCGAGGCACCGACGAAACTCGACGCGATCCTCGGCGAAACCCTCAGCGCCCTGACGGCAGCGCGGGTCGAAGAAGATGAGCGCATCATCGCCTGGCTAGACAGCCTCGACGAGGCACGGATCGACGCGCACTTCACCTACTCACCGCTCACCATGCCCGACAAAATCACGCAGAAAGTCGGTGCCACGCTCGCCCATTTCTTCAATCACCAAACCCATCACCGGGGACAGGCGCATGCGATCTTGACTGCGCTCGGACGGCCGTCACTGACGCTGGACCTGGTTTTCTTCCTGAGGACCGAGGGCGAAAAATGGGCGGCCTGAAGTGAGCCAGGACTTGATCCCGGCCGGCCAATCCGCCGGGAGAGCGCCGGCCCTGGCGCGCACGAGCCATTTGAAAAGCTCGCGCTGACCCGACCAGACCGCGAGCCCCAACATGACGCCACCGGCGATCGAAGCGAGCGAATAGGCGAGTGGTGGAAGGAACGGCTGCACCGGCGCCAGCAGGAGTTCGGGCACGAAGCGGTGCAGGATATAGATATGAAAGCCCGCCGCCGAAAGCGGCAGGACAAGATGGACCGCCCATTGCGGCAGACGAATGCGCGGCAGGAACAGGAGCGCCGCGAGAACCGCGATCTGCAGCAGATATTTGATCTTCGTGCCGATCCAGACCCCCTCGTATAGACCGAGAAACAGGTAGATTCCCGTGCCTGCCGCCATGACTGCGAGCCGCTGGGCCCAGCTCCGGGCCAGCGCCGCGCACCAGCCGACTACGGCCAGGTGAAAGATCCACGGCAGCGTGAAGATCTGGCGGTTGCCAATGTCCCAAAGCTGCGGCAGCGCCATACGGGCGGCAAAGGCGGCGGCAAGCAGCGCCATGCCGGCGGCAAAGGGCCGAACGGCGGCGAAGCGCCTGATGGGCGGCACGGCGAACAGAGCGGCAAACACCAGCACCATCTGGCAATAGGCCTCGATGAACCAGTAGAGATACGGTACCATGCTGTGCCGCTCGGGATCGGCGAAGCCGAAATTGCCGACCAGGAAGACCGAGGCCCAGGGCACGTCTCCCCAGGCAAGAGCGTAGGCGGCAACAATCAGATAATAGGGAACCAGGATCTGCGCCAACGGCCGTAGCAGTGGCCAAAGCGAGCCCGACAACAGAGCGCCGCTCTGGAATCGCGCCAGCCCGAATCCGGCGAGAATGACCATCGTCGCCGAGCCGCCCGGGATCGGCCAAAGCGTCTCGTGGTGAAGTACGACGAGCAGGATGGCCAGCGCCCGGATTAGGAAATCCGTGCCGATCTGTGATCCCTTGCGTTCCTGGCGGACCATCGCGGCCAATGATTTGACCGACATTCGCTCCCAGGCCTCGGGCACCTCGCCGAGGATTTTTTCGAGACCGATCGACAGCTGGACGAAACGGAGCGAATCCCCGCCGAGCGACAGGAAGCTGTCTTCCGATCGAACCTTCCGCGGGTAGAAAAGCTGCTCGAACAGCGCTTCGACGCCTTCTGCGCGCGAGGAGCCGCCGGCGCCCCGGCCCTTATCGCGGAGAGCCTCGTAATCGACCTTGCCGGATGCCAGGCGCGGCAGCGCGTCGATGCGCGTCGCCCGGACCTGCAGCAGGGTCAGTCCGCTCGCGGAGACGAGCAACCGGCGGATGTCATCTGGATCGCGTTCTCCCACGAAATAGGCATGAATTTCGACATCGCTGCCAATGACCGCGGCGGCGATATCATGCCGTTCCAAAGCCGCTTCGAGAGCGTCATGCCCGATGCGCAGCCCGGCGATCTTCGATATCCGCTTGGTCCGTCCGACAATGCGGAAGAACCCGTCCACATCCCTGACCGCCAGGTCGCCGGTTCGCAATTCGGAAAGCGCGGCATCATCGGCGAGGTCGGCCCGCGAGCTGGCATAGCCCATCATCACGTTCGCGCCACGATAGATGAGTTCGCCAGGTTCCTCCACACCGGTGACCAGTCGGCCGCTTTCGTCCTCGATCGTCAGGCTGCCGCCGGGTATCGCGACGCCGATGCAGTCCTCCCTGCCCCGCAGCCGATCCGGGGGCATGTAGGCGATGCGGGCGGTCGCCTCCGTCTGGCCGTACATCACGAAAAAGGCTGCGCCGCGCTGAAGCAGGTGCTCGTTGTAGAGACGGACCGTCTCGGGTGGCAGGCGTCCGCCAGCGACGGTCATGAATCGCAGTCGCGGAAATGCCCGCTCGCGGAAGCCCGCCTTTTCCAGAAGGTCGTAGGAATAGGGAACGCCGGAAAAATTGGTGCAGCCGCTTCCGGCAAGTCCGTCGAGGAAACCTTCATCGAGAATGGATCCGCCGGGGATGTAGATGCTCGCGCCGACTGTGATGTGAGCGTTCAGGACGGACAGGCCGTAGGAATAATGCAGCGGCAGAATGAGGCAGCTCCGGTCCGCCGCGGTGAGGCCGAGATATTCGGCAATTGCCCGTGCGTTGGCCGCAATGTTCGATCTGGACAGACGGACATATTTCCCCTGGCCGGTGCTGCCCGAGGTCGAGAGCAGGACGGCCAGATCGGGATGGAGGGCGGTTCGGTCCCCCTCCAAGCGCTCCGTGCGCCAGCGTCCGTCGATGCGGCGACGGCAGAAATCCGGCTTGAAGCTCCCGCGATCGGCGCCCGTGGCGGACGGCCCCTGCAAGGCGACGGCGTGACCGGCATCGAGTGCGGCAAGATAGGCGACGATCGCGTGCTCCGAGAGGTCGGCCTCGAGCATCACCAGTCCGCGCTCGCCGCGCCATTCCGTTGCCTGCCGATCGACGCGGGTGGCCAGTTCCCGGTAGCTGACGACCCTCCCGCCCGGGAACACCAGGGCCGGCTTCTCGCCCTGGGCGGCCAGATGCGCAACAGAAAACGGGAATATCGACAATTCACCTGCGCCCAAAGCCACCTCCATTTTAGCGAGGCGGCATATTATTGCTGACTCCTGTCGTCAAGTATTAGCACCGAACTAAATACGAAAGGGCCGCGACAAATAGCGGCACGCACACGGTACTCATCACTCTCGCAAGCGGAAAGGCCCGGCCCCGCATAGCGGGACCGGGCCACGGAAAGCGGTCTGGGAGGACGAGCGCTAATCCATAGATTCCGCGTTAGCGGCTAATGCCCTGGTAATATTCACCTTCTCCGCCGCGGACCAGCTTCGGTTGGACGGCGTAGTCGGCGACGGAACCCGTCAGGGTACGGTCAATGGAACCATTCGTGCGGCGAACGGCGGCCTCGCCTCCGGCCTTCGGAGCGCGTTCCGTAAAGAGCGGCTTGTCGCTGATGCCTTCGTAATAGCTGCCGCCGGCAAAGGCAGCAGAGGCGCCACCAAGAACGGCAGTGGCGACAAGGGCAGCGGCGAGAGCGGTGTGGACTGCATTTCTCATGGTCAACTCCTGGTCAGAAGATTCGCTGAATGATGGGTTGGTCGCGACCACCTGTGATCGGGTCAGTCTCTTTCGAACGCGGCGGCCTTGCCGATGGCATTCGATCCGAACCGGGTGATCGGAAGAGCAGTTCCTGCGCTCTTCGCCGATAGATGTGGGGCCTCATGATGAGGTTTGGAAGTATTGATTATCGGAACACGTCGTCCAGGATTTGATAACAATAAGCTCTTGAGTCCGCTCGCTCCGACCTTATGGCGCCGCTGCGAAGCTCCTCCGTTGACCCTTGCCTTCGGGTAAAACTCCGGGCAAAAGGCCCGAATGATCCAGATCACCGGCCTTTCCGCCCGCGTCGCGGGCCGTCTTCTCATCGAAAACGCTTCTGTGACGCTTCCGGCAGGCACGAAGGCCGGCCTCGTCGGCCGCAACGGCGCCGGCAAATCGACACTGTTCCGAATCATCACCGGCGAGCTTGCCGCCGAATCCGGCAGCGTCTCCTTGCCGAAGAGCGCGCGGATCGGCCAGGTGGCCCAGGAGGCACCCGGCACGGAAGAGCCGCTGATCGAGATCGTGCTGAAGGCCGACAAGGAACGCGCCGCGCTTCTCGCCGAAGCCGAAACCGCGACCGACCCGCATAGGATCGCCGACATCCAGACACGGCTTGCCGATATCAGCGCCCACTCGGCGGAGGCGCGTGCGGCGAGCATTCTTGCCGGTCTCGGCTTCGACCACGAAGCGCAGCAGCGCCCGGCCTCCTCCTTCTCCGGCGGCTGGCGCATGCGCGTGGCGCTTGCAGCCGTGCTCTTTTCCGAGCCGGACCTGTTGCTGCTCGACGAGCCGACCAACTATCTCGACCTCGAAGGTACCTTGTGGCTTGAGGAGTACATCCGCCGCTATCCGCATACGGTCATCATCATCAGCCATGATCGCGACCTGTTGAACACAGCCGTGAACGCCATCGTTCACCTTGACCAGAAGAAGCTCACCTTCTATCGCGGCTCCTATGACCAGTTCGAGCGGCAGAAGGCGGAAGCCGACGAGTTGCAGATGAAGGCGAAAGCCAAGAACGACGCGGCGCGCAAGCATCTGCAGAGCTTCATCGACCGTTTCAGGGCGAAGGCGACGAAGGCCCGCCAGGCCCAGAGCCGTATCAAGGCGCTCGAACGCATGGGCACCGTCGCGGCGGTCATCGAAGACCACGTCCAAGGCTTCTCCTTCCCCGATCCGGAGAAACAGGTCGCCTCGCCGATCGTCGCGATCCAGGGCGGCGCGGTCGGATACGAGCCGGGCAAGCCTATTTTGAAGCGGCTCAACCTGCGCATCGACGCAGACGACCGCATTGCCCTGCTCGGCTCGAACGGCAACGGCAAGTCCACCTTCGCGAAATTCATTTCGGGCCGGCTGCAGGCGGAGACCGGCGAGGTGCGGATCGCACCGGGCTTGAAGACCGGATTTTTCGCCCAGCATCAACTCGACGACCTCGTGCCGACGCAGAGCGCCGTCGAGCATGTGCGCCGCCGCATGCCGGATGCGCCGGAAGCGAAGGTGCGTTCGCGCGTCGCCCAGATGGGGCTCTCGACCGAGAAGATGGACACGCCGGCGAAAGACCTCTCCGGCGGCGAGAAGGCGCGGCTGCTGATGGGGCTCGCCGCCTTCGATCAACCCAGCCTGCTGATCCTCGACGAGCCGACCAACCACCTGGACATAGACAGCCGCAACGCGCTGATCACCGCGCTTAACGACTATTCCGGCGCCGTCATCCTGATCTCGCACGATCGGCATCTGATCGAAGCAACCGCCGACCGGCTGTGGCTGGTGCGAGACGGCACGGTGACGAGCTACGACGGCGACCTCGAGGACTATCGAAGCGTCATCGTCGGCGGCCCCAAGGCGAAGGACGAAAAGCCGAGGACCAACGGCTCGGACGAAAGCCTGTCGAAGGCCGACCAGCGCAAGGCCAATGCCGACAAGCGTGCTTCGCTCGCGCCGCTCAAGAAAAAGATCAACGAGATCGAGTCCTTGACGGCAAAACTGGAGAAACTGATTCAGGCGCTCGATGCCGAACTGGCCGACCCGACACTCTATGAGAAAGCGCCCGCAAAGGCGGCTAAACGGGCAAGGGAACGGGGGGAGGCGGTAGCAAAGCTCGCCCAGGCCGAAGAGCAATGGCTCGAGCTTTCGGCCGAATACGAGGAGGCGATGGCCAGTTAGATCGGCAGACGCGCTGCGGCGGCTCTGGTGTTACACAAGACACGATTTGGCGCATACCGGGGAACAGACCATGAGCACATCGGACCGTCGGATCGTTGCACTCGTCAAGCAAGTAGTTACTTGGCTTGTCGATCGGGATTTTGTTGCTGTTGAAGCCCGCTCAAGGGGAGTTCGTCTGTCTGCCGACCTCATGCGACAAGCGGTAGAGGAGTATGGCCGAACACTGGTCATGCCTCCTGATGAAGCATTCTCGGACATTGATGCCGTCGCTGTGGCAAATTCCGACCCGCGAATTTGGTCCATTCGGTTCGATCTATGGACGCAGGAAGAGGGGCGATCCGATCTATCGCTAGAATGCACTGCTGTTATTGACCGTGGTACGCTCCAATTGGAAATCGAAAACATTCACGTTTTATAGTTGCGGCGCAACGATATGTCACCCCTGCTACGGTCGGAAGAGCAAACAGCCTGCTGATCAGCCGAGTTCGAAGGTCGTAATCCCGTATATCCGTTGAAGCGGCAGGTCCGGAGCCGGCCCGCGGTACATGCGCGCCGTCTCGAACACCGGCTTCATGTTGTAGCGTTCGCACAGCGCCCTTGCCGAGGCGTTCGGCTCGGGAATATCGAGATAGATCCGCGCTCCCTTTTTCCCCGCGGCGAGCTTGCGGAAGATAAGGTCGGCGCCGGTCTCGTTGTCGGCAAAGAGCGGACCGATCTTGAAGCCTTCACGGCAGGCGCGGATCGTGCCGTAGCCGACGATCGTGTCGTCGCGCAGGAGAACGACGCTTCGCCGGGTCGGCAGTTGTTTTGTCCATTCGTAGAGAAAGGCGTCGCGGCGCGCCGGATTGAAACGGCGGTCGTAGTCGGTGAGCGCCGCGACATGCACCGGGGCCGCGTCGACGAGTTGCGTGCCCGGCGGCTCGGTGACGTCGACGGCACCGCCATAGCGGACATTCGCATGCGCCCAGGCAAAGCCAGACTTCCGATAGTTGTCCTGCTGGGCGACCACTCCATCGAGGCCGATGACGCGGCCTTCGGCGCTAGCGATCGCTCGCTGCCAAAGAGCGTAGCCGATGCCCCGGCCCCGAAAGGCCAGATCGGCAATGTAAAGGCCGAGAAAGGCATATCGGCTGCCATAGCGCACCAGCGAGATGGCCGCCGCGAGAGTTTCCTCTTCGGTCGCAACCCAATAGCCTTCCGGATCGGCGGCCCAGAACGCATTCGCGTCATCCAGGCCGGGGTTCCATCCCTCCCGCGCCGCCCAGTCGATGATCGTGTCGAGTTCGGCGCGCGTCGCCCGGCGGATGTTCGGCATGGCAAATCCTCAATGTCCTTGCGATCGTCAGGTAAGCGGAACCTCGCCCGTCTTCACCAGGGGCAATAATAGATTTGTTTGCATCTTGTGCCCCGAGGTGCCAGCTTATTTCAAGTCCGACCCCGGCTTGCCCATCGCCCCCAATCTGCTACAAGGGGCGCCAATAAGTCATACTAATTAAGAGCGAAGCACCCATGTCTCCCATTCGAATTGCCGTTGTCGGCGTCGGAAAGATCGTGCGCGATCAGCATCTGCCGGCGCTTGCCAGGAATGCCGACTACCAGTTGATCGCAGCGGCGAGCCGCCATGGAACGGTCGATGGCATCGACAATTTCAAGTCGATCGAAGCGATGCTCGAAGCGGTGCCGGCGATCGAGGCGGTTTCGCTCTGCATGCCGCCGCAGTACCGCTATCAGGCCGCTCGCACCGCGCTCGAGGCCGGCAAGCACGTGTTCCTCGAAAAGCCGCCGGGCGCGACCTTGAGCGAGGTCGCGGACCTTGAGGCGCTGGCGTCGGCCAAGGGCCGTTCGCTCTTCGCCAGCTGGCATTCGCGCTATGCGCCGGCGGTCGAGGCCGCCAAGGCCTTCCTCGCGTCGACCAAGATCGGTAAGGTCAAGATCATCTGGAAGGAGGATGTCCGCCACTGGCATCCGAACCAGGAATGGATATGGGCGGCCGGCGGCCTCGGCGTGTTCGATCCCGGGATCAACGCCTTGTCGATCGTCACCCATATCCTGCCGCGTCCGATCTTCATTACCTCGGCGACGCTCGAATTTCCCGAGAACCGCGACGCGCCGATCGCCGCCTCGATCGCCTTCAGCGATGCCCAGAAGCTCGACGTGTCGGCCGAGTTCGATTGGCGCCAGACGGGCAAGCAGAGCTGGGACATCGTTGCCGAGACCGAGGCCGGCGAGATGGTTCTTTCCGAAGGGGGTGCCAAGCTCGCCGTCGACGGCAAGATCGTTCATGACGAGCCGGAACAGGAATATCCGATGCTCTACCGCCGCTTCGCCGAGATCATCAAGGCGGCCCGGTCCGACGTGGACCTGTCACCGCTCCGGCACGTCGCCGACGCCTTCATGCTCGGCCGGCGCAAGTTCGTCGAGGCCTTCCACGACTGAGCTTCATTCACCTGAACAACGTAGGCCCGCGGTTTTCGCGGGCCTTTTGCATTTTGGAAGAGGCGCTCAGGCCTTCTTCTCCCAACGGCCGTCGCGGTTCTGCTGCCAATAGGTGAGATCGTGCCCCTCGCCCTTCAGCCGCTTCCATTGGCCACGCGCCGCCTCGAGCTGCTCTTGGTCGTAGCCGTCGAACATGAAGACGACGCGTTCGTATTCCGAGACCGACGGCGGCTCGGCGCCATCGACGAGAAAGCGGACGGTTGCCCCGTTCTGGTTGCCGTCATTGGCGACGATCAGGATCGGTTGCTCGGCCGCGAATTCGCCCGCATCCGTGCCGTGCGGCAGGAAGCTGTCGTCGCGATAGACCCAAAGATGCGTGTCGAGCGCTTCGCGCCTTTCCGCATCGACCGTTTGCACGACCACCCGCCAGCCGCGCTCGAGGCTTCTGTCCAGGAGCGGCGGCAGGGCGTCCTCGAGTTTCGATTCGGTCAGGTGGTAGAAAAGAATTTCGGTCAGCCGATTTCTCCCGGACACCCCTACAGGGCGGCGCGTTATCAGACGTGCAAAGGCCGCTGCAGCACTTTGAATTGCTGCATGCCCTTATCCTTAAATCGGCTAGGATTTAAGGGAACATGCAGTCGGCAATCAGGATTCATAGTTTGCCCGGACCAGTTCGTCGAGGAGCCGCACGCCGAAGCCCGAGCCCCAGGACTGGTTGATCTCATCGGTCGGCGAACCCATGGCCGTACCGGCGATGTCGAGATGCGCCCACGGCGTGTCCTTGACGAAACGCTTCAGGAACTGGGCCGCCGTCACCGAACCGCCGTGGCGGCCCCCGGTGTTCTTCATGTCGGCGAACTTGCTGTCGATCATCTTGTCGTATTCCTTGCCCAGCGGCATCCGCCACAGGCGCTCCTGCGTCGTCATGCCGGCTTTCAGCAACTGATCGGCGAGCCGATCGTCGTTCGAGAACAGGCCGGCATAGTGGTTGCTGAGCGCCACCATGATCGCGCCGGTCAAGGTCGCCAGGTCGATCATCGCCTTCGGCTTGAAGCGATCGTTGCAGTACCAGAGCGCGTCCGAGAGAACGAGCCTGCCTTCAGCGTCCGTGTTGATCACCTCGATCGTCTGCCCGGACATCGACGTCACGATATCGCCAGGACGTTGCGCGCTGCCGTCCGGCATGTTCTCGACGAGCCCGATGATGCCGACGGCATTGACGCTCGCCTTGCGGGCCGCCAGCACGTGCATGAGACCGGTGACGGCGGCGGCGCCGCCCATGTCCCCCTTCATTTCCTCCATGCCGGATGCGGGCTTGATCGAGATGCCGCCCGTGTCGAACACGACGCCCTTGCCGACGAAGGCAATCGGCTTGTCTTTCGCCTTGCCGCCCTTCCATTGCATCACCACCAGCCGCGGCGGTCGGGACGATCCTTGCGCGACGCCGAGGAGCGCACCCATTCCGAGCTTCTTCATTTCGCGCTCGGTCAGGGTCTCGACCTCGACGCCGAGCTTCTCCAGTTCCTTGGCGCGCGCCGCAAACTCCACCGGGCCGAGCACATTGGCGGGCTCGTTGACGAGGTCGCGCGCCAGAAACACACCTTCGCCGATCGCCTGGACCGTGGCGAATGCCTTCTTGGCGGCGATGACCATGCCCGTGACGATGGTGACCTTCACCACTTTTTGAGCCGTCTTCGCTTCGTCGTCGGATTTGCGCGTCTTGTAGCTGTCGAAGGCATAGGCGTTCATTTCCATGCCAAGCGCGAAGTCGGCGGCCGCCTTGCCGGTGACGTCGACGCCCGGCGCATCGAGGAAAATCGTCGCTTTGTCGGCGGAACGCAGCTTCGCCGCCGCTGCACCGCCGGCTTTCAGCCAATCGTGGCTCGTGAGCGCTGCCGCGTCTCCAAGGCCGAGAAGGATAATCCGATCCGCCGGCGAACCGTGCGGCGCCACGACGTCGAGGGTCGACAGCGCCTTGCCGGTGAATTTTCCGATCTTCGCCGCCTTCGGCAGCACGGCCTCCGGATCGACGACAGCCGCACCGGCCGGTTCCTTCGCGCCCGCGACCTGCAGGAGGACAGCGGCGCCTCCCGTCGGGCGATGGGACTTGCTGAAAGTGAACTCGAACTTCATCGGCATGCAGGACTCCGGAATTTTCTGATGGGCTTCCGTCTGGCTGTTACCGGACGGCTACAGTGGCGGACATTCGCGCTGTCGGCCATGTTCAAAACTGTGGCGCGCACCCTTCTCGCTTTTGAGGCGCTTGGCAAGATGCCCACACATGTTTACATGCGGTTAACCGCAGTTCTTCGTCTTATATTATCCGCGTTGTTCGAGACTCTGAATTGCGATGCGGGGAGCGGGACCGGTACGGTCGGACAGCGAACACGAGCCTCGTGCACGCTTGAACGGCATGAATGAAGAGCAGGATTTAGGTCGGAAACGGGTATGAAGCTGATCGAACGCTACATCTTCCGGCGCGCCACGATCATGTTCCTGGCAACGCTTCTGCCGCTGCTCGGTATCGTTTGGACAACGCAGGCGCTGACCAACGTCAACCTCGTCACCGACAGCGGCCAGTCGATCTTCGCCTTCGTCAAGCTTGCGACCTTGATCCTGCCTTCGGTCGTTCCGATCATTCTGCCCTTCGCGCTTTTGATCGGCGTCACCCAGACGCTGAGCGTGATGAACACCGATTCGGAACTGACGGTGCTTAACGCCGCCGGCAGCTCGCGCATGTCGGTCATCAGGCCGGTGATCTATCTGGCTGTCGGGCTCAGTGTCCTTTCCTTCGTCATCGACAATTTCGTCGAGCCCTATTCGCGCGTTGCCGTGCGCAAGATGATCGCCACGGCGCATGCTGACCTGCTTTCCTCCGTCGTACAGGAAAACGCCTTCCGAAAAATCACCGACGGGCTTTACGTGCAGGTCGCCGCGCGGCGCGGCGGCGGTGTCCTGCACGGCATCTTCGTCGCCGATTCGCGCAATCCGAATTTCGAGCTCGTCTATTATGCCCGCGAGGGCGCGGTCGACGAGGAACGCTCGGCACTGGTGATGAAGGACGGCGAAGTCCATCGCAAACTGCCGGATGGCGGCGTCTCCGTCATCAAGTTCGATTCCTATGCTTTCGACCTGACCGACATGACCCGTGCGGCGGGCGAGGCCAACATCCGGGCCAAGGATCGAGACCTCTTCTATCTCATCAATCCGGATCCGAACGACCCGGCCTACAAGCGGGCGCCGCTGACCTTCACAGCCGAACTGCACCGGCGCTTCAGTGAGTGGACCTACCCACTGCTCTTCGGATTGATCGCACTCGTCGTCAGCTCGGATGCCCGCTCGCACCGGGAGGCGCGCGTACATCCGACGATCAGCGCGGTGGGCGCGGCTCTCGTGATCCGCTGGATGACCTTCTACGCCGGCAACAGCGCCGAAGATTCGGTATGGTTCGTGCCGTTCATGTATCTGGTACCGCTGGTGACCGGCGCGCTCGCCATTCGCCAGCTCGCCAGCAACCGGCGTCTCGACATACCGATGACCTGGAAGGAAAAGCTCACCGACCTCATGCTGCGGCTTCGGCTCGTGCGGCCGGCCGGCGCCGACGGGGAGCAGGCATCATGATTACCAGCACCCTCGGCCGCTACTTTTTCAAGCGGTACATCGTCACGACCTTCTGGTTCCTGGTCGGCATCTTTGCACTGGTCTTCATCATCGATTTCAGCGAACTCGCCAGCCGCATGTCGGCCTTGCCGCACTACTCGGTGTCCGGCGCGCTGCTCATGACGACGTTTCGCATCCCGACGATCCTGCAGCAGACGGTGCCCTTCGTGGCGCTCTTTTCCGCCATGGCGGCCCTGATCTCGCTCAACCGACGTTATGAGCTGGTGGTCACGCGCGCCGCCGGCATTTCCGTCTGGCAGTTCCTGAGGCCCTTCGTGCTGGGCGCCTTTCTCTTCGGCATTCTTGCCGTCATCGCGCTCAACCCGCTTGCGGCCTGGGGTACAAAGAAAGCCGAAGCGCTGGAGGCCGAATGGGGTTCGTCCCGCTCGGCGCAATCCAATTCGATCCCGTGGCTAAGACAGATCTATGACGGCACGGACACGATCATCGGCGCGCGGTCGGTCCAGAACGGCGGCACGGAGCTCATCAACGTCACGGTCATCCACTTTGATCCACAGGGGACGATCATCCTGCGGCAGGATGCGAAGTCGGCGAAACTCGAAGATGGTTACTGGCTCCTTAACGGGGTCACCGAAACCGGTAATGGTCGCCTGCCCCGACGTCTGGAAACGGTACAACTTCGCACGAATCTGAAGGCCGATTTTGTCCAGGAACGCCTGGCGAAGGCTGATTCCATTCAGTTTTTTGACCTGCCGCGCAAAATCGACGTCGCCCGGTCCTTCGGCTTCTCCACCGATGCCATGGAAACTCAGCTGCACTCTCTCCTGTCGTTGCCGCTGCTTCTCGTTGCAATGACTCTGATCGCCGCTTGCGTCTCCCTGAAATTTAGCCGGTTCAACCAATCGCGCTCGGTAATTCTCGGTGGAATCCTGTCAGGCTTCGTGCTTTATGTCGTCACCGTGCTTGTCAAAGCATTCGGGAGCAGCGGTATTGTGCCTCCGTTCGTTGCAGCCTGGCTGCCAGTTGTTGTAGCGATGGCGCTGGGCTCGACGATTCTATTGCACCAGGAGGATGGCTAGTGGCGGCAGGCAACCGCGGACCGATGAAGCTTATCAACGCCGCCCTCCTCGCAGGCGTGGCGTTGCATGCGCTTGCCATCGGAATGCATGCGCCGGCCATGGCGCAGGACACCTCTACCCGAATCGATGAGCTGCAGCCGAACATTCCGGCTGACGCAAAACTGCTGCTGACCGCCAACGAGCTGGTCTACAACCGCGACACGGAAATCGTCACGGTGCGCGGCAATGTGCAGATCGAATATGGCGGCTACAAAATGGTGGCCCGCCAGGTCGACTACAATCAAAAGAGCGGCCGGATTCTTGCGACCGGCGAAGTCCAGCTGATCGAACCCGGCGGCAATATCGTCTACGCCGACAAGATGGACGTCACAGACGATTTCGGCGATGGTTTCGTCACGGCGTTGCGGATCGAGACGACCGACCTGACCCGCCTCGCGGCCGAAAGCGGAGAACGGCGCGGCGGCGAAGAATTCATCCTAAACAAGGCCGTCTATACCGCCTGTACGCCTTGCTCGACGAAGCCGGAACACCGATCGCTGTGGCACATCAAGGCGCAACGGGTGATCCAGAACGGCCGCACACGCACGATCCGGCTTGAGCACGCCTATTTCGAGCTTTTCGGAAAGCCGATCGCCTACATACCGGTGATGGAAATCCCCGACCACACGGTCAAGCGCAAGAGCGGCTTCCTGTTCCCGACTTTTCGCTACACGCAGAAGCTCGGCGCGGGCGTCGGTATCCCCTATTACTGGGCGATTTCGCCCTATATGGACGCGACCGTGACGGCGACCGGCTTGACGCGGCAGGGCTTCCTGCTCGAGGGCGAGTTCCGCCAGCGGTTCCACAACGGCATGCACACGCTGAACGTGGCGGGCATCAGCCAGTTGGACCGGGACCAGTTCACGCCCGGCACGGTCGATGCGCAGGAGACCGCCCGCGGCATGGTGGCGTCCAAGGGCCGGTTCGAAATCAACCCGCGTTGGACCTTTGGCTGGAACGTTCTCGTCCAGTCGGACAACAACTTCGCCAAGACCTACGACCTTTCGTCGTTCGACGGCACGACCTATGTCAACCAGGCCTACCTGTCAGGGCTCGGCAAGCGCAATTATTTCGACCTGCGCGCCTTCTATTTCGATATCCAGGACGCTGATCCGGACAGCATCGCGGAAAACCAGCAGCCGGTCGCGCAGGTCCTGGATTATTCCTACACCGCGCCGGAGCCGGTGCTGGGCGGCGAACTCAACGCCGACTTCAACTTCACCAACGTCAAGCGCAACCGCCTGGACCGCAATACCACGGTTTTCGGCGTGGATCGCTTCCGCGGGCTTGAGGGAACGTCGCATCGCCTGACCGGCGAACTCGAATGGAAACGGACCTACATCGCCCCCGGCGGGCTCGCGCTGACGCCGCTGCTTGCGGCGCGCGGCGACGCGGTGGGCGTCAATGTGGACGACCCGATCGGCTACACCGGCGATTTCACCAGCAGCGATGCAGTGACGCGCGGCATGCTCACCGCAGGCCTCGAGGCGCGCTATCCAATCCTTTTTGCGGGTGAATCGAGCAGCCACGTGCTGGAGCCGATAGCTCAGCTCTATGCGCGCCCGAACGAACAATATGCCGGCGCACTGCCGAACGAAGATGCCCAGAGCTTCGTCTTCGATGCCACCAACCTCTTCGATCGCGACAAGTTTTCCGGTTTCGACCGCATCGAGGGCGGAACGCGCGCCAATGTCGGCTTGCGTTACACCGGAAGCTTCGACAACGGCTACGGCCTGCGCGCCATTGCCGGGCAATCGTTCCACCTCGGCGGCCTCAACTCCTTCGCAACGGACGATCTCGTCAAGGCAGGCGCAGATTCGGGCCTGGAAACCGACCGCTCCGACTACGTGGCGATGTTCGGCGTCGACGCACCATCCGGCCTGATGGCAAGTCTCTCAGGCCGTCTGGACGAAGAGGACTTCAGCCTGCGGCGTGCCGATGCGACGGTCGGCTATCTCGGTCTGACATGGCAGGCCGCCTTCACCTATACGCGGATCGAGGCACAGCCGCTCTATGGCTCAGCCTTCGACCAAGACGAGATCCAGTCGGCTGCCGCCTACCGGTTCCACGACTACTGGTCGGTGTTCGGCGGGGTGACCTATGATATCAATGAGGGCGTCGTAACCCGCCATGGCTTGGGGCTGACCTATGACGATCAGGACACGCTGTTCTCGATCGTCTACAAGTCGGAGCGGGATACGGACAGCACCGTCGCCAACGACTGGTCGATCGGTGCCCGCATCAGCTTCCGTACGCTTGGCGACATCAATGTGGGCGAGACCACATTCGAAGAGCTGGACTATTTCTGAGACGTCCCCGTTCCGCATTAATCTTGAGCGCCGTCTTCGCGCCGCATAAATGCGGCGGGATCGATTGATCACGCGCTCTTGTCATTGTTTAGCCGCATGTATTATGCATTTCCCACAAATTGACAGTGGGAAGGCGGACGGTTGAAGCTGTGGCAACGGCTGCGAGCAACCGACGCGGGATGAGCAGGGAATGATCATGGGCGGGAAATTCTCGATCGTAAAGGCGCTCTCCGCCGTGGCGGTCGCCGGGGTGCTGAGCATTGCTTCGGATGCGGCCGTTCAGGCTGCCAGTGGAGTGAGTGTGATCGTCAACAATACCGTTATCACCTCGGGTGATATCGCCAAGCGCGTGGCCTTCCTTCGCCTGCAGCGCCAGGGCGGCGGTGCGGGCGAAGCCAAGAAGCAGTTGGTCGACGAGGTGCTGAAGCGCGCCGAGATCGCACGGGTCCAGCAATCGGTGAGCACCCAGGAGGTCGACGCCGCCTTTGCACGTTTTGCCGCCGGCAATAAGCTGTCGGCCGATCAGCTCGGCAAGATCCTCGAACAGGCCGGTGTCGGCGTCGACCATTTCAAGCAGTACATCGCAGTTCAGATGAGCTGGCCGCGGGTCGTCAACTTTCGCTACGGCAACGCCAGCCGCCTGTCCGGCGGCGACCTGGTCAAGCGCATGATGGAAGGCGGCGGCGACAAGCCGGTGACGACGGAATATTTCCTGCAGCAGGTCATTTTCGTCATCCCGGAATCGAAGCGCGGCGCGATAACCGCCAAACGGCAGGCCGAAGCCAATGCCTCACGCTCGAAGTTCCCGGGTTGCGAAACGTCGAAGGTCTTTGCGGCGAACTATCGCGACGTGTCGATCCGCAGTCTCGGCCGCGTACTTGCCCAGCAGCTGCCGGAGGATTGGAAGCCGCTCGTCGAAAAGGCCGGGGACGGCATGACGACGGGCACGCGTGTCACAGAAAGGGGCGTCGAATACCTGGCAATCTGCAAGAAGCGCCAGGTCAATGACGACACCGCCGCCGAAATAGTCTTCCGTGCCGAGGATATCGGCAAGAAGAAGGCCGGCGGCGAAGACCCGAACAGTGAGAAATATCTCGAGGAACTGCGCTCCAAGGCGCAGATCGTCAATAAGTAATACGGGTCACCATGAGCGACATGCGCGGCAGGCCGATCGCCCTGACGATGGGGGACCCGGCCGGTATCGGCCCGGACATCACTCTTGCCGTCTGGGCAAGACGGGAGGCGCAGGCGACTGCGCCTTTCCTTTTCGTTGGCGACCCGTCCGTGCTGGCGGCACGCGCCGAGGCGCTCGGGCAGCCGGTGCGGATCGAGGAAACCGATTGCCTCGACGCAGCCGCCACATTCGCAAACGCCCTGCCGGTATTGCCGATCCGTTGTCCCGCTCCCGTCGTCGCCGGTCGGCCGAACCCGGAGAATGCTGCCGCGGTCACCGGCGCGATCGACACTGCCGTCCGGCTTGTGATGGCCGGTGAAGCCTCGGCGGTAACAACCAATCCCATTGCCAAGGCCGTGCTCTACGAGGCGGGCTTTCGTTTCCCCGGCCACACCGAATACCTCGCCGACCTGGCGGAGAAGGCAACCGGGACCTCCGTCCTGCCGGTGATGATGCTGGCAGGACCGAAGCTGCGCGCCGTTCCCGTGACGATCCATATTCCGCTCAAGGACGTTCCTGCAGTGCTGACGCCGGACCTGATCTATCGGACCTGTACGATAACCGCAGCCGACCTGAAGAGCCGCTTCGGGCTCGAGAAGCCGCGCCTTGCCCTCGCCGGCCTCAACCCGCATGCCGGCGAAGGCGGAGCACTTGGCCTGGAGGACGATGCGGTCATCCGCCCGGTCGTCGACCGGCTGCGCGCGGAAGGCCTCGACGCCGTCGGGCCGCTTCCGGCGGACACCATGTTTCACGATCGGGCGAGAGAGACCTACGACGTCGCGATCTGCATGTATCACGATCAGGCACTGATTCCAGCGAAGGCGCTCGGCTTCGATGACAGTGTCAATGTGACGCTCGGCTTGCCTTTCATCCGAACCTCGCCGGACCATGGCACCGCCTTCGCGATTGCCGGCAAGAAAATTGCCCGCGAAGACAGCCTGGCGGCAGCACTGCGGCTTGCCGCCGAACTTGCGGGCAATGCCGGGAAGGCGCGGAACTGATGGCGGCACTCGACGGTCTGCCGCCGCTTCGCGACGTCATCCAGCGCCACGGGCTGGACGCGAAGAAGGCGCTCGGGCAGAACTTCCTGCTCGACCTCAATCTCACGCAGAAGATCGCCCGCACTGCCGGTCCGCTCGAAGACGTCACCGTCATCGAGGTCGGTCCGGGCCCCGGAGGCCTGACGCGTGCCATCCTGGCGCTCGGCGCCAAGAGGGTCGTGGCGATCGAACGCGATGCGCGCTGCCTGCCGGCCCTTGCGGAAATCAGCGCCCATTATCCTGGCCGGCTCGATGTCGTCGAAGGTGACGCCCTGAAGGTCGATTTCGAGACCCTCGCCGAAGGTCCGGTGCGGATCATCGCCAACCTGCCCTACAATGTCGGCACGCAGCTTCTCGTCAACTGGCTGCTGCCCGGGCGCTGGCCGCCCTTCTGGCAATCGATGACGCTGATGTTCCAGCGAGAAGTCGGATTGCGGATCGTCGCGGACGCGGACGACGATCATTATGGCCGCCTCGGCGTCCTCTGCGGTTGGCGGACCAAGGCGCGCCTCGCCTTCGACGTGCCCCCGCAGGCATTCACACCGCCCCCGAAAGTCACCTCCACGGTCGTGCATCTCGAGCCGATCGACAATCCGCTCCCATGCCCGGTCTCGGCACTCGAGAAGGTGACGCACGCGGCCTTCGGGCAGCGTCGCAAGATGCTGCGGCAGAGCCTCAAGCCGCTCGGCGGCGAGGCGCTGCTCAGCAAGGCCGGCATCGACCCGCAACGCCGCGCCGAGACGTTGACGGTCGAAGAATTCTGCCGTCTGGCGAACTGCCTTTGAACGAATTGCAGGGCGTCAACGGCCTGATGCCCCAAGGGCTTAGAAAGGGTCTTCCGTCAGAAGATCATTGACGAATTCGAACAGGCCAGGTCGCCGGTCGCGGCGCAGCCGCTCTGCTTTCACGATCGCACGCACCGACTTGAAGGCCCGGTCGAGATCGTCATTGACGACGATATAGTCGTACTCCCGCCAGTGCTCGATCTCGGCCCGTGAATTGGCAAGTCGGGTCGCGATGACCTCCTCGCTGTCTTCGGCGCGCCGGTGGAGCCGCGACTGCAACTCGGCCATCGATGGCGGCAGGATGAAGATCGAGACAACATCACCCGCCATCTTTTCCTGTAATTGCTGCGCACCTTGCCAGTCGATGTCGAAGAGCATGTCGCGCCCTTCGGCCATGGCGGCCTCGACGGCATCTCGCGGGGTGCCATAATAATTGCCGTGCACCTCGGCCCACTCGAGAAGCGATTCAGTCGCTCTCAGGGCTTCGAATTCGCGCACCGTCTTGAAATAGTAGTGCTGTCCTTCGATTTCGCTGTGCCGCCGCTGGCGCGTCGTCACGCTCACCGAAATGCTCAATTCCGGATCTTTTGCGAGCAGATTGCGCGCGATCGTCGATTTTCCGGCGCCCGAAGGCGACGAGATTACGATCATCAATCCGCGGCGGGCAATCGTGATGGGCGAAGCAGTCGCCGAACTCATATGTTACTCCAGATTCTGAACCTGTTCGCGGAACTGATCGATCACGACCTTCAATTCGATGCCCGCGGCCGAAACGGCAGCGGCGTTCGATTTGGAGCAGATCGTATTCGATTCCCGGTTAAATTCCTGTGCAAGGAAATCGAGCTTGCGTCCGACCGGGCCACCTTTCGTCAAAAGCTCGCGCGCGGCGGCAATGTGCGAACGGAGCCGGTCGATCTCTTCCCTGAGGTCAGCCTTCGTGGCAAGCAGCGCGACTTCGGCATGCAATCTTTCGCGGTCGATCGAAGACACGTTGTCCATGATCAGCGCGACCTGCTGTGCCAGCCTTGCGGCAATCGCCGACGGGCTTCTTGACGGGTCGTTCTCCACCGTCGCCGTGAGTTCTTCTATGCGCTCCACCTGTGCCAGCAGGACCTGGGCCAGGGCCGCTCCTTCATCCTCGCGCATGGCCCGGAGGTCGGCGAGCGAAAACTCCAGCCCCTGGACGATATCCGCATCGCGCGCGGCCCGCTCGCTCTCGCTTTCCTCCGGCTCGCGAAAATCGATGATGCCGCGCAGCGACAGAAGCGTATCGAACCTCAGCGGCGCCGTGTCGACGAGATCGCCGAGTTGCTCGCGCAGCCTCAAAACGGCATCCAGTGCCCCCCGGTTGACGACGGCTTCAACGGCCGTCTCGCCGCCGCTGATCGACAGGGCGACCTGAAGGTTGCCGCGCGAGAAATACTGTGTAGCAAGACGCCGACAGTCGGGTTCGAAGCGTTCCAGCCCCTGCGGCAGCCGCAGCCGCACATCGAGCCCCTTTCCGTTGACCGACCGCAATTCCCAGACCCAGCGATAGCGGCCGCTGCTCCCCTCTCTCCTGGCAAAGCCGGTCATCGATTGGAGCGGCATGGTTTCCTCCATTCACGGCGCTGTCGTTGCAGAAGCAATAGGGCGACGGCGCGGCATCCCGCAAGGGATATCCGCGCCGTCCGCCAATCGTCCACAATGCAGCCTGTCTCTACTGCGCCTCTGGCGCTGCGGCAGCGTCTTGAGCCGCCTTTGCGGCCTCCGCGGCCTTTTCGGCTTCGAGCTTCCGCCACCGCCGCACATTCGCATTGTGCTCATCAAGCGTCGCGGCAAAGACGTGCCCGCCGGTCCCGTCTGCGACGAAATAGAGCTCGGGCGTGCGCGAGGGATTGGCCACGGCTTCCAGCGCCGCCCTGCCCGGATTTGCGATCGGCGTCGGCGGCAGCCCCTTGATGAGATAGGTATTGTAAGGCGTATCCTTTTCGAGGTCCGACTTCAGGATCGCCCGGTCGGCCGGTTTGCCCTCCCCGCCGAAAATGCCGTAGATGATCGTCGGATCGGACTGCAGGCGCATGCCCTTTTCCAGGCGATTGATGAAGACGGAGGCGACGCGGGGCCGCTCGTCTGCGCGCCCCGTCTCCTTCTCGACGATGGAGGCGAGCGTAACGAATTCATCGACCGACGCGACCGGCAGTTCCGGATCACGCTTTTCCCAGATCTGCTCGACCAGCGCCTTCTGCGCCGCAACCATCTGCTGGACGATTTCGGCCCGCTTGGTGCCGCGTGTGAATTTGTAGGTGTCCGGCTTCAGCGAGCCTTCGGAGGGGAATTCCGCCGGCAGGTCGCCGACGAGCACCGGATCATCCGCAAGCTTGCGGAACATCTGTTTCACCGTCAGTCCTTCCGGAAGAGACACCGCATAAAGGATCGACTTGCCGGATTTCAGGAGTTCCATGATCTCCTGCATCGAAGCATGCGCCTTGATCTCGTACTCGCCGGCCTTCATCGTCTCGTTATCGAGATAGGCTTCGGAGACGAAGCGGAAAACACGGCCGTCGGTGATGATGTTGTTGCGCTCGAGGCTGTCGGCAATTTCGATCATGCCCGCTCCGCTGCGCACGATGAAGTTCTGGTTCGCCTGCAGGGGCCCGGGCTTTTCGTATTCATGCATCGCATAGTAGACGGCGCCTGCCGCCGCCAGCGCCACGAAGACGACCACGGTCATCAGGAAGTTGAGGAAGATAACGACCTGGCTTCGTGCCTTTCGGGAACGTCTGGGCGGCTCCGGCAACCGCTCCGGTCTCAACGCCTCGCTTGCCGATTTCGGAATGATCGGTCCGTTGCTCCCGGTTTCATTGCGGCCGAATTGCGCCGCGCCGTTATCGTTTGAGTCGCTCACGATTATCCCGAATCCGAAACTCGCAATTTCAATCGAGCTGCCGCCGATGCGAATTTCGGCTTAGACCGGCGGACAGGCTTGAACGGGCACGAATGTGTCAGAGCAATAGGTCTTCTACAATTGTCAGATATGCCTTGCGCGAGCATAGCCAATCGAGGCGACGCCGACACGGCATCTCCCGTCGACAGCTTGTAGCGAGCATTGCGGCAAAAAGCAGTATCAAGCACCGGCGCGATAAAGGAAAGCGCGGGCGTTTGATCCGCTCACGCTACCGGACCGATGTCAGTCACCCGTGTAGCGGCGCAGGACCAGCGATGCATTGGTGCCGCCGAAACCGAAGGAATTCGAAAGGGCGACGTTGATCTCCCGTTTGCGGGCAACGTGTGGCACCAGGTCGATCTTCGTCTCGACCGACGGGTTGTCGAGGTTGAGGGTCGGCGGAGCGATGTTGTCGCGAATCGCCAGTGCCGAGAAAATCGCCTCCACAGCGCCTGCGGCACCCAGCAGATGGCCGATCGCCGATTTCGTCGAGGACATCGAGATCTTCGAGGCGCTGTCGCCGACCAGCCGCTCCACCGCGCCGAGCTCGATCGTATCGGCCATGGTGGAGGTGCCGTGCGCGTTGATGTAGTCGACATCGGCGGCTGTCAGGCCGGCACGCTTCAACGCCATCTGCATGCAACGGTAGGCGCCGTCGCCGTCCTCCGAGGGAGCGGTGATGTGGAAGGCGTCGCCCGAGAGGCCGTAGCCGACCACCTCGGCATAGATCTTGGCGCCGCGCGCCTTGGCGTGCTCGAGTTCCTCAAGGATGACAATGCCCGCGCCCTCGCCCATGACGAAGCCATCACGATCGGCATCATAGGGGCGCGATGCCTTTTGCGGATCGTCGTTGTGCTGCGTCGAGAGCGCCTTGCACGCGGCAAAGCCCGCCAGCGAAATGCGGCAGATCGGCGATTCGGTCCCGCCCGCCACCATCACGTCGGCATCGCCGAGCGCGATCAGACGGCTTGCGTCGCCGATCGCGTGCGCGCCGGTCGAACAGGCCGTCACGACCGAGTGGTTCGGACCGCGCAGTTTGTGCCGGATGGAAACCTGGCCGGAGGCAAGATTGATCAGGCGACCGGGGATGAAGAACGGCGACAACCGGCGCGGGCCCTTGTCGCGCAGCGTGTAGCCGCCCTCGACGATCCCTTCCAGGCCACCGATGCCGGAGCCGATCAGCACGCCCGTCGCAATCTGATCCTCGTCGCTTTCCGGCTTCCAGCCGGCGTCCGCCAGTGCCATATCGGCTGCGGCCATCGCGTAGACGATGAAGGCGTCGACCTTGCGCTGTTCCTTGGGCTCCATCCAGTCGTCAGCGTTGAAGGTACCGTCGGAACCGTCACCGAAGGGGATACGGCAAGCGATCTTGGCCGGGAGGTCTTCGACCTCGAACTCGGTAACCTTGCGCGCCGCGTTGCCGCCGGCAAGAAGACGCGACCAGCTAACCTCGGTTCCGCAACCCAAAGGCGATACCATGCCGGTACCGGTGATAACGACACGTCTCATGCCCATGATCCACCCTGATTGTTCCATTCCGGAGCTGAACCGGAACACGTGCGCCGAACCCGATCCCTGCGCCCCTTGCAGCTTTGACGATCAGAGGGAAAGGCGGGAGCGCTTTGCTGATCGCAACCCGCAAGTGAGGCGGGCCAGCCCACATCCCCAGGGCTGTACGGGCCGCAAGTTGCGGCCCGTCGGCGGCTTTGGAGCCGCAGTAACGATTAGGCCTGAGCCTTTTCGATGAACTTGACGGCGTCGCCGACGGTCAGGATCGAATCCGCTGCGTCGTCCGGGATTTCGACGCCGAATTCCTCTTCGAAGGCCATGACCAGTTCGACCGTGTCGAGCGAGTCCGCGCCGAGGTCATCGATGAAGCTTGCGCCTTCGCTTACTTTTTCGGCATCGACGCCAAGATGATCAATAACAATTTTCTTTACGCGTTCTGCGATATCGCTCATGTCGGAGTTCCTCGACCTTCGTTTTCTCTGCGGCGCCATTCTTTGGCGCCGGTACTCATTCCCGCCTGATAGACCAAGATGGCCCACCGGGCAATCCATTCAACCGCAACCGCGGAAACCCGTGGCAGCAGGGGCTGCCGGACAACCAGGCCGGACCGGTCGACTGCGCACAGTCATGGCCCGATTAACACGGTTTAAGGCTGCCGCAAAGTCCGAAAATGCCCGACATTCGCTTGCTCAACATTGAATTTCAGGCATTTGGCACCAACACCAAAGGCGCTGACCGAGCGTCCGGCGGCAGGCAGCAGGTTGTATCGCCCGGCCGCCGGGAAGCGCCGGTCAGATCATCGCCATGCCGCCGTTGACGTGGATGGTCTGACCGGTGACATAGCCCGCTTCGGTGGAGGCGAGGTAGGCGACGGCGGAGGCGACTTCGGCGCCGCTTCCCATCCGGCGCATCGGGATCGCCGCCATGATGCCTTCCTTCTGCTTATCGTTCAGCTTGCCGGTCATCGCGCTCTCGATGAAGCCCGGGGCCACGCAATTGACGGTGACGTTGCGGGTGGCGATCTCCTGGGCGAGCGATTTGGAGAAGCCGATCATGCCGGCCTTCGACGCACAGTAGTTGGCCTGGCCCGGATTGCCGGTCACGCCGACGACGGAGGTGATGTTGACGATGCGGCCGAAGCGCCGGCGCATCATCGGATGCGTCAGCTCGCGCGTCAGCCGGAACACCGCCGTCAGGTTGACCTCCAGGACATTGTCCCAGTCCTCGTCGCTCATGCGGACGAAAAGGCCATCCTTGGTGATACCGGCATTGTTGACGAGGATGTCGACACCGCCGAGCTCGGCCTCCGCCTTCTCGCCGAGCGCTTTGACCTCGGCGCGATCGGAAAGATTTGCCGGGAAGATCTGGACACGCTCGCCAAGCGTATTGGCAAGCGCCTCGAGCTTCTCGACGCGGGTGCCGTGCAGGCCGACGAGGGCGCCTTGGGCGTGCAGCATGCGGGCGATTTCCTCGCCGATGCCGCCGGAAGCACCGGTAACGAGAGCCTTGCGGCCGGAAAGATCGAACATGGATTTCTCCCTTTTACAATTGGCGCTTGATTGGGGCGTTCAGGCCAGAAGGCCGGCAAGCGCCGCGTCGATATCGGCGGGCGTATTGACGGCAATGCCGGTGACAGATTTGTCGATCCGCCGGGCAAGGCCGGTCAGCACCTTGCCCGAGCCGATCTCATAGAGGGTCGTCACATCATTGGCGGCGAACCACTGAACCGTCTCGCGCCAGCGCACCTGGCCGGTCACCTGCTCGACCAGCAGCCGGGCGATCTCGCCCGCATCGCTGACCGGGGCGGCGAGGACGTTGGCGACGACCGGCACGACAGGATCGCGCTTCTCTACATTCGAAAGAGCTTCGCGCATCGCGTCGGCGGCAGGCGCCATCAGGGCGGAATGGAAGGGTGCGGAGACCGGCAGCATCAGGGCGCGCTTTGCACCTTTTTCCGAGGCGAGCGCGGCCGCCTTTTCCACCGCCTGCTTCTCGCCCGAGATCACCAGTTGTCCGCCGCCATTGTCGTTGGCGATCTGGCAGGCGCCGAGCGACGACGCCTCGCGACAGACCGCTTCGACATCATCGTGCTCGAGGCCGATGATCGCAGCCATCGCGCCCTTGCCGACCGGGACGGCCGCCTGCATTGCATTGCCGCGAATGCGGAGCAGCCGCGCCGTATCGGCCAGCGAAAAGGTGCCGGCGGCGCACAGCGCCGAGTATTCGCCGAGCGAGTGGCCGGCGACGAAGGAAACCTTGCTGCTGAGATCGAGCCCCTTAGCCTCGAGCACCCGGATCGCGGCCATGGAGACCGCCATCAGCGCCGGTTGTGCATTCGCCGTCAGCGTCAGGGTTTCTTCCGGACCATTCCACATGACGTCGGAAAGCTTCTCGCCGAGCGCGTCGTCGACCTCGGCGAAGACCGCCGCGGCCTCCGGAAACGCCTCGGCCAGGTCCTTGCCCATCCCGACAGCCTGGCTGCCCTGACCGGGGAACGTGAATGCAATGTTCATCAGGAGTGCCCTTCCCTGGATCTCGGCAGACGATCCGCCTGCCGCTATCTGCTCTCTCGGTGTCGGCGCGGAATGAAGGCGCCAGCCGTTCCATATCCTTTACCCCACCGGTCTTTCCTCTCCATTCACATTCCTGAACGGCAAGTCAAGCGCGCAGCGCCGCCGCTTGCGGGCTTTTGCCCTTGATCTTCGTCAACCAAGGCTTAAGTTTGCCCCGCATCGCCGCACCCCGCTCGATATCCTCCAGGTTGCGGCATCAGCCGATTCTGTGGCAGCGCGCCTTTCCTCCCGCGGCGCGCCTTTGCCAGCACAAGGAACGTCACCTCATGCGCTACAAGACGCTCGGCCGCACTGGCATCAAGGTTTCCGAAATCTGCCTCGGCACCATGACCTGGGGCTCGCAGAATACGCCGATCGAAGCCCACGGACAGCTCGACTATGCCGTCGAACGGGGCGTCAACTTCATCGACACCGCCGAACTCTATCCGACGACGCCGCTTTCGGCCGAAACCTACGGCAATACCGAACGCATCATCGGCGACTGGCTGGCAGGCCGCCGGCGGCGCGACGACGTGGTGCTTGCCACCAAGGTCGCCGGTTCCGGACGCCCCTATATTCGTAACGGCGGGCCGATGACACCGGAGGGCATCGGTGAGGCGCTCGATGCCAGCCTCGAGCGGCTGAAGACCGACTATGTCGATCTCTATCAGCTTCATTGGCCGAACCGCGGCCACTACCACTTCCGCAATGCCTGGTCCTACGATCCGTCGCGGCAGGACAAGGAGCATGTCGCCGCCGATCTGACAGCCATTCTCGACAAGCTCGGCGATCTGATGAAGGCCGGCAAGATCCGCGCCATCGGGCTTTCGAACGACACCGCCTGGGGCACGATGAAGATGCTCGACCTGTCCGAAAGACACGGTCTGCCGCGCGTCGCCAGCATCCAGAACGAATACAACCTGCTCTACCGGCCCTTCGACCTCGACCTCGCTGAACTATCGCATCATGAGGACGTCGGGCTGCTTGCCTATTCGCCGCTCGCAGCCGGTTTGCTGACGGGCAAATATCTGGACGGAGCAAGACCCGCCGGCTCGCGCCTGTCGATCAATGGCGACCTTGGCGGGCGCTTCACGCCGCACCAGGAGCCGGCGGTCGCCGCCTATGTGGCGCTGGCGCGCGAGCATGGCCTCGACCCGGCGCAGATGGCGCTCGCCTTCTGCCTGACGCGCCCCTTCATGGCCTCCGTCATCATCGGCGCAACATCGATCCCGCAGCTCAAGACCGACATCGGCGCCGCCGACGTGACGCTGTCGCACGATGTGTTGAATGGAATTCGCCGCCTGCACCGGCTCTATCCGGCGCCGATCTGAGCGAGATCATCTCAGGCGAACGGACGTCAGGCGGCCATTTGACGGCAGCTTTCGGCGCAGCGCTGGCAGGCATCGACGCATTCGGCCATGTCGCCGACGCGCTCGCAGTCGGCCGCGCATTCGCTGCAGATCTCCGCACATTCGCCGCAGACATGCCGGTGATGGGGTGTTCTGATCAGCATGAAGTGCGCCGAGGTCCGGCAAATCTCGGCGCAGGCCATCATCAGCCGGAAATGATCTGGCTCGGTGTGCTTGCCGCCGGTCTCCAGACAATGGCCCATTGCCGTCGAAAGGCAGGCGCGGTAGCAGGCCAGGCAATTTTCGATGCACTCCTGCATCTTCGGATCAATATGATGCATTGTCGTCTCCTGCAGTTCACGACTGCCGGGCCAACAGGGAAGTGTGCCGAATGTTCCGCAACTTGGCGCTCCGGAGATCCCTTAAGATTTCGACCCGACGCAGGATCTTCCGATCGCGCCTTGCATTTCGGCTGAAAATCCGTATAAGCGCGCTGTTCGAAACGCCCGGTCTTCTGGCTGGTGGCTGAACGGAGGGCCGGCTTCCACCTCGGGGGCCGTTAGGAACGACAAGATGTTCCGGCCTCCCGTGTCTCCGCTCTCGACCGTCTCGATACAACACTTTCTTGCCGGCTCGCCTGAGCTAATAAGAACAGTCGTTGAGGCTTAGCCGCCGAGGTCCGGGCTGATTAACGCAAGAAAGGCAAGCCACAATGGCTCTTTATGAACACGTATTCCTCGCCCGGCAGGACATCACGCCGCAGCAGGTCGACGGCCTCGTCGAACAGTACAAGGGCGTCATCGAAGCGAACGGCGGCAAGGTCGGTCGCGTCGAGAACTGGGGCCTGAAGTCCCTCACCTACCGCATCAAGAAGAACCGCAAGGCTCACTACGTCCTCATGGACATCGATGCTCCGGCACCGGCCGTCCACGAAGTCGAGCGCCAGATGCGCATCAACGAAGACGTCCTGCGCTACATGACGATCGCCGTCGAGAAGCACGAGGAAGGCCCGTCTGCAATGATGCAGAAGCGCGACCGCGACGACCGTCCGCGCCGCGATGGCGACCGTCCGGACCGCGGTGGTTTCGGCGACCGTGGTCCGCGTCCGGACCGTGGCGATCGTGAAGACCGTCCGCGCCGCCCGCGCGAAGACCGCGCGTAACCCGAGCCTAGGAGATAAAGACAATGGCTGAAGTTTCTTCCGCTCCGGTACGCCGCCCGTTCCACCGTCGCCGCAAGACCTGCCCCTTCTCGGGCGCAAACGCTCCGCGGATCGACTACAAGGACGTTCGCCTCCTGCAGCGCTACATTTCCGAGCGCGGCAAGATCGTTCCTTCCCGCATCACGGCCGTTTCCCAGAAGAAGCAGCGCGAACTCGCCCAGGCGATCAAGCGTGCACGCTTCCTCGGCCTGCTGCCCTACGTCGTATCGTAAGGCTCACCTCTCCGTTGGTCGCCTGAACTCAACGGTAACTGACTCTGCGGGAAGGCGCTTTCTATGGGTAAGCGCCTTCCCGCCTCCCTTCCGCGGTGGGCGCGGATCGGAACCGGCGCGGCATGCGCCAAATCCCATGTTGGGGCAGGCAAAGAGCGCGCCCCTAACTGCGTTCCAAGCAGGACAGCGAAACGTGCAGAACTTGAACAGGACATCGCTGGTTGGCGTTATTGCCGGCAGTACCGCCGCCCTTCTATCGATGGGCGCGAACACGCAGTCGTCCCTGGCGATCGTCCTTTATGCCGCTTCCGCACTGCCGATCCTGATTGCCGGCCTCGGCTGGGGGAACTTAGCCGCAGCGATGGCGATTGGCGGCGCCTTGGGCATGCTTGCTGCATTCGTTTCGCCCTATTTCGCATTGATTATTCTCGTCGCTACGCTCGTTCCGGCCGGCTGGCTCAGCCATCTCGCCAATCTGGCGCGGCCGGCCTCGGAACTCGGCGGCCCCGAGGGCGCGCTTGCCTGGTATCCGCTGTCCGACATCCTCAGCCACCTCGCCGGGCTCGTTACCCTCGGCATGATCCTCGTCGCCACGATCATCGGTTATGATTCGAGCGTCTCCGACCTGATGGTCGACATGCTTGTCGAGGCAGTGAAGGCGCAGGAACCGCTCTACAACCCCGACGCAGCCTCCCTCGCCCAGCTCAAGTCGATGTTCACGCTGGCGCTGCCGCTCGTGCAGGGCGCGATCTGGGTCGCGATGCTGTTTGCCGCCTATTACATCGCGACTCGGGTCGTGCAGATGTCGGGAAGATCCGTCCGGCCGCGCGAAGACATCCCCTCTTCCCTCAGGATGCATCGCAACGCCATCTTCATCTTCCTCGGCGGCCTGATCCTCACCTTCCTGGGCGGCGCCCCGGCGGCGATCGGCGCCCTCGTCTGCGGCACGTTCGGGGCGGGCTTCCTGCTCTCGGGCTTCGCCTCCTTCCATTTCCGCACGCGCGGCAAATCCTGGCGACTGCCGGTGCTGTGGATCGCATACCTGTCGGTGCTCGTGTTCACGATCCCGGCGGTCTTCTTCCTCCTGTCCGGCTTGACCGACACGCGACGCACCATTGCGGTCACGCCGACGGGAAAAAGCTAACCAACGAACAATGCCAAACTGAAAGGAAACTCAACATGGAAGTCATTCTTCTCGAACGCATCGCCAAGCTCGGCCAGATGGGCGAAACCGTGAAGGTTCGCGACGGCTTCGCACGCAACTACCTGCTGCCGCTCGGCAAGGCTCTGCGCGCCAACGCCGCCAACAAGGCCCGCTTCGAATCCGAGCGCGCGACGCTCGAAGCCCGCAACCTCGAGCGCAAGTCGGAAGCCCAGAAGGTGGCCGAGAAGCTCGACGGCAAGTCCTTCGTGATCGTCCGCTCGGCCGGCGAAACCGGCCAGCTCTACGGCTCGGTTGCAGCGCGCGACATCGTCGACGTGCTCGCTGCCGAAGGCTTCAACATCAACCGCAACCAGGTCAACCTCAACCAGCCGATCAAGTCGATCGGCGTTCACAAGGTGACGCTGCACCTGCACGCGGAAGTCGACGTCGTCATCGAGATCAACGTCGCCCGTTCGGCCGAAGAAGCCGCGCGTCAGGCCAAGGGCGAAAGCCTGACCTCCGCCGAGGCGATCTACGGCGTCGACGAAGACGCCCTGAAGCCGGAAGACTTCTTCAACCCGGAAGCCGAGTTCGCGGGCGAAGAAGAATAAGGCTCAGCGACAGCGCTGTGCGAGAAGCCCGGATCCCCCGCGATCCGGGCTTTTCTTTTGCCGCCATGCGACAGCATCGAGGCGGTTATCGATGGACGACGCGCGAAAGCGAATCAGATAGATTTGCGGCTGCTCTCGCCTTGGCGCAACGCCCGGTGTGGCATGTTTCGGGTCCACCCGCGCGCCCTGTGAATCAGTGTGCACAACCGCCAAAATTCCAAGGCGGAGTCGCAAGCTCCGGCACTGTTGCACAGCTACACTAGACTTGGCGGAGGGCAGGCAGCAAACCGATTGGCTCACGGATTTCAGAGGCGGATACGGACCTACCATGAACGACGCAGTGCGAAAGCTCGCTCCCTTGCCCAAGGATCAGGCGGACCAGCATTACCGCGAGGCGCCGAACAACCTGGAAGCCGAACAGGCGCTGCTCGGCGCCATCCTCGTCAACAACGACGCCTTCTACCGCGTCTCCGATTTCCTCAAGCCGGTGCATCTTCACGAGCCGCTGCATCGCAAGATCTTCGAAGTCGCCGGCGAAATCATCCGCATGGGCAAGACCGCCAACCCGGTCACGGTAAAGACCTTTCTCAAGGCCGACGACAAGGTCGGCGATCTGACGGTCGCGCAATATCTCGCACGTCTCGCCGCGGAAGCCGTCTCGATCATCAACGCGGAGGATTACGGCCGGGCGATCTACGACCTGGCACTCCGCCGCTCGCTGATCACCATCGGCGAGGACATGGTCAACATCGCCTATGATGCGCCGCTCGACATGCCGCCGCAGAGCCAGATCGAGGACGCCGAACGGCGCCTTTTCGAGCTCGCGGAGACCGGCCGCTACGACGGCGGCTTTCAATCCTTCAACGACGCCGTGGCGCTCGCGATCGACATGGCTGGGCAGGCCTTCGAACGCGACGGTCACCTCTCCGGCATCTCCACCGGCATCCATTCGCTCGACGGCAAGATGGGCGGCCTGCAGCGCTCGGACCTGATCATCCTGGCCGGACGCCCGGGCATGGGCAAGACCTCGCTTGCGACCAACATCGCCTACAACATCGCCGCATCTTACGAACCGGAAGTGCAGCCCGACGGCTCCTTCAAGGCGAAGAACGGCGGCGTCGTCGGCTTCTATTCGCTCGAAATGTCCTCCGAACAGCTCGCGACGCGTATCATCTCCGAGCAGACCGAAGTGTCGTCCTCGAAGATCCGCCGCGGCGATATCTCCGAAGCCGATTTCGAGAAGCTCGTCGCCTGCTCGCAGATGATGCAGAAGGTGCCGCTCTATATCGACCAGACCGGCGGCATCTCGATCGCCCAGCTTGCGGCCCGCGCCCGCCGCCTGAAGCGCCAGCGCGGCCTCGACGTCCTCGTGGTCGACTACGTCCAGCTCATGACCGGCTCGAAGAAATCGGGCGAAAACCGCGTGCAGGAGATCACCGAGATCACCACCGGCCTCAAGGCTCTCGGCAAGGAACTCAACGTGCCGATCGTCGCGCTGTCACAGCTGTCACGCGCGGTGGAAAGCCGCGAAGACAAGCGCCCGCAGCTTTCGGACCTGCGTGAATCGGGCTCGATCGAGCAGGACGCCGACGTGGTGCTCTTCGTGTTCCGCGAGGAATACTATGTGAAGAACATGGAGCCGCGCGACGAGCTCGATCCGAAATACGAAGAGTGGAAGATGCAAATGGAGCGGGTGAAGGGCACGGCCGATGTGATCATCGCCAAGCAGCGCCACGGACCGACCGGCACCGTGAAGCTCGCCTTCCAGTCGGAATTCACCCGCTTCTCGGACCTCGCCGATCCGTCGTTCACCCAGTACGAGCATTGAGCGCGCGCTTTGTCGCGGATTGCCTCTCACGCCCCGATCAGCGCCCTCGCGACGGCAACGACGAAGACCCCGATCGCTACCGCCGCAAGCAGCGGCAGTCGCGTTGCGGCGAGCGCCGTCGCAACGGTCGCGAGCGTCTCTGCCGGCCCGGTCACGAGCGCCGTCGGGGCGATGACCGCCATCAGCACGGCAGGGGGAATCGCCTCCAGGGCGCGCTTCTGCTGCGGGCCGATCGTGACGAAGCGAATGACGAGAAGCCCGGCAATGCGCGTCAGCACCGTGGCCGCGGCCATCGCGACGATGGCGAGAAGTATATTGGGATCAAGCGTCATGCGCAGGCCTCCTGACGCCGGTTCGTGACGAGCGTTGCAGCAACGCCGGCAGCGGCACCGGCGGCGATGTACCAGACGCCGGGCAGAAACTGGTGGGCGAGCACCGCCGCCACAGCGCTGGCCGCCAGCACAGCGCCGGTGTCCCGCCCCTTCCAGAAACCCATCACCAGGACCGTGAAGACGGCCGGGAACGCGAAATCGAGGCCGATCGCCTTCGGGTCGCCGAGGAAGGCACCGGCGGCGGCGCCCGTGAGGCTCGAAAGAACCCAGACGCAGTAGAACGGCACGGCAAGGCCCGCATACCAAACGGGCGTCAGCCGCTGCTCTCCGGCGCGGACCTCGGCCATCGCCCAGATTTCGTCGGCAAGCAGCAGCATCGCGGCATATTTCGCCGGACCCGAGAAAGCCGGCATCTTGGTGCCGATCGAAGCGCTCATCAGCACGTGGCGGATATTGACGAGCAGCGCCGAAAAGGCGAGCGCGCCCCAGGATGCCGGATGTGTCCAGATGTCCATGGCGACGAATTGCGACCCGCCGGCAAAGACGAGGGCGCTCATCAGCGTCGCTTCAAGGCTGCTCAGCCCCTTGCTTGCCGCGACGGCACCGAACACCAGGCCGATCGGCATCACCGCTACGGTCAGCGGCGCCATCGCCCTCATGCCGTCGAAGAACTCCTGAGATTTCCCTATCCTTTTCACGTCCACGATCTCCGTCGTTATTTCCGGAGAGTTCTAGAAGGACAGCTGCGGCCGGTCTTGAACGAAAGTGATCAGCCGGCGCGGAAGGCCCCCGGCGTGACGCCGGCACGCGCCTTGAAATGGCGGGTGAAGTGCGCCTGGTCGGCAAAGCCGCAATGATAGGCCGTGTCAGCCGGCGACCACCCTTGACGCAGGAGCGTCCTTGCCTCGCGCACGCGCTTGTCGGTCAGGAAGGCATGCGGGGTAATGTGGAACTCCTTGCGGAAGGCCCGGATCAGATGGGCGCGGCTGAGGCCGGCGACTTTTGCAAGCTCGTCGAGACCGATGTCGCTCGCGTAGTTTTCGAGGAGATAGTCGCGGGCGCGGTGCACGGCCGAACTCTCGCGGGTGCGGACCGGAACGATGATGGCGCTGCCATGCCGCTCGAACAGCGTCGCCAGAAATCCGAACATGCCTTCATCCGCCTCGAGCGTCCCTGTTTTCCCCTCCAGCACCTGATGCGCGCGGCGAAAGGCGACCGCGAGCTCGATGTCCGTCAGCCACTGCCGCGAAAAGCAGGGCGTGCCGCGGAAGGGACGACCGGTGACATCCTCGAGAACGTCGACGAACAGCTCCGCAGACGGATAGATCATCCGGTAGCGATAGCCGTCATTGCCCGGATGCCCGTCATGGGTTTCGTCGGGGTTGATCAGGTAGAGGTCGCCCGGCCCCGTCTGCGACCTCTCGCCCTTGATGGTGCTGATCTGCGAGCCCGCCTCGATGGCACCGATACTGAAGGTATCGTGGGCGTGCGGCGCGAACTCATGGGTGATGAAGGTCGCACTCAGGCACTCCATGCCCTTGAACCGCGCATCCCGCCAGAAACGGGTCTGCTCGGCCCCCTTGAGAGGCATGGCCTCGATGGCCTCTTCCTGAGAGATCGTATGCATCGGCCAATCCTAGCGGTGCCGAGATTTTTCGTCTTGAACAAAAGTGCTCGGAATATCGGCCAGCCGAAGCTGTTTGCGGCATGGCGCGCTTGGATGTATTGCTCACCTATCGTCCATGCAAGAGTTCGCCCATGCACAGCCCCGAATTCCTCGCAGCCTCCAACCGCCTTACCATCGACCTCACGGCCCTCGCCGATAATTGGCGCGCGATGAACGAGCGCTCCGGCAAGGCCCGCGCGGCGGCGGTGCTCAAGGCCAACGCCTATGGAATCGGCGTTTCGCATGCAGCGCCCACGCTTTACGCGGCCGGTGCCCGCGATTTCTTTGTCGCCGATGCGGCGGAAGGCGCCGAGCTCCGCCCGCTCATTCCCGACGCCCGCATCTATATTCTCGCGGGCATGTGGCCCGGCAACGAGGAACTCTTCTTTGCCAACGACCTCGTGCCGATCATCAACTCGGAGGAGCAGCTTGCCGTCTTCATGGCGGCGCTTTCCGAACGGGGCGACCATCCTTGCGTTCTCCATGTCGATACCGGCATGAACCGTCTGGGCCTATCGGTCGAAGAGGCCCTAGCGCTTGCTCGCGATCCGGCGCGTCCGGCGAGTTTCTCGCCGGTGCTCGTCATGAGCCATCTCGCCTGCGGCGACGATCCGAAACATCCGATGAATCTCTATCAGCTGCAGCGTTTTCGAGAGGTGACGGCCGCCTTCGAGGGCGTGCCCGCCAGCCTTGCAAATTCCGGCGGTGTTTTCCTCGGCGAAGACTACCATTTCGATCTCACCCGGCCGGGCATCGCAGTCTATGGCGGCGAAGCGGTCAACGATGCCGTCAACCCGATGAAGCCGGTGGTGACCGCAGAGGCCCGCATCCTGCAGCTGCGCACCGTCCCGTCGGGCGGAACGGCGAGCTACGGGGCTTCGGCACGTTTCAGCCGCGACAGCCGCATCGCGACCGTGGCAATCGGCTATGCCGACGGCTATCACCGCTCGGTGTCGGGCGGCGGCGTCACGTTGCGCCAGGCGATGCCGTCCGGTGCCTATGGGTTCCTGCAAGGCCGGAAGGTCCCGCATGTGGGTCGCGTCACCATGGACCTTTGCCTGTTCGATGTCACCGACCTGCCGGAACGCGCCGTGCGCGCCGGAGACTATATCGAGCTTTTCGGCCGGAACGTCGCCATAGACGACGTTGCGCGGGCTGGCGGCACGATCGGCTACGAGTTGCTGACGAGTCTTGGACACCGCTATTGCCGCACCTATGTGGGCGGCGCCTGAGCGCCGTCGCGAGCAGCGTCGAAAATCACCCTTCCAATCGGTATTTCACGTCATTATGTGACCGCTCGATGTGATTCTCCCGAGGCAGCCTACCCTGTCTCTTGCAACTGCCGAAAGCTGATCCCGATGGCGAAAACCCGAACGCAGTTCGTCTGCCAGAATTGCGGCACCGTGCACTCCCGCTGGGCCGGCAAGTGCGACGGATGCGGCGAATGGAACACGATCATCGAGGAAGACCCGATGGGAGGCATCGGCGGCGGTCCGACGCGCGCGCCCAAGAAGGGCCGGCCGGTGGCGCTGACGACGCTATCCGGCGACATCGAGGACGCGCCGCGCATCGAAACGGGCATATCCGAACTCGACCGCGTGACCGGCGGCGGCTTCGTGCGCGGCTCGGCACTGCTCGTCGGGGGCGATCCCGGCATCGGTAAGTCGACGGTGCTGATGCAGGCGGCGGCAGCGCTTTCGCGCCGCAAGCATCGGGTGATCTACGTCTCGGGCGAGGAGGCGGTCGCCCAGGTGCGCCTGCGTGCCCAGCGGCTCGGCGCCGCCGACAGCGACGTGCTGCTTGCCGCCGAAACCAATGTGGAAGACATCCTGGCGACGCTTGCCGAGGGCAAGCGCCCGGATCTCGTCATCATCGACTCGATTCAGACGCTCTGGAGCGACACGGTCGATTCCGCCCCCGGAACGGTAACGCAGGTGCGCACCGGCGTGCAGGCGATGATCCGCTTCGCCAAGCAGACCGGGGCGGCGGTCGTTCTCGTCGGCCACGTCACCAAGGAAGGACAGATCGCCGGGCCGCGCGTCGTCGAGCACATGGTCGACGCGGTCCTCTATTTCGAGGGCGATCGCGGTCATCATTACCGGATCCTTCGCACGGTGAAGAACCGCTTCGGCCCGACCGACGAAATCGGCGTCTTCGAAATGTCCGACCGGGGCCTGCGCGAAGTCGCCAACCCGTCCGAACTCTTTCTCGGCGAACGCAACGAAAAATCGCCGGGTGCGGCCGTCTTTGCCGGCATGGAAGGAACCCGGCCGCTGCTCGTCGAAGTGCAGGCGCTGGTCGCACAGACTGCGCTCGGCACGCCGCGGCGGGCGGTGGTCGGCTGGGACTCGGCGCGGCTGTCGATGATCCTGGCGGTCCTGGAGGCCCATTGCGGCGTCCGGCTCGGCCAGCACGACGTCTATCTGAACGTCGCCGGCGGATACCGTATTTCCGAGCCTGCAGCCGATCTTGCCGTCGCTTCCGCGCTGGTTTCGTCGCTTGCCGGTCTTGCTCTTCCGGCCGATTGCGTCTATTTCGGCGAAGTCAGCTTGTCGGGCGCGGTCCGGCCGGTTGCGCATACTGCTCAACGTCTTAAGGAAGCCGAGAAGCTCGGATTCTCCCAGGCCGTACTACCGTCTGCAACAAGCGATCTGCCGAAGAACGGCAATGGCCGGTGGAGCGAGATGGAAAGCCTGCCGGACCTGGTAGCGCGCATCGCCGGATCGCGGCGTGCCCTGCAACAGACGGACGAGGAGGATTGAGGCATCGAGCGCCACCGAAGCGCACTTCGGGTGCGGCACGACGACAAGCGGTGGAAAGATGGTCTGGGCGCGTGCGCACAGAGACCGCGGCGGATAAGCTTGGTAAGACCCGAGTCAAGACGGGGGTCGGAGTAAGGACAACATGCCCATTACAATTCTCGACGGTATCGTTCTCGGCGTCGCACTGTTTTCGGCAATTCTCGCGATGGTGCGCGGCTTCTCCCGCGAGGTCCTTTCGGTCGCGAGCTGGGTCGGTGCGGCAGCCGCGGCCTACTTCCTCTATCCGTACCTGCTGCCCTACGCCAAGCAGTACACGACCAACGACACGGTCGCGATGATCGGATCGGCGGCGGTGATCTTCCTGATCGCGCTGATCATCATTTCCTTCATCACAATGCGCATCGCCGACTTCATCATCGACAGCCGCATCGGCGCACTCGACCGGACGCTCGGCTTCCTCTTCGGTGCTGCGCGCGGCATCCTGCTCGTCGTCGTCGCCATGCTGTTCTTCAACTGGCTGGTGGCGCCGCCGCAGCAGCCGGGCTGGGTCACCCAGGCGAAATCGAAGCCGCTACTCGACAATCTCGGCAACAAGCTGGTCGCATTGCTGCCGGAAGAGGCGGACGCCACCATTCTCGATCGCCTGCGCGGCAAGGATACGACCGGCGAAGGCGAAAGCGATGCGCCGCCGGCCGCTACGGATCCGTCGCCCGCCGAGGAAGCGCCCGCGACGAACGGTTGAACATAGAGGAAATTTGCAACAAAGCCCGCTGTGCGGGCTTTGTCCATTTGGAATGACGCCTGCCAGTCTTTTCGGCTAAGATTGCTTGACGACTGGCAGCCTGATCACGATATGCGCACCGGCATGGAGCAAAGGCAACTGCGATGACCGATCCCAGATCCAGTGAAATCCACGACGAACTCGATGGCGACACCCTGCACGAGGAGTGCGGCGTGTTCGGCATCCTGGGACATCCGGATGCAGCCACGCTGACGGCGCTTGGGTTGCACGCGCTCCAGCATCGCGGTCAGGAAGCGGCCGGTATCGTCACCTTCGACGGCAGCCAGTTCTATACCGAAAAGCGCATGGGCCTCGTCGGCGACCACTATACCGACCCCGCGACGCTCGCCAAGCTGCCGGGCCATGTATCCATCGGGCATACGCGCTACTCGACGACCGGCGAGGTGGCGCTGCGCAACGTCCAGCCGCTCTTCGCCGAGCTCGAAGTCGGCGGCATCGCCATCGCCCATAACGGCAACTTCACCAACGGCCTGACGCTCCGGCGCCAGCTGATTGCCGACGGCGCGATCTGTCAGTCGACCTCGGACACCGAAGTCGTCCTTCACTTGATCGCCCGCTCCAAGCAGACCTCCTCGTCCGATCGCTTCATCGACGCCATCCGCCAGATGGAAGGTGGTTACTCGATGCTGGCGATGACGCGGACCAAGCTGATCGCCGCGCGCGACCCGATCGGTATCCGCCCCCTCGTCATGGGCGAGCTCGACGGCAAGCCGATCTTCTGTTCGGAAACCTGCGCGCTCGACATCATCGGCGCCAAGTACATCCGTGATGTCGAGAACGGCGAAGTGGTCATTTGCGAGATCCAGCCGGACGGTTCGATCTCGATCGACGCGCGCAAGCCGGAGACACCGCGGCCGGAACGGCTCTGCCTTTTCGAATATGTCTACTTCGCCCGTCCCGATTCGGTCGTCGGCGGTCGCAGCGTCTATGTGGCGCGCAAGAACATGGGCAGCAATCTCGCCAAGGAATCGCCCGTCGACGCGGATGTCGTCGTTCCTGTGCCCGACGGCGGCACCCCGGCCGCGCTCGGCTACGCGCAGCAGAGCGGAATTCCCTTTGAATACGGCATCATCCGCAACCACTATGTTGGCCGGACCTTCATCGAGCCGACGCAGCAGATCCGCGCCTTCGGCGTCAAGCTGAAGCATTCCGCCAACCGGGCGATGATCGCCGGCAAGCGGGTGGTTCTGGTGGACGACTCGATCGTGCGTGGGACGACATCGGTCAAGATCGTCCAGATGATCCGCGACGCCGGTGCGCGCGAAGTGCATATCCGCGTCGCCAGCCCGATGATCTTCCATCCGGATTTCTACGGCATCGATACGCCGGACCGCGACAAGCTGCTCGCCAACCAGCACGCCGATCTGACTTCGATGTGCCGCTTCATCGGCGCGGATTCGCTCCAGTTCCTGTCGATCGACGGACTTTACCGGGCCGTCGGCGGCGCCCCGCGCGATGCCCAGACACCACAATTCACCGACCATTACTTCACCGGCGACTATCCGACCCGCCTGCTCGACCAGGAAGGCGCGAGCAACGTCCGCAAACTTTCGGTTCTTGCCAGCAACGGATAACCAGACAACACAATGACGCTCAATCTGAAAGACCGGATCGCCGTCGTCACCGGTGCATCGCGCGGTATTGGCTATTTCACTGCCCTCGAACTCGCCAAGGCCGGCGCGCATGTGATTGCCTGCGCCCGCACCGTCGGCGGTCTTGAGGAGCTCGACGACGCCATCAAGGCGGTCGGCGGCTCTGCGACGCTCGTCCCCTTCGACCTCGCCGACATGGCTGCGATCGACAAGCTCGGCGGCGCCGTCAACGAACGCTGGGGCAAGCTCGACATCATGGTCGCCAATGCCGGCGTGCTCGGCACCATCTCGCCGATCGGCCATGTCGAGGCCAAGGTCTTCGAAAAGGTGATGACCATCAACGTCACCGCAACCTGGCGCCTGATCCGCTCGCTCGAGCCGCTGCTCATCAAGTCCGATGCCGGTCGCGCGCTCCTCCTCTCCTCGAGTGCTGCGCACAAGTGCAAGCCCTTCTGGGGCCCCTACTCCGCCTCCAAGGCAGCCGTCGAGGCGTTGGCGCGCACCTGGGCACACGAAACGCAGCGCCTGCCGCTCCGCATCCTCAGCGTCGATCCGGGTGCGACGCGCACCGCGATGCGGGCCCAGGCGGTGCCGGGCGAGGATCCTGCGACCGTGCCCCACCCCTCCGAGGTCGCGGCCGCGCTGATGCCCCTTTTCGGGCCGGAGCAGACCGAAACCGGCAAGCTGTTCATCGTTCGAGAAAAGAAGATCGTGGACTACCGCATGCCGGAGTAATCGGCCTCTGCGTGTCCCACAAAAAAAGCCACCGCGATGTCTCGCGGTGGCTTTTTCGTTCGCAACGTATTTGCGGTCAGTCGGTATCCCCCGGGAGGCCATCATTTCCCTGGCCGGCGGGCCAGTCGCCATATTTCCGCTGCCAGGAGCGGGCGCCGAACGGCAGGGTAAGCAAATAGCCGACTGCCGTCACGACCATCGTCTCCCAGGTGTAGGTCATCAGCGTCGCGACGTAGAGGACGACGACCAGGATGGCCGGGAGCACCAGATCACGGCGAACGCGGTTCTCGGACTTGCCGGACCAGACCGGGAGACGGCTGACCAGCAGAAATGCGATCAGCACGGTATAGAACGCCGCGATCAAGGCGAAGGTCCTGCCGGGCGCCAGCCCCAGCAGGCCGATATAGACCGGCAGCAGCACCAGCATGGCGCCGGCCGGTGCCGGAACACCCACGAAATATTCCGATTGCCAGGCCGCCTTGACGGGGCGCTCGGCCATGACGTTGAATCGGGCTAATCTCAGGCCGACCGCGATCGCATAGATCAGCGCCGCGATCCAGCCGACGGAGCGCGCCTGGTCGAGCAGGAAGACGTAAAGGACAAGGGCGGGTGCGACGCCGAAATTGATGATGTCGGCAAGCGAGTCCATCTGCACTCCGAAGCTCGACGTCGCCTTGAGCAGCCGTGCCACGCGCCCGTCGATGCCATCCAGGAAGGCGGCAAGCAACACCATTGCGACGGCGAGTTCGAAGCGGTTCTCGAAGGCAAGGCGGATGCCGGAGAGTCCCGCACAAATCGCCAGGACGGTGATCGTGTTCGGAACCATCAGGCGCAGCGGGATTTCCCGCAGCCGCGGGCCACGCGCCTTCTCATGCGCTTCGTTGTCATGAGCATCGTTCGTGTCGACCGCAACTTCCTGGGTCTCAGCCGAATCTTCCTGCCGGGGATTTTCCATGACCGTTCCTCACGCGCGTCGGCTGATGACCGGCCCCTTCGACGAGCCGAACTCGGCAATCACCGTCTCGCCGGCAATGGCCTTCTGGCCGAGACTGACACGGGGCTGCGCGCCTTCCGGGAGAAACACATCGACGCGCGAACCGAACCGGATGAGGCCGAAGCGCTCGCCACCTTCCAGCGAAGCGTTTTCCGTCGTCCAGCAGAGAATGCGCCGCGCAACCAGGCCGGCGATCTGGACGACGCCGACGGCGCCGTGGCTCGTTTCGACAACAAGACCGTTGCGTTCATTGTCCTGGCTCGCCTTGTCGAGTTCGGCATTCAGGAAACTGCCGGCCCGATAGGCTATGCGCCGGACGGTCCCGCTCATCGGCGCGCGGTTCACATGGCAATCGAAGACGTTCATGAACACGGAAATGCGCAGCATCGGCTCCGAGCCGAGCCCCAGTTCCTCCGGCGGCGTGACCGTGGCGATCGACGATACACGCCCGTCGGCCGGGCTGATGACGAGATCGTCGTCGATCGGCGTCATGCGTTCCGGATCGCGGAAGAAATAGGCGCACCAGGCGGTCAACAGAAAGCCGATCCACATCAGCGGTTCCCACAGGAAGCCGAGAATCAGGGAAACCACAAAGAAGATGGCAATGAAGCGATAGCCTTCCTTGTGCACCGGGACGAGCGTGTTGCGGACCGTTTCGACCAAGCTCATGAACTTACTCCAGATATGACGCGGAACGTGAACTAGCGCGATTTCGAGGCCCCGGCAACGGCGAAGGCCATGGCAATTGCGACGACGCGGCCTGCAGCGACCCTCGTCAAGCCGCCGGCGCGCCGCGGTCGACGATGCCGAGATCGTCGCGCTCGCGCACCCGCTTCAATTGCTCCTCGGCTTGCGTTGCCTCGCGCTGGCGGTTCCACATGGATGCGTAGAGACCGTCGCGATCGATCAATTCGCCGTGTGTGCCCCGTTCGGCTATAACACCATCCTTCAGCACGATGATCTCGTCGGCGTTGATGACGGTCGACAGGCGATGCGCGATCACGAGCGTTGTGCGGTTGCGCGACACGACGTCGAGTGCGGCCTGGATTTCCTGCTCCGTCTTCGTGTCGAGCGCGGAGGTCGCCTCGTCCAGGATCAGAATCGGCGGCGCCTTCAGGATGGTCCGCGCAATCGCGACGCGCTGCTTCTCGCCGCCCGAGAGTTTCAGCCCACGCTCACCGACCATCGCTCGATAGCCCTCCGGCAGGCCGCGGATGAAGTCGGCAATCTGCGCCGCATCGGCGGCCACCTCGACCTCGGCGTCCGAGGCCGTGATCCGGCCGTAGCGGATGTTGTAGGCGATCGTGTCGTTGAAGAGCACCGTGTCCTGGGGAACCATGCCGATCACGCCCCGCAGGCTGTTCTGGGTGACGTCGCGCACATCCTGATCGTCGACGGTGATCGAGCCCCGCTGCACGTCGTAGAAACGATAGAGCAGCCGCGAGAGCGTGGACTTGCCCGCCCCGGACGGGCCGACGACCGCCACCGTCTTGCCGGCGGGGACCTCGAAGGAGATACCCTTGAGGATGGGTCGGGCCGGATCGTAGGCGAAATGCACGTCCTTGAAGGCGATCGCGCCTCGCTCGATCGATAATTCCTTCGCATCTGGCCTGTCGACCACCTCAGCTTCGACGTCGAGGAGATCGAACATGTGCTCGATGTCCGTCAGGCCCTGACGGATTTCGCGATAGACGAAACCGATGAAGTTCAGCGGAATGGCAAGCTGAATCAGCATCGCGTTGATGAAGACGAAGTCGCCGATGGTCTGCTCGCCGCTTCTCACGGCGAGCGCCGAAATCGTCATCATCACCGCCGTGCCAGCGCCGAATATCAGCGCCTGGCCGAAGTTCAGCCAGCCGAGAGAGGTCCAGACCTGTGTGGCGGCGCGTTCGTAGCGCTCCATCGACTTGTCGAAGCGCTTCGCCTCCATCTCTTCGTTGCCGAAATATTTGACGGTCTCGAAGTTGAGCAGCGAATCGATCGCCTTGGTGTTCGCATCGGTGTCGCTGTCGTTCATCGACCGTCGAATGGCGATCCGCCAGTCGCTGGCGCGCACGGTGAACCAGATGTAGAGCCAGACGGTGATGGCCGTAATGAGGAGATAGCTGAAGCCGTAGCCCCACCAGAAGATCACTGCGGTCAGCAGAAACTCGATCAATGTCGGGACGCTGTTCAGGATCGTGAAGCGAACGATCGTCTCGATGCCCTTGGTGCCCCGTTCGATGATGCGCGAGAGCCCGCCGGTGCGCCGCTCCAGATGGAAGCGCAGCGACAATTGATGCATGTGGACGAAGGTCCTGTAGGCAAGCTGCCGCACGGCATGCTGGCCGACGCTTGCAAAGAGGGCGTCGCGGAACTGGTTGAGCCCGGATTGCAGCAGGCGCGCCAGATTGTAGGCAAGCACCAGCATGACCGCGCCGGTCAGGAATTGCGGCAGGAAGCCGAGTGCGTCCGGCTTGTTGTTCAGCGCATCCGTCGCCCATTTGAAGAAATAGGGAACGAGAACGAGGACCACCTTGGCGGCGACAAGGATGATCGTCGCCCAAACGACCCGAAGCTTGAGATCTGGGCGGTCGGCCGGCCACATATAGGGCCAGAGATTGGCGATCGTACCCAATGGATTGGCGGCATCGGCGGAAACCGTCTTCTTCTGGTTCTGGGGTGCCACGTATCTGCTTCCAATGCTCTTGGATCACGGCGATGCCGAACACTCGAGATCCAAAACGTCAACCGAGAGATCGGGAACCGCTTACGATCGCCGGCGATTCCCTTGCGGGTCAATGAAAAGCGGCGTCCTTGAAGACGCCGCCGTTTCTTACAGATAGGTCTACCCCCACGCCACCGCAATGGAACTGCGGTGGAAGACTGATAATTATTCGCGTCTCACACGCTTGCGATGCATCTCCCGCGATTCCACGTCGGAAAGAGCCTCGTTCGGAACCCCGAACACTTGGCCGGGGCGGATCAGGTCGGGATTGTCAATCTGTTCGCGGTTGGCGAGGTAGATCGTCGTGTAACGCACGCCCTTGCCGTAGACGCGGCGCGAAATCTGCCAGAGCGTGTCGCCACGGCGGATGATCACGGATTCCTTGCTTTCCTTGAGCGGCGGCTGCTCGATCGTTGCGGGCTGTACGTCCGCCGGAGCGGATGCGGCGATCTCTTCGCCCGAAGGCTTGTTCGCGTTGTTCGTCGCGCTGTCGGGCTTCGGCGGTTCGGCCGCGTCGCTCGCCGTGGCCTGGGGCTTGGCCGAGGCCACAAGCGCAGTGCCGCTCGCCTGCTGCGACAATGCGGGTCCGATGACCCCGTCAACTTTGCCAAGCGTCGCAACGACGCTTGCCGGGTCCTGCGGCGAATTTCTCAGGAGTTTCAAAGCCTCGGCGGCTGCCTTGGAAGCCTCGGCTGCCGCGGCGGTCTGTGCCGCATCGGAAGTCTCGGCCGGCTTGAACTCGGAGAGTGATTTCAGCGCAAATTCCGTTGCCGAGCGGGCGGCGGCAAGCTGTTCGGCGGAGGGCTGCTTGCCATCGGTGAAAAGCCCCTTCAGCAGGGTGAGCGCCTTGCCTGCCTCCGTCCTCAGGCCATCGAGTCCTGGGGCAGCGTGTTCCGAGGAGGAACCGGCAATCGCGGCGACCTGCGTGCCGGCCGGCCTGTCGAAGGGCACGGAGGCGCGCATCGCTACCTTGGTGGCGTCCTCGCTCATCATGTCCGCGCGGATGATGTGGCTGCCGACGGCGAGCTCGACCGTGCCATCGACGATGAAATGCCCCTTGTCGTCCGCCTTCATCTCGCCGACGAGCTTGTCGTCGGCATAGATGCGCACCAGTGCCCCCGGTTTCGCATTGCCGGCCACGAACATCCTCTGGCCTTCGATCTCCACAGCCGTCACCTGCAGGCCGGACACGATGTTGGAAGGTGTCGGCATCGCAGGTGTTGCCTCCGTAGCGCCGTTCTGCGTCGCGGGCGCGGCCGCAGTCTCGGTCCCCTTGGCATCTGCCTTCGGCGTCGTGATCAGCCGGCTTGCCTCGCCCGGTTTGGAGACCATCGCCAGCAGTTGGCCGCCCGGCTCCTTCGGCACGGAAACGGTGGCGATCTCTTCCGAGACCTTGCTGGCGCCACCGGCGCCGAGGCTTCGGAGCGTCAGCTGGTGGTCGCCGGCCGCAAGCGGCTTGTCGAAGACGGCGGCGAAGTCTCCAGCCGCGTTGACATCGGCCGTACCGACCACGGTATCGCCGCTCAGAATTTCCAGCTTGGTACCCGGCTGGGCACGGCCGGCGACGACGGTCGACCCATCCGGCTCGACGCGAAGAAGGTCAAATCCTGGAACGGTCAAGTCTGCGGTCGCAGCCCCCTGCTCCTGCGCCCCACCTTGGACCTTGCCGGCGGGCGCCGCGCCTGCGGTCTCGCTGCCGCTTGCCGCAGGTTGCGCGGTCATTTCCTTGTCATCGTCATTCAGATTGAGGTTCGGCTGAACCACGAAGACCATCAACGCGGTCGCAATCGCCAGCACACCGAGGGCCACCCAGCTGGCCTTGTTCTTTATCATGCCACTCTCCACGGGAGCGGAGCGATCTCCGCACATGCCCCTTCATCGGCTTACAACGGGCAAGCCATTGATGCATTATAGCGCAACGGCGGTCGACCGTCCGAATTCTTCAATGTATTACTGAAATTGCTAACGTTTCCTATAGTTGGGCACAAGCTTCGACTGCGGACACAAGCACCAGCGCGACGGGTTTTCGCGCATTTTCCTTGACCCGTGTTGCGCTGCAATGTCTTTTGCCTTCATGAGCAAGCACCCTGCCCCGATTCGATCCGTCTGCGTTTATTGCGGTTCTCAGCCCGGACGTGATCCGGCGCATATCGAGGCGGGCCGCACTCTCGGGAAATCGATCGCCGATCATGGACTGCAGCTCGTCTATGGCGGCGGCACGCGCGGCATCATGGGCGCCGTGGCAAGCGGCGTGCTCTCGGCCGGCGGTCACGTCACCGGCATCATTCCCGAGTTCCTGATGGACAAGGAAGCGACCCGCCACTCGCTCGGCCAGCTCAACGAACTGATCGTCACCGGCGACATGCATGAGCGCAAGCACACGATGTTCGAGCGGGCGGACGCCTTCATAGCGCTGCCCGGCGGCATCGGCACGCTGGAAGAGATCGTCGAGATCATGACCTGGGCGCAGCTCGGCCGTCACCGCAAGCCGATGGTGTTCGGCAATATCAACGGCTTCTGGGCGCCGATGCTCGAACTCCTCCAGCACATGCGCGAGCAAGGCTTCGTCCACACGGCCCATCTGGTACAGCCGCTGGTGATCGACCGGGCCGAGGACATCGTGCCCGGTATTCTGGCTTCCGCCGCCGCGAACGGTCGCGAGGGCGAAACCGAGATCATCGCCAAACTCTGAGCTACTCCGCCGGCGTCGGCTGTGCGGCACGGCGAGCCCTGCTTTCGGCCAGCATCGCTCCCGAATAGATGAAGAGCGCTGCCCAGATCAGCGCGAAGGCCACGAGTTTCGCCGCGCCGAAGGGTTCGTGGAAGACGAAGACGGCGATCACGAAGATCATCGTCGGGGCGATATATTGCATGATGCCGATGGTCGAGAGCCTGAGGAGCTTGGCGCCATTGGCATAGATCATCAGCGGCACGGCCGTGACGAGACCACAGGACAGAAGCAGGACCACGTCGGTCATGGTCGTGTCGCCGAAATGCCCTTGCCCCGTCGCTTCGAGCCAGATGATGTAGCCGATCGCCGGGATACTGAGCAGGACCACTTCGAGGAAGAAGCCCTGGTTCGGGCCGATCGGCAGGGTCTTGCGGAAAAATGCGTAGAAGCCCCAGGAGATGCAGAGCCCGATCGATACCCACGGCAGTCCGCCAGCGTCGAAGGCGAGCACGGCGACGGCGAGTGCGGCCAGACCGATCGCCACCATCTGGGCCGGGTTCGGTCGTTCCTTGAGCAGGAGGGCGCCGAGGAAAATCGAAAACAGCGGGTTGATGTAATAGCCGAGCGCCGTCTCGATCGCCCGCCCGGCACCGATCGCCCAGACATAAATGCCCCAATTGACGGTGATGAGGGCAGCCGTCAGCGTCGCCATCTTCAGCATGCGCGGCGAGCGTAGCGCGGTCTTGATCTCCTGCGTGCGACCGAGCCACAAAAGCACCAGCCCGGCGAGCGGCACCGACCAGACGATGCGGTGTGCGACGACTTCGGGCGCGGGGATGTGCGCCACCGCCTTCATGAAAAAGGGCAGGAAACCCCAGAGCAAGTAGGCCGTCAGCGCGAAGGCGAACCCTCTCGCGGAATCGGTATTCTCGGCGGGCTGTTTCGCGTTCGGTTCGGCCATGAGCTTGATCCTGAAACTTAAACCGGGGCCAAGCGGGGTTGCTCCGGTCTCAATCGACGGCCAGTCGTCGGCGGAGAACTGCCGTCGCTCCTCCCTGCGTCCTACTCCAACGAACGGTGATGCACCAATTCATTTCCGTGAACCGATGCATGAGCGGCGCTGAACGCGGCGCAGGTCTATTCGGCGGCAATCAGCCCGACCCGGTCGCGATTCTTGAGCAGCTTGTAGACGATGCTGTCCATCAGCGCCTGGAAGGACGCGTCGATGATGTTGTCGGAGACGCCGACCGTCCACCAGCGCGCGCCGGTCCGGTCCGTCGATTCGATCAGCACGCGGGTGACGGCCCCGGTGCCGCCGTTCAAGATACGCACCTTATAGTCGGCGAGTTCGAGATCGGCGATCTCGGACTGGAATTTGCCGAGATCCTTGCGAAGAGCAAGGTCGAGCGCATTGACGGGACCATGTCCCTCGGCGACCGACATCATCACCTCGCCGTCGACGATGACCTTGACCACGGCCTCCGACACGGTCTTCAGATTGCCGTTCGCATCGAAGCGGCGCTCGACCATGACCCGGAAGCTCTCGACATGGAAGAATTCCGGCACGGTGCCGAGGATGCGGTTGGCGAGCAGGGTGAAACTCGCATCCGCCCCCTCATAGGCATAGCCGGTCGCCTCGCGCTCCTTGACGACCTCGATCAGCTTGTCGAGCCGCGGATCGTCCTTCGGGACCGTGATGCCGCGCCGCTTGAGCGCGTTGATGAAATTTGCCTTGCCGCCCTGGTCGGAGACCATGACCTTGCGCAGATTGCCGACCGACTCGGGCGCCACATGTTCGTAAGTCCGCGGATCCTTCAGGAGCGCCGAGGCGTGGATGCCCGCCTTGGTGGCAAAGGCCGAGGCGCCGACATAGGGCGCCTGCGGGTCCGGCGAGCGATTGAGGAGTTCGTCGAAGGCGTGGGCAAGCGTCGTCAATTCCTGCAGTTTGTCGGCGTCGATCGCGAGCTCGAAGCGCCCTGAATAGGCTTCCTTCAGCGCAAGCGTCGCAATCAGCGTTACCAGATTGGCGTTACCGCAGCGCTCACCGATGCCGCTCAGTGTACCCTGTATCTGCCGCACGCCGGCTTCGACTGCGGCGAGCGAATTCGCCACCGCCTGGCCGGTATCGTTATGTGCGTGGATGCCGAGATTCGCGCCCGGCACACCGGACGCCATTACGGCGGAAACGATCTCGCGGATCTCAGGCGGCTGCGTGCCGCCATTGGTGTCGCAGAGCACCACCCAGCGCGCGCCCGCCTCAAGCGCCGTTTTTGCACAGGCGATCGCATAGACGGGGTTTGCCTTGTAGCCGTCGAAGAAATGCTCGCAATCGACCATCGCCTCGCGCCCGGAGGCGATGACCGCCTCGACCGAGGCACGGATATTCTCGAGGTTTTCCTCGTTCGAACAGCCGAGCGCCACCTCGACATGATAATCCCAGCTCTTGGCGACGAGACAGATGGCATCGCTCTTGGCCGCCAGCAGCGCATTGAGGCCCGGGTCGTTGGAGGCGGAGACGCCGGCGCGCTTGGTCATGCCGAAGGCGACGAAGGCGGCCTTCTGCGTCCGTTTCTTCGTGAAGAACTCCGTGTCGGTCGGATTTGCCCCCGGATATCCACCCTCGACATAGTCCATTCCGAATTCGTCGAGCATGGCGGCAATGGCGATCTTGTCCTCGACGGAAAAGTCGATGCCGGGCGTCTGCTGCCCGTCCCGAAGCGTCGTGTCGAAGAGATAGATGCGTTCCTTGGTCATGGCTCGGTCCAAAATGCGAGTCTAGAAAACAGCGCGGGTTGTAACCATCCCGCTATTCGGTCTTTCCGGCGAATTTGTCGGTCGCGCGGATCAGGCGATCGAGAATGCCCGGCTCGGAATAGGCATGGCCCGCCCCCTCGATCAGATGGAATTCTGCCTCCGGCCAGGCCTTGTGCAGCAGCCAGGCGTATCTGGCCGGGCACGGCATGTCGTAGCGCCCGTGGACGATCACCCCAGGAATGCCGTGCAGCCTGTGCGCATCGCGCAACAATTGCCCTTCCTCGAGCCAGCCGGCATTGACGAAGAAATGGTTCTCGATCCGCGCAAAGGCGTCGGCAAATTCCTCATCCTCGAAGCGGTTACTGGTCGCCGGCTCGGGCAAGAGCGTGATCGTCTCGCCCTCCCATATGCTCCAGGCCTTGGCCGCCGCAAGCCGCGTCGCCCGGTCATCGCTCGTCAGACGGCGGTGGTAAGCGCGCATCATCTCGTGACGCTCCTCCGGCGGGATCGGGGCGACGAAGCGTTCCCACTTGTCCGGAAACATCTCCGAGACGCCAAACTGATAATACCAGTCGAGTTCGGCCCTGGTGAGCATATAGATGCCCCTGACGACGAGCTCGGAAACGCGGTCGGGATGCTTTTCGGCATAGGCGAGCGCCAGCGTCGAACCCCAGGATCCGCCGAAGACCAGCCATTTTTCGGCGCCGGCCATTTCCCGCAGCCGTTCGATATCGTCGACGAGATGCCAGGTCGTATTGGCCTCGATCTCCGCATGCGGGGTCGACTTGCCGCAGCCGCGCTGGTCGAACAGCGTCACATCGTAGAGCGCCGGATCGAAGAGGCGGCGATGGCTGGGCGAGATCGTGCCGCCGGGACCGCCATGCAGGAACACGGCCGGCTTCGCCCCGGGCGTGCCTACCCTTTCCCAGTAGATCACATGACCATCGCCAACATCGAGATGACCGGAAGCATAGGGCTCGATTTCCGGATAAAGGGTTCTGAGCGGAGCACTCACGGCAGGTCTTCCTCGGGTGGCCAGTGAATAGTGTCGAAATCGGGGTGCTGACGGTTCGATTCCAGCACGCGCAGATGGCGCGCGGCGGCTTCTTCGCTGCCATCGTCCGTGTCTCTCTCGGGAAGTCTCGGCAGATGCGAAAACCAGATCATCCGCGACTCGACGCCCGACTGATAAACGGGTGGGACGTCATCCGGATCGTCAAGCGAGCCGAGTGCGATATTGAGAAAAGTCTCGCCCGGCATGTCGTAGAAGAGCGGCGTCCCGCAATTGCGACAGAAGCCGCGCCGCACCAGATCCGACGAGCGGAACCAGGAAGGCTGGCCGCGCGTGACAGTCAGATCCTCGCGAGCGATATTGGCAAGCGGCAAGAAATAATTACCTGCCGCCTTCTGGCACATGCGGCAGTGGCAGATATGGGGATCGTCGAGCGTGCCCTCGGCGCGGTAGCGCACCTGACCGCATTGGCAGCCGCCCGTGAAAATGCGCCGGATCATCACGTCCAGGCCCCGGACGCCGGCCATTGCTCCGTCTCGTGATCGGGATGCTGGAAGGAAATGATCTGTTCCTGCCGCGCATAATAGTCCTGATCATCGTGGACCGGCTGGTTGAAGATCGTTTCGACCCAGGGTAGGCGCGCCTGGTAGTTGACCTGGATCTGCGGCGCGAGATCGGAGCGGTCGTCGAAGGCCCCGATCGCGATTTCCAGCCCGCCGGGATGGCGATACGTCAGCGGTGTGCCGCATTTCGGGCAAAAGCCGCGATCGATGTTGATGGAAGACTGGAAGTAGCTCGGTTCGTCGCGTGTCCATTCGACCCCATCCTTCGGCGCCGTCACCAAGGCGGAGAAGAAGGAGCCGAACTGCTTCTGGCACATCCGGCAATGGCAGATCGACGGGCGCCCGAGCTCGCCGCGGATACGGAAACGGACCGAACCGCACTGGCATCCTCCGGTTCTCACGGCGTCACTCATCATCTCTCCTCCGGGGGCCAGGTTTTGGTGTCATGATCGGGATGCTGATAGGAAACAAGATCGGCCAGGTAAGAAGCCTCGTCGGAGTCGTTCATCGTCTCCTCGCCGCGAAGGGTCGGCACACGATCGACATAGGGCAATTTCGCCTCGGTACCCCACTGAATGGTCGGCGCGATGCCTTCCGGCCTGTCGAAAGCGGCAATCGCCAAGGCCATGCCGTCAGGCGCCTCGAAGGTGAGCGGCGTACCGCAATCGCCGCAGAAGCCGCGCCACACCGCGTTGGATGACTGGAACCGCTTTCGCTGCCCGCGTGTCCAGGCGACTTTCGCCCCGCGCACGGAAACAAGCGGCAGATAGAAATTGCCGCTCGCCTTCTGGCACATGCGGCAATGGCAAACCGAGGCATCGCCGAGCTTGCCTTCGACGCGGAAGCGGACCGCACCACATTGGCATCCGCCGGTATGGATTTCGTCAGCCATGTCTTCCTCCTCGTCAGCCGCGATCAGGTCTGTGACCGTTTCACTTCCCAGGTCGTCACCCGTTCGCCGGTTTCCGGATCCTTGCCGTCCTTGAGCTGGACGCCGCGGGCCACGAGATCGGCGCGGATTGCATCAGCCTCGGCATAGTTCTTCGCCTTCAGGAACTCGAGGCGGGCACGCACGCGGCCGTCGATCTCCTCTACGACCGCCTCATCGAGCTCGATCTCCTTCGGCAGCACGCCGATCAGCGCGGCGCTCGCGGCGAAGGCGCCGAGATGCTGCGCATCGGCCGACGCCTTCTGCGCCAGGCCATGCAACGCCTGGATCGCCGCGACCGTATTGAGGTCGTCGGCAAGCGCCGCCACGACGGCTGCGTCCGCCTCACCGGTCGCCTCACCGGGCACCGGCCATCTGGAGAGCAGGTGCTCGGCCTCTTCCAGGCGCTTCAGCGAAAAATCGATCGGCTCGCGATAGTGCGTCATCAGCATCGCCAGCCGCAGCACCTCGCCCGGCCATTTGCGGCCGCCGAATTTCTCCGTGTGCAGCAGTTCGTAGATGGTGACGAAATTGCCCTCGGACTTCGACATCTTGCGGCCTTCGACCTGCAGAAAGCCGTTGTGCATCCAGACATTGGCCATGACATCCGTGCCGTGCGCGCAGCGCGACTGGGCGATCTCGTTCTCGTGATGCGGGAAGATCAGATCGAGCCCGCCCCCATGGATGTCGAAGACTTCGCCGAGATAGCGGACGCTCATCGCCGAGCATTCGATATGCCAGCCGGGCCGGCCGCGTCCCCAAGGGCTTTCCCAGCCGGGCTCGTGCTGCTGCGAGAGCTTCCAGAGCACGAAGTCGCCTGGATTTTTCTTGTGGGCCTCGACCGCGACACGGGCACCCGCCTGCTGCTCGTCGAGGTTGCGCTTGGAAAGCTGACCGTAATCCGCCATCGACTTCGTGTCGAAAAGCACCTCGCCCTCGGACTCGTATGCATGGCCCTTGGCGATGAGCTTTTCGATGATCTCGACCATCTGGGGAATGCTCTCGGTGGCGCGCGGCTGCACCGTGGGCTCGAGGCAGCCGAGCACCGCGGCATCGTCCAGGAACTGCGTCTCGGTCTTTTCGGTCACACGCCGGATCGCTTCGTTCAGCGGCAGGCCGGGATAGTCGCGCAAGGCGCGTGCGTTGATCTTGTCGTCGACGTCCGTGATATTGCGCGCATAGGTGACCTGGCTTTCGCCATAGACATGGCGAAGCAGCCGGAAAAGCACGTCGAAGACGATGATCGGCCGCGCATTGCCGATATGGGCATAGTCGTAGACGGTCGGGCCGCAGACATACATGCGGACGTTCCGAGGGTCGATCGGCCGGAAATCGGCCTTTTCCCGCGTCAGCGTGTTGTACAGCTTCAAAGTTGGCACTCCGCCCATCCCAATTCTCCAAGACCGCATGCAACCGTAACACTATACGCCCGGGCCGGCCCGCACGTTTGTCATCTTGGATTTCGGGAGACGAAAACGGCCAGGCCAGCGGATCGCTAGCGAATAATCTTCCGGCAAATAATGCAGATAACCGTTTTCATGGCGATCCTTATCGCGCGTCGCATGGCGCCGGTCAAGAGGCCGGCAGCATGCAAGCAGAGGTCGGCACCACCAAGAGAACCTGTCATGGATTTGTCACGATTTGGCCGGACCGGGTTTGTCACGCGGGACCCTGATTCGCGCTGCAATCCGCTGCCGCGTCGGCTCATGTTTCCTGCGGAACAAGAAGAAACGCGTTTTCGGGCACAAATGCGAAGGCGAGACGTTTCCATTTTACAGGGCCGTGCGTCTCATTAAGCGCACAAGGTCGCTGTAGCACTTTGAATTGCTGCATGTTTTGACACAATCGGCTCCGATTCAAGGAAACATGCAGCGGGGAAGCATCAAGGAGATCTGAAAGTGAAGCCCGCCAAAACCACCAATCGCAAGCCGCCGGCCGCAAACCTGGTGGCTCAGTATCGTCCGCTCGGCCTCCGGGCCGTGGTCGCCGCCGCCCTACAGGTCAAGGCGAAGCCGGCCGGCGGCAAAAAACACGTCAAGCGTCCCGCCCGATAGGGGCGAACCGGTCAGAAGAGCGACATCTGCCGGCTGTCGCCGTCGTCGACGCGGACCTTTGTCGCCGGGATCGGCGTGATCTCCTCCTGGAGATCGCGCCCGGTATTGGCGACCTTGTTGACTTTGTCCGACACTGGTACCGCCTCGAACAAATCCTCCTGCGCCGGGACCATGAGATCGGCCACCTCCCGGGGTTCCTGCGTCCTGCAGTCCAGCCAGCGGGCGAAGTCTTCCGGCTGGATCACCACCGGCATGCGATCATGAACATGCTGGATCGCCTTGCTCGCACCGGTCGTCAGGATCGCTGCCGTATCGACTTCCGAGCCATCGGCGGATGACCAGGTTTCCATCAGGCCGGCGAAGGCAACGATGCCACCCTTTTTCGGCCGGACCCAATAGGCCTGCGACGCCTTTCCACTGCCCTTCGGTGGGCGATGCCATTCATAGAAGCCGGACGCCGGCACCAGAATACGGCGGTGTCGCATCGCCGCACGAAAGGCGGCCTTGCCGGTCGCGGTTTCGGCGCGTGCATTGATGAGCAAAGGAAAGGTGCGCGGGTCCTTGACCCAACCTGGCGTGAGGCCCCAGCGGACGAGCATGGCCTTGCGGTCGGGCAGGTTGCTACCCGGCTCCGCCCGCTCCGAAGCGACGACGATGAGGATTGGTTGCGTCGGCGCCACGTTGAACCGCGGCGGAAAATCGTCCACGTTCAAGAGGCCAAACAGTTCCAGCAGTTCTTCCGGGGTCGCCGTCAGCGCAAAACGTCCACACATGACATCGGTGTGGCATTTCACGTAGGATGGGTCAACGACCATGCGAACCCAGATCCCTATGCCGCTTCTACCCCAGCTTGCCTCCTCCGCCATTCTCGAACGCGATGGGCGCTATCTGCTCGTCCGCCGAGCCAATCCGCCGTCGGCGGACATGTATGCTTTTCCGGGCGGCCGGGCGGAGCCCGGCGAAACGCCCGCGGAAACCGCGTTGCGCGAACTCGCCGAGGAAACCGGAATCTGCGGCCGCGACCCGGTTCTTTTCGAGACCTACGATCTTGTTCCGAGCCACGCGGAGAGCCGACATTTCCTGCTCTCTGTCTTCACGGTAGCGGCGGATGCCGATTGCGACGCCGTTGCTTCCGACGATGCCGCGGACCTCGGCTGGTTCACGCCGGAGGAGATTTTCGCCCTGCCCATTCCCGAGAGTGTGCGTCATTGTGTGGAAAAGCTGACCCGTCTTCGGCCGTCCGCCCGCCCGGACCGCGACGCTCTTGCAAGCGGAGCCGATTCGGATTTGATGGAGCCATGACCGTTGCGCCCCTCATTTTCCGAATACTCCTCGCCGGCACCGCACTCGCGATCCCAGCGGGCGCTACCGCGCAGGAGGCCACTCCCGCCCCTCCGGAAACGCACGCCACCCCGCCTCCTGTCGAAGACAAGCCCCCGCCCTATGAACAGCGCCTCATCCGCCTGGCCGAAATCCTCGGATCGGTTCACTACCTGCGCAATCTCTGTCTCAACCAGCCCGAAGATGGCTGGCGGCGTTCGATGCAGGAGCTGATCGACAAGGAGACGGCCGATGAGCCGAAACGGCGCGAGCGTATGACGGCCGCATTCAACCGTGGGTATAGAACCTTCGCCTCGGTCTATACGGCCTGCACGGAGCCAGCGACGCTCGCCGAGGAACGATACCGTGCCGAAGGTGCAACACTCGCGTCCGAAATCGTCGCGCGCTTTGGAAATTAGCGGGAAATTAACCTCTTTTTCCGGGAGGCCGTGTCGTTTCGGGAAAAGACTGATAAGTTGTTAAGAGAGTGATAAGAGGTGACCCGCCCGTCTGCCCGTTCAGTTACGGTTCAGCGGATAGGCGCTAGGTTAAGCCAAGTGTACGTGATGGAAGCCGCATGGAACGAATGATGGAACCAAGCCTGACCGACATCGACGACATGATCGTTCATGAGAAAATGCAGGCAGCGCTGGAACACCAGAACGAAGCCTGGGCGGACGGCATGGCGGATGGGATCGAGCCGGAAATCATTGCCGACGCGGCGATAGCACTGGCCATGCGGGAAACCATTCGGCTGCATGGCGAAGACGGCGCCGAGGCCATGCTGAATTCGCTTCGTGAGCGCATGCTCGCCGGAGAATTCTCGCCGCAGCGGTCAATTCAATAACATCGGGACTGCCCATGACCCGGAACCTTGCAGGCCGTACCGGAGCGGTGCGCCTCGTCATGCTGTTGGCGGGCGCCGCATCTTACGTCCCGATGGCGGCTCCGGCTGCATTTGCATTGAGTGAACTCAAAGGCGCACCTCCTCCCGCCGCTGCTGACAGTGCGGAGAACGCGGCACCGGCGGAGGCGCCTGAAGAGGCCGAGCCGGCCGACCAGGTGCCGCTCGAAATTCCGATGCCCGATCCGCTCGTCGACAAGGCCGCGACCGGGACCAAGGATGCCGCGCCCGAAGTGGTCCAGCCGGTCGAGGTCCTGACCGACGTCTCGAAAATTCCGGCTCCAGTCGCACGCATGCGCGAACTCATCGTCGAGGCGGCGGCCTCCGGCGACATCGAGCGGCTTCGTCCCCTGCTCGGCAAGGGACCGACCCAGACTCAGGTGAGCGGCAGCGGCGGCGAGGAAGATCCGATCGCAACGCTGAAGGGTCTGTCCGGCGACCAGGATGGCGTCGAGATCCTGGCGATCCTGCTCGATGTCCTTTCGACCGGCTTCGTCCTTGCCGACAAGGGCACGCCGGAGGAAGCCTATGTCTGGCCCTATTTCGCCGAAAAGCCGTTGTCTTCCCTGACCCCTCCGGAGAAGGTCGACCTTTTCCGGCTGGTGACCGCCGGCGATTTCGCCGGGATGGAGGAACTGGGCAACTACAATTTCTACCGCGTCGGGATCACGCCCGACGGCCAGTGGAAATTCTTCGTCGCCGGCGACTGAGCATCCTCGATCAGTTGACGAGGGCGGGACGGCGGCGGAAAACCGCTTCGCACCTTTGCGCATCCCGCTCTGTGCGCTTGCCCTTAAGCAGCGGAAATCCTACCTCTTCATCAAAGAGAACGGGATTCGAAACCATGCCCAAACTTCGCCTCGACGATCGTGCGCTGATCAGCGTTTCCGGCAAGGACGCCGACGCCCTGCTGCAGGGCCTGGTCACCACCGACATCGGCGCGCTGGCCCCGGATGAAGCACGGCCGGGTGCGCTGCTGACGCCGCAGGGCAAAATCCTCTTCGACTTCCTGGTCTCCCGCGATGGGGAGGCGCTGCGGCTAGAAACGTCCCGGGACCAGGCCGAGGCGCTGTTAAAGCGGCTGACCATGTACAAGCTGCGATCGGTGGTGGAGCTCTCCCTCCTCACGCCGGCGCCGGTCGCAATCGTCTTCGGGGAGGACCGGCGGCCCGAGGCCAGCTACCGCGACCATCGTTTCGAGAAAGCAGGCATTTCCGTATTCCGTCTCTATCACCAAATCGCCGGCGCGGAGGCCGGCGTCGCCGATTACGACCGGCTGCGGATCGCAGCCGGCATCGCCGTGGTGGACCGTGACTACGCGCTGCAGGACGCCTTTCCGCATGACGTGCTGATGGATCTGAACGGCGGCCTCTCCTTCCGCAAGGGATGCTATGTCGGCCAGGAGGTCGTCTCGCGCATGCAGCACCGCGGTACTGCGCGGCGGCGTGTCGTGATCGTCGCCGGCGAGGCACAGCTCCCGCCGACCGGCACGAGCCTTTCCGTCAATGGCCGCCCGATCGGCGCGCTCGGCACCGTTCAGGACAAGGCGGGTCTGGCAATCGTGCGGATCGACAAGGCGGGCGAAGCGATCGCCAAGGGCGAGCCCATTCTCGCCGGCGATGTGCCGGTTACACTGACATTGCCCGCTTGGACCGGCCTCGCCTTTCCGGCCGAGGCGGACGAGGCGAGCGCATGATGAATGCGCGCGCCTGGCAGCGGATGCTTTCCGGCCGACGGCTCGATTTGCTCGATCCCTCGCCGCTTGATGTCGAGCTTGCCGACATCGCCCACGGACTTGCCCGGGTGGCCCGCTGGAACGGCCAGACGACTGGCGACCACGCCTTCTCTGTCGCCCAGCACAGCCTGCTAGTCGAAGACATCTTTCGCCGCACCAATCGCTGCAACGCCGCCGATTGCCTGATGGCGCTCCTTCACGACGCGCCCGAATACGTCATCGGCGACATGATTTCGCCATTCAAGGCCGTGGTCGGCGGCGGTTACAAGGCGGTGGAGAAGCGCCTCGAAGGCGCCGTTCATCTGCGCTTCGGCCTGCCGCCCCATACCCCTAAGGAGCTCAAGGAGCGGATCAAGAAGGCCGACCGCATCGCCGCCTATTTCGAAGCGACGGAACTTGCCGGCTTTGCACCGGAGGAAGCGCGCAAGTTCTTCGGGCAGCCGCGCGGCGTCACCCGCGAGACCCTGCTGATCGATCCTTTGCCGGCGGTCGATGCACAGCGGCTTTTCGCCGAGCGTTTCACATCGCTGGAGACGGAACGCGCCAAGACGAGCCAGGAGGCCTGACATGGCGGGCATCGTCATCTCCCCGCTCGGCCGCATCGCGGAAATGGCTGTCCGCCACGGTTGCCGCGAGATGCTCAGCCTGGTGGCAAAGGGTCAGGATTTTCACCGCCCGGCGGTGATCGACGGGGCGAGGCATCTGAAGATCGGTGTCAACGATATCAGCTTTGCCGGAACGGGCGACTTGATCGCGCCGCAGGAGGCGCATGTCGTGCAGATCATCGACTTCGTCCGCAACTGGGACCGATCCCGCCCGCTGCTGGTCCATTGCTGGATGGGAGTCTCCCGCTCGCCCGCCGCGGCGCTGATCGCGGCGCTTGCCGTCGAACCGGACCAGGACGACGACGCGCTGGTAAAGCGCCTGCGGCTCGCCTCGCCCTTTGCGACGCCGAATGCGCGGCTCGTGGAGATCGGCGATCTGGCGCTGGCGCGACAGGGGAGGCTCGTCGCCGCGGTGCGGGCGATCGGTCGCGGCGCGGACGCCGACGGCAATGCCCCGTTCCTCCTGCCGCTTCTTCCGGAAGAAGGGCACGATGCAGACTGAAGGGATGCCGGCCACCGTCGAGATTGGCCTCAACGCGGTCATTGTCGCCGTGGTCAACCGCAGTCCGCGCATCCTCGCGGTCAGCGAAACGGACGGTGACACGCGCGACGGCCTGCCCTTCGGACCCTTCGACCCGGCGCGCCACCGCACCTTCGAGGCCAGCCTGCGCGCCCGCGTCGAAAAGCGAACGGCGCTGAAGCTCGGCTATATCGAGCAGCTCTACACCTTCGGCGATCGCGGTCGCCAGCGCCTGCCCGGTGAAGAAGGCAAGCACATGGTCTCCGTCGGCTATCTGGCGCTGACGCGCACGGATGCCGAGAACAACGAGAGATTGGCGGAAGCCGGCGCCCATTGGCGGGATTGGTACGGCTACCTGCCTTGGGAGGACTGGCGCCAGGGACGTCCTCACGTGCTCGACCAGGCGATTCTGCCCGCACTCAGCCGCTGGGAAGCCGGCCCCAATGGCGACGAGAAATCCGCTGCGAGCGCGCAGCGCCGGTCGCGTGTGCGGCTGGCCTTTGGCCTCGACGATTTTCCCTGGGACGAGGAACGCGTGCTGGAACGCTACGAGCTGCTTTACGAAGCCGGGCTGGTGCGCGAAGCGGTGATCGACGGCCACTGCGGTAAACCCGACAAGCCGGCGGCCGGGCTGGCGATGCGGCACGACCATCGCCGCATCGTCGCGACCGCCGTCGCCCGGCTGCGTGGCAAGATCAAATACCGACCCGTGGTCTTCGAACTGATGCCGCCGGAATTCACCCTTACCGACCTTCAGGCGACGGTCGAGGCGATCTCCGGCCGCCATCTGCACAAGCAGAACTTCCGCCGGCTGGTCGAGGGCGCCGAACTCGTCGAACCGACCGGGGGGACGCTTGCATCGACCGGCGGCCGGCCGGCTGCACTTTTTCGCTTCCGCCGGCAAATTCTCGACGAACGCCCTGCCCCCGGCCTCAAGGTCGGCGGAGGAAGATGATGTCTATTTAATAACAGCGCAGGCCAGCCGATCGCCGGCATCTCCGGCCGGCTGGCTGCGATTGTCGTCCGATCGCGCATGGATGACCAGGGCCCGTCCGCGTATGGCCGTTGCCTTGTCGTCGAGCGAGACGAAGCTGTTGAACACCTGCGCGCGCAACACACCGTCGGCACCCACATATTGATTGGGCATGTCGCCGGCATGCGGACCTTGGATAGCAAGGAATCCATGCTCGGCGCCCTCGTTTCCGTCGGCAAAGTGCTTGCCGGCCGATTCGAAGCCTTGCGACACTTCGCAACGCCCGTCTTCATGAACGTGGAAGGCCACCCATGTATCCTTGGGAAGGCCGCTGACCTCCATCTCGATCAGCACACCCTTGCCGCCGGACATCAACGTCGCCCGCCCGATGTCCGTGCCGTCGGTACCGACGAATTCCGCCGTCGCCGTCTGCGATGATTGTTGCGCCGAGGCAGCGGCTGCCAGTCCCGCGGAGACGGCGAGCGCGATTATCACCCTGATCATCATCGTTCTTTCCTCGCTGTCGGTTTGAGGAGCAACGCGCGGTTGCCGATCTCGTTCCCACGACAATTATGGAGGAAGTGGGATCAGATCGAAATATCGAGCCCGATGTCGAGCGTCGGTGCCGCCATGGTGATCTTCGACGTCGAGATGTAGTCGACGCCGGTCTCGGCGATCGCGCGTATGGTCTCGATCCTGACATTGCCGGATGCCTCGAGCCGGGTGCGGCGCGGGTCGGCCGGATAAGCGTCAGCGCTCAGCCCCCAATGTGCGGCATTGACGGCCACCGCTTCGCGCAGAAGCTCAGGCCCCATATTGTCGAGCAGGATGACGTCGGGTACTGCCGTCAGCGCCTCGCGCATCTGCGCCAGCCCGTCCACCTCGACCTCGACCTTGACCAGATGGCCGCAGTAGGCGCGCGCCGCCCGAATGGCGCCGGCGACGCCGCCGGACACCGCGATGTGGTTGTCCTTGATCAGCGCCGCGTCATCGAGGCCGTAGCGATGGTTGGAGCCTCCGCCCAGGCGAACGGCGTATTTCTCGAGCGCGCGAAGGCCGGGAATGGTCTTGCGGGTGCAGCACACCTTGGCCGTCGTGTGGGCGATCTCGTCGGCGAACTTCGCCGTATAGCTGGCAATCCCCGAGAGGTGCATGAGGAAATTGAGCGCTACACGCTCCGCCGAAAGCACGCCCCTGGCCCGGCCCGTGATCCGCGCAACGGTCGCGCCCGGTGCGACACGGTCACCCTCGGCAACCAGTGCCTCGAAGCGGATCGAAGGATCGATGAGGCGGAAGGCCGCGCGTGCCGGGTCCAGGCCGGCAACGACACCCGCTTCGCGCACGCGCATGGTCGCGGTCGCCGTCATCTCCGGTCCGATGGTCGCCAGAGTGGTAATGTCGCCGGCGCGGCCGAGGTCTTCCAGGAGAGCGGTCCTCACCTGCTCCTCGACCATGAGAGCAGGCAATTCCGGACGGAGGGCAACGGTCATGATCTTTCTTTCCGATTCGGCGTTGTCTCAGCAACGAAGGCGGCAGCCGGCGTCAAGCCGGCTCTGTCTCGATGGCCTCAGCGGCCAGGCGTTCCGCTTGTGCGAGCGTCAGATAGGTGCGCCGCTGCCATTCCGAACGATCGGTCGGGCAATCGGCGCGGAAATGACCGCCGCGGCTCTCGGTGCGCTGCAGGGCGGCGACGGCGATGAGCTTGGCGGTGGTAATGATATTGGCAAAGCGCAATCGCGTATTGACCCGCTCCAATTCGGCGATCTCGCAGATCGCCTGCAGCAGGCTTTCGCGCGTGCGGACGACGCCGACGCATTCGCTCATCAGACCACGCAGTCGTTTGAAGGGCGGGCTGTCCTCGACCGTCACCGGATCGTCGTTCTCGCCGGCATCGTCTCCCCATTCCGTCAGCTTCGGCGCCGGCAGCGAACCCTTGATGTTTTCGGCAATCCGCGCCGCGAAGACCACGGCCTCGAGCAGAGAATTGGAGGCAAGCCGATTGGCACCGTGGACGCCGGTCGAGGTCACCTCGCCGGCCGCCCAGAGGCCATCGATCGAGGTGCGGCCTTCCCCGTCCGTCAGCACACCGCCCATGTGGTAGTGCACTGCTGGCACGACTGGAATCGGTTGCGTTGTCGGATCGATGCCGGCAGCCATGCAGGAGGCATAGACAGTCGGGAACATGTCCGGGAAATGCTTGCCCACAGCCTTGGTGCAATCGAGGAAGGCGCCGCGCCCAGCCTGCACCTCGGCAAAGACGCCGCGGGAGACGATGTCGCGCGGGGCAAGTTCGCCATCCGGATGGATGTCGTGCATGAAGCGATGGCCCTTCGAATTGACGAGGATCGCACCGTCGCCGCGCAGCGCTTCGGTTGCGAGTGGTGCCGGATCCTTGCCGATATTGATCGCTGTTGGGTGGAACTGCACAAATTCTGGATCGGCGATGATCGCGCCGGCCCGTGCCGCCATGCCGACGCCCTGGCCGCAGGCTTCCCACGGATTGGTGGTGACGGCGTAAAGGTGGCCGAGACCACCGGAGCAAAGCACCACTGCGCGCGCCGGAAAGGAAACGCGGGTCTTCGACTGTCCCGCATCCGGCCGCGCGACGACGCCGGAAATGAAGCGGCCTTCGCGCACCAGCTCCTCGACCACATAGCCTTCGATCACGCGGATCGACGGGGTGCTGCGCACCGCGGCGATCAGGGCCTCCATGATCGCCTTGCCGGCCATGTCGCCCTTGACGCGGACGATGCGCCGCTCGGAATGCGCAGCCTCGCGCGACAGGATAAGCTTGCCCTCGAGGTCGCGGTCGAAGGGCACGCCGTATTCAAGCAGGTCGTGGATGCGGGCCGGCCCCTCGGCAACCATCATCCGGGTCATCTTCTCGTCGACGATGCCGGCACCGGCAGCGATCGTGTCGGCAACATGCTTTCCGAAGGTGTCGCCCGTGCTCATCGCCGCGGCGATGCCGCCTTGCGCCCAGGCGGAGGACGCGCCGTGACCGATCGGCGCGGCGGCGAGAATGGTAACCGGGCGCGGCGCCAGCTTTAGCGCGCAGAACAGCCCGGCAAGGCCGCCGCCGACGATGACGATGTCATCGATCCCGTTGAAGGATTGCGGGCGGAAATGATCGGTCAGCATGGCTCGGTAACTCCTCCAACGGCCTGCACGGGTGCGATTACTGCTTGAGATTCACCATGCGCTCGACGGCAAGGCGCGCGCGGTCGGCGATCGCCGGATCGACCAGAACCTCCTCCGTCATGTAGAGCAGGCTGTCGAGGATCTTCGGCAGCGTGATGCGCTTCATATGCGGACAGAGGTTGCAGGGCTTGACGAAATCGACGCCTTCAACTTCCGCCTGGATGTTGGACGCCATCGAGCACTCGGTGACGAGCAGCACCCGCGGCGGCCGCTTGTCCTTGACATAGTTGATCATCCCGGAGGTGGAGCCGGAGAAATCACAGACCTCGATCACATCCGGGTGGCACTCCGGATGGCCGATGATCTCGATGCCCGGGTTGGCCTCCTTGTAGGCGAGCAGTTCGGCCGCGGTGAAGCGCTCGTGGACCTCGCAATGGCCTTTCCAGGTCAGGATCTTCTTGTTGGTCTGGCGTGCGACGTTCATCGCCAGATATTCGTCCGGAATGCAGAGAACCGTATCGGATTCGAGGCTCTCGACGACGGCGAGCACGTTGGACGAGGTGCAGCAGATATCCGTCTCCGCCTTCACGTCGGCGGACGTGTTGACATAGGTGACGACCGGTACGCCGGGATAGCGCTCCTTAAGCAGCCGCACATCCGCGCCGGTGATCGATTCCGACAAGGAGCAACCAGCCTTGGCGTCGGGAATGAGCACCGTCTTTTCCGGATTGAGCAGCTTCGAGGTCTCGGCCATGAAGTGGACGCCACACTGGACGATGATCTCGGCATCGACCTTGGTGGCATCTCGGGCGAGCTGCAGCGAATCGCCGACAATGTCGGCGACGCAGTGGAAAATGTCCGGCGTCTGGTAGTTATGCGCGAGGATGACTGCGTTGCGCTCCTTCTTCAGACGGTTGATCGCATGCACATAGGGCGCATAAGCGGCCCATTCGAATGCGGGGATAAAGTCCTTGACCTTCTCATAGAGATGCTCGGTTTCGCGGGCGATCGCCGGTGTGAAGGCGAGATCCGGTTTCTCGACGACACCGAAACGGGCCGCGGCGCTCACGAATGCGGAAGCAGTCGCTGCTTCGGTGCGAAGGTCAAGCATGGTCATCGAGGCTCTCCTCTCGTCATCCCGGGCAGTCTCTAATTATACTCACATTGAGCATAATTAGGCCCAAACAAAAGCGGCTAGGCCGCGCGCACTGATTTAGAAAGTTTTGTGACAGATTTCAAGCGTCGCAAATAGGCGATGCGCCCGACGCTCCGGGCGCAGCGCCTCGATATCAGGCCATGGCCGGGCGCACGACGCCCCTCTCCTCGATCGGCCAATGGACGATGGCCGCGAGGACGCCGAGCGCGACCCCCAGCCACCAGACCGGATCGTAAGAGCCGAGACGGTCGTAGAGATAGCCGCCCATCCAAACTCCGAGGAAGGAGCCGACCTGGTGGGAGAGGAAGACGACGCCGCCAAGCAAGCCAAGGTGGCGCGTTCCGAACATGACCGCCACCAGTGCGTTGGTCGGCGGCACGGTCGACAGCCACAAGAGGCCCATGACCACCGCGAAGATGATGACCGAGGTGGGCGATTGCGGCAGCAGCAGGAAGGCCGCGACGGCAACCGAGCGGCCAATGTAAATCCATGCCAGGAAGTACGGCTTGGAATAGCGCTGGCTGATGAAGCCGGCCGACAGCGAGCCGATGATGTTGAAGAAACCGATGAGCGCGAGCGCAATCACCGCATAGCGCGCGTCGATGCCGATGTCGCCGAGATAGGCGGGGAAATGCGCCGTGATGAAGGCGACCTGATAGCCGCAGACGAAGAAGCCGGAGACGAGCAGCAGATAGCTCCTGTGTCCAAGGGCTTCCTTCAAAGCCTCGCCGACAGTCTGCTTCGAGAGCGCTTCCGAATGCAGCCCTGATGTGGCGTTGCCGCGCAACGGGATGGCAAAGAGCGGCACCAGCAGCATCAGGAAGCCAAGATAGATGAGACTGTCGGACCAGCCATAGGCGGAAATCAGCCCCTGGCTTAGCGGCGCGAACAGGAACATGCCGGCCGAACCCGCCGCTGTGCCGATGCCGAAGACAAGTGCACGCTGATGAGGCGCGACATTGCGGGCGAAGGCCGACAGTACGATGCCGAAGGAGCCGGAGGCGACGCCGAGACCGACGAGCACGCCGCCGCCCACATGCAGCCAGATCGGCGCGCTGGCGAAGGCCATGATGAAGAGTCCGCTGGAATAGAGCAGACCGGATAGCGCCAGCATGCGCCAGGTGCCGAACTTGTCGGCTATCGCCCCGAAGAACGGCTGGCCGAGACCCCAGCAGAGGTTCTGGATCGCCATCGCAAGTCCGAACGTCGTCCGATCCCAGCCGGTGTCGGCGAGCATCGGCAACTGGAAGAAGCCCATGGCCGAGCGAGGACCGAAGGTCAGCATCGCGATCATGGACCCGGCAGCAATGATCAGCCAAGGCAGGTGATGCGTTGAATGCTTGGCGGCTGGACTGGCAGCGGACATAGGAAGCTCCGATCTTTTGAGGGGCCATCCTATGTTGGGTCTCAAATTGAGCAAGCCAATTAAATTGACGAAGCGATCACAGGAATTGATGGCGAGGAACGCCCCTGCGCTCACTCGCTGCCGCGCACCTTCATCGGCCAGCGTTCGCTGCGCCGCCGAATGACTCTGGCCTCATCGCCCAGCCGGACAGTCCCCTCGCCCCTTGGAACGGCGTTCCAGCCGAAGAGCACGCCCGTCACCCGGCGATCCGCCGACATGCGTTTTTCGGCAAGCCCCTGGATCGGATTGCCGCCGATGCGGTCGCCGGTCGTCTGGTCCTGCGTGGTCATGATGCATCGCGCGCAGGGCTTGACGAGGTCGAAGGCAATGCCGGCAATCTCCAGGCTTTCCCACAGGTCCTCGGCCCAGGGCTCATCACAGTCGATGAGGATATTGGTCCGGAAGCGCTCCATGCCGACCGGCTCCTGGCCCTTCCCGACGAGCGTGCGATTGAGGTCTGCGAGCGAACCGGTCGTCGTGATCAGCACCGGAAAGCCGTCGGCAAAGCCGACAGGCGCCGCCGCGCCGGCCCATTCGGTGCCGACGAATCGCTCGGCCTCTTCGTCCATATGCACGAGCTTGACCGGCCGTCCGAACCAGGCCGACAGCGTCTCGTTCACGACGTCGTCGGCGACGGCAGCATTCACGTCGCTTGACCAGACGCGAACGTCGATCCGCCGATCCGGATCGAAGCGGACGGCGATTTCGTTGCCATTCATCCTCAGGTGAAGACCGCCGGCAATGTGCATTGCTTCGACCTGCGCCAGCGCCTGCAACTCGCGTTGCGTGATGAAATGACCATCGGGCTCGACGACCATGAAGCGCCGGTCGCCGGCCAACCCATCGAGATTGACTGTCACGGTCGTCTGCGGCACGGCGCGACCGCTTTTCAAGGGGTGGATGTTGAGACCGGTGACTTTCATCCTTGGCTTCCACGTTCAGATATCGATTCAGGCCGTTCGCGATCTGATTCACCGCGCGGCAGCAACATACTGAAAATTGGTCTAGATTTCATCGAGCAGCATGGCAAGCACGCTGCGCAGCCGCTCTTGCCGCTCCAGCGCCAGGCGACGCCCCGCCGCGGTCTGGAAACCGTCGGCGAGGCGCAAGAGCTTCGTTTCAAAATGGTCGATCGCAAAGGCCTTGTCATCGAGCGGCCTGTCCTCGGCTAGAGGATCGAGCGGATCATAGAGGCCGCTTCCCATGCGGCCCGCAATGTAGAAGCAGCGCGCGGCGCCGACCATGCCGATCGCATCGAGCCGATCCGCATCCTGCAGGATTTTCGCTTCGAGCGTCTCCGGCGTCATATTGGCCGAGAAGCTGTGGGTCAGTATGGCATGGGCAACGGCGGAAATTTCCAGCGTACGCCAGCGCAGGGCGTCGAGGATTTGCCACGCCTTTTCGGCAGCGAGCCGCGATGCGCCGGCCCGCAAAGGCGAGTTCTTCTCGACGGCGACGCAATCGTGCAGCAGGACGGCGGCGGCGAGCTGGCGGCCGTCGCCGCCCTCCTCCGCCTGTATGCGCGCCGCGTTCTTCCAGACGCGGATGAGATGGGCGGCGTCGTGCGAGCCATCGTCGCCGGAGAATGCATGCGGCAGAAGCTGGTCGGCAAGCTCTTCATGCGGTGCGAAGGCCGTGGCCAGGGCGTGAAGGCGCGTCATGCCTGGCTCGCCCCCTCTCCCGGCTCCGGCGCAGCCGTGATCGATCCGGGCGGATCGGCCGAACCGCTCCCGCCGCTGGAAAGTATCTTCTGGTAGAAGAGCCCTATGCCGATCAGCACGCCGCCGAGGCCGATGAAGGAGAGTGCCCGCAGGAACCCCTCGAGATTCGACATGTCGACGAGGAAGACCTTGAGCACGGCAATGAAGACCAGTGCCGCCGAAGCGATGCGGATGCTCTTCGCGTTGAAGCGTGAGCCCACCACGAGCAGCAGGACGCCGAGCACCAGCCAGACCACCGAGTAGGTATAGGTCTCTCCCTGCAGGAAGCCTTTCCAGTCGGCGACGCTCTCGCCCTGCCAGAAGCGTCGCACACTCAAAGTCGCCCAGGCGAAGGCAAGCACCGCGCCGCTCACCGCAAGCGCCATGACATAGGGCTGCGGACGCCTGCCCCGCGCATACCAGGCCAGCCCGGCATAGCCGATGGCGGGCAGCAAATAGCCAATGAAGATCAGGTCGAAGAAGGGAACCTTGCCGAGCAATTCGCCGCTGAAATAGGGGTTCAGCCCCACGAGATGCGCCGAGAGTACCGACAGCATCGAGAGCACGCCAAGCGCCATGCCGCCGTAGCGGAACACCGGGCTCGGCGATCTGCCGTCGAGCGTCATGAAAATGCCGGAGGCGCCGATCGCTAGCAGTGTGTAGATCGCCTGTTCGCCAAGCGTCGGAACAGAACTGTCGAGCACGCCGCCGTTCATCGCATGGCGCACGAGGATCGCGAGCGTCAGGAGCACGAAAAGGCTTGCGAGCGCCTGCAGCAGGTTGCGCACCCGCACATCCGGAGAAGCGCGCAGGAAATAGGCGCAGGCGACGAGCACCAATGCCGGAATGCCGTAACCGGGCAGAAGAGCGTTGAAGACCGGCGTCGTGCCAAGACTGTTGGGGCCGACGATCGTCGGCTCCCAGACGATCCGCGCCAGGATGGCGATAGCGGAAACGACCGTCACCCAAGGCAGGACGGGCCAGGCGCGGAAACGTGTTGCAAAGGTGTATCCGGCGCCGAGAAGCGCGAGCGCAAGCGTCGTGACGAGCCCATCGGTCCAGGCATGCAGGCCGGTGACGAAGAGACCGAAAGAGCCGAGGACCAACAGGCCGGCGGCGACGTCGAGCTCCCGCCCCTCGCCGTTGCGGCGGTAGAGCCATTCGACGAGGACAAGGAGGAACAGCCCGCCGACAAAGGCGGCAAGCCCGTGCGGCAGGTCGAAGGCGAAATTGCCCGTCATCAGGAACGACATGGCAATGAGGGCATTCGGCACGACGGCGGCAATGCCGGCCCAAAGGATCGCGAAGTGGCGCTCTCCGGCGAGGCGGGAAAGGACGGCCGCGGCGAGCAGCAGGAAAAGCGCCGCGAGCATCATTGCCGTGAGCATGGCCGTCCTACCTGGAACGACGACCTCCGGTATTGCCAGCGTCGGGTCGAGATAGGCGAGGACACTGCTGAGCGCGGTCAGGGTCCATGTGCCGACGACGGCACCGACGGCCGCGAGCAGTGCCGGATAGACGGCAGTGGCTCGCAGGGCGCCAAACCCGGCGAGCGTTGCAACCACGACCACGAATTCGGCGGTCGGGTACCGATCGGCCTCAACTGCCGGGCTGATAAACAGCAGCGCGATGAGCGTTGCCACGATTGCCGCCGATAGTGAGATCGCCACATAGGGCGGTGCAAACAGCCGCCCCCAGGGGCCCGAAGCGGCGGTTGGCACCCCGTTCGGCTCCGTTGTTGCGAGGGTCTCAGGCGCGATGCTGCCGGGCCAGATCAAGCCGACGCCGACGATCATGACCACAAGCGCGGCGGCGACCGGCGGGGCCTCGAAGGGCACGGCCAGCGCGACATAGGCCAGTCCCCAAAGTCCGAGACCGGCATTTGCAAGGGTTGGCACGACGGTCCACAGGCGCAGGCGCGAGGCTACGAGCGTCGCAAGCCAGGCAATTGCGAGAAACCCGAACAGCACCCACGGCCGCGGCTCGCCGCTCGAGACGAACAGGGGCGTCAGCAGCGAGGCGAGAAGACCAAGGCCGGCAAGCGCCTGGCCATGCAGCAACGACAGGCCGACGGTCGCCAGCGAAATTAGCGCCAGCAGCGCGAAGGCCGTTGCCGGGCCCATGTAGTCGTAAATGCCGTAGGCTGCGTAGACGACGCCGAACAGCGTGACCGCACCGGCTGCGGTCAACACCCCTGGGATCATTGCATTGCGGAACCGGTCGGCGATCGTCGGCACCGCCCGGCGCCGGATCACTTCACCGGCGACCCCGAGCACGAGGCCGAAGACCGCAGCAAGCGTCAGGCGAACCGCCGGGCTCAAGAGACCCGCATCGATCGAATATTGCACCAGGAAGTAACCGCCCAGCGCCAGCGCGAGCCCGCCGACCCAGACCGGCCAGCGTCCGCCGATACGGCTCTCGAGGCTCTCCGAAGACCGCTGGAGGATGGGTTCGGCGCCTGTGGCGAGGACAGGTTCGCCGCTTTGCGCTTCCTCCGTTCCCTGGCTACCGGTCGCGTCGCCACTGAAGATTCGGGCACCCTCGCGCGCCTGCGACCACGGTCCGGGAGCCGCTTCTTCCCCAACCTCGGATGCGGCTGGAACGCCGGCGTCTTTTCGCGCGGAGGCTGTAGGGTCCGGTATGGCGTCCGCAGGGGCCTGCGCCGCGAGCCGGGCGATCTCCGCCTTCAGGCTCTCGATTTCGGTATCCAGCCGGTCCGCAGTCCTGCGGCCGCCGAGAAAGGCGGCAAGCGCCATGGCAAAGGCAACAAGCGCGATAAGCTCAAGCATGGGTCCCCAACACCACGACGACTTGTGAACGATTCGCACAGGTTAGCGTGGATTGCCAGCGGAGACATCCGGCTTGACGCATGCCTCGTTCCCGCAACCACAGGACGGAAGAGCCGTAATCTCTTCATCGACCTGTCGCGGAACTGTCATGAGCCAGCTGGTAGAGCGATAATGAACGCCGCAGACATCAACGGCGCTTCTATCGTCCTCAACGGGGAGAATGACCATGGACAAGTATCTCGGCTCGACGGAAGAAACCGAATTCAAGACGCTGACGGAACGCAGGGAGGAACTGGAGGATATCGGCCAGAACTGTTCCACCAACGTGACCATGGGCGACATCATCAACCGCCGCTTCTCGCGCCGGTCCTTCCTTGGTGGATCGCTTGCGGTTGCGGCAATTTCGACGACGGTCAGCCCGCTTGCGCTGCTTTCGGCCGACGAAGCGAGGGCCAATGACAGCGCCACGCGCTTCGACTTCAAGGAGATCGAGGCCGGCGTCGATGAGACGCACCATGTCGCCGAAGGATATGACGCCGACATCCTGCTGCGCTGGGGCGACAAGATTTTCGCCGACAGCCCGGAGTTCGACCCGCTGAAGCAGACGGCCGAAGCGCAAAACCGCCAGTTCGGCTACAACAACGACTATGTCGGCTTCATTCCGCTCGACGGCAGCCCTGACCACGGCCTGCTGGTCGTCAACCACGAATACACCAACGCCGAGATCATGTTCCCGAACTTCGCCCGCGTCGAAAAAGTGACGGAGGACGGCAAGGAGGAAGACAAGGTCGTTCTCGGCGAATACACCAAGGAACTGGTCGATATCGAGATGGCCGCCCATGGCGGCACGGTCATCGAGATCCGCAAGGTCGATGGCAAGTGGCAGCCGGTTCTCGACGGCAAGTACAACCGCCGCATCACGGCCAACACCGAAATGCAGCTCTCCGGTCCGGTGGCCGGCCATGACCGCGTCAAGTCCGTAGCCGACCCGACCGGCAAGAAAGTCTTCGGCACCATCAACAATTGCGCAGGTGGGGTTACCGCCTGGGGCACCTACATGATGGCCGAGGAAAACTTCAACGGCTATTTCGGTGGCGAGCTCGCAGAGGATCATCCGGAATTCAAGCAGTTGAAGCGTCTCGGCGCGCCCGGCGGCCAATATGAGTGGTCGAAATTCTACGATCGCTTCGACGTATCGAAGGATCCGAACGAGGCCAACCGCTTCGGCTGGGTCGTCGAGGTCGACCCGCTCGACCCGACCTCGGTTCCGAAGAAGCGCACCGCCGTCGGACGCTTCAAGCACGAAGGTTGCGAGTCTATCGTCAACAAGGACGGCCGCGTCGTTCTCTATAGCGGCGACGACGAGCGTTACGACTATGTCTACAAATTCGTGACCAAGGGCACCTACAACCCGAACGACCGCGCTGCCAACATGGACCTCTTCGACGAAGGCACGCTCTATGTGGCGAAGTTCGATGAGGACGGCACGGTCACCTGGATGCCGATCATCCATGGCGAGGGTCCACTGACCGCCGAGAACGGCTTTGCCTCGCAGGCCGACGTCCTGATCAACACCCGGTTTGCAGCCGATGCTCTCGGCGCGACCAAGATGGACCGGCCGGAAGACATCCAGCCCAATGCGAAGACCGGCAAGGTCTATGTCATGCTGACCAACAATACCAAGCGCAAGGACGAAGAAGTCGACGCCGCCAATCCGCGTGCCAAGAACGCCTTCGGCCACATCGTCGAGATCTCCGAAACGGATGGCGACTTCGCCTCGACGAAATCCAAGTGGGACGTTCTGCTGAAATGCGGCGATCCGAGCGTTGCGGATGTCGGCGCTTCCTTCTCGACGGCGACGACGAAGAACGGCTGGTTCGGCATGCCGGACAATTGCGCGATCGACTCGGACGGGCGCCTATGGGTATCGACCGACGGCAACAACGAGAAGGAAACCGGCCGCACCGATGGCGTCTGGGCGATCGAAACCGAAGGTGAAGCACGCGGCACATCGAAGCTGTTCTTCCGGGTGCCGGTCGGCGCGGAAATGTGCGGCCCGAGCTTCAACCCGACGAGCGACACTTTCTTCCTCGCCGTTCAGCACCCGGGCGATGCCGGCCTTGCCACTTACGAGAAGCCGGCAACGCGCTGGCCCGACTTCCGCGACGACATGCCGGTGCGCCCGGCCGTGGTCGCCGTGACCAAGCAGGGCGGCGGCAAGATCGCCTGATGCGCGGGTTCAAAGTGTTACAGCGTCCTTTGCGCGTTTGAAAAGACGCGCGTCGTTGTAATGCGGGAAAATCGATGATCGCAGGCGCCGCATGACATGTGCGGCGCCTGCTTTATGTCTCAGGCAGCTGGGGGCGGGACTGGCTTCAGTGCCTTCAGCGTCGCATGGACGAAGCCGTCGCGCGCCGATGAGGCGTCCAACCCGCGCGGTTCATAGACATGGCGGTTGAGAAAATAGGCGGTCAGGCGGAAAGCTGCGGCCAAGCTGTCGTAGTCGGCCGCGCTGTCCCCTCCCGAGAGGAAATCCGGAAGGGCAAGCATGCGCTCGGCGTAAGGGGCACCCGCCGCGCGGCTGACGGCGCGTCCGGTCTTCGGCGAGACGTAGACGAGGTCGGTTCGGCTTCCGGTCGCCGCGCACTCCGAAAGGGCGAGGCCGAAACCGAGATCGTTCAAGACCGCGAGTTCGAAACGTACGAACAATTCGCCGGCATCGGCCGGGTCCTGGAGATGATCGACGATGACGGCGAGCGCCTCGTAGAGATGCGGATGCGGATCGCGCTCCGGCAGGAGCCTTAGCAGCGCCCCCAGCGCCTGAATGCCATAGACGGAGGTTGCCGCCTCCATCAGCCTTGCGGCACGCAGTTCAAGCGGCTCGATGCGGAACTCGCCGAGATGTTCGTCGAGCCGGGCGCGCCAGGTGACTTCCACCGAATTGCCCGGCTGCAGCACCGGCTGCATCGTGCGCGACCGCCCGGAGCGCACGAGACCGAGATGCCTCCCGTGGGCGGCTGTCATGACTTCGGCGATGACAGTGCTTTCGCCGTGCCGCCGGATGCCGAGAATGATGGCCTGATCGCTCCATTGCATGAAAAAAGGCATACACCCGAGGCGGAAAGCGGATCAAGCGAAGATGGGTGTCGACAGGGCACGCGGCCGGCGGCCAAGATCCACTACTGCCGCCCTTTCCGCGGCATGTTCGCCGCACTACAATTCTAATCATCGTCCAGCCGAATCGCGGCCAGGCTTCATGCACAGGTCGAAGCTGCCGATCTCGACGTGGCAATCATCAGGATTGTTTGGAGTATGTGTGTGTCCCGTCTCGCCCAGTCTCTCACGCTCTTCCTGGTTTTGGCCGCGCTGACAGGTTGCGCGACGGGTACCGCGCAGCCGTCCCGACCGCGGGGGCCGGATCCCTATTTCACGGCGATGTACGGACCACAGCCTGACGAGGCGTTCCCGCTGCCTGCGACCGACATCCGCAAGGTCGACCCCCGCTTCCTACGCCAGCAGGTGCCCTACGTCACGCACGAGCCGCCGGGCACGATCGTCATCGATACGCCGGACCGATACCTCTATCTCGTGCAGGGCGGCGGCATGGCGCTGCGCTACGGGATCGGTGTCGGCAAGGCGGGGCTGGAATTTGCCGGCGAGGCGCGGATCGGCCGCAAGGCGCAATGGCCCCGCTGGATCCCGACGTCCGATATGGTCGCCCGCGAGCCGGACCGCTATGGCCCGCTTGCCGGCGGCATGGATCCTGGGCCGACCAATCCGCTCGGGCCACGGGCGCTCTACCTATACCAGGATGGCAAGGATACGCTGTTCCGGATACATGGCACGACAGAGGCCTGGTCGATCGGCAACGCCGTTTCGAGCGGCTGTATCCGCATGTTCAATGCGGACGTCATCGATCTATACAATCGGGTGCCCGAAGGCACCCGCGTCGTGGTGATCCAGGCGGAGGCGCCGATGAGTGCGGCGGTTCTTCCGCTCGAGCCGCCCATCGGCGCTCCGGTCGAAGCCCCGATCGAAGCCTCGACAGACGACACGCCTCTTGCGTTCTGAGGCATCACCAGGCGTCGGGCTCGCGCACGAGATGCACGATATTGGCGGGGTTCAGCACCCAGCCACCGCGGAATCCCTCGCCCAGATCCTCGACAGGGTCGCAGCGGACCACGCCATTTAACGCAAGATGGCCAAGTGCGGTTTCGTGGTCGTCCGTGAACAGTTCCAGCCAGACTTCCGCCTGGCTCAAATGCGGCATTTCATCGATCCACAGGCGATTCGGGCCGAGGATGAAGCCCTTGGCCGGCTGTTTCTCGTCGAAGGGCGGCAGGCCGACGACGTCGCGGTAGAAAGCCACAACGGCAGCGTATTCGTGACTCGGCACCTTCATCGCGATGTTGATACCGCCCTTTATCTCCACTGGCATGGTGCGTCCTCCTATGCCTGCGGCTCGAGCGCCGGCTTGCCGGAGAGTTCGCTCACATAGTAGCCCTCGCGCAGGTTGATACCGTATTCGACCCAGGCCTTCATGCAGGCGAGCATCTGGGACCAGCCCTCGCAATTGAGGTAGGAACTCTTCTGCCCCTGCTCGTTCTCGCGCCACCCGGCTTCGGCGATAGTCACCATGGTGGCGCCGTCCTCGAGCGGCTGGAAGCGCATCTCCACACGCGTCCGATATGGCGCCTCTTCCTTCGCGACCATCGCATCCCAGCGGAAAACGATCCGCTCATTGAGCTCGACGACTTCCACCTCGACCGGCACTTCGCCCCACCAGGTGACGGTGGTGCCGGCGACCAGGGGACCGCTGATGCCACCGAGGGTCACGAAATAGCGACCGAGCTGATTCGGGTTGACGACCGCGTCGAAGACCTCCCCGACGGGACGGGCAATTCGCCCATTCACACGAAATTCGAAAGCCATGACGACCTCCTTCCGATTGTGTCCGGACATAATATGTTATAAAAATATAACATGTCAATTGATTCGACAGACGACTCTGTTTTCAAGGCGCTGGCCAACGGCCTGCGTCGACAGATTCTGGACGCGCTCAAGGACGACCCACAGACGACGGGCATGTTGTGCGAGCGATTTTCCGAACTCGACCGCTGCACCGTAATGCAGCACCTGAAGGTGTTGGAGGGGGCAAACCTCGTCCTTGTCCGGCGCGAGGGGCGCGAACGATGGAACCACCTGAACGCCTTGCCGATCCGGGCCATACATGACCGCTGGATCAGTCAGTATTCCGGCCATGCGATGTCCGTGATCGCCGCCCTGCAGCAGCAACTCGACGGTGAGGAGGAGTGACGGTTTCATCTTTCCATTGCCCGGCTTTCTTCGTATGAACGATCAAGTTCACGAAAACTGGGATCATTTCCGTGCGTTACCTCATCACCGGCACCGCAGGTTTCATCGGCTTTCACGTCGCCAAGCGGCTGATAGACGATGGGCATTTCGTGGTCGGATTCGATGGCATGACGCCCTATTACGACGTGAGGCTCAAGGAACGGCGCCACGCGATCCTGGCGCGCTCGAACGGCTTCAAGGCGGTGACGGCAATGCTCGAGGACCGCGCCGCCCTCGACCGCGCCGCAGAGCTTGCGGAACCGGAGGTCATCATCCATCTCGCCGCCCAGGCGGGCGTTCGCTACAGCCTTGAAAATCCGAAGGCCTATATGGACGCGAACCTGATGGGGTCCTGGAACATCCTCGAACTGGCCCGGGCGATCGGCCCGAAGCATCTGATGCTGGCATCGACCTCGTCGATCTACGGTGCGAACGAGAAGATACCCTTTGCCGAGGCCGACCGGGCCGACGAGCCGATGACGCTCTATGCGGCGACGAAGAAATCGATGGAGCTGATGGCCCACAGCTACGCCCATCTCTACAGGGTGCCGACGACGGCCTTCCGGTTCTTCACCGTCTATGGTCCCTGGGGAAGGCCCGACATGGCGCTGTTCAAATTCGTCGATGCCATCCTCAACGGCCGGCCGATCGATATCTATGGCGAGGGCCGGATGAGCCGCGATTTCACCTATATCGACGATCTTGTCGAGGGCATCCTGCGGCTTTCCCACGTCGCGCCGTCCGAGGCCAATCGCGTCGGACTGGACCTGGCGCAGGACACGCTTTCCCGGCACGCGCCGTTCCGCGTCGTCAATGTCGGTGGCGGCCAGCCGGTGGACCTGATGACCTTCGTCGAGACCGTCGAGCGGGTCGTCGGCCGGCCTGCCGTCCGCAACATGCTGCCGATGCAGATGGGCGACGTGCCGCGCACCTACGCGTCACCGGACCTGCTCGAGGCGCTGACCGGCTTCAAGCCGTCCATGCCGGTCGAGGAAGGCGTCGCGCGATTCGTGGAATGGTACGAACAGTACTATCGCCCTGCCGAGACCACCGCCTGAGGGCTACCGAGCGATTTCACGCATCGGAAAACGCCCAGAAAACGCCCCTGTCATTTGCAGGTCGAAAAACGGTCCTATTTGCCTATCAATGGATGCGTAGCTCCCAAGGCTCAAGAAGGACCCAACAACAAAGGAAGAGCGGATGAAGATTACGATGATTGGCGCCGGCTATGTCGGCCTCGTTTCCGGTGTTTGTTTCGCGGATTTCGGCCACGATGTCGTCTGCCTCGACAAGGACGAAAGCAAGATCATAGCGCTCAAGAAGGGGGAGATCCCGATCTTCGAGCCGGGTCTCGACCATCTGGTCGCCAGCAACGTTGCCTCCGGGCGCCTGCAATTCACCACTGATCTTGCGCCTGCCGTTTCCGGCAGCGACGTCATCTTCATCGCCGTCGGCACACCGTCCCGGCGCGGCGACGGCCACGCGGACCTTTCCTATGTCTATGCCGCCGCACGCGAGATCGCTGCCAATCTCAACGGCTTCACCGTCGTCGTCACCAAGTCGACCGTCCCGGTCGGCACCGGCGACGAAGTCGAACGGATCATCCGTGAAACCAATCCGGATGCGGACTTTGCCGTCGTGTCCAATCCGGAGTTCCTGCGCGAGGGTGCGGCGATTGACGATTTCAAGCGGCCCGACCGCATCGTCATCGGACTTGCGGACAACGATCAGCGTGCACGCGACGTGATGACGGAAGTCTATCGTCCCTTGTATCTGAACCAGGCTCCCCTCGTCTTCACCTCGCGCCGCACCTCCGAACTGATCAAATATGCCGGCAATGCCTTCCTGGCGATGAAGATCACCTTCATCAACGAAATGGCCGACCTTTGCGAAAAGGTGGGCGCCAACGTCCAGGACGTCGCCCGCGGCATCGGCCTCGATGGCCGTATCGGCGGCAAGTTCCTGCATGCCGGCCCGGGTTACGGCGGCTCGTGCTTCCCCAAGGATACCCTGGCGCTCGTCAAGACAGCACAGGACCACGACAGTCCGGTACGGCTGGTGGAGACCACCGTCGCCGTCAACGACAACCGCAAGCGCGCCATGGGCCGCAAGGTCATCACCGCGCTCGGCGGCGACGTGCGCGGCCGCAAGATCGCCGTGCTCGGACTCACCTTCAAGCCGAACACCGACGACATGCGCGACAGCCCGGCGATCGCCATCGTCCAGACGCTGCAGGATGCCGGCGCCCGGGTGACGGGCTACGATCCCGAAGGGATGGAGAATGCGCGCAAGGTCATCGACGGCCTGGACTATGCCACCGATCCCTATGAGGCGGCAGCAGAAGCGGACGCACTGGTGATCGTCACCGAATGGAACGAATTCCGGGCGCTGGACTTCACGCGGCTTAAACGCACGATGAGCACCCCGTTGCTCGTCGACCTTCGCAACATCTACCGCAAGGACGAGGTCACCCGACACGGCTTCACCTATGCGAGCGTCGGCCGGCCGGACTGATCGGTAAGAGAGACTGGAGCGGGCGCGGGAAGCACAACCTTCCTGCTTCCGCTCTACTGCATGTTTCCTTAAATCGTAGCCGATTTAAGGAGAAAAACATGCAGCAATTTAAAGTGCTACAGCGACCTTAGTGCGTCTGATAAGACGCACGGCGCTGTAGTGGGTCTGCGGCTGAATCATATTGGACGGGCTCGGGATTTCGTGCGCTGGCGACTGCGCCATCGCGTGATGGGGAAACAGGGTACGCGGAACCGGACAAATCTATCCGGCCACTAGACTTTCGGCCCGACGGGAATGACCGTCTCCCAGGCCTTACCGGCGAGTATCACACAGCTTCGGCCCGAGACGTCGGTTATGATCAAGGTCCAGCTGCCGCTGTCGGCGGCGTAGAGTTCCATCACCGCCTGTTGATTGATCAATCCGACTGCGGCCTGCTTCTCGGCGTATTGCCGAGCGAGAAACTCGATCACCTGCGAGCGCTCGGCGCAATTCATGACGCTCTGCGCGCCTGCTATTTCCGGATATGCGGTTGCCGCTGCCGCCAGAAGGACGGCGTGCGGAAGGCCGCGGATTGCATTGCGCACCATGACGCACCTCCTTTCGCCGGGAGCCCCGGCGGAAGAGGATTTTCCGCTGACCTGTTCCGCCGTAGTCCGGCATTCCTATGGTCGGCACCGCCACGACGGACCGATGCCGCCTCGAAGGCAGTATGACGGAGGGGAGTTTATATTTCAATTAACTAATTTATAGATTGTTCCTGCAACCATCGCGTCATGAGCCGATGAGCACGTAACGATCCTCGGCGCAGCGCCGTTCCATGGCCGCGTTATTTTTTCTTCATCGCTTCCATCAGCGCCGCGCCGAACGCGCCCTGAGCTGGCGCCTGGGATTTTTGCGGTCGCGCGGCCGCATTGCGGTTGCCACCGCTCGGCGATGCCCCCCTCGCCTCGCGTCCCCCGGCCTCGGCACCGCCATCCTTGCGCATGCTAAGACCGATGCGTTTGCGCGCGACATCGACCTCGGTGACGCGAACGCGCACCACGTCGCCGGCCTTCACCACCTCATGCGGGTCCTTGACGAAACGATCGGCGAGTTGCGAGACATGCACGAGCCCGTCCTGGTGCACGCCGATATCGACGAAGGCACCGAAGGCCGCGACATTGGTCACGGTTCCTTCGAGCTGCATGCCGACCTTCAGATCCTTGATGTCGTCGACCCCCTCGGCGAAGGTCGCGGTCTTGAAGCTCGGGCGCGGATCGCGGCCGGGCTTCTCCAGTTCCGAGAGAATGTCCTTGACCGTTGGCAGACCGAAGCGTTCGTCGACGAAGGCGCGGGCATCGAGCGCCTTCACCGCCGCACTGTTCCCCATCAGTGAGCGTACGTCGCGGCCGCAAGCAGCCACGATCTTCTTTGCCACGCCATAGGCCTCCGGATGCACGGCCGAAGCATCGAGCGGCTCGGAGCCATTGGTAATTCTGAGGAAGCCGGCGCACTGCTCGAAGGTGCGGGCGCCGAGGCGCGGCACCTTGAGAAGCTGCTGTCGGTTTGCGAAAGCGCCCGTCGCATCACGATGCGCCACGATCGCTTCCGCCGACGACTTGCCCAGGCCGGACACACGCGCCAGCAGCGGTGCCGATGCGGTGTTGAGATCGACGCCGACGGCGTTCACCGCATCCTCGACGACGGCGTCGAGAGAACGGCTGAGATGCGACTGGTCGACGTCATGCTGGTACTGGCCGACGCCGATCGACTTCGGTTCGATCTTGACGAGTTCGGCGAGCGGATCCTGCAGCCTGCGGGCGATGGACACGGCACCGCGCAGCGAAACATCGAGATTCGGAAATTCCGCCGCCGCCGTTTCCGAAGCGGAATAGACAGAGGCGCCCGCCTCGGAAACGATCACCTTGGTAGGCTTCGGTGCCGGCAGCAGGGCGAGCATGTCGGCAACGAGCTTCTCGGTTTCGCGGCTGCCGGTGCCGTTGCCAATGGCGATCAGCTCGACCTTGTGCTTGCGGACGAGCGCCGCGAGTTCGGCCTGCGTGCCGCGAATGTCGTTCTTCGGAGGGAACGGGTAGACCGTCGTCGTCTCGAGCAGCTTGCCGGTGCCGTCGACGACCGCGACCTTGACGCCGGTCCGGATGCCGGGGTCGAGACCCATGGTCGGACGCGAGCCGGCGGGGGCCGCAAGCAAAAGGTCCTTGAGGTTGCGCGCAAAGACGCGGATCGCTTCCTCCTCGGCCCGCTCGCGCAGTTCACGCATCAGATCGAGCGAAAGCGACAGGGAAAGCTTGACCCGCCAGGTCCAGCCGACCACGTCCAGCAGCCATTTGTCCCCGGGCAAGTGCGCGCCGACCTCGTAGGCGGCGGCGATCATGCGTTCGACCGGCTTTTGCGGAGATGCCGCGTCCTGGTCGACGGCGATGTCGACCGAAAGGATTTCTTCGTTCCAGCCGCGCAGCATCGCCAGCGCGCGGTGGCCCGGCGCTGTTGCCCAGCGCTCCGCGTGATCGAAGTAATCCGAGAACTTCGCCCCTGCCGCCTGCTTGCCGTCGACCACCTTCGCCCTCAGGAATGCCGCGTCCCGCATGTAGCTGCGCAGGCGACCCAGGAGGTCGGCGTTCTCCGTCATGCTTTCGGCGATGATGTCGCGGGCGCCGTCGAGCGCCGCCTTCGTGTCCGGCACGTCTGCAGAAAGGAAGGCCACTGCCCGTTCGGCCGGCGCAATCGAGCGATCGGCGAGGATCGCCTCGGCGAGCGGTCCGAGCCCTCGCTCCCGGGCAATCTCCGCCTTGGTCCGCCGCTTCGGCTTGTAAGGCAGGTAGATGTCCTCGAGCTCCGCCTTGGTAACGGCGGCGGCGATCTTGCCTTCCAGTTCATCGGTGAGCTTGCCCTGGGCACGGATCGACTCGAGGATCGACCCCCGGCGCGCTTCGAGCTCGCGCAGATAGGTCAGCCGTTCCGAGAGAGTGCGCAACTGCGTGTCGTCGAGACCGCCGGTGACCTCTTTGCGGTAGCGGGCGATGAAAGGCACCGTCGCGCCGGCGTCGAGCAATTCGACCGCCGCGCCGACCTGCGCGGCGGTCGCCTTGATCTCGCTGGCGATGATGGCGGCGATGGGCTTTGCGGTCATGTCTGCATTCCGTGTCCTGGTTTCGAACCGGACCATACTGGCACAGACGATGTAGGCCAAGTGAGGGCGTTTCGTCGCCCGCACGCACTCCACAGAAGATGGCAGGCGTCGAACATCCAACAGGCGAAGCGGAATGCCCCTCTCCTCGGGTGGCCGGCAGGCCGGATGAGGGGCAGAAAAACACAGCGCGCCCATGCTAAACCGCGACGAGTTCCAGTCGCGAACGGGTCTTTTCGAATTCGAGCAATTCACGCTCCTTCGCTTCGATGTAGTCGCGCGAAACCGGAACCGTCTCCAGCGATGGCGAGAGCTGGAGCTGGAAGATGAAGTGCTTGTCGTAGAGGAAGGCCGTCTCGGAAGCGGCGAGATAGAACTCCCACATCCGGAAGAAGCGCTCATCATAGAGCTTCACCGCTTCCTCGCGCCGGGCGACGAAACGCTCGCGCCAGGCCCTCAGCGTCCAGGCATAGTGCATCGGCAGGATCTCGATGTCCTTGACAAGCAGGCGCGTGCTCTCGACCGGGGGCAACACCTCCGAAAGCGCGGGGATGTAGCCGCCCGGGAAGATGTATTTCTCGATCCACGGATTGGTCGCCCAGGGCTTGTAGACCTGGCCGATCGAATGAAGCAGCATAACGCCGTCGGGTTTGAGCAATTCCTTGATCTTGCGGAAGAAATTGCCGTAGTTGCCGATGCCCACGTGTTCGAACATGCCGACGGAGACGATCCGGTCGAACTGCCGTCCCTGCAGCGTGCGGTAATCCTGCAATTCGAACCGCACGCGGTCGGAAAGCCCGCGCCTGGCGGCGCGCTCGCGCGAGACCTTCAGTTGCTCCTCGCTCAAGGTAATGCCGGTGACTTCGACGCCCGTCGCCTCGGCAAGGTACATCGCCAGGCCTCCCCAGCCGGAACCGACTTCCAGCACCTGCTGACCGGGCTCGAGCAGCAGCTTCGCGGCTATATGGCGCTTTTTGGCGCGCTGCGCGTCATCGAGCGAAATACCCGGCGGATGAAAGTAAGCGCAGGAATATTGCCAGTCCTCGTCGAGGAACAGATTGAAGAGTTTGGCGTCGAGATCGTAATGATGGGCGACATTGTAGCGGTTGCGGTTGATCGGCAACCGACTTTTCAGCTGTTGTCGCAGCACATGCCAAAAGGCGACGATGGAGTTGGCGAAGGTCGCAGCGTTTTCCACACCATTGTTCTTGATGATGGCCAGGACGTCGAAAATATCCCCCTCTTCGACCAGGACGCGGCCGTCCATGTACATTTCACCGAATTTCAGGCCGGGGTCGTGCAGTATGGCCCTTTCGGCTTCGGCATCCGTTATGCGTATGGCGGCGGGTTTTCCCGTACCATCACCCAAGAGAGCTTTTTTTCCCGATGAAAAGACAACCGTCAGAGTTCCCTTCTGGACAAGACGGCGAAGCAACTTCAGCAATCCAGCATTCATTTCCAACCTCAGCGCCAGACTTACACAGACCATGTCGGTTCTTCGCATGGAGCGGGCGGGTTCGGTCGCTTCTGGAAGGATATGCACCTTGTGAAATGGCGCCGGTTAAGTCCAGAAGCAGCGCGAACCCGCCTCCGGCAAGCCTCACGGCCTCCGGAGCGGCGGCGCCGTGCATGAAGGCGCGGGCTGCAACCGGCATGTCGTCAGGCCAGCCTCTTCGGGCTCCTATCCATCAGAACTTCCATTAACTTAGCGGTGTTCGGCGGTTAATCAATGGGGTCGTGCTGTGGCCCCTCAAGGACTTGTTTCCTTAGTACATGCTAAGGAAATCCGGTCTCCGCCAAGCGGCGCGAAAGGCGCAAGGCTCCTCAAACGCCGAAAACGCCGCGGCCACGAAGACGGCGCCGGTCATGCGGGCGATCGTAGTCGGCCGCCGGGCCGGCCGGCACGATGCCGGTTGGGTTGATGTGGCGGAGGCCATAATAGCCGCGCTTGATATCGTCGATCCGGACGCTTTCGCCCATGCCCGGCCATTGGTAGAGCTCGCGCAGGTAGTTCGAGAGGCAGGGATAGTCCTCGATCCGGCGGATGTTGCATTTGAAGGCGCCATGATAGGCGGCGTCGAAACGCACGAGCGTTACGAACAGGCGGATGTCCGCCTCCGTCAGATATTCCCCGGCGAGGTATCGGTTCCCATCGAGATGCCGCTCGAGTTCGTCGAGCATGCCGAAGAGCGCCGCGACAGCCTCGTCATAGGCGGCCTGGGTCCTGGCAAAGCCGGCTCGGTAGACGCCATTGTTCACGCGCGCATAGATCGGTTCGTTCCAGCGATCGATCGCCGCACGCAGGGCCATCGGGTAGAAATCGAGGCGGTCGCCGGACAAATGGTCGAAGGCCGTGTTGAGAATGCAAAGGATATCGGCCGATTCATTGTTGACGATGCGGCCTTCCTTCATGTCCCAGAGCACAGGCACCGACACCTTGCCGGTATAGGCCGGGTCGCTCGCCGTATAAAGCTGGTGATGGTAGCGGATGCCACCGACGCGGCGGCCCGCATCCACCGGCGCGTCATACGCCCATCCGTCCTCTCCGAGAACGGGATTCGCCACCGTGAGGCCGATGATCTCCTGAAGCCCCTTGAGGTTGCGCATGGCGATCGTTCGCGACGCCCAGGGACAGAGATAGGAGACAAACAACCGGTAGCGTCCCGCTTCGGCGGCGGATGACGGCTGGCCGTCCGGCCCGGAACGTCCGTCAGCAGTGATCCAATTGCGGAAGCGGGTCGGCTCGCGATGGAACGCACCGTCCTTCATTTCGCTTGCGGCGACGTCATCCTTGACCCATTTTCCCTGGACGAGTTGCGGCACTTAAGTTCTCCTGCGGCATTGCATTGAGCGGCACCGGCGCCTACCTCCCATTAGTGCCCATGCCGGTCAATCGTGCGCGAAGGTGACAGTTTGTTCGCAATCCGCATCAGGACGTGTGGCAGCGCACGTCCGGGGTCGCCACGAGGTCGAGCAAAGCGCGGTGCGAGAGGAGGACTTACGATGAAGAAGCTCGCCGTCATCGCTGCCGTTACGATCATCATCGCCGCCGTCGTCTGGCTCCTCAACACCTCCTATCTGGTGGCACCGCCTGCCGGCACGGCCAGGGTGCTGGCGCATCGCGGCATACATCAGGTCTTCAGTCTGGATGGGGTGGGTAATGACACCTGCACGGCTGAGCGAATCGAACCACCGCGCCACGCCTATCTCGAGAACACGATCGCTTCCATGCGGGCTGCGCTCGACAGCGGCGCCGACGTGATCGAACTGGATGTCCACCTGACGCCGGACCGCCAATTCGCAGTCTTTCATGATTGGACGCTCGACTGCCGCACCGATGGGACGGGTGTCACCGAGGAGACGCCGATGTCCGAGCTCAAAACGCTCGACATCGGCTACGGCTACACGGCGGATGGCGGGAAGACCTTCCCCTTCCGCGGCCAGGGAGAAGGCCAGATGCCGACACTCAGGGAGGTCTTCACGGCCCTGCCCCATGGCCGTTTCCTGATCAATTTCAAGAGCGAGCGGCGCGAGGAAGGTGCAACCCTTGCCGTGATGCTGCGGTTGCACCCGGAGTGGCGCAAATCGATCTTCGGTGTCTATGGAGGCAGAGCGCCGACGCAGGAGACCTTGCGGCTGGTCGGCGGGCTGAGGGGCTATGATCGGCAATCCGCCACGGCCTGCCTCGGCCGCTACGCCGCCTATGGCTGGACCGGAATCGTGCCGGATGCCTGCCGGGATACTCTGATCGTGGTACCCGCCAACTACGCGCCTTTTCTATGGGGCTGGCCCAATAGGTTCGCCGCCCGGATGCAGGCCGCGGGAAGCGAGATCATCCTGCTTGGTCCCTATCGCGGCGGCGACTTCACCTCAGGCATCGACAGCGCTGACCAGCTTCCACTCGTTCCAGAGAATTTTTCCGGCTACGTCTGGACCAATCGGGCAGAGACGATCGGGCCGCTCCTGAACAAGAGGCTCGCCGCCTCGAACGACCAGAAGTAGGGGTGTCGAGCACCGGCCAAGCCTAGGCGCTACCTCGGAAAATCGAGTCCCATTTCGCGGAAACGCTCCGGATCGTCGCCCCAGTTCTCACGCACCTTGACGAACAGGAAGAGGTGGACCGGCTGCTCCAGGATCTCGGATATTTCCTTCCGGGCGGCCGTCGATATCGCCTTGATCGCCTCCCCTCCCTTGCCGAGCGCGATCTTCTTCTGGCTGTCGCGCTCCACATAGATCACTTGCTCGATGCGTACGGAGCCGTCCTTGCGCTCTTCCCATTTTTCCGTCTCGACGTGCGACGCATAGGGAAGCTCCTGATGCAGGCGCAGGAACAGCTTCTCGCGGGTGATCTCGGCGGCGAGTTGGCGCATCGGCAGATCGGAGATCTGGTCCTCCGGGTAATACCACGGCCCTTCCGGGAGTGCCGCAGCAAGATAGTCCATCAGATCGCCGCAACCGGAGCCGGTGAGCGCCGAAATCATGAAGGTTCGTTCGAACGGAACGATTTCGTTGGCGGCGGCCGCGAGCTTCAGCAGGTCCTCCGGGCGCACCCGGTCGATCTTGTTGAGCACGAGGATCTTCGGCTGCGGAACGTCCTTGAGGCCTTCGAGGATCGTTTCGGCATCGCCCTTCAAGCCGCGCTCGCTGTCGATCAGCAGCATGATGCGATCGGCGTCCTTTGCTCCGCCCCAGGCCGTCGTCACCATCGCCCGGTCGAGCCGGCGGCGCGGCTTGAAGATGCCGGGCGTGTCCATGAACACGATCTGGGCGTTGTCATGGATGGCGATGCCACGGACGATCGCCCGCGTCGTCTGCACCTTGTGGCTGACGATCGATACTTTCGCGCCGACCAGCCGGTTCACCAAAGTCGATTTGCCTGCATTCGTCGCGCCGATCAGCGCCACGAAGCCCGAGCGGGTCGCCGTGCTGTCGGCGCCCGTAACCTGTTCCTTGTCCGTCATGGCTTCCGTCAATTTCCGGCAGACCGTCTCTGCCAAACACCTTCGCGTTCCAACAGGCGCATGGCAGCAACCTGCTCGGCTCCGCGCTTCGAGCGATCCGTCCCCGTTTCCGGCGCGATCCCATCGACCTCAACGGTCACTGTGAAGCGCGGGTCGTGGTCGGGACCGGAGCGATCATCCGTCCTGTACCTCGGCGCGACGCCGAACTTGGCGTGCGCCCATTCCTGCAATTCCGTCTTGGCGTCACGGCGTGCGCCATCGGCGCTGGCGGCGCGATCTGTCCAGTAGCGCAATATGAAGCGACGCGCCGCTTCCAGGCCACCATCGAGATAGATCGCGGCGATCAGCGACTCTACCACATCGGCCCGCACATTCATCATGTGCTTGCCGGTGATCTTCTTCACGTCCGAACCGGTACGAATGTATTCGTGCAACGACAGCTCATCCGCAACGTTGGCGCAGCTCTCGGCGCTGACGAGTTGGTTCAAACGAACCGACAGCTCTCCCTCATTGGCGTCGAGAAAGGTCTGGAACAGAAGTTCGGCGACGCACAGCCCAAGCACCCGATCGCCCAGGAATTCCAGCCGCTGATAGTTGCTCGCCCGGGCATTGCGGGCGCTGGAATGCGTCAGCGCGCGATCGAGGCGCTCCTTCTCGGAGAACTGGTAACCGATCGCGGTCTCGAGCTTCGCCCGATCCTCCGCGCTCAGCGAGCGCCCCTTCATTATTCAACAACCTTGAACAGTCGGTCGTAGCGGAGATTCGTCGGCCACTCCCAGATCTTCAGGAAGGATGTGCCGTTGCCGAGCGAGAAAAAGATCATGCTGGCGCGCCCGACCAGGTTCTCCGCCGGCACGAAACCGACGTCGAAGCGGCTATCGGAGGAATTGTCCCGATTGTCGCCCATCATGAAATAATGGCCTTCCGGCACCAGGAATTCGCGGGTGTTGTCGCCGCTGGAGTCCGGGAACTGGTCGAGCGTGTCGTAGGTGGTGCCGGTGTCCATCGTCTCGCGATAGACCGGTACGTCGCCGCCGGTATCATATTTGTCGTCTGCACGGAAAGCCCCGTCAGGGACGCGGTCAACCGGCTTGTCGTTGACGTGGAGCACGCCGTCGCGGACCTGAATGCGATCGCCCGGCAGGCCTACGACGCGCTTGATGTAGTCGATGTCCGGATTGGGCGGAAAGCGGAAGACGACGATATCGCCGCGTTTCGGCTCGCTGGCAAAGATCCGTCCGCTGAAAAGATCCGGCGAAAAGGGCAGCGAGTATTTCGAATAGCCGTAGGCGAACTTGTTGACGAAGATATAGTCGCCGACGAGCAGCGTCGGCATCATCGAGCCGGACGGAATCGTGAAGGGCTGGAAGAAAACGGTGCGGATGACCAGAGCCAAGAGCAGCGCCTGAATAATGACCTTTACATTCTCCCAGAGGGCGCTCTGGTGCGTTTCTGTCTTTTCTTCCACGCTCAGTTCTTCCTTGTCATCCTGCCGCGCAATCGAACTTATATGCTCACCGGCCTACGTCGCTTCAAGCGACCGCCGGAGCCGGCACTATCCGGCAGTGCTCTAAACCGTTCCCTCGGCGGGGGCAACCGGGAGCGCCTCGATTATCACGAAAGCTTGCGCGAGCGGGAAATCGTCGGTGATCGTCAGATGAATGGCGGCGCGATGCCCGACGGGCAGCATCTCCTGCAGACGCGCCGCCGCGCCGCCGGTCAACTGCATCGTCGGCTTTCCGCCCGGCATGTTGACGACGCCCATGTCCTTCCAGAAGACCCCCTGGGCGAGCCCCGTACCCAGAGCCTTGGAACAGGCCTCCTTGGCGGCGAAGCGCTTGGCATAGGAAGCCGCACGGTTCTTGCGCGCATCCGACTTGGCAATCTCGATGTCGGTGAAACAGCGATTGACGAAGCGCTCGCCAAATCGCGCGAGCGAGTTTTCGATGCGGCGAATGTCTATCAGGTCGCTGCCGATGCCGATGATCATGACGGGTATCCAGCTTTTTCCAGGCGCTCCCGCCGCCGCCCCTGGAAGATACGGGCGGTCTGGAAGGCAAGCGGGTAGAAGATCGCAGCGCCGGCAAGCGCAAGGGTCAGCGAGCCGACGAGCATCGGCTTGAGCACGGGTCCCCAAAGCTCGGCAAGTCGCAACTGCTCGATCAACCGGGCGATCTCCGCCGAGCCAACGCCCGGACCGGACTGGCCGGTGAGAGCGGTGCCGATCTCGTAGGCCGCCGCCAGGATCACGGGAATGGTGATCGGGTTGGCGAGGGCCGTGGTGATAACCGCCGCCACGACATTCCCCGAGAGGAGCCACGCGAGAATGACCGCAAGGACGATGTGCAGGCCGAAGAGCGGCGTGCAGGCCGAAGCGGCGCCCGCGGCCACACCGACGGCGATCGAATGGGGAGAGGAGTTCAGGCGGAGAATGCGCAGCGCAATATAGCGCGGACCGCGCGAGAAGCCCTTTCGCGGCCAGACGAATGCACGAAGCCTTTCGGAGATCGTGACCGGTTCTCGGCGCCTAAATAGCATTCTGTCGTCGTCGCATCCCGAAATCGCCCGTCGGCGCAAGACGGCCCGCCGCCTTTTGATGGGCGCAAGATAGGCGCCACACTCGCGAGGCGCAAGGCTGAGCCGCGAACCGGCGGAACAGGCATCCGAGCCATTCGGAAAATGCATGGCTCGCGACGACCTCCTCGCATTGTCCAGCCAGGCCTTTAAGTCCGCTCGGTGCTCGGATCCTTCGGACCTGCTGCCTGTGGATCAGAAGTCCTTGCGGAACAGGCCGCGATCGATCTGGCGTTGACGGTACTCGAGGTCGATGCGGTCGACCGAACCGTTCAGATAGGCGATCTCGCGCTCTGCGATGGTGGGGATGTGCAGCGCACGGGTAATTTTCTTCAACTGCTTGAACATGGCAAACCTCTTCGTTTACCTCCCGATCCGAAAGGTAATTTAGCGGTCGGTGTTCCACCAGCGTCATGATCAGCCGGCAGCCATGCACCCTGCGCATGACACGCCAGTTCAGCGCCTCTCCCCGCCCAAGAAATAGGCATATCGAGCAGAGCGACGCTCTCTTACTTATTCGAAGAGGCGCTTGACCAGCGAAATGCTCGGCAATTCCTTGAGCTGCGTCATCAGATGATTGAGCTGGCGCAGATCCCAGACCTCGAGGTCGAACTGCAATTCGCTGAAATCGGCCGCGACGCGCCCCATGGAAAGGGAGCGGATATTGACGTCGCTCGTGGCGATCGCCTGCGCAATCTCGGCCAGCGTGCCGGGCTCGTTCAGCGCGCTCACGGCGATTCGCGCCATGAAGCGGCTATTGTTGGCCTCGTCGAGGTCCCAACGAACGTCGATCCAGCGCTCCGGCTCCTCGTCGAATTTCTGCAGGATCGGCGACTGGATGGGATAGATGGTGATGCCCTTGTCCCGGTCCATGATGCCGACGATGCGATCGCCGGGGACCGCCCCGGCAGGGCTGAAATGCACCTCGGCATTGCCGGAAAGGCCGCGGATCGGCAGCGCTTCCGGCCCTTCCGCCTGCCCCGCCGCGGCGAGCTCCTTCGAACGCTCCGGCAGCTTGAAGACCATGCCGGCGGCGCTGCGCATGTTGAACCAGCCGTCGTCGGCGCTCGGCTTGACAGTGACGCGTTCGTCCTGGTGATCGGGGAAGACGGCGCGCAGCACGTCGAGCGAGGAGAGTTCGCCCCGGCCGACGGCAGCAATCGCATCCTCGACCTCCTTCTGGCCGAGCCGGTGCAGCACCGGCTTCAGCCCCTCGCGCGAGAAGGTCTTGCCGGCTCGTTCGAAGGTCCGCTCCAGAATGCGGTAGCCGAGACCCGCATATTGCTTGCGGATGGCAGCGCGGGTGGCACGCCGGATCGCCGCGCGCGCCTTGCCGGTGACGACGATCTCCTCCCAGGCGGGCGGCGGCACCTGGATGCCGGAACGGATGATCTCCACCTCGTCGCCATTGTTGAGGCGGGTGACGAGCGGCATGATGCGGCCATTGATCTTCGCACCCACGCAGGTGTCGCCGATATTGGTGTGCACCGCATAGGCGAAGTCGATCGGTGTCGCGCCGCGCGGCAGCGCGATCAACTGCCCTTTGGGCGTGAAGCAGAAGACCTGATCCTGGAAGAGCTCGAGCTTGGTGTGTTCCAGGAATTCCTCGGGATTGTCGCCTTCGGCGAGCGACTCGATCGTCCGGCGCAGCCAGGCGTAGGCGTTCGATGTCGGCGACCGCGTCGTCTCGCCCGTGACAGCGTCCCGATCCTTGTAGAGGGCGTGGGCCGCGATGCCGTATTCGGCGATCTCATGCATGCGTCTGGTGCGGATCTGCAGTTCGATGCGCTGACGCGACGGTCCGATGATCGTGGTGTGGATCGACTGATAGTCGTTCTGCTTCGGCGTCGAAACATAGTCCTTGAAGCGGCCCGGAACGACACGCCAGCGCGTATGCACGATGCCGAGCGCGCGGTAGCAGGAGGGAATGTCGTCGACCATAATGCGGAAGCCCCAGACGTCCGACAGTTGCTCGAAGGAAAGCGATTTCGACTGCATCTTGCGGAAGACGGAATAGGGCTTCTTCTGGCGACCCTTCACCTGCGCATTCTTCAAGCCTTCGGCCTGCAGCAGTTCGCTCAGTTCCTCCTCGATCTTCTTGATCAGGCCCTCGTTGCGCTGCGAGAGCTCTTCCAGTCTCCTGGTGACGGTCTCGTAGGCCTCAGGATTGATATGGCGGAAAGCGAGGTTCTCGAGTTCCTCGCGCATGTCCTGCATGCCCATGCGTCCGGCCAGCGGCGCATAGATGTCCATCGTCTCCTCGGAGATGCGGGCGCGCTTTTCCGCCGACATATGGTCGAGCGTGCGCATGTTGTGCAGCCGGTCCGCGAGCTTCACCAGCAGCACGCGGACATCGTCCGAGATCGCGAGCAGAAGCTTGCGAAGATTTTCCGCCTGCTTGGCCTTCTTGGTGACGAGGTCCAGCTTCTTGATCTTCGTCAGCCCTTCGACGAGCGCGCCGATGTCCTCGCCGAAGAGTTCGTCGATCTCCTGCCGCGTCGCCGTCGTGTCCTCGATCGTGTCATGCAGCAGCGCAACGGCGATCGTGGACTCGTCGAGGTGCATCTCCGTGAGGATCGCCGCCACCTCGAGCGGATGGGAAATGTAAGGATCGCCGCTTGCCCGCTTCTGCTGGCCGTGCTTCTGCATGGCATAGACGTAGGCCTTGTTCAGCAAGGCCTCGTTCACGTCGGGCTTGTATTTCTGCACGCGCTCAACGAGCTCGTATTGGCGCATCATCCGCAGGCGGCTCCATGACAGTCGGACAAACAAAAAGTGCGCCAATCATATGAGTGGCGCACTGCTTCGAAAACACGTTTGGAACGATTGTTCGCGAACGGATCTCAGTAGTCGTCGCTCTTTTCCGGAGGCACCAACCCTTCGATGCCGGCCAGCAGTTCCTCTTCGGACATGCGGTCGAATGTCAGCGCCTCCGGCTGGTCTTCATCTTCCGGCACCTCCGCGAAAGCGGCGGTTTCCGACTGGGCGATCGCGGCCGCGTCCGGCTCGGGCTCGTCCACTTCCACATGCTTCTGAAGGGAATGAATCAAATCTTCCTTAAGATCGCCGGGCGAGAGGGTCTCATCGGCGATTTCACGCAGGGCAACGACCGGATTCTTGTCGTTGTCGCGGTCGATCGTAATGGGGGCGCCCTGCGAAATCAGGCGGGCGCGGTGGCTGGCAAGCAGAACGAGCTCGAAACGGTTTTCGACCTTGTCGATGCAATCTTCGACGGTGACGCGGGCCATGGCCTTGTCCTTTGCGAGAGCGCGGCGGCTGCCGCGGCATGATTAACGACACGAAACCGGAACGCCGCAACAGGACGGCACTTGCAGCTCCGATTTCTGGAATTAGCCGCCCGGATACAATCAAAACAGCATAAGTTCAAGTTTTTCCTGCATCCCTCGCTCACATCATTCCCAGCCTCATGTTAGAATACGACGTATCCGCGACGGGATCGAAGGATACACATACGGATTGTATTTCAGGAGACAACAGCCAAAAACTCCACCAGCAATCGTAAATTGAAGTGTGGATGAACTGGAGCAACTGCTAAAACTTGCTATATGCACCGTACGCCGCTTGGATTAATGCGTGGCATAACTTACATTATTTGCAATATCAGCAATTATTAATGTAATGCACCTATTTTCTGCGCAGCCTTCCGCCGGGGCGGTTTGGTATAATGTGCAGGGCATGGAAAAGGAAATTACGATGTTCGATCCTCGCGAAAAAATCGCTCTTTTCATCGACGGTGCCAATCTTTACGCCGCGTCAAAGAGCTTAGGCTTCGACATCGATTACCGAAAGCTGCTGAAGGCGTTCCAGAAACGGGGTTACCTGCTGCGCGCCTATTATTACACCGCACTTATCGAGGATCAGGAATATTCCTCGATCCGCCCGCTGATCGACTGGCTGGACTATAACGGCTACAAGGTCGTCACCAAGCCGGCGAAGGAATTCACCGACTCGCTCGGACGGCGCAAGATCAAGGGCAACATGGACATCGAGCTGGCGATCGACGCCATGGAGCAATCCGAAACCGTCGATCATCTGGTTATCTTCTCAGGCGACGGCGATTTCACCACGCTTGTCGAGGCGCTGCAACGCAAGGGACGCAAAGTCTCCGTCGTCTCGACGATGTCGACGCAGCCGCCGATGATCGCCGACGACCTGCGCCGCCAGGCCGATCATTTCATCGATCTGGCCACGCTCAGGGGCGAGATCGGCCGCGAGCCGTCCGAACGCGTTCCACGCCCGGCCGAGCCCGTCTCCAATGATGCCGAGCTTTAATAGACACCAGCCGGATCCCGTATAGTCTGGCCCCGCCCCGTCGCCAGTGGCGGGGATGCTGCGATTGGCCCGTTGATGGCTTTCACACCGCGGTGGAAAAAAATGCGACGCTGTGGCCGGCTCAGCCGCGTTCCTTCAGCAGCCGGTTCTTCTGCCGGTTCCAATCGCGCTCCTTGGACGTCTCGCGCTTGTCGTGCAGCTTCTTGCCCTTACCGAGCGCCAGTTCCAGCTTCGCCCTTCCCCGCTCGTTGAAATAGATCTTCAGTGGAATGAGCGACATGCCTTCGCGATTGACCGCGCCCTGCAGCCGATTCACCTCGCGCCGCGACAAGAGCAATTTGCGGCGGCGCCGGGTTTCGTGGTTGAAGCGATTGGCCTGGAGATATTCAGGCAGATAGGAGTTGATCAGCCAGATCTCGCCGCCCTCGTCGGTCGCGTAGGATTCCGAAATATTGGCCTTGCCCTCGCGCAACGACTTGACCTCCGTGCCGGTCAGAACAAGACCGGCCTCGTAGGTGTCGACGATCTCGTAGTTGAAGCGGGCCTTGCGGTTCTCCGCCACCACTTTCCTGACCGCGCGTTCGCTGCCCTTGGGTGCCATCAGTTCATCAATCCCGCATTTCTCAACGCCGAATCGATCGCCGCTTCGGTCGCCGGCTCGAGCGTCGGCAGCAGCGGCGAGCGCACGGTACGGCTCATCCGCCCGAGGCGATGGAGCGCATATTTTGCGCCGCAGAGGCCGGGTTCGATGAAGATGGCCTTGTGAAGCGGCATCAGCTTGTCCTGATATTCCAGTGCCTTGGCAAAGTCGCCGGCAAGGGTTGCCTCCTGGAATTCGGCGCAGAGGCGCGGCGCGACATTCGCGGTCACGGAGATGCAGCCGACGCCGCCATGCGCATTGAAGCCGAGCGCCGTCGCGTCTTCGCCGGAGAGTTGGACGAAATTCTTGCCGCAGGCCATGCGCTGCTCGGAGACGCGCTCGATCCTGCCCGTCGCATCCTTGACGCCGACGATTGTCGGATAGGCCTTTGCCAGTGCGGCCATGGTTTCGACGCTCATGTCGACCACGGAGCGACCGGGAATGTTGTAGATGACGATCGGCAGCTTCACGCTTTCGGCAATCGCCGCATAGTGAGCGAAGAGGCCCTTCTGCGTCGGCTTGTTGTAGTACGGGGTCACGACCAGGATGGCATCCGCGCCGGCCTTTTCGGCGTGCTGCGCCAGTTCGACGGCCTCGGTCGTGTTGTTAGAGCCGGCGCCGGCGATAACCGGCACGCGCCGTGCGGCCGCCTCGACGCAGAGCTCCACCACCTGCTTGTGCTCTTCATGCGACAGGGTCGGCGATTCACCGGTGGTGCCGACCGGCACAAGGCCGTGGCTCCCCTCTTTTATCTGCCATTCCACATGCGCGACGAAACTTGCCGCGTCCACCGCGCCGGTGGACGTGAACGGGGTTACGAGTGCGGGAATGGAACCCTTGAACATGCACAACTCCTGACGGCTGAAGGGGCAAACATGCGCCCACGCTTTGGCCGCAATCGACGGTTAGAAACTGCCGCACCATAATCATGTGACATGGCCGCGGCAAGCGTCGGACAGGCGCATTTCCTGCCAGTTTCCCTGCAATTCGACCGCGCGAGGCGCGTCGCTCCGCAGAGGCAAGCCAGGGATGCACGAGGACCGGCCATTTGCCGGCGATTGCAGCGATGACGGATGTCCGCTAACTTTTCGCTAGTGAATCCGGCAGCTAGCGCGTCGGCCCGAAAATCGGAATCGATTTTCGGAGAGCGCGATGCGTAGGTCAAAAGTGTTACCGCGTCCTTTGCGCGTCTGAAAAGACGCGCGGCGCTATAAAGAAGTTGAGAGAAACGGGGAAGCACGGGGCTTGATGCGCGGACCACTCTTTCTGCCTGTCGCCGCCATTTTCGGTGTCGCGATGCTGGCGTCCTCCGCCCTTGCAACTGAGACCCGCATCCCCGTGCCGACGAACAGGCCTGGTTCGCCCGCGCCGCCTTCGATCGTGGCCAACGAAGTCACCAGCGCCATTCGGGCGGCAATCGCACCGGTCGCGACAGATTTGAAGACCGGTCTCGATGCGCTGTCCGATCGTAACCCAGCCGAAGCAATCGCCATCCGCAACCGCATGGGTGCGGGAACGCTCGACCGGCATATCCTCACCTGGGCACTCGCGGTTTCCGGGCAGAAGGACATTCCCTCTTACGAAATCGCCGAAGCGCAGCGCGAGCTACAGGGCTGGCCCGGGCTGAAGGCGCTGCGCGCCCATTCCGAGCGCGCGCTTTACCGCGAAAATCCGCCTCCGGCAGACGTCATCGCCGCCTTCGGCTCGAGCCGGCCGGAAACTGCAGAGGGAACCATGATTTTCGCCCGCGCCCTTGTGGCCGAGGGACGAGGTGACGCGGCGGCGCTTCACCTGCGCGCCCTATGGTGCAAGGAGGCGCTGGACAAAGAGACGGAAACAAAGATCCTTTCGGAATTTCCCTCCTTGCTTACGGCCGTCGACCATAGGCATCGCATGGAGATGCTTCTCTACCGCAGCCGCGTCGAGCAGGCGCAGCGTTTCAGCGAGCTCGGCAAGGCGCAATCGCTTTTCAGGGCCTGGGCCGCGGTCATCCGCGGCAGCAGTAAAGCCGAGGCGCTGATCGCGGCGATCGACCCGTCCTGGCGCAACGATCCCGCCTATCTCTTCGTGCGCATCGAGTCTCTGCGCAAGCAGGAGAAATTCCAGGAGGCGGCAGCGCTTCTCGGCCGGGCACCGAAGGATGGCAATGCCTTGGTCGATGCCGGCGAATGGTGGACGGAACAACGGATCATCAGCCGGGGTCTGCTCGACAAGGGCGACTTCCGTGGAGCGTACCGCGTTGCGGCCCATCATGCCGCAACCCAGTCGACCGACATCGTCGATGCGGAATTCCACGCCGGTTGGTACGCACTTCGCGGACTGGAAGATCCGGCGATCGCCGCGCGTCACTTTCGCAAGATCCTGGAGACGTCCATCCGGCCGATTTCGGCGTCGCGGGCCTGGTATTGGCTGGGACGTGCCGCCGAGGCCGGCGGCCCTGGGAGTTCGGCGGAGTATTTTGCCAATGCAGCCCGCTATCCCGGCACATTCTACGGCCAACTCGCGTCGGCGCGGCTCGGCCGCTCAACCCTCAGCGTTGCCTATCCCACGCCAACCCCGGAGGACCACGCGCGACTGGAAGGCCGCGAGGCCGTACGCGCGATCGAACGGCTGGAAGCCGCCGGCCACGGATGGCGCGCGGAGAGCCTGTACCGGGCGCTCGCCGAGGAACTGACCAGCCCCGGCGAGCTTGCGATTCTTGCTGTACGGGCCGAGAAGGCGCGCAACCACCAACTGTCCCTGCAAATCGGCAAGATCGCGTTCGGCCGTGGCATCGATGTCGCCGCCCTCGCCTTTCCGATCGGCGTCATCCCCTCGGACGCCAATATCAGCGGCGCCGGCAAGGCACTTGCCTACGCGATCGCACGCCAGGAAAGCGCCTTCAACCCGACGGCTGTGTCGGCCGCCAATGCCCGCGGTCTGTTGCAGCTGTTGCCGGCGACCGCAAGGGGCGTCGCCGGGCGCTACGGCCTTGCCTATTCCAAGGACCGCCTGACGTCGGATGCCGGCTACAACGCAACCCTCGGCTCGCACTATCTCGGCGAGCAGATCGACAGCTTCGGCGGTTCCTACATCCTGACCTTCATCGCCTATAATGCCGGACCCGGCCGCGTGCCGGAATGGCTGGCGCGCTACGGCGACCCACGCGGCAAGCCGATCGACGAGGTGGTCGACTGGATCGAACGCATTCCCTTTCAGGAAACGCGAAACTATGTCCAGCGGGTGATGGAGAATTACCAGGTCTACAAAACCCGGCTCGGGCAGCAGGCGGATATCGTCGCCGACCTAAGAATGGGTCGCAATCCTTCCTAACCTTCCGATCTATCGGTAAGAAGCAATCTGGCAATGTGGGGAAGCGAGGTGGGGCCATGCGAGAGCATCCGGCGGAGGGGGAACAGATGTTTCAGGAGCATTATTTCCGCTCCACGGACGGATTGAGACTTTATGGCAGATGCTATGGCAGTGAGGCCCTGCGGCACGAGAAGAGGTCACCGATCGTCTGCCTGCCGGGATTGACGCGCAATAGCCGCGACTTCCATGGCCTGGCCGCCTTCCTTGCCTCGCCTCGCGGCGGTGCGCATATTGTTGTCACCTTGGACTATCGCGGTCGGGGACAATCGGACCGCGACAATGACAAGAGCCGCTACGCGATCGCCGTCGAGGCAGAGGACGTCGTCGCGGCCTGCACCTATTTCGGCATCGACAAGGCGACGCTCGTCGGCACGTCGCGGGGCGGTCTCATCCTGCATCACCTCATCACGGCGGCCCCTGCCCTCATCGCCCGGGTCGTGCTCAACGACATCGGGCCGGTGATCGAGATCGAAGGACTGCTGAAGATCAGGGACTACCTCAATGCGTCGGAGGCACCGGGTAGCAGGTCGGAGGCACCAAGCTTCCTCCGGCGCGTCCACGGAGCAGACTTTCCCGCTCTTGGCCCCCAGGATTGGCGAGAGATGGCCGAAGCGATCTATCGTGACGATGGCGGCATTCCGGTCGCGGATTTCGACCCGGCGGTCGCAACGCCGCTTCGGGGTCTCACCGCGGAAAGCCAGCTCCCGCATCTCTGGCCGCAATTCGAAGCTTTCGCCGGCCTGCCGATGATGGTCGTCCGGGGCGAGCATTCGCGGCTGCTCAGCGAGACTACTGTCCGCGAGATGGCGCGGCGTCACCCCGGCCTGGTCACCGTCACCGCGATCGGCCAGGGCCATGCGCCGCTCCTGCATCTCGATGGGCCGCGGCAGGCGATCAGCGCCTTCCTCCAGGGTTAGCGAACCCAATGCCTGTTGCGGCGACGGCCCCAGTGCCGCCGCTTGACGCGCTTGCTCCCATGTATGTCTCCAGATAGCAACGGCCGCGGTCAGCGTAGGAAATTTCCAATTCTGACTGGAGGTCAGAAATGAACATCAAGAGCCTTCTTCTCGGCTCCGCTGCTGCGCTCGCAGCAGTATCCGGCGCCCAGGCTGCCGACGCGATCGTCGCCGCCGAGCCGGAGCCCATGGAATACGTCCGCGTCTGCGATGCTTTCGGCACGGGCTACTTCTACATCCCGGGCACGGAAACCTGCCTCAAGATCGGCGGCTTCATCCGCGTTCAGGGCTCGTTCGGTCGTGACGCTGCTGACAGCCGCTGGGAAAACCCGGCTCAGTCCACGTCGGACTGGGATGTCTTCTCCCGCGCCTATCTCTCGTTCGACGCCAAGAGCGACACGGAATACGGCACGCTCACCGGCTTCTTCGCTGCTGAATTCAACGCCGACAACGACTCTGACGAAGGCGACAGCCTGATCGACGTCGACGAAGCCTACATCCAGCTCGGCGGCCTGAAGGCCGGCTTCTTCTACAGCTGGTGGGATAAGGGTCTGAACGGCGAAACTGACTCGCTCGGCAACAACACCGAGTTCAACTCGATCGCCTATCTCTATGACGGCGGCACCTTCCAGGCCGGTATCTCGATCGACGAACTTGAAGCTGCTACCACCAAGGCTAACGGCGTTGGCGTTGCCGGTATCGTCTCCGCTACGCTTGGCGGCGTAAGCTTCGACCTGCTCGGCGGCTTCGACACGGAACTGGAAGAAGGCGCGATCCGCGCTCTGCTTTCTGCTGACCTCGGTCCGGGCGTCTTCCAGGCTGCTGCGATCTGGGCATCCGACCCGAACGCTTACTGGGCTGCTTCCGAGTGGACCGTTGCCGCTTCTTACCGCTTCAATGCGACCGAGAAGTTCGCGATCACCCCCGGTGTCCAGTACTTCGGTAGCCTGCAAGACGGCAACGACTTCGGTGACGACGACGCGTGGCGCGTTGGTGTAACGGCTGACTACAAGATCACCGAAGGTCTCGCGACCCGTCTGTCGGTTCAGTACCAGGACGAAGACAACGGCGACGACGAAGTTTTCGGCTTCCTCCGCCTGCAGCGCGACTTCTAATCTGATTGAGTGTCAAGCCCGCAACTCTAAGAGTTGCGGGCTGTTGCCGTTATGCAACATATACGTGCCGCCTAGCTCATTGAGATTGCTGAAATATAAGCGCTGGCTTGAACTCCAGCGGTTTCTTGGTCCATTCGCAATGGGGCGGGAAGGAAACAGCAAGCATGACTGCAAGGGCCGAAAAATCACTGGTTGACTTTGGTTTCCCGGACATAGGTTCGGGATACGAGGTCAACTATTGCTTCGGCCAGCAAGGCCCGACGGGCGTGGTCAAGGATACCTCGCTCGCCGAGTTGTTTCATCGTTACGCCGACATTCTGTGGGACGACGGCCATCACAAGTACAATGTGAAAGCCTTCATCGGCGAACTCGACGAAATTCTTCTCGGCGCCCGGTTTTCCGCCTTCTCGCAGGACCTGCTCGACAATCTGATCGGCGCATTACGCAAGCGCGGCAACAGCAACGCGACCATCAATCGAAAGATGGCGGCGCTAAGCAAGCTGCTGCGGAAAGCGTACAAGATGGGCGAAATCCATAGTCTGCCGGAGTTTAGGCGTCAAAAGGAGAGAGCTGGACGCCTGCGCTTCCTGGAGGCCGATGAAGAGGAAGCGTTGTTCCGGGAAATCGGCATCCGTTCCGAATGCTTTTTGCAGTTCTCGATATTTCTGGTCGATTCAGGCGCTCGCCTTGGCGAGGCTATAGGCCTCAAATGGAACGACATTCACGAGGGCCGGGCAACATTCTGGATCACGAAATCAGGACGCAGCCGCACTGTCCCGCTGACCGCGAGAGCAAGGGAAGTCCTGAACGCCCTCGCAGGCAGATCTGCGGGGCCTTTCAACGCCATTGATCCGCAAAAATTCCGGGCTGTCTGGAATGCGGCCAAGTTGGATGCGGGGCTGGGCGAAGAAGAAGACATCGTTCCCCACATTCTAAGACACACCTGCGCCTCTCGACTGGTGCGCGGCGGCATCGATCTCCGAAGGGTTCAGATGTGGCTCGGCCATCAGACGCTGACGATGACCATGCGCTATGCACATTTGGCGACGCACGATCTGGACATGTGCGTACCCGTGCTCGAACGCCATCTAGCCAGCTAAGCACTGCACGAGCTGATCAGACCGCCCTGCCTCGGACGGAATCGCGCTGGTCCTTGCCCTGACTCACCGACAACAATTGCCCCGATGAAAAGATGCGGCGTGTCCAAACTCACGTTGCTTGTAGGCGGACAAGGCTAGCTGCAACGCTTTGAATTGCTGCATGTTTTTGTCTTGGACCGACTCCGATCCAGGAAGCTGGTTGGGCGCGGCATCTCCAACGGCGCTCCATTGCCGTCCCCTAAAACAAAAAAGCCCGGCTCAAGAGCCGGGCTTTTCCTACTGACCGAGGTCAGGTCAGATTAGAAGTCACGCTGCAGACGCAGGAAACCGAAGACCTGGTCGTCGCCGTTGTCTTCATCTTCGTACTGAACCGACAGACGGGTCGCGAGACCTTCGGTGATCTGGTAGTCAGCCGTTACGCCAACGCGCCATGCATCGTCGTTACCGAAGCTGGTGAACGAGTCTTGCAGGCTACCAAAGTACTGAGCGCCGGGGGTGATTGCGAACTTCTCGGTTGCGTTGAAGCGGTAAGAAGCAGCAACCGTCCACTCGGACCGTGCCCAGTAAGCGTTCGGATCGGATGCCCAGATGCCAGCCATCTGGAAGACGCCCGGACCGAGGTCAGCCGAGAGCAGAGCGCGGATCGCGCCTTCTTCCAGTTCCGTGTCGAAGCCGCCGAGCAGGTCGAAGCTTACGCCACCGAGCGTAGCGGAAACGATACCGGCAACGCCAACGCCGTTAGACTTGGTGGAGGTACCTTCGAGTTCGTCGATCGAGATACCGGCCTGGAAGGTGCCGCCGTCATAGAGGTAGGCGACCGAGTTGAATTCGGTGAAGTTTCCGAGCGAGTCGGTTTCGCCGTTCAGGCCCTTATCCCACCAGCTGTAGAAGAAGCCGGCCTTCAGGCCGCCGAGCTGGATGTAGGCTTCGTCGACGTCGATGAAGTCGCTGTCGCCGGAGTCGGTGTCGTTGTCGGCGTTGAACTCAGCAGCGAAGAAGCCGGTGAGCGTGCCGTACTCGGTGTCGCTCTTGGCATCGAACGAGATGTAAGCGCGGGAGAAGACATCCCAGTCCGACGTGGACTGATCGAGGACGCCATTGCCATCGTTGTCGAAGTCTTCGTTGTTGTAACGGCTGTCGGCAGCGTCACGGCCGAACGAGCCCTGAACGCGGATGAAGCCGCCGATCTTGAGGCAGGTTTCCGTGCCCGGGATGTAGAAGTAGCCGGTGCCGAAAGCGTCGCAGACGCGAACGTATTCCATGGGCTCCGGCTCGGCGGCGACGATCGCGTCGGCAGCCTGGGCGCCGGATACTGCTGCGAGCGCAGCAGCGGAGCCGAGAAGAAGGCTCTTGATGTTCATTTCTGACCTCCAGTCAAAAGTTTCAAACGGGTCTGGGTTTCTTTGCTGAAGGACAGCGTTCCCTGCCCCATCCCCAACGTTCAAGAAGTCGGACGATCAACCGCCCTTGCTTCCGGAGTTGAAAATACAAAACCGAGAGGGGCGCGCAATGTCCAACTTGTCAGATCAACTCCTTTGCGCTGCCCTTCCCTGATCCCTGTTGCTGAAACGACACAAAATCGCCCCAGACGGCCCGAGGGTGTTAACAAACCATTAAGAAAATCCTTTGGCCACGGGGGGTTAGCGTCGGCGTGCGACACAGCTTTTGTTTCAGAAAGAGGCAGAAAAGGGCCCAAAACGGGGGCAAAACCGGGCAACGGGGCTGTCAGACGCCGGCTTTGTACCGGCGCCAGCCCGCCTGGAAATCGGCTCGGCGGTCGAAGCCGAAGCTTTTTTCCAGCGATTCCCAGAGAATCAGCGGTCGGGATTCGCGATTGCCCGGAGCAAGGATGCAGTACCCCGGGGGAATCTGATTTCAGCCGGGCAATGGCGTTTGGAGGCAGACATTTCGACGGCGTCACCCTGGAAACGTTTCGACCCGCGTAGGTAGAAATGCCGGAGCGATCCTTGCGGTCGACGTGGTCGGCAACCTCAGACGATCTCGGCGAAATCGAAAATGGCGGAGAAGAAGGGATTCGAACCCTCGATACCGTTTCCGGTATACTCCCTTAGCAGGGGAGCGCCTTCGACCACTCGGCCACCTCTCCGTTAGCGCCTGACTAGTGGCAGCGCGCCATCAATGCAAGATTTTTTTGTCGGATTTCAGGAAATCCCGCCATTTTCGTCATGGCTGCGCGGGCGGCGTCCAACGGCGTCGCGGCAAGGGTGAAGCAAGTCGGGTCGTGGAGTGTGGCCCGTGCCTCGCCGCGAATTTGCTGGCATGCGGTGCGGAGATGACAGCTATTTCCCGGACCCTGCCATGTCGATGATCATGCATCTCGCGCAAGGAAAGCCCGGCCAGTCGGCCGTTGCCTATCCGCATTTTCATATAGAGCGCCCCTGCCCCATTCTCGTCATCGGCAGTCAGTTGAAGGCGAAGACCAAATATCACGCCCTTCTCCGGCACATATCTATCTGTGGCGCCTTGCTCGACTTCAACGCCGCAGTCCTTCTGCCGAGACACTTTTTTCTGGAGATCGACAGCGTCCAGGAGGAGATCGGCTGTGCCGAGGTGTACCGCAACGGCGCCGAGCTCGGCGTGCGTTTCAACATGCTGCTGGCGCACGAGTTTCTCAGCCGGCTGATTCGAGTCCAGTTCTCGAGCGGGCTCTGAATGCGCCCAGCTACTGGTCGAATTGCGTTCATTCGATTCTTATTGAATATCTTCAAGCGATTGCAAGATTGCTGAGGGAAACTGATGCCCGACCTTCCAGACGCCTCGCCGTCCTCGGAAGGTACCGGCAAATGATTTGCCTGAATCTGGCGAAACTCCTTTGGGCTCGGCAAGCGGGAAACCGCACGGCGCCCCTCGCGAGTACCGCGATCACCGGAGCATGACGCATGCTGCAGTCGACCATGTATTCGCTTGCCCCATCGCTGCTTTACGAGCGGCGCTACGAACGTTTCGCGATCGGACATGCCGCAACGCTTATGTCCGTGCGGCCAGCCCTTGGCGGGGTGTCGATACACGCCTGCAAAATGATCGATATCTCACGCGGTGGAGCGAGTTTCTCCGTCAGCACGACGATCGGCCTGTCTCAGCACTATTATCTCCATATCGTGGGCACAAATTTCCGGATCGGCTGCGCCGAGGTTCATCGCAGGGACAACCGCATAGGGGTGCAATTCATCAAGGCCATCGACGAAACGTTGCTGCACCAAATCGTGCGCCACGAATTCTTCACCGGACAGGCCGGCAACGTTAAGACTGCTGGAACCGGGCCGGGCGCCGGCCGTCTTACCCCGCCGCGGCCGCCGGTTGCCTTGCCGCGGGGTGGCAGACCCTGACCGATGCGCCTTTTGCGCATTCCGTTCGCCGTTTCAATGCGATAAGTTCCGCGGCGCTTTCGAACGGAGCTCAGGTTTTCCAAATGTCCGCATTCTCGCGTTTCACGCCGCTCATCCAATCCCTGCCTGCCACGATTCCCTTTGTCGGCCCGGAAGCGATCGAGAGGCAGCGCGGCCGCGAAATCGCCGCTCGCATTGGCGCCAACGAGAGCGGATTCGGGCCGGCCGGTTCCGTGTTCCTCGCCATCCAGAAGGCCGCCAGCGAGACTTGGAAATATGCCGACCCCGAAAATTACGACCTGAGACAGGCGCTGGCGGCGCATCTCGGCACATCGCCCGCCCATATTGCCGTCGGCGAGGGAATCGATGGTCTGCTCGGGCAGATTGTCCGCCTCGTCGTCGAGCAGGGCACGCCGGTGGTCACTTCGTTCGGCGCCTATCCGACCTTCAACTATCACGTTGCCGGACATGGCGGCCGGCTCGTCACCGTACCTTACGTCGACGATCGCGAAGACCTCGATGGCCTCCTCGCCGCGGTCGAGCGCGAGAAGGCGCCGCTCGTCTATCTTGCCAATCCCGACAATCCGATGGGGAGCTGGTGGCCGGCCGAGCGCGTCATCGCGTTCGCGGCCGGCCTGCCCGAAACGACGCTGCTGATCCTCGACGAAGCCTATTGCGAGACGGCCCCGCCCGAGGCGCTGCCGTCGATCGAGAGCCTGATCGACCGGCCGAACGTCATCCGCACACGCACCTTCTCCAAGGCCTATGGCCTCGCCGGCGCGCGCGTCGGCTATGCGCTGGCAACGCCCGGGACCGCACAGGCCTTCGACAAGATCCGCAACCATTTCGGCATGAATCGAATCGGTGTGGCCGCGGCGCTCGCCGCGCTTTCCGATCAGCAATATCTGAAAGACGTGACACAGCGGATCGCGGCGTCGCGCAACCGAATCGCCATCATTGCGCGTGGAAACGGGCTTCTGCCGCTACCCTCGGCGACGAATTTCGTCGCCGTCGACTGCGGGCGGGATGCAGCCCATGCCCGGGCGATCGTCGACCGGCTGATGAGCGATCACGGCATCTTCATCCGCATGCCGGGCGTCGCGCCGCTCAATCGCTGCATCCGGATCAGCACCGGCCCCGACGCCGAGATGGAATTGCTCGAGGCCGCCCTGCCCGTAGTTCTCAAGAGCTTCGCCGAAGGCTAGCTGGACCGTAGCGGCCTACTGCATGTTTCCTTAAATCGTAACCGATTTAAGGAAACATGCAGTAATTCAAAGTGCTACAGCGTCCTTTGTGCGTCTGATAAGACGCACGGCGCTGTAGACGGCATTTCAGTGCACGGTCATCCATTCGCGTGCAGCGCGCAGGGCAGCGGCAAGATCCGTCTTGCTCATTGTCGCCGCAAGGTCGGCGCGGAGATCGGCGGCGCGGTCCGAGCCCTTGATGGCGGCGATGTTCAGCCACTTGTGGGCGGCGACCAGATCGACCGGCCGGCCGCGGCCGGTCGCATAGGCAAGTCCCATTTCGCAAAGAATGTCGGCCCGGTTTTCGCCACCCATTGCCGCATCCGACGTGATCTCGAAGTCAAAGCGTGCCATTGTCTTGTCCCTGTCGTTCTTTGTTGGTTCAGCCGAAGCGGCACGCCCTTGGGGCGCACCGAGCTTCAGTTGCTGCTTTGTTGTCCCTGTTTCACTCTTGCCTCTTGGCGGGCTTTCCGGTGACGCGCCGTCTTTTGCGGCGTCGGCATCGGCTGATTTGGCGGGGTGTCGTCTCCGCTCGTCTTATGGGTTCGAGTATGCCCGGTGGCTTTCAATGCACGCTTAAAATGCATGCTTAATTTGACACAAACAAAGTTCAAACACTTGGTAAACTTGGGTTTTCGTTAAGCATCGGAGCGCCTGCAGCGGCGGCAGTCCGGCTCAAAATTTACGGAAAATTCAATCTCGGATTTCAACCAATCGCTAACCAAATACAAACTTGCCTTGTCGACCGCTGCAGAGTTTTCGCAGCCAAACCGGGTTTGCGAGATGGTCATTTTCGCGGTGCGTGGCTTATTTACCTTTACGTACGCGTAAGCTACTGTGCGGCGCTCGGCCGACGAGGAGGTCGCCGATACGAAAAATCCAGATCGCGGGCGGCTGGCGCCGACCGTCGCCAAGGGAGGACATTGAATGATTCGAACTTTGCTCGTCAGCGCGGCGCTCAGCTTAGGAGCCGTGGGAACGACCTTTGCCGCCGAACCGATTGTCGGCAACTGGAAAACAGCGAGCGGAGCCACGGCCGAAATCGCCCCGTGCGGCGGAGCCTTCTGCGTCACGCTGAAGACGGGCAAGCACGCCGGCAAGCGCATCGGCAACCTTGCCGGAACCGATGGCAGCTACAGCGGCGATATCACCGATCCGGAGAACGACAAGACCTATAGCGGCTCGGGTTCGGTCGACGGCAATTCGCTGAAGATGAAGGGCTGCGTGCTGAAGGTGCTGTGCAAGTCGCAGACCTGGACGCGGCTTTAGCGCATCGGCCCGAAAATCGGAATCGATTTTCGGAAAGCACGATGCGTGGATTCAAAGTGCTACAGCGTCCTTTGCACGTCTGAAAAGACGCGCGGCGCTGTAGCTCTTCCAGAATTGCGCGAGGGCGGCCTGCCGCGACCTCCCTCGCGTTCATTTCAGCGAGCGCGCTGCCCGAACAGGATCTTCTGCGCTTCCTTGTCTTCGGCAAGGCTCTTCTGCCGGGCCCGCTCTTCCTTGCCGACCTCGATCCCCTTCTGCACTGCGCTTCGGGCGAGCATCGTGTCGAACCAGCGCTTAAGGTTCGGGAAATCGTTGAGATCCTGGCCCTGGTTCTCATGCGGAATCACCCAACCGATTGCCGCCATGTCGGCGATCGAATAGTCGTCGGCGAGGAACGGCCGATCTGCCAGCCGTTTGTTCATCACGCCATAGAGGCGGTTCACTTCATTGGTGTAGCGGTCGATTCCGTATTGGATCGTCTCCGGCGCATATTGCCGGAAATGATGGGCCTGCCCCGCCATAGGGCCTAACCCGCCAACCTGCCAAAAGAGCCATTGCTCGACGTCGGCACGGGCGCGCTCGTCCGCCGGATAGAACTTCCCGTATTTCCGGCCGAGATATTGCAGGATCGCACCGGATTCGAAGATCGCGATAGGTTCGCCGCCCGGCCCGTCCGGATCGACGATGGCCGGCATGCGGTTGTTTGGCGAGATCCTCAGGAAATCCGGCGCGAACTGATCGCCCCGGCCGATATTGATGTACTTGACCACATAGGGAACGCCGAGCTCCTCCAGCATGATGGTGATCTTCCAGCCGTTCGGTGTCGGCCAGTAATAGAGCTCGATGGGAGCGGGCATAGCAGGTCTCTCCTGAGGTTGCGGGCACACAGACGTAGGAACGGACTCCGGCGCCGGCAAGACCGCGTCGCTCAAGATGAACGGCAGATGAACGGGCATCTCAGCAAGAATTCAGTTTGGTTGTGCGAAAAGACGCTCAATCGATTTGAACGCGCTCCAGCCCACGGACGGAACAATGGACATTCTCGCTCGCCGCCTCACCATCATCAGCCTGTTGATGGTCGTCTTCGCCATGTCGCTCGCCGCCGCCGTCGGCGCCGATACGGAGCGTCGCCGCCAAAACACCTATATCGGCTCTCTGACCGACTGCACCGCGCACACCGCGCAATATTGCCAAGCCAAGCTGTAGGGAACGCTCAAATGACCGCCCTCGTCGCTTCGGCCATCCTCTCGCTTCGGCTCCTGATGCTCACGGGCCTGCTGATGGCACCGATCGGGGCGCTCGCTTACAACAAGGCCACCGGCGCCGGCATCGGCAGGCATGGCGCCGGCCTCGTCCTCTTCGTCACGCTGCAGCGCCAGGCGATGAGCTGATCGTCATCGGGGCCGACCGAGGCTGAAATTCTGGCGCGCCCACGCCGCAGAGGGGCCGGAACCGAAATTTCCTCTTGCACATGTCGTGACTCTTCGCTCCCTTCCGGATCGAAAGGTCCATCATGATGCCCCTGCCCGCATTCGCTTTATATTCAATCGCCGCGCTCGCCGAAATTGCCGGATGTTTTGCCTTCTGGGCGTGGCTCCGGCTCGGCAAGTCCTTTTGGTGGCTCGTTCCCGGAATGGGGTCGCTGGCGCTCTTTGCCTGGCTCCTGACGATGATCGATGTGCCGGCGGCCGGGCGCGCCTACGCCGCCTATGGTGGCGTCTACATTACCGCTTCGCTCGCCTGGCTCTGGCTCGCCGAGGGCGTGCGGCCCGACCGCTGGGACCTGACCGGCATGGCCGTGGCGCTCGTCGGCGCGACGATCATTCTCGCCGGGCCACGCTGAACGGCCTGAAATCGAACTCCATATCTTGTCGTTTGCTTGTCAGATGTCGCAGCCTATAATGCGCCATGGACACACGAATCTCTTCAAACTCTATCCTCTCCGTCGCCACCCCTGAAGCCTTCGAGCCGCAAACCTTCGATGATCCGGCTGCAGCCGTCGATTGCTTGCAGGCCCTTTACGAGCGCAACACCCGGTTCCTCTGCGAGGCTTTCGAGGGGCTGGGCAAGAACGGCCGGTCGCTCACGCGTTTCCGCGCCTGCTACCCGCAGGTGAGCATCGAGACGAGCAGCTTTGGCCATGTCGATTCCCGGCTTTCCTTCGGTTATGTCAGCGCGCCCGGCGTCTACACGACGACGATCACGCGACCGCGACTCTTCCGTCACTATCTGAAGGAGCAGTTCGGCCATCTGATGCGCAATCACGGCGTCGGCGTCACCGTATCGGAATCGTCGACACCTATCCCCCTGCACTTCGCTTTCGGCGAGAACGCCCATGTGGAGGCGTCGGCGGCCGAGACGATCGACATTCCGCTGCGCGACCTCTTCGATGCGCCCGACCTGACGACGACGGACGACGAGATCGCCAACGGCTCCTATGAGCCCGGGCCGGGCGAGCCCTCGCCGCTCGCACCGTTCACGGCGCAGCGCATCGATTATTCGCTGGCCCGTCTCAGCCACTACACGGCAACCAGTGCTACGCATTTCCAGAACTTCGTGCTCTTCACGAACTACCAGTTCTATGTCGACGAGTTCTGCGCCTGGGCACGCCAGCAGATGGCCGAAGGCGGCAACGGCTACATGGCCTTCGTGGAGCCCGGCAACATCCTCACGCCGGCGGGCGCCGACAAGCCCGAGACCGACTATACGCTCGCCCGCCTGCCGCAGATGCCGGCCTACCACCTGAAGAAAAAGGGCCACGGCGGCATCACGCTCGTCAATATCGGCGTCGGCCCATCCAATGCCAAGACGATCACCGACCATATTGCCGTGCTGAGACCGCATGTCTGGCTGATGCTCGGCCATTGCGCCGGGCTCCGCAACAGCCAGCGGCTCGGCGATTACGTTCTGGCGCACGCCTATATGCGCGAGGATCACGTGCTCGACGACGATCTGCCGGTGTGGATCCCCCTGCCCGCGCTGGCGGAGGTTCAGGTCGCCCTGCAGGATGCGGTGGCGGAAGTGACCGGTTATCAGGGCTACGATCTCAAGCGGATCATGCGCACCGGCACGGTCGCGACGATCGACAACCGCAACTGGGAGCTGCGCGACCAGCGAGGGCCCGTCAAGCGCCTCTCGCAGGCCCGCGCCATCGCGCTCGACATGGAATCGGCGACGATCGCCGCCAACGGCTTCCGCTTCCGGGTGCCTTACGGAACGCTGCTGTGCGTTTCCGACAAGCCGCTGCACGGGGAATTGAAGCTGCCCGGCATGGCGACGGCCTTCTACCGCACGCAGGTGAGCCAGCACCTGAAGATCGGCATCCTGGCACTGCAGAAACTCGCCGCCATGCCGCCGGAGAAGCTGCATTCGCGCAAGCTCAGAAGCTTCTACGAGACGTCGTTCCAGTAGGGCGCGTCACGGCTTCGGCCGCAACACCAGCGAAAGCAGCGTGCCGGCCACGGCCGAGACAATGATGAGCAAGTGGGCATTGACGCTGGCGCGCCCCAGGGTCTCGAGCGCGGCCTTGCCGCCGGCGGCGCCGAAGGAAACCGCCCCGGCAACGATCGCTGCCGCATAGGTGCCGACACCGGCGGGCGCGTGCACGGGAAGAACCGAAGAGAGCTCTCCCCCAAGCGCACCGCCGAACGCGGCGGCAAGCGGCGCGACGCCCATGATAGCGAGCACCCACGCGAGCACCGCGACCTTCACCCCCCAGTTCAGAATCGTCATCGCCGAGGCGCGCAGGAACGCCGGTATATTCGCCGGTAAACCCGCCTCGATCTCGTCGACATGGTGCATGAACTTCGCCGGTGCGACGCGGCGCAGCCAGCGAAGAATCCTGGCCTTGAGCAGGAAGAATGCGAGCGGCGCGACGAATGCCAGAGTCCAAACCAGCCATGCGACCATCTGATTGGCGCGGCCGATGACCAGCCCTACCGCCGCGACGGTGAGCAGCGCATGCAGGTCCAACAGCCGCATGACGAGAAGCGCCGACGTTCCGCGCAGCAGCGGAACGCCGAATTCGGCGCGCATGAGCAGCGGAAAGCTCGTCTCGCCGGCCCTGAAGGGCAGCATGATATTGAGAAGATTGTGGACCTGCGTCACGCGAAAGAGCGACAGGAATTGGCCGGCGGTCTGCTCCGGAAAATAGTCGTAGATACGGTAGCAGCGGACGACGTAGGTCGAGATGAGAAGACCGAGCGCGGCGAGCACGGACGAAAAACCAATCTCGGCCCATTGCCGCAACAGGACCGACCATCCCCAGACCCACTCGACGAAGACGGCATAAGCCGCTATGGCCGCCGCGGAAATCAATGCCATGCGGTGGCGCGCGAGCCACAGGCGCCGGCTGAACTGCCAGTCCGAATTCATGAGATACCGATTTCCTGTACGGAGCCACGCAATTGAGCGTTGGTTATCACCGTTAACTGTGCAAGAAAACCGGCGACGGCATATCGGAGACACCGCCTTGACACACATAGAAGAACCTCTGACGGCATCGACAGGCGTCAAGGAGGCGATCGAACTGTCCATTGTCGTGCCGGTGTTCAACGAGGAGGACAGCGTCGGGCCCCTCGTTACCCGCATCCGGGAGGCCATGGCCGGTTTCCATCGATCCTGGGAATTGATCCTGGTGGATGACGGCAGCACCGACCGGACCTTGCCGAATGCCCGCAACGAGCTTCTACGGTCGGACCTGAACTTGAAGATCATCGAGCTCCAAAAGAATTTCGGCCAGACCGCGGCCATGCAGGCCGGAATCGACGCCGCCTCCGGCCGGCTGATCGCGACGCTCGACGGTGACCTGCAGAACGACCCAAACGATATCCCTCATATGGTTGCCGCGATCGAGGAACGCGAACTCGACCTCTTGGTCGGGTGGCGGCAAAACCGTCGGGACGGCCTGCTGCTCAGAAAAGTTCCCTCATGGTGCGCAAACTTCCTGATCGGCAAGATCACCGGCGTGAAGCTTCATGATTACGGTTGCAGTCTCAAGGTCTATCGCAGCGCGATCATCAAGCAGGTCAAGCTGATGGGGGAGATGCACCGCTTCATTCCGGCCTGGGTCGCCGGCGTCGTGCCGAGCAGCCGAATCGGCGAGATGCCCGTAACGCACCACGCCCGGCACTTCGGCGCGTCGAAATATGGTATCTCGCGCACGTTCCGTGTGATCCTCGACCTGCTCGCCGTTCTGTTCTTCATGCGCTACAAGGCGCGCCCCGGCCACTTCTTCGGCTCGATCGGGCTTGCGACCGGGGGTTTCAGCGCCCTCATCCTGCTCTATCTTGCGATCGACAAATTCATCTTCGGCAATGACATCGGTGCCCGACCGATGCTGATCGTCGGCGTCATGCTGTTCCTGTCCTCCGTCCAGCTCATCACCACCGGCATTCTCGCGGAAATGATGGCACGTGCCTATTTCCGCGACGACGATACGGCGAGCTACATCGTTCGCCAGGTCTTCGGGCAGGACCAGCCGCATGCGTGACATCGTCGACCGGCGGCCGAACCTGGTGTTCATCGCGCTGGCCGGCTATTTCCTGCTGTGTATCGCGCTCCGTCTCGCCGCCTCGCCTTCGCTCGAGATCGACGAGGCGGAACAGGCCTTCCTGTCGCAATTCCTGCAGCTCGGATACGGGCCGCAACCGCCGTTCTACAATTGGCTTCAATACGGGCTGGCGCAGTTGATCGGCACGTCGGTCGCGACAATGTCCATGCTCAAGAACGGCCTCCTGTTCCTGTGCTGCCTTTTCTACGGCCTCGCGGCGCAGCTCGTCCTCAAGGACCGGCGCCTGTCGGCGATCGCGATGTTTGGCGTCTTGAGCCTGCCGCCGGTTTTCCTGCTCGCGCAGCGCGATCTCTCCCATACGGTTGCCGCGCTCTTCGCCGTTTCGCTCTTCCTCTACGGTTTTCTGCGGACGCTGAAGCGCCCGAGCCTCTTTTCGTATCTGTTGACGGGCGTCGCCGTCGGCATCGGCGTGATCTCGAAATATAATTTCGTCCTCGTGCCGATCGCTGCGATCCTCGCGGTGCTTCCCGAACCCGAGCTGCGCAAGCGCATCTTCGATTGGCGCATCCTGGCGGCGATCGGCATTGCCGGCGTCATCGCCCTGCCGCATGGATTATGGGTGTTTCAGAATCTCGACGATGCGTCGTCGGGCACATTGAACGAGATGAAGGAACGTGAGGCAGAGGGGCGCCTGATGCAGGCGTTTCACGGCGTCTTCGCACTGGCTTCGGCGACGATCGGCGGCAGTCTCGTTACCCTGCTCGTCTTCGGCCTCGTCTTCCGCGACAAGGCAGGGCCGATCTGGCAGGCGGAAAGCCAATGGACCCGCATCCTGGGGCGCATGATCGCGATTTGCCTTCTCGGCGTCCTGCTTGTCGTTCTCGGCGTGGCTGCGACCCATGTCCGCGAAAAATGGCTGGTTCTCTTTCTGGTCCTGCTGCCGCTCTATCTCTGCCTCAAGGTCGAGGCGGCGAAGATCGATCCGGCACCGGGCTTCAGACGCTTCGTGCCGCTGATCGCATGCATTGTCCTGGGCGCTCTCGTCGTCGTTTCCGCCCGGGCCGTGGTGCGCCCCTGGTTCGGCGACTATTCGAAATTGAACATCCCCTACGCGGCCTTTGTCGAAGAGGTCGTGAAAACCGAAGGCCGGCCGCCTGCGCTTGTGCTGACCAACGACCGGCAGATTGCCGGCAATATCCGGACGCGGCTTGCCGACGCTTCCGTCGTGATCCCGCATCTTTCGGGCATGCAGGCGGCCGACGCCACGAAGCGGCCGCTGCTGGTCGTCTGGCGTGATGAAGCAAACCCGGCCCCGCTTCCCGCCACGCTGAACGAGGCTCTCAAGGCATCCGGCGTCGCGGAATCGGCAGTGAACCCGCGCAAGCTTGAACTGCCTTATATCTATGCGTCCGGAGCGGATCGTTACGGGTTCAGCTATATCTGGGTGGGCGATTAGGCTGCGCGGACGCTATTCGGCGCCGACGAGCAACTTCAGTTCGCCCGGGTGGACGCGGAGGGCGACATCGCGTCGCTGGATCGGCAGCAGCTCGCCGTCGATGACACAGTTGATCTTGCGCTCGACCTTGGGAAAATGCAGATCGACCGCCAACGCGCTCATCTCGGTGATCAATGGGCTGGCCCGGAATCGGCCGCGCAGAATGTCGGAAGCGAGCTTTGCGACGCCCGCAGGGCTTAGCGGTGGGGCCGTGTAGAAACCGAGGTGCCCGGCCGTCACATCCTCCGCATACATCAGCGTTGCATGGCCGAAATGGTTGTTCGAAACCGAAATCTGCGACACGTGGCGGAGCTCGCGGTGACCGTCGGCATCGAACTCGATCTCGAAATCCGGGGGGTTGAAGATCACGCCGACGGCAGCGCGCACGCTGGCGCCGATCTTGCCGGGGCGCGAGGCGAACTTGTAGGATTCGCGATAGCGCACCATGCGGGCATGCAGTCCCATCGAAAACTGATGCACGAAAGCCCGGCCGTCGGCGCTGCCGATATCGCCATCGATAATCCGGCCGTGGGCGAGGACCTCGGGCACCTTCCAGATATCGAGCGGCAGTTTCAGGGAGCGGGCGAACAGGTTCATCGTTCCCGCCGGTATGACACCGAGCGGCATGCCGGTTCGCCAGGCAACGCCTGCCGCGGCGGAGATCGTGCCGTCGCCGCCGCCGGCGATGATCGCATCGAGGTCATCGCGCCGGCAGGCCGCCTCCAGCGCCCGCGGGATATCGCTCGCAGCCACCACGGCAATTTCAATCTCATGGCCGGCAGCGCGAAAGACCTCCTCAACCCTGCTGCCATAAGCGTCCATATCCGTGGTGCGGAAAGTACCCCCATCCTGATTGAAGATGGCCTTGACCCTCAAGAATTGCCCTTTCTGTCCAGAAACCTTTCAGCTCCTGAGATAAGCGCAGCGGCGGGGGATTCCAGAGGACGCGCTCAAAGACTTTCGCCGACGGTCCCCGGCGGACCGCAACGGTCCGGTACAGTTGCTTAGAGGGAAGGCAGCTTCAGGGGGCCGGCGGTCTTGATCGTCCGGATGGCGAAATTCGAGCGAATGTCCGTTACCCCCGGCAGGGTCAGCAAGGTTTCTGTAAGCAGCCTCTCATAGGCCGATAGGTCCTCCACGACCACTTCGGCCAGGAAATCCGCGTTGCCGGAAATCAGGAAGCAGGAGACCACCTCCGGTATGGTAAGCAACGCCTCCTGCTGCTGCCGCGCGTTTTCCTGGCTGTGCTGGCCGACCTTGATCTCGACGAAGACCGTCAGCCCCAGCCCGACCTCCTTGCGGTCGATATCGGCGCGGTAGCCACGCAGCACGCCCGACTTCTCCAGATTGCGGATGCGCCGCAGGCAGGGGGATGGCGAGAGATTGATTCGCTCGGCGATCTCGACATTGGTCGCGCGTGCATCCTCCTGCAGGACCTTGAGGATGGCGATATCGAATTTGTCGAGTTTTGGCATAATAGAATTACTTCCAACAATCGATTGGCAGAACATTGCTCAGGATATCTCAATCGAGGCACAGATAGCAAGGACATGCCACCGGCTTCAGCGCTAGGTTCACTCATCCGAACATACCTCGCCACGAAGTTGGAGGAACAGGACAATGGTTGCACTGACACTCGATCGCCATTCCGAATCGCCCGCCGCCGGCTATGCCGGTGCCTTTGTCACGGTGATGATCTGGGCAGGCTGGATCCTCGCCACCCGGCACACAGCAGGAACCAGCCTCGGCACCATCGACCTCGGGCTCATTCGCTATGGGATACCGGCGCTGGTGCTCGCTCCGGTCTGGCTGAAAACGGGTCTCATCCCGAAGGGCTTGCCACTGACGCTTCTCGTCCTGATGGTCGGTGGATCGGGCGCCCTGTTCTTCCAGGTGGCGGCGTTCGCCATCCATGCGACGCCGGCGGCCTCGGTCGGCGTGCTGCTCGGAGGCTCGATGCCGCTCGCGACGGCAATCATCGGGGTGACGCTGTTTCGGGAGCGTCCGGACCGTATGCGGATCCTCGGCTTTGCGGCGATCATCATTGGCATGGCGATCCTGCTTGTTCGCAGCCTCGGCGCCGCGGACGCGCCGGTCTCAGCCGGTTACCTGCTGCTGCCTGCCGCCGCCGTGCTCTGGGCGACCTATACGCACGCCTTCCGCCGTTCGGGCCTGAACCCGCTTGAAGGCGGCGCCCTCATCGCCGTCTGGTCGTTCCTCATCCATGTCGTCCTGGCGCTCGTCTTCGGCAGCACGCTGCAGAGTGTCCCCACGCCGGAGATCGGTCTGCAAGTGATGAGCCAGGGCGTTTTTTCCGGTCTGATCGCGACGCTTGCCTACGGCCTCGCCGTCCAGCGTCTCGGCGGCACGCAGGCGGCTGCCTTTACGGCCCTGACGCCGGTGCTCGCAGTGATTGGCGGCGGCATGCTTCTTGGCGAGGCGATCGGCCCGTTCGAGATTGCCGCAGCTATCATCACGGCCGCGGGCGTCGCGCTCTCGACCGGCATCTTTTCGCGCGCATAGCTCGCCCACAGGCAAACGGCCCGGGACGATGGGTCCCGGGCCGCTGTTCTTTTCCGCAATCAGCAGTCCCGTGTCAGCCGTGAACGATTTCACGATGCCGCTGCAGGCGGCGGCCATAGGCCTGGCTGACGCGGTCGAAGATGATCGCGATGCCGACGATGGCGAGGCCGTTGAAGATGCCAAGCGTGAAGTACTGGTTGGCGATGGCCTTCAACACCGGCTGGCCGAGACCCTGGACGCCGATCATCGAGGCGATCACGACCATGGCGAGCGCCATCATGATGGTCTGGTTGATGCCGGCCATGATGGTGGGCAGCGCCAGCGGCATCTGCACGTTCTTCAGCTTCTGCCAGCTCGATGAGCCGAAGGCATCCGCCGCCTCGAGGACATCCTTGTCGACCAGACGGATGCCGAGATTGGTCAGACGGATCATCGGCGGGATCGCATAGATGACCACGGCAATCAGGCCGGGCACCTTGCCGATGCCGAGCAGCATCACGACGGGAATGAGATAGACGAAGCTCGGCATCGTCTGCATGACGTCGAGCACCGGATTGACGAGGTTCTGGACGCGGTCGGAGCGCGACATGAGGATGCCGAGCGGAATGCCGATGGCAATGGACAGGACAGTACAGACGAAGATCATCGAGATCGTCTTCATCGTGTCGTCCCACATGTCGAAGTAGCCGATGAGGAGCAGCGTGCCGACGGCGCCTGCGACGACCTTCCAGTTGCGGCTGGCGAACCAGGCGATCAGGCCGATTAAGATCAAGATGATCGGCCAGGGCGTGCGCGTCATGAAACGCTCGGCCTCGATCAGGAAGAACTGCAGCGGATTAAAGAAGGCTTCGATGCCATCGCCATAGGCACGCGTGAATGTGCGGAAGCCTTCGTCGATCGCCTTCTTGAGCTCTCGAAGGCTATCGTCATTCATATGCGGAAATTTGGTCAGCCATTCCATGTCCTGATTCCCCTTTGCAATCGTTCAGGCGGCGCGTCGTTGTTTTTCTTGGCTGCCGCCGACTTTCAAACGCCCAGTGCGCTGTAAACAATGAAACTGCGCAATCTTATTCTCAAACCGACACGCAGTGAACGAATTCCTGCACGCGGCGAAATGAAAACGGCGCGCCGGTATGCGCGCCGTCCGTTGACGAGAGTGTCGATCAGAGGGCAGCCTTGACCTTCTCAGCGACCTCCGGCGAGACCCACTTGGTCCAGATGTCCGGGTTCTCCTCGAGGAAGTGCTTGGCGCCTTCCTCGCCGCTCGCCTGGTTGTCCGTCATCCAGGCCATCAGCTTGTTGACGGTGTCATTCTGCCAGGAGCGGGCCTTGAGGTATTCCATGACCGGGCCGGCACGATCGGCGAAGCCCTTCGTCACAAGCGTCTGGACCTTGTCCTTCGGCCAGTCGTTCTTCTTCGGATCCGGGCAATCGGCGACCGTGTTGCAGCGCTTCCACTCGGCCGCGTCAGCCGGCACGCCGTGGTCGAGCTTCACCATCTCGTATTTGCCGAGCAGTGCCGTCGGGGCCCAGTAATAGCCGACCCAGCCCTGCTTGCGCTCGTAGGCCTTGGCGATCGAACCGTCGAGGCCGGCGGCGGAGCCGGTGTCGACGAGCGTGAAGCCAGCGGCTTCAGCACCGTACGCCTTGTAGAGCTGCGTCGTGACCACCGTGCCGCCCCAGCCTTGCGGACCGTTGAAGACGGCACCCTTGCTCGGATCTTCCGGATCCGGGAAGAGTTCCTTGTGCTTCAGCACGTCGTCGATCGTCTTGATATCGGGATTTGCATCGACGATGTACTTTGGAACCCACCATCCCTGGACGCCGCCGTCCGACAGAGAGAGCGTAGTGCCGACGATCTTGCCCTCTTGAAGACCGCGATTGACGACGTCCGGCAGCAGGTCGACCCAGCCTTCCGGAGCGATGTCCGGCTCGCCCTTTTCGATCATCGAGGTGATCGTCGGCACGGTGTCGCCGACGACGAGCTCGGCGCTGCAGCCATAACCTTCCGTCAGAATGAACTTGTCCACATTCGCCAGCACTTCGGCGCTCTGCCAGTTCATGTTGGCGATCGTCACATCGCCGCACTCCTGCGCCGATGCGGCGCTGCCGAGGCCGAAGAGGCCAACGGCGAGGCATGTTGTAGCAAGAAGTTTTTTCATTTTCGCTTCCCTCTGTTTTGACGGTGTATCCGTGACGAACTGCCAGCCTCACCGCGGCAGCGGACAGCAAATGGATCAGCCCCTCGTCCGGTCCAGAGACCGGATGACGGTCTTCGTCGCCATCAATTCAATACTCCCAATCGATGGCTCGTGTCATTGCTATCGAGTCTCGGAGGGAAGCGCTTGCCCATTTGCGTCAGGGATCGCGTTCATTGTTTTTTTTCGCAAAATTATGCAATTGAACGCGTTGGCGGCAAAACTTCACCTGCCGCTCGGACATGGATGCACGGTCCGGCGCGCCAGTGCCCAGACACGTGCCTTGGCCTTCTCAAGGATCCTCCCCAGCGGAGACTCATGTTCGGCGTTCACCGGGATGCTCCTGGGCGAATCCGTACGGCCAGCCGCCGAACACTACATGTTCGGATAGACCGGGCCTTCGCCGCTCTTTTCTCCGGCGGGGGTCCGTGCGGCCCGCCTCCCGAACATTACATATTCGGATAGACCGGGCCTTCGCCCCCTTGTGGCGGCACCCAGTTGATGTTCTGGTTCGGGTCCTTGATGTCGCAGGTCTTGCAGTGGACGCAGTTCTGGGCGTTGATGACGAAGGTCGGCTGGCCGTCCTTCTCCACCCACTCGTAGACCCCGGCCGGACAGTAGCGGCTCGACGGGCCGGCATAGACGTCGTATTCGGAGCGCTTCTGCAGCTCCGGGTCCTTGACCTGCAGATGCACCGGCTGGTCTTCCTCGTGATTGGTGTTCGACAGGAACACCGAGGAAAGCCGGTCGAAGGTCAAGACGCCATCCGGCTTCGGATAGTCGATCTTCTGGTGCTGTGCCGCCGGCTCGAGGCTCTGCGCGTCGGTCTTGCCGTGCTTCAGGGTGCCGAAGAACGAGAAGCCGAACAGCGTGTTCGTCCACATGTCGAGGCCGCCGAGCGCGACGCCCACCGCCGTGCCGAACTTCGACCACAGCGGCTTGACGTTCCTGACCTTCTTCAGGTCCTGGCCGATGGCGCTGTCGCGCCAGCCGCGCTCGATTTCGATCGGCTCGTCATTGGCGCGGCCGCTAGCGATCGCATCCGCCAGCTTCTCGGCCGCGAGGATGCCCGACAGCACCGCATTGTGGCTGCCCTTGATGCGCGGCACGTTGACGAAGCCGGCCGAGCAGCCGATCAGCGCGCCGCCGGGGAAGGAGAGCTTCGGCACCGACTGGTAGCCGCCCTCGGTGATCGCTCGCGCCCCGTAGGAAAGCCGCTTTCCGCCCTCGAAGGTGCCGCGGATCGCCGGATGGGTCTTGAAGCGCTGGAACTCCTCGAACGGATAGAGATAGGGGTTCTTGTAGTTCAGATGCACGACGAAGCCGACGGCGACTAGGTTGTCCTCAAGGTGGTAGAGGAACGAGCCGCCGCCGGTCTTCATGCCGAGCGGCCAGCCGAACGAGTGCTTCACCAGGCCTTGCTTGTGGTTCTCCGGCTTGACCTCCCAGAGTTCCTTGAGGCCAATGCCGAATTTCGGCACGTCGCGGCCCTCGTCAAGCCGGAACTTGGCGATCAACTGCTTGGCGAGCGAACCGCGCACGCCCTCGCCGATCAGCGTGTATTTGCCGAGCAGCGCCATGCCGCGGGCGAAGTTCGGTCCCGGCTCGCCGGACCGTTCGATGCCCATGTCGCCGGTGGCGACGCCGATCACCGCGCCGTCGTCGTTGTAGAGCACTTCGGTTGCGGCAAAGCCCGGATAGATCTCGACGCCGAGCGCCTCGGCGTGGGTCGCCAGCCAGCGACAGACATTGCCGAGCGAGACGACATAGTTGCCGTGATTGTTCATCAGCGGCGGCATCAGAAAATTCGGCAGGCGGATCGACCCGGCCGGCCCCAGGAACAGGAACTGGTCGTCGGTGACTTCGGTCTTGAACGGATGGTCCGGCTCGTCGCGCCAGCCGGGCAGCAGCCGGTCGATGCCGATCGGATCGACGACGGCGCCCGACAGGATATGCGCACCCACCTCGGCACCCTTCTCCAGCACGACGACCGAAAGCTCCGGATTGACCTGCTTCAGCCGGATCGCCGCGGCAAGACCGGCCGGCCCCGCTCCAACGATCACCACGTCGAATTCCATGCTCTCGCGCTCGGGGAGTTCTTGTCGCTCGGTCATTTTCGCGTTCTCCAGTCTTGCCGTTCTCCGCCGGCTCCGTTCCCAGCAAATCATCCCGTCATGACAAATGCCGCAAACCTTGTCGAGCCGGGATGCGACAGACTGTCTCTGCTTTTGCGCATGACTTTATGCATTTACCATCATCGCATATATTACTTGTACGTAAACGTAAATAAAATCCGAGACCGAAACCTGCCGGTTGCTTTTGCAGCGCTCGCATGTAAGGAGGCCCGCCCCCGCCTGACATCGCAAGGAGACAATCATGGCGTCGGCCCTCGGCCTTGATTTCGGAACGACCAACTCCGTCCTTGCGCTGGCGCAGGGCGGTTCGACCCGCTCGCTTTCGGTGGAAAGCGCCGCCGGCAGGTTCGACACGACACGGACGGCTCTTTCCTTCATGAAGCAACACGGCCCCGTTCCCCCGAAAATCGAGGCGGGACAGGCGGCGATCCGCGAGTTCATCGACAATCCGGGCGAATGCCGTTTTCTTCAGTCGATCAAAACCTTCGCCGCGAGTGCGCTCTTTCAAGGCACGCTCGTATTTGCGAAGCGGCATGAGTTCGAAGACCTGATGTACAGCTTCCTGGGCCGCCTCAGGGACTATGCCGGAGACGAATGGAACAGCGCGTCGCAGCGCCTCGTCGTCGGTCGTCCGGTACAATTTGCCGGTGCAAGTCCGGACGAAAGGCTGGCCCTCGATCGCTACGGCCGCGCGCTTGCCCGTTTCGATTTTCCGGAGATCCACTATGTCTATGAACCGGTTGCGGCCGCTTTCTACTTCGCCCGCCAGCTAGAGCGCGATGCGACGGTGCTTGTCGCCGATTTCGGCGGCGGGACGACGGACTATTCGATCATTCGTTTCGAGAGCCACGGCGGGCGCCTGGTCGCAACGCCGGTCGGCCATTCCGGCGTCGGCGTTGCCGGCGATCACTTCGACTTCCGCATCATCGACAACATCGTCGCCCCGCTCATCGGAAAGGGGAGTCTGTTCAAGAGCTTCGACAAGCTGCTTGAGGTCCCGTCGAGTTACTACGCCAATTTTGGTCGCTGGAATCAGCTCTCGATCTTCAAGACGCTGAAGGACTTCGCAGAACTGAAGAAGCTTGTCCGCACGAGCCTGGAACCGGAGAAGCTGGAGGCTTTCGTCGACCTGATCGACCACGACGAAGGCTATCCGCTGTATCAGGCGGTCTCGGCCACGAAGATGCGGCTGTCGCAGGAGGAGGAAACCGAGTTCTTCTTCGCGCCGCTTGGCGAGCGCTCGCGGCGGACGGTTCGCCGCCAGGATTTCGAGGCCTGGATCTCGCCTGATCTCGCCCGCATCGAGGCCGCCCTCGACGAGGTGCTCGCAACAACGGCGACTGCGCCGGCCGATATCGACAGGATCTTCCTGACGGGCGGCACGTCCTTCGTGCCCGCCGTCCGCCGGCTTTTCGACAATCGCTTCGGCGAGCAGCGGATCGAAAGCGGCGGAGAACTCCTGTCGATCGCCCACGGGCTCGCTCTCATCGGCGAGAGGGAGGATATCACGACCTGGACGATTGCTGCGTAAATGTCCGGCCCCCTGCTGGACCGCGTTGGCCGATCTGTTAAATTCCGCCCATGATCTCGGCCAACGACCTTTCCCATTCGGAACTCGCCGCGCTTCTCGCTTTCCATGCGGAGGCGGGCGTCGAATGGTTGCTTGAAGACGCGCCCGTCGATCGACTGGAGGAATTCGAAGCGATCAAGGCCAAACGCGTCGACGTGGGGGCTGTGCGCAAAGTTCAGCAGGCCGCCTCGCCGGAGACGCAGAGCGGTCGACGCTCGCAGGCAACGCCCGGCAAGGCCCGGGACGCCCTTCCCGCCGCGCCGGCAATCACTCCGCCGGCGGTCGCAATCCCAGACGAGCAGGCGATCAGCGAGGCGCGATTCGCCGCCGAAAGTGCGCGATCTCTCCCAGAACTGCGCACGGCAATGGAGGCGTTTACCGGCTGCAACCTCAAGAACAGCGCCCGCAACCTCGTTTTCGCGGACAGTCGCGGCGCGTCCGGTATCATGATCGTCGGGCCGATGCCCTATGCGGAAGACGACCGGGACGGCCAGCCCTTCGCCGGCAGACACGGCGATATGCTCGAGCGCATGCTCTCCGGCATCGGCCTTTCGAGGTCGGACGTGCTGCTCGGCAATGTCGTGCCCTGGCGGCCGCCCGGCAACCGCGTGCCGAGCGGACGGGAGGCCGACATCTGCCGTCCCTTCATCGAGCGGCAGATTGCACTCGCCGAGCCCAGGCACCTGCTCCTTCTCGGCAATTTCACGGCCCGCTTCTTCTTCGGCACCAACGAAACGATCCATCAGACGAGAGGGCAATGGCGCGAGCTTGCCGCCGGCGGCCACATCGTGCCGGCGCTGGCGACGCTGCATCCCCAGGACCTCATCACCGCGCCGGTCAACAAGCGTTTCGCCTGGCAGGATCTCCTCGCCTTCAAGGCCCGGATCGGGGGCTGACGCGCCTCGCTCCTACTGCATGTCTCCTTAAATCGATCTCGATTTAAGGACAAAGACATGCAGCAATTCGAAGTGCTACAGCGACCTTTGCGCGTCTCATAAGACGCGCGGCGCTGTAGGTGAAGGAAAAATGAACAAAGCCATGCAATTTGCGCAGGTCAGCGCCGCGTTTTGATGCGTTGCAAAAGTCATGCTGCATCGCAATATGGAGCAACGGGAGGAATGGATTAAGGAATTGAACCATGACTGCCCGTTTTCGTCCGATTCACAGCAGCTTCGAGACGCTTCGTCAGGCCCGCGTCGCTCTGCGGACGCCGTACAATAGCTTTGGCGCTGTCGCCAACGAGCAACTGACGGCCATCGGCCTGGCCCACACCACATGCCGTCCGGCCCAGATCTACGCCGATTTCATTCAGCGCTGATCGGTAGGCGCGTGGAGCGCAAGCTCCGCGCCATCCGGCGGCATCGGAAACGATCATGACCATTCGCAGCCTGTTTGTAACGCTCTCCGACATCGGCACGGCCATCCGCGCTTCGCGCGAGTTCAGCCGTCTGAGCACGACCGAGGATCCGCGGCGCGCGCACCGCGTCGTCAGTTCACTGCTTCCGAACTGAGCCCTGGAGCGCCCCTCTTCATCAATCGAACGACCGAAGCCGGACCCCCGGTCCATCGGATTGGGCTTCAGCCCTGCGGCGTAACGTGCTTGCGCGCCCCCTTCCGCTCAAGCCCGAGCCGGTGTTCGCGGAAGATGATGAAGATACCCGCTCCGACAACGATCACCGTGCCCGCCAGCATGGCCGACGTCGGCACGTCGCCGAAAAGGAAATAGCCGATGACGATGCCGAGCACGATCGACGTATATTCGAAGGGGGCGATCGTTGACATGTCGGCGTGGCGATAGCTCTCCGTCAACAGGATCTGGGCGACACCCCCGCAGAAGCCGGCAAGCATCAGAAGCAGGAAGGACGTCCACGATATCGGCGACCAGCCGAAGGGAAGCGTCGCCAGGGAAAACACCGCCGCGGACAGCGAGAAGTAGAGAACGATGGTATGGGTACGCTCGGTCTGCACCAGCCTGCGTACCAGAACCATCGCAACTGCTCCGAGCGTCGCCGAAAGCAGGACCGCGACCGCGCCCAGCGCCTCCGACGCGCCGAATCCTCCTTCATCGAGCAATGTCAGACGCGGCCAGGTGATGATCAGCACGCCGATGAGGCCGATGAACACCGCCGACCAGCGGTAGAGCCGGACGATCTCGCCTAGAAACAGGGCCGCGAAAGCGACCGCCAGCAGCGGCATCGCATAGCCGATCGCAATCGCCTCCGGCAGCGGCAGGTGCACGAGCCCGTAAAAGCCGCAGCTCATCGAGAGAATGCCGACGAAGCCACGCACGACATGCCCCACGACATTGTCCGTCCGGAAGGCGTCGCGCACCTGCCCGCGACAGGCCAGGAAGCCGAGAATCGGCACCATGGCGAAGGCAGATCGATAGAAGGTGATCTGCCCCGTGGCGATGCCGCTGCCGGCCGCCTTGATGCAGGTGGCCATGCCAACGAAGACGATCACGGACAGGACCTTGAGCAGAATCCCCTTCATGGGGTTGTGAATATCGGCATCCATGGGGGCGTTTCGAAATGTCACCGGCGAGCGGGGCGGAAGGAAGGACACGGCGCAGCCGCGGCAGGATGGCACCACTCTAGCGGTACGGCGCGGCATGTTGGATCAATTTTCTTGATGGGCACGGGATTTTCGTGATGGCTTAGCTCCCGCATTGCCGTTGACGAGTTGCTTTAGCGCTCACGAAAAAACTTGTGGGATTTAGTTCTTGTTAGTGACGCTTCGTTAAACCTGCGCTTCGGGGGCGGGAAATCGAGGTGTTCGCTGCCGAAGTGCGGTCGACGGCATTGCAAGCACAAAATCTCGCTCCTGGCCTTTTCACCATCACAGGCGCCCTCTAACTTATGAGCGGAAGGCGCAAGCGGGACTGACCATGCGGACAAATACTGGCCAGATCATTCATCTGGAAGACTACCGGCCGACCGATTTCGTTCTCGAAAGAGTGGACCTGACGTTCGAACTCGACCCCAAGGAGACGAAGGTCGAGGCGCGGCTCATCTTCCACCGCCGCGAGGGCGTCGACGCCTCCGCCCCGCTGGTGCTTGACGGCGACGAGCTAACCATGACCGGCCTGCTGCTCGACCAGGAAGAACTGCCGGCTACGCTCTACGACGCGATGGACGACACGCTGACGATCCGCGGCCTGCCGGAGACGGCCCCCTTCGAGATCACCGTGACGACGCTCTTGTCGCCGGAGACGAACACGAAGCTGATGGGCCTCTACCGCACGAACAGCGTCTATTGCACGCAATGCGAGGCGGAGGGCTTCCGCCGCATCACCTATTTCCCCGACCGGCCCGACGTGCTCGCCGTCTATACGGTCAACATCATTGCCGACAAGGCGACCGCCCCCCTCCTCCTTTCCAACGGCAACTATCTTGGCGGCGCTGACATGGGCGACGGCCGGCACTTCGCCGCCTGGTTCGATCCGCATCCGAAGCCGAGCTATCTCTTCGCGCTGGTCGCCGGCGACCTCGGCGTCGTCGAGGACAGGTTCACGACCGCCTCCGGCCGCGAGGTGGCGCTGAAGATCTATGTCGAACATGGCAAGGAGCCGCGCGCGGCTTACGCGATGGACGCACTCAAGCGGTCGATGAAGTGGGACGAGGAGGCCTTCGGCCGCGAATACGATCTCGACATCTTCATGATCGTCGCCGTGTCCGACTTCAACATGGGCGCCATGGAGAACAAGGGGCTCAACGTCTTCAACGACAAATACGTTCTCGCGGATCCGGAAACGGCGACGGACACGGACTACGCCAATATCGAAGCGATCATCGCCCACGAGTATTTCCACAACTGGACGGGCAACCGCATCACCTGCCGCGACTGGTTCCAGCTGTGCCTCAAGGAAGGGCTGACGGTCTACCGCGATCACGAGTTTTCGGCGGACATGCGCTCGCGCGCGGTCAAGCGGATCGCTGAGGTGCGTCACCTGAAATCCGAGCAGTTCCCCGAGGATGCCGGCCCCCTCGCCCACCCGGTTCGCCCGACGAAATATCGCGAAATCAATAACTTCTATACGACGACCGTCTACGAGAAGGGCTCCGAAGTGACGCGGATGATCGCGACCATTCTCGGGCGCGACCTCTTCAAGAAGGGCATGGACCTCTATTTCGACCGCCATGACGGCCAGGCGGTGACCATCGAGGACTTCATTCGCTGCTTCGAGGACGCGAGCGGACGCGACCTTCGGCAGTTTTCGCTGTGGTATCACCAGGCTGGAACGCCGCTGGTGACCGCCTCCGGATCCTATGACGCGACGAAGCAGACCTACAGCCTGTCGCTGGAACAGACGGTGCCTGCGACTCCGGGTCAGAGCGCCAAGAAGCCGATGCATATCCCGCTCCGCCTCGGGCTTCTGCTCGAGAACGGCAGCGAGGTCATGCCGCCGGCCGTCTCGGGCGCCGACGTCACAGCCGACGTGGTGCATCTGACGGAGCGCAAGCAGACCGTTGTCTTCTCCGGCATCCCATCTCGGCCCGTGCCCTCCTTCAATCGCGGCTTCTCGGCGCCGATCAACCTGCAGATCGAGCAGAGCGCGGAAGACCGCGCGCTCATTGCACGCCATGAAGTCGACCTCTTTGCCCGATGGCAGGCACTGAATGCGATCGCGCTCGACAATCTGGTCAAGGCGACGGCGCAGGCCCGCGACAGCCAGCCGACGACCAGCGACGATGCCCTCATAGACGGGCTTCTGGCGGCTGCGGGCGACGAACGGCTGGAGCCGGCGTTCCGCGCACAGGTCCTCTCGCTGCCGAGCGAAGCCGACATCGCCCGGGAAATCGGCCGCAATAACGACCCGGATGCCATCCATTCGGGCCGACAGGCGATCCGTTCGGCCATTGCCGCGTCGGGCAAGCAGATCTTTTCGCGCTTGCTCGCGGAGATGGCGCTGTCCGGCCCGTTCCGGCCCGACGCTGCAAGCGCCGGCCGGCGGGCGTTGCGCAACGCCGCCCTTTCCTATCTCGTCTATGGCGACGAGCAGCCTGAGAAAGCGGTGAGCGCTTTCCGCTCCGCCAACAACATGACCGATCTCAGCCAGGCGCTGACGCTGCTTGCTCACCGCTTTCCGGACGCGCAAGAGACGCTCGATGCGCTGGACACGTTCAAGAACCGCTTCGCGGACAATGCACTGGTGATCGACAAATGGTTCGCCATCCAGGCGACGATCCCGGGCGCCTCGACCCTCGACCGGGTCAAGGCGCTGATGTCCGACCCGCACTTCAACGCCAGCAACCCGAATCGCGTGCGCTCTCTCGTCGGCACCTTCGCTTTCTCCAACCCGACGGGTTTCAACCGTGCGGATGGCGAAGGCTACCGTTTCCTCGCGCAGCAGATCCTCGATATCGATCCCCGCAATCCGCAACTCGCGGCGCGGATCCTGACATCGATGCGGTCCTGGCGGTCGCTGGAACAGGTGCGCGCAAAGCATGCCCAGGCGGCCCTCAAGGAAATCGCCGGGGCCGCCAACCTTTCCGTCGACGTCAGCGACATCGTCGACCGAATGTTGAACGACGGGGCATGAGTTCGGCACGCGCCGCACTCCCAACAGCCTGCTCCAGGTTTCCTCAGTTCGGCGCTGGAGAGCTATGACTTTCCAACGATGAAAATTGGTTAACAAATCTTTACCCCTGCCTCTAGACAAGGCGAATCGCCCTGTGATTCATTGAGTCAGATTCGGGCGAGCGGCGCACCGAATCACCGAAGCGTTCCAATCTCACAGGATGTTTCGGATTGAGAGGATCACAGCGTCCCTTCGCATCCACATGCGGGACGCTCTCGAGGACGGCAGACATTGGGAAAGATAGCGGACGCGCGACGGGGAAGCGCAGCCGACGGGCGGTTGCGACTCAAGTTCCCGGGCCTTTCCGGGCTGGAACGGGCGCTCATCGAGAGGGCGAAGGTGCTTGCCGAGCCGGCATCGCGCCGGCTTGCGCGGGCCGAGCCCGTTCTCAAGCGCTCAATTCCCATCCTCATCATCGCCTTCCTACTGCTCGTGGCCGTTTCGCGCATGTCCGGCATCATGGACGAGCACGCCCGGATGGAGGCGAGCTCACGCCGGACCGTCAGCCTCGCGGCGACGGCGGCGACGGCGGCGTTCCAGGCCGATGGGTCGGAACTCTTCGCAGACGGGCGGCGGTGGGAAACCGAGCGCCGGCTCGCGGAGTTTCTGCCTACCGAGCTCCTCGACGCCGGCATGTTCCTGCTGACAGTACGCCGGGACGGTCGAATATTCGCGAGCACACAGGATGGCGCACACTTCATCGGACGCACGCTGACGTCGGTCGCTCCCGACGTCGCTTCGCTGCAATATTACGGCGAAGGCTCCGGCGCGATGCGGGCGACAATCGATGGAGTCGAACACCTGGTGGCCCTGATGCAGCTGCCGGCTTCCGCAGGCGTCGTCTTGGCGGCAACGCCCGTCGCCCGGTTCGAAGCCGCCTGGCGTGACGATGTCTCGCTCAACGTCACACTCTTTGCCGGAATTTCGGCAATCCTGCTCGTCGTCCTTTACGCCTACTATATCCAGGCGAAGCGCGCACGGGACGCCGATTCCGTCTTCGCGGAATCGAACCTGCGCGTCGAAACCGCATTGTCGCGCGGCCGTTGCGGGCTTTGGGATTTCGACCTCGCCAATCGACGCCTGTTCTGGTCCGGCTCTATGTACGAGATGCTCGGCATGCCAGGCGGCAGCAGCGTGCTGTCGTTCGGCGATGCGGCGCGGCTCATGCACCCGGAGGATCGGGGCGTTTACCGCGTGGCGAGGGCGATCGCCAAGGGCAACGAGCGCCAGATCGACCAGGTGTTCCGCATGCGACACGCAGACGGCCACTATGTCTGGCTTCGGGCCCGCGCCCAGGTCATCCGCACGGTTTCCGGCCGGACGCACCTGATCGGCATCGCCATGGACGTCACCGAGCAGCACCGGCTCGCCCAGCGCTATGCGGAGGCGGACCAGCGGCTGACCGATGCAATCGAGTGCACGTCGGAAGCTTTCGTGCTGTGGGACAAGCACGACCGGCTGGTCATGTGCAACACCCACTACCAGCAGGCCTACCAGTTGCCGGACCACGTGCTCGTGCCCGGCACCGAACGGGTGGTGGTTCATGCGGCGGCGGCGAGGCCGGTGATCGAGCGGCGCGTCGCCGATCCGGATCGCGGCAACCACTCGCAGACGAGCGAGGTGCAACTCGCCGACGAGCGCTGGCTGCAGATCAACGACCGCCGCACGCGCGACGGCGGCCTTGTCTCGGTCGGGACCGATATCACGCTTCTGAAGCGCCATCAGGTGCGCCTGCGCGAATCCGAGCGGCGGCTGATGGCGACGATCGGCGATCTTTCGGCTTCGCGCATCACGCTCGAGCGGCAGAAGGCCGAGCTCTCCGTGGCCAACGCAAACTATCAGGCGGAAAAGGAACGGGCGGAGGGCGCAAACCGGGCGAAATCGGAGTTCCTCGCCAACATGTCGCATGAGCTGCGCACGCCGCTCAACGCCATTCTCGGTTTTTCCGAAATCCTGCAGAATCAGATGTTCGGGCCGCTCGGCTCTGAGAAATACCATGAGTATTCGCGTGACATCCACGAGAGCGGCAAGCACCTGCTCAACGTCATCAATGACATACTCGACATGTCGAAGATCGAAGCCGGGCACATGCGCATCACGTGCGAGAGGATCGACCTCGCGCCGCTGATCGAGGAAACACTTCGCTTCACCACGATACCGGCGGAGCAGAAGAACATCCGGGTGGTCCAGGAGATATCCTCGGGTCTCACGATGTTCGCCGACCGGCGCGCCATGAAGCAGATACTGCTCAACCTGCTGTCGAACGCCGTCAAGTTCACCAATGAAGGTGGGCGCATTGCGCTCAGGGCCCGCAAGGTCCGTGGCGCGGTCACGCTGACAATCGCCGATTCCGGCATCGGCATTCCCCGGCATGCGCTGGAGAAAATCGGTCATCCCTTCGAGCAGGTGCAGAGCCAGTATGCCAAGAGCAAGGGCGGCTCCGGATTGGGGCTTGCCATCTCCCGGTCGCTGACGCGCCTCCACGGGGGCCGGATGAAGATCCATTCCGCAGAAAACGTCGGCACGATCATCTCGGTGCGAATTCCTGACCTCGCCTGAGTATGCCGGCGGCGGCGAGCCGCTTGAGCTAGACTAGCCCGATAGCACCGTCTGGAAGATGCCGCGCACAGCCTTCGAGTAGCGGCGTATGTCAGCCTCGAGGTGTTTGAGGTCCGGGTAATCGCCGGCCCGGCAGACGAGATCGACGAGACCGGCAGGCGCGTCCTTCGGGGCGAAATCGCCGTCGATGCACAGCCTGACGATCTGCGAGACTTCCGTAAAAAGCGCCAACGCCTCGACCGCGGTGTCGAGATCGTTCGCATTCATCAGTGCAGTACCGAGCCCCTTCAGCGCCTCCATCGTGTGCGTTCCGGCAGGCGGCGGCGCCACTGCCTTTGCCGGGGCCACGAGCGTCAAGTATTGGGCGATGAATTCGATATCGACGAGCCCGCCCGGAATAAGCTTGAAATCCCAGATATCGCTCGGCGGCTTTTCCTTGTCGATAAGGTCGCGCATCTCCTCTACGTCCTTGCGGACCTTCGTAACGTCGCGCTTTCCAGACAGGATCTCGGCAAAGATCGCTTCCGCGTCATCGATCAGGCCTTCATCGCCGCAGATGCATCGGGCGCGCGTCAGCGCCAGATGTTCCCAGGTCCAGGCCTCCTCACGTTGATATTTGGCAAAGGCGGTGACGCGCGTCGCAACGGGACCCTTGTTGCCCGAGGGCCGGAGCCGCATGTCAACATTGTAGAGAATACCCTCGGCTGTCGGGGCGGAAAGAGCGGCGATCAGCCGCTGCGTGACGCGTGTGAAATAACGCATCGGATCAAGCGGCTTGGAACCGTCGGATTGATGGATCTCGCTGTCGTAGTCGTAGAGCAGGATGAGGTCGACGTCGGAGCCGGCCGTCAGTTCGCGGCTGCCGAGCTTTCCCATGCCGACGACGGCGACGCGGCCGCCCGGGAGCCGGCCGTGCACGGAACGGATCTCCTCCTGAACAGCGTCCAACGCAGCGGCGATGATCAAATCGGCGAGGTCGGTGAAGGCCCTTCCCGCCTGCAGGCCGGAGATCGTGCCGGTCAGCAACCGGATGCCGATCAGGAAGCGCTGTTCGGCGGCGATGATGCGCAGGCGATCCAGCACCTCCTCATAGTGGTGGGCGCCGGCGACGAAATTGGCGATCCGCGGCGCCAGATAGTCCCTCGTCGGCAGTTCGGCCAGCAGGCCCGGGTCCAGCATGCCGTCGAAGACGTGCGGTCTGGCAGCGATGATATCCGCCAGGCGGGGCGCAGAGGACATGATATTGACGATCAGCGACAACAGCCCCGGATTGCTGCCGAGCAGCGAGAAGAGCTGGATGCCGGCCGGCAGCCCGGAAAGGAACTGGTCGAAGCGCAGCAAGGCCTCATCGGCGCGCCGGCTCTCGCCGAACACCCGCAGAAGCTCCGGCGTCAATTCCGTCAGGCGTTCGCGTGCCTCGACGGACTGCGTCGCCCGATAGCGCCCGTAGTGCCACGTGCGGATGATGCGGGCTATGTCGGACGGACGCTGGAAACCCAGCCTTTTCAGCGTTTCGAGCGTGTCCGGGTCGTCATGCTGGCCGGTGAAGACCAGATTTCCGGTCTCGGCCGAGAGCTTTGCCTCCTGCTCGAAAAGCTGCGCGTAGCGTCGCTCGACCGTCCGCAATACGCGCGAAAGCTCCCTGGAGAAGGACGCCGTGTCTTCGAAGCCGAGCATAGAGGCAATGCGCCTGAGCTCACCCTCTGTCTCGGGCACAAGGTGGGTCTGCTCGTCATGCACCATCTGGATGCGGTGCTCGACGTCGCGAAGGAACCAATAGGCGTCGATCAGTTCGTGCGCCGTCGAGCGATCGATCCAGCCGCTCTCGGCCAGCACGTGCAGCATCGCCTCGGTTTCGCGCAGTCGAAGCGCTGGCATCCGGCCGCCGGCAATCAGTTGCTGCGTCTGCACGAAGAATTCGATCTCACGGATGCCGCCGCGGCCGAGCTTGACATTGTGCCCCTTGACGGCAATTTCGCCGTGACCCTTGTGGGCGTGAATCTGCCGCTTGATCGAGTGAATGTCGGCAATTGCCGCATAGTCGAGATATTTTCGGAAGACGAAAGGCGTCAGCTCCTTCAGGAAGCGTTCGCCCGCCAAAAGATCGCCGGCAATCGGCCGCGCCTTGATGAAGGCCGCGCGCTCCCAGTTCTGGCCCCTGCTCTCGTAGTAAAGCATCGCCGCCTCGACGGGGATTGCGAGCGGGGTCGAACCGGGATCGGGCCGAAGGCGCAGGTCGGTGCGGAACACGTAGCCGTCACCCGTCCGTTCCTGCAGGATGCGGATGAGCCGCCGCAAGAGCCGCGCGAAGGTCTCCGTCGCCTCGTCGCGACTGACGAGGATGTCGGACTGCGGATCGTAGAAAATCACCAGGTCGATATCGGAGGAATAGTTGAGCTCGCAGGCACCGAGCTTGCCCATGCCGAGCACCACGACGCCCGAGCCGACACTCGGCGCGGAGCAATCCTCAAGGACGAACTTGCCGCTTTCATGCGCGCCGAGCAGCAGGTGGTCGATCGCCGCCGACACTGCTGCGCCGGCGAAGTCGCTCAGCCAGCGCGTCGTTTCGCGGCCGCCGAACTGCCGCGAGAGATCGGCGAGTGCGACGGCGAAGGCAACCTCGCGCCGTGCCCGCCGCAGCCGCGACATGACCTCGGTATCCGGCAGGGCCCTTTCTGCCGCCTCGCCCCGCCAGGCCAGCCGCGCGGCATCGATCCGGCTTCGCAGGAATCCCGGCAGGCTCTCGGTCAGCAGCGCCTCGAGAATGGCGGGGCTGCTGGCGGCAGTGTCACGCAGAAAGGGAGAGAGCGCAAAGGCGGCAAGGATGAAATGCTTGAGCGGCGCATCGGAGGCGAGAAGCTTCGCGATCGGCTCGCTTCCCTTTGCCATATCCTTGAGAACGGAAAGAGCGACCTTGACGTCGGCCTGGCTCGACGGGCGGATCGGCACCGTCTCGATATCGGACAACCGCTTCTCGGTCGCGTCCACCATCGGTCTTCTCCTCCCTTGCGGATCATCGGGATCGGCTTGGTCCAACCGGACATTGCCCCGGCTGGTGTATCAGTTCGCGCCCGCCGGGAAAACCATGCGTACCGTCAGTCCCTTTCCATCCGGGTCCGTCGCCGAGAGATCCAGTGAGCCATGGTGCATCTCCACCACGGCCCCGACAAGGGAAAGGCCGAGACCGGTGCCGGGCTTGGTGCGGCTCTCGTCCAGCCGCACGAAACGCTTGACCACCTCGCCGCGCATATTGGCGGGCACGCCTGGACCGTGATCGGCGACCGTCAGGACGACGCTGCCGCGGCTTTCCTTCATGTCGACCCGAATGAGCGGATTTTCCGCTCCCTCCGCATATTTGATCCCGTTGTCGATCAGGTTCCCGAGCGCCTGGCCGATCAGCTCGCGGTTGCCGGAGATCACCACCTTGGGCTGGATGTCCGCCTCCAGGCGGAGGGCGCTTTCCTCGGCGACCGGCTGATAAAGCTCCACGCAATCGGCGACGATGCCGGACAAATCGACCTCGCTCATCTCGGCAACGGCGGAGCCTGCCTCGACGCGCGAAATCATCAGCAGCGCATTGAAGGTGCGGATCAGCTGGTCGGATTCCCCAATGATTTCCTCGAGCGCGCCGTTCTGGTTGCCACCTTCCTTGCTGGCAAGCGCCGCTTCGGCCTTGTTGCGCAGCCGGGTCAGCGGCGTCTTGAGGTCGTGGGCGATATTGTCGGAGACCTGCTTCAGGCCCTCGTTCAGCTTTTCGATCCGTCCCAGCATGGCGTTCAGCGATTCCGACAGCCGGTCGAACTCGTCGCCCGAACCGCTCGCCGGCAGTCGCTGCGAAAGGTCTCCCCCCATGATCTTGGTGCTCGCCTCCGACATCCGGTCGATGCGCCTCAAGGCGTTGCGCCCGATGGCGAACCAGATGACCAGCGCGCCGAGCCCCATGATGCCGAGCGCCACGACCAGGGCCTGCCGCACGAGAACGCGAAACTTTTCCGGTTCCTGCAGGTCGCGGCCAACGAGTATCCGGAGACCGTTGTCCAGAACGAGGACCTGGGCGAGCGCGACATGGTTGTCCGCCCGGTTTTCATCCGTGAAGCGCTGGTAGCGGAACGGCTCGGATGTCCAGCCCTCGCCGTCGAGCAGGCCGGGCTCGAGGCCAGCGACATTGCCCGCGAGAATATCGCCGCTGGGGCCGGCAATAACATAGAGGTTTGCGCCCGGCTGACGGGCCCGCCGCTCCAGCGAACGAAGCAGGCCGTTGACGCCGGCACGCTCGTAGATGCCCTCGATCTGGGCCGCCTCGACCGCAATCGCCTCACGCGTCTGCTGCTGCAGGAGGCGCTCGGACATGCCGGTGACGTAGAAAACGAGGAAGACGGCGCAAAGGGAGAAAAGGACGAGATAGAGCGCGGAGAGCCGGACCGCGGTCGTCCTGAACAGAACGCCGAACTTGCTCATGTCTCAGCGGTCCGCTCGTCCTTGATCATGTAGCCGGCGCCGCGAACGGTCCTCAGCAGCGGCGGGTCGAAATCCTTCTCGATCTTGGAGCGCAAGCGCGACACATGCACGTCGATCACGTTGGTCTGCGGGTCGAAGTGGTAGTCCCACACATTCTCGAGCAGCATGGTTCTGGTCACGACCTGGCCGGCATTCTTCATCAGATATTCGAGCAGCCGGAACTCGCGCGGCTGCAGCAGGATTTCCTTGCCCTGGCGGCGGACCGAATGAGACAGCCGGTCCAGTTCGAGGTCGCCGACGCGATAGACCATGTCCTGGTCCGGCGTTCCCTTGCGCCGGCCAAGCACTTCCACACGCGCCAAAAGCTCGCTGAACGCATAGGGTTTGGGGAGGTAGTCGTCGCCACCGGCACGAAGCCCGGTCACCCGGTCATCGACCTGGCCGAGGGCCGAGAGGATGAGGACCGGCGTGTGGACGCCCCGGCGCCTCAATTCGGTGATCAACGACAGGCCGTCGCGGCGTGGCAGCATACGGTCCACGACAAGCACGTCGTAGGCGTTCTCGCTCGCCATGAACAGGCCGCTTTCACCGTCGCTGGCGTGGTCGGAAACGATGCCCGCTTCGCGGAACGCCTTCGCCAGATAGGCGGCGGCCTCGAGATCATCTTCAACAATCAGAATCTTCATACGGCTGACCATAGTCCCGGACCTCTGTTCGTCTCAACCGGTTTCGGTTTGCTTTGCAGGCCGAACGCTGGGTTCGGCCGGAACAGAGGACGCCGCGAAATCGCACGATGTCGCGGCGCCTCGTCGTCGGCCAGGACCCGGGCGGCGAGTCCTAGAGCTCGCCTGCCCGCTCCCGGTGTCTTGCTGTTTGCCGCGCCTCAGCCCTGAGCGATCGGCAGTGCGACGAAGCGGCTGCCCTCGTCGGCCTCGATCTGGAAGAGCGCCTTGCTGCGCCCTTCCTTCTTGGCGTTGTTGATCACCTTCAGGATGTCGTCCGCCGATTTCACTTCCTGATTGTTGACGGAGACGATCTTCTCGCCCTCCTTTAGGCCGCGATCGGCGGCATCCGAGTCCGGATCAACCGACGCGATGGTGACACCCTTGCCGTCTTCCGCGGGGCTGACTTCCAGGCCAAGATCGGCCAGTGCCTCTTCGCTCGCCTGACCCTGGTCGGTCTGCTCGTCACTGGTGTCCGGCGCGGTAGCCTTGGCCTCTTCCGGCAACGTGCCGATCTCGAGCTTGACGCTCTGAGACTTGCCGTCACGCCAGAGGGTGACCTCGGCAGTGGCCCCGGGACGCATCGTCGCGACCCGCCGCGCGAGGTCGCGCGGATCCTTGATCGGCTCACCGTTGAGAGCGGTGACGATATCACCCTTCTTGATGCCCGCCTTTTCGCCCGGCGAACCGGTCTGCGGCTCGATGACAAGCGCACCGCTCGCTTCCGAGAGCCCGAGCGATTCGGCAATATCTTTCGTCACCGGCTGGATCTGGACGCCGAGCCAGCCACGGGAAACCGAACCGTCCTTGATGAGGGAGTCGACGACATCCTTCGCGACCGACGCGGGGATTGCGAAGGCAATGCCGACATTGCCGCCCGACGGCGAGAAGATCGCCGTGTTGATGCCGACGACTTCGCCGGAGAGATTGAACGTCGGGCCGCCGGAATTGCCGCGGTTCACCGCCGCATCGACCTGCAGATAGTCGTCATAGGGGCCGGAGCCGATGTCCCGGCCGCGCGCCGAGACGATACCGGCCGTCACGGTGCCGCCGAGACCGAAGGGGTTGCCGACGGCGACCACCCAGTCGCCGACCCGCACCCTGTTGTCGTCGGCGAAGCTGACATAGGTGAACTTGCGGTTGGCGGCATCGACCTTGAGCACGGCAAGATCGGTGCGGCTGTCCTTGCCGACGAGCTTGGCGTCGAGTTCCGTTCCGTCGTTCATGATGACCGTGAAGGCGGAGCCATCGGATACGACGTGGTTGTTGGTGACGAGGTAGCCATCCTCGGTGATGAAGAAGCCGGAACCCTGGGCTCTCGGACGCAGCCGACCTTCGCCATGCGGACCGCGGCGGTCACGCCAGCGATCGGCTCTGTCGCCGTCGCGCGAGCCGGGACCGCCGAATTCACGGAAGAAGCGCTTCAGCGGATGGTCGTCGGGCAGGTCCTCAAAACCGCGGCCACCGAAGTCGAAGGTGAAGTTGCTTTCGTCGTTGGACGCCTGTTCGCGCGCCTGGACCCGCACGGAGACGACAGCCGGAGAAACTGCGTCGACGACGTTGGCGAAGCTCGGAACAGACGGGGCCTGGACCTTGACCGCCTCGGCGAAGGACTGGGTGATCTGCGCCGGCAGGCCGGTCGTCAGCATGACCGCAGCAAGACCGGCAATCGTGGAGGTCTTGAGAACGGTCTTCAGCGACGGACGCGGAGTTTTGATCATGGACATTCGTTTTGCCTTCTCTGTTGCATGAAGCCGCCGAGCGGTGGGCAGCTTCGAAACCTTGACCACGAGCGGTATTCGGAGGACGATCGTCCGGAACCCGCTCGCCTGGCTGTGACTGGAGGAACAGCCGATAACGAAACGTGTAACGGATGGGACCTTACTGAGTTCTGTCCGGAAGATGAATTTTTGGTAATGTTCCGGCAGGGTGGAAATGGGCCGCGGATGCTCGGGCCACGGGGTTGCCCCGCCGGCGCGCAGCCGTTCGCTCAACCAATTGAACGGATTGTCTTTTTTGAAGCTCCCGACCGGGTTGGAGGAACCTTACGGCCGAAGCAGCTTGTCCAGCTTTTGCTTTTCCTCGTCGGAAAGCGGCGCGCCGGCGGGCCGCGCGCCGCGCCGGCGGGCGGCGACGACCAGGGTGACCGCGCCAAGGACGAGCAGCACGACCGGCATGCCCCAGAGAACCAGCGTCTTGGCCTCGAAGCGGGGGCTCAGCAGCACGAATTCACCGTAGCGCGAGACGACATAGGCGACCACCGCCTCGTCGGTATCGCCCTCCTTCAGCCGTTCGCGCACGAGCAAGCGCAGGTCCTTGGCGAGTTCGGCATTGGAATCGTCGATCGACTGATTCTGGCAAACCATGCAGCGAAGCTTGGCCGAGATCGCCCGCGCCCGCGCCTCGAGAGCCGGATCGGCAAGCACTTCGTCCGGGTTGACCGCCAAGGCTGGCGCAATGGATGCGAGGCAAAGGAAGAGTGCGACAAGAACGCGGATCATTCGGCGGCTCCCGCGGCAAGCCGTGCCGTCCTCGCGCGCGACGGGGCGCCCACCCTCAGGCGCCGATCGCTCAGGGAAACGATGCCGCCCGCCATCATGACCAGAGCGCCGCCCCAGATGCAGAGGATCAGCGGCTTCCACCAGATGCGCACCACGATACCGCCGCCGGTCATTTCGTCGCCCAGCGAGACGTAAAGCTGACTGAAGCCGAACGTCCTGATCCCGGCCTCCGTCGTCGGCATGCGGCGCGCCGAATAGAGGCGCTTCGACGACCAGATCTCCGTTACCCTCACGCCGCCGCGGCTAACAGTGAAGTGACCGGTGTCCTCCGTGTAATTTGGCCCACGGCCCTGGCGCATGCCATCGAAGCGCAAGCTGTAACCACCGGCATCGACCAGCATTCCGGGCTTCATCTCGACGACGGTTTCGGTCTCGTAGGCCGTCACGGCGACTGTGCCGATCAGCGTGACGCCGAGGCCGATATGCGCAAGCGCCGTGCCGAAGGCCGAGCGCGGCAGACCCAGGAACCGCCGCAGAGCGACGCTTGCCACCACCTTGCCGAGGCCGGAGCGAAGCGCGACATCGGTCAGCGCACCGAGGATCAGGTAGACGCCGAGCCCGATGCCGAGAACGGCGAGAACGGGGCCACCGTTCTTGGCATAGTATACGGCGGCCGCAAACAGCAGGCCGGCGCCGACGGCGGCGAAGAGGCGCTGGGCGGCAGCGGCAAGGTCGCCGCGCTTCCAGGCCAGCAGCGGACCGAAGGGGACCGCGAACAGCAAAGGCAACATCAACAGGCCGAAGGTCATGTTGAAGAACGGCGCGCCGACCGAGATCTTGTCGCCGGTGAGCGCCTCGAGCACCAATGGATAAAGCGTGCCAGTGAGGACCGTTGCCGTCGCCGTCGTCAGGATCAGGTTGTTCAGGACGAGCGCGCCCTCGCGCGAGATCGGCGCGAAGATGCCGCCGGACTTGAGATGGGAGGCGCGGAAGGCGAAGAGCGACAGGGCGCCGCCGATGAAGACGACAAGGATCGCCAGGATAAAGACGCCGCGCGTCGGATCGGTCGCGAAGGCATGGACCGAGGTCAGCACGCCCGAGCGCACTAGGAAGGTGCCGAGCAGCGACAGCGAGAAGGTCAGGAGCGCCAGCAGCACTGTCCAGATCTTCAGCGCCTCGCGCTTTTCCATGACCAGCGCCGAGTGCAGGAGCGCCGTCCCGGCGAGCCAGGGCATGAAGGAGGCGTTTTCGACCGGATCCCAGAACCACCAGCCGCCCCAGCCGAGTTCGTAATAGGCCCAGTAGGATCCCATAGCGATGCCCGCCGTCAGAAACGTCCAGGCGGTCAGCGCCCAGGGCCTGACCCAGCGCGCCCAGGCCGCATCGATCCGGCCCTCGATCAGCGCTGCGATCGCGAAGGAAAAGCAGACGGAGAAGCCGACATAGCCGAGATAGAGCAAGGGCGGATGGATGGCGAGACCGACGTCCTGAAGTACAGGGTTCAAATCCCGGCCCTCACCTGGAGCCGGCACCAGCCGGGCGAAAGGATTGGACGTCAGCAGGATGAAGAGCGTGAAGGCTGCGGCGATCCAGGCCTGAGCCGCCAGCACGTTCGCCTTCAGGGTTTCGGGCAGGTTGCGGCCGAAGCTTGCGACCAGCGCGGAAAAGAAAACGAGGATCAGCAGCCACAGAAGCATCGAGCCCTCGTGATTGCCCCAGACGCCGGAGATCTTGTAGATCAGCGGCTTCAGCGAATGCGAATTTTCCCAGACGTTCCGGACCGAGAAGTCGGAGGTTACATAGGCGAAAGTCAGCACCGCGAAGGAGAAGGCGACGAGCAGGAAGGAGACGATCGCCGCGCTGCCGGCCAGCTCCACCAGGGCGCGATCATCGCGCCGCACGCCGATGAGCGGCAGCACCGACTGGATGAGCGCGGTCGCGAGCGCCAGCACCAGCGCATAGTGTCCGAGCTCGATGATCATTGAATGTTTTCCTTCCCGCCAAGCGTGACGCCCTGGGCCTTCAAGCGGTCGGCCACGTCCTTCGGCATGTAGGTCTCATCATGCTTGGCGAGCACCGTGTCGGCAACGAAGACCGGGCTGCCCGCGACGAAGGCGCCCTCCGCCACGACGCCCTGGCCCTCACGGAAGAGGTCGGGAAGAATTCCGGTATAGGTCACCGGCACCGCCGCGAGCGTATCGGTCACGCTGAAGGTGACCGTCTTGCCGTCGCCTCGCTTCACCGAACCCGCTTCCACCAGCCCGCCGAGGCGGATGCGCGTGCCCGGCTTGAGATCCGCCTTTGCGAGGTCTCCCGGGACATAGAAATAGGCCACGGCCTGGCTGAAGGCGAACATGACCAGGAGGACGGCGACCATGAGGAAGCCGACACCGCCGCCGATAATTGCTAGCCGTTTCTGCTTCCGGGTCATTCCTGCGCTCCGCCGCCGTCAATGCCGAGTTCACGGCCGAGAGCCACCAGTTGCTTGCCCTCGTCGCCGCTGGCCGGAAAGGCCTGCAGCCCTTCGCGTAGGGCATCCTCGGCCTTGTCTCTTTGATCGAGGACAACATAGGCACGGATCAAGCGCATCCAGCCCTCGAAGTTCTTGGGATTCTCCTTCAGCCGGCCGGCAAGACCGTCGACCATGCCGCGGATCATCGCCTGACGATCGCCGGCACTCATCCCCTCTGCGGCAGCGATGTCGTCGGATGTCGGATTGCCGAGCTTTTCGCCACCAGCACCAGGCTCGCCGGAAGAAAGCTCCGCAATGTGCTGGTTGACCAGCGGCAGCCACGGCGCACCCACGGGTGACGTGCCGGCGAGTTTGCGGAAGGCAGCGAGCGCATCGCCCATCTTTCCTTCCTGCTTGAGACCAAGGGCGAGATAGAACTCCGAGCGCGGGTCATTGGCATCGAGAGCCAGCGCCTTCTTCAGGGCATCCTGCGCTGCCGCCGTCACCAGACCGCCGGACTGTACAATCAGGGCCTCGGCATAGCCGCCCAATCTGGCTGCCGTCGGTTCGAGCAGCCGGATCGCCCGGTCATAGGCGGCGACCGCGTCGTCCACGCGGCCGCTGCGCATATAGATCGGGGCGAGCAGGTCCCAGCCCGCTCCGTCGTCGGGGTTGAGGGCGAGATGGTTTTCGGCTTTGGCGATCAGAATATTGATGTCCTCGCCGGGATTGGCGAGCCTCGCCGCCAGGGGCTGCGCCGGCACCCCCGGACTGCCTGTCGTCAGGTACAGACAGAGGCCGACGGCTGGCAGACAGAGGAGAATGAACGCCTGTGCCAGGCGGGTCGATCCAAGCCGCCTGGATGCGCGATCCGTGGTCGATGCATCGGCGGCACTGGCGGCAATCAACCGGCGTCCGATTTCTGCCCTCGCCTGCTCCGCGTCTTCGCCGCTGATCAACCCGGCCTCGCGATCTCTCGTCAGTTCGTCGAGCTGGTCGCGGTAGACCTCTATGTCATGACTGTGAGGAGACGGAAGGGACGGCGCCGCCCGCATCAGCGGGAGGACAAGCGCGACAGCGACAGCCGCCGTCAAGATGGCGACAAGAATCCAGAACAGCATGGAAGCGAAATACTATGAGGTTTGCCGCTTTCCAACTCGAAAACCGAAAATGACGGAGATTTGAGGCGTTTCGCCGCAAGGCAAACATTGCCGCTCCGGCAAGTGCGGCACGGACGACGGCAGCCCGCGGCGTGCTGTCCTCAGGTCAGCGGCGACCACGTGCCATCGCTGTTGCGGCAAGCGGCGCCGCGCGCCGTCGACGACTGGCCCTTCACGGCCACCGTATGGCTGTACTGACGGCAATTCTGAGAACCGACCTGATAGGGGGCGGCAGCAACAACCGAGCCGCTGACTCCGCGTCCTTCCCAAGCCACCGGCTGGCCGCCCGGGGCGGCCTCGAGCGCTCGATACTCCGCTTCGAGCGCGCGCTGGCGGTCGGACTTGCCAAGTTCGATATGGCCGAGGCGTGCGATGACGCCGCCCTGCAGGGCCTCGATATAGGCCGCCGATGACGCTCCGCCCGCCGCGGCTGCGCCAAGACTTGCGGCCGCACCGCCCTGCGTGCCCGACGTCGTCCCGCAACCGGCGAGGGCGACGGTCGATGCGACGACCACGATCCTGCTGCCCAAGGCGACGGCCCGCCCCATTTCTGCGTTAATCCTCATGATACGCGACAACTCAACCCTCATTGACCGGTCGCCACGCGCATCTCGGCAATCGCGATGAAGCGGCGGCACTTGCGAGTTTCTTTTTGCACCCCCGGCCTCACTAGGCAACCGCGCCCCGCGCCGCAGCGGGCATTTTCGACGGCTGGTGTGACCGCCGGATCACGAATGGCGGCTGACGACTGGCCGATCTGAACGGAAGACGCTGCTGACTTTTCCTCATTCCAGGTTAGACCGCCGCCGGCAGGACGAGCTTGGCCCTCAAGCCTCCCTCGTCGCGTCGACTGAGTTCGACACTACCCTGATACTCACCGACGATCTCGCTGACGATCGACAGTCCCAGCCCGGTGCCGGGCTTGCTTTCATCGAGCCGCTTGCCGCGCTTCATCGCCAATGTGATCTGATCCGGATCGAGCCCCGGCCCGTCGTCGTCAATCCTGAGCACGATCCACTCGCGACCGGATTGCTTGCTGCGCTCCTGTTCGGCGGCGGGCTCGACGCTGAGCACAACCTGTTCGCGTGCATAACGCGCGGCATTCTCTAGCAGGTTGCCGACGGTTTCTTCGACATCCTGCTGCTCCATGGCGAGCACCAGCCCGGGCGGGTTGACCGACAGGCTGAACTCCATGTCCGGGTTGAGCCGCCGCATCACCCGGACGATCCTTTCGAGCGCCGGCTGAGCCTCGGTTCTCGCCAGAATGGAGCCGCGCTGGGCCGCGATCCGGGCGCGGCTGAGATAGGTCTGGACCTGCGTCTGCATTGCGTCCGCCTGCGTCCGGATCAGTTCGCCGTGGGGGACCTCGAGAACGCGCGCCTCGTTGAGGAGCACCGCGATCGGCGTCTTCAGGGAGTGAGCGAGATTACCGACCTGCATGCGGGCACGCTCGACGATGCGGCGATTGCTGTCGATCAGCGCGTTCACCTCATTGGCAAGCGGCTGAATCTCGCGCGGGAAAGCGCCGTCCAACCGCTCGCTCTCGCCCGTGCGGATCTTTTCGAGCGAGCGGCGCACCTGGTCCAGCGGCCTGAGGCCGAAGAGAATGGTCAAGGCGTTCACCCCAAGACCGCCGAGACCGAAAATGGAGAGCGCGATCGTCAGGTTGCGGGTGAAGCGGTCGATGTCCGCTTCGAGGACGTCGCGGTTGCCGGCAACCCGGAAGCGCGCCGTGTGACCCTGGATGTCCAGCACCACTTCGGTTTCCGCCACTTCGACCTCGTTTCCGAACGGATCCTCGGTCGTGTAGAAGCGCTCGTAGCGAATGTCGAAGGGAACCTCGTCGACGCTGACGATCGGCAATTTGGCGGAACCGAGCGACGTCGACAGCAAGGGCGGCGTATCGAATTCACCGATCGGCTCGACGATCCAGTACCAACCGGTCTGCGGCTGGGAGAAGCGCAGATCGCCAAGCTGGGGACTGCCGGCCAGGGCGGCCTTTTCGTCGACGGAGATCGAATTGATGACGTTGTAGAGCTGGGCGCGCAGCAGGTCCTGGAAGCCCCGTTCGGAGCCCTGCCGGTAGAGCGCCGAGATGACCACTCCGATCACGACGAGGGCAACGACGGCCCAAACGGTCGAAACCGCCAGAACGCGCGCCGTGAGGGATCTAATGGCCATTGCCGGGTGCTTGCATCCGATATCCGAGACCGCGCACCGTCTCGATCAGGTCGTTGCCGATCTTCTTGCGAAGGCGGCCGATAAAGACCTCGATCGTGTTGGAGTCGCGGTCGAAGTCCTGATCATACATGTGCTCGACAAGCTCGGTGCGCGAAACCACCTGCCCCATGTGGTGCATGAGATAAGAGAGCAGCCGGAATTCGTGGGACGTCAATTTCAGCGCGACACCGCCGACGGTCGCCTTCGAGCCCTTGGTGTCGAGGCGGACCGGTCCACAGACGATCTCGGAACTCGCATGTCCCGCCGCGCGGCGGATCAGCGCCCGGATGCGCGCCAGCACCTCCTCGACATGGAAAGGCTTCGCGACATAGTCGTCGGCGCCGGCGTCGATCCCTGCCACCTTGTCGCTCCAGCGGTCGCGGGCCGTCAGAATCAGTACCGGCATGGTCTTGCCGTCGGCGCGCCACTTTTCCAGCACCGTGATGCCGTCCATTTCCGGAAGGCCGATATCGAGGATTATCGCATCGTAGGGTTCCGCGTCGCCGAGATAATGGCCTTCCTCTCCGTCGAAGGCCTGGTCGACGACGTAACCGGCTTCCTTCAGCGCTTCGGCCAGTTGCCTGTTCAGATTGACGTCGTCCTCGACTATCAGGATGCGCATCGTGCTTCCACTTCCCTTTGCTGACGGGCGCCGCAGATGCCTACATCGGCACCTTGACCGTCACTTTCTTCGGCCGCCCTCCATTGCCCGGGATTAGCACGGTCACGACGCACTTGCCATCGGCTGTCGGTTGGGCGGAGAGCAATTCGCCGCCGGTCTCGGCAACCACTTGCGCCGCCGCAGCGCTGCAATCACCCGCCACGCGGACAACAACCGTAGGCACGTCAGCAGCAGGCAGCGAAAACCCTGCGAGGCCTGCGGCGAGCGCGACTATGGTCACTGATGAAGACATGAACGCACTTTCGACTTGGGAAGATCATGGCAAAATCATTAGCCGATAGAGGCTGAATGGCAAATGAATGTCCGCCGCGACGGCCGCGACATCCCGTTGCAGGCGCCGGCGCGCCCGAACCCGATTATCCACCGGAGATTGCAGCCATGGCGAGGCCGGCCGCGCCTCCCGGGGCATTGAACGGGTCAGGGGTCCGTTAAGATCTATGGATCATACTGTCGGAGGAACGGCGCGGCTTTCCATGAAGCTGGAGCCGATTCGCGATTCAACCGAGTTGCATGGAAGCATTTGCTCAGAAGTTGATTCCGGATCGTCGGAAGTCGCGCGAGCTAACTCGAAAGGCGAGTCCGGCTCTGCTCCCAACCCTTTGAAGATGATTGCATTTGGACTTCCACCCTGGGTGCCGAAACGCTCATCGAAGGTCATGTCTCATCGCGCGCAAATCCACCGCCCCCCGGAGCCGACAGGAAAGCGCGGTGTGGATGAGTTGACAATTAATCGATTTAAAGATTTTTCAATCGTTTAAATAGTTTAACCCCATGATTTACAAAGTATTTGCCGTATGAAATGGTCCGGCAATCGTAATCGTCTCGCCTAGGAGGACCGGATGCAGACACTCGCGAACAAGCCGCCCGTATCATCGCAGTCCAGAATTCCACAGTCGCTGCTCGACCGCTTCGAAAGCGAATGGCGCGATATGCGCGCGGCCAGCGAAACTGCTCACAAGCCGGTTCCGCCTGCAGAATGATTTCTCTCTCCCGGCGGTCATTCGCCGGGACTGAATAATCCCATCCGCTTGAAAACATTGCCTCGCGCCCGCTAGCCGGCGGGGCGCGAGGCTTTTTGTCAATTGTCGATTTCGTGCTACTCTTTTCGGATGCTGACCGAAGAAATCGAAAAGCTGGCACTTAGTCTTCCGGGGACGCAGGAAAATGCGCACTTCGGAACGCGCGACTTTCGGGTGGGCAAGCGCATCTTCATGACCCTGCCGGAGGCCGGCCGCGCCGTCTTCAAATTGACGCCCGATCAGCAGCGCATGCTGCTCGAAACGGAGCCGGCGGTCTGCGCCGCAGTGCCCGGCGGCTGGGGCGCGCGAGGCTGGACATCACTCTACTTCGTGGATGCCGACGAAGAGCTCATCCGTCAGTCGCTGGAGACGGCGTGGAGGAATGCCGCCCCAAAGAGCCTCGTGCGCAAAAACGGCGGTCACTAAGCGGTCACTGAAAAGCGCCGAACTACCCCGCCGGTTCGAGGCCCACTTCCAAGGGCCAGGTTACCAGATAGTCTTCATAGTCTTCGATGTCGATGCCGTCTTCGGCAACGGCGCGTCCGCGCACGGAGATCCCCGCCGCATGCACCGTTTCCGGATCGCCGGAGACGAGCGGGTGCCACCAGTAAAGGTCACGCCGCTCGGCAACCAGACGATAGCCGCAGGTCGGGGGCAGCCAGGAGATTTCCCGCACCGCCTGCGGGGTCAGTTGGACGCAGTCGGGGACGGTTGCCTGCCGGTTGTCGTAGTCCTTGCATCGACAGCTCTCGCCGTCGAGCAGCGTGCAGCGGATCGACGTCCAGGCGATCTCGCCCGTGTCCCAATCCTCCAGCTTGTTGAGACAACAGAGACCGCAGCCGTCGCATAGGCTTTCCCATTCGGCGTCGGTCATCTCGTCCAGGGTCTTCGTCTTCCAGAAAGGCATTTCGCCCATCGCGTCACACTTTCGTCACTTCCACGCCGGCATGGAAACTTTGCAGAAAATTGCCGGTTTTTTAAGGCCGACGGCGCGATATGCAAGTAGATTGGAATTTCGCGCCGTGCAAATATCGTCGTGTGGCAAGGAAGCTTCGGGACATGAACGCCGTGCAGGAACCGGGGAAAGAGGAAAATCGGCCGAAGAAGCGACACTTCTTTCTGCGGATCGATTCCTGGATCGACTCGACCGTATGGAATGCCGGCTTTCGCCTGGCGGAATGGTGGGAAGACACCACCATCTTCTTCCGTCGCTTTCGCATGCGCGGCTGGAAACGAGCGCTTTTCGAAGTGCTCGGAGAAGGGATGACCTGGGGCACCGCCGGCGCCGTGCTGATGCTCGCGCTTGCGCTCCCGGCTTTCGAGGAAACCAAGGGCAACTGGCGGGCCCAAAGCGACTTTGCCGTCACCTTTCTCGACCGCTACGGCAACGAGATCGGCCATCGCGGCATCATCCATGAGGATTCCGTACCGATCGACGAGTTGCCGGATCACCTGATCAAGGCGGTGCTGGCGACGGAGGACCGCCGCTTCTTCGATCACTGGGGCATCGACTTTCTCGGCCTGTCGCGCGCCATGACCGAGAACGCCCGCGCCGGCGGCGTGGTTCAGGGCGGCTCCACGCTGACGCAGCAGCTCGCCAAGAACCTGTTCCTCACCAACGAGCGGACGATCGAACGCAAGATCAAGGAAGCCTTCCTCGCCGTCTGGCTCGAGTCCAATCTCTCGAAGAAGGAAATCCTCCGCCTCTACCTCGACCGCGCCTATATGGGCGGCGGCACTTTCGGAGCCGCGGCGGCGGCTCAGTTCTACTTCGGCAAGGCGATCACCGATATCGATCTCGCCGAGTCCGCCATGCTGGCCGGGTTGTTCAAGGCGCCGGCGCGCTACGCGCCGCACGTCAACCTGCCGGCGGCACGCGCCCGCGCCAACGAGGTTCTGTCAAACATGGTCCAGGGCGGCCTGATGACCGAGGGCCAAGTGCTCGCCGCCCGCCTCAACCCGGCGAGCGTCATCGATCGCGCCCAGGTCAAGGCACCGGACTTTTTCCTCGACTGGGCCTTCGATGAGGTCCAGCGCATTGCCGCCCCCTTCGCGCAGCATTCGCTCATCGTCAGGACGACGATCGACATGGGGCTGCAAGCGGCGGGCGAGGAATCGATCGAGTCGAGCCTGAGGCAATACGGCGAAAGCTACAAGGTCAAGCAGGGCGCCCTGGTCATGATCGAGAACGGCGGCGCGGTACGCGCCATGGTCGGTGGCCGCGACTATGGCGAAAGCCAGTTCAACCGCGCCACCCGGGCGCTGCGCCAGCCCGGCTCCTCATTCAAGGTCTATACCTATGCGGCGGCGATGGAGAAAGGCATGACGCCCGAGACGGTGGTCGTCGACGCGCCGATCACCTGGCGCGGCTGGTCGCCGCAGAACTACGCGCGTAAGTACGCCGGCCGGGTCACCTTGATGAATGCTCTGGCAAGGTCGATCAATACGGTTCCGGTACGCCTCGCCAAGGACAAGCTCGGCACCGAGATCATAGCCCAGACGGCCAAGAGAATGGGCGTCGAAACACCGATCCGCACAGACAAGACCATGCCGCTCGGCACGTCGGAGGTGACGGTGCTCGATCAGGCAACGGCCTACGCGGTCTTTCCCGCCGGCGGCTTGGAATCCCGACGCCACGGCATCAGTCAGATCCTCAATTACGACGGCGATATCCTCTACGACTTCGGCCGCGACGCACCGCCGGCGCGGCGGGTTCTGAGCGAACAGGCCATCTCGTCGATGAACCGAATCCTCACCCAGATCCCCGTCATCGGTACCGGCCGCAAAGCCGCGCTCAGCAACGGGATCGTGACAGGCGGCAAGACGGGGACGACGCAGGCCTATCGCGACGCCTGGTTCGTCGGGTTCACCGGCGACTACACGACAGCCGTATGGTTCGGAAATGACGACTACACGTCCACCGAGGAGATGACGGGAGGCTCCCTGCCCGCGATGACGTTCAAGCGGCTGATGGATTATGCCGAACAGGGGATTGAGCACCGCGCAATCCCGGGGATCGAGGCTCCGCCGGCCGAACCGCAAAAGGAGCCGGAGGCCGTCGCGGAGGCCGCGCAGGATGAAAACGCCTTGCCGCCGCTTGTCCGGCCGCGATCGCTGTCTGCCGACGTGACCCGCCTGTTGAAGTCGATCGGCAGCGCCTTCGAACGGGCGTCGCCGCTGAAGCCCAGGGAAAAGGTAGGTGGCCGGGTTGCGGCGCTCGAAGCACCCGACGGAACGCCAGTGACGCCGCGGGTGACAGATGCCGCCAAGAATTGAGCTCGCAACGACAAATCCGTTCTCTGGCGGCCACGAGCCCCGTGCGGCTTGCCAGGCGCGCTGCAGCGCTTTGAATTGCTGCATGTTTTTGCACTTGAATCAGCTATGATCCAAGAAACATGCAGTAGCCATCGCCGCACAACCGCTTCACTGCCGCCAGGATAAACGAGAGCTCCCCTTGTTCCGCGTTCCCCTCCTCGTCGCCCTTGCACTTCTCATCGCCTTCGGCGGCGGCATCACGTCGGCCATATGGGCACTCAAGGCAACCGTCGGCTTCGGATCGATCGCGATCGGCCCTTGGGTGGCCTTCCCCGAAGCGCAAACCGTCGCGGCTGATCCCTATGCAAAAGCGCACCGGGCGCGTGCCGGGGAATTGCTCTATGGCGGCGCAGAAGGGCTGAGGTTCACGGCCGCCACCGACGATTCCGGCGCGCGCCTTTCGGCCGCCTGCTCCTATGACATTTCCGGGATCACGCCACCCGCCCGCTTCTGGACACTCTACGCCGCGACCTCCGACGGCGCCACGCTGCGACCGGGATCCGAGATACCGTCGGCGATCAATTCGTGGACAGTGCTGCGCGCCAAGGACAGCGGCTTCGTCATTCACGCCTCGCCGATCGCACAGCCGGACAATTGGCTCGCCATCCGCCATACGGGAAATTTCCAGCTCGTCCTGACCCTGCTGGATACGCCAACGGCGGGCTCTTCCGGGCTGATCGACCTCGCAATGCCGAAAATCGTCAAGACGGGCTGCGGGAATGCGTAGAGCCCTGTTCACCCTTCTCGTCGGGCTCGTCGGCGCCGCCCTCCTGCACATCGTCATCATCCTTGTCCTGCCGCAGTTTACCGGCCGCGACGCCTATACGCGTATCCTCGGTCTCCTCGAGATGGACAGTTTCTTTCCGCTCGCGGCCGAGCCGGGTCCGACCGGGCTGGACAATAGCGACCCCTTCCTGCGCACCGCCGTCTGCAGCTTCTCGGTCGAGGATGCGCCGGCGCGGTTCATTGCGCGTGGCACCGTGCCGTTCTGGTCGCTGTCGATCTTCGACAGCGGGTCGAACGAAGTCTTCAGCATGAACGACCAAACCGCCGTCAACGGCGATCTCGATCTCGTCGTCGCCACGCCGATCCAATTGGTCGACCTGCGCAAGTCGCCGCCGGAGGCGCTCGCGCAATCGATTATGATCGAAATGAAGGACGCGGAGGGCTATGCCGTCCTGCGCACGCTGGCGCCGCTCGACAGTTTCGAAACGCAGGTCCGCGATTTTCTCACCGAATCGAGCTGTGCTCCGTTCCGTCGCCAGTAGCCAGAACGAGGGGAATTGGAGAGGAAATGGGTGCGCGTCGCCAGTAGCTTCATCGGCGAGCCCGCTTGCGAGACGATTGCGCCGGTCCGGCTACTGCTTCTTGACCTGTCGTCCTGTCGGAGCGGTTGGCTGCGGACCGCGCCCGTCGAGGCGTTCGTAACGGATGCCGGTAAAAAACAACACTTTGGCGCTGGCCGCGGCAATGGGGCGCCTTCGCGGCACCTTGACCTTGCGGTCCTGCAATCTGATTACGTCTGCCATGCTCGTCTCCATACATTCATGAGACGGATGAACACAGATTTCACCCTGCCCGATTGCGGGCCGGCGCATTCCCGGAAAACCCGGACAGACGCGCCTTTCTCAACTCACTCCTTCTTCCGGTTCCCCTCCCCGGATGTCGTCCGTTTCAGTGCACATCAGATGCGGATCAATAATAGCTTGCTGAATGCGATTGAGCCATAGCCCGGTTAACCCTATCTTAATCCAGACCATGGGTCCTTAACCAAGCGCAATTGCCAATTCTGGTGGTGTGTGAGTGCGCGCAGAAGGTGGCCTCAGCGTCTCGCGAACAGGCCGAACAGGAATGCGACACCCGCTACGGTCAGCAGGGTCGAAATCGGATCGTCACGAACACGCTCCCGCAGCCGTTCCGTCATCAGTTCCGCTTCCCCCTGGACGACCGCTTTGGCGCCGCTGCCGATGGCCGAAACCGTCTCCGTCAGCCGCACGATCTCGGCCCTCAACTCGGCGACCTGGGCCTGCAATTCGATCTGGGTGTCTGCCGCAGTCTTTTCCGCTTCCATAGTGCCCACCGCTGCCAGCTTTTTTTCCGCCATTGTCTCCGCTCCCTTAGCTATCGCGCGAAGTCAACGCGTCGAAAAAGGATTGGTTCCCGCAAGACTCCGGCAAGGCGGACAAGAAAAAAGGCAGGCGGCAATCGCCGCCTGCCCTTCCGCAAACCATGGTCGGAGCAGCCGCGAGGGCTCGCGCGCCGCTCCGCCGGACTCCACGGTCCCTCAGTCGTTTTCACAGGCGAAATCGCCGAAAACGCATTTCGGCACCGTTCTGACTTCCCCGTCGCGTCGCAACTCGCGCAATTGGCGGGACCGCTCTTCCTTGCGATCACCCTGATAGTTCTCTGCGGAACCGCCTTCCCAGTTCTCGTCGCGGCGCCGGTCCCGCCGCTCCGGACGTTCACGCTCCCGCTCGCGTCGCCATTGCTGCCGTTCCCGGGCCTCTTGCCTCTCTCTCGCCTGTTGACGTTCCCATTCGCGGCGGTCCTGCTCGCGCTCCCATTCGCCTTCTGATGCTCGCCGGCTTTGCCGCTGGCGACCCTGTTCTTCGCGCTGCCACCGCCAATCGCGATCCTCGGCCCAATCGGGCCCGCGGCGCCAGCGGTCGCGGTCACGATAGAAATCGCGGCCCCGATAGTTGCGGTCCCAATAGCGATCGAACTCGAAGACGACCGTCGGGATTCCGAGCGGACGATAGTATTCCGGCTCCACATAGACGCGGTTGCTGCGATAGAGCGCCTGCACATATTGTCCGGCCACCCATCCGCGACCGTCGTAAAAGGAAACGTCGCACCAGGGCCGGTCGGCCAGGCATCCATGGATTTCCACCGATTCACCCACCGGTATGATCGTGACGGCAGGGTAGCGGGTACTCGGGCCCGAGCGCATGTTGACATTGGCGGTGGCAAAGCCCTCCGCGGCTTCGGCAACCAAGGGCATGAGCGCGAGGGCACACACGGCCGCCACCCGCAGGAACGCTTTCTTCACGGACACTTCTCCCATAGGAAGGCCACTGGCCCTCTGCTTCGGCGGGCCTTATCGCCCTTCACCGTCGAATGAGGAATAGGGCCGCATATGGAGTTTTTAAGGCTGAGTTCGCCGCGTCGCGGATGAACAGCGGCCGATCGCATCGATCCGCCATGTGGATGCCGCAAGCCTGAATAAAGCCTCAAGGTCCATAGTTAATGCTACGCTAACGATTTCGATCTAATTTTTGAGACGTGTGCCGTTCCGAGCCATCGGCAATGGCGTCATGCTTTTTGCATCTGGGATTTGTCGTGACGAACCGGTTTCGTGAGTTGGAAAGGCCGCAGACGGGCCGGCTGAAGGACGTCGTGCTGATGGCGACCGTCACCGGCTTCGAGAGCCTTCGCATCCCGCGCAAATCCGACTTGAAGCAGTTCGCCGAGCTCTTCGAACCGCTTTTCCTCGGTTCCAGCAACGAGGCGCGGCGGCAGGCTGCCGCTGCCCTATCGCAATGCGCCCATGTGCCCGAATCGGTCGCGCTGCTCATCGGCAGCATGCCGATCTCGATCGCCGCGATCTTTCTCACCCGGTCGAAAGCGATCCCGGATCGGACGCTGATGTCGATCATCCGCCAGCAGGGCCCCGCCCATGCCAATGCGATCGCGCATCGGGAGGATCTTTCGCCGTCGCTTGTCGATGCGCTCGTGGAACACCGGCAGCTGACTGCCGCCGCACCGCCCGCCGACATATCCGTCACGGCCGCCCCGTCCCCACCGGCACCGGCCGACGGTCGCCCCTCATCCGAGCGCGTGGCCCGGGAAAACAAGCTGCGCGAGGAGATCAGGGCGCTGGCGCGCGCTGGCGCCCAGCCTCTCCGCCAAGGGGCAAGCCTCCAGCCGATCGACGATCTCCATCAGGCGCTGCTGATGCGGTTTGCCCGCAACGGCGAGGCGATCCTGTTCGCGACGGCGCTTGCCGACGCCCTGGCGGCAAGCGGCGCGCTTGCCGAAAGAATCCTTCTCGACGTTTCCGGCCAACAGCTCGCCGTCACACTTGCGGCGCTCGACTTCCCCGCTGCAGATCTGGCCGTCCTGCTCCTGGCGCTTTACCCGCATCTTTCCGACAGGTCTGGCACAGGCAACCGTGCCGAAGCCTTGATCAGGAGCCTCGACCGAAAGACAAGCGTCGAACGCGTGGAAGCGTGGCTGCGCGCCGACGGCGACGCAAGGCCGATCCGCCACGAAACCCATCTCGCGGAAAATCGGGCCCCCGATTCGCGTCGGCAGGAGGCACGCGCCGCGCCTGGCATTCCCGCGGGTGCGGCACAGCCCAAGCGGACCACCGGGCGAAAATAATATGCCGCCTCCTGCAGCGCCGTGCGTCCTTTAGGACGCACAAAGGACGCTGTAAGCCTTTGAATCTACACATCGCGCTTTCCGAAAATCGGGTCCGATTGTCGGGCCGATGCGCTAAGGGCGGATTTCGCCTTCAACGGCTGGCGTCCGTATCCGCAACCACATGCAACAGATCGCCGCAATCGTCGAGCTCGATCTCGACGATCCAGCAATCCGGGTCGAAGCGGATTTCCGACGACAGAGCGCCATCGATGACTTCCGCCTGCGCGTCCCGCAGCCGAACTTCGAACTTGCGGAGACTATCGGTTTCCTCCTCGAAGAAGCTCTGCGGCGCCGGCGCATAGAGCGTCTCGGTCCCGAGGCGGGTGCGCTGGCGAATGAAAAGCGCCCCGGCTTCCTCCGCTCCTTTGCGCAACACTGCCGCATAACCGCCGCCCGCGAAAACGCGGCGCAAGAGCGAGGCGACGAAGATGTGGGTTTTGACGCGCATTCCAGGCAGATACACGCGCACTGATCGATATGCAAACGACCGCCCTGCAGCGCCGCGCGTCTTGTCAGACGCGCGAACGTCGCTGTCGCTTTTTGAAATGCTGCATGTTTTAACTTTAAGTCGGTACGATTTAAGGAAAGATGCAGTAGGGGCCGTCGCCGCAATCCTTACGGATTTATAGCGCGCCGATTTCCTTCAGCTTCTTGAGAACCTTGCCGTTCGGTTCGCCGGTCTGCGGAAGCCGGTAGTGCTTCTCGAAATGGCGGATCGCCGCCCGGGTCTGATCTCCGGCGACGCCGTCGACGACGATGTCGGCGTAGGCGAGGTTGCTCAGCCCCTTCTGGATATTCATGACAAGTTCGCTCGATGCCGGGATCTCGGCAGGCGGAATGAGCGTTGTATCCCCCTCCGCGGTGCGGATCGCGGCGGCGACCGGATCGATCTCCGCGGGCACCGATTTCGGGTCGGCATAGGGGCGGCTGCCCGGCGCTGCAAGGGCGGTTTCGGAGCCCTTGGCTGCCCGGAGCACGTGAAGGAGATCGGCGTTGGCCATGCCGGTTTCCCTGCGCCCGGCGCGCTTTTCGAAGCGGAGGATGGCGGATGCGGTCTTCGGACCGTTGCGGCCGTCCGGCGTGCCGTCGTAGAGGCCGAGCCGGGCCAGTTCCTTCTGGACGTCTGCGACAAGAGCCGACGGCAGGGCAGCGCCCACGTCCGCCGAGGTCTCCGCCGACCGCAGCGCACGTAGCTCCGAGGAACCCTCCTGCCCGGCGACCGTCTCCTGGTCCTGTTCCGCCTTCGCTTCGCCTTCGCGCTCGATCACGAAGGTCGTCACCTTGCGTGGTTCGACGGCCTCGCCGTTGGCGGCCGCCAGGCGCTCGGCAACCTCGGGGCCTACCAGCGGAACCCGGGTGCGCAACAGCGGCGAGGGATGCGTACCGGGCTGATACCACATGGCGTTCGCCGCCACGAAGCTGAAGACAACGGCGAAGGCCGCCGATCCGCCTGCTCCCAGCGGATGGTGCCCAATCAACCGGCCGGCCAGCACGGCGCAACGGCCGAGGCCCTGGCCCGCGAGCGCCAATCCGCGCAACGCGATGCCCTGCCGCGACCGCCCGCCCCGTTTCCGGTCAGGCTGTTTTCGCTTGCGCGGCGCCATGTCCCCTTTCCTCGATTGTTCGTTTGGTAGCCTCTGTCTGCAATTCGCACGTCTTTTCGTCGCGCCCCTTCAGCCGCGGCGGAAATTCCACTCTCGCGCCGGCGCTCACCTGCTCCGGTTTGTCAATGCCGCAGCCGTCCCGCGGTATCGACACGACGACAACCGTTCCCTCGCCTTCCGAGCTGCGGATCGAAATCGTGCCGCCATGCAACTGGACGAGCCCCTTGACCAGCGACAGGCCCAGACCGGTGCCCTCATAGCGGCGCGTATAGTCATTTTGAATCTGGACGAAAGGTTGGCCGAGCATTTCCAGCTTCTCTTCGGCAATACCGATGCCGGTATCGCTGACGGTCAACTTCAACATCGCGCCGTCGATTTCCGCATCGACCGTGACGAGGCCGCCCTTGTCGGTGAACTTCACGGCATTGCCGACGAGATTGATCAGGATCTGCTGGAGGGCCCGTTGGTCGGCGTTGATTTCACCCACCGACCGGGTCACGCGGCTTGTCAGCCTCACGCCCTTCTCACGCGCCTGATGCGACAGCATCGCTTCACAGGCGGCGACCGCGTCCGCGACCCGGAAAGGCTCGGGCACGAGCTCGTAGCGGCCGGCCTCGATCTTGCTCACATCGAGCATCGTGTTGACGACGGAAAGGAGATGCGTGCCGGAACGGTGAATCAAGGAAACATATTCGCGCTGCCGGTCATTCTCCAGCTTGCCGAAATATTCGCCGGAAAGAACATCCGAAAAGCCGAGAATGGCATTGAGTGGCGTGCGCAACTCGTGACTCACAGCCGCGAGGAAACGCGTCTTCGCATCGTTGGCCGATTCGGCATGCGCCGCCTTCGCGGCGACTTCCGCCCGCAGGCGGGACTCGTCAGAAACATCGCGGGATTGGGCGATGATCGCCATCAGACGCCCCTCGGCATCGCGAAGGGGCGTCATCTCGCAGCGCATGTGCACGAATTGCGGAGCATCGGCAGAAGCCGACGGACGCTCGATGCGGATATCGACCGCCGAGCACTCGCCGTCCTGGCGCAATGCATCGATCGCCTTCAGGAAGCTGATGCGGTCGGATATATGAATTTGTTCGATCAAGCCGCGTCCGCGAGGGTCGCGCATCAACTTCAGGTGGCCGGGGGCGTCGCGCCCGTGAACGGACAGCACGTGGCCACGCGGGTCGTGAACGGTGACGAGACCGGCGAAGAGATCATAGGCCGCGGAGAGATCAGGCAGATCAGTGACGAGGGACGGCTCCGCCTCCGCGGCCGCCGGCACCATGCGGTGCGCCGCAAGGCTCGCTGCTGCCGCAAGCAGTGAAGCCGACGCCCAAAGCGCCGTCCCGACCGGTAAGGCCACGGAAACCGGCAAGACCGCCGACAGGGCCAGCGGCACGATCGGCAGTGCCGTCAAGGCGACGGCGACGAGGGGACGCAGTCGTTTGAAATCATGGCGTTCCGCAACGCGGCCGGGCGGGCGTCGCGGCAGCCATGCAGCGGCGGCTTCATCCATGCGGGATGCCCAATTGCCAGCCATGTTACGCAATACGCTCACGCTTTGCCCTGCCACCTTTATTCTTCTTGCGAGGCAGATTCGCAGTCCTTGCGCGTTTCGCAAGCAGGTAGAACGGACCGCCTCGTGATGGTCCGAATCTCGCATCCCCGGCTTAATGAAAGAATAAACGCGCTTGCCGCGTGGGCCCGCGAAATGGGTGAAAATTCCCGTTTCGAGGCAATTCCGATGAGCTTCGTCCGTTGTGGTTAACGGCGCGTAAGCAGCGGATTTCGGTGGATTTTCTGCTTCCTGTTAATGATTTGGGCAGAGCGCGCCGGCGGCGGTGTCGCGCCACTCGGGCCTTGCGCCGCACAGCCTGCCATGAACCTTAACGGTGGTCGTTAAAATGCGGGATAAACACCCACCGACCATGCCAGAATCGACCAGTTCGCTAAAATTTGAACCAAATCCCGGCATTTCTGGAAAACCGGTCTTGTGATTCCCGTTCTACCGTCGACGACAGAAGACACCCGACGTGCTGCGACACAGCCACCGGGCGCAGGACAACAAAAGGCGTTGGCGATAGAGGGCATGCCGAAGACACCAAATCCGGGCTCGAAATTCGGAGGCGGCGGCCTGATAGAGGATGGGCAGAACATGTGGTTTCTCGTAAAGGCGACGTTCTGGTTTTCGCTAGTGCTCGTATTGCTCCCCTTCCTCGACCCGTCGAGCAGCGCCAAGCTGGAAAACGGGCCGAAAGTGGAAATCGGCGACACCTTCTCCGCGGCCAACGAGGCCTTTCAATATATCAGCGCGATCTGCATCCAGAAGCCGGACGTCTGCGAGAAGGGTGGCGAAACATTCGTCGCCCTCGGCCACCGTGCCCGCGAGGGTGCGCGCATCGCCTATGAGTTCCTGGACAGCCAATTTGCCGAAACCGAGACCGGAGCGCCCGACGCCAAGGTCATGACCGGCACCGTGCGGTCTGCCGAGACCCTCCCATCCGGAGAGCCGGCGAATGAAGCCATGCCGGTTTTCAAGCGCACGCCCGTCCCGGAAAAGCGTCTCGATCCCAAGGCGGCTGCGACCAACTAGACCGGTTCTGCCAGTAAGCCCACTGCCAACTGTGCCGTCGCAAAGGCTCTCGCGCCTCGCGGCGGTTTTTGTTCGAGCCCTCGGCCGAACGGAATCCCATTAAGCCATGAGCTGTTCTCTTTGCGGCCCGTATCCCCTATATGAATGGTGAACAGCATCCCGTGCCTGAATTGGCGCGGGACGGAGAGCAAGGCGCGGCGACCGGCAGTCGATCGCCAGAGCGCCACATTCGGATCAGCCATGGTTTCACTTGATCAGATCATCGACGATTTCGCCTTTCTCGAAGAGTGGGAAGATCGCTACCGCTACGTCATCGAACTGGGCAAGAGCCTGCCGGAGATGCCGGAAGTCTCAAGGACCAGCGAGAACAAGGTTCAGGGCTGCGCCAGTCAGGTTTGGCTGGTGACCCGCACGTCCGGTGATCAGGACGACCCGGTCCTGACCTTCGAGGGAGAATCGGACGCGCACATCGTCCGCGGCCTGGTGGCGATCGCGCTTGCGATCTTTTCGGGCAAGCGCGCCTCGGAGATCGCCAGGATCGACGCACTCGATATCTTCGGCAGGATCGGCCTCATCGAGCATCTGTCGTCGCAGCGCGCCAACGGTCTGCGCTCGATGATCCGGAGAATCAAGGGCGAGGCCGAGACACGCCTGCCCGCGTGAGATCGGCGCACCCACGGTCGGCCTGATCGCCAAAAAGCCGGACTGAGACAGCCCGGCTTCGACCTCAATATCAATGCGCAAGGCTTGCCCGGCCAGTTGCCGGGCGACCCGTCTATTTGCCGCGGCGCTTGCGACGCTGACCCAGCCCCATTTCCTTAGCGAGACGCGAGCGGGCCTCCGCGTAGGCCGGTGCCACCATCGGATAGTCCGCCGGCAGATCCCACTTCTCGCGATACTCTTCCGGCGAAAGATTGTGGTGGGTCATCAAATGGCGCTTCAGCGACTTGAACGTGCCGCCACATTCGAGGCAGGTGATCTGATCATCCTGCACGGACTTGCGAACGGAGACCGCCGGTTTCGGTTTTTCGACCGGAACGACCACCGGCGCGGGAGCCGTCGTGTTGTTGAGAGCCGAATGGACATCGGCTATCAGCGTCGGCAACTCGGCAACCGGAACCACATGGTTGCTCACATAGGCGGCAACGATTTCCGCCGTCAGCTCAACCAGGAGTTCGTTGCTCGCACCGAGCGTGTTCTCACTCATTTTTTTCTCCTATCGGAATCCAGCAACAAATCCCTGAAACAAGGTTTCAGGAGGGAGGATATGCCAAAATGCCGCCGAACAGCGCTTGCCGCCTTGGAACTGAGCGATAGCCGCCACGGGAGCACCGCTCCGCTGCAACATCAAGGCTCGAATCGCGACAGCGAAACCCGTCACCAAGGCGCCGAACCCATCGGCGCCTCAAAGCAACGGAAAAGAATCACAACTCAAGCTGGAATTCCAGTTCAAAGTATTGATCACAACGACACTTTGCGGTTACTGGCTTAACACTGATCTGCAAAATGTCAAAACATAATTTTTGTCAATGAGCAGCATATCTATTTCAGGTCACTAAATTTGTCCGCTGTGGCGGAATTGTCCCGAAATACAGAATCAGAAATGGCGCCAATCAATGCCGCCGTGGCTCTTCCTTTTGTGGCAGCTGATCTATAACCGATTGTTTCGTCATCCTGTAACCCGCCTGATGAGCGGCTTTCGCCAGCAAATGAGCCGAGATCGGCGCCGTCAGCACCAGGAATACGAAACCGGCAAGCGCGCGCACGAAAATGGCGGGATCGAGCGAGTGCAACCCGGCGGCGACCAGCAACAGGCCAGAACCGACGGTGCCCGCTTTCGAGGCCGCGTGCATGCGCGTGTAGAGATCCGGGAAGCGAAGGAGGCCAAGCGCCGCGAGCAGCGAAAAGCATGCGCCAAGCACGATGAGGACGGCCACCAGAATTGTGATTGCGGCGACGACAAACGTGCCCATCAGCGCCCTCCCCGGCGTTTGCGACGGGCCGCTTCGGGAGCCCGGCCCCTCTTCATGGCTGGTTTCGGTGCGGTGGCGCCCTCTCCCGCTTCCGGCGCGAGGCCGTGTGTCAGGATGAAGCGCGCGAAGGCGACAGTTGCGAGGAAGCCGACGAGGCCGAGGGCGATCCCTATGTCGATATAGAGATTGAAGCGGGTCTTTATTGCAAGAACCGCAATGAACCCGATCGCGATCGCGACGAGCATGTCGAGGCCGAGCACCCGATCCGGCAAGGTCGGACCGCGAATGATGCGCAGCATCGTCATCAGCAAAGCGAGTGAGAGGAGCAGGAGCGCAAGGCTGGTCGCGCCTGCCAGGATCGTCCCGGCCATCATCGTTCGAAAGCCTCCCGAATGCGCCGCTCGAAGCCGCGTGCAATGTCCTGGCGCAACGCCCCCGGATCGGCGCAGTCGAGTGCGTGGACGTAGAGGGTCTTGCGGTCCTCGGATATGTCGACGGAAAGCGTGCCGGGCGTCAGCGTGATGAGATTGGCAAGGAGCGTGATCTCGAAATCGCTCTTGGCGGTCAGCGGATAGGCGAAGATCCCGGGCTTCAGGCCCATCCGGGAGCGCAGGACGAGAATGGCGACCTTGACCGCCGATACGGCGAGTTCCTTGAAGAACAGAGCCGCCAGCAGCGCCAGCCGCAAGGGTCTCAGCGGATAGGTGACGGGCTGCAGCTCGCGCCGGATCAGCCACAGGGACACAGCGCCGACAGCAAAGCCGAGCGCCAGGTTCGCCGGCGTGAAACTGGCGCTGATCGCACCCCAAATGACGGTGAAAATCAGGTTGATCTGCAGGAATTTCATCGCGGGCCGCCTTCCGGGAAGACCGAGTTCACGTAGGCCGACGGCTCCGCGAGCCCCGCTGCGGCGTCCTGGATTATCGCCAGCAGCGGCTCGGGATAAAGGCCGATCAACAAGGTCAGCCCGGTGAGCACGGCCAGGGGGCCGAATGCCGCAGGCGACAGCGACACCGCCTCGCCGTCCGCATGCGCGGCCTCGCGCCAGAACACCAAAAGGAAAACGCGGCCGGTGACGATCATTGTCAGGAACCCGGCAAGAAGAAGAGCAGCGGCGAGCCACCAGGCGCCGATATCGAGAGCTGCCTTGACGAGCATGACCTTCGGCCAAAAACCGGAAAAGGGAGGCAGGCCGGAGACGGCGAAACACAGCATCAGGGTAAGAGCGGCAAATCCGACATGCCGGCGGTAGAGGCCGGCGAGCGCCGCAATCGAGGAACTCGCGCCGAGACGCATGGCGATCCCCGAGGCGAAGTAAAGCCCGGTCATCACGAGCATGGAATGCAGCGCATAGAAGATGGCACCCCCAATGCCGCCCGGTCCGCCGACGGCGATACCGGCGAGCATCGAGCCGATGCCGGAGACGATGAGGTAGCCGAGAATGCGGCGGAAATCCGTCTGCGCCAAAGCGCCGAGCACGCCGACGATCATCGTCAGTGCCCCGGCGACCGCGAGGATGAAGCTAAGTTCCTCCCTTTCGACCGGGAAAAGCATGACCATCACCCGCACCAACGCATAGATGCCGACCTTTGTCAGCAGGCCCGCAAAGAGCGCGGAGACGGCGACGCGCGGGGTATGATAGGACGCCGGCAGCCAGAAATTCACCGGGAAGGCGGCCGCTTTCATGGCAAAGGCGAGCATGAACAGGCCCGTGAGCGTCATCAGCGGCGCGCTGTCGCGCAGCGCCTCGGCCCGAGTGGCGATATCAGCCATGTTGAGCGTGCCGAAAACGGCGTAGAGATAGCCGGTCGCGATCAGGAACAGCGTCGTAGCGACGAGATTGAGGAAGCCGTATTTCACCGTGCCGTCGATCTGCTCAGGCTCGGAACCGAGGACGAGAAGGCCGAAGGACGAGATCAGCAGCACCTCGAACCAGACGTAAAGATTGAAGATGTCGCCGGTCAGAAAGGCTCCCGAGACGCCCGCCATCAGCAACATCAGCAGCGGATAAAAGCCGTAGCGGCGGCCGCTGTCGTTGATATCGGCAAGCGAGAAGACGCCGGCGACCAGCGCTACAAGCGCCGCGGCAAAGGCGAAAAGCGTCCCGGTCAGGTCGGCGGTGAAGGCGATGCCGAAGGGCGGCAGCCAGCGTCCCATCACCATGGTCAGCGGACCGTTCTCGGCGACCGCCTTGAGCAGCAGCCCATCGATCAGCACGAGCCCTGCAAGGCCGATAATGGCAATTGCCGGATGGATACCGATCCGGCGGCGCAGCATGACGAGCAGCGCACCGATCGCCAGGCACCAGGCGACCGGCAGGATCACCAGCCATTCGGCGGCCGTGGGCGGCGCGCTGACGAGCGCAGCGGAAACATCGACGAACGGGGAGATCGAAGCGGCCATTGAGGGTCAATATCCAAGCGGAGGGAGCGGCTCGTCCGCCGGTTCGGCAACGCGCATCTCGTCCGTATTGTCGGTCGCAAGGTCGCTATAGGCGCGCCAGGAAAGAACGAGCAGGAAGGCAAAGAAGGAAAAGGAAATGACGATCGCCGTCAGGATCAACGCCTGGGGAAGCGCGTTGGCCGCCGGAGCAGCCAGCGATTCGGCCCCTTCGGGGATGATCGGCGGCACCTCCCGCGTCAGCCGACCTCCCGTGAAGATCAGCAGATTCACCCCGTTGCCGAGCACTGCGACACCCAAGAGCACGCGAATGATGAACTTCGAGAGCATGAGATAGACGGCAACGGAAAAGAAAATGCCGACGAGCAGGGCAAACCAAGCCTCCATCACTCCCCTCCCCGCTCTTCGAGCGACAGCGCGATCGAACTGATGGCGCCGACGACGACCAGGTAAACGCCGCTGTCGAAGAGGAGCACGGTCGACAGCGGGACTTCGAGGCCGAAAATCGCCGGATAGATCCAAAGCCCGGTCATGAACGGGACTCCTGCGAAGAGCGCGATCAGGCCAGCAGAGGTGGCTGCGAGGAGCCCCGCCCCGGCGATTGCCATCGGATGAAAGAAGATAGCCCGCCTGACCGTTTCGACACCGTGCGCCATGCCATAGATCGCCAGGGCCGAAACGGCGATCAAACCGCCGATGAACCCGCCGCCCGGCTCGTTGTGGCCACGCAGCAGCACGAAGATGGAGAAGAGCATCATCAGGCTCGTCAAGACCGGGGCGAGCGTGCGGAAGATCACCGACTTCATGCCCGTTCCTCCACCGCCGTTTCATCCGCCTCCGCGACCACGGCGCGCTTCAGCGAACCGGCCCTCAGCCGCACCAGCGCCAGGATCGCAAGGCCGGTAATCATCACCACGGCGATTTCGCCGAGCGTGTCCGTGCCGCGGAAATCGACGATAATGACGTTGACGACATTCGCCCCGTGCGCAACCGACTTCGAATAGAGGTTGAAGAAGTCCGTGAGCGACCGGTCGAAGGGTACAGCCGTGACCCTCAGCAGAAACAGGGCGAAGCCGAGGCCGCAGGCAAGCGCGATCGTCGCATCGCGCGCTTTCTCCGGCAGCGGCCGGTGATCGGCGGGCGAGAGCCGCAACCGGGTCATCACCAGCGCCAATACGACGACGGACAGCGTTTCAACCATGAATTGCGTGAAAGACAGGTCCGGGGCGCCGTAGAGCAGGTAGATGACGGCGACCGCGAAGCCTTGAATGCCGAGCGAGACGATCGCGGTGAGGCGGTCGGAAGCGACGACGACGGCGAAGAGCCCGCCGACGGCGATCGCGATGATCGCAAGCTCGTGCACCGGAACGTCCGCGGAGAAGAAGGGAGCGCGCGGGAACTCACCGTATAGGAGCGGTATTGCCAAGAGAACGATCGCCACCAGCGCGAAGGTGGCGGTCATATAGACGTCGAAGCGGCCGCCTTGCAGGCGCCGTGTCACAGCGACTGCAAGGCGCACGAGGCCACGCAGGAACTGGTCGAAGCCCCGGTCCGGCCCCCAGCCGATGTCGGCGAGGATTGTCACCATCGCCGCGCGCAAGCGGGCCAGATTGAGGTAGAAGGCGACGCCAAGCGCCACCGTCAGCGCGGAGAGCGCCAGCGGCAGACCGACATGCGGCTCGAGCGATATTTCGACGGTCCTTGGCTCGCCGGCGATTGCCGAGGCGGTGGGCGACGAGACGAGCCGATGGGCGAGACCGGAGAAGAGCGCGATGGAGAGCCCCTTGAGGGCGAGAACGGCCGGGCCGATCCAGAGAAGCGGCGGCGCCTCATGAACATGCTTCGGCGCGTTCACGCGCGGTCCCAGGAAGGGCTTCAGGGCGACAGCGAAGGCGACGGCAAACATCAGGGCGTTGCCGAGGACAGTCAGCATCGCAAAGAGCGCGGAGCGCAAGTTCGACGCGGAGAAGGCCGAATAGAGTTCCTCCTTCGCGAGGAATCCGAAAAAGGGCGGCAGACCACCCATGGAGAGCGCAGCGGCAAGGGCGATGGCGAAAGTGAGCGGCATCGCCGAGCGCAGGCCGCCGAGCTTCGTGAAGTCGCGCGATCCGGTTTCGTGATCGAGGATGCCGGCGACCATGAACAGGGCGCCTTTGAAAAGCGCGTGTGCCACAAGATAGAGCGCGGCCGCCTCGACCGCGTGGGGCGAGCCGAGCCCAATCGACATCACCAGCAGACCGAGTGAGGCCACCGTGGTATAGGCCAGCATCAGCTTCATATCGGTTTGGCGCACCGCGAGCGCCGCCCCGATCACCAGCGTCGTCACGCCGAAGAGCGGCAGCAGGAGCTGCCATTCCGGAGTTCCGCCAAGGACCGGATTGAGACGCATCAACAGATAGACGCCCGCCTTCACCATCGTCGCCGAATGCAGATAGGCCGAAACCGGTGTCGGCGCCTCCATGGCATTCGGCAGCCAGAAGTGAAAGGGAAACTGGGCCGACTTGGTGAAGGCGCCGCCGAGGACCAGCAGCAATGCGGCGAGATAGAAGGGGCTCTCCTTCAACTCGGAACCGAAAGAGAGAAGCAGCGAAAGCTGCGTGACGCCGCTGACGTTCCAAAGGATCAGCAGCCCGGCGAGCAGCAGAAGGCCGCCTCCGCCCGTCACGACCAGGGCCTGTAACGCGGCGCGCCGAGCGGCCTCGCGGGCGTGGTCGAAACCGATCAGCAGGAAGGAGGCTATCGACGTCAATTCCCAGAAGACGAAGAGCATCAGGAAACTGTCGGAAACGACGAGCCCCTGCATCGACCCCATGAACATCAGGATGAAGGCGAAGAATCGGCCCTGTTGCGGGTGGCCTTTCAAATAGCCGCCCGAATAGAGGACGATCAGCGCCCCGATGCCGGAAATCAGAAGCATGAAGGTGAGCGACAATCCGTCGATCAGCCAGGAAAAACTGACATTGAAGGACGGTATCCACGTATAGCCGCCGGTCACGATTTCGCCGCTCGCGACATCCGGAAGAAAGCGCAGGAAATGCAAGAAGATTGCCGCGGGAGCAATGGCCAGGACCCAGGCGGCATTGTGCCCGAGGAGACGGGTCAGGCCGGGTGCGACAAGGGCCGCAGCGAAGGGAAGGGCGAGCGCCAGAAATGTCAGTGCCGTGACATCCATCGCTTGGCGTGCTCCTTTCCCCTTTGATCATCTGGTCAATTTGATATCGGACATAGAAGAAGGCCCGGTTCGTCTCAAGAGAAATCGGTTGGAGTCCCAGTCAAGTGGGCGGTTATACTGTGCAAAGGCAGCAAAGCTGCCGCCGAGCGCCACGCATCGGCGCCGGCCGCCAGCGGCTGCCGTTCACTGTTCGCCGCAGGGCGGCGTGTCCTGTTCCGCCGGGAACAGATAATGCGTGGCGGCGGGACTATCGAATTCGTGGTAATCCGGAACGGCCAGAGAAGGCAAACGCGCTATCTCAGAGCCGTCGTAAGGGCCCTTTACGCATCCCGCGAAAAGGGCCACTCTCCTACGGCGCCGCGCGTCTTATCAGACGTGCAAAGTCGCTGTAGGATTTTGAAATGCTGCATGTTTCTGTCCTAAATCGGCTACGCTTTAAGGAAACATGCAGAAGGCAAAGCGGCAGGTAAGTAACCGAAGGAATGCTCTGCGCATGCGCCGCGTCATATTTGCATTCGCTCTCCTCTTTGGGGCCGTCCTGCCCGCTGCCGCGCAGGACGATTGGCACCCCTATTCCAATCCCCAGTTTGGCTACACGGTCGAGATCCCGCCGGGCTTCGAGATGCACCAGCAGGCCGACAACAACGACGGCGCGAGTTTTCACGCCGACGACAATGGCGCGACGCTGATCGTGTTCGGAACGCACCCTCCAGCCGGCGATTTCGAGACAGACGTCTCGGATCGGATCGGCTACGAGAAAGACGACGACTGGCGAATCCTCTACTCGCGGGTCACGCCCGCCTGGGCGAGCTTCTCGGGTGCCCGCGGCCGAGAGGTCTTCTACACGCGGGCGATCGCGCTCTGCGATGGCAGCGCCGCCTATTTCCGGCTGCAATATCGCAAATCGAAGCTGACAAGCTTCGACGGCGTCATCTCGCGCATGGCGGCGGCACTGCGCCCCTCGGATAGTTGCCAGCCCGCTGAGTGAGTGGGTAGCCTTCCGCTTACCGGTTCGCTCCAATCAGGCGGCGGTCGCACCGCTGATGCAACTGAGGACGGCGGAATAGTGCACGGCCGAGCCGGCAACGACGAAGCCGTGCCAGATCGCGTTCTGGAAGCGCAGCCTCTCCCAGACATGGAAGACGATGCCAATCGAATAGATGATGCCGCCAATGAGGACGAGTACCAGGGTCGTCGCATTGAGGGCGGCGAAAAGCGACTTCGCGGCCAGAACGCCGCCCCAGCCCATGGCGAGATAGAGAAGGATCGCCAACCGGTCGAACCGTCCCGGCAGGAGGCATTTGATCGAGATGCCGAGAAATGCGACCGCCCATATGCCGATGAGCATCCAAAAGAGGAACGGATCATCCCAACCGCGCTGGAGAAAGGGCGTATAGGTTGCAGCGATCAGCACGAAAATGGCCGAATGGTCCAGGCGACGCAGGAGCCACTTCGTCCGGCAGACGGGATAGAGGTTGTAAAGAAACGATACCGACAGGGTGAGGATCAGGCCCGCACCGTAGACCCAGGCAGCGGCAAGCTGTCCCGAAGTGCTCCAGACCGTCGCATAGAATATCAGGACCGTAACGCCGACGAGCGCGGCACAAAGGCCGATGCCGTGGACAATCCCATCGGCAATCAGTTCCGACCGGTCATAGGTCCATTTGAACTCGCTGATATCCACGCGGCCCCTCCAGATCCCGCATCGATTCCGATATCGGCACCCTGTCCTCGAACCGCAGTGATCTGGTCGAACCAACTCGCGCCCACCGCGACCCCTTCCGACGGATCGAGCAATCGTGCCATAGAGATCATTGTCGGCAAAGCGCCTGTTTGGGGCGAAAGGATCAATTTCTGCAACGCATTACAACAATTCGCGGACGCCGCCGCGCGAGACGCATCCGGTTCGACGGACATGCCTCCGGCCGGGCGCCGGAGCCGATGCGCGCGACAGCGAAAACCGCCCTCATCTGGTACGGGAAGCCACCTCCGCGGCACAGGTCTGGCAGAGCGGCGCGTGCGGCACGGCGTGCAGTCTCTCCTGCGAAATTGGCTCCCCACAGCGCGCGCAGATCCCGTATGTGCCGGCCGCAATCCGGTCGAGAGCCGCATCGATGGCGCGGATCTCGCCCTGGCCAGCGAGCCCCAGCCCTTCGAGCACTTCATCGTTTTCCCGTTCTGTGACGCGATCCGGCACGTCGGCATTCATCGGCTGGTCCAGATCTTCCTCGATCTTCACCAGACGGCCGTAGAGTTCGTCCTTGCGGCGCAGAAGCTTGTCGCGGAAATCATCAAGCGCGTATTTGTCCATCATGGGGCTCCCTTGGGTCGCGGCACGGCGAGGCCGCACCGCATTCTTCTTGTTGATTAGCGGTCGACGAGAACGGCACAGGGGCAGTGGCTGACCACGCGGCTGGCGGTCGACCCGATGAAATAGTCGATCAGGCCCGGACGGTGCGACGCGATGATCACGAGGTCCGCGTTCTCTTCCTTGGCGAGCGCGTTGATGGTGCCAGCCGCCCCGCCGGTGCGGATTTCAATCCGTCCGTTGATGCCGTGCTTGGTCTTCAGCGCCTCCAGAGTCTTGACCGCATGCCGGCGCGATTCCTCGATCATCTCGAGCGGGAAATCGACGATCATGTAGCCCTGTGCGTAAGCGTTGAGATCCTCGACGACGTTGAGGAGGATGATCTCCCCTCCCTCGTCGATCAGTTTCTCGGCGATACCGAGAACGGATTCGCCGTGTTCGAGCTGATCCATCGCGATCGGGACGATGATTTTCCTGTACATGCAGATACGCTCCTTCTGTTGCGTTCCCGGTCGCCGGCTGGAAAACGAGGCGTTCCTTCGGACCTGAGGGCGGACCTGGGCGGGATGCCCCATTCCACATTTTTCGCGCCCTTGGGCCGAAAGTGAGCGGAGGCGACGATGCCGACCATGATCGAAATCAAATCGGCTGCCGCCAGGCGCTCGCACCATCCATGATGAGGTAGCGCGATGACCGCGACCGTCAACGTTCATCGAACACAACATCAAGTAATATAATAGCTTTCCCGAACGCCTTCACGTGCTCATATTGGGCTACAGTGCAGCGCGCCATGGCCGGTACGAGTGCCGGGCGCGCTCCCGAAAGGCGTAGCTCAAGGAAAAGACGATGCAATCGCAGGCTGTGACCAATCTTCCCGAAGACCACGCGGTGTCGATGCCCGCCTATGTCGACCGGGCGCATCTCGTCGTCCAGGACCTTTCGATGGTCTCGGCCTGGTATCAAAAGATGCTCGGCCTCGCTTCGCTCGAGACAAGTGCAAGCGGAGAAACGCTTGGGGTCGCCGGAAGGCCGCTGTTGACGCTGACAACGGGCGCGGACGCGACAAGGGCGCCGCGCAACGCGCCCGGTCTCTTCCACACGGCGTTCCTCGTGCCCGACCGCCGGGAACTGGGGCGCTGGCTCGCCCATGCCGCGAGCACGGGCGTTCGCCTCCAGGGCGCCTCCGACCACCTCGTCAGCGAAGCGATTTACCTCGCCGACCCGGAGGGCAACGGCATCGAGGTCTATCGCGATCGGGCGCGCAGCGAATGGCGCTACGAGGCGGACGGAACCGTGGCGATGAACACCTTGCCGCTCGACCTGCAGTCGCTTTATGACGAGGCGCCAAAGGAAGCTTGGGACGGCCTTGCCGACCGCACCGTGATCGGCCACATCCATCTGCAGGTCTCCGACATTCCGCAGGCGGATGCCTTCTTCCGCGACGTCCTCGGCCTCGATCTGATGGCGCGCTACCCTGGAGCAAGCTTTTTCGCCACCGGCAAATATCATCATCACGTGGCTGCCAATATCTGGAATTCGCGAGGAGCGGCGAAACGCCAGGCCAAGATGACCGGGCTCTCCGACTACACCATCCGCTTCCGGGACACCGATAGGCTCGCGACGGCAATCCGCAAGCTCGACGAGCTCCAGGTCCCCGTGCGCGAGGAAGGCGGCATCCATCGTCTCACCGATCCGTGGGGCATCGGCCTCAATCTCGCGGCTTCGGCAGCCTGATCCCTTGAACCGCAATCCGTCGCTCTGTCCGATGGCGCTTTCCGCTTGATCGCCGCCCGGGCGCTCTCTATCTCATGATCTCCCACCCATGAGATCCCGGAGAGCCCCTTGTCCGTTTTCAAGAACCTGCCCGCCGCGCCCGTCGCTCGTAAGAAGCCGCTCACGGATACGCGCCACGGCATCAACCGGACCGATGACTACGCCTGGCTGAGGGCCGACAACTGGCAGGCGATGTTCAAGGATCCGTCGATCCTCGACCCGGAGATCCGCCGCCACCTCAAGGCGGAGAACGAGTACATGAACGCCGCGATGGCGGACACCAAGGATCTGCAGAAGGCGCTGTTTGCCGAAATGCGCGGCCGCATCAAGGAGGACGACTCCTCCGTGCCGATGAAGGACGGCGCCTTTGCCTATGGAACGTCCTACGTGAAGGGCGGCGAGCATCCGCGCTATTTCCGTATCCCGCGCGACGGCTCGGCCAGTGACGAGACGATCCGAGAGGTGCTGCTCGACGGCGACAAGGAAGCCGGGGGCAAGGCTTACTTCCGCATCGCCGGCCTCGACCATTCGAGCGACCATACCCGCGGCATCTGGGGCTATGACGACAAGGGATCGGAATATTTCACGCTGAGGGTGCGCGATCTTGCGACCGGTGAGGACCTTGCCGACGTGGTCGAGAATACCGGCGGCGGCGGCGCCTGGGCGCCGAACGGCAAGAGCTTCTTCTATACCGTCCTCGACGAGAACCACCGGCCGTCAAAAATCTACCACCATGTCCTCGGCACGCCGCAGTCTGAGGACCGGCTCGTCTATGAGGAAATGGACCCCGGCTTTTTCATGTCGGTCGGCGGCTCACTGCTCGACGACTTCATCTATATCGACATCCATGATCACGAGACCAGCGAATACCGGCTGCTTTCGACCAAGGATTTGACGGCCGAGCCGCAAATCGTGGTCAAACGCGTTACCGGTCTCGAATATTCGATGACCGAGGGCGGCGAGGTCTTCTACATTCTCACCAATGCCGACGGCGCCAAGGATTTCAAGATCATGGAAGCGCCGGTGGAAGCGCCGCAGAAGCAGAACTGGCGCGAGGTGGTGCCGCACCGCCCGGGCACGCTGATCCTCAGCCACATGGCCTATGCCCGCCATCTCATCTGGCTGCAGCGCCGCGAGGGGCTGCCGGAAATCGTCATTCGCGACCGGGAGACCGGTGAGGAACATGCGATCGCCTTTGCCGAGGAAGCCTATTCGCTGGGGCTCTCGGGGGCAGCCGAATACGACACCGACGTCATCCGCTTCTCCTATTCGTCGATGACGACGCCCTCGCAGCTCTTCGACTACAACATGGCGACGCGCGAGCGCACGCTTTTGAAGACCCAGGAAGTGCCCTCCGGCCACGATCCCGACGACTACGTGACCCGCCGTGTCTTCGCCCCGGCTTCGGACGGTACCGAAGTTCCGGTGACGCTGCTCTATCGCAAGGACACGCCACTCGATGGGTCTGCCCCCTGCCTGCTCTACGGCTATGGCGCCTACGGCATCACCATTCCGGCCAGCTTCAACACCAATTGCCTGTCGCTTGTCGACCGCGGCTTCGTCTATGCCATCGCCCATATCCGCGGCGGCAAGGACAAGGGCTTTCAATGGTACGAAGACGGCAAGATGGCGAAGAAGGTGAATACCTTCAAGGACTTCATCGCCGCCGCCGACTATCTGAATCAAGAGAAGTTCACATCCTACGCCAACATCGTGGCCGAAGGCGGCTCTGCCGGCGGCATGCTGATGGGCGCAATCGCCAACATGGCGCCGGAAAAGTTCAAGGGCATCATCGCCGCCGTCCCCTTCGTCGACGTCCTGAACACCATGCTGGACGACACGCTGCCGTTGACGCCGCCGGAATGGCCGGAATGGGGCAACCCGATCGAGAACAAGGAGTTCTACAGCATCATTGCCGACTACTCACCCTATGACAATGTGGATGCCAAACCTTACCCGGCCATCCTGGCGCTCGGCGGCCTGACCGATCCGCGCGTCACCTATTGGGAACCGGCGAAGTGGGTCGCCAGGCTGCGGGACAAGACGAGCGGCAGCGAGCCGATCCTGTTGAAGACCAACATGGATGCCGGGCACGGCGGTGCCTCCGGACGCTTCCAGCGGCTGGAGGAGATCGCTTTCGAATACGCCTTCGCCATCAAGGTCGCCGGCAAGATGTAGGAGGACCACCTGTGCCGGTCTATGTCGCACTGCTGAGGGCCGTCAATGTCGGCGGCACCGGCACGCTTCCCATGGCGGAGCTGAGGTCTCTCTGCGAGGGCCTCGGCTTCGCCGACGTCAAGACCTACATCCAGAGCGGCAACGTGCTCTTCCGCTCCGAGCTTGCCGAAGGCGAGGTTCAGACGAGGCTCGAGAAAGCGCTGACGGCGAAGATGGGCAAGACGCCCGGCGTCTTGCTGCGCAGCCGGCGTGACCTCGAGGCGGTCGCAGCAAAGGCGCCGTTTCCGGACGCCAAGCCGAATTTCCTGCTCGTCGCATTTCTCCCGGAAGCACCCGCCGCGGACGCGCTCGACAAGCTCGTTGCACCGGATGGAGAAGAGGTGAAGATCGACGGGCGGGAAATCTATATCCACTATCCGAATGGATCGGGTCGGTCGAAGCTCAAGCTGCCTGCGCTGAAATCGGGCACGGCGCGCAATCTCAACACCGTATGCAAGCTGGCGGAACTCGCCGCGGCTCTAGAGGGCGAAGGCGCCTGAGCGGCCCCGCGGGCCGGGCCGCTACAGCAGCCGTTCCCCTGTCGCCTCAAATCCTACGGCAAGTTCCGAATGTAACATCGGTATGCGGATAATTGCGCAATAGTGCGCGCCGAGCCCGTTATTTTAGCAAATAATAAAATAGCGGAATTCTTCGACCTCGTGCCGGAGCGTCGGCAAAGAAGGAGGGAGCGATGCAACACGAAATCTCCAAATACCGACACAACCTGCCGCTTCTACGGGGCGGCACTTTCCTCAGTGACGGCGGCATGGAAACGGCGCTGATCTTTCACGAGGGAGCCGATCTGCCGCATTTCGCGTCTTTCGTCCTCCTGTCGTCGCCGGAGGGCCGCCGGCAATTGTTGCGCTACTACACGCGCTATCTGGAGATCGCGCGACGCCACGGCACCGGTTTCGTGCTCGACGCGGCCACCTGGCGGGCCAATGCCGACTGGGGCGAGCAACTTGGCTATGACGCCGAGGCGCTGAGGCAGGTCAACCAAGACGCGGTCTACCTGCTCACCGAACTTCGCGCGCAATACGAGCGGCCGGAGGCGCCGATGATCTTCAATGGCGTCATCGGTCCACGCGGTGATGGCTACAAGGCCGGCCGGATGAATGCGGCCGAGGCCGAGGAATATCACGCCGCCCAGGTCGCCGCCTTCGCTGACAGCGAAGCAGACATGGTCACGGCGGTCACCATGACGAATATCGACGAGGCGATCGGCGTGGCACGAGCAGCCAGGAACCACGGCATGCCCTGCGCCATCTCTTTCACGGTCGAAACCGACGGCCGGCTCGTGACGGGGAGTACCCTGCAGGAAGCGATCGAAACGGTGGACGCGGAAACCGAAGGCTATCCGCACTACTACATGATCAACTGCGCACATCCGAGCCATTTCGAAGGCAGTCTCGATCAGGGACGGGCCTGGGTGCGGCGGATCGGCGGCATCCGCGCCAACGCCTCGACGAAGAGCCATGCCGAGCTCGATGAGAGCGAGACATTGGACATAGGCGATATGAACGATCTCGCGCGGCGCTATCGCTCGCTCACCGGCCGCTTGCCGCATTTGCGCGTCCTGGGCGGCTGCTGCGGCACCGACCACCGCCACATTGCGGCGATCTGCGAGGCCTGCCTGCCAGCGCCGGCGCTCACTGCCTGATCGCCGGAAAACTCCTCCCGCCCCTGCGGTGGGAGGAATATCCCGACCCTCGCGAAACATGGACCGCTCGTGTAGAGTTGTCGGGAAAGGGCGGCCCGTGGTTTGGCAGGGTCGCTGGAGTGTGATGAACGACGTATCGCCGCAATCGGGACCGAAGAAGGCCCCGTTTCCCTTCGACAACAGCTATGCGCGATTGCCGGCGAATTTCTCCGCCCGGGTCGAGCCGACGCCCGTGGCGGAGCCTTGGCTGATCAAGCTCAACCGACCGCTCGCAGAAGAACTGCGCCTCGACATTGCAGCGCTCGAGCGCGACGGCGCAGCGATCTTTTCGGGCAACGCGGTTCCGCCAGGGGCGGAGCCGCTCGCCATGGCCTATGCCGGGCACCAGTTCGGCACCTTCGTCCCGCAACTCGGCGACGGCCGCGCCATCCTGCTCGGTGAAGTGGTCGACCGCAGCGGCAAACGCCGTGACATCCAGCTCAAGGGATCGGGTCAGACACCCTATTCGCGCCGCGGCGACGGTCGTGCAGCACTCGGGCCGGTGCTGCGCGAATATATCATCAGCGAAGCGATGCATGCGCTTGGCGTGCCGACCACCCGTGCGCTTGCCGCGACGGTGACGGGCCAGGCCGTCTATCGCGAACAGATCCTCCCCGGTGCCGTCTTCACCCGGGTCGCGGCCAGCCATATCCGCGTCGGGACGTTCCAGTACTTCGCCGCACGCGGCGACATGGACTCGGTGAAGGCGCTGGCCGACTACGTGATCGACCGCCACTACCCGGAACTGAAGACCAACGACAACCCCTATCTCGGCCTTCTCAAGGCGGTGTCGGCTCGCCAGGCGGCACTGATTGCGCGCTGGCTGCACGTCGGCTTCATTCACGGCGTGATGAACACCGACAACATGACGATTTCCGGCGAGACGATCGACTTCGGACCCTGCGCCTTCATGGACGCCTACGATCCGAAGAAGGTCTTCAGCTCGATCGATCAGTTCGGACGCTACGCCTATGCCAATCAACCGGCCATCGGCCAGTGGAACCTCGCTCGGCTTGCCGAAACGCTCGTGACGCTCTTCGACCCTACCGCAGACATTGCCGTCAACCTCGCCAACGACGCGCTTGGGGAATACGGAACGATTTTCCAAACCCATTGGCTCGACGGCATGCGCCGCAAGATCGGGCTTTCGACGGCGGAAGATGGTGATCTGGAACGCATACAGTCGTTCTTGACGCTCATGCACAAGGGAAATTCAGATTTCACGCTAACCTTCCGGCGCCTCGCCGCTTCTGCGGAGGACACGCAGGCCGACGGGCAGCTTGCCGCTCTTTTCGCCAATCCGGAGGCGCTTTCCCCCTGGCTCGCGGATTGGCGCCGCCGGCTCGAACGCGAGGCGTCAGCACCGGCCGAGCGGGCGAAGGCGATGCGGGACGTCAATCCCGCCTTCATTCCACGCAACCACCGCGTAGAGCAGGCGATCGATGCAGCGATCCGTGACGCCGACTTCTCGCTCTTCGAGGCGCTCCTCGATGTCACCTCGAAACCTTACGAGGACCGCCCCGAACAGGCCCGCTACGCCGAACCGCCGAGCCCCGAAGAAGAGGTGCAGCAGACGTTTTGCGGTACCTAGCCCGCGCGTGCCCTAACTCATAGCGGGCAACATATTTTCGCGGACCCCTGAATTGCAACCATTGAAAGGCATCCGTGTCGCTTTAACTCTTCAGGCGGCACTGCCAATCGCCCGCCCCCAGAGACGGAACGATCGCGACCTATGCCGCGGCGAAATCGTCCCCTCTTTCAGGCCCATTGGGGTCGGCCCGCAGATCGGTCGCGCCGCTCGCACGCTCTTCGTCTCGGGAGTCCGAATTGATGCCCATTGTCCTGACGGCCTTTTTCTTCGCACTGATCGGTCTCGCGCTCGGTGCGGGAGGGGCGAGGCTCATCTGGCTTGGCGGCAGTCCGTACTACCTCATCACCGGCCTGGCATTCCTGCTCACGGGATTGCTGCTCTTCCGCAAGAATGCCGCGGCGCTCTGGGTTCACACGCTGGTTATCCTCGGCTCGCTCGCCTGGGCCGTTTGGGAAGTGAGCTTCGACTGGTGGCAGCTCGGCCCGCGCGGCGGCGTCATCATCCTCTTGGGTTTCTGGCTGCTGACGCCCTGGATCCGGCGCCCACTCGGTTTCGTCAGCCCCTCGGGCGATCGCTACAGCGCCGGTGCCTGGCCGCTTGCGCTTGCCAGCCTGATCGCGATCGGCGTCGCGGTCTACGCCATGACGCGGGATATCCATGACATTCGCGGCGAGCTGCCGACCGACATCGTCACCGCCGCCCCGAATGTCGGAGGCAACGTGCCGACCGGCGAGTGGCACCACTACGGCCGCACACTCTACGGCCAGCGCTATTCGCCACTCGCCCAGATCCACCGGGAAAACGTCACCACCCTGAAGGTCGCGTGGCAATACCAGACGGGGGACGTGAAACTTCCGGATGACATCGGCGAGACCACCTATCAGGTGACCCCCTTGAAGGTGAAGGACACCCTCTATCTCTGCACACCGCACAATTGGGCGATCGCGCTCGACGCCGCAACGGGCAAGGAGAAGTGGAAATATGATTCGAACTCCGGCCTGAACCCTGACCGCCAGCACCAGACTTGCCGCGGCGTCACCTATTGGGCGGATCCATCGGCTGTCCCCGGCGGCCCTTGTGCCGAGCGCATCTACCTGCCGACCTCGGACGCCCGGCTGATCGCGCTCGATGCCGCCAACGGCACGATCTGCACCGGCTTTGCCGACCAGGGCGTTCTGCACCTCGAACAGGGCATGCGCTACAATCCCGCCGGCTATTACTATTCGACGTCGCCGCCGGTTGCCGCTGCCGGCAAGATCATCGTCGGCGGCGCCGTCAACGACAATTATTCGACCCAGGAACAGTCCGGCGTCATCCGCGCCTTCGACATCAATACCGGGGCGCTCGTCTGGAACTGGGACAGCGGCAATCCCGATGAGACGGCACCGCTGCCGCCCGGTCAGTTCTATACGACGAACTCGCCGAACAGCTGGTCGGTCTCCTCCGTCGACGAAGGTCTCGGGCTCATCTATATCCCGCTCGGCAACCAGGTGCCCGATCAGCTTGGCATGGGCCGCAGCCAGCATGTGGAGAAATATTCCTCTTCGATCGTCGCCCTCGACATCAATACCGGCGCGGTTCGCTGGGTCAGGCAGACCGTGCATCACGACCTCTGGGACATGGACGTGCCGGCACAGCCGGCCCTCATCGACATAACCAGACAAGATGGAAGCGTCGTTCCGGCGCTCGTCGGGCCGACCAAGCAGGGCGATATCTATGTGCTCGACCGGCGCAGTGGAGAGCCGATCATTCGGGTCGAGGAAGTGCCCGCTCCCGGCGGCGCGATCGCCGAGGATTTCACAGCCCCGACCCAGCCGGTCTCCGGCCTCACCTTCATGCCGCCGCCGCTTCGGGAGCGCGACATGTGGGGGATTACCATGTTCGACCAACTCGCCTGCCGGATCGAATTTCTCTCGTTGAAGTATGAAGGGCGCTATACGCCGCCCTCGCTCGAAGGAACGCTCGTCTACCCCGGCAATTTCGGCACATTCAACTGGGGCTCGGTCGCCGTCGATCCGGAGCGCCAGGTGATGTTCGGAATGCCCACCTATCTCGCCTTCACCTCGCGGCTCGTCCCGCGCGAAGAGATCCCTCCCAAGGGCGAAGGCGAAAAGGGCAGCGAACAAGGCCTCAACCGCAACGAGGGGGCGCCCTACGGTGTCTACATGGGTCCGTTTCTCGGCCCACTGCAGATACCCTGCCAGGCGCCGCCCTGGGGTTATGTCGCGGGCGCCGATCTCCGGACCGGCAGGACCGCCTACAAGCACAAGAACGGCACGGTCTACGACATGACGCCGCTGCCGCTTCCTTTCCGGCTCGGCGTTCCGGGTATCGGCGGTCCGATCGTCACCAAGGGCGGCATCGCCTTTCTCGGCGCAACGGTTGACAATTTCCTGAGGGCCTATGACCTCACCACCGGCGACCAGCTCTGGCAGGCGCGGCTTCCGGCCGGCGGCCAGGCAACCCCGATGACCTATATGGTCGGCGACAAGCAGTATCTGCTGATGGTCGCGGGCGGGCACGGCTCCGTCGGCACCAAGCCCGGCGACTATGTGATTGCCTACACACTGCCCTGATAACCGCCGGCTGCCGCGAGGCCAAGCGCCCCGCTCGGCGCCGACCAAGCCTCAGACCATGCCAGCGACAATCTTGCCGACTTCAGCAAAGACCGGATTAAGCTCTGCCGGCTTCACCGTCGCCTCGCCGGTATAGACGCTGATCAGGATCGGGCCGCGACCCTTCGGCACCGCAAAGGCAATATCGGAGACGGCGCCGGTCGAACTCGTGCCGGTCTTGTCGCCGATCCGCCAGTCCCCCGGCAGGCCGGCGCGCAGACGTGCATCACCCGTCGTATTGGCGACCATCCATTCGACAAGCTGCTGGCGCGAGCCTTCCGACAGGACCGAGCCGAAGGCGAGCTTGCCGAGCGTTTCGAGCATCGCGGCCGGTGTCGTCGTGTCGCGCGGATCGCCGAATTTGGCTTCGTTGAGATCCGGCTCCGTCCGGTCGAGGCGCGTCGTCTTGTCGCCGATCGACCGCAGCCAGGCGGTCAGGCCGGCCGGACCGCCGAAGCTTTCGAGCAGCAGGTTCGCCGCGGCGTTGTCGCTGATGGTGATCGCGGCGTCGCAGAGTTCCGCCACCGTCATGCCATTGCCCCCCGCATACTTCTCCGTCACCGGCGAATGGGGGAGCAGGACGTCCTTGCCGAAGGTGATCCGCCGCTCAAGCTTTTCCTCGCCGCGGTCGACTCGGGCGAGCGCGCATGCCGCCGCAAGCGCCTTGAAGGTCGAGCACATGGCGAAGCGCTCGGTCTGCCGGTGGCCGAAGGAGATGTTGGTCTCTGTGTCGAGCACGGCGACGCCAAGGCGCCCGCCGGTGCGCTTTTCGAGCGCGGCGAGCCGGCTCGTGACGTCATCATCCGTTCCAGCAGCAGCCATTGTCGGCGCTGGCACCATCAAAGCAGGATAGAGCAGCGCGGTTGCCGTCAGCATCGTGCGGCGAGTGATCGACATGTCATTCCTCCGTGCAGTCGGCGCATCTGCAGCCGACATGACTAAATTATTGATATCGAATATTAATTTCGCGCCATCGCGGACGCTTTGATTGGCTATTCATGGAATGTGGCAGCCTTGTGCTCGACCAAGCACGCGTGCCGGGATCGACGGTTCCCCGGGTTAGCGCCTTGATGCTGGCTCCGGCGAACATATATAGCTCCAGAACCTATAGCTATGGAGTGCACGTGTATTCGATCGGTGACCTCTCGCGGCGAACGGGCGTGAAAATCCCAACGATCCGCTACTACGAGCAAATGGGGCTCATCGCGGCGCCGGAGCGTTCGGAAGGCAACCAGCGGCGCTACGAGAAACGTCAACTCGAGCGCCTCGCCTTCATTCGCCACGCGCGCGATCTGGGCCTTTCAATCGAGGCGATCCGTGATCTTCTGGCGCTCAGCGAACACCCCGAACGACCCTGCGGCGAGGCGGATCGCATCGCCAACGAACATCTTGCCACCGTACGGGAGAAGATCGCCCGCCTTACGAAGCTGGAGCAGGAACTGGAGCGGATCGTCGCCCGCCACGGCGATCACACGATCGGCGACTGCTACGTCATCCGGGCGCTTGCCGACCATTCCTTGTGCGAGAGCGAGCACTGAGGCACATGCAGGTCGCGAAATGCCCGTTGACAAAGGCACGGAAATGAACAATCTACGCGCATGATAAAGAACGCACCCATTTGCCGCGCGTATTTTTGGCTGTTCCGATAGGAGCGGCCTGCTGATCATATTCAACAAGGCCGCCATCAGGCGGCTTTTGTTTTTCACGGCACCTGATGGCGGCAACACCATGAGGAGCCGAGAATGCTGCAGACCGCCACCCCTACCCTCCATCCCATACCGACCGTCAGAGCGCCGATGGTGACGATCCGCTGCGCCAAGCCGCGCGATCTTCCGGAACTGCGCGAGATGATCGCCGAGCTTGCCGCCCATCACGGCGACGCGGCTCCGCTCACTTCGGAGCAGCTGGAACGCGACCTCTTCGGCCGCACCCCCTGGATTACCGCCCTCGTCGCCGAGGCCGGCGGCAAGCTGATCGGATACGCGATCCTGGTTCCCCAGTACCGGGCGGCCGAGGGCGCACGCGGCATGGACCTGCATCACCTCTTCGTTCGCCCCGCCCATCGCGGTACCGGCATCGGCCGTCATCTGGTCGCCAAGGCCCGCGAACAGGCAAAGATGGCCGGCTGCGATTACCTGGCGGTCAGCGCCGCCACCGGCAATTTCCAGGCGCATCGTTTCTACGAGTCGGAGCGTTTCGTGCCGCGGCCGGTGACCGGCATGCGCTACATGCAGAAGCTCGGCTGAACCGAACCTATGACGGAGGCAGCGCCTTCAGATAGGCGGCGATCGCCTCGCGGTCGGACGCGGGAAGCTTCGCCATGTTCTTCTGGACGTCGACCATGGAGCCGCTTACCGTATCGAATTCCGGCGTGAAGCCTGTTTCGAGGTAGGAAGCGATGTCGGAGGCGCTCCAGCTGCCGATGCTCTTGGAGCCGGGCGTGATGTCGGGAATCCGCCCCTCGCCTTCCGGGTTCGGGGCGCCGGCCAGCCATCGATCCTTTTCGAAACCGCCGAGCGCGTTGCGCGGGGTGTGGCACTCTCCGCAATGGCCCGGGCCTTCGACGAGATATTGCCCGTGGGCAAGCTTGGCATCGGCCGTGTTGACCTCGGCGCGCGGCGCGTCCGTGAGGTACAGAAGCTTCCAACCGCCGAGCGCAAGGCGGACATTGAACGGGAAGGGCAAATCATGCGGCGGCGCCACATTGGCGCTTTTCGGCAGCGTTTGCATAAAGCCCCAGAGATCGTTGACGTCCTCGACGCTCATCCGCGCATAGGAGCCGTAGGGGAAGGACGGATAGAGGTGTTCGCCATTCTTTCCGACGCCGCGCGTCATGGCGTTGCCGAACTCGGCGAGCGTCCAGCCGCCGATCCCGGCCGTCTCGTCGGGCGAGACATTCGGGGGGAAGAAGGTCCCGAAGGGGCTCTTCAGCGGCCGGCCACCCGAGAGCACCAGCCGGGCGTCGTCCTGAGCGCCGGTGGCCGCATGGCAGCTCGTGCAACCGCCGGCCCAGAAAACCCGTTCGCCGTTGGCGAGATCCGGCTCGCCGACACCCTCCCAATGCGCGGCGTCCCAGGGCTTCGGCTTCGCCAGCCACCAAAGGACGCCACCACCGGCAAGCGCCAGAATGATCAATCCAGACACGAGCCTTCGTGCGCGCCGGCCCATCACCTCTCCTCAGGCTGCAAGAAGCAGAAAGAATGCGCCGGTCGGACCGGCGCAGAAGCGAACGGCCTGCGTCACTCCTTTTTCAGGCGGTAACTCTCATGACAGCTACCGCAATCCTTGCCGAGGATGCCAAGCGCGGCGCCAACGCCGGCCTGGTCGGCGGGCAGTTCGGCGAGGAATTTTTCGGCATCGCTGCCGAGCTTGGCCGCCTTCGCCTTGAAGTCATCCATGTTCTGCCAGATCTTCGGGCTCGCCTCGGTCTCCATGCCGGTTTCCGACCCGGCCGGGAAATGAGTCGGGAAGATTTTCACCGTCTCGCTGATCGTCGTCAGCGACGCCTTGACGATCTCCTGGTCATAGGGCTTTTCACCCTTGGCGATCCCGCTCAACGCGCCGGCGGCCTGGCCCACCTTCTTCATCAGCTGCTGGCGGACCGCCTGCGGCTCATCCGCGGCAGTGACGGCGGTCACACCCAAGCCCGCGAGGACGGCCGCAAACATGAAAGCTCTTATCTTCATCATGGTCTCCGGTCTTTCGAACCCGCTCGCGCGGCTTCCAGTTGAAGGCGCCGGCATGATGGCATTTTGGCTTTGCGACGAAAGTAACATTTATTTGATGTGCTTGTCATTTCAGCATAATTCGCCGCGCTATACCTGGCGGCGCGACGGAATTTCCACGATCATCTAACATGAATATCATAGTCATGTTATTTACTTGAGCCGGTGCAAGAACTCAGGGAGTACCGCTCCAGCCCTGCCAGACGGTAAAGACGGCGATGGCTACGAGCAGCAGGCCCGCGCCACGACCGATGGCAATTGTGGTGCCCGGGCTGCCGACCAGAAAGTCGCGGCCGCGGCCGGCCGCCAGCGCCAATCCTCCATAGACGGCAAGCTGCGTCACCGCGATCATCAGCGCCATCACCGCAGCCTGCGACCAGACGGGACCGAATTGCGGCTTCAGGAATTGCGGATAGACGGCGAGCATGAAGAGATAGGCCTTCGGATTCATCAGGCTTGTCAGCGCCCCCTGTCGAAAGCTGGTCCAGCGGGAGAGCTTCGCCGCCGCCTCGACTCCGCCGATGGTGATGGAACTGCGCAGCAGCGAAAAGCCGATCCAGGCGATGTAGGCCGCGCCGGCGACGAGGAGCACGTTGAAGAGCTCCGGCACCAGATGCAGCAGGACGCTGACGCCCAGCGCAGCATAGAGCGTGTGCAGCACGCCGCCCGCCATGATACCCGCCGTCGCGGCGAGCCCGGAGCTGCGCCCGCCGGTGATCGCATTGGCCAGCACGAAAACCATGTCCATGCCCGGAACGATGATGATGCCGAAGAGAAGGGTGAAGAAGAGCCAGAGATTTTCTGCGTAGGTCATGTCAGTTGCTCATCGCGATTTGATGGAAGTGCGGATCCGGATCACCAATTTTTCAATCCGTTGTCACGTGGTATAGCTCTGCCCAACTGACAGGGTTCTGTCAGGAGCGTTTCGACTTCGTGGAGTTTTTTGCCATGCGCAAGGCAGCGCGGCTTTTCGAGATCATCCAGCTATTGCGGCTTTCCCGGCAGCCGATCACGGCCGCCGAGATCGCCGAGAAACTCGAGGTGACGCCACGCTCGATCTATCGCGACATCGTCGCCCTGCAGGCGATGCGCGTGCCGATCGAAGGCGAGCGCGGCCTTGGCTACATCCTGAGGCCGGGCTTCGACCTGCCGCCGCTGATGTTCTCGATCGAGGAGACGGAGGCGATCGTCCTGGCGCTCGCGCTGCTGGCGCGCACCGGCGACGAGGAACTGAAGAGCGCGGCCCAGCGCGTCAACCGGAAAATAACCGGCGCCGTGCCTCAACCGCTGCGCCAGGTTTTCCAGTCGCAGGCGCTGCACGCCTGGGGCACGGTCGCCGCGCCGCCGCCTGCGGTCGACCTCGCCATGATCCGGCGCGCGATCCGCGACGAGCAGAAGCTGGCGCTCGACTACCGCGACGAACTCGGGCGGACGACGGAACGCACGGTGCGGCCGCTGGCGCTGATCTACTATTCGGAGCATGCAATGATGGTCGCCTGGTGCGACTTGCGCCAGGATATCCGCAACTTCCGGGCCGACCGGGTGGAGCACTGCGAAGCGGTCGGGGCCTTCTTCCGCGGTGAAGGCGAAAGGCTCAGGCAATTGTGGATCGCCGGGTGGAAGACGAACACGGTGCGGCCGCTCGAAGTTGCAGGTGCGTAACGTTGCCTCATCCGGCCTGCCGGTCACCTTCTACCTGGAGGTCCGAAATGAAAAGGCCCGGCGCAAGCGCCGGGCCGAGCTTCCGTAGTCACCAACCGGTTACTTCGACGCCGCCTCGTACATTTCGAGGACGTAATCCCAGTTGATGAGATTGTCGACGAAAGCCTCGAGATATTTCGGGCGGGCGTTGCGGTAGTCGATGTAGTAGGAATGTTCCCAGACGTCGACGCCGAGGATCGGCGAGGCGCCGTGCACGAGCGGATTTTCGCCGTTCGGGGTCTTGGAGATTTCGAGCTTGCCGTTCTTGACCGACAGCCAGGCCCAACCGGAGCCGAATTGGCCGGTACCAGCGGCAATGAAGTCGGCACGGAACTTGTCGTAGCCGCCAAGATCGGACTTGATGGCTGCGTCGAGCTTGCCCGGCAGGCTGGTGCCGCCGCCGCCCTTCTTCATCCACTTCCAGAAGTGGATGTGGTTGTAGTGCTGGCCGGCATTATTGAACAGCGGCTGGTTGGTGCCGTAGGACTTCTTGACGATTTCCTCCACCGAAAGGTTCGAAAGACCGGCTTCCTCGGCGAGCTTGTTGCCGTTCGTCACATAGGCGAGGTGATGCTTGTCGTGATGGTATTCGAGCGTCTCGCGCGACATGTAGGGCGCGAGCGCATCGTAGTCATAGGGAAGGTTCGGCAATTCGAAAGCCATTGTGGCATCTCCTCTTGGCATTGGATTTCGTGACGGAAATCTGTGAGCGGGAACATAGGCACCGCCTTGGCGCGAGGCAACCGATGGGGTGCCAAAATTTCCCTAAGCCGCGCAAAATACTTTCATTGCGGCCATGGGTTACCGCGTCAGGGCCGAATGGCGACGCGCAACCTTCTTGGCCTCTCTTCGTTTAGTATCGGGCGCGGGCTACATCTGCCGGTGCCGGCCGTAGTGGAGAAAGCCAATGGAATTCCACCAGGGACGATTGATCGATCACGTGCATCTGCGCGTCCAGGACCTCGCCGTCAGCAAGCGTTTCTATCAGGCGGTGCTTGGCGCGCTTGGCCACCGGCCCACCTACGAGACAGATGCATTTTTCGCATTCGACGAGTTCTTCGTCGACCAGGCCGATGGCTATCTGAGCCGCGTTCACCTCGCCTTTCAGGCCGCCGACTGGGACGCCGTGCAGCGATTCTACGATGCGGGCTTGGCAAATGGCGGTACGGACAACGGCGCACCCGGCGAGCGCCCCTATCATCCGGGCTATTACGCCGCCTTCGTCCTGGACCCCGATGGCAACAATGTCGAGGCGGTCCATCACGGGCCGACGACACGCTCCGCCGCCGACGTAATCGTCCGTCCGGTCGAGCCTTGACGTTCGATCGCGGGGTTTCGAGTTCGGGAGGCACGCGCCGGACATCGCCGCGCGCCCCCCGACTGGATCACCGGCCTACCGCGCCTTCAGTTCCATGAAACGGATGCGATTGTTGAACGGGTCGATGACCGTCACCTCGAGCCGCGTTCCCTCGTCCTCGAGGCCGGGCCGCATGTAGCGGTGGTTCTTGGCCAGCAGTTCCTTGTGTGAAAGGCACGAATGCCCGTCATGTAGACGCACATGTTGCCGCCTGGGGTCGCGTCTCCCGCATGTTCGGAGAGATGCAATCTCAGTCCGTTGCGCGAGACCTGCGTGTAAAGCGGGAAATCGTCGCCGTAGCGGTGCTCCCAGTCAACGCTGAAGCCGAGGAAGCCGAGATAGAATTCCTGCGCCTTTGCAACGTCGAAGATACGAACGATCGGCACTGCCTGCTCGAATTCGATCTCGCGGTCTGCGGCGGCGCCCGCAGCTTCGATCTTCGCCGATAGGATATTCCAGGTGGCGAGCCCGAACTGGCGGGCGACGATTTCGAGCGCCTCGCTGTGGCTGACCGTCATTTGGTGGTCGGCAAGGGTCTCCCGCAGGGCCTTCGCCATGGCCTTGGCATCGCGATAGTCGCGCATTTCCGTTTCCTCGTCACGGCGAAGTCTTCATCAGCGCCCGCATTACCAACGCCTTCGCCCGACTGTTTAAACGGTGAGCAAGGATCAGAGGAGGCGTTCGCCATGCCCCTTGTCAGGACGCGAGCTGCTGGCCGCCTCCGGCCAGTGCGCAACCTAGCCGTTCGAGCCGCCCTTGTCAGCCGGTAACTTGCGCCTTGAAAGTGGTCCTAAACATCACCGCTCGAATGCGCCCAGTCCATGTAGAGATCGCGTGCCTTGGCCGTGATCGGGCCGGCCTGCAGGTCGCGATCGTCGAGACGGGTGACCGGAACGACCTTCGAATAGTTGCCGGTGGTGAAGATCTCGTCGGCCGCCTCGAAATCGGTCATCGTCAGCGTGGATTCGACCACCTCGAAACCGGCCTCGCGCAAGAGGCCGATGACGCGCGAGCGGGTTATGCCGGCGAGGAAGGTCCGGTTGGCTGCCGGCGTGAAGACGACGCCGTCCCGGACCATGAAGATGTTGGAAGAGCCGGTCTCGGCGATGTTGCCGAGCATGTCGCGCACCAGCGCATTGTCGAAGCCGCGCGAGCGCGCTTCCTGGAGGATGCGGGCATTGTTGGGATAGAGGCAGCCGGCCTTGGCATCCGTCGGCATGCATTCGAGCGTCGGCCGGCGGAAGGGCGAAAGCGTCAGTGCGGATCCCGCATGGCCGTTGCCCATCGGCGCCTCGAACAGGCACAGCGCGAAGCGCGTCGATTCCGGATCGACCGCCACGACGCTCCAGGAGCCATGCTCGCCCCAATACATCGGCTTGACGTAGATTGCCGTCTTTCCGTCGAACTTCTTCACACCCTCGAAGGTCAAGGACTCGATGTCCTCTGCGGCCATGGTGGGCTTCAGGCCGAGCGCCTCCGCCGATCGGTTGACGCGCTGGCAATGGAGGTCGAGGTCCGGGGCGATGCCGTCGAACCAGCGGGCGCCGTCGAACACCGTCGAGCCGAGCCACATCGCGTGCGAGGTCGGGCCGATCAGTGGCGGGTTGCCGGAAAGCCATTCGCCGTCGACATAGGTCCAGGTGGTGGATCGGGGGGATGTATCGACGGCCATCGGACTCTCCTCTCGTCTCGCTGTGCGCTCCACCTGCTCTAGCCGGAAAAAGCAGCATCAGGGTGAATGGGTACATCAAAAAATGTCATGGCGTCCATTGTGGAGCCTCCCCGCACCGCGTGCCAGAATAGCGAAACAGAAATGGAGACCGATCGCCGATGAAAGCGATGTATTACGAAGCCTTCGAAAAAACGCCGGAAATCCGGACGCTGCCCGATCCGAGCCCCAGCGAAAACGGCGTCGTCATCAAGGTCGAGGCGACCGGTCTCTGCCGCAGCGACTGGCACGGCTGGATGGGCCACGACCCGGACATCCGCCTGCCGCACGTTCCCGGCCACGAACTGGCGGGAACGATCGCCGCCGCCGGGCGCGGCGTTCTGCGCTACAAGGTCGGCGACCGGGTGACCGTGCCCTTCGTTTCCGGCTGCGGGCGCTGCGGCGAATGCCGCTCCGGCAACCAACAGGTCTGCGAGGCACAGTTCCAGCCGGGCTTCACCCATTGGGGTTCCTTCGCCGAATATGTGGCGCTCGACTTCGCCGACCAGAACCTCGTGCACCTGCCGGAGAGCATGGATTTTGCCACGGCCGCCAGCCTCGGCTGCCGCTTCGCCACCTCCTTCCGGGCGATCGCCGACCAGGCTCGCGTCCAAGGCGGCGAATGGGTGGCGGTGCATGGTTGCGGCGGCGTCGGTCTTTCGGCGATCATGATCGCCGCGGCGCTCGGCGCCAATCCGATCGCCATCGACATTTCCGAGGAAAAGCTCGCATTTGCGCAGACGCTCGGCGCGGTCGCCGCGATCAATGCGCGTGAAACGGATGACATCGCCGCCGCGGTCAAGGAGATCACCGGTGGCGGCGCGCATGTCTCGATCGACGCGCTCGGCTCGCCCGTGACCTGCTTCAATTCGATCAAGAACCTGCGCCGCCGCGGCCGCCATGTGCAGGTCGGGCTGATGCTCGCCGAACATGCGACGCCGCAGATCCCGATGGCGCAGGTGATCGGCCACGAGCTCGAAATCTACGGCAGCCACGGCATGCAGGCCTGGCGCTACGACGCGATGCTGTCGATGATCGTCGCCGGTAAGCTCGAGCCGAAGCGGCTGATCGGCCGCGAAATCTCGCTGGAAGAGGCGGTCCCGGCGCTGGTGACCATGGACCGTGCGACGGACCTCGGCATCAATGTGATCACGCGGTTCTGATCCGGGATTCCGATCCTCCCGCCGCACTGGTATCCTCTGATCCGAGCAGGACGAATCAAGGAGGTGTCGTCATGGCGCTTGCGGCTCAGGCCACGGAAGGCGAACTCTACCGGCCCGTTCTCGGCACCAATGCGGCCCATTCGAGCGGCTGGCCGGTGCGGGTGATCGTGAGCTCGCAGACGGAGGCACGGCACAACCGTGCGCACTGGGCGCCGACGCATCTCGTCTCGATCCGTGCCCCTGCAACGCGCCTGCTTTCGATGATCGAACTGCCGCCGGAGCGGCATCTGGAGCTCTATTTCGGCGACACGATCGATCCGGATGCGCCGGATGCGGCGCGCGCCGAGGCGATCGAGGCGACCTTCGCCTTTGTCGACGGGCTGCCGGAGGACGCCCAGCTCTTGATCCACTGTCTCAGAGGCATCGGCCGCTCGACGGCGCTGACGCTCGGCATTCTGGCGCGCTACATGGAGCCGGAAGAGGCCGCGGCCGCGCTCCACGCGCTCCGCCCGGAGGCAAAGCCGAACCGCCATGTGGTCGGCCTCTGCGACACTTGCCTGGGCCTCAAGGGCAAGCTCGCCAAACAGGCACTGCGTTTCCCCACGAAGGTCTGGAAGGGCTGAGCAGCACGGCGGCAACCGTTTCATTGTGCGGCGCACAAAAATCTGACATGATCCCATAAAACAAAATGGAGAAGCGGCGCGTCCTTCGTCGCAAGAGCATCGTTCGGCAGCAATAGGGAACGCCCCGCCGACGATGGCAATGACGGGAGAGTTCAATGTCTCATGCGGCCTATGTCTTCGATGCCTATGGCACGCTTTTCGATGTCCACGCGGCCGTGCGCCGGCACGCCGAGGCGATCGGCCCGGACGGCCAGGCCTTTTCCGAGCTCTGGCGCGCCAAGCAGCTCGAATATTCCTGGGTCCGCTCGCTGATGGGCGCCTATGTCGATTTCTGGCAATTGACCGAGCAATCGCTGGACTACGCCTTCGCCCGCTTTCCCTCCGCCGACCCGAAGCTCAAGAAGCCTCTGCTGGACGCCTATTGGGCGCTTGACTGCTATCCGGAGGTTCCGGCGGTGCTCAAGGGGCTGAAGGAGCGCGGCGCCCGCATCGCCATCCTCTCGAACGGCTCGCCGGCGATGCTGGCATCGGCCGTCAAGAATGCCGCCCTCGACATCATCATCGACGACGTCTTCTCGGTCGACACGGTCAAGACCTTCAAGACGGCACCGGCCGTCTATGACCTGGTGACGACGCAGTACCGGCTTTATCCGCATGCGGTGTCGTTCCAGTCGTCGAACCGCTTCGACATTGCCGGTGCGACCAAATTCGGATTCCGCACGGTCTGGATCAACCGCGCCGATATGCCGGACGAATACAAGGACCACGGCCCGTCACTCATTCTGCCTTCGCTGGAAAGCCTGCAATTCGGCATATAAGGAGCGCCACCATGGCCTGGTCGGCAGCGCAGTATGTGAAGTTCGAGGACGAACGGACGCGGCCGGCGCGCGATCTCCTGGCGCAGGTCCCCGATCTGCCCGCCGGTCCCGCCTTCGACCTCGGCTGCGGACCGGGCAATTCGACGCAACTCATTCTGGAACGCTTTCCGAGCACCCCGCTGGTGGGCATCGACGGCGATGAGGACATGCTGGAGGCCGCCCGCAAGCGGCTGCTCGGCCTGCGCTTCGAAAGGGCCGATCTGACGGCCTGGACGCCGCCGCAAGGGGCGGCGCTGTTCTTCGCCAACGCCGTGTTTCAATGGCTGCCGAAACATATCGACCTCCTCGAGCGGCTCGTCGACGCGCTGGCGCCCGGCGGCACCATGGCCGTTCAGATGCCCGACAATCTCGACGAACCGTCGCATCTGCTGATGCAGGAAACGGCGGAAGAGCGGGCTTTCGCCGGGGCCTTTCACGGCCGGGCAATCCGGCGGGTGCCGCTGCCGTCGCCCAGGACCTATCTCGAACGGCTGGCCCCGAAAGCGGCGAAGGTCGAAGTGTGGCACACGGTCTATTACCATCCGCTCGCCAGCGCGAATGCCATCGTCGAATGGGTGAAAGGCACTGGCTTGCGCCCCTATCTCGACGCGCTGCCCGCTAACCGGCGCAAGGATTATCTTGCCGCCTATGCCGAGAAGATCCGCAGGGCCTATCCGGCGATGGCCGACGGACGCGTGCTGCTGCGCTTTCCCCGCCTGTTCATCGTTGCCGTCAAGGCGCGCTGAACCGTCCCCGCCTTGAAGGCGCGACCGGCCGCGACAAGTATAGGAGCATGTCTCTTCCGCCGCGACCTTCATCAAGGAGCCTTCCATGCATGCAGTCAATTCGAACGGTGCCAACATCCCCGCCCTCGGTTTCGGGACTTTCCGCATGTCGGGAGCCGAGGTGCTGCGCATCCTGCCGCAAGCCCTGGGGATCGGTTTTCGCCACGTGGATACGGCGCAGGCCTATGGCAACGAGGCGGAGGTCGGGGAAGTTATCGATCGATCGGGCATTCCGCGCCCCGACATCTTCCTGACGACGAAGGTCTGGATCGACAGATATCGGCATGACGATTTCATTGCCTCGGTCGACGAAAGCCTTCGAAAGCTCAGGACCGGCTACGTCGATCTGCTGCTCCTGCACTGGCCCGGCGGCAGCGACGTGCCGATGGCAGAACGCATCGGCGCTCTGAACGAAGTCCACAAGGCGGGCAAGGTGCGCCATATCGGCATCAGCAATTTCAACACGGCGCAGATGGACGAGGCCGCGCGCCTCAGCGCGGCGCCTATTGCGACGAACCAGATCGAATACCACCCCTATCTCGACCAGGCGCAGGTGCTGCAGGCGGCCCGACGGCACGGCATGTCGCTCACGGCCTATTATGCCATGGCCAACGGCAAGGTGCCTACCGAACCCCTGCTGAACGACATCGGCGCCCGCCACGGCAAGACCGCGGCGCAGGTGGTGCTCCGATGGCTCGTGCAGCAGCAGGATGTGATTGCACTCTCGAAGACCGCCACCGAGACGCGGCTCAAGGAAAATTTCGCGATCTTCGATTTTGCGCTGACGCGCGAGGAAATGGCGGCAATCCGCGGGCTCGCGCGCCCGGACGGGCGGATCGTCAACCCGGAGGGCCTTGCGCCGGTGTGGGATGCGTGAGGTGAGAACAACGAGTGCTGCCCCCTCTGACCGATAGGCCAGAGGGGGTTTAAAACTTGCGGGCTCAGACGAACTGGCTGAGGCCCGGGACGGAGGCGACCACCTCGTCGACGACCTCCTCGCCGGCCCTTTCCTTGGCATAGGCGATGGTTTCCCTGGCGAGACCGGTGATCTCGCCCATGCCGAGGCCCTGGCTCATCAGTTGCTGGCCGAGCGCCATGACGCCGCCGCCGCCGATCGCCGACATCAGTCCGCCGAGCAGGCCGCCGCCATTGCTGCCTTCGCCATTGTATTGCGCGACCAGTTCTGTTGCGCCGGGGATCGCCTCGATCATCCGGGCGACCGGGCCTTCGGCGGCTTCGCGCTGCAGGAAGCCGAGAATCATGCCCACTGCCTTTTCGGCCGTCGCGGCATCGATACCGACATTTTCCGCCACGCGCGTAACCAGTTCACTCATGGAATTCTCCTCGTGTATTTTTGACGTTGACGTCAAGGTAAAATATCGCTTCCGAAATGACAATAGCACCGGAACAGCTATCCGTCCCGTGTCACCACATCCAAGGCTGAACGGCTCGCGGAGACCCGTCCCACTTTCAACCCGTGTTGCCGCGTCGCAGTGCACGGCCTATAACAGAGGAGAGCAATATTTCGATGACTGACTTTGCACGATATTCGGCAAATGCCCGGTTCCATTGACAAAATCGATTCGACGGAGAGGAATGCCATGCAGCAGGAAGGCAAGCTCTATATAGGGACCAGCCGCAAGCCGGACGATTCGATCAACAAGCCCGAATATCTCGAACTGAAGTTCGGCAACCGCCACGGGCTCGTCACCGGTGCCACCGGTACCGGCAAGACCGTTACGCTGCAGATCCTCGCCGAGGGTTTCTCGAACGCCGGCGTCCCCGTCTTCTGCGCCGACGTCAAGGGCGATCTGTCCGGCATCGGCGCGATCGGCGAGGCCAAGGACTTCCTCGTCAAGCGCGCCGAGCAGATCGGCCTTTCGCCCTATGAGTTCCAGGAATTCCCGGTGATCTTCTGGGATCTCTACGGCGAAAAGGGCCACCGGGTCCGTACGACGCTTACGGAGATGGGGCCGCTTCTCCTATCGCGGCTGATGAATGCCAGCGACGCCCAGGAGGGCGTTTTGAACATCGCCTTCAAGATCGCCGACGAAGGCGGCCTGCCGCTCCTCGACCTGAAAGACCTGCAGTCGCTGCTGAACTACATGGGCGAGAATGCGAGCGAGCTCTCGAACCAGTTCGGCTTCATCTCCAAGTCGTCCGTCGGCTCTATCCAGCGCGAGCTCTTGATCCTTGAACAGCAGGGTGCTGAACACTTCTTCGGCGAGCCGGCGCTGAAGATCACCGATATCATGCGCACGACGAATGACGGGCGTGGCGCCATCTCGGTGCTCGCCGCCGACAAGCTGATGATGAATCCGAGGCTCTATGCGACCTTCCTGCTCTGGCTCCTGTCGGAGCTCTTCGAGGAACTGCCGGAGGTCGGCGATCCGGACAAGCCAAAGCTGGTGTTCTTCTTCGACGAGGCGCATCTCCTCTTCAACGACGCGCCGAAGGTGCTCGTCGAGCGCGTCGAACAGGTCGTCCGGCTGATTCGCTCCAAGGGCGTCGGCGTCTATTTCGTCACCCAAAACCCGCTCGACGTGCCGGAGACCGTGCTCGCCCAGCTCGGCAATCGTGTCCAGCATGCGCTGCGGGCCTATTCGCCGCGCGAGCAGAAGGCGGTGAAGACGGCGGCCGAGACGTTCCGCCCCAATCCGGATTTCAACTGCGCCGAGGTAATCACCAATCTCGGCACCGGCGAGGCGCTGGTCTCGACGCTGGAAGCCAAGGGGTCACCGTCGATGGTCGAGCGCACCTTGATCCGGCCGCCGGCCTCGCGCCTCGGTCCGCTGACCGAGGCCGAGCGGCAGAATGCTTTGAATGTCAGCCCGGTGCGTGGGCTCTACGACGAGGACTTCGACCGGGAATCGGCCTACGAGATCCTCGCCAAGCGGGCCGAAAAGGCGGCTCAAGCCGCCGAGCAGGCCGAAGCGCAGGCAACCGAAGAGCAGACCGGCCGCAGCCGCTGGACCCTGCCGGGCTTTGGCGACGATGCGGAAGAGGCGGCCCAAGGCCGCCAGTCCCGGCCGCGCTCGTCCGGCTACCAGCGCGAAACGATAGTGGAGGCTGCGATGAAGTCGGTCGCCCGCACCGTCGCAACCCAGGTGGGCCGGGCGCTGGTCCGTGGCATTCTCGGCAGCCTGAAGCGATAGTCAGGCGCCAGAAAATCGCTGTGGCACTTTGAATGCTGCGTGATTATTTCGGTCGATTCCGGTTTGAGGAATCATGCAGCGAAAGGGCCAGCCATGGACGTCAAGGATTCGAACGGTGCCATCCTGAAGGATGGCGACAACGTCACTCTGATCAAGGACCTGAAGGTGAAGGGCACCTCGACCACGCTGAAGCGGGGCATGCTGGTGAAGGGCATTCGCCTGACGGACAATCCGGACGAGGTCGAATGCCGCGTCGAGAAGGTCAAGGGGCTGGTGCTGCGCACGGAATTTCTCAGGAAAGCCTGAGAATGCAAGATGAAGCCCGCCGTTGCGGGCTTCATCATATACTCAGCATATCGTCAGGCGACCGACAGTTTCACGTCGACATTGCCGCGGGTCGCATGGCTGTAGGGGCAGACGATGTGGGCCTTCTGGACCAGGTCCTCGAGCACGGCCTTGTCGACGCCGGGTGAAGAGATCTCAAGCGCCGCATCGATGTAAAAACCCGTGCCGTCGTCACGCGGACCGATGCCAACCGTGCCTGTCACCTTCGTGTCTTCCGATAGCTTTACCTTCTCCTTGCCGGCGACGAACTTCAACGCGCCGAGGAAGCAGGCGGAATAGCCGGCGGCAAAAAGCTGCTCCGGGTTGGTGCCGCGTGCCCCATCGCCGCCAAGTTCCTTCGGCAGTGTGAGGGTCACGTCAAGAACGCCGTCGGCGCTCTTGGCCTGGCCGGCGCGGCCCCCGGAAGCGGATGCAGTGGTGCGATAAAGAATGGGCATGGCGATTCTCCTTCCTTGGTTTTCCCTGTCGATGGACATTTGATAGCGCAAAATTAAATTGTACGCAAATTAATTTTGCAAATTGCTTTTGGTCCGTGAATTTGCGACAATACCGGGATGACAAACAAAGCGGTAAAATCTGAAGATGCATTGCCCGACGAGGCGCTGGCCCTCGGGCAGCAGCTGTGCTTTGCCGTCTATTCCGCCACGCACGCTTTCAACCGAGCCTACAAGCCGCTCCTCGACCGCTTCGGGCTCACCTATCCGCAGTATCTCGTGCTCTTGGCGCTCTGGCAACGGGACGGCATGACGGTGAAGCGGATCGGCGAGGAACTGGGGCTCGATTCCGGAACGCTTTCGCCGCTCCTGAAACGGCTTGAGGCGGCAGGCTATGTCAGACGGATGCGTGACCCGGCCGACGAAAGGCAGGTCATCGTCAGCCTCACGGAGAACGGCCGGCGGCTGAAGACCGAGGCGTTCAAGATTCTTGCTGAGATCGGCAGGGCGACGGGATGCAGCCTCGAAGAGGTCGGCGAACTGCGCGACACACTGCATCGGCTGACGCAGCGGCTCGCCGACAGTCAGGCCGAGGGACCGGAAGCCGGCTGACCCGTCAACAGCGCGCGGTTCGTCGCCGTCAGACGACGAGAATCGGCGCCTTTCCGCGTACCCGGCTGTAAAGATCGATGACGTCCTGGTTGATCATGCGGACGCAACCGGAGGAGACGGCCTTGCCGATCGACTGCCATTCCGGCGTCCCATGAACGCGATAGAGCGTGTCCTGGCCGTTCTGGAAGATGTAGAGCGCGCGCGAGCCGAGCGGATTGTCGAGTCCCGGCGGCATGCCGCCGTTGTCGGCCGAATATTTGGCAAGCACCGGCTGGCGGGCAATCATAGAATCCGGCGGCGTCCATTTCGGCCACTTCTGCTTCCATTGGATGACCCCGCGCCCGGACCAGGCGAAGCCTTCGCGGCCAAGGCCGACGCCATAACGGGTGGCGCTGCCGCCAGAGCCGATCAGATAGAGATAGCGATCCGCCGTATCGACGACGATCGTGCCGGGCGCCTCGCCGAAGGGATCACTGACCTCCTGACGGTAGAAGCGCGGGTCGATCTGGTGGTAGGGCACGGCCGGAATGAGAAAGCCGCCGTCCTCCGCCTGCGCGTAGATCTGGCCATAGTAGGCATCCTGTGGCGGCAGACCGGTCAGCGGCTCTTCGACCATACCCGGCTCGACCCAGCGGCTCTCGAGGGCCGGATTGCGGTAGATCGGCATCGTTTGCTGGCGAAAACGGTCGGTGTTCATCGAGGACGTGCAGCCCGCAAGGCCGGCGGAGGCGATTGCAAGCCCGGATGTGCGGAGAAACTGGCGGCGGGAAAGGACGGGCAGCGATGACATCGAACTCTAGTGGGTTTGAGTGCAGCGAGGAAGGCGAGCGGCGCGACGCGCAATTTGCGCCGTCCCGCTCCTTGCAACGAGATCACGATGATCTTTCGTCGAAGCAAAAGCCATCCCGGTGATCGATATCGGCAAGTCGGAGCAGGACGCAAGCTAAAACCGCCCGACGATCTCACTCCAAACTTGCATTTACGGCTCGAGCCGCGCTTGCGCCAGTGATAAGCAATCACGATTGTGGCACCGCACATTGCAACCGCGAACGCGTGATACGGCCAGCCAGAAAACTCTCTGAGACAAACACCCGCGCGCAAGGCCTGGCTGGTGCAATCGCATCGGGCCCTCAAGGCGACAATGGAGAAGCGGCTGTGGGGGGCGTAACAGCAGCGAGCTGCCGCATCCCCTCCTCCACCTCTTCGCGTACCCACCGCTTGAAGGCGAGCGCCGCCTTGCTTTCGCGCCGTGAGGCGGAGGTCACGAAATAGTGCCCGAAGCCGGTCCGAGCGCGGATCCCGAACGGGGCCACGAGGCTGCCCTTCATCACCGCATAGCCGGCGAGCGTCTGCCAGGCGATCATCACGCCCTGGCCGGCAATGGCCGCGTCGAGCGCCAGCGACGCATCGTTGAAGGTGTGGCGCACGGTCATCTCGGCTCCGGACAGACCGACCGTCTTCAGCCACACCTCCCAGGAGAACATCGCGTGCTCGTCGATGACCGCCGGCAGCGTCAAGATGTCGGCCGGCTGGCGCAAGCCCGCGGCCAGCGCCGGCGAACAGACCGGAAAGACCTCCTGCTCCAACAGCAATTCGGCGCGCACGCCCGGCCAGTGCCCCGCGCCGACGCGAATGGCAATGTCGACATCGGAGGTGTCGAGGTTGACGAGCTTCGTGGTCGCGTCAATTCTCAACCGGATCTCCGGATGGCGGTCGGCAAAGCGGTTGAGCCGGTAGACCAGCCAGCGCGCCGCAAAGACCGGCGCCACCGAAACCGTCAACACCGATTCATCGCGGCGCCGCGCCTCGGCCACCGCTTCGGCCAGTTCTTCAAAGGCGCTCGAGAGCCGCACCAGCAGCAAGCGGCCCGCCTCGGTCGGCACCAGTCCCCGCGGCAGGCGCTCGAACAGCGCCCGGCCGAGCTGCGCCTCGGTCTTGGCAATTTGCTGGCTGACCGCGCCGGGCGTCACGCCGAGTTCGTCCGCCGCGGCCGCAAGCGACCCGAGCCGCCCGGCCGCCTCGACGGCGCGCAGCCCGTTCAGGTGGATCGCGTTGAGGTCCTTCATATAGTTTTTCTAAACCAGCAACGTCGCAATCTCAATTGAAAACTCGTCCTAACGGGAGGATGCTGATTGTAACACGTCTGGATCAATGAGGAATTTTTTCGGTAATTCAACGCATTGTCGCCGGCTTCCATTGATCCGAGCGTATCCACGGCGTCGTGGCACACCGAATGGAGGTCCGCCATGTCGAAGCTTTTCTCTATTCTGAGGCTGGTCGCAGCGGGGCGCGACAGCCAAGCCGAATCGTCCGCAGTCTGGCTGCGTGATCCGCTCCAGCATCCCGATCTCGCCCGCATGGCGGAGCGCGAGCTGGCGGACCTGCCGTTTCCCGGATGGCCATGGCCTCGCGCGGCGGCGATCAACACTTGCGACGGGGCCTGATCACGGCCAAAGTTCGGGTGCAATCCCGCTTCTGGCAAACGATGGCTCACCGATGATGCAGGAGATCGATAGAGGCTTTGAGCGCGTCAGGCGCCTTGCCGAAGCGGCCGGGCTGCCGGAACTTGCCGTCGGCACCTCCTACGGCACGCCGGCGCTGCTCGTCAAAGGCAAGAGCTTCACACGGATGAAGGACACCGAGACGCTTGTGGTGATGTGCGCGCTCGAGGAGAAGGAAATGCTGATGGAGCTCGATCCGTCGCTCTTCTTCGAGACCGACCACTACAAGGGCTGGCCGGCCATGCTGGTGCGGCTCGCCGTCATTGACGATCAGGCACTGACGCAGAGACTGATCGCCGCCTGGCGGGAAAAGGCCCCGAAGCGGCTGGCGGCGCAATTCGACGCCACCGGTTCGCGCTGATCCTTACGCCCGCACCACCGCCAGAACCCTGGAGACTGCCGGCCGCTCGGCCATGCGATTGCGGTGGTCGAGGATCTTCGGGAACTGCACCGGATCGACGCCGTCGCCCTCGAGCCAGCTTGCTATGGTGAAAAGATAGGGATCGGCGACCGAGTAGCCCTCGCCCATGACAAAGGGACCTGTGAACAACGTGTCTTCGATCAAGGCGAAGCAATCCGCCATGTTCTTCGCAACCTTCGCCTTCATCGCCTCGTGTGCGGCCGGATCGTCCGCCCAGCGCGCGCCACGCCGGGCGTGCGCGTGGGCCACATGCACCGTCGAGCAGAGATAGCTCAGGAAGGATTGCAGCCGTGCGAACTCGAAGGGGTCGTTCGGTGCGAGCCGGGCACCCGGGAAGACCTGAGCGATGTAGGTGAGAATCGCCGGCGTTTCGGTTAGCGTGCCGCGGTCCGTCACCAGAGCGGGAACGCGGCCCTTCGGGTTGATGGCGAGATAGTCGGGCTTCGTCTGCTCAGCTTTCGAGAAGTCGATACGATGGACTTCATAGGAAGCGCCGGCCTCCTCCAGCGCTATATGCGATGCAAGCGAGCAGGTCGCGGGCGTATAAAACAGTTTCAGCATCATCATGCTCCTACATCGGGATGCTCAAGCGGCGCGGTACAGAGTCGCTGATAGCGAAGCAGAAGAGATGAAATCACAGCAGTTGACAAGGTCCGGAATTCGCCGCTATCTGGAATTGTTACGTTATAACATTTAAGGAGTTACTGATGCAGAAACTAGCCTGCCTATTCGCCGCGACGGGCCTCATACTCTCGACGGCGGGCCCTGCCCTTTCACACGGCGCCTGGGTCGCGGAGCGCTGGGGGGAGTTTGCCGTCATCTATGGTCACGGCGCCGGTGACGATGGCTACGACCCCGCCAAGGTCATCAGGGCGACGGCGACCGCCGAAGACGGCACCGGGAACAAAGTGAAGGTCGAGCGCGCCGCAAACCACGTTCTCCTCAAGCCGGAAAGCGAACCGGCGCTGATCGCGCTGGAATTCGACAACGGCTTCTGGAGCGAGGATGCCAATGGGAAATGGCTGAACAGGCCGAAGAGCGAGGTGCCCGGCGCTCGCCGGGCAATCCATACGATCAAGAACAGCATCGCCCTGATCCATGCCCACGACACGCTGCCGGCCTTCCCGCCGCAGCCGCTTCAGATCGTGCCGCTCGACAATCCGATCGGCCTGAGACCGGGCGAGACCTACCGCATTCAAGTGCTCTTCGAGGGCAAGCCGCTCGAGGGCAAAGAGGTCATGCTCGACTATGTCGGCCTTCCGGAACTCGTCTCGGCGAAGACCGACGCCAAGGGCGAAGCGGAAGTGGCCCTGCGCAATGCCGGGCTGAACGTCTTGGCCGTCAGCCACGACGTGCCGCTCGAAGGCAGCAGTGCGGCAGACGAGACCGGCTACACGGCAACTCTGACCTTCGTTGGGGAGCCGCACGTCGACGAGTAGTCGCGCAGTCCGGCGGGAGATCCGCCGGCACCACCTTACTTCGCCCGCTGATCATGCGGCATCCTAGGAGGCGAAGGCTTCCGTTACGCGGACGTCGCCGACATGGATGCCGTTCCAGTTGCTTATCGAATGATTGGCCAGCGCCATCAAGGCGGCCTGAACCTCTTCGTCGTCGGTGAAGAAGCGGGCAAGCGTCGCCGCGACCATCGATTCGGCGGCGCGGGTCGTACCGTCCTCGCACTTGACCGCGATGCCGATGCCCTTCTCCGGGACCACGGCGCAGAACACCCCTTCGGCGCCGGTCTTGGCGAAGATGCGCCCGGGTGCGGCCTTCATCAGCCGCGTGCAGGTGCGATCGGTGCCGGCGACATAGAAGGGTTCGGCCATGCAGGCCGCAATCAGCCGCTTCGAGGCCCGCGCCCGCTCCGCCGCCAGTCCCGCGCCCGTCGCCATCCGGGCAAAGCCGTGGGCGAGGCCCTTCATCGGCGCGGCATAGGTCGGTATCGAGCAACCGTCGACACCGCAATTGTCGCGGGTAAGAAGCGCGCCGGTGAGGCCTTCCATGATGCCGCGAATCTCCTGCTGGATCGGGTGATCGTAGCCGGCATAGCCCTCGACCCCGGTGCCGGAATGGCAGCAGGCGCAGACGAAACCAGCGTGTTTCCCGGAGCAGTTGTTGTGCAGCGCGCTCGGCTTTTCGAGGGTGCGAGCCTGGGCGATCAGGTTCTTCTGATAGAAGGACCAATGGACGCCGCATTCGAGCACGCTGCCATCGCGGCCGGCGGCGGCCAGCATCTCGGCAGCGAGCGCCACGTGTTCCGGTTCACCGGAATGCGAAGAACAGGCAAGTGCGAGCGCCTTGTCGCCGAAGCCGTAGGCGTCCGCGGCACCGCTTTCTATGAGCGGCAGGGCCTGCATGGCCTTGCAGGCGGATCGGGGGAACACGGCCGCCTCCGTCTCGCCGAGCGCGAACAGCGTCTTGCCGTCGCCGTCGACGGCGATGACCGCGCCGCGGTGGCGGCTTTCGACCAGATTTCCGCGCGTCACTTCGACCAGAACGGGATTCGACATGTCTTGCCCTCAATTTTCCAAGTTTGGGCTATGCATCTATCAGGAATCCACCGGCAGAAAAGACATTGTCGATGAAAATCCTCCGCAGGCTGCTGCTCGCCTTCGCCGTCATCTACCTGCTTCCGGCGCTTGCCTCGGCAGGGCTATGGTATTTCAAGGAGCGGCCGCAGAGCTGGCGCGACGCGGACTGGTCTTCTGCTCACATCCTGCCGGAGCCATCGGCCAGTCCGGAGGCGGCGATCTATGTGTTCTCGGCAACGACCGGCGGCATGAAGGGCGCCGTGGCGAGCCACGCATGGATCGTCACGAAGGAGGAAGGCGCTTCCACATACGACCGCTACGAAAAGGTCGGATGGGGCAAGCCGGTCCGCAAGAACGCCTATCAGGCCGACGGCCGCTGGTATTCGAACGAGCCGCGCATCGTGACCGTCGTCACAGGCGAGGAAGCGAAGCGGCTGATCCCGAAGGTCGAGCAGGCGATTGCCGCCTATCCCTATTCGACGCGCGGAGCCTACCGTCTCTGGCCGGGACCGAACTCCAACACCTTCGTCGCCCACGTGCTGCGGTCGGTGCCCGAACTCGACATTGTCTTGCCGCCGAATGCGGTCGGACGCGACTATCTGCCCGAAGGCAAGCTGTTCCACATCGACGCGGACGGCCGCGACCTGCATGCGACGCTCTATGGCGTCGCCGGCATTTCGGCCGGCTGGCGCAGCGGGCTGGAACTGCATTTCATGGGGCTGGTGGCCGGCATCGATATTGCCCGGCCAGGCATAAAGATACCCGCGATCGGCCGGGTCGGTATTTGACTGAAAATGGAAAAGGGCCGCGCTAGCGACCCTTCCATGAGTTTTGGCCTGTGTAAGGCTTGGGCTCTAGAGCCCGGAGGAAGGTGGCGGTTTAAGCCGAGGGCTGCCTCGACTCCTTCACTTCTCCCATGCCTGTCACGAGGTCCGAAATCTCATTAGACATTGGATCACCTTCCTTTCTGTTGTTGCCGATGGTCACAAGGTAGGCGATTTCCACGGCAATACAAGGGCGACCATCGTCTTATATCACGCGACCGTCATCACGATTTTTCCGATATGATCCCCCTCTTCCATCAGGCGGTGGGCATCAGCAATCTCTTCAATGGGCAGAACGGCGTGAATGACCGGCGCCACGTCGCCCGCTTCCAGAAGCGGCCAGACCCGAGCGGCAAGTCCGTCGCGGATCGCCCGCTTCTCCTCGGCCGTACGCGGCCTCAAGGCGGACCCCATGACGCGCAGCCGCTTCGTCAGAATCGGAGTAATATTGGCGTCCTCGACGCGCGCGCCCCCGAGAAACCCGATGACCGACAGGCGTCCATCCTTGGCAAGCGAGGCAAGGTTGCGGCCGAAATAGCGACCGCCGACCATGTCGAGGATGACATCGACGCCGCGACCGCCGGTCGCTTCGAGCACCACCGCCTTGAAATCCTCCTCGCGGTAGTTGATCGCCCGCTTCGCGCCGAGCGTCTCGCAGGCCGTACATTTCGCGGCACTGCCGGCGGTGGCGAAGACCTCGGCACCGAAGGCCCTGGCAAGCTGGATCGCCGTCGTGCCGATGCCGCTCGAACCGCCGTGAACGAGGATGGTCTCGCCGGCCTTCAGGCCCGCCATGTCGAAGACATTGGCCCATACCGTGAAAAAAGTCTCGGGCAGCGCGGCCGCCTTGGCGGCGTCGTAACCTTTCGGCCAGGGAAGCGCCTGTGTCGCCGGCACCGTGCAAAATTCGGCATAACCGCCGCCATTGGCAAGCGCACAGACCTTGTCACCGATCGCGAAGCCCGCAGCGCTCTCGCCGAGGTCGACCACCTCGCCGGCGACTTCAAGACCGAGAACGGGGCTCGCGCCGGGCGGCGGCGGATAGTCGCCCTTGCGCTGCAGGACGTCCGGCCGGTTGACGCCGAAGGCCTCGACGCGGATCAAGATCTCGCCGGGCTTGAGCTCCGGCAGCGGGCCACGCGCCAGAACCATGTTTTCCGCGCCCCCCGGGCTCGGTAGGTCGACATAGGTCATTTCCGTTGGAAGGGTCATGGCGGTAATCCTCGCAAGGGCATATTGCGTATACCTATAGCCCGCCAGCGGCTCGGAAAAGGCCCGTTACCGAATGCCCTTATTGCCGGGTGACCAGTTCCAGCACCAATCCGCTTTCACTCGCCTTGGCGCACGCCTTGATCTCTGCAATCCTCTTGCTGACCGTCTGGCTGTCGGAAAGGATGAAGCCCTGCGGAAGCACAAGGACAGCGATGGAACAGCGCATCAGCGGAAAGTCTTTGGCTCCGCCATCGCGGTCATACCCGCTGATCCGCCCCGCTGCCTGGTGTTCCGACGAATAGAGCTGACGGACGTCGGAGCGGAAATCATTGATGAGGCGCATCAGGAGGGCGCGAAGTTCCGCTTCGCTCGGTCCGCTGAGACCGACGAAGAAATCGTCGCCGCCGACATGTCCGAGGAATTTCTCCTCGCCGATGAAATGGCGCCGCAGGAGCGCGGCGAACAGGGTGATCGCCAGGTCTCCCTTCTGAAAGCCGTAGGTGTCGTTGAAGGGCTTGAAGTCGTCGAAATCGCAGTAGCAGAAATAGCGCGTCTCATCGCCGTCGAGGATGGCGTGCTGGACGTGATCGCGGATCGCCCGATTGCCCGGAAGGCCGGTCAGCGGGTTCTGCTCCTGCGCCAGTTTCAACTGTTTCTCATTGATGATCTTCAGGAGCGACGAAGCCGACAGAATGCCGGCGTAGCGCATGTTCTCCGTCAGGATGACGCAATCGCTGCCATCCATGCCGGCAAAGATCTTCAGCATCTCGTCGGCCGGTGTATCGAGGTCGGCGATCGGCGCTGGCGTGACGAAGTGCGAGATACGGCGCTGGTAGATACGGTTCTTCAGCAGATCGCGGCCGAAGGGGTGATAGATCATCTCCTTCACATGGTACTCGTGCAGGATGCCGCGCGGCTCGCCATTGGCATTCAGCACCGGAAAGAAGGCCTGGCGCGGATTGCGCCGGAAAAGATCGAAGACGGAATCGAGATCGTCGCTTTCCCTGACCGTCGGCAACTGTTCGATCTCCTTGCGGATCAGGATGCTGTCCAGTGTGGACGAGAGCCGCCGGACGCCGCCGGACTCGAGATGCGGATAGACCGGCTGCAGCTCATTCAAGTGCGTCGTCGGGCGGGCAATGAAATAGCCCTGCATCAGATCGCAGCCGAGATCGCGACAGACCAGGAACTCGGCTTCCGTTTCCACACCCTCGGCGATCACCCGCGTGCCGAGCGCATGCGCCATATTGACGCCGTGGCGCAAGAGATGGCGCTTGCGCGGATCCCTGTCGATACCGGAAACAAAATGTCGGTCGATCTTCACATAGTCGACCGGCTGGTCGCACAGCAACTTCAAGCCATTGAAGCCAGCGCCGAAATCGTCGATCGCCAGTTTGAAGCCGGCAAGCCGCAATTGCCGGACCAGGGCCGAAAAATCCGGCATCTTGCCGCCGTCGAAACGTTCCGACAGTTCGAAGCAGAGCGAGGACGGGGCGATGTTGGCGCGCTTCAGATGATTGACGAGCCGCTCGACCATATCCCCCTCGCCGCCAACCAGCCTCGAATCGAAATTCAGGAAAAGCGTGCGCGCGGCGAAATCCGGCAGCGTCGAAAAGGCTGCGACGGCGCGGCTGTTGATCAGATGTTCGAGGGCGAGCAATTGCCCGGCGCCTTCCGCCTTGTCGAGCAGTTCGAGCGGCGAGGAGAACCCCAGGCGCTCGAAACCGCGGACCAACGACTCGTAACCAAACACCGCGCCGGTGGTCGCCTCCACAATCGGTTGGAAGGCGTTTTCTATGACAAGCTTTGCGAGCGTTACGATCTGATCATCACCGAAGCGACGAAGCGACAACAGTTCTGCAGGGGCGGCGGACATGCCGGACTCCAGGATAGGACGGACGGACCGGCGGCCAGCATCGGCGGCAAGCGTCAATGAAAGCTTTCGCGAATGTGAAAGTTTTATGAAGCCTGGGCAATATCTCTCTGCGCCCCGACTAACTCTTCACGAGTACGCCGAAGGCGATCAGCGCCAGTCCCTGCATGACGAGATCGACCGCGAGAAACAGGCCGAGGATCCACAGACTGTTGACCGGCCAGCCGGCGGCGATGACAAGACCGGCGATGAGCGTCACGAGACCGCCGATGACGATCCAGCCCCAGCCGCCGAGCGGGCTGAGCCTGAAGCCGACCCAGATCCGGAAGGCACCGGCAACGATCAGGGCGATCGCCATGAGAATGGTCAGGATCGACGAAGCGAGCAGCGGATTGATGAAGGCGAAAAGGCCCGCTGCCGCATAGAGACCACCGCTCAGCACCCAGTAGAGAAAACCTCCCCAGTCCTTCACCTGATAGGCGTGAGCGAGATTGAGCAAACCGCCGATCAGCATGATGAGACCGACATAGTAGACTGACGCCGCCGTCGCCATTAGCAGATTGCCGAAGGCGATACCGCCGGCCATGATCAGCAGCACGCCGAGCGCCACGAACCATCCCCACTTTCCTGCCACGGTCTGCCTTCCGATAGGTTCGAACGCGTTGGTCATTTCAACCTCCAGTCCTGGCGAGGAGCACAGGCGCTGCCTCATGATTGAGCCGGATTTCCAGGCAAAAAGAAAGGAAAAAGCGTACGGTTTTTTATTGATTGATGCATCAATCAAAAATATGATGACCGCCGTCGGAGGAGGTCGAAATGCCGAAGGTCGGGATGGAGCCGGTGCGCCGCAAGGCGCTGGTTGACGCGACGCTGCGTGTGATCGGCGACCAGGGGACGGTTGCCGTCACCATGTCCGACATCGCCCGGACAGCCGGTGTCTCGCCCGCGCTCGCGCATCATTATTTCGGCAGCAAGGAGCAACTCTTGATCGCGACGGTCCGCAGCCTGCTCCGGCAATTGCGTCAGGATGCGGTCGTCGAGCTGAAGGCGGCGGCAACACCGCGTGAAAGGGTGAGCGCTCTGGTCCGCGTCAGCTTCCGGGCCGATCAGTTCGCGCCGGACACGGTCGCCGCCTGGCTCGCCTTCTATTCGGAAGCGCAGCGCTGCGAGGACGTTCGGCGCCTGCTTGTCGTCTACGCACGGCGGCTGCGCTCCAATCTGCTCGCCAGCCTCAGGGCGCTCTGCCCCGCCGATGACGCGGAACGCATCGCCGAGGGCGCGGCTGCGATGATCGACGGACTTTACATCCGGCAAAGTCTGAAATCGGCGCCGATCAGCATCGAGGCTTCGATCGCCCTGACGGAAGACTATGTAGCCACCCATCTTGACCAGCTTCGCCGCCAAGGACGGGCACCATGACCGCCAGACCCAATATCCTGATCATCATGGTGGACCAGTTGAACGGGAAGCTCTTTCCCGACGGGCCCGCGGACTTCCTGCATGCGCCAAACCTGAAGGCGCTGGCAAAGCGGTCGGCCCGCTTCCGCAACAATTATACCTCGTCTCCCCTTTGCGCCCCCGCCCGCGCGTCCTTCATGGCCGGGCAGTTGCCGAGCCGCACCCGCGTCTACGACAATGCAGCGGAGTACCAGTCCTCGATCCCCACCTATGCGCACCACCTGCGCCGCGCCGGCTATTACACGGCGCTCTCCGGCAAGATGCACTTCGTCGGGCCGGACCAGCTGCATGGTTTCGAAGAGCGGCTGACGACCGACATCTATCCGGCCGATTTCGGCTGGACGCCGGATTATCGCAAGCCCGGCGAGCGCATCGACTGGTGGTATCACAACCTCGGCTCGGTCACCGGGGCCGGCGTCGCCGAAATCACCAACCAGATGGAATATGACGACGAGGTGGCGTTTCTGGCGAACCAGAAGCTCTACCAGCTTTCTCGGGAGAACGACGATCAGGACCGCCGGCCCTGGTGCCTCACGGTCTCCTTCACGCACCCGCACGACCCCTATGTGGCACGCCGCAAATTCTGGGATCTCTACGAGGACTGCAAACACCTTCAACCGGAAGTGGGCGCCCTCCCCCCCGAAGAGCAGGATCCGCATTCGCAGCGCATCATGCATTCCTGCGACTACAAGAACTTCGAGCTGACCGAGGAAAATATCCGCCAGTCGCGCCGCGCCTATTTCGCCAATATCTCCTATCTCGACGAGAAGGTCGGGGAACTTGTCGATACGCTGACGCGGACCAGGATGCTCGACAAGACGCTCATCCTCTTCTGCTCCGATCATGGCGACATGCTCGGCGAACGCGGCCTGTGGTTCAAGATGAACTTCTTCGAAGGCTCGGCGCGTGTGCCGCTAATGGTGGCCGGACCCGGCGTAGCACCCGGCCTGCATCTGACGCCGACATCGAATCTCGACGTGACGCCAACGCTTGCCGATCTCGCCGGCATCTCGATGGACGAGGTGAAACCCTGGACTGACGGCGTTAGCCTGCTTCCGATGATCGACGGGGCGGAGCGCATGGAGCCGGTGCTGATGGAATATGCGGCCGAGGCTTCCTACGCGCCGCTCGTCGCGATCCGCGAAGGCAAGTGGAAATATGTCCACTGCACGCTTGATCCGGACCAACTCTACGACCTCGAGGCCGATCCGCTGGAACGCACAAATCTCGCGGAAAATCCGCGCGGGCCGGTCGATCAGGCGACCCTCACCGCGTTTCGCGACATGCGCGCCGCGCACTGGGACATGGAGGCCTTCGACGCCGCCGTGCGCGAAAGCCAGGCACGGCGCTGGGTGGTCTACGAGGCGCTGCGCAACGGCGCCTATTACCCCTGGGATCACCAGCCGCTGCAAAAGGCATCCGAGCGCTACATGCGCAACCACATGAACCTCGACAATCTCGAGGAATCCAAACGCTATCCGCGAGGAGAATGAGATGAAAGCCCAACCGAAAGCCTCGCACTTCATCGACGGCGAATATGTCGAGGATACCGCCGGTACGCCTTTCGAGAGCATCTATCCCGCCACTGGCGAAGTGATTGCCCGGCTGCATGCGGCGACGCCGGCGATCGTCGAGAAGGCGATCGCCGCCGCCAAGCGAGCTCAGCCGGAATGGGCGGCAATGAGCCCGACGGCGCGCGGCCGCATCCTGAAGCGCGCCGCCGAGATCATGCGCGCGCGCAATCGCGCGCTTTCCGAGCTCGAAACGCTCGACACCGGCAAGCCGATCCAGGAAACGATCGTCGCCGACCCGACCTCCGGCGCCGACGCTTTCGAGTTCTTCGGCGGCGTCGCGGCGGCGGCGCTTAATGGCGACTATATCCCGCTTGGGCAGGATTTCGCCTTCACCAAGCGGGTGCCGCTCGGCGTCTGCGTCGGCATCGGCGCCTGGAACTATCCGCAGCAGATCGCCTGCTGGAAGGGCGCCCCGGCGCTGGTGGCCGGCAATGCCGTGGTGTTCAAGCCGTCGGAAATGACCCCGCTCGGAGCGCTGAAGATCGCCGAGATCCTGATCGAAGCCGGCCTCCCGAAAGGCCTTTACAACGTCATCCAGGGCGACCGCGCCACGGGGCCGCTGCTCGTCAACCACCCCAACGTCGCCAAGGTTTCGCTGACCGGCTCGGTGCCGACCGGCAGGAAAGTCGCAGCGGCTGCCGCGGCCGAACTGAAGCACGTCACCATGGAGCTCGGCGGCAAGTCGCCATTGATCGTCTTCGACGATGCCGATCTCGAAAGCGCCATCGGCGGTGCCATGCTCGGCAATTTCTACTCGACCGGCCAGGTTTGCTCCAACGGCACCCGCGTCTTCGTGCAGCGGAAGATCAAGGAAGCCTTCCTGACACGGCTCAAGGAACGCACCGAAGCGATCGTCATCGGCGACCCGATGGACGAGGCGACGCAGCTCGGGCCGATGGTGTCGAGGGCGCAGCGCGACAAGGTGCTCTCCTATGTCGAGACGGGAAAGGCGGAAGGCGCCCGGCTCGTCACCGGCGGCGGCATTCCGAATGCGGTCAACAGCGAAGGCACCTATATCCAGCCGACCGTCTTTGCCGACGTTACCGACGCAATGACCATCGCGCGCGAGGAGATCTTCGGGCCGGTGATGTGCGTGCTCGACTTCGACGACGAGGCGGAGGTCGTCGCCCGGGCGAACGCCACCGAGTTCGGCCTCTCCGCCGGTGTCTTCACCGCCGACCTCACCCGTGCCCACCGGGTCGCCGACCAGCTCGAGGCCGGCACGCTGTGGATCAACGCCTACAATCTCGCACCAGTCGAGATCCCCTTTGGCGGCTCGAAGCAATCCGGTTTCGGCCGGGAAAATTCGCTTGCGGCGCTCAACCACTATACCGAGCTCAAGACCGTCTATGTCGGCATGGGGAAGGTGGAGGCGCCTTATTGAGCGAAAGCCCCTCCCCAACCCCTCCCCACGTGGGGAGGGGTTAGCAGGCCGCCTACGCTCTGGACCAGCACCGTCGTCTTCGCGGCAACGGCCCTGGAGAACGGAGCGCGGCAGGGTAAGCCCCTCCCCCTTGTGGCGAGGGGTTGGGGAGGGGAACGCCGCAAGGGGCATCCGCAGGCATCTACGCAGAAGAAAGACACTCGCATGCAGGCAGATTTCGTCATCATCGGTTCCGGTTCGGCAGGCTCGGCGCTCGCCTATCGCCTGTCGGAGGACGGTAAGAATTCGGTCATCGTGCTGGAGTTCGGCGGCACCGACATCGGCCCGTTCATCCAGATGCCGGCGGCGCTCGCCTGGCCGATGAGCATGAACCGCTACAATTGGGGCTATCTTTCCGAGCCGGAGCCACACCTCAACAACCGGCGTATCACCGCGCCGCGCGGCAAGGTGATCGGCGGTTCCTCCTCGATCAACGGCATGGTCTATGTGCGCGGCCATGCGGAGGATTTCAACCGCTGGGAGGAACTCGGTGCCCAGGGCTGGGCCTATGCCGACGTGCTTCCCTATTTCAAGCGGATGGAACATTCGCACGGCGGCGAGGACGGCTGGCGCGGCACCGATGGCCCGCTGCATGTCCAGCGCGGCCCGGTCAAGAACCCGCTCTTCCACGCTTTCGTCGAAGCCGGCAAGCAGGCCGGATTCGAGATGACCGACGACTATAACGGCTCCAAGCAGGAAGGCTTCGGGCTCATGGAGCAGACGACCTGGCGTGGCCGGCGCTGGTCGGCCGCTTCCGCCTATCTGAAGCCGGCGCTGAAGCGTCCGAATGTCGAGCTGATCCGTTGCTTCGCCCGCAGGATCGTCATTGAAAACGGCCGCGCCACCGGCGTCGAGATCGAGCGCGGCGGCCGCATCGAGGTGGTCAGGGCGAACGGCGAGGTGATCGTCTCGGCCTCTTCCTTCAATTCGCCGAAGCTGTTGATGCTTTCCGGCATCGGCCCGGCCGCTCACCTGAAGGAAATGGGCATCGAGGTGAAGGTCGACCGCCCGGGTGTCGGCCAGAACCTGCAGGACCACATGGAGTTTTATTTCCAGCAGGTCAGCACCAAGCCGGTCTCGCTCTATTCCTGGCTGCCCTGGTTCTGGCAGGGCGTCGCGGGTGCCCAATGGCTGTTCTTCAAGTCCGGCCTTGGCATTTCCAACCAGTTCGAGGCCTGCGCCTTCCTGCGGTCGGCGCCGGGCGTCAAGCAGCCCGACATCCAGTACCATTTCCTGCCGGTGGCGATCCGCTATGACGGCAAGGCGGCCGCCAATACGCACGGCTTCCAGGTGCATGTCGGATACAACCTGTCGAAGTCGCGCGGCAGCGTTACGCTGCGCGCCTCCGACCCGAAAGCCGATCCGGTGATCCGCTTCAACTATATGAGCCATCCCGAGGACTGGGAGAAGTTCCGCCATTGCGTGCGCCTGACACGCGAGATCTTCGGCCAAAAGGCCTTCGACCAATATCGCGGTCCGGAAATCCAGCCGGGCGAAAAGGTCCAGACGGACGAGGAGATCGACGCCTTCCTGCGCGAGCATCTGGAGAGCGCCTACCACCCGAGCGGCACCTGCAGGATGGGTTCAAAGGACGATCCGATGGCGGTGGTCGATCCGGAAACGCGGGTGATCGGCGTCGACGGCCTGCGCGTTGCCGACTCCTCGATCTTCCCGCACGTCACCTATGGCAATCTCAACGCCCCGTCGATCATGACCGGCGAAAAGGCCGCCGACCATGTTCTCGGCCGGCAGCCGCTCGCCCGCTCCAATCAGGAGCCCTGGATCAACCCGCGCTGGGCAGTGAGCGATCGTTAGAGCCGAATCCGATCAGATTGGAACGGCAGGGTGAGGCACCCCCCTCTGCCCTGCCGGGCATCTCCCCCACAAGGGTGGAGATTGGCAAGTGGCAACGTCCCGCCCCCAAATATCCAATGCATAGACTTACACGTGCTTGATTTCGGCATACGCCCGCTGGCGTGGGGCAGAGCCGCGCTTCCAGCCAATCTCCCCACCTGTGGGGGAGATGCCCGGCAGGGCAGAGGGGGGGTGCCTTCGATGGCAGCAACTACTCCAGCAGGAAGCCGATCCATCGGCCGGCGACGACGGCACCGGTCCAGACCATTATCGACAGCAGCGCCGAGAGGCGGACCCTGAGCGAAATCGGTCCACCCTTAACCGCGGCGCGCCACTGCGGCGTCAGATGCAACAGCGCCGCATTGGTGACCCCGAGGGCGAGCAGCGTCACCTTGGTCAGAAACGCGGGATTCTCGGCGTATTCGAGCGGATTGACGCTGAAGAGACCGAAGCCGGTGACGATCGTCAGCGCAACGCCGACGGCTGCCGCGTGCGAGAGGTACGGCCCGACCACCGCGACCGGCACCTTCCTGAAGAAGCCGATCAGCCTAAGATCCAGCGGCAGGATCGCGCCGATGAGGATCCCGAACGACAGGATATGGGCGGCGTTGACGAAGATGTAGAGGGTCGCGGAACGCCGTATCGCCAGGGCGAAGGGAAGCGTCCCGATCCAGGCCAGCACCTCTTCCATCAATTCGTCTGTATGCGTTCCGGATAGATGTCATAGACCTTGCCGGCCACCGTGATCCTCACGGCCTTCATCCGCTTCTCGCTGCGATCCAGCGAGCGGTTGCCGAGCGCGACGATCGGGTCGCCGACCTTGGCAACGCCCTCGACGAAGCCGGAGCGCTCGGTCAGCCGGGGATTGCCGAGTTCGACCAGCCAGATGCCGTCATTCTTCGTTTCGACGTTCAGCGTCGGATGCGGCGGCGCCATCGAAATCTCCCGGATCGTCCCGGAGAGCTCGATCTGGTCGGCCTCCGCCCAGGACCAGCCGTGATGAGCATAGGCGCCCGTCACCAGAAGCAGACCGAGGACGCTTCCAAGGACGACGCGACTGGATAAGGACTGGATCATCTCCGTCTCCCTTCATTTCTCCCGCATTGATCCATGCACAAGCTGGGGCAGACAACGCGAAAGGATAGGGCCTTCAACAATTCTTGAACAGGCAGCCCCTCGCCGCTGGCGGAGGAATGCATCTTCGCCCTTTCCTCCAGCCTGAGATAATCTACTAAATTACTAGGTTTTCTTAGAACTTTCTGGATCAGAGAGATATTTGCTCTGATCCTTGAGCAATAGAAATCCGTTTTTCTGTCCTTTGACACAAACGGCTGCGATATTCCGTGCAAATTGCAACAGGATGCAGCCATGACGACGCAATCCCTCGAAGCGGAAGCGAAGGCCCTGAACGACAGGCTCGAGAGCCTCGATCTTGCCGGACGCCTGGCGCTCGTCGCGGGCCTTGAAGGCCGGGCCGTCTTCACGACGTCGCTCGGCATCGAGGACCAGGTCATCACCGCCGCGATCGGCATCAATCGCCTCGACATCGAGGTCGCGACGCTGAAAACCGGTCGGCTCTTCAATGAAACGGTCGCCCTCATCGAGGAGACTGAGGAAGCCTACGACATTCGGATCAAGCGCTATCACCCGGAAAAGGCCGATATCGAGACCTATGTAGCGCAGTACGGCATGAACGGCTTCTACGAGAGCGTCGAAGCCAGGCATGCCTGTTGTGGCGTGCGCAAGCTCAGGCCGCTTGCGCGTGCTCTCGAAGGGGCAAGCTACTGGATCACCGGCCTGCGCCGCGGCCAGTCCGGCAACCGTGCCACGACGCCCTTTGCCGAAGCCGACCCGGAGCGCGGTCTGATCAAGATCAATCCGCTCGCCGATTGGGATATCGAGACGATCCGCGCCCATGTCGCCGCAGAGGCCATTCCCGTCAACCCGCTGCACGACCGCGGCTATCCGTCGATCGGCTGCGAACCCTGCACGCGTGCCATCAAGCCCGGCGAGCCCGAGCGCGCCGGCCGCTGGTGGTGGGAGAACGACGAGAAGCGCGAATGCGGCCTGCACGTGGCCGAAGCCGCCTCCTCCATCATCCCGAACGCGAGCAGCGCCGCCTGAGGGCGGACGCCGCAGCCAAGAGACAAATATCCTCCCCGGAGTTCGAAATGCCCCACACCCATCCGGAAACGGAATTGCATAACCCGCAGAGCACGAAGCCGCCGCTCGATCCGCATCTGAAGGCGCTCGAAAACGAGGCGATCCACATCTTCCGTGAGGTCGCCGCCGAATTCGAACGCCCGGTCATGCTCTATTCGATCGGCAAGGATTCGTCCGTGCTGCTGCATCTGGCGCGCAAGGCCTTCTATCCCGGTCGCGTCCCCTTCCCGCTCCTGCATGTCGACACCGGCTGGAAGTTCCGTGAGATGATCGCCTTCCGCGACGAGATGGTCGAAAAATACGATCTCGACCTCGTCGTGCACACCAATGCCCGCGGCGCGGCCGAGAACGTCACGCCGTTTACGCACGGCTCGGCGCTCTATACCGACATAATGAAGACGGAAGCGCTGCGCCAGGCGCTCGACGCCGGCCAGTACGACGCCGCATTCGGCGGCGCACGTCGCGACGAGGAAGCGAGCCGCGCCAAGGAGCGTATCTATTCCTTCCGTACGCCGGACCACCGCTGGGACCCGCGCAACCAGCGCCCCGAGCTCTGGAACGTCTATAACGGCATGATCCGCAAGGGCGAGAGCGTGCGTGCTTTCCCGCTCTCCAACTGGACCGAGGTCGACATCTGGCGCTACATCCAGGCGGAAGAGATCCCGATCGTGCCGCTCTACTTTGCGAAGAAGCGTCCGATCGTCGAGCGGGACGGCATGATGATCCTCGCCGAGGATCCGCGCCTCGAGCTGCTTCCGGGCGAGGCAAAGCGCGAGGAGGTCATCCGCTTCCGCACGCTCGGCTGCTTCCCGCTGACGGGGGCGATCCGCTCCAATGCGACGACGCTCGACGACATCATTTCCGAACTCGAAACCGCGACCGTCTCCGAACGCCAGGGCCGCGCCATCGACCGCGACCAGGCCGGCTCGATGGAAAAGAAGAAACGCGAAGGATATTTCTGATGACCGCACCGGCAATTGCGACCGCCGCCTTGGACGAAACCGCCGTCGCGCATCCCCTGCAGGAGACGGCGCGGGTTGCGCGTGATTCCCGCCCGCTGCGCCTCATCACCTGCGGCAGCGTCGATGACGGCAAGTCGACGCTGATCGGCCGCCTGCTCTGGGACACCAAGGCCGTCAAGGAGGACCAGGCCGCTAGCCTGCAGCGCGATTCCAAGGGCAAGCAGAACGATCTCGGCCTGCCGGACTTCGCGCTGCTGCTCGACGGCCTGCAGGCCGAGCGCGAACAGGGCATCACCATCGATGTCGCCTATCGCTATTTCTCGACCGACAAGCGCTCCTTCATCGTCGCCGACACGCCCGGCCACGAGCAATATACCCGCAACATGGCGACCGGCGCCTCGACCGCCGACCTCGCCGTGCTGCTGGTCGATGCGCGCGTCGGCCTGCTCGAACAGACCCGCCGGCACGCGACCATCGCGACGCTGATGGGCATCAAGCAATTCGTGCTGGCTGTCAACAAGATCGACCTCACCGACTATGACCGCAGCCGCTTCGAGCAGATCTCGCACGAGTTCAAGGAACTGGCGCTGTCGCTCGGCGTCCGCCAGGTGACCGCGATCCCGGTCTCGGCGCTGAAGGGCGAGAATGTCGTCTATGACGGCCGCGCTTCTATGCCCTGGTACGAGGGCCCGACGCTGATCGAGGTGCTGGAACTCGCAACCACCCGCTCGGCCCAGACGGTCGGCTTCCGCCTCCCGGTGCAGCGCGTCTCGCGCCCGGGCGAAAGCTTCCGCGGCTACCAGGGCACGGTGGCCGGCGGCTCGGTGAAGCCCGGCGATTCGGTCGTCATCTTGCCGTCCGGCATGGTCGCCAATGTGACCAAGATCGTCACCTTCGACCTGGTGCGTAACGCCGCCGTCGCCGGCGACGCGATCACGCTCGTGCTCGACCGCCAGGTGGATGTCTCGCGCGGCGACCTGATCGCGGCGATCGACAGCCAGCCAATGACCGGCCTTGCCTTCGACGCCCAGCTCGTGGCGCTGCAGGCGGAAGGCATCCAGCCGGGCAAGCGCTATTGGCTGAAATCCGGCAGCCGCCGCCAGCGCGTGCAGGTGCAGCCGATCAGCCAGCTCGACTTGAAGTCCGGCAAGTGGAACCATGCCGACGAACTGCCGATGAACGCCATCGGCAAGGTGCATCTCAGCTTCGACGAGCAGGCGGTCTTCGACGCCTACGAGCAGAACCGCACGACCGGCGCCTTCATCCTGATCGACCCGGACACCAACAACACGGTGGCGGGCGGCATGATCACCGCCAAGCGCGCCGCCATCGGCGGCATCCATACCGAGGACAGCCGCGTGATCCTGTCGCTGCCGGCCGACCTCGCGGACCAGCTGATGGCGACGGAAATCTTCGCGGGCCGGCGGGAAGAGGCCGAAGTCCGCCGCGTCACCGCCGCCAAAGCGATCGAAATCATCGACACGATCGACGAGTGAGCGGAAATTCAGAGACGTGAAAGAGGGGCCCGTCGTGGCCCCTTTTTTCATGCGCCGTTTGCGACCGCCCTCGCAGGGTGACCGCCAAACCGTCGTGGCTGCCCCACAGTGCCGCGTCGTGCGGCGAGCGGGCAAACAGAACGGTCGCCTGGAAGGGTGAGCGCGCCGCCGGCGATCTTTGCGTCGCGCGGAGTCGTCCGCTCATAAAAGCGGGGATCGATAATGGCTAGCTAAGTGATTGATTTGGCTGGTCGGAGTGGCAAGATTCGAACTTGCGACCCCCACGTCCCGAACGTGGTGCGCTACCAGACTGCGCTACACTCCGTGACCAGCGGCGCCTCTATAGAACAGCATTTTCGTTTTCACAAGCGCCTAACTCAAAAAAGAACGCCGCCTCGTCCAAAAAAACCGGCCGCTGAAGGGCGCGTCCGGCCCTCGCCCATGCGTGGCAATAGGGCGTTTCTGCAACGCTTCGGATTTTCCTGATTCGCAAGGTCGCACACCGATTTTCTTTCGTCGCTTTTGGCGCTAGAGCCTCGCGGGAACGCAAGGAAATCCGGGGGACTCCGGCCTTCCGCGCCGAAGAGCTTGAGCACTGACCAAAGGGACAGAAACATGAATTTCCGCATGATGACGGCGGCCGGCCTTGTGCTGGTCCTTGCCGGCTGCACGACGACGACCGGGGTGGCAAAAAACGCCGTCGAGAAACGCTGGCTCGGTCAGCCGGCCGGCGCCTTCTTCGCCCAGTTCGGCCCACCGCTTTCCGACGCCGAAGCCGGCAGCAACACCGTCTATAGCTGGAAAGGCGGCTACAAGACCCGCAGGATCCCTGCCGAATACGAAAAGACCGCCGACGGCAAGCGCGGCAAGCGCATCTCGGCTGCCCGCACCGAATATCTGAGCTGCGCCGTCCAGCTCACCGTCTCCTCCGACTACGTCATCCGCTCGATCCGCATCGCCGGCGACCGCAAGCGCCAGGGCGCCCCGAGCTGGTGCGAGGAATTTTTGGGCGGCGCCAAGGCGGAGTGAGGCGGCGCACGGATTTCATCACCCGTTGAAAAAAGCCGGCGGGTTTTCTTGCGGGCGTTAGCGGAAGTTGTTGACGATGAGCGGCTGGGGCGAGAGCCAGCCAAGGCGACGGGGCCGGCGCCTTGGTCGCACGAACACAAGGCCCGCCGACGGAGATCGGCGGGCTACTTCGTTCAAAATTGCCGCGCCTTAGCTATTGTCCTCGACAGGCGCGTCCGGGCCATTCTTCTTGATAGAATCAATGGCGTTCTGGGCGCTGGCCTTGCTCGAGTAACCTTCGGTCGCAAACAGCACTTCGTTGTTGTATTTGAAGCGAGCACGAAATTCGCCAGCTTTGTCTTTGTAGATCTCGAATTTGTGGGCCATGGATTCCCCTGATGCAAGAATGTTTGAGCGAACGTAGCGTGTCAGTTGCAGGCGGCTTTGGCAAGGGGCGAGCCATTGACGCAGCGGCGGCGTGAACTGCCCCAACGGTTGGACAACCTGGGATCGATATAGGCCGTTGATGAAATGAAGAGTGGCTGGGGCGCCTGGATTCGAACCAGGGGATGGCGGTACCAAAAACCGCTGCCTTACCGCTTGGCTACGCCCCAACTTATGCTGGCGAGGCATCCGCTCGCCAGATCGAGCGCCTGATTAGCAAAGCTCGTGCGCCCTCACAATGCTTAACTTCGCTTGTCGCGCAGATTTGTTGCCCAGCCGGATTGAGTCGATCAGTCGGCCTTTTGGTGCAAACACCGCTGATCGCGACAAAACCGGTTGGCGAACTCTTTTCCTCTCGTTTGCCTTCGGCCTATTGTCACCCGGCAAAAGGAGACTTCGATGAGCCAGTTTCGCGCCCGCCCGCCGGCCGTTCCGACCGTTCTGCTCGATGATGCCGTCGTGCGCATCATCCGTTGGGATTTCGAACCCGGCGCCGATACCGGGCACCACGTCCACGGGCTCGGCTATGTCGTGGTGCCTATGACGGACTGCCAGTTCCTGCTGGAAGAGGCTGGCAGCAGCCGGAGGGTCGATGTCGACAAGGGCGCCGCCTACCGGCGCGAGGCAGGAGTGGCGCACAACGTCGTCAATGCGGGTAGCGCGCCGATGTCCTTCATCGAGATCGAATACAAATGAAGGCGAGACGCATGCAGGGACCGGAATTCAACCTCGATTTCAAGCCCGCTTATGGCGAGGCGGTGACGGTGGCAGACGGCGTCCAGCGCATCACCGTCAACAATCCCGGCCCGTTCACCTTTCATGGCACCAACACCTATATCGTCGGCCGACGCTCGGTCGCCGTCATCGATCCGGGGCCGGATGACGAGGCGCATTTTCGTGCACTGATGGCGGCGCTCGAAGGGCGCGAAGTGACGCATATCGCCGTCAGCCACACGCATCGCGACCACTCGCCCCTCGTCCGCCGGCTTAGCCAGGCGACCGGCGCCATCGTTGTCGGCGAAGGGCCACACCGTGCCGCCCGCCCCCTGCACGCCGGCGAAACCAACCCCTTCGCGGAAAGCTCGGACACGGAATTCATGCCCGATATCGCGCTTCACGACGGCGGCCGGATCGAAGGCGACGGCTGGAGCCTGGCGGCGGTCGCCACGCCGGGACACACCGCCAATCACATGGCCTTCGGGCTCGACGGCACCGGCATTCTCTTCTCCGCCGACCATGTGATGGCGTGGGCGACGAGCATCGTCGCGCCGCCGGACGGCGCCATGGCCGACTACATGGCCTCCCTCGACAAGCTGCTCCTACGCGACGACCGGCTCTACCTGCCCGGCCACGGCGGCCCGGTCAGCGAGCCTCCCGCTTTTCTGAGGGCGCTGAAGGCGCATCGCAAGATGCGCGAACGCGCCGTGCTCGAACGGCTGCGCGCCGGGGACCGGAAGATCCCGGACATGGTGAAGGTGATCTACGCCTCGACCGATCCGCGGCTGCATGGCGCGGCGGCGCTCTCCGTGCTCGCCCATATCGAGGATCTGATCGAACAGGGCCGCATCGAGACCGACGGCCCGCCGTCGCTCCTCGGCGAATACCGACCGGTCGCCGGATGAGCGGGCTTACAGGGCCGCGCGTCTTTCAGACGCGCAAAGGACGCTGTAAGACTTTGAACCTACGCATGGTGCTTTCCGAAAATCGATTCCGATTTTCGGAAAGCACCATGCGTTAATCGCCCGCAATCCCCAGAAGCTCCGCGTCGAGCGCGCGCAGGAACTCTTCCGCGAACTTGGCGCCGAGGCCGAGATCGTGTTGGCCGTAGCGTGAGGCGACGCGCAGGTCGACCAGCGTCGTCTCCGCCTCCTCGCGAAGCCGGATCAGTACGTCGAAGCGGAAGCCGACGATCAGCGTGCGCCATTCGCCCTGCAGCACGATATCAGTGGCTTGCCGCCCGGATATTACGCCATCGATATCGGGCGCCGGGCGTGTCGCCGGAACGGGAATGGCCTCCGGCTCCCCGTTCGTGTCCGCCCCTGAGCCCCGGCCAACGGCGAGATCCTCGAGATCGGCGCGGGCATTCTCGACGCCGAGTTCCGCAGTCGTGCCGATTCGCGTCTCTTCGACGACCTTGCGAACGCCCTGGAACACACGGTCGAGGGCGCCGTCGTAGCGCCGCCCCGTGAGCCCCGGATAGGCGACGATCTGGGCTTCGCGATCCTCAGGCGTCACGATCGGTCGGCGCTTGATCCAGCTCTCCTCGGCGACCGGCGTCCTGATCCAGGGCGGCGGCGTCACCGAATCGGTACTGACATCGTAGATCGCCGGTCGCGTCAGATATTGCACCACCCCGTAGCCGAAGAAGCCGAGCGGAAGCGCCGCGTAGAAGAGCGCCGAGACGGAGGCGGTACCGCCGATTGCCGCCACCCGCCAGAGGCGCGTCAGGCCGACGGCCGCAAGCAGGACTGCGATCAGGGCGAAGGCAACGGCGAAACCGGCGAGCGCCAGAAAATGCGGGGTCGTCAGGGGGCCGAAGCGGTGCGCGGCGAGCGACAGCACGAAGATCAGGAAGCCGATGCGGGCGAACCTTCGTGCCCAGTGGGCGGCATAGGAATAGGGACGCTCGTACCGGACCATCATGAAACGGAATCAATCCCCGCGGCGAACAGACCTCGTCTTCTTAGACCATGGCCGTTTCGGTGGGAACCACCGGGCTTCGCACGCACTGAATTCGTCCGAAAATCTATGAGCGCAGCAGTTGTACTTCTGCCGCAAATTCGCCATTCTCGTTAACGAGTTATTTCAGTTCAATATTCGACCGGGTACCGACTTCAAGGGTACCGACGGCGCCTTGGGGACTTCAGGCGCGGCAAAAGACGGAGAGAGATCATGACCGCATCGGAGACACGTTCGGAAAGCACCGTCGCGACCCCGCCGCCTTCCGGCGCAGATACTGCCCTTCCCATGGCGTTGCTCGAACTTGAACTCTCCCTTGACCGCTTTTCCGGTAACAAGGACGATTTCTCGTCTTTCGTCCGCACGGTGGCCGACGATATCGGCGGCGAGTTCCTTTTCGTCCTGCCTGCCTCCGGCCTCGTCGATGATTGCCTCACTATTGCCGTCCTTCGCCATGGCCAGACCGACGGCGCGACGCCGACAATTCTTTTCGTCTGCCTCGACGAAGATGGAAGCACGATCCGCGTCGAGCAGCCGGGCGACCGCACCGCCGGCCTCACCAGCTTCGCCGAATCCTTCGTGGGCGTGCTTGAGCGGATCTGAATCTCTACTGCATATTTCCATGGGTGCGTCTGACAAGACGCACAGAGCTGTGATGGCCATCGTGCAGCGGACGCATGCTATTCTTGTTTCCGTTGAATCGCATCTGCTGACCTATACTTATGTGTCCCTCCCCGCCTGCAATTTCGCTGCGCCGAGGACGAACCGCCGCGCCGCCGATCCCTGTCCGCAAGCGAGCGCCGATCAGGAGGCATGAATGGCCATGATGACTACGAGACTGCTGACACTCGCCGCTCTAGGTTTAGTGCTTGCCGGGTGCCAGACGATGACCGCGCAGGAGCGGCGCGCAAGAGACGAAACGACCTGCGCCTCCTACGGCTTCCGCCGCGGCACGGATGCGTTTGCCACCTGCCTGCAACGCATTGAACTCGACCGTCGCGCCGAGTCGCGGGCCTTCCGCTACGACAACGACTTCGTGATGCGCAGGCCGTACTATTGGTATTGACCCGGATTGAGGCAAGCCTTCAGCTCGCCGCCAGCGCCTCGACGTTGCCACTGCCGTTGATCGCTGCCTGCGCGGCTGCCAGCCGGGCGATCGGCACGCGGAAGGGCGAGCAGGAAACATAGTCGAGACCGGCATCCTCGCAGAAGCGGATCGAGGCGGGGTCGCCGCCATGCTCGCCGCAAATGCCGAGCTTCAGGCCGTTCTTGGTGCGGCGCCCGCGTTCGGCGGCAAGCTGGATCAGTTCGCCCACGCCGTCGAAGTCGAGCGAGACGAACGGATCCTGCTCGATGATGCCCTTCTGCTGGTAGGTGGCGAGAAACTGGGCAGCGTCGTCACGCGAAATGCCGAAGGTCGTCTGGGTCAAGTCATTGGTGCCGAAGGAGAAGAAGTCGGCCGCTTCGGCAATGACGTCGGCCCGCAACGCGGCGCGCGGCAGCTCGATCATCGTTCCCACCAAGTAGTCGATGCCGATGCCCGCCTCGCCGATCACTTCCTTGGCGACGGAATCGATCCGTTCCTTGACATAGTCGAGTTCCGAGCGCAGCCCGACGAGTGGCACCATGATCTCGGGAACCACCGGCGCGCCGGTCAAACGCGCTGCCTCGACGGCCGCTTCGAAAATCGCACGCGCCTGCATCTCGGCGATTTCCGGATGCGAGATGGCGAGGCGGCAGCCGCGATGGCCGAGCATCGGATTGAATTCGTGCAAGGCATCGACACGCTGGCGCAGATGCATGGCATCGAGCGACAGGACGCTGGCGACTTCGGCAATTTCCTCGTCGGTCTTCGGCAGGAATTCATGCAGCGGCGGATCAAGAAGGCGGATCGTCACGGGCAGCCCGTGCATGATCGAGAAGAGTTCGACGAAGTCCGAGCGCTGCATCGGCAAGAGTTTTGCCAATGCCGCACGCCGGCCGTCCTCGTCCTCGGCAAGGATCATCTCGCGCATCACATTGATGCGGTCGTCTTCGAAGAACATGTGCTCGGTGCGGCAGAGGCCGATGCCTTCCGCTCCGAAGGAGCGGGCGGCGCGCGCATCGGCGGGCGTCTCGGCATTGGTACGCACCGTCATGCGACGGCTTTGATCGGCCCATTGCATGATCTTGCCGAAATCACCGGAAAGCTCCGGCTGCAGCATGGCAATCTCGCCCTTCAATACCTGCCCGGACGATCCGTCGATGGTGATCACGTCGCCCTTCTTCAAGGTCACGCTCGCCGTGATCAGCTGTTCGGCGCGCTGATCGACGCGGATATTGCCGGCGCCGGAAACACAGGGCGTGCCCATGCCGCGGGCGACGACCGCGGCGTGACTCGTCATGCCGCCGCGCGTCGTCAGGATGCCCTGTGCAGCATGCATGCCGTGAATGTCCTCCGGGCTCGTCTCGACGCGAACGAGAATCACCTTGCGTCCCTCCTTGACGGCGTGCACCGCTTCCTCGGAGGTGAAGACGATCTCGCCCGTTGCCGCTCCCGGCGAGGCCGGCAGCCCGGAGCCGATGATATCGCGGCGGGCGTGCGGGTCGATGGTCGGATGGAGGAGTTGATCGAGCGAGGCGGGGTCGATGCGCGCTACCGCTTCTTGCTTCGAAATCAGCCCTTCATCGGCCATGTCGACGGCGATCTTCAGCGCTGCCTTGGCAGTCCGCTTGCCGGACCGGGTCTGCAGCATCCAGAGCTTGCCGCGCTCGATGGTGAATTCGAGGTCCTGCATGTCGCGGTAGTGGCGTTCGAGCGTTTGGCAGATCGTCTCGAACTCGGTGAAGCCCTCCGGCATCAGCTTTTCCAGCGACGGCTTGTCCGAGCCGGAGGCGATGCGGGCGGCCTCGGTGATGTTCTGCGGCGTGCGGATGCCGGCGACGACGTCCTCCCCCTGGGCATTGACCAGGAACTCCCCGTAGAGCTCCTTTGCACCGGTCGACGGATTGCGCGTGAAGGCGACGCCTGTTGCCGACGAGTTGCCGAGATTGCCGAACACCATCGCCTGGACGTTGACCGCCGTGCCCCAGGCGGCCGGAATGGCGTGGAGATGGCGGTAGGTTATGGCCCGCGGGTTCATCCAGCTCGAAAAAACGGCGCCGATCGCACCCCAGAGCTGGATCTCCGGGTCCTGCGGAAAGGGCTCGCCGAGCACCTCCTCGATCGCCTCCTTGTAGCGCGCGATGACATGCTGCCATTCGACGGCGGAAAGCTCCGGATCCTGCTCGTGGCCGAGCCGCGCCTTCTCTTCCTCGAGGATCTCCTCGAAGATCTCATGATCGACGCCCATCACGACGTCGCCATACATCTGGATGAAGCGGCGGTAGCTGTCCCAGGCAAAGCGCGCGTCCCCGGCATCGTGTCCGAGGGCGTGCACAGATTGATCGTTGAGGCCGAGATTGAGGACGGTGTCCATCATGCCGGGCATGGAAGCGCGGGCGCCCGAACGAACGGATAGCAGCAGCGGATGATCGGTATCGCCGAAGACGCGGCCGGTGATCTCTTCCATTCTGGTTATGCCGTCGCGCACCTGCTCGCGCAGGCCCTCCGGCATCATTCGGCCGTTGTCGAAATAGCTGTTGCAGGCATCGGTGACGATCGTCAGGCCAGGGGGCACCGGAAGGCCGAGATTGCACATTTCGGCAAGGTTAGCCCCCTTGCCTCCAAGCCGGTTGCGATCCCCCGCACTGCCTTCGGCCTTGCCTCCGCCGAAGGTGTATACCCATTTCGTCATGCCTGTTCTCCACCCAGAAACAGTTTCAATGACGATCTACAGTATATGTTTCAGGCTGAAAATGCACTCGGCGAAGATTTTTGCTGCAGTGCATCAAAAATGCACCGGCCGTCGCCGCATGTCCGAACTTCAAAACGCGGCAGCCGTTCAAACCGCTTCGCGCAAGCGCTCGGCCGTCTGCAGATCGACGGAAACAAGCTGCGAAACGCCCTGTTCGGCCATGGTGACGCCGAACAGCCTATTCATGCGGGCCATGGTGATCGGGTTGTGGGTGATGATGATGAAGCGCGTCTCGGTCGATGCGGCCATTTCATCCATCAGGTTGCAGTAGCGCTCGACATTGTGGTCGTCGAGAGGGGCGTCGACTTCGTCGAGCACGCAGATCGGCGCCGGGTTGGTGAGGAAGACGGCGAAGATCAGCGCCATCGCCGTCAGCGCCTGCTCGCCGCCGGAAAGCAGCGTCATCGTCTGCGGCTTCTTGCCCGGCGGACGGGCGAGGATTTCGAGGCCGGCCTCCAGCGGATCGTCGCTCTCGATCAATTGCAGCTCGGCGGTGCCGCCGCCGAAGAGATGGGTGAAGAGCCGCTGGAATTGGACATTGACCACGTCGAAGGCGGCAATCAGCCGTTCGCGTCCCTCGCGGTTGAGGTTCTGGATGGCGCTCCTCAACTTGCGGATCGCCTCGATGACATCGTCACGCTCCCTAAGGAGTGCCGCGAGCCGTTCGGAGAGTTCCTTTTGTTCCTCGTCGGCGCGCAGGTTGACGGCGCCAAGCCGTTCACGTTCGATCTTCAGCCGCTCGAGCTCGCGTTCGACGGCGCGTATGTCCGGCAGCGCCGCGTCGACGGCCAGTCCCGTCAGGCGCATCGCCTCGTGCGGCGCGCAGGACAACGCCTCCAGAATGCGCGCCTCGATCTCGACGCGACGCTCGCGGGCCGAGACGAGCCGCTCCTCGGCCCGGCCGCGCTTTTCGCGCGCTTCGGCAAGTTCCGAAAGCGCGGTCGCCGCGAGGCGATCGGCGTCACGCTGGCGGGTCTCCGCCTCGGCGAGGATGTCGGCTGCCTGCCGGCGCGCGGCCTCCGCCTTCTGCAACTCGTTCATCAAGGCGCGGCGCTTGTCGTCGAACTCGTCGGGCGCATCGACAAGTTCCTCGACCTCCTCGCGGGCCTCGGCCTCGCGATCGCGAAGCGTCGCGATATGCTCTTCGGCGCTCGCCGCACGTGCTCGCCAGGTCTCGCGCTCCGCGGCAATCGCCGTCAGCCGGCGCAGCCGCGCCTCGTTTTCGCGCGCGAGGCCATCATGCGCCGCTCGCGCTTCAGCGACTGAGGCCCGGTCCGTGGCAACATCCGCCGTCCGGCTGCGCAGCCGCAGTTCCAGTTCCGAGAGGTCAGGCGCCTCGGCAAGCGCATCGTTCGCGGCCTCGATCTGCTCGGCCGCTTCTTCGACCTGGCCCTCGAGCTGAAGCTTCGTCTCGGCGAGCACGGCGCGGCGGCGCGCAAGGTCGCCCGAAGCACGTTCGGCCGCGGCAAGCGCGTCGCGCGCCTCTGCGAGCTGCCGGGAAATCATCCGCTGGGAATCGCGCGAAAGCCGCAGCCGCTCGTCCTCGGAGCGGATGCGCGCGGCGGTGGCGGCGAGATTCTCCTCCGCCTGACGCAGGGCCTCGCCGGCATCCTCGGCTTCCGCCTCGAGCTCGGAAAGGCGATTCTTCTGGGCGAGCCTCAAGGCAGCGGTGCTCGGCGCCTCCGATCCCGTGACGTGGCCATCCCAGCGCCAGACAGCACCCTCCTTCGTCACCAGCCGCTGGCCGGTGCTCAAGAGCGGCAGCAGGCTCTCCGCCTCCGCTTCGCTTGCGACGATGCCGATCTGGCGCAGTGTGCGGCCCAGTGCCTCCGGGGCACTGACGTAATCGCTTAGCGGCAGGGCGCCACCGGGCAAGGCAGGGTCGTCCGTGTGGTTACCGGGCATGCGCCAGTGGGCGGCGGCCGCCTGCTCCAGGGGCGAATCGAGGTCGTCGCCCAATGCGGCGCCGAGCGCCGTCTCGAAGCCGCGCTCGACCTTCATGTCCTCGACGACTGCCGGATAGGTGCTGGTGCCCGAGGCCTCCAGCATCCGCCGGATCGTACGGGCCTCGGTCTCGATGCCGTTCAGCCGCGCGCGCGCCTGATCGACCGGCGGGCGGGCCGCCGCTTCTTCGGCTCGGGCTTCGGCAAGGCTTTCCTCCACGGCGGCGACGACCGCCTCGGCCTCCTCCAGCGACGCTTCCGCCGCCTCTACCTGTCCCTGCTTCTCGTGCGGGTCCGGAAGCGCCGCCATCTGGCGGTCAAGGCCTTCGAGGTCGCGCGCCTGATCGGAGAGCTGGCGGGCAAGGCGTGCCTGCCGATCGGAAAGATCCCGCAGTGTCCTGTCGAGCTGGTTGCGCGCGGCTTGCGCTTCGGCCCGCTCAGCGGTCAGCCGGGCGAGATCGGCTTCGCTGCCGGAAAGCCTTTCGTTGGCTTCCTCCAACCTTTCGCGCGCCTCCGCCGCACGGTCGTCCGCCTCGGCAAGTACGTCGCGCAGTTCCTCTTCCTCCTGGTCGAGGCGGGCGAGAATGCCGGCATTGTCGGCAACGAGCCGCTCCTCGCGGGCAATATCCTCGGCAAGCTGCGAGAGCCGCCGCTGCAATTCGTCGCGGCGGCGCAGGATGCGCCCTGCATCCTCTTCGAGCTGCGCCCGGGCGATCTGCAGGCGCTGCAGCGCCGCCGCAAGTTTCGCCTCGTTCTCGCGTAGTTCCGGCAGCTTGAGGCTCGCGATTGCCTGCTGCTTGGCCGCCTCCATCTGCGCCTGCGCCTTTTCGGCGACGAGCGCGGTGATCTGGTTCAACTGGCTGGTCGCCTCGGCTTCGGCCTCCTTCGCCTGCACCCAGCGGATGTGGAGCAGGATCGCCTCGTGCCTGCGGATTTCCGCCGACAGCATCTTGAAACGGTTGGCCTGGCGCGACTGGCGTTTAAGGCTTTCGATCTGGCTCTCGAGCTGCGAGGTGACGTCGTCGAGCCGCTCGAGATTGGTCTCCGCCGCCTTCAGCCGCAGCTCGGCCTCATGCCGGCGTGAATGCAGACCGGAAATGCCGGCTGCCTCTTCGAGCAATTGCCGGCGCGCCTGGGGCTTTGCGGCGATCAGCTCGCCGATCCGCCCCTGCCCCACCATCGACGGCGACCGGGCGCCGGTCGAGGCGTCGGCGAAGAGCAATTGGACGTCCTTGGCCCGCGCCTCCTTGCCGTTGATCCGGTAGACCGAACCCTGCTCGCGTTCGATCCGGCGTGTCACCTGGATCTCGTCGCTGTCGTTGAAAGCGGCGGGCGCCGTGCGGTCGCCATTGTCGAGATAGAGCCCGACCTCGGCGGTATTGCGCGCCGGCCGGTTCCCCGACCCCGAAAAGATCACGTCGTCCATGCCGGAGGCGCGCATGTTCTTGTAGGAATTCTCGCCCATCACCCAGCGCAGCGCCTCGACGAGGTTAGACTTGCCGCAGCCGTTCGGGCCGACGACGCCGGTCAGCCCACGCTCGATGATGAATTCCGTCGGTTCGACAAAGGACTTGAAGCCGAGCAGGCGGAGCTTGTTGAATTTCATGGGGCGCAATTCCCCCCTCTGCGATGTGCGGCGACCGCGCTGCACCCCCCTCTGCCCTGCCGGGCATCTCCCCCGCAAGGGGGGAGATCGGCTAGACGCATGGGCTTCCGCGACATCAAAGCCGAATGTGCCGAAAGCCCCACTAAGAATGACCCGTGCGACAGGTATTTGGTCGAGCGGGACATCGCCACTTGCCGATCTCCCCCCTTGCGGGGGAGATGCCCGGCAGGGCAGAGGGGGGTTAGCCACGAGCGCATCACGCGAATGTCCCCTTCCCGATAACCCGAACGATGTGCTCGCACACATTGTCGATGTCGCGCAGCACGTCGTCATTCCAGAAACGCAAGACGGTCCAGCCCGCAGTCTCCAGGCGAAGCGTACGGTGCCGATCGTAATCGGCATCGTCCGATCTCGCATGCTGCGAGCCGTCGACTTCCACGATAAGTCGATGTGCGGGGCAAGCGAAATCGACGATATAACCCGTGACCGGAACCTGCCGGCGAAAGCCGAGGCCCATCAGCCGATGCGCGCGCAACTCGTTCCAGAGTTTCACCTCGGCATCCGTCATCACGCTGCGCATGCGGCGAGCATTGGAGCGAGTTTTCGGCGGAACGTCAGTGTGAGGCATGGCCAAACCTCACGGGTTCCCGAACATAAAAAACGGGCGCACGGCCGCGGCCGTCGCCCGTTGTCAGGAAAGGCGAAGGATCAGAGCTTGCTGTCGATGAGGGCCGACAGAACGTCAACCGACATGTCCCCCGAATAATGCTCGCCATTCACGAAAAAGGTCGGCGTCGATTTCACCCCGAACTCCTTGGCGCCGCGCTGCATGACTGCGTTCACATCATCCAGAAGTTTTTGGTTCGTCAAGCAGGCCTCGAAGCTCTCCTGTGTAAAACCGGCGAGTTTCGACATTTGCAGCAGCGCATCGCGACCGTTTTCCGCGGCCGCCCACTGTTCCTGCTGCTTGAACAGCATGGAGATCATCGGGAAATACTGGCCTTCCGGTGCGCAGCGCGCCAGCATGAAGGCGGCCGCGGCGCGCGGGTCGAACGGGAACTCGCGCACGATGAAGCGCACCTTGCCGCTGTCGACATATTTTGCCTTGATGGCGTCGAAGGTCTCGTTGTGGAAGTTGGCGCAATGCGGGCAGGTCATCGACATGTATTCGACGATCGTCACCGGCGCATTGGCTTCGCCGAGCGCCATTTCCGGCAGCGCGCCGGGCTCCATCAGCTTCGTCACGTCGATGCTGCCTTCCGCCTGCGGCAGTTCGGCCTTGGCAGCCGGGGTGGATTCCTGCGCGACCTCGGTGCCGGCGGGCTTCGCCGGGCTGGCGGCAGGCGTAGCGGACGTCGAAGCGGTGGTCGTTGCATCCGCGCTCGCCGACGTTTCGGCCGGCGCCTTAGAAGCCGCCTCCTTCTGCTCATCACTGCAGGCTGCAAGCACCAGGGCGATCGCCGCGATGGCGACGCCGCTCAGCAGGCGTTTCGGAAGGCTCGTTTCGGAAGCGGACATGGACAGGACCCGTGTTCTATGAGGGGAAATTGAAGTGCGATTTCGATAACTTGCTCAGTGCAAGGCGACAAGGGGCAGTGTTTCAACTGAATTCAAAGAATTGTGACCCCTTGATGGTGAACTACTTGCGGCGCTGAGACAGGACCGCCGTGCCGAGCCGCTTCAGTGCGGCCTTGAGCGCCTCGCTTTCGATGCCTGCGACCATGGTGTCGAGCCGACGCGCCGGTTCGCCGGTCAGGGGCCGCGGCCGCCGGTACGGCTTGGGCGGCGGTGCGACAGGCTTTTGGACGATCCGCAGCTGGCCGATCGCATGGAAGCCGAAGAAACCATTGATGCGCTGGATCAGTTCGCCCTGGGCATGGGTCAGGAAAAGCGCCCTCGCGCCTTCGCAGGCAACCGTCAGCACGCCGGGCTGGTAGCCGCCATCGCTGCCGATCTCCGAGGCGCGGCGCGGCCAGGCGATCTTTTCCGGCCGCGTGCAATCGGCAAAATCCGATCCGGCAATCTCGTCCCAGGAGCCGAGCAGCATCGTGTTGATGCCGGCGCGCTTGGCCAGCACCGGATCGATCAGCCCGTTCGCAACCTCGCTGATCTGCACAACGCCCTTGCGGGACTTCGCTTCACTCACCGGAACGACTTTCTGTTCGCAACTTCGATCGAGCCTTGAAGCTCGGGCGGGCGTCGGCCAAGTATAGGCTGGAAAAGGACTCCCCGGCAAATGACGCTGAACACCATGAGGGCGACCGACGCCGCTCCCCTTCTCTTCGACTGGTACGATCGCCACCATCGCGACTTGCCGTGGCGGGTCTCGCCGCCGATGGCGGCGCGCGGCGCGATTGCCGATCCCTACCGCATCTGGCTCTCCGAAGTCATGCTGCAGCAGACCACCGTCCAGGCGGTCAAGGCCTATTTCGACAAGTTCCTGACGCTGTGGCCGAAGGTCGAGGATCTCGCTGCCGCCGAGACCGAGGAGGTGATGAAGGCCTGGGCGGGGCTAGGCTACTATGCCCGGGCGCGCAACCTGAAGAAATGCGCCCAAGCGGTGGCCTACGAACACGGCGGCCGCTTTCCGGATACGGAGGAAGGACTGAAGGCGCTTCCCGGCATCGGCGACTATACGGCCGCCGCGATCGCGGCGATCGCCTTCAATCGACAGAGCGCCGTGCTCGACGGCAATGTCGAACGGGTGATTTCCCGTCTTTACGCCATCGAAACGCCGCTGCCCGCCGCCAAGCCGGAGATGCGCCGGCTCGTCTCGGAATTGACGCCCTCCGACCGGCCCGGCGATTTCGCGCAGGCGATGATGGACCTCGGCGCCACGATCTGCACGCCAAAGCGGCCGGCCTGCTCCCTCTGTCCTTTCCGCTCCGGCTGTCGGGCGCTGACTGTCGCCGATCCCGAGACATTCCCGCGCAAGGCGGCGAAGAAGGAAAGACCGCTGCGCCTCGGCGCCGCCTTCGTCGCCATCGACAATTCCAACGCCGTCTATCTGCGCAAGCGCGCCGAGACGGGCCTCCTTGGCGGCATGACGGAGGTGCCCGGCACCGATTGGACGGCGCGGCGCGACGGCGAGACATCGATCGAAGCGCAGCCCTTCGCGGCTGGCTGGGAATCCTGCGGCACGGTCACCCATGTCTTCACGCATTTCGAGCTTCGCCTTTCGGTCTACCGCGCCAAGGTCGCGAACGCGGTGGCGGGCGGCGAGGGCTGGTGGGAGCCGATCGCGTCACTCAAGGCGCAGGCGCTGCCGACCGTCATGAAAAAAGCAATCACCCAGGCTATACCGCACGCGTTCAAACCCGTGTAAAGCAAGGCGCCTCACCGGCCAATCGCCCAGTTCTTGTTCAGGAATTGCCAATGAGCAGCATCGACATCCGCCACATCGTCTTCGACATCGGCAAGGTGCTTATCCACTACGATCCGCAGATCCCCTACTCCCGGCTCATCCCGGACGAGGTGGAGCGCGACTGGTTCTTCGCCAATGTCTGCACGCACGACTGGAATATCGAGCAGGACCGCGGCCGTTCCTGGGAGGAAGCCGAAGCGCTGTTGATCGAGGAGCATCCGGAACGGGAAGAGCATATCCGCGCCTTCCGCCGGTACTGGCACGAGATGGTGCCGCATGCCTATGAAGATACAGTCGCGCTGATGGAAAGCCTGATTACCGGAGGCCGCGACGTGACGATGCTGACCAATTTCGCCTCGGATACTTTCCGCGAGGCGCAGAAGCGCTTTCCCTTCCTGACGCTGCCGCGCGGCGTCACGGTTTCGGGCGACGTCGGCCTGATCAAGCCGGATATCGAAATCTACCGGACTCACGCCCGCACCTTCAGTCTCGACCCCGCGGCGACGGTCTTCATCGACGACAGCCTGGCCAATGTCGAAGGCGCCCAGGCGGCCGGCTGGCATGCCGTGCACTTCGTCGATGCCCAAAGGCTGAGGGCCGATTTGGCAGCCTATGGCGTGCAACCGTCGGACGTGCTTGACGGTGTCGGTCCGGCAGTGGCGACCCAAGCCTGACAGCGCGATCCTGATCGCCGAACCGGCCAGCGAATTCACGAAATCGCCGCAATCGGTTCACCCGCCATTCAGCTTCGCTGCTCCATGATCCGCGTTAGATTTCAACGCCTTCGATGAAAAGGTCGAGCAATGGTCACGCGCATCTACGGTACGAACTACGCCGATATCCTCAAGCAGAACAGCTATATCGAGGTCGAGATTTATGGCTATGACGGCGACGACGACATTTACCTGAACAGGACCGACAGCTATGGCGGGTACAACTATGTCGATGCGGGCTACGGCAACGATCTCGTGGTGAACTATTACGAAGGCGGCAACGACATTTACATGGGCGCCGGCAACGACATCTATGTCGCCGACATCCGGGCACGCGACACCAGTTCCTACGATGTTGTCTATGGCGGCAGCGGTAATGACCGCTTCGAGATCGACGGCTATGCCAGCGACTACTATGGCGAGACCGGCAACGACACCTTCCTCTCGGCCGGCTTCAACAACTACTTCAACGGCGGCACCGGCATCGACTCGATCAGCTACCAGTTCCAGGACGACTGGAGCTCGGAGCGCGGCAAGGGCGTCACGATCGACCTCGGCTACAAATATGCGACCACCGGCAGCGGCCGGCGCGAGGACCTGATCAGCATCGAGAATGCCACGGGCACGAACTACGGTCACGACGACATCACCGGCAGCTCGGTCGCCAACACGCTGCGCGGACTCGGCGGTCACGACATTCTCGAGGGCCTCGCCGGCGACGACTTCCTCGACGGCGGCAGCGGTGACGACGATCTCTATGGCGGTTCCGGCGCCGACATCCTGCGCGGCGGCACCGGCTTCGACTATCTGGTCGGCGGCACCGGCACCGACAGTTTCGATTTCAACGCGATCGGCGAATCGGTGGTCGGCTCTCGCCGCGACGTGATCACCGACTTCCACCGCTCCGAGTTCGACGTCATCGACCTTTCGACGATCGATGCCGACACCACCTGGAGCGGCAACCAGAAATTCACCTTCATCGGCAGCAGCGCTTTTTCGGGAGACGCCGGCCAGTTGAACTTCCGCTCCGGCGTTCTCTCCGGCGACGTCAATGGCGACGGCAATGCCGATTTCCAAATCAAGGTGAACGGCGTCACCAGCCTGCGCGTCGACGATTTCTTCCTCTGAGATACTTGTTCCTCGGAATACTTGGCATTCCATGCAAGGCCCCGTAGCACATCGCGGCGGGGCCTTTTGCATTCCTCATACAAACGCCCGGAATCCTCGTCGGATTCCGGGCGTTTAAAGCACTCATTCCGGGACTGAAGGTACAAGACCGGAAGGAGCGCTTATCGAAGACCCAAGCGGAACTGGTTGATCAGTTCAGTTTTGCCAGGTCATTTCGAATGACGGATCTGAGTTCGTCGATGGGCTTCAGGGTCTTCCCTTCTTCGAAATGCCAGAACGTCCATCCATTGCAGGCGTCGAGCCCCTGGACCTTGGCGCCGAGGCGGTGGATCGAGCCGGCCTCGCCGCCTGAAGCCAGCGTGCCGTCGGCGCGGACAATCGCGCTGTAGCGGCGCTTTGCGTCGGTCAGCACCGTGCCGGGCTTGATCAGTCCGCTTTCGATGAGCGTGTTGAACGCCACACGCGGTTCGGCCTTCTTGCCGGTCATGACCGAAAGCGTCGCCTTGCCGAGCGGCTGGACCGCGGCGATGCGCGCGGCGGCTGCATCAATATAGTCCTGCTCACGCTCGATGCCGACGAAATGGCGGCCGAGGCGCTTGGCGACGGCGCCGGTCGTACCGGAGCCGAAGAAGGGATCGAGAACGACGTCGCCGGGCTTGGTCGAGGCCATCAGGATGCGGGCGAGCAGCGCCTCCGGCTTCTGCGTCGGATGCACCTTCTTGCCGTCGTCGCCCTTCAGGCGCTCCGAACCGGAGCAGATCGGGAACAGCCAGTCGGAGCGCATCTGCACGTCGTCATTGGCCGCCTTCATCGCCTCGTAATTGAAGGTGTAGCCCTTCGCCTTGGCATTCGGCGACGCCCAGATCAGCGTTTCATGGGCGTTCTGGAAGCGGCGGCCCTTGAAGTTCGGCATCGGATTGGTCTTGCGCCAGACGATGTCGTTGAGGATCCAGAAATGCAGATCCTGCAGGATCGCACCGACCCGGAAGATGTTGTGATAGGAGCCGATCACCCACAGCGTGCCGGTCGGCTTCAGCACGCGGCGGCAGGCGAGCAGCCAGGCGCGGGTGAATGCGTCATAGGCCTCGAAGGAAGCGAACTGGTCCCATTCGTCGTCGACCGCATCGACCAGCGACTGGTCGGGCCGATGCAGCATGCCGCCGAGCTGCAGATTGTAGGGCGGGTCGGCGAAGACGACGTCGACCGAATTGTCGGGAAGCGCGTTCAGCGCGGCCACGCAATCCCCCTTGATGATGCTGTCCAGCCAGCTCAGCGGACGGGCGGCACGGGAGATATCGGCAAGCGAAAAAACTGAAGACATGGGCAACTCGCAAATACGCTTACTCGGGACTGACTATACGCTTATGGTTACCGAAGATGGTTACCAAAGCCTGAAGGTCGTCCAGGAAAATTTGCGGCATCGCAAATGCCGTCGCACTGCCTACAGAGACCTTCACCCATTGGCAGAGGGCTTGTCGCGTTCGCGCGGCATCGCATCGGAATGACTCAGTAGCTGATCACCTTGTCGCTCTCGGCAATCAGTTGCACTAGCTTGTTGGGAAACCCCGGCACAGCACCCCGCAAAATAATGTCGTCGGGTGCAATGTTGCGGGCCTTGGCAGACATGCCTGAGAAGTAAATCTCGGCTGTTGCGGCATTGATTGCCTCGAAATGGTCAGAAAGCTTTCCGGTACCGAGCCCTTGTACGCTTGCCGCACTGTCGGCAGTGAGGAGACTCACACCGTCTCCGGCGACGAACAGAGCCAGTTGATGGCCCTCTTCAAGGACGGCTCTAGCGACAAAGAATGCAAGAGCCGCCTTTGTCGGGTCGCTCGGTCCCACGGTCACATGCACGAGTATCTTGGCCATGATCACCTCCGTGGAACGACAGAGTAGCACCTTTATGCCGCGGCAAAAGACACTGGATGACAACCAGGTTGTATTGAGAACCCGCAAAGCGTTCCGCCGCAATAAAAGTATTAAAGCGACCTTTGCGCGTCCGATAGACGCGCAGCGCTGTGGGTGGCTCTGGCTTCATGCCATCGCCGGCTGTCCGCGGGTGCCTCGTGGCGGTCGTTGAGGCCGTAGTCCCGAACCACCGTCGCGATCCTCAGCCGGTAGTCGGCGAAGACGCCGTTCCTACCCGCCGCCTGCGCCGCGCGATGGTCCGCACCGTTGCGCCAGGCCTTCACCGCCTCCTCGTCCCGCCAGAAGGAGAGCGACAGCAGCTTGTTCGGATCGGCCAGGCTCTGGAACCGCTCGATCGAGATGAAGCCGTCGATGTCGTCGAGCAGCGGACGCAGATCGGCGGCAAGGCCAAGATAAGCTTCGCGCTTGCCCTCGGCCGGCACGACTTCGAAAATCACAGCGATCATCGTGTCACTCCTTTCCATGCGGCAGCGAGACGTTCTTCAGGAAGATGCGGTCTTCCCTGAGGATGAATCGCTCGCGCCGGGCGAATTCGTAATTCTCGCGGCCGAGCGGATCGGCGGCGAGCCGGGCTCGATAGGCTTCGTAAGCGGCAAGACTCTCGATATTATAAACGCCATAGGCGGTCGTCGCCGAGCCTTCGTGCGGTCCGAAATAGCCGATGAGGTCGGCGCCGCAGCGCGGGATGGCCTTCCCCCAAATTTCGGCATAGGTGGCGAAATCCTCCTTGCGGAACGGATCGATCTCGTAGCGGATGAAGCAGGTGAGCATGAGTTTCTCCTTGTTGACGATCTCGATCATGCCCGCTTGTCCCGTCCGGATGCTTCGATTACGATCGAAGTATGAAGGAAGGTCCCGACATTGCCCTGATCGGATCGTTGATCGGCGATCCGGCCCGCGCCAACATGCTGACCGCGCTGATGGGCGGGCAGGCGCTGACGCCGACGGAGCTTGCGGCGCATGCCGGCATCACCCTGCAGACGGCAAGCTCGCATCTCGCCAAGCTCGAGGCCGGCGGGTTGCTGACGCAGCGCAAGCAGGGACGGCATCGCTATTATGCCTTGAGCGAGGACGAGGTCGGGCTGATGCTCGAAAGCCTCATGGGCTTTGCCGCCAGCCGCGGCCTGACGCGGCACCGGCCAGGACCGAAGGATCCGGCGCTGCGCAAGGCGCGCGTCTGCTACAACCACCTCGCCGGCGACTATGGGGTGCGCCTGCTGGACAGTCTTGTTGCCGCCCGGCAGATCGAGATGATGGGTGACGACCTTGCCCTGACCGATGCAGGCCGGGTCCGCGTCGAAGCGCTCGGCATCGACTACGCCATGCTCCAAAAATCCCGCCGGCCGATCTGCCGCACCTGCCTCGACTGGAGCGAGCGCCGTTCGCATCTCGCCGGCTCGCTCGGCGAGGCGCTGCTGACGCTCTTCATCGACAAGGGCTGGGCAAGACGCGAAAAGGACAGCCGCGCCGTCCGCTTCAGCGACGAGGGCGAGAAGGCTTTCCTGGACCTCTTTCCGCTATAGCTTCTTCGGAAGCGGGCGACGCACATTCGGCCTGAACGAGAGTTCCGTCGAAGCCGTCATGCGCGATGCGCGTGCAGAGCCCGGACCATTCGCATTCGTCGCATGCGGCACGGGTCAGACCGGCCGCAAAGGCGGCACGCAGGGCATGCAGGCGCTCGCCGTCAAGGTTGAGGACAGAACCGGCCTTCAGCGAGACGCCAAGCCGATCGGCAGTTGCGGCCAAGGCCCACTCGTCGCGGTCGCGAACGCTACGGTTGCGGCAATGGGCTTCGGGGCGATCCAGCATCGGTGCGCAGATCTCGTCCGGCCCTTCGACGATTTCGATATCCTCGCCTGCCGAAAGGCGCTCGGCAATCCGGCGGAAGTTCTGCGTGAAGGCGGGCGTGTAGCCCTCGCCGACGAAGGTGAGCAGACACAGGAGATGATGTCCCCGAAGACGAACCATCAGAACATGGCCACCCCGTTTTCCAACTTGCCGCAGGAGTTTACGTCAATAAGGCCTTAGCCGACGATCGAAAAAGCGTCGCGGATTTCGCCGCCTGCGGTCTTGATGGGCGTCTTGCCGATCCAGCCGACATGGCGCTCGAGTATCGTCGCAGCCTCTTCGCCCCTTCCCTGGCGCAGGGCCGCCAGGATCGCGCGGTGGTCGTGATCGGTGCGCGCCTCCCAGCTGGAGCGCCAGGCGGAGAAGAGGAAACGGGCACTTGCCGCATGAAGATCGTCGATCGCGGCAAGCAGGCGCGGCATGGCACAGGGCTCGAGGATCAGGCGGTGGAACGCACGATTTGCCGCCTCCCAGCTGCGCACGTCGCGGGATCTGTCCGCGGCCGCCGTTGCCGCCTCGGCGCGATCGAGAATGGCGGGTGCCAGATGCGGTATGGCATGGCGGAGCGCCAGCACCTCGAGCGCCGCGCGCATCTCCGCCACCTCGCGCACTTCCTTGAGATCGAAGGACGCAACGCGCACGCCCCGGCGTGGCTCGCTGACGGCAAGCCCTTGCGCCTCCAGGCGCCGGAAGGCCTCGCGCACCGGCACGTGGCTGGCACCGAACTCTTCGGCGACGTGATCCTGACGCAAGCGCTCGCCCGGAGACAGGGCGCCCGAGATGATCCTCTCGGCAAGCGCCCGGCTGATCCGGCTCGCAAGCGTGTCGTCGTGTTCCTTCTTCATGCGCTACAGATAGAGGCGCGGCCGCGGCCTGTCGAGCAAGGCGCACCCTCTGCAGGACGATTTCCAAAGGTTGAGCTTTGTTCTGCCATCGTATAAATCTGCCGCGGCCCTATTTTCACGCCGCACTTCAGCCTCCTCCCCTGGCAGCGGCGCCGTTTCCCAAGGACGCAAAATGATCGGTATCGACCTCATCATCTTCGACTGCGACGGCGTTCTCGTCGATTCGGAAATCATCGCCTCGGAAGTGCAGGCGGAACTGGTGAGCGAGGCCGGCTATCCGATCAGCGTCGAAGAAATGAATGAGCGCTTCGCCGGCCTGACCTGGCGCGACACGCTTCTGACGATCGAAAAGGAAGCCAGCATACCGCTCTCCGCGTCGCTGATCGATCGGGTCGACACCATCCTCGACAAGCGGCTCGCCCGCGACGTCAAGATCATCGAGGGCGTCAAGCCTGTACTGATGCACCTCACCCTGCCGCACTGCATCTGCTCGAACTCCACTTCCGCGCGCCTGGCGACAATGCTCGGCAAGGTCGGCATCAGGGATCACTTCGGCAAGCATATCTATTCGGCGCGCGACCTCGGACCCGACCGGGTCAAGCCGAAGCCGGATATCTTCCTGCACGGCGCCGCCCAGTTCGGCGTCGACCCGTCCCGCGTCCTCGTCATCGAAGATTCGGTTCATGGCATCCATGGCGCGCGCGCCGCAGGCATGCGTGTCGTCGGTTTCACGGGCGGTTCGCACACCTATCCGTCGCATGCCGACAAGCTGACGGATGCCGGTGCCGAGACCGTCGTCTCGCGCATGGCGGCGCTGCCGGGCGTCATCGCCGCGCTTGCCGAATGGTCCGAGTCTCTCACGGCCTGATTCTCCTCGGCCACGGGTCCGATCGCGCTTTGTGCCGGTGATCTGCGCAAGAGGGGCCATGACCCGCGCCCGGCCGACGCGCGAAGGCGGCATGCCGCATGTCAGACGCACGGCCCTCCTCCAAGATTCAGCGACTTTTCGGACGGCCTGCGAGGGCTATATCAAGACCGACCACTGCATCCTCCCGCAAGTCGGAACCGATCTCGGGACAGCAGTTCAAGGTGCTGCAGCGGCCCTCGTGCATCGGCGCTGCAGGCAATATTCCCAAGGAGGAAACGCGATGCGTCTTTCACTAATGACCGGATTGACCCTGGCGGCCGGCGTGGCATTTGCGCCGCTCGCCCATGCCGACATCACGCTCGGCGTTATCACCCCGCTCACCGGCCCGGTTGCGGCCTTCGGCGAACAGGTGAAGAACGGCGCCGAGGCAGCGGTCGAAGCCATCAACAATGCCGGCGGCATCAAGGGCGAGAAGGTCGTCATCAAGATCGTCGACGACGCCGGCGAACCCAAGCAAGCCGTCTCCGTCGCCAACCAGCTTGCCGGCGAAGGCGTGCGCTATGTCGTCGGGCCGGTGCTTTCCGGCACGGCCATGCCGGCATCCGACGTGCTCGCTGAAAACGGAATCCTGATGGTCACTCCCACTGCGACCACGCCGGACCTCACCACCCGCGGGCTCTGGAACGTGCTGCGCACCTGCGGCCGCGACGACCAGCAGGCCGTCGTCGCCGCCGACTACGCGGTCAAGAACCTCAAGGACAAGCGCGTCGCCGTGCTGCACGACAAGGGTGCCTACGGCAAGGGCCTCGCCGACGGCTTCAAGGCGGCGATCAATGCAGGCGGCATCACGGAAGTCGTATACGAGGGCTTGAACGCGGGTGAGAAGGACTTCAACGCCATCGTCACACGCCTCAAGTCCGAGAATGTCGATGTCGTCTATTTTGGCGGCTATCACGCCGAAGCGGGCCTGATGATCCGCCAGATGCGCGACCAGGGCGTAAACGCGCAACTCATCGGCGGCGACGGCCTCTCCAATACCGAGTTCTGGGCGATCGGCGGAAACGCTGCCGAGGGGACGATCTACACCAATGCCAGCGACGCCACCCGCCACCCGGCCGCCGCCCCGGTGATCGAGGCGCTCAATGTGAAGAACATCCCGGCGGAAGCCTTCACGCTCAACGCCTATGCCGCCGTCCAGGTGCTCAAGGCTGGCATCGAGAAGGCGGGCTCCGCCGAGGATGCGGCCGCGGTTGCGACCGCGATCAAATCCGGCGAAGCGATCGACACCGTCATCGGCAAGCTGACCTATGGCGAGACCGGTGACCTCACCTCGCCGAGCTTCTCGCTCTACAAATGGGAAGCCGGCAAGAGCGTCGCTGTGGAGTAAGTCTGTTCTGACAGGCGGAAGCGCCGGGGCTAGACCCCGGCGTTTGTTTCCAAGCGCTGGACTCGGACGACATCTGCCTCCGCGCGGACTCCCGCGACGCCTGCTACTGTTTCTTCTTCGCCGGCCCCTCGTCGAAGCCAACGAAGATCTTGGCATCTGATCCGGCTCCGGCCGGCAGGGTGACATTGGCCTTGGTGAAGATGAATTGCGTGTTGGTGCTGCCCGGCGGGACTTCGACCGGGAATTGCGTCAATTCGGAGTAGAGCGTCTTTTCGCCGTCGGTCGCTGCCACACGGATCGGCATCGTCAGCTTGCCCGGGCCACCTGCGGGACCGGCCACGACACGGCCCTGGGCGACCACCGTCACCGTCAGGGAGTCGGCACTCTGCACGCACTGCCGCGTGGTGTCGGCAAGCGACGCCTGGTAGACCACCTTGGTCGGATCGTCCTTGCCGCCCTTCGCATAGGTGCGATAGGAGGCCGTACCGTCTCTCAGCGACACGGGCGGGCATGCCGCCTGGATCACAGCGGGAGTTGGCGCGGCCGCGCTGCCGCCCGCTTCGATGGCGCCGCCGTCCTGCGTCTTGGTACAGCCGGCGACGGCCAAAAGGACAGACATTACGAGAAGATGGCGAGACACATTGCCAGACACGTTGCACAACCTCTACTGAACCGGTGAAACTTCCAGACCACGGCAGTTGCGGCCGATGGGCCAAAGCTGTCGCGATCCCCTCTGCGCCTGAAGCAGGAGCCCATGCACTAGCCCCTCCTCCTCCAGACCGACGATGGCCTTTCTCGGCCTTCGGGCATCGTCTATAGCAGCGGCGAATCGAAAAATCGACCGGTCGGCCGTCGCAAGCCCCAATTTCCGGAATTTGGAAATTTGCCATGGTGACAAGAATGGCCGCGCGATTTTCGGCGAATTCGAACAAATAGGTGCCCGGGCGGCAGTTCTCCCTTAAAGGATACGCAACGCCGGCATGATAGCGCCGGTTAGGAACGCGGGCCGTCGGCCTACATGGCCGCTGTAACTTTGAGATGCGGTAACGAAGGATGAAGAAGGTGAAGTATATTTCGACGCGGGGGGAAGCAGCGCCCCTTGGTTTCTGCGACGCTCTCCTGGCGGGACTTGCCCGTGACGGCGGCCTCTACCTGCCGAAGGAATGGCCCACCTTCTCGAAGAAGGAAATCCGGGCGCTGCGCGGCAAATCCTATCAGGAAATCGCCTTCACCGTTCTCGAACCCTTCATGAACGGCGAAATTCCGGCGGCCAAGCTCCGCGGGATGATCGACGAGGCCTACGCCACCTTCCGCCATCCGGCCATTGCACCGCTCGTCCAGACCGGTCCCAACTCTTTCGTCGCGGAACTCTTCCACGGTTCGACGCTCGCCTTCAAGGACGTCGCCATGCAACTGCTGGCGCGTCTCATGGACCACGTGCTTGCCGAGCGCGGCGAACGGGCGACGATCGTGGGGGCCACGTCCGGTGACACGGGAGGTGCCGCGATCGACGCCTTTGCCGGCCGGGACCGAACCGACATCTTCATCCTCTTCCCGCACGGCAAGGTTTCGCCGGTGCAGCAGAGGCAGATGACGACCGCCGGTGCGTCGAACGTGCATGCGATCGCCGTCAAGGGCAATTTCGACGATTGCCAGAACCTCGTCAAAGCCATGTTCAACGACACGGCCTTCCGCGACCGCGTCAAGCTCTCGGGCGTCAACTCGATCAACTGGGCGCGCATCATGGCGCAGATCGTCTACTATTTCACGACGGCAATCGCGCTCGGCGGTCCGGACCGGAAGATCTCCTTCACGGTGCCGACCGGCAATTTCGGCGACATCTTCGCCGGCTATGTCGCCAAGCGCATGGGCCTGCCGATCGACAAGCTGGTGATCGCGACCAACGAGAACGACATTCTGGCGCGCACGCTGAAGACCGGCCGCTACGAGATGCGCGAAGTCAAGGCGACGACCGCGCCCTCGATGGACATCCAGATCTCGTCCAACTTCGAGCGACTGCTTTTCGAAGCCTATGAGCGCGAGGCTTCCAAGGTGCGCGCCGCAATGGCGAGCCTCAAGCAATCCGGCTCCTTCGCCATCGATGAGGGCGCGCTGAAAAAAATCCGCAAGGAATTTCGCGCCGGCCGTGCCTCGGAAAAGCAAGTGGCCGCGACGATCCGCGACACGTTTGAGAAATCGGGCTATCTCCTTGATCCGCATACGGCAATCGGCGTCTCAGTCGCGGCCAGGCACGAAAAGCCGGCGGCACCGATGGTGACGCTCGGGACCGCCCACCCCGCAAAATTTCCCGACGCGGTAAAATCGGCAAGTGGTATTGACCCCGCGCTTCCAACGTGGCTTGCTGATCTCATGACTAGGGCGGAGCGTTTCGATATCCTTGATGCGGAGCTGAAAAACGTCGAAACCTTCATCGGCGAGCGTACCCGCGTTCGGGACTAGAACGAACGAAAGACACGGATGATGAAAGTTGAGTGCACCCGGCTCCCTTCCGGGCTGACGGTGGTAACCGAGCGGATGCCGCATCTGGAAAGCGTGGCGCTCGGAGTCTGGATCAAGTCCGGCTCGCGCAACGAAACCGTGAACGAACACGGAATAGCGCATCTGCTGGAGCACATGGCTTTCAAGGGGACGAGACGGCGCAGTGCCCGTCAGATCGCCGAAGAGATCGAAAACGTCGGCGGCGAGGTCAACGCCGCCACCTCCACCGAGACGACCTCCTACTATGCCCGGGTGCTCAAGGACCACGTGCCGCTGGCGGTCGACATTCTTGCGGATATCCTCACGGAATCGACCTTCGACGAGGAGGAGCTTCGGCGCGAGAAGCATGTCATCCTGCAGGAGATCGGCGCGGCCGACGACACGCCGGACGACGTGGTCTTCGACCGCTTCGCCGAGACCGCCTACCGCGACCAGACTGTCGGCCGGCCGATCCTCGGCACCCCCGAAACGGTGATGTCGTTCACGGCGGACCAGATCCGGCAGTATCTCGGCCGCAACTATACGACCGACAGGACCTTCATCGTGGCCGCGGGCGCAGTCGAACATGACGCGATCGTGCGCCAGGTCGAAGAACGCTTTTCCGCCCTGCCGGTTTCGCCGCTTGCGTCTCCCGTCCTCGAGACGGCACACTACACCGGCGGCGACAGCCGCGAGAGCCGCGACCTGATGGATGCGCAGGTGCTGCTCGGCTTCGAAGGCAGGGCCTACCACGCCCGGGATTTCTACTGTTCGCAGATCCTTGCCAACATCCTCGGCGGCGGCATGTCCTCGCGCCTCTTCCAGGAAGTGCGCGAACATCGCGGTCTCTGTTATTCGGTCTATGCCTTCCATTGGGGCTTCTCCGATACCGGCATCTTCGGCGTCCACGCCGCAACCGGCGGAGAAAACCTTCCCGAACTGATGCCGGTCATCATCGAGGAGCTGCGCAAGTCCTCGACGAACATCGATCAGCAGGAAATCGAGCGTGCTCGCGCGCAGATCCGGGCGCAATTGCTGATGGGGCAGGAAAGCCCGGCGGCGCGCGCCGGCCAGATCGCCCGCCAGATGATGCTCTACGGACGCCCCATTCCCAACGACGAACTGATGGAACGTCTGTCCGGGATCACCATAGAACGGCTGACCGACCTCGCCGGCCGGCTCTTCTTCGATACGGCCCCGACACTTTCGGCGATCGGTCCCCTCGAGCAACTCGCTCCGATGAGCGATATCGTGTCGTCGCTGAACATCAAGCCCGCAGCCGTCCACGCCCTCGCAGGCTAGACTTAGCACCTGCTGGAGGCGCCTCGCCTCCGGGTCTAGGTCAGGGTGGACCCTGAACCCAGCGAATGTCGTTGCAGGATTGGGCGCAAGCGCCCGCGAGACCCGTGATTTTCTCGCATATCGCCAAAATCGGATTCGATTTAGGCGTTAACTTGTGCAACGCTCCACAATGACACAGCGCCTTCGAAATCGTTGAATGATGGCGCGATCCGGGCTGAAACCTCGGCCCGGCTGCGTAAGTTGAGCCGAGCGGGATGAGAAAAAGCGTGAAGCGACCTCCGCCCGCAGGCATGCGAGTTTGGCCCGGAGGCATATATGGCACGATCGGTTTTTCGGTTCCTGTCACGGCAGCCCGAATCGGTCGAGATCGCCAATAAGGACTACATTCTTCGCCTGCCCCGCTATTCCGATTATCGGCAATGGTACGAATTGCGCAGCGCGAGCCGCAGCTTCCTGGAGCCGTGGGAGCCGACCTGGCGGACCGACGAAATGACCGAGGGCGCGTTTCGCAGCCGCGTCATCCGCAACGAACAGGAATATGCTTCCGGGCAGGCGGTGCCCCTGTTCCTGCTGCGCAAACCCGACGAGACCCTGCTCGGCGGCCTGACGATCGGCCATATCCGCCGGGGCGCGGCGCAGAATTGCATGATCGGATATTGGATGGGGCAGAAATATTCGGGCCAGGGCCACATGTACGAGGCGCTGAAGCTGACGATCCCCTACATCTTTTCGACCCTCGAGTTGCACCGTATCGAAGCAGCCTGTATTCCAGAAAACGCTCGGAGCATTCGGCTCCTTGAAAAGGCCGGCTTTGAGCGCGAAGGCTACTTGAGACAGTACTTGAAGATAAACGGCCAGTGGCGCGATCACCTGATGTTTTCGCTTCTGTCCGCGGATGCCGTACCGAACAGGAATATGCCCCTTTGATGCCCCTGACCCGCAAGCCGTTCGCATGGCCAGCCGCAAGGCTGACGGCCTTTCTGGTCGCATTTCTCGTCTTCCTCTTCGGCGTCGCGGGGGGCGTCGCCCATGCCCTCGAACCGGTGAAGATCTCGCGCGAAGATACTGCGCTCGACCTGACGACGACGACGGAGATCTATTCCGGACGGGGCGAGGCTTTCCAGGTTTCCACCGCTCCCGGAACCGACGGCATCGTGCGGCGCATCGAGGTCCGGTCGAGCACGGAGAACCACCAGGGCGACTGGGCCGTCTTCGCGCTCGCCAATGTTTCCGAAGAACAGCTCGAGCGAGTGATCGTCGCGCCGCATTTCCGGCTGGTCAATTCGAAACTGTTCTGGCCGGACCTCGGCTCGCAACGCGTGCTGTCGATCACACCGAGCGAGGGTTTCGCGCTCGACCGGCAACCGAGCGACGAGGCTGACGTTTTCCGTATCACGCTCAATCCCGGCGCCGTCATCACCTTCGTTGCCGAACTTGCGACACCGGAGCTGCCGCAGATCTACCTCTGGCAGCCGGACGCCTACAAGGACACGGTCAACGCCTTTACGCTCTATCGCGGCATCGTGCTCGGGATTGCCGGGTTGCTCGCGGTGTTCCTGACCATTCTCTTCGTCGTCAAGGGCACCTCGATGCTGCCTGCGACAGCGGCACTCGCCTGGGCCGTGCTTGCCTATATCTGCGTCGATTTCGGCTTTCTATCGAAGCTGATCAGCGTGACGGCAGATGACGAGCGCATATGGCGAGCCGGAACGGAAGTCTTCCTGGCGGCGGGCCTGGTGATCTTCCTCTTCACCTATCTCAACCTGAACCGCTGGCACCAGCATCTTGGCTATGCGACGCTCGCCTGGATCCTCGGCCTGGCTTTGCTGTTCGGCGTCGCCGTCTACGATCCGGCGATTGCGTCGGGCATCGCGCGGCTTTCCTTTGCGCTGACGGCGACGGTCGGCATCGTGCTGATCGCCTATCTCGGCTTCAACCGCTACGACCGTGCCATCCTTCTCGTCCCGGCCTGGCTGCTGATCCTCGTCTGGCTTTTCGGGGCGTGGCTCGCGGTCACCGGGCAGCTCGCCAACGACATCGTCCAGCCGGCGCTTGGCGGCGGCCTGGTGCTGATCGTCCTCCTGATCGGCTTCACGGTGATGCAGCACGCCTTTGCCGGCGGCGCCTACCAGCAGGGCCTCTTCTCGGACCTCGAGCGGCAGGCGCTGGCGCTGACCGGCTCGGGCGACACCGTCTGGGACTGGGACGTGGCGCGCGATCGCGTCGTGACGATTCCGGATATTTCGCATCAGTTGGGCCTGTCGCTCGGCACCATGAACGGCCCGGTCCGCAACTGGGTACCGCGGCTGCACCCGGATGACCGCGACCGTTTCCGGGCGACGCTCGACGTGCTTCTCGAACACAGGCGCGGCCGGTTGAACCATGAATTTCGCGCACGGGCAGAGGACGGCCACTATCACTGGCTGTCTATCCGGGCACGGCCGGTGCTCGGCGCCAATGGCGAGATCATCCGCTGCGTGGGCACGATCGTCGACATCACCGAACAGCGCAATTCGGTCGAGCGGCTCTTGCAGAACGCACTCCTCGACAACCTGACGGGCCTGCCGAACCGGCAAGTGTTCCTCGACCGCCTACAGGCGATCCTGCTGATGTCGGACGGCACCACCGCGACGCGGCCGACGGTTCTCGCCATCGACATCGACCGCTACAGGCAGGTCAACGACCTGCTTGGAATCGCAGCCGGCGACAATATTCTGATTGCATTGACGCGGCGGTTGCGCCGGCTGCTGCGCCCGCAGGACACGCTCGCCCGGCTCGGCGGCGATCAGTTCGGGCTGATCCTCATGTCCGAGCGCGACCCGGCGAAGATCGCCGATTTTGCCGATGCCATCAGCAAGGCGATCATGGTGCCTCTCAACTACGGCAACCGCGAGATCAACCTCACCGCCTCGATCGGACTGGTATCGTGGCTCGATCAGGAGCAGAGCGCCGCAAGCCTGCTCGACGATGCCGAGCTTGCGATGTTCCGCGCCAAGAAAGAGGGCGGCCATCGTGTCGAACCCTTCCGGCCAGCCTTCCGGACATCCGGATCGGATCGCCTTCAGCTCGAAGCGGACCTGAAGCGGGCTATCGAACGCAAGGAACTGTCGCTCGTCTACCAGCCCATCGTCCGCCTCAGCGACGCGGAGGTCGCCGGTTTCGAAGCGCTGATGCGCTGGGATCATCCGAAGCGCGGCAGTATTTCGCCGACCGAGTTCATCCCGATCGCGGAAAATTCCGACATCATAAACCAGCTCGGCATGTTCGCCTTCGACCAGGCGACGAGCGATCTCTCCGAATGGCAGGTCCAGACCGGCGATCTGCCGATTTTCGTCTCGATCAATCTTTCGAGTGCGCAGCTCCTCAACAGCGGGCTCTATGACGATGTCCGCGCCATCCTCAACAAGAACCGCTGCGATCCTGCCAAGGTGAAGATGGAACTGACCGAATCGCTGGTGATGGAAAATCCGGAACAGGCCCGGCTCGTGCTCGAAAAGCTGAAGGAATCGGGACTACGGCTCGCCCTCGACGATTTCGGCACCGGCCATTCCTCGCTTTCCTACCTGACCCGTTTCCCCTTCGACACGATCAAGATCGACAAGGCGCTGGTTCGCGACCCGAGCGACAAGCGCGGTGTCGTGCTGCGCTCGGTGATCGCCATGGCGCGCGAACTGGACATGCGGGTCGTTGCCGAAGGCATCGAGTCGGAGGAGGATGCGATCCAGCTTGCGCAGATGGGCTGCGATTATGGCCAAAGCTTCCTGTTCGGCCCGCCCGTCGGCCCGGAGTCGATCCTGCGGCTCCTGAAGGAGCGATTTCCACTCATGAAGCGAGCGTAATCGGGGAAGCCTTCGATCAGGCGTGGCCGGCGTCGGGGGAGAGCATTGCCGACGAGATGCCCATCAGCGCCAGCGCTCGGTCGTATTTCTCATCGAGGTCGCGGCCGAAGATCAGCTCTTCGCGCGCCGGGCAGGTGAGCCAGCCATTGCTGACGATTTCGTTTTCGAGCTGGCCCGGTCCCCAGCCGGCATAGCCGAGCAGCATCGTGGCCTTGAGGGGCCCCTCGCCGCGCGAAATGGCCTTGACGATGTCGAGCGTCGCCGTCAGGCAGATATCGTCGCTGACCGGAATGCTCGAATCGCTCAGATAGTCGTCCGAATGCAGGACGAAGCCACGGCCAGTCTCGACGGGGCCGCCAGCCTGGATCTGGAATTCGCGCGCTGCCGAAGGCAGCCGGATCACTTCGTCGGAATCAAGCAGTTGCAGGTGCAGGAGCACGTCGGGAAAGGTCAGCCGTTGAGGCCGGTTCAGCACGAAGCCCATTGCCCCGTCTTCCGAGTGGGCGCAGACGAAGATCACCGTGCGGGCAAAATTGGCGTCGAACATGCTGGGCATGGCGATCAGGAACTGACCGTCAAGGAAGCCGCGTTCGCGTATCTTCTGCTGCATTTTTGTCGCCATAACGAAGACAGCCTACCAATTCGGTACGAAATGAAAAGCGTCTCTACGTCGCGCCGGCCTGAATTTGCACGCGCGACGCTCTTTCGCGTTGCTTTCGATCTCCAGCGAACAAAGACAATCTGGCCGCAAGGTTGGAACCCAAAACGGGCGGCATCCGTCACCCGAAATCGCCGATCAAGCAGATATGATCGCCGACCTCTCGCGGGCGGCTGGAGACGGATGCTGAAACGCGCTAGTGCTAGCTCATGACCAGACGCCGAACCAGAAAGAAGATGGCCCAGCGCCTCGCGAAGGCAAGCCTTCTCGCCGCTATTTTTTTGCCGGTCCCGTCGCAGGCCGCCACCAGTGCATGGGTGACCTCACCTGGCGGCGCGATCCGCCTCGTCGCCTCCCAGCCGAAACCGGACGGCTCCATTCCCGCGATTCTCGAAATCAAGCTCGAACCGGGCTGGAAGACCTACTGGCGCGATCCCGGGGCGAGCGGAATACCGCCGCAGATCACGCTCGATCCGGCCGGCGGCGTCGCGCTGGAATCGATCCGGTTCCCCGCACCGAAGACCTTTGGCGAGGGACCCGGGCGCTATGTGGGCTACGACAGCTCAGTTGCCTTCCCGCTTGCGCTCAGACGGGTAAGCGGCGAAAAGGACCTGGCGGTCCGCGTTTCCGTGTTCCTCGGCGTTTGCCAAGACATCTGCATTCCGTTTCAAGGGACACTCGATCTGGCGCTCAAAAGCGGCGATTTCGACAATCCTCTGGACAGTGTCCGCATTGAGAAGGCTGTCGCATCGCTTCCGGAGCCGCCTTCCGAGGACTTCAGGATCGCGAAGGCAGATTTCGACGAGGATGCTGGCATCATCCGCCTTGACCTCCGGCTGCCGCAAGGCGCAGGCAAACCGGAGATCTTCCTGGCCGGCCCCGCGGGTCTCTCCTTCGGAGCACCGGTCGCGGGCGATCCGGCGGGCGCCGAGCGGCGCATCGACATTCCGGTGAAGCTCGCCGGCAAGGAGCCGACGATGGCCGGCAAACCGATCACGCTCACCGTGCGTGCCGGCGCTCGCAGCATGGAAACCACCCTTGCCTTTGACTGACGCGCTCCTATAGTCGCTCGCAGGCGCGGCACGCCCCATTGCCGAGCCGTGAGTTGAAATCGAGGAGAGAAATGTGACCATCGCTGTCGGAGACAAGCTGCCCAACGCAACCTTCAAGGAAAAAACCGCCGACGGCCCGGTCGAGATCACCGCCGACCAGCTGTTCGCGGGCAAGCGCGTCGTGCTTTTCGCCGTGCCGGGGGCATTTACCCCGACCTGCTCGCTCAACCATCTGCCTGGTTATCTTGAGAACCGCGATGCGATCCTCGCCCGCGGCGTCGACGATATCGCCGTGGTCGCCGTCAACGACCTGCATGTGATGGGCGCCTGGGCAACGGCGTCGGGCGGCATGGGCAAGATCCATTTCCTGTCCGACTGGAACGCCGCCTTCACCAAGGCACTTGGCCTGGATATCGATCTGTCGGCCGGCACGCTCGGCCTCCGCTCGAAGCGCTACTCGATGCTGGTCGAGGATGGCGTGGTCAAGGCGCTGAACGTCGAAGACTCCCCGGGCCAGGCGACCGTTTCCGGCGCGGCAGCCATGCTGGAACAGCTTTGATTTTGAGATAGTGTCAACGGGGCGGGCCTGAGCGGGCCCGCCTTCACTTGTCAGAGCGCAGCATTCGTGCGGCGTGTTTTCTTGAACGGCTCCATGCCCTTGCGCGCAAGCTCATCGGCACGCTCATTCTCCGGATGGCCGGCGTGGCCTTTGACCCAGTGCCAGGTCACCTGGTGGCGGTCCCTCGCCTCGTCGAGAGCCTGCCAGAGTTCGCCGTTCTTAACCGGCTTCCTGTCGCCGGTCTTCCAGCCGTTGCGCTTCCAGCCGTGGATCCATTTCGAGATGCCGTCCATGACATATTTGCTGTCGGTGTGCAGATCGACCTCGCAAGACTGCTTCAGCGCGTTCAAGGCCGAGATGGCGGCCATCAGTTCCATGCGGTTGTTGGTCGTTTCCGCCTCGCCGCCGGACATCTCCTTTTCCACGTCGCCGTAGCGCAGCACCGCGCCCCAGCCGCCGGGTCCGGGGTTTCCCGAGCAGGCGCCGTCGGTAAAGATGTCGACGTGCTTCATTGCGAGGCCTCGTCGCGCCTCAGGCCGTATTCGGCGCTGGAGACGACGGCGCGGTGGAAGCGCAGCTTCGTCAAGTATTCGAGCGGGTCTTTCTTGACCACCAGCGCGCCGGGCGGCGTCATCAGCCAGTCGTAGAGCCGCGTCAGGAAGAAGCGTAGCGCCGAACCGCGGGCGAGCAGCGGTAGGACTGCGACCTCCTCGGCCGTCAGCTTCCGCACGCCTTCGTAACCGGAAAGCAGGGCCATGCCTTTGGTGATGTTGTAGGAGCCGTTCTTCTCGAAGCACCAGGAATTCAGGCAGGTAACGACGTCGTAGGCGAAGAAGTCGTTGCAGGCGAAGTAGAAGTCGATGAGACCGGAAAGGCGGTCGCCCAGAAAGAAGACATTGTCCGGGAAGAGATCCGCATGGATCACGCCTTCCGGCAGCCCCTTTGGCCAGTGCGCTTCCAGATAGGCGAGCTCCGCTGCGATTTCTTCCCTCAGCCCGGCTTGCACCTCGTCGGCGCGCGCTTCCGAATTCCGCCAGAGTGGCCGCCAGCCGCCGACGGACAGCGCGTTCGCGCGCTTCAAGGGGAAACCTTCGCCGGCCCGATGCATCGAAGCGAGCGCTCGGCCGACCTCGCGGCAATGCTGCGCCTCCGGCTTCCTCAACCACATGCCTTCCAGGAAGGAGATGACGGCGGCCGGCCGGCCGGACAGGGTGCCGAGAAGCGCGCCATCATCCCGCGGCAAGGGCAGCGGGCAGGAGAGCCCTCTTTCGGCGAGATGATGCATCAAACCCAGGAAGAACGGCAGGTCGTCGGCATTCACCCGCTTCTCGTAAAGCGTGAGGATGTAGGCACCCTTGGTCGTATGGAGGAGGAAGTTCGAATTCTCGACGCCTTCGGCAATACCCTTGTAGGAGGTCAGCACCCCCACCTCATAGGCCGCGAGAAAGCGGACCAACTCATCTTCCGTGATATCGGTGTAAACTGCCAAGGTCGCTACTTTCGGAGACAGGATCCAAGGGGTTGGCGCGGAACGTTTTCTCGTTCCGCTCTATTCGCCGTTGACGAAGGCCATGTCGGCGGCGGTCAGTTCGACATGGCGGAGCTCGCGATTGACGAGGAAGTTCTCGTTTTCCTCGACCGTGTCGGCGAGCTCGACCTTCGCGTGATAGCGTTCGCGGAACGCCTCGATGATCTCGTTGACGATCACCTCCGGCGCCGAGGCCCCCGCCGACAGACCGACCGTCGCGATGTCGCCGAGGGTATCCCAGTCGATCTCCGAGGCACGCTGCACCAGCACGGAATGCCTGGCCCCCGCCCGCAGCGCCACTTCGACGAGCCGCTTGGAATTGGAGGAATTGGGAGCACCGACGATCAGGAACAGATCGCAGCCGGGGGCGGCCTGCTTGACCGCTTCCTGCCGGTTGGTCGTGGCGTAGCAGATCGAATCGGCTGCCGGCGCCGTCAGGTTCGGAAAACGCTCGTGCAAGCGCTTGATGACCCCTGCGGTATCATCGACGGACAGCGTCGTCTGCGTGACGAAACCGAGGTTATCCGGATCGGGCGGCACATAGACATCGGCGTCCTCCACCGTCTCGACGAGGGAGACCGCCCCCTCCGGCAGTTGCCCCATCGTGCCGATGACCTCCGGATGTCCGGCATGGCCGATCAGCACCACATGCCGCCCAAGCCGGTGGTGGCGCATTGCCTGCTTGTGGACCTTCGAGACCAACGGGCAGGTGGCGTCGAGATAGAAGAGATTGCGCTGATCCGCGTCGGCCGGCACGGATTTCGGCACGCCATGGGCGGAGAAGACGACGGGCTGCTTGCGGTGCTCCGGCGGGATCTCGTCGAGCTCCTCGACGAAGATCGCTCCCTTGGCCTCGAGCCCCTCGACGACGTAGCGATTGTGCACGATCTCGTGGCGGACATAGACCGGGGCGCCGAATTCCTTGAGCGCCAGCACGACGATCTGGATGGCCCGGTCGACGCCGGCGCAGAAGCCACGCGGCCCGCAGAGACGTATGGTGATCGGGGATTTTGCTGCCGGGGGTGAGGCCATGGGTCAGGACGCCAATAGAACGAACAGGAGCGCAAGCATTGCCGGTCCGCCCTGCACGAGCAGAATGCGAGGCTTGACCGACCATGCGCCATATATAGAGGCAACGATCACGCACACAAGAAAGAAGACCTTCAACTGCAGGGCAAAGGCCGCTTCGGGCTGGAGCAGCGACCAGAGCAGGCCTGCGGCCAGGAATCCGTTATAGAGCCCCTGATTGGCGGCAAGCACCCGCGTCGTCTCGGCCCGCTCCGCCGTCATCCGGAAGACCGCCCGCCCCTGGGGTTTCGTCCAGAGGAACATTTCGAGCACGAGGAAGCCGACGTGCAGCAATGCGGCAAACGCTATCAGGATAGCGGCGAGAATACCCATTTGTCCCCCGATTCACTTTTCGGAATAGTCTCTGCGTCGATGGCGAAAAGCATACGCGCCGCAAACCACAACCAATGCTCCCGCAAGCCCATACCAGGTGAGCGCATATTGGAGATGGTTGTTTGGCAGGTCGAACTGCGTCACGCCGCCCATCGGAAGGCCGCCCGGATTTTCGGAAGAGTCCGCGTCAAGGAAGAATGGAACGACACGGTCCGCGGCGATGCCGGCGGCGCGTGCCATCGCATCGAGATCCTTCCAGTAGAAAATGTTCTTGGCGATGTCGTTGTCGGGCACCAGCGACGACGGTTTTTCCGAAAGCCGCGGGCGCGCCAGGCCATCGATCGTCACTGTTCCGGCAACCTGTCCCTCGGCACGCGTCGCGGCCTCCTTCATCTCGAACGGCACGAAGCCGCGATTGACGAATAGGGCGCGGCCGTCCGCGAGCATCAGCGGCGTGAACACGTAGTAACCGGTCCGGCCTTCATGAGTGGCGAAGAAGTGCCGCTCCTTGCCGTGGTCGTAGACGCCGGAAACGCGCGTGGCGCGATAGTCGATGTCCTCTCCCGTCGCAGCAATGGCCTCGATCTCCCCGAGTGAGGCCGGCGGCGCCGAGCGTCGTTCGGCAATGGCCGCGATTAAAGCTTCCTTCCAGTATAGCCGCTCCACCTGCCAGGTGCCGAGCGAGACAAGCACGACGAAAGCGATCGCGACCGCTGCAAAACCGGCAATCCGACCGAGAGGGCCGCGCGGGGCCGACCGAACCTCAGCCACGGTCGATTTCGCCCGATCGCGCGCTGTTGCGATATTGGAGGTTGATGAGCAGGCCCTTCAGCATTCGTGTGAGAGCAAGGCTGAATGCCGTCGCCAAGGGTATCCAGAGCAGGAAGTGCAGCCACAGCGGCGGATTGAGGCTGACCTCCATCCAGAGCGCCGCCCCGAGCACGACGAAGCCGACGATGAGGATGACGAAAACGACGGGGCCATCGCCGGAATCGGCAAAGCGGTAGTCGAGCTCGCAACTCTCGCAGGCCGGTCGGACCTTCAGGAAACCGTCGAAGAGATGGCCCTGGCCGCAGCGCGGGCAAAGTCCCCTGATCCCGGTCGTGATCGGGTCTACCGGCGGGTACAGCGCCTTGTCGTCATTCATGGATTGATCTCGATCGCCGTGCTGTTCGGAACCATGTCCCAGATTTCGTCCATCTCCGCATTGGTAACCGCAATGCAGCCGTCCGTCCAATCGAACATCTGCGTCAAAAAGGCGAGCCAGCCGAAATAGTTGGGCTGACCATGGATCATGATCATGCCGCCGGGATCGAGGCCCTTCGAAGCGGCCGCCTCCCGGTCCTCGGGTGCCGGATAGGAGATGTGTATCGACCGGTAGAAGCTGCTCGCGTCGTTGCGCCAGTCGAGAACGTAGCGCCCCTCCGGCGTCCTTCGATCGCCTTCGCGCACCTTGTGCCCGACGGGATTGCCGCCGAGCGCGATCGGAAATTCGCGCAGGAGCCGTTCGCCTTGGAAGAGTTGCAGCACACGGCGTTCCTTGTAGACGACAACCTTATCCGCAGTTTCGTCGGCCAGGGCCGAAAGCGGCGGCGACAGTAGGAGTGCGGCAGCGAGCGGTAACGAAAAGGTGCTTTTCATCGTCCAACCATGCAATCGTCGTGAACAAAACGGGGCGGCTGCCTCGCAGCAGCCGCCCCGTTTTCACAGTAACGAACCCGTCTTAGCCGTGCGCGATCGGCGCGCCCCAGCCACCCCAAATGTAGATGGAGAAGAAGAGGAACAGCCAGACCACGTCAACGAAGTGCCAGTACCAGGCTGCCGCCTCGAAGCCGAAATGATGCTGCTGACTGAAGCCGCCGCCGAGCGCCCGGAACAGGCAGACCAGCAGGAAGATGGTCCCGACCAAAACGTGGAAACCGTGGAAGCCGGTCGCCATGAAGAAGGTGGCGCCGTAGATCGAATCGCGGAAGGCGAACGGCGCGTGCGCGTACTCATAGCCCTGGACGAAGGAGAAGAGAACGCCGAGCAACACCGTGAGCGTCAGACCGTAGACAAGCCCCTTGCGGTCGTCGTGCAGCAGAGCGTGGTGCGCCCAGGTGACCGTCGTGCCGGAGAGCAGCAGGATGACGGTGTTATAGAGCGGCAGGTGCCAGGGATCGAGGACCTCGATGCCCTTCGGCGGCCAGACGCCGCCGGTATAGGCGGCGCGAGCGGCCTGGATCGGTTCGCCGGCAAACAGGCTCGCATCGAAGAAGGCCCAGAACCAGGCGGCGAAGAACATCACCTCGGAGGCGATGAACATGATCATGCCGTAGCGCAGGTGCAGCGAAACGACTCGGGTATGGTGCCCCTCACGGCCTTCCCGGATGGTATCCGACCACCAGCCGAACATCGTGTAGAGAACGATCGCCAGACCGATCGCGAAAACCCACGGATTGGCGAGTTCCAGGCCGAACAGCTTGAACGAACCGCCGGCAACGTAGCGCATGAGACCGACGCCGCCGAAAGCCATGACGAAGGCGCCGATGGAGGCGAGCAACGGCCACGGGCTCGGATCGATGATGTGGTAGTCGTGATTCTTCTGATGCGCTCCGGCCATGTCAGTAATCCCCGATGGTCCTCTCTTGTGCCCGTCCGGCATAGCCGAAACGGACCTCATGTCAAAGTCTGTTCTCAGTTTCCTCGTCCTTCGCCGCGGCCACCGGTTTCGACGGCTCGCGCGGATAGAAGGTGTAGGATAGCGTCAGTGTCTTGATGTCTTTGGTCTCGACCGGCTTGACGATCTCCGGATCGACGAAGAAGACGACGGGCATCTCCATTTCTTCACCGGGTTCGAGCGTCGTTTCGGTGAAGCAGAAGCATTGCACCTTGTTGAAATAGGCGCCCGCCGCCATCGGCGTCACATTGAAGGTGGCCTGGCCGGTCGTCGGCTTCGACGAAAGGTTCTTGGCACGGTACATGACCTGCACGGTCTCACCGATCCTGACGTCGATGTCACGCTGGACCGGCGTGAAATCCCATGGCAGGCCCGGCCCGACATTGGCGTCGAAGGTGACCTTGACCGTCTCGTCGAGAATGACGTCCGAGGCCTGCTCGACCCGCTGCGTCGTGCCGTTGTAGCCCGTTACCCGGCAGAACATGTCGTAGAGCGGAACGGCCGCATAGGCCATGCCGACCATGCCGGCCACGAAGGCAAGGCAGGCGCCGACGATGACGCCGTTGGCGCGTTCCTTCCGGGCTTTTTGCGGGGTGTCCGTCATGCGCCGCACCTCAATGGGCCATGCCGCCGCCGAACTTGATCAGCGTGACGACATAGAACAGTGCGACGAGCCCCGCGAGCACCAGGCCGAGCGCGATGTTGCGGCCGCGGCGGGACTTCTTCTGGGTTTCGCTGAGCTTGACGGTTTCCATCAGATAATACCTCCGGCGTTCAGCCAGACCTGCGCGATCACGTAGTCGACAAGCAGGGCTGAGAAGATCGCGAAAAGATAGGCGATCGAGAAAGCAAAGAGTTTCTTGGCCGGCAGCATCCGCTTGTCGCCTTCGGGCATGCGCAGCACGGCGAGCGAATACCAGACAAACCCCAGGCCAAGGACCGTGGCAAAGGCTCCGTACCCAAGGCTCGCAAAGCCGAGCAGGGTGGGACAGATGCCGCTCAACGCCGTCAGAAGCGCGTAGACGACGATCTGCCGCTTGGTGGTCGCCTCGCCGCAGACGTTCGGCATCATCGGCACGCCGACGGCGCCGTAGTCGCCCATCTTGAACAGCGCCAGCGCCCAGAAGTGGGCGGGCGTCCAAAGGAAGATGATGAGGAAGAGCACGATGCTTTCGACCGACACGCCGCCGGTCACGCAGGCCCAGCCGATCATCGGCGGGAACGCGCCGGCGGCACCGCCGATGACGATGTTCTGCGGCGTCGAGCGCTTCAGCCACATCGTGTAGATGACCACGTAGAAGAAGATCGTGAAGGCGAGCAGCCCGGCTGCGAGCCAGTTGACGGCGAGCCCGAGGATGATCACCGAAAACGCCGACAAGGTGAGGCCGAAGCCGAGCGCCTCCTGCGGCAGGATCTTGCCGGCGGGAATGGGACGCTTGGCGGTCCGGCTCATCACTGCATCGATATCGGCGTCATACCACATGTTCAGCGCACCGGAGGCGCCGGCGCCGATGGCGATGCAGAGAATGGCGATGAAGCCGATGAAGGGATTGATGGAACCGGGCGCCAGCACGAGGCCGGCAAAGGCCGTGAACACGACGAGCGACATGACGCGCGGCTTCAGGAGCTCGAAGTAATCGCGCGCAGAGGCCTCGGACAGGCGCGGTGCGCCTTCCATGCCGACTGCCTCGTGATTGTCGATGAGCGTCATGTCTCTTTCCCGATTCTGCTGCGGCCGGACAGGCCGCATCATGCCGGAAGGCCGGCGGGGAGAAGCCGCCGTAACCGGCGGCTCCTGTTCGTTGTCCGTCACTTGATCCGCGGGAGCTGTTCCCACTGGTGGAACGGCGGCGGCGAGGAAAGCTGCCATTCGAGCGTATTGGCCCCCTCACCCCACGGATTGTCGCCTGCGACGCGCTTCTTCGCAAAGGCCTCGACGACGCCGAAGAGGAAGATCAGCACACCGACGGCCGCGATGTAAGAGCCGTAGGACGAAACCAGGTTCCAGCCGGCGAAGGCATCCGGATAGTCGATGTAGCGTCGCGGCATGCCGGCAAGGCCCAGGAAGTGCTGCGGGAAGAAGATGAGGTTCACGCCGACGAACATCACCCAGAAATGCAGCTTGCCGAGGAATTCGGAGTACATGTAGCCGCTCATCTTCGGGAACCAGTAGTACCAGGCCGCGAAGATCGCGAAGACGGCGCCGAGCGACAGGACGTAGTGGAAGTGAGCTACCACGTAGTAGGTGTCGTGCAGGGCGCGGTCGAGGCCGGCATTGGCCAGCTGAACGCCGGTGACTCCGCCGACGGTGAACAGGAAGATGAAGCCGATTGCCCAGACCATCGGCGTGGTGAAGCGGATCGAACCGCCCCACATCGTCGCGATCCAGGAGAAGATCTTCACGCCCGTCGGAACCGCGATGACCATCGTCGCGAAGACGAAGTAGCGCTGCGTCTCGAGCGACATGCCGACCGTGTACATGTGGTGCGCCCACACGATGAAGCCGACGGCGCCGATGGCGACCATGGCGTAGGCCATGCCGAGATAGCCGAAGATCGGCTTGCGCGAGAAGGTCGAGATGATGTGGCTGACGATGCCGAAGCCCGGCAGGATCAGGATGTACACTTCCGGGTGTCCGAAGAACCAGAACAGGTGCTGGAACAGGATCGGATCGCCGCCGCCTTCGGGCGCGAAGAACGTCGTGCCGAAATTGCGGTCGGTGAGCAGCATGGTGATGGCGCCAGCCAGAACCGGCAGCGACAGCAGGAGCAGGAAGGCGGTGATCAGAACCGACCAGGCAAAGAGCGGCATCTTGTGCAGCGTCATGCCCGGGGCGCGCATGTTCAGGATCGTCGTGATGAAGTTGATGGCACCGAGGATCGACGAGGCGCCGGCGATGTGCAGGCCGAGAATCGCCAAATCCATGGCCGGTCCCGGCATGCCGGACGTCGAGAATGGCGGATAGATCGTCCAGCCGCCACCGGCCCCGTAAGCGCCCGCCGGACCTTCGACGAACATCGAAAGCAGCACGAGCAGGAAGGCCGGCACGATCAGCCAGAACGAGATGTTGTTCATGCGCGGGAAGGCCATGTCCGGCGCGCCGATCATGATCGGCACCATCCAGTTGGCGAAGCCGCCGATCAGCGCCGGCATGACCATGAAGAAGATCATGATCAGCGCATGCGCGGTCGTGAAGACGTTGAACATGTGCTTGCCGCCGTCGATGGCAGCATCGCCCTCGAAGCCGTAGACCATCTGCGCCAGGCCGTGGAAGATCTGGATGCCCGGCTCCTGCAATTCGGCGCGCATGAAGACCGACAGCGTTCCGCCGATGAGGCCGGCGATGATCGCGAAGATCAGGTAGAGCGTGCCGATGTCCTTGTGGTTGGTGGACAGGAACCAGCGCTGAAAGAAGGTCAGCGGCTTGTGCGCGTGGTCGGCATGGGCATGATCGGAATGATCATGCCGTTGATCGTGGTGAACGGCTGTTCCAGCCATGGGTCGAGCTCCCCTTCCGATTACTGTGCGGCGTTTGCGGCGACGTCAACGGCCTTGGCCGCGCCGTCGACGGACGCCATGAGCGCCTTGTTCGCCTCGCCGAGATTGGTGGCGGCGGCAGCGAGCCAGGCGTCGTATTTTTCCTGCGGGACCACGCGGATGGCGATCGGCATATAGGCGTGATCCTTGCCGCAGAGCTCGGAACACTGGCCATAGTAGAGGCCTTCGCGGTCCGCTTTGAACCAGGTCTCGTTAAGGCGGCCCGGAACGGCATCGATCTTCACGCCGAAAGCCGGCATGGCGAAGGCGTGAATGACGTCGGCCGCGGTGACGAGGAGACGGACGGTCTTGCCGACCGGCACGACGACTTCGTTGTCGACGGCGAGCAGGCGCGGATAAGCGGCCTTGTCTTCCTTGCCGAGACCTGCGCGATCCTCATCCTTCAACAGCAGGCTGTCGAAGGAAAGCGGGCTCTCGCCGACTTCATACTCGTAGGACCAGTACCACTGGTTGCCGGTCGCCTTGACGGTCAGATCCGGATTCTGCGGCGGCGTGAGCTGCTCGTTGAGAAGCTTGAAGGAGGGGACGGCCAGGAACAGCAGAATGATCACCGGACCGACGGTCCAGATGACTTCGATCAGCGTATTGTGGCTGGTCCGCGAGGGGACGGGATTGGCGCCTTCGCGGAACTTCACGACGACGATGATCAGCAGCAGGAGGACCAGGAGGGTGATCGGAATGATGAACCACAGTGTGTATTGTTCAAACCACGTGATTTCTTCCATGATGCCGGTCGCGGCCGACTGAAACCTCGTCTGCCAGTCGACAGGCTTGTCAGCGAAGGCGCTCGAAGCAAAGAGCAGACAGGCAAGCGCTGCCAGAACTGCATAGGCCTTGTTTTTCACAATTACGTCTCCCCAATGCGCTTGATCAGGATCAAACCCGGAACGCAGAATCCCTGCGATACTGGAAGCGCTTCAAACCACAGTTTGACCAGCGCCGCAACATCTGTGCAATGAACCTCGTGCGGCATTTTTGCACAAAGCCAAGTTTTCTCGCTGCCCCCTTCGCGCGGTATCAAAGATTGTGCTAGAGCGCCGGTCCGTGCACGGCCTACGCCGCCACATCGAGGCTCCCGTCCACAGGCGGCCGGCTCAGGCAAAACGTCGAGAGCGCCTGATACGGCGAGAGAGAGCCCAATTTCGGCCATATGCCGCTGGAATGTAAGAAGCAGGGCTTTTCATTTATATCTGCGCACTTCAAGAATAGCCCGAATGATTCGACGTTTTGAGGTTTACATGGGCCTGTCCCTCTTCTCCCGGCTGCCCGCTTTGATCGCGCTCGGAATTGCCGCCTTCGTCTTTCCCGCCGCAAGCATGGCGCAGCAATCCGCCGCGACACCCGGGACGGTAAAGTCGAACCACGGTGCCTGGTCGATCGTCTGCGATCAGCCGGCCGGCGCCTCGGCCGAGCAATGCGCTTTGATGCAGAACGTGATCGCCGAGGACCGGCCCGAGGTCGGGCTCTCCGTCGTCGTGCTCAAGACTGCCGATCGCAAGGCGAAGATCCTTCGCGTCCTGGCACCCCTCGGCGTACTGCTGCCCAACGGCCTCGGCCTGAATGTCGACGGCAAGGACATCGGACGCGCCTATTTCGTTCGGTGCTTCTCCGACGGCTGCTATGCCGAGGTCGTGCTCGAGGACGAGCTCTTGAAGACGATGCGCGCCGGCGCGACGGCGACCTTCATCGTCTTCCAGTCGCCGGAGGAAGGGATCGGCATTCCGGTCGACCTCAAAGGTTTCGGCGAGGGCTACGATGCACTGCCGTAGTTTCCTTGAGTACCCAATGAAATGAAAAAGCCGCGCTCCTTTTGGGTGCGCGGCTTTTTGTTGGCTGGCGGTGCCGTCGCTAAAGGATCTCGGTCGCGGCGATCTTGATGCCGAAACCTTCGAGGCCGACATAGTGGCGCTCCCGCGAAGAGAGCAGGCGGATGGAGGTGATGCCGAGGTCCTTGAGGATCTGCGCGCCAAGACCGATTTCGAGCCATTCGCTCTCGCGCGCCTGTGCTTCCGTATGGGCTTCGCGTTCGTGCTTGCCCTTTCGCGCAGTCTGCGAAACGCCGACGCCGACCGAGCCCTCGCGCAGATAGACGATGATGCCCCTGCCCTCTCCAGCGATGCGCTTCATGATCTCGTCGATCTGGCGATCATTGCCGAAGACGTCCGCGCCGACATTCTCGAGGTGAAGGCGGACGGGAATGTCGACGCCGTCGCGGACATCGCCGAAGACGACGGCAAGATGCTGCATCGGATCCCAGGGCAAAGAATAGGTGTGGCCCTTGGCCTTGCCATAGGGTGTGTCGATGTCGAAGCTGTTGGCCTTCTCGATCAAGGTCTCCTTGCGCTGCCGGTAAGCGATGAGATCGGCGACGGAGACCTGTTTCAAACCGTGGGTCTCGGCAAACGCGTCCACCTGCGGGCCGCGCGTAACCGTGCCGTCGTCATTGACGAGTTCGCAGATAACGCCGATCGGCGGCAGGCTCGCGAGCTTGCACAGGTCGACGGCCGCCTCGGTGTGGCCGGAGCGCATCAACACGCCGCCCTCACGCGCCACCAGTGGGAAGATGTGGCCGGGCCGCACGAAATCCGCCGCCCCAACATTCGGATTGGCAAGGTTTCTAACCGTCAAGGTGCGATCGTCGGCCGAAATGCCGGTGGTGGTGCCATGCTTGAAGTCGACGGAAACCGTGAAAGCGGTGGTGTGGGCGGAATCGTTCTCGGCGACCATCGCATTCAGATTGAGGCGTTTCGCCTCGTCGCGCGGCATGGGCGTACAGACGATGCCCGAGGTGTGCCTGACGATGAAGGCCATCTTCTCGGGCGTGCAGTGCACCGCCGCGACGATCAGGTCGCCTTCGTTCTCGCGCCCGCCATCGTCGGTGACGACGACGATCTCGCCGGCCTCGAAGGCGCGAATGGCATCGACGACGCGCTTCTGGTCATAGGACATCTTCATTCTCTCCAGAAAATTACTTCAGCCGGCCGGTCTGGCCCCGGTCGCGCAGATAGTGATCGGCAATCGTGCAGGCAACCATGGCCTCGCCGATCGGCACCGCCCTGATCCCGACGCAAGGATCGTGGCGACCCTTGGTGCGCACGTCGACCTCGTTGCCGTCGCTGTCGATCGAACGGCGCTCGGTCAGGATGGACGAGGTCGGCTTGATCGCGATGCGAGCGACGATCGGCTGGCCGGTCGCGATGCCGCCGAGAATGCCGCCGGCATGGTTGGAAAGGAAAACAGGCTCGCCATCCGGACCGATGCGCATCTCGTCGGCGTTCTCCTCGCCGCTCAGCTCGGCCGTGGCAAAGCCGTCGCCGATCTCGACGCCCTTGACGGCATTGATCGACATCAGGTTCGAAGCGATGTCCTGGTCGAGCTTGGCGTAGATCGGCGCACCGATGCCGGCCGGCACCCCTTCGGCAACGACCTCGACGACGGCGCCGATCGACGAGCCGGCCTTGCGGATGCCGTCGAGATACTCTTCCCAGACGGGAACGATGGCCGGATCCGGCGCAAAGAACGGATTGTTGTTGACCTCGGCCCAGTCCCAATTGGCCCGATCGATCCGGTGCTTGCCGATCTGCACCAGCGCGGCGCGGACGACGAGGCCCGGCACGACCTTGCGGGCGATGCCGCCGGCCGCGACGCGCGCCGCCGTCTCGCGTGCCGAGGACCGGCCGCCGCCGCGATAGTCGCGAATGCCGTATTTGACGTCATAGGTGTAGTCGGCATGGCCCGGTCGGTAGCGCTTGGCAATCTCCGAATAGTCTTTCGAGCGCTGGTCGGTGTTTTCGATCATCATCGAGATCGGCGTGCCCGTCGAGATCATCGTCTCGCCGTCCTCGTCGAGCATCACGCCGGACAGGACCTTCACCAGATCATCTTCGCGGCGCTGGGTCACGAAGCGCGACTGGCCGGGCTTGCGCTTGTCGAGCCAGGCCTGAATTTCCGCGAGCGTGAAGCGAATACCGGGCGGGCATCCGTCGACGACGCAGCCGAGCGCCGGCCCGTGGCTCTCGCCCCAGGTGGTGACGCGGAAGAGATGACCGAAGGTATTGTGCGACATGACGGCTACCGAGTTCAGGATCCAAGAGATCGGACAGGACGACACAATCTCTGGGGATCGATTCTAATCGAGTCAGAGCAGAACGCGAACCATGTCGCATTGCTTCAGACGCTGCGCCAAGGCGCGTGCCCTCTCTTAGTGGAAAGCGTTCGCTGGGGAAAGAGCATCCGCTGTTGCGCGGAAACCTGCGGCAAGAATAACCAGCGCGGCCGATTACTGACGCATCATCATCCGGATTGCAGCGACTGCGGCCTGGACTTCAGGGCTGGCCGTCGTGATGTTTCTTTGGAAAACCTCGTGAAAGCGGCCTTCAGCAGGGCTTGCGCCAGCTCGTTCCCCTTTCGGCGACTTGCAATGGGCGCGGAGCGCGTTCACTCTCTCGTTCGCCGAAAACACGTCCGGTACGAACAGCTAAAATCCTAAAAAACCATGGCAAAAATGAACTTTTGCCACAATCGGGGATCAAAGGGTGATGACAAGAAAATTCGCAGAATCATGGAAGAGGGCAACAAGGATGCGATTTGTCATTGCTACGCTCATGGCCACCGCAAGCTTGCTTTCGCCGCTTTCGGTTCATGCGGAAAGTGCAGACGTCGAAGCCGTGATCACCAATATCGACACCGAGCAGTTGAGCCTCTCGCTTGACGACGGCAAGAGCTACCAGGCGCCCGAGGAATTCAATTTCGAAGGGCTCGAAGCCGGCGTGAAGGTCCTCGTCTTCTATACCGAGGTCGACGGCAAGCGCGTCATCAATGATCTGGAGATCGTCCAGTAGGCCAGGCGGCATCCCGACCCGTATGCGTCGGAGGGACATTTCCGCTATTTCTCGATACGCTTAGTCTAAAGCCAGCTGATCGAACCATCGACGATCTTCAGCAGCCGGTCCTGCGGGATGGCCGCCGCCGCCGCCTCATCCGGCTCCATCTCCCCGAGCAGCTTGAACAGGGTACGAATTACCCCGCCGTGGCTGACGCAGACGGTGGGTTCCCTCACATCTTTCAGCCAGGCGCCGACGCGCCAGGACAGGATTTCGTAGCTTTCCGCATCCGCCCCGGGCGGGATGAAATCCCACTTCGCCACCCGCCTTGCGGCAATGCGCTCGGGCACGCGGCGCTTCAAGGCTGCGAGTGTAAAGCCCTCCCAGGCACCGAAGGAAACCTCCTTCAGCCGCTCGTCGGTGCGATAGGCAAACGGATCGAGCCCTATGGACCGCCTGAGACGCTCCATGGTTTCGCGCGTACGGCCGAGCGGACTGCTGACGAAATCGAACCTGGCCGCATCGCGCCCGAGGATCTCTCCCAGCGCAACGCCATTGCCGGTCGCCTGCTGGCGGCCGGTTTCATTGAGGGGAATGTCCTTCTGCCCTTGGAGACGGCTCTCGGCATTCCAGTCCGTCTGGCCGTGGCGAACCATGTAAATGAGCACAGTGTTCACTCCGGATGAGGCGGCCGCCTATAGTGCTTCGCCTCAGGCGCCAAGGATGCCGTCGTGCCTGGACCGTGGCACGACCTCAGATCGAATTCGATCCGAGGTCATGCGGTTGCAGGCAAGAAGCACTCAGTCCTTCAGGACGGAAATGTCCGGGGCGTCGACCGCCTTCATGCCGACCGTATGATAACCGGAATCGACATGGTGCACCTCGCCGGTGACACCGGTCGACAGGTTTGACAGGAGATAGAGCGCCGAATTGCCGACTTCCTCGATCGAAACTGTGCGCTTCAGCGGCGCGTTGTACTCGTTCCACTTGAGGATATAGCGGAAGTCGCCGATGCCGGAAGCGGCAAGCGTCTTGATCGGACCGGCCGAGATGGCGTTGACGCGGATGCCGCGGTTGCCGAGATCGACGGCGAGATAGCGCACGCTTGCTTCAAGCGCCGCCTTGGCGACGCCCATGACGTTATAGTGCGGCATCACCTTCTCGGCGCCGTAATAGGTGAGCGTCAGCATCGAGCCGCCATCATTCATGATGCGCTCGGCTCGCGCCGCGACGGCCGTGAAGGAATAGACGGAAATATCCATCGTGCGGGTGAAGTTGTCGCGGCTCGTCTCGAGATAGCGACCCGTCAGTTCGTCCTTGTCGGAGAAGGCGATCGCGTGCACGACGAAATCGATCTTGCCCCATTTTTCTTCAAGCGCCGAAAAAACGCCGTCGATCGTGGCGAGATCGGTCACGTCGCAATGGCCGGCCATGAAGGCGCCGAGTTCCTGCGCCAGCGGTTCGACACGCTTCTTCAGCGCGTCGCCCTGCCATGTCAGCGCGATTTCGGCGCCGGCTTCCGACAACGCCTTGGCAATGCCCCACGCAATCGAGCGATTGTTTGCAACGCCCATGATGACGCCGCGCTTGCCATTCATCAGACCCGATGCCTGAGCCATGGAATGTCCCCAATACTGTCTGCCTGGTCCGGCCGAGGCCGATGCCAGTTTTCCGAATGTCGATGGCGCCGCACCACGCCACCAAAGATGGGTGCGGCAAAATGTCGAGCATTGCCTATGGCATAGCCGCCAGAGCGGTTCAAGCGCGGTGCGGATCAGGAACTGTTAGTCCCCGTAATATTGGTTCAGCTTGTCAGAAAACCGTTACAAATAGAGGCCGTCGCGCTGCGACCGCATCAGGTCCGTGACCTTGTCGTCGGGCTTTTCATGCAGCACCAGGCGCAATTCGACGAGGAGATCGCCGCTTTCGCCATTCGCTCCCTTCAATCCGCTGCCGGGAATTCGGATGACCTTGTCGGATCCCGACCAGGCCGGCACCACGACCGTGGCGGCGCCGCTCGGCGTTTCGATACTGGTCTCGCAGCCGAGGACCGCGTCTTGCAGGCCCAGCGGCAGGCTCGTCACGAGGTCGAGACCCTGGGTGCGAAACGGCCCATCCTGACGAACACGCAAGGTCGCAAGCACGTCGCCACGAGTCATGCCGGCGACACGGTATCCCTGCTCCTTCAGGCGGATGACCTGCCCGTCGGTGGCGCCAGGCGGGATTGCTACCTTCACCGTTTCGCCATCCGGAAGCTCCACCGCGACGCGCGCCCGGTTCACCACCTCGTCAATACTGACGGACAAATCGACAACCAGATCCGGGACCTTCTCCGCCGTCTTTGTCATGCGGTCGCGAATGCGCCGGACGATTGCCGCGACCAACTCCGTTCCGGGCGCTGCAAGTCGTCGAACCGTTGCCTCCGGCTTTGTCGGCTCCTGTTTGGTATCTTCCGTGAGTTCCGGTTTCGCCTCGGCAGCGGCGCCAGCCTTCTCTGCAGCGCGCGGCGCATGAGCCTTGGTGCCGGATGTATTGGGCTGCGGATCGAGGCCGAAGATGCGCGAGACCGCCTCCTCGGCGCTCTCCGCGCCGACCGGCTCCTCGGCCGGTTCCGGGGCGCGCATCTTCTCCTTCATGGCTTCCATACGGCGCAGCTCCGCCTCACGCCGCGCGTGGTCGTAGCGGTTCCTGCGGGCCGGATCGCGCAGCAGTTCATAGGCCCTGCCGGCTTCGGCAAAGCGTTCTGTCGCCAGAGGATCGTCCTGATTGTGGTCCGGATGGATCGCCTTGGCGACGGACCGCCAGGCAGCCTTGATTTCCTCCTGCCCGGCGTTGCGGCGCACGCCGAGGATTGCATAGGGATCGCGCATGACTTCTCACCGCATTCTTGAATGTCCGCCCTTCGCGGCGGATCGGCTTACGCGTTACATCGGCAGCCCGTGATGAGCCGCTCCTCTCAATCGCGATGATCCGGGGAAGTTGCTAAATAACGGTTAGCCGGCTCGCCGTGGCGCTCCTGCAGGTTTCCTTTGAAGCGTCGCCGATTCAGGCGGAGAAACATGCAGTATTTCAAAGCGTTACAGGGATCTTGCGCATCTGATGAGGAGGCGCGGCGCTGTTATGGATCCGGGCCGTCCAGCCCGGCCGTCCGTGCCTTTGCGGGAATGTGGTTAACCGGGGATTTCAGCTTTGCGGGCCGAAACTCGTCAAATACCACTCGCCATTCTCCAGCCGGCAGGTTCTGCCGTCGAACTTGGCGATGCCTTCAAAGGAATGGCGCGTGGTGATGAACCGGCGGCAAAGCACGCCGGAAGCGCTGTCTTCCTCAATACTGCTGATGACGCCGGCGCTGCCTGACGTGGCATTGGCCCAGGGAATGGCGCTGCCGCCCTCAGTGATTTCGGCAGAGGAAACGGCATTGCGCACCGCCACCGCGTCGGAGAGACCGTCCGACGTCTTGGCGACCGGCACGGTCCCGGTTGCGACGGAACGATCGACGCTCGAGCCTCCGAAGAGATCGAGACCGCCGCCCATGCACCCCGGGAGCGCGAAGACGGTCAGGCATAAGGCCGCACCGCGCAGCACCGCAAAGGAAAAATCCTTCTTGCCATCGATCCACTTTGCTATGTCTTGCACGGCAATCCTGTCAGACTCGCCAGAGCCGAAACGCAGCCCGATGAAGCGCTGGCAGGCTCTGACAATTTTCGATGCGGAAACACCAATCGGGCTCATCCCGACGCGTTCCCGCGCCAGACACACGGCATAGGAAGGCAATATGACCGCGAACGAGTTAACAACCGGTGACTTCACAGACGCAGACGAGCCCTTTTCCCTCTTTGGCACATGGTTGAAGGACGCCGAGAAAAGCGAGGTGAATGACCCCACCGCTGTCGCCCTTGCAACCGTCGATCCCGATGGACTGCCCAATGTGCGCATGGTGCTGCTCAAGGGATTCGACGAAAGCGGCTTTGTCTTTTACACAAATTTCGAGAGTCAGAAAGGCCGCGAGCTTCTGGCCACCCGCAAGGCGGCCATGTGTTTCCACTGGAAGTCGCTGCGCCGCCAGGTTCGCCTGCGCGGCCCGGTGGAAATCGTCACCGACGCAGAGGCGGATGAGTATTTCAAGAGCCGGCCGCGCGGAAGCCGCATCGGCGCCTGGGCGTCGAAGCAATCGCGCCCGCTCGAGAGCCGCTTCGCGCTCGAGAAGGCGGTCGCCGAATTCACCGCGCGTCACGCCATCGGCGAAATCCCGCGCCCGGACTACTGGTCCGGTTTCCGCATCCGGCCGACCTCGATCGAATTCTGGCATGACCGACCATTCCGGCTGCACGACCGCATGGAGTTCCGTCGCCCCGTGCCGGAAGGGGGCTGGGAGAAGGTGCGGATGTATCCCTGAGGAGGCCTATCGCGCCCCGAGCCGCCAGAATGGAATGCCGGAAGCCAGGGCGGACACATGTCGCTCGCTCTGGAAATGGCCGTTCAGCGAAATCCGGGGCACGGCGTGAAGGTTGACGCCGCGGCAGAGTGTGCCCGGTTCCGTCGTGACCGCAACGGCAAAGCCGAGTTCCGCGGCCAGTCGATGGTCGCGGCTCGAAACCGTCGGCCGGTGGCCATAGGGATAGGCGAAGGTCAGCGGATGCCTGCCGGTGATCGCCTCGACGCGCGCGGCGGACGAGGCGATTTCCCGGCGGGCCTCGTCGTCATCGAGCCGCGCCACCGCCCGATGGCTGATCGTGTGCGCACCAAGGCTCGCGAGCGGGCTTGAGATCAGGGCGCGAAGGCCGCCTTCGTCAAGCGTCAGTAGCTCGGTGATGGTAAGGGGGTCGATGCCGTGCTCGAACGCAGCATCGTTCAGCGCCGCCACGGCGCTCGCCTCGTCGGTGCCACGGATATGGGCTGCGATGCGACCGAAAGCCGCCTGCTTCTGCAAAGACGTGCCGCTCGGAACCAACACCGCACCATCGCCGAAATCGAAGCGGAACTCGCGGCTGGCCGACAGCAGGTCGGCAAGCGTTTCCCACCACAGCGTGTGGCTGCGATCGACATAGCCGGCCGTGACGAAGACCGTGAAGGGAACGCCGTGCCTCTCGAATACGGGCAGTGCCCATTCGAGATTGTTGCGGTAGCCGTCGTCGAGCGTGAAGCAAGCGAAGGGCCGGTCGTCAGCCGAGCCGAGGCATTCCGGCAACGCTTCGAGTGCAACGAAACGGTAGCCGGCGCGCTTCAATGTCAGGATCGTCCTATCGAGGAACGCCGGGGTGATTTCCAGATGGGCGTTGGGATCAAAGGTCCGATAACGCCTGGGGCGGACATGATGCAGGGTAAAGACGGCGCCGCGACCGCGCGCCTCGCCCAGCAAACCTGTGCGCGCAAGGACATGCGCGGCCTCGAGCCCGCCGGCAATTGCGGCTCGCCTCAAATGGTGGCGAACCATCATGGCGAGCGAGTCTTTCATCTTTCTCCGCTGTCCCGTACTGGCTTGCGCACGCGCATTCAGCCGCCCGCTCCAAGTGCCGAAGCTTTACGCCGCCTCTGTTAAGCCTTGCTGAATCGGTCCCCGCTTTCACCAAAAGTCGGGGCAAGCGTTAAAAAAGGGCTGCCTTTATCGATTTTCGGCCTTAATGTTACGACAAATCCACGGCCGTCACGTCCTGATACACTTCGCACGCGAGAAGCTACGCGGTCCAAGGGGGAATCATGAAGAACTTGCAAATTGCCCTGGCGGCGATCGTAGCATTCGTCGCTGCCACCGCATCGGCTTTCGCTGGCAACGCTTCTCTCGTCATGGACGCCCGCAGCGGCAGGATCCTCTCGTCCGAGAACGCTGACGAATTGAACTACCCGGCGTCGTTGACGAAGATGATGACGCTTTACCTGACCTTCGAAGCGTTGCACCGGGGCGAGATCAGCTGGCAGACCCGCGTGCCGATGTCCAAGGAGGCGGCGCGCAAGCCTCCGACCAAGCTTGGCCTCAAGCCCGGCGATGCCATCACCGTCGAGGAGGCCGTCTATGGCATGATCATCCATTCCGCCAATGATGCCGCCGCGGCGATGGCGGAAAAACTCGGGGGCTCGGAGGCCGCCTTTGCCCAGATGATGACGGCGAAGGCGCGCCGGCTCGGGATGACCCGCACCGTCTTCGTCAACGCCTCCGGCCTGCCGGCAAGCCAGCAGGTGACCACGGCACGCGACATGGCAAGGCTCGGCATTGCGCTGATCAGGGACTTTCCAAGGGAATACCGGCTCTTTTCGGCACAGAGCTTCAATTTCCGCGGCCGTGTAATCCGCGGCCACAACAAGCTGATGTATCGCTACGACGGCATGGACGGCATCAAGACGGGCTACACCAACGCCTCCGGCTTCAATCTCGTTAGTGCGGTCAGCGACGGCAACCGCCGTGTCATCGGCGTCGTGCTCGGCGGACGGACCGCGAAAAGCCGCGACAACAAGATGGCGGCGCTGCTCGATCAACACCTGGGCAGGGCAACGGCGCCGGCGGACGGGCCGACGATCGCCGCGGCGAAGCCGCTCGACACGGCCCAAGTGGCGAGTTTGCCCGGCGTGTCGCTCTATGCCGAACCCAATCGCGCGGGAAAGAACGCGAGCGCAGCCCTCATGGCAGCATCGCCTGCTGCCGTCGTTCCGGCGGACCGACCAACCGCGATAGTGGAATTCGCGAGCACGGAAACGGAGGCCGGCGCCTACTGGCAGATCCAGATTTCAACGGCGGCCTCGGCGGACGCCGCACGCAAGATTCTCGTCGAGGCGCAGTCCGCCGGCGGTGCGGCCCTGCTCGGCGCATCGCCGCACACTGAAGTGGACGGCAGCGGCTCCACCAAGCGCTACCGCGCCCGCTTCATCGGCTTCGCCAGCCGCGAGGCGGCCGCTTCTGCCTGCAGCATCCTCAAGAAACGGTCCTACGACTGCCGGCTGCTCCCCGGCCGGAGCTAAGATCCAGGCGCTTTTTCCAAGCGATGCGCACAGTCATCGGCAGCGCTCGAAGGCTCCAAAAGCAGCCCCGCCGCAAGAGAACGGAAAGCGTCCACGGCTTTCGGCAGCACATCCGGTGGGTTGTCGCTTGCGGCGACCCAGAGAGCGGCATTGAGCGCCGCACCACTGAGAAGCCGGGCGGATGCTTCCGCGTCAAGTGGCTTGACGATGCCCTGCGCAATAAGGAGTTCCATAGCTCTCTTCGTAACTTGTAGGCAACTGTTCTGGCTGGGCCATTGCGACGGATCACCCAACACAGCAGGTCCATCGAGAAGAACAATACGTTGCACTTCGGGGTCAAGCGCCATCTCTATATAGGCCGCGCCCTCGGCCAGTAGTCCGAGCCACTCATTGCCCTCACGTGCGCCGATCTCCTGCGCGCGGGAAGCCATCTCCGAGTCGATCTGCTCGACAACCGCCGCAAGCAGCCCGCGCTTGTCCCCAAAATTGTGGTAGAGCGCACCGCGCGTCAAACCTGCCTCGGCGGTCAAGTCGTCCATCGATGCCGCGGAATATCCCTTTTCAGCGAAGGCCTTTCGTGCAGCCGCGATCAATTTGACCCGGTTCTCCTCCATCGTTTCGCTGCGTCTCTTCGCCATTTCGTACCCACAATTTCACATACGACTCGTACATAGACTTGACATACGACGCGTATTTGAATATTTCACATACGTTCCGTATACCAAAATGGCGCTGGCTTGTGAAGCATGGACCGCGCTCATTGGCTCTCTAAATGATCCCAAAGGAAATCAGAATGACCCAGCGCGAAGCAATCTTTCCTGCAGACAGGCACGCACTTTATGAAGAGCATGGATATTCCGCCGCCATTCGATCCGGCGATCTCTTGTTCGTTTCCGGACAGGTTGGCAGCCGTCCTGACGGAACTCCCGAACCCGACTTCAGGCGCCAGGTCCAGCTGGCATTTGAAAATCTCAAGTCGACGCTGAGCGCAGCGGGTTGCACGATGGATCACATCGTGGACGTGACGACCTTCCACACTGATCCAGAAAACCAGTTCGGAACCATTATGGAGGTCAAACAACAGATTTTCAGCAACCCGCCGTACCCAAATTGGACTGCGCTCGGGGTAAACTGGCTCGCTGGCTTCGACTTCGAGATAAAGGTCATCGCCCGTATTCCGGCAAAAACCTGACAGGATATCGCGCGCTTCCGTCGCACGGGTGCTCCCGCAAGAGTGTCGTGATGCTTCGGGGCCTCTAAAATCGGCGAACGTAGAATTTCGTATCGACGCCCATGACCGGAAAGCGCGCCGGCAGGTCGTGCCTGGCGACTTCGATAAAGCCGCTCTTTTCGTAGAACCGGTGGGCGGCGAGGAACTTCTCGGTGGTCCCGAGATAGATCGATCTTATCTTCCGCCGCTCCGCATGGGCAACGAGTGCATCGAGCAGGCGGGCGGCCACGCCGTGTTCGCGGCCGCGAAAGTCGGACGCGACGAACATCTTGCGCAGGGCTGCCTCCGCACCTCCGATTTCCTTCAGGGCAACCGTGCCGACGATGCTTTGGCCAATAGCCGCAACCCAGAAGTCGCCGTCGCCTGTCTGATAGAATTCGGGGATCCCCCGGAGATCCGGCTGATCTTCGGCGGTGATGGCAACGCCGAATTCCTCACGCTGTATAGGCAGGATGAGGTCAATGACCGCCTGCTCGTCCGCCGCCGAAAAACGCCGGATTTCCAGAATATCGCCCGACTGCCCGATCATCCCGCTCGCCTATGCCTGCGTGCCGCCGACGGTGACCTGGTCCATCCGGAGATGCGGCTGACCGACGCCGACAGGCACCCATTGGCCGCCCTTACCGCAATTTCCGATGCCGGTGTCGAGTTTCATGTCGTTGCCGACCATCGTCACCCGCTTCATCGCATCCGGTCCGTTGCCGATCAGCATCGCGCCCTTGACCGGTGCCCCCACCTTGCCGTCCTCGATCAGATAGGCTTCGGTGCAGCCGAACACGAACTTGCCTGAGGTGATGTCCACCTGGCCGCCGCCGAAGGAAACGGCGTAAATGCCCTTCTTCACCGAGGCGATGATTTCATCGGGCGTGCGGTCGCCGGCGAGCATGTAGGTGTTGGTCATGCGCGGCATCGGCACATGGGCATAGCCCTGGCGGCGGCCATTACCGGTCGGCTTCATGCCCATCAGCCGCGCATTCTGCCGGTCCTGCATGTAGCCGACGAGCTTGCCGTCCTCGATCAGGACGTTGTAGCCGGAGGGCGTGCCCTCGTCATCGATCGAGATCGAGCCGCGCCGCGCTTCGATCGTGCCGTCATCGACGACGGTGACACCCTTGGCGGCCACCTGTTCGCCGAGGAGGCCGGCAAAGGCGGAGGTCTTCTTTCGATTGAAATCGCCTTCGAGGCCGTGACCGACGGCCTCGTGCAACATCACGCCCGGCCAGCCGGAAGCGAGCACGACATCCATGGTTCCTGCCGGCGCATCGATCGCCTCGAGATTGACGAGCGCCTGCCGCAACGCCTCGTCGGCACCGCGCTTCCAGTTCTCTTCGGTGATGAAATCGCCGAAGCCGCGCCTGCCGCCGATACCGAAGGTGCCGGATTCCTGCCGTTCGCCCTCGCCGACCACGACCGAGATATTGATGCGGGTCATCGGCCGCACGTCATGAACGCGATGTCCATCGGCCCTCAAGATGTCGACGACCTGCCAGCTTGCGGCGATCGTCGCGGTCACCTGCCGGACCTTGGGCTCCTTGGCGCGCAGATAGGCGTCGATTTCCTGGAGCAGCGTCACCTTCGTCTCGAAGCTCGGCTCGCCGATCGGGTTTTCATCGCCATAGAGCTTCTTGTTGGTGCGCTGCGGGGCAGCGGCATAGGAGCCGGAATAGCCGCGGGTCACCTGCCCGACCGCTTCCGCGGCCCGTTTCAATGCCTCTAGCGACAATTCTCCTGCATGCGCGTAACCGACAGCTTCGCCGGCGACGGCCCGCAGGCCAAAGCCCTGATCGGTGTTGAAGCTGCCGCCCTTCAGACGGCCATTGTCGAAGGAGAGCACCTCCGCCTGGGCGTGTTCTAGGAAGAGTTCGCCGTCGTCGGCGCCCGAAAGCGTCTCGGAGAGAACCTTGCGGACCGTCGCCTCGTCCGCATCGAAGAGGCTTATGAGGTTGGTGTCCATCGTTCTGCTCCGCGTCGTGAAGAATTCCTCCCATTTAGGAAGCCCGACGCCGCAAGCCAAGAAAAATCGGTCAGGAGAGATCGGCGTTCCAGCCTTCCAGCAGATTGACCTCTCCGACGCCGGTGAAACGGGCGATCCGATCGAGTTCGGCCATCAGCTTCTCAATGCGGCCCGACGCCGGCTTGACGCGCTCTTCGAGCCACAGGCGCTTTACGTCGAGGCTGCCGCGCTTGCGGTCGGCCTTCATGTCGATCCGGCCGATCAGCCGATCGCCTTCGAGAAGCGGAAAGACATAATAGCCATATTCGCGCTTCGCCTCGGGAACGAAGACTTCGATCCGGTAGAAAAAGTCGAAAAGGCGTTCGGTGCGGTTCCGGTCACGCAACAAGGGATCGAAGGGGCTCAACACGCGAATGCGCGCCGGCGGGTCGGGAATATCGGGCAGGTTGTCCGGAAAGCCCGCGAAGGCATAGGACGGCCGCGGCTTGCCGCCATTGGCAGGCTCAATGACGATTTCGCAAAGCTCGTCGCGATGCGCGGCGACCCAGGCCTTCGCCTCCTCGGGTGAGACGAGATCCCAAAAGGCGGCGATCTCCCCGTGCGTTGCAAAGCCGAGACGTTCGAGGGCGTTGCGGCAGGCCCAATCGATAAATTCAGGATGGCTCACATCGCCGTCGTAGTGATGCGCCGGGATCACCCGTTCGGTAAGATCATAGACCTTCTGGAAATTGACGCGGCGGGCGATCGCCAACCGGCCCTGGCGCCATAGCACCTCAAGCGCCGTCTTCGACGGGTGCCAGTTCCACCAGCCGCCCGATTCGTGATGATCCTCCTTCAGCTCGCGCGCCATAACGGCGCCGCCGCTGGCGATCCGCTCATAGGTTTCCTCGCAACCCGCATCGAAGCCGTCACCGCGCCATTTGCGCCAGCGCTCGCTGAGCGTATCGCTCTCCCATTTGAAGCGATGCTTCCAATAGACGAAGAAGGCGCTCGGAATGATCGAGGCGTCATGGGTCCAGTGCTCGAAGAGCTCGCCATCCTCTTCCAGCAATTCGCTCAAATGCTCGCGGCGATAGGTCTGGTTGCGGGAAAACAGGATCTGATGATGGGCACGCTCGACGGTGCCGATGCTGTCGACCTGCACGAAGCCGATATCGTGGATCAGCCGCAAAAGGCCATCCTTGCCGAGGGCGCGATGCGGCGCGGCCGAGAGACCCTGCTTGGCGAGGAAGATGCGTCGGGCGTCGCGGTTGGAGAGGCGAATCGTCATGGGCAAGAAGATAGGCTTTTATTCCCATATTTCAAATGCGATCTAACCATAAAGCAATCAGGCAAAGGCTGCATTGCCCTTGCCGATCGAGTTGCCCTATAGAGCCACCACGACAACTGGACGAGGATCAAGATTGAACATCCGCTTCACCGATTGCTCGGTCCGGTTCGGCGAGCGGGTAGCGCTTCACCCGCTGACGCTTGCCCTCGACGAACGGCGGATCGGCATCATCGGCCTCAACGGCTCCGGCAAGACGACCTTCGCGCGGTTGATCAACGGGCTCGTCAAGCCGACGACGGGCCACGTTTTGGTCAATGGGCTCGATACGGTGAAGAACGACCGGGCGGTGCTTGCCGAGGCGGGGTTCATCTTCCAGAACCCGCAGCATCAGCTGATCATGCCCATCGTTTCCGACGACATTGCCTTCGGGCTCAAGAATCGCGGGCTGCCGGGCAACGAGATCTCCTCTCGAACGGATGCGGTGCTGGCCCGCTTCGGCGTCAGCCATCTGGCGCGCCGGCGGGTGCACGAGCTTTCGGGCGGGGAAACGCAGCTTGTCGCCATGGCGAGCGTCGTCGTCACCGGCCCGAAAATCCTGATCCTCGACGAGCCGACCAACCAGCTCGACCTGCGCAACCGCCGCATGGTCGCGGCAACGATCGATGCGCTCGACGAGGACACGATCGTCATCACCCATGACCTGGGGCTGGTCGAAGGAGTTGAGCGTCTTCTGCTCTTTCACGAGGGCCGTCTCGTCGCCGACGGCGGCCCCGGCGAAACCATTCGGCGCTACCACGAGGTGGCCGGATGCTGACGAGCCTCTATGTGGAAGGACAGAGTTGGTTCCACCGGGTGCCGGTGCGCCTGAAGCTCATTGCACTCCCCGTCCTGAGCGTGGCGCTCTTCACGACGGACGCGCCGCTCCTGCTGCTGCCAGCCTTTCTCCTCTGCGGCGCGCTCTACCTTTCGCTCGGTATGACGGCGCGCGACGCCTTTTCGCGTGTCGGCTTCGTCCTGTTCACCATCCTGGTGCTTGCCGCCGTCAACCTATTCCTGGTCCCGCTGCCGCAGGTCGCCGCTCTTGTCTTGCGGCTGACAACCCTCGTGCTCTTTGCCGCCGCGGTCACGGCGACGACGACGATCGGCGCCTTCATGGACGAGATCACCATCCTGCTGAAGCCGCTGGAGCGTCTGGGGCTGCTGTGGGCGGCCGATGTCAGCCTGGCGCTCGGCCTCGTGCTGCGCTTCGTCCCGGATATCTTCGCCCGCTATCAGGCAATCAGCGAGGCCCATCGCGCCCGCGGCCTGCCAATCCGGCCGATGACGATCATCGGGCCGCTGATTATCCTGACACTCAAAGATGCGGATACGATCGCCGCGGCCATTGACGCGCGCGGATTCCGTCGCCAATAAATTCGCGCTTTCTAATAAAAGGGTAGGACCACATGAACACCAGAGACCTCGTCCTCATTGCGCTCTTTGCCGCGATCGTCGTCGTGCTCGGCCTCATCCCGCCGATCACGCTCGGCTTCATCCCCGTCCCGATCACGGCGCAGTCGATGGGCGTCATGCTGGCCGGCTGCATCATCGGCGCCAAGCGCGGCGCGTTTTCCTTCCTGCTGTTCATCCTGCTGGTCGCGATCGGCCTGCCGGTGCTGTCCGGCGGTCGTGGCGGACTTGCCGTCTTCGCCGGTCCTTCGGGCGGCTTCATCCTCGGCTGGTCGGTTGCCGCCTTCGTCACCGGCCTGATCGCCGAGCGCTTCGTACATCCGGGAAATTCGGAAGCCCGTCAGTTCGTCGGATTTTTCCTCGCCTCCGTAATCGGCGGTATCGTCGCCCTTTACGCGATCGGCGTGCCGTGGCTCTCCGCGGTTACCGGTACGCCGCTCATGACCGCCGCGACCGGTTCGCTGGTGTTCATTCCGGGCGATCTCCTCAAGGCGGCAATCGCCACGCTCGCGGCCCGCGCCGTCTACGCCGGCTATCCGCTGCTGCCGGCCCGCGCCTGACGCGATGCCGCTCGCAGGCGCCATAGCGCGACATGCGGGCGAGCGCCCGCACGCACCGGCTTTCCGCATGGAGGGCCGGGTTTTCACATATGGCGGGCTTGTCGCGGATGCGTGCCGGATTCTCCACGCGATCGAACAAGCGGCCCTGCAGGCAACAGAGCAAAGCGTCCTTTCCGGCCGCGTCCGGCTGATTGCCCTTGAACCCGGCAATCACCCGCTCTTTGCCGCAGCCTTCATCGCCGCGACATCGGGCGGTAATTGTGCCGCACTCATCGATCCGCACCTGCCGGACTCGACGCGCCAGCGGATGAAGGAGAAGTTGCGGCCGGAAATCGTCATCCGGGCTGATGGCGATCTCTTGTACCTGGACGTACCCTCGACGCGACAAACGCATTCGCTCGATGCTTTCGACGGTTCGTCTCCAATCCGTATCGGCGACGGCGCCGAACCTTTTCTCGTCGTCTTCACCTCCGGCAGCACCGGAGAACCGAAGGCGATCATCCGCGACCGCCAGTCCTGGCGCCTCAGCCTCGAGATCGGCCAAAATTTCTTTGGCATAGGACAGGAAACGACGACCTATGCACCCGGACCGCTGGCGCACGGGCTGGCCCTTTACGCCCTGGTCGAAAGCCTTGCGGCCGGGGCCGAATTCATCGGCGCCCGGCATTTCGAGCCGCGCCAGGCGCTCGATATTGTACACGGCGCCAAGGTGAAACGCCTGGTGCTGGTGCCGACGATGCTCAGGCGGCTTTGCGATGAGGCGGAAGGTGCCCAGGTGATCTGCGTCGAAAAGATCACCGTCGCCGGTGCCAAGCTGACGCCGGCGGACCGCAGCGCTGCAGCACGCAGCTTCCCCGCGGCCGAGGTGATCGAATATTACGGCGCATCGGAGCTCGGATTCATCACCGTCAACGGCGCGCACGGGCATCATTCCCCGACTGCCGTGGGCAAGGCATTTCCGCGCGTTCGCCTCGCCATTCTGGACGATCGCGGAAATAGCCTGCCGCCGGGCGCGACCGGAACGATCTTCGTCCAAAGCGCGCTGATATCGGATGGCTACATAGTCGGCGGCGACAATGTCGGTTTTCGACGCCATGGGCGGCTCGCCACCGTCGGCGACCTCGGATTTCTCGACGAGGACGGCACCCTGCACCTCCTTGGCCGCGCCGGCGGCATGGTGCTTTCCGGCGGCAACAATATCTATCCCTCGGAGGTCGAGAGCGCGATCATGGCTGCGGCCGGCGTCCAGTCGGTGCTGGTCTTCGGCCTCGATCATCCGGATCTCGGCAGCGAGCTTGTCGCGGTCGTCCAGCCGAACGATGATAGGTTCGAGCGTGAGGCGCTGCAGCGTCATCTTGCTGACGCCCTGCCGCGCTACAAGCATCCACGAAAGGTCTGGCTCTGCCGGGAGATGCCGATGACCGCTTCCGGCAAGATCGCGGCCGGGCAATTGCGGCAGTGGATCGCGGAGGAGAACGGTGCCCTTGAACGCCTCTTCTGATCCCACCCGCGTACCGGTCGTCATCGCGGCGCTGCGTACCCCGATCGGCCGCGTCAACGGCGGTCTCGCCGCGATCGAGCCGGCAAGCCTTGCCGCCCTTCTGATCGATCGCATCGTCTCGGACGTCGGTATCGACCGGGAGATCGACGACGTGCTCCTCGGCAATGCCGCAAACAGCGCCGGCAACCTGGCGCGTCTCGCCGCCCTCGAGGCCGGCCTGCCGGTTGCTATCCCCGGCGTCACCGTCGACCGCCAATGCGGCTCCGGGCTCGAAGCGATCATCCTTGCAGCGCGGCAGATCCAGGCCGGCGCCGGGCAATACTATCTCGCCGGAGGCACCGAAAGCGCCAGCCGCGCCCATATCCGGCTTCGCCCGCCGCTGGCGCGCGGCGAGGAACTGCAGCCGGTGAAGCGCGCGCGGATGGCGCCCGATGTCATCGGCGACCCGGACATGGGTGTTGCGGCGGAGAACGTCGCGATGGCCTGCGGGATTTCGCGCGAGCGCCAGGACCGGTTCGCGCTTGAAAGCCACCGCCGTGCCGTGGCTGCCCAGATGGAGGGCCGCTTCGGACGCGAGATCGTGCCCGTCGGCACACCGACCGGCCTCGTCGCCAGCGACGAATGCCCCCGGGCCAACGCCTCGGCCGAGACGCTCGCCCGGCTGAAGCCGGTCTTCGTCAGGGACGGCACCGTCACAGCCGGCAATGCCTGCCCGATCAATGACGGCGCGGCGGTCGTACTGGTGACGTCGCTCGCCGAGGCTAGGCGGCTTGGCGTGTCCTATGCCCTTGAATTCCTCGATGCGGCGACGGCGGGCGTCGATCCCAACCTGCTCGGCCTCGGCCCGGTGCCAGCGATGGCGAAGCTTCGTGCCCGCAATCCGGCGCTTGACGTCGACAAGGTCGACTTCATCGAGTTCAACGAGGCGTTCGCCTCCCAGGTTCTCGGCAGTCTCGATCCCCTCGGCATTTCGGCGGAGCGCGTCAATCGCGATGGCGGCGCGATCGCGCTCGGCCATCCCTATGGAGCCTCCGGCGCGATTCTCGTCGTCAGGCTGTTTTCGCAGATGCTCGCCACAGCGACGGACAGCGAGGGGCTGGCGATGATGGGTGTTGGCGGCGGCATGGGCGTCGTCGCCCATTTCCGTTCGCTGAGACTGGATCACACCGCATAGGCGGGGAGCCAGTCGCGCGTCGCGGCGGGCAGCGGCACCGGCTGATGGCGCGCAGGATCGACAGCGACCCAGACGATTTCCACCTCCGCCGCCAGATGCGCGCCTGCCTCGACGCGCACGGCAAAGCTCACCGAACTGCCGCCGATCTTCGCCACGGACACCGTCAACCGCGCCGGCTCGTCGAAGCGCAAACCGCGATGGAAGAGGCAGGCGGAGCGGCGCACCAGATAGGCCGGTTCGTTGTTGATAGGTGGCCGATGCCGCCAGAGGTTAGCGAGCGCCGCCTCGGCATGCGCGTAGTAGGCCGCATTGTGCATGTGGCCATGCATGTCTATATCGCGAAATGGAATACGGATTTCCGTGACATTTTCCCGCTCTGTACCGTCCATGCGAGACCCCTTACATGCGCTCCACTCTCGTTAGACAGTTTGGCGATCCCGAACAAGTCATCGAGCTTGTCGAGACCGGCCGTACCGAGCCTGCGCCGGGCGAGGTCGAGGTCGAAATCTCGCTTGCGGCGATCAATCCCTCGGACCTGATCCCCGTCACCGGCGCCTATCGTGCCCGCACCGAACTGCCCTTCGTGCCCGGCTTCGAGGGCGTCGGCACCGTCAGCCGGGTCGGAGCAGGCGTGCACCAGCTGAAACCCGGAGACCGGGTGGTTCCGATCGGCGCCAGCGGGCTGTGGCAGCAGTTCCTCGTCCGCCCGGCCGAATGGTGCTTTGCCGTGCCGGACGATGTGAGCGACATGCAGGCGGCAATGAGCTACGTCAACCCTCTGACGGCGCTGCGACTCGTCGAGGCGCTGCGCACGCATTTCGGTTCGCTTGAACATCGCAGCGTCGGCGTGACGGCGGCGGGCTCGGCAATCGGCGGCATGCTGATGAAGCTGCTGGCGCTGGAAGGCTCGGCGCCCACGGCGATCCTTCGCAGCGACAAGAGCCGCCACCGTCTCGGTGAAGGCTACCCGATCATCGTGACCGACGGCGGCGGCGTTCCGGCCGGAACGAGGTTCGACGCAGTGCTCGATGCCGTCGGCGGGACGCTCGCCGCCGGGCTGATCAGCCGCTCCATCTCGCCGGGCGGCACTTTCATCCAGTACGGTGCGCTGAGTGGGGTTCCGGTGCCGCAGGCGGCGATCGCCGGCCGCCCCGACGTTCGCTTCGCCTTTCTGTGGCTGCGGACCTGGGTCCATTCCGCCGGGCGCGAAGCCCTCGAGGCAGCCTTTGCCCGAAGCTTTGCAGGCCTTCGCGACAGGCTGTTCGCGAGCCCGGTCGCGGCAAGCTACCCGTTGAGCCGGCTGGACGAAGCCTTGGCGCATCAGGCCGATCCGCTCCGCAACGGCAAAATCCTGCTCGATCCGCGCTGTTGAAAATTTCTGGTTTTGCGCTTGCGGCCATGGATTTTGACGGGCCCGCGCACTAGCTTTGCGCGGATGACCACGCATCTCTATGAAAATGCTCTCTTCCAGGAACACAAAGTTCCGGACGGGCACCCGGAGCGGCCGGATCGGCTGAGGGCGCTGAACCTCGCGCTGGAGCATCCGAATTTCGCGCCGCTCAAGCGTATCGAGGCGTCGAAGGGCAGCGAGGACCTGGTGCTGCTTGCCCATTCCGAGCAGCATCTCAGGTCGATCACCCGGGCGATACCGGACGAGGACATCAATCAGATCGAAGCCGATACCTATGCGAGCCCCTCGAGCTTCGAGGCGGCGCTCACCGGCATCGGCGGTGCCGTTGCCGCCATCGACGCGGTGTTCGCCGGAGAAGCCGACAACGCGTTCATCGCGGCCCGCCCGCCTGGCCACCACGCCGAAAAGAACAAGGCGATGGGCTTCTGCTTCTTCAACACGATCGCGATCGCCGCGCGCCATGCGCAGAAGGCGCACGGCGTCGAGCGCGTTGCCATCGTCGACTGGGACGTGCACCACGGCAACGGCACCCAGGACATCTTCTGGAACGATCCGTCGGTGCTTTTCTGCTCGACCCACCAGATGCCGCTCTATCCCGGCACCGGCGCCAAGGAAGAGACGGGCGTCAAGCACAATATCGTCAATGCGCCGCTCTCCCCCAACAGCGGCAGCGAGCATTTCCGCGACGCCTTCCGTAGCCGCGTTCTCGCCGCTCTCGACAATTTCCGCCCGGACCTTGTGCTGATCTCCGCCGGTTTCGACGCGCACTACCGCGATCCTCTGGCACAGATCAATCTAGTGGCAGAGGATTTCGACTGGGCGACCGGTCGTCTTATGGAGGCCGCCGGTAGGAGCGCCGGCAACCGAGTGGTCAGCATGCTCGAGGGCGGCTATGACCTGCAGGGGCTCGCCGAATCGGCCGGCCTGCACGTACTGAGATTGATGAGAGGGTAATTGATGAACAACAACAATACGCAGCCGGACGTCTCCGCCCTCTCCTTCGAACAGGCCGTCGAGGAGCTGGAGCGGATCGTCTCCGCGCTCGAGCGCGGCGACGTCGCGCTCGACAAGTCGATCGAGATCTATGAGCGCGGCGAGGCCCTGAAGAAGCATTGCGAGACGCTGCTGAAGGCCGCCGAGGACCGCATCGAGAAAATCCGCCTGGATCGAAACGGCAAGCCGCAATCGGTGGAGCCGCTCGACGCGGAATAGTGAGCGCGTCCGGGAACCGTCGGGAGTCGCCCCTCATCCGGCCTGCCGGCCCGGGTTAATCCCGCGGAGAGGGGCGGGCCCTCCGTTGGCATTGCCGCCCAAAGGCGGGAAACGCTGCGTTCGCCGATGTCCGATAGCGGGTGAGAGGGATCGTCGCTACTTTCACACTGCCCACCAACCGGAGTAAGCGTCATGTCCTTCTTTCCTGGTCCCGATCCGCTCGCCGGCGACAAGCCGGCCTGTGACGCCATCGAGCATCTGATCATCCCGCGCACCAGCGACATCGGCGGCCTAGAAGTGCGCCGGGCGCTTCCGACGGCGCGGCGCCGGCTCGTCGGGCCGTTCATCTTCTTCGACCGCATGGGACCGGCGCTGCTGCGCGCCGGCCAGGCGATCGACGTGCGCCCGCACCCGCATATCGGCCTGTCGACGGTCACCTATCTCTTCGATGGCGAGATCAAGCACCGCGACAGCCTCGGCACAGAAATGGTGATCCGCCCCGGCGACGTGAACCTGATGACGGCGGGGCGCGGCATCGTGCATTCCGAGCGCTCGCCGGAAAACCAGCGCGGCCATGACCGCTCGCTGTCCGGATTGCAGACGTGGCTGGCCTTGCCCGACGACAAGGAAGAGATCGACCCGGACTTCGCGCACACCGAGGAACGCATGCTGCCGCATCTGGCCGACGGCGGCGTGCGCGCACGAGTCGTCATCGGCCGATTCGAGGGCGCCGCCTCGCCCGTCTCCGCCTTCACCGATACGATCTATGTGGATCTCGCGATCGAGGCCGGCCGCAGCGCTCCCTTTGCTGCCCAATGGGAAGAGCGCGCCATCTATATTCTCTCGGGCGAAGCGATCATTGCAGGCGACCATTTCGCCGACAACCAGCTTCTCGTCTTTCGGCCCGGCGACGAGATCACCATCACCGCGGGGCCGTCCGGCTGTCACGTGATGCTCTTCGGCGGCGCGGCGCTTGGCTCGCCGCGGCATATCTGGTGGAACTTCGTGTCCTCGTCCAAGGAGCGTATCGACAAGGCGAAGGAAGAGTGGCGGAGTGGCCGCTTCGATATCGTTCCGGGGGACGCGCAAGAATTCATCCCCTTGCCGGAAGGCTAATTTTTCGTTGGGGTCTTGGTTGGCGACGCAGGAAAGCCTAATTTTTGCATTCAACGAGGATTGCGTCTAAACAGCCATCCTGACGGAACTCATCAACAATTCGCGCGCCCCCTCTGGCGCGCACGAGGCACGAGAGCGTGACACAACTGCCAACAAATCCGATGCCAGCGACCCCGTTGCTCGACCAGGTCGATGTCCCCGACGATCTGAAGAGGATCGACGACAAGGACCTGCCGCAACTGGCAAGCGAACTGCGCGCGGAAATGATCGATGCGGTGTCGCGCACCGGCGGCCACCTCGGCGCCGGCCTCGGCGTCGTCGAACTGACGATCGCCATCCACAAGGTCTTCGACACGCCGCATGACCGGCTGATCTTCGATGTCGGCCATCAATGCTATCCGCACAAGATCCTCACCGGGCGCCGCGATCGCATCCGCACGTTGCGTCAGGAAGGCGGTCTTTCCGGCTTCACCCGGCGCGCCGAGAGCGAATACGATCCCTTTGGCGCGGCGCATTCGTCGACCTCGATCTCCGCCGGCCTCGGCATGGCGGTCGCAGCCGATCTCGACGGCAAGAGCCGCAACGTCATCGCCGTCATCGGCGACGGCGCGCTGTCGGCCGGTATGGCCTATGAGGCGCTCAACAATGCCGGTGCGCTCGATGCCCGCCTGATCGTCATCCTCAACGACAACGACATGTCGATTGCCCCGCCGACCGGTGCGATGAGCGCCTATCTGGCGCGGCTTGCCTCCGGGCGGACCTATATGGGCATCCGCGAAGTCGGCAAGAAGCTGACCGCCTATCTCGGCAAGACGGTCGACCGGGCGATCACCCGCGCCGTCGAGCATGCACGCGGCTATGTCACCGGCGGCACGCTCTTCGAGGAAATGGGCTTCTACCATATCGGCCCGATCGACGGTCACTCCTTCGACCATCTGCTGCCGGTCTTGCGCAACGTCCGCGACAATGCGCGCGGACCGGTGCTGATCCATGTTGTGACACAGAAGGGCAAGGGCTATCCGCCGGCCGAGGCCGCCGCCGACAAATATCATGGCGTCAACAAGTTCGACGTGATCACGGGCGCCCAGGCGAAGGCAAAGCCGAACGCGCCGGCTTACACGTCCGTCTTCGCCGATGCGCTGGTGCAGGAGGCTAGCCTCGACGACAAGATCGTCGCGATCACCGCCGCCATGCCGTCCGGCACCGGGCTCGACCGCTTCGCGGCCGTGCATCCATCGCGCTGCTTCGACGTCGGCATTGCCGAGCAGCACGCCGTGACCTTCGCCGCCGGTCTTGCCGCGGAAGGATACAAACCCTTCGCGGCGCTCTACTCGACCTTCCTGCAGCGTGCCTATGACCAGGTCGTGCACGACGTGGCGATCCAGGGCCTGCCGGTGCGTTTCCCGATCGACCGCGCCGGCTTCGTCGGCGCCGACGGGCCGACCCATGCCGGCTCCTTCGACACGACCTATCTCGCCTCTCTGCCGGGTTTCGTGGTGATGGCGGCGGCCGATGAGGCGGAATTGAAGCACATGGTACGCACCGCCGCGGCCTATGACGAAGGCCCGATCTCCTTCCGCTATCCGCGCGGCGAAGGCGTCGGCGTGGAGCTTCCCGATCGGGGCGAGATCCTCGAGATCGGCAAGGGGCGGATCATCAAGGAAGGCACGAAGGTGGCGCTGCTTTCCTTCGGAACGCGGCTCGCCGACTGTCTTCTGGCTGCCGAGGACCTGGATGCCGCCGGCCTCTCGACGACGGTCGCCGATGCACGCTTCGCCAAGCCTCTCGACCAGGCGCTGATCCGCCGGCTTGCCCGTCACCACGAGGTGCTGATCACCATCGAGGAAGGCGCCATCGGCGGTTTCGCCAGCCACGTGCTGCACTTCCTGGCTGACGAAGGCCTGCTCGACGGCGGCCTCAAAGTGCGGCCGATGGTGCTGCCGGATATCTGGATGGAGCAGGCAAAACCCGAATCCATGTATGCGCAGGCCGGCCTCGACCGGACCGGCATCGTATCGACCGTTTTCAAGGCGCTCGGCCAGAAGCAGTCGGTGGGTCTCGGCGCGGCCGGCTAGAACACATCTTGCCGAACGCCCTTGCAATGTATCGCCCGACGGGCGATGACGGCCAATGTCCGATAGCAAGCAAAGCATGATCCGCCTCGACCAATTGCTCCTGAACAAGGGCCTGGTGGCCAGCCGCGCCCGGGCGCGGGACGCGATCCAGCGCGGCACCGTCAAGGTCGACGGTCGCACCGTGACCAAGCCGGCTGCCAGCTTTGGCGAAAGCGCGGCGATCACCATCGACGATCCGGCGCAGGCCTATGTCTCCCGCGCAGCGCTGAAGCTCGTTGCCGCGCTCGATCATTTCGGCTTCGATCCGGCAGGTCTGACCTGCCTCGACGTCGGCGCCTCCACGGGCGGCTTTACCGAGGTGCTGCTGAAGCGCGGCGCAGCGCATGTGGTGGCGGTGGATGTCGGCCACGGGCAGATGCATCCGCGCATCGCGGAAGACCCACGGGTCACCAGTATCGAAGGGCTGAATGCCCGGGCGATGTCGGCGGACGATATCGACAACCGGGCCATCACCTTCATCGTCTCCGACGTCTCGTTCATTTCGCTCAAGCTGGCGCTGCCGCCGGCGCTGTCGCTGGCCGAGCCGGGCGCCAACTGCATCCTGCTCGTCAAGCCGCAGTTCGAAGCCGGACGCGACGCGATCAGCAAGGCCGGGCTCCTCAAGGATCCGGAGAGTGCCCCGACTGTCGCGGCCGAACTCGAACGCTGGCTAGTGGAGGACATGGGCTGGCAAAGCCATGGCCTCGTCCCCTCGCCCATTGCCGGCGGCGACGGCAACAGGGAGTTTCTGCTTGCGGGGCTGAAGCGATGAGCACTGAGATCGTCACCATCAGCCGCCTCGGCGCCCAGGGCGACGGCATCGCGCAGACCGAAGCCGGCCCCGTCTACGCGCCCTTCACGCTGCCCGGAGAGACGGTCGCGCTGGCCGTCAACAAGACGCATGGCACGCTGATTTCACTGAAGGAGGCTTCGCCGGAGCGGACCGAACCGAAGTGTCGGCACTTCGGCCCGGACGGCATCAACGGTACCTGCGGCGGCTGTACCCTGCAGCACGCCTCCGATCCGCTCTACCACGCCTTCAAGCGCAATCTCGTCATCGACGCCTTGAAGTCGAAAGGCCTGACCCCAGAGGTGGCGCCGCTCGTGATCGCGCGGCCCGGTGAGCGCCGGCGCGCGGTGTTCACGGCCCGGCGGACCGAAAAGGAACTACTGCTCGGTTTCAACCAGGCACAGAGCCATCATATCGTCGCGATCGGCGAATGTCCGATCACCAGCCCGGGCATCGTCTCGCGGCTCGCGACCATCCGCAAGATCGCGGCGGCGATGGCCTCAGGCGCCGAGCCGTTCCGGATCACCGTGCTCGAGACCGACACCGGTCTCGACCTTGCCTTCGAAGACATCAAGCTCGGCGATCGGCAACGGCGATCGACCGTCGAGGCTGTTCTGGGCGTACGAGGCATCGCCCGCGTCAGCCTGAACGGCGAGATCATCATCGAACCGGTCAAGCCGCTGATCGATTTCGGCGGCGTGTCGGTGTCGCCGCCGCCCGGCGCCTTCACCCAGGCGACACGGCCGGCCGAGGAAGCGATGGCGAAACTCGTCCTCGACCATCTCGGCAAGGCGAAGCGCGTGGCCGATCTCTTCGCGGGGGTCGGCACCTTTGCGCTTCGGATCGCCCGGACCGGACGAGTGCATGCCGTCGAGGGCGAGGACAAGGCGCTGAAGGCGCTCGACTTCGCGGCGCGCAATACGCAAGGGCTGAAGCCGGTGACGGTCGAGAAGCGCGATCTTTTCCGCCGGCCGATGATGGCGCAGGAGCTGAAGGTCTTCGATGCCGTCGTCTTCGACCCGCCGCGGGCCGGCGCCGAAGCGCAATGCCACGAACTCGCCCGCTCGGGCGTGAAGAAAATCGCCGCGGTCTCCTGTAATCCGGTGACGCTCGCGAGAGACCTCTCGATCCTCGTCGCCGCCGGCTACCGCATTGCATCGGTGACCCCCATCGACCAGTTCCTCTGGTCGGCGCATGTCGAGGCGGTTGCGACGCTGGAGAAGTGATTTCTCATCGGCCGCTGTTCATCCGGCCAGATGCGACTCGTGGCGTGAGGAAGCTCACCTCAAATTGCTCTTCGGAAACAGCACGCGATCAGGTTTTGCATTCATTCGCGCCAGCATTTCCTTGATCAAGCGTGTTTTGGTGCGCCCCGCTTCCTTCGGCGGGACGAGGTAACGTACGATGGCCTCCAGCCAGGTGTTTTCGCTGACGCGAAAATGAACCACGGGATGCTCCTTCACTTCGAGTTCGTCCACCGGCGTTTCCGACAGGATGTGCTTATAGACCTTCACCTTCTGGCTCATGATGTCGCCGATCTCCTCCTCCACGACCTCTCTCATGGTTCGCGCCACAAATTCCAGATCGCTTTCATAGGCGAGTTGGAACTTGATTTCGTTCCAGACATAGGGAAACAGCGGCCAGGAATAGTTGAAGACCGGCGTGTCAAACACGGTGGAATTCGGAAACTTGATAATGCGGCCGCTCGGATGATCAGTCCAAAGATACTCGCCGCCGAATTCCCATAACGTCGTGTCGAGATAGCTGACATCGATGACATCGCCATGAGCATCGCCGATGCGAATGCGGTCGCCGACGCGATAGGGCGCCCTGACCAGAATATAAATCCAGGCGATGAAACTGGAGATCGGCATTTGCAGCGCAAAGCCGAGAATTAGAGAAATCAGGCCTAGCGAAACGACCGCGCCGTACCAGTTCACAAACAAGACTGAAATGGCCACGAAGACGATGGCGACGACGACGACCAATCGAAAAATGCGTTTCAGGTTGAAACGCGCAACACGATTGGGAATTCGGCCAATGAGAAAGATCTCAACGACATTCGCCACGGTCAACATAGTGAAAATGAGAAGGCCGCCCCTGACGTAATTCAGCACGCGAAGGCGCGAAGGCGCGTCAAGCCACTCTAAGCGCCAGTTGATCAGGACTTGGATGCCAAAAAGCAGCAAGGCAGCGCCAGCGAACCCTACCGTGCACCAGATGTCTTTCTTGCGAAGGCTGAAGCGGAATTCTTTCTCGGGCTTCTTCGCCTTCTGTTGCATGGTTTTTGGATCAGCAGTTTGTTGCGCGGCCCGTTCGAGCCGGGAAAGGGTCTCCTGTTCCTTGTCGCTTTCCTTGTCCCGTCGTTCCATGGGTTCACCCCGCGGTGGCCATCCACGCCCAGCCAGTGCCTTCTCGTTCCACGACGGCGGCATTCCGGTGATGCCTCGCCATATGGCGAACTTTCAAATGGACGGTCCGGGCAAACCCGTCATCGTTCGCAGACCTATGCTTGATCAAATTCGGCATACGGTAACTCCATCATTAAACACCAAATATGGGCAGTTGCCTCTAGGCATTCCAAATGTGGAGCATTGCCGAGCCGATGGCTACCGGCCGCGATAGGTCCGTGGCATGACGAAGTTGCTGCAGTGGCTCAACAAACGTGCAAGTTCGTGAGCGCGCGGCGCCTCACCTCCGCATGAAGGCCTCGAATGCGGCCCGCGCCTCGACGCTCTTCAACTGCGCGGCAAAATGCCCGGCCTCCTCGTCGATTCGCGCGAGGACGTCGTTCCGGTCGCCGCGGATGAGATCGCGGGCGATGCGCAGTGCCTCGGGCGGTTTTTTCGCGAGACGTCCAGCAAGCGACAGCGTCTCCTCGTCGACGGCGTTCTCGTCGACGATCTTCCAGATCAACCCGGCCTGAAGGGCGTCGGCCGCTTCGAGCGGCTCGCCGGCAGCGAGCAGCGCGAAGGCGCGCTGATGGCCCATGATGCGCGGTGCGATCAGGCTCGAGGCCGCCTCCGGGACGAGCGCCAGATCGACGAACGGCGTCCTGAACACCGACCGGGCGGAGGCGACCGTCAGGTCACAATGGAGATGGATCGTCGTGCCGATGCCGATCGCCAGACCGTCTACCCCGGAAACCACCGGCTTCGTCGCGCTCGCCAGGGCCCGAAGGAAATCAAGAACCTCTCCTCCCATGCTCCCGCCCATGGCGAAGGCAAGAAAATCATTCATATCGTTGCCGGCCGAGAAGCAGCCTTCCGTGCCAAGAAACGCGGTGACGCGAATGTCCGGGTCCGATCCGGCAACCGTCAGCGCAGTCGTCATCTTCGCGTACATCTCGCGCGTGATGGCGTTCTTCTTTTCGGGCCGGTTGAAGCGGATCACCTGTACGCCGGGATAGGCCTGCGGACGTTCGACGAGCACATGGTCGGTCATGGGATTTCCTGTTTGCTTGAGATGCGGGCCGCGGGCGGAAAACCGCACGCACTTTTTCGTCATCCCGCTCTAATCGAGAATGGCGCGGGCGGCAGCGAGGCTCTCGGCGCCGCTGACGACACGATCCTTGAGCGCCGCCGTTTCGGCGAGCAGATTTTCCGCGGCGAAGCGGCAGAGGGCGATGCGCGCCTCCTGCTTGCCGTCACCGGCTTCCGCCAGGCCACCCTTGGCAAGGTATACACCGGTCAACGCAAGTCCGAAGAGGCGCTGATAGGCGGTCGCGCCGGCAAGCGCATCGACTGTTTTTCCATCACCGAGCGCGGCAAGCAGCCATTCGGTTGCCTCGGAGAGATCGTCGATCGATGCCTCGAGGCGCGTGGCAGTCTGGCCGAACTCCTGCCTGTTCTGAGCCGCAACTGCTTGAGCGACTTCGCGAAGTTCGCCGATGAGGCCGCGCACATGGCCGCCTTCGGAGAGCGGCAGCTTGCGGGTGACGAGATCTATCGCCTGGATGCCGTTGGTGCCTTCATAAATCGGCGCAATGCGCGCGTCGCGCAGATAGCGGGCCGCACCGGTTTCCTCAATGAAGCCCATGCCGCCATGCACCTGAATGCCCATGGAGGCGACGTCGACGCCGGCATCGGTGGCGAAAGACTTGGCGATCGGCGTCAGCAGGCTCGAGCGCTCCTGCCAATGGCGCGCTGCCTCGCCCTGGTTTGCATGCGCCATGTCGACGGCGTGCGCGCAGGCATAGGCGATGGCGCGCGAGCCCTGCGTCAACGCCTTCATCGTCAGGAGCGTGCGGGCGACATCCGGATGCTCGATGATCGGGCTCATGCCCGCGCCGTTCCAGCCGGGCGCCCGGCCCTGGGTGCGTTCCCTGGCATAGGCGATCGCTTTTTGAGTCGCTGCCTCGGCAATCGCCACACCCTGCATGCCGACGGCAAGCCGGGCGTTGTTCATCATCGTGAACATGCAGGCGAGCCCGCGGTTCTCCTCGCCGACCAGATAGCCGATCGCGCCCTTCTCGCCGCCGAACTTGCCGTCGCCATAGATCATCGTGCAGGTCGGCGAACCATGAATGCCGAGCTTGTGTTCGAGCGAGTGGCAGAAGAGATCGTTGCGGGCGCCGAGCGTGCCATCCTCGTTGACGAGGAACTTCGGCACGAGAAAGAGCGAGATGCCCTTGGTGCCGGACGGCGCATCCGGCAGTCGCGCCAGGACGAGATGGACGATGTTATCGGTGAAGTCGTGCTCACCCCAGGTAATGAAGATCTTCTGGCCGAAGATGCGGTAGCTGCCGTCTGCGCAGCGCTCGGCGCGGGTCTTGAGCACGCCGAGGTCGGAACCGGCATGCGGCTCGGTCAGGTTCATCGACCCCATCCACTCGCCGGAGACCATCTTCGACAGGAAGGTCGCCTTCAGGGCATCGGAACCGTGCCTGTCCAATGCCTCGATCGCGCCCATGGTGAGCGTCGGACCAAGCGCGAAGGCCATGGAGCCACTGTTCCACATTTCCATGGCGGCGACATGCAGCATGTGCGGCAGATCCTGGCCGCCGAAGGCCTCCGGCGCCGTCAGGCCGTTCCAGCCCCCTTGAATCCAGTTGTGGTAGAGGTCGCGCCAGCCTTCCGGCGTTTTGACCGCGCCGTCGACGAGCCGCGATCCCTGCCGGTCGCCCACATCGCCGAGCGGCGCCACCGCGTCGGTCGCAAAGCGGCCGGCTTCCGAAAGGATCGCATCGACGAGATCCTCGCCGAGTTCGCCGAAGACGCCCGCGCTCATCGCATCGGCCATGCCGGCCACATGCTTCAGGGTGAATGCGATCTCGTCCACCGGTGCCTTGTACATGGTTCTCCTCCTCTTGCGGCCGTAGACGCAGACGCGCTTCAGCTTCCTTCATGGGCCGCACCCTATTTGTTTTTACGTAAACGTCAACGTCAATTCCATCCAACCCGAGCGACGAGAGCATGTAACAAAACTGTCATCAAGGGCGAATAGAAGCCGTTGTGATGGCCCTCTTGACGGCGCTCCAATGAACCTGATTTCTCCCGAGATACCGGGCCTCGTCTGGGCCTATCGCTTCCTGCCGGGAGAAAGCCGTTGCCTTCGCATCGCGACGGATTCACCCGTCGACAGCCTGCAAGGCGGCGACGGGTGGGTCTGGCTGCACCTGGCGCTGAGCGATGCGCGCACGCCCGCGCTGATCGAGCGCATCGGCAATCTTCCGCCGGCGGCGATAGCGACCCTGACCAGCCATGATACCCAGGCGGCGATCACCGTTGCCGAGGACGTCGTCTACGGCACGCTCGTCGATTTCGAACGGACCTTCGACACGATGACGAAGACGATCGGCTGGCTGCACTTCGCGGTCAGCGACCGGATGATCATCACCTCACGACTGCATCCGCTGAGAAGCATCGACCGCGTCAAGGCGGCGGTCGAGAAGAGCGCCAAATGTGGCCGGCCGATCGATCTTTTCGAAATGCTCGTTACCGAGTTCCAGCGCACGTTGATCACGCTGGTGCTTGAACTGACGGAGGAACTGAACGTCATCGAGGACGGCGTCTACGGCGAAACGGGACATCGCCAGCAGCCGGGGCTGGCGCCCTTGCGCCGAACCGTGGTGCGGCTGCATCGGCATCTGAGGACGATCCTCGCCCTGCTTCGGCGCGCCGGCGCGTCGGAGGAGGACGAGGTGCCGCCGGGCTTCATCGATGTCGCCGAGCGGCTTTCCGATCGGCTTGAGGCGGTCGATCGCGACGTATTCGCGCTTCAGGAGCGCGCCAGGCTGCTGCACGAGGAGATCGACAGCAAGATTTCCTCGGAGACAAACCGCCACCTTTACATCCTGTCACTGATGACCGCCTTCCTGCTGCCGCCGACACTGGTTACCGGCTTCTTCGGGATGAACACGGGAACCCTCCCCTTCTCCGATGGTGGCGGCACGCTCTATGCCGGGCTGATCATTGCCGGCTCCATGGGACTGGCCTGGCTCATCCTCAAGCGCGTCGGCATCCTTTAGACCCGGCACCACCAAGCCGCCGCGTCGCTCATTGCAATCCAGAGCCGAATCGCGAGGCACTTTACCGCCAAGAGTCAGTGTACAGGCGCGTCGGTCTCGCGCAGATTGGCTGAGGGGCTGAGATTTACGACCCTTTAACGCTAAGTCGGCAATCTCAGAGAATGGAAAAGCGGGGAATCTCGATCTCGGGGATGATCTTGCGCCTGGCGGCCTTCGTAGGCCTGACCTTCGCGGCGGTGCACGCACGCGCCGTTGACGTCGAGCCGTGGAAAGCGCGGCAGAACGCGATCGTCGTCGATGCCTACGAGTTGAACAGCATCGATTGGGAAGCGATGCTGAAGGACAAGCGCATCGCCGGCTTCATCGCGAAAGCCTCGGACGGCCTTCCGGAAAGCTACACCTGCACCGGCGATCACGGCGGAGACACCGTCGCCCACTGCAAGACGATGTGGCGAAAATATGCGGTCAGTCGGGAACTCTATCAGACGCGCCGGATGATCGCTCGCTCCCAGGGCCTGCTTTGGGGCGCCTATCACCTGGCGCGACCGGGCAATCCTGTCGATCAGGCCAATCACTTCCTCGATTATGCGGAGCCGCGCGAGGACGAATTGATGGTCCTCGACCTCGAGGGGATCGATTCCGAGAACTACATGTCGCTCGAGGACGCTGCGATCTTTGCCGGCCACATCAAGGCCCGCACCGGCCGCTACCCCATTCTCTACACCAACCACATCACCGCGAAACAGATCGCCGCCAACCGCTCCCAGCACCGGCTGCTCTCCCGCCTGCCACTCTGGTACGCGCGCTACAAGCCCGACATTCGCAACGTCTTTCCGATGGGCAACTGGGATGGCTATGCGCTGTGGCAGTTCTCGTCGTCACATAATTGCGGGAAGAAGCGCTGCCCCTATCGCGTGCCGGGAACGCTGAGCGACATCGACGTGAACGTCGCCGCAATGTCTGTTTCGGAGTTGAAGAAAGTATGGCCGCAAGGCGCGCTGCTTCCGGAAAAAGCGCCGATCGTCACCGTCATCGCCTCCGCGAAGGCGGGCACGGCACCTGCAGCCAGTGCGGCGACCTCCATCCCGCTCGCAGAACCCTTGCTCATCAGCCGGGCCGAGGCCGAGAGCGGATCGGGCACCGGCGTCGACGGAACGGTCACCGGTGCGATCAGCGTCAGGGCTGCCGAGGCGCATCTGCCCAACCAGCCAGCGCGTCGCTGAAGGGGCAGCCGGCTTACCACGGACTGATCCTTCAGTGCAGGATTGCTACGCCTCGATCTGAACGTCGCCGAGCGGCCGCGAGCAGCAGGCGAGGATATAGCCCTCGTCGATTTCGTCATCGAGAATGCCGCCATTGTGGTTCATCTCGACATCGCCGGCGATCTTCAGCACGCGACACGTGCCGCAGATGCCCCCCTCGCAGGCAGCACCGATCCTGACGCCGTTCGCGCGTGCCGTCTGCAGGATCGTCTGGCCGGGGACGGTCGAGACTTCCTTGCCGCTCATGGTGAAGGTTACCCGCGCCGCCTCGGCTTGAGCCCCGGCGACCGGTCCGGCACGAATGGCGAGTTCCTCTGCCGCCGGAGCGGCGGCCGGCTGGAAGCTTTCCTGGTGGTAGCGGGCCATGTCGAAACCGGCCCCCTCCAGCATCTCCCGGACGCCCCGCATGAAGGGCTCGGGACCGCAACAGAAGACCGTTCGCTCCAGAAAATCCGGCGCGAGCAGCGGCAGCTTCGTCGCGTCGATGCGGCCGCGCAGGCCGTGCCAGCCGTGTCGTGCCTCGTGGCCTTCCACCAGAAAGCCGAGATTGAGCTGTGGCATCTGGCGCGCGAGGATCTCAAGCTCCGGCTTAAACAGAAGATCCTCCGGCTGCCGGGCGCAGGAGATGAAAGTGACATCCGTTGCCGGCGCGCAATCCGCCATCCAGCGGGTCATCGACATCATCGGCGTGATGCCGGAGCCGGCCGAGACGAACAGGTATTTTTCGCCCGGATGGCGAACGAAGCTGAAATCGCCGAGCGGCCCGAGCGCCTTCAGTGTCATGCCCGGCTTCAGATTGTCGAACATCCAGCGCGTGCCGATACTGTTCGACTGCGCCTTTACGGTGACCGCAATCGAAAGCGGGCGCGACGGCGACGAGGACAGCGTATAGGTCCGCATGACCGGCTCCTCCCCGACGGGGAGCTCGAGGGTCACGAACTGCCCGGGCAGGTAGCGGAACCAGGCCGGCCTGTCGGACCGGAAGGTGAAGGTCATCACATCCGCGGTTTCGGCGACCGCGGAGACGCATTCAAGCAGATACTGGCGATCTTTCCAGGGATGAAGCTCGTCGAAATGGTGGAAGGAGCGGGCCATTTCCATGGTCATGCCACCCGTGAGAGAGGCGCGGCGCCGCCGGGCAGGCGGTCCTGCATGTAGCGCGAATACCAGTCGACGAACTGCATGACCCCGCCCTCGTGTTCGGCCGAATAGGGGCCCGGCTCATAGGCGGGCGACCGGATGCCGAAAGCATTCTCCTCGACGATCTGTCGGTCCTGGTCGTTCGTCTCGGTCCAGACATGCGTCAGGTCCTCGAGCGTATAGTCGACCCCCTCGACCGCATCCTTGTTGACGAGCCATTTGGTCGTGACCTGCGTCAGTTCCGGCCCGAGCGGCAGCACTCGGAAGGTGATCGCATGGTCGCCGAGGATGTGGTTCCAGGTCGTCGGATAGTGGAACAGCAGCAGCGTGCCGATGCCGCTCGCGCTTATGCCGGCAGAGAGCGGTTTGCGGACGGCCTTGTCGCCGGACATCGTATAGCTCTCGGCGCCGTTGATCAGCGGCATTCTCGTCATGCGGAATTGGCCGGTCGAGCCGATCCTGAAGGCGCTCGGCAGTCCCGCCACCTCGCATCTTTCCCAATGGGCACCGATTTCCGGGTCGTCCATCGCGCCCTGGACGCCCGTCACGGTCGGCGCCTCCGGATAGGTGCGGCAGAGTTCCGGATGGTTGGCGGCACAGTGGTAGCACTCGCGGTTGTTCTCCCAGACGAGCTTCCAATTACCCTTCTCGACGATCGTGCTTTCATAGGCGACCTTGGTTTCGCCGAGCCGATGCGGCGCGAGATAGCCGGTGACAGTCTCGCGGAACGGCTGGAAGTCCATCGGCTCATCGGCGAGGCTGATGAAGATGTAGCCGCCGACCGTTTCGCAATTGACCGGCTTCAGGCTGTGCTGAGACGGATCGAAGCCCTCCGGCATCTGCCGAGCGAAGAGCAGCCTGCCGTCGAGTTCGTAGGTCCACTGGTGATAGGGACAAACGAGCTTGGCCGCGGAGCCTTTGTGCTGCGTACAAACGCGCGAGCCGCGGTGGCGGCACGAATTGTGCAGAGCCCGGATAGAACCCTGGCGGTCGCGCACGATGACGATCGGATAGTCGCCGACCTGCAGCGTGAAGTAATTGCCGGACCGCGGGATTTCGCAGTCGTGGCCGACGAAGAGCCAATCCTTGTACCAGATATGCTCCAGGTCCTGACGGTAATAGTCCGCGTCGGTATAGAAAGCCCGGTCGAGACTGTAGCCCTCACGACGCGTCTTCAGCTTGCGCAGCATATCGTTCTGAATGTCCATGCCCATGTCCTCGTTAGCCCTGTTTCGGACAGGCAGGACAGGAACCGCGCCGGAGAGATGCCGTGCGCCATGGCTCCGATCCGGCTGCCCGCCGCAACCAGTTACGGTCGTTTCGCTTCAAGGCTGGTTTCCGGGCTCTGGAGCGGCCCGAAGGCCTTGCCCGGCGCCTTCCCGGACAATGTCCAGTGGCTTTTTGCCGCGGCTTTCGCTCCACCACCGTTGCGGGGGCAGCGCCGGAGTTTGACCGGCTTCCCAATTCTCCGCTCCTCCCTGCGAAGAAGCGGCACCTTGAGCACTCCGAATCTAAGCGGCCAGATGGGCTCGGCAATTGCCGGTGAGCGACATTCCGTTCCAGAAAGACGACAGAGATTTTCGCCGCTGGCGCGTTGGAAGTCTTGTGGCATTTTCTATAATAAACAATGTGATAGATGCATTTTCCGGAAAGTCGCGCTTTTTTCGGAATGGCATCCCGGCCGCGAAGATCACGGGCCATTTTGCGACATAAAGCGATGCACGGCGCCCGAAATACTCCGTTAACCATAGTGATTTAGCGTTCGTTGGCGGTGCAATCCGTTCAGCGACAGGTGACGCAGAGGTCGATGGCAAAGCTCAGATATTACGACGCCGGCAAGGCGCAGGCGGCGACGCCGAAAACGGCGGTCCACACGGAGTTCCTGCGCACCGGGCGAATTGACCGACGCCGCCCGTGGTTGCCCGAGCAGCGCCGCTACATGACGCATGAGGAAGTGGCAGAGAGAACCGGACAGAGATTACAGACGGCGGGAGAGACGACCCATAGGCGGATCAACGGCTTCCATGCCTCCATCCAGTTTCCGAGGATGATCTTCCACCGGACACTCGCCGACAGTCCCCATCTCGGCTATTGCCATGTGACCGCTGCGCGGACCCATCTCGCGCGATCACGAGACGTCACCTGGGCGTTTTATTTTGCCAACTTCTTCTCCGACCTCGGCGACGAGACGCACTTCTTCGAACGTATACAGACAAGCTACTCGCGCATGTATTTCGCCGTCGCCATTCAACCCGGCACCGAAGAGGGGCGGATGGTCGTCGATCGCAATGTTCGGGGTAACGGTCTGATCTTCCGGACGCAGGACCCGAAGGTGGCGCTCAAGAACGTCCTGATGCTCGGCGCACGCGACGAAGCGCTGCGGCGCATCATTCGCAGCCTCTGACGCCGGTCATCGACAAAGAAAATCGTTCTGTTTTCCCTCCTCCTCCGTTAAGGAAGCGACGGAAAGGATCAGTAACGCCATGGCCGAAGTCATCGATACGCGCAGCGAACCGGATCGGGCGATCGAAACGGCCTGCGCGGTGCTTTCCGAAGGTGAGCCTGTCGCGATCCCGACGGAAACCGTCTACGGCCTTGCAGCGGACGCAACGAGTGCCGATGCGATCAGCCGTATCTACGAGATGAAAGGCCGGCCCCGTTTCAATCCGCTGATCTGCCATGTCTCGGACATGGGAATGGCCGAAGCGCATGTAATATTCGACCCGATTTCCAGGCGGCTTGCGGAAGCCTTCTGGCCCGGACCGCTGACGCTGATCCTCACGCAGCGACCCGAAAGCACCGTGCACGCGCTTGCCTCGGCCGGCCTCGACACGCTCGGGATCCGCATGCCTGAAGGTTTTTCCCGGCGGGTGATCGCGCATTTCGGGCGCCCGCTGGCGGCGCCGAGCGCCAATACGTCCGGCAAGATCAGTCCGACCAGCGCCGTGCATGTGGAGGCGGACCTCGGCTCGAAACTGAAGCTTATCCTCGATGCAGGCCCCGCCGAAATCGGCCTCGAGTCGACGATCATCAAGGTCGACGACGGCAGGATCCGGCTGCTTCGACCGGGCGGTCTCGACGTCACCGAAATCGAGGCGCTCACCGGTCTTCCTGTTGAAAGGCCGGAAACGGCTGGGGCGACGATCGAGGCACCGGGCATGCTCGCCTCGCATTATGCGCCGTGGGCCGCGGTGCGGCTCAACGCCGAGGACGTCCGCCAAGGGGAGGCGCTGATCCGCTTCGGCGGCAAGGTACTGCCCGGCGAGAGTAGCGCGGCGATCGTGCTCGACCTCAGCCCTGCGGGAAATCTCAGGGAAGCGGCCGCCAATCTTTTCGACTATATGAAAAAGGCGGATGCGAGCGGCGCTCGAACCATCGCTTTCGGGCCAATCCCTAGCGAAGGCCTCGGCGAAGCGATCGTCGACCGGCTCGAACGGGCCGCGGCTCCGAGGGTCTGACCGGAAGCGCAAGACCTGTGCAGCCCGGCTGTTTCGGCAATATAAATCGCAGGCAGGGACATGAGCACAGCAATTCCTTCTCCCGAACTGATCGCCTCGTTCACGGACATCGTCGGCCCCGGCCATGCGCTGACCGGGCCGGCGGAGACGGCGCCCTATCTCGTCGAATCGCGCGGGCTTTACCGCGGCACGACTCCGCTCGTGCTGAAGCCCGCTTCGGTCGATGAAGTGTCGCGCATCCTGCGGCTCGCCAGCCAGACCCAGACGGCGATCGTGCCACAGGGCGGAAACACCGGCCACGTGGCCGGCCAGATCCCGCGCGAAGGCAAGGCCGACGTGGTGCTCTCGCTCGAACGGCTGAACCGCATCCGCGATATCGACGCGGTCGGCCATGTGATCGTCGCCGACGCCGGCTGCATTCTCGCAGACATTCAGAAGGCGGCGGACGACGTCGACCGGCTGTTCCCTTTGTCGCTCGGATCGGAAGGTTCGGCGCGGATCGGCGGCAATCTCTCGACCAATGCGGGCGGCACCGCCGTGCTTGCCTATGGCAACATGCGCCAGCTCTGCCTGGGGCTGGAAGTCGTACTGCCGACGGGAGAAATCTGGGATGGCCTCCGGCGGCTGAAGAAGGACAATACCGGTTATGACCTGCGTGATCTTTTCATCGGCGCGGAAGGCACGCTCGGCGTTATCACCGGCGCCGTCCTGAAACTGTTCCCGAAACCGCGCGGCCATCAGGTCGCCTTTGCCGGCTTCGCAAGCGTTGAGGATGCGCTCGCTCTCTTCGACCGGGCATCGAGCCTCTGCGGCCCCGCCTTGACCGGCTTCGAGCTGATGCCGAGGCTCGGCATCGAATTCACCACCCGCCACATACCGGGCGTTCGCGACCCGATGGAAACGACCCATCCCTGGTATGCGCTGATCGATGTTTCCACCGCGGACGCCGCCGAGAGCGCCGAGCGGATGCTGCAAAGCCTGCTTGAGGCGGGCATCGCCGACGGCCTCATCGAAAACGCCGTCATCGCCCAGAGCGAAGCGCAGCGAAAGGCGCTGTGGCACATGCGCGAAAGCATGTCGCCGGCGCAGAAACCCGAGGGCGGCTCGATCAAGCATGACGTCTCGGTGCCCGTGTCGAGCATTCCCGCGTTCATGGCCGAGGCGGACGCAGCAGTCATGACGGCGATCCCCGATGCGCGCATCTGCGCCTTCGGCCACATGGGCGACGGCAACATCCACTACAACATTTCCCAGCCGGTCGGCGCGGACCGCGAAGCCTTTCTGGCCCGCTGGCGCGACGTGAACGCCATCATTCATGCCATAGTGCTCAAATACAATGGATCGATATCGGCCGAACACGGCATCGGTCAGTTGAAGCGCGACGAACTCGCGGCAATCCGCTCGCCGATCGAGATGGAGCTGATGCGACGGATCAAGCACGCTTTCGATCCGGCCGGAATCATGAATCCCGACAAGGTGCTCCGGCAGGATTGAGGCGGAAAGCCGCGCCTCTCCCTACCCGCCCATCCTCAATTGCGACAACGTCAGGAGCGTATCGGCACTGATACCGACGCTGCTGCCGCTGCTCGTGAGCACCGACACGGCCGGATCGACTTCGGTATTGTTCTCCAGATCGTAGAGCACGGCGAAGCGCGCCAGCAGCTTCTTCAGTTCAGCCGGGTCGCTCAGCGTTTCAAGATCGAGATTCTTTTCGACGACTTTTGCCTGCTGGTCGATGTCCATCGAGCTGAACTCGTCGGGCAGGCTGAAGATCGTGCGGAACACTTCGGCAAGCGCATCGTCGGCGAGGAGATCGTAGGCGTCGACGAGCGAGCCCGCCTTCCGCTCGAAATAGAGCGCGAGGCGGACACCTTCGTTGTCCTCGCCCGCCTGCTCTTCCAAGGTCTGGCGCAGATATTGATCAAGCGTCTCGTAAAGCCCGTTGCGCGTGACGATGACATCCTTGTCCTCGCGCAGCACGTTTCCATCGCTGTCGAAATTGAAGGAGGTAACGAGCGAGATATAGGCGGCGGAATTCTCCTGTTCGTTGATGACGCTCTTGGGGTCGTCGAGATCGGAGGTGAATATCTCGCGGAGAAAATCGGCGGTCACGCCCTCCGGGTCGATGCCGTTCGCCTCGAGCGCAATGGTGACGAGACGCGTGTCCGCCAGAAATTCGTCGAGCGAGGAAAGCTTGGCGACCTCCGCCGTATAATATTCGCCTTCCTCCTGGGCCTTGGTCTTGTCGTCCTCCGACCCAAAACGGGACTTGATGACGATGTAGTTCTTCGCGGTTTCCTGAATCTGCGTTTCCGATTGGGCCAGCGCCGGCGCGCCGATTTCGCCCTCTGTCGTAAAGTTGAACAGTTTGGCGAGCGTCAGGTATCGCTCATCCTTGAGGGTGTAGACGAAGCTTTTTGGGTCGGTAAGGTCGCTGGTCAGAACGCGCTTGATGGTGCGTGCGCTTGCCGTGTCCGGATCCAGGCCGACGGCCTGAAGGGCGAAATCATAGATCGAAGCGGAATTGATGAAGTCGTCGACGGACGTCATGCTGGCGACGGCGGTCTTGTAGGCGCTGACCGCCTTCTCATCCGCTTCATCGTCCTTGTCGTTATAGCGCGTCATGTAGCGGCTGGAGGTAAGCGCCATCTGGGCTGCGGTCTGCGCATTGTCGCCGTCGGCCAGCGCCCCGTCCTCCTCAAAATTGAAGGCATTGGCCAGCGCGAGGTAATTCTCGTCGCCGCCGCCGATCGTGTTGACGTAGCTGTCCGGGTCGTCCGGATCGCTTGTCAGGATGTTCTTGATCGTCGCAGGCACGATCGTCACACCGGTGAGGTCGAAGGCGGTCCTGATATAACTGTAGAGTCGCTCATCGGCGGTAAGCTCGGCGACGGTCGTGATGCTCGCGATCTTCTCCTCGAAATAGGCCTTGTTCAACAACGCCGCCTGTGACGTCACGCGGGAATTGCTGGAGACATAGAGTTCGTTGACGGCCTGCGTGTTCTCGTCAGTCTGCGCCGCACCGGCGGTCGCCGTGCCGTCGGCGCCGAAATCGAATGCCGCGGCCAGGTCGAGATAGTTGTTGAGCGTGGAAATGGAATTCGCGTAGGTCGTTATCTTGCTCTCGAGTTCCGCCTCTTCCTCGTCGGTGAGACCGCCTGCAGTCAACTGCGCCTCCGCCGCCGCTTTGGCGGTCTCGAGTTCGGAGAGCTTCGGAGCAATCACGGTATTCTCGTAGCTGCTCGCATCGCCGGAATTGCTGGAGAGCACGCTGCGGAGCGTCTGGCGGGAATAGGTGTTCTCGTCGATACCGAAAGCCGTGAAGACGTAGGCCCTCAGCCGGTCGTTGTTGAGGAGCTGATCGACGCTGGTGATCTTGTCGATCATGACATTGTAGTAACGGGTTTCCTCCTTCTGGGTCTCCGCAATATTGAGAATGCTCGTATCGTAGAGTCCGATGATCTCGTCGAGTTGTGCCTCCGTCTGCGAGACGGCGGTGCCGCCACTGAAGCTGTAGGCAAGAGCGAATTCCCGATAGCGGTCGTCCGTCAGCTTGTTCGCAAAGCTGTTCTCGTCGGAGAGATCGCTTTCCAGCACTTTTCGCATGAAGGCGACCGAATCGATCATTTCCTCCAGGCCAAAAGCCTTCATCGCGTAGGAATAGAGACGGTAGTCGTCGAGGAACGCGTCGACCGAACTCACATTGCCGATATTGTCCTTGTAGTATTGCGTATCGCGCGCGACGAGCGTCTGTTCCGACACGCGTTTCAGGCTGACCTTCATGTCCCGCGTGATGAGATTATAGTCGAGATAGGTCGAAACCATGCGCGCCGCCCTGCCAACAAGGATCGGGGACAGCCGGAGTCGCGACATCCCCGAAGTCTCTTCATATCGCTTGAAGCTGGCGCAACAGGCTTGTGCGTGGCTTTTCCGCCGACCGCCCGCAGACCCGCAAAATGCCGGCAATCTTGTTGACGAAAGAGAAACCTTGCCGCCTCGGCTTTTGCTAACCATCGGAGGACGCAAAGTTTTTTTAACCGCGATTTTTAAGTCGTCCGGAAGAGGGGCCGCCTATCCTCCCGCCCATAGAGGACGAAAACGTCCCGAGAAGAAGACCGGGAACCGGCTCTCAAGGAAAACAAGGGCGATAAAAAATGCGCAACACACTCTCTCAACCGGCATGGGCCGGAAATACGCTGCGGCTCGATCCGAAGCGTTTTCCGCAACAGGCGTCCTACGTCCTGCGCGGCGATGTGGGCAATGTGAGCATCAGCCTCGACCAGCGTGGCGCTGTCCTTCGCAAGGTGTTACCATCCAGCGGCCTGCCCCTTTCGATCGCCTTGCCGGCGCGAGCATTCAAGGGCGTGGCGGCGCGAGCCATCGACCATGGCGACGGAGAGGTAACTGTGACGCTGGAGCTCCATCACGACGATCCGGATCTTTGCATCCCGCTGCTCGTTGCGCACGATCTTTCCGACATAGCGGCCGACTGGCGTGCCTGGGCGGAGGCCTACCGCATCCCGATGCTGATGGTCGAAGCGGACGGCGTTGCCCGGCCGCTCGAAGAACATCTCGGTGAAATCCGCACCGCCCCGGTAAAACCGCGCCGGCGGCACTCCTTCTTCGCCGAGCGCCGGCCACGCTTCCTCGTGCGCCGCTCCACCGGCACGCTCGGTGTGCATATGAAGATCGACGGCCGCGAGATCATCGCCCGGCACTGACGCGTGCCGCACTACATCGTTCTCCAGTGCAAAAGCCGGCCAATCCCTGCGGCCGGTTTTTGTTGTTGCGCGGACACGACGCGGACCCGGCGCCGTGGGTGTTACGGTGGAAACAGCAGCCCCGCCTTCATCCTGCCACAAGCGGTTCATAGCCGAGGCAACGAATGAAGGAGATACCGATGCGCAAGCACCTGCTCGCCCCCCTCTTCGCCCTTTGGGCCGCTTTGCGTGGGCGCAATAGCGTCAGACGGCGCAAAGCCGACGCCGAACCGAGCTGGGCTTAGCGCATCGGCCCGAAAATCGGACTCGATTTTCGGAAAGCTCGATGCGTAGATTCAAAGACTTACAGCGACCTTTGTGCGTCCTAAAGGACGACGGCGCTGTAGTCGCGCATCACACGAATTCAACTCGGCATCCTCCGGATCCTCCGGAGGATTCTTCATATCAAGCGCAGGAGAAGCGCGAGCACGAGCCCGGCGAAGACGATCAATCCGACGACACCGTTGAACTTGAAGAGCGCCAGGCACTGCTCAGGGTCGCGAATGTTCAGCACCAGGATCTGATAGCCGAGCATGACAGCCGCCACCACAAGCCCGAGATGGGCGAAGAAGCCGGCGCCCGCCGCCAGGAATGCAAGAAACATCAGAAGTACGGTCAATCCGTAAAGGCCGATCAACCAAGGCCGCGGATTGTCGCCGAAACGGCGTGCCGTCGAACGGACACCGATCAAGGCATCGTCCTCCCGATCCTGGTAGGCATAGATCGTGTCGTAGCCGATCGTCCAGGCGATTGCCGCGGCGTAGAGGAGGATGGCGGCAAAGGACAGCGACCCGAATTCCGCCGACCAGCCCATGATGGCACCCCAGGAAAATGCCAGCCCCAGGAAGAATTGCGGCCAGTCGGTGAAGCGCTTGGCGAATGGATAGACGGCGACCAGGCCCAGCGAGACGATGCCGAGGAAGACGGTAAAGGCGTTGAACTGCAGCAGGATGACGAGACCCAGCAGCGCCTGCAGCACCATGAAGGCCTTCGCCTGCGCGCGTGTGACCCGGCCGGACGGCAGCGGCCGCGAACGGGTGCGCGCCACCTCCATGTCGATCTCGTGATCGACAAGGTCGTTATAGGTGCAGCCGGCGCCGCGCATGGCGATGGCCCCGGCAACGAACAGAAAGACATGGAAGAGGAAACGAGCCGGGGAGAAGCTGCCGAGTGCGGCCGCGGTTCCCGCCGCCAGCGCGGCCGACCAGAGGCATGGCCACATCAGCAATTGCCAGCCGATCGGCCGGTCCCAACGGGCGAGTTGCGCATAGGGCCAGAGCGCCTGCGGCAGCGCGCGGTAGACCCAGTTCTTCGACGGTGCATCGTGCACGCGGCCGGAATCGACGGATGAGTTGTTCATGGTCCCTGTTTGGCCCCGCTTAGCCAGCCGGTCAAGCGTCCCGATGATCCGTTCAGTCAGACATCGCGACCGCGCAGATAAAGGCTCGGCGGGGCACCCAGCATGCGGCGGAACATGGTGGTGAAGGCCGCCACATTCTCGTAGCCGGCATCAAGCGCGACGGTGGTGATGGGCTCGCCATCGGCAATGCGCGGCAGCGAGGCGAAGATGCAGGCCTGCTGGCGCCAGGTGACGAAGCTGATGCCCGTCTCACGGCGGAAGAACCGGGTGAAGGAACGCCGGCTGATACCGAGGCTGTCGGCCCATTGATCGATATTGGCACTGGCGGAAGGTGCCTCCAGGAATTTCCGGCAGAGGCCGGCGAGACTGCGCTCCTGTGGAAATGGGAGGCCAAGCGGACGCTCTGCGAGGCGCGGGATCTCTTCGAGCAACAGGTCCATGATCAGCTGCTCGCGCCGATCGCACGACGTTTCATTCTCGATACGGACGAGTTCGTCGATGAGGCTGCCGGCCAGCGCCGACACCTCCAGCACCAGGGGCCGGCGCGCTCGACTCATTGCCGCGATGTAGATCGAATGCATGCGAACGTCGCTGACCATCTCGGCCGAGTGCTCCATTCCGGCAGGGATGAGCAGGGCATGGCCGGGCGGGATCATCCATCGCCCGTCTGCCGTGTGCACGAGGACCACGCCGGAGCGGGCCCACCAGAGCTGGGTCCGGCTATGGCTGTGCCACGGCACGATCAGCCCGCAGCCATAATCCCGTCCGATCGCCAGGACGGGCGCATTCGCCTTCTCGATCCACTCTAGATTTCTGAAGTGATCTGCATCCGGCAGTTCCGGCAGGTAGTGACGGTCGAAACTCTCCATATGGCCCACTCGCGAAAGAAATCGACCAAATCACAAAAGCAGGCCAGCGGCAAGGCGTTTACAGATGGATGAAAGGCTCCGAAGCGGGCCGTTCGGAAGGAACACCTCATGTCTTCGGTCACGGCTGGTAGCATCAATCCGGAAAAGACGGCCTTCTCCGTCATTCTTGCCGTCAGCTTCTGCCACATGCTGAACGACATCATGCAATCGCTGCTGACAGCGCTCTATCCGCTGCTCAAGGCGAACTACGCGCTCGACTTCGTGCAGATCGGCCTGTTGACCTTCACCTTCCAGGTCACGGCGTCGATGCTGCAGCCCGCCGTCGGGATCGTCACCGACCGCTGGGCCCTTCCCTACACCTTGCCGGTCGCCATGCTGTCGACCTGTTCGGGGCTCCTTCTTCTCGCCCATGCCGATCACTTCTGGATGCTTCTGCTGGCGGCGAGCCTGATCGGCATCGGCTCGGCGATCTTCCACCCCGAATCGTCGCGCGTCGCCCGGCTCGCCTCGGGCGGCCGCCACGGGCTCGCGCAATCCCTATTCCAGGTCGGCGGCAACGCCGGCAGCGCGCTCGGCCCGCTCCTTGCCGCCTTCATCGTCCTGCCCTTCGGCCAGGGCAGCCTAAGCTGGTTCTCGGTGGTCGCCGTTACCGGTTTCTTCGTGCTGTCCTGGGTCAGCACCTGGTACGTGCGGCATCGCCGCTCGACCATGAGCCGCGCCGTGCCGAGCCGGACCCTGCCGCTGCCCAAGGCCCGCGTCCTCTGGACGGTCGCGATCCTCGTCCTGCTGACGGCGACGAAGAACGTCTATCTCGCCAGCGTCTCCAGTTATTTCACCTTCTTCGTCATCGAAAAATTCGGCACCAGCGTGCAGCAGGCGCAACTGATGCTGTTCCTTTTCCTCGGATCCGCGGCGGCCGGGACCTTCCTCGGCGGGCCGATTGGCGACCGCTATGGCGCTCGCTTCGTCATCTGGCTGTCGATCCTCGGCGTCATTCCCTTCGCGCTCATGCTTCCTTACGCGAACCTGTTCTGGACGGGTGTGCTCAGCGTGGTGATCGGCCTCGTCTTCTCGTCGGCCTTCTCTGCGATCGTCGTCTTCGCGCAGGAGCTCGTTCCCGGCCGCGTCGGGCTCATCGCCGGCGTCTTCTTCGGTTTTGCCTTCGGCTTCGGCGGCATGGGTGCGGCGGTGCTCGGCATCTTCGCCGACAGCCATGGCATCGAATTCGTCTACAGGATCTGCTCCTACCTGCCGCTGCTCGGCATCTTCACCGTGTTCCTGCCGAAAATCCCGTCGCGATAGCCTCTCATGACGGAGCGGTGCATGGCTCGCGCCGCCCCGTAAGCATTCCTAAATTATTGCCGGTTACCGTCTGCCAGTGGGGGTTGAAGGGCGAGGGGCAAGGAATGAGAAGGCGCGCGGCTACATCCGTCTTTCTGGCGACGTTGCTTTGCGCGGCCGCAAGCCGCGCCGAAACGCTGAACTTGCTGATCTGGGAAGCCTATATCGACCAAGGCCTCATCGACCGATGGACGCAGGAGACGGGCGTCTCGATCCGTCAGATCAATTTCGATAGCGACGACGCCCGCGACGAGATTCTCGCCGATCCGAGCAACAATATCGATCTCGTCGTCGTCGATGAGAACGGCGCGCAGCTTTTCGGTAAGAAAGGCGTTCTCGAGCCGCTTGAAGAGGCAAATTTGCCCACGCTCGCCGACTATGAGCCCAAGTGGCGCGATCGCTGCGCCGGACGCGGACTGCCCTATTTCTCCGGAACGGTCGGCATTCTCTATCGGTCCGATATCATCGCGCGGGCGCCGACCTCCTGGCAGGACATGATGCGGCCGTCAGTGTCGCTCAAGAAGCACATCGCGATGTTCGACGACCATACCGAACTCTTCGTGCCGCCGCTGATGCTGCTCGGCACATCCATCAATGCCAGCGAAACAGGAACCTTGAAGGCCGCCTTCGATCTTCTGAAGGCGCAGGCGCCGGCCGTGCTGACCTACGACTATGTCATCACCGCCATCCAGGACGGGGCGACCGGCAAAGAGATCCATATGGCGCTCGGCTACAGCGGTGACCAGCACGTCCTCAATGACAAGGTCGGCAAGCCGGGACTCTGGCGCTATTCGGTCCCCCGGGAAGGGACGCTTTCCTGGCTCGACTGCGTTTCGGTTATCGCAGGTTCGCCCCACAAACAGCGCGCCTTGGAGTTCCTCGACTTCATCGGTTCGCCGGAAGGCGCCGCGGCCAACGCCGTTGCCTTGACGATGCCGACCACGAGCAGCGCGGCATTGAAGCTTCTACCGGAAGCGATGCGCTCCGATCCGGAGATCTATCCGCCGGCCGCGACCCTGGCAAAAAGCCAGTACCAGCAGGAACTCTCGATCCAGTCGGTCCAGGCGCGCCGACGCATCATCAGCACATTGGCGAATTTTCAGTGACCCTCAGCAAGCGTGCACTCTATCTGATCTTTCCGGTCGTGCTTCTCGGCTACCTGCTTGCGGCGCTGTCGGTCTACTTCGCCCAGGAGCGCTCCATTCAGGCGCTGGAGAAGGCGAAGCTTTCCCAACGGCTCGAGCACGCGGCCGCGGTTTTCCAGAACGAGGTTCACCGCAGCAGGAGCTTCCTCAACGCGCTGCTGAACGGCAACGTCCTGCGCCAGTTCGTGGCCGAGGCCGATGAGCGCTACCGCGTCACCGCACACGGCACGCGTCTGCAGGAAAGCATAAAGTCGCTGTCGGAGGATCCGATAGCCTACATCTCCTTTGCGGTCCTCAACTCGAAAGAAGAAGCCGAATACTATTTCGAGAACAGCTGGGATCCCTTTGCCGAGATCGACGAACCCCAGCGCGACCTTGCAAGAAAGCTGATCGCCGGCAAGCGGCTGAGCGACTTAACCTATCTCGAGCCGACCGGCGACCGGCCGCGGATCGTCTACTCCCTCTTCGTCGACCCGGTCACCTTCGCCCGGCCGATGCCGAGCAACAAGACCAATGCGCTGCTGATGCAGATAGCCGTCCTGCCGGACCGGTTCCTCGCAATGCAGGCGGCACTGAAGAAGGAGTACGGAGCCGATCTCGTTCTCCAACCATGGCCGCTCGCCGTCACCGACAGGCTTTCGGCGAGCACGCCCCTCGGTACGCAGCTTTACGCGACGATCGTCGTCCCGGACGACTATCTCGGGGCCCAAGTGCTGCGCCGCAAGGTGCTGCTTGCCTGTGGCGCTCTCGCCATGAGCCTGATTTCCATTTTCCTGATCGTGCTGTTGATCAGGCGTTTCATCACCGGGCCGATCGCGAGCCTCGACGCCGATGTCACGGCGGTGATGAACGGCCAGCGTGACGATATCCGGGACATGGACGAAGCGGGCGAGATCGGGCGTTTGACCCATAACATCCGCGAGCTTCATGGCCAGTCTGCCAATGCGCTGCGCCTGGTGCAGCAAAGCTCCTGGGCCGACACCCTCACCGGCATCAACAACCGCGGCCGCTTCAACGCGCTGGCGGCCGGCGTCGTCGAGCAAGTGATCGCTTCGGACGAGAAGTGCAGCCTCTTGTTCATCGACATCGACAATTTCAAATTCGTCAATGACAAGCACGGCCATGATGTTGGCGACGACCTGCTCAGGACGCTTGCGATGCGCATCGGGCAAACGGTGGAGACGATCACCCGGCGGAGACAGCTGGAGCCTGCCGTCCTCGCCCGCCTGTCCGGTGATGAATTTGCGGTTCTGGTGAGGTCGAACCCCGGTAAAGGCACCGTCCGCGAAATCTCGGATGCAATCCTCGCCCTTTTCGATGGCGGCTTCGAAGTTTCCGGCAAGCGCTATCCGGTGACTGCAAGCATCGGCGTGGCGATCTGCCCGGATGACGCGACGAACATCGCCGAACTGATCTCCAATGCCGATGCCGCCATGTACCAGGCGAAATCCGGCGGCAGGAATCGCTCCTCTCGTTTCTCGCGTGCGCTCCACGACAAGCGGACGCGGCTGCGCCAGATCCAGGAGGAACTGCGGGGACTCGATCCTGACGAGCAATTCCGCCTGGTCTACATGCCGATCGTCAACGTGCGCGGCCAGGTCACCGGCTGCGAGGCCCTGTTGCGCTGGAATTCGCCCGTTCTCGGCCCCGTGACGCCGGACGAATTCGTCCCGATCGCCGAAAGCTCCGGTCTTTTCACCAAGATCGACTGGTGGGTCATCGACAAGGCGATGTCCGACTGCCGCCAGTTGAAGGCCCTTTTCGGACAAGATACGGTGCTGGCGATCAACATTTCCTCGGCGGAGCTGCATTCGCGCGCCCTCGGCGACTACCTGTCGGACTGCGCGACCCTCCATCGGCTCGAACCGCGATCGATCGACATCGAGCTTACCGAAACGTTCGCCGTCAAGATCAGCGACCAGCTTCGGCAGAACATCGAGGAACTGCGCCACAAAGGCTTCCGCCTGTCGATCGACGACTTCGGTGCCGGCTATACCTCGATCCAGCAGATCATCGACTACGCCGCGGACACGATCAAACTCGACCGGGCGCTCGTCACCAACCTCACGGCCTCGCACTCCCTTTCCGTGCTCAAGGCGGTGATCGCACTCTGCCATGCCAAGGACATGGCAGTGATCGGCGAAGGCGTCGATACGCCGGAAAAGCTCGCCATGCTGACGGCAGCCGGCTGCGACCGCTTCCAAGGCTATCTGATCAGCAAGCCGCTCTCGCTCGACGATCTGGCCATCTGGGCGCTGACCCGGACGGCGCAGCACGTCAAGGGCCGGCCCGCCGACGAGCAGTCCGGCAGCGCACGTCGGAGCTCGGGCCGCGAGGCGCGCCGGTGAATCTTGATCGCGGGGCCGGTTTTTCCTTGACCTTGCCCCGCCCAACGTCCTAACCGCAGCGCATCAATGCGCTGACGGCAGGGATGGCAATGAAGGTTCTTCTGATCGGTTCGGGCGGACGCGAACACGCGCTGGCGTGGAAGATCGCGCAGTCGCCGCAGCTTACCGCGCTCTACGCGGCACCGGGCAATCCCGGCATTGCCGAAGAGGCGACGATCGTCGCGCTCGACATCGACAACCATGCAGCTGTCGTCGACTTCTGCCGCGAGAAGGTGATCGATTTCGTCGTGGTCGGCCCGGAGGCCCCCTTGGTTGCCGGCCTCGCGGACGTACTCCGCGCCGCCGACATTGCCGTCTTCGGTCCCTCCGCCGCTGCCGCCCAGCTCGAAGGTTCCAAAGGCTTTACCAAGGATCTTTGCGCCAGATACGCAATCCCGACAGGAGCCTATAGGCGCTTTGCCGAAGGCGAGCCGGCCAAGGCCTATATCCGCGAACAGGGCGCCCCGATCGTCATCAAGGCGGATGGGCTCGCTGCCGGCAAGGGCGTCACGGTCGCGATGACGCTCGACGAGGCGCTCGCCGCCGTCGACGAATGTTTCGCCGGCGCCTTCGGCGCCGCCGGGGCCGAGGTTGTCGTCGAGGCGTTTCTCGACGGCGAGGAAGCGAGCTTCTTCTGCCTCTCGGACGGCAAGACCGTGCTGCCGCTCGCCTCGGCGCAGGACCACAAGCGCGTCGGCGACGGCGATACGGGACCGAACACCGGCGGGATGGGTGCCTATTCGCCGGCCCCGGTGATGACTGCCGAGCTGGTCGAGCGGACGATGAAGGAGATCATCGAGCCGACGGTGCGCGGCATGGCCGAAAGCGGACATCCGTTCACGGGTGTTTTCTTCGCCGGCCTGATGATCACGGCGAAGGGACCCGAACTCATCGAATACAATGTCCGTTTCGGCGATCCGGAATGCCAGGTCCTGATGATGCGCATGAAGAGCGACCTGCTGCCGCTGCTCTACGCCGCAGCGACGGGCACGCTCGACGGCATGCAGATAGAATGGCACGACGACGCGGCGCTAACGGTGGTGATGGCTTCGCGCGGCTATCCGGGAAGCTATGAGAAGAACACGCCGATCGCGGCCCTGCCCGAGGCGTCCGCCACGACCAAGGTGTTTCATGCCGGGACGGCACTCAAGGATGGCCGCCTCGTCGCCACCGGAGGCCGTGTGCTGAACGTCACGGCCATGGGGCGGACCGTCAGCGACGCCAAGGATGCCGCCTATGCAGGCGTAAACGCCGTTTCCTGGGAGAACGGCTTCTACCGCCGCGACATCGGGTGGCGTGCGGTCTCGCGCGAGAAGGCGTAAACGCCCGCAATCGCGGCATCATTCAATTTTTACCAATTCTCCTGACGGGAAGGTAAGGGAAGCCTCATATTCTCCTCCTCGATACTTTCGAGGAGAAACCGATGCGTTCCCTGCTGATCACCGCCGCCTTGACACTTGCCGCCGGCACAGCGACAGCGTCGTCGGTCGAGGACGTGACGTCCGGAACGGCGGTCAATTCCAGCGTCGCGACGATTTCCTGCTCCCAGTGCCCGCCACTGCAGCCCAAAAAGAAGGTTTCCTATGTCGTGCCCGAGCTGGCACCCGGTACCGCCAAGCTCGAACTCAAGGAAATCGATGGCGAAATGAAGTCGGTCCGTACCGAAGCCTGGCTCGGAGGATCGCCGGTCGTCTTCGTCAACAAGGCCTCGGAGGACGTCATCAAGGCCGCGGCCATGAAGGCAGATCCGGCACCGACGGGCGCGGCCGCCACCTCGATCGCCGCGGTGGCGGCCGTCGACCGGACGGCGAAGACCGCCGCGGTCGCGATCGTGGCGCGCGCCGAACCGGTGAGCGCGTCGATGGACGGCGGCAGCCGTTCACAGGAATTTGATCCGTCGGGCTTCGAACTTAGATTAGATTAGCACCATATAAATGAAGTTCCCTGCCCCATCGGCCGGATACTCAAGGCTGACGGGCGTTTCGCTGCAATGGCGAGAGGTTGCGCCCCTGAGAGAAGCAGGGGCGTAATCTTTTATAGGGCATCCTCGCCGGCAAGCCTCTCCACCAGCTGCTCGACTTCGCGGTCGGAGAAAACCTCGATGCCGTTCTGGCGAAGAAGCGCGGCGGTCACCCCCTCGCCTTTGACGCGCTCGCCGTTGAAGCTCCCGTCATACACGAAGCTGGAGCCGCAGGACGGGCTACCGTCAATCAGCAATGCGAAGCGACAGTTCGCCGCGCGTGCGAGCGCGAGAGCGTTTTCGGCGCCACGGCGAAACGCATCGGTTACGTCGCCGCCGGTCTTTTCAAGGACGCGTCCCAGACCGGAAAGGACGTTCGCACCGGTCCCGCCCATTTCGATCTCTGCCGGCGGCCGCGGAACCGGCATGCCCGCCGACATCTCGGGACAGAGGGTCACGAGCCGACCTTCCGCGCGCCAACGGTCGATCGCCGGATGGCACAGCGGTTTGGCGGCACCATCATAGCGCACCGCATGGCCCATGAGACAGGCGCTGACGAGGATCTTGGCGGTCATCGGTCTTCATAGACGGCCGGCCGCTGCTTCTTCAAGGGCGAGGCTCTATCTGAGGAATGCTACGACAACAGAGATCAACAGGAGACCGGCGAAGATGAGGTTGGCGATGCGTGCCTTCCTTGGATCGCGCAGTGTGGCGGCGATGGCAGCGCCGAAGGCGAGCCAGGTGGTATTCACGGCGATCGCGACGAAGGCCAGAACCAGAATCTTGGCAATCGCCGCAGGCTGCTGCCCTGATTCGATCAGACTGCCGGCATAGACGGCGCCGATCCCCGCATAGGCCTTCGGATTGGCGATCGCGAGAACGAACCCGCCGAGGAACGAAGGCACTGTCGATCGCCCTTCGTCCGCCGCGACCGGCGGCGCGGTGGCGATGTGCCAGGTCAGATAAAGCATATAGGCGGCGGCAAGAACCGCAACCGCCGTCTTCATGCCCGGCAGGCCGAGGAACACGGCGGTGACGCCGGTTGCTATCAGCAAAACGACAGTAACGGTGCCGAGATTGATGCCGGCGGCATAACGCAGGCTCCGCGCGACGCCATGGGCGGCGCCCATGCCGGCGAGGCTCAGCGTCGCCGGCCCGGGACTGCCCATCATCGGCAAGGCCCCAAGCGCGAGAAGTGCGAGTTCGCTGACCATCGCATCAGATCCACACGTCATTCGCAGCGGTGCGTTCGCCGCCTGCCTGTCCGGTGTTCAGCGTGCCGGTCGGCTCGATGAGCAGCATCTTCACTTCCTCTTCCGCATAGGGTTTGTGCTCGACGCCCTTCGGCACGACGTACATTTCACCCGGACCGATCGAGACCGAGCCGTCGCGAAAATCGATCCGAAGCGTCCCCTCCAGAACGATGAAGGCCTCATCGGTTTCCGGGTGATCGTGCCAGATGAAATCGCCCTCGATCCGGACGATCTTGAATTGGTAGTCGTTGAGCTCGGCGATCACGCGCGGCTGCCACTGATCGGTGAACATCCCGAGCTTCTCGGCAAAATTGATCGAGGCGTAGTTCCGGCTGGATGGGTTCATGGCTGCTTCCTCAAGCTGTCTTCAGCCCGGAATACAGCAGTTCAAGCGACCGGATCTTGAACGATCGTGCGGGATTCAATCGGCGGCAGAGGCCCCGCCATGCGCAGCCATCGGCCCGGCGAGACGCCAAAAGCCTTCTTGAAATGACGGCTCATATGCGCCTGATCGGCAAATCCGGCATCGAGCGCGGCTTGTGCCGTCGGGACGCCTCGCCGGAGGCCGGCCTTCACCGCCTCGAGGCGCCGTTGCACGAGATATCGATAAGGACTCGTCCCGAACAGCCGGCGGAAGTCGCGGCTGAGGCCCCAACGGTCGCGGCCGCTGATCGCCTCGAGCTTCTCCAGCGTTGTGGTGCCTTCGGGCAGGTCATGAAGATAAAGGCGCGCGCGCTCCGCCGCGCGATAGTCGAGCGCCCCGCCAACCTTGCCAGGACCACCGGCCGCGGCTTCGAGCGCATGGGCAAGTTCGAAGAGGCCGTCCTCGAACTCCAGGACATCGATCCGGGTATCCGTCGCCGGCAACAGGGCATGGACGGCAGCGAAGAGGCGCGGGTCGGATGAAAGGCCTCCCTTGATGTAGGGCAGCGGCCGGCCGCCCAGGACTCCCTGGACAGCGGCTGGCTCGATATAGATCATCCGGTAGCGGAATCCGTCCTCGGCACCGGCTTGGCCGTCATGCAATTCGTCCGGATGCAGCACCATCGTCGTACCGGGCAGGCTGGTGCGCTCGGCGCCGCGATAACGAAAACTTTGAACGCCCGAAAGCGTCTGGCCGACGGCATAGGTATCATGCCGATGCGGTTCGTAGGCGCGTCCGGCGAAGAAGGCTTCAATGCGCTCGAAGGGGATCGCGTCGTCGGCCACGGCGATCCAGTCGCCGCGCCGCCTCAGGCCCGGAGGCTCGATGGCACCTGCACCTGCGCTCGGATGATCGCTCGTCATTCTCCACAGATAGGATGGAGCCCGCCGGTTGTCGACGGGCACCCGATCGCACCGGGCGGCCTTTATCCCGAGATCTTCGAGAAGTCGGCAACTTCGCCGGTCGCGGAGCGGATCAGCCCCAGGAGCGCCAAGCGGTTGGCGCGGATCGCCTTGTCCTCGTCATTGACGAGCACGTCGTTGAAGAACACGTCGACCGGCTGGCGCAATTTGGAGAGCGCTTCCATGGCGGAGCGGAAATCCTCCTTGACGATCGCCTCGCGCGCATCATCGGAGGCGAGCTTGATCGAGGCGTGAAGGGTCCGCTCGGCGTCGAGCCGGAAAAGCTTCTCGTCGACGCTGGCGGCGACCTCGGTACCCTTCTTCTCTTCAGCCGCGAGAATCTGCGTGGCGCGCTTCGTGCCGGCGAGCAGGTTCTTGCCCTCCTCGTCCGTGATGAACGCCGTCAGCGCCTCGACGCGACGCGCGATCATCAACAGGTCGTCGGCCCCCGGCGTCAATACCGCGTCGATCAGGTCGTAGCGCGCCCCGAGATCGCGCAGGTAGACCTTCAGGCGATCGTGGAAGAAGGCGAGAAGGTCCGCGGCGACATCGCCGGCCACATCGGGCCGCTGCGCCTTGAGGGTCTTGAGCGCGACGTCGAAGAACGGCAGCAGCGGCAGGCGCGCCCTGCCCTCGAGAATGAGCCGGATGACGCCGAGCGCGGCACGACGCAGCGCATAGGGATCCTTCGATCCGGTCGGCTTCTCGTCGATCGCCCAGAAGCCGACGAGCGTATCAAGCTTGTCGGCAAGCGCAACCGCCACCGACACGGGATCGGTCGGCACGCGGTCGGAGGGGCCTTGCGGCTTGTAATGGTCCTCGATCGCATTGGCGACCGTGGCGTCCTCGCCTTGCAGTACCGCGTATTTGTGGCCCATGATGCCCTGCAACTCGGGAAACTCCCCAACGGCCTCGGTGCGCAGATCGGCCTTGGCAAGCACCGCGGCCCGCGCAACCAGGCCGTGACCGGCGCCGGTGACTTCGGCAAGCGCCGAGGCGATCGAACGGATGCGATCAACCCGCTCGCCCTGCGTGCCGAGCTTGGCATGGAAGGTGACGTTCAGCGCGTCGAGCTTCGCCATGCGCTGGTCGAGCGGCTTCGTCAGATCGAGCCCGAATTTCTCTGCGGACGGCTTCAGCGTTTCGAGATCCGGCAGGTCGCCCTGGTCGCGTTTCCAGAAATGCGCCGCGTCGGAGAGGCGTGCGCGCACAACCTTGCCGTTGCCGTGGACGATCTCCCTGCCGCCGTCCTTGGCCTCGATATTCGAAACGAGGATGAACCGGTTCGACAGCGTTTCTGCGCCCGGCTGCCGGGTCACGAAGCATTTCTGATTGGTCTTGATCGTCAGGCGGATGATCTCGGACGGAATTTCGAGATAGCTTTCCTCGAAGCTCCCCATCAGCACCCGCGGCCATTCGACGAGACCCGCCACTTCCTCGAGCAGGCCCTCGTCCTCGACCAATTCAAGACCGTTGGCGAAGGCGACGTTGCGCGCATCAGCGCCGATGATCTCCTTGCGGCGCTCGGCGTCGAGCACGACCTTCGCCTTTTCGAGCTTGTCGGCATAGTCGGCGAAGCGGCGAACGGTGATCGGCTCCGGCGCGTGGAAGCGGTGGCCGTAGGTGACATTTGAGGCGACGATGCCGTCGACCTCGAAGGGGATGACCCTCGTCTCCTCGGTTTCCGCACCGAAGGTGCAGACGATCGATTGCAGGGGCCGCACCCAGCGCAAGCTGCCTGGCCTCGCGGAGGCGACGCCGGAGCGCATGGACTTCGGCCAGGGAAAATCGCGAATGATCGCCGGCATCACCTCGGCGATGATGTCCTCTGCGTCCCGGCCCGGCTTGACGATGTGGGCGACGTAGAATTCGCCCTTCTTCGGATCGCTGTGGACATGGGCCTCGCCGATCGAGGAGAGGCCCGCGGCACGCAGAAAGCCTTCGATCGCCTTCTCGTTGGCGTCGGTGCGCGGTCCCTTGCGCTCTTCGCGGAGATCCGCGGAGCGGGCATTGAGGCCACGGATGTCGAGCGTCAGCCGACGGGGCGTCCAATACTCGCGCGCACCTTCATAGGTGAGACCCGACTCGACGAGCGCATCCGTCACGAGCTTCTTCAGATCGCCGGCCGCCTTGCGCTGCATGCGGGCAGGAATTTCTTCTGAGCGCAGTTCAATAAGAAGATCGGGCATGAATCGAGACTTTGTTCTGTTCCGGTGGGTGGCCTCGACTTAGCAAGCCCGGGTGAAAATGTCATCAAGTGCGGCGAGGAAATTGGCCCTCTCTACCAGCCGCCGCCACCGCCGCCGCCACCACCGCCGCCGGAAAAGCCGCCGCCTGAAGAAAAGCCGGAAGACGAACTCTTGGGCGGAGGCGGCAGCGAAGAGGTCATCGTATCGGCCATCGATCCCGCGAAGCCGCCGATCGTGTCGGAGAAAGATCCGGGACCGAAGGAGTCGCCATGGTACCAGCCTGGCTGGTAGGCAGCCGCTGCCGCGCCTCCGGCTGCGGCCAGAAGCCAGCGATCGAATGTCTCGGTCCAGGGCTTTTCGACGCCGAGTGCTACGGCGTAGGGCAGAAGCGTTTCGAAATGCCGCGGCGACATGTCCGGTGCCCCTTGCATGTTCAGCCGGTCTTTTTCGGCAAGCGTCAGATATTGCCGCAATCCGTCGATGCCATCCATCATCCGGCTGCCGAGCGGCGTCGGCGCGCCCATCAGGTAATAGAACAGGCCGTTGGCGAGGATGATGCCGCCGACCGCGAAAAACAACGGCAGGTCGTCCGCATCGGTCGCCGACGAGACAAGGACCGCCAGAATGCTCGAAACCACCGCAAACAGCACGAAGCCGATGAAGGCCAGCACGACGATCGACAGGATGCGCCGCTTGAGGCTCGAGCCGCGCTGCAACGACTTGCCGACCGAAACGGCGAAACCGGAAACGAAAACGGCGAAGAAAACCGGAACGATGATGAAGGGAAGCGTCTCCTCGCCAAGGTCGCCAAAGATGAAGAGTGCCGCTAGGGCCGCGATCGAAAGCACGACGCCGCCGATGATGTAGCCGGTATTGGCACGGTAATACTTGCCTCGGTGCTCGCGCTCCATGGCGCTGCGGAAGGTCGACCCGGTATCCGCCACAGCCTTGCCGTTCGCCCGATCGATCTTGAGCGTGCCGCCGGCCGTGTCGACTGCCCTCATCAGCGCCGCCTCGCCGCTAGGGAGCTTTTCGCCGCCGCCTTTGCCCGTCGCCGAAATGATGATGGCGTTCTTCAGGTCCTCCAGGACGACATGTCCCTTCACCGCCAGGTTGAGAACCGCCGCCGAGAGCGCAGTCCAACCCTCTCCGGAAAACCCTTTGTTGTCGATGTAATTGACGAGCGCCGGCGAGATGCCGTCCGGTGGATCCCAGCGCGGTACCATGACCCCGCGGGCAGGATCACGTCCGACGCGGACCCAGGCGCGGCCGTAGTAGAGGCTCACGACGACGAGACCGGCGCCGGCGATGACCAGTGCCAGGTGGTCGCGCAGCCACCAGATATTCTGCTGTGAGGCGCTCGGCCGGTCGATGCTGCCCTTCGGCAGCTTGACGGCGATAGTCAGCCCCTCCTGGGGGCGAAGCCTGCGCGTCGTGGCAAAGAAGATCTCTCCCCCCTCTTCGACCGCGCGCGCGTCCTTGCCCGTGGCGCCGTAGCCGCCTGTAAAGACGTCGAGCCCCTGGGCCACGACGCCATCCGGCAAGGTGACGGTCGCGGTCGCCTCCTCGATCGGGAAGGCCCATTCGGTGCCGGTCACGTTCCAGTAGAGCTCGTCGTGATCATCGAAAAAGCGTATCTGGCGGCTGGTCTCATAGGTGATCTGAAATATATGCTCACCGCGGGACAGGAAGACATCGGCGTTGCCGGTATAAATGCGGATGCCGCCGCTCGTCGATTCGGTTCGGTATTCCTCCTCCTCGCCATCGCGTTCGACAGATACGAGCTTGAAATCCACCCGGACGCGCCGGCCGTTCGGATCAAGGAAGGTCAAGGGAAAGTCACGATAAATGCCGCGGCGAATCTGGTTGCCTTCGACATTCGCGGTGATCGTTTCGGTCACCGTGAGCGCTCCGTCCTTGGCGACATCGATGACCGAATGGTAGGAAGAAATGATCTCTTCCGCCGCAGCCGGCCAAGACGCCGCAACGACGAAAAACACGAACGCAAGCGCCGCGAGAAGCCGCCTCATCAGGATTTCCTCTTCCGTGCCGCCTCAGAACTTGACCGACGGCACAGCGCGATCCGCTTCGTTGGTGATCTCGAAATAGCTGGCCTTGGCAAAGCGGAAGGCGCCGGCGATCAAGTTGGAGGGGAAACTTTCGACCTTGACGTTGAGATCGCGGGCAGCGCCGTTGTAGTAACGTCGTGACATCTGGATCTCGCCTTCGATCGTCTCCAGCGAGCCCTGGAGCTCGGCAAAATTCTCATTGGCCTTCAGATCCGGATAGGCTTCGGCGAGCGCAAAGATCCGACCAAGCGCCTGAGAAAGCGCTCCTTCCGCGGCCGCCCGCGCGGCGATGTCGCCCTCGGGAACAGCCTGGGCGCGATTGCGCAGAGCGACGACCTCTTCGAGCGTCGACTTCTCGTGTGCCGCATAGCCCTTCACCGTCTCGATCAGGTTCGGAATGAGGTCGGCGCGACGCTTCAACTGCACGTCGATGCCGGACCAGGCCTCTTCGGCCATCTGCCGCGCCTTGACGAGGCCGTTGTAGACGAACACCAGGTAAAGGATCACGGCGACCCCGATTGCCAGCCCGATCATGAAATGCCCTCCTTCGAAACCCGCGGGAGGTTAGCACCGACTCCGCGTGCGAGATACAGGACCTACAGGCGAAAAGCGTAGATTTCCCCGCTCCAGTTTTGAGGGCATTTGCGCCGTTAGGCCGGCCCCGCCGCAAGGCCGCCGCCCGCCAATCGCACCCGCCCAATCAATGGCTTGCAGCAGTTCTCATGCGACCCGCCGAGCTGTTCCGCCGGGAACGGCGCGACGGGCGCTTGTGGCGGATACTCAAACCATCAGAACAACCGCAACACGCAGACAAGACCATGACTTCGCTCGCCAACCTCATCAACGTCGTCGCCTTTACGGCCCTCTTCACTGCCCATGCGAGCGCAGCACCGGTCGAGAGGCCAACCGGCGTTCGCCGCGCCTTGCAGATCTTCGCCGGGGAGCTGTCGAATGGCCCCTCTCTGGAACCGATGTGGCGGCTCGACGGCAGCGAATTCTTTTGCACGCAACGCGGCGACCGCTCTTCCAGCACGCAGGCGCGAACCAGCCGGCACGCCACCATGCCGTGTGGTCGCAAGATCAGATTGGCCTGATCAGGCCGCGTCCCGCGTCGCGTTTACACCACCCGCTTCGGTCAGCAGGAAGGCTTCGCCACAGGCCTTGGCCAACGTCCGCACCCGCAGGATATAGCTCTGCCTTTCGGTCACGGAGATGACGCCGCGAGCATCCAGAAGATTGAAGACATGGCTCGCCTTGATGCACTGGTCATAGGCGGGAAGGACGCATTTGTGCAGGCGGTTGGTGCTGGCGTCGCCCGGCGCGCCGGCGGCGAGCAGCGCAATGCACTCCCTCTCGGCGTCGATGAAGTGCTGGTGCAACATGGCCGTGTTGGCATATTCGAAATTGTGCCGCGAATATTCCTGCTCGGCCTGCAGGAACACGTCGCCATAGCTGATCTTCTCCGCCCCCTCGCGACCGTTGAAGTTCAGGTCGTAGACGTTGTCGACGCCCTGGACATACATCGCCAGGCGTTCGAGACCATAGGTCAACTCGCCCGAAACCGGCGAGCACTCGATGCCGCAGACCTGCTGGAAATAGGTGAACTGCGAGACTTCCATGCCATCGCACCAGCATTCCCAGCCAAGCCCCCAGGCGCCGAGTGTCGGGCTTTCCCAATCATCCTCGACGAAGCGGATATCGTGCAGCAGCGGATCGAGGCCGATCGCCTCCAGCGAGCCGAGGTAGAGTTCCTGCAGGTTGGACGGGTTCGGCTTCAGGAGCACCTGGTACTGGTAATAATGCTGGAGCCGGTTCGGGTTCTCGCCGTAGCGGCCGTCGGTCGGGCGGCGCGACGGCTGGACATAGGCGGCACGCCACGGCTTCGGCCCGAGTGCACGCAACGTCGTTGCCGGATGGAACGTCCCGGCGCCCACTTCCATGTCATAGGGCTGAAGCACGGCGCAGCCCTTGTCGGCCCAGTAATTGTGCAGCGTCAGGATCAGGGCCTGGAAGGAACGCTTCGGGTTCATATGGTCCGGCAGGGAAGCGGTGGTCATGGATCACGTCCGAATTCTTCTAAGTCTTGGCGGGACAGGTGCCATGCCGCAGGGCAAGGGTCAAGCGCCTTGGCCCGATCCGCCCATCGAACGCCGGACCGGCGGACGTCATTCGTCCTCGCGCTTCAGGCGGTATTCCCCGGTTTTTGGATCCTTGACCAGCGTCCCGTTGGCCCCGGTCTCGCGTTCCCGGCGCACCCGTTCCTGGTGGCGCGTCACCTTTTGGGCATCGGCGATGAACTTGCGGTAGCCGATCCAGGCGATGAGGGCGACGATCAAGAGCAGGATGATCTGTGGCATGGTTTCTCCTCCGCTCCTCCTTGGATCAGACGGGATGCCGGACAGGAGATACAGCACCTTTTGTTACAGCGACCTTGCACGCCTGACCAGATGCCGTACCCATTGTCTCACAGGCCGAAGCGGGCCCAAAGCGCCCTTTCCTCGATCGCTTCGATGAGGCCCGCAGCGGCCGAGGCCGCCAGGGGTGCTGCGATCGATCCGCCAATCGCGGCGCCCGGCTGACGGCGTCCGAAGAGGCTGCGGCTCGGTTGGATCAGCTCCAGGCGTGCCTTCTCGCCGTAGCGTCTCTTCACCTCGCCGCGCATGTCGCCGAGCGCGTCGACGAGGCCCAGTTCCTGGCCGCGCCGACCGGTCCAGAAGAGGCCCGAGAAAATATCGGGATGGTCGGCAAGCAGCGAGCCGCGACGGGACTTGACCAGTCGGATGAAGGTATCGTGGATATCGAGCTGAAGGCTCTTGAGGAACTCGACGTCACGCTCCTTTTCCGGCTGGAACGGGTCGAGCACGACCTTGTTCTCGCCGGCGGTGTAGACGCGCCGCTCGACGCCGACTTTCTTCAGAAGCTCCGGAAAGCCGAAGCCGCCGGAGACGACGCCGATCGAGCCGACGATCGAACTCGGATCGGCAATGATCTCATCTCCTGCAAGCGCGATCATGTAACCGCCGGAGGCCGCGACGTCCTCGACGAAGATCAGCACGCGCTTCTTTTTCTCTTCCGCAAGATCGCGAATGCGCTGGTAGATCAGCCGGGATTGCACGGGCGAGCCGCCGGGCGAATTGACGGAAATGGCAACGGCCGGCGCTCCCTTGACCGAAAAGGCCTTTTCGAGAAGTGGCGCCACGGTCGCGAGATTGAGAGCCGGGCGGAACTGCCCGCCCCCGGACACGATGGTGCCGTGAAGCCGGATCGCCGGGATCGCAATCCCGTCCCTGCGAAAACGCCTCGGCATCAGTTTTCTTACGAACCCGGCCATTTCAACTCCTGCCCGATACGAACCCGACCCTGCATGTATGCATTGGCGCCGCAAACGCAATGGCATGCTTACCGTTAATCATCGGCGGCGATAGGCGCTGCGGCCATTGTTGAGATCATCGACCTCCGGCGAGAACCGATGCGTCCCTTCTGCGTGCATGATCAGCGGCGCGCGGAGCACCAGCCGCTTGCGGCTCTGCTTGATTGCCGTCACCAGGATCCTGACTGCATTCTCGCCGGCACGCGGCAAGAGCGGCGTGATCTCGATGCCGCCGAAACGGCGGCCGCAGGCCGCGATGATCTCGGCGATCGATTCCGGCCGGGCGATGAGCGAAAGCTGCCCGCCCGGCCTCATGATCGCTCCGGCCGTCTTGATCCAGGTCTCGAAGAGATCGTCGCTCATCGCATGCGCTTCGGCCTTGAGGCGATCCGGCGTCCTGCGGTCGGCAGCATCGTTGAACGGCGGATTCATGATGACGTGGTCGAAGGCATCATCCGGCAGGCCGGCCGCAACGCGGGCCTTGCCGTTCAGCGAAACATCCGCCTCGAGCACCGCGACCCGCGCCGCAAAATGGGCGTTCTCCGACAAGGCAAGGCTGCGGCGGGCGAAGTCGGCCATGATTTGCGAACGCTCGACGAGCAGCACCTCGGCCCCTGTGAGCCGCGCGGCGACGGCCATGCCGGCGGCGCCGGCACCCGCACCGAGATCGGCGACGCGGCAGGAACGCTCGCATGAAACGAGCGCGGCAAGCAGCATCGCATCCATGCCAGAGCGATGGCCCTGGCCGAGCGGCTGGATCAGATGAAACCGGCCGCGGTGAAACGCATCCACGGTTTCCGCCGTCGTCGTCATCGTCGTTATCGTCATGGCAGCATCCGCCTCTCGGACGGGCCGCAGTCGCCTCGCGACCAGCAAGGCTTCATTGCCGCAGTTCCTTTTCCAGCCCGGCATCGATCAGAATGCGCCGGGCCCTCTCGGCATCCTCTTCGGCCACCAGAAACCGCCGCGGCAAGAGGCCGAGCGAGCCTTCGAGGATGCTCATGTCCCGATCGGCGATGAGACACACGATCCCCGCATCCTTCATCAGGCTTTCCGCAAAGGAGAGCAGCACGGCGTCGTTGGTGCGGATCAGTTCCTTCATTCGCCTCATTGATCCCGTCTTAAATTGCAGAGGGCGAGGCAATTCGCCTCTTGCCGCCCGAAGCCCCTCTTTCTATTGTCGAACCTGACAACGAAGCAGGAGTCCGGGGCGTTGGGCGTAGTGATACCGCTGGAAGACAATAAAAACAAACCGGCTTCGGTGAAGCCGCTCGTCGGCCTGACGTCCTCCGACATGGAGCGCGTCAACCAGCTCATCCTTTCCAAAGCAGGCTCCGACGTTCAAATGATTCCGGAGGTCGCCAATCACCTGATTTCCTCCGGCGGAAAGCGGCTGAGGCCGATGCTGACGCTCGCCGCCGCCTCGATGTTCGGCTACGAGGGCGACGCCCATGTCAAGCTCGCGACAAGCGTGGAATTCATGCACACGGCGACGCTCCTCCACGACGACGTGGTCGATGAAAGCGATCTCAGACGCGGCAAGTCGACGGCGCGGACGATCTGGGGCAACCAGGCAAGCGTGCTCGTCGGCGACTTCCTGCTCGGACAGGCTTTCCGCATGATGGTCGAGGTCGGCTCGCTCGATGCGCTCGACGTGCTATCGACCGCCGCATCGGTGATTGCCGAAGGCGAAGTGCTGCAGCTCTCCGTCGCCAAGAACATGGAGACGACCGAGGACGACTACCTGCAGGTCATCCGGGCCAAGACCGCGGCACTCTTCGCCGCGGCCTCGGAGGTCGGACCGATCGTTGCGAGCGCCAGCAGGGCCGACCGCAACGCGCTGAAATCCTACGGCATGAATCTCGGCCTCGCCTTCCAGCTCGTCGACGACGTTCTCGACTATGGCGGCTCGTCGAGCGACCTTGGCAAGAATGTCGGCGACGACTTCCGCGAGGGCAAGATCACCCTTCCGGTCATCCTCTCCTACCGTCGTGGCACGCCGGAGGATCGGGCCTTCTGGCGCGAAGCCATCGAGGGCGGCGCCAGCGATGCGGCCAACCTCGACAAGGCCCTCGGACTCATTCGCCGCTACGGCGGATTGACCGACACGATCGCACGCGCCCAGCACTATGGGACGATTGCGCGCGACGCTCTGGCGCCGTTGCCGGCCTCTCCCTGGAAGGCCGCCTTGATCGAGGTGATAGACTTCTGCATCGATCGCGTGAGCTGAACGCCGGCCTAGGAGCAATATTCTCCGCGGGAGGATTTTCTTGCCGCGTTGCGCCAAAAAAGCCATTCTATTCTTTAAGACTTGCGTTCGGCAACTTGCGACCGACTCCGGAACAACCAGCAAAGACGCGGCGAGCCGAGACGATCGGCAACGAAAGGTTTGACATGCGGCATACTAAACTCCTTCGCCTCCTCAGCGGCGCGGCAATGCTGGCTCTTCTGTGCGTGACCGGCAGCCAACAAGCCTTTGCTGAAGACAAGGCGGCTGTCGAGGATGCCCGGCCTTTCGACATCAGGAGCGTCAACACCTTCGCTGGCGCCTTCCTGGCGGGGCGGACGGCCGATGTCGATCGCGATTTCGCGACGGCGACGGCGCTTTATCGCATCGCCCTGCAGTTCGAACCGGACAATAGCGAGGTCAAGCAGCGGCTGATGATCACGCTGCTGATGAGCGGCAAGTTCGACGAAGGCGTCAAGATTGCCGAGCAGCTGAAATCGGATCCGGCCGTCGAGCGAATCACCACGGCCGTCCGCGCCATCGAGGCGATCCGCAAGCGCGAATATCGCAGCGCCCAGAAGCTCCTGAACTATCAGGGTCCGAACGATCTCGACCGGCTGATGAGTACGCTTCTTTCCTCCTGGGCGAAATTCGGGCAGGGCCGGCCCAAGGAGGCAATCGCCCAGATCAAGGCGCTCGAAGGGCCGGAATGGTTCCGGGTGTTCAAGAACTACCATGCCGGCGCGATCGCTCTAGCCGCCGGTGACAAGGCGACCGCACGGGCGCGGCTGAACGATGCCATTCTCGACCGCGAGGGCGGCAGCGCCGCGCCGGATACCTTCATGCGCGCGGTCGAGGCGCTGGCACGCTTCGAAGCCCGCGAGGGCAACAAGCAGAAGGCGCTGGACACGGTTGCCGTCGGCGAGAGCATGGTCAACAACTACACGCCGCTCGAGGCGCTCAGAGCGAACATCGAAGAGGGCAAGCCCCAGGAGCAGCAGGTGCGCAGTGCCGTGCAAGGGGCTGCCGCCGTCCTCTTTTCAATCGGCGGCGCTCTCAACCGCGAGGGTGCCGAAGACATCGTCACGCTCTATCTGCAGACGGCGCGCAGCCTCGATCCGGAAAGCGCCGACATCCTGGTCATGCTCGGCGGTATCGCGGAAAATCTGAAGAAGCAGGACGAGGCAATCGCGCTTTACAAAAGCGTGCCGGCGGATTCGCCGATGCGCCGCGTCTCCGAGCTTCAGCTCGGCTTGGCGCTTGCCAGCGTCGGCAAGGTCGACGAGGCGAAGAAGCACCTGCAGGCGCTGATCGAAGTCGATCCGAAGAACATCCGCAACTACCTGGCCTATGGCAGCGTCCTTTCCGATGCCAAGGCGTACAAGGAGATGGGCGAACTCTACGACCGCGCCGTCGAGGCGATCGGCCCGGTTCCGAAGCGCAGCGACTGGACGGTGTTCTTCCAGCGCGGGATCGCCTACGAACGGCAGAAGATCTGGGAGAAAGCGGAGCCGAGTTTCCTCAAGGCGCTGGAACTCAACCCCAACCAGCCGCAGGTCCTGAATTATCTCGGCTATTCGTGGGTCGACATGAACATCAATCTCGACAAGGGCCTGGAGATGATCCGCAAGGCCGTCGAGCTCAAGCCCGACGACGGCTACATCGTCGATTCGCTCGGATGGGCCTATTTCCGCATGAACCGGTTCGACGAGGCGGTGACCGAGCTGGAGCGCGCCGCCGAACTGATGGCCGGCGACCCGACGATCAACGACCATCTTGGCGATGCCTATTGGCGGGTCGGACGCAAGCTCGAGGCCGTCTTCCAGTGGAACCAGGCGCTCGAAATGAAGCCTGAGGAAGCGGAAGTCCCGAAGATCAGGGCGAAGATCGAGAAAGGCCTACCGCCCATCAAGCCGGACGTCCCGGCCGCGGCGGATGCCAAGGAGACGCTGCCGAAGAAGCCGGGCCCCGAGGTCGCCTCGCCGGACAAGAAATCCTGACGGCATGCAGGCGGACAGCATAGCCGGCTTCGCGCTGACCTGTGCGGCGCCGGCCAAGATCAATCTGGCACTACATGTCGTCGGCCAGCGCGCCGATGGACATCACCTCCTGGAAAGCCTCGTCACTTTTGCAGAGTGCGGCGACCGGCTCGCATTCGCACCGTCGAATGCCGACCGTTTCACGGTATCGGGACCTTTTTCGCGTGATCTGCCGGTCTCGGCGGACAGCAAGAGCGGCAATCTGGTGCTGCGGGCTCGCGATCTGCTGCGGCAGGAGCTGACCGGGCGGGGCGACGCGGCGGGCCCTGTCCATCTGCACCTTGAAAAGAACCTCCCGATCGCCTCCGGGATCGGCGGCGGCTCGGCGGACGCGGCTGCGGCGCTTCGGGGCCTGCTTTCCCTATGGAACGCCGAGATCGCGCCGGAAAGACTCACGAAGCTGGCGCTGGACCTCGGCGCCGACGTGCCGATGTGTCTCGACGGTAGGCCGCTGCTTGCCAAGGGGATCGGCGAAGAGATCACCCCCCTTGTCGAGTTGCCGTCTTTCGCGATCGTCCTTGTCAATCCGCTCGTCGCCGTCTCGACACCGATTATCTTTCGAATGCTCGCCGAGAAGCGCAATCCTCCCCTCGCCCTTCCGCAAGGCGCCCGCACGGGAGCGGACTGGCTGACGGTGCTGACGGGGATGCGCAACGATCTGGAGCGGCCGGCGCGGGCGCTGGAACCGACGATCGAGGCGGTGTCGAACACGCTGCAGGAAACGGATGCCGATCTCGTCCGGATGTCCGGCTCGGGCGCCACATGTTTCGGGCTGTTCGACACCGACGAAAAGGCGGCTGCGGCGGCGCAGCACATTTCCGCCGGTCACCCACGGTGGTACGTTCTCGCCACCCGGACTGCGGGGAAGCAAGGATAAGCCAATGCCCGGCATCGACGAAACACGCCCCTTCATTCCCGTCGGCATCGCCGTCCTCACGGTTTCCGATACGCGCACGCCGGCAGACGACACGTCTGGCGACACGCTCGAGGCGCGGATACGAGCGGCCGGCCATCGGCTCGAGGCGCGCGCAATCGTGTCCGACGACCGGCAGAAGATCTATGATCAGGTGAGGGCCTGGACGCTGGAGGCGTCGATCGACGTCGTCGTCACCACCGGCGGCACCGGCTTCACCGGCCGCGACGTGACGCCCGAAGCGCTGGAGCCGCTTTTCGAGAAACGCATGGACGGGTTTTCCGAGGTCTTTCACCGGATCTCCTACGACAAGATCGGCACGTCGACGATCCAGTCGCGGGCAACAGGCGGCGTTGCCAACGCCACCTTCATCTTCGTGCTGCCCGGTTCGCCCGGCGCCTGCAAGGATGCCTGGGACGGGATCCTGAAGCAGCAGCTCGACTACCGGCACATGCCCTGCAACTTCGTCGAGATCATGCCGCGGCTGGATGAGCACCTGAAGCGCGGCTGAGCGCTCGCCTGTTCCGTTTGGAACAGCCACGTGCGGTTGAAAACCGCTAAGTTACTGCTCGTCAGCCCGTCAGACGGCAATGCACATGGCGAGCATTCCTTTCGGACGAAGCGAAGACGCCTCTTTCCATCTTATCCCCGCGGAAAGAGACACACAGGAGTAATATGACGTGGTGCCCCGCCGTTATGGAGATGGAGCAACACGGCAAGCCCTTTTTGGACAAGGTCATTTGAGAGTCGCTTCAGGGGGTGCCGCAAGGCACACCCCTCTTGTGACGAGAAACGTCGAAAGACCGGGCTGTTTCAGGCCCGCACGGCCGAGGATCGATTGCCGACGGTAACCCACGCCGGAACGAGTTCGGTCACAAGCTTGCGAGCCGCGCGGGCGCTGGCGATGTCGCTGAGCCGCATATTGGCGCGCGCGGCCGCAACGGCGTCCTGCTTTCGCAGCAAGAACCCAGCTTCCAACGGCGCAGCCCGCTGCGACAAGCGCTTGAGAAGCGGTCGACGATGCATGCGCGATGGTGAAAATCGCGCCGGATCCTTGTTGAGCGAGACATACTCGCTGAGTTCGTCCACCCATCGCCCAACGGGACGAGCACCCGGTTCAAGCAGCATCAGCCATTCGCCGCGCGCGGAACGGACGATATCGGCAAGGTCCCATTCGGCGCAGAAGCGGCAGCCGGCCGCATCGGCAACATGGACGGACCCATCGCGCGAGCCGTGATCCAGGATGATGACGTCGCTGACAAGCCCCTCGACGGCCCCGGCGACGAGCACGGACAACGTCTGTGCCAGTTCCGCTTCGTTATCCCTCGTCTCCATTATGATAGTCAGCATAACCGTTCCTAGCGTATCGCCGGTTCAAATACCACAATTCTTCAGGGGTGTTAGCGACCGTGTCTCGAGCATCTCGCGGTGCAACAAATTTTGTTCTTGCTTTGTTCCACTGGGTGCGCTAGGAAAATAATCAGAGCGGAACGATGCTGCAAAATCGGTTCCGAGGAGATTTCCATGACCGAGCTGTCTCAACTCAGGCAGGGCGCATTCGCGCCCGGCAACAGCGCAGAGCTGGCTGAAGCCATCGTCACCGGTACGGGCGTCAGAATAGAGATCGATCGCCGTCGAGGACGCGGTGCCGCCCTCAACATGGGCGGCCGCTTCGAGCCCCGGACCCATGAAGTGTTCGACGACGGGTGGCAGACGATTGAGGAATTGCCGCCGTTCAAGACGGAAGTTCAGGTCGAAAAGCCCCGTAACGTCATCACCCGAAACGAGTCGCCCGACATTTCCTTCGATCGTTCCATCAACCCTTACCGGGGCTGCGAGCACGGCTGCATCTATTGTTTCGCCCGACCGACGCACGCTTATATGGGGCTCTCCGCTGGGCTTGATTTCGAATCGAAGCTGTTCGCCAAGCCGGACGCGCCCCGCCTGCTGGAACGCGAATTGGCGAGGCCTGACTACAAGGTGCGTCCCATCGCGATCGGCACCAACACGGACCCCTATCAACCGATCGAGAAGGAATGGCGCATCATGCGCCAGATACTCGAGGTTCTGAAGGCCGCCAATCACCCGGTGATGATCGTGACAAAATCGGCGATGGTGGCGCGCGACATCGATCTGCTCGCGCCGATGGCGGAAAAGGGTCTGGCACGGGTCGGCATTTCCGTAACCACGCTCGACCGCAAACTGGCACGCACCATGGAGCCGCGGGCCTCGACGCCGAGCAAGCGGCTCGAAGCCATTCGCGCGGTCTCCGAAGCAGGCATTCCAGCCGGCGTCTTGGTGGCGCCGATCATCCCCGCCCTGAACGACCACGAGATCGAACGTGTGCTCGACGCGGCGAAAACAGCGGGCGCCACCGAAGCAAGCTACGTGCTTCTGCGTCTGCCGCTCGAGGTGAGCCCGCTCTTCCGCGACTGGCTGCTGAGAAATTATCCGGACCGCTACAGACACGTGATGGCGCTCGTCCGCTCGATGCGCGGCGGCAAGGATTATGACGCCGAGTTCGGCAAGCGGATGAAGGGCGCCGGTCCCTATGCGTGGCAGATCGGCCGGCGGTTCGAACTGGCGGCCAAGCGCCTGGAGCTCAATCTCACTCGCCGCCAGTTGCGGCACGATATCTTCGTGCCCCCGCTTGGGATGGGCGTGCAACTCTCGTTGTTGTAGGAGGACGCCAGCGCGCACCGACGCGTGTTCAACAGGATGAGCATCAAGGCGGTTTCACCCCAAGTTTCGGTTCCGGCGCCTCCCTTGCCTCAGGATGGCGCTGGCTTTCCTCCCGGTTACCGCCGCACACGTACCGGGGGGCTTGAAGGGAATCGGGCGAATATGCGAGGGTCCCCCGCATGTCACGTCGCAAGTCGCCCGATTCCCCGCTTTTTCCACTCGACCCGGTGCTTCCGGATTTCAGCTTCGAGATCGCTGCACAACGGGACGGTTGGTGGCCGGTCGCAGGCGCCGACGAAGCGGGCCGTGGCCCGCTCGCCGGCCCGGTGGTGGCAGCAGCGGTCATCCTCGACCCGGACGCACTGCCGGTCGGACTCAACGACAGCAAACTGCTGACGGCCGAGCAGCGCGAAGCGCTGTTCAACGAGATCATGGCGACCGCGACCGTATCGATTGCCTCCTCCTCCGCAGCGCATATCGACGCGACCGACATCCTCAAGGCCAGCCTCGATGCCATGCGCCGCGCCATCGACGGCCTGTCGATGGCGGCCCGTTTCGCGCTCATCGACGGGCGCGATGTACCGCCCGGGATCTCCTGCCATGCAAAGGCGATCATCAAGGGAGATTCGCGATCGGTATCGATTGCCGCCGCCTCCATCGTCGCGAAGGTCACACGCGACCGCATGATGGCCCGCGCCGACGCGACCTTTCCCGCCTATGGCTTTGCCATGCACGCAGGCTATGCCACGGTCAGGCACCGAAACGCCATTGACAGCCACGGCCCGTGTTCGTTGCATCGCATGAGCTTCCGTCCGTTTCGGCAGGACCAGGAGCAACCCGTTGCAATGAGCGCTGAACCGCTCGAGGCCAGTTCCTGACGAAGGACGCCTCGCCTACGGCTTGTCCTTGTATCGTGGCCGACCCGGGGACGCATCGTCGGCTGCCGTACGGCAGGGCTCTGTTTTTGATCCTCATTCCTGTGCTGGTCGCAGGTGTCCAGCCAGCCCAAGTGCTCGCGCTGAAGGACTCTTGCGCGCCGCGCCTGTAGCCGATCCGAGAACGGCAATGCCTGCGAATGCGGCGATGCGGGTCGCCGCATCGTGACAGCCGCCATCGCGATCGGCCCGCGCATCGCAGGTTGGAGCAGTTGCCTTTGCGGCCGCCCGTACCACAGAAAAAGCCCCGCGGAAGCGGGGCTCTCAACGTCACGAGATATGTTTGGAGCCTAGTTGAGGCGTCCCTTGACCTCGCCGAGCGCCTGGTTGAAAAGCGCTTGCTGAGCACTTGCATCGGTCTTGGCCGCAAGCACTTTTTCTGCTGCGCTGATCGCGAGATCGACAGCCGTCGCGCGAACCGCATTGATCGCGTCGCTTTCGGCCTGCTTGATCTTCTGCTCAGAGAGAGCCGTACGGCGGGCGACATAGTCCTCGGTCTTCTGCCTGGCTTCGGCGGTCAGCATCTCCGCCTCGCGCTGGGCGGCGGCGACGATGCCGGCGGCTTCGGCCTCGGCATCCTTGCGCTTGCGCTGGTACTCGGCAACCAGCTTCTGCGCTTCTTCGCGCAGGCGCTTGGCTTCCGCCAGTTCGTTGCCGATCTTGTCGGCACGCGCATCGAGCGCTTCGGCAATCTTGCCCGGCACCTTGAGATAGGCGATGAGGGCGAAGAAAAGGATCAGACCGACGAGGGCGTAGAAAGTCGCATCAAGAGCCATGGTTGGTTGTTCCTCAATTGCCTGCCGACGCTTTGACCGCGGCGGCGATCTCGGTCTTGGTGACGGTTCCGCCAATCAATTGCTTGACGACGGCCGTTGCCGTCTCCTCGGCGATCGCGCCGACATCGGCAAGTGCCTTGGACTTGATGTCGGCAATGCGCGTTTCGGCGGCAGAGATCTTCTTTGCGAGTTCGGCTTCGACAGCGGCGCGATCGGCGCTGGCCTTGCCCTTGGCATCTTCGCGGGCGGCCTCGGCGATCGAGTGGCCCTTTGCCTTGGCATTCGCCAGGTCCTGCTCGTAGGCCGCAATGGCGGCATCGGCCTCACCCTTCATGCGGGATGCTTCGTCGAGATCACGCGCAATACGGTCATGACGCGACTCGAGAATGCCGCCGATGCGCGGAATGATGACCTTCGACATCAGGAGATAGAAAAGCCCGAAGGTGATCGCCAGCCAGAGCAGCTGCGAAGCGAAATGGGTCGAATCGAAGGGCGGGAACACGCCGGAACCATGCTCGCCTTCGTGGGCCACACCCGTTTCGGTGTGCACCTCACCGGCCGCAGGGGCATCGTGCGCGTCAGCGCCTTCTGTGGTGGTTGACTGCTGGGCATAGGCCGCGGTCACAAACATGCTCACCTCCAAGGTGCACTCAAGAATATGCGCGGCCGCGACCCCGTAGGATCGCGGCCGGAACTTCAGCCGTTATCAGACGGCGAAGAGGAGGAGCAGGGCTACGAGCAGCGAGAAGATGCCCAGAGCTTCCGTAACGGCGAAGCCGAATACGAGGCGGCCGAACTGGCCGTCAGCTGCCGACGGATTGCGCAGAGCGCCGGAGAGGTAGCTGCCGAAGATGTTGCCGAGGCCGAGAGCCGTGCCGGCCATACCAAGGCATGCAAGACCTGCACCGATGAACTTTGCTGCTTCCGCTTCCATGATTGAACTCCTTCGAAATGGTGTTGCGGCTAGATTTGTGCTTCCGGCGGCGAGCCGACCGGAAGCCAGCGACTGTTATTCCTTAGTGGCTTCCGGGATGGACAGCGTCGTTGAGGTACATGCAGGTCAGCACCGCAAAGACATAGGCCTGAAGGAAGGCGACCAGGAATTCAAGACCGGTGAGAGCGACGGTCATGAGGAGCGGCAGGACCGCGCCACCGATGCCGAGCGCACCAAAGGCGCTGAGCGAGGCGACAAAGCCTGCGAAGACCTTCAGCGTGATATGGCCGGCCAGCATATTGGCGAAGAGACGGACCGAAAGGCTGATGGGACGGGAAAGGAACGAGATGACTTCGATCGACACCACCAGCGGCAGCAGCGCGCCCGGCACGCCATGCGGCACAAAAAGCTTCAGGAAGCCAAGGCCGTGCTTGTAGAAGCCGTAGAGGAGGACCGTGCCGATCACGAAGACGGCGAGAGCGAAGGTCACGATGATCTGGCTGGTGACCGTGAAGAAATACGGAAACATGCCGAGCAGGTTCGCCGTCAGAATGAACATGAACAACGAGAAGACCATCGGGAAGAACTTCATCCCATGGCTGCCCGCACCTTCACGAAGCATCGAGGCAATGAATTCGTAAGACAGCTCCGAGACCGACTGCATGCGCGTCGGGATAACGCCGCGCTGAGAGGTCGTCAGGTAAAGAAAGCCTGCGGCCGCCCCGACGGTCGCCACCATGAACAGCGACGCATTGGTGAAGGAAAAGTCAATTCCGCCAATTTCGATCGGGACAATCTTGTTGATCAGGAACTGGTGGGTCGGATCGTTTGACACCGCGCTTCTCTTTCGTTCTGCCCGCCCGCAAGCGGAAACCCTGTTCTTCCGGACGACGCCTCAGGCGCCGTCCCCGTCCTTCTTGTCACTTCCAGGGCCGCCTCCGCGCTGGTCGGGTGTCGCCACCAGACCGGCAGAACGCAGCACGTTCAAAACGCCGGCACAGAAACCAAGAAGCAGGAGGACGATCATGCCCCACGGCCCTGTACCCGCAAAATGGTCCAAAAGATAGCCCAGGAACGCCCCGACCACGATGCCGGCGATGAACTCGCTCGAGAGCTTCATCGCTGCAGCATAGCCCTTGCGGCTCTCCGCACTGCGGAGCTCGGCCTCGTCCGAAACATCCACGCGCTTCGACGCAATGTCTTCGCCAAGGCGCTTCAGCCGCGCTTCCAGACTTTCTTCCGGCTTCTCCGTCACATGGCTCCCCTTTGCAGCCCCACGCGGTCGAACGCGATCTCGGTCATACAAACGGCCGGCGCTCTAGCCACGGTTCGGCCCCATTTGAAGTCGCGCGCAACATAGTTTTAGGCACCTGCATAGTCAAGGCATGCAAGGGCATTGGGGGTGGACAATATTCACCCATTATTTCAGTAACTTAGGGGAAAGCTGCGACACCTGCGACAAAGCTGCAACGGGAATCGACATCGTTCTTGCGGGCCGTGTCCGCCTCGCAGCCACAAGTCGAGTGGAATCGAGGATCCCTGATCAGCTCCAGCCGCCGCCATAGGTCCGGTAGAAAATGTGCAGGCCGATCTGCCCCACACGCTTCATGGTCTTCGCCCAGGCGGGCTTCACATAGGTGGCGTGGTAATGCGTCGCAGAGCCGACTTCCGGCAACCATATCTTTCCGGCGGTGACGGCCATCGCGACCTCCTTCGCCGTCTTCCAATGCGAACGTGAGTAGATGAGGTCGCGGATCATGTCGCAGGCGAAGGAGAACTGGCAGCGGTTGCGCCAGGCCTTGTTTTGATAAACCACGCCGCAGATGGTCTTCGGATAGGTCGGATTGCGTACCCGGTTGAGAATCACCTGAGCAACCGCGGCCTGCCCCTTCACCGATTCGCTTCGCGCTTCGAAGTAAATGCCTTCGGCAAGGCAGGTCTGCTCGTCCTTGCTGAAGACCGTCGCCGGCAAAGCCGTCGCCGCCCAGGCATGATCGTCGGGTGCGATGTCCGGGATGAAGCGCCCGCCATTCTTGTCTTCCCGAAGGATCGAATCGAAAGGCGATTGACGTGCATAGTCCGGCTCCGGCCGGACGTAAGCGGTTGCGAGGATGTCGGCGTTGCTATTCGTCACGAGCTTGGCGAGCATCGGCGAAACGCCGGGATCCGGCTTCGGCGGCTTCTTGCGGTAGAAGGCCGTGGCGATCTCGATCTCCTTGCCTTTGATATTCGGCTTGGCGAAGGCCATCTTGTCGGCCCCGTCGAAATCCGGCTCCATCAGGAAGCTCGTGCGTTTAAGGATCGAGCCAGCGCTGAAGTCTTTCGGCGGCGTCACCGGGCTGACGGCAACGATGCGGCCCTTCTTCAGCTTGCGGGTGACGCGATCCTCATCGGGCGTCTCTCCCCGATGCTTTGATTCGGCGGTCAGGGCGACCTGCCTGCCATCGGGCAGCGTCATGCCGGCACCGCCGCCGAGCCCGCCCGTCGTGACCGGATCGGCGAACACCATTTCGACGTCGTGAACCGATCCTGCCGGCGACCGGGTCAAATACATGCGCCAGCGCTCGCCGTCGCCCCGGTTGCTACCGGAGAGAAATGTGGCGAGATCCGAATAGGCGGCGACCGAAGGAAAGCCGAGAAAAATGGCGAGGCCGATGAGCGCCGGGGCGCGCCAGGCCGAGAAGGACATGCGAAACTTCAGACGCGACTTCTGACCACTACGCACCATACCGCTCCACGCAACACTCACTCGCGCACGCGTTCTCGCAAGCCGGCTCCAAAGCCGGCCCGAAGATGCAATGCAGGGACGCTAGCGCATCGGCCCGAAAATCGGACCCGATTTTCGGAAAGCTCGACGCGTAGATTCAAAGACTTACAGCGACCTTTGTCGTCCTAAAGGACGCACGGCGCTGTAAGGACTTGAAGCGGCCGGACGGTTGACCGGAGTCGCTTCGTTGAGCCTCGAAAATGAAGCATTAACCTTGATGTTTGGTTAATGCGGAGCAGTTCGGTGAAGGCTCGTCAGATGATCACGTGGGAGCCGAGTTCGACGACGCGGTTGGTCGGCAGGCGGAAATAGTCGGACGGATCGATGGCCGCGTTGGCGAGCGCGATGAACAGGCGATCCTGCCAGTGCGGCATACCGGACTGGGCGTCGGGCACGAGCTTGCGCCGGCCGAGATAGAAGGACGTCGACATGATGTCGAACTTCAGGCCCGATTTGCGGAAGAGGCCGAGCGCCTGCGAAACGTTCTGCGTCTCCATGTAGCCGAATTTCATCTCGAGCAGCGTGAAGCGGTCCGAGAGCGGCCGGACGCTGACGCGCTCGTCCTTGGCCACCTTCGGCGTGTTGGCGGTGCGCACCGTCAGGATGAAGTTCTGCTGGTGCAGGACGTGATTGTGCTTGATGTTGTGCAGGAGGGCGGCGGGCGTCGAATCCGGATCGCTCGTGAGGAAGATCGCCGTGCCCGGTACGGCGACCGGCCCATGCTCGCTCTTGCGTTCGATCGACTTGATGAAGCTTGCCAGCGGAATGTCGATATGCCGCGTCTTGGCGTGGAGGATCTCGGTGCCGCGCTTCCAGGTCCACATGACGATGATGAACGTCGCGGCGATCAGGATCGGCACATAGCCGCCGTCATGGATCTTCAGCATGTTCGCGCCGAGGAAGACAATTTCCAACGCGAGGAGCGGCAGCAGAGCGGCGGCCGCCCACCAGGCCGACCAGTTCCAGCGCGCGCGCAGGAACTCGAAGGCGAGCAGAGTCGTCACGACCATGGCGCCGGTGACGGAGATGCCGTAGGCGGTCGCAAGCGATTCAGAGGAGCCGAAGACCAAGACCAGTGCCATCACGCCGAACATCAGCAGCGTGTTGACGTTCGGCAAATAGATCTGGCCGGTATGGGTCTCGGACGTGTGGAAAATCGCCATGCGCGGCAGGAAACCGAGATGGATCGCCTGGCGCGTCAGGGAGAAGGCGCCGGTGATAACCGCCTGGCTGGCAATGATGGTCGCGGCCGTGGCGAGAATGACCACCGGGAGCAGTGCCCATTTCGGGAACATCAGGAAGAACGGATCGGACATGGCCTCCGGATGCTCGAGCACGAAGGCGCCCTGCCCGAGATAGTTCAGGGTCAAGGCCGGAAAGACGACGGTGAACCAGGCCCATTGGATCGGCCGGCGACCGAAATGGCCGAGATCGGCGTAGAGCGCTTCCGCTCCGGTCACCGTCAGGAAGACCGCGCCCAGTACGACAATGCCGACATAGCCTTCGGTGAACAGGAACGTGGCGGCATGGATCGGATTGAAGGCAGCAAAGATCGACAGATCGTCGGCGATATGCACGAGGCCGATGCCGCCCATGACGAGGAACCAGACGAGCGTGATCGGCCCGAAGAAATTCGAGACGGCCGCCGTGCCCTTCGACTGCACGGCAAAGAGCAGCAGCAGAATGACCACGGCAATCGGCACGACGTAATCGCCCAGATCGGGGGTTACCAGTTTCAGGCCCTCGACAGCGGAGAGAACGGAGAGCGCCGGCGTGATCATCGCGTCGCCGATGAAGAGCGCCGCTCCCGCGACCCCCATGAAGAACAGGATCGGCGCATGTCCGTTGGCCGTCTTCATCAGCAGGGCGAGCAGCGAAAGCGTACCGCCCTCACCCTGGTTGTCGGCCCGCAACAGAAAGAGCACGTATTTGATCGTCACGATGATTGTCAGCGACCAGATCATCATCGAAATCAGGCCGATGATCTCGGCGTCGGTGACGCCGTCATGCGCGACCGGCCGCAGCGCTTCGCGAAAGGCATAGAGCGGGCTCGTGCCGATGTCGCCATAGACGACGCCTATGGAGCCAAGCCCAAGCACGAGCAGGCGGCGCAAGTTCTCGGATCCATGTACGGCAGGGGCAGACGACTGAGACATGGTTGTCCAACAGGCTCCTAGAGCCAGCCTTTCCAGCGAAAAAAGAAAAAGGGTGTCACGGCCGAAGAGACAATGACCGCCGTGAGAGCGGCGGCCTCGCCGTTGACGCCATATCTCGAAATCATGCGGCCGCCTTCTGGATGGGACCGATGAGGACGAACCATGATGGATTGGAAGGATCAGCCGCCACAGGATTTCCACAATGCCGATTCATCTGGTGCAGACCTCCGCCCCGCGACACCTCCCCTTGGCTGTCGTCCGGGCCGAAATCTCAGGCGAGAGGCGTCGAGCGCCTGCCTCTGCGCAAGCGGCAGGCATATGGCGCAACGCTCAGATAAAATCAATGCTTTTTCCCCATGCCGTCCGATGCGGCACCTCGGATGTCGTTGCGAACAGAACCTGACTCGACTTCGTGAATTCGGCAAGTCCTATGCTGTTTTTCCGGTAAGCCATGGGGTTTGGCGCTTAGGCTCCTCATCGAGGGCCTATTCGAAGACTATGTTCGGCATCGCACGGCCCTTGTTCCCCTCCGCGGCAGAGATTTGCTCCCAGACCCGAGTCGCGATGCCACGGTAGGTGTGCGCCACCTCACCGTCGGGATCGGAAACCACCAGGGGAGTGCCCGCATCCGAGGTTTCCCGGATTCCCATGGTGAGCGGAACCTCCCCGAGGAAGGGCACGTCGATGCGCTCGGCCTCCTTGCGGGCACCGCCATGGCCGAAAATATCGTAGCGATTGCCCGTGTCGGGGGCGACGAAATAGCTCATGTTCTCAACAATTCCGAGCACCGGAACCTCGACCTTGCGAAACATGGTAATGCCCTTGCGCGCGTCGGCAAGAGCGAGGTCCTGCGGCGTCGACACGATGACGGCGCCGGCGAGCGGTACCTGCTGTGCCATCGTCAATTGCGCATCGCCGGTGCCCGGCGGCATGTCGACGACGAGCACGTCGAGTTCGCCCCACGCCACCTCGCGCAGCATCTGAAGAAGAGCGGACTGGATCATCGGCCCGCGCCAGATCATCGCAACCTCCTCGTCGACGAGGAAGCCCATGGACATCACTTTCAACCCGTAATTTTCCATCGGCCGGATCAGCCGTCCCTCGATTTGCTGGGGGCGGCCGGAAATCTTCAAGAGGCGCGGCATCGAGGGGCCGTAGATATCGGCGTCGAGCAGCCCGACCTTGAGGCCATTCGCCAGAAGCGCCAGGGCGAGGTTTACCGAAGTCGTCGACTTGCCGACGCCGCCCTTGCCCGAGGCAACCGCAATGATCGCGCCGACGCCCGGAATGCCCGCCTTTGCCGGGGCGCCTCCGGCCGGTCGCGGGGGATGCGCGTGCCCGGACGGCGGTGCTGGCCGCTGAACCGGGGCAGCCTGGGGTGCCGCCTTGCGGTCGGCGGTCAGCGCGACCATCGCCGCCTTCACACCCGGGATCTCGCGCACGACCCTCTCGGCGGCAGCGCGCATCGGTTCGAGCTCCTTCGCGCGGTCGGCCGGCACCGTGATCGAGAAATAGGCCTTGCCGTCGGAGATGAACACGTCAGAGACCATACCCAGATCGACGATGTTGCCTTCCATGTCCGGGCCGCGCACGTTCCGCAGCTTTTCTAGAACCATTTCCCTGGTCACGTCCGGCATCTCGCCCTCTTGTCTCTCTGCGCGTCGCCAAAGCCCCCCGCCTACGCGAAAGGCCGCCGCGACGCCTTGAACGGCTGCACAATCAACCCTCAAATCGAATCCGATCCAAGGAACATGTGCAGTAAATAGTCGAGGCGGAGCCCTTCGCCAATGTGACATATGTGAAAATGAAGGACCGCCAGCCGACCACAGTGTCCGTACATCCGGGATCACAGGTGGCCGGCGGCGGCCCTTTGCTTCGCGACCTTCTTGGGCGCTGTCTTGTTTTAGTCCCCTCTGTGGACTGGCATTGGAAAAGCAGGAAACGTGCCAGTTACCTTTCGCTGGGAAAGGACAAGTTTTTCAAAATGATAACGATTAGGTGGCACGAAATCCGGGGCACGACTTCGCTTAATTTATGAGCATGCGTGTTTTTTGAGCACAACAGCCGGAGCGCAAGCGGGCAATCTGCGTCTACGTCAAATCCAGCGTGTCAGCTGATGTAGCCCTTCTTCATCGCCTTCACGACCGCCTGTGTGCGGTTTACGGCGTCGAGCTTCTTGGTGACATGGTTGAGGTAATGATTGACCGTGTGTTCGGAGAGGCCGAGGATCCCTGCAATTTCAGCACTGGTCTTGCCGGCTGCCGTCCAGCTCAGGCACTGGATTTCCCGCTCCGAGAGCGTCGTGTTGCTGCTCTTCCAGACGGAACCGATCTCGGCAAGGCGGTTGTAGACGTGGATCGCGATCATCTGTAGTTCCATCGCCGCGGTCATCGGCAAATCGGCCTCCGGGCCCATGAGTATGACGGCACCGCGACCGCCCTCGGCATCATGGACCGGGAAGTAATTTGCCTGGAAGATGCCGTTCTCGCGCAGCATTTCGATATATTCCGCGGCGGAAGCGGGCTTGCCACTCTCCTTCTCCCAGTCTTCGAGCGTGATCTGGAAGGGCGTAGTCGTCTCCCTCAAACGGCGAACGCCCGTGCTGAAGCGCAGCATCGACAGGCTGTCGTATTTGTTGAGAAGCTCCGCAGGCATATTGGAAATAACGGTGGCAGCGGAGAGCCGCTCCATGTCGATCGGCGGGATCGAGCAGATGAGGAAAGTCTTGAAACCGAAGATATGCGTGATCCGCCGCATGAAGCGGATGATGTCGAACTGAGTCTCCAGCTTTGCGATTTCAGACGCGAAATCACCGCCCCGGGGGAGATCGACGTCAGTCATCCCGGTCGTCATCGTATCCTGCATTCGCGCGTTCCATGACATTCATCAAACATCAAATAGCCTGAGCCGCGCATGATTGCCAACAGATGATCGGCGATGAGCGCCCGTCGGAGGCAAAAGGCTGTGTATTTCGTTTCACGCGGCCCGACGCACGGCGGGCCGCGTGAGGCTGATCCTTACTAGTTGATGAGGCCGGCTCGCATAGCCTTCGCGACCGTCTGAACGCGGTTGACCGAATCAAGCTTGCGTGTCGCGCGGTTGAGATAGTGATTCACCGTATATTCGGAGAGTGCCATGATTCGCGCCATCTCCACGGTTGTCTTGCCGGCAGCGGCCCAGCGCAGGCATTCGATCTCGCGCCGGGAAAGACTGCCAGGGCGACGCCTGTCACCCGTTCTAACCTCGCAAAGCCGGCTGTAGAGAAGCCCTGCCCAGAAATTGAGCGCCTGCATCTCGTCGCCCGTCACCACCTCCCTGTCACCGCCAAAGGCAATCGCCGCCCGACCTCCCTTCGCGTCGTGGACCGGCAGATAGAGACCGCGCGGCATGCCGGCCTGCTCGAAGACGCTGATGGCGGCCTCGCCCTTGCCGTCGACGCGCCGGCGCGCCAGGAGATGCGCATCATAGGTGAAGGGAATGGTGCTGCGGCGCAACCGCTGGATGACCGGACTTCCCTCGATCAGACCGGCGCTATCATAACGGCTCAGGAATTCCGCCGACCAGGACGTGAGCAGCGCCTGCGCTGCCAGGCTGTGGCAATCGGAATCCGGAATGGCCAGGACCATGAAGCCGCGGAATCCGAAAGCTTCGGAGACCTCGTCGAGCGCGCGCTTGACATCGTCTTCGTTGCCGATCGCGCCGTTGATGGAGCGGCCGTTCGGAAGGGCCAGCGACGTCATGTCCGCGTTGAAATCTATCATCGTTCCGCTCGCCTCCCACAACCTGCCCGATCCGTTTGCGAGCCCGGCTGGTTCACCGTCATAAACTGCTTCAGCGCCAAGAACCGGCCCCGCGAATCTGCAACCAGTCGTGGAGGCGGGGCCAGTCAGTTGAAGCTAGCGATCTATGGTCGCCGCGTCCAGTCGAAACTTCTAATTTACCGTAAAGCCATGCTACCGACCGCCGCGCCCGGGCCCCAACCGGATTCTGACCTCCTCTTCGATCTTGCCCGCGGCCCTGCGCACATCCGCCGCCCAGGCTGCGAGTTGCGTCATGGTGACGCGGTAGGAGGGCCCGGTTACCGATATGCCGGCAACCAGTTCATGCTCCGGAACGACAATCGGCGCCGCCACACAGCAGATTTCGGCCTCGTGCTCCTCGCGGTCGAAGGCATGGCCTTCGCGGCGAATCTCTTCGATTTCAGCGAGCAGGGATGGGGAAGAGCGGTGGGTACGCTCGGTGAACGGAACGAATTGCGTCTTTGCCGCGATTCGTTCCAGCTCGCCCTGGGGCAGCGACGACAGGGCCGCCTTGCCGATCCCCGTGCAATAGGCCGGCGAAGCCTTGCCGATCTGCGAACTCATGCGCACCGTCTGGCGGCTTTCGACCTTGTCGACATAGATGATCTCGGTCTCGCGCAATATGCCGAGATGAACGGTCTCGCCGGTCAGTTCATGCAGACGCAGGAGGTGCGGTTCGGCGATATCGCGAAACTGATTGCCGGACCAGGAGCGATAGGCGAGCTTCAGGAGGCGCAGTCCGGGCTCGTAGGAAAGGTCTCCCCGCTGCACCAGCAATCCTTCGTCGACCAGATGGCCGAGCAGCCGATGCAGCGTGCCGCGCGGCTGGCGGACGGATTGAAGGATGTCCGTGAACCGCTGGGGCCGGTCGGCCATTGCGACGGCCTCGAGCACCGCCATCGCCTTCCCCAGCGTGCCCGTCCCCGGCCCGTCGCTTTCCAGATCGGCTACACTCTTCCGGTCCATTTCGTCCGCTTTCGCCCGTTTCCGACCTTGACAGGATAAAAGCCCTGGCGCGATAATTCCAGAAAATAAAACACCGTTCCACATATTGGAACAAATCCCGTTTGGAAAGGTCGTATTCATGACGCTGCCGGGCAGTCAGTTTGCCGACTTGCGCAATCGCGGCGTGCTGGTGACCGGCGGAGGCTCCGGCATAGGCGCTGCACTTGTGGAGGGTTTTGCGCGCCAAGGGGCGCGCGTCGCCTTCATCGATATTGCCGAGAACGCCAGCCGGGCGCTCGCCGACAGGCTCGCCACCGAGACGGGGCAAAGGCCCGAATTCATTGCCGCCGATCTCACGGACGTCGGGGCCGCAAGAGCGGCTGCCGCTGCTGCCGTCGCGGCGCTCGGCTCCATTCGCGTGCTCGTCAACAATGCCGCACGGGACGACCGGCAGCCGCTCGAGGCGGTGACGGGAGAAAGCTGGGACGAAAGCCTCGCGGTCAATCTCAGGCATTTCTTCTTCCTCTCCCAGGCGATCGCACCGCACATGCGGCAGACGGGCGGCGGATCGATCATCAATTTCTCGTCCATCGCCTTCATGCTGAACATGCCGGAAATTCCCGCCTACGCGACCGCAAAGGCGGGTATCATTGGGCTCACCAAATCGCTCGCCGGAAAGCTCGGGCCGGACAATATCCGCGTCAACGCCATCCTGCCCGGCATGATCGTCACCGAACGGCAGAGGCGGCTGTGGCTCACGGAGGACTCGATCGCCCGTATGCAGGAGAGGCAGTGCCTCAAACGTGTTCTGGTCGCCGAAGATCTCGTCGGCCCTTGCCTCTTTCTGGCGTCGGACTGTTCCGGGGCAATGACGGCGCAGGCAATGATCATCGATGGAGGCGTGTCTTGATGACGGCAGGCTATTATGCCGCAGTGGATTGGGGGACTTCGAGCTTCCGCCTGTGGATCATCGGAGAGGACGGGACGGTGCTCGCCGAACGCCGCAGCGCGGAAGGCATGACGACCGCGGTCAGAACCGGCTTCCACGCCGTCCTCGACAGCCATCTTGCCGCCGTTGCGGCACCGGCCCATCTGCCGATCATCATCTGCGGGATGGCAGGCGCCCGCCAAGGCTGGCGGGAAGCGGGCTATCTCGATACGCCGGCGACGCTTGGCGCCATCGCAGGCAATGCGATCGCCGTTCCGGACGTGGATCGCGATATTCGCATCCTGCCGGGCCTGGCACAGCGCGACGGCCGGCATCCGGACGTGATGCGCGGAGAGGAGACGCAGTTGCTCGGGGCGGCTGGCATGCTCGACGGTGGCCGCCACCTCGTGTGCATGCCCGGCACCCACAGCAAGTGGGTCCGGCTTTCCGGCCAGACGGTCGACGGCTTTTCGACCTACATGACCGGCGAATTGTTCGACGCGATTTCGAAACACACGATCCTGAGCCATGCGGTGGTGGAGGCGGATACCATCGCCGCCGACAGCGCCGTCTTTGCGGAAGCGGTCACCCGGGCCCGGGAAACGCCGGCGCTGGCGACCAACCTCCTGTTTTCCGTGCGGGCGGGACAGTTGCTCCATGGCTTGGGCAGCGCCGACGCCAGGGCCCGCCTGTCCGGCACGCTGATCGGTCTGGAAATCGCCGGAGCGCTCGCCTCGGCGGGTTCGGTCGATGGCATTTGCCTCGTCGGCTCGGGCAGGCTTGGCACCCTCTATCGTTCGGCCCTGGAAAGCCAGGGGCTCGCAGTCCGGCTCGTCGACGCCGATGAGGCGGTGCGGGCCGGCCTTTCGACCGCTGCCCAGGCCATTTGGCCCCTTTGACGGAAGAAGAAGATGAACCGCATTCCTTTGCCACCGATGAAATATCCGCTGATTGCGATCCTGCGCGGGTTGAAGCCGGAAGAGACCGAAAGCATCGTCGGCGCGTTGATCGAAACGGGCTTTGCGGCGATCGAGATTCCGCTGAACTCGCCCGACCCGTTCCGATCCATCGAAACTGCGGTGAAGATGGCGCCTGCCCATTGCCTCATCGGCGCGGGCACGGTGTTGACGACGGCGCAGGTGGAGGAACTTGACAACGTCGGCGGGCGCCTCATGGTCAGCCCGAATGTCGAGCCGTCAGTCATTCGGCTTGCTGCGGCGAAGGGCATGGTGACGATGCCGGGGGTGTTCACCCCGACGGAAGCGCTCGCAGCCGCCGCAGCCGGCGCCAGCGGCCTGAAATTCTTCCCGGCCAGTGTCCTCGGTCCTTCGGGCATTGCAGCCATCCGCGCGGTGCTTCCGGGCGACCTCGAAATCGCCGCAGTCGGCGGCGTCTCGGAGACCAATTTTGCCGACTACGCCAAGATCGGCGTGCGCAGCTTCGGGCTCGGCTCGAGCCTCTACAAGCCGGGAATGAGCGCCGCGGATGTCAGGCAGCGGGCAGTTGCCACGCTCGCGGCCTATGATGCCGTCCATGGAGGCCAAGAGTGACCGATCTCGTTCCCTTTTCCGGCCGCATTCTCTGCGACTTCGTCTCCGAGCTTGGTGAAGGCCCGACCTACGACCCAAGCACCGACACCGCCTGGTGGTTCAACATCAAGGGCCAGGAGCTGCACGAGCTCCATCTCGAAAGCGGACACAAGACCATACATCCCCTGCCCTTTCTCGGCAGCGTGCTTGCCACCATCGATCCCGGCCGGCAATTGATCGCGTCGGATCTCGGACTTTTCGTTCGCGACACGGCGAGCTATACGCTCAGTCCCTTCAATACGATCGAGGACAAGCCCGGCAACCGGTCGAATGACGGCCGCGTCCATGCCTCGGGCGCTCTCTGGATCGGCACCATGGGGCGGACAGCTGAGAAGCATGCCGGCGCGATCTATCACGTCGCCGGCAGCCGGATCACCAAGCTCTACGGCAATATCACCATCCCGAACGGCATCTGCTTTTCGCCGGATGGCGCCACCGCCTATTTCACCGACACGGACGTCAATCACCTGATGCGCGTCGCCATCGACCCGGCAACGGGCCTGCCGACCGGCGACCCTGTCATCCTTTCCGACGAGAGCGCGGCACCCGGCGGCATCGACGGCTCGGTCTGCGATGCCGACGGTTTGATCTGGAACGCCCGCTGGGGGGCCGGCGCCGTCGAGGTATACAAGCCTGACGGCCGGAAGGTCGCCCACTATGCCGTGCCGGCGACGCAACCGAGTTGTCCGGCCTTCATCGGCAAGCGGGCGGACAGGCTGCTGGTGACCTCGGCCTGGCAGGATCTCGACGACGCGGCACGCTCCGCCGATCCCAACGCCGGCAAGACCTTCGAACTCGGCATTGAGGTCAAGGGCCGTTTCGAGCCGGCGTTCCTGCTCTAGGACAAGAACCGCCGACGAAGGCGGTCCTCTCATTCGGTACCCGATCTCAACAAATGCTGGCGGCGCCGAGAAAAAGTCATACAATTAATCCATGCGGTGAATCGCGCATGGAAAGGGAGTGCTCGGATGAGCGAAAAGAAAAAAGAACTGAGAAGCCGGCACTGGTACGGCGGCACACACAAGGATGGCTTCATTCACCGGTCCTGGATGAAGAACCAGGGGTTTCCGGATCATGTCTTCGACGGCCGGCCGATCATCGGCATCTGCAACACCTGGTCCGAGCTGACGCCCTGCAACAGCCACCTGCGCATCCTTGCGGAGGGCGTCAAGCGCGGCGTGTGGGAGGCCGGCGGCTTTCCGGTCGAATTTCCCGTCTCGTCGCTCGGCGAAACGCAGATGCGGCCAACGGCCATGCTGTTCCGCAATCTCCTGGCGATGGACGTGGAAGAGGCGATCCGCGCCTATGGCATCGACGGCGTCGTGCTGCTCGGCGGCTGCGACAAGACGACGCCGGGCCAGTTGATGGGGGCGGCCTCCGTCGACCTGCCGACGATCGTCGTTTCCTCCGGCCCGATGCTCAACGGCAAATGGAAGGGCAAGGATATCGGTTCGGGCACCGATGTGTGGAAGTTCTCCGAAGCGGTGCGTGCCGGCGAAATGAGCCTACAGGAATTCATGGCGGCCGAAAGCGGCATGTCGCGCTCGCCCGGCGTCTGCATGACGATGGGCACGGCAACGACAATGGCCTCGGTGGTCGAGGCGATGGGCCTTTCGCTGCCGACCAATGCAGCGCTGCCGGCCGTCGACGCGCGGCGCATGGCGCTGGCGCACATGACCGGCAAGCGGATCGTCGACATGGTGCACGAGGATCTGAGGCTGTCGAAGCTCCTGACGCGCAAGAACTTCGAGAACGGCATCATCGCCAATGCCGCCGTCGGCGGCTCGACCAATGCCGTCGTCCACCTGCTGGCGATCGCCGGACGCGCCGGTGTCGACCTCTGTCTGGAGGATTTCGACCGCGTCGGCGGCCAGGTGCCCTGCATCGTCAACTGCATGCCCTCGGGCAAGTACCTGATCGAGGACCTCGCCTATGCGGGCGGCCTGCCGGCAGTGATGAACCGCATTCAGCACCTGATGCACGCCGATGCGCCGACGGTGTTCGGCGTCCCGATCAGCAAATACTGGGAAGGTGCCGAGGTCTATAACGACGACGTCATCCGGCCGCTCGACAATCCGCTGCGTGCTGCCGCGGGCATCCGCGTGCTGAAGGGCAACCTGGCGCCGAACGGCGCAGTAATCAAGCCGTCGGCGGCAAGCGAACACCTGCTTGCCCATGAGGGGCCCGCCTATGTCTTCGAGACGATCGAAGACCTCAAGGCGAAGATCGACGACCCGGACCTGCCGGTCACCGAGGATACGATCCTCGTGCTCAAGGGTTGCGGCCCGAAAGGCTATCCCGGCATGGCGGAAGTCGGCAATATGCCGATCCCACGCCGGCTCGTCGAAAAGGGCGTTCGCGACATGGTGCGCATCTCGGATGCGCGCATGTCCGGCACCGCTTTCGGCACCGTCGTGCTGCATGTCAGCCCCGAAGCCAATGCCGGCGGACCGCTGGCGATCGTCAGGACCGGCGACCGCATCCGGCTCGACGCGATGAAGGGGGAATTGAACCTTCTGATCGGCGAGGAAGAGTTCGCGAGCCGCATGGCAGCCTGGCAGCCGCCGGAGAAAAAATGGGACCGCGGTTACTACAAGCTCTATTACGACACCGTGCTGCAGGCCGATAAGGGCGCCGACCTCGATTTCCTCGTCGGCAAGAGTGGCGACGAGGTGCTGCGCGAGAGCCACTGAAGCCTTTGGCCGCAGATTAATGGATGGATATGCGCCGCGCGCCGACTTCGGCATGCGGCGTTTCCTTTTCGGCCGCGTTGGCGCAAATGGCCGCCATACCGCTCGGTTGAGCGCATGCAAATCCGAAACAACCACCGGCTTTATATTTGTACTTTTTCCGGAACAGTTTTCGCTGCCGGACGTTGCTTGAGTACCACCGGCGCAGCGCAATCCGGAGCACCGGGCCTGCGCTTTGTCCGACAACGTCAACGAAAGGCACACTGATATGACCGACAAATTTATATCTTCCGTTGCCGCCGGCGCGCTTCTCGTGGGCGTTGCCGTCGCTCCGATGAGCTTCGCGCAGGAGACGACCACCCCGCCGGCACCGGCGCCCGAGACGCAGATGCAACCTGCGCCGGCTGCTCCGGCACCGGCTGAGCAGGCACAGACACCGGCACCTGCGGACAAGACCATGGCCGCTTCCGATGGAACGTACCTGACCGAACAGGCTGCAGAGCAGGTATCCGCCAACACCTATATCGGTCAGTCGGTGTACAACGCCAATGATGAAAGCATCGGCGAAATCAACGACCTCATCATCGAGAAGGAAGGCGGCGTCGCTGCTGCGATCGTCGGAGTCGGCGGTTTCCTCGGCATCGGCGAGAAGAACGTAGCGGTTCCGTTCGAGAGCATCTCGATCGCCGAACAGCCCGACTCGGATGCCCTGAAGCTGACGACGACGGAAACGGCTGAATCGTTGAAGGCCGCGCCGGAATTCAAGACAAAGGCGCAGCTGATGGCTGAACGGAATGCCGCGCAGCCGGTCGACACGTCGACCACCTCGGCTACCGGCACGACCCCGGCACCCGCACCGGCAGAACCTGCGCCTCAGCAGTAAGCAGTCTGCGGGCGACTGGCCAAATCGGAAAGCGGCGCTCAACGGCGCCGCTTTTCATTTTTAATACCAGGCATCAGCCACTGCGGCGGCCAGCGACGACGGTCAGCGTGCCGCAGCGTCTCGATGACGATCGGAGAGGTAGCGCATGGTGGCGACCGCATCGGCTGGCTTGCCGTAGAAGTAGCCCTGCCCCATGCCGCAGCCGAGCGCCTTCAACTTCAACACTTCTGACAAATCCTCGATCCCCTCGGCGACGACCTCGAGTTCCAGGCCCTCGCACAGCGACACGATCGCCCTGACGATATGCTCCGAGGCCCGATCGGCTGAAATCCGCGAGACGAAGGCGCGGTCGATCTTCACCTTGTCGAAGGAGAAATCCCGCAACCGGCAGAGGCTCGACTGCCCTGTGCCGAAATCGTCGAGCGACACGCGGACGCCGGCCGCTCGCAGTTCGGAGACGATCTTCTGGGCCACGTCGGCATCGGCCATAACAGCCGTTTCGGTGATCTCCAGCTCCAGGCGGCGCGGGTCGAGGCCTACCTGGTTAACGATCGCCAGGAGGCGGCCGCTCGTCGCCGAGTCCATCAACTGGGCCGACGACAGGTTGAAGGAGAGGAACAACTCCTTCGGCCATGCCAAGGCCGTCTGTGCCGCCTTGCGCAACAGCATTTCGGCGAGAGCCTCGATGAAGCCGCGTTCCTCGGCCAGCGGCACGAAGACCGAAGGCGAGACATAGCCGAAATCCGGATCGCACCACCTGGCGAGCGCTTCGAAACCGACGACGGCGTCGTTGCGAAGGTCGACGATCGGCTGGAAATGGACGTCGATCTCTTCGGCGATGATGGCGTTGCGCAAGGCCTGTTCGAGTTGCGTCGCCCGCTTCATCTCCTGGGCGATCTCCTGCGAATAAACCGTGATCTGGCCCCGGCCGCGCCGCTTCGAGCGGTAAAGGGCCGTGTCTGCGCTCTTCAAGAGATCCTCGAAGGCGGCACCGGCAAACGGATAGACGGCAAAGCCGAAGGAGGCGGAGAGCCGAACGGTGCGGTCGCCGAGATCGAAGGGAGCGGAGAGAATTTCCTTCAGCATCTGGCCGAGCTTCTCGGCGCCCTTCCGTTCGAAGACAAGCGGCAGCACGAGGGCGAACTCATCGTCGGCCGTGCGCATCACCGTCGCCCCTTCCGGAACGCAGGCCCTCAACCGTTGCGCGACCTGGCACAGGATCTGATCGCCTGCCTCCGGCCCGAAGAGATCGTTGATCGGCTTGAAGCCGTCGAGATTGGCGAGACCGATGGTGAACGGCGCCGGATCGCTGGCGCGTTCGGCCGCAAGTTCGCAAACCTTTTGGCGCAATTGCTGTGCGTTGCCCAGCCCCGTCAGCGGATCGGCGAAAGGGGGCCTATCCGGACCATGTCGGCCGGTGACGAGCTCGGCGAGCATCATTGCGGGGCGCTCTCGGCCGCAGCGCGCGCCGCTGCCGCACGCAGCACGCCCCGTCGATCGGAACTGATGTCCGACCAGGATAAGGGCAGTTTGGCTGACGTGCTCATTCCTGTAATGCCCTACTCTTGCAGGCCTGGAACGACAGCATCCGCGCGTTCGGCGCGCAAGGACTGCAGAATTCCAACGACTGGGCAGTTTCTCCCCGGTGGCGGCACCCATGAAAGGTACCTTGCATCGAACGATGCCAATCGGCGGTTAACAATCCTATATCGACCGATCATCAAATCTACGGAGTCGAAGCCGCCGGGGTGCTGCCGGCCGATCAGGCTGTCATTCGCAGAGTGGCGCCGCGCATGTATTTCCGCAGCAAAGCTTCGATCATGTCGGGACTGATCGGTTTCATGATGTGATCGTCCATTCCCGACGTCTCGCACTGCCGCAGGTCGATGTCGAGGGCCTGCGCGGTGACCGCAATGATGGGCGTGCGACGCCCCGTCTGACTTTCCGCGCCGCGAATGGCAACCGCCGCCTCGAACCCGTTCATGACCGGCATCGACACGTCCATCAGGACCAGTGACGGCCGGAGTTCATGCCAGAGTTCAACCGCTTCCCGTCCGTTCGCCGCAATCCGATAGGAGACGCCGAGACCGTCCAATATCTGCGCGAATACGAACTGGTTGATCTGGTTGTCCTCGGCGACGAGCACATCCACCTCGGGCACTTCCGACAGAGCCGCCGCATCCCCGTCATAGGAGACTTCCCAATCCGCCTCCTGAAACTGCGAAGCCGCCTGCTGCCGGTCGGTGCAGGCCCTGAAGATTTCGCCAAGCAGGGTCGCGGCGTCCGCATCCGACGCGACCTCGAGCAGCGGGCAGGTCTTCCACCCCGCGAGGATGGCGTCCCTGTCCGAAATTGCCGTATCCAATGCCAGAATGTCGAGCTTCAAGCCGTGGTCCTCTGCGAGGGCCGCAAAAGCTTCGAGTTCCTGCAGATTTCTCACGGCGCAGGCATCGAGGCCCGAGCCGCGCAGCCGTGCGACGATCCGCCCCTCCAATTCCCTGTCTGCCGTCGCCAAGAGCACGCGCAGACCGCGGGCCGGCAGCGTCTCGATTATCGAGCCGGTTTCAACAAGCTGCTGGACGTTCAGCGCCCGGAACGGATCGTAGAAATTCTGCGCCGGCGTGAAGATGCTGTAGTCACGGATCTGCAGCCCCGAATTGCCACCGCCATCTTCAGCGCCATGATACCAGGCGGCGATGTCGGTGACGTCGTTCATGCAGGTGACGACGAAGTGGCGGCCCGGTACGCCAACGCGATACTTGCGCGTCACGACCCACAAGTCACTGCCGTCCGCACGGACGATATGCTCCGCCTCGGAGTGCGGCCTGCCGGTCGCCAGCACGTGCCGGTCCGATTGCTCGAAGCGTTCCGCAAGCTCCGCCTCGACAACATCCCAGGCGGAACGACCGAGGATCGCCTCCGGCACCACATCGTGAATGGCGCAGAAGGCCTTGTTCGCGGCTATGTAGTTCAGGTTGCGATCCTTGACGCAGATGGGATTGGGCTGGGCATCGAGGATCTGCTCGGTGAGTTCGACACGTTCCAGGTCGGTCTGAAGCTGTTCCTCGCGCTTCTTCTGGTCGGAGACGTCGCAGACCGAAAATATGCCGATGCCGCTCGACAGGCGGCGCTTGCGCAGGCAGATCCAACGTGTACGGCCGGCCCGCTCGACATTTTCGTAGCGCTCCCGCCAATGGAGCCCCATGTGCTCGGCGATCCAGTCCTCCCGGTTCGCACGACGCCGGCTGTTCTCGGGCAGCGTTCCCGGCCGAAGGCCGGTATCGTAGACCGCGCCAAGGAAATCGCGAAGCCGCGTGCCGGGCTTCAACAGGTGCGGCTGGACAGGGAAGAATTGCAGCATCGAGGCGCTGGCATAGAGTATCCTGTCGTCCCGGCCGCAGACGAGTACGGCAAGGCCAAGCGCGTCGCAACTCGCCTCCAGAACAATCCTGTTGATGTCCGCGCCGCCCGACGCCACATCGTTCATTACACTGCCCTCGTCTCGCCGACTGCATGGGATCCTTCAAAAACCATGCAGCAACTGAAGTATTGCAGCGAGCTGGTGCGGCGCTGCAGCGGCGGTTCTGTTTCGGGACATGCTGGCTGGCCGCTCTACGGCACTCTTCGGGCGGGATCCGAGCGGCGTCCAGCAACGCCGCGGTGCTCCAAAGAACAAAACCCGTGATCATTCAGGTTGTTGTGGAAAATCGCAGCAGAACGTTAAGGCGGGATTAAATCGGCTTCCGATTTTTTCCCATCTGCTGCACGACGAGAACCAAGTTCTGCCCTCCCACCGATTGAACACTCACAGGAGCCCCTTTCCCTCTTCCTCCGAATCCTGGAAAATGGGCCATGGCCATCAAGCAACTCTCGGAAACGCTCATCAACCAGATCGCCGCCGGTGAGGTCATCGAGCGGCCCGCCAGCGCCGCCAAGGAACTGATCGAGAATGCGCTCGACGCGGGCGCGACCAGGATCGAGATCGCGACGGCTGGGGGCGGCAAGACGCTGCTCAGGGTGAGCGACAACGGCGGCGGCATGTCGCCCGCCGATCTCGAACTGGCGATCCGCCGTCATTGCACGTCCAAGATCAACGACAGCCTTGCGGACATCCATACGCTTGGTTTTCGCGGCGAAGCGCTCCCGTCGATCGGATCGGTCGCGCGCCTGTCGATCACCACGCGGACCGCAGGCGCCAGGGAAGGCGCGGCGATTTCGGTGACGGGCGGCAGGACCGATCCGGTCCGTCCCTCGCCTGCCAATGTCGGCACCGTCGTCGAGGTGCGCGACCTTTTCTTTGCCACGCCGGCGCGGCTCAAATTCATGAAGTCGGAAAAGGCGGAAGCCGCGGCGATTTCCGAAGTCGTCCGCCGCATGGCGATCGCCTTTCCGAAGGTGCGTTTCGTACTTTCCGGTTCGGATCGCGCGACCTTGGAGTTTCCGACGACCGGCGACGACCGGCTGGCGCGCATGGCGCAGGTGCTGGGCAAGGACTTTCGCGACAATGCCATCGAGATCGATGCGGAGCGCGAAGAGGCGAGGCTGACGGGTTTTGCCGGCGTGCCGACCTTCAACCGCGGCAACTCGCTGCAGCAATATGCCTTCGTCAACGGCCGGCCGGTGCAGGACAAGCTCATCCTCTCCGCCATTCGCGCCGCCTATGCCGAAACCATTCCGCAGGGACGCTATCCGGTTGCGGTGCTTTCGATCCTGCTCGACCCGGCCTTGGTCGACGTCAACGTCCATCCGGCCAAATCGGACGTGCGCTTCCGCGACCCCGGATTGATCCGTGGGCTGATCATCGGCGCGATCCGAGAGGCCTTGACCCGCGGCGGCGACCGGGCGGCGACAACCGGCACGCAAGGCATGATGCGCGCCTTCCGCCCCGAATTCTATCGCGCCGAACCGCACAGAGCACAGGCGCCCTGGACCGCCGCCGCCTCGCCCTATCGGCCGATGCAATTCGACGAGCCCGCGCGCGGCTTTGCCGAGGCACCGCAAGCGGCATTCGCGGAATTTGCGCAGCCATCGGCGCGTGCCGCAACTCCAGCCGCCGAGCCGAAGACCCCGAACGGCGCCGGCGAGCCCTCATTTCCCCTCGGTGCGGCACGCGCGCAGCTCCACGAGAACTATATCGTCGCCCAGACCGAAGACGGCCTCGTCATCGTCGACCAGCATGCCGCGCATGAACGCCTCGTCTTCGAGGCAATGCGGACGGCGCTGCATTCGCGGCCGGTGCCGGCGCAGGCGCTGCTGATCCCTGAGATCGTCGATCTCCCCGAGGACGACTGCGACCGGCTGGTGGCGCATGCGGAGGAATTCCTCCGCCTCGGGCTTGCGATCGAGCGCTTCGGGCCGGGTGCGATCGCGGTACGCGAGACGCCGGCGATGCTCGGCGAGATGGACGCGTCAGGGCTGGTGCGACAGCTCGCCGACGAGCTTGCCGAATGGGACACGGCCAGCGGCCTCGCGGGCCGCCTCGAATATCTCGCCGCGACCATGGCGTGCCATGGCTCCGTCCGTTCCGGTCGCCGGATGCGACCGGAGGAGATGAACGCGCTGCTCCGCCAGATGGAGGCCACACCCGGCTCGGGGCAGTGCAACCACGGCCGGCCGACCTATATCGAGCTCAAGCTTGCAGACATCGAACGGCTCTTTGGCCGCAGTTGAAAACCGCGCATCAGACCGCACGAGGCCGCAGTCACAATGGCGCCGGACCTGGAATTTCACTGGTCTTTTTGCGGTTGGCGGGATAGATCAGCTAGCAGGGCACTCACGAGGCACGCGCGCAAATGATGAACCGTTTGGACGGAAACTCCTCCCGGGAAGCGAAAATCCGCTATCTCGACGGCGACTTTCAGATCGTGTTGGCTGGTTCGCACGTCGTCTGCGCCATGACCGGCAAGGCGATACCGGTGGATGAGCTTCGCTATTGGAGCGTGGTGCGGCAGGAGCCCTATATCGACGCGGCCGCCTCGCTCGAAGCGGAGCGGCGTGCCGGCGGACTGCCTACGCAACAGTCCTGACGGGACTGCACTGCGCCTCCGGAGCGCTTCAACCCTTCCTGGCCGCGCTCAGTTTGCGCGCCCGCGCGGCGGCAAGCGTCGCATCGATGATCTTGGCGGGCGCCCGAGGATCATCGAACCGCACTTCGATTTCGATGACCCGGCTTTTGGCGGCCAGTTCGGCGGCCCGCCCGTGGCCGGGCTCGAGGCGGACCATGTCCTTCGCCGTCGTCACCAGCGTGTAGCCTCGGCTTTCGGCATGATCGATGAGATCGGCGATCTCGTCCTCCGAAAAATGGTGATGGTCCGCAAAACTCCGCGTCTCCTCGACGATCGCCCCCGTCTCGCGCACCGTCCGATAGAACTTCTCCGGATCGGCAATGCCCGCCCAGGCCAATACCTTCACGCCGGACAGCGATCGATGATCGAGACGCACCGTGTCGGCGACGTAGACGGCCTTGCCGGCGCGCGCCGCACGGCGAATCAGGCGATCGGCGGCCGGGCCGTGGCCGATCTTCAGAAGCGCCGTCGCGTGCCTGAGCTGGTTGGCGATCGGCGCGCGAACCGGGCCCGATGGCACCAGATGGCCATTGCCGATGCCGCGGCCGGAATCGATCACCAACAGTGCGAAATCGAAGGCGAGGCGGGCACTCTGGAAGCCGTCATCCATGATGATGATGTCGGCGCCTTCGGCAGCGAGCCTGCGGGCACCGTCGACGCGGCGACGGCACACGACCGTCAGGGCCTCGCGCGCGAGCAGCAGCGGCTCGTCGCCGACGTCCCGGGCCCGGTGATGGCCGGGATCGACGACGGTCGTGACATCCAGGGAGCCGCCATAGCCGCGGCTCAGGAACCCCGGCTTCAACCCCCGCGCCTTGGCCGCCTGCGCCAGTGCGATGGCGGTCGGCGTCTTGCCTGCCCCGCCAACCGTGAAGTTGCCGACGCAGATCAGCGGCACCGGCGGCGCGGCGCGACGCGCCCGGTCCATGCGGATTGCGGCGACGCGGCCATAGAGCCAGGAGAAGGGCCAGAGCGCATAGGCACGCCAATCGGCCTTTGTCCACCAGAACGGAGGCGCTTCGGAAACCATCTGCGACTGTGTTGCCTCCGCGGCTCTTGCTCGATCATTTCACAGTTTCGTTGAAACAGTGAAATGATCTAACTCTTTGAAACGGCGCAATTCCGGACGGAAAACCGTTACACACTTTTCCTGGAATTGCTCTAGATCATTTCATCGTTTCATTGAAACGGTGAAATGATCCAACTCTTTGAAATTACGCAATTCCGGGCGGAAAACCGTTACACACTTTTCCTGGAATTGCTCTAGCAGGCCGTTGAAGAAGTCAGTCGCGTTCGCAGACGAAGCCTGAATCGTCTCCGTTGTGGACGTAGAAGTGCCCGACAAGGCGTCCGGCGGAGCCGAGAGTTGCCCATCCGCGACCACAGACCGGGTCGCTCTCGTCTTGTCCCTCCCATGAGAACTCCGCACAGGCTGATCCATCGCGTGCGCCGTAGCGGACATCGAGAAAGCCCCTGAGCGCGACGAATGCGATTTCGCCGTCCGCCGTGCCCTGGAATGTCAAATGCGCCTCTTCGACGAGATCGAGGACGTCGTTGTCCCAGTTGTCCATCTCGACGATGCGCCAACGACCGGCGAAAGCCTTGGCGAAGGGAGAAACTCTCGCCATCAGCCTGTCTCCGTCATGAGCTTCGGCAGCCGCACAAGATTGTAGGCGGCGGCCGCGAAGGTGAAGGCCCATCCGACGCGGTCGCGCCCACGGAACTTCGTCTTGTCCTGCCCTGCAACGGTCTTGATCCAGCCGAATGCCTCCTCGATGCGCTTGCGGATGCGCAAGCTGACCCCATAGCCGGAATGGCGCGTCGTGCGACCATCAATGGCCGAGCGGCGGCCGTTGATGTTCTGCGCCACATGGGGCGTCACCTTCATCGACCGCAAATCTTTGACGAAGTCCTTTGTGTCATAGGCCTTGTCGGCACCCAGCGTGATCGCTTGTGGCCGGTCGGCGAAGGGCTCGATCATGTGCAGCGCCGCGACCCGTTCAGCATATCCGCTGGCCTCTGTCAGATAGGCATCGACCAGCAGACCATGGCGGTTTTCCATCAGCCCATGCCCCATGAAGCACAGCTTGGCCTCCTTGCCTTTGCCCTTCTTATAAAGTCTTGCGTCTGGGTCGGTCGTTGAAGCATGCGTCTCGTTGGAACGCTTTTCGCCATGAAAGTCTGCTTCGACATTCCGACCACCTGCATCCGAAGGTGGTTCGCGAGGGCCGTCCTTCGGCTTGAAGCTCTTGATCGACGCCCAGGCTTCGATCAGCGTGCCATCGACAGAGAAGTGGTCCGTTGACAGCAACCGCTTTACCTTGGGCTGCGAAAGGATCGCACCGAGGAGCTTCGCAGCGATGTCACCTTCCAGCAACCGGTCGCGGTTCTTCGAAAACACCGAATGGTCCCAAGCTGGATCGTCAATGCCAATGCCGACGAACCAGCGGAACAGAAGGTCGTATTCCAACCGCTCCATCAGAAGTCGTTCAGAACGGATCGAATAGAAGGCTTGCAAAAGCATGGCACGAAGAAGCTTTTCAGGCGCGATCGACGGCCGTCCGATCGGTGAATAAAGCGCTGCAAACTCCCGTTCCAAGAAAACCAGAGCGTCGTTCACGATCTGCCGGATGGCCCGCAGCGGATGATCACGACGAACGCGATCCTCCAGATCGACATAGCTGAAGAGTTCACCCGTCCTCACATCGCCGCCGCGCATGCATCACTCCAAAACTCGACGAAGCGAGTGAATCACGGCGAAAGCCTCCAGGCCAGCTTCTTTTTCAACAGCCTGCTAGGCCATTCGCCGCGAGGTGCTGCTGAGCGTACGCTTGGCGGCCGCCGACCGGCGACGCCACAAGAGACTTCAGAACGGGAAAAAAGGCAAGCGGATCAGCGGACCGTCGTTCAGAGTACCGCTTCCAATTCGGTGATGTCCGCCAGGCAATGATCGGAGGCCTCGGCGAGCGACTGTCTCGAGCCGGTTCCCGTCAACACTGCAACCGTCATGCCGACACCGGCATTGCGACCCATATGCATGTCGTGATTGTTGTCGCCGACCACCGCAACCTGCCGAGGCGTCAGCCCAGTCGCCGCGCAGAAGCCGAGCACCATGCCCGGCTGCGGCTTGACGCCATAGCCGCTGTCATAGCCGGCCACGTAGTGGAGATAGTTTTCAAAACCGAAGCGCCTGGCCGTTTCCCGGATCGAACGCTCGTTGTCGCTCGAGGCAACGCCGAGGCGGTAGCCCTTCGCGTGCAGGGCAGCGAAAAAGGCGCCGAGATCGGTCACCGGTACCGCATAGTCTGCGGACTGCGCAAACAACCCATCGAAGAGCGTCGTCAGTTCATCGACCGTGAAGGGCGCACCGGCGTGGACCATGCCTGTCGCAATCTCCACCGTGTTGCCGGCGGCGAGCAGGCTGTCCGGTGCGACATGGCCCGTGTCCGGGTCCATGCCGCCGGCCTGGAGGAGGACCCTTGCGAGACTCTCGTCGCCCCTGGCTGCGATGCGCGCCAGTTCGTAGTTCACCGGAACCCAGCTTTTCACGTAGTCGAGAAGCGTGCCGTCCTTGTCGAACAATATCCCGGCGATCGTATTGCCCGCAGCCATGGTGCCATCCGAATTGTTGTCAGCTTTCAGCCCGCGGCCTGAGCCGCGCCTTGACCACCAGCGGATTGATATAGGGTTCGAGCCCTTTCATCGTCGCCGTCAGCGCGCCTCGCATCTGTTGCACGGTTTCAAGCCCGGCGTCGATCATCGAGCGACGCATGTCGTCGTTGCCAAGCAGGTAGTTGACGCCTTTCGCCAGCATTTCGACATCGCGGACGATCTTGGCGCTGCCGTTCTTGGCGAGCGTCTGATAGGTCTCGCGGAAATTCTGGACATTGCTGCCCGACAGCACCGCACAGCCGAGCATGGCCGGTTCGAGCGGATTCTGCCCGCCTTCGGCAAAGAGCGAACGGCCGACGAAAGCAACCTCGGTCAGCCGCAGATAGAGGCCCATTTCGCCGATCGTGTCGCCGAGGAAAATGTCGACATCCGGCGTCAGGCGATCGCCGCGCGTGCGGCGCGCGACCTTCAGTCCCTTGGCCATCAATGCCGCTTCAACCGCGTCGCCGCGCTCGGGATGACGCGGAACGACGATCGTCAGGAGACCATTACGCTGCTTCAGAGCGTGGTGGACGACCCCTGCCGCCTCTTCCTCGCCCTCGAAGGTGGAGATCGCCGCCCAGGTCTTGCGCGAACCGATCTGCTGGGCATAGTCGCGCAGTGCCTGCGGGTCATGCGGCGGCGCATCGGTATCAACCTTGAGATTGCCGGACACCATCACCGGCAGCGCTCCGAGCGAACGGAAACGTTCCGCATCGACATCGGACTGGGCGATGACGAGCGCGAGGTTCTCGAACAGTGCATCGGCGAGCGACGGCCGCTTTTTCCAACGGGCGAACGTCCGGTCCGACAGGCGCGCGTTGACCAGAACCTGCGGAATGTGGCGTCGCCCCAGTTCGACGATCGTCATCGGCCACATTTCCGACTCGGCGATGATCGCCAGATCCGGCTGCCAATAGTCGAGGAAGCGGCTCACCGCCGGCTTGAAATCGAGCGGCACATACTGATGGATGACGGCGGTGCCCAGGCGCTCGGCGACGACCCGCGCCGAAGTCGTCGTCCCGGTCGTCAGGACCACGGCGATGCCGCGGCGGCGGATTTCCTTGACCAGCGGCGTTACCGCGACCGTCTCGCCGACGCTGGCGGCATGAAACCAGACAAGCGGCCCTGGCGGGCGCGGCGCGCTCGCATGGCCGTAGCGCTCGCGGCGCCGCGCCGGATCCTCTTTGCCCTTTGCCGCCCGCAAGGCCAGATAAGGTCCGACAAACGGGTAGATCGCCGTGCCAAGCCAACGATAGCTGGAAAGCGCAAGCCGTGCGCGCAGGCTACTCATAAACGCTCGCCCTTACCCGCGCCAATCAAGACATTAATCATTTTCCGGATCGAGCAGCCGGTGCATGTGGACGATGAAATAGCGCATATGGGCATTATCCACGGTCATCTGCGCCTTGGCCTTCCAGGCAACATGGGCGCTCTCGAAATCGGGGAAGATGCCGACGATATCGAGGTTGTTGAGATCGCGGAACTGCACGTCGGTCAGCGTCGTCAACTCGCCGCCAAAGACGAGGTGCAGGAGCTGCTTCTTGTCGGTATTCTGAGCCATTGTGTTCCCATTGTTCTTTCAAAACGTCGGCGTTGGTTTGCGGCATTCGCACCCAAAGGTCAATGGGAGTCGAACGGCCTGGAGGCGGCCAGCAATTCCGGCAGAACAAGCCCGGATCCGGCCCCCAGAACTCCATGGCTGACAATCGGGCGATTGTAGGACAGGGGCATGCCGTCGAGCCCCCGCAGCGCGCCGCCAGCACGCTCCAGAATGAGATCGGCCGCGGCAAGATCCCAGTCGTGCGCGTTCTTCTTGACGATCGTGCCGTCGATGCGGCCATCGGCGATCATCGCCAAACGATAGGCGAGCGACGGCACGTGCGGCACGCGCGCCAGCCTCTCGTTATGGGGGGAGACGAGCTTTCCGGCGATGTCCTCGGCCATCGCCACCTGCAGCGGCTCGTCCGGCACGGGGTCACGCACGGCAATCTCCACGCCATTCTTTCGCGCCACCCCGGCACGGGTCGCCTGGTAGACTTCCCCGAGCGCCGGCGCATAGAGCACGCCGGCCGTCGGCTGGCCTTGGTGAACGACGGCAACGCTGACGCACCAAAGATCCTTGCCGGCGATGAAGGCACGCGTGCCGTCGATCGGATCGACGACAAAGACGGTGTCGCGGGAAAGGCGCGTCGCGTCATCGTCGGTTTCCTCGGAAAGCCAGCCATAGTCCGGCCGCGCCGCAAGCAGCCTTGTCTTCAGTATGTCGTTCGCGGCGAGGTCGGCCTCGCTCACGGGGGAGCGGCCTTCATTCTTCCAGCGCACGTCGACGGTCTTGCGGAAATATCCGAGCGCGGTATCGCCTGCGGCCACCGCTGCGGCGAGAATGACCTTGAGATCCTCGTCCCAGCTGGGGGCGGTCTGGATGGCTGCTTCTGACATTCGACTCCTTCAAGCGCCGGACCGAGCCCACGCGTCTCATTCTGGCAGGAACTTACGGCCAGCACTCACGTTCCGGCAAGCGTCATGCCTTCGATGGCAAATGTCGGTGCGGCGATGCCGAACTTCCTGTCGATATCGTCGGCAGGCGTCAAAGCCATGAACATATGCTTGAGGTTGGAAGCGATCGTCACCTCCGACACCGGGAAGGTGATCTCGCCGTTCTCGATCCAGAAGCCGGAGGCGCCGCGGCTATACTCGCCCGTCACCATGTTGACACCCTGGCCGATGAGCTCAGTCACGTAGAAGCCGGCGCCGACGCCGCGGATCAGTTCGTCGCGCGAAATGGTCCCCGGCTCCAGGGCGAGATTGGTCGAGGCCGGATTGACCGTCGGCCCACCGCGCACGCCCCGCCCATTGGTCTCGAGCCCCAGTTCCCGTGCCGCCGACGTCGAGAGGAACCAGTGCTTGAGCACGCCATCCTCGACCATCGACAGCTTCGAGCCGGTGACCCCCTCGCCGTCGAAGGGACGCGAGGAGGAGCCGCGCACGATCAGCGGATCGTCCGTAACGGCGATGCCCTGCTTCATGATCTGCTTGCCCATCATGTCGCGCAGGAAGCTCGTCTTGCGCGCCACCGCGGCACCGTTGATGGCGCCCGCCAAGTGTCCGACGAACCCGCGCGCCATGCGCGGATCGAAGACCACGGTGACGTTCCTGGCGGTGGCGACCTGACGCGGGTTGAGGCGCGCCACCGCCCGCTCGCCGGCAACGCGTCCGATATCGTCGGCGCTGCGAAGCTCGTCGAAATAGAGCCGGCTGTCATAATCGTAGTCGCGCTCCATCTTGGTGCCTTCGCCGGCGATCGCGCTGACGGAGCGGCCGAAACGGGTCGCCATGTAGGAACCCGAAAATCCATGCGACGTCACCAGAACCAAACCGCCCATGCCGGCGGAGGCGCTGGCGCCGCTCGAATTGGTGACGCCGGGCACCGCAAGCGCCGCCGCCTCGGCCGCAAGCGCGGCTTCGGTCAGAGTCTCGGTCGAAACCTCGCACGCGTCGAAGAGATCCAGATCCGGATAGGATGTCGCCAACCGATCGGGAGCGGCGAGCGAGGCAAACGGGTCCTCCGGCGAAGCTTTCGCCATCGCCACGGCACGCTCCGCCAGGAGCTTCAGATCGAAGCCTGGATTGGCCGAAACGCTGGCGACGCGCCGCCCGACGAATACCCGAAGCGAGAACTCGTCGCTTTCGGAGGCTTCCGTCGCCTCGACCTTGCCCAGCCGCACGGAGACCGCGCGGGAACGGCCCCGCACGACGACCGCGTCGGCGGCCTCCGCGCCGGCCCGGCGCGCACGGTCCACCAGCTCGGCGGCGCGTTGTTGGAGGGTGGCGGAATCGATCGTCTCGGACATGATTAGGCCTTTCATTCCTGCCCCATTTATTGTGCAGTGGAGCACGCATCAAGGGCATCGCGATGATTCCCCGCCCAGCATCCGAATGATATCCGGCCGAACGCTCCCGTTTGAGGTCGTCGAACGCCGTTAGCATGAAAGCGTCGAGCATGGAAACGACACCGATCCTCTACACCCAGGCGCTGATGCTGCTCGGCGGCGCCGTTCTTGCAGCACCTTTGTTCAAGCGCCTCGGACTCGGCACCATCCTCGGTTATCTCGCCGCCGGCATCCTGATCGGCCCGGTCGCCCAGCAAATCACCGAGGGCGAGGAAATCCTTCATGTCTCCGAACTTGGCGTCGTGTTCCTGCTGTTCATCATCGGCCTGGAACTGAAGCCGTCGCGACTGTGGCAGATGCGGCGCGACATCTTCGGCCTCGGCACCGCGCAGGTGGTCGTAACCGGTCTCGTTCTCTCTTTTCTGATCACCTTCTTCGGCCTGCTCCAACCGGGCGGAAGCATCATCGCGGGATTCGGCCTGGCGCTTTCATCGACGGCCTTCGCCATGCAGATCCTCGATGAGAACAACGACGCAAACACGCGCTACGGCCAGCGCGCCTTCTCCATCCTGTTGCTCCAGGACTTGGCGATCGTCCCACTCCTGGCGCTGATTCCCCTCATGGCGGCACGGGCACCGGAAGCCACGATGACGCCGCTCCAGGCTTTCGCCGTTGCGGTCGCCGCCATTGCCGCGCTTTTTGCGGCAGGTCGCTACCTGCTCAATCCGCTCTTCCAGGCCATCGCCCGCACCGGCGCCCGCGACGTGATGATTGCGGCCGCCCTGCTCGTCGTCATGGGGGCGGCGACGATGATGCAGCTCGCCGGCCTGTCGATGGCAATGGGCGCCTTTCTGGCGGGCGTACTGCTCGCGGAATCCTCGTATCGCCACGAGCTCGAAGCCGATATCGAGCCATTTCGCGGCATCCTGCAGGCGCTGTTTTTCATGGCCGTGGGCCTGTCGCTCGAACTTCACGTCATTGTCGAGAACTATCTTCTGATCCTTGTGGCGGTACCACTCCTCATGGCGGTGAAGAGCCTGGTCATCTACGGGCTTTGCCGGGCGACGGGCTCTCACCACAATGACGCCGTGCGCATCGGCCTCCTTCTGCCCCAGGGCGGCGAGTTCGGTTTCGTGCTCTTCACGACCGCCGCCGTTGCTGGCGTATTCTCGCAGGGCGTCGCTTCCCTGCTCGTCGCCATCGTCACCCTTTCCATGGCATTGACGCCCGTGGCTGCCCTGCTGTCGAAGCGGCTTCTGCGCGACCAGGAGGACATGGAAGACGAAATCGAGGAGGATTTCGAAGGCGCCGGCGCCGACGTGCTGATGATCGGCTTCTCCCGCTTCGCCCAGATCGCCGCGCAGATCCTGCTGGCCGGTGGTCGCGAGGTGACGATCATCGACCATTCTGCCGCACGCGTTCGCCAGGCGGCGACATTCGGCTTCCGCATCTATTTCGGCGACGGCACACGGCTCGACGTGTTGAGGGCGGCCGGGATCGAGAAGGCGAAGATCGTGGCGGTCTGTACACAGAAGAAGGAGATCACCGACAGGATCATCAGCCTCGTCCAGGCGGAATATCCGAACGCCCGCATCTTCGCGCGCTCCTACGATCGCCTGCATACGCTGGAACTGCGTGCCCAGGGGGTCGAATACGAGTTGCGCGAAACGTTCGAGTCCGGCCTGCTGTTCGGCCGCAAGACAATCGAGGCGCTCGGCGTCGGCGGCGAGGAAGCAATCGCCATCATGGACGACATCCGCCGCCGCGACGAGGCGCGGCTGGTGCTGCAGGAGGCCGAGGGCATCACGGCCGGCCGCCACATGCTGCATTCAGAGCCTGTGCGGCCGGAACCGCTGGTCAAGCCGAAACGGGACGTCGACCACACCGTGGAGACGGAAGAGCGAATGCTGCCTCAGCTGCCGCCCGGAGAGAACGGACGAGCCGGCGATACGATGGCCAGTGCCGACTGAAGGGGGAAGCGTGGCGGCGAGCGAAATCAGTGCCCCGCCTGCCATTGGTCGATCCGTTCGGAGAGCGCCCGCTTCAGTTGTTCCTTCGTCGCAGCCGTGGCGGCAAGCACCTCCCGGGCACGCAGGAAATCCAAGGCGCGGAATCGGCCGACATCCGGGCGGAGCAGAATATCCGGGGCGCCGGCTTTCATTTTCATGGCGATGATCGATTGCATCATCAATTGGCTCGCGCCGAACAGGCTGTCGATGCGGCTCGGTATCGTCTTGCCGTCGCCATCAGGACCGCCGACGACGTCGACGGCGATGACGATGTCGGCAAGGTCGCGCAAGTGGTCGAAGGGAATCGGATTGTACATGCCGCCATCGATCATGACGCGGCCCTCGATCTTGACGGGCATGAAGATCGCTGGCAGGGCACAGGAGGCGGCGATCGCCTTGCGCAGATCGCCATGCTCGCAGACGCGCTCGGATTGCCCGTAATAATCGGTCGCCGTGACCTTCAGCGGTATCAGCAGGTCGGAAAAACGTGCGGGGATCGCCTCGGGAAGAAAGGCCGTCAGCACCCGCTCGATATTGAACTGCCCGAAGCGGAAGCCGCTCGACACGGCCTCCGACAGACTGCTCGGACGCAGCTGCCACAGGCGGTTGAGCACTTCGCCGCGATTGCCGACGGTTGAAAGCGTATAGGCGCGAATTTCGCTGCCGGTCATGCCGGCGGCCATGCCTGCACCCATGATCGCGCCGATGGACGAGCCGGCAATCGCCAGTGGCCGGATGCCCATCTCGTCAAGCGCCTCGATGATGTGGATATGGGCCAGGCCGCGCGCACCGCCGCCGCCAAGCGCGAGCGCGATCGTCGGTTCGCCCGCCAGGTCCGGCCGATCGCGCCGTGCAGATACGTGCTGCTCCATTGCCGTTCTCCGCTCCGTCCGCGCTCAGCCGGTGGCCCAGTCAGGCGGGCCAGAAAGGTCCAACTTAGATCAAGCGCCAAGAAATCGGTAGAAATGCATTCGCGTGTCGCCGAAGGCGCGATCGTCGAGCAGATCGAAGGCTCCGGACAATTGCGGTCGCACATCGGCCCGCTCCTCCAGCACCACCAGAGCGCCCGGCACGAGCCATCCGCCGGCTGCCGCCGACTCGAGCGCACGCTCGCCGAGCCCCCTGCCATAGGGCGGATCTGCGAAAACCAGATGAAACGGCTCCATCGTGCCGACCGGGCCGAGGTCCACGGCATCGCGGCGAAAGATCTTGGCGCGGCCCTGGAGCCCGAGCGCTTCGATATTGACCCGGATGAGCCCGCGCCCCTCGACCCCCTGTTCGACGAAGAGCGCCTGCCGGCACCCCCGCGACAGCGCTTCCAGCCCGACCGCGCCGGTGCCGGCGAAAAGGTCGAGAAGGCGGGTTCCCTCCAGTGCCTCGGGATAGGCATGGCTCAGGATGTTGAACAGGCTTTCGCGGGTCCGGTCGGTGGTCGGCCGGATATCATTTGATTTGGGCGTGGCGAGCGTGCGGCCCCGAAACTCTCCGCCGACGATGCGCACGGCCGGTTACTTCCCCTTGCCGCGCGGCTTGCCGCCGCCCGTGCGACCGCCGGACTTGTTACCGCCGGGCTTGCCGCCGGGTCTGCCACCGCTGGGCTTGCCGCCGCCGGGCTTGCCGCCGCGTGGACCGCCTGAGCGCTGACCGAACGGCTTTCCCCCCGCCGGCTTGCCGCCGGCCGGCTTTCCACGGGGCCGGTCGCCGAACGGACGATCGCCGCCTTCGCGGCCTTGAGGGCGATCTTCCTTGCTGCGGCTTGTCCGTGGCTTTTCGGAGAATGCGCGGCTGTCGCCTGCGGCCCGCGCCGGACGCTCGCCACGAGGGCGCTCGCTGCCTTCGCGGCGCGGCGGGCGATCGCCGTGGTCGCGCGATTTTCGTTCGCCGGGATCGAAGGACCGGCGCCGTTCAAAACCGCCGTCGCGCGCGTCGTCCTTGCGGCGGACCGGTTCGCTGGCGCTGATCCAGTCCCCGTCCTCGTCGGCACGCTTGACCGACGGACGCGGAGCGCGGTCCGGCCGAGCAGCGCCCTTGCTGGCACCGGCCTTGCGGTCGGGATCGAACTTTGCCGATGTTTTCGTGGCCGCGCCGTCTTTCGTCCTGCCGTAGCGCTTCGTCTTCGGCGCGCCTTCCGGACGCTCGCGACGAGCGGGCTTCGCTGACGGGTCTTCCTCGGCCGCCTTCGGCTTCTTTTCCGCGACCGGGCGCGCGCCAGGGGCCATCCACACATTTGCCGTTCGGCTGCGCTTGGCGGGCGCCCTCGGCGGACGATCCTCGAATTTTTCGCGGGGACGATCACGGCGATCGCGCGAACGGCTGTCATCGCGCTGCGTATCAAGGCGAGCAAGCGCCCGCTCGCGCTTGTCCTCGGGCTTTTCACGCCAGGCACCGCGTTCCGGCTTGCCCTTTTCAGCGTCCTCGCTGTGGATCTCTTTTTCCGCCGCGGCCGGCTGGTCGTTGTAGAGCGGCGCGTCGAAATTCGCCTTCGCTTCCGCGATCAGGCGCGGGCCGAGCTGATCCCGGAGCGTGCGGCCGCGGATCTCCTGGACATGGCCCTCGGGCAGGTCGCCGAGCTGGAACGGCCCATAGGAAATCCGGATCAGGCGGTTCACGTCGAGGCCGAGGGCCCCGAGCACGTTCTTGATCTCGCGGTTCTTGCCTTCGCGCAGGCCCATGGTGATCCAGACGTTCGAACCCTGGACCCGGTCGAGCGTCGCCTCGATCGCACCATAGAGGACGCCATCGACGGCAATGCCATCCTTCAGCCGGTCAAGCGCTTCCTGATCGATCTCGCCATGCGCGCGGACACGGTAGCGCCGCAACCATCCGGTCGAGGGCAATTCGAGCGCGCGCGCGAGCCCGCCGTCGTTCGTCAGAAGCAGCAGGCCCTCGGTATTGATGTCGAGGCGGCCGATCGACAATACGCGCGGCAGCTCATCCGGCAGGTTGTCGAAGACCGTCGACCGACCTTCCGGATCGGAATTGGTCGTCACCAGACCGGCCGGCTTGTGATAGAGCCAGAGGCGGGTGCGCTCGATACCGCGGATCGGATGGCCGTCGACCTCGATCCTGTCGGCGAGCGTTGCATTGACGACCGGGGTGTCGAGCACGACGCCATTGAGGCTGACCCGCCCTTCCATGATCATCCGCTCGACGTCGCGACGCGAGGCAACGCCGGCGCGCGACAGGATCTTCGAGATGCGTTGCGGCTCGTCGGCGCCGACGTCGGCTCCCGGCGCTGCGCCCTTGCCGGGCCGTGCCGCGTTGGCCTTCTTCTCGCCGGAAGGAAAATTGCCCTTCCGACCTTTTCCCTTGCCGGGCCCGGTGGACTTGTCTTTGAATGTCATTTCTGTTGCCTGCCTTTTGCGGCTGTCCTATCAGGTCGAAGGCCGTGGGTTAAGAGGAATTATGTGCACGTGATGGCGGAAACGACCCGCTACATGGATGCGGCGCTCGTCGAGGCGCGCAAAGCGGCGGCACGCGGCGAGGTGCCGATCGGCGCCGTCGTGGTGCTCGACGGCGAAGTGGTCGCTGCGGCCGGAAACCGCACGCGCGAATTGCGGGACATTACCGCCCATGCCGAGATCGAGGCGATCCGCCAGGCGGCGGCCGCCGTCGGCGACGAGCGGCTCTCCGGCGCCGATCTCTATGTCACGCTCGAACCCTGCACCATGTGCGCTGCGGCGATCTCGTTTGCCCGCATACGCCGCCTCTACTACGGCGCCGAGGACCCGAAGGGCGGCGCCGTCGAAAGTGGCGTAAGGTTCTATGGCTCGCCGACCTGCCATCATGTGCCGGACGTCTATTCCGGCCTCGCCGAGCGCGAAGCGGCCGAGCTGCTTCGCGATTTTTTCGCCGCCCGGCGTTGATGGATAGAATCAGCTGGCGGCGAGCGCCTCGAGCTCCTGGCCCGTCAGCCGGTAGCGCGTCCACTCCGAGAGCGGTTCGGCGCCGATCGCCTCGTAGACACGGATGGCGGGCTCGTTCCAATCGAGAACGCTCCACTCGAAGCGGCCGCAGCCCTCGGCAATCGCAATGCGGGCCAAGTGCTTGAGCAGCATCTTGCCCGCACCGGAGCCGCGATGCTCGGGCGTCACGTAGAGATCCTCGAGATAGAGGCCCTTGCGCGCCTGCCAGGTCGAATAGTTGTAAAACCAGATGGCGAAGCCGACCGGCGCGCCATCGACCTCGCAGATCACTGCCCGGCTGATCGAGCCCGGCCCGAATAGCGACGCCGTCAAGAGATCGACCGTCGCCTCGACCTCGTGCTCGGCCTTCTCATAGATGGCGAGTTCGGTGATGAAACGCAGGATCGTCGCCGCATCGGCCGGGACTGCATCGCGAATGCTGATGGCCATCGCTTAGAACGGCCAGTACCACTTGCTGCCGCTGTTGGCGACTTGCGCCGCCTTCTTGCGCCGGCGCTCCTTGTCCTTCTCCGACTCGCCGAGATCCGCTTCGGCACCCTCTGGCAGTCGGCGATATTCGAGCGGCGGGTCGCTCAGGAAACGGCGCTTGTCGGAATAAGCGCCCTGCTCGATCTTGCGGGCTTCGCGATAGGCCGCCTGTTGTTCCTTGGCGGAAAGACGGCGGCCGTTGGCGCTCGCCTTCGCGAGCGGCGAGACGTAGTTGGGATTGTTCTTGTTGGCGTCGGCTTCTTCGCGCAGCCGATCGCGCACCTCCTCGGGCGACTCGACCCAGGCGGGATTGGCCTCGCGGCTTGCGAGCGACTGCTGCGGCTGGATCAGCGAAGCCTGCTCTCCCTGCGGCGGCAATACCAGGCCGGCACGCGGCTGGTACTTGACCGGGTCCTTCTTCGGCGGAGCCAGGCTGATGGCGCTGCCAAGGTCGTCGACCAGCTGTTCGCCTGCCGTCTTGTCCGTACCATAGGTCGGGCCGCCGATGCAGCCGGAAAGCGCCAGGCTGCCCGCCACGACAGCAGCCAAGCTCGCAAACACCCGCAACGCTCGCGTCATTTCCATGAAGTTCCTTCCAGCCCGCCGCACCGCGCCCACCGCGGTCATTAAACGCCCCATGGCGGAAAAATCCGCCAAATTTCGGGCAGGTTGTACCGGATGAATGCGCCAAGCGCAATTCACCCGGCAACATCCGTCAAGCTTCGAAGCCGAGTTCCCTCAATGTGGCGGCGTCTCGCGCCGACACATCCGGATAAAGCGGATCGGATCCGACATCGGTGGTGATCCGCCAGGAGCGCGCGCATTTGCGGCCCTCGGCAAGCTTCGGCACGACTGCGACCTTGGCCACTTCCGGCAGGATGAACGCGCCGTCCGGCCCCTCGGCGGCGTCGATCGCAATCGCCGAGGTGATGCAGATCTCGGCGAAGTCCTGACCGTCAAGGGCGGCCCTCAGATCCGGATCGGCGACGTGGACGACCGGCGCGGCTTCCAGCGAGGAGCCGATGCGCTTGTCCTTGCGCTCGATCTCGAGCGCGCCGGTGACAACCTTGCGCACTTCCCGGATCTTCCGCCATTTTTCGGCCAGCGCATCGTTGCGCCATTCCGCCGGTACGGCCGGGAATTGCTCGAGATGCACGGAGACGGCCTGCGGATTGCGGGAAAGCCAGGCTTCCTCGGCGGTAAAGGGCAGCATCGGCGCAAGCCACGTCACCAGGCAATCGAACAGCGTGCGGATGACATTGAGCGCGGCGCGGCGGCGGAGCGACGAAGGCGCATCGCAGTAGAGCGCGTCCTTGCGGATATCGAAATAGAAGGCCGAGAGTTCGACATTCGAGAAATCGATCAGCGCGCGGGCGATCCGCTTGAAGTCGAAGGCGTCGTAGCCGTCGCGCACCAGCCGGTCGAGTTCGGCAAGGCGATGCAGCATCAGTTGCTCGAGTTCGGGCATGTCGGCGAGCGCGATCACCTCGCCCTTGTCGTGGGCGAGCGTGCCGAGCATCCACCGGACGGTGTTCCTGAGCTTGCGATAGGCGTCGATGTTGGTCTGGATGATCGTCTTGCCGAGGCGCTGGTCTTCCCAGTAGTCGGTCGTCATCACCCACAGGCGCAGGATGTCGGCGCCGGCATCCTTCATCACCTCCTGCGGGGTGACGGTGTTGCCCTTCGACTTCGACATCTTCTCGCCCTTCTCGTCCATGGTGAAACCATGGGTGACGACGGCGTCGTAGGGCGCACGGCCGCGCGTTGCGCAGCTTTCGAGGAGCGAGGAATGGAACCAGCCGCGATGCTGGTCGGAGCCCTCGAGGTAGACATCGGCCGGCCATTTCAGGTCCGGACGGTCCTCGAGCGTGAAGGTGTGGGTCGAGCCGGAATCGAACCAGACATCCAGGATGTCCATGACCTGGTTCCAGCGAGCATGGTCGTGGTCGTTTCCGAGGAAGCGTTCCTTCGCTCCCTCGGCGAACCAGGCATCGGCCCCTTCCTTCTCGAAGGCCTCGAGAATTTGGGCATTGACGGCGTCGTCCACGAGGATCTGGCCGTCATCGTCGGCGAAGATCGCGATCGGCACGCCCCAGGCGCGCTGGCGCGACAGAACCCAGTCCGGGCGTTGCTCGATCATGGCGCGCAGGCGGTTCTGGCCGGCGCCCGGGACGAAGCGGGTTTCGTCGATGGCATTCAACGCCCGCGAGCGCAACGTCGTGCCATCGCCGAAGTCCTTGTCCATGTAGACGAACCACTGCGGCGTGTTGCGGAAGATGACAGGCTTCTTCGACCGCCAGGAATGCGGATAGGAATGCTTCAGCCGGCCGCGGGCAAAAAGCGCGTGGCGGGCGATCAGCGCCTTGATGACGCGGTCATTGGCGTCGCCCTTCTTGCCCTTGTCGTCGATGACGCGGCCGGCGCCGCCTTCGGCGTCGGGACCGAAGCCGTGCGCCTCGGCGGTGAAGTAACCGGCGTCGTCGACGGTGAAGGGGATCGCCGAAGAGATGCCGCGCGCTTCAAGCGCCCGGGCGCTGTCCATCCAGGCATCGAAGTCCTCGCGGCCGTGCCCGGGCGCCGTATGGACGAAACCGGTACCGGCGTCATCGGTGACGTGTTCTCCATCGAGCAACGGCACCTTGAAGGCATAGCCCCCGCCGAGGCCATGCAACGGGTGCGCGCAGGTTATCGCTGCAAGCTCGTCTGCTTCGATGTCGCGGACGAAATTGAAGGTGACCTTCGCCTTGGCGGCCGACTCGTCCGCCAAGCGCTTGGCGAAGATCAGCTTTTCGCCGGGCTGCGGGCCATACTCGTTCTCGGCGGTCGCCACTTCGTAGAGGCCGTAGGCGTAGCGCGACGAATAGGCGATGGCGCGGTTGCCGGGGATTGTCCAGGGCGTGGTCGTCCAGATCACGACGAAGGCGCCGGCAAGCGCATCCGGTCCCTCGGTCACCGGGAACTTCACCCAGATCATGTCGCTTTCGACATCGGCATATTCGACTTCGGCCTCGGCAAGCGCGGTGCGCTCGACCACCGACCACATGACCGGCTTCGAGCCGCGATAGAGCTGGCCGGCTCTGGCGATCTTCATCAATTCGCCGGCGATGCGCGCTTCCGCATGGAAGTTCATCGTCGTGTAGGGATTTTCGAAGTCGCCCTCAATGCCGAGACGCTTGAATTCCTCGGTCTGAACCTGAATCCAGCCGCTGGCGAAATCACGGCATTCCTTGCGGAATTCGTTGACCGGGACGTCGTCCTTGTTACGGCCCTTCTCGCGATACTTCTCCTCGATCTTCCATTCGATCGGCAGGCCGTGGCAGTCCCAGCCGGGGACGTAATTGGCGTCGAAGCCGCGCATCTGGAACGAGCGGTTGATGACGTCCTTGAGGATCTTGTTCAGCGCATGGCCGATATGGATGTTGCCGTTCGCATAGGGCGGGCCGTCATGCAGCACGAATTTCTCGCGGCCGGCGGCGGAAGCACGAAGCTTCTTGTAGAGCTCCATCTGCTGCCAGCGGGCGACGGTTTCCGGCTCCTTCTGCGGCAGGCCGGCGCGCATCGGAAACTCCGTCTGCGGCAGGTAGAGCGTCGAGGAATAGTCGATCTTTTCAGCGGTTTCTGTCATGGTCTTTTGCATTCGTCTTTTCCGCGCGGATGATCACGCAGGCGGAAGGGTTCGGTATCTCGAAGATGACTGGAAGGGCGTGAAACGCCGAAATCCCGGACCTTCCGGCACGCTCTAGCGCGCACGGAAAGCCGGGCCAATAATTCGCTGATCGATGGTCAATCGACGGTGCCTGATCATAGTGGCCGGTTGTTTAAGGCGTTTTCGGCCTTTTGAAAAGGTCCGCGAGCACAGCATGGCTCGATTCTTTGGCCGAGAAGCAAGCGTACTTCCGTGCCGACCTCAGACAAAGTTGATCATGCGGTCGATGTCGCTCAAGGGCTGCACGCCGGAAAGAAGGGCACGCGCCTCCCTCTCGTCCTCCTTCATCTGCACCATCAACGGCTCGAGCCCGTCGAATTTCAGCTCGTCGCGCAGATGGCCGAAGAAGGAGACGGCGCAGACCTCGCCATAGAGGTCGCCGGAGAAGTCGAAGACGAAGGTCTCCAGCAGCGCTTCGCCGTCGCTGTCGACCGTCGGACGGCGGCCGAAGCTTGCGACGCCGTCATGAAGGGAACCGTCGGCGCGACGGAAGCGCACCGCATAGATGCCGTTCCTGAGTTCGACCTCCGGCGGCAAGCGCATGTTCGCGGTCGGATAGCCGAGCGTGCGTCCGAGCTTCTTACCGCCGATCACCTCGGCTTCGACCGTATAGCGATAGCCGAGCAGGCCGGCCGCGTGCGAGACGTCACCCTCGGCCAACAAGGAACGGATGAAGCTCGAGGAGATCACCGAGGCGTTCTCGTCGCGAAAAGCGTCGACCAGCGTCACGCCGAAACCCTCCTTGGCACCGGCTGCCATCAGGAAGGCCGGGCCGCCTTCGCGTCCCTTGCCGAAGTGGAAATCGAAGCCAGTGACGACGTGCGACGCGTGCAGCCATTCGCGCAGGATGCGATGGATGAAATCGGAGGCCGAAAGCTCGGAAAAGGTCCGGTCGAAGGGGTATTCGATTACGGCGCCGAAACCCATTCCCTCGAGGATGCGCGCCTTCAGCGGTGCCGGGGTCAGGCGGAACACGGGCTGGTCGGGCCTGAAAACGGTACGCGGATGCGGTTCGAAGGTGAGCACGAGGGCCGGAACGCCGCGGCCCTTTGCTTCATCAAGCGCACGGTTCAGCACCGACTGATGGCCCCGGTGGACTCCGTCGAAATTGCCGATCGCGATCACGCCGCCGCGCAGGCGTTCGGGAAGCGGATCACGGGTTTCGTTGCGATGAAAAACCGTCATGGCCGTCGTCCTGTCAGGCGAGCCGGGGCATCCAGCACTTCGGCGTCGCCCCTTCCTTTTTCAGGAAGGCGGCAAGCTTCGCCTCGTCGGTGCGGCTTTCATGCATGTATTCCTGCGCGTGGATGCCCGCACTGATATAGAGGAGATCGAAGCCCGCGTCCTGCGCCCCCTTCACATCGGTCGGCATGCCGTCCCCCACGGCGATGACCCGCGCCAGATCGAAGGCACCTCTCACTGCCTTCGCTTCCCCCAGCGCGGCGCGGTAGATGGCCTTGTAGGGCTTGCCGGCAATGCGCGCGTCGCCGCCGAGTTCCTCGTAGAGCTTGGCAATGGCGCCTGCACAAGGGATCAGCCGATGGCCGCGTTCCACGACAAGATCGGGATTGGCACAGATGAACGGTATTTTCCGCTTGGCGAGCGCCGTCAGCGTGGCGCGGTAGTGTTCGGGCGTTTCGGTCTCGTCGTCGTAAAAACCGGCACAAACGATCGTCTCGGCCTCTTCCGCCGAAACGATCTCGGTGCCCAATCCTTCGAGCAAAGGCAGGTCGCGATCGGCGCCGATAAAGAATATCCTCTTCTCGGCGGAAGCGATCAGTGCCCGCGTGACGTCGCCGGAGGTGACGATCCGATCATAGGCCTCGTCGGGAACGCCGAGGCCGCGGATCTGCACCTTGACGCTCGGATGCGGGCGCGGCGAATTGGTGATGAGGACGACCGTCACGCCGCGGGCGCGCGCCTCGGCAAGCGCCTCGCAGGCGGAGGCAAAAGCCTGAACGCCATTGTGAAGCACGCCCCAGACGTCGCAAAGCACCACGTCGTATCGGCCGGCGATTTCCCGAAAACTGTTGATCCTGACGGCCATCCTGGCTTCCTGCAAACTCGGCTTCCCGGCTGACATCGCAAGGAAGGGCCAAGAATACAAGCCTCGCCCGCAGAAAAACGCCGCACTTCCCACGATTCGGCACCGGCGGGCGCAGCGAAATCAGACAAGCATCAGCAGCCAGCCGGCGGCCGCACAGATTGCCAGCGTCTGGAAAATGCCGCGCTTCCACCACAGAAGCGAAGCCGCCGCCAACAGAGTCAGGAACAGCGCAGCCGGCTGGAGCGTCGCCGGGTCCGGATAGGGCAGTGAGAGGGGGCCGCTCTCCAACCGTTCGACGCGGCCAAAAAGGACGTGAAGGCCGAACCAGACGGCGAGGTTGAGGATGACGCCCGCGACCGCCGCCGAGATCGCCGACAGAGCGCCGGAGAGCGCGGCGTTGGCGCGCAGCCGCTCGACATAGGGCGCGCCGAGAAAGATCCAGAGGAAGCACGGAACGAATGTGACCCAGGTCGCAAGCGTCGCGCCGAGCACACCAGACGTCAGCGCATCGACACCGACCGGCGCCCTATGCGCTCCCATGAAGCCGACAAAGGCGAGCACGAGCACCAGCGGTCCCGGCGTCGTCTCCGCCAGCGCCAGTCCATCGACCATCTCGCCCGGCTGCAGCCAATGATAGGTCTCGACCGCCTGCTGTGCCACATAGGCAAGAACCGCATAGGCGCCGCCGAAGGTGACGACCGCCATCTGCGAGAAGAAGACGCCGATGTCGGTGTAGACGTTCGGACCGCCGAAGACAGCCGCGATCAGGAGGAAGGGGGCGAGCCAAAGAGCCCCCCAAACGGCAACGACCGCCGCCGCCCTCCCCCAGGTCGGCTTGCGATCGGGGTAGTCCGCTCCGATGACGGAGGGGCGATCGCCGATGTCTGGTCGATCACGTCCGCTTCCCCTTGCCGCCGTGCGATACCCAATCGTGCTTCTCCTCTCTCGCATCGCGCGCCCAGCGGTAGAGGGCGTCATAAAGGGTCATCCCCGCCTCGAGCTGTTCGAGGTCGTCGGCATACATGCGGGATAGACCAAGCGATACGGCGAGAAGACCGGCCGCCTGCGGCTCGAGATCGTGCCTGTCGGTATCGGCACCGCGGACGATGCGGGCGACATGCTCCAAGGCAGGGAAGGAAAGGCAGAATTCCTTGACCATCGTGTCGAACGTGCAGTCGTCGCCGCGGTGGCTCCAAAACACGCCTTCGATGTCGAACGGCGTTGCGCCGAAACGCTCGCCGACCGCTTCGACCTCGGCCGGCGCCACGTAGAGGAACCGGGCGCGCGGATCGACGAAGCGGCGGATCAGCCATGGGCAGGCGATACGGTCGATCTTCGGCCGGGAGCGCGTCACCCACACTGTGCCGCCCGAGGGATCGGCATTCGGCAAGCTCGCCATCGGCACGAGAGGCAGATCCCCCTCGCGCCAAGCTTCGAGACCGCCTTCCAGTATTTCCGCAGACGCACCGGCGTGCCGAAGCCATGCGGCAACGCCTTCGCTGAGTTTGCCGCCGTGCTTGCAGAGCACGACGACCCACTGGTCCTTGTATGCGTCCGCCCATTCGGGCGTATCGGCATGGGACCGGTGGAACGACGACGGCACGAGAAAAGGATCGGCGGCGAAATCGTCGTCATCGCGGACATCGATGAGGACGGGGGCTTTCGGAGTGCCGACGAGCCGGGCAAGTTTTTCGGGAGAGATGGAGTTGAACGAGGCCATGATACGACGTCCTTGATAGCTGTTGGACGCGAATTCCAGCATGACGCCTCGTGGGGCATTCGCTTACCCCATCGACACATGAAACAAAAAACCGCTTTTCATGTCAACGTTCGCGGCCGGCAAAAAAATCTCGAAGTCGATCCTTGACTCGTTCGGTAGCCAGCCTTATCTCGGCGGCGCTAGCACTCTTCAGACATGAGTGCTAAACACCCATCCACCGGGTCGATGAACGATCCGCAATGTCATTTGATCGAGGGATTAGACAATGGCAAGCACCAACTTCCGTCCGCTGCACGACCGCGTTGTCGTCCGCCGCGTCGAGTCTGAAGAAAAGACCAAGGGCGGCATCATCATTCCGGACACCGCGAAGGAAAAGCCGCAAGAAGGCGAAATCGTGGCTGTCGGTTCGGGTGCCCGTGACGAAAGCGGCAAGGTTGTTCCGCTCGACGTCAAGGCTGGTGACCGCGTCCTGTTCGGCAAGTGGTCCGGCACCGAAGTCAAGATCAACGGCGAAGACCTTCTGATCATGAAGGAAGCCGACATCATGGGCATCATCGGCTGATCGGCCGGCAACCCGACCTTCCGTAATTTGAAACCGGGCCCGTCCCGGAACTTCGAAACCAGGAGCTTTCAAAAATGGCAGCTAAAGAAGTCAAGTTCGGCCGCAGCGCGCGTGAAAAGATGCTGCGCGGCGTCGACATCCTCGCCGACGCAGTCAAGGTAACGCTCGGCCCGAAGGGTCGTAACGTCGTTATCGACAAGTCCTTCGGCGCTCCGCGCATCACCAAGGACGGCGTTTCGGTCGCCAAGGAAATCGAACTCGAAGACAAGTTCGAGAACATGGGCGCCCAGATGGTCCGCGAAGTCGCTTCGAAGACCAACGACATCGCCGGTGACGGCACGACGACGGCAACCGTCCTCGCCCAGGCCATCGTTCGCGAAGGCGCCAAGGCCGTTGCTGCCGGCATGAACCCGATGGACCTGAAGCGCGGCATCGACCTCGCCGTTGCCGAAGTCGTCAAGGACCTGCTCGCCAAGGCGAAGAAGATCAACACCTCGGACGAAGTCGCCCAGGTCGGCACGATCTCGGCTAACGGCGAGAAGCAGATCGGCCTCGACATCGCCGAAGCGATGCAGAAGGTCGGCAACGAAGGCGTCATCACGGTTGAAGAAGCCAAGACCGCCGAGACCGAGCTCGAAGTCGTCGAAGGCATGCAGTTCGACCGCGGCTACCTCTCGCCCTACTTCGTCACCAACCCGGAAAAGATGGTCGCCGACCTCGAAGACGCTTTCATTCTCCTGCACGAGAAGAAGGTTTCGAACCTCCAGGCCATGCTCCCGGTTCTCGAAGCCGTCGTCCAGACCGGCAAGCCGCTCCTGATCATCGCTGAAGACGTCGAAGGCGAAGCTCTTGCAACCCTCGTCGTCAACAAGCTGCGTGGTGGTCTGAAGATCGCTGCCGTCAAGGCTCCGGGCTTCGGCGACCGCCGCAAGGCCATGCTCGAAGACATCGCCATCCTGACGGGCGGCACGGTGATCTCCGAAGACCTCGGCATCAAGCTCGAAAACGTCACGCTCGACATGCTCGGCCGTGCGAAGAAGGTGTCGATCTCCAAGGAAAACACCACGATCGTCGACGGCGCCGGCCAGAAGGCCGACATCGAAGGCCGCGTTGGCCAGATCAAGGCGCAGATCGAAGAAACCACTTCGGACTACGACCGCGAGAAGCTGCAGGAACGCCTTGCCAAGCTCGCTGGCGGCGTCGCCGTCATCCGCGTCGGCGGTGCGACGGAAGTTGAAGTGAAGGAAAAGAAGGACCGCATCGACGACGCGCTCAACGCGACGCGCGCTGCCGTTCAGGAAGGCATCGTACCGGGCGGCGGCGTCGCCCTGCTGCGCTCCTCCGTCAAGATCACCGCCAAGGGCGAGAACGACGACCAGGACGCTGGCGTCAACATCGTTCGCCGCGCTCTGCAGGCTCCGGCCCGCCAGATCGTGGAAAACGCTGGTGACGAAGCCTCGATCGTTGTCGGCAAGATCCTCGAGAAGAACACCGACGACTTCGGCTACAACGCCCAGACCGGCGAATATGGCGACATGATCGCCATGGGCATCATCGACCCGGTCAAGGTCGTTCGCACCGCGCTCCAGGACGCAGCTTCGGTTGCTTCGCTGCTGATCACCACCGAAGCCATGATCGCCGAGCTGCCGAAGAAGGACGCTCCGGCAATGCCGGGCGGCATGGGCGGAATGGGCGGCATGGACATGATGTGATAAGGCGACAGCCTTAGCACAGGTGATCCATCCGGATCGGAAGGGCGGCTCTTCGAGCCGCCCTTTTGCTATTCGCGATTTCCGCCGACGATTACGTCAAGCTACTGCATGTCTCCTTAAATCGACCTCGATTTAAGGACAAAGACACGCAGCAATTCAAAGTGCTACAGCGACCTTTGCGCGTCTGATAAGACGCGCGGCGCTGTAGTCGCCCCTCCAGGCGCTTTCGCGCACTGGTCGGGCGATCTCCCACCGGGCCTTCACGCTCGTCCGCAAGCCGGCGCCTTCATGCCCAGCGCCGAGTGGCTTGCATCAGAGCAGGGCCCTCTGCTGGAATCGTTGCTGCGGTCGGAGATACCCCCCTCTGCCCTGCCGGGCATCTCCCCCACAAGGGGGAGATCGGCAAGTGGCAATGTCCCGCCCATCAAATATCCGTACATGGACTTAGCAGGTGCCTTGATTTCGGCATACACATGCTGGAGCGGGGCAGATCGGCGCTTTCCAGCCAATCTCCCTCCTTGTGGGGGAGATGCCTGGCAGGGCAGAGGGGGGTATCACACCCGCTCTCCCGATTTCCCATTCCAATCTGATCGGATGCCGCTACCAGGCCTTCCGAGCGCCTCAGGCGGCTTCGGTCCTGACACCGACCACCGAACCGATCGGCGCCGGCCGCCCGAGAAGATAGCCCTGCGCCTCGTCGCAGCCTTCCGCATGGAGAATGTCGAGTTGCTTCTGCGTTTCCACCCCTTCGGCGAGCACTGGCACTTGCAGGCTGTGGCCGAGGGCAAGGATGGCGCGGATGATGGCCTTTGCCTGGGGGCTGCCTTCGACTTCCGACATAAAGCTCTTGTCGAGCTTGATCTTGTCGAAGGGGAATGAACGCAGCGTTTCAAGCGAGGAATAGCCCGTGCCGAAATCGTCGATGGCGATCGTCACGCCAAGCGCCTTGATGTCGCGAAGCGTCATCAGGGCGCGTTCCTTGTCGTCGATGATCGTCGACTCGGTAATTTCCAGTTCGAGCCGCTTCGGGTCGAGCCCGGTCTCGACGAGAACGGTGCGGACGAGGCTGACTACGTCGCCATTCGCCAGTTGCACCGGCGACAGGTTGACGGCGATCTTGTACTCAGCGTCCCAGCCGGCCGCCTCGCGGCAGGCTTCGCGCAGCACCCATTCGCCGATCGGCAAGATGGCGCCGCATTCTTCGGCAAGCGGAATGAACTCGTTCGGCGGGACCATGCCGCGTTCCGGATGATTCCAGCGCAGCAGGACTTCGTAGCCGATCACGTCCGATGTCGTCACCGATTTCTGGACCTGGTAGTGCAGCGCCAGCTGGTTCTTCTCCACCGCCTCCCAAAGATCGTTTGCGAGCGCCCTGCGGCCCCGCGCAGCCTCGTCCATCGAGACCTCGTAGAAGCAGATCGACTGATTGAGTGCCGCCTTGGCGCGATACATGGCGAGGTCGGCGTTGTTGATCAACGTATCGGCGGTCTCAGCGTCCTGCGGATAGATTGCCACACCCATGCTGCCGCCGGATTTCAGCTCGAAATCGCCGAAGCGCATCTCTTCCTGCAGGCATTTCTCGATCCGTCGCACGAAATCGTTGAGCTCGGACAGGTCCTCGAAGCGCTTCACCGCAGCGAATTCGTCGCCGCCGAAGCGGGCGACGAATTCGCCTTCCTGAAGGCGCTCCTTCATCCGCTGAGCGATCGTGACGAGCACGAAGTCGCCGGCAGCATGACCGTGCAAATCATTGATTTCCTTGAACTTGTCCAGATCGATCCCGACGACTGCCACCTTGCGCGAGAACCATTGAGCCGCATCGAGCTCCTCATCCAGGTGACTGTTGAACTGCAGCCGGTTGGGCAGACCCGTGAGGCTGTCATGGCGGGCGAGGAAGGAAATCTGCTCCTCGGAGTCGAGCCGCTCGGTAATATCCTCGTAGGTGGAAACCCAGCCGCCATCGGGAAGGGTGCGGTGCTTGGCGAGGATCGAGCGACCGTTCGACAATTTCTCGACCAGGTCTCCGCCGCCCTTCGCGACGATGTCCAGCCTGTGTCTCTGATAGGCTTCTGTTGCCTTCGCCTGAGCGACCGCCGGGTCCGGATAGCTGCGGGCAAATGCCCGATCAAGGACTTCGCGAAACGTGAAGCCCTTGCCTGCCATGGAGTCCGGAAGATCGAATATCTCGAGGCAGCGACGGTTCGAAATCAGCAGGCGGTCGGCATGATCGAAGAGACATATGCCCTGGCTCATATTCTCGAGCGCGATATCGAGATTCTTGCTTACCTCGGCGATACGATCGGCATCCTCCTTCTGCTTGGTGATGTCCTTGGCGATCTTGATGAAGCCGGCGTGCCCGCCGTCCTCGCCGATGATCGGATCGATGACCACATGCGCCCAGAAGCGGGTGCCATCCTTCCGGTAGCGCCAGCCCTCGGTTTCATACTTCCCGGCGTCAAGAGCGATGCGCAGGGCGCGCGCCGGCAGGTTTGCCGCCTGATCCCTGGGCGAATAGAAGCAGGCAAAGTTCTTGCCGATGATATCCTCGGCCACGTATCCCTTGTTGGCCTCGGCGCCGGCATTCCAGCTCGCCACACGGCCGTCGACATCGAGCATGTAGATGGCATAGTCCTTGACGCTGCGCACGAAGCGGGAAAACTCCTTCTCCGAGGCCGCGGCGAGGATTTCGGCCTGGCGCGCGAAGCCGGCAGCAATCAGCACGGCGGATAGAAGAAAGAAGGCCGTGCCGGCGAGGACGAAGGCGAAAAGATGCGGCTGGATCATGCCTTCCCGCGTCCCGGCCGCGAACTCGACTTCGATCGTCACCGCACCCATCGCCGTGAAGTGCAGCACGACGATGCCGAGCGTCATCGCCAATGTTGCGACGAACTGGGCTTTCGGCGCGTGACCGCCTCGATTGATCGCATAGATCGCCACCATGTCGAAGAGCACCCCGGCCACGACCGACGCGACGACCAGCGTCGAATCCCAGCGTATGAAACCAGGCAGTTCCAGTGCGGCCATTCCGATGAAGTGCATGCAGCCCACTCCGGCGCCCAGCACCAAACCACCGAGCAGCCATGCGGGACGGCCCTTCGCATAGGTGGCGATTGTCAGGGCCGAGGTCGTCAGCAGGATCGCGACGATCAGCGACAAGGTGGTAAGGCGTGGCTGATAGCCGAGCACGACACCGGCGTCATAGGCGAGCATGGCGATGAAATGGGTCGCCCAGATGCCGAAGCCGCTGGCGATGCCCGCCGCTCCCAGCCAGATCGCCCGGGGCCTGCCTTTGGAAAGATGGGCGCGTTGAAGCAGCGTCACGGCACCATAGCTCGACAGGGCACAAATTACCGCTGCCAACGCCACCAGCCGCAGATCGTGTTCCACGACGAGGCACGAGAGAATCTTGAACATCGCAGGTCGCCCAAATAAACGCACAGCCCCGCACGCGCTTGTCCCACGTCGGGCGCTATCTGTTCGCTTTGCTCTCTTTAAGGAAGGATGAAAAATGGGCGAGCCCGGCGCCAATTCAACCAGACAGTGTTAACGAATTCTCGCGTAGCCGGAGCCGCCGGGGCGGCGGCCCGCCGCTATGCCAGCAACGACTTGAGGTCGATCTGCGGATCGGCCAGGAGCGCAGGATCGGGCGTCACGCCCGCTTCGAGCAGCTTCTTGCCGGTCACATAGGCCTTGGCGTCGTTGATGGCGTCGACGGCGATCAGCTTGCCCTGGCGGAAGTACCAGATCGAGACGCTGCCCTCGCGCTGGCCGGGGCGGACCAGGGTTTCGTCGTGGCCAAGCCCGAAACCGGCGATCTGCAGCTTGACGTCATACTGGTCCGACCAGAACCAGGGCTTGGGGTCATAGGGCGCGGAACCGCCGGCGAGAATGGCGGCGACCGCTTCCGCCTGGTCCACGGCGTTCTGGACGGATTCGAGACGGACGCGCATGTCCTGCCAGGGGAGCACCGCGCAGTCGCCGATCGCAAAGATCGCCGGATCGGATGTCCGGCCGTGGCTGTCGACCAGGATGCCGTTGGCAGTTTCGAGGCCCGCATCATGCGCCAGGGCATCGTTTGCCGCCACGCCGATGCCGACGATGACGACGTCGACCGGGATGACCGAGCCATCGGAGAGTTCCGCCGCGGTCACCTTTCCGTCTTCGCCGATCAACCGATGAAGGCCCATCCGCTCGCGGACATCGACCCCATGCGAGCGGTGGATCTCGCGGACGATCGCGGAGGTCGCGGCGGACGCCACACGCTGCAGGATACGGTCCGCCATCTCGATCACGGTGACGTCCAGCCCACAAGTGCGGGCAACTGCCGCCGCCTCCAGGCCGATATAGCCGCCGCCGACCACCAAGGCCCGCCGCTCCGGCTTCATCTCCTCGGCAAGCCGGTCCGCATCCTTGAAATCGCGCACCACATAGACGCCTGCGAGGTCGCCGCCGATCGCCGCCGGTAGCCGGCGCGGCGTGGCGCCCGTTGTGAAAGCCAGCGTGTCGTAGGCAAGCTTCGAGCCGTCGTCGAGCGTGACTTCTCTTGCGTGACGGTCCACCCGGGTGACGGTTGTCGACAGGCGAATCTCGATCCCGTGTTCCACATACCACGGCTCCGGCCGATAGAGCAGCCGGTCGAGCGTCATTTCGCGAAGCAGGTATTTCTTGGAGAGCGGCGGGCGCTGATAGGGAAGGCTCGCCTCGGCAGCGAGGATGGTGATCGGGCGAGCGTCCTGCAATGCACGGAGCTTGGCAACGAGAGCGAAGGCCGCCTGGCCGCCACCGATAACAACAAGTCTTCCCGACACGTTTCCCACCCGTTTGGACAGCCGATTCCAAAGCCGAGAGCAGGTGCGGGCGGAAAACCGCACACATATTGCCTCGTTCTGCCGCCTATCCGTAGCCTCCCGTCCCGAGTTTCGTCAACTCGGGACGGGACGGCCAGGATCATTCCTTGCGCGGGATTTCGATGCCCTTCTGCGCGGCCGGGCGTGCCAGACCGCGCTCGACCCAGGCCATCACGTTCGGGAAGCTCTTGTAGTCGAGCACTTCGGCACCGCCATAGAACTTGCGTGCGCCTTCGACCCAGGGATAGGTGGCGATGTCGGCAATGGTGTACTGGTCGCCCATCAGCCACTGCCGGCCTTCCAGCCGCGCTTCGAGAACGCCGAGCAGACGCTTTGCCTCGTCGCGGTAGCGTTCCACCGGGTAGGAGTTGTTGGCGACCTTTTCTGCCGCAAATTTGAAGAAATGGCCGAACTGGCCGAGCATCGGCCCGACGCCGCCCATCTGGAACATCACCCAGCACAGCGTCTCATAGCGGCCGGCCGGATCGGCCGGAATGAGCTTGCCGGTCTTTTCCGCGAGGTAGACGAGGATCGCACCGGATTCGAAGAGGCCGATCGGTTTGCCGTCCGGCCCGTTCGGATCGATGATGGCCGGGATGCGGCCGTTCGGGTTGAGCGAGACGAATTCGGGCGACTTCTGCTCGTTCGCATCGAAGGCGATGCGGTGCGCCTCATAGGGCAATCCGAGTTCTTCCAAAGCGATCGAGATCTTCACGCCATTCGGCGTCGGCAGCGAATAGAGCTGGATAATGTCTGGATTCTTCGCCGGCCAGCGGCTCGTGATCGGGAAAGAGGAAAGATCAGCCATAGGATGCCTCGAGGTGAATGGTGGGATGATGGGTGTTCGCCGTCCCTACATAGGTCGCCACGGTTGCATTTGTCAGTCCCGGAGCGAAATTCCGATCTTGCGACGGTTCAGAGGGCCGAGCGCACGGATGAAATGATGCGATCGATGGCCGGATTGCCTTCATGGGCCGCCTTGCGGGCCCGGACGAGGCAGGCTTCGGAGCGCAGGATCACACCGTCCGAGAGGATCTTCAGATGGTTCGCCTTCAAGGTGGAGCCGGTCGAGGTGATATCGACGATGATGTCGGCCGAGCCGGAGGCCGGCGCACCCTCGGTCGCGCCCAGGCTTTCGACAATGCGATAGAGCTGGATGCCGTGGCTGCCGGAGAAGAACTGCTGCGTCAGCCGCCAGTATTTGGTGGCGATCGCGAGCCGGCGGCCATGGCGGGCGCGGAAATCGGCCGCGACATCGCCGAGATCGGCCATGGTATCGACGTCGTACCAGACTTCCGGCACCGCGACGACGACATCTGCATGGCCGAAGCCGAGCCGGGCGGCGAATTCGACGCGCGCATCGGCGTCGGCAATGCCTTCGCGCACCAGGTCCTCGCCGGTCACGCCGAAATCGAAGGCGCCGCTGCCGACCTCGCGGGAGATTTCGGAAGCCGACAGGAAGGCGACTTCGACATCGTCCCAGCCCTCGACGCGTCCGCGATAGGAGCGGTCGTTGCCGACCGCGACGATCTTCAAGCCGGCGCGCTCGAAGATGGCCGAGGCATCGTCCTTCATCCGGCCCTTGGACGGCAGCGCAATGGTAATCGTCATTCCGCGCCCCCTGCGGCAGCGATGGCCCGTTCGATCCGGTCGAGCCAGAGAGAAAAACCGACCGCCGGAATATGCTCGCGGGCGCCGAGCAAAGTCAGCAGACGATCGAAGCGGCCGCCACCGGCAAGCACCGCCGGCGCTCCCTCGGCTTCGATCTCGAAGACGAGGCCGGTATAGTAGTCGAGCGGACGGCCGAAGGCGGCGCGGTAGCGGATGAGACTGGGATCGGCGCCCGCCTTGGCAAGCGCCGCGACCCGCGCGTCGAAGAGCGATAATGCGCCGTCGATCTTCAGTTTCGACTTCCTGGCGAATGCATGGAGCGCCGCCGGAGCCTCGGCGAGCGGCACGTCGAAGGCGAGGAACTCGCGCATGACGGCGAGTGCCGCCTTGTCGAGCCGCGTCGTCGCAAGCTCCATCTTCTCCTTCAGGCGGCGGGCGATGTCGCGCGGCGAACGGCTGGCATTGGTGGAATAGCCGGTTGCCTCCATCGTCTCGGCGAGATGGGCGACGAGCCGCTGCTCATCATCGAGGATGCCCATGATGGCGAGCCGCTCTACTTCGGGACCGAAGACACCGGGGGACTTGGGGTCGGCAAGCTCGCCCAGGAGCTTCTGCAATTGTTTCGGGTCGCCGAAGGCATGGATCAAGCGTTTTTGCCAGCCGCCCGGCAACCCGCAGGCGGCAATGACCGCCTCGAAGACGGACTGGTCACCGAGCGTCACCTTCAGCCGCCTACCCCGCAGCCGGTTGGCAAGCACCAGCATTGCGTCGCCGATCGCCCGCGCGTCGGCAGAGGCCGTATCGGTGTCGCCGAGGTCCTCTATGCCCGCCTGGTAGAATTCGCTTGACCCCTCGCGGCGCTGCCGGAACACCTCGCCGAGATAGGCGTAGCGCTGCGGCGTGCCGGTTGCGGTCTCGATATGGCGAAGACAGACCGGAATGGTGAACTCCGGGCGCAGGCAGAGGCTCTCGCCGGTCTCGCTTTCCGTCATGAAGATCCGCCGGCGCAGGTCTTCTCCGGCCATGTCCAGAAAGGGCTCGGCCGGCTGGATGACCGGCGTGTCGACGCGCAGCGTCTTCAACCGCTCGAAATCGGCAAGCAGGTCGCCGGCAAAGGCCGGAAGGTTGATCAGCGGCATCAGCCTGCCCTTTTCCGGTCCTCGGCCTGTTCTGCCAGAATCTCGCAGACCTTTGCGACGAGCTCACTCTCCGAGACGGAGACCTGGGCGACACGCGCCTCGCGCCAGGCGACATTGTCCTCGATCTCGCCCGAAAGCCGCTTGCCCTCGATCAGGTCCTTGATCTGAACGACGCCCGACGCGCGTTCGTCGCCGCCCTGGATGATGGCGATCGGCGAGCCGCGGCGGTCGGCATATTTGAGCTGGTCGCCGAAATTCTTCTTGTTGCCCTGGTACATTTCGGCGCGGATGCCGGAATGGCGCAATTGCTGCACGAAGCGCTGGTAGCGGCCCATGCTGTCGAGGTCGCGGTCCATAACGCAGACGACGACCGGCGCAACCACCTCTTCAACACCCAGCTTGCCGAGATTCTTTAACGCCGTCATCAGCCGCGACACGCCGATCGAGAAGCCCGTTGCCGGCACCGGCTGGCCCATGAAGCGCGAGACGAGACCGTCATAGCGGCCACCGCCGCCGACCGAGCCGAACACGACCTTCTCGCCCTTCTCGTTGGTGACGGCAAACTGCAGCTCGGCCTCGAAAACCGGACCGGTGTAATATTCGAGGCCGCGGACGACCGACGGGTCGATCTTGATGCGATCTGCGTCATAGCCGGCGCTGAGGACGAGACTGCGGATCGTGTTCAGTTCCTGGACGCCCTCCGCACCACGCGCCGTACCGGCGACGAGCTCGGCGAGTTCATCGGCGCTCTTCGCATAGTCGGTGATGCCGACGAAGAAGAGGATCCTGCGGATCTGCTCCACGTCGAGCCCGGCACCCTTGGTGAAGTCGCCGCTCTCGTCCTTGCGCCCCTCGCCGAGAAGCAGGCGCACGCCTTCGGGGCCGAACTTGTCGAGCTTGTCGATGGCACGCAGGACGGCGAGCCGCGCGTTCGCCTGGTCGTCGCCACCGAGACCGATCGCCTCCAGCACGCCATCCAGGACCTTGCGGTTGTTGACGCGGATCACATAGTCGCCGCGCGCAATCCCGAGCGCCTCCATCGTGTCCGCCATCATCATGCACATCTCGGCATCGGCCTGGACGCCGGCGGCACCGACAGTATCGGCATCGAACTGCATGAATTGGCGGAAGCGGCCCGGCCCCGGCTTTTCGTTGCGGAACACATAACCGGCGCGATAGGTGCGATAGGGTAGCTGGATCTCGTTGAAATTCTCCGCCACGTGCCTTGCAAGCGGCGCCGTCAGGTCGTAGCGCAGGCTCATCCATTGCTCGTCGTCGTCCGTCAGCGAGAAGACGCCTTCGTTCGGGCGATCGCTGTCGGGAAGGAACTTGCCAAGCGCATCCGTATATTCGAACAGCGGCGTTTCCACGGGGTCGAAACCGTAGCGCTCATAGACCTCGCGGATCTTCATGATCATCTCGTCGACGGCGCGGATATCGTCGGCCGAACGGTCGACAAAGCCGCGCGGCAGGCGCGCCTTGAGCTTCTGCGGTTTCTTGGGTTTGTCGTTCATGGAAGGCATTCCGGGCTTCAAGCTAGGTCGGGGCCTTCCCTACCGGATCGCGTCAAGGGCGGCAAGGGCAGCGGTCGACAAAGGACTACCGGCCGGACATCCGAAAGGGGTACGGAACCTGGCTGCGCGGAAAAGCGTTCCGGCTTGATGGCTGGCGATAACAAAGCGATGATTGTAAATCGTTATCGGTACGCTTATAAGTTAAGCCGATCGAGACGAGGGCTTCAACGGAGACTTTGGCAAAATGCTGACTGTCATGACGCCCGGGGCGGCAGCGATAAGACCGCTGAATCCGGAAACCCACGGAGCCTGGACCCGCATGCTCGCGAAGGCGGGCTACATGATCGACCCATGGCGCTGTGACGTCGACAGCGGCGCCTTCATGGTCGGCCTGCGGACCCTTTCGCTCCTTGGGCTTAGGCAGAATCCCTGCGGCATCATCGACCTCGTGCGCGCCTGTGACCAGGAAGATCGGGCGACGATCCTGGGCATCCTGGAGCAGGCGACCGCAACGTCCTCGTCCTTCTGTTTTTCTGCGATGGTCCGCCGGCCTCGCGGGATCTCATACCAACTTTGCTGCATCGGAAATTCAACGCTCAGCGAGCACGGCGCGGGAGGCTCCCTGCAGGGCGTCTTCGCGGTTCCCCGGAGTGGAGCGGCGCTGCCGGCTTGATGCAGGGCGATCACGACTTGGCGATCTCCTGGTGCCGCCTCTTCTTATTCCAGATCGGGTAGCCTATCTTGCCGGCATGCTTCGCTGGCTCGCCATCATCCTGCTGCTTCTGTCCGCCCCGCTTGGCGGAGCCCTTCCCGCGATCGCCTGGGCGCATGATCTTGCGGCGGCGACGGTGAGTGCGCATCGTCACGACGCAGCGGCCTCAGGTAGAATGCAGCACGCCTCCGCTGATCATGGCAGCCATTGTGTGCAGCAGGCCCATTGTCCGAGTTCGGCAAAACCAGGACACCCTGCGCTCTGCTCGGCCTGTGTCGCGATCCAGGCGGCGCCCCTTGGGCTCACGCGATCCGTGGGGCTTTCGATACGGCTCTCGCCGCAACAACAAGCGGCGCTGCCCGACCAGGCTGTCGAACCCCAGTCCCCACCGCCCAAACCCAACCTGTCCATCGAAAGCTGGCGCATCTGAGCGGACGCGACGAGCTTCCCTGGCGCACAGCAACAAATCTCAAAACTCGCATGAATGGAAAGGCACACTTATGTCCCTGAAAAGGATCACCGCTGCTTTGCTTGTTGCCGGATTGGTCGGCATGCCCGCCCTCGCCGAGGAGAGCCATCAAGGCATGCATCAAGACTCGACGGCGGCCAGCGTGGCACCGTCGAGCAAGGCCTTCGCCGAAGCGAACGCCAGGATGCACAAGGCCATGGACATCGTCTTTACCGGCAAAGCCGACGTCGACTTCGTGCGCGGCATGATCGCTCACCACCAGGGCGCGATCGACATGGCCAAGGTCGAACTCGAGCACGGCAAGGATGAAGCGATCCGCAAACTGGCGGAAGACATCATCAAAGCCCAGGAGGGTGAGATCAAGATGATGAAGGAATGGCTCGCCGAGCACGGCGGCTAGAGGCGACCGCCCTTCCCGCCTGGCAATCGGGGAGGGCGACTGCAATGCAGGCGGTCATGCAGCCGGCCGGACAAGCTTCCGCCGCATGTCCTCGATTCCGGCACGGCAGAAGCAGCCTTCCAGATGGTCGTTGACGAGCCCCATGGCCTGCATGAAGGCATAGACGGTGGTGGGGCCGACGAAGCTCCAGCCGCGCTTCTTCAGGTCCTTCGAAATCCGGACCGAGGTCGGCGTTGTCGGGTTGGCGATCAGCGTCTCGTAGTCCACGACACTGGGGCGCTCGCTTCCCTGCGGTTCATGTGCCCAAAAATAGACGGCGAGCGAGCCGAATTCCGATCGCAGCTCCTTTGCCCGCCGCGCATTGTTGATGGTCGAGACGATCTTGCCGCGATGGCGGACGATGCCGGAGTCGGCGAGGCAGCGCTCGATGTCCGCCTCGCCGAATTCGGCAACCATGTCAAAGTCGAAGCCGGCGAAAGCCGCGCGAAACGCCGCGCGCTTCCTCAGGATCGTCAGCCAGGAGAGGCCCGACTGGAAGCCTTCCAGGCAGATCTTTTCGAACAGCCGGTGGTCGTCTGTCACCGGGCGTCCCCATTCCTCATCATGATAGCGGCGATAATCTTCGAGATTGCCGTGCCAGGCGCAACGCTGCAGCCCGTCTTCGCCCGTGATCAAGCCTCTCGCCGACATCGCCGCCCTCTTACCATTGTTTCTCTTTTGTTCCGTTTACCATTTGCATACCAGATTCATAAAGCGGGGAATAACCCTACCCAAAGCTTTATCCACATCGCGGCCTTTTAGCGAAGCTGCGTTTACCATTCGGTGGCGGAGGAATGCGAGCATCGCGCCATTCCGATGTGCAGCCGCCGCGCTGCACGTGAAATTGTTCGGCGTAAGGTAGCGAGTCCGTCCGATGTTGAAGAAGTTCCTTTTGCTTGCCACGTGCCTTGTCTCAACCCTGCCCGCCGGCGCCGGCGCTCGGGATAGATACCAGAACCGGCCGCCGGTCATCGTCAGCCCGGATCTCACCGCTCCCTGGGTGATGCAACTCACCGGCGAAGGGGTTCGCCCGGCCGTCTATCGGCCGCAAGCCTCGGCCGCCACCCGAAAACAGGCGGAACCCCGTCCGTTGAAGCGTCGACTGGAAACGGCGGCCGTACAGCCTGCCGCCGCACGTGCACAACGACCGGCGAAGACGCCGTTCGACCCGCAATTCCTGCCACAGATGGTGGCCTACGACACGGGCGAGAAGGCCGGCACGATCGTCATCGACACGAACAACCGTTTCCTTTATCTCGTGACGGGCGACGGACAGGCACGGCGCTACGGTGTCGGCGTCGGCAAGCCGGGCTTCGAATGGGCCGGCGAACACAAGATCACGCGGAAGGCCGAATGGCCGAACTGGACTCCGCCTGAGGAGATGATCGCGCGCGAAGCGGCCAAGGGTCATTATCTGCCGGACCGCATGGACGGCGGCCCTCAGAACCCGCTCGGCGCCCGCGCCATGTATCTCGGCTCGACGCTCTATCGCATCCACGGCACCAACGCGCCCTGGACGATTGGCTATGGCGTGTCGTCCGGGTGCATCCGCATGCGCAACGAGGATGTCGTCGATCTTTACGAGCGCGTCAAAGTCGGCACCAAGGTTATCGTGATCTAGCGACACTCCGCCAAGTAGAATACATTCCCGTTAAAACTGGATTTTTCTCTTGCCGGATCGTGTTCAAACAGCAACAGCCGTTCCCTACGATACAAGTTCCGACCCTCACCTTGTTCTACAGGATGTATCACGGGCTTGCACTTGGGTTTATTTTGCATAGCTTGCCCGCAACGAGGGTTCAGAGGGAATCATAAATGAGACTTCATGCCACCCGGCTGGCCGCGCTCACCGTCGCGGCCGCTGCTTTTCTCATTGCCGCAAACGCGTCCGCCTTCACGCCGGCCGACATTGCCGGCGCCAAGGTCAAGCGCTCCGATGTCGTTCTGGCTGCCCAGCCTAAGAAGCCGCCGCAGAGATATTGGCGCACCAAGGTACGGTTCCGCACCAACGAGGCGCCCGGCACGGTGATTGTCGATACCAACAACAAGTATCTCTACTACATCGACGGCCCGAACCGCGCGACACGCTATGGTATCGGCGTCGGCCGCGAGGGCTTCGGCTGGTCCGGCGTGGTCAAGGTGGGCCGCAAGGCCGAGTGGCCGGCCTGGACGCCACCGGCGGAGATGCGCGTGCGCGAAGCAGCCAAGGGACGCATCCTACCGATGACGCAGGAAGGCGGCATCGACAATCCGCTCGGCGCCCGCGCGCTATATCTCTACAAGGGCGGCCGCGACACGATCTTCCGCATCCACGGGACGAACCAGCCCTGGACGATCGGCCAGAACATGTCGTCCGGCTGCATCCGGATGATGAACGAGGACGTCGAGCATCTCTATGATCGCGCCTCGATCGGCACCAAGGTGATCGTCATCGGTCCGGGCAACAAGGCCGGCGACGTCAGCTTCGACGACCGCGGCGTCGATATCTTCCGCCAGATTTTCGGCGGCTGACGCGTCGGGAGATTTGCCCCTCACCCTAGGCCTCTCCCCGTCCTGACGGGGAGAGGGACCGAGGCAGCGCCGCGTGTCCCTTCGCCCCGCTTGCGGGGAGAAGGTGCCGGCAGGCGGATGAGGTGGCAACCGCCACCGCTCAAATCCCGGCAGGTCTCGGACCCCCATAGGCCCAATCGAGCAACTCGACAGTGTGCAGGATCGGGATGTTCGTGCCGCTCGCGATCTGGGTGATGCAGCCGATATTGCCGGTGGCGATGACGTTCGGCTTGGTTGCCTCGATGTTCCTCACCTTGCGCGCCTTGAGTTTCGCCGAAATCTCGGGCTGCAGGATGTTGTAGGTCCCGGCCGAGCCGCAGCAGAGGTGCCCTTCCGCCGGCTCGCGAACCGCGAAGCCCGCCCGTTTCAGAAGCTGCTTCGGCGCCAGGGTGATCTTCTGCCCGTGCTGCATCGAGCAGGCGGAATGATAGGCGACGGTGAGGCCGCGCGCGCCCTGTTCCGGCAATTCCAGCTCCGAAAGATATTCGGTTATGTCTTTCGCCAGGGCGGAAACTCTCGCCGCTTTCTCGGCATAGGCCGGATCCAGCCGCAGCATATGGCCGTAGTCCTTGATCGTCGTGCCGCAGCCGGACGCGGTGATGACGATCGCGTCGAGGCCGTCCTCCTCGGCGGCCTTCAGCCAGACATCGACGTTGCGCCTGGCGGCGGCGAGCGCCTGCTCCTCGCGTCCCATGTGATGCACCAGCGCGCCGCAACAGCCCTCGCCCGCCGAAACGACGACCTCGACCCCCTGCCCGGTGAGGAGCCGGATGGTCGCCTCGTTGATCTCCGGTCTCAGAACCGGCTGGGCGCAGCCTGCGAGTAGCGCCACACGGCCACGCGGCGTGCCCTTTGCCGCATAAACGGCCGGTCTGACCGCCGCCGATGCCGGCGGCACCGCGCGCGGTGCGAGATCGAGCATGACGCCGAAGGTGCTGAGCCCCGGAATTCGCTTCAGCAAGCCCGCAAACGGGCGGGCAAGCCCGGCCGCCCGCAGCGCCAGCCGGAAGCGCGAGGAAGAGGGCAAGGTCGCGGCGATGACGGAGCGCGCGAAACGATCCTTGAGCGGCCGCTTGTAGGTTTTCTCGATGTGGATACGGGCGTGATCGACGAGATGCATGTAGTCGACGCCCGACGGGCAGGTGGTCATGCAGGAAAGACAGGAGAGACACCGGTCGATATGCGTGACGGTTTCGGTATCGGCGGCGCGGCCATTTTCGAGCATATCCTTGATGAGGTAGATCCGCCCGCGCGGACTGTCGAGCTCGTCGCCGAGCAGCACATAGGTCGGACAGGTGGCGGTGCAGAAGCCGCAATGGACGCATTTGCGCAGGATCTTTTCCGATTCGGCGACATGCGGGTCGGCAAGTTGTTCTGGGGTGAAATTGGTCTGCAACCGGATACTCCAATTCATTACGCGAGGCGGCGGCTCCGTTCTAGGCCAGCCAGCTTTCGGGATCGGTGATCGGCTCCTCGCGGGCCGCCTTCTGGAGCCCGATGACGCAGCGCACGACGATCCAGACCGCCGTCGCGACGAATCCGAGCACGCCGATGAGCACCACCGACAGAAGCGCCGAAATGACGCCGAACAGCAAGGCGATCCAAAAAGTGCGGATCGCCCAGGTGTAGTGCGTCCTTGCCCAGCCTTCGGCCTTGTCGCGGTTGAGATAGGCGAGAACGATGCCGACGAGTACGGTGACGCCGATCGCGAAGCCGATCAGGTAGAGCAGGTAGATGATCTGGATGTTGACCTTGCCCGGCTCCAACCAGCGATCGGTGTCACGGGAAGGCGGCGTCTGCGGACCAGGATCGGACATCGAGTTCTCCTTTCGCGTGTCGGCACGACTTGCCGCGGCATCCGACTCCAGTCAGGCGACCGCCGCCAGCCGCCCCGGGTTGAAGATCCCCGCCGGATCGAGCGCGGCGCGAACACGTTCGCTGAGTTGCGCCACCGCCGGAGCCTGCGGCTCGAAGGCCGGTATACCGGCGCGTGCTCCGCCCTCGGCGCGGACAAGAGTGGCATGGCCGCCACCCAGGGCGCGCACGTAGCGGCGAACCAGTTCAGCCTCGGCGCCTGCCTCCATGCGCAGCCAGACAAGACCGCCCTGCCAATCGTAGAATGCATCCACGCCCGTCTGAAGACGCAGCGCCGCCACGAGCTGGTGGCCCGCGGACGGCGCGGCGGAAACGCGCCACAACGGTCTTGCGGTGCCGTCTGCATAAGGCTTCACGTTGCGGATCTCGGTCCAGAGGGTTTTCGTCTCTGCGCTGTCGAGCTTCGATCCGGGGCCGAAGCGCGACAGCGCCGCAACGAGCTTTTCACTGCGCATCTCTACCGACGCCGCCAGGCCTTCGAGCCTGAGCACGGTTGCCGCGCCCCCCGGCAGGGCGCCATCGATGAAGCGGCCTCGCACGCTTTCGGGCAGATGAGCGGCGCCCGATACCTCCACCGGCTGGGCCATCGCCTCGGCCATGACCGCGGCTGCTTCCGCATCGTTGAGACCCGGGACGACGACGGTTGCGGCGGCCGGCGGAACCGGCAGGACCTTGAACGTGACCTCCGTCAGAATGCCGAGCGTCCCGTAGGAGCCCGCCATCAGCTTGACGAGATCAAGCCCCGTGACGTTCTTCATGACACGACCGCCGGCCTTGATTGCCTCGCCGCGGCCATTGACGAACCGCACGCCGAGCAGGCTGTCGCGGGCGGCACCGGCGACATAGCGGCGAGGGCCGGAGACGTTGGCTGCGAAGACCCCGCCAATCGTTGGCTCGCCGGTCGTCGCGAAAATCGGGCGATGATCCATCGGTTCGAAAGACAGCATCTGGCCATTGGCCGCGAGAGCCGCCTCGATCTCGGCGAGCGGCGTCCCGGCAAGCGCGCTCATCGTCATCTCCGCCGGGTTGTAGGTGACGATGCCCGAAAGACGCCGCGTCGAAAGCGTTCGGTCGGCCCGCACCGGATTCCCGAGTCCCGAACGTGTCCCGCCGCCGACGATGGCAAGCGTGACCCGCTCGGCCGCCGCGGAGCGCACTACGGTGGCGATCCCCTCCTCGCTTGCCGGTTCGAAATGGACGATCATGCCGCGGGCCGTCCTTCGAGCGGAAACACTTTCGAGGGATTCAAGAGCCATTGCGGATCGAAGGCGGCGCGCACCGCCATCTGCTGGCCGAGATCGGCCTTGCCGTACTGATGGTGCATCAGGTCGCGCTTCTCGATGCCGACCCCGTGCTCGCCAGTCAGGCAGCCACCCGCCTCGACGCAGAGCTTCAGGATGTCGTTGCCGGCAGCTTCAGCGCGCGCGGCGTCTGCGGGATCGTTGATGTCATAGAGGATCAGCGGATGCATGTTGCCGTCGCCGGCATGGAAGACATTGGCGACACGGAGCCCGTAGCTCGCGACGATCTCGCCGGTCCTGCGCAACACATGCGACAGCTGGCTGAGCGGAACCGTGCCGTCCATGCAGATGTAATCCGCAACCCGGCCGGTGGCGCCGAAGGCGGATTTCCGGCCTTTCCAGATCAGTGCCGCTTCCAGCGCCGACTGCGATTCCTTGATCGTCACGACGCCGTGACGCCGGGCGATCTCGATGATGCCTTGAAGCATCGCATCCATCTCCGCCTCGGAGCCTTCGACCTCGACAATGAGCAAGGCTTCGACGTCGAGCGGATAGCCGGCATGGGCAAAAGCCTCGCAGATCTCGATCGCCGGCCTGTCCATGAATTCGATCGCCACCGGGATGATGCCCGACCCGATGATATCGGCCACGCAGGAACCGGCCGCTTCCGACGAGGCGAAGCCGAACAACACCGGACGGGCGCCTTCGGGCTTGGCGATCAGCCGGACGGTCGCCTCGGTGACGATGCCGAGCTGGCCTTCCGAGCCGCAGGCGAGACCGAGCAGATCGTAGCCGGGCGCATCGAGCGCCTTCCCGCCGAGCTCGATCACCGTTCCGTCGAAGAGTACCATCTTGACGCCCAGGAGGTTGTTGGTCGTCACCCCGTATTTGAGGCAATGGGCACCGCCGGAATTCATGCCGATATTGCCGCCGATCGTGCAGGCGAGTTGCGAACTCGGATCGGGCGCATAGAAAAAGCCGTCGGCGCCCACCGCTTCCGAAATGTTGAGATTGGTGACACCCGCCTCAACCGTTGCCGTCCGGTTAAAAAGATCGACATCGAGAATGCGCGACATCTTCGAGAGACCGACGACGATGGCGTCCTCCTGAGGAATGGCGCCGCCGGAGAGCGAGGTGCCTGCGCCGCGCGGCACGACTGGGATGCCGTAGCGACTGCAATATTTGAGGACGGCGGCGACCTGCTCGGTCGTCTCCGGCAGGACGACCGCGAGCGGCAGGCGGCGATAGGCGAGAAATGCGTCGGTCTCGAACGGCTTCAGCCCCCGCTCGTCACTGATCAGACAGCCTTCAGGCAACAGGTCGGCAAGGTCGGCGATAATCTCCCGCCGACGGTCGAGGACGGCCTGCCTGGGCCTCAGAAACCCGATCGTCTCCGGCATGAACTCCTCCAACCAATGCGCCATGGCGCTTCAGAGCGGAATGGGGAAAAGCACAGGCGGTTTCCCGTTTCCCCGCGTCCCAAGCTCTTAGAATCGATCACGTTTATGCCTCTGAATCTTAGAGCATCTTGTCGACTTTGTGAAAGCCGAATGCACTATGACTGACATTCGGCAACTGCTATTCATCTTTTCCTTATCGGAAAAAATGGTCAGGATTGATGACAAATCTCGGTGATCTCGAAGTGTTCGCGCGCGTGGTCTCCAGCGGCAGCATGTCGGCGGCGGGTCGCGCGCTCGGCCTCTCCGCGGCGGTGATCTCCAAGCGTGTCAAGCGGCTCGAGGAGAGGCTCGGCACGCGCCTTTTGCAACGTACGACGAGACAGGTCTCCCTGACGGAAGCCGGACAGGGCTTCTATGACCGCGTCCTCGGCGTCCTCGCCGGCATAGAGGAGGCGGAGGCCTACGCTTCGGGGCGTTCGTCGCAGGCTCAGGGAACGCTGCGCATCACGGCACCGACCTCCTTCGGCCGCATGCATATCGCGCCGCACCTGACCGGCTTCATGAAGGATCATCCGGATCTGAAGCTCCACATCGTGCTCAGCGACGAATTCAGCGACATCGTCGCTGACGGCTTCGACCTCGCTATCCGGATCGGCGAACTCACCGATTCGAGCCTCGTCGCCCGCAAGCTCACGCCGGTCCGTCGCCTTCTCTGCGCCGCACCGAGCTACATCGCCCTTCACGGCGCCCCGCAGGAGATCGGTGACCTCGCGGACCACATCTGCCTGCCGGCGCACAACAACGACAATTGGAAGCTGGAAGGTCCGGGCGGCGCGCTTTCCTATCGTCCGGAAGGGCCGCTGGTTACCAATTCGTCGGAGATCATCCGCGAGGCCGTGATCGCCGGGGCGGGCATTGCGCTCCGCTCAACCTGGGACATCGGCACGGAATTGCGCGACGGACGGCTAGTCCAGGTGCTGCCGGAATGGGAAGGATCACACAAGCTGACGCTCTCGGCGGTCTATCCGAGCCGGCAATTCCTGCCAGCCAAGGTGCGGCTGTTCATCGACTATCTCGCCGCACTTTACGGCCCCGTCCCCTATTGGGAGCAATGACCCACGAAAACGTCAGCAGCCGCTATTTATGCTCAGCTTCCTCGTGATGGCGGCGGATGCGCCGGACGATGAGCCAGACGCCCAGAACCGCGAAAGGGACGGCAAGGCCGGTCAGGACTCCGGGGTCGATCGGGATCTCGTGGCTGACGGCCTTGGCGAGATAACCGAACAGCCCGACGACGTAGTAAGAGATGGCGGCGACCGACAAGCCTTCGACGGTCTGCTGCAACCGCAATTGCAGTTTCGCCCGGCGATCCATCGAATTCAGCAGAGCGCCGTTCTGCCGCTCGAGCTCGACATCGATCCAGCTTCTGAGCAGCGCTGTCGCGCGGGCAAGCTTGCGCGACAGGTTTGCCTGCCGTTCCTCGATCGACTGACAGGTACGCATTGCCGGCGCCAGCCTGCGTTCGAGAAAGGTGCCGATCGTCTCGTAACCGGGCACCGGCATTTCCGAGAGCGTGCGGATGCGTTCCTGGACGATGCCGTAATAGGCGCGGCTCGCCCCGAAGCGATAGAGGCTCAAGGCGGCGCCGGCCTCGAGGTCGGAGGCAAGGCGGGTGATTTCCGCCAAGAGGTCGTCCGCCTCCTCGCGCACGTTCGCCTTCATTCGCTGGGTCACGCCGGTCAGGCCATCCTCGGTCCGGCGGATTTCGGACGACAGCGATTGCGCCAGCGGCAGGCCCAACATGGCCAGCGTGCGATAGGTCTCGATGTCGAGCAGGCGCTGCACGAGCGCACCGGTTCCAGCTTCCGTCATGCCGCGGTCGATGATGAGAATCTGGGTAAGCCCATCGCCGTTCTGGCGGAAGTCGGTGAGGAGCACCGCCTGGCCGTTCTTCGTTTCGCTGTAACAGAGGCTCGTCGGATCGAAGGCCTTGATCGCCTCGCGCGTTTCCGGCGTATCCGGACGGATTTCGAGACGGATGCCGGCGATCAACAGGCCGGGCGGAGAGAAGCCGTCGCCAAAAGGATGGATCGGCACTTCGCCGCCGAACAGCTCTGGCGCCGGCGCATCCCAAAAATAGGTGGAGAACTCGGTGTGCCGCTCCCAGCGCAATGTCCCCTGTCCCCAGGGCATGGCGTGGTGATTGGCGTCGCGGCCGGGCGGTGCGATGCCGCGCGAGCGCGACAGTTCGGAGAGGACGGCATGGTCGACGATCGAGCCGCCCTCGGTGATGAAGGCGAGCTGAAAGATGACGCGCGGCGTCGTCACCAGCGCATAGGGCCGAGAATGAACTTCGCCGAGCACCTGGGCACGCAGGGGCGCTGCTGGAAATCCAAAACTTGCTTTCGCCATGAGCGCTTCATCCCCCTCGCGCGTCCATCACCGTTTTCTTATCAATCAACGGCGCAAATTGAACAGGACGCATTGACGCAGTTTGACTTTTGTCAGCGCCCGGCCGCCTACAGCGCTGCGCGTCTATCAGACGCGCAAAGGTCGCTTAGCACTTTGAACTGCCGCATGCTTCCTTAAATCGACTCCGATTCAAGGAAACATACTCGAGTGGACAATCAATTTGACCACTTGATCGGGCCTGCTAGATTGCCGCCGATGGCGGAAACAGATCCGCGGGAGATTTGCCGTGACCGAAGACCAGAGCGACCTCTACGCGCGGATCAGCCACAGCCGCACGGCGGACGAGGTCGTCCAGCAGATCGAGCTGCTGATCCTCGAGGGTGTACTGCGTGACGGCGACCGGCTGCCGGGCGAGCGGGACCTTTCGAAGAGGCTCGACGTGTCGCGGCCCATCCTGCGCGAGGCGCTCAAGGAGCTGGAAGCGCGCGGCCTGGTCGAGAGCCGCCACGGCGGGGGCACCTTTGTCGCCGACGTCGTCGGTCAGATCTTTTCGAAACCACTGATCGAGCTCATCGGTCGTCACCACAAGGCGACCCAGGATTATCTCGAATACCGGCGCGAACTGGAGGGCCTGACGGCGGAACTTGCCGCGACGCGCGCCACGGACTACGATCGCGATCTTCTCACCCGTGTCATCGAGCGCATGCGCGAGGCACACCGCCGCGGCGACTTCGACGACGAGCTCGAAGCGGACATCGAGTTGCACCATACGATCGGCGAAAGCGCCCACAACATCATTCTGCTGCATACGCTGAGAGCCTGCTACCGCCTCTTGACCCAGGGCATCTTCTTTCATCGCAGCTCGGTCTTCGGCGCACCGGGTGCGCGCGACCGGCTGCTTTCACAGCACGAGGCGATCTACGCCGCGATCATGGCGCGAGACCCGAAGGCCGCCAAGGCGGCCGCACAGAGCCATATCGACTTCGTTGCCGCCGCGGCACGCGAGGCGGAGCGCAGCGGCGAGTGGGCCCGCATCGCCCGGCTACGCCTCAAGCAGCGTAATGGGGCCGGATTCTAGACATTCCTCCAGGCGCCGGCCCGCCGCAGGCTTCCTCGACCACGATTAGCAATGAATACGACCCACAATGTCGTTTCCTGGCAAGCGGCACTCGGAAGCATTACATGTATTCATGCAGCGACGGTTTTGCTCACGGAACCGCAACGCTTCTTATCAGTTATTGATCGACGGACGTCATTTACACGCAAGTCAGACGCGCCATAATCTCGAATAGCTGATTTTGAATGTGATTCGTACAGGAGTCCTGAACCCCTTGAACCTCTTGCACCGGCTAGCTTCTGACGTGCATTTGATGCTGCGTCGACCGGCGCGCATGCAATATGCCGCGCTGTGCTACCGCATCCGCAAGAAGTCGAGGTCTCCGGAAATCCTGCTGCTCACCAGTCGCGACACGGGCCGTTGGGTCATTCCCAAGGGATGGCCGATGCAGGGCAAGCGGGCGTATGAAGTCGCCGAACGCGAGGCCTATGAAGAGGCCGGCGTGAAGGGGAAGGTGCAGAAGGCCGCGGCCGGCTCCTATGTCTACAAGAAACGCATGGACCATGGGCTGAAGATTCCCTGCAAGGTTCAGGTCCACGCCCTCGAAGTCGACAGTCTGTGCAAGAATTTCCCAGAGAAGGGTGAGCGGAAGCTCGAATGGGTCGACTACGAAGAGGCGGCCAGGCGCGTCGTCGAACCGTCGCTGAAGGAGCTCATCCTTGGCTTCGGCAAGCGGATGGCGGTCGCCCACCAGCCGGAGCCCGTGACCTCGGCAGACTGACGAAGCGGCGGTTCAAGCCCGCCCGCTCCGCCTTATCGTCGTCAATTTTTCCAACACTGCTTGAATGTGCCGTCGCGGACCGCTACTGGCGAATATGACAATGGAGAAATATTTGTGGCCAGGCCGCGCCTCGAAAAGCTGACGCTCGACAAGGATCTCGACAAGGTCAGCCTTGCCGAAGAGGCATCGCAATATGTCATGCGCCGGCTTGCCGCCCCCGGGCTCGGTCTGCTGTTCCTGATCCTCAGCATGGCATTCGCCGCCAGCTATTTCACAGGCGCGTCCGGCTCCGCCATTGTCGTCGCCGGGGCCGCGGTAGCTGCCTACATGGCGATGAACATCGGCGCCAACGATGTCACGAACAACGTCGGAGCCGCGGTCGGCGCGAAGGCCATGACGATGGCGACGGCGCTCGGTATTGCCGCCGTCTTCGAAATTGCCGGGGCGGTGATCGCCGGGCGCAGGGTGACGCTCACCATCGAGGCCGGTCTCGTCGACGGCGCCCGGCTGGTCAGCCTTGACGCGCTGGTCTGGGTGATGATGGCAGCGCTGCTGTCCTCGGCCGTCTGGATCAACGTCGCCACCTACGCGCGCGCGCCGGTCTCGACCACCCATTCGATCGTCGGCGGCATCATCGGTGCCGGCGTGGCGGCCGAGGGTCTCGCCGGCGTCAAATGGTGGACGATCGCCGGAATCACCGCGAGCTGGTCCGTCTCCCCGCTGCTCGGCGGCGCCGTTGCCGCCCTTTTCCTGGCATTTCTCAAGGAATTCATCATCTACCGCGACGACAAGATCGAGGCGGCGCGGTTTTGGATGCCGATCGTGCTCGGCGTCACGGCAGGCTCCTTCACCGCCTATGTTGCGGTGTTCGGGCTTGTCCATCTGCAGTTGATTTCGCTCTGGACGGCCCTCATCATCGGCGTCCTCGCCGGCATTGCCTGTTACGGACTGTGCAAGCCATGGATTCGCCGCCAGTCCGAGGGGCTCGATAACCGCAACCAGTCGCTTCGCAGGCTGTTTCGCCTGCCGCTCATCTTCTCCGCCGCGCTGCTTTCCTTCGCGCACGGCGCCAATGACGTGTCGAACGCCATCGGGCCGCTGTCGGCGATCGTCTCGGCCGTGGGCGGCACCCTATCGACGGCGCGTTCGGAAGCACCCTTCTGGGTGCTCACCATCGGCGCTCTCGGCATTTCCATCGGTCTGCTTCTCTATGGCCCGATCCTGATCCGCGTCGTCGGCGAGGAGATCACCCGCCTCAATCCGATGCGCGCCTTCTGTGTGGCGCTGGCAACGGCGGTCACCGTGCTGCTGGCATCGGCGCTGGGCGTGCCGATCAGTTCCACCCATACCGCGGTCGGCGCCGTCTTCGGCGTCGGCTTCTTCCGCGAATGGTACACGCGCCATTCGCAGCGCCGGCTCGACTATGTCCGGCGAAAGACCGGGAAAAGCGACTTCATGGTCGAGGCCATCGAAACGAATTTCGCCGAGGTGCGCCGCCGCCGGCTGGTGCGGCGCTCCTATTTCCTGTCGATCGTCGCCGCCTGGGTCGTCACGCTTCCGGCTTCCGCACTGCTCTCGGCGCTCGTCTATCGTCTCCTCGCCGGCCTGTTTCTGTGAGTAAAGTCGAATGCGCGCCAATTTCCGCATGCAACGCCTGTTCATCGATAGCCCCCTTCACACCGGAGCTACGCACGAGGCGACGAGGGAGCAGTTCAACTATCTCGTCAATGTGCTGCGCTTTGACGAGGGCTCGTCGATCCTGGCCTTCAACGGGCGAGACGGCGAATGGCGTGCGGAACTGTCCAGGCCAACCCGAAAGCACCTGGTGCTGACGGCAAGCGAGCAGACGCGTCCGCAGCCGGCTGCCTCAGACCTCGTCTATCTGTTTGCCCCGCTCAAGTCGGGGCGGCTCGATTATCTTGTGCAAAAGGCCGTCGAGATGGGCGCCGGCGCTCTGCAGCCGGTGATGACGCAGCATGTGCAAGGCAAGCTCGGCAATCTCGACCGCCTTCGCGCCAATGTGGTCGAGGCCGCAGAACAATGCGGCGTTCTCGGCATTCCTTCGGTGGAAGCGCCGCGAAAACTCGAGGAGCTTTTGGCGGACTGGCCGCGCGATCGGCGCATCATCTTCTGCGACGAGGGCAACGAGAGCCAGAATCCGCTGCCGGTCCTCGATAAGATCAACGAACGCAGGCTCGCCCTGCTGATCGGTCCGGAAGGCGGCTTCTCGGAAGCCGAGCGCGTGCTGCTGCGCAGCCTCGATTTCGTCACGGCGATCCCGCTCGGCCCGCGCATCCTGCGCGCCGATACGGCGGCGGTGGCCGCGCTGGCGGTCATTCAGGCGACGCTTGGCGACTGGCGATGAAGCCATCGATCGGCAGCGGCACGGGCACAGAGTTTTTTTGAGGGCATCTTGAAAGAAATTGACTTGCACCGCACTTGATTACGGTTCAAGCACCCTCCATCCAATCCTGCTGCTGGCGGGATCCCGCACATGTGAAGAAGACGAATATGGCCCGAGACACCACCGACCAGACGCCGGTCACCTCCGTTGCCGACCTGACCGCCTATCTCGCGTCCGGATCGAAGCCGAAGGAGAGATTTCGGATCGGCACGGAGCACGAGAAATTCGCCTTCTTCAAGGCGGACAACAGTCCGGTGCCCTATTTCGGCGAAGCCAGCATCCAGGCGCTTTTGAAAGGCATGGCCGAACGGAACGGCTGGGAGCCGATCGTCGACGAGGGCAATATCATTGGCCTTGCCGAACGCGACGGCAACGGCGCGATATCCCTGGAACCCGGCGGTCAATTCGAGCTTTCCGGTGCGCCGCTCGAGAACCTGCATCAGACCTGCAAGGAATCGAACCAGCACCTGGCCGTGCTTCGCGAAATCGCCGAGCCGCTCGGTATCCGCTTCCTCGGCATCGGCGGCAGCCCGAAATGGACGTTCGAAGAGACGCCGCGCATGCCGAAGTCGCGCTACGCGATCATGACGCGCTACATGCCCAAGGTCGGGACCAAGGGTCTCGACATGATGTATCGCACCTGCACGATCCAGGTGAATCTCGACTTCTCCTCCGAGGAGGACATGCGGAGCAAGATGCAGGTTTCGATGAAACTGCAATCGCTCGCCACCGCCCTCTTCGCCAGTTCACCTTTCACCGACGGCAAGCCGAACGGGCTCCTATCGTGGCGTGGAGAGATCTGGCGCGACACCGACAACCGCCGTGCCGGCCTGCTGCCCGCGAGCTTCAGGCAGGACTTCGGCTTCGCCGACTACGTCGAATGGGCACTCGACGTGCCGATGTATTTCGTCGTGCGCGACGGCCACTACCATGACTGCACCCATGTGACCTTCCGCCAGTTCATGAACGGGGCGCTGAAGGGTGAGATCGCCGAGTGGCAGCCCACCATGGGCGACTGGACCAATCATCTCTCGACCCTCTTCCCCGATGTCCGGCTGAAGCGCTTCCTCGAGATGCGCGGCGCCGACGGCGGACCCTGGCGGCGGATCTGTGCGCTGCCCGCCTTCTGGGTCGGGCTGCTCTATGACGACCAGGCGTTGGCGGATGCGGCGGCCCTTACCCGGGACTGGAGCTACGAGGAGGTTCAGGCTCTCAGGGACGCGGTTCCCAGCGAGGGGCTGGCCGCCAAGTTCAGAACGGCGTCGCTTCTCGACGTCGCCCGCGAGGTGCTGGCAATTTCCCGCGCCGGTCTGAAACGGCGCAACCGCTTGAATGGCGACGGCATAGACGAGAGCCACTTCCTGGAGCCGCTCGACGAGGTGCTGGCAAAGAAGGCGACGCTCGCCGAGGACCTGCTGGCGCTTTATAACGGCCGCTGGGACCGTTCCGTCGACCCGGTCTTCACGGAATACCAGTACTAGAGCATCGTGCTTTCAAGTAGAGTCACTGAAAGCAGAAAAGATGGCCTAGATTCAAGGTGCTAGAGCGTCCTTTGCACGTTCAAACGAACGCGCGGCGCTTTAGCGCATCGGCCCAAAAATCGGCATCGATTTTCGGAATGCACGATGCGTAGATTCAAAATGCTGCAGTGTCCTTTGCGCGTCTGAAGGGCATGCGGCGCTGTAAGCAGCGGAACACCTCGCGCGCCCAACAAAAAGCGGTTTCCAGCCCTTCGATTCCCGTTATAGTGCAATGACATGCGTCGCTCGCCCGGGAAGGAAATTGCCATGGCACCGCTTTTTGACATGTTCGCACAAGCGCAGAACGGCCAGGCGATCGAACTGATGGCGAAGCAGTTCGGTCTGGCCCAGGAGCAGATGGCCAAGGCGACGGCGGCCCTGTTGCCCGCCTTCTCTACGGGCTTCAAGCGCAACACCGCCAATCCCTATGATTTCGGAGCGCTGCTGACAGCACTCTCGACCGGCAATTATGTAAAGTATTTCGAGGACATGCGGCAGGCCTTCACGCCGCAGGGTGTAGCAGACGGCAACGATATCCTCGGGCAGATCTTCGGCTCCAAGGAGATGTCGCGGGCGATTGCGGCGCAGGCGGCGCAGATGACCGGCATCGGCCAGGAAGTCTACAAGCAGATGTTGCCGGTGATGGCGAGCACCCTGATGGGCGGCCTTTTCAAGGAGACCACCAGCCAGGTCAACGAAGCGCTCGCCAACAATCCGATGATGACGCTGATGCGGCAATGGATGGAGGCGACCGGCCTCGCCAAGAAGCCCGAACCCCAGCCGAACCCGTTCGACAACCCCTTCACCCAGGCAATGCAAGGGTTCTTCCGCGCGGGGCAAACGCAGGAGAAACCGAAAGCACCGGATTTCTTCGCTGACAATCCATTCGTAAAGGCATTTCAGGACGCGATGGGAAGCGGCAGTAGGGCGACCGACAACCCGCCCCAGGAAAACCCCGCCTTCGCCCAGTTCTCGCAGATGATGAACAAGATGTTCGATAGCGGCCTGGAGATGCAGAAGGAATATCAGAAGAACGTCGACGCGCTGTTCGAAGGCTATAAGAGCGCCTCCGATGGCAAAGGCTGAGGCGGCAGAATTTGCCGCTCGTGCCGGCCTTCTCCTCGCCTGCGGGAAGGTGCCGACAGGCGGTTGAGCGGCAAGGGCCATCCTCCCTTTGGTTCGCATTTCCTTACAGACAATGAAAAATGCCCGGTACATGTCTTGGCATGTACCGGGCAAGCGGCAGGGTCTATTGGCTCATACCCTGCGGGGAACGGATCGGTGAGTCATTGTCACCGTAGCTCGAATTTCGCGGCATGATCCGCGCGATGGCGGCATGTTTTCGCGGGATCATGCCGTAAATGGCGCATCCCTTTGAGGGCTGCATGATTTTGCCCTTCAATCGGATCGATTTCAGGAACCATGCAGAGGGCGGCGGGATGCGCCAGGGGATCAATCGTGGCGAACACCCTTGTAGAAAAGGTTCGCCCGGTTTCGCGACGCGCGCGTCAGGGAACTGCCCGGGTTCTCGAAGAAGGACGAGGTCATGGCCTCGCGCAGGTCTTCGCGTTTCAGACCCATGTCGAGCAGTTGCCGGTCGTCGAGATCGTGGAGACGCGCAATCTGGCAGCGGTTTCGGTACAGGCGCCAGACAGCCGTCAGCACGCCGATTGCGCCTGCTGTGGGGGACGCAAGCGACGGCTTGCCGGCAGCGAGGTCGAGATCGAGGGCGTGTTCGGTCGTGCGCATGGCGGAACTCCTTTTTCAGGCACGAAGAGGCCCACTCCCTGCGTGGGAGGTTACGCAGGGGCAAGCAGGAACGGTTTGGTTGATCGGCGGTGACGTCGCCGGGAGGATTGACGTGATTTTGCACGCTATGAATCGCAAATCCTTATTGATCAGTCCAACGAATGTTTCTAATGATATTCATCAAACAATTTTATGGGTATTCGGCCATGTCCGCACCGCTCGATATCGATCAGTTGCAAACCTTCGTCGCCATCGCCGATACGGGCAGCTTCACCAAGGCGGCCGATCGCGTCTTCAAGACTCAGTCGGCGGTGTCGATGCAGATGCGCCGGCTGGAGGAACGCATCGGCAAGCCGCTGTTCATGAAGGACGGGCGCGGCAACCGGCTGACCGTCGAGGGCGACAGGCTTTTGAATTTCGCCCGGCGGATGCTCCGCCTGAACAACGAGGCGATCGCCTCCTTCGACGATAACAGGCTCGAAGGCACGCTCCGGATCGGCACGCCCGACGACTATGCCGACCGCTACATGCCCGAGATCATCGTTCGGTTTGCAAAGACGCATCCGAATGTCGAGCTTTACATCGTGTGCGAGCCCTCCGCCGATCTCGCAGAGAAGATGGCAAAGGGCGACCTCGACATCGCACTCGTCACGCACAATCCGCGGGTGCGGGCATCCGACGTGGTCAGGACCGAACCGCTTTGCTGGGTCAGTTCGATCAATCACCCGCTACCGGAAAACGCGCCGATCCCGCTCGCCGTCGGACGCCGCGACTGCATTTGGCGCCAAGCGGCCTGTGCCGCTCTCGATGCGACCGGCCGGGAGTATCAGATCCTGTTCACAAGCTGGTCGTCGACGGTCGTCGCCGCCGCCGTGCTCGCCGGAATGGCCGTCTCGGTGCTGCCGGAATCGGCCCTTCGTCCGGGCATGAAGGTGCTGACGCTCGCCGACGGGTTCCCGGCGCTCGCGCCCGTGCAGATCGGCATCATGAAGCGGCCCGGCCTGTCGCCGTCGCTCTCGAACGCGATCACCAACCACATCACCGCCTGCCTCGACAACATCACCCCGATCGCGGTCAACGACGACCTCGACAACGACATCAAGGGCTATCCGCGCTATCCGCGTCTCAGGCAGAGCCATATGCTGCCCGGCTGGTGAGCCGCTTCACAGGCAAGGCGACGAGGGCCGCGACTCTTCCGAGACGTGGCCCTTCGCCCTTTCCGGCAACCTATCCCCGTGCCCCGCTACGATAATCCACGATTGAAATTCGAGCGGTTGTTCGATAGGCGTTTCCTATCATGCTGACGCTTCGACAGATGCGCTATTTTGATGCCCTCGCGACGGCCCGGCATTTCGGCCGAGCGGCCGAGCTCGCCCATGTCAGCCAGCCCGCCCTTTCGGCACAGATCATGGAAATGGAAGAGCATCTCGGGGTCAAACTCGTCGAGAGAAGCCGCGGCGGCGTGTTTTTGACCGGCAAGGGCGAAGACGTGCTGGCGCGGGTCCGGGTGATCCTGGCCGATGTCGACAGGTTGGAGGAGAGCGTCCGGGCGAATTCGGGAACGCTCGAGGGGCGCATCCGCCTTGGCGTCATCCCGACTCTGGCGCCCTATCTCGTGCCTAAGCTCATTCCCTATCTGCGTCGGCGATATGCAGAGATCGAAATCGAGCTCAAGGAATCGCTGACCGACAGGCTGGTCGCCGATCTTGGCGACGGCCGGCTCGACGCGGTGGTCGCCGCGCTGCCGATCGACGCGGACGGCATCGCCACGCGTGCACTGTTCTCGGACCGGTTCTTCATGGCGGTGGCAGACAACGACCGGAACGTGCTGATGTCGCCCCTGACCGAGGAGCAGGTCGATATATCGCAACTCCTCTTGCTGGAAGAGGGCCATTGCCTGCGCGATCAGGCGCTAGCCGTCTGCAGCACCGCAGGAAAGCGGCAATTGATGAGCTTCGGTGCCACCTCCATGGCGACGCTCCTGCAGATGGTGGCGAACGGCATGGGCATGACGCTCATTCCAGAGATCGCCGTTCCGAGTGAAGCGGCGCGCAATGCCATCCGCATCGTGCCCTTTGCAGCCCCCGAGCCCGCCCGCGAGATCGGCCTCGTCTGGCGCCGCAGCAATCCGCGCCGGCGCGACATGGACGCGCTGGCAGAAGCGATCGTCGACTGTGCCCGCGCGATATCCGGGGAGGCATCCACCTCGGGATAGAGGAACGCACAGCGATCCCCTGCCCCGAACTTCGGCGCTACGTCAGGCGAGCTTCGTCTTCAGGAACTCGATGGTCCGTCCCCAGGCGAGGTCGGCGGCGGCCTTGTCGTAGCGAGCCGCCGAGGTGTCGTTGTTGAAGGCATGGTTGACGCCGTCATAGACATAGATCGTGGCGTCCTTGCCGTTCTCCGTCAGCGCCTTGCGGTAGGCCTCGATGCCGGCGTTGATGCGCTCGTCGAGCCCGGCATAGTGGAGAAGCATCGCGGCCTTGATCTTCGCCACGTCCTCGGCCTTCGGTTGAGCGCCATAGTAGGCGACGCCGGCCTTGAGGTCCGCAGAATTCACGGCAAGGCGATTGACCATGCCGCCGCCCCAGCAGAAGCCGATCGCGCCGACATTGCCGGTGCTTTCCGGGTGCCCCTTGAGGAAGGTCACGGTCGCCACCGCATTGGAATTGGTCTTGCCCGCGTCGAGCGCACCGATCATCTCGCGCGCCTTGTCCTCGTCGCTCGGCGTTCCGCCGTCGGGCGAGAGGAAATCCGGGGCGAGCGCGACAAATCCGTCGAGGGCGACACGCCGCGCGACGTCCTTGATGTGCGGATTGAGGCCGCGATTTTCATGGATGACGATGACCGCCGGAAGCTTGCCCGACGCATTGGCCGGCCTGACCAGGTAGCCCTTCATCTCGCCATCTGCACCTGGATAGGTAACGTCCTCCCCTTTGAGCCGCTCGTCCGTCGCAGCAATCATTTCGGCCTTGGCGCTGTTGGCGGCCAGCATCGGCGCGATCGCGGCGGCCGCGCCCCCCCCCGCCGCCGAACCGGCGAGCGTCGTCAGCCTCTCCATGAAGCGGCGGCGATCCAGGGTCAGATGCGTGTATTCGTCATAGGCATCGACCATCGCCTGAGTGATCACAGGCTTGTTCATGACGCTCTCCATCAGCAGGTTTCCGCAGGCGACAGAGCAATGGCAAGCCGCCCCTCGACAGGATAGGTCAAGGGGCGGTGCACACACGTCAAAACTGCGTTACTTGCCGTGATCGATGCCTCAACTCAGGTCGAGAACGATGCGGCCGTCGATCTTGCCTTCTTCCATACGCTCGAAGATGGCGTTGATGTTCTCTATCTTGTCCCAGGAGAAGTGGGCTGCGACCTTGCCCTCGCCGGCAAATTCCAAAGCTTCCTCCAGATCCTGGCGCGTACCCACGATTGAGCCCCGCACCGTGATACGCTTCAGCACCGTATCGAAGACCGGCAGGCAGATCTGGCTCGGCGGCAAACCGACGAGCGCCATGGTGCCCTTCGAACGCAGCATACGGTAGGCCTGCTCCATCGCCTTTGGCGAGACCGCCGTGACCAGCGCTCCGTGGACGCCGCCGGTCCGCTTCTGCACCTGCTCGATAGCGTCAGCCGCCCTTGCATCGATGACGAGGTCGGCGCCGAGCTTCTCGGCGAGCGCGATCTTGTCGGGGAAGATGTCGGCCGCGGCGACATGCATGCCCATGGCCTTGGCATATTGCACGCCCATGTGGCCGAGACCGCCGATGCCGGAGATCAAGACCCATTCACCAGGCTTCGCCTCCGTCTCCTTCAGGCCCTTGTAGACGGTGACGCCGGCGCAGAGCAGCGGCGCAGCCGGACCGAACTCCAGCTTGGCGGGCAGCCGGCCGACGAAATTCGGATCCGCCAGGCCGTACTGGGCAAAGGTGCCGTCGACCGAATAGCCGGTATTCTGCTGGCTGCCGCACAGCGTTTCCCACCCGGTGCGGCATGGCGTGCAGCAGCCGCAGGCGGTGTGCAGCCATGGGACGCCGACCCGGTCGCCCTCCTTCAGCCGTGTGACGCCGGCGCCAAGCTTGGCGACGCAGCCGACGCCTTCGTGGCCGGGAATGAAGGGCGGATTGGGTCGCACCGGCCAGTCGCCCTTGGCGGCGTGCAGGTCGGTATGGCACACGCCCGTGGCCTCGTATTTGATGAGGACCTGGCCCGGTCCCGGCTGCGGTATGGGCAAATCCTCGATCACGAGCGGCTTGCCGAATTCGCGCACGACTGCGGCTTTCATTGTTCCGGCCATATCGATCTCCTCCGATGTTGAATGCTGGCATTGGAAATTGCGCCGGCGCCGCATCACCCTCCGCCAAAGCAGCGCGTTGACGGACGCAAGCTAGTGCGGGATCCGGCGCGCTCCCTTGACGCGCATCAAGGCGCGGCGGTTCGATGGAGGAGATCGTCTCAGAACTGAGACATTGAAGCCGGCAGATGCCGGGCGATCGTCAGTTCATTGCCATCCAGAGGGCAAGCCAGGTCCACATGGCCGCGAGCGTCACAAAACCGGCCAGGAAGAGAGGGCCGCGATGGCGAAGCCGATTGCTGGTCACATGCACGAGGGCGTGCGCGTAGCGTAAGCCGACGAAAAGCCAGGCGAGAGCCACCGCCAGAAGATTGTCGGCCTCGGCGATGTAAAGGAGGACGCAGCAGGCATAGAAGAGCACCGGCAGTTCGAACTGGTTGGCAATGCTGTTGCGCACGACCAGGCTCTCGCTCGGCTCCTGGCGATTCTCGCGAAATTGCGACGACTGCGCCTTGCCGGCGCGGACGACCGCCGACCGGCGCAGCGAGAGAAGCGCATAAAGCATGTAGACCAGCGCGACATGGGCGACCACGGGCCAGAATATCTCGAACCCCGTCATCGGTGCTCCGCTTCAAATTCCTGGATGGGAGAGCAAGGGCGTGGGACGCCGGGGCGGCGTCCCATCGAAGGTATCAGGCGGCGCCCGGATAGTTCGGGCTCTCGCGGGTGATCGTCACGTCGTGAGCGTGGCTTTCGCGAAGGCCGGCGCCGGATATGCGGACGAAGGTGGCGCGCTCCTGATACTCCTTGATCGTGGCGCCGCCGACATAGCCCATCGACGCCTTGAGACCACCGGCGAGCTGGTGCAGGACACCGCCAACGGCCCCTTTATAGGGAACCTGGCCCTCGATGCCTTCCGGCACGAGCTTCAGCGTGTCGCGGACTTCCGCCTGGAAATAGCGGTCGGCCGAGCCGCGCGCCATGGCGCCGACCGAACCCATGCCGCGATAGGCCTTGAACGAGCGGCCCTGGTAGAGGAAGACCTCGCCTGGGCTTTCCTCGGTGCCTGCAAGCAGCGAGCCGACCATGACGGCCGACGCACCGGCGGCGATCGCCTTCGCAAGGTCGCCGGAATATTTGATGCCGCCGTCGGCGATGACCGGGATGCCGGAGGCCTGCGCCGCCTCGACGGCCGCCATGATCGCGGCCAATTGCGGCACGCCGACACCGGCGACGATGCGCGTCGTGCAGATGGAGCCCGGACCGATGCCGACCTTGACGGCATCGGCGCCGGCGTCGATCAGCGCCTTGGTGCCGTCCGCCGTCGCCACATTGCCGGCCATGATACGGACCGAGTTCGACAATTTTTTCACACGCCCGACCGCGTCGAGCACGCGCTGCGAATGGCCGTGGGCGGTGTCAACGACGATCAGGTCGACGCCGGCATCGATCAGCCGCTCGGCGCGCTCGAAGCCGTCGTCACCGACGCTGACGGCCGCGGCGGCGCGGAGCCGCCCCTGGGAGTCCTTGGAGGCGTTCGGGTTCAGCTGCGACTTCTCGATGTCCTTGACCGTGATCAGGCCGACACAGCGCCCTTCAGGATCGACGACCAGCAGCTTTTCGATCCGATGCTTGTGCAGAAGGCGCTTGGCCTCCTGCTGATCGACGCTTTCCTTGACGGTGACCAGGCCCTCCCGGGTCATCAGCTCGTAGATCTTCTGGGACGGCTCGGAAGCGAAGCGGACATCGCGGTTGGTGAGGATGCCGACGAGGCGGCCCTGCGTCTGGCCGCCGCTGCCGCCGTTTTCGACGACCGGAATGCCGGAAATGCCGTGTGCCTTCATCAGGCTCAGCGCGTCGGCCAGCGTCGCATCCGGGCCGATCGTCACCGGATTGACGACCATGCCGCTTTCGAACTTCTTGACCTGGCGGACCTCTTCGGCCTGCTCGGCCGGCGTCAGGTTGCGGTGGATGACGCCGATGCCGCCGGCCTGGGCCATGGCGATCGCCAGCCGCGCCTCGGTGACCGTGTCCATGGCCGCCGAAAGGATCGGAAGATTGAGGTCGATATCCTGGGCGATGCGGGTGGCGATGTTCGTCTGGCCCGGCATCACCTCGGAATGCCCCGGCTGGAGCAGGACGTCGTCGAAGGTCAAAGCCTCCAGACCGGTTGCCGTTTCGATGATGCGCGCCATGGCCAGTTCCTCTTCGAATATACGAAAATCCCCGGGGACGATCAGCGACTTGTCCACCGGGTGACTTCAAAGCTTGTCTTGGAAGTTGGCGAGGGCTCGTAACACGGATATGTCAGAATGGAAATAGTTAAGGCCCGGAAATCTCCCGGGCCTGCATATTTGTTGTTGCAGAGCAGCAAAGCCCTGATCTCAAATGTCGAACTGGTAGGTCGCCGGCACGAAACGGTAGCCCGGGTCCTGCCGTTCGACGAAGCCGACGGCCGGGAACGGCATGTGATAGCCGATGAAGGGCAGCCGATCGGTAGCGATCATGTCGAAGACCTTGCGCCGCGTCGCGCCCGCGGCGGCCTTGTCCATGTCGAAGCGGACCTCCCAGTCCGGCCGCTGCAGCGACAGGACGTAATGATTGGCCGTATCGGCAGTCAGGATCAGCGCCTTGCCATCGGATTCGAGCCTGTAGATCATGTGCCCGGGGGAATGGCCGAAGGCGGCGATGGCAGTGATCCCCGATACCACCTCGGCACCGTCGGCGATGAAACTGGTCTTTTCCGCCAGCGGCACGACCTTGGCAAGCACCGCCTTGTGGCCGTTTTCGGCCGGCGTGCCGACGCGGGCCGCATCCTTCCAGAAATCGAATTCGATCTGGCCGGTCACGTAGCGGGCGTTCGCGAAGACCGGTTTGCCGCCTTCCATGAGGCCGCCGATATGGTCGCCGTGCATATGGGTGATGACAACGACCGAGACCTGCTCGGGCGTATAGCCGGCGGCGCGGATGCCGTCGGCGAGTTTGCCGGTACCGGCCTCCCGGCCGCCTTCGCCGAGGCCGGTGTCGAACAACACGATGTCCGACCCGGTATCGACGAGCACCGGCGAAAAGCCGTTGAGCAAACCGGCGGTCGGCAGGAAATTCTGTTCGAGCAGCGCGGAGACGGCCTCGGCCGGCTGATTGGTGCCATAGGTCTCGTGCGGATTTTCCGAGGCGCGCGTGCCGTCGCTGATCACCGTCACCTTGAAGGTGCCGAGCCTGAAGGACTTGAAAGCGGCATCATCCGTCATAGCGCCCTTTTCTGCACTTTCCTGAGCATTGGCAATTCCACCCAAGAGGCTTGGCGCCGCCAAGGCAGCCGCCCCCGCCCCGAACAGGGTTCGGCGCTTCAAACTATGTGTGATCATGATCGCTCCTGTCGATTTGCGCTGCCTCGCATGCCAGCAGGCAAGAAGTAGCGGCCTTGACCGAAAAGGTCAGCCGGATCACAGGCATTTGATCTGCAATCGCCGGTTTTGCCCCGACAAAGCCATCGGGACCGTCTACCGGACGTCGACCCCGCATCCAAGGCCTCTCATGAATCGCATCGTCCCGATGATCCTCGCCGTCGCTCTCTTCATGGAGCAGATGGATTCCACAGTCATTTCGACGTCGCTGCCGGCGATCGCGCATGACATCGGAGTCGGGCCGATCACGCTCAAGCTGGCGCTGACTTCCTATATGGTTGCGCTGGCGATCTTCATTCCCTTGAGCGGCTGGATGGCGGACCGCTTCGGCGCCAAGCGCATCTTCCGCGCGGCGATGCTCGTGTTCGTCGCCGGGTCGGTGTTCTGCGCCGTTGCCGACAGCCTCGTCGCCTTCGTGCTGTCGCGCTTCCTGCAGGGCATGGGCGGGGCGATGATGACGCCGGTCGCGCGCCTCGTGCTGGTGCGCGGCACGCCGCGCAGCGAGCTCGTCTCGGCCATGGCGCTGCTGACCATCCCGGCCCTCGTCGGACCCTTGGCCGGCCCGCCGCTCGGCGGCTTCATCACCACCTATTTCTCCTGGCACTGGATCTTCCTGATCAATGTACCGGTCGGCATCGCCGGCTACATACTGTCCGGCATCTACCTGCCGGAAATGGAGCGGCAAAACCCGCCGCCGGTCGATATTCTCGGCTTCTTGCTGGGCGGCATCGCCGCCTCCGGCATCGTCTTCGGCCTGTCGGTCATCAGCCTGCCGGCCCTGCCGCCGGCGATCGGCATCGCTTCCGTCGCGGCCGGCATTGCCGCGACCTTCCTTTACATCTTCCACGCACGCCGCCATCCGGCGCCGGTGCTCGATCTCGGGCTGTTTCGCGACAGCGCCTTCCGCGCCGCCTCGATCGGCGGCACTGTCTTCCGCATTTCCGTCGGCGCCGTGCCGTTCCTGATGCCGCTGATGCTGCAGATCGGCTTCGGCCTCAATCCGTTCCAGTCGGGGCTGATCACCTTCATCGGGGCCGTCGGCGCCATCACCACAAAATTCTTCGCCCGCCGCGTTCTCGCCTTTGCCGGCTTCCGCACGACGCTGATCATTGCCGCCGTCATCGCCGCCGGCACCACCTTCATCAACGGCTTCTTCACGCCGGCGACGCCTTACCTCGTCATGCTCACGATCCTGCTCGTCGCCGGTTTCGCCCGCTCCTTCTTCTTCACCAGCGTCAACGCGCTTTCCTTCGCCGATATCGACGACGCGGACGCCAGCAAGGCGACATCGATGAGCGCCGTGCTGCAGCAGATCAGCCTTGCGCTCGGCGTCGCCGTGGCGGGCGCGATCCTCGAAGTCCAAACCGCGTTGGGCGGCGGACCGCTGGTGCTCGACGACTTCCACGTCGCCTTCATGATCATCGCCGTCGCCAACCTGCTGGCGGCGATCCCCTTCCTGACCATGGCGAAGAATGCCGGCGCTTCCGTCTCCGGCCATCGAAAGGCGCTGCGGGAAGCCGAGGCGACGGCGGGGAAGTAAAGCGTCCTACAGGAACGTCGCCGGCAGTCGATACCCCCCTCTGCCCTGCCGGGCATCTCCCCCACAAGGGTGGAGATTGGCCGGAAGCACCGCCGCGCCCCCACATCAAGGCTGCGGATGCCGCAGTGCTGCAGGAATGAGGGGTCGCCGCGAGTCGATCTCCCTCCTTGTGGGGGAGATGCCCGGCAGGGCAGAGGGGGGTGATCCCCGCTACAGTCGCGTATCCTGCCCTATTCCGGCCGCTCGCAGACGGCGGCAATCTTGTTGCCATCGAGATCGCGGACCCAGGCGCCATAAAAATGCGCGTGGAACGGCCGCAGCCCCGGCGCGCCCTCGTCGGTACCGCCGGCAGCCAGCGCAGCTGCATGGAAGGCATCGACGGCGCTCCGCGTCTCGGCCACGAGCGCGATGCTCACGCCGTTGCCATAGGTGGCAGGCTCACGGTTGAACGGCGTGACCACCCAGAAGCGGACGCGCACATCACCGTCGGCGCCGTAGCCGATCTCGGTTTCGTCCCACCGCTGGCGGCGGTAGCCGAGGGTCGGGAGCACGCCATCATAGAACGCGCCGGCGCGTTCGAGGTCGTTGGTGCCGACCGTCACATAGAGCAACATGCCTATTCCGCCGCCTCTTCTTCGGTTTCCGTCTCCCTGCCGGCCTTCTGGCGTCCCTTGAAACCCTTGGCAAGCAGGAACATCTCGACCGATTCGGCACGCGACGAGGCCGGCTTCACATGAATGACCTGGCGGAAATTCTGCTTCAGCATGCTGAGGAGATCGCGCTCCGTGCCGCCCTGGAAGGTCTTTGCCAGGAAGTGCCCGCCCTCGGCCAGCACGTCGACGGCGAAATGCGCCGCCACCTCGCAGAGATGCATGGTGCGCAGATGGTCGGTCTGGCGGTGGCCGGTGGTCGGCGCCGCCATGTCGGACAATACGAGGTCGGGCGTTCCGCCGATCGCCTGCATGAGCTTTTCCGGCGCCTCGGGGTCGAGGAAATCCATCTGCAGGAAGCGGACGCCGGGGACCCCATCCATTTCGAGAAAGTCGATCGCCGCGACGCGCGGATCGGCATCGGTCGAATTCGTCACCTTGGCGGCGATCTGCGACCAGCTTCCGGGAGCGGCACCGAGATCGATGATGCGCTTGGCGCCGGCCAGGATCTTGTGCTTCTCGTCGATCTCCAGGAGCTTGAAGGCGGCGCGGGCGCGATAGCCCTCGAGCTGGGCGCGCTGTACGTAGGGATCGTTGATGTGCCGTTCGAGCCACCGGCGCGAGGACGCCTTGAGCTTGCCCTTCTTCACCTTCTGGCCGAGCTTGCGGCCGCTGCGGTTGCCGCCGATCGGGGATTTCGTCATGCCTTGTTCCCTTCGTGGGGCCGCTGCCGCTCTTCGCCGGCCTGAGCCGGACCGCGCTGCTGGTAGCGACGCGGACGCCCGCGGCGCCAGGCGCCGTCATCGGCCATCATGTCGGTGAGCAGCCCCTCGCGCAGGCCGCGATCGGCAACGCGCATCCGCGTCGACGGCCAGCGCCGGCGGATCGCCTCGAGGATCGCGCAGCCTGCGAGCACCAGATCGGCCCGGTCCGGACCGATGCAGGGATTGGCGGCGCGCGCGGCGAAATCCCAGGAGAGCAGCCGCGCCTGCATCGCCGAGACCTCGTCGTCGGAAAGCCAGAGCCCGTCCACCCGGCGCCGGTCGTAGCGCGGCAGGTCGAGATGGACGCCGGCGAGCGTCGTCACGGTGCCCGACGTGCCGATCAGGTGGAAGCCGCTGCCGGAGGCGCTTTCGAGGACCTCGACCGACGGACCGTCGAAATGGTCGAGCATGCCCTCGACCTCACCCACCATGGTCTCGAAACTTTGCGGAGTGACGTGCTCGCCGCCGTGGCGCTCGGACAGCGTGACGACGCCGACAGGCAGCGAGGTCCAATGGGTGATGTGGTTGGCAAGACGGCTCGAGCGGTTGTCGCCGATGCGGATCACCGCGATTTCCGAAGAACCACCGCCAATGTCGAAGAGCACGACCGACTTGGTCTCGCGATCGACCAGCGACGAGCAGCCGGAAACGGCGAGCCGCGCCTCGGTCTCGCGATCGATGATTTCGAGGTCGAGGCCGGTTTCCTCGGCGACGCGCTTCATGAAAGTCTCGCCGTTCTCGGCGGCGCGCGCCGCCTCGGTGGCGATCAGCCGGCGGCGGCGGATCGAGCGGGCATTGAGCTTGGAAGCGCAGATCTTCAGGGCCTCGACGGAGCGCTCCATCGCATCGTCGGAAAGCCTGCCGCTGGCGCCCAGCCCTTCGCCGAGCCGGACGATGCGCGAGAAGGCGTCGACGACACGGAACTGCCCCGGCCGGGTCGGCTGCGCGACCAGAAGGCGGCAATTGTTGGTGCCGAGGTCGAGCGCGGCATAAAGCGGCGCGGCCGGCTCGCCGGGCGTGACATAGGGGGCGCGCAAATCATCCTTGCGCGACTGCGGCGCGGCCGACGCCTCGCGCGGGCGCTGGGTTTCGGCGGACCGCTCAGGGGCAAGCGGCTTGCCTCCGGATGCCAGCGGCCGTCCTTGCAGACCGCGCCGGTGGCGCGCCTTCTTGCCGCGCTTCTGACCCTTCTTGTCGGTGATCGGGGTCTCTTGGGCCGGGGCTGCGCCGGAAACGGCGGCGGGAGCCTGGCCTTGCTGCCTTGCGGCCTTCGAACGGCGGCGCCGCTTGCGCTTGCGCGCCGGCTCGGCCTCGTTCAGTGCTGCGGGACGCCCTGCTTCTCCGGGAAGCCCGGATCGGCTGGCAATTGCAGACGGCGAACCGGACGGCTTGCGCCGCCTCCGTTTCCCCTTGCCGCCGCGCGGCACAAGCTTATGCGCCTCGCCACGACCTGCTGCCGACGCCCCGGATTCAGACGGCTTCGCGCCGTGTTCGGGGTCTTTCACTTGTCTCAACCACCGCGCCGCGCGAAGCCTTCCGGCCGCTCAAGGCGCTCTCTCGATTTTGCGTTGGCGCGACTGTACCAGCGCCGCCCTTTTTCGCCAAACTTTTTTTGAGACGCCGAATCGGCCCGCATCTCAGCCGCCGGCGCCGGGCCGAAAATCGGCGATCCGCCCTCTCCGCTCGGGCCGTGTGCGCCTTCACCACAGGCCGGCCGCATTTTTTTGCCAAAAGGTATTTGCATCGGCGGTTCTTTTGTTTATAAGCCCGCCACACCGACGCGGGCGCCATGCCGCCGGCAGGCCTTGGGGAATAGGTTAACGGTAGACCAGCGGACTCTGACTCCGTTAGTCCTGGTTCGAATCCAGGTTCCCCAGCCAATTCTCCCTAAAATCCCTTAATTCCTTGATTTTCCAGTCGTGCCGGATCCCGTTTTGGCATCATTGGCGACCTGATGCCAGAACTGTAGCCCAAAGGTGATGCCCACGCGAAATATGCGCGGCGGCCTCGCCGGTGGCAGGCAAGGGCAAGATACCCATGGCAGTCCGCCACGACGTCGAAAATCTCATTCGCCGCGGCAACACCTTCTACTGGCGAGCACGCGTCCCCATGTCGTTCGCGCGGTGCCGACCAGGCAGCCGGCTTTCACTGAGCCTTCACTGTTCCGACCATAAAAAGGCTCAAGTCATCGGTCGGAAGCTCAACATGCTGATGGCCGAGCTGAAGATGAAATCGAAGGAACCAATGTCCAAGGAGCAGCTCCAGAAACTCTGCGCACACGAGCGCGACGTCATGCTCCTGCATCTCGAAGACGTCGCCCTCGCGGCTAGGCGGTATGGCCGACCTGCTGACATCGAGGAGCTGGAAATCGACCTGGAGAATGGCTGGGCCTACAAACTGCTCGCCATGTTCGGCATCCGCCAGCATCTGACGCTGAAGGAAGGCTGCAGCGGCCATAGGTACCTGGTAGCGAACGGAGTTCCCACCTCGCATATCCCGGCGATTAAGTCGAATTACATCGAACTGTTTGACGAGGCAAACAGCCGAGCCTTTCAGGACGGCATTCGGATGCTGATGGATCAGTTCGGATGGCAGGCTGGGTCGCGAAGTGACAGCGCGCCGTCGCGCCGTCGATCGCATGTCCGCTGGAGGATGCCGCCACAGCGGCACGCAGAACTTTCCCGACGGGGGAGGAAGAGTGTAGGTTGGTCAAAGCCCGATTCCTTCTAACGCAAGGCTTGAGGGTCAGGCCCTTGTCGGTGTTACCAGCACCGGCTTGGGCCGCTTGCTCCGATCATGCCGGAGCCGCTCATACCTGGCAGGACCCTGAGCGGATCTCAAGGACCCTTGCCGCAAAATGAGAACGGATCCTGAACAAGGTAAACGGCGGGCTCACGCTTGAATTCTGTCCCACGCCTGATGGTAAACGGCCGGTAAAGCGGCTTGAGATCTTCCGCAGGGACCGACGCCGACCGAAGGTTGGAATCAAGAAAGGGGCCCGAAAGCCCCTTCCTTGTGTTCAGTCCGCCGACGCCTCGGCCGGTTTCGGCTTAAGCCAAGCCGGCTTCCTCAGCCCCGACCGTACCTCGTTGGAAACTATCGAGATGACATTGGAGGCGTCATCTGCCGCCGCTGGTATGGGACGCGCCAGAAACGCTGGCGGCTGGTAATTCGCTGGGGCGACATCCTCATCATCGACCGGATCTAGGCTTGGGGCCTCAATCTGCACGACGCCACCGAGCGCCTCAAGGCCGCTGCGCATCACCGCATCTGCCGAGTTCGGAGCAACTGGGCCTTTAAGCGGCCACTCGGGTTGCTTCGTCCGGGACGTTGCCCAGTCGAGCAACGGCAGCACCTCTTGGCGCAGCCAAACCTCGAGTTCCTTGGCCTCAGGCCATGCCTCTCGCTTGCCAAGATGGTCCAGTGTCAGGAAGACCTCGTACCAGTGGCTTGCGGTCGGCAGCTCGCTCTCTGAGAGCTTGCGAGTTTTGCCGAGCGGGCCGCAGGTTCGAGCTTCGGGATGAGCGCCGTTTTCTGCAGACGCTTACCCTTGCTCTTCAGAGCACTTACCACTTCTGCAGCAAGAGCTGCAGCATTTTCGACAAAGGCGGCAAAGCCGGTCTTTGTCTTGAGGTCGATTATCGCCCGCAGACCGGACAGGCCACCGATGTCGGCGAGCTCGTCACCGGTCACCGCCTCTGAAGCCTTCTCAGAGCTGTCGGCAAGCAAGGCTTTCACCTCGCTGACGCGAATGCCGCCATGTTCCTCGGCATGCGCCAAGGCAGCCTCGACCTTCTCCTCTGGCGCGGACGCAAGATGGAAAAGGACTGTCGGACTGATGGCAAGCTCGACCGCTCGCTCCCGGTAGCTCGACAGATTGCGAGCCACGGCCCGATAATTCCGGGCCGTCTTCGAAGAGATGTCGCATCGCTGCGAGACCCATTTCTCGAAAGTACCCGGCTCGACAAGCTCGGACGCCTGCTCTAGCAAGACGCCCAGCTCGAAGGCCTGGTCCGTGGACCGGCGCCCCAAGGCCTGGATGCCAGCGGCTGCCGCTTCTAAAGCCTTCATGCTCTGCACGCCGATGTCGAGCGCGTCGTAGTCAAAGCGGACGGACGTCCGTTTTGTTGTCTTCTTGGTCATGTCAAAGATCCTTGCAGGTTGCAAAAGCATCAACTGCACTTGCGCAATTGATATGTGTATCATCGCCCGTCGTTCAACATATGACAATGTATATCTCAAGCTGCATCTTAATATATACTAAGACAACAAAAGATAAAACATGGATAATTACATACCATTACTTAAAAAGAACGCTTAATAATTAATTTTAACGCAAAATAGCCCAAGTACTAAGACTGCAGCCACTGGTTGCGCACACCGTCACGCCCCCGTATTTTCGAGAGGCTGCCAACCTGGTATCACGAGGTCAGATCCATCGAGTCTCAAACTATGTCAAAGGCAGTTCTGACCACGAAGGTGGATCCCACCTATGACGATCTTCCGGAGCAGCGGTACCATTTCCCGCGCACCTATCTGCGCCAGGTCGAGGCGGCGCGAGGTGAATCGTCTACTATGAGCCGCGGCGGCCGAGCGGCGACCTGATGAAGACGGGCGGCAGACAGGCCTATTTCGCAACGGCCCGGATCACCGACATTATCGAGGACCCGTCCAAGCCCGATCACTTCTATGCGCTGGTCGAGGACTTCCTACCCTTCGATCACACCGTCCCCTTCAAGGAGGCGAACCACTATTATGAGAGAGGGCTGCGCAAAGACGACGGTTCCACCAATAAAGGGGCTTTCGGTCGCGCTGTCCGAAACATTTCAGACGCCGAGTATGACCTGATCCTCGCCGCCGGCTTCGCGCACGTCCTTGGAAAGCGGGATCGCGAACGGCCGGCGCCGGACCCGGTCGAGGAGGCGTACATCGGATTTGGCGACAATCCGCAAATGTCTTTCGAGATCGAGGTCGTCGATCGCCGGATCATTTCCCAGGTACTGCAGCGTCCTTTGCGGGACCGAGCGTTCTCCGTGGCCATCAAATCGGCCTACCAGGACACCTGTGCCGTCACAGGACTGAAGCTTATCAACGGAGGCGGGCGCTCAGAGGTCCAGGCTGCGCACATCCGCCCGGTAGCCCATGATGGGCCGGACAGCGTCCGCAACTGCCTCGCCCTCTCCGGAACGGTCCATTGGATGTTTGACCGCGGCCTGATTTCGGTCAATGACGATTACAGCCTGCTGATTGCCGACAGCGGTGTGCCCGACACCATCACGCGGCTCATCAATCCGGAGCGACGCCTGCTCGTCCCCTCACGGCTGGACGAGAGGCCGCATTCGGAGTTTCTGCGATATCATCGTGAGCGGGTGTTCAAAGGGTGAGGAAGCGGAAATGATTTCCGCTCTCCGTGCAGATATCTTACTCCTCGCCGAAAAAGTCGTCATCCAGCCGCTTGAACTCCACAGTGCGATAGCTGCGAACGCCGACGCCGTGTTCGATCATCAGATCGGCCAGCTTCTGCCCATTGATGAGGATAACTCTCTGGGCCAAATGCTTGACGTAGTCGCGCGCTGGCTGGCTGAAGGAGGAGGTGGTGACAAAAACGCCCTTGGTGGCACCAAGTCCGACAAGGCTGCCGACAAAGCCGTTCACATTCGGGCGGCCCACCGGATTGGTAGCCATCCGGTGAAGGCCGGTATGATTTCGCCTGATGGAATGCCACGTTCAGCAAACGCGCTGTTGAGCCGGATCGGGAAATTTGGGTTGAAAGCTGCTCGTCCGCCGCCGTGGACGGAAACGGACAAGCCGCCACAGAGGTTCGCTATTTCAGGGGCAGGAAGAGCTCTGCCACCGCCGCATGTTCAGGTGCTTCCGGAAAGAAGGTGAGGCGCTGGCAATACAGGGGGAAATCCCTCGCTTCCTCGCCACTGGCCGGTAGCAATCGCGATAGAGGTAAAGCGCGGCAGGCTCCAGATCATCAGTATTGCCGACGACTTTCAGCACGGCGCAACGGCCGCCGGGGATCATGCCCGCCTCAATATGCTCTTCGTTCGTCCTGATCGGCTGATCAGTGCTGACACAAAGGTCCAGCCGATACTCGTCCGGAGACGTCACACGCGGATCGGAATGGAAGATGTTGAAAGTCAAACTGGTCTTCGGATTCAGGCCAGTGGCTTTGCGCCATGCTATGAAGCGTTTGATCGTGTCGCCGATCCTTGCCGGATCACCTCGATGTTTCATAATCGCGACAGGGGTCGGAGACACCTCGCGGATTTCGATGTCATTGGCTGCAAATGTCCTTTGCATAAGCTTACTCCTTGCTTGGTTGAGAGGCCCGAGGGCGGCAAGCCACGGTTCCCAATCGGGAGATTTCCTGAACTGCGAAGGCGACTGGCTGAACCGTTGCCGAAATGCGCGAGCAAAGGCGTCAGGAGCTTCGTAGCCGGCATCCATCGCTATCTCGGTCACGCTGTCTACGTCCCTGTAGGCCAGCCTGTAGGATGCCCGCTTCATGCGTACGAGATGGATATAGCGATGCACAGACAGCCCAAGGGCCGCCGCAAACTGCCGGTGGAAATGATACTTGGAGAAGGCGGCCACGCACCCCAGGCAGGCACAATTTGCGCCTGTAACGCCCCTTTCTGATCTGACAATCGCCCCAAAAAATTCCGCAGGTTTTACAACTGCATGCTGCCTTTTCCGCGCCGGCAGCCGCAGCTTCGCGCGATGCCGATGCCGCAATCTACGATCGCACAAAAACTGGCCGGGGCCCAATTCGTCAGATGCAAATTCTTCCGCTTTGCGTGAAGGCTGTCATCAGCAGGCCGGTCGGCCCATGGCTCGTTTCGACCCTAGGACGAAGCCGCTCGCGCGGCACTGGCGCCCGTGGTGAGGGTGCAGGAATGATCTGAACGGCGTGCATTTGCAGGTGTGCGGTCCTGGCTGACGATTGAGGTGTTCTCAATCTTCAGACAGGAGGTTGCCATGACGGAGGAGAGGACGACCCCGCTGCGCGAGCGGATGATCGAAGACATGCGCATCCGTGGGATGGGCGACAAAGCTCAGCAGGCGCATATCCGAGCCATCAAGGATTTCGCCGGGTTTCTGAAGCGATCACCGGACACCGCCACAGCCGATGACCTGCGCGCCTACCAACTGCACATGACCAATGCGGGCATCACCCCGCCGACCTTCAACGCCCGCATCGTGGCGCTGCGGTTCTTTTTCGCCACCACCTGCGGCCGCGAGGAGATGAAGCGGCATATGCAGTTCCGTCGGCAGCCGCAGACGTTGCCCGTGGTCTTGAGCATCGAGGAGGTCTCCGACCTGCTGATGGCGGCTCCAGGGCCGGGCCTGAAGTATCGGGCGGCACTCAGCATCTCCTATGGCGCCGGACTGCGCGCCTCCGAGGTCTGCAACCTGAAGATCAGCGACATCGACAGCGACCGGATGCTGATCCATGTCGAACAGGGCAAGGGGCAGAAGGACCGCAAGGTGATGCTGTCGCCCGGGCTGCTCAAGCTGTTGCGCGACTATTGGCGCGAGGCGCGACCACAGGGGTGGCTGTTCCCGGGCAAACCGAAGATCAACCCGATCTCGCCGCGGCAGCTCAATCGCGCCTTTACCGCCGCCAAAACCATGGCCGGTATCGGCAAGCCCGCGACGCTGCACAGCCTGCGGCACAGCTTTGCCACCCACCTCTTGGAAGCGAACACCGATGTCAGGGTCATCCAGGTCCTTCTCGGCCATGCCAGGTTGGTGACCACCGCCCGCTATACCCATGTCGCCACCAAGACGATCCGCGACACCGTCAGCCCGTTCGAGACCCTGCAGACGCTGCAGGACCAAACGCTCCGACGCGGACTGGAGTAGCGCCGGTGCGGTGATCCGGCCGAGACTGGAGATCGGCGACATCTTCCGTGCCTATGGCCCGGCGTGGCGGCGGGCCAATGCCGGGCATGTCAGCCTCACCCAGCTCAAGGTCATGGCGGCCATCGAAGCCTGCCGAACCGAGGCGCTCGGCGGGCATGTGGCGGCCTGTGCCAAATGCGGCCACAGCCACATCGCCTATAATTCCTGCAAAAACCGACACTGCCCCAAGTGCCAGGGGCCTGCCGCGCGGGACTGGATGGCCGCCCGCGCCGAAGACCTGCTGCCGGTCGAGTATTTCCACGTGGTTTTCACCCTGCCGGCCGAGATCGCCCAAATCGCCTACTGGAACAAGAAGGCTGTCTATGACCTGCTGTTTCGGGCATCGGCGGAGACACTGACCACCATCGCCGCCGATCCCAAGCGGCTCGGCGCGCGCATCGGCATGACCAGCGTGCTGCACACCTGGGGATCGGCGCTGACCCATCACCCGCATGTGCACATCATCGTACCCGGTGGCGGACTGTCGCCGGATGGCACGCGCTGGATCTCATGTCGCCCCGGGTTCTTCCTGCCGGTAAAGGTTCTGTCGCGTCTGTTCCGGCGGCTGTTTGTCGAAGGACTGAGGGCACTGCATCAATCCGGCAGCCTCGCCTTCTTCGGGGCTCTCGCCGGACTTGCACAGGCGAAGGCCTTCGCTGCCTGGCTTGCCCCGTTCCGCAAATCCGAATGGGTCGTCTACGCCAAGCCCCCGTTCGGCGGTCCCGAGGCGGTCCTGGCTTATCTCAGCCGCTACACCCACCGCGTGGCGATCTCCAACAGCCGCCTGATCAGCGCCGACGCCGAGACGGTCTCATTCCGCTGGAAGGATTACCGGATCAAGACCGGTGACCGGCAGAAGGTGATGCGGCTGGCCACCGACGAGTTCATCCGCCGTTTCCTGATCCACGTGCTGCCCGACGGATTCCACCGCATCCGCCATTACGGTCTGCTCGCCAGTGCAGGCCACAAGGCCAATATCGCAAGGATCAGGAAACTGCTCGGGGCGCAAACGCCATCGCAGCACGACGCACCAAACGCCGAGGTCACGCCGCTCACCCTGAGAGAGCCATGCCCGGTTTGCGGCGGCCCGATGCGCATCGTCGAGATCTTCCGCCGCGGCCAACAACCCAGATGCCGCGCGCCACCCCGAAAGGACGCCGCATGACGAAATCCATCTCACATCAGCCGAGGCTGGTCCGCATCGACGAGGCGTTCCGGGGTGGCGCCGGTCAGCCTAAGGCAACCCAGCACACTGAAAAATCGCCGGCGCGAACCTACCAAAGACCTGTGACCCCGATCCCGATCGGCTCATGCAAACCTTCGGGGCTACACCTTCGCACCCGACGCTGCCGCCGATAGCCCCCTTGAAAAACCGCAGCCGCACGCTTTCCCCATAGGCGCTCTACCCAGCCCCCGCGGCCTCCTCCTTGGGAGGTTTGTCAACGCGGGCCGACACAGGCCCAGCCACCACCGTCGCGCCGCGGCCCGCATCGAAAAACCTTCGCCAGAGCGGTCATGAAAGAATGCAAAGTGAATGGCATGATAGAGCCAGATTGCAGACGCCAGACGATAGCGCCAGCTCATCCCCTGCCGTCGGCGCTGGCTAGACCGTCCCTGCTCCCGCCAGAAACGACATCATAAGCGCTGAAAGCCTCTGCGGGTCTTCCCAATGCGGATTATGTCCATACCCGTCGAGTGTGATGGATCGCACCGAGGGGAATGCCTGGGCAAGCGCCTCGCGGTGCGAGCTATCAAAGAGCGGATCCGCCGAACCACCGATACAGAGCACCGGCGCGGTGACCTGCCTGGCGCTATGCCGGAGATCGGTTTCGGCAAAGCCATCCAGGATGCCATGCCAGACGGCCGCCGGCATCCTCGCTGCGTCCATCCTCATCTTCGACAGAAATTCGGGGTCGACAGGTCGGCTGCAGGAATACCAGTCACGGAGAAATTGCCCTGAGGGGTCTATAGGATCGCGAAGTGCGCGGATGCGCCGCGCAAGTTCACTCCCGCTGCCGAAAGCTGGACGCAGGCTTGCGGACAGAAGCACCAGCGCGCTCACGTCATTGCGACGCCGGGCGGCGAGCTCGATGGCCGTCATCGCGCCCATGGAATGGCCGATGACGGCCATCTGCGAAATGCCGAGGAACGCCAGAGACCACTCAATGCTCGCCGCAAAATCGCTGACGTGCACTCCGTCGCCGATAGCCGACGCGCCGTGTCCGGGAAGATCGGGAATGATCAGACGATAGCCGGCGAGAAAGGGCTCAAGCGCGGCAAAGCTGCGGCCGGTATCAGAATAGCCATGCAGCAGCAGAAGCGGTGGCCCGCTTCCGCCGCTATCGACGAAAGCAATCGGCCTCCCCCCTGGCAATTCGACGCGCCGCTTGCGACGATGCCATTCGTCCTCGATGCTGCACATCACAGGCCGAGCGCGGCCTTCACCGCGGCAAGACCCGGTTGACCATCGAACGTCGACACCCCCGCCAGCCAGGTTTCCAGCCGCTTTGGCTCGTCTTTGATCGATGCCAGAGCGGCTTCTTCCGGTTCCATTCCATCATTCATGATGTAGGCCATGCCACGGTTCTCGTAGTCGACATCAAAGACGAGATTGTTCAAAAGCTTCGCGACGTTGGGACACTCCTGCAGGTAGCCCTTGCGCACCTGGGTGGAAACCGTTGCCGAACCGAAATTCGGGCCATAGAACTTGTCACCACCGGTCAGATACCTCATGTCGAAGACGGTGTTCATCGGGTGCGGGGCCCAACCCTGGAAAACGACGAACGACTTGTCGCGTGTCCGGCGGGTCACTTCCGAGAGCATGCCTTGCTCGCTCGACTCCACCACTTCCCATTCCTCGAGGCCAAGGGCCGGGTCCTTGATCGCGTCGAGCATCAGCTGGTTGGAGCCAGGCTCGATGCCGTAGAGCTTCCGTTCGAATTTGTCGGCAAATTTCTGCAGGTCGGAAAAGTCGCTGACGCCAGCCTCCCAGGCGTAAGTGGGAACGGCGAAGGTGTATTTGGCACCCTCGAGATTTTTTCGAACCGTCTCGACCGAGCCATCCTCTTTGTACGGCTTGTAGTAAGCGATCATGGCAGGGTCCCAGTAGCCAAGAAAGACGTCGAGGTCCTTGCTCTTCAGGCTGGTGTAGATGACGTCGATGCCGAGGAGCTGGCTCTTGGCCTCGTAGCCCAGCGCCTTCAGCAAGGTCAGGCCGACCCCGGTCGTAAAGGCAAGATCGTTCCATCCCGGCTCAGCCATGCGCACGGTTTTGCAGCTCTCCGGCTCTCCCGCAAACGCGGGACCAGCAATGGCAATGAGGGCAAGCGCCGCAGCCCCGGCTTTCAGAGATCGCTTCATCGTATTCCCCTTTTGTCCTGCTGGTCATTTTATTGTCCCATGGGTCAATTATTGATCTTTCCGGAAAGTTTGTCAATTGTGAACGAAATGAGGGCGTAGAAATGAAACTGACCAAGATCAGCGATATCCGGAAACGTGAACTCAGACGGGCGGCGTTCGAGGTCCTGCAGCGTGAAGGCATGGCGGGGGCAACACTGGAGAAGGTCGCCGCTCAAGCAGGCGCATCGAAAGGCATCGTGCTGCACTACTTCGCGAACAAGCAGGAACTGTTCGAGCATGCGATGCGCGAGGCGAACGCGGCCTTGAAGGATGCCGTGGTGGCGCGCCTGAACCGCGCCACCACCCCGTTCGAAAGACTGGAAGCGATCATTGAAGGCAACTTCGAGGACCGCTTCTTCCGGCCTTCGATTTGCCATGCCTGGCTAGCGCTCTGCGCCGAGGTGCCGCGGGAGCCGCAGTTGGCGCGTATCCAAAAAGTAATTCATGCGCGGATGCGATCAAATCTAATGTCGGCACTGGTTCACCTTCTGCCGGAGGACGAATGCGATGCCGTCGTTCTTGGCATCACCGCATTAATTGACGGGCTGTGGCTGCGCCTCGGTCTGCAGGCGACGGGCCTGACGCGTGAAGATGCACTTCGCCAGATGCGCGACTATCTCTCTCATCGGCTGCCCTCCGCCGCTCTATAAGCACCAGTCGCCGATCTCAGAGGGCCTCCGCGAGACGCCAGGATCGACCCGTTCCTGTCGTATGGCGGTGAGCGCCGAATGACTTGAGTCTGCCGCTCTCCGGGCGTTGGCCGACGCAGAGCCAGTCACCATCTTTGTCACCACCTGCCAAGCGGAGGTAGCGCGCTCTCAATCCAGCGAAGTGGCCACAAAAACAATGCAGTTTGAGGATACCAACCCGCAGGCGCTTCGGGTAGCGTGCGCATCAGGGTTAGGAGGGCACATGGGCCTGTCAGACATTTTCGGTCGACTGGTCGCATTGATCGGCGCCGTAGTAATCCTTTTGCGCCGCCAGGACGGTGATTCCCTGGAACCGGCCTATGGCAGCGCCCCGAAAGTCCCGGAAGCCAAGCCGCATGGCATTCCGACCCTGAAGATGCCGACAGCCAAGGGATGGACCGCGGAGCAAATGCCGACTGCGGCGGCCGGGCTCAAGGTGAACGCATTCGCGGCCGGGCTCAAGCATCCCCGTTGGATTCACGTGTTGCCGAATGGCGACGTACTGGTCGCTGAGGCACTGAGCGAGCCGGGGGGCATCAAATCTGTCTTCGACTACGCCATGTTCAGCACAATGAAGCGCGCCGCCGCAGTGGGCGCAAGTCCGAACCGCATCACGCTGTTGCGCGATGCGGACGGCGACGGCGTGGCGGAAATACGTGCGGTATTTCTCGACGGACTCAATCAGCCGTTCGGCATGGCGTTGCTGGGTGATACGTTGTATGTCGGCAACACAGACGGGGTGGTCGCGTTCCCGTATAAGACGGGCGACACGCGTATCAGCGCTGCCGAAAGCTTACGTCCTTCAAGGCCGGCGGGCATTGGACGCGAAGCCTGCTTGCGAGTCGCGACGGACGAAAGCTTTTCATCGGCGTCGGTTCGCTCAGCAACATCGGCGAGCGCGGCATGGCGGCAGAGGAAGGACGGGCCGCGATCCACGAGCTTGATCTCGAGACTGGTGAGCACCGCATATTTGCCTCCGGTCTGCGCAACCCGGTGGGCATGGCGTGGGAGCCCACGACAGGTGCACTTTGGACGGTGGTCAATGAGCGCGATGGACTGGGCGACGAGACCCCTCCCGACTATCTGACATCGGTGCGCGACGGCAGCTTCTATGGATGGCCCTATTGCTACTGGGGGCAGATCGTGGACGACCGGGTGCCGCAGGACCCGGCGATAGTCGCAACCGCCCTAACACCGGACTATGCCTTGGGCGGGCATACTGCATCGCTCGGCCTTTGCTGGCTTCCCGCAGGCAGTCTGCCCGGCTTCCCGGACGGCATGGTTATCGGGCAGCATGGCTCCTGGAACCGCAGCACGTTGAGCGGCTACAAGGCTGTCTTCGTGCCGTTCGTGAATGGATGTCCGGCCGGGCTGCCGCGCGACATTCTGACCGGTTTCCTTTCGCCTGATGAGCGGTCGTCCTACGGGCGACCTGTTGGAGTTGCCATCGGCCCGGACGGCTCCCTGCTGGTGGCGGACGATGTCGGCGATGTGATCTGGCGCGTGACGGGCGAGGCGGAGTGCGGCTGAAGGCGCAACGGGTGCTGCGCCGCAGGGGATAGGGCGTGGCACGCTGCCGTAGAGTGCTGGGGGCCGATCACCGCCGGCGAACAGGCGTTTCTCCGTCGCGCATTTCGCTGGTTGGCCGACCTGTGAAATTGCCCAAACTGTGGGCTGAATCGACGTATATCTGCGCCGCGCGTTCGAGGACCTGCTTCGACCCGAAGCGGTCCTTTGCCGAATGGCAGCTAGCTGAATTGTGCGGACAGCCGCCCACGGCCATATCCCCTCCACCCGCGGTCAACTCTATCAGGCACAGGGCTTGTGGCTGGGTCACGCCGCCAAGCCTGCCTTGCGCAGGCCAATCGTGAACTTCTCAGCGTCGGCGGGGTCTTGGAATGGTAGGCGGCCTATATGCTCAAGGGGGGAGTATCTTGGATTGATCTCCTTGAGCTCGCGCCAAACCTCGCGGGCCTCATCGAGCTTGCCCAGATGGCCCAATGCCGAAGCGAGAAATGCGCGCGACAGATCCGTGGTCGGGTTGACGGCGATCCTGTCGCGGAACAGCGCGGCCGACTTTTCGTAGTCGCAGGCCACGAAGTGGGCCGTGCCGAGGAAGTGTAGGTATTGCTGCTGAACCACAGGATCGAGGCGCATGGCGCGTTCAATGTAGGGGATCGCCAGTTCAGGCTCCCCTGTATAGATGTGCAAAACGCCGCGCATATTGAGAGCGGAGGCGAAATTGGGGTTGAGCGCCAATGCGCGGTCGGTTTCGTCGGCCCAGCGCTGATAATCCCTCCTGAACATGGCGACGAGGGAAACCACGAAATGGGTGAAGGGCTCCTGATCGTCCTTGCCGATCGCCTCGCTGGCGAAGCGCTCGGCCTGGTCAAGCGACGTCTCCGGCGCGCCACTCCAGTGGTTCTGATAATCGAGCACATAAGCCATGCCGAGGCCCGCATGGGGGGCGGCGTAGTCCCGATCGAGCGCGATCGCCTGTCGGAAGCACGCGGTTGCCTGATCGAACATCTCACGATCTTTCTTGACGCTGCTCAGGAACTCCCGCCCGCGCAAGAACAGATCATGGGCATCGACGTCCTTCGTACCGGCCTCGGCGCTGCGCGGTTTTTCCGCTTCGCTGAGTGTGACCTTCAAGGTGGTCACGATCTGCTGCGTGATATCGTCCTGGACCTCGAAGATATCGGTCAACTCGCGGTCATAGCGCTCGGCCCAGACATGGCCGCCGCTCGATCCGTTGATCAACTGAGCCGTGACACGAACCCGGTTGCCGGCCTTGCGAATGCTGCCTTCAAGCGCGAATTTGACGCCGAGCTCGCGGCAGACATGCGGGACGCTGAACGCCTTGTCCTTGTAAACGAAAGCCGAGTTGCGGGCGATGACGAACAGACCGGAGATCTTGCTAAGGTCAGTAATGATGTCTTCGGTGATTCCGTCGCTGAAATATTCCTGATCGGCATCGCGGCTCATGTTGTTGAAGGGCAGAACGACAATCGATGGCCTGTCCGGCAGCGACCCTTCCATGGGAACGGCCTTGGCGCCGGTCGCCGCGGCGTCGCGCAGCCAGCGCCAAACGCGAACCGGTCGATCGATGTTCTTGACCTGCTGCTTTCCGAGATCCTCGAACCTAAGCCCGAGGCGATCGCGCACCTGGTCATGGACTGCCCCGGAAACGTAGACGCCACCCGGTTCGGCAAGCGACTCTAGGCGGGCTGCGACATTGACTCCGTCGCCATAGATGTCCTCGCCATCGATGGCCACATCACCCAGATTGATGCCGACACGGAATTCGATCCGTTGCCGTTCCGGCACGTCGACGATGCGATTAGCTACCGCCTGCTGCAATTCGGTGGCCGCCCGAACGGCTTCCACGACGCTCGGGAACTCTGCCAGCAAGCCGTCGCCCATGAGCTTGACGATACGCCCATGATGTTCCGCGATCTTCGGTCCAATCAGGTCAGTGCGCAGCGACTTCAGCGCCGCGAGTGTTCCGTCCTCATCAGTCCGGATCAGACGCGAGTAGCCAACTACGTCAGCGGCCATAATGGCGGCGAGGCGGCGTTCCAAACCGATTTCCTCCCGCCTGAGAGAGTAGTGGATCGCGAGCCGAGAATCCATGAAAGTGTTGCGCCGGCACGTTCTGGAGTCCCCGAAGCGGCGCGTCTCGACGAAGCGCTGCTCGCTGGCCCTGGTGAAGGCCAAAGTTCGACCCGAGGACGAAGCCGCTCGCGCGGCACTGGCGCCCATGGCGAGCGTGCACCAATGATCTGAACGCGGTGCAGGTCTCGGGCCTGAAGCCACAGAGACTTGTATTGCCGCGCCATGGATCCGACCCTTGTGTTACGCCGCAACATTTCATCCGTTGTCAACGAAAGCACGGGATGCGCTAGAACTCAATGTCGAGATTGTCCTCGTGATCGTGATGGCCGGGAAGCTCGGGCGGCGGCGGGCCGGGCACCTCGGCCACCATCGCTTCCGTCATGATCATGAGACCGGCCATGGACGCTGCCCCTTGAAGGGCCGCGCGCACCACCTTGGCCGGATCGACAATGCCCGCCACAAACAGATCGCCAAACGTCCCCGCTTGCGCGTCGTAGCCCCATCCGTAGTCATCTCTTTGGAGAATTTGGGCGGCGACGAGCGAGCCATCCACGCCCGCATTGGATGCAATCTGTTTCGCCGGCCAGGTTACGGCTTCCTTGACGATGTTGATACCGCCTGCTGGTCGAGGTTCTCAGCCTTCAGCATCCGGATCGCCCTGCTTGCACGCAAGAGAGCGACGCCACCGCCGGGCAGAATACCCTCCTCTGCGGCGGCTCGGGTGGCGTGCATGGCGTTGCGAATCCGGTCCTTCTTCTCTCTAACCTCCGACTCGGTCGCGCCGCCGACCCGGATCACTGCAATTCCGGCGGAAAGCCGCGCCAGCCGCTCCTGAAGTTTTTCCCGGTCAAAGTCGGACGTGGACAGTTCGAGCTGCGCCTTGATCGCAGCGATCCGCGCAGCGATTTCCGCGCTTGAGCCGCCGCCTTCCGCGATCGTGGTATTCTGCTTGTCCACCCGAATCTTCCGGGCACGGCCGAGGTTGTCGAGCGAGATGGACTCGAGCTTGATACCGAGATCCTCGGAGATGACCGATCCGCCGGTGAGCAAAGCTATGTCTTGCAGGATCTCCTTGCGGAGCTCGCCATAGGCCGGCGCCTTGACGGCAGCCACTTTGAGGCCGCCGCGCAGCCTATTCACAACCAGCGCCGCCCTGACTTCCGCTTCAATGTCCTCGGCGAGGATGAGAAGTGGCTGGTCAGCCTGCATGACTTTTTCCAACAGCGGCAATATTTCGCTGAGGCGCGACAGTTTCTTCTCGCAAACGAGGACAAGCGCGTCCTCCATCTCCACCTGCATTTTGTTTCGATTGGTCACAAAATAGGGAGAGATGTAGCTGCGGTCGAACTGAATGCCAGTGATGACCTCGCTTTCGGTTTCGAGCGACCTGCCTTCCTCGATCATGATCACGCCATTCCTGCCGACCTTCGCCATCGCCTCGGCGATGATCTGGCCGATGTCCCGATCGCCATTGGCAGAAATCGTGGCGACCTGTTCGATCTCGCCATTTGAGGTGACAGACCTGGCATTCTGCTCCAATGCCGCGCCGATCGCCTCGACAGCGCGATCAATCCCGCGCTTCAGGTCCATCGGGTTCATACCAGCAGTGACCGCCCTGACACCGCCTCTGATGATCGCATCGGCGAGCACCACCGCCGTCGTCGTGCCGTCACCCGCCAGGTAGGAGGTTTTGATGGCGACCTGCCTGAGCAACTGAACGCCCATGTCCTCGAACCTGTCCTCGAGCAACGCGGGTATACTCGTCAATGGAGAGCCGACCGCGAGCGATCAAGTCAGCTCAGGCAATTGATCCGCCTTCAGCCCGCGCGCGGCCACAATGCGGCTTATTGTTGAAGCGCTTGGAACGTCCGCATTGGCGAAACGCTGGCACTCATGCGGCTTGAGCGAACGACGGGACACCACCCACCTGCGACGCCGATGAAGGCGAATTCCGACCCAAGTCGGCCATTGCTTGTCGAGGGCGCAAAGGTCCGCAGTGGCTGATATCTCGGGTCGTTCTACTCGAACCGGTCAGCCGCCAGAAACCACATCCGTCGGAGAAGCGGATCGCGGCGAACGAATTGATGGTAGAGGGCTGCCCCCGACCGTGTCGACCGCTTCCTTGATCTGGTCGGCCTCGCATCAAGGCACGTCCATTCTCGCCCATCGATGATATTGTGACGCATCGCGGACCCGCTAGACCGATGCCTTTTCCGTTCAAGCGCCGCCCCATCCTGTTGCTCGGCGTAACCCCTTCACTCCCTGGCTCTCAATGGTCCACGGAAGCGCATGGCCTCGATGAAGGCTGAAAACGCCGGAGAGTTCTGTTTGCGGCTGGGGTAGTAGAGATGATAGCCCTCGTAGAACGGGCACCAATCGGCGAGAACCTCGATGAGGCGGCCGTCCGCGAGGAATGGCGCGGCAAGCTCCTGCGGCGTCCAGGCGAGACCGAGCCCGTCGACGGCGCCGGTGAGAGCGGCCCCGGAGGTGTTGAACGTCGCCTGCCCCTCGACACGCAGGCTGATGTCGCGCCCCTCGGGCGAGCGGAACTCCCATCGGAGCGTACCGCCGGAGGACGACAATCGGATGTTGACGCAGTTATGCTCACGCAGATCCTGCGGCGTGGCAGGTGGTGCATGGCGCGCGAAATAGGCGGGTGAACCAACGACGCTGAAGCGCCAGTCCGGCCCGACCCGCGTCGCCACCAATATCCTTCTCCAGCGCCTCACCGATGCGCACGCCGGCATCGAAGCGCTCGGCGACGATATCGACGAGCGCGCAATTCATGTCGAGCTCGACCCGGATATCGGGATATTGTTGCAGGAACGCGCCGAGCTTCGGCCGGAAGATCGTCTCGATGATCGCGTCGGTGCAGGTGATGCGGATCGTGCCGGCCGGCTTGTCGCGCAGCGAGCCGATCTCATCGATCTCCGCGGCAATCTGCTCGAAGAGCGGCCCGACCTGCCGCAGCAAGCGCTCCCCGGCCTCGGTCGGCGCCACGTTGCGGGTCGTCCGGGACAAGAGCCGCATCCCCAGCCGCTGCTCCAGTCCCTTGACGGTGTGGCTGAGCGCCGATGGCGTGACGCCGAGTTCGGCCGCCGCCCTGGTGAAGCTGCGCTCCCGGGCGACGGCAAGAAAGGCGGTGAGTTCGTTGATCTGGTCGCGCGGCATTGCTGACTTCACAAACACATCAAGTTTACCGCTGCTAATCGCGATAGGCAACGCGTGTTAGCCTCAGCGGGATCGCAAAGTTTCAGGGAGGTGAGCCATGTCACGCATCGTCATTATCGGAGGCAGCGGCCATGTCGGCAGCTATCTGGTGCCGGCGCTCGTCGAGCGCGGCCACGATGTCGTCAATGTCAGCCGCGGCGCCGCCAGGCCCTATCGCCCGCATGAGGCCTGGAGCCGGATCGAACATGTCGCGCTGGATCGTGCGGCCGAAGAGAAATCCGGAGAATTCGGCGTCAAGATCGCAGCCCTCGAGCCTGATATCGTCATCGATATGATCGCCTTCGATCTCGAAAGCACCCAGCAGGTGGTCGAGGCGCTACGCGGCAGGATCGAGCATTACCTCTTCTGCAGCACGATCTGGGTCTACGGCCGCCTGTTCACGATCCCCTCCACCGAGGCCGATCCTCCCAATCCGATCGATGCCTACGGAAAGGGGAAGGCCGAGAGCGAGGCCTGGCTGATGACCCAGGCCCGCGTCACCGGTTTTCCCGCCACCTGCTTCCGCCCCGGCCATATCGTCGGCGAAGGCTGGAACCCGATCAACCCGATCGGCAATTCCGATCCGGAGGTCTTCTCCTTGATCGCTCGCGGCGACGAGCTGGTCCTGCCGAACCTCGGCCTCGAAACGGTCCATCACGTCCACGCCGACGACGTCGCCCGCTGGATCAGCTCGGCGATCGACAACCGCTCGGCGTCGATCGGCGAAGTCTTCAACACCGTCTCCGAACGGGCCGTCACGCTGCGCGGCTACGCCGAAATGGTCTACCGCTGGTTCGGCAAGGAGCCGCGCCTCGCCTACAAACCCTTCGAAGAGTGGATCCTCGGCCTTGGCGACTATGCCGAAAATACCCGCGGCCACATTATCCGAAGCTCCTGCCACTCGATCGAAAAGAGCCGCCAGCGCCTCGGCTACCAGCCTCGCTACACGAGTTTCGAGGCCGTCAAGGAATCCCTCCGGGCGATGATAGCGTCCGGAACGGTTATTGCTCCAGACGCTCAGCTTTGAGATTTGTTGACAACAGTCGCGGTTGATCCCGATCTGGCCGGGCCGTACCCTGCCTCTTAGGCGACAGCCATGGCCTCGTTTATCGCCAAAGCGATCTCGTCTTCACTGTGGCCGCCGTTGATCCCAATCCGTCCGCCGAAGACGAAATGGGGAACCGAGCGGATGCCCGCGGCAGCCAATGCCGCGGCCTCCTGCTCGACGCGCCGGTGCCAGACCGGATCGCGGGCGATCGCCCGGGCTTCGGCCCGTTCAAACCCGTGTTCCGCCGCGATATCGGCGAGCACATCGGCATCGGCGATATTGACCGCACCGAGGAAATAGGCCGCGGAAATCGCCACCGCCAGACTGTGCTGCGTGCCGCGTTCGCGGGCGGCAAGGACCAGCGCATGGGCAGCCTGCGTCGGATAGGCCCAGGCCTGCCGGCCAAGATCGAGCGGCAGCCCGGAGGCTCTGGCCTCCGTCTCGGGCCGCGCGAACGCGGCCTTCGGATCTGTGACGCCGTAGCGGCTGCGGAGCAGGTCGGGAATGTAGAGTCCTGTGGCCGGCGTATCCGGCATCAACAGCACCGGGCGATGCCTGATATCGGCGACAAGGTCGGCGAAGCGTTCGGCGAGCACCTTGTCCAACCGGTGTTGCCCGATGATGCACCAGGGGCAGGTGATATCGGTGTAAAGATCGATCTGCAGCATGACGCCCTTCCCGATCAGGCTTGCGGCAGCGGAGGGAGGATGGCCTCAACCCGGTCGCGCTTGGTGACGAGGCTCCAGATCTCCTCGGCGATATCGTCGGGATCGATCACCAGATACTTCGGATCGAGCGGCACGCCATTGGATGTCGCGGCGCGAAGGCCGGTCGAGCGGTCGATGAAGGCGCCGATATTCACAGTACCGGCATAGACGCCCTTCCCCGCGACCTCGGCATTGAGCGTGAAGGCATAATTTCGCGCAGCCGCCATCAGCGGACCGACGCCGCTCATGCCGGGCATGGTGACGACGGCCGTCAGCCCGCCGACGATGACGACCGCGCCATCGCTGCGCGCCAGCATGCCAGGCAGCACCGCATGCAACACCTCGACGGGCGCGAAGGTGAAGATATCGGCCATCGACCGCAGCTTTGCCGCATCGAGCTCCACCGCCGGCACGAAACTGGCGTCCGACGGCACCGGCGCATAGACGGCGACGTCGATCGAGCCGAACCGTTCCTCGATGGAACGCACGAGCGGCGCGATGCCGTCGAGATCGGTGAGATCGGCCGGAAATGCCGCCGCCTCGATGCCGGCCTCGGCGAGCTCGGCCACGCGCTCCTCGAGCGGGCCGGCACGCCGCGCAACGAGCGCCACGCGATAGCCTTCGCGGCCGAACCGCATGGCCAGCGAGCTGCCGAGCCCGGTTCCGGCGCCGAAGAGGGCAATGGTCTTTCTGTCAGTCATAACGTACTCCTGAGAGGTTGGTATGTTTCGCTGACCTGATATGATATTTTGACCGCCTGTCCCGCAAGAACGCATATTTTCGAGGCCTGGTCACATGCATATGCCTACCCCACCGAAGGAGCCCGGCACCCATCCCGATTGCCGCAAGGTCAACGAGATCCTCGGTCGCATGGGCGACAAGTGGACGATCATGGCGATCACCATGCTCGCCGGCGAGCCGCGCCGCTTCAACGAGTTGAAACGGCTAATCGGCGGCATTTCCCAGCAAATGCTGACCCGCACGCTGAAGGCGCTCGAGCGCGATGGAATGGTGACCCGCAAGGTCTATCCGACGATCCCGCCGCAGGTGGAGTACGCGCTGACCGATCTCGGCCGCTCTCTCGCCACTCCCCTCATGCAGCTCGCCATGTGGGTGTTGGATCATCTTGGGGAAATCGAAGCGCACCGGGCTTCACATGACGCGAGACTACTGAGCGAAGATAGATAGTCCGGTCTTGTCACTTGGACTAGCATGAGACCTGCCTGTATCGAAGCCGGACTGCCTCGCCTTGAAGGACTCGAACTGCAGACCCGTATTTGTCTCCAGAACGGCTCCCTTCGACCCTATTGTGACGTGATCTGAACAACCGGAAAGATCGACCCCTTGCGGAAGTTCAGTAAATGACATTTCAACTACCGCTCTCGCGCCAGAAGCCGAATTTCAGCGCCCTTCCCGAGCCTCCACATTGAGCACGCACTCGTAGAGGCATCCGGGTGACCGCGACATCGGCGAGACCACGATGTGATCAAGTGCACGGATCTTCATGCTGGCGTCATAGGCGTCCCTGCTGGGAAACGCGAGCGGACAGCAACGCCTGCATTGTGCAGGCGTTGGACAGCGTCGCTCGTGGCCTTGCTGCAGACATGATGAGCCCTACCCCCTTGGCGAAGCTGCGATGGAACCTCAGGCAATAAACGGGGCTTTCCCATCCCGTCTCGTCGACTGTTGCACAATACCCTCCGTTCGACCTGCGCACTGGATGTACTCGGCCCGGTCACTTCGCAGGTCGGCCGACCCATCCTAGCGTGTGTGCTGCTCGGATATCTGAGGCTCGGAGAACAGGGAAATTGTCGCGTGAGCGACTGCATCCTTTCGGGTGGGAGAGTTCGGATTGAGGGCAATCGCCGATTGCGTATCAGCATCAAAGAGAGCATGCTGTCGTCTTCAGCAGCCATTTTCAGGGCGCTGCTGCTTCGGGGCCTCAGTGTCCTGGCCCCAACGAAAGGAGGACAGCATGTCTTCCGACCTGCACTTTCACACCACCGCTCGTAACCTCGTCAGCGTGAGCGGATTTGGATACAGCGAAAACGTTCGGCGTCAGCAACTTCGTAAGCCCGAGCCAGCGGCCGCACCGCGCATCAAGCACTTCAGTTTGGCAGCGCCGCGCGCCAGCCTTCCCTGCCTTGATCGCGGATCACTGCGTCCTTGCTGAGCAGTCAGCGCACGGCGATGCCGCAGCAGAAAAGCGCCGCCAATCCACCGAAAATCGGGAGAACCACATGGCTAAGGGCCAGGCAAGAAGCAATCGCGAAATTCGAAAGCCAAAAAAGGACAAGACGACCGCACCAGTGGCCGCGGTACAGGGCACTCAGGTCAAGTTCGCAAATAGCGGGCTCAGCCTTGGCAAGAAGCAGAAATAGCTCCAAAGGGAGCACAGGCGTCTGGCAGACCGCCACTGCCTCAACCTGCCACGCGGCGGAAGATCCTTCCGGCCCGCGGGCGCCGAGGGACAATGCTCCCAACTGCAAAGAATATTTGTTCGGATGCGCGAGCGGAGGCCTGTTGGACGGCTACAGCGCCTCGCGAGACATATGGCGCGTTCCCGCGACACTCTCTTTTGCCCCAGGGGGCACCCATGACGACATTTGATTACACTGCTGGCGCAGGACTGTATCCCTGCAAGACCGTGCGAAGAACGAACCGGCTTCGATACAAGCGGTTTGATTCGGTCGCGGAAGCACTGCGTTTTGCGATCGAGGACATGCCGGCCTCGATGCTTCGCGGCTCCGTCCTGGAGGTCGAGGAGGCCCGCTACAATGGTCAGCAGATGCGGGAGCTTTACGAAGCCGACGCATACCCCTTGCCCCGGCGGGGACGCTAGGCCTTTGAGCGGTTTTCGGACCTCAGATCCGGATGTGCCGGTGGTGTGTGCCGCGTCTTCGCTGGCAAAAAAGCAACCAAAGATAGCAATAATGGAATTTCTAAAACAACAAGTGGACGCCGCCGTTAAAGTGCTGTACTGAGACCACATCGATACTTTGTTTGCCGATATTTGTTTTTGCTGCGCCTCGCGCCTCTTGACGAACTTCCCTCTCAAAAGTCGAAAATCCGCTGAGCGTCGCTCGGCGGTGATCAATGTTGCTAAGAAAGGGTTCGTCATGACCACTGGCACAGTTAAATGGTTCAATGCCACCAAAGGCTTCGGCTTCATCCAGCCTGACGACGGCAGTGCCGATGTGTTCGTTCACATCTCGGCTGTCGAGCGTGCGGGAATGAATTCGATCGTCGAAGGGCAGAAACTCGGCTTCGAGCTCGAGCGAGACAGAAAGTCGGGCAAAACGTCCGCAGGCCAGCTCCGCGCTGCCTAAAGCTTTTGGCCGCCGATGACCACGGATGTACTGGCATCGCGGCAAAAGGTTCGAAAGGCCAGGCGGATGTCTGGCCTTTTTCCGTTCGGAGGCTCCATTTGCCGGCACAACATTCGCGTCCCTTTCGGAGAGCGTGGATGGCTGGAGAGCGCGTGACCACGAGAATCAAGGGAATATCCATTGAGACACCTCAACGCCAATGGCTTTGCCGAACGCCGCACTGCTGCGGCCGAGGCGAAGCGTCAGCTTCTGGCAAAATTCGCGTCTGCCCCGAAGGCGACTGATCCCGAGATGCAGGAGCGGCTTGCCGCCCGCGAAGCGGTGGCGGTTGCCCGAAATGCCCGCCGGGCCGAGCGCGGGGCATTGAAGGAAGCATTGAAGGCAGCCGAAAACGAGCGGCTGCTGGCGGAAGCCGCAGCAGCGACAGCGGCCGCCGAGATCGACGAGAGGAAAGCGGCCGAAGCCCGGCAGGCAGAAATTGCCGATCATGCTTCACGCGCCGCGGCCGACGAAGCTGCGCGCAAAGCCAAGCCCGATCGCCGGTATGCGGCACGCAAGGCTCGTCAGGCCTGACACTTTCAACCACTACGCCCGAACTCCACCGCATGCTAAGGCGTGGCGGATGATCTGCGTGGCAAGGAAATACGGACCAGTTTTGATGAACGCACATGCGCGTCCGCCAGCATCCCTTGCGGAAGACAATGCCGGAGCATGGTTGAAGACGCTTGCGAAGTACCGTCAGCCCCGCATTGGCCGCAGCGTCCTGGAGCTTTTTGTCACCGCCGTTCCGTTCGCCGGCTTCTGGGCCATCGCCTATTTTTCTTTCGCTAACAGCTTCTGGTACGGGCTGATCGCCATCGTTCCGGCCGCAGCCTTTCTGCTGCGGCTTTTCATGATCCAGCACGATTGCGGCCACGGCTCGTTCTTCGCGCGTCGCGGACTCGACGATTGGACAGGACGTGTGATCGGCGTGCTTACGCTGACGCCCTACGATTATTGGCGCCGGGCGCACGCCGCTCATCACGCCTCTGCCGGCAATCTGGACGAGCGGGGCGTCGGCGATATCACCACTCTTACTGTCTCGGAATACCGTGCACTTTCGTCCATGAGGCGGCTCGGCTATCACCTGTACCGGCACCCGCTGGTGATGTTCGGCTTCGGCCCAGCATGGCTCTTTCTCCTCAAACAGCGCTTGCCGGTCGGGATGATGAACGGAGGGGCGTTGCCCTGGGTTTCGACGATGGCGACGAATGGTGCGATCGTGGTGTGTGCCGCCTTGATGACTTGGGCAATCGGCCTCCTGCCGTTTCTCTTCATTCACCTGCCGATCGTGCTCCTGTCGGGCGCCGCCGGCATCTGGCTCTTCTATGTGCAGCACCAGTTTGAAGATACGCACTGGTCGGCCGGCGAGGATTGGCACTTTCCCCAGGCGGCCCTACACGGCGCCTCCCATTATGACCTGCCGCTCGTGCTGAGATGGGTAACCGGCAATATCGGCATTCATCACGTGCATCACCTGTCGAGCAGGATCCCTTACTACAGGCTGCCGGAAGTTCTGCGTGACCACCCGCAGCTCGCGCATATAGGCCGCATTACTCTTTGGGAAAGCTTGCAATGCGTCAGGCTCGTACTTTGGGACGACAGACGCCAGAAACTCGTTTCATTCAGAGATGCCGCCGGTGCGGCAGTGCACTTGTAGCAGCGGCTCCACAGGTCCTCGTGGAGACCCGGCTCAGTCTGTAAAGACGTCCAGAACACTTGCTCCATTCTGCAGGCCTCCGCTACGCGTTCGTTAGCCTGCCATCTCTCCGCCGATGAAAACCTGGACGGCCTCGATTCCCTCCCTCACCCCTGCGAATTCTTGACTTGTGTGCACGCTGTACCCGGCTCGGAACCGTTGCGTAGCGACACGAGCTCGGGGTCGTCGCCGATGAGGGTGGCTCGACGGATCCCGGCCTTGGCTACTTCTTGGTTTGGACGGCAAACGCAATCCGGGCCTGGACAGGTGCCTGTGCCCCGTCTGAGCTAGGTGGTCGGTAATCTCGGGCTGGCCCGAGCCCCTATTGCAGGCGGGGACGCGATTGTAGCTCAAGTGGAAGACCTTGAATTGCGTAGCGCGACAGCGATGACCTGTATGGTTGTCTGTGCTTGCCGGCCTTGCCCAGTTGACACGCCAGCTTCGCCGCCAGCGCCGATCGGGAGCCCACACCGGACAGGAACAGCTTGGTTACAAGCAAAGCCGCCATATTGAACAACCGCTGGTCCTCGACAAGGAGGTTGGCGTCATAGCCCGCATCGTCCAAGACTGATCGGATCATTTCCAGGTCGGATGGTGAGATGTTGTCGATGAAAGACATGCAACCGCCCTTTGCTGGGGCCAGGGCTGCCGGCCCTCAGCAGTAGCGCCCGTGACATTTGCTACTGAAGGTTGGACACTGCGCCTTTGCCATGAAAATAGCAACCGTCCCTGGGTTGCTCCGCCGTTAGATTTGCTCAGCATGTAAAGGCCCGAAGACGCATGCATTCTGCCTTTGGTATGCCACCGAACGCCGATGGCTGACCGAAGCCGCGGAAGACGTCATCAGAAGCCGAAGAAGGAAGCGCCGGTTCCACCGATGCCCGCTGCAGGCATGGACTTCTGACCGAAGCGAGCGCGGTCCGCGCCGACGGCGCGGACCGCCTGGGGGAGTTGTGAACTGATGTTTCGCCTCTCAATGGCTAAGGCGTTCGAACATCGATTTGGAGCAGGTTGGCAGGAGCCCGAGACGTGGCGCTCCGGGTCGGAAACTCCGTTGTCGCGATCGGCAACCCCATCGGGCTTGGGCAGACCGTGACCTCTGGTATCGTCAGCGCCCTTGGGCGCGGCGGCATCAATGTCGGGGGCTACGAGGATTTCGTTCAGACAGATGCTTGATCAACTATCCGGCAGGACCAGGTCGATAGTGTTCCCTCTCAACCTCCCGAGTCCATCTGCCAAGCGATCCACTGCAACCACCTCACGGTGCAACTGCGCCTCGGAGCCCGGGTATCGAGTGTCGGCTCTGGCGCGCATTGCTGTCGTTCAGCAAGCTACACACCAACTGCCGGATTCCACCCGACTGAGACGATCGGAAGCCGGCAACCTGCCCCCGTCCGGGATGTCGACTCCGATCCCTCGCCTTGAGCCGATTCGAACCTCAGACCAGCGGAGGAAGGCAAGAGCCCCAAGGTTCAGTATCTTTGGATTTATTTGTTATTCCAAGGATTTACGACGGCAAGTCCCGCCGCTTCAAAGGGGCTGATGTCGCGCGTAGCTATGATAAATCCCTTGGAGGCGGCAATCGCGGCGATATATCCGTCCGGGGTCGGGAAACCCCTGCCGGCCGCTCTGGCCTTCACCGCCAAGCCGGCGTAGTGCCTAGCAGCTTCCACGTCGAACGGCAAGACACGATCGCCAAACAGTTCAAGCACGCCGTCAAGCGTCTCGGCTAGAGCCTTCTTGCGCCGACCGTCGGGCAACGCACCGATGCCAAACAGCAGTTCAGCCAACGTCACACTTGACAGATACAGCGTTTCAGCGGCCTGTTCGTTCAGCCAAGAGCGGACGGCTAGATTGGGTTCTGGTTTCATCGCCTCGGAGACGACATTCGTATCCAAGAGGATCATTCAAACCTCATCGGCTCCGCCGGTGCATCATCACGTACCTGGTCAAACACGGCGAAATCATCATTGGTCAGCCCCTGCCGTCGGCCGAGCTCTGCCAAGGCATCGCCCATACGGACGCGCTGCTCCGGCCTCACTACACTTTCGAGAATGTCGCGGACTTCCGCCTCGGCGCTGCGGCCGTGCATCGCGGCCCGCACGCGCAAAGCTCGATGCACCTCATCGGGCACATTCCGCACTGTCAGAATTGCCATCGTCAAATCCTCGCATTCGCTGTCAATGACAGCAATATAAGAATGATGCAGTCTTTTTGCAAGGTCGCGCAGGTACTCGGTTTCGCGAAGCCGTTCGATCGACCGCGAGAATACGGGCCCGCAATAGACAGTTGTGCTTTCTGCCACCGGAGATGCGGCCAGCGTTCGGTTCCGGTCGATACATTATGCGACGTGTAAGGCACAGATCGGGAACACGGTACCCATCAGTACCAACCCTCGTTCCCTATTCCTCTTGCATCACCCGGGCGGAGGTAGGAGTGTACCGTACGTTCGCCAGTCTGTATGAACGCCTCCACCGGCATGCCGGAATGGAGGGCGAGCTACCGAACCGGTCGAGTTCTTCGGCTGAGATCTGGATCCGCGCGGTATACGATGCCTCGCCGGCCTGCGGTTGGTGCTCAAGTTGGAGGCGACCGTCTGGATTTCGCCAACGATCTCCGATGTCGTGCGTTGGTTGAAGGCGGAGAAGCGAAGGACCGCTTTCTGCCGAGATGCGGCTGAGCGATATCGGCCGGCTGAGCGTCGACGACAAGGCTGTCGGGTGTCGGGACCGGGACGATCTGCATGACCGTTTCGCCAACGCCGACAACGCCACCGACCGTGTGCACCATGAGCTACGTGGACGATTCCGATTTGCGGCGCGAGAATGTCGATGCGATTCAACTGATCCCCGGCGGCGACACGCTGCTCGGTGAGTTCCGCCAGCTTGTTGTCGACGTCGCGGAGCTCGGTCAGCACCCGAAGAGGCGATCCTGGTTGAGCCTGAGGATCTGCCGTTCAGTTGTTTGCGTCGCAGCGCGGCGATCTCGGCGGTGAGTTGCCCTCGCTCACCCGACAATAACTTTCTGATAGATGTATCCTACCTGTCTGCGCAAAGAGCGAAGACAACGAGCTTCTCTGCTTGATAGCCCGCCGCCCTCTCTGCTGCTCGGAAGCAATCGACCCGTGCATCCGCTATTGACGACACAATCACTGCTGGCTATAGCACCAGTAATCTTGAGTCTAATAATCAAGATATGTGCGACGCAAAAACCGAGCGTGAGGCCAGACCGGATGGAATATTGCCTTCTCTCACCAGCACGATTGATCCCGACAGAAGAGGTGAACCACGACAGGGCGGATGCACTGCACGCGCAAATCCTGCGAGCGGGCAGATGGACCGCGCCGATAACAATCGAGAAGGACGCTCTGTTCGTCATGGACGGTCATCACCGTCTGACTGTCGCACTTCGCCTCCGCCTCGCCACCGTACCGGTGGTTCTTCTCGACTACGATTCCGTCCAGGTCGAGAGCTGGCGCCCGGGCGAAACGATCACGCCCGCGGCGATCTTCGCTATGGCACGGAGCGGTCGCAAATTTCCGTATAAAACCACACGGCACATCTTCGAGCGCGGACTGCCGCGATGCGACCTGCCGATCGAGCTTCTGCGCAATCCCGCGCCCGTTTCGGCAGCGTCGGCCCCTGTCGCGGAGGCTTTTCGATGACGGTGCATGGCCACAAAATCGACGCCGGCCTGCCGCCGATCCTGCGGCCCGTAATCGCCGAGCTTCTGGCCAGAAGGGGCTCCCTCCTACGAGACTGGGTCGCCCGCCATGGCTCGCCGCTCAATCTCGTGTGGCCAGATGCGTTGCGGGAGAACCTTGACGCGCTAAGAGCCGCGCTGACGGAGCACCACATCGCCCACGCGATCTTTTATGGGGCGAAGGTCAACAAATCACCCGGGCTGATGCGGGCAGCGCTTGACGCCGGCGCCGGGCTCGACATCTCCAGCCTTTACGAACTGCGCGATGCGCGACGACTTGGGGCCGAAGGTGCAAGGATCGTCGCAACCGGGCCGGCAAAGACGCCCGCCTTTCATCAGCAACTCCTCGATTGCCAGGCCCTGATATCGGTCGACGCGCCGGAAGAGCTGGAGGATCTCATCGCCGCATTGCCGGCAGATGGCGGCCCGCAACCAATCCTGCTGCGCCTGCAGCCGCGGGATCAGAAAAGGAGCCGCTTCGGCATGCCGGCCGAGGCCGTCATCCATTGCCTCGCTCGGCTTGCCAGCGAAAACCGGCTACGCTTCGACGGGCTGCACTTCCATCTCAGCGGCTATCGCTGGGAGACCCGTTTGGCGGCGTTGAACGAGGCCGCCGATCTCATCGCCGAAGCGAGGCAAATGGGATTCTCCCCGCGCATGATCGATATTGGCGGCGGCCTACCGATCCAATATGTCGATGAGGCCAAATACCAGGCGCATCTCGCGGCCCAAACCCCCGAGGATTACCGCACCGGGGCCGTGCCCGACTCCTTCTATCCCTATGGCGGCGCTCTTTCGGCAGCCGACTGGCTGAGCGAGTTGCTGCAGGCAAAAATGAGCAAGGGTACGAGCGTCGCCAACTATCTCGAGCACGAGCGTCTGATCCTGGCGATGGAGCCCGGGCGGGCCCTTGCGGATCAGGCAGCCATCAGTGTCTTCCGGATCTTGCGGGTGAAGGCGCTGGGCCCGGATGCGCATGTCATCTTCCTCGAGGGCAGCAGCTTCAGCGCCTGCGAAACCTGGTTCGCCTCCGAGTTCCTGATCGACCCCATTCTCGTGCCTGCCACCAGGGCGGCCGTTCAATCGGCGCCGGTCCGCGCCTATCTGGCCGGCCATAGCTGCCTCGATGAGGACGTCATCAGCAACAGGTGGCTAACCTTCCCGACCGCGCCCAAGGCCGGCGACCTGCTCGTCTACGCCAATACCGCCGGTTATCAGATGGATCTCCTCGAAAACGAGTTCCATCGCCATCCCATGCCCGCCCGCTTCTGCGTCACCCAAGACGCGGAAGGGCGGCCCAATCTCGTCCCCGACACAATTGGAGAGCTTTAGATGCTGCACACGACCGTAACGCAATTGATCGGCCAGACGCCGCTCATGTCGATCGAGGTACCGGAGCGCAATGCCACTTTGGTGCTGAAGATCGAGAAGAACAATCCGGGCGGTTCGATGAAGGACCGCATGGCGCGCAGCATGGTGGTTGCGGCGGTTCAGGACGGGCGCCTCGCCCCCGGCGGCACGATCGTCGAATCCTCTTCCGGAAACACCGGTACCGGACTGGCGCTGGCGGCACTGGAATTCGGGATGCGTTTCATCGCCGTGGTCGACCACCATGCGGCGCCCGACAAGATCCGCATGATGCGGGCGCTCGGCGCCGAGATCCGCTATGTCGAAGGCGACTTTCGCGAGGACGAGGTCGCCGTTGTCGCGCGGCAGCGGCTGGCCGCGCAACTCGGCGCGCAGCTTCCCGGCGCGCTCTTCATGAACCAGTCCGACAACCCGGCAAATCCCGAGGGCTATGCCGGCCTCGTCGATGAGTTGCTGGAGCAGCTCCCGGACGGGATCGATGCCTTTGTCGGTTGCGTCGGGACCGGCGGCTCCATGACCGGCATTTCGCAGCGCCTCAAGCGCCACAATCCAGCCGTGCGCACGATCGCGGTCGAGCCGGCCGGGTCGATCGTCTTCGGCAAGCCGGGCCATCCCTACTTCCAATCGGGCACGGGGACGCCCGCCGGCGACGAGGTCGGCAAGGTGCTCGACTACTCGTGCATCGACGAGGGCGTCCAGGTGACCGACACGCAGGCCTTCGAGACGGCGCGTTATATCGCCCGGCGCAAGGGGCTGCTCGTCGGCGGCTCGACCGGTGGCGCCATCTACAAGGCTCTGGAATTCATTGTAGCAGGCAAGCTGACCGGCACGGTCGTGACCACGGTGGCGGACGGCGGCGAGAAATATCTCGGCACGATTTTCGACGACGAGTGGATGGCGAAGCGCCGCCTGCTCGACCCTGCCATTGCAGACCAGTTGGACGGCTGGCTCGCCGGAAGGGCGCGCGCCGCATGAAGGTGACGATTTGCGGCGCCGGTCGCACCGGACATTTGAATGCCGTCCTCTTCAAGCAGAAGCCCGGTATCGCGGTTTCCGTCCTGACCTCTTCCACGACGGTCGCGGAGCGGTGGGCCGGTGGCGACGATCTTTGGCAGGCAGAGACGCGAGACGATCGCGTCTTGAACGCCAGGCCCGACTATGTCGGAAGGGATCCGGGCCGGGCCCTCGAAGGCGCTGACGTCGTGATCGTAACCCAGCCGGCGCAGGCTCGGCCGGCGCTTCTGCGCGACATCGCGCGGCACTTGCCGAAGGACAGAACCGTTTATGTCGGAGCCATTCCTGGCTTTTGTGGCTTCGACTGGCTGGCGGCACAGGCTCTCTCGGAGCAGGACAACGTCGTGATTTGGGGCATGAAGGATGTGCCCCACATCGCCTTCGATCTCCTTGCTGGTCAACGCGTGCGCATGGGCGGAGCAAAGGCGGAACTCTTTGTCGCTCTTCACCGCCGCGAACGTGCTGCGAACGCCGCTGAGCTCGTGGCGATGCTCAATCGCCTCTATGAGGCGCCCGTCACCCTGCTCAAGGATTATCTCGAAATCACCCTGACGCCCGGCAACGCGCTGATGCACCCTGCCGTGCTCTATGCCCTCATCGGTCCCGGCGCACCCTTTGAGAACACGCCCTTTAACGAACCGCTATGCTGGTGGAGCGATTGCCCGCAGGCGGGCGCCGAACTCCTGGAAGCTTGCGACGCAGAAAACCAGGCGATCCGACGGGCGAGTGAAGCGCGTCTCGGCATCGACCTCAGTTCGGTGAAGCCGCTTCGCCAGGAACTGATCGAGGCCTATGGCGAGCAGATCGAAGACGATCGGACGATGTACACGCTTCTGCGCACCAATCGCGCCTATGCGGGGATCCGGGCGCCGCTCGCGCCCAATCCGGATGGCCCGGGTCTCGTCATCGATCGCGACAGCCGCGCCTTTCATGAGGACATTGCCTTCGGACAAGCGCTGCTCGTCTCGATGGCGGCGCGCCTCGGAGTAGCGGCCCCGACGATCTCCAAGACCTACAACTGGGCGCGCGACTACCATGGCCAATTGGCCGCGGGCGCGCCGGACTATGTTCCGACAGACTGGCCGGAGGCTCAATGATGGACGAGAGAACTTCTTTCGCGGCAGCTGCCGTTGCGAGCGACGAACGCGCGCTTTTGTCGAATGCATCGCTGAACGCGATCAACCGGCTGGTGCGCTGCCTGTTCGCCGAACGCGTGCTCGATCCCGCCGCGCTGATGTGGGCGCGCGACGGCCGTCAGGCCTGGTTTCCACTCTGGGCCTCGCGGCGCGTGCTGCATTTCACCGACTTGCGACTGGCACCGGCCGGAACATTGCAGAATCGCGGGCAGGTCGAGGTGCTGGACGGAACCGGTGGTCGCCAGAAAATTGACGATCCATCGGCCCTGATGAGGGAGGTAGCCCCCTCCCTCGCGATTACGCCTGCTCCCGATGGCCTCGAGCATCTGGTGCGCGACGTCGACAACAGCATGGCCAACGACATTCTCGCCCGCCGCGCCCGCGAAAGCTGGAGTGCCACGTTGCGCCGGCAGATCGCCGAAGCCGGCGCGCCCGGCTTCCTCGCCTATCTCCGCGAAAGCCTCCCGACTCACCTGGCGGCGATGACGCTCGACCAATGGGGCGCCCTCGAAGGCCATCCCTTCTACCCGACCTGGAAGGCAAAGCCCGGCCTGGCGCCGGAGGACGTCGCGGCGCTGTCGCCCGAGTTCGGCGCGCGGGTGCCCCTCGTGATCGCGGCACTGCGCAACGACTGGGCCTACATCGAGAAGATGCCGCATGTCGGCAGCTATTCGGAATGGTTCGCAGAAAACTTCCCGGACCTCTGGCGCGAATGGGCGGAGGGCTTGAAGGCGCGTGGTAAATCGCCCGAGGGCTGGATTCCCCTCCCCGTCCACGGCTGGCATCTCGAGAATTTCGTGCGCCGCGAATTCGCGACCGAGATCGAGAACGGAGTGCTCGACCCCGAAGGTCCGGGGATCGTCACGCTGCCGGCCATGTCATTCCGCACGATGCTTCCGGAAACCGAGGCGCCCAGGCCCTTCATCAAGCTGCCGGTGGCGATCTGGATGACCAGCGAACAGCGCACGCTGCAGGGGAAATCGATCCATATGGGGCCGCGCCTCAGCACGTTGATTTCCGACATCCTGTCGAAGGAGGATGATCTGAAGCGCGAGCTGGAGATCTTCACCGAGGAGCTGGGCGCGATTCTGCACCATCCCGAGACCGGCGACGAGCACCCCGGCCGCTTCCTTTCGGTGGTCTATCGCAACGCCGATCCCTTGACCCGCGACGACGGCATGCTGCCGGTGACCGTCGCTGCCCTGCTGACGGCAAGTCCGCTCGACGGCCGGCCGCTCATTTGCGAGCTCATTGCCAGGTCCGGCAGCGCAAGCGAAGCGGCCGTCGCGGCGTTCTTCCGCGCCTATGCGCGCACCGTCGTCCGCCCGGCACTCGCCATGTATCTTCTCTACGGCATTGCCTTCGAGGCGCATCAGCAGAACAGCACAGTCCTTTTCGACGATCGTGGCATGCCGCGAAAGCTGCTGATCCGCGACTTCGGTGACGGCCGCAGCTTCGCGCCGCTGTTCAACGAGCGCGGCTACGATCTGAAACCGTTCAGCCGCAAGGGCATTCTGCCGACCACATTTGACGACGACATCAGCCTCGTGCGCTCCTTCGTCATCGACGCCTGCTTCGTCTGCCATCTCCACGAGATCGCGCTCTGCCTCACGGAAGAATATTCGCTCACCGGCTACAGCCTGTGGCACATCCTGCGGGAAGAGACGGAGGCGGCGTTCGAGGCGCTCAGGCCGCGGATGCTGTCGGATGCGTTCTGGATCGAGGAGCGCGACGCTTTCCTCGAACGGCCCTGGCCGACGCGCTCGGTGCTGCGGATGCATCTGGAACGCTATCGCGATTACCGGGTCGAACATCACTTGCCCAATCCACTGGCGAGTGCGCAATGACCGGTACAGTCGCCGTCCTGCGCGGCTTCGGACCCGTCTTCGCGCTGCTCTTCGGCCTGCAGTTCATTTCCATGGGCGCCATGGAAATGAGCGGTCCCTTCTGGCCGATCCAAATCCGGGCTTTGAACCCGTCCGAGAGCGTCTTTGCGCTTGCCGGAATCGGCGTCTATGTCTGCCCCATGCTCGGCGTGTCGCTGACGAGCGCCTTCTGGGGCCGCATGGGCGACCGCTACGGCAATCGGCTGATGATGGTGCGGGCGCTTGCCGGCCTGGCGATCACGCAACTGCTCGTCTCCTTTGCCCAGGACGTCTGGACCATTCTGGCGCTGCGCTTTCTGCAAGGGGCCTGCGCCGGCTATATCGCCCCGGCTCAGGCCTATGGCGTTCAGGTGACCGGCGGACGCGATCGCGCCGGCCTCTTCGCCTGGCTCCAGGTGGCGACCAATGTCGGCTCGCTGGGCGGCGCCTTCCTCGGCGGCCTCATTCTCGATGCCTTGCCCTTCGCCGCCGTCAATCTCACCGCCGGCGCGATCTGCGCGCTCTGCGCCGCTGTCGCCTGGGCGAGCCTGCCGGTGCCGCCACAAGGAGCAGGCGGCACAGGACCGGTCAGGGCGGCTAAGATATCGCGGGCGCCGCTGACCGGCATCTCGGTCACCGGACTTCTCGTGCTGATGGGACTGCTGCTCGCGAGCCGGATGGTTCTGCAGGTGCCGTTTGCGCTCTACATGTCGGAGGTCTATGGCGCCCGGCATTGGATCACGGGCTTGAGCTACGGGCTGCTTGCGTTCGGCTTTGTGGTCGGCGCGCCGATATGGGCGCGGATATTCGAGGGGCAAGCACCGACCTTCGTGCTCGGATGGAGCGTGCTGATCGCCGCCGGTTGCCTCGTGGTCACGAGCCTTGCCGGCTCGACCCGCGACATCGGCCTTTTCGCTGCGCTCTATCTTGCCTGGGGCGCGCTGCTCGGGGGAACGACCCCGGTTCTCCTGTCGCTCGTTTCGGCCGCGACGGTGAGCGACCGGCAGGGATCGGTTCTCGGGCTCGCGCAAACCTGCCAGCAGGGCGCCTCGGTTGTGGGAATCATCACCGGTGTCGTCGCAACCCAACGCTTTGGGCTTGAAGTGGCATTCCCGTTCGTTGCAGGCCTTTACGGTCTGTCTTTCTTGATGGCGCTCGCCCTGTGGCTCCAATCGCGCCGTCCATTCAGTAGAGGAGAAATATCGTGAGGAGAATATGTTCGGCGTTCCAAGCCGTAGTCGCCGTGCTGGCCCTGTGGGTTCCGGCCGCAGCCCTTGCCGAAGAAACGGCCGCGGCGGACAGGCAAACGCCGATCACCGTCACCGACATTGCCGGCCGCGAGGTGACGGTGAATGCGCCGGTCAAGCGCATCCTCCTTGGCGAGGGGCGGCAGCTTTATCTGATCGCCTCGCTCGAGCCGGAAGATCCGCTCGGCCGTATCGTCGCCTGGCGTAACGACCTGATCGAGGCCGATCCGGCCACCTACGCCCAATATCTCGAAGCCTTTCCCAAACTCGCCAAGCTGCCGGCCTTCCCGGGTCAGGAAAATGGGCTGCTCGACATCGAGTCGACCATCGTCCAGAAGCCTGACGTGGTGCTTCTCAATCTCGAGGCTATGCGCGCCAACGAGGACGTGAAATATATCGAGAAACTGGCGGAGCTGAAGATCCCGGTCGTCTATATCGACTTCCGCCACTTTCCGCTGAAGAACACCGAACCGACCATCCGGCTCCTCGGCAAGATCATGGGGCGCGAGGCGCGTGCGGAAGAGATCATCGAATTTCGCCACCAGGCGATGGCCCGCGTCACCGACGTCATCGACCGGGTAAAGCCGCAGCGTCCGAGAGTCTTCATCGAGCGGATCGGCGGTTATGCCGACGATTGCTGCCTTTCCTTCGGCGCGGAAAACTTCGGCAAATATGTCGAGCTTGCCGGCGGCCACAATATCGGCAGCGATATCCTGCCCACCACCTTCGGCCAACTCAATCCCGAGCAGGTGATCGTCGCCAATCCCGAGCATGTGGTCGTCACCAGCGCCGACTGGCAGGCCTATGTGCCTGGCGGCCATTGGATTCCGCTCGGTCCCGGCGCCGACCCTAAGGTTACCCGCAAAAAACTCGAATGGTTCACCACGCGCGGCGCCTACACGGACATCGCTGCGCAAAAGTCGCGGAATTTCCACGGCATCTGGCACCAGTTCTACAACAGCCCCTATGAGTTCATTGCCGTCCAGCAATTGGCAAAATGGTTCCATCCGGACCTTTTTGCCGATCTCGATCCGGATGCGACCTTTGCGGAGTATCACCGCCGCTTCCTGCCCATACCGTACCGGCCGGGCTATGCGGTGAGCCTCGCAGACGGCGCAGATTGATCGCCCGCGCCGGACGATCCAATTCCTGCTCGCTTCCCTTTGAAAAGAGAAGGCGCCCCCGTGATGTTCACCGGGGCGCCTTCTTTTTGCTTGGTCTCACCATAAGCGTCACCGGCACGGGAGCTTCCGGTTGGTGACGGGTTGACAGCTCAGAAACCAGTCGTCATCGACACTTTCACCGTCAGCGGCGCCCCTTGCGATATCGTTCCGAAGCTTGCGACGCCGGACCAGTAGTCGAGGTCGAAGACATTCTCGACTTCGGCTCGGAAGGTCACCGGCTTTTCGTTGATCTCCGTGCGGTACCGGGCGCCGAGGTCAAGCCGGGTCCAGGAAGGGATTTCCTGGGTGTTGGCCGTGTTGACGAACTGCTCGTCCGTGTGGATGACATTGCCGGCGAGCGTCAGCCCGGACATGAACGGCGTATCCCATTCCGCGCCCAGATTGACCTGCACCGAGGGCACACCAATCGGCGTGTTGCCGCGGATCGCGTCGTCGTTCGTTTTCGTGAGTTCGCCGTAAATGAAGGTCACGCCGCCGAGCACGCGAATCTCGGGGGTGACCTCGCCGAAGATGTTCAACTCCACGCCACGGTTGCGCTGTTCGCCACCTTCGACGAAGACCAGGTCGCTGCCGCGCGTCTCGAGCTGACCGAACGGCTTTTCGATCTGGAAGGCGCTGACGGTCACCGCCACGCGGCCGAGGTCGACCTTGGTGCCGATCTCGTACTGCTTGGACCGGTAGGGCGCGAGCGTCTCGCCAGCATTGATCGCCGTCGTCGGAGCGGTGTCGCCAACACTTAGGCCTTCGACGTAGTTGGCGTAAAGCGCGACGTTATCCCACGGCTTGACGACGATGCCGGCGAGCGGTGTGATCACGCTCTCATCGGAAAAGCTGGTGACGGCGCCCGTGACCGGACTGTAATTTTCGGTATCGATATGCTGCCAGCGCCCGCCCAGTGTCAACTGCACGCGTTCGTCGAGCACCGACATCGTGTCAGAAAGCGCAAAACCGTAGAAGGTGTTTTCCGAGACCCTCGGCACGTGAGTGGGCTGCGGCACGTCCTGCTTGGGACGGGGGAGCGGATCGAAAAGATTGGTGAATTGCGCCGTTCCCGAGTTCGAGCCGCGATTGAGCGTCTGCTGAAGGCCGCTGACCTGGAACGTGACCGTATGTTCCACCGCCTCCGTGTCGAACTGGGCCCGTACCCCGGTTTCGGCCGTGAGCCGGTCGACATCGAATATGAAATTCTGCGGCGTAATGCTGACGTCGCCGGCGGAGTTCAGAATGACCGGCGTGCCAAAAAGCCGTTCGACGCGCGAGTTGCCGCCGCCGATGGCCGCGAAGATCGTCACAGCATCGCTCAAGTCATATTCGGCCCGCCCCAACCAGGAGAGATCCTCGGTCTTCGACCATTCCCACGGTTCCTGAACGTTCGAGCGTCCATCCGGTGCGTCCGGAATTTCTATGCCGGCCATCGGGAAGAACGGACGCTGCGGAGCGTCGATGTCCTGCCGCTGACCGATGATGTCCAGCGTTGCCCTGAAGTTCTCGCCCTCATAGTCAAGCGCCAGGGCGCCGACCGCAACATCAAGCGACTGGTCGTCGATCGCCGTGTCGCCACCATGATAGCTGCCGTTGAAGCGCACGCCGAACTGGCTTTCCTCGCCGAAACGGCGGCTGAGGTCCAGGTGGCCGCCGCCGTAGAGATCCGAGGCATAATCGGTCGTTACCCGCGTCAGATCCGTATCCGACGCGCGCTTCGGCACGATGTTGATGGTGCCACCGACACTGCTGTTCGGCGAGATGCCGTAGAGCAGTGCCGCCGGCCCCTTGAGCACCTCCACGCGCTCGGCATAGTCGGTGAACAGGCGGTAGGTCGGAGCCACACCGTAGACGCCATCGAAGGCGACTTCGCCAAAGTTCCCCTCGTTGATCGGGAAACCCCGGATATAGAAGGAATCGAGCATGCCGCCGGAAGCGTGCGTGCTCCTCACCGAGGGATCATTCGCCAAAACGTCGGCCACCGTGCGCGCACCCTGATTCTCGATCGTCTCCGCGGTGTAGCTGGTGATGTTGAACGGCGTGTCCATGAAGTCTCGGTTGCCGAGCAAGCCGACGCGACCGCCGCGAGCCACCTGCCCCCCGGCATATTCCTCCGGCTGCGTGCCGACGGTCGCCGTCGAAGTGCCCGCCTTCACCTCGAGGCGCTCCAATGCCGTGGCGTCTTGCGCCAAAGCGGCGCGGCTCACCGTCGCGAGCAAAACAGTCAGCAATCCAACACGCAGTTCCATAAATAGCCCCCTGTAACACATTGACCAAGAACAATGGTTTGCCCCAGCAAGGAGCTAAACGTCGTTGGTTCGAGGGGGTGCTAATTAACATGACTACATTTGTCAAGATATATGCAAGGGAGCGGGACTGGAGCCGATTTAAGCTGCGCTCAGCCACTGGGGCGGGCCAACCAGGCTGCTTGAAGTCGGCCCGACCTGGCAGCCGAGCTACCTCGCCCGCAACAGCTGACAACTCAACGGAAGCAGTGACTTTATTGACCGGTATATCCAACGCGCGGGCCTGCAGGCGCCGGCGGCCGAGGATGATCCTGCCGAGACGATAGCACCGCGTCTTCCCGATCCACCGATCCGATCAATCGGTCTGGCGACGAGCAACATTAGATCGGTCATCTGGTGCACCGGCTTCAGGGGTAATTTCCAATGGATCCAAATTCCCGGAGTTCTTGATGCGAACGGACAGCCCATCCACAAGGATGGAATCGCGGCCGTTCCCGGAGTCTATTTTGCCGGTCTCGATTTCGCAACGACGCGCAAATCAGGCACGATACCAGGAGTTGCTGAAGAGGCCTTGCGTCAGGTGAGCCACCTCGCCCAGAGAGCGGATCATTCTGCATAGATCGGATTTGCCCAAGGCTGGCGTTTGCGTGCTCTTGCCCTCAAGGCAAAGACCTGACGCAGAAGCGGAGAGAAAGCGTTCCACTCCACCCAGAAATGCCATGAAGCTAATTTAGTACTGTGCCATATGGAAATTTTCGCTTGCGGGAGTGTACGATGGAGAGTTCTCGCGATCCGGCAGCCTTCCGTGAATTCGAGCACACCGGGTGGGAAACTGCCAGCAGAGGATACGACCAGCATTTTGCGCGTCTTACTAGGCAAACCGTGCCAGCTCTCTTGGCCGCCGCACGCGTTGCGAAGGGAAAGCGCGTGCTCGACGTCTGCACCGGCCCAGGAATGCTTGCCCGCGCGGCGGTGGAGCGAGAAGCGCAAGTCGTCGGCCTCGACTTCTCCGGCAAAGTCATAAAAATCGCCCGGCGCAATGCGCCAGACGCCGAGTTTCTGGAGGGTGATGCCCAGGCTTTGCCGTTTGATGCCGACAGCTTTGATGCCGTCGTTTGCGGCTACGGCATAATCCACGTCCCAAATCCCGAGGCAGCACTCTGCGAAATGCATCGCGTGCTGAAGCCCGGAGGGTATCTCGCCGCTAGTGTCTGGCAATCTCCGGCCCCAACCAACGGCTTTGGCTTGCTCTTCGGCGCCGTCAAGATTCACGGCAATCTCGACGTACCCCTGCCCCACGGGCCAGATTTCTTTCAGTTCAGTGAGCCCGAAAAATTGAGGACAGCATTTGAAGAATGCGGGTTTGCGGACGTGGCCGTCGCGGGCGTCGATCAGATCTGGGAAGTGGCCGCGCCGTTGGGAATGATCACGGCAATCCTCGAAGGGGGTGTGCGCGCCCGTGGCCTACTGCTGGCCCAAACCGAGGAGGTGCAAGGCGCCATTTCCGCGACGGTTGCGAACGGCATAGTGCAGTTTCGGTCCGCCGACGGGACCTATCGAGTCCCGATGCCGGCCCTCGTGGGCTCAGGGAGGAAGTGATCCGTTCGCACCCCGAGCGCAAGCTGATTCTCGAACCCTCCAGACTTGCCGTCGCAGAGCGGTCATCGAGGTGTCCGCTCCAAAAGAAGAAACGACTCGCTGCCGCCGGGTCTACCACCCACTAATTGATGAGTCATCAACGCCACCTACATCGCCCATCTGGGCCGTGAAACAAGCGTATAGTGTAGGCTTATTCGCTCAGCCTGAAGGCGAGCACTACAGGTGCTCCTTGCCTATGCTGTCTCCTGCCGAATACATTCCCGGGAAAGATGCGAGAAAGCTCGGCAAGATCTTTGAGCAGCTACTGGATGAATACCGGATTACCCGCGACAGCGATGAAGCAGACAGGTTTGCCGACCGATTGATCACGGTTTATCAGTCGGGTGTCCGGGATGCAAAGCTTCTGAAAAGGCTTACCATTCCCGTCGGAATGCAGCATTGGGCGGTCTGGCGAGACGGATCGCCGCCGCGCACCCCGCAGGAACGCTCTCCCTCGGGATCCCCCCAGAAGGGCTCGAACCTTTGATTACCTCTGCCGTGGTGCCGAGAGCTAAAGCAGCAGATCCGTGCTATGTTTTCGTATGGACGAATTGTCCTTGATCGAAAGCCGCCTGACCGCGACGGAGAAGGACGTGGCGGATGCGGCGAAACTCGTTTCGCTTCAACGCGACATCGTTACAAAACTCGAGGACGACGGCCGAGATGCCACAACGGCACGCAAGTTATTGGTTTATTTTGGCCGGAGTCTGGCGCTGCATACAGCGGAGAGAGACCGTTTCATCTGACAAATGAAGAGGATTGCAAACAAGACGTAGGCAGCTAAAGCCCCCGTACGATAGCGCTCCCTTGATTTGAACTTATGTGCGGCGAGATACTGTGTCGGCGTTGAAGGCTGTCGCGACTGTTTCTTCCCCATCCCAAAGTACAAGCATTAGCTAATTCTCGTCACCGGTGGCCAGATAGGCTATTCTCTTCTTTCTGCGAAGGTTGATTGCTGATTGATGGCATGCCGGTCGGTGGACCGTTGGGGTTCCTCCTGAGTCTCGTTTCTGGAGAGTAGAGGGGGCGGACATGGAGGTCTCAGGCCTCAGCATCAGACGTCAAGCAAATCTACTGAAGCGCGAGCTTGCCGAGGCGAACGAACGGCAGGCCGCGACGAGCGAGATCCTGCGTGTGATCTCAACCTCGCCCGATAACGTGCAGCCGGTGTTCGACGCGATAGCCGAGAGCGCAGCAAGGCTTTGCGCGGCAGAATTCTGTTTCGTATTTCGGTTCGACGGAGAGCTGTTACATCCGGCTGCTTATCACGGCATTTCGCGCGAGGGCATCGAAGCGGTACGTGCCAAGTTTCCGCAGCAACCAAATAGAGGCAATGTCACGGGCCGTGCCTTTATCAGCGGTGTGGTCGAGCAGATCCCCGACGTTTTTGCCGACCCCGATTATAAGATGCTCCCTCTCGCCAAAATCGTGTCTTACCGCAGTGCCATTGGCGTGCCACTTTTGCGGAACGGACGCCCGATTGGATCGATCGCCGTCACTCGAAGCTTGGTCGGATACTTTCCCGAGCGGCAGGTCGAGCTTCTGCGAACGTTCGCCGACCAGGCGGTGATTGCGATCGAGAACGTTCGGCTCTTCGATGAGGCGAAGGCGCGCAACCGAGAGCTCTCCGAGGCGCTCGAGCAGCAGACGGCAACCAGCGAAATCCTGCGCGTCATCTCGACTTCGCCTACCGACGTGCAGCCGGTGTTCGACTCAATCGCGAAGAATGCGGCGAGACTTTGCGCGGCGGAATTCTGCTTTGTCTTCCGGTTCGACGGGGAACTCATGCACCCGGTCGCTTATCATGGCGTCTCTCGCGAAGGCATCGAAGCGGTCCGAGCCATCTTTCCCCGGAAACCAAGCAGGGCCAATGTTACGGGGCGTGCCTTTCTCAGCGGCGCCATAGAGCAGATTGCGGACGTGTTTGCCGATCCCGAGTATCAACTCCTCTCGTTGGCGAAGATCATGTCCTACCGCAGTGCCATCGGTGTGCCGCTCACGCTGAACGGCCGTCCGATCGGAGCGATCGGCGTCGATCGCCGCGAGGTCGGATGCTTTCCGGAGCGACAGGTCGAGCTCCTGCGTACCTTCGCCGATCAGGCGGTGATCGCCATTGAGAACGTTCGGCTGTTCACCGACCTGGAGAAACGGAACCTCGAGCTAAAAGAATCGCTGCAGCAGCAGACTGCGACAGCGGATGTGCTCAAGGTCATCAGCCGATCGGCTTTCGACCTCCAGGCCGTGCTCGATACGCTTGTCGAGTCGGCCGTGCGGCTTTGCGAGGCTTATGATGCGGCTATTTTCCTGAGGGACGGAGACACGCTCTATCTGAGGGCGCATCACGGACCGATACCGATCGATTTCGCTGGCTGGCCGGTGTCACCGGGCTGGGTTACAGGACGGGCGGTCCTGGACCGAAAGCCGGTTCATGTCCCCGATCTGAGCGCCGAAGCCGACGAGTTCCCGGACGGGCAGAGCATGGCCGTTCGGATGGGACATCGCACCATCCTTGCAGCGCCCCTGCTACGGCAACACGAGGCAATTGGCGGCCTCGTCATCCGCCGAACCGAAGTCAAGCCGTTCACCGAAAAGCAGATCGGCCTTCTACAGACCTTTGCCGACCAGGCCGTCATAGCGATCGAGAATGTGCGGCTGTTCGACGAGGTGAAGACGCGGACCGCCGAACTGGCCGAAGCGCTGAAGCAACAGACCGCGACGGCCGACGTGCTGAAGGTCATCAGCCGCTCCGCATTCGACCTGCAGGTGGTTTTAGACACGCTCGTGGCGTCCGCTGCCCGTCTCTGCGACGCGGAGATGGGGACGATGACCCGGCCGATGAGTGGTGCGCACTACCCTGTCGCCAGCTACGGCTTCTCACAGGAATTCGGCCAGTATCTTCGGGCTCTCCCGCTGGAACCGGGGCGCGGCACCATCGTTGGGCGGACGCTGCTCGAAGTCCGGTCCGTTCAGGTCGCCGATGTTCTCGACGATCCGGAATACGAGCTGCTCGAGGGGCAAAGACTTGGCGGTTTTCGCACGGTGCTGGGCGTGCCGCTCTTGCGTGAGGGAAGTCCGATCGGCGTCCTCGTATTGACCCGCTCGACCGTGCGGCCATTCACCGATAAGCAGATCGAATTGGCTTCGACTTTCGCCGACCAGGCGGTGATCGCAATTGAAAACGTCCGCCTCTTTCAAGAGGTGCAAGAGAGAACCGAGGAGCTGTCGCGCTCGCTCAGAGAACTGAGAACTGCCCAGGACAGACTGGTCCAGACGGAGAAACTCGCCTCGCTCGGGCAGCTCACCGCTGGTATCGCCCACGAAATCAAAAACCCGCTGAACTTCGTCAACAATTTTTCGGCGATCTCCGTTGAATTGATAGAGGACCTGCAACACGCACTCGATGGTGCAGTCGCAGAGGGGGCAGGACGGGCCGAGATCGACGAGCTCTCTGCGATGCTCAGGGGCAATCTCGAAAAGATTGTCGAGCATGGCAAACGTGCCGACTCGATCGTCAAGAACATGCTCCTGCACTCACGCCAAGGGGTCGGTGAGCGCAGGCCGGTCGACATTAATGCCCTTGTCGAGGAGAGCCTCAATCTTGCCTATCATGGCGCCCGCGCCGAAAAGCAGGGATTCAACATAACCCTGCAGAAATCGTTCGATCCGGCGGCCGGGGAAGTTGACGTTTACCCACAGGAGATCACGCGCGTCCTTCTCAACTTCGTCTCGAACGGCTTTTATGCAACGGGACGCCGCGCGGCCTGCGAGAACGGTGATGTTTACGAGCCGATGCTGGCCGCGATCACCCGGAACCTCGGCGACAGCGTAGAGATTATTATCCGCGACAATGGCCCCGGCATCCCCTCTGATGTGAGGGCGAAAATGTTCAACCCGTTCTTCACCACTAAGCCTGCTGGCGAGGGAACGGGGCTCGGGCTTTCCCTCAGCCACGATATCATCGTCAAACAGCACGGCGGTTCGATCGAGGTGGAAACAGAGATCGGGCGCTACACAGAGTTCCGCATCCAACTGCCCCGAACTGCCGCCGCGACAGCAACCTCCAAGGACGGATCATGAGCCTTCTCATCCTTGTAGTCGACGACGAGGCGGACATCGAGCATCTTTTTCGCCAGCAGTTCCGCCGTGATTTGCGCGGCGGGCGGTTCCTGATGGAGTTCGCGCAATCAGCGCGAGCTGCGCTCGAGCGGATCGCCGATGCGAGGGACGTCACCCTCATTCTCGTCCTGTCTGACATCAATATGCCGGGCATGAGCGGTCTTGAGCTACTGCCGATGGCGCGCAGAATACGGCCGGATGTGCCGGTGATCATGATCACCGCTTATGGAGATCCGCAGACGAGACAGGAAGCACTCGATGGCGGCGCCGAAGCACTGCTGACGAAGCCGATCGATTTCGCAGCACTTAGAGCAGAAATCGACATGCGTATCGGGCGGCTCACATGAGCATCAGCATTCTCGTTGTGGACGATGAGCCGGATCTCGAGATGCTTCTCGTCCAGAAGTTTCGGCGAAGGATCCGCGGAGGCGCATTACGTTTTCTCTTTGCCCGCGATGGCGTCGAGGCGTTGACGCTACTTGCTGATCACGAAGAGGTAGACGTGGTGCTGAGCGACATCAATATGCCGCGCATGGACGGGTTGTCGCTGTTGGCCAAGCTGCGGGAAAGGGGCGAGAACCTCTCGACGATCATCGTCTCCGCCTACAGTGACATGGCAAACATCCGAACTGCGATGAACCGCGGCGCCTATGATTTCGTCACAAAGCCAATCGATTTCTGCGATCTCGAAGCAACAATCGACAAGACAATTCGCCATGTGGAGAACATGCGAGAGGTGCAGCGCCGGCAGGCAGCGGCGGAGCAAGCTCGTGCGTCGCTGTCGCGTTACTTCTCACCCAATCTCGCCGATCGCCTTGCAAGCAGTGCCAATGCCCTTGACCTCGGTGGCGCGCGAAGGGAGGTAGTCTCGCTCTTTACCGACTTGACAGGCTTCACTTCACTCGTGGAGGCGATCGAACCAAACGTGCTCGGACCCCTCCTCAACGACTACATCGTAGGAATGACTGACATCGTGTTTGCCCACGAGGGGACCGTAGCAAAGATAATCGGCGATGCACTCCACGTTCTTTTCGGAGCTCCGGCGGATCAACTGGACCATGCGGGGCGCGCCATCGCCTGTTCGCTGGAACTCGACGGCTTCGCGTGCTCCTTCCGCGAACACTGGAGCAAGAAGGGAATACCTCTCGGCCATACCCGAATCGGCGCGCATGCTGGAAGCGCCGTCGTCGGTAATTTCGGGGGAGGAAGGTTTTTCGACTACAGTGCCTATGGCGACACGATCAATGTTGCCGCGCGCTTGCAAGCGGCCAACAAGACGTTAGGGACCCGTATCTGCGTGAGCGCCACCATCGCCGCCAGCGCCGAAGGCTTCTGCGGCCGCCCTGTAGGTGATCTCCTCCTCCGGGGCCGGACCGAGCCTGTCCGCGCGTTCGAGCCGCTTAATGCCGAACGATGTGCCAGCGCAGAAACGCAGGCGTACTTAACGGCTTTCGAGCAGTTGGAGGCCGGCGATAGTCATGCAGTTGCTTCATTTGCTGCCTTGGTTGGTCGTGACGCGGAGGACCGACTCGCCAGTTTTCACCTGAAGCGACTGCTAAATGGTGAAACGAGCACGATGATCACTCTGTGAATCGTCAGTCAGGGATTCTGGCCCCATGCAGCAAGGCGTCCACCAAAATCGGCCACCGAGGTGTCAGAGGCCATATTAACAGGGATTGTCGAGTGGGACCCCCGAGGGTGCGGGGAGCGTCGACGCCCCGGATTCGAGCCGAGCTGCAAGGACGAGTCGAGTGCCGCTGGCGGCAAGGCGTTCGCAGACTACCCGGCCAATTCCGCCCGGGGCTCCCAGTGACAAGAATAGTCCGCATCGCCCACCTCGTGATCTCGGGCTGCGGACGCGCCATCTTAACCTCACGTTTCATTCACAACCGGGGACTTCGGCGGCACGCCTGTTTCGCCGAGGTTCCAAAGATCCCTGCCAGCACTGCCAGGCCCTCGCGCACGATGGCCGTCGGCCTGGGGCCAAGGCTGCGGTTCCCGCGTAGGCGGCAATGGAGAACGAGAGTTTCATCGACAGCCACGTCAAGGATACGCTGAAGGAAATAAGGGGCTACTGACGACAGATTTCAAATGCAGCGGAGATTTGTGCACCGCAGCCGCAGCAAGCCGCTTGGCACGTTAAAGAGTGCTATATCTTAGCAAGATGGCCCGTCAGACGTGCCGCCTCTTCCGCCACACCCACTATGATTCCCGATTTCCGCGTCGAGGCAAAATCGAGGCCGGAAAAATACAGCCCTGGAACCAATCCGATCCCGTCTTGGTGAATGGGCTGGCCGCTGCCATCGATGGAGTCCGGGATTTTGATCCATCGGAAATCGCCTCTGAAACCTGTGCACCAGATTACCGACGTTATGCCACTCGTCGCCAATTCGAGTGAGCGGATTGGTGGATTGGGCAGGCGCGGCGCGATGATCTCGGCAGGGTCGTCCTCGGCAGGCGGCGCGTTCAGCCCGGCGCGCCCGATGTATGCGTCAATAAAGCGCTTGACGTTGGCTGAACTCTCGTCCGCAAAGCGTATATGCTCATCCAGGTCGTCGCCGAATACCAGGCTGCCATTCTCTACACCCAAGAAGCGACCGACCAACACGACACCCTCGGCGCTCAGCGATTGCAGGCTGATAGTGTGGGTGGCACCGAGCAGGCCCCTCGCCGGCAGCTTCCCGGAGGGCAGGACGAATTCTTGGCGCGGCATGTCGAGAAAGCCCGACAGGGTCATCCAGTGGAAGATGTCGCCGCCGCGGTAATGCCGCACCAGACGGCCGGCCCGGCTGGTCGCCAGAAAGACCGAGCGACCCGCAAGCACCAGGTCTTCGGTAATCTGACCGCCTGACTGACCGCTGCCAACCACGAGGACTGCACCTTGTTCCAGTTCGGCGGCATTGCGATAGGTCGAGGAATCGAGCTGGCGAATTGTCGGCGGCAGTTCCGCCGCCCATGGCGGCCGCTTCGGACAATTCAGGCTACCGCTCGCGATCACGACGTTGCGCGCGCGAAACGCACCGCGCGGCGTCGCCATCAGAAAGGCCTCATCATCCCTAGAGAGTTTCTCGACCGGAGTCTCGGTTATCACCGGTAACCGATGCCGCTCGACATAGCTCTCGAGATAGGTGACGAACTGTTGCTGCGTGCTGGCACCCCACGGGTCCGGTCCGGCAAAGGAATCGCCGGGCAGCAAAGAACGGATATTCGGTGAGTTCAGAAGGAAAGAGTCCCAGCGCTGGGTCCGCCATGTCTCGCCTACGCGGCTCCGTTCAAGCACCTGATGAGCGCATCCTTGCTGCTTGAGAAAATAGCTGACCCCAAGCCCGGCCGAGCCTGCGCCTATGACAACCGCGTCGAGAATTCCTGTCATGGTTCCCCCTGCCGGAAAGGCCGCATTGTGACGCGCGAAGCGGCCGCGGTTGGGATCGGCGTTTGGACACACGGCCTGCCGCTTCGGTGTCAAAAGGCCCCCCTCAGACCTTTTGAAACTCGATCCGATAAATTACTTCCTCACCCGTCACAGGGTCGATCCCCGGCGCGTCGCTGATCACCAGCCTGTCGCCGCTGATCGAATACGGTCGGATGAGTTCGGCCACCCCCCAAAGAGGATTCCAGCTTGCATCGACGTGATGCGTGACCCTGCCGTTTTCGACCGTGTAGGAGCCGCTATAGGCCAGCATAGAATCGAAAAGAGCAGCCTTCTCATCATTCGTAAGCTTGGCCGCCTGGGGTGCAGGCCGAGCACGGCTGACCACCAATGCCATCATGCGGCCGTCTGCCTGATAAGAGAGGAATCCCACAGGCTCCGCGCCCATGGCATCGGTTACCTCGCCGGAGACAACAACTTTCCGCGTCCACGAGAGCATTCGCCAGGTTCCGAGCAATGCGGATGCGCTTGGCATGTGGTCCCCCTCCAAACGGCCCACGCAGTTCACGCACGATATCATACACTTTGGGGCAGCACGACTGTGGCGAGCATACTGCGTCTTCTTCACGTTGCGGACCGCGGCTTCCGTTCGAGCGAAACCCGCCCGGCGATCATCTTCCGTTCAACGGCTCTCCAGGCAAATGCGTGACCAGGGCCGCATCAAGGGTCAGGCTGTCGCTCCAGCCTGACGGGGTGCTATCGCCCTTTTTCTCCAACGCCGCCGTTGAGGAGCCATGCCGCAGTTGATCGGAGCGAAAGAGCAAGCGACTGCTTTGGCGCTCTCCGGTCGAGGGCTTTCCGTCTCCTGTCGACCCTTGGACGAAGCCGCTCGCGCAGCGGGGTCGTCCTCTCCTCCGTCATGGCAACCTCCTGTCTGAAGATTGAGAACACCTCAATCGTCAGCCAGGACCGCACACCTGCAAATGCACGCCGTTCAGATCATTCCTGCACCCTCACCACGGGCGCCAGTGCCGCGCGAGCGGCTTCGTCCTAGGCCCCAATAGCTGACCGTCGTGAGCGGCTCGACAACTATCTCCTATCCCGTGTGGTCGCAGAGGGATTGGTCGGCCATGGAATAATGCGAACTCCTCGCGGAGTGGCCTGTGCAACGCTGGTGGCCCAATCACCACCACCATGGACAGCTCGTTGCCAATGTCTTGGGTCGGTGCGCTCGCGTCGGTTGGCTAACAAAGCCGCTTAGGCAGCCTGCGGCAGTTGGCGGCACCGCGCTGCTGCAGGCGGCGTTGACTGCGATCGACTGCGTTTCAACTCACGTATGTTCAGTGGGGCCTTTTGCTTCGCACCCTCCGGACAAGCCCTGCGGGCAATCCGATACCGTTCGTTCAACGTCCAGCGGCGTTTTCCCTCACGCGGCACGCTGCATCTGCCAACCGCTCGGCAGAAAGACGCCCAGCCCGCACTGCGTCGGCGATGCCGTCGGACAAGGCGTGGATGTGTGGCCCTCCTCCGACGAGCAGGAGGTCGACCCCTGCGTTGAGGGAGGCTATAGCGGTGTCCAGAAGCGATGCGCCGCGCATCGTGGCAGGAGCGTCAAGATCGTCGCTGACAACGAGGCCCTTGAAGCCGAAGTGCCCGCGCAGCAGCGCGATCACAGTCGCTGACGTGCTGGCAGCATTTTGTGCGTCGAACGCGGCGACGGGCGCGGGGCCTGTCATCACCGCTTTCGTCCCAGCCTCGATCGCAGCCCTGAACGGCAGGGCACTTCCGAGGATGCGGTCGAGTGTCGTTCCGAGCGAAACATCGACCAGCGCAGGGTCAGCTTCAAGATCGTTGAAGCCCGGAAAGTGCTTCGTCACTGCAGTGATCCCCGCCTTCTGGACGCCCTTGACGTACGCCGCGGCAAGCCTCGCGACGGTTTGCGCATCCCTGCCCATCGTCCGGTTGTGCAGCCATGGATTTCGGCCGTCGACGACGTCTGCGATCGGCGCCAGGAACATCGTGACGCCGAGCTCGCGAGCGGCTGCCGCGACTTGTTGGCAACGTTCGGCGAGCACGTTTTCAGACAACGCCTCCGCGTCTTGCAAGTCGGGGAGCGCACAGACAAGCCCTTCCAGCCTCTGGATGCCGCCCAACTCTTGGTCGACGGCGACTATGAGCTCGGGACATCCAGCCCGGAGCCTGTCGACAGCGGTCCGAAAGATCTCCGGCGTCTCCGTGGCCAGTCTTTCTTTTGACATCTCTCGAGCCACGTACTCGGCCCGTGTTTCCCCGATCAGAACGGAACGGCCGCCCTTTTTCAGAAACGGTTCCATCACGTCCGCAAAATCCAGATTGTCGAACGCCGGCAGGAGTATTGCCCTGGCGTCCTGATCTAGTGTGAGGGTCATCAGCCTAGATCCTTTTAATGTCTCTGCGCGGTTTCTGAGCGCAGGAAATCGGCCGCCCGCTCGCCGATCATGATGCACACGGCATTGGGGTTACCCGAGATCAGCGTTGGCATAACCGAGGCATCAGCGACCCGCAAACCGTCGATCCCTCTCACCCGAAGCTGCGGGTCGACCACCGCCATTTCGTCCTGCCCCATGCGGCACGTCCCCGAAGGGTGCAAGGCGGCGTGGGCGTCCTTGAGACAAAATGCCTTGATATCCTCGCGCGTCTTGAGAGACGGCGACGGCGTGTGCCGGGCGGCGACGTATCGGGCGATTGCCGGCTGCGCCATGATGTCGAGCGCGGTCATTGTTCCGTCGGTGATGGCGTCGAGATCGTATGGGTCCGAGAAGTAACGCGGCGCTACGCGCGGATTTGCCGTCGGGTCAGCGCTAGCGAGCGTCACCTCACCTCTGGAGCGGGGTCGGATCTGCCCCAGATTGACCGTGCATCCGTTACCTCCGGGCACCGCATCGACCCCCTCCTCGATGCCCGCGCCAACGACCATGAAATATTGGATATCAGGGGTCGTCTCGGCCTTGTCGCCCCACCAGAATGCGCCCCCTTCAATCAGGTTCGATGACGCCGGGCCACTACGGAAGAGAGCGTAGTTCAGCCCGGCCGCCGCTTTCCAGAGAGGCCTTTTATACTTGTCATAGCTGTGCGGTCCGTTGAGCTGGTAGACTATCGAGATTTCGATATGATCCTGGAGGTTCTGGCCCACGCCAGGCAGGTCCGCCTGGAGGTCTATCCCCTGGCGTCTGATCTGGCCTTCGGGACCAATCCCGGACAGCATCAGGAGCTTGGGCGTGCCAATCGCCCCGGCGGAGAGGACGACTTCCTGCTCGGCCCTATAGACTACGGTGCGTTTGCCCTTCACACATTCGACACCGACTGCGCGTCCCTTCTCAACTATCACGCGCGTAACCGTGGTCCCAGTCTCGATCCGCAGATTGCTCCGTTTGCGGGCTGGGTTGAGATAGGCAACCGCGGCAGAGCTGCGGCGCCCGTTGCGGGCCGTTATCTGATACAGGCCGCAACCTGCCGGATTTCCTGAGTTGAAGTCGGGGTTGTAAGGAAGACCCGCCTGCTGGCAGGCCTGCAACCAGGCGCGGGTCAGGGGATGAATATAGTCGATATCCGAAACTCCGAGTGGCCCCCCGACACCATGGACTCCGTTGCAAAAGCGATTGTTGTCCTCGGCGCGCATGAAGAACGGCAGGACGTCGGCATAGCTCCAGCCTTCGGCACCCAGGTTGACCCACTGCTCATAGTCGGACGGCACGCCACGAATGTAGATCATCGCGTTGACGGAGCTGCCGCCGCCAAGCACGCGGGCCTGCACCATGGTCGGCGTCTCAGCGCGTCGCTGATCGGCCATCGGTTCCCAGGGAATGCGCTTCAGCAGTTCGCCCTGCGCGGTTTTGTAGTACGCGCCGGGAATGTGAATGTAGGGATTGAGGTCGCGCGGCCCCTCCTCGAGGAGCAGTACTCTAACGGCGGGGTCCTCCGAGAGACGCGAGGCCACGACACACCCGGTCGAGCCTCCGCCGACGACGATGTAATCAAACGTGTTGACTTCATCCGGCTGCCGGGAGCGAACTCCGAAAAGCGCCGACCCAATGTCCCAGCGTGCCATCATCGCCCCCTTGAGATCGAATTGCCTGCCTTGATAGCGAGCGCAGCGACCGTCAGTGCCGGATTGACGGCGGCCGAAGTAGGTAAGACCGACGCGTCCGTGACGTACAGATTCTCCAAGTCGTGGCTGCGGCAATCGAGATCGACAACCGATGCTTGCGGGTCAGTTCCCATTCGGGCGGTGCCACACTGGTGAGAGGTCGTCTTCCGGCCGAACGTGCGCGTCAGGACGATGGGAAAGCCGGCCTTGCGCATGACCTCGCGGGTTCTTTTGATCAGCGCTTCGTGGGCACGCATGTTTGAGCGCACCCAATGCATCACGATCCTGCCGTCCTTCACCATTACTCGGCTGTCTGGATTGGGAAGGTCCTCGCTTGTGAGAAACCAACCATAGGCATAATGCGCCATGAGCCTTGCCATCCAAGCCGGCACCGACGGCGTTTGCGCCTTGAGGATATTGCCGGTGATATGGCCCAGCAGTTGAACATTGCCCAGCGGGAAGCCCGTATCTGGGTCCTTGTTGTAGAAATCGTTGAAGGCCAGCGTCTTCTGATAGACGGCGGTGTTGGGTGATCTTGGATCGATCGCCAGCATCGCCGTCGTGTTGTGATTCATGAAGTTGCGGCCAAGTTGGTCGGAGCTATTGCCGAGGCCTCGGGGATGCGTGCTATTGCCGGATCTCAGCAGTAGCGCGGCCGACTGAACCGCACCGGCAGCCACTGCAAAAATTTCGGCGCCGATCCGCTGCTCCACACCATCCTTGATATAAACGGCGGCCGTCACTTTCGTGCCGAGCGGATCCGTTTCCAGCCGCACCACATTTGCGCCCGTAATGACGTTCACGTTCGGGTGGGCCAGGGCACTGGCAAGCGGGCCGACCTCGGCGTCGATCTTACCGCGTCCGGTATTCGGGAACGCGTCCCACCCTGTCTTCGCGCGTCGAAGCCACTCCTCGATATCGATCGCCAGCGGCAGGCTTGCCGGGTGGACGCCGGCCTTGCGCAATCTTGCGCGCACCGCGGCAATGGCCGGTTCGTCGGGAACAGCCGGGAAGCGATACGGATGCGATCGCGGCGGCTCCGTCGGATCCTCGCCGGCCGCACCACGGACGCCATAGATTTCCTCTGCCCGCTCATACCAGGGCTCCATATCGGCATAGCCTAACGGCCAGCCAGGCGAGCGGCCTTCCATATGCGGACGGGGCTCGAAGTCCTCGGCCCGGTAACGGTACATCACCGCCCCGAAGAACTTGGAATTGCCACCGACATAGTAGTAGTTGCCCGGCAGGAACGACTGGCCATCGGTACCCACCCATTCTTCGGACGACCTGTAGAAGCCCTTCTGGAAAATGGCCACGTCATCCCGAGCCTCGGGGGTGTCCTTCAGGTACTCCCCGCGTTCGAGAATGAAGATGCGCTTTCCCGAGCCCGCAAGACTATAGGCGAGAGAGCTGCCGCCGATCCCCGACCCGATTATGACAATGTCCGCTATCTGGTCCATGAAACATCCTGTCAATTGATCAGCTCTTCGCTGTCCGAATCGAAGAGGACGATTTTCGAAGTATCGACGGCGAGCGTGGCTGCGGTGCCTGCATTGACCTGCTTTGGCGGCAAACGGGCCGTGACTTCCACGCCGCCGAGATGGAACACGGCAAGCGTATCGGGGCCGGTGGGCTCCACCACGTCAACGTCCACCGAGATTGCACCTTGCGCCTGCCCATTTCCGACGCTGAATAACTCGGGCCGGATGCCAATGAGAACCTTGCGGTTCGCATATGTGGATGCGGCTTGGCTGGACAGACCTATTCCCGGGATCCGCGCGGCCGGCCGGTTAGCAACGTCGATGATCGCGGTCGCGGTCGTACCTTCGACTTCGACCCTGCAGGGAATGATGTTCATGGACGGCGAGCCGACGAATTTTGCGACATAGACGTTGGCGGGCCGGTCATAGACCGTCTGCGGGTCGTCGAGCTGCTGGACCACACCGCCCTTCATCACGGCAACGCGGGTCGCAAGCGTCATCGCTTCGATCTGGTCGTGCGTTACGTAGACGATCGTCGTGCCGAGCCGCGCGTGCAAGCGCTTTATCTCCGTGCGCATATCGACGCGCAGCTTAGCGTCGAGGTTCGACAAAGGCTCATCAAACAGAAACAGCTTGGGTTGACGCACAATGGCGCGTCCCATCGCAACACGTTGGCGCTGACCGCCCGACAATTGCGAGGGCTTGCGATCAAGCAGATGCGTGATCTGCAGCAGGTCGGCGGCAGCCCGAACGGCTTTGTCGCGGTTAGCTGGCGATACACCGCGGATCTTCATGCCGAATTCGATGTTCTGTCGAACCGTCATCGTCGGGTAAAGTGCGTAGGACTGGAAGACCATCGCAATGTCGCGGTCTTTTGGCGACAGCTCGTTTACGACCTTGCCAGCAATCCGGACCTCGCCGCCCGAGATGTTTTCAAGACCGGCAATCATGTTTAGAAGCGTAGACTTACCACAGCCGGAAGGACCAAGAAGGACGAGGAAGTCGCCAGTCCCAATGGAGATACTCACCTCCTTGAGGACTTCGAGATTGCCGTAGGTTTTGCGGACGCGATCGATTTCAAGAGTGGACATTGGATCAACCTTTCACAGCGCCGGCCGTCAGTCCGCGGACGAAATAGCGTCCAGCAACGATGTAGACCAAGAGAGTGGGGATGGCGGCGATCATGGCGGCGGCCATGTCGACGTTGTACTGTTTGCGCCCGGTGGTCACGTTGACGATGTTGTTGAGCGCGACCGTTATCGGGCTGTTGCCGCCGGACGTGAACGAGACACCAAACAGGAAGTCGTTCCAGATCTGCGTGAACTGCCAGATACAGGAGACAACAATGATCGGAATCGACGTGGGCAGGATGACGCTCCAGAAGATCCTGAAGAAGCCTGCTCCATCCACCATAGCCGCTTTGGTGAGTTCGTCCGGCAACGAGACGAAATAGTTGCGGAAGAACAGCGTCGTGAAACAGATGCCGTAGGCGACATGGACGAATACGAGGCCCGGAATGCCGCCGGCGAGGCCGAGCAGTCCGAGCGTTCGCGCCATCGGGATCAGGATCGCCTGATAGGGCAGGAAGCATCCGAAGAGCAGCAAGCCGAACACAAAGTTCGCGCCCGGAAATCGCCACTTCGTCAGGATGTAGCCGTTGATGGCGCCGATACCGGTCGACAGGACGACGGCCGGAACGACCATGAGCAGCGAGTTCACGAAATAGGGTCTGAGGCCGGTGCACTCGGTACCGATGCAGGCCTGCGACCAGGCGGAACGCCAGGCATCGAGGGTGATGGTCTGCGGCGGCCCTATGAAGGAGCCGCCGTAGATTTCGTCGAGCGGCTTGAGCGATGTCACGACCATAACCCACAGAGGCATCAGATAGAGCACCGCCATGACAGCGAGTGGGGCATAGATGAACAGGCGACCCAGACGGATCCGGTTTTGACGCGGGAGGACTTCTGCCATTGGTTTTGGCTGCGAGAGGGCGTTAGCCATTGTTGCGCTCCCGGAGTTCGGAATAGAGGTAGGGGATGATGATTGCCGCGACGGTCATGAGCATCATGATGGCGCTCGCCGCTCCGACCCCCATCTGGTTCCTGCGGAACGTCGCCGAGAACATGAAGGTTGAGGGAAGCTCAGTCGCCGAGCCGGGGCCACCGTTGGTGAGCGCCAGCACCAGGTCGAAGCTCTTGATGGCGATATAACTCAGAAGGACAATCACGCTCAGCATCGCCGGCCGCAGCATCGGGATGATGATCTGCCGATAGATGAGCGGGAGGCTGGCGCCTTCGATCTGCGCGGCCTTGATGACCGAGTTGTCGATCCCTCTGAGGCCGGCCAGGAAAATCGCCATGGCAAAACCCGAGGATTGCCAGACGCCAGCAATCACAACCGTGTAGATCGCCATCTTGGGGTCGGTGATCCAGTCGAACGTGAAGCTCGTCCAGCCAAGTTCGTTGACGACCTTCTGGATGCCGAGGCCGGGATTCATGATCCACTTCCATGCCGTCCCGGTGACGATGAACGACAGGGCCATTGGATACAGGTAGACTGCCCTCAAGAATCCTTCCGCCCGGATGTTCTGGTCGAGCAGGATTGCCATGAGCAGGCCAATGCCCGTCGAGAGCAATAGGAACAGGGCGGAGAAGATAAAGAGGTTCGCGACGGCAGTGTGCCAGCGCGGCGTCGCCCACAGCCGAACAAATTGCTCGAAACCAGCGAAGTCGTAGACCGGTACGAACTTCGAGGAGGTGAACGAGATCACGCCTGTCCAAAGGATGAACAGGTAGACCGTGACGATGACGATCAGCAGGCTGGGAGCGACGACAATGCGTGGAAGCCAGCCTGCCAATCGTGATGAAAAACTCTTGGCGGCGTTCATGAGCTAGCTCCGATGACCGAATCCTTTGAGATGGGCCGGGTGCCGGGCACCCGGCCGCTGTGTCAGCGGGCGTTGTCGATGCCTTCGACGAGCATCTTGACGGCGTCTTCCGAAGACATGTTGCCGACAAAGAACTGGGCAGCCACATCGCCAAAGACCGATGCGAATTCCGGCTTGGCGGCAAAGCCGTGTGTCATCGCGCCCAGCATGCTACCCGCCTCGATTGCTTCGGCACGTTCGTTGAAGCCGAGCTTCGCGCAGTCATCGAAGTCGTCCACGGAGACGTCCGTTCGAGCCGGGATGGAACCCTTGATCAGGTTGAAGCCCTTCTGCACCTTGGGATCCATGATCGTCTCGGCGAGAGCCACCTGGGCTTTCTGGACAGTCTCGTCCTTCACGGTGAACATGCCGAAGCTGTCGATGACGTATTGGAACGTCGGCACCTTGGCCGGGGTGGCGAAGCAGTAGAAATCCGTATTCGGCTTCAGCCCCTTGGCGAGGAACTCGCCCTTCGCCCAGTCTCCCATGAACTGCATCGCGGCTTCGCCGTTGATGACCATGCCGGTCGCGACGGCCCAGTCTCGGCCGACGAAATTGTCGTCGACGAGGCCACGGACCTCGCGCAGCGTGTCGAAGACCTTGGTCATTTCCGGACTGCTCAGCGCCGCCGGATCGAGGTCGATTGCTGCCTTCTTGTAGAATTCGGGGCCGTTCAAGTCCGACAGCAGCGCATCGAAGATGATCCCGATCTGCCAGGGCTCGTCGCCCATCGCGACCGGCGTGACGCCTTTCTCCTTGAGCTTCTTACCGGCAGCGATCAGTTCCTCCCATGTCTTGGGAGGCGCGATGCCGGCGTCGTCGAAGATCTTCTTGTTGGCCCACACCCAGTTCTGACGGTGCATGTTGATCGGCGCCGCAATGAAGGCATCGCCCGAGGTGACGAAAGTAAGCAGTTGCGGGGGAAGCGCCTCACGCCACCCGCCTTCCTTGGCAAGATCGTTCAGATCGCGAACGACGCCCTGTTCGGCCCACTGGGGACCTTCCCAGCCCAGGAATTGCATTGCTCCCGGCGGGTCGCCCGAAGTCAGGCGTGACCTCAGGGCCTGCTGCGCGTTCGCGCCGCTCATGCCGCCGACGGCGGAGTCCTTCCACTGGAAACCCTTCGTTTCCAGGTCCTTGCGGATGACGTTCAAGGCGTCGACTTCGCTCTGGGAAACCCAGTGGTGGAGAACCTCGATCGTGCCTTCCGCACGCGCAGCCGCCGGCACCAGCATGGTGGCGGCGACAAGACTTGCAAGAAACTTTGACATCTATGTATTCCTCTCTGGTTGCGGTTGATCGCAGGCCCTTGGCAGGCTCTTTATGCGAAGTTGTCAGTTGGGGTCCGCCGGCATGGCATAGCCGACGTTCTTGCGGCCGTAGCGACGAACCCGAATGTTCGACTGCTCTGCGTGGCCGGCAAATCCTTCCATGAGGCAAAGGCGAGAGCCGTATTGCCCGATCAAAGCGGATGCCTCGTCCGTCTCGATGCGTTGGTAGGTGCAGGTCTTGAGGAACTTGCCGACCCAGAGACCGCCCGTGTATCGGGCAGCCTTGTTCGTCGGCAGCGTATGATTGGTGCCGATGACCTTGTCGCCGAAGGAGACGTTCGTGCGGGCGCCCAGGAACAGCGCGCCGTAGTTCCTCATGTTGTTAAGGAAGTAGTCGGGATCGCGCGTCAGGATCTGGACGTGCTCGGAAGCAAGCCGGTCACCTTCGGCGACCATCTCGTCGATCGTGTCACACAGGATGATTTCCCCGAAGTCTTCCCATGCCTTTGCGGCAATCGCCGCGGTCGGCAGGATCTTCAGGAGGCGATCGATCTCGGTCAGGGTGTCACGAGCAAGTCTTTCCGAGTTCGTGATGAGAACCGCTGGCGAGTTTACACCGTGCTCGGCCTGCCCCAGAAGATCCGTCGCCACCAGTTCGCCATCGGCGCTGTCGTCAGCGATGACAAGTGTTTCGGTCGGGCCGGCGAAGAGATCGATGCCGACTTTCCCGAAGAGCAAGCGCTTCGCTTCGGCAACATAGGCGTTGCCGGGACCCGCAAGCATGTCGACCGATGCAATCGTTTCCGTCCCGTAGGCCATCGCCGCGATCGCCTGAACACCACCAAGGCAATAAATCTCGTCGGCGCCTGCAAGTGCCTGGGCAGCGACGATCTTCTCGGAAGTCCTGCCCTGGAAAGGCGGTGCGCAGGTGATGACACGTTCGCAGCCGGCAACGCGGGCGGTCAGGACCGTCATATGCGCCGAGGCCAGCAGCGGATACTTACCGCCCGGCACATAGCAGCCGACATTCTGAATCGGGACGTTGCGATGACCCAGGATCACTCCAGGAAGCGTCTCGACTTCGAGGTCGGTCAGCGTTGCCTTCTGAGCTTCTGCAAACTTTCGGACTTGGTCCTGCGCGAAGTCGAGGTCTTCGCGCTCGCGCCCCGTGAGCGAGTTGATGGAGCGGTCGATTTCTTCCTTCGAAAGACGATAGGTTTCTCGGTCGAGCTTATCGAACTGGATCGACAGTTCGCGAACTGCCTTGTCACCACCGTTTTTGACCTTTGCGAGAAGCGCCTCGACTGCTTTGGTCACCGCGCTGTCGGTACCGCCTTCTTCTACAGAGGCCTGCGCTGATTTGATGTGCCGTATCATGACAAAGACTCTTCGTTTACGGTCGCCGCAAGCGCCGCACTCTCAACGTGGTGGATGGTGAGTGGCGAGGGCGGCCTACCGCCACCCTCGCGAGATCTGCTTAGAGATGCTGCTCGCGTGCACGCATCTCAGCGTAAGCAGTCTGTTCCTTCTCGTAGTACGCTGGCGACGGGAAGTCCCACCAGCCAGTGGCGAACGGACCTGCCGCGTCGCGTGATACGACGACTTCAACCAGGGCCGGACCGCCGCATTCCAAAGCCGCCTTCAGGCTGCTTTCCAGGTCTTCGTCCTTTTCGACCTTCCACGCCTCCAGACCGAAGGCACGGGCCGACGCCGCAATGTCTGCCGAATAGGGCTCGCCATTGCCGGCGTGACGCTTGAACTCCGATGCAATGTGACGCCCCATGAACTTGCGCTGACCGCCGCGGATCGACATGTAGCCGGAATTGTTCAGCACGAGGAACACCACGTTGATGCCGTTCATCGCTGCCGTACCCATTTCCGGCAGGGACATCATGAAATCACCGTCGCCGACGATCGCCACGACCTGGCGATCGGGGCAGGCAAGCTTGGCGCCCAGCGCAGCCGGAACCGCCCAGCCCATTGGAGAATAGGAACCCGAGGTGAGATGCGTGCGCGGCTCATAGACCGGGAAGCTCTGCTTGACCGAGCCTTGTGTGTTGCCCGATCCGACGACAACAATGCCGTTGCGGTCCAGCACCTTGCGCAGCGCCATGAGGGGCCGCTGCGAGGTGAAAGGGGTTTCGCGGCTGTTCTCGCGCGGCTCCACCTGGGCGCGCCAGTCGGCCTTGGCCTTCTGCACGTCGGCCAGGAACTTCTCGCGACGCGACAACATCCTCGTCGAGTCGGCGTCGGAGATCATGGCCAACATCGCTTCCAAAGCGACTTTGGCATCGGAAACGATACCGACTTCGGTCTCGTAGTTCTTGCCGATTTCGCGCGGATCAAGGTCGATGTGGATCAGCTTGGCCGACGGTATCGAGAAGGACACGCCCTTGGCGTAGGATGAGGCGGACCAGTCGGTGAAACGGCAACCGACCGAGACGACCACGTCAGCGGAAGCAGTGATGGTGTTGCCGCAGGTCGTGCCGGTCTGCCCGACGGCTCCGATGAACAGTGCGTGATCTTCCGAGATCGCGCCTTTGCCGTTCCAGGTGATCGACACCGCCGCGCCGAGCTTTTCGGCAAGGCGCGTCAGTTCGGCCGAGGCATTGGCGGTGATCGCCCCGCCGCCTGCGACTATGACCGGACGCTCGGCGTTCAGCAGAACCTTGATGGCCGCCTCTATCGCCTTCGGGTCCGGGTAGGCCACGCCGATCGGCAGGCGCTTTTCCAGCGGGTGAATTGCGACATCCGCCGCCTCGACCTGCACATCCATCGGCACTTCGACGTGGACGGGACCGGGACGGCCCGTCATCATCGCGCTAAAGGCACGGTGCATGATGCTCGGCAGGACCTGAACCGAGTTCGCTTGCCAGGCGCGCTTCGTCACCTGCTCGGTGATACGCGGGAAGGCGTTGTCCTGCTGGCGCTCCAGTTCCTGCATGGTGCCATGACCATGCATGTAGGTCTGCGGCGAGCCGGAAACATAGAACAGCGATGTGGAGTCGCAATAGGCCGTTGCCAGGCCGATGATCGTGTTCGCGGCACCCGGACCCACCGAGGTCGAACAAGCCATCGGGCGTCCCGACGCCCGGAAATAGCCATCCGCCATATGCACAGCGCTTTGCTCGTGCATGACCTGGATAAAAGGAAGCTGCGAACCTTCTTCAAGAAATGCGTCGAAGAGCGACCAGATGCCGTGGCCCGGAACACCGGCGACATACTCCACTCCATATTCCTTTAGTGCTTTCGCGACGACTTGACCGCCCGTGAGCTTCATCTGATCAACCCTCCTCGGTAGTGTTTTTGCCAGCGAGCCTTCGGATACCGGCTCTTTCGATCCTGGGATGAACAGTCCGCGTTTCGTGCAAACCTTACAAGTTCGCAGGGCACGATTAGCTGACGCAGACTGACGCAAGACCTGCTGAGCTTTGCATCGCCCCTCTGGGACCTTCCGCTCGATAGGCTGGCTCTTCGCGCGGCTCTGTTCCCAGACGATCTGCATGCCGCTTGGTGGCCGCCTCAAGAGGATTCGCAACTAGACGCACGCTGCGCGTATACTTGCGCGGTAAATCAGAGTCCCGCGCAATAGGCATTTCGCTCTTGTCGTGGCTTCCTGTGAAGAAAGTAGCCTTCCAGGAGGAGTTCGCCGTGGAGAACAAAATTAGAGATCTCGCGTTTGCCGACGAGTTCATTTACGCGAAGCTCGTCGAGAACGTGGTTGACCACGAGGTCGAGGATGCAATCGTCGTCAACCTGAGCCCGCGGCCGCTTGTAACCGGGGAAGAGCATCCGGCGATCGTTCCCGCCTGGAAATCCACCTGGCTGCGCGGCGGGTGCATCAAGAGCGCCGAACGGGTCGCGCTAGTGAAGGTGCAGCGTGCGACCAATCTTGGAGGAGCCATGTTCCGGGGCTGGGATTGGCTCGGCAACCGGATCCGCAGTTTCCCGAGGGACACGCCCCTCTTTATCTCGAAGCAGGACGAGCTCGGCACGGTCACGACGGACCCCCGCGTTTTCACGAACGAGCGCACAGAACACGAGGCGCCGCAGGTATTTACGCTGAAGCTAAATCTCTGGTGGGCACCCGGCGACACGGACTGTTTCATTCATCATGAGCATCCGTTTTTGGAGACGCACACGCAGATCCACGGCTCTGGCAGGATGCAGAAGTTCAGAGAACGCGACCCATCCACCTTGTACGAAGACGTGGTGATGCCCGTCGGCTATTCGCATGATCCATTCTGCAGGGTGACTGGAAGGAACCAGTGGACCTACCCTTGGCACCGGTACTATGCGGACACCGACTCCGTCTGGTTGGCTGTGGAATTGCATCCCTGACGAATACGAGCCCGGCCATTTCAGTCGGGCTTCACCCCATCTGGATCATGTCAGACCCATCACCCAGATATTGCAAGGCTTCGCGGGGTATCGAAGGATCGTTCCGATCCATCACGGTCAGGTTGTTGAGGTGCTCGCGTTTCAGAAGGCCTGGCCCGCGGTAGTGGAGAGCCACTTTGGTGGAGTATGGCTGTCTGAACATGTTTGCGGCGATGCCGCTGGCTATGCCGAACATGAACTTCTTCGCATTACGCTTTACCTGAGCGTAAACTCCAAAGGTCAATTCGTTGCGTTGGATTCCTTCGAAGTCGGCCGTGAAGATGCGGTCGGCCACGGGAAAACAGAAGCCGTAGTACTTGAAAACATATTCAGTCTTCTTTGGATCATCGAAGCTCGGGAACCGTTCGACATAATAGTGCTGAAGGAACTCCTTGTTGCGGTAGATGCAAAAGGCGGACCGCAGCACGAAACCTTTGTAGATGGAGGAGAACTGATACCTGTCATAGACACCGAGGATATCGTCATCCAGAGAATTGTTCTCGACGATCATGTTTGACACGAAGCGCGAGAACTCCGGTAGCTGGCGAGCGGTAGACATGGCATGGAAGAAGTTTCCGTCGACAAGTGTGCGAAACTCGTCTGGATCCGAAAACAGGATTGGAACGCTGAGGCCGAAATAGTTCGCGATCATCCTTAGATTGGATGCAGATGGCACGTGAGCGCCTGAAAGATACTTGTTGAACTGCTGCCGGTTGACATTGATCTTTCGACAGACGGCCGCAATCGAACCGTGTCCCTCGCACAGGGTTCTGAGATTGGCCGCCAGAGCGCCGGCATTTCCCGCGATATGATCCAATCTTGCAGCCCTCCGAACTGAAGCAATAGGAAGCACATCTTACTTCTTTTCGCGAAGGACATCAACGGGGTGCGAAGTTGCTCTCCGCGGAGTCTTGCCGCACTGTGGCCGAAAGCCGATCCGCGAGGCACCCATGGAATTGCGACAGAGCGCCGCCGAAGGCTGGTCCGTTATGGGCACCGGGACAATCGCGACCGAGCAGATGGTTGCGGCCATTCGTGCGATGGGGCATTCGCCGCTGTGGGTGGTGAGCAAAAGCAAAACCGATGCCCTTCATTTCGCAAACGACCTGAGCATCCCCCAGGCCACCACAGATATGAAGCGGGTCTGGTCCGACCCGGCCGTCAAGTTCGTCTACATCAGCGCCACGCTCAAGCGCCGACAGCATTACGTCCTCGCAGCGGCGAATGCCGGAAAACACATTCTCTGCGATGGACCGCTATCGGAAGACAGCAAAACCGCCAGGCGACTGATCAAGCACTGCTCCGACAACGGAGTCGTGCTCGCGGTGAACCAGCCCCTTCGTGCCTCCACGGTTCACCAGACTATGCGCCGGCTCATTCTCGATGGAGAAATCGGTACGATCCAGTCCGTTTCGATCTTGCGCGGCGGCCCCTTTCAGCCTCCTCCAAATCGGAGGGGGGAGATATCCCCTGATGGTGGCAGCGTATTTCTTGACATCTGCGCCGAGGACATTGATCTCGCGCGCTTTCTCACCGGTGGCGAGCCCATTGAGGCGATAGCCTTTGCCAAGGAATCGAACGGCTCGCCTTACCATCTGGCATATACGATCCGCATGAAGGATGGCAGCTTTCTCCAGGCGCATGAGAGTTTTGGCACAGCCGACATGGAAAGCATGGTGGTGGCAGCCGGCACTGATGGCGTGCTGATTGCCAGCGGGACCTTGAGCTCGCGCGGTACCGGCGTCCTGGTGCGCAGGCTCGCGGGCCGTAACGAACTCGTTCCCGTGCGTGACCGCGATCTGCACACCGCCACCCTGGAGGAATTCGTGGCAGCGGCAAGACACCAAGCGTCCCCACTAGCGACTGGCATGGACAGTTTCGCGGCGCTGGTCGCTACCGAAGCGGTGGCTTCAGCGGCCAAAAGAGGCCGGGCGACGGTGATCCGGCCATTTGACGAGAGCGCCTGAACACACGCATCGCGCGCTTATCGGAAGCTCGTATTCCGCCGCACCTATGAAGCTGTCGGCGAGCAGAAACGTGAAATAGAAAAGGCTAGGTTATGACCAAAAAGCACCAGCTCCTACTGCACTCTCTCGTCGCGAAGCATTCAACGCTGGCGATCGATCTCGACATCGCCGAGGAGGTCGGTTTCGACGGCATAGAAGCATCCGCAGCCAAGCTGAGGGCATTTCTGGGGTCTGGCTTTTCCGAAGCCGAGCTGGCGGCGCTGCTGCAGGATGTGAACGTGCCGGGCATCGGCTTCCTAGTCGATATAGAGCGCCAGGGCGAGGCGAGGAAGCAGCTCATGCGAGAAGCGGAGGAGCTCTTTCGTCTCGCTTACATAGCAGGGGCCAAAGGGGTTCAGGTGCTGACCGGTCCCGTCAACGTGGAAGCGGTGCTGCGCCATCAGGACGGCCTCCCAACGAACCTTTACAGCGGCTTGCTCGGTCGAGCCATTGAGGAGCAAATCGCCCTTACCGCAACGAACCTCTCGGAGATCGCCGACCTCGCTGCCAGTCATGGGCTTCTCATATATCTCGAAGCGCTTTCCTGGACGCCCCTGAACACGATTGAAAAGCAACTGATGATAATCGATCGCTCCCGGCGCGATAACATCCGGATGGTGATCGATTTCTGGCACTGCTATACGTCCGGAAACACCCCTGACGACATCGCGCGGCTCGACAAGGACATCATTTATGGCGTCCATGTGTGCGACTCGTTGGCATTTTCCGGCGGAGTTCCCGATGAAGTGGTATTGAGAGACGTGCCGACGGGCGGAGGAGTGATCGACCTGAAGCTGTGGGCCGATGCAGTCATAGCGACTGGCTACGACGGGTGGTGGAGTTGCGAGCTCTTCTGCAGAAAACAACAACAGCAGAACAGCTACGATGTCGCCCGCGAACTGCACGCGCTGATGTCGACGCTGGTCGCTGGCTGATCTCCCTTTGGGATCGTCCGAGTCACCATTCGCAACAGATGGAGGCAACTGCGTCATATTGCTTCAGGTATTTTAGAGATGAGAAATCCACCTGCGGACCGCTGTGACTTATCGTGCTTGGATACTTGGCGACGGGAGGCGATCTTGAAGTTTCACAGAATTAACGTTCCGGGCACTCCGATCGCTGTCGCAATCCTGACAGTGCTCTGCCTCTGGTGGCTCGGCCCTCACATCGGCAACTTTTCCGCCCAGGTTGCTTCCCTCCACGAGCTTCAGGCCACCCTGAAGAGAGATGCGGTGATCACCATTTTCCAGGGCAATTAGCTAACGCGCTCGCCACCTGCTGTACGTTACCAACATCGCAAAAGGTGGCAGGCGGCGGTGGTTCTCCCCATCGCCGCCACTCTTTCAGGCCTGTCATTTATGCGCGGTCTTACACATAGATGGGCCAGCTTGGATAAGACCATGGACACGTTCCCTCCCGTTTCATTTCTCCATCGCCTGGCGGACGCGGCTTCTATGGAGACGTTGCCTCGATTCCGCACCACTCTCGAAGTCGAAGAGAAGTTCAAGCCTGGCTATCGTTTTGATCCCGTGACCTTGGCGGACAAGGAAGCCGAAAGAGTCCTGCGTGAACTGATTTCGTCTGAGTATCCCGAGCACGCAATCCTCGGTGAAGAGTTCGGCGAGACCGGGACTGGACCATGGAAGTGGGTCCTTGACCCGGTCGACGGCACGAGGCCCTTCATATGCGGTATTCCTGTCTGGGGAACGTTGATCGGTCTGACACTGGAAGGTCGCAGTGTGATGGGGATGATGAGCCAGCCCTTCACGCAGGAGCGCTTCTGGGCGGATCAGGAAGCGGCTTGGGCGAAAAACGTGTCGGGCACCCACCGCATGAGGACGCGCTCGACGACAGATCTGTCTCGAGCGATCCTGCACACGAACTCTCCCGAACGTTTTGGGGAATTCCCGGATGTCCGCTTCGAACGCTTGCGGGACAGCGTCCAGATGACGCGCTATGGCGGCGAATGCTATGCATTCGCCATGCTCGCAGCCGGACAGATCGATCTTTGTCTGGAATTGTCCCTGCAGCCATACGACATCGTCGCCTTGGTCCCGATTATCGAGCGGGCTGGCGGTGTTGTGACGGGATTAATAGGCGAGCGCCCCGAAGCGGGCGGCCATGTTCTGGCGTCTGCCAATGAGGCGCTGCACGAGCGTGCGCTTAGAACGCTGACCCCCTAAAGATTTCGGAGGGATGCGAGAACTCCGTCGGCGATCGCACAGACGTGACAACTTGATCCGACCGGCGCAATCTCCGATGACGAGCCGCCCCGCGACGCTGTTCGCGCACGCCTTCCGAACGCTTCTTGTTTTCCGAAATCACGCGAAGCTTTCACTGGTTTGAGTTTGCTTGTGGAACTGCGATAAGCGGCGTTTCAAGTAAAGGGTGCCGAGTGAAATCAACGCAAACGCAAGCGTCACCAGTCCCAAGCTGATTGTGAGGCTCGAAACCTGCGCGACGAAACCCAGCAGCGCTGGTCCAAGTAGCAGCCCGCTATATCCCATCGTGGTCACGATCGACATCGCTCTTCCGGCCGCATGAGAACCAATTCTTCCCGCCGACGCGAAGACCGCAGGTATCATGTTCGCGACGCCGAAACCGCACAACGCAAGGACCGCCATACTGATTTCGACGCTGTTTCCAATCAACATCGTTGAAAGGGACAATGCACAAACCAGTCCTCCGTATCTCAGCACGTTCACGTGCCCAATTCGTTTGGTCACGCCGTCGCCAAGCAGACGGCCGATTGCCATGGCTGCGGCGAAGATCGCGAAAGCGTAGGCCCCCACACTCTCCGAAGAACCGAGTGTGTCGACCATGTAAACAGCCGACCAATCCATGATCCCGCCCTCGGCCAGGAAAGCCAGAAAGGCAACAACGCCGAACAGGAGGACCAGCAGTGTCTGCGACCTATCCAACGTAGCTTGGCTATCAGTCGCGACGGTATCGGTGCGTGATTGTTGTTTGGCGTCGTTACGAGCGACAAATCGTGTCGACACCGCTGAAAGAAGCACGAGAATTCCGGCGCCTCCCAGACATTCTCGCAACCCGCCGCCAAAGGAAGCAAGGAATCCGACCAACGAAGCCCCAACGATATTCCCGATGCTAAACAGAGCATGAAAGGACGACATTAAGTGCCTTTCCGTTGCTCGCTCGATATCCGATGCCTCGATGTTCATCGATACGTCGAGCGTTCCAAAGGCGGCGCCCGCCAGAAACACAAGCGCTCCGACCATGACAAGGCCGTCAACGAATGGAATCATGAGGATTGCGAGGCCGAACACCAGGCTACCCCCAAGACTCAAGACGTAGCTCCCGCTAATGCGATCACTAATACGGCCGACATTCACCATCAGAACGATCGCCCCGAGGGCGAAACACAACAGCAAAGTCCCAAGTTGCCCTTTGTCCAGGCCCAACTTCGCTGCAAGCAACGGCAGGCTCGAAGCCCATGCCCCAATTCCCACGCCGCCCGCGAGAAAGAAGAGGCTGCACCGCACGCGCTTCGAACTGCGGAGGGTTTCGACCGAAAGTGGAAGCCTGTTCATTAAGAATGCCCAGATTTAATAATGAGGGAATTTTCGAGGCTTCAACAATGTCTGCCGCGCGGCGAGGAAGCCTCGTCAAGACAGTTCTAGTTTGTGTTTCCGGGGACGCAAGCTCGCACTGTACACATTCCTGACGCAAGCTGACGCACTCCGCTGCACGGCCATCACGGGGCTCCCGAGCCTGCGTCAGTGAGCGTCAACCGTTTCTCCCGGTGAAAAATTGTCGGGTTTCGGCGGTGAATTCAGTCTCCTGCCACTATCTTGATAAGGCGAAAGCGGCCACGTCGCCGGTGACGTTGAATCGGGCCACTGGCGCTCACAGCGTTTCCGCCCTAGCCGCAGCTACGCCGATGTCGCAATCTACGATCGCACGAAAAATGGCCCTGGGGGACGTCGGCCGAACGAGAACGCTCCTGGTCTTTTAGGCAAATGCGGACATCCCTATTGATCGCTCGCGCCATGAACCGACCGGTCCTCCGTCTTGTCTCCGCCCCGCTCGGGTTTCTTGGGGCGTGCAGCCCGTGAAAGCCTTGTGAACCTTGGCGAAGTGGGATTGGCTAACGAAGCCCGACGCTATTGCGGCATCTATGACGGGAATCGCGGAATTCTCAAAAAGTGCGTGCGCCCGCTCGATCCGCAGTTGGCGGTAAAATATCCGTGGCTGCATGCCAAGATGCTGCTGGAATAACCGCTCGAGACGGCGGCGCGACATGCCAGATGACGCTGCAAGCGCGTCCATCGTCAGAGGTTCGGAAACTGATTTTTCCATGAGTTTGCAGGGAGCGCTCGCTGGAGAGGGGATCGCGTCAAACCGCTGGACGTTTCGGTGCGGACGGGAGGCGCATTTTTCCTGGTCGCCAACGAACGAAGAGCCGGGCAGTGGAAGCTCAACATTCTCGTTGAGTGGTTTCTTTCGCAGACTGCGGACCTACGCTCAAACGGCATATACCTGCGTCCAATGTCCGGAGTTGCCGGAGCCGTTCGGGCGAACCGCGCGGAATCGCTGTTTCCCACCCGACTGAGATGTTGGTGAACGTCACAAAGAGTTATTGCGGGCTTTCCAACCTCCGGCCCACTTCGCAGAGACTGTGCGCCGGGACCCGCGTGCCCGCGAGCACCTACTCGTCTAAATATGGATAAGAAGCAGTGGGCCGCGTCTACGTGGCCGGCGGTCGGTACCGGATCGTCTTCGCCTTTCCGAGAGCTTCAATCGTCTCCTCAACGCTGAGGAGCACAGTCGTCTCGATAGAGCTGAGCGCGCCTCCTGCGCCGATGGCTAGCGCGACAGCCGCCATCGAGACGGTATCAGGCGCCTCCCACAGGTTCCAGCCATCATGCTCACCAAAGCCGTACCAGAACCCGTGGAGCTTTCCCCCTACTGATTCAATATACGTGCGTGCCGCCTCTCGGCGATCCTCGGGGTTTTCGATCATGCGCGCCCACGTCTCGGGTGTGTAGCTGAAGCGCGTGAGATACATCGCCATGGTTTGCCTCCTCCGTCAGCACAGTCCAGTTAACGCTCAGTCCAGAGCTAACGCGAATCATTTCCACCGTGCGGACATGTTGCGGTGAATGGTTTCAATTTCGCCGTTTCTCTTGGCGCGGCGGGCTCCAGATAATCCAGCCACAATCCGCAGAGGGCAGAATAGACCCGAACGGTCGCTTCTAGGAGGATTACCATTGGGCCGCTTGAAGGTTGAGCGCTGCGGCAGTGGAGGGTGGATTTTGGGAGAAAGGCTATGTCTAGTTGGAACTCCGGCCGCATCATCGGCCAGAAGCCTCCATTGAAGCCGAAGGAGGTCTGGGCCATCCAAACCCGCCTGCAGATGTCGAGTGCGGTGCGCGACCTGGCGCTGTTCAATCTCGCGATCGACAGCAAACTGCGGGCTTGTGATCTCGTCGCGATCTCAGTTGCCGATGTTGCAATTTCCGGCAGGGTGCGCGACCGGGCGATCATCATCCAACGGAAAACAGGCCGACCAGTGCAATTCGAACTGACCGATCAAACGCGGGAGGCTGTCGGTGCCTGGATCGGACGTCGGAGGCTCGGTGAACGGGATTACCTGTTTCCCAGCCGAGTGCACGCAAAGCCGCACCTGTCGACGCGGCAGTATGGCCGGATCGTCGAACGGTGGTGTCGAGCATCGGGCTTGATCCGAAGCGCTACGGCACGCATTCGATGAGGAGGACGAAGGCGGCCCACATTTACAAGAAGACAGGCAACCTGCGCGCCGTCCAGCTCTTGCTCGGCCACAAGAAGCTGGAGAGCACCGTGCAATACCTCGGAATAGAGGTGGATGACGCCCTTGCCATTTCTGAGCAAGTAGAGCTGTAGCGCTCAAGGCCGGCGCTTCGCCTCAAAGCGCCGGCCGCTGGCCTGCTGAGCGAAGCTTCGACCCGAAGCGGCTGCATTGCGTTGTGGAAAGCGGTCACGTGCGCCTATCCGTTTCTGGCGCGGTTCCCTGCTAGCGCCGCTCAGGCCTTTGAACATCCTTGACGGGCATATTTTGCGCCCTGCTCCATCGTCGGTCGGAGATCGAACGCGTACGCGCTGCCAACCGGACAAGGCAAGCCTCAGCTAAATTAGCTTCATGGCGACCAACAAACCAAACAACATGCTGGCGACCCCCCGAAACGCCGCAGCCCACCGCTCATGCAGCTGTGTAAGATATCACTCGTTGGATGGAGACCCGAGGCCAAGCGTATCAAAGCCATCCACGCGAATGTCCCCTCCCCTCCTCCCAGGGTAAACTGGCTGCCGTCGAACGGGCCCCGACGGTAGCCACATTTTTTGTGAGACCCAGACCGCGCCGAACGCGAACCTTGGCCGACAGGGGTTTGGCACTCGTGCCCGCGCAGGATGGTTATTGTGCCGGCCGACAGCTTGGCGAAGCCGAACGCCTTCAACTCACGCCCGACCGTCGTCTCATAGTTCAAGGAAGCATGTCCTTCATCCGGTAATAGGCACCCACAATTGGCAGAAACCAAGGCGTGCCGGTGTGCATCGGCACGGCCCGCCACGCCATGCCCTCAAGCGGATTGGCATCCTTGCGCCCCATCGCCATATCGGCGAGCGCGGTACCCATGAAAGTCGACAGCTGAGCTCCGTGTCCCGAATAGCCCATGCTGTAAAGCACACCCTCGGCGCTGCCAGCCCGGGGATAACGATCTTGGGTGCATCCAACGAGGCCGCCCCAGCAATAGTCGATCTCGACGCTCTCAAGCTGCGGAAATATGCCGACCATCTGCTTGCGCAAGAGCTGACCGGAGCTGACGTCGGTCTTCTGGTTCGACTCGGCCGAAAATCTCGCCCGACCGCCGAACAGCATACGGTTATCCGGCGTCAGGCGAAAATAGTTCGCGATGTTCAGCGAGTTGGTAAAGTTGCGGTTTCCCGGAACAGTCGCGGCAATCTCCTGTTTGGTGAGCGGGCGCGTGGCGATGATGAAGGAAGCGATCGGCATCATCCTTCGGCGGAAATAGCCGAAGGCGGCCGATGTATAGGCGTCAGTCGCCAGAATGACCTGGCGAGCGGTAAGCGAGCCGGTCGGCGTTGTTAGCCTCCAACCATTTGCTGCGCGTTCGCGGCCAATGACAGGGTTTCGCTCCCAGATCGCCGTACCATAACGATGGGCGGCATTGGCCACACCATTGGCGTAGCGGCCCATGTGCATCATGGCGGATTTCGGAGACAGGATCGCCCCGTGGAACGCATCCGAACGGACCTCGTTGCGAAGATCCTCACGAGTGAGCCATTCGGCCGACGGGTCGACCTCGCGGCGGATCTCTTCGCACATCGCCTGCAGCTTCTCGACGTGAGAGGGCTTGGATGCGAGCTTGAGTTTTCCGCCTCTACGGAAGTTGCAGTCGATCTTTTCCTCCTCGATGAGCGCTTCGATCATGTCGATCGAGTCATCGTAGGCACGCCACAACCGGCGCGCCTGGATTTCCCCGAAATGGCGCTTGGCGGCACTGAAGCTCGCGAAATGTCCACTGTTGAGGTGCCCGCCATTGCGGCCTGACGCGCCATAGCCGACATGCTCGGCTTCGAGCAAAGCGACCTTTACCCCGGACTTCGCGAGCTTGCGCGCAGCACTGAGGCCGGTGAAGCCGGCACCGATCACAGCAACCTCGAAGTCACCGGCGACGGGCCCGACCACGCCCCCGGCGAATGGAACGGAGGTATCATGCCAGTAGGAGGCGAATTTCATCGCTGCACACCCTTCATGCTAATCTAAGCCCGCTTCGGATAGCTAGAGTGTACGCCCGCTTCTGCGGATGAGCAGCGGCACAAGCGTTCTTGTTTCGCAACAACTCCTGCGTTTAGTAGCGCAAACCACAGGCTCTTCTGTTTGCGCGCAAACTTCGCGGCGTGCATTTTAGTAGCCGCGTGTCCGATCGACGAGGCCGACCAGACTTTCTCCGGCGCGGTGTCGTCGGATATTTTCTATGACCGCTTGTGCTGCCGTATGCGGTTGCGTCACGGAGGCGATATGCGGCGTTAACACCACCTTCGGATGGGACCAGAGTGGATGGTTTTGCGGTAGCGGCTCGGGATCTGTCACATCGAGCATTGCTGCGGCCAGATGATCGCTGTCGAGCGCCTCGATAAGGGCGGCCTGGTCAAGCTGCGGGCCTCGGCCAACATGAAGCAGCCGTGCGCCCACCGGCAGCAGCGAGAAGAGCTCGGCATTGAGGATGCCGCGTGTCTCGTCGGTCAGCGGCAGCAGACAGACGAGAATATCTGTCTGCATCAGAAAGCCGGCAAGTTCATCTGCTCCATGGAAGCAGGTGACGCCGTCCAGCTTCTTTCTGCCGCGGCTCCATCCGGATAGCGGAAACTGAAACGGCTTCAAGCGTTCGATTGCTGCCTGGGCCAACATGCCAAGACCCAGGAAGCCCACGCGTCGTTCGGTGGCCCGCGGAGCGGCAAGAGCCTGCCACATCTGCCGTTTCTGCAGCTCCCGATAGGCAGGCAACTCCCGGTGCAGCGTCAGCACACCGAGGGCAACATACTCCTGCATCATTCGAATGATGCCATCCTCGACCATGCGAACGAGTTTTACATCATCGGGGACGCCGTCTTGCTTGAACTGATCGACGCCTGCGCCGATGGAAAACAGCACTTGCAGATTGCGATAGCGCGAGATGTCGTCAGGAACGGTCCAGGTCAGGAGATAACGCACCGTGTCCGGGTCTACGCTTTCGCTGTGATGAAAGAATTCCACATCCGGGAGCTCGCGCGCAAAGAGCTCACGAAAAACTGCCCCGCGTGCGGCATCGGAATTGAAGAGAAATGCCATGGAATTCACCCTCTTTCATCATGCGGCAAGGTGCTTGCCGAGATCCTCGATCATCTTCTGGCACGCCGCGAGTTCGCCGATCTCAATGTATTCATTGGGACGATGGGCGCGGTCGATATCCCCCGGGCCGCAAATGATCGCGTCGATGCCGGCCTGCTGATAAAGCCCCGCCTCGGTGCCATAGCTCACTGCCGCAAGCGGCTCGTGCCCCGTCAACGTCCCCAGCAGGGCGGCGAGTTCGCTTCCCTCGGCAAGCGACAGCCCAGGATAGGTGCTCAGCTCGTGCCAGCCCACATCGAACCCGCTGTCGCGCAGAGCGGCGAGCCGGGTCCTTACCGGCTCGAGCACGGATGACGGGGAAACACCTGGCACAGCGCGGACCTCGATATCAGCCGTGCAGCGGTCGGGAATGATGTTGACCGCCTGACCGCCAGCGATGACGCCAACTTGCAACGACGAGTATGGCGGCGCGAAATCATGGTTGAAGGGCCCTTTTGTGAGCGATTGGCCGTAGGTCACGACCTCGGTAATCAGATTGGCCATCGCATGAACCGCATTGAGGCCCAGATCGGGGCGGGAGGAATGCCCCGAACGCCCGATCACTTCCAGCCGCACGGCCGCCTTACCCTTGTGTGCCCGCACGGCCTGCATGCGGCTCGGCTCGCCGATGATCGCTCCGAGCGGAGCATCGCACAGGCCCGGCAACGCAGCGATGAGGTGTGGCACACCGCGGGCGCCCGCCTCTTCGTCATAGGAAAAGGCAAGATGGACCGGCCGCTGTAGCTTCATGCCTGCAAGCTTCGGCAATGCGGCCAAAGCACAGGCGAGAAAACCTTTCATGTCGGTCGTGCCGCGGCCGTGCAGCTTATCCCCCTCTCTGCGCAGGACGAAAGGATCCGAGCTCCAGTTCCGTTCGCCGGCCGGCACGACATCCATGTGGCCAGACAGAATATAACCCCTGCCCTCGCGCGGCCCAATGGTGGCAAACAGATTAGACCGGTCACCTTCGGGGCCGGGGTGGACCGTCACTTCAGCCCCCGTTGCCAGACAGTACGAACGAATCCAATCGACAATCGCGCTGTTTGGAGTGCCCACGACAGAGGGAAATGCGATCAACCTTGCGAGGATCTCTTCGACGTTCATGGGGACCTTGCCTTCTGAGTTGACGCGTGACAGTCAGGTTAAGCCGAGGCAGGAGTTTTCTCTGCCGAACATAGCCTCGCTTCGGCTGAAGATTTCGAATAGTTGACGCGAACAGTGAAACCCGCCGGCCGCTGCGTGCAATATTGTAGCTATGTTGCAATCGGCGGTGGGATCGTGGGATCAAAGACACTGTTTGACCGAGAGTTGGGCCTCCGATGATCGGAGCGGATTAGGCTGAAATGCAAAAATCAGTGCGCCTGAAATCCTTTGAATTGATTGCGCGGGATATCAACGATGTCGACGTGAGTTTGCTTCACGCGTTGTCGATCGGCGTTGGTTGGCCGCACCGGCCCAAGGATTGGGATTTCCTGCGTCGCGCCGGCCACGGCATCGTCGCCGTTGATGGTATCGGACGCGTGTTCGGAAGCGCGATGTGGTTCCCTCACGGGGACGACTTCGCCACGGTCGGACTGGTGATCACATCGCCGCGCACGCAAGCGCAGGGAAACGCCCGATGGCTCATGGAACAGGTGTTTGAACGCTGCGCCGGCCGCAATTTGAGCCTAAATTCCACCGATGCGGCCTATAAGCTGTACCTTTCGCTCGGCTTCACGAAGGAAGCGATCGTATACCAGTACCAGGGAGACGTCGCACCGACGCTTCCGATGCTGCCACCCCTGAACGGCGAGTTGAGTGAACCGTCAAGGGAAGAGCTCGACGAGATCACCGCTCTCGATGCGCGGGCCTTCGGCGTAGATCGCGGGAAGCTACTCGCACTGCTTTCGGAGAACGCTTCAATTTGCGTATTGCGACGGGGTGGCGAACTTGTCGGCTATTCCATGTGTCGTGAGTTCGGGCGGGGCCAGGTCGTCGGCCCGATAGTGGCAAGCAATGATGGTGACGCAATCCATCTCACGGCCATGCATTTGAAGCGGCTGGCAGGACAGTTCGCCCGCGTCGACACGCGTGACACCGGGGCGTTTGCCGAATTTCTGCAGCAGTGCCGACTCGCGATTTCGGAGACGGATACGACCATGTCCAAAGGCCGCCGGTTTCTGAACCGAAAAGAAAACGAGCCGTGGGTCTATGGCTTGGCCGGCCATGCGTTGAGCTGAAATGCAAGCACTCAACTGGCGCCTTGGTCCGCGGAGGGTGTCGCATTTCAGGTTTTCCACGCGTCAGGCTCAATGATGATCTGGCCCAGGAAATACTATTGCTGAACCTTGCGTATCTGCTTTGGTACCAAGGATGATGCCGCTCGCGCGGCACTGGCGCCCGTGGTGAGGGTGCAGCGATGATCTGAGCCCATTTGCGGGTTTGCCGTCCTGGCTGAGGGTTGAGCGCTCTCAATCATCAACCCCAGGCCATCATGCAAGACGGCGGCGCTATGAGCAAAACGCACAGCAGATTGGTCTGTTTGTACCGTTCCGACGGAGCGGTCCGCATCTCATCATTGCGGACACAATGCTTCGCCGGAGGATCCAAATGACAACCTACAACATTGCTCTTATCGGGTTTGGTGGCGTCAATCGCGCTTTGGCCGAGCTCATAGCGACGAAAAACCCGCTGTGGGAACGGGACCTCGGTTTCCGTCTGAACATTGTCGCCGTCAGCGATCTCTATCTTGGCTCTGTTATTTCGCCCAACGGGCTCGATGCCAAGACCCTCATTGAAGCAAACTTCGCGAAAGGCGGGTTCGGGCAGCTTTCTGGCGGCAGCGCGGAAGCCGACAACGAGACAATCATCAAGACGGCGCCTGCCGACATCATCGTGGAAGCGACATTTACAAACCCGAAGGACGGCGAGCCAGCTGTTTCCCACTGCCGCTGGGCCCTGCAGTCCGGCAAGCATGTCGTCACCACGAACAAAGGGCCGGTCGCGATCGCTGCCCGGGAACTGAAGGCCCTTGCAAAGGCGAATGGCGTTCATTTCGAATATGAAGGCTCCGTCATGAGTGGAACCCCTGTGATCCGCATGGCGGAAAAGGCGCTCGCCGGCGCAGAGGTGAAGGGTTTCGAGGGAATCTTGAATGGCACTTCGAACTTTGTCCTCGGCCGTATGGAAGGCGGCCTTGACTTCGCCACTGCGGTCAAGGAAGCCCAGATACTCGGCTATGCGGAAGCCGATCCAACTGCCGATGTCGAAGGTTTTGACGTTCGCCTCAAGGTGGTGATCCTGGCAAACGAGCTGCTGGGAGCAAGCCTCAAGCCCGAAGAGGTCACGTGCACGGGAATCTCCAAGCTTTCTCCTTCCGATATTGAAAACGCGAAAGCAGGAAATAGCCGTTGGAAGTTAATCGGATCGGCGGTTCGGAATGAAGACGGGACGGTAACAGGCAGTGTTTCTCCGAAGCAACTTCCCTTCGAGCATCCACTCGCTGGTGTAAACGGCGCGACGAATGCCGTATCGCTGAACACCGAACTGCTCGGCTCTGTCACAATCACCGGCCCTGGCGCCGGCCGGATCGAGACCGCTTATGCGCTGCTGTCCGATATTGTCGCCATCCACAAAGCTCAGGCGGCCGCCGCTGCGAAAGAGGCCGCATGATGCAGAGCCTGGCCCTCAGCAAGAAGACCTCCGTAGACGAGATCATTATCAGCAATCCCTTCGACGGCAGCTTTGTCGGAACGGTTTCTGAGACCAGCGCCGACAGCGTGAACCTGCTGCTTGAGCGCGCCAATCGCGGTGCGCAGGTCGCACGGTCCCTGCCCCGTCATAAGCGCTCCGAAATTCTCGAAAAGGCGGCAGCGATCGTCGAAGCCTGCAAGGAGGAATTTGCAGTCCTTATCGTGCGCGAGGCGGGGAAGACAATCACCCAGGCCCGCAAAGAAGCTACGCGGTGTGTCAATACGTTGAAGCTCTCGGCGGACGAAGCCAAGCGCAATGCTGGCGAGGTGATCCCCTTCGATTCCTATGCAGGCTCGGAATCCCGTCAAGGCTGGTTCACACGGGAGCCGCTCGGCATCATCACTGCAATCACGCCTTACAATGACCCTCTTAATCTTGTGGCCCACAAGCTCGGCCCCGCGATCGCCGGTGGCAATGCGGTACTCCTGAAGCCCTCGGAACTTACGCCTTTCTCGGCCATCAAGCTGGTGGAAGTGCTGCACGAAAGCGGGTTGCCGGAGGAAGTCATCACGGTAGCTGTCGGCGGGGCGGACCTGGGCAAAGCCCTCGTTTCGGCCAAAGATGTTCGGATGATCTCCTTCACCGGTGGCTTTTCGACCGGCGAGGCCATCGCGAAGAGTGCCGGTATCAAAAAGCTCGCGATGGACCTCGGCGGAAATGCACCGGTTATCGTCATGGAAAACAGCGATTTTGACGCGGCGGTTGAAGGGTGCGTGTCGGGTGCCTACTGGGCGGCGGGCCAGAACTGCATCGGCACGCAGCGGATTCTGGTCCAGCGGCCCGCCTACGAGCGCTTCAAGGCAGAGTTCGTCGCTCGGACTGCCGAGCTCAAGACCGGCAATCCGATGGAAGCGGAAACTGACGTAGGCCCGATGATTTCCGAAAAGGCGGTCAGCCGAGCTGCTGCCATGGTCGAGCGCGCAATCGCCGCTGGCGCAACGCTCCTTTCCGGGCACAACCCCTCCGGCACTCTCTACCCGCCAACAGTACTGGAGAACGCGCCAGCAACGTGCGACCTGTGGATTGAGGAGGTCTTTGCACCGATTGTCATCCTGCAGCCGTTCGATGAACTGGAGGAGGCAATTCAGCTGGCAAACAGTCCGGAATACAGCCTCCACGCTGGTATCTTCACCAACGATCTGGAGGAGGCTCTTCATGCCGCCAACCAAATCGACGCTGGGGGCGTCATGATCAATGACTCGTCCGACTATCGGTTCGACGCGATGCCCTTTGGCGGCTTCAAATATGGCAGCATGGGACGTGAAGGCGTTCGGTTTGCCTATGAAGACATGACCCAGCCGAAGGTCGTTTGCATCAATCGGCTGAAGCGGTAGCAGACGCCGCTTCTCCAGACTTGATCGGGTCCCTTCGGACTGATGTTCTATATGACGTCCATGCGCATCGAGCCGAGCCCAACTTCGACGTTTTGACCTTCGGCTCAAACACTTCCCCGAACCCAGCCAAACTCTGGCGCGGGGATGGATATTTTGCAGCGATGCATCGAGGGAAATTGAAGTCGACGTCGACTGCAAACATGGCGGTGATTTCGTCAGCCAAACAGGGGAGGAAAATGGCTGTTTTTACCGAGCTGTCTGAAGAAGATCGCCAGTCTATCCCCGCAGCCTATGGGTTTAGGTCGCTTTCATCAGTGATCGGGATCGCTGACGGCGACAGCGAGACGACCTACCTGTTTCGCGCCGAGGAAGGCGAATTCATCGTTACGCTTTTCGAGAACGGAGCCCAGCCTTTAGATCTGGAAAGAGCTTTCGAAACGATGGAGGCGCTCTATCGAAAGGGCGTCCCCTGCCCCAAGCCGCTGCGCACCGTCGAAGGCCACGCCACGTGCCGGGCCGCAGGTCGATTGGTTGCCATAGTCAGCTTCGTACCGGGCTCCTCATCGACCATTGCCGGCGCGGCAAAATGCCGAAGCCTGGGTCGTGTGATGGCTCAAATCCACGCGGTCTTGGAACGAAAGGTAAAACGCACATCAACGGATCTCCCAACTGGGGCAGTTCATGGCGCGTTGGCCCAAGAGAATGTCTTTTTTCTTGGAGAGGAAGTAAGCGGGGTCATAAATTTCAGGCTGCGGCACGATGATGTGCTGGTATCGGAGGTTGCTGATGTGCTTGTCGGTTGGGCGGGCGAAACCAACGGAGAACTGAACAAGGAGCGGGCGCGCGCCCTACTACAGGGTTATGAAGAGGTTCGAAGCCTGACCGGCGCGGAAAAGGAGGCATTGCCGGGCTTCATAATGGCTTCGACCTCGAAGCGATTTGCGAGCCAGAAGGAAAGAGCCTTCCTACCGGAAATCGCCGTGGTAGCTTATCGATCGGTAACGCCCGAAATCACAGGCTAATCGACCGGCACCGACCCCATGAAATATCTTCTCGATCGAACCGACGAACAGATACTTGTCGAATTGAAGGCCAACGCCCGGATCTCGCACGCGGAGTTGTCGGCGAAGGTGAATCTCTCGCGTAACGCCGTGCGAGTGCGGATCGAACGACTTGAGCGCGAAGGCTTCATCAAAGGATATACGATCGTCACCGGCGATGGGGGGAGTAGCCAACACGTTACGACGGCCCTGATCTTCGTCTATCGGCACGATCGCATGAGGGGTGGCGACGTTATTCAGGCGCTGCGGAAAATCCCGGAAGTCGTGGCTTGCGACGTCATGACTGGTGACTTCGATCTCCTCGTCAGGGTCGAGTCTCCCGAGGCTGACCGCATCCGGCAGATTTGGCAGCTTATAGCCGAGATGCCCGGGGTGCGCGATACGCTGACTGCCTTTGCTCTCTCCTCTGTGATCCGAAAATAGAGTGCCGCAGAGCAGAGGCACATCGTGTTTTTGACCTCACCCGAAAGAAGCCACGTTCAGATCTGCTATCGCTCGACATCGAGCGCGTGGACGCTTTTGTTAACGCTCCTCTTAAGCCGACATTCAGGCGACATAAATTGTTGTCTTCAAGTGAAATGGGGCATGCTTCTAACGTAGGCCCGCCCCGGCCGCATTGCACTGTCGAAAGGTTCAAACCATGATAACCGAACGAGGAACCCAGTTCTATATTGGCGGGGAGTGGCAAGAATGCGCGAGCACACCACGTCTGCCCGTCGTTGATCCCGCCTCGGAACGGGTTATTGGGCGTATCGCCGCCGGAGACGCTAGTCACGTCGATCTTGCGGTTGCGGCAGCGCGCAAGGCCTTCCCCGCCTTCTCTCAATCATCTGTGTCCGAGAGGCTCGAGCTGCTCGGCAGGGTGCATGCACTGCTGAAGGAGAGAGCGGAACTCTTCGCCGAGACCCTCGTCATGGAGATGGGCGCAGCGATCAGCTTCGCGCGTGCCTCGCAGGTTTTTTTCGCTGCCGAACACGTTCGCGTCCAGATGGACGTGCTTCAGAACTATTCATTCCTGGCGATTAATGGGCACACCGCAACGGCCAAGGAGCCGATCGGCGTTTGTGCTTTGATCACCCCGTGGAACTGGCCACTCTACCAGATCACTGCCAAGCTTGCCCCAGCCATCGCGGCGGGTTGCACCGTCGTCCTCAAACCCAGTGAGTTGTCTCCCTACAGCGCCTTGCTCTTCGCCGAACTGATGCACGACGCCGGTACTCCGCCAGGAGTGTTCAACCTGATCAACGGCACTGGAGAGAGGGTTGGCGCAGCTCTTTCCAGCCATCCAGATGTCGACATGATCTCAATCACCGGCTCAACTCGCGCGGGAGTACTCGTCGCACAGGCGGCGGCCCCGACGGTCAAGCGGGTGGTCCAGGAACTTGGCGGCAAGTCACCCAACATCCTGCTCGACGACGCCGAATTTGGCGAGGCGGTACCGAAAGGAGTCCTTGCCGGCATGCGCAATGTCGGCCAGTCATGCAGCGCCCCGACACGCATGCTCGTACCCGCCCATCGGCTCGCCGAGGTCGAGGATCTGGCTAGCAAATCCGCGCGCGCCATCCGCGTCGGCCACCCGCGCGATTCCGAGACCACCATGGGGCCGGTCGCCAATCGCGCCCAGTATGAGCGGGTGCAGACGATGATCCGTGCAGGAATCGACGCAGGCGCAAAACTCGTTTGCGGCGGCCTGGGACGTCCGGCCGGCTTGGATCGAGGCTTCTTCACGCAACCGACTATTTTTTCCGAGGTTCGGCCAGAGATGCGCATCGCTCGCGAGGAGATCTTCGGGCCGGTGCTGGCGATCATGCCCTACCGGGACGAAGAAGAGGCAATCGCGATCGCCAACGACACAGTTTATGGACTGGGGGCCCATGTCCAGTCCTCGGATCCGGAGCGGGCACGGCGGGTTGCCTCCCGGATCCGGGCCGGGCAGGTTCATATCAACTATCCGGCATGGGACGGGGCGGCCGCGTTCGGTGGCTACAAGCGCTCAGGCAATGGTCGCGAATATGGCGTGCACGGGCTCGAGGAGTATCTCGAGACGAAAGCCATCCTGGGCTATTGACGACCCGGTTCCGGGCGAGCGGCTTGCCAGGGCGGCGGCTTCAGCGCCTGTCGAAGCATTGTCAGGAAGACCGCAGTCCGGGCGCTTCGCCCGTGCCGCGAGCCGAGCATCGCGACGATGTCGGCCGATGGGAGCTTCCAGTCGGCCAGCACCTGCCGCAGCCGTCCGTCAGCGAGATCTTCTGCCACGTTCCACTCCGATCGGATCATGATGCCCTGCCCGGCAAGCGCCCACTCGCGGATGACGGCACCATCGTTGCTCGACATGACCGGATTGACGCGCACCGTCGCAATCTCCTGACGCGGCCCCTTGAAGCGCCACAGCGTCACGTCCTCGTCGTTCTCCCGAACGGCAAGACAACGGTGTTGAGCAAGATCTGCGGGCGATGAAATGGGCGGTGCCGAGTCGAGGTACGTCGGACTTGCGCAAAGTACTCGAGGGTTGGGCGCCAATGTCGTAACGACCTGGTCCAGATGCCCCGGCGCCCCGATGTGAACAACAATATCATAGCTTTCAACGAGCAGAGCCGCCGGATGATCGGACAGCTGCAGGCTAGCGGTCGCACCACCGTGCTCTCGTGCGAACGCTTCCACGACCGGGGCCACATAGAGCCGTCCAAACCCGTGTGGTGCGGCGACCCTGAGGTGTCCGCGAACCACACCCCTGCGATCAGACAGGGCTTCGGCAAGCGAATCGATGGCCTCGCTGACGATAACGCTGTGCGAAGCGACCAACGAGCCCTCTTCCGTAAGCCGCAGCCGCCGTCCGGAGCGGTCAATCAGCCGCACCCCGACTTTCTCCTCCAGCGCGCGCAGGCGCTGTGTCACCGCCGGAGGCGTAACGTTCAGCTTTCTCGCGCTTTCGGCGAGAGATTTCGAGCCTGTCAGCACTGAAAAGAAGGCAAGGTCGTCAGACGTCAGCATTAATCAGCACCTGAAGCGAACATTCACCAGTCATTAATTGTCATCTTCATGGTTTGATTGCAAGGTGAAATCCAAATTGGAGATCAGATTCATGGCTCTAGCGACGACCGACCCCACCCCCCGGCTGGCCGCCTCGACCCGCCTTGAGGACTTGGAAACACCCTGTTTGGTCCTGGATGCAGACCGGATGGATCGGAACGTCGGGCGGCTCAGGAGCCGCCTTGACACCTTGGACGTGTCACTCCGGCCGCATCTGAAAACAGCGAAGTCGACCGAAGTGGCGCGGCGGGTAATGAGCTCGCCGGCGGGCCCGGCGACCGTCTCTACCCTGAAGGAGGCTGAACAGTTCGCGGCGGCAGGCATCCGGGACATGGTCTATGCGGTCGGCATCGCCCCAGCGAAGCTCGAGCGTGTCGCGGAGCTGCGGGCGAACGGCGTCGATCTCGTAGTCACTCTGGATACTGTTCAGCAGGCACAAGCCGTGGCCGAGGCGTCTCGGCGGACCGGGACGCGCATCCCGGCCATGATCGAGATCGATTGCGACGGCCACCGCTCGGGTGTGCGACCCACTGATCACGCGCAGCTGGTGGAAATCGGGCAGGCGTTGACCGCAGGTGCCGAGCTGCGTGGCGTGCTCACCCATGCCGGCGACAGCTATAAGGGCGGAGGTGTCGAGGCGCTGCGGCTCTACGCGGAAACGGAACGATTGGCCGTCGTGGAGGCCGCGCGCATTTTGCGGAACGCGGGGCTGCCGTGCCCGGTCGTCAGCGTCGGCTCGACCCCGACGGCCCATCACGCGACGGATCTCGCTGGAGTGACGGAAGTCCGCGCGGGCGTGTTCGTCTTCTTCGACCTGGTGATGGCTGGGCTTGGTGTTTGCCAAATCGACGATATCGCGCTCAGCGTGCTCGCAACCGTCATCGGACACCAGCGCGAGAAAGGCTGGATCATAACCGATGGCGGATGGATGTCGCTGTCGCGGGACCGCGGCACTGGCAAGCAGGCCGTCGACCAGGGCTATGGCCTGGTCTGTGACATGGATGGCACGCCCTATCATGACATCATCGTTGCCGACGCGAACCAGGAACATGGAATCATAGCGGTGCGCCCCGGATCGAATGCACGACTCCCGGATCTGGCGGTCGGAGACCGGGTCCGGATCCTGCCGAATCACGCCTGTGCGACCGCTGCGCAGCACGAAACCTATCACGTGGTCCGCGGCCGCTCGCACGCTGTCGAGGCCCGTTGGACCCGCTTTGGAGGCTGGTGATGCCCAAATCCATGACAGTGAATACCGATCGAGCGCCAAGCCCGGCGGGCCATTACTCACAAGCGAAGCTCGTCGGTCAGCACCTCTACATTTCGGGCCAGCTGCCGATCCGACCGGGTGGAGAAGCCCTGCCGGACGACAGCTTCGAGACCCAGGCGGTGCAGGCCCTCGACAACCTGCTGGCGATCCTGGAAGCCGCAGGCGGAACCCCGGCCGATCTCGTCAGGGTGACCGCCTACATTGTCGGCGTGGCCAATTGGCCCCGCTTCAACCAGGTTTATGCGGCGCGACTAGGGGATTCCCGCCCGGCTCGCACCGTCGTTCCGGTGCCGGAACTGCACTATGGTTATCTCGTCGAAGTCGATGCGATAGCCGTCATTGCCCCAGATGCTCCTGCCGGAGGGGCAGGAAACAGTGCCGTTTAGATCGGCCGCCAAAGTTCAGGTCAGCCCCCATGTCTCCAATCGTCAAACGCATACAGAACGATCAAGAGCTTCCCGCCCAGGCGGATGTCGTCGTCATCGGCGGCGGCATCGTCGGTGCAACGGCAGCTTTCTTTCTCGCAGAGCGGGGACTGTCCGTCGCTCTGGTCGAAAAAGGCCATGTCGGCTGCGAGCAGTCGAGCCGCAACTTTGGTTGGTGCCGGCGGCAGATGCGGGATGCGCGCGAGTTGCCGCTCTCAGGCATCGCGTTGCAAGCTTGGGATGAGTTCGCGGCGAAGATCGGTGACGACGTCGGCTTCCGCCGATGCGGTCTGCTTTACGCCACGGACAATCCGAAGCAGCTGGCGGAATGGGAAGCATGGCGTGAGACGGCCCGCCCGTTCAACGTCAATACGAAGATGCTGAGCGCCAGGGAAGCGGCTGCCGCAATTCCGGCGAAAGGCCGCCAATGGCTTGGCGGGGTCCATTCCATCAATGACGGCAAGGCCGAGCCCGCGATCGCCGCGCCGACTATCGCGAACGGCGCTCGCAAATTTGGGGCGACGATCCACCAGGAATGCGCTGCCCGAGGCCTCGAGATGGTCGATGGAGCGGTGGCGGGGGTTATCACGGAAAAGGGGACCATCCGGACGCAAGCCGTTCTTTGCGCCGGTGGTGCCTGGACGTCGATGTTTTGTCACCAGTACGGCGTCCTGTTCCCGCAGGCGAGCGTGCGCCAGACGGCGCTGCGTACCCGACCCACAACGGACCTGGGTGAGGCGATCTATACGCCGGAGTGCGCGTTGACCCGCCGGTTGGATGGCAGCTACACGCTTGCGATCAGCGGCAGGGCTACATTGGATATCACTCCACAAGGCCTTCGCTACGCCCGCTCGTTCATGCCGATGTTCATGAAGCGTCTGAAAGCGGTGCAAATAGGCATCAACGGGTCCTTCTTTCGTGGTCCGGAGGCATTCGCTAGCTGGAATAGCGACACGACGTCGCCGTTCGAGCGGATGCGCGTTCTTGACCCGGCGCCGAGCCGCCGCACGATCGCGGCTATTCTGAAAGGTGTCACAAACCAGTTCCCTGCACTGACGGGCATCGAAGTCGCCGACAGTTGGGGAGGCTATGTGGATTGTACGCCGGACGCGGTACCGGTCATCTCGCAGGCCGATGGGTTGAAAGGTCTTTACCTGGCCGCGGGCGGTTCCGGCCACGGCTTCGGGCTCGGGCCGGGCATCGGCCGCCTGGCAGCCGACCTGGTTGCCAATGATACACCCTGTGTCGACCCCACGCCCTTCCGGCTGTCGCGCTTCTTTGACGGCTCCAGAATCAAGGTGGGCGGAATTTGATGGTGTAGATGAAGCTCGTGTGAGGTCGGCGCAACAGATTTCGCCTGGGCGAGGAGCCCCGATGTGTCACCTGTCCCGGCGACGCGGGCATGCAGACCCGAATGGGCAGTCGGGACCGCGGAAAGACTGCCAAGGCAGGGCCTGTCCCATACTTGCTTGAAGAAGCCCCGAATCGGAGGTGGAGTCTCGTGCGCCCCAATGGAAGGCGCCCATCCCGCCTGACGGGCCCGAACCTGGGAAGCTGATGCAATACCCAGGCGAGAGTAGAGGACCGGGCGGATTATGGCGGAGATGCCGTAGGTGGCAGTGACCTCACCACCGATATTGGCTGATAAACGACGCTGGTTACGCGTCGAAGAAACAAGGAAGCAAGGCATGCATCTGTTCGCAAGCAAGGACCTCGAGGAAGCCGCCGCACTCGTCTATCGGTATATGTCACCCACTCCGCAATATGCATGGCCGCAGATTTCGGAAAAGGCAGGGGCCGTGGTCTGGATCAAGCACGAGAACCATACGCCGGCCGGCGCTTTCAAGGTCCGCGGCGGAATCACCTTCATGGATTGGCTCCGCCGCAGCGGGAGTCCGACCAGAGGGATCGTCACGGCGACGCGCGGCAATCATGGCCAGAGCCAGGCCCGTGCCGCCCGGGCAGCCGGTCTTGCCGCCAAAATCGTGGTCCCGCACGGCAATTCCGTCGAGAAGAACGCAGTCATGCGGGGCTTTGGCGGCGAGGTCATCGAGTACGGCCGCGACTTCGACGAGGCCCGTGCCGAAGCCCGGCGCCTTGCCGCCGAAACCGGTCTCTTCCTGGTGCCGCCCTTTCATGAGGAGATCGTCCGGGGTGTCGCGACCTACGGGTTGGAACTCTTTAGCGCGGTGCCTGATCTCAATGCCGTCTATGTGCCCATCGGCTGCGGTTCGGGGATTTGCGGCGTCATCGCCGCGCGCGAGGCCCTGGGCCTGAAGACGGAAGTGATCGGCGTCGTTTCGGCGCACGCGCCGGCCGCGAAGCTTTCCTTCGAGGCCGGACGGTTGATAGAAACCGAAACGGCGCTGACTTTCGCCGACGGCATGGCCGTGCGCATACCCGTCGAAGACGCTTTCGCAATCTACTCGAAGGGCGCCTCGCGAATCGTCGCCGTCAGCGACGAGGAGATCGCCGAAGCGATGCGCCTCATCTACCGCGCCACCCACAATGTCGCCGAGGGTGCCGGCGCCGCACCGCTTGCGGCGCTCCTCAAGGAAGCCTCTGCCATGCGCTGCAAGAAGGTCGGGCTAATCCTCAGCGGCGCAAATGTGGACGCCGAGATCTTCATGAAAGTACTGGCCGGTGAGACACCGACGGTGACGGTAAGCAAGTGACAGTCGGCGGCACGAGAGCTTCCAGGCAGAGTTTTCCCTATGGCTATCTCGTCGAAGTCGATGCGATAGCCGTCATGCATCCGCTTCTAACGACGACGCGGATATCACTTTCACTCAGGTAAAAAACGGAGAACTAGATGTCACTACTGAAAACCATCGACCCGAATCCATCGTTTGAACCGAAGCATAGGACTGCCGAGCCGGATCGCCTGATCGCCGGCAGCCCCGCTTTCAAGACCTGGTTGCAGGACACCGCCAAGGAGGGCAGTGTCAATACCGGCGTTTTCGAGGCGACGCCCGGTGAGACGCACTCCATCAAGGGCGAAACGTTTGAATTTTGCCACCTCGTCCATGGTGTGATCGAGTTGACTGAGAAGGGTAAGGAGCCGGTCATCTATCGCGCGGGCGACAGCTTCGTGATGAAGCCCGGCTATGTCGGGGTCTGGAAGACAATTGAGACGGTGCGGAAAATCTTCGTCACAGTCATCTGATCCTTTGAGCGAGGGGATGCTTGCTCGACGTGCATTGTTCCTAATTTCAGGGCAGGAACGGAGCGATCCGGCAATCACGAATTGAATGGGCGGTTTATCCGCCCATTCCGTCTTGCAAATCCGGCTCGCCCTCGCAGCGAAAACCGCTTCAAGGCCTCATGCATCGCTGCTGTCGCGCTACAGCCTGAAACTTCAATGCTTCACCCGGCATCGCGACAACCCGCCGCTGCTGTTCCAAGGTGAGCTTAGAGACCAACGAAATGGATCAACCCATGCAAACGGAAACGGTTACTCTCGCGCCTTTCGAGGCTCACCATCTGGATGGTGCCGTAGCGCTGTCGCGGGCAGCAGGCTGGGCGCACAGGAGGGAAGACTGGGAAATGATATGGTCGCTAAGCGAGGGACGCGTTGCCCTCGCGGGCGACCGGGTTGTGGGCACGGCTCTCATGACTCCCTTCGGCAATACCTGCTCAGCCATCAACATGATTATTGTCGACGAAAGCCAGCGCGGCCGGGGACTTGGAAGAAAATTGACCAGCGCCGTGATCGAACTCGCCGGGGATCGGGAATGCCGTTTGACGGCAACGAGTGACGGCTTGCCTCTTTATGAAAAGCTGGGCTTCGTTGCGACTCATCAAGTCGTCCGCCATCAGGGTGTCGTTGGTCAGGTCGATACACCTGAAAATGTCGGGTGGTTCGGGCCCGGCGACGCCATGCCGGCAATCAAAGCGCTCGACCGTGCGGCTTTCGGCGCCGATCGCGGCGCGCTCCACGATGCGCTGGCGAAGGAGGGGCCGTTTGCCGTTGTCCGGAAGGGTGACAATATCGTCGCCTTCGCGGCCACGCGATCTTTCGGAATGGGCGAAGTCGTCGGGCCAGTCGTGGCAGAAAACGCCGAACAGGCGAGGGATCTGATTGCCTTTATCCTCTCCGGGAAGGAAGGTCGTTTCGTGCGCATCGACATCCCTGAACAGAGCCGCCTTTCGTCGCTGCTCGCCCGCTGGGGGCTGCCTCACGAGGGCGGAGTCGTTGCGATGGCTCGAGGTGCTACAGGCGAGTCGAAAACGCCGGAGGTTCGAACTTTCGTCCTGGCCAGCCAGGCTCTCGGCTGACTGAATATCTCCTAGGGATACTGCTGGAAACACGAGCTGGGTTTGAGAGACGCTTGGGCGAACAATCCGCCCAAGCATTTTGGACATTGCCGACCCGACAGACCTCCTCTGCCAGGTCGCCCCGTCGCCGCCGTAAAAATCGAAAGCAATGTGCGTCGGAACGGTCTCTTTGGTGCAACGATTAAGTGACGGTGACGTAGATTTTCCGCACCGTCTCGATCGTCTTCCAGACCCCGACATAGCCAGGCTTCATCACGAAGCTGTCGCCTGCGCGATAAATGACCGGCTCCTTGCCCTTCTCTGTCAGCTCGACCACTCCCTGCAGGATATGGCAGAATTCAAAGGTTTCGCCCTTGATGGAGTGCGTCTCGCCGGGAGTGGCCTCCCAGACGCCGGTATTCACCTTGCCCTCTTTGTCGCTGTCCTGCGCCCAAGTTTTGAAGGCGGGTGCGCCCGCGATAAGCCGATCCGGCGCGGGGGTCGCGTGCTTCGGTTCGAACGAAGGATTCGGGTCGATCAATTTGAGTAGTGACATCTGGTTCTCCATTTTTACCTGAGTGAAAGCAAATCCGCGTCGTCGTTAGACAAGATGGATGCGCGTCGGCCCCGCGGTACGAGATTGTCAATAACGGTAGAAGGAAGCGGTCAGGATCGCAGGGTGCCTACCAGCTTGCGGCGATGTATTTTGTTTCGAGATATTCGAGCATGCCGTGGTGGCTTCCCTCGCGGCCGAGGCCGCTCTGCTTCATGCCGCCGAATGGGGCCGCAGCGTCGGAGACGACGCCTCGGTTGATTCCGACCATGCCGCTTTCCAGCCGTCCGGAGACCGCAAGCGCGCGTTTAAGGTCGCTGCTGAACACATAGGACACCAGCCCGTATTCGGTGTCGTTCGCCATCTGGATGACCTCGTCCTCAGTCTCAAATGCAATGACTGGCGCAACAGGCCCGAAGATTTCTTCGCGAAGGATCTCGGCATCGGGAGAAACGTCTGCCAGTACAGTAGGCGGATAGTAGAAGCCGTCGCCGTTCGACCGGCTACCGCCGGTAACCAGTCGGGCTCCCTTGGCAACGGCGTCGTCCACCAGGCGTTCTACCTTGGCGACCGCGGCCTCGGTGATCAGTGGCCCAAGCTGCGTGTCCGCGGCCAGTCCTGGTCCGACCTTAAGCGCGGCCATCTCTTCCGCGAACCGGCGCGTGAAGTCCGCCAAAATCCCCTTCTGGACATAGAAGCGGTTCGCAGCAGTGCATGCCTCGCCGCCGTTGCGCATCTTGGCAACCATTGCTCCGGCGACGGCCGTCTCGAGGTCGGCATCGTCGAATACAACGAAGGGCGCATTGCCGCCGAGTTCCATCGAACAACTGACAACCTGGTCCGCAGCCTCGCGCAGCAGTGTCCGGCCGACGCCTGTCGAGCCGGTGAACGATAGCTTCCGTACCCGCTTGTCATGCAGCATGGCGCTGACCACGGGGCCCGCTTTCCTCGTTGTCACGATGTTGACCGCTCCGGCAGGAACGCCTGCCTGCCGCATGATTTCGCCGATCGCCAGTGCCGTCAGCGGCGTCTCCGCTGCGGGCTTCAGGATGCATGTGCAGCCCGCGGCCAGTGCCGGCGCGATCTTCCGGGTCGCCATTGCCGCGGGGAAGTTCCAGGGCGTCACCAACACGGCGATACCAATCGGCTCGTGGTTGACGATGATCTGATTGGCGCCGGAGGGGGCAGGTCCGAATTCGCCCGGCGCCCGTACAGCTTCTTCCGCGTACCAGCGGAAAAATTCGGCGGCATAGGAGACCTCCGACCTGGCGTCCGCGAGTGCCTTGCCGTTTTCCACGGTGATCAGTTGTGCCAACCATTCGGCCTGTTCGAGCACAAGGTGAAAACACTTCATCAAAACGTCCGAGCGACGCCGCGGCGAGGTCGCCTTCCAAGCCGCTGCGGCCTTTTCCGCTGCGTCGACTGCGGATATTCCATCGGCGATATCGCCATCGGAAACGGTGGCGATCACATCTCCGGTCGACGGATCTACCACTTCAAAGGTGCGGTCTTCTTTTGCAGAAACCCATAGACCGCCGATGAACAGTTGCGTAGGAGCATCTCGAACTACGGCAGCCGAGGCGGGAGAGACAATCGGAGTTGTTTTTTGCGCGGGAGTTGGCTTCACGTTCAGCACCTCGCTACCAATCAGGTTCGACACGCGATCAATATAAGATTGGTTTTGGAATTGGTGTCAATATAGATCAAATTGGTTGCGGTAATAATTTGCGACGCTCATGAACGTGGCTGCGGACTTTTGAGCTGTTGGGGCGCAGTCGGTCGGTGCACGAACATGAAGCGTTGGGCAAAGACACGACCGCCTCAGCACTCGAACATTTTGCCGGCACTGAGTTCCTCAGCGCGCTGAAAGGCCAACGTGGCAATTGCGGTGTCCTGAATACCTGTACCGGTAAGATCTGCTATTGTGATGTCTGCGTCGCGAGTACGTCCGACCTTGCCGCCGGCAATGATTTGCCCCAGTTCCGGAAAATCCGTTTCGCTCGCAACCAGCCCAGCCTCTATGGCATGATGAAGTTCCCCCAGCCTCCGCGTCTGTCTCAGGCTGTCCGCCACATAAATGTCTGCGCGCGCAATAGCGTAGGGATCGATCTCGTTTTTGTGTTCTGCGTCGGAGCCCATGGCTGTCACGTGCTGCCCCGGTTCAAGCCAGGAGGCATCTAGGATCGGCCGGTCTGCGGGTGTCGTTGTCACGATAATATGAGAACCCGATACTGCCTCCCTCGGATCGGCGAAGGCTCTAACCGAAACGCTGTGCTCGAGCTTCAACTGTTCGACGAGCACCTCTGCCTTGCAGTGATCACGCGCCCAAATGCGGACTTCTTGGATTGGTCTCACCAGAGTGAGCGCTTGGAGTTGCAGTCTCGCCTGAATACCGGCGCCGAAGATGGTTGCGATCGAAGCACTGTCTCGCGACAGATGCTTTGCCGCAACTGCACCAGCGGCTGCTGTCCTGACGTCTGTCAGGTAACCATTGTCAAGAAGAAGCGCCTGAATCAGTCCGGTTTTACTTGAAAGCAAAACCATCATTCCGTTTGTACTCGGAAGGCCGAGCTTCGGATTGTCAAAGAAACCGGGGCTGATTTTGATCGCGAAGCCGCTCAAGCCTGGAATATAGGCGGTTTTGACATCGACTTCGCCTCTGCTCTCAGGCACATCCAGACGCAGAATGGGCGGCATCTCCACCGCATTGTCGACCGCAAGCGCGCGAAACGCGCCTTCCGTGCACTGAACCGCATCGACGTCGAGCGGAATGATCTGTCTGAGCTCAGGCTCCGTAAGTATTCTAATAATAGGCATCAGCCCACCTCAGTTGCTATATGAGTCGTTGATGATTTTTCGATGCAACGTCATGTCGATATTCTGACCCGACAGTATGACTGCTATCGGACTTTTAAGATGAGCCAGCTTGCCGGAAAGCAGCGCCGCGATACCAACCGCGCCGGCGCCTTCGACGACCTCACGCTCTTGCTCGTAAGCGTGCCGCACACCGGCAGCTATCTCGCGTTCATTGACGAGGACGATGTCGTCGAGAAGGGTTTTGCACATCGGGAAAGTCCAAGCGTTGCCCAATCCGATTCCACCGCCGAGCGAGTCGGCCAGACTGCGATACTCCTTCACTTGCACCGGGTGGCCGGCGTCGATGCTAGCCTTCATGGCGGCCCCCCGATCCATAGTGACGCCGATTACCTTGGCCTGGGGTCGCATGGCCTTTACGGCTGCCGCGACGCCTGCGGCCAACCCACCTCCAGAAAGAGGAACGAGAACGGTCGCGACCTCGGGCATCTCCTCGACGATTTCAAGCCCGATCGTTCCCTGGCCGGCGATGACGTGGGGATGATCAAAAGGCGGGATCATGCTGAGCCCATCTTCTGCAACCAGCCGCTCGACTTCCGCTTGCGCGTCGTCCTGCGAAGAACCCACTACGCGTACTGTTGCGCCCAGCCGTCGGATTTCCGAGACCTTGTTCTCCGGCACCAGACGCGACATGCAAATGGTCGCGCAAGAAGCGACTGCCCGGGCAGCATAGGAAAGTGCCCTTCCGTGATTGCCGGTTGAGGCTGCGATGACGCCGCGATCGCGCTCCAATTGGCTGAGTTGAAGAACTGCATTTGTTGCACCCCGGAGCTTAAAGCTACCGGTCGACTGGCGATGCTCGAGCTTCAAGCTGACCTGCGCTCCGATGCGTTCGGAAAGCGAAGTCGATATCGTTAGAGGCGTGCGGAGAACGTGACTGGCGATGCGCTCACGTGCCTGCTCGATCAGGTCTTGGCTAATCATTGCGTTATATTTCACCTGCTTCGAAACCGGTCATGATCGGCCAGGTGGTCGCGTACCGGGCTCGCCTCATCGGAGGTGCTCATGCAGCAACGCGGCGCGGCGGCCCAGTTCATCGTACTGCACCAAGTTGGTGGCCCAGCCAGTGGGAGGTCAATCGGCAGCGTGCTCTAGCAACAGGCTGGGGTCGTTGCGCGCGCCGCCCTTCACAATGATGGCGGTCGCGCGCACTTCACCGATTTGCGGAGACAAGCGGATGTTGGCGCGCTCAGTCGCGCGCGACCCAAAGTTTGCGTGTGGTCTCGATAACCCGCCATGTGCCGACGAAGCCGGGATGCATCACAAAAGCGTCACCAGCACTGATCCTGCGGGGCTCGCCTCCATCCTCGGTGAGTTCGGACACTCCGGAAAGGATGACGCAGAATTCAAAGGTCTCGCCCTTGATCGAACGGTAGGCGCCTGGAGTTGCCTCCCATACGCCCGTCCGCATCTTTTCGTCTGCGGTCGCGGCGATGTCCCAGCTAAGAAACTGCGGCTGTCCGTCGACCAGCCGCTCGGGAGGCGGGGCGCCCTTGCGCGGCGTCGGGAGATTGTTCTGGTCGACGAAGGTTAGTTTTGACATAGATCACCTTTCCACTGTGAAGTTTATTTTCCGAAAGACAGTTTTCTTTCGATCAGCTTTAACGAAGTTAAGCTGATTACGTTCATCATCAGGTAAAACGCCGATGTGATGATGAAGATGTCCATGATGGCGAAGGTTTCGCTCATCAACCGTTTGGCATAGCCGGTGATCTCGAGGACCGTGATCGTCGATGCAAGGCTCGATTCCTTGACGATGATGGCAACTTCGCTGCTATAGGCAGGCAAGGCTTGCCTAACCGCCAGCGGAAACTTGACGTGGCGAAAAGTGGACCACACCGAAAGGCCGCAGGCTTGCGACGCCTCGATCAGACCCCGCGGAAGGGAAAGGAGTGCGGTCCGAAAGATTTCCGCCGTATAGGCACCGGTGTTGAGTACGACCGCCAGGATCGCCGTGTGCAGGCTGTCGCCGACAATCCACCAGATCACCGGGTTACTGCGAATGGCATCGAGCTGGCCTAGTCCATAATAGATCACGAAGACCTGCACCAGCATGGGCGTGCCGCGGAAGATCGCGCAGTAGATATCCGCGCTCCTGCTCACTATCCGGTTCTCGGATGTGCGGATGACAGCCAATGCAATGCCAAACGGCAATCCCACAGCGACGCCGAAGATGCTGATCAGCAAAGTCGTCTTGGCGCCTAGCACAAGGAACGGAACAGCGTATGTGACAAGGTCTAGTTCCATCTTATCCCCGACTGAAGCCACGGTTGAAGACCCGCTCCGCATGACTGAAGAGCGTCTGGCTGATTGCCGTCAGCGCAAAAAACATCCCGGCAGCAGCGCAGTAGAACAAAAGCGGAGAGCGAGTAATCCCGGCGGCGATCGCCGCGGAGCGCATCAATTCCTGCATACCCACGACCGACACCAGCGAGGTGTCCTTGATGGTCATCTGCCAAACATTGTTGAGGCCGCCGAGCGCGAGTCGCAGAGCGATAGGCAGCGTGACGCGGAAGAAGGTGACGTGAGGCGGCAGAGCAAGGGATTTTGCCGCTTCCAGCAAGCCCAACGGCACGGCGTCAAGCGCGCCGCGCAACACTTCGATCGAATAGGCACATGATATTGCCGCGATCGCAACAACGCCGATGAGGATGGGATAAGCGCTGTCGGCGCTATTTTGGTATCCGAAAGCGGTTGCCAGCCTCTGAACCCACTCGATCGAGCCGAAGAACAAGAGGTAGATGACGAGCAGCCCAGGAACGCCGCGCACAAGAATGCTGTAGCCGTCCACCGCCTGCGAAAATATGGGAAGGCGTCGCCACCGCAACAGGGCCAGCGGCACCGCCACGATAACCCCGGCGAGCATCCCGAGCAGGCCGACCGCCAGTGTCACTGCGGCGCCGCGGAGAAGGGCAAATCCCCACCCCTGCTCGACCAGAAGAACCCATAGGTCAAAAGACATCGGACATATCTCCCATGACGTCGTCGCGACTTCGGCCGCGACGACGTGTCGATCTCAGCCTCACTTCGTGCAGGGAATACCGTAATCGTCCTTGAACCAATGAAGGCTGGCATTCTTCACCTTGCCTTCTGTGATCATCTTGCAGAGCGCCGCATCCAGTTTTGCCTTGAGCTCGGCATTGCCCTTGCGCATGCCGACGCCCATGCCGTGACCGAGCGACGCTGGATCATCCATCGCCATGATCTTGACGTTGACACGGGCGAACCCTGTCCCGTCCGGAGTAGCGAGGAAATCCGCCCAGGTCGGGGAGTCGCCGAAGGCGGCATCAAGGCGGCCTGCAGCGAGGTCAGCCGTCTGCTGCGTCGTTGCGTCGTAGGTTTTCAGATCTGCGTTGGGGACGTGCTTTTGGATGAATCTGGCGTATGTGGTTCCAGTCACCACGCCGAGGCTCTTGCCGTCGAGCGCCTTTACGATCTCATCCAGGCTCTTGAGACCGGCAAGGGGGGAGTCCTTCGCCACCACGAAATAGAGGGGCGTGGTGGCATACGGAATGGAGTATTCGATTTTCTTTTGCCGTTCCGCCGTGATGCCCAGGCCGGAGATGATGACGTCAAAGCGGTCGCTGTCCATTGAAGGCACGAGCGTACTGAAGGATTGGACAACGAACTTGCACTTCAACTTGAGTTCAGAGCAAATGCCGTTCGCTATATCGGCATCGAAGCCGGTAACGTTACCGTTAGCGTCGGCCATGCTGAACAGCGGCGCGTCTCCTTCAGTGCCGATCCGCAGTACCCCTTTTTCCGCTTGCGATGCCGCGGCTGAGAACAGGAAGAGACCAGATGCGAGAACTGAGCGAAGTTTCGTAATCGTCGACATTGGAGTTACCCCTCTTTTCGTTTGATGGCGGCCGTCAGGCGGCCAGTGGCATCACGCTGGAAAGGAATCGCGCCACAGCGTCCGACGCTGGATTGCGAAGCAATTCTTCCGGCGTACCGTCCTGCTCAATTTCACCTTTGTGCAGGAAGATCATTCGGTTCGAGACGTCTCTCGCGAACCGCATCTCGTGGGTGACGAGAAGGATGGTGGCTCCCTCATCTGCAAGCCCTCTGATCACCCTTAGAACCTCCCCGACCAGCTCCGGATCAAGTGCGGAGGTGGGCTCGTCGAAAAGCATGATCTTCGGGCTCATCGCGAGCACGCGGGCGATCGCAACACGCTGTTGCTGGCCGCCGGAGAGTTGATGGGGATATCGGTCTCGGAAATCGGCCATGCCGACCTTCGAAAGCGCCGAGAGCGCGATGTCCTTCGCGTCGCACTTGTCCTTTCCCAGGACGTGGAGCAGCGCCAGGGTCACATTGCCAAGCACAGTCTGGTGCGGCCACAAATTGAAGTTCTGGAACACCATGCCGATGCGACGGCGAAAGTTATTTATGTTGTCAGCACTGTGGATCTCGGTTTTGCCATGATGGTTCACGACCGCCGAAACGGCGTCACCCATAACCTCGATTACACCGGAGGTGGGCGTCTCAAGGAAATTCACGCAGCGGAGCGCCGTGCTCTTGCCCGAACCGGACGACCCAACCAGCGAAATGACCTCGCCCTCTGTCATTCGAAAGCTGACGCCGTTCAAAACCTTGGTCGGCCCAAAGGATTTGCAGAGTTCACGGACCTTCAGCACGTTTGCCGTCATCACCAATGCCGTATCCTCAGCCTTTCACCGCACCCTGCGCGTAAAGTTCGCGCAGCACTTCATCCACTGCAGCCTTTGCGATGAAGACCATCTCGTCGATCTCCGCTTCGCTCATGGTGAGCGGTGGTGCGAAGCCCAGGATGTCGCCATGGGGCATGGCGCGAGCGATGAGGTTTCGGTTGCGCGCGGCCTGAGAAATACGCGCGCCGACCTTCAACGAAGGACTGAATGGCACTTTCGCCCCGCGGTCCGGGACAAATTCGACCGCCGCCATCATGCCCACCCCGCGCACTTCGCCGACGATTGGGTTCTGTTCAAATTCGGCTTTGAGCCGGCCCAGGAGATAAGCCCCCTTCTTCGCCGCCTGTCCGGGAAGGTCGTCGCGCTCTACGATATCGAGCACTGCGTTTGCGGCTGCTGCGCCGAGGGGGTGGCCGGAATACGTGTAGCCGTGCGAGAAGGCGCCCACTTGAGGCGTAGCCTCCTGCATGACCTCGTAAACCTGTTCGGACACAATCGAGGCCGAAAGCGGCACATATGCCGATGTCAACCCCTTCGCGACCGTGACGAGGTCCGGCACCATGCCGTACAGATCGGAGCCGAACATTGCTCCCGTGCGGCCAAAACCGCAGATCACCTCGTCAGCAATCAACAGGACGTCGTACTTCTTCAGCACCGCCTGGATTCTTGGCCAGTAGCCTGAGGGCGGCGGGATAATACCTCCGGTGCCGAGCACCGGTTCAGCGATGAATGCAGCCACCGTTTCCGGGCCTTCGGCCAAGATAAGTGCTTCGAGCTCATTCGCGCGACGTTCAGAAAACGCCTCTTCCGTCTCGTCCGGTACGGCGCCGCGATAATGATGGGGCACGCCGGTGCGCAGTATGCCGGCCACCGGCAGATCCATGTGGTCGTGGTAGAAGCTGAGCCCGGTCATCGAGCCTGACACTACGGAGCAGCCGTGATAGCCACGTTCGCGCGCAATGATCTTCTTCTTCGCGGGCTTGCCCCGAAGATTGTTGAAATACCAAACGATTTTAGCTTGCGTCTCGTTGGCGTCCGACCCGGAAAGACCAAAGAAGACCTTGGACATGCGCCCGGGCGCCATTTTCACAAGCCGATCGGAAAGCCGGGCGAGTTCTTCCGTGGTATGGGCGGCGTAGGAGTGATAATAGGCCAGCTTATACGCCTGACGGGCGATGGCTTCGGCCACCTCCGTTCGGCCATAGCCGACGTTTACGCAATAAAGACCTGCAAAACCATCGATATATTCGCGCCCGCTCGCATCCTTGATGCGAACACCCTTGCCGGTTTCCACAATGGTCGGCGCGGTCGCACCTTCTGCGTAGTCCTTCAGATATGTGAATGGATGCAGGACAGATCGCCTATCCATTTCACCTATTTCAACAACAGTTTTCATTGCAACTTCCTCAGGCGGCGCGACCGCCAACACACATATTCAAGTTCGATGAATGCCTCCCGGGACCCGATTGCTTCAAAAGCCAAAGGGGATCGGTACACGCCGTCGCCGCGGTGACTCGGACATCGCCGAAAAGAGGCGCACCGCGGGTCTATTGCGTACAGAGACACCGCCTGCCCGGCTGCCCACGATCGCCTCGCTAACGAGGTAAGGTCGCAGTCGTCGACATCGGCGATTTTCCGTCGCCTGCGAGATCGACGACCGCGGTGGCGCCCGACCCATGCCATCTACCCGCGACAAAAGCCCGGGTGCGGAAAAGCGTCGGATTGCTCCTTATTTTCAGCGCATCCCACGCCGACAGCCCATTATTCAGCATATTTTCTCTCGGATTGGCGTGTCCAATGAGCGAGAGCTTATGTGCATCCGAGCGATCGATTTTAACGGACTGAGGGCCCCGCACGCAGAAATCCTGCTTTTGCGGCGCTCAAGCGAAGATAAACTGCATAGGAGTGTGGGGTGGAACTCGACAGGCTAGACGCTCGCCTCCTGAGTGTTTTGCAGACAAACAATCGGCACAACTATGAGGTGCTTGGTGAACTGGTGGGGCTGTCGCCGACGGCCGTGCAAAGACGTGTAAGACGCCTGAGAGAGCAAGGGGTCATCGAAGCGGATGTCTCGATTGTGAAGCCGAAGATGATCGGCCGGCCAATCGCCATGCTGGTGCTTGTGTCCTTGGAGCGGGAACGCGCCGACATAGTGGACCGCTTCAAGCAATCTATCCGCCAAACACCTGAGGTGATGAACGGCTATTACATCACCGGCGAGTCGGACTTTGTCTTGATCGTGACAGCCCAAAGCATGGAGGACTATGAGGTGTTTACGCGAAAGTTCTTCTATGAGAACCCGGATATCAAGGGATTCAAGACAATGGTGATAATGGACAGAGTGAAGGTTGGCTTTGCATTGCCAATCGACCTAAGTGCGTTCTGAGTTTCAGTTTCAATCAGCGTAAGTAGGTCTGCTGGCTTGGTACTGCGGCTGTTGCGCCTTGGAGGCGTTACGTTATCGTATCGACCACTCTCCATCAAGGGAGCTGTCCGGTCGACCCACGGCTCACTAAATGCCGAACAGATTCGTCAGGGGCATATGGTACTTCGTGATTGGCGATTTGAGCACGACGAAACTGAAGTATTTCTCGATTCCGATGTCCATTTCTACCAGCCGCTCCATCAGCGACTGGTATTCTCCTATGCTGCTCGCCACGAACTTGACGAGATAGTCATAATCGCCCGAGACGACGTGGCATTCGATGATTTGCTCTATATTTTGGATGGCCGACATGAAGCGGGCGATGTCGGCCTGGCGATGGTTCCTCAGGGTTATCTCTGTAAAGACAGTCAGAACCGGGCCAAGCTTTCCAATGTTGATCATCGCAGAATAGCCGCCGATATAGCCTTCTGCCTGCAGTTTCTTCACCCGTACGAGACAAGGGGTTGCGGATAGGTTAACTAGCTCAGCGAGCTCGACATAAGTCATACGTCCGTTCTTCTGGAGCTCGGAGAGGATCTTGATGTCAATTCTGTCCAGTTTCATGTGCGCCCACCCGGTTGTTGCCACGACCTTTGCATGAGCGGTGGGAGTCTCGTCAGTGGACGAGGCTCGGTGACAATAATCCCTTGGGTTACAAACGGCAGCCGATCTAACGGCTACATCATTTCCGGTCTTCGGATCGCCGAGCCATCGCTGAACCGGCTCAGCCTGTAAGGCGAGATGTCGGTCAGTGGTTCCTTATTCAAGACGATCTCGCTTACCAGCCGGCCAGCCCCCGGTCCGATCGCGAAACCGTGTCCGCTGAAGCCTGCTGCGATTACGTAGCCGGGAAGTTCCTCCACTCGCGAGATAACCGGCACGAGGTCCGGAGAGGTATCGATGAGCCCGCCCCAGGCGCGCTCGACCCCGATCCCTTTAAGCGCAGGGTATTCGCTCTCAAGGTTCTTCACTGCGAGCTTGACGAGTTCCGCGTCAGGCGCCGGATCCAGAATGCGGCTCTTTTCAAACGGCGAGATCTCGTCGTTCTCCCAGTTGCCGAATGCATCGGGACCATTCCAGAAGCTGCGGTTGAGGCGGTATTTGAGCTTCTTGCCGATCTTGCTGCGATACATCTCGTAGAATTTGAACGCATATCGCATTCCCCGCGGCGTGATGTCGAGCGTACCATGTCCGGGTACGGCAATGGTGTAGGAGCCGTCAATCCGACGCCGCAACACGAAGTTCGAAGCCGATAGGCACCCTGCTTGAACAATTTCGGGCGCCGGGGTTGTCTTGATCGCCGTCCCGGCGATGTTGGCGACTGGAAGTTCGATGCCATAGCGATGAGAAAAGCGGGAAGCCCATGCCCCGCCGGCGCAAACAACAGTGCTCGCTTTCACAAATCCCCGCTCCGTCCAAACCCCTGTTACCCGGCCATTAGTAATGTCGAGGCCTCGAACGGCGCAGTTCTGGTGGAGCGACACGCCCTTTTCCTTCGCAGCCTCGGCGATGGCAGGCACGGCAAGGCTCGGTTCCGCTCTCCCGTCGGTCGGAGACCAGACGCCGCCGACCCAGGAGGATGTGCCGCCCGAGGCCCGCTTGTTCGCCTCGGAAGCCGTGAGGATCTCGCTGTGAAATCCTTGGACTCGTGCGGCCAGGCCCCACTTTTCCCAACGGGCCACATCCGCCTCTTTCTTGGAGCAGTAGAGTATCCCGCTTCGACGGAAGCCGAGATCGCGGCCGATCTCGGTGCCCAATTCCTCCCAGCGCCGCAGACTGTACATGGCAAGGGCAAGCTCATGGAGATCGCGGTTCTGCTGACGGACCCACCCCCAGTTGCGGCTTGACTGCTCGCCGCCGACGATGCCCTTTTCGAGCAGAGCCACGGAGACCCCTTGGCGGGAGAGTTCGTAGGCCGTGCATGTACCGACGATCCCTGCCCCGATGACGACGACATCCACCTGGGTTGGAAAAGAGGCGCTGTCTCGGACTTTCTGAACCTCGACGGGCATGATCTGTATTCCTCTGCAATAGTCCTCGAGATTCTCGAATAGCGCTCCCGCAAGAGCGCTGGAGTCCTCAATCGGTTAAGCTCTATCGGCGGGCGCGGTACAGGGCGATGCGGTCCTGCATCCGATAGCCCTGGATGATGGCCGGCATGAACCAGGGATTGCCCCGGTAAAGGGGAATGAACGCAGGCGGCCGGAAGTCGAAGGCCGTGCGCGCCTGCTCGCCATGGCCCAGCAGCTTGTGAGCCGCCCGCATTCCAATCCATGGCGCCCAGACTACGCCCGAACCGCAGAAGCCGGTTGCATATACGACGCCGTCCTTCTCGAAGATGCGGGGCAACATGTCGCGGTGCATCGCCACATTACCAAACCAGGTGTGCGACAGGCGAACGTTCTCCAGTTCCGGAAAAAGGTTCACCAGTCCCCGGCGCAGAAACAGCTTTGGCGCGGCAGGATCGCCTACGCGAGAGCTGTCGCGCCCGCCCAACAGAATGCGTTTGCCGTCGGGCGTGGGGCGGTAATAGAAGCCCAGTTGCCGCCCCTCAATCATCATCATCCGCTTCGGCATCAGCCGCGCCATCACGTCCGGCGCGAGCTCCTCGGTGACGATGATCCGGCTGCGAACCGGGACCAGCCGGCGGCGCAAGAAGGGAACCGCGCCGTCAGTATAACCGTTCGTGCAGACAAGGACCTGCCGCGCCTGAACCGTTCCGGCCGAAGTCACGACCCGGAACTCGGAGCCGTCTTTCTCTATAGAGTTAACGTGGGTCTCCGAATGGACCGTCAGTCCCGAAGCGAGAGCGACCCGCAGGAGCTCGGCGTGGAACTTGGCCGGGTGCAGCCCACCGATATCCATCCGCGCCATGCCGCCGCGGTAGAAATCCGTGCCGATGTAGTTACGCTGTTCGGCGTACGGCACTGCATAGGCCTCGATCCCCACTCTCTTCGCCAGCACTTCGGCGCTCCGGGCCGTCTTCTCGTAATCGTCATATCCGATTACGCCCTTGAACTGGCCAACCAGCTGAAAGTCGCAATCGAGCCCCTCGGTCCTGATGAAGTCATAAAGGAACTCGCGGGCGATCTTGCCCTCCGTCTCGATTGCATTCGCCTTCTCTTCGCCGAAGCGCCGGGTAATCGTGGCGTAATCCGGCCGAATGCTTCCGCTGGTGATTCCGCCATTGCGCGTCGAGGCCCCCTCGCCCGGGTTCATCGCATCGAAGGCCGCGACCGAACGGCCCTCGCGCGCCAGAACGAGACCCGCCGACAGACCGGTGTATCCGGCGCCTATGATCGCCACGTCGAGCTTCTTGGCCAGCGGCTGTCCCGGCAGCGGTTTGACGGGTGCCTCTTCCCACCAGTAGGGCGTATCCTTGTCTGCGATTCTGGAGTCTTCCATTAGACTGACTTCTCGTTGCGTTCGGCCAAGGCCTTCTGAGCTTTCTGGGAAAACAGGCGGCGTTCGCCCATGATATGGTTCGATCAAGTGCGGCAGCTACGCTTCGCCCTTTTCGAACCCCTCCAAGAGCGAGCCTTTCCCTGAAGCTGCCGCCACCGGACGGACCCCATTCCCGTCATGTGTGATCCCCGCGAACATCGAGCGCATCCCTGAGGCCGTCGCCGATGAAGTTGAAGCTGGTTACGGCGATGGTAATGGCGGCACCCGGAATGATCGCCAACCACGGGGCGCTGCCCAGATACTGTTGCGCGCCGTTCAGCATATTGCCCCAACTGGGCAGCGGCGGCTGAATTCCATAGCCGAGGAAGCTGATATAGGCTTCCATGAGGATCGCGCGGGCGACGGTCAAAGTGGCCGCGACGATGATCGGACCCATGGCATTGGGAAGGATTTCGCGGAACATGATATGGGTTCCGCTTAAGCCCAGCATGCGACCGGCCTGGACGAATTCCCGCTCGCGAAGAGAGCGGACCTCGGCCTCGACGATCCGCGCAACCTCCATCCAGCTCGTGGCAGCGATGACAACCGTAATCATCATCGGGCTTGGCTTTAGCGCTGCGGCAAGCGCCAGCACCAGGAAAATTGACGGAAACGACAGGAACCCATCCACCGTCCGCATCAGCGTCGTGCCGATCCAGCCGCCCCGGTAGCCCGCGAGCACGCCGACCAGGGTGCCGATCAGCGTCGACAACAGCATCGCGGAGAAGCCGACCAGCAGGGAAACCCGCCCCGCCATGAAGAGCCGCGCCGCCAGGTCCCGTCCCAGCGGATCGGTGCCCAGATAATGGTGGCCGGTGAACGGCGGAGCAAAGCGGGCGCGCAGATCGATATAGAGTGAATCATACGGCAGCAGGTACGGGCCCAGGACGCACGCCAGCGTCAGGACTGCGATCATCACCATCCCGAGCAGAGCCAGATGGTGGTTCATGAAGCGGTGCGCGGTTCGGCTGTTCCACCAACGCTCCTGGCGTGAGTTTGCGACAATGGCGGTCATAATGGTGGCCTCCTGTTGAGCGTCCATGAGGCGCTTAGCTCAGACGGATACGGGGATCGATGATGGCGACGACGATATCGGCGATCAGGTTGCACAGCACGACGAGTATTGCCGAGAACATCAGCAGCCCCATCACCACCGGGTAGTCGCTGTAGCCGAGACTGTCGAGGAACAGTCGGCCCATTCCCGGCCAGGTAAACACCGTCTCGGTGACCAGAGCCCCCGTGAGAACGCTGGGAAGCTGCATTCCCGCAAGTGTGATCATTGGCAGCAGCGCATTGCCGACGACATGCTTCATCAGGATCCGGCGCTCGCTCAGCCCCTTGGCGCGGGCTGTCTTGACGAATTCCTGGCTGATGACGTCAAGCGTCGCCGTGCGCATGTAGCGGCTCCAGATGGCGACATGGACCAGCGCCAGCACAATACTCGGCATGATCAGGTGATGGAGGTAATTCAGGGCCGAGCCGTCGCCTATCGTGTACATATTGCCAGCCGGCAGCCAGCCCAACCGGAGCGAGAACACGTATATGCCGACAAGCCCAAACCAGAAGGTCGGGATCGACAACGCCACCATGGCACCGACTGTCGCCAGATAGTCGAAGACCGAATATCGGTGCGTGGCGCCACGAATGCCGATCCATGTGCCGATGGCGATCGCGATGACGGTGGATGAACCCATCAACAACAGCGTTGCAACGAGGTGACGGCCAATCACATCCAGGACCGGCGCGCCGTCTCGGAAGGAGTGACCCCAGTCGCCCTGTACGAGGCGCCAGGCCCAGTCCATATATTGTATCCACAGCGGGCGGTTGAGCCCCAGCTGCTCCTTCAGACGATTGAGATCATCCTGTGTCATGCTGGGATCAAGCCCGAATTGCGCCAACGGGCCGCCCGGAATGAGATTCAGGACGACGAACCCGATGACCGAAACGATCAGGAGCAGGACGAGGCTTTGTGAAAGGCGATTGAGCAGGAAGCCGCGCATTGGCTCTCCTCCTTCATGACAGCATCAATGGATAGGCCGCCGCCGCAACTCGCGACGGCGGCAGCGTATGTCAGCTTTGCCAGCGCCATCCGGCGGCATGCCAGGAGGCCGTGCGGGTGTTGGAATTGGGCTCCCACCCCTCGAGACCTTCCTTGCGACCAACTACATAGGTAGCGGCAAACAACGGCAGGAACGGCAGGTCCTCACGAACGATTTCCTGAATACGGGAGTAGATCTCGCGACGCGCCTCCGGATCGAAGGTTTGGGCACCTTTCTTGAGCAGCGCGTCAACTTCCGGATTGGAATACTGGCCGACATTCGAGCCTTTTCCGCCCTTGGCAGCAATTGCGCTGCTAGCGAGGCGGTTAGTGGCGTCCGGATCCGCCGCAATGAGATGGGTAACACCCGCGATCGCCGAGTCGAATTGCGACTTGAGCCAGAACTCACCAAACATGACGGCCGCCGGCAGATTGGATATCGTCATCTCGACGCCGATCTCCGCGAATGTCTGCTGCAGGAACTGCTGCACTTGTTCGCGCAGATTGTTGCCCGACGTCGTCGAATTGGCGAACGACAGCCGCACCCCGTCCTTGGCACGTATTCCATCCGGCCCCGGAACCCAGCCCGCCTCGTCGAGGATCTGTCGCGCCCGGTCAAGGTTGAACTCCTGCGCCGGCAGGTTCGGATTGTAATAGTAGGACGTCCGTGGCATGAACGTCTCGGTGAGCGTGCCGACGCCGTAATAGATCGCGTCGATAATTGCTTTTCTGTCCATCGCGGCATAGAGCGCCTTGCGGACAGCCGGGTCCTTGAATTGCGGCTTCTCGAGATTGAGATAGATCGACTCGACTGATGCCCCAGATACAAGCGTCACCACACGGCCCGGCAATGTCTTGGCTTCCTCGTAGTGGTCGGCGGTGATGTATGCCTGGTCTGTAAGGTCGATGTCGCCGCTCTTGAATTGGGTATAGAGCACGGTCATGTCAGGGATGTACTTGAAGACGAGCCGCTCGACATAGGGGCCATCCCCAAAATATTGAGGGTTCGCGACCAGCTCGAGATGATCCCCCGCGACGCGCTGCGCCCATTTGAATGCACCGGTGCCGACAGGTGCCTGATTGAAGGCGGCAGCGTTTGGATCGGCCTCTTTCTCAAGAATGTGCTTGGGCACCATAAAGGTTTCGGTGAGGAACGACAGATAAGGGGCGAAAGCCTCCTCCATCCGCCAGGTAAGCTCAGTCGGCGAAACCACCGTGATATCTCTTACCAGTGAATGCCCGCCCGTGCGCCAGGCGCGGAAGTTCGGGTTGGTTATGAGCTCGAGAGTGAACTTCACATCCTCGGCGGTGAAGGGCTCGCCATCGTGCCAGCGAACGTCATCACGCAGGCGGACGCGCCACTTCAGACCGTCCTCCGAAATGCCGCCGTTCTGCTGTGTTGGCACTTCGGCGGCAAGATTGGGCTGAAGAACACCCTTCGGATCCATGCGGAAGAGGGCGTCGAATAGGGAAAAATGGACCGCATCGTCTACCTCGATATGGGCCATCAGCGGATGGAAGACGGTGGGTTCCTGCGAAAGCCCGACGACGACGCGGCCGGTTGGGTTAGCAGTATCGGCAAAGGCAGGCTTGCCGAGCAGGTTGGGAGCGGCAAAGCACGCAATGCCGCCCGCTGCCATTAAGCGAAGCGCGTCGCGCCGTGAATAGCTCGATTTCGTTGTAGAATCTTTCGTCATGATATTTCCTCCCTAGTTGTATTTCGTCGGCAGCTCTCAAGAGTTAACGGCAATCGGTTGAGTGTCTTTCGGTCGCTCCCCGGGAATTGCAGCAACCAGCTCGCGCGTGTAGGCCGATTGCGGGTTCAGAAAGATTTGGGACGGCGGGCCGTGCTCGACGATCCGCCCTTTTTGCATCACCGCGATTTCGTCGCAGATCTGGCTGGCGACGCGCAGGTCATGGGTGATGAAGATCATCGATACGCCGGTTTCCCGCTGGATCTGGTCGAGCAGCTTGAGGATCTGCGCCTGGATAGAGACGTCGAGCGCAGAGACTGCCTCGTCGGCAATCAACAGCTTGGGCTTGAACATCAAGGCCCGGGCGATGCCGATGCGCTGGCGTTGCCCACCGGAAAACTCGTGCGGATAACGTCCGAAGGCGCCGGCATCGAGACCGACATGGGCCAGCAGCCCCCGCGCCTCCTCACGCGCCTGAGCATAAGGCATGCCGTGCGCGACAGGACCAACGGTCAGGATTTGTCCAATGGTCGAACGCGGGTTGAGCGACGCGAAAGGATCCTGGAAGATCATCTGGATCCGGGGCCGCAGCGGACGAAATTCGGATTCCGACAGCTTGGCGATGTCGCGGCCTTCAAACAGGATTCGACCACCATCACTGTCCTGGAGCTTGATCAGAAGCCTTCCGAGCGATGATTTGCCGGAGCCGCTTTCGCCGACCACGCCGAGCGTGCGTCCTGCGGCCAGTTCGAACGAAACATCCTTGACAGCCGGCACGATACGCTGGCTGCCGAACAGGGCACTGCCGCTGCGATAAGTCTTGGACAATCCTTCAACCTTCAGGATCGTCTCGTTGCTCGCCTTCTCCTGAACTGCTCGATCCTTGCCGGTAAGGTGCGGTACGGCAGCGATCAGGCGCTGGGTATAGGGGTGGGTGGGGGATTTGAGAACCTGCTCGGCGGTGCCTTGCTCGACAACGCGGCCCTTCTCCATCACCACGACACTGTCGGCGATCTCGGCCACGACACCGAAGTCATGGGTAATGAACATCACGCTCATGCCCTTGCGGCGCTGAATGTCACGGATCAGCTTCAGGATCTGCGCCTGCGTGGTGACGTCGAGCGCTGTGGTCGGCTCGTCGGCGATCAGAACCGTGGGCTCGAGCGCGAGCGCCATGGCGATCATGACGCGCTGACGTTGCCCGCCCGACAGCCGGAACGGATACTGGTAGTACATCAGCTCCGGATCGGGCAGCCCCACTTCCGTCAGCAGCTCGATGGCGCGATTGCGCCGCGACGCCTTCGTGCCCACGCCATGTGCCGTCAGGACTTCGGTAATCTGCTCGCCGACCGTCATCAGCGGGTTGAGCGCCGAAAGCGGATCCTGGAAGATCATGGATACGATGCGGCCGCGCAGTCCGCGCAGCTTCTTCGCCGGCGCGCCGATGATGGCCGTGCCGTCGAGATGAATGGCGCCGGACGAGACCGGGATCAGCTTCGGCAAAAGCCCCATGATCGTGTTTGCCGTTACCGACTTGCCTGACCCGGACTCGCCGATGATGCACAGGATCTGGCCACGCTTGAGATCAAACGAGATGTTCTCGACGGCATGGGTCCGTTCCATGCCTTTCGGCAGGTCGACCGTCAGGCCACGCACCGAAAGCGCTGCGTCCTCTCCAGAAACAGCCTCTGTTCCAGCAACCATCGAGGTTCCTCCCTTTTCAACGGAGCCGTTGCGTTGCGATTTTAGTCGCTGCTATGCGCGCTGCATCCGACAATCGATCTGCAAGCAGGCGCAGCATGCATTCCATGTAGTTCAGCGCCACTCGCTACCAATTTTGGTTTTACGCGCGCAATCAATATAAGATTGGTATTGCAATTGGTGTCAATATAGATCAATTTGGTTGAGGCAAAATTATTAGCGAGGACTCAATGAGCGTGGTGTTGAAGGATTTCATCGAGGCGGAAGGTCTGGAGCCCGGGGATCGGTTACCGCCTGAGCGCGATCTGGCGCTCAAACTCGGGCTGCCCCGCACCGCACTTCGACGGATGCTTGCTTCTTTGGAAAAGGAGGGCCGGCTCATCAGGCACGTGGGGCGGGGGACATTTATCGCTGGCAGCGGGGTTACCTCGACGGCCCTGCGCCGTCCGCCAGGCAGCACGGGAGACGCGTTGCGCACCTATCCGGCCGAGGTTTTTGAGGCTCGGCTGATCATGGAACCCAAGATCGCCGCCTTGGCGGCGTTACGGGCGACCAGGCAGGAGATCGACGAAATGCAGAAATCGATCGATCGGGGCAGCACGGCGGCAACCCTGGTGGAATTCGAGAAATGGGACGCTGTCTTTCACCGCATCATCGTCGGAGCCGCCCGCAATGGCCTTCTCGCCTCGCTCTACGAGGGGATTCACACGGTACGGGCGGGAAACCTCTGGGGGAAGATGAAGGAACAGTCGCTAACCCCTGAGCGCATGAAGGCCTATATCGCCAAGCATCAGGCCACTCTTGACGCCATCAAAGATCGCGACAGCAGAGAGGCCGAGCGAAACATGTACGACCACATCGTCGAAGCGAGAACCAACATACTTGGCCCAAACACCTGAGCACCCGACAGCGGTCCTGATTGAAGCGTGTTGCGGCGTCTTCACGTCTCCGTCAGGACGGGCTTCCAATTCGATCCATGCGCCGCTCAAGACGCAGCATGGAAATCCTGTTGAATGGTCGCGAGAAGCCAAGACACAAATTGGTCGACCCCAGCCGACTTCTTCGCCAGCGCGGACCGGATGATGCCGTAATGTGAGCCATCTGGCTGGAAGCCGAGCGGTGCGGCGAGGCGGCCTTTGCGGATATCGTCGATGGCAATGATCTTGGGGCACATGGCCACACCCAGACCGCCGGCTGCCGCCTCCACCATCAGGAAATGATGGTCGAGAAAGCGCGTCGAGCGCGGCTTCGGCGCGTCCTGATGGGCGGCGGCCCACTTCTGCCAGGCATCCGGCCGCGTATTCGCGGCAAGCGCGACATAATCACCGGCCGCAAACCGATCCGCCATGGCGGGGTGCATGACGGGACCGACTTCCTCTTCAATCAGCCGTCCGACCTGCCAGTTCGCATCGATGGCGAAATCCAGCCTGCGGATCGCGAGCGTGATACGGTCGCGCGCAAAATCGAAGCCCCCGCCCCCGACGGAGAGATGAAGGTCGATCTCGGGATGGCGATCCTGGAACTCCGAGAGCCGCGGGATCAGCCAGCGCATGGCGACGGACCGTTCACAGGAAACGACGATCGGCGGTGACACGTCGACTCTGCGGATATCCTCCAACGCCGACGCAACGAGCGCCAGCGCGTCGCTTGTCGCCTGCGCGAGGCGCGCGCCCTCTCCCGTCAGCCTCAGGCCGCGCCCATCGGGTTCCAGCAAACGGATTTGGAGGTGCTCGGAAAGTTTCGAAACGCGCCGGCTGACGGCACCATGCGTCAAGCTTAGCTCAGACGCAGCCGCACGCACGGAACCGAGGCGCGCAACGACCTCAAAGGCCCACAGATCATCGAGGGAAGAAAGGTCCGAACGCTTCATCGGTGACAATCTATCACCAATATACGTGAAATCATATCGATTTTCTTTTCGAAACTCAAAGCATAGCTTGAGGTCATGGTAGAAACCGTTGACAAAATCAAACACATTGGCGTCGTCGCGGACGACCTGACTAGCGCGGCGGACGGGGCAATTGCTTTCCTAGAACGCGGCTATGTCCCCCGCATCTGCAGAGTTGGACCGGACGATACCCACGCCAGTCTCGTCTCCATCGACACCGGCAGCCGCACGCTCGATGAAACCGCAGCAACACATGTGACGCGCCAGGCGGTGACGACGCTTGCAGACAGGCCGTTCCTGTATAAGACGGTCGACTCCACCCTGCGTGGCCACATCCGCGTGGAAATGGCCGCAGCATTTGCGGCCAGCGGCCGGCCACGTTTGGTGATCGCACCTGCCTTTCCCGCTGCCGGGCGCACGACGATCGACGGGATTCAGCTTCTGCACGGCCAGCCGGTTGCCCAAACGGCGTACAGCCGCGACCCTGTCCATCCCGCCCACACGTCGCGCATCGAAGACTTGATCGAGCCCAGCCTCGGCCGCATCGCTAGAATTTCTGCGCACACGGAGGACGGCGCGATCGGCAAGGCCATTGGCGACGCTCCGGTGGTCATCGTCGATGCATGCGACCAGGTGATGCTGAATCGTCGGGTTGCGGAGATCCAGAAGCACGGCCCGGTGCTGTGGGTCGGCTCGCCAGGCATGGCGGAGGCGCTGGCCACGGTGGTCGAGCGGCGCACAGGCCAGCACACCTTCACGCCCGAAGCTACGCCGCGCCGTGTTCTCGTGCTTGTCGGCAGCGCAAACCATGTCAGCCATTCGCAGTGCGAAACGTTGGCCGCGACAGGCGCTTCGGTCGCAATGCGTGCGACGGATCTCGACGAGGCAGCGCCTGTCGTCTGCCTCCGTACGCCGCACATCCGCACCAGCGACCCGGCGCAGGCTCTCGCCACCCTGGTGGACGAGGCAGAGATGGCTTTATCCCGGCATCGGTACGACGCCGTCGTCGCAACGGGCGGAGAAACGATGCACGCCCTTTTGGACCGGCTCTCCATTCACGCTTTCGATTTGATTCGCGAACTCGAGCCCGGGTTTCCCCTCGGCTGCGCTCGTCTTGCCGATGGACGAATGAAGCTGCTCGCCATGAAGGCAGGCGGCTTCGGTTCCGCCATGACGCTGCACAATGCCGCCGACACCATTCGCCGACTTGGAAAGGAGCCCGCATGAACGCCTCCCTGCCGCTCGCCGTCACCATGGGCGATCCATCCGGCATCGGGCCGGAGATCGTGGCAAAGACGATGCTTGCCCGCACCGACCTCCGTCGCAGCGTCGTCATCGGCGATCCGGCCGTGATGACGAAGGCCATCGCCAGCCTCGGCGGCGGTCTGCAACTGAACGAGATCCATGACATCGCCGACGCGAAGCCGGATGGCGCCCTGAATATCCTCGCCGCCTCCCGCATCGAAACCCCACCCGAACTCGGCAGGGTGAGCGCCGCCAGCGGCCGCATGGCCTATGATGCCGTCGTTGCAGCGATCGATTTCGCCAGGGCGGGCAAAGTCGCCGGCATGGTGACGGCGCCGATCCACAAGGAGGCGCTCGCCGCTGCAGGGCTTCCCTACCCCGGCCACACGGAAATCCTCGCGGAAAAAGGCGGCGCCAGGCGGGTGGCGATGATGCTCGCCAATGACGATATTCGCACCGTTCTGGTAACGATCCACTGTTCGCTGGCAGACGCGATCCGCCGGGCGGATTTTCCGGCACAGATGTCTGCGATACGCCTCGCCCACCAAGGGGGTCGTGCGTTGGGAATCGGCCGCCCCCGCATCGCCGTTGCAGGGCTCAATCCGCATGCCGGCGAAGGCGGTCTCTTCGGAGACGAGGAAATCCGGATCATCGCGCCCGCCATCGCGGCAGCCCGAGCCGAAGGCATAGACGCGAGCGGCCCCTGGCCCGGCGATACGGTTTTCATGCAGGCGCGAAATGGCCGCTTCGACGTGGTCGTCGCGCAGTATCACGACCAGGGGCTGATCCCGGTCAAATATCTCGGTCTGGAAAGGGGCGTGAACATCACGCTCGGCCTGCCCTTCGTGCGCACAAGCCCTGACCACGGCACCGCCTTCGACATCGCCGGCCGTGGCATTGCCGATCCGAGGAGCCTCGAAACAGCGATCGATTACGCCCGCCGACTGGCGAAGGCGCCATGTGACCAGGAGAATTGACATGACCCCCCTCGATTTCATCTTCATGCTGACCCGCAACGACCGGACGATCCCGGATGCGCTGGCGCAGCTTCCCCTGGTGCTGTCTGCAGGTGTCCGTCATATCGGCTTCAAGGATATCGGCCTGCCCTTCGAGGTGCTTTCCGAGCTTAACCGGGAAATCCGGGCCGCAGGCGCGAAGAGTTATCTCGAAGTGGTTTCACTCGACCGGGCCAGCGAAATCGAGTCGGTGCTCGCCGGCCTCACGCTCGGCGTCGACTATCTGCTTGGCGGTACCCATGTCGACGACGTCCTTCCCCTCCTCAAGGGAAGTGGTATCCGCTACTACCCCTTCCCCGGCCGCATCGCGGGCCATCCCAGCGTTCTGGAGGGTTCCCAGGCGGAGATCGTTGCAAGCGCAAAAGAGCTTGCCGCCCGCGAGGGCGTGCACGGCCTCGATCTCCTCGCCTATCGAGCCGATGTGGATGTCGCTAACCTCATCCGCGCCGTCTGCGGCGCCGTCGCCAAGCCCGTCATCGTCGCAGGTTCGATCGACCGCGCCGAGCGCATCCACGCTGTCGTCAGCGGCCGGGCGGCCGGCTTCACCGTTGGCACCGCCGCTCTCGAAGGCCGCTTCCCTGCAGCCGTTCCAGGCTTGACGCATCAGCTCCTGACTATCACTTCCATAAAGAACCAGGCGAAAGCGCTAGCCGCGCAATAACGGAGAATGCCCGATCACTGCGACGTCGTAATGGCCATTGACCGGACGCTCCGCGGCCCCGCCAAAGGGCCGGGGCGGTGTCGTGCCAGTAGGAGAGGAATTTCATGGCGGCGCGCCTTCTCGCTCGAGATCGAAACGCCCGCAGTCCAGTCGGAGCAGGCGAAATGTTGATGAGATCTATGGCCGAAACAGGTTTGTTAGCGGCAGATGCCCCTTCACCACCGGCGATTTCAACACGACGAAGCTGAAATATTTGTCTATGCCGACGTCCAACTCGACGAGCCGTTCCATGATCTCTTGATATTCGCTGATCCCGGCAGTAACGAATTTCAGGAGGTAGTCGTAGCCACCCGAGACCACATGGCACTCGATCAGTTGATCGATCTTCTCAACGGCGGCGAGGAAGCGTGCAAAGTCGGTCTGCCGGTGGTTCTTGAGCGTGACCTCCGTGAACACCGTTAACGTCTGCCCCAACTTGGCGACATTGATCCGCGCCGAATAGCCCTCAATATAGCCCTCCGACTGCAGCTTCTTCACGCGCATGAGGCACGGGCTCGGCGATAGGTTCACCACCTCCGAAAGTTCCACATTCGTCATTCGGCCATTCTGCTGCAGCACGTGCAGTATCTTGACGTCGATCCGATCGAGTTTCATGGACTTACTTTCGCTTATGAGGATCGCTCGAGCCCGGGATCCGGTAAATTCGGCCGCCAAGACAGCCTAGTTACACCTGTGCGACGGCCTTCTTGAGCGCGCACTCCATGGCTTCGAGGAACCGGTCCACATGCTCCGCCTGGCAAATCAGCGGCGGGCGCACCTTCAGCGTATCCTCGTTGGCGCCCGTCGTACTGATCAAAACGCCATCGTCACGCATCAGGTTTACGATATCCAAAGCCATGGCGCGCCGGCTGGCCTCTCCCGCTCCATCCAATCCGATGTCGATGCCGAAGAACAGCCCGGCATTTCGAATACCGCGAATGCCGGGGTGCAGCTTGGCAAGATGCTCCAACCCCAGCCTCAGGCGCTCACTCATGGCGTGCGCATGCTCGCGGATCCGATCCCTTTGCAAGATTGTCAGGACGGCGTCAGCCGCCGCGATCCCGACGGTATTGCCGCCGAAGGTGTTCGAGTACCGGGCAGTGGCGCCAAAGCGATCCATCGGTGCCTTACGGCCGACGACCGCGCCGATTGGAAATCCGTTGCCCATGGGCTTGCCGAGGGTAACGAGGTCCGGAACAACTTCGTGCCGCCCAAAACCCCACATGTGTGTGCCCGTTCGTCCAAATCCCGGCTGAACTTCATCGGCAATGAGGAGGCCACCCGCCTCCCTCACCGCCCTGACGCCGCCGGCGATGAAGCCAGGCGGGTCCACCCAGACGCCGTCGCTCGAAAAAATACTGTCGATGAGCAGGGCCGCGACGCCAATGCCACGCCGGTTCAGGTCTGTAATGGCGGCTCGCACCTGCGCTTCAAAGAAATCCGCTGCCTGTGATTCCGCAATGCCTGCCGGACCCGGTAGAGACACCATGCGCACGGAAGGGCTGAGCCTGACGGCATCACCCAAATTGGGCGACACCATCGCCGTGGCCGCGCTTGTTCCGTGATATGCGTATGACGAGACGATCACGCCCTCATTACCGCTTGCCAGCCGGGCGATCCGGAGCGCCAGATCGTTCGATTCGCTTCCCGTGCAGGTAAAGACAACGCGGCCCAACTCCTGGGGAAAGGTAGCCACGAGCCGTTCGGCATAGTCGACAAGCCTCGGTTCGAGATAGCGGGTATTTGCGCTAATTCGGCCGGCTTGTTCTGCCATGGCGGCGTTGATCTCTGGATTGCAATGCCCGAGAGAGGGCACATTGTTGTAGAAATCCAGATAGCGACGTTCGTCCGGGTCGTAGAGCCACATGCCTTCGCCGCGAACGAAATGGACTGGTCGGCGATATTGGAGCCGATAGGAGGAGCCTAATACTCTGTCGCGGCGGGCAATCAGCTCGGACTCACGCTGAGGAACGTCAGCTTCACCGGGAGTGTAGCGGTTGGGCATGAGATCTGTGGACATAGCTTGATCCTGCTTAACTTTCCTTGCGCGAGAAGGTCGCGAGTTACCGTACTGATTTCCAAGGCGAGTGACCAAACACTCCGAGTGCCTCCAGCAACGCCGGGCTAAGGCAGCACGCGACGCACGGCCATCTCGGCCTCCTCAACGCCTAGCGCCGATAGGATAGAGAGTCCGTGTTCGGCTCGGGCCACGTTCTTTTTGATATACGCTGACTCGGCCGGAAACAGGTCCGCCCGCCAGTAGTTGATCAGGGTGAGGGCGCCCTGCCGCGCCCTTATCAGCCCGACGAGCAGTTTCGCCTCAAGCGCGGAAAGTGGAAGCACGGCGGCATAACCGGCGATGAGACTTTCTGCGCCGCCCAGAGCCAGAGACGGATCCGTCACCATGTGGCTCGCCGCAATCGCGAGATCCTGAATGCGCGGGGCCCAGCAGCCGTCGCCGAAATCAATGAACGCGACACCATCCTCGGTCAGGAGTGTGTTGAACGGGTTGGGGTCATTGTGCGTGACCTGCCATGCTATCTCGCGCAGTTGCGGCTCGATAAGCTCGACGTAGTCGCGCATGGCAACACGCACGGATTCTGCAACGGGTCCCGATGGCAGGTGCTTCTCCAGTTCCATTAGCCTCGGCCAGCATCCGACATGCCAGAGGATCGGGCGGTGCATAGCGGGCAATCTCAGAGGCTCGAGAGCCAAACTGAGCCTACCAAGCGCCTGGCCGACCCGGTTAAGGACCTCCGGATTTACGTTCGCCTGGTGCAGCGGCACCCCCGAAAGTCGGGTCTGCAGGTAGCCGCAAATATCCTCCTCTTCGAACATCAGCGTACCCCCGCCGGTACGCACGATATGAGGTGCTGCGAAACCGCAAGCACCTTCCAGCCCTGAAAGAGCCGCAGCCTGGAAGCGGAAACTGTCTCGTCCTTCCGGCCGCGCTGACGTTTTGAGGATCAACCGATCGCCGTTCGACAGTGCGACCTCTGCGGTACACTCGACTTCCGAGGACAGAACCCTGAGCGTTCCCGTCAATCCGTAGTGGCGCAGGAGCAGCTCGCCCAGGTCGCGTGCTTCCGCAGGGCTTGGCTTTGTCGCCAGAATAGCGGCGGCGGCCCCAAAATATGCTTCGGTGAAGGGCGCGCAGACCAGCTGGGTGCCGTCGAAATGACCCTCGCCGTTGTCTGGAGCCGTATCGTTACAAGCACCCAAGATTGAGACCCTCGCACTGTTTGGAGCGGGCGGCATGTTCATCCGAAATGCGACCGTTGAGATTGCGTCCAGTCCGCGGCGCCCCGCGTAAAGGCCGGGCGTTTGCTGCTGATGGCGGGGAACCACAATCCCCGCCTTCAGCACGATTGTCTCGGTCCCGGTTCCGGAAGTTACCTCATCGGCGCCGGGCTCGTGATGCCATTGCCGAACGAGGCGGCACGTAATCGCCCCCTCAGCCCCTCGACACTCGGGCAAACCGAGGCTCGTTATCGGGCCGCTGGAAGAGAGATTTTCAAATGTATTCGGACTTCCTCAGAGACCGACGACGCCCGGCAATTCCGAGATGCCGGCGATCTCGGTGTAGCCGTAATAGGGATTGGCCGGCTCGTGGCCGCGATTGACCCAAACCTTGTTCTTGATCCCGAGGTCATGTGCGGACATCAGATCGTAGCGGAACGAGGAGGAGCAATGCAGTATGTCCTCCGGACCGCAGCCAAGCATGTCCAGCAAATATTCGAAGGCCCGGAAGTGCGGCTTGTAGGCCTGAGCCTGTTCGGCGGTGTAAACGGCATGGAAGGGCGCGCCGAGCTTCTCGACGTTGGACATGATCTGCGAGTTCATCGCATTTGACAGGATGACCAGCGGAATCTCCTTGGCCACCTTGGCAAGGCCCGCCGGAACGTCCGGATGCGGCCCCCACGTGGGAACGCGTTCGTATACCATCTGGGCGTCTTCGTCTTTGAAGTCGATGCCGTTGCGTTTGCAGGTCCTCGCCAGTGCGTTATGAACCACCTCCGCATAGGGCTTCCAGTCGGCCATGACTTCATCGAGTCGGTACGCCGAGAAGTCCGCGATGAACTGCAGCATCTTCTGCTCGCTCATTCGGTCGCCGTAAAGGTCGCGTGCCGCCTCCGCCATCTGAAAGTTGATCAGCGTGCCGTGGCAGTCGAAGGTGATGTATTTCGGGCGGAAAGTGGTCATGCGCTTCGTCCTTTTCTTGGCGGGATCTGTTTGCGTTATGAGCAATCATAGGCTCGCCTCAGCCGCTCTACCGGTCGATTTCCTCGGCTCGTCAGCAGAAAATTCTGACCTCGAAGTCCGATCGGCCCTTTCGATTGCGCATGGACGGTGATCCCACCGCCGAGACGTCGAACGGCGGCGCCGCCATTTCCCAGTGAACATGCCGCCGTGCATATCCGCCCCGCAACATCCACTGACGCTCCCGCCGCCTTCGAGCGCTATACACGAGTTGGCGTTCGGGTTGGATGGCGATGCTGTCCTGCCCGTATCCGGCATTACGCACCACAGACCCGCGAACCCGTCGAGCTGTCAGGATAGATGGGAACTGGAAAATCGGCCCACAGTCACTCCCGCATGTTACGCGGACGACCGCTAGCGGCCGCGTAACAAACGCGTCGAGCCCGATGTGCCGTTGCGTCACGCCGGATCACACTGTCCTCTGTCGCCAGGAGGTTACTCGTGCGGAAGGGGCCCCGAAAGGCCATGCTTGCTCCCCTTCAAACGTAAAGAGAAGGGGCGAATGAACCGCCCGCTCCCATCACAGCAACAGCACCTGAGCGCCGGTTTTTCAGGCGCGCTTGAGGGCTGGCTCCAGGCCAACGGCGGCGGCTAACCCGCCGATATCCTTGATCTCGGTGTATTCGTAATAGGGATTGGCCGGCTCATGGCCGCGGTTGACCCAGACCTTGCTCTTGATGCCCAGGTCATAGGCGGTCATCAGGTCGTAGCGGAAGGATGAGGACACATGGGTGATGTCTTCGGGCCCGCAGCCGAGCTTGTCGAGCATGTATTCGAAGCCCTTCATCAGAGGTTTGTATGCCCCGACTTCTTCTGCCGTGATCACCATATGGATGGGCGCGCCCAGCTTTTCCACGTTCGACATGATCAGGCTGTTCATGGAGTTCGACAGGATGACCAGCGGAATTTCCTCGGCCACCCTGGACAGGCCAGCCGGGACGTCCGGGTGCGGACCCCAGGTTGGCACTTCGTCATAGATGCGTTGCGCGTCTTCGGGTTTGAACGGGATACCGATGCGTTTGCAACTGCGCTCGATGGAATTGTGCACCACTTCGAGGAAAGGCTTCCATGGCCCTAACACCTCGTCAAGGCGATAGCCTCTAAAGGCCTCGACAAAGCCGGCCATCGCTTCTGGGGAGAGACGCTCGCCGTAGACGCGCCGCGCAGCCCCGGCCATATCGAAATTTGTGAGCGTGCCGTAGCAGTCGAAGGTGACGTACTTCGGTCGAAATTGGGTCATGGCGTGTAATCCTTCCAAGTTTCCACGGCACAGTGTGCCGATACAAGATCATCGTAGTGGGCATGAGATCGCCGTGCGGATAGACCGCAATGCGGCAGCGACGCAGATATCTTTGAGAGTCCGCATCTGATCAGTTTCGTTTTCTGTGCCTTTTTTATACCGGGCCAATCCACCCAGGCGGAGCACTCCACCTTGATTGCTGCTTTCCGGCCAGTGGGAGCACCCTGGCATAACTTTGCGGCGATGGCAAGCAATTGTCCAACAATTTTTTGAATGGTCGCCATCCCGCTACCTCCCGACAGCTTGAGTGCGTCGCTATTCAATCAACACAAATTTCTTAGTTAAATCGTTGCAATTTCTCCGTCTTTTCCGTCACTTGTAAGAATCATCGGAGCATTCTGCCCGGTCGTCAATCGTTCATTCGGCAGCAAAAAGACTGACGCCCCCAGCCGCAAAAGGTCCCAATCGAAAAAATTGTTGTACAAAAATTGAAACGTGAGATACTGGGGCCATCGAGCTGCCCATTCTCGAGGCAGGATCTGAATGAGTTGAAGATGGATCACAGGCATCAGTGCGGGCCAGCCCGCGTCCCTGAGCTTTCCGAGCCGTGCCATCCCGTGGGCGCTGCGGAAGCCGAAGAAATCGCCGAACGACTATATGGCGCGCGTGGCTCGGCCATGCGCTTTGAAACCGAGAAGGACGACACGTTCCTCCTCAACTGCGCGGCCCGGGGGAAGTTCGTGCTAAAGATCGCTCATCCATCTGAGCGGATGGAGGAGCTCGATTTCCAGGTCGCACTGATGCGTCATCTCGAGCAGCGGGCCCCTGACCTACCCATCCCCCGTGCGCTTCGTGACGTCGACGGCGCGGATTTGCCCGTCGTCACGACCAGTGCCGGCGAGCAGCGAGCGGTGCGGCTCATCACCTTCCTCCCCGGTACTCCGCTCGACCGGACATCTTGCACAGCCCCACAGCGCGAACGGATCGGCGAAATCCTCGCAAAGCTGCGGCATTCCATGGCCGATTTCTCGCACCCCGCAGACGGCCGGGCGGTGGCATGGGACGTCACCCATCTGCTCGATCTCACCGATCTGTTGAGATTCATCCCCGGGAGCGGCAAGCGGGCCTGGACCGTCCGCGCGCTCGAGCGGTTTGCCGAAGTCAAGCCGGGGCTCGACCTGTGCCGGCGGCAAGTGCTCCATAACGACTTCAATACGTCGAACCTGGTCGTCGATCATGCCAGCCCGCAGTTCCTGACCGGCGTCATCGACTTCGGCGATGCGGTCCGTACCGCTATCGCCGTCGATGTCTCCACGGCGTTGATGAATCAAATGCCAAGAACTTTCGACCATGGAAACCGGCGTGACCTGTTCGATGAACCGCGCGACGTTCTGCGCGGCTATCTCCGCCACGCCGAATTGACGGAAGAGGAGCTCCGGCTCATCCCCTTCCTGTCGATGGGCCGTCTTGCGGTCCGTGCGCTGCTGACGTGCTGGCGCGCCGAAATCTTCCCCGAGAATAGCCGCTATATCCTGCGCAATACCGAAGCCGGCTGGGCCCACCTCGAGTGGTTCCACTCGATTTCGACCGCGCAGATATCCGAACTTCTGACACGATAGGAACCGTGATGTCCAAGCAAGCGACTACCCTGCCCAAGGGCTTCCGTGGCGACATGCCAAATGGCTTCAACCCTCAGGACACGTCTCATCTCACAAGTGAAGATCTGGCGCATGTTGCCAGGCGGCAAAGGCTGCTCGGGCCCGCTTATCGCCTCTTCTACAGGTCGCCGGTTGAGATCTCCCGTGCCAAGGGCGTCTTCCTCTATGACAAGCACGGCAACGAATATCTCGACGCCTACAACAACGTGGTATCGCTGGGTCACTCTCATCCGCGTGTCGTCGAGGCGATCCAGAAGCAGCTCGAGATACTCTGCACCCACACGCGTTACATGCAGGAGCCCCTGCTGGACTATGCCGAAGCCCTGATCAATACTTTCGGTGGCGAACTCGGCCGAACCGGATGCGCGATGTTCACATGCACGGGCTCGGAAGCCAACGATCTCGCGTTGCGTATCGCGCGTTACCACACGCGCAAGACCGGCGTCATCGTCACGGCCGAAGCCTATCACGGCAACAGCGGCGCGGTGGCGGCAATCTCGCCGTCGCTCGGCAAAAAGTCGGCTCTGGATCCCTATTCTCGCACGGTCGCGGCGCCGGATTCCTATCGTTTGCCCGTCGAGGAAATCGGCCGGCGGATGGCGGAGGATGTCGCTGGGCAGATCGCCGACATGGAGCGGCATGGCGGCGGCCTAGCGGCCTTCATCGCCGACTCCGTCTTCTCCTCCGATGGTCTCTACGTCGATCCGACGGACGTATTGGCGCCGGTGGCGGAAGTGGTGCGCAAGGCGGGCGGCCTGTTCATCGCCGACGAGGTGCAGTCCGGATTCGGGCGGACCGGCACCCATCTTTGGGGTCACTCCCGCCACAAGGTCGATCCGGACATCGTTACCATGGGCAAGCCCATGGGCAACGGCTATCCCGTCGCCGGCGTAGTCCTGCGGCCCGAACTCGTTGCCGAATTCGGATCCAGCATGCGCTACTTCAACACCTTTGGCGGCAACTCCGTCGCCATCGCCGCTGCAAGGGCGGTGCTCGACACGATCCTCGAAGAGGGCCTGATGGACAACGCCGCCAAGGTCGGCGGCGAAATCCTTGACGGCCTCCGGGTCCTGCAGAAGAAATATGAATTCGTCGGCGATGTTCGCGGGGCCGGCCTCTATTTCGCCGTCGAACTCGTCAAGGATAGAGACCGGAAAACGCCGGACATGGACCGCGCACTTGCAGCCGTCAATGCCTTGCGCGACCGGCGCATCCTCATTTCCGCGACCGGAGCGGACGCGCATATCCTGAAGATCAGGCCCCCGCTCATCTTCACATCGACCAACGCGGCGCGTCTGCTCGAGGGCGTCGACGAGGCGCTTCGGTCCGTGCAGATCTAGGACCCACCATGCAGCCGGGAGGCGCAATATCATCTCCCTTGCCCTACGCCGCCGCATGTGGCGTAGGTATGCAAACAAATCAACGAGCAAAGCCACACCCATGCCGCCGCTGCACGCCAAAAATCAAGCCGAAGATCTTGAGACGAATGTCGAGCTCTTGCCCGCTAGCGCTGTGGAAAGCCTGACCCACGCCTTACGGAGGCGCATCTTGTCGGGAGATTTCCGACCGGGCGAGTTCCTCCGCGACGTGAAGATGTGCGAGGAGCATTCGACCTCGCGGCATACATTCCGTACAGCAGCCCAGGTGCTCGTCACGCAGGGCCTGCTGCGTCAGATACCGAACCGAGGCTTTGTGGTGCCCGAATTCGGGCCTGACGATATTGTCGATATCACACGCGTGCGAGGCGCCATCGAGGGCGAGGCCATTCGTCTGATCGTGCTGACCGGGGTCATCCCACCTCTGGCGCTGGAGGCGGTCGAGGTTATGCGAACGTCGACTCTCTCCTCCGACAGATCCCTGCTGGTTGCCGCGGACCGTGACTTCCACCGCGCGATCATTGCCGCTAGCGGCAGCGCTCGACTGAAGCGAACCTATTCAGACCTCGAGGGCGAGATCGAGCTTCTCCTCGCACAGCGGCAGGATTTCTACGCCACTGCCGAAGAAATGGCGGAGGAACACGAGCGGCTCATCAACAGCTTGAGAAGCCGCCACTACGATACGGCGCGGGAGGCGTTCCAGGAGCACTGGGAAGATCTCCAGATAAAATTGCTCGATCAACGCTGACCAGCGCTCCCCGCGGAATTTGACAGCTCGGAAGGATAACCTGCCAGGCGGCGCTGAGGATGCCGGTGCCGCCGGTTCGACGCGGAGCAAGCACCATCTTGGATGCTTCCTCTCCGGCTCCGCCGGAGACTGCTTCTCGACGGAGTCGCGGCGTCGACGCCTACCGCATGGCGCCGAAGGCGCAGTAACGGCCGCTGCCAGCGAGCTTGAGCGAATAACGCTGCGGAGAGGTTTGATGCGTGAATATTCCATCGCAACCCTACCCGGCGACGGCATCGGACCTGAGATGATCGCCGCCGGCAGGCTCTCTCATGGCACCAACACACTCGCGCGCATGAACAAGTGCGGTTTTAATCCGAAGGAGATGCTCGCGCGCCACGATAGTTATGCGGCTTTAAGGCCATCGGGGATCTCGTCATCCTCGGGCCAACACCAACATCAACGACATCCGCGCCATCCTCATCAGCGGGAGCTAGCCAATGAAACTTGATCGCATCGACGTCAAGATACTTAGCGCATTGCAGAAGAATGGCCGAATGACGAATGTCGAGCTTTCGGAAATGGTCAATCTCTCGCCAAGTCCCTGTTTGTTGCGCGTGAAAAAGCTACAGGCGGAGGGCTATATCGAGGGTTATTCTGCCCAGATCAATATCGGAAAACTGGGCCAGACGTTGACGGTGTTCACCGAGATCACGCTGAAGAACCACCGTCAATTGGACTTCGCCAGATTTCTTAATGCGATCGAGAAGGTCGATCAGGTCATCGAGTGCCATCTGGTTTCCGGAGGCTACGATTATCTCGTAAAATTCGTCACCGCCGGAATCGAAGAGTATCAGACGTTGATGGAGCGGCTCCTCGATTGGGAAATCGGCATTGACAAGTACTTCAGCTTCGTCGTGCTGAAATCGCCCCTGGTCAAAGCGCATTTGCCGCTGGAAAGCCTGTTCCAAGAGGAACCACGTAGAGACCTTGATGCCGACGGTGTGGCGGCCGTCGGGCATTGATGAGCAGCCGGCATCTCGTGCCGATAGATTGATGAGAGACGACAACCGAAGAACCGGCGGGCTATAGAAGCATCTTCTGCTCCCTCGTTCGCTTGCCGTAAAGATCGCGCGCCGCCTCCACCATCTGAAAGTTGATCAGCGTGCCGAGGCAGTCGAAGGTGATGAATTTCGCGCGGAGGGTGATGCAACCGTCGAGGCGCCGAGGGCGGAGCCGCCTTTTGCCAGTCAGCAAAGGACAAAATATGACCCGCTTCTCAGCACCTGCCGCAAAGGCTAACTATGCCGCCATGCATATTCGGCCCGCCTCATCCGCAGACGCTCCCGCCGTCTGGTCAATTATTGAGCCCATGATCCGAGCGGGAGAAACCTATGCGCTTGATCCCAACCTGAGCCGGGCAGAGGCTCTCGCGTACTGGATGGGAGCAGACAAGGAAGTCTTCGTTGCCGAGCAAGCGGGCGCCATCCTCGGCACCTATTACATGCGTCCCAATCAGGCTGGCGGTGGTCAGCATGTTTGCAACTGTGGATTCGTCACAGCGCCTGATGCGACCGGTAAAGGCGTCGCACGTAGTTTGTGCGAACACTCAATGGCAACTGCCCGCGCCCACGGGTATCGGGCGATGCAGTTCAACTTCGTCGTGAGCACCAACCGGCGGGCCATTTCGCTATGGCAAAAAATGGGTTTTGAAGTCGTGGGCACGTTGCCCGGCGCGTTCAGGCACCCGACGCCTGGCTACGTTAACGCGTTCGTTATGTATCAAGCGCTATAGACGCAGTTGGCGTTCGCGACGTTGGGTGAGATGGTGTCCTGCCCGTATCCGCATTGACACAGCAGAGCTTGCGAATTCGTCGAGGAGCTTATGCCCGGTCGCGGTGACAGTCGCGCCCTTGGCCGTTTCAGCACCTGCCCGCCGCCTCATGGCCGCGATAGGATGGCGAGTGGATGAGGCAGATCGCACCGTCGAGTTCGACAAGCGAGTCCACTCATTTTTTCCACCAAAATCAACCGAGTGCCTGACTGACCAGCGCGTAGTTGCGGTGATACGTGGGCTTGCTTTGCCCGCCCCCGGCCCCGGGACGTCGCATCTTGATCCCACAGCCGGCGTGGTTGAGCCCGCGCGCGGTGAGCCATCCTGCAAGATCCGTGGAAACATCCGTGTCGATACGGACGAACCTGCCCTGGTGATGGGCGAGCAGGAAATCGATCAGGGCCCTGGCTTCGGAAGCGCTTCTCGCTACCACCGGTCCGATGACCAGCCCACGGCCGAAAGACCGGATCGCCGCGAAGGCCTGGATCTCGCCGTCCTCGCGAATGACAGCGAACTTCGCCCGCTCGCGCAGAATTTCCATCAATGCCGAACGGTCATGGCCGTTTGCCGCGCGGTCCAGCGCCACCAAGTAAGCATGATCGCCGCTCTCGCTCCATGTTACATGGGCCGGCGCCTCAACCCGCAACGGCTCGCCCTGGTGCTGCACGGTCTCGCCAGTCGAAGCGAAACCCACCTTCTCATAGAGCGGAAGACCTTCCTGCGTCGCCACCAGATAGCAGGTGCGCTCTCCCGCCTTGGCAAGCGCCTTTTCCAACATCTTCCGGCCGAGGCCGCGGCCGCGCATCGCGGCATCGACGATGACCATGTTGATGGTGGCGACGTCATCGCCATAGGGCGTCATCATGACGGTCGCGACGAGGCGATCCTCTTCGAGTGCGACGATTCCCTGGCTGATTGACTGAACCAGTTCCCAATCCTCGCGCCGATGCGGCCATTGGACCTGGCGGGACAGTTCCAATGCCCTGTCCAGATGCTTTGGTGTCATCTTCTCGAGAATGATCGCTTGGCTGGTCATGATGCGGTTCCGGCCTGTGTCTTCAAGGTTCAAGGTAACCCGCATAAGACAGCAGTTCCTCCCGACGTACGGACATGCGCGACGCGTTCGCGCTAAGCTTTACCGCCTGTGCCGCATCTTGTGCCGACCGTGACTGAATCTATACGCCGATGCCTGCACTCGGAAAGGCGCCGGCTGCAACTCTCTGCCAAAGCTTCTATGCGATACAGAGCAATCTGCTTCCAGTCGAGGCGAATCCGGCCACTAATCTCCCCGCTCTCCGACTATCGTGATTTCGGTCCTGTGCCGATGCCAGAAGTTAGAAAGGTCATGCATGAAAACGCTGCTGCTTAAGAAAGATGACGTAAGACGGCTAATCGGCATGACGGAAGTCATCGGCGCGGTGGAAGAGGCATATAAGGCCTTTAACAGCGATCAGGTGGAGCAGCCCGACTATATAGGAATAGATCTCCCGTCGCCTCGCGGGGAAATTGACTTCAAGCTTGGCTACTACAAAGCCAATGAAGTGATCTCCATGAAAGCCTCTTCTGGGGGGTTCGTCGACAACCCGACTGCACACAGCGTGCCCAATGGTATGGCGACCATTTTCCTGTTTGACGCCAGGAGCGGTGCGTTGATTTGCGTCATGGATGGAAGCTTGATCCTTGGTCTCAGAACGGGGGCGTCTGGAGCCGTGTCCGTCAAGGCCCTGGCGAGGAAGAACGCCAGGACGATCGCATCGATCGGGACAGGCAATCAGGCAAGAATGCAAATCCGGGCGATCAACGAGATCATGAAGATCGAAGAGATCCACGCATGGGACAATAACCCGGAGACGCTTTCCAAATACAAGACGGATATCGAAAGCGAGTTTGGCATTCCTGTCATCCTGGCAAACTCCAAGAAAGAAGCCGTTGAGCAGGCCGATATCCTGATTACGACGACCCGCGGAAAAGGGTCGCTTGTGGAAGCGGAATGGGTGAAGCCCGGCACGCACATCGTTGCGATCGGTACAGACCAGCAGGGCAAACAGGAACTGGATCCGGAGCTATTCCGGAACGCGAAAGTCGTCGTCGACTCGATCTCGCAATGCACAGAAAAGGGCGAGACCTGGCATCCGCTGGATAGAAACATCATCGCCAAAAGCGACATTCATGGAGAAATCGGCGAGGTATTGCTGGGACGGAAGCCGGGACGCGAAAGTGATGACGAAATCACGATTTTCGATTCCACGGGGATGGCCATACAAGACAATACGACCGCCAGCAAAATCTATCAGAACGCAGTAGCCAATAACGTCGGCACCTTCTTTCAATTTTTCGAGTGATGACCATGCGCAACTACCCCACCATTCAGGACATCCGTGAAGCCCGGGAACGGCTGAAACCGCACGTCAGGCACACGCCGCTCTTGCGTGCGGAGAAAATCGAGAAAGCGGCTGGCTGTCAGCTTTATCTCAAACCCGAAACCCTTCAGATTACTGGCGCCTTCAAGATCCGCGGCGCCCTGAACAAGGCTCTCTCGCTCTCAAGAGAAGAGATCGAAAACGGCATTATCGCGACGTCGTCGGGCAATCATGCCCAGGCGCTTGCTTACGCGGCCAAGATGCTCGGCGTAAAAGTGATATTGGTCCTTCCGATCACCACACCCAAAATCAAGATCGAAAACACGAAAGCCCTTGGGGCGGAAGTCATTCTTTTTGATGGTGATAATGCTGCTAGATGGAAAAAGGTCTACGAAATCGCTGAAGGAAACAAGTATGCGGTTATTCACGGCTTCGAGGACCCCGTTGTAATGGCTGGCCAGGGAACGATCGGCTGTGAAATACTCGAGGACCTGGACGATGTGGACACGGTCATTGTTCCCTTAGGCGGCGGAGGCCTGATCTCGGGAATCGCAACGGCTATCAAGGAAACGAAGCCGTCGGTGCGCGTTATTGGGGCAGAGCCTGCCTTGACACCGAAGTATTTTCACAGCCGGATAAACAAGGAGCGCACATCGCTTCCCTTGAAGAACACCATTGCGGATGGCTTGAGGTTAAGTGTTCCGGGTCAAAACCCGTATCCGATCATCGAAAAATATGTGGACGAGATTGTTCTTGTTGAAGACGAGCACATCATCGCCGGGATGCGTGCGCTTGCCAAGGATGCGAAATTGATCGCTGAACCAGCCGCCTCGATCGGCGTCGGAGCACTGTTGGCGGGCATCATCGACGTCAAGCCCGATGAAAAAGTCTGTGCGGTGTTGTCTGGCGGGAACTGGGATCTACGCGACCTAGCCGAGATATACAAATAAGCGGGGGAACAGTTCCAGCTGCGGTCAACCCCGGTCGCAGTTGAACGTCTGCGATCCCTCATCGCCAAGCCAAGCAAGAATCTGCCGGTCCGGAATGGGGCGCGACACGTCATTCGGCGATCAGCTTGGCGACGACCGCTTCCCACGCGAAAGGTCACTTCCAGATCCCAAACGCTACGGCACGCATTCGCTGAGGAGAACGAAGGCGGCGCATATTTGCAAGAAGACGGGCAACCTGCACGCCTCCAGCTCCTGCTCGGCCACAAGAAACTGGAGAGCACAGTGCAATACCTCGGAATAGAGGTGGACGACGCCCTTGCCATTTCTGAGCAAGTGGAACTGTAGGACTCAAGGCCGGCGCTTCGCTTCGAAGCACCGGCCGCTGGCCTGCCGAGGCGAAAGATCGACCCACTGCGGTTCTTAGCATCTGACCGCCGAATGGCGGAAATCTGCACAATTACGTCACTCGCCGGATCCCCGAGGGTCCCGATACCCGACGGCCGCGAGATCCGGTTTTGCCCCAGACAGAGAGGCCCGGCATGTACGCGCATGCCGGGCCTCCGCGTCGCGGCCTGCCCCCGTCTATCTTACAAGGCCGCGATAGATCGCCGGCAAGGCCTGCGGCAGCCTGCCGATATGGCTGACGACGGCGTAGCCGTTCTGGCCGAAGATCACCGGCACATAGGATTTCGCCTCGCGATCGACCGTCACCCCGAACACGTTGACGCCAGAGCGGCGGGCTTCGCCGACGGCGCGACGGCTGTCCTCAAGCGCAAATCGTCCTTCGTAGTGATCGACATCGTTCGGCTTCCCGTCCGTCAGGACGATCAGCAGCCGGCGGCGGTTCGGCCGCTTGACGAGACCTGCCGCTGCATGGCGGATCGCGGCGCCGATGCGGGTGTAGTATCCGGGCTTCAGCGCGGCAATGCGCGACTCGACCGTCGCGCTCATCGCCTCGTCGAAGGCCTTCACCGTCTCGATCCGCACCCAGTCGCGCCGCCGCGAGGTGAAGGTCAAGATCTCGTGGCTGTCGCCACAGGCCGAGAGCCCGTGCGCCAGAACCAGGAGCGCCTGTTTCTCGACGTCGAGGACGCGGAGATCGTCGAACCAGGCATCGGTCGAAAGCGACACGTCGACCAGGATCGTCACGGCAAGATCATGCGCCTGCGGCCGGCTCATCATATGGATGCGGTCGCTCCCCTGCCCGCCGGCCATGAGATCGGTGCGGGCGCGTACGACCGCATCGAGATCGAGATCGGCCCCGTCGATCTGCGCCCTCAGCATTTCGTGGCGCGGCCGCAGCACTTCGAACTGGCGGCGGACGCGGCGGATCAGGCTCTTCGCCGCAGGGTCCGCCTCGCCGGCGACACCCTCCGCGGATGCGGGCCCTGCGAGCACGCAACAATGGTCCTTCAGGTAGCTGCCGCTGCGATAATCCCATTCCGGATAGGTGAGCTCGGCCGTCAGCGGCGTGCGGTCGAGCGCCTCGGGCGGCAGGTCGAGATCGAAGCGGAAGCGCGCCGCCGGCCGTCCCTGGCGTTCGCCGAGCGTCATCTCGTCGAGTTCCTCGGCGGCCTGGGCATCATGGTCGTTGCTGTCGTTCGCCGGGCGGTCGACATTGACCATTTCGGCCATGGCGAGGATCTTCTCGAAGCGGTTGAGGATAAAGGGACTGCGCTCCGACTGCCGCTGAGCCTCGCGGGTGGCGACGTGGCGCGTCGTCTCCGCTCCTTCCGCTCCGCCGCCACCGCGGGCGGGCTCGTCCTCGCGGCGTCCCTGCGTCTCCTGGCGCAAGAGCGCGTCCGGCCACAGCGGCACCGGCAGCATCGGGAGATAACCGGGCGGCGCCTTCTGCGGAAAGATGATCGGAAGCACGTCGTCGCTCAGCCCCGCGCCCTTTCTCAACAGATAGAGGATGCGGTTTTCGACGTGCTGCTCGACGGAAGGAAGCGAGCGCCGTTGCCGGACATTGAGCACCGCCCTTGAGAGGCGGCGATAGCGCGGGCGCATGGCGGGATAGGTGGCGAGCACCGACGTCACCATCTGGTCCGCACGGGAAAGGAGCGCCAGGTCGCGCGTAAGCGGGTCGGCGGCGTTGACCGGCGAAAGCGGCATGACTGCCATCACCGCCGCCAGCCAGAAATAGAGGTCGCGGTTGAGGCGACGGGAGGGAAACAGATCGATCTCCCCCGGCAGCATCAGCGTCGCGTGGTCGCGTGCCGGCTGCACCAGCTTTTCCTCGCCGAGCCCCATGCGCTGGCGCAGCCGCAGCCGGTGCGCCGACGTGCGGCCGCGGGCCTGTGCGATCTGCACCGCCCGCTCACCGCCGAGACCGCGGAAATAGACGGCGAGCACCGCCTGGACGTCTTCGAGCCGGACGGCCTCGTCCGGGAAGCGCGGCCAGCTGCGGGTGTTGCCGATGAAGCGGTGCCAGGCGCGGCCGACCGTTTCTTCGAGCTCGAGAAAGTCCAGCATTGTCCTGTCCTTTAGACGGTTGGAACGGGATGCGAGCGGAAAACCGCGCACACTTTTCCTCATCCCGCTCTAGCGGATGACCGCGTCGGAAATTTCGATCAGCGCGGCCTTGACGTCCGGCTCGTCGGTCAGCGGCTCGATCATCGTTGCCAGCACCGCATCCTTGAGCGCGAGTCCACTGTCGATGAGGCTTGCGCAATAGACGATGAGGCGCGTCGAGACGCCCTCTTCGAGGTCGTGCCCCTTGAGGCCCCGCAGCCGATGCGCGAGGTCGACGAGCGGCGCGACCCGGGCTTCGTCGAGACCGCTCTCCCCGGATACTACGGCGATCTCGCGGTCCCTCGGCAGGAAGTCGAACTCAATGGCGACGAAACGCTGGCGCGTGCTCGGCTTCAGGGTTTTCAAGAGGTTCTGGTAGCCGGGATTGTAGGAGACGACCAGCATGAAGCCGGGCGGCGCCTCGAGCACCTCGCCGGTGCGCTCCAGCGGCAGGATGCGCCGGTCGTCGGTGAGCGGATGGAGAACGACGGCAACGTCCTTGCGGGCCTCAACGATCTCGTCGAGATAGCAGATGCCGCCTTCGCGGACGGCCCGGGTCAGCGGTCCGTCCACCCATACGGTATCGCCGCCCTTGAGGAGATAACGGCCAGTCAGGTCGGCTGCGGCGAGGTCGTCATGGCACGATACGGTTGCAAGCGGCAGGCCCAGCCGTGCCGCCATATGCGCGACGAAGCGCGTCTTGCCGCAGCCGGTCGGACCCTTCAGGAGCAGCGGCAGCTGGCGGGTCCAGGCGCTTTCGAAGAGGGCGCATTCCTGGCCCGAGGGAGAATAGGCCGGGATGTCGCAGTCCGCCTTCAGCGGGTTTTTCAGGGCAATGTTCATGAGAAGGCTCCGATATCGGGTTTTGGGGCGGGGCGGCCGGCCGTACGGGCCGACCGCTTCGCATCATTCCGCCGGTTGAGCGGCCGGGTTGAGGACCGGGCTCCGGCTCTTGCCCGGAACCAGCACGGCCCAGAAGAACATCAGCGCCGAGATGAGCACGACGACGCCCGAGCCGAGGCGGATCCAGTAGAAGAGGGCAAGCTGCTCCTGCACGGCCATGAAGCTCTCGCCGAGCACGCGCTGCAGGTGGACCTGGACGACGCCGGCGAAGGTGAGCGCGAAGGTCATGACCGACATGGCGCTGCACATCGCCCAGAAGCTGGCGATCGACAGCCACTGGTTATAGGGCGCCCGTCCGCGGATCTCGGGGATCGCATAGGCCATGACGGCGAGGTTGAGCATCACATAGGCGCCGAAGAAGGCGAGGTGTCCGTGCGCGGCGGTGACCTGCGTGCCGTGGGTGTAGTAGTTCACCGACGACAGCGTATGCAGGAAGCCCCAGACGCCGGCGCCGAAGAAGGCCATCACCGAGCAGCCGATCGACCAGAGGAGTGCCGCCTTGTTCGGGTGCTTGCGGCCGGCCTTCCAGGTCATCACGAAGGTGAAGACCACCATGGTGAAGAAGGGTGCGACCTCGAGCGTCGAGAACAGCGAGCCGATCCATTGCCAGTAGCCCGGTGCGCCGATCCAGTAATAGTGGTGGCCGGTGCCGAGGATGCCGGAGAAGAGCGCCAGGCCGACGATGACGTAGAGCCACTTCTCGACGACCTCGCGGTCGATGCCGTTGAGCTTGATCATCAGGAAGGCGAGAACCGAGGCCATGATCAGTTCCCAGACGCCTTCGACCCACAGGTGCACGACATACCACCAGTACATCTTGTCGAGCGCGAGATTGATCGGATTGTAGAAGGCGAAGAGGAAGAAGATCGCGACACCCCAAAGGCCGAAGATCAGGATGTTCGTTACCGTCGTCTTGCGGCCCTTCAAGACCGTCAGGGTGATGTTGAAGAGGAACATCAGCGCGACGACGACGATGCCGACCTTGATCGCGAGGGGCTGTTCAAGGAATTCCCGGCCCTCGTGGATGTGGAAGATATAGCCGACGACGGCGATTACCGCCGCCACGAGGAAGATCCAGAACTGGGCGATGGCGATCCTGGGACTATAGAGCTCCGTTTCGGCCTCTTCCGGCAGCAGGTAATAGGTCGCCCCCATGAAGCCCATCAGCAGCCAGACGATCAGCGCATTGGTGTGCACCATGCGGACGATGTTGAAGGGCAAGAGTTCCGAGAGCGTGTTGGGCAGCACATAGATCGTGCCGGCAAGAACGCCGAACAGGATCTGGGCGAGGAACAGGCCGAGGGCGCCGTAGAAATACAGCATCGCGACCTTTTGCGTTTGATACTTCATGTCTTTTCTCCTTGTCCCGCCGGCTCAACCCGCCTCGTTCGGCGGCCAGCTCTGCGTCTTGATCCGGCTCGTCCATTCGAGGAAGTCGGCAAGGTCGTTCAATTCCTGTTCGGTGAGATTGAACTGCGGCATCTGCCGCCGCCCTTCGGCGCCGGAAGGCTGCGCCGCCATCCAGGATTTGAGCGTCTCGCGCGCGCTTTCCGGGTCGCTCTCGCCGCCCCAGCGCTTCCACACATTGCCGAGCTCGGGCGCGAAATAGGCGCCTTCGCCCAGCAGGGTGTGGCAGTTGATACAGGAGTTCTTCTCCCAGACGTGCTTGCCGCGTGCGACCGAGGCCGTCAGCGTCGTCTCGTCGGTGGATTCGGTCTTCATGTAGTAGTGGCTGTGGGCCGTGAGGCCGACAAAGATCGCAAAGAAGAAAATGGAGCCGCCATAGAAGACGTTGCGTGCCCCTGTCTTGGTAAGGCGTTCTGCCATCCCATGGTCCTTTCGATTCCGGGAGGCCGCAAAGTGCTGGCCGGCCTGAACAAATCCCCGCCGGTGGGGCCACAGGACGTATTCCCCGCGCCGCCGGCAAACGTGATCTTTTCTAGGGATTCGCGGCGCGCTTTCTTTGCGTTTCGGCAAACAAGGATGAAGAGCGCTTCAACCGGCGAGTGAAACGGCCGAGATGAGCGCTTTCGCCGCAGCCGCGAGGGCGAAAAATGCCGGCCATGCAAGGAGGCTCATGCGAAGAGCCGGCGGGCCCGAGCGCAGGCCGAGGAAATCAAGCACCACGAGGCGCGCCTTCAGCACCGCGAGCAGCAGCAGGAGAACGGCGAAAACGATCGGAGCGGCGGGCTCCTGCACCCAGCGCGACAAAAGCATGCCAGCGACGACCATCGCTACGAGGATCCCCCAGGTCTTCTTCAACTGTCGCGGGCCGAGATCGCTCATCGTGTCAAACCAGATAGAGAATGGGGAACATGACGATCCAGACGAGGTCGATGACGTGCCAGAGGGTGGTCACAAGATCGACATTGGCCGGACGCAGCCGCCAGGCGACGAGCAGGAGGAGGACGCCGACGAAGGCGACATGGACGAGGTGAAAGCCTGTCAGGATGAAGTAGAGCTCGAAGAAGGTCCGAAATTCGGCCTCGCCGGCGAAGCGGATTTCGGTGCCGTATTCGTAGAGCTTGACGGCGACGAAGGCGAAGCCGAGGAGTGCCGCGAACACCAGCGCCCGACGCCTGGTCGGCACGGAGGTTCCCCTGCCCGCCGCTCTGGCCGCCTGCCAGCCGCTGGTCAGGAGCACGAGCGTGTTGAGGGCGGCGATGGCCGGCTTGAGATGCAGGCGCGCGACGGCGAAATCCTCGGGCGCGATCATCGAGGCGACCAGGAAGGCGCCGATGAGAATGCCGAAGGCGGCAAGTTCGCTCCAGATCAGAACCCAGAGAATGAAGGTGTCCGCTTCCTCTTCGCCGGCCGCGCCGGCCGCCGCTGCCTGTTGCATGCCGCATCTCCGCACAGAGCGGGATGAGGAAAACTGTGCGGGGTTTTCCTCATCCCGCATTCCGCTCTATCGATCACGATAAAGCGGATAGGAGAAAGCGGCGGCCGCTTCTTTGCGCCCGATCAAAGACTGGTGCGGCCGGCACGCTATCTTCCGTGGAAAACGGAGATAGCAATGAACGACGCACAGATCGGCCTTTCGGTCGCCACCCCGATCATCATCATCTTCTCGCTCGTGCTTTATCGCATGGGCGTGCTGCAGCGGACCGGCACGGTCGCCGCAGTGCTGGCGTCGGTCGCCTGCGCCGCAGTCCTGTTCATCGACCGATAGAATGGGCCAGGTGGTCTACTTTCCGCAGGCGGGGAGAGGGGACTTGGCGGTGCGGCATCTCCCTTCTCCCCGCAAGCGGGGAGAAGGTCGCGGCAGCGGGATGAGGGGCAAATTGGCACTCAACGGATTCTGAGACTGAATACGATGCTACAATTCCTACTGGCGCTCGTCGTCTTCCTGCTCCTCCACTCCATTCCGGCGATGCCTGCCATCCGCGCGTGGCTGATCGACCGGCTTGGACGGGCGGCCTATTTCTCGCTCTATTCGCTCGTCTCCATCCTCGTGCTCGGCTGGGTGTTCTACGCGGCGCTGAACGTTGACTATATCCCGCTGTGGGAGCCCGCGGCCTGGCAGGCCTGGGTGACGCTCGTCGCGGCGCCGATCGGCGTCTTCCTCGTGCTCGCCGGCCTCCTCAGCATCAACCCCCTCTCGGTCTCGATCCGCCAGGGGCAGAGGCCGGGCGCGATCGTCGCAATCACGCGCCATCCTGTTCTCTGGGGGTTCGCCATCTGGGCGCTCGGCCACCTCGTCGCCAACGGCGACGTGCGGTCGCTGATCCTCTTCGGCGGCTTCGCACTTTTCGCACTCGGCGCCATTCCCATGCTGGAGAGACGCGCCCGTCGCCGGCACGGGGACGACTGGCACCGGCAGGCCGCCAAGACCTCCATCCTTCCTTTGGCGGCGCTTTTTTCCGGGCGCACGCCCCTGTCCGGCGATATGTCGCTTGCAATTGCGGCGACGGCGACCGCGGCGCTCACTCTGTGGCTTCTCGCCGGCGGTCACGCCGCCCTCTTCTACGCCGACCCTCTGGTTCTCGCGACGGCGTTCTGAACGAGCGATTGCGGGTCCCATTCGGTCGCGAGCGGCGCGACCGGCAGGCCGATCAGGTCGATCGCGCGGGCAGCGAGGTGGTCGATGATTTCCTCGACTCTCTGCGGCCGGTGATAGAAGGCCGGCACCGGCGGCATGACGATCGCGCCCATTTCGGTAACGGCCGTCATGTTGCGCAGGTGGCCGAGATGCAGCGGCGTCTCGCGCGTCATCAGCACGAGCCTTCGCCGCTCCTTGAGATGGACATCGGCAGCGCGCACGATGAGGTTGTCGGCAAGGCCGGCAGCGATCGCCGCAAGCGTCCGCATCGAGCAGGGAACGACGATCATGCCGGCGGTTCTGAAGGAGCCGCTCGCCGTCGCCGCGCCGATATCGCCGGCCGGATAGCTGCGATCGGCGACCGTCAGCAACTGATGCAGCGCATGCGGGCCGACCTCGTGCATCAGCGTGCGCCTGGCGGAATCCGAGACGATCAGATGTGTCTCGACGGACGGGATATTCCTGAGGCGCTCGACGACCCTCAGCGCCAGCGCGGCTCCCGAAGCACCCGAAACGCCGACGACCACACGCTGCTTGTTCACGCCATTTCTCCCAAGCCAAGTTCGGCCCACAGCCGATCGACCCGCCCGACCACTTCCGCCGGCATTTCGAGTACGCGGCCCCATTCGCGCTCCGTCTCCGGCCCCAGCTTGCGGGTCGCGTCGAGCCCGAGTTTGCCGCCGAGCCCCGGCTTCGGCGAGGCGAAATCGAGATAGTCGATGGGTGTGTCGCTGAGGACGGTCACGTCGCGGCTGGCGTCGAAGCGGGTCGACAGCGCCCAGATGACGTCACCCCAGTTCTTCACGTCGATATCCGGATCGACGGCGACGATGAGCTTGGTGTAGTTGAACTGCGGCAGCATCGACCAGAGCCCCATCATGATGCGCTTCGCCTGGCCGGGGTAGCGCTTGTCGATCGACACGACCATCGCGCGGTAGGAGCAGGCCTCCGGCGGCAGGTAGAGATCGACGATTTCGGGGAATTGCCGCCTCACCAGCGGCAGGAAGAGCTCCATCATCGCCTCGCCGAGCTTCGAAGGCTCGTCGGGCGGGCGGCCGGTATAGGTCGAAAGATAGAATGGCTTGCGGCGCATCGTGATCGCCGAGAGCGTCATCACCGGAAAGCGCTCGACGGCGTTGTAGTAGCCGGTGTGATCGCCATAGGGGCCTTCCTCGGCGGTCTCCTCTGCCGAAACGATCCCTTCGAGGACGATCTCGGCATTGGCAGGGACCGAGAGCGGAACGGTCAGTGCCGGCGCAACCGGCGGCCGCTGCGCTTTCAAGAGCCCGGCGAAGGCAAGTTCGCTCATGCCTTCCGGCAGCGGCATCACGGCGGCGAGGATTGTGGCCGGATCTGCGCCGATCGCGACCGCCACCGGCATGTCCATGCCACGCTGCTGCCACATCCGGTGGTGCCGGGCGCCGCCGCGATGCGCGAGCCATCGCAGGATCAGCCGGTCCGGGCCGAGCACCTGCATGCGATAGATGCCGACATTGACGTCGGTCGGATCGTCAGGCGCGCGGGTGATGACCAGCGGCCAGGTGACGAGCGGCGCCGGCTCGCCGGGCCAGCACCATTGGATCGGCAGCCGCGAAAGATCCGCCTCCGCGCCCTTCCAGACCGTCTCCTGCACCGGCGGTCGGGCGACGCGTCGCGGCCGCATCGCGAGCGCGGCCTTGAGCAGCGGCAGCTTGCTCCAGGCATCCTTCAGCGACTGCGGCGATCTCGGCTCGCGCAGGTCCGCCAGCATTTCGGCAAGCCGCGGCAGGCCGCCCGCCGGAAGCCCGAGGCCCCACTCGATCCTCTCCCCGGTGCCGAAGAGATTGGCGAGCAGCGGTATGTCTGAGACGCGCCCGGAGGCATCGACCGGCTTCTCGAAGAGCAACGCCGGCCCGCCGGCCTGGAGCACGCGCCGGTGGATCTCCGTTACCTCATGCACGAGCGAAACCGGGCGCGAGATGCGGTGCAAACGGCCGTGCCGCTCGAGCATGGCGGCGAAGTCCTGAAGCCCGGAGAAACGACGAGTGGATGGGTCCGCATGGTTCATGCGAGCGTCTCTCGCCCGCCGAAACCTTCGTGTCTTTGCGCCAGCGCAAATTGCGCGGGGCAGCTTGCCGCTAGCTTCCAAGCGCCCGAGTCATTTCGCAAGAGACACAGATAAATGGAATTCCCGCCTTCGCTGGCCGCACCCCTTGCCGTCGTGCCGATCCCGGTCGTCGAAGCGGCGGTCAGGCTGATGTTCAGGAGCCTGCTCAAGCGGCACCCGGCGCTCTTCGAGCGCCTCGGCGAACACAAAGGCAAGCGCTACGGCTTCCGTCCGGTCGACCTGCCGCTCGTCTTCCTGGTGGAGCCGGCACGACCGGCGGTCTCGGTCATGCGCAAGCCGGCCGATGTTGCGGCAGATGCGGTCGTGGAGGGGCCGCTGTTCCTTTTGCTGGCGCTTCTCGAGGGCCGCTCGGACGCCGACGCCCTGTTCTTCTCGCGGGCGCTCACGGTCACCGGCGACATGGAGGCGATGCTGGCGCTGCGCAATGCGCTCGACGGCTGCGAGATCGACCTGCCGCGCGATCTCGGGGCGTCCGCCGGGGCGCTCGCGCCCCTCGTCAGCCGGGCTGCCGAGGCGATCCGCCGCCGGGCGCTTGCCGGGGAGAATGCCGCATGGAACTGATCTGCCCGGCCGGAACCCCGGCCGCCTTCCGCGAAGCGGTCGATGCGGGTGCCGATGCGGTCTATTGCGGCTTCCGCGACGAGACCAACGCGCGCAATTTCCCCGGTCTCAATTTCTCGCGCCAGGAACTCGGCGAGGCCATCACCTATGCCCGGAGGAAGGGCACGCAAACCTTCATCGCACTCAACACCTTCATGCGCGCCGGCCATGAGGACCTCTGGTACCAGGCTGCTAGGGACGCGGTCCGCCTCGGCGCCGACGCCCTCATTCTTGCCGATTTCGGGCTGATGGCCCATGTCGCCGAGACCTATCCGGAGCAGCGGCTTCACGTGTCGGTGCAGGCGTCCGCATCCAATCCGGACGCGGTGAATTTCCTGGTCGAGGCCTTTGGCGCCAGGCGCGTCGTTCTGCCCCGCACGCTGACGATCTCCGACATCGCCCGATTGGCCCGGCAGATCCGCTGCGAGATCGAGGTCTTCGTCTTCGGAGGGCTGTGCGTAATGGCCGAGGGCCGTTGCTCGCTTTCCTCCTATGCCACCGGCAAGTCGCCGAACATGAACGGCGTCTGCTCGCCGGCAAGCCATGTGCGCTACCGCCAGGACGGTGGCGAGCTCGTCTCCGAGCTTGGCGCCTACACGATCAACCGCTTCCCGCGCGAGGAAGCGGCTGGCTATCCGACACTCTGCAAGGGCCGGTTCGATATCGCCGATGCGCGTGGCTACGCCTTCGAGGATCCGGTCTCGCTCGACGTGATGGACCAGATCGATGCGCTTCGCGAAGCCGGCGTCAGCGCGCTCAAGATCGAAGGCCGCCAGCGCGGAAAAGCCTATGTCGCCGAGGTGGTCTCGACCCTGCGCAAGGCGCTCGACGCGAAGCCGGAGGACCGCCGGGCGCTGCTTGCCCGCCTCAGGCTGTTGAGCGAGGGGCAGCGGACGACCGCGGGCGCCTACGAAAAGCGCTGGAGGTAACGCGCATGAACGCCGCCAAGCCCACGCTGACCCTCGGTCCCGTCCTCTATCTCTGGGAGGGAGAGAAATGGCGCGACTTTTATTTCAGGATCGCCGACGAGGCGCCGGTCGATGACGTCGTCATCGGCGAAACCGTCTGCTCGAAAAGGCTGCACTTCACCGACCCCTGTTTCCCGCCGGTAATCGAGCGGCTGGAGGCGGCCGGGAAACGCATCGTTTTTTCCACGCTCGCTCTGGTGACACTCGAGCGCGAGAGCCAGTATGTTCGCAGCCTGGTTGCCGACAGCCCCTACCCTGTCGAGGCGAACGACCTTTCCGCCCTTGCTCTGCTTGAAGGCGAGCCGCACTGGATCGGACCGCTCGTCAATGTCTACAACGCTACAACGGCCAGGCTGCTCGCCAGGCGGGGTGCGACGAGCATATGCCTGCCGCCGGAACTGCCGGCAAGCTCGATCGCAGAGATCGTCTCGGCAACGCCCGGCATCGCGTTCGAATTACTCGCCTTCGGGCGCATGCCGCTCGCGATTTCGGCGCGTTGCGCCCACGCCCGCGCCAAGGGGCACATCAAGGACAATTGCCAGTTCGTCTGCAAAGAGGATCCGGACGGACTGCCGGTGAAAACGCTCGATCGGCAATCGTTCCTGGCCGTCAACGGCGTGCAGACGGTTTCCTTCACCTGCCAGGCGCTGCTTGCCGAGTTGAAGGATCTCCTTGCCTGCGGCGTGCACCGCTTTCGCCTCTCGCCGCAAGACTGCGACATGGTGGCAGTCGCCCGGCTCTACGACGACGTCTTGCAGGGCCGTCTCGATCCGGAAGAGGGCATCTCGCTGCTCAGGCAGATCTATCCGGCAGCCCCGCTCTCCAACGGCTTCCACCACGGACAGGAAGGCGCTGCCTGGGTCGCCCGCGCACGCAACATCGGACATGGAGCAAGCACATGAGGCCGAGAGACTGCGCAGTCGGTCACATGCATGGCGTCGTTCCGAGCGGCGCGGCCGATTGCGAGTGCCATGAGCAATTGCATGAGGAATTCAGCTATCTGGGCGGGACCGACCGGGGCCGTATCGTGCGACGCCTGCTCGCCGCGGCCGATGAGCAGCGGCGAAGGATCGAGGCGCTGCTCGTGCTGCTGGGCGATTTCGACCCGAACGAACCGGGTTCACTGGATGACGGCGTGATCGCGGAGGCCGGCCTGCTCTTCCACGATATTGCCTGCGCGGCGGAAGTTGGGTTCAGCCTGCTGGGACAAGCGCGCCGGTTGGAGTTCGGACGCATGGGGCGGGGACATTCGAACAGCACCGCCATAGGCCCAGCCTCTGCCGGGACCGCGACTTGAACAACCGTTCTGAAGGAGTGCATCGATGGACGTCTCGAAACGGAACCGCTGGCGCGATGCGGCACTGGACATCCTCATGTCTCACGCCCCTGTGCCCGTAGAAATGAGTTTTGTTCTCGAAGCGCTGCAAGAGGAGGAAGCCGCCTGCCGAGAGGAAGCCAAGCGACCGATGACTGGACCGATAAGCCGGAATGATCTACTCGCCATCAACCTCGTCGGGCCACATCTGGGCACCATGTAGGACTCGCAGAATACGAATCCTGTCCGCCATCGCCACGTAGGCTGCGATGTAGGGCGTACGCGGGATGACAAGCTCACGTGTTCCTGCAATTCGGCCAGGACGGCCGCTTTCGGGGAAATCAACAAGACGACGTGCAGCACTGACGATGGCCTCATCGACATGGACCGCCGCCCTTGGATTCTCTGTTTCAATGTAACTGAAGATTTGTCGCGATCGTCGAGTGCGTATTGCGTCCAGACAAGCTTCATCGCTCACCGACTGCAACCTTGTGCATAGCCGCGGCCCGCCGCGCACGAAAATGCGCATCGGCTTCGGCATCCTCGGCGTCGGGTCGCGTGTCCTCAAGCGCCTGCAATACCCTGGCACGGAACCAGGCATCGTGGACCTCGCTGTTGCTCACGAGTTCCAGTGGCAAGGCGCCCTCATTCGCCGTCCGGGTCAACAGGATTCGAACGGCATCCGAAACCGTCAGGCCCATGTTTTCCAGAACCGCGGTGGCGCGCTCCTTGACGTCAGCATCGATCCTTGTCTGCACCAGTGCATTTGAACCCATAATGCTCTCCTTCGACTGATGCGATTGTAATACACTTGCATGACAACTTCCAGCCCGGCTACAGCCAACCGCCGGTGAAGCCGGCGCGGCGAAGTCCGGTGACCACCGGCTGACATCGGCGCATGGTGTTCCAGAGCAGGCCGGTGCGATAGTTTTCTATCATCAACACCACCGGCCCCTGGTCGATGCCAAAGTGATAGGGAGTGATCCAGAACCCCGCGGCACCGTCGTCCACCGCAAAGGACTGGTTGAACGAAGGCTTGAAACCGTAAAGTCGCGTCATGCCGAGGTCCATTTTTGCGAAGTTTCTGACCGTGGGCACGACGATCTCCGGCGCGAAAGGCAAGGAGGCGATGACCACCCACGGCGATACCGTGCCGTCGTCCGGTCCGAACGGCGCGCCGCGGGCGATATAGTCGAAGAACTCCCGCTCGGCCCCGTCGATCGTCCGCTTGAGCCACCCGGGGCCGTCGCTTGCCGTGAACCCCCAGCAGTGCTCTCCGTAACCGGCGAAACCCAGCGGATTTCGGATGGCGTATTCCTGCTGCACATAAGTCGCTTGCCGGCTGTTTTGAAAATAGTCGCTATCGTGCGAGCGCATGAATTCGTCGCGGATGCCGCGGAAATCGATCCACATGTGGGAAAGCTGGTGCGTGAAGAGAGGCCCCGAATAAAGCAGCTCCCGGCCGAATATATTCCGCCATTCGTAGCTTTCCGCATAGGCGGCATAGGATTCGGCCGGCAGGGGATGGGTCGGCGAGCCCAGGCCGAGGATGTAGAGAAGAAGCCCCTCGTCATAGCCGCGCCAACGATGCGGGATGAATCCGCTTTCCGGGCGCCAGCCGTGCGTGAGCGTGGGACCATGATCGCGCGCCCAGTTCCAGTCTGCGCGCTCGTAGAGCGCCGAGGCAAGCTGCCGGATTTCGGTTTCGTCGGCCGTGTCCTGGTCAAAATAGGTGGCGACGGTCAGCGCGCCCGCGAACAGGAACGCCGAATCGATGGTCGACAATTCGCATTGCCAGACCCGCTCACCGGTCTCGATGTCGAGGAAGTGGTAGAAGAAGCCCTTGTATCCGGACGCTGTAGGTTCGGGGCCCTGAGGACAGGCCATCAGATAGCGCAGGCGCCTGCGAGTGATTTTCGCGGCGAATTCGCGAATGACAACACCGCGCTCGACGACGACCGGGATTGTCGCCAGAGCCATGCCGATTGCAGCAATGCTGGCAGGTGCTCCCGGCGCCGTCTTGTCGCGGACCAGCCCGTTGTCGGGATTGGTGCAGTGAAGGTAGTAAAGCAGCGTCGTAAACTGCAGCCGGCCGAGGTCCTGGTCGGTCGGCAGGCGGTGCAGATCGGGGTCCGTCGAAGGCAGTTGCGTCATGATCTTCAGCCCGAAATGACCGGAAACCGCTACTGCATGTTTCCTTAGATCGTAGTCGATTCAAGGTGAGAAACATGCAGCAATTCAAAGTGCTACAGCGTCCTTTGTGCCTCTGATAAGACGCACGGCGCTGTAGTGCGCCGAGCGTCTTTTCAGGCACCACCACGCGTCACACATTGTCTCCTTCCGTCGATGTCCGCCGAGATGTTCCCGTCGCGCTTTTCTTGCCCCATTTCCACCCGGTTATTGCCGGCATGTCGTCGCCATGCTCCTCGATATATTGCCGGTGCTCGATCAGCTTCTCGTGGATAGCCTGCTTGAAGTAGGCCGCCCGGGCGCCCAGTTGCGGCAGCCGGTCGATGACGTCCTCGACGAGGTGGAACCGATCGAGCTCGTTCAGCACCACCATGTCGAAGGGCGTGGTAGTGGTGCCTTCCTCCTTGTAGCCGCGAACATGCAGGTTGCCGTGGTTCGTGCGGCGGTAGGTGAGGCGGTGAATAAGCCAGGGATAGCCGTGGAAGGCGAAGATGATCGGCTTGTCCTTGGTGAACAGGGCGTCGAAGTCGCGGTCCGACAGGCCGTGCGGATGCTCCTCCGATGGCTGCAGCTTCATGAGGTTGACGACGTTGATCACCCGGACCTTCAAGTCCGGCAAATGCTCGCGGATCAATTCGACCGCCGCGAGCGTTTCGAGCGTCGGAACGTCGCCGCAGCACGCCATCACGACATCGGGTTCGGCCCCCTTGTCGGTGCTCGCCCACTCCCAGATACCCAGTCCCTCGCTGCAGTGCTTGACGGCCTCGTCCATCGTCAGCCATTGCGGCGCAGGCTGCTTGCCGGCAACCACGACGTTGATGTAGTTGCGGCTGCGCAGGCAGTGGTTGGTGACCGAGAGCAGCGTATTGGCATCCGGTGGCAGGTACACACGGATGACGTCTGCCTTCTTGTTGACGACGTGATCGATGAAGCCGGGATCCTGATGGCTGAAGCCGTTGTGATCCTGGCGCCAGACGTGCGAACTCAGGAAATAGTTCAGCGAGGCGACCGGCCTTCGCCAGGGAATCTCGTTGCAGACCTTCAGCCATTTGGCGTGCTGGTTGAACATCGAATCGATGATGTGGATGAAGGCTTCGTAGCAGGAGAAGAAGCCGTGGCGTCCGGTCAGCAGGTAGCCCTCCAGCCATCCCTGGCACTGGTGTTCGCTCAGGACTTCCATCACCCGGCCATCCGGCGACAGATGATCGTCCTCGGGATAGATCTCCGCCATGTAGCAGCGCTTGGTGACCTCGAGCACGTCCTGCCAGCGGTTCGAGTTGTTCTCGTCCGGGCTGAACAAGCGGAAGTTCTTGTTCTCCAGGTTCAGTTTCATCACGTCGCGGAGAAACTTTCCCATCACCCGTGCCGACTCGGTCGTGGTGGCGCCGGGGCTCGGCACCTGCACCGCATAATCGCGGAAGTCCGGCATCTTGAGGTCGCGCAGCAGCAGGCCGCCATTGGCATGCGGGTTGTCGCTCATGCGGCGGCGCCCTGACGGCGCAAGCGCCGCCAGTTCGGATTTCAGCCTGCCATCGCCGTCGAACAGCTCCTCCGGCTTGTAGCTCTTCATCCATTGCTGAAGAACCTGGATGTGTTCCGGCTTGTCCATGTCCCCCATCGGCACCTGATGCGAGCGCCAGTAATCCTCGCATTTCTTGCCGTCGATCTCGGCCGGGCAGGTCCAGCCCTTCGGCGTGCGGAAGACGATCATCGGCCAGTTGGGACGCTTCACCTTGCCGTTGGCACGGGCGTCGTTCCATATTTGCCGGATCTCCGCAACGGCCGCGTCCAGCACCCCCGCCAATTGCTGATGCACGTCCATGGGATCGCGCCCATCGACGAAATAGGGCCGGTAGCCCATGCCCTCGAAGAATTTCTGCAACTCCTCGCGAGGGATGCGCGCCAGGAAGCACGGATTGGCGATCTTGTAGCCGTTGAGGTGGAGGATGGGCAGGACGCAGCCGTCGCGCGCCGGATTCAGGAACTTGTTGCCGTGCCAGCCGGTTGCGAGCGGTCCCGTCTCGGCCTCACCGTCACCGACGATGCAGGGGACGATCAGCTCCGGGTTGTCGAATGCCGCCCCATAAGCGTGGCTGAGCGCATAGCCGAGCTCGCCGCCTTCGTGAATGCTGCCGGGCGTCTCCGGAGCCACGTGGCTCGGGATGCCTCCGGGGAAGCTGAACTGCTTGAACAGCTTGGCCATCCCTTCCGCGTCCTGGCTGATATCCGGATAGACCTCGCTATAGGTTCCTTCCAGATAGGCGTGGGCAACGAGCGACGGCCCGCCATGTCCCGGACCGATGATGTAGACCATGCTGAGGTCGTCGCGTTTTATCACCCGGTTCAGATGGACGTAGAGCATGTTCAGGCCCGGGGACGTGCCCCAATGGCCGAGAAGCCGCGGCTTTATGTGTTCGCGCTTCAAGGGTTCCCTCAACAGGGGATTGTCGAGAAGGTAGATCTGGCCGACCGAAAGATAGTTCGATGCCCGCCAGTAGGCGTCCAACAGGCGAAGTTCCTCGGCTGACAACGGCTTGTCCGCCACCGGATTTTCGTTGAGCGCTCCTTGCGAAACCATGGGTGCCTCCTTGATCGAGTGCCCAGACCGCCGCGTCGGGAAGGGCGCTTCCTGTACGCGCCCGATTGCTTTAAGGCCTTCGGCCTGGGGAATAATGCGAAAAGCACGTTGCTATTGAATCGCGAGAGGTGTTTTCGAACGTCTCGGAGGAGCGTGCATTCGACCCCGCGCACGACATCGCGGGTTCGGCGCGATTTCCTCGCCTGCCCCTGCGTAAGTATTCCCTGTAATACCCTCCTAGTATTATCCGATCATTCTCGCACAAAATCCGCCCAACGCACAGTAGGTCATGCGACGCTCACCGAGGGCGGGTTCTTTCTGGTGGCGGTGGGCAGGGGCCGGCGTTCCAGATTTCGGCCGCATATTCGCCGATCGTCCGATCGCTGGAGAAGCGTCCCGAATTGGCAATATTGAGCAACGCCTTCCGGGTCCATGCCGAAGGATCGCCGTAGAGAGCCTGCAACCGTTGATCCGCCTCCAGATAGGAGGTGAGGTCCGCCAAATGCCTGAAGACGTCGCCGCTCGTCAGCAGGATATTGCGGAGCGCGTCGACGACATCGGGATCGTAGCGGCAAAAATGACCGGACAGTATCAGGTCCAGCACCGCACGGGTTTCCGGTTCGTTGTCGTAGTGCCAAAGCGGACTGTACCAGCCGCGGCTTCCCGCGACCTCGTCGGCCGTCAGACCGAAGAGGAAGAAGTTCTCCTCCCCCGCCGCCTCGGCCATCTCGATGGTGGCCCCGTCGCGGGTGCCGATCGTCAGAGCGCCGTTCATCATGAACTTCATGTTGCTGGTGCCGCTCGCCTCGTATCCCGCCGTCGAAATCTGGTTGGAGACATCGCTTGCGGGAATGAGACGCTCCGCCAGCGAGACGCAGTAGTCGGGCAGGAACACGACCTTGAGGCGCCCACGCACGACGGGATCGGCGTCAATGGTGCCTGCGAGATTGTTGAGGAATTTGATGATGAGCTTCGCCACATGGTAGGCGGGCGCCGCCTTGCCCGAGAAGAAGAAGGTGCGCGGGGCGATATCCAGGTTCGGATTTTCGCGGATCCGGTTGTAGAGCGTGGCGATCCTCAGCGCGTTCAACAGCTGCCGCTTGTATTCATGGATGCGCTTGATCTGGCTGTCGAAGATCGCGTCCGGATCGACGACGATGCCGGCGCTGGCTTGCAGCCATTCAGCAAAGCCAAGCTTCGCCATTCGCTTCGCCCGGCGCACGGAGTCGACGAACCCGCTGTCGTCGACGAGCGGTTTCATCCTTTCCAGCTCGGCGAGGTCGGTGACCCATCCATCGCCGACAGCCTCGGTTATGCAGCGCGCAAGCGGCGGATTGGACAAGAGCAGCCAGCGTCGGGGGGTGACGCCGTTCGTCTTGTTGTTGAACCGGCCGGGGAATATTTCCGCGAGGTCCCTGACTGTCGTTTCGCGCAGCAGCCTCGAATGGATCTCGGCGACCCCGTTGGTGCTGTGCGATCCGACGATCGCAAGATTGGCCATGCGGACCAGCCGCTCGCCGCCCCGTTCGATCAGGCTCGCCCGCTCTACACGGCCCTGATCGCCGGGAAAGCGGGCGAGGATCTCGTCCCGGAGCCGCCGATCGATCTCGAGGATGATCTCCAACTGGCGCGGCAGCATCAGTTCGAACCACCGCAGCGGCCATTTCTCAAGCGCCTCGGGCAAAAGCGTGTGGTTGGTATAGGCAAGGCAACGCCTGGTAATGTCCCAGGCTTCGTCCCAGGCCAACTCCGCTTCATCGAGCAGGATGCGCATCAGTTCCGCGACGGCGAGGCTCGGATGCGTGTCGTTGAGCTGGATCGCCACCTTGTCGGACAACAGCTGCCAATCGGAATTGGTCGCGCGGAAACGCCGGATGAGATCGGCTAGCGAACAGGCGACCAGGAAATATTCCTGAACGAAACGCAGGCCCTGCCCCATACTGGTCGAATCGTCGGGGTAAAGCACCCGCGTTACGGTCTCTGCCGTCAGCCTTTGTGCCAGGGCGCTAACGAATTCACCGGCGCTGAAGGCTTGGAAGTCGAAGGTTTGCGGCGTTGCCGCTGCCCAAAGCCGCAGCGTGTTTATGGTCCTGCCGCCATAGCCCACGATCGGCCTGTCATAGGGCATGCCGAGCAGGCGGGACGGCATCCCGACAGCGACCCGCAAATTCCCGCCGCGAACCTCGAAGGAGCAGCCGAGATCGATTTCCACCGCATCTTCCGGCCGGGCGATCTCCCAGGGATCCGGCCGGCGCAGCCAGTTGTCGGGCTGCTCGCGTTGCCAGCCGTCAACAATCGTCTGCTTGAAGATCCCGTACTCGTAGCGCAGCCCGTATCCCATCGCCGGCAGTTGCATGGTCGCCATCGAGTCGAGGAAACAGGCCGCGAGCCGGCCAAGCCCGCCATTGCCGAGCCCGGCGTCCGGCTCTTCGGCAAGGATGGCCGTTTCGTCCAGATGTTCCTGGTCGAAGAGCCGCCTGGCGAGGGGATCGAGGCGAAGATTGAGGATATTGTTGCTGAGCGAGCGGCCGATCAGGAACTCCATCGACAGGTAGTAGATCCGCTTGGGGTTCTCCCTGCGATAGGTCTGCTCGGTTAATTGCCAACGCTGCGACAAGACGTCTCTCACCGATCGCGCGATCGCCTCGTAGCGTTCGCGACTGTCCGCATCCTCGGGCGCGACGACGTTGTCGAACAGCAGATGGCGCTCGTAGAGCCCGTCGTGGCTTCCCCTGAAACGTATCGGACCGCAGCCATAGTGTTCGGGAAGGTCCTGAAAGGCAGGCGGTTCGGAACCTTGCGGCTGGCCAGCCGCCTTCTCGCTTCTCATGGTGGCTCCCCATCACCGTGCTGCGGCGGAGCTTCGGCCCGGACACCCCAGCCAGTTGGAATTGCTTTCCGTATTCGCAAGCAGCGCGTGTCAAAAAAGTGCGCCTACCGCAGGCGACGGCCTGCCCTCTACGACTCGTGCTTCGGAAAATGATCCACGACGCCGGCGACGCCGCGGACGCTTTCAGCGGCGACGCGCGCGGCCTTTCTGCACTCTTCCGTTGAAACATTCCCCCACAAATGCACCACGCCGTTTGCCACGGTCACCGTCACGTCCTGCCCTTCGAGGCCGGTGTTCTCGCTCAGGCGGATCAGGATGCTGCGACGGATCGCTTCGTCACCGGGGGCCGTTTCATCCGGCTTGGCGGAGATGATCGCCTGGAGAAGATCGGCGCGGCTGACAATCCCGACGACGGCGCCGGCCCTCATCACCGGAAGGCGCTTGATGCCGTGCTCCTCCATCAGGTAAGCGACACGCGCCAGCGACGTATCCTCGTCGACGGAGACCGGATTGCGGCTCATCACATCGGCGACTTTCCAGGCGTTGCTCTTGACGTAAATCTTCGCCTTCTCGTCGGGAGACAAAGTCTCGTCGACGAGCGTTGCAATGGCGCGATGGCCCAGTTCGGTCCTTCGCAACAGGTCACCCTCGGTGATAAGGCCAACGAGTTGTCCCTCATCGTCGATAACCGGGATGCCGCTGATGTGATTGGCGAGCATCACCTCTGCGGCCTGCTTGACGCTGTTGTCCGGGGAGACCTTGATAACCCTTATCTTCATCACGTCTCTGACCAGCATCGCGCCAACTCCGACGTAGAATCCGGGCCACAACCCTGCCTCCTACAAAATAGCTCTCCAGCAGCACTTAGACAACTCGGCACTTGGCTCGCGCACACCCGGCCGGTTGCGGTTCACGGGCCGTCTGATCGAAAACAATCCCATCGACATCGGAACAAAATGGACGAATTTCATCGGTCCTGAGCCTAGAATAGGCATTTGATCTCCATCCAGGGAGGGACGCGCGATGAAAGTCGGTATCGTCGGAACCGGAATGGTGGGCAGTGCGGCTGCCTACGCTCTCGGCCTGCGGGGCGTGGCAAGCGAGGTTGTGCTGGTCGATCTCGATCCAGCTCTCGCCGAGGCGCATGCGCTCGATATCGCCCATGCGATGCCGTTTGCCTCGGGAACCTCAATCAGCCACGGTGACTACGACCGCCTTCGAGATGCCGGCGTGGTCATCATCGCCGCAGGCGTCGCGCAGCGACCCGGCGAAACGCGCACCGACCTGCTTGGCCGCAACGCTGCCGTTTTCCGGACGGTTGTCGGCGAGATCATGCGCGTCTGCCCCGATGCAATTCTGCTCGTCGCCTCCAATCCGGTCGACATAATGACCCAGGTCGCGAGGGTCTATTCGGGATTGCCGGCCCAACGGGTGATCGGCTCGGGGACAATCCTCGACACTGCGCGGTTTCGCAGCCTGCTCGGGGCGCATCTGCGCGTCTCGCCGCGCTCCGTTCATGCCTATGTGCTGGGCGAGCACGGTGACAGCCAGGTGCTGGCCTGGTCCGGCGCCAGGGCCGGTACGGTCCCGATTGCCCTGTTCGGTGCACAAATCGGCGCGCCCATCACCGAGGCAGTGCGGACAGAGATCGACGACAAGACCCGCAACGCGGCCTATGCGATCATCAAGGGCAAAGGCTCTACCTATTACGGGATCGGAGCGGGTCTTGCCCGGATCGTCGGCGCGATCAGACAGGACGAGCAGGCGGTGCTTTCGGTTTCGAGTGTCACTCCGCTTGTCGAGGGTGTGCAGGATGTCGCCCTGTCGATTCCCCGTGTCATCGGTCGCGACGGCATTGCCACGGAACTGCTTCCCGATCTCGACGCACAGGAACGTGCCGCGCTCCAGCGAAGCGCTTCCCTGCTTCGGGGCCTGTTCGAGTCTGTAACCATTTGAAATTAATGATAAATCTGGATGCCTCGATCGAGGCACCAATTCATGCCTACGCATGCCGTTTCGGCGGTGCACCCAGCACCACAGCTACAAGGACCAGTGTGCGCTTTTTAAACTTGCGAAGGGTACGTAGATGGACAGCCAGCCGGTACCGCTTAGAACAACCGCAATTCGCTTCGTGCGGGCGGTTCGCATCTTCCTGGGTTCAGAAGTCGGTGGCAGGGCCAAGCTCATGTTTGCCGGGCTCATGGCGCTGTTGTGCGGGTTGAACGGCCTCAACGTAGTCAACAACTACGTCGGTCGAAACTTCATGACCGCAATCGCCGAGCGCCAGACCGCCGAGTTCATCCGGCAGGCGATATATTACATCTGTGTGTTCGCTGCTCTCACGATCGTGGGCGTCATCGCCCGCTTTGCCGAGGAACGACTGGCCCTGCTCTGGCGCGAATTCCTCACTCGGCGCGCCGTCAATCTCTATCTCGAGGATGGAACCTATTACCGCCTCGACGTCTCCGGGCGGCTCGCTCATCCGGACCAGCGGATAGCCGAGGACGTGCGCGCTTTCACGGTCACCACGCTGTCTTACGTCATCATGCTGTTCAGCAGCAGTTTGACAGTAGTGACTTTCTCAGGCGTGCTGTGGTCCATAAGCCCCTTCCTGTTCGGCGTAGCCGTCCTGTACGCGGCTTGCGGCTCGTACATGACAATTGTCCTGGGGCGGCCGCTCATCAATCTGAACTACGATCGGCTCGACAAGGAGGCCAGCTTTCGCTCCAGCCTCATTCACGTTCGCGAAAATGCCGAATCCGTGATCCTTACGCATAGCGAGGAGCGACAAAGAACTCGTCTGGTGCATCGCATTGACGATCTGATCGCCAACATTCGGAGTATCACCGCCATCAACCGCAACCTGGGATTTTTCACGAGCGGCTACAACTGGATGATTCAGATCATTCCGGACTTGATCATCGCTCCGGCTTTCATGAGAGGGGAAATCGAGTTCGGCGTCATCACCCAGTCGGGGGCGGCCTTTGCAATGCTGGTCGGCGCGTTTTCATTGGTTGTCAGACAATTCAACTCGATCTCGAACTTCGCCGCGGTAGTCTCTCGGCTGAGTTCTTTGCTGGAGGCCATTGAACACGCCCGAGCGGCTGAGGGATCGGGCATCGAACGGGTCGAGCAGGAAGGTCGTTTGGCCTACGAGAGGGTGACGCTGGGTCCGGCCGGTGGCACGCCGCTGCTGAAGGAGCTGTCCGTATCGATCCCCTTGGGGACGAGGGTATTGCTAACGGGGTCCGACCCGGCTGCGGGAGTGGCGTTGTTCAGGGCGACCGCCGGTATTCCGACAGCCGGCACCGGGCGGATCATTTGCCCCGGTGCGAGCGATCTGATGTTTCTCCCCCAGCGACCGTACCTGCCACCAGGTTCGTTGCGGCAAATTCTGCTCCCCCCAGGTAAGCCGGGTGAAATCTCCGACGACCGAATTCTTCAGGTACTGCGAGATCTTGGTCTTAAGGATTTCGTCCGCGATGCCGATGGACTGGATAAGGAGCAGGACCGGGAAATCTCGTTGGGCGAGCAGCAGCTCTTGGCTGTCGCCAAGGTCCTTCTTTCCAGGCCGCGATTTGTCTTCCTCGATCGGATCGGGACTACTCTCGGGCACGAACAGTTTCGCAAAGTGCTAGGCCTGCTCTCGGACAATTCGATCACCTGCATCAGCAACGGTGAGGACTATAACAGTCGTGGTCTCTACGAAGCCGTATTGGAGTTCGGCGAGGATGGGCAGTGGACATTGACACCCAATCGACCGTGACCTTTTCGGGAACGGCCGCCCTCGTCCGGAGTATTTGGCCGGTCGCGCCTGATCACGACGAGCCGGTTGTCGAACCCCCGCAGCGGGTTTAACCTTACCAAGGGCTAATGCAGGAGTGCGGTATCATGGCTCGAGCCATGAGGCCGATTACAGAGGCGAGCTGGCCGGCCCCTCGTTGGGAGATAAGGCGATGCTGCATGTTCCCCTGAATCGCACCCGATTTCAGGAGAAAAACATGCAGCCATTCAAAGAGCTGCAGCGATTTTTGCGCGTCCGGTGAGGCGCGCGGCACTGTGGCCCGATGTTGCATATGGCCAGTGCGTCGCCAAAGGGGAGACGCGTGATGGTTGGTTCGTTCACGAATAGAGCCGCGCCACTTGAGGACGCCTCTGCGGAAAATGCCGCTCCTTCCCCTGCGGTGGCCTTGCTCTCAAACGGCCGCTACAGCGTTCTATTGACGACTGCCGGTGCAGGCTATGGGTCCTGGCGTGGCCTGGACGTCACGCGCTGGAGGGAGGACTGCACACGCGATTGTTGGGGGCAGTTCTGCTACGTCCGCGATCGGGCGACGAACAAGCTTTGGTCCATCGGCATGCAACCGCTTTCCCAGGGCGAAACGGACCACGAATGCGCCTTTTTCGGCGACCGGGCCGAGTTCCGCTGCCGCGCCGAGGACATCGAAATCTCCTGGGCGGCCTGCGTACCGCCAGACAGCGATGTCGAAGTGCGCCTGCTCGCCATTTCCAACCATGGCGCCACGCCGAAAACCCTCGAACTCACCAGCTATTCCGAGGTCTGCCTGAACCACCGCCGCGCCGACAGGGCGCATCCGGCCTTTGCCAAGCTCTTCGTGGAAACGCTGTTCGATCAGGCGACCGGTGCCCTGTTGGCCAGACGCCGACAGCGCAATGCGGCGGAAAAGCCGATCTGGGCAGTGCATGTTTCGGCCTCGAGCACCCGCGACGGTCCGTCGGTCGAGTATGAGACCGATCGGCTCAAATTCCTCGGGCGCGGCCGCACGCCGGCAGACCCGATCGTCTTCGACAAGGCCACTCCGCTATCGGGAACAACCGGGCCTGTGCTCGATCCGATCTTCTCACTGAGATGGACGATCGATCTCCAGCCAGGCACGACGGAACGGGTGGCTTTCGCGACAGGCGCGGCAGACTCCGAAGCGGACGCGCGGGCGATTGCCAGCCGTTTTTCAAGCCTCGAAGCGGTGGAGAAGGCATTTTCCGATGCGGCCGTAAGCTACCGCAACGAGCTTCGGGATTGGAAACTTACTGGTGACGACGTCGCTCTGTTCAACCGGCTCGCGGGAAGGATCGTCTTCGCCGATTCAATCTTTCGAGATTCAACGGCATCCGTGAACACAAGACTGATGAGAGAGGCGCTCTGGTCGCATGGAATATCCGGCGACCTTCCGATCGTTCTGTTACGCATCGCCGCAGGCGGGGATGAGTCGCTCGCTGGCGAGGCGATCCGCGCGCATGCATTCAGCCTGCGTCGGGGTCTGGTTTTCGACCTCGTCCTCCTCGATGAACGGGACCCGGGCGCGACGGAGGCGTTGGTACAGACACTCCAAACCAACGCCGAGGGCGAGCCGATCGAGAAGCCGCCGGGAATCTACATCCTGTCGGCGGCCGAGGTTCCAGACGATCATCTGGAGACGCTCACCGCCGCGGCACGCATTGTCCTGTCAAGCAGCCAAGGATCGCTCGCCGACCAGCTTGAGGGGCGAAAAAGCGCGTCGCCGGCTTTGGGAGCATCCCGGCCACGGATGCCGGAAGCACCAGCAAGACGCCCCGCCGACCCCGGCGCAGACCTCATCTATTGGAACGGGTTCGGCGGCTTCGCCAAAGACGGAAAAGAATATGTCATCGTGGTGGACGGTGCGGGAGCACACACCCCGGCGCCGTGGTGCAACGTGCTCGCCAACCCGAATTTCGGTTGCCTGACGAGCGACGCCGGGCTCGGCTTCACCTGGGCGGGCAACAGTCAGCTCAACAGGCTGACGCCCTGGTCGAACGACCCGGTGTCGGACACGCCCGGCGAGGTCGTCTACCTCCGGGACGAGGAAAGCGGCGAGATCTGGACGCCCACGCCTCTCCCACTCGGGCGCGGTGCCTCGGTCACCGTTCGGCACGGGCAGGGCTATAGCCGGTATGAGAGCGACAGCCGTTTGCTGCGGCAGGAGATGACGGTGCACGTTCCGTGGGACGATCCGATCAAGATCGTCCGTCTCTCGTTGCTGAACGACGGAGCGAGCGCGCGTCATTTGACGGCGACCTATTTCGCCGAATGGGTTCTAGGGACACAGCGCGAGGACGCGATGATGCAGGTCATCTGTGAACGCGACCTGCAGTCGGGAGCAATCATTGCGACCAACATCTGGGAGGGTGCGTTCGCCGGAAAGCTGGCCTTTGCCGCCGCAAGCGAGGTCCCGCGATCGGCCACTGGCGACCGTGCCGAATTTCTTGGCCGCTACGGTTCCGTATCGCGACCCGAGGGCCTCGAGAAAGCGAGTTTCGCGGCGCAGTTCGGCTCCCTTAGAGATCCCTGCGCCGCGCTGATGGTGGACATTCACCTGGCCCCCGGTGAGAAGACCGAGGTCGTTTTTGCGCTCGGCCAGGGCGATGACCTCGACCAGGTCCGTACCCTCGTGCGGCAATATGCAGATCCGCATCGCGGACGAGAGAGCCTGGCGATCGTGTCTCGGCACTGGGGCGATATTCTCGAAACCGTTTCGGTCAGGACGCCGGACCCTGCCTTCGACCTGATGCTGAACGGATGGCTGCTGTACCAGGTGCTTGCCTGTCGCGTCTGGGCCCGCTCTGCCTTCTATCAGTCCGGCGGCGCGTTCGGTTTTCGCGATCAGCTGCAGGATGTGATGGCCCTCGTCCATTGCGCCCCGCAGGAAGCACGTTCACAAATTCTGCGAGCCGCCGCCCGCCAATTCAGCGAGGGGGACGTCCAGCATTGGTGGCACCCGCCGTCCGGCGTCGGGGTACGCACCCGGATGACCGACGACCTCTACTTTCTGCCGTTCGTCGTCCATCACTATGTTACGGCGACGGGCGACATCAAGATACTCGATGAGGTGGTGCCTTTCATCAGCGCGCCAGTTCTGGAGGAGGACCAGGAGGAAGCCTTCGGACGACCGGACCTCAGCGCCGAAGCAGAAACAATCTACGAGCACTGCGTCCGGGCTCTGGAACGCGGATTCAACCTCGGCCGCCACGGCTTGCCGCTGATCGGGACGGGTGACTGGAACGACGGCATGAACAAGGTCGGTGCCGAGGGCAAGGGTGAGAGCGTCTGGAACGGCTGGTTCTTCCTGACTGTCCTGGGGGCCTTCGAGGCGATCGCATCGTCGCGCGGAGACGAAAGCCGCGCCGCGTGGTGCCGTGAACGGGCCGAAAAATTGCGTGCCGCTCTCGAAGCGCACGCCTGGGACGGCGCCTGGTATCGCCGCGCCTATTTTGATGATGGCACGCCGCTCGGCTCCACCTCCAACGACGAATGCCAGATCGATGCGATCCCGCAGGCCTGGGCCGTCATCTCCGGTAGAGCCGATCCGGAGCGAGCTTCGAAGGCGATGGACGCCGTCTATCAAAGGCTCGTTCGCCATCAACACAAGCTGATCCAGCTGTTCGACCCGCCCTTCGACAAGGGGGCGCTGCAGCCGGGCTACATCAAGGGCTATGTTCCCGGCATCCGGGAGAACGGCGGGCAATATACCCATGCGGCGGCCTGGGTCGTGCTGGCTGCCGCCCTCAAGGGCGATGGCGACAAGGCCATGCAACTCTGGAACCTGCTCAACCCGGTCAACCATGCGACGACGCGACAGGACGCCCAGCACTATATGGTCGAGCCCTATGTGGTCAGTGCCGACGTCTATGGCGCGTCGCCGCACAGCGGGCGCGGCGGCTGGACATGGTATACGGGATCGGCCGGTTGGCTCTATCGCGTGGCGCTGGAAGCGATCCTTGGTTTTCGTCGTGAAGGCGATCGTCTCGCGATTGAACCCTGCGTGCCCGGGAATTGGCAGGATTACGAACTACGATACAAGCATGGATCGACAACCTATCTCATCCATGTGGACAACAAGGCTGGAACGGGCCGCGGCGTGCGGGCGCTGTTCCTGGATGGCGAACAACTGTCCGATGCCAGGGTGGCGCTTGCCGACGACGGTCATCTCCACGATGTCTGGGTGATCCTCGGCTAGCCCAAGCCAGCCCAAGTCCCAAGCGCCGCAAGCGGACCCGTGATTCACTTCGGCTCGGGCGCACCCGCTCCTTCTCCACGGACGAGGAAGCGCCTGAAGGCCTGCAGCGTCTCGGGACTGGCGTGGTGCTCCATGCCTTCCGCATCGATGCGGGCGGTTTCGGGCGAGATGCCGATGGCGCAGAGGAAGGATTCAACGATCTGGTGTCGCTCGCGGCTGCGGTCGGCAAGCGCCCTGCCCGCCGCCGTGAGAAAGATGCCGCGGTAGCGGCGCTGCTGAATATAGCCTTCGGCCGTCAGCCGCTTCAGCATTTTCGCGACGGTGGGCTGCGCGACGCCTAAGCGCTGGGCAATGTCCACCTGCCGCGCTTCCCCGCCGTCTTCCAGAAGGTCGGCGATGAGCTCGACGTAATCTTCGATGAGTTCGGTGCGGCGGTTGTTGCGCGTCTGACGAAAGCTTTCGACTTGGGTATCTGCGTCGATCAGGCTCGTTTCGACGAGGTTCGCGGTGTCCTCTTGCTGCGGCAAGTCGGAGATTCCTTTGATGATGATTACCGGTCCCGAAATAGTATAGCCGCAGCTATTTTTCAATCCGTCTATAAATGTTTATCACGCGCACCCACCTCAAAGGCGTCAATAGCGCGCTCTCCAGATTATAGCACTTGCTATATTCATACCATCATGCTCTATTTCATCTCGTATGCTAATCGAAGTGGAGCGGACCATGCTGAAATGGGCGCAAGCGGCGTTGAGCAGGCGGAACCTGCTGCTCGGCGGGGGAGCCGCGACGATCGGCGCTACATCTATCTGCGCGACCAGGACCGTCGCCCAGGAAGGCCACGGTAACCATGCGGCAGGCGCCAAGCCGCAAGGCTTTGCAGCGCCTTCGCACCAAACCGCCCACGGCGCGATGATCACCGTCGGAACGGTCGACAATGAGCGCAACGGTTTCGATCCGACGAAATTGCTGACCGACTGGTACACCGGAACGGTTTCGACGCTTCCCGACGGCCGGAGGCTCAGGAGCTTCGAAATCGTCGCCGAGGAAAAAGAGATCGAAATCGCGCCGGGCGTGATGTTCCCCGCCTGGACCTACAATGGCCGGGTGCCGGGTCCCGCCATCCGCGCCACCGAGGGCGACCGCCTCAGGATCGTCTTCAAGAATTACGGCTCGCACCCCCATTCCATGCATTTCCATGGCATCCATTCCGCCCGCATGGACGGCATCCCGGGCGCCGGCGTCGTCGGCCCCGGGGAGGAATTCATCTACGACTTCGATGCGAAGCCGTTTGGCTGCCATCTTTATCACTGTCACGCCCTGCCGCTTGCCCGGCACATCCACAAGGGCATGTACGGAATGTTCGTGATCGATCCGGATCCGGCTCGTCATCCCGACAATGCCGAGGTGGCGAAGTCTCGGCTGTTCGGATCGCCGGAAAATGCCGAATGGCAGGAAATGGCCATGATCATGAACGCCTTCGACACGAATTTCGACGGCGAGAACGAGTTTTACGCCTGCAACACGATCGCGCATTGCTACGCCAAGGAGCCGATCAAGGTCGTCAAGAACCGGCCGGTGCGCATCTATCTTGTCAATGTCACCGAATTCGATCCGATCAATTCCTTCCACCTGCACGCAAACTTCTTCGACTACTACGACCAGGGCACGACGCTGACGCCGACGCTGAAGACGGTCGACCTTATCACCCAGTGTCAGGCCCAGCGCGGCATCCTCGAGTTCAGCTTCAAGGATCATGAGCCCGGCGCCTATATGTTTCACGCCCACCAGTCGGAATTCACCGAGCTCGGCTGGATGGGCATGTTCGATGTCGTGGAGGAGCTGGCATGAACGAGAACCCGCGCAACCTCCATCCCGCCACGACCGTCGCCGCCCCGGGGTCGCGTCATCTCGCCTGGCTTCTGCTGCCGGTCGCCGTGCTGGCGGCGGCCATTCTCTGGCTAGTCCAGACCGACCCGTTGCAGGGCTTCAACAATGGCGCACCGCCGGTCGAGAACCTGACAATCGAGCGCATGGTCCTCGATCAGGACGGTCTGCGGATGCTCGTCCGCGCCGGCGGATCGGAGCCGATGACGATCGCACAGGTGCAGGTCGATGCGGCCTACTGGCAGTTCGCGCAGGAGCCCGCCGGCGCGATTGCGCGCGGGCACACCGCGTGGATCTCGATTCCGTTCCCCTGGGTGCTCGGCGAAGCCCATAACGTCACGCTCGTCACCAACACCGGCGCAACCTTCGATCACGAAATTCCGGTCGCCGTGCCGACGCCGACGGTCTCGAGCGGCACGCTCGCCTCCCAGGCCATCCTCGGCGCCTTCGTCGGCATCCTGCCGGTGGCGGTCGGGCTCCTATGCTATCCCGCCCTTCGCAGTGCCGGTCGCAACACCATGACCTTCCTCTTGGCCATGACCGTGGGGCTGCTCGCCTTCCTGCTGGTCGACACCACGATCGAAGCATTGGAATTCGCGGGCGAAGCCGCAGCGGTCTTCCAGGGAAGCATCATGGTCGTGCTCGTTGCGGCAGCAAGCTTCCTGGCGCTGATGGCGATCGGCCGGCGCAACGGCTCTCCGACCGGGCTGGCGCTTGCGACCTACATCGCGCTTGGGATCGGCCTGCACAATTTCGGCGAAGGACTGGCGATCGGCGCCGCCTTTACCGCGGGTGCTGCCGGCCTCGGCACCTTCCTCGTGCTTGGCTTCACTCTTCACAACGTCACCGAGGGGATCGGCATCGCCGCCCCGCTCCTGAAAATGCGGCCGCCGCTCCTGTCGTTCGTCGGCCTCGCTTTGCTCGCCGGTGGACCGGCGGTTGTCGGGATCTGGGTTGGAAGCCTCGCCTTTGCGCCGCAGTGGACAGCCATTGCGCTCGCAATCGGTGCCGGCGCCATCGCCCAGGTCATCGTCGAGGTAACCGCCTTGCTCTCCCGTGGCGCGGACGAGCGCGGCGGCCTTGGCGGCCTCCTCGGCCCCGCGGCATTCGGTGGCCTCGCCGCCGGCGTCGGCTTCATGTATGTGACGGCCATGCTCGTCAAGATCTGACGCCTGCGGGAGTGCCTCTCCGCAACCTTACCGGACGGGTCGAAGCAGGCGCAGGGCATTCATCGTCACGAGCACGGTTGCGCCCGTGTCGGCCAGGATTGCCGGCCATAGCCCGGTCACGCCGATGATCGTGGTCACCAGGAAAACGGCCTTCAACCCCAGGGCCATGCCGATGTTCTGGAAGATGTTGCGCATGGTGCGCTTGGAGAGCTCCACCATCCGGGCGACATCTCCGACGCGGCCGTGAAGAACTGCCGCATCGGCGGTTTCCAGGGCGACGTCCGTCCCTCCGCCCATGGCGATGCCGATATCGGCGGCGGCAAGTGCCGGCGCATCGTTGATGCCGTCTCCGACCTTGCCGACGACGAAACCTTCCTTCTTCAGGTCGCCGACGATCCGCTGCTTGTCCTCCGGCATCAGCTCGGCCCTCACCTCGATCCCGAGCTGCGCCCCGATCGCGGTCGCGGTGCGCTTGTTGTCACCGGTTAGCATTACCGTCCGGATGCCGGCACCGGCCAGCGCCTTGAGGCCGGCAACGGCATCGGGCCGCGGTTCATCGCGCATGGCGATGGCACCGGCAAGGGTGCTGCCGGCAACGAGGACCGAGACTGTCTTGCCCTCATCGTTCAGCGCCGTGATCATCCGCGAATGCGCCATGCCGATCGAGGTCCGTTCCGCGGCCGCCTTCGGTGATCCGAAGAACACCTCTTCGCCATCAATCACCGCCGTGACTCCCTTGCCGCCCAGCGCTTTCGAGTGGCTTGCCGCCGGGATCTCGATCCCGTCTTCCTCGGCCTTTGCGAGGATTGCCAGCGCCAGCGGATGGCTCGAGCCGACCTCGAGCGCGGCCGCCAGCCGAAGGGTCTCGGGTCCCGACTTTCCGAACGGCACGAGATCGGTCACCTTCGGCTTGCCTTCGGTCAGGGTCCCCGTCTTGTCCAGAGCGACGGCCGTCAGCTTGCCAAGCCCTTCGAGCACCGCGCCGCCTTTCATCAGCAGGCCTTTGCGCGCACCGGCGGAAAGCGAGGCGGCGATCGCAGCCGGGGTCGAGATGACCAGGGCACAGGGGCAGCCGATCAGCAGGATCGCCAGACCCTTGTAGCCCCATTCGCTCCAGCTCGCGCCCACCATGATCGGCGGCAGAACGGCCACCAGCGCAGCGACTGCGACCACCCCGGGCGTATAGTATTTGGAGAAGCGATCGATGAAACGCTCGGTCGGCGCCTTCGATTCCTGCGCCTCCTCGACGAGCTTGACGACCCGGGCAATGGTATTGTCCTCTGCCGTCGCAGTCACTTCGACACGCAAGGCGGCGTCGCCGTTGACCGTGCCGGCAAAGACGGTCGCGTCGACGCCCTTTTGAACCGGCACGCTCTCGCCGGTCACGGGCGCCTCGTCGATCGCGCACTCGCCGGAAACGATCACCCCATCGGCGGAGATGCGGTCGCCGGGGCGAACCAGGATGATCGATCCCACCGCCAGCGAGTCCGCCGGCACTTCACGTATCTTGTCGTTTTCCTCGAGCAGCGCGGTCTTCGGCACCAGGGCGGCCAGCGCCTTGATGCTGTCGCGCGCCTTGCCGGCTGCCACGCCTTCCAGCAGTTCGCCCACCAGGAACAGGAAGACGACCGCTGCCGCCTCTTCCGTGGCATTGATGATCAGCGCCCCGACCGCGGCGATCGTCATCAGCATTTCTATGGAGAACGGCGTGCCGGCAAAGGCGGCCATGATCGCGCGTCGCGCGATCGGAATGAGGCCGACGAACATGGCGATGACGAAGGCGTAGGTCTCGATCTGCGGAAAAAGATGGCCGACGCCATAGGCGACGACAAGCGCCGCTCCGGCCGAAAGGGTGAGACGCCCTTTCCTGCCCCGCCACCACGGGCCTTCGCCCGGACCATGCGCGTGGCCGTGCAGGGCCTCGCCGCCCTCCCACTCCTTCGGGGCCGGAGCCGGCGCGTCCCCGAGCAGGCCGGCATGGTTATGCTCCTGCACCTTCGCCGCACGCTTCGCCACGATGGGCGCGATCGTGAAACCGAGGCTCGAGACTTTCTTTTCGATTTCGGCGACGTCGGCACCGGCGCTGTGCTTCACGGTCATCGTGCCGCCGGTGACCGAAACGGAAACTTCCTCGACTTTGGGCATGCGCAGCACCGCCGTGTTGATCTTCGCGGCGCACGAGGCGCAGTCCATGCCTCCAATCCGGAATCGTGTCTGCAATGACGTGGTCATGGGTGCGTCCTCTCGTGCATGAGGCGCCCTTATAAGACCTCTAGCCACTAGAGATGCAATGGGGAGATCGACATTAATTCAACGAGTAGTCGCAGCGGCCCGGGTGGGCGTTCCGACGATCCCGATCAGATGATCAATACGGTCGTACCGACAGGGGTACGGCTGTAGAGATCGACGATGTCCTCGTTCGTCAGACGAACGCATCCGCTCGACACCGCCTGGCCGATAGTCCACGGCTCGTTCGTACCGTGCAGCCGGAACATGCTGTCTTCTCCGCCGCGGTAAAGATAGAGGGCGGCTGCCCCAAGCGGATTGTGGGGGCCGCCGGTGACACCGCCGGCATATTGCCGAAGGTGCGGCTTGCGCTGCATCATGTCTTCGGTCGGTCTCCAGGAGGGCCATTCCGCCTTGCGGCCGATCGTCGCCCGGCCCTTGACCGTGCGCCCTTCCTCCCCGACCCCGATGCCGTAGCGAATAGCCCAGCCGCCGCCTTCAACGTAGTAGAGATATCGCTGCGTCGTATCGACGACGATCGTCCCGGGCGCCTCGCTGCCTGTATAGGCGACTTCCTGCCTTCGGTAGCGCGGGTCGATCCGCGTGCCGGCCATAGGCGTCTGCGTTCCTCCCACAAACCCTCCCAGGGGCCGCAACGAATGACATCCGGAGGCCAGCAAAGCCAGGCCGCCCAACACCAGAATCCGGCGCGTCATGTGGTCCTTGTCCATTTTCACCTGCTGAGCAAATTCGAGAGTCCCGCCGCGCAGCGCACGTCCTGTTGACTTCAAGCGCGAGGAAAAATTCATGATCACTGTATCGACCCTTTGAACGGGTCGGCGAGCGCCGCATCGGGGCGGCTGACGGGGTATTTCGTGCGGGAAACACCTGCCGCCAGCTTTTCAGCGCCATCCTTCTTCAGGCGCGCCCGGAAGCTCGGGTGCATGCCGCCATCGACATAGGCCGTGATCGGTACGGCCTTGGCCCCGGCAACGGCCGAGTCGACCTTCTCCCTTTCCGCCTGCATCTTCGCCATCAGATCTGCATCGGCATTGGTCAGCGGCGGACATGCGGCCAGCGGGTCCACGGGTTCGCCGCCCGCGAACTCGGCGTTGAAGACATAGCGCCCGCCACAGGCGGAAACCTTCGGCTGCCGTTTGGTCAGCCGGAAGGCGTCGTATCCTTCCTTCAAGGTTCGCCAGAACGGAAAGTTTTCATCACCGCGATGCAGGGCCATGTTCTTGGCAGTCATGCGGAACGGATAGGCCTGAACCTGAAAGCTCTGCTGCCCCCCGGAAAGTGCCTTCTGGACGAGTGCATATATTTCGCCGACCTGCTGGTCGGTCATCGCATAACATCCGGCCGACGAGCATGCGCCGTGCACCATCAATGCCTCGCCCGTGTAGCCGCGCGCGGATTCCAGCCGGTTTGGATAGCCGAGGTTGAACGACACGTAATATTGCGAGTTCGGGTTCAGCATGTTGGCAGAGACGTGATAGAAACCCTCCGGTGCCTGCCGGTCCCCCGACTTTGTCTTCGGGCCGAGCTTGCCGGACCAGCGGCACATCGGATAGGTCTTGAAAAGCGCGTAGGAACCGGTCTTGTCGACCTTCCAGACTTCGAGTTCGCTTTCCTGCTTGAAGATGCGGACCAGAACCGGGCTCTCGGAGCGCATGCCCTTCTTCGACAATTCGGCCATTGTCTTCCTGGAAAGGGTCGGCGGCTCCTTCGAAAGCCCGGCCATATCCATGCCGACACACCCCGACAAGGATGCGCCAAGCAGGGCGATGCTGGCGAGGCGACGCAGCGCCGCGGTCAGCGGACGGCGTTTCATGGGGTGGACGTGACGACCGTTCATTCAGACCGCCCGCCTCTGATTTCCCTTGAGGCGGGGCATCGCGCTTCGCGATAGCTGTGCATGCGGTAAGGCGTGTGGATCACAGGAAACGATCTCTTCTGCTCATGGTAATCAGCGAACCCGGTTGTCTGGTTCGGCGGAATCGCAACAACCGTCAGACCTCGGGTGGCCTTAGCATCAAGAGGAGAACGCCAATTTCAAGGCACGCGATCAGCGTGGACAGATTTCCCGTCAACACCACGACGCGGAACGCGCCCATCCTGCCATCATCGTGACATAGACGCCAGTCGAACTCATAAGCAAGCTCATCTATGTTACCGGCGATTTCGGTCGACTCACGCGCTATGGCAGAAGCAATGTCATAGCGGCCATGCCGGCCCGCCGGGAAAGAAGGAATTTTATGACAGTCGTCGCCTCGTTCATGTACCGGGATGGAAAGCGTGCGGAAGACCTGCCGCTTTCCTCCACTTCGATCTCCTTCCAGGAAAACGAGTTTGCCTGGATCGGGCTGTCTGCTCCGACAGCGGAAGAGATGGCGGCGCTGCAGCAGGCATACGGGCTTCACCAGCTCGCCGTCGAGGATGCGCTCAACCCGCACCAATTGCCGAAGGTCGACATCTACGGCGAGCAATTGTTCGTGGTTGCCAAGACCGCGCATCTCGAAGGCGACAAGATCCTCTACGGCCAGACGGCCCTGTTCGTCGGCCGAAACCACATCATCTCGGTAAGACAGGGCTCGGCGCGTGCGCACACCGAGCTTCGCGCCCAGCTGGAGGCATCGCCGCAATTGATGCAGAAGGGGCCGGATTACGTGCTGCATGCGATCATCGACTTCATCGTCGATGGGTATCTTCCGGTCGTCCAGACGATCGAGGACCGGGTGCTGGCGATGGAAAAGCACATGCTGATCGCGTTCCTCGAACGCGATCAGATCCGCCGGATTTTCCGCCTGCGTCGCCAGGTCATCCTGTTTCAGCGCATCCTCGGCCCGATGTCGGAGGTGGTCGGCAGGCTGGCGAACCTGGAGCTGCCGTGCATCGATGATCACGCCAAGCCCTATTTCCGCGACGTGCTCGACCATGTCCGTCGCGTCGAGGCCGTGGTCAGCGGTCTGCGCGAGGTCATCACCTCGGTGTTCGAGGCCAGCAACCTGCTGGAGCAGCAGCGGCAGGGCACGATCACCCGTCAACTGGCGGCCTGGGCGGCCATCCTTGCCGTTCCGACGGCAATTGCCGGGATCTACGGCATGAATTTTTCGAACATGCCGGAACTGCAAACGCGCTACGGCTATTTCGTGGTGCTCGCAACGATCGGCGTCTTGTGTTCCTTTCTCTACTATCGCTTCCGGAAAGCCGGATGGCTCTGAACCCGTCCCTCGCCTTCGCGGTCGAGCCGGCTAAAGGTGGTGCAGCACCAGCGGCCGGCCGTTCATGCGCTCGACGTTCATCCGGTAACCGAAGTCCAGCACGAACAACTTTCGATGCGGGCGATAGTAGGCGGCGAAACGCTTCAGCAATTCGGGCAAGGACGGATTCCTCGATCAAACAAATGTGACGGGAGCGGCTGCATTTGACGTGATGTCTCTGCCGTCGGCAGGATCCGCACCGCTAACTGCAAAAGAAGACTATCGTTGTCAACTTAAAATGAATTGCCGGACGCGAGAAGGAGGAGATCGTATCGGGCGCCGGCTCAGTCGCTGCCGGTTCGGCCGTGCCAGGGGTCGGGACCCGGATCGCGGCCTGCCGCCGCCTCGGCCAGCCGGCCGAGATAGTGAGCCCAGCCTTCTGCGTGGCCGGCGCATTGCTCGGCATTGGGCAGGCCGGTATGGGTCAGCCGCAGCAGCGTCCCGTCCGACTGCTCGATCAGATCGATCTCCACCAGGCTCGATCCCGGCGGTACGATCTCGCTGCCGTCCCAGCCAAAGCTGTAGGCGAGCCGATGCACCGGCACGACCTCGCGGAACGAGCCGCGCGCGAAGCGAGCCCCGGTGACATTGACCAGATAGAGCCCGTCGGGCTCCGGCTCGACCTCCGCTTCCGTGCCCATCCAGCGCAGGATCTTCTCGGGATCGGTCAAGAGCGCGAACACCGCGGCGGGCGGCGCCGGGATATGCGTCTCGCGGCGGACGACGAGGGACTCTTGCATCGGACTCCCCATGGTTGCGGTGGACGGCACGCATCCGTACCTGCCCCATGATAGCCCCGCGCGGCCGTCTGCGCCACCACAACGGCGCCGTGCGCCCGGGAAGACGCGCAATCGCCTCTGCAAGGATTTGAATTCACGGATGATATTCCAGCTCCATCGATCTCGGCGGCAGGATTAATGCTGCCACGCGGATGACAGGCGACGGGCGGTGGCGGTAAGATCGCCGCATGGATCTGCCCGCACCCCTTGCCTGGCTGGTGGACGAGGCCGGCGCCTCGCCCGGCCCTGACCGGTTCCTGGCCGAGCTCGCAAGCCGCCTGCTGGCCAACGGCCTTCCCCTGGCCGGCGGCGCCCTGACGCTGGCGGTGCCGCATCCAATCATCGCCCGCCGCACCTGGCTGTGGCGGGCGGAGACCGGCGCAGTGATCGAGGCTCTCGGCTTTGCCGGCGGCCCGGTGAGCCAGGCCGGACGCGACTGGCTTTCCGGGCTTGGCCCGGTGCTGGAGGACACGATCGCAGCGGCACGGAACGAAGCGAGGCTCGGCTGGGCCGGCACACGCGCCTTCGCCCCTGCCGAGGTCGTGAGGCTGCGCCAGGCGGCGCGCTTTGCCGCGGCACCCCTGGCTGCGCTCGCCGAGCGGGCGGCGCTTTCCGCATTGCTCGAGGCCTATCTCGGCCGGCGCAGTGCCGCCCGGGTCAAGGCGGGCGCGCTGACACGGGGCACCGGAGAGACGATCCGCGCCGCGCTGCTCTATGCCGATCTGCGCAACTTCACCACCCTTTCCGAGGTCACCGAGCCGGAGGCGATGATCGCCGCCCTCGATGCCTGGTTCGACCGCGTCGCCGGCGCGATCCACGCCTTCCGCGGCGAGGTGCTGAAATTCATCGGCGACGGCGTGCTGGCGATCTTCCCGGTGACCGGTCCGGCGGCCGAGGCCTGCGAGGCGGCCCTTCGCGCCGTCGTCGCCGCCCGCGCCGGCATGGCCCATCTCGACGCCGCGCGCCAGGCAGAGGGCCTGCCGCCGCTCCCCTTCGGCACGGCGCTGCATCTCGGCGACGTCCTCTGGGGCAATATCGGCGCCGTCGACCGGCTGGACTTCACCGCCATCGGCCCCGCCGTCAACCTCGTCAGCCGCCTCGAGGGCCTGTGCCGCCCGCTCGGCCGCTCGGTCTTGATCTCCGGCGCCGTCGCCGCGGAAACCTCAAGCCCGCTGCTGCCGCTCGGCGACCACAAGCTCCGCGGCATTGCGGCGCCCTGCGCGGTGTTCACGCTGGAGGATGGGTGAGCGGGGAGTGGTGGCCACATCTGCGGTCTCATCGCCCCCCTCGATGACGCGCGAGGTGGAGCGGCCGGAGACGCGGTCGTGGTCGGCCTCGCTCGCCTGCATCCTGAGCTTCTGCGCCCGCTCGGCCTCGGCGACGGTCGATATCCGCGAGGGATATTCGTAAAGCTCGCGCTTCATCGCATCGGGATATTTCCTAGGATCACTACTCTCGCGCGCAAGGCGCCTTCGAAGCCGCCGCCCCCGCTTTTCGTCCCGCACCGTTCGGTCAGCCGATTGGACGAACCGGCACGACCTCAGTTGGTGTTACGGTAACCAACTGGAATTGCTCGAGTTGCGCGAGAATTGAGAAATGCTCCAGTGCCGGCATACGCTGAATGCTCTCTACTCGCTGCATGGGACTAAATGCTCCCGAGATCGCAAGGGCCGGAACAAACCCGAAGCATTCCCCATTTTGAAGAGCCCCATACCTTTCGACGCAACGATCGTACATTGGACGTCCATCAGCATCGAGAAAATCGGCTTCCTCGCGGTCAGGTACAATAGCGGAAGCAATGTGATCTGCGGATGCAGCAGGCTTCCAGCTCGGCAAGGTTAAAGCTCGGCAGTACACTACACCCAGAGGAAGCTCGATCTCAAATTTAAAGTATTTATCAGACCAACATTGTAGAACGCCAAACGCGCTATATCCTACGACATGGCAATCTCTGTGGTGAAAATCACTATCTGCTCCGAATATCAAAGCGAGAACAGAACGAAATTCATCCGGATCACAAAGTTGGAAAAGGCCTCCATGAAACCCAACGAAACCATACCGTCTGATGAATTCCGCCAAAGAACCCGGCAGAATCTTCTCGACACGTGCGATTTGGCTTTCGCTTGGTTTGTCAGCAGGGAAGACGGGTGAGTAGGTCTTCAGAAAGTACTCGAAATTCTCGTGCACGGCAAACATTCCTTATCAGCAGGGTTTGAGAACTACACGCATTTTGTCACGGGCACGACCGTCTTTGCGCATCTGTTCGGCTTCTTCTCGAAGTGAAGCAGCTCGTCCTTTTTGTGTCCACTGGTTACCAACATCTGAATTGACCTCGGTGTCGCCAAGCACTGGATTACCCGCTGCATCGGTTGAAAATATTGCGGGATTTCCTCCGGCGACCATGTCCAAAAAGTGGGTGGCTGCCATACCTCCAGTCATTTCTGCGATCTCGGCCTCCGTTTTGCCCTGTTCCCGCAAATACGATTTATACCAAGCCCTATGTTTCTGCTGTAGATATGGTTGTCGCAACGGCCCAGTTCCTCCGGCTTTCTCCAAGACCCAATGCGCGTATGCCATATCGTCTGCAGTCATATTCTCATTTATGTATTTCATTTGTTCATCTAATTGACGTCTATACTCAGCAGTCTTACCTTTCAATTTGTCAGGAATCTCAAAGCAGTGAACGTCTAGTATTCTCGTACTTCTCGCTCCGTCGTCACCTTTTTCTTCGGCTTTTCTTTCCCTTTCCACCGCCTCCTTCGCGCGACGCTCCGTCTTCGCAGCATCGCCGAGGTCCTCAAGTCCTTCCGCTGCCCGACCGGCCAACTTTGCCTTCTTGAGAGGATTGACTGCGCCCAACACTGCCGCGGCTAGGTGTCCGCCGGCCTGCGAAACACCTCCCTGGTCGTAAGCGTTCGTGACGCCTCCCCAGAGACCCCTCAGCCCGTCGACACCACGGTTCCAGATACCGGTAGCTGCCTCGCCCGGATTGTTCAACGCGTATTCCACCGCATTGCCCGCTCCCGTCAGAACGTTCTCGCCAAACTCGACTACCTCAGCGCCTGTTGGCAGCGCCTCGTAGGCCGATTTGATATCCTGACCAATGAGAGAAGGATCCTTGACGTACTCTCCGGCCCTTTCGATCCCGGCATTGATCGCCTGCGCTTCACTCGAATTGTTATAGAACCCGTCCCAGCCCTTTTCGGCTTGGCCTCGCTTGTCGCCTTCGTCGTTTCCATCCGGCGCCTTGTTGATTTCCGTCGATTTCACATGCACATATTCGCCCGGGCAGTTGCCGTTGTTCAGCGTGCAGGTATCGGAGTGGCGTTGCACCGGTATGCCGTTGGCGCGAACGATCGGCGAGGACGAAACAGGCTCGACCGCCTTTCCCTCCGTGCCGGACTTGACACCTGCATGTCCCGGCTCGGCGCCGTAGGTGGTAGTCATCCGGGAGTTGTGGCGTTTGATGACCTTTCCATTGGAGCGAACATCCGGAGAGTAATTCTGGTCGTCGCTGCCCTTGCCGTGAACTGCGAAGGGGACAGGCTTGTCTCCGACCTTGACGACATCGGGTGAGGTAAAGACCGCCAGCGCTTCCGCCGTATCGGGAATCAATTCAGGCGGGTGGGGAACTGGGGCTGTTGGCAGCGGACCCTTTTTCTTCTCGTACGGAGCGATGAGCCGGTCGGCCTCTTTCCACTTTTCGATAGCACCCGCTCGAGCGCCGGCGTTCATGAGGGCATCACCCTGTGCCGTTAGTCGCTCAAAGCCCTGGCGCACTGCTGGCGGCATCTGATCCCAATGGTAGGTTCTTCCACCGACGATTTCGATAGCGAGGCCGTCCTCCGCCATTAGACGGCCTCCTGAAGTTCAGACAGGCAATCAAGGCGCGGTTGGCCGATCCGCTGCGGCCACGGAAAGCCCGTGCGCCATGTCAGATAGACCCGCCCGATGCCCGGACGAAAATCGAAATGCACGCCGTCGAGCACCATCGGAGCGATTTCCGGACCGCGTCCCTGGTCAATCGTCACCTGCAGCTTGACCTTCGGCAGCGTGCCGCGAACAAGCGGATAACCAAAAACGAGATTCTCAAGCTCATACTCTTCATCGCCATTTAGCCATGGCTCTGCGATGAGGTCGGGATGCGCGCACTGCCAGTAGCGGAAGTCGAAATCCCCCGGCAGCAGCGGATGCCGCTTTGCCAGCCATTCGTCGCCATACGTGCCTGCATATTGATACCGCTGCTCCCACCAGGGGGCGATCGCACCAAAACCCTCAGGCCGCCCGTCAAAATTGTTGGACCCGACCGGCATTGCCGGGTCTTCGATCTGCGGAGCAGGATATTCTGCACTATCCCTGTACCTCTCGCTGTCGACGATCCCACGTCCGATCGAGTTGAAGCGGTATCGTCCATCCGGACTCGGTCCGATCTTTCCGGGCAACAGGCCCCCATAGGCGAGGCGCCAATCGATTGGAACATAGGCGACCGGAGTCGCCTCCGTTAACTCCCAACCATCCAACACATCTTCCGCATTGCGATCGAAAATGCCTCGCAGGGTCTTGCGGGTTCGAGCTCGCCAAGATCGTGGCCCCGTCACCCTCAGTCGCTTTTCGACCGGCCCAACGCGCAGTCGACACGTCCAGTCCGTCCGGGGTGCCTGTTCCGGTGAAAAGGACGCGCCGTTAAAAGTCACGTCCGTAGCTGGTTTGAACGGGACGAGGTCGGATTGCGCCGTCAGCGGCCCCTCGTGTGGATTGCCGTCATAAACGTCGGAAAGAATCAGCGGATGCTGCGCCTTCGCGGGCACCAAGGGCCCGCCTGACGCCAGCAGGAAAGTCCCACGAGCCGCAACAACGCCGAGCAAATCGCCGGCGAGATTGAATTGTCGAAAGGCAATTGCTGGAAACGGCGTTCGGTTGTCGACGGACATCGATCGATCAACCCTTGGCCGTATTATCCGATGAGGTCGGCGAGGCCTCCGCGAGACCTCCCCCGGGTTTATTCAGATCGACCACCCGCCCATTGATCTGCGTCGGCCCGGATGCCGTGAAATTGAAGTTGGTCCCAAGGATGATGACAGTTCCATCCTTGCGCATGATGAACTTAGACGCGCCGCATTCGATGACGAATTCCTCACCGACGATGGTCTTCTTGAACTTGCCGATATTGGACATCTCTGTCTGGCCGACATTGGTGATCTTGCTCATGCCGATCTGCTCGACCTGAGCGACCCCAACGCTGGTCGATTGGAAGGATTGCACGATCGTGTTCATGATGCCGGACATGGGGAAAAAGGCGCCGGCAGCCTCCCCCATGCCAGTCCCCGAGGCTGCGAGATTGGTACCTGCGTCGCTGCGGGGATTAGCGCCGGCCACGACGCCGTCGCGGGACTTCAGGCCACCTCCGGAAAGGAACCCAAGGGCGGATTGGGCCAGCGTTATGCCGAAAGATGCCAACGCAGGCCCACCACCACCGGCAACTGCACCGGCTTGCTGCAAGAGATTGGCGGTTTGCCCCGCCAGGCCCGCGACCCCCATAAGCGTCTGAAGCGCGTTCCCGCCCGTACCGCCCACCACCGTGTTCATCGATCCGCCGATCTCGTGCTTCTGGTTGCCGCCGACCTCGACGGCGCGGTTGGCGCCGATCGAGGCGACCTCGTGCCGGTCGATGCGCTTGGTGCGGTCGTTCAACACCCGCGTCGTCTGGTCCTTCTGGGCGTGGAAGAACTGGTTCTCCTTGCCCGCCTCATCCTCGAAGGTGATCTCGTTGAAGCCTTGGCCCTTGTGCGTGTTCGAGCGCAGCACCATGCGGGTCTTGTTGGCCGGCAGGTCATAGGGCACCGGATTGGCCGGGTTCGGCACGACGCCGGTGACCAGCGGCCGGTCCGGGTCGCCGTCGACGAAGGCGACCATCACCTCCATGCCGATGCGCGGGATCACCTGCGCCCCCCAGGTGCCGCCGCCCCAGCTTTGCGCCACCCGCACCCAGCATGTGTCGGAGCCGTCCTTCTTGGCCTTGCGGTCCCAGGGGAACCACAGCTTGATGCGGCCGTATTTGTCCGGGTGGATCTCCTCGCCCGGCGGGCCGGCGACGATCGCAACTTGCGTGCCTTCGATGCGCGGCCGCTTCGTCTGCCGGTGCGGCGTCATCGGCACGCGCGCCGGCACCGCCTCGAATGTGTTCGAATATTCCGGGTCGTTGGAATTCGTCTCATAGGAGCGGTCGACCACCGTCTGGCGCATCGAGACGATCACATGCTCCTCGTAGGCGTGCTCCGGATGGGCGACCTCGTAGGGGGTGAAGCGGCGGCCGACCTCGATGACGCGCGAGGTGGAGCGGCCGGAGACGCGGTCGTGGTCGGCCTCGCTCGCCTGCATCCTGAGCTTCTGCGCCCGCTCGGCCTCGGCGACGGTCGATATCCGCGAGGGATATTCGTAAAGCTCGCGCTTCATCGCATCGGGCATCTGCACCAGCGACGGCGTCGCATTGCCCGGCACCATGCGCGGTGTCTCGAAGTTCCAGTCGGCGCCGGCGCGCTGGCCGGGCACATAGGAAAAGCGCCGCGACCAGTCGTTGATGTGGTTGCGGTCGGACGAGCCCTGGGCCAGCCGCACCCGGCCCTCGCCTTGCGCCGAGGCGGACGGCTTCGCCCAGGAGATGGCGCTGTCGGCGACGTTCAGCCGATGGCTGCCCTGCTCATGGCTGAACCAGAAATAGAGCCCGTCCTCCTCGAAGCGGCGCAGGAGATAGTCGAGATCGGTCTCGTTCCACTGCACCGAATAGTGCTGCGGCGGCGGCCGCGAGACGATGCCGGAGACGTCCGGGGCGGGAATGCCATGCTCGGAAAACAGCGTCTCTACGATGTCGACCGCGGTCTTGTCCATCCAGATGCGGCAGTCGGAGCGGCGCGACAGGAGCCACATCTGCGGCCGCAGCACCAGCGAATAGGCGCGCAAACCGCGGCTGACGGGTGGGCCTTCGTTGAGCTCGGTGACGAGCCCGTTGAACGGACGGCGGACGCCGCCGTCGTCTTCCTCGCCCTGCTGCACCTCGATCGACAGGTCGACGAGCCGGCCGATCAGTTCGTCCGGCTTCACCGCCTCACGCTTGGCGCGCACCGACAGGCGGATCTCGAAGAGCTTCGACACGGCCTCTTCGATCTCAACACGCTCCGGCAGCAGCTGGTCCTCGCCGAGCGGCGAGGAAACCTTCAGGATGCGGCTTGCCTGGATGAAATCAGCGGCAAAGGATTGAAGATCGTCCATATCATCAAGTCCTGTCATGGAAGCGGTCGGTCACTGCTGTTGCGGCCGAGGATGCGTTTCGAGATAATCCGCCAGCGCAGAGAAATACACTTGCAGCATTTTGGTATTGGCCTCATCGGACACTTGCACGTAACTGTCGACAAGCGCCTGGCGCTTGGCTTTTCCGCCAGAACTTCGATAGAAATCCAACAGGACCGACAGATCTTCGGAAGATAACGTCGCCAGGACAAAACTGAGCCGCCCTTGTTCTTCCAGGCGCGCCACTTCCTTGGCAACCGGCTTTTCGTTCTCGTTTCTGGACCGCAGCGATGCAATGACATGCGGCGTTTCGGAAGAGGACGCCAATTCCGCGGCGCTCGGGTCGGAGAACGCCTCCATGGCGGCATATATCAGCTGCGACGTGAAGGCGGTCTCGACGGCAAGCTCCGGCGCCGCCATCAGATCGGTCAGCTCACGGATACGGGCGCCATTCTCCGGATCGGCAAGACGCGATTCGATTTCCTTTGCCGCAGTCTGGTCCTGCGCTTCATGGATCCGCGCGATCTTTCCGCGGCCCTCTTCGAAGGCCGCGGCCGCCCTGGCGAAGGCCTCGGGATCGACGGACCCGCCATCGGCCTCTCCGACATTCTCCATTATCGCGGCGCCCATGCTTTCTGCGTCGAAGGCGGAGCGAGCCGCAGTTTCGAGCAGGGGTTCAGCCTGCGAGACATCGGCATTTCCCCGCTCGGCGACGGCCTTCGCGACAATCTCGAGCGCCGCGGGCGTACCGGAGAGACGCAGGCTCACCTCCTCGATCTGAACGAGAGATTTGTCTATCGAGCTCGATGCACCCGCAACCACGGGAGCGCATCCGGTCACGACACACGCCAAGACCGGCAGTATCAGCCGGCGAAGGCGGCCGTTCGATCCGAGAGACTTTGAGAAACGAGCAATCAACGTCATCCGCCCCGTCCTAGATCATCCGGACGTCGGTCAGTTGCTTGGGGCGCGCATCGGCGGAAAGGCGATTGATGATCTGCTCGGCTTTCACCAATTGGTCGCGGCCCGTCGGGTCGATCAGGATCTTCTCGGCAAAGTTCTGCTGCGGGTAAAACGGCGAGCCGCCGAAAAGACGGCTGAGCGTGTCGATGCGCTCCCTGACCGCGGACCCGATATTGGAATATTCGATGCGCGTGCCCGGCTCGAAGGGCTGCAGCAGCTTGCCGGTCAGCCGGGGCGCGGTTTCTCGAGGATAGTCAGCCGCCGAGGGCATTTGCGCAATGGGCTTCCTGGCGAGCACGAGTTCCCGGGCGGTGCCCGGCACGCTGCCGCCGGTCGGCGGTACGAATGTCACGAGCTGATCCGAATCCATGACGGCGCTCATGTAGAAGAGCAGTTCCATTTTCTGGGACAGCCTCGATTCATCGACGCGCCGGGCGGCGGGCGGATTGGCGAAGGGCGTCTTGCCGACCAGTTCGGCAAGCTTCAGCTTGTCGGCCTCGGAGATCGACCTGTCGTCACGCACGCCGGCGGTGAAATCATGCACGCAGATGTGATTGATATTTATGAAGTCCTCGATCTGCGTCATGAAATTGATGGCGGTCGGCGCGGACGCAATGGGGGCGCTGCTGGTCAGTTTTTCCGCAGCGCTGGTGACCTGCTTGCCGGCGAGCTTCTTGGCCTCATCCAGGATGCCGCCGAGTGCAAACATCACCGTCTTGCTGCTGGCAGCCGCATGCATCAGGTCGAAAGTGCGATTGAGATTGTTGTTGCAGATCACGCGGAGCGCCGCGCGACCCGCCAGCACCCGCAAGGAGGCTGTCGCGAAAGCGGCCATCATGACGCTGCCGGTCAACACGGAAGCCGCGAACACGAACAGCTCCGCCGTCATTTTGTCGCGCGCTTCCTGTGCCTTCAGCGTCCGCTGGAAATTTTGCAAGGCGAGGTCATAGGCCCGCACATAGGGGTTGGCGACGTTCGACTGCCATTGGGACTTGTATTTGGGCAATTCCACAAGAGTGTTATTCAAACGATCAGTTGCGGACGACACGTTCATCTCCCTTGTCCAAACTGCGGATAGTGTTCCGCGATCCCGTGACGACGGCTTGCGAACCGCACGGAAACGACTGCGCCAGCGCCTCGCCCACCAGCGTCGCGGCGTTCTCGTCGAGCCGCGCGGGCGGCAGATCGCCGAGATAGGTATGGATTCGGTCGGTGAGTTCATGCGGGAGGACCGTTCCTGCTCCGCACCATCGCGTTCCGCTGGTGGCGTCGGCGATGCCGGCGACGTAAGCGTTGCCGCGCGCGCTCGAAAGCATCCGTCGGGTCTCCTCGTTCGACGCCTCAGGCGCCAGCCTGCCTTCGAGTGCCGCTTTCAGTTCCGCACCGCTGAAAATCCAATTTCGCGCCTCGTCGCCGGCCAAGGCGGACGTCGAAAGCATCATGGCGGCGACGGCGCAGCCGCCCGAAAGCAGGCGGACTGCACAACGGATCGCTGGACGGTGTGTTGGAGACATGAACGCCTCATCGAAATGACAAAGGATGCCGCCGGCGCGAATGTCGCGCCGACGGCCGAGGCTTGCGATCAGGCGGCCTTGGTGGTCGCCAGATCGTAGGAAGCGATCATCGGCGACTGCGGCGAGTGGTTGTCGTCATACGGCGTGTACTTCACTTCGAGCTTGGTGAAGTTGAGCTTGATCGTCTCGACCGGGCGGTCGCCGTTGGAATCGATCGAGTAGCTGGCGATCAGCGTGTTGGTCAGCGAGTACTCGATATAGGTGTCGCCCGGATTGCCGGTCGTCACCAGGTGGATGACGGCGCGCTTGCCGGTGCGGCCGGAGCAAGCCTCCTGGAACAGCTTCGTCGATGAGGAATCGCTGACCTTCGTCAGGATCACTTCCGAAACCGTCGGCTCGGAAGCCTCGCGGTTGGCGGCAGAGCCGGCGGAGGTGTTCATGTTGCGCGAAACGTTCCAGTGGATCGCTTCGATGTCCATCCACTTGCGGTGCTGCTCGTGGGTGGCATCGCCCTGAATACCGTCGATCTGCAGGTAAATCGGCATGCTTGACTCTCCTGTTGGGATTGCGTTTGCCCTGTCGCTTCAGGGCGCGGTTGCCTTCCGGGTTTTCGCCGCTGCCGGGCGATCAACGTCCGGGGCTGCTTCATTCGCTCCTCCTCTCCGGGACGGGGCGAATTCTGGTTCCGCCTGGCCGGCATCGGCGGCCGAGACGGTGAAATGCGCTCCATCGAAGCCGATCTCGACATGCGCCACCTTGCGCTTGCCGGCGATCAGATCGAGGAAGAAGGTCGAAAGGACCGGCAGCAGGTCGCGGGCGATCATCACCTCGATGGCGCGCGCCCCCATGTCGGAGGACCTGGCGCGCGAGACGAGCGCGTTACGTGCTTCGAAGGAGAGCGACGCCGTCGTGCCATAGGCTGCCGCCAGCCGATCGCGAATGCGGCCGATCTGGATGTCGACGATGCCCGATAGCGCCTCGCCGCCAAGCGGCATGAAGGGAAGGATGGTCGTGCGGCCGAGGAAGGCGGGCTTGAACTGTTTCCCGAGTTCCGGCAGCAGCAGGGTTTCGAGCGCTTCGCCCTCCGGCATCGTTTCGGGATCGGCCGAGAGCGCCGCCAGCAGTTCCGAACCGGTGTTGGCGGTCATGAAGATCGTCGTGTTCTTGAAGTCGATGTCGCGGCCTTCGCCGTCGCGCAGCGTTCCCTTGTCGAATACCTGGTAGAAGATCTCCTGGACGCCCGGATGCGCCTTGTCGATCTCGTCGAGCAGCAGCACGCCATAGGGCCGCCGCCGGACCGCCTCGGTCAGAACGCCGCCCTCGCCGTAACCGACATAACCGGGCGGAGAACCGAGCAGCATGGAAACCTTGTGCTCCTCCTTGAACTCCGACATGTTGAGGGTCGTCAGGTGCTGGCTGCCGCCGTAGAGGATGTCGGCGAGCGACAGCGCCGTTTCGGTCTTGCCGGTGCCCGACATGCCTACCAGCAGGAAGACGGCCGGCGGCTTGCGCGGGTCGGATAGCCCTGCCCGCGCCGCCCGCATGGTCGAGGCGATGCGCCCGATGGCGAGGTCCTGGCCGATCACCCGCTCCTTCAGCCGGTCCTCCAGCGTCTTGACCGTTTCCACCTGATCCGACAGCAGCTTGCCGACCGGTATGCCGGTCCAGCGGGAGACGACGCTCGCCACCACGTCGCGGTCGACAATCCGCGGCACGAGCGGCGTCTCGCCGGTCAGCGCCGCGAGCCTCGCCTCCGCCTGGGCAAAGGCCTTGCGGGCGTTCTCGGGCGATTGCTCCACAGGCAATTGCGCGACATTGGAGCTAGTCGGGGAGCCGCCCGGCTCCCCGTTCACGGCCTGCCCGGCCGGCGCGGGCTCGCCGGAGAAGGCGGCCTCGAGCCGGTCGACTTCGCCGAGCAGCCGCAATTCCTCGGAGTAACGCGCCTCCTGCGCGGTGATCTCCTCGCCGATGCGGCGCCGCTCTTCAGCGATGCGATGGAGCCGCGCGGCGATTTCCGGCGTCCGCGGTTCCTTTTCGAGCCAGGCTGCTTCGTGGCCGATCAGCTCCTCTTCGTTCTTCAGCGCCTTCAACGCTTCCGGCGTGGTCTGGCGGGCAAGCGAGACGGCGGCGGCGGCTGTGTCGATCAGGCTGATCGCCTTGTCCGGCAATTGTCTGGACGGAAGAAAGCGGGCCGACAGCCGGACCGCCGCGGCAAGCGCCTCGTCGCGGATGCGAACCCTGTGATGGGCGGCGAAGGTCCCGGCCACCCCGCGCAGCATCCGGATGGCGGTTTCCTCGTCCGGTTCATGCACCTGGACGACCTGAAACCGCCGGGTGAGTGCCGTGTCCTTCTCGACATGGCGCTTGTATTCGCTCCATGTCGTGGCGGCGATGGTGCGCAATTCGCCGCGCGCCAAGGCAGGCTTCAGGATATTGGCGGCGTCGCCCTGGCCGGCCGCTCCGCCCGCCCCGATCAGCCCATGCGCCTCGTCGATAAACAGGATGATCGGCTGCGCCGATCTTTTCACCGCATCGACGACGCCGTGCAGGCGCCGTTCGAACTCCCCCTTCACGCCGGCTCCGGCCTGCAGCAAAGTGAGATCGAGCAGGAGCAGGCGGACGTCGCGCAGCCTCTCCGGCACGTTGCCGGCGGCAATCTCCAGCGCCAGCGCCTCGGCGATCGCCGTCTTTCCGACGCCCGCTTCGCCGACGAGGATCGGATTGTTCTGGCGCCGCCGCATCAGGATGTCGATCACCTGCCGCAGCTCGCTGTCCCGGCCGATCACCGGATCGATCCGGCCGTTCGCCGCATCCGCCGTCATGTCGTGCGTGTAGAGGCGCAGGAATTCGTCCTCTCCAGCCGAGCCGGCCGCCTGGGCAACCGGGGAGCCGGCCGGCATGTCGTCCGCCGCCACCTCGTCGGCGACCAGCAGCGCATCCAGGGCTTTCACGTCGAGGTCACGCAGCGACGGCACGATGGCGCGTACGACGATTCGCAGCGACTGCTCGCCGTGAAGTGCCGCAAGAAGATCACCGACACCGACGCTTGGGCGGCCGTATTGCAACGAAGCGACGAGCCAGGCTTCGCGGGCGAGCGTCAGCAGGTTCGGCGAGAGCGACAACGCCGCCGAACCATCGCGATGGACGTCGTCGATCGCTGCGTCCAGTTCCTGGCGCAACGCCCCGGCGGACAGCCCCACTTTCCCGAAGACCGTCACGGTGTCGCCAAGATCCAGCAGGGAGCGCAACCAGTGAGATATATCAACGGTTGCGTGCTGCCGGCGCGCCGCCAGGGAGGCAGCCGCCTCGAGGCCAATGCGCAAGCTCGGCTCGAGGGTCCTGATCAGACGGTTGAGATCGATGTGCGACATCCAGAAGTCCTGCATTCCCGTCAAGCATCAGAGCAACCATGAGATGCGGGCAGGACAACTACGGCGATTGCCTGGAGTTGTCCAGACAGAATGTAAAAAAATCAGCAAAACCCCTACAATCTATCTGTCTTTCATAAATTCGTCATATATCGGACACGGTTGACAAGACATATTGCCGTCATCAATGTGCAATTCTATATTTCCTCATTCAAATTCGAGAGGGTTGGTATCGGTGGCGAACCGAAACATTGCCGCAGCACTAGAAGAAAATCGACCATGCGGAGAAAATCTCCGCGTTAGTGCTGTCGGAAAGGAAATATACTTTAGAATTAAGGATGCTCGAAACGCAGCACGAGCGGCTGAACGAGGTATTGTGCCAGGGGAAAAGCTTGGCCTTTCGCCAGCTTGGGTTGATGTCAGCAACCTCGGGATGCAGATCCTTTCTTCGATGAGCAAGGATCTCGAAGTATTGGCATGGCTGGCAGAGTCGCAATTACGCTTGCACGGCTTCCATGGGCTTGGCGAAATCTATGCGGCGACGGCCGCGCTCATGCGCAACCATTGGGAGCGGCTGCATTCGATCGGCGACGAGCCGGAGGAACGCTTTGCGCCGCTGGCCGGCCTCAACGGCATCGGCAGCGAGGGCACGATCATCCAGGCGCTGCGGCTCGTCCCGCTCGTTCCGGGCGGCAAATTCGGACAGTTTTCGCTTTGGGATTTCCAGCTCAGCTTGCGCAGCGGCGAAAGCGAGCGGCGCGAGGAATTGCAGGAAGCCGTCGACCGCGCCGGCCGCGAAGCCATGGCGGCCTATCTTGCCGATCTCGAGCAATGCATCGCCGATTTCGATGGGCTGACCGCGCTGCTCGACGAGCGTTTGGGCGACGCAGCACCGCCGAGCTCCAACACCCGCAACGTGCTTCTGGAAGCCGCCGCGGCGATCCGCACCCTGGCCGCAATCGAAGCGGCCGATGCGGCTCCCGCCATGGAGGAGGCCGCTGTGCCGGCCCTCGAACAGCGGCCGATCGTCGTCGGGGCCCATCGCCGCAACGGCATAGCGTCGCGCGAGGAGGCATTCGAACTGCTCCTCACGGTCGCGCGCTACTTCCGCAAGAGCGAGCCGCATTCGCCGATTTCGCTCGCCATCGAAACACTGGTCAGACGCGGCCGCATGGATTTTTCCGAGCTGCTCGCCGAGTTGCTGCCCGAGAAGAACACCCGAAACGCCGTGCTGACCGCAGCCGGCATTCAGCCACGGACAGAGGGAAGCTGACTGCGCCCGACCCGGGAAAGCGGCGTCGGTAGCGGCCGGACAACAAACAGTTTTTGAGATCGCATGAAGGAGAATTCCAATGGCAAGTGTGCATGAGAAACTGGAGCGGGTTCGCAAGCCCCGGGTCCATATCAAATACGAGGTGGAAACCGAGGGGGCGATGGTGGTCAAGGAACTGCCGTTCGTCGTCGGCGTGCTCGGCGATTTCTCCGGCGATCCAACCGAGCCGCTGAAGCCCTTCGGCGAGCGCAAGTTCGTGCAGATCGACCGCGACAATTTCGACGACGTCATGCGCCGCATGACGCCCGGCCTCAACATCACCGTCGACAACACGCTCCAGGGCGATGGCTCGCAGCTGCCCGTCTCGCTGAAGTTCGAAAGCATGAAGGACTTCGAACCCGGATCGATCGTCAACCAGGTCCCGGCGCTCAAGGCGCTTCTCGATGCACGCAACGAGTTGCGCGACCTGATGAGCAAGGCCGACCGTTCGGAAGAGCTCGAACGCCTGCTCGAAGGCATCCTGCAGAACCGGGACGATCTTTCGAAGGTGGTTTCCGAGCTCTCCGGCAAGGAAAGCGGCGGCAAGGATCCCGCGAACTGAGGCCTGGCGGCATGCCCGTAAACGGGCCGCCCATTACCCATCAGGAGCGGGCCGCGACCATCGCCATGACCCTGATGCGCTTTTCGAAAGGATCGACATGATGAACGCCGAAACGCAGCTCAAGGCCAAGGGTGAGGCCGTCTATGCCGAGGACAACCTGTTGTCCAAGGTGGTGGCGGCAACCCGCCAGACGGAGCCCGACCGGGCACAGGACCTGTTGCGCACCCTGACGGACCAGGCCCTCAAGGGTACCGTCAAATATGACCGCAACCTCACCATCACGCTCAACAGCGCCATCGCCGAGCTCGACCGCACGATCTCCCGGCAGCTGGCGGCGATCATGCAGTCGCCGGAATTCACCAAGCTCGAGGGCACGTGGCGGGGCCTCCACTATCTCGTCAAGAACAGCGAGACCAGTGCCAACCTGAAGATCCGCGTTTTGAACGCCTCCAAGCGCGAATTGTCAAAGGATCTGGCGAAGTCGGTCGAGTTCGACCAGTCGCGCCTGTTCAAATCCATCTACGAGGACGAATTCGGCACGCCCGGCGGCGAGCCGATGGGCGCTATCGTCGGCGACTACGAATTCGACAACTCCTTCGAGGATATTGAATTGCTGCAGGGCGTCTCCTCGATCGCCGCGGCCGCCTTCGCCCCGTTCATCTCGGCCGCGAGCCCGCGCATGTTCGGCTTCGAGGACTATCGCGAACTGTCGAAGCCGCGCGACCTCGAGAAGATCTTCGAAACGGTCGAATATGCCAAGTGGCGGAGCCTGCGTGAAAGCGACGATTCGCGCTTCGTCACGCTCGGCCTGCCGCGGGTGCTGGCCCGCATGCCCTATGGTCCGAAGACCAGCGCCATCGACGAGTTCGACTACGACGAGACCGGCGGCTCGCGGACCGGCGAACTTGAGCATGACGCCTATTGCTGGATGAATGCGGCCTATGTCATGGGCACGCGCCTCACCGAGGCCTTTGCCAAGAGCGGCTGGTGCACGTCGATCCGCGGCGCCGAAAATGGCGGCAAGGTGGAAAACTTGCCGATGCACATCTTCTCCAGCGACGACGGCGACCTGGACCTCAAATGCCCGACGGAAGTCGGCATCACCGACCGCCGCGACGCCGAGCTCGGCAAGCTCGGCTTCCTGCCGCTCTGCCACTACAAGAACACCGACTACGCCGTCTTCTTCGGGGCGCAGACGACGCACAAGCCGAAAATCTACGACAAGCCGGAAGCAACCGCCAATGCCGCGGTTTCGGCGCGCCTGCCCTATATGATGGCGACGTCGCGCTTTGCCCATTATCTCAAGGTCATGGGCCGCGACAAGATCGGCTCCTTCATGGAGGCCGAGGATTGCGAGACCTGGCTGAACCGCTGGATTTCCAACTACGTCAACGCCAATGACGACGCCGGCGAGGAGTCCCGCGCCAAATACCCGCTGCGCGATGCCAAGGTGACGGTGCAGGAGATTCCGGGCAAGCCCGGCTCCTACAATGCGGTCGCCTGGATGCGCCCGTGGCTGCAGATGGAGGAACTGACGACCTCGCTGCGCATGGTCGCGCGCATCCCCTCGAAGAACTGATCGGAGATGCGCCCGGACCGCGACAGCGGCCGGGCGCATTCCGCCTTCAGCACGTGGCAGTCATGACCGATGCATCGAGCATTTGGCGGCGGCGCGCCGATCAGTTGATCACCCTGATCGATGACGCGCTGAACCGCCAAGTCAACGCGATCCTGCACCATCCGAGCTTCATGGAGATGGAGGCGAGATGGCGCGGCCTCGCCATGCTGGTGCGCGAATCCAGCAGGGCCACGGATGTCAAGATCAAGCTCCTGAGCGTCGACTGGCGGAGCCTGGCGCGCAGCATGGAACGGGCGGCGGATGTCGACCAGAGCCATCTTTTCGAACTGGTCTACAGCCGCGAATTCGGCATGCCTGGCGGCGAGCCCTTCGGCCTCCTGATCGGCGACTTCCATTTCTCGCCGAGCGATCCTTCCGGCGGCGATGCGGTCGGGACGCTCGGGCAGATCGGCATGGTCGCCGCCGCCGCCTTTTGCCCTTTCGTTGCCGGCGCTTCGCCCCGGGCGGTCGGGCTTGAGCGTTTCGAGGAGCTCGATCGGGTCCATGAATTCTCCTGGCTCGAGCACGACCCGCAGCGCCTGCGGTGGAACAGTCTCCGCCGGCGCGACGATTCACGCTTCATCGGCCTCGTGGCGCCGCGCATCCTCATGCGCCCCCCTCTTCAACCCCTGTCGCGACGACGCAGGGACGGTTTTCCCTTCCGGGAGCATGTCGCCGCAGACGGTTCGACCCTTCTCTGGGGAAACGGCGCCTTCGCCTTCGCGATGATCGTCATCCGCAACTTCATGGAGTCGGGATGGTTTGCGGATATCCGCGGCGTCAGCCAGGACGCGCTCGACGGCGGGATGCTGGCAAGCGGCCAGTTGCCGCCCTATGATTTCGCAACCGAGAGCGAGGGCCTGTCCGCCCAACCGCCCGTCGAAGTTCGGCTCACCAGCAGCCAGGAACAACAGTTCTGCGATCTCGGGATCATCCCGCTCGCGACGACCTATCTGTCGGCGGCGGCGATCTTCAATTCCAACCAGTCGCTGCACGCGCCGCAGAACTTTGCCGACGAGCACGCCCGCCAGAATGCGAAAATCGCTGCGATGCTTCAATATGTGCTCTGCGCCTCGCGCTTCTCGCACTATCTCAAGGTCATCATGCGCGACGACATCGGCCGGGTGACCGATGCCCTGTCGATCCAGCGCCGGCTGGAGGATTGGCTGTCGGGCTATACGCTCGGCAATGACGACGCAGACCTCGATCTGAGAGTCCGCCGGCCGCTGCGCTCGGCCGGCGTCACCGTCGACGAAGTCCCCGGCAAGCCGGGAACCTATTCCTGCACGATCCGGCTGCAGCCGCATTTCCAGCTCGACGACGTTTCGACGAGCTTCCACCTGATTGCCGAAACCGCCAGCGGCGGCCAGCCCGCGCCGCGTTCCTCGGCCCCGATGCAAAGGATGTTCGCATGACCCTCGCCGCCAGCGTCGCGCAGCTGATCGCCGACAATGCCCTTTTCGAGGCGATCGAACGGCTGAAATCGCACCTGAAGACGGCACCGGCCGACAAGCCCGCCCGACATCTCTACATCGACCTTCTGATTCTTGCCGGCGAATACGGTCGTGCTGACGCCCAGTGCAATCTGGCGTCGAGCCTCGCCCCGGAAGATATGATGGGGTTCGGGGTCCTGCGCAACCAGTTGCGCGCCATGGCGGCACGCGACGCCTGGTTTGCCGATGCCGCGGTTCCGGAATTTCCGCAAGGTCCGAGCGATCTCGACAAGCTTGCAGTCCGGCTCGGCCTCGCCCACAGGGCCGGATCCGCCGAGGACGCCAAGGCCGTCCTCGAGGAACTCGACGCGGGACGTGGCGAACGGTCCTTTTGCTGGAACGGCAGGCAGGTCGCGGACATCCGCGATCTCGACGACCGCATTCCGCATGCGCTCGAGGTGATCATGAGCGGCGGCGCCTATCTCTGGGTCGACATCGCCAAGATCGCCTCGGTGACGGTCGAACCGATTGCCCGGCCGCGCGACCTTGCCTTCCGGCGGGCGGAGCTGACGCTCACCGACGGAGCCAGCGCCCCCGTCCTGCTGCCGGCCATCTATCATGGCACGGCCGGTGACGAGACCCTGTTCCTTGGCCGGCAAACCGAATGGGTCGCGGAGGGAACCGGCATCACCACCGGTCGCGGGCAGCGCTGCCTGCTCGTCGGTGACGACGTCGTGTCGTTCCATGACGCGATCACCCTTGCCGCCGCCGAAAGCGGCGATGCAGTCAGGGGCGTGGTCCATGGTTGATCCTCTGGAAAGGTACCGCGCGGGCGAGCGCGTCCTTGCCCGGTCCGTCCTCGACCGTCTCGTCGACAATAGCCCGGACCTCAAAAGCGACCCGCCGGTCAGCCTGGCAGAACAGGTGCGCGAGATGCGCGAGGCGATCCGCCGTGACATCGAGGCCCTGCTGAATACAAGGCGCCGTCCGAACTCGCCGCCGGCGGCGCTCTCCGACCTCGGCGACGCACTCGTCAATTACGGCGTCGACGGGATGGTGTCGGCGAACCTCTTCACCGACGAGGCGAAGGCGCGCTTGGCGCGGATCATCGAAAGACGCATCGCGACGTTCGAGACCCGTCTTGCGCATGTCCGCGTCACGATCCTCAAGAACCGGACGATCACCGACCGCGCCTTGCGGCTGCGCATCGAAGCCAGCTTCCGGCTGATCGACGGCATGCCGCCGATCAGTTTCGAGTCGGTCATCGACCCGTCCACCCAGCGCTTCCTGGTGGCGGGAGCCGCCAATGGCTGACGGCTTCCTTGAGCGCTATAGCGATGAACTTTCGGCGCTGCGCCGACGCGCGGCGCGCTTTGCCGATGCTTTTCCCAAGATCGCCGGGCGCCTGCGCATGACCGAAGACGTCGCCGACGATCCGCATGTCGAGCGGCTGATCCAAAGCTTCGCCTATTCTGCCGCGCGCGTCAGACAGAAGCTCGAGGACGAGTTCCCGGAGCTGACCGACGGGCTCATGGAAACGCTCTATCCGCACTACCTCGCGCCATTGCCGTCGATGAGCATTGTCCGGTTCGAACCGGGCGAATCGCTGGCGTCGCTGCAGACCGTGCCGCGCCACACGGAAATCATCGCCGAGCCGGTGCGTGGCGAGTCCTGCCGTTTCCGCACCACCCAAGATGTTGAGGTGGCGCCGATCGAGATCGTCGCCGCGTCGCTGACCGGGCAACCGATCAGCGCCCCTGTAGCGCCCTTTGCCGGTACCGCAAGCTGCCTCCGGCTGTCCATCCGCTCGCGCGACATGCGCCTCTCGCTGAGCGAGATCGGCCTCAAGTCGCTGCGGCTCCATATCGCTTCTCCCTGGCAGCAGGCCGTCTCGCTCTACGAATTGCTCGTCAACCACACGCTCGGGATCGCGCTGGCCCGTCATGCCGACGACACCGCACCGCTGTTCCTGCCGAAGTCGAGGTTGAAACCCGTGGGGTTCGAGGCCGATCAGGCGATGCTGCCCTATCCGAGCTCGAGCTTCAGCGGCTATCGCCTGCTGACCGAATTCTTCGCGATGCCGCGCAAGTTCCTGTTCCTCGATATCGACGGGCTCGACGCCTGGCGCGGGCACATCCTCGACGTGTTCATCTATCTCGACGCCGGAGACAACAAGCTTGAACGGACCGTCACGGCGAGGGACTTCGCCCTCAACGCCACGCCCGTCGTCAATCTCTTCAGGCAGACTTGCGAGCCGGTGCCGCTCGATGGCGCGCGCACCGAATATCCGCTGCTGCCCGATGCGCGTCGCCAGACGACACGGGAGATCTATGCGATCGAAAGGGTGCTGCTCACCGGATCACAGGGACAGGAGGAGGTTTGCCAGCCCTTTTTCGGCCGCAGCCAGCGCGGCGGGCCCGCCTCGGTCTACTGGCAGGCTTGCCGTCGTTTCGACGAGGATGACGGGACGTCGGACATGGAGATCGCCTTTGTCGATCGGACGCGCGATACAGCCGGCATCGTCGATGCGGTCGCCAGCGTCGATGCGCTCTGCCTGAACCGCAACATCCCCGAGCAATTGCCCTTTGGCGGCGGTCACCCTTACCTGCAGCTGGCCGTCGGCAGCGAGGCGGTGTCCTCGGTTCACGCCCTTCTGCCGCCGACCGCCTCGGTGAGGATGAGCCAGGAACAGGGCCGCCAATGGCGGCTGATGTCGCATCTGCTCTTGAACCACCTGTCGATCTTCGACAACGAGGGGGCTGCGCTCAAGGATATTCTGTCGCTTTACGCCTTTCGTGACAGTGCGGAAACGCGGCAGCTGGTCGACGCGATCGCCGGCATAAGAGCGCATGCCTCGGTCGCGCGGGTGAAGGGCGGCGGCATGGTGCCGGGGACCGAGATCGCGCTTGAATTCGACCCTGCCGCGATCGACCGGGCTTCCGCCTATCTTTTCGGCGCCGTGCTCGATCGGTTCTTCGCGCTTTACACCTCGCTCAACAGCTTCACGCGCCTCACCGTCTCGCTGAAGGGACAGTCGACACCGATTGCCCGCTGGCCGGCCCGCGCCGCCGAGCGACCGCTGCTCTAGGGGTGACCGGCACATGGATACGCCTTCGCCGAAGACAGAAGCGCTTGCCGCACTGCTCGAGACCGACCCGGGCCGGTTCGAGCCGACGACGGCTTTCCGTGTTGCGGAGCAGGCGGCAGATGGCGGCCTCGATGTCCGGGCGCATGCCGGCGTCTCGGTCGCGCCGCTGGCGGTCAGCGGTTTTCGCCGCAGGGAAGGCAAGGCCTCGGTCCAGAGCGGCCTGGCGGCGCTGACTGGGCCGGTCGGCTCGATGCCGCCCTTCTACAACGAACTGGTGATGCGCGAGGAACGCAACCGGTCGCGCGCACTCGCAGCCTTCTTCGATCTCTTCAGCGCACGGATCAGCGAACTCTTCCTGGCCGCCGGCGAGAAATACCGGATGGCTCGCCGCCTGCGCTGGAGCCGGGGCCGCCACGGCAACGCGTTCCTCACCAGCCTGTTCGCGCTGACCGGGTTCGGCACGGCCCGTCTGAAAGAACGGAGCGGGTTCGATGACGACCTCATCCTGCGCTTCAGCGGCTTCTTCGCCGCCCGCACCCGCAATGCCGCCAATCTGCAGGCGATGCTTGCCGAATTCACCGGACTGCCGATCGAAATCGACCAGTTTCGCGGCCGCTGGCTGCCGATCCCCCTCGAGGAACGCAGCCGGATGCAGCCGGGAAACGGCCTGCAGCTCGGCGTCAACGCGTCGGCCGGCGCCTTCACACGCAATTTCAGCGGCAGCTTCCGCGTCGTGATCGGACCCGTCGACTATCCGGACTATCTGGCGCTGACGCCGGGAAGCCGCAGCCTGGCGGAGATCTTCTCGCTGACGCGCCTCTATGTCGGGACGGGCCTCGACTTCGACATCCAGATCATCCTGAAGAAGGAGCAGATCCCTCCGTGCCGGCTCGGCGACCGCAACGAGCCCGCCAGGCTCGGCTGGAACAGCTGGGCCCGGATTGCCCCCGCTGCACGCGACAGCGGCGACGCGGTCATTCCCGAACCGCGGCCGGTCAGCGACAACGGAAGGATGGTCGGCGATGCGGCTTGAACTCAGGCAGATCTCCGGAGAGCCAGTCCGCGCCGGCGCCGAGGGCTGGAGCTTCGAGCGGGGCCGCAGAACGCTCGGACGCGGTGCGGATTGCGACTGGCAGGCGCCCGATTCCCGGCGGCTCGTTTCCAAGCTGCATTGTACCATCGAGCGCGATCGCAACGGCTTCATCCTGCGCGATCAAAGCGCCAACGGTTCGAGCGTCGACGGCGTTGTCTTGCGTGAGGGCGATACGGCCCGCCTGCGCGACCAGTCGCGGATCGAGTTCGGTGAATGCGCCTTCACCGTGAGGATCAGCGGCGAAGCCGATCTCGAGCTCGATGATCCGGATGCGCGATTGGCGCTCAGCGACGAGCCGCTGACAATTTCGTCGATCCTCGCCGACATTGCGCCAGGCGGGCGCACGGGCAATGGAATTCTCGGCCGGCGCGACGCCGACGCCTGGACGGATGTCGTTGCGCCGCGAAGGGAGCCGGCCGGCAAGTCGTCACGCAATGTCGAGATCGGCTGGGACGGCCCGCCGGCGATCGAAACCGCCACGAGGCCGATCCTGCCCGACGACTGGAACGACGATTTCGACAACAGCAACCGCTACGAGCACCAAGCCGCAACCCACGTCCCGGTTCCGCTCGGACGCCCCCGCCGGAAGCCGATGCTCGAGACGGACATCGCGGAGACGGCCCCCGTGCCGGACGGGACCGCGTCGGCCGTATCTCTACCCGTCGCGGCGGCATCTGTACCGGGTGCGCCCTCAGCCATGCTGCGCCAGCTCGAACAGTTGCTCGACCGGATGGCCGAGGCGATCGATGGCGCCTATTCGACCTTCGATCTCGATCCGCCGGTGCCGGGCGAGGAAAGCGATTTCCTTGCCGATGATCGAGAGGGTGCGCTGACCCGGCGCTTCAACGGCCTCATAGAGCGCCAGGTCGACTTCAACGACCGGCTGCAGCGGCTGGTGCGCGAAACAAGCCGGATGCTGGAGCCGCGCACGCTCGAAGCGCGGGTCGACGCCGAACCGCGCAGGCTGCCATGGTTGAGCGACCGCAGCTACTGGCAGGCCTACCGCGCTCAGTTCGAAAGGGAGAACCGGCAGCTCTCGCTGCTCGAGTTCTTCCGCGATGCGATGCTCGAACATGGCGAGAGCCACCCGAGCGCTGATACCACAGGAAGGACAGGTCCCAAGACATGAGAAACGAAAACCGGGTGGCCTGGAGCGAAGGAATGTTCCTTCGCGTGCAGCATTTCCAACAATCCGATCGCTGGACGGAGCGGCTCGTGCGCACGACAAGCCGCCATCTCAGCCCCTATCCCTGGGGCGTTGCGGAAATCGGCATCGATCGCAGCGCGCTGGCAATCGGCCAGTTCGCGCTTTCGAACCTGCGCGGCATCATGCCCGACGGAACCCCTTTCGAGGCACCCGTCGATACCGATCTTCCGGCTCCGCTCGCGCTCGACGAGTCGACCCGCAACGCGATGGTCTATCTTGCGCTTCCAGCCCGCCAGCCCGGAAAGCCGGACATTGCGCTGAACGGCAGTGCCGGCCCCAATCACGTTCGCGTCGTCGCCAGCCATTACGAGGCGCCGGACGCCAATATCGACGCCGACTTCCTGGCGGAAATCGATGTCGGCCGCCTGAACCTGCGCTACCTCAAGACGGGTGACGACCTTTCCGGCTACGATCTCATCGGCCTTGCCCGCATCATCGAGGTGCGTTCCGACAAGGCGGTGGTGCTCGACCCGGACTATATCGCGCCGAGCCTCACCTGCGCGGCCGTGCCACGTCTCGGCGAACTGATCACCGAACTTCTCGGCATCGTGCGGCACCGGGCCGAGGCAATCGCCGAGCGCATCGGCGATCCGACCGTGCGCGGCACAGCCGAAGTCGGCGACTACTTCCTGCTGCAGATCCTCAATCGCGCCGATCCGATGCTCAAGCACATCTCTGTCAACGCGACCCGGCTGCATCCGATCGTCTTCTACGAAGAGTGCATCCGGCTCGCCGGCGAACTGGCGACGTTCACGACGGACAGCAAGCGCGCCTCCGATTTTCCGCCCTACCGGCACGATGATCTGAAAGCGACCTTTGCCGCGGTGTTCGACGACCTGCGCCGTTCGCTGTCGTCGGTGCTGGAGCAGGCCGCGGTGCTGATCGACCTTGTCGAGCGTCGCCACGGGGTGCGCGTCGGCACGATCAACGACCGTTCGCTCCTCGCCGATACCGGCTTCGTGCTTGCGGTGCGCGCCGACATGCCGGCGGAAGAGGTCCGCCGGAAGCTGCCCGCACAGATCAAGATCGGCCCGGTCGAGCGCATCGCCGACCTGGTCAATGTGGCGCTCGCCGGCATTCCGGTGCGGCCGCTGCCGGTGCTGCCGCGCCAACTGCCCTATCGCTCGGGCACCGTCTATTTCGAACTCGACACCAGCAACCCGCTCTGGAAGCAGCTCGACACGTCGGGCGCCATCGCCCTGCATCTGGCCGGCGAGTTTCCGGGCCTTGAAATGGAACTGTGGGCGCTAAGAGAATGACCAAGGAACGTTCTTCCTCCTGGCAGGACCTGCCCACCGTCGTCGAGATCACCGAGGCAGGGACCCGCAAGGCGAGGTCCGCCCGCAAGATGGCGGAGATGCTCGACGACATCGTCGAATTCGAGAGTGCCAGCGACGCCGCGAGCCCGCCCTCGCCGCGCGGCTCTCCGGTGGCGTCGCTGGTCGAGGCGTTCGATTTCGGCGGCGACGGCATTCCGACGCTGGTCAAGTCGGGCGCACCGCTCATCAATCTCGCCCACGCCCTTCGTCATGCCGACGTCCAGCCGGACATCGACGAGCTTCGGCGGTCCGCCCTCGGAGCGATCAATCGCTACGAACGCGACCTTGCCGCCGCACGCATCAGCCCCGAGCGCGCCCGCGCCGCCCACTACATCGTCTGCGCCACCGTCGACGACGTCATCCTCAGCAAACCGTGGGGCGTGCGCGCCGGCTGGGCCCGCTCCGGTCTCGTCTCGACCTTCCACATGGACGTGACCGGCGGCGACCGCGTCTTCGATCTGCTCGACCACTTCCACCAGAGTCCCGGCACCAACAAGGACCTGCTGCTTCTGATCTATCTCTGCCTGTCGCTGGCATTCGAGGGGCGGACGCGGGTGTCGGATCGCGGCACGCTGGAACTCGGGCGCATCCGGGATAGCCTCTACAAGACCTTGCTCGGCCAATACGGCGTGTTCGAGCGGGAATTGTCGCCGCACTGGCAAGGGGTGCAGGCGCGTCACAAGCCGTTGCGCACCTCCGTCGCCATGTGGACGCTGCTGTCGGCGCTGGTCCTTGTCCTGGCGCTCGGCTACATCCTCGTCACCTTCTCGCTCAATGGCCGCTCCGACGCCACCTTCGAGCGGCTCGCCAATCTGCCGCCGCATGAAACGCCGAGCCTGACGATCGAGGCGCCACGGGCGAAGGCCGAAGCGCCGCGGGTCGTCGCGGCGCCGCCGAAGCCGCCGGAGCCGAAACCGCCGGAGCCGCCACGGGCGCCGCCGCGAAGCCGCCTCGACAACCTGCTCTCCTTCCTGCAGCCCGAGGTCGACCGCAAGCTAGTGACGCTGTCGGATGCCGACGGCCGCCTCCTCGTCCGCATCAACAATTCGGGCCTGTTCGATGTCGGAAGCGCCGAGGTCAGCGCACCGTTTCGCGGCCTGCTCGAGCGGATCGGCGGGGCGCTTGCCGCCGAGCGGTTCCGCGCGATTGTGATCGGCTACACGGACAATGTGCCGATCCGAACCGTGCAGTTCCCCTCGAACTGGCATCTTTCGGAAGCGCGCGCCAAGGCCGTCGGCGACATTCTCGCCGCCTATACCGGAACGGATGCGATCATCACCGACGGACGGGCCGACAGCGACCCGATCGCCGGCAATGAGACGCCGGAAGGCCGCGAGATGAACCGCCGCACCGAGATCCTGGTCCTGACCGATTCGGGCGAGCGGTTGGACGCGGCCCGCATCCCGTCGACGCCTGCCACAAATGCGCCCGTCCAGGAAAACGGCACGCTCCCGGAAAATAGAACGCCATGAATCCGCTCAGCTATTTCTATACCCTCAGATCCTATGTCGACTCCTATGCGGGACTGTTGGGCCGGCGGTTCCTGTCGATCATCTGGGTGGCGGCGATTTGCGTCGTCATCTGGTTCTATGGCTATCTTCTCGCATTCGGCGACTTCAAGCCGCTGGCGAGCGTTACTGCCCGGCTCATCGCCATCGGCCTCGTGCTTGCCGCCTGGGCAGCCTATCTCGCCTATTCCTTCTACCAATCCCGCAAGCGCGATGCCGAACTCGTCGGCGATCTCGCCAAGGACGCCGGTGCGGACGCCGCCGCCAGCCAGCAGGCAGAGGTCGCCGAGATCCACGGACGCCTGAAGGAGGCGCTGGCACTTTTGAGGCGCGTAACCCGCAAGCGCTTCGGCTACGTCTACGAACTGCCCTGGTACGTGATCTTCGGCGCCGCCGGCTCCGGCAAGACGACGGCGCTCACCAATTCCGGACTGAAGTTTCCGCTAGGCGACGCGCTGGGCAGCAATTCGGTCCAGGGCGTCGGCGGCACTCGGAACTGCAATTGGTGGTTCGCCGACGAAGCCATCATCATCGACACGGCCGGCCGCTATACGACCCAGGACGATCTCAACGGTGCGTCGAAGGCCGGCTGGGAAGGCTTCCTGAACCTGATGCGCAAGTATCGGCGCGCCCAGCCGGTCAACGGCGTACTGGTGACGATCTCGATCGCCGATCTCAGGATCCGCGACCAAGAGTCCCAGATGGAGGAAATCCGCGCCATCCGCCAGCGGCTGTCGGAACTCGACGGCCTCCTCGGGGCGCGCGTGCCGGTCTATGTCGTCCTCACCAAGGTGGACCTGCTCACCGGCTTCGTTGAATTCTTCGACGGCTTCAGCAAGACCGACCGGGAGCAGGTATGGGGCATGACATTCGATCTCGAGGCGAGCTATCAGGCCGCCAACCTAGCCGACCGCTTTCTGGAGGAATTCGCTCATCTGCAGAATCGCGTCGACGCAATGCTCATCGAACGGCTTCAGCAGGAGCCGGACGCCGAGTCGCGCGGCCGCATCTTCCGCTTTCCCGCCGAACTCGCAGCTCTCAAGGACCGGCTGCACGAGGTGCTCCAGGAACTGTGCTCCGGCTCCAAGCTGGTCGAGGCGCCTTTGTTGCGCGGCCTTTACCTCGCCTCCAGCACGCAGACGGACGAAAAACCCGTCGCGTCGCGCCTGAAGCGAAGCTATTTCCTGTCGCGCCTCTTCCGGGAGGTCATCTTCGCGGAAGCGTCGCTGGTGACGCGCGACCGGCGGCTTTCGCGCCGGCAGTTGCTGCTGCGCCGTGCCGCCTATGGAGCGGCGGCGGCAGTGCTTGTCGTCGTCCTCGGCAGTTGGGCGGCGACCTACTGGCGGAATCTCGACGCGCTCTCCGATGCAGAACGGCGGCTGAACGCCTATGAGGAACTGGCGCGCGGCGTATCCGTGCGCGACGTCTCGGATGCCGACTTCCTGCGTATCCTGCCGGCGCTCGACGAGCTCAGGAACGTGCCATCCGGTTTCGCGCAGGCCGGCTTCTGGCCGGTGAGCTTCGGTCTCGACCAGGAAAGCAAGCTCTCCGGGCGCCACCGCGACGCTTACCAGCGGGCGCTCACCGCACTGCTTTTGCCGCGCATGCTCGTGCAACTGCAAAAGGAGATAAAGGCCGGCGGCACAACGCTCCGGACCTTCAATGCGCTGAAGCTCTACGGCATGCTGGGGGGTCTGGGCCCGCTCGACCGGGAATTCGTCTCGCGGCAGAGCGAGGACATGTTCGCGGCGGCCTATCCGGGCGAGGGTCGCGCGCCGGCGCGACAGGCGCTGCTCGAGCATGTCGAGGCCATGGCCGCCGGGACCCTGCCGCCGATCGATCTCGACGAACGTCTCATTGCGGAGGCCCGCGAGAAGATCCGCGCTCAGGGGCTGGCGAGCCGGGCCTACGACATCCTCACCAATTTCCGGCAGGCGCGTGCCCTGTCCGGCTGGAATGCCGCCGACGCCCTCGGACCTTTGGGGGAACAGGTCTTCACCCGAACCTCCAAGGCGCCGCTCCGCCAGGGGATTTCGGGCCTGTTCACCGCGAACGGCTACCGCACGGTTGTGCTGCCCCGCCTGGGCGATGCGGCACGCGAGGCGCTCGACGAACAATGGGTCCGCGGCGGAACGGTCAGTCCGGCCCCGCAGACCGTCGACGGCGTTGCCGAGGCAGCGCTGCAGCTTTATTTCGACGCCTTCCAGAAGCAGTGGGCAAGCCTGCTTTCCGACATCCGCGTCCGCCCCTCGCAAACGCCGGCCGAGGCGACCGAGACTGCACGCATTCTCGCCAGCGACGCCAATCCGGTCGAGGCGGCGGCAAGGTCGATCGCTACGGCGACGGACTTGCGGGTGCCGACAGGCGGCGAGCTGGCCTCGGCAGCCGATGCGGCGAATGGCGCGGTGACCGCGGCCTTGGCCAGCACCGCCAATACGCCGGATCCCTATGCCGGTCTCCGGGCAGCCCTCGAACCGCCCCGGAACGCCGATGCCGCGTCAGGCGGAGCGGAAAAGGAGCCGCCCCGCACCCAGGTCGAGTCCCTGCGGCCGCTGCTGCAGGCCCTTCACGGCCAGCTCTCGCGCACCTCCACCGCTTCGGCAGAAATCGCACAGGTCTTCGACGCCGGCAGCCAATTGACGAGCGCCAACCAGGACCTCTTGCAGGAGGCCCGCGGCCTGCCAGCGCCGCTCGACGCCTGGATGGCCGGCGTCGCGGTCGACGTCGCTTCGCTCGCCGTCAAGACGGCGCGCGCCCGCACCGACGATCTCTGGGCCGCCGAAGGCGCCAGCCTCTGCTCGGGCATCGTCTCCGGTCGCTATCCCTTCGACCGGAATTCCCCCCGCGATGTGCCGATGGGAGACTTCGTTCGCCTGTTCGGCCCGGAAGGCCTGTTCCAAACCTTCTTCAAGGAACGTCTCGAGGCCTTCGTCGACACCAGTTCAAGCCCGTGGGGATGGCGCGGCACCTTCGGCGCCGAGAGCATTCCCAGCCCCGGCATTGCCGAATTCGAGAAGGCCGACAAGATTCGCCGGGCCTTCTTCCCGGCTTCCGCCACCGAACCGGCGATCTCCATCAAGATCAAGCCGCTCTCGCTGTCGCAGTCCTCAAACGCCGTGATGATGGAGATCGGCGGGGAACGGGTGGTCTATTATCACGGGCCGATCCAGGCGAAGTCGATTTCCTGGCCATCGAGCCAGGGCAGCAATGTCTCGCGCGTCGCTTTCCAGCCCGGCGGCTGGCAGCAGGCCACGACCGAAAGCGGTGACTGGTCGGCTTTCCGTCTCTTCGACCGGGCAGAGCTGAAGCAGGAGGGCGGCGATCTGTTTCGCGCACGCTTCGAAAGTCACGGGCAGGTGGCGGAATTCGAGGTGCAGTTCGGTTCCGTGCTGAACCCCTTCCGGCTCCCGGCGCTGGCGGATTTCTCCTGCCCCGTGCAGTTCTGAGGGGACAGCGCAATGCGCCAGACGAGCGACATCAAGGCTGCGGAAGCCGATCGGATCGGCTTCTTCGGGAAGCTCCCCACCCACGGTGACTTCGTCTCGACCGGCATCGGCCACGCGCTGCAACGCGAACTCGACGATTGGCTGCAATCAGGCTTGCGCGCCTGCCAGGACCGTCTGGGCAATGACTGGCGCGATGCCTTCCATGGCATGCCTGTCTGGCGGTTCATCGTCGAACGCGGCCTTTGGGGACCGGCAACCGTCGCCGGCGTGCTCCTGCCGAGTGCGGACCGGGTCGGCCGCAGTTTTCCGCTGGTCATCGCCGCACAGCTCCATTCCTTCGACGACCATCCAAGACAGCTCTATCTCGACTCGCCGTGGTTCACGGCTGCCGAAGCCCTGGCCGAGACGTCGCTTGCCCGCGATTTCGATATCGGGACCTTCATGGCGAACGTCAAAAGGCTACGCCTGCCGCACGCCCCGGAGTCGGCGATCGCCGGACGGTTCGCAGCACTCAGGCGCGAAAGCAGCAGCCTCTGGTGGAAGACCGACGCGGCGGGCCGCGAGGCGAAGGGTTTTCGCACGGCCTCGCCCCCCACCCCTGTCGACTTCCTCCGCCTGGTCGAAAGCGCCGCCGGGCCGGCGGCACCTGCAAGTGAGGAACCGGCAAGGGCCGAGGTTGTGGAAAACGAGGCGGCCGCGCATATTCCCGCACCAACCTCTCCGCCGGCACCGCTTCTTGAGATCGCGCACAGTCATGCAACGCATCCCGGCACGCGGCTGGCGCTCAATGCCGATGCGCTGATAGCATCGGATCCGGCCCGCCTGTTTGCGGTCGCGGACGGCATCGGTGATGAGCCGGCGGCGGCCGAGGCCTCCCGCATGACCGTCGCCGTGCTTGCCGACGCCGGCGGCCATGCTTCGCTCGACGAGGCGATTAAGGATATCAAGGGCAAGCTCGGCCGCGTCCACGGGCTGCTGCAGTCCATCGCCTCGTCGGCGAGCCGCCAGGCACCGGCCGCGAGGGTCGCCGTCCTGTGCGTCAAGGGCGATCGCTTTGCCGTGATCTGGGCGGGCGATGTGCGGTGCTATCTCCTGCGCGACGGCCTGATGCGCTCACTGACGCGCGACCATGTCGAGATCGGCATGAGGCGCCGCCTGACGCGCTATCTCGGCGCCGAGCGGCAGCTCGTTCCCGAGACGCTGATCGATCGCGTCGAGGCCGGCGACCGCTTCCTGCTGTGCAGCGGCAGCCTTATCCGCGTGCTCGGCGAGCGCGCCGTCGCCGAAGCCCTTCTCGACGCAGACCTCGAGCACGCGGCCGAAGCCCTGGTGCAGGACGCATTGATTGGCAATGCGCGCGACAATCTGAGCGCCATCGTCGTCGACGCGGTGCGGCGATGAGCGGCGACCCCGAGGATGACCTTGCGCTTGTTTCGGCACGGTTTTCCGCCCTCTGGGCCGTTCTTGCGCCCGAGGGCGAGGCAAGACCGCTGATGATCGATCGGGTGCGCGATGCACTGGACCGGGGCCGCTCCAGGCTTGCGCCTGATGCACCCGACCTCATTGCCAACAGCTTCTGCGTGGACGAAACGGTCTATGCGAGCGATCGGACGCTGGTGCTGAAGCTGCGCCATCGCGACCTCGGCACGCCGCACGCCCTCAAGACCCTGCCCCCGGCCCGGCGCGACGATGTGGTGCTCAGGCAATGGCTGCTGCACGAGGCGCGCCTTGCCGGCACCTTGGTTCACCCGAACATTATCCCTTTGCGCGCCACACTGCGGCTGGCCGATGGCCGTCCGGCGCTCCTTTCCGACTGGATGCCCGCGACGTTGTCGCAGCGCCTCGCTGCGCGTCCCCTCGCCTTGTCGGAGATCGTCGCGATCATGAAGGCGCTCCTGTCGGCGCTTGGCTATCTGCATGCGCAGGGCATCGTCCATGGCGATATTTCGCCGGCGAACCTGTTCTTCGCCGATGATGATTGCCGCTCACCGAAGCTCGGCGATTTCGGACTGGCGCTCGCAAGGGGCGAGCGGCTCGAAGACCTCCACATGGCGCGCGGCGCCCACCCCGAATTTGCCGCCCCCGAACAGCGGGCCGGTGCGCGCCCCGATGCCAGCTCCGATCTCTATTCTTGCGGACGCATCCTCGAAACGCTCGTCGCGCGGTGCGACGCGGAGAAAGACGAGAAATCGGCATTGTCGGCGCTCGCTTCCCGCCTCACGCAAGCCGAGCCCGCCAATCGACCGCACGACGCGATCGAGGCTGCGGCATTGCTCGACGAAGCGCGACGTCCTTAGCTGGAGCCCGGAAGCGGCGCGGCAGCGGTCGGCGCGCTCTTCTGGAAAACCGTGAGCAGCTTGGCGACGTCGACGAGGCCGGCATTGCTGGCATAGAGCATGTCGCCGTTCTGCATCTTGAACTGCTGCATCAATGCGAAATTGGCGACGTCGCGCAGGTTGACGCGGTAGATCACCGGTTTCGAGCTGGCGACCGGCAGGGCAGCGGTTTTCAGATCCGCACCGCCCGGCTGGATGAAGACCTGCTCGTTGCGGAAGACATAGAAATTGCGCGCGTCGGCACGGTCGTCGAGGAGGCCGCCGGCCCGGGCGAGCGCCTGCGCCAGCGTCAGCTTGCCCTGCTCGAACTCGAACTCGCCGACGCTCCTGAAGGCGCCGATCGCCGTGAAGCTCGGCGCATCGTTCTCGACGAAGACCTGATCGTCCGGCAGCAGATAGACGTTCTGGCTGTTGTCTTCCAGCAGCCGGGCGAGCGGCACGCTGGCGCGCTGCTTGCCCCGCATCAGGGTGACCGTCGACGAACCGGGCGCCGAGGAGGAGCCGCCGGCAAGGGCAATCGCGTCGAGCACGCGCTCCTTGCGCGCCGTCAGCGGGAAACGCCCTGCCGCCCGCACGTCGCCATTGACGACGACGCCGGTGGTCGGCTTTTCGACCACGGTAACGATCGCCTGCGGATTGACCGCCGTGCCGCGCAGGCCGCTGACGATCTGGGCCTGAAGGCCTTCCGGGGTCGATTCAAGGACGCGCTGGCGACCAACGAAGGGGAGCGTGACGAAGCCGCTCGAATCGACCGTGAACCGGCCGAGATTGAGGGTCTTGCTGTTGGCGGAGGAAAACAGCGCCTCCTCGCCGGAATCGATGATCGTCACCTCTATGACGTCGCCGCGACGAAGCCGCTGGTCCATGTAACCGGCGGAGCGCATGGGACTCAGTCCCTTGTCGGTCGGGAGATAGGACAACGGTGCCGACGAAGTAACGCCCATCGGCGCCTTTGCGAGATCGACGACCTGGATCCGTTCATTCGTGCCGGCGATCCTGGCGTTGTATATGTCGCTTGGGTTCGGCCCGTCGGCAGGGCGCGCACAGGCGCTCAACACGACACATAGGGCGACCGGCAGCAACTCCCGCATGGCATATCCTTTTGGTAGATTCGTGCGCTGCAGAGATACCAGCCATGCGTGCCGTGGCAATACGCGGGGTTGCAGAATTTGGAAGTGTGACAACTTTACGGCAATTAAATGTGGCACATCCGCAACCGGTACCCGCGTCAAGGCGCCGAGGAAGCGGCAATCGGGCTTGGAAAGCCCGGTTCGTGCAGTCCTGCGGGCCGGCCGGAAGCGCTGAATTCAGCGACGAACGTGCGGTGATTCGCGGTGCCCATGGACCTTCGGAGACCCCGCCCAAATCAGCCGCCTAAGCCCCTTTCCAAAGGCGTGGCAGGGGGCCGTCTGCGCCATGGAGCGGGTCGGTCGCGGGGAGCGGCAGGTTGGCGATCGTTTGCAGGTCGGTCGTGCTGGCGGCCTTCGTCTGGATATCGGCCGTCTGTCCGGGCGGATAACCGCCGACGACTAGGAAACCGTCGCTCGATCCGAGATTCCTGTGACCGGTGCCCGCCGGCAGTATGAGGCAGTCACCTGCACCCACCTCTAGCACCGCGCCGTCGGGACCGCCGATCAACAGCCTGGCGCTGCCCCTGGCGATACCGAGAACTTCGTGCGCGCCGATATGGTAATGCTGATAGGAAAAGACGCCGTTACGCCAAAGCCCTTGCCAGCCGGCCTCGGCAAAGCGCCGCTCGAACTCGGCCGCCGCGTCGCGCTCCGCGGTGGACAGGCCCTGACGATAGACCAACACCGGCAATCTGGGGTGGTTCGGCACCCAATCGCTCGGTGGGAACCTCATGATTTCAGGCTCGCGCATTTCCGGCTCCGGCAACTTTGACTCGCTATGCCTGATTATAGGGTCGGCTTGCGGAATTTCTCTCCGGCTCATCAGAGCGCCTCTTCGAACTCCGGCAGAACGTTGAAGAGATCGGCGACGAGGCTCTTCTTGCTCAACCGGCTTCGTAGATCAACGATGATCGCTCCTAGTTGACACATGTATGATAACTGACATATTTCTTTTCGTGACGCGGGATAGCTTCGCAGCCTCTTGCCCTCGCCGCGGCCCGCGGGAATGATCTCTCGAGCACAGCATGCATGGATGGCGGCTCACAGCAGCGAACGATGGGGAACTGAACAGTGACAAGCGCTTCTCGGAACTGCCGCGTCGGCGTCGACATCGGCGGGACGTTTACGGACATCGCCCTCGACCTTGACGGGACGCTCCACTCGACCAAGGTTCTGACCGACTACACGGCGCCGGAGCGCGCCATCCTGAAGGGCGTCAAGGCCGTCGCCGAGGCGGCGGGCATTGCCCTTTCGCAGATCGACATCCTGATCCACGGAACGACGCTCGCGACCAATGCGCTGATCGAGCGACGTGGGGCGAAGACGGCTTTCATCACCACCGAAGGGTTCCGCGACGTGCTCGAAATGCGTACCGAGAACCGCTTCGAACAGTACGACCTCAACATTTCGCTGCCGCCGGCGCTGATCGGGCGCGCCGATCGCTTCACCGTCCGCGAACGCGTCAACGCCGCCGGTGAGGTGCTTCTTGGCCTGGATAGCGCCTCGCTGGAGGCGGTGGTCGACGCGATCGCCGCCGGCGGTTACGAGAGCGTGGCGATCGGCTTCATCCACGCCTATGCGAACGGCGACCATGAGCGACAGGCGCGCGAGCAATTGCTCGCCCGTATCCCGGACCTCTCGGTGTCGATTTCGTCCGAAGTCTCGCCGCAGATGCGCGAATTCGAGCGCTTCAATACGGTCTGTGCCAACGCCTATGTGAAGCCGGCGATCAAGTCCTATCTCGACCGCCTCGTCGTCTCGCTGAAAGAGATCGGCGTCGGTTGCCCGGTCTATATGATCCATTCGGGCGGCGGCATCGTCTCGGTTGAAAGTGCTGCCGAATTTCCGGTGCGGCTCGTCGAATCCGGCCCGGCCGGCGGTGCGATCTTCGCGGCCGACATCGCCCGTCGCCATGGCCTCGACACCGTCCTTTCCTTCGACATGGGCGGCACGACCGCAAAAATCTGCCTGATCGAAAACCAGGTCCCGAAGACGGCGAAGACCTTCGAAGTCGCCCGCACCTACCGTTTCCGCAAGGGTAGCGGCATGCCGATCTCCATCCCGGTGGTGGAGATGGTGGAGATCGGCGCTGGCGGTGGCTCGATCGCCGGTGTCGACGTCATGCGCCAGATTCGTGTCGGGCCGCACAGTGCCGCTTCGGAGCCGGGCCCGGCCTGTTACCAGCGCGGCGGCCTCAAGCCGACCGTCACCGACGCGGACCTGCTGCTCGGCAAGCTCGACCCCGAGAATTTCGCCGGCGGCGCAATCCCGCTTTCCGTTGCCGCATCACGCGATGCGATGGACCGCGAGATCGGCGCCAGCCTCGGTCTCGACGCCGAGGGGGCGGCCTACGGAACCTGCGAGATGGTCGACGAGAACATGGCCAATGCCGGCCGCGTCCACACGGTCGAGAACGGCAAGGACATCTCCGACTTCACCATGATCACCTTCGGCGGCGCCGGCCCGCTGCACGCGGCGCGGCTCTGCGAGAAAATGGGGATTTCGACCTTCCTCGTGCCGCCCGGCGCCGGGGTCGGCTCGGCGATCGGCTTCCTGCGAGCGCCGTTCGGCTACGAGTCGGTCCGCAGCGCCGTGTTCAACCTGTCGCATTTCGACAGCGACGGCGCCAACCGGCTGATGGCCGCAATGACGAACGAAGCGCTGAGCTTCGTCGCCGGCGGCCTCGACACGGCCGATCCGGTCATCGAACGCACCGTCTTCATGCGCTACGCAGGCCAGGGCTGGGACATTCCCGTCGCCCTGCCCTTCGAGCATTTCGATGCGGCAAGTGCCGAACGCATCCGTACCCTCTTCGAGGAGGCCTATGCGCGCTTCTTCGGCCGGGCGATCGAGGGCCTCGACATCGAGATCGTCAGCTGGGCAGTCAAGGCGAGCTCGGCCCTCCCCGAGGTCGCGCGCGTCGAAGCCGTCGGCCGCCGCCGCGATGCAGAACCCGGAAAACACCGCCGCCTCTTCGATGTGGGACAGAGGGCATTCCTCGAGGCAGGCATCCACGAACGCGAGGCGCTTTCCCCCGGCGACGTGGTTTCCGGCCCGGCTGTGATCGTAGAGCGCGAAACCTCGACCGTGCTCACATCCTCCTTCGTCGCCACCGTCCAGGCGGATGGCTGCCTCCTCGCCACGCGCCGCTGAATGGGTCCCCTAAATTCAGGAATATTGCCATGAGCGAAACCCTAATCGACATCCACATGCAGGTGATGTGGAACCGGCTGATCTCCGTTGTCGAGGAGCAGGCACAAACGCTGATCCGCACGGCCTTCTCGACATCCGTCCGCGAGGCCGGCGACCTTTCGGCCGGCATCTTCGACCTCGAGGGCCGCATGCTCGCCCAGGCGGTCACCGGCACGCCCGGCCATGTCAACGCCATGGCGGAATCGGTGGCGCACTTCATCAGCGATATCGGCCCGGAGAATATCTTCGAGGGTGACGTCTATATCACCAACGATCCCTGGAAGGGCACCGGCCACCTGCACGACATCACCGTCGTCACGCCGTCCTTCCACCATGGCAGGCTGGTCGGCTATTTCGCCTCCACCGCCCATGTCGTCGATGTCGGCGGCCGCGGCTTCGGCCCGGATGCGCGCGAAGTCTACGAGGAAGGCCTGTTCATCCCGATCATGAAGTTCTTCGACCGGGGCGAGGTCAACCGCACGCTCATTCATATCGTCCGCAACAATGTCCGCGAAAGCGACAAGGTGGTCGGCGACTTCTATGCGCTCGCCGCCTGCAACGAAACCGGCCATCGCCGCCTCGTCGACATGCTGACGGAATTCAACCTGGAAGACCTGGGCACGATCGGCGCGTTCATCCTGAAGCACAGCCGCGAAGCGACGCTTGAACGGCTCAGAAACCTGCCGCATGGAAGCTGGTCCTACAGCCTCGACCTCGACGGCTACGACGAGCCGGTGCATCTCGCCGCAAAGCTCTCCATCGGCGCGGACGGCGTGGTGGTCGATTTCGACGGCACGTCGGCCATGAGCAAGTTCGGCATCAACGTGCCGCTCGTCTATGCCAAGGCCTATGCCTGCTACGGCATCAAATGCGTCGTCGCGCCGGAGATCCCGAACAACGCCGCCTCGCTCGCGCCCTTCGACGTCGTCGCCCCGGAAGGCTGCATCCTCAATGCCAAGCGGCCGGCACCGGTCGCGGTCCGCCATGTGCTCGGCCACTTCGTGCCCGACCTCGTGCTCGGCGCACTCCACCAGGCGCTGCCGGGCAAGGTGCCGGCCGAAGGGGCAAGTGCGCTCTGGAACCTGCACATGAGCGTGCGTCCGGTCTCCGACGAGATCGGCGGCAAGGGCGCCGAAATCCTCATGTTCAATTCCGGCGGCACCGGCGCGCGCCCGTCGCTCGACGGCCTCAACGCCACGGCCTTTCCGAGTGGCGTCCATACGATGCCGATCGAGGCAACGGAAAATGTCGGCCCGATCATCGTCTGGCGCAAGGAATTGCGCGAAGGCTCCGGCGGCGCCGGCGAGCAGCGCGGCGGCCTCGGCCAGGTGATCGAAATCGCCGCCGCCGAAGGCTACGCCTTCCGCTTCTCCGCCATGTTCGACCGGCTCGGTCATCCCGCGCGCGGCCGTGACGGCGGAGGCGACGGTGCGGCCGGCTCCGTGTCGCTCGACGACGGCACAACGCTCAAGGGCAAGGGACTGCAGTTCGTGCCGGAGGGTCGCAAGCTCGTCCTTCAGCTCCCCGGCGGCGGGGGCTACGGCACCCCGGCCAAGCGCCCGGCAGCGGCAGTCGATGACGATATCGCCAATGGCTACGTCACGCCGGACCAGGCGGCCGCAGACTACGGCAGGAAGAAATCGGACGGGAAGAAATGAACATCATGAATTTCGAAAGCCGTCGGGCCGGCAGCATCAAATCGTCTCCGTCGATGGCCGTGTCGCTTGCGGCCAAGACCATGCGGGCGAAGGGCGAGGACGTCGTCGATCTTTCCCTCGGCGAGCCGGATTTCGATACGCCGGACTTCATCATCGAGGCGGCGATCGCCGCGATGCGCGGCGGCAAGACCCGCTACACCGGTCCGAACGGCCTGGAGGAATTGCGTTCGGCGATCGTCGCGAAGTTCAAGCGCGAGAACAGCCTCGACTATGCCATGGATGAAATCTCCATCGGCAACGGCGCCAAGCAGATCCTGTTCAGCGCATTTCTCGGTACGGTCGAACCCGGCGACGAGGTGATCGTGCCGGCGCCCTATTGGGTGTCCTACACGGATATCGTCATCCTGCATGGCGGCGTCCCCAAGACCATCGCCTGCGGCGTCGAGGACAATTTCAAGCTGACGCCGGAACGCCTCGAACAGGCAATCACCCCGAAGACGCGCTGGGTGCTGTTCAACTCGCCATCGAACCCGACCGGCGCGATCTACACCAGCGACGAGCTCGCCGCACTCGGCGCGGTGCTGGAGCGCCATCCGCACGTCCTCGTGATGTCCGACGAGATCTACGAGCATATCGTTGCCGGCGACGTGCCCTTCACTTCCTTTGCGAACGCCTGCCCGCAATTGCGCGAGCGGACGCTGATCATCAACGGCGTATCCAAGGCCTATGCGATGACCGGCTGGCGGCTTGGCTATGCCGCCGGGCCGAAGAGCCTGACCAAGGTCTTGAACAAGATGCAGTCGCAGAGCACGACCTGCCCGGCGTCGATCTCGCAGGCCGCAGCCGCCGCAGCGCTCAACGGTCCGCAGGATTTCGTCGCGCAGGCCGTCGCCGAATACAAGGCCCGCGGGGAGTTGGTGACGCGGGGCTTCCGTGCGATTCCCGGCCTCGAGGTCCGTGCGCCGGAGGGCGCCTTCTATCTCTTCCCGAAATGCACCGGCTATATCGGCGGGACAGCGCCGGATGGAACTGTGATCGCGAACGACACCGCATTGGCTTCCTACCTGCTGACGGCCGGAAAGGTCGCGACCGTCCCGGGTGCTGCTTTCGGCGTCGAGCCTTACATCCGCCTGTCTTTCGCGACGTCGCGGGAAAACCTGCATATTGCCATCGAGCGCATCGGCGAAGCACTCGGCCAGCTTCGCTAAGGAGGGAAACATCATGTCCGATTTTCAAAGAGTGCTGCTGACCGGTGCCGCCGGTGCCCTCGGAAGCGAGCTGCGCAAGTCCGGAACCCGGCTTGGAAAGGTCGTGAGGCTTTCCGCCCGAGGCCCTTGTCAGAATCTCGCGCCGCACGAAGAGGACTTTCCGCTCGACCTCGCCGATTTCGATGCGGTCTCGCAGGCGGTGAAGGGCTGCGATGCCATCGTCCACATGGGCGGCCAGGCTGTCGAAGCGGCGTGGCAGACCATCCTCGATTCCAATATCGCCGGTGGCTACAATATCTATGAGGCGGCCCGACGCCACGGCGTCAAGCGCATCGTCTATGCGAGTTCCGTGCATGCGATCGGCTTCTACGAGCGCACCGAGACGATCGACGGCAACGTGCCGACGCGGCCCGACAGCCTCTATGGCGTGTCGAAGACCTTCGTCGAAAATCTCGCGCGCTATTACTTCGACAAGTTCGGCATCGAGACGGTCTGCCTGCGCATCGGCTCGTCCTTCCCGGAGCCGACCGATCGTCGTCACCTGATCACCTGGCTGTCCTATCGCGATTGCCGCCAACTGGTCGAAAAGTCGCTCTCGGCTCCGCGCGTCGGCTTCATGATCGCCTACGGCATGTCCAACAACGCGGAAGCCTTCTGGGACAACCGCACGGCCGCGGTGCTCGGCTACAAGCCGCAGGACAGCGCCGACGCCTATCGCGAGAAGGTTTTCGCCAACACCACGCAGGGCGATCCGAACGACCCGGCCGTGCGCTTCCAGGGCGGCAGCTTCTGCGCTGCCGGCCATTTCGAAGACGAGAGCAAGTGATGCAGGCTTCCAGGACCTCCTATGATGTTGTCATTGTCGGCGGCGCCGTCGTCGGCAGTTCGACCGCCTTTTTCCTGGCAACCAATCCCGACTTCGACGGCTCGGTTCTGGTGATCGAGAAGGACTGGACCTACCAGCGTTGCTCGACGGCGCTGTCCTCCAGTTCGATCCGTCATCAATTCTCCAACGCCATCAATGTTCAGGTCTCGCAATTCGGGACCGCGTTCATCCGCGACTTCAAGACGCATGTCGCTGTCGATGACGATACGCCGGAAATCGGCTTCCACGAGGCCGGCTATCTGTTCCTTGCCGGTGACGAGCGCGGCGCCGAGGTGTTGCGACGCAACCACGAAACCCAGGTCGCCTGCGGCGCGGACGTGACGCTTCTCGATGTCGAAGCCCTCGGCCGCCGCTTCCCTTGGCTCAATCTGGAGGGACTGACGCTCGGCAGCACCGGCGAGCGCGGCGAAGGCTGGTTCGACAGTGTCGGGCTGATGCGGGGCTTCCGCAAGAAGGCCCGCTCTCTCGGCGTCCAATACATCGAAGACGAAGTCGTCGCGGTCAATCGCGAGGGCGACCGCATCGTCTCCGTGACGACGAAGAGCGGCCAGACGATCGGCTGCGGAACGATGGTCAACACCTCCGGCACCAACGGCAGACGCGTGGCGCGCATGGCCGGCCTCGACATTCCGGTCGAGCCGCGCCGCCGCTCGCTCTTCGTGGTGGATTGCCGCACGCCGCTCGAAGGTAAGGTAGGGCTTACCATCGAGCCGAGCGGCGTGTTCTTCCGCCCGGAAGGCAAGTTCTACCTGATGGGCACCTATCCCAAGCATGATCCCGAGGTCGACCCGAACGACTTCGAGGTGATGCACGACGAGTTCGAGGAGGAGATCTGGCCGACGCTGGCAAACCGCGTGCCCGCCTTCGAGGCGATAAAGGTCGTCAATAGCTGGGCCGGCCACTACGACTACTGCACGCTCGACCACAACGTCATCCTCGGGCCGCACACCGACGTGCAGAACTTCCTCTTCGCCAACGGCTTTTCCGGGCACGGGCTGCAGCAGTCGCCGGCGATGGGGCGCGGGCTTTGCGAACTGATCACCTATGGCGGCTTTCGCACGCTCGATCTTTCGCCCTTCGGTTACGAGCGGGTGGCTGCCAACAGGCCGTTCCTCGAAGACGCGGTCATCTGAAACATACGGCCCACTTGGGGGATCACGCTATGACTATTGGCACCAAAGGCCGCAATGGCGGCCAGATTTTGATCGACGCCTTGCGCATTCACGGCGTCGAGCGCGCTTTCTGCGTTCCGGGTGAAAGCTATCTCGCCGCGCTCGACGCGCTGCATGATGCGAAGGACGATATCGAACTGATCGTCTGCCGCCAGGAAGGCGGCGCCGCCTACATGGCGGAAGCCTACGGAAAGCTGACCGGCAAGCCGGGCATCTGCTTCGTCACCCGGGGCCCCGGCGCCACGAACGCGTCGGTCGGCGTCCACACGGCCTTTCAGGATTCGACGCCGATGATCCTGTTCATCGGCCAGGTCGCGCGCGACCAGGTGGAGCGCGAGGCCTTTCAGGAGGTCGACTACCGGCGGATGTTCGGGCAGATGGCGAAATGGGTTGTGCAGATAGACGACGCTGCCCGCATTCCCGAGCTGGTGAGTCAGGCCTTTCACCGCGCCGTCAACGGCAGGCCCGGCCCGGTCGTCGTCGCCCTGCCCGAGGACATGCTGACGGATTGCGTCGATGTTGCCGATGCGCCCGCCTACAAGACTGTCGAGATGCACGCGGGACAGGCCCAGCTGAACGAATTGCGGGCCCGGCTGGAACAGGCGGAGCGGCCGCTCGTGATCGTCGGGGGCGCCGGCTGGACCGCCGATGCGGTCGCCGACATCCGCACCTTCAGCGAGGCGATGCATCTGCCGGTCGCCGCCTCCTTCCGCTGCCAGGATCTGTTCGACAATACGCATCCGAATTATGCCGGCGATCTCGGTCTTGCGGCCGGGCCGAAACTCATCCAGCGCATCAAGGACAGCGACCTCCTGATCGTCATCGGCGCCCGTCTCGGCGAAATGACGACCGGCGGCTACAGCCTGATCGACATACCGGTGCCGAAGCAGTCGCTCGTCCACGTCCATGCCGGCGCAGAAGAACTCGGCCGCGTCTACCACGCGGACCTACCGATCAACGCTAGCGCCTCCGCCTTCGCGCGGCAGGCGGCCGGGCTGGCGCCGATCGCCGAGCCGCGCTGGGCCGAATGGACGCGCGGGGCGAATGCGGACTACCGCGAAAACCTCACGCACCCGGCCGTTCCCGGTCCTGTGCAGATGGGCGATATCATGGCCTGGCTGCGCAGCCATCTTCCCGCCGACGCCATCCTGACGACGGGGGCCGGCAACTATTCCGCCTGGGCGCATCGCTTCTACCAATACCGGACATTCAGGACGCAGCTCGGCCCGACCAACGGCTCGATGGGCTACGGCGTTCCGGCCGCGATCGCGGCGAAGATTTCGGCACCAGAGCGTCCGGTCATCGCCTTTGCCGGCGATGGCTGCTTCCTGATGAACGGCCAGGAACTAGCGACCGCCATGCAATATGATGCCCGGGTCATCGTCCTGGTGATCAACAACGGCATGTACGGGACGATCCGCATGCATCAGGAGCGGCACTATCCGGGCCGTGTGTCCGGCACGCAATTGACCAATCCGGATTTTTCGGCGCTGGCACAGGCCTATGGGCTCCACGGCGAAATCGTCGAGACGACGGAAGACTTCGCCCCCGCCTTCAAGCGGGCCGAAAATTCCGGCAGGCCAGCGCTGATCGAAATCCGCATCGACCCGGAAGCCCTGACGCCGAAAATGAGCCTCAGCCAGATCCGTGAACAGGCGCTGGCGCAAGGCAGGTAGTACGAAGGCGCGTCCTCGGCATCTCCCTCTGCCCTGCCGGGCATCTTCCCCACAGGCGGGGAGAACGGCAAGCCGCGGGTTCTCTGGCTCTTCTCATCGACAGCGCCAGCCTCACCCCTGAGAGGCGGCAGTGGGGCTTAGCAGTGCATCTCCCCCCTTGTGGGGGAGATGCCCGGCAGGGCAGAGGGGGTGGCTGCACCCACGCCGCCCGATTTCCTCCGTAGTCAGCCAGCCGGCTCACTCCTCCGCCGCCGTCGCCGGCTCGTCGAGCATGGCCCGGTAGCGGTTGAGGCTCTCCTCGAGATGCAGCGCCAGGGCGTTCTTGGCCGCCTTCACGTCGCCCTGCGTGATCGCCGCGAGGATTGCCGCGTGTTCCTTGTTGATCTTCTTCAAGTAGGCTTGATAGCCGCCTGCCGACTGGCGGTGCTTCAGCACCAGATCGAGGCTGATTTCCCCTCTGACAGCGTCAAGAAACCGCGGAAAATGCGGGTTGCGCGTCGCCTTGGCAATCGCGAGGTGAAAGTCGAAATCCGCCTGGGCCTCGATCTCTACGTCGGTCGTGACCAGGCTTTCCAGTTGATCGTAGGCCCGGGCGATGTCGGCCAGGGCTTCCGGCGTCCGCCGCGACGCGGCAAGCGCCACCGACTGCAGTTCGACGCCCAGGCGCAGTTCGAGGATCTGCATGGCTGAGCGAATATCGTCGATCCGGCTGATCTCGAAATTGAGCGTCTTGGCATCCTTTTCTGTGACGAAGACGCCTGCGCCCTGACGGGCGGTCACGCGCCCCGCCACCTTCAACGACGTCAGCGCTTCGCGGATCACCGTCCGGCTGACACCGAACTCCTCGCAGAGCTGTGCGCTGGAAGGCAGCTTGTCTCCCGGACCATAAAGACCCGAATCGATGCGCGAGGCGAGTTGCGCGACGACGATTTCGCCGAGATTGCCTCGTTGTGTGATGACGCTCACGTCTGGGCCCAGTTCCTGCGGGTAGCTCTGATCATTGCTTCACATATCACATATCATGCGAGTTGTGCACATCACAGACCAGCGCTTTCAACAGCTGCAGCGGATGCGGCAGGCCCGGCGAGCCCATCAGCTTCACCTGCGATCGACAGGAATAGCCGGTGGCCATCAGGACACGCTGCAGACCGGCGTCTTCCACCTTCTTCCGCCAACTGAGCCCATAGATGGTTTCGGACAAAGAACGATTTTTCCGTTCGTGGCCGAATGTCCCGGCCATGCCGCAACAGCCCGCGTCCTCGACCGTCAGCTTCAGGCCGAACGCTTCGAAAATCGCGCCCCAGGACCGGACGCTGTCGGCAGCATTGGTCCGCTCCGTGCAGTGTGGCAGCAGCACATACTGCGTCTCCGGCCGGTCGGCCTTGCAAGCTGCCAGATGCTCCAGCCGCCCGCTCAGCCATTCCTGCGGCAGCAACACCGCCGGCGTCTTCACAGCCCCCAATGCGACCGGGTATTCGCTGCGATAACAAAGCGTCATCGACGGATCGAGGCCGACCAGCGGCACGCCGATTGCCGCCAGCTGGGAGAGATGGCGGGCATTGCGTTCAGCCGTCCGCTCGAAGGCCCCAAGATAGCCATGGACGTGGAGCGCCTTGCCGTTGGGCTTCAGCGGCGCAACGAAAGGCTTGAAGCCCAGCGCCAGAAGCAGATCGATGACGTCGAGGAGAAGCGCGGGCTCGAAATACGACGTGAAGCTGTCCTGGACGAGAATCACGCTTCTTTCCTTTTCGGATGCGGAAAGCGCGCCCAGTTCCGCCGGCCGCGCGATGGCGACGCCGCGCCTGCGGAGCTCCGCTGGCACGGACACCTTCGAAAGGAGCGGCAACGCCGTCAAGCCGACCTTCCCCATGAGCGCCCGCCCGGGCCGGGTTCCGGCAACCAGATTGTAGAGCCAGCCCATCTTCGCCATGGCAGGCAAGAGGTGCTCGATCGAGGCGATCAGTGGATCCTTCAACGGCCGCAGATAGCGGCCGTAATACAGTTCGAGGAATTTCGAGCGGAAAGCCGGAACGTTGACCTTCACCGGACATTGGCCGGCGCAGGCCTTGCAGGCAAGACAGGTATCCATCGCCGCGCGGACCTGGTGGGAAAAATCGCCGTCCTTCGCCCTGCCGAGGCTGGCCAACAGGCGCGAAAGAAGACCGCGCCACACACGCCGTCCGCGCAGTGTCTCGGCTTCGGCCTTGAGGTCCACGCCCCGTTCGGCCATCAGCCGCAGCCATTCGCGGATGAGCGAAGCCCGCCCCTTGGGGGAGAAGCGCCGGTCGCCGGTCCCCTTGAACGACGGGCACATGGCGGAATCGGCATTGAAATCGAAACAGGCGCCATTGCCGTTACAAAAGGCGGCATTGTCGAAGGCCTGGCGTGTATCCGGGTCGATCCGGCGGTCGAAGGCGCCCCTGAGGGGCAGTTCGTCGATCCGCGTCAGCGCTCCGTGGCCGGGCGTGGCGATTTTTCCGGGGTTGAGCTGGTTGTGCGGATCGAAGGCCGCCTTCAGCCTTTGCAGCTCCGGATAGAGCGGACCGAAGAAATCCGGAGCATATTCCGAACGGACGCCCTTGCCGTGCTCGCCCCAGAAAACGCCGCCATATTTTCGCGTCAGCTTTGCGACGGCATCGCTCACCCGGCGTACCAGCGGCTCCTGTCGCTCATCCGTCAAGTCGAGTGCCGGCCGGACGTGCAGGACGCCCGCATCGACATGGCCGAACATTCCGTAGTCGAGCCCCTCCGCATCGAGAAGCGCCCGGAACTCGGCGATATAGTCGGCAAGATGCTCAGGCGGCACGGCCGTGTCCTCGACGAAGGCAATCGGTCGGCGTGGCCCCTCGACATTGCCGAGCAGCCCGACGGCACGCTTGCGCATCGTCCAGATCGCCTCGATGTCGTGCCTGTCCATCGCCAGCGTAAATCCGCGCCGTCCGGGCCTGCCGTCGGCCGAAAGCGCTGATGTCACCTGATCGAGCTTCTGGCGCAGCCCTTCCTCGTCATCCGCCAGCAGCTCGACGATATTGATTCCTGCGACGTGCCCGGCTCGCTCATCCGCGAAGAACCGGGCAATGCTCTCCCAGACGATGTCGTTTCGCGCCAGCGACAGGACCTTGGCATCGATCGTTTCGACCGAGGCGACCTTCAACTCCACGAGGAAACGCGCATCCCGGAGCGCCGCGTCGAAATCGTCGTAGCGGATATTGATGAGCGCCGCGAAACGCGGGATCGGCAAGAGGTTCAGCTCAGCCTCCGCGATCATCGCCAGCGTTCCCTCGGCGCCGCACAGCACGGCATTCAGGTTGAGGCCGCCGTCCTCGGTGCGAAGATGGGCGAGATCGTAGCCGGTGAGGAAACGGTTGAGCTTCGGAAAGGTCGCGCCGATCAGGTCGCGATTCTCCCGCTCGATCGCGTCGGCCAAGCGATGGACTTCGCCCACCCGATCCGACCGTTCCAGGACCGCCGGAAGTGCGTCGGGCGCAAGCGGCCGCGACAGCCATTCGGTCCCGTCCATGAGGACGGCGTTCAGCGCGAGAACATGGTTGCTGGTCTTTCCATAGATGCAGGAACCCTGGCCGCAGGCATCCGTGCTGATCATCCCGCCGATCGTGGCGCGGTTGGAGGTCGACAGCTCGGGCGCGAAGAACAGGCCATGGGATTTGAGCGCCTTGTTCAGCTGATCCTTGACGACACCGGCTTCGACGACTGCCGTTCTTCTGACCGGATCGATGGAGAGAATCCGGTTCATGTGACGCGACATGTCGATGACGATGCCGTCGGTCAGCGACTGGCCGTTGGTGCCGGTACCCCCTCCCCGCATGGCAAAGGCAACGCCGCGGAACCGTGGCTCCGCGGCAAGCCGGGCGATCAGCATGAGGTCCGCCCGTTGCCTCGGAAACAGAACGGCCTGCGGACGGAGCTGATAGATCGAGTTGTCGGTCGCAAAGACCGTGGTCGACCCGGCATTGTCCTCTATATCGCCGGCAAACGCCCCGTGCCGCAGGGCATCGAGATAGTCCGCATAGGGGGGTCCCAACTTGGGGCCTGCGGCCAGGGCCGGTATCATCGATATTCCTCGAATGCGCACTACTTAATAACTTGGCATATGAGTGATATCATACTAATTTGGCGATCAACAGTTCAAATTGCGAGGACGAACGAATGAAGGGACAAACGGCGGTAATCGTGGGCGGCGCTTCGGGCCTTGGCCTCACCACCGCGAAACTGATGGTCGAGCGCGGCGCTGCGAAGATCGGACTGATCGATAAGAACGAGGAGCGACTCGCCGAAGCCGCCAGGATCCTGACCGATCTCGGCGCCGAAGTCGCGACCGCGAGCGGCGATATCTCCGTCAAGGAAAGCGCCCATGCCGCCTTCGAGGAAATTGCGGCGCGGCTCGGGCGCATCCATGCGCTCATCAACAGCGCGGCGATCTATCCGCGCAAGGCCATTCTCGAGATCACCGATGCCGATTGGGATCTCGAAAACGCCATCAACATCAAGGGCACCTATCACATGATGGTGGCCGCCGTGCTGCACATGCAGCGCTTCGTCAATGCGCCGGAAGTGACGGGCCGGATCGTCAACGTGACGTCGGTCGATGCCTTCAAGGCGCATCCCCAGAATGCCCATTACGCCGCCACCAAGGCGGCCGTCGTCAGCCTGACCAAGTCCTTCGCCGAGGCGTGCGCGAAGGACCAGATCCTCGTCAATTCCGTGGCGCCGGCCGGCTTTGCGACCGATCGCGCCAAGGAACTCGGCTTCCTGCCGGAACTTGCCAAGGCGAGCGCACTCGGCCGGGCCGCCGAGCCGGTCGAAATGGCGGAATGGATCGTCATGATGGCATCGAGCCGCAACACCTATGCGACCGGCGAGAACGTCGTCATCAGCGGAGGATATATCTATGTCTGACGCATCGAACTACAGAACGGCGCTCGTCACCGGCGTCACCAGCGGCATCGGCCGGGCCACCGTGCTGAAACTTCGCGACATGGGGCTGACGGTGCTCGCCGTCGGCCGCAACGAGGAGACCCTTGCGGCGCTTTCGCAGGAATGCGGCGCCTTACCGGTGAAGGCCGATGTCCGCGACACGCAGGCAATTGCCGACCAGATCGGCGATCGCGAGATCGACATTCTCGTCAATAACGCCGGAATCCTGTCGACGCGGGCGAGCTTCCAGGAGATCGATCCGGACGAGATCGACGCGATGATCGACATCAACCTGAAGGCGCCGATGCACCTGACGCGCCTCGTGCTGCCGGGCATGGTCGCCCGCAAGCGCGGCCACCTGATCTATCTGGGCTCCAGCGGCGGCCAGGCCCCCTTCCCGTCGATGGGCGCCTACGGCCCCTCCAAGGCCGGGCTCAGCCTCTTCTGCGACAATCTCAGATGCGATCTTCTCGGCACGTCCGTCCGCGTCAGCGAGATTGTCCCCGGCCGCGTGCAGACGGACCTCTACAGAACCGCGCTCGGTCCCGAACAGGCGCGTGCAGCCCTCTATGACGGCTACCGGCCAATCCAGCCGGAACACATCGCACGCCTCATCGGCACCGTCATCGAACTCCCGGACTTCGTCGACGTCGCCCGTATCGAGGTCTTCCCGACCGACCAGGCAACCGGCGGCGGGTCGATGGTGAAGTTCGACGATTGATCGCGGCACTTGAACGCAGCGCCTAGTTCGCCCGGATCAGGCACCCGCTGTTATCGCTCGCGATAGAGGACCATCCCTGCGTGATGCAGCACGCCATCCGTGAAGTCACCGTCGGCAGTGAAACCGGTATCGTCCCAGTATTCGATGTGCTCGCCGGTTACCTCGTACCGGCCTTGATAGGCGCTCTTACGGTTTCCCCGCGCCTCGTCGTAACGGCCGTTCGGCAACAGTTCGTGCCGGATAAATCCGTCGGCGGTCGCCCACATGCCAATGTATGGATGCATCTGATTGTTCCCGCCCATGTCGTCCTCTGCAGAAGCATGATGAGAACGCGCCGCCGCGACAGAGGCGGTGGCGCCAAGGTCAAGTCGGCCGCGCATCAGTGAGCCGCCCGCGCTGGACGCACGACGATCTCGCTGACGTCGACATCTTCCGGCTGTTCAATCGCGAAACGTACTGCCCGCCCGATCGCATTCGGCCGAAGCGCTATGGCGCGGTAGCCCTTCATCGCTTCGGCTGCGGCGGGGTCGGTGATCGAATCGGCGAGCTCGCTCTCAACCACGCCGGGATGGATACAGGTCACGCGGATGTCGTTCCGCTCCTGACGCAGTCCGTCCGAGATGGCCCGCACCGCATATTTCGTCGCGCAGTAGACAGCTGCCGTCGGTGACACGGTGAGCGCTCCCACCGAGGCGATGTTGATGATGTGGCCCGAGCCGCGTGCGGCCATTTCCGGCATCACGGCGGCGATACCGTAGAGGACACCCTTGATGTTGACGTCGACCATCCGGTCCCATTCTTCTACCTTCAAGGAGGCCATCAGGGACAACGGCATCACTCCTGCATTGTTGACGATCACATCGATGCGCCCGAACCTATTGCACGCCGCTTCGGCAAAACCGACGACGTCCAGGCGGTCGGTGACATCGAGCCTGCGGGTCAGTACATCGCCGCCACCAGATCTTATTTCTCGCGCCAATGCATCGAGACGATCCCCTCGACGCGCGCCAAGCACGAGCTTTGCCCCTGAGTTGCCCAGTTCGCGGGCGATGCCCGCGCCAATGCCGCTCGAAGCACCTGTGATGAGTACGACCTTATCTAACGACATGTGGATCTCCTTTCCGATGACGTGGAACCCGCGTTAGCGGTTGCCACAGAGATAAGCCGATGCCATTGTCGCGATAAGCCCACCTTAGCTTTCCAGATTGGCAAGGATTGCTAACCAATGCATTCGGACTTTAACGCGCTGGCCACATTTGCCCTCGTCGCGGAAGAGAGGAGTTTTCGTGCTGCGGCGGACCGCCTGGGCGTCACCCGCTCGGCCGTCAGCCAGACGATCCGCCGCCTGGAGGAAAGTTTGGCCGTCGCGCTCGTCCGACGAACGACCCGCAGCGTCAGCCTGACTGAGGACGGCGAACGGCTCTACTCTGAGGTGGCGCCGGCGATTGCCGAGCTCAATGCAGCACTCTCAGCGATTGATGATGTTCGTGGACGTCCACGCGGCCAGTTGCGGCTCGCGGTTTCCTCGATCGCCGAGAGCTTCCTGTCCGGAGCCATGCTCGCTGCCTTCGCGGAAGCCCATCGCGACGTCGAACTCGACATCACCGTCTCTGACGAAGAATTCGACATCGTCGCCGAAGGCTACGATGCCGGCGTTCGGCTCGGCGAGGTAATCGCGCAGGACATGATCGCCGTGCCGGTCTCAGGCCAGCAGCGGCAGCTCGCAGTCTGTTCGCCCAGCTATATTGATCGCTTCGGCAGGCCTTCGCACCCGCGTGAACTCACGAGCCATCGTTGTATTGGCTGGCGACCCGCGCCGAAACTGGCACCCTACCGCTGGGAATTCGCCGAGGGCGGGAAGGAATTCAGCGTCGCGGTGAAGCCTGAGATTACCACCAACGATATGGCACTGATGATCAGCCTCGCTTGCGCTGGTGCAGGCATCACCTTCGGCATGCAGGAAAGCTTTCGCGCATGGATCGAGCGAGGCGACCTGGTCCCTGTACTGGAGGATTACAGCCCGAGCTTTGCCGGGTTCTATCTCTATTACCCGAGCCGCCGCAACATGGCTGCGAAACTGCGCGCGTTCGTCGATCATCTGATGCGATTCGATGCACGGCATTAAGCCCCCAACGGAAAACGAAGCAGTGGCGGCTCTTGGCGCGCGGACCAGACCTCGTGCAGAGAGCGTCCGAACTCGCGCGCTCCACCCATCGCAGACCGTTTGCCGGTCGGAACTGCCGACCGTTTCGGAGCCAAGACCACACTTCCAACCGCGTCTACTACGCTCCTGTCCCGACTTCGCCATCCCGTCCAAAAACAGGCTTGACGCCACGGCGATTACGGTGACTATTGGCGTCCATTCACCAGGGGGGTCCCGGCAAGGGGCTGAGATACTGCTAGAGCGCGCAGTGACCCGTTGAACCTGATCCAGTTCATACTGGCGTAGGGACGGTGCAGACGTTTGATGCCAGGATTCCGTATACCCACGATCCATCGGCGATGCGTCTTTTCATCCTTCCGGCTTCAGAACTGGGTCTCCAACGCGAAAACTTTGGAGCCTCAAGATGAATGTTTTCAAGCCTCTCGCCGCAGCGCCGTCGGTCACGCAAGGGCCGCTTCCCGCATCGAAAAAGGTCTACAAGCCGGGCGAGATCCATGCCGATATCCGCGTGCCGATGCGCGAGATCGCGCTGCATCCGACCTCGGGCGAGCCGCCGGTCACCGTCTATGATGCCTCCGGCCCCTATACGCTCGAAAACGCCGATATCCGCATCGACGCGGGCCTGCCGCGGCTGCGCCGCGACTGGATTCTGGCGCGCGGCGATGTCGAGAGCTACGAGGGCCGCGCGGTCAAGGCGGAGGACAACGGCTTTGCCACCGGCGAGCGGCTGACGCCGGAGTTCCCCGTCCGCCATCAGCCGCTCAAGGCGAAGCCCGGCCAGGCCGTCACCCAGCTTGCCTATGCGCGGGCCGGCATCATCACGCCGGAAATGGAGTTCATCGCCATCCGCGAAAATCTCGGCCGCAAGGCCGCCAAGGAGGCGCTCGCCCGCGACGGCGAGAGCTTCGGCGCCGCGGTCCCCGATTTCGTCACGGCGGAATTCGTCCGCCAGGAGGTGGCGAGCGGCCGGGCGATCATCCCCGCCAACATCAATCATCCGGAATCCGAGCCGATGATCATCGGCCGCAATTTCCTGGTGAAGATCAACGCCAATATCGGCAATTCCGCCGTCACGTCGTCAATGGCCGAGGAAGTCGAGAAGATGGTCTGGGCGACGCGCTGGGGCGCCGACACGGTCATGGACCTTTCGACCGGCCGCAACATCCACAACATCCGCGAATGGATCGTCCGCAATTCGCCGGTGCCGATCGGCACGGTGCCGCTCTACCAGGCGCTGGAAAAGGTCAATGGCATTGCCGAGGATCTCACCTGGGAGGTCTTCCGCGACACGCTGATCGAGCAGGCCGAGCAGGGCGTCGATTATTTCACCATCCATGCCGGGGTGCGGCTGCAGTATATCCCGCTCACCGTCAACCGCGTCACCGGCATCGTCTCGCGCGGCGGCTCGATCATGGCCAAGTGGTGCCTGCACCATCATCGCGAAAGCTTCCTCTACGAGCATTTCGAGGAAATCTGCGACATCTGCCGCGCCTATGACGTCTCCTTCTCGCTCGGCGACGGCCTGCGCCCCGGCTCGATCGCCGACGCCAACGATGCTGCCCAGTTCGCGGAACTGGAAACGCTCGGCGAGCTGACGCAGATCGCCTGGGCCAAAGACTGCCAGGTCATGATCGAGGGCCCCGGCCATGTGCCGATGCACAAGATCAAGGAGAACATGGACAAGCAGCTCGCCGTCTGCGGCGAAGCGCCCTTCTACACGCTCGGGCCACTGACGACCGACATTGCGCCCGGCTACGACCATATCACCTCCGGCATCGGCGCGGCGATGATCGGCTGGTTCGGCACCGCCATGCTCTGCTACGTGACGCCGAAGGAGCATCTGGGGCTCCCCGACCGCAACGACGTCAAGGTCGGCGTCATCACCTACAAGATCGCCGCGCATGCCGCCGACCTCGCCAAGGGCCATCCGGCCGCCCGCATCCGCGACGACGCGCTGTCGCGCGCCCGTTTCGAATTCCGTTGGGAGGACCAGTTCAACCTGTCGCTCGATCCGGAGACCGCCCGCAATTTCCACGACGAGACCTTGCCGAAGGAGGCGCACAAGGTCGCGCATTTCTGCTCGATGTGCGGCCCGAAATTCTGTTCGATGCGGATCTCGCACGACATCCGCGCCGAGGCACAGAAGGAGGGGCTGGAAGCGATGGCGGCGAAATACCGCGACGGCGGCGACCTCTATATGCCGCTCGAAGGCAGCGCGCAGCCCGCCGGAGAATGAGATGCGGGTGCTGATCAAGGGGGCCGGCGTCGCCGGCCTCACGGCCGCCCATGAACTCGTTGCGCGCGGCGCGGCGGTCATGGTCGCGGAACGAACACAAGGCTTTGCGAATGCCGCCTCCTGGTATGCCGGCGGCATGCTCGCGCCCTGGTGCGAGCGGGAAAGCGCCGAGGAAGCCGTTCTTATCCGCGGCGCCGCTGCCGCCGACTGGTGGGAGGCCGTGCTGCCCGCCGGTTCGGTCCATCGCAACGGCACTCTGGTCGTCGCCCCGCCGCGCGACGCGGCCGAACTCCGGCGCTTCGCCTCGCGCACCTCCGGCTACCGCTCGATCGGCGCGGAAGAGATCGGAGCGCTCGAGCCGGCGCTCGCCGGACGCTTCCGCGAGGCGCTGTTCTTTCCTGAGGAAGCGCATGTCGATCCGCGCCGCGCACTTTCGGCGCTCAGGCATGGGCTCGAAGCGCAAGGCGTGGTTTTCAGCGGCGGCACGATCGACCAAGGCCGCTTCGACCTGACCGTCGACTGCACTGGCGCCGCAAGAATCGGCGAAATCAAGGGGCTTCGCGGCGTTCGCGGCGAAATGCTCTATCTCCAGACAGACGAGGTCGCGCTCTCGCGTCCGGTGCGGCTGCTGCATCCGCGCATCCCTCTCTATATCGTGCCGCGCGGCGGCGGGCTCTTCATGTGTGGGGCGACGATGATCGAGAGCGACGACGCCGGCCCGATCACCGCCCGCTCGCTGATGGAGCTGTTGAATGCCGCCTATGTGCTGCATCCGGCCTTTGCCGAGGCCCGCCTCGTCGAGACCGGCGCCGGCGTGCGCCCCGCTTTTGCCGACAACCTGCCGCGCGTCATGCGTCAGGCAAACACGATCACCGTCAACGGCCTCTACCGCCACGGCTTCCTGCTGTCGCCGGCGATCGCCGAGGAGGTGGCTGCACTTGCCTACGACGTGCCTCCGATAGACCCCTCCCCAACCCCTCCCCACAAGGGGGAGGGGCTAAGCAGCCGCTGCGATCGGCTGCAATTTTCGGCCGTCTCGCCAGATGCAAAGGTTACGGCCGAGGCTGAGGCAGCGCGGCCCAGGAAGCCCCTCCCCCCTGCGGGGAGGGGTTGGGGAGGGGCGAATTCCGACGAGCTAGAGTGGAATGAAGGGAAGCATTTTTGCTTCTCGGAGAGGAGAGGACAGGACCGATGAAGCTGACCATCAACGGCGAGGAGCACGAATTCCCGGCCGCCACGCTCGCCGATCTGCTCGCTCTCCTCGACTATGAAGGCGACTGGCTGGCCACGGCCGTCAATGGCGAACTCGTGCACGCCGCCGATCGTCGAACCCATCTCCTGAACGACAACGACCGGATCGAGGTCCTGTCCCCCATGCAGGGAGGCTGATCATGCCGCAATTCTATGGAACCGAACTGCGCTCGCGGCTGCTGCTCGGCACCGCCCGCTATCCCTCGCCGGCAATCCTCGCCGAAGCGGTGCGGCGGTCAAACACCGATATCGTCACGGTTTCGCTTCGCCGCGAGACCGCCGGCGGGCGCTCCGGCGGCGCCTTTTTCGAGCTGATCCGCGAGCTCGGCGTCCGCGTCCTGCCGAACACCGCCGGCTGCCATTCCGTCTCGGAGGCGGTGCTGACCGCGAAGATGGCGCGCGAGGTGTTTTCGACCGACTGGATCAAGCTCGAGGTCATCGGCCATCAGGATACGCTGCAGCCGGACGTCTTCGGCCTCGTCGAAGCAGCGCGTATCCTCACCGGCGAAGGGTTTGAGGTGTTCCCCTATACGACGGATGACCTGGTCGTGGCGGAACGGCTGCTCGAGGCCGGCTGCAAGGTGCTGATGCCCTGGTGCGCGCCGATCGGCAGCGCCATGGGTCCGCAGAACGTGCCGGGCTTACGCGCGATGCGCGCCGAGTTTCCCGACGTGCCGCTGATCGTCGACGCCGGCATCGGCCGCCCCTCGCATGCGGCAACGGTGATGGAACTCGGCTACGACGCGGTGCTGCTCAACACCGCAGTCGCCGGCGCCGCCGACCCGGCCGGCATGGCCGAGGCCTTCGCCAAGGCGATCGAGGCCGGCCACACGGCCTATCACGCCGGCATGCTGGAGCCGCGCGACATGGCCGTTCCCTCCACCCCCGTCATCGGAAAGGCGGTTTTCTCGTGAAGCTCGACCCGTTCTATCTCATTGTCGACAGCGCCCAATGGATCGAACGGCTGGTGCCGCTCGGCGTCAAGCTGGTGCAGCTCAGGATCAAGGACGGGAGCGACGAAAGCCTTCGCGGCGAGATCCGCAGAGCCAAGGCAATCTGCGCCGCCCATCGCTGCCAGCTGATCGTCAATGATTACTGGCGGTTGGCGATCGAGGAGGCTTGCGACTTCGTCCATCTCGGTCAGGAGGACCTCGCCGATGCCGATCGCGGCGCGATCCGCGCCGCCGGGCTGAAGCTCGGGGTGAGCACCCATGACGAGGCGGAGCTCGAAACCGCGCTTGCCGCCGAGCCCGACTATGTGGCGCTCGGGCCGATCTACCCGACGATCCTCAAGAAGATGAAATGGGCGCCGCAGGGGCTGACGAAGCTTTCCGCCTGGCGTGAGCGCGCCGGCTCACTGCCGCTCGTCGCCATCGGCGGACTCAATCCGGACCGGATCGACGGCGTCTTTGCCCATGGCGCCGACAGCGCCGCCGTCGTTACCGACATCACGCTCAACGCCGATCCCGAAGGCCGGACCAAGGAATGGATCGGGAAGACGGAGGTGCGGCGTTAGCTACCCGACCTCGAGGGCCGGTCTCCAATGAGCCCGGCTCTTATTTCTATCGCTGACGCTCAGCGCCGCGAGGGCTCAGCGGGAATTTCTCCGCATCGTCATTCCATGGATCGAAGATCATTGCACCGGATGGCCGAGCGTCCTTCACATTGCGCGTGACAAGATAGAGGTCATGTTCGATCGCCGTCGCTGCAAGCATCGTGTCGATCACAGGCGGGGCGTGACCGCTGTCGCGTTTCACTTCCCCTGAAATTCGGCCCCATTGCCGCACGATGACGTCGTCAAGCGAGAGGACCCGCCGGCCAAAACGCTCGGCGAGCGCGTCGCGTGCCGCCATGTAGCGCGGCCGGTCGGCGTGGTCCTCCGAAAGGTTGTGAATGCCCTTGTCGTACTCGGCAAGCGTCAGGACGCTGATGTAGAAGGCTTCCTCATCCTGATCGGCTGCCCATGTCTTTACCGAAGGCGCCCCCTTCGGATTGATCAATGCGGCCACGACATTGGTGTCGAGCAACCAGCCCTTCAAAGCTCGATATCCCGGCCGCGATCCATCTCGCGTTCAAGATCAAGGCCGCCAAGATGCAGACTTTCCATGAATTCGACGAACGGTGCTCGCGGCCTCTCGGGCACGAGCCGATCGAACTCCTCGGCGGACATGATTACAACCGCATCCCTGCCCCGCACTGTCACGCGCTGCGGCCCGTCCTCGCGCGCGTGTCGCACCACCTCGCTGAAGCGCGCCTTCGCGTCTTCGAGCTTCCACCATCCGCGCGCGTTTTGTCCGCGCGCTTTCTTCAACTTGGTCAGTTCCGCTTTCTTGCCCATCGTCGACCACCTAGTCAGATAGTCAGATATGTAGCACGTCTCTCACAGATCTTCCAGATGGGGCGCCGGCGCCGTCAAGACCAGCACGAGTCGGATGCCGGCGGTGGGCGCAACGGCTTCGCCGGCCTCCACTTCGTTGCGACCCGATGAGCACCCGCCGGACAGCATCCCGCTCACCTCGTCGCCATGCTGGCGACCAGATCGCTGAACCTTTCGCCCTGGATGCCGACATGCGATCGCAGCAGCCGGCGGGCCTCCTCGCCGTCGCCGGCAAAGATCGCATCGACGATGCCGCAATGTTCCGAGAAGGACGTGGTGAGACGATTGCGCACGCGCAACTGCAGCCGGCGATAGGGACGCAGCCGGCGATGCAGTTGCGCGCATTGCTCCTCGAGGAACTCGCTGCGGCTCGCCGCATAGATGGCCTTATGGAATTCCTCGTTGTCGTAGTAATAGGCGTCGCTGTCGCCGGCCTTGGCGGAGAGCTCGCAGCGCCTGTGGGCGGCGGTGATCGCCTGACGCGCGGCTTCGTCGAGGCGGCGCGCGGCAAGCGATCCGGCCAGGCCTTCGAGCTCCGCCATGACCTCGAACATTTCGTAGATGCGGTGCGGTCCCGGATCGATGACCACAGCGCCGCGGCGCGGGCGAATCTCTATTAGGCCGATCGCATTCAGCTGCATCAGGGCCTCGCGAACCGGCGTCCTCGATACGCCGAAGCGACTGGCAAGAACCGTTTCGTCCAGCCGTGCCCCCGGGCTGAACTCATTGGAAAGAATGGCGTTTTCGATCTCGTCCCGGAGCCACCGGCCAACATTCTCGGACATCCGTTCCCGCCTTCATAATACGTGGCTTCATTTCTTGTATACACGATCATTGACGTCGCACACACAATGTGCCACCTTATATACCATATTGCGATGCCTCGAAAGTGAGAACGCCGGCAATTCGGAATAGCGTAGGCTAGGGTGCGCACATGCAGCAGGAGGAGAGTGGCATGCCCGGAACCTCTTTTTTCAGCGATATGCTGCAGGGCATCACCGAGCGCGGCCGCAAGCTGCTGTTTGCCGCCTCGCGGAGCACGGACGCCGTCGAAGCGGATCTCGAGACGCTTTGCGAAATGCTGCTGTCGAGCCGCGGCGAAGCCTCCGGCATGGCCATTGCCGCCGAAATCCTCGGGCGCTGGAGCAAGCTCGACGAGGCCGGCGTCGGGCAGTTCATGCAGATGCTGTCTGACAAATTCGGCGCCGATACGGCGAAGCTCGACAAGGCGGTCGATCGGTACCGCAGCGAGAAGAGCCCTGCCGCGGTCATCGCGCTCCACAAGGCGGCGGAGCCCCGCCGTCAGGAACTGCTGCGGCGGTTGAACCATGCGCCGAGCGGTACGGCGAAGCTCGTCCGGATGCGTCAGCAGCTGCTCGCCTGCACCGATCGGTCGGACGAGTATCGCGCTCTCGACGCCGATTTCACCCATCTGTTCGGCTCCTGGTTCAATCGCGGATTCCTGACGCTGCGTCCGATCGACTGGTCGACACCGGCGCACATCCTGGAAAAGATCATCAAATACGAGGCCGTACACGAGATCGCCGGCTGGGAGGAACTGCGCCGGCGCCTGGCGCCCGCCGACCGGCGCTGCTTCGCCTTCTTCCACCCGCGGCTGGTGGACGAGCCGCTCGTCTTCGTCGAGGTAGCGCTGACCCGATCCGTGCCAAGCGCCATCAGGGACGTCCTCGACGAGGGTCGGGAGCAGATCGAGCCCGACCAGGCGACGACCGCCGTCTTCTATTCGATCTCCAACTGCCAGGAAGGCCTGCGCGGCATCTCCTTCGGCAATTTCCTGATCAAGCAGGTCGTCGAGGATCTGCGCCGGGACCTGCCCGCCCTCAAGAATTTCGTCACGCTTTCGCCGGTCCCGGGCTTTGCCCGTTGGCTTGCCAAGGTGCGCAGATCGGAGGCCGAACCGCCGCTTTCCGACGAGGACCGCAAGGTTCTGGCGCTCCTCGACGACCGGGCCTGGGCGGCCGACGAGAGCGCAGCAAGCGAGATCGAGCGCCTGCTTTTGCCGCTCGCCGCCCATTATTTCCTGATCGAGCGCACGCCGGAGGGCCGACCGGTCGATCCGGTCGCCCGCTTCCATCTCGGCAACGGCGCCCGACTGGAGCGGCTGAACTTCCTCGGCGACTGCTCGGCCAAAGCCATGCGCCAGGCGCACGGGCTGATGGTCAACTACCTCTACAAGCTCGAGGACATCGAGGCGAACCATGAGGCCTTGGCGCAGCGAGGCGAGGTCACCGCCTCGCCGACCGTCAAGAGCCTGCTCGGCCGAACCGGCGAAAGCCGCCGCGGCGGCAAGGGCGAGATTTCACGACCGTTCGCGCAAGTCATGAACGGCAAGTCTGGAGGAGGGCGCACGTGAGCAACCATCTGTTTGACGCCATTCGGGCCGCCGCTTCCGGCGATACGCCATTCATCCGGATCAACGGCGGCCGGACCTGGACCTATGGCGACGCGCTCGCGTTTTCGGGCCGGATCGCCAGCGCCATCGACACACTCGGCATCCGCCCGGGCGACCGGGTCGCCGTCCAGGTCGAAAAGAGCGCCGAAGCGCTGATCCTTTATCTCGCCTGCCTGCGCAGCGGCGCGGTCTACCTGCCGCTCAACACCGCCTATACGCTCGCAGAGCTCGACTATTTCATCGGCGACGCCGAACCGCGGCTGGTCGTCGTTTCCCCGGCGGCCCTGGAAAGCGTCAGAAAAATTGCCGAGCCGCATGGCGCCATTGTCGAAACGCTCGGGACCGACGGCACGGGCTCGCTTCTCGATCTCGCCCGCGACGAGCCGGCCGACTTCGTCGACGCGTCCTGCGCGGCCGATGACCTGGCGGCGATCCTCTACACCTCGGGAACGACGGGCCGGTCCAAGGGGGCGATGCTCACCCACGGCAACCTGCTCTCGAATGCCATGAGCTTGCGCGACTGCTGGCACGTAACCGCCGGCGATCGCCTGATCCATGCCCTGCCGCTCTTCCATACGCACGGGCTGTTCGTCGCCACGAATGTCACGCTGCTCGCCGGCGCTTCGATGTTCCTGCTGCCGAAGTTCGATCCGGACGAGGTGCTGTCGCTGATGCCTGACGCGACGCTCTTGATGGGCGTGCCGACCTTCTACGTCCGCCTCCTGCAGAGCCCGCGTCTCGACCGGCAGGCGGTCGCCAACATGCGGCTCTTCATTTCCGGGTCCGCGCCGCTTCTCGCCGAGACTCACGTCGAGTTCAGGAAGCGCACCGGCCAGGCGATCCTCGAGCGCTACGGCATGACCGAGACCAACATGAACACCTCGAACCCCTATGACGGAGAACGGATCGCCGGAACCGTCGGCTTCCCACTGCCGGGCGTGACGGTGCGCGTCACCGATCCCGCCACCGGCGCCGCCCTGCCGGCGGAGGAAACCGGCATGATCGAGATCAAGGGGCCGAACGTCTTCAAGGGTTACTGGCGGATGCCGGAAAAGACCACCGCGGAATTCACCGCCGACGGGTTCTTCATCAGCGGCGATCTCGGCAAGATCGACCGGGACGGCTATGTCCACATCGTCGGCCGCAGCAAGGACCTGGTGATTTCCGGCGGCTACAACATCTACCCCAAGGAAGTCGAGGGCGAGATCGACCAGCTCGAGGGTGTCGCCGAAAGCGCCGTCATCGGCGTCCCGCATCCCGATTTCGGCGAGGGCGTCACCGCCATCGTCGTGCGCAAGCCCGAGGCGGCGCTCGACGAAAGCGCCATCCTCGGCGCGCTCAGGGACCGGCTGGCCCGCTACAAGCAGCCGAAACGCATCATCTTCGCCGACGACCTGCCGCGCAACACGATGGGCAAGGTCCAGAAAAACCTTCTGCGGCAGCAATACGCCGACTTATACGCCAGGACATGACCGCGCGCCCTCTGGGAGGAAGGCGCGAGCATCATCTCAATCTCGAAAACAACAGCTACGGCGCTGGAGGCGCCGGAGGGAGGGGAATCATGGGCATCGAAATCCTATCCATACTGCTATTGGTCGGCATGTTCGTCATCGCGACCATCCAGCCGATCAACATGGGCGCGCTGGCCTTCGGCTGCACCTTCCTGCTCGGATCGCTGATCATCGGCATGAAGGCCAATGACATCTTCGCCGGCTTCCCGAGCGACCTGTTCCTGACGCTCGTCGCCGTCACCTATCTCTTCGCAATCGCCCAGATCAACGGCACCATCGACTGGCTCGTCGAATGCGCCGTGCGGCTGGTGCGCGGGCATGTCGCCTGGATACCCTGGGTGATGTTCATGGTCGCCGCGGTGATCACCGGGTTCGGCGCGCTCGGGCCGGCGGCCGTCGCCATCCTGGCGCCGGTGGCGCTGAGCTTCGCCGTGCAATACCGCATCCATCCGGCGATGATGGGGCTGATGGTCATTCATGGCGCGCAGGCAGGCGGCTTCTCGCCGATCAGCGTCTATGGCGGCATCACCAACCAGATCGTCGTCAAGGCCGGCCTGCCCTTTGCGCCGACATCGCTGTTCCTCTCCAGCTTCTTCTTCAACCTGGCGATCGCCGTGCTGGTGTTCTTCGTCTTCGGCGGCTTGCAGGTCATGAAGCAGAAGGCGGCCATGTCCGGTCCGTTGCCAGAACTGCACCCGGAGGGCGTGTCCGCATCGATCCGCGGCCATGGCGGCACGCCGGCCAAGCCGATAAGGGAGCACACCTACGGCACCGCGGCCGACACCGCTGCGACATTGCGCCTGACCCCGGAAATGATCGCCACGCTGATCGGCCTGACGGCGCTCGGCATCGGCGCCCTGGTCTTCAAGTTCAATGTCGGCCTCGTGGCGATCACCGTCGCCGTCGTTCTGGCGCTCATCTCGCCGAAGACCCAGAAGGCGGCGATCGACAAGGTCAGTTGGTCGACGGTGCTGCTGATCACCGGCATCATCACCTATGTCGGCGTCATGGAGAAGGCCGGGACGATCGACTATGTGGCGAGCGGCATTTCGAGCCTCGGCATGCCGCTGCTGGTGGCGCTGCTCCTCTGCTTCACCGGCGCAATTGTTTCGGCCTTCGCCTCGTCGACGGCCTTGCTCGGCGCCATCATTCCGCTCGCCGTACCGTTCCTGCTGCAGGGCCAGATCAGCGCAGTCGGCGTCGTCGCGGCGATCGCCATCTCGACAACGATCGTCGACACCAGCCCGTTTTCAACCAACGGCGCCCTCGTCGTCGCCAATGCGCCGGACGAGAAGCGCGAGCATGTGCTGCGGCAGTTGCTCATCTACAGCGCACTGATCGCCATCATAGGTCCGATTGTTGCGTGGCTGGTGTTTGTCGTGCCCGGTCTGGTCTGAAGCCGGCACGGATTGCTGTCTTCCGGCATCGTCGATGTCGACAAGAAAAGCCCCGGAACGCGGAGCGTCCCGGGGCCATCTGGTCGCCTGACCGGGAGAACGAAATCAGGCGGCCTGTACCTTCTTCGGAATGCGGGCCCATTCCGGGATCCAGTCGCGATGGGCGACGAGCAGGTCGTCGACCAGAGACCAGATCTGGTCGAGGTCGAGCTCGGCCGCCGTGTGCGGATCCATCATCGCCGCGTGGTAGAGGTGCTCACGGTTCTCGGTGACGAGCGCCTGGACGGTCAGCTCCTGGACGTTGATATTGGTGCGGATCAGCGCGGTCAGCTGCGGCGGCAGGGCGCCGATATAGGTCGGCTGGATGCCGCAGGCGTCGACGAGGCAGGGCACCTCCGCGGCGCAGTTTTCCGGCAGCGAGGTGATGCAGCCATTGTTCCTGAGGTTGCCGTAGATCACCGAAGGCTCGCCGGTCCAGACCGAGTTCATGATCGACGAGGCATATTCGTGGCTTTCGGCCACCTCGATCGTCTCGGCCTCCTTGAAGGCGGCCGCCTGGCCCTTCCAACGCTCGATCTGCTCGATGCAGCGCTTCGGATATTCGTCGAGCGGGATGCCGAACTTCTCGATCAGGTCCGGACGGCCGTCCTTGATGAAATAGGGCGTGTATTCGGCAAAGTGCTCCGAGCTTTCGGTGACGAAATAGCCGAGCCGCGTCAGCATCTCGTAGCGCACCCTGTTCGGGCAGCGCGGGTTCCAGTGGCTGGGCTTCGGGAAGCGCCCTTCGCGATAGCCGCGGACGAGATCCGGATAGAGGTCGCGATAGCTGCCGTCCTTCTGGCGATGCTCGAACTTGAGATAGAACGCCATGTGGTTGATGCCGGCCGCACGATAGCGGATCTCCTCAAGCGGAATGTCGAGGTCGCGAGCAAGCTCGAAGGCGGTGCCCTGCACCGAATGGCAGAGGCCGACCTGTTTGATCGTCGGGTACTTTTCGGCAATCGCCCAGGTGTTGATCGCCATCGGGTTGACATATTGCAGGAGGATCGCCTCCGGGCAGACCTGAAGCATGTCTTCGCAGATCTTCCAGAGATGCGGCACGGTGCGAAGCCCGCGCATGATACCGCCGACGCCGAGCGTGTCGGCAATCGTCTGGCGCAGCCCGTATTTCTTCGGCACCTCGAAATCGGTGACGGTGCAGGGCTCGTAGCCGCCGATCTGGAAGGCGACGACGACGAAGTCCGACCCTTCGAGCGCCTTCCGCTGGTTGGAATAGGTTTCGATCTTCGCCTTGACGCCGAGGGTGCGCACCAGCTTGCCGGCGACTATCTCGCTTTCGGCGAGACGTTCGGGGCTCAAATCCATCAGCGCGATGGTCGCGGCCGAAAGCGCCGGCCGCTGCAACACGTCGCCGATGATGTTCTTCATGAAGACGGTCGAGCCGGCGCCGATGAAGGTGATCTTGGGTTGTCTGGTCATGGAAAGCCTCTGTTCTGGAAGGTCACGCGGCCACTTCGAAGGCGGCTCTGACGAGCCGCTCCGTATAGGCAGTCTTGGGATTGGAAAGAATTTCGCTCACCGGTCCCTCCTCGACGATCTTGCCGTGCTGCATCACCACCACCCGATGGCAGAGCGCGCGCACGACCTTCAGGTCGTGGGAGATGAAGAGATAGCTCAGGCCCCGCTCGTCCTGCAGCTTGCGCAGGAGCTCGATGATCTGGGCCTGCACCGAGAGGTCGAGTGCCGAGGTCGGCTCGTCGAGCAGGATGAATTCCGGCTCGAGCGCAATCGCCCGGGCAATCGCGATGCGCTGGCGCTGGCCGCCGGAAAATTCATGCGGAAAGCGCGACAGGATATTGGGGGGCATGCCGGCGCTGACAAGCGCGTCCTGGACGCGCGCAAGCCTATCCCTGCGGTTCTCGCCGAGGCCGTTGACGATCAGCCCTTCCTCGATGATCTGGCCGATCGACATGCGCGGGTTGAGCGAGGCGAAGGGATCCTGGAAGACGATCTGGATGCGCGAGCGCAGCGGCCGCATGCCCTTGCGATCCTTGCCATGGATCGGCTCGCCGTCGAAATAGATCTCGCCTGCGTCGGTGTTGATCAGCCGGATCAGCGCCTGGCCGAAGGTGGTCTTGCCGGAGCCGGACTCGCCGACGAGGCCGAGCGTCTCGTGCCGGCGGAGATCGAGGCTGAGGCTGTCGACGGCGACCAGCTCCTTCATCTCCGGCTTGAAGAAGCCGCCCTTCTTCAGCATGAAGGAGACCCGGACGTTGCGGCCGTCGAGCATGATCGGCGCATTGTCCGGCAGCGGCTTGGCCCTGCCCGACGGTTCGGAGGCAAGCAGCCGCCGCGTATAGGCATGCTGCGGGTTGGCGAAGAGCGCTTCCGTCGTGTTGTGTTCCTTCACCTCGCCGAGCTGCATCACATAGACGTAGTCGGAGAATTGCCTGACCACCGTCAGGTCGTGGGTGATCAGGATCACCGCCATGCCGAGTTCCTGCTGCAGCTTGCGGATCAGGTTGAGGATCTGCGCCTGCACGGTGACGTCGAGCGCTGTCGTCGGCTCGTCGGCGATCAAGACGTCCGGGTCGTTGGCGAGCGCCATGGCGATCATCACGCGCTGGCGCTGGCCGCCGGAAAGCTGGTGCGGATACTGGTTGAGCCGCGCCTCCGGGTCCGGGATCTGCACGTGGCGCAGGAGTTCGAGCGCCCGCTCGGCTGCGGCGCGGCGGCTCATGCGGCGATGCGCCCGGATCGCCTCGATGATCTGACTGCCGATCGTATAGACCGGGTTCAGCGAGCTCATCGGCTCCTGGAAGATCATCGAGATCCGGTCGCCGCGCAGCGCCCGGCGCTGTCGCTTCGAAAATTTCAGCACGTCCCTGCCGTCATAGTCGATGCGCGAATGCGAGGCGATCGTGGCGCGCTTCGAGAGCAACCCCATGATGGTGCGGGCCGTCACCGACTTGCCCGAGCCGGACTCGCCGACGATCGCCACCGTCTCGCCACGATAGAGCTGGAAGGAGACGTCCTTCACCGCCTCGACCGTGCCATTCTCGACCTTGAAGGTGACGGCCACCTTGCGGGCATCGATGACCGGCCGCGTATCTTTCGTCTGACGATCCCGCCGCTCGTCCGGCGCCGGCACAATGGTTTCGACTGTTGCCATCGGCGTGCTCCTCAATAGGGGTCGATTGCGTCGCGCAGGCCGTCGCCGAGCGCATTGAAGGCGAAGACAGTGACAAGCACGAAGGCGACCGGCGAGAGGATCCACGGGTAGGATCCGATCGCCGAATAGTTCGCCGTGTCCTGCAGCATCAGCCCCCAGGAAATGAGCGGCGGCTTGACCGCAAAGCCGAGGAAGCCGAGGAAGGATTCGAGCAACACCACCTGCGGGATCGCCAGCGTCACTGCGACGATCACATGGCTCATCACATTCGGGAAAATGTGCTGGAAGATGATGCGCCGGTCGGTGGCGCCGATGGCGATCGCCGCCCGCACATAGTCGATGCGGGCAAGCGCCAGCGTCTTGCCGCGCACCTCGCGCGACATCTGCGCCCAGCCGAGCGCCGACATCACGATGACGACGAAGGCGAGGAAGACATTGGTCGGTGCCGTCACCGGGATCAGCGAGGCGAGCGCCAGGTAGAGCGGCAATTGCGGGAAGGCGAGCACAAGCTCGACGAAGCGTTGCACCCAGGCGTCGAAACGCCCCCCGAAATAGCCCGAAACCATGCCGACGGTCGTGCCGACCACGGTGACGATCGAGACGACCGTCAGCGCGATGATCAGCGAGATGCGGGAGCCGTAGAGGATGCGCGAAAGCACGTCGCGGCCGAACTTGTCGGTGCCGAGCAGGTGCACCGGCGTGCCGTCGACGGCGCCGAAGAGATGGCGCTCGGCCGGGATCAGCCCGAAGAGCCTATAGGACGCGCCCTTGACGAAGAAGCCGAGGATCTGCGGATTGTCGTAGTCGGGACCGATGATCGGCTGGAAAGTGATCGGGTCGAGCTCCTCCGTCTCGCGCACCGGATAGCTGCGCGGCGAAAAGACGAAGTTGCCCTCACGGTCGCGGAAGCTGATCGCCTGCGGCGGCGCGAAGGCGACGCCGGTCGCCTTCGGATCGACCGGCGACAGGAAATCGGCAAAGATCGCCATGAGGACCAGCAGGCTGACGAGGATCAGGCCGAGCAGGCCCGTCCAGGAGCGTTTCAGCCGCCGCCAGACGAGGGCGGTATAGCTCTCGTGGTGGTGCTTTTCTTCCGGCTGCATGGCGACCGGCACGGTGCTGTGGGCTTCGATGGTCATGCGTAGGCCCCTCCTCCCATGCGCACGCGCGGATCGAGCGCGGCGAGCAGCATGTCGGCGATGATGTTGCCGACGATCAGCGTTGCCGAGAGCACCAGCATGAAGGTCGCGGTGACATAGACGTCGCCGACCCACATGGAGCCGACGATCGCCGGGCCGACTGTCGGCAGCGCGAAGATGATCGCCGTTTCGATTTCGCCGGTCAGCATGTAGGGAAGCACGACGCCCTGATACATGATGAGCGGGTGCAGCGCGTTCGGCACCGCATGCCGCATCACGACGGCGCCTTCGCTCAGGCCCTTGGCGCGCGCGGTCTCGACATATTGAGCGTTCAGCGTGTCGAGCAGGTTGCCGCGCATGACGCGCATATTGTAGGCGAGCCCGCCGAAGGTGGCGATCGCCACGACCGGCCAGACATGCTTCACCAGGTCGACGAACTTGTCCCACGACCAGGGCGCGCCGCCATAGCGGGCCGAATGGAAGCTGTTGATCTCGCTCACATTGAAATGGAAGACGAGGATATAGACGATGATCAGCGCCATCAGGAAGCGCGGCACCGTCATGCCGAGGAAGGAGACGGTCGAAAGCAGGCTGTCGACCCAGGAATATTGCTTGGTCGCCGCAAGGATGCCGAAGCCGATGCCTATGACGGAGGCGAGGATGTGGCAGACGAGCGCGAGCGCCAGCGTGCGCGGCAGGCGTTCGCCGACGACGTCGGCAACCGGCTTGTTGTAGTAGAGGCTGTGGCCGAAATCGCCGCGCGTCACGATGCCGGTCATCCAGTTGACGTATTGGAGCGGCAGCGGCTTATCGAGGCCGTGCTCCTTGCGGTAGGCCTGTGCCTGGGCGTCGGCTTCCTCGAAGGAGGCACCGCCCTGGTTGATGAGCTGCGAGCGGATATAGTCGCTGTAATCGCCGGGCGGCGCCTGGATGATGGCGAAGGTCACCACGCTCAGGACGAACAGCACCGGAATGGCAGAGGCGATGCGGACCAGCAGAAATCTGAACATGGCCGTTTCCTTCTGTCGGTTTTCCATTGGCGATGCCGCCACGGAGTGAAGGGCGATCCCCCCGGCCCTGAGGTCAGAGCCGGAGGGGACGATCAGGTTCAGTTGCTCGGGCCGCTGTCGCCGGGCTTACCGGGAAGCTGCTCCGCATAGAGCTCGTAGTCGCCCTGCTTGTCGGCCGCGACGAAGACCCGCTCGCGGATGATCGTGTCCTCGGCCCAGTTGAACATGAAGATCGGCGCACCCGGAGGAATGTTCGAGAAGCGCTTGTTGATGATCAGCGCACCCGGATATTCGGTGAGCCCGACCGTATCGACATTCTCCGTCGAGACCTTCTGGAACTGCTTCATCAGGTCGGCACGCGCCTCGTTGTCGTTGCTCGCGATGAACTTGTTGACGAGGTCGACGAGTTCCTGCTCGTAGGGCATGAGGTCGACCTTGCCGCTTTCCGGCGCCCGGTGATGCCAGCTGGTGCGCGGGCCGGTCGGCGCGAGCTGCGTCGTGTTCTGCACCACGGAGGTCAGCTCCTGGTCGTTGCGGCGGATCAGCCAATCGAACTTGCCCGCATATTGCGTCGCGTCGCGCTTGGTGCCGTCGACCGAATTCAACACGACCTTGAGCCCGAGCTGTTCCATCTGGCCGATCAGGCCTTCCGCCAGGTTGCGGTCGGTGCCGTAGTCGGAATTGACGAGCATCACGATCTGCACGTCAGCGCCGCCGGCGGTGCCTTCGGGGAAGTTGACGAAGCCATTGCCGTCCGTGTCCTTGAGGCCGACCTTTTCGAGGAGCGCCTTGGCACCTTCGAGATCGAACGGATAGTAGATGGTCGAGTTCCGGTCATAGAAGCTGGTGCCGGAGGAGAGCCCGCCCGGATAGATCGCCGTAAACGGCCCCTTCACCAGCGCTTCGCCGAGCTTCTTGCGATCGACCGCCATGGTGACGGCCTGACGGAAGTCGAGATTGCGGTTGAGTTCGCGGACCGCCTGGGCGCGCTCGTCCGGCTCTCCCCAGCCATTGGCCGAGTAGTTCATGCGCAGATTGTAGCCGATGACACGCGGGCCGAAGGCGAGCCGTGCCGGTGCCGCTTCGTTGGCCGCACGCTTCAGCGACTCCACGAAGTTTTCCGGCTGCTCGAGGTTGGAGAAATCGCCCGATCCGGCAATCGCCTGCACGTCGCGGTCGGCCCAGGTCGACAGCTTGTAGTGGACTTCGTTCAGATAGGGCAGCTGGTTGCCGGACTCGTCGACCTTCCAATAGTAGGGATTGCGACGCAGCACGATGATGTCGTCCGGCCGATAGGCAACCGGAACCCAGGCGCCCATCACCGGAATGTTCATATATTCCGGCGGGAAGCCGTTCTTGTATTGGTCGTAGGTCGTGCCGGCATATTTCGGATGCTTGGTCTTGAGGATATGCGACGGGCCGGGGCAGAAGGTGCCATAGGCCATGGAATAGAGATGCTGGCGCGGGAAGGCCTCCTTGAAGGTCCATTCGACCGTATACTGGTCGACCTTCTTGAGCGTCGTTCCTTCGCCGAAGGTTTCGGGCGTCGCACCGTTCAGCGGTGAGACATTCGGATCGACGACATTGTCGTCCCAGTAGAACATCACGTCGTCGGCGTCGAAGGGGTCGCCGTCCGACCATTTCGCCCCCTCTATCAGGTGCATGGTAAGCTTGTGCCCGTCCTCCGACCACTCCCAGCTTCTGGCGAGGTTCGGCAGCGGCTCGACGTCGCTGGCCTCCACCTGGTAGAGCGGCGCGGTGCGGGTCAGGCATTCCGACATGCCGATGTCGATGCCGCCCCAGCCCTGGGTCTGGCCGGCGCTGTAGTTCCAGCCTTCCGGGCGGCCGCCGATGACATGGCGCATGACGTCGCCATAGACGCCCGTGCCGTCCGGCATGTTGCCGGCCTTGAAGACCATCGGCTCCTTCGGCAGGCGCTCGGCGACGGGCGGCAGCTTGCCGGTCTTGACGAATTTCTCGGTTACCCATTCCGGCTCTCTATATTCGGGCAAGGCCTTGAACTCGAGAATGGAATCGCGCGCCACATAGGTGATCTTGCCCTGCGCCGGCACGGGCGGCTGCTCGGGCACCACGGTCGGTTCGGATGCGAAGGCCTGCACCGCGAAGGCGGATATGCCGATCAGCAGGCTGGCCGTTGTTGTCAATCGATACGTCTTCATTGCCTCAGGTTCTCCCTCCTGTTCGCCACGCCGGGACGGGTGGCGCTCCTCCTTGGCCCGAGCCCCCCGCGACTCCTCACGCAGGTGTGCTCGCGCCGTCATTTCAATGCGGCGGTCTAGTGCCGTGGGTTACCCCCTCTGGCTGCCGCCATCTCCCCCACAAGGGGGGAGAATAAGTGCCGCTAACCCTCGATCCGACCGACACGGCGCTGCAAACCGAAATGCTCGACGGACGCGCAGGGCGTGCCACATCTATTCTCCCCCCTTGTGGGGGAGATGGCCGGCAGGCCAGAGGGGGTAGCGGCACCCACTATCTTCCATATCCACGGCCGCCTAAACCGCAGCCCGCAGCTTCGCGGCTTCCTTCTCGGCGCGGATTTCCTCGATGGAGCGCACCTCGCGCCGGGCGGCACCCGTCCACTCGCGGGTCTTCACCGTCGAGCGGGCGAGCCGCTCCTTTGCCGCCTCGACGGCATGGGCGTATTGCGGCAGCCACTCGGCCTGGGCGACGACCATTTCGTCGACCATCTGCCAGACCTCCTCCGGCGTGCAGATCGCGCCCACCAGCGGGTCGTGCAGCACCGCCAGCTTCAGCAGATCGATGTCGCCGGTAATCGCCGCATGCACGGACATGCGCTGGACATTGATCGACGAGATACAGGTGGCGGCACAGGCCTCGGGAAGCGTGATGCCGGACACCATGTTAATGCCGAAACGATCGACGAAGCCAGGAGATTCGATGATCGAGTCGGCCGGCAGGTTGGTGATCACGCCGTTGTTCTTGACGTTGAAATGGCCGCGATAGACACGGCCCGTCTCGAGCGCTTCCAGGATATGGCTTGCATGCTCGTTCGACCGCTTGATCGTATCGAGCGGCTTGCCTGCCTCCTCGAGGAAGCGGGGATATTCCGTCTCGAACCAGTTGCGGGTCTCGGTCGAATAGCGCAGATACCCGCCGGTCTCGCCATGGATCCAGTCGGACATGTCGATCCATTTGGTGATCTCGTCGGGACGCTTGCGGTACCAGGGCAGGTATTCGGAAAGATGGCCGTTGCTTTCGGTCGAATAGACGCCGAAGCGCTTCAGCACGTCGATGCGGAGCTTTTCCTGCTTGGAGAAGACCGGATGCGCCTCGAAGGCGGCGATAAGTTCGTCCTTGCCGATCTTGCGGCCGTTCAAGCGAACGTCGATGAACCAGGTCTGGTGGTTGATGCCGGAGCAGACATAGTCGAGCTCGCCCTCCTTGGCGCCGAGGATTTCGGCGATCTGCTCGGCGCCGTGCTGGACGCCGTGGCAGAGGCCGACGGTATCGACCTTGCCGTACTCGATCGCCGCCCAGGTGTTCATCGCCATCGGGTTGGCATAGTTCAGGAACTTAGCGCCCGGCTGGGCGACTTCGCGGATGTCCTTGCAGAAGTCGAGGATCACCGGAATGTTGCGCTGGCCGTAGAGAATGCCGCCGGCACAGATCGTGTCGCCGACGCATTGGTCGACGCCGTATTTCAGCGGAATGCGAATATCGTCCGCATAGGCCTCGAGGCCGCCGACCCGGACGCAGCTGATGATGTAGCGGGCGCCTTCGAGCGCCTTGCGCCGATCGGTGGTTGCGGTGACGCGGGTCGGCAGGTTGTTCGCCTCGACGATCCGGTCGAGGATCGTCTTGATCATACCGAGATTGTGTTCGCTCAGGTCCGTCAGCGCGAACTCGACGTCGCGGAGCTCCGGCACGGACAGGATATCGGTGAAAAGCTTCTTGGTGAAACCGACGCTGCCGGCGCCGATGATGGCGATCTTGAAGCTGCCCATTGTCGTCTAAAACCTCCTCGCGATGGCGTCTTCGCGCTATAAGGGTAAAATCAATTCACTGAATCGATGCGTCCACCATCCGCGGACCGTCCTCACCGAACCCTGCTTCAAACGCTGGTAGTCCATGCGTCTTGCGCGATCTGTGGCCATTATGTGTATAATCTGCCGCACGACTAGAGAGGGATTGTGCTTTCATGGGTAATTCTATGCTGCAGCAATTGATCGACCGTGGGCCGGTGATGCGGACCGTTTCGCTGCCGCGGGGAAGGCAGAGCCTGCACACCATGCCGACGAGCACCGGCTACGAAATCCGGACCGATTCGAACTACGACTGGGACGGGCGAAAGCGCGGCCAGACGCCATTCACGGTATTGCAGTACACGATCGGCGGCGCCGGCAACCTGCGCTACGAGCACCGCACCCATCGCGTGCGCGAGGGCGAAACGCTGCTCCTGCTCGTTCCGCACAATCATCGCTACTGGCTGGAGGAAGGCGGGCGCTGGGAGTTCTTCTGGATCTCGATGAACGGCGAGGAGGCATTGCGCATCCACCGCTCCATTCTCGCCGTCACCGGGCCGGTCCTGAAGCTGCAGCCTGAGACGGTCGAAAGCCTCGCCGACTGCAGCCTGCGTCTCATCACCGGCGGGGAAACGCCGGGCCGCGCCTCGGCCATCGCCTATGAGGCGGCGATGGCGCTTTATGACGACGTCTTCGGATCGCATCCGGTCTTCAGCGAGGAATACCGGAAGATGCATCACGTCATCGAGCACATTCTGGCGAATCTCGAAAAGCCGCTGCCGGTCGAGGAACTCGCCCGCGTCTCCGGCTTGAGCCGCGCCCATTTCTCGCGCGTCTTCGCCGCAAGCGAAGGCATGCCGCCGGCCGAATTCGTGCTGCAGAAGCGACTGCAGCGGGCGGTGAAGCTGTTGACCAAGACCGCCGACCTGCCGGTCAAGGAGGTGGCGATCCTGTCCGGCTTCGACGACCCCAACTATTTCGCCAAGGTCTTCCGCCGCGTCTTCGGCGCCAGCCCGACCGAGTTCCGCACCACCGGCATGTATGCGAGCGTGCCCGCCAAAAACCAGAAGACAAGTGAGCAGGTGACCACGCTGGCTGCTGCTTGCGATTGAAATCTGCGCGATAAAATTTTACTAAATAAGACGTGCGAAGACGCGACTGACCGACGGGACATAAGAGAATGGTGACAATCAAGGAAATCGCAGCGGCCGTCGGCGTGTCGTCGGCGACCGTGTCGCGGGTCTTGAACTACGATCCGACCTTGTCGATCTCCACCAGGAAACGGCAGGCGATCATCGAGACGGCCGAAGCGCTGAATTATGCGACGCCGCGCAATCGCAGCCGTGCGGCCGCCCAGGGCCTCGGCGTCGGATTGAAGATTGCCCTCGTGCATTTCCTCGAACCTGCCCAGGAACTGGCCGATCCCTATTATGTCGGCGTGCGGCTCGGCATCGAGAGCCGCTGCCAGGCGCTGAAAAGCGAGATCGTCAAGATCGTCCATACGGGAAGCCCTCCGGAGGCGGCGATCCTCGAGGGCGCGTCCGGGGTCGTCGCCGTCGGCCACTATTATGGCGACGCACTCGAATGGCTGCGCCGCCACAGCCGCCACCTCGTCTTTGCCGATTACGCGCCGGCGGGCGACGCGGACGACAGCGTCCTAAGCGACGTCGCGACGGCCATGACCCGGCTTCTCGGGGCGGTTCACGCCATGGGCTATCGCCGGATCGGCTTCATCGGCTGGATCGACGCGTTTCACGAGCCCGAAAACATCTATTCGGAGCGTCGCTGCCGCACCTATATCGAGTGGATGACGAAGGCCGGGCTTTTCGATCCGGATCTGTGCCTCGTCGAACGGATGACACCCGATAGCGGCTACGCGCTCGCCAGGACGATGCTGTCGAACCCCAGCCCGCCGAAGGTGCTGATCACCTGCAACGACAACTTGGCGCTCGGCGCCTACCGGGCCATTCACGAGATGGGCCTGAGGATCCCCGAGGATGTGGCGGTGGCGAGCTTCAACGATATTCCGGTGGCGCAGTTCCTCGGACCGCCGCTGACCACCGTCAAGATCCCGGCCGAACTGATCGGCGAAACCGCCGTCGACCTGCTGCTCGAGCGCCTGTCGGGACGTGAAGTCGCCAAGAAGGTGGTGCTCGGCACCGAGATCGTCTGGCGCGGCAGCACGCCCGCGCCGGTCGATCTCGGACTGACAAGATCGGGCGAATTGAGCCCTGTCTAGCGTTTGGGCAGTCGTCATACGCCGTGGCGCAATTGGAGCGAACCGACCTAACTCGCACTCCCCTCTGGCAATTGCGAATTCATTTCCCCGGAACGGTCAGCTTGCCACCGCTGTATATCCGGATAGAATATACGTATATTCGAAGCCAGGATATACAGCCTCAGGAGATCCTATGTCCCTCTATATTCGCGACGATGCCGTCGGCGACCTTGCGAAGCAGGTCCAGCAGGCCATCAATGCTCCCAATAAGACCGAAGCGGTGCGCAGGGCGCTTCTCAACGAGTTAGAACGAGCAAAAAAGACCATCCCGTTGAAAGGGCGGATCAAAAGGATTCAAGAGAGCGTTCGTGCCATGGGTCCCGACGATCCGAACTTCGACATGAAGAAATTCACCGATGAGCAGTGGGGCGATGCCTGATGTTCCTCGACGCCTCTGCGATAGTTGCTATCCTCGGGGAGGAGGAGGACGCCGACATGCTGATCGACAAGATCGAGAAGGCGAAGCAGCCGATCTACTATTCGTCGATCTCGATGTTCGAGGCGGTCATCAGCCTAGCCCGTAAGAAGCGAGATGGCACTCTTGGAAACCAAGTGCCGATCCCACCTCACCTAATCGATCTGGCACAACAGCATGTTGAAGCGTTCATCGAGACGATTGGAGCGAACGCGAAGCCTATCGATGGCACCATGCATCGCATGGCAATCGAAGCCTGCCGAACCTACGGAGGCGTCGTTGCCCATGCCGCACGGCTGAACTTCGGAGACTGCTTCTCCTATGCTTGCGCGAAAACCTACCACCTCCCTCTTCTCTTCAAAGGTGACGATTTTACACACACGGACATAGAGCGGGCTTGAATGGCCCCCGGATGGGTTTTTCGGGCCTCCGAGATGGGAACTGGCTGGGCCGAAGCCAGCGAGTAAATATTTACTGAAAATCTTGCATCGCTCTCGATTTTAGGAAATACTCCGCGTCGAGACAGGGAGGACTGTCTCGGGGAACGAACCTTGAGGGAGGAAATTCATGGATATTTTTGCGCGTGCCCATCTGTCGCGGATCGCCGCTCTTGCGCTCGCAAGCGCCAGCTTCCTGGCGGTCACCGCCGCAGAGGCGAAGGAAATCACCATCTGGTGCTGGGATCCGAACTTCAACGTCGCGATCATGAAGGAAGCCGGCGCCCGCTATACCAAGACGCATCCCGACGTCACCTTCAACGTCGTCGATTTCGCCAAGACCGACGTCGAGCAGAAGCTGCAGACGGGCCTTGCCTCAGGCACTGCCGACGCGTTGCCCGACATTGTGCTGATCGAGGACTACGGCGCGCAGAAATATCTGCAATCCTTCCCCGGCGCCTTCGCGGCCCTATCCGGCACCGTCGACTATTCGGGCTTCGCTCCCTACAAGGTTGAAGTGATGACCGTCGACGGCCAGGTCTACGGCATGCCCTTCGATTCGGGCGTCACCGGGCTCTATTATCGCAAGGACTACCTCGAGCAGGCCGGCTTCAAACCGGAAGACATGCAGAACCTCACCTGGGATCGATTCATCGAGATCGGCCAGCAGGTCGAGGCGAAGACCGGCAAGAAGATGATCGGTCTCGACCCGAACGATGCCGGCCTCGTCCGCATCATCATGCAATCGGCCGGCCAATGGTATTTCGACAAGGAAGGCAAGGCGAACATCACCGGCAATCCGGCGCTGAAGGCAGCGGTCGAGACGGTCGGCAAGATCATGTCCGCCAATATCTACAAACCAGCCAACGGCTGGTCCGACTGGGTTGGAACTTTCACCTCGGGTGATGTCGCGTCGGTCGTGACTGGCGTGTGGATCACCGGCACCGTCAAGGCGCAGCCGGACCAGGCCGGCAAATGGGGCGTAGCGCCGATCCCGGCGCTCTCGATCGAAGGCGCGACGCATGCGTCGAATCTCGGCGGATCGAGCTGGTACGTGCTCGAAAGCTCCGCGGAAAAGGCCGAGGCGATCGATTTCCTCAACGAGATTTACGGCAAGGACATCGATTTCTACCAGAAGATCCTGCAGGACCGCGGCGCCGTCGGTTCGCTGCTCGCCGCCCGTAGCGGGGCGGCCTATGAGGCGGCCGATCCGTTCTTCGGCGGTGAGAAGGTCTGGCAGAACTTCTCCGACTGGCTCGCCAAGGTGCCGTCGGTGAACTACGGCATCTTCACCAACGAGGCCGATCTCGCGGTCACAGCGCAACTGCCGGCGCTGACCCAGGGCACGCCGGTAGACGAAGCACTGAAGGCGATCGACGCCGAAGTCGCCGGGCACATCCAGTAGCCGGGAAAGCGAGCAGGCGGGCAAAGCTGCCTGCCGCTCTACAGTTGGCCGTGGCGGCTTAAGCCACGGCCAGTGGTTCCCTGTTAATCATGAGGTTGACGATGGCTCTCGCCCGCCGCGGCGGCATCGGCCGATATTACGACGTCAATGGCTGGCTGTTCGTCGCGCCGGCGCTCGGGCTGATCGCCCTGTTCATGGTCTATCCGATTTTCTGGTCGCTCTGGATGTCCTTCCAGTCCGGCCGCGGCATGATGATGAAGTTCGCCGGCTTCGGCAACATCGTCCGCCTCTGGAACGATGCGGTGTTCATCAAGGCGCTGACCAACACGATGACCTATTTCGTCGTGCAGGTGCCGATCATGATCCTGCTCGCCCTCATCCTGGCGTCGCTCCTCAACAATCCGCGGCTCCTCGGCCGGGCGTTCTTCCGCACCGCGATCTTCCTCCCGTGCGTCACCTCGCTCGTCGCCTATTCTGTGCTCTTCAAGGGCATGTTCGCATTCGACGGCATCGTCAATTCGACGCTTCAGGCGATTGGCATCATTGCCTCGCCCATTCCCTGGCAGACGCATCCCTTCTGGGCGAAGGCGCTCGTCATCATCGCCATCACCTGGCGCTGGACCGGCTACAACATGATCTTCTATCTCGCGGCGCTGCAGAACATCGACAGGTCGATCTACGAGGTCGCCCGCATCGACGGCGTTCCGGCCTGGGCGCGCTTTACCCACATCACCATACCGCTCTTGAAGCCGGTCATACTGTTCACCACGGTGATTTCGACGATCGGTACGCTGCAGCTCTTCGACGAGGTCTATAACCTCACCGAAGGCAAGGGCGGCCCGTCGAATGCGACGCTCACACTGTCGCTCTATATCTACAACCTGACCTTCCGCTTCATGCCGAATTTCGGTTACGCGGCGACGGTTTCCTACGTCATCGTCATTCTCGTCGCCATTCTCGCCTTCCTGCAGTTCTTCATGGCAAGGGAGCGCGACAAATGAGAACCAGTCCCGCCAACATCGCCTCCGCCATCCTGACCTATGGCTTCGTCGGGCTGATGGCCTTCCTCTCCGTCTTCCCTTTCATCTGGATGGCGCTCGGCGCCACCAATTCCTCGATCGACATCATCAAGGGCAGGCTTGCGCCGGGCGAGGCGCTGGCAACCAACATCGCCAACTTCTTCACCCTGGTGAATGTGCCGCTGGTCTTCTGGAATTCGGCGAAGGTGACCATTTTTGCGACCGTGCTTACCCTCGCCGTCTCATCGCTTGCCGGCTACGGTTTCGAGATCTTCCGGTCGCGCCACCGTGAGCGCCTTTACCGGGCGATGCTGCTGACGCTGATGATCCCCTTTGCGGCGCTGATGATCCCGCTCTTCATCATGGTGGGCAAGATGGGCCTCATCAACACCCACATCGCCGTCGTGCTGCCGACGATCGGCTCGGCCTTCATCGTATTCTATTTCCGCCAGAGCACCAAGGCCTTCCCGTCCGAACTGCGCGACGCGGCGAAGGTCGACGGCCTGAAGGAGTGGCAGATCTTTCTCTATATCTATGTGCCGGTGATGCGCTCGACCTATGCGGCCGCCTTCATCATCGTGTTCATGACCGCCTGGAACAACTATCTCTGGCCGCTGATCGTGCTGCAGTCGAATGAGACGAAGACGATCACGCTGGTCATCTCGTCGCTCGCCTCCGCCTATTACCCCGACTACGGCGTGGTCATGGTCGGCACGATCCTTGCGACGCTTCCGACGCTCGCCGTCTTCTTCTTCATGCAACGCCAATTCGTCCAGGGCATGCTGGGCTCAGTCAAATAGGAATCACGATGCGCTCTGTTACCTCATTCAACGATTCATGGGTCTTTTCCGAAGGCTTCGACGCCACCGATGCCGGCAGGCTGCAAGCCGGTGAGCCCGTCAGCCTGCCGCACAACGCCGTCGAACTGCCCTTCAACTACTTCGACGAGACCTGCTATCAGTGCGCCTTCACCTATCAGAAGGTCATCGCCTGGCGTCCCGAATTCGCCGAGCGCGAGGTCTCGATCGTCTTCGAGGCGGCCATGGCGGACGCGGTCGTCTATCTGAACGGCGAGGAGATCGTCGCCCATAAGGACGGCTACACCCCGTTCGAAGCGCGCCTCACCGGCCGGCTCCGCAAGGGCGACAACCTGATCACCGTCAAGATCGATGGCAGCGAGAACCCGGAAATCCCGCCCTTCGGCGGCCGGATCGACTACCTCACCTATGCCGGCATCTACCGCGACGTCTGGCTGAAGCTCACCGACCCGGTCGCGATCCGCAATATCAAGATCGAAACCCGCGACGTGCTTTCCGACGCGAAGGCCGTCACGGTCCGCTGCGACCTCGCCAATCCGCAAGGCCTCGCCTTCGCCGGCACCGTGACGGCGCTCCTGAGGGATGCCAATGGCGAGCTTCTCGCCGAAGCGATCGGCGAGACCCAGGGCGAGAGCATCACGCTGGAAATGACCGGACTCAAGGGCCTGTCGCTGTGGGACATCGACCATCCGGTGCTCTACCAGGCTGAAGTGCAGCTCAGGACCGATCACGGCCGCGATCTCCTCGCCTCGCATTTCGGCTTCCGCACCGCCGAATTCACGATCGACGGCTTCCGGCTGAACGGCCGTCCGCTGAAGATCCGCGGCCTCAACCGCCACCAGGCCTTTCCCTATGTCGGCTACGCCATGGGGCGCACGGCGCAGGAGCGCGACGCAGAACTCTTGAAGCACAAGCTCCACTGCAATCTCGTCCGCACCTCGCATTATCCGCAGTCGAAATGGTTCCTCGACCATTGCGACCGCATCGGCCTGCTCGTCTTCGAGGAGATCCCCGGCTGGCAGCACATCGGCGGCGAGACGTGGAAAGAGGAGTCGATCCGGAACGTTCGCCGCATGATCGAGCGCGACTGGAACCACCCGTCGATCATCATCTGGGGTGTCCGGATCAACGAGTCGCAGGATTCGCACGATTTCTACGTCGAGACCAATCGCCTCGCCCGCAGGCTCGACCCGACCCGGCAGACCGGCGGCGTGCGCTACATCACCGACAGCGAGTTCCTCGAAGACGTCTACACGATGAACGACTTCATCCTCGGCAACGAGGAATTGCCCGGCTCGAACCGGCCGCGCACGCCGCTGCGCCCGCAGCAGGAATGCACCGGGCTTTCGCGCAAGGTGCCGTACCTCATCACCGAGTATGGCGGCCACATGTATCCGACGAAGATCTACGATCAGGAGCAGCGGCAGGCCGAGCATGTGCGTCGGCACCTCGAGGTTCTGAACGCGGCGCATGGCGACCCGAGCATTTCCGGCGCGATCGGCTGGTGCATGTTCGACTACAACACCCACAAGGATTTCGGCTCCGGCGACCGGATCTGCTATCACGGCGTCATGGACATGTTCCGCGAACCGAAATTCGCCGCTTACGTCTATGCCAGCCAATGCGCGCCCTCCGAGGAGGTGGTGATGAAGCCCGTCACCTTCTGGGCGCGTGGCGAGCGCAATATCGGAGGCGTGCTGCCCCTTATCGTGCTTACCAACTGCGACGAGATCGAACTGAAATACGGCTCGCTGACGAAGCGCGTCGGCCCGGACCGCGAGACCTTCCCGTCCCTGCCGCATGCGCCCGTCGTCATCGATCATCGCCACTTCACCAAGGACGAGCTCGGCGTCTGGGGCATGAAGTGGGAAAGCGCCGAGTTCACCGGCTTCATTGGCGGCAAGGCCGTCGCCCATCTGCGGATGGTCGCCGATCCGCTGCCGACGACCCTGGAAATCGCGGCCGACAGCAAGACGATCCGGGCAGAGGGCCGCGACAGCGTCCGCATCATCGTCCGCGCCCTCGATCAGGTCGGCAACATCCTGCCGTTCCTGAATGACGCGATCGACATCGAGGTCAAGGGTCCGGCGCGGCTCCTCGGGCCGGGCCAGGTGATCTTCCAGGGCGGCTCGACCGGCTTCTGGCTGGAGTCGACGGGCGCTGCCGGCGTCATATCGGTAAGCGTGAGCTCGCCGCGCCTCGGCACCGCCAAGCTCGAGCTCGCCGCTACGCCCGAAGGAGCGTCGCGCGCATGAGCGAACTTCAACTCAGCAATGTCCGCAAGTCCTATGGCGGCCTGGAAGTCATCAAGGGCGTCGATCTCGACATCAAGTCCGGCGAATTCGTCGTCTTCGTGGGGCCGTCCGGCTGCGGCAAGTCGACCCTGCTCCGGATGATCGCCGGGTTGGAGGAAATCACTTCCGGGGATCTGACGATCGACGACATCCGCATGAACGATGTCGACCCGTCGAAGCGCGGCATCGCCATGGTCTTCCAGTCCTATGCGCTCTATCCGCATATGACGGTTCGGGAGAACATGGGTTTTGCACTGCGCTTCGCCGGCATTCCGAAGGCCGAGATCGAGAAACGCGTCAGCGAGGCCGCCAACATCCTCGAACTGGGGCCGCTGCTGGAGCGCAAGCCGAAGCAGCTTTCCGGCGGGCAGCGCCAACGCGTGGCGATCGGCCGGGCTATCGTCCGCCACCCGAAAATCTTCCTTTTCGACGAGCCGCTATCGAACCTCGACGCGGAACTGCGTGTCCACATGCGCATCGAGATCGCACGGCTGCACAAGCAGCTCGCCGCCACGATCATCTATGTCACGCATGACCAGGTCGAGGCGATGACGCTCGCCGACAAGATCGTCGTCATGCGCGGCGGCGTGGTCGAGCAGATCGGCTCGCCGCTCGACCTCTACGACGATCCCGCCAATCTCTTCGTCGCCGGCTTCATCGGCTCGCCGAAGATGAATTTCCTGAAGGGGGTGATCGAGACCGGCGACGGCGGGACTTTTACGCGGCTGTCGGACTATGGCGACGCGAAAATACCCGTCGGCCTCACTGGGGCGACGCCTGGAACCGCCGTGACCGTCGGCATCCGGCCGGAGCATTTCAAGGAGACAGGCACGGCAGCCCTCGATCTAACCATCGACATGCTCGAACATCTCGGCGGCGAGACCTTCGCCTATGCCCGCCACGGCAATGGCGAACTGGTGGTGATCGAAACGAAGAACGGCCGCGGCCTCAAGTCCGGCGACCGCATCGCCGCCCGCTTCGACCCGGCCTGTGCCCTGCTGTTCGACGCGGATGGCAAGCGGTTGCGGTAGCGCGATTTGCCATCAGTTCTACAGCGCCGCGCGTCTATCAGACGCGCAAAGGTCGCTGTAGCACTTTGAGTTGCTGCATGTCTCCTTAAATCGAGGTCGATTTAAGGAGACATGCAGTGGACGAGGCTCCGCCTTTCGGCCCACGCCTGAACCGTGGCGCCAAGGTTCGTCTCATGGCACTTTTCGTAAAACCCGACGGTGGACGCAGGCATGTCGTCCGGAATGGGCACAAGATCCTGAAGCCGAAGGCCGCTTGTTTTACCGAGTGCCGGGTCCGCCAATTCGCTCTCGCTCAGCTTGCCGACGCGATTGGCCAGTTCTTCGAAATAGGCGAGGTTATCGTCCACCGCCGAAGGAGAAAACGTCCGGCCATGGGCGGGGATGACGAACCTGGCATCGAGGTCACGGATCCGCTCGAGTGACGATGAGATCAGGCGAAGGTCGTCCGGGTTCCTGCTCCAGACCTCGGGGATCGGGAACTCCACCGCATCGACGGCCAGACAGACGCGAAGCTCAGGGATCCAAACAGCGATGTGGTCGGGCGTGTGGCCCGGCGTATGGATAAGCTCCAGCGTCAGGTCGCCACCGTTGAGGATCATCGAACCGGAAAACGTGATATCGGGAGCGATCAGTTCGACATTCTGAAATCTTAAACACTGGCTCGCCTTGTCGCGCAGGACCTGCCGCGAAGACGGATCGCGCAAACGTTCGAGTGCTGCAGCATGCGCAATAATGGGAGCTTGCCCGGCAACGGCCGCGTTACCCCAGAAGTGATCCCAGTCCATGTGCGAGTTGACGACAAGCAGCGGGCGGGTCGCCGCTCTTTCCCCCAGCATATCCAATGCCGTCCGGCATAGCTCGGGCGTTCCCAAGGTGTCGACCAGGACGTTGAACCGTTCCGTGCGAACAAACACGGCATCGACTTCGTCGCCCGCCCTGACGATCACGATCCGATCGTCAAGTTCGGGATAGGAGCATAGTTCTAGGGAAACATTCACCTGAGGTCGCCCCCTATGGCCTCTATCGGCGTCAGTTCGCTGAAAGCGAATGCCTAGCAATCCCGGCAGAGCAATCGCCACCCTCGTCCGGCGGCACCCCCAGTGCCTCGAAAAACGGTACCCGACATCGCGGTCGATTACCTTAAATAGTTTGGTTTACCTCTCTGCCCATCCGAATCACCAACGGGGGTAATCATGGTAGCGGCAGTTTCGGCGACGACGAGCACCGTCTTGACGTCCAGCACAAGCAGCACCGTCTCGCAGCTCAAGGCCGAACTGGCCGCCAAGCAGAGCGAACTCGCGAGTGCAAAGACCGACGACGAGAAGTCGGAGATCAATTCCGAGATCGCCAAGCTGCAGACTGCGCTCGCCAAGGCCGAAGCGAAGGACAAAGGCAGCGACAGCACGAGCAGCACGTCCACCTCGACCGCCAGCGGGTCGGCAACGGCATCGAAAGTCTTGGTGACGGCGGCAGATCGCGCCGCGCCGGAAAGCAGGGTGTCGAATGCCGCAATGGACGTGCTGATGACACTCGGTTCGCCAGGCGGTGAGGCATCCGATGGTGCTGAAGCCGACGCGGGCATGCCGCCCTCCTTGTCGGCGCTTTATGCAGAGATGGACAGCGACGACGACCGTTCCCTTTCGACGGCCGAATTCATCGCAGGCAACAGGGACCGCATGGGCGAGGACGCGGCCGGCGGCGTCTTCGATGCCCTCGACAGCGAAGGAACCGGCGCCCTCTCCGAAGACCAGTTCATCGCGGGAGCCGGCCGGGGACGGCCCGACGGAAACCCGCCGATCGGGCCGCGGCCCGGCTGGCCGATGCAGGCCGACGACGGCCAGTCGCTGGCTTAGGCCACGCCCTCCGGCACGGCTGCGACGAAGGTCCGGCGGCGAACCCGGTGTTCGCCGGGGCCCTGGCGCAGTCTCCGATTTAGGAAACCCCAAGCACCAAGCCGTGCCATAAATCATTGAAAACGTTGTATCTTTATCATGGTTAACGGAATTTAACCTTTTCTTGCGCGTTTCGGATAGGCGCCTGATTGTCCGTGGCACCGAAGCAGATTACCGCTTGATGCGTTCCACGCATGTTCGTCGTAGTCGGAACGGGATATCAATGACCGATATCCGGCGGCATGGAGATGGAACGGGCAGTTTTCACTGCCCGGGGACATGCGTGCCGTACGGTTGTCATTCGTCCCCGGTCCACCCTCCGCCGGGATTGTCGGCCTTGAATGCGGCAACGGACAACGCCATGAACGAGGGTTTTGATGGTCAGTGTTTCTTCAAGCAGTAGTGCAGCCTATTCCTCCACGCAGAGAACAATGTTCAACAGGCTGGACAGCAATTCGGACGGCAAGCTGACGAAGGACGAATTCGTCGCGGGTCGGCCGAAGGATGTGAGCGAGTCGCAGGCGTCCGCGCTCTATTCCAGCATCGACAGCGACAATGCGGGCTCGATCAGCGAGGAGCAGTTCGATGCCTCGATGCCGTCGGGCGGTTCGGTCGGCTCGATGACGTCGCTGCTCTCGAGCGACGCGATGGCGGTGCTGATGGCGATGTCGCCGCAGGGCGGCCACCCCTCCGCATCCGACATCTACGCCGAAATGGATGCCGACGGCGATGGCAGCGTGACCGAGGCGGAATTCGTCGCCGCTCGCCCGGCCGACATAAGCGAGGAGGACGCGACCGCGCTCTATGCCACCATCGATACCGAAGGCACAGGCTCGATCACCGAGGCGCAATTCGCCGAAAGCATGCCGGACGGCCCGCCGCCGGGCGGCATGCCGCCGCAAGAGGCATCGTCGACGGAAGGCGCCTACGACGCGCTCGACACCAACGAGGACGGCACGGTTTCCCTCGAAGAGTTCTTGGCCGGTCGGCCGGACGACGTGACCGAAGAGCAGGCGACCGCCCTCTTCGAAAGCCTCGATACCGAGGGCACGCGCTCGATCACCGAGACGCAGTTCGCGACGCTGGGCCCATCAGGGGATCCACTGCCCTTCTCCAGCGACGCGGATGGGCTTGACGGTCTCCTCGCGCTGATCAACGCGATGGCGACCGCCGACGAGGCTTCGACCGACGCGGCTTGAGGCGCTTCGGTCTTGTGACATAAGGCGCCTCCTGCATGCTTCCTTGGATCGCATTCGATCCAAGGGTAAAAACATGCAGCAATTCAAAGTGCTGCGGCGACATCTGTGCGTCTGAAAAGACGCACAGCGCTGTAGGCAGAGGCGCCTTATGTTTCTGCAAGATGCTTGCTCGGTCGCACCATTGGCATTCTTATGCGCCGAGTGGACAGGCCGGTTGGAACGGACATGGGATATGATGCGAAGGGGACGGGCGTGCCGGCCAGCCGGGCACGCGGCCGGCCGAAGGTGCGGTCGGACGAGGAAAGCCGCGCGCTGGTTGTCGCCTCCGCCTTCGAGCTCTTCCTGGAGCTCGGCTACGGCGCGACCTCGACCAACGCGATTGCCGAGCGCTGCGGCATCTCGAAGCGCACCTTCTACCGGCTTTTTCCCGGCAAGGTCGACCTCTTCGCCGCGACCGTGGCCCATCACCGGCGGCTGATGACGGTGTTCCCGCCTCATGATCCTGAGATACCGATGGAGGAACAACTGGCGACCGTCTTCCGCGTCGATATCGACGAAGCGGAAGACCACCGCCGCACCGAATTCATCCGCATGGCCGTGGATGAGAGCCGTCATTATCCGGAGCTTGTCCAGATCGTCGGAGCGGAAGGCGCCAAGCGGAGCCAGCGAGAACTCGCCGACTGGCTGGAGGAAGGCAAGGCGAAGGGGCTGCTCGACATCGGCGACCCGCTTGCCACCGCGCGCATCCTCATGGACTTGATCTTCGGCGCGGCCGCACTCAAGACCGGCCACGGCACCGAATGGCCCGGCGGCCCGGACAGGCCGGGCTTCATGCGCAGCTGCATACGGCTGGTCGTCAACGGCATCCGGGCGAGATAGGAATACAACTCCCTCCTAGGCTTGGTGATGGCGGCCGTTACCAACGAAAACGCGACGAAACCGCAAACCCGTTGAAGGAAGCGAGGCGAGAAATCCGCCTCGCCAACCAGGATCCACACGCCGACGCGCGATCGCCCCCACCTTCGCACCGACCTCTCATCAAGGCTTCGGCCTGTACCAGATCGGCGAGGTATAAGCCCGCTCGGTGACGGTCATCGTGGCGCCCGGCAATGGCTTGACCCCAAATCGCTTGCCATCATAGGCGGTCCAGCGCGGCGTCGGGATCTCGATCACCCGGCCGTAATAGAAGGCGGGCTGAGTGGCGTCGAACTCCGGGTCCTCCCATACGGCAATGAGTTCGGGCGCGCCGATCGTGTTGGTCCAGGTGGCGTTCGGCTCGTCCACGGTGTTGCCGACCGGGGGAAGCTTGCCGTCGCCGCCGGGCTTCCGGCCTCCCGACCAGGCGACGTCATAGACCTTCTCGTGCAGGCTGCCGTCCGCGTCGAGCCAGCCCTTGACGATCTGGTAGCGGTCGAGATTGGCGCCGATCGGGTCCTTCAGCGCCGCCACAAGGAAGGTCGGCGCCTTGCCCCCAGGCGCCGCGCTGAGGTCGCCGCCCATCGGCACGCCCTTGCCGTAGCCGATCCGGGCCGGCAGGCGGTCCTGCGCATCCTGCTGGACGAAGTCCCAGCCGCCGAAGAACCGCACGATCATGCGGGGGCCGGTGGTGGCATAAGTCTCCTTGCGCTCCATCGCGTCCCAGAGGGATTCGCGCGTATTCTCCCGCGACCAGACCGCCGCATAGCCGGAGGCGGAAACCTCCCAGTCCATGACCTTCACGCCGGTCTTGGGGTTGTTGATGAACGCCTCCATCATCCGGTGCGGGCTCGGCTCCTGTGGCACCGTCTTGCCGAAGAAATTATCCTCCTCCATGGCGGCGAGCCCCGTATGAGCGTCGCTGCTGCCGACGAGGCCGAACGTGTAGGGATTGGTCCCGAGTTCCTTTTCGAGCTTCAGCCCGTTCTTGTAAGCCGAGCGGGCATATTCGAATTCGAGCATCTCCTTCGTCTTGGCGACGCTGCCGTCGAGATTGCCCTTGTCCCAGATCTCGAAGGCTGCGAACTCGTCGTTCGGCGACAGGAAGGGATGCGCCTCCCCGGTGCCCTTGGTTTGCGTCGCCTCGTAAAGGCGCTCCCATTTCGCCCGCGTCTCAGCGTATTCGCTATCGAGCTTCTTCCCGAAGGCCTCGACGACGGGGAACATCAATCCATTGCTCAGATTGCCGTTATGCGCGATCGCCAGCACGTTGCCGCCGGTCTTTGTTTCGTAGGCCTGCATCCATTTCCACAGCTCGGCCGGGTTGTCGCTGCCATAGGGCGGGTAGACCGTGAACGGCTCCACCTGGCTCGCCTTGTCGCCATTGTCCCGGAAGATGACGTTGCGGTGCAGATTGTTGCCGCCGGTGTTCGATGTCCATTCGAAGCCGATGAAGGCCGTGAAGCGGCCCGGAGCGTTGTATTCCTCCGCCGCGTCGATCGTGTCCTGCCAGGCGCTGTGATAGGCGGGCGTTCCGGGGAAATACATCAGATCCTTCGGAAAGGTCGCGTGCGAGAACGCGACGATGATGGCCATCGCCGCGTCCGCGCCCTTGCCGGATTGGATCATGTCGTACCATTGGCGGCCCGTCGGATCGGCCAGCAGGTTCGGCTTGCCCGCGAAGAGGTCTGGGAAGAAGCCCATATTGTCCGAGTGATCGGCGACGACGAGAAAATCGAGCGGGCGGGACAGCTTTACCGGCTGACCGGTGTTCGAGGTGATCTCCTCGCCACGCGCAAAGCGATAGGCATCGCGTGGGGCGATCCGGGCGCCGAAGGCGCCGGCATCCATCGAGAACGAAGTATGCAGGTGCGTGTCGCCGAAGAACGGCCGCGTCGGAAAGTCCCGGCCGACATAGGGCGAGTAGGCAGGCGGGCGCCGCTGCGCCTCCTCGGCCTTCCTCTGATCGAGCGTGCCTGTGTCCTGCGCGAGCGCAGGCAGCGCGAGACCGATCGCCAGGCTGGTGAGAGCCGTCCCATAAAGCAATGTCTTCGTCATGACGTCCTCCTGGAAAATTCCGTTTTAATGGTCTAGCGGGCAGGCAGTTCGCCGCTCTCCCCAGCAATTGCTTTGTCGTCGTATGTCCGCGCCGGCTGTGGCTGCAGCGAGAGGCGCTGGGCCTTGTTGCGACCGAGACCCTGTCTGCGTATGTTCAGGCGTCGCTGCAGCAAGCGGCCGCTGCCCGATCCACGCGTAGGCAAGCAGGAACTGCGCCTGTCGGACCGCTGGTCCATAGAGACGCATGAGACCGAGCCGATGCGCCTTGCCGATCGTCAGTCGCCCGCTCGCGATCTCGTCGATCACGACTTCGCCGGATACGAGAACCAATTCGTCTCGTTCGGGGCCGGTCGCGTGCACGCGCAGGCGCATGCGCTTTTCGCCGAACTCAAAACGCGTCCAGAGCATCGGCTCGATGAGGACGAGCGAGAACGACAGGGGGCGTGCCTCGCCGGCGGCACCGAGAGCCTTTGCGAGCTGTTCCAATGCTTTGACTGTCTCGCGGTATCTGGCACCGAACAAATCGGGCGGCGCGCCCGCGGGACTGGGAGCCGGCAGGCGACGGTCGGCGACGGCGGACGAGATCGATCCGAGAACGTGCAACGCGTCTGGATAGGCCCAGTTCAGGATCCCGCGCGCCATGGTCACGTCATCGTGGTAGCCGCAGGCAGAGCCGGCCCTGGCAGCCAGCGTCACGGCCGTAGCAAGCGACAACGACATAAACACACGAGCCAGGCAAGCATGTCGGCGCATATCCGCCTCCTCAGACTCAGAACATTGCCAGCCGCTGCATCGTCCAGAACATCGCAACGGAACCGATTGCATAGGCCGGAATGCGTTGCGCCCAGGTCGGAAGCGGCAAGGGAACCCGGCGAACGGCGGCAGCCAGTGCCAGGACCAGAGCCACGAAGACAAGCTGACCGGCCTCCACGCCAAGATTGAAGAAGAGCAGTGCAATCGGTACGTGTCCCGCCGGCAGGCCGGTCTCGCTGAGGGCCCCTGCAAATCCGAAGCCGTGCAGCAGCCCGAACCCGAAGGCCACGAGCCACGGTGCCTGCGCCGCCACGCCGCTGCGCCCTTGATCACGATGCACGATTTCCGCGGCGACGAAGACGATCGACAGCGCAATCACCGCCTCGACGGGCGTTTGCGGCACGCGCACAACCCCAAGCGTTGCGAGCGCCAGAGTGATGGAATGGGCAATGGTGAAGGCGGTTATCGTCTTCACCAGCGGCCCGATTTTCCGCGCCAACATGAGCAGCGCGAAAACGAAGAGCAGGTGATCGATCCCGAACAGGATGTGCTCGATCCCGAGGAGCAGGTATACCCCGGCGACACCCACAGCGGAGCCCGCCATCGGAATGGTCGCCGATGGCTCGCTCGGCGTCAGTCGCTGCGTCCACCCGGAGCCATTAAGATATTCGACGCGCGCCAGCACGTCGGTCATCGTCGCCTCGAGCCCGGCAATCGTCAGCGTCTGGCCGCGCAGATCGGGGATCCTCAATTCCCACGTCTCGATCGTCGCGCCGCCAACGACGCGCGTCGTCGGCAATGAGGCTTCGGCCTCGCCGGAAAACATCGGCGCGAGAGCCAGTCGCATCTCGCCCCGCATCGGCACTTTCCATAGGACGAAGAACGCGCCCGGCTTTTGCTCGCGCAACTCGAGATAGGCCGGCCGAATTTCGTGCGACAGGGCCAGGCTCGGCAACGACCAAAACCACGCAAGAGCCAGGCAGAAGACGGCCGCGAAGCGTTTCATCGGACATCCTCCGTGGGCCGGGGCAGGGCGCTGACAAGCGGCTCGGCACCCGCGTCGGCCGCGATGTCGTATTTCCCGAAAAGCTCGGCGAAATACCGTCTCTCATAATCGCGCCGCTGCTTGTCGCGCCATTGCTCGATCACATCGGCCTTCACCTCGGCGAAGGGCTTGATCGCCGCAGGGGCCGTTTCCGACAGGCGGACGAGGTGCAGCCCATAGGCGGACTCGATCGGGCCGCTCCATTTGCCCGACGGTAGCGTGACGAGCCTCTGGGCGAACCCGGCGCCGAATTGCGCGGCAATGTCGGCCTCGGTGCTGTCTCCCAGTCGCGATGCGAAAAGCAGCGGATCACCGCGGTCGATCATTTCCGCATCGTCGAGGGCGTCCGATGCGGCGAGGACGCTCCGGGCGTCGGCTGCGGCATCCGAGCGCTTCGAAGTGCTGAAGAATACGTGATCAAAGGATAACCGTGCCTCCCGGCGGAACCTGTCCGGATGTGCATTGTAGAATTGGCGCAGGTCTTCCTCGCTCGGCTCCGCAATCGGTGCCGTATCCTCGATCAGAAAGGTCATTTTTTGCGCGAGCCTGCGGCGGATGATCGTGTCGTCCTGGTCAAGTCCCAATGCGCGGGCCTCGCGGGCCAGCATTTCTTCCTTCACCAGTTCCGCGACGAGACCGCGCAACTCGTCGTCGGAAGGCCTGCGTCGCCATTGATTGGACCATGTCTCGGTGACCCAACGCAACTGCCCGTCCGTGATCCTGATTTCGGCCGATCCGTTGGCGCCGCCATCGCCATTCAACCAGCCATAAGCAAGAAACAGGCCGATGCCAGCGACGGCGAAGTGAATGAGAGGTTCCTTGAGCAGCTTCATGATTTTCGCCCCGCTAGTGCTTTGGTGTCCGCGAGATCGGGAAAATATTCGCCCGGTCCAACGCGCCTTCGATCTCGGCAGCAAGGTCCGCTATGAGTTCTTGGTATTCCAGGCGACGCGCGGTGCGGACTGTCTCCGGCAGCTGCTCGACCGCCGCCAACGCCTGCCCGGCGGCAGCGAGGTCGTCGCACATGACGCGAAAGTTCTCGTCCCGCTCGAGCAGGGCCTCGATTTGAGCGCCGCGCGCCGGAAAGAGGCGGCTGGCCGCCTGCAACCCGGTCTCCCCACCAGTGCTTAGCGAGCGAGGGCCCATTTCTGGGAGCCTTTGAAACTGGAACTATTTCAACTTGAGTATATTGCGCTGGACCAATGCAGGGATGTATTTTACGCGAGCAAACAGGAGCAAGTGGTGCGCCATGCATGCACTTGCCGCGGCCTGTCGGGGGCAAGGCCATGGTCCAAACTCGATCCGTGGAATTCGCTCCGGCAGATCCAGCGGCGTTGCCGACCGGACCTGACGTTCGTTTGCAACTCGTCCGAATTCAGTCGAGCCCCGAATTCGATGTCCCCGCACGTGCGCGCAAGTTCCTCGCCTATATCGTCGAGGAAGCCATTGGCGGGCGCGCGGACCGGATAAAGGCCTTCTCGATTGCAGTCGGAGTCTTCGGCCGCGATTCCTCGTTCGATGCCCAGACCGACCCGGTCGTTCGCATCGAGGCGGGGCGGATAAGAAGGGCGCTTGAACGCTACTACCTGGTTGCGGGCCAAAATGACCCCATCATCATTACCGTGCCGAAAGGTGGATACGTTCCCGTCTTCGGTTGGAATGGCCATGCTTTGCTGCCGGGGCCAAGCGGCGGGCAACCCGGCGACAAGCGGGAAGAAAAGAGCGCTGACAATGCACCGCGTCGGTGGCGGTACATCCTCACCGCTTCCGGCCTCGTCATCCTCACCTTGATCGCACCCTACATGCCTTGGGGTATCGGCCAGTTCGCAAACGTGCCGTCGCGTTCGGTCGAAACGGTACGAACGGCGCCGGATGTGCCGCGGCTGATCGTCTTGCCGTTCGACGATCTATCGGGGACCGGCAAGTCGAGGATCATCGCGAGGGGCCTGACGGACAAGGTCATCGAACACGTTTCCAAGTTCAAGGAAATCGTTGTGATCGCAGGGCGTCCTTCCGACCCGCGCTCCAGCGGCGCCGTCGAAACAGGCTACGCCCTTTCCGGTGGGGTGCGTCTCGATGGCGACAAACTGTGGCTGACAAGCCGGCTCATCAATCGGGGCGATGGTTCGGTCCTATGGGCCGAAAGCTACAACGAGGATATCGAGGTCCGCCATCTCGTCGATCTGGAGGGGGACATCGCCCGTGCGGTGGCGACGGCGCTTGCGCAACCTTACGGGGTCATCTTCCGCTCTGATGCTTCGAAGGCGGCCAATATTCCGCCGGATGACTGGGAAGCCTATCAATGCACATTGGCCTATTATGGCTATCGTGCCGATCTCAACCCGCAGTCCCACGCTTCGGTACAAGACTGCCTGAAGCGGGCAGTAGAACGATTTCCCGGCTATGCCACCGCATGGGCGCTGCTCTCGCTCACTTATATCGATGAATTGCGTTTCCGATACCGCATCGAGGCTCCCTCACCGCCGCCGCTCGATCTAGCCATGGCGGCGGCCCGGCGCGCCGTCGAGCTCGATCCACAGAACGTTCGCGGCCTGCAGGCGGAGATGCTGGCCTTTTTCTTCCGCGGCGATGTCGAGACGGCATTGAACATCGGATCGAGGGCGGTCGACATCAACCCGGGCGATCCTGAGTTGAGCGCCGAATACGGCCTTCGCTTGGCACTGGCAGGCGAATGGAAGGGCGGATGCGAACTTGTCGCGAAAGCGGTAAGCCGGAATTCGGGACCGCTCGGCTACTTCGAGGCATCACTCGCCCTATGTTCCTACATGCAGGAAGACTATGTCGAAGCCGAGCAATGGATAAGGGCGGCCGATGTCCATGCGAATCCGCTTTACCATTTCATTGCCGCGGCCATTTTTGGTCAACTGCAGAAGACGGAGGAGGCCGCCAACGAACGGCAGTGGATCGAGACCAATGCGCTCGACCTAATGAAGAATATTCGCCGCGAGGTAGCGCTGCGCATCCATCGGCCCGCGGATCAGGCCCATTTCACGGACGGCCTGATGAAGGCTGGCCTTCCTGTTCCGTAACCCATCCGTCAATTCTGTTCTCGCGTTCGAGGCGCGGAGCCCGTCTCGAACGCGACTGCGCGTGGATCCGACCCAAAATCATCGTGATCCAGAAACCGCTGGCTCACAACGCCCGAGGCCCTACTCGCTCCGCCTACCGCGCGCCCATCCTGAGCGCTCCGTCGAGGCGGATGACCTCGCCGTTCAGCATGTCGTTCTCGCAGATATGCCGCACCAGGGCGGCATATTCGCCCGGCCGGCCGAGGCGCGGCGGGAAGGGCACGCTCTTGCCGAGCGAATCCTGCACCTCCTGCGGCATGCCGGCCATCATCGGCGTTTCGAAGATGCCCGGTGCGATCGACACGACGCGGATGCCGGAGCGTGCAAGTTCGCGCGCGATCGGCAGCGTCATCGCCACGACGCCGCCCTTCGAGGCCGCGTAAGCGGCCTGGCCGATCTGGCCGTCGAAGGCGGCGACCGAGGCGGTGTTGACGATTACGCCGCGGCCACCTTCGAGATCCGGCTCCTCCCTGGCGATCGCCTCCGCGGCAAGGCGGATCATGTTGAACGTGCCGATCAAATTGATGCCGATCGCCCGCGCAAAACTGTCGAGCCGGTGCGGACCGTCGCGGCCGAGCACTTTTTCGCCGGGCGCTATACCGGCGCAGTTGATGAGCCCGTTGAGATGCCCGAAATTGTCGATCGCCGCCTGCACGGCGGCGGCCCCGTCCGTCTCGCTCGTCACGTCCGTCCGCACGAAGCGGGCGCGGGCACCAAGTTCGGCGACGATCACGGCGCCTGCCTCGGCATTGACATCGGCGACGACCACCTTCGCGCCTTCGGCGACGAACATCCGCGCGACGGCCGCACCGAGGCCGGACCCGCCGCCGGTGACCAGGAATACCTTGTCCAGGATCAGCATGGCCGCACTCCGCAAACGAGGCCACCCCGCGTGGCCGCCTGTTCCTCAGTCATCTTATCCTCCCGCCGTTGTTTTTGATTTGATGCAAGGCGCTGCCCGGAAACCCTGCCATTTTGGGCGGCCGCATCAGAGTACCAGTTCCCAGGTCTGGCCGACCAGGTCCTTGCCGAAGCTGTGGTGCCTTTCCTCGCCGATCAGCCGGAAGCCGGCCCGCTCATAGAGGGTCCGCGCTGCGACGAGGATACTGTTCGTCCAGAGGACCACGCGTCGGTAGCCGGAGGCACGCGCCTGCTCGATGCAGGCGTCGACAAGCCGCTTACCGATGCCCAGGCCGCGCGCTTCCGGCTCGACATGGAGCAGGCGCAACCGTGCCGTCGCATCATCCTCACCAACGAGGAAGACTGCACCGACCGGCGCCCCATCGCGTTCGGCAATCCAGCAGAAATCGCGACCCTTGCGAAAATTGCGGAGGAAGGCGGCGCCGATTTCCGCAGCCAGGGCCTCGTAGGTGATGTCCCAGCCATATTGCTCGGCATAAAGCACCGCCTGGCGTTGAACGACCCAGCCGATATCGCCGATGCGATGGGCGCGCAATGTGATCGCCGGCCCTTCCATGGGAGATCCGCGCAGCAGTTCCATCGTCTTGCGCAGTGCGCGTTCGAGTTCGCCCAGTTTCTCGTCGGGAAGACTGCGGAGAAGCCGGGCAATGTCCTTGTCGGCGGCCGCCTGAAGCTCCGCCAGTGCCGCCCTGCCCTTGTCCGTGAGCGACAGTATGCGGCGCCGGCGATCGGCGCCGTCGGAACGGGCCTTGCTCAGCCCGCCGGCGGCAAACCTCCGCAGGATGCGCGCGAGATAGGCCGAGTCGAGACGCAGCTCGGCGGCGATTTCCGATGCTGCCGGGCTTTCGCGATGACCGAGTTCGAAGAGCACGCGCGCCTCGGTCAGCGTGAAGGCGCTCTCGGTCAGCGTCTCGTCCAGAAGCCCGATCGTGCGGGTGTAGAAGCGGTTGAACCGCCTGATTTCGCCGATGAGCCCGTTCCGATCAACCTGCATTCCAGAATCCCCCTACGCGACGGATATTCGCGCCATTAGTGGACTGAGTCAACTAAATTGGCTCGGGGTTCGCCGGCAGCCGTCTGGAGAACCAAGCGGGCGGAACAAGTTCGGTCTCTGTCAATTTTATGCGCATGAAGATCATTGCTCTTTTCGCAGCGTCGCTGACATTGAGCCTGTGTGGCATCGCCAGCGCGCAGGAACTTCGGCCAGAATCCATCAACCAGGCCTCGGTCGCGTCGATCCCGCCAGAACGGCCGTCCGACGCCTCGCCTCGGCCCGACCCCGCCATCGTTCATCTCCAGGTTCTTCTGGATCGCGCGGGCTCGTCTCCCGGAGTGATCGACGGCTACTACGGCGAGAATGTTGCCAAGGCGATTGCCGGGTTCGAGGCCATGCATGACCTTCCCGTCGATGGAAAGCTGGACCCTGAAGTCATCCGCCGACTTTCGGACGATAAGCCGGTCGTCGAGCCCTATCGCATCTCTGAAGACGATACGAAGGATCTCGTCGAAAGCATTCCCGACGATTATTCCGAGCAGGCCGAGATGAAGCATCTCGGATATACGAGCGTGGCGGAGAGGCTGTCCGAGCGCTTTCACATGGACATCGACCTCTTGAAGGCGCTCAATCCGGGCTCGGCCTTTGCCGTCGGAGACACGGTCTCGGTTGCCATGCCCGGCGTCGCGAAGGAGGGCAGAGTTAAACGGATAGAGGCGCGCAAGCGCGCCGGGCAAGTCCTGGCTTTCGCTGACGATGGCACGCTCCTTGCGGTCTATCCCGCCTCGATCGGCAGCGAGGAGACGCCTTCGCCCTCCGGCAGGCACAAGGTGAAAGGCGTCGCCCGCGAGCCCACCTATGTCTACAACCCCAAAATCAACTTCAAGCAGGGCGACAACAGCAAGGTTCTGACGCTGCCCAGCGGCCCCAACGGCCCGGTGGGAAGCGTCTGGATCGACCTGACCGAGCCGACCTATGGCATCCACGGCACGCCGGAACCGTCGCTGATCGACAAGGTTGGCTCACACGGATGCGTTCGGCTGGCGAACTGGGACGCGGAGGAGTTGGCGGCGATGGTGAAGCCGGGGGTCATCGTCGAGTTCACCGACTAAATTACCGCCTCGGCCGGTTATTCGCCGGATCGCCTACGCGCCGACCCGGGCAACGAGCGGCACGTAGTTCTCCAGTTCCGGCGCCGGGAAATTGAGCGTCGCGCCGATTTCGGCCGAGCGATAAAGCCCCATCAGGATCTCGACCACGGCGAGACCGTCCTCGAAGGTCTCGAGCGGCTTCACGCCCTTGCGGAAACTCTCGACCATGTGCCGGTTTTCGTCCGTGTAGCCGTAGACGCCGGCCTCGTCCTCGAGCACCGGCATCAGCCCCTGTTCGGCATTCTGCTTTTCGACCAGGTCCTCGCCCTCGGACCCCCTGACCGCCCGCGACAGGAAGATCTTCAGGCCCGTGCCGAGCGAATTGTATTCCAGCGCATATTCGGGCCCGAGAAGTTCGAGCTGGATGCGTAAGCCGGCGCCGACATAGGCCCAGGAGGTCGTCGCTTCGATCATCAGCTCGTTGCCCGCCTCGTCCTCGAGCGCAACGGTGGCGCGGGCGAAATCTTCCGAGGGACGGTTGCGGTAGTCGACCTCGTTTCCGTACCGCTGCCGCAGTTGGTCGGCATAGGCCGGTCGGGTCCATTTGAGATTGGCGACCGTGCCGTTGACCGCCTTGACCTTCAGTGAACTGCGGGGCGCTCCGGGTGCCGTCAGCAGATGGCGCGCCACCTCGACGCTGTGGCACATCATGTCGGAAAGCACGCCGCCGCCCTGCTTGTCGCCCTGCCAGAACCACGGCTCGTGCGGGCCGGAATGCTCTTCGGCGGCGCGCGCCAGATAGGGCCGGCCGGTCGTCGAAGCGGCGCGGCGCCAGATGATCTCCTTGCCGCGCAGCACCGGCGTGCAGAACACCTGGTTTTCGAGATAGCCGTGGTTGAGGCCGGCATCCTCGGCGAGCCGCAGCATCTCGCGGGCCTCGGCGACGGTGCGTGCCAGAGGCTTTTCGCAGGCCACCGCGAAGACCCGGCTGCGCCCTGCCTTGATCTCCGCATGGAGCGCGCGCATCACCTCGAGCCGCGTATAGTTGGGCGAGAGGATCCAGATCGCATCGACATCCTCGGCCGAGAGAAGATGGTCGAGGCTCCCATGGGTGCGGCAGCTGCCGAGCTCGAGCGCCCTGACCTCCTCGGCGAAGCGTTCGCGATTTTCCGCCTTGCGGCTGTAGACGCCGGTCACTTCCACATGGCGCACGCCGACGAGCGACTGCAGATGGAAACGGGCGATGAAGCCGGTCCCGACAAAGCCGACGCGCAGGGTCTCTTTCGGTAGTGTGGTCATTCCTTCCTCCCCAGGATAGCTCACGCTGAAGGCGGCGCCGTGCTGCCGCGAATATTGAGCGCCGTCGGCAGCACGATCGGTTCGCCGCCGGCGCGGCTGCCGCCCGAAAGGATGCTGAGCAGAAGAGCCATCGCGGTGCGGCCAATGTCCGCGCGCGGCTGGCTGACGGTCGTCAGCGGCGGATAGAAGGCCTTGCTCAGATAGAGATCGTCGAAACCGACGACCGAGACCTCGCCCGGCACGTCGTGTCCCATCCGTCTCAGCTCGTGGGCAGCGCCATAGGCCATCTCGTCATTGGCGACGAACAGTGCCGTCGGCGGCGCCGGCAGCGCAAACAGCGCCCGGCAGCAGTCCTGTCCGCTTTCGAGCAGAAAATTGCCGCGCGCCTCGTAGCCGTCCGGGATCGTGAGGCCCGCTTCGCGCATGGCGAGCCGGTAACCCTCGCGGCGGTAGAGGCTCATCGGCTCGGGGACGGGACCACTGATATGGGCGATCCGCCGGTGCCCGAGTCCGATCAGATGCTCGACCGCCTCTCGCGCGGCCCGGACATTGTCGACCTGCACATGCGGCAGTCCCGAACCCTCGATCATTTCCAGCGCCACCACGACCGGCAGGTGGCTCCAGCTGCCCGTGCGATTGCCGCCCGGCGGCAGTTTGCCGGTCATCAGGATCATCCCGTCGGCATGACCGTCGCGCAGCATGTTGAAATATTCGATCTCGCGGACCGGATCGTTTTCGGTATTGCCCATCAGCACCGCATAGCCGGCTTCTCGTGCCGTCGCCTCGACGCCCTTCAGAATGTCGAGATAGAAGGGGTTGCCGACGTCGCGCACAACGAGGAGCACCGCCATCGACTTGCGGGTCCTCAAATTGCGGGCGCTGACATTGGGGCGATAGTTGAGCTCGCGCGCCAGATCATGGATGCGCTGGCGGGTCTCGGCCGTCACCAGCGCCGAGTCGGAAAGCGCGCGCGAGACGGTGGCGACCGACACGCCGGCCTTCTCGGCAATGTCCTTGATCTTCGGCCGGTCCCTCATGCGCGCATCGCCCGGCCCCGGCCATAGAACATCATGAGGAGAAGCAGCGTCGCGCCGAACACCATCTGCCGGCCGGATTCGTCGATGTTCACGGTGGTGAGGATCCCCTGCAGGATGACGAGCAGGAAGGCGCCGGCCATGGTGCCGGTATAGCCGCCCTTGCCGCCGGCAAGCGACGTGCCGCCGAAGACGACGGCGATGATCGAGGTCAGCGTGTACTGCTCGCCGACATTGGCGAAGGACGAGCCGGAATAGCCGAGCAGGCAGAGGCCGGCGATTGCCGCGAACATGCCGGAGATCATGAACAGCGCGATGCGCATAAGCCTCACCGGAACGCCCGCCATATAGGCCGCATGCTCGTTGGAGCCGATCGCATAGATGCGGTGGCCGAAGACGGTGCGGTTGAGCATGAAGGCCATCAGGATGCCGATCGCCACCCACAGCCAGATGATCCCCGGCACGCCGAAGAAGAGCGGCTGGGTGACGAAGCGCGACAGGGCCGGCGCGGCCTGGCCGGAGGGAATGCCCATGCGGATGACGACGAGCAGGCCCTGTAAAACGCCGAGCATGCCGAGCGTCATCACCAGCGGCGGGATGCGCAACAGCGTGATGCCGAGGCCGTTCAGCAGCCCGAAGAAGGCGCCGGCCACCAGGCAGGCGGCGATCGCCGGCAAGATGCCGATATCGGCGCCGTTCATGACGTTGCCGGCGATGATCGCCGACAGCGACACGACGCCACCGACCGAGAGATCAATACCCTCGCGCCCGCCGAGGATGACGACATTCTGGCCGGCCGCGACGATGCCGAGCAGCGAGGCGACAATTAGGAGCCGCAGGATCTGCGCGCCGCTGGCAAAGCCGGGAGACATGAGCTCGCCGAGATAGAGGAGGAGCACGATCAAAGCGAGCGCGACGACGATCGGCTGGCGGAGGAACGACATCACCCTGCTCATGGCCGCGCCCTCCGTCCGGCGAGCACGCCGGCCATCAGGACGACGAGGATCGCGAGGCCCTGGACGAAATTCTGCCACTCCGACGGCGTGCCCATGAAGAAGACCACCGAACTGATGAGGCCGATCGTCAGCGCGCCGAGGAGCGAGCCGACCACGGTTCCCCAGCCGCCTGAGAGCGCGCTGCCCCCAAGCACCACCGCAGCGACGCTGAAGAGCGTCATCTTGCCGCCGACCAGCGGATCGCCGCTTGCCGTGTCGCCGGTGATGCAGAAGGCGGCAAGGGCGGAGAACAGCCCGCAGAGCAGATAGCCGCGGATCCGGATCGCCACGACCGGCAGTCCCGTCTGGTAGGCCGCCTGCTGGTCGTCGCCGACGGCGAGCAATTGCGTCGCAAGCCGCGTCCGGCTCAGCACCGCAAGCAGCACGACCAGGCCCACGAGGATATAGAAGACGAAGGGGAGCCCGAGCAGCCGGCCGCCATAGGTGCGCCAGAAGATCGTCGGCGCCGGCGTGCCGGCGACCGGCAGGATGTAGAGCGCCAGGCCGGTGAAGAAGATGCTCGTCGCGAAGGTGGCGACGATCGCCTGCAGCCGCAGCGCCGCGACGACGAGCCCGTTGACGAGGCCGCAGGCAAGCCCCAGCAAGAGACCGATGGCAAGCGCCAGCAGCACCGCGCCGGCCCCTCCCCCCCAACGCTCCATCAGCACGACAATCGCGACATTGACGAGCGACAGGATCGAGCCGGCGGAGAGATCGATGTCGCCGGCATAGACCACATAGGTCTGGGCGATCGCCAGCAGGATCAGCGCCATATAGGTGCTCAAGAGCCCTGTCAGCGAGCGATAACTGAGGCTGTTCGGCGAGAAGACCCCGTTCAGGGCAAGCAGCACCAGCACGATGGCGAGCGCCGGCAGGAACGGATAGCGCTCGAGCAGTATGCGCAGGCCGCCGGCGCGCCGATAGGTCGGGCTGGTTGCGATCTCTGTCATCAGGCGGCCTCGTAAGCGGCTTGATAGAGGTTGTAGCGGGTGCGCTCCGGACCGATGAGTTCCCGGCTGACCGAGCCGCCGTTGAAGACCAGGATGCGGTTGGCATTGCCGAGCAGCTCGGCATCCTCCGAGGAATAGAGAATGATGCCGAGCCCCTCGGCCGCCAGTTGCCGGATCAATGCGAAGAGATCGGCCTTGGCGGAGAGGTCGATCCCTTTCGTCGGATCGTCGAGCAAGAGTACGTCCGGCCGGTCGATCAGCCAGCGGGCGATGATCACCTTCTGCTGGTTGCCGCCGGAGAGCGAATTGATCGGATGGAAGAGGCTCGCGAATTTCGTGTGCATGCTTTCGAGCGCCGGCGCGACCTTGTCGCGGAGCTTCGACGGCCTGGCGATCATCAGCCGGTCGCGCAGATAATGGATCGGCGTGACGTTTTCGATGATCGGCCGGCCGCTGATGACGCCGTCGCGGCCACGGTCGCCGGAGACATAGGCGCAGCCGCGCCGGATCGCGTCGCGTGGGCTCGTCGCATCGAAGCGGTCGCTGCCGATCAGGATCTCGCCCGTCGAGACCGAGCCGGCGCCGAAGATTGCCCGGAGCAACGCCGACTGGCCCTGGCCGTGCAGTCCGCCGAAGCCGAGAATTTCGCCGCGCGCCACCTCGAAGCTGACATTGCGGAAGCCGGCGCCGGAAAGATTGCGGACCGTGAGCGCCGCCCCGTCCTTGGCGTCGACGGCGGCCGGGGCCGAGGACTGCGAGGCCGGCATGTCGCCGGCGCCGCCGACCATGAGCCGGATAACCGTGCCCGCATCGGTTTCATTAAGGTTGAGCGTGGTGATCGTCTCGCCGTCGCGGATGATCGTGACGCGGTCGCCGATCGCCTTGATCTCGTCCATGCGGTGCGAGATGAAGATGATGCCGCGGCCGCGGCGCTTCAGATCGCGAAGAATCTCGAAGAAGCGCTCGACCTGGGCACGGTCGAGCGCCGAGGTCGGCTCGTCGAAGATGATGAGCGGCGCCTCGCTGGCCAATGCCTTCATGATCTCGACGAGTTGGCGCTGGTCGGGCCTGAGATTGCCGACGAGCGCGTCGGCGGAAAATCCTTCGCCGGATACCCCGTCGAAGAGGGCGATATAGCGTGCCGCCCGGTCCTTCAGCGCCGCCCGGTCGACGAAGAGCCGGGCCCTTGCCGGCAGCGCGGCCAGGCAGATGTTCTCCTCGACGCTGCGGTGGGCGGCGAGGCTGAGCTCCTGATAGAAGATGCCGATCCCTTGGGCGCGGGCCGAACGCGGCCCGGTGATCGTCACCGGCGTGTCGTTGATCAGGATCCTGCCCTCGTCCGGCCGCACGCTGCCGGCAATGATCTTGCAGAGCGTGCTCTTGCCGGACCCGTTCGAGCCCATCAGCACATGCACCTCGCCGGCCATAACTTCGAGGTCGCCGCGGCGGAGCGCCAGGGTCGCGCCGTAAGCCTTGCTCACGCCGTTCAGTTTCAATTTCGACATGGGACTGCGTCCGTTACCATCCGGTGGTCAGGCGCGGGCCAAGAGAGACCGCGCCTGACGTCGAAAAGGCTCACTTGAAGAGCGCTTCCGCGTCTTCGATCGTCAGCGAGCTCGTATAGGAATAGTAGCCCGGCTTGCCTTCGAGCTGCTTTGCCGCCTCTTCGACGTTCTTCGAGTCGATGAACGGGATCGGCAGGTAGAGCGCGTTGCCGTATTGGCCGGCCTTGGCCGGTTCCTTCAATTCCTTGCCCTGCAGCATCAGGACGGCGACGTTGAGCGCGCTCGCCATGACGCCGGGCGGGTTGACGGTCGCGCCGGAATTCAGCTTGTCCTTGATCCAGAGGTCGATGAAGTCCTTGCGGATCTCGCCGGTCGCGGCAATTTGGTCCTTCTTGCCGGCATCCGTGATCGACTTCCAGGCGCCGGCCGCCATGCCGTCCTGCACGACCACGCCGTTGACGTCCGGATAGGTGGCGAGGATGTTCTGCATCGCCTGCTGTCCCTGGGCCTGGTCCCAATTGGCGTTCACCTCGTTGACGATCTGGATATCCGGAAAATCCTTGAGGACCGATTTGTAGCCGGCGACGCGCATCTCGTTGGCCGGATGACCGGCGACGCCGTTGATCGCCACGACCTTGCCCTTTCCGTCGAGCGTCTCGGCAAGCCACTTGGCGCCGGCAGCACCCCAGGCGGTCTGGTCGATACCGACATAGATCGCATCGGGCGAGGAGACTTCCGCATCCGTCGCGATCACCAGGATACCGGCCTCCTTCGCCTGCGCGAAGATCGGATCGAAGGCCGTCGGGCTGTTCGGGTTGACGATGATGGCGTTGACGCCTTCGGCGATGAAGTTGCGGATATGGGCGATCTGCCCGGGCACGTCGACATTGGCGCTCTGCACCGAAACCTCGACGTCGACCCCCTTGTCCTTCCATTTCGCCGCGGCTTCCTTGGCCTCGTCGATCATCTGGGTGCGCCACTCGCTGCCGACCCAGCCGTTCGAAAGACCGATCTTGAAGGTTTCCGCATTGACCGCCGAAGCGGAGACAACGAGGGACGCAACCGTACCGAGCGCAAAAGCAATGAATTTCGTCATGAGATCCTCCCAAATCTTGCGAGCGCTATGAAGCCAGAAAATGTAATCGATTTCAATGCCGAGTTTCAGCGTATAAAGATACTGTCGTTAGCGTGAACTAAAGTTCACAAACCTCTTGTGAATATCAACTCTGTAAATTACAGTTCACAAATGATCGAAGTTCGCCAATCCACTGTGTTTTCCGACTGGCTGAGGAGTCTACGCGATCGGAATGCCACCGCCCGCATCGTGGCGCGAATTCGTCGCCTTGAGCTTGGCAATCCGGGTGACATCAAGTCCGTCGGAGACGGGGTGAGCGAAATGCGGATCGACTATGGTCCGGGATACCGCGTGTATCTGACCTACGCCGGTCGTACAGTAGTCATCCTGTTGTGGGGTGGAGATAAATCATCGCAAAGCCGCGACATTGCGCAGGCGAAGAAGATGGCAAAGGAGATTTGATATGACAGTCGAAACCAAACGCTTTGATGTTCTTGACTATCTGAAAACGCCGGAAGAGCGGTTTGCATACATAGAAGCCGCTTTTGAAGACGGTGACCCTTCGCTGATCGCGCATGCACTCGGCGACGTTGCACGCTCAATCGGCATGAGCGCCGTTTCCAAAGAGGCGGGCGTAACACGTGAGGCACTTTACAAGGCGCTCAGCGAACACGGCGATCCCAAGCTTTCTACCCTCGTCGGCGTCGCGAGAGCGTTGGGCATCAAACTTTCCGTTTCGCCATCAGCGGACGCGGCAACGCCGAAGGTTGTCTGATCAACGGATCGTTTCGTTGCATCTGCCCACTCGGCGCAGCCACTGCGGGTCCGCCGCACGCCCAATCGGACGCGGCCTGAAAAGCAATGACTTCCGACTGAGCTAGCAGGCAGTCGCCACGCAAAGGCGACGAGGTTAGAGCCGCCCTTACGCCGCGCATCGAACGTTCGTGAGCCAGAGCCTTCCGGTGCCGCGCCCCGCCGCGCGCATTACTTGCCCATCACTGCTGCCTCGGCCCTGGCAAAGAGCGCTTCGAAGCGCGGCTTCGCCCGGGCAGGGACCTCGATCGCACGATAATTCTGCGGGAGCTCGACGTCTCCGACCTTGATCAGCATCACCATGCCCATGCCGAAATGCGGCGAGCATTTGATGCCGTAAAAGCCGGGCCGATCGAAGGTGACGACGATTTCCTCGTTGATCTTGCCCTTGAAGCCCGGATGTCCGTCCGGGACCATCCCGTCGATCGTCGCGGCATTGTGGCTCTTGTTGGTGGCGATGAACTTGACGCTCTCACCCGGCTGCAGCGCCAGGAAATCCGGTTCGAAGACCATCGAACTCTTTTCGCTCCGGTTCAGCATCTTGACCTCGACCGTCTCGGCGCTGGCCACGGCCGGCATCGAGAGTGCGATCAGGGCGAAGAGCAGGAGCCTGGCAAGCTTGATCATGAGATTCTCTTCAGCATCGGCTTTTCGGCAGCCGGCAAACTGGGTGCGCGGTAACGGATATGACAGCGGCCCTCGCTTTGACGCTCGACATCGACGTTGACACCGAAGACGGTGCGGATCCGCTCTTCGGTGAGGACCTCGTAGGGGCGCCCCAGCGCGGCGATGCGGCCGCCGCTCATCAGCGCGATCCGGTCGCAGAACATGGCGGCATGGTTGAGATCGTGAAGCGCCGCGACCGCCGTCAGCTGCTGCTGGCGCACCAGATGCAGGAGCCCGATCTGATGGCCGACGTCGAGATGGTTGGTCGGCTCGTCGAGGAGGAGGATCTGCGGCTGTTGGGCGAGCGCCCGGGCGATGTGCAGGCGCTGCCGCTCGCCGCCAGACAGGGTATGCCACATCCGCGCGGCGAGCTGCGCCATGCCGACATTGCCGATCGCCTCGTCGACGATGGCCTCGTCCATAGCCGACCATGGCGTGAGCGGCCCAAGATGCGGCGTGCGGCCGAGTTCCACCGCCTGGCGCGCCGAGATGCGCTCGCCGGTTTCCGCCTGCTGCTCGACCAGGGCGATGCGCTTGGCGATCTCCTTCCGGCTCAGCCTGTCGACGCTCTCTCCATCGAGCAGCACGCGACCGGATCGCGGCCGCCTGAGGCCGGCAAGCAGCGACATCAGGCTGGTCTTGCCGGAGCCGTTCGGACCGACGATGCCGAGAAACTCGCCCTCGACGACGTCGAGCGAGACATCCTCGAGGATTGAGGCCCCGCCCGCCGACCATGAGACATTGCAAGCCGAAAGCGTCATCGAACCGTCCTGCGCTGGCTGAGGACGGCGGCGAAGGCGGGCGCACCGACGAGCGCGGTGACGACGCCGATCGGCAGCACCTGCCCCGGAATGATGATGCGCGACACGATGTCGGCGGCGATCATGAATACCGCTCCCACCAGGGCGGAGACCGGCAGCAGCAGTCCGTGCCGGACGCCGACGATCATGCGGGCGATATGCGGGATGACGAGGCCGACGAAGCCGATCGACCCAACCATGCTGACCATGGTCGCCGTCATCATCGCCGAAACGCCGATCAGCACTCCGTAGACCCGGCGCACCGGGATGCCGAGCGAAGCGGCTGACTCGGAGCCGAAGGTGAATGCGTCGAGGGCGCGTGCGTGCCAGAGACAGACGATGAGGCCAAACACCGCGACAGGCACGGCGAGCCAGACATCCGGCCAGCGGACGCCCGAAAGATTGCCGAGCAGCCAGAACATGATTGCCCGCGCCTGTTCCGCATTCGCTGCCTTGGTGACGATCAAGGACGTGAGCGCGTTGAAGAGCTGCGAGCCGGCGACACCGGCCAGAATGATCGCCCCATGGCCCCTGCCCGCCCGCATCGCCAGCAGGCTGACGAGCCCGAAGGCAAGCAGCGCTCCGGCGAAGGCACCGACCGGCAGCGTCAAAAGCCCGGCTCCGACGCCGAGGACGGCGACGCCGACCGCGCCGGTCGATGCGCCCGCCGAGATGCCGAGGATATAGGGGTCGGCCAGGGGATTGCGCAGCAGCGATTGTAGCACGACGCCGGAAAGCGCCAGCGCCGCACCGCAGCTGGCAGCAACGATGGCGCGGCTCACCCGGTAGTTCCAGATGATGCCCTCGTCGAGCGCATCGAGGCCGTAGCCGGCATCCCACAGGCGGTTGGCGACCGTCTTGGCGACGACGCCCATCGGAATGGCCGTCTCGCCGATCGCCGCACCCAGCCAGAGCGCGATGAACAGCACGACGAGCGCCAGCAGGCTGGCGCTCGTCCGGGACAGGGATGGCGCGGTGCCGATCACTTGTTCAGGCCGGATTTCTCGACCGCATCGGCAAGCACCTCGATGCCTTCGATGGTCCGGATCGTCGGGTTCATCGCCTGGGCGTCCAGCTCGACCACATGGCCGTCCTTGACGGCGGGCATCAGGCTCGTGACCGGATCGGACTCCAGGAACTTGTGCTTGACCGCGACGTCGTCGGCGGGGAAGCGGCGGCGCTCCATCTTGCCCGCGACGATCAGCGTCGGGCCGGACTTGGCGATGGTTTCCCAGCCAACGGTCGGCCATTCCTCTTCGCTGTCGATGACGTTCTTGATGCCGAGCGAGCGCAAGATGTAGCCCGGCGCGCCGTTCTTGCCGGCGACATAGGGGTCGATGTCGAGCTCGGCGCTCGAGAACCAGAACACCGCGGAGAGCTTGCCGTCCGCCGAGGCGATCTTCTTCTTCGCCGCTTCCTCACGCGCCTTCAGCTCGGCGACCAGCGTCTCGCCGCGTTCCTGGACGTTGAAGATCTGCGCGAGTTCGGTGATTTCCTGGTAGATCAGGTCCATCGTGAACACCGAATGGCGAACGCCGTCGCCGCCGCCGGTATTGTCCTTGCCGACACAATCGGCCGGAGAGGTATAGACCGGAATGCCGAGTTCCTCGAACTGCTCCGGCTTGGCGACGATGCCTTCGGGCCCGACATGCCACTGGAACTGGGCGGTCACGAGATCCGGCTTCTTGGCGACGACGCTCTCGAAGCTCGGATCGTTGTCGGCAAGCCGCTCGACCTTGGCATTCACCTCCTCGTAGCCCTTGATCACCGGCCCGATCCAGACGGCGGTGCCGACCATCCGATCCTGGAGGCCGAGCAGATAGAGGATTTCCGTGCTGCTCTGGCCGATCGAGACGGCCCGTTCGGGCGCCTTTTCAAAGGTGACCTGGCGGCCGCAATTGGTGAGCGTCAGCGGATAGCTGGTTTCGGCGGCTTTCGCCTCCATGCCGATCGCCGCCATAAGAACGGCGGCAGCGCACAGGACGCCGTGTTTCGATTTCGCAAACATGCTTTTCATAAGTCTATTCCCCGGATTCGATGAACGGGCCGCAAGCATGCGGCCAGTGCGGACGGACGGAGTCAGTCCGGCTGCCGACAGTTCGGCGGCGTCGCGGAACGGGAAAGACCGAAGGCAAGGCGCGGGTCGGCGCAAGGAGAGGTCATGCTGTGTCCTGTTCCGGGCATCCCCGCCCGTGATTGGAGTGAACGCATGACGGCAGGTCTCCTGGCTTGCGGATATCTGCCGTCCACCTGCCTTCCCGCGATAATCTCGCAGTGGCACGACGCTTCTCGCGTCACGAGGATGGGCGGCAATCCGCTCACAGTTGCGGGGGCAGCCACGGTCTTGGTCCCATTTGGGTCGTCCGCACCGTGTTCCCTATTAATCCCCTTCGCTTCATCGTAGGGGAACCGTCATCGGCTTCCTTAATTCGTTGATCTCAGCCGGTCAAGGCCGGTTCCGCGGCCATGCCGCCGCTCAAGCCGCGGGAGCGAACATTGTCCTCGCTGCAACGGGCGCCATAATTGGATATAGTGCTCCGACCCTCAAGCGATCTTCAAGGCGGGAGGAAGAAAGATGTCGATCGACGCGGGACCGCGAAAAGTGGACGCCGAATATGCGATCGAGTACCTGCAGGAGCATCCGGAAGCCGGGCTCTGCTGCGAGGACCGGCGCTCGTGGATAACCCCAAATGCGAACGAGACCGATCGGCAGGTCCTGCTTCTCGATACCGCCGAGGCCGAGCGACTGAAAGACGACGCTCGGCTTCGACTCGTCTCCGGCATCGCTCATGCGGGCCGGTCGCTCTGGGTTGTTCGCAGAATGACATAGAGATTCGCTGCGGCCGCCTATCGAGTGGCAACCCGCTCCTGTGCTGTCCCTGCCGAAGGCGTCGACCTTCACGTATTCGGTCTTCAGCCCCCAAGTTGCTGCACGAAGTGTCCGGGGGAGACTTCCAGATAGGCGCGCTTGGGTGGCTTGTAGTCATAGGGGCGCACCGGGCTCTTGATTTCCTGGGTCGATGCCGGCGGCATCGATCCGCGCCGCGAGGGCTCGGGGATCGGAACGGCCGAGATCAGGCGGCGCGTGTAAGGGTGTTGCGGGTTGTCGAAGATCGATGCGCGCGGACCGATCTCGACGATTTCGCCGAGATACATGACCGCGACGCGATGGCTGATGCGCTCGACGACCGCCATGTCATGCGAGATGAACAAGTAAGCCAGACCGCGACGCTCCTGGAGGTCGAGAAGGAGATTGGCGACCTGCGCTTTCACCGACACGTCCAGGGCCGAAACGGCCTCGTCTGCGACGATGAATTTCGGGTTCAGCACCAGGGCGCGGGCGATTGAAATTCGCTGACGCTGGCCGCCTGAAAATTCATGGGGGTAGCGATCGGCCACGTCCCCCGACAAGCCGACCTGATCGAGAAGCTCGGCCACGCGTTCCCTGGCCTGGCCCTTGCTCATCAGGCCGTGCGCGATGATCGGCTCGGCAATTGCCGCGCCGATCCTGATGCGCGGGTTCAGCGAGGCGAATGGGTCCTGGAAGATCATCTGCGCGGTTCGGCGCAGCGCCCTGATCTCACGCCCTCCTGCCTTGAGCACGTCCTGGCCATCGACGATGATCGACCCGGCGGACGGCTCAAGCAGCCGCATGATCGAGCGACCCGTCGTCGACTTGCCGCAGCCCGACTCGCCCACGAGCGCCAATGTTTCGCCCGGGTGCAGATCGAAGGAGACGTCCTCGACCGCGTGCACCCGTCCATGCGGAAGGTCGAAGCGCACCGCGAGGTTGGAAACCTTCAGGATTGGCTCGGTCCCGCCCGCAACGGCCTTCATCTCGCGGCCGTCGAAGGCCTCTCCCGTGTTGGGATCAACCTCGGGAAAGCGCTTCGGTGCCTGGGCAGCGCCCATGGTGCCGAGACGCGGGATCGATGCCAGTAGCGCCTTGGTATAGGACTCGCGCGGCGCCGCGAAGAGGCGCTCCGTCGATCCGCTCTCGATCATGTCGCCGCGGAACATCACCACCGTCCTGTCGGCAACCTCGGCCACGACGCCCATGTCGTGCGTGATGAAGAGGACGGCCATCGTCTCGTCCCGCTGCAATTCGCGAATGAGATGCAGGATTTCGGCCTGGATCGTGACGTCGAGCGCGGTGGTCGGCTCGTCGGCGATGAGGAGCTTCGGCCGGCAGGCAAGCGCCATGGCGATCATCACGCGCTGACGCATGCCGCCCGAGAATTTGTGCGGATATTCGTTGAGGCGTGTGCTGGCCGACGGAATGCGCACGCGCTCCATCAGTCGTAGCGCTTCCGCCTCGGCGCTCTTCCACGACAGGTCCTGGTGCAGCACCAATGCCTCGGCGAGCTGGTTGCCGATCGTGAACACCGGATTGAGTGACGTCATCGGCTCCTGGAAGATCATGCCGATCCTGCCGCCGCGTACCGCGCGCATCTCGGCCTCGGACAGTTTCAGGAGATCACGCCCGTTGAGAAGAATCCGCCCCTCGATGCGCGCCTTGCCCGGCGGCAGAAGCCGCATGGTCGAAAGGGCGGTGACGCTCTTGCCCGATCCGGACTCGCCGACGATCGCAACGGTTTCGCGGGCTCGGATGTCGAAAGAAATGTTGCGCACGACCGGCCGCCAGCCGTCGGATGTCTTGAAGGAGGTCGTCAGGTTCTCGACCGCCAGGATTGGCAGGACCGCCGAAGGATTCTCGCTCATGGTCAGGTTTCCTTCGCAAGGCGGGGATCCACCAGGTCCCGCAATCCGTCGCCGACGAGCTGCAGCGACAACACCGAAAGCACGATCGCGATCCCCGGAAACACCATCAGCCAGGGAGCGGAATTCATGAATTCGCGGCCGGAGGCGAGCATCGTGCCCCAGGTCGGCATGTCGGTCGAAACGCCTACCCCGAGAAACGACAGGCTCGCTTCGGCCAGCATGGCAGAGGCAAAGATGAAGGTGGTCTGGACGAGAATTGGCGAGGCGAGATTGAGCAGGACATGGCGAAGCAGAATCTGCCGCGTCGGTAAGCCGAGCGTGACGGCCGCCTCGATATAGGGCAGCTCGCGCAGGACCAGCGTCGAGCCGCGAACGATGCGTGCCAGGCGGGGGGCATAGGTTATGCCGAGCGCCAGGATCACGGTCACCAGCGACGGCCCGAGCGCGGCGACGAGCGCGATCGCCAGCAGGATGTCGGGAAAGGACATCATCGCATCGAGCAGGCGCGAGACCGGCGCATCGAGGCGGCGGAAATATCCGGCAAATACGCCGAGTGTCACGCCAAGCAGGGCGGAGATGCCGACGACCCCGAGGCTGACAAGCAGGGACACGCGCCCGGCATAGATCGCGCGCGAGAAAATGTCCCGGCCGAACTCGTCCGTACCGAACAGATGGGCGAGCGAAGGCCCTTTCAGCTTGTTGACGATCGACAGCTTGTTCGGCGCGTAGGGCGCAATCAAAGGCGCGAAGGCGGCCGCCAGCACCACGAGGGCAAGAATGATGGCGCCGAACAGGATTGCGCGATTGCCGAAAAGGCGGCTCAGCTTCGTCACGACACTTTCGGAGAACGAGGCGCCCGTCATTGGCGTACCCTCGGGTCGACGATCATATAGAGCATGTCCACGACGAAGTTGATCAGGACGTAGATCGCGGCAACGACGAGAAGCGTGCCCTGGATCACCGGATAGTCACGCCGGAGCACCGCCGAGACGACCAGGTTGCCGATGCCGGGCAGGCCGAATACCGTTTCGGTCACCACGGCCCCGGCGACCAACATGGCGATGGAAAGACCGATAACGGTGATGATCGGAATGAGCGCGTTCTTCAGCGCATGCTTGAGGATCACGCGCCCTTCGCCCGCGCCTTTCGCCCGCGCCGTGCGGACATAATCCTCGCCGAGAACGTCAAGCATCGCCGCGCGGGTAAACCGGGTTATCAGCGCCGAGTTGACGATGCCAAGTGCGGCTGCCGGAAGAACGAGATGGTTGAGCCGTTCGACGAAGCTCGTATCGGGCCCGCCATAGCCCGAGGCCGGAAACCACCCCTGACCTACCGCAAAGACCTGGATGAGCATCAGGCCCAGCCAGAAGCTCGGTATGCTTGCGGCGACCATGGTCAGCGTTACCACCACCTGGTCAAACGGCGTGCCGCGTTTGACGGCGGAGAATATGCCGACCGGCAGCGCGATGACGACGGCGATGAGAATCGAGAAGAGGGTCAGGAAGAAGGTCGGCTCCGCCCTCTCGGCAAGTGCCTGCGCGACCGGCTGGCCGAGAAAGATCGATTGCCCCAGATCGCCCTTCAGTATGCCCAGCACGAACTGGGCATACTGGGCGATGAGGGGGGCATCGAGCCCCATCTTCGCTCGCAGTTGCGCGATGTCTTCGGGCGTCGCATCGGAGCCCAGCATGACCGCGGCCGGATCACCAGGGGTGACGCGCACTATGATGAAGACAACCGTCACGACGAGGGCCAGCACGATCACCATGCCGCCCAGTCGATGAAGGAGCGCCTGCGAGATTTTCAGCATCGTCTATCGCCTCACTTTTTCGGAGTGACGTTCCAGAAATGTGGCCAATAGGTCGGGGTATAGTCGGGTATGGACTTGGAGACGCCGGCCAGTGCGTTGAAGTTGCCGACCTTCACCAGCGGCGCATCGTCATAGATGACTGCCTGGATACCCTGCCAGGCCTTGATCTTCTGGTCCTGATCCGCCGCCGCCATATAGGCAGCGACCGCCTTGGCCTTTTGGTCGGAGACATACCAGCCCGGATAGCTGTCGGTGATCGTGTTGATCGTCGTCGGGTCGCCCGGAAAGTTGGAATGGGTGATGAAGATGTCCCACTGCTTCGGATCGGCGCGGCGCGTCGTCAGGGTGGCCCAGTCGACGACCTCAAGGTCGACCTTGAAGCCCGCAGCCCCCAGATAGGCCTTGGCGACTTCGCCGATCTTGTAGTGGAATTCGTATTGACGGCTGGTCAGGAGACGGATCGGCGTGCCATCGTAGCCGCCTTCCTCGATGAGGGCGGCGGCGGCCTCAGGGTCTCCCTCGCCGTAACGCGCGATGCCCTCCTCGGTATGCCAGAGGAAGCCCTCCGGAAAAATCGAGCCGTCGACGCTGAAGAAGCGCTCGTCGGAGAAGGCGGCCAGCATCATGTCGGAGGGATTGAGCGCGACCTGAACGGCCTGGCGCAACGCCTTCTTCGTCAGCACGCCCTCCTTCATGTTCATGTTAAGCGAGGCCCAGCCGGCGTTCTCGAAGATGACGGGTCCGGCGCTGTCGCTCGCCTCGACCCGCTCGAACGCGCTCACCGGCAAGGCGTCGGCGTAGTCGAACTGGCCCGATATCAAGCCCTCGACACGCGTATTGGCATCGGGCACCGGAACGAACCGGATCTCCTTGGCGATCGCTTCACGCTTTCCGGCATAGTTGCTGGCCTCTCCCTCCGGAGACTTGTACGCCTCGAACCGGACGAGCTGGGTGTACTGATCCGGCTTGCGCTCCTTCAGCGCATAAGGGCCGGTGCCGATGAAGTCGGTCAGCGTGTCCGCCACCTTTTCCGAGGGTATGATGATCGACGCCTGGGAAAGCGTCGCCAGCAGCGGCGCATAGCGGGACTTCAGCTTGATGACGATCGCATGCTCCCCATCCTTGGCGACGCTCTCTACGACCGAGGCAACCTGCTTGCCCTTGGAATTGACGCTCATCCAGCGCGAGAGCGACGCGACGACATCCTCGGAATCGAAGGCGCTGCCATCGTGGAATTTCACACCTTCGCGCAAGCCAATGCGGTAGGTCAGACCGTCTTCGGAAACCTCGGGCATGGCCGCCGCGAGCAGAGGCACTGACTTCCATTCTGCATCATAGGTGAAGAGCGTCTCGAAGATGTGCTGGTCGATCGTCAGAACGATGTCGGTCGGCGTCTGCATCGCGTCGAGGGTCGGCGGCTCGCCGACGGTCGCCACCGTGAGGACGCCGTCCGACCTTGCCTCGGCCGCGGTTGGACTGGTGAAGCCAGCGAGCGCGGCTGCGCACGATGCCACAAGAAGCGTTTTTCTCATCATGATCCCCTTTTGGTTTTTGAGAAGTCTGCGCGATGTCGACCGGATGCCGTGGTCCAGTTCGCAAGGCCCAACGATGGCGCATCGTCGCCGGCGCCGCGATGGAGAAGGCCTCCCGGGCAACCGCACGGAATCCCGCGTGGAAGGGCTGGTCGCCCTGGCCGATATTCCGAAATCTCCCTGCGGGCATATCAGAGCCCCTGGCTGCGACGTCCACCTCTACTCCGCTTCATTATGAAATTTATTTTCTTAGTAATGCCTCAAATATCCTATAGGTCAAGCCGTTTTCCGGAAAATTGGCACATTTATGTAATTCATTTTCATCTTTCTGAAAATTCGCTCAATCGCAGAACCAACCGCAACCCGCTCCCGGCCATGCCTTTCTTGTGATCGACGACGAATATCGAAGCCGCGGCAAGGGCTTGGCCATGCGGCAACAACCCCCGTTGCCGGTGCGAAAGGGTTGTGGCGACCGGCCGCGTGAAAATCAAACGATCAAATTCACCGAAAATTTTCATCCCGCGCGACGGAGGGTGCGGCGGCGTCCCGCGAGAACGCGTGCGTCAGGTCCAGCAGGTGCGAGGCAGCGATACGGCGGTTCTGCGCATCGGCGTCACTCCGGCAGGCCGGCCAAACGCAGGCCGTCCGCGAGCGCCGCAAGATCTTCCGGCCGGTGGATCGGAAGCCAATCCTTGAGGTTCGAGACGCGCAAGGATGGATCCAGCGCGCGCAGGCGCTGCATCGCCTGCCTTGCCTTGTCCATTCGCCCGGCGAGCGCATGGCTGGCCGCCACCAGGCTGACCGCGACAAGGAAACTGGGCAGGTTCCCGGCGGCCTTCTCGGCCCAGGCGGAGGCGGAATCGAAGCGGCCCGCGAAGAAATGCGCCAGCGCCGTCCCCGCCTGCATCCGGAACATTTCCGGGTCCAGCGGGCTAAGACGAACGGCGTGCTCGAGATGCTCGATTGCGGCGTCTGTCTCCCCCCGGAAGGCGCGCAGGAAGCCACCGAGGAACCAGGCGGGAGCGAGGTTCGGATTGAGATACTTTGCCCTGTCGAGGAGGGCAATGCCGCTGTCGAGGTCGCCGGCAAGATGGCCAAGCGCATGGCCGCCTCTCGTCAGAGCCACTGCGTCGTCGCGGCCAAGTTCCACCGCCAGCCGCGCCAGCCGCGCTCCCTCGGCGATTTCGCGCGGACGGTCGGTCATCCAGCCGTTCACCTTGCGCCAGAAGTGACACCAGGCGGCCATGCCATAGGCCGCCGCAAATTCCGGATCGAGCTCGGTCGCCCTGTAGAACAATGGCAGCGCCGTTTCGATCGCCTCTCTGGTCCCGCTGTGCAGCTTCGCCATGCCGCGCAGATAGTAGTCGTAGGCGTCCAGGCTATCCGTCGGCTTGCGCTTGGCGCGCTCGATTTCCGCCCGTTCGAGTTGCGGCGCGATCGCGCCGACGACGCTTTCGGCCATTTGGTCCTGCAGTTCGAAGATGTCAGAGAGAGTGCCTTCGAAACGCTCCGCCCAGAGATTTGTCCCGGTCGTGGCGTCGATGAGCTGCCCGGTCATGCGCAGCTTGTTGCCGGACTTGCGCACGCTGCCCTCCAGCACGTAGCGCACGCCAAGCTCCCGGCCGACTTCCTTCACGTCCACCGCCCGGCCCTTGTAGGTGAAGCTCGAATTGCGCGCGATCACGAACAGCCAGCGCAGGCGCGACAGCGCCGCGATGATGTCCTCCACCACGCCGTCGGCGAAGTAGTCCTGCTCCGGATCGCCGCTCAGGTTCTGAAAGGGCAAGACGGCAATGGAGGGCTTGTCCGGAAGGACGAGCCCGGACGGCGGATGCCCCGGATCGCCGGAGCCCTGTTCGGTCACGCCTGGCGCGTCGCGCCGTTGCAGATTTTCGATGCCGTCGATGCTGATCTCGGCGACGAAGCGGAAGCCCTTGCGCGCGACGGTGCGGACCAGCCGCTGCTCATCGCCGCTGTCGCCGATTGCCTTGCGAAGCGCATTGATATGGCTGGTGATCGTCGAATCCGAAACGATCCGTCCGCCCCACACCGCCTGGAGCAGGTCGTCCTTGCTGACGACGCGGTCGCGGTTTTCGATCAGATGCAGCAACAGGTCGAAGACCTGCGGCCCGACGGCCACGACCTGCGTGCGCAGGGTAAGTTCCCGGCGCTCCGGGTCGAGCGCATAGTCTCCGAACAATAATCGCACCTTGGAATCCCCTGGCCGAGTGCCTTCGGCTCCACAGCGCCGCGCGTCCTTTCAGACGCACAAAGGTCGCTGTAACACTTCTGAATCGCTGCATGCTTCTATCCCGAAATCGGTTCCGATTTAAGGGAACATGCAGCGGCCCGGCAACCGACGATATTTCAGTCCATTGAAAGTGCGACTTGCGTGGCGCGCTCGACCGTCTGCCGCAAGGGCATCGATCGAGCAACGCTTTGGACAAATAACCAAGCTTGCCTGGAGGGCAATTCAAGCCCGCCACAAGGACTTGCCGGAAGCACTCGGGCACTCTCTCCACATCGGCGGCAAGGGTTGCGGTCGAAGAAGAGGGAGACAAGCCATGAAGATCGTCGTCATCGGAGGCACCGGCCTCATCGGGTCGAAACTTGTGAAGAACCTCCGCGAGCGCGGCCATGAGGCGCTCGCAGCCTCCCCCAATACGGGCGTGAACACCATCACCCGCGAGGGCCTGCCCGAAGCGCTCGACGGCGCCGATGTCGTCGTCGACGTGGCCAATGCGCCGGTCTGGGAAGACAAGGCCGTCCTCGAGTTCTTCGAGACGTCGGGCCGCAACCTGCTGGCTGCGGAAGCCGCCGCCGGCGTGCGCCACCATGTTGCCCTCTCCATCGTTGGCAGCGAGCGGCTTCCCGACAACGGCTACTTCCGCGCGAAGGTCGCGCAGGAAAACCTCATCAAGGCGTCCGGCATTCCCTACAGCATCCTCAGGGCCACGCAGTTCTTCGAATTTGTCGGCGGCATTGCCCAGTCGGCCACCGTCGGCAAGGAGGTTCGCGTGTCGCCGGCGCTGTTCCAGCCGATCGCATCCGACGACGTGGCCGCGGCGCTTGCCGAAGTCGCCGTCGCACCGCCGGTCAACGGCACGGTCGAAGTCGCCGGTCCGGAGGCGATCCCGCTCGACGAAGTCGTCAGGCGCTTCCTGCGGTCAACGCAGGACACCCGCAAGGTCGTCCCCGACGTCCACGCTCGCTACTTCGGCTCCGTCCTCGACGATCAGTCGCTGACCCCCGGCAAGAACCCGCGCCTAGGCTCGATCCGCTTCGAGGATTGGCTCGCCGAGGCTCGGCAAGCCAGCCGCTGACCGGGCGTTTCGACGAATACCCCCTGGATCCGTTGCGGTTCGGGGGCGGCGAACTTTCATCCAGGAAGGAGAACTGAAATGCTCACCCGATTTCTCTCGGCCGCTGCCTTCGCAGCGCTCTCGGTCACCGCGGCCTCGGCCGACGACGGACACACGGACAAGGTGACGATCGTATTCGATCGCGCCCTTCCCAATGTCCCCGGCAAGAGCATGAAGGGCATACTCGTCGAATACGAGCCGGGCGGTTCGTCACCCGCCCACACGCATCCGGACTCCGCCTTCATCTATGCGACGGTGCTCGAGGGCTCGATCCGCAGCAGCGTCAATGGCGAGCCGGAACGGGTCTACAAGGCCGGCGAGAATTTCTACGAGGAGCCCGGCGCGCGCCACGGCGTCAGTGATAACGCCAGCAAAACGGAACGTGCGAAGCTGCTCGCCGTCTTCGTCGTCGATACCGACGAAAAGGAACTGACGACGCCCATCAAGGATTGAGAGCCAGGACCGGGCCGATCGGCCCCATCCTTTCGAGACCTGGCCCGGCCAGGCGACGGAGGAGCGACCCCTGTCCGTCTCCGAGACCAACAATTTCGGCGCAGACGACATCCCGGTCGGCGGCGAGGTACGGCTTGCCTATGATCCCGATGCGCTGGTCGCTCTTTCGGACTGAGATCGGATGGCGCTCTCGGGTCCACGGGCGCCACGCCCAGCGGTGGGTTTCCGTCATTGGGGTCGAGGCTGCCGTCTCAAAGCCGGCCAGGGCCGTGCAACGGCTGGACGCCTCCCCCGTATTGGTCTATATTTTAGACCATGAATCGGCTGCAGAAAAGATCCGTGCTCATTACCGGCGGCGCCAAGGGCGCTGGTGCTGCGAGCGCCACGCTCTTTGCCGAGGAAGGCGCGCGCGTCGTGATCGCGGACCGTGATGCTGAGGCGGCGAACCAGCTGACGGCCAGGCTCACCGCCCGCAACCTCGATGTCCGCTTCGTTCACGCGGACGTGTCGCGGCCGGAGGATGCGGAAACCGCCTATCTGGCGGCTCGAGAGGCCTTCGGACAGGTCGATATCCTGTTCAATCACGCCGGCATCATCATCGTCAAACCGTTTCTGGAGTGCACGCTCGAGGAATGGGACGAGTTGATGAACAACAACGCCAAATCAGCATTTCTGATGTCCAGGCTCGTGCTGCCGGAAATGCTGGAGCGCGGGAAAGGCGTGCTGATCTTCACCTCGACGACCGGGGTACGTGCCGCCACCCATCTGGAGGCGCTTTATTGCGCGTCGAAATCGGCCATGCATCAACTGGCTCGCGCTTTGGCGGTAGAGTATCGTGACCAGGGAATCAGGTCCAATCTGATTTGCCCCAGTTTCGTGCGTACGCACCATGGAGAACACGAGATAGAACAGTTGCGCAGCTACGGCGTCTTTGCTTCGGAGAACGATGTGAATGCGATGCAGGGTCGCATCTGCGAACCGGAGGAGGTCGCGGAAGTCGCGCTGTTCCTTGCCTCGGACGCATCCAGCTTCGTCAACGGAGCGGAACTCTTCGTCGACAATACGTTTACGGCGGTCTGAACGGTGCTCTGGGGCCTAAGGCAAGTCGAACCTCAAGCGGCCCATGGGCTTGCCGTCGATCTATTGCAGCGCCAGATCCATTCCGGACTGCTGTTGCCCGCCGAGCGGCTGCCGGCGGAGCGGCAGCTCTCTGACAGATTTGGGATCAGCCGCGTGACCCTCAGGGAAGCGCTGCGGGTGCTGGAGACCAATCAATACATTACGGTTCGCCGGGGCGCCCAGGGCGGCGCTTTCGTGACCGACGAGGATCGGCTGAGCCAGCTCGCGCGCCGACGGATGTCTCGGGCTCCGGCCGCCACGATGCGTGTAGTCGAATTCCTGGCCGTGAACCAGTTGGCAGCGGCCCGGCTGGCGGCAGTTCGGCGCGGCACGGCCGATCTCAAGCGCATGCGCCAGGCGACGGATATGATGCATTCCGCGATCAACGGTCCGCAGCGCAAACAGGCCGAGGCATTGTTTTTCCTGGCCCTCGGTGACGCAACGCAGAACCCCCTACTCTCGCGCGCCATCGAAGACGGGCTCGCGGAGCTCTTCCTCCCCTTCGAGAAGGCGCCGGCAGAGAGCGCCGCCTCCGTCGCGCTGAAGTCATTCGAGAACTTGCTGCGCGGGCTGAATGACGAGGATGCCGCCTCATCGGAGATCGCAATGGCGGATCTGCACACGCTTCTGTGGGATACCGTCCGCCGGATAACCAGAAACGCAGCCTGATGTTTCACCCGCGCCTAAAATAAGGGCTTGACACCGCGCCTTTATTTCAATGGTATTAACCTCATACCATTGATCCAATAAGCAGGGGTGTCATGAACGTCGCGTCGAATATATCGAAAAAGCTTGTCGTGGCGGGGCGGCTGCAAGGCCGAACGGCGATCATCACCGGCGGGGCAAATGGGATCGGCCGGGCAGCGGCGCGCATGTTCGCCGAAGCCGGTGCCAGAGTTGCCATCCTTGATATCCAGGCGGATGCAGGCCGGAATGCTGCGGCGGAAATCGAAAAGGCCGGCGGCCAGGCCATGTTCCTGCACACCGACGCATCGGATACGGCAGCCGTTCGCGCTTCGCTCGATACCATCGTTAAGGCATGGGGGGCAGTCGATACGCTGTTCAGCCACGCTGGCACGATCATCGTCAAGCCGCTGCATGAATGCACAGACGACGATTACGAGCGCCTCCTGAACATCAATGTCCGCTCGTCCTTCGTCGTGTGTCGCGAAGTCGTTTCGCACATGCTCGAAAACGGCGGCGGCTCGATCGTCATCACGTCATCGATCGGCGGCGAAAAGGGATTCGGCCTCGAGAGCCTCTACTGCATGACCAAGGGCGCTGTCCTGCAGCTCGCCCGCTCCATCGCCGTCGAGTACCGCGACAAGGGGATCCGCGCCAACGCCGTGTGTCCGGGCTTCGTGAAGACGGCCCATGGGCTCCGCGAAATCGATGAGCTCGACGGGCTTGGCCAGAAGTGGAACGAGGCGGATCTCAACGCCGTGCAGGGCCGGCTCTGCGAACCGGAGGAAGTTGCCGCGGCGGCGCTGTGGCTGGCTTCGGATGAGGCGAGCTTCGTCAACGGACTGGCGCTCTACGTCGACAACGGCTGGTACGCCAAAGGCTGAGACTGCAGCACGATAAAACCAGAAGGGAACGAACATGAAAAAACAATTTATCGCATCCGCAATGCTGGCGCTGACGCTCGGAGCAGCGTCGCCATCCATGGCCTTCGAGCCCGAATCCGACCAGCCGATCAAGCTGATGATCGCCGACTGGTCTTCGATGTTGATCGACACCGAGATCCTCAACATCATCCTGTCGACCTACGGCTACAACGTCGAAAAGGTGGTCGCGGATGACAGCGCCCGCTATCCCGGCTTCGAATCCGGCGACCTGACGATTGCGCTCGAAACCTGGCAGACCACGCAGGACAAGGCTTTCACCGCCTCGGTTGCGACCGGCAAGGTGCTCGACATGGGCGAACTCGGCCCGCATGCGAAAGAGGACTGGTGGTATCCGGCCTATATGGAGGAAAAATGCCCCGGCCTGCCGGATTGGAGGGCGCTACGCGATTGCGCCGCCGCCTTTGCTGCGCCGGAAACCGCGCCCAAGGGGCGATACCTCAGCGGCCCTGTCAGCTGGGGCGGCCATGACGAGGAGCGCGTGAAGGCGCTGGATCTACCCTTCGAAGTCGTCCACGCCGGTACCGATGCGGCGATGTTCGCGGAGCTTCAGTCGGCTTACGAACGCAAGGCGCCGATCCTGCTGTGGATATATGAGCCGCACTGGGCGCCGACGGTCTATGACGGTTCCTTCGTCAAATTCCCTCCCTATGAGGCTGCCTGCTATACCGACCCGTCCTGGGGCGAGAGCAAGACGGCATCGTACGACTGCGGCAAGCCGGAAGGCTGGATCAAGAAAATGGCCTGGGCCGAAGGCGAAAAGGTCTGGCCCTGCGCTTATGACATCGTCCGCAAATTCACCATGGACGGCAAGGAAGTCGGCGAGCTCGTCTACGAGGTCGACGTCAAGGCACGTCCCGTCGAGGAGGTTGCCATGGAGTGGGCGAAGAAGAACGAAGCCAAGTGGCGGTCCTGGGCAGCCTGCGCAGAAAAGTGAGGACGGTGACGTGGGTCGGTTGAACGCGGCTCCCGCGCTGAAGGGCGAGATGGCAGATATCCTCACACAGCCGAACGGAGCATCGTGGCGCAATTGGGCCGTTGTGCTTCTGCCTCTCGCGCTGATCGCGGCGACGCTCTTCCTGCCAGGCCCGCTGGCGCGCCTGCCCGATTGGGCAGTCGTGCCTCTGGCCGGCTGGGTTGGCAACGGGCTCAACTGGTTCGCGCGCGAAGCGGCCATCGGTGGCGTGAAAGTCGCCGACATCACCCGTGCCCTGGCCGCAGCGGCCGAAATGCCGATCGATTGGCTGAAGGTGCTGCTCGCCGAAGGCTGGGTGAAGGGTGCGGGATTCAACAAAGTGCATATCGCCCCGCCATTGAGCTGGCTTGGTGTCATCCTGGCGACCTCGCTCCTGGCGCTCCGTCTTTCCGGGCGAGGCCTGGCGCTGCTGACCTTGTTGGCGGGCGCTTACCTTGTCTTCTTCGGCCTCTGGCTTTCAGCCATGACGACGCTCGCCTCCGTTGTGCTCTGCGTCGTCACCGCGCTTGCTCTGGGGCTCGCGATGGGCATCTGGGCCTATCGTTCCCCCGGCGCGGAAACCGGACTGCGCGCGGTCATGAACGTCATGCAGACCGTGCCGATCTTTTCCTATCTTTTGCCGACGCTGCTGCTGTTCGGATACGGGCCGAGTGCGGCGCTGTTTGCCACGGTCGTCTACGCTCTGCCGCCAATGGTGCACGCCACGGTGCTGGCGCTGCGCTCGGTGCCCGCTGAAACACTGGAACTGGCGCGGATGACGGGCTGCAGCCGAACGCAGGCCCTCTGGAAAGTCGAGCTGCCGGTGGCGGCGCCGCGGCTTGCCATCGGACTGAACCAGGTGGTGATGATGACACTCAACATGGTGATCATCGCTTCCATGATCGGCGCGGGCGGGCTCGGCTACGACGTGTTGCGGGCGCTGCGGCGGCTCGATTTCGGCGCGGGCTTCGAGGCGGGCATGGGCATCGTCGCTCTCGCCGTCGTGCTCGACCGGCTGACGCAGGTCGCCGCACGCAATCAGTCGACCGGGCGACGGGGACTCTGGAGGCGACGCGACACGGCTCTCGCCATCTTGCTGTTGCTGGTCCCGACTGTCGCGAGCCTTGCGGTGCCCGCGCTTGCGACCTGGCCTCAAGGCTGGACGCTGACGACGGCACTCTTCTGGAATGGTGCGGTCAGCTTCATCAATCAGAATTTCTATGAGCCCCTGGAAGCGATCCGCACCGCCATGCTGCTCGGCGTGATGAATCCGTTCCGCGATCTGCTTCTAGCCGCTCCCTGGAGCGCCGTCGTGCTTCTGGTGACGCTGACAGGCTACGCGCTGGGTGGTCTGCGCACCGCGTTCGGCGTCGCTCTGTTGATGCTCTTCATCGTCGTGACCGGCTATTGGGAAGCCGCAATGTCTTCGGTCTACCTGACGATACTGTCGGTCGCGCTCGCGCTTGCCATCGGCCTGCCCTTCGGCATCTGGGCCTCCGCCCGTCCGAGGCTGCACCAGCCGGTGCAACTGGTGCTCGACACGCTTCAGACCCTGCCGACGCTGGTCTACCTGCTCCCGGCGGTCATGCTGTTCCGCAACGGCGACTTCTCGGCCTTGATTGCAATCGCGTCCTACGCCATAGCGCCCGCTGTTCGCTACGGCATGGCGGGCATGGCGCACGTGCCTTCGGAACGCATCGAGGCGGGCATCATGTCCGGTTGCACGCCGTGGCAGACCTTTCGCTTCATACGCCTGCCGTCGGCCCTGCCGACTCTGCTGCTGGGCGTCAACCAGACGGTGATGATGGCGTTGTCGATGCTGGTCATTGCCGCTCTGGTCGGTACGCGCGAGCTGGGACAGGAAGTCTATACCTCGCTCGCCCGGGGTGAAACAGGTCCGGGAATCGTCGCGGGCCTCTGTGTCGCCTGTATCGCTCTCGTCGCCGATGCATTGCTGAAATCCGGCGCCGCACGCGCCGCCAGACATGAAGGAGATGTCCATGTCTGATGCCAATCTTCTCTCTACCAGCAAGGACGCGAAAGGCAGGCCTGTCGCGCTCGAAACCAAGGGCGTCTGGAAGGTGTTCGGTCAAGGTGCCGGCGCCTTCGGTCAGCTCCCGGCAACCGCTCGCACCGCCGAGGCGTTGGCCGCCGCCAAGCTTGTCGGAGCAGTACAGGATGCGACCTTCCAAATCGCCCGCGGCGAGGTGTTCGTCATCATGGGGCTTTCCGGATCGGGAAAGTCGACGCTTCTTCGCTGCCTCACCCGCCTTATCGAACCGACGGCAGGTGAAGTCCGCTATGATGGCGAGGATATTCTGAAGCTTGGTGACAAGGCGCTGGTGGAGCTTCGCCGCCGCCGCATGGGCATGGTGTTCCAGCATTTTGCGCTGCTGCCCAACCGGACCGTGCTCGGCAATGTCGCCTTTCCGCTGGAAGTGCAGGGAACGCCTCGGGCCGAGGCCGAGGTGCGCGCGCTGGAACTCATCGAAACCGTGGGGTTGAGGGGCCGGGAGGCCCGGTTTCCTGCGGAGCTATCCGGCGGCCAGCAGCAGCGGGTGGGCATCGCCCGGTCGCTGACCACCAATCCGGAGTTCTGGTTCCTCGATGAGCCATTTTCGGCGCTCGACCCGCTCATCCGCGCCGATCTTCAGGCCGAGGTGCTGCGGCTGCAGCAAACCCATACGCGCACCGTGGTCTTCGTGACTCACGACCTCGACGAGGCCATTCGCATCGCCGACCGGATTGCCATCATGGAGGGTGGACGGATCGTCCAGATCGGCACGCCCGAAGAATTGGTGACCCGGCCGGCGACGGACTATGTCCGCCGCTTCGTTGCCAAGGTTTCGCCGGCGCGGGTGGTTCGGGTATCCTCCCTGATGGGACCTGCTGAAGGAGGAGGCGTCGCGCAAGGGGTGAAAGCCAATGCCACGATCTCCGAGATCGCGCCGGAACTCGTGTCCGCGACAGGGGCACTGGCCGTCCTGGACGACGGTGGCAGACAGATCGGATCGCTCGACCATCGGCGAGCGCTCGCGACGCTCGCTGCCGGAGCCTGACCCGAAAATCAAATAGCCCACGACACAGCGTGTCGTGGGCTACGTCCATTTAGACGGCCTCGCCTGTTGGCTTAATTCACGTTCATGCCGGCCTTGCGACCCTCGTAGAAGGCAAAGGGCGCCTGCCGCGGCGCCACGCCGTCGCCGATTTCCACGAATGCGATTCCCATCTCCGCAAGTTCCAGCGCAAGCCAGTTGAACGCCGAGTTTGGCGTGGCCATGACCAGGCTGTCAGCTTCAACGGTTTCAGTGGCTCCGGTTAAATGCGAGACAAGCACGGCAGAATTTCCGTTCCAGCTCGCTACGCTGGTTTCGGTGTTGAAGGTGACGCCCAGTTTCTTCAGCGTTCGCCGCAGGGCAACGTCCGCCGAAGTGCGTTGAAGCTCCTTGCCAACAAGCGCGTCCGGGGTGACGAGCGAGACCTGATGGCCCTGCTCTGCAAGCTTCCAGGCCGTCCCGCATCCTTTCCACCCGCCGGTCTCGTCAAGCACGATGACCCGGCTGCCCACTTGCACCTGGCGCGCCATGACGTTTTCGGCAGAAAAAACATTGCCGTTTTCGATCCCTGGAAGCCCGGGCTGATCTGGCAGCGCCTTCTGGAATCCGGTTTCGCCAGGCAATGATCCGGTCGCAAGAATAACGACGTCGGCGCCCATGGTTGCGACGTCTGCGCCCTCCATGAAGGAATTCAGCCGCACGTCCACGCCCAGCTTATTGAACTGCGTTTCGTACCACTGGATCAGATCCAGGATTTGCGCCCGGCGCGGCTGCTCGCCGGCAAGGCGAAATGCGCCGCCCAAGCGATCAGACGCTTCCGCGAGCACGACCGTGTGCCCCCTCTCCGCGGCGACACGCGCTGCTTCCATCCCCGCCGGCCCGGCGCCGACGACCAGTACTTTTCGGGAGCGCTCGGCTGGTCGGAAGCGATCCCCTCCCCATTCTGCTTCCCTGCCGACGGATGGATTGATGAGACAGCTGATCCAGTAATCCCGCGACCGGCGACCCCAGCACATCTGATTGCATGAAAGACAGCCCCGGATGTCCTCCGGGACCCCGTTGCGGGCCTTGTTGACGAGGTGCGGATCGGCGATCTGCCCCCGCACGATGGACACCAGGTCGGCCGAGCCTTCGCCGATCGTGATCTCCGCGTTTTCAGGCGTCCGGATATGACTTTCAGCGGTCACCAGGGCATGCCGCACAACCTTTTTGAGGCGCGCCGACAGGTCTGCCCCGAGTCGTTCCGGGTAGAGGAATGTCGGCATGAGACTGCCATAGTCGAAGTAACCGCCGGAGCCACAGGTCACATAGTCGATGAGTTGGTCCTGATCGAGCAGGGAGACGATTTCCGCGATCTCGTCGCGAGACAAAGCGGTGGGACAGCCAGGTTCATCACTCACCGTCAGTCCGACAATGAAGTCCGGCCCGCATGCCTCCCTTATACGGCTCAGGATTTCTCGGGAGAACCGGGTGCGGTTGACGAGTGAGCCGCCCCATTGGTCGTCACGTCTGTTGTAGAACGGCGTCCAGAATTGATCCAGCAGACCTCCATAGGCGGCCCATACTTCCACTCCGTCGAAGCCGGCCTTCTGGCAGCGGACCGCCGCCGCAACAAAATGAGCGATGGTCTCCTCAATTTGCCGCTCGGTCATTGCGTGTGAGCCATCGCTGTCGTGGTAGCTCGGACCACCGGAAGGCGACCAGTGGGGGTGGTAGGAAAGGTCCGAGTCGCCGTGACTCCCGACGTGGTAGAGTTGCTGCAGCACGACTGCGCCATGCTGCTTGACGCTCTCCGTCAGTCTCTTGAATGCCGGGATTACCGCGTCATCGGAGTGTCGAAAATTGCCGCGCGTGAGCACCGTCGCGGCGTGAACCGGCATGGGTTCGACGACGATCATGGCCGCTCCGCCGAGCGCCCGCTCGACGTAGTATGCGATATGCTGATCGCCAGGGAGACCGTCTTCCGACATGTTGGCCGTGTGCGCACCGAACACGACTCTGTTGCGAAGGCGATGACCGCGAAGGGCAATCTCGGAAAAGATCCGCGGAAACTCAGTTCTCATTTGGGAAACCTGAAGGCAATGTATGTTGAGATGACTATGCGGGCGGGTCCGGGCGAGCCCGCCGCGACGGGCTCACGCCGGTTCACCACCGTTACAGCGCAGCTTCGATCTTCGTTGCGACCTCTTCGGAAACCCATGATCTCCAGACGTTCGGGTATTCCTTGAGGAAGTGGGCGGCTCCGTCTTCGCCACCCGCTTGCGTATCCGTCATCCACGACATGACGGAATTGACGGTGTCGTTGTCCCAGGCGCGCTTGCTCAGATAGGCGACCACGTCCGGGTTGTCGCCTGAAGCCAGCCTCTTAGAAATAAGGGTGACGACATGATCTCTGGGCCACTCGTTCTTCTTCGGATCGGGACAGTCGGCCGACGTGTTGCAACGCTTCCACTCCGTCGCATCATGCGGCACCCCCGCCTCCAACCGGACCATCGGATATTTGCCGAGCAACGCGGTCGGCGACCAATAGTAGCCCAGCCAGCCCTGTTTGCGTTCATGGGCTTTTGCCAAGGCCCCATCCAGCCCGGCCTGCGTGCCCGGATCGACCAGTGTGAAGTTCTTGGAGGGTGCGGCATAGGCCTTGAACAGCTGGGCGCTGACGACGGAGCCGCCCGATCCTGTTGGACCGTTGAATACCGCGCCCTTCGAGGAATCCTCGGGGTTCGGAAAGAGCTCAGGATGGCCCAAGGCATCGTCGACCGTCTTTATCTCGGGGTGAGCGTCGACGATGAACTTCGGAATGTACCAGCCCTGGACGCCTCCATCCGAAAGCGCCTGTCCGATTTGTACAATACGGCCCTCCTCGGTACCGCGCTTTACGATTTCCGGGACGAGATCCACCCAGGCTTCGCCGGCGATGTCCGGCTCGCCCTTCTCGACCATCGACGTGATGGTCGGCACCGTATCGCCGGGGACGAAGTCGACCTTGCAGCCAAAGCCCTGCTCGAGAACGAACTTGTCGACGTTTGCAAGCAGTTCCCCGCTTTGCCAGTTCATGTTTGCGACCGTGATATTGCCGCACTCCGCCTTCGCCGTAGTCGCCATTCCGGCGACAAGGCCTAGCGCCGACAGTGCAAGAATATTCCGCATGCTCCACCCTTTCTCTGTTCCCTTGAGGTTTTCTTGGCCGTTCCATTGCTGAGGTGCGGCTAAGTGCACGTTGGGTTGCGAGCGTTGGGCGGCCTCCAATCCCGAGACCAACGCATCAATCCTCCGAGCCCAACGAAGGTTATTTGCGCCGGCTGGAGCCGTATTGTATGTTTCGGACAAGTTTTATTGGAAATTGGAGGCACGGCCCCTTGCACAGCGGCTATTCCCACCTTGGACCAACCAAGCCGCCCCCTCGCGTCGACACACCGCTCCGCGTCGGTATCGTGCCGACGCCGAATTTCACTCTCATGCCGCTTGCGTGCTTCATAGATTTTCTGAGGCTGGCCGGGGATGAGAGCGACTACAGCCGGCAGATCTATTGCACCTGGGATGTATTGTCGCACAACGAGGAGCCGATACTATCCAGTTGTGGCGTGCCGATCATCCCGAACAAGTCATATGGGGACCCAGCGGACTACGACTGCATAATCGTTCACGGCGGGATACTTCACTCCGAGGAACGACCCCATACGGAGCTTTACGAGTTCATCCTGTCCGCCTCCAGAAAAGGCGTCCTGCTGGTCGGAAACTGTTCCGGAAGTTTTGTGCTCGCCGAAGCGGGTCTCATGTCGGGCAAGAGATGTGCGGTACATTTCTCTCTGGCCGCAGCACTGCGTCAATCTTTCCCCGATGTCATCCCCGTAACCGATGCACCGGTTGTGTCCGACGGAAACGTCGTTACCTCGCCCGGCGGTCTGGCCGCCATCAACCTGGCGATGTTTCTGGTGGGCGACGCCTGCGGAGAATCGCGCGTTCACAAGGCCTTTCATTATTTGTTGGGGGATCGCGGCTTCGACAAAGTGAAAATCCCGGAGGAGGCCGAGATCGGCCTGAAATGCGAGGATCGCCGGGTCGCCAATGCAATCGGTCTCATGCGCCAGAAAATGTACGAGTTGAGCTCGATATCGGAGATCGCCGCAAGCGTGGGAACCTCGGAGCGCGAGCTTTCCCGTTTATTCAAGCGCTATCTGAAAGTCGCGCCAAGTCAGTACTGGCGTCAGATGCGCCTCAAGGCGGCCAAATGGATGGTTCTCAACAGCGATCGCTCGATTGCCCAGATCGCCTATGAATGCGGCTTTGCCGACTGCGCGCACTTTGTTCATTGGTTCAAACGCACATATCATGTCACGCCCGCAAAACTGCGGAGATCGCATCGGGAATTCGGCCTTCGTTGATGTATTCGCGAAAGCGGCTTATTTGAGCTGAATCACGCTATATATGGCAGCCCTCGGGCTGCCCGGCTTCTCGAGCGCTGCCCAAAAGAGTTCGACAGAATAAGGCGCGCCTTATGCCGCGCCCATGAATATCCTCGTTTGCCCAATTCGCCTCGGAACACGCAGAATGCGATGTGGTCGTACCTGCCATCCATCAGGAATTGTACCACTCGGGGGGAGCGTCAAATGATCAGACACCGCGTTGCGGCGGACCTTGCCACCAGCGTTGCACTTGCGACGCCGGTCGTCGCCCAGGAATATGGGCGCCTTCCCACAGCTGAGACGAGTAATCTCGGCGCAGCAATGTAAGCGCGTCCGCGCCGAGGGCTGGCCGCAGGTGGAAGAGGCTCGGGATCGGAGATCATGGACGTGATCCGCGCCCCGCGCGACGAACCCACCTAGCCCACCGAAAAATAGCCAGCGGTACCCCGCACGGGCCACGGACATGCGGCGGCGCCCGCAAAACCGGTGCGTTTGGCAGGAGCCTCCTGACGAACGCTGGGGTGGGCCAGTGCGGCGTCCCACCTTCCGAATACAAGCCGCAGGAGCAGGAAACGTTTATCGCTATCCAATGGAGGAAACAATGTCACTAGAGAGGGCAGCGGCCGTTCCAGCCGCAACCGTCCGAGAGGAGACGTCCGCGGCGTTCAAAAGACGCTTCATGGTCAGGATGATTGCCGTCCTTACGGGCGGGATGTTTCTGGACGGCTACATCCTCGGGATCGTCGGTCCGGTGTCCGGCGAGATGGCCGCAGATCTGGGTGTTTCGGCGTTCTGGGAGGGCTTGATCGCAGCGGGCGCGCTGTTCGGCATCCTGATCGGCTCTCCGCTCGGGGGCTGGGCCGCCGACAAGTGGGGCCGCAAGCCGCTCTTCATGCTGGACATGGGCCTCTTCGTACTCTCCTCCGTCATGCAATTGTTCGTCGGCTTCATGCAGTTCTTCATCGACTCCCCCATGCAACTCTTCGTGGTTCGCCTGTTGATGGGCATCGCGATCGGCGCCGAATATTCCGTCGGCTGGCCACTGATGTCGGAATTCGCCCCTGCGCGGCTACGCGGACGGCTCATGGGCCTGACCATCATCGCCTGGTATGCCGGGTTCATGGTCGCCTTCGTCGTCGGCCACGTGCTGAGCGAGTGGACTGACCTCGGATGGCGGGCCATCCTCGGCACAAGCACCCTGATCGCCGTGGCCCTGTTCATCGCCCGCCTCGGCATGCCCGAGTCGCCGCGCTGGCTGTGGAACAAGGGCCGCAGGGGCGAGGCCCGCGACATCGCTCACCGCTATCTGGAGAGCGCCACAGACATGGCCGACCTGGAGCACGAAGACGTTCGCAAGGGCAGTTTCGGTATGCTGTTCTCCCCGCGGTACTGGCGGGCCACGCTGTTCGTGTCGATGTTCTGGTTCTGCGCCGTCACACCGTACTTCGCAATCGCCACTTTCGCCGACAGCGTGCTGAAGCAATATGGTCTCGGTGGCGGGCTCGCCGGCGGCGTCGGGCTCTCTGCGGTGGCTTTGGCCGGGGTTGTGGTCACGGTCCTGTTGATCGACAAGCTCGGCCGACGCGTTCTGACCGTGCCGCCGCAGTGGCTGGCCACCGTGCTTCTTGCGATCATCGGGCTGTGGGCCGATGCGCCGCCGGTGGTCGTGCTGGCTCTGTTCCTCGCCTTCTCCTTCGTCAATGCGGGGTACAATGTGCTGACCAGCATTTATCCGGGCGAGGTCTTCCCGACCGAGATCCGCGGGGTGGGTACGGGCTTCGCGGCCGCCGTCAGCCGGGTCGGTGCCGGCCTCGGCACGTTCCTGCTGCCGTGGTCCATGACCAATCTCGGCGCATCGGCGTCCATGCTGATTGCCGCCGGCATCGCCGCTCTCGGAGCCGCGCTGTCGCAATGGCTGGCCCCCGAGACCAAGGGGAAGAGCCTCAGCGAAACGGCTGCCGGATATTCGCACTAACTGGACGGATTGTCCGAACCGGGTGCAAATCTCGTGTTGAAGGTCTGTCTGAGAGTTGGCGTCCCAGGTCACTCTCAGACAGGAGGTGCAGATGGCCGGGATCGGCCCTCTGCACCTCGTATGATCACAGGCCTGGCGGTCAGTTACTGGCGGCCCGAGACCGCGACAGTCCGGTCCGCTGCGCAATTCCTTGGATCGGAATGGTCTAAGGAAGAATTACGCGGCAGTTTGAAAGTGTTATAGCTCCCTTTGCGCGTCTGAAAAGACGTGCGACGCCGTAATCCATAATCCCTCAGGCGACGATGTTCTTGGATGCTGCTCAAACGCCGTTATCTTCCCTCCCTCGGTTCATTCGCCACTTTCGAGATTGCGGCGAAGCATCTGAGTTTTACCCTCGCCGGGAACGAACTCAACGTGACCCAGGCCGCCATCAGCCAGCAGATCCGCGGTCTCGAGAAATCGCTTGGCGTTACCTTGTTCATCCGCAAGCACAACAGTCTCGAGCTGACGTTCGATGGTCACCGGCTCTTGACTGCCGTCAGCGGCGGGCTGGATATAATTTGCGACGCCATCAAGGATATCAATACTCCGCCAGATCCACCCGTCATCACCTGTTCGGGCACCAATGCGGCGATCGCCTGCTGGCTGAAACCCCTCGTGGACAGCTTCCGTTCGGAACGGCCAGACATCAGGTTCGTTCTTCTGGCCTCGGACGAGGACGACACATTGAGAAATTTCGACGAGGTCGATCTTTCTCTCATTTGCGGAAACGAGCGCTGCGAGGTCGGGGAAAATCTCTTTTATCTCTTTCCGGATATCGTCCAGCCGGTCTGCAGCCCCGATTATCTGGAACACCACGGGCCGTTCCCGGACGCCCGAAGCCTCGGAAACGCGGATTTATTGGACCTGCATCGAAAGCATTGGACGTCCGATGCCATTGGCTGGCATCCGATCACCTGGGACGATTGGTTTCGGGCTATCGGTCTCGATGCGCCGCACTTATCGCCAATCATAGTCAGCAACAACTACCCGTTTCTCGTGAACGCAGCGGTCAAGGGAGAGGGGATCATTCTGGGGTGGCATCACCTCGTGAGATCGCTCATGGACGAGGGCGCACTCTGCGCATTGTTCGATGCGCCCCTTCACGTGGATCGGGGATACTACATGAAGGTGAACCAGGCATCTCTGGATAAGCCGCATGTCCAGGAGTTCAAAGATTTCGTTCTCACGGGACTTGCGGCGGCGGGTCAGGAAGAGTCGCTTTAACTGCCAAGCGACAGCAGGATTTTCGAGCTGTTCGCAGAGCCGCGACATGGCGAAGAAGTGCCATCAAACTTGCCGCGGGAACGCAAGAGCTGAGCCGATATATCGGGGATGCTTTACGGCACTGACGCGAGAATTCGAACGGCCTTGGCGGGATCGCGGTCACTACTGACGCTCGGGGCGTGGCCCAGCGTTCGGCAGCCCGATCGAGATCGGCTCTTGAGAATGCAGGTCGGAAAGCCAAATCATACTACAGCGCCGCGCGTCTTATGAGACGCGCAAAGGTCGCTGTAGCACTTTGAATTGCTGCATGTCTTTGTCCTTAAATCGAGGTCGATTTAAGGAGACATGCAGTAGCCGGCATCAAGGAACGGAACGGCCAAAGCTGCCAAGCGTTCTGGCAGGGAGCCGGCATCAGAAGGAGGAACTCATGACCGAGAATATCGCTGAGAAGTCCTGCACGCCCTGCCGCGGCGGCGTACCGCCGCTGACCAGGGATAAAGCCGCCGAATATCTTTCGCAGACACCAGGCTGGGAACTGCTGGACGACGGGCATCTGATCCGCCGCAGGTTCAAGTTCACCGACTTCAAACAGGCGCTGGCCTTCGTCGATGACGTTGGCCGGTTGGCGGAAGAGGAGGGACATCACCCCGACGTCTGTTTCGGCTGGGGCTATGCGGAGGTCTCGCTGCAAACCCACAAGATCAAGGGACTGCACGAGAACGATTTCATTTTGGCGGCGAAGGTCAACCACCTGCCCAGCTTATCTTGAATTTCCGCCGAGGCCGGTTCGTAACGGCGGTCTTGGCGCCCTCCCGGAAAACTGGATCCCAATCCTTGCGGAGGCGCGGATCGCTCGACGAACCGCCTCTGTCGTCATGGCGCTACCATATAGCCCGCCAATTTGTTGACCTTGGCGCAAGCCGAGACGAGAACCTTGTCTAGACCCGAACCGCCAACACGGCACAGCAATCGCCCGCCTTGATCAGCCCCGGGTGGTGGCGCGCGATCAGGACCCCGTCCATCTTGGCCTGTACTTCAAACGGCTCTGCACCGGTACGTCCTGTCGGATGGATTCGCGCTATCATGGAGCCGCGCTGGACCGGTTCGCCGAGGTCCGCCAGAAATTCGACGAGCCCGGGCTCCTCAGCGAAGGAGAAGCAGTCGCCGTCCGGCATGTCGAGCCATTCCGTCGACCGTGCGTCGATCTCCCCCTTCAATATCCCGGCATGGCGCAGGACATTGCGAACGCCGCGTTTGGCGATCTCAGCGCTTTTTCGCGTTGCCGAGCCGCCACCGCCGAGTTCCGTCGTGATGAAGATCTTGCCCATTTCCTCCGCCGCAGTGTCGTACATTCCGACCGCGTCGATCTCGAGCATCTTCATCGAGTAAGGTGCTGCGAAAGCCTCAACGAACCCGAAGGCTTTTGCCTCCTGCTGCTTGTCCGGCAGGACGTGGGCTGCGCAAAAGGGAAGGAAATCGAGGGTCCTTCCACCGGAATGGAAGTCGAGCACGATGTCGGCAAGGGGCAGGAGAACGCGCTGAAAATAGTCCGCGATCTTCTCGGTCACGGTGCCGTCCGGCCTGCCCGGAAAACTGCGGTTGAGGTTACCCTTGTCGACTGGAGACGTTCGGGTGCCACCCAGAAACGCCGGATAGTTCATCGCCGGGACGATGACCACCCTGCCGCGCACATCGGCTGGCTCGATCGTGCGGGCAAGATCGAAGAGGGCGATCGGCCCCTCATATTCGTCGCCATGATTGCCGCCGGTGAGAAGGGCCGTCGGGCCCTCCCCGTTCTTGACGACCGTGATCGGGATCATCACCGAACCCCAGGCCGAATCGTCGCGGCTATAGGGCAGGCGGAGAAATCCGTGCTGGACGCCATCGGCCCCGAAATCGACCGTCGCAGTGATCGGCGACGACCGCAGGTACTGCTCTCTCATGGCTCAATCCTTAACCATCAGCTTGCGCGGCACGGAGGCGAGGCATTCGACACCGCTCTCGGTGATCAGGATGCTCTCGGTGGTTTCGAAGCCCATGTCCTCGAGCCAGAGCCCCGTCATGAAATGGAAGGTCATGCCGGGCCGCAACTCCGTCCTGTCGCCCGGGCGCAGGCTCATGGTGCGCTCGCCCCAATCCGGCGGATAGGAAAGACCGATCGGGTAGCCGGTGCGGTTGTCCTTGACGATGCCGTATCTCTTCAACACCACGAAGAAGGCGTTGGCGATGTCCTCGCAGGTGTTGCCCGGCCTGGCGACCGCGAGCCCCGCCTCCATGCCCTCGAGCGTCGCCTTCTCGGCGTCGAGGAAGGCCTGGGTCGGCTTGCCCAGGAACACCGTGCGCGACAGCGGCAGGTGATACCGGTTGTAGCAGCCGGCGATCTCGAAGAAGGTCCCCTCGCCCCGCTTCATCGGCCGGTCGTCCCAGGTGAGATGCGGCGCGGATGCTTCGACGCCCGAGGGAAGCAGCGGCACGATCGCCGGATAGTCGCCGCCGATGCCGTCGACGCCGCGCGTGCCGGCGTCGTAGATCTCGGCGACCAGATCGCATTTGCGAATGCCGACCTCGATCTTGTCGAAGATACGCTGATGCATCGCTTCGACGATGCGAGCGGCGTTGCGCATGTATTTGATTTCCGTCTCGCTCTTGACGGCGCGCTGCCAGTTGACGAGCGCCGTCGCGTCGACGAAGCGGGCATTCGGCAGGTGCTTCTGCAGCGAAGCGAAGGCTGCCGCCGAGAACCAGTAATTGTCCATCTCGACGCCGATCCGGAGCGAACCCCAGCCGCGATCGGCGAGGATGCCGGAGAGATAATCCATCGGGTGGCGCTCGGTCGACTGCACATAGTGGTCCGGATACCCGATGATGTTTTCATGGCCGAGATAGGCGGTCAGCTTGGCGCCATTGGCGTCCTGGCCGCGGCCGAACCAGATCGGCTCGCCCGCAGGCGGCACGATCACCGCCTGGTGCACATAGAAGGACCAGCCATCATAGCCGGTGAGCCAGGCCATGTTGGACGGGTCGCTGACGATCAGGAGCTCGATGCCCTTGGCTTCCATCGCCTGGCGGGTCTTCCTGAGCCGCGCTTCATATTCCCCAAGGGAGAATTTGAGGTTGGGTTGGGTCATGTCTCTTCCCTCGTTTTGCCGGGCAACGCCGGCGTCAGCTCTCGAACGTCGTTCCCGCATTCGCGGCATTCGCCCGCGCGAAGGCGAGCGTGGCGATGGCGGTATCCTGGATGCCGGTGCCGGTCAGGTCGGCGATGGTGATCTCGTTGGCGCTCGTGCGTCCCGCCCTCAGACCGGCGATCACCTGGCCAAGCTCGGCGAGCTCTGCATCCGGCGCCACGACCCCGGCGGCAATCGCGTGATGCAGTTCGCCGAGACGGCGCGTCTGCTTCAGGCTGTCGGCGACATAGGTGGCGCGGGCGATCGCCCACGGATCAAGCTCGTTCTTGTGTTCGGCGTCCGAGCCCATGACGGTGACGTGCTGACCCGGCTCAAGCCAGTCGGCCTCAAGGATCGGCTTCTCTGAAGGAGTGGTGGTGACGACGATGTCGGCGCCGGCGACGGCGGCCTTTGGATCGATCGATGCCTTGACTGGGAAGCCGAGCTTTCCGGTCAGCGCGGTCGCCGCTGCTTCGGCGTTAGCCGCATCGCGGGCCCAAAGCCGCCCCTCGCGGATCGGCCTCACGAGAGTGAGCGCTTCGAGCTGGAGCCTCGCCTGCATGCCGGCGCCGAAGATCGCGGCGACGGAAGCGTCTTCCCGCGACAAGTGCTTGGCCGCGACGGCACCGGCGGCCGCCGTGCGCACGTCCGTCAAATAACCATTGTCAAGCAGCAGCGCCTGCACCAATCCGGTCTGGCTCGACAGCAGCACCATCATGCCGTTGGTGCTCGGCAGCCCGATCTTCGGATTGTCGAAGAAGCCGGGACTGATCTTGATGGCAAAGCCGTCGAGGCCGGGCACATAGGCCGTCTTGACGTCGACCTCGCCGCGATGCTCGGGAATGTCGAGCCTCAGGATCGGCGGCATCGCCACCGCCCTGGTGGCGAGCGCATGGAAGGCATTCTCGACGCAGGCGACCGCCTCGCGATCGAGCGGCACGATACGACGCAGCTCCGCCTCGGTGAGAATCGTCATCGTCGTCATGCCGCTGCCTCCTTGCGAAACGGATCGGTTCCGCCGTTCATCACGCTGAGATGCAGTCCCATGTCGACATTGCGGCCGGAGAGAATGACCGCGACCGGACCGCCGATGGTCTTGATCTTGCCGGCGAGAAGCGCCGCGATCCCGACGGCCCCGGCGCCCTCGACGATTTCACGCTCCTCGGCATAGGCATGGCGCATGCCGGCGGCGATCTCCGCCTCCGTCAGGAGGATGATGTCGTCGAGGAACTCCCGGCACATGCTGAACGTCACGCGATTGTCGAGCCCGATGCCGCCGCCAAGCGAATCGGCAAGGCTCGGCTGTTCCTCGACGAGCACGGGCTTGCCGGCGGCAAGGCTCGCTTGCATCGCCGCGCCGCGCTCCATGGTCAGCCCGATCACCCGCGTCGCCGGCCTGCGCGCCTTGACCGCCGCCGCCACCCCGGCCGCCAGCCCGCCGCCCGAAACCGGCACAAGCACGATCGCAACGTCCGGCATCTGCTCGACGATTTCGAGGCCAAGCGTCCCCTGCCCTGCAACGACCGCCGGATGGTCGAAGGGCGGCACCATCACGAGACCTTTTTTCGCGACCAGCCGCTCGACCTCTTGCTGCGCCTCGTCCTGCGACCTGCCGACAATCCGCACATCCGCGCCGAGACGCCTGATTTCGGAGACCTTGTTTTCCGGCACGAGATGGGACATGCAGATCGTCGCGACGGAGCCTTCCGCCCTTGCCGCATGGGCGAGCGCCCGGCCATGATTGCCGGTCGAGGCGGCGACGACGCCGCGCGCATGCTCCTCATTGGACAAAGAAAGCACCGCATTGGTCGCGCCGCGCAGCTTGAAGCTGCCGGTCGTCTGGTGATGCTCGAGCTTGAGGCCGACAGGCACGCCGCAGAGGCGGCTCAGCGATGCCGAGGCAACCAGCGGCGTCGTCAGCACGCGTCCGGAAAGACGCCGCGCCGCGGCTTCGATATCATCGATCGTCATGGGGAGAGACGCGTTCACGGCCATTCCCCCTTAAGTGGCAGCGCCATCAGTCGCCCGAGCCGCGGACGTGCCTCCTGATCGCCGCAAAGGCGCAGGCAGGCCCAGGCGGTGGCGTAATTGCTGGTGACGACCGGCTTGCCGATCGCCGCCTCGATTTCGCCGATCACGCCGGCCGCGCGAACGGCCGTGCAGGAGATGAACAGCGCATCGGATTCCGGTGCGGTTGCCTCCTTCGCAAAGGCGACGATCTCCTCAGGGGCGATCCGCGCCATTTCCCGGTCGTCGGAAAGCCCCAGGCAGGTGAAGCGGTCGATCTCGAAACCGAGTGCCGCAAAATAATCCGCCATCGGCCGGCTGGTCTCGACCGTATAGGGGGTCAGTACGGAAATTCGCCTGGCGCCGAGCGTCCGCAAGCCTTCGACCGCAGCCGCCGTCGGGGTCACTACGGCAGCACTCGGCTTGGCGGCCTTGATCGCCGCAGCGATCTCCTTGTCGCCGATGACGACGGACGCCGACGTGCAGGAATACATCACGACGTCGAGCGTTTCGCCGGGCAGGATCAGGCCAGCCGCCGCCGTCAGCGACGGCTGCATCGCCCGCAAATTCTCCGGCGTCACCGGATTGGCATAGGGAATGCGCGCGACATAGACGCCGATCCGGTCCGATGCCACCAATCGATGAAAGTCGACTTCCGTGGTGTGGTCGGTGGCAAGGATGATGAGGCCGATGCGCTTTTCCAGCGGCCGGTCGTCGAGACGCGGTGCGCGCGCTGCCAAAGAAAGAGCGACAGGCTTTTCCATCAACGTTCGTCCACCCGCGCGTAACGCTCTTCCAGCCAGCGCAGGAAGAAGACCGAGATCAGGCTCATGATCAGGAAGAAGACGCCGACCAGCGTCATCGGCTCGATATAGCGATAATTGCTGTTGGCGATGCTTTTCGCCTGGTTCATCAGTTCCAGCACCGTGATTGCCGAAAGCAGCGGCGTCTCCTTGAACATCGCGATCAGGTAATTGGCGAGCGCCGGGATCATCGGCGGGATCGCCTGCGGCAGGATCACGTGGACCCAGGTGTGGCGGGCCGTGAGGTTCGTCGCCTTGGCGGCTTCCCACTGGCCGCGCGGCACATTCTCGATGCCGGCGCGATAGACCTCGGCGGCGTAGGTGCCGTAATGGATGCCGAGGCCGATGACACCGGCGAGCAGCGCCGGCAGACGGATGCCGATATCCGGCAGCACGTAGAAGATGAAATAGAGCTGCACCAGCAAGGGCGTGCCGCGGATGAACTCCACTGCGAAGCTCGTCGTCCGCGCGATCGGCGCCGGCGCCACCATTCGCAGGATCGCGAAGATTAGGCCGATGACGGCGGCCACCGCTGCACCGAGGATGGTGGCGAGAATGGTGATCTGCAGCCCCTCGATGAGGGTCGGCATGATCTGGCGGACGAATTCCCAATCCCATTCCATGGTCAGGCCCTCACGCCGTCGAGGCCGCGGGTGACGCGCCGCTCCAGCCAGCGCATGCCGAGCGAGATCAGCCAGGCCATGACGAAGTAGAGCACCAGGATCGTGGCGAAGGGGATCAGCGTGCTGCCCGTCTGCGCCCGCACCACCTGCGCCTGGAAGGTCATGTCTGTGAGCGAGATCAGCGAGACGACCGCCGTCCCCTTGAGGAGCTCGATCGCATTGTTTCCGAAGGTCGGCAGCATCAGCGGCAGCGCCTGCGGCAGGATGATGTGGCGCATCGCCTGGAAGCGCGAGAGGTTGAGCGCAATGCAGGCTTCGCGTTGCTCGCGGCCGATCGCTTTTACCGCACCGCGCACCACTTCCGCGCCATAGGCACCGACATTCAGGCCCAGCGCCAGCACGCCGGCCTGTAGCGGCGTCAGGGTGATGCCGGCAAAGGGCAGCACGAAATAGACCCAGAAGAGCTGGACGAAGATCGAGGTGCCGCGGAAGAACTCGATATAGGTCGTGGCAAGCGCGCGCACCGCCATGAACCGGCTGACGCGCCCGAGCCCCGCCGCAAAGGCGACGACGACGGCAAGCGCCGAGCCCATCAGGGTGAGCTGGACGGTCACCCAGGCGCCCTCGAGGATCAATCCGATATAACCGGACCAGTCGATCATCGTTCAATAATTCCCGTCAGATTGGTTTCTTCGGCGCACCGCCAATGGGTGCTCCCCTCCGTTCGTCGCGGAGGGGAGGCAGGACGCATTGATTACTTCGCGGCGCAAAGCTTCTCGCGCGTCGTCGACATCGCCGCCTTGGCGGAGAAGCCGTAGGGCTCGATGATCTTGGCGAAGTCGCCGGATTCCTTCATCTTGGCGAGCTCGACGTCGAAGGCGTCGCGCAGCGCCTCGTCGCCCTTCCTGAACGCGGCGCCGTCGCAATAGACCGGGGCGCCTTCGACCGGAGCGACCACTTCGATATTCGGGTCGTTGGCCTTCGAGACGAGGTCGTTGATCGAAAGCACCGGCAGCGAATAGACGTCGATACGACCGTCCTGCAGCATCTTCATGCCGCTCTGGCCGTCCGGCACGACGATGACGCGGTCGCGCGGCACGCCGGCTTCGAGCGCCAGTTTTTCCTCGGTGCCGCCGCCCGGCGCGCCGATCTTCGCATCCGGATTATCGGCAATGTCCTTGTAGCTCTTCAACTTGAGCGGATTGCCCTTCTTCAGCGCGAAGGCTTCGGCATCGCACAGGATCGGCTGTGAATAGGCGACCGCGCCGCAGCGCTCCGGCTTCATGAAAAGCCCGGCGGTGATCGCGTCGTGGCGCCCGGCCTGCAGGCCCGGGATCATCGCGCCATATTCGGAGATCGAAGCAACGATTTCCGGAACGCCGAGCCGCTTGAAGATCTCGCGGGCGACGTCCGGCGCGGCCCCCGAGACCTTGCCGTCGGCGCCGACGGCGGTAAAGGGCGGCTCGTTGGCGATGGCGACACGCGCGAAGCCCTGCTCCTTCAGTTCCTCGAGCTTGTTTTCATCCGCCGCAACGGGCGTCGCCGCGGCAACTGCCATAAAGGCCGTCGCGCCTGCCGCCATTGCCATCAAAGCTTTCAGTGTCATCGTTCCCAACTCCTCTATTGTTCTCTTCACCTTGTTGCTTGAGGCAATGTCGGCCCGAGAGCTCAGACGCGGTGCCCTGCCGCTATGATCTTGCGCAGGAAGGTCTGCGTGCGTTCCTGTTTCGGATGCCGGAAGATGTCTTCGGGCCTCCCCTCCTCGACGATCTTGCCGCGGTCGAAGAAGAGCACCCGATCGGCGAAGTCATGGGCGAAGCCCATTTCGTGGGTGACGAGCAGCATCGTCATGTCCGTCTCGGCCGCGAGCCTGCGCATGACGCTCAGGACTTCCTCGACGAGCTCCGGATCGAGCGCGGAGGTCACCTCGTCGAACAGCATGATCTTCGGCGACAACGCCAGCGCCCGGGCGATCGCGACGCGCTGCTTCTGGCCGCCGGAAAGCTGCGCCGGCATGCTCTTGGCCTTGTCGGCGAGCCCAACCATGTCGAGAAGCTCCATCGCCCGCTTTTCCGCCGCGGCGCGCGGAACGCCCTTTGTCAGCATCGGCGCCAAGGTGACGTTGTCGAGCACGCATTTGTGGGGAAACAGGTTGAAGTGCTGGAAGACCATGCCGATCTTCTCGCGCATCTTATGGAGATGCCGCTCGTCGGCCGGTACAAGGCTGCCCGCCTTCTTCATGTGATAGAGCTGATCGCCGTCGACCTGGATAAAGCCGTCGCTGATCGTCTCCAGCGTCATCAGAATGCGCAGGATCGTCGTCTTGCCCGAACCGGAGGGGCCGATGAGGGCGAGCTTCTCGCCGGGCATCACCTCCATCGACAATCCATCGAGCACGGTCAGCGGACCGTATCTCTTGACGATGCTGTCGATGCGGATGATTGGCTCGGACATTCGCGTCTCTCCCTTTGAGAGCGGTAATGTCCTAACGATGATCTGGTTCCGAAATCATGTCAATGTGAATAATAATATCATGACAATTATTCCGCCAATGCCCAAGACTTGGGCATCCGGATCAGATTGCAAGCAGCAATGCCTCCGGATCACCAAGCGCCAGCGAGGCGACGATGCCGAGCCCGGTTTTGAGCTCCTGTTCGGTGGTCGAGCCGAGGGAGATCCGCACGGCCGGGCGCCAGCCGCTGTCGGCGGTGCGGAACGACGCGCCCGGCGCGATCGCCACCCCGCGCAGGCGCGCCTGGGAGACGAAGGCCTCCTCCGCGTGCCCCTCGGGGAGCGGCAGCCAGACATGCAGGCTCTGCGGATGGCTGCGGTGCGGAAGTCTGCCGAACGTCTCCGTGGCGATGGCGTGTCGGGCGGCAAGCGCCCGGCGCTGCCAATTGACGAGTTCGACCGCCGTGCCGTCGCTCACCCAACGGGTGGCGATCTCGGCGATCGACGGCGTCGCCATCCAGTTCGAGACGAGATGCCGGTTGGCGACCGCCGCGACATAACGGTCCGGCGCCGCGAGATAGCCGATCCTGAGGCCCGGCACCGTGATCTTGGTGAAGCTCGTCACGTAAAGCGTGCGCTCCGGCGCCAGCGCCGCCACCGGCGGCAGGCGCTCCTCGAGCAGGGGGCCGAGAATATCGTTCTCGATGATGGCGATGTCGTACCGGCGGGCCACTTCAGCGAGGGCAGCTCGGCGCTCGGGGCTCATCAGGGTCGCGGTCGGATTGATCACCGAGGGCTGCAGGAAGATCGCGCGTATCACGCCCTTGCGGCAGGCCTCGTCAAGCGCTTCCGGCACCATTCCGTCGTCATCGATCGCGATGCCCTGGAGGTGAATGCCGAGATAGGTCGACAGCGGCACCAGCGTATGATGGCTGATCGCCTCCGTCGCGATTGTCGAACCGGGCGGAGCGACGCTCATCAGAGCGACGGTCATGGCCGAGGTCGCACCATTGGTGAGGCTGATATTGAGCGGCGAGACGTCGAGCCCGCAGCGCGAAAGCCATTCCGCCGCGATGGTGCGATGGCGCGGGAACACCATGTTCGGCCGGAAGGAAAGCGCCGAACTTGCGGGCAGGTTCTCGGCAAGCCAGGCGAAGGCCTGCCGCATCTTGTCGAGATGGATCTGCTCGCAGACCGGCTTCAGGATCGACAGGTCGATCAATTCGCCGAGCCGCTCCGGCAGATAGGGCGGGTCCGGCTCGCGCGGCCGCGTCTGCACGAAGCTGCCGCGCCCGACCTCGCCCGAAATCAGCCCGCGCCGGATAAGCTCGTCATAGGCGCGGCTCACGGTCTGCACCGAAAGCTGCAAATCGTCGGCAAGCTTGCGATGCGTCGGCAGTCGCGTGCCGTTCTGCAGCCGGCCCTCCTCAATCGCACGGGCGATTTGATCGGCCAGCGAGAGATAGGCCGGGCGGCGCAGAAGCGTTGTGTCGGGCATCCAACTTGTCATGATTTGAACAGTGATCAAAATCAGCTCAATTGACAATGCAAAAGTGAGAACCCAATGTCTTTTCCCGGATTTCGATTTCAGGAAGGGCGCCCCGCATGAAACTCGACGCGATCGACCTGCGCATCCTCGAGGCGATCCAGGCTGACGGACGCATCACCAAGCTGGCGCTTGCCGAAAAGGCGGGGCTCTCGCCGACGCCGTGCTGGATGCGGCTGAGGAAACTGGAGAAGGCCGGCATCGTCGCCGGATACCACGCGCGCGTGGCGCTGCGCCGCGTGGCCCCGGTCGCAAGTGTGATGATGGAGGTGACGCTTGCCAATCACCGGCAGGCGGATTTCGACCGTTTCGAGCGCGCCATCGCCGCAATTCCAGAGATCGTCGCCTGCTGGTCGGTCGGCGGCGGCGTCGACTATATCCTCAAGGTGGTGACGGCCGATATCGACGCCTATCAGCGGCTGGTCGATGATCTGCTCGGCCGCGAACTCGGCATCGATCGTTATTTCACCTACATCGTCACCAAGACGGTCAAGGAGGAGACCGTCTTGCCGCTCGGCGCGTTGTTGCCGGTGGCAAGTTAAGCGATTGAGCGGAAAATGGGAGGCGCCCTCAGCTTTCGGGGTCGCCCATCTCAAGAACTTCGTGCCGTTTCAACTCATCGATCGCCTCAAGCGCTTCGTCAGCCGACCAGCCTGCTGAAACCGCTGCCTGCACCAGCCTCGTTTCCACCTCCTGCTCAAGCTCCATATACAAAGGCTCTAACGCTTCCTGCGCGGTCAGGACGTGTTCCCCGGCTGTAATGACAGGACGTTGGGGCGATGGGGCAGTCATGGCGCAATTCTCCCTCCTTCACACGGGCGTGTCTTTCGACAACGTGCACATCGATCTTCTGTTCCACGCGTGCGCATAGATATTGAGGAAGGAGATGAAGCTTGCGCGTGCACACGTCAGACTGCACGTACCTCACCTCACCCTTTCCAGAGCCAGCTCCAGACAATTTCTCTCGCGGGGGACGCTCCTTTGGTCAAAGTCTCTGCCGCGGAGCGGCCGAATGGACGATCTCTCGCACTAACGGTGTCAATCTTTTCGCAACGACGAGGAGACTTGGACATGACCGCTATTTTTGCGCGCACCGCCTTCCACGAAGCCTTGAAACACCTGAGCGATCGGCAATTGCTGCGGGAGCTCGCCTATGTCGGCGGCCGCTGGATTGCCGGGCGAGACGGCAAGTGTCTGGAAGTGAGCGATCCCGCGAGCGGTGTCGCTTCCGCCTTCGTCGCTTCGCTGGATGCGGCGCAGACCTCCGAGGCGATCGATGCGGCGGAAAAGGCGTTCAAGTCCTGGCGCGATACGCTCCCGCAGCAACGCGCCGTGATCCTGCGCAAATGGCACGAGCTGATGCTCGCCGCCCGCGAGGACCTGGCCCTGCTGATGACGCTGGAACAGGGCAAGCCGCTTGCCGAGTCGCGCGGCGAGATCGACTATGCGGCTTCCTTCATCGAGTGGTATGCCGAGGAGGGCAAGCGTCTCAATGCCGAAAGCGTGACGAGCCATCTCTCCGGCGCCGAGATGATCGTGCGCCGGGAAGCACTTGGCGTCGTCGGCATCGTCACGCCCTGGAATTTTCCTTCCGCCATGATCACCCGCAAGGCGGCCGCAGCGCTCGCCGCCGGCTGCACCGTGGTGGCGCATCCTTCCTCCGAGACGCCGCTTTCCGCTCTCGCGCTTGCCGAGCTCGGCGAGCGCGCCGGCCTGCCCGCCGGTGTCTTTAACGTCGTCACCGGTAATGCGGCGACGATCGTCGGGCGCATGTGCGAAGACGCGCGCATCCGCGCCATGAGCTTCACCGGCTCGACCGAGATCGGCCGGCTGATCGCGGCCCAATGCGCGCCGACGATGAAGCGGCTGGTGATGGAACTCGGCGGTCATGCGCCGCTGATCGTCTTTGCCGATGCGAATGTGGAGAAGGCGGCGGATATTGCCATTGCCGCGAAGTTCGCAACCTCCGGACAGGACTGCCTTGCCGCCAACCGCATCTATGTCGAACGGCCGATCCTCGAAGCCTTCCAGGAGGCCTTCGCCGTCCGCATTGCGCGCCTGAAGGTCGGAGCCGGACTCGAGCCGGGCACCGATATCGGCCCGCTGATGCACGAGCGCGCCGTCGCCAAGGTCGAGGAGCAGGTCGCCGACGCGGTGAAACGGGGCGCGAGGCTCGCCGCCGGCGGCAAGCGCCACCCGGCCGGGCCGCTTTTCTTCGAGCCGACGCTTTTGACCGATGTGCCCGACGAGGCGCTGATCATGCGCGAGGAAACCTTCGGCCCGATTGCCGCCGTCACCGCCTTCGATAGCGAGGACGAGGTGATCGCCCGGGCGAACGACACTGGGTACGGGCTCGTCGCCTATGTGGTCACCGAAAACGGCGCCCGCCAGATGCGGCTCGCCCGGGCGCTCGAATACGGCATGGTGGCGATCAACCGCGTGAAGATTACCGGCGGGCCGATCCCCTTCGGCGGCTGGAAACAGTCCGGTCTTGGCCGCGAGGGCTCCCGCCACGGCATGGAGGCCTTCACCGAGCTCAAATATCTCTGCATCGACACCGCCGCCTGAAAGAACTCGACGAAAGGAACGACCATGCTCGAACGAAGCAACGAACTCACCGCCTGGGACCGAGACCACTTCTTCCATCCGTCGACGCATATGGGGATGCATGCGCGAGGCGAGAGCCCGACGCGCGTTATCGGCGGCGGCGAAGGGGTCTACATCACGGATATCGGCGGCAAGCGCAGCCTCGATGCCTTCGCCGGACTTTATTGCGTCAATGTCGGCTACGGCCGCCAGAAGATCGCCGAGGCGATCGCAGAGCAAGCCAAGAACCTCGCCTATTACCACGCCTATGTCGGCCACGGCACGGAAGCGTCGATAAGGCTTTCCAAGATGATCATCGACCGTGCGCCGGAAGGCATGAGCCGCGTCTATTTCGGGCTTTCCGGTTCGGATGCCAACGAAACCAACATCAAGCTGATCTGGTACTACAACAACATCCTCGGCCGAACGGAGAAGAAGAAGATCATCTCGCGCTGGCGCGGCTATCACGGCTCGGGCGTGATGACCGGCTCGCTGACCGGCCTGCATCTCTTCCACAATGCCTTCGACCTGCCGCGTGCGTCGATCCTGCACACCGAGGCGCCCTATTACTTCCGCCGTCCCGACCGTTCCATGAGCGAGGAACAGTTCTCGGACGATTGCGCCGCGAAGCTCGAGGAGATGATCCTTGCCGAAGGGCCCGACACGGTTGCCGCCTTCATCGGCGAGCCGATCCTCGGCACCGGCGGCATCGTGTCGCCGCCGAAAGGTTACTGGCAGAAGATCCAGGCGGTGCTTGAGAGATACGACATCCTGCTCGTCGCCGACGAGGTCGTGACCGGTTTCGGCCGCCTCGGCAGCATGTTCGGCTCCGACCACTACGGCATCAAGCCGGACCTGATCACCATCGCCAAGGGTCTGACCTCGGCCTATGCGCCGCTTTCCGGCACGATCGTTTCGGACGAGGTCTGGCAAGTGCTGGTGAAGGGCTCGGACGAATTCGGCGCCATCGGCCATGGCTGGACCTATTCGGCGCATCCGATTTGTGCTGCTGCCGGCATCGCCAATCTCGAGCTGATCGACGAGCTCGGCCTCGTCGAGAATGCCGGTTCGACGGGCGCATATTTCCGCGCCGAACTACAGAAGGCGGTCGGCGACCACCGGCATGTCGGTGAGGTGCGCGGCGACGGGTTGATGGCGGCGATCGAATTCGTCGAGGACCGGGACGACCGCAAGTTCTTCGATCCGGCCCGCAAGATCGGGCCGCAGGTGGCTGCAGCGCTCCTCGAGCGCGGCGTCATCGGCCGCGCCATGCCGCAGGGCGACATTCTTGGCTTCGCCCCGCCGCTCTGCCTGACGCGCGCGGAGGCCGACATCGTTGTCAAGGCCGCGGCCGAGGCGATCCAGTCCGTCCTCGGCCGCTGAAGGAGAGGGCCCATGATGCATTCCGTTCCGAAGACCATGGCGGCCGTGCTGCTGACCGGTCATGGCGGACTCGACAAACTCGTCTATAGCCGGAGCGTCCCCGTCCCGGCTCCGGCGGCCGGCGAGGTGCTGATCAAGGTCAGCGCCTGCGGCATGAACAACACCGATGTCTGGGTGCGTGAAGGCGCCTACGGCACCGAGGACGATCCCGCCGCCGTCTCGACCTGGCGGCGTCACGGCAACACGCTGACCTTCCCGCGCATCCAGGGCACCGACACGGTCGGGCATATCGTCGCCGTCGGCGCGGGCGTCGACAAGGCCCGCATCGGCGAACGCGCCATGGTCGATTTCTCGATCTACAACCGCGACGACGATAGCCTCGCCGACATCGACTATATGGGCCATGGCCGCGATGGCGGTTATGCCGAATACATGGCGCTGCCGGCCGAGAACGCCCATTTGGTTGCGACCGATCTCACCGACGTCGAACTCGCCACTTTCTGCTGCGCCTACCTGACCGGCGAACGGATGCTGGAACGGGCGCGGCTTGCGGCCGGCGAACGCGTCCTGGTGACCGGCGCCTCCGGCGGCGTCGGCTCGGCGATCATCCAGCTCGCCCGTGCCCGCGGCGCCATTCCGATCGCGGTTGCCGGCCCGGGCAAGGAAGCCGCCACTCTCGATATCGGCGCCGAGGCCGTCGTCACCCGCGGCCGCGGAGATCTCTTCGAAGCGGTCAACGAAGCCGTGCACGGCGCGCCGATCGACGTCGTCGCCGATCTCGTCGGCGGCCCCCTCTTCAACGATCTCCTCAAGATTCTGCGCCCGGAAGGCCGCTACACGACCGCCGGCGCCATCGCCGGTCCGGTCGTCCAGCTCGATCTCAGAACGATGTATCTGAAGCAATTGGAACTGCATGGATCGAGCCAGGGGAGCCGCGCCGATTTCCGCCGGCTGGTGCGCTACATCGAGGAAAAGAAAATCCGTCCGCTCGTCGGCGGTACGTATCCGCTGTCGGAATTTCACCGCGCGCAAAGAGACTTCATGGCGAAGAACTTTGTCGGCAAGCTGGTCGTCGTTCCGGACTGACCTCGCCTCGATGTCGAGACCTATAGAACGATGACCTTCGCGCCGATCCTCACCCGCTCGTAGAGGTCGATCACGTCGTCATTCATCATGCGAAAACACCCGGAGGAAGAGGATCGGCCGATGCTTTCCGGTTCGTTCGAGCCGTGGATGCGATAAAGCGTGTCGCCGAGGTAAATGGCGCGTGCGCCAAGCGGATTGTCGACGCCGCCGGCCATGTAGGCCGGAAGCTCCGGCCGCCTGGCGCGCATGTCGGCGGGCGGGCGCCACTCCGGCCAGGCGCGTTTGCGGCTCACATGCTCGGTTCCATGCCAGCCGTAGCCTTCACGGCCGACGCCGACGCTGTAGCGCAGCGCCTTGCCGCCGGGGACGACGTAATAAAGCGCATAGCGGCTCGTATCGATGATGATCGTTCCCGGCGCTTCCCCCGTGCGGTATTCCACCAATTGCCTTGGCAGGAACGCGCCAACGTCCGGAGTGACCAACGCCCCCCGGACCTGGCGCGGCGGGTAGGCCGGCGGCGACATCAGGAACTCGATATAACCGCTGTCGATCCAGACGCTCTTGTTCTTCTTGTCCAGGATCGGCGGCCAGGGCTCATCCGCGGTCGCATGCGCGGCACTCGGCGCCAAAAGAAAGATAAGAAGCAGCCGCCGCAGGCATTGCCTTGTCGACAGAGAATCCGACATGTGAGGTCTCCTAGACCGTTGCAGGCGTTCAAATCAAACCATTGGCGACGAGCGCATTCGCCACCGCCTGGAAGAGCCGGTCGGGAACCGGCGCCCCGACCGGTGTCTTGCCGAGTTCGGCGGCGAGCTCTGCGTCGGCGACGAAGGGAATTCCTCGGTTCCGTGCCTCGGCCCGCATCGAGGACGCCGCCGTGCCGACGGCGCGGCAGACGAGGATCGGCACCGGCGTTTCGCCGCGTACATAGCGCACGCCGACCGACACCGACCGCTCCTGGCCGATCAGCAGCACGGCACTCGCAAGGCCCGTCCGCGTCGTTCCCAACAGGCGCGCCAGCTTGCGGCGCTCCTGCCTGATCAGCGGATCGCCTTCCGTATCCTTGTGTTCGCGCTTGCTCTCCGACCGGGTCATCCGCATCTCGCGCAGGAAGAGCCAGCGCTGCAGCAAGACATCGACAACGCCCATGACGACAAAAGCGGCGATCGCGATCGATGCGATGGTTTTCAGCATGGAGAGCGACGTCGCGTGCAGGCAGGCAAAGCCGCAGGTGGGCGACTGGAACAGCGCTCCCAGGCCCGCATGGAAGACGACGGCGAAGGCGATGGACAGCGCAACGATCTTGAACAGCGCCTTGCCGAAATCGACGACGCTCTTCAGCGAAGCGATCCGCTTCAGCCCCGAGCCCGGATTGATACGGTTGAAATCGGGTTCGAGCGGCTTGGCCGAAAAGACGAAGCCCTTGGTGATCGCCACATTGGTGGCGAGAATGGCGATGATCGAGATGCCGAGGATGGGCAGCACCGTCGTCCAGAGCGCATCCGCGGCAATGGTGCTCAGCCGGTACCAGACATCGGCGAAGGGGCGCACGTAGATCTGCGACGCCTCGTCGACAAGCAGATCGATCTTGAGCTGGAGATTCGGTGCGACATAGAAGAGAAACAGGGTAGACAGCAGCACCACGATGCCCGAAACCATATCCGGGCTGTGCAGCACCTGGCCTTTCCGGCGTGCGTCCCGGATCTTCTTCTCCGAAGCGGGAAGCGTCTTCTCCTCGCTCGTTTCGCTCATGTGACGCCGTCGTTTCTGGACGCCGCCAGCAGGCCGATCTCCTGGGCGCGCCTGGCGACGTCCGGGATAGAACGCAGCTTCGCCGCCTTGGCGAGGATTTGGCTTTTCTGCGTCGCCGACATGTCAGGCACGGCAACGGAGCGCGCCTTCTCCGTTTCGCCGGCCATGGTCAGAACGATCAGGTAGTTGACGAAATGCCGCCTTTCGGCGAGCGGCGAGCCCACCACGCCCGTCATATGCGTCACCGCCTGCGTGAGATTGTTCGACAGCGCTTCGGCAAGCGCCAGGTTCGTCGCGGTATCGAGGTTGGAGGGCTGCAGCGCGAGCGCCCTCGAAAAGGCACCCTCGGCCGCCCCTCCGTTGCCGCTGAAGACCAACGCCGTTCCGAGCCGATTGTAGGCCACCACCGAATTCAGCGCCTCGGCCGCCGGTGCCAGGCTTCGCGCCGCCGAATCCGCCTCGCCCTTCTGCAGCTGAGCAGTGCCCAGCCCGAGCAGCGCATCGGGATCCTTCGGATCAATTTCGAGAGCGGCGCGGAAGGTCTCTTCGGCTCCCTCGGCGTCGCCCGCCTTGAGGCGCGCATTGCCGAGCCGGACGCGCATCGATGCATCGTTCGGCGCGTTGGCGGCGGCGCGCTCGTATAGCGCCAATGCCGTCGCACTTTCGCCCTTCGCTTCGATGCTTTCGGCAACGCTCAAAAGCTTCGTCTGGGCGCCCGCCGCCTTGTCCTTCTCCTTGTCGGCAGGAACCGTGGTGCAGGCAGAAAGCGCCAGAAGCGCAACGACGGCGCCGATCCCCCGCCCCACGGCACGCCGCCGCCGGCTGGATTTCAGAAATGAACACGCCTTCATTCTACCCCCGTCTCATTGGCCGCATTGGTGTTTTGGCGGCCATCGTCCCCATAGCCGTCGATGTAGCGTTTCGCGGCGCGCGCAACCGGAGCAGCCATCGCCGGGCCCATGTCGCGCCCCTTGAGCAGATGCCGCTGATCCGCAGCCATGAGCTGCAGATTGAGGTTGTTGGCGCAGCCGGGCGGCAGATAGAGCGGCTGGTCGGCCGTATCGGGTGTGATGCAGGCATCCGGCACCAGTACCTGGCTCGCGGTCGTGTCGTAGCCCTTGCGAACGATCCCGGGCTTCGCCGGTGGGGCGCCGTGCATCGAGAGATAGCTGTAGTTGGGAGAATAGGGTTGCGGATGCGAACCGCTGCAGCCCGCCAGGGCGATGAGGCCGGCGGCCACCGTCGCGCCGGCCTTCGCCATTCCCGAAAGAGGATCATTCGACATAGAAGCCGTATCCCTTGTTGACCGCGGGCTTCGCCTTCTTGCGCGGCGAGGTAATGGCACCGGCGGGGCTGTCCAGCGGCGTTTTCATGTTTCGCTCGGAGGTGGGAGTCACCAGGTAGGGGGTGATCAGGATGACCAGCTCCGTTTCGTTGCGCTGGAACCGCTTCGATTTGAACAATTCGCCGAGGATCGGCACGTCCCCGACGACGGGCGTCTTGTTCAGCGTCTGCGATTCCTGGCGCTGGAACAGGCCGGCGATCGCAAAGGTCTGGCCGCTGCCGACCTCGACGGTCGTATCCGCCCGGCGGATGCGCAGCGAAGGCACCACCAATCCGGCGATCGAAACGACGCTGTCCTGCGAAACGCTGCTGACCTCGGGACGAACCTGCAGCGCGATGCGGTTGTTGGGCAGCAGCGTCGGCGTGAATTGCAGCGACACGCCGAACTGCTTGTATTCGATGCCGATCTGGCCTTCCCCGGCCGGCACTGGCACCGGTATTTCGCCGCCCGCCAGGAAGCTCGCGGTCTGGCCGGTGACGGCGGTGATATTCGGCTCGGCGAGGATGGTCAGGATACCGTTCGCCTGCAGCGCGTCGAGCAGGACGTTGACATTCACATTGTCGCCGCGCGCGCCGATGGCGATGCCGGTATCGTCCTCATTGCTGGCGCCGCCGGTCCGGACGATGCCGAAGGAGAAGGACCCGCTGTTGACGAAGACGCTCCAATCGATGCCGAAGCGCGTCAGCTCGTTGCGGGCGACCTCGGCGAAGCGGACGCGGATATTGACCTGGTTCGCGCCGGCAATCGTCGTGTTGTTGAGCGCCGGCCTGTCGGGCGTCGAATAGCTCTGCAGGACGCTTTCCATGTCCATCGCCTCGCCGACATTGCGGGTCTGGCCGGTGCCGACATATTGGCCGCCGAACAGGCTGATATCGACCCTCGTCGTCGGCTGAAGCGCCAAGGCCGACTGCTCCGCGGCTCTCGCATTGCCGCTGACCCGGACCTGGACGTTGCCGCGCGTCATCTGATCGGCGCTGAGTGCGATCAGATTGGTGTCGCCGGTCTTCGTCGCGTAGATATAGACGACGCCGGGCGAGACGACGCGCACGTCGGCGATCGCCGTGTCGGCAAGAAAAACCGACTCGACCGGTTCGTCGAAGCGAAGGATCGTGCCTTCGCCGACCGTCAGTTCCAGAACCTGGCCGTTGATGGCATCGACCTTCACCTGCGCGCTCGCCGAGCCGAGCGCACAATGGACCGCCAGGGCGATCAGCAAAATAAACAGAAAGAGTTTCCCCGTCGCGATGAAGCGAAGGCTTCGCAAGTCTGGCATTCCACTCCCTATTCGTTCCCCTCGCCCCGCGCCCCCGCGCGAGCAAGACATGAATTCTTCTCGATGGTCTCTGGCGGCGGCCTCATGCGCGACCGTCGCTTCCGAGTTCCCGCACCTCAGAGACCGGTAGCGCGATATAGCCGAGGCACTGGACGCTGAACTCCGCAGCGATTTCCTGGTAGGACAGAACCGCCGCATAGACGTCGTGCCGCATCAGCAGGTTTCGAATGTGCCGGCGAAGGTCCATCGAGGTCAGGATCGCGGTGCGCGACTGCACGTCCGCCTTCTCCCGCCGCTTCTTGAGCTCTTCGAGGATCGGCGCTGCCAGCCGTTCCGGAACGGTGCCGGCCGGACCGCCATGCTCGATCGCCGCCCTGAGTTCGTCTTCGAAGGGGCGTGTCAGAAGATAGGCCGATACGATCCGGTTGCCGTCTGCAAGCCGGAAGCAGATCTGCCGCCCGAGGGCGGCCCGCACATGGTCGGCAAGCGCCTGCAGGTTCTGGATCTGCGATGCGCGCTCGGCGATCGTCTGGAGAATAATGCGCATATTGGTGATCGGGACATTTTCCTCGATCAGCCTGCGCAGCACGTCGGCGAGCCTCTGCACCGATACCCCCTCCAGAACCTCCTTGATCAGATCGCCGAACGGCTCCTCCAGCCGGCCGAGCAGCGCTCGCACCGCCTGCGCGTCGATGAATTCGGGCGCGTAGCGGCGCAGCACGCGTTCGAGAAGCGTCATCGCCACGTCGGCCGCCTCGCAATGGCCGACACCGGCAGCGTCGAGGGCTGCCGCATGGGAGCGCTCGACCCAGGCGAGCTTCAGCCCCATCAGGTCCGGCTGCGTCACATAGGGGATCGCCATGATGTCGAGATCGACGGTTTCCTCCCAGACCATCAACTGGTCGAGCGGAAGCGCTCCGTCGACGACGGGAACACCCTCGAAATCGATGCGGATCTCGCCCGGAGCCAGGCGGGAATCCGTGAGCCGGCCGATCGCTGGAACGCGAATGCCGAGGTCTTCCAGGATCGCGTCGGCGAGGCCTTCCGTCCGTTCGGTGAACACCGATTCCGGAAGTTGTTCGGCAAGCGCCTCCCCCATGACCAGAGTGAGCCTTTGCGCCACTCCGGCGTGCGCGCCCGCCCCGGCCAGACTGCCCGCTATATGATCGACGACCCGTCCGCCGGGGGAAACCGGGCGGGGGGTTTCGCGTCGGCGCGGCACGGGCCCCGCAACCTCCTCCTCCTCCGCCTGGCGTCTGCGCGCCGTATAGGCGAGCAGGCCGGCCACGCCGGCGAGCGCCCAGAAGACGACGAGCGGAAAGCCCGGAACCAGCCCAAAGCCGAAGAGGATCGCCGCCGCCAGTGCCAGCGCGCGGTCGCTCGCACCGAGCTGGCCGAGGATTTCGGAACTCAGGTCCTGCGGGCCCCGACCGGACGGCACCCGCGTCACCACCGCCCCTGCCGCCACCGCCATCATCAGCGCCGGTATCTGCGAGATGAGGCCGTCGCCGACCGTCAGCAGCGAATAGGTATGCGCCGCTTCGCCGACCGTGAGCCCGCGTTGCAGGGATCCGATGGTGAGCCCGCCGATGAGGTTGATCGCAATGATGATCAATCCCGCCACCGCGTCGCCCTTGACGAATTTCATCGCGCCGTCCATGGCGCCGTAGAACTGGCTTTCGCGTTCGAGGTCGTCGCGCCTGCGGCGCGCCTCCTGCTGGTCGATGTCGCCGCTGCGCGCCTCGTTGTCGATGCTCATCTGCTTGCCCGGCATCGCATCGAGTGCGAAGCGTGCGCCCACCTCGGCAACGCGCTCGGCGCCTTTGGTGATCACCACGAACTGGGCGACGGTGATGATCAGGAAGACGATGAGCCCGACCAGCACGTCGCCGCCGACGACGAAGGAACCGAAGGCCGCGACGATCTGGCCGGCATCCGCGTCGGTCAGGATCAGCCGCGTCGTGGTGATCGCCAGGGCCAGCCGGAAGAGCGTTCCTAGCAGGATGATCGATGGCAGCGAGGAGAATTGCGCCGGGCTCGAAATATAGAGCGCGCCGACGAGAATGAGCAGGCTGTAGAAGAAGTTGAAGCCGATCAGCACGTCGACGAGCAAGGTCGGCATCGGGATGATCATCATGGTGATCGCCAGCATCACCACGGCCGCTATGACGATGTCCGACCGCCGGGACGCGGCCCGGGCGAACTGGTTGACCGTGGCGATCGCGCTCATTCCGCCGCCCTCGCCCGAAGATAGGCTTCGAAGGCTTCGCGGGCCCGGTCCTTCTCACCGCTGAGCCACTCGGCCTTGCTCCTCAGCCGCGCAAGGGCCGGGTCGATGGCGTCTGCAATATCCTCGATCCGATCGATGGCGGCGATCGCACGCGGGCCGGCGCCGGTCTCGGCGAAGGCCTCGGCCAGCGAATGCAGCACGGCGATATCGTCCGGCGCCATTTTCGCCGCAAGGAGAAGAAACGCCAGGCCGCGCTCATGGTGGCCGGCGCGACAATAGAGCGAACCGAGCGCATGAAGGAATTCGAGGCTGTCGGCGTTTCGCTGCGTCAACTGCTTTGCGCCTGCAAGAGCCGGTGCTGGAGATCGCGCCTGCTTTCGATCTCGTCAGTCAGCATCGATGCGGTTAGCTTGGCGATATCCTCGTCGAGGTCCAGTCCGGGCAAGACCTCCCGGACGATGTAGGTCAGGATCTCCTGGGAGCGCGACAGGTCGAACAGCGTCGCATTCGAAAGCCTCGCCCGCTCGGCCGCGCCGGTCCGGAGATTGCCGCCCGGCATCTTCTGGCGCGCCTGGCGGATCGACTGCAGGAGCCGCGCGTCGAACGCCTGCGTTTGCGCCCGTCCGGCCGCTTCCGGTGGCAACGACACCGCGCTTGGCTGGCCGCGGCTGCGATTGTCGTGACGGCGGACCTCGATGCTCATCTTGCTGCCCCTCTGGTCGCGCGCTTTAGAAGCGGAGGACGAATTCTTCGCCTTGCCGCGCCGCCGTCAGGCTGCCGTCGCGGATATCCTTGATGTACCAGCCGTCCTCGAGTGCCGCCCCCTTGTAGAGACGCGCCCCGTCGGCACTGATCGCATAGGGGGTCTCGCCGAACCAAATGGCCTGGAGATGGAACTTCGGGGCGCTCTGCAGAGCGGCCTCGCCGACCAGGCTCGTCAAAACGAAATTGGTGCCATAGGAGCGATCGAACCAGGCCTGGACCTCGCCCCACGACTTGCGGGCCTCGTCGTCGACGGCACCGGAAACGGAAAACCGCGTCCCGTCGACCGCGACCTTCAGCTCCGACAGCCCGGTGTCGTGGAGCCTCGCCGCGAGCGCCGCCGAGACGTCCTGTGGCGAGGGAGCCGCGGACGCTATCGTCCCGGTCGTCACTGTTTTGCCGTCGAGACCCGTGATGGACGACCGGTGATCGACCTCCGCAACGCCCGCCTGCACCGCCGCTATGGTGAGAAGCGAAAAGGCGGCCACGCCGCCGAGCATCCAGCTGGTGCGCGACGACCTTTCCGCCTTTCGTTCGGCGGCTTCCCGCACCGGCCGGGAGAGGCTGAGGCGCGCGCTGCCGAGCGTAACGGTCACGGGGACCGGAACCTGAAGCCCGTGCCCGACGGGCACGGTCGTGTCGTCCACCACGAGATCGGCGCCGATCGCCTCGACCAGGACGTCGGACCCGGCAAACTGCAGGCGCATGTGATGCGCCGAGACGTCGCGGTCGCTGAGCATCAGATCGCAATCGGCCCCGGAGCCGATCAGATAGGCGCCCTTCTCCAGCGGCAGACAGACGCCGCTGTGAACGCCCTTCAGGACATCGAGCGTCAATGGCGCGGCCGAATTCCTCAAGACCAGATTGGATGCCATGGAACCATCACCTCGCTCGCGGATAGCCGAGACGCCGACGCCGTGCACAAAGCACGGCCCGGTCCAAGTCAGGAATCTTTGCAAAGGGGATGAAGGGCGGCCTCAAACCGCCCCTCGGGCTTCCTTAGCCGTTCGGACGCTGCTTTTCGGCGTCGAGCGCGACCTTCTTGTCGGTCGTGATCTCGGTAATTTTACTAGATTTCTCGATGGCCTTGTCGAAGGCCGCCGTCATCGACTTGATTGAATTGTCCGCTGATTGCGTACCGCCTACACCGGCAACAGCCATTGTCTTCTCCTTGATGATACTACCGGCTCCAGAGCGAGAGTTCACGCTGCCGGCATGCTTTCCTTCTCGAGTCGACACCCATGGGGCGGTGCAATGGTTAAGGTCGAAGTCAGAGAATGACAATTTGCAAGAGCATCACATAATATTTCAGTATGTAATTATTCGTGATATCAAACGATTGAATCGCGCTAAATTCACTTATTCATTGTATTATAATTCCGTAATATGGTTTATCTCACTTTGCGTTCCAGCTTCTGCTTGTTTAGTGATCGGCATTGCTACGGATTTAGTCCAACTGCGAGTTGCGTGCGCTGGTCTACTGTTATAGCTTTCAGCCGCTTGGTGCGAATAGTCGGAACGTTTTCCATGAAATCGGTCATTCTCTCGGGGAGGCTCTGTGTGTTTGCTATCGCTACATTAGCATCCGCAGGGCTCGCTTCAGCGGAGACGCCGCGCTGGTACGACAGCCGATACAACTATGTCCTGATCAACCAGGATGTTCGCGACGCATTGAAGGAATTCGGCCGCAACCTCTCCCTTCCCGTCGTCCTGTCCAACAGCATTCGTGGCCAGGTGCGCGGCGAAATCCGCGCCGCAACGGCAGGCGACTTCCTCGACAAGCTGACACAGGCCAATGGCCTGATCTGGTATTTCGACGGTTCGATCCTGCACATCAATACGAGCGACGAGTTCTCGACCCAGATCATCGACATAGGCAGGGCGAGCGGCCGCTCCGTCATCGACGAGATCGCGCGCCTCGACCTCATGGACGAGCGCTTTTCGGTGCGCGCCACCGCCAATGCGCCGGCGCTTCGCGTTTCTGGCCCGCCGCCGTTCATTGGAATGGTGAAACAGGTGGTTTCGACCGTCCAGCCGCCGCCGGCGACACAAACGGACGATCCGCGGGTGCGCATCTTCCGCGGCGGACAACGCGACGAGGTCGCCGACGATCTGACCGACAACGGTCGCGAGACCGCCGCCAGTTCCAAGAAAAGCAATACCCCAGGAGAGCAATGATGGCCGGTCCGGTAGCCCCGACGACACAGACGCCCACCCAGACACAGTATGTGGACCCCTCTCAGGCCCAATTCGAGGAAGCACTGCAGCAAGCCGTCGCAAGCGGCGGCGGCCAGTTGATAGGGCAGGAAATGATGAAGATCGCCCAGGAAGTTCTGAACGAGGCCTTATCCGACGAGGAGTAAGACCCTCTTTGCCAACAGGAGACGCAATCATGACGGTTGTCCCGCCGGTGGAGACTGCCCCGCTCCCAATGTCCCTTGCTTCGCTGGAGTCGAACTCGATCGCTTCGCAGAACCTGTTCGAGCACTCGGCGCTGAACGCCAATACGCTGCCGCATGGCGCAAGCCCGGCAGATCTCGGCCGAGCGATCGTCGACAACCTCAAAGGCTTCGCCGAGCGCGCCGGGAAATCTGCGAGCGGTACCGAGTCCGTCAGCCACCCCGACCAATCCGCGACCTCGCGGTCGTTTGCGTCAAACGCGCCCGGTAGCGAAGCGAATGCAGCACGTACTTCGGACAGCGACGCCGGACGGCTGGTCGATGCTTTGGTGAAGGCCTTCGATCACGCGATCGAGTCGGGGATGGTCGTCCGCAGCCTGACACAGTTCACCAGCACGGCGATGACGCTCACCAAGGGTCAATGAAGACCTTGCGGCGTTTCCCAGCAGTTGCGCGCGGACTGGTGCTCGCGGTGGTGGCCTTGTCGCTGCAGGCCTGCAGCGTCGACCTCTATACCAATCTTGACGAGCGCGAGGCGAACGAGATGGTCGCCACGCTGCTCTCGAAGGGCATCGCGGCGGGCCGTGTCGTTGAGAAGGACGGTAAGCTGACGGTGACCGTCGACGAGGATCAGTTCTCGCAGGCGGTGACCGTGCTCAACATGGCCGGACTGCCCAAGGAGAAATTTGCGACGCTCGGCACCGTGTTCCAGCAGGAGGGGCTTGTCGCCTCGCCCGTGCAGGAACGCGCCCAGATGATTTATGCGCTGAGCGAAGAGCTGTCCCGCACCGTTTCCGAAATCGACGGCGTTCTTTCGGCACGCGTCCACGTCGTCCTGCCCGACAACGACCCGCTGCAGCGCAACGCCATACCGGCCTCGGCTTCCGTGTTCATCCGGCACGAGGCCGATCTCGACGTCAATCCGCTGATCCCGCGGATCAAGACCCTGGTCGCCAACAGCATATCCGGCCTCACCTACGAGAAGGTCTCGGTCGTGCCGGTCGCCAGCCAGCGGGGCAGCGAGCCGGTCGCCGCCGAGCTGACCTCCTTCCTCGGAATCTGGATGCTGCCGGCGAGCGTCGCCAAGGCCCGGCTGATCTTCGGCGGTCTCGTCGGCGTCCTGATCGCGGCGGTCGGTGGCCTTGGCTATCTGGCGTGGCGGAAACAGAGCCGGCGACAGAAAGTCTATCCGCTGCAACCCTATGGTCCGGCGAAATGACGGGTGCTTCGCTGTCGGGCGCCGACCCGGAGAGCGTGTGGACCGTTTTCCAGACGGCTCCGGCCCGCCTCGTTGGCCCGCGCCTTATCATGCAGGCCTTTGACAACACGATCCCGATCGAAACGGCGATCCGGCTGCAGCGATCCGACCGCGTGCAGCGGCCGCTCGCACGCCTCATCAGCGAGAAGTATCGCCTTCCGGAGCCATTCTCCTGTCCACGCCCGTCGGAGGACGACCTCGAACTCCTCGCATTCCCGCTCGAACGGATCGAGCAATACAGCCATGCGGCCGGCGCCGTGTTCTGGGGCCATGTGCTGGCCGGCGAAATCCGCAGCCGCGAGGTCGCCGAGATGAAATCGCGGATTGGCGACTTCGCCTTTCAGCTTGCCATCCACAACCGCGACCTGGCCGCCGGCCATCCGCCTCCAGGCGACCGCGATCAACTGATGCAGGCGATCGAAACCGACGGCCGGAAATGCTGGGCCAGCTGGCAAGCCTCCCTGCCGCAGCCGCTGGCGGCCTGGCTGCGCCTGCGCGACGGGGCCGCCAACGAAAACATAGCGTTTCTGCAGGAGAGCGACACCGAGCGGGGTGCCGCAATCGTCCGGCGCCTCATGCAGGACAAGAACAAAGAGGCGAAGGAGGCCGGATGAGCGAGCTCCCTCCTAGCCCCACCAGGAAAATTCTCCGGCAGGCGGAAGCGGAGCATTGGCGCGAGGGCTTCGCCTTCCTGGAGGCGGCCAAGGCCGAGGCGGACCGGCAGCGCGCGGAGCTGCACGAGCGCGTCGAAAAGAGCAGGAGAGAGGGCTACGAGGCCGGCCGGCTCGACGGGGAGCGCCAGGCGGCAGCGCTGCTCGTGAAGACCACCGCCGACGTCAATGCCTATGTGGCTGGGCTCGACCGGCAGATCGCCGAACTCAGCCTGGCGGTCGTCGAGAAGTTGGTCGGCCGCTTCGACCAGGCCGAGCTCGTCGCCCGGCTGGCGCAGCAGGCCTTGCAGTCGTTCCAGCATGAGCGCGAGGTGACGATCACCGTAGCTCCAGCGCTTGCCGAGCGCGTCGCCGAACTCGTGCATCGGTTAAACGACAGTGGCACGCTGAAGATTGCCGTCCTTGCCGACCCCAGGCTCGACGGCAGCAAATGTGTTCTTGCCAATGCCGTGGCGGTTGTCGATGCCGGGCTCGACACACAGCTTTCGGTCATCCGCGAGGCACTGCTTGGCGCTCGGTCCAGCCGCACGGATTCGCCCGCATGAACGAGCATTTCTTGACCGATCCCGGCGAACTCGTCCGGCGGCTGCGCGAGCGGGCGCTCGGGAGCGAAACGCGGCCCGTGCATGGCCGCGTCCGCCGGATCACCGGCATCATCGTCCACGCGACCGCACCGATGGTGCGGATCGGCGAACTCTGCCATCTCCGCGATCCCGTTTCGGGCGCGACGGTACCGGCGGAGGTCGTCGGCTTCGAGGACGAGGAGGCGGTGCTGACGCCGATCGGCGATCTCGACGGCATGTCGACGCGCGCCGAGGTCATCGCCACAGGCAGGACGCTGCAGATTCCCGTTTGCGACGACCTCCTCGGCCGCGTCCTCAATCCGCTCGGCGAAATCCTGGACTTCACCGGCGAGCGAAGAACTCCGGTCGTCACCGACACCTATTACCCGACGCACAGGCCGCCGCCGCATGCGCTCCAGCGCGACCTGATCACCGAGCCGCTGCAACTCGGCATCCGGGCGATCGACGGGCTGCTGACGGTGGCACGCGGCCAGCGCGTCGGCATTTTCGGCGAGCCGGGCGTCGGCAAATCCTCGCTGCTTTCCGCCATCGTCCGCGGCACGCAGGCAGACGTCATCGTCATCGGGCTTATCGGCGAGCGCGGCCGCGAAGTGCGGGAATTCATCGAGGGACAGCTCGGCGAAGAGGGGCGCCGGCGCTCGGTCGTCGTCGTCGCGACCTCCGACCGGCCGGCCATCGAACGGGTGAAGGCGGCCTATGCCGCGACGGCGATTGCCGAGTATTTCCGCGATCAGGGACGCGACGTGCTGCTTTTGATGGACAGCGTCACCCGTTTCGCCCGCGCGCAACGGGAGATCGGCCTTGCGGCCGGCGAGCCGCCGACGCGCCGCGGTTATCCGCCGTCGCTCTTTGCCGCCTTGCCGCGCCTCCTGGAACGCGCCGGGCCAGGACGAGGCGGCTCGATCACCGCGCTTTACACCGTGCTGACCGAAGGCGACGGCACGCTGGACCCGGTTGCCGAAGAGACGAAGGCCATTCTCGACGGCCATATCGTGCTCAGCTCCGATCTCGCCGAGCGCAACTTCTTCCCGGCGATCGACATCCTGAAGAGCCGCAGCCGGCTGATGGAAACAGTCGCCGGCAGCACGCACCGGGAGGCCGCAGCCCATTTCCGGACGCTGCTTGCCCGCTACCAGGAGATCGAGCTCCTGTTGCGGGTCGGCGAGTACGAACGCGGCGCGGACGCACTCTCGGATGAGGCGATCGACAAGCGCGACGCCATCGAAGCCTTCCTGCGACAGCCGGGCGAGGCGTTTTCTTCGCTCGAAGCGACCATCGAACAGTTGAAAAGGTTGGCCGCGTGAAAAAGAAAGGCGACTTGCGACAGCTCGTCGAATTGAGAGCGATGCGCATGCGGCGGGCGGAGGAGCAGGCCCGGCGTCAACACAGTCGTCATGACCAAACCGTCCGCGCTCTCGAAGGTGCAAAGGCCGAAGGCATTGCTCGGGAGGAACAGCGCAGGCGGGAAGAGCAGGCGCTCTACGCCAATCTTGCTCAAGGGCCAATCGATCATCGCGACCTCGAACGATATCGCGGCGCACTGTCCGACCTGGATCACCGCGCCCGTGAACTGGAGGAGCGCATCCACGGCGCGGAGCGCCACGAACGGCAGGAGGCCCTGAAACGAGAAGAGCTGGCGGCCGAGTATCGACGCAAACAGCAGCTGCATGACCGGATCCTGATCCTCGCCGAGGAGAAGCAGCGAAAGAACACGAAGCGCGCCGATCTCGTCGGCGAGACCGAGGACGAAGAGGCGATCCGCCACAAGGGCAGGAAGCGATAGGATGAGCTCGACGGTGCAAGCAAGGATCGGCGCCGCCGAACTCCGCCCGCCGGCGGAGGACGCCGCGTGGCTGCCGGAAGTGAACGCCGCGCATGTGGACCTGCTCAACCTGCTGGTCGGGATCCGGGCTCCGTTCCGGCTGTCGCTGGCGCCGGTTGGCCTCAGTTTCGAACCCGGCGGGCGCACGGGACGCCTGGCGGAACCGGTCGAGCTGGCGTTCCGGATCGGCACCTCACCGGGTCGGTGGCTGGTGCCTGCCGCCGCCCTTGACGGGCTCTCGGCGGCACTCGGAGTCCATGGCAGCATCGCTGGCCTTACTGCACTGCAGCGCAGCATCCTCCTCGAAGAGACCCTCGCTGCTTCTCTCGAAGCACTGGAGAAGCGTCTCGGCGAGCCGCTTCGCCTCGGGCCGCCGGATGCGACGCCGGACTATCCGATCATGCTCTGCTGGACGATCGATGGCGGCGATCTTCCACTGCCTGCGGAATTGCACCTGAGCGCCGCGGCGGCGTTGAAGCTCGGCAGAGCCTTCGATCCCCGTGCCGGCCTGCTGAATGCGTTCACGGGCGATCTCGTTCAACCGGTCCAGATTCGCGCCGGCACGCAGCAGCTGAGCCTGGGCGAACTGCAAAGTCTGCGTCCCGGCGACGTGGTCATGTGCGAGCAATCCCATGCCGACGAGCCCGTCGCCGTGCTTGGCAACCACCTCATCGCCGCGCTCAACCGGAGCGAAGCCGGCCTCGTTTTCGCCACCGGCTGGCAAGCCCTGAAACCAAGTTGGGAATCTTCCGCCATGTCAAAGCAGGAAACGCAATCGTCCGAAGAGCTCGAACCGCTCGCCGATCTGCCGGTCGAGCTCGTCTTCGAGATCGGGCGTGCCGAATTTCCGCTGAAGGAGATCGCCAGGATGGGCGAAGGCACGGTGCTTCATGCAAGCCCGAGCCTCTCGAGTCCCGTCAACATCCTGGCGAATGGGCGGCTCGTCGGAAAGGGCGAATTGATCAGGATCGGCGAAGGTCTCGGCGTGCGCGTGGTGCGGCTTTCGACCGATGGGTGAGACGACCACCAATCTCATCCCGATCATTATCATCGTCTCGACGATCGGGCTCATCCCGCTCGCCGTGGTGACGATGACCGGTTTCCTGAAGATCTCGATCGTGCTGTTTCTGATCCGCAACGCGCTCGGCATCCAGCAATCGCCGCCCAATCTGGTGCTTTATGGCGTCGCGCTGATCCTCACCGTCTATGTGACGACGCCGCTCGTTGGCGAAATGTACCGCACGCTTTCGAGCGAGCAGGTCGACATGCAATCGATGGACAGCATGATGCGGGCGGCCGACCAGCTCAGGGCGCCGCTGCAGGCGCACCTCACCCGCTACACGGACGAGAACGAGCGCCAGTTCTTCCTCCAGGCGACCGAGCGCATCTGGTCGGAGGAAGCGCGAGCCTCGGTGAAAACCGACAGCCTGCTGATCCTCGTTCCGGCCTTCGTCAGCTCGGAGCTCACCCGCGCCTTCGAGATCGGCTTCCTGCTCTACCTGCCGTTCCTGGTCATCGATCTCATCGTCTCGACCGTGCTGATGGCGATGGGGATGATGATGGTCTCGCCGACGCTGATCTCCATCCCGCTGAAGATATTCCTCTTCGTTGCCGTCAATGGCTGGTCGCGGCTGATGCACGGCCTCATCCTGAGCTACGGGTAGCCCCCATGGACCAGACCGCCTTCCTCGCGCAGATGCAGAAAGCGATGTTGACCGTGCTGATCGCCTCCGCCCCGGCGCTGGCGATTGCGATCGTCATCGGCATCAGCGTCGGTCTCATCCAGGCGCTCACCCAGATCCAGGACCAGACGCTTCCGCAGGCGGTCAAGCTGGTCGCCGTCATGCTGGCCCTGGTCGTGCTCGGGCCGATGCTCGCCGTCCAGGTCGCCAATTTCGCCAGCAACACGCTCGACATCTTTCCGGCCTTGACGCGGTAGGAGAGCGGCGTGGATTTTCTTTCCGCCACGCAATCGCTGTTCGACCTCATCTATCCGGTGCTCGCCGGCACGGCGGTCGCGATGGCCCGCGCCCTTGGCATGATCGTCATCACCCCGGCCTTCGTCCGGCTCGGGCTCACGGGGCTGATCCGCTCGGGCGTGGCAATCGCCATCGCCCTGCCGCTGATACCCAGTTTCACCGCGACCCTCGCCGAGGGGCAAAGCCTCTCGACCGTGGTGATGACCGGCCTAATCCTCAAGGAGGTCGTCCTCGGCATCATCATGGGCGTGGTGCTCGGCATTCCCTTCTGGGCCGCCGAAGTCGCCGGCGATCTCGTCGACCTGCAACGCGGCTCGACATCGGCGCAGCTCGTCGACCCTCTGCAGGCGACCGAAACCAGCATCGCCGGAACCCTGTTCGTCCTGGCGCTGGTCGCGCTGTTCTTCAAGTCGGGCGGTTTTTCGCTGCTCGCCGACACCTATTACCGAAGTTATGAGGTCTGGCCCGTCACCAGCTTCGCGCCGGCCCTTGGTTCCGGCTCGGCCGAGGCCGTGCTCGCCATTCTCGACCGGGTCATGCAGATCGGCGTCCTGCTGATCGCGCCGATCGTGCTTGCCTTGCTCATTGCCGACCTGATGCTTGCCTATCTGTCGCGCATGTCGCCGCAGCTCCATGTCTTCGACCTGTCGCTGGCGATCAAGAACCTGCTCTTTGCCATCCTGATCTTGCTCTATCTCAACTACCTCCTGCAATACATGGTTGCGGAGTTCGCCGTTCTGAGGGACGCGCCGGCAATGTTGCGCGGCCTGCGCGAAACAGCACCGCGCTAAGAGCTTTTCGCAGGCGCCTCGAAAACCTTTCCTGTCATCAAAGCTTCAAGCAGGCCCGCCATAGTGGCCCGCACGCGCTCGCGCGCAAATCGACCATCGTCTTGATTTGCAAGACCATTCTTCGTTTCCCGCGCCTTTCCGCCGGATGTGCACGCCTTGCGTGCCGCAGAGAGCCAAGGAGTTCCCACCCATGTCCTATCGCATCGATATCGACGGCAAGCGCCGCTACGACGCCGGGGGCGACCGCGCCATTGCCGTTTCCGAAGAACAGCGACGGTTCTTCGTCGAGCAGGTCAACCAGGCCGTGCGCGAACGGGCCGCGGCGGGTGGGCCGAAGACAATCGATCCGGCGACGGAAAAGACAATCGTCGTCGAAAAGGGCGACAGTCTCTGGGAGATCGCCAGGGAGAACCATGTCAATTTCGACGATCTCGTCGCAACCAACCGTATCAAGTTGACTGAGAACACGGCGGGGGTCGACCCGAACGAGGTGGTGATCGTTCCGCTCGCCTCGCCCGAGCTCGTCGCGCAGGGGCCCGTCGACGGCAAGGGCGTGCCCGAGGGAGAGGCCGCCTTCATCAACGATCTCTACGGCCGCGGCAACAAGCTCGCCTATGCAGACGACCCTTCGAAGATCGACTACATCGCGGAAGGCAATGACATGCAGCGCGATGTCGGAGCCTATCTCGACAACGTGCCGAAGGCGGAGCGACAGGCCGCAGCCCTGCGGCTGATGAACAACGACTGGCTCGATGCAGGCCCCGCCGGCTACGCCGTGAAGGCAGCAATCGAGGAACGCGGCCTGAAGACGGACGCGGAGGCCGTGCTGGCGGACGAGATCTATGATCGCGGCAACCGGATCCAGTATTCCGACGATCCGCAGATCGATTATCAGGCGGAAACCGACAAGGTCGCCAAGGACGTCAGAAGCTTTGTCGAGACGCTGCCGGAGAAGGAGCGGTCCGAGACGCTGCAGCGCCTCTACGATCGCGACTGGACGGATGCGGCGCCCGGTCGGATGGCGATCGAAGAGGTGGCGAAGGCGCTGAATATCAGCTTGCGCCCGTCGACGCATGCCGGCGCCGATGTCGAGCACAAGGCACGCGACATCATCGACACGGCAAATGCCGCCGGCGGACCAGACAAGGCGTTCGAAGAGCTCGCCTCGGCCTTTGGCTCGGCAACACCGGAGGTCCAGCGCGTCCTGCTGCACTCCGAGTATGCGAAGGCTCTGATCGACAAGGCGGCGAACTGGGCATCGAAGCCGCTCGCCGATTATCAGCCGGAACAACCTTTGAGCGATCAGGGCGATGCCGCGACGACGATGGGCAATCTCGAGCGGCTGACAGCCGACGCCGATCCGCGCCTGGCCGTCGAACTCGTCTCGTCCGCCATGCCGGTGATCGAAGCGGCAAACGGCCGGAAGCAGGAAAAAGTCGGCGGCGACCTGATCGGAATGAACGGCCAGGCGAACCTGATGACGATCATCGACCGCATCGGCGGCAGCCCGAGCGCCGATGCGGTTGTCGAGCGTTTTGCCAAGATCGGCGGATACCACCCGAACTCCATACCGATGGCGATCGCCAATGGCTCCCGCCTCGACTATCCGATCGCCATTGCCGCCGAGAGTGCGCCGGCTTCACCGGATTTCGTCGTCCAGAACGTCGTTCCGCATGTCAAGCAATATGCCTCCGCCAAGGTCAACCAGGACGTCGTCGCCTATTCGGCCCATATGCAGGAGCTGCAGTGGCTGGTGTCCAATCACGGCTGGACCATGACGCCCGAACAGCTCACCAAGGCGATCGAAGACTACAAGAAGGAAAAGGGCCCTCAGTGGGCGGAGACTGAACAGCGCCTCGAGGACAACATCGCCGCGAGCGGCGAGAAATTGCTGCGGCAGCTGACGGCGCTCGGCAACCTGCCGCCGGAACTGGCGTCGCAGCGACAGGCCGTCGACGATGAGATCGGCAAGATCCTGTCGGACGAGAAGTCCGCGATGGCCGTCGAGATCGCGATGAAGAAGAACCCGGCGCTGCTCGACAGTCCGGCCGTTTTGAATCTGATGGGCTACCAGGCACGCCTGACCGACCGGGGCCGCAAGCTCGCCGAAGAGGCGACGACCCAGATCATCCGCCACAAGGTCCTGCCGTCCTTCACCGAGCTGCAGTCCGGCGGACCGGCGGCCCTCGGCAAGGCCAAGGCCAGCCTGGAAGCGCTGAAAGAGGGCAGGCTCGCGCAGATGCTCGGCATTCCCAAGGCCGACATGGACCGGGCGATCGATGCGGTCGGCAAGTCCTTGCCCGAGCCGGGCGAAACGGTCGAGCAATCCCGAGCGAAGATGGCTGCCCTCAACGACGACCTGAACGAGCTCAAAAGCTCGAGGGGCGTCCGGTCCTTCGCCAACACCACCGGGCCGGGCCAGATGCTGCGCCTGATCGGCCTGGCCGCGACAGGGGCGAGCGTCGCAAATTCCGCGACGGCAGCCCAGACCAACCCGACGCTCAGAAACAATCTCAAGGTGGTGATCGATGCGGTCGGGCTCGGCCAGCGAACGGTGGAGATCCTCGGCGGCATGGACCACCTCAACTCCGACTCTGCCGCCGTCAAGCATTTCGGCAGCAGCAGCCGGCCGGCGGTGAAATTTCTCGGGGCACTGAGCGGCGGCTTCGATGCTTGGGTCGCCTTCGACTATTTCAAGGCCGGCGACCCGCTGATGGGAAGCCTTTCGGCCGCCGCGGCGGGCGGGACGATCATGGCAGCACTCGGCACCGGCTCGATGTTCGGCCCGGCCGGCCTCGTCATCGTCGGCGCCGCGGTGATCGGCCAGATGATCGTCGCCGACACCCGCGATTCGAACAGATACATGACCGACACATCGAAGCGGTTCCTCGCCCATTCCGACCTCAACGAAACGGCAGCCGGCGCGCTCGTCGACCAGAGCGGCGATGGCCACAGCCCGGTGCCGATCCTCGCCAGATATGCGGAGCTGAAGGGCTATCGCCTCGACCAGCCGACCGACCGCCAGCGCTTCATCGACTGGCTGAACGGCATTCCGAAGGAAGGGCTGGAGAAACTGCGCGACAATCTGCACCACACACTCGACGAGATCGGCGGCGACCCGTCGAAACTGCCGGCAACCGCCGGTTCGGACCAGAGCTATACCGACGCGCAGCGTCTGAACGAGCGCTATGTCAGCGGCCAGGTCTATATACCGAGCCTCGCCGACAAGATCCGAAACGGCGATGCCGCCCCCGCCTCGGCCAAGCAGATCGATGTGGCACTCTCCGAACTCGGCATCGCCGTCCCGGTCGCCTGACGCGCGGACGCCGCCCGCGCGCAACGGCCGGGCGGCGTCGGGGACAAAGACAGCATCAGCTCGTCAGAATAAGATTCTGACGTGTCCATTCGGCCAGTTCCGGAATCGTCCGCGGGCGACCAAATGACGGATCACGCGGAACCGTTCCGCCATCCGGCATCTCCAACGGTTCGAGCCGTTTTGGAGCCGTCATCGGATAATTCCCCTTGTCATCCGGCTTGGTTTGATGGACGCCCGCCACGAATTCTCGCAGCTTCGCCATGTCCTTGGTTCCTCGCAGGCTTTCGGTCAGGGCCTGGGGCGTCATGCCCAGTTCCTTGGCAAGAGGCTCGATGATTGAACCGACGCTGTTTCCATCGCCGTCGTGATTTGAAAGTTCCTTCGCCGCGTTCTGCGGAAATCCGGCCTTGATGAGAAATCTCTCGGTCGGCCCCTCGTAGTAATTTGCGGCCTCGCTGCGTCGATACTGGTTATAAATGGCCTCGCCGACGATACCGACCACGGCGAGTCCGGCGCCCCACAGACCGGCCTTCGGCGACTTCATCAGCGACAGGAACGTCCCGACGGTCGTCGTCGCCGCAAAGGCCGAGTTTGCCCATTTGCCCTTCGCCGCATAGTCGAGGGTATAGGCGACCATCAACGCTCCGCCGGCGCGGTCGAAATACTTGGAGAACCAACCCCACTTCGACGTGCCGCTGACTTCGGCAAAACGCGTCGCCTTGTCCAGGAAGCCGCCCTTTGCCACCGTGCCCCGTTCGATGAGCGAACGAACGCCGCCCGCGGTCAATTGCGCTGCCTCCTGGGCGATCCCCGCCGTCAGCCAGACGCCGAAAGACTGCGTAAGCAGGCCGGGTGTGGCGAAATTGTCCTTCGCACTTCCGAGATAGAGGAGGCCTTGAACCCCTGCCAGACCCTTGCCGAAGCCCGACGCCGTCGTGATCCCGGCACGCGGGTCGAACTTGGATCCGTCGAACGCCTTGCTGAGACTTTCGATGGCAGCCTTGCGCGCTTTCGGATCAGTCGCGGCGTTCGGCCCGTTGAGCAACAAGGATGAATTTTGTGCCAGCTTCGGATCGAACTGTCCGGGGCTCATGCGCGAAGCCGTGTCGATACTGCCGGGCGTCGGCGGCTTGTACGCCTTGTTGCCGCCAAGCGCCTCATAGGCGGCGACCGTTCTGTGCATGCCGATGACCGCCCGGCCAGACCAGTACAAGGTTGGTGCAGCAGGAACCGGTTCGGTTTCCGGCTTTGCGGTTGCCTCGATGTACGCCTTGCCCATTTCCGTCCAGGCCTGCTCGCTGTTGCTCACCGCGAACTGACTTTTCTCGTCCTGTTCCAGGCCGTTGGTCGCCTTCTTGTAGCGATCGAGGCCGTCGAGCCCTTTCAGGTCCTTCAGCCCGTCTTCGGCCGCATGCAGCGCGCTCAGGGTGCGGAAGATCCGCGCACCCTGTTCATCCATCTTGTCCTTGCTGCCCTTGTTGCTGGCGATCGAATCGTTGAGGCCGTCGGTCAGCTGTTTGGCCGAGAGCGACGATTTCCAGTCATTGGCGACGACGAGATGATCCTTGGCGAAGTCGCCCACGACATTCTGGCTGTTCTTGGTCAGGTCGTCGGTGCCCTTGATCACGGCATCGAAGACCGCATTCGCGCCGCTGGTGTTGCCGGATTTGTTGAGCTCCTTGACGACCGCGAGGCTCAGGGTCGGATCGTTGCCACCTGCAACGGCTTTCCTAAACGGTTCGCCAGCCGCCTCAGGGTCGACAGGTTTGACCTCCGGATAGGGGATGCCGATTTCCTTGCCGATCTTCTTCTTGTCTTCCAGCGAAAACGTCCTCGCTTTTTCGGGAAGCTTGGCTTCCCAATCCGCAAACGTCTTGTCCGTCGTATCTTTTACGGCCTTGGCGATCGACTTGGCGCTGTCATCGATGAGCTTGGCTCCGCCGGGCGCCTTCGAGATCCTGCCAAGCGCTTCGGAATAATTCGCAAACATGTCGTGCTGCGCCAGAGTCCGCCACAGATTGGTTTCCGGATTGACGTAGCGACCTGCCAGGCTGTCGGGAAGTGCACCGGAATTGATGGCCGTTTGCTGACCGATCGTCTGCTGGATGACATCCAGCACTTTTGTGTCCTTGTTTCCGAACGCCTCGATCGGTTGATTTGCCTGTTGAACAATCAGGACCGCGGTTTCGTCGGTGACGTTCTTGGTCACCTCGTTGAGGACCTTGGCGGCTCGGGCGGCACCGTCCTCTTTCTTGAACTGTGTGGCGTCCTCTCCGTCGAAACCCTTGAAGTCGTTCTTGCCTTCGCGGAACGCGTCTTGCACGCGTTTGGCGGGTCTATTGACGAGAATCTCTTGCCCGCTGGCATCGAGCGCCTCGACAAAGCCCTTGTCGGCCGGGCCAAAGGTTTTCAGCGTTTCGCGGGCGCTGTTGATCGCGGCTTCGCCGCCGTCGGGGGCACCCTTCGCGAGTTTTGCGAACTGGTCGGTAAGTTCGGTTTGAACCTTCCCCCATTCCGCGGAATTCTTCTGAGCTGCGGTCACCAGCTTGCTGATCGGCTCAAAAACCGCATTCAGGTTGCTCTCGACCGTCTTCCGCTCACTCTGCACGAGCTTCTTGTATTCGTCGGTATTTGGTCCGAGCGTGATGAGATCCGCCTCGCGCTGATCGAGAGAGGTCTTGAGCTTATCGGGCGTATAGGCCTGGTTCTTGCCGGCGGATTGCAGATCCGTCTGGACCGCGAGCTTCAGCGCCTTGGTCTTTTCATCCTTTTCAGCGGGACTTGTCGCCTTGTCAGCGTCGGCTTGAAGCTCGGCGATGCTTTCAAGGCTCGTGCGCCGCTCTTCGCTCAAGATCCGCAAAGACCCGCCTTCATCAATCACGTCGGGATTGCGGATGGTCGGGTTCGTCAGCAGTATATCGGGAACACTCTGTTCATAGAGCGGCGCAATGCCGGAAAGCGTCTCGTCTTTCTTGATCTTATGGTCGACGCGACCATCCTGCTCCTTTTCAGGATTGCCCTGCGGCACGGATGGCTGCCTGGCTTTTTTTACGGCGTCGGAAAATTGGCTCGCTTTTGGATCGTGGAGTGCAGCCGTCGCGCGATGAAGCGTTGTGCGCATAAGACGATTGAAGTCGAGAATCCCCATACTGTCACCTCCCATGATCTGTCACAAAAGCGCAGCACATCTAACAAATGTTCTGATTTGTGGCAAACGGTATGAAAGGATTCTTCAAATAACATATTGAGTTTACTGATCCTAACTTCAGTATATTCGGTGAAATTGTATTAGCTTATTATGATTTTCTTGAGATAAAAATCACGTACGCGCGAGAAATAAACTTTGCATATTCATTGTATTACGTTGATCTCTAAAAGAGACATTGCGAATACAGGCTGATGCGCGGCATTCAAGACACGACCCGGGAGACAGTTGCCCGGACAGGCTTCAGCAGCCGAGCCCGGCGGGATCTACCAGTCTCCGTCGTCGTTCCGTGCTGCCCGTCTAAGCGGCATGGAATTCCAACCGGATTCCGCAGTGCACAATAGTTCATCACTGAAAGCTAATGTCCACTTTATAGGCAGCCGGCGGAAAACTGTTTTTGTCTCGAAAATTCAACAACATAACAAGCTATTTCAAATCTGGCACGGCGCTTGCGTTTCATTGTTTGCCTCGGTCAACGGTGATTTGAGGCGAGCTCAGGTGCCTGAAGCGCCTGCCGAAGACACCGGCGTCGCAAGGTCTTTGCCTCCGTGTGGGAACCCTCCCAGTCCCCGGAGCGCAACTTCCGCGCGGCGTTTTTTTGTCGGTGTCGACCGGCCAACAATTCGAGGGAACATGCGCATGACCAGGATCTCAATCGGCGGCTTGACACGCCGCAGCCTGTTGAAGACGACCGCGACGGCCGCCATGGTCGGGGCGGCCAGGACGCTACTGCCCTCCGGAGCCTTTGCCCAAGGGGCCGGTCCGGAAACCACCAAGGCCGTTCTCGGCTTCATCGCCCTGACCGATTCCGCACCGCTCATCATCGCCAAGGAAAAGGGCTTCTTCGACAAACACGGCATGACCGAAGTCGAGGTCGTCAAGCAGGCCTCCTGGGGCACGACCCGCGACAACCTGGTGCTCGGCTCGGCCGGCGCCGGCATCGACGGCGCCCATATCCTGACACCGATGCCCTACCTCATCTCGACCGGCAAGGTGACGCAGAACAACCAGCCGCTGCCGATGGCGATCCTCACCCGCCTCAACCTCGATGCCCAGGGCATTTCGGTCGGCGCGGCCTACTCCGATCTGAAAGTCGGCCTGGACGCCTCGGTGCTCAAGGACGCCTTCGCGAAGAAGAAGGCCGGCGGAGCCCCCGCCAAGGTCGCGATGACCTTTCCCGGCGGCACGCACGACCTCTGGATCCGCTACTGGCTCGCCGCCGGCGGCATCGACCCGGACAAGGATGTCGAGACGATCGTCGTCCCGCCGCCGCAGATGGTCGCCAACATGAAGGTCGGCACCATGGACTGTTTCTGCGTCGGCGAGCCCTGGAACGAGCAGCTCGTCAACCAGAAGATCGGCTATACGGCCGTCAACACCGCCGAGCTCTGGGCCAAGCATCCAGAAAAATCCTTCGCGATGCGCGCCGATTGGGTCGAGAAGAACCCGCATGCGGCGAAGGCGCTGGTCATGGCCGTCGAGGAAGCCGCGCAATGGTGCGACGACATGGCCAACAAGGACGAGCTCGCCAAGATCGTCGGCAAGCGGAGCTGGTTCAACGTGCCGCCGAAGGACATCGTCGACCGATTGAAGGGCGAATACGACTACGGCAACGGCAAGGTCGTCGAGAACAGCCCGCACTTCATGAAGTTCTGGCGCGACCACGCCTCCTACCCCTTCCAGAGCCACGACGCCTGGTTCCTCACCGAGAACATCCGCTGGGGCAAGCTCGCACCCGATACGGACATCAAGGGGCTGATCGCCAAGGTCAATCGCGAGGACATCTGGCGCGAGGCGGCGAAGGACCTCGGCATCGCCGACATCCCGGCGTCCACGTCGCGCGGTCCGGAGACCTTCTTCGACGGCAAGGTCTTCGATGCCGCCAATCCCGAGGCCTATCTGAAGAGCCTGGCGATCAGCCGCATCGCGTGATGCCGCAAGAGCGGTCGGGTCCCCAACCCGGCCGCCCCACCGCATGTTTGCCTAAGTCGCAGGGCGCTCTAGACCCGAACCCCCAGGAGAACGGCATGTCCGTCACAAATCTCATGCTCAAACCGCAAGCGCCGCCGCAGCCGTCGGCCAATGTCATCGCCCTCGAGCGCACGGCAGGGCCGGGCAACGACAGCCGCCTGCCGCGCCTCGTTGCCACGGCCGCAACGAATCTCTTGCCGCTGCTCGTCACGCTGTCGCTCTTCATCCTCGCCTGGCAGATTGCCTGCTCGTCGCCCGAGTCGAGCCTGCCCGCCCCGACTCGCGTGCTCGAGGAGAGCTGGGAGCTGATCGCGCATCCCTTCTACAACGGCCAGGGCGTCGACCAGGGCCTGTTCTGGCACGTCTTCGCCAGCCTGCAGCGCGTCGCGCTCGGCTATGCCATGGCCGCCGCGGTCGGCGTGGCGCTCGGAACGCTGGTCGGCCAGAGCGCGCTTGCCATGCGCGGCCTCGATCCGATCTTCCAGGTGCTGCGCACCGTGCCGCCGCTCGCCTGGCTGCCGCTTTCGCTCGCCGCCTTCCAGGACGGTACCCCCTCGGCGATCTTCGTCATCTTCATCACGGCGATCTGGCCGATCATCATCAATACGGCGGTCGGCATCCGCAACATTCCGCAGGACTACCAGAACGTCGCCCGGGTGCTGCGGCTGAACGGCCTCGAATATTTCGCCAAGATCATGCTGCCGGCTGCAGCCCCCTACATCTTCACGGGCCTAAGGATCGGCATCGGCCTTTCCTGGCTGGCGATCGTCGCCGCGGAGATGCTGATCGGTGGCGTCGGCATCGGCTTCTTCATCTGGGACGCCTGGAACTCGTCGCTGATCAGCGACATCATCGTGGCGCTGATCTATGTCGGCATCGTCGGCTTCCTCCTCGACCGGCTTATCGCGCTGATCGGCCGCGCGATCACCCGCGGCACCGCGAACGGCTGAAGAAGGAGAAACCAATGACCAAGAGCTATCTCTCGCTTGAACTCATCGACAAGACCTTCGAACGCGGCGGCAAACGCACCGAAGTGCTGAAGGAGGTCTCCCTCTCCGTCGACAAGGGCGAGTTCATCTCGATCATCGGCCACTCCGGCTGCGGCAAGTCGACCCTGCTCAACATCGTCGCCGGGTTGACGCAGGCGACGAGCGGCGTCGTGCTGCTCGACGACAAGGTCGCCGACGAGCCGGGACCGGACCGCGGCGTCGTCTTCCAGAACCACTCGCTGCTGCCGTGGCTGACGGTCTACGAAAACGTCCGGCTCGCCGTCGACAAGGTGTTCTCGGCGACCCGCAACAGGCAGGAACGGCATGAGTGGACCATGCGCAACCTCGAACTGGTGCAGATGGCGCATGCCGCCGACAAGCGCCCTGCGGAAGTCTCCGGCGGCATGAAGCAGCGCGTCGGCATCGCCCGGGCGCTTTCCATGGAACCGAAGGTTCTGCTTCTCGACGAACCCTTTGGCGCTCTGGATGCGCTGACCCGCGCGCATCTGCAGGACCAGGTCATGCAGATCCACGCGACCCTCGGCAACACGGTGCTGATGATCACCCATGACGTCGACGAAGCGGTCCTGCTTTCCGACCGCATCGTGATGATGACCAACGGCCCGTCTGCGCGAATTGGCGAAATCCTCGACGTGCCGCTCGCCCGCCCGCGCCGGCGCATCGATCTCGCCTCCGATCGCACCTACCTGAAATGCCGCGAAGCGGTGCTGAAGTTCCTCTACGAGCGCCACCGCTTCGTCGAGGCTGCGGAGTGATTACCCGCGCGCCGGCAGCCTTCGCAACGAACAGCCGTTGGGAAGGCACGCCGGCGCGTCACTCCGGAAGACCGGCCTTGCGAAAGCCATCAATGAAGTGCTCAAGCGTCCGGGCGTCGCGGAACGGCTCCGTCGCGGCCCAGTGGCGGGTTGTGAAATGCGGGTTGCCGACGAGGAACAGTTCGGCCTCCGCCCGCGCCTCGTCGAGCCGGCCCAGTTGGGCAAGGCTTGCCGCCAGAAAACGGCGTGAGCTTGTACGATAGGTCTCGTCCCTCAGCAGTGTCTCGACAGCCGCTTCGTATTGCCGGGCCGCATATTGCGCCTGGCCGAGCGTCAGATAGTACCAGCTTGCCGGAAACGGGTTCAGCCGGAATGCCTTGTTGATGTGCGCAAGGCCCTCCTCGACCCGCCCGGCGAGGACCGCGATGTCGGACAATGCCGCCCAGGTGTCGGCCTCGTTGGGGTCGAGCTCGATCGCCTTGGCGAATTCCGCATCCGCCTCGGCGAAGCGGCGCTCATAGGCAAAAAGGTAAGCCAGGATCCAGCGACTGCCGGCATCGTTCGGATCGATCGCTACGGCCTTGCGTGCCAGGTCCAAGGCAACGCTGCGGGTAGGCTCCGTTGGCCCACCTGAATGGACCCATCCCATCCAGTGGTTCATGGCAAGCCAGCGATAGGCCTCGGCGTATTCCGGATCGAGCGAAACCGCGCGCATGAGCATAAGATGCGCTTCGCGCGCCGTCTGCGGCGAGTCATCCATCAGCTTGCGCGCGCGCACGCAGAGATCATAGGCCTCGAGATTTTTGGGCCGATTGCGCGGCGGCGGTGCGCGCAGCCGGCCTAGCAGCGCCTCCACGATCTTGCCGGTGACCTCGTCCTGAACGGCAAATATGTCTTCCAGGCTGCGATCGAAGCGTTCCGCCCATAGATGATCGCCACTCGCCGCGTCGACCAGCTGGGCATTGATGCGCACACGCCCGGCGGCGCGCCTAGCGCTGCCCTCCAGCAGGTAGCGCACGCCAAGCTCCTCGGCGATCCCGCGCACGTCCATCGCCTTGCCTTTGTAGGCGAAGGCCGAGTTGCGGGCGATGACGAACAGGCCGGAGCTCCTGGACAGGTCGGTGATCAGGTCTTCGGTCAACCCATCCGCGAAGGATTCCTGCTCGGGATCGTTGCTGACATTGACGAAGGGCAGCACGGCTATCGATGGTTTATCTGGCAGCGGCAGGGGTTGTCGCTTCGCGCCGAGCTGCTTAACGGCACCCGTAAAGCGGTAGCCGACGCGCGGAACCGTGGAGATCCAGTCACCACCATCGGCGGTCGGGCCAAGCAGCTTCCTGAGTTGCGCGATCTGGACGGTGAGGTTGCCTTCCTCGACGGCCGTGCCCGGCCAGGCCGCGTCCATCAACTCCGCCTTGCCCAGGATTTCGCCCGGCCGTCCGACGAGTGCCGCAAGCAGCTTCAGCCCGCGGTACCCAACGGCCACGGGATCATCGTTCCGCAGGAGCGTTCCCGCACCTGGATCAAGCACGAACGGACCGAAGGCGAAGCGCGAACCCTGCATAGGCGCATCTATAGTCCGTTTGGACGTTTTTGAGAACTTTTTGGAAGGCCTTAAGTACGCCGCTGCTCGCATCCCGCAGAATTCGGCCTCTTTCAGGTCGAGGGTCAATCCGGCCCCCAAACGATGGAGGTTATTATGAGCCCTACCCCCTATCCTGTCTCGGCGCCGCGGGAGACAGCACCTCCGGAAAAGCGCGAGAACCCGCTGCGTTTTCGCTACAACCTCAGAGACATGATCGCGAAGTGGCGCGATCGGGACCGTTTTCGCGCAGAGCTCGAGCAAAAGCTTCGCGACGATCCGCACTTGATCGACGACATCGGCATGACCAGACGGCAGGTCGAGGAAGAGCTCGCCAGGCCTTTCTGGCAAGTGCTGTAAGGTGCATGCCGCAATGACATCGGATCGCCAGTTTCCACCTGCCGCCCTGGCTCGCCGGCACAGGCACGACACGACATCACCAGGACAAGACGCGGCCCCATGGGCTGCGATGGCGGGCATCATCGCGACCGTCACGGTGTTTGCCGTGGCGCAGGGGCTGACCTATCCGCTGCTCAGCTTCCTCCTGAAACGGCAGGGAGAGACCGCCGGCCTGATCGGTTTGTCGGCGGCGATGACGCCGCTGGGTTTCATTGCTTCGGCGCCCTTCATTCCGGGCCTCGCGCGGCGCTTCGGCGGGGCGCGGTTTGCTCTCCTGTGTTCGATCCTGGCGGCCGCTACCTTGATCGCGATTGCGCTGCTCAGGGACCCGTGGGCGTGGATGCCGCTGCGCTTCCTGCTTGGCTTCTTCGCCAACCCGCTCTCCGTGATCAGCGAAACCTGGCTGATCGCAATTACGCCCGCGGCGCGCCGAGGCCGCATCATGGGCCTCTATTCGTCGATCGTTTCGGGCGGCTTCGCCATCGGCCCGCTGTCGCTCGGCCTCACCGGCACCGAGGGTTGGCCGCCCTTCATGATCGGCATCGTGGCCTTTCTCCTCTGCGGCCTGATCGTGCTTGCCGTCGTGCCGCGCCTGCCGAGGATGCCGCATGAAGGCGAGGCAATATCGCTCGGCGGCTTCTTCGCCCTGGCGCCGCTCCTGTTGTTCGCGGTTTTCACCGCGGCCGCCTTCGAACAGATCCTGCTTTCCCTGTTCGCGGTCTATGGCGCCGCGCTCGGCAGCGCCGAGGAGCGCATCGCGTCGCTCATCGCCTGTTACATCGCCGGCAATGCCGTGCTGCAGATTTTGCTCGGGCGCGTCGCCGAACGGTTTGGCTCGCGGCGGACCATGTTGTTCTGTGCCCTGGCGTCGCTGGCCGGCTGCCTGCTGCTGCCGTCGATCTTCGACGCGTGGCTCGTCTGGCCGCTCGTTTTCGTCCTGGGCGGGGTCTCGTTCGGGATCTACACCATGGCGCTGATCCAGCTCGGCGAGCGTTTCAGCGGCCAGGCCTTGATCGCCGGCAACGCCGCCTTCGCATTCGCATGGGGCATCGGCGGCATGGTCGGCTCGCCCGCGACGGGCCTGGCGATGCAGCTGATCGGACATCAGGGGCTGCCATCGTCGCTTGGCCTGCTGTGCTCTGTACTGGCGGTGTTTCTGCTGGCGGAGAGACGGCGGGTCTGATCGCGGCATCAGTTCGATGCCGCGTCGATGGGTTGTGTCTCAGTTTGAAATTTAAGCCTGAGCTTTTTGCTTGGCTTGGTTCTTCTGCGTGCCGCGATGTTGATTGCAGTGAAAGCAAGCGGCGGCAAGGTTGCTCATCTCGTCAGTGCCGCCGTCCATCAACGCTTTCTTGTGTTCGATGGTAGCGCGTGTCGGACCCTTCTTCGTAAAGGGACGGCGACAATAGCAGCACACGCCACCTTGGCGTTTGACCAAGACGCGACGCACCCACATTCGATATAACGGATTTCTTAGCTGCTTCATGTTTCCCCAAGCACAGGGAACTACAGGAGCGATCAAGCGTCAATCCGCTTCTTATAGGGGCCGGCCGCCCGCCTGATTGCGAAATCTTTGCAATGGACTGGACCGCGACCTGCACCTTCTCGGGAGAGACGTCCGAGTTCAGGGATACACAGGGCTAGAACAGTAAACGACGTACCGCCTGCAGGGAACTCCAGGCGGTACGCTTATTACGGATGAAATGTCGCCGGGTCGGCCGGCGACCGCATGACCAGGTTACGCGGCCTTTATCAGGTCGCCGTGCGGATCCAGGACGAACTTGGTCGCGGCACCCTGGTCGAAGCTCTCATAGCCTTGCGCGGCATCTTCGAGCGAGATGACCTTCGCGTTGACGATGTCGGCGATCGGCAATCGATCATGCAGGATCGCCTGCATCAGCTGCCGATTGTACTTCAGCACCGGCGTCTGCCCGGTGTGGAAGGACTGTGCCTTTGCCCAGCCGAGACCGAAGCGCAGCGACAGGCTGCCATGCTTGGCCGCGTCGTCGACGGCGCCGGGATCCTCGGTGACGTAGAGCCCCGGGATGCCGATCGAGCCGGCGGCGCGGGTGATCTCCATCATCTGGTTGAGCACGATTGCCGGCTGTTCGCCGCCCGCGTGGCCACGCGCTTCGAAGCCGACGGCATCGATGGCACTGTCGACCTCGTTGGTGCCGACGACCTCGGCGATCATGTCGCCCAACCGATCGCTCTTGGAAAGGTCGATGGCCTCGAAGCCGACCTTGGCGGCATGCGCGAGGCGATCCTTGTTGAAGTCGCCGATCATCACGACGGCGGCACCGAGAATGCGGGCGGAAGCGGCCGCGGCAAGGCCAACCGGACCGGCGCCTGCCACATAGACCGTCGAGCCGACGCCGACGCCCGCCTGCACCGCACCGTGAAAGCCGGTCGGCAGAATGTCGGACAGCATCGTCAGGTCGCGAATTTTCGCCATGGCCTTGTCGCGATCGGGAATTTTCAAGAGGTTGAAATCGGCATAGGGCACCGTGACGTAGCGCGCCTGGCCACCGATCCATCCGCCCATGTCGACATAGCCATAGGCGCCCCCGGCACGGGCCGGGTTCACAGTCAGGCAGACACCGGTGTCCTGCGACTTGCAGCAGCGGCAGCGACCGCAAGCAACGTTGAAGGGTACGGAGACGATGTCGCCGATCTCCAGCATTTCCACGTCAATGCCCTTTTCGATGACCTCGCCGGTGATCTCGTGGCCAAGGACGAGACCCGGCATGGCCGTCGTTCGGCCGCGCACCATGTGCTGATCGGATCCGCAGATATTGGTGGAAATCACCTTGAGGATCACGCCATGCTCGATACGCCGGCCGTCCGGTGCTTCCAGCCTTGGGTCGTCGATGTCGCGCACTTCCACCTTGCCGGGTCGCATGTAGACGACGCCTCTGTTCCTGCTCATGTCCGTCTCCTCCTTGGGTTGAACGTCTCATCATTTGCGGCCGCGACCACGCGCGAACGCCCTCTCCCGCCCGATCCTCCGTGGACCGGGCCAATCGCTTGCAGCCGCGCGCATACCGAGCGGACTTCGCAAACGCTCTGCAGGACCGATGGGGTGGAAGCGAGAGTTGAACGGAGCAGCCCGGCGGGCACGCCACATCCGCCTCTCAATCGCCCGCCGCGATCGGTCGAGTCTGCGTTCAAGGCTGGTTTCCGTGCTTCGGAACCGTCCGTTCGGACGCTCTCGACACCTTCCCGGCTGCAGCCAGTGGCATTCGTCGAGATTTGGTTCCGCTACCGTTGCGGGGGCAGCACCGGCCTGTAACCGGTTTCCCAATTAACCATCGGACAATGTCGAGATGGCCACCTTGAACGCGCTGAGGTAAACACGCCTGCAGGCGGATTGACCTCCGGAAATACGACATCCTTCACATGCTCAACGACACCACGTCTATCGGCTGTGACGCTCCTGGGGCGCAGAACGAAAGGCCGCACCGGTAAGACGGTGCGGCCTTTGGAACGTGGTGGAAGGTTGGCAGCGATCACCTCAGCCGGGTGACGGCTACATCAGAGAGTAAGGTCAAGACCGGGCGGCGCTCGACGAGCAGCCACCAGACCTTATGCCTCCGCCGGCCCGTAGAGGCCGAGTTCATCGAGCAGCGCCCGCTGCCGGTCGGCACTTTCGACCAGCAGGCCGGTGTAGCGGTCGACGATCCGGTCGCGATGGTCCGGATCGGTAATGGCTGAGAGCGCGCCCAGGATCGCCGCAACCTTTTCCGAGGTCTGCCGCAGCTCGTCCAGAAGCCCGGCCTTGCTGCCGGCCTCGGCGACCACCTGCTTCGTCACCCTGCCGATGCCCGCAGGCGTGCGGCTGCCGGCCGACACATAACCCTCGGGCAGATCGCCCTTGAGGTTGGTGACCGACTTGAACTGGATGACGTCGAAGATCTGGTCAACCGCCTGCTTCGCACCGGTCACCCGCGACGGGTGGTCGGTGTCGGCGGCGGCGTGCGGCAGCAGTTCCAGCTTGCCCTTGTGGCGCTCTTCGAGCGGCAGGTAGGGAAGCATCGGCCCGCTGAGCTTGCCGGTCGCGGCGTCCTTGAAAAGGTCGGCGTCGATCGCCGCATACGCGATCTTGCCGGACGACAGCGCTTCGTCGAGCGCGGCGGCATCGACGACCTCGCCCCGGTCGTAGTTGACCAGCACCGCGCCGTCATTCATCGCGCCGAGCACCTTCTGACCGACGGTTCCGGCGTTGGAATAGATGCCGGTCGCCGCGTCCAGGCGGCCGAGGCCGATATGGACGGAGAGCACGTCGGCGCCGGTCGCCGCCGCAATCGGGCTTGCGGCATGCTCGAAGCCTTCCGCCTCGATCCAGCGCTTGTGATGGTCGCGGGCGTAGATCGCCACCTTCATGCCGAAGGCCTTGGCGAGCTTGGCGACTTCGCGGCCGATATTGCCATAGCCGAGGATGGCGATCTTCCGGCCCTCGAGCTTGGCGGTCGGAAAGTCCTTGAGCTGGCGGCCGGTGTCGAAGTCGCCCTCGGCGACCATCCGGTGCAGCTTGTCGACCGGCAGGTCGGGAACGACCTTGAGGATCGCCTTCATCGCCATCTGGGCGGTCGCCCGGCTGTTGATGCCCGGCGTGTTCATCAGCGGCGCCTCGCCGCCCTCGCCGTTGCCGCCGCCCCAGGAGGCCGAGCCCATGTTGCCGGTGCCGGCGCCGATGCGCACGCCGCCGAGCGGGAAGACGGAGGCCTTCGGGATGAAGGTCGCCGCCGCGATCAGCGCGTCGTACTGGCCCTTGTCGGTTTGCGGCAGGATCTCCGCCTCGGTGCTGAGGTTCGGCTGGTAGAAGAAGTGGATGCGGCCCTTCTCGAGCGCCGACTTGTCGCCGAGCGGCCCGAGATGGAAGACGCCGCCCTTATCTTCGATATAGGCCTTGATTTCGCTGTGATCCGGCTGGCCGTCGGCGCCGAAGCGCAGGCCCAGCAGATCGGCGATCAGCACCGTATAGGCGCGCGCCGGATCGTCCTTGCGGACGGCCCCGCCGGCCTTGGCCGATGCCTCGAAGGTGACGCCGTTCTTCGCCAGTTCCTCTTCGAGGACGACGATTTTGGCGCGCAGATAGGCGTATTGCAGGTTTTCCAAGAGCGCGACGACATCTTCCGGCTCACGGATGCCGCCGACCCAGGCGCGGTAATCGCCGGGCGTGCCCGGGAAGGCGTTGACGTAGCGGGCCGCGTCAAGGCCAGGCTCGTATTCGCCGTTCGGATGGGTAATGCCCTCATAGCCAAGCAGCTGCTTCGAACGGGCGATGATGCGGGCGTGGATGGCGGGATCGGTGATGCCGTCGTCCTCGACCTTCAAGAGCGTCACCGCCGCGCCGCGCCGCTCGGCATCCGTCACGGTCAGCGACAGCAGCGGATGCGACTTGACCCACTCGTCGATCACCTGGCGATTGCCGGCAGAACGGCGGTTGAGCTCGACGACGGAGCCGACCCGCGCCTCCGACTGCAGGAGGCCGAAGGTGGTCTCGGCAAAGGCGAGCGCGCTGTAGGTGTTGATGACGCCGCCGAGCATGCGGTCGTCGCCGGCATCGTAGAACGGTCCGGCATCGACGGAGCGCTTGGCCGAAAATGGCTGCCTCGGATCGATCGGCGGCGCGATCTTCAGCTGGCGCGGGATCGCCCAGGCAGGATCGTGCTGGTTCTTCTCGATCAGGGCCAGCGCATGCGGCGTGAAGGAGGCGACGAAATAGCCCGAAACCCCGCCGATCGCCTTCTGGAACGGCATGAACAGGCAGCACTTCGCCATCACGGCGCTGACCAGTTCCGGCTCCCACGGCATGGCGCCGAGCATCGAGGTGGCGTCGAACACCGCATGGCGGTTTTTCGGATCGGCGTCGATCCAGCTCAACAGTTCGTGGATCTCGCGGCTGGTATAGGCGTTGGCGCCGGTCGTCTCGTGGCCGACACCGACGAAGATCGACACGCCGAGTTCGGAGAGCTCGGCCGCGGTCGGGATCACGCCTTCGGAGGCGGCGAAATGGATGCGGCTCTCGCAGCCCTTTTCGGCGAAGCGCTGCATCTCGATCAGCTGGGTGGCCCAGGACTGGCGGAAGAAGCCGGCGGCCTTGGACGGATCGCTTTCCGGCCGCGGCGTATCGACATAGACGCGCTGGGAGGCGTCATTGGCATTCATCAGGTGCTGGACGCAGACAGTGTAGCCGCTGTGGCCGCCGCCGAGCCCTACCGCCATGCGGTTCGTCTTCGGAAAGCCGAAATAGCGGTGGATCGCCCGCATCATGTCGGTCAGGATTTTGTCTGCCGGATAGCCGCGGTGCATGCTGCGGGAAATTTCGGCGGTGGTGAAGCCGCCGATGTCGTTACCCCTGTCGTCGAACTTGCGATAGGTCTTCTCGATCCAGGCGTCGAAGGCGATGCGCCGCAGGCGGCTGTCCACTTCATCCGTTGTCGCGTCTGTGATCGGGCCGACGCCGAAGAACGGGTTGGACGGCAACCGTGGCGCGCCATCCCGGGTCAGTTGGAGGGCCTTCAGTCGCTGTTCCTGCATATGCGCGATGTTCGTCATTGTCTGCCTATCTGATTTCGAGACGGGAAAGTGCCTGATAGTGAAGCGAACACGTTCGAAAAAAGACCTCATATGCGTCGAACAGCACGCGGAATGCGTCATCGGCGCGCCTGCGGTGGTCCTACAGGCTCATCAAGAAGTGCCTCGACGGGATATGAGGCTGGGGCAGCCGCGAAAACGGCGTAGTGCGCGACGGTGCAGCAACCAGACGCGAAGCCATCGCTTCAGCGGGCAGTCTCGCCGCGTGCTGCCCGTCCCGGACGCGCCAGGGATGCCCGGAAAACGTGCGGCGTGCCCGCGAAGCGTCTCCGGAACATCCGGCTGAGATGGGATGAATCGCAGAAACCGCTTTCCGCCGCGATCGTCGCAATCGACTTGTCGGTGTTTTCGAGCATGTGGCGCGCGAGCAAGAGCCGCATCTCGATGAACGCCGACAGCGGCGAGGTTCCAAGTGCTTCCCTGAAATGCCTTTCGAGCAAGCGTTTGCCGACTTGCAGATGTCTCGCCAACTCGGCGACGGAAAGTGGCGCGTCCAGATTTTGCTGCATCAGCAGAAGCGCTTTCCTGACGAGAGGATCCGTGGTCCGGAAGTCGAGCGTCAGGCCGGGCTGCGGTGTTTTGCCGTCCTCAGCCCCGTTGATCATCATGATGTTCAAGCTCTTCGTGGATTGGGCCTTGCCGATGTGCCTGTCGACCAGGAACGCGGCCAGATGCGCAGTGCTCGTGCCGCCCGAGCATGTCAGGCGGTCGCGGTCGACGACGAAGATCTGGTCGGATACCGGCCTGAGCCCGTCGAACTGCGAAAGAAAATCCTGATGGTGGAACCAGCTTACGCAGCCGCGGTAGCCCTCCATCAGTCCGGCACGATGGAGGATGAAGGTGCCGGTACAAAGGCCCACGAGCGGAACGCCGGCCGAGGCGGCCTGCCGCAAGAAACCCTCCACACGGTCGTCGGGCCTGTCCATTTCGTCCATGAGCCCGCCGACCACGACGATATAGTCGAAGAGCCTGGGATTGCCGAACACCTCCTGCGGCTGAACGGAAACGCCGCAACTCGCCGTGATCGCTCTCATGTCGGGGGCGACGACCTTCCATCGACATTGAATCGGCCGGCTACGGTCGCCTTCATCGGCGGCAAGGCGCAACACGTCAACAAAGTTTGCGAAGGCACACAGCGTAAACCGCGGCACCAGCACAAACCCCACGGTCAGACGCGCGTTCTGGTCACGCCGGATACTGCTCGGGGAAACGTTGTTGGCATCCATTCGCATGGCGTCTCATTTCTACTGCCGATATGACGCAATCATTCTTTTCAGATTTCTAATAGAGGTCAATACTCCAAGCCTTTCGAGGAGTAGATATGCCATGCAACGCTGGAGGGCGCGGCTGGCAGTCGAGCGGAGGGTCTTGCATGAAAATGACGAGTGCCGAACAGCGTCTGTTCGCATTCTACCTTGTGCCAGATTTTACAATGCTGGCCTTCTCTTCCGCGGTCGAGGCCCTGCGGTTGGCAAACGCGGTGGTCGGCTACGAAGCCTATGCCTGGCGCGTCGTCTCTTCCGACGGTGGCAAGGTCCGCGCCAGCTGCGGCCTCACGCTCGAAGCCGACAATTCCGTAACGGTCGAGCGCCAGCATCTCGGCAGCCGGCTGCGTCCGTCCGTCTCGGTCATCTGCGGCGGAAAGAACGTCGAGCGCCACGCCGACCGTGCGGCCGACGCATGGCTGCGCGAGTGTCGCAATCGCGGCGTCGCCGTCGCCGGTCTGTGCACCGGGGCGCATGTCCTGGCGAGAGCCGGGCTGCTCGACGAGAGGAAATGCGCGATCCATTGGGAAAACCATCCCGGATTTATCGAGCGCTTTCGTGCGGCGAGCGTCAGCACGGGAATCTTCGAAGTCGACGGCAGCATCTATACCTGTGCCGGAGGCACCGCTTCCTTCGACATGATGCTCCACATCATCGGCCGCGATTTCGACGAAAGCGTCGTGAGCGGCATCTGCGAGCTCGCTCTTGTCGACCGCGTCCGCGATCCGGGGGAGCGGCAGCGCCTTCCCTTCGCCCAACGCGTCGGGGTTCAGGATCCCACTGTGATGAAGCTGGTCGAAAAAATGGAGCGGAGCCTGACCGAGCCGATGCAGGTGGAGGAGCTTACGGCTTCGATCGGGCTCTCGCGCCGCCAGATCGAGCGGCTGTTCCGCAACGAGTTGCGCTGTTCCCCGGCGCGCTACTATCTGAAGCTCCGTCTCGAGCGCGCCCAGTTGCTGTTGGTCCAGTCGGCAATGCCGGTCGTGGAAGTCGCCATCGCCTGTGGCTTCGTGTCGGCTTCGCATTTCTCCAAGTGCTACCGCGAAACCTTTGGGTGTTCCCCGCAGGAAGCGCGGGGCCGCAGCATCAAGGCGAGGTCAACGCGTCCGGTCGCATGTGCGTCGGCCGCCTGACGCGCGGCCACTTCCGAGTTCCGCAAATTCAAAGGTCTGCAGAGATCCCGCGCGGCTGAGACGACGCGGGCGCTGTAGGATATGCGCGACATTCCAGCCCCTTCGCCCCGATGACCGGCTGAAATCCGATCGATCGCCCGGGTAGTCCGGGACCTACCCACCCTTCCATACTGCCACCCGCTCGGACCGCATCGGTGCCGCCCGTCTGGCATTCTTTTCTGCCTGAGCGAGTGTTGTGCGCGCAGGGCCTGAAAGGCAGCCTGAGTCGCGCGAAAGTCGCCTATGAGAGGCGACAACCATCCAACGAAAAAGCCGGATGGGAGCGGTTCAAGAACCAACGAACCGAAAAGGGGAAACCGATGCAACAACCAAGGTCAATTCACGTGGACCCGGCCGTTTTTTGGCCGGCCATGATCTTCATATTAGGATTTGTCGGCTGGGGGACGCTCTCCCCCCAAAGCCTCGCTTCGACTGCCAAGGTGGTGCTGGATACGATCATCGCGGATTTCGGATGGGGCTTTGTCGTATCCTCGGTCGGCTTCCTGGCTTTCGCCCTGTTTCTGGCGGTGAGCCGCTTCGGAAAGATCCGCCTTGGCCAGGACGACGAGCGTCCCGAGTTCCGGACGGCCTCGTGGATATGCATGATGTTCAGCGTCGGCATGGGAATAGGCCTCATGTTCTGGGGCGTTGCCGAACCCATCTATCACTTTGAGAGCCCCCCGCATGGGCAAGCCGAGCCGAGAAGTCTGGAAGCGGCCCTGCTCGCCATGAAATATTCCTACTTCCATTGGGCGCTGCATCCCTGGGCGATCTACGCGGTCGTGGGTTTGACGATCGCCTATTTCACGTTCCGCAAAGGCAAATCGAACCTGATCTCCGCCGCCTTCACACCGATCCTCGGCGAGGCGGCCAGCGGACCGATCGGCAAGGCGATCGACGTCCTGGCAATCATCGCCACGCTGTTCGGCACCGCAACGTCGCTGGGCCTTGGGGCTCAGCAGATCAACAGCGGTTTGAACTTCCTCTGGTCTACCGGCGAGTCCAATACGATCGCGCTCACCATCATCGGTGTCATGACCGTGCTGTTCATTCTCTCGGCAGTGTCGGGGGTGGGCAAGGGTATCCAGTTCCTCTCGAACATGAACATGGTCATCGCCCTTCTCCTGTTGCTGTTCCTCGTCTGCATCGGGCCGACCATCTTCATATTCAACACGTTCACGGAATCGCTCGGCTTCTACCTCAGCGACCTCGTGACGATGTCCTTCCGCACCGCGGCCTTCAGTGACGGCAAATGGCTCGGGAGCTGGACCATCTTCTATTGGGCATGGTGGGTCTCGTGGGCACCCTTCGTCGGCGTGTTCATCGCGCGCATTTCGCGCGGCCGCACGATTCGGGAATTCATCATCGGGGTGCTCCTGATCCCGAGCGGCGTCACCTTCGTCTGGTTCACGATCATGGGCGGCACCGCGCTCCATTCGGAACTGTTCGGTGCCGGCGGCATCGTTGACGCCGTCAACAACAAGGGCGCGGCCGTCTCGCTCTTTGCCCTGCTCGCACAATATCCATTCGCCTGGCTGACATCGTTGACCGCCATGTTCCTGGTCGCGATCTTCTTCATCTCGGGCGCGGATGCAGGCGCGGTTGTCATGGGCATGCTTTCGTCGCGCGGCACGCTCGAGCCGCGCCCCGGCGTGGTCGTCCTCTGGGGTGTGCTGGCGGGAGCCTCCGCCTCGGTGCTGCTGGTCATGGGCGGCTTGCAGGGGCTTCAGACCGCTTCGATCATCGCGGCCGCGCCCTTCCTGCTGGTCATGGTCGGGCTTTGCCTCTCCCTTTGGCACGCGCTTCTGGACGAACTCGAAGAGGGAGCCCCGCAGCGGGGTGCCGTCGGAGCCGTCTCTGGAACGACTGCAATCATCACGGTCGCGCCTGAATTGGCGTCGTGATGTAAAAGGAGCAATCCTGGCGTCGGCCCCAAAGTCTGACGCCAGGGTCTGCCGCGTTTGTTGTACAAGCGCAGAACGTGAGGCGTTCCTGCTAGTCCCGCTTCGTTACGTCCTCGAATCGTAAGCCAAAGCGCGCAAGATATTTCACGAGACGGTCGGCATCATTGCTACTCTTCTTTTCCAGGCGGGAATTTGCGAAAAGCGCTCTGCCGGCGGCACTCGCCGTCGCATGATCCCGACACATGCGAAGTACTGCGGCAAGTTGCGCTGCATCAAAACGATCGAGGCGCGCTGCCCCACCGGCGCCGAGGAGCTCTTCGAGGATCGAGTCACCATCAGGAACGTCTGATGGGGGCCGCCAGAACGCGTTCAGCCTGCGGATCTCGTCATTGACGACATCGATTGTGATGCGGCTGTGCGGGGCGAGCGTGGCCATCCGCGTAATGGAGGCCGACAAGTCCCGGAAATTCGCGCTCCAGACTGCCTGTGGGCTGGTGGCGAAAGCAAGATACCGTTCGCGTGCTTCCTTGTTGAAGGTGACGTTCTGTCCCTCGCGCTCCAGATAGCGCCTCAGCTCGAACTCGATATTGGGCTCTATGTCCTCCTTGCGCTCCCGCAGAGCCGGCAGTCGGAAGGTCCAAAGATTGAGGCGAGCATAAAGGTCCTCGCGGAATCTGCCCTTTCTCACCTCGTCGCCGAGATCGCGGTTGGTGCCGGCAAGCAATTGGAAATCAGCCGTTGCCTCGCGGTCGGCGCCGACGGGCAGGAAGCGCTTCTCCTCGATCGCCCGCAGGCACATCGCCTGCTCATCCAGTCCGAGCTCGCCGATCTCGTCGAGAAACAGCACGCCCTGGTCGGCCGATTTGAGCAGACCGGCCCGTTCGCCGGCTGCACCCGTGAAGGCGCCCTTCACATGGCCGAACAGGGCAGACATCGCGTGATCGCCGCGCAGGGTCGCGCAATTGACCTCGATGAACTGTCCGCTCACCTTGCGCTGGTTCTTCTTGAGCTCATAGATTCGACGAGCAAGCTGGGATTTGCCCGCACCCGTCGGCCCCGTCAGGAGCACAGGCGCCGTCGAGCGGATGACGACCCGCTCGATCTCGTCGATCATCCGGTTGAAGGCGGCATTGCGCGTTAAAATCCCCGACTTCAGGAAGGATGCGGCGTCCGCGCGTTCGGAGGCGAAGCGCTTGGCGATTTCGTCGTAGCGGGAGAGATCGAGATCGATGATCCGGTGCGTTCCGGCGAAATCCTCCCCCGGCTCCCGTTCCCGGGGCGGCGAGAGCTGAAGCAATCGACCGGGGATGATGCGGGCTTCGGTGAGCAGAAACCAGCAGATCTGCGCCACATGCGTCCCGGTGGTGATATTGACGAGATAGTCCTCTTCGTCCGGATCAAACGCGTAGCCGCGGGCAAAGTCCCGGAGGCCGGTATAGACTTCGGAAAAGTCCCAAGGATCCTTGAAGTTGATGACGTTGCTGCGCACTTCCGTCGCCGGCGACACGGTTTCGATATCGCCGATGATCCGCCTTGCCAGGGCCCCGGCATGATTGTCGTGAATAAGCTCCAGCCGGTCGATGAAGAGACCTGATTGCTGGCACAGGCCGACATTTGGTCGCCAGCGATTCCAGCGATCCTCCCGCTTGCCCATGTCGAGGGTGGTCCCGAGAATGCTGATGGCAACGCGTCGCTTCATGATTATCCAAAAATATAAGTTGCTATATCAAAAGCTAAGATAATCACTCATACGCTTGTCCCGCAACCTTCGAATGATCGCTGCTCAGTAATTTTTTATCTTTTAATTTCAGCATGATATGGAAAACGGATAGTTTTTTCGGCGCCGCCTCGCCAAATTGGCACGCCTCTTGAAATTTATCTGGCACAAGCCAATCAAGAGGTGCTGTGATGGTCAACAAGGCAATCTTCAAATCCTACCTCGGAAAGCTGCTTCCGGGCACGGACGCGACAAACCACGAAGGTGCTCCGGCCTATCCACTGTCGGCGCGGGAAACACTCGCACAATATGCCGTGACCGGCACGTTCAACGGCACCTTCTATGCGAACGGCGCCGAACAGCTCGATGCGGTGAAGGCTCTCGCGCTTCAGGTCGAACCGGAATTCCTTGCCAAAGTGGCGATCCATGCGGCCGAGAAGGGCTATATGAAGGACATGCCGGTGATGCTGCTGGCGATGCTCTCGAGCCTTCAAAGCGAGGCTTTCGCGCGTGCTTTTCCGCGGGTCGTGAAAAGTGGCAAGATGCTGCGCGGCTTCGTTCAGGTCATGCGCTCGGGCGCAACGGGGCGCAAGTCGCTCGGCACGCGGCCGAAGAAGGCCGTGCAGGCATGGCTCGAGCGCGCAAGCGTCGAGCAGATCCTGCGTGCGATGGTCGGCAACGACCCTTCGCTCGCCGATGTGATCCGCATGGTCCATCCGAAGCCATCCTCGCAGGAGCGTAAGGCGCTCTACGCCTGGGCGATCGGCAAGCCGTATGATCACGCGGCACTGCCGGATCTGGTGAAATCGCTGGAGGCATTCCGGCGCGATCAGCGAGCTCCAGTGCCGGACGTGCCGTTCCAACTGCTGACGTCCCTGCCGCTCACCCGTGAGCATTGGGTCGCGATCGCCCGAAAGGGCGGCTGGCAGATGGTGCGGCAGAACCTCAACACCTTCGCACGCAACGGCGTGTTCGAAGTGGATGGGTTCGCTGAGACGCTGGCTGCGCGGCTCTCCGATCCTGAGGAGATCCGCAGGGCGAAGGTCTTCCCCTATCAGTTGATGATGGCGTGGAGGATGGTCGACAGCCAGGTTCCGGATGTCGTGAGGCAGGCGCTGCAGGAGGCTATGGATATCGCGATCGCCAATGTGCCGGCGATCGAGGGAAATGTCGTGCTCTGCCCGGACGTATCCGGCTCCATGAGCTCGTCGGTGACAGGTTACCGGAAGGGTTCCACGTCCTCGGTGCGTTGCATCGATGTCGCCGGTCTGATGACCGCGGCCTTCCTGCAGCGTAACCCGAAGGCGCGGGTGCTGCCGTTCGAGAACGATGTCGTGCGCATCGACCTCAACCGGCGGGATTCGGTGATGACCAATGCCGGCAAGCTGGCCGCGATCGGCGGTGGCGGAACGAACTGCTCCGCGCCGCTCAGGAAGCTTGTCAACGAGAAGGCGAAGGTCGATCTCGTCGTCTTCATCTCGGACAACGAGTCCTGGGTGGACGCGCGCCGCGGCGGTCAGCCCACCGCTGTGATGACCGAGTGGGCGCGGATCAAGAGGATCAACCCGGCCGCAAAGCTGGTTTGCCTCGATATCCAGCCCTACGCCACGTCTCAGGCGACGACGCGTGACGACGTGCTGAACATCGGCGGCTTCTCTGACGCCGTCTATGCTGTGATTGCGGCCTTCGCGGCCAACAGAACAGGAGCTGAAGCCTGGGTGGAAAGTATCGAAGCGATCGAGCTTTGACCCGAACAAAGCAATTCCCCGCGCCGCCGTGAACGGCGCGGGGCCGTGACGAATGCCGGATGAAACTACAGGCTGTTAACCCTCCAGGTCGCGGGTTCGAATCCCGCCGGGTCCTCCATTTATGGACCCGTAGCTCAGCGGATAGAGCAGGACGTTTCTCCACTCCTCGTCGTCACGGGCGGATACATGGCGAATGCGTGAGGAACTCCATCGGTAGCCCGCAAGGGTCGTGGGTTCGAATCCCACCTTCCGCAAGGAAGAGTGTTTCTCGCAAACCTCGTCGCCATGGAATGGGCAGCGAATGCCTGGAAAACGACGCTGGTGCTCCGCGAATGGAGTTGCAGGTTCGAAGCCTGTGCTGCCGTCATCTCCCTTCGTGGAGAAACGGCAGGAAGTTTTCCTCGCAAAGCTGTTTGACGGCAGCGGCGAATGCCGGACGGAACTACAGCCTCACCACATCGGATGGTCTGGTTGGGTTCGACTCCTACCCTTGGCGGCGCTCTCTGTCGCGAGCGGGGCCATCCGGTTTCGTCCACCTCGTCGCCGCTGCGACGTTCCCTCCGGGGAACTGAGGAATGCAATGCCCGGCGAATGCCGGTAGGACTACAGGGTAGAGCGGCCCGTCGAGCCTTAGGCGGGCAGGTCGGATGTTCAAATCATCCCGTGTTCGATGGAACGCGTAGCTCAGTAAAGCGTCCTGCCAACACTCGTCGCCGGGACCCAAGCGATGAAGAAACGAACGGAACAGAAGGACTGCAGACGCAGATAAGAAAATGACCGGAGTAATGAGCGGACAGGACTTGATCGATGCCGGCATGAGCCAGGGCAAATGGTTTCGCGCGGCGCTTGAAGCAGCCAACAAGGTGTTGAGCGATGGCGGCTCGACGGCCGATGCGCTGGCTGCCGCCCGCGGATATCAGCCCGCGCCGACGCTTCCGCTGCGATCGGGGAACGACGTGGCCATTCACATGAATATCCGCGCCGAAAACACGCAGGAACAGGACAACATCGAGAAGGTCAGCGCCACCATGCGCGAGTTGGTCCGCACACCTGTCGTTCGGGCGGCCGCGATCATGCCGGACGCCTGCCCTTCCGGGCCGGTTGGCACGATTCCCGTCGGCGGCGTAGTCGCCTCGGAGGCGATCCATCCCGGCATGCACTCGGCCGACATCTGCTGCTCGATGGCGATCTCGACCTTCCCGGAGGTGTCGCCAAAGGCACTGCTCGATGCCGTGCATGCGGTGACGCATTTCGGTCCGGGTGGACGCCCTCGCGGTGCACAGATCAAGCCTTCCGAGGCGACGCTTTCGGCGTTCCAGCAGAATCCGCTTCTCAGGGAGATAGTCAGCGTCGGCATCGACCACTTTGCCACCCAGGGCGACGGCAACCATTTCGCCTATGTTGGACAAATGAAGTCGACCGGCGAGACGACGCTCGTCACCCATCACGGTTCGCGTGCGCCTGGCGCGCGGCTCTATGATAGGGGCATGAAGCTCGCCGACAGGTTTCGCCAGCAGCTTTCCCCGGAAACGCTGAGGGAAAACGCCTGGATACCGGCGGAGAGCGAAGAAGGAGAAATCTATTGGTCGGCCCTGCAGACGGTCCGCCAGTGGACGAAGGAGAACCACTTCGCCATCCATGACATGGCGGCGGAGAAGCTTACCGCAAAGGTCGGCGACCGTTTCTGGAACGAGCACAATTTCGTGTTCCGGAAATCCGACGGTCTCTTCTACCACGGCAAGGGTGCGACGCCCGCTTTCGACAACTGGGCAGGCGATGCGACCGATCTCACGATCATTCCGCTGAACATGGCGGAACCGATCCTGATCGTGCGCGGCTCCAACGCTGACAACGGTCTCGGCTTCTCGCCGCATGGGGCCGGCCGCAATTTCTCGCGCACGGCGCATATCAGGCACCTGCGCGAGGAATATGGCGCCGACACTCGCGGTCTGAGCCCGAACAACATCGCGACGATCATGGAGAAGGAGACGAAGGGCCTTGACGTGCGCTTCTACGCCGGCTTGCCCGACGTGTCCGAGCTTCCGAGCGCCTACAAGAACGCAGCGACCGTGAAGGCGCAGATCGAGCACTATGGTCTCGCCGAAGTGGTCGATGAGGTGATCCCTTACGGATCCATCATGGCCGGCGACTGGCAGAGCAACGCTCCGTGGCGTCGGGGCAAGCGCCGGGGTTGAGAGTCAGGGCGAAGGGCGCCGCCACGAAGTCGGAGGCGGCGCCCCGCTATGCGGGCTTCCCGACGATACATTATGCGATCCTAGACTAAGCCACCTATTGGGCTTCCGGCCGTTTGCCCTTTTTGCCGCCACTCTTTTTGGGAGCGATGGTCTTTTTCAGCGGCTTGGTGCTCTCTGACTGTTTTACTGTCGTGGATTTCGGCGCCCGTTTCACTTTGGCGACGACTGCCGGTTCGTTCGGTTGGGCAACAACGGCCACATCCTGCTGGCCACCGTTGATCTTCGTCGACTGGATCTCGGCTGCTGCTTCGAACCAGTGCTTCAGCCCGTCGCCCTCTGGTCGCTCTCTCCCACAGCTCATAGGCACGCTTCCTGATCAGTGCTTTGTCGTCCGTTTTCATGGCAAACGCTCCTTATCAGCTGTGGTGGAAAATGGCGGTGGGTAGTGAAACCTGAACTCGTGCCGAACAAGGACTTTAGGTCCAAGACTGCATGCGCGCAACCGAACTGGCCTGTTGCTCATTCCTGGACCGTTTGCAGCTAATCGAGGCGCACACATGCCTCCGCCGAATGAGACTGACCGCATGCCTAGATCTAATGGCCCTCCGCTCATCGGCGGTCGCGTTATCGGGATGGGGAAGGTGCACAACGTTCTCGCGTCCCAGCCCTGCCCCGGCTTACTGCTCGCCCTCGCTGCGTGCACGCCTCCATCAGCGTCAAGGGCGAGATTGGCCGTGCAAGCGGTCAGCACACCAGGCGGAGTGATAACGACGACACGCGTTGCCGAAATGATCGGAGCCGGCGCCGAATTTGCCAAATTCCTTCGAGGAGCAGATCAGGACGGCGCGGGTTCCACTTGGTGAGGAACTGTCGCCCCGTTCAGGGCCGTGGCGAAGCGCGCGGCAAGGGCGCGCTTCGCTTCTCTTACCGGCCAGCGCCGGACCGCAAGCACACGAGGTTGCGCTCGCGCTCAGGCGGCTTTCATGACCGACAGCACGTCCGCGACCGTCTCGCCGAACGAGGACGGCGTCGGCACGATGGTGACACCGGCGCTCTTCAGGATCTCGACCTTTTCCTGGGCCGATTCGCCGAAGGCAGAGATGATCGCGCCGGCGTGACCCATGCGACGCCCTTTCGGGGCTGAGAGCCCGGCGATATAGGCGATTAGCGGCTTCTTCATATTGTCGCGTGCCCAGAGCGCGGCTTCCGCCTCCTGCGGCCCGCCGATCTCGCCGATCATCAGCACCGCATCGGTGTTCGGATCCTGCTCGAACAGCTCCAGCATGTCCTTGAAGGACGAGCCGTTGACCGGGTCGCCGCCGATGCCGACCGAGGTCGACACGCCGATGCCGCGCTCCTTCATCTGGCTTGCGGCCTCATAGCCGAGCGTCCCCGAGCGGCCGACGATGCCGATGCGGCCGGGCAGGTAGATCGAGCCGGGCATGATGCCCATCATCGCCTCGCCGGGCGTGATCATCCCGGCGCAATTCGGCCCGATCAGGGTCATGCGATCCTCGAAGCGGTAGCGCCGCATGTATCGCTTGACCCTGATCATGTCCTGGGAGGGAATGCCGTCGGTGATGCAGACGCAGAGCCGGATGCCGGCATCCGCCGCCTCCATGATCGAGTCGGCCGCAAAGGGTGGCGGCACGAAGACGATCGAGGCATCGGCACCGGTTTCCTGCACCGCGCCCTTGACGGTGTTGAAGACCGGCACGCCGAGATGGGTCTGGCCGCCCTTGCCCGGGGTAACGCCGCCGACCACGTTGGTGCCATAGCGCTGCATGTCCTCGGCGTGGAAGCTTCCGATCTTGCCGGTGAAGCCCTGGACGATGACGCGGGTGTTCTTGTCGAGCAGAATGGACATGTCTCGGCCTCCTCAGGCAGCCTTGCCGGCAGTGAACGATCGCCACGCAGCGACTGCCTTGTCGGCAGCTTCCGCCAGCGTTTCCGCGACGATGATGTTTTCGCCGGATTCGGCGAGGATGCGTCGGCCCTCCTCCATGTTGGTGCCGGAGAGGCGGACGACGAGCGGAACCGGTACGCCGACCTCCTTCAGTGCCTTGAGCACGCCCTCGGCCACCCAGTCGCAGCGGTTGATGCCGGCGAAGATGTTGACGAGGATCGTTTCGACATTGCTGTCGCGCAGCACGGCACGGAAGGACTTCGCCACCCGGTCGGGCGAGGCACCGCCGCCGATGTCGAGGAAGTTCGCAGGCTCTCCGCCGGCGATCTTGATCATGTCCATGGTCGCCATGGCAAGACCCGCACCGTTGATGATGCAACCGATATTGCCATCGAGGCCGACATAGGAGAGGCCACGATCGGATGCGTAGGTTTCGCGCTGGTCCTCCTGGCTCTTGTCGCGCATCTCGGCGATCTGCGGGCGCCGGTAGAGCGCGTTCTCGTCGAAGCTCATCTTGGCATCGAGCGCCACGAGATCGCCGCCGCGCGTGACGACCAGCGGATTGATCTCCAGCATCGAGGCGTCATAGTCGACGAAGGCGCGATAGCAGCCGAGCAGGGTCTGCGTGGCACGGCCGATCAGGGCATTGTCGATGCCGAGGCCAAAGGCGATCTCGCGGGCCTGGAAATCCTGCATGCCGACACCGGGATCGACGGTCGCGCGGATGATCGAGTCCGGTTCGGCCTCGGCGATCTCCTCGATCTCCATGCCGCCCGAGGACGAGGCGACGATCATGATGCGCTCGGATTTGCGGTCGAGCACGAAACCGAGATAGATCTCGCGCGCGATATCCATCGCCTCCTCGACATAGAGGCGGCCGACCAGCTTTCCCTGCGGTCCGGTCTGGTGTGTCACCAACGTCTGGCCGAGCATGGCGTCGGCGGCGTCGACGATCTCGTGGTCGGACGAGCAGAGCTTGACACCGCCGGCCTTGCCGCGCGCACCGGAATGGATCTGCGCCTTGACGATCCAGCGATCGCCGCCGATCTCCCGGGCGCGATAGGCCGCCTGCTCGGGACTATAGGCAAGGCCGCCGCGCGGAACGTGAATCTGGTAGCGGGAAAGAAGTTCCTTCGCCTGGTATTCGTGGATGTCCATGAATTCCTCCTCTCAGCGGCCGGCCGTAATGGCTTCATGCGTGGCGAGCACGTTGCGCGCCATGCGCTCGGAAGCGGCGTCGATCATCTTGCCGTCGAGCGAGGCGGCGCCTTTGCCCTGGCTTTCGGCGACCTTCAGCGCCTCGATGATGCGGCGGGCGCGGTCGACCTCCTTTTCCGGCGGGGAGAAGATCTCGTTGGCAAGCGCAATCTGGCTCGGATGGATCGCCCACTTGCCCTCGATGCCGAGCGCGGCGGCACGGCGGGCGGCCGCCTTGTAGCCTTCGGGATCGGAGAAATCCCCGAAGGGGCCATCGATGGCGCGCAGGCCATAGGCGCGGCAGGCAACCGTCATGCGCGACAGGCCGAAATGCCACTGGTCTCCCGGATAATCGGGATTGAGACCGCCGATATTGACGGTGCGGGCCTTGAGGCTCGCGGCATAATCGGCAACGCCGAAATGCAGCGCTTCCAACCGACCACCGAATGAGGCGATCGCTTCGACGTTGGCCATGCCGAGTGCCGTCTCGATCAGGGCTTCGAGGCCGACACGCGTCGTGTAGCCCTTGGCCGTCTCGATCTGGTTGACCATCGCCTCGACCATGTAGAGGTCGGCCGGAACCCCGACCTTCGGCACCAGCAGCGTGTCGATCCGGTCGCCGGCCTGTTCCATGAGGTCGACGACGTCGCGGTACATGTAGTGGGTGTCGAGGCCATTGATGCGGACCGAGATGGTCTTGCCGCGGCCGCGCCAGTCGATCTCGTTCAGCGCCGCGACGATATTGGCGCGGGCCCGTTCCTTGTCCGGCGGCGCCACGGCGTCCTCGATGTCGAGGAAGATGTAGTCGGCGTCGGAATTGGCGGCCTTCTCGATCATCTCGGGGTTCGACCCCGGTACGGCGAGCTCGCTGCGCTGCAGGCGGAGCCGGCGGAGGTGGTTTATCGTATGGCTCATGAATGCCTCCCGTTTTCTGTTCAGGCCGCCTTGGCGGTTGCCGTCGCTGCGGCAGAGCGGAACTGTTTGATCGCGGCGCCGACGCCGGAACCGGGCTCGATCGCCACGCCGCAATCAAGCAGCGTCAGTTCGGCGGCCGAAAGCGCACCGAGCACCATCACTTCGTTCAGCGATCCCAGGTGGCCGATGCGGAAAACCTTGCCAGCGACCTTGCTGAGACCGCTTCCGAGCGAGGTATTGTAGGTGCGGTAGGCGTGGCGGATGACCTCGGCGCCATCGATGCCTTCCGGCAGGCGGATTGCCGAGACGGTGTCGGAATGCCACTTCGGCTCGGTCGCGCAGAGCTTGAGGCCCCAGGCGGAGACACCGGCACGGACGCCGTTGGCGAGATGGTGGTGACGGGCGAAGATATTCTCCAGGCCTTCCTCGAAGATCAGGTCGAGCGCAGCTCTGAGGCCGCGCAGCAGCTGCGTCGGCGGCGTATAGGGGAAGTAGCCGGTATCGTTCGTCTTGATCATGTCGTCGAAGGAGAAGTAGCAGCGCATGTGGCGGGCAGTCTTGGCGGCTTCCAGCGCCTTCTGGCTGACCGAAAGGAAACCGAGGCCGGCCGGCAGCATGAAGCCCTTCTGCGAACCGGACACGGCGCAATCGACGCCCCATTCGTCCTGGCGGAAATCGATCGAGCCGATCGAGGAGACGCCGTCGACGAAGAGCAGCGCCGGATGGCCGCAGGCGTCGAGCGCCGCGCGCACCGCGGCGACATCCGAGGTGACGCCGGTCGCGGTTTCGTTGTGCGTGACGAAGACGGCCTTGATCTCATGCGCCTTGTCGGCGGCGAGACGTTCGGCATAGAGCTCGACCGGTACGCCCGTACCCCATTCCCTGTCGAGGCAATCGACCTCGAAGCCGAGACGTTCGGCCATATCGACCCAGAGATGCGAGAACTGGCCGAAGCGGCTCATCAACAGGCGGTCGCCGGGCGAGAGCACATTGGTCATCGCCGCTTCCCAGGCGCCGGTGCCGGACGACGGATAGATGAAGACGCGGCCGTCCTGGTTCTTGAAGACCTTCTTGACGTCGGCGAAGAGCGGCAAGGTCAGCTCCGGGTAGCGCGGGGAACGCATGTCTTCCATCGGCAGGTTCATCGCCTGGCGAACCTGTTCGGGGATGTTCGTGGGGCCGGGAATGAAGAGATGATTGTAGCCTGGCATGGTTCCTCCGATGCATAGAGTGTCCGCGGGCCGGACGTTTGCTCGGCGCCAAAGCTGCCGTTCGACTGCTCTCCGCACAACACTCGCTCAGGCAGAAAACAATGCCGGACGGGCAGCGCCGGTGCGGTCCTGACGGGTGGTCATGCGGGAAGAATGGGTAGGGCTGGACTACCCGCACGTAGCAATGCCAACGGCGGTGGATTCTGGCCGATCTTGCCGAAGCTATGGTGTGGCGTGGCAAGGCACGCCGCGATGGCGCGCGCAGGCCCTGGCCTTCGGGCAGGACAGGGTGATCCTAACCGAAGGGCCAGAATCTGCCGCCCGTGGCGTCAGCCCGGATTGCGCCGGCGCTCCTTGGTGTAAATCGCCACGGCCATGGCGCGATTGCGCACTTCGAGCTTGTCGTAAAGATTCTTGAGGTGGTATTTCACGGTATTCTCGGAAATGCCGGTTCGCGCGGCGATCTGAATATTGGTCCAGCCATTGGCCAGCATGCCGAGCAGCTCGCTTTCGCGAGAGGTGAGTTGCTGGAAAGGCGTGTTGGAGATTTTCGCGAGCACCGTATACGGGATGCAGATCCGGCCCTTTATCACGGCGGTCAGCGTCGCGAACAGGATGTCGGGATCTTCGAACTGGTAGCAAAGACCGTTGACACCGAGCCGGATCGTCTCGTTGACGACCGAGGCGTTGATGGTGTCGGCGAAGAGAACGACCCGCGGCTCGAGCCCGAGCCGGCCGAGATCGGCGAGGACCTCGGGCGCCTCGCCATCGTCGAGCTGCCAGCTGAGCAGCACGCAGTCGGTCTCGACGACGGCAAGCTTCTCGCAGAGTTCGGCCGACGAACGGGCCGTCTCGACGATGGTAAAACTGGGATTCTCGGAAAAGAGCGCTCGAAGAGCGGCAATCACCAACGGGTTTCGCTCTGCGATCAGAACCCGGCCTCCACCATCCTGCGACATGTGCCTCCCTGCGTCTTGCGTCGTGACGCGCACCCATCCAGCGATGCTCGAAACACTACCATCGGAAATCGCGCGCATTTCACCGCAGAGCGACGAAACGTGTCCTAAAACGTCGCTCTTTCAGGAAATCGGCGGGTCGCAGGAACGGACGCTGTCAGATTGCGGCCGCACGCCTGCCTTGATCGCCGCCAATTCAGGGAAACATTCAGGGCCCGTCAGCGCCGACGCGGCATTCGGAGGAGATCGGCGAGAAGGGAAGCGTTAGCGCAGGGCATCGGCGAGGTTTCCAAGCTTGCGCTCCGAGCGTTCGAGGTCGAGCCCCGAAAGCAAATCGTAAAGATGCTCCTTCATCAGGTCTGCCGCTCTGGACGGATCGCCCGCCTCGATGGCGTCGACCAGCGCATGATGAGCGTGGCTTTCGCAGGTGGTGTCCCGGCGCTTCCAATAGAGGGCGATGATCAGCGAGGAGTGGGAAACAAGATCGCGGACGAAACCGGTCAGCACGGATTGATCGGCAATCTCGGCGATGCCGACATGAAACATGGCCGAGAGCATGATCGCGTCGCTGTCGCGCCCGGCATGCAGCGCCTCATGCTCCCTCTCGAGGTGGCTGCGCAGGAGCTCCACGTCGTCTGCTTTGGCAATGGTGGCGGCTAGCGCCGCCACCCTCGGCTCGACCAAGGCACGGGCTTCGAAGACCTCGCGCGCCTCCTTGGGCGAGGGCTGTGCCACGAAGGCGCCGCGATTGGGCTCCAGCCGAACCAGCCAGTCATGCGCAAGGGCCTGGAGCGCGGCGCGGATGATCGTGCGGCTCACCGAATAGATCGAGGCCAGTTCATCCTCGGGAAGCTTGGTGCCCGGGGTCAGGCGATGGCTGACAATTGCATCGCGAAGGCCGTGATAGATCGGCGACCAGCGCGCCGCTGGCTTCTTGCGGTCGTTTTCGGGTCTTAGGGTCTTCAACATGTTCATCATTCCTGGGGAGCTTGTGCTCCCCGTGCAAACGGGGCCCTCGACGGCGCATCGCAAGAAAGCCCCCTTTATGCACTTTGCGACTTTTCCTGCGCATGTCGTGGTCAGGAACACTGCGCAACTCTTGGGCGACATGCAGCTGCCGTCCCTGATCTCACGGGGCGGGCCTGGCGGTCAATCGGGACGCGTTCTTACGGAACACGAAACCGCCGGACTTGCTCACCCCGCTTTCGGAGACAACGGCGCGTAGTGTCCCGCGAAGTGCTTGGCAAGCGGCGCCGCATAGCCGCCCACCTTCGATGTCCTGAGACCCAGTGCCGAAACCGCTTCCGCCAGTTTTACGGCGCAGGCAACGCCGTCGATCACCGGTACGCCATGTTCACGCGAGAGTGCCTGGGCGAGATCGGCCATGCCCGCGCAACCGAGCACGATTGCCTCGGCCCTGTCCTCGGAAATCGCCCGGCCGATTTCGGCAGAGATCTTGCGGTTGGCATCGGATCCCGGCAATTCGAGATCGAGCACCGCGACATCGGAAGCGCGCACCCGGGCGCAGCGGGACGCCAGACCATATTTCACCAGATTGTGCTCGATCGCCGGCACGGAACGCGCAAGCGTTGTGACGACGCTGAACTTTCCGGCGACCAGGGTCGCGCAATGGAAGGCCGCTTCGCCGATCCCGATGACGGGAGCTTCGCTGGCACAGCGCGCCGCGTCCAGCCCCGTGTCGTCGAAACAGGCGATCACATAGGCGTCCATCGGACCGGCCTTCGCCATTTCCGCGATGATGCCCGGCACCGAGAAGACCTCGTCGAAATAGCCCTCGATGCTGGGCGGACCGTCCTCGGGATTGACCGCAACGATCTCTGTCGCCGGCGACGCCGCAGCTTGTGCCGCCTTGCCGATCTTTTCGGTCATCGACTTCGTGGTGTTCGGGTTTATGACGAGGATGCGCATGATGGAGCTGCCTAGTATTCTCCGCCGAGATAAAGATGCCTGACCCGTTCGTCGGTCAGCAATTCAGGGGATTTGCCGCTGAGGGCGACCTTGCCGGTCGTCAGCGCATAAGCGCGCTGCGAGATCCTGAGCGCCATGCGCGAGTTCTGCTCGACAAGCAGGACGCTGACCTTTTCGTCGCGGTTGATCGCCACGATCGAGCGCGCGATGTCCTGCACCAGCTTCGGCGCAACACCAAGCGACGGTTCGTCGAGCAGCAGCAGCCGCGGACGTGCCATCAGCGCCCGACCGATGACGAGCATCTGCTGCTCGCCGCCGCTCATCGTTCCGGCCTGTTGCGAGTAGCGCTCCTTGAGGCGCGGAAAGCGTGTCAGCACCATCTCCAGGCTCTGCCGGATCTCCGCCTTGTCGCTGCGGGTGAAGGCCCCCATGAGCAGGTTGTCGCGCACCGTCATGAACGGGAAGACGCGGCGCGCCTCAGGCACCATCGAGATTCCCATCCGGACAATCTCGTCCGCGGCAATGCCGTCGATGCGCTTGCCCTGGTAGCGGATTTCCCCCTTGCGGATATTCCTGAGGCCGGTGATGGCGCGCAGGATCGACGACTTGCCGGCGCCGTTGGCACCGATGAGGGCGACGGTCTCGCCTTCGTTGACCTCGATCGATACGCCTTTGAGGGCGTAGACATGGTCGTAATAGAGCTCGACGTCATCGAATTTCAGCAACGGTTCCATGGGCTTACAATCCGATCGATTCATCCTCGGCACCAAGATAGGCCTCGATGACCTTGGGATTCTGCTGAATTTCCGCCGGCGTGCCTTCGGCGATCTTCTGGCCGAAATTGATCACCACGATGCGGTCGGAGATGTTCATCACCGCCGGCATGTCGTGCTCGACAAGAAGCACGGTGATGCCGCGGTCGCGGAGCTTGCGGACGATCTCCAATGCGCGCCTGGTCTCGTCGTGGTTCATGCCGGCGAACGGTTCGTCGAGAAGAATGACGGCGGGATCGGTGGCGAGGGCAATGGCGATTCCGAGCGCGCGCAAGTGGCCGTGCGGCAGGTTGCTGGCGACCTCGCCGCTCATCGCATCCAGACCGAGGAAGACAAGGATCTCGTCGGCCGAACTGCCGAAGGCGTCGAGATCGCTCCGCGCTGCCGCGCTGCCGAAGTAAAAGCCGGCCAGGCTGGCGCGCGAGCGCAGGTGATGGGCGGTCACGACGTTGTCACGCACGGTCATGCTCTTGAAGATCGTCGTCTCCTGGAAGGTTCGCACGACCCCCTTGCGGGCAGCGATGTGCGGCGCCAGCCCCGAAATGCGCTCACCTCTGAAGCGCACCTCGCCATGGCTCGGCCGAAGAAAGGACGAGATCAGCTTGAACAACGTCGACTTGCCGGCACCGTTCGGCCCGATCACCGAGAGGATCTCGCGCTCGCGAACGGTGAAGGAGACATCGTTGACTGCAACGAGGCCGCCGAAGCGCTTGGTGAGCCCCATGACCTCCAGGATATCTGTCATCGCTCAAGCCCCCTCTTGCGCGGAAGTGCCAGGCTCAAGAGGCCGTTCGGCAGCACCAGCATCAGCACGATCAGGACGGTGGAGAAGATCAGCAGCTGGAATTCCCCGGTCTGGAACAGGAGATCCCAGCCGAAATAGAGAACGAACGTGCCGAGCATCGGCCCCAGCACGTAGCCGAGCCCGCCGAGGAAGCAGTTGAGCATGAAGTTGACGGAATCCGCGACGGTGAAGCTCGATGGATAGATCGACTGGGAGATCGACGCGAACATCGCGCCGCCGACGCCCCCCAGGAAGGAGGACAGCGCATAGGCGATGACGCGCAGATAGGCGATGTTGACGCCGATCGACGAGGCGAGTTCCTCGTTCTGCTGCAGCGACTGGCAGAGCTGACCGATGCGGGAATGAGCCAGCCGGTAGAGACCCAGGAAGCAGAGCGCCATCAACAGAACGGCGACAATGTAGAAGGCAAGGCGCGGATTGGCCAGGGTCGCGAAATCCGGAACGAGCGTGATGCCGAACAGGCTGATCCCGGTCGGGAGCGGAATGCTGACGATGCCGCTGGCGCCGTTGGTTATCGGCAGGGCAAGGGCGAGAAGACGGGCGACTTCCGTCAAGACCAACGTCACCATCGCGAAATAGACGCCGCGCAGGCGCAGGATCGGCAGGCCGATGAGCACGCTCGCTGCAGCGCAGAAAAGGCCGGCCAATGGAAGGGTCAGCCAGAAGGACATGCCGTAATTCATGACCAGAATGGCCGAGACATAGCCTCCCATCAGCGCATAGGCGCCCTGGCCGATGTTGATGCGGCCGATATAGAAGGTAATCCACACGCCGGCGCTGATGATGCTGAGAAGCGCCACAGATGTCAGCGTGTAGTAAAGATCGCTTCTCCCCGTGGCGTTGATCAGCAGCGGCACCGCGACGAGCAGAGCGACGAGGAAGAGCGCTGCCGAGACGACCCTCAAGGTATTGGTCGAAGTCTTGCGCATCGGCTCAGCCCCACGGCTTTCCCATCAGCCCGTGAGGGCGGATGCTCAGGAAGATCATCAGCAGCGCGAAGATGACTAGGTAGGTGATGTCGCCATATTCGCGCAGCACGGTGAGGCCGACCGATTCCATCATGCCCAGGATGAAGCCGCCGGCGATCGCGCCGCCGACGACGCCGGCGCCGCCGATCATCACCATCAGGAAGGCCTTGATCGAAATCGGTCCGCCGATCCCCGAATTGACACCGGTGATGCTGACCAGCAATCCGCCGACCACGCCGGCAAGCATGGCGCCCAAGGCGAAGCCGATCATCGAATAGCGCTCCACCTTGACGCCCATCAATTGGGCGGCGACGCGGTCCTGCGCCAGCGCCCGCATCGCGCGTCCCGGTTTGCTGTATTGCATGAAGAACATGAAGGCGGCGATCATCAGGATGGCGAGCACGCCGACGAGGATGCGGTCATAGGGCAGGATCAGCCTGTCGGAGACGAAGACGCCGCTGATGATCTTCGGCACGCCGCGCTGCTTCTCGCCAAAGAGGAGCAGCATGACGGCATCGAGGAAGAAGGCGGTCGCCGCCGCCAGCAGCATCGTGCTTTCCTCGCGCTTGCTGCGCCGGACGACCGGCCGGAACAGGAATTTCTCCATGAGCCCGCCGATCACCGCAAGCGTCACGCCCGAGCAAACCAGCGCCACCACGAAAGGCAGCTTGAGCTGGCCGTAGATCGTGTAGGTCACAAAGCCGCCGAGCACATACATCTGCCCGTGCGCGAAATTGAGCACATTCATGAGGGCGAAGATCAGCGTCAGCCCGAGCGCGATCAGTGCGTACTGGGCGCCGAGATACAGTCCGTTGGCAATTACCTGTTCCATGGCGGCGGTCCGGCCCCGGTGCAGCTTCGGCATCGTTGCGAAGCCCGATTGAGCTTGCCGGGCGCGGTCAACCAACATGGGCTCGCCGCGCCCCGGCATTTCGGGTCTACAGCTGTCAGTCGACTTCGCCGACGAACAACGTCTTGAATTCGCCGTCCTTGAATTCGGTCACCACCATCGGAACGGAGAGCTGCCGCTTCTGCCCGAAGGACGTTGCACCGACATATTTCAGCGTGCTGTCCTTGGCGTAGGGATTGGGCGCCGAGAAGGTGTCCATGGTCTTCTTGAACTCGTCGACATTGTCGATCGCCTTGGGGTTCGCCTTGAGCGTTTCGATGATGTATTCGAGGGCGTAGACCTTGGTGTTCGACTCGTCGTTGTACTCGCCGAACTTCTTGGTGTAGCGTTCGATGAACTCCTCCATCACCGGCGTGCGGATTTCCGGCGTCGAGGCGCCGCCGACGGAAATGAAGCCGTTGGCAAGCTCGCCCGCGCCCTCCTGCAGCACGGTGGCGTCCTGCGCCGTTTCGGCCGAGATCAGGCCTTCATAGCCCAGCTCGCGGGCCGCGCGGATCAAAAGCGGCGCGTTGGCGGGCGCGACCCCCGACAGCACGAGCAGGTCCGGCTTCAGCTGTACGATCGGGGTGAGCACCGGCGTGAAATCGCGGGTGTCGTTCTGGTAGGTGTCTTTCTCCGCGACCACCTCGAGCCCGAGCTCCTTGGCCGCAGCGACGCCGCTGTCGCGCTGGCTGAGCGGATCGGATTCATTGGCCGCGATGAAGGCGACCTTCTTCACGCCCTTGTTCTCCTTGAGATATTTGTAGATGGCCGGTCCCGACTGGTAATTGGCGATCATGCCAAGCACGGCGTTCGAGGCCGGCGGCGCATAGAGCGCTTTCGGGAAGGCGTAGGGGAAATAGATGATCCCCTTGGATTCCGCGACCGGACGTACGGCGGCCGCACCATCGTCCACGTTCGGTCCGACAACGTAGTGGATGCCTTCCTGAGCCATCTTTTCCATGCCCGCGATGGCACGCTTCGGGTCCTTCTGGTCGTCGAAATTGACGATGCTGATGTTGTAGGTATGCTCGCCGATCTTCACGCCGCCCGTCTCGTTGAGCCAGTCGGCACGCGTCTGCATCGAGCGGACATTCGACGTGCCCCAGGCGGCGGCGGGACCGCTCGTCACACCGACGAAACCGATCTTGAGCTCCTTGTTCTCAGCCTGCGCGGAAACGGCTCCTCCCGCCGCGATAGCCAGAAATGAAACGGCGCCGAGCGCCAGCGATTTCAATGTCGAGCGTCTGTTGGTCATCTCACTCCCCATCCTTTGCATCCGGCGCACTTTCGCGATGCGGACGGGGTAGGGAAATCCCAAAATACAGAATTGTCAACATTTACGTATAATTTTGTATACAAAATTGATCGCTCGCCCGGTTGGCGCCTTTGCGCGCCCCCGGTCAGGCGGTTTGCCGCTTTGCGCCGAAGCGCGGCCGTCGCTCTGATTCGACGGATTTCTGCTGAGACGAAGAAGACCCTGCCGCGCGACAGGCCCCAAGAGAACGCCGGAAACCAGTGGAGATGTCTGCGATGACGGAGCTCGGCGTTTCCGTCGGGCGGGCCGACTATCCGATTTCCGCAGGCACAGTCCATATCGCGTGACTTTCGATGCCCAGGCCGTGGAAGCGTACGATTTTATTAAACATCGCCGCCGTTTGATCGCCGCAGCGACGCCGCGCCACCGCTGCCTCAGGCAGCCTCGCGCCGTTCCTGCCGCTCGAATGATTTGAGGGGCGTTTCTCTCACATCTCATCCGCGCTCAGGACGAACCCATGAAAAATTGGCCGATTATTCTCAAGATGCTGCTCATTCTCGGAGCCTTCGGATTATTTTCGCTGGCAACCGGCTTCTACGCCTCAACACAGATCACGAAGATCGACACGGCCTATTCGAATCTGCTCGTCGGGCAGGTGCGTGCGTCCCAAAACATGGCTTCGGCGGGCCGGGCCCTGCAGCGGGCACGGGCGGCAATCGCCGACGTCATCATGCTGAGCGATCCGAAAGCGGTTGAGCTCGCCAACACCGAGTTCAAGTTTGCCAAGCAGACATTCTCGGAATTCATGGACGTCGCCGCTCAGGCGAGCCCCGAGAACAAGCATATCCCGGAATTCAAGCAAGCCGGCCTGGACATCCTGGAAAAGCGCTGCGCGCGCGCCCTCGACCAAGGGGCGAAGACGACCAATGCAATGGAAATGATGTCGGCGGTCAAGACCTTCGGGACCGAATGCCAATCCGGCTTTCCGGAGCTGGCCGAAAAGATCATCGCCGAGACCCGGAACATGGAACAGGCGGTGCTGAAGGCCAGCGCCGAGCTTACGACTGTTTCGACCTCGACCAGCAACAATACACTGCTGATCCTCGTCGGCGGTCTCGCCATGGTTCTTGCAGCCTCCTATTTCGCAATAACTGCGTGGGTCGTGAAGCCGATCAACGCGCTTCGCGACCTGATGGCGGTTCTTGCCGGCGGCAATCTCGACGTTGATGTCGAGGGAACCGGGCGCCGCGATGAAATCGGCAAGATGGCCGCGGCTGTCCAGGTGTTCAAGGACAATGGGCTGAAGGCGCGCGAACTGGAGGGGCAGTCCGAGGAGATGCGGGCTGCCGCCGAGCGCAACCGCCAGGCGGAACAGGAGCGGGTCGCCCGCGAAGCGGAACAATTGCGCATTGCCACGTCGACGCTTGGCAATGCATTGAAGCGGCTTGCCAGCGGCGACCTCGCTTGCCGGATCAACGCCGCCTTCGCTGCCGAATACGAGCCTCTGCGCACCGACTTCAACGCCACGGTCGACCAGCTGAGCCAGACCATCAGCTCCGTCGCCGCCTCGGTGCAGAGCATGGACAGCGGCACGCGGGAAATTTCGGCCGGCGCGAACGACCTTTCCAAGCGCACCGAGCAGCAGGCCTCCTCGCTGGAGGAGACCGCCGCTGCACTGGATCAGATTACCGCGAACGTCTCCAACTCCGCAAAGCGGACTGAAGAAGCGCGCGCCGTCGCAGGCCGCGCCAACCAGTCGGCGGTGCATTCGGCCGAGGTCGTTTCCCACGCCGAAGAGGCGATGAAGAAGATCGAGGAGAGCTCGCAGCAGATCTCCAACATCATCGGCGTCATCGACGAGATCGCCTTCCAGACCAACCTGCTGGCGCTGAACGCGGGCGTCGAGGCGGCCCGCGCCGGCGATGCCGGCAAGGGCTTCGCCGTCGTCGCCCAGGAGGTGCGCGAGCTCGCCCAGCGCTCGGCCCAGGCGGCCAAGGAGATCAAGGGCCTGATCCAGAACTCGACGACCGAGGTCGAAAGCGGCGTCAAACTGGTGCGCGACACGGGTCAGGCGCTGAAGACGATCGGCGGCTTCATCGTCGAGATCAACGCCCACATGGAATCGATCGAAATCTCGGCCAAGGAACAGTCGACGGGCCTTGCCGAAATCAACAGCGCGGTCAACCAGATGGACCAGACGACGCAGCAGAATGCGGCGATGGTGGAGCAATCCAGTGCCGCCTCCGTCTCGCTTGCCCAGGAAGCGACGAAACTGCGCGACCTGGTCGGCCAGTTCAAGCTCGACGGCACCCGCCAGGCGGCGCGGCCAGCCACCTTGGACAGCAAGCCGGTCGCTTCCCCCGCCCGCGCGCTCGGCCGGAAAATTGCCGGTGCCTTTGGTGGCACGGCAACCGCTGCCGCGGCCCAGGATTGGGAGGAATTCTGATGTCCAGCGCCGACCATAGCGGACGGTTTCCTCCCACGCGATACTGGAAATCATCGCCTTCCATCTTGGCGACCAGCAGTTCTGCATCAAGACGACATCGATCCGGGAAATTCGGGGCTGGGCGGCGGCAACGCCGCTGCCCCATGCGCCGCCGCACGTGCTCGGCGTCATGAACCTGCGCGGCTCCGTCATTCCGGTGATCGACCTCGCGGCGCGCCTCGGCATGGCCGGGACGATCGACAGCAGTCGAAGCGCGATCGTCGTTGTCGAAGTGGGGCAAGGCGTCGTCGGCCTGGTCGTCGACCAGGTCTCGGACATTCTGTCGGTCGGCGCCAACCGTATCCAGCCGATGCCCGATTTCGGCGCGAACTTCGACCCCGCCTACGCCCACGGCATCCTCGCGCTCGAGCGGGGGATCGTCTGCTTCCTCGACCTCGATCACATGTTCGCAGGCGTCGATGTAGGATTGGAGGTGGCCTAGCGCCCCTGCAGATGGAGGGCTCGGCCAAGTCAGGGGCGCAGGTATCGGCGCAGAGCCGGGTGTGAACACGCGGAATCCCTCGTCGAGACTCGATTTCAGACTGCGCAGAGAGCCATCATTCATGTGCGGCCCGCTGAAAGACACGGAAAAAAGGCCTGCCCATGCGGGCAGGCAAGCGCCGCTCTCGGGAAACGAAAAGAGAGCGGGGGAGCTTGTAAGGGCGATGATGGGTGGGACTAGAGCATTTTGCAGTCAGGTGACGTCGCACAAATGCGGCAAAAACAAATAGATTGAGCGGCGGCGCGAACGCATGTGAGCGCATCCCGCTTTAGGTCAGCGCTTCACGCTGCGGTCCAGTGTCATGGTCCCTATAGAGGTTGGTTATCGGCTCGATCACGGTCCACACACCTTTGATGTCCGGATGGATCGTCACGAAATCGTCCTTCTGGACGTCGAGCCTGGTGCCGTCATTGAACGCGATCTCCGCCCGGCCCTCCATGACGCAGAACGACACGGCGCGGTCGTAGTGGATCTCGAAGGGTTCCCTGGAGTCCGCTTCCCATTTGGTCCATGAACCGACCATCCTCCTGGTGTCCGGCGTTGCGTGATGTCGCTGGATCCGATCTGTCTCGAAACTACGATCCGACTGCATGGTCATGATGTCCTTCCGTCAGGGCTTTGTAATAGGCGACCTCAATCGCTGGCAGCGGCTTCCGACCCCGGATGAGGTCGGATGCCTTTTCTGCGATCATGAAGGTCGTGGCGTTGATGTTCGCGCTTGGAATCGAGGGGATGACCGACGCATCGACGACGCGCAGACCCTCGGCCCCGATGAGGCGAAGATCGAGATCGACGACCGAGCGGGGGTCTTCTGCCTGGCCCATCCGCGCGGTCCCGCACGGATGGAACGAGCTCGTGACATCCTGGCGGATAAACGCCTCCAATGCCGCATCGCCCCGGCATTGGTCGCCTGGCGCGTCTTCCCGCTTCCGGTAGGGTGCGAATGCTGGCTGCGCCAGGATTTCCCTGCCGAGCTTGAGACCCTGCAGCGTCTCCTTCCGGTCTCGCTCCGTCGCGAGATAGTTCGGATCGATCAGAGGAGGCTGGTTCGGGTCGGAAGAGCGGAGGCGCACCGAGCCGCGGCTTTCCGGTCGCATCGGGCCGACGCCCAGGCGATAGCCGCCCCTGCGCGGATCCGGGATCCAGTTCGGCCCGAAGAAGACGGGGAAGAAATGGATCTGAAGATTCGGGTGCGTAACGGCGCTGTCGCTCCGCAGGAAGGCGCCGACATGGCATTGGTTGACTGCCCCGGCACCGCCCTTGAACACGAACCACTGGAGGCCCGCGGTGACCATCTTGTCGAGCCGGAGGTACTGGTTGAGGCTGTACTTGAGGTCGCATTCGACCTGGATGTGCGTCTCGAAGTGATCTTGCAGGTTCTGCCCCAACATCGGAACGTCGAGCAGGGGTTGGATTCCCAGCCTTCTCAGATCGTCCGCAGGTCCGACCCCGGATAGCATCAGAATCTGAGGACTGCCGAAAGCCCCCGAGCACATGATGACCTCGTGCGCGGCGAAAACGTCGACCGTCTGCGAGCCGCGCCGGACCCGAACGCCGATCGCCCGGTTGCCCCTGGACAGGACCTTCAGCACCTGGCAGCCGGTGTGCACGTGCAGGTTCTTCCGGGTCGGCTGCGAATGCAGATACGAATTCGACGAGCTGGAGCGAACGCCGCGGCCAACGCTCATTTCGAAGCGGCCGACGCCCTCCTGACGGAATCCGTTGAAGTCCGAAACCTCTTCGAGCCCGGCCTGTTTTCCCGCATCGAGGAACGCCTGGTTCAGCGCGCCCAGATTTTCCTGCCGCTTGACCGGCACCATTCCGCCGGACGACCTGAAAGGGCCCTCGGCGCCTTCGCGACGTTCGAGGCGCTTGAAGTACGGCAGACAGTCGGCGAAGGACCAGCCCGCACAGCCGTCGTTGTCGCGCCAGTCGTCGAAATCGCGTGGATTGCCTCTGAGGAAGGTCATGCCATTGATCGACGACGAACCGCCGAGAACGCGGCCGCGCGGCTGGTCGATCTCGCGGTTGTCGAGATGGCGCTGCGGCGTGGTCTTGAACCAGTAGTTATAGGTGCTGGTCGGCTTGAATGCCGAGCGCAGACCTGCAGGCATTCTGAGGATCCAGCTGCGGTCGGACGGTCCTGCTTCGAGCAGCAGGACGGAGGCGCCCTCGTCCTCGCTGAGCCGGCTTGCGAGGACGCACCCCGCGGTTCCCGCGCCAACGATGATGTAGTCGTATCCTTCAGCCCGGAACGTCTTCACGGAAATCCTCCAAAGGGATAGGGGCGCGAATGGAGGGCCAGCACGGTGTGCTGGCTCTCCTACGTTCGCATCAGAGCGACGATTTGATCTGTTCCGCGGCCTCCGGCGAAACCCACTTGGTCCAGATCTCCGGGTGCTCCGAAAGGAAATGGCGTGCGCCTTCCTCGCCAGTTGCCTGGTTTTCGGTCATCCATGCCATCAGCGTGTTGACCGTCTTGTTGCTCCAGCTACGCGCCTTCAGGTATTCGACCGCGGCCGGATCGGTTCGTTCGATGAAGGACTTCGACGCGAGCGTCAGAACATTGTCTTTGGGGAAGGTGTTGGGCTTGGGGTCTGTGCAGGTATCGACCGAGGTGCAGCGCTTCCATTCCGCGGCATCGTGCTTCACGCCGAAGTCCACCGGGACCATGTCGTACATGCCGAGCAGAGAAGTCGGTTCCCAGTAGAATCCGAGCCAGGGCTCCTTGCGCTCATAGGCCTTGGCCATGGAGCTGTCGAGCGCGGCTGCCGAGCCGGTATCGACCACGGTGAAGCCCTTGCCTGCGACGTCGAAGGCCTTCGCTAAGCTGTTCGTCGCAATCGTGCCGCCCCAGCCGGTCGGGCCGTTGAAGATCGCACCCTTCGACGGATCTTCCGGCGAGGGGAAGGCTTCCGGATGGGCGAGGATTTCCTTGATCTTGTTGAGGTTCGGGTTCTTTTCGAGCATGTATCGCGGAATGAACCAACCAGCCTGGCCGCCATCCGAAAGCGACGGCACGAGGGCGACGACCCGACCGTCAGCGAGCGGGGCCTTCACCAACTCGGGAAAGAGATCGACCCACGCTTCCGGAATGATGTCGGGTTTGCCTTTCTCTGCCTGGGACGTAATTCCCGATGCCGCGTCGACGACGACGATTTCCGCGCTGCAGCCATAGCCGTCGTTGAGGATGATCTTGTCGATATTGGAGAGCACTTCGGCGCTCTGCCAGTTCATGCTGGCAATGGTCACCTCACCGCAGTCCGCCATGGCGGCGGGGGCGAATGCGACGAATGGCAGGGCAATGGCCGCACCAAAGACGGTGTTCCTCATGTTCCTTACTCCGTTGGTTCGTTTGTTTTTATGTCTCCCGACCGGGAGGGCAGCCATCGGGCGTTTTCACCCGACATTGCCTGCATGGTCAGGCAGCGATGGCTGCCCTTCTGTCTTCTGCCTGACCATGGATTTGGTGATCGAGAGCGACTACTCGGCCGCCTCGTGTGTAACCAGCCAAGGCGCCACCCAGTCGCCTTTGACGCGCAGTTCGACCCCGGCGTCATCCTCGACAACCTTGCAGACGGTCATCTCGCCGGCGTCCGGGCCATAACGGTCGCTCGCTTCGCGGAATCGCGCATGGCAGGCATCGAGCAGGTCAGAACGCGTGCCGGTGTCCTCGAGCAGTTCCTTGATCAGCCCGAGATCTTTCAGGCACAGCTTCAGCGGGAACGAGGGGTCGTAGTGGCCGGCGAAGATCGACGGAACGTCATGCTGCATGACGAAGCTGTCCGCCGCGCCGCCCTTCATCACGTTCCACCAGACATCCGGCTCGAGGCCCGCCTGCTTGGCGCAGACCATGGCCTCGCCGATCGCCGCCGCGTGGACCTTCCACAACTGGTTGTTGACCAGCTTGGCAACATTGCCGTTTCCGTATCTGCCGACCTTTCTCAACTCGCCCATCGCTTCGATGACCGGGCGTGCGGCCTCGACGTCCCCGTCCTCACCGCCCACGAACATCGGCATGTCGCCGCGGATCGCCGCGTCGACGGAACCCGTGACAGGCGCGTCGATCGGCCGGCCGCCAGCCGCGACGAACGGCTTGGTGAGTTCGCGCATGAAGCGCGGCGACGACGTCGTCATGTCGATCCAGAGCTTGCCCAAGCAGTCGCCGCGGAGCAGCCCTTCGGGCCCGTTGAGAACCGCGTCCTGATGTGACGGGCCGAAGACCATCGAGACGACGCAGTCGACGCGGCTGATCATCTCGCGTGGGCTGTCCACCCAGGTCGCGCCCATGGAAAGATGATCCATTGCCACATCCCGACGCAGGTCGAAGACATAGGTTTCGAAGCCCGCGCGGATGATGTTCTTCGCGGCATTGCCGCCCATGGTGCCGAGCCCGATAAAGCCGACCTTCATTCAATCCTCCCGGATCCAAGTTGTCGGCCGAGAGACTAGACGGAGCGCGAGCTATTGGTAAAATGAGAAGATCATATGCGTATGATTGGGATTCTTTATAATGGTCGATATCGATATGAGACTGCTGCGGTCGTTCGTCTCGGTCGCCACGGAAAGAAACTTCTCCCGCGCTGCCGAACGGCTTAGCTGCTCACAGGCCACCATGTCGCTGCGCATCAAAAGTTTGGAAGACCTTCTAGGCCGAAAGCTCTTCAACCGGAGCTATCATCTGGTCGAACTGAGTATTGCAGGCAAAGAGCTCCTGCCACATGCGCAGATCATCCTCGACCACCATGATGCTCTCGTCGACAAGATGAGAAGCGGCAGAGTGGCGGGAAGCGTAAACCTCGGTATCGCCGAGGACTACGGCGAGCCGTTTCTCTCCCGTCTTATGCGCGTTGTCGACACATCATTTCCCGACATCGAATTGAACGTGACCTGCGCGATGAGCATCAGGCTTCAGAAATTGCTGGAGTCCCGGAAGCTGGACCTTGCGATCGTCACATTGCCCAATCAGAAGAGCCACTCGACTCTGCTAAGCCGCCCCAAATTGGTCTGGGTTTCCTCCGGGGATTACGTCGTCGACAGGAAAAAGCCGTGGCCGATGGCCTTCTATTCTGACGGCTGCGCGTTTCGGGCGGCCGCAGAGGCGGCCCTGAAACGGGAGGGTCACGCCTATCGTGAGGTCCTGACCACAGGAAGCGGCGAGGCGATCAAGAGCGCGGTCAGTTCCGGGACCGCGATAACGGTCATGGCCGAAGGACTCGTGCCCTACGGCTTCTCTGTCCTGCAGAAGGAAGTTGGCCTCCCTGAACTTCCGGAGAGCTGTATCCAGTTGGTCGAACGGGAAGATGGCCTCTCCAAGGCCGCGCAGCAGGTGAAGGTTTCCATCATGAAATTGCTCGGTGTCTCTACCGATTATCCTCAAACGGCAAGCTGAGACCGTTCAGGCGCGTTCTAAAGGCATGAGCCGACCCTGGCCGGCCCAGCCATTGGCGATTCCACTATGTGCGACCAGTACGCGGCCGTCGCGATGAAGCGCCACACAGTGGTCAAACTGCGACTCGACAAATAATCTCCATCGAATATTGCTTCTGTACGCCATTGCCAATAGCGCCGAAACCTGTTCAGTCAGCGGCTGGAGGATTATGAGCTTTGCGGAATCATGCGGACCGACCTGACTACTTCTCGTTTGAAGGAAGCGACCCGGATCACCTCGCGGCCACGCTGACGAGCTGGACGTCGAGGGTCCTCGTTCGACCGACGACCAAGGAGGGCATCTACTATAAATGTGCCTGGGCAACCGCCGGAGCGGTGTCGGTCGGACTCAGTCGCTATGACGGACAGTTCCTCGCGGAGAGCGATGGCGTCGGCGATCAACTCGTCTTCGTCGTGCCGAGCCAGGGCAGGGTGGACATTCGTGTGGCAGGCCGAACAATTTCCACGACGCCCGAGCGGGGCGCGGTTCTCGAAGGCAGCAAGCGCATAACCGCCGTGTGCCTGAGCGGTCGCGAGCACCTGTCCGTCGCGATCGATCGAACAGCGCTTTACAGCCATCTGAGCGACATGGTCGGCATGCCGATTTCCGGGAGGTTGGAGTTCCCGCCTGAGGTGGACCTGTCATCGGGACCAGGCACGGCAATCGCGCGCATCGCAGCCACGTTTCACACCGGATTGGCCGGGGATGCGCCGCTGCGCAAGTCTCCGCTCGCCCTGACGAGCCTGAGTGAAGCACTCATGCACATCATCCTCGAAACGCTTCCCCATCGCTTTTCGGAGACCGTGCACCGCGCTGCCTCGCCCGTGCCCCGCCATGTCAAGAAGGCAATCGACTTCATGGTGGCCAACCTGTCGAAGCCGATAACCCTGGTCGAGGTTGCCGTCGCCTGCGGTGTCAGTTCGCGCACGCTTCAGCAGGGGTTTCGCCAGTTCAAGATGACCACGCCGATGAACTACCTGCAACATTTACGGCTGGAGGCGTTTCGCGAAGCACTGATGCAGGCCCGACCGGGCCAGAGCATCGCGGACATTGCGTTCACCTGGGGATTCACCCATATGGGTCGACTGGCGACGGACTACCGCAACCGCTTCGGGGAACTTCCCTCCCAGACACTCCGCTCCCCTTCGTCCCGCAGATAGGCGCCGCCTCGGACGGCCTGGCCGTGGTTCGGCGGGTTAAGCCCGCGAGGTGGCGAAGCTGTCGCAGGCTACTGCATGATTCCTTGAATCGGAAACGATTCAAGGAATCATGCAGCATTTCAAAGTGCTACAGCGACCTTAGCGCGTCCGTTTGGACGCGCGGCGCTGTAGAGAAGGCGCCGAGCAGATTACATCGCCGCCTGCAAGGCCGGCAAATCGGTCTTCGGGGACTGACGCCAAAGGCCGACCGCGGCGGCACGCATGCGTCTTCACGTTGACACGACCCGCTGCAACCGCCACAAAGGCCAAGGCCTAAGGACGAAGCAACCAGGGATGGATGGCGTGGCCCCTTTGCCGGATCTCATCTGCCGGCCCTATCGCCAGCTTGCGCGCAACGCACGGCTCGCCAATGCGCGCCTTGATCGCGCCTGCATGGCGCTGTCGCCGGGGGAATGGGAAGCGACCCGGACGTCGTTCTTTCCGTCGCTCAAGGAGACGATGGTTCACCTGCTCGACGCCGATCGATACTATATCGACACGCTGCGGGGCGAACTGGCCGGCCCGCCATCGCCGGGCAGCCGCGCGACGGCCGCAGAATTCTCCGCCGAGCGGGCGGACGTCGACGACTGGCTGATCGCGTTCTGCGAAACCCTGACGGCGCGGGCGCTATCAAGTCGGATCAGTATCCCCTGGCCCGACAGGACGCTGACGGAAACCGTCGCCGATACCCTCCTCCATGTCTTCCTGCATGGCCAGCACCATCGCGGCCAGATCCACGCGATGCTGTCCGGCACCAGCGTTCCGCCGCCGCAGATCGATGAATTCATCCTGGCGGACAATGGCGACGCGCGGGTGGAGGACCTGCGAGCCCTGGGCTGGAGCGAGGCGCGCTTGACTCAATAGGCTGAGACAAGAGCGGCGCCCGTAGCTGCCCGGCATAGCCGGCTGAACCTCAGCCGGCCTTAAGCCGTATAAGCCAAGAGCCCAAACACCGCGCTAGTCAAGCACGACCACGGCTTCCACCTCGAAGAGCATGGGGTCGATGGCAAGCTTGGGGACGGGAATAAGAGTCTGCGCCGGCAGCGCCTCGCCGAACATTTCCTTGACGTTCTCGGTCAGCACCCCGAGCTTGGACATATCGTGATCGACCACGAAAACCGTGAGCTTGGCGACCTGATCCGGCCTCGCACCAAGCGAATCGAGGGCGGCACGCAAGTTTGCGTAGGCCTGCTTAACCTGGACAGCGAAGTCGGGCGACAAGGCTCCGGTGCTGTCCTGGCCGCCCTGTCCGGAGATGTAGGCCAATCGGGCTTCGCGGGGCACAATCACCGCGGTGCTGTAGCCATTCGGCGTCGGGTCGTAAAGATTTCGCGGATTGACGATGGTCAGCTTGAGATCATTCTCATTCGCTGTCGTCCGAGTGGGAACTCCAATAGTCATGGTGATTAGCCCTCCGATAAGCAGATGCTTGATGGTGCGTGACATGATTTCTTTCTCTTGGCTCTGAAGACTGCGAGCAACGTTCCCTCGCGGCCCGCAGGATTGAGCTTTTGACTCATCGCCGCATGACTCGTACGGCGTACGATTCAATCGCATCGTACATCGTACGAGTCAACCATTCAGAATCGACATTGGTCGCATTGTCGGCTTAAATCGACGGCGTGATAAGCAAGGAAGACGGATGGCAGCCAAACGTAGCGGCGCTCAGAGCAAACGGTCTCAACGGAAAGGTCTGTCACTCCGGTCCGTGCAGGAGTCGCGCAGTGAACCGCCTCTTTCTCTGGAACGCATCGTGGCGACCGCGGTCGAACTGCTGGACGCCCAGGGAGTCGACGGATTGACGATGCGTCGGCTGGCCGATCGCCTCGGCTCGGGCGCGATGAGCCTGTATTGGCACGTCGCCAACAAAGAGGAGGTTTATGACCTGGCGCTCGACTCGGTGCTCGAATATCGCGGACCGCCGCAAATCGCTGAGTCTCGAGATTGGCGCGGAGAAGTCGTTCATATGCTCGAAGACTGGCGCGCCATCATGCTGCGACATCCTTGGTCGGCGCTGCTGTTGCCGCGCCGGGCGCTCGGCCCGAACATCCTCGGTCGCCTGGAACTCTTGAGCAAGACCTTGGCCGGGGCCGGTGTGGCGGACGCAGATTTGAACGTCGCGATATGGTCGCTCTGGAACTATGTGATGGGCGCTACCGTCACCCGGGCGAGCTTCGACCTCTCGGACGACGACAGGGCCGCCGCGCAGCAGCGCCTTACACGTCTCAGCGAACACTACCCGACGATCGAACGCTCTCGTCTGCTGTTGGATAACGATTGGGACGGCGCTTTCAGGAAGGGCCTCGACTTCCTGCTTGATGGGCTGGCACCGATGCAATGAACATTCGCCAATTCCTGCTCATGGCGCAAGCCGGTCAGTTGTCGGCGGTGGCATTTGCCAGCCAATGCAGAATGTCTACACCGTCCCCACTACAGCGCCGTGCGTCTCATCAGACGCACAAAGGACGCTGTAGCACTTTGAATTGCGATCCCTACGCAACTCCCGGCAAATTGGAGCCCCGGCCGTTCGAGTACCTGTTGCAGGCTTTGCTGGCAACGCTTGAAGCGACGCGGCGGCGAACCGCCGCCACGGAGAACGCGCCGTCTTTTCCGATCCGGCCTGCAGTCACAGCTCAATTCTTCCCGTAACCGCCACCGGTCGGCGTCACCACCGTGAAGGCCTCACCCGCCTCCAGGACGGTATGGGCAGAGCCCGGCAGTTCGTCGATGCGGCCGTCGTTGCGCCGGACATAATTGCGGCCGAGTTCGCCCGGTTTGCCGCCCTTGAGCCCGAAGGGTTGGACGCGGCGGTGGCCGGAGAGGATCGCAAAGTCCAGCTGCTCGCGGGCGCGGATCGTCCTTTGCGTGCCGTCGCCCGCCGACCATTTGCCGCGACCGCCGGAACCCTTGCGGATGTGAAAATCCTCGAGCACCACCGGGAACCGCGTCTCGAGGATTTCCGGATCGGTGAGGCGCGAATTGGTCATGTGTGTGTGAACCGCGTCGGCGCCGTTGTAACCCGGCCCCGCCGGCGCGCCGGAGCAGATCGTCTCGTAATACTGGTAGCTGGCATTGCCGAAGGTCAGGTTGTTCATCGTGCCTTGCGCGGCCGCCTGCGCCTCGACGGCGCCGAACAGGCAATTGGTCACCGCCTGGCTGACCTCGACATTGCCGGCGACGACCGCCGCCGGATAGCGCGGCGTCAGCATCGTGCCTTCCGGAATGACGATGCGGATGGGGCGCAGGCAGCCGGCATTCATCGGAATATCCGCCTCGACCAGCACCCGGAAGACATAGAGCACCGCCGCCCGCGTCACCGGTTCCGGCGCGTTGAAATTGTCGGCGCGCTGCTCGGAAGTGCCGGTGAAGTCGACCGTCGCCTCGCGCCTTTCGCGGTCGATGGAGATTTTCGCGACGACCCGGCAGCCCTGGTCCATCTCGTAGGAGAATTCGCCGTCGCGGAGCTGGTCGAGCACGCGCCTCACGCTTTCGGCGGCATTGTCCTGGACGTGGCCCATATAGGCCTCGACCACGTCTTCGCCGAACTGGGCGATCATCTTCTTGAGCTCCGCCACACCCTTCTCGTTGGCGGCGACCTGCGCCTTCAGGTCGTTGACGTTCTGGAGGATGTTGCGCACCGGATAGCGCGCGCCGGTGAGCAGCGCTTCAAGCTCGGCTTCGCAGAAGCGGCCGGCATCGATGAGCTTGAAGTTGTCGATATAGACGCCTTCCTCCTCGATATTGGTGGCGAGCGGCGACATCGAACCCGGCGAAATGCCGCCGATATCCGCATGGTGGCCGCGGCTTGCCACCCAGAAGCGGATCGCCCGGCCCTCGTCGTCGAAGACCGGCGTGCAGACGGTCAGGTCCGGCAGATGCGTGCCGCCGTTATAGGGGGCGTTGATTAGGAACACGTCGCCCGGATGGATCACCGGGTTCTCACGGATCGCGGTGGCGACGGACGCATCCATCGAGCCGAGATGCACCGGCATGTGCGGCGCATTGGCGACGAGGTTGCCCTCACTGTCGAAGACCGCGCAGGAAAAATCGAGCCGTTCCTTGATGTTAACCGAATAGGCGGTGTTCTGCAGCGTCACGCCCATCTGCTCGGCGATCGACATGAAGAGGTTGTTGAAGATCTCCAGCATCACCGGGTCGGCCCTGGTGCCGATCGCCGTTCGCGCCGGCAGCGGTTTGACGCGCGTGAGCACGATGTGGTCCTTGGCCGTCAGTTCTGCCTGCCAACCGTCCTCGACGACGATCGTCTGGTTGGCTTCGACGATGATCGCCGGACCTGCGAGCCGCTGGCCGGGCGAGAATTCGGCGCGCAGCAGCACCGGCGCGTCGTGGAACGCGCCCTGCGAATAGAACCGGGTTCGCCGGCCAACGACTGCCTCGCCGGATGCGGTCGCCAGCCCGTCCGCCTCCATCTCCGCGGCGCCGCCGCCGACCGTCTCGACCTCGGCGGCATCGATCACCAGCGGCTTGTTCTCGGCGATGAAGCCAAAGCGGCGCCTGTGCAGCATCTCGAATTCGGCGCGGAGCCGCGTCGCATCGTCATTCGATGGAAATCTCGCCTCGACGGCGAGCACCGTGTCCGTGCCGGCATAGCGGATATGGGCGCGCAGATGCGTGCGGATGCGCTGGCGCTCGATGCCTTGCGCCTCGAGCTCGGCAAGGCATTCCGTTTGCAGTTCCGCGCCGAGTCCGGCAAGTGCTGCCGGCGCGGCATCGTCGAGCGCCACGCCGAGCGCCTTCTGCCGCGTCGCGCGGATATCGGCGAGACCCATGCCGTAGGCGGACAAGAGCCCCGACATCGGATGCAGCAGGATGCTCGTCATGCCGAGCGCGTCGGCGACGAGGCAGGCGTGCTGGCCGCCGGCGCCGCCGAAGCAGTTCAGCGCGTAGCGCGTCACGTCGTAACCGCGCTGCACGGAAATCTTCTTGATCGCCTCGACCATGTTGGCAACCGCAATGCGGATGAAGCCGTCGGCGACGTCCTCCGGGCTGCGACCGTCGCCGATCTCGGCCGCGAGTACTGCGAACCGCGCCCGCACCGCCTCGACGTCGAGCGGCAGGTTCTGCTCCGGCCCGAAGATCACCGGGAAGAATTCCGGCATCAGCTTGCCGAGCATGACATTGGCATCGGTGACGGCGAGCGGCCCGCCATTGCGGTAGCACGCCGGGCCGGGATTGGCGCCGGCCGAATCCGGGCCGACGCGGAAGCGTTCGCCGTCGAAATGGAGGATCGAGCCGCCGCCGGCGGCGACCGTGTGGATCAGCATCATCGGCGCCCGCACGCGCACGCCGGCAACTTCCGTCTCGAAAGCGCGCTCGTACTCGCCGTCGAAATGGGCGACGTCGGTCGAAGTGCCGCCCATGTCGAAACCGATGACGCGGTCGAAGCCTGCCGCCTCGCCGGTTCTGGCAAGGCCGACGACGCCGCCCGCCGGCCCGGACAGGATCGCGTCCTTGCCCTGGAACAGGCCGGCCGCCGTCAGGCCTCCCGAAGACATCATGAACATCAGCCGGGCGCCGGAGCGTGCCACGTCGAGCTCCTCGGACACCTGCGCCACATAGCGGCCGAGCACCGGCGAGAGATAGGCGTCGATGACCGTCGTGTCGCCGCGGCCGACATATTTGACGAGCGGCGAGACCTCGTGGCTGACCGAGACCTGCTCGAAGCCGATCTGCCGGGCGATGCGGGCGACCGCCGCCTCGTGCTCGGGATAGCGATAGGCATGCATGAAGACGATCGCGACCGCCCGGTAGCCCTTCGCCTTCAGCGCCTCCAACGCCCGGTGTGCTTCGGCCTCGTCGAGCGTCCTTTCGACCGTGCCGTCGGCAAGCACGCGTTCGTCGAGCTCGACGATGTCCGAATAGAGCGCGTCCGGCTTGACGATCTCGGTGGCAAAGATCTTCTTGCGCTCCTGGTAACCGATCCTCAGCGCATCGCGGAAGCCGCGCGTCGTGATCAGCGCCATCGGTTCGCCCTTGCGCTCGAGCAGCGCATTGGTGGCGACCGTCGTGCCCATCCTGACTTCGCCGATCAGACCTGCGGGCACCGGCTCGCCGGGGCCAAGACCGAGATGCAGGCGGATGCCGTGAACGGCCGCGTCCCGGTAGGCGCCCGGGTTTTCGGACAAGACCTTCAGCGCATGCAGGCGCCCTTCAGGGTCGCGGCCGATCACGTCGGTGAAAGTGCCGCCGCGATCCACCCAGAAGTCCCACATCGCCGTCATCTCCAATCCCTTCTCGCCTCGGGGCGCCGTCCAGCATGAGCGCGCATAAGAGCAGTTTATTGACAATTTGTCGATAAAATGTTGTCGTTGAGGCTGAGCAAGAGGGTGCGCCGATGACCAGGAAGCGGGAACAAAGCCGCGAGACACGCGACTGGGCCGAGACCGGCCCGCCCGACCATCTGCAACGCGTCAACGCCATCGGCCCGATCGTTTCGTCGGCTCACCTTGCCGAAGGCGGGTCGCCGGGCCTTTCCGAAGTCGAATACGGCCTGATCCTCGCCTCGCACGCCTTCCACCGCTGGATGGTGCGCTGCATGGCGGCGGCCGGCGTTCCCGGCCTTTCGCCGATGGAGATCATGATCCTCCACACGATCCGCCACCGCGACCGCGGAAAGAAGCTTTCCGACATCTGCCTGGTCCTCGACATCGAGGACACCCATGTCGCGACCTATGCGATCCGCAAGCTCGAGGCGGCGGGCCTGGTGACAACCGGCAGGCAGGGCAAGGAGAAGACGATCCAGATCACCGTAAATGGCGCCGAAGCCTGCGGCCGCTACGCCCATATCCGCGAGCGCCTGCTCGTCGCCTCGACCGCCAAGGCCCGCCCCTCGGAAGGAACCCTTTCGGAAATCGCCGCCGCGTTGCGCTTCCTGTCCGGCGCCTATGAGCAATCGGCGCGCGCCGCGACGACGCTGTGAGGGATGCGCCGGCGAGCGGGCTCGGTCCCCTGTTCACCGGTGGCATGACCTTTGCTACACTACAGCGCCGTGCGTCTTATCAGACACACACAGGTCGCTGTAGCACTTTGAGTTACTGCATGTTTTTGTCCTGAATCGGGTACGATTCAGGACAAAAACATGCAGTAGCAACCGCAAGCTGGCGGCGGCGGCAGGTGCGCCTTCTGGTCGGCTCGCAATCCGGTGGAGGTGTCGGTGATATTTCGGCTTGCGCTCGCCTGCTGCCTCATCGCTGCAACCGTCGTCATACAGGCGTTTTTCATGTCCGCCGGCCTCGGCGCCTTCCGCCGGGCGGAACGGCAGCGCGGCGAGCTTTTGATCCGCTACCCGACATTCGTCACGGTGGCCTGGGTTATCTATCTGATCGTCCCCATTCTCATCGATGTCAGCCTGTGGGCGGGCTTCTACTACTTTTCGAAAGCTCTCCCGAGCTATGACGATGCGTTCTACTTCTCGACCGTGACCTTCACCACAGTCGGCTATGGCGACATCGTCCTTGGCGAGGACTGGCGCCAGGTCGCCACCTTCGAGGCGATCAATGGCTGGATCATTTTCGGATGGGCAACGGCCCTGATGATGGCGGTCATCCAGCGCCTGTATTTTCGGCCCCCGTCCGGGCATTGACAACAGCGGCCCCCGCCTGCTCGCGGTCATCGCGCCCCGTTGCCGTCACGTCGGCGCCGCCGGGGGCAGAAGAAACAGCGTCAGCCCGAAAATGGCATAGACCGCCAGCGCCATGACGCCCATGTACCAGGCGCCGCGCCCGCCATTGGAGAGAAGCGTCGCGGCCATCGTCGCGACGAGCATCATGGTGACTGCGCCCGGCCAGAACTGCAGCGACATCGGTTGTGGGCCGACGAAATAGCTGACGAGCACGAGGATGGGCGCCACGAAAAGGGCGATCTGCGCGGCGCTCCCGAGCGCAATGCCGACGCTGAGATCGAGGCGATTGCCGCGCGCCGCCGAGAAGGCTGTTGTCATTTCCGCGGCTCCCCCCACGAGCGCCACGACGATGAAACCGACGAAGGCCGGCGTCATCCCAAGGTGCTCGGCCGCGACCTGGACCGAACCGACGAAGATCTCGCTGACCAGCGCGACCAGCAGCGTCACGACGATCAACACGGCGACGCTCACTGAAAGCGGCCACGATGACTCGTGCGCGTCGGCATGGCCGACGCTGACGAACAGCTCCTTATGTGTCTTCAGGGAGAAGAGCATGCCGAGCGCATAGACGGCGATGAGAAGGATTGCGAGCCCCAGGCTCAACTGCTGGGAGAAACCGGCGGCCGGTGCCTGATCCACTTCGCTGATCAGCGAGGGCACGAGAATGGCGATCGTCGCCAGGAACAGGAGGCAGGCCTGGAAGCGTGCATTCACCCGGTTGAATTCTTGCACGTGATGCTTGAGGCCGCCGAAGAGGAACGCACCGCCCAGCATGAAGAGCGTGTTGGTGACGATCGCGCCGGCAAGCGAGGCCTTGACCAGCAGATATTGGCCGGCTTGCAGGGCGGCGAGCGAGATCACCAGCTCGGTCAGATTGCCGAGGGTGGCGTTGAGCAGGCCGCCGACCGCGTCTCCCGTCCTGGTGGCGACCGCCTCGGTCGCCCGGCTCAGCAGCGCCGCCAGGGGTACGATCGCCACGACAGACAGGAGAAACAAGAGCGTATGCGCATCCGGCGAGACCCGCTCCAGAAGCACGACGACGGGTACGAAAACGATGAGCGCAAGCAGCGGCGCTTGCCGAACCTCGGATGTGACTCTTGCGAGCGCAGAGCGTTGCGGCGCGACGGGACGTCTTCCCTCGAGATTGCTCATTGACCATCCTCCGGGATCCTCGGAGCACCCAACGTCATCCCGTAAGGGTCACTGCATGCCCGCCCCGGCTCAGTCCTTCACCACGGTCCACGTGTCGTCCGGATCGAAGCGGTCGATGAACGGCACGATCGCCTCGGTGCTCGCCCCGAGATCCCGCTCGTAGACGATGCCCTGCTGGTTGACGAGGAGGGTCTTGACGCCGGTCTCGGCATAGGTGACCGGCCAGGCGATCAGCGCGAAACCGGCGATCATGTTGTCGTTGATGACATAGTCGTACCGCCCGCCGGCGATGTTGTCGCCCTGCGAGGTCAGGATGCGGTAGCGGTAGCCGAAATAGCCCTCGCCGGCCTTCGCCTTTTCCAGCGCCGCCTCGTTGATCGCGTCGCCGACCGGGCTTTCGCCGGTGCCCTGGTCGGCCGGCCAGTAGAGCCCGTCCGTCTGGCCCTCGGTGCTGATCAGCTTCTGGGCATATTCGAGGACGCCGTCGGCGTCGCGATCCTGACTGGCATAATCCTTCTGCGCCTCGACATAGGCGCGCACCGTCTCGATCGCCTGCAGCTCATTCTCGCCGACCCGGCGGTTGACGATCTCCTCCAGCCCGACAAAGGTGTCGAAGGCCCATTTGCCGTCGTCGCCCTTGGTGATCGGGAACGGCAGCGGCCAGAGCCGGTCGCCGATCTCGATGATCTTGCGTCCGTCGAGGTCGCGCACGCGGATATTGCGGGCCGCACCTTCGCGAATTTGCGCGAAGGTCTCCATCGCGTCTTCGCCGGTCCTGAGCTTCGCCGCGTCGAGCCCCAGCAGCTTTGCCACGCCGTCGAAATCATTGGCGGCAAGCGCCGATTTGAGCGCCTCTACCGCCTTGGCCGGATCGTCGAACACCGGCGGATCCTCCTGCGCGGCATAGTCTTCGATTTTTTCCACCGGCTTCACCTGGGCGACCGCCCAGTCGACAGCAGCCGTGCCGAGCGTGAGTGCAACCGCCGATCCCAGCAGAAGCGAATGCAAGAGCTTGCTCATGGTCGTTCTCCCCTCGCCCGCCTAACGCCTGCCGCCGCGCCCGCCGCCACGGCCACCGCCGCCGCGGGCCATCGGCCTGCCGCCGCCACCGCGGCTCATCTGCGGCCGCCCGCCGCCGCGATGGCCGCCGCCCATGCTGTGGCCGCCGCGCCGCGACGAGGCCATCTCCCGCCGCCCGGAATTGACGTTGCCGAGGCCGGACGGCTTCCTCGGCCGGTTCTGCGCCTTGGCCGCCATTTTCTTCTTGCCGGCCGGCCGGTTGACAGAGGACTTCTTGCCCTTGGGCCGGTTGACGCTCGGCTTGCCGCCGTCGGCCCTCGCCTTCGCCACCGCCTGTCCGCCGCCGGGCCGCGTGGAGGGCCGTGCGGAAGCTTCCCGACGCGGTTGCGCCTTCAGCCCCTCGAGCGTGCTCTTGCGCACATCGGTGAGCCCACCGCCGCCTCCGCCCGGGCGCGCCTGCGGCCGGTCGCGGTTGATCTCGGCGGCGCGGTTGCGCAGGTTGTTGTCGCCCCTGGCCTTGATATTGTTCTTGATGTTCGTCCGGTCGAACTTGTTGAGCTGGTCGCGGTCGAAGCTGAGCTTGCTGCGGTCGACGTTCTTCCAGTCGATGTCGTTGAAGTTGAGCTTGCCGTCGAAGTCTATGTTGTTGAAGCACTTGTTGCAGTCGACGTCGATGTCGCCGTCCCAGTCGCCGCCCCAGACGCCCCAGTCGTCCCAGTCGACGATGGCGCCGAAGATCGCCCCGGTCACGGCGCCGGCGAAGAAGGCCGCGCCCGGATACCAGTAGGCCGGATAGGGTTCGTCGTAATAATCGATCGGCACCGGCGCGTAATCCGGTTCGTAGAGCATTTCCGGCGGGTACTGCGGCACATAGATGGTCTCGGGGCTCGCCGATTGGATGATGATGTTGTCACCCTCCTCGACCACCTTCATCTTGTCATCCGTCTTGATGATATCCTTGGCGACCGCCTCGTCGCGCAATTGCTGGATGGCGATCAGCACGTCTTTCTGCTGGTTGGCGATCGCCTCGCCGAAGCTCTGCGTCCATTCGAGATCCTCGCTCATCATCTTGACGATCTCGGGATAGTTGAGAAGCGAGATGACGCTGCCGTCCCAGCTTTCCTTCGGCTTCAGCTCGGGGTTCTTCTTGCGGGCCTCGAGGAAGCGTTCCGCCTCGATGATCTGCAGGGGGAAGAGCGACGCGGCCGAGACCAGCGCCACCAGCTCGTCCGGATAGAGCGCGATGCGGGCGACCAGCACCTCGAGCTCGTCGTCGGTCAGCGGCTCCGGCGCTGCCGGCTGCTCCGCGGCCGGCGCGGGCGTCGCCGGTGTCTGCTGTGCCAAGGCTGTCGAAAAGAACGAAGAGTCCGAAATCTGCAGCAGGGATGTGGCTGCCAGGGCGACAAGGCCCCCCAGAACGGACTTGTGCATGATACACGTCTCCCCCTTAAGCATCGGAGAAGGCCCGCTTTTCAGAAGCTGCGCCTTTCCGAGACGGCCCCTTAAACAAGTCTGGAGCAAGACTACCACTTGTGATCTTGATCTTGAAGCGGCAGCAATCAAAAGATTTTTTGACTCTGGTCTCTTGACGCCGGGCGTGCCAGATGACCAAGCCCACGACAGCCCCGTATGCCCTTCCCGACACACGCGGGACGCTGTAGCACTTTGAGTACGATACCCACGGAGAATCGACGGGTGAAGCAGCGCCGCCCCTCGCCAGACAGGAGACCCGCCCCAACGAAAACCGGCGGCAGCGACGCCGGAAAGCGCGTGACGCTCGCCCGGGCGCTCTCCAAGCTCGGCTACTGCTCGCGCAGCCAGGCCGAAAAGCTGATCGCCGAAGGCCGGGTCAGCGTCGGCGGCCGGAAGACCACCGACCTGTCGCACTGGGTCGACATCGACCGCGACAGGATCGCCGTCGACGGAGCCGCTATCGCGGCCGAGGCGAAGATCTATCTGATGCTGAACAAGCCGCGCGGTCTGGTGACGACGCGCGACGATCCGGAGGGGCGGCCGACGGTGTTCGATTGCCTCGGCGAGACTGATGCGCGCTTCCTCTCGCCGGTCGGCCGGCTCGACAAGGCAAGCGAGGGGCTGCTGCTCTTTACCAACGACACGGTGCTGGCGCAGCGGCTGCTCGATCCCGCCACCCATCTCGGCAAGATCTACCATGTCCAGGTTCGCGGTCTCTTCGATGCAGCCTCGACTCAGGCGATGCTGGATGGCGTGAGCGAGGGCGGCGAGGTGCTGAAGGCAACGCGTGTCCGGGGCTTGAGGAGCGGCGACAGGAACTCCTGGATTGCGGTCGAGCTCCAGGAGGGCCGCAACCGCCAGATCCGCCGCATGCTCGACGTGCTCGGCTTCGAATGCCTGCGGCTCATCCGCATCTCGATCGGCGAAATCATGCTGGGCGACCTGCCGAAGGGGGCAAACCGGCCGCTGACGGATGCAGAAATCGCGTATCTGCGGCGGCGTACCGGTTGCTGAATCGCCTCCGATGTGTGGAAATCCACCCATCCGCCAGCCCTTTTGTTTCCAAATCCACCCATGATCCGCGCCGACGCGGCGGAAATGCGCGAAACAGCCGCAGACGGCGGTTGTCTATGGTAAAATCCCGTTTGCTAATGGGTGAAACCAGGACCGGCGGGAGGAACCGTGCCGGCTGGTGGACAATATCATCCGGGAGGAAAAAGATGAAAATTCTGAACGCGCTTCTGGGCGCCGCCGCCGCCGTTTCCCTGTTCGCCGCCTCGGCCAGCGCCCAAACTTATCCGGAGCGCACGATCACCATGGTGGTGCCTTTCTCGGCCGGTGGCCCGACCGACACGGTCGCCCGCCTCGTCGCCGAATCCATGTCGAAGGACCTCGGCCAGCAGATCATCGTCGAGAACGTCGGTGGTGCCGGCGGCACGCTCGGTGCCGGCCGCGTCGCCCAGGCCGATCCCGACGGCTACACGATCCTGCTGCATCATATCGGCATGGCGACCAGCGCGACGCTCTATCGCAAGCTTGCCTATGACACGCTGAACGCCTTCGAATATGTCGGCCTCGTCACCGAGGTGCCGATGACGATCGTCGCCCGCAAGGATTTCGAGGCGACCGACCTCAAGGGCCTGATCGAATACGCCAAGGCCAACAAGGATACGGTGACGGTCGCCAATGCCGGCATCGGCGCCGCGTCGCATCTCTGCGGCATGATGTTCATGAGCGCCATCGAAACGCCGCTCACCACCGTGCCCTACAAGGGCACCGGCCCGGCGATGACCGACCTGCTCGGCGGCCAGGTCGACATCATGTGCGACCAGACGACCAACACGACGAAGCAGATCCAGGGCGGCACGATCAAGGCCTATGCCGTGACCTCGCCGAAGCGCCTGAAGATCTTCCCGGACCTTCCGACGGCCGAAGAAGCCGGGCTTGCCGGCTTCCAGGTCGGCATCTGGCATGGCGTCTATGCCCCGAAGGGCACGCCCGCCGAAGTCACCGACCGCCTGTCGAAGTCGCTGCAGAAGGCCCTCAAGGACGAGAACGTCGCGGCCCGCTTCGCAGAACTCGGCACCGAACCGTCGAGCGAGGCGGATGCGACCCCGGCGGCACTGAAGGCGAAGCTCGAAGCCGAGATCGCCCGCTGGAAGCCGGTGATCGAGGCAGCCGGCCAGTACGCCGACTAATCGGCTCCCGCGAGCCGCTGCCATTCCGTTTCTTACCATGGGGCGGGATGGCGGCGGCATCGCCTCCGACCGGTCGCGCTGTGGGGCAGCGACCGGTCGGAGAAATTGATCGGCAGCCGGAGTTGACAGGTGTCAACTTCCTCAGGACCCGCTACGGGGCAGTCAGGCTTTTCAGGCGCACAACGGTTCGCAGTGGAACTTTGAAGCGCTGCATGTTCTTATCGTTGAACCGACTCGAATTTGAGGAAACGTGCAGTAGCTTAGCCGGACAAGAAGCGAGGACATCGCCAAAGATCAGGACGCCGCGGCCGCGTCCGACACAAAAATGGGGACAAGATGAAAGCCATCTCCTTCGATACCACCAACGCGCTGTGCGGGAGTATTCTGACGGCCGTCGGTCTTTTCTTCGCCTGGCAGTCCTTCGGGCTCGAGCTCGGCACCGCCTTCCGGATGGGCCCCGGCTATTTCCCGCTGCTGCTCTCCGCCGTGCTGACGCTGCTCGGCGTCATCATCCTGGTGCAGTCTGCCCGGGTGAACCACGAGCCGATGGGGCCGATCGCCATCCGCGGCATGCTGTTCATCCTGCCGGCGCCGATCTTCTTCGGGCTGACAGTACGGGGGCTGGGCTTCGTGCCGGCCGTGTTCTTCACGGCGCTGATCGCCTGTTTCGCATCGCATCGCATGAAGCCGCTCTGGGCGGTGGCCGTCTCGCTGGGGCTGGCGATCTTCTCGGTCGCGGTCTTCAGCTACGGCCTCAACCTGCCGTTCGAACGCTTCGGCCCCTGGGTCCGGTTCTAGGAGACGGATGATGGATCTCTTCAGCAATCTTGCCCTCGGCTTTGCCACAGCCGGTTCGCCGGCGAACCTGCTCTTCTGCCTGATCGGCGTTCTGCTCGGCACGCTGATCGGCGTGCTTCCCGGCATCGGCGCCACGGCGACCATCGCCATGCTGCTGCCGATTACCTTTCAGCTCGAGCCGGTCTCGTCGCTGATCATGCTCGCCGGCATCTATTACGGCGCCCAATATGGCGGCTCGACCACGGCGATCCTGATCAACATGCCGGGCGAATCCTCCTCCGCCGTCACCGCCATCGACGGCTACCAGATGGCCCGCAACGGCCGCGCCGGCACGGCGCTGGCGGTCGCCGCGCTCGGCTCGTTCTTCGCCGGCACGGTCTCGACCTTCCTCGTCGCCCTCTTCGCGCCGCCGCTCACGGCGATCGCGCTGGAATTCGGCGCCGCCGAATATTTCTCGCTGATGATCGTCGGCCTCGTCTCCTCGGTCGCGCTGGCGCACGGCTCGGTGGTCAAGGCGCTCGCCATGGTGGCGCTCGGCCTGCTCTTGGGCCTCGTCGGCACCGACATCTACACCGGCACACCGCGCTTCACCCTGGGCATCCGCGAATATTCCGACGGCCTCAACTTCGTGGCGCTCGCGGTCGGCGTCTTCGGCATCGCCGAGATCCTGCGCAACCTTGAAAGCGAAAAAACCCGCGAAGTGCTGATGGCGAGGGTCAGCGAGTTGCTGCCGACGAAAGAGGATTTCAAGCGGATGTTCGCGCCGGTGGTGCGCGGCACGGTGATCGGCTCGGCGCTCGGCGTGCTGCCCGGCGGCGGCGCGATTCTTGCCGCCTTTGCCTCCTACACGGTGGAAAAGCGCCTCTCCGACCGGCCGGAGGAATTCGGCCGCGGCGCAATCGCCGGCGTCGCCGGGCCCGAAAGCGCCAACAATGCCGGCGCCCAGACCTCGTTCATCCCGCTGCTCACCCTCGGCATTCCGGCCAACCCGGTGATGGCGCTGATGATCGGCGCGATGATCATCCAGGGCATCGTGCCCGGCCCGAACGTGGCTACGGAGCAGCCTGCCCTCTTCTGGGGCATCATCGCTTCGATGTGGATCGGCAACCTGATGCTCGTGGTCCTCAACCTGCCGCTGATCGGGCTCTGGGTAAAACTCCTGAAGATCCCCTATTTCGTGCTCTTCCCGATCATCATGGCCTTCTGCTCGATCGGGGTCTACAGCGTCAACTCCAACGTCTTCGACCTCTATGCCGTCGCCTTCTTCGGCCTCGTCGGCTACCTGCTCCTGAAGCTGCGCTGCGAGCCGGCGCCGCTGCTGCTCGGCTTCGTGCTCGGGCCGCTGCTTGAGGAGAATCTGCGGCGCGCCATGATCCTGTCGCGTGGCGACCCGACCACCTTCGTCACCCGGCCGATCAGCGCCGTGCTGCTCGCCATCGCCGCCATCGTGCTCGTCGTCGTCTTCCTGCCGAGCGTCAAGGCCAAGCGCGAAGAGGTGTTCGTCGAGGAGGAGTGAGACGACGCTCTCTGCCAAAGCCCTTTGCGGCCCCGTGCTTCGGTGCGGGGCCGCATGCTGTTTGGGTCGTCATGACGGCATGGCCCGGCGCTCGCCGTCAAAGAAGCCCTCCGTCGTCTGACAGATTGCCGCAATCGGCGGTTCCGCCTTTGATGCCGCATCAGCACAGCCTATATGAGAGCGGCAAAGTCGGAGCGTGAAATGAACAATGAACTGCAGGGCCGTGCTGCTCCTGTCGCAGCCGACCGCGAAAGCGCGGAAGCGGAGATGAGCGCGATCGGGGTCGACGACGCCTTCATCGGCACCTTGGTCGATACGTTCTACGGCCGCGTGCTGGCGCATCCCGAACTCGGGCCGGTCTTCGACGCGCGGCTTTCGGGACGCTGGCCTGAGCATATGGAGAAGATGAAAAGCTTCTGGTCCGCCGTTGCCTTCCGCAGCGGCGCCTACGGAGGCAAGCCGGTCCAGGCGCATCTCGGCGTCGCCAACATGACGCCGGAGCTTTTCCCGAAATGGCTGGAGCTTTTTGCCGCGACGCTCGAGGACATCGCCCCGAACAATGAGGCGAAGGCCTGGTTCATGGCCACGGCGGAGCGTATCGCCCGAAGTCTGACGCTGTCGCTTTTCTACAATCCGGCGCTCGACGATCCGGCGCTCAGACGAGCCTGATCGGCTTTCGGCCGACCGCCAATTTAGAGATGGCGGCCCGCGGCCAATGCCTCTTCGGCATCATGGGCCGACATCTCGAAAACCGTCCTGCCGATGTCGAAGCCGAAGCCGGCCCTGGCAAAGGCGGAGAGCTCCTTTGCCTTTCGTTTTTCGTCCAGCTCACACTTACGGAACGGCCCGAAGGCACGCTTTCGGGCAAGCACGAGGGCTGCGTACAGGTCGTCCGCCTCGGCGATGGCGGCCGCGACCGTATCGTTGGCGACACCCTTCTGCGACAGCCTCTGCGCGATCTGGCGCTTCGACTTGCCGCCGCGCATGCCCGAACGGGTGCTGATTTCGGCATAGGCCGTATCGTCGAGCGCCCTGTTGTCATGGGCGAACTTCACGGCGGAGTCGGCGAGCGCCTTGACCTGCGCTTCGCTGATGTCGTCGAACTTCTGCCGGGCCTTTCGCGATATCGCGTCGAAGAGCTGCTTCTCCGTATGCATCCGGCGTTCGAGGCGATAGATGGCCGAATTGCGCGCCCATGAGAACATGCGCGGCGTCGGCGTGTCGGATTGCTGCGTCTCTTCGCCCAAGTCCAGCCTGGATCTCCCGTTCGTTTGCGACCTTGCACGGTCGAGGCCGGCACCTAGTCGCGGCGAAAGACTCGATCATGGATCCATACAGGCGAAGCCCTCCGATTTCAAACCAACCAACGGGACCGGATCCAGCTCATCCCTTCAGCGTGCCGCCCGCCGCCACGATCGCTTCCGGCGTGTCGAGATCGAGGCGGGCTGCGGCTCCGAGCTCGACATCGATGACCGGCACGCCGGACCGCTCGACAATGTGCCTTGCTCCGACGTCGCCAACGAGTTTGCCGACGTCACCAAAGGTGCCTTTCGGCAAGACGGCCGGGTTGCCGGGCTGACCGTCGGCGACGGCGCGCCATCGCGGGCGAAGGCCAGGATCTCGCCCGCGTCGTCGGTCAGGACGGCAGGCTGCGGAACCGGCAACTCCTCGTCAGCTTTGTCGAAAGTCCTTCTCCGTAGGCGCCGAGATGAGCTGCTGTCATCGGCAGCGTGCTTCGTATCGGCGCCCGTAGCGATCGCGATAGATGCAGTAGCCCTCGCGCTCCCGGGAGCGGCCTATCAAGTTGCCCATAATTCCACCGGCCACAGCGCCGATAGCCGCGCCGCCCCAGCTGTCACTCACAACGCCTCCGATGATGGCGCCGGTTCCCGCACCGATTGCGGTCGCTCGCTCTGTCTGAGTGCAGGACGCAAGGGTACCAATCATTCCAATGGCAATGACAAGCTTTCTCATGCTTTCACCCCTTTGCTCGACATCAACCTGGACGTTTCACCGCTTTGCATCCTCAGCGTGAGGCCTAGCATCTACGCAACGCTCGCAATTGTCGATAGTGTCGACTCCCATAGGCGGAAGGGGTTGTCCCGGGTGGTCGCGCAGCCGACCCCGGGGCGCGATTGGAATGGACTGGACGGTGCTGATCCTCGAGCCGTCCCGGCCCTTCTCAACATTTGTGCGCTCAGCTCCCTGCCCACGGCTAGCTTCCTCCAACGGCGGGAATGTCCGAGCGGTCAGTGACGTTCGGTTCCTGCATCCATTGAGGCATGTCCCGCTTGGCATGCAGCACGCGCCAAACGTCGACATGATCTGGCTGGGTTGCGATAGAAAATGAGATAGGGATATCGCTTCACGGAGACGCTCCGCAGGTCGGGCAGCCCCAATTCGTATGCATACCGCAACGATCCGGATTCGGGGCGCCGTTGCCATGCGCGGCGGGCAGACCGCGGCAAGGGAGCCGGGCCGCCTCGTCTCGGTTGCATGAGGCACGGCATTGTCCGCAAGACGCCGTTCCCTGTCAGGCGACCAGCGTCATCCCGTAATCCGCGATCAGCTTCAGCGATAGAAGAAGCAACGATACCTGGACGACCCGGAAGAAGAGGCCGTCCGGCAGGATTTCCGTCAGCCTCTTGCCGATGGCCGTTCCGAGGATCGCGGCCGGCGCCAGCCCCAGCATGAGCCGGACATCGAGATTTGCGAACTGCTGCAATTCCCAATAGGGAACGATCTTGGCGGCATTGATGATTGCAAAAAGGATCGTCGACGTGCCGGCGAATTTCATCTTCTCCAGATGCTGCGGCAGGACGTACATCTGGTAGGGCGGGCCTCCCGAATGGGAGACGAAACTCGTCAGCCCCGTCAGCACGCCCCAGAACAGGCCGCCCGGAACGTGCCCTTGCCTGGGCGACCGGCGGTAGCGCGCGCCCATCCACATGTTGAGGCAGAACAGGACGCCGACCACGCCGACCAGCATGCCGATGAACACGCTCGACAGATGGGCGCTGAACGCCCAGCCGATCGAGACGCCGACCAGGGACGACGGAATGAGGATGGCGAGGTTACGGCCGGAATAGCTGCGACGATAGAGGTAGAGGCCGACCATGTCGCTGGTGACATAGATCGGCAGGAGCAGCGCGGCTGCCGCCACCGGCGAGATCACAAGTGCCAGGAGAGGAACGGCGAGGGTCCCGATCGAGGGCAGACCTCCCTTGGACAGCCCGACGAAGAAGGCGGAAACCACCGCGATGGCGACGACGAGAGGAGTAGTTTCGAGCATATGTTATTCGCCTGAGTATCCGGTTTCGAAAACGGCCAGCGTGCAGGGACGCCTGCTGCTTTCTGCGCCGCCATCAGTCGACGAACTGAGGGTTCCGGTCAATGCTCTTCCTGGCGGGCGCGTTCTGGCGGTGGGGGTTCTCTTCGGACGATTTCGATGGAGTCGTCGCAGACGGGCCGCGCGGGGCAACGGGACGGAAGCTAGATCCTTGGCTAAATTGAACCAGGAAAGGCTCTAGGAAGAGATGGCGATGATCTCGAGCTCTTGATCGCCGACGCTCGCGACATCCCCGACCGCTTTACCCATGAGAATCCGTGCCACCGGCGAGACGTAGGAAATCGATCCGGCCTTGGGATCGGCTTCGTCCTCTCCAACGATGCGATAGGTCTGGATCCGCCCGTCGTCTCGGCTGAAGGTGACCGTGCTCCCAAAGGCGACAGTGTCAATTGACGTCGGTTCAGGGACAAGCTGGGCCGTGCGGACCCTTTCGGCAAAGTAGCGCAGATCACGCAAGGGGCCTGCTGCCTGTCGCCGCCGTTCGTTTACATCTTCGATCGTAGTCGTCGTATCGTAGGCCGCGCGCGCCTGCTGCACCTGCAATTCCAAAGCTTTCAGTCCCGCTTCCGTGACAAGGTTCGGATGAGGTGAAACCGGACGGTCGGGCAAAAGTGTTTCCGAAGCCGTTTCGGCACTTTCTTCCTTGACAAAGGCAACGCTCACTCTCGAACTCCGTTTTTTGAACGTAACGCGCGCTCGGCGCGGATGGGGTGAAGGCGTCTCGTCAGATAGACAAACCGGCAAGATTGATCCACGGTTTCAAAGCCCTGACCGACCGGCCGCACTATTTCGCCGACAGGACCACCCGACCCGCGACCGGGTCCGTGACGCCGAGCCCGCCGCCAAGGTCCTCGAGGGTCTCACGGAAACTGTCGAGCGTGGCAATCATCTGCGGCCGGCTCGCTGCCAGTGCCTCCATGCTTTCCCATTCCGCAACGATGCAATAGCGGCCCTCGCCGGTCTGGATGATGTTGGCGTGGCGCAAGCCGGACCAGCTGTCGGCAATGTTGCGATGGGCGTCGAGAAAGACAGTCTCCATGCCAGGCTTGACTTTGAAGCGCACGACATTGAATGCGGTCATGTCTGCCTCCGACGCGCGGGATGATGACGGGAATATTTGCGTACCCCGGGACCGGCCGACATTCCTGAAGCGGGCCGTCCCCTCATGGCTTCAAACTAGCACGCCGTCTGCCGACAGCGCCAGCCTCCGAACTCGCCGAATGGCTGGAGCGGAGCGGGAAGCAGGACAAGCAATCCGGAACTCCGCTCCACTCTTCGAGTTCTTAAAGTCATGTCCGCTTTGAGGCTCGCCCACCGAACCGGGGCGCGGAGTATGCGATGAACCCGGAAAAATGGATCCACCTGTGCGTAGACATGCAGCGCATGTTCACCGAGGCGACCCCGTGGCACGTCGCCTGGATGCCCAAGGTGTTCGACCAGATCGTCGAGGTCGCGGCTCGCTTTCCCGATCGCACCGTCTTCACGCGGTTCGTGCCGCCGTCCGCTCCGGAGGAACTGCCGGGCATGTGGCGCGCATATTACGAAAAATGGCCGATGATGACGACCACCCGACTTGAACCCGCTCTGGTGGATCTGGTTCCGGACCTGAAGCGGCTGGTTCCGCCGGCGCGCGTGTTCGACAAGACCACCTATTCGCCATGGACGAACGGCCGGCTGCATGGCGCCCTGGCTCGTGAGGACGTCGGGACACTGGTCCTGACGGGAGGCGAGACAGACATCTGCGTGCTGGCCGCCACACTCGGGGCCATCGACCTCGGCTACAAGGTCATCCTGCTGAAGGACGCGGTGTGCAGCACGACCGATCAAACGCACGATGCATCGCTGGAACTTCTCTGCAATCGCTTTTCGGTTCAGGTGAGGGTGACGAACACCGAGGAATGGCTGTCGGCATCCCTTTAGAGAGCCTGCCCGTCCGCTATTGCTCGAATGCGTAGATCTTGCGCCAATCGTTCTTCATATCGACGAGCAGCCAGCCGCGCTGAGGCGCTTCGCTCAGCGCCTTATCGAGCTTGCCGATATGCGACTGGCGGTCATAGGCCCATTCGCGATCGGCGTCGGTCTGGTGGACGATGAGGCCGAACCGCGGCCCCGGACCGGATGTCACCTCGCGGAGCATTTCGTAGTCGCCGTCCGAATTGCCGGCAGCGAAGATGGGGCGGCGGCCGATGAACTTGTTGATGCCGACCGGCTTGCCCGGCCCGTCATCGAAAAAGACATGGGCTGGCCGGTGGAGCGCCTTGCTTGCGGGCCCTTCGTGCTTCGTGGATGCAATCATGGCGGCGTCTCCTGGTAAATGGTGCCAACGCGACCTATGGCCGCCGGACGCAACGGAAGCCGATATGGGTGGCCGCCGAATTCCTTCCTGGGCATGGCGCGCGCCGCCGGCCGGTAACGGCGGCAATGGTTGGGCGCGCAAAGGTGCGATCCGCCCTTCAAGACCCGTCTCGCGATGCGAACCTCTGGCTGCGCCGGATCGCGGCTCGCCTCGGCGGTGCCGCCGCGCGGATCGACCGGAACGCAGCAGGGCGTCTCGGCCGGTGCCGGATGCTGCGTGGTCCAGTAGTCGATGGTCCACTCCCAGACGTTGCCGATCATGTCGTGGAGGCCATAACCGTTCGGCGGGAAGCTGCCGACCGGCGAGGTCCGCTCGAAGCCGTCGGGCTTCAGGTTCTCCGTCGGAAACATCCCGTGCCAGGTATTGGCCATGTAGCGTCCGCCCGGAACGAGTTCGTCGCCCCAGGCAAATTCGGCGCCTTCGCGACCGCCCTTTGCCGCGAACTCCCATTCCGCTTCAGTCGGCAGGTCCTTGCCGGCCCAGGCCGCATAGGCCAAGGCGTCGGCATAGGCGATCTGGACGACCGGATGGTCGAGTTTTCCGCGCAGATTGCTCAAGGCGCCATAGGGCCTGCGCCAGTTCGCCCCGAACTTGAAATGCCACCATTGCGATGGATCCCGGCTCAAGACCCGCTTCGGCGGATCGAAGACCACCGACCCCGCCTTCAGCATTTCGGGTCGCGCCCCCGGATAGTCCTTCGGATCCGACGGCCTCTCCGCAAGGTGACGTAGCCGCTTGCCTCCACGAATTCCGCAAACTGGCGGTTGGTCACCGGCGTGACGTCGATCCAGAACCCGCCAACCTTCACCGGATGGGCGGGCGCCTCTTTCGGATAGTGGCTGTCCGAACCCATCGTGAAGGTGCCGCCCTCGACCCACACCGGCTCGCGGGCGCTGATCTCCATCGGCGTCTCACTGCGGTGCGATCGATTAAGCGAGAGAGTCATGCGTCACCTCATCCGGCCCCGTTCGATCTTAAGCCATTCATCGTCGCGAAGCTAAACGCACTTGCCGCCGGCCCGAAAGTACCTGACGGTTACGGCCGCCCGCATCGCCGAATCCCGGTTCGCCGACCCCTTCGTTACCGCTCCATCCTCGGCGGAACGGACACTTCGGGGTGGAGAAAAACGGTTCCCTCCCTATTTCGGACGGTAGCGAATGGGAGACAAGGCCGAACGGCTTCAAAGCGAAAGGAACATGCAATGGCGAAGAATACGATCTGCCTCTGGTTCGACAAGGATGCCGAGGCTGCTGCTCGCTTCTACTGCGATACCTTTCCCGACAGCAAGGTGAGCGCCGTGCACCGTGCACCCAGCGACTACCCGTCCGGCAAGGAGGGCGACGTGTTGACGGTCGACTTCACCGTTGCCGGCATTCCTTGTCTCGGCCTCAACGGCGGGCCGATGTTCACGCATAGCGAGGCCTTCTCGTTCCAGATCGCCACCGACGACCAGGAGGAGACCGACCGCTACTGGAATGCCATCGTCGGCAATGGCGGCCAGGAAAGCGCATGCGGCTGGTGCAAGGACAAATGGGGGATTTCCTGGCAAATCACCCCGCGCGTCCTGACCGACGCGCTTGCCGCTGGCGGCGCCGAGGCAAAGCGCGCATTCGACGCCATGATGACCATGGGGAAAATCGACGTCGCCGCGATCGAGGCGGCGCGACGCGGTTGACGCTCCATCTTGTGTGATCGGACATGCCCTATTGAAAATCGAACCGAATGACTGCAGGGATGGCCGCGATAAAGGTTGCAGACTACGACCCGGCATGGCCCGGGCTATTCGAGGCGGAAAAGAGCCGGATCATGGAACTGATCGGCGACATGGTGGATGACATTCACCATGTCGGGAGTACATCGGTGGTCGGCCTTCCTTCGAAGCCCAAAATTGACATCGACACAGTGCTTCGCAGCCATGCGATGGTTGTCGAAGCAGTCGAGCGGGTGAAGGCGCATCTGGGCTTTGCCTTCCACGGCGATCCATACGGTGATGGTATGTGGACCTTCACCTCGGGCCACGGCTCCTACGGCACGCGGCTCTATCTCTGCGGGCCGGAGAACCCGACGCATGTCAAACGCATTCTGTTTCGCGATTGGCTCCGTACTCGTCCGGACGACGCAGCCGAATATGCTGCTCTGAAGCGCAAGCTGGCAACGGAGGCAAATGGCGACTGGAAATTCTACACTGGCGGCAAATCTGACTTCGTCGCCAAGATCGTGCGACAGACGTCCACCAAACTGGGGCGATCCGGAGCCCCGACGCTGAGGGGTTGATCTGTCCGCCGCACCTGCCTGGCAAAGACGCCTGCGAGCCCCGCCCCGGCCCCGATCTAGAACCGCACGACCAGACCCAGGATCGGGCCCTGCTGTACGACGTCGAAGACGAATCCGTCGTCGCTGTAGTCCACACCCAGGGCGCGGTAACCGGCGACGGCCGAGACCGTATCGTTGAACCGGTAGCCGATCGCTGCGGCGACGTCCCAGTCGAGATCGGCGCCGCCGGCGCCGACGAGGCCCCAACCGGTCAGGTAGATTTCCGGCGTGAGCGAATAGGTTGCGCGAAAACCGGCCAGCCCGTCCACCCACGTCGCCTCATCGGCTCTCGACACGCCGTCGAGAAGGCCGCCGCTGAAGGAGAGTTCGCTCTCGACCGACCAGACGCGCAAGCCGCCGACGATTTCGAGACGGCCCGAATTGTCCTCGAGCACGGAATAACCAGCCCCGAGGAAGCCGGCGAAAGTCTCGGACGTGAGCGCGACGTCATTGGCGAGAATGCCCCTCGGCGTGCCGCCCTGGCCCGAAATCTTGGTGTACATGATGTCGGTGAAGATGCTGTAGGGACCGTAGCGGGCTTCGCCGATCACCATCGCGCCGAAATCGAGGTGGTCGAATATATCGCTGAAACTGGCGTCGGCATGGACGGCCGGCAGTCCGAACTGGGCAATGTCGCCCGACAGCCCCGCCGCCCAGAAATAGGGCGCGAAGGTAAAGCTCCAGCCGCTTTCGGTCGTCGTCTGCTGGGCCTCGGGCGTCAGCGGCGAATAGATGTCGGCGGCCGTGGCACTCCCCGCAATGACGCAGATACCGAAGGATGCCAGAACTGGAAGAAGGGTGGATTTCATTGTGCCCCCAACAGTGTTCGATCAAGTGCAACCCGAATCGCCCTCAGTCTTCAACAAATAACTTACGGTTGCCAGACACGTTTCGAGACTCCGCTTTATATTGGGTCGGCTCGTTTCCTTCACTTGCAGAAAAGCTTGCACACTTCTTCGGTTGGGCGGTTAATAGTGGGCAGGAGAGAATGACCTGACTTAAAGCCTCTCCATCCCTGGTCCGAACAGCGCCGCATGACCGGATCTGCCATAGTGCTATCCAGCGTTACGTTTGCGCTCGAAAGCAATCTTTGATCGCGGCCCTGCCGTTTGCCTGCAGGACCAAGATTGAAGAGCAGCTGCGATCGGCGGGTGCGCGCTGACGCCAAAATGATGCCGGCAGCGGTCGCGAAGCGTGCGGCCGCCTCGTGCGAGGGGCACGAGGGTCTTTGCCGGCGCAACCGAGGGTTCCTCGGCTCTGCCGAACAGGCCGGGGGCAATTCATCCCGCGTACCCACCGGCAAGTTTTCCTGCAAAGTCTAGCAACAACAATGCATCCTTGAGCGCTAGTAGCCGTAGCGGTGGAAGCATGTATTGTCGAAGCGAGCTTGCGGTGCACCGCAAGCTCGAATTGAGCAGGCCAAGCATCTCACCCGGAGGAACGTCCGTGGCAATTGAGGAGACAATCATCATCGGTGCGGGCCCGGCGGGCCTGGCCTGCGCCGCGGCGCTCCGCGCCGAGGGTTGTCGCTCGGTGGTCCTGGAGGCTCAGGACGAGCTCGCCGCATCGTGGCGAAGGCATTACGATCGCCTTCACCTCCATACGGCGAAAGGTCGCTCGGCGCTTCCGGGAAGGCCGATGCCCGCGCATTTCCCGAGATACCCCTCACGCTTGCAGGTCATCGACTATCTCGAAGATTATGCGCGTGCAAATGACGTTCGGATCAAGTTCGGCAAACGCGTCGCATCTGTTCGGAAAGCTGCGAAATGGGTCGTCGAGACGGGCGACGGCGACGTATTCGAATCGAGAGCCGTCATCATCGCCACCGGACTCTCGAAAGCACCGATCAGACCGCACTGGACTGGTCAGGAAACCTTCAAGGGGACCATCACGCATTCTTGCGAATACCGGAACGCAGTTGCTCTTGATGCACGTCGAATTCTGGTGGTCGGTTTCGGAAATTCGGCAGGCGAGATCGCGCTCGAATGCGCCGAAGCAGCCCTCGAGGTCGCCATGGCGGTCCGTGGGCCCATCAATGTTGTTCCGAGAGAAATGTTCGGCGTGCCAAGCGCGACGATCGCTATCCTTCAGCAACACTTTCCGTCGAGAGTAGTCGATGCGGTCAACGCACCGTTTCTGCACATGCGCTATCGCGATCTCGAGGGACTCGGCCTCAAGCGTTCGCGACAGGGGGCTTTGACCGCCATGATAGAGCGGGGCCGAACGCCCCTGATCGACATCGGCACGATTGCGAAGATCAGGGAAGGCCGGATCAAGGTGTACCCCGCCGTCGAAATGTCAGCGGGCTCGCGCGTGCACTTCGCGAACGGCGAGTCGGCGGAATTCGATGCGATTGTGCTGGCTACCGGTTACCGGCCCGCCCTCGAGACACTGCTGCCCGACGTAGTCGAGCGGTTTCAAGGTGCCGCCAAGCCACGGAGGGGCGAGCTTCATCCGGCGAGGGACGGCCTGTACTTTTGTGGCTTCAATCCTGCGACCACGGGCCTTCTGCGCCAGATCGGCATAGAGGCCCTGCAAATCGCGAACTTGGTCGCCAGGCCGGCGATCGCTTGATCCGCCATTGGCGTGGAACCGAACTGAAGCCGCCTGGCTCTGATGGGATAAAGATATCACTCCTAGCCCTTCACCCGTTCCGGCCATTCGCTCGTCGTACCCGGCTGCACCGGTCGTTCCAGATAGGTCGAAAGTACGACATAGCTTCGCGTCGCCTTGACGCCGGGCGTGTCGTAAAGGCGCGCCAGCAGGCCTTCGAGCGCATGCGGACTTTCCGTGCGAACCTTGAGCAGCATGCAGGTGTCGCCGGCGACCGAGTGGATCTCCTCCACTTCCGGGCACTCCTCGATCGCCAGCAGCGCCTGCGTCTTGCCCCAGCCGGTCGTGTCGACATGGACGAAGGCGAGCAGCGTCTTGCCGAGCGCCTCGGGATCGATCAGCGCCGCCACGCGGCGGATCGCCCCCGAGCGCCTGAGGCGCTTCACCCGCTCGTGCGCGGCCGGCGGCGAAAGCCCGACGCGTTCGCCAAGTTCGGCGTAGCTCGTCGTCGCGTCCTCGACCAGGACGCCTAATAGTTTTCGGTCCATCGCGTCGAGGTCACGCTCCGGTGGGCGCTTCCGCCGAACGTCATCTGTATTTTGATCCATACTGATATTTCCCGTTGATACCGAATTTGGTTCTGCAAATATGCAGGAATGACGAACATCGATCAATCCATTTCCGCCCTATCCGGCGACAGGGCGCGCATCCCGCCCTTCGCCTTCGTGCTGACCGCCGCGATCGGCGTCATCGGCTCCAATTCACTGGCGCTCGGGCCGGTCGCGCCGGAAGTGGCGCGGAGCCTCGGCGCCGACGTTCCTGCGGTGATGACGGCGTCCGCCGCCTTCGGACTCGGCACCGCCGCAAGCGCCGTCTTCCTTGGCCGCCTGATCGACCGGCACGGCCCGCGGCGCATGCTCGCGGCGGCGCTCATGCTGCTTGCTGCCGGGCTTGCCGGCAGCGCCGCCGCGCCGGCGCTGCCGCTGTTGGTCGCCGCCCAGCTCATCGTCGGCATCGCGGCGGGCATCGCACTTCCCGCCATTTATACGCTGGCCTCGCTGATCGCCCCGGCCGGGCGGGAAAGCGAGACGATCGGCCTGGTGCTGACCGGATGGACGCTGAGCATGGTGGCCGGCGTGCCGCTGTCGGCGGCGATCGCCGAATTCGCCGGCTGGCGCACCGTCTATGTCGTCGTCGCCGCGGCAACGCTGATCGCCTGCGCCGCCGTCCGGCGCGCAGCCGTCGCCGCAGGCGTCGCCGGCAAGGCGACATCGCCGCTTGCGGCGCTCAGCGTGCGCGGCGTCGCGCCGCTCCTCGTCGCCTGCGCTGCCTTCATGGCAGCCTTCTACGGTGTGTACGCCTATATCGGCGACCATCTAACTGCCGCCCTCGGCCTGCCCGTGAGTGCCAACGGCCTCGTCGCCGTCTCCTACGGCTTGGGCTTCGGCGGAGCGGCCTTCCTCGACCGGCTGATCGATCGCTTCGGAGCAGGCAGGCTGCTGCCGCTGATTTTCCTCGGCGTCGCCGGCGTCTATGTCGCGATGGCGGCGGCGAGCGGTTCCTATCCGGCCATGCTGGCGGTCGTCTTTCTCTGGGGGCTCGCCAACCATTTCGGGCTGAACGTGCTTATCATGCGCCTGACCGCGCTCGATCCCGCCAGGCGCGGCGCAATCATGGGGCTCAACAGCGGCGTTACCTATCTCGCCCTTTTCGCCGGCACGCTCGGCTTCGGCGCCGCCTATGCCGGGACGGATTTTTACGCTCTGCCCCTGGCGGCGGCAGGCTTGATGCTGGCAGCGGCCCTGGCGGCAGCGCTCGCGCCGCGCCACTCTTCAACGCAGTAGGCGGTGCTTGGCGACCAGGGTGACCTCGCGCGTAAGCTCGGTCAGCCGGTCGGCGGCAAGGCGGTTGATCTGCCAGTACAAGGGAACATCCAAGGGCGTGCCGGGGATCAGCTCGAGCAGCCGGCCGGACTCCAGATGCTCGCGCGCAAGCTGGATGGGATTCATCGCCCACCCCATGCCCGCAAGGCTCGCCTCGAGGAAGCCTTGTGTCGACGGCAGCCAGTGGGTCGGATAGGTCACGTCTTCCCCGAGCGCCTGGCGTATCCACCGGCTTTGAAGCCTGTCCTTCTGATTGAAGGTCAAGGCCGGCGCGCTGGCGATCGCCTCCGGCGTGACGCCATCGGCGAAATGCCGGGCAACGAAGTCGGGGCTCGCCGTCGCATGATAGCGAAGCGTGCCGAGAGACACGCGCCGGCACCCCTGGATCGGCTTTTCCAGGCTGGTGACCGCGGCAATCACCCGCCCCTTTTTCAGCCATTCGGCGGTATGGTCCTCGTCGTCGAGGGCGATGTTCAGCAGGTAGGGCGAACGCTTGGCGAAGTTCGATACGGCCGCAACGAACCAGGTCCCGAGGCTGTCGGCGCTCGTCGCAATGTTCAGCGTCACCCTTTGCCGCAGTTCACCCGGACCGACGAGGCCCGGCAGGTGCTCGAGCAGCTCGCCTTCGAGCATGCCGACATTTTCCATATGGCGGCAGAGCCATTCTCCCTTTTCCGTCGCGGTACAGGGATTGCCTCGGGCCACCAGGACGACGCCGAGGCGTTCCTCGAGCTGCTTCACCCGCTGGGAGATGGCCGAAGGCGTCACGTTGAGGATGCCGGCGGCCTTTTCGAAGCTGCCCGTCTGGACGACGGCCGCGACGGCACGGAGGGCGGGATAATCGAGCATGGCTTAGTTTCGCTTAATTGCACTTAGCAACATTAACTAGCCTGAATACTCCCGTCGCGATACCGGAAACGCTCATCTCGTTTCCGGAGCGCTTTGCAGGCATGAATTTTTCGGTTTACGTCACGGGCCTGCTGATGGGGCTCAGCCTGATCGTGGCGATCGGCGCGCAGAATGCCTTCGTGCTGCGCCAGGGGCTGCGCAACGAGCACGTCTTCGCCGTCTGCCTTGCCTGCGCGCTATCCGATACATTGCTGATCATCCTGGGGGTAACCAGCTTCCGGCAAATCGCCACGCTCTTGCCTTGGCTCGATCCGGCCATGCGCTACGGCGGTGCGACGTTCCTGATCTGGTACGGCGCCAAAAACCTCTATTCCGCCTTGCGGTCGTCCGGAGCCTTGGCGGCCGGAGAGGCGAGAGCGTCGAGCCTTCGGCAGACCGTTGCGACCTGCCTGGCGCTCACCTGGCTCAATCCGCATGTATATCTCGACACCGTCGTGCTGCTCGGCACGATCTCGACCCGCTTTCCGGGAGGCGAGCTTTCGTTCACGACAGGCGCGGTAACCGCCTCCTTCCTGTTCTTTTTTTCGCTCGGCTATGGCGCCACATGGCTGCGACCGGTCTTCTCAAACCCGCTGTCCTGGCGCATCCTGGAAACGCTCATCGCACTTACAATGTGGATGATCGCCTCTAAACTGTTGAGCGGGATGTGATCTCCGTGTCTCGCACCTCTCCTCGGCTCATAAGGTCCCAAAAGCTTGTCCACCTCCGTCCACCAGCTTCTGCTTGTCTACGCCGCCTATGTGATCGCCGCCGCCAGTCCCGGCCCCAGCAACATGCAGATCATGGGGGTTGCGATGAATAACGGCAGACGAGCAGCGCTTCTCCTTGCAGCCGGCGTCGTCAGCGGATCGATCTTCTGGGGCATGATGGCCGCCACCGGCATCTCGGCGCTGCTGACCCGCTACGCCGAAGCCCTGATCGTTCTCAAAATCTTCGGCGGCCTCTATCTCCTCTATCTCGCCTTCAAGGCTGTAAGGGCGGCTCTATCTTCCGGCGGCAAGGCGGTGCAGCCGCCGGGTGACGATGCGCTCTACGGATCGGCTCTCTATCGGCGTGGATTGCTGATGCATCTCACCAATCCGAAATCCGTGCTCGCATGGATCGCCCTGGTGACGCTCGGTCTCGGGCCGGATGCGTCGTGGCACAGGCTTGCGGCGATCCTCGGCGGCTGCGCGGCTCTGAGCGTGACCATCTTTTGCGGCTACGCCCTCGTTTTCTCAACCGCGCCGATGGTGCGCCTCTATCGGCGCGCGCGGCGCTGGATAGAGGGTCTGTTGGCCGTGTTTTTCGGCGTGGCCGGCCTGCGGCTCTTGTTGTCTCGCGCTTGAAGAGGAGGCGATCGTGACGCTCTTCACCGGTCTTTCGGCCTTCTCCATCACTCCGACCGATGCTGCCGGCCATGTCGCCACGGGCGCACTTGCGCGTTTGCTCGAGCGTATTCATCTCGCCGGCGTCGACTCGATCGGGCTGCTTGGCAGCACGGGCGGCTACGCCTTTCTCTCACGCGGCGAGCGGCGACGCGCCGTCGAGGCGGCGATGGACTCCGTCGGCGGCAAGACACCCGTCATCGTCGGTGTCGGGGCGCTTCGAACCGACGAGGCGCAGGCATTGGCGCGGGATGCCAGGTCCGCCGGCGCCGACGGCCTGCTGCTGGCGCCCATGTCCTATACGCCGCTCTTCGAAGAAGAGGTCTATCAGCACTTCGCCGCTGTCGCCGATGCGGGGCAGTTGCCGCTCTGCATCTACAACAATCCTGGCACCACAAAATTCACCTTCAGCGACGCATTGATTGCGCGGCTATCGAAGATCGCAAACATCGCGGCGGTGAAGATGCCGTTGCCGCAGGACGGTGCCTTCGAGGGCGAGATGGCGCGCCTTCGCGCCGAAACGTCACGAGGCTTCTCGATCGGCTACAGTGGCGATTGGGGAGCTACGGCGGCGCTGCTGGCGGGCTGCAACGCCTGGTACAGCGTCATCGCCGGCCTTTTGCCCGCCGAAGCCTTGGCGCTTACCCGGGCCGCGCAAGCCGGCGATGTTGCCGAGGTCGAGCGGCTCGACCAGGCATTTCAACCCTTGTGGAGCCTGTTCAAGGCCTTCGGCAGCTTCCGCGTCATGTACGCGATCGCGGAGGCGCTCGGCCTTTGCCGGACCGACCCGCCGCGCCCGATCCTGCCATTGCCGCACTCCGAGATGGCAGGAGTCAAAAACGCCCTTGATCGCGTGCTTGGCTGACCGGTCGCGGGAATCCGCATCCAAGGCCCTTAATTGTGCGAGATCTTGTTGAGCCCTTTGGCGAAGTGTTAGTCGTTGGAACCAAAGGATTGAAGACCTTCAGCGGATGATCCAAGAGAAACGCATGGAACGTAAGAAACCGCTCTATCGAAAGGTAAACACCCGAACCCACGGGGTACGTCACGGCCACGGTGGCGAATGGCGATGGTCCCGTAATAAAAAGGCTGTCAAACAGGACGACGCCCATCATGGTTCGATGCAGTCTCACCACCGGCATGGGCTGGACTACACGCCATTATTCAAGTTTCTTCTCTCGCGTATCGGCCGGGATTGGGATGAAACTTACAGCGAAGCTGTCGCGCGAATAGATCGTCCGGATCCCATCTTCTGGCTCGTTGCACGGAGCGCGGAAGAAAGGACCCCATATGTGCGGATCGGTGAGAGCACGTACTATAGCGGCCTCTATGTCGATGACGACAAACGTTTGGCTTTGGTGGACCCTACCCTCACAGTCGACGATATGAAGCCGACATGCTGGTGCTGCACGCATACCTTCAATGGTGAGCGCTTTACCCAATCCTACGACGACACGTTAGGTGGAACGAGATAGCGGGGTCGGCCTCATGTCACACAGCGATGCGGCAACAACCAACCGGCCTTGCCGCGCCCACTGAGAGCATAGCACCCGCGCCGCTGGCATCAGGCCGCCAACAGGGCTCCCGGCGGGGCGAAGGTCTGGCCATGCTTGATGGCGATGCCGATCACCCGCTCGATCGCCTCCGGTGACGGCGGGCCGGATGGCGATCCGACGGCGTTGGCAACGCCTGCCTCGTGGAAGAAGGCTTCGAGACCCTGGGCACAGGTAATCAAGAGGCGCACCGCCGCTGGTCTGGGGTAGGTCCGCACTCGCGTCAACCGCGCACCGGCTCGGCACCCCCCTCCCCGCCCTTCAGATAGCTCACCACCGCATCGGCGATCATCGTGCGGTGGCGGCCGATCGTTTCCGGCTCGGAGAGGTCACGGCGGAAGATCGTGCCGAAGGTGTAGCGGTTCGAGACGCGGAAGAAGCAGAAGGCGCTGATCAGCATATGGATGTCGATCGGATCGGCCTTGCGGCTGAAGCTGCCGTCGGCAAGGCCGCGCTGGACTATGGCATCGATCGTCTGGATCACCGAGACGTTCAGTTCGCGGATCGCCTCCGAGCGCAGCATGTGGGCGGCGTGGTGGATGTTCTCGATGCTGACGAGGCGGACGAAGTCGGGATTGGCCTCGTCGTGGTCGAAGGTGGTGGCGATCAGCGTGCGCAGCGCCTGTTCCGGCGGCAGGTTGGCGAGCGCGAGATCGGCCTCCAGCGTGCGGATCTTGCGGTAGGAGCGCTCCAGCACGGCGAGATAGAGCGCTTCCTTGCTGCCGAAATAATAGTAGATCATCCGCTTCGAGGTGCGCGTCCGTTCGGCGATCTGATCCACCCGGGCGCCGGCCAGGCCGTGGGTGGAAAATTCCTCCGTCGCCACCTCAAGAATATCTTCCTGTGTTCTCGCCGGATCGTTTTTCCTGCCGTTCATCTGCCGTTCGGCCATTGTCGTGCGCTGCCCCGCTCTTCCACAAGCCCTTGTTCCGTCGACCTTATTGCCCGTTTTGCAGGTCGAGCGGGAGAGCCCTCTCCCAGGCGATGCATCAAGACATATTCACCTTGACCCTTCCTTTCAATAGCAAGCCGCTTGACATCCGAACTAGTTAGTACATTTTAGAGAGACAGAGCCGGACACGCGGAGGAGCGCGGGGTCCCGGCGGCCGGCTAGCCGGAACGGGAGAGGGAAGCGGGCGCGAGCGTCGCCGGCTTCGCTTGCTGCTTGGGAGGAGCGCATGACCCGCATTATCGATTTCTATTTCTTCGCGCTGAAAGTGACGATCGCCCTGCTGCTGGCCGGCATGGTCGTGCTCGTCTTCGGCAATGTCGTCCTGCGCTATGCGTTCAACCAGGGGATCACAGTTTCGGAGGAGCTGTCGCGCATCTTCTTCGTCTGGCTGACCTTTCTCGGCGCCGTCGTCGCCATGCGCGAACACGGTCATCTCGGCGTCGATACGCTGATCAAGCGGCTGCCGCCCTTCGGCGCCAAGGTCGCTGTTTTGTGCGGCCATGCGCTGATGCTCTATGCCACCTGGCTGATGATCAGCGGCAGCTGGGCGCAGACGCTGATCAACCTTCATGTCGGCGCGCCGGCGACCGGCCTCTCCATGGGCTTCTTCTATGGCGCCGGCCTGGCCTTCGGCATTCCGGCATTCCTGATCCTCCTTTCCGACGCCTTCGCCATCGCCACCGGCCGCATCGACGTGACGACCGCGGCCTTGGTGCGCGAGAGCGAAGACGAATTGGCCCTCGACCATCTTCCCGAGCCCGCCCTCGGGCCGGTCTCTGCGAAGCGCTGAGGAGGCGACGATGACGGTTTCCATCTTTCTCGGCGCACTGCTCGTCCCCATGGCGCTCGGCGTGCCGATCGCCTTCGCCCTGATCCTGACCGGCGTGGCCTTGATGCTCTATCTCGGCCTGTTCGACGCGCAGATCGTCGCCCAGAACGTCTTGAACGGCGCCGACAGCTTTCCGCTGATGGCGGTGCCCTTCTTCCTGCTTGCCGGCGAGGTGATGAACACCGGTGGCCTTTCGCGCCGCATCGTCGCGCTGGCCATGGCGATGGTCGGCCATATCCGCGGCGGCCTCGGCTTCGTGGCGATCTTCGCCGCCTGCATCCTCTCCAGCCTCTCGGGCTCGGCGGTCGCCGATGCGGCAGCCCTCGGCGCGCTGCTCCTGCCGATGATGCTGAAGAGCGGCCATGACGCGGCCCGCGCCGGCGGCCTGCTTGCCTCGGCCTCGATCATCGGCCCGATCATTCCGCCGTCGATCGGCTTCATCCTCTACGGCGTCGTCGGCGGCGTCTCGATCACCAAGCTGTTTCTTGCCGGCATCTTTCCCGGGCTGATGATCGCCGCCGCACTCTGCATCACCTGGTTCCTCGTCGCCCGCAAGGAGCAGTTCGAACTGCCGCCGCGCGAAAGCGGCGCGGTGCGGCTCAAGGCCTTGGCCGACAGCATCTGGGCGCTGATGCTGCCGGTGATCATCATCGTCGGGCTGAAGTTCGGCGTCTTCACGCCGACCGAGGCGGGCGTCGTGGCCGCCGTCTATTCGCTGTTCGTCGCGATGGTCGTCTATCGCGAGCTGCCGCCGGCCCAGCTGTTCCATGTCTTCGTCGCGGCCGCCAAGATCACCGCCGTCGTCATGTTCCTGGTCGCCTGTGCCGCGGTCTCGGCCTGGCTGATCACCGTCGCCGACGTGCCGGGCGCGCTTGCCGCCCTCGTCGAGCCGCTGATGGACAACCAGACGGCGCTGCTCATCGCCATCATGGCGCTGATCGTCGTCGTCGGCACCGCCATGGACATGACGCCGACCATCCTGGTGATGACGCCGGTCTTGATGCCGATCATCAAGCAGGCGGGCATCGACCCGGTCTATTTCGGCGTGCTGTTCATCATCAACAATTCGATCGGCCTGATAACGCCGCCGGTCGGCACCGTCTTGAACGTCATCTGCGGCGTCTCGAAGCTCTCGATGGAGGAGCTGATGAAGGGCGTGATGCCCTTCCTGATCGCCGAGCTGATCGTTCTTTTCCTGCTCGTCCTGTTCCCTGAGCTGGTGACCGTTCCGGTCTCCTGGTTCGGGCACTGACTTTTCACGCTTCAACACGGCCGGCGGGAGTGCCGGCCCAACCTGGGAGGATAACATGTTGAACAGACTGACCAAGCTGGCACTGGGCCTTGCCCTGCCGCTCGCTTTGATGACCGCCGGGCCGACCAATGCGGAGATCCGCGACCAGGCCATCAAATTCGCCTCGGCCAACAACAAGGGTCACCCGCAGGTGACCGGCATGGAGAAGTTCGCCGAACTGGTGAAGGAAAAGAGCGGCGGCAAGATCGAGGTCAAGCTCTTCCCCGGCGGCACGCTCGGCGGCGACGTGCAGACGATCTCGGCGCTGCAGGGCGGCGTCATCGAGATGACGGTGCTGAACGCCGGCATCCTTTCCAACAACGTCAAGCAGTTCGGCGCCGTCGACCTGCCCTTCCTGTTCAACAGCGGCGAGGAAGCCGACAAGGTGATGGACGGCCCGTTCGGCGAGAGCCTGACGAAGCTGCTGCCCGATACCGGCCTAGTCGGGCTTGGCTATTGGGAGCTCGGCTTCCGCAACCTCACCAACAACCGCCATCCGGTGACCAAGCTCGAGGACATCAAGGGCCTGAAGATCCGCACGATCCAGTCGCCGATCCCGCTCGAGCTCTTCAACACGCTCGGCGCCAACGCCGTGCCGCTGCCCTACACCGAACTCTACACGGCGCTCGAGACCGGAACGGTCGACGGCCAGGAGAACCCGGCGGCAAACATCCTGAACGCCAAGTTCTACGAGGTGCAGAAGTACATGACGCTGACCCGTCACCAGTACAACCCGCAGATCGTGCTCGTCAGCAAGAAGTTCTGGGATGGGCTGAACGACGAGGAGAAGGCCGTGCTGCAGGCGGCCGCCACCGAGGCACGCGACTTCCAGCGCAAGGTGTCGCGCGAGAAGGATGCCGAGGCGCTCGCGGAGATCAAGAAGACCGGCATGGAGGTGAGCGAACTCAGCCCGGAGGAGACGCAGAAGCTGCGCGATGCCGTCAAGCCGGTGATCGAGAAGTTCAAGGCCCAGATCGGCAGTGAGACGGTCGAAGCGCTGTTCAAGGAGATCGGCACGGCACGCGGCCAGTAACGGCCGGCCGAGCCTCCGGTCCGCCTATTCCCAAGCGGCGGACCGGACGAAGCGCGACGGGATGGACAAAGTGGAACCCGAAAACATGACCGAAACGCTTGTAAGACCCTTGAAAGCCGGGCTGATCGGCGCCGGCATCCAGGCCTCGCTGACCCCGGCGATGCACATGGCCGAGGGCGCCGCCCAGGGGCTCAGCTACCACTACGAGCTGATCGACCTGCAGGCGCTCGGCGCAACGGAAGACGCCCTGCCGCGTCTCATCGCCGAGGCGGAAGCCCGCGGGCTTGCCGGCCTCAACATCACCCACCCCTGCAAGCAGGCGGTCATCGCCCATCTCGACGAGCTTGCCCCCGACGCCCGCCGGCTCGGCGCCGTCAACACCGTGGTGCTGAAGGGCGGCCGGCGCTATGGCCACAACACCGACTGGTGGGGCTTTGCCGAAGGATTCCGCCGCGGCCTGCCCGGCGCGGACCTCTCCGCCGCCGTGCAGCTCGGCGCCGGCGGCGCCGGCGTCGCGACGGCTTACGCGGGCCTCTCCCTCGGTCTGCGCCGGCTTACCGTCTTCGACCGCGAGCCGGAACGGGCCGAGGCACTTGCCGAAATGCTCGCTCCCCTCTTCCCCGAGGCGGACATCGCGCCGGGCAGAGATCTCGCCGCAGCCATGCGGGAGGCGGCCGGGCTGGTCCATGCGACGCCGACCGGCATGGCGAAATATCCGGGGCTGCCGCTCGATGCCGGGCTGCTTGAGCCCCGCCACTGGGTCGCCGAGATCGTCTATTTCCCGCTCGAAACGGCGCTGCTCAAGGAAGCGCGGCGGCGCGGCTGCCGCACACTGGACGGCGGCGGCATGGCCGTGTTCCAGGCGGTCGGCGCCTTCCGGCTGTTCACCGGGCTCGAACCGGATGCGGCGCGGATGCTGGAACATTTCAGGGCAATGACGGGGTGATGGCCTCAACTGCCGGGCGATACCCCCCTCTGCCCTGCCGGGCATCTCCCCCGCAAGGGTGGAGATGGGCAAAAGGCCCCGCCGGCTACCACGTTCACCGCCGTAGGGAGGCTGGCGTTGTCGACGAAAGAAAGCCGGGGAGCCCGCAACTAGCCAATCTCCCCCCTTGCGGGGGAGGTGCCCGGCAGGGCAGAGGGGGGTGCCACACCCGCAGTCACCTCCCACAGCGAGGCTCGCATTGCCGATGCGAGAAAGCGGGGAGCCCGCATCTGGCCGATCTCCCCCTTGCGGGGGAGATGCCCGGCAGGGCAGAGGGGGTATCACACCCGCGGTCACCTCCCACAGCGAGGCTCGCATTGCCGATGCGAGAAAGCCGGGGAGCCCGCACCTAGCCGATCTCCCCCCTTGCGGGGGAGATGCCCGGCAGGGCAGAGGGGGGTATCACGCCCGCCTCCCAACATCGCACTCTAAAAAGCGAGGACAGGACGATGAAGACCTCGATAGCGACAGTTTCCTTAAGCGGCGACCTCACCGACAAGCTGCGCGCCATTGCCAAGGCCGGCTTCGACGGCGTCGAGATTTTCGAGAACGACTTCCTCGCCTTCGACGAGAGCCCGCGCGAGGTCGGCCGGATGGTGCGCGACTTCGGCCTGGAGATCAGCCTGTTCCAGCCGTTCCGCGACTTCGAGGGCATGCCGGAACCGCTCAGAACCCGCACCTTCGACCGGGCCGAGCGCAAGTTCGACCTGATGCAGGAGCTCGGCACCGACCTCGTGCTCGTCTGCTCCAACGTCTCGCCGGCCGCACTCGGCGGCATCGACCGGGCCGCGTGCGATTTCCGCGAGCTTGGCGAGCGCGCCGCCAAGCGCGGATTGCGCGTCGGCTACGAGGCGCTCGCCTGGGGCCGCCACATCCATGACCACCGCGACGCCTGGGAGATCGTCCGCCGCGCCGATCATCCGAATATCGGCCTCATCCTCGACAGCTTCCACACGCTGTCGCGCAAGATCGAGGTCAATTCTATCCGCTCGATCCCGAAGGAAAAGATCTTCATCGTCCAGCTCGCCGATGCGCCGCTGATCGACATGGACCTGCTCTATTGGAGCCGGCATTTCCGCAACATGCCCGGCGAAGGCGACCTGCCGGTGACCGACTTCACCCGCGCCGTGGCGGCAACCGGCTATGACGGCTACCTGTCGCTCGAAATCTTCAACGACCAGTTCCGCGGCGGCAACGCCAATGCCATCGCCGTCGACGGCTACCGTTCGCTGATCTATCTCGGCGACCAGGTGAAGCGCGCGGAGCCCGATATCCGGCTACCGGTCCCGGACATGCCGCCGCGCGTCGACGTGAAGGGCGTCGCCTTCGTCGAATTCACCGCATCCGAAGAGGAAGCCGGCGAGCTCGAAGCGCTGATCCGCACGATAGGCTTCCGCAAAGCGGCGCGGCACCGGACGAAACAGGTGCTGGTCTACCGCCAGGGCGCGATCAACCTGGTGATCAACACCGAGCGCGAAGGTTTTGCCAACGCCTCCTATCTGGTGCACGGCACATCTGCCTACGCTTTTGGCCTCCTGGTCGACGATGCGGCGGCGACCGCCGAACGGGCACGCGCGCTCGGCGCCGAGCCCTTCGAGCAGGCCGTCGGCCCGGGCGAGCTCAAGGTCCCGGCGATCCGCGGCGTCGGCGGCGGCCTCATCTATTTCCTCGACGACAAATCCGACCTCGCGAAAATCTGGGAGATCGAATTCGAGCCGGTGACCGACGACCAGCCGACGGCGCCGGCCGGCCTCACCGTGATCGACCACGTCGCCCAGACGGTCAAATACGAAGAGTTGCTGACCTGGCTACTTTTCTACACATCCTTGCTCGACGCCCGGAAGACGCCGATGGTCGACATCATCGATCCGGCCGGGATCGTGCGCAGCCAGGTGGTGGAAAACGACGCCGGCACGCTGCGGCTGACGCTGAACGGCGCCGAGAACCGCAACACGCTCGCCGGCCGCTTCATCGCCGAAACCTTCGGCTCCGGCGTCCAGCACCTCGCCTTCGCCACCGACGACATTTTTGCGACCGCCGCAGCGCTGAAGGCAAACGGCTTCAAGGCGCTGCCGATCTCGCCCAACTACTATGACGACGTCGAGGCCCGTTTCGGCCTCGATGCCGAGCTGGTCGAGCGGCTGAAGGCCGAAAACATCCTCTACGACCGCGACGAAAACGGCGAGTTCTTCCAGCTCTACAGCCCGACCTATGGCGAAGGCTTCTTCTTCGAAATCATCGAACGGAGGGGTTACCGCGGCTACGGCGCGGCCAATGCAATTTTCAGGATTGCGGCGCTGAAGAAGCATCTGCGGCCGGAGGGGTTGCCGAAGGATTGAGGGGGGTGGTGGGGCATCTCGGCCTTTGCCGCCTTGCGCCAACAGTAGTCGCGCGGCCTGTGCCGAGTAGCGCCCGCAATCGGACCTATTGCGGCCAAACCGCGTTGACAAATTGCAAAGCTGGCAAAATATGCGAACCATAATCTAAATTTACATATTGGGTTCGCATGTTCAGCTTCTTCAAAAAAAAGGTTTGGCCGCCCAACAAGCAGAACCCGCCTTGGGGAAGCGCTTCCTCAATCTACGCACATATTGCCACACATATTGACCCTGAGAAGCCAACAGGTTTGTCAGAAGAGGGTTACCGGCTTCCCGACGAACCGGCCCGTGATCCGAATAAGGTTTCATTCATGCCGGGCGCCATGGATGGAATAATGAGACACCATGGTTCTTCCAAACCGGAAGATCAAATCGTGTCGGAACTATATGCCGCGTTGAAGCAAGTCACTGAAAATGCGTCAGAAAGCAATGTTAGAGCCTTGTATTCACTGATCAAAGACGGCTCTGCTATCGGCGTCATCGATGCGCTTATTGAGAGAATTCGACTTGAAATGTCTTTGGACGCAGGCCGATTGTATGAGATCGTATACTGGTTCACGACACAAGCTGCTGACAGAGAGCCGGTGAAATTCTCAATGGCGTTGCTGGGTCTGCTCAGGGGAAACGATGACTCGGAGATTTTCGTGACGCTAGGTCGACATGACGAATTCACGCTTTACTCCGCGGTCGCAATTTCAAGTAACGAAAGCTACGGCGATAAAGTCCTGTGGAAGTTGGCCAAGGCAGCTGAAGGATGGGGTCGAATCAACGCGGTCGAGCGGCTTGCCACCACAGTTGATCCGGAAATCAAAGACTGGCTAATTCGCGAAGGCTATAAAAACGCGGTGATGTATGAATATCTGGCCTGTATTTGTGCCAGAACTGGTGACCTGCACCTTGCGCTTCAGGCGGATCGAATTGACGATGACCTCTTCAACTCAGCCTGCGAAATCGTCGATACCCTGATAGCCGGCGAAGGCGGACCAGCTGAAGGCTTGTCTGACTACGAGCACGGCTGTGCGGTCGTTGGTGCATTGTTGGAACATGGAAAAGACAAGTTTGGTTCCGTTTCTCACTATTCGTTCCTTTCCAGGCTAAAAGACAGGCTTGATGAGCATCAGTCTGGTGAAAGAAAGCTGGAGCACGATTGGTCTGACGCCGCTGTGGACCACATATCCACAAGACTCGCCGACTTGGTTGCCAAAGACCATTGGAAGACGGTGATTTTGAGCGCTCTTGAGTCTGGAGACAGGCAGGAGTTTTGGAATGCAAGCAGAGCATGCCAGAAATTTGGCATCGATCCTTGGCCATACTTTTTCAACCGCACCGAGGCTGGCGAAGGCTATTGGTGGGATTTGATGCGCATTTCCGATGAAGATCGCATTGATCAAGTGCTGGAACTCGGCTTGAAATGCATTCCGCTTGATAAAATCGCGACCGGCCCGGGCAACGAAATGGGCCTCGGCCTTGAATACTCAGCGCATAGCGCTTTGGACTTCGTTATACAGGACCTCGGGAAATTCCCCGGCAAGGGCTGGGCGTTTATTGCTGCGGGTTTACAAAGCCCGGTGGTGAGAAACCGCAATATGTCAATTCGCGCCCTGTCCGATTGGGATAGAAAAGACTGGCCACAAGAAGCCCTGACCGCCTTGAATCTGCTAAAGGAATCCGAAACCAACGGCGATGTGCGAAAGCGGATCGAAGACTTGTTGGCGGGAAAGGGGATCTATTGATCCGTACCAATTGCCAGCAAAAAGACTGTCATTCGTACTTGAAACGGAATTCAACAATGCGCCCCTTCTCCGTTATTCCAGGCGCGTTGTCTAACTTCCAAAAGCCGACCTTCCCTACGAAGTATCGAGGGCTCCCTGCTGTCAGGTAAGCGGCGTGTGCGAGCGACGATTGACGCGTCGGGCCGTGTTATCGAGCCAGCTCACATACTGGCTGAGCCTCCACCCAAGCGGCATTGGCAGCAACCGCTCGGGCAGTTTCTGCTGAAGCCGGATTAGCTTGCTGCCAGAACGACATTCAAACTTAGCATTTTGATCGCCGGAGGTCTGATCCGTCCGGTGCTGCCGACGCGCCCCTGCACGCCTACGCAGGTGGTTCCATTGGCGTGATATTCGTTGCCGCAGGACAGCTTCTGGCCGCTAGCAGGAGGCCAGCACAATGCGGCTGCCCTCATCCCGCCCGCTCGCTACGACGTACTCACCAGCGGCGGCAGCCCGCTCGTTTCGAGCCGGGACTCCTGCGAGCCGATCGACATCCTGTTGCCGCGCCAGTCGGCGCTGCCCGCGAGCCAGCTTCGGACCCAGATGATCGGCAGCAACAGGTCGCGGATGAACATGGCGACGAGCGACCAACGGGAGAGATGCCAGTTCTTGCGATGGACGAGGAAAAATTCCGGCAGGTAGGCGGCGGTGACGACAAGGGCGGCGATGGCAGGCAGGCTGTGGCCCGCAGCGACGGCGGCGAGCGCCGACATGAGGAGCGGCGGCACGATGCCGGCCAGGATTTCCGGCGCGAAGAACTGCGGAAAGGTGACGCGGCGCAGCCGCGCCCAGCGGCACTGCCGGGCCCAGACCTCGCGGAACGTCCTTGTGCCGAGCGGCTGGTCGAACGGCGCGGAAACCAGGTGCACCTTCAGGCCGAGGCTTCTCACCAGCTTCGTTGCGGCCGCATCCTCGGCGATCTCGGCCGCCAGCGCCTGGATGCCGCCATTGGCATCGAGCAGGCTCTTGCGCCAGAGCATGCTCTTGCCCTGGGCAAAGCCGAAGCCCAGCGCCTCGCCGGCATATTGCCAGCGCGCCTGGTGGGCGTTGAGGAAGGCGCATTCGACCTCCGCCCAGAATCCAGCGGGGCGCGACCCGAGCGGGGTCGAGCAGACCAGCCCGGATTCCAGCCGCCACGCCGCCATCAGGCGGATCAGATAATCGGCCGGCATCAGCACATTCGAGTCGGCGAGCACCACCCATTCATGCGAAGCCGCAGCCCAGCCCTTGACGCAATTGTTGAGCTTGGGATTGGCGCTGATCCGGTCGTCGCCGATGAGGATCGCCGCGGGAAAGCCCGGGTGGCGCCGGCGCACGGCTTCGATCAGCGGGATCACCGCATCCTTGGCATCGGCGACGCAGAAGATCACTTCGTAGTCCGGCCAATCCAGGCGAAAGGCGCTTTCGAGCGTTTCCCGGGAAAATTGCTCGATGCCGCAGAGCGGGATGACGAGGGAGACGGGCGGCCGATCCGGCGTCCGCGGCTGCGGGCCGAGGCGCGGCCAGATCCGCCAGCCCGCGATCATCAGGCTCAACAGGTTGATGGCCAGAAATACACCGGCGGCGAACAAGATCAGCATCATTTACCCGGGTAACGAGCCGCGATTCCAACGAACGTGAGTTCCGGATAAACATCATTGCAAGGTGACAGGCAGATGACAGCGGACGTTTCTTTTGGGGCGTGGCTGAAGCACCCCCTCTGGCCTGCCGGCCATCTCCCCCACAAGGGGGGAGACTATGTGGGGCTGGCCCCTCGCTCCGACCGAAGCGCTTCTGCACGGAGACGTTCCGATAGGGGCGCTACGGGCGCCACAGCTACTCTCCCTCCTTGTGGGGGAGATGGCCGGCGGGCCAGAGGGGGGTGGCCACCCGCGTTCGCCCGCGTGTGGGACGAATTGAACAAATCCCCTGCCCGATTGGTTATACGACTGCGCAGTGCGCCTTTTCAGGCGCTCGACGTCCGCTGCCTGTTTCCTGCCCGAATGGTGCCGCGGAAGGTTGCAAAGACAATGCCGATGGATTTCGTCGAGACCATCAATGCCACCGAAGTGTGGCTGCAGAGGTTCGTGCTCAACGAGTGGACGCTCTATCAGTGCGCCGTGATCGTCGTCGGCTACTTCGTTTGCGGCCTGCTGGCCAAGCGCCTGGAGCCGGCCCTCGAAGCCCGCGCCCGGACGATCAGGGGAAACCCGGACCTGCTGCGCGTCATCATCGCCTTCATGCGGCGGCTCAAATGGCTGTTCCTGATCGTCTGGCTGTGGATCGCCGATGTCATGCTGTCGCGATACGGCTGGCCGTCCTATCGCTGGCTGGTGGGCACGGTGCTCACCCTCGTCGCCGCCTGGTTCATCATCGTGGTCTTGACCCGCATCATCCGCAACCAGACGCTGGCGCGCATCGTCGCCGTCCTCGGCTGGCTCTATTTCGCGCTCTACGCGCTCGGGCTGGACCGCCCGGTGCTGACGGCGCTCGACAATGCCGCCATCAATCTCGGTGCCGTCCGGCTTTCGCTGCTGCTCGTCATGAAGGCGGTCGTGCTCTCGGCCGCGATGATCTGGCTCGCCGTCCTCACCGGCAACATGTCGTCGAACTGGATCCAGAAATCCGCCGACCTGACGCCGTCGCTGAAGGTGCTGATCAGCAAGCTGATCAAGATCGGCCTCATCGTGCTGGCCGGCACGATCGCGCTGTCGGCGACCGGCATCGATCTGACGGCGCTCACCATCTTTTCCGGCGCCGTCGGCGTCGGCATCGGCTTCGGCCTGCAGAAGGTGGTCTCCAACTTCATTTCCGGGATCATCATCCTGCTCGACAAGTCGATCAAGCCGGGCGACACGATCACGCTCGGGGAAACCTTCGGCTCGATCCGCGACCTGCGCTCCCGCTTCGTCTCGGTCATCACCAGGGACGGCAAGGAGTATCTCATCCCCAACGAGGACTTCATTTCCCAGCAGGTGGTGAACTGGTCGTTTTCGAGCGACTATGTCCGCATCGAGGTGAGCTTCGGCACCTCCTACGACAGCGACCCGCACGAGGTGGTTGAGATCGCCATCGCCGCCGTCAAATCCATCCCGCGGGTCACCAGCACCTATGCCCAGCCGGTCTGCTGGCTGACGGGCTTTGGCGGATCGTCGCTCGATTTCAAGCTCCGGTTCTGGATCTCCGATCCGGCGAACGGGCTGACCAATATTCGCGGCGAGGTGCTGATGGCGCTCTGGGACGCGTTCAAGGCCGCCGGCATCTCGATCCCCTACCCGCATCGCGAGATCATCATGAAGACGCCGGTCGAGGTTACCGGCGCAGAAGCGCCGCCAGCGCGCGAAACAGCCGCTCGTCCTCGCACTGCGCCACGTTGAAGCGCAGGAAACCGCCGGCCGTCTGCGCCTGGCTGAAGACATTGCCGGGGGCGAGCACGATGTCCCTTTCGAGCGCCCTTCTCGCCACGTCCGCCGCATCGGTTCCGTCCGGCAGCCGGCACCAGAGAAACATGCCGGCCTGCGGCTCCAGCCAGGGGACGATCCCGATCTCGCCGAGCCTGGCGATCGTCTCGGCCATGGCGCGCGCCAACCGCTGGCGCACCGTTTCCATGTGCCTGCGGTAGCTGCCGTCCTTCAGGAGCGTCAGCACCAGCTCGGCAGAAAAGCCGGCGCCGCCGAAGCTCGTGGCGATCTTCAGGTCGGTCAGCGGCTCGATCCAGCCGCGCGGCGCGGCAATGAAGCCGCAGCGCACCGCCGCCGACAGCGACTTCGAAAAGCTGCCGATATGCACGACCCGTTCGAGCCCGTCGAAGGCCGCGAGCCGCGGCGCCGGCGCTTCCTCGAAGTCGGCGAAGATGTCGTCCTCGATGATCGTCAGGTCCGACTGGTCGCCGAGTTTTAAAAGTCGATGGGCGACGAGCGGCGAGAGCGTCGCGCCGGTCGGATTGTGGAGCGCGGAATTGGTGATGTAGAGGCGCGGCCGGTGCGCCTCGAGCGCTTCGGCGAAACGTTCGAGGTCCGGTCCGGCAGGCGTATAGGGGATCCCGATGACGTTTGCCTGATGTGCCCTGAGCAGCGCATGGAAATTGAAGTAGCACGGATCGTCGACGAGGACGGCGTCGCCGGGTTTCAGCAGGAAGCGGCAGAGAAGATCGATCGCCTGGGTGCCGGATTCCGTCAGCATGACCTGCTCCGGCGACGCCTCGATGCCGTGCTGCGCCAGACGGCGGGCGAGAAGTTCGCGGAGCGGCAACAGCCCGAGCGGCGGACCATATTCGACGAGCGTCGCGGCACTGCCGCGCGCGACCGAACGCAAGGCGCGCCGGAGACCCTCTTCCGGCATCCACGCGGCCGGCAGCCAGCCGCAGCCGGGCTTCAGTACATTTCCCCCCGCTTCGAGCGCCTGCCGAGAAATCCACAGGGGGTCGACCTCGCGCTGAACCCGCGGGCCGATTTCGGCAAGCGACAGCGGCGCAAGCGGCGCGGCGACGAAGAAGCCGGATCCGGGCCGCGAGCGGATCAACCCCTCCGCCGCCAGCCGCTCGTAGGCCTCGACCACGGTCGACTTGGAAACCTTGAGGCTCGTCGCGAAGGCGCGGATCGACGGCAGCCGGGCGCCGGGTGTCAGGCTGCGCCCGGCGATCCGGTTCCTGACGGTTGCTACGACCTTGGCGATCAGCGTCTCGCCGTCCGCCTCGATTTTCTGGGCTTTCATCCGTACCGGCACTTTCACCATGACAGTTTGGCAAAACTGTACCCCACCGTATCTGGAAAGGCCAGCCGTCCGGACCGATACAGGGCGATATCGGCATTGAGCATGGGAGCAGGGCATGGACAGGATCACCAGCGGCTGGATGAACGGAATGATGGGTGTGCTGATCTTCAGCGGCTCGCTGCCGGCGACGCGGGTCGCGGTGATGGACTTCGACCCCATCTTCCTGACTGTGGCCCGGGCGACCATCGCCGGCATGCTCGCCTTTGCCCTGCTCGTCGCCTTTCGCGAAAAGCGGCCGGCGCGCGGCGATCTCCTGCCGCTCGGCATCGTGTCGCTCGGCGTCGTCGTCGGCTTTCCGCTGTTGACGGCGCTGGCGTTGAAGCACGTGACCTCCGCCCATTCGATCGTCTTCGTTGGCCTGCTGCCGCTGGCAACCGCGATCTTCGGCGTGCTGCGCGGCGGCGAGCGGCCGCGGCCGGCCTTCTGGCTGTTCTCCGGCCTCGGCAGCGCCATCGTCGTCGGCTTCGCGCTCCGCCAGGGTTTTTCCGCCTCGCCGGTCGGCGATCTGCTGATGCTCGCCGCCATTCTCGCCTGCGGCCTCGGCTATGCCGAGGGTGCGAAGCTGTCGCGCAAGCTCGGCGGCTGGCAGGTGATCTCCTGGGCCCTCGTGCTGTCGCTGCCGGTGATGCTGGGGCTGGCGCTTGCGACCCTGCCGATGAGCCTCGGCGACTTGCGTCCCGCCGCCTGGCTCGGCCTCGGCTACGTCTCGGTCTTCTCGATGCTGGTCGGCTTCATCTTCTGGTACCGCGGCCTCGCCCAGGGCGGCATCGTCGCCGTCGGGCAGCTGCAATTGCTGCAGCCCTTCTTCGGCCTCGCCTTGGCGGCGACCCTGCTCGGTGAAACGGTGAGCTGGACGATGCTCGCCGCCACGCTCGCCATCGTCGGCTGCGTCGCCGGCGCGAAGAAATTCGCCAGCTAGCCCGGCCGTCACCCTAAAGCTGTGTGCCTCCCCGGCGGCGGTCGATGTTAGTATCCGCACAAGGGGAACTTCCTGCCGGACGGCGCGTTGCCCCGGATGGGAAACCCGTCCGGCCTCGGACGTTTGGGGGAGGCACTCGCTGATGATCAGGCATTTACTCGTCGCAGCCATGCTGTCCCTTTTTGCGGGCACCGTTCAGGCCGATGAATCGGCCTTTCTTGGCTCGCTGGAGGGCAAATGGGCCGGCGGAGGCATGGTGAGGGTTCGCGTCGACAGGACGCCGATCAACGTCTCCTGCAACTTCGACTCGGAGGCGACCGACGTCGCCCTGTCGATGCGCGGCACCTGCCGCGGACTCATCGTCGTCTCGCGCTCGATCGGCGCCGATCTCCAGTTTACAGGTGTCAACTATAGCGGCACCTATGTCGGGCCGAGCGGCCGCAAGTCGACGCTCTTCGGCAAGCGCCGCGGCAGCGCGATCAATCTCACCATCCATTGGGCGCGGGAAGTGAACGGCGACCGCCGCGCCAATCTTACCCTGGAGCGGGTGGGTGAAAACGGCATGAAGCTCGTGACCGTCGACGTCGATCCGCGCTCCGGCAACCGCGTCGTCACCAGCGAGATCAATCTGCAGCGGAAGTAGCGGCGGCAGCGCCCCGAGCCAGAGTCAGATCACGCCCCAGCCGCGATAACGTCCCCGGCCGGTTATTTCCCGCACGCCGAGCTCGCGCACCAGATTGAGCGCGCCGCGCTGGGTAACGCGCAGGTGTCGGGCGATCATCGCCGTCGAGACGATCGGCCGGGAGAGGACGAGGTCGATCAGCCCGGGAAGGTTGCTGTTGGAGCGGCGGTCCTTGATCCGCATCTCCATCTGCGTCCTGGCGAGCGACAGCCGGTCGAGTTCCTTCAGACCGAGATCGGCTGCCACCGACATTGCCTCGAGAAAGGCGCTGAGGCGCGTCAGCCGGTCCTTGGCGCGGCGGCGCTCGTGCCGGATCGTCTTCAGCCCGGTATTGAAGGCCAGCACATGCGAGGCGACCTTGCCGCGATAGCGCAGATAGGCGCCGACGAGCAGCGAGCCGAGCCAATGCTGGCGACGCAGCGGCTCGATCCGCTCCCAGGCATCGAAGAGGATGGCCGCGCCGAGGCAGGCGGGCAGCTGATCGGCGGCGGAGAGCACGCCGCGCCAGGCATCGAGCCGCGCCCCCTCGTCCCATTCCTCGTCGAAGAGCAGTCCGAGCTGGCCGGTCGGTTCGGCCGCCGCCCTCTCCGCCGGTAAGGCGGCGGGCTCCGGGAGGCTGCCGGCATGGAAATCCAGAAGCCGCTGCGACCGGGCGATCGCCGCATCGAGCTCGGCGAATTCGTCGGCGAGCGGATTTTCGTCGCTGTCCTCGGCAGGTTCGGGCAGATTGTCCGGGCTTGGCCGGTCGCTTGACCGCTCCGGAGACTCGTCACTGGTGACGGTTGCGCCCTGCTCTCCCCTGAGCGCATTCAGCCCGGACAGGGTCAGCGCCCAGCCGGGCTCGGCCAGCTCCAGACGGCGCCGCGCCCGCAACACGGCGTGGGCGATCGTCAATTCGTGAGAAGGCGCTCGCGCATCCATGTGCGAATCGTGTAAAATGATGTCCTCGACATGGACGAGTTCGCCCGCTACCCAGAGGGCCGCCGCCGCGTCGAAGAACTGCCCGCGTTCGCGAAACCCCTCGGCCACGGCATGGCGGGCGGCGCGCTCATCGAGCCGGGCAAGCCCGTCCTCCGCGGCGATCAGGCCCGGAAGCAGCGCTGGATGAAGCGGATCGGGTGTTTCGTATCTCATTAAAAAGACGCAGCCTTTTGCTGAAACGGAAGCTAACACGCAATTTCGTTCCGTCACAGGGTAGGCAAAGATTGCCCACTGAAATTTCGCGCCGTGGCGGCGCTTGCAGTGGATGTCCGTCCCTGGCCCATCTCTTACCAAACGCCGGTAAAGAGACCGTTTCCGCCCGAGTTGACAGCTGTCAACAGCATCGATCCGGCGTCGCGTAAGGGCGTACTCGGATCACGGCGGGATGAGGCTTTCCCAGCGCGATCCCTCCTGCGGCATGGGCCGACTACCGCCTGTTGACAGCTGTCAACTTCGTCCCTTGGAGCGCCGCGAGCGATGCCGTTGCGCCGATCGCGCGGTTGGACGGCCATCGCCCCGGGGCCACGTGGCTAGCCGAGTCTTGCCAGAGGTCGGCAATTCCTGCTTTAAGACGGCGGGGTTTGATCGATCGTCTGCAAGACCCTCGCCGCCTGTCGGCTCCGGTGCTCCGTTCCGGACGATGGTTTCGGGGTTTTTCTGCAGGCACGAAGCGAGAGAAGCGACAGTCCATGGCAAGCGTTCTGGCGGCGAGCGGCGGCGTCAAGCAGGTGATCTGCATCAGCTGGGGCACGAAATATGGTGCCCCCTTCATCAACCGGCTCTATGCCATGGTGGCGCGCAATATCACGCCGCCCTTCACCTTCACCTGCTTCACCGACAGCCGCAACAATCTTCGCCCCGAGATTCTCTGCGAGGACCTGCCGCCGCTCGATGTCGAGATGCCGAAGAATACCAAGGGCATCTGGCCGAAGGCGCGCCTCTGGGGACCGAAGCTCGGCAACCTCAAGGGGCCGGTGCTGTTCCTCGACCTCGACGTGGTGGTCGTCGGTTCGCTCGACAGCTTCTTCGAGATCAGCGAACCGGACGACGTTGTGCTGGCCGTCAATCAGACGACGCCCTTCGAGCGGCTTGGGCAGACGTCGGTGTTCCGCTTCCCGGTCGGCAAGCTCGTACCGCTGCAGGAGAAGTTCCGTGCCAATCCGCAAGGGGTCGCGGACGAGTATCGGTTCGAGCAACGCTTCGTGACGCGCAATGCGCCGGGCGGGGCAAAATTCTTCCCGCGGCGCCACGTCCTGCATTTCCGCCAGGATTGCCGCTGGCCGTTTCCGCTCAATTACTATCTGGCGCCCCGGCTCCCCGCCGATGCGCGGATCGTTCTCTTTCCGCGCGGGCTGTTGCCGCAGCACGCAATCGACGGGCAGTTCGGCTACAAGGGCCGCGCCGCGACGCCGCTCGGCCACGTCCGCGGCATGTTTTCTCCGGAGCGCAGAGAGAAGAACCCGTTCCGCTATCTGCGCCACTATATTCGCCCGACCCAATGGGTCGCCGAGCACTGGCGCGAGTGATCTACAGCGCCGCGCGTCTTATCAGACGCGCAAAGGTCGCTGTAGCACTTTGAATTGCTGCATGTCTTTGTCCTTAAATCGAGTCGATTCAAGGAGACATGCAGTAGGGCAGTTGACAGCTGTCAACAGGTGTCGAGCCGCCGCGCGCCCGAATTGCCGGTCACCGGGAAAGGAAAGACAGTGCCGCTCAACAGGCTGGTCATCTACGCCGGAAATGTCGAAGAGACGGCGCGCTTCTACGAAAAGCAGTTCGGCTTTGCTGTAACCAGACAGTCCGGTGACAGGATCGTCGAACTGGTCGCCCAGAACGGCGGCGCCAGCCTCCTGCTGCATCCGGCGGCAAAAGGTCAGCGCGGCGGTCAATCCGTCATCAAGCTCGTCTTCGACGTGGAGGACGTCGAGGCGTTCTGCCGGCGATCTCAGGAAAACGGCCTTGCGTTCGGACCGATACACGGCGCTGACGGCTATCAGTTTGCCAATACGAAAGACCCTTGTCAGAATTCCGTATCGGTCTCCAGCCGGGCTTTCCGCAAAACGGACTGAAAGCCGCGACGAGCGCATGGGCGTACTCACCATCAGCGAGTACCGAATGGCTGATATGCCTGTCGGGTGTAGCGGAAACGATCGCAGAGTTAGCTTCCGCAGTGTGGCCGGGAAGCTTTTGCGTCAATGCGTTACGATACGCCGGATTTGTTGACACGAAGTGTCCTCGTCGACACCCGATGACGACGCATGGTGCGAATTCTCGGACCATCGCGACGGGGGCGACCAGTACGGGAAGATTGTCGCAGTCCCATCCTGGACGCTCGGGCGCTCTGCCAGGAAGGATCGCCGTCCACTACCCTGCCGCAATCGTCCGGGTCACGTTGCCATCAGCGCGCTCGCCCGTCTCGCCTGAGCCAGGGCACTGATCATCGGCGCAAGCGAAAAGCCCCGCTGCCTTGCGCGTCGCGTCAGATCCCTGAGATATCCGCCCGGCGAGTTGATCCGGTCGGCTCTTTCGAGAATGCAGGCCATGACGGCCGCGGTAGTCTCGTAGCCGAGGACCGCGCAGGCGTCCTGATACGCGTCGGCGCTGACGTCCAGCATTGTGCGCACGACGATTGCCGCGGTCATCAGGTCTTTCCAGTTCGCCACACGGCCGGAGGGTCCGTAATCGGCGATTTGCGGGCAGGCCTGAAGAACGGCCGGCAAGGGGATCTGGCGGTGTGCGCGGTCGACGAATTCGGCCGGCGGAACGAAGCTGTTCGGCTTCGGGGCTGGGTCATCGTGGAGCGCCGGCTGATGCGGTTGCGGGACTTCAGCCGTTCTTTCGGTTTCGCACAGGCCGTCCGCCAGCTTGGCCCCCTCGCCTTTTCCCAAGCCCGGTTCAGATTCAAGATTGGAGTCTGGATCTGAATTCTGTTTGTGCCATCCATTCTGGTGGTCATTGGTGGCCGTTTTTTGCGAATTCAGCAATATTTCCAAATGATTGGTCAGGGCATTGCGGAGTTTTTCGAGTTTTTCGAGCCGGGCTTCGAAAAAACCGACCGGCGCCTTGCGCGGCATGCCGCCGATCAGCGTTTCAAACTCGGATTCGAAGGCCTGGCAGTCAATGTCGGGACCGATCTCCCGGCTGAGATCGAGCAGCTTGGTGATGTCGCGTCGGCAGAGGCTCAGTCGTTCGCGCACGAGGCGGAGATGCTGCCGTTCGGCTGCAAGTTTCGCGGCTACGGCCTTGAACTCGTCGGCCCGTGCAAGGAGAGGTCCGAGGTCGAAACCGAAGGCTTCGCCGATGGCGCCGCTGCGGTTCTTACGGGCGTAGCGCTTGCCGTTCGGGCTGTCGCGCCGAACGATCAGCCCGGCTTCGACGAGGCAGCCGAGATGCCGGCGGAGCGTCGTTCCGGCCATGCCGTGGGTGCGAAGCGAAAGCTGAGCATTCGACGGAAAGACGACGAGGCCGTCGTCACCCGAGAGTTCGGCACCGGGATAGAAGCTCAAGAGAGCGTTGAGCACCGCAAGCGAGCGATCGGAGACGCCGATCTCCGATTTCGCTTCGCAGACCGTGCGAAACAATTTCCACTTGTCGACCGACTGCTTCGGCGAAATGTCGCCGGCAGCGATCTGCCTTGCGAGCATGCCAAGCGTCATCGCCCGGCGCCCGAAAGGCGTCGTCACACTTCCACGTTCCATTTTTCTTCACCTTTTCCAAGGCAAAAGAAAACCGTTCGCCGAAACGACGCCGAAAGGGCTTGACACTGATTCGCGGAAATGGGAATCTCTAGTTGCTACACGAGAGAAGGGTTTCCGCAGCGCTAGTCGTTCGGAAGCCTTTTTCTTTTGCTCTGCTTAATCTCCTGTTTCCTGTTGGTATTCGAGGTACAGGGCGTCGAGCCTCTGCCTCACGAATTCTGCGAAGCCCGGTGCCGCCTTCTTGCTGAAGGCAAGCGTCGTCTCCGTATCGGTGTCGCGAATGCGCACGGGGCGCGTCCGGTCGGGCGCAAGCCAAGCCTCGGCCGCGGGCCGCCTTCTGGTTTCGGCCAGGACGGCGAAGAGCTTCTCGAAGCGTCGATCGCTCTCCATCGCCGAAAATTCGCTTTGCCGGATGTGGGCAAGCGCCTTGGCGCGACGCCTGGCGTCGTCGAGCCGGTCGGCCAGTTCCATCCAGCGCCGGCGCCCGAAGGCGGGCGCGGCACCGATCGCCTCGATGATCTCCACCGGCAGACGGCGCACGACGGTGATCATCTTCGATAGTGCCGCCTTGTCGACGCCGAGCGCCGACATGGTGGTCTCACGCGAAAAGCCGCGGTCCTCGAGCCTGGTCGCAAACAGGGCACGCTCGATGAAAGAGAGATCGGTGCGGGCGTTGTTCTCCTGCCCCTGCGAGATCACGAGCTGCTCGTCGCTCAAGGCACGAATGACGGCCTTGACCTTGCCGCCGATCTCGCGGAGCGCCGCCAGTCTCCGGTGGCCGTACGCCACCTGGTAGCGGTTTTCCGTGTCCGGGTGCGGTCGCACCAGGATCGGCACCTGTTGTCCGTGGTCGCGGATCTGCTCGACCAGCGCGGCCTGCGCCTCGGGCGTGACGCCCAGGCGATCGATGACGAAGGACGCGTCGACCAGTTCCGGATCGAGCTCGACGATGGCATGGCCCTGCGCCAGCTGGCGCTCCAGCTCTTCGGCCCGCTCGACCTTCTGGGTGATGTTGGTGAGCGATCGGGTGATGCCGCCGACCAGCGCATTGGTTCGATGTCCCGGCGCAAGGCCGGCGATCGGGCGCTCGACGGCCGGACGCTCTCCAGCGAGCGGGGAGGCCGGGCTGTCGGAGATGCCGATCAGGTTCTTGCGGGCCATCGATTACTTCCTTCCCCAGACGCTGCGGATCATCTCTTCGATCTCCGCATTGACGAGCGAAAGGGAATCCATCGCCCGGTCATAGGTGCCGCGGATGAATTGCGAGCGCTCGACCTCGTAGAGCGTCTGCTTCGTGACGCCGGCATCGGAGATGGCGGTCGATTTCACCATGGCATTGTGCAGCATGCGGTTGCCGAAGATCGCCCGCATGAAGCCAGTCATCTGGCTCTGCGGGCCGTCATTCGGTTCGAAACGCGTTACGAGGTAGCGCATCCAGTCGTAGCTGGTGCGGCCGCCCGCCTTCTCGACGACGGTCATCAGTTCGCTCGTCATCGACAGGAATTGCGACATCGACATGACGTCGAGCATTTGCGGATGGACGGTGATGAGCACCGACGTCGCGGCGCAGAGCGCCGACATCGTCAGGAAGCCGAGCTGCGGCGGGCAATCGATGATGACGATGTCGTAGAAGCTCTCGATCTCCGTCAGGACCTCGCCGATCCGCGCGAAAAACAGCGTCTCGGCCGAACCGCCGATCATGGCTTTCGGCGTCTCGTGCTCGAACTCCATCAATTCGAGATTGCCGGGGATCAGATGCAGATTGGTCGTATAGGTCGAGCGCACGACGTCGGCGATCGGGCGAGGGGCCTCATAGCGGATGGCGCCGTAAAGGGTCTCGGCCTCGCCGACGTCGAGCTCCGGCTGATGGCCGAAAAGCGCCGAAAGCGAGGCTTGCGGATCGAGATCGATCGCCAGCACGCGATAGCCGCGCAGCGCCAGATATTGCGACAGGTGCGCCGAAGTCGTCGTCTTGCCCGAGCCGCCCTTGAAGTTCATCACCGAAATGACCTGCAGCTTTTCGCCCGGCCGACGGTGCGGGATGTACTTGCCCGTCTTGCTGCCGTCGTCGAGGACGCGGCGGATCCGGTCGATGTCCTCGACCGCATACATGCGCCTGCCGTTTGACAGGGGCTGCGGGCCGTGGCCTTCTGAGGCGATCTGGCGCAGATAACCTTCACCGATTCCGATGAAGGCCGCTGCCTCGGCAGGGTTGAAGAGCCGCATGGTTTTCTGCGCCGCCGGAGAGAAGATCTTCTTCTGATGTTCCTGCAGTTGATGCGCAAGTTCCTGGGCGTCGGCAGCCAGCAGCGAGGGCAAATGCTCCTGCTCGTCGACGCTCTGGACTCTCGGCTGCAACATCATGATCTCCGAAAAACTGCGCAAAAATCGGCAATAGGAGCGAATCTGCGCAGATATACTATGCGACGATTCGTGGCCGGTTGACAAACACTTAGCAAAAGCCCGCCTTGCTCAAGCACGCGGTGCGGTTTCGCGAGTATCGCGGCCCAAAAGTTGTCCGCGGACAACTCGATCCGTCAAGTTGTCCGCGGACAACGGCCGCCTTTATTCGAAACGGTCGAGACTTGAGTTGCACCGCTAGCGCTCCCCATTGCGGCAGGTTGTGTCGGAGATTTTGCGACGAAAGACGCGGCATGTTCTATCTTGGTGGCATGACCTTGGGCTATTTCACGCCGCCGACGCCGAAGCCGCGCGCCGGCAAGGACATGCCCGAGGCCCCACCGACCGATCGTGAAGCCGTCGAGGATTGCCAGCCCGAATGCGAAGAGCCTTCGGTTCGCGCCTTCGTGGCGCCCAGGCACCTCTTCTATTAGGCCCCTCGATAGAGCAAGCCGGCACTTGCGGGGTGGGCTTCGGAAAGATCCCTCACGCCGCGGAAAAGAGCAGGGCCGAGCCACAAGGGCTGTCCCCGGCGCCGGAAATCGCTAATGTGCGGGCTGGTATCTAGCGAGGGCCCGGCCATTTCCAACGATCATCCTTCAGAAGTCAGGGACCGTCCCGAGCAGTTGTCGCTGCACCAGAGAATCCTGAACGACGTCGAGGGGAACATTCTCTCCGGCCTCTGGCCGCCGGGACACCGGATTCCGTTCGAGCACGAGCTGACGGAGCAATATGGCTGTTCCCGGATGACGGTGAACAAGGCGATCAGCGATCTCGTCAGGCGCGGCCTGATCGAGCGCCGGCGCAAGTCCGGCAGTTACGTCACCTTCCCGCACGTCCAGTCGGCGGTCATGGAGATCCATGATGTCAGGCTCGAGGTCGAATCGCTCGGTCTCGATTATGCCTACAGCCTCGACGAGCGCCTGCTGCGCAAGGCCAAGACCGGCGATTCGTCGCGAATCGACCTGCCGGGCGCAGCGCGCCTCATGGAAATCACCTGCCGGCATTTCGCCGGCGGTCGGCCCTTTTGTCTCGAGGAGCGGCTGATCAGCCTTGCGGCGGTGCCGGAAGCCGAGACGGAGCCGTTCGACGCGGTCGCGCCGGGGTCATGGCTGCTCGGCCAGGTCCCCTGGAGCACGGCCGAGCATAGGATCCGGGCCGTGGCGGCAAGCCGGCAGGCGGCCCAGGCACTCGACATCGCGATCGGCGCTCCCTGCCTGGTAATCGAGCGGCGGACCTGGAGCGGCGGCGCGCCTGTCACCAGCGTCAGGCTCACCTATCCCGGCGATCGGCACGAATTGGTGGCCGAATTCGCGCCCGGTGCGAACGGGTAGTTCGCCAGCTCAAGTCTCTCCGAATTTCAGATCGCATCCATCAAAGGATGGATGGCGCCGCGGATCGCTTGCGGCGTATATAATGCACGGCTAATTTGCAGAGGTGCATGTGCTTCGGGGGAAGGGGCCGGGCATGATCGCAGGCGGGACAGTCGCGGATCTGCCAATGCCGGATGTGTGCATCGTCGGCTCCGGTCCGGTCGGCCTTGCTTTGGCCTTGTCCTGCGAGGAGCAGGGGCTGAGCGTTCTTCTTCTCGAGGCCGGCGCGCTGGACGGCCCGTCCAACGCCGGCGACACGTTCGGACCGATCGACCACACGAACGCGCATCACGCCACGGCCGGCATGACCAGCCGTGGCCTCGGCGGCACGTCGGCGCTGTGGGGTGGCCGATGCGTGGAATTCGACGATCTCGATTTTGTCGAACGGGCGCATGTGCCGCATTCCGGCTGGCCGATCAGCCATTCCGATATGCGCAACCACTATGCCGCCGCCTTTGCGTTCCTGAATTGCGGCGCTCAGCCTCCCGACGGAAAGGATGTTCCTGACGGCGGGGACATGACCTCGACGATCGAGCGCTGGAGTGCCAGGCCGGCGCTCGGGCCGTTATACAGGGCACATCTGCGCGCTTCGAGACGCATCACGCTGCTCGCCGAAGCCACCGTCTTCGGCCTCGAGCTGCGGCCGGAGGCGGGCGCGGTCGAAAGCCTCATGGTCCATCGGCAGGGGCGCACGCTTCCTGTCCGGGCGAGGACCTATGTGCTTGCCGGCGGCGGACTGGAAAATGCGCGCTTGCTGCTTGCCACCCAACGCCACTGGCCGCCAAAGTTCGGCGGGCCGCAAGGCGCACTCGGCCGCTTCTATCAGGGTCATGTCACCGGCCACATCGCCGTCGTCGAATTTGCCGATCGAAAAATGGAGAAAGCTCTTTTATTTCAAAATGATAGAGAGGGTCGGCACTTCCGTCGCCGGTTGCAGATCAGTGCCAGTGTGCAGTGCGACGAGCGATTGCTCAACGCCGCCTTCTGGCTGGATGCGCTTTCGATCGCCGATGCTTCGCACGGCTCCGGTGCCTTGTCCGCCCTCTATCTGGCGCTGGCGATCTCCGGCCTCTACGGCATGCTTTCCGAGGGACGAGCGCCGAAGACGGCGTCGGGCCGGCAGCAGGGTTATCGCGAGCATCTTCGCAATCTGCGAAGCGATCCCGCGTTCTTTCGCGATCTTGCCGCCTCGGCGGGCAATCTCATCGGCAGCCGTCTTCCCGGGCGGCGGACGCTACCCAGCCCGAAGGGCCGCTATCTGCTGCGCTATCACGCCGAGCAGAGGCCGCTCCCGGAAAGCCGGGCCTATCTCGACGAAAGGCTGTCGAATGTCTACCTCCCGGCGCTCAAGGTGAATTATCTCGTCGACGACGAAGACGTCGGCTCGGTCGTCCGCTCCCATGAGCTTCTGGACCATTGGCTGCGCGAGAACGGCACCGGCAAACTCGCCTATCTCAATGAGGCGCCGGAGCGCCGCGAAGCGGTCCGTCGACAGGCCTTCGACGGCTATCACCAGATCGGCCTGACGCGCATGTCGAGAGAGCCGCGACGGAGCCGTCAATGCCGACTGCCGCGTGCATGCCGTTGCCAATCTCTATATCGCCGGCAGTTCGGTCTTCCCCACCGGAGGCCAGGCCAACCCGACGCTTGCCGCCGTCGCCCTGGCGCTGAGGCTCGGCGCCCATCTTGCGCGAACGCAGCCCCGGTGACCGCTCCGGCCCGATCGCCGGCCCGATCACCGGCTTGCCGTCGCCTTGCCAGGAAAAAACAGCAATCTCTGGTACTTTGCCTTCGAGAGGGGCATCCTATCTTCCTGAGAGTGACATCCTGGCAGAGGGAGGAACGCGGATGCGCTGCTTTACGGTACTCGGTCCTTCGCAGATCGGAAAATCCACGCTCGTGGAAAGGTTGGGCTCGCTGGAAGGCGAGCCGAAAAAGTCAGTTTCCCCTTACGGTCTATCCATCACTGAATTCGATTTTGGCAGCGAGGCCTGGTGTGCGCTCGATGTGCCGGGCAACAACGAGGCGCTTGCGCATGCGCAGGATGCGCTGCTGGCGAGCGACGCCTGCGTTCTGTGCGTTTCGCCGGTGGTCGACGAGGCGGTGCTTGCAGCCCCCTATCTCAGGGCGATCGAGGCGTCGGGCACACCCTGCATCGTCTTCGTCAACCGGATGGATGAGCCGCGCGGCCGGCTGCGCGATGTCGTTGCGGCGCTGCAGGATTATTGCAGCCGCCCGCTCGTCCTGCGCCAGATCCCGATCCGCGACGGCGACAGGATCATCGGCAGCTGCGACCTCATTTCGGAGCGCGCCTGGCGCTATCGCGAGGGCCAGACATCGTCGCTCTTCGAGATACCCGAGAGTTCGATCGAGCGCGAACACGAGGCGCGCGCCGAATTGCTGGAGCATCTGTCCGAGTTCGACGACTGGCTGCTTGAGGAATTGATCGAGGACCGCGAGCCGGCGAGCGAGACCATCTACGCGATCTCGACCCGGGTCTTGACCGAGAACAAGATCATTCCCGTCCTGCTCGGCGCCGCCAGCCACAGCAACGGCATCATGCGGCTGATGAAGGCGCTGCGCCACGAAGCGCCGCGCGCCGATGCGCTGCGCAAGCGCCTGGCCGCATCCGCCGGCATCGACGAGGCGACGCTGACCGCCGTCAGCTTTCACGCCTATCACCGGCAGAGCGTGGGCAAGACGGTCGTCGCCCGGGCGCTGCAGAACGGCGTGAAGCAGGGCGCGGTGCTCGGCGGCGCCGGGCTCGGCGCGCTCCAGGACCCCGCGAGCGGCCGGGCGATGGCGAGCGGCATCACGGTCGCCGGGCAGATTTTCGCGGCGGTCAAATCCGACCACCTGACCGTTCCTGCGCTGCTGACGCCCCATGCGACGGTGGCGCCGCCGGACTGGACGACGCCGCCGACGCCCATCCTCGAACGGATCCTGGTGCCGGAAAGCGAGCGCGACGAGAACAAGCTCTCCGAAACGCTCACGAAACTCGCCGAAACCGATCGCGGCCTGACGGTCATGCAGGAGGAGGGCACCGGCGCGCAGCTGGTCAGCGTGCAGGGGCCGGTGCACCTGCGCGACATCTGCCGGATGCTGTCGGATGTCTTCCATGTGGAGGTGAGCGAGCGGCCGCCGAGCCCGGTCTATCGGGAGACCATATCGAAGGCGGCGGAGGTTCATTACCGCCACCGCAAGCAGACCGGCGGGGCCGGCCAGTTCGCCGACGTGAAGCTGAGTGTCCATCCGAACGGACGCGGCGAGGGGTTCTCCTTCGGAGAGACCGTCAAGGGCGGTGCCGTGCCGCGAAACTTCATTCCGGCGGTCGAGGCGGGCGCCCGCGAGGCGATGGACAAGGGCCCGCTCGGCTTCAAGGCGATCGATGTCGGCGTGCTTTTGACCGACGGCCAGCACCACTCTGTCGACAGTTCCGAATATGCATTCAGGACGGCCGGCAAGCTCGGGGTGCGGCAGGCACTGTCGCAGGCCGCGGCCGTCCTGCTGCAGCCGATTTTCCGGATAGAGATCCATGTGCCGTCGATCTATTCCGGCGCGCTCGTGCCGGTCGTCTCGACCCTCAAGGGCCAGGTCCTCGGCTTCGATCGCGACGAGGCGGCGAAGGGATGGGACATCTTCCGTGCGCTCATCCCCGGCAGCGCGCTCGAGGAACTGGCCCGGTCGCTCAGATCGGCGACGCAGGGCATCGGCTACTTTGCCAAGAACTTCGATCATTTCGAAGAACTCTACGGCAAGGAAGCACAGGCGATCGTCCATGCGCATGGCACGCATGTGAACGAGCATTGACAGGCGGGGGAGGATAGCGCGCAGACCCCTGCAACCGATTGAAGCGCATCCTCACTCACACGCTCTGGCGCAAGCGGCTGGATCGGAGCCCGAACACTTCGGCGCGCGCTGAAAGGCAGGACCCGGATCCTCGTCAGCCGGGTCGAGGCCGGCCTGTTGGCAGCGGCATTTCAGGATCGGTGGATACGATATGGACTCGGTGATGATGGTCAAGCTGATGGGGCAACGTATGCCGCCTTATCGATCTGAGAACCGGAGGCCACAATTATTACGCTGCCTGTCCGGTTGAGCGAGCGAGTAGTCGCGCGTCAAAATGATGCAATCGATTGCACAATCCGTACTGCATTCGGCGCCTGTGGCTGTGTGGAATGCGCGCACCTTGGAGCCTGACTCCCCGCAATCAAAGTCCCTGAGCATGCTCATATTCTGCGCGTTTGCATGCGATCCTTTTCAGGAGGCACTTATAAAGCGCTATTGACAAGCCTTGCAATGCCGCTTAAAGCTTGTGCTAACGTTAGCGCATACGGTGAACGCGGCTGGTTGATCGGCTTTGTCAACGGTTGAGGTCGCGGACGGGCGACGCCCACCAAGGAGGCGGCCTGCGTTCTGAACTGGCATCCAAAAAATACGAGAAAATCGGAGTCCACATCATGTCATTGTCGCGCCACGTCGCTGTACTCGTCGGAAGCCTTCGCAAGGAATCGGTCAATCGCAAGCTGGCCCTGGCTCTGGAGAAGCTCGCGCCGGCATCGCTCCGCCTCGAGATCGTCGGTATCGGCGACCTTCCGCTTTATAACCAGGACGTGGAGGATCAGGGGGCTCCCGCCTCGTGGGTACAGTTTCGGGATCGCATCCGCGCTGCCGATGCGGTGCTGTTCATCACGCCGGAATACAACCGATCCGTACCCGGTGTCCTGAAGAATGCGCTCGACGTGGGGTCGCGACCCTATGGCAAGAGTGCATGGAACGGAAAGCCCGGCGCCGTCGTCGGCACTTCACCAGGCATGTTCGGCGGCTTCGGCGCGGTTCACCATTTGCGCCAATCGCTTGTGTCGCTCAACGTTCCGGTGCTTCAGCAGCCCGAGGTCTACCTCAGCGGCGCCGACAAGATTTTCGACGCCTATGGCAACATCGCCAACGAAAGCACGCGCAGTTTCCTGCAGGAATTCCTGCACGCCTTCGAGGTCTGGATCGACAAGACTGGTGTCCGGCCGGCCAGCCCCGACAAGGCGGGGCAGGAACTCGTGAGAGCGTAAGAAGCAAGATCCGCTTGGCTCAGTAGCTTTCGCAGGGGAGGGCGGGAGTTGGAACTCGGAGCCGGGACCTGGGCCTCGGTTCGGACGATTTCGTCAGCGGTTTTGTCCGGCTGCAGCGTGATTTCTGATCTGACCTGACGGGAACCCCGCAATCCTATATTGCGGGGTTTTTCACTGCGATACGCGGGAGCGATTGATGCGCGCGGCCTTTATCGCGGCGATGCGCCGCTGCGGAACAATCAGCGACGGGGAGATCGGTTAGCTCCGCTCCGCCCAGACCCTTGCCAGTTCGACGATCGTCCTCACCGCCCTTTCCATATCCTGGCGGCTCACCCATTCGAGCGGCGAGTGGAAGGCGTGGCCGCCGGCGAAGAGGTTGGCGGAGGGGAGGCCCATGAAGGACAGCCGCGACCCGTCCGTGCCGCCGCGGATGCTGCCGCGAACCGGCGTCATGCCGGCACGCCGGATCGCTTCCATGGCGTTTTCGACGATCTCGGGATGGCGATCGAGGATCGCCTTCATGTTGCGGTATTGCTCCTTGACCTCGAAGCTGTAGCTGGAGCCCGGATAGTCCTCGATCACGCGCCGCACCAGCGTGTCGAGCATTTTCTCCTTGGCGGCGAGGCCGGCTTCCTCGAAGTCGCGGACGATGAAGCTCAGCGTTGCCTTTTCCATCGAACCGGTGAGGCCGGTCGGATGGACGAAGCCTTCGCGGCCGGCCGTCGTCTCCGGCGCCATGTCCTTCGGCAATCGGTCGACGATCGCCGACGCGATCTTGATGGCGTTTTCCATCTTGCCCTTGGCGAAACCCGGATGGATGGCGACGCCGTGAATGGTGATGTCGACGCTGTCGGCCGAAAACGTCTCATCCTCGATATGGCCGGCCGTTTCGCCGTCGACCGTGTAGGCGAAGGCGGCGCCAAGCTTTTGAAGGTCCACCTTGTCGACGCCGCGGCCGATCTCCTCGTCCGTCGTGAAGAGCAGCTTGATCGTGCCGTGGCGGATGTCCGGATTGTCGACGAGGACTTGAGCCGCCGTGACGATCTCGGCGAGACCGGCCTTGTCGTCGGCGCCGAGCAGCGTCGTGCCGTCGGTCGTGATGATGTCGTTGCCGATCTGGTCGGCGAGCGCCGGATTGTCGCCGGCGCGGATCACCTGCTGCGGATCGCCCGGAAGCCGGATATCGCCGCCGGCATAGTTGCGGACGACCTGCGGCCTGACGTTCGTGCCGGTGAAATCGGGCGCCGTGTCCATGTGCGAGCAGAAGCAGATCACCGGCACCGGCTTGTCGACGTTGGACGGAATGGTCGCATAGACGTAGCCGTGCTCATCGAGATGCGCGTCGGAAAGACCGATCGCCAGCAGGTCCTCGACCAGCAGGCGCCCGAGATTCTTCTGTTTTTCGGTCGAGGGTTGCGCCGGCGAGCTCGCGTCCGACTGGGTGTCGATGACGACGTAGCGCAGGAAACGGTCGGTGACGGTATCGGTCATGGCGAACTCCGGGGCGGCATCGAGTGACACCCGCTATAGCCTGCGGCGGCGCCGCCGTGAATTGATTTTCGCCTTGTCGATGCTTCTTGCGGGCGCGGTCGACCGCAAGTTTCGAGCTTTCGCTGGCGGCCGGGACGCAACCGGCGCATGATCGTTGGAGCAGCGGCGACGCCTGCCGTTGCCGAACCACGATGCCAAACAGGCCAAATCGGAAAACCCCTTCAAGGAGGATACGGTGAGCGGGCACGTCTATAAGAAAGTCGAACTGATCGGCAGTTCTCCGAACTCGGTCAACGAAGCCATCGAAACGGCGATTTCGCGCGCGTCGAAAACGATGCGGAATCTCGACTGGTTCGAGGTGGACCAGATTCGCGGGCAGATCGCCAATGGCAAGGTGGCCCACTACCAGGTGGTCGTGAAGGTCGGTTTCCGCATCGACGACTGAACGGCGCCGAGGACCGATAGGGCCCGGCGCTTCATGCACCGGGCCCCGCGTCTGATGAACGACAGTCAGGCGGCCTGCAACGTGGCGCCCGAACGCCGATCCAGCGCACCGCTCCAGAGCGTCAGGAGCAGGGCGAGGGCGACGAGGACCGCGCCGACCCAGGGCGTTGCGCCGAGACCGAGGGCGGAATCGACCACCCGGCCGCCGAGCCAGGCACCGAGCGCGATGCCGAGGTTGAAGGCGGCGATGTTGAGCGCCGAGGCGACGTCGACGGCGCCGGGACGATGCTCCTTGGCGAGCTGGACGACGTAGAGCTGCAGCCCCGGAACATTGGCGAAGGAGAGGAAGCCGAGCGCGGCAAGGGTAACGAGCGTCGGCACCGGAGAAGCCGCCGTGAAGGAGAAGACGAGGAGCACCAGCGCCTGGAAGAGGAAAAGGCCGGCAAGCGCCTTCACCGGATTGGTGTTGGCAACCCGCCCGCCGGCGATATTGCCGATGGCGATGGCGACGCCGTAGAGAACCAGGATCAGGCTGACGCTTTCGACCGAAAAGCCGGTGATTTCCTGAAGGATCGGCGCCAGATAGGTGAAGGCGACGAAAGTGCCGCCATAGCCGAGCGCGGTCATGGCGAAGACGATCAGCAGGCGGCCGGAGGAAAGCACGCGGAGCTGGTCGGCAAGGCTTGCCGGGGCGGCCTTCGAAAGCGTCTTCGGCAGCAGTGCCGCGATCCCGGCAAAGGCGATCACGCCGAGTGCCGCAACCGCCCAGAATGTCGTGCGCCAGCCAAAAATCTGGCCGATATGGGTGCCGATCGGCACGCCGGTGACGATCGCGACGGTCAGCCCCATGAACATCATGGCGATCGCCGAGGCGCGGCGATCTTCCGGCACGAGGTCGGCGGCGATGGTCGAGCCGACCGAGAAGAACACGCCGTGCGCGAAGGCCGAGAGCACGCGCGCGGCGAGCAGCATTTCATAGCTCGGTGAGAGTGCTGCGGCGGTATTGCCGGCGATGAAGAGCGCTATCAGACCGAGGAGCAGCGGCTTGCGCTCGATCCGGCCGGTCAGCGCGGTGAGGATGGGGGCGCCGAAGGTGACGCCGAGCGCATAGACGCTGACGATCAGGCCGGCGAACGGCAGGGTGATGGCGAGGTCGGTCGCGACCGTCGGCAGCAGGCCGACGATGACGAATTCGGTGGTGCCGATCGCGTAGGCGGCGATCGTCAGGGCGAAGATGGCGAGAGGCATGGCAAATCCGTTTCCGCCCGCCGTTCGGAAGGAGGGAGGCTTGAAGAGGCGTTGACGATGGTTGGTCTTTCGCAGCGCAATATGCGGGCAGCGCGCCGCTCCGATAAGGCGGCGGCTTGTTGAAACGCCTGTGAATGAAATTCACGAGTGAAGCTCAGATGGGCTTAGGGATCATGGCGTGGGTGGCTTGGAGGGGAATCCGATCGGAATTGGAAAAGGCGAAAGTCGGGAGCATGTGATACCCCCCTCTGCCCTGCCGGGCATCTCCCCCACAAGGGTGGAGATTGGCAAGTGGCAACGTCCCGCCCCTCAAAATTACTTGGAGGCGCCTTGTTTCCGGCATACACCGGTTGGGCGTGGGGCGGAGCGGCGCTTCCAGCCGATCTCCCTCCTTGTGGGGGAGATGCCCGGCAGGGCAGAGGGGGGTGTTGCCGATCGCAGCGATTGAACCGGATCGAGCCTCACTAGCCGCCTGCCAGCCACCCCTCGATGCCGAGCGCCGCGGCGCGGCCCGTCGCCAAACAGGCGGTCAGCAGATAGCCGCCGGTCGGCGCTTCCCAGTCGAGCATCTCGCCGGCGACGAAGAGGCCGGGTAGCGTCTTCAGCATGTAGTGGTCATCGATCTGATCAAGGCCGATGCCGCCGGCCGAGGAGATCGCCTCGGCGATCGGCCGCGGCCGAAGGAGCAGGATGGATAGCGCCTTTAGCGTCGCCGCAAGACTTGCTGGATCGGCCCTCGGCGCTTCGGGCACGAGCTCACGCAGGAGCGCGGCCTTGACGCCTTCGAGGCCGGCGCCCTTTCTGAGACGCGTGGCGAAGCTCGCCTTGCTGTCCTGTCGCGCCAGGTCGCGGGTGAGGCGGTCCATGCTTCGACCGGGTGCAAGGTCTAGTGTAAGTGCGGCCTTACCGTCCCGTTCGAGCCGATCGCGTAAAGCCGCTGCATGGGCGTAGACGAGGCTGCCCTCGATGCCGTGGCGGCTGATCACGAATTCGCCAGGAAAAACGCCGGCCCCGGAGGAGGCGATCACCGATTTCAGCGGCTCGCCGGCAAATCGCTCCCGGAACGCCTCGCTCCAACTGACGTCGAAGCCGCAATTGGCGGGGCGAAACGCGCGGATCTCGACACCTTTGGCGGCGAGCCACGGCACCCAGGCGGCGTCGGAGCCGAGCCGCGGCCAGCTTGCGCCGCCAAGCGCCAGAAGCGCGGCGTCCGGCCGCACGGTTTTTTGCCCCTCCGGCGTTTCGAAGAGATAGCCGTCCCCTGCAAAGCCCAGCCAGCGATGCCGAGTGAGGAGCGTGACGCCCTGCGCCTCCAGCCGGCGCAGCCAGGCGCGCAGGAGCGGCGAGGCCTTCATTGCCTTCGGAAACACGCGGCCGGAGGAGCCGACGAAGGTCTCGGTGCCGAGCCCCGCCGCCCAGGCCCGCACGTCGTCCGGCGTGAAGGCGTCAAGCGCCGGGCGCAGGCGATCGGAGGCGGCGCCGAAGCGGGTGGCGAAGCGCCGATAGTCTTCGGCATGGGTGATGTTGAGGCCGGACTTGCCGGCGAGCAGGAACTTCCGGGCAGCGGTCGGCATCGCCTCGTAGACCGTCACCGCGTGGCCTGCGGTGGATAACACCTCGGCCGCCATCAGCCCGGCCGAGCCGCCGCCGATCACCGCGACCTGCCTTCGTTCGATCGCGGGTCCGTTCAAGGCTGTGCATCCGTGGGCGCCGGGCCGGTGGATTCGCGCAGGATGAGTTCGACGGGCCAGAGCTCGTGGATTTCCTCCGCCGCCCGCCCGCCCAGGAGTTGCAGCACGAGGTCCGCCGATCGTCCCCCCGCCGCCCGCATCGAGGAGCGGGTTGCGGAAAGCGACGGGACCATGTTGTCGGCCGTCAGATAGGGAAACACGTCGTCATGGGCGATCACCGAGACGTCGCGTCCGACGACGAGCCCGCGCGACCGCACCGCGCGATAGATACCGAGCGCCGTCATCATCGAGCCGGCGACGAAGGCGGTCGGCCGCGGCGATTGTTCGAGGAAGGAGCGGGCATAGCGAAAACCGAGCTCGTCTGTGAAGTGGTCGTGGGCGACGAGGCGCGGATCGAAGGGAATGCCCCGCTCCTGCAGCGCGTCGCGGTAGCCCTTGTCGCGATGCAGCGAAAATGTTCGGCCGGCTCGGCCGTTGATCATCGCAATGCGCCTGTGACCGAGATCGATGAGATGCGAGGTGGCGCGCCGGATCGCCCCTTCGTTGTCGATATCGAGCCAGGCATGCGGCACGTCGGTCTCGGAACGGCCATGCACCAGGAATGGGAAACCAAGCTCATGCAGCAGGGCAATGCGCTCGTCGTTCGGCTTCGGCGAGTGGACGATCACCGCGTCGACCCGGCCGCTGGTGGCGAGCCTGCTGTAAAGCGCAACTTCGTCGGTCAAGTCGCGGTCTGCCGTCGGGCTGACGAGGATATCGATGTCCTCGCCGTCCAAGCGCTCGGCCATGCCGCTCATATATTCGGCAAAGTGAAACTCGCCAGTTCGGCCCATGACGACGCCGATCGCGCCGGCGCGTCCGGTCACCAATCGCACCGCATTGATGTTGGGGCGATAGCCGAGCCGGACGGCCTCTTCCGCGACGCGCTTGCGGGTTTTTTCGCTCACCTCCGGATAGCCGCTCAGCGCGCGGCTGACCGTCGTCGGCGAAAGGCCCAGTTGGCGGGCGAACTCCTTGAGCTTCATGCGGCCTATCTATTCCCTTAACCCCGTTGCCCCGATGAGGAATATACACCTTTGCCGCAGGGTACAACCGATCGCCGGCCGCCCCGTTCGGCGGCACGCCGGCGCCGTCTTGCGCGCTTGCATCAACCAAATCGTTTTAAATTTTTTGTGCGCACACATCGCCGATGGCGAGCAGAGAAAACCTCAAAGAGTAGTTGTGAGCGGTATAAATGATTGAAAATAACCGGAAAAATTGTTTGGTGCGGAGCTGGTACTGGCGCAAACGGCCTCGTATTGACATCAATCGGCACTTCTGACACCTTTTCCCAGCCAAACCGTTTTCGAATTGCAGAGGAGCTTTCGAGCGGTGGGGGATTTGGAGGAGCCATCGAACATGACAATGCTTCTGAAGACCGTGACCTTCTGCGCCGCGCTCGGCGCCGCCGATCTTGCCGCCGCCGCCGAGCTTTCGCTCGCGGCCAACACCACCGGCAAAAACGTGAATTTCATGCGCGAGCAGCTCGATATTTTCGAGAAGAAGACCGGCCACAAGGTCAGTCTCGTGACCATGCCGCCGTCGAGCAGCGAGCAGTTCAGCCAGTATCGCCTGTGGCTGGCCGCCGGAAACAAGGATGTCGACGTCTACCAGACGGACGTGATCTGGGCGCCGCAGCTCGCCGACCAGTTCGTCGACTTGACGGAAGCCGCGAAGGACGTGGTCGGCGAACACTTCCCGTCGATCATCCAGTCGCAGACCGCCAACGGCAAGCTGGTGGCACTGCCGATCTTCACCGATGCGCCGGCGCTCTACTATCGCAAGGACCTCCTGGAGAAATACGGCAAGACGCCGCCCAAGACCTGGGACGAACTGGCGGCGACCGCCAAGGAGATCCAGGAGAAGGAGCGTGCCGCCGGCCAGGCGGATATTTGGGGCTTCGTCTTCCAGAGCAACGCCTATGAGGGGCTGACCTGCAACGCGCTGGAGTGGATCAAGTCCTCCGGCGGCGGCCAGATCGTCGAGCCCGACGGCACGATCTCCGTCAACAATGAAAAGGCGGCCGCGGCACTCGATCGGGTCAAGGGATGGATCGGCGCGATTACGCCGGAGGGCGTGCTTGCCTATCAGGAGGAGGAATCGCGCGGCGTCTGGCAGACCGGCAATGCCGTGTTCATGCGCAACTGGCCCTATGCCTATGCGCTCGGCAACGGCGACGACAGCGCCGTCAAGGGCAAGTTCGACGTGTCACCGCTTCCGACCGCGACCGACGGCGAAAAGCCCTCGTCGACGCTCGGCGGCTGGAACCTGGCGGTGTCGAAATATTCCGACGAACAGGAAGCGGCGATCGAACTCGTGAAGTTCCTCTCGTCCAAGGACGTGCAGAAGGCGCGTGCGCTCGAGCTGTCGCAACTGCCCACGGTCGCCGCCCTTTACGACGACCCCGAAATCGCCGCCGCGCAACCATTCATGCCGAACTGGAAGCCGATCTTCCAGAGCGCCGTGCCGCGTCCGTCCGCCGTGACCAAGGTCAAGTACAACGAGGTCTCCTCGAAGTTCTGGAGCGCCGTTCACAACACGCTCTCCGGCGACGGGACGGCCGCCGAAAATCTCGAACTTCTGGAAGTCGAACTGAACGAGCTCAAGGGCGACAGCTGGTAACCTCCCCCGGGCGGGGAGGTGTTGGAAACCCTGCGCCTCTCCCCGCCTAGCAGCCGTCGCCGGGGATGGCGGTCACGCCGGCCGCCATCCCCGTCTCAAAAACCTCGAGCGAGATGCGCTCTATCTGTTTGTTTTTGCCGCATTTGTGCGACGTCAGGTGACTTCAGCTGACCGCAGAATGCTCTGGCGGCGAAAGCCGAACGGCAAATGGGGAACCAATGTCATGACCGATCTCACCGTCGCGGATCCACCGGCCGCGCTCGCTGATCAGAGCCATATCAATTCGGATCTGAGAACCCAGCGCGTCCGCTCCGCCTGGGTGTTCCTGGCGCCGACGCTTCTCGTGCTGGCGCTCGTCGCGGGCTGGCCGCTCGTCCGGACCATCTATTTCAGTTTCACCGACGCGTCGCTGACGAACCTTGCCGGCGCCGAGTTCGTCGGCTTCCAGAACTATCTCTCCTGGATCACGCTGAAGAGCGGCCGCGTCATCTACAAGGGCCTGCTCGCCGATCCGGCCTGGTGGAACGCCGTCTGGAACACGCTCAAATTCACCATCCTCTCCGTCAGCATCGAGACGGCGCTCGGCCTCGTCGTCGCCCTGGTGCTGAACGCCCATTTCCCCGGCCGAGGCCTGGTAAGGGCGGCAATCCTCATCCCCTGGGCGATCCCGACGATCGTCTCGGCCAAGATGTGGGCATGGATGCTCAACGACCAGTTCGGCATCCTCAACGAGATCCTGCTCGGGCTCGGCCTGATCAGCCAGAAGATCGCCTGGACGGCCAGTCCCGACACCGCGATGGTCGCCGTGCTCATCGTCGACGTCTGGAAGACGACGCCGTTCATGGCGCTCCTGATCCTCGCCGGACTGCAGATGGTGCCGATCGACATCTACGAGGCGGCGAAGATCGACGGGGTGCATCCGCTCCGGGTCTTCTGGCGGGTGACCCTGCCGCTCATCCGGCCGGCGCTGATGGTCGCGGTCATCTTCCGCATGCTCGACGCTCTGCGCATCTTCGACCTCATCTATGTGCTGACCCCCAACAATGCCCAGACGAAGACGATGTCGGTGCTCGCCCGCGAGAACCTGTTCGATTTCGACAAGTTCGCCTATGGCGCCGCCGCCTCGACCATGCTGTTCCTGATCATCGCCTCGATCACCGTCCTCTACATGTGGTTCGGACGCGTCAATTTCGACGGAGGAGAACGCTGATGGCCGCCACGCTCGCAAAGCGCACCGCTTTCTACCTGCTCGTTGCCACCATCATCCTGATTGCGGTCTTCCCCTTCTATTACGCGATCCTGACGAGCCTCAAATCCGGCACCGCCCTGTTCCGTGTCGACTATTGGCCGAGCGAAGTGTCTCTCGCCAATTACACGAGCGTCGTCTCGGCGGGCAGCTTCGTCCGCAATCTCGGAAACTCGCTGCTCGTCGCGACGCTCGTCGTCGCCATCTCCTTGCTGTTGGCGGTCACGGCCGCCTACGCGCTCGGCCGCGTGCGTTTCCGCGGCCGGTCGCTGCTGCTCCTGACCATCCTGTCGGTGTCGATGTTCCCGCAGATCGCCGTGCTTGCCGGCCTCTTCGAGCTCATCCGCTCCGTCGGGATATTCAACACGCCGCTGGCGCTGATCTTTTCCTACATGATCTTCACGCTCCCCTTCACCGTCTGGGTGCTGACCACCTTTATGCGCGACCTGCCGGTGGAGATCGAGGAGGCGGCGATCGTCGACGGCGCCTCGCCCTGGGTGATCATCACGCGGGTGTTCATGCCGCTGATGTGGCCGGCGCTGGTCACGACAGGCCTGCTCGCCTTCATCGCCGCCTGGAACGAATTCCTTTTCGCGCTGACCTTCACCTCGTCGGACGTGCAGCGCACCGTGCCGGTGGCGATCGCGCTGCTTTCGGGCAGCAGCAACTTCGAAATCCCCTGGGGCAACATCATGGCCGCCTCGGTGATCGTCACGGTGCCTCTCGTGGTGCTGGTGCTGATCTTCCAGCGGCGGATCATTTCCGGCCTGACGGCCGGTGGCGTTAAAGGCTAGATATTTAGGAGACGAACATGGCAGAGCTGCAATTGCGCGACATCCGCAAGTCCTTCGGTGCCTTCGACGTCATCAAGGGCGTCAGCATGGACATAAGGGCCGGAGAGTTCATGGTTTTCGTCGGCCCGTCCGGCTGCGGAAAATCCACCCTTCTGAGGCTGATCGCCGGCCTCGAGGAGATCACCTCCGGTACGCTCGCCTTCGACGGCGAGGTGGTCAATCATCTCGTTCCGTCGAAACGCGGCATCGCGATGGTCTTCCAGTCCTATGCGCTCTATCCGCACATGACGGTCTTCGAGAACATGGCCTTCGGGATGCAGCTTGCCGGCAAGGACAAGGAGCAATGCCGCAAGCGGGTCGAGGCGGCGGCCGAAATGCTGCAGCTTTCGCCCTATCTCGAACGCCTGCCGCGTCAGCTCTCGGGCGGCCAGCGCCAGCGCGTCGCGATCGGCCGAGCGATCGTGCGCGATCCGAAGGTCTTCCTGTTCGACGAGCCGCTTTCCAACCTCGATGCGGCCCTGCGCGTTGCGACCCGCATCGAGATCGCCAAGCTTCATCGCAGCATGCACAAGACGACGATGATCTATGTCACCCATGACCAGGTGGAAGCGATGACGCTCGCCGATCGCATCTGCGTGCTGAGAGACGGGCGCGTCGAACAGATCGGCACGCCGCTCGAGCTCTACGAAAGCCCGATCTCGGTGTTCGTCGCCGGCTTCATCGGCTCGCCGAAGATGAATTTCCTTTCGGGCCCCTTCGCGGCGCTCTACGAAGCCGCAACGATCGGCATCCGGGCGGAGCATCTGGAGATCGCCGGCGAAGACGGGCCATGGGGCGGAACCGTCGTCCACTCCGAAATGCTCGGATCCGACAGCTACATCTATCTCGACATCGGCGCCGGCGAACCGGTGATCGTGCGGGAGAGCGGTACCTCCCGCCATCAGCCCGGCGAAACGGTGCGGATTTCGCCGGAGCCCGGCCAGATCCACCGTTTCGATGCGGCGGGGCGGTCGATCGGGCGACACATCCTGCGGGGTGCCGCCTGATTTAGACCGCATCGATTTCGGATCATTTCCAAAGGCCAGACGTTAGACCGGGTAGGGCCGTCCCAGGCCCGACCCAGGTCGACAGATTGAAATCACGGACAGCGGGCACCCGCGGCGGATGCCCCAATCAGCAGGAGAACGACCTTGTCTATCAACACCATCGTGTGGGGTGAGAACATCCACGAGCAGACGAATGCCGTCGTCAGGGAAATCTATCCGGACGGCATGCACAACACGATCGCAGCGGCGCTGAACACCGATCCGGCGATCAAGGCAACGACGGCGACGCTGCAGGAGCCCGAGCATGGGCTGAGCGAAGAGCGGCTGGCTTCGGCCGACGTGCTCCTGTGGTGGGGCCACAAGGACCATGGCGCCGTCGACGACGTGATCGTCGAGCGCGTCGCCAGGCGGGTCTGGGAAGGCATGGGGCTGATCGTGCTGCATTCCGGCCATTTCTCCAAAATCTTCAAGCGGCTGATGGGGACGCCCTGCGCGCTGAAATGGCGCGAGGCGGGCGAGCGCGAGCGCGTCTGGGTGGTCAACCCGCGCCATCCGATCGCCGAAGGGCTGAGCGACAATTTCGTCCTTGAGTACGAGGAGATGTATGGCGAGCAATTCTCCGTGCCGGAGCCGCTGGAGACGGTCTTCATCTCCTGGTTTGCCGGCGGCGAGGTGTTCCGCTCGGGGCTGACCTGGCGGCGCGGCGCCGGCAATATCTTCTATTTCCGCCCCGGCCACGAGACCTATCCGACCTATCACGACGAAACCGTACAGCATGTGCTGCGCAATTCGGTAAAATGGGCCTACAACCCGCAAGGCACCTACGAGGCGATCCACGAGGCGCCGAACGTGCCGGTGGAAAAGGCACTGGAGCCGATCGTCGAGCGCGGCCCGAGACTGCACCGGGCCGGCGAGGCGGGCTACAGATGAGGAGCGTGCCGATGCGTCTGCTGATACTCGGAACCGGCGGCATGGCAAACACCCATGCAAACGCCTTTGCCAGAATAGACGGCGTCGACATGGTCGGCGCCGTCGATGTCGACCCGGCGCGCGCCAAGGCCTTTGCCGCCCAGCACGGCATCGAGCACACCTTCACATCGCTCGAAGAGGCGATCGGCTGGGGTGCGTTCGATGCGGTCGCCAATGTCACCCCGGACAAGGCGCACCATCCGACGACGCTGGCGCTCATCGCCGCCGGCAAGCACGTGCTCTGCGAGAAGCCGCTGGCGGAGAACTATGAGAAGGCGGCGGAAATGGCCGCGGCGGCCGAACGCTCCGGCCTCGTCGCCATGGTCAACCTCACCTACCGCAATGTGGCGCCGCTGCAGAAGGCGCGCGAACTGGTGCTGTCCGGTACGATCGGCGCAGTCCGGCATCTCGAGGCCTCCTACCTGCAGAGCTGGCTCGTCTCGAAGGCCTGGGGGGACTGGGCAAGCGAGTCGAAATGGCTGTGGCGGCTCTCGACCAGGCACGGCTCGAACGGCGTGCTCGGCGATGTCGGCATCCATATTCTCGACTTTGCCGGCTACGGCGCCGGCATTTCGGTCGAGCGCGTGTTCGCGCGGCTGAAAGCCTTCGACAAGGCGCCCGGCAACCGCATCGGCGAATACGACCTCGATGCCAATGACAGCTTCGCCATGACGGTGGAGTTCGACAGCGGCGCCATGGGCGTCATCCATGCAAGCCGCTGGGCCACCGGCCATCTGAACGAGCTGCGGCTCAGGCTGCATGGCGACCGAGGTGCCCTGGAGGTGATTCACACGCCGGACGGCTCGAGCCTCAGGGGTTGTATCGGGCCGGATGTCGAAAAGGCGATCTGGCGCGAGATCGATGCCGGCACCGTGCCGACCAATTACGAGCGGTTCGCCGCCGCGGTGGAGGCGGGGCAGACGGCCGAGCCCGGCTTCCGCCATGCCGCCGACCTGCAGAAGGTCCTCGATCTCGCGATCGAAACCGAGCGCGAACGCCGCGAACTCGGCGTCGCCGACATGGAGTGGGTGGCGGACGGGCGGCTCGTCGTGGGCGGATGAACAAGAATCTCCCGCCTTCGGGTGTTCCCGAGGCGGGAGGTGTGGCTCAGCTAAAACTGAGAGGTCGAGCGAGAAGCTTCGTGCGCGACCCGCTCCTACCATCTGTTCTTACGGCTGCGGTTCCAACCGAAGCCGTAAGCGTTCAGGCGTGCGAGTGGTGACGATAGTCCCAGACTGCCCAGGCGGCGATTGCCGCGACGAGCACGCCCAGAATGACGTGAGTCCACATCGCGTTCACATTCGCCATGAAGCCGAGCATCCAGGGAGAGACGATCAACCACAGGCCGATCACCATATTGGCCCATTCCTCCCATTCGGCGAAGGCCGAGAGGGTCGCGACCGCAAGGGCGCCGAGCACGATCGCGGCGATCCATGCGTTCCAGGTCGGTGCGGCTTCAGTCGCAAATCCGATGACCCAGGGAGAGACGAACAGGCATACGGCCAGGACCAGATTGGCCCAATCCTGGCTTCTTTTTCCTGCCATAAGAGTGTTGGGCATGACAACCTCCACGTATGAAGCTTGATCAAAGCGTCACCACTCGCGTGCAACACACGTTCCAGCTCCGGTCGTTTGAGATCGCACGGTTGCCGTAACGCCTTGAATTGCTGGCGTAATTTTATCCTGAAATCGGTTTCGATTCAAGAAATCCCGCAATGCACGGATTTTGCAGGTTATTCGCGATTTGCATGACCTGCGGGGAGCGCCGAAAGCGGTCGTGCACAGGTTGTCGCCGCCCTTGCGCGCGTGCCTTCCCAGCTGCCGGAACACCCGTTCCCGGCTCCATTTTGGTGGCAACGCGTTGGCTCGCAAGCCGTTTGTCCGGGGCGTGGAACTGTCCTATGAGGTTCGACACCGAAACTTTACAGTGCGAGGCCAGCATGGCTCACCGGCCCGTCGATGCCCATTCTTTCTGGCGCGATCCGGCGCTTCCCTTTCTGGAGGCGCGCCAGGTCGAGGACGGCCGGGACGTCTGCTACGGTCTCCACAGTCACCGCACCTTTTCGATCGGCTCGGTCACCAATGGCCGGAGCAGCTACCGCAACGGCCGCCACCGGCACGACGTCGCGGCCGGCACCGTCGTTCTGATGAACCCCGAAGAGGCGCATGCCTGCAACCCGCTTCGAAACGTGCCCTGGGGCTATCGCATGCTCTATGTGGACATGGCGTGGTTGACGGAGATGCAGCGCGCGGCCGACTTCACTCCCTATGCCGCCGTGGCGAGCAGCGATCCCGATCTCTATCGCCGCCTCAACCGGTTGTTCGACGTGCTGTTCGACGCGGAGAGCGAGGTGCTTGTCAAGGAATGCGCGGGGGCGGCCTTTTTCGGCGATCTCGACAAACGCCTCGAGCGGATCGAGCCGCCGTTGCCCCTTGCAGCACCCCGCCTCGACCGTGCTGCGGAATTCATCACCGAGCATTGCACGCGCCGCCTGCGGCTCACCGAAATCGCCGACGTTTCGGGTCTGTCGCCGTCCTATCTCGTGCGCGCCTTCCGGGCGCGCCATGGCATGACACCGCACGCCTACCAGCTCAACCGCCGCATCCAGTTCGGGCAGAGTGAGCTGCGCCGCGGCCGGCCGATCGTCGATGTCGCGCTCTCGGCCGGCTTTGCCGACCAGGCCCATTTCCAACGGGTCTTCAAGCAGCATGTGGCGGCGACGCCGCGCCAGTATGCGCGGGCGTGATCAGCCTTATAGCGCCGTGCGTCTTCTCAGACACGACGCGACAGTTCGGCAGTGGGCGGCCTGCTTTATCCGCCCTCATCCCTGTGCTTGTCACAGGGATCCAGCAGCGCCGCGTCTGCGGCGCGCAAGACTCATTCAGCCAAGGACTTGGCTGGCTGGATTCCCGTGACAAGCACAGGAATGAGGATCGAAGGTGAGGCCTTGCCGTACCACAGTAGGCGAGACGCAAGATCGGCGACGGCGCTGAGCGCCGCCCTCGCCCGCGCGGAAGCCGTGGCGGAGCCCGGTGGTCAGGGCGACGATGTTGACCGGCCCCGGCGAGATCGACGCGGCGAGCGCGAAGGAGCTCATCGAAAGATAGAGTGCCAGCGACATGGGTGCCTCTATTTCATCAGCGGCAGGTCGCCGGTCAGCGAGCGGACGAGCTTCTCCGGGCCGTGCAGGCAAAGGCCGAGATATCTCAGATGATCGTGACGCATCTCGCCGATGCGGAGCTCATAGGCCTGATAGCTCTTGGCGCGCTGGGCCGCCTCGGTCACGTCGATCAGGCCGAGCCCTGCTGTCTCCTGCGCCGTCGCCCGCCTCCTCAAGTCCATCAGGCCGTCGGCGTCCGACATCAGAATGGGCATGACGATGGTGGTGATGCCCTGATGGCGGTTGCCGTCGGCGTCGTGGACGGCATGGCCGATCAGATCCGGCCGCTCCCGGCCCAGCGTCATGGCCAGTATGGCGGCCGTATTGGCCACCAGGCCGCGCGGCAGGGCGTTGTCGATGATGAATGCACAGCGTGTCACGGGTCTTCCTCTGGCGTGGTCTCGGTCGCCTGGAAGGTATGGACAAAGCCGGCCGTGGTTATTGAAGGAAATTGCCCTTCCCATCTTTCGACGCGCCTCGAGCAAGGTCGTGAATGCGGCGGGCATGAGCGAAAGTAGGGGGCACCGGAGCGAAAGTAGGGAGGCCGCCGCTGAGCGTTTGCCGCTATGCGATGGGGACACGTGTCGAGGATCACGTGACCATCGATCCACATGAAGTAGAGCGGGATGCGGGAGGAGCCGCAGGCACCTTCCTTATCCGCGCTCTACCCAGTCATCGCGGGAGGAAGACGTGATACGCCTATTGTTGCTGGCGCCCTATATCGGGCTGCTCTGGGTCCCCTTCTACAATTTCGAGGAGCCGAAGCTCTTCGGCTTTCCCTTCTTCTACTGGTACCAGCTCGCTTGGGTGCCGTTGACGTCGCTCATCACCTATGTCGTTTACAGGAGCGTGCGCCATGACGGCTAACATCGACATGTCGGCACTCGCCGTCTTCATCTTCTTCTTCGTGCTGGTCACCGCCATGGGCTTCTTCGCCTCGCGCTGGCGCCGGGCGGAATCGCTCGATCACCTCGACGAATGGGGCCTCGGCGGCCGCAAATTCGGCACCTGGGTCACCTGGTTCCTGGTTGGCGGCGATTTCTACACCGCCTATACGGTCATCGCCGTGCCGGCGCTCGTCTATGCGATCGGCGCCTACGGCTTCTTCGCATTGCCTTACACCATCATCGTCTACCCGCTGGTCTTTGCGGTCATGCCGCTTCTGTGGAAGGCGGCGAAGGAGCGCGGTTACGTGACGGCCGGCGATGTGGTGCGCGGCACCTACGGCTCGCGGGCGCTGGAGCTTGCGGTCGCTTCCACCGGGGTGATCGCGACGATGCCTTATATCGCGCTCCAGCTCATCGGCATGGAAGTGGCGATCAAGGCCCTGGGCTTGACCGGCGAAATGCCGATCATCCTCGCCTTCCTGGTGCTGGCGCTCTACACCTATTCGTCCGGTCTCCGGGCACCGGCGCTCATCGCCTTCGTCAAGGACATCATGATCTATATCGTGGTGCTTGCGGCGATCATCGTCGTTCCCTCCAAGCTCGGCGGCTACAGCGCCGTCTTTTCGGCAGCCGACGCGGCCTTCGAGGCGAAAGGCAAGGGCGGCATCCTGCTCGATCCGTCGCAGCTCGTCCCCTATGTGACGCTCGCGCTTGGCTCGGCGCTCGCCGCCTTCATGTATCCGCACACGCTGACCGGCATCTTCGCCTCGTCCGGCGCCAACACGATCCGCAAGAACGCGGTGCTGCTGCCCGCCTATACGCTGCTGCTCGGCCTGCTCGCTCTGCTCGGCTATATGGGCCACGCCGCCGGACTGCAGCTTCAGAGCAACAACGACGTCGTCCCGACGCTGTTCAAGACGCTGTTTCCGGGCTGGTTCGCAGGCTTCGCCTTCTCGGCGATCGCCATCGGCGCGCTCGTTCCGGCGGCGGTCATGAGCATCGGCGCGGCGAACCTCTTCACCCGCAACTTCTGGAAGGTCTGGGTCAACCCGGAGGTCACGCCTGCCGGCGAGGCGCAGGTCGCCAAGATCACCTCGATGCTGGTGAAGGTGGGGGCGCTTCTTGCCATCCTCATGCTGCCGACCCAGTTCGCGCTCGACCTGCAGCTGCTCGGGGGCTTGTGGATCCTGCAGACCCTGCCAGCCCTCGTCTTCGGCCTCTACACCGGCTGGTTCCGGGCTCCGGCGCTGCTCGCCGGCTGGGCGGCCGGCTTCACCGGCGGCTCGGCGCTCGTCTGGTCGGATGGCCTGAAGCCGTTGCACGCCTTGGCCTTCGACGGGATCACCGTCTCGGTCTATACCGGGCTGCTGGCGCTGGCGCTCAATGTCGTCGTGGCGGTGGTCGTCAACCTCGTCGTGCCGGCGAAGGAGACCGCCGACGATCGCCTCGCGGTCGCCGAGGCCGAATAACACAGCCAAGGGGCCGGCCGGATCGGGCCGGCCCTTTCGTCAGTGCCGGCTTTCGCACGTCGCGTTGCCATTCCGCAGGCGATATGGCAATGAACCGGTAGCCGCGCCGAAGAGTACGATCAGACCATGAGGGGCGCGGCAGCACATTGAAACACTGCAAGATTTGGCCCTTCACTGTAGGGTCATGCAGTTGGGCAGCGAGGTGCCATGCCCGGTTGGGTCGTCCTCTCCGTTTCCACGGCCTATGTCGTCGTCCTCTTCCTGATCGCCTGGTGGACGGATCGGCAAAGCGTGGGCCGCCGTTTGCCGGTGCCCACCGCGTGGATGGCCGCGCTCGGCTACGCGCTGACGCTCGCCGTCTACAACACCTCCTGGAGCTTCTACGGCTCGGTCGGGCGGGCCTTGAGCGGCTTCGACTTCCTGGCGATCTATATCGGCCCGACCCTCGTGCTCGTCTTCGGGCAGCGGCTGATCGCCAGGATCGTCACGATCGCGAAGAGCCAGAACATCACATCGATCGCCGACTTCATCGCCGCAAGATACGGCAAGAGCCAGGCGCTGGCCGCGCTCGTCACCATGGCGGCGCTGCTTGCCGTGCTGCCCTATATAGCGCTGCAGCTGAAGGCGGTCGGCACCAGCTTCGACATCCTGACCGCGCCGGCCGTTGCTCCTGGAGGTGCCCGGCCGATCCGCGGCGACAGCACTTTTGCCGTCGCCGCCTCGATGGCGCTGTTCGCGATCATGTTCGGCGTCAGGCACATTCATGCGAGCGAGCATCACCGGGGGCTGATGGCGGCGATCGCCTTCGAGAGCCTGGTCAAGCTTTCGGCCTTCGTCATCGTCGCGCTCTTCATCGTCTTCGGCATGTTCGACGGCCTCGGCGACCTCGTCGCCCGCACGCAATCGGATCCGCGCATGGAGTCGCTGCTGGCGCCCGACTTTTCCGACCCGACCTGGATCTCGAACACCATCATCGCGGCGATTTCCTTCCTCTGTTTGCCGCATATGTTTCATGTCGCGGTGGTGGAGAACAAATCGCTGCCGCAGGCGCGCGCCGCCGCCTGGCTCTATCCCGCCTATCTCCTCGTCTTCAGCGTACTGATGGTGCCGATCGCCATTGCCGGCGTTGCGCGCTTCGCCGATACGGTAAACCCCGATACCTTCGTGATCTCGCTGCCGCTCGCCGCCGATGCGCCTCTGATGGCGCTGGTGGCTTTTCTCGGCGGCTTCTCGGCAGCGACCGGCATGGTGATCGTCGCCTCGGTGGCGTTGAGCACGATGCTCTGCAACGACGTCGTCGTTCCTCTGCTGCTGCGCTCGAGCCTCGTCGGACGCAGCGGTGCGATCTGGCCGTCGCCCGCGGCCCTGCTCCTGGTGCGGCGCATCTCCGTCGCGGCGATCCTGCTGCTCGCCTACCTGATGAACCGGCTGGTCGACCAGGCCTATCCGCTGACCGTCATCGGGCTGCTCTCCTTCGTCGCGATCGCCCAGTTCGGCCCCGCCTTTCTGGGCGGGTTGCTGTGGCGGCACGCCAAGGCGCCCGGGGCGTTCGCCGGCATCGTCGTCGGCTTCGCCTTCTGGATCTATACGCTGCTCGTCCCCTCGATCGCCCCGCTCGTGCCCGCCGTCGACGCGCTTGTCGCCAGCGGGCCTTTCGGGATTGCCTGGCTGAAGCCCCAGGCGCTCTTCGGCCTTGCCGGCCTCGACCCGATCTCGCATGCGACGCTCTGGAGCCTCGGCGCCAATCTCGTCGCCTTCGCCGCCGTGTCCCTGCTGGCCGAGCGTTCCCCACTCGAGCGCCGTCAGGCCGAGGCTTTCGCGGAGGGGGTCCCGGCGCATCGGCCATCGCTGGCCTCCTTGCCGCTCGTCACGCGGCTCGACGACCTGAAGACGCTCGCCGCACGTTTCGTCGGGGCAGAGCGCAGCGCATCCGCCTTCGAAGACTTCGTCGAGCAGCGACGCTCGCGGCATGACCGGCTTGCCGACATCGAAGCGATGCGGTTCACGGAGAACCTGATCGCCGGCGCGCTCGGCGCGGCGTCGGCGCGCGTGGTGATGGCCGCAGCTCTGGAAAGCCGCTCGCTGTCGCGCAAGGCCGCCGTGGGAATGCTGGACGAGGCATCGCAGGCGCTGCATTTCAACCGGAAGCTCCTGCAGGGCGCGCTCGAAAGCGTGCCGCAGGGGATTTGCGTGTTCGACGCCAACCTCGCCATCGAGGCCTGGAACGGCCGGTTCCTGACCTTGCTCGACCTGCCGCGGGACCTGATCCGCGTCGGCGTGGCCCTCACCGACCTCGTCGATTTCAACCGGGAGCGCGGCGAATACGACGCCGACGACCTCAAGGCACTGCTCGTCAACCGCGATCTCGCCACGCAATCCTGGCCCTATGTCTATGAGCGCGAGCGGCCGGACGGCATGGTGCTGGAAATCGCCTACGACCGGATGGCGGAGGGCGGCTATATCTCGACCTATACGGATGTCACCGAGCGGCACCGGGCGGCGGCGGGCTTACGCCGCGCCAACGAGGAACTGGAGCGGCGCGTCCAGGAGCGGACGCAGGCGCTGGAGCAGGCGAAGGCCGAGGCGGAGCGCGCCAATATCGGCAAGACGCGCTTTCTCGCCGCGGCGAGCCATGACCTGCTCCAGCCGCTGAATGCGGCGCGGCTCTATCTGGCGGCGCTCGACGAGAGCCTGCGGCTGAAGCCCGACCAGGCCGAGAAGGACCTGCGCACAGAGGAGCGGTCGCTTGCCAGCAACGCCGCGGCAGCCCTTTCATCGACGGAGCGGCTGCTCGATGAGCTTTTGGACATCTCCTCCTATGATTCCGGTGCGGTGCGGGCGCAGCCGGTCGATTTCTCCGTCGGCTCGCTGCTCGCCCAGCTCGATCTGGAATTCTCCGCCCTGGCGCGACAGCGCGGCCTGACGCTCAAGGTCGTTGGCTCGACGCTTTCTGTCAGGACGGACCCGCAGCTGCTGCGCCGCGTCCTGCAGAACCTTCTCTCGAACGCCATACGCTACACGCCCGAGGGAAGGGTGCTGCTGGGGTGCCGGCGACGAAAGGACAGCCTGCTGATCGAGGTTCGCGACACCGGCATCGGCATCGCTCCGGAGCGGCAGAAGGAGATCTTCGAGGAGTTTCGCCGGCTCGATACGGGCGAGGAGCAGGAGAAGGGGAGCGGCCTCGGCCTCGCGATCGTCGAGCGCATCTGCCGCCTGCTCGATCTTCCGCTGGAGGTGCGCTCCCGCCCGGGCGAGGGAACGTGCTTCGTCGTCACCGTTCCACGCGCGGCGGACGGCGTGGCGGTCGCGGCTTCGGAAAAGCCCGCCATCCCCCCTGTGGCGAGCCATACGGCGCTTGCAGTGCTCTGCGTCGACAATGACGAGGCGATACGAGAGGGGCTCGCTGCCTTGCTCTCCCGCTGGGGACACCGGCCGATTGTCGCGAGCGACGAGAGGACGGCGCTTGCCAATTGCAACGGGCAAGTGCCAGATCTGGCGCTCGTCGACTATCATCTCGACGGCACCACCGGCGTCGAGATGCTGGGCAGGCTGCGCGACCACTGGGGCCGGGAGGTAAGGGCTCTGGTGATCACCGCGGACCGAAGCGAGGAGGTTGGCGCGAAGGCGAAGGCGCTGGGCTGCGCGATCATGGCGAAGCCGGTGAAGCCGGCCGCGCTGAGACGATATCTGGATGCCGTCGCCCTCAAGAAGGGCGCGGGAATAGAGGGGGAGGAAAACCATGAGCACGCGCATCGTCATTGCGGATGACCATCCGATGGTCCAGGCCGCGTTGCGCAGCGCTCTCGTCGCGGTGCTGCCCGAGCTCGAACTGATCGCCTGCCGTTCGGTCGACGAGGTCCTCGAGGTTCTGTCGGGCGATCGGCACGAGGTGGATCTCGTCCTACTTGACCTGACCATGCCCGGCACGGACGGGTTCGCCGGACTGTTCCTGCTGCACGCCCACCATCCGACGCTCCCGGTGGCGATCGTCTCGGCCAGGCAGGACGCGGCGACGATCCGCAAAGCGATCACCTTCGGCGCTTCGGGCTATATCCCGAAATCGCTGGACCTGCCGGAAATGGCGAGCGCGATCCGCGCCATTCTCGAGGGCGAGATCTGGACGCCGCCGCGCTTCGACAGCGAAGCCTCCGATCCGGATGCGGCGATGAGCGCCCGTCTCGCTTCGCTGTCGTCGCAGCAACTGCGCATCCTGACGAAGGTCATCGAGGGCAAGCTCAACAAGCAGATCGCCGGCGACATGGACATTGCAGAGCAGACCGTCAAGGTGCATGTCTCGGCGATCCTCAAGAAGCTCGGCGTCGTCAGCCGCACCCAGGCGGCGGTCGTGTGCGAACGGCTGCTGTCGGCGATCCCCCGGGATGCGGGCTAGAGAGCCGCCCCCCTCGGCCCCGTATTCCCGCGGTTCCCAAGCGCCACTCAACGCTACAGCTTCGGTAATCCTTCCGGCCTGAGCTGCTTCTTCAGCGCGGCGATGCGGAAAATGGCGTTGGCGGCGCCATAGCCGCGATAGCCGCGCCGCTCGACGATCTCGAAGAAGAAGCCTTCGCCGTAGGTCGGGCTGTAGAGCTGGAAATATTCGCCGTGCTCGTCGCGGTCGTAGAGGATGTTCGCAGCCCGCAACCGCTCCGTCAAAGCCGGTTCGAGGCCGAAGCGCGCCTCCGCGTCGTCGTAGTAGTTGGGCGAGATCTGCAGCGGGCGGAAGCCGTTGCGGTGGAGCGCTGCCGCGGTAGCGAAAATGTCGTCCGTGTGGAAGGCGAGATGCTGGATGCCGGAGCCGAAAGTCTCCGCGATGAAGTGGCCGGCGAGCGTGCGGCGGTTCTCCGCACCGTTGAGCGTCAGGCGCAACGACCCGGAGGCATTTTCGACGACCTGGCTGCGCACCACCCCGGCGGGATCGATGATATCGACCATCGGCGTCTTCCCGGCCGCAAAGATCGAGGTGTAGAACAGGAGCCAGGTCGGCATTTCCTCGTAGGCGACCGTCTGGGCGATATGATCGACGCAGCGGAGCCCGGCCCCCTCCACCGCGCCACCCTCGTCGGACGGCTTGAAGTCGATGTCCCAGATGCGGCCGAGATCGCCCTTGTCGTCGAGCAAATAGAGAAGCCCGCCGCCGACGCCGCGGATCGCCGGCAGCTCGACTTCGCCCGCGGCGACCGGCTGGCTGAAGGGCTCGGCATCGAGCGCCAGCGCCCGTTTCATGGCTTGCTGCGCGTCGTCGACGACGAGTGCGACGGCATAGGCGGAGCTGCCGTGAACGGCATAGGAGGAGCTGGCAAATCCGTTCTCGTCGGTATTGACCAGAATGCGGATGTCGCCCTGCTGGTAGAGGTCGACATTCTTCGAGCGGTGGCAGGCTGCCTTGCGGAAGCCCAGCGTCTTCAGGATGGCGGAGAGCTCGGCGGCCTCCTCGTCGGCGGCCGCGAATTCGACGAAGCCGACCCGCTGGACCGGAGCACGCTCCGGCATCGGCGTGACGGTGAGAGTGCCGGCATTCGGAAGCCGACGGACCTGGTCACCGAGATAGATCAGCGAGCGATGTCCGTCGGCGGCAATCGGCTTGGCGGCGCCGCCGCGGAACTGGTCGTTGAAGATTTCCAGTGAGAAGTAGCCGTCGTAGCCGGTTTCGGCGATCGCCCGGGTGAATTCGGCGACTGGCAGGTCGCCTTCGCCGGGCATGTTGCGGAAGTGCCGGCTCCAGTAGAGCAGATCCATGTCGATCAGCGGCGCATCGGCGAGCTGGACGATGAAGATTTTTTCCTTGGGGATGGAGCGGATCGAATTGACCTCGATCTTGTGCGACAGCGTGTGGAAGCTGTCGAGGATCAGGCCGATATTCGGGTGGTCGGCACGCCGGACGATCTCCCAGGCGTCGCGGTGGTCATGGATATGCCGGCCCCAGGCGAGCGCCTCGTAGCCGACCTTCAACCCGCGTCTGGCGGCGCGTTCGCCGAGTTCCTGGAAATCGGCGGCGGCCCGGTCGATGCCGCCGAGCGAGATCGGCGAGACGTTGGAGCAGACGAGCAGGAGGTCGGTGCCGAGCTGCTGCATGACGTCGAACTTGCGTTCAGCCCGGTCGAAGGTGCGGCTGCGGTGCGGTTCGGGCATGCCCTCGAAGTCGCGGAACGGCTGGAACAGCGTGATCTCGAGACCATGGTCGCGCACCATACGCCCGACATCCGCTGGGCTGCCGTCGAAGGCGAGAAAGTCGTTCTCGAAGATCTCCACGCCGTCGAAACCGGCGGCGGCGATCGCCGCGAGCTTGTCCGGCAATTCGCCGCTGATCGAAACCGTTGCGATCGAGGTCTTCATCGCCGCTCACCTTCGTCGCGATCGCCCTTCTCGAGATCGCCCGTGTCGAGCCCCCAGAAGGCGATCTGCGTCGGCAGCTGCGCGAGGGTCATCTCGGCGCCGGCCTGGATGGCGATGCCGCGGCGCCGGGCTTCCTCGAGCCAGGGGGTCACCGGCGGTTTCGTCACCGCGTCGGCGATGATTTCCGCCTTTGTCAGCCGCTCCAGCGGAAAGGGATAGGGGTCGGCTGGGTTCATGCCGGCCGGCGAGGCATTGACGGCGATGTCGACGTCGATGTCGTCCGGCAGAACGTCATGGGCTTGAAGCCCAGGATAGTCGCTGCGTAACTGTCCGATCAGGCGGTTCGACTTCGTCCGATCCCGTTCGATGACGACGATGGTCGCCGCACCCGCCTCGGCAAGCGCGTAGATGATCGCCGTTCCGGCGCCGCCGGCACCGACGACCAGCGCGGTCTTGCCCTTGACGGTCACGCCGTTCCTGGCAAGCGCCGCAACCATGGCGTCACCATCGACCATGTCACCGAGGAGCGTGCCGTCCGGCCTTCTACGGATGATGTTGACGGCGCCGGCCCGGCGGGCCCGCTCCGTCAGGTCGTCGACCCCGGCGCAGGCCGCCTGCTTGTGCGGCATGGTCACCGAAACGCCGGGGCAATTGGGTGTTCCTCGAATGGCATCGAGGAAGGCCGCCACCTTCTCGGGGAAGATATCCACCGGGATGAGGACGGCCCCCACATCATGGTCGGAGAACCACGCGTTCACCGGTCCCGGCGACTTCACCTGCTCGACCGGGTGACCGATCAGCGGAATGAAGACGGTCTTTCCGGTGATCTCCGGGACGGGCTGCATTCATGCCTCCTCGAGATGGGCACCGAGGAAGAGCTGGCCGACGCGCGGATCGGCAAGCAGCTTGTCGGCCCTGTCGTACATCCGGCTGCGGCCCTGTTCGAGCACCAGGCCGAAGTCTGACATGGCGAGCGCCGCCTTGGCATTCTGCTCGACCATCAGGATGGTCACGCCCTGGTCGCGCAGCCGGATCAGCGTGCGGAAGGTCTCGTTGATCATCTGCGGCGAGAGGCCGATCGACGGTTCGTCGATGAGGATCAGCGACGGATCGAGCAGAAGCGCGCGGGCGATTTCGAGCTGCTTCTGCTGGCCGCCCGAAAGCGTGATCGCCTGTTCCTTGGCCTTCTCCTTGAGGATCGGGAACTGCTCCATCACCTCGTCGATGCGCTTGGCGATCTTCGCCTGGTCACCGGAGGAGATGCCGCCGATCTCGAGATTGTGGCGCACCGACAGCATCGGGAACAGATTGCGCCCCTGCGGCACATAGGTGACGCCCTTGCCGAGCATCTTGGCCGGCGGCAGGGAGGTCACATCCTCGCCGTTGAGGATGACATTTCCCGAGCGGATCTTCAGGAGCCCGAAGATCGCCTTGAACACCGTCGACTTGCCTGCCCCGTTCGGGCCGATCACTGTGGTGATCGTGCCCTTGTCGATCTTGAACGACGTGCCGTTCAAAATCGTCATTTTGCCGTAGCCGCCGTAGACCTGCTTGAGTTCCAGCATGGCTCAACCTCCGAGATAGGCTTCGATGACGGTCGGATCGTTGCGCACCGTTTCCGGGTCGCCTTCGGCGATGATCCTGCCGTTCGCCAGAACGATGATGCGCGTGCAGAGCGACATCACGAATTCCATGTTGTGTTCGATGACGACGAAGGTGGCGCCGCGTTCCCGATTGAAGGCCTTCAGCCGCTCCTTGAGGTCGCCGAGCATGGTGAGGTTGACGCCGCCGGCGGGCTCGTCGAGCATCACCAGCTTCGGTCCCGCCATGAAGGCCATCGCGGCGTCGAGCAGCTTCTGCTGGCCGTAGGAAAGCGATCCCGCCTTCTCGTGGGTCTGGTGCCCGAGCCGGAAGAAGTCGATCATCCGCAAGGCCTCTTCGGTGAGGCCCGCATCCGGCTTGCCGAAGAGCCTCGACAGCATCGTGCCCTTGTGCTCCTGGCCGGCGAGGATGATGTTGTCGAGCACCGTCATCTCGGGGAAGACCTGCAGCATCTGGAAGGTGCGGCCGACGCCGAGCTTGTTGAGGTCGCAGGGGCGCTTGCCCGCGACTTCCTTGCCGTCGACGAGCACGGTGCCCGTCGAGGAAGGCAATTGCCCGAGGACGCAGTTGAAGAGCGTCGACTTGCCGCTGCCGTTCGGGCCGATCAGGCCGAGGATCTCGCCCTGGTGGACGTCGAAGGAGACATTGTCCACCGCCTTGAGGCCGCCGAAGGATTTGCTGACATTGCGTACGGAAAGGACCGGCGTCATCGTCCTGCCTCCCAGGTCGTGGCATTGGGGTTCTGCCTGAGCTTCAGCGCCGTGCGGGCACGCTCGACGAGGCCGAGCAGGCCGGTCGGGCAGAAGATCATCAGCACGATGACCAGCACGGCATAGATCATCAGGTAATATCCCTCGGTGAAGCGCAGGAATTCCGGCGCGAGAACGATCAGCAGCGCGCCCAGTATCGGGCCGAAGAAGAAGCCGGCGCCGCCGACGATGACCATCAGCAGGACCTTGAGCGAGATGGTCAGGCCGAAGGAATGCGGATCGATGAACTGCGTGAGCTGGGCCAGCAGGCTGCCGGCCAGCCCGCCATAGGAGGAGCCGATGGCGAAGGCGAGAAGCGTCGTCTTGCGGATGTCGACGCCGAGGCTGTTGGCGCGGATCGGGTTTTCCCGGAGCGCCTTAAAGGCGCGGCCCCAGGGCGAACGGATGATGGCGTAGAGGGCGACGGCCATCAGCACGAACAGCGCCAGCACGAAGAAATAGAAGGCGAGCGGCTTCTGCGTCTGCAAGCCGAAGAGTTCCGGCCGCGGGATGCCGACGATGCCGTAGGTGCCGCCGGTCAGCCATTCCTCGTTGCGCAGCACCAGCACCACCAGCGCGTTGAAGGCGAGGGTGATGAAGGCGAGGAAGTGATGCTGGACGCGGAGCGCCGGGTAGCCGAGCAGAAGTCCGATGACGAAGCATAAGACCATCGCGGCGATCATCGCCGCCGGCCACGGCACGCCCGCCATGGTCATGAGCGCCGTCGTATAGGCGCCGATGCCCATGAAGGAGGCCTGGGCGAGCGACACCTGCCCCGCATAGCCGAGCGTCAGGTTGAGCCCCATGGCGGAGATCGAATAGACCAGCCACGAGCACAGCACGAAGACGCCGTAATTCGACTGCGTGAAGGGGAGCAGGATCAGGATCGCGAGACCCGCGACCAGGGTAGCGAGAGTGCGCTTGCTCATACGGTGCGTCCTTCCGCCTTTCCGAGCAGGCCCTGCGGCCGCACGAGAATGATGATGATGAGCAGGATCAGCGGCACCGCGGAGCGATACGACGCCGAAACGTAGGCTGCCGAGAGATTGTCGATGACGCCGAGCAGGAGACCGCCGGCCAGTGCGCCGCGGATCTGGTTGAAGCCGCCGACGATTGCCGCGATGAAGGCGATCAGGCCGAGCGTCTCGCCGTTCGAGAACTTCGCCAGGTAGATCGGCGAGATCAGGACGGAGGCGAGAAAGGCGAGGCCGGCATTGATCAGGAACGTGTAGAGGATCATCCGGCGCACCGGCACGCCGAGGATTTCGGCGACGTTCGGGTTCTGCGCGGTTGCCTGCATGCAGCGGCCGATCTTCGTGCCGTTCAGGAAGAGCTGCAGCAGCGCTACCGCGCCGAGCGCGATCAGCAGCACGGCGATGTCCTGCACCGAGATGGCGGCGCCCAGCACGTTGAGGGTGCGGTCGGAAAACAGGGCCGGGAAGGGCAAGGCCTCGGCCGTATAGAACTGCTTGACGCCTTCCTTCATCAGGATGCCGAGCGCGATCGTGGCGATGACGATCGGCAGGACGCCGTGCGGCAGCAGCGGATCGATGATGATGCGCTTGAAGCCGAGGCCGAGCAGCAGCAGCGAAAGCACCACGGCGATCGCCATCGCCACCGGAAAGCTCAGGCCAAGGAACTGCGTTCCGGCCAGAACGAAGAAAGCGGGCAGCATGATGAACTCGCCCTGGGCGAAATTGATCGTCTGCGACGCCTGCCAGAGCAGGGTGAAGCCGATCGCCGCGAGCGCATAGATCGACCCCGTTGCCAGTCCGGAGACGAACAACTGGAAAAACGTATTCATGGAAGATGTCCCCAAGAAAGGGGGCTTCGGGCCCGGCGGGCCGGAAGCCTCACCGTTTTTTAGAGTTTCGGAAGCGTGGACACGACGGTCTGCTTGCCGTCCTTGACCTCGACGAGGAAGCTTTCGCGGTTGACCTCGCCCTTGTCGTCCCAACTGGTCTCCATCAGGATGCCGGGTTCGTCGGCCGGCGTGATGGTCAGGCCATGCAGCGCATCCGCGAAGGCCTGGCGGTCGGCCTTGCCGTTCTTGGTGGTGACGTACTTCACCACATAGGCGCCCATATAGGCCTTGATGGCGTTGTGGTCGGGCTTGTAACTGTACTTCGCCTCGAACTTCTTGGCGAATTCCTCGATGCCGGGGATCGGCGCATTGGCGCTGAGCCCGACATGTCCGCGCACGCCGTTGACGGCTTCGCCGGCAAGGTCGACGACCTTCTGGTTCATCAGCGTCGTTTCGCCGAAGATCGGCTGGGTGACGCCCTGCTTGCGGATTTCCTTGAGCAGCCGGGCGCTTTCCTCTTCATGCAGATAGGCGAAGATTGCATCGGCATTGCTCGACTTCAGCTTGATGACGTCGGCTGCGAAATCGGCCTGGCCCACCTCGCTCGAAACGTCGGCGTTGACGGCGATGCCGTTCTTCTCCAGCTCGGCCACGAAGGAATCGCGTCCGCCCTTGCCGAAGTCGTCATTGACCCAGGCGACGGCGACCGACTTCACCTTCATTTCCTCGGTCAGATACTTGACCAGCTTCGGCATCGACTGCTGGGCGCCGAAGGAGGTGCGGAAGATGTAGGGATTGCCCATGTCGGTGATGAACGGGGCCTCGGCGCCGGTCAGCTGCGGCACGCCGTTCTGCTGGGCGACCATCATGTTGACCTTGACCGAGCCGGAATAGATCGGACCCATGATGACATAGGCGCCGTCGTCGATCGCCTTCTGCACCATGGCACGCGAGGTCGTCGGGTCGGTCTGCGTGTCGTAATCCGTCACCTCGACCTGTTCGCCGAGGATGCCGCCGGCAGCGTTGATCTCCTCGAAGGCGAGCTTCAGCGCGTCGCGCCAGTTGCTGCCCACGGTGGCCCCGGCGCCCGAGAGCTCGATCACGTTGGCGATCTTTATCGTGTCCGCCCAGGATATGTTCGGCAGGCCGGCCGATAGCGCCATGGCAATTGCGATCGACGCAAGTGCTCTTTTCGTCATGTTCTCCTCCTTATGTCGTTCTTCCTTGGGCGGCGAACCTCCCCCGCCCAGCTGCGTGATACTGTCCCATCTCTTACGTAACGGCAAATACCAAGTTATGCAGAGTCAATAACATCATGTTATCTTTTGGCGCCGTTCATTTCGGTCCTCAGCGTGTCGATGAAGCGCTCGGAAAAGATCGACAGCGGAACGTCGCGCCGATAGGCGACGAAGGTCGGGAAGGTCGTGTCCGCTTCGATTTCCAGGCATTTGATTCCCGGCACCCGGCCGGCGGCGACCGTGAACTCGTCGATGATGGCAATACCGAGCTCGGCGGCGACGAGGGCGCAGACGGTCGTGCCGAACCGCGCCTTGATCTTCATATCATAGGCGAGGTTCTGACGACGGAAAATCTCGGTCATCACCCGTCCGTAGGGATCGTTCGGATCGATCCCGATCAGGGTATGGCTGACGATTTCCGCCGGCGCGATGCTGTCCCTGCCGGCGAGCTCGCTGTCCTGCGGCACGATGCAGAGCAGCCGGCCGGTGGCGAGCGGTTCGAAATGGATGATCGAGTGTTCGAGATAGGAGCTGATCGCCACCACCTCGCCGCGGCCGACGAGCAGATAGTCGATCGCCTCCTCGATCTTCAGAATGTTGATGTCGACATAGAGTGACGGATATTGCTGGCGCAGCTTGGCGATCGCCCGCGGCACCATCACATTGGCGATGCTCGGAACCGAGCCGACACTGAGCTCGAGCCCGTCGCCCTTTTCCAGCCGCTGCACGGCGAACTGCAGGTCCTCGACCTGCCGGTAGACGGTGTCGAGCAAGCCGAAGATGTGCCGGGCCTCCGGCGTCGGCACATAGCGCCCATGGCTGCGGTTGAAGAGACGGACGCGAAGGCTGTCTTCCGTATACTTCATCAGCCGGCTGACGCCGGGTGCCGCGACGCCGAGGAGCTTCGCCGCGCCGGCGATCGTGCCGGTGACCATGATCGCTCGGATCACCTCGATCTGTCGCAAAGTCAGCATGACGCCTCCCAACGCCTCCAACGGAGCCTATTGGTAATTTTCAGGCGCCGTGGAAACAAGCGATTAAGTTATTGCTCGTCATTGCCGATCGATGATGTCGTAGAGGCGCTGCTGAGCGGTCTCGACGGGCATGGTCTGATCGTTGAAGAAATCGGCCAGCACGGCGATCCAGCCCTCCGAGGTCTGGGTGGGCATGGCCATCGACTGGGCGCTGACGCCGCTCTTTCGGATGATCTTCTCGAGGCCCAGGCGACCGCAGCGGTCGAGCCCGCTCGGGTCGACGTCGGTGCGCACCGGCAGCGAGCCCTTGATGCGGCTGAAGGCGACCTGGTTGTCGCGATCGAGCACCATGCGGGCGAAGGCGCGCTGCGCCTCGGCAGCATCCTCGCGGTTCGTCAGCGGAAAGGCGAAGGCGTCGATGACCATGAAATAGGCGATCTCCGTGCCCGGTATCAGGCTGCAGCCGAAATCCTTGTCGACGGCGTAGCCACGGGCCACCAGCTCGCCCTTTGCCCAATCGCCCATGAACTGCATCCCTGCCTCGCCGGCACCGACCGCGGCGGTGGCGTCCGCCCAGGTCTTGTTGTGGCGCGCTGCCGCCGGCGGGGCATAGCCGGACAGGCGCCGCAGCATGCCGAGCGCCTCGGCCATGCGTGGATCCCTGACGAGTGCAGGGTCGCCGCGCATGATCCGGGCATAGCCTTCGGAGCCGAGCTGCGAATACATGATGCCGTTGAAGACGAGGGATATTTCCCAGGGGCGATCCCCGAGGGCGATAGGCACGTGGCCTGCCGCCTTGATCTTTTCCGCAGCGGTGAAGATTTCGTCCCATGTTTCGGGCGCCTTCAGGCCGACCTCGCGGAAGATCGCCTCGCTGGTCCAGAGCCAGTTTTCCGCGTGGATATTGGTCGGCGCAAAGAACACCTTGTCCTTGTAGCTGATCCGTTCGAACACGCTTGCCGGCAGGACGCTGCGCCAGTCATCGGCCTTCGCGACGTCTTCGATGTCGAGCACGATACCCATCTCGGGCAGCTCGCGGGAACCCTCATTGGCATTCCATTGCATGACGGCGGGCGCATAGCCGTTTGCAATGCGATCGCTGACAACCCTCTGCACCGCCACCTTGTTCTCCGCCGGCAGGTCGATCCATTGGCGGCCGGTCTCGGCCCAGGCCTTGCGCAGCACGTCGAGTGCCGCCGCCTCGCTCTGCGACACCCAGAAATGCACGACATCGACGGCGCCGTTCTGATCGGCAGCAGCAGGCGGGCAGGCACTGCAAAGCAGCAGCGCCGCGGCCAGGCTGGCGCTTTTCATTCGTCTTCTCATCATCTCCTCCATCCTTGAAACGTTACCGTCGCGCGATCCGCCGCAGCGATGCCGGCGAAGTCTTGGCCGCACGCCGGCCTGCGGCTGCCCGTCCCGGCAGTCGCTGGCCTGCAAGGGCGGCGGACTCGGGCCTGGCGAAATGGTATCCCTGGCCGACGTCGCAGCCGGCCTCCATCAGGAAACGTCGCTGTTCTTCCGTCTCGATGCCCTCGGCGACGCAGCGCTTGCCGAGGCTCTGCGCGAGGTGGACCATGGCCTGGATGATCTGCTCGCTGCGGGCGTCCTTGCCGATGCCGTCGACAAAGCTCCGATCGATCTTCAATTCGTCGAAGGGGAAATCGCGTAAGTGCACGAGCGAAGCAAAGCCGGTGCCGAAATCGTCGAGCGAGATCGACAGGCCGTGCTGGCGGAACCGCGCCACCGTCGCAAGAATCTGATCGGCCGAGCGATTGAGAAAGACGTCCTCGGTGATCTCCACCGCGAAGTCCTCCCACTCCAGGCCGTTGTCGCGAACCGCGCCGGCAAACATCTCATAGCCTTCCTGGCCGACGAGCAGCACCTCCGGCAGGTTGATCGAAACGGGGCCGGGCGCGAGCCCGGCTGCCTTCCAGGCCTTGAGGTCGCGGCCGACGGTGGCGATGACGGCGCGGGTCATGCCGCGGATGAGCTGGGTTCCCTCCATCAACGGCATGAAGCGGCCGGGCGGGAGCAAGCCGAGCTCGGGATGCTGCCAGCGCACCAGCGCCTCGAAGCCCAGATGCGCGCCGGTCGTGAGATCGACCTTCGGCTGGTAGTGCACGACGAATTCGCGGCGATCGGCGGCGAGCACGAGGGCGAGGGAGAGCTGGTTCTGCTCGAGCCGTCTTGCCAGCGCCGCCTCGTCGAATATCACCGTGGCACTGCGGCTGCCCTTCGCGGTGTAGAGCGCCAGGTCGACGATGCGCATGAGGCTTGCCTCGTCCGCGGCGTGGTCGGGCACGACGGCGCCGCCGATGCTGGCAGAGACCTCAAGGGTGCGCTCCTCGAAGGAAATGCCGGCGGCGATCGCCTCGATCGCCCGCGCGGCGACCGCTTCGAGCGCGGCGGCATCGCCGATTCCCGGGAGCAGCACGGCAAACTCGTCGCCGCCGAGACGGGCGATGACGTCGCTCATGCGCAACGTCCTTTGAAGGGCGCGGGCGACATGCCGCAGCACCGCATCGCCGGCCGGATGGCCAAGGCCGTCATTGATGCTCTTGAAGCGGTCGAGGTCGACGAGCAGCATGGAGAAGCCGGTGCCGGTCCGCTCCAGTTCGCCAAAGAGGTTGCCGAGGGCAAGATTGAAGGAAGAGCGGTTGTTGAGACCGGTCAGTGCGTCGGTGTGGGCGAGCTGCGTCAGCTGCTTCTCGAACGCCATCGTACGGCGATGCTCATTGCGCAGCTTCTTCAGGAGCGGGCTGAACAGGAAGGTGCTCGCCAGGATGACGGCGGCGGCGATCAGCCCGAGGAGGCCCGTGGTGATCAGCTTGGCGTGGTCGATGCTGACGCCGCTGCGGTCATGCCCGTAGCGGATGAGGTCGCTGAACTGGCGGATAAGCATGCTGTCGGCAGCGACCGCGAAGTCGATCGGGCCCCAGAAGGAGTAGCGCTCCCGCCGGTCCTCGGTGCTTGCATCGGCTATCCGTGCGGCGCGCTCGAGAAAGTCCTGCAGCCGGGCGTTGAGCTCCAGACGCAATTGCACCGATAGTTCGTCGCGCCGGTTGAGTCTTTCCAGGAGATTGCCGCCGAGGCTCTGATGGAGCTCCTGCAATTCCGAGCCCATCGCATGAATATCGCCGATTGCCCGGTGGATATCGTCGCGCATCGGACCGATGATATATTCCGTCAGATTGGGATCGGTTGAGGCCCGCATCAGCGCCCGGGTCTGGTTGGCGAGCTGCTGGAACCGGATGTACTGGTTGCTGGTCAGAAAGCTGATCTTCTGCTGGAGCGAATGGCGGTCAAGGGCGACCAGCATGGTCAGATAGGTGGCGGCGATCAGCATCGTCATGACGATGACGGCGTTGAGATAGTGCCGGCCGATCGACCGGATATATTGCTCCACCGATTGCCGGGGCTTGGCCAGCAGTTCCGATCGTTCAATCATCTCATCAGGCTGACGTGCTCGCACCTTTGTCCTCCTCCGCCGGTCCCGCGTCAGGTACCGGTTCTTCCCCATTGTTCGGAGGCAGCCCGCAAGCCTTCTTGCGATACCGTCACGAGGCGGTCGAGCTCGGCGGCGACGACGAGCATGCGGTCCCTGGCGTTTTGCAGGTCGGCTGCGCGGGCGCGGTCCTTGGGCGTTCGGGGTGGAAAGGCAGCGATATTCGACACTGGTTACGGCTCCGGAAGCGAGATGCATGGATGGGCGAGGGGCGTCCGCCCCGTCACCCTGCGCCTGTCCCCGCGAACGGGGAGAGGAGATCATAAACGTCGAGCGCGCGGGCATCCTTCCGCGCCCGTCGCCGAATGCGGTCAGCCAATTCTCGAAACATGGGATATTGAAATCCCGCGGGCTCATCCCGCCGGAGCGAATGGATGGAAAAAGGCCGGAGCCTTCTGGATCGACACTCGAGGGCGTATCCCCCGGTTGCATTGGCGATCGCCGTCGCAATCACCACCCAACCGGGCTTGGGTAAACAAACGCTTAAATACGAAGCCTTTCCGACAGATCGCGGCGGAAAGTGGACAGGTCGATGCAGAAAGTGGATAGGACCAGTGCTCCGGGCTGCCCCAAATCGGTCCGGCTCGTGGAACGCGCCCGCAAGCGGTCGCGCCGCGGCATCCCAGCAGGCATGCATGGGACGCCCCGAGGCCGTGTCCGAGTCCAGGAAATCCTGCGCCAGACGGCGCGGCAGTTGTCGCACGCTGCGTGCCGCCTTATTGTCCCCAACTCTTGCGTCGCAAAAGGAAAAACACAGAGCAATGGCCTATCTGCTTGTATTCATCGGTGCCGGATTGGGCGGCGCCATGCGCCATGGCGTCAACCAGTTCGCCGGCCAGGTTCTGGGTGTCCCTTTCCCCTTCGGTACCCTGGCGATCAACGTCGCCGGTTCCTTCGCGATGGGCCTGCTTGCCGAATACTTCGCCTTGCGCGGCGACCTGCCCCCGGATGTACAGCTGTTCCTGGCGACGGGCGTCCTCGGCGGGTTCACGACCTTTTCCGCGTTCTCGCTCGACACGATCGGCCTCTTTGAGCGCGGCGAGTGGATGGCCGCGGCGATCTACGCCGCTTCCTCCGTGATCTTTTCGCTTCTCAGCTTGCTTGCCGGGATGATGGTCGTCCGCCTGCTCGCGGCCGGGCAGGCGGCCTGATTATCATGGCAATTTTAGAAATTACTTTTATAGAAAAGCTAATTATTCACCATTTCGCAACCAACAGATGCCATTTCTTGAGCAAAGCGAAGCGGATGTAACGCTTGTCTCAACCGCCATGAAGGCGGGTGGCCTTCGAGGCGCAAGCCGCCGCTAGGACTGGTTTTCACAGCATTTGGGACGGTTTTGACGCGGGCTGCACCATGCGCCCGCTCGCGCCTCCTTGATACGTTGATTCAGAAGGACGCAAGAACGACGGCCCGGCCAACTCGGTCGCGGGAGCCGCGGCGATGCATCAAAGGGACAAGGAAACATCGATGAGCCATTTCAAAAGTTTCGGGATTGCCGCGCGCCTTGCCATCGGCTTCGGCTTCCTGCTTCTCATGATGGTCGGCTTGACCGTCTATTCCGTCGTTCAGGTCGAAGAGATCAAAGGCAATCTCGCTACCATCAATGACGTGAACAGTGCCAAGCAACGCTTTGCGATCAATTACCGTGGCAGCGTCCATGATCGGGCGATCGCCATCCGCGACGTCACGCTGGTGACCTCCAAGGAAGACCACAATACGGCGGTCGCCCTGATCGCGAAACTCGCCGCCACCTATGCCGAGAACGAGAAGAGGATGGCCGATATGGTTGCTTCTCCGGCGGGCGCGAGCGAACAGGAACGAACGATCCTGGCCGAAATCGCCGCCATCCAGGCGAAGACCAATCCGCTCGTCGCCGACATCATAGCGCTGCAGAAGCAGGGGGACGGCGAGGGGGCACGCCGGATCCTGCTGGAACGGGCCAGCCCGCTCTTCGAGGCCTGGCTCGGCGCCATCAACAAGTTCATCGACTATCAGGAAGCCCTGAACAGATCGATCGGCAGCGACGTTCGCGGCGTGGCGAGCGGCTTCGAATCCCTGGCATTCACGGCGCTCGGTATCGCTGCCCTGCTGTCGATCGCCGCGGCGGCGCTGTCGGCGCGCTCGATCATCGGCCCGCTGTCGAAGCTTCAGTCGTCGCTGAAGGCGATGGCTGATGGCGACCTGACCGGCGACCGCCGCCTCGAAGCACGCCGCGACGAGATCGGCATGCTGGCCCGGGCCGTCGCTGCGCTGCGGGATGCGATTTCCGCCAAGGCGGAGCGCGAAGCGGATGCGGAGTCCACGAGGGCGATAGCGGAGCGCCAGCGGCTCGAAGAGGATGCCAAGCAACGCGAGGCTTTGGGCGAAAAAACCGACGAGGCCGTCCATCAGCTTGCCGCCGCCCTGCAAAGCCTGGCGGACGGCGACCTGACCCAAAGGATCGACACGCCGTTCATTCCGTCGCTCGACAAGCTGCGGCTCGACTTCAACGGCGCGGTGGAAAAGCTGCGCGAGGCGATGCAGGCAGTCGCCGAAAACGCGAGCGCGATTGCAGCCGGCGCGCAGGAGATCAGGTCGGCATCCGACGACCTCGCCAAGCGGACGGAACAGCAGGCGGCTTCCGTCGAGGAAACGGCAGCGGCGCTCGACGAGATCACCACCACGGTCGGCGATTCCAGCAACCGCGCTCAAGAGGCGGGCCAGCTCGTTCGCAAGACTAAGGACAATGCCGAGCGTTCCGGGCGGGTGGTCCGCGACGCCGTCGACGCCATGGGCAAGATCGAAACCTCGGCGGTCGAGATCGGCAACATCATCGGCGTCATCGACGAGATCGCCTTCCAGACCAACCTTCTGGCGCTGAATGCCGGCGTCGAGGCTGCGCGTGCCGGCGAGGCCGGCAAGGGCTTCGCCGTCGTCGCGCAAGAGGTGCGCGAACTGGCGCAGCGTTCCGCCAAGGCCGCCAAGGAGATCAAGGACCTGATCAATACTTCGAACGCCCATGTCAAGAGCGGCGTGGCGCTCGTCGGGGAAACCGGTAAGGCGCTCGAGGAAATCGTCGAGCAGGTCCAGCAGGTCGACGGCAATGTCGGGGCGATCGTCGAGGCCTCCAGGGAACAGGCAACGGGCCTGAAGGAGATCAGCACGGCGGTCAACACCATGGACCAGGGGACGCAAAAGAACGCGGCGATGGTCGAGGAAGCGACAGCGGCCGCCCACGGCCTTGCCAAGGAAGCGGACGAACTGTTCCAACTGCTCGGCCAGTTCAACATCGGCGCCGGCGCGGCATCGAAGCGAACGGCGACCGCGCCAAGCGCCCGCCCGGCTGCTTCGCCGGCTCGCCAGATGGTCGCCAAGGTCGCGCAGTCCTTCCGAGGAAATGCCGCCGTGGCGGAGGAATGGCAGGAGTTCTGAGAGGGCCGGGAGGGACCGGCGCCGAACTGGCCAAGTGGCACCCCCCTCTGGCCTGCCGGCCATCTCCCCCGCAAGGGGGGAGATTGGACAAAGGCGGAGCCCTGCCAGACAACAGGCCCGCGAAATCCCGAAAAGTAATTAGTCGAGCGAGGCGCCGCCACTTGCCGATCCCCCCCTTGTGGGGGAGATGCCCGGCAGGGCAGAGGGAGGGTGCTACTTCGGCGTCCCCAATATCGCCGCGGCCTTTTCGCTATTCGAACCGAACAGCTAGACTCCATCGCCCGTCGAGCCGCACGTCGACGCGGCCGGGTGCGGCGAGGTCGAGGGCGCCGCACAGGCTGCCGGTGGTGACGATTTCGCCGGCAGCGAGCGAGTTCTCCGCCCTTTGCGTTTCGTTGGCCCAGCCGACCAGCCAGGCGAGCACGTCGCCCGCCGGATGATGCGCTTCTCCCTCGAAGATCGGGGCTCCGTCGAGGCTCACGCCCAGCGTCCGCCCCTCCGCGTCGAGGAAATCACGTGGCAGTTCAGGCCCGAGCACGTAGCCGGCATTGCCGAGCCGATCGGCAAGGAAGAGAAGGAACGGCGCCTTGCTGCCTTCGTCGATGCGGCTGTCGAGGACCTCGATCCCGAGATGGACCGCGCCGATGGCGGTGATCACCTCGTCGCGGCTATAGCCTGCCTGTCGCGGCGGTAGGCTCGAGGCAAGACGGAAGCCGATCTCCGCCTCGACGCGCACACCCCTGCGCCAGCGAAAGGCGGCGGGCCGCGCATCCGCCCCGACGATCGCGATCGGCGAGAGGCGGCCGGCGACGCTTATGCCTTCGGGTGAGCGGGCCACCTTGTATCCCGCGGCGGGCGCGTCTTCGGGCGCGACGAACGCCGCCTGTACGGCGGTCGCCTCGGCGATGGTCGCGGGCGCCGGCAGCTGCGCGGCGGCGATGCGATCCTTCGCTGTCGCAAAACGCTGGGCGAGATCAGCAGCATCGAAAAGTGTAGCGTCGGTCATGCGAACATCCGTTTTGGAAGGAAAGGTCAGGCGGCGGAACGGGCAGGGACACCCGTCGATGCCCGGAGGATCAGGCGGCTTTCGAGCGGCGGCGGCGGTGGCGGCTGACGGCCGGCGAGGCAGGCGAGCAGATAGTCTGCCGCCCGCCGGCCGATCTCGGCATTGTCGACACGCATGGTGGTGAGGGGCGGGTCGGTCTGTTCCGCCATCGCGACGTCGTCGAAACCGGTGATCGAGAGTTCGTCCGGCACGCCGATGCCCAGCGCCCGGGCCTCGATGAGCGCGCCGATCGCCAGCGCGTCGTTGCCGCAGACGACTGCCGTCGGCCGTGGCCCCGGGGCATCCACGATCGAGCGCAGGCTCTCGCGGCCGAAGGCGATGCTCGCCGGCCCCTCGCGCACGTGTTGCGGTCTGAGCGCCACCCCTTCCTCGGCGAGCGTCGCGCGCAGGCCCTCGATGCGGGCCACGACGCGGTCGTTGTCGATCGACGGCTGGTGGATCAGGCCGAAATCGCGATGGCCGAGATCGAGCAGGTGGCGGGCGATCCGCCGGAAGGCGGCGGCGTTGTCGAAACCGACGCTCGGGTGAGGCGAGCCGGGCCGGTGCGAATAGGTGACGACATAGGGAACGCCCCGCCCGGAGATCGTCTCGAACAGGCCGGGGCGGTGCGATTCGCCGACGACCGCCAGCGCCTCGACGCCGCGCGCCAGCATGGTGCGGACCTGGTTTGCGGCCTGGTCGGCGTCGTAGTTCGAACAGCCGATCAGCACCGTGACGCCGTCGGCGGAGAGCCGCGTCTGCAAGGCGCCGACCTGGGAAGCGAAGACGTCGTTGTCGAGCGTCGGAATGAGGACTCCGGCAAGCCAGGTGCGGCGACTCGCCAGCGCCGCGCCGGCCGGGTGCGGCATCCAGCCGAGCTCGGCCGCCGCCTTCAGCACCTTTTCGCGAATGTCCGGGGCGACCTTCTCCGGCGCATTGAAGGCGCGCGACACCGTGGCAGTCGAAACACCGGCAAGCGCCGCGACATCGAGCGCGCGGGCCCCCGTCTGTCCGTTCCGCTCTCTTCCTCCGCGTGCCACCGGTTCGATTCTCCTCAATCGATTAGATATGTATACGGTTACATCCGTTCTTCCAAGCCTTTTACATTCCATTTGACACTTCGAATGAAAGTGATATGTAAGCGCTTACATTCTGAGCGGCGTCCGGAGGCGGTGATGTGCAGAGGCGCATGACCGGGACAGTCCTCATCGGAGGAGGAGCCAACGTGAACGCGATCCGCAAATTCCTGCTGAGCCCCATGCAGTTCCTGCTCGCCGCCTGTCTTGCGGCCATGCTGGTTCTGGTCTTCGGCAATGTCGTCCTGCGCTACGCCTTCAACACCGGCATTTCCGTGTCGGAGGAGCTGTCGCGCCTGCTCTTCGTCTGGGTGGTCTTCCTTGGCGCGGCGGTGACGCTGTTCGAGCAGGCGCATCTGGGCGTCGATACGCTGATCAGGCGGCTCTCTCGCAAGGGCCGCCTCGTCTGCTTCGTCCTTTCCAACCTGCTGATGCTCTATACGACCTGGCTGATCTTCTCCGGCACCTGGCAGCAGTTCGGCATCAATCTCGGCATGACGACGCCGGTCATGGGCATCTCCCAGGCCTGGTTCTTCGTGCCGGTGCTGATCTTCACGGGTTTCGCAGCCGCCTGGTTCTGCCTCTCGCTCTTGCGGTCGCTGAGCGGTCGGATCAGCGACGAAGAGCTGATCGGCGTCAAGGAATCGGAAGAGGATTTCGACATCGCGCAAATGCCGCCCGGCGGCGCGCCGCCGCGCTGAGGGTGTTGCCGAGCCGTTTCAATGCGCCATCGGCGCTTCCGAAAGTTGCAGCCGCGATCCGAAGGGTGAGTTTCCCCCTTAGCCCAGCGGCAAAGGTTGGTCCGCGATGACAATTCTGGTCTTCATCACCGCCCTTCTTGCCGCCATGGCGATCGGCATGCCGATTGCCTATGCGCTGCTGATCTGCGGGGTGGCGCTGATGGTGCAGCTTGCCATGTTCGATCCGCAGATTCTGGCGCAAAACCTCGTCGGCGGCACCGACAGCTTCACGCTGCTCGCGGTGCCCTTCTTCATGCTGGCGGGCGAGGTGATGAATGCCGGTGGGCTCTCGAAGCGCATCGTGGCGCTGGCTCTAACGCTTGTCGGCCATGTGCGTGGCGGGCTCGGCTATGTGGCGATCATCGCGGCCTGCGTTCTCTCTGCGCTCTCCGGGTCGGCGGTCGCCGACGCGGCAGCGCTCGGGGCGCTTCTCGTGCCGATGATGGTCAAGGCCGGACACGACAAGGCGCGCTCCGCCGGCCTCGTCGCCTCGGCCTCGGTCATCGGACCGATCATCCCGCCGTCGATCGCCTTCATTCTCTTCGGCGTCACCGCCAACCTGTCGATCTCGAAGCTCTTCATGGCCGGCATCGCGCCGGGCCTGATGATCGGCGTCGGCCTTGCGGTCGCCTGGTGGCTGATGGTGCGCAAGGAGGAGATCGAGCTCCGGCCGCGTGCCAGCGGCGCCGAGCGGCTGAAGGCGCTGCGCGAAAGCCTCTGGGCGCTTGGCCTGCCGGTGATCATCATCTTCGGCCTGAAATTCGGCCTGTTCACCCCGACCGAGGCCGCCGTCGTCGCCGCCGTCTATTCGATCTTCGTCGCCACCAGCATCTACCGCGAGCTCAGCCTTTCCCAGCTCTACGCCGTCTTCGTCTCCTCCGCCAAGGTGACGAGCGTCGTCATCTTCCTCGTCGCCGCGGCGCTCGTCTCGGCCTGGCTGATCACCATCGCCGACCTGCCGGGGCAGGTGATCGAACTTCTGTCGCCCTTTATGGACAGCCCGAAGCTCCTGATGCTGGCGATCATGATCCTCGTCGTCATCGTCGGCACGGCGATGGACATGGCGCCGACCATCCTGATCCTGGCGCCGGTGCTGGTGCCGGTGGTGCAGGCGGCCGGCATCGACCCGATCTATTTCGGCGTGCTGTTCATCATCAACAATTCCATCGGCCTCGTCACGCCGCCGGTCGGCACGGTGCTGAACGTCGTCGCCGGCGTCTCCAAACTCAACATGGAAACGGTGATCCGGGGCGTCACGCCCTTCATGGTCGCCCAGCTCGTCGTGCTGGGGCTGATGATCGCCTTTCCCGAACTCGTCATCTGGCCGGCCGCCTGGCTGGGGCGCTGAATTCTTAAAAAATCGCATCGTATCAAGGAGGAAACGACATGCGTAAGACTTTGATGGCAGTGATAACCGGTCTGATGCTGGCTTCGGCCGCGCCGCTTACGGCCAGCGCCGAGATCAACGAGCAGACGATCCGCTTCGCCAGCGCCGGCGCCGAAGGCTCGCCGCTCGTCATCGGCCAGCGCAAATTCGCCGAGATCGTCAAGGAAAAGAGCGGCGGCAAGATCGACGTCAAGGTCTTTCCGGCCGGCATGCTCGGCGGCGACCTTCAGTCAGTGACCGCGCTGCAGGGCGGGCTCTTGCAGATGTCGGTGATGAATGCCGGGCTTATGGCGAGCCTTGCGCCGGACTTTGCCGTGCTCGACCTGCCGTTCCTGTTCGAATCGACCAAGGAAGCCGACGCGGTGATGGACGGCGAGGTCGGCAAGACCTTTGCCAAGGAACTCGACGACAAGAACCTCGTCGTGCTCGCCTACTGGGAGCTCGGCTTCCGCAATCTCACCAACAGCCGCCGCCCCGTCGAGAAGGTCGACGACATCGAGGGCCTGAAGATCCGCGTCGTGCAGTCGCCGATCTATCTGGAAATGTTCCAGGCGCTCGGTGCGAATGCGGTGCCGATGCCGTTCCCGGAAGTTTATACGGCGCTGGAGACCGGGACGGTCGACGGCCAGGAGAACCCGGCACCGAGCATCCTGACGGCCAAGCTCAACGAGGTGCAGAAATACATCACGCTGACGCGCCACACCTATAATCCGATGGTGCTGCTGTTCTCGAAGCCGCTGTGGGAGAAGCTCGACCAGGAGGAGAAGGACCTGTTGCAGGCCGCCGCCACCGAGGCCGCGGCCTTCCAGCGCCAGCTCTCCCGCGATGCCGACCAGAAGGCGGTCGACGCGCTTGCCGCCTCCGGCATGACCGTCACCAAGCTGCCGCCCGAGGAAATCGCCCGCTTCCGCGAGAAGACCAAGCCGGTCGCCGAGAAATTTGCGGCCTCCGCCAATCCGGACCTCGTCAAGGCGCTCAACGAAACGATCGAGCGGGTCCGCGCCGCAAACTGAAGTCCCGTCATCGCATGGGGCGTGAAGGCGCGCCCCATGCTTCCCCTCCCGACAAATTCGAGGCTGACTGTTCATGTACACACCCAACCGCCTGAAAGCCCACCTTGCCGCCGGTCACGTCGCGTTCGGATGCTGGGTCGGCGGCGGCGCGCCGACCAATGCGGAAATCCTCGGCCATGCCGGCTTCGACTTCCTGCTCGTCGACCACGAGCATGGCGTCGGCGAGACCAGCGAGATCATCGACACGCTGCGCGCCATCGAGACGACGCCGTCGCCGGCGCTGGTCAGGGTGCCGTGGAACGATCATGTCTTCCTGAAGCGGGTGCTCGACGCGGGCGTGCAGTCGGTCATGATCCCCTCGGTCGATACGGCGGAAGCCGCACTTGCGGCGGTCCGGGCCTGCCGCTACCCGCCGGACGGCATCCGCGGCTATGCGGCGGGCGTCGTGCGCGCCTCGACCTTCGGGCTGGAGCCCGGCTATATCCACAAGGCCAACGAGAACATGCTGATCGCCGTGCAGATCGAGTCCTTCACGGCGGTCGAGAACGCCGAGGCGATCGCGGCAACCGAGGGCGCCGACATCATCTTCATCGGCGTCAACGACCTCGCCGGCTCGATCGGACGCCTCGAGCAGACAGGTCATCCGGAGGTGCGCGAGCTGGTTCAACGCGCCGAAAAGGCTATCCTCGCTTCCGGCAAGATCATGGGTACCGTGCCGAACGCCGGCGCTTCCGTCGCCGATCTGGTCGACCGCGGCTATCGCGTCATCGCCGGCCCGCACGACGTGGCGCTGCTGCGCGACGCGGGCCTCGCCGCCGTGGCCGAGTACCGGGCGCTGCGGCAGGCGGAGAAGGGCGGCCAGCAGGCGACCTCGTCCTCGCACCTGCAGAAATCCTACTGACCGGGCGTCCCGGCCGTAAAGCCTCCTCGGGGTTCGCCATCGTGATGTAGGCGAACCCGAGTGCCGCGCTCACGCCGCTGAGATCGTCAGTGCCGGTAAACCAGCCAGAGGACCGCGGTCAGCAGGATGCTGACGATAAGGCCGCTGGTGATCGGGACGCCGATCCGCGTAAGCCAGGGCCAGAGAATGCCGATGGCGACGATGACGAGGCCGATGGTGATCAGGATACGGGACATCTGTGCCGGTCCGGCCTCGCGAAAATGAAGGCTCTGCCGATCATACAGGGCTCGCTGCCGGCGGCCTACTGCAGTCTCGCCGCTCACTTCTGCTCTTCGGTCGCGAGTCCGTATTTCTCGAAGAGACGCCCCTGCGTGCCATCGGCGATGACCTTGTCGAGGCCCTTCTGCATCCGGCCGATCACTTCATCCGGCACGGAGGGATTGCAGGCGATCGAATAGATGTCCTCGGCAAGGACCAGCGTCGATTCGATCGGCGTGCCGTCGCGCTTCAGCTTGTCGAAGTATTTCTCCGAAATCGGCATCAGGTCGATGCGACCGGTCAGGAGCTTCTTCAGCGTCAGTTCCAGGTCGGTGGCGAGGTCGATCCGCGGGAAACCGTTTTCCTCGAGAATGGTCTGGGTGAAGTCGTCGCGCTGCGTGCCGACCTTGAAGGTCTTTGCCTCGTCGAGGGTCTTCGGATTGGCAGGCGAGCCGACCTTGCGGATCAGCACGGTGCGGCTCTTCAAGAGCGGCTCCACCCATTTGAAGCGGGCGTGACGCTCCTTGTTATGGACGGTGGTGAAGACGCAGTGCATCTCGTGGTTCTCGGCCAGGAAAAGCGCGCGGGCCCAGGGCATCATCTCCATCGTGTATTGGAGGCCGGCATTGTCCATCAGAAGCCTGACCTGCTCGACCGAAGCACCCTTGTAGTCCTCGCCCTCGCGAAAATTGAAGGGCGGGTAGGATTCGGTCACCAACTTCACCTCAGCCGATTGAGCGGCGAGCGGAAAGAGAAGTGCAATCAGGAAGAAGAGCTGTTTCATCGTCAGGTCCCAGGCGCGGCCAGCAATGGCAGATGTGCGCATTCGAGTTTGGATAAGATGTCGCCGACGGGCTGGGGACGCCCGAGAAAATAGCCCTGCCCATGGCTCACGCCCAGTGTGAGGAGCGCGTCCAGCTGTTCCTCGGCCTCGATCCCCTCCGCGACGACCTGGCAATTCAGCTCGTTCGCCACGGTCTGAATGCCGGCGATGAGCTTGCGGACCCGACGGCGGACCGTTTCGCTCTCATCCGTCAGCGATCGGGTAAAGGCCTGGTCGATCTTGATGATGTTGACGGGGAAATGGACGAGGTAGCTCAGCGAGGAATAGCCCGTGCCGAAATCGTCCAGGGCGATTCTCAGTCCGGCATTGTTCAGTGCGCCGAGAACGTCGCGAATGTCGGGGCTGGGGTGCATCAGCACCGCTTCGGTGATTTCGATGACGATGCGCGTCGGAGTAATGCCCCATTTCATCAAGGTGGAAAACGTGCTGGCCGGCAGCTCCGGGCGGAATTGCAGGGGCGAGACGTTGACGGCCAGATAGGCGTTTTCGAGGCCCGGTACTGAGGAGAGACGTGCAAGATGCGCGACGGCCTTTTCGAAGATGCGCTCGCCGATCCTGAGGATCGCGCCGGTCTCTTCGGCGACCCGGATGATTTCCGCCGGCGGCAGGATGCCGTGTTCGGGATGGTTGAGGCGCATCAGCGCTTCAAAGCCGGCGACCCGGCCGGCCTTGAGATCGACGATCGGCTGCAGATGGACGTCGAACCAGTCTTGCCGCAGTCCCTCTTCGATATAGGTGTCGATCTTCAGCCTTTCCTGGGCCAGGCTCGCCATCAGCGGGTCGAAGAGCTTCGCGCCGTTCTTGCCGTTGTGCTTGCGGGCATACATCGCCATGTCCGATTTCTGCAGCAATTCGGCGGCGGTCTTCGCCTGCGCAGGATAGAGCGCAATGCCGATGCTGGCACTCAGCGACAAGGCGTTGCCGTCGACGATGACAGGCTCCGCGCAGGCGGCGGCGATGCGCTCGGAGATCTGCAGCGCGGCGCTCTGTGCCTTGCTTGCCGGGATCAGCACGACGAATTCGTCGCCGCCGAGCCGCCCGACCTTGTCCTCGCCGCGCACCTGCGAGCGGATGCGTCCGGCGATCTGGCGCAGCACGTCGTCGCCGGCGGCATGGCCGAGATTGTCGTTGATCGGCTTGAAGCGGTCGAGATCGATGAGCAGGCAGGCGAGTTCTCCGCCCTCTTCGGCCGTCTGCCGGATCGACCGATCGAGCACCATCTCGAAGCCGGGGCGGTTGAGGAGGCCCGTGAGGTGATCGGTGATCGCCTGGACATGGTTGCGCTCCTCCGCCGTCTTCAATTCGGTAACGTCGGTCATGACGGCCAGGGACAGGGTTTCATCCGCCTCGAGCGCCTGCACCTCCTTGATCAGGACGTCGATCAGGCGGCCGTCGGCGCATCTGAATTTCACCGTGACGGTGGCGGCCTCAACGCCTTCGCTGGCCTGCCGCTTGCGGTTTTCGTAGGCGGTGCGCGTGGCCGGGTCGAGAAAGTCGGCGAAGGGGTGACCGAGAACGGTCTCGCGGTCGTAGCCGGTGGCGAGCAGCCAATAGTCGCTCACCGCCGTCAGGCGATCCTCGTCGTCGATGGAATAGAGCTTCGCCGGCGTCAGGTTGTAGATGCGCGTCGTCTTCTGATGGGCGCGCTTGAGATCGTTCTCCTCCTGGGCGAGGCGGGCCTGCATCTCGTTGAAGTTGGCGGCCAGCATTCCCATCTCGTCGGCGGAAACCCAGTCCACCATGTGGCGCGACCCGAACCGGCGCGTCGCCTCGATGGCATGCGTCAGGCGCCGCAGCGGCCTCGTCACCATCATCCGGTTGCCCAGGATGGCGGCCGCCGTGATGATCACGATCGCGAACAGGAAGATGCCGATATAGACGGCATCGTCGAACTTGAAATCGGAAAGGAGGTCGCGCTGCCTGAGCGCGATCTCCAGCTCGCCGACGGTCTTGGTCCCATCGACCGAACGATAATGGACGGGGGTGGACAGGATCTCTCCCGGCGGATCCTTGTCCTGCGAGCGTTCCGGCAACCTGACATCGAGACCGCCGGCGACCTCGTGCACGCGGACGGAAATCACCGAACGGTCCGCGAGGATCGTGCTGGCGATCTGCCGAACGCTTTCCTCGTCGAAATCCCAAAGCGGCTTGCCCAGCGCCAGCGAGTTGGCCTTGAGCAGGACCTGGCCGTGATCGATGACGTCGCGATAGGCGCGTTCATTCGAGAGATAGAAAAACAGCACGAAGAGCGGCGCGATCAGCAGCAGGAGAGCGCTGGAAACGATCAGTATGAAGCGGCTCTCAACCGAATGCGTATTCATCTAAATGCCCAGGACCACGCCGCATCGAGAAGGCCGACGCGAGGCCGCCTCTCCATTCTTCGGTCCCATCCCTGGCTCTGCGACAGGCGCCGAAGCGATCTGCCGCCAATCCCCGCCAGCAATGCGAGCAAGAACGAAACCGGAGCCCATGGTCCGTTGAAAACATTAGGCTTCGGTAAATAATGTGCGCTGCGGATAGCCCGATCGCGCTGGAATATCCGAATTGCGCAGCTGTCGCCGCTGCGGGCCCGGAATTGTTCACCGAAGGGCGAGAATCCAGCTCTTCTCAGTGGCTACCGGCTGCCGCTGCTTTGGGCGAGGAGCCAGTCCCGCATCGATCGGACATGCTCAGCTTTACGCGGGTTGCGTGGATGGACGATGTAGAAGCCGAGTTCGTCGGTCACGGCAAAGTCGAGGGGGCGGCAAAGGCGCCCGGCGGCAATGTCGTCGGCGACGAGGGCCTCGGTGGCGAGCGCAATGCCCTGGCCGGCGACGGCGGCGTCGATCGCCAGCGAGCTGTGCGAGAACCGCAGCGACTTCAGGGTCCTGACGTCCGCCGCGATGCCGGCGCGCTCCAGAAATACCGGCCACATGCCATGCGCGTCGTGGAGCAGCACGTGGCGGGTCAGATCGTCGGCGGTGCAGATCGGCGCGGCGGCAACGATGGCGGGGCTGCAGACTGCGACGAAGCGCATCGGAAACAGCAACTCGCCGGCGAGCCCCGGCCCGAAGGGCGGCTTCGTCTGGCGAACGGCGATATCGACGCCGTCGCTTTGGAAATTCGCAAGCCCGTTGGTCGCAAGCACTTGGACCTCCGCGTCGGCGTTCGGTCCGGAGAATTTGCCGAGGCGCGGGATCAGCCATTTTGCGGCAAAGGACGGCGTGACGCTGATCGTGATCACGGTCTTTGCGGGCTTCAGCTCCTGCGTGGCGTCCGAGATCAGCGACAGGGCACGCTGGAGAGGTTTCAGATATCGGCGGCCTGCCTCGGTCAGTTCGAGACCTCGGGGGCGACGCTCGAACAGCCTGGTGTTCAGATGCTCCTCCAGGGCACGCACCTGCTGCGCGACAGCGCCTTGCGTCACCCCCAACTCCTCCGACGCGATGCGGAAATTCAGGTGGCGCGCCGAACTCTCGAACATCCGGAGAGCATTCAGAGGGGGAAATATGTAGGGTCCTTGTCCGCCGGGCATCCAGTAGTTTTCCTACAGGCACGAGAGTATTTTTCTGCTTAGACCCGGACCGCGCGCCATGTCAAACTCGGCCAAATTTTTCAGGCGAAAGGATCAGGACATGGCAGAGCAAAGAGTGGCAGTCGTCACGGCGGGCGGCAGCGGCATGGGGGCGGCGTCGGCGCGCAGGCTGGCGGAGGACGGCTACAGGGTTGCGATCCTTTCCTCCTCCGGCAAGGGTGAGGCGCTGGCGAAGGAACTGGGGGGTGTCGGCGTCACCGGTTCGAACCAGTCGAACGAGGACCTGAAGATGTTGGTCGACCTGGCGGTTTCCACCTGGGGCCGGATCGATGTGCTGGTCAACAGCGCCGGACACGGACCGCGCGCGCCGATCATCGAGATCAGCGACGAGGATTGGCACAAGGGTCTCGACACCTACCTGATGAACGTCATCCGTGCCGTGCGGCTGGTGACGCCGGTCATGCAGGGCCAAGGCTCTGGCTCGATCATCAACATCTCGACGGCCTGGGCCTTCGAGCCCTCGGAGATGTTCCCGACCTCCGCGGTCTTCCGCGCGGGGCTCGCCGCCTATACCAAGATCTATGCGGACAGCTATGCGAAGCACAATATCCGCATCAACAACGTGTTGCCGGGCTGGATCGACAGCCTGCCGGCCACCGAAGCCCGACGCGACAGCGTGCCGATGAAGCGCTACGGCACGAGCGAGGAGATCGCCGCCACCGTCGCCTTCCTTGCTTCCGAGGGCGCCGGCTACATTACCGGCCAGAATATCCGGGTCGACGGCGGACTTACCCGCTCAGTGTGAGATCTGGTGGTTCTGATATAAGAGTCAGGACTGCGGGTCTCAAAGGGAGACCGGCGCGGCTCAGGAGATGGTGATGATAGCAGGTGGCTGTTTGTGCGGTGCGGTGCGCTACCAGTGCGAGGGTGATCCGGATTGTTCATTGGTCTGCTATTGTCGGGATTGCCAAAGGGCTTCCGGTTCGGGCCATGTCCCCGCGATGAGCATGCCACGCGAGAGGGTAACGATTAGCGGCGAGACAAGAAGCTACGCGGCTCCCGGAGGGAGCGGGAAGATGACAGTCCGCCACTTTTGCCCCACCTGCGGCAGTCTTCTCTTCAGCACGCCCGAGGTAATTCCCGACTTCGTAAACATCTACGCGGGCACGCTCGACGATCCATCAGTGTTCAAGCCGACGTGGTCATTCTTTCGGCACAGCCATGCTCCTTGGGATCGCGTGCCAGACGACTTGCCAGAGCTACCGGTTTCCACCTGACATGAGCGGCCGGATGGAAATTCCTTGCTGAGATGTGTGCCTTGGGCATACACACAAGAATCTCCTTCGCCAGCGATCGTGCCCGTCTGACCGCGCGCTGATCGGGCATCGCAACGGACCGCGGACGCATGTCTGGCGCGCCGAAATTGTGCCCGACGAAGGCGTCGGCACAGTCGAAATCATGCACGAAGCGCTTGTTCCATCTACTAGGTCCTAGACCTAGTCTTCACGACGGTCCGCCTCTGAGCAAACCGCGCGGATGAAAGCGAGCAGTGCTGCCCGCGCGTTGGCCCTACTCCGCCGAGCACCGTCACCCGCCCGCCGCCTCCACAATAAATGGCTGAAGTAATTACGAACAGCGGAGCAACGCTTCGGGAACGAAATGTCATGCCCTACTCCTTATGGATTAGGGCATGCAGGGATGGGCAAGAACCTCCAGGGAACAAACCTTCCGCCGCGCGGTTGGCGAGTGGAAGGGACTGTGAGTCTGGAGAACAGTCGATGAAAAGTATCCTTATCAGGAGCGCCCTTGTCTTGAGCCTGGGCGTCGCCTCCGGGCCGGCGCTCGCGCAGACGGAGCAGCCGACGCAGGGGCAGACGTGCCCGGAGGGCACGGAATGTCCGCAGGGCGGCGCCGAACAGGGCCAGCAACCCGATGCTGAGGGCGGAGCGACCCAGCAGGGTGGCGAAGCGACCGGCGAGGGCCAGCAGGGCCAGTCGGGCGAGCAGCAGCCGCAGGCCGAGCAGGGCGGCACCGACCAGCAGCAGCAACCGGATCAGCAGCAAGGCCAGGACAGCTCCGATCAGCAGCAACAGACCGAGGGCGGTGCCCAGTCCGGCACTGAGCAGCAGCCGGCCGAGGGCGAGACCCAGAAGCAGGAGGGAACCGGGCAGCAGTCCGGTCAAGGTGAACAGCAGCAAAGCCAGGAGGGTGAGGCCTCCGGCTCGTCCACCGATGTCGACGTGACGGTGGAGCAGAAGACCGAGATCACCCAGATCATCAAGGAAGAAAAGGTCGAGCCCATCGACGTCGACTTCGACGTGTCCGTCGGCGTCGCCGTTCCGGAAACCGTCAAGGTCAAGCTGAAGCCGGTTCCGGTGCGCATCATCAAGATCGTGCCGAGATATGAGGGCTATCTGTTCTTCGTCCTGGCGGACGGCCGGATCGTCATCGTCGAACCGTCGTCGCTGAAGATCGTCGTCATCCTGGCGTAGCCGTCGGCGCGTGAACAGATGCTCGCCGGATCGTCCGGCGGGCGTCTCTTTCAAGACAGGGAGGAGGAGGAGGAGGGTGGATGAAAGACAATTGGCAGGACCAGAGAAGAAATCCGGCGCGCGCCGAGCCGCGGCGCGACCGTGACTATGGAAGGCATGGCCGCGAGCGGGGATCTGACGAGGAGCGGTGGGGTCGCCGCGGCGACCGGCGCGACGAAGACGCATGGTTCGCGGAGGCGCGGCGACGTTCGGACCGAGGCGAGCCTCATGGCCTCTCGGGCCGAGATCTGGCGCACCGCATCGAGGAACTCGGTTCCTTCGATCCCTATGAGAACGTGCCGCCCTTCCGGAACCGCTCCGGGCAGGAGGACTGGCCCGCCGGCCGCAGGCTCCGCGATGAAGAGGGCAGCTTCCGGGGGAAGGGCCCGCGCGGCTACAAACGATCGGACGCGCGCATCGCGGAGGACGTCAACGACCGGTTGACCGAAGACCCGTGGCTCGACGCTTCCGACATCGAAGTCTCGGTTGCCGGTGGCGAGGTCACCTTAGCAGGCTTTGTTTCAAGCAGACAGGATCGTCGCAGAGCCGAAGACAGTTCGGAAGCTGTACCGGGGGTGTCCTACGTGCAGAACAATCTGCGGGTGAAGACGGACAGCGTTTGAGCCGGTCGCGTTCTGATCGGGTGGGGGCAAGAAACCCCCTTATGAGGAACAGCGAAGACAGCGCGGTTCGACGCGCCTCAACGACGATGGCTATTTTCAGTTACACAGTTTTAAGTGGCTAATTGCGAATTGATACAACGAAGGGTTATAATCCGAAGTTCTATTAACAACCCCGTCAACCTCCATTTGCCGCCGCACTCCGGGGGCGCTAAGCATCGCAAGTACTGATTGTGCAGAATGCTGCGACCTCCCGCAAAGAGGGCGTCGTCGCAGTTCCCTTGGCCCCAACTCACATCATGGAGAGTGAAATGTCGAATGGGAATGGAACGATCTCGTATCTGGACTCGGCCCAAAGTGCGGCGCAGCAAGCCGTCGCCGATCTTCAGCTATTCGAAGCTAACAACAATGAGGCGCTTCAAAGCATGGCGGTCGGAAGTGGTTTTGCGTCGGCAATAGGATCGATCGCCGGTGCTGCAGCAGGCTGGGCCACAGCCGGCGTTGGCTTGGCGGGACTGCTCACGGGCGGTGGCAAAGGCGACTCACTGGAAATCGAAGTCTCGAACTTCTCCTCGCAGCCGCTGGTGCTGTACAACTACAATCCCGCCAGCGGCAACGTATCGAAGATCGTGCAGCCGCTCTCCACCGGCGAGAGCGATACTTTCATCCTTGATTACCCGAATGACACGTTCGGCACCTCCACGCAGATTGAACTGGATTTCATGGTCGGGACCATACAGGCCTCGGTGACTTACGCCTATACGGATGAAGGTGACCCGGGGCGCTGGCAGGTCAGTGGCAGCATTGATGGCGACAGCGGCCACAAGTTCGCAGCAAAGTTGCAGTTGTTTGGGGCCACGTTCAAGGCGAACGACAGCAGCAATCCAAACTTCAGCTTTTATACCTCGCCCATCGAGTCCGGCTCCGGACAGATGAGTCTGGTATTCTACGATCTGGCGACGTCCTGAGCCCTTAGCGTCTTCGATTGAATTCTGGCCACGCATGCGGAACGCCCGTAGAGTATTTTGCGGGCGTTCTAGTTCTACGCCTGCGATCATCCCGCGGATTCCCCCGCCAGGCCATCGACGAGGTGTGTCATAGAGGCGCTCTCTGAAAATGTTGCAGTCAGCCTTTTGCGAGTCGCCGGCCATTTCAATATCCCCTTGACCAGCATGTTATCGATAACATAAGCTCCTCCTCAATCGGCTTTGGGAGGAGCGCATGGATGGTCAAAAGCTCTTGGAGTTCCGCTCCATCACCAAGGGGTTCGGCGGCACCAAGGCGCTCACCCAGGTTTCGCTCGATCTCGAAGCCGGCGAAATCCTCGCGCTTCTCGGAGAGAACGGCGCCGGCAAGTCGACGCTGATCAAGACGCTCGCCGGCATCTACCGGCCGGATGGCGGCGAAATCCGGTTCCGCGGCGAGCCCTATGTCAACCAGCCGCCGAAACCGAACAAGCGCCAGCCGGTCGCCTTCATCCATCAGGATCTCGGCCTCATCGAATGGATGACGGTCGCCGAGAATGTCGGCCTGGCGCAGGGTTTTTCGATGCGAACGCGGCTGATCGACTGGCGCCGGACCGAGGAGCGGGCGCGCGAGGCCCTGCGTCTCGTCGGCTGCGATTTCGATCCCTCGACCCGCGTCCAGGCGCTGACCCGCACGGAGAAATCGCTGGTGGCGATCGCACGCGCCTTGGCGGTCGAGGCGGATGTGCTGGTGCTCGACGAACCGACGGCGAGCCTTCCGGCCGACGAGGTCGAGCGGCTCTTCGATGCCATCCGGCCGCTGAAGGAGCGCGGCGTCGCGATGATCTACGTCTCGCATCGGCTCGACGAGATCTTCCGGATTGCCGACCGGGTCGCGGTGCTCCGCGACGGCCGCCTGGTCGGCCAGAAGCCGGTCGCCGAGACGACCCCGGACGAGCTCATCGAGATGATCGTCGGGCGCAAGGCCGATCAGCTTTTCGTCAAGGCGGCGAGCACACCGGGCGAAGCGGTCGTCAGCGTCAGGCATCTCGCCTGCCAGGGCGCCGGGCCGGTCTCCTTCGATGTGTTGAAGGGCGAGCTCATCGGGCTGGTGGGCCTGCGTGGCGCCGGCCAGGAACTGGTCGGGCGCGCGCTGTTCGGCTGCCAGCCCTTTTCGGGAACGGTCACAATCGGCGGCGAGTCCCCCGACCTTTCGAGCCCGGTGGCGGCGATGCGCTCCGGCGTCGGCCTGATCGCCCGCGACCGCACGGAAGAATCGGTCGCGATGTCGCTGTCGCTGCGCGAGAACACCTTCCTCAATCCGCAGGCTACCGGCCGCGGCCTGTTTTCGGTGCTTGCCCCCGCCAAGGAGGCCGCTTTGGCGGAGGCGATCGGTGAGAGCGTGGGATTGAGGCCGAACGACCAGAGCCTGCCGATCGAGGCGCTGTCCGGCGGCAACCAGCAGAAGGTCGTGGTCGGGCGCTGGCTCGCGACCGGCCGCAAGCTGCTCGTCGCGGAAGACCCGACCGCGGGTGTCGACGTCGGCGCCAAGGCCGACATCTATCGGCTGATCGCCCGGGCGCTCGAGGTGGGCCTTGCCGTTGTCGTCGTCTCGACCGATTTCGAGGAAATCGCCCATATCTGCCATCGCGCCCTGGTCTTCTCGCGCGGACGCATCGTCCGCGAGTTGCAGGGCGAAGAATTGACGACCTCGGCGGTGATCGCCGCCGCCTCGGCCTCCGAAGCCGCCTGAGTTCCGGGAGAAGAAAATGCAGTCGATCGAATCCACCGCGCTTGAACCGACAAGAGGCGAGCTTGCCGGCCTGAGCCTCGCGCAGAAGCTGATCCGCTTCCTGCCGGTCTATGGCCTCGTCATCCTGACGCTGCTGTTGATTGTGCTGTTCTCGCTGCTCCTGCCGCAGACCTTTCCGACGGTCCTCAATGTCCGCTCGATCATCTCCGACAAGGCGATCATCGCCATCCTGTCGCTGGCGGCGATGATCCCGATGGCCTCCGGCCGCATCGACCTGACGGTCGGCTACGGCATCGTGCTCTGGCATATCCTGGCAATCAGCCTGCAGACGATGTTCGGTGTGCCCTGGCCGATCGCCGTCATGATCGTGCTTCTGCTCGGCGCGCTGACCGGCTTCCTGAACGGCCTGCTCGTCGAGGTGGCGCGGATCGACTCCTTCATCGCCACGCTCGGCACCGGAACGATCCTCTATGCGCTGGCGCTCTGGCACACCGGCGGGCGGCAGGTGGTGGGCGTCCTGCCGGAAGGCTTCTATTCTCTGAACGGCACGATGGTGCTCGGCCTGCCGATCACCGGCTTCTACGTTCTCGTCCTCGCATTGGCACTGTGGCTCGTGCTCGAATATCTGCCGATCGGTCGCTATGTCTACGCGATCGGCGCCAATCCCAAGGCGGCGGCGCTCAACGGCATCCCGGTCCGCCGCTTCGTCATCGGCGCCTTCGTCTCCTCGGGCACGCTCGCCGCCCTTGCCGGCGTGCTGCTGGCCTCGAAGCTCCGGATCGGCCAGGCGAGCGTCGGCCTCGAATATCTGTTGCCGGCGCTCGTCGGCGCCTTCCTCGGCTCGACCACCATCAAGCCCGGCCGCGTCAATGTCTGGGGCACGATGATCGGCGTGATCATCCTGGCGGTCGGCATCTCCGGCATCCAGCAGATCGGCGGCTCGTTCTTCGTCGAACCGCTCTTCAACGGCGTGACGCTGCTCGTTGCGATCGGCATAGCCGGCTACGCGCAGCGCAGGAGGGGAACGGTGACGCGCAAGGCGCCGGCGGCGGCGCCGGAGCCGGCCGGAACGAAGTAATTCAAGAGGTCTCATCGAATAACGAACCCAAGGGAGGAAGGGTAGATGAAACGCAGGACTTTCATGACAGGCACGGCTGCGGCCATCGCGCTGATGGGCGCCAGCGTCGCGCTTGCCGATCCGATGGCCGATGCCCAGGCGATCGTGACGAAATATGCAAACAAGGCCAGCGCTTGGGATGGGCCGACGGCGGGCCCGAAGGCGCAGGAGGGCAAGACCATCGTCGTGCTCGCCGGTGACCTGAAGAACGGCGGCATCCTCGGCGTCACCACCGGTGTCGAAGAGGCATCGGCCGCGATCGGCTGGGAGGTGAAGGTCATCGACGGCGCCGGCTCGATCGGCGGCCGCACGGCCGCCTTCGGCCAGGCGATGGCGCTGAAGCCGGCCGGCATCATCATCAATGGCTTCGACGCCGTCGAGCAGGCCCCGGCCCTTGAACAGGCCAAGGCCGCCGGCATCCCGCTCGTCGCCTGGCATGCCGGGCCGGTGATCGGTCCGGACGACAAGACCGGGCTCTTCGCCAATGTCAGCACCGACGCGATGGAAGTGTCGAAGGCCGCGGCCAACTGGGCCTTTGCCGATGCCAAGGGCAAGCCCGGCGTGGTGATCTTTACCGACTCGACCTACGCGATCGCCATCGCCAAGGCCGACAAGATGAAGGCGGAGATCGAGGCGCTCGGCGGCACGGTGCTCGAATATGTGGACACGCCGATCGCCGAGACATCGCAGCGCATGCCGCAGTTGACCACGTCGCTCCTGCAGAAATACGGCGACCAGTGGACCCATTCGCTGGCGATCAACGACCTCTATTTCGACTTCATGGGGCCGTCGCTCGCCGCCGCCGGCAAGGGCGGCACAGACGCGCCGATCAACGTCGCGGCAGGCGACGGCTCGGAATCCGCCTATCAGCGCATCCGCGCCGGCCAGTTCCAGAAGGTGACGGTCGCCGAGCCGCTCAACCTGCAGGGCTGGCAGCTCGTTGACGAGCTGAACCGCGCCTTCGCCGGCGAAAAATGGTCGGGCTACCTGTCGCCGCTGCATGTGGTGACCGCCGACAATGTCGAGTTCGACGGTGGCCCCAAGAACACCTTCGATCCCGACAACGGCTATCGGGATCAGTACAAGAAGCTCTGGGGCAAGATGTAATCTCCCAGAACTGGGGCGCCGCGAATGGCGCCCCTTTTTTCTCCGTGACCAAGGAAGAACCTCACGCAAGGTCTCGCGGGCGCATCCGCCAATGGCAACTGTTCGACACGAAGTTCTGCCTGCCGGTGCCACAAAGGCAGATTGAGCCGGCCGGAGCAGCCTATCGTCGGGCGACGAAATCGACGCGAGGATGCTCCCATGAACTATCTTGCCGTGGATCGGATGGCCGAAGACGAGAGCGTATGGGAGCCTGTCCGCGCGGCGTATCCCGCGCAGGAGCCGTTCCTGAACTTGAACAACGCCGCGGTCAGCCCGCCGCCGATCGCCGTCGAAGAGGCGGTGGTCGATGCCTATCGCTTCATCAGCCGCAATCCCGATTACAATATGTGGAGCAGGCTGGACACGGCCCTGCCCGGGATCAAGCGGGAACTGGCGGAGCTGATCGACTGCAGCCCCGATGAGATCGCTCTGAACCGGAATTCGTCCGAGGGGCTTTCGACGGCGATCTTCGGGATTCCTCTCGCCAAGGGCGATCAGGTGCTGATCTCGCCCTGGGACTATCCGAGCGTCCGCGCCGGCTGGCTGCAGCGGCAACAGCGCGAGGGCATCGAGGTCTTGAACTGTGCTTTCGACCTCCTGGACAGCGACGACGATATCATCGAAGCCTATGTCGAGGCGATGACGCCGCGGACCCGGGTCCTGCAGCTCACCCATATGTACCACTGGAACGGCCGGGTGCTTCCCGTCAAGCGGCTCTGCGAGATCGCCCGGGAGGCGCTCAGACATTCGCGCAAATGCCGGTCAGCTTTCGCGAACTGGATTGCGATTTCTTCGTTACCAGCCTGCACAAATGGCTCGGTGCGCCGGTCGGCAACGGGATGCTGATCGTCAACGAACGGCAGATCGACCGCACCTGGCCCTTGCTTGCGCCGTTCGACCAGCCAGCCGTGGATATCGACAAGTTCGACCATTGGAATCTCGGCACCTACAATTCGGCGATACAGGCGGGGATCGCGCCCGCAATCGAATTCCACAAGAGGATCGGCGCGGAGAAGATGCACGCGCGGCTTCGCGAGCTCAGCCGCTATTGGATATCGCTCGCCCGGGACATTCCAGGTTTCCGGCTGCATACGGCCACCGACACCGACAGCCTCGGGGCAATCACCCTGTTCTCGATCGACGGCCGGGACATGAAGAAGCTCGAGCGGGATCTGCGCGAGCAGCATCAGGTCCATGTGAAGTATCGCAAGGTCGAGCACGTCGAGGGCCTGCGGGTTTCACCGCACATCTACATGCTCAGGAGGATCTCGATACGTTTGTCACGGCATTGCGAGCCGCATTGGAGTGACGGGAAAAGTTACGCATCTAAAACCTGCTAGATCGCCACCGTCGTATTGCCCTGCACCAGTTCCAGCGGCGCCTGCCACGAGTCCACCATGGGGGCCTCCGTGATCATCTGTAACAACGCCTGTGCCGCCTTCTCGCCGATCTCCGTTCGTGGCACGTCGACCGTCGTGAGCCGGGTTCTGACGGCGTTAGCGAGCGACGTGCCGTTGAAGCCGACCACGGAGATCCGGTCGGGCACCGCAAGCCCGATCTCATGCAGGTAGGAGAGACCGCCAAGCGCCATGGCGTCGTTGAGAAAATGGATGGCATCGACATCGGGACGCATCCGCATCAGTTCTTCCGTCAGGAAGCGTCCGGTCACGGCCTGGCGTGGCCTGTCCTCGCAGGTCACGCTCAAGAGGTCGATGCCTGCCGCGGCTAGTGACGACTTCAGCGCCAGATGGCGGCGGCCGGCGCAAAGGTCCTTTTTGAGTTCGGCGCCGACATAGGCGATGCGCCGCAGGCCGCGCTCGAGAAAATGCCCTGCAACCAGGCGCCCGGCTTCCTCGTGCGACGGACCGGCGCTGAAATCCAACGCGCGCCTGTCGCAATCCCAAAGCTGGATGGCCGGGCAGGTCCGCCGCGCCAGGAGGCTTTCCGCATCGGCGCTGCGAGCCGTGCCGCCGTTCAAGAGGATCCCGGCCGGCCGGAACGACAGCATGGCGCGGATGAGCTCGGTTTCGGTCTCCGGCTCGAACAGCGATTCGCCGATGAAGGTCTGCAGCCCTCGCGGCCTGAGCGTTGCATTGATACCGCTCAACACCTCTGAAAACACGATGTCGCTGATCGACGGTATGATCACCGCGACCATCCTGCTCTTGCGTGAGCTCAGCGACCCGGCAAGATTGTTGGGCAGATAGCCGAGCTCGTCGGCGGCCTGCTTCACCCGCCGGCGCGTTTCGGCAGAGATGTTGCCCGCGCCGCGCAGCACCTTCGAGACGGTCATCCGGCTGACGCCGGCCCGGGCCGCCACGTCCTGGAGCGTGATCACCTTTCCGCGCAAGCTCACTGCGTCCTCCTTTTCTCACCAATCGTCGTTTCACGGATTGACGAACCGAATTGTTATCGATAACATCGACTAAGTTAACGATAACCTACGGCTTCGTTCAAGGGAAATAGGCGGCAAAAGAAGAGTTTTTTGACTTGCGCGCGACGCCTTGGCGATCGCGTCGAGAATGCACCCCGCTGCGACCTGCGGGTGCAGGGGCGCGAAAGGTTTCACGGCAAGGCTCGGCCTTCGAGAGCCCGCGAGGGGTGGGCGAAGTCCGAAAATGACGATCTACCAAGTGGAGGAGAAACTATGACGATTTCGAAATTCATGCGCACCATGGTGGCCGCCGTTGGAATAGCTGCAGCCGGCCTGGCGTCGGCCGCCCAGGCGCAAGCCGCCACGCTCAACGACATCATCTCGCGCGGCACCGTCCGCATCGGCGTGCTGACCGGCGCGCCGCCGATGGGCATGGTCGACGAGCAGGGCAACCCGACCGGCTACGACGTCGACGTGGCGAATTTGATCGCCGGCTATCTGTCGCTGCCGGTCGAGCTCGTGCCCCTGACGCCGCCGGCCCGCATCCCGGCTCTCCAGACCGGCAAGGTCGATTTTCTCGTCGCCACCCTGGCGCCGACCGGCGAGCGCGCCAAGACGGTGATGTTCACCCAGCCCTACAGCGCCTTCAACATGGACATCATCTCCGGCCCCGACCAGAAATTCGCCAAGCTGGCCGATCTCGAAGGCAAGCGCGTCGCCGTCAACCGCGGCTCGTCGCAGGAGACGGCGTTGCGCAAGGCGGCGGTTCCCGGCCTGGAAATCGTCGTCTACGAGGACGATTCCACCAGCGCCCAGGCGCTGATCGCCGGACAGGTCGATGCGGTTGCGCTGCCCTCGACGGTCGGCGAGGCGATCATCAAGCAGCGCCCGGATGCCGGCCTGCAGGTCGGCTTCACCTTCTTCCAGCAGGGCAATTCGATGGCGACGCGGATGGAGGACTTCGAGATCCGCCAGTGGCTCAACACCGCCATCTACCTGATGAAGATCTCCGGCGATCTCGACAAGATCGCCACGAAGTGGACCGGCCGGCCGATGCCGGCGCTACCGACCTTCTGATCGCGTCTCTCAAAGATTCGCCGGCGATACGTCCGGCGGATCCCCCAACGTCGACGGAGTCTTCATGTCCTACACGTTTCAGTTCGGCGTGCTGGCCCAGTACCAGGACCAGATCCTGAGCGGCATCTGGCTGACGATCAAGATTTCGGTGCTGTCGATCATCCTCGGCTGCGCCGCCGGCATCGTGCTTTCCTCGGTCCGCTCCATCTGGGGCGGTGCGGTCCGCTTTCTCGTCGATGCCTATGTCGAGATCATCCGCAACACGCCCTTCCTGGTCCAGCTGTTCATCGTCTATTTCGGCTTGCCCGGCCTCGGCCTTCGCGTCGGCGCCGATACGGCTGCGCTGATCGGCATGACCATCAACCTCGCCGCCTATTCGACCGAGATCATCCGCGCCGGCATCGAGGCGGTGCACAAGTCGCAGATCGAGGCCGGCGAGGCGCTCGGCTTCACCCGTTTCCAGATCTATCGCCACGTCATCATCGTGCCGGCGATCGCCAAGGTCTATCCGGCGCTCTGCAGCCAGTTCGTGCTGATGATGCTGGCCTCCAGCATCTGCTCGGCGATTTCGACCCAGGAGCTTGCCGCCTCGGCCGCCTTTATCGAATCGCAGACCTATCGGTCCTTCGAGATCTATATCGCGGTGACGCTGATCTATCTGGCGCTGGCGCTGGCGCTGCGCGCCGCCCTTGCGCTGATCGGCATGTGGCTCTTCGGCCGCCGCGTCGCCCGGCGAGCGATGACGGCACTTCCGGAGGTGCAGGCATGACCCTCAAGACCTTCGGTTTCGATCAGTTCGGCTTTCTGCTTTTTTCGTTGCAATGGACGATCCTCCTGACGCTCATCGCGCTGATCGGCGGGGGCCTTCTCGGCTTCGCCGTGGCGCTCGCCCGCACCGCGCAGCTGAAGCCGGTCCGCATTGCCGCGGCTACCTATATCCAGGTGATCCAGGGCATCCCGGTGCTGATGATCCTGTTCCTGTCCTACTACGGCCTCAGCCTCGCCGGTTTCGAATTGCCTCCGCTGTTCGCGGCCGGCGCCTCGATGACGATCTACGCGTCCGGCTATCTGGCGGAAATCTGGCGGGGCTGCATCCAGGCGGTGCCGAAGCAGCAGTGGGAGGCGTCCGAATCGCTCGCCATGACCCGGCTGCAGCAATATCGCTATGTGGTCCTGCCGCAGGCGATCCGCATCTCCCTGCCGCCGACCGTCGGCTTTGCCGTCCAGGTGGTGAAGAACACCTCGATCACCTCGATCATCGGCTTCGTCGAACTGGCCCGGGCCGGGCAGCTCATCAACAATGCGACGTTCCAGCCGTTCCGCGTCTTCCTGGCGGTGGCCGCCCTCTATTTCGTTGTCTGTTACCCATTGTCCCAGCTGTCGCGCTTGCTGGAAAGGAGGCTCCATGCCGGAAGTAGTCGTTGAAAACGTCCACAAGAGCTTTGGCGCTCTCGAAGTCCTCAAGGGCGTGTCGCTTTCGGTCGGGCGCGGCGAGGTCTTCGCGCTGATCGGCCGGTCGGGATCGGGCAAAAGCACGCTGCTGCGCTGCATGAACGGCCTCGAAAAGATCAATTCGGGCAGGATCGAGATCGCCGGCCACGCGCTCGGGGGCGACGCTAAGGCGCTGCGCAAGCTGCGCACCGATGTCGGCATCGTCTTCCAGAGCTACAATCTCTTTCCGCACCTGACGGTCGGCGAAAACATCATGCTGGCGCCGCGGATCGTCAAGGACGTGGCGAAGACGAAGGCCCGGGAGGTCGCCCGCGAGGTGCTGCAACTGGTCGGGCTGTCGGAAAAGTTCGATTCCTATCCGGACCAGCTTTCCGGCGGCCAGCAGCAACGCGTCGCCATCGCCCGGTCGCTCGCCATGCGGCCGAAGGTGATGCTCTTCGACGAGGTGACCTCGGCGCTCGACCCGGAACTCACCGAGGAGGTTCTGATGGTGATGGAGCAACTCGCCCGCGACGGCATGACGATGATCCTCGTCACCCACGAAATGGGCTTCGCCCGGCGCGTCGCCACCCAGACGATCTTCATGCACAAGGGAAAGATCTGGGAAGAGGGGCCGTCTGCCGCCCTCTTCGCCGATCCGCAGACGCCGGAACTGCGTCAGTTCGTGAAATCGGACGTCAAATAACGATCGACGCTTCGGTCGCGTCCGTCCGGCCATCCGATCGCTATATGAGCTGTGTGGCTCCGCCATCTCGAGGGGCGGAAGACCATGGTATCGTGCTTGGCACGGTGTCAGCGCGAGCGCGTACGGTCCGCATCTTCCCTGGGACTACGGTCCTCAACGTGTTCGTGCTCCTCGGAGCTGGAGCGCGGCCGATTGGTCAACTGACCCGCCGACTGAGGTGCCCGGATGGCCTGCCTTTCTCGGCCGGAGCCGTCGGTAGGCTGCAGCAGCTTGCGAAATTCATCGCGTTTCTCGTGGATCGATGCAATCACCAGGCCCATCGGAATGCCGATGTCAACGAGCACGGCTTGCGAAAGCTGGAGGCTGGCCTCTATGGTCTCCGGCACTGCATCCGTGACTTTCAGCGCGTACAATTCCGTTGCGTGCATCGCATCTCGCGCCCTCGCGACAATCGTCAGATCCGGCCGCACCGATCGCGCAGCGCGGACGATGGATCCAACCGCGTCGGCATTGTCCAAGGTCACGACGAGCGCACGGGCACTCTGAATTCCACAACGCCGAAGCAGCTCGATCTGGGTGGCGTCTCCGTAAAAGATCGTATGACCGCAAGCCCGCTCCTTGGCGACCAGGGTAGGATCGGCGTCGATCGCCAGGAACCGCAGGTCGTGTCGTGTAAGCATCTCAGCGACCAATTGTCCGACGCGCCCATATCCGATCACGATTACGCGCTCCAGGCCGTCGTCGTGCTGGGGCGTCAATCCTGCGACAGCAGCTTCATTCATATGGGCAGATGTGGCGCCGCGGCCGAGTGTGCGGATCAGCAGCGGAATTCCGATCATGGTCAGAGTAGCCGCGACGGTGGCAGTGGCGCCGGCATCAGCAGGAACGACATTGCCTGCAACAGCCGCACCGACAAGGATCAACGCGAATTCGCCGCCGGGGCCCAGTACGACCGCCAACTCGCCGGCCGCCCGGTTCGGCAAGCCCATCAGGAGCGCTATGGGGAACAGGATAACTGCCTTGATGGCAAAGAAGCCGATTGCGACACCCAGTGTGGGGATCGGGTTGGCAATGATCTGCGAAAGATCCAGGCGGGCGCCTACGGAGACGAAGAAGAGGCCAAGCAGAAGTCCCTGAAAGGGCTGGATCGTCACCTCGATCTGCCGGCGATATTCGGTTTCGGCCAGCAGCAGTCCCGCGACGAAGGCGCCGAGAGCCATGGACTGGCCGCTGAGCGCTGTGACAAGGCCAGAGCCAATCACGACCAAGAGGCACGCGGCGACGAACAATTCGCCGCTCCTTGTTGCGGCGACAAGCTTAAACAGCGGCCGAAGAACCAGCCGACCCAGCCCGGCCATTGCGATGAGCGCAATTGCGGCGGGAGTGAGCGCATACAGCAAGCCGGTGCCGAGCCGGGTCCCGCCACTTGCACCCAACATCGTCACCATGAAGAGGAGCGGCGCTACTGCCAGGTCCTGGAAGAGCAGCACGGCGAAACTCGCGCGCCCAACCGTGGAGTTCAGCAATTTGCGCTCGACGAGCGACGGCAGAATGATCGCCGTCGAGGACATTGCGAGCGCGCTGCCAAGGACCACCGATGAAGCTGGCGTTTGCCCCAGCAATGCCGCGACGGCCGCAAGAACAGCCGTGGAGGCGAGAAATTGCATTCCGCCTAGCCCGAAGACGAGCCTGCGCATAAGCAGAAGGCGATTCCACGACAGCTCGAGCGCGATCATGAAAAGAAGGAATGCGACGCCGAATTCAGCCAGATGCGTGATCTGTCCAATATCTGATATCGAAACTGCAGAGAGCCACGGTAGCTCTCTCGCGAGAGCTCCAAGACCGAACGGGCCAAGCACTATGCCGGCGGCCAAAAACCCGAAGACCGGGCTCAGTCTCAAGCGCCCGAAGAGAGGCACAATTACGCCGGCCGTCGCTAGAAACAGCAGAAGCTCCTTGTAACTTTCTGGTCCCGCCATCATCGACACTCTCAAATTCCATGCATCGCCTGCACCGGCTCCGGTGCCATTTGCACCGCCAGTGCCAGGACCACACTGAGTTTCCCCTGGCGGATTCTACTCTCATTCGGGTGATACTGTCTCCGCAGCGATGACAGGTACCGGGCCAGCGGTTCAAATCCGCTCAAGGAGAGGAGACCACGGCGCCACGCGCGCGACCGCGGCGCGCGCGAATTCGTCCGCTATCGCGAAGTGGGCACTTTACCGGCTGGTTTGCCGCAATATCAGATCGGGCCGGATCGTCACCCGGCCCGGCCGGTCGAGCTTGCCGTCGAGCACATCGAGGATCAGCTCCGCGGTTTTCGCGCCGATCTCGCCGGCAAAGGCGTTGATCGTCGTGAGACTCGGAACCGAGATCGCGCCGATCTCGTAGTCGCCGAAGCCACCGATGGCGATCCGGTCCGGCACGGCGATGCCGCGCCGCTGGCATTCTGTGAGCGCCCCGAAGGCGGAAAGGTCGGAGACACAGATGACCGCCTCGGTGTCGGGAAAGCGCTCGAGCAATTGCCCCATGGCGTTGGCGCCCTCGCGCATCGAGATCGGCGGCGGCCCGGCGGCGATCAGGCGCGGCGCATCGAGCCCGTGATCCTTCAAGGCGGCGATGAAGCCCTGGCGCCGGTCGGCGCCGCGCGTGTCGCGGTCCGCATCGCCGCCGATGAAGGCGATCTTGCGGTAGCCGACAGCGACGAAGTGGTCGACCATTTCGCGCACGGCCTGCGCGTTCGAGAAGCCGACGACATGGCCGATCGGTTCCTCCGGCAGGTCCCAGGTTTCGATGACGGGAATGCCGGCATTCGACAGCAGCTTGCGGGCGCGCGGCGTGTGCTTGCCGCCGGTCACGACGATCGCTTCGGGCTTGCGCCGCAGCAGCTGCTCGATCAGCCGTTCTTCCTCCCGGACGTCGTAATTGGTGTAGCCGAGCAGGATCTGCAGGCCCCTGTCCGAGACGCGGTCCGAAAGCGCCCGCACCGTATCGGCGAAGTTGGCATTGTTGATCGACGGGATCGTCACGGCGATGAAATCGGTGCGCTGCGAGCGGAGATTGGATGCGGTGCTGTCGAAGACGTAGCCGAGCTCTTCCGCGGCAAGCAGCACCGCCTCGCGGGTCTCTTGGCTGACCGAACTGTCACGCTTGAAGGCGCGCGAAACGGTCATCGGCGAAACGCCGGTTCGCCGCGCCACGTCGGCCATCGTCGGGGGTTTGCGAGAATTGTGCATCGGCATCCATGTTATCGTTACCAATCCAACTACACCCGGATTGTCGATGGAATGCAAGCCTCTCCTGCACGGGAGGGCCAAATGCAGCGAGCGGCACCTTCAGCGGTGCCGCCCGGGAGCTTCAAAGGCGGTATTCGTTCGCCTGTGTGACGTGGTGGTGGATGCGTCCCTCGAAGAAGCGCGCCAGCACCTCTTCCGTCGCAGCCTTCGCCGCTGCGCGCGCCGGGCTCGCCAGCGCCGTCTCCACGGTTGCGAGATCGGGATAGTTGATCGCCAGGATCATCGGGATCTCCGGCGCTCCGTCGTCACGGAAATCCGCAAAGGTGACGCGCACGTCGAGCGCACCGGGAAAGGCCTTCCACTTTGGCAGGATGTTGTCCAGCACCGCGGCCCGGAAGGCCTCGGTCTCGCCCTCCTTCACCTTTCCCTCGAACAGCGCATAGCGTGTGATCATCCGATAATCTCCTTGTTGGGTCCCTTGAAATATTCCATCAGTGCCGCCTGGTCCTCGCCGCCGAGGCCGGCCGCCGTCAGCATCCGGTGCACTTCCGCGCAGGTCGCGGTCAGCGGCATGGCGGTGTTGGTGCGGCGGGCGAGGTCCTGCGCCCCGTTCAGATCCTTCACCATGTTGTCGATCCGGCCGGTGCGCCGATAATCCTTGGCGACGAAGCGCGGCATGTATTCCTGCAGGATGGCGCTGTCGGCCCGCCCGCCCTTCAGCGCCTGCGGGATCTTCGCCGCGTCGACGCCGGCGTCGAGCGCCAGCTGCGTCGCCTCGGCGACGGCGAGGAAATTCAGGCCGCAGAGAACCTGGTTGATCAGCTTGGTGGTCTGTCCGGCGCCGGACGGCCCCATATGCGTGTAGTTGCTTGCGACATGCCGGAGCACCTGATGGGCGTCCGCCACGTCCTCCTCCTTGCCGCCGGCCATCAGCGTCAATTGCCCGAGGAGCGCCTTCGGGGCGCCGCCGGAAAGCGGGCTGTCGACCCAGCGCAGGCCGTTTTCCGCGGCTTCCCGTGCCAGCGCCCTGGTGGCTTCCGGATCGATCGAGGACATGTCGATGATGAGGGTTCCGGGCTTGGCGCCCTTGGCGACACCGGTCTCGCCGAAGACGGCGATATGGACGATCTTCGCCGAGTTGAGGCTGAGGATGACGGTGTCGGATGCCGCCGCCGCTTCCGCCGCGCTCGCCGCCGCGCTTGCCCCCTTGTCGATCAGCTCCTGGACCTTGGCCCGGTCGAGGTCGAAGACGGTCAGCTGATTGCCGGTCTCGACGAGCCTCGTACCGATGGCGCCGCCCATGGCTCCGGCGCCGATCAATGCAACCCTGTTCGTCATTCTCGCAGTCCTCCCAGTTGCGCAGTGATCGACTCGACGACCGCCTCGAGCGGCTGGTCGATGTCGACGCTGATGGCATTTTCGTCCGGTCCCGGCGGCTCGAGCGCCGCGAACTGGCTGGCAAGCAGCGCCGGCGGCATGAAATGGCCCTGCCGCTCCTTCATCCGCTTCTCGATGACCTCGACGGTGCCGGCGAGATGGATGAAGGTGACGGGTTCGCCGGCCGCCCGTTCGATGTGCTGGCGGTAGGCGCGCTTCAGCGCCGAACAGCCGATGATGGTGGGTCCCGTGCCGGCCGCAAGCGCTTCGCCGACGCGGCTCAGCCATGGCCAGCGGTCTTCGTCCTGCAAGGGGATGCCCTGGCTCATCTTGGCGATGTTTTCCGCCGGATGCAGGTCGTCGCCGTCGAAATAGACGGCGCCGAGGCGCGTGGCGAGCGCGGCGCCGACAGAGGACTTGCCGCAGCCGGCGACCCCCATCAGCACCATGCGCCGTGGGATATCAGAGTGATGCGGTGATGCCGCCGTCGACATAGAGCACGTGTCCGTTCACAAAAGAGGATGCATCGGAGGCGAGGAAGATGCAGGCGCCGACCAGCTCCTCCACCTTGCCCCAGCGGCCGGCCGGCGTACGCTTTTCGAGCCATGCCGAGAAGTCCGGGTCGGCGACCAGAGCGGCGTTGAGCGGTGTGTCGAAATAGCCGGGCGCGATCGCATTGCACTGCAATCCGTATTTCGCCCAGTCGGTCGCCATGCCTTTGGTGAGATTGCCGACCGCGCCCTTGGTGGCGGTGTAGGGGGCGATGCTCGGGCGGGCAAGGGCCGTCTGGACGCTGGCGATGTTGATGATCTTGCCGGCGCCGCGCTTGATCATGTGGCGCGCCACCGCCTGGCCGACATTGAAGACCGTGGAAATATTGGTCCTGAGCAGCTTCTCGAAGGCGTCGGCGGGGAAATCCTCGAGCGGCGTGCGGTGCTGCATGCCGGCATTGTTGACGAGGATGTCGATCGGCCCGACCTCCGCCTCGAAATGGTCGACGGCGCTTCGCGCGGCTTCGTGGTTGGTGGCGTCGAAGGCGAGCTTTTTTGCGCCGGCAATGCGCGCGGCGGCTTCGGCAAGCTTTGTCTCATCCCGCCCGTTGAGGACGACTTCCGCGCCGGCTCCCGCGAGGCCGCGCGCCAGCGCAAAGCCGATTCCCTGCGACGAACCGGTGACAAGCGCCCGCCGGCCTCTGAGATCGAACAGTTCAAGGGCCATTTTTCCTCCCGCATTTCATCTCGACAACCAGGGTTGATCTGTTTATGTTATCGATAACATTCAATGTCAAGGGACGGAGATTTGAATTGAGCAAGCCGAATATTCTTCAGGTCGGACCCTATCCGGAGTGGGACCAGGTGCCGCTCGACGAGGCCTTCACGGTGCATCGCTATTTCGATGCCGCCGACAAGGCGGGTTTCCTCGCCGAGGTCGGCCCGAGCGTGAAAGCGATCGCCACCCGCGGCGAGCTGGGTGCGACCCGCGCGATGATCGAGGCCTGCCCGGTGCTGGAAGTCATTTCCGTCTATGGTGTTGGATTCGATGCCGTCGACCTCGCCGCCTGCCGTGAGCGCGGCGTGCGCGTCACCAACACGCCCGACGTGCTGACCAACGACGTCGCCGATCTCGGCGTGGCGATGATGCTCTGCCTGTCGCGCGGCATGATCGGCGCGGAAAGCTGGGTGAAGGACGGCAGCTGGGCGACGCAAGGCCTTTATCCCCTGAAACGGCGCGTCTGGGGCCGTCGCGCCGGCGTGCTCGGCCTCGGCCGGATCGGCTACGAGGTGGCCAAGCGCCTCAAGGGCTTCGACATGGAGATCGCCTATTCCGACGTTTCCGCGAAGCCCTACGCATCCGATTGGGAATTCATCGCCGATCCGGTGGCGCTGGCCGCGCGCTCGGACTTCCTCTTCGTCACGCTCGCCGCCTCGGCCGCGACGCGCCATATCGTCGGCCGCGAGGTAATTGCCGCACTCGGCGCCGAGGGCATGCTGGTCAATATTTCCCGCGCCTCCAACATCGACGAGGAGGCGCTGCTCGAGGCGCTGGAAAACAAGACCCTCGGCTCGGCGGCGCTCGACGTCTTCGAAGGCGAGCCGGCGCTGAACCCGCGTTTCCTCGCGCTCGACAACGTGCTGCTCCAGCCGCACCATGCCTCGGGCACGATCGAGACGCGCAAGGCCATGGGCAAGCTGGTGCGCGACAATCTCGCCGCGCATTTTGCCGGCCAGCCGCTGCTGACGCCCGTTTTGTAAGGAGGAGGTTCCGATGAAAGCGATCGTCGTTCACGGCGCAAAGGACCTGCGCATCGAGGAGCGTGCCGTCGAGGCACCGGCTGCCGGCGAAGTGCGGCTTCGCCTTGCCGTCGGCGGGGTCTGCGGCAGCGACCTGCATTATTACAACCACGGCGGCTTCGGCACCGTGCGCCTGCGCGAACCGATGATCCTCGGCCACGAGGTCTCGGCCCATGTGGACGCGCTCGGGCCGGGCGTGGAGGGGCTGAAAATAGGCCAGCTCGTCGCCGTATCGCCGTCGCGGCCCTGCCGGACCTGCCGCTATTGCCAGGAAGGGCTGCACAACCAGTGCCTCGGCATGCGCTTCTACGGCAGCGCCATGCCTTTCCCGCATATCCAGGGCGCCTTCCGCGAGGTGCTTGTCGCCGATGCGATCCAATGCGTGCCGGCCGATGGCCTCACCCCCGGCGAGGCAGCGCTTGCCGAACCGCTGGCGGTGGCGCTGCATGCGACGCGGCGGGTCGGCGACATGCTCGGCAAGCGGGTTCTCGTCACCGGCTGCGGGCCGATCGGGGTGCTGTCGATCCTCGCGGCACGCCGTGCCGGTGCGGCTGAAATCGTCGCGACGGATCTGTCCGATTTCACCCTGGCGCTCGCCAAAAAGGCCGGCGCCGACCGGGTCATCAACATGAAGAGCGAGCCGGATGCGCTCGCGCCCTATGGCGCCGAAAAGGGCAGCTTCGACGTTCTCTACGAGTGCTCCGGTGCCGCGCCGGCGCTTGCCGCCGGCATCGCCGCGCTTCGCCCGCGCGGCATCATCGTCCAGCTCGGGCTCGGCGGCGACATGAGCCTGCCGATGATGGCGATCACCGCCAAGGAACTCGAACTGCGCGGTTCCTTCCGCTTCCACGAGGAATTCGCCACCGGCGTCGGGCTGATGCAGAAAGGGCTGATCGACGTCAAGCCGCTGATCACCCACACGGTGCCGCTTGCCGACGCGGTCACCGCCTTCGAGCTGGCGAGCGACCGCAGCCAGGCGATGAAGGCGCAGATCGCCTTTTCCTGACGGACGCTTGCCGCCGCCGCGACGGCGGGGCAATCTGCGGACAACCGGAAGATGGGACGACGCGGGCGCGTTCCGCGTCGGCAATCGGGCGGTATCGGATCGCTGCTTTTCAATAGATAAGAATCGGGAGGAAAATCGGAATGTCGTTCTTCGAGGCGGTCGACCCCAGCTTCAAGTCCTTCGTCATGGGCAATGCCCCTCTCAAGCAGATCGCGACCGGCTTCGACTGGGTCGAAGGGCCGGTGTGGTTCGGCGATGCCGGCTGCCTGCTCTTTTCCGACATTCCCAACAACCGCATCCTCCGCTTCTTGCCGGGCGTCGGCATCTCGACGTTCCGCAGCCCCTCGAACTATGCCAATGGCCATACGCGCGACCGCGAGGGGCGGCTCATCAGCTGCGAGCACGGCACGCGGCGCGTCACGCGGACGGAGCTCGACGGATCGATCACGGTGATCGCCGACGGCTACCAGGGCAAGCGGTTGAATTCGCCCAATGATGTCGTGGTGACATCCGACGGTTCGATCTGGTTCACCGATCCGCACTACGGCATCATGACCGACTACGAGGGTTTTCGCGCCGAGCAGGAATTGCCCTGCCAGGTTTACAGGGTCCGCCCGTCGGGTGAAATCGAAGCGGTCCTGACGGATTTCAACTGCCCGAACGGCCTCGCCTTCAGCCCGGACGAGAGCCGGCTCTACGTCGCCGACACGGGGCGCATGTTCTCCTCGGACCCGCAGCACATCCGCGCGTTCGACGTCGGCGCCGATGGTGCGCTTTCCGGCGGCGAGGTTTTCCACGCGATCGCGCCCGGCGCCGCCGACGGCATTCGCGTCGACAGCGACGGAAACCTCTGGTCCTCGGCCGGCGACGGCGTGCATTGCATAGCCCCGGACGGACATCTGATGGGCAAGATCCTGGTACCGGAGCGCGTCTCGAACATCTGCTTCGGCGGCCGCGCCAAGCATCAGCTGTTCATCACGGCGACGACGAGCGTCTATACGATCACGCTCAACCGCAAAGGCGTGCAGCGGCCCTGACGCGGGATGCAGCCCACGAGCCTCAGGTAGAACTCCCCGCCGTCCAGCGGTGCCATTCCGCCTCGCTGCCGTGGAAGACGTTGAGGTCGATGCGGCCGTCGACGCCGTGCGACAGGCCGGAGCCGGAATATTGCCAGAACAGCCATTTGCGGCCCGGATAGACCTTCGACGGATGGGCGGCGACAGAGCGCAGCCAGAAGGGATGGTTGGGGAACGCGTTCCTCAGATTGTCGCGATAGAAATCCGGCGCGGTGTAGATGACCGGCCGCTGGCCGTAGTGCCGCTCCAGCTTGTCCATGAAGACCTGCATCTTCTCCCGGATTCGCTCCGGAGAGAGGCGCCGCTTGCAGCTCGACTCGCCATTGTATTCGACATCGATGACCGGCGGCAGGGCGTTCGCCTCGCGCGGCACGTTGCGGATGAACCAATCGGCCTGTTCGCCGGCGGTGCGGCACCAGTAGAAGAAGTGATAGGCGCCGCGCTTCAGGCCGGCCTGCTCGGCCCGGCGCCAGTTCTTCTTGAACATCGGGTCGAGATGGTCGCCGCCATCGGTCGCCTTGATATAAGCGAAGTTCGCGCCCTGCGTCCTTAGCTTCTCCCAGTCGATATTGCCCTGCCAGCGTGACACGTCGACGCCGTGCACGGCCATCTTCCTCGGCGACCGCTTGCCGAAATTGATCGGCTTGGCGTCGCGGAAGCGATGGCTGTAGACGCGCGACCGGTTGCGCGGCGCTTCGTCGATCGCCGGGTTGTCCGGAACGACCATCGCCACCGGCCGGTCCATCGGCACGGGCATGCCGGCTTCGCTCTCCATGGAGGTGAAGGCCTCCGGTTGCGGCGCCTGGCCGGCCCAGGCGAGCTCTTCCGGCGGCTCGCTCGACGCTTCGGCCATGGCGACGTCGCCGGAAGGAACCGGCCCGGGTACGGAGACCACCGGGGCGGCAGGCGGGACGACCGAGCTCGTCACCTCGCGCGACGGACGCGGCGACAAGACCGCCTCCGGACCGGAACTGGAAGCGCATCCCGAAAGAACGAGGCAGATGAGGAAGATTGCTGGCGCAGCCGACAAACGCATTGGAGACCCGTACGCAGAACATTGTCGACGGCGGGGAGCATGATGCCGTCGCGACTGATCGGAAGTGCTAACGGGAAATTACCAACAAAGATTGAATGCGAGCTTAACGGGCGTAGGCACCGGGGTGCGACTCTAGCGGCGAAAAACCATGCTTGGTACCCGACGCAGCCGGAGTGTCCAAGGGCGACATCGCGCCAGAAGCGGTTATTGCCAATCGGATATTCTAACGTCGCATTCGGGGCCGACGGCCGACCGTCCGCTGCCAAGACACCCAACAGGAAAAGCGGACATCGAAGTTCTTGCCGCCAAGGGCTGAATGGCCCAAAGCCGTCATCGGACTTGCTTGTCGTGCTTGGCTGACCGTCAACCGAGCTTGCTGTGGAAGTGCGACGCAACCCGGTCAGCAGCCTGGCGCACTGTCTCGGCTTGGTCGTAAAAGTCGTAGTGTTTTCCCTCTGTCCAATGTAATTCTTTCGGACCCGCCAAAAGGCCATACATTTTGCGAGCCTGATCAGGGAACGCTGCGCCATCTGAGTGAACTACGAGAGCTGGTGCCGTAACATGCGGAGCCTGGGCCAAAGGATCAAACGCGAGCCAGGGCTCCCACGCCATAACTGCAAATTCGTTGCGCCAGGCGCGAACGCTCCCGCCGCGTGAAGGATCCATATAGTATTCGTTGGGGCCGGAGCTCACCGCAGTTTTGTCGTTCGGCATATAGGCGAAGACCGTTTGGATTACCCCTTCGTCGTCATAGCGCTTACGCGCCTCTCGACTTGCCGCGATCCGGCTGTCGATACCCTCTTTGCCGCCGAACATCTTCAACACCAGTTCCGGGTCGGAGAAAAAACCTGCGACAGTGGCTAACGCGCCCACATTGGGATCTTTCGCGGCCGTGTAAAGAGCCGTGCCGCCGGACGTGCAAATTCCGAGGATACCGGTCCCGGCGACGTCGCTACGTTTCTTCAGGTACCGCAAGGCGGCCGACAAGTCCTCTGCCTTTGAAGCTTGGTCCTCGAACTGCCGCATCGCACCGCTACTCTCGCCGTAATTGCGATAGTCAATTGCGAGCGCAATGATGCCGCGCCGGGAAAGCTCGCCGGCATAATTTCCGCCCATCTGCTCCTTCACCGAGGTTAGCGAACCGCCGACCGCCACGGCCGGATAGCGGCGTGATGGATCATGTCCCTCTGGAAGATAAAGATTGGCTACGACGAAACCGTCCCCGCTCTTAAAGCTGACTTTTTCAGGCACTGGCTGGGTTCGCTCGGTAAGGGTTTGTGCCATGGTGTTTTTTCCTGCGCTGAGAAGGAAGGCGGTCGCACCGATAGCTAGACCGAGGTTCCGGCGAGTAATCGTTGTTAGGGGCATGTCGGCGCTTCCTCATTATTCGCTCAAGTAATATTTGGTGGAATCCAGTTTGATAATCTGCAAAAATATGAAAGGGTTTTTAAGTTAGATTTGATAATGCGAGCGGACCTACTGGATGGAATAGTCGTCTTTACCCGTGTCGCGGAACGACGCAGTTTTACCGCTGCTGCGCTCGAACTCGGCGTGACGCCTGCTGCAATCAGTTGGACGGTCAAGCAACTGGAAGCGCGTGTGGGCGCGCCGCTTTTCACCCGCACAACACGATCTGTAGGCCTTACCCAAGCGGGACAACTTTTTTTGGAGCAGGCTACAGCGGGCATCGCCTACGTTGAAGCTGCATATGAGGCGGCTCAGCGCCTCAGTGATAACCCAAGGGGGCTGCTGCGCTTGAGCGTACCCTATGTGGCGCAGACGCTTATCGAGCCCATGCTCAAGGGATTTACTGACGCATACCCGGACATCGAACTCGAACTGGTCTTTGAGGACCGTTTTGTCGATGTCGCCGGAGAAGGCTATGATGCTGGCATCAGGGTCGGGGAAATGATCGCACAGGATATGGTGGCCGTACGGCTCACCCAAGCTTCTCCGAGGGTGGTTGTGGGGTCACCTGCTTACTTTGCAGATCGCGGGAAGCCTCTGCGGCCGGAAGAGCTTGAGCATCATGCCTGTATCAATATTCGCCTCGCCGGAGGCGCGGTCTACCGGTGGGATTTTGTAGAGCCCACTGAGGAGAGCGACACCAGAGCCTTCTCGATGGATGTGAAGGGGCCTTTAACCGTTAACGGGCCTGGAACTTCTCTTGCTGCTGCGCAGGCGGGGACAGGCCTGGCCTATAACATCGGTGTTGTTGTCGAACCGCTGATACGGCAGGGACTGCTTGAAACGTGCCTTGAAACCTTCATGCCCACTAGTCCTGGCTTTTTCATCTTCTTTCCTAGCCGTAAACAGATGCTGCCGAAGCTCCGCGCATTCGTGGATTATTGGCAGCAGTCCACCAGCCTCATGCAAAACCATCTCACGCAGAAATCTGAGTCGCGTCTCCACGATGGCTAACTATGTTGAACGACCGCTTATGGCGCTAAGGGACGTAACCCTGCCAAAACAATATCCGCTTCAAGGCCGGCCCGACCACGGCATCTATGACCGACTTGAGGGCGCAAACCTGCCGTTCACGCGCAACGAATTGGCAGTCTGCTTCGGCGAAGGTTTTTCGATGCGGGCCGCGGCGCGACGGTGGTGGCTGGGCCTGTGTCGGCCCGCGTTGACAAACCTCCCAAGGAGGAGGCCGCGGGGGCTGGGTAGAGCGCCTATGGGGAAAGCGTGCGGCTGCGGTTTTTCAAGGGGGCTATCGGCGGCAGCGTCGGGTGCGAAGGTGTAGCCCCGAAGTCTTGCATGAGCCGATCGGGATCGGGGTCACAGGTCTTTGGTAGGTTCGCGCCGGCGATTTTTCAGTGTGCTGGGTTGCCTTAGGCTGACCGGCGCCACCCCGGAACGCCTCGTCGATGCGGACCAGCCTCGGCTGATGTGAGATGGATTTCGTCATGCGGCGTCCTTTCGGGGTGGCGCGCGGCATCTGGGTTGTTGGCCGCGGCGGAAGATCTCGACGATGCGCATCGGGCCGCCGCAAACCGGGCATGGCTCTCTCAGGGTGAGCGGCGTGACCTCGGCGTTTGGTGCGTCGTGCTGCGATGGCGTTTGCGCCCCGAGCAGTTTCCTGATCCTTGCGATATTGGCCTTGTGGCCTGCACTGGCGAGCAGACCGTAATGGCGGATGCGGTGGAATCCGTCGGGCAGCACGTGGATCAGGAAACGGCGGATGAACTCGTCGGTGGCCAGCCGCATCACCT
>NZ_KB905370.1:3368880-4214698 GCF_000378985.1 Ensifer sp. BR816 | reverse complement strand
AACGTCTCCGCCGATGCCCGAAACAGCAGGTCATAGACAGCCTTCTTGTTCCAGTAGGCGATTTGGGCGATCTCGGCCGGCAGGGTGAAAACCACGTGGAAATACTCGACCGGCAGCAGGTCTTCGGCGCGGGCGGCCATCCAGTCCCGCGCGGCAGGCCCCTGGCACTTGGGGCAGTGTCGGTTTTTGCAGGAATTATAGGCGATGTGGCTGTGGCCGCATTTGGCACAGGCCGCCACATGCCCGCCGAGCGCCTCGGTTCGGCAGGCTTCGATGGCCGCCATGACCTTGAGCTGGGTGAGGCTGACATGCCCGGCATTGGCCCGCCGCCACGCCGGGCCATAGGCACGGAAGATGTCGCCGATCTCCAGTCTCGGCCGGATCACCGCACCGGCGCTACTCCAGTCCGCGTCGGAGCGTTTGGTCCTGCAGCGTCTGCAGGGTCTCGAACGGGCTGACGGTGTCGCGGATCGTCTTGGTGGCGACATGGGTATAGCGGGCGGTGGTCACCAACCTGGCATGGCCGAGAAGGACCTGGATGACCCTGACATCGGTGTTCGCTTCCAAGAGGTGGGTGGCAAAGCTGTGCCGCAGGCTGTGCAGCGTCGCGGGCTTGCCGATACCGGCCATGGTTTTGGCGGCGGTAAAGGCGCGATTGAGCTGCCGCGGCGAGATCGGGTTGATCTTCGGTTTGCCCGGGAACAGCCACCCCTGTGGTCGCGCCTCGCGCCAATAGTCGCGCAACAGCTTGAGCAGCCCGGGCGACAGCATCACCTTGCGGTCCTTCTGCCCCTTGCCCTGTTCGACATGGATCAGCATCCGGTCGCTGTCGATGTCGCTGATCTTCAGGTTGCAGACCTCGGAGGCGCGCAGTCCGGCGCCATAGGAGATGCTGAGTGCCGCCCGATACTTCAGGCCCGGCCCTGGAGCCGCCATCAGCAGGTCGGAGACCTCCTCGATGCTCAAGACCACGGGCAACGTCTGCGGCTGCCGACGGAACTGCATATGCCGCTTCATCTCCTCGCGGCCGCAGGTGGTGGCGAAAAAGAACCGCAGCGCCACGATGCGGGCGTTGAAGGTCGGCGGGGNGATGCCCGCATTGGTCATGTGCAGTTGGTAGGCGCGCAGGTCATCGGCTGTGGCGGTGTCCGGTGATCGCTTCAGAAACCCGGCGAAATCCTTGATGGCTCGGATATGCGCCTGCTGAGCTTTGTCGCCCATCCCACGGATGCGCATGTCTTCGATCATCCGCTCGCGCAGCGGGGTCGTCCTCTCCTCCGTCATGGCAACCTCCTGTCTGAAGATTGAGAACACCTCAATCGTCAGCCAGGACCGCACACCTGCAAATGCACGCCGTTCAGATCATTCCTGCACCCTCACCACGGGCGCCAGTGCCGCGCGAGCGGCTTCGTCCTAGGGCCGAAGAGCGCCGTTCGGGGTGGTTCTGCCGACCGGCTTGGTAGCGACAACAGCAAACATTGCACTTCGGATGCAGCACGGTATGTTGACGCAAGTCAACTAGGTGGGCACCGCGCATGCCGTTCTCGGCAACGAAAACCATGGTAATGGTACTTGCACTTGGGATCACGACGGTTAACGCGAATGATCGTGACTGCCACTCGGCGGTAAGTCGCATCAGGCAAGGAATTGTGGATTTCGAAAAGCTGACGGACGAGGAATCGACACTCAATGCCATCAGTCTTGAACGTCAACTTCGTTTAAACGTGGGAGAAAGCTTCGAGCCTCGATGCATCGAGTTTTTGAATGTGCTGAGCGACACCATAAACATCGAGAAAACGAAGAAGGGAATTCTTCTTTACAATTGGAGAGAAGGTCATCTCCGGTATGGATTTTCAGTATCTTCGTTTGGCCGCATCGAAGGCCTTTATGTCATGCTCAAGTAAATTCCAGCTTTGATTTGTGGAGGAGCGGACTGTCCCGCCTTTGCGTCTTCCAGAAATTCGCTTTTGTCGAATGATTACATAGGACCGAACGGCGCCTTAGCGCGAGCAGGTCGGGATGGCTGCAACAAGGTCGACCGTATCTAGGCTTCGGTGCCAACCGTTCGGTTTTCACCGTTCGCCGAGTATCCCCATCGTCGCGAAACGGCCGCCCTGGTAATCGCTGCCGGCGGCGGGTTCTTCTTCGCGCCGCTCGATCGTCTCGCGATAGGGTTCGCTGGTATCCTGCGGCTGCCAGCCGAGGAAATCGGCATGGGCGTTCGACCACCAGGCGTCGCGGTTCGCCGAGACGCCGTAAAGCACGAGATGGCCGATTGCCGGCGCGGCGATGAGTTTTGTGATAAGCGAGATGAAGTCGCCGGGGCTGAGCCAGGTGGAGAGCATGCGGCGGTCCTTCGGTTCGTCGAAGCAACTGCCGATCCTCAGGCACGCCGTCTCCAGGCCGAACTTGTCGAAATAGAGCCGCGCGAGGTCTTCGCCGAAACATTTGCTGACGCCGTAGAGGCTGTCGGGCCGTCGCGCCGCTGTGTCGTCGAGCCGTTCTTCGACCGGATGGAAGCCGATCACATGGTTGGAGCTCGCGAAGAGGATGCGCCGGACGCCGGCCTTCCGAGCCGCTTCATAAAGATTGTAGGTGCCGAGGAAGTTTGCCTGCAGCAGAGCGTCGAAATTCGCCTCGACCGAGATCGCGCCGAGATGCAGGATCATGTCGCAATCGCGGACCAGTTCGTCGACCGCCGTCCGGTCGGCGAGGTCGCATCGCATCACTTCCTCGCCGGGTCCGGCGGGGGAGAGGTCGGCGACATCCGAGAGGCGCAGGATCTCCGCGGGTCCTTTCAGCCGCTCGCGCACATAGCGTCCGAGGCCGCCGCCGGCGCCCGTTACCAGAAGTCGCTTGATCATCGGAACTACCTCAATGGATCTCGGGTTCGGGAAGCTTGTGGGGCGATTGCAGGAAGGTGAAGTCGCAGCCCTCCGGCGCCTGCTGGATGTGCTCGGCATGCATCTTCAGGTAGCCGCGCGAATAGTCGCGCGCCGGCGGATGCCATTCCGCCAGCCGGCGCTCGATCTCGGCCGCGTCGACCTCCAGCGTGATCGTCCGGTTGGCGACGTCGAGCGCGATCATGTCGCCGTTGCGGACGGCCGCCAGCGGCCCGCCGACATAGGATTCCGGCGCCACGTGCAGGATGCAGGCGCCATAGCTGGTGCCGCTCATCCGCGCGTCGGAAATCCTGACCATATCGCGCACGCCCTGTTTCAGGAGCTTCTTCGGGATCGGCAGCATTCCCCATTCGGGCATGCCCGGTCCGCCGACCGGACCGGCATTGCGCAGAATCATCACCGTCTCGGCGGTGACGTCGAGGTCCTCGTCGTTCACCGCCCGCATCATCTGATCGTAGTCGTCGAAGACGAGGGCGGGGCCGCGGTGCTTGAGCAGCGCCGGATCGGCGGCGGCCGGCTTCATCACGCAGCCGTCGGGCGCGAGGTTGCCCTTGAGGATCGCCGTGCCGCCGCGGCCGGCGACCGGGTTGTCGAGCGGGCGGATGACGTCGGGCAGGTGGACCTCGGCATGCACGATCGCCGCGCCGATCGTGCCGACGACGTTGCGCTCGTCGAGGTGGAGCAGCGGTGCCAGCCGTTTCCAGAGCGCCGGAAGCCCGCCGGCGTAGTAAAAATCCTCCATCAGGAAGGCGCCGGTGGGGCGGATGTTGCAGAGCACCGGCACCCGCTCCGACATGCGGTCGAAATCCTCGAGTGTCAGCTGGACGCCTGAGCGCCGCGCCATGGCGATCAGGTGGATCATCGCATTGGTCGAGCCGGCCATGGCCATGTGCACCGCCAGCGCATTCTCGAAGGCCTTGGCCGTCAGGATGTCGGAGGGTTTCAGGTCCTCGAAGACCATGTCGACGATGCGGGCGCCGGAAAGCGCCGCCATGCGCGAATGGCCGGCGTCGGCGGCGGGAATGGCGGAAGCGCCGGGAAGACACAGGCCGAGCGTATCGGCGAGCGCCGTCATGGTGGAGGCGGTTCCCATCGTCATGCAGGTGCCGTAGGAGCGGGCGATGCCGCGCTCCATCTCGTTCCATTGCAGCTCGGTGATCTGGCCGGCCTCCTTCTCCGCCCAGTATTTCCAGACATCCGAGCCGGAGCCGAGCGCCTGGCCGCGATAATTGCCGCGCAGCATCGGCCCGGCCGGCACGAAGATCGTCGGCAGGTCGACCTGGATCGCCCCCATGATCGTCGCCGGCGGGGTCTTGTCGCAGCCGGCGAGCAGCACGACGCCGTCGACCGGATGCGAGCGGATCAGTTCCTCCACTTCCATCGCCAGGAAGTTGCGGTAGAGCATCGTCGTCGGCTTCACATAGGTCTCGGCGAGCGACATGGCGGGCAGCTCGACCGGGAAGCCGCCGGCCTGCCAGACGCCGCGCTTGACCTCCTCGGCGCGGGTGCGCAGATGCGCGTGGCACGGGTTGATGTCGCTCCAGGTGTTGATAATCGCGATGACAGGCTTGCCGGCAATTTCCTGCTGGTCGTAGCCCATCTGGAAGAGGCGGGAGCGATGGCCGAAGGAGCGCAGGTCCTTGGCGCCGAACCAGCGGAAACTCCTAAGATCTTCTGGGTGCTTGCGTTTGGTCATCCGCGACCTCCTTTGACTTCCCGATCGGCTCGGCTAAATTAGGCCTGTTCAGAAAATTGACAGGCGAGACCAGGCTCTTGAACGACGTATCCTTGAAACTGAAACCGGCGCGGCGCGAGCGCCTTGCCGACGTGCTTTACGGGCAGATCCTCGAGCAGATCACCAGCGGGCAACTCGGCGAAGGCGCGAAACTGCCGTCCGAGGCCCATATCTGCCGTGACTTCCAGGTTTCCCGGCCGGTGGTGCGCGAGGCGCTGATGCGGCTGCAGGCGGATGGGCTGGTGGTCTCGCGCCAGGGGATCGGAACCTTCGTCAAGTCGCGCCCGTCCACCAAGCTCACCGATTTCGCCGCCTCGGCCGAGATTGCCAGCTATCTGAGGGCCTTCGAGCCGCGGCTGGCGCTCGAGACCGAATGCGCCGGGCTGGCCGCGATGCGGCGAACCAAGGCCCAGTTGAACCAGATCGGCGAAGCGCTTCAAGCGCTCGAAAGCGCCTTCCAGCGCGGCGAGAACGGATGGGAGGAGGATTTCGCCTTCCACCTCGCCGTCGCGGCCGCCGCGGGAAACGAACTTTTCCCGCGCCTTCTCCAGGATTTGCGCGACATCATGAGCGGTTCGATGCGCATGGCGTTGAGCCTGACGCAACAGGGTTCCGACGACCGGCGGCGCCGGGTCCTCGAAGAGCATCGCAAGATCTTCATGGCGATCTCCAGCCAGAACGCCGACCTGGCGCGCCTGCACATGCGCTATCACCTGACCGAATCCCGCGCCCGCGTCACCGGATCCTACGGCGACCTCTAGCGGATGTCCTGCGGGGGCCGTCGCGGACGGTCTTACCCCCTCTGGCCTGCCGGCCATCTCCCCCACAAGGGGGGAGAATACATGTGGCTGGCGCCTCGCTTCGCCCGATATGTCGCTGAAAGCGGAATGCTTCGATGGAAGCGCAGAGCGTGCCACACCCATTCTCCCCCCTTGCGGGGGAGATGGCCGGCAGGCCGGAGGGGGTTTTTGGCCGAGCTTCAAGACGGCCTTGGCGATAAGCCGGGACCCAAGGCGCGTCGTATGGGTAGGTTCGAACCCGACGCTCTCTCGCCGCATCGCGTGTCCCACCATGTCAGGCGCTCGCGGCGAGCGGCGTAACCGCCCTTTCGCTCCGGGCTTTCAGCTCGCGTGCCGCCTTGGCTATCGCGTCCAGCCGTTCGGCGCCGTCGAGATTGGTGAGGAAGTCGCCGATCGGCCCGGTCTCGCAAATTCCGGCGAGCCGCACCGCCTCGTGCAGGACGCGGATCGGCGAATGTGCATCGCGCAGATCCTCGAGCGGCAGGAAGCTTTCGCGAATGGCCGCGGCGTCGGCGAAACGGCCTTCGCGGCCGGCCTTCAGGATCGCGGTCGAGAGATGTGGAGCGACGCAGACCGAGCCGGAGGTGAAGGCCGTCAGGCCCATCTGCATGTGGTCGATTGCAGGGCGTTCGCCGATGCCGCTGACGATGCGCTCGCCGGAACCGACGGCGTCGAGGATTTCGGCGAGATAGGGATCGTCTTTCGGATCGGCACGGACGACCGCATATTTCACCGCCGAGATCGCGCCGTCGCGGAACAGGCGGGCGACGTCGGCTGCCTCCATGAAGCCGTCATTCTTGATATAGGCGATCAGCGGCCGGCCGCCGATGTCGGCAAGCTTGGCGAAGCCGGAGGCCAGGCCCGCCGGCGTTGCCGGAAAGGCGAGCGGCAGCACCATGGCGGTCGGGAAGGCGCGCTCCCGCAGAATGGCGGCCTGATCGGCCGCCTTGCCGAAATCGGCGCCGATGGACGGGATCATCCAGCCGTCGGCGGGCGCGATCTCCTCGAGCATGTCGAGCAGCCGGCCGAAGTCCATGACGCCGAAATTGTAGAGATTGGCGTTGCCGCCATAGAGATAGGTCGTCACCCCGCCCGCGTGCAGCCAGTCCACCTGTCGGCGATTTTCCGCCTTGCTCGGCGCCCCCTTGGCGTCGCGCGCCAGCGGCGGGACCGAGAGGACGGAGCCGCTGAGGTCGGCCGCGGTAACGGATGTCGTTTTCATGGAAATCTCCTTGGCAAGTTTCTTGTATTTTTATTTTACAAGTTGAGCCGAGGCAAGAGGGATGTTATGGAAAAACGAAATCGTCAAACCGCGAAGATTCTGCGCATTGTCGCTGAACTGCGAGATACCGCCTGTCAGATCCTGGTGTAAAACATGTCTTTCGACTTGACATTTGAATGCCTGCTCGACCTGCGCTGCGAGGTGGCGGAGAGCCCCGTCTACGACGAGTGCCGCAACTGCCTGTTCTTCGTCGATATCGGCCGCGGCGCGGTGCACCGCGCCGACCTTTCCGGGGCCGATCACGACCAATGGACGCTGGATGGCGGCGCCTGCAGCCTCGGCCTTGCCCAGTCCGGCCGGCTCGTCCTGGCGCAACGCGACCGCGTCGTGCTGTTCGACCCGGAGAGCGGTGCGATCGACCGGGAGATCGCCGCGATCGAGCTGGAGAGGGCGGACACGCGCCTGAACGACGGCAAGGTGGGACCGGACGGCGCCTTCTGGGTGGGCAGCATGCATGAGGTCGCGGCCGACCGGCGGCCGATCGCCTCGCTCTACCGGGTTGCGCCGGAGGGCAGGGTGGCGCGCAAGATCGAGGGCGTGATCTGTTCGAACGGGCTTGCCTGGAGCGCGGACGGCTCGATCATGTTCCACTCCGATTCGCGCGGACCGTGGATCGACCGCTGGCAGTTCGATCCGGCGACCGGCGAACTCGCCGGCCGCAGGCGACTGGTGGACCTCGATGAAGCCACCGGCCGCCCGGATGGCGCGGCGGCCGACGTCGACGGCACCTACTGGAGCGCCGGCGTTTCCGCTGGCGTCATCAATCGCTTTGCCCCTGATGGGCTACTGATCGCCGCGCATCCGTTCCCCGTGCCCGCGCCGACCATGCCCTGCTTTGCCGGGCCGGATCGAAAAACGCTCGTCGTCACGTCCCTGCGCCCGGCCGGTGCCGCCGAGGAGAGCCGGGCCGGCGGCATCTTCGCCGCCCGCAGCCCGGTGGCAGGAGCCGCCGTCCATCGTTTCGATGATCGGCGGCTCTGAGGCGCATTGACTCACGAGCGATCCTTGAGCGTACGCTGCAGGGCCTGCCGCACGAGACCGATCAGTTCGGAATGGATATCGGCGCGGGATCGTCCGTTGCCGTCGTCACAAATGGGATCGACTTCTCCCGACGACTTCAGCAGCTCGGCCCCACCCTCCTTGCATTCGGGCAGGAAGTCGAAATGATCGGCGCCAGCGATAGTGGCGTAGGATCCCTGCGGCGTCAGCGCCGCCAACCCGGAGGCAATCACCGCTGCGGGAATCGTGGCGCCGCTGCCGAGATTGATGAAATGCATCGGGATGGCGATCTCCTTCAGGCTCTGCGCTTGATAGGCTTGCGCGAGACCCGGGTCGATCAGAACGGCGGATCTTATGCGCCGGTCGAGGTTCGACTGTTCGAAGCGCACCCGGTCGATCTTGCGCAGGTCGACCTTGTCGACCTCGACCGCTTCGTCGTCGACATAGCCTTTGCCGCCCGTATACCAGGCGCAATCCCACTTTTTGTAGGCGTCGCAATAGCGGGCATAGGCTTCGAGATCGGCCCGAGCACCGGCGATCTCCATGGCGGCCGCGCCTCCGAGCGAGAAGCCGACGACGCCCACGCGGTCCTTGTCGATGCCGCTGCTCAAGAGCGGATCGGTCGCGAGCCCGTCGATCACCGCGGACAAATCCTGCGTGCGCTCCCATAATTTCGGCGTGTCGGCCGGGGTGGAGTTGCCGCCGGTCGTGCCGGGATGATTGGGGCCGGCAACGACAAATCCGGCCTTGGTCAGTTCCGCGGCGAGCCAGCTCATGCCCTGGATGCGGCCGCCCGAGCCATGCGACATCACCACCAACGGATGGTGCCCGCTCAGAACCGGTGCGTTTGCGAGCGCCGGCGCGCCCTTGAAGACCTGGTTGTCACCCACCAGCACGGGGTCGCCGCCAGGCCCGGCGGGATACCAGACGGTGACTTGAAGGCTTCGGCCGCGTTCCGGCGCGGCGACGCTTATTTCGCGCACACCGACTTCGGCTGCGTGGCAAGGTGCCGCGAATACGACGGCGATGGCAAAGGCGGCACGGACAGGAGAAGGGATCATGGAAATCTCACGAGGTTGAAGGGACCGGCAAATGATGGCGGGTGCCCCTCGTCATCGCGTCCTCGATCATGATTCAGGTCGTCCCGAATCGCGATTTGGGTCAACATCCGGCCGCTGATCGCCACTCAAGGGACAAAGCTTGATCTTCCTACCGCTGCCATTCGTCGTCGCATTGCTGCTCCTCATCCTCCTCGCCGTGGTGCTTCGCAGGGACGAGCCGCACGCGGGCCTTCGGCCGTTCCTTGCCTTGATCTGCCTATGCGCCGTGCAGTCGATCCTCGTCGGCTTGCGGTGGGGTTACGATCTGGCGGCAGTGCGATACGTGATGCCGGTGTTGGCAAGCTGTCTGCCGCCCCTAGTGCTGGCAAGTTTCCGCAGCCTGATCCACCGGGACGAGGTGGTGGCCGGCAATGCCCGTTGGCTTCACGCCACGCCGCCGCTTGGCATCATGGCGCTGTTGCTGCTGTCGCCGGGTTTGATCGACGGCGCCCTGATCGTGCTGTTTATCGGATACGCACTGGCGCTGGTGAACCTCGGCCGGCGGGGCCCCGACGCCCTGGACGAAGCGCGTCTCGACGACGCTCACGCGGCGCACCGCGCTCTCCTGATTGCCGCCGCCGCGCTTTGCGTCTCGGCCCTGTTCGATCTCGCGATCTTTCTCGACTTCCAATGGAGCACGGGGGCCTACGCCGCGCTCATCGCGAGCAACGCAAATCTTCTGGGGCTGCTCTTTCTGGGCCTGGCCGCAAATGTCGCGGCCCGGGCGCGGCCGCTGCCGGCGGGCGCGCCAAATATCGACGAGGCTGCATCGCTGGCGGCGAAAGATCGGGACGTTCTGGATCGCATCGAGCATTTGCTCGTCGAGCAGCAATTGGCGCTGGACGATAACCTGACCCTGTCGCGGCTGGCGCGGCGCGCGGGTTTGCCGGCGCGGCAGATATCCGCAGCGGTCAACCGTTTGGCGCGCAAGAACGTCTCGCAATACATCAACGATTTCCGGATTGCCGAGGCCTGCCGGATGCTGCGGGACACCGACATGTCGGTGACCGCGGCGATGCTGGAATCGGGCTTTCAGACGAAATCGAACTTCAACCGGGAATTCCGGCGGGTCACCTCGCTCAGCCCGGCGTCCTGGCGCGAGCGAAACCGACCGTCGCCGGCCTGACCCGCGCCAAGGCTCTAATGCAGGTGCCTCAGCTTGTCGGGGTTGCGCACCACATAGATCGCCGCGACCTTTCCGTCCTGGATCTCGAGCGCCGTCGTCTGAAGTTCGCCGTCGGCTTCCAGCGTGACGAAACCGGGCAGGCCGTTGACGAAGCCGGCTCGAACAAGCTGCGAGCCGTTCTTCTGGAACAGGTCCGCCAGATATTCGTGCACCTTCATCACGGCATCGAAGCCGAGAATCGGCTTCAGTGCCGCCGAACGCTTGCCGCCGCCGTCGGAATGGATGCTGACATCGGCCGCCAGCATGGCACCGAGCGCCTTCATGTCGCCGCTGCGCGATGCGGTGAAGAAGGCCTTGGCGATTTCGAGGCCGCGCTCCTTCTCGATCCGGAAGCGCGGGCGTGCCTCGCGGACATGGGTGCGCGCCCGGGCGGCGAGCTGGCGGCAGGCGGCCGGATCGCGCTTGATGGTCACGGCGACCTCCTCAAATGCCAGCCCGAAGACGTCATGCAGCAGGAAGGCGGCGCGCTCGAGCGGCGAGAGCCGTTCCAGCGCGAGCATCAGCGGCAGGGTGACGTCTTCCTCTTCCTCCTCCTCGACGACGGGATCGGGAAGCCAGGGGCCGACATAGGTCTCGCGCTGGCGCCGGGCCGATTTCAGCTGGTCGAGGCAGAGCCGCGTCACCGTCCGGCGCAGGAAGGCCTCGGGCACTTTCACTGCGGCGCGGTCGGCCCCCATCCAGCGGATGAAGGCCTCCTGCATGATATCCTCGGCGTCGGCAATGGAACCGAGCATGCGATAGGCGACGCGCATGAGCTTTGGACGCAGCGGATCGAAAATCGCCGCTGCTTCCTCGTGCCCGGCGCCCGCCATCAGGCGACCGCCTTGGCAGCGGCGGCGGCCGCCGCCGGATCCACCCACAGGCCGAAGCCAACGGCGAGGCGGTTCCAGCCGTTGATGACATTGATCATCAGCGTCAGCTTCACCTGCTCCTCCTCCGTGAAATGGGCGTTCAGGTCCTGATGGACACCTTCGTGCGTATGCCCTTCCGACAGCCGGGTCAGGGCCTCCGTCCAGCCGAGAGCGGCGCGTTCGCGATCGGTATAGCACGGTGCCTCGCGCCAGGCCGACAGCAGGTAGATGCGCTGCTCCGTCTCGCCCTTCGCCCGTGCCTCCACCGTATGCATGTTGATGCAGTTGGCGCAGGCATTGATCTGCGACGCGCGGATCTTGACGAGCTCGATGAGGCTCGGCTCGAGGCTCGAAGCGACGGCGATCGATGTGCTCATCCAGTTCTTCATGAGGGAAGGGGCTGCGGCGAAGGGATCAAGTTTGGCGGTCATGGTGGGTTCCTCTGGTTGGTTACGACACCATGACGAGGCAGGATCCTGCCGATGTGACATCCCTGCCAGAATTTTTTGATGCATGCTTCCTCTTCGCGACGCGGATACGGGGTGCCCGCCGCGCCCGGCGGCGGGCAGGGTGGCCTTCAAGCCGGAGGCCGGCTATTGCGACTTTGAAGGATCGTCCGCCGGATTGACATATTTGAGGCCCCACGGGCCATTGGTGGTGATCTGCACGACAGTCTCTTCGTCGAAGTAGGCGTAATGTGCCATCTCCGGCGGCAATGCGAAGAAGCTGCCTGCCGGGAGCGCCTTGGCAGCGCCCCGATCGGCCTTTTCGCCCATCCCCAGATTGATAGTCCCCGATATGACCGTGACCACCTCATCCGCAGGATGCGTGTGCGGTGCGACCACATACCCCGACGGCGCCTTGAGCCGAAGCGCAAACAGACCTTCCTTGCTGGGATCGCCGAACAGGACCGCCACTTCTGCTCCGGCAGGAAGCATTTTCGGGGCCGGGGCCCACTTGACATCATTGGGAACGATCAGCGTGTGCGCATCCCCTGCCAAGGCAACGGAAGCGATCCCGCAAAACCCGATCCAGCCGACTGCACAGATTGATGCAATTCTCATGATGAACCTCCCTCGATTGCCGGGGCCTCACCTCGGCGGCGTGCCGGGGAGCAGGCTCGCGAAAACGTTGAGAATACGTCTGCAGGCCGCATCTGAGCAAGCGCTCCCGGGTCCTATCCTCTGTTGCCGGACGACGCGTCTCTTTTCAGCGACTCCACAAAATGGATCACGTCGCCAACCGTGCCTTCATTCCAGATATCATTATGACCCGAGCCATCGTCGACCAGCATCTGCTTGGGTCCGGGAGCGATGCGGTATAACGCCTCGCCCGACGATAAGGGAATGCTGTCGTCGAGCCGGCCGTGGATGAACAGCTTTGGCTGTCTCACCTTCGCTATCTTGAGATCCGAGCGGAAGGAATCCTTGATTAGAAGGGCAACCGGGTAGAACGGATAACGCGTCTGCGCGACCGACAGAACCGACAGATATGCGGACACCAGGATCATGCCGGCGGCCGGCCGCTGCCCGGCCGTGTTCACGGCGATGCCGGTGCCCAGCGACCGGCCCAAAACGACAATTCCGCCTTTGGAGCGTTGTGAAAGCCAGTCGTAGGCCGCAAGGCCATCCTCCAGCAGCCCGTCTTCGCTTGGCGAGCCGGTCGATCCCGGATAGCCGCGATAGGAGATCGCCAACAATCCAATGCCGCGCACGGCCAACGCCTGTGCGAGAAAACCGTAACTGTCGGCGCGATCACCGTTTCCGAAGAAGAGCAGCACGCACGGCTTGTCGGATTCGCCCCGACTGTAGAGTGCATGAAGCGTCTCCCCGTCGGGCGTGTCGATGTAGACGTTCTCGCCCCATGCTGACGGCTCTGGAGCTGGGGTCGCGCTGGTGCCGGGATAAAGGAGGGTGCGCTGTGAAACGTAAATCAGGCCAACCAGCGACATGTAGCCGAAGGCAGCCGTCAGCGGCAAGGTCAGCAGGAGTCTCGTGGCGCTCATGGCAGCACGTCCCTTCGCAGCGAAAAGCTATTCTGTGGCACCCCTGAAGAAAAAGTCGAGGATTCGATTGCCTAACCGCTCTCAGCCTTAAAGCGCCGTGCGTCTTATCAGACGCACTAAGGACGCTGTAGCACTTTGAATTGCTGCATGTTTTTGTCCTCAAATCGGCTACGATTTAAGGAAACATGCAGTAGTCCGTAGCGTGCACTACCTGCTTCCGGCAGGGTTTCGCCGTCAGTCGCAAATTTCTTGCGGGTGAGAACTCGGTCCGTTCGGGTGAGAGGCTTTATTGCGCCGCGATGTCGTTCCTTGCCGAGAAGCCATCGTCCGCGCCCGCTTTGACAAGCCCTTCGCGGATGTGCTGCCTGTCGGATTCCTGGGCGTAGTGCAACGTGGAAAGGAAGGATTCAAGGCCGAAGTCGGGGGTGAGCGCCCTGACCTTCGTCATATGCGCTGAAGCCGCAATATCGTCGCCGAGCCAACCGTAACAGGCGGCGACGAAGGCGTGCTGGACATAATCCATCGTCGAAAGGTGCATGAACGACTCGATCGCCTCGCCATACTGACGCGCCGCGAAACGCGCCTTTCCGAGATGGCTCCAGAACCGTTCCGGATGATGGGGATTGAGCTGCATTGCCTTGCGGATCCACTCGGCCCCTTCTTCCGGCCGGCCGAGCCACGTCAAGAGCTCGCCCTGCTGGACGACCACCAGGTCGTAGTTGGGATTGAGCGAAAGGGCACGCTCCTGATGATAGCGGGCCGTCGTCAGTTCGTTGTTGTTCACGTTCACGGCGGCGAGGATGCGGTGCACATCGGCGTCATTGTCGTCAAGCGCGAGTGCCCGTTCAAGTTCTGCGACGATTTCGGCCCAGGTCGCGTCCTTGTCCTCGCACCAGCCGTGCACCCAGGCTTGCCCGAGAATGCAGGCCCGCCAGGCATGGGCATGTGCGTAGCCGGGGTCGAGCTCGAGGGCCCTGTCTATCAGGGCCCGGGCCTGCTCATTGTCGGCGACCGTGCCGCGGTGATGCAGCACCTTGGCTGTGAGCACGCATTCGTAGGCGGCCATGTTCGCCGGTTTCGTGCGGGCCAGCTGGTCGCGCTGGGCCGCCTCGAGGCGCCCCGGCAAAGTGGCTGCTATCGCCGCCGTCACCTCGTCCTGGATGGCGAAAATATCGTCCAGTTTTCGGTCGTATTTGTCGGCCCAGACATGGGTATCGTTGATCGCGTCGATGAGCTGGACCGTCACTCGCACCCTGTCGCCGATCTTGCGGACGCTGCCTTCCACCAGATATCGAGCCCCAAGCTTCTCTGCCACATCACGCACGTTCATGGGCTGATTCTTGTAGACGAAGCTGGAATTGCGGGAGATGACGAAGAGCTCGTGGCGGCGCGACAGCTCCGTGATGATGTCCTCGGTCAAGCCGTCGGCAAAGAACTCCTGCTCGGGATCCCCGCTCATGTTGTCGAACGGCAGCACCACGATCGAGGGCTTGGAAACGGCGCGCTTCTCGTCCTTCTCTTCCGAAAGGGAGGGCAGGGCGGAGCCTTCGAGCCCGATCCGAAAAAGCTGCACGGGGCGGCTGATGTTCTTCAGCTTCTTCTCGCCAAGGTCCTCGATCGGGACTTCGAGGCGATCGGCAATCTGCGTGGCCACCGCGGCGGTGACGCAGATGCCGCCCACATCTGCCAGTTGTTCGATCCGGGCGGCGATATTGACGCCGTCACCGAAGATGTCGTCATCGTCGAAGATGATATCGCCGAGATTGATGCCGATCCTGAATTCGATCCGCCGATCCTGGGGCACGTCCGAATTGCGCCGCTTCATGCGCTGCTGGATTTCCACGGCGCATCGCACGGCGTCGGTGACGCTCTGGAATTCCACCAGCATGCCGTCGCCCGTCGTCTTGATGATCCGGCCTTCGTTCTTCGCTATGGCGGGATCGATCAATTCTATACGGTGCGTCCTGAGGCGGGCGATGGTGCCTGCTTCGTCGGCTTCCATCAGCCGACTGTAGCCGACCATATCGGCCGCCAGGATTGCGGCTAGTCTCTGCTTCATCAAGATGCCACCGGACTGACAGATCAGCGGTCGGGGCGATTCTAACGCAGCCCGGCGCAATCGCCTATCTTAAATTAGCGGATTCTTTTGAACAGGGCTGATTGTGATATGTGCCGACTCCATCGCCGGTCGTCCAAACCGACGTGACGGCTGGCGGATGAAATAGAGCGAAGGGGTTGGCGCCGCGCTCCACCTTCTGCCGACGTGCTCGTCGCGATCCGCGTGCGTTCGCACTGTTTGTTGTCAACACAGCGCGTGGTACCGTGATGGTGGCGTAGGAGGGTGAAGCTATGGCCTACTCATATCGCTGCATGGATTATCCCGGAATGGAAGCCTGTCCGGCCTCGTTTACGGCCGAAACCGAAGCGGAGCTCTGGAAACACATCGAACTCCACGGCGTGGCTGCTCATCAGGAGGAGCCTGACAAGTGGTCATCGGAAGATCGGCAGCAGATCAAAAACCTAATTCGCGAGACGTAGTCCGCCAGACGCGCCGTTGCGTCCCTTTGGAAGGGTCGTCCATGGGAATATACAGCGATGTCATCCTGCCGAAGCTGTGCGATCTTTCCATGCGCAACGAGCGCCTGCATCCCTATCGCGAGCGTGTGATCGGCGCGGCGGAGGGTCGGGTCCTGGAGATCGGTAGCGGCTCGGGCCTGAATTTGCCGTTTTACCGTCCGGTCGTTCGGGAGGTTCTGGCGCTGGAGCCCGACCCAGCCCTGCTCACCATGGCCCGTCGCGTCCCGTATTCCGGACCGACGGTCAATTTCATCGAAGCGTCTGCGGAAGCTATTCCGCTTGACGACAAGAGCGTCGACACAGTTGTGACGACCTGGACGTTGTGCACGATCCCCGGAGCCGCGACGGCGCTGGCGGAAATGCGCCGGGTGCTGCGGCCCCAGGGCAAGCTACTGTTCGTCGAGCATGGGCTCTCGCCCGACCGGGGCGTGCGCTGGTGGCAGGACAGCCTCACGCCAGTCTGGCGGCGGATCAGCGGCGGCTGTCACCTCAACCGACCGATCAGGTCCATGATAGAGGGCGGAGGTTTTCGGATCGACCGGATCGAGACGGGCTACATGCGGGGGCCGAAGCCGATGACGTTCATGTACGAAGGCAGCGCAAGACCGATCTAACGCCCGTTTGACCGCGCCTACCGCCGCCTAAGTCGGGCAAGACAGTTTCAGGTGGGGACGGTCGTGGCGTCACGCTGAGGTGGCAAGCTCCAACAGTCGCCGCTGACGGTAGGCCAGCGAGGCAAGTACCAAGGCGGCAACTGCGAGCCACGGCAGCAGCGCCAGATTGAGCATCTGCCAGCCAAGTCTCTGGAGCAATGCGCCTGCCCCGAACGAACAAGCCAGTCCGACCGCGAAGATTGTCATGTCGTTGATCGCCTGGGCGCGCCCCTTCTCGGCGGGCGTATAGGTCGTCGTCAGCAGCGTCGTGCCGCCGATGTAGAGGAAGTTCCATCCGACCCCGAGGAGAACGAGCGCGGCGGCGAAAGACCCGAACCCTGTCCCGGTAAGAGTCATCAGCACATGGCCCGTCAGGATCACGACGCCGAGGAACATGATCGGAAGAACGCCGAAGCGAGCGATCAGCGAACCCGTGAAGAAGGACGGCAGGAACATGCCGAGCACATGAAGCTGGATGACCGTCGCAGCGGTCGAAAGATCGTGATGGTGGTGAACCATGGCGATCGGCGTTGCCGTCATCGCCAGGATCATGACACCGTAGCCCGTTGCCGCGCCGAACAGGGCCACGAGGTAGGCGGGCTGCGCCACGATCGCTTTCCAATGGCGCCCTTCGGCGAGGGAAGTCGCGGCAGTGGCAGCTGGAATCCTGAGGCCGAACAGGATGCCACCGGCGAGCAGTGATACGAGCGAGAGCAGCAGGAACGATCCGAGAAATTCCGGCTGCAGCAGCGGGCCACCAAAGCGCCCGATCATCGGCCCTGCGAACGCCGCGACGATACCGCCCCCGAGCACGAGAGAAATCGCGCGCGGCCGGAACCCTTCGTCCGCTACCTCGCTGGCGGCAAAGCGGTAGAATTGCGCGAAGGCCTGATAGGCTCCGACGAGCATCGTCCCGAGGGACAGCAACAGAAGATCAGCAATCCAGACGCCGAACGCGGCGGTCATTCCCCCGACGACGCCGAGCAGCGCCCCGAGGATGAAGCCGGGACGTCGTCCGACTTTTGCCATCCACATCGAGGCTGGGAACGTCGCAACGGCTGTCCCCAGAAACATGGCGGCGATCGGCATGGTGGCGAGCGCGGGCGACGGCGCGATCTTGCTTCCCGCCAGGCCGCCGACGGTCATCACCATGACGGATACCGTCTGGAACAGCGCCTGGGCGCTGGCGAGCAAAAACACCTGACGATGCAATCCACGACTGGACATCGCACGAACCTCGACTTTACAGAACCAATCATTCAAGATATAAATTGAATGATTAACTATTTTGGATTGCTCTGCGATGTCAAGCCTAAAGGTTCAGATTTACGAGCAGCTAGCCGAACTGGCGAAGATGCTGGGGAGCGCCCATCGTCTCGAACTGATAGAGTATGTGTCGCAGGGCGAGCGGTCGGTGGAACGGTTGGCGGAGCTGACGGGGCTGACGGTCGCCAACACCTCCCAGCATCTGCAACTGCTGCGCCGCGGCGGCTATGTGCGCGCCCGCCGCGACGGCAAGCGCGTCCTGTATCGTCTCGGCGAGGGACCGATCCTCGAGCTCCTCGCTGCGCTGCACTGTTATGCGGAGCGCAACAGCGCCGAGATCCGCGAGATCGTCGGCGACTATTTCGGCAAGCTCGATCACCTGGAACCCGTGACCCGCGAAGAACTGCTCGGTCGCCTGGACGATGGAGATGTGACGATCCTTGATGTCCGTCCCGAGGACGAGTTCAGCCTTGGGCACGTCCCCGGAGCCTTGAACGTTCCACTCGGCGAACTCGAACAGCACCTGTCGGAGCTGCCGAGGAATCACGAGATCGTCGCCTACTGCCGGGGGCCGTACTGCATTCTCTCCTTCGAGGCCGTCGCAGCCCTTCGCGCGAGAGGATATCGCGTTCGTCGGCTGCAGGATGGCTTCCCGGAATGGAAGGCGGCGGGATACGCGATCGAGGCCTCCTGATGACGCACATTCGCGCGAAGTCTCCCCTGCTACCACCTACCGGCGTGTGACTGATGGCCAGGGAGAGTGCAGCGGAGTCTCCATCCAACATCCGACTCGGCCTTCACGAAAACTGGCCCCAGTTCGCGCTGCTCGTTCTGATCAACGCCTTCGTCGGCGGCATGGTCGGGATTGAACGTACCGTCGTCCCGCTGATCGGCTCGGAAGAATTCCACATCACCTCGACGACGCTCGTCGTCTCCTTCGTCGTCAGCTTCGGCGTCGTGAAGGCGTTGGCCAACCTGGTCTCCGGTCAGATGGCGGACCTATGGGGGCGCAAGCGCGTCCTTGTCCTCGGCTGGCTCGTCGGCCTGCCGGTCCCGTTCATGATCATCTGGGCACCGAACTGGGGATGGATCATCGCGGCCAACGCACTGCTCGGCGTGAACCAGGGGCTCGCCTGGTCGATGACGGTCATCATGAAGGTCGATCTCGTCGGACCGAAGTCGCGCGGGCTCGCCGTCGGGGTGAACGAGTTCGCGGGCTATATCTCCGTCGGCCTGACCGCCTTCCTCACTGGTTACCTTGCTTCGGAGCATGGCTTGCGACCGACGCCGATCTATCTGGGCATTGGCTACGGGTTGCTGGGAGCCGCGCTTTCGATCCTGCTCGTGCGCGACACGCGCGATCACGTCCGGCTCGAAGCTTCCGCGCGCGCCGAGCAAACGCCGTCAATCGGCTTCCGCGAAGTCTTCGCCCTGGCGTCCTTCAAGGACCGCAATCTGTTCGCGGCCTCCCAGGCGGGGCTGGTCAACAATCTCAATGACGGCATGTGCTGGGGCATATTTCCACTGTATTTCGCCTCATTCGGCCTCGGGCTCGAACGCATAGGCATCCTTAAGGCTATCTATCCGACGACCTGGGGCATCCTGCAAATCGCGACGGGCCCCTTGAGCGATCGCTGGGGGCGCAAAGGCCTGATCGTCGCAGGCATGTGGGTTCAGGCCGCTGGACTGTTCCTGACTGCAGTGACGAGGCGATTCGAGTGTTGGCTTGTCGCCAGCCTACTGATCGGGATCGGCACGGCCATGGTCTATCCGAGCCTGATCGCCGCAGTTTCGGATGCCGCGCACCCGACCTGGCGGGCTCGCGCCCTTAGCGTCTATCGTTTCTGGCGCGACCTCGGCTACGCGATCGGGGCGCTTTCCGCGGGCCTGATCGCGGATCGGTTCGGCCTTGACTGGGCGATCGCATCGGTCGCCTTCCTCACCTTTGCCTCCGGCGTGGTTGTCGCGGTCACGATGCAGAAGACCTCACCTTCCGCCTGAACAATGTGGGGCCTTGCTGGTTCGTTACATCGCCCTCCCGTCCAGGCCGAAGACGTGACAGCGGCCGGGATCGAAATAGACCGAGAGATTGGAGCCGCGCTCCACCTTCTGCTGGCCCTCGAGCGCGATGGTCAGTTGCTGGCTGTCGGGGGTGATGCCGTAGAGCATCGTCTCGCCGCCGAGATTCTCGACGAGCTCGACATTGACGGCCGCAAGCGCGATGCCGCTGTCGCGGGCGGAAAGGTGCTCGGGGCGAATGCCGAAGGTGACCTCTTGGCCCTGCGCCGCGCCGTTGAGGCGGCGCGGCAGGCGGATCGTGCCGCCGCAGACCTCGATTGTCGTTTCGTTTTCCGTGACGCCGCCGATCCGCGCCTTCAGGAAGTTCATCTTCGGGCTGCCGATGAAGCCGGCGACGAAGCGGTTGACCGGGTTGTTGTAGAGATCGAGCGGCGCGCCGACCTGCTCGATGCGGCCGGAGTTCAGCACGACGATCTTGTCGGCCATGGTCATCGCCTCGACCTGGTCGTGGGTCACATAGATCATCGTGTTGCCGAGGTCGCGGTGAAGCCGCGAGATCTCGACGCGCATCTGGACGCGCAGCTCGGCGTCGAGGTTGGAGAGCGGTTCGTCGAACAGGAAGATGCGCGGCTCCCGGACGATCGCCCGGCCGATCGCGACGCGCTGGCGCTGGCCGCCGGAAAGCGCCTTCGGCTTGCGGTCGAGCAGCTTTTCGATCTGCAGGATCTCGGCGGCGCGGCGCACCTTCGGCTCGATCTCCGCCTTTCGGTAGCCCGCCGTTTCGAGGCCGAAGGCGAGGTTCTTGTAGACCGACATATGCGGGTAGAGCGCATAGGACTGGAACACCATGGCGATGCCGCGTCGGGCGGGCGCCACCTCGTTCATCCGGTCATTGTCGAGCATCAGCGTGCCGCCGGTAATCTCCTCGAGCCCGGCGATCATCCGAAGCAAGGTGGACTTGCCGCAGCCGGACGGACCGACGAAGACGGCGAACTCGCCGGGATCGATGGTGAGGTCGATGCCGTGGATCACGTCGAGCGCGCCATAGCGCTTCTCGACCTTCTGCAGAACGACGCTGGTTGCCATTTTGAATTCCTCCTGCGGCCTTGGCCGACTATCTCGTATTGGCGCGCCAATCGGCGTATTTCGGACTGTCCGGTCCGATCGGCAGCGATATCTCCCGCCCGCTATCCGCCGACTGATAGATCGCCGTCACCAGTTCCAGCGCCCGCCGGGCGTCCTTCGTCGTGACCGGCAACGGCGCTCCCCCGGCCAAATGCGCGTGGAAATGCGCCATCTGGGTGGTGAAGCGCGGCGACACCGGCTGCCAATCGCCGATGACCTCGTCGATCTGAGCCTGCACCGCCTCGTTGGCGGCGATGATCTTCCAGGGATCCTTGCCGGGCGTATAGGGTTCATGGCTGCTTTCGAAGGTGACGTTCTCGAAATGCAGCCTGAGCCGGCTGATCTGCTCCTGCGAGCCGAGCGTGCAGGAGAGCGACACGAAGGCGCCGTTCTTCATCAGCAGGCTTGCCGAGGCGCAATCCTCGACCTCGATGTCGTTGACGCGCGTCGCGACGCGGCCGAACACCTTTGCCACCGGACCAAGGAGATGCAGCAGCATGTCGTGGAGATGCAGCGCATGGGTGACCAGCACGCCGCCGAGTTCGGTCGCCCATTTGCCGCGCCAGGGGACGGAATAGTATTCGGGCTTCCGCAGCCAGAAGGTCTCGACCGAACCGACATAGGGCTTGCCGGCAATGCCTGCCTCGATGATGCGCTTCGCCTTCTCGATGCCGTCGCCATAGCGATACTGGAAGATCGGCATCAGCACGCCCCGGGCGCGCTTTTCCGCTTCGATGATCTTGTCGACGCCGGCGAGCGAGCCGGTCAGCGGCTTCTCGCAGATCACGTGCTTGCCGGCGGCAAGCGCCGCCACCACCTGTTCCAGGTGAATGCCCGGCGGGGTGCAGATGTCGATGATGTCGATCGTCTCGTCGGCGAGCACGTCCTCGAAGGCGGTCGTGCGGCCCTCGATGCCGAACTCGTCGCCGAATTCGTTGAGGCGCTCGACGTTGAGGTCGCAGATGGTCTTGACCCGGAATTTGTCCGGATGCGGCAGGTAGCCCTCGATCATGTGCAACCGTCCGATGCCGCAGCCAATGATGGCGACTGTCTTTACGCTCATGTCAGTTCTTTTCCCGGTTCTGTTCGGCGATCGCCTGGGCGGAAAGTGCAAGCTCCATGGCCTTGAAGCAGCGCTCCTGCGTCATGGCGGTTTCGGTCCTGTCGCGGATGTCGGCTACGAGCTGGTGGCCGAAGGGCAGCTCGATGCCGGAGCAGTCGATGTGCTCGACGCCGTTTCGATCGGCGAGGAAGAGGTGGTTGCCGCCTTCGCGGCCGGCGAGGTCGACGGTCTTGCGGACCTCGATCGTTCCGGTCGTGCCGACGATGAACAGCCTGCCGTCGCCCCAGGTCGACATGCCGTCGGGGGTCAGCCAGTTCACATGGATCATGCCGGTGGCCTTGCCGGTCGAGAGGTGGATATTGCCGGTATCCTGCAGCTCGGGCCTGTCGGGAACGCTGCGGTTGTCGACGCTCGCGGAAAGGATGCTCGCGTCGTTCGTGCCGGTGAAGAACAGGAATTGCTCGCACTGATGCGAGGCGATGTCGGTGAGGATGCCGCCGTATTCCGGCCGGCGGAAGAACCAGTCCGGACGGGTCTCGCGGCGCAGCCGGTGCGGTCCGAGGCCGACGAGATGCACGACATCGCCGATCGCGCCGGCGGCGACGAGCTCGCCGGCCTTGACCGTCGCCGGGCTTTCGAAATGCTCCGAATAGAGGATCGAGTAGATCCGTCCGGTCTCCGCCTGGACCCGCCGCACTTTGGCGAGCTGGTCGAGGCTTGTCATGCCCGGTTTGTCGGTGAGCACGTCCTTGCCGTGCTGCATGGCGCGGATCGCCAGTTCCGCCCGCTCGGCCGAGACCGCCGCCGTGGTGACGAGGCCGATGCTGTCATCCTCGAGGATCTCGTCGAGCGTCGCGAAGCGCGGCACATCCTTGTAGACACCGGCAAATTCTGCCGCCAACTCGTTGTCCGGCTCGTGGAAGCCAACGAGGTGGGCGCCAGCGCGAACCAGGCAATTCACCTGGCCGTAGATATGGTTGTGGTTGAGGCCGACGGCGGCGAAACGCAATTCGGTCATGTTGGTCTTTGAACTCCGTCGGTCAGCGTTTCATGCCGGTGGTGGCAATGCCTTCGATCAGCAGGCGCTGGAAGAACAGGAAGAAGAAGAACACCGGCACGAGCGACAGCGTCGACATGGCGAAGAGGCCGCCCCAGTCGGAGGTGCTGCTCGAGTCGACGAAGGTTCTCAGGCCCAGCTGGATCGTGTAGGTGTTCATGTCATTGAGGTAGATCAGCGGCCCGAAGAAATCGTCCCAGGTCCAGATGAAGGAGAAGATCGCGGCGGTCGCCAGCACGGGCAGCGACAGCGGCAGCATGATCTTCCAGTAGATGCGCCAGGGGCCGCAGCCGTCCATCATCGCCGCCTCGTCGAGCTCGCGCGGAATGCCGCGGAAGAACTGCACCATCAGGAAGATGAAGAAGGCGTCGCTTGCCAAAAACTTCGGCACGACCAGCGGCAGGATGGTGTTGACCCAGCCGAGATCGAGGAAGAGGACATATTGCGGGATCAGCGTCACGTGATAGGGGATCATCATCGTTCCGAGCATCATCGCGAACCAGAAATTGCGGCCCGCAAAGCGAAGCCGCGCGAAGGCATAGGCCGCGAGCGAACAGGCGATGACATTGCCGACGACCGTCAGAACGGCGATCACCACCGAATTCCAGGTGAACCGTCCGAAGCTGACGTCGAGCCCGAACCAGCCGCGCACATAGGAGGCAAAATCCACCGACGAGGGCCAGAGCGTCGTCGATGAGAAGATCTCGTCCTCCGGCCGGACCGATGCCGAGACCATCCAGAGCAGCGGATAGAGCATCGCGAAGGAGGCGGCGATCAGCGCGGCATGGATCAGAACGGAGCCGAGCGGGCTGCGGCGATTGACCGTCGACGGGGGCGGTGCGGTGATCGAGCTCATGGTCGCGTCAGTCATCGTAGTGCACCCAGTAGCGAGAGGTGAGGAACGAGAAGGCCGTGAACAGGCCGATGATCAGCACGAGGATCCAGGCGAGCGCCGAGGCATAGCCCATGCGGAAGTTCCCGAAGGCTTCCTGGTAGAGATAGAGCGTGTAGAACAGCGTCGAGTTGATCGGCCCGCCGGTGCCACCGGAGATGATGAAGGCGGGCGTGAAGGCCTTGAAGGCCTCGATCGTCTGCACCACCGCATTGAAGAAGATGACCGGGGTGAGCAGCGGCAAAGTGATCTTGTAGAACTGCCGGAACTTCGATGCCCCGTCGAGGCTTGCCGCCTCGTACATGTCGGTCGGGATCTGCCGCAGGCCGGCGAGGAAGATGATCATCGGCGAGCCGAACTGCCAGACGCTCAGGACGACAAGCGTCCAGATCGAATAGTCCGGATGCGAAATCCAGCTCGGGCCTTCGATGCCGAACTGTGCGAGCAGGCTGTTGATCAGCCCGTCGCCGGCAAAGAGCTGCCGCCAGAGCACGGCGATCGCCACGCTGCCGCCGAGCAGCGAAGGCAGGTAGAAGATGGCGCGATAGGCGGTGAGGCCCTTGACGCCGCGATCGAGAAGGATGGCGACGAACAGCGCGAAGGCCAGCTTGAACGGGACCGACAGCGCCACATAGAGAAAGGTTACCTTCAGCGAGGCGGCGAACTTCGGGTCGGCCGTGGCGATGCGGACGTAGTTGGCCGTCCCGACCCACTCCGGGGAGCGGATCAGGTCGAAGCTGGTGAAGGAGAGATAGAGCGAGGCAACGGCAGGCCCGAGCGTCAGCCCGAAGAAGCCGACGAGCCACGGCAACAGGAACATGTAGCCGGCGCCATGGTTGGTCCAGAGGGCGGCGAAGCGGCCCTGTGCGGCGGGGCGCGCCTTGGCGCCCCTGCCGACAGCTATGGCGGAATCCTGCACGGCAGCCATACCCCTTACCCTCGCGACAGGATCTGCGTGACCTCGTTCACCAGCGTCTCGCCGCCCTGCTTCACATCGAGCTGGCCGAAGCCCACCTGTTCGGCGACGGTGCGGAGCGCCAGCTCGGCCTCGCCGGCACCCGACGGCGGCGGCGGCGGCAGCGGACCGGCGAGCGGACCAAGACCGGAGACGTAGTCCAGTGCGGCGCGGCCGAGCTCGTCGAGCGTCGGTGCCAGGCCCTCGCGGACTGCCTTCGATTCCGGCACGCCGCGCTCGACGCCGAGGACTTCGGCGGCCTTGGGGTTGGTGACGAAGAAGTTGACATATTTGGCGCCGAGCTCCGGGTCCTTGGTCTGGGCCGAGACGGAGAAGAACATCGACGGCTTGCGGTAGTGGCCGCCCTTGGCGTCCTTGCCGACCAGCGGGTGGTTCCTGAGCGCCAGCTTGTCCTTGTTGATGCCCTGATAGGCGACCAGCTGGTTGGAGTGGGCGTAGGACGTTGCCGACTTTCCGAGTGACAACGGGCTCGTCTCGGGATTGAACTGGTCGAGCGCCTGGATATCCGGCGGCACGCAGGCCTTCGCCTCGCGCATCGCCGCCCACATGGCGAACCAATCGGCGGCGTCGTTCGCGTCATAGCCGATCTTGCCGTCGGCGGTGAACAGCGCCTTGCCGCGCTGGCGAAGCCAATTCTCGAGCAGCGGTTCGACGCCGCTGCCGTCCGATAGGCCGAAAAAGCCCTTGCGCTTGCCGGCCTTGGTGATCTCGGCGCCGATCTTTGCCATATCCTCCCAGGTGGTCGACGGGGTCGGCAGGTCGATGCCGGCTTCCTCGAAGGCGACCGTGTTGACCAGCATCGTTGCCGAATTGGCGCCGAGGCTGATGCCGTAGAGCTTGCCGTCGACGCTGCCGCCCTCGATCTGCACCTTGTCGAAATCCTCGACCTTCAGCACCGAGCCGAGATAATCGTTGAGGGGTGCCAGCGCACCGCGCCGTGCATATTCGACGATATAGCGGTAGTCCATCTGGATGATGTCCGGCGCGTTGCGGCCGGCGACCTGGGTCGCAAGGCGCGGCCAGTAATCGCTCCAGCCGAGGAATTCGCCGTTGATCGCGACCCCGGGGTTTTCCGCTTGAAAGAGCTGGTTGACCTTGTTGGTGCGGTCAGCGCGGGCCTGCGAGCCCCACCAGAGCATTCTGATCCGCGCTTCCTGGGAAAGCGCGCTCGACGCCAGCATGGAATATGAAAGAAGTGCCGCGCCTCCGGCGAGCACGTTGCGTCTGGTCATGCGCATTGTCATCTGTTCCTCCTCCCTCCGGAACGCCTCCACAGCGTCCCGTTCCCTGGTTTCGTAACGCCGTCCTCTTGCAACAAATAACTAATTGGTTACAAACTATGGACAAGCGATGAGCCTGTCAAGCAGTTGTGTGCGAAGGTGTCATTATCTTGTAAGATTTTTTTACAATGTTGCATCGATTGCCGCGACTGGCAAGAGGTGCCGGAGGTGCGGGAATGGATAGGGCTCATATGGACGTGAAGCGCAGGCGGGTGGCCAAGGGCGGGCAGGCGGAACGGGCCGGAAGCCGCGATCCGGAGCGCACGCGTGCCTCGATCCTTGCGGCCGCGACCGCCGAGTTCGCCGAAAACGGTATCGGCGGCGCGCGGGTCGACGCGATCGCCGAACGGGCCGGCACCAACAAGCGGATGCTGTATCACTATTTCGGCGACAAGGAGCAGCTCTACCTCGCCGTTCTGGAAGAGGCTTACATCGACATTCGAACGGCGGAAAAATCGTTGAATCTCAGCGATTTGTCGCCCGAGCAGGGAGTGGCGGAACTCGCCATGTTCACCTGGAAATACTTCCTCGAACACCCGGAATTCCTGAGCCTGCTCGGCACCGAAAACCTGCATCGGGCCCGTTGGCTGCGCCAGTCGACACGACTCAAGGAGTTGCATTCACATTTCATCGACAAGCTTGCCGACCTGCTCGATCGCGGCAAGGCGAAGGGCCTGTTCCGCGTCGATGCCGACCCCTTGAACGTCTATTTGACAATCGCGGCGCTCGGCTATTTCTACCTCTCCAACCAGCACACACTGACGACGATCTTCGGCCGGGAACTCGCCGACGAGGCCAATCTCGAGGCCTGGAAGCGCCATATCGTCCAGGTGACCTTGGCCTCCATTCGCCGCTGAATCTGCTGACATGTCGTTTTTAATGTTGACAAGTTGGATTTCTATCTGCCACAAAGTAACCGTTTAGTTACTGGCTGGGAGGGCTGATCCACTCCCGCGAGGCCTGTCAGGGAGGAAACCGCATGGCACGTTTGGGGATAATTCTGCACGGCGTCACCGGCCGGATGGGCTACAACCAGCACCTGGTGCGCTCGATACTGGCCATTCGCGATCAGGGCGGCATCGCGCTCAAGTCCGGCGAAAGGCTGGAGATCGACCCGATCATCGTCGGGCGCAACCGCGACAAGATGGAGCAACTGGCGAAGCGCCACAACATCACCCGCTGGTCGACCGACCTCGACGCGGCGCTATCGGATCCGAACGACCAGATCTTCTTCGATGCCGGCACGACGCTGATGCGTGCCGAGTTGATCGGCAGGGCGCTCGATGCCGGCAAGCACGTCTATTGCGAGAAGCCGATCTCCGATGATCTGAAAGTCGCCGTCAAGCTTGCGCGAAAGGCGCGCGCTTCCGGCCTGAAGCACGGCGTGGTGCAGGACAAGCTGTTCCTGCCCGGCCTGCGCAAGCTGGCGCTGCTCAAGGATTCCGGCTTCTTCGGCAAGATCCTCTCGGTGCGCGGCGAGTTCGGCTACTGGGTGTTCGAGGGCGACTGGGGCGTGCCGGCCCAGCGGCCGTCGTGGAACTACCGCAAGAACGATGGCGGCGGCATCATCCTCGATATGCTCTGCCACTGGCGCTATGTGCTCGACAACCTCTTCGGCGAGGTCAGGGCGGTCTCCTGCCTCGGTGCCACCCACATTCCGAGCCGTGTCGACGAAGCGGGCCGCACCTATGACTGCGATACGGACGATGCGGCCTATGCCACTTTCGAACTCGAGGGCGGCGTGATCGCGCAGATCAATTCCTCCTGGGCGGTCCGGGTGCGCCGCGACGATCTCGTCACCTTCCAGGTCGACGGGACGCACGGCTCGGCCGTCGCCGGGCTGACGAAATGCTGGACCCAGCACCGCGTCAACACGCCGAAGCCGGTCTGGAACCCCGACCAGCCGCAGACGATCGATTTCTACAAGACCTGGGACGAGGTGCCGGATACGCAGGTCTTCGACAACGGCTTCAAGGCGCAGTGGGAAATGTTCCTGCGCCATGTCGCCGAGGATGCGCCCTGGCCCTACGGGCTCGAGGCAGGCGCCAAGGGCGTGCAGCTCGCCGAGCTGGGCCTGAAATCCTGGGAAGAGCGCCGCTGGCTCGACGTTCCGGCCCTGGAGTTCTGAGCCATGGCAAGCATCGATCTTCCGCTCGAAGGCAGGCTCGTTTCGTATGCGTTGAAGGGCCGCCCGGTCCCATTCAGGAAGCGCGACGCGGCGGCCTTCCCGCGCGTCGCCTTCGCGGCGGCGCATGTCGTCGCCGATCCGCTCGCCGACAACGATCCGTGGCTCAATCCGGCAATCGATTGGGAGCGGACGCTCGCCTTCCGCCATCGCGTCTGGGACCTCGGCCTCGGGGTTGCCGAAGCGATGGACACGGCGCAGCGCGGCATGGGGCTTGGCTGGCCGGAGGCCCGTGAACTCATCCGCCGGGCGCTTGCCGAAGCGCGCGGCCGCCCGGGTGTTCTGATCGCCTGCGGCGCCGGCACCGACCATCTTGCTCCAGGCCCGGAGGTGACGATCGACGACATCCTCGAGGCCTATGAGAGCCAGATCGAGACGATCGAAGCCGAAGGCGGACGGATCATCCTGATGGCGAGCCGGGCGCTTGCCGCGGCCGCCGGAAGCCCTGACGACTATGTCCGCGTCTATGACCGGATTCTCTCCCAGGTGAAGCAGCCGGTGATCATCCATTGGCTCGGCGAGATGTTCGACCCGGCGCTCGAGGGCTATTGGGGCAATTCCGACCACATGGCGGCGATGAAGACCTGCCTCAAGGTCATCGAGGCGCATGCGGATAAGGTCGACGGCATCAAGATCTCGCTGCTTTCCAAGGAGAAGGAAATCGTCATGCGCCGGCAATTGCCGAACGGCGTGCGCATGTATACCGGCGACGACTTCAACTATGCCGAACTGATCGCCGGCGACGAACAGGGGCATTCGGACGCGCTGCTCGGGATTTTCGACGCGATCGCGCCGGTGGCCTCGGCGGCGCTGGAGGCGCTCGGCCACGGGCGGAATGGCGAATTCTTCGACCTGCTCGAGCCGACCGTGCCGCTGTCGCGGCATATCTTCAAGGCGCCAACGCGCTTCTACAAGACCGGCGTCGTCTTCCTCGCCTATCTCAACGGGTTGCAGGATCATTTCGCGATGATCGGCGGCCAGCAGAGCGCTCGCTCTCTGACTCATCTCTCCGAACTGTTCCGGCTGGCGGACAAGGCCGGCGCTCTCGCCGATCCGGAACTCGCCCTCTCGCGCATGAAGCGAGTGCTCGCCGTTCACGGCATCGACTGAGGCGGCCATGAGCGAAGCTCCCCGCATCAGGCTCGTCGAGGCGAAATTCTTCGAGCGGCCCGTCGATTTCCGTTTCCCCTTCCGCTTCGGTGCGGCGCGCGTCGAGCGCGCGCCGCAGGCCTTCGTCCGGGTGCGGATCGAGGATGAGCGCGGCCGTTCGGCCACCGGCTGGTCGGCCGAAATGATGATGCCGAAATGGTTCGACAAGGACCCGGCGCTTTCGCCGGATGACAACGTCGGTCAATTGCGCGCCTCTTTGCATCTCGCCACCGAAGGGCTCGGTGCCCTGGCGGCGAACACGCCCTTCGGCCTGCATGCCGCCGCCGAGGCGGATCATCATTGGGCGGCGGCAAGGCATGGCCTGCCCGGCCTTGTCGCCTCCTACGGACTGGCGCTCGTCGACCGCGCCGTCATCGATGCCGTTTGCCGCTTGAAGAGCGCAAGCGCGGCGGAGGCGGTCACCGGCAATCTGCTCGGGATCACCGATGCAACTGCGCCCGATCTCGCCGGCTTCGATCTCACCCGCTTCCTTTCAAAGCTGGCCGCTGAGCCTAAGCTTGCCATCCGCCACACGATCGGACTTGCGGATGCCTTGGTCGCGTCCGAGCTGGAGCCCGGGCAGCGTCTCGAAGACGGGCTGCCGCAGGCGCTGGACGAGGTGATCGCCGCCTATGGCCACCGCTCTTTCAAGATCAAGGTTTCCGGGCGTCCTGCCGAAGATGCCGGGCGTCTCGTCGCGATCGCCGCGGTGCTCGATCGCATTGGCGAAACCTATCGGGTGACGCTCGACGGCAACGAGCAGTTCGAAAGCGGTGCGGTCGTCGCCGACCTTCTCGACCGGATCGAGAAGGAGCCGCGCCTGCAAAGATTACGGGCCTCCGTGCTGTTCTTCGAGCAGCCGATCGCGCGCGCCGAGGCGCTGTCGAAATCGGTGACGGCGATCGCCGAGCGCCTGCCGCTCGAGATCGACGAATCCGACGGCGAGATCAATTCCTTCCTGTCGGCACGCGAGCTTGGCTATGCGGGCATCTCGTCGAAATCCTGCAAGGGGTTCTACCGGTCGCTGATCAACCGCGCCCGCATCGAAAAATGGAACGGTGAGGCCGGAAATGCCCGCTATTTCATGTCCGCCGAGGACCTGACGACGCAGGCCGGCATTGGCCTCCAGCAGGACCTCGTGCTGGCGGCGCTCATTGGCGCCGGGCATGTCGAGCGCAACGGCCACCACTATGTCGACGGCATGGCCGGGGCGCCGATGCCGGAGCAGGCCGCCTATCTCGCTGCCCATAGCGATCTCTACGACAATGCCGCCGGACGTGCGCGTCTCGCCATCCGGAACGGCGAAATCAGCTTTGCATCCGTCATGCGGGCGACTGGGCTCGGCTCCGCGGTCGAGCCGGACTGGGCGGCGATGGCGGTGGGTTCGTGAGAAGGGGGAGGAGAACACATGCAGGTCGAGGGTCTTTCCATCAATCTGGCGACGATCCGCGAACAGTGCGGCTTCGCCGAAGCCGTGGATCTCTGCCTGAAGCACGGGATCACGGCGATCGCGCCCTGGCGCGACCAGGTGGCGGCGATCGGTCTCGAAGAGGCAGCGCGGATCGTACGGGCGAACGGACTGACGCTCACCGGTTTGTGCCGCGGCGGCTTCTTTCCGGCGGCGGACGCGCCGGGCCGAGAGAAGGCCATCGACGACAACAGGCGCGCGATCGACGAGGCCGCCGCACTTGGCGCCGACTGCCTGGTGCTCGTCGTCGGCGGCTTGCCCGGCGCATCGCGCAACATTGATGCCGCGCGCCGGATGGTCGAGGAGGGGATCGCTGCTGTTCTGCCGCATGCGCGCGCCGCGGGCGTGCCGCTGGCGATCGAGCCGCTCCATCCGATGTACGCGGCCGACCGGGCCTGCGTGAACACGCTCGGTCAGGCGCTCGATATCTGCGATGCGCTGGGCGCGGGCGTCGGTGTCGCGATCGACGTCTACCATGTCTGGTGGGATCCAGATCTCGCCAAGCAGATCGCCCGGGCGGGCCGGATGAAGGCGATTCTCGCGCATCACATCTGCGACTGGCTGGTGCCGACGAAGGACATGCTGACCGATCGCGGCATGATGGGCGACGGCGTTATCGACCTCAAGGGCATCCGCGGCATGATCGAGGCGGCGGGCTTTTTCGGAGCCCAGGAGGTCGAGATCTTCTCGGCCGAGAACTGGTGGAAACGGCCGGCCGAGGAGGTGATCGCCACCTGCGTCAAGCGGTTTCGAAGCTGCTGCTGAGAGAGGCCGACGCGGAAATAATTGTTACAAGTCGGGGTCCGTTTCCCACCGTATCCGGTTGACTTTCGCATGAATCGGTCGCTAACATGTATTCTAAATTTACATGTTGTGCTTCTTGCCGCCGATCGCGCGGCGCCACTCCAGACAGGATTGCGTGAGAGATGATGGATGACAAACGTCGCTTTGCGCTGGTCGGCACCGGCAACCGCGGCACCACCATGTGGGGCAAGGACCTTCTCGCCGGTTGGCGCGGCTTCGTCGATCTCGTCGCCATAACCGATACCAACGCGTTGCGTGCCGAGCGCGCCCGCACGATGATCGCCAGCAATGCGCCGATCTATGGCGACGTCGATACGATGCTGACCGAGACGCGGCCCGACCTGGTGATCGTCTGCACCCCAGACGACACCCATGACGATATCGTCGTCAAGGCGCTCGAATCCGGCGCCGACGTCATCACCGAGAAGCCAATGGCGACGACGGTCGAGAAGATCCGCCGCATTCTCGATGCGGAGAAACGCACCGGGCGGCGGGTGGACGTGTCCTTCAACTACCGCTTCGCGCCGACGGCGGCGCGCATCAAGGAACTCATCAACGCCGGAGAGATCGGCCGCGTCACCTCGGTCGACTTCCACTGGTATCTCGACACCCGCCACGGGGCCGACTACTTCCGCCGCTGGCACGCCTATACGGACCGCTCCGGCAGCCTCTTCGTCCACAAGGCGACGCATCATTTCGATCTTCTGAACTGGTATCTCGACAGCGAGCCGGACACGGTCAGCGCCTTTGCCGAGCTGCAGATGTACGGCCGCAAGGGACCGTTCCGCGGCCCACGCTGCAAGCTCTGTCCGCACAAGGGAAGCTGCGACTTCTATCTGGATATCGGCGCCGATCCCTTCCTCGACGCGCTTTACGAGCAGCCGTCGGAGATCGACGGCTATTTTCGCGACGGCTGCGTCTTCCGCGAGGATATCGACATTCCGGACACGATGGTCGCCAACATTCGCTACCGCAACGATGTCCATGTTTCCTATTCGCTGAACACCTTCCAGCCGATCGAGGGCCACCACATCGCCTTCAACGGAACGAAGGGCCGGATCGAGCTTCGCCAATACGAGGACCAGCCCTGGGAGACGCCGCCGGAGGACGTCATTTTGCTCGTTCGCAACTTTCCGAAGGGGCAGCCGGCAGTCGAGCGCATCAAGGTTCCGCATTCTTCCGGCGGGCATTACGGCGGCGACGATCGGATGCGCAACATGATCTTCAAGCCCGGCATCACCGACCCGCTCGGACAGCGGGCCGGTGCACGGGCAGGCGCCCTGTCGGTTCTCTGCGGTATCGCCGCGCTCAAAAGCGCGCAGAGCGGCAAGGTGGTGCGGCTTGCGGACCTGATGCCGGATCTTTTCGAGGAACCGTCAATGCCGCGGCTTGCGGCGCACTCCTCCGCCTCCGGCGGTCGCCGATAATGTACGGCCCGCGCCTTGCCGCTTCGTTTAGGCATTACAAAAGCGTAACTTCGGTCTGAGATCGGAGTACGCTATCAATCGGCTCGCACCATGATCCGTTGAACGGAGCGCTCCGATGCCGATGAGACGACGAACCATTATTCTGGGCGGCGGCGCGCTGCTGGCTGGGGCGGGTGCCCTCTTCGTGACCCGCACCGGCAACAGCAGCGGCGGCGCGCCCATATCACGCCGCAGTTTCGCCTGGAAGGCATCCGACTTCCGCTCGGGCGGCACGGCGGGGATTCCTACCGACCTGCCGGAGCCGATCTTTCGCGCCGAGCCGCAATGCATCGCCACGCTCGCCCAGACGCTCGGTCCCTGCCACACGAGCGACGTGCCGATCCGCAGCGACGTGACCGACGGCGTGGCGGGGCTGCCGACCCGCATCGGGCTGCGCATTGTCGAGGCCGAGACCTGCAAGCCGATCGAGGGGGCGGATGTCGAGATCTGGCATGCGGACGCGCGTGGCGTCTATTCCGGCGAGGCGGCGGCGATGTGCAATGCGGACGATGCCGCGGCCAGGGGCAGCAGCTTCCTGCGCGGCCGGCAGATCAGCGATGCCAATGGCGTCGTCAGCTTCCTCACCGTCTATCCCGGCTGGTACCCGGGCCGGGCCGTCCATATCCATTTGCGCATTCTTCTCGGCGAGCGCGAACTGCTGGTCGGCCAGCTTCTCTTCGACGATGCGTTGAGCGATCTCGTCTACCAGGGGCACCCGGACTATTCCGCTCGGCCCATGCGCGCCACCATGAACGGCGGCGATACGGTGTTTTCCGCGAGCGATGCGGCGCATTTCATCTTCGATTTCGAAAAGCTCGACATTGGCGCGCTGCAGGCGAGCTACACGGTCGGGGTTGCGGCGTAGGCGCCCCGGCGACGAAAGGTCCCGCCCCTTTGCGAGCGAATGGCCATGGCAAGCGCGGCGAGATCGGGCAATGGAAAGGCTTTACAGCGCCGTGCGTCCTTTAGGACGCACAAAGGTCGCTGTAAGACTTGAATCTACGCATCGAGCTTTCCGAAAATCGGGTCCGATTTTCGGGCCGATGCGCTAGATCCTTGCTTTATGCATGTCCTTGTCCCAAAACCGCTCCACACTTTTGGGCGACATGCATCAGAGAAGGACCGGACGCATGAACAACCCCGTCGATATCGTCATCTATCACAATCCGGCCTGCGGCACGTCTCGCAACACGCTGGCGATGATCCGCAACGCCGGCATCGAGCCGCAGGTCATCGAGTATGTAAAGTCGCCGCCGAGCCGCGCCGAACTCGAGGAACTGATCGCGCGCATGGCCATTTCGCCGCGCGAACTGCTGCGGGAGAAGGGGACGCCATTCGCCGAGCTCGGCCTTTCGGACCCGAGCCTGACCGACGATCAGTTGCTCGACGCGATGCTTGCGCATCCGATCCTGATCAACCGACCGATCGTTGCCTCGCCGCTCGGCGTGAGGTTGTGCCGCCCGTCGGAAACGGTTCTGGATATCCTGCCCGAGGGGCAGAAGGGCGCGTTCACGAAAGAGGACGGCGAAGTCGTCGTCGATGCGAGCGGCCGCCGCGTCTAGAACGGGATGAGGAAATTTCGGGTCGATTCGCCCCAAAATCATCGTGATCTCGCGAAAAAGCGCATGACAATCGTTGGCCGACGCGCCTCTTGCGGCCGTGGCCGCCGGTTTTCCGCCGGATCGCTCGAGTTGTAAGTATTTTCTGTACGGCGACTTAAAGCCTCGCGGATAGCTTGCTCCCCATCAGGTCGAAAGGGGAGTTCGGGCCGTGAAAGCGCAAGGGAAGATTTCGCCAGGATCATTCGGCAGCCGCGGGAAGGTGGCGCGTTGCGCGCTTGCCGTGCTCCTGGCCGCGACGCTCGCGGGCTGCTCGGCCACCGCCGACCGGAGCGTCAAGACCGCGTCGCCGACCAAACAGGTCGGCTATGCGGTGCCGGGCAAGAAGCCCGCCAGGAACAAGCAGATCGCCGTCACCCAGCGGGCGGTCAAGCTGGTTCGGACCAGCTATCTCGGCCGCGCCCCCTATATCTGCACGCCGAGCGGGTTTGGACGAACGTCCAGTTGCTTCCTGCGATAGGGGCGGAGTTGCGCGCCAGAGCCGGGGCTCATCTGCGGAGCCGGATTGTGCATCGGCCTGGGGAATGCGCAACTCCTAACTGCATGTCTATCTTGGCCGATTTACATGCAGTATTTCAAAGGCGTTACAGCGATCCGTGTGCGTCTGAACGACGCGCGGCGCCGTATGACGAGCATCACTCGCCGATCTTGCTCTGGATCCTGACGAGCCGATCGCTCACATAATTGCCGCGCCGCAGCTTGGCGAATTCGTCGTCCGCCCGCGCCCGCCGATGCTTGAACACATACCACTCGCCATCCGGCTCGCGCTTCTGGTAGATGACCTTGCCGCGCTTCACATGGCTGAAGCAGGTGGTCGCCGGGGCCGAGCCGTCCTTGGCGTGCCAGTCGGCCCTGAAGCAGAGCTTTCCCGGCTCAGCGATGAACCACCGGCCGACGCCATAGGAGGGCTTGCCGTTTTCCTTCGACCAGGCGGTGAAGCGGCGCTCCCGAACGGAAAAATAGCCGGCGCCTTCCTTCCAGATCCAGGACTTCTGACCGTAGAGCGCGTGGATTTCGCCGGCGCTCAGCGGGGCGGCCTTCGCGGTGCCCGGACGTGCGGCTGCGGTCGATGCAACGGCCGCGATGCCGCCGGCGAGGGCGACCGTGACAAGCAAGAGGCGGAATGGCGACATTTTATGCTTTCCTTCTAAAATAAATTTTCAATCAATGGGTCGGTTTCTGCACGACGCGCCAGTCGGGCCGGCCGTAGCCGTCGGGCCAGTCATAGATTTCGCGATCGTTGAAGTAGACGACGGCAGTGAGTGCCGGGAACTCGGCGTGCCGTTTCGCCACGCTTTCGGCCCAGCTGCGCACATAGGCGGCATCGCCCTCATAGCCGAGTTCGGCGACCATGATCGGCTTGCCGTAGGTCTTGACGCGCTCGTAGCCCGGTGTCAGCCGCTCGACAAAGGTCTGGTCGCGGCCGGCCTTGTCCCGATCGTATCGCTGATAGCCGAAGACCGACAGGCCGATGACATCGACGACGTCGTCACCGGGATAGAAGGCCTCCAGCCCTTCGTTGCCTTTCGGCGACCACATGAACTTCGCGGTTTTCAGATGCTTGCGGCAGACCTTCACCATCCGGCGAAAGGCGGCGGCGAAATCCTTGCCCTGCCAGTGCGCCCAGGAGAACTGGTTGTCCGTCTCGTCCATTTCCTGGCCCCAGCGGATCAGGACCGGGCTTTTGAGCGTCGCTGCGGTCGAGCAGACCGCGGCCATGTTCTGGTCGCGCTCGCCGCCGAGGATGCTTTTAAGCAGCCCTTGCGACGACAGGCGCCATTCGGGCGACCAGGACCATGGCTCGATCGTGATCATCAGCGAGCGTCCGCGGGCATGGGCATATTCGTCAGCGATGTTCAGCGTGGTGAGATCGACGTCTTCCCAGGGCAGGAAAAGGTGCTCGATCCTGGAGGCCGACGGTGTCGCGAAGTCGCCATGCGGATCATAGGCTCCGAAGTCGATCGAGTCCTCGGTCAGGATCGGCCGCTTCTGTACTGGCGGGACCGAACCTCCTCCGAGGCTGCCCGGCATGCTCGCCGCCAGGACGGCGCCTGAGATCATGAGGCTGGCAACCGCGGCGGCAACTGTTTTCGATGTCCTGTTCATCCTGTCTCTCCAGGTGCGACCGTGTGGATCGCCGGGCCACGCCTTTGCGATTTGGTTCGGCTTGCCCCGATTTCGAGCGGGGTTCGATTGCGGAACGCGTCTCTTCATCGCCTTGCCTCCGCCTGCTGCTCGTTAATCGGAAGAATGACCCAGCGCGGCCGGAAAACGGTCTTGCGCGATGTCATGCCACCGGCGCCCGCCACCGAGTAGCGTTCCTCGAAGAGGCGCAAATGGTCCGACCCAAAGGAGAGCGCCTCGAGGCTGTCCCTGCCGTGTTCGGCGGTTGCGATCCCAGGCAGAGCGATGAGCGTCAGAAGGCCGGCCGCCATCGCCGGGCGATAGAAGCGCGGTGCCGCGACAATCCTGTTTTCCCGTCCGTGGCGCGCCACGATGACGATCGAGAGCAGGCAATAGATCGCGGCGTTGACGATCGCGAAGAGGTAGAAGCCCTTGGCCTCGCCGACATCGTTGATGCACAGGGCGGGAAGGACGGCCGCAAGTGCGAGGCCGGCATAGGGGGCGAGGACGCGCAAGGGCAGCGGGTCCACGTCCGACGTGCCCTTGGGCGTGACGCGGAAGTCCACGAAGGATCCGGTGAGCCAGTCGCGGATGGCGGCAAGCGTCCCGGCCAGCGCCCAGGGCCAGCGGGCAAAGAGGAACAGCATGCACTCCCAGCTGAGGATCCTCGCGTCGCAGGGCCGGAACGTTCCGGTCGCCCGCCAGCGATAGGCCATCAGCAACAGGACGATCGAAAGCGGTGCGAAATGCGCCAGGAAATCGGGATAGGTAACCGCGACGAGGCTTTCGCCACGGGCGAGCGCCAGGATCGGCATCGCGAACATCAGCGCCATGAAGAACGCAAATAGCGGGTACCAGAGCTGCGAGAACAGGAACTGGAAGCGGAGACGGAGCGGCAGCCGGCCGACGAGGCGCGGGGTGTACTCAAGCAGCAGCATGACGAGGCTGCGCGACCACTGGAATTCCTGGGTGACCAGGTCGGCGAATGTGCGCGGCCCGTCGCCATGGGCGATCGCCTCGAGCGCATGCACGCCGCGCCAGCCAGCCGCATTCATCATCAGCGTCGTCGAATGGTCTTCCGCAAGCTCGGGGCCGAGGCCGCCGATCTGCCTGAGGGCGGTCGTGCGGACGGCGTAGTGCGAGCCGATGCAGAGCGGCGCTAGGCCGCCATTGTAGCCGGCCTGCAGCGCGCCGTGCATGCTCGCCTCCGCATGGAGCCGCCCGCGGGCCGACCAGCTCTCCGCGGCGTTCCTGTCGCATAGGCTCGGCGCCGAGACGTAGCCCACCTTCGGGTCGGCGAAGGGGCGCAGCATCTGGAAGAGATAGCCGGGTTCCGGGACGTGGTCGGCGTCGAGCTGGGCGACGAAATCATAGCGGTCGTAGCCGTAGTGATCATAGAAGAAAGCGAGATTGCCTTCCTTGCAACGGGTGCGGCGCGGCCAGGTGGTGCGATGATAGTCGGCGCGGCCCTTGCGGCTCGAAACGAAGACACCATGTCTCTCGCACCAGCCGAGGGTTTCCGGGGAGGGGTCCTCGTCGGCGAGCCAGGTGTCGTGCGGCACCTCCTGGGCGAGCATCGCCGTGAGCGTCTCGGCCACGACCGCAAAGGGCTCGGATGGCGCCTTGGTGACGACCATCGCGATGCGGCTTTCGGTCGGAAGCCGCAACGGACCATTCGGCTTGCGGGCGCGATAGAACACGGCGATGAAATAGCCGGGCAGCAGGGTGATCCAGGCGAGGACCGCCGTCACCGTGAGGCTGCCGAACAGATCCGCGTGGTGGCGGGGCTCCAGCCACCAGGCCCAGAAATAGACGAGCGCGGCGAGCCAGGCGGTGGCCCCGACAAGATATTCGATCCGGCGGTAACCGGTCAGCACCGGCACGAGCAGCGGTTCATCGGCGGCGCTGGCGAGGCTTTTGCCGTTCCTGGTCGGGCATGAGGTCACGGGCGCGCCTCCAGTCCGAAGAAGGGGGCAGCCGTGCGCACGATGGTCTTGAGGTCGGAGTATCGGGGCGAGAACCCCAGCACCTCGCGGGCAAGTTTCGCGTCGGCATAGAGGGCCGGTGGGTCGCCGGCGCGACGGGGGCGGATCGCCACCGGGACATCCCGGCCGGTGACCTCGCCGATCGCACTCAGGACCTCCCGGACCGAAAAGCCGCGGCCGGACCCGAGGTTGAGCGCAAGGTTCCGGCCACCGCCGGCAAGATGCCGATAGGCGAGCACATGCGCCTGCGCGAGGTCTGCGACGTGAATGTAGTCGCGCACGCAGGTCCCGTCGGCGGTGTCGTAATCGTCGCCGAAGACCTCGAGCTTGCCGATCTGGCCGGCCGCCGCCATGAGCGCGCGCGGAATGAGATGCGTCTCCGGCTCGTGCCATTCGCCGAGGTCGCCTTCCGGGTCGGCTCCGCAGGCGTTGAAATAGCGCAGCGCCACGTAGGAGAGCCCGAAGGCGCCGGCGTAGTCGGCGAGCATATGTTCGGCGATCAGCTTCGTTCGGCCATAGGGATTGATCGGTTGCTGCGGCGTCGCCTCGTCGATCGGCAGGATGGCTGGCACGCCATAGGTGGCGCAGCTCGACGAGAAGATCACTCTTCCAAGCCCCGTGCGCCGGCAGGCGTCGAGCAGCGACAAGGTCCCGCAGACATTGTTGTGGTAATATTTCGCCGGGTCGGCGACGGATTCGCCGACATAGGCCGATGCGGCAAAGTGGATCACGGCCTCCGGCGCATGGCGCTCGATGATCTCGATCAGGTGGGTCGAATCAAGGATGTCTCCCTCGATGAACGGCCCCCAGCGCACCGACGAGCGGTTGCCGGTCGTCAGATTGTCATAGGTGATGGGCTCGAAACCCTGTAAGCGCAGTAGCTTCGCGGTATGGCTGCCGATATAGCCGGCGCCGCCGGTGACCAGGATGCGTGGCGTGTCCATCAGGCGACCTCCATAAGTTCGCTGTCGGGCCGAGTTAGCAGCGCGTCGAAATGGCCGATCGTCTGCGCAAGGCCAGCCGAAAGATCGACGCTGGGGCGCCAACCGAGCTCCCGTTCGGCAAGTGAGATATCGGGGCGGCGCTGACGCGGGTCGTCGACCGGCAGGGGTCTGTGAACGATCTGCGATCGCGAGCCGGTGAGCTCGATTACCTGTTCGGCGAGTTCGCCGATCGTGAATTCCGCGGGATTGCCGAGATTGATCGGTCCGGTTACCGATGCCGGCGAGGCCATCACGCGGATGAAGCCGTCGATCAGATCATCGACGAAACAGAAGGAGCGGGTCTGCGAACCGTCGCCATAGATCGTGATGTCTTCGCCCTTGAGCGCCTGGACGATGAAGTTCGAGACGACCCGGCCGTCGTCCGGGCGCATCCGCGGACCATAGGTGTTGAAGATGCGCACCACCTTGATCTCGACATGGCGGGCCCTGTTGAAATCGAAGAACAGGGTTTCCGCGCAGCGCTTGCCTTCGTCGTAGCAGGCACGCGGGCCGAACGGATTGACGTTGCCCCTGTAGGTCTCCACCTGCGGGTGGACCTGCGGATCGCCGTAGATCTCCGACGTCGAGGCCTGGAAGATGCGGGCACCGTGGCGTGCCGCGAGCTCGAGCATGTTGAGGGCGCCGAGCACGCAGGTCTTCGTCGTATGGACGGGATCGGCCTGGTAGTGCGGCGGTGATGCCGGGCAGGCAAGGTTGTAGATTTCGTCGACGTCGAGATCGATCGGCTCCACGACGTCGTGGGCGATGAGGCTGAAGCCGTCGAAGCGCGCCAGATGCTCGACATTCTGGTGCAACCCGGTCGAGAAATTATCGGCGCAGATGACCTGGTGTCCTGCCTCGAGAAGCACCTCGCAAAGATGTGACCCCAGGAAACCTGCGCCGCCAGTTACCAGAATCCGTTTCTGAACTTCCGGTCTCTGCAATGCCTTATCTTCATCAAATAACTTGTCTAAATCTCCGCTGAGTACTTTTCTCAAGTTTGGCATCAATGTCCCCAAATAAACTTGAAATCATCAAAATAAATAGTATCTCAGGCGGCATTATAATTAGGTTAATAAAATTATATACACTCGAGATATGGTCAATGCCGTTACGAAATACTTGGCGTTGACTATGGATATATAATTACAATCGTCCGGCCGGGATGTCATTATCGTGCGATCCCGATAATTATCGCGCCGTGCATTTCTACTAAAAATGGAGTAGAACTAGGCTCTGCTAAGTGCTGGGTGGACTCTGCACGACGCCATACACCGATGCGGCTGTGTCAGTAGCCACGCTCAGAACGTGTAATCGCCTGAATTCGAGGGCGGGAGAATCTGTATGCGTGATCGCCCTACAGGGCCCCAGTCGGAAGAGGATCAGGCCGGGGCGCCGGCACTGCAGCCGCAGCCGGAACGCCGCCGCTGGCCGCGGGAGCCCGCAAGCCAAGGACCCTCGCGCTCAGTCGCGCCGCCGGCACTGACCCCCATGCATTTCTCGACACGGGAGCTTCGACCGGCAGAACAGTTTCAGGCCTGGCGGGCGCACATGGCGCCTCTGGTCGAGGTCCGGTTGGCTGACGGCATTCCGGTGGAGGGCGGATTTGTCGCCGACCAGACCGCCTGGCATTTCGGCAATCTGCTCATCGTTCAACAGCAGGCGCCGGGCCACAGCTACCTGCGCCCTCAGGCGATGCTGCGCGCCAGCCCGATCGATCACTGGTATGTGGAACTGCTGCGCAGCGGCATGACCTGGACGGAAGTCGACCGCCGCGTCACGGAAAACAGTCCCGGCAGGCTGGCGTTCCGTTCGCTCGGCTATCCCTTCCGCGGCCGGGCGACGGCAGCGGACGCCGTTCTGCTCTTCATGCCCTACGAGCTATTCGCCGACGATGCCGCCGTGCTCGGCGAAACCAACAATCTGGTATTGTCGGGCAACCTCGCCGACCTTTTGATCAACTACATCAACGGTATCGAGCCGCGCCTTGACCGCCTGACGGCGGAGGAGATACCGCGGATCGTCCACACGGTGCACGACATGGTCGTCGCTTGCGTCGCCTCATCGGCAAGACCGGATGGCGCCGGGGCGCAGACGAACAAGGGGATGATGGAGCGGGCGCACCGATACATTCATCTCAACCTGCATTCGCCCGGACTGACGCCGGATGCCATCGGCCGAGCGATCGGCGTCTCGCGCACCCGGCTTTACCAACTGTTCGAAGCGAGCGGCGGTGTTCTCAACTACATCCGCAGGCGCCGGCTGCAGCAGGCGCATGCGGCGCTCAGCGATCCGGCCGACAGCCGGCCGATCGCCGAGATCGCCGAGGCGGCCGGGTTCGACGTCGCCGCCAATTTTACCCGCGCCTTCAGCCACGAATACGGCGCGAGCCCCCGGGAAATCAGAAAGGCGGCGGCAGTGGAGCAGCGCCCGGTCGCGCCGGTTGCCCCGGCCGGGCGGCATCGCGGGTCGACGATCGGAGACTGGCTCAAGGCGCTTGGCAGCTGATCGTGCGTCTTTTCAGACGCGCAAAGGGCGCCGTAGCACGTTGCACCTCCGCCTCTTGCTTTCCGAAAAATGATGCGCGAGAGGTGATTCCACCTGACTGCAAAATGCTCTAGCCGAGCCGGAGATCAACGCCCGGATGCAGCTTCTTGAGGTTCGGCAGCGACTTGGATTGCCAGGGAAATTCCGCACTGCCGCGCACGGTGAACTGGACGTTCGGCCGCTTGCGCGCCTCGATGGTCAGCTTGGCGAGCAGGTTGATGCCGGACGAATTGAGAAACTCCAGGCTGGTGACGTCGACGGTAACGCGGTCCGGTTCGGCTTCGAGAATGCCCATCACCAAGGAATATATCGGCGCATAGGCCTCCGTACTTGGCAACCGCATGGTGCCATCGAAGTAGATGTCCTTGCCCTCCGACCAAACGCGATACTCTTCTTCCTTTATTTCCATATTCTTCGTTGCCCATCAATTCGAGGGATCGGGGACTGTAATGGACGCATAGGTCTCGAGCGGGATCCTGCTCTCCTGTTCGCCGGATCCGAAAACCCAAGCGAAATGAGCGCCATAATCGCTCATCAGTGTCAGAAGGCCAAGTCCCGAGCCGCTGGAGCTCGCACCCGATGCATTCTCTTCGATCCGTTTTATCAGGAGATCGCCCGGGTCCCCCGTGGTGATCTCGGACAGCAGATGCTGGAAGCGCTGCGCCGTTTCCTTGTCGACAAAGTTGGATACCTTTGCCCGGAAGGCATTGGACGCGACCGAGGCTTCGACGGTGATCTCGCCCGCGGCTCGGAACTTCACCGCATTCTCGATGAGCTCGTTGGTCAGATAGCCGACATTGTGCCGCACCTCCTTGTAGAGGTTGCGGGATGTCCGATAGCGCAGGGCGACGAACTCGGCGACGAAATCAGAGGTCATCGCGCAGTGCTTCCAGCTCAGGTCGAGCGGGCCTTCGAACAGGCGAAGCATGGTCACGTTTTCGCCCGTACCGATGGCGAGGTCTGCCATTCCATATAAGGTCGTCATCGCTTACCTGTGTCTCATCACTACGACTGTTATATCATCGTGGATCTTCTGTGTGCCGATATGCGCCATCAGATCCTCGATAATTCCCGCTTTGACATCCTCGGCGCTGCGGCCGAGACGGCGGCGAGCGCTTTCGCAAAGCCGCTCGATCCCGAAAAGCTCGCCGTCCGGGCTCTCCGCCTCGGTCACACCATCGGTGTGGAGAATGACCATGTCGCCCACGGCAAAGGCGATCTCCTGCGTCGCCACGAAGGCCGAGATGTCGGGCTCCAGGCCGATCGGCAGACCGAGGTCGAGCGTATCGATCCGCTCGACGCTGCCGGCGCCCCGCACGACGATCAGTTCCTCGTGCTGGCCCGACAGCATCAGGCTCTTGCCGTCATAGTCCAGAAAGGCGAGGGAGAGATGCTTGTTGGCATTGGTCCTGACGATGTTCTTGTAGAGGGCGCGGTTTACCCGGTTGAGGAACTGCGACGGGTCCATGTCACCGGCTTCCTGCAACGCCCGCGCCACCGATTGCACCATCAGCATCAGCACGCCGCTTTCCAGGCCGTGACCGGTGACGTCGCCGATGCCGATCTTCAGCCGTTCTCCGTCCCTCAGCACGTCATAATAGTCACCGCCCACCTCGTCGGCGGGCCGCATGTAGGCGGCAATCTCCAGGTCGGAAATTTCCTCGAGTTCACCCGCCTTCGGCAAGACCATCAACTGGATGCGGCGGGCAACGTCGAGCTCGGCGCTCAAGCGTACGTTCTCGCTGCGCAATTGCTCGTTCAGCGCCGAGATCTGCAGGTTCGCCTCTTCGATCTCCTTCGTCCGATCCTCGACGAGTTGTTCGAGATTTTCGGTGTGGAAGCTGATCTCCTCGGCCATGCGGTTGAAGGCGGCACCGGCTTCGCCGACCTCGTCACGCGTCGGGATATCGACCCGGACGGAATAGTCCTTGGCCTGAATGCGCGTTGCGGCACCGGCGAGCGCGCTGATGCCGCCGGTAATGCGCTTCGATATGGCGAACACCGCCGAGGTGACGAAGAGAAGCGACACGAGCAGCGCCAGGACCTGGTAGATCAGGATCCTGTTGGTCGCCTCGGTGATGCCGGCTTGTGCCGCAACGAGCGAGGCGTAGATCTCGCGCTCCGGGACGACGATGCCAAGCAACATGGATTCGCGGCGAACCGGTCCTGAAACCCAGAGATTCGTTGGCTGCAGCTGTTTCAGGACGACGAGATAGGGCACCTTCTCGCCGTTCTCGTCGAGCAGGACATGCTGCAACAGCCCGTCCTGATCCAAGGGCAGCTTGGCAATCGCCTGTTGCGCACTGTTGCGCAGCGACCGGTCGAGGCCCGTCACGCCCTGGCCGCTGGTGTCGCTCGACGACTGAAGGCCGATGACCTTTTCGCCGACCGGGTTGATCGCCACCACATTGCCGTCCGACATGGTGAGGAAGCCGAAGCCATTGTCGGCGACACGGACGTTCTCGACGATTTCGGCCAGTTGGTCGAGCGTGATATCGGTGCCGGCGGCACCCGCCACGCGCTTGCGGTCGTAGGACCACAAGGGCTGGAAGAAGCTGACGATCAGCTTGCCGGTGATCGCATCCGTATAGGACGCCGTCTGGGTGATGTCGTTGTTCACCGGACGCGATGCGGGATTGCTGGCCCATTGTTCCCACGATTCGTAGAGGCCGGGGAAGAAGAATGGCCAGAAATCCGCCTGGTTATGGCCCGGATAGAGCCGGTCGAAGGTCTGTGCCTGGTCCGTATAGGGAGCCGTCCTGAAGATCGGCCGCTCCTTCGGGCCGATATAGTACATCTGCAGCTTCGACTGGCCGTTGGCGAGCAGGCTGGGCGCGACCAGGTCGAGGACTGCGCTGTTCTCGATGTCCGTCTGGACCTCGGGCAAGGGGACGTGGTTGGCGTCGAGCAGATACCCCCAGACGCTCACGACCGACAGGGGACCAGGTAGGTTCTGCGCCCATCCGCCTTTCTCGTCGTAGGTGACGGTTACGGTGCCGGGGGCGCCGCGTGCCATCGCTTCGCCGATCTGCGACTTTCTGACGGGACGATCGATCTGCGCCTGCAGCACGCCCGCAAGCGTGCCGACATCGGAGTGAACCTGGTTGAGAAGCAGGTTGACGCGAGCGGCCGTCGTTTCCGCATAGGATCGAATATAGTCCTGGTTCGCCTTTTCCAGGCCTTGGCCGACCTCGGTCGTGGCATCCCGGGACAGGCGCTGCACGTTGAAGAGTGCAAGTCCGCCGGTCACCAGCAGGTCGAAAAGCACGGCGCCGCCGACCACCAGGATGAACTTGGCGCGGAACGAACGCAAACCGAAGCGGATGATCTTTTGCTCGAAAGGTTTCATAGCGGCTTGCGTCCGGACGCGGCCCAGATCGGCCAGCCAGCGTAGCCCTTGGGGTGGAGGGCCGCGAAGATATGGTCGCGGAAGCCCTGACGGAAGCGCTCGATGAACTCCGGCGGATCGCCACGCTTCACGGCCATCTCGCCGGCATAGACATTCTCCCAGGCGGTAATGACGTCGGCGAAATCCTGCGGATCACCGTCGTGATTGGTGACCATGAAGGATTCGACGAGGATGTCGTCGAATCCGGCATCGGCGAGATAGCGGCGGCTTTTCGGGCCGAGCTCCACGTCCATTTCGAAATGGCTGAACAGCCTGGCAACCTCGTCATAGGTCCATTGAATGCTCTGCGCCCGAGGTTCGCCGAGGCAGTGCGAATTCTTCTCGTTCGTTATGTACACGCGTCCGCCCGGCTTGCAGATCCGGTACAGCTCCTTCAGCAAGAGGTCCCGCTGGTTGAAGATCTGCAACGAATGGCGACAGGTCACGAGGTCGAACTGGTTGTCCTCGAGCAGCATCTCGGATGCGTCGCCATAGGTGTATTCGATATCCGAAATACCGAAATTCGCCGCGACGTCGCGCGCATAGGCAAGGCTCGCCTTCGAATGATCGAGCGCCACGATGCGGGCCGGCTGGAACTCCTTGCGCACCAGCACGGCGAAGTCGCCGATGCCGCAGCAGATGTCGGCCATGACTATCCCCGGGCGCATGCCGTGACGCGGCAGGATCGTGCGCTCGTGGCGCCACGTCATCTTGGTTTGCGTGCGCAGGATCGGAATGAAACTCGTGTCCTCGACGAAGCTCTGGCCGGGATAGAATTTCGAATCGTAAACCTCGACCGTGATCTGCGGTTCGATCTTGCCAAGATGCCGGAACATCCGTTCGGTCCAGCCGACGACGCTCGACGTGACGACGACGAAGCGGATGTCCGAGCGCGTGCGGCAGGCGTCCAGAACCACGCGGGAAAAGGCATGGAAGGCTGTATTGTTCATTTGCGCCAGGCGCTTCACATTGATGTAGAGGACGCCGCGGGCCTCTTCGATTGCGCTCCGGAACGCCGAAATGCTCGGAGCGATCTCGTCGACGGAGCGCGGCCGGATCACGCCCGCCAGGGAGAACTCCTGGCTGTTGGCATCGAAGTCTGCCTGGAACGGCGTTGAAAGGATTGCCGTACTCAACTCACAATTCCTTCAAGGGGGAGATCCACGACGATCGTTACCGATCGCGGCTTATCCTCTTCCAGACGAATGCTGGCGTCGAAGTTGATCGCCAGGTCGAGGAGTATGACCTCGCGGCTTGGTGCGAGATCGGTGGAAATAGCATCCAGATAACGGGCGTATGCGTCGTTCCTGTGGGTTCTCGCGACCGCCTCCTGGAAGAACTGGCGGTGGCCGGGCGGGCACGGAAAGGAGAGTTTCACACGCTCGTTCGGGCCTTGCCGATAGACGGCGCAGCCAATGCGGCCCTCCGGCGAGCCGCCGCGAAACGATACCTCCAGGAGCTCGTTGAGTGCGGAGGAGAAAAAGTTCGAGTGCCGCACCGGATCCGTCCGATTGTGACTGATCATCCGCGCCACGTAGGTCGACAGCTGATCGCAATGGTGCCAATCTGACAGGAAGGTTCCCATCTCCATCTCGAACTGGAGCAGCGGCTCGAACTTCGTTTCCACCGGCTGTCTTTGGGCTGCGTTCATGCTGCTTTCTCCGACTGCATGAGCGAATCCTGATTCGCTCACTTCCATGACTATATCGGACAGGCCCCGTTCGCCAGAATACTCCAGGTTGCGATGAGCGCGTCAGGCCCCCAGAGCCCCCGCCAGCGGCGCGGCCGCGGACTTGCGCAGGAACTCGCCGATCGCTGTCGCGGGGAGCGGGAAACCCAGGAAATAGCCCTGCAGCCTGTCGCAGCCCTCCTTCTGCAGCCAGGCAGCCTGTCCTTCCGTCTCGACGCCCTCGGCGGTGACGTCCATTCCAAGACCGTGCGAGAGGGCGATTATCGACCGTACGATCGTCTGGCTTTTGTCGTCGTGCTCAAGATCCTTGATGAAGTACTGGTCGATCTTGATCGTATCGAACGGGAAGTTCTTGAGGTAGCTCAGTGAGGAATAGTAGGTGCCGAAATCATCGAGGGAAATCTGGACACCAAGCAGGTTCAAGGTGTTGAGCGTATCGAGATTGTTGATGGTGCGCTCCAGCAGCACCGACTCTGTGATTTCCAGTTCGAGCCGGTCGGCGCGGATTCCAGTCACATCGAGGATCTGCGCGACGCGATCCGTGAGGCCATCGTGCAGGAACTCCGCCGGCGAGAGATTGACCGCCACGGTGAAATGGGACGGCCAGCTCATGGCGGCCCGGCAGGCCTGCTCCAGCATCCACTGGCCGATCTCGCTCATCAGGCCGTCCGCCTCGGCCATGGGGATGAATACGCTCGGCGGAATGATGCCGACCAGCGGATGGCGCCACCGCAACAGCGCTTCGAAGCCGACGACCGAGGCGCGCGGCTTGACGAAGGGTTGGTATTCGATGAAGAACTGCCCCTCCTGAAGCGCGGTGCGCAGACTGCGACGCAGCATTTCGCGCTGCTCGAGCACGATCAGCATCGAGCGGGTGAAAATCCTCGCCCGGCCGCGGCCATCCTTCTTCGCCGCGTAAAGTGCGATGTCGGCGGCTTTCATCAATTGCTCGATTTCGTTCCCGTCTGCCGGGGCGATGGCGATGCCGACGCTCGCGCCGACGAACAGGCTGATGCCGTCGACGGTAAACGGCTGCTTGAAAGCGTTGACGATCGCCTCGGCGAGGCGCTCCGCCTCCCTTGGCTGGTCGAACCTCCACTGGATGACGGCGAACTCGTCGCCGGCCAGCCGATAGGCGCGCTCGCGCTCTCCGAGGACGCCCTTGATCCGTTCCGCCGCCATCTTGAGCACGACGTCGCCGGCGCCGTGGCCGAGCGTGTCGTTTATCGGCTTGAAGTCGTCGAGATCGATCTGCATGAGCGCAAGCTTGGCGCCGCTCGGCACCGGCAAAGCTGCCCGCAACTGATCGCTGAACTGCCGTCGGTTCGGCAGTCCGGTCAACACGTCATGGGTCGCCTGGTGAAGCAGCAGCGCACGATCGCTCTCGCTCTGCGTGGAAGTCTCGCGACAGGTGGAGTCACTTTCCGCCTCCGCGACCCCGATGCCGCGCTCGACGCGAAAGACAACCAGGGTGCGTTGGACGCGCCCTCTAGCGTCGGTGATCTCGATGCTGCGCGGAATGCCGCTCGCCACGACGAAATCGACCGCCGCCTTGGGCCGTGGCGCCAGCAGTTCGGGATAGACGTGCCACAGGGTGGCCTCGACCAGGGAGTCGACCGCATAGGCCTTCCTCAGTTTCGGCGAGCAATCGACGAGGTGGAAGCTTTCGTCGTAAAAGGAGACGAGCTCGTCGGTATGGGCGAGAAAGTCGCTCTCGGCGGGAGATGAGGCAGACTTCGTCGCATCCGCATCAGGCATGCTGGCCTCCGTTGCCTTTCGATTTACGCTCACTAGAATGGCGCCGATCTGATAGCCGGCGAAGGTATTGCTTCAACCCAACTCAATGTTATCGCTCTTTTCAACCCTGCCTCCAGAAACTATCGCGGCCATTTTCCTGGTCAATGCCGTGCGATCGATGAGCAACCGTTTTCTGAAGGCGCCGCCGTCCGCGGCATAGCTCGAAAAAACGCTCGGTTTTGCCGGGTCATACAACGGCTTTTTTTGTGTTGCCACTACCAAAACCTGCAATTTTAGGGGTTGTTCAACGCCAGATGCCGATAAATGCTGAGAGGTGGCAACGGGGTTGAATCGTGCCGGTGTGTCTACGCCGAGGTCGGTGGAAACTGGTCGGTGCCGGCATTGGGAAACATCGTCTGGATCTGCGCCGAACTGCCAAGCAAGTGATTAGGGACGACTCAAGTGATCCTGAACCATCGTATCACGCGAATCTCGGTCGGCATTCTGCTCCTGGCCCTTGCAATTGCCGTCCTGCTACCCGGATTGACCGGCTATACCAGCCTGGATGGAACCGTCAATGCGCGCTTTGCGATTATCAACGCGCCGATCGACGGCGAGATTTCGAAGCCGCCGCCGAGGATCGGCACGCCTGTCGTGGAAGGCGAAACGCTGGCGATCATTCAGAACGAGCGGGTGAACCGCGCCGCTCTTGCGTCGCTTCGCGCTGAGCACGGCACTGCGGTCGATCGCGTTACCGCGCTGCAACGGGAGCGCGACGAACTCGTGCTGCTGCGTGACCAGCTTGCCCAGCGGCTGGGCGTCTTCCAGAGCGCGACCATTGCCAGCCTCGAGCGGCAGTTGCAGATCCTCCAGAAGCGTGTTGAGGTCTCGCGCGCCCAGGACGTCGTGGCGAAAGTCGAATTCGACCGTCGGCAGGAACTGGAGTCGAAGGGGATTTTCACGCGCAAGATGGTGGAGGCCGCGGAGGCCGCCGGCGCGGCGACAAGCGGCGAGGTCGAAATCAGCAATCTGACGGTCGACCTGTTGCAGCAGCGGCTCGATGCCGTGCGTCAGGGCATTTTCGTCATGGGCGACGGTCAGAACGATGTGCCCTATTCCCGCCAGCGCCAGGACGATGTGGTCGTCCGCATCAACGATCTCAACACCCGCATTGTCGAGAACAAGACGCGAGCAAGCCAGAGCGAACAGCAGATGATCGAGGAGGAGAGGCGCGTCCGCAGCCTCGAATCGGCAACGCTTCCTTCGCCCTTTAGCGGCGTCGTTTGGAGCAGGAATATTGTCAGCGGTTCAAACGTCATCCTGAACAATGAGATGTTGCGCATTCTCGATTGCCGCGAACTGTTCGTCGATATTCTCGTTCCCGAGGTCGACTACGACGAGATCTATCCGGGCCGCGAAGCGGAGGTCCGGCTTTTCGGTCGCGGCGAGGTCTTCAAGGGCCAGGTCCAGGCGGTCAAGGGCAGTTCCGCGGTCGTCGAGAAGGACTCGCTTGCCGCCAACGAGCCGGTGACCGAGGAGCGCAATGCCCGAATCCGCGTTGCGCTGACGCCATCGGCGCTCAACACCGACTTCGCCAATTTCTGTCAGGTGGGACGAACGGCGCAGGTCCGATTCTCGCAACGCAATATCCGTCTGACGCGGTGGTTTGAAAGCCTGTGGTTCAATCTCTTCTAGCCCTGGCGCCGACCCTCTTGGTCATCGCCTTCTTCCTGCTCGGGCCATCTAATTGGTCGCGCCGCGCGAGTTGGGCGCGGGCGATCACCTGCGCCTTCGTGGCGGTCGTGGCGCTACGCTACATGGTGTGGCGCCTGAGCGAGACGGTGCTTCCCTATCCGAATGACGGCGCCAATTTCTATTGGGTCTGGTTCGTGTTCATCGTCGAGCTCCTCGCCTTTTCCGAGGTCGTGCTGTTCCTCATCCTGATGAGCCGCTACATCGACCGGAGCGCCGAGGCGGACCAGCTCGCACGGGCCTTCTTCGTGCGGCAGGACAGCGAACTGCCGAGCGTCGACGTTTTCATCCCGACCTACAACGAACCCCTGGACGTGCTGGAACGAACGATCGTCGGCGCCTTGGCGCTCGATTATCCGAAGGACAAGCTCACGGTCTATGTGCTCGACGACGGCCGGCGCGACTGGCTCAAGACCTTCTGCGAAGGGCGGGGCGCGATCCATGTGACGCGAAGCGACAACGCCCATGCCAAAGCCGGCAACATGAACAATGGCTTGCGGGTGAGCTCCGGCGACTTCGTTGCCGTCTTCGACGCAGATTTCGTGCCCTATCGCAGCTTCCTCAGGCGGACCTTGCCGTTCTTCCAGGACGAGACCATCGGCATCGTGCAGACGCCGCAGCACTTCTTCAATGTCGATCCGGTGCAATCCAATCTCGGTCTCGAGAATATCTGGCCGGACGAACAGCGCCTGTTCTTCGACGAGATCGCGCCGAGCCGCGACGGCTGGGATGTGAGTTTCTGCTGCGGCTCCTGCTCGATCGCGCGCCGTGCGGCGGTCGACACGATCGGGGGCTTCCCGACCGAGTCGATCACCGAAGACCTGCTGACGACGCTGTCGATGCTCAACAAGGGCTACAAGACCCGCTATCTGAACGAACGGCTGTCGATGGGCCTGGCGGCCGAGAACCTGACGGGATATTTCGTTCAGCGCGAACGCTGGTGCCAGGGCGGAATCCAGACGCTCTACCTGCATAACGGTCCCTTGCGCGGGCCGGGTCTCTCCGTCTTCCAGCGGATCATGTTCCTGCCGATGTCCTGGCTGGTGCAATATTTGGTCCGCTTTGCCGTTCTCCTTGTACCCATCGTCTATCTCTGGTTCGGCGCCCTGCCGCTCTACTTCACCGATGTCGCCGACTACGTTGCGCACCAGGTCCCGCTGCTGACCGCTTACTTCCTGCTGATGCTCTGGTTGGCGCCGACCCGTTACCTGCCCCTGGTCTCCACCGCCGTTGGCACCTTCGCGACCTTTCGTATGCTGCCGACGGTGCTTTCGAGCCTCGTGCGGCCGTTCGGCAAGCCGTTCAAGGTGACCCCCAAGGGCAGCGGCAACGAGGAAAACCTCTTCGATGCCTATACCTTTACCTGGATCGCGGCCTTCATCGTCGTCACTGCGGGGGGGCTGCTGATCAACATCGTCCCGGAGACCGCCCATATTCAGGGATCGTTCTCGACGATCGCGGCGCTTTGGTCGGGGATCAACATCATCGTGCTCCTGATCGCTTCGCTGATCTGCTTCGAGAAGCCGCGCCGCCTGCTCCAGGCCTTCAAGCTCGACGAAGCCGCCGATGTCGACGGCAGCGCGGGACGCCTGGTGAGCCTTTCACTCGACAAGGCGGTCGTGGCCGTTCCCACCGAGACACGGTTCCAATCGACCCGCGTCACCTTGAATCTCGAAGGGTTCGCGCCGCTTCAGACGGAACTCAAGCAGGTAACCCAGCGGCGTGGGGACATCAGCCGTTCCGGGGACAAGCGGCGCTACTACCTGCATCTCCATTTCGACCTGCGCGGGTTCGAGCGCGACAAGATGATCATCAAGCTCTATACCGGCAACTATTCCCAGGAGGTCCCGGATATCGACAAGGCCGCGGTCTCCGTCAACCTGCTGCTGCGCGCTTTCGGGCGGACGCGCACCGCTTAGGCACAGCACCTAACTCGTCGCCGCGCCACGGCGCTGTAGGCATTCGTCCAGCTCCAGTGAAAGCTGCAGGCCGCGCTTCAGCGTGGGCAGGGGAAGGCCCAGCTGGATACGTCCGAATGCCTGTCTTCGCCGCTCCTGATCGCGCTCCCGCTGCCTGCGGACCGCGGCTACGGCCGCCATTGCGCGCTCGATGACTTCTTCCGCATGGGTCATGGAAGCCTCCGGTTTGTTCATGTTATGTTCTCATTTGTGGGTGGGCATGTCAAGCCGTCGGGAGATTTGGCGCAGGTCCTCGCTCACCGCGTGCCGCCAGATCGGCGTCGTCGGTGGGATCGGGCCGCGCATCGCATTGAACGCCAGGCTTGCGGATTGGCGTGCTGGTATGGTTTGAGTGGAAGCACAGACGGCCCGCGCGCCCTGCGTTGGATCGGGCACGACGCTGCAGCAGGGAACGGATCGGATCGTGGAGCGAAAAACCAATCTCAAGGACGTGGCGCGCGAGGCGGGGGTCTCGCTCAGCACCGCCTCGCACGCGCTGAACGGCACGGCGCCGCTGACCGTGGAGGTGCGCGAGCGGGTGCTGGAATCCGCCCGCCGGCTCGGCTATCTCGAAAGCCGGCGGAAAAAGGCGACGATCGCCACCGTGCGCGTCGTCCTGCTGGCGCTTACGAGCGACGCGGCGCCGCAGAGCGACCTCAACATGGTGAGCTGGACGATCCTCAACGGCGTGCGGCGCGAATGCGAGCGGCGCGGCATCCGCATTGTCCCTTTCGTCAGCGCCAGCACCCGCCTCGATGCCGCCGAGGTGCGCGCGGCGGCAGAGGACGAGAATGTCGACGGCATCCTCATCCTGAACGACGACAGGCCGGAACTGATCCGGGCGCTTTCCTCGCTCGACAAGCCGATGGTCATCCTCAACGGTGAGGATCCGTCGATGCTGGTCGATACGGTGACGGTGGAAAACCGCTTCGGCGCGCGGCTCGGGACCGAGCATCTGCTCTCGCTCGGGCACCGCCGCATCCTGCATCTGACCTGGCAGGGGCGCACGACAATCCGCCGGCGCTATGATGGGTACGTCGATGCGCATCTGGTTGCCGGCCTGCCGGCGCCGGAAAACATGGTGGTGGTCGCGGAAAGCTACGAGCCGCGCCATGGCGAGCAGGTGATCCGCGCCCTCCTGCAAGCGGACCGCAAACTCAGGGGCGCCACGGCGATCTTCTGCGCTGCCGACAACCTGGCGCTCGGCTGCCTGGAAGCGCTCGCCGCGGCCGGTATCCGCGTGCCGCAGGATATCTCGGTGCTCGGCTTCGACGACATCGTGCCGGGCGAGTTCAGCGCGCCGCCGCTCAGCACCATCCAGATGCCGGCCGACCGGCTGGGCGCCGCCGCGCTTTCCCTGCTTGAGCAAAGGCTGATCGCCAACGATCCGCTGCGCCCGGCGCATCGGCTCGAACTTGGTTGCCGGCTGATTTCAAGGGGCAGCATCGCAGCGCCCCGGAGATAGGGAAACAGCCTCCGTGTCTGTGGTGACGCCCGTTGTACGATCCGCCAATCGAGCGAAACAGCATCCCGTGCTGCAAAGGTTGAACCCCCCCCTCTGCCCTGCCGGGCAGAGGGGGGTACTTCTGGAGCCTGACCTAAGAAGCCCTACTTCATCCCCGTGCCGGCAATGCCGGTGGTGATGTAGCGTTGCAGGAAGAGGAACACCAGCGTCACCGGGATGAGGCTCAGGAAGGTCATGGCCAGGATATAGTGCCACTGCACCGAGAACTCGCCCTGGAAGGCATTGAGCCCGATCTGCAGGGTGAAGTTCTCGCGGCTGCTGAGCACGATCAACGGCCAGAGGAAGTCGTTCCAGCGCCACAGCACCGAGAAGATCGCCAGAACGGCGAGCGCCGGGGCGGTCAGCGGCAGGACGATGCGCCAGAAGATGCGGAACTCGCTGGCCGCGTCGACGCGGGCCGCTTCGATCAGCTCGTCCGGAATGGTCAGCATGTACTGCCTGAGCAGGAAGACGCCGGTCGGTGACGCGACCGTCGGGATGATGACACCCCAGAGATTGTCGACGAGGCCGACGCCGACGATGACGAGATAGGCCGGCACCATCACGACGGTGAGCGGGATCATCAGCGTCGAGATGATCAGCACGAAGATCGCCTTGTCGCCGCGGAAGCGGTATTTCGACAGCGCGAAGGCCGCGAGCGCGTTGACGATCAGCGTCAGGAGCGTGGCGACGAAGGTGACGAAGACCGAATTCTTGAGGAAGGTCAGGAAGCTGAAGCGGGTCAGCGGATCCGTATAGTTCTCGGTCGCGACCGTCAGCCGCTGCACCGGTGAAATGCTCCTGGTGTCGACGCTGACGGGCTTGCCGGGATTTGCAGGATCGACCATCTGCGCCTTGAGCCCGATGCGGCGCACCATCGCCACTTCCCGGGTCTCGCCGTCGACCGTGACGGTCCAGAGGCTGAGCGGCTTGTCGAAGCCGCTTACCTCAACCTGCACCGCCGTGCGCGGCAGCAGCGTCGGCGGGAAGCGGGTGATCTCCGCCTCGGGCTTGAGCGACGACATGCCCGCCCAGAGCACCGGCACGAGCACGGCGAGCGTGCCGCCGATCAGCCACAGCCAGGAGAGAATGTCGGTGATGTCGATCCGGCCGGCGCGCCGGGTGCGGGTGAAAAAGCCGATGGCACTGACATTGGCGGACATGATCAGGACTCCACCTTCTTGCCGAGGCGCAACTGCACCAGGGTGAGCACCAGAAGCACCAGCCCCATGAGGACCGAGGCAGCCGAGGCGAGGCCGTAGAGCCTCAGGTCGCCGGCAAAGGCCATCTGGTAGATATATTGGACGATGAACGTGTTCGCCGTGCCCGGACCGCCGCCATTGGTCAGCACCCAGGCTTCGTCGAAGATCTGCACCGAGCGGATCATCAGGAGGATCAGCACGACGAGCAGGTTCGGGCCGAGCAGCGGCAGGGTGATGCGGAACAGGGTGCGCGACGGCGTGGCGGCGTCGATTGCCGCTGCCTCGTAGAGATCCTTGGGGATCGCCTGGAGGCCGGCGAGCAGGATCAGCGTATAGAAGCCCATGTGGAACCAGACCGAGACGACGACCACGAAGAAGCGCGACCAGCCGACGTCAAGAAGGAAGATCTCCGGCGGCACGCCGAGCATCTGCAGGAAGGCGTTGAGCAGCCCGTTGCGGTCGAGGAACCATTTCCAGATCAATCCGATGACCACGGGCGACAAGAGGACCGGATAGAAGAACATCGCCCGGAAGAAGCCCCGCGCCGCAATCGCACGGTTGAGGATCAATGCCGTGACGAGGGCGACCAGGAGCGTGGCGGCGACATTGAAGCCGACGAACCAGAGCGTGTTCCAGATCGCCGTCCAGAACAGCGATTCCTCGCAGCTTCCCGGTACGAGGTAGCTGTCGCAGGTGAGCAGCTTGCGGAAATTGTCGAGGCCGACGAAGGGGCGGTCGGAGATCAGCAGATCGGCACCGCCGGTGAAGGCGTAGCCGATGGCGATCGCGATCGGCAGGAAGGTGAAGATGCCGAAGAGCACCAGGTTCGGTGCGAGGAATAGATAGGGCATCCGCCGCTTGCCGATCAGCCGCTCGACGGCGTTGATCGGCGCCTCGAAGAGCGCCATGACAAGGTCGAGCGCGCGGTCTGGGAGTCCTGTCGCCCGGGCCATCGTCAGGCCCTCCCGTGTTCGCCGCGGGCAAGCGCCAGTTCGTTTGCCGGATCGAAGACATGCAGGCGGCCTGCGAGCGGCATGATCTTCAGGACGGCACCGGGCGCGGGCGCAAAATGGCCGGCCTGATGGACGATCACCTGCTCCGACTGGCCCTTGAGCGTGCCGTAGACATAGGTCTCCGTCCCAAGGCTCTCGTGATACTGGACCTCGAAAGGCAGGCCTTCGCCGTCGGACAGTGCGAAATGCGCGGGCCGGACGCCGGCAAGGACCTCCTGTCCAGCGGTGACGGCGGCGGGGTCGATGTCGCTTCTGAGCGGGGTGCCGTAGCCGACATCGACCAGGACGCTCTGATCATCGCCGATGACGATCTTGCCCTTGAGGATGTTCATGCGCGGCGAGCCGAGGAAGCCGGCGACGAAAAGATTGCGCGGATGATCGAAGAGCTCGAGCGGCGTTCCGACCTGCTCGACGCGGCCGGCCCTCAGCACGACGATCTTGTCGGCCATGGTCATGGCTTCCACCTGGTCGTGGGTGACGTAGATCATCGTCGTCTGCATTTCGCGATGCAGCTTGGTGATCTCGGCGCGCGTCTGGACGCGCAGCGCCGCATCGAGATTGGAGAGCGGCTCGTCGAAGAGAAAGATGTCCGGTTCGCGCACGATCGCCCGGCCGATCGCCACGCGCTGGCGCTGTCCGCCGGAAAGCTGCTTCGGCCTGCGGTCGAGATAGGGCTCGATGGCCAGCATGCGCGCCGCCTCGGCGATCCGCGCGTCGATCTCGGCCCGTTTGAACTTCAGGTTCTCGAGGCCGAAGGCGAGGTTCTTGCGCACGCTCATATGCGGATAGAGTGCGTAGGATTGGAAGACCATGGCGATCTTCCGTTCGGCCGGCGAGAGCGCCCCGACATCGCGGCCGCCGATCGCGATCGATCCCGAGGTGATGTCCTCGAGGCCGGCGATGATGCGCAGCAGGGTCGACTTGCCGCAGCCCGAAGGGCCGACGAAGACGACGAACTCGCCATTGTCGATCTGAAGGTTCACGTCATGCAGCACGGCAACCGCGCCATACGACTTGTTGAGGTCCTTAAGCTTGAGCTCACCCATCGTCTGCTCCCGTCAGTTCAGTTCGTCTCTTCGACGAAATCCTTCGCATTCCAGCCTTCCGGCACCTGGTCCGGGCGGCTGACCGCCACGTCCCGCGCGGCGAGTCCCTGCACGCCCTTGAGGTAGATCGCCGGCATGCCGCCCGGATAGTCGACAAGCCCGACGATCCGGCCGTCGGTGCCGCGTGTCCAGGCGTTCGCCCGTCCCGCCGCCTCGGCGCTCGGGGCAATGTCGGCAAAGGTCGGCCTCAGGTCGTAGCGGCGGCCGGTGCCGAGCCGCCCGGGCTTTTGGCTGATCGTGATTGCGCGCAGCGTCACATTGCGGATGCCGGCGTCGGAGGTGGAGACGAGGTTGATCGCTCCCTCCATGCGGCCGCTGATCTCTTCGACCAGGAGGTTCTCGACGGCGCCGGCGCGGCGCTCCGGGCGCCGGTCGACCACGGTCACCGTCAGCGCTTCGCCCGAACCCCAGAAACCGTCGAGGGTTTCATGGCAATCGACCTCGATCCGCGAGAATCGGATGTTTCGCATCTGCCCGCCATCGCGCGAAAACAGGCCGAGGCCGCGATTGGAGTCGCTGACCTTGCAGTCCTCGAAGACGATATTGCGGAAATCGCCAAAGGACTCGGTGCCGAGCTTCAGCGCGCAGCTCAGGCTCGAGACTGTGCATCGGCGGATCGTGACGTTTTCGCAGGTCCCGATAGCCTTGCCGTCCGGCCCGGCGCTCGTCTTCAGGCAGATGCCGTCATCGGCGGTGGAAATGATGCAATCCTCGATCAGCACGCGGCGGCAGGCGTCGAGCACCATGCCGTCCGTGTTCGGCAGGCGGCGGTCGTTGGCGACGGTGACGTTCCGGATAACGACGTCCTCGCAATCGGCGAGATGCAGCGTCCACATTGGCGAGCCCGTCACCTGCAATCCATCAAACCCGACGTTTCGGCACCCCTCGAAGACGACCACCCGAGGCCGGAACTCCGCCGGAATGAAGGTGCCGACATCCGTGTCGTCGCCAATGATGAAATGCTCGCCGCCCGCCTCTATCCGGCCCGGGCCGGTGATCTGCACATTCTCGGCCTCCCTCGCGACGATCATGCCCCGGTCGGATTTTTCCGCGATGACGCTGACGATGGCATCGCGATAGGCCTGGTAATCCGGAATGGGGCGCAGCAGCGCACCCTCGGCGAGATGCAGTTCGACATCGCTCTTGAGGACAAGCCCGGCCGCGACGTGTTCGCCGGCCAGCAGCGAGACGCGGCCGCCGCCACGAGCCGAGGCACGGTCGATCGCCGACTGGATCCCGGCCGTCGCGTCACGGCCGGTTGCCTCGATGCCGATTTCCTGCGGCGTCGTCACGGCTTCGCATCCTCCTCGAGAAGGACGTCGATCAACAGCAGCATGGTCAGGGCCTGGCCGTAGGGCGTCGGCAGGTTGGGGATCCGCCGGTAGAAGTCGAGGTCGTGGCCCATGGGGGTTCCGTCCGATACACCCTGGACGACACCTTCCGTGTCGATCTGCCCTAGCACTGCCCTGAAGGCGCGCTCGGCGTGGACGCGGTCTTCCTCCCTCAGGATACCGGCTTCGATGCCGCGCAGGATGCCGTAGGCAATGCCGGCGGTGGCGGACGTCTCGACCGGCGAGGTCGGGTCGTTGACCAGCGTGTGAAACAGGCCGTCGTCGCGCTGATGACGCTTCAGTGCGCGGACCTGGCTGGCGAGCACGTTGGAGAGGAAGCGCTTGTCGCTGGGGTTGAGCGAGGGCACGAGCTCGAAAAGCTCGGGGATCGCAACCGTGATCCAGGCATTGCCCCGCGCCCAGAAGGCCCTGGCGAAGTTGTGCCGGCCGTTGAACGTCCAGCCGTGATACCAGAGCCCGGTGATCGGGTCGGAGAGATAGCGCGTGTGGACCATGAATTGGTAGACCGCCTCGTCGATCCAGTCACGGCGGTCGCAGATGACGCCGGCGCGGGCGAGGAAGAGGCAGGCCATGAACAGCGTGTCGTCCCAGAGCTCGCCCTCGTTCAGCCGCTCCTTGACCACATGTTGGAAGCCGCCATCCTCGGTCTTCGGCAGCTTGTGCACGAGCCAGTCTGCCCAGTCCTCGACGAGGGCGCGGAAGTCCGGGCGGTCGACATGCTCGGTCAGGATGACGAGCGGCAGCATCGGCGCCGAGCTGTTGATCTGGCGCGGCGGCAGGCCGCGATCGATCTGCCAGGCATACCAGCCGACGAGGTCGTCGATCGCCTTGCGGTCGTTGGTGGCGAGCGCGCGGCGCAGGAAGCCGTAGAGACCGACGCCAACCTCCCAATCCCATTCGTCGAACTGGATGCCGCCGGCATGATCGGCGCCGACGAGGCCTTCCTTGATGCCCTTCAGACGGCTGAAGGCGGCCGCGACCTTGTCGATCGTGGTCTTGAGCGTCGATCGCTCGATGCTGATCTCATTCATCTGCATGGTCCACTCATGAATAGAAGAGGCGGTCCGGCCGATCGGCGGCACCGGCGCTGTCGAAGGTGATCTCGGGCGTCGGCTGCCCGTGATCGAAGGCGAGATGCTCTCCGCCGATCGAGAAGGCGCCATCATAGGAGAGGCGCAATGCCGGCCGGTCCGGAGGGGTGACCGAAAGCGCGCGGCGAGCGGGGTCGAAGGCAACGACGGTCGAGCGGACCCTCTCGCGGAAATGCTGGAAATCGCTGCCGCCGCCACAGCCGACGACGCCGATCCAGCCGCAGAGGCGTCCCTCGGAGCGGACCTCCCGTCCGGCGGTGGCACCCTTCGTGACCATGGTGATGCCGTTGGTGGCGTGAAGGGCGGCGAAGCCGGCGCCCGAGCGGACGATCAGCCAATTGTCCTCGACCAGGATCTCGTCGAGACCGTCGCGCCCGAGATAGGCGTGCGTCCAGCCGTTGCGATGGTCCTGCGTATCGAAGATCATCAGCGCCAGGTCGCGGTGCTGCGCGACCCGCGGGAGAATGCCGCTGCCCGCCCAATAGGAGGGCCGCTGGGTGCCCCAGGGATCGTCCTCGCCCGGATGGTTCACCCAGAGCCGCGCCATCGGATGGCCGGCGAGGCGGATGTCGAGCACATGCTGCTGGTGGCCTTTCTGGCCGGTCTTGTGATCGACGACGGTCGATAGCTGCGCGGCCTCGTTCTTGAAGAGAACCAGCTTGCCGGCATCGAGCCCCTGCGCGTAGCGGGCCTCGATGGCGCGACCGGGCGCCAGCCTGGCGAGGCGCGAGAGATGGGCCGGCGGGTGATAGTCCGATGAGCAGAACATCGGCAGCGAGGCGACGCCGCCGTTCAGCCAGCCCTCGCCGAAGGCGACCGCGGCGAAGGGGGCAAGTTCGGTCAGCGGCCCGGCGCGCAATTCCTTGTCGTAGGCGCGCCCCTGCGAGCCCGCCGGAACGCCGGCGAGCGTATGCAGCGCGATCATTTCGAAGATCAGGTCGAGCTGGCGCCGGGCGCGCGCTGCGAGTTCGGGCTCGGCCCAATGTTCGAGCGCGAGGAGGCCGATGAAGTCGATCGGGTAATAGGCGGCCGAGTTCCATTCCGCCAGGCCATGCGCTTCGACGCTGTCGAACCATCGGTTGAGACGCGCCTTGGCAAGGGCTGCCTGCTCGCGTCCGCTGCGGCCCGAGGCCGTAAAGACGGCGTCCGGCAGAAAGTCGCCGGAAAGCAGCTGGCTCGCATGGAAGCACAGAACATGGTTCTCGCTCCAGAACCACATCACGTCGTTGCCAGGCTCGTCCACCCAGTAGCGGTAGCCGAGGACCGATGCCCGGATCTTTTCTACCGTCTCCGGGCCAAGCTCCCCGTAGGCGCGGACGAGCCAGATGAGCGGCACCATGACGAAGTCCGAACAATCCTCGCGCCGGTCGATCGACTGCAGTGTCACCGCGATGAGGCGATCGATCGTCGCCCGGTCGTCGCTGCCGGCGGCAACCATGGCGAGCGCCCGGCCGATGCGTTCGGCGCCTTGAGCGGCACTGAAATCGAGGGCGGCCCGCTTTCGTTCGGCAAGCGCCGCGGCAGTCGTTGCCGGCGAAAGCCGGCCAAGGAAGGCGGCGTCGATGACGCGGGTCACGGTGCCGGCGCCGGATCCGATCGTCATCCGCACGCCGTGATAGCCGTCCGGAATGTCGAGCGTCTCGGGGATGGAAAGGCGGGTCTCTGCGGCACCGAGGGTCGCCGTGGCCCGGGCGAGAACGGCCCGGTCGTGGCCATGGCTGACGACCTCGACGAGAACGGGAAGGTCGCTTCCGGGCGGGCTGTCGAAGTCGAGTTCGAGCGCCGAGGCGACGAAGACGTCGCGGCACGGTCGGACGTCGCGCACGAGCGCGGCGAGCCGGCCGACCTCGTCGTTGTCGAGGGGCACCGGCAGGACGACGGTCAGCGGCGCCTCGTCCAGAAGCTCGAGCTCGAAGAACCAGATTGTGTCCCTTTCGGCAAGGTCCTCCGTGTGCAGCAGGATGTCGTTGTCGCCTGATCGAAGCTCGAGCGTCACGTCGGACACGCTCTCGACATTGCGGCGGAAGGGTTCGAAGCGCGTCTGCTCCAGGCCGTTCACCCAGATGCGCACGCCGCCGCAGGTCCGGAGCCTGAGCCGGAGCCGGCGCGGGGCATCGGTGCGGAACGTGCCTTTCAGCCAGCGGCGGATATGGGTCGGGAGATGCCAGAAGCCGGTGAATTCAACGCGGCGGTTGGCGCCCGGAAGATTGAGATGCGCGGCCGGCCAGTCGCTATGCGGTTCGATCGGCCGGCCGACCATGTCTTCCCAGAAGGCCTTGCGGCAGGGCAGGTCGCCGACATCGACGAAGCCGTTGATGAAGCGGTAGTTGACGCGGTCCTCCGCCGGCGCGGCGATGCCGGGGAAGTCGGCGCTGATCAGATCGGAGACGATCCAGGCGGTGATCGTCTCGCCGTTCGAAACCGCATAGGTCGGATCAATAGATGCTGCCTTAGCCGGGAAATTGCCCATCATAGACCGCCTCCCGTCGATCGTATGAAAATATTTTCATATTTTGTGAAACGGCATCTAAAGCACATTGCCGTGAAGTTTGGCCAAAACAAACAGCTTGACGTTTGCGCTGTCAAGTCGCAAAAAGGTGAAAATCGAATTTGGCAGAGGAGTTCCGGTTCGATTTATGAAAATGTTTTCATAAGGGAGGATGAGCATGTCGAAACTCTTTTCGGGCGTCAGTGCCCTCGTAATCGCCGGCCTCGTCGGCGCAGCCTCGGCTCAGGCCGAAACCAAGACGATCACGTTCCTGTTCACGGATGACGACCAGGGCTATGTCCAGCGCATGGCCGAGCTCAGCAAGGAGTTCGAGAGCACCCATCCGGACGTGAAGGTCAATTTCGTTTCGTCCGGCTACGACGCGGTCGCCAAGCAATTGCCGGTGCAGCTCGCGGTCGGCGAAGGCCCCGATCTTGCCAAGATCACCGATTGGCAGCTCGCGCCCTATTACCTGGACATGCGCCCCCACATGAAGGATCCGGAAGCCTACGCCAAGCTTCACGGCGCAAGCCTTGATCAGCTGCGGCTGCCGAATATCAACGAACCGAATTCCATCAACGGCTATGTGGCGTCGCAGACGCTGAACCTGCCCTTCGTCAACAAGACGCTGTTCGAGCAGGCCGGCGAGCCCCTGCCGGGACCGAAGGCGACATTGAAGGAAATCGTCGAGGCTTCCGCCCGGGTGGCGAAGGCGACGGGCGTGCAGGTTCCCTTCACCATGGACCGCTCGGGTCACCGCTTCTCGGGTGCCGCCTTCTCCTATGGCTCGACCTATGTGAAGGACGGCAAGTTCAGCTTCCCGGACGAGGCGGCCAAGAAATATATCGCCGATCTCCAGGCCTGGACGGAGAACGGCAGTTTCCCCAAGGAGATGTGGGGTGCGGCCGGCGGATCGCAGTACAAGAACATGGGTGACGAGTTCGTCAACGGCAATGTCGTGACCTATCTGGCCGGCAACTGGATGGTCAATCCGTTCCAGACGAAGATCGGCGACGCCTTCGATTGGACGGCGATCAACGCGCCCTGCGGCGAGGCCGGGTGCTACGCCATGCCCGGTGCCACCGCGATCGTCGGCTTCAAGCGGACCAAGCACCCGGAAGCGGTGGCCGAGTTCATCGAATTCCTCGGCTCCGAGAAAATCCAGCGGGAGATCGCCGAAAATTACGTCATCCTGACCGGCGCCGAAATCAAGGACCCGCAGTACAAGCTTTCGAGTGAGAACGCCAAATCCGCCATGGCTGTGTTCCTCGACAACAAGAAGAACGTGCCGCAGGCGGCGCGCGACTTCGAGCGCCAGAAGGGCGGATCGGCGCTTTACCAGCAGATCGTGCAGCGCATGAGCCAGCTGATCGTCGGGGAATTGTCGCTCGATGAGACCTACAAGGTCCTGGAGGACGACGTCCGCAAGATCAACGAAGCCCGGGCGTCGCAGTAGGCACCATTCTCACCAAGCCTCCCAAGGCTGGACGACGTGCCCGATCGGCGGGCGCGTCGTCCCCGTGCTAAAAGCAATAGAAGAGGAATGCCATGCAGTCGTCGATCACTGTTCGCCATGCGGTTCACTACTCGCAGTCGGAATCCATGACCGGCGGCGAGTTGAGGCAGAATTTCCTGATCGAGGCGCTGTTTGCGCCCGGGAGCGCGAATGCGGTCTATACCCACTACGACCGGCTGCTCATCATCGGCGTGATGCCGGATCGGCAGGCGATCGGGCTCGGCGAGGACATGGCCCGGGTCGTCGGCGGCGAATTCCTGCTGGAACGGCGCGAACTGGGGCTGATCAATATCGGCGGTCCGGGGATCGTCCGGACGGATGACGCCAGTTTCGAAGTCGGCTTCCAGGACGCGCTCTATCTCGGCATGGGCACACGGAACGTCTCCTTCGAAAGCGTCGACCCTTCGGCGCCCGCCAAGTTCTACATCAACAGCGCGCCGGCGCATGCCGCCTTTCCGGGCCGGCAGATCCGCAAGGTGGAAGCGATCGAGCTCAATCTCGGTGACGGGCAAACCTCGAACAAGCGCAGGCTCTACCAGTACATCCATCCGGATGTCGTTGAGAGCTGCCAGTTGCTGATGGGCCTGACGCGGCTCGAGCCGGGCAGCGTCTGGAACACCATGCCGGCGCATACGCATGACCGCCGCATGGAAGCCTATCTCTACTTCGAAATGCCGCAGGACGCCTTCGTCGTCCACCTGATGGGTCGGCCGGAGGCGACCGGTCACCTGATCGTCCGCAACGAACAGGCGGTCGTTTCGCCACCCTGGTCGGTCCATTGCGGCGCCGGCACCTCGGCCTATGCTTTCATCTGGAGCATGGCCGGCGACAACAAGTCCTTCAAGGACATGGATTTCGTGCCGATGGGGGATATCCGGTGACCGCGGCGGCCAATCTCTTCGACCTCAGCGGCAAACGGGCGCTGGTCACCGGCGCGCGCACCGGCCTGGGGCAGGCCCTGGCCCTGGCGCTCGCCTCCGCCGGCGCCGACATCATCGGGCTGGGGTCGCGGGAAATGGCCGAGACGCGCAGCATAGTCGAGGCGCTGGGACGGCGATTTGAAGAAGTCGTCTACGACCTCAGAGACCCGAGCGGCATATCGGAGATGTTTGCCGGTCTCGTCGAAGGCGGCGCATCGGTCGACATCCTCATCAACAATGCCGGTCAGATTCGCCGCGCCGACTTCACCGATTTCAGCGAGGAAGATTGGGACGACGTCCTGAACATCAATCTGAAAAGCGGCTTCGTCCTCTCGCAGGCCGCAGTGCGGCATATGATCGAGCGGGGCATCAAGGGGCGCATCGTCAACATCGCCTCGCTGCTGTCCTTCCAGGGCGGGATCCGCGTCGCCTCCTATACGGCGTCCAAGCATGGCATGGCCGGGCTCACCAAGCTGATGGCCAACGAATTGGCCGCCAAGGGGATCACGGTCAACGCGATCGCACCCGGCTACATGGTGACCGACAACACCGAAGCGCTGCGCAACGATCCCGACCGCCACCGTGCCATTCTCGAGCGCATTCCTTGCGGTCGCTGGGGTGAGCCAGGCGATCTCGCCACTGCGGTTCTGTTCTTCGCGTCCCCTGCGAGCAGCTATGTCACCGGGCAGGTTCTGGCCGTTGATGGCGGTTGGCTCGCGCGGTAGGGCTTAGGGACAGGGCCATTACGGCCACTCGAGCCTTTACTTCGATCTCTTCTAATGAATGAATCTCTTCTCGCGTCGCCATGCGACATCTTTCCTCCGAGCCGATTGCATGCGAGCCTTACGTCGCAGGACGGGAAGAAAGCGAGGGCGGCATGCGGAAAAGTGCGTCTTTGCCTATTGTCGCGATCATTGGCGGCGGCTTCAGCGGTGCCGCCGCCGCCCTGCATTTGGCACTCAACTTCGGCGCCGGGCGGCGGGCACGCATTGTCGTCTTCGAACCGCGCGAGAGGCTCGGTGCCGGGCTTGCCTACGACACGGCGGAGCCGGCGCATCGCATCAACGTTCCTGCCTTCAAAATGAGCCTTTATCCGGACGAGCCGGAAAGCTTCGCCGACTATATCGTCCGCGCCGATACGGTTGCCACGGACCCGGGTGCTTATAGCGCCGAGGGCGTCGCTTATCCGCGCCGTTGCGTGTTCGGCGACTATGTCGCGGCCGAACTCGCCCCCTATGTTGCGCGCGGAGCGATCGAGCACCGGCGCCAGCGCGTGCGCAAGGTCGGCCGATCGGCAGGCCGATGGGCGGTACTGACCGAGGATGGCGAAGCGCTTGCCGCCGACATCGTCGTGCTTGCGGCAACCCATCCGGCGCCGACGTTGCCCAAGGCTTTACTGCCGCTTTCGTCCTCTCCGAAACTGGTTGCCGATTCGACCAGGGCCGATGCACTGGACGGCATCGCGCCGCAAGACCGGGTGCTGGTCGTCGGCAATGGCCTGACGGCGGCGGACGTGATTGCCGCCCTTACGGAAAGGGGCCACCGCGGCCCTGTCATTTCCATATCGCGGCGCGGCTTGCGGTCCCGCGGTCACCCGTCGGTCGCACAGGACCCGTTCGGCGATTTCGTCTCGGAACCGATCGCCCGCGCATCCGAGCTTCTTCGCCGCATTCGCCGGACGCTGCGGGATGCCCGGCGACAGGGGTTGAGCTGGCATCCGGTCATCGATGCCGTGCGGGCGCAGGGCCAGCAGATCTGGCAGGCCCTGCCGGTCGTCGAGCGTCGCCGCATCGCCCGCCTGGCGCGCGCCCATTGGGACGTGCATCGCTTCCGCATCGCGCCCCAGGTCGAATACGTGCTGGACCAGGCGATCGAAGGAGGTCGACTTGAGATTGCTGCCGCCTCCATCGCATCGGCGGCGATCGAGGACGGGGAAATCAGGGTCGATCTCCGGCAGCGCGGCCTCGACGCGTTGCGCCTGATCGCCGTGGACGCGGTCGTGGTGACCACCGGCCCCGCCCATGGAGACATCCTGAAATCTCAGCCATTCCTGGCGGAACTCGAGAAAGAAGGCGTGCTCAGCCCTTGCGAAACCGGCCTTGGGATCGCCTGCGATCGTCACGCCCGCGCCGTCGGTTCAGGAGGCCGCGTGGAGGCGAGCCTCTTTATCGCCGGGCCGCTGGCGCGCGGCACGTTCGGCGAATTGATGGGGCTGCCGCAAGTGACTGACCATGCGGTTTTTGTCGCCCGCGAAATCGAGGCGCTGCTGGCGAGGGAATCCGGCGCCACCCCGTCGCCGGTTGAATGAAAGGCAGAGGGCGCGACGCGCAGGCGACGTCGGCGATTAAATTTGGTTTCGCCATTGCATATCGGAAAGCAGCGTCTATATATACCGCGTCGAACATTGCTTGAGACCTTTGTCTACGCGCCAAAGCGCTTCGTCAGATTTCCTCTCAAATATCGATCAAGCCGGGCGTATATTCGTCCGTAATTTCCACCGATTGAACGGGAATCGTTATGAGTTCAGGCACGGTAAAGTGGTTCAACAGCACCAAGGGCTTCGGCTTCATTCAGCCCGACGACGGCACGACGGACGTGTTCGTCCACATCTCTGCGGTTGAACGGGCCGGAATGCGCTCGCTCGTCGAGGGTCAGAAGGTGACCTACGACGTCGTCCGCGACAACAGGTCCGGCAAGAGCTCGGCGGACAATCTGCGAGCCGCCTAAATTGTCATTCGCCTCCGCTGACCACGGATGTACTGGCAGGGAGCGCTTGAATGACATAGCGCCGTTGCGCGCCTGAGGGACGCACGGCGCTCAAGAGGAGGTCGGGGTAACGCCCGGCCTTTTTTGCTTGTGCCGCTTGCATGCGGCACGGACGAAGGAGATGGCAATGAGCCGGAACACCTACAGCGTTGGCGACAAGGTCGTCCTCAGGGCTGACCTCATGCGGACGTTGGCCGCCGACAGGACCTGCCGCATCGTCGGCATCCTTCCGGCAGCCGAACATGGAGAAGCGCAGTACCGCATCCGGTTCGGAACCGAGACCTTCGAACGACGCATCTTCGAACACGATATCGATTCTGCCGAAACCGCCTTGCCCGTCGGTGAGCGCGGTCCGGCGGCAATGGTCAGCGGCACGCCTTGGCTCAAACCCTTGAGCACCAGGACGGCCAGGTGAAATGACTGCCCTCAGCGCCCAGGCCGTGCCCGGCAAGGTTGGCTGATGCTTCGAATTCCGCCGTCGCTTCGGATCGAAGGAAACATGTAGCAGATCTCATCAACACGGAAAGGATATACTTTGCAGGTACTCGTCAGAGATAATAACGTCGACCAGGCTCTCCGCGTTCTCAAGAAGAAGATGCAACGCGAAGGCGTCTTCCGCGAAATGAAGATGCGCAGCGCCTACGAAAAGCCGTCCGAAAAACGTGCCCGCGAAAAGGCCGAGGCCGTTCGCCGCACCCGCAAGCTTGCGCGCAAGAAACTGCAGCGCGAAGGCCTGCTGCCGGCGCCGAAAAAAGCAGTCCGCGCACGCTGATCTGAGCTCGAACCTACGGCCCGCGCGTCTCGACAGACGCGCAAGGTCGCTGTAGCACTTTGAATGCTGCTCCTTAAGTCGATTCCGATTTAAGCAAATCATGCAGTAGAGCGGGGCTGCTGGCGAAAAGCGCCCGTCTGTCCTCGCCGGCACGAAGCTGTTCCGTCCTTCCTTCGAAGGGCGGGAGGCCTTCCGGCGTTCCCTGTTTCCGATTTTTCTCCCGCCTCTCCTCCAATTCCCCGCACCTTCCGTGGCCGCAATGGAACAACGCCGCAAGTGGTTGGTTGGAAATGACATAAACAGTCGTTTCGCGACGGGAGAAGCCAAGATGAACAATGAGATAGGTGGTCGCGGCCCCGGTGAGCAACCCGGTTGGCCTGCAACGACGCCGGTCAGTGCCGGCAGCCAGCCTGAGGCTGGATCACGGGGAGGGGAGGTTGGCAACGACCGTTCCCTGCAGCAAGCCGTACATGAGGACCTGAACGAGCTCCGGCAATTCGCCGACGAGCAAACGGAACAAGCCAAGGAAGCGGTCAGCCGCGCCGTCGAAGACGAGAAGAACCTGGCCGCACGACAGGTCGGCGGCGTAGCAACGGCCCTCGAGAAAGTCGGCGCCGAACTCGAACAGTCGGATCAACGCACCGTGGGCCGCTATGCCAAGCAGATGGGTAGCGCGCTCCAGGGCTTCGCGCGCGATATCGAGGGTCGCAATCTCGGCGACATAGCCGGAATGGCCGAGGACTTCGGCCGCAAGCAGCCGCTTGCCTTCCTCGGCATGGCGGCGATCGCCGGCCTGGCTGCCAGTCGCTTCCTGACCGCCTCGGCGCACCGGCGCAGCAGGCGCCAGGTTTCCCAACCAGGTTCTCCGTCGCCAGCGGCAAGTCCCCGACCGGACGAAGGCGCCTGGAATTTCGAGGAGGACCGGCACAATGGCTAACCATCGGGACGACCGCCCCCTGTCGGAACTGATGACGGGACTGGTGGGTGACATATCCGGGCTTTTCCGAAAGGAAATAGATCTGGCCAAGGCCGAGGCGTCCGAGAATTTCAACCGGGCGGTAGGCAGTCTGGAGACGCTTCTTGTCGGATTGATCTTCGCAATCGGCGCCATTGGCGTGCTGTTGAGTGCGGCGGTCCAGGGGCTGGGGGCCTTTCTCGTGGCACGGGGCTTGACCGAACCAAACGCCGATGCCCTGTCGGCAGTCATCATCGGCGTCATCGTTGCGCTCCTCGCCTGGGCGATGATCTCGCGCAGCGTTTCGACCTTGCGTAGCAACAGTCTCAATTTCGACAGGACGACGAGCTCCGTGCAGCGCGACCTCGACGTCGTGAAGGAGAGAATGCCATGAACGATTTATCCCACATGCATTCGGCCGCCGAGCTGCAGCGCGAGATCGAGGCCGATCGGCAGCGGATCGAGGAGAAGCTCCACGCCATCCAGGAACGCATGTCACCGGGCCAATTGATGGACGAGGTGCTCGACTATGCCAAGACGAGCGGCGGCGCCGAATATCTGAGCAATCTGGGCGTTGCACTGAAGGCAAATCCGATCCCCGTGGCGCTGATGGGCGTGAGCCTCGCCTGGCTGCTCGCCAATCCGGGTTCGCGAGCGCCACGATTTACGGGGCCCGGCGACGCCGCGGACGAGTATCCGCTTGCGACCGTGACGGGTGCCGTGAAACGGACCGGTCCGGTCGAGGAGGGCTTCGGCGAGCGCTACAGTCATTTTGCCGATGAGAGCGGCAATCGCTTCCGGGCAATGACGGATATCGCTGGTCGTCGTGCCGGCCACTTCGTCGACCAGGGCGGCAAGATTTATCGTGGCTTTGCGGACGCGGCCGGCAAGCAGATCGAGAACATTCAGGACGAGACCGGGGCCCTGTTCGACGAAGCCTCCGGTTGGGCCTCCAGGACGTGGCGGCAGGTGAGCGACTCGGCGACCCGCATGTCCGATTCCATTGCGGAAACCGGCAAGTCTCTTGCCGGCAACGTCCAGTCCGCCGGGCGATCGCTCGAGGATCAGGGCGCGCGCCTGAATGCGATGATTCTCCAGCATTTCCGGGATCAGCCGTTGGTCGGCGGGGCGCTTGCCTTCGCCGTCGGTGCGGCAATCGGGGCGGCGCTGCCCCACACCGAGGCCGAGGACGAGGCCATCGGCGAGACGGCGGATGAATTGCGCAGCAAGCTCAGCGACAAGGCCACCGCCGCTGTCGGCGAGGCAATTGGGACTGCGCAGGAGATGTTGGACAAGGCGGGCAATGCCGCGCTTGAAGCGCACGACGCCGCCAGGGAGCGTGTCCGCGAAACGCTTCGGGAATAATGGTTCCCCGCCGTGCCTTGCCTTGGTCGACGACTACCGAGGCAAGGCCGATCAATCGTGAGCGACAATGCTCTGCCCTGGGGTTGCCGCTCACGATCGATCGACCCCAAGTCGTAAGCTAACGACACGTGCGCTCGACGCGTTGAGTTCGGCCGCTCCCTCCAGGGCTCCACAGACAGAGATACGTCTCGGCCGAAGCGCGATCCCAATTTCGGTAACACCGCCGGATCGCGCCTTACAGCGCCAAACACGCCCGCCTGCAAGAATGACGGCATCATGCCCGAGCGCCCCCTCGACGCGTCGAAGGGGTGGAATTTGTGGAAGCCCCATACCGACGCGGGTTTCAATGTTCCGTGAAAATCACAATAAACTATAACAAAATATCATTATAACAGTTGAAAAATCACATCTTCATGTTATGTTTGTGATCGAGCGCGGGGAGCAGCCCCCGCCCGAGAAGGACAATGGCCGTGAAACCGGAAGACAGGCGGCAGGCGATCATGGACGTGCTGATGGAGGCGGGCACGGCCTCCGTCGAAGACCTTGCCGTTCGCTTCGGCGTCAGCAAGATGACGGTGCATCGCGACCTCGACGACCTGGAGCAGACTGGCCTGTTGCGCAAGGTCCATGGCGGCGCGTCGATCCAGTCGAGCCCGCAGTTCGAAAGTGATTTCCGCTACCGGGAAAAGATTGCCACGGCCGAGAAGCGACGGATCGCCGAACACGCCGCGACGCTGATCGAACCGGGCCAGAGCATCATCATCGACGACAGTTCCACCGCCGGCGCGCTTGCCGCCTGCCTCAGGGACATTCGCCCGCTCACGGTCATCACCAACAATCTCGGCGTCATCGCCGAACTGTCGGGTGCGCCTGGCATCAACCTGATCTCGCTCGGCGGCCAGTACAGCAAGAAATTCAATGGCTTCTTCGGTATTGTCACGGAGGAGGCGCTACGCTCGCTGAGGGCCGACGTCGCCTTCCTGTCGAGTTCCGCGATCGAGGGCGCCAGCGCGTTCCATCAGGATCAGGAGGTCGTGCAGACCAAGCGCCAGATGGTGAAATCGGCGACGCGCAAATACCTGCTCGTCGATCACGCCAAGTTCGGCCGCTCCGCCCTGCATTTCCTGACCGGGCTCGATGCTTTCGATGCGGTGCTGACCGGCGACGAGGTTTCTGAAGGCGATGCCGCGGCGCTCGGCGATGCCGGCGTCAAGCTCATCACGGTCAAGGATCGGAAAATGGCAGAGGGCGCATGAGCAAGCGGCTCTGGGTCGGCACCAGCTGGAAGATGAACAAGTCGCTGCCGGAGGCCATGGCCTTTGCCGAGGGCTTGGCGGCGGCCGATGCGGCGCACGACCCGCGGATCCAGCGCTTCGTCATTCCGCCCGTTACGGCCGTCCGGCAGGTGAAGGAGAGGCTGAAGCAGACGAGCGTCAAGATCGGCGCGCAGAACATGCATTGGGACGATGCCGGCGCCTGGACCGGCGAGATCTCGCCGTTGATGCTGAAGGATTGCGATCTCGATATGGTCGAACTTGGCCACAGCGAGCGTCGCGAACATTTCGCCGAGACCGACCGCACCGTCGGCCTCAAGACGGCGGCCGCCGTCAGGCATGGTCTCATTCCGCTGATCTGCATTGGCGAGACGCTCGCCGAGCGGGAGGCGGGCGAGGCGGATGCGGTCCTTAAGCGTCAGGTGGAAGGGGCGTTCGCGCTCCTCGACGGCGACGCCAGAAGGGCGCCGATCCTGCTCGCCTACGAGCCCGTCTGGGCAATCGGCGTCAACGGCATCCCGGCGACCGCCGGCTATGCCGACGCCCGCCATAGGCGGATTGCCGAGATCGCCGAGGCCACGCTCGGCGTCGCCGTTCCGGTGCTCTATGGCGGCAGCGTCAATCCGCAAAACTGCGAGGACCTGATCGTCCAGCCCCATATCGACGGCCTCTTCATCGGTCGCTCCGCCTGGGAGGTCGGCGGCTATCTCGACATTCTGAAGCGTGTCGCCGGCGCGATCTGAGAACAAATGCGGAAGGAACCACCCATGAAAATCGCAATCGGCGCCGATAGTGCAGGCAAACCGTTGCTCGACGTCATCGCCGCGCATCTCGCCGGCCGGAGCGACGTCGAGGTCAAGGATCTGAGCCGGGCCGGCTTTTACGCCGACCTGTCGGAGAGCCTCGCAAGGACCATCACGGCCGGCGAGAACGACCGTGGCATCCTGATCTGCGGCACCGGCATCGGCGTCTGCATTTCCGCCAACAAGGTGCCCGGCATCCGTGCGGCACTCACCCACGACACCTACTCGGCCGAGCGGGCGGCGAAGTCCAACAACGCGCAGATCATCACCATGGGCGCGCGGGTCATTGGCCCGGAGCTGGCGAAATCGATCGTCGATACCTGGCTTGCCGCCGAATTCGATCCGCACGGCCCGTCGGCCGGGAATGTCCAGGCAATCGATCGCCTGGACGCCGGCAAATAGAGAGTTCTATTTCCGCGTTGCGCGTGATCCTCCCGCGCGCGGTGCGGCGTTGACGCCCGGCAGCAATGCCGGGTGTTTTCGTTCACGGATTTAAGGCTCGGTCCCCGGTGCTCAAACCCGGTGCCTCGTCGGCGGCGCGATAATGGCTGGGCGGAACGCCGATGACGCGCTTGAAGGTGCGGCTGACAGCTGCCTCCGAGCCATAGTCCGGAGGAAATCGCTCCCGCCGCGCCGCCATCATTCCGCAACGAGGAACGCCACCGGGAAGTTGCGGAGGATCTCTCCGATCGGAATGCGGGGATGCGGCGCGATGGTTTCGCCGGTTGCGAGGTTCCGCAACCGCTGACGTGTGCTGTCTTCGGGCCAGAGGAGGTAGGTACCGCGCCAAAGGTCGGAACGGACGGACAAGCGGGTTCCGTCGACGTGGCGGAAGACAAGCCGCGGGACCACGGTGATGGAAAGCGCCTTCTGCGTGCGGCGCATGAAGGCGGCCGCGTGGCGAGCGGCGGGCCCCTGCAGGCGCATGGGATGATAGTCACCGCTCGCAAGGAGATCCGCCCCTTTGCCGCGGCGATAGTTCAGGCAAAGCCCGATCAGCGCCTGCTTGCAGTCTTCGAAGTCGGCGATCGTCGGCTGTTGCGGCAGTTCGGAAAGGGTGGGTCGCGGTAGCGTCGCGCGGCGGTTGTCGGGGTCGACCAGCGAGAGATCGAGGCGCTCGCTGCCCTGATAGATATCCGGAATCCCCGGCGCGGTGAGTTTCACCAGTGTTTGCGAAAGACTGTTGATCAGGCCGGCCAGGATGAAAGGGGCCGCGGTTGTCTCGAAGTCGTCGAGAAATGCCCGGTTCCGCCCGTCGAGAATGCCGCGCAGAAATCCGGTGACCGCAGCTTCGTATCGTTCGTCCGGCAAGTCCCAGCTTGTCCTCTGTTTGGCCTCGCGGAGCGCCTTCACGGCAAAGGCTGCCATGCGCTCGCTCAAGGAGGAGCGATCGTTGTCGTCGCGCAGGGGTTCAACGGGCCAGGCGCCGAGCAGGCTCTGATAGAGGAACCGCTCGACCGATGACTCCGGCGCGTCAGCTCCAGGCTGGCGGTGCGGGCGATTGATGTCGCGCCAGCGTTCGACTGCGGCGGCCCAGAGTTCGGGCACCTCGCTGATCACATGAAGCCGGGCGCGTGCGTCCTCGCCGCGCTTCGTGTCATGGGTCGAGGTCGCCGACAGGCCGGGTTTCTTGCTGGCCCGCTCCCGCATCCTCTCATGGAAGCGGCCGATACCGCCCGGGGTCCATGTTGGTCCGGCACCGACCTCATTCGCCGCGAGATAGTCGCCGCGGCGGTAGAAGTAGGTATCCTCGACCGCCTTGGCCATGACGGCGCCGCTCAATTGCTGGAAGCGCGTCCGGAATTCGCTCGCCGGCGGATACGCACGCGCGTCACTCGCCTTCAGCAGAGCTGCGATCATTGCGATCTCGGCGCCGACCTTAGGTGCTGCGGCGCGCGCCTTCAGCTCGATCTCGCCGAGCATCCGCCTGTCGCGCGCGCTGGCGCCGCGGTCGCTGAGATAGGTCCTGTAAACCGGCATCGCCGCGATCGACTGACGGATGGCCTCGGCCAGGCGCTCGCTGTCGGCCGCAGGGGCAGCATCGTCCTGCAGGCGTGCCGCAAGGCCGGCGAGCCTTTTGACCTCCGCGTTGAAATTGTGGCTGAGCACCTGCAGCTTGCATTCGGTGACGGCAATCTCCGTCGCGGCTTGATAGCCTTCGCTCCAAAGGGCGGAAGCCTCGTTGGAGAGATGGTCGGCAAGCGCCGAGACGAACTCGTAGCCGGTGCTGCCGTCTACCGGCCATTCTTCCGGCAACGGCTCGCTCGCCTCCAGGATTTTTTCGACAATGATGTAGGTGTGTTCGCCGGCGCGCTCGCGCAGCCGATGAAGATACTCTTCGGGGTCGGCAAGCCCGTCGATGTGATCCACGCGCAGCCCGTCAACCAGCCCTTCCTCGACGAGATCGAGGACAAGTCTATGCGTGTCCTCGAAGACGGCCGGGTCTTCGACGCGCAGCCCGATGAGACCGGCTATCTCGAAGAACCTCCGATAGCTGAGATCGTTTCGCGCCGTCTTCCAGCCTGCCAGCCGCCAGGATTGCATCCGGTGAAGCCGCTCCAGGAACGGCTCTGTAGAGACGCGCCGGAGATGTTCGCCGAGTGCCGCGGCGACCGAGGGCGGCTCTACGAAAGCGGCAATCTCGGCGTGGAACCGGGCCGCATCGCGCGCCTCCGCTTTTCTGGCGATGGCGGCAAGCTTTCCGAGGGCCGGGTCGCAACCCTCCAGGACGGCGGAATAGGATGCCGGATTGAGCGGGTAGTGCGCGTCATAATAGGCGAGGGCCAGGCAGGTCCGGTCTCGGTCGAATGTGAGTTCTATGTTGCCGGCCGCGAGCTCTTCCTCGAAGCTCCGGGCCAGGAACGGCAGGGTGAGTGGCTCGCGCCAATCAACGTCGAAATGATGGGCAAATGCGCTCGACAGGCCCCATTCGACCACGCTGTGCCACCACCGGTTTTCGAGATGCGCGGCCATGTGGTTCGGCACGATGTCCAGGATGAGCCCGAGCCCATGGTCTTTCAGTTCGCGGACGAGCCGGAGAAAGCCGTCGCGGCCACCCAGAGCGGGATCGATCTCGTTGAAGTCGACGATGTCATAGCCGTGCGTGGAGCCGCCGACCGCGGAAAATATCGGCGAGGCATAGAGGTGGGAGATGCCGAGCCGGACGAGATGCGGGATCAAGCCGGCGGCTTTTTCGAAATCCATCCCGTTTCGAAATTGCAGTCGGTAAGTCGCGCTGGGCAGGGGGCTGGCGGGTCGGTTTGACATCTGTTCGGGCACAACACCTTCCGATCGAGCTTTGTTCCGCGCGGGTATGACGGGAACAATCTCGGTTGAAATGGATTTTTTTGCAGTCGTCACCACGGGAAAAGAAGCTTGGCCTGGAAGTCCGTTTTCACCGGAAGCCCGCCCAACCGATGGCGCCGGGCACGCCGACCGATCATCAGGGACGCCGAAAACATCTGGCGTAGCGCGCCGGCCGAGCGCGTATCCTTCCTCGTTGACGGAGCCGCCTATTACGCCTGCCTCGATCGGGTGATCGAGCAGGCGGAAGAGCAGCTCTGGATCACCGGATGGGATTTCGATCCACGCATCAAGCTGCGCCCGGATGATCCGGACGCCGACGCGCTCGGCACGAAGCTGGAGCGGCTGGCGGCGCGAAAGCCGAAGCTCAGGATCCGCATCCTGGTCTGGGCGATGGGTCCGATCTATTCGGGAAAATCGTTGCGGCTGTTTCGCAGGCAGGAGTGGGCTTCGCATCCGCAGATCGAGCTTCGTTTCGCCAGCCACCGTGCGCTTCGCGGTTCTCATCACCAGAAGCTCGTCTCGATCGACGATCGCATCGCTTTCGTCGGCGGCATCGACCTGACCGCGCGGCGCTGGGATACGCCGGATCACTTCGCCGAGAATGACCTGCGGCGCGATCCGGATGGAAATCCCTACGATCCGGTTCATGACATCCAGGTGCTGATGGAGGGGGAAGCATGCCGAGCCATTGGCGACCTCTGCCGCTCCCGCTGGAAATCCTCGGTCGGCGACGGCATAGGCACCCCAAGCGCAACGGCCGTGGCCTGGCCGGCCGGCATCGAACCGATCCTTACGGATTGCCAGATCGCCATCGCCCGCACGGAGCCGGGCTTCGGCAAAAGACGCGGACGACAGGAGGCGCTGCGCCTGACGCTTGATGCATTACGCAGCGCACGGCACCACATCTATATCGAGAACCAGTATTTTGCCTCGCATCGGATCGGCAAGCTGCTCTGCGAGCGGCTGCAGGAGCCTGACGGCCCCGAGATCGTGGTGATCACCACCCGCAGTTCTCACGGTTTTCTCGAAAGGGTCGTGATGGGGGGCAATCGCGACCGGCTCATCCGGCGGCTGAGACAGACGGACCGCCATGGCCGCCTTCGGGTCGCCTATCCCGTCGTACCGGCCGCGGACGGCTCCGAGCAGGAGGTTACAATCCATTCCAAGGTGGTCGCTATCGACGAGCGGTTCCTGCGCGTCGGCTCGTCGAACTTCAACCATCGATCGGAAGGGTTCGATACGGAGTGCGACGTTGCCGTCGAGGCGGCGAGCGAGGAGCAAGGCGTTGCGATCGCAGGCTTCCGCAACACGTTGCTCGGAGAGCATCTCGACGCCGAGCCAAGCACGATCGAGCGGATGCTGCGCGAAACCGGCTCTCTCGTCGCCGTTGTCGACAGGCTGAACACGGGTCGGCGCGGTCTTCGGACATTCGACGGGATCGAAGTCCACGGCGAGAGCGCGCTTGTCTGGGGCACCGACATCGTCGATCCGCGTATGCCGTTCAGGCCGTTCCGTCGTACAGGCGCCCTGCTGCGGCGCTGGGCCGGTCAGGTTTTCGCTTTGCTTTCGAGGCTCCTTGCATTGTCCCAGCGAAGGAACTCGGCGATCGACAGCGAGATCAAGCCGAGCGGCAACGGCAGGAAGAAGTAGATCGCCCGGAACGCGATCAGCGCGCCGATGCTCGCCGACTGTCCGAGCAGAAAGGCAATCGTTGCCTCCAGCACGCCGATGCCGCCCGGGACGTGACTGACGAGCGCCGTCAAATTGGCGCCGACATAGGCCGTCGCGGTTTCGAAGAAGCCTGAGCTTCCAAAAGCCAGCACCAGTTGATGCAGGCAGGCGCTGACGCAGAGGAAGTTTGCCGCGCCGACGACGACCTGGCCGGCGGCAACTTCAAGCGGAGGCATTTCGAACGACCAGCGGAACAGGCGAAGCGAACCGCGCAGGAAACCGGCCAGTGCGACATAACCGATCGAGGCCGCAAGGCAGATGATACCGAGGAGACGAGCGCTGCTTTGCGAGATCCCGATGATCCGCGCGGCGCTCTCCGGCATGATCAGGCAGCAGAGACCGGCAAGGGTCATGAGACCGAAGCCCACCGTGACGCCGCAGAAGAGGATGATCTTTGCCACCTGCTCGCCGGTGAAGCCCCAGCGCGAATAGAACCGGTATCGCACTGCCCCGCTGCTTAAGGCCGCCACACCGACATTGTGACCGATCGAAAGGCTGGTGAAGGAGGCGAGCGCCACCTGGCGATAGGCAAGCTTCTGCCCGACATAGCGCACTGCAAGCGCGTCGAACAGCGTCAGGCAGAAATAGGAGAGGAAGACGAAGCCGATCGCCGCCAGCAGATGTCCAAGCGGGATCTGCAGCACCGAGCGGACGATCTCGTCGAACGTATACTGGCGAAGGGTTCGGAAAATCAGCCAGCCGGCGACGCCGATGGCGGCGAGTATGAATAGTCTGGCAATGACTTTCTTTGGCATAGGCCTCGTTCCCTTGCGCGTCCACCGGAACGAAAAGCAGGACCCGCGTGTTCCCAAACCGCGAGACCCTACGGCGCCGCGCGTCTTGCAAGACGCCCAAGAGGTCGCCGCAGCACTTTGAATTGCTGCATGATTTAAAGAACATGCGGCAGGGCCGAAAAAACAGGATCATGCCTCGACCGCTACGATTCCTCACCTACAACGTCCACAGTTGCTTCGGCACGGACCGCAAGCTCGACCCGGCGCGTATCGCCGCGGTCATCGCAGAATGCCGGCCCGACATCATCGCCCTGCAGGAGGTGGATGTCGGCCGTACCCGCAGCGGCGGAGTGGACCAGGCCCGTATGATCGCCACGCACTTGAGGATGGAGGCGCACTTTCATCCGGCCCTCCACCTGAAGGACGAGCGCTACGGCGATGCGGTGCTGACGGCCTTGCCGATGCGCCTCGTCAAGGCGGACGTGCTGCCGTCGTCCGGGGAACCGCGCGGTGCGCTCTGGGTCGAGATCGACCTTGCCGACGCCAAGCTTCAGGTCATCGTCACGCATCTCGGGCTCAGCGGTTCGGAGCGGGTTCGCCAGGCCACGGCCTTGCTCGGCCCCGGCTGGCTTGGCGGCATCGGGCAGGGGGAAGCGCGGGTGATCCTGGCGGGCGACTTCAACGCCATCGCGCGCTCGGCCGCCTACAAGCTTCTGGCTCGGCATCTCAGGGACGCACAACTGCAATTGAAAGGAAAACCGCGTCCGACCTTCCCCTCCCGATTGCCGCTTCTGAGGCTCGATCACGTCTTCGTCGGCGATGGGATAAGCGTCAAAGATTGCCTGGTGCACAACAGCGCACTTGCGCGGGCCGCCTCCGACCATCTGCCGGTCCTGGCCGAGCTCGAAATCGAGCCGCCCGCCCAGCGACTCGCGTCGAAACAACTTCATGGCAACCGTACAACGCCGGTTCTGCGATAGCGAAACTCGAGCGGGCTCTACTCGCCGCTTCTGTTATGCTCGCGCCAGATTTCGAGCAGCAGCAGCGTCACCGTGAAGGTTACCGGCCCGATCACCAGCCCGGCCGGTCCGAACACGAGGATGCCGCCGATCATGCTCATGAACGTCACAACCGTGTGCAGCTTCAGCCGATCTCCGACAAAGATCGGATAGAGCAGATTGTCCACGGTCGCGACCACGCCGGCGCCCCAGGTTACCAGAATCAACGCCTTGCCCCATTCGCCGGTCAGCGCGAGCGACAGCGCCGCCGGAATCCAGATGATGAAGGCGCCGAGAACCGGCACCATCGCCAGCAGGCCCATCGCCAGACCCCAGAGGAGCGGCGACGGCAGACCAAGCAGCCAGAACATCAGGCCGCCCAGCATGCCCTGCACGACCGCGACGGCGAAGGTTCCGAAGACGATCGCGTGAACCGTTTCGCTGACTCGCAGGAACAGCCTGTTCATTTCCGGGGACGTCAACGGCGAGAAGCTCCTGAGCATGCTCAAGGCTTCGCGCCCGTCGCGCAAGAAATAGAACAGGAAGTAGAAGGTGAGGACCGCGTCGATGATCTGCGCCACCGAGCGGCGGACGAGCGATGCGCTGAAATTGGTGAGCAGGGCCGCGGCATTGCCTGCGAGGCCGGCGAGGTCGAGCTGGGTCTCGATCCAGAGAAGCCCCAGCCCGATGCGCGGATAGTGGGCAATGGCGTCGCGCCAGCTCCCCGTCCTCAGCGCTTCCGCGACGATCTGTGCACCTCTTGCGGCCTCGTTCACCAGCCGCTCCGCAACCAGGGTGAGCGGCACGGCCACGACGAAGGCGGCGATTGCGACAGTCGCAGCCGCGGCGATTTCCGGATAGCGGAGATCCTTGGATATCCGCCGGTGCAGCGGGTGGAACATGATCGCGAGGACAAGTGCCCATGTCAGCGCGGGCAGGAAAGGCACGGCCAGCAGGTAGCAAACGACGATCCCCGCCGCGATTGCCGCCAGGATCGCCAATGCCCGTGAACGCCGCGCGGTCAGCAACTGATCAGGCGTCTCTTCCGGCTGCGCCGAAACGTTCTTCGCCACTTGAAGCCGCTCCTGTTGTGACGGTTGGTCTCATCCGAACTGATTTTTCGAAAGATAGGTTCCGCCTGCCTCCCGTCTAACGTCCCGTCGCCGAGGAACCGCCGGCAAACGGCAGCAGCAAAGGCTTGCAACGATGAACAACATCAAAGAAGACGTTGCGGACCAGACGATGCCGCTGCCAGCCGAAGCCGTGCCGGTTGTGTCCCCCGAAGATGACGAACGGTGAGCGCTGTCATCTGCGGCGGCCTTGCGTTGTCCGGCGCCGCTCTCGCGATGGGGGTCAGCGCAGCATCTTGATTTGCGCTTCCTCGACCGCAGCGACAAAGGCCTGCCGCGCTTCATCGTGGGAGGCGGTTCCGAGCATCGCATCGGTACAGGCATTGAGGGCGGCGCTGTAGGCGCTCCCGACCGAAACCGGCCAATGTTCGCTGAGCAGCCTTGCCGCTTCGGCCGGTGTCCAGACGATCTGGACACCGGCGAGATCGGGCAAGTTGACGATGACGCATTCGTTCCATGTCTTGAGCATGTCGGCGTCCCTTGTCTTTTGATGCACCCAACCGCCTCCGATGCTGTTCGTTCCCAAGCTTCTGTTTTTGCTTGCATCTGATGCGCTGCCCAGAGCGGGTTGCCGGCTCGCGTCGCCAGCGAGGCAACGGCGTTTCGACGGCTATGGCCTGCGGGAACTGTCTGTTGCGCGGGGAGGTTCTTCGGTTTCGCGCGGCGGCTTGCCCGGCTCTTGCTCAGGGGACCTTCGCGGCTGCGGTTCCTTGGTCGGAGGATCGGGTATGCCGAGCGGAGGGACGGGATTTGGCGGGATTGTTCCCGGTCCGGGGCCGGGGCCGATGGGGTCGGGCGTCATGGTTTGGAACTCCTGCTACAACCGGACAACCCACTGTTGTCGCAATTGTTCCGGTGGAACTGCCGGCGTTGATGTCCGTTGGAGGCGGGCCGGAAGATCGTCAGCGCTGCCCGGCCGCGTCGGCGAACTGCGGCGTGTAGACGACCGTGTCGGTTCCGTCCTCCAGCAAGCGGCCGCCAATCGTCATGCACAGCGTTATGGCCTCCAAAGGCGAACAGGCAGCGGAGTTGCCGCTGCCTGTTCGCCAATTCACGGGATCAACCTGCTCTCAGAACTCCTCCCAATCGGCGGCTTCGGCGGCGGTTGCACTCCGGCCGCCAAAGGCCTTGGCGAGCCGGCCGCCGAGCTGCCGGGCGGGAGACGCCGTCGGTTTGTTGTCGTGGCCGGCGACACGCGGTGCCGCGCCGGCTTCGAGCCGGAAGCGGGCGATCAGCTGCGCCAGGTTGGCCGCCTCGTCGGCCAGCCGGTTGGTGGCCGCGGTCGACTCTTCCACCATCGCCGCATTCTGCTGCGTCACCTGGTCCATCTGGTTGACCGCGGTCGAGACCTCGGACAGCCCGGTCGACTGCTCGCGTGCCGCGGTGGCGATCGAATGGACATGCTCGTTGACCTTGATCACATGGCCCTCGATCAGCGTCAGCGCCTGCCCGGTGGCGGTCACCAGCTTCACCCCGGAATGGACCTCCTCGCCGGAGCGCGAGATCAGCGCCTTGATGTCCTTGGCGGCATTGGCGGAGCGCTGCGCCAGCTCGCGCACCTCTTGGGCGACGACGGCGAAACCCTTGCCGGCCTCGCCGGCGCGGGCCGCCTCGACGCCGGCATTGAGCGCCAAGAGGTTGGTCTGGAAGGCGATCTCGTCGATGACGTTGATGATCTGGCCGATCTCGCCGGAGGCCTGCTCGATCCGGCCCATCGCCGAGACCGCGTCCTTGACGACGGCGCCCGACTGCTCGGTGCTCTTGCGCGCCTCGTCGACCATGTGGCTGGCTTCCGTCGCCCGCTCGGTCGAGCTCTTCACCGCCGCGGTGATCTCCTCCAGCGCCGAGGAGGTCTCCTCCAGCGAGGCGGCCTGCTGCTCGGTGCGCTTCGACAGGTCGCCGGAGGCAATGCGCATCTCGCCGGCGCCGCCATTGATCGTGTCGATCGCGGTGCGCACCTCGCTCAGCACCGAGCGCAGGTTGGTCATCGTCTGGTTGACGTTGTCCTGGAGCTCGCCGAAGGCACCCCGGAACTCGCCGCGCATCGTCTCGGTCAGGTCGCCATCGGCCAGCGCCGCGACGACGCGGCGGGTCTCGGCGACGCCGCGGTCGACGGAGGTGACGAGCTGGTTGACGCCCGCCGCGAAGCGGTCGAGATCGACATTGTCATAGGACTTGCTGATCCGCCGGGTGAAGTCGCCGGCGACCGCCGCCGCCACTACCTCGCCGATGCTCGACTGCAGGTCGGCGCTTTTGGCCTGCAGCGCCGCTTCCTGCGCATTCATGTCGCGCACCTTGATGCCGTTCTGCTTGAACACCTCGACGGCCCGGGCCATCTCGCCGATCTCGTCGCGCCGCTCGGTGAACGGCACCGCGACATTGAGATCGCCGCCCGCGAGCACGTTCATGTTGCCGGTGATGCGGGCGATCGGTCTGGCGATCGTCCGGGCGCCGAATACGGCGGAGACGATCAGCGTAATCACGGCCAGCAGGCCGACGCCGAGATTGAGCCGCGAAACGAGGCTGGCTACCGCATGCGCGTCCTCCTCGGCCGTGGCCACCATCGCCTTCGCCGCATCCACACCCTCATCGAGCAGTTCGGCCGTCTCGGTGGCAACAGCCAGCAACTTTGCCTGGACCTCCTTTTCCTTCGCGTCCATGGCGGGATCGCCGGCCGTGAGCTGCACTTTCGCCTCCATAACCGCGGCCATCTCGTTGGTCATGGCATGCAAGCGATCCACCAGCGTTTTCAGCTTTGCGACCCGATCCCTGTTGACCGGCAGTTGCAATCGCGTCAGGGCGTTGTCCAGATATTTGATAACGGAGTCGTGGCGCTCCGCTATGTAGGCAATGGCCTTGGCAATTTCTTCCGGCGAAGTGGCGAGGCGCAGATCGCGCACGCCCATCTGCAAGCCGCGCAGCGACGCCTTGGCCTCGATCAGGTCGCGCGAGACGATCAATTGGTCCTTTTGATAGGCGGTACGCTCGTCGACGAACCGGTCGCCCTGCCACACGGTGACGAGCATGACGGCGACCATAAAAATGCCGATGGTTGAAAGCATGGCCAGTTTGGAGCCAATGCGGGACGGGAGAGAAATCAACATCTGTTGCCTCGAGACGGATCGAACGCGAGAAGCCGTCATGGGGCTCGCGGGGGTCATATCGTCCCGCTGCATCATTCGCGGGTCCGCGGAAAAACGGCAGTCACGACGGGACCGAAAACTAGCCGTTCTGGAAATCAGCACTTGTCAGCGCAACCATTGGCTGCGTGGTGTCTACGATCTACGGCAATTGTTACTAATTTACTTAATTCTTATCGATTGCCGCTCGATTTAGCTCGCAGAGCATTTTTTATGCAGATCGGCGACGGCTCGCCCTTTAGAAACCTGACAAATGTCAATTTCTTCAATGCGATGTGCCCTTGCAAGCCCAAAAGGACTTTGCCCGGGGGTGGGTGAAATCCGGGGTAATGTCTCCGATTCGGGCGCGCTCGCTGGGTATGGTCGCACTCTCGGTATCGCATCGTAGACAACCTCCGATAGCTGGTTCTCTGTAGGGGTAGTGGCAGCATTTGGCCTATGCTCAACAATTGAGCAGGGTCTAATGGTGAGGCTAATATTTGATCATCTTAACCATGGCGGCCTGGGATCGGCGCCGCTCCGCGATTGGGTTTGTTTGATTTTTCCAGTTATTTTTCAGTTGGCACGACGCTTGCATTCATATTGGCGAGCCCGAGCAGACCGCCGGTGGTGCCCAATGCCGCGCACCAGGAGCAAGGTTGCTTAAGCTGGATGGAAGCGCCGATCGCTCAGGCGAGGCGCTTTGTTCGGGGCATTTCCAGGATCAACGATCGAATGGCGCCGTCGCGCCGGGAGAAGCCATGTCCGCTGTTCACCAATCACAGAAGATCACCGCCGGGGAGCAGGGCCGCGCCCTGTGGATCTCGACGACCGCTTTCACCATCTGTTTTGCCGTCTGGACGATTTTTTCGATCATCGGCGTGCGCATCAAGCAGGAACTGGGACTGAGCGAAGCGCAGTTCGGCCTGCTGATCGGCATGCCGATCCTCACCGGCTCGCTGATCCGCATCGTGCTCGGCATCTGGACCAACCGCTATGGCGGCCGGCTCGTCTATACGGTGACGATGGTGGCGGCGGCAATTTCGACCTTCCTCCTCGCCTACGCGACGACCTTTCCGGAAATGCTGCTCGCCGGTCTCGGCGTCGGCATAGCGGGCGGTTCCTTCGCCGTCGGCGTCGCCTATGTCTCGCCCTTCTTCCCGCCGGAAAAGCAGGGCACTGCGCTCGGCATCTTCGGTGCCGGCAATGTCGGCGCGGCGGTGACCAAGTTCCTCGCGCCGCTCGTTCTCGTCGCCTATGGTTGGCAGACCGTCGCGCAGGTATGGGCCGCCGGCCTCCTGCTGACCGCGATCGTCTTCTGGTTCACGACCGAGGACGATCCGAAGTTCCGTGCCCGCCGAGAGGTCAACCAGCCGCGCAAGAGCTTTCTCGCCGAGTTCGCGCCGCTTAAGAATGTCCAGGTCTGGCGCTTCTCGCTCTACTATTTCTTCGCCTTCGGCGGCTTTGTCGCGCTGGCGCTGTGGCTGCCGCGTTACCTCGTCGGCGTCTACGGTTTCAACCTCGAGACGGCGGGCATGATCGCCGCGGCTTACTCCATTCCGGGCAGCATTTTCCGCGCCTATGGCGGCGCGCTTTCCGACAAGATCGGTGCTCGCAAGATCATGTATGCGATGTTCGCCGTGTCCGCCGTTGCAACGCTCATCCTCTCCGTGCCTGAGGGCGGCACCCTGTTTCACATCACCCCGGTCGTCTTCGTCGCCGTTACGTTCGTGCTCGGCTTCGTGATGAGCCTCGGCAAGGCCGCCGTCTACAAGCACATTCCGGCCTATTACCCGGACCATGTCGGTGCCGTCGGCGGCGTCGTCGGCATGATGGGCGGCCTCGGCGGCTTCATCCTGCCGGTCGCCTTCGGCTTCCTCAAGGACTGGACCGGCCTTTGGTCGAGCTGTTTCATGTTGCTCTTTGCGATCGTCGCGATTTCCATGGTCTGGATGAGCGCCTCGATCCGCCAGTTCAAGCGGCGCGCCGTCGAGGGCTCCCCAGCCGGTGCCTATGGGCAATAACGTCTGACGGACGGCGGCTGCCGGATCAGGATCGACGGTAGCCGCCCGACTTCGCACCTCTCCCGATATTACCTCGCTTCCCCGCAGGGATTGCCAAAACCCTGCTTCCTGCCCGGCACTTTGTGCCGGGCTTTTTCGCTCCCCTTTTGGTTCCCTGAACTTAAAAGGAAAGATCCAGCACTCGGCCTTCGAAGAGCCGGTCGCGCGAGCCTTCGAGGTGTTTGCGCATCAGTTCGCGGGCGTCGTCCGCGCGGCCCTCCTGGACGGCGCGGTAGATCTGGCTGTGCTCCTCGTAGACCTGCTCCAGGCCAGGCCGCGGGCCCATCAGCGACAGGCCATGAAGGTGCATGCCGACGGCGATATGGGCGCGCAAGGCTTCGAGCGAGGCGGTGTAATAGTGGTTGTTCGCCGCTTCCGCCACCGCCTTGTGGAAGAGGAAATCGGCGTCGGTCCGATGTAGCTGGTGGCTGGTCGCCTCGCGCAACTCGGCAAGTGCGGCTGCGATCCGGGCGATCGCCGCCTCGTCGCGGCGCTGGGCGGCGAAATAGGCCGCGGCGGGCTCGATGGTCAGGCGGAACTCATAGCAGCGCTGGATGTCGGCAATCGACTTGACCGGCGAATAGGCAAGCTGGGCAGCGGCCGAAACCTGGGCGCTGACGAAGGTGCCGGCGCCCTGGCGCGAATAGATCAGGCCCTGTTCGCGCAGCCGGCCGAGCGCATCGCGCACGACAGGGCGGGAGACGCCGAGCATCGAGGCAAGTTCGTGTTCGCCCGGAAGCCGCGAGTCCGGCGCATAGTTGCCGGTGCGGATGCGCTCGTGCAACTGGTTGAAGACGCGATCGACGAGCTTTACCGACTTGCCACGTTCGGTCTTCCCTTCGGCTGCCGCCTCCTGGCCAAGGCCGCCATTCTCCGCCATTCTCTTATCCATCCTGTTCATCGCCTGCATGCCGCAATTCCGGCGCGTCTCGCAAAACCTTTAGCAGAGATTGCGCATTGCCGAAGCCCCCCGACTTCACGGCGCAGCGCATCCGCCCGCCGCCCGGGCGCTCCGTCTCGAACCAGGGAATACCCGCCTCGATCTCGCCCTTCGGCAACAGCACGCGAGCCCCCAACGAACGCAGGATAGCATAGGCCGTGTCTCCGCCGCCCATCATCAGCATGTCGGGCGCCGTGGCCGCGACGAGGCGGGAAACGCCTGCGGCGAAGCGTAGCGCTACAATCTCCGGTGCCTCGGCCAACGTACCGGTGCATCTCAACAGCGCCGGCAGCCGCGTCGGCTCACCGCGGACGTCGCCGCCCGGTGCATCGAAATGATTGGCGATGTGACCGCTTTCGAGCAGGACTGCGATCTGCGCCTCGGTGATCGGGTCGCGCGAACCGAATGCAAAGAGTGTGCGCGATGACGGCTCAAAGGGCGTCGGCGCGTGCGAGTGGGCAAGCCGCCGGGCGAGCGCACGGCCGATGCCGCGCGCCCCGACCGCAACGGTGCTTGACCAATCGAGGTTTGCGACCACGCCGTCGAGATCCTCGTCGGAGGCCGCGTCGGCAATCCGGACGTCGATGGCGCGGCCGGAGAAGAGGGGCGCGATCGGCAGCGGTTCGCCGACACCGAAGCCGACGACATGGGCGTCACGGGTGAAGCGTCCCTGGTCGGGCACGGCGGGAGCGACCAGCAGGCGCTGGCGGCCGATGGCAAGGGCGAGCGCTTCGCTCTCGGCCGCGACATTGCCCTTCAGCCGCGAGTCGATCTTTTTCAGCACGAGTTCGGGCGAAGCGCGGGCGAGCGCGGCAGCAGCCTGCCTGACGCGATCTGCAGCAGGGAGGGGATCAAGCGCGCGCGACACCGTGTTGACGACGACGACCTCCGCGCCGGTCGCGATCGCCGCCTCGACCGCGTCGACGTCGAGCGCCACGGTCACGCTCAGGCCCGTGTCGACGAAGGGCGCTCCGGTATCGAGGGCGCCGGTCAGGTCATCGGCAACGATGGCGACGCGGATGGCCATGGCTCTATTCGCCGTTCACCGCGTGGCAGGCCACGAGATGTCCCGGCCGCGCCTCCTTCCACTTCGGAACCACCCGGCTGCAGACCTCCATGGCGATCGGGCAGCGGGTGTGGAAGCGGCAGCCCGACGGCGGCGCGAGCGGGCTCGGCACATCGCCTTCGAGGATCTGCCGCTTGCGGCTGCGCTCATGTTCGGGGTCGGTTTCAGGCACCGCCGAAAGCAGCGCCTTGGTATAGGGATGAAGCGGCGTCTCGAAGAGCGCGTCGCGGCTGGCAAGCTCCGCCAGCCGGCCGAGATACATGACGCCGACGCGCGTCGAGATATGCCTTACGACCGCCAGGTCATGGGCGATGAACAGATAGGTGAGCCCGTATTTCTCCTGCAGGTCGAGCAGCAGGTTGATGATTTGCGCCTGGATCGACACGTCGAGCGCCGAGATCGCCTCGTCGCAGACGATGAATTTCGGCTGGCAGGCAAGCGCCCGGGCAATTGCCACACGCTGGCGCTGGCCGCCGGAAAGTTCGTGCGGATAGCGCGAGGCGAAGCGCGGCGGCAGGCCGACATCGGTCAGCAGCGCTTTGACTTTGCCCTCGAGCTCGGCCTTGCCGGCGAGCTTGTGGAAGAGGATTGGCTCGCCGATCGCCTCGCCGACCGTCATGCGCGGATTGAGCGTCGAATAGGGATCCTGGAAGACGATCTGCAGGTCGCGCCGGAAGGGCCGCATCTTCTTCTCGTCGAGCGCCGTCAGGTCCTGACCCTTGTAGACCACCTGGCCGGAGGTCGCGCGATGCAGGTTCAGGATGGTGAATCCGGTCGTCGACTTGCCGCAGCCGGACTCGCCGACCAGGCTCAGCGTCTCGCCTTCGACGATATCGAGGCTGACGTCGTCGAGCGCGTGCACAGTCGCCGCCCGTTCGCCGAAGGCGCCGAGCCGGACATAGAAGTGCTTGACCAGGTTTTCGATCTTCAGAAGGGGTTGAGCACCCATCAGGCGGCCTCCCGGGCTTTTTCGACGGCGAAGCAGGCGGCGCGGTGGCCTCCCGCAGCGGAAACGGGCTCGAGCTTCGGCACATGCGTGCGGCAGATGTCCATCGCCAGCGGGCAGCGCGGCGCGAAGGGACAGCCCTCAGGCCGGCGGCCCGGTTCCGGCGGCGTGCCGCCAATCGAGGTGAGGCGCGATGCCGGAGCATCGGAAAGCTTCGGGATCGAGGCGAGCAGGCCGCGTGTATAGGGGTGGCGCGGATTGGCGTAGAGTGCGTCGACCGGTGCATCCTCGACGACGGTGCCGGCGTAAAGCACGACGACGCGATCGACCAGGCCGGCGATCAGCGCCAGATCGTGGGTGATCCACACCACCGACATGCCGAGCTTTTCGCGTAAGCCCTTCACCAGGTCGACGATCTGCGCCTGGATCGTCACGTCGAGCGCCGTCGTCGGTTCGTCGGCGATCAAGAGCTTGGGATCGCAGGAGAGGCCGATGGCGATCATGACGCGCTGGCGCATGCCGCCGGAGAGCTCGTGCGGGTAGGCCTGGATACGTTCCTCCGGTCCCGGAATGCCGACGAGGCGCAGGAGTTCGATGGCGCGTGCGCGCGCCTCCTTCCTCGTCAGGCCGCGATGGTAGATCAGCGGCTCGGCGAGCTGGTCGCCGATCCGCATGACCGGGTTGAGCGAGGTCATCGGATCCTGGAAGACGAAGCCGATATCGCCGCCGCGCACCTTTCTCAGCTCCCGGTTTGACATCCTCTGCAGGTCGCGGCCGTTGAAATGCGCTTCGCCCTTGGCGACGCGGATTTTGTTCGGCAGGAGCCGCATCAGGCTGAGCATGGTGAGGCTCTTGCCACAGCCCGACTCGCCGACAACGCCGAGCGTCTCGCCCTTGTCGACATGAAGGTCGATGCCGTCGACGATGACCGCCGGGCCGCTGCGCGTCTCGATTTCGACCGTCAGGCCCTTGACGTCGAGCAGCCGATTTTCGGTTTTTCCGCTCATCATTTGCTGCCTCGCGGGTTGAGAGCATCGTTGAGGCCGTCACCGAGGAAGGAGAAGGCGACGGATGCGAGGCCGAGAACGGCCGCCGGTGCCGCTAACAGGTGCGGGTAGTGCTGCCAGACGCGCAGGCCGTCCGAGATCATGTTGCCCCAGCTGGGCGTCGGCGGGTTGACGCCGACTCCGAGGAAGGAGAAGGCGCTTTCAAGCACCATCGCCGTGCCGAGGCCGGCACTGACCGCGACGATCAGCGGCCCGAGCGCGTTCGGTATCACGTAGCGGGTCAGGATGATGCGGTTGGAAAGGCCGAGCGCCTGTGCGGCGGTGATGTAGGGCCGGCTGCGGATCGACAGCACCTGGGCGCGCACCAGGCGTGCATAGGGCGGCCAGGAGATCAGCGCCATGGAGCCGAAGACGAGCAGGAAATCGATCCAAACCGTTTCGCGATAGAAGGGATTGAGCGTTTCGAGATAGCGCGCCTCCATCCATTGCGCGATCGGCGTCTTCAGCGAAGCATTGATGACCACGACGAGAAGCAGGTTCGGCACCGACATAGTGATGTCGGTCAGCCACATGATCACCCGGTCGAAAGGATTGCCGAAGAAGCCGGCGACCGCGCCAAGGCCGGTGCCGATGACAAGCGCGATGGCGGTCACCACGACGGCGACAACAAAGGCGGTTCGCGTGCCGTAGACGACCCGGCTGAAGACGTCGCGGCCGAGATCGTCCGTGCCGAAGAGATGGGCAAGCGACGGCGCCTGGTTGCGTGCCTCGAGATCCTGGCTGAGGAAATCGTAGGGCGTCAGATAGGGGCCGAACAGTGCGACAAAGGCGAGCAGCAGGATGACGCAGAGGCCGAAGATCGCCAGGCGGTTCCGTTTCAGCCGGTACCAGGCATCACGCCACAGGCTGACCGGCGGCTCGTCGGCGAGGATTGCGGGCTGGGTCTGGACGGTAGACATGTCAGCGGCTCCTCTTCGCATCGGCAGCGCGGGGGTCGAGCAGCGGGTACAGGATGTCGACCAGGAGGTTCGAGATCATCACCAGGAACGAGCCGATGAGCGTGATCGCCAGGATCACCGGATAGTCGGAATTGGTCAGCGCCTTGACGGTCAGGCGGCCGAGACCCGGGAGGCCGAAGACGAGTTCTACGAAGATCGCACCGTTGACGATGGTGATCATGATGAGGCCGAGCTGGGTGACGACCGGCGTCAGGACCGGCCGCAGGATATGCTTGAGCGCCACGACGACCTCCGGAACGCCCTTTGCCCGGGCGGTGCGGACGAAATCCTCGGAAAGCACCTCGATGACCGCGGCGCGGGTCTGGCGGATGATGAGCGCGATCGGCTGGAACGAAAGCACGAGCAGCGGCAGCAGGACGCGAATGTCGAAGACGCCGCCCCAGCCATAGGGCACGTTGACGCCGGGGAGCAGCACGATGAGGCCAACCATCAGCAGCGGCCCCGCGACATAGGCGGGGATCGCCCAAAGGAAAAGCGCCGAGCCGAGGATGATGTAGTCGAGGCGGCGGTTCTGGTTGAGCGCCGCGATCATCCCGAGCGGGATGGCGACGAGCGCGGTGAGAATGATCGAACAGAGCGCCAGCTTGAAGGAGACGGGTGCGGCCGCCTTGACCATCGCCCAGACGGAGCGTCCGGAGTTCAGCGAGTTGCCGAAATCGCCCTGGAGCAGGTTCCAGACATAATAGCCGAACTGCTCGATGAAGGGCTTGTTGAGCCCGGCGCTCTCGCGGATCGCCTCGATGCGTTCCGGATTATAGGCGACGTCCCCCGGTGCACGCAGGAAGATCAGCTTGATCGGGTCGCCCGCGCCGTAGAAGGCGAGTGCGTAGACGGCCATCATCACCAGCAGAACCGATGGTATCCAAATGGCAAATCGTGTCGCGACGTAACGCAGCATGTCGCTCATTCCTCCCGCATGGTGCCGGCCAACCCGCCATGGCGATTTCCGGGCGTCATGCTTTGCCTGGGCCGGCCCAGGTCCACAAAGGGCGTTGGGTGCCGGCCGTTATGTGCGCCAGGTCCGCCACGGAAGCCGAAGCTTGCGGTCCATGCGCCTATTCGAGCGCGAAGGCCTCGGGCCTTCGCGCGACTTGTCTCGCTTAAGGTCTACAGCAGCCGGCCGGTATCAGCCGACCGAAATCTCCCAGGGCTTTGCCACCTGCCAATCGAGGTTCTTGTCGATGCCCTTGACCTCGGCGGTGGCCCAGCGCGACATCGCCTGAGCATACCAGGGGATGAAGGTCCAGTCGTCGCGGAAGGCCTTCTGGGCTTCCTGCGCAAGCGCCACGCGCTGCGGATCGTCGGCCGCCTTCGTCGAACCTTCCTTCAGCAGGCTGTCGACCTTGTCGTTCTTGTAGCCGCCGAGCTTGTTCTGGGCGTTCGAGGACGTCGAGGCGATCGAGCCCTGCAGGTAGGAGACGGCATCCGGCACGCGGGTGCCGACGTCGTCGCGGAAGATCTGCACGGCGTTCTGGTCTGGGCCGGCATAGGCGTCCTGCTGCGGCTTCATGTCGACCGCGGAAATACCGAGGTTCTGGCGCCATTGTTCGGCGATGAACTGGGCCGCCGCTTCGATCGCCGGGCCGGAAACGCCGACGAAGAGAAGCTTCGGCAGTTTCTCCGGTCCGCCATAGCTCGACTCGGCCAGCAGCTTCTTGGCGCCTTCCGGATCGTAAGGATAGGGCTCGAAGCCGGAATTGTCGGCGCCGGGCACGGAATTCAGGATCTGGTCCGTCTTCTTGTGCGGACCGTCGGGGAAGGAGGCCTTCATCAGCCCTTCGCGATCGACGGCGCGGATCAGCGCCTCGCGCACCTTCGGATCGTCCATCGGCTTGCGCGCCGTGTTGAACCAGAAATGCTGGCTGGTCGGAATGATCGGGCCGGAGGCGAATTCGGGGCCGAGATCCTGGATGATCGTCGAGGTGACGAGTTCCGTATGGGCGTTGAACTCGCCGGATTTCAAGAGCGAGGTTGCCGTCACGTTGTCCTCGATCGAGCTGATCTCGATCCGGGCGAGCTTTGGCTTCGGGCCGAAGAAATTCTCGTTCGGTTCGAAAGTGAGCGTGCCGGCATCGATGTCGATCGCCGTAAGCTTGAACGGACCGGAATAAACGGCACCGCTGTCCGGCGTGTACCAGTCGACGATCTCCTCGCCGTCCTCGCCGCGCGACTGCTCGGCCTTGGTGATCGGCGCGATGTGGTTGGCAAGGCGCATGAAGAAGATCGGGTCGGCCTCGCTCAGCGTCACGACGACGGTGCCTTCGTCGGGCGTCGCGATGCCGGAAATTTCCTTGGCGCTGCCGCCGCTTAACTCCGCGTAGCCCGCCACCTTGCTCAGGACCTGGTCGGCGCGCTGGCTCTTGGTGTTCGGCATGGCCGCGACGTTCCAGGAACCCTTGACATCCTCGGCGGTGATCTTGCTGCCGTCGGAGAAGGTCGCCTGGGGATCGATCTTGAAGGTCCAGACCTTGTCGCCTTCGGACGATTCCCAGCTCGCAAACACATACGGGTGGATCTTGCCTTCGCTGTCGAAGAACATCGGCGAGGCCCACCAGATCGAATTCCAGCGATAGGGAACGCCGCCGCCGCGAAGCGGCGACCAGTCCTGGTTGAAGGCCGGATTGGCAACCTTCAACACCTGGCCCTCCTGCGCCATCACGATGCGCGCGTTCATGCCGGCGATCGTCAGCGCCACCGTGGCGCCGAGACCGAGTTTCAGCGCCTCCCGCCGCGAGATGCCCGCCATTGCGGAGTCGAGGTCATTCCGTCTGGTCATTTCTTCCTCCCGTACGTGAAATCGAGCGCCTCCGCTCTCCCCGGATCATGGCGCTCTGATTGGCCCTACACTGGACTATATTGTAAATATGTCAACTAAAATTGCGCATGTGTCCGATAGCGAGATTGGCGTCACGAAAAAAAGCGCATTGAATCAAAGCTTTGCTGCGACACGAAAATTTCGGCTGAGTTTTTCATATTGACAACAGGGGCGATATTGAACCAAACAGGAGCGATGAAGCGCACGCTGGAAGCGGCGAAAAGCGGTCGGGAAGGCCGCATCTGACAAGTTCGTCAGCTGTTTGCGACGACCGCGGAGGAGGCACAGATGAACGGACGACATGTGGTGACCGGCGTTTACTGCGCGGCGGCGACGCCGCTCAAGGAGAGCGGCGAGCCGGATCTCGGCCTCTTTGCCGCCCACTGCGCGCGGCTGCTTGCCGAAGGCTGCCATGGAATTGCGCTGCTCGGCACGACCGGCGAGGCCAATTCGTTCTCGCAGGACGAGCGCCGGGCGATCCTCGAAAGCGCTCTTGCCGCCGGCATCGCTGCCGACCGGCTGATGCCCGGCACCGGCGTCGCGGCGATCCCTGAAACGGTGGCGCTGACGAAACATGCGCTTGCGCTCGGGGTGAGGAAGATCGTGATGCTTCCGCCCTTCTACTATAAGGGTGTCAGCGACGAGGGCATCTATGCGGCCTACTCGCAAATCCTTGAAAAAATTGGCGATAACCGGCTGAAGGTGATCCTCTACCATATTCCGCAGGTCTCCGGTATCCCGCTGTCGATTCCGCTGGTAAAGCGGCTCGCGGCGGCCTTCCCCGAGACGATCGTCGGCATCAAGGACTCCGCCGGCGACTTCGCCAATATGCAGGCGTTGGTGACGGAACTGCCGAATTTCTCCCTGCTTGCGGGCGCTGATCCCTTGCTCCTGCCGCTGCTCAAGGCCGGCGGTGCGGGCTGCATTACCGCGACCTCTAATCTTGTCGGCGATTCCTTGCGGCTGATTTTCGACAATGTCTCGGATCCAGCGAAGGAGGCCGAGGTCGAGGCGGCCCAGGCGCGCATCAACGCCTACAGGACGCTGTCGAATTCCTATGTGCAGATCCCGACGATCAAGGCGATGGTCGCGTTGAAAAGCGGCGAGAATGCCTGGGTCCGGACACGCGCCCCGCTTATGCCGCTCAGCAACGGTGAACGGGCGGACCTCGCTGCCAAGTTTGCGGCCTTGCCCTGAGGGAGACTCCGATGACCTATTCCGCTCTGGACCCGAACGACGTTCCTCGCCGGATGACGGGCGCGTTGGTTTCGAACCCGACCGAGCCCGGCCGTTTCGACGCCTACCTGCCATCCCCTTGCGTGCAGAACCATGCCGCCAATCTCGCCTTCCTGCCGGACGGCACGCTGACCTGCGTCTGGTTCGGCGGAACGATGGAAGGAATGGGTGACATCTCGGTTTACATGTCGCGGCTCGAGCCCGGCGCGGGCCGGTGGACGGATCCGGAGAAGATGTCCGACGACCCGGCGAAATCCGAGCAGAATCCGTTGATCTTCACGGCACCGGACGGTCGCGTCTGGCTGCTCTTTACCTCGCAGACCTCTGGAAACCAGGACGGAGCCGTGGTCAAGCGCCGCATTTCCAGCGATGGCGGCAAGTCCTTCGGTCCGACCGAAGTGCTGTGCGACATACCCGGCACCTTCGTGCGCCAGCCGATCATCGTCAACGGCGCCGGCCAATGGCTGCTGCCGGTGTTCCGCTGCATCGGCGAGGCGGGTCGGCGCTGGACCGGCGACGTCGACAGCGCCGCCGTGCTGATCTCGCACGACCAGGGCAGGACGTGGGCGATGACTGAAGTGCCGGACAGCATCGGCGCGGTGCATATGAACATCGTTCCGGCCGGCGGCGATGCGATGGTCGCTTTCTACCGCAACCGTTTCGCCGCCCATGTGCTCAGAAGCCAATCGAGCGACGCGGGGCTGAACTGGACGGCGCCGCAACCCGTGGACCTGCCGAACAACAATTCGTCGATCCAAGCGATCCGTACAAAAAATGGCGCGATTGCAATGGTTTACAACCACAGCAATGCGTCGATGTCGGATGCGCGCCGCCACTCGCTTTATGATGAGATCGAGGCCGACGGCGGGGAGGGCAGCGGGACCACTGAGGCCGTTGCCTCGGCCCGCCCGGCCGTCTGGGGCGTACCGCGCGCACCGCTCAGCCTTGCGTTTTCGACGGATGGTGGGCGGACATTCCCACGCCGCATCGACCTCGATACCGGCGACGGCTATTGCCTGAGCAACAATTCGAAGGATTCGCTCAATCGCGAATTCTCCTATCCATCGATCGTGGAGGACGGAGAAGGTCGGCTGCACATCGCCTACACCTATTTCCGCCGGGCGATCAAATATGTGCGGCTGGATCGGGGCTTCATCGAAGGCGCAAAGTGATCCGCAGGGCCGTGTTCTGGCCCTGAATTGACAAGTGCGGCAGCCCGGGCCGTATCTCCTCGGCATGCGTCGCGGCTGCCAGATCGCTGGCGGTCGGGGCGGTGCCATGTCCACTATTTTCTTTTTTTAACAGTAGCATATGCGCCGCACTCCGGAAATACCGCGGCCGCCGGGAGGCAGAAGGTGACAGGCGGTGGACAAAATGCCGATTGCCGCTCTTGCCATTCGATGACATAAAGTATAACAACTTTACATCTTGGCGCGTTTTGCGCCCGGGTTCAGGGAGGACCGATCGGATGAGCAGTCTGGATGCGCCCATCGTCATGGTGAGACCGGGTCTGATCGAGTTTGGCACCGGCGTCGCGGCAAGGCTCGGCGCCTGGGCCAAGGGCAAGGGATACCGCCGGGTTCTGGTGATCTCCGACGCTTTCAACGCGGCGCGCAGCGACGTTCTCGGGCTTGCCGGCGAGGTGACCGTTTATGGCGACGTTAAGGCCGAGCCGGATACGACCGACCTCGACCGCGTCCTTGCGGCGGCCGCAGGCGCCAAGGCCGACCTGATCGTCGGCTTTGGCGGGGGCAGCGCCATGGACCTTGCCAAGCTCGCGGCGGTCCTCTCCGGCTCGTCGCAGAACCTCGCCGACGTCGTCGGCGCCGGCAAGGTCGCCGAGCCGCGTAAAGCGGCGCTCGCCCAGGTGCCGACCACATCCGGAACCGGCAGCGAAGCCGGCATCCGGGCGCTGGTCACTGACCCGGAGACGAAGGCCAAGCTCGCTGTCGAGAGCATCCACATGCTTGCCGACATCGCCGTCATCGATCCCGCACTCACCTTCACCGTGCCGCCGAAGGTCACGGCAGCGACCGGGGTGGACGCTCTGGCGCATTGCGTCGAGGCCTTCACCAACCGCAAGGCCCATCCCGCGATCGACATTTATGCAATCGAGGGCGTGCGCCTGGTCGGGCGCTATCTCTCGCGCGCCGTCCGTGACGGCAACGATGCCGAGGCCCGTGCCGGGCTGTCGCTTGCTTCGCTCTATGGCGGCTATTGCCTCGGGCCGGTGAATACGGCGGGAGGTCACGCGCTTGCCTATCCGCTCGGCACGCGCTGGCATGTCGCGCATGGTGCTGCCAATGCGCTGATCTTCCCGCACGTGCTTGCCTTCAACACGCCGGCCGTCCCGGAAAAGACGCGAGCCGTCCTCGAGGCGCTGGACCTGCCGGCCTCGCAGGACATCAGTTCCGTCTTCGACGCGGCACACGGGTTCTGCGCCTCGCTCGGCATCGAAATGAAGCTGCGGCAGCTCGGCGTGCTCGCCAACGATCTCGGCACGATGGCCGACGATGCCTTCGCCATCCGGCGGCTGCTCGACAATAATCCGCGCGACCTGTCACGCGCCGACATTCTCGCAATCTACGAGGCGGCCTACTAGGCAGGCCCCCAGGGAGGAAACCATGGGCATGGACACCCGCGTCGCAATCACGCTCGGCGATCCGGCCGGCGTCGGCCCGGAGGTGATCGTCAAGGCGCTGGCGACCCTGCCGCAAGAGGAACTCGGGAATTTCACCGTCGTCGGCAATATCGAGGCGCTGGAACAGGCCAAGCGGTCGACGTTGACGGCAGTCAACTTCTCGACGGTGCCTGCCGAGGGTGCGGTCCGGGTAGAGGAGGTGCCGATCGATGCGCCCCTGCCGGAAATCGGCAAGGTGAGTGCGGTCGCCGGCGAAGCCTCGGTGCGTTATATCCGCCGCGCCGTCGAAATGGCGACGGCGGGCGAGGCCGACTGCATCGTCACTGCGCCGATCAACAAGGAGGCGATGAATCTCGCCGGCCACCATTTCGACGGACACACCGGGCTCCTTGCGCACCTGACCGGCTCGAAGAGCTCGTTCATGCTGCTTGCTTCCGAGCGGCTGAACACCATCCACGTCTCGACCCACGTGTCGCTGCGCGGCGCCATCGAGCGCGCCACGGTCGAGCGGGTCCTGGCGACGATCGAGGCCGGCCACAACCATTTCATGCGGCTCGGCATGAAGCCGCGCATCGCCGTCGCCGGCCTCAACCCGCATTGCGGCGAGAACGGCCTGTTCGGCGACGAGGACACCCGCTTCCTGGTGCCCGCCGTCGAGCTGGCAAAGGCCAAGGGCATCGACGTTTCCGGCCCGATCTCGGCCGATACGGTTTTTGCACGCGCCTATAACGGCGCCTTCGACCTCGTCGTGGCGCAATACCACGACCAGGGCCACATCCCGATCAAGCTGGTTGCCTTCGACACCGCCGTGAACGTCTCGCTCGGGCTGCCGATCGACCGCGTCTCCGTCGACCACGGAACGGCCTTCGACATCGCCGGCACCGGCAAGGCGAACCACGTCAACATGCTTTCGGCAATCGCCTATGCGCGGCTGGTGGCGAGTTCGCCGAGGCGAGCGGTCCCGCAGTAGACGGCGCTCGCAGGAGACGTCAGTTCCCAAACCCCGGCGCGTAATCGGCGACGTCGACGGACGGCGGCCGTCCCTCAATGTGCAGTTCACTTACCCGTGGCGGCGTGCGGGCGATCACCTTGCCGCGGCGGATGACCGCGAGCCGGTTCGGTTTCAGCCGCAGGGCTTCGAGCGGATCACGCGCCTGCAGGATGACGAGGTCGGCGTTGCAACCCTTGCCGAGGCCATAGCCTTCGAGGCCCATCGTCTTCGCCGAATTGACGGTCAGCGCGTCGAAGATCTTCCGCTTGTCGTCGATGCCGGCCATCTGGGCGACGTGGATCGCCATGTGCCCGACCTCCAGCATGTCGCCGGAGCCCATCGAGTACCAGGGGTCCATCACGCAGTCGTGGCCGAAGGAGACGTTGAGGCCGGCCTCCATCAACTCGCGCACGCGGGTCAGGCCGCGGCGCTTCGGATAGATGTCGTGCCGGCCCTGCAGCATGATGTTGATCAGCGGATTGGGGATGACATTGATCTCGGCCTCCGCCATCAGCGGAATGAGTTTCGAGACGTAGTAGTTGTCCATCGAATGCATCGAGGTGAGGTGCGATCCGGCGACCCGGCCCTGAAGGCCGAAGCGGATCGTCTGAGCGGCCAGCGTCTCGATATGCCGCGACATTGGGTCGTCGGTCTCGTCGCAATGCATGTCGACCGGCAGCCCGCGCTCAGCCGCGATCCGGCAGAGCGCTTCCACCGATGCGGCCCCGTCGCTCATGGTGCGCTCGAAATGCGGAATGCCGCCGACGACGTCGACGCCCATGTCGAGCGCCCGGTTCAAGGCGTCGACCGCGGCCGGCGAGCGGTAGTAGCCATCCTGCGGGAAGGCGACGAGCTGCAGGTCGATATAGGGCGCCACCTTCTCGCGGACCTCGAGCAGCGCCTCCGCCGTCACCAGCCGCGGATCGGTCGTATCCACGTGGCTGCGGATGTGGAGGAGGCCCTGCGAGACCGCGAGGTCGCAATAGCGCAGCGCCCGCTCGACCAGCGCCTCGCGCCTCAGGGTCGGACGCAGCTCGCCCCAGAGCGCGATGCCTTCGAGCAGCGTGCCGGAGCGGTTCATCCGCGGCAGCCCGAGCGACAGCGTCGCATCCATGTGAAAATGCGGATCGACGAAGGGCGGCGAAACGAGCCGGCCGGTCGCGTCGATCTCTTCCCTTGCCGCCGCTTCGATCCTCGCGGCCACCTCGGCGATCCTGTCGCCCCTGATGCCGATATCGACGCCGCTGCGGCCATCGGGAAGATTTGCGTTTCGGATGATGAGGTCGAACATGGGCTGCACCAAGGGAAGAAGGTTAGGGTCGCGACGCCGGTCGGAATCAGGATGCAATTGCTGATTTAATCGCTGTCCGGATGGGTCTTCCAGGTCGGTCTGACTTCCGGAAATTCGGGCATCACCTCGGGCTCGACTGTCGCGCGCCGTAGCGTAACCCCCTCGAGATTGCGATTGCCGAACGCAGCGGCGCTTCCATCAGCGTTAGTAGCCAAGAGTCCGACGACGTCGGATGGCGCGCTTCTGACATAGTCCTCGGCTCGCTCCAGAACGTCGGATATTTTTTGTCGAACAAAACTTGGAGTCCAGTTTTCCGGAATGCCTCGTACAGACAAATATTCATCATCAGTAACGGACAACGCTTTTCTCCGAATTTCTTCGATTGTCCTGACGGGAGAGAAATGCGGGGGCTTCCCAGCGGCCGCCATTATCAGTGGGCCGAGAGACGCAAGGTTCTCTTCAATTGAGAGCAGGTCTACATAGTCTCTGGCTTTCCTTCTGGCGGAAGCCGCTATTACTTTATTTATGGCAAGATCCAGCGGATGCAGACGCGCTCCCCATTCCTCGTCGCGAATGAGGGGAAAGAAGCGCATACGCGTTTCGCTCATCCACTGTATGAGGGTACTTTCTCCGAAGCGACTGACGCGCGCCTCGACGCAGCCATAGATGTTCACCTCAACCGAAACGCGGAACCCATCCAACTTGAGTGTGTCCATATCGCGCTGTGCCGTCTCGCCTATCTCTTCGTCGGTGTCGTGAAAGATGTCCAGGTCATCCGAGAGACGCGGCCAATCCATGTTCAGAACGACACCGCCTGCCATGTAGCTTGAATCGGACCGGTTTTTCGCAATCGAGATCATGATGCCGCGTTGCAGCTGTGTAAGGGCCATCAGCGGTTGCCCTCGAGTTCGGCAAGCATTCGGCGGCCCATCCCGAAAGCCCGAGCGTCCCCCCGTTCCATCAGCGCGTCAGCGACAATCCTGCACCTGCCCTCGACGCTGTCGACCCTGCTTAGATCGATATTGTCGAGGATCCGGAGACCGTAGCGTTCTGTAGCCGCTTGCAGGAATTCAATCATGCGTTCCTTTTTGTTTCGGTGCTCTTGCCGAAGCTTGCTGGCAGACGCGAGAATAGCGTCTCGATCGGCGGCAGGGACGAGGACTTCCACACGCACGAGATCTGCTGCGCCCCCAATCTCTCGATATTTCCTGATGCGTTCGCGCGATGACATGGCCGTTTTCTCCACGTGCTATCCCAACATAAGCGTATCCCGGATACGCATCAAGGTTCTGCTGGTAAAGGGATCAAATACTCTCCGGCAGAAAAATGTCGAAGGGCAGGATCGTCTGCCCGGGCACGCCGGCCGAGCCGCGGTCGATGGCACCGATCATCAGGCTGATCGTTTCTCTCGCAAGCGCCTGGACGGGCGTGGCAACGGCCATGATCACCGCTTCGTCGGCAAGCGCCGCGCGCGACTCCGGCGTCAGTTCGTTGACGACGACGAGCAGCTTGCCCTCGAGCTTTTCCTCGCGGATCGCCGAAATCGCCCCCTCCATGCCGCCGCCGCAGACGTAGAAGCCGAGAAGGTCCGGGTGGCGCTTCAGGAGGTCGAGCGTCGCCTCATGGGTGATTTCGGCGGTGTCGAGGTTGACCATCGTGTCGAGCACCTCGAATTCGGGCGCCTTCTCGCGGAAATAGGAGCGAAAGGCGATCTCCCGCAGTTCATGGCCGAGGAAGCGGTGACTGCCGATGAAGGCAGCGACCTTGCCCGGCCGCTTGGCCGCCTTGGCGATCATCCAGGCCGCGGTTCGCCCGACCTTGTGATTGTTCATGCCGATATAGCCTTCGCGCACGCCGGCGGCGAAGTCGGAGAGCAGCGAGAAGGTCGGAATGCCGCGCTCTCTCAGTTCCTCGACCGCGGTCGTTACGGCAGGGTAGTCGGGAGCGACGAAGGCGATCGCCTGGTTGCGCGCCGCCATTGTCTTCAGCTTCTCGGTAATCCCGGCTGGCGTCGAATTGGCAACGAAGTCGACCTGCGGGACAACCCGGGCATGGGTGAGCGACAGCGCTGCGTTCTCCATTTCCCTTGCGACGGCCTGATAGAAGGCTTGCTGCGGTTTTTGCAGGAGAAAGCCGAGACGGTATTGCGGCAGATCCTCGAAAACGCGCTGCCGCAGGAGACCGACGGCGTGGTAGCCGATCGCCTTTGCCGCGTCATAGACGCGCCGCGCCGTCTCCTCGCGCACCGGGTGTCGCCCGTTCAGCACGCGGTCCACCGTCGCGACGCTCACCCCCGCGGCCCGTGCCAGATCCGCGATCGTCGGCCTGCTGCTCATCTCCGCCTCCCTGACAGCATTACCTCATGAATGAGGTCGCCGCCATGATGTGTTTTGAGAGAATATATCATGACTGCATTGAGAGCTGGCAAAAGTCAACTTATTCTCCTCGCATCAGATGGAGACGCAATCGGCAGCGCGCTTCGGGAGGCAGGGATGACGACAGTTCCGACGAAACGAGATTACAGCCTGCTGGGTCGCGACGCCCAAGCCGCGGTGGCGAACGGGCTGGCGGCGGCCGAGTGGTACCACACCGACATTCCGCGCAAGCAGATGAAGGAACTGATGAAGCGCGATGATGGTCCGGCCATCCGCGATACCGCGATCTGGCTCGGCAGCATGTTCCTTTTCGGCGGTCTTGGCGTCTATTTCTGGGGCACCTGGTTCGCCGTGCCGTTCTTCCTCGCCTATGGCGTCCTCTACGGCTCGGCCTCCGACAGCCGCTGGCACGAATGCGGCCACGGCACCGCGTTCAAGACGATGTGGATGAACGACGCCGTCTATCAGATCGCCTGCTTCATGATCATGCGCAATCCGGTGACCTGGCGCTGGAGCCACACCCGCCACCACACCGACACGGTCATCGTCGGCCGCGACCCGGAGATCGCCGTCATGCGGCCGCCGGATCTCATCCGTCTCGTCCTCAATTTCTTCGGCATCATCGATGTCTGGCATGCGGTCATCGACATGGTGCGAAACGCCTTCGGCGTCATCAGCGCCGCCGAAAAAACCTTCATTCCTGAAATGGAGCGATCGAAGGCGATCCTCGTCGCCCGCATCTGGCTTGCGGTCTATGTCGCGACGATCTGTCTCTCGGCCTATCTGGGCTCGATCCTGCCCCTGATGCTGATCGGCCTGCCGCGGCTCTATGGCGCCTGGCACCACGTGCTGACGGGGCTGCTTCAGCATGGCGGGCTTGCCGACAACGTCATCGATCACCGGCTGAACAGCCGCACCGTCTACATGAATCCGGTGAGCCGCTTCATCTACTGGAACATGAACTACCACGTCGAGCACCACATGTTCCCGATGGTGCCCTATCACGCACTGCCGAAGCTGCACGCGATGATCAAGCACGACCTGCCGGCGGCCAATCCGTCGATCCTCAGCGGCTATCGCGAGATGATCCCGGCCTTCCTGAGGCAGTTGCGCCACGAGGACTATTTCCTGAGGCGCGAACTGCCGGCGACGGCAAGGGCCTATCGGGAAGAGTTCCACGGCGAGCCGGTCGCCGCCGAATAGCTGCCAGCGACGGCAAACAGAAATTCAGCATCCAATGGAGGAAACCATGAGCTCGAACTGGGTCGAGGTCTGTGCGGCCGACGAGATCGACGAGGAAGACGTCATCCGTTTCGACCATGAGGGTCGCACCTTCGCGGTCTACCGCAGCCCCGAAGACGAATATTTCGCGACCGACGGGCTCTGCACGCATGAGCAGATCCATCTGGCCGACGGGCTGGTGATGGACGACATCATCGAATGTCCGAAGCACAACGGCCGCTTCAACTACAAGACCGGCCAAGCCAAGGGCGCCCCCGTCTGCGTCAACCTCAGGACCTATCCGGTCAAGGTCGAAGCCGGCAGCGTCTTTATCGCGATTTCCTGAGGACGGGGCCTGACGCTTCAGGGGCGAGGGGAGGAGAACATGAGCCATATCGTTATCGTCGGCGCCGGCGAATGCGGCGCAAGGGCAGCCTTTGCCCTCAGGGAAAAGGGCTTCGGCGGAGAGATCACCCTGATCGGCACCGAGCCGCATCTTCCCTATGAGCGGCCGCCGCTGTCCAAGGACGGGCTTGCCGGGACCGAGCCGCCAAGACTGGTGGCCGATGCCGGGCGCTACGAAGAGGCAGGGATTGCCGTACTGACGAACGTCTCTGTCGAGTCGATCGACCGTCGGCATAAGGCCGTGCGGCTTGGGGATGATCGGGCGATCCGCTACGACCGACTGCTGCTTGCGACCGGCGCCCGACCGCGTGCGCTTCCCGGAGCGCCGGAGAATTCGGACCGCATCCGGGTGCTCCGGACCCACGCCGACGCCTTGGCGATCCGCGGCGCTCTTAGACCGGGGCGAAAGCTCGCCGTCATCGGCGGCGGCTTTATCGGCCTCGAACTGGCTGCAACCGCCCGCAAGCTCGGCGCCGAGGTCGTGCTCATCGAGGGTTTGCCGCGTGTCCTCTCCCGCGGTGTGCCGGAGGAGATCGCGGCGGTCGTTGCCGATCGGCATCGGCAGGAAGGCGTCGAGATCGTTTGCGGCGCGCGCATCGCAGCGCTCGAGGCGGATGACGATGGGCCACGGGTTGTCTTCGCGGACGGCGCGAGCAGGCCCTTCGACCTCATTGTCGTCGGCATTGGCGCGGTCCCGAATACCGAGCTTGCGGCGGCGGCCGGGCTCTTGATCGAAAACGGCATTGCCGTCGACGAGACGCTGAGAACATCGGACCCCGACATCTATGCGGCCGGAGACTGCTGTTCCTTTCCCCTGTCGCACTATCGCGGCCGGCGGGTGCGGCTTGAAGCCTGGCGCAATGCCCAGGATCACGGCACGCTCGTTGCAGCCAATCTCATGGGCGCGGCCGAGCCGATCGCAAGCGTGCCGTGGTTCTGGTCAGATCAATACGAGCTCACCCTGCAGATCGCCGGCCTTGCCGATGGCGCCACGACGACCGCCCGGCGCGATATGGGAGACGGCGCCTTCATTCTCTTCCATCTCGATGGCGAGGGCCGGCTGATCGCCGCAAGCGGCATCGGGCCCGGTAATGCGGTGGCCCGCGACATTCGCCTTGCCGAAATGCTGATCGCCGCGGGCTGCAGGCCAGACCCGGCGGCGCTTTCCTCGCCGAAAACCAAGCTGAAGACGTTGCTGGCGGCCTGACGGTCGCCGGGGTCGCCCTTTCCAAGCATTCATCTGGAGATTTCCATGAAACATCGTCGTCCGACCGTTGCCGATCTCTTGTCGATCAAGGGCCAGAGGCAACTCACCATGCTGCGCGTCGTGACGCTGGAAGAGGCGGAAGCCGCAGAAAAAGCGGGCATCGATCTCGTCTCCGTTCCGCCGGCGCTGCTCGGGCCTGAGTTCCGCGAGACGGCGCCCACGGTCTTCGCCTTTCCCGGGCTCGAATATGGCGACTTCATCACGGCCGAAGACTATCTGCGCGGCGCCTTCGAGGCGATGCGGGCGGGCGGCGATGCCGTCTATTGCGCCGCCGGCCTTTCGACGGTCAGGCGGCTTCGCGAGGAGGGAATCCCGGTCTGCGGCCATGTCGGGCTGATCCCGTCAAAGGCGACCTGGACAGGCGGCTTCCGCGCGGTCGGCAAGACAGCGGAGAGCGCGCTGGAGATCTGGCGCCAGGTCAAGGCGCTCGAAGAGGCCGGCGCCTTCGCCGCCGAGATCGAGGTCGTGCCGGGAGAGGTCGCGGCCGCGATCTCTGAGCGCACCTCGCTCTTGATGCTCTCCATGGGCGCCGGCACCGGATGCGACGCCCAGTATCTCTTTGCCGAAGACGTGCTCGGACAGAACCGCGGCCATTACCCTCGCCACGCCAAGGTCTATCGCGACTTTGCCGCCGAATTCGAGCGGCTGCAGCAGGAACGCATCGCCGCCTTCCGCGAATATGCCGACGACGTCCGCTCGGGCGCTTATCCGGAGAAGGCACATCTGGTCGGCATCGAGCCGGTTGAATTGGAGGAATTCCTCGACAAGATCGATACTCAGGAGCGGACGGCGTTCCGCGCAGGATAGCAGCGCCGGCGCCGCTGCGTCGGTTCAGACGTAAAAAGGTCGCTGCAGCACTTTCAATTGCTGCAGGAATTATCCTTTAATTGGCTCCGGTCTACAGCGCCGCGCGTCTTATCAGACGCGCAAAGGTCACTGTAGCACTTTGAATTGCTGCATGTCTTTCTCCTTAAATCGAGGTCGATTTAAGGAGAAAGACATGCAGTAGGGAAGCAATGGGCGCAGCGCCCAAAGGTGTGACAGCGAAGGACGAATGATGAACAGCTATGTCTTGACGGTAACCTGCAAATCCACCCGCGGCATCGTCGCGGCGCTGTCCGCCTATCTCGCCGGAGAGGGCTGCAACATCATCGACAGCTCGCAATTCGACGACCTCGAAACCGGCCTGTTCTTCATGCGCATCTCGTTCATCTCGGAAGAGGGCGTCGGCCGTGCCGCACTCGAGGAGGGGCTGAAGCCGATCGCGGAGAAATTCACCATGGACACGGCGCTCCACGACCAGGCGGAACGCACCAAGGTGCTCTTGATGGTGTCGCGCTTTGGCCATTGCCTGAACGACCTGCTCTACCGCTGGAAGATCGGGGCGCTGCCGATCGACATCGTCGGCGTCGTCTCCAACCACTTCGACTACCAGAAGGTGGTCGTCAACCACGACATCCCCTTCCACTGCATCAAGGTGACGAAGGAGAACAAGCCGAAGGCGGAGGCGCAGCTGCTGGAGTTCGTCGAACAGACCGGCGCCGAGCTGATCGTGCTCGCCCGCTACATGCAGGTGCTGTCGGATGCGCTGTGCAAGAAGATGTCGGGGCGGATCATCAACATCCACCACTCGTTCCTGCCGTCGTTCAAGGGCGCCAACCCCTACAAGCAGGCCTATGAGCGCGGCGTCAAGCTGATCGGCGCGACGGCGCACTACGTCACCGCCGATCTCGACGAAGGCCCGATCATCGAGCAGGACATCGCCCGCATCACCCACGCGCAGTCGGCCGAGGACTATGTGTCGATCGGCCGCGACGTCGAAAGCCAGGTGCTGGCCCGGGCGGTCCATGCCCATATCCACCACCGCACCTTCATCAACGGTAACCGCGTCGTGGTGTTCCCGCCGAGCCCGGGTTCCTACGCCTCCGAGCGCATGGGCTGAGGCAAGAAACACCGTCAATCGACCAAACCCCGCTCGGCAACGAGCGGGGTTTTTCATTTTCATGCCGCTGAATCTCTTCGCTTTTCCATGCGGACGAAAAGGGTGCTTGACACTGCAGTATTATGGCATACCATAGTATGTAATAGAGAAATGAAGGAGACGGCGATGGCCATCGAAATCCGCAAGACCCTGCTGCAGGTGGAGACGACGCTGATCGAGGGCGGCAAGGCTGCGCCGGTGCCGCTGAAGCTCTATTCGGCCATCGCCGTCGTGAAGAACCCCTGGGCTGGCGCGGGCTATGTCGAGAACCTGAAGCCGGAAATTCACGCGGCGGCACCGGTGCTTGGCGAGCTTCTGACGAAGATGATCATCGACGCGGTCGGCTCGGGTGAAGCGGTCGAGGGCTATGGCAAATCGGCAATCGTCGGTCTCGACGGCGAGGTCGAGCACGCATCGGCGCTGATCCACACGCTGCGCTTCGGCAATCACTATCGCCAGGCCGTCGGCGCCAAGTCCTACCTCGCCTTCTGCAACACGCGCGGTCCGGCAAACGCGCCCTTGATGATCCCGCTCATGGACAAGAACGATGAAGGGCGCCGCTCGCACTATCTGACCATCCAGACCGCCGTCCCGGATGCGCCGGCGGCGAACGAGATCGTCATTGCGCTTGGCGCCTCTGTCGGTGGACGCCCGCATCACCGCATCGGCGATCGCTACCAGGACCTGAAGGATCTTGGGCAGGATGTCGCCAATCCGGCCGGCGTTTGACGCCGCGGGTCCGGGGCACGACGATGCTAAAGTCCGAGCGAACAGAATTGACGGCCCTCGGCGCCAGCCGCGCAAGAACGGCGCATGGTGCCGCCTATGTGGATAGCGGTCACGGCGAGCCGCTCGTGCTGATCCACGGGGTCGGCATGCGCCTCGAAGCCTGGGCGCCGCAGATTGCCGCCCTGTCTGCCCGGTGCCGTGTCATCGCCGTCGACATGCCGGGCCACGGCGAGAGCGACAGGCTGGATCCGGGCGCGAAGCTCGAGAAATTCGTCGTCTGGCTCGGCGTCTTGCTTGATGACCTGAAACTGGAGCGTGTCAATCTCGCCGGCCATTCGATGGGCGCATTGATTGCCGGCGGGGCGGCCGCGACGCTTTCCGGACGTATCCGCCGGGTGGCGCTTCTGAATGGCGTATATTTGCGCGATCCCGATGCGAAGGCGGCGGTCGTCGCCCGGGCCGACATGATCCGCAAGGGCGCGGTCGATGTCGACGGTCCGCTGAAACGCTGGTTCGGCGAGGGCAGTGAAACCGAAACGGTCTATGAACTGACGCGAAGCTGGCTGCACGCCGTCGATCCCGAAGGCTATGCGACAGCCTATAATGCCTTTGCGCATGGCGACGACGTCTATGCCGGAAGTTGGCCCGAGGTGCAGTGCCCGGCGCTGTTCCTGACCGGCTCCGAGGACCCGAATTCGACGCCCGAAATGGCGCGTGCCATGGCCGCCGCCGCGCCGCGTGGCTGGGCGCACATCATCGAAGGGCATCGCCACATGGTCAATCTGACGGCGCCGGATACGGTCAATGCGATCCTCGAAGACTGGCTCTCAAAGGAAGGGGAGAAGTCATGACAACAGCTACTTTGGACCCCCGCGCGCTGCGCGACGCCTTCGGTTCGTTCATGACCGGCGTGACGGTGGTCACGGCGAACGACGCGTCGGGACGGCCGATCGGTTTCACGGCGAACTCCTTCGCCTCCGTATCCATCGATCCGCCGCTTCTGCTCGTTTGTCTCGCGAAAACCTCACGCAATTTCGCGACGATGACTGCGGCCAAGGGTTTTGGCGTCAACGTCCTCTCCGAAAAGCAGATGACAGTCTCCAACACCTTCGCCAAACCGGTGGAGGACCGCTTCGCGGCGGTCGAATGGAAGAACGGACCTCATGGCGCGCCGATTCTCGCGGGCGTCAGCGCGTGGTTCGATTGTTCGACGAACGAGATCGTCGACGCCGGCGACCACGCCATCTTGATCGGCCGCGTCGAGGCTTTCGAGAACGGCGCCATGGCGGGCCTCGGCTTCGCGCGTGGGAGCTACATCACGCCGGGCCTTTCCAGCAAGGCGGTTTCGGCTGCTGCGGAGGGCATGCCGCTGATCGCCGCCGTCGTCGAGCGTGACGGTGCGGTCCTCTTGATTTCCGAGGCGGATGGCCGCTGGCGCTTGCCGCAGATGGAGCTCAGGGGCGGTGAGCCGCTGGCGGCGCTGCAGGATTATCTGACGGGTGCGACCGGATTGGCGGTCGAGGTCGGCTTCCTCTACTCGGTCTACGACAACAAGGCGACCGGCCACCAGCATATCGTCTATCGCGCCGTTGCCGAGCCCGGCGAAACCAAGGCGGGGCGGTTCGTCCCGATTGCGGACCTGCCGCTCGACGCGATGGACAATTCCGCCACTGCCGACCTCCTGAGGCGCTTCGCCGCCGAGAGCGCGCTCGGCAACTTCGGCGTTTACGTCGGCGATGAGAAACAGGGCAAGGTTCATCCCTATGCCAGAAAGGCCTGACCCATGAAATTCTCGCTTTTCGTGCATCTCGAGCGGCTCAACCCCGGACAGACGGACGAGAGCCTCTATCGCGAGTTTATCCAGCTTTGCGAAATCGCCGACAAAGGCGGCCTGCATGCGATCTGGACCGGCGAACATCATGGCATGAGCTTCACGATCGCGCCCAATCCGTTCCTGAGCCTCGCCGATCTCGCGCGGCGCACGAAGAATGTGCGGCTCGGCACCGGCACGGTGATCGCGCCGTTCTGGCACCCGATCAAGCTCGCCGGCGAAGCGGCGATGACCGATATCATCACCGCTGGCAGGCTCGATATCGGCATTGCCCGCGGCGCCTATAGTTTCGAATATGAGCGGCTTGCCCCCGGATTGGATGCCTGGGGCGCCGGCCAGCGGATGCGCGAGCTCATCCCCGCCATCAAGGGCCTGTGGCAAGGCGACTACGCGCATGAGAGCGAGTTCTGGACCTTTCCGCCGACGACTTCGGCGCCGAAACCCGTGCAGGCGCCGCATCCGCCGATCTGGGTCGCGGCGCGCGATCCCAACAGCCATGAATTCGCGGTTGCCAACGGCTGCAACGTGCAGGTCACGCCGCTCTGGAACGGCGACGGCGAGATCGCCAGCCTGATGGAGCGCTTCGAGGCGGCCTGCGCCAAGAACCCGGAGATCGAGCGCCCGAAGATCATGCTGCTGCAGCACGCCTATGTCGGCACGGACGAAGCGGACCTGGAACGGGCGGCCAAGGAGATGAGCGTCTATTACAACTACTTCTTCGCCTGGTTCAAAAACGAGAAGCCGATCCGACAGGCCCTCATCGAGACGATCTCCGAAGAGGAAATGGCCGAGAATGCACTGATCTCACCCGAGGTGATGCGCAAGAACCTGGCGGTCGGCACGGCCGACCAGGTCATCGCCCGCCTCAAGGCCTACGAGGCGATGGGTTACGACGAATATTCCTTCTGGATCGACACGGGCATGAGCTTCGAGCGCAAGAAGGCCTCGCTCGAGCGCTTCATCGCCGAGGTCATGCCGGCATTTGCGGAGTAGGGCACATGCAGCGTTTCCAGTGCTACATCGACGGCGAATTTGCAGATGGCGAAGCCCGGTTCGAAAGCATCGATCCGGCTACGGGTGCCGCCTGGGCGGAGATGCCTGAGGCGCGGGAAGCCGATGTCGATCGCGCCGTCGAGGCTGCGCACACGGCGCTTTACGACGGTCCGTGGCCGAAGCTGACGGCAACGCAGCGAGGCAAGCTTCTCTACAAGCTTGCCGACCTCGTCGCCGAGAAAGCGCAGAAACTTGCGGAACTGGAGACGCGCGATACGGGCAAGATCATCCGCGAGACCTCGGCGCAGATTGCCTATGTCGCGGAGTATTACCGCTATTACGCCGGCATCGCCGACAAGATCGAGGGTTCCTATCTGCCGATCGACAAGCCGGACATGGATGTCTGGCTGCGCCGCGAACCGATCGGCGTCGTCGCCATGGTCGTGCCGTGGAACAGCCAGCTGTTCCTGTCGGCGGTGAAGATCGGCCCGGCACTGGCGGCCGGCTGCACCATGGTGGTGAAGGCCTCGGAAGATGGGCCGGCGCCGCTGCTGGAATTTGCCCGGCTGGTTCATGAGGCAGGCTTTCCGGCCGGCGTCGTCAACATCATCACCGGCTTCGGTCCCTCTTGCGGTGCGGCGCTCAGCCGCCATCGGAAGGTCGACCACATCGCCTTTACCGGCGGGCCAGAGACAGCGCGCCATGTGGTACGCAATTCGGCGGAGAACCTTGCCTCGACCTCGCTGGAGCTCGGCGGCAAGTCGCCCTTCATCGTCTTTGCCGACGCCGATCTCGAAAGTGCGGCCAATGCCCAGGTCGCCGGCATCTTCGCGGCGACCGGCCAGAGCTGCGTCGCGGGTTCGCGGTTGATCGTCGAGAGAAGCGTCAAGGACCGCTTCCTGGACCTCCTCAAGGGAAAGGCCGAGGCGGTCGGGATCGGCCGTCCCCTCGACATGGCGACCGAGGTCGGGCCGCTCGCGACGCAGCGTCAGCGCGACCATATCGAGGCGCTGGTGGAGCACTCGCTCGCCGCCGGGGCCAGGCTGGTCACCGGCGGCACGGCGCCCGAAGGCGCCGGCTACTATTATCGGCCGACGATTCTCGATTGCGACGGCAGTTCGTCGCCGTCACTCGAGGAGGAATTCTTCGGGCCGGTCCTCTCGGTGCTTTCCTTCGAAACCGAAGCGGAGGCGCTCGAACTCGCCAACAATACCCGCTATGGCCTCGCGGCCGGCCTTTTCACCCGCGACCTCACCCGTGCGCACCGCCTGATGAAGGGGATCCGCGCCGGGATCGTCTGGGTCAACACCTATCGGGCGGTTTCGCCGATCGCGCCCTTCGGCGGTTTCGGGCTCTCCGGCCACGGCCGCGAGGGCGGCATGGCGGCCGCGCTTGACTTTACGCGGACGAAGACGGTCTGGCTCAGGACGTCGGACGAGCCGATCCCCGATCCCTTCGTGATGCGGTGACGGCGATGTTCTACGAAATCCGCACCTATCGGCTGAAGAACGGCGCCATCCCCGCCTACCTGAAGGTGGTCGACGAAGAGGGCATCGCGGTCCAGAAGAAGCATCTCGGCGAGCTCGTCGCCTATTTCTTCTCCGAGATCGGGCCGATCAACGAGATCGTCCACATCTGGGCCTACCGGAGCCTCGACGATCGCGAGAGGCGCCGGGCCGCACTCATGGAAGACCCGGACTGGCGGGCTTTCCTTCCCAAGATACGCGACCTGATAGAAGTCGCGGAGAACAAGATCATGAAGGCGGCGCGCTTTTCGCCGACAGGCGGCAGCGCGTCATAGAACAACCAAGCAAAACCGGACCACGGAGCAAGGGAACATGAAGAAGATACTCGCTATGGCGGCCGCTGCCGCGACGATTGCAACAGCCATGCCGGCGATGGCCGCCGATCTCGTCTTTTCGAGCTGGGGAGGCACGACGCAGGATGCGCAGAAAATCGCCTGGGCCGAGAAATTCACGGAAAAGACCGGCATCAACGTGCTCCAGGACGGGCCGACCGACTACGGCAAGCTGAAGGCGATGGTCGAGGCAGGCTCGGTGACCTGGGATGTCGTCGACGTCGAGGGCGACTATGCAGCCCAGGCCGGCAAGAACGGCCTGCTCGAGAAGCTCGACTTTTCGGTGATCGACAAGACCAAGCTCGACCCGCGCTTCGTCACCGACTATTCGGTCGGCAGCTTCTACTATTCCTTCGTGATCGGCTGCAACAAGGATGCGGTAGATGCCTGCCCGAAGAGCTGGGCGGACCTCTTCGACATCGAGAAGTTCCCCGGCAAGCGCGCCTTCTACAAGTGGTCGGCCCCGGGCGTCATCGAGGCGGCGCTGCTCGCCGACGGCGTCCCGGCCGACAAGCTCTATCCGCTCGATCTCGACCGCGCCTTCAAGAAGCTCGACACGATCAAGCCGGAAATCATCTGGTGGACCGGTGGTGCGCAGTCGCAGCAGCTGCTTGCCTCCGCCGAGGCCCCGTTCGGCAGCCTCTGGAACGGCCGCATGACGGCGCTCGCCCAGAGCGGCATCAATGTCGAGACCTCGTGGGAGCAGAACATCACCGCCGCCGACTCGCTCGTCGTGCCGAAGGGCGCGAAGAACAAGGAAGCAGCAATGCAGTTCATCGCGCTCGCGACCTCGCCTCAGGCGCAAGCCGATCTCGCCAAGGCCACCGGCTATGCGCCGATCAACCTGGATTCGCCCAAGGTGATGGACCCGGAGCTGGCCAAGACATTGCCGGATGCGCAAACGGCAACCCAGGTCAATGCCGACATGAACTACTGGGCCGAGAACCGCGATGCGATCGGCGAGCGCTGGTACGCCTGGCAGGCAGAGTAAATCTTGACGGTGGGGAGTGCGTAGCGCGTATTCCCCGCCGATCCGACGCAGGGGCGCGAGGAAGGTCCCTCGCGCAGCTTAATTGGGAGAGACAGCCATGTTGTCGCGCACCGACGCGAGGGCGGAAGGATCGAAGATCCCTGCACACCGCCTGCGGCTCACCGACTTCGACCTGACCTTGCCGGCGCTCGGCCTGCTGGTCCTGTTCTTCGTCGTCCCTGTCGTCATCCTTCTGGCGCGCAGCGTCACGGAGCCCGCGCCGGGCCTCGGAAACTATGCCGAACTCTTGGGCTCCTCCACCTATCTCAGGATATTCGCAAATACCTTCATCGTTTCCGGCCTCGTCACGGTCGTGTCGCTGCTGATCGGCTTTCCCGTCGCCTGGGCGCTGGCCATCATGCCGAGCCGCCTCGCTTCGGTCGTCTTCGCCATCCTGCTCCTGTCGATGTGGACCAATCTTCTGGCACGCACCTATGCCTGGATGGTGCTGTTGCAGCGCACCGGCGTCATCAACAAGCTGTTGATCGGCATGGGCCTGATCGACAAGCCGCTTCCGCTCGTCAACAACCTGACCGGCGTGACGATCGGCATGACCTATATCATGCTGCCCTTCATCATCCTGCCGCTCTATGGGGTCATCCGGAAGATCGATCCGGCCATCCTGCAGGCGGCGGCGCTCTGCGGTGCCAACCGCTGGCAGGCGCTCGTGCGGGTTCTCCTGCCCTTGGCAATGCCCGGCATGGCGGCCGGGGCGTTGATGGTCTTCGTGATGTCGCTCGGCTATTTCGTCACTCCGGCGCTGCTCGGCGGAACGGCGAACATGATGCTTGCCGAACTCATCGCGCAGTTCGTCCAGTCCCTCGTCAATTGGGGCATGGGCGGCGCGGCGGCCCTGGTGCTGCTGGTCGTGACGCTGGCGCTCTATGCGGTGCAGCTTCGCTTCTTCGGCACAGACCGGATGGGAGGGCGCTGACATGCTCCTGAATTTCGACCGTCTCGGCTGGTGGAAGCTGGTCCTGATCGGCATCACGTTGCTGACAGCCGCCTTCCTGCTCCTGCCCATCCTGTTCATCGCGGCGCTGTCCTTCGGCTCGTCGCAATGGCTGATCTTTCCGCCGCCCGGCTGGACGCTCAAATGGTACCAGGAACTGCTTGCCGATCCGCGCTGGCTGGCGTCCGCCTGGACGAGCTTCCAGATCGCGATCATCGTCACGGTTCTTTCGGTGCTGCTCGGTCTCGTCACCTCCTTCGGGCTGACGCGCGGGCGCTTCATGTTCCGCGAGGCGCTGAAGGCGCTGTTCCTGACGCCGATGATCCTGCCCGTCGTCGTTCTCGCCGTGGCGCTCTACGCTTTCTTCCTGCAGATCGGCCTCAACGGCACGCTGACCGGCTTCGTCATTTCCCATCTGGTGCTGGCGCTGCCCTTCTCGATCCTGTCGATCACCAATGCGCTCGAAGGGTTCGACAAATCGATCGAGGACGCCGCCGTGCTGTGCGGCGCCTCCCCGTTGGAGGCGAAGATCCGCGTGACGCTGCCGGCGATCAGCCACGGCATCTTCTCGGCGGCGATCTTCTCGTTTCTCACGTCATGGGACGAAGTGGTGGTGGCGATCTTCATGGCGAGCCCGACGCTGCAGACACTTCCCGTCAAGGTCTGGGCGACCTTGCGGCAGGATCTGACGCCGGTCGTCGCCGCCGCCTCCACCCTTCTCATCCTGCTCACCGTGCTTTTGATGGTGCTCGTCGCCCTGGTTCGCAAAGGATTGAAATCATGAGCAAGCCCTTCCTGCAAATCCGCGGCATTCGCAAGGAATACGGTCCCGTAACCGCCGTTCACGACGTCAATCTCGATGTGGCGCAGGGGGAGTTCCTGACATTCCTCGGCCCTTCGGGATCGGGCAAGAGCACGACACTCTACATTATCGCCGGCTTCGAGAATCCGACGCGCGGCGACATTCTGCTCAACGGGGAAACGCTGCTGTCGACGCCGTCGCACAAGCGCAATATCGGCATGGTGTTCCAGCGCTACACGCTGTTTCCGCATCTCACCGTCGGCGAGAACATCGCCTTCCCGCTGAAGGTCCGGCGGCTGCCGAAGGCGGAGGTCGATGCCAAGGTGCGCGACATGCTGAAGCTCGTCCGGCTCGAAGGCTTCGAGGACCGCAAGCCGGCGCAGATGTCCGGCGGCCAGCAGCAGCGCGTCGCACTGGCGCGCGCGCTTGCCTACGATCCGCCTGTGTTGCTGATGGACGAGCCGCTTTCGGCGCTCGACAAGAAACTTCGCGAGGAGATCCAGCACGAGATCCGCCGCATCCACCAGCAGACGGAAGTGACGATCCTCTATGTCACCCACGACCAGGAGGAAGCGCTCAGGCTCTCCGACCGGATCGCCGTCTTTTCGAAGGGGGTGATCGACCAGATCGGCACCGGGCCGGAACTCTACGCCAATCCGGCGACCCGTTTCGTCGCCGAATTCATCGGCGACAGCGATTTCCTACCCTGCGATCTGGTGGCGGCGGCCGATGGCAGGGCGGAAATCGCGCTCGCCGGCACGACGGTCATCCCGAACGTACCGGTGCATGGCAAGCCGGTCGCCGGCGGCAAGGCGGCACTGATGCTGCGGCCGGAACGCTTGCGCCTGATGCGATCGGCGCCGGGCGGCTCGATTGCCCTCCCGGTCAAGGTCAGCGACATCACCTTTCTCGGCAACAACATCCACGTCGCGACCGAGACCGCCAGGGGCGACGCGCTGGCCGTCCGCCTTCCGTTCGGCCACGAGGCGATTTCCAGCCTCAACCGGGGCGACAGCGTCTGGCTCGGCTTCGACCCGGCGACGGCGCACGTCTTCTGCTGAAGCGGCGGAAGGCTCGGAAATGCGGGCGACAAATCCCCAGATTGGCGCCCTGCTTCGCTAATCTTCAGACAGTTCCTCCGCTGTGGCTGCGACTGGTGCATTGCCCAAGGAATTATCCGCATATTTGAAGGCAAGTATGCTGATGACCGAGGCGATGATGGCGAACAGGACGAGACGCATGGAGGTTTCCCGGGATCGTTGCATTGCCTAGCAACTCACCCGGAGACCTCGTTGTTCCAGCGCGAAATTTCCTCACCGGTAGTTGGTGGGAACCAGTGCCGCCCTGGCCGGCGGCGCCTCCACCTCCGTTCGGTCGACAGCAAGGATGCTCATCACCAGAGAGATGAGGACGAGTATCAGCGCCATGAATGCGATGCCTGCCTTATCCATGCCCCATCATGGTCGCGGGAATGCGAGCAAAGCGGGGCGTCAGCGGCAAAGATTTTCACCGGTGCCCAACATGGTTAAGTTTGTCTGAAATAAGGTAGATCTTCCTCACCTTGCGAGAAGCCGCTGCCTTGATGATCTGCGGGCATAGAATCCACCATATTTTTTCCAGCCTAAGCGCAGCCGTGGTGCGAGAATCAGCTGAACGTTGCATTGACGAATTGGCGGAGCCGATAGCGACGCAACTTTCGGCAAGCCATCCGGCCCCTACCACGTCAGCCTAGCTCGCCAGCGACATAGTGGGGAACCAACTGCGGCGATAGACAAGCATTGGTTGCCAAGCTACTGCTTACAAACGTCCCTGGGGCGGTCGTACGTGAAGAAGTTCCTATCATTAATAATAACAATTTCAATTTGCGGTTTTACTGGATATCTAATCGCGCAAATGGAAGTTGGTGGCTTTTCGCTGGGTGGGAATAAGGATCCTGTCGCGGAGGCGATGGAGAGTCTCGCTGCTCGTGATCCTATGAACCATGCGGTTCTCGCAGATCACATGGAAGAAGCGCGGGTAATATTTGACGAGGCTCTTGAGACGCGTGACTGGGAAGCCGGCCGAAAGGCAATTTCAGCTCTGGTTTTGAAGTATGGGCTCCCGCGACTTGCGCGTGCCAGCGATGCGTCAGCAACCAGAGTGCTGGAAACGGCAAGCGATTTGATCGCGATTCTATCCGCCAATTACCCCGAAGGCTGCAAGAACTTTGCAAATGGAGACGTGCCGAGCATGGCTTTGGCCCACCCAGAGGTAAGTGAGAAATTCAAACTATATTCTGAGGCTAGGCGCCTCGCATACGAAGATGGGAAGTCTCGCGATCAGGTTGCTACGTTGTCAGAGGCCGATATCGTTAAACTGATTACGGATAGACTAGGAATGTCGGAAAGCGACGGGGTTATACTACAGAAGCCGGATCAGTTTTCCGGCGAGCAGATATGCCCGGTGCTTCTGAAGCTATATGGCGTTTCTCCGATACCGGAGGTGCAGAGAGGTCCGTACGCGAGAACACTTATCTCATCGGAATAAGGGCGGGCAAGCCTTCCTACGGGGAGCATCGTCCTGAGCGCAAATGCTTGAGATACGGCTAAGGCGACCCGGTTACCCCGCTCTTGCGTCTTGCTGCTCCGCCAGCAGCGCCTCGGCGATTGCCGCGGCATTCTTGACATGCACATTGGCCGCCTCATAGGCCGCCGCGCCGTCGCCGGCCTTGATCGCGTCGATGATCTTCTGCATCTGGGCCGGCCCCTGCTTGTCGCGGTCGGGCGTCTTGATCGTCATGGACCGCAGATGATTGATTCGAGCGGTAATCGAGTTGACGATCCCCCAGGCGACGTGACGGCCGGAATTCTCGAAAAGCGTCCGATAGAAATCCGTCGTCGCGCCGAGGACGCCGGGAAGTTCATTGGCGGCGTAGGCGGTCCGGATGCGTGCGAGGATCCGCTCGAGCTCGGCCACCACCCGAGGGTCCTGCTGTTCGGCACAGGCCTTCGCCGCGATCCCTTCCAACACGCCTCTGATCTCGTAAATCTGCCGCGCCTCTTCCGGCGTTGTCTCGGCGACGATCGGGCCGCGGTTCGGCAGGATGGCGACAAGCCCTTCCGATTCCAGATGGCGCAGCACCTCGCGGACGATCGTCCGGCTGACGCCGAGCTGATCGCAAAGATCGCGCTCGACAAGCCTATCGCCCGCCTTGAAATGCATGTTGACGATTGCGTCGCGCATCTTTTCCAGAGCAAGCTCGCGAAGGGTCTTCTCCGGACGGAGAACCCGCATCGGCTGTTCGGACATGCTCATGGAACGCTCCCTTCTGCCAGCAGCTGTGGCAATGCGCGATTTCGGTCGGTGCAACGCGATACGACAGAGCAACTGCATATTATGGGATGCCATAATATCATCGCGCATTGCTTCTGTCAGCAGGGAACACGCCATCGTGCATCCGGAAAGCGGAATACTGAAGACCCCGCTGCCGGCCGAAGGGGACATTCGCAAAAGCTGCTCGTACCCGAGCCTGGTGGCAGGCTCCGCTCAACCGGCCGAAAGCGACTGGATGAGCGCGGTGATGTAGCCGTAGCAAAAGGCGAAGGCGACGCCGGTCGGGTCGCGGCCGCTGATCGTCGGGACGTGGTCGGGCATCACCATATATCGGTATCCGACCTCGTGATAGATCTTCAGCGAGCGCACCATGTCCATGTCGCCCTCGTCGGGAAAGGTCTCCATGAAGGAAAGCTTGCCGCCGCTGATATTGCGGAAGTGCAGGTTGAAGATTTTGCCGCGGCTGCCGAACCAGCGGATGATCTCGTCGATCTCCTCGCGCGGATTGCCGAGCATCTCGCCGATCGAGCCCTGGCAGAAGTTCAGGCCGTGATAGGGGCTCTCGCGCATCAGCACGAATTTCTTGAGGCCCTCGACGGTGCCGAGAACACGCGTGACGCCGCGATAGCCGGGCGGCGTGTAGGGGTCGTGCGGATGGCAGGCGATGCGCACGCGGTTGCTCGTCGCAACCGGCACCACCCGTTCCAGGAAATAGTCGATGCGCTCCCAGTTCTCGTCTTCCGACAGCACGCCGGCGAGCCCGGGCGCGGCGTTCTGGTCGACCCGCTCCCAGCGAAACGCTTCGTTCATCGAGCCGCCGCGGCCCCGTTCCATCTCGGTCCGCGGAATGCCGATCAGGTTGAGATTGTACTTGGCCGACGGAATGCCGGCGCGGGCGCAGTTCTCGATCATCCGGCAGACCGCGTCGATCTGGCGATCGCGCTCCGGTCCCGCCAGCAGAATATCGGGAAAGGAGGCTTTCTCGATCGGTTTCGAGGGCAGGGGAAGCTGGATCATGTCGAGCACCAGGCCGAAACTCTCGACATGGTCGCGATGCCGTTCCAAAACTTCCAGCGTCCAGCTCGCCGGATCGCCCGGCGGATCGGCTGAGATATTCTTGACGCCAAGCTGGGCGTAGACCCGGTAATCCTCGTCGTCACGCGCAGCGACCTGCGTTCCTACATACATGGACAGCTCCTTCCCGAATGTTTCCGGCCCATGTCATATGACATAATATGAATTTTGGGGATGTGTCGAGCGGATTATTGTTCGGCGAGGCGTCGATAGCGACGCTGGCTGGCGATGATGTGCTTGCGCATCGCTTGTCTGGCGCGCTCGGGATCCTGCTCCGCAATGGCTGCAAGAATCTCGACATGCTCCGCGTAGACGCCAAGCAGATAGGCCTTGTCGGCGGCTTCCGGCAGCGTCGTGAATTGGCTGCGGGGAATGGCACGCGGTCCGAATTGGCGCATCACATCGAGATAGAACCGGTTGTTGGTAGCCGCGGCGATGGCCATGTGGAACTCGAAATCGGCCTCGACCGTCGGCTTTCCCTCTTCGATGAACTGCGCCATTTTCTTATTGGCGGCAGCGATCGCCGCTTCCTGTTCGGCGGTTCTGCGATAAGCGGCAATCGCCGCGGCCTCGCTCTCGGTCGCCAGCCGGAATTCAAGGAGTTCAAGGGTTTCGGGGATGCTTCTTATCTCCACCGGCGTCAAGGTGAAGCGCTGGCTTGCTTTCGGGTCGCTGACAAAAACACCCTTGCCCTGGACGGGGCGGACATAGCCCGCGGCGCGCAGGTCGGCGATCGCTTCGCGCACCACCGTACGGCTCACGCCGAAGTTCGCCTCCAGTTGCGGCTCGGTCGGCAATTGGTCGCCTTCCTTCAATCGGCCAGCGTCGATCTGCCGGCGCAGCTCGTCGATCACCTGTTGCGCCAGTCTCTGTCTTCCGCCGTTCATCGTCGCCTCGTGAGTGTGCCGTGCTTTTCGGGATCTCGCCCGGAAAGTGCTTGCCAATGTCGTCGAATGTCGCTAAGTCATAATACGACATGGAATGACATAATACGTCTTCTACTATAAGTCAGGGAGGAGTTTCAATGAAGCATTTTTCGAAGGGGCTCGCCGCAGGGGTCGCGGCAATCGTCCTGAGCTTTGCAGCGCCGGGCGCAAACGCTGCTACGCCCGACGACCAATTGGTCATCGGCACCTCGCTCGCGCAGGTCCTGTCTCTCGATCCGCAGCAGGCGACCGAGGCGAAGGCCATCGAGATCATGTCCAACCTCTACGATCGGCTGGTGAAGACGGCAGACCGCAAGATCGCGCCGCAGCTCGCCGAAAGCTGGGAGATCGATGAAAAGGGCATCACCTTCCATCTGCGCGAGGCGACGTTTGCCTCCGGCAACCCGGTCACGGCCGACGATGTCGTCTATTCGCTCGCCCGGCTGCTTAAGCTCGATCAGGCCTCGGCCGCCAATTTCAAGCGCATCGGCTACACGGCCGACAATGTCGACAAGCTTGTCAAAGCGGTCGACCCAAGAACCGTGCGCATCGACCTTTCCGGCGAAACCACGGCGGAGCTGCTGCTCTACCGGCTGGCGATGTGCGTCGCGAGCGTCGTCGACAGCGTCGAGGTCAAGAAGCACGTCCAGGACAATGACTACGGCAACGCCTGGCTGCGCACCAACTCGGCAGGCTCCGGCCCCTTCACGCTGAAGCGCTGGACGCCGAACGAGATGGTCATCATCGAGGCGAACGACGCGTATGCCGGTGGTGCACCGCACATGCGCCGCGTCATCGTCCGGCACGTGCCGGAAAGCCAGGTGGCGCGCCTGATGCTCGAGCGCAACGATATCGATATCGCCAGCGCGCTGAGCGCGGCCGACCTGAAGATCTTCGAGGCCCAGCAAGGTTTCGAGGTCCAGCGGGTGCCGACTGGCGGCTTCTATGTTCTGTCGATGAATGCCGGCAACCAATATCTCGCCAATCCAAAGGTGCGCGAGGCGATCGCCTACAGCATCGACTACAAGGGCATCGAGCAGACGATCATGGGGCCCTATGGCCGGGTCCGCAACGTGCCGGTGCCTGAAGACTATGAATACGCCATCCCCAATCCGGACTGGCACTTCGATGCGGCAAAGGCCAAGGCGCTGCTGGCGGAAGCGGGATATCCCAACGGCTTTTCGCTGACGCTGAAGACGATCGCGCAGACGCCGCGCATCGACCTTGCGACCGCCATCCAGGGTTCGCTCGGCCAGGTCGGGATCAAGATCGACATCCAGCAGGGCAACGGTTCGGACATCATCGCCGATCACCGTGCGCGCAATTTCGACCTGCTCATGCCCCAGACCGGCGCCTATATGCCGAACGTGCTCGGCTCCATGGAACAGTTCTCCAGCAACCCGGACAATTCCAAGGAAGCCAATAATGCCGGCAATTTCGTCTGGCGCTCGGCCTGGGACATTCCTGAACTGACGGCGCTGACCGCCAAGGCCTCGCTCGAGCCGGACGCGAAGAAGCGCGGCGAGATCTATGTCGAGATGCAGGAAAAATTCGTGGAGCAGAAGCCGGCCGTGCTGCCGCTTTTCGAACGCTTCGAGCCGATCGTCGTCAATGCGCGCGTCAAGGACTATGTCGGTCATCCCAATCAGCTGACGCGGCTCGAAGGCGTCACCAAAGCGTCCGATTAAGGGCGGCGTCGGGACACGGTCATGAAGGAACTTACCGCAAGCGAGCTGGCTCGGCGCGTCCTCCACCTCGTCGTCAGCCTGTTCATCCTGCTCTCGGTCACTTTCGTCATTGGCCGTGTCCTCCCGGCCGATCCGGTAGGCGCCATCGTCGGCGAGCTGGCGGACCCCGCCGCCTATGAGGCGATGCGGGCGCGGCTCGGCCTCGACCTGCCGATCTACCAGCAGTTCGTCATCTACCTGCAAGGCCTGTTCCGGGGCGATTTCGGCCAAGCCATCCTCACCGGCAACTCGGTCGCCAGCGACATGCTGCAGGCCTTTCCGGCAACCTTCGAGCTGGCGACGCTGTCGATCATCATCTCGGCCGTCGTCGGCGTCCCGCTGGGCCTCGCGGCCGCGCTGTTCCGGGACAGCTTCATCGACAAGTTCGCCCGCGTCGTGGCTCTCGTCGGCCACTCCATTCCGGTCTTCTGGTTCGGCATCGTCGGGCTGGTGATCTTCTATGCGGCTCTCAACTGGGTCGGCGGACCGGGCCGGATCGATGTCTTCTACGAAGGCATGGTCGAGCCGGTCACCGGCATGATGCTCGTCGACAGTCTTCTTGCCGGCGAAACCGAGATCTTCTGGAACGCGCTCTCGCACATCATCCTGCCGGCCGCCATCCTCGCCTATATGGCCATGGCCTATATCACCCGCATGACCCGCAGCTTCACGCTGGAGCAGCTCAGCCAGGACTATGTGATCGCGGCGCGTGCCAAGGGGGCGGGGCCGGCGCGCACCGTCGCCCATCACGTGCTGCCGAACATCGCCGTCCAGTTGATCACCGTGCTTGCGATTTCCTACGGCAATCTGCTCGAGGGAGCGGTGGTGACCGAGATCGTCTTCTCCTGGCCGGGGATCGGCCAATACATGACGAACGCCCTGATGATCGGCGACATGAATGCGGTGCTCGCGGCAACGATCATCGTCGGCTTCGTGTTCATGCTGCTCAACTTCATTGCGGACATTGCCTATGCGATCCTCGATCCGCGGACCCGGGAGGCGGCGCGATGAGTGATGCTATCCGGACCGATTCCGAAATGCTGCAGTCGCCAGGTCTCACGGAACGCATGCTTTCGGCGCTCCGCCGCGCGGCCGGCAAGCTTGCCGAGGAGCCGCTCGGCCTAGCCGGCTTCGCGATCATCGTCTTGCTCCTGCTGGTCGCCGCCTTCGCGCCGCTGATCGCCCCCTATGACCCGACCGCCCAAGCGCTGTCGAACGCGCTGCAGCCGCCGAGCTTCACGCATCTCGCCGGTACGGACGAGTTCGGGCGCGACATCTTCAGCCGGCTCCTCTATGGCTCGCGCATCACCATCCAGACGATCTTCTTCGTCTCGATCATCGTCGGCCCGATCGGGCTCGTCATCGGCGTCGTCTCCGGCTTCTTCGGCGGGCGCACCGACGCAATCCTGATGCGCGCCACCGACATCGTGCTTTCCTTCCCGTCGCTGATCCTGGCGCTTGCCTTCGCGGCGGCGCTGGGTGCCAGCCTTTCGACGGCGATCATCGCCATTTCGCTGACCGCCTGGCCGCCGATCGCCCGTCTTGCCCGGGCCGAGGCGCTCGTGGTCCGCAATGCGGACTATGTCGCCGCCGCCCGGCTCTATGGCGCAAGCCGGCTTCGCATCCTCTTCCTCTACATCGCCCCGATGTGCGTCCCCTCGGTCATCGTGCGCCTGACGCTCAACATGGCCGGCATCATCCTGACGGCCGCGTCGCTCGGCTTCCTCGGCCTCGGCGCCCAGCCGCCGGCGCCGGAATGGGGCGCGATGATCTCGAGCGGCCGCAAGTTCATGCTCGACTATTGGTGGGTGGCGGTCATGCCCGGCATCGCCATCCTGCTGACCAGCCTCGCCTTCAACATCGTCGGAGACACGCTCCGCGACATCATGGACCCACGCCATGCAAGATCGTGACGCCTCGCCGATCCTCTCCGTCCGTGACCTGAACGTTCGTTTCGGCCGAAACACGATCGCCGCGATCACCGACGTCAGTTTCGATATCGGCCGCGAGCGCGTTGGCATCGTCGGCGAATCCGGCTCCGGCAAGTCGACGACAGGCCGGGCGATCATGCGGCTCTTGCCGCCCAAGGCCGCGGTGACCGCGCGGACGATGGCCTTCTGCGGCGAGGAGATCCTCGGCAGGTCGCAGCGGCAGATGGACAGGCTGCGTGGGCAGGAAATGGCGCTGATCATGCAGGATCCGCGCTATTCCCTGAACCCCGTCCTGACGATCGGCAAGCAGATCGCCGAATCCGCTTCGCTACATCTCGGTCTAAAGGGCAAGGAGGCCCTCAAGGCCGCGCGCGACATGCTCGTTCGGGTGCGGATCAGCGATCCGGACCGGGTGATGGGGCAGTATCCGCACCAGATCTCCGGCGGCATGGGCCAGCGCGCGATGATCGCCATGATGCTGATCGCCCGGCCGAAACTGGTTATTGCCGACGAACCGACCTCGGCGCTGGACGTCAGCGTCCGCAAGGACGTTCTCAATCTGCTCGACGAGCTGGTGCGCGAGAACAATTCCGGCCTCATCCTCATCAGCCACGACATCCGCATGGTTGCGAGCTTCTGCGACAGGATCATCGTCATGTATCGCGGCCGGATCGTCGAGGAGCTGACCAGCCTGGACATGGCGCAGCATTCCTATACGCGGGCCCTCATCGCGGCCATGCCGGATGCGCGTCATCCGGTGCGGCGGCTTGCCGTCATGGACCGCCTGGCGCTCGAAAACATCGGGGAGACAGTGGCGTGATCAGGGTCGAGAATCTCGATGTCGCCTTCCGCCACGGCCAGAGCAGCCATCACGTCGTGCGGGAGGTCAGCCTGTCGGTGGCGCGGGGCGAGACGCTCGGCATCGTCGGCGAGTCCGGATGCGGCAAATCCACGCTCCTGCGGTCGCTGGCCGGCCTCGAAGGCGGCTGGACGGGGCGCATCTGGTTCGATGGGCGTGAAGTCGGGAAGGTCCGCGGCCGTGAGGAACTCAAGCTGGCGCAGATGGTGTTTCAGGATCCTTACGGTTCGCTCCATCCGCGCCACCGGATCGGCACCGCGCTCGCCGAGCCCTTGAGGGCGATGGCTTATCGCGACGATCGCCAGAGGGTGCTGCAGGCCCTGCGGCAGGTGGGCCTGCCGGCCGATTTCGCCAATCGCTTCCCGCACGAGCTCTCGGGTGGCCAGCGGCAGCGCGTCGCGATCGCCCGTGCGCTGATCCTCTCCCCTCCGATCCTGCTGCTCGACGAGCCGACCTCCGCCCTCGACGTTTCGATCCAGGCCGAGGTCCTCAACCTTCTGGCCGACCAGCGTGAAGAGCGGAACCTCACATTCGTGCTGGTCAGCCACGACCTCGCCGTCGTCGCCCATATGTGCGATCGGGTGCTGGTGATGAAGGATGGCGCGTTCGTCGACGAGCTGACGAAGGACGACCTGCATCGCGGTGTCGCCCATGACGGCTATGCACGCGAGCTGTTCGAAGCGAGCTTTCTCTAAGCGCAACGATCCCTGAGATTTGGCCGTCGCATGCAAGGCTGGTCGGATCGTCGACGAGTGCCCGGCTTGGCGATCTGTGGCCGGCGAACGGCTGCCTCGGCTTTTCTTTCACCTGTGATCTCCCCCGCGACGGGCAGCAATGTCGCTCGCGGGTTTCCTACTGCCGATCGAGGGCCTGCTGATATGCTCATTGACTCATTATACCAGTTCGTCTATCGCTTCTTCAACGACATGCGGGAGATGCAGATGACTTCGATTGCCTTATTGGGCGCCGGCGGGAAAATGGGCTGCCGGCTGGCCAGGAACCTCAAGGGTTCGCGCTTCGACGTGCGCCATGTCGAGGTGAGCGAAATCGGCAAGGCGCGCCTGACAAAGGAGCTCGGGATCGAGGCCGTTTCCCTCGACACCGCCCTCGACGGTGCGGAGGTCGTGATCCTTGCGGTGCCGGACACGGCGATCGGCAAGGTGGCGGCCGGCATCGTCGACAGGCTGCAGCCCGGCACGATGCTCGTCGTTCTCGATGCGGCCGCACCCTTTGCCGGCCACCTGCCGCGGCGCGACGACCTCACCTATTTCGTCACCCATCCCTGCCATCCGCCGATCTTCAACGACGAGACGGAGCTTGCGGCGCGCAAGGATCATTTCGGCGGCATCGCCGCCAAGCAGCACATCGTGTCGGCGCTGATGCAGGGACCGGAGGCGGACTACGCCAAGGGCGAGGAGATCGCCAGGATCATCTGGGCGCCGGTGATGCGCTCGCATCGCGTCAGCGTCGAGCAGATGGCCCTGCTCGAGCCCGGCCTGTCGGAAACGGTCTGCGCGTCGCTGCTCGTCGTCATGCGCGAGGCGATGGACGAATGCGTCGCCCGCGGCGTGCCGAAAGAGGCGGCGCGCGATTTCCTGCTCGGCCACATGAACGTGCTCGGCGCCGTGATCTTCGAAGAGGTCGAGGGCGTCTTCTCGGATGCCTGCAACAAGGCGATCGAGTTCGGCAAGCCGATGCTGATGCGCGACGACTGGAAGCGCGTCTTCGAGCCGCAGGAAATCGCCGACAGCATCCGTCGCATCACCTGATGCGAGAAAACCGGAGGGCATGGGGCAGCTCCGGTCGTTTTCAACCTGGGAGGAGAGAAGAGATGAAACTGACACGCAGAATGACCATGGCCGCCTTTGCGGCCTTCCTGGCGGCGGGCTCCGCCATCCCCGCCTACGCGGCCGATCTCATCGCGATCATCACGCCGTCGCATGACAACCCGTTCTTCAAGGCCGAGGCGGTCGGTGCCGAGGCCAAGGCCAAGGAACTCGGCTACGAGACCCTCGTGCTCGTGCATGACGACGACGCCAACAAGCAATCGCAGCTGATCGATACGGCGATCGGCCGCGGCGCCAAGGCAATCATCCTCGACAATGCCGGTTCGGAAGCCTCGATTGCCGCCGTGCAGAAGGCCAAGGACGCGGGCGTGCCGTCCTTCCTGATCGACCGCGAAATCAACGCCACCGGCGTTGCCGTGTCGCAGATCGTTTCCAACAACTACCAGGGTGCGCAGCTCGGCGCCGAGGAATTCGTCAAGCTGATGGGCGAATCCGGCAACTATGTCGAACTGCTCGGCCGCGAATCCGATCTCAACGCCGGCATCCGCTCGAAGGGCTATCACGACGTCATCGACGAATATACCGAGCTGAAGATGGTGGCGCAGCAGTCGGCGAACTGGAGCCAGACCGAGGCCTACAGCAAGATGGAGACCATCCTGCAGGCCAATCCGGACATCAAGGGCGTCATCTCCGGCAACGACACCATGGCCATGGGCGCAATCGCCGCCCTGCAGGCCGCCGGTCGCAAGGACGTCATCGTCGTCGGATTCGACGGTTCCAACGACGTGCGCGACTCGATCAAGTCCGGCGGCATCAAGGCGACGGTGCTGCAGCCGGCTTACGCTCAGGCACAGATGGCGGTCCAGCAGGCGCATGATTTCATCACCACCGGCAAGAAGCCGGCGGAAGAAAAGCAGCTGATGGATTGCGTGCTGATCAACAGCGAAAACGCCGACCAGCTCGAGACCTTCGCGCTTACCAACTGATCGTCGTTCCGGCGCGCGATGCCGGCCGGCAGGCCGCATCGTGCGCTTCCATGGAGTAGGTTTCGATGCCAAGTACGAGGGCGCCAAGTACCACGGGGCCAGGCATGAAAGGCGCGTCCGCCATTGTTCTTGCGCTGACATTGGCGCTCGCGGGGTGCAAGATCATCAAGACGCCGACCGCTGAGGAGACGGCGCAATCCGCCGCGGGCGGCTTCGATCCGGATCGCATGGTCGCCGAGATCTGGGACGGCAAGGTCGTGCCCTATCTCGACAAGAAGGCAGGACCTTTCTCCGAGGTCGCCTCGCTCGCGGCAAGCAACCTGGAAGCGGCCGGCGCCAAATACGGTCACAAGGAAAAGCAGGGCAGCGCGCCCTGGACCTTTGCCGCGCGTCTCTCCGGCACCATCGTCAAGGCGGAGACGAAGTCGCGCTCGGCCTATGTGGAGGTCGACGCCGATGGCGACGGCAAGGCGGATGCGCGCGTCCAGATCGGACCGGCGATCCGCGGCACGGCGATCCGCGACAGCCTCGATTTCGTGAATTTCAACGAATTCAAGAACCAGATCGAGTGGGCGCAATACGGCAAGGCCTTCAACACCCATGTGAACGGACTGGTGCTCCAGAAACTTGCGCGCGACCAGCTCGTCGGCAAGAAACTGGATGCGGTCGGCGCCTATCCCGCGCCCGCCAAGGGGCAGATGCCGCTGTTCGTGCCGGCGCAGCTGACGGTGAGCGGATGAGCATGCGCCCGGCTGACGACGATTGCGTGCTGCGCCTGGAAGACGTCACCAAGGTCTATTCCGGCATTGTCGCCGTGCGCCACGCCAACCTGGCGCTGATACGCGGCGCGGTAAACGTGCTCGTCGGGGAGAACGGCGCCGGCAAGTCGACGCTGATGCGCATCATCGCGGGCGTCGAGAAGCCGTCGCTCGGCCGCATCCTGCTCGACGGCAAGGAGGTCGAATTCCACTCGCCGGCCGATGCCCAGAGGCATGGCATTGGCATGGTGTTCCAGGAGCTCAATCTCTTCGGCAACCTCTCGGTCGCCGAGAACATCTTCGCGACGCGTGAGGTGACCCGCGGGCTGCGCGGCATCGACCATCGCGCCCAGATCGACAGGGCCAATCATTTCCTCGACCGGCTGGCTGCCGGCATCGATGCCGAAACGCTCGTCGAGGATCTGCCGATCGGCCAGCAGCAGCTGGTGGAAATCGCCAAGGCGATCTCGCTCGACACCCGCATCCTCATCCTCGACGAGCCGACCTCGGCGCTTTCGGCGGCCGAGGTCGATGTGCTCTTCAAGGTCATCCGCGAATTGAAGGCGCAAGGCGTGGCGATCGTCTATATCTCCCACCGCCTCGAAGAGCTCATGCGGATCGGCGACTACATCACGGTCTTACGCGACGGCCAGATCACCGGCCATGCCATGGTCAGGGACATCGACACGAAGTGGATCGTCCGTTCGATGATCGGTTCGGAAGCGAAGGATTTCGCCAAATCGGTCGATCATCGCCTCGGTGAAGCGGTTTTTCGCGCCGAGGACATCTGCCTGCCGCGGCGCACCGGCGGCCTTGCCGTCGACCATGTGTCGATCGCAGTGCGCGCCGGAGAGGTGCTCGGCATCTACGGGCTGATGGGTGCCGGCCGGAGCGAGTTCTTCGAATGCGTCATCGGCCAGCATCCGCATTCGACCGGACGCGTCGAGGTCGGCGGCGTCGACGTTTCCGCCTGCGATACGTCCGACCGGATCCAGGGGGGCCTGGCGATGATCCCCGAGGACCGCCAGCGCGAAGGGCTGGTGCAGGCGCTGTCGATCGCCAGCAACCTGACGCTGGCGAGCCTCGATCGCTTTTTGCGCTTCCGCTTCCATATCGTCGGCGAAAAAGAGCGGGCGGCGATCAAGGCGGCAATCGCCGATCTTTCCATCAAGGCGCCGAATCCGGATTTCGAGGTGACCTCGATGTCGGGCGGCAACCAGCAGAAGGTCGTCATCGGCAAGGCGCTGATGACCCGGCCGAAGGTGCTCATGATGGACGAGCCGAGCCGCGGCATCGACGTCGGCGCCAAGGCGGATGTCTTCCGCACCATGCGGCGGCTGGCCGGCGAGGGGCTGGCAATCCTCTTTTCCACCTCCGACCTCGAAGAGGTGATGGCGCTCTCCGACCGCATCGCCGTCATGAGCAATGGACGGCTTGTCACCCTCATCGACCGCACCGAGGCGACGGAAGACATGATCGTGAAGGCATCGGCCGAAGGCCACAAGACGACAAGGGAACACGCCTGATGACAGCGGCAACGACCACCACCAATGCTGCGGAAGCCTCGAACGGCTCGCTGCTGTTGACGCTCATGAAGCTCAGGACCTTCATCGCGCTCTTCGCGGTGATCGCCTTCTTCTCGGTCTTCGCGCCGAACTTCCTGTCGACCGCCAACCTTATCCTGATGTCAAAGCACGTGGCGCTCAACGCCTTCCTCGCCATGGGCATGACCTTCGTGATCATTACCGGCGGCATCGACCTCTCCGTCGGTTCGATCGTCGGGCTCTGCGGCATGGTGGCCGGCGGGCTGATCCTGAACGGCATCGACCTGCAGTTCGGCTATACGATCTATTTCAACGTCTTCGAGGTCTGCCTGATCACGCTCGCCGTCGGCATCCTGATTGGCGCGATCAACGGCCTGTTGATCACCAAGCTCAACGTCGCGCCGTTCATCGCCACGCTCGGCACGCTTTATGTCGCCCGCGGCTTCGCGCTGCTGTCCTCCGACGGCCAGACCTTCCCGAACCTCGTCGGCAAGCCGGAACTGTCGACGACCGGCTTCGCCTTCCTCGGCTCCGGCCGGCTGCTCGGCCTGCCGGTTTCGATCTGGATCCTCATCGTCGTGGCGCTCGCCGCCGCCTATGTGGCCAAATACACGCCGATCGGCCGCCACATCTTCGCGGTCGGCGGCAATGAGCGCGCCGCCCGCATGTCCGGCATCCGCGTCGGACGGGTGAAGATGTTCGTCTATATGTTTTCCGGCTTCTGCGCGGCGATCGTCGGCCTGGTCATCTCCTCGGAGCTGATGGCCTCGCATCCGGCGACGGGCAACTCCTTTGAGCTCAACGCCATCGCCGCTGCGGTGCTCGGGGGCACGTCGATGTCCGGCGGCCGCGGCACGATCGGCGGCACCATCATCGGCGCCTTCGTCATCGGCATCCTGTCCGACGGCCTTGTCATGATGGGCATCTCGTCCTTCTGGCAGATGGTCATCAAGGGCATCGTCATCATCGTCGCGGTCGTGGTGGACCAGGCACAGCGCCGGCTGCAGCAGCAGGTGACGCTGATGCAGCTTGCAAAGAAAGGTTGAGTGAATGGCAATACTGAAAGGTGCCCTGATTGGCTGTGGCTTCTTCGCGGTCAATCAGATGCACGGCTGGCGCGACACCGAGGGGGCGCGGATCGTCGCCATCTGCGACCGCGATCCGGCACGGCTCAGGGCGGTCGGCGACGAATTCGGCATCACGCGGCGCTATACTTCGGCCGAGGACCTGTTTGCCGATGGCGGTTTCGATTTCGTCGATATCGCGACGACCGTCAGAAGTCACCGTCCGCTCGTCGAGATGGCGGCGCTGAACGGCATTCCGACGATCTGCCAGAAGCCGATCGCACCGACGATGGAGGATGCTAAGGCGATGGTTGCTGCCTGCGCCGCGGCGGGTGTGCCGCTGATGGTGCACGAGAATTTTCGCTGGCAGTCGCCAATCCGCGCCGCCAAGGCCGCGATCGACAGCGGCGCGATCGGTGAGGTGTTCTGGGGCCGGGTGAGTTTCCGGTCAGCCTATGATGTCTACTCCGGCCAGCCATATCTGGCGAAGGGCAAGCGCTTCATCATCGAGGACCTCGGTATCCACGCGCTCGACATCGCGCGCCATCTCTTCGGCGATGCGGCGTCGGTGACCGCCCGCACCCGCCGGGTCAACCCGAAGATCGTCGGCGAGGACGTCGCGACGATGATGCTCGACCATCGCGGCGGCATCACGTCGATCGTCGATTGCAGCTATGCCACCAGGCTGCCGGTCGAGCCCTTCCCCGAAACCCTGCTGGAGGTGGACGGCAGCAAGGGCACGCTGCGGCTCTCGCAGGGCTACCGGCTTCACGTTCACTCGCGGGAGGGCACGGAGTTGACGGACGTCGCGCCGCGTCTTCTTCCCTGGGCCTCCGCTCCCTGGCACAACATCCAGGAGAGCGTCAGCCTCATTCAGCAGCACTGGATCGACTGTCTGCGCGCCGGACGCGAACCGGACACGTCCGGCCGGGACAATCTCAAGACCTTCGCCCTGGTCGAGGGAGCCTACCGCAGCGCCGCCAAGGGCAAGACCGTGCAGGTCGAGGATTTCCAGCAGTGACGCCTTCGCGCGCCTTTCTTCTCCTCGGCACCGAGGAGCAGGAACCGGTGCCGCAGCGCCTCGAAGCCGGCCGTCTCAGCGCCGAGCTTGTCGGCGGCAATCTGCGTATGATCCGCTTTTCCGGCAGGGAGGTGCTGCGGGCGATCTCCTTTCTGGTGCGCGACCGGGATTGGGGAACATGCGCGGCCGAAATCACCGATCTGACCATCGAAGAGGAAGAGGCGGCGACCATCGTTCGATACGACGCCCGGTTCCAGGCTCCCGACGGGGCGGTACTCGACTGTCGGTCGACGAGCGAGATCTTCCCCGACGCGCTCATCTTCGATGCGCGTTTCACGCCGGATCGCGATTTCGAAACGGCGCGCGCCGGCTTTGCGATCCTTCATCCGATCGTCGGCGTCGCCGGCCAGGCAGTTACGGTCGAGCATGGCGACGGTTCGGTCGAGCGATCGGTCTTTCCCGATCTGATCGAACCCTGGCAGCCATTCAAGGATATCGCCGCGCTCACGCACGAGGTGATGCCCGGTGTCGAGGCCGAGTGTCGCATGGCCGGCGATGTCTTCGAGATGGAGGACCAAAGGAACTGGACCGACGGCTCCTACAAGACCTATGTGCGGCCGCTGGCGCTTCCCTGGCCCTATGTGCTGAAAGCCGGGGAGACGATTCATCAGGCCGTCCGGTTGTCGATCCGGCAGGCTGGCGCAATCCTCCCGGACGTCGCGCGAACGCAGAGCCCGATCGAGATCTTGCTCAGGCGCAATCAGGGAACAATGCCGGCGATCGGTATCGGCCTCCGTCCCGATGAGGTCACGGATGAACTTCTCGACGCGCGTCTGATCCGGGACATCAGCGCGCGTCACCTGATCTGCCATTTCGATCCGGACGCCGGCCATGGCGCGGCGGCGCTGAGGCACTTCCGGCAGATGGCTGATACCTCCGTCGCGGCGGTGACGCTCGAATGCTTCGTTCTTTGCCGGCGGCCGCTGGATGAGGAGCTGGGCGAAATTGCCCGGATGGTGCGCGATAGCGGGCTGCGGCTCGCAAGTCTCGCCATCTCGCCGTCGGTCGACCGCCAGTCGACGCCGCCGGGAAGCATCTGGCCGGATTGCCCGCCGCTCGAAGATGTCTATGCCGCTGCGCAAAGGGCTTTCCCGGGCGTGCCGCTCGGCGGCGGCATGTTCAGCTATTTCACCGAGCTCAACCGCAAGCGCGTGCCGGCCGATAGGCTCGCCTATGTGACCCATTGCACCAATCCGATCGTCCACGCCGCCGATGATCTCAGCGTCATGCAGAGCTTCGAGGCGCTTCGCGACGTCACCCGGTCGGTGCGGGCGATCTATGGCGACAAGCCCTACCGAATCGGCCCGTCCACCATCGCCATGCGGCAGAACCCCTATGGCAGTCAGACAAAGGACAATCCGTCCGGCAAGCGCATCGCCATGGCCAACCGCGACCCGCGGCACAACGCGCTCTTCGGCGCCGCCTGGACGCTCGCCTATGCTGCGACCGTGGCCGATGCGGCGCTCGAGGTGCTGACGCTTTCGACGCTTGCCGGTCCGTTCGGCCTGGTGGCCGGAGCGGGCGAGCCGGTCAAAGAGGGCTCTCCGCGGCCGCTCTTCCACGTGCTGCGCTGGCTCGCCGAGCTTTCGAGCGGCCGGCGTGTCGCAGTCGACACGTCGGCGCCGGATAGAGTTCTCGGGCTTGGCGCGGATCTCGGTGGTGCGGCAACCGTGTTGCTTGCCAATCTCTCCTCCGAACTGCAGACGGTGACGCTCGCCGCGCCGGGCACGAGAAGACTTTCCCTTCTGGACGAAAGCTGGCTTCGCGAAGGCGCAAAGGAGCCTGAGGCGTGCTTGCACGAGGAAACGGCGATCACGCTTCCCGCATATGCGGTGGCCCGCATCGATATTCTCTGATCCGTGCGCCGCTTCGAGACACGTCGAATATGTGGGCGGCAGCCGCTACCCCCTCTGGCCTGGCGGCCATCTCCCCCACAAGGGGGGAGACTCGCGGCTCCCTTCCTGCTTCACGGGAGCGTTCCACTTGCAAAGGCGTTTCGGTCGGAGCGCCCGGCCAGCCGCGAATATTCTCCCCCCTTGTGGGGGAGATGGCCGGCAGGCCAGAGGGGGTAGAGCCCTGCGCGTATCTACTTGCCCTTCGGCGCATAGAGCGCCCGCGAGCGCTCGAGATGCTTGATCATCGCCTGCTCGGCCTCGTCGGGATTTTCACGGCGGATGCAGTCGATGATCTCCGCGTGTTCGGAGAGGGTGACGTTCTCCTTGCCGGTCCAGATCAGCATTTCCGTGTGATATTCCTTGAGCCAGCCGAGCATCGCTTCGCTGACGGCACTGAAGATGGGATTGCCGGAAATCTCAGCAATGCGGCCATGAAAGGCCATGTCGGCAGCGATGAAGGCGTCGGAATCCCCGAGCGCGGCGCGCTGGCGCTTCAAGATCTCTTCGAGCGCGGCGACATCGGCCGCGGTGGCGCGGCTTGCCGCCTCGCGCACCATGCCGCGCTCGAAGAAAATGCGCGCGTTCTTCAGGTGTTCGAGCGAGTCCGAGGACGCCGAAAGCATGATCTTGGCGGCGACATCAACCTGTTTCAGCAGCGATTGCGCCGTCGGCTGCAGCACCCTGGCGCGCTCGCCATGCGAAATCTCGATCAGCCCCATATTGGCAAGCGCCTGCATGGCTTCGCGGATGGCCGGGCGGCCGACCTCGAAACGTTCCATCAGCATCCGTTCCGACGGCATCTCGTCGCCGGGCTGCAACTCCCCGGTCTCGATCAGCGCCTTCAGCCGGGCGAAGACCTCGTCGGAAAGTTTCCTGCGAACGATCGGCTCGGATTGAATCGCCATGTGAACTCCACCGCTGTTGTCGCATCCCTCTATATGCATGTTTTCCCAGAAGAAGAAATCTCGCGCCCGCAGCCGTCCAACGGACGCGATTTCTCTTGCGCAACTGACATACTCATTATACCAGTCAAGCGAAAGAGGCTACTCATTTCATGAAGAGCGAAGCGCCGTGATCCGCATCACCTACCGCATCGAGACACCCGGCGACGTCGAGGCGCTGGCGGCCAAGATTGCCAGCGACCAGTCGACCGGAACCTTCGTGCCGGTGCCCGGTGAAACCGAAGAGCTGAAGGCGCGCGTTGCGGCACGGCTCGTCGCCATCAGGTATCTGGAGCCGACCGATCGCCCGTCCTGGCCGCGGGAGGGTGGCGGTGCGAAACGCTTCAACCGGGCCGACGCCGAAATTGCCTTTCCGCTCGACGCGGTCGGCACGGATCTTGCCGCGCTGATGACGATCGCGATCGGCGGCGTCTACTCGATCAAGGGGATGACCGGCATCCGCGTCGTCGACATGCAATTGCCGCCGGAATTTGCCGCCGTCCACCCCGGTCCGCAGTTCGGCGTCGCCGGCAGCCGCCGGCTGACCGGCGTCGAGAAGCGCCCGATCATCGGCACGATCGTCAAGCCCGCTTTGGGCCTGAGGCCGGAGGAGACGGCTGAACTGGTGGGTGACCTCATCTCCTCCGGCGTCGATTTCATCAAGGACGACGAGAAGCTGATGAGCCCGGCCTATTCGCCGCTGAAGGCGCGGGTCGCCGCGATCATGCCGAAGATCCTCGACCACGAGCAGAAGACCGGCAAGAAGGTGATGTACGCCTTCGGCATCTCGCACACCGATCCGGACGAGATGATGCGCAACCATGACCTCGTCGTTCAGGCGGGCGGCAACGCCGGCGTCGTCAACATCAATTCGATCGGCATGGGAGGCATCGCGTTTCTGCGCAAGCGCTCCGGGATTGTGCTTCATGCGCACCGGAACGGCTGGGATATTCTCACCCGCCACGGCGGCCTCGGAATGGAATTCTCCGTCTGGCAGCAGTTCTGGCGGCTGATCGGCGTCGACCAATTCCAGATCAACGGCATCCGCGTCAAGTACTGGGAGCCGGACGAGAGCTTCGTCAAATCCTTCAAGGCGGTCAGCACGCCGCTTTTTTCCGAGCGCGACTGCCCCCTGCCGGTCGTCGGCTCCGGCCAATGGGGCGGCCAGGCGCCCGAGACTTATGCCCGCACCGGCGGCTCGACCGACCTGCTTTATCTGTGCGGCGGCGGCATCGTCAGCCATCCGGGCGGCGCGGGCGCCGGCGTCAGGGCGGTTCGCCAGGCCTGGGAGGCGGCCGTCGCTGGGATCGCGCTTCCGGACTACGCCAGGGACCATCACGAACTCGCACAGTCGCTTGAAAAATTCGCCGGCGGCAAGGGCGCCTGATACATCGACGATCCACGGAAGGCCGCGCATGCAGACACCATTGCTGAGCTATTACGGCGACGACCTGACCGGCTCTACCGACGTCATGGAGGCGCTCTCCTCGCATGGGGTCGAGACGGCCCTGTTTCTCAGGATCCCGGAGGCGGCGCTGCTCGAACGCTTCGCCCATTGCCGCGCCTTCGGGCTTGCCGGCACCAGCCGCAGCCAGACGCCCGACTGGATGGCGGAGCACCTGCCCTCGGCCTTCGCCTGGCTGAAGTCGCTTCGCGCGCAGATCGCCCATTACAAGGTCTGCTCGACCTTCGATTCGAGCCCGGCGGTTGGCAATATCGGTAAGGCGATCGAGATCGGTCGCGAGATTTTCGGCAAGGCGCCGGTGCCGCTCGTGCTCGGCGCTCCGGAGATCCGGCGCTACACGAGCTTCGGCAATCTCTTTGCCGCCTTTCGCGGCGAGACCTACCGCATCGACCGCCATCCGGTGATGAGCCGGCACCCGGTGACCCCCATGGACGAGGCCGACATCCGCAAGCACCTGTCCCGTCAGACGTCGCTGAAGACGGGGCTGGTCGATATCGCCCAGCTCGCCTCGTCGAACGCCGACGCGGCCACGGATTTCGCCTTCGCCGAGGGAAACGACATCGTCCTCCTCGACGTTGCGGGCACCGAAAGCCAGGCCGCCGTCGGACGGCAGCTCTGGCGCAAGCGTCGCTCCGGCGGCCAGTTTGCCTGCGGCTCCTCCGGCGTGGAATATGCGCTCGTGCGCGAGTGGCACAGGCTGGGGCTCATCGGCGAAGCGCCCGCCTTCACGGGCCCCGGTCCCGTTGACCGGATCGCCGTCGTCTCCGGCAGTGTGTCGCCGACGACCGAACGGCAGATCCGCCATGCCCTTCAAAACGGCTTTGACGGGATAGAACTCGATCCGCTCGCGCTTGCTGCGACGGAGAGCGGTGCTGCGCTCGAGGACGCGATGGCGCGCGGCCTTGCGGCTCTTGGCGAAGGGCGGAGCGTCATTCTCTACACGGCGCTCGGGCCATCGAGCGATCGCGGCAACGCCATCGGCCTGGAGGACGGCTCGCGCCACCGGATCGGCGAGCGGCTCGGCCTGCTCATCAAGGAACTGGTGAAACGGGCGGGTCTTAGCCGCGCCGTCATCGCCGGCGGCGACACGTCGAGCCACGCGCTGGGCCAGCTCTCGGTCGACGCGCTGACCTTGCGCCTGCCGCTGCCGCAATCACCGGGATCGCCGCTCTGCACCGCCCACAGCGCCGACCCGTCGATCGACGGCATCGAGGTGGCGCTGAAGGGCGGCCAGGTGGGCCTGGACGACTATTTCGCGATGATCCGCGGCGGGCGGACGGCTGGATGACGGGCGCGTGTACAACGCCCGCGTTCGTGCCCTCTCAATTGCCCTCGTCGGGGATATTGAGCAGGTGGCCGCAGGCCTTGCAATGGACGGCATCGAGGTCGTGCCGCTGCAGCCCGCATTGGGGGCAGGGGAAGTTCACCTTGTGCGGACGCACCACCGCCTGGGCGAGCCGGACGAACAGCGAGATGCCGATGATCATCGTTACGACGGAGGTGAGCTTGCCCAATGTACCGGGCAGCGTGATGTCGCCGAAGCCGGTCGTGGTGACCGTCGCCACGGTGAAATAGAGCGCGTCGACGAACCCTTCGCCGCCTTCCTGCGCATAGAAGAAGGTCGTGTAGACGAAGCCCGTCATCATGAACAGGAAGACCAGGAAGTTCAGGCAGGCGCGGACGACATCCTGATGATGCGCCCCGCCGATACGGCGCAGGCCTTCGCGAAGCAGTGGACTTCTGCCGATCGCCCAGATCCGCATGGCCCTGAGGAAGGCGAAATTGAACAAGAGGTCCGGGAACAGAAGGGTGGCGAGGATGATGAAGTCGATCCATGTCATCGGCCTTCTGAGGAAAACGCGAAGCGACGGAGCCGAAAGGGCGCGCGCCAGCAGTTCGGCGCCGATCCAGGCGGCGATCGTGTAGTCGATGATGAGATAGGTGGGGCCTTCCCGAAGATAGGGACCCAAGATGAAGAAGGCGAGGATGCTGAGGTCGATGAAAGCGAGCAGCGCTTGCCAACGCAGCGCTGAAGGATCGCGGCCGCGTTCGATGCGCTGCAGTGCGATCCGAAGCGCACGGACATTGGTGGAGGCGGATCGCCTGCGCTTGGTCATATCCATGCGCTGGACATAGGCGCGGGACGTTCGCCGTCAAGCACTTGCGGCGGCCGCGCCCGCAAAGACCGGGCGGCGTCAGGATTCCCCGGCCGTGGCCCGTCCAACATAGTCCGCCCGGTTGATCCCGTGGCGCTGCAGTTTGTCGTAAAAGGTCTTGCGCGGAATGCCGAGCGCCAGCAGGGTTTCCTTGACGTCGCCGCGATGGGCGGTCAGCGCCTCTTTCAAAATATCGGCCTCGTAGCGCTCCAGCCGCTCGGGCAGGGTGCCGTTGCTCGGCACCGGCGGGGCGGCGCGCTTGCCGGGATTGGCCTCCACCCCGAGCGCCACCCTTTCGGCAAAATGCGAGAGTTCGCGCACGTTGCCGGGCCAGGCATGTGACATCAGGTGGTCGCGGGTGGGCGCGGAGATCTCCGGCACCTCCCGTCCGAAACGCTCCGAGGCGCGCTTCAGGAAATGCGAGAAGAGCAGAGGGATATCCTCGCGGCGTTCGCGCAAGGGTGGGATCGAGAGCGTCACGACGTTGAGGCGGTAATAGAGATCCTCGCGGAAATCGCCGCGCTCGGCCGGGTCGCCGAGGTCGATCTTGGCAGCGGCGACGACGCGGATATCGACCGGGCGGACAATGTTGGTGCCGAGCGGCGTGATTTCGCGGGCTTCGAGAACGCGCAGCATCTTGACCTGCGTTGCCGGTGGCATCGCCTCGATCTCGTCGAGAAACAGCGTGCCGCCGCTCGCATGCTCGATCCGGCCAATGCGCTTCTTGACGGCGCCGGTGAAGGCGCCGGGCTCATGGCCGAACAGCTCGCTCTCGATCACCGTTTCCGGCAGCGCGCCGCAATTCAGCGCGACGAAATTGCCGCTGCGGCGCCGGCTCCACTGGTGCAGAAGCGTCGCCACGACCTCCTTGCCGCTGCCGGTCTCGCCGGCAACCAGCACGTCGACGTCGGTGTCGGCGATGTGCCTCAGCGTCTGGCGCAGCCGTTCCATCACCGGCGTCTGGCCGATCAGCGGCAGGCTTTCCGACGCCGCTTCCGCTGCCTGGCGCAGCGCGCGGTTCTCCATCACCAGACGCCGCTTCTCTTGCGCTCGCCGGGCGCTCTGGACGAGCCGGTCGGCGGCAAAGGGCTTGGCGATGAAGTCATAGACGCCGTCCTGGATCGCGTGGACCGCCATCGGTATGTCGCCATGGCCAGTGACCAGGATCACCGGCAGATCGGCGTCGAGCGCGGCGATCCGGCGGAAGAATGCGAGCCCGTCCATGCCCGGCATGCGGATATCGCTGATGACGACGCTCTCGAAATTGGAGTCGAGTTTCGCAAGCGCCTCGGCCGCGCTGGCGAAGGGCGACACGGTGAAGCCGGCAAGTTCCAAGGTCTGCTGCATCGCCTTGCGCAGGTCGCGGTCGTCATCGACCAGGAATACGGAGGGGGCGCGGTTCATTGCGCGTCAGCCTTCTTCAGATGCGCGGTGAATGTCGTTCCGGACGGGCTGCTCTCAACTTCGATCGTGCCGCCATAGTCGTTCACGATTTCCTTCGAGATCGCCAAGCCGAGGCCGAGTCCCTCCTCCTTCGAGGTGTTGAAGGGGGTGAACAGCTCGTCCAGGATGTCGGCCGGGATGCCTGGTCCATTGTCGGCGACGGTGAGCGCGATGCCGCCCGCCGTCTCCTCGCAGCGCACCCGGATCGCCGCGTCGTCGCGATCGCCGATCGCCTCCAGCGCGTTCTGCAGCAGGTTGATCAGCACCTGTTCCAGCCGGATGCGATTGCCAAGCGCTTTCAAGCCGTCCGGCGGCAGCTCGATGCGGATCGCGTCCATGCGGCCGGCAAAGCGGCTGCGTAAGAGCAGAAGCGCCCCCTCGACGACGTCCTTCATCGCCGTCGGCTCGGCGGCGAAATGGCCCTTGCGGGCGAAGCGCCGCAGCTCGTCGGTGATCGCTCCGACGCGCTCGGTGAGTTCGGCAATGGTCTCCATGTTCTCGGCGGCGATCGCGCTCTGGCCGCGGTCGAGAAAAGTGCGGGCATTGTCGGCATAGGCGCGGATGGTCGCCACCGGCTGGTTGATCTCATGGGCGACGCCTGCCGCGACCTGCCCGAGGATCGCCAGTCGGTTGGCCTGGACCAGATCCTGCTGGACGGCTTGCAGCTTCGCGGCCGTCTGCCGGTGGTCGGCGATCTCGGTTTCGAGGCGGTCGCGGGCCATGCTGAGGTCACGTGTGCGCGCCTCGACCTTTTCTTCCAGCTCGGTGCGCGCCAACCGCTCCGTGGCCGATCGCATCGCCACTACCTGCCGCCGCCGCAGAAGAAATGCGGCCAGTGCCAGGAGCGGCACCAATGCGGCAAGCATGAGGAGCCGCATCTCCCGCGCCCCGGCCGCCAGCGCCGCCTTCAGCGGCGACAGTTGCTCGAGCCGCCAGGCGGTGGATGGCACCGGCGTCTCGACGCGCAGGAAGGCCTCGGTGCCGTCGCCGGGCAGCAGCGCCTCCAGCGTCGAGGCGCCGTCCGGCCGGGCCTCGATCCGATCGAAAGGCAGCGGCAGCAGCGGCGCGTCGCCGAACTGCAGGCTCTCGCGAATCCCGGCAAGGCGGTCGTCGGGGATCGGCCGCGTCGTCATGAAGCGCCAGGAGGGCAGGCTGGTGATCAGCACGATGCCGCGCCGATCGGTGACATAGGTCGGCTTGTCCGTCACGCGCCAATCGGCTTCGACGCCGTCGAATTCCAGCTTGGCGACGATCACGCCGAGCGGCCCGTTTGGTCCGTCGATGCGCCGCGAAATATAGAGGCCTGGCCGCCGGCTGACGGTCCCCATGGCGAAATGCTCGCCCTTGCCGTCACGCATCGCCAGCCGGAAATAGTCGCGGAAAGCGTAGTCGTTGCCGACGAAGCTCGTCGGCTCCCGCCAGTTGCTGGCGGCAACGGCAACACCGTCGCGGCCGATCAGGTAGACGACGGCCGCCTCGGCACTTGCGGCAAGGCTTTCGAGCTTGCGATTGATCGGCTCCAGCGACTGCGGGCTCGGCGAGGTGAGCGCCTGGCGAATGGCGGTATCGTCGGAAAGAACCAGCGGCAGGGCCCGCTGCCGCTCGACAACCGCCCTTAACAGCGAGGCTTTCAGGCTGGCGTCGAGCCGGCTCTGCTCGGCAAGCTCGGCGAGCGCCTGCGACCGTCCATATGCCCCGGCAAGGAGGAGGCCCGCGACCAGAAGCATCAGCGCCACGACCGCAAACAGCAGCCACGACTGCCGCGACCGGCGGCGCAGCATGCCAAGATCGTCCGTGCCGGGCGGGTATTTGGTCATGGCGGCATTGTGCATGTTTTCGCCCGGCGCGCCAGCCGAGCTGTGCGGATTTCCGCACAAGACGATTACCTGATCCCCGAAGCCATCGATTTAAATCAAGTAAATTCAATTATTTATCTGGCGACCGTCAAACTGGCACGCCCGTTGCAAACAAGCTCCACAAGGCAGCCGCGGCTGTCGATCTTCGGAAAAGTGGCCCGGGAGGCCGGCAGGTCGCCGGACTGGGCGCCCAGGTGGAGGATACCATGATCATCGAACATTCCGCGGAGGTCCGCGGCAAGACACCCTTTTATCGCCATCTCTATGTCCAGGTCCTAGCGGCGATCGCCGCGGGCATCCTGCTCGGCCATTTCTATCCCGAGCTCGGCACGCAATTGAAGCCGCTCGGCGATGCCTTCATCAAGCTCGTGAAAATGATCATCGCGCCGGTGATCTTCCTGACGGTCGCGACCGGTATTGCCGGGATGACCGATCTCGCCAAAGTCGGCCGCGTCGCCGGCAAGGCGATGATCTACTTCCTGACCTTCTCCACCCTTGCGCTCGTCATCGGCCTCATCGTCGCCAACGTCGTGCAGCCGGGTGCGGGCATGCATATCGACCCGGCCTCGCTCGACGCGAAGGCGGTCGCCTCCTATGCGGCGAAGGCACATGAGCAGTCGATCACCGGCTTCCTGATGAACATCATCCCGACGACGCTCGTCGGCGCCTTCGCCGAGGGCGACATCCTGCAGGTGCTGTTCATCTCGGTGCTCTTCGGCATCTCGCTCGCGATGGTCGGCAAGAAAGCCGAGCCGGTCGTCGATTTCCTGCAGGCGCTGACGCTGCCGATCTTCCGGCTGGTGGCGATCCTGATGAAGGCCGCCCCGATCGGCGCCTTCGGCGCCATGGCCTTCACCATCGGCAAATACGGCGTCGCCTCGATCGCCAACCTCGCCATGCTGATCGGCACTTTCTACCTCACCTCGTTCCTGTTCGTCTTCATCGTGCTCGGCGCGGTGGCCCGCTATAACGGCTTCTCGATCGTGGCGCTGATCCGCTACATCAAGGAAGAACTCCTGCTGGTGCTCGGTACCTCCTCCTCGGAGGCCGCACTGCCGGGCCTGATGAACAAGATGGAAAAGGCCGGCTGCAAGCGCTCGGTCGTCGGCCTCGTCATTCCGACCGGCTATTCCTTCAATCTTGACGGCACCAACATCTACATGACGCTGGCGGCGCTCTTCATCGCCCAGGCAACCGACACCCCGCTCTCCTATGGCGACCAGATCCTGCTGCTGCTCGTCGCCATGCTGAGCTCGAAGGGTGCGGCCGGCATCACCGGCGCCGGCTTCATTACGCTCGCCGCCACCCTCTCCGTCGTTCCCTCCGTGCCGGTCGCCGGCATGGCGCTGATCCTCGGCATCGACCGCTTCATGTCCGAGTGCCGGGCGCTCACCAACTTCGTCGGCAATGCGGTCGCGACGCTGGTGGTGGCCAAGTGGGAAGGCGAACTGGACCAGGCGCAGCTCTCGGCGGCACTTGGCGGCGATCAGCCGGTCGAGACTATCCCGGCGGTTGCGGTTCAGCCCGCGGAATAACTTGCCTCCCAGGCAACGCACGATGAGTGCGGTTTGGCGCGGTCTGGTATTCCAGGCCGCGTCTTTTTTTTGGTGCGAGGGTTATGGCGACAGTTGCAATGTCAGCGGATGGCGACACCCCCTCTGGCCTGCCGGCCATCTCCCCCACAAGGAGGGAGATCGGATGTGGCACGCCCGGTGCGCCTGTCAAAATGATTTCCGCATCTGCAAACGTCTCTCTTCGGACGATTGGCTCGCCGCGGGTCGATCTCCACCCTTGTGGGGGAGATGGCCGGCAGGCCAGAGGGGGGTACCGGGTCCGCAGACGCCCGAGCCTATCTGAGCCATTGAGTGGTGAAATCTAAATCCCGTGCAGCACCTGCGTCGCCTTGACCGCCGCCGAGGCGCGGTTCTCGACGCCGAGCTTCACATAGATCTGTTCCAGATGCTTGGTGACGGTGCGGGCGCTTAAGCCCAGGATCTCGCCGATGTCGCGGTTGGATTTGCCCTTGGCGATCCAGAGCAGCACCTCGGACTCGCGCTGGGTGAGATGGAAATGCTGGCGCAGCATCTCGTCGTCGCTCATCCCGTTCTCGGCGGTCAGGCGAAAGAGATACTCGTTGGCGCCGATGGCGCCGAGGTAGGAAATCTGCAGGCCCGTTTGTCCGGCCTGGTGGAGCGTCAGGCTGCCCTGCTTGTCGCTCCCCTGTTTCTCCCGCGCCCGCATCCAGGCGGCAATGCGGGCGGCCACCACTGCAAGTCCGTCGTCGCTGCCGGTGGCGGCGTTGACGAGGCGGGTCGCCTGCGGCGTCGACCATCGCACGGTGCCGTCGCCGCGCACGGCCAGCAGGTGCCGTCCGGCGGCATCGAGCGCGACGCGGGCGCTCTGGGCCGAGCGGGCGTTGGAAAGATGGACGCGGATGCGGGCGCGCAGCTCGTCGATGTTGATCGGCTTGGTCAGATAGTCGACGCCGCCGGCCTCAAGCGCCCGCACAACATGTTCCGTCTCGGTCAGCCCGGTCATGAAGACAACCGGCACCTGGGCGACCGAGGCATTCGCCTTCAATCGCGTACAGGTGTCAAAGCCGTCCATGCCGGGCATCACCGCGTCGAGCAGAATGAGGTCGGGGGTGATGCGGTCGGCGATGTTGAGCGCCGCATGGCCGGAGGTGGCGATCAGCACGGAAAAGCCGGACTGTTCCAGCGCCTCGGTCAGGAATCCGAGCGCTTCCGGAGAATCGTCGACGAGCAGCACGATGTCGCGCGGGTTCGTGGCCTCAGGCACGGGCGGTCGTCTCCTCGGGAAGCAGCCGTTTCAGGAAGGCATCGTAGCCGGCAAGGTCGAAGGCCCGGACATAGGCAGTGGCCGCCTCGGCAAAGGCCTGGTTCTCCGGGTTCAGGGCAATCTCCGTCAGTTTCGCCTCGATGCCTCTCACGTAGCCGATTTCGCCGAGCTCTATCAATTCCCTCACATGCTGGTCGCCGGGGCTGGTCACGGTGGCCTTGCCGTTGGCGGGCGCGTCCTTGACGTCGCCCTCATGGATCCATTCGAGCCCGAGATGGATCGCCAGCTTGTCGGTGAGCTGGCGCACGCCGAAGGGCTTGGCGAGCGTATCGTTGTGGCCGATCGCGCCGGCCGCCGAGCCGTCGCCGATATTGGCCGACAGCATGATCGCCGGCGCCGTCTGGCCGCTCTCCCGGAGCTTCGTCACCAGTTCCCAACCGTCCATGCCGGGCATCGAGATGTCGATCAGAAAGAGATCCGGCCACGTCCCCTCGATGAGCGCCAGGCAGTCGGCGCCGCTCGTTGCCGAAAGAACGGTGAAGTCGAGCGGAGCGAGCACCTCGCGCATCAGCTCGCGGTGGTCGGCATTGTCGTCGACGACAAGAATGGTGCGGTGCGGGCCCCTATAGGACCTGATCCTGCGCACCGGGTCGATGAGCGCCGCCGGTCGGTCGACGGCCGAGAGCATCAGCCGCACCTTGAAGGCGGTGCCCCTGTCCTTCTCGCTGGTTACCGAGATTTCGCCGCCGAGCGTCTGGGTCAGCAGTCGGGTGATCGTCAAGCCAAGACCCAGGCCCGGCATGCGGTGCTCGGCGTCGCCGCGCTGGAAGGGATCGAAGATCTTCGGCAGGTCCCGGTCGCTGATGCCGCGGCCGCTGTCCTCGATGGTGAAGGTCGCCACCTGGCTGCGATAGCCGATGTCGAAGCGGATCTGGCCCCGATCGGTGAATTTCAGGGCGTTCGACAGGAGGTTGACGAGGATCTGCCTGAGCCGTTTCTCGTCGGTCTTCACATATTGCGGCAGCGTTGGGCTGCGGTTGTGCTCGAAGCCGATCCCCTTGGCCTGCGCCTGCGGGCGGAACATGTCGACGATCTGGTCGAGGAAATCGTGAATGTTGATCTCGTTCGAATAAACCTGCAGCTTGCCGGCCTCGATCTTCGAAATGTCGAGCAGGCCGTCGATCAGGCCGGAAAGGTGATCGGCGCTGCGCTTGATTACCTTGATCGCGCACTGCCGCGATTGCGGGATCGTCTCGTCGCGCTCGAGGATCTGCGCGTAGCCGAGCACGGCATTGAGCGGCGTGCGCAGCTCGTGGCTCAAGCCCACGACGTAGCGGCTCTTCGCCCGGTTTGCGGACTCGGCCGCTTCCTTGGCATTCTGCAGCGCCGCGTCGGTCTTCTTGTGGGCGGCAATCTCTTTCAGCAGCAGCGTGTTCTGGCGGGAGGATTCCTCCTCGGCCACGACGCGGCTGTCATGGGCGAGCACGTAGAACCAGGAGACGACGCCGGCGAGGATGGCGAAGACGAAGAAGACGACGGCGATCGTCCGCTCAACGACGGCGGCGGTCTCCGGCGAGGCGGCGGTCGTCTGGTGGGCGATCATCGCCAGGATGATGCCGATGCCGGTAATCGAGATCACCGCCGAAATTGCGTAGCGCCCCAGCCTTGTGGCGAGCTTTGCGACGATCGTGTCCGGCAGCACCGCCTTGGCGACCGTCGCGATCTGGGTATTCAACCGCGCCTTCGGCTTGCACATGTCGTGGCAGCGGCTGTCGAGCGAGCAGCAGAGCGAGCAGATCGGCGCGGCATAGGCCGGACACCAGGCCATGTCTTCCGGCTCGAACGGATGCTCGCAGATCGAGCAGGTGATCTCGCTTTCGCGAAGCCAGCTCTTGCGCGGCTTGCGGGCGAGATAGAACTTGCCCTCCGTTCCCCAGGCGATGAGCGGCGAGACGATGAAGGCTGTGACGAGGGCGATGTAGGGTGCCAGCGAGGCGGCGATCTCGCCCATGGCGCCGAAATGCGCGGCGAGCGCCAGAAGCGCCGAGACGCCCATGGTGCCGAGGCCGACGGGATTGATGTCGTAGAGATGGGCGCGCTTGAACTCGATGCCTGGAGGCGAGAGGCCGAGCGGCTTGTTGAGGAAGAGATCGGCGGAGATCGTCGAGAGCCAGGCCATGGCGATGATCGAGAAGATGCCGAGCGTCTCCTCGAGCAGCCGGTAGATGCCGAGCTCCATCAGCAAGAGCGCGATCGCCACGTTGAAGACCAGCCAGATGACCCGGCCCGGATGGCTGTGGGTCAGCCGCGAAAAGAAGTTCGACCAGGCAAGCGACCCGGCATAGGCATTCATCACATTGATCTTCAGCTGCGAGACGACGACGAAGGCGACCATCAGCAGGAGCGCTGCCGTCTCCGATGGGACGATATAGCCGAAGGCGGTGTAGTACATCTGCGCCGGATCGGCCGCCCTGGTCGAGGGCACGCCGGCGCTCAGCGCCAGCACGACGAGGAAAGAGCCGGCGAGCAGTTTCGGCGCGCCGACGATCACCCAGCCGGAGCCGGCGAGGAACACGGCGATGCGGTGGTGCAGCTTCCTCTGGCCGTCCGGCGGCAGGAAGCGCAGGAAATCGACCTGTTCGCCGATCTGCGCCATCAGCGCGAAGATCACCGCCGACGCGGCGCCGAACTCGGCGAGATCGAAGGGCGCGACGGTGCCGGCCGGGCCGGAGGCGTGGTGAATGCCGGCATAGGCGAGCCAGAGCCCCACCTTCTCCCAGTCGGCAAAAGCGATGAAGGCGAAGGGCAGGATGTTGAGCACGATCCAGAAGGGCTGGGTGACGAGCTGGAACTTGCTGATCAGTCGCACGCCGTGGGTGACGAGCGGGATCACCATGACGGCGCTGACGATGTAGCCGATCCAGACCGGTATGCCGAGCGCCAGCTCCAATGCGCCCGACATGATCGATGCTTCGATGGCGAAGAGGATGAAGGTGAAGCTCGCATAGATCAGCGAGGTGATCGTCGAGCCGATATATCCGAAGCTCGCGCCGCGCGTCAGAAGGTCGATGTCGACGCCGTGGCGGATCGCGTAGCGGCTGATCGGCAGCCCGACGACGAGGATCATCACGCTCGCGACGAGGATCGCGACGATCGCATTGGTGGTGCCGTAGGACATGGTGATGGCGCCACCGATCGCTTCGAGCGCCAGGAAGGAGATCGCGCCGATCGCCGTCTGCGAGATCCGCTCCGAGGAAAAGCGCCGCGCACTCTTGGCGGTGAAGCGCAGCGCATAGTCTTCCAGCGTCTGGTTGGCGACCCAGCGATTGTATTCTCGCCGAACGGGAATGATGCGCTGGCGTGCCGCCATGGTGCCTCGTCGTTTGCTGTATCCGCCGGTCTCTGCCTATTTTCTCGGCAAGAGAAAGCGACGCATGAAATTTATGCAATGCAGAAAGTGCAAAAGCAAGCTCGAAACGGCTTCGTGCTCGTAGTCGCGGTGGAGACGCGTGGCCTTTCAGCTTGACAGGAGCAGACTCTCCTGTAATAAACCGCAAGGTTAATTATCTTATAGGTTAAATACAGGCATGGATCAGTTGAGCTGCACGCTGTCGGCCCTGGCCGACCCGACACGGCGGGCCATTATCACCCGTCTTGCCGCGGGCGAGGCAACGGTGAACGAACTGGCGGCTCCGTTCGACATGAGCCTGCCAGCCGTCTCCAAGCATCTGAAGGTGCTGGAGCGCGCGGGTCTCATAGCGCGCGGCCGCAACGCGCAGTGGCGGCCTTGCCGGCTGCAGGCGGAGCCATTGAAGGAAATTGCCGATTGGGTTGGGCGCTATCGCCAGTTCTGGGAGGGCAGCTTCGACCGGCTCGACAGCTATCTCGATGAACTGCAGCGCAACGACAAATCGGATCGGAAATGAAATCGAACCTGTCTGATAAGGGAGAAGCCGATGAATGCTCCATCTCTCAAGGAGGAGATCGCCCTCACCATCACGCGCGACCTTGCCGCGCCCCGCGAGCTAGCCTTCGAAGTCTGGACCACACCCGCGCACCTCGTACGCTGGTGGGGGCCGAAGGACTTCACGGCGCCCAGCATCGCGGCGGATTTTCGTGAAGGCGGCGCCTGGCGCAGCTGCATCCGCTCGCCTGAAGGGCAGGACTACTGGGCCCACGGCACCTATCGGGAGATCGTGCCGCCGAGCCGCATCGTCTTCACTTTCATCTGGGAGGAAGAGGACGCGATCAACACGCTGATCACCGTCACCTTCGAGGAGGTGGCGGGCGGCACAAGGCTCACTTTCCACCAAGCGCCCTTCGCAACCGTCGAGAGCCGCGATTCGCATGCTGAAGGTTGGGGCGAATGCATTGATCGTCTCGTTGCCTATGTCGTTGCCCGGAAGGAGGACATCCAATGAAGAAGACCTATCACGGCAGCTGCCATTGCCGAGCGGTCCGCTTTTCCGCAAATCTCGACCCTGCGCCGGAAGGCGAGCGATCGGAGCCGGCGCGGCCGGGCGTATGGTGGACGACGACCTTCCGCTGCAACTGCTCCTCTTGCCTCAAGACGCGCTTCTGGAAAATCTTCGTGACGCCGGAGGATTTCTCCCTGCTTTCCGGTGAGGAGGCTCTGACAGAATACCGCTTCGGCGAGCGCGCGATCGGCCATGTCTTTTGCAAGCACTGCGGCGTCCGTCCCTTCGCCAGCGCCGATTTCGAGATGTTAGGCGGACCGTTTCACGCGGTGAACATCGCCTGCCTCGACGATGCGACCGACGAGGAACTGGCGAATGCGCCGATCGTCCATGAGGATGGCCGGCACAATGCCTGGGACCGGGCGCCGGCGGTGACCGGCTATCTGTAAGCCTGCCGATCACGGGCAGCAGGCGCTCTTCGATGTGGCGGGGCCGCAGCAGGCAGCCGACGTGCGCTTCTCCTCGGCGAGCCATCGATCGCGCGGCTTGCAGCTCGCCGGCCTGGGCACGAGTTGCACATGCAGGGCATCGTCGCGCAGGCGCGGGAGCGACGCACGATAGAGCTGCATCGGGCGCACGCCGTCGCTGACCTCGAAGGTGAGCTTCGCCGATCCATCGAGCTGCACGTGATCCGACACCTTGCGGATGATTGCAGAGAATTTGCCGGCCGGCATATGTGCGCGGTCGTCTCCATCCACATCCCACAGCTGCACGAAGATTTCCGCCCAGCTTTCCGGATTGGCACCGCAGTCGAGCGCCGCGAACTGCCCGGCCTTGACCTCCGTTACATGATATCCGGCCTTGATCGGCCGTCCGTCGTAGTGAAAGACGAGGGGAGACTCTGCCGCCCCTGCCAGTGTCTCAAGCAGGAGCCCGAGCGCGATTTCGTCATTCTGAATTTTGGTATTGTCGAGCGCATTCATCTGCGTTATTCCTCGTTTCAATAATTCAAGGATTGTTGAAATATGAATGAACGTCAAGCGCTCGCGTCGTTCGGCGCGCTTTCTCAGGAAACGCGCCTGCAGATCGTCCGCATGCTGGTCATTGCAGGCCCGAACGGCATGCCGGCGGGCGTAATTGCGGAGAAGGCCGAAGTTTCGCCTTCCAATCTCTCGTTCCATCTGAAGGAACTGGAGCGAGCGGGATTGATTACCCAGCAGCGCGAGTCGAGATCGATCATCTACTCGGCCAATTACGATGCGCTCGGCAGCCTTGTACGCTTCCTGATGGAAGATTGCTGTGGCGGCCACCCTGAAATCTGCGCACCGGCCGCTGCCATCGCGGCCTGCTGCGCGTCTACCGTGGAGGGGAAATGCCAATGAACGACGATCGGGTTTACAACGTCCTCTTTCTTTGCACCGGCAATTCCGCGCGCTCGATCATGGCGGAAGCCATACTCGAGGCGGAGGGGAAGGGGCGCTTCCGCGCCTTCTCGGCCGGAAGCCAGCCGAAGGGTGAGGTCAACCCCTGGGCGCTGAAGACGCTCGAGGCGCTCGGCCATCGCACGACCGGGTTCTCGTCGAAGAGCTGGGACGCCTTTGGCGAGCCAGGCGCTCCGCAAATGGACTTCATCTTCACGGTCTGCGATGATGCCGCCGGCGAGGCCTGTCCGGTCTGGATCGGCCATCCGGCAACTGCGCATTGGGGCATCCAGGACCCCGCTGCCGTCGAGGGTTCGGATGTCGAGAAGGGCCGCGCCTTTGCGCTTGCGGCGAAATACCTGAAGAACCGCATAGCGGTCTTCGCAGCCCTGCCGATCGCCTCGCTCGACAAGCTCGCGCTCGAGACGAAGCTCCATGAAATCGGCCGTCTCGAAGGCTCCACGTCCCAGGCCGAGGCGCGCTGATGTCGCCGTACGATCTCCCCCGCCGCCTGGTCGCCGAGGGACTAGGCACGGCGCTGCTTGTCGGAACGGTCGTCGGCTCGGGCATCATGGCCGCGTCGCTGACAGCGGATACGGCACTCGCCTTGCTCGGAAACACGCTCGCAACAGGCGCGATTCTGGTGGTGCTGATCACCATCCTCGGACCGATCTCCGGGGCGCATTTCAATCCCGCCGTGTCGCTGATCTTCGCGCTGTCGCGCTCCCTGCCGCGACGCGATCTCGCCGGTTACGTCCTCGCCCAGGTCGCCGGCGGCATAGTGGGCACGATCGTTGCGCATCTGATGTTCGATCATCCGGTCCTCGAATGGTCGACGAAGATGCGTACCGGGCAAGCGCAATGGTTCGCAGAATGGGTGGCGACCTTCGGCCTCGTCGCAATCATCCTCGCCGGCATCCGTTTCGAGCAGAAATCCGTGCCCTGGCTGGTCGGCCTCTATATCACCGCCGCCTACTGGTTCACGGCATCGACTTCCTTTGCCAACCCGGCCGTGGCGGTGGCGCGATCGCTGACCGACACATTCTCCGGCATTCGCCCCGCCGATCTTCCCGGCTTCATCGGTGCCGAGTTGATCGGTGCGGTTTCCGCGCTCTTGTTGATGAGTTGGCTGCTGCAGCCGCGCGATCCACCGGAAGGCAGGCGCATCGCCTGATCTTCCGATCGGTCGCGCTTTCCGGGTCACTTTGCGATGCGAAAAGGATGCCTTACGTCGAGGCGAGCTCGCCTGCGGTCGGCGATGGCTCGACGGGCAACGGGCCGAGTTCGATCAGGTACTCTTTCCTTGACCTGGAGGCTTCGCTTTCACTGCGGCAAGCGATTGGCCGGCCCGTCGCTCCCACGTTCTCGCTGCCTGCCGGCGCGCCAGCGCGAGTGACCGACGAAGGAGGGACTGTGCTTGGCCGTCGCCGGATCGCAAGAGCAATTCGGCTTTCAGCCGCAGCAACTCGGCCGTGAAATAGTTCTCTCCGGTCTTTCTCGCCAGCTCCAGGGCTTGCTCGATCGCCTCCAATGCCTGCGCATCGAGACCGAGTTGTGCGTAGCCGTGTGCGAGCATTCCCAGATAGCAGGTCTTGTCAATTTCCTGCTCGCCCATGTGGTCGCAGACATGGCGCATCTGCTCAAGGCCGGACGTTCCCTGCCTTTTCATTGCGAGCAGCCAGCCGGAGAAGAACGATCCCATGTTCAGCCAAAGCTGGAACCCGTTCCTCCTGGCAAGAGGCATAAGCTCGTCGACGAGGCGCTCCATCGTCTGCGGGTCGTTGCGCAGCGCCATGAGGATGCAACCGTTCCCAAGGCAGGCGGCGAGGCGATAATCGGTCTGTCGTCTGGCGTCCGCTTCCGCCTGCAGGAAGAGCGACAATGCGCTTTCCTCCTCTCCCAATAATTGCAGCGTCCAGGAGAGATAGATCATCGCCATGCTGGGAAAATCGCTGCCGATCCGTTCTGCCGCCTCGCGATGTCTCAGGGCATCTTCGAGCAGATCTCTTGCCAGTGCGAAATGGCCTTGGGAGAACGCGCACATGCCCAGGAACTGCGTTCCAAGGACAAGCGCCTTGAGGTTGCCCTGCTTGTTCCCGACCTCCAGGAGCTGATGGCTCGCCCACTCGGCATCCCTGAAGCGTGCCGAATTGAAGGCCGTCCCGAAAAGCCCGTCGAGAGCCCGGATCGCCGCCTCCGGATCGCCCAAGGCTTCGCTCAGACGCATGACATTGCCATAGGCAGCGCTTTCCTCGCGCGTCATGTAACCATAGGTCGCGTAGAGCACATCACCACGCTCAAGCTCGAGCCTGAGTTCCTTGCGGTCGCGGTCGGCAGATGGGGGCATCTTGCGGATGCACTCCAGTCCCCTGGCGTACATATTGGCCGCTTCCTGCTTTGCCCACGTGGCGCCGAGCTTCAGACCCGCCGTGAGCCAGTGATCGGCGGCGCGCTCATAGAGTCCGGCCTCGCCGAGATGCTGGGCCAAAACCTCGGGGTGATCGGTGGCTGCCGATGGCTCGGTGCGCTCCATCGCATCGACAACCAGCGCATGCAGCTGCCGGCGCCTGTCCCGCAGCAGGGCGCCGCTTGCCGCCTCCTGAAGCAGCGCATGGGTGAAACTGTATCTCGGCCAGTCCGAGAAAGGTTGCGGAGCGACCAGGCCCACTGCGGTCAGGCGCTCGAGCTCCGGCTTCAGCGCTTCCATCGGCATGTTGGCAACATCGGCGAGCATCCGCACATCGAACTCACGGCCGATAACGGCGGCGACCTGCGCGATGGTCTTGCCCGGACCGAGTTTGTCGAGTCGCGACAGCAGCGAGGACTGAAGCGAATTTGGGACAGAAAGATCGGCGTGATGGGAGCCGTCTCGATGGGAGACGGTGCCGGCAAGTTCGGCGGTCGATCGAGCGAGCTCCTCCAAAAAGAGCGGCACCCCTTCCGCCTTCCGTAGAACGGCATGCGTCACCTCGTCCCCCAGCACCACGCCGGCGGCCGCCTCACGGACCAGTTCGTTCGCCTCGCTCCGCGAAAGCCGTGCCAGCCTGATGTCCTCCGGGCCGGCTTTCGGGCGACCGGATTTCAACGCGTCTTCGCGGGTGGTGACAACGAGCAAGAGGGGCAAGTTCGGCGTCTCTTCGATCAGGCCGCGGAGCAGATTCGCCGAAGAAGGATCGATCCATTGTTCGTCTTCGATGGCTATCAGCATGGCTCCTGCTGCCGCCCGGCCCATCAGCCAATCGATAAATGCGCGGCGAACCGTCAGCTGTTGCTGCGGCGGAGAGAGCGTCGAGGGGGGATAGTCTGCCTGCTCGATATTCAACAGTCGGGCGAAGATCGGATAGGATTCCGCAAGCGGCACCCGGCTTGCCGACAAGGCTGCTTCGAGCTTGCCGGCGGCAATCGCTGGCGGATCGCCGCCGGATATTCCTTCCTCCTGGCGAAACAATTGAAGAAAGGGGAAGAGAGCGCTGTTGGCGTAGGCTGACGAGCATTGCACGGTCAACGCCTTCGCGCCAAAAAGCGCTTCCTTCAACTCGAAGAGAAGCCGGGACTTGCCTATGCCCGGCTCGCCGCTGATCAGGACGGTCGCTCCGCGTCGTTCCTGAGAGACATTCTGCCAGAACTCCAAGAGCCGCCGCATCTCGTCCTGGCGTCCGACAAACGCGGTCAGGTGGTCCTTGCGGGCGAACCTGCTGCTGACCGATATCGGCTTGTCGGCACGCCAAAGATGGATGGGCGTGGCGAACCCCTTCAGTTTCGTTTCGCCAAGATCGGTGAACGAAAAGCAGCCGCGCGCCATCTCGTGGGTGACCCGGTCGGTCACGATGGTCTGTGGCCCTGCTATCGCTTCAAGCCGCTGCGCGAGGTTCGGGACGGAACCGAAGGCTACCGTCGATACGCCGGCCGGCGCCCCTTCCACGTCGCCCACCACGACGAGGCCGCTCGCAATGCCGATCCTCACCTGGAGGCGCGAATGGTCCGGCGCTTCGATCTCAGGAACGACGCGCAGGATGTCGAAGGCGAGTTGGAGCGCCCTTTCCGCGTCATCCTCCTCGGCCACCGGATAGCCGAACAGGACCTGAAACGCATCCCCCACATAATTCGCGACCAGGCCGCCGTGCGATTTCGCGAGCCCGTTGCAGCTGTTGAGGTAAGTGCGCGTCAGGACGCTGAAGTCCTCGGGATCGAGCCGTGCGGCATAGTCCGTGGAGCCCACCATGTCGCAGAAGAGGATCGTCAGTTGACGGCGTTCTGGGGATCTCGTTTGAGCGTGATCGGACTTGGGCGTCCTCTCCATCGCCGCAATTGCAGCGAGCAGCTTGCGGCGCTGGCCGACCGGAATTCGCATTTCCCGAAGGTCGGCCTCGGTGAGAAGGCGCAAGCTGTCGAGATCGACCCGGGCACGCGCGAAACTCTGCTCCAGATCGCCGAGCCCGATGTCCTGCAGCCATTTTCCGACATCGCTCATCGTACCCCCGTCACGCGACGCGAAGGCCCTCAACTTGCGCTTTTATTGCAATGAAGCTACATTAGTAACGGGAAAAATCCTGTTTTGAAAGCCGAAGTTTCCAGGTCGCCGATGCAGCCGCATTGGCGGAGGAAGTCGCGTGCTCTTTCGCGCGATTCCCGCAGCATGGCATCGAAATGCTTTGCAGTCTTCTCGCTTTTAACCGGGCTCGAATGCCCATAGCCAATTAGGTGTTCCCATGCGCAACATTATCAAGTGTTTGCTGCCTGCGGCAGTTTTGGTGTTAGGCATGCCTGTAATCGCGGCTGCGCAGTGTCCCGCAGGCGACGCGTGGAAGAGCTTCCAGCCCGCCGGCGTGACGAATGATGAGCGCAACGAGGTCATAGACCTGATGGCGAGATATGGCTGGGCAATGGACAACAGAGATACGGCCGTGCTGAGCAGCTTGTTCAGCGATGACGGTTCGTATGAGCTGTGCAAGACCGGGGCGACTCAACCGGATGTCGTCGTCAAGACTCCCACGGAGATCGCGAACCATTTCAACAGTGTCTTCAGGCCTTTGACCGAGAGAGGACTCAACACAAGGCGGCTGCTGGGCAACTACCTCATAGGCAAGCGCGACGATGCGATCGAGGTAAAAATGGTTGCCGTGGTGTTTATCCAGTCGGTAGATATGTCTTCATCCCAGCCTGACTACTTGGCGTTCATATCTGCCACCCTGGTTCGCAGGAACAATCTCGTAATGCAGAGGCTCGTCGTCACGCCGGTCGACGCTCGCCCCAGTCTGATGGCCAGATAGGTCCGCGGAAGGAAGCCGCATGCGCCGGTGCTTTCTGCTCTTCGCCCTTTTCGGCGCGACCACGGTTGCTTTCGCATCCGAGGGGGAAGATTTCGGCATCGCTGTTGAAGCGATGCGCCGTCGGTCGCAATGCACCTCGGGCTCTGGCTGCGAGCCGTCCACGGGATGCACCATACCTCCTCCGGGCCTCGTCGAGCCCGGACAGGTCGCTTCCGCCCAGCAATCGCAGCGTCGCCCGACGCCTCACGATACGTTCCACGCCTGTCGCGAGATGGTGCTGCGATTCCAGTCGACCGAGGCTACCATTCGCGATCTGGTTGCGCGGCTATGGCCCTTCGGTCGCACCGACGGCTTCGCCGAGGCTCTGGAGGCCTGGAACCGCGAGCTGCTATGGGCACCGGCCGCAGCCACCGAGGCGCCGATCACAAAGTTCGGCGACGAGCTTCGTGCCGTGTTCGGGCCGGTGCCCGCGGGGGATTGCCTCGCGGAAGGATCGAGGCGCCTCAGTCTCGAAGTTGACGGCAATCTCGTCGAGCTAAGGCGCAATCCCGCGAACTCGAACGCCCTGCAGTTCGAGCACGTCGACGCGAGCGGACGGCACGTCAAATGGACGGACCAGGTCGACAGATGCGACAAGCCTTCGCTCGCCGGAATGGTGACCTATTGCGGCATGAACTCCCGTCTGAGCCGCGTCGCGCGCGGCCCCGTGGAGTGGCTGTTTCTGTGCAGGAAGTCGTCCAAGAACCTCGAACTGAGCAGTGATCCCTACTGGCAGGAGTGGGATCCCAGATTCGCCCTTTACGGCGCAATCGGTTTCAACGAGCTCACCGGGGAGATCGCCTTCATCGACGGGCGGAAGGACCGTGAAACCTTCGATTGGAGGGAGACGTTTCCGCCGCCAGGCGGGCAGTCCTATGCCGACGCCGCAGGCAGGTCGCGCACCGAGGATATGTACGACAAGTCGTTCCGGGTCGATTGCTTCGCCTGCCACGACAATAAGGAGCCCTATGTCATCGGTCCGCACGTCAAGCAGGCAAGGGTAGGGTATCTTCGCGGCAACAAGGATGAGAGATCGACGGCGTTCGGTCTCGGAACGTTTCTGCCGCAGCGGAAAGGGCGAGCCGAAGCTCCGTTCCGGGTCATCGGCTCCAGCTACACGGCGGCTCGAAGGGCGCGGATGACGCAGGCAAAGGTCGTCTCCCTGCCGGGGCATCCATGCACGTCATGCCACGTGCTGACGACGCAAGAAACGGGCCAGCGCTTCGCGGCCGACGCGGCGGGAAAGAAGCCGACCGCGATACTGTCTCCGGAGCGAGCGCTGCCGCTTCTCGGGCAGAGAGAATTTCTGGCGGCCGTGGGCGAGCACCGGACGGTCTGGGCGACAAGAGGCGGCGAAGGCAAGATCCATCCGTGGATGCTGCCGCACTACGGCGGCGATCTCTCGGAACAATCGCCGGAAGTAACCGACGACGAATGGCAAGCGCTCAGCCAGTGCCTGTGGGATGCAGGCGGGGCGGAATGCGGCTACCGGCCCCTTTACACGGCCTGTCCGTCTCCTGGCCGGACCGGTGACGGCTACGTTCCCCAGGACCTTGCAACCGAGATCGTCGCCCTGTCTGCGCCGAGAGATGGGTTCAAGCATGCGATCCGGCTGTCCTGGACATATCTGAACGGCTACGGTCAAGTGCCCGAACGCGACGACGTACGTTTCAATATCGCCATCAAGACGGAAGCGATCTCGCAGACGACCGCTCCCCGTAGCGATGATTTTCCGACAATGGCCGAGGCCCGGGGTGATCGCCTCGCGACCATCGTGGGAAAGGTCGGCTTTTCCGGCTCCACGTCTCTCGTGCAAGACGCCTCGTTCGTCGGTCACCGGAAGTGGACCGAGCCGCTCCCTGCCTCCGCACCGCGGCGCTACAGTATCGAAATCCCGGCCGCCTGCGGCAAGCGATACCTCTTCCGCATCCTGCCGAAGCGCTTCTGCTTCGACTACAACGGCATTGCATTCGGGACAGAAGATCACGTGATCCACACCGACGTCACCTGCGCTCCTGCCTCCGCAAACCTCCGTTGACAGCTACGGATAACAGCAGCCGACGTGCTTCGGTTTCCAGGACTTCCTTCTTCCCCCAGTCGCCTACGTAGAATGACGTATGTGCAGTGCAACGCTGCTCGTCGATGATCCCTCAAGCAACGGCCAAGGAGAACCAGCACTCCGTTGCGGCGACCAGAGCTAGAGGGGTTCAATCAGATGATTATAAGGGCACGCGTCACCGGCGCATTCCTCGCCGCCGTCCTTTCGACGACCGCGTTCAACGGCACCTTTGCCGCCGAGGACACGATCAAGGTCGGCATTCTTCATTCGCTTTCCGGCACCATGGCGATCTCCGAGACGACGCTGAAGGATGCCATGCTGATGCTGATCGACGAGCAGAACAAGAAGGGCGGCCTGCTCGGCAAGAAACTCGAGGCGGTCGTCGTCGACCCGGCCTCCGACTGGCCGCTCTTTGCCGAAAAGGCACGCGAGCTGGTCTCGGTCGACAAGGTCTCGGCCGTCTTCGGCTGCTGGACCTCGGTGTCGCGCAAGTCCGTGCTGCCGGTCTTCGAGGAGCTGAACTCGATCCTCTTCTATCCGGTGCAGTACGAAGGCGAGGAAAGCCAGCGCAACGTCTTCTACACGGGTGCCGCGCCGAACCAGCAGGCGATCCCCGCCGTCGACTATCTGATGGAAAACGAAGAGGTCGAGCGCTGGGTGCTCGCCGGCACCGACTACGTCTATCCGCGCACGACCAACAAGATCCTCGAGGCCTATCTCGTCTCCAAGGGCGTCAAGCCCGAGGACATCATGATCAACTACACGCCTTTCGGCCATTCCGACTGGCAGACGATCGTCTCCGACATCAAGAAGTTCGGCTCGGCCGGCAAGAAGACCGCCGTCGTCTCGACGATCAACGGCGACGCCAACGTGCCCTTCTACAAGGAACTCGGCAACCAGGGCATCAAGGCCGAAGACATCCCGGTGGTCGCTTTCTCGGTTGGCGAGGAAGAGCTTGCCGGCCTCGACACCGGACCGCTCGTCGGCCATCTCGCCGCCTGGAACTATTTCCAGTCGGTCGACAACCCGGCCAACGCCGAATTCATCAAGACCTGGAAGGCCTACACCAAGAACGACAAGCGGGTCACCAACGACCCGATGGAAGCGCATTATATCGGCTTCAACATGTGGCTGAAGGCGGTCGAAAAGGCCGGCACCACCGACACCGACGCGGTGCTCGACGCGATGATCGGCGTCTCGGTGCCGAACCTCTCCGGCGGCTATTCGACGATGATGCCGAACCACCACATCACCAAGCCGGTGCTGATCGGCGAAATCCAGTCGGACGGCCAGTTCGAGACCGTCTGGGAAACACCCGGCCTGGTGGTCGGCGACGAGTGGTCGGACTACCTGCCGGACTCCAAGGACCTGATCTCCGATTGGCGGGCGCCGATGTCCTGCGGCAACTTCAACGTGGCCACGGGCAAGTGCGGCGGCAAGGGTTCGTGATTTCATGACGCGATAGCTCGAAATTCCCTCCGTCCGGACGCCCGTTCGGGCGGGGATTTGCTGCAGATGCCAAGCGAGATGGCGAATGTACCGCATCTTTCAAACCGTGCTTTTTGCCCTGATTCTTCTCACCGCGATCCCGACCTCGGGGCTTCGGGCGGAGGAGGGACTGCGCGAGCTGGTGAACGCGTTCGGCGAGGCGAAGCTGTCCGACATGGACGAGCACATCGCCGCCCTGGCAAAGACGGGCGATCCCAAGGTCGTCCCCATCCTCGAAGCGCTCGGCGAAGGCAATCTCTATGCCCGCAAGGCGGACGGCCAAGTGTTCCTAACGAAGGAGGGCGGTGCGACGCTGACGCTCACCGACCCGGTCACCGGCGAAAGCGCCGGCGAGGCGCAGAAGGCGGCGCTTTCCAAGGTCAAGGTCAACAATGGCGTGCGGCGTGCGGTCCGCACCGCGCTTGGCAGCCTGACGCTCTTGAGCCCCGACCGCGAAGCACGCCTCAGGGCCGCCCAATCCGTGCTGCAGTCTCCGAACGCCGATGCGCTCGGTGCCGTCGAAAGCGCGCTCGCTGCCGAGAAGGATGCGGAGGTGCGCGCCCTGCTCGAACAGGCGCGCGCCACGACGCTGTTGATGTCCGACCGGCCCGCCGCGGAGAAGAAGGAGGCGGTGCGGCTGCTCCGGGAAAAGGGCGGCCGCGAGGCGCTTCCCATCCTTTCATCGGCGCTCGGCTCGGCCGACGAGACGCTGAAGCCTGAAATCGAAGCGGCGCTCGCCAGCATCGAGCAGACACAGGCGCTCTGGGCCGCCGGCCAGAATGTCTGGTATGGCCTCTCCCTCGGCTCGGTGCTGCTGCTCGCGGCGATCGGCCTGGCGATCACCTTCGGCGTCATGGGCATCATCAACATGGCGCATGGCGAGATGGTGATGCTCGGCGCCTATACGACCTTCCTCGTGCAGGAGGTCCTGCGCAATTCCTATCCGGGTCTCTTCGACTGGTCGCTGGCGATCGCGCTGCCGCTTGCCTTCCTGGTCACCGGTGCGGTTGGGCTGGCGATGGAGCGCGGCGTCATTCGCTTCCTTTACGGTCGCCCGCTCGAGACGCTGCTCGCCACCTGGGGCATTTCGCTGATCCTGCAACAATCGGTCCGAACGATCTTCGGTCCGACCAACCAGGAGGTCGGCAACCCGTCCTGGATGTCTGGCGCCTTCGAGCTTGGCGGGTTGACGATTACCTGGAACCGTCTCTGGATCATTCTCTTCGCGCTCGCCGTCTTCGCCGCGCTGCTGTTCCTCTTGAAGAAGACCCCGATGGGCCTGCAGATGCGGGCGGTCACGCAGAACCGGCGCATGGCCTCCTCCATGGGCATCCGCACGCCCTGGATCGATGCGTTGACCTTCGCACTCGGCTCCGGCATCGCCGGCATGGCGGGCGTCGCGCTCTCGCAGATCGACAACGTCTCGCCGAACCTCGGCCAGGGCTACATCATCGACAGTTTCATGGTCGTGGTCTTCGGCGGCGTCGGCAATCTCTGGGGCACGCTGGTCGGCGCCTTCTCGCTCGGCATCCTCAACAAGTTCCTGGAGCCCTATGCCGGCGCCGTGCTCGGCAAGATCCTCGTGCTGGTGCTGATCATCCTCTTCATCCAGAAGCGGCCGCGCGGGCTGTTCGCACTCAAGGGCCGGGCGGTGGAAGCATGATCACCTCGTTTCTCGTCAAATCGCTGGATCGAACCATCGTCATCGCCGTGGCGATCCTGCTGGCGCTCGCCGCGCTCGTACCCGCGCTCAACCTGTTGACCGCACCGGATCATCCGCTGCACGTGCCGACCTATCTGGTCTCGCTCTTCGGCAAATACCTGACCTATGCGCTACTCGCCTTGGCGCTCGATCTCGTCTGGGGCTTCTGCGGCATTCTCTCGCTCGGCCACGCCGCCTTCTTCGCGCTCGGCGGCTATGCGATGGGCATGTACCTGATGCGCCAGATCGGCGCGCGCGGCTCCTATGGCAATCCGCTGCTGCCGGATTTCATGGTGTTCCTGAACTGGAAGGAACTGCCCTGGTTCTGGCATGGCTTCGACATGTTCTGGTTCGCGGCGCTGATGGTCGTTGTGGTGCCGGGGCTCATCGCCTTCGTCTTCGGCTGGTTCGCCTTCCGCTCGCGCGTCAATGGCGTCTATCTGTCGATCATCACCCAGGCGATGACCTATGCGCTGCTGCTCGCCTTCTTCAGGAACGACATGGGCTTCGGCGGCAATAACGGGCTGACCGATTTCAAGGACATTCTTGGCTTCAACATCCAGGCGGACGGCACGCGCGCCTCGCTGTTCGCGGCCTCGGCACTGGCGCTCGCCCTTTCGCTGGTCGTGACGTCCGGCATCGTGCGCTCGAAATTCGGCAAGGTGCTGGTGGCGCTTCGCGATGCGGAAAGCCGCACCCGCTTCCTTGGCTACCGGGTCGAGCACATGAAGCTCTTCGCGTTCACCGTCTCGGCGATGATGGCGGGTGTCGCCGGTGCGCTCTATGTGCCGCAGGTCGGCATCATCAATCCGGGAGAGTTCGAGCCGGGCAACTCGATCGAGGTTGTCATCTGGACCGCGGTCGGCGGCCGCGGCACGCTGATCGGCCCGATCATCGGCGCCATTCTCGTCAACGGCGGCAAGAGCATCTTCACCGCCGCCTTCCCGGAATTCTGGCTCTTTGCGCTCGGCGGGCTGTTCGTGCTTGTCACCCTGTTCCTGCCAAAGGGCGTGGTCGGCACGGCCCAGCACTATCTTGCCAGGCGCCGCGCCTATCGTGCCGCCAGCCGACTCGAGAACGAGACCGGCCTCGCCGAACCGATGGCCGCGGAGTGATCGCCATGACCGAGAAGAAACCGAAAAGCCTGCTCTATCTCGACGGCGTCTCCGTCTCCTTCGACGGCTTCAAGGCGTTGAACTCGCTCTCCTTCATCGTCGAGCCGGGGGAACTGCGCGCCATCATCGGCCCGAACGGCGCCGGCAAGACGACGATGATGGATATCATCACCGGCAAGACCCGGCCCGACGAGGGCGAGGTGTTCTTCAAGGGCGACATCGATCTCACCAGGAAGGACGAGGCGGAGATCGCCCAACTCGGCATCGGCCGGAAGTTCCAGAAGCCGACCGTCTTCGAGAACCACACAGTCTGGGACAATCTCGAACTGGCGCTGAACCGCAGCCGCGGCGTCTTCGCGACACTGTTCTACCGGCTGACGGGCGAGGACAAGGCGCGGATCGAGGAGATTCTTGCGACCGTGCGGCTGACGGCGCGCTGCGACGATCTCGCCGCCAACCTCTCGCATGGCCAGAAGCAATGGCTGGAGATCGGCATGCTGCTCGCCCAGGAGCCGGAACTGCTGCTCGTCGACGAGCCGGTCGCCGGCATGACCGACGCGGAGACCGCGGAAACCGCGGTCCTATTGAAGGAAATCGCCAGGACCCGATCGGTCGTCGTCGTCGAGCACGATATGGGCTTCATCCGCGACCTCGGCGTCAAGGTCACCTGCCTCGCCGAAGGCTCGGTGCTCGCGGAAGGCTCGATCGATTTCGTCAGCAACGATCCGAAGGTGATCGAGAACTATCTCGGCCGGTAAGCGGGAGGGGCACACCATGTTGAGCGTCGAAAACGTCAATCTGCACTACGGTGCCGCCCAGGCGCTTCGCAATGTCTCGTTCAAGGCCGAGATGGGCAAGATCACCTGCGTGCTCGGCCGCAACGGTGTCGGCAAGTCGAGCCTGTTGCGGGCGATCACCGGCCAGCACCCGGTAAGTTCCGGCGCGATCTCCTTCAACGGCATGGCGCTCGATGGACTGGCGCCGTTCCGGCGAGCGAAGCAGGGCATCGGCTACGTGCCCCAGGGTCGCGAGATCTTTCCGCTTTTGACGGTGAAGGAGAATCTGGAAACCGGCTATGCGCCGCTGAAGCGGGCCGAGCGCTCCATCCCGAACGATACCTTCAGCCTCTTCCCGGTGCTTCAGACCATGCTTGGCCGGCGCGGCGGCGATCTCTCCGGCGGCCAGCAGCAACAGCTCGCCATCGCCCGGGCGCTGGTCACCCGACCCAAGATCCTCGTGCTCGACGAGCCGACCGAGGGCATCCAGCCGTCGATCATCAAGGACATCGGCCGGGCGATCAAATACTTGAGGGATTCGACCGGCATGGCGATCCTGCTCGTCGAGCAATATCTCGATTTCTGCCGCGAGCTTGCCGACCAGGTCTACATCATGGACCGCGGCGCTTTCGTGCATGAGGGGGCGGCGGAGACGCTGGACACGCCGGAAGCGCGCCGGCACCTGACGGTTTAGCCGGTTTTCCACAGGCGCAAATTCCGCCCGGCAAATCAGCAACTTGAGTCGGCGGTGGCGGTATCGAGTCTCGGGATTACGGCAGAAAATCCACCGTTTTAATCGATTGTGTTTGCGCGCTCCTGTGCTTTGAACCATACTGCCGCTGCACGTTTTATGAAGGAGCATCACAAACCGTTACCGCTGACAGAATTGGCCATTTCGCGTTTCCGGCCTAACCACGCGGAGGAGACCCTAATGACGAATTTCCTGCCCGCCCTTTATGAAGGGCATGCCCCGATCACCCTGCAGACCCTCTTCAGGGATGCGCTTGAAGCCTATGACGATTGGGACGAAGACATGCCCGAGCCGATCGTTCCCTTCGAAGGCAAGGTGGTGCCGATCAGCACCGTTTTCGAAAGAATGAAACCCTGCACGGACATCATGCCCGCAAACATGCTCGGCATCGTCACCGACCGGCTGACGAAGCCCTGGAGCGGCACGGGCCCTCTCGACGAGATGACCGTCTCCACCGCCGCCCGCGTCATGTCCGTTCTGGTGCGGCGGCGCGTAAGGCGCTACGGACGCGGCTCCATCGAGGCCTTCGCCGAGAGTTTCAATCAGCCCCATCGCCCAGGACTGGAAGCCTGATCCGAAGTTTTAGAGGACAGCGCAACCGCCGGATGCGCTGTCCTCTTGTGACGGGCTGCATCGCAATCCAACAGACGCCTTTCATTTCATCTCGCGCGCCGTAAGATGCGGGGGGCGGGGCATTCCTCCGTTCGTTGAAACGGAGTGTCGGGAGCGACGTGCGCGCGCATGCATCCCCCGCCGATATTTGTCCTGGACGCGCCGGATTGGGGCGGAGTGTGGGGTCGGACGGAAGTGACCTTAAGAACCGGACGCGGCGGGGCAGCGGTCGTCCGACGCTCGCCGATGTCGCCGGGCGGGCCGGTGTCGGAAGCATAACGGTATCGCGTGCATTGCGTGATCCAGAGCGCGTATCCGAACATCTGCGCCGGCGCATCGCCGCCGCCGTCGAGGAGCTCGGCTATGTGCCCAATCCCAGCGCTCGCGCGCTTGCGTCGGCGCGAGCCGATGTCATCGGCGTTCTCGTTCCATCGCTCACCAACAATGTTTTCTCGGAAGTCCTGCGCGGTATCCATGATGGCCTCGAGGATTGCCCGCTGCAGATCCAGTTCGGGAACACGCATTACTCCACGCGGGAGGAAGAGCGGCTGCTCAGGGTCTTTCTCGGGCAGCGGCCGGCAGCCCTTGTCGTTTCCGGCATAGACCAGGAACCTGCCACGCGGCGGCTCCTGGAGGAGGCCGGCTGCCCGGTTGTCCAGATCATGGAGATCGGGCCCGATCCGGTGGACATGATGGTCGGCTTCTCGCATTTCGAAGCCGGAAAGGCGGTTGCCCGCCACCTGGTCGATGTCGGCTGCAGGAAGATCGGCTTTCTCGGCGCGCGCATGGACCCGCGCACGCAGCGCCGGCTCGCCGGCTACCGGGCGGTGATGGAGGCGGCCGGCCGAACCGCGCGGGTCACGACCACCGCGGCACCCTCGAGCGCGTCGATGGGCGTCAGCCTCCTTCATCGCATTCTCGAATCCGAGCCCGATGTCGACGCGATCGTCTGCAACAACGACGATATCGCGCTTGGTGTTCTTTTTGCCTGCCAACGTGCCGGGATCGACGTTCCGGAACGGATCAGCATCGCCGGGTTCAACGATCTCGATATGATGTCGGTCGCCTTTCCATCGATCACCAGCGTCCGCACGCCGCGCTACGAGATTGGCAGATGCGCCATTGCGATGGCACTTGCCGCTATTGCCGGCGAGCGGCCGCGCGAAAGCGTCGTGGATCTCGGATTCGAGCTCAGAATACGCGAAAGCACGAGGCGGAGGGGACCGGAAAAATGATTGGCCGAGCCGGCGCGGAACCGCTTCTTTACAAGGGAAGTTGGTAGCGCTACCATTCGCCTCGGACGCCTCAGGGAGGAGCCTGTGCGGCGTCATCGGACTCGCGTATCGATAGTCGTGCCGGATCGGCCGCTGGAGCATTCCGAGTTCAGGCAACTGAACCGAACGATGCTTCGGAAGCCAGGGAGCACCGTGCGTTCACATGAACCTCCGTGCTCCAGCCAGCAGATGTGTCTGCGGCGAACATCGATGTCTTGCACCCTATTTCGATGCCCTGTCCCCGCACGATAACGGGAGGGAATTCGATGACCAGAACGTTCGTCAGCGGCATTCTCGCGGCCGCTGCACTCGCACTTCTATCCACCACCGGCTACGCAGAGCCTGAAGTCGTCAGCGGTCCGGCTGCCGAACCGGATTGTTTCGCGCCATGGTCGGCCGAGACCAAGTTCTTCAAGTTCCCGAAGAAGGACGGCCCCTATCGGATCGCGCTCGCCAATGGCTTCATCGCCAACACATGGCGCATCCAGATGATCCAGACGGCCAAGGCCTATGCCGCGCAGCCGGACGTTGCCGCCAAGCTCAAGGAATTCAAGGTTGTTTCCACCGGCGAGGACGTGCCGGCGCAGATATCGGCGATCAACAACTTCATCGATTCCGGCTATGACGCGATCATCGTCAATGCCCAGAACCCGACCGCCTTCGGTCCGGTCATCAAGCGCGCCAAGGAAGCCGGCGTGGTCCTTGTCGCCTTCGACAACATTCTCGACACCGAGGACGCCATCAACGTCAACGTCGACCAGAAAGGCCTCGGCGTGCTCTGGGCGAACTGGCTCGCCAAGCATATTCCGGAGGGCGGCAAGATCCTCGAGGTGCGGGGCGTCGCCGGTACGTCGGTCGATACCGACCGCCACAACGGCATTCATGAAACCTTCGCGGCAACCGGCAAGAAATGGGATGTCGTCGAGGTGATCGGCAAGTGGGACGACCCGACCGCGCAGAAGGCGACGGCGGACGCGATCGCCGTGCACAAGAAGTTCGACGGCATCACCGCGCAGGGCGGCGATACCGGTGTCGTGCAGGCGATGATCGATGCCGGCCATCCCTTTGTGCCGTTTGGCGGCGAAACGGAGAACGGCTTCCGCAAGTTCTGCGCCAAGCACGCGGGCGAGGGGTTGAAGTGCTCGTCGGCGGGCACCGGCCCGGCGCAGGTCGCCGTCGCCATCAAGACGGCGATCGCAGCGCTCGAGGGACAGGTTGTGCCGCAGTCGATCAAGCTGCCGCTGGCGATCGTCGAGGATCCGAACTTCAAGGAGGGCCAGGATTTTTATCCCGACCAGTCGGATAACTTCTTCGTCGGCAACGCCTTCCCGACCTGCGGCATCAACTTCACCGCCCAGGAGATCATGGGGCAGACGAAGGAAAACCAGTAGGTCGCATTACGCTTTCCTGAGCACCAGCCGCGTGCGTTGGCGCGCGGCAACAAACCGGGAGCGAGGCGACGGATGACGACGGCAGAGATACAGGCGACGTCCCCGCTCTTTCGGATGGAGGGCGTGTCGAAGCGTTATGGCGGCGTTCGCGCCCTGGAAAATGCCCATCTCGACGTGGAAGCGGGCCACATCCACGCGATCCTGGGCGAGAACGGCGCAGGCAAGTCGACGCTGATCAAGATTATGGCAGGCGTTGTGGCGCCGGACGAGGGCCGCATGCTGCTCGACGGCCAGGAAGCGGTCTTCCGTTCGCCGGCGGCAGCCTCTGCCGCAGGTATTGCCTGCGTCTTTCAGGAACTGTCGCTGATCCCGGACTTAAGCGTCGCCGACAATATCGCCATCTCCAATCCACCATGCCGCTTCGGCCTGATCGATCGGCGGGCCCAGCGCGCGATCGCGGAGGAGGCGCTTGCGCGCGCCGGCGCCGAGGACATACATCCGCGCGCCGCGGTGAAGGACCTGCCCTTGTCGCGCCGGCAGATGGTCGAGATCGCCAAGGCGCTGGCCTCGCGGCCGCGTATCCTGATCCTCGACGAAGCGACCTCGGCGCTGACGGCTGGCGATGTCGCCAAGGTATTTGCCGTATTAAAGGGCCTGCGGTCCGAAGGCCTGGCGCTGCTCTACATCTCGCATCGCATGCATGAGATCGCAGAGCTCGCCGACACCTGCACGGTCTTCCGCAACGGCCGCAATGTCGCGAGCTTCTGCGCCGGCACCCGGACCAATGGCGAAGTCGTGGAAATGATGATCGGGCGCGAATACAGCAACGTCTTCCCGCCGCGGCAGCAGCACTCGGCCGAGCCGGGAAAGGCGCCGGTGCTCGAATGCCGCAATCTTGGCTGGAGCGATCGGCTGCGCGACATATCATTCTCGGTCGGCGAGGGCGAGGTCGTCGGCTTGGGCGGGCTCGAGGGCCAAGGCCAGCGATTGCTGCTGCTCGCCCTCTTCGGCGTGTTGCGGGGAACGAGCGGCTCGGTGCTCATCGACGGTCAGCCGGCCGCGATCCGCAGCCCGGCGGAGGCGCGCAGACCACCGCGTTCCATGGCGCTGATCCCCGAGGACCGCAAGACGGAGGGGCTGATGCTGCCGATGACGGTGCGCGAGAACCTGTCCTTTGCGGCCCTCGACCGCATTGCCCGCGGCGGTGTCATCGACCGGGGGAAGGAGGAGCAACTGATCGACGACATGGTGCGGCTGCTGGAGATCAAGACCGCCGGCCTCGACGTACCCGTCGGCGCGCTTTCCGGCGGCAACCAGCAGAAGGTCGTCATCGCCAAATGGCTGATGCGTGAACCCCGGATCATCCTGCTCAACGACCCGACACGCGGTATCGACGTCGGCACCAAGCAGGAGCTCTATCGCCTGCTTCGGCGGCTGGCCGAGGCAGGCGCGGCGATCGTCTTTTATTCGACCGACTATGACGAGCTGATCGGCTGCTGCGACCGTGTCCTGGTTCTTTATGACGGCCGCGTCGTGCGCGAACTCGAAGGCGACGGGATCACCGAACGGGCGCTGATCGCCAGCGCGCTCAACGTCGAGGCAGCGCAGGAGGGAACAGTCGCATGAGCGAATGGCGCTATTGGCTGAACGAACAGCGCGGCACACTGACGGGTCTTGTGATCTTTCTCGTGATGTTCACCGTCTATGTCGCCAATCACCCGGCCGGGTTCACGGCGAATGTCGTTCACACGGCCGCCAACAAGGGCGTGCTGCTCGCCTTCGTCGCAATGGCCCAGGCGCTGGTGGTGATCACCGCCGGGATCGACCTGTCGGTCGGCATGATCCTCGTGCTCACCAACTGCCTTGCCTCCTGGATCGTCGTCGGCGGCGTCATGCCGACGAGCCTCGGCGTGGCGGCGGTGCTGGCGACGGGAACGCTCTGTGGCGCCATCAACGGCATGCTGGTGATCTACGGACGCCTGCAGCCGATCGTCGCAACCATCGCGACGGGTGCCGTCTATTTCGGCCTGGCGCTGTTGCTCCGGCCCTTCCCCGGCGGTTCCGTCAACGAGGATCTCGCCGACGCGCTCACCGGCCGGCTCTTCGGCGTCGTTCCGTCGAGCCTCGTCGCGCTCGCGGCCGTCGTCCTTCTCGTCTGGCTGCCGTTCAAGCGATCTGTCGCCGGCAGAGCCGCCTATGCGGCGGGCTCTTCCGAGCCGGCCGCCTTCATGTCCGGCGTGCCGATCCGGCGCGGCAAGTTCGCCGCCTATCTGCTCGGTGGGCTGCTCGCCGGAATGGGCGGCCTGTTCCTGACCTTCTTCACCTATACCGGGGAGGCGGCCTATGCGAGCGGCAGCGCCTATACGCTCTGGTCGATCGCCGCGGTCGTGCTCGGCGGCGTGTCGCTCTATGGCGGCCGCGGCAGCGCCGTCGGTGCGATCTTCGGGGCGTTTGCGGCCCGGACCACCGGCGACATGCTGTTTGCCTTCGATGTCGATCCGTTGTGGCAGCCGCTTCTCCAGGGCATCGTCCTGATGATCGCGGTCAGCATCGGTTCGCTGGCGCTGCTGCGTGTGCGGAACCGTCTGGACTGGTTCCAATGAGCGAGACCTCCGAAAGCCGCTTGTCCATCAAGGCGCGCTTGCCCGTCTTTCTTCGCCGCGCCGATCCGGCCGTGCTCACCGCCTTCGGCTGCATTTTTCTCCTGCTCCTTCTCGGCAGCCTCTATTCCAGCAATTTCCTGTCTCCCGACTATCTGCTGCAGCAGCTCAAGGTCGCGTCCTTCCTCGGCGTGGTGGCGGCCGGGATGATGGTCGTCATCCTTCTCGGCCACATCGACCTGTCGGTGCCCTGGGTGATGACGATGGGCGCCATGATGGCCTGCGCCGCGGCCGGCTTCGGCGAGATCGGCGCCGCTGTCGCCATTCCGGTCGGCGTGCTCTCCGGCATGGCCTTCGGCCTCCTGAACGGCCTTGGCGTCGCCTATCTGCGCATTCCTTCGATGATCGTGACGCTCGCCTCCAACGTCGTGGCGCAGGGGCTGATGGTCGTCTATACCGGCGGCTTCTCGCCGCAGGATTCGGCGCCGAACGCCATCCGTTGGCTCGCGACAGGGGCGCTCCTGCCGGGCGTCCCCAATGCCATTCTCGTCTGGTCCGGCGTGAGCGCGGCGATGGTGTTCCTTTTCACCCGTACCGCCTTCGGCCGCGCCGTCTACGGCATCGGCAACAGCGAGCGCGCCGCCTTCCTCTCCGGCGTCGGCACGCGGCGCGTGGTGATGATCGCCTTCGTCGTTTCCGGCGGCCTCAGCGCCTTCGGCGGCGTGCTGCTTGCGGGCTATGCCTCGAAGGCGGCGCAGGCGATGGGCGATCCCTATCTCCTGCCTTCGATTGCCGCGGTCGTGCTCGGCGGCACGTCCATCCTCGGTGGCCGCGGCTCCTATTTCGGTACGGTCGCCGGGGTCATCCTGATCACGCTCCTGCAATCCATCCTCTCGGTCATGCAGATGCCCGAGGCCGGCCGGCAGATCGTCTACGGCGTCGTCATCATCGTGATGCTGCTGCTCTACGGCCGCGCCCCTCCAAGCCGCTGACGGCGGGAGAAATGGCTTGACGCGAATCAGTGGATGAATCATTCCTGTAACGGATTGGATCGCATATTCCGTATTTCAGCGTAGTTCGGTGATTGCTCTGTTAGGGAATGCGGCGGGCGCATCTGTGCGGCCGGCGAAGGGATGGCTGTTGCCATTTTTTCGTCGGACGCGGGATCGCGCAATGCACGAGGGGATTTCGACGATGGACATGACGGGAACGGCGGTGGACGCCGCAAGCGCAATCGACAAGGCGACGATTACCGGTGCCGGGTCTCGCAGGTCTGCCGACGAGGCGATCGCGGCCGATGCGCGGGCGCTTTCCGAGCAGTTGAAGGCGATGCGCGACCGGCTGTTCGCGCCCACCGCGATGAAGACGCTCCGGAGCTTCACCTCCGGCGAGGCCGCCAAGCTGATCGGCGTCTCCGACGGCTATCTCCGGCAATTGTCGCTCGCCGGCGAGGGGCCGCAGCCCGATACCGGCATCGGCGGGCGTCGCTCCTATTCGCTTGCCGACATCAATGCGCTGCGCCGCCATCTCGCCGAACAGGCGCTCGCCAAGGGCAATGCCGCCAAGGCGCGCGGCTATGTGAACTGGCGCGACGGCGTCCGCGGCGAGCATCTGCAGGTGATCTCCGTCACCAATTTCAAGGGCGGCTCCGGCAAGACGACCTCGTCGGTCCATCTGGCGCAATATCTGGCGCTCACCGGCCATAGGGTGCTGGCGGTCGATCTCGACCCGCAGGCCTCGCTCTCGGCGCTGTTCGGCTACCAGCCGGAGCTCGACCTCACCGGCAACGACACGCTCTATGGGGCAATCCGCTACGACGCCGAGGCGCGGCCGCTGAAAGAGATCATCCGCAAGACCTATTTCGACGGGCTCGACCTGGTGCCGGGCAACCTCGAACTGCAGGAATTCGAGCACACGACGCCGCAGGCACTGAGCGCGCGGCAGAACGGCACCGATGCCGGGCCGCTGTTCTTTGCCCGGGTGCAGGCGGCGCTTGCAAGTGTGGCCGACGACTACGACGTCGTCGTCATCGACTGCCCGCCGCAGCTCGGCTACCTGACGCTGTCGGCGCTCTGCGCCTCGACCTCGGTCATCGTCACCGTGCATCCGCAGATGCTCGACGTCGCCTCGATGAACCAGTTCCTCTACATGACCTCGGACCTGCTCAGCGTCGTGCGCGAGGCCGGCGGCGAGCTCAATTTCGATTTCCTTCGCTATCTCGTCACCCGCTTCGAGCCGAATGACGGGCCGCAGGCACAGATCGTCGGCTTCATGCGCTCTCTCTTCGGCGACCGGGTGCTGACTTCGGCCATGGTGAAATCGACGGCGATCTCGGATGCGGGCCTGACCAAGCAGACGCTGTACGAGGTCGGCCGCGAGAACTTCACCCGCGCCACCTATGACAGGGCGATCGAGTCGCTCAACGCCGTCAATGGCGAGATCGAGGCTCTCATCCACGCGGCTTGGGGGCGCTAAATCATGGCTGGCAACAACCGGAAGAACGAATTGCGGGCGCTGTTCATGGGCGGTGCGCCCGCCGCCACGCCGCAGGCGGCCGAACAGCCGGTCGCGAACCCCGGTGAGTTGACACCTGTCAACACCCAGCCCGCTGCCCCGCGCGCCGCGTCCGGCGCCGTCAAGGCCATGGGCCTTTCTCTCGGCAGCATTACCCGCGAGGCGGAAGAGGCCCGCGTGCTCCGCGAAGCTTTGACCCAGGGCGAGCGCGTCGTTTCGCTCGATCCGGCGCTCGTCGAGGCCTCCTTCATCGAGGACCGGCTGACCGACGGCGAGGTCGACGATCCGGATTTCCTCGCGCTCGTCGAAAGCATCCGCGAGAACGGCCAGCAATCGCCGATCCTCGTGCGCCCGCATCCGGAAAAGCCGGGGTGCTACCAGACCGCCTACGGCCATCGCCGCTTGAAGGCCGTGCGCCGGCTCGAACTGCAGGTGAAGGCGATCGTCCGGCCGCTGACGGATGACGAGCTGGTGCTGGCGCAGGGCAAGGAAAATGCGGAACGGCGCAACCTCTCGTTCATCGAGCGGGCGCTTTTCGCCGCCGCACTTGCCGCCCGCGGCTTCGACCGCAAGGTGATCGGCGACGCGCTCGCCGTGCAGAAGAGCGAATTGTCCCGCCTGCTGCAGGTGGCCGACAGCGTGCCGCACGAACTCGCCCGCGCCATCGGCCCGGCGCCGAAGGCCGGCCGCGAGCGCTGGATGGCGATCGGCACCTTGCTGGAACGGGACGAGGCGAGGGAAGTGGCGGAAGCGGAGATAGGTGCGCCGGGCTTCCGTTCGGCCGATACGGACCAGCGCTTCCAGCTCGTCTTCAACCGCCTGTCTGAGGGCGAAAAGCCGGAGCCGGAAAAGCCGGAGGAACTGAAGGACGAGGCCGGCCGGGTCTTCGCGCGGCTAAGGCTCGACGGGAAAGCGCCAAAGATCGAGTTTCTTCCCGGCACCCACCCGGCTTTCCTCAAGGAGGCGGTGTCGATGCTGGCGAAATGGCATGCGACATTTGTGAAGAATCAGAAGTCTTAGCTTTCTTGCGGCCTGCGGCCGCAAGACCCCTTCCCAACCCCTCCCCACAAGGGGGAGGGGTTCGCAGCGGCACCGCCGCGCCCCACTCAGCGTTCGCACAGGTGTCGACAGTGAATCAGGACCGAGCGGTGCGGCACGGTAAGCCCCTCCCCCTTGTGGGGAGGGGTTGGGGAGGGGTGTTTTGAACGGACCGATAGGAAGGAATCGAGCGGAGGGACGGAAAGCCGTAACTCTCTACTCATAATCCACCCAAATCCCACCCGCATCGGCCGAGCGCACGCAATTCTCCACCCAGCGGACACCTTCGAGCCCGGCGTCAACGCCGGGGAAAACCAGATCCCCAATTCCCTCCGGCGCAAGCCCGCGGTTGCCATTGATCGCGAGGGCGAAGCGGCGGTAGAGGTTGGCCCAGGCCTCGAACAGGCCTTCCGGATGGCCGCCGCCGATGCGGTCGTCTAGCCGGGCTTGCGGGTAGAGATAGTCCATGCCGCGTTCGAGGATGCGGACCGGCTCGCCCTGGATCTCGTAGGACAGCTGGTTCGGCCGCTCGTCCCACCATTCGATGCTCGCCTTCGAACCGACGATCCGAACCTTCTGGCCGTGCATCGAGCCGGCATTGACGGCGCTCGACCAGACGTTGGCGATGGCGCCGTTGTCGTATTCCATCAGGGTCACCGCATTGTCCTCGAGCGGTGCGCGGCTTTTGATAAAACTCTGGCGCACGCACATCAGCCGCTTGATCTTCAGCTGCGGCAGGATGACCTCGGAAATATAGAGCGGGTGGGTGCCGACATCGCCGAGAACATAGCTCGGGCCGGCGAATTTCGGGTCGACGCGCCAGCGTGTCGACGGGTTCTGCTCCTCGACGGGGGCGCTGTGGAAGCCATGGGCGAATTGCAGGTTGACGATCCGGATTTCGCCGAGGTCGCCGTTCTTCACCATGGCGCGGGCCTGCTCGATCATCTGGTGACCGGCATAGCCATAGGTGACGCCGACGACGAGGCCGCGCGCTTCGGCGAGCGTCTTGAGCTCCTTCGCTTCCGCGACCGTGAAGCAGAGCGGCTTTTCGCAGACGACATGCAGGCCGTATTCCAGCGCCGCCCTGCAGATCGAGAAATGGGTGTTGTTCGGCGTCGCGATCGAGACCGCTTCGATGCCGTCGGCGCGCTTCGCCTCGTCGACGAACAGCGTTTGGTAGTCCGGATAGCTCCGGGCCTCGTCGAGCCCGAGATCCGCTCCGAAGGCGCGGCCGCGCTCCGAGTCGATGTCGAAGGCGCCGGCGACGAGTTCGAAGGTGTCGTCGCGGAGTGCGGCCGAGCGATGGATATAGCCGATCTGGCTGCCGCGCCCGCCGCCGACCATGCCCCAGCGGATCGGGTTTTTGTTTTTCTGTGACATTGTTCTGTTCCTCAGGTGTTTGGCGTTACATTTCCGCTGGTGGCCGGGGCACCCCCCTCTGCCCTGCCGGGCATCTCCCCCACAAGGAGGGAGATCGGCAGGACGCGGGCTCCCCAATCCATCTTTTCGACAGCGTTCATCTCGGTGCGGGAGGGAGACGGCACCGCAAAATAGGTCGCCCAAGCTGCGGCGTCGGCCAACCGGCGAAGGTATCGATGCTTGCCAATCTCCCCCTTTGTGGGGGAGATGCCCGGCAGGGCAGAGCGGGGTGAACCCCAGACCCCAGACCTCAATCGCCTCTAAAATCCGACAGATCGCAGATAGTCGCGGCTTTCCTTCACATCCGCGAGGCTGCCGGCGACGCTCAACGGGTCGCGTTCCTGCTCGACCGTGATGAAGCCGTGATAATCGATCTCCTCGAGCGCGCGCCTTACCGCCCGATAGTCGATGACGCCGCGGCCGATCGGGCACATCACCCCTTGGGCGCAGGCCTCGAAAAAGCGGATTTTTTCGCCGAGCACGCGGCGGAAGACCGTCTCGTCGATGTCCTTGAAGTGGACGTAATCAAGCCGGTCGGCGTAGCGCTTCAGCGTCTCGACCGGATCCATGCCGGCGTAATAGCTGTGGCCGGTGTCGATGCAGAAGCCGGCGAGTTCCGCCGGCACATCGCAGGCAATCCGCTCGATCTCGTCGGCGAATTCGATATAGCCGCCGGCATGCGGATGGATGACGGCGCGCACGCCGTATTTGCTCCTCGCAAGCTCGGCGATCGCCTCGATGTTGACGACCATGCCGGTCCAGGCCTCATCCGAGAGCCGCGGCGCCCGGTCGGAATGGCCGGCGGCAAAATCGCGTTCGTCATGCCCCCAGTCCATCACTGTCAGGTATGGCGTCCTGAAACGCTGGCCGGGGAGCTGTTCGGGCTGCGGCAGCCGGGTGATGACGGCGCAGATCTCGTCGGTCTGGCGCAACAGATTCTCGCGGTTTTCGGGCGAGACAAGATCGTCGAAGATCGTCCCGGCGACGATGAAGAGGTTGCGGTCGGCGAGCGCCTTGGCGACCCGTTCGGAGTCGAGCGGCACATAGCCGTAGGGGCCGAGTTCGAGACCGCCATAACCGGCGGCGGCCGCCTCGTCGAGGACGCGTTCCCAGGCGGGCAGGTTCGGGTTCTCGACGTCGTCCACGCCCCAGCAGCAGGGGGCGGTCGTGATGGTGATGGTCACGAATCTTGTCCTTGTTGGGTAAGAAATGACTTACGCAGTCTTGCCCGGCCAGTATTTGTCGACGTATTTCTGGATCTCCGCACGCATGAAGCGGCCGGATTCGTCGGCGCGGTCCTCCCAGCCGAAGACGCAGGCGGTGACGATGCCGTCGAAACCGACGGCGGCGAGCGAGGAGAAGAAGACGTCCCAGTTGATCTCGCCCTGGTACATGTCCATGTGCTGGTGGATCGTCACCTGGGCGCCCGGCGGGTTGATGATGTAGCGAAGCCCCGAGGATGCCTTGTGGTTATAGGTGTCGGCGACATGGACATGGGCGATCAGCGGCCCGGCATCGCGGATCATCTTCGCCATGTCGTCGCCGAAATAGAAGGTATGCGGGGCGCAGTAGAGGAACTTGACGTTCTTCGAGCCGATCGTCTTCAGCATGTCGATCGCCGGATGCAAGGTCTCGCACCAGTCTTCCGGATGCGGCTCCATGTTGAGCGTCACGCCTTCCTTCTCGAAGACCGGCACGAGCTCCTCCATCGACCGCCACCAGGCGGCTTCGCTGTGCTCGTGCGTGTGCATGCCGCCGCAGCAATTGGCGCGATGGCTGCGGTCGGGCGAGGGGCCGCGGCCGAATTCGGAGTTCATCGTGTCGCAGCCCATCTCGACCGCGACCTCGATCGCTTCCTTCCAGTAGCGCACCGCCGCCTGGCGTTCGTCCTCATGCGGGCTCGCCCAGCGATACATCGGCAGGATCGAGGCGAGCTTGACGCCGTGATCCTTCAGCGCCGCCTTGAATTCGGCGATCCGTTCCCTGTGGGCGCGCGGCCGCACCCACCAGGGGAGGAAATCCTCGCGCGGCGACAGCTCGATATGGTCATAGCCGAGGTCTGCCGCCTTGCGGCACAGATCATTGAGACCGAGATGGCGATGCATGTAGGGGTCGAGTGCGATCTTCATGGGTGCTCCTCCTGATGCGCGAAGGATACCGAGCATCACCGCTGCCCGCTAAATCTTACTTGATCAAATTTGATCATTCCTGGATGCTGAACCGGAGGGAATTTCCAGGGAGCAAGCGCATTGGTGAAAGTGACCTTGAAGGATGTGGCCCGGGAGGCGTGTGTCGGCACCGCGACCGTCGAGCGCGTCGTCAACGGCCGCGGCGGCGTCAGGGCGGAAACGGTCGAGCGGGTGTTCCTCGCGGTCCGAAAGCTCGACTACCGGCATCGGCTGCCGGAGGCGCATCGCGGGCTGATCCGGATCGAGGTCATCCTGGTACGGCCCGAGACGAGCTTCTACTCGCGCATGAACCAGGCCTTCGAGCGGATCGCCGCCCTGCTCGACAAGAGCATCACCGTTCACCGCACCTTCGCGCGCGAGAACGACCCGGTCGAATTCGCCCACCGCGTCGCCAATCCGGCGGTCCGCCGTTCGGCACTCATCGTCGTCGCCCCCGACCATCCGAATGTGGTGAAAAGCCTGCGGACGGCCGCGCGTCACGGCACGCCGGTGGTGCAGATCATGACACGACCGGCGCCGGAACTTCCCTATGTCGGCATCGACAATTATGCGGCGGGGCGGACGGCCGCCTATTACATGTCGAGGATGCTTGCCGGACGGTCAGGGTCCTTCGTGGCGCTCTGCCACAGCGGTGCCTACGAGAACCACAAGGAACGCATCCGCGGCTTCTCCGCCTATCTCGCCAACCACCCTGGCGACCACCTCTTCCGGCAGGTGATGTTCGACTACGACGACGACCTCAACTCGATGGAGCTTCTGCGCGCGGCACTGTGCGACGATGCCGATATCATCGGTCTCTACACCGCCGGCGGCGACAACCGGTCCGTCGCCGCGGTGCTGAAGGAGCATGCGTCGCGCCGCATCTTCTGGGTAGGTCACGAGCTCTCCGACCAGTCGCGCCGCGCTCTGCGCGGGGGCGTCATGTCGATCGTCCTCGACCAGGCGCCGGAGATCCAGGCGCGCCGCGCGATCGACCTGACATTGCGGTCGCTTGGCCTGATCGACGTCGAGGTGAGCCCGGAGCCGGTGCGGTTTCTGACGATCACGCCGGAGAACGTCTGACGGCTTGCGGAGGCACCCCCTCTGCCCTGCCGGGCATCTCCCCCACAAGGAGGGAGATTGGCCAGCATCGACGCCTTCGCCAGTTGGCCAACGCCGCAAAATGGGCAAAGCATTTGATCCGAGCCTAACGTATGGGGAAGATGGGCACGGAGCCCACGCCTTGCCGATCTCCCCACTTGTGGGGGAGATGCCCGGCAGGGCAGAGGGGGTATTCGCGCTGCTTTTCCGGTATTCGCCACTGCAACCTGATCGGAGATCGGTCCGCGAACCTCCTCATGCCTCGAGCGCGCGAGGTTTTCGCCTGCCGATCAAGCGCCTGGCGAGTTGCTGCCCGGGTCTCTCGACGGCAAGAAAAGTCCCGCAGGCAGCGATGTAGACCAGCGGCACCAGAAGGACGGTAACCGCAGCGAAGCGGGCAGGCGCTGTCATCGTGTGGCCGAAAGTACTGATGAAATAGGCGGCAATCGGCTGCAGGAAGATCAGGTGCCAGAGATAGGCCCCGAATGACAGCTCCCCCAGCCAGTGGAAGAACCTGTTTCCGAGCGACGACGACACGGCGCGAAGCCTCTTGCCCAACGCCTCGCCGGCCAGGCGGTGATGGAGCAGGGCGAAAAACACTCCGACAAGCGCGACCCGCATCAGCATTTTCGTCGCCGTCATGTCGCCGCCGATCGGCAGCAGCACGAGCGCCAGGGCCGCACCGCCATAGAGGAAAGCCCTGGACCTCTCCGCGTCAAGGCCGAGCGCCAGCAGCATTCCACACAGGAAGACATGCATCTTCAACGGCAGGAAGGCGGGCATCGGGAAGTGTACCCCCACCAGACCGGCCGTCGAGGCGATTGCGGCGGCGATAGCGGAGGTGAAGAGCGCGCCCCTCAGCCAGCCGCATCTCTTCAACAGAAGCATGACGAAGGGGAAGGCGGCGTAGAACTGCATTTCGAGGCCGATGCTCCAGTCGGGCAGCGGAGTCCGGTAGGCATAATCCGGGGAGAGGCCGAACAGAAAGCTCAAATGCATCAGCCCGTTCGTGAGGCCGTTGTCGAGGTAGCGCGCCGGCGACTGCGGCGCCTTGTCTAGGAAGCCGTCGATGATCATTCTCGATTCGAACAGCCAGGACCCGAGCGCAAAAGCCACGGCCAGAAGAAGGTAGTAAAGCGGCGCAATCCTCAGGAAGCGTCGGATCCAGAATCTCGCCCAGGTCGAGGTCAGTTCCCACGGCTCCTTTGCGGCTCGCAACTGATAGTGAAATACCATCAGGAAGCCGGAAAGCATGATGAAGAGATCGACACCGAGATCGGGCTCCGACAGAACCGGCAGGCGCCAGCCCGTCAGCAGCAGTGCATGGCCGATCATCACCCAGAGAGACGCCAGCCCCCGGAGTCCATCCAGGCAATCGATTCGGGTGTTGCGGGGGTCATAGTCGGCCATCAGTACACTTCGTCCTTGTTTGCAACTAAAGGTTACTGCCGCGCGCTATGTTGCGACGCACAAGGGCATGCCTAGAGGCGGACTAAGGCGATACTAAGTAAAGACGGGAGGTCGCCGGTGCACCGAGGCGACGATGAGAAGCGGGCCGCGGGCCTTACGGTCAGGCGCGACCGGCCCGTGCGTCGAGGCTGAATCCACCGGCGCCGAATGCGGCGACCTGCAGAAAACCGCCGGCAATCGCGATGTTCTTCATGAAGTGGATCAGCTGATTCTGATCGTCGAATTCCAGGTGAAAGCCGAGCGCAGAGGCGAGCGTGAAGGTCGCCAGGACCAATGCTGCCAACCTCGTCTGATAACCCAGGATGAGGAGGATGCCGCCGCCGAGTTCGGCGATGAGGGCGCCGGCATAGGCGACGGCGGGAAGCGGCATGTTGGCCGCCGATATATAGGCGATGGTGCCGGAGGGATCGGCCAGTTTCTCCACGCCGGAAACGACGAAGACGACGGCGAGGAGCAGACGGCCAACAAAGGCGAGCGAACTCTGAAGTGCGGCGTTGCTGCTCATGTCTGTTCCTTTCGTGGGTATGGCGCCGCTATTTTACACGGATAAGGACTTCGAGTTCCGGAACATTTCGCCCTTGATGCTGTTGGACCCTGATTGGCCCGCCTGATACAGGGTGCCAAAAACTGACGCCGGGCGGGCTTCGGAGGAAGCCATGATCCGTGCACTACCCCCACTTTTTCTTCCGCGCCGCCGCCTGTTGCAGCTGGGACTCGGAGCAACGCTCGCCTCGACCGCAGGTCTCGCCCGGGTTTCGCGGGCGGATGAACCAGCTGAACCGATGGACGAGGATGTCTTCCAGTTCGCGCTGAACCTCGAATATATGGAAGCCGAGTATTACCTGCGCGGAACGACCGGCAAAGGGATCGACGATGCCGATGCGGGTGCGGATGCTGGCGCCGTCACCGGCGGCAAGCAGGTTTCGTTCGATACGCCCGCGATCGGCGAGTTCATGAGCGAAGTTGCGGAAAACGAACTTGCTCACGTCAGGTTCTATCGCAAGACGCTTGGCGCCGATGCCGTGTCGCGGCCGGCCATCGATTTCGATGCCGGCTTCGCCGCCGTCGCGAAGGCGGCGGGGCTCGGGGAGAATTTCGATCCCTTCGGCAACGAGATGAACTTCGTGCTCGGCGGCATGCTGTTCGAGGATGTCGGCGTGACCGCCTATGCCGGCGCCGCGACGGTCCTGAAGAACGAGGAGTTTCTCGCCGCCGCCGCGGGTATCCTCGCCGTCGAAGCCTACCACATGGGCATGGCCCGCTCGACGCTCTACCGGATGGGCGAAGAAGCCTGGAAAGCAGTAGCCGCGGTTTCCGATGCCCGCGACAAGATCGACGGATCGGACGACAAGGACCAGGGCCTGCAACTGGAGGGCAAGGCGAACATCGTTCCTTCGACGCCGGATGCGATCGCCTTCACACGGACGCCGCAGGAAGTGCTGCGCATCGTCTATCTCACGGATCAGGAGGGCGCGACCAAGGGTGGCTTCTACCCGAACGGCATGAATGGAACGATCACAAGCACCTGAACGGATTGCCAGGGCCGGCACGGCGCGGTTTCATTTTTCCCGCCTGGTCCGGCCCTCGGTGGCTTTGCCCCACACGGCAGAAATTCTCCCGGTCTGAAACACAAATTGAACGGCCTTCTCCTGCGGCGCGGGGTCCGTGCCGAAGGCCTGGAAATCCTCGACAAAGTAGCGGGAAGACCGCCCCGAGCGCCCTCATGCGGGCAGTGAGACACCATCCGGCGGCGTCCCTGGAAGGGACTTATTAACCTTCATTTCCTATTCGCTAGGGACAGCCCTTTCGATGATGAATTTCGAGTTTCAGGCCATGCGTATTCCCCGGACAAATTTCTCGACGGCAGCCTTGCATGATGCAGATGAGGCGGATGATTTCGAGCATCCGCATCCGGGAGCACCGGACGTTTCGCATGCCCAGACGACCCGCACGTCGGCGCAGGACCACCTGTTCGAGGCGCCGGAAGCGCCGCGCCGAAGCGCCGGTCATCCGGGCGACGATATGGCCTATGCCGGGCGCGCGGCGCGGCTCTATGGCCACGGCTCGGCCTATGCGCCGGCCCAGGTGACCGCCTCTACCCGCGATCCGCTCCCCACGCTGGCAGAGATTACCGGTCAAACGGACGAGGACGGCTGGGAGAGCCATTTCTTCCTGTCGCCCAATGTCCGCTTCACCCGCACGCCCGAACGCGAATTCATGAAGCGCCGCGCGCCGGCGGCCGAAGAGGGCGAGGCAGAGCTCGGTGCGATTGCCGCTGAGGTTGTCGAAGCAGAGATCGTCGCCGAAACGGCATCCGTAGACGCGGCGCCCGCTGCGCTCGAGCCCGAAACGCCGGCCCACAGCCCCTCCGAACTCTTGCGGGTGCTGATGCGGCAGCTTCCTTCCTGGCGTCCCGCCCAGACGCGCGACACGGGCGCGGCTGAATCGACGGTCGATGCGGCGCCGGTGGTGGAAGAAACGGCGGGAACCCAGGCGTCGGCGGTCCGGGAGCTGGACGTCGCCGAGGTGATCCGGGCCGGCAGCGAAACCGCACCCGATTCAGCCGCCATCGGTGTGGGCAACGAGGGGAATGCCCGTCTCTCGTACCTCTCCGATCACGCATTCTTTGAATTCATGCCGCTCGAAATGGCGGCTGCCTCGCAGGTCGCCGCCGAATCGGCAAAGGCGCCGCAGCAGATTGCGGCGGCACCGAAGCCTGTCGCCGCGCCGGTGGAAATCCGGCCGCTGCCGCCAACCGGGATCACCTCGATGTTCCGGGTGGTCGAATGCCGCCCAGCGGCGACAGTTGTCGCCGCGCCCGTTCCCGTCCCGGCCCCAAGCGCCGCCGATAAGCCTGAAGAAGTGGCCGTGGCGGCCACTCCGTCACTGGCCGAGCCTGTCGAGACCGTCAAAGCCGAGGAGAAGACGCCGGTGGTCGAGGTTCCGGCCACCAAGGCCGCGATCACCATGCCGGCCGTGGTACAGCGTTCCTCTTCACCCTTCCCGCCGATCGGCGGCAGCGAGCGCCAGCATGCTGGCGACACCTACGAGTTTCCGGCCAAGGAACTGCTGCAGGAGCCGCCGCAGGGCCAGGGCTTCTTCATGACGCAGGAGCAGCTCGAGCAGAATGCCGGGCTTCTCGAAAGCGTGCTCGAGGATTTCGGCGTCAAGGGCGAGATCATCCATGTGCGTCCCGGCCCGGTCGTGACGCTTTACGAATTCGAGCCGGCGCCCGGCGTCAAATCCTCGCGCGTCATCGGTCTTGCCGACGATATCGCCCGCTCAATGTCGGCGCTTTCGGCCCGCGTCGCGGTGGTCCCCGGCCGCAACGTCATCGGCATCGAGCTGCCGAACGCGACGCGGGAGACGGTCTATTTCCGCGAGTTGATCGAATCCAATGATTTCCAGAGGACCGGCTGCAAGCTGGCGCTCTGCCTCGGCAAGACGATCGGCGGCGAGCCGGTGATCGCCGAGCTGGCCAAGATGCCGCATCTGCTCGTCGCCGGCACCACCGGCTCGGGCAAGTCGGTGGCGATCAACACGATGATCCTGTCGCTGCTCTACCGGCTGAAGCCGGAAGAGTGCCGGCTGATCATGGTCGACCCGAAGATGCTCGAACTCTCCGTCTATGACGGCATCCCGCATCTTTTGACGCCGGTCGTCACCGATCCGAAGAAGGCGGTGATGGCGCTCAAATGGGCGGTGCGCGAGATGGAGGACCGCTATCGCAAGATGTCGCGGCTCGGTGTCCGCAACATCGACGGCTACAACCAGCGCGCCGCCGCCGCCCGCGAAAAGGGCGAGCCGATTCTGGCGACGGTGCAGACCGGCTTCGAGAAGGGCACCGGCGAGCCGCTCTTCGAGCAGCAGGAGATGGATCTGGCGCCGATGCCCTATATCGTCGTCATCGTCGACGAGATGGCCGACCTGATGATGGTCGCCGGCAAGGAGATCGAAGGCGCCATCCAGCGCCTCGCGCAGATGGCGCGGGCCGCCGGCATCCACCTGATCATGGCGACGCAGCGCCCGTCGGTCGACGTTATTACCGGCACGATCAAGGCGAATTTCCCGACACGCATCTCCTTCCAGGTGACGTCGAAGATCGACAGCCGCACCATTCTCGGCGAGCAGGGCGCCGAACAGCTCCTCGGCCAGGGCGACATGCTGCACATGGCCGGCGGCGGCCGCATCGCCCGCGTCCACGGCCCCTTCGTCTCCGACCTCGAGGTCGAGCATGTGGTCGCGCATCTGAAGACCCAGGGACGCCCGGAATATCTGGAGACGGTGACGGCGGAAGAGGAGGAAGAGGAGCCGGAAGAGGATCAGGGCGCCGTTTTCGACAAGAGTGCGATGGCATCGGAAGACGGTAACGAGCTCTACGAGCAGGCGGTGAAAGTGGTGCTGCGCGACAAGAAATGCTCTACCTCCTACATCCAGCGCCGTCTCGGCATCGGCTACAACCGCGCCGCCTCGCTCGTCGAACGGATGGAAAAGGACGGCCTCGTCGGTCCGGCCAACCATGTCGGCAAGCGCGAGATCATCCATGGCAACCGCGATCACGCGGTGAAGGCGGATGACGCCGAGATGGATTGAGCGGGGTTCGAGTCGGGAACAGATGTCGGTGACGGGGGCAGCCGCCACCCCCTCTGGCCTGCCGGCCATCTCCCCCACAAGGGGGAGACGAGTCGCGGTAACCGCTCACTTTACAGAAAGGCTCACACACGCGGAACTCTTGATGTGGCATGGAGCATGCCGCACATATTCTCCCCCCTTGTGGGGGAGATGGCCGGCAGGCCAGAGGGGGGTGGCGTCCACCCGGGCTGGCTTCGCGCATCATTGCTGCCATGTCACAAGTTCCTGGTGAAAATATGCGCAGATGCTGATCTGGCAGGCAAACACGGCCGCATATGTCACGCAAGTCATTGAAATAAAATGGTAATAAACTTGGCACGACGCTTGCTTTCCAAACTTGTATGCAAGATTTGTCGCCACAACAGAACGATCAGATAGACGAGGCAATCGTCTCCGGTATCCTTTCCGCCCGCATTCGCCCCGGCACGCGCTTGGGGGAGAGCGAGGTCGCCAGCCTCTTCAACGTTTCACGCACCCGGGTGCGCGAGGCGATGATGCGGCTCGAACAGCGCGGCATCGTCAAGGTCAGTCCGCGGCGCGGCTGGTTCGTCGTCGAACCATCGGCCGAGGAGGCGATGATGGTCTATGCGGCCCGGCGCGTCATCGAGGCGGGGCTGCTGCGCAGCATGGAGCGGCTTACGGAAAGCGGCCGCGACAAGCTCCATGCGCATCTGGCCGAGGAAAAGCTGGCGATCGCCGCCGGTGACCGCCAGCGGCTCACCTGCCTGATGGGCGACTTCCATATCCGCATCGCCGAGCTCTCCGGCAATACCATCCTTGTCGAGATCCTGCGCGACCTGACGGCGCGCACCATCCTGATCTCGCTCATCTACCAGTCCGATTTCCACGCCATGCAGTCGCATCTCGGCCATTGCCGCATCGTCGCGGCGATGGAGGAGGGCGATTTCCTCAAGGCGGCCGAGCTTTCCGTCGAGCACCTGGACGAGGTGGAAACGGGGCTCGACCTCACCCGTCGCCCGGATCCTCTCGCCGATCTCCGGCACTCCCTTTCGCTGCCGCCGCAGAACGCGGCCGCGTCTTCGAATGCACCCCGAAAAGCCAAATCATGACATCAACAGAGGAGAATGACCCAATGCTTTCGAGAAGAGTTTTCGTCGCGATCACGGCAATGGCCGCCGCGATCGGCTTCGGCTCCGTCGCGCAGGCCGATGCGCTCGGCGACATTACCGCCCGCGGCACGATCCGCGTCGCCGTGCCGCAGGATTTCCCGCCCTTCGGCAGTGTCGGTCCGGACATGGCGCCGGTCGGCTATGATATCGACATGGCCAATCTGATTGCCGAGAAGCTCGGGGTGAAGGTCGAGCTGGTGCCGGTGACGAGCGCGAACCGCATTCCCTATCTGCAGACCAACAAGGTCGATCTCGTCATTTCGAGCCTCGGCAAGAACCCGGACCGGGAAAAGGTCATCGACTTCACGGCGGCTTACGCGCCTTTCTATAACGGTGTCTTCGCACCGGCCGATTTTGCCGCCACGAAGGCCGAAGAGCTTGCCGGCAAGACGATCGGCGTCACCCGCGGCGCGGTCGAAGACCTGGAACTGACCAAGGTCGCGCCGGCCGATACCGTCATCAAGCGCTACGAGGACAATAACGGCACGATCTCCGCCTTCCTTTCGGGCCAGGTCGAGGCGGTCGCGACCGGCAACGTCGTCGCCGCAGCGATCCTTGCCAAGAACCCGCCGAAGCGTCCGGAGCTCAAGTTCCTGATCAAGAACTCGCCCTGCTATATCGGCCTTTCCAAGGAACAGCCGGCCCTGCTCGAAAAGGTCAACGGCATCATCGCCGCCGCCAAGACTGATGGCAGCCTGAACGCCATTGCTCAGAAGTGGCTCGGCGCCGACCTGCCGGCCGAGCTCTGATCCCTCCAAGCCACTCCGCGGGAGCGGGGTGGCGTCACCGCCGTTTGCAAACAGGGGTGCGCATTGAATTATCATTTCGAATTCGGCTGGCTCTTCGAATACTACCCGCAGATCGTCAAGGGGATCGCAATCACGATCCAACTGATCGCCGTCGGCGCCATCGCAGGCATCTCGCTCGGCATCGTCTGCGCCTGGGTGCGGGCGCTCGGGCCGCCATGGCTGAAGCCGGTGGTCGCCGCCTACGTGGAGCTGATCCGCAACACGCCCTTCCTGATCCAGCTCTTCTTCATCTTCTTCGGGTTGCCATCGCTCGGGCTGCAGCTCAGCGAACTCGAGGCGGCCAATATCGCCATGGTCGTCAATCTCGGCGCCTATAGCTCGGAAATCATCCGCGCCGGCATCCAGGCGACGCCGAGAGGCCAGTTCGAGGCGGGCGCGAGCCTCGCCATGACGCCCTTCGAGACCTTCCGCCATGTCGTGCTCATCCCGTCGCTTCAGCGCATCTGGCCGGCGCTCTCCTCGCAGGTCGTCATCGTCATGCTCGGCTCCGCTGTCGTCTCGCAGATCGCCGCCGAGGACCTGACCTTCGCCGCCAACTTCATCCAGTCGCGCACCTTCCGCGCCTTCGAGGCCTATTTCGTCTCGACCGCCGTCTACCTGCTGCTGGCCATCCTGCTCCGCCAGGTGCTCGGCATGGTCGGTTGGCTGATCTTTCCGAGGAGGGCGGCCAGATGATCGAGTTCACCATCTGGGACATCCTGCGCAACCTGTTGCTTGCTACCCGCTGGACGCTCCTGCTTTCGCTCGTCTCCTTCGTCGGCGGCGGCGTCGTCGGGCTCGTGCTCCTGTTCCTGCGCATCAGCCGGCGCCGGTGGGCGCGGGCGGTGGCGAAATACTATATCGAGCTGTTCCAGGGCACGCCGCTCCTGATGCAGCTCTTCATCGCCTTCTTCGGGCTTGGCCTTTTCGGCATTGACGTGCCGGCCTGGCTGGCGGCGGGCGTCGCGCTGATCCTCTGGAGCGCCGCCTTCCTGGGCGAGATCTGGCGCGGCTGCGTCGAGGCGATCGCCATGGGGCAGTGGGAGGCCTCCGCCAGCCTCGGCATGGGCCGGCTGCAGCAGATGCGCTACGTCATCCTGCCGCAGGCGATGCGGATCGCCGTGCCGCCGACCGTCGGCTTTTCGGTACAGGTGATCAAGGGCACGGCGCTGACCTCGATCATCGGCTTCGTCGAACTGTCGAAGGCCGGCACCGTCGTCACCAACGCCACCTTCCAGCCCTTCACTGTCTACGGCCTCGTGGCGCTGATCTATTTCGCGCTCTGCTGGCCCCTGTCCAAGAGCAGCCAGATCCTCGAAAGGAAGCTTAATGTCGCTCATCGAAATCACTGACGTCCGCAAGAGCTTCGGCGACAACGAGGTGCTGAAGGGCATCGATCTCGATGTCGCGCCGGGCGAAGTGATCGCCATCATAGGCAAGAGCGGCTCGGGCAAGTCGACGCTGTTGCGCTGCATCAACGGGCTGGAGACGATCAGCAAGGGGTCGATCTCGGTCGCCGGCGCCCAGCTTCTCGACGATGAGGCGCATCTGAAGGCGCTGAGATTGAAGGTCGGGATGATCTTCCAGCAGTTCAACCTCTTTCCGCATCTGACGGTCGGCGGCAATGTCATGCTGTCGCAGATGGTCGTCAAGAAGACGCCGAAGCCTAAGGCCGAGGCGATGGCCCGCAAGATGCTGGAGCGCGTCGGCCTCAGCCAGAAATTCGATGCCTATCCGGACGAGCTCTCCGGCGGCCAGCAGCAGCGCGTCGCAATCGCTCGCGCGCTGGCGATGCAGCCGATCGCGCTGCTCTGCGACGAGATCACCTCGGCGCTCGATCCTGAACTGGTGGCGGAGGTGCTGGCGGTGGTGCGCGAGCTTGCCGCCGAGGGCATGACGCTGCTGATGGTGACGCACGAGATGAAATTCGCCCGTGACGTCTGTTCGCGCGTCGTCTTCATGCATCAGGGCCGGGTCCACGAGATCGGCGCACCGGAGGAGGTCTTTGCCAATCCGCGGACGCCGGAGCTGAAGCAGTTTCTCGGGGTCCATTGAGGAAGCCGTTTGCAGCCGGCCGGCGAAGCGCCCGGCCGGCTGCGGATCAGGGCCGCACCGTAATGTGCCCTTTCATGTTCGGGTGGTAGCGGCAGATATAGTCGAAGCTGCCTGCCTCCTGCAGCAAGAGACGCCCCGACTTCTTTGCCGGCAAGGGTACGTCTGCGCCGCCTTTGATCGTGGCGGTGTGGATGAGCGCGTCCTTGTTGACCCACTCGACCTCGTCGCCCACCTTCGCTACGATTTCCGCGGGCGTGTAGACTAGGCGGTCGACCGTTACCTCAATGGTCTCGGCCCGCGATGGAGCGGCAACGGCGGCCGCTCCCAGGAACAGCGTGAGAACGGCCGAGCGTGCCGGAAGCATTGTCGCCCTCATTTGAGCTCGGTCGCGACATGCTCGGCATGCTGCTGATGGCCCTGGAACAGCTTCAGCCCGGTCTCCAGCAGGCTCTTGAGTTCGCCGTTCTGCGCGGCCGGGATCAGCAACGTCTCCAGGGCGCCGTTGACCTGCTTGTGATAGGCCACCTCATGCTCGACATAGGCCTTGTCGAATTCCGCGCCGGAAAGCTTCGCCAGTTCCTGGCGCTTCGTTTCGGCGGCCTGCGACAGCGCCTTGCTGGTGTCGTTGTCCTCCGGCGTGACGTTCAGCTTCTTGACGAGGTCGAGGGCTTGGCTGTTCACCGCCTCGTGGTCGCGCACCATCGTCTCGGCGAATTCGACGACGGCCTTGTTCTTCGAGGTGGCGATCGCCTGCTTCGCCGCCTCGATGTCGAGCACGCCGGCCGTATAGGCGATATGGGCGATCTGCGGGTCCGTCGGCTTGTCGGCGCCGAGCGCGCCGTTGGCGGTGAAGATCAGCGCGATTGCCGCCGCCGCGGTCGTCAGTCGGATGGTCATGGGATGTTCCTTTCCTCGAAGATCAAAAGGCGTTTTCGTTTGACACGCTTTGGATGCTTCGGCGGCCGAAACGTTCCCGATTATTTGTCGGCTTCTATCGGTTGTCCTGAGATGCGGGCGAGGACGGCCTCGGTCAGGCGCTCGCAGCGTTTCCCGGCGAAGGGAAAGGCATCGAGCAGGACCGGGCCGATCTGCTTTTCCAGTTGCTGCTTCAGCAACTGGCGCGCCCGATGCAGCCGCGTGCGGACGGTCTCGGGGCGGAGCCCGAGCAGGGAAGCGGTCTCCTCGTTGTTGAGCCCTTCGATGACGCGCAGCACGAAAACGCTCCGGTAAGCGTCCGGCAGATGATCCGTCAGCCTTTCGACAAGGTCGAGAATCTGTCGTTGTGCCATGGTCTTTTCCGGGTCGCTCACATTTGCGTTCAGCGGGAAGGCGATGATCTCCGCCTGATGCGATTGCCGCATGCTCTCGACTAGCGCCATCTGGCGCCGGCTCTTGCGCAGACGGCCGAGCGCCTCGTTGATGACGATGCGGGCAAGCCAGGTCGTGATTGCGGCGTCGCCACGGAATTCGTCAAAATGCGTGAAGGCGCGGACATAAGCCTCCTGCAGCACGTCTTCGGCATCATTGTTGCTACGAACGATGCTCCGCGCGATCCGATAGAGTTTACGGTTATGCGCCTGCATGACGGCGCGAAAGCCTTCGATTTCCTCGGCACCGGGCGGGCTCTTCAGGCGATGGCGGGTCTCAACGATGGGCATGATTGGCTCCCCATGGTCATGGTGTCGCGCATTGGATGCCGCATCGCGCGAAACGTTCCCAATCGGCTGACGATATCACCGAAATTAGCGCGATGATGCCCGGATTCGAGCATCGTGGCGCTGGCCGTCTTCCAGGATGCTATGAAAGGTGGGTAGATCAAAAAGAGAAAGCCCGGCGCGGGAGGAGGTGCGCCGGGCTTTCGATCCTGACCGGCAACTGGGAGGAGGAGGGTTGCCGATCCCTCGATAGAGCTGGGAGGAGGAGTGCTCGATCGATAAGTCATACAATAATGTTGCATCGCAGCAATTGCAAGCCCGAAATTCAAATTATTTTGTCTGACCGGTAAAAAATGATCTGGAAGTGCGAGGGCGATAGGGCAAGCCGCAGGCGGCCCGCTTCAATGGCTTGCCTTCGGGGCGAGCTGCGCCAGATTCGGAAAGAACGAACAAGGGAGGCGGTCGTGGCGGATGAACGCAAGGCGGCTTTGGTGCGGATCACCGGCAGGGTGCAAGGGGTGTGCTTCCGTGTCTGGACGCGCGACGAGGCCGAACGCCTCGGACTTGTCGGCTGGGTGCGCAACGAAAGCGACGGTTCGGTGACCGCCTTGATCGCCGGGGCGGATACGGCCGTCGAGACGATGCTCGGCCGGTTCTGGAAGGGCCCGCCGGGTGCCGCCGTTGCCAACGTCGCGAGCGAGGAGGCATCCTCGACGGAGACGCCGGCGGGGTTTCGGATTATCTCCTAGCGCGGAATCCGATCAGATCGCGATGACGGGAAGCGGATGTGATACCCCCCTCTGCCCTGCCGGGCATCTCCCCCGCAAGGGGGGAGATCGGTAAGCGGCGATCGCCCGTCCCACCGATGACCCTGTGCACCGATCATGAACTCGGCGGCTTCGCCGTTTGCGAGTTCGGTGACGGGCAGGACTTCGCTTCCGACCAATCTCCCCCCTTGCGGGGGAGATGCCCGGCAGGGCAGAGGGGGGTGCCGCCATGGGCGGATCCGACATGCTACTCCGCGCGGTGGCCGCCGCAACGATTCATTCAGATCGTGTCTTGTCGGACCGAGGCGTCCCAACAAGACCGTGCGGGCCGCACTACATCCGCTCCAGGGCCACCGCGATGCCCTGGCCGACGCCGATGCACATGGTCGAGAGCGAAAAGCGCCCGCCGGTTTCGGCAAGTTCCAGTGCCGCGGTGCCGGTGATGCGGGCGCCGGACATGCCGAGGGGGTGGCCAAGCGCGATCGCGCCGCCATTGCGGTTGACGCGGGGATCGTCGTCGGCGATCCCGAGTTCGCGCAGGACGGCGAGACCCTGGCTGGCGAAAGCCTCGTTGAGTTCGATGACGTCGAACTGGTCCTGCGTCATGCCGAGCCGCGCCATCAGCTTTTGCGAGGCGGGCAGCGGGCCGATGCCCATGATGCGCGGCGGCACGCCGGCCGTGGCGCCGCCAAGGACGCGGGCGATCGGCTTCAACCCATGTTTCCTGACCGCCGCCTCCGAGGCGATGATCAGCGCCGCCGCGCCGTCATTGACGCCGGAGGCATTGCCGGCGGTGACGGAGCCGCCGGCGCGGAACGGTGCCTTCAGCTTGGCAAGCGCATCGATGGACGTCACGCGCGGGTGCTCGTCCCGGTCGACGATGATTGCTTCGCCCTTCTTCTGCGGGATGGTGACCGCGACGATCTCCCGGGCGAGCCGGCCGTTCGCCTGGGCGGTGGCTGCCTTTGCCTGGCTGCGCACGGCAAAGGCGTCCTGGTCCGCGCGCGAGACTTTGAAATCTTCGGCGACGTTCTCGCCGGTCTCCGGCATCGAATCGACGCCATACTGCGCCTTCATCAGCGGGTTGACGAAGCGCCAGCCGATCGTCGTGTCGTGGATTTCGGCGTGGCGTGAAAAGGCGCTGTCGGCCTTGGGTAGCACGAAGGGCGCGCGCGACATGGATTCGACGCCGCCGGCGATCATCAGTTCCGCCTCGCCCGCCTTGACGGCGCGGGCAGCGGCAATCACCGCATCCATGCCGGAGCCGCAAAGCCGGTTGATCGTCGTGCCGGGCACGGCGACCGGCAGACCGGCGAGCAGCGACGACATGCGCGCGACATTGCGGTTGTCCTCGCCCGCCTGGTTGGCGCAGCCGAAGATCACGTCATCGACCGCCTCCCAATCGACCGAAGCATTGCGCTCAGCGAGCGCCTTCAGCGGGATGGCGCCGAGGTCGTCGGCGCGCACCGCGGCGAGCGAACCGCCGAAGCGGCCGATCGGCGTGCGGATGTAGTCGCAGATGTAAGCGTCGCGCATCAGGCGGCCTCCTTGCCCGGCCCGGCGCCTTCGTGGGCCTTCTTGGTGCGGGCGTTGATGTCGCGCAGCACCGAAAGCTCCGTCTCGGTCGGCGCGGGGGTTTCAATGACGGTCTCGGCGAATTTGATCGGCCAGCCGCAATTCTCGACAATCCGCTCGCGGCCGACGCCCGGATGGATCGAGACGACGGTCAGCTCCTTCGTCTCCGGATCCGGCTCGAGGATGCAGAGATCGGTGATGACGCGCGTCGGACCCTTGGTCTTCAGGCCGAGTTTTTCGCGGGTGTTGCCGCCCTCGCCATGGCCCATGGAGGTGACGAAGGGCAGCTTTTCGACGAAGCCGCGCTTCGACAGCGCCATGGTGATGAAGATGCGGCCGCAATTGGAGGCGATCTCCGGCGCACCGCCGCCGCCCGGCAGGCGGACCTTCGGGTGGTCGTAGGGGCCGACGACGGTGGTGTTGAGATTGGCGAAGCGGTCGATCTGCGCGCCGCCGAGGAAGCCGGTGGTGATGCGGCCGCCCTGCAGCCAATAGCGGAACATTTCCGGCACCGAGACGGTGAAGAGCGCGGTATCGCAGAGCTCGCCGTCGCCGATCGACAGCGGCAGCACGTCCGGCCTGGTGCCGACGGTGCCGCTTTCGTAGATCAGCGTGATGTCCGGCGCATGCGTCAGCCGGGCGACATTGCAGGCGGCCGAAGGCGCGCCGATGCCGACGAAGCAGACGTCGTCGTTGGAAAGTTCGCGCGCCGCGGCGATGGTCATCATTTCCGTGGGGGTGAAATCCGTCATCATCGCCTCCTCCTCAGGCAACCTTTGCCGAAGTCTTCGCGGCATGGCGGGCGTAGTCCTCGGGCCGTGTGTCAAGCACGTTTTCCTTGATCCACGCCGTGAACGTCTCCCGGTCGCGGGCGATCTCGTCCCAGCGGATGTAGAAGGCGTTCGACCGCGGATAGTAGCCATGCGCATAGGACGGGAAGGCGCCGCCCGGTACATGGGCGACCGCCGTCACCGCCCAGGTCGGCAGCACGACGGAATTGGGAGAGGGCGGCGAGAGTTCGTCGACGATCTCCTCGACGGTGACGATCGAGCGCCTGGCGGCAAGCACCGCCTCCTTTTGAACGCCGACGATGCCTTCGAGCAGTACGTTGCCCTTGCGGTCGGCGCGCTGCGCGTGAATGATCGTCACGTCCGGCCGGATCGCCGGCACTGCAGCCAAGACTTCGCCAGTGAAGGGGCAGGTGACGCTTTTGATGTTCGGGTTCACCTTCGGGAGGTCTGCGCCGATATAGCCGCGCAGCATGGCGAAGGGCAGGTTTGCCGCGCCCGCCTCATAGGCGTTCGCCATCGCCGCATGCGAGTGCTCCTCGATCTCGAGCGGCCGCGGCCACTGGTTCTCGACCGCGTCGCGGAAGCGGTGCAGCGAGCCGACGCCGGGATTGCCGCCCCAGGAGAATTTCATGCCCCGCGCAGCGCCGACGCCGATCAACTGGTCATAGAGGATATCCGGCGTCATGCGGACGAGGAACAGATCCTCCCTGCCCTGGCGGATCACTTCATGACCGGCGGCATAGGGGATCAGGTGCGTGAACCCCTCCATGGCGACGGTGTCGCCGTCGCGGACATTTTCCGCCACTGCATCGGTGAGCGACATTATGCGAGCCATTCAAACCCTCCTCAGTTTGCCGGCCGAGTATCAGCGGCGGCTGCGGGGGGAATAAGCGCCCGTTTCAGCCGGTCGTCAAACATTTTGTGCGATATTTGACATTTGTTCGTATATCGCACAAAATGAAGGAAATGGAATCGATGGGGGACGGCATGCGAGAAACAGATTTTGTCAGCGGCTTTGCCCGGGGCCTGAAGGTGATCGAGGCCTTCGGCGAGGCGCAGCCGCGACTGTCGATCGCCGAGGCATCGAAGCTGACGGGCCTCGACCGCGCCACCGTGCGGCGCTCGTTGCTGACGCTTTCGGAACTCGGCTATGCCGACTATGACGGCAAGTTCTTCACACTGACACCGAAGGTCCTGAGGCTCGGCCACGCCTATCTTTCGGCGACGCCGTTGCCGGCGATCGTCCAGCCCTATCTCGACCAGCTCTCGGAAAAGGCCGGCCAGAGCGCTTCTGCCTCCGTGCTCGACGGCACAGAGGTCGTCTACATCGCCCGCGCCTCGCAGCGCCGGGTGATGTCGATCAACCTCATGCCCGGCTCGCGGCTGCCGGCCTATTGCGCCTCGATGGGAAGGGTGCTGCTTGCCGCGCTTCCTGAAACTGAGGCGCGCGAGATCCTGAGCCGCACCGAGCTCAAGGCCAACACACCACGGACGAAGACCGACCCCGAGGAGTTGATCGAGGAACTGCGGCGGGTTCGCGCAGAGGGCTACGCGGTGATCGACCAGGAACTGGAAATCGGGCTTTGTTCGATCGCCGTCCCACTGATGAATGCGCGCGGGCAGGTGGTCGCCGCGCTGAATATCGGAGCGCCCGCCGCCCATGTCGCAGCCTCGGAGCTCGCCGAGCGCTACCTGCCCTTGCTCAGGGAGACACAAGCGGCCTTGCGGCCGCTTGTACAATAGGTCGGCGCCGGTCCTCGACCGGTGGGGTCACTGCCGCGGCGGCTCGCGTCAGAATTTCAGTCCCGCCTTGAGGAGGCCTTCAACGCGGCGCTCGAAGTCCTCAGGGTTCCGGAAGGGAAGGATGCGGCGGCGGCGCTCGACGGAGAAGCCGGGATTGATCTGAAGCACGCGCTTCCAGGCCTGTCGGCTCTCCTCCAGTCGGCCGAGGTGACCATAGCAAGAGGCGAGCAGGGCGTAGGCGGTTTCTGATTGAGGATTACGCGCGAGCCGCTGTTCGATCGCAGCAATCGCTTGCGCATATTGGCCGAGGGAAAAGCGCGCATCGGCGAGAAATTGCAGCGTGATTTCCGGATAGTGCGGGTCCAACTGCATCGAAGTATCAAGCGTCTCGAGCGCACCAGACGGATCGCCGGAGAATGTTTGAGTGGCCGCCTTCAAGAGCAGGAACTCCACGGAGTTCGGCGAAAGAGCGAGACCACGTTCTACTTCGGCCTCTGCCCGGTCGAGTTCGCGGATCCAGAGGTAAGCCACGCCCAATGCCCAGTGGGCGGTGGGTTCATCCTCGTCCATCGCAACCGCCCGCTGCGCAAGGTCCAAGCCGGTCCGCAGCGAGTGCTCAGGATCGCTGGAGAAGCCGTTGGAGTAGTCATTGACATGGGTGAAGGCGATCAATGCGCAGGCGGCGGCATATCCTGGATCGATGGCGAGCACGCGCTCGAGCAGGTCGCGCCCCGCGATATTGCCCGTTCGGGTGGCCGCCCAAGACAGCTCGCGGCCGCGCAAGAAGAGTTCGTAGGCCTTCACGTCGACCGCGCGCCTTGGAATCAGCCGATCCTGCTCACTGGCCGTCAGCTTCAGTTTGAGCGCAGTGACGATCTCCTGCGTAAGTTCGTCCTGGACGGCGAAAATGTCGCTGAGGTCGCGATCGAACCGGCTGGCCCAGACATGTCCGCCGCTGCTCGAATCAATCAATTGGGCCGTGACCCGCACCCGGTTGCCCGCCTTGCGCACGCTGCCCTCGAGCACGTAGCGAACGCCGAGCGCTTTGGCCATGTCCGGGACCGAGATCGTCGCATGCTTGTATATGAAGGATGAGTTGCGGGCGATTACGTGCAACTCCGACAGCTTCGAGAGATCGGTAATGATATCCTCGCTTATGCCGTCGGAGAAATACTCCTGTTCGGCATCGCCACTCATGTTGTTGAATGCCAGCACGGCAATGGAAGGCTTGTCGGGCACAGGCGGCAGCACCGACCGTTCTTGACCGCCGACCTCAAGCGAATAGACCCGGATCGGCTCGGCGATGTTCTTGAGTTGCGTTGCGCCAAGGTCGAGTGCAGGGAGGTCGAGCTTTGCTTTCACCTGCCGGTAGGCATCTTCCGATAGACAGATCGCGCCGGGCTTGGCGATTCCTTGCAACCGCGCGGCGATGTTGACGCCGTCGCCCATGAGATCGCCATCGCTCTCCTCGACCACATCGCCGAGATGGATGCCAACGCGGAATTCGATGCGGCGCTCGGGCGTGAGACCGGCGTTTCGCTCGACCATGCCGTTCTGTACTTCGACGGCGCAACGCACGGCATCGACAACGCTACGGAACTCGATGAGGCTCCCGTCGCCGGTGCGCTTGACCACTCGGCCATTGTGCACTGCGATCGTCGGATCGATCAGATCGCTGCGCAGCGCCCGTAGCCGCGCCAGGATGCGCTCCTCGTCCGTGCCAGCGAGTCGGCTGTAACCCACCACATCTGCGACCAGGATCGCTGCGATTTTTCGCGTGTCGCTCATAGCGCCAGTCCCACCTGGACCCAGATTACCACAAAGTGGCAGCCAACGCCGCGCTTGTGCGGTCGTTCGGCGCGATCGTGAGATCGGACAGCCAGCGCCGCTCCCTGCTGGTTTGTGGATTGCCTACCTGGTGACTTCCAGTCCCAGCTTGCGGCGCAATTGCTCGACACGTTGCTTGAACATGGCGTGGCGTTCGCCCGGAAGCGTCGCCGAGAGGACCATGGCGACGAGTTGCTCCTTCTCGCGCTCGTCGAGACGCGGTTTCAGCAACTCGGTCGACTTGTCGATCACCCTGGGCACGTCTGCCACCTGGTCGGTGGCCCATTTCGCGTAGACGACCGCCTCCTCGAGTTGCTTTTCGTTGGCGGCAATCGCGCCGATTTCCGCGCGCACCCGCATTTCCAGAGCCTCCGAGACGACCGCGTCCTCTGCGGCGATTGCCAGGATGACCGTGGCGGCCGCGGTGACGGGGTCGTCTATGGCTGTGACAGGGGCCAGGGCGGCCTTTTTGCGCAGCTTGTTGCGCCTCAGAGTGCCGCGCACCCTGCCGACCGCATCTGCCACTTCGCCGGCCGCCTCACTCATGATCTTGAGGCGATACCACCAGAAGGCAGCTACGCCGAGCAAACCAAATACCGCCAGGATAATGTGCATGGTCGAAAGCCCCCGCTCCGTCTGTTCCCGTGCGTTGACTATAGGAACACAACTTAGACGACAAGTCGGAATGTCGGCAAAGCCGAGCGGCAATCACGGATGCATGTCGCACCGGTTGCGACTATCGGCGCCGTTGTTTTCTGAGTTTTTCCATTCTTTCCGGCGGGTCGATGAACAGCACCAAGACAACGGCCGCCGCCACGAGTATGTATGGCGGAATGCCGGTCGTTGCACTGGCAAAGGCAGCAACCAGCATTGCCGCCGCAATATAGAGTCCGATCGACAGGGGGCTGGAGAGCACGGCCCAAGCGAGATCGGATATACGATCCTTCCATTTGCTCTCGAACGCCGCCATAGCCGAAGATCCCGATAGAATGGTCTCAAAAGGGTGATTGACCGTTTCGTTCAGCAGCATCGATTGCCGCAATACGTGTCGAACGCACCATACGGCAACCGACATCGCAGCGGATCGGACCTTTGGCGACCGAAGCGCCTCCCGGAGTCGGACCAAAGTCCGTATGCCTTGCTGAAAGGGAGCGCGCTCGGCTGCCGTCTTATCGCGAATATATTGCACCGATGCTGCAGTGCGGCAAAAATCCTCCGCGCGGCCATGAATTCACCAAAACTTGGCGACAGAACGCTATTGCGGGTTGTCCCTGGGATGCGGACGATTCCATCGCAAGCGGCAAGCCGGCGACATTCCTCCATGTCTGCCGGCTTTACACACGGGGATGACGGACCATGAAAGTTGTAGTCGAGAATACCGTCTGCTTGAACACCGGCGACGCGGCCATTCTTCTGGCGATCAGGCATATCCTGAGATCGGTGGCGAACGAGGACCTGGAATTCCTGGTGTTCGACAGCCAGCCGGAGGTTGCGGCGCGGCTTTATCCGAAGGAGCAATATCCGGACATCGAGCTCAGGAAGCTGCCGTCGGAATCGATCTTCAAGTACAAATACGACGACAACACCGTCAAGAACGCACTGAAGCAGGTCTACAATCAGGCCGTGTTTCAGGCTCTGCGCCATCTCGGCAGCGGCAACTACCTCGATCGGCGTTTCTTCAGCGAGGCGGACCGCAAGAGCCTGGCGCTCTACAAGGACGCCGATATGGTGATCACCACCGGCGGCACCTATCTCGTCGAAAACTATTCGCTCGAGCGGCGCATCAACCAGTTCAAGCTTGCGGAGATGCTCGGCAAGAAGACCATCTTCTTCACCCAGTCGCTCGGCCCCTTTGCAAAGCCCTACAACCGCCGCAACCTGCCGCCGGTTTTCAACCGCAGCCCGCTGATCCTGTTGCGCGATGTTCGTTCCCGCGACCACATTCTCGACCTCGTCGACGACCCGTCGAAGTGCCATGTGGTCGCCGATTCCGTCTTTGCGCTCGCCGACGTGGAGCGGATCAAGGCACTGCTGACGATCGGCCGGCCGGCGCCGACGGGCCGCGTCGGCATCTCCGTGCGGCACTGGCACTACGTCCAGGGCGGTGGCGGCGGCATGGACCGCTACATCCAGTCGATCCGCGAGATTGCGACGAGGCTCGTGCGCGACCACGGCAAGGAGGTCACCTTCATTTCGACCTGCCAGGGCGTGCCGGAATATGCCCACGACGATTCGAAGACGGCGAAACTGATCGTCTCGGGCCTCGCGCCCGAAATTGCCGAGCACGTCACGGTCGACGCGGCGTTCCACACGCCGGAACAGTTGATGGCGATCGCCAGGGAGCTCGATTTCGTCGTGGCGACGCGCATGCACATGATGATCATGTCGCTCTGCGTCGGCACGCCGGTGCTGCCGATCGCCTACGAGTTCAAGACCAAGGAAGTCGCCAAGCGGATCGGCGTCGAGGATGTCCTGCTCGATATCGACACGGTGACGCCCGAGGAGGCGCTCGGCAAGCTCGACCGCTTCGCCGGCGATCTCGACCGCTATCGCGCGGTCAGCCTCAAGGCGGTACTGGAGGAGCACGCCTCGGCGATGTCGGCGGCCGACTTCATCCGCCCGCTGATGGCAGGTTCATCGGCGAACGGCGCCCAGGCCCTTCGTCAGGATCTCGAAGAGGACCTGGCGCGGCGCGCGTAGGGCAAGCGCGAACAGCAGCGCCAGCCCGTAGTTGAGGCAGATCGCCAGAGCCAGCGCGACGACGTTCGAGGAGCCGGTCAGGGCTATCGGCAGCAGCCGGTAGCCGAACCAGGCGACGAGCGCCGAAAGAACGAAGAGGCCCTGGACGTAGAGGAAATCCCGGGCCGAGACCGGCCCGACCCGCTGCAACAACCAGGCAAGTACCGGGACGCGCAGCACGTAGCCGCTGATGGCATAGGCGGCTGCGACGCCGATCGCACCCCATTGCAGGCCGACGACGAAGGAAAGCACCGTCGTCAGCGACGAATAGATCCCCCAGCGGAACATCGTCTTCGTCTCGCCCTGGCAGATGAAGATCCAGCCGGTCGTGCTCGATACCGGCTGCATGAGGCTGGCAACCCCGAGCCAGGCGAAGATCGGCGCGACCGGCAGCCATTGCGCGCCGAAGAGGAGGCTGACGGTCGGCTCCGCGGCACAGGTCAGCGCCGCAATGCCCGGCATCGTCACTGCCGCCAGCAGCCAGTTGGTCCGCATGTAGATATCGCGAAACCGCGCCTTGTCCTCCTGGATGCGGCTCATCAGCGGGATCATCACGCGTGAGAGCGGCTGGGTGATGTTCTGCAGCGGGAAGAGCAGGAGCTTGTAGGCGCGGTCGTAATAGCCGAGCTCGACCGGTCCGGAGAACTTGCCGATCAGGATGTTGTCGAGATTGCGCGAGAAGAAATTGACGAGGTTGAAGCCGGTGAGATTGGCGCCGAAGGAGATGATCTCACGGTCGATCCGGAAGGCCGGCCGGCCGGGCATCCATCGCGTCGCCCACCAGGCGGCGAGAAGGGCCACGGCGGCCGACGCTGCCGGGCCGATCACCAGCGACCAGTATCCCATGCCGTAATAGGCGGCCGCAGCGGTGACCAGGAGCCCCACGACCGCGGCATAGACATCGTTGAGCGCCAGCTGGCCGAACTTCAGATGCCGGTTCATCAAGGCGAGCGGTAGGGCCGCAAGGCTGCCGAGCAGCAGCGGCAGGGCCGCAGCAATGGCGATCGCCGTCATCCGCTGGTCGCCGTAGAAGGCGGCAATGGCGGGGGAAAGGGCAACGACGACGAGGGTGCAGAGGAGGCCGACGAGAGTGCTGATCCAGAAGACCTGGTTGAGCTCTTTCTCGCCGATCTCCTTGCGCTGGATGACCGCCTGCTGCAGGCCGAGATTCTGGAACAGCCCGACAAAGGCGACGATCGGGCTCACCGAGGCGACGAGACCGAAATCCTCCGGCGCGAGCAGCCGGGCAAGCACCACGACCGAGACGAACTGGATGACCATGCGCAGAATTTGAGCGCCGCCGGTCACCAGCCCACCGCGCAGCGCGACGCGGCCGAACTGAAGGTTTTCCTTGTTCAAGCGACAAGCCTCGTTTGGGAGAACCGGCTCAGAATTCGAGCGAAATCGTCGTCCAGAGCCTCCATATTGAATTCCGCCTCGACTTTGCCGCGGGCGTCCCGGGCGATGTGCTCGCATTCGTCCGGATGCTCTGCGATGAAGCGCAGCCTGTTCGCCAGCGCATTGACATCCCTTTCGATGGCGAGGAAGCCGGTTTTCTGGTCCTCGATCAATTCGGGAATACCGGAATGGTACGAACTGACCACCGTCAGCCCGGCGGCCATCGCCTCCATCAGGGCCACCGGTATGCCTTCGACATCGCCGTTTTCGGCGGTGACGCTCGGCAGCACGAAGGCGTGCGACCGCCGCAACCATTCCTTCACCTCCTGATGGGGGAGGCTGCCGAGGAAGGAAACTTGGCTCGCAATGTCGAGCTCGGCGGCAAGCGCTTCGAGCTCTGGCCGCAGCGGACCGTCGCCGATGATCGTGTAGCGCCAATCGAGTGCGGGGGCTTCGGCGCGGAGCCTGCCCAGCGCTCGGAGCGCGTATTCGACGCCCTTCTTCTCGGCCAGCCGGCAGACCGAAATCAGTTGCAGCGTCGCGCCGCGCCAGGATTTCCATTCATAGGGGATCTTTTCGAGGTCGATGCCCATATGGTGGACGGCAACGTTCGATGCCGGCGCCCCGGCCTCGATCAGCACGCGGCGAAAATAGTCGTTTACCGTCAGGTTGAGCGCGCCGTGCTGAAACAGGTCGTCATAGCGGCCGAGGCCCCGCTCCTTGAGCGGAACGCCGACGTCATAGCCGTGGAAGATTGTCACGATCGGCGGGGTCAGCCGCTTCCATTTCTTGAGACGCGCAGCGCGGGCGCCGTTATGGCCGAAATGGGCAACGATCACGTCGCATGCGTTCAATCGCGCGACCGACGAGATGTCGAGCGCGGTGGAGGCCTTGTCGCGGAGCTTCGGCGGCAACCGGCCAATGGCCGGGCGGAAGCGCGCCGCCGCACCCCACCAGTCGCGCGTGCGGGCGAGCAAGGTCGCAAGCGGCTCCTGCTGGCGATCCGCAAAATTGTAGTCCGAGATACCGTTGCAGACGACCTCGACCTTGAAGCCGCGCCTCAACAGACCGGCCATCTGGCCGATGACGAATGTCTCCGAAAGCATCGGAAACTGACCGACGACGAAACCGACGCGCATGCCGGGCGGTCTCAGGAGGCCTTGAGCTGGGCGGGGCGGCTCGCCGCGGCGCGTTCCAGCACCTCGAGGAAGGCCGCGAACTGCCGGTCGGGCTGCATGAGCGGCCGCTTGGCGAATGTCGAGGCGGCCTGCGACAGGCGCTGATACTCGCCCTCGTCGCTCCAGAGCCGGCGGATGGCGCCGGTCCATTCCTCGAGCGGCGCGTCATAGTCGAGGACGATACCGCCTTCGCCGATCGCCTCCGGCAATCCGCCGCGCCGTGAGCCGACGACCGGAATGCCGCTGCAGTGCGCCTCGGAGGCGACGCGCCCCCAGGCCTCTTCCCACTTGCTCGGCGCAAGCAGGATTTTCGCGCGGCCGTAGACGGTCTTCATGTCGCTGGTGCGGCTTTCCAGCCGCACGTTCTTCAAGGGCGCGATGATCTTCTCGATTTCCGCCCGATGGTCATCGGAAAGCTTCCAGCTTTCGACGAAGAGGAAGGGAATGTCCGGGCACTTCGCGGCGATCTGGACCGCCAGCTCGAACCCCTTCTCCTTGTAGGGGTTGATGAAGGTCACGTACTCGCCCGTCGTGCGGGTCGTGTAGGTTTCGGGATTGATCGTCGGCGGGATGACCACCGAATCGATGCCGAACTCCTGCTTGTAGGCCCGGGCGGTGAATTCCGAGTTGGCGATGTAGTGGGCGGAGGTCAGTTCGCGCAGATCGCCGGCGAGCTCATGGAACTCGACGTTTCTCAGATAGATGACCAGCGGCACGTTGTGGACCTGCAGCGCCTTGCCGATCGGCACGGATTTGTGGCACTGCACAACGGCCACGTCTGGCTGCAGCTTCTTCACGGCGAAGCTTGCCGCTTCCCACGGGTGCCAGGCGCGAACGACGGGATAGCCGGGGAAGCTGTCCATGACGCCGCGGTCGCCGGACAACTTTAGCTTGACGCGCTGCTTGAAGCCGAACATGCCGTCGCCGAACAGGGCGGCGAGCACGCCGGCCTCGTGACCACGGTCACGCAGTTGCTGGACAAGGTGGTGCGTGCTCGATTGAACGCCGCCGCTGAATTCGGGATAATATCCGTTTCCGCCGGCAAACAGGACCTTCATACCGCATTTCTCCTTCATAGAGACGTTTTCACCGTGAGCGCAGGGCGCAGCACCAAATGGACGAGTCGGGACGCATCAACTCCAGAATGACGGCAATTGTTGGGTCGCCCGGCGACCGGCCGGCGCAACCTGCGATTTCGAGGCGTGCTCGAGTGGCGCCGAAGCGACCGGCGCGGAGGTCGCCAAGGACTTAGAAGCCTGTTCATCCGGCCGCAAGAGAGTGAACCTCCACCGAGCAGGGTGACCGTGCGATAAAGCTGCATTGCTGCACTGCAACAAAGACTGTCACGGCAGACGCCGATAGTCAATCGAGCCTCATCCTTTTGGCTTAGCTCGAAAGACGCAGGCCCTCATTGGTCGGAACGCTTGCTTGACGCGGCAGCTCAGCGAGCCTCAAATCAGCCTTTAAAGACCAAAAAACGGGATGGGTGCAACATGGTCGACGACGAATCGGTACCGGAGACGAAGCTGACATCCACCAAGCGGCGCTGGGCTGCCGACGGCAAGTTCCTGACCGGCCGCGTGGCGCGCCCGGAAACGGAGCGTCTGCCGCCCGGCCAGCATCTCGTCAAGGATTGGCCCGTTCTCGATCTCGGGCAACAGCCGCATATGGCGCTCGATACCTGGCGGCTCGATGTGACCGGTTCAGTCGAGCGCCCGCTGTCGCTCGACTGGAAGGCCTTCCAGGCCCTGCCGCAAACGGAAAGCCTCTCCGACATCCATTGCGTGACGACCTGGTCTCGCTACGACAACCGCTGGCAAGGTGTCGCGACGCGCGATCTTCTCGATCGGGTCACGCCCATGCCGGACGCCGAATACGTCATGCTGACGAGCTTTGACGGCTATACGACCAACCTGCCGCTTGCCGATTTCGCCGCCGAGGACGCGATCCTTGCGACGAGCTGGGAAGGCGCGCCGATCACGCGCCCGCATGGCGGACCGATGCGCCTGATCGTCCCCCACCTCTATCTCTGGAAGAGCGCCAAGTGGCTGACGCGCATCGATTTTCGCAGCCGCGACACGGCCGGTTTCTGGGAGAAGAACGGCTACCACATGCGCGGCGATCCCTGGCGCGAGGAGCGCTATTCCGGCGATTGAGGCGAGAATCTGCGACTATCCGTCTTGATCCTTGATGCTACAGTTCACGCTTTGAGAAGCGAATTCTGCCCAGGAGGAGAGCATGCGCAGTTCCGCCTTGACGAGCCTGTCCTTCGCTTTGTTCCTCGCATCCGGTACGGCCTTGCCGCAGATGGCTGGCGCCGCCTCGCCCGAACCCGTCAAGGCCGAGCACGGCATGGTGGTGACCGCCCAGCATCTTGCCTCCGACATCGGCGTCGAAGTCCTGAAGAAGGGCGGCAATGCGGTCGATGCGGCGGTCGCCGTCGGCTATGCGCTGGCCGTCGTCTATCCGACCGCCGGCAATATCGGCGGCGGCGGCTTCATGACCATCCGCTTCAAGGATGGCAGGACGACGTTTCTGGATTTCCGCGAGCGCGCGCCGCTTGCGGCCACCAAGACCATGTACCAGGACGACAAGGGCGGTCTTGTCAAAGGCCTGAGCACCAACGGCTATCTCGCCGTCGGCGTGCCGGGTCCGGTGGCCGGTTTCGAATTCGCCCGCAGCCGCTACGGCACGCGGCCGCTGAAGGAGCTGATCGAGCCGGCGATCACGCTGGCGCGGGAAGGCTTTGAACTCGAGCAGGGCGACGTCGATTCGTTCGACGGCAGAACCGAGCGGTTGGCCAAGGACCCGGCCGCCGCGGCAATCTTCCTCAAGGCGGACGGCAAAGCGTTCGAGGTCGGCGAGAGGCTGGTCCAGGCCGATCTCGCCGCCTCGCTTTCGAGCATTGCCGAGAAGGGGCCGGACGCCTTCTACAAGGGTGCGATCGCCGATCAGATCGTCAAGGCGAGCGCGGAGAAGGGCGGCATCCTCGCCAAGAAGGATTTCGAGCAATATCAGGTGCGCGAGCTCGAGCCGGTCAAGTGCAATTACCGCGGCTACGACATCGTCTCCTCGCCGCCGCCGTCCTCGGGCGGCCTGATCATCTGCGAGATACTCAACATCCTCGAAGGTTATCCGCTCTCCTATCTCGGCTACGGCTCGGCCGAGACCGTGCATGCTATGATCGAGGCGATGCGCCACGCCTATGTCGATCGCAACACCGCGCTTGGCGATCCGGACTTCGTCGAGAACCCCGTCGCCAAGCTGACCGACAAGGCCTATGCGAAGGAGATTCGCGACAAGATCGACCCGTTCAGGGCCGGCACCTCTGAGGCGCTGATGCCCGAGGGTTTCGGCGAAAGCAAGGAAACGACCCACTATTCGATCATCGACGACGAGGGCAATGCGGTCGCCGTCACCTACACCCTGAACGGCTCCTTCGGCGCCGGCGTGGTGGCGCCCGGAACCGGCATCCTACTCAACAACGAGATGGACGATTTCACCGCCAAGCCCGGTGCGCCCAATCTCTACGGTCTCGTGCAGGGCGAAGCGAATGCGATCGCCCCCGGCAAGACGCCGCTCTCCTCGATGAGCCCGACGATCATCTCCAAGGACGGCAAGCCCTTCATGGTGATCGGCAGCCCCGGTGGCGCACGCATCATCACCATCACGCTGGAAGCGATCCTCAACGTCATCGACCACGGCATGAACATCCAGGAGGCGGTCGACGCGCCGCGCCTCCACCACCAATGGCTGCCCGACAAGGTGTTCATGGAGCCGTATGCGCTTTCGCCCGACACGCTGAAGCTGCTCTCGGCGCTGGGCCATGATGTCGAGATTGACAAGAGCTGGACCATCTGGGGCCAGGCGACCGGCATTCTCGTCGGCGGCGAGAGTCTCGCCGAGATCGAGGCCGGCGGCGGCGCCCGCTACAATGGCGCCGCCGACAGCCGCATCGGCGCCGGGGCGGCGAGGGGATATTAGACGTATGTCGCCCAAAGCATGCGTCAGTCTTGGGCACCTAACCCTTGGCCGCCACCGCCTCGGCGGCCTCGCGGATGGTCTGCATCAGCATCGACAGCGGTAGTGACGGGATCGCGTCGGTGCGCATGGTGAGGCCGACCGGCCCTTTCGTCTCGCTGGTGTCGATCGGCAAGGCCGCCAGCAGGCCGTCATCGATGTCGGTGGCGACGACGCCGTTCGAGATGATCCAGATCGCGTCGCTCGAACGCACGAAGGCGCGGCCGAAGGAATCGGAGACGGTTTCGATCTGGTTCGGCAGCGCGGCGATGCCGTTGGCGATCAGGAAGCGCTCGACGAAGGGGCGGATGATCGAGGCGCGCGTCGGCATCAGCACGGGGTAGTCGCCAAGATGCGCGAACACCGACTGCTTGTCGGAAAGCAGTGGATGGCCGGCGCGGACCACGAAGACTACCTGCTCGGAATAGAGATGCTCGAAGGAAAAGCCGGTCATTCGGTCGGGCGCGGCAAGCCTGCCGACGACGAGGTCGAGATCGCCGACGCGGAGCTGCTCCAGGAGAACCGCATTCTCGCCGGTGACAATCTTGATCCGGGCCCCGGTTTTCTCCTCGAGGAAGAGCCCCATGGCCCGGGGCATGATGCGCGTCGAGACCGTCGGCAGCGCCCCGATGCGGATCGGCGTCACGTCGCCGGAGCGCTCCTGCGAGACGGAATCGAGGCCTTGCCGAAGCGCCGTCAGCGCCGCGCCGGCGTGGAGTAGGAAAACCTCCCCGTAACGGGTGATCTTGATGCCGCGCCCGTCGCGCTCGAATACCGAGACCCCCAGGACCTCCTCCAGTTCGCGGATCGTCTTGGTGACCGCCGGCTGGGTGACGTTCAGGAGATCGGCGGCCTTGACGACGCTCTTCTGGCGCGCGACCTCGACAAACGTCTGCAGATGGCGAAACTTGATGCGCGCGTCGATCATGGGAAACATAACTCGGGAGTTAATGGATCGCCGCAAAATATCATTTTACCTAACCAGATGAAATGGCCAATTTGGTGGAGAGGAGATCGACCGTGCAAATCACCCGTATCAACGACATCGCCATCCACTATCGGATGATCGGAGCCGTCGCCGAAAAGCCGGTGCTTGTCTTCATCAATTCGCTGGGCACGGATTTCCGCATCTGGAGCGACGTCGCCGCCCGCCTCTCCGATGAATTTTCGATCGTCCTCTACGACAAGCGCGGTCACGGCCTCTCGGATATCGGCCAGGTGCCCTATTCGATCGAGGATCACGCGACCGACCTCGCCGGCCTTCTCGACCGGCTCGCCGTCAAGCGCGCCATCATCTGCGGACTTTCGGTCGGCGGCCTGATCGCCCAGTCGCTCTACCAGCGCCGGCCGGATCTGGTGCGGGCGCTCGTGCTCGCCGATACGGCGCACAAGATCGGCACGGCCGAAATGTGGGACGCGCGTATCGCGGCGATCGAGGCGCATGGTATCGAGGCGATCGCCGACTCGGTACTCGAGCGCTGGTTCACGCCGGCTTTCCGCCGGCCCGAGAACGTCGCCTTCGCCGGCTACCGCAATATGCTGATCCGCCAGCCGGTGCCGGGCTACGTCGCCACCTGTTCGGCCATCCGCGACGCCGATTACACCGAAGCCGCGAGCGGGATCGCCGTGCCGGTGCTCTGCGTCGTCGGCGACCAGGACGGCTCGACGCCGCCCGATCTGGTGCGCTCGACGGCGGGGCTCATCCCCGGCGCGCGCTTCGAGGTGATCCGGGACGCTGGGCACATCCCCTGCGTCGAGCAGCCCGAGGCGCTGACGGCGACGCTCAGCCGCTTCTTTACGTCCCTATCGCCTGGAGACAGACCCGATGCGTGATGCCGTCACATCCTCCGACCGTTTTTGCCAGGGCATGGCGACGCGCCGCGCCGTTCTCGGCGACAGTCACGTCGACCGCGCCCAATCGGCGACGACGGAATTCGACCAGCCTTTCCAGGCGTTGATCACCGAGGCCGCCTGGGGGCATGTCTGGTCGCGTCCGACCTGGACGAAGCGCGAGCGGTCGATCGTCACCATCGCGCTGCTGGCCGCCCTCGGCCAGGACGAAGAGGTGGCGATGCATGTCCGGGCGACAGCCAACACCGGGGCGACGCGCGAGGATATCTGCGAGGCCTTGCTGCATGTGGCGATCTATGCCGGCGTACCGGCCGCCAACCACGCCATCAGGATCGCCAAGCAGGTGTTCGGCGAGATGGATGCCGAAAGGCCCGAGGGGGAGTGACGATGTCCAATACAGAGAATCGCAGGCCCGAGACGGGCGCCTTTTTCCAGCGCGACCGGGATTGGCATCCGCCGGCCTTCGCGCCCGGCTACAAGACCTCGGTGCTGCGCTCGCCGCAAAAGGCACTGCTGTCGCTCGACAACACGATTTCGGAAATCACCGGTCCCGTCTTCGGCCATTCGATTCTCGGCGAACTCGACAACGACCTCATCTACAATTTCGCCAAGGCCGGCGAAAGCGCGATCGGCGAACGCATCATCGTTCACGGCCGGGTGCTGGACGAGCGGGGTCGGGCGGTTCCCGGCGCATTGCTCGAATTCTGGCAGGCGAATGCCGGCGGACGCTACCGCCACAAGAAGGAAAGCTACCTCGCGGCCCTCGACCCGAATTTCGGCGGCTGCGGCCGGACGATCACCGACGAGGACGGCCGCTACTGTTTCCGCACCATCAGGCCGGGCGCCTATCCCTGGCCGAACGGCGTCAACGACTGGCGGCCGGCCCATATCCATTTCTCGATCTTCGGCCACGGCTTTGCCCAGCGGTTGATCACCCAAATGTATTTCGAAGGGGACCCGATGATCTGGAAGTGTCCGATCGTCGGCACGATCCCGGATCGCCGGGCGATCGAGCAATTGATCGCGCCGCTCGATTGGGCGAGCACCATCCCGATGGATGCGCGCGCCTACAAGTTCGACATCGTGCTGCGCGGCCGCCGGTCGACATTCTTCGAGAACCGGCCGGAAGGCAATTGAGGGAGGGAACGATGGTTCAGGATCTGGGCTACCTCAAGGAAACCGCCTCGCAGACGGCCGGGCCTTATGTCCACATCGGGCTGACGCCGAATTTCGGCGGCATTGCCGGCGTCTACGAACGCGACCTCGGATCGTCAATGGTCAATGACGAGACGCTCGGGGAACGCATCACCGTGACCGGTCGGGTGATCGACGGGGCGGGCGCGCCGCTCAAGGACGCGGTCATTGAAATCTGGCAGGCGGATGCGACGGGTCTCTACAATTCGCCCTCGGAGATGCGCGGCGCCGCCGACCCGAATTTCACCGGCTGGGGCCGCTGCCCGACGAGCGCCGAGGACGGCACCTTCGCTTTCGAGACCATCAAGCCAGGTCGCATCCCGTTCAAGGACGGACGGCTGATGGCGCCACATATCAGCGTCTGGGTCGTGGCGCGCGGCATCAATATCGGTCTCCACACGCGCCTCTACTTCCCGGACGAGGGGACGGCGAATGCCGAGGATCCGCTGCTTCAGCGGATCGAGCATCGCCATCGGGCCGAGACGCTTGTCGCCGGCGGCCAGGCGCCTAATTATGTTTTCGACATTCATCTCCAGGGGGAGAAGGAGACGGTCTTCCTGGACATATGATCATTGGCGACCCATCCGCGTTGCCGCGTGCTTGTCGGCGCCCCCGTTCCCCGGGGGAGGCCAGATCCTGGAGGCGTGCAATGACCTATTCGGCCTTTGATCATCCGTATCTGTCCGGTCTGCTTGGCGACGAAGCGGTCGCGGCGGAGTTTTCCGCCGCCGCGGAGATCCGTGCCATGCTGGCCTTCGAGGCGGCACTGGCGCGGGCCGAAGCGCAGCACGGCGTGATCCCGCCTGCGGCCGCCGACCGGATCACCGAGGCGTGCCGCGCCTTCTCCCCGGATGTCGCGGCCTTGCGGCGCGGAATGGCTATCGACGGCGTCGCCGTGCCGGAACTGGTCCGCCAATTGCGGCGGGCGGTCGGGCAAGAGGCAGCGGACTATGTGCACTACGGCGCCACCAGCCAGGATGTTATCGACACCAGCCTGATGCTGCGCCTGAAGGCGATCGGCGAGCTTTTTTCCGGCCGCCTCGGCGAAATCGTCGGCGTGCTGGAAGAAGGCGCCCGGCAATGGGGCGAGCGTCCGCTGTTGGCCCGCACCCGCATGCAGGCGGCCATTCCGATCACCGTGGTGGATCGAATGCGGACCTGGATCGAGCCGCTGCTCGACCATCAGGATCGACTCGACGCCATGGACATCGACCTGTTCGCCGTGCAATTCGGCGGCGCGGCTGGCACGCTCGACAAGCTCGAGGACAAGGCCGACGCGATCCGCGCAACGCTGGCGGAGGAACTGGCGCTGATCGACTGCCCGCAATGGCACAGCCAGCGCGCGGCGATCGCCGATTTTGCCCATCTGCTTTCGCTGGTGACCGGCAGCCTTGGCAAGTTCGGCCAGGATGTCGTGCTGATGGCACAGGCGGGCGACGAGATCGTGCTGGCCGGAGGCGGTTCGTCCTCCTCCATGGCGCACAAGCAGAACCCGGTTGCCGCCGAGGTGCTGGTGACGCTGGCGCGCTTCAATGCCACGCAGATCTCCGGCATCCACCAGGCGGTGGTGCATGAGCAGGAGCGTTCCGGTTCCGCCTGGACGCTCGAATGGCTGCTGCTGCCGCAGATCGTCGGCGCGACCGCTGCGGCCCTGCGGCTTGCCACGGAACTTGCAGGTAACATCCGGCGGCTGGGCGCTTGAGATTGCCGAAAAGACGCCGGGCCGCTTCCTGAGAAGCGGCCCGGCGATGGAAGGCAGGAACAGAGCGGTGTCGGGGGTTCAAGCAGACCGGGCAATATTCCAGTCGAGCCGGCGGACGTCCCTCTGCAATTGCGCATAGGACGCGCCCGGTATTCTGCCGTTATGCATCGCCGCTACCCGGGTTGCGTCGGCGCGGATGTTTCCCTCCTCGCGCCGCAGCCTGTCGAAGGCAACGGTACTGAGCTTGCCCGAAGAGCGCTCCGCATCCATGCGATGGTTGGCGGCGCGAAGCTCGTGGAGGATGGTGGCAAGCCGTGGCTGTTCAACGACGACGGCGGAGGTCATCGGCCGGGCGTCGGGGGCGGGAGGGGCCACATAGTCGTTGCCGAATATTCCTTGGTAGTAGTCGCCGTTCTCGGGGCCGGGCGAATTGCTATTAAGCTCGTGCGTTTCAGCGGCCAGGGCGCCGCCTGCGGCGAGCGACAAAACGAGGGCGGCGATTGCGGAAGTGTTGATGAGCGAGCGCATGTTTGCGTCTCCTTGAACTTAAGGAAGCTGCGTGCTTCCGGTCGGGGCTGTCTCATACCGTCGCGTCGCGATCAGTTGGTCGCCGGCAGTATTCAGCCTCAAGGAAAGGAATAGGCCTGCAGGCGCGGCAAGTCACATTAACAATAAATAAAGTTTCCTCGACATCTGCAGACAAAGTTCTGTCAAAATCCCGGAGACGGACCTGTAACGTCCTCCGGAAATATTGGGAAATGTCGAGTCCTGGGGCTTGTCTTCCGACGCGGATCGGGGCAAGCGCTTAGCGTTGATGAACACCGTGTAATATTTGGGAGATGGCATCGTTTAAAGACGATGCCAGAGATTACGGTCCCTTTCGGCCGAGTGGCCATCCGTGCCGTTCAGGGCGCTTTGTTCGTCGCGCGATTTCGTTTCATTGCCGCCAGCCGCTTGCGCTCACGCTCGTAGTATTGCGCGAGCGAGGGCAGCGTCGACGTGAGCGCGTCGAGCTGGGCCTCGTCGATGCCGACGGCGTCGCGGTATTTTGCGTCGACATAGGCGTGGTGTTGGGAAAGGGCGGCTTCGGTAGCCCCTTCGGCCAGCGTGAAGACCGGGGAAACCGTGCTCCGCCCCTTGACCGTGATCCGGTCGATCTCGATGACGGGGAACTTGCCGGCGACGAGCGCGGCCGTCCGTTCGCCAAGCAGCAGCGGGATGCCGTAGTCCTTCGACGCGCCTTCGAGGCGCGAGGCGAGGTTGACGGCGTCTCCGAGCGCCGAATAGTCGAAGCGCCGGGCCGAGCCCATGTTGCCGACCACGCATTCGCCGGTATTGATGCCGATACCGATGCGAAGCGCCTTCGGTTGGCGTCCTGCCGCCTCGGCCTCGGCGCGGAGCTCGTCATTGATGCGGGCGAGGGCGACGAGCATGTCGCGCGCCGCTGTGACCGCATGAAGGGCATGATCGGGATCGTCGAGCGGCGCGTTCCAGAAGGCCATCAGGCAATCGCCGATATATTTGTCGATCGTGCCGCCCTGGTTCAGCACCGCCTCGGAAAGCGGCGTCAGCAGCCGATTGACCAGCGTCGTTAGCCCCTCCGGGTCGTCCTTCATGTCTTCCGCAATCGTCGTGAATCCGCGGACGTCGCAGAAAAGCACAGACAGCGTGCGCCTTTCGCCGCCGAGCTTCAGTTGCGACGGATCTTTCGCCAGCCGTTCGACGAGCGCCGGCGAGAGGTATTGCGAGAAGGCTCGCATGATCTCGCGGCGGCGACGACGCTCCTCCGCATAGTCGATGCCCGTCTGGCCGACCGCAACGCCGAGGAAGGCAAGGCCCGGGCCGAGCGGCGAGACGAACAGATGGCCGAAGCGCAACAGGCCGTAGCTTGCAAGCAGGATCAGCGCAAGCGCGAAGGCGCCATAGCCGAGCGTGCGCCAGTTGGTCGATTTGAAGACTGCGAGTGCTGCCGCCAGCGCTGAAAGAAGGATCGCCGCTATGGAAATCGACGCACCCGCTCTCTGGATCGCGAGCCCGTGGACGAGATTGTCATAGATGGTCGCCTGGACCTCTGCGCCGGCGACGAGGCTGCGCGAATGGACCGTATCGGATGTGGCGAAAGCATCGGCACCGCCATCGGCAATCGACGGCGCGTTCTGCAGGCTCAGACCGACGATGACGACGCGATCGCGGAAGGTGCCCTCCGGCAGGAAGTTCTCCGGATCGAGCGCCTGGTAGTAGGAAACGGTCGGATAGGTGCGGGCCGGACCGAAGGTCTGGATCAAGCTGCGCTTTTGCGGCGGCTCCGGATCTGCTCCGGCGACGGTGGCGAGCGTCATGGCGAAGCCGTCCGGATAGGAGGGGATCTGCCGCAAGGTGCCGTCGCCGCTGAGATTGACCGAGGCGATGCCGACTTTCGCGCCTCTTTCGATGAAGAGGGGCAGGGGCTCGGTGCGGACGAACTGGTCGGCCTGCGGCGTCTCGATCAGCGTCTGGTCGCCGGCAAGCACAACGTCCGGCCCAAGTACGTCGGCCAGTGCCCTGTCGTTTTCTGGCTCGGCGGCCGGTTCGGCGAAGATCACGTCAAGGGCCATTGCCCGCGCGCCGGCCTTTCTCAACGCCTCGATCAGCCGGGCGTGCAGGGCGCGCGGCCAAGGCCACTGGCTGCCGATCTCGGCCATCGACGGCTCGTCGATCGCCACGATGATTGGTCCGTCCTCGGGAAGCTCCGGACGCCCGACGATCGAGAGATAGTCGTAAGCCCTGAGGTCGGCGAGCGACCAGCCCCCGGTCAGCGAGGCGAGCGAGACGACGGCCGCGACGAAAAGGGTCAAGGCGGCAAGCTTCGCTCGCCGCGGCAACTGCCGGATTCGATCGATTACCGCAAGAGCGCCTTGACGGGCGGGGACGAGGGGAGGGTTCTGCATCAGAACCGCACTTTGACGGTGCCCTTGAAGGTGGGCCCCCAGCCCGGCAGGCCGTCGCGCAGCTCGAATTCCTCGTCAAGCAGGTTGAAACCGGCGAGCTCGACCTCGAAGCGTTTGTCGAAGGGCTCCCATTGCAGGGCGGCGTCGAGCGTCCAGAAGTCGTCGAGCGTTGTGGCGCCCTCCGATCGAGCACCCACATAGTTGGCGGCGACCGTTGTCCGTATGTTTGCCTCGTTAACCCAAGTCAACGCGACCTGGCCGGAATTCTCCGGGAGGTATGGAAGTTCACCTGACGGATTCATGCTCGCGGGCGAAAAGTCCCTGCTCCAAGTGTGGGCGACAGTCGCCGAGATGCCGAAGCCATGGCCAAGTGCCAAGTTGGCGGTCAGAGCAACGCGGTCGGCTCTGGCCTTGTCGAATTCATACTCCTCCGTCGACAACGGGAGTTCGATCGAGCCGTCGTGGATTTCTTGATGCTGGTAGTCGATAGCTGTAAAAATCCAGTCGTTCCATTCGGCGTCCCAGCGAAGCGCGAGCGTGTCGGCATAACCCTCGGCACCGATCAGGAATTGGTTCGGCTGAAGGCCGACGATGCCAACGGGGGCCAGGGAAGCGATATCGAAATTATAACCCTCGCGTTGCACCGCCGCCCTCAGCCAATGGCCATCGAGGGGAGCCCAAGCGACGCCGAGTTTCGGCTCGAGCCGGATATTGTTATCGTTGACATCCTCGATGTAGCGAGCAAAGAGCGCCCCCTCAACCTTGAGGTCCGGCGTGATCTCGTAAAGGCCATCCACGTAGGTCTTTGCCACAGTCTGGGTGGAAGCTGAAGATATGGAAATCGGTCCGCCGGGGGTTACCCGATCAATAAAATCAAACTTGCTTGCCGACTCGGCGGCGCCTGCTTCGATGCCGTAGCGCCAAGTCAGGTCACCGTCGCCGACGAGATGACTGATTGCACCGATATAGTTTTTTCTCCGCTCTTCGGTGCGAACGGTGAGCAGGTCCGGGAAGGGAAAGTCTGAAAATACCGCCCTTTCCCCTTCGACAACTTCGCTGTCAGCGTAGAAAAAAGCCGCGTTGGCAATGTTGCGATAGCCGAACGTGTGACTCCAGGCGATACCTGAGATCAACTGGGATGAACTGTCGTCGTTGAGACTATCGATGGGAGCCGGCGGGAGGGGAATGTCGAACTGATCTCGACTATCGTCAAAGGAGGAATATCGCGCATAGGCGACGACTCGATCGTCGGGAGCGGGTGTGGCTGTAATATAGCCGTTCGCGCCAAGCAAACGGGATTCTCGTTCAATTGTCACGCCCAGCCCTTGCCCTACGGCGTCGCGTGGTTCCTCCCATATAACGTTTCCATTGATGCTGACCGGAAAGGGAGTCAGAGTCAGACCGCGGACGCCAGCCTCTCCCGTCCATCCAGCGTGGTCATCGTTAGCTATCACACCTCCCCCGAGTTCCGCCTCGAAGAAGGGGTACTGGACTAAGTTGGCCGCTCGGTCGCGGCTCGCGAGCATGTGCGGTTCGAGCAGAAGTCCCTGGAAAAATGCTGAGAAAGCGGACGAATTGCTCGAATTAACAATCGGATTGCTGTCGAAATCATAATTGTTGAACAGAGGGTTGACGCTGCCGTGGACAGCCTGATCGATATAACCGGCGGCGGTGAAGGGGTCGAACACGGCGTCGCCGTAATATTGCCCCCAGGCGTCGAGGCCCTGCAGGCGGAAGGCGTCGTTGAGCGTCGAGCCGGCCGACTGGTTGGCGCCGAGCGCCGCCGTGTCGCCGCCCTTTACGCGGTTGCGCCGCATGAATTCCCGGGCATTGCGGATGGCCGCATCTGCGTCATAGGCGTCAATTGCGATGGCGGTGCGAATTGCTGATGTGGCAGGTTGGTTCGGATCGAGCCTGTCGGCATTGTCGAGCGCCTGGGCAGCGGGGACTCGGTCACCTTTCTCGTAGTGTGCACCGGCGAGCAGGAGCTGCGCACCGGCATCGCCTGGATTGGCGGTCGAGGCGGCGAGCAGGTCGTCGATTGCCTTGTCAGCGTCACCGTTTTGCAAGTGGTACAGACCTCGCGCCCCCAGCACGAAATCGAACGAGGGATCGTTGGCGAGCGCAGCGTCGATCTCGCGCTTGGCTTCGGTAAGCCTCCCCTCGCCTAGGTATTGCAGGGCGAGGCTATTGCGATAATTCGGATCTGTGGGATCGAGTTCGATAGCTTTCTTGAACGCCTTCTCGGCCGCGCGGTTGTCGCCGCGTTCCCCCTGAACTAGCCCGATCGCGTTCCAGATCGTTGGAGATCCCGGCGCTGTTTCCAAGGCGCGCTGAAGATCGGCCAGCGCGCCATCAAGATCGTTTTCAATGTCGGAGCGGTAATGAGCGCGTGCCTCAAGTGCGGTTGGATCGTCGGGATCGATCGCCAGGGCCCTTTCGATGCCCTCGCGCATCTCATCGCGATCGTCGAGCAGCATGGCGAACTGCGCGCGGAAGGCCGGAAGGCTCGGATCGTCGGGATACTGCCGCTCCGCTTTCTTGATCGTATCGATGGCAGTCCGGATGTCTGTGCGAAAGCCCGCCGTTAAGGCTCCTGCCAGTGCGCCGTAAGCGCCGGCCGTCTGCCGAGGGGGATTTTCGACGCGATCAGGATCGGCGAGCGCACGGGCAAAGTATCCGCCATAGGCGGCGATGGAGCGGCGCTTGACATCCAGCTCGCGCGCGGCCTGCTCAAACAGTTTCGCGGCGTCGGCGAAGCGATTCTCGGAGCCGGCGATAAGCGCCTCGATGAGGGTTACGCGGGCCGCCTGCGAGCGATTGAGACCCCGCCGCTGGGCCTGATCAAGCGCTGCCTGCGCCTTTTGACGGCCGTCCAACGTCAGGTAGATTTCTGCAAGCATCAGCCAGTCTTCGGCGGAGCGCGAGGCTCCCGGTTGGGCCTCGATCCGTCCCCGCGCGCGCCGCATGTCGGGAACCCTGAGGGGCGACGGCGGCATCCACACGAAGGCGTCACGCAGCGACAGATGGAAAAGCATCTGCTCGCGGTCCTTGGGCGTGACGATGACGATCTTGCTCGGAGCCTTGCCGATCGCGGCGACGGCACCCTCGCCCTGTTTCACCGTGACGCTGCCGTGGGCGTTGCTAAGTTCGACGACGCCTTCAAGCACGGTCAGCGACGTCTTGCCGTCGCCGCCGACGGTCATCGTCCAGTCGGTGCCGCGGATTGCGGCGGCGGCGGCGGGCGTGTCGATCACCAGGCCCTCGCCGCCTCGCTCGGCGCGCGCCCAGATCGAACCGGATTGCAACTCGAGGTTAGTGTCGCCTCCGCCGATCTGCTTGACGCGCAAGGCGGTGTTGCGTCCGAGGCGGATCTGCGTGTGGTCCCGGAAGAGCACGGCGAGTGAGCCGGTCGCGTTGGTGCGCAGCACGTCGCCCGGAACCAGGTCCTGGGCGAGATCGACGAAACGCCAGTTGGAGACGTCGACGAAGCGCACTTCCTCGCCGGACTTGCGGGCAATGACGGAACCGGCCGCCGGCTGATGACGCGCCACCGGCTCGGCAAGCGCCGGCCATGGCGCAAAGAGCGCCATTGCGATCAGCAATGCCCCCATTCTTATTCGCCGCATCCGTGCAATCGCCCCTCGTTGCACGGAATCCAGTGGATTTTCGGCACGAAAAAGTCAAGCGCCCAGTTTTGGGCATGTTTGTTACTGCACCGGTGTAATAGAGAGGAAACCAGGAAGAAGGGGGCTAATGATGGACCAAGGGGGTAACCTGTACAGACTCGAAACGCCAAGTGAAGGCGATGGGTGCGAGGTCGCGCCGAGCGCCTATTACGATCACATCCAGAAGGTCAACGACGTCTTTTCCGATCAGATCAAGATGTCCGATCAGAAGGCGGCCTATATCTTTACCTTCATGTTTGCCTTCCTGGTCTCGTCCGAAGAAGGACGGAGTGTATTTACTTGGCAGCGCTACATGGAAGGGGAGGTGCTGCCGATAATATTCTCCGTCATTATGGCGCTCGCCTCGATCTTTTCGCTCCTCGCAGCGATCCTCGTGGTTCTACCGAGAAAGGGCGCCGTCTCCACCACGCTTTTCTGGGGCGCATGGCGCGCCCACCGCGGCGAGTTTCTGGAAGCCGCAGGTCGTGGTGATTCGACTTATCTGTTTCGCCAGTATGTGGACAACGCCGACGTGCTTTCGGCCATCGCCTGCAGCAAATATCGCTTCGTCATCGCCGCTTTCCGCGGCCTGCTGGTCACGGTCCTCGCTTACGTCTGCCTGCTGGCCATCCACTAGCCGCATAAGGCGGGAACCGATCTGCTGACCGTGGAACCGGCGCCGCCTGCGCAGCGCTGGATCGGAACCTACACCGAGTCCCGCACCCGCTCCCAGGCCTTCGTCAGATGCCGCCCGAGCACCTCCGATAGCTTGGCCTTGTCGCGCGCCTCGAGCGCCGCGATCATCTCTTCGTGCTCGGCGACGGCGGCGGCCCATTTTTCGGGGCCTTCGTGGCCGATGAAGCGGATGCGTTTCAGCCGCGTCTGCAGCACGGCGTGCATGTCGGCCAGCGCCGCATTGCCGGAAAGCTGGGCGATCGCGGTGTGGATCTGCTGGTTCAGTTTGTAATATTGCAGCCGGTCGCCGGCCTGGTAGCGGCGCACCATCTCGTCGTGCAGCGCCCGCACCTCGGCGATCCCCGCGTCGCTGGCGGTCTCGCAGGCAAGCCGCCCGGCTAGCTCCTCGAGCGACTGCAGCACCGTCAGCATGTCCTGGACGTCCTTGGCGCTGAAGCGCTTGACGACGGCACCGCGGCTCGGCACGAGCTCGACCAGGCCTTCGCTCGCCAGATATTTGATCGCCTCGCGAAGCGGCGTTCGCGACACGCCGAGCTGTTCGCCGAGCTGGCCCTCATGCAGGCGGGTGCCGGGCGGCAGATCGCCCTCGATAATCATGTCGCGAAGATGGCTGACCAGCGTGTCGTGCAGCGCGGTGCGCCGGATCGGCCCCGGGCCGCCTTCGCGCCTCCGCTCCAAGGATGTGATTTCGTTCATTTTCCCATTCTGCGCTCAGACCGGTGACCGGTCTTAAGTTCCCTCGTCCGGCTGATTGAATCAGCGGTGTCTCATTCAAGCATGGAGACAGGTCTCGCCATCGTCAACAAAAAAATGCTGCATACAGAATACAAAAGACTTGATGCAGAATTTTGAATGACGTATGACAGTGCCCGAGGCATGAAGACGGGAGGACATCTCACATGACGACCAATGGTGCGGCCGAAGCGAAGGGTGGGCGTCCTGTCATCGCCCTTGCCATGGGCGACCCGGCGGGGATCAGTCCGGAACTGACGGCGCGGTTGCTGGCGCTCGGCGATGTCCGAGAAGCGGCGCATGTCATTGTCATCGGCGACCGCCGCATTCTTGACGAGGGCGCCAAGGTCGCCGGCGTTACGCTCGATCTCGAAGCGGCCTCGACCGAGACGCTCGACCGGGCCGGCACCTCGCGGCACGCCTTCGTCGATCTCAAGCATCTCGATCCGGCCGATGTGGTGCGCGGCGAGGCGACGCTTGCCGGCGGCGCGTTCGCGACCCGTAATTTCCGCGCGGCGCTGGAACTGGCGCATGCCGGCAAGGCCGACGCCGTCTGCTTCACGCCCTTCAACAAGAAGGCAATGCGCTTTGCCTATCCGGGCTATGACGACGAGATCCGCTTCGTCGCCGACGTACTTTCCTTCAACGGCAAGGTCCGCGAGTTCAACGTTCTCGAAAAAGTATGGAACGCCCGCGTGACCTCGCACATTCCGCTCAAGGACGTGGCGCGCAGCCTTTCCGTGGAAGGGATCGTCGCCGAGCTCGAGCTCACCCGCGCCTGCCTCAGGAACGCCGGCCATGACGAGGCGCGGATCGCGGTCGCGGGGCTGAACCCGCATGCCGGCGACGGCGGCAGCTTCGGCATGGAGGAGATCGACATCATCGAACCGGCCGTCGAAAAGGCCAAGGCGCTCGGCTTCAATGTCGAGGGGCCGTTCCCGGCCGACACGGTCTTCGTCCGGGCGCTGAAGGAAGGCTTCAACGCGGTGCTGACCATGTATCACGACCAGGGCCAGATCGCCATGAAGCTGATGGGCTTCGACAAGGGCGTGACGATGATGGGCGGCCTGCCTTTCCCGCTCTGCACGCCGGCCCATGGCACCGCCTATGACATTGCCGGCAAGGGCATTGCCGATGTCGGCGCCAGCCGCGAAGCGATCCTGCTTGCGGCCCGCATGGCGAAGAAAAACCGGGGGCTCTCCGCCGCCGCCTGAATTCGCACGCTTTCACGACATACCGGCGCCGGGGGAGGTCTTGCGCCGGATCCAGCTCAACGGGAGGACCAGACATGAAGAAATCCGTCTCTATCGCATGCATGATCGCCGCCGCGCTCGGCGTGGCCGCGCCGGCCGCGGCCTTCGAGCCCAACCGTCCGGTCGAATTCGTCGTTACCGCCGGCCCCGGCGGCGGCACCGACATTTTCGCGCGCACTATCCAGGCGATCATCGCCAAATACGAACTGATGATGTCGCCGGTGGTCGTCACCAACAAGGGTAGCGCCGGCGGCGCGGAAGGCTTCGTCTACACGGCCGGATACAAGGGCGACGCCCACAAGCTCGCCTTCGGTACCAATAATGCCTACCTGCTGCCGGTTCGCGCCAAGGTGCCCTACAAGGCCGAGGACCTGACCCCGGTCGCAGCCCTCGCATCCGACGAATTCGTCCTCTGGGTCAACGGCAAGGCCGATTATGCGACCGCTGCGGACTTCGTCGCCAAGGCGAAGGAAGGCGGGCTGAAGATCGGCGGCAGCCAGTCGAAGGACGTCGACCAGATCCTGACCTCGATGATCAACGACGCGACCGGCGCCAAGATCAACTACATCCCGTTCAAGAGCGGCGGCGAGGCGGCGGTGCAGCTTGCCGGCGAGCACATCGACGCCAATGTCAACAATCCGAGCGAGAATCTCGGCCAGTGGCAGGCCGGGATGGTGAAGCCGCTCTGCGTCTTCAAGAGCGTCAAGCTTTCGAGCGAGGCAAAGGTCGCCGGTGACAAGGGCTGGGGCGATATCCCGACCTGCAAGGAAGCCGGCATTCCGATCGACAACTATTCCATGCCGCGCACCGTCTGGCTGCCGGGCGCCGTCGAAGCGGATGTCGTCCAGTTCTATGCGGATGTGCTGCGCAAGGTTTCGGAAACGCCGGAATGGGCAAAATATCTCGCCGACACGTCACAGTCGCCCGTCTATCTGAGCGGTGACGAGCTCAAGTCCGCGGTCGAGGTGGACGGCGCCGCCGTCAGCGAAGTGCTGAAGCGCGAAGGTTGGCTCGCCAACTAAGGCTCAGGCGGGCGCTCGGTGCTGGAGCGGACATGTTCTTCTATCCCGCTTCAGGCGCCCGCCACCGCTTTGGAAAGGTTACGATCATGAGTGAGAACAGTGCGAATGGGATCTCCCGCTTCGCGGTCGAGCTTGGCGTCGCAGCGCTCACCGCCGCCTTTGGCGCCGCCGTCTGCTACGGCTCGCTCGATATCGGCGCCGGCTGGACCGAGATGGGGCCGGATGCCGGCTATTTCCCCTTCTATATCGGCCTTCTCATCGTCTTCGGCAGCCTGGTCAACATCGCCCAGGCGTTCCTCAAGCACCGCGGCACCGGAGAGATCTTCCTCGATGCCGCGCGCGCCAAGGTGGTCTCCTCCTTCCTGCTGCCGCTCGTTGCCTTCGCCGCCATTGCCGCCTGGCTGGGGCTTTATGTCGGGACGGCGCTCTACATCGCCGCGACGATGCTCTTCCAGGGGCGCTACAAATGGTGGATCGCCCTGCCGGCGGGGCTCGGCGTCTCGCTCGTCTTCTTCGTCGTCTTCGAAATCGGCTTCCAGGTTCCGCTGCTGAAGGGACCGGTCGAGGCCTGGTTCGGGATCTATTGACCCGGGCGAATGCATTGCCTGCGGGAGGAATGACATGGAAAATATCGGTCTTCTGATCGACGGCTTCGGCCACATCCTGAGCTGGAACCACATCCTGTTGATGATGGTGGGCGTGACGCTCGGCATCCTCGTCGGCGTGCTACCGGGGCTCGGAGCACCGAACGGCGTGTCGCTGCTCCTACCGCTCACCTTCTCGATGGACCCGATCTCGGCGATCATCCTCTTGTCCTGCATGTATTGGGGGGCGCTTTTCGGCGGCTCGACGACGTCGATCCTCTTCAACATCCCCGGCGAGCCATCCTCCGTCGCCACCACCTTCGACGGCTATCCGATGGCCAAGGCCGGCCAGGCGAGCCGGGCGCTGACGCTCGCCTTCGTCTCAGCCGGCCTCGGGGCGCTCGCCGGCGTCGTGATGATCACGCTGCTTTCCGGCTGGGTGGCGAATTTCGCGCTCAGGTTTTCCTCGCCCGAATATTTCGCCGTCTATTTCCTCGCTTTTGCGAGCTTCATCTCGATGGGTGCACAGTCGCCCTTCAAGACGCTCGTTTCGATGATGCTCGGCTTTGCGCTCGCATCGATCGGCATGGACACGATCTCCGGCAATCTGCGGCTGACCTTCGACATTCCCGAACTCATCAAGGGCGTCAGCTTCCTGATCGCCGTCATGGGCCTCTTCGGCATCGGCGAACTGCTGCTGACGACGGAGGAGGACCTGCGCTTCGAAGGCATCAAGGCGCGCGTCAAGCTCGCCGAGATCGGCCGCACGCTGATCGAGATCCCGCGCTACTGGCTGACGATCGCCCGCTCGACGATCATCGGCATCTGGATGGGCATCACGCCGGCCGGCCCGACGGCCGCCTCCTTCATGAGCTATGGCGTCCCCCGCCGCTCGGCGCGCGACAAGTCCCTGTTCGGCAAGGGCGATCCGCGTGGCGTCGTGGCGCCGGAGACCGCCGACCATTCGGCCGGCACCTCGGCGCTGCTGCCGATGCTGGCCCTCGGTGTGCCCGGTTCGGCGACCGCCGCAGTGATGATGGGCGGCCTGATGATCTGGGGCCTGACGCCCGGTCCGATGCTCTTCACCGACCGGCCGGATTTCGTCTGGGGCCTGATTGCGTCGATGTATCTCGGCAATGTCGTCGCCGTCTTCCTGGTGATCGCGACGGTGCCACTCTACGCCTCGATCCTGCGCGTGCCCTTCTCGATCATTGGGCCGATCATCGTCGCGGTGATCTTCTCGGGCGCCTATCAGGTCGCGAATTCCGTCTCGGACATCTTCCTGGTGATCGGTTTCGGCCTGCTCGGCTACGTCTTCAAGAAGCTCGAATACCCGCTAGCACCGCTGGTTCTTGCCATGGTGCTCGGCGACAAGGCCGAGGATGCCTTCCGCCAATCGATGCTGATGTCGGGCGGCAGCCTCAATATCTTCTGGTCGAACGGGCTCGTTTCCGCCCTGATGGCGCTCGGCCTGGTGCTGCTTCTCTCGCCGCTTGCCTTCTGGCTGATCGGCAGCCTGCGCCGGCGCCGGCACGACGTCGCTCCGCATGGCGACGGCAACGCGGCGGCCTGATCCGGCCGCTGCCGAAACACCTGATCAAATCTCTCCAATATCGAGGAGCTCGCCATGGCGCCACGCAAATGGAACCGTGACAACTGGCCGATCGCGGCCGCGATGATCCAGTATCCGAACATTCTGCCGGACGGTCGATCCGTGCAGGAGCAGTCGGTCGAGGAATGGGCCGCAACGCTCTACGACGTGGTCGACGCCGGCTTTACCGAGCTCGACCCGACCGACAGCTGGATCCGGCTCGCCGATCTGTCGCGTGATCGGCTGGAAGAATTCGTCGCCCTGACCCGGTCCCTCGGCCTTACCATTCCGGCGATCTCGACCGCGCGGCGCAGCCTGATCGATCCGGAGCGCGGCGAGGAATATCTCGCCTATGGGCACCGGGTCATCGAGACGGCGGCGGCAGTCGGCGCGGGCTCGGTCTCGTTCGGCTTCTTCGGTCCGCTGACCGAGGCGCAGAGACAAGTGCTCTGGTTCTGGACCGTCGATGGCGTGAAGAACCCGGACGACGCGGCGACCTGGAAGACAGCGGTTTCACGGATCCGCGAGCTTGGCCGCCATGCGCAAGAGCTCGGCGTCGAAGTGTCGCTGGAAATGTACGAGGATACCTATCTCGGCACGGCCGACAGCTCGGTGCGCTTTGTGGAGGACGTCGGGCTTCAAAATGTCGGCATCAATGCCGATCTCGGCAACCTCATCCGCCTGCATCGCCCGGTCGAGCATTGGCAGGAGATGATGGCAAAGGTTGCGCCTTTTGCTAAATATTGGCACGTCAAGAACTACAACCGCACGGAGGATGCGGCATCGGGGCTCATCGTCACCCACCCGGCCCCGCTCGAATTTGGCGTCATCAACTACCGGGCGGCGATCCGCATGGCCCTGGCGTACGGATTTGAGAGCCCCTTCCTCTGCGAGCACTACGGCGGTGACGGCCTTTCGGTCAGCGCCGCCAATCGCGATTATCTGAGGCGCATCCTGCCTCGCGAACAGGGACATTGAAGCGATGACGACGATCTTTGACGCTCCGGAAGATTTTGCCACCACCGCGCTCGCCGGTTTCGCCGCGATCTATGCCCGCAACGTCCGCCTGGTGAAGGGCGGCGTGGTGCGCTCTACCAAGGTGCCGAAGGGCAAGGTCGCCGTGGTCATCGGTGGCGGATCCGGCCACTATCCGGCCTTTGCCGGCTATGTCGGCCCGGGTCTGGCGGATGCGGCGGTTGCCGGTGACGTCTTCGCCTCGCCCTCGACGGCCGCCGTCGCACGGGTCTGCCGGCATGCGGACCAGGGCGGCGGCGTTCTGCTCGGCTTCGGCAACTATGCCGGCGACGTGCTGAACTTCGGCGTTGCGGCCGAGCGGCTGCGGGCGGAAGGCATCGACGTGCGCGTCGTGCCGGTGACCGACGACGTGGCAAGCGCTTCGGTGGAAACGCCCGCCAAACGCCGCGGCATTGCTGGCGACCTCGTCGTCTTCAAGATCGCCGGGGCCGCCGCCGAGGCGGGCAAATCGCTCGACGAGGTGGAGCGGCTGGCGCGGCTTGCCAATGACCGCACCGTGTCTTTCGGCGTCGCCTTCGGCGGCTGCACCCTGCCGGGCGCGGCCGGGCCGCTCTTCACCGTTCCGAAAGGACAGATGGCGCTTGGCCTCGGCATCCACGGCGAACCGGGCATCAGCGAGGAGAAGATTTCCACGGCGAGCGATCTCGCGAAGCTTTTTGCCGGCAAGCTGCTTGCCGAGCGCCCGGCCGGCACCAGCAAGGTCGCCGCGGTGCTGAACGGCCTCGGCTCGACCAAGTATGAGGAGCTTTTCGTGCTCTGGACGGCGATCGCCAAGGAACTGGCAGGCGCAGGCCTCGAGGTAGTCGATCCCGAATGCGGCGAATTCGTCACCAGCCTCGACATGCAGGGCTGCTCGCTGACGCTTCTCTGGCTCGACGAGGAGCTGGAAGCGCTGTGGCGCGCGCCCGCCGATGCGCCGGTGCTGCGCAAGGGCACGATCATCGCTGCGGAACCCGCCACGGATGAAATCGTCGATGCCGACGGCCCGCAGACATTCGCAGCTGCGTCGGAAGCATCGGGGGAAAGCGGCAAATGCATCGCCCGGCTGATCGGCAGCATTGCCGCCGCGCTGAAGGAGACGGAGGAAGAACTCGGCCGCATCGATGCCATTGCCGGCGACGGCGACCATGGCCAGGGCATGCGCCGCGGCTCCGCCGCCGCGGTCGGGGCCGCGAAGACGGCGGTTGCTGCAGGTGCCGGGGCAGCGAGCGTGCTGGCCGCGGCGGGCGACGCCTGGGCGGACCGCGCCGGCGGCACCTCCGGCGCGATCTGGGGGCTGGCGCTCAGGTCCTGGAGCAATGCCTTCAGCGATGACGAGACGATCGGCAAAGCGGCGGTCGTCAAGGGGGCGCGGCTGGCGCTCGATGGCGTCACCCGGCTCGGTCGTGCTCGCGTCGGCGACAAGACGCTTGTCGATGCGCTGGTACCGTTCGTCGAGACGCTGGAAAGAGAGGCCGTCGCTGGCAAGCCGCTCGTCGAGGCCTGGAAGGCGGCGGCGAAGGCAGCGCAGGACGCCGCCGAGGCAACATCCAGCCTGACGCCAAAGCTCGGCCGGGCGCGGCCGCTGGCGGAGAAGAGCATCGGCCACCCGGACGCCGGCGCGATCTCGCTGGCGCTGGTGGCGCGGGTGGCCGGTGAGTTTCTGAAGGTGGCGAAGGAGGCTTGAAAAAGACCTCTCCCCAACCCCTCCCCACAGGTGGGAGGGGCTTACCGTGCGGCAACGTCTCCGCACCATGCAACCGCTGTCCTCGACGCGACGGTTGGAAATGGCGAGTGGTTGAACCGGGCGCCATTTCGAACAAATGCAGCGTGCTGAAGGTTCTGCAAATTCTCTAAGAGAAGCGTGTAGGATGTTGACGTCACCTGGTTTCCTCACTCAGCTCCGCCGCAAGTCACCACGGCTCGGGGGTGTATGCGGAGCGTGCCGCAGGTAAGCCCTCCCACCTGTGGGGAGGGGTTGGGGAGGGGTCTTTCTGCGGCGATTGAGGCGCGCCGCCTGCCGTCACCCGTACCGCACCAGAAACTCATCCGCCGTCAGCTCGCGAAAATCATCCAGCGCCCGGCGCAGCTTGGCGTGGTCCCAGTCCCACCAGCCGAGCCGGTCCATCGCCTCGCCGATCTCGGCGGTGAAGCGCTGGCGGATCAGCTTTGCGGGGACGCCGCCGACGATTGTGTAGGGTGCGACATCCTTCGACACGACCGCGCCGGCGCCGATTACGGCGCCGTTGCCGACCGTGACCCCGGGCAGGATCGTCGCGCCATGGCCAATCCAGATGTCATGGCCGATCGTCGCCCGGTTTTGCCGGCGCCAGGCGAAGAGGTCGTGGTCGGGCTCCGCATCATCCCAATACATCGGCGCGCGGTAGGTGAAATGGTGCAGCGTCGCCCGCCAGGTCGGGTGGTTGGTGGCATTGATGCGCACGGCGGCGGCGATGTTGACGAATTTGCCGATCGTCGCGCACCAGATCGAGCCGTCCTGCATGATGTAGGAATAGTCGCCGAACTCGACCTCGTCGAGACGCGAGCGTTCCTGAATTTCCGTGTAGCGTCCGAGCCTCGAATTGGTGACGCTGGCGGTCGGATGGATGAAGGGTTCGAGACCAAGCTTCTGGCTCATGCGGCGTGCTTCCTCGGCGAGAATTCGGAGACGTCGATGATGCGGTCGGCGACGGCATCGCGGACTTCGGCGTCGTGGAAGATGCCGATCAGTGCCGTGCCTTGCGCCTTCTTCTCGGCGATCATCTCGACGACGACTGCGCGGTTCTTCGCATCGAGCGAGGCGGTCGGTTCGTCGAGCAGCAGGATCTTGTGATCGGTGATGAAGCCGCGGGCGATGTTGACGCGCTGCTGCTCACCGCCGGAGAAGGTGGCGGGCGGCAAGACCCAGAGTTCCTTTGGCAGGTTGAGCTTCGAAAGCAGGTCCGCCGCGCGCTCCCTCGCCTCGGCGGCCGCAACCCCGCGCGCCTGCAAAGGTTCGGCGACGATATCGAGGGCGGAGACGCGCGGCACGACGCGCAGGAACTGGCTGACATAGCCGAGCGTGGTGCGGCGCACTTCGAGCACGGTGCGTGGCTCTGCACTCGCGAGGTTCACGAGCCGGCCGTCGTGCTCCATCAGGATCTGGCCTTCGTCGACGCCGTAATTGCCGTAGAGCATCTTGAGGATCGAGCTCTTGCCGACCCCGGAAGGGCCGCCGAGCACGACGCATTCGCCGGCCTTCACCGCGAAGGAGACATTCGCGGCGACCGGCAGGCGGACGCCGTCACGCAAGTGCATGGTGAAGCTCTTGGCGACTTCTGAAACGACGAGAGGGGTTCCCATGTGTCCTACTTTCCTTTGCGCATGATCTTGTCCGAAAACCGGAAACCACTTTTCGGGATCATGCGTCACACCTGCAAAATCGAGGAAACGAGGAGCTGCGTATATGGCTCGCGCGGGTCGTCGAGCACCCGGTCGGTCAGCCCCTGCTCGATGACGGCTCCGTCCTTCATCACCATCATCCGGTGCGACAGAAGCCGGGCGACGGCGAGGTCGTGGGTGACGATGATCGCCGCCAGCCCTAGGTCGTGGACGAGGCCGCGCACCAGATCGAGGAGGCGCGCCTGCACCGAGACGTCGAGACCGCCGGTCGGCTCGTCCATGAAGACGAGGCGCGGCGAGGTGACGAGGTTGCGGGCGATCTGCAGGCGCTGGCGCATGCCGCCGGAGAAAGCGCGCGGCTGGTCGTCGATCCGGTCCTCGCCGATCTCGACGCGCCTCAGCCAGTCGTTGGCGCTCGCGCGGATATTGCCGTAGTGCCGGTCGCCAACCGCCATCAGTCGCTCGCCGACATTGGCGCCGGCCGACACTGTCATCCTGAGCCCATCGGCCGGGTTCTGGTGGACGAAGCCCCAGTCGGTGCGCATCAGAAAGCGCCGCTCGGCCTCGCCCATATGGGCCAGATCGCGGTATTGTCCGTCGCGCATGTGGTATTCGATGATGCCAGAGCTCGGCATCAGCCGGGTCGACAGGCAGGACAGAAGCGTCGTCTTGCCGGAGCCGGATTCGCCGACGACGGCGAGCACTTCGCCGGGATAGAGCTCGAAGGAGACGTTGCGGCAGCCGATGCGGCTTCCGTAGAACTTCGAGACGTCCTTGACTTTGAGAAGCGGCACGGCACTCATTCTGCGGGCTCCTTGCGTTCGCGATGAGGCTGAGCGAGCATGGCGCCGACGTGGCCATTCGCTTGCCGATCCTCGCAATGGTCGGTGTCGGAGCAGACGAACATCCGTCCGCCCTTGTCGTCGAGCACGACCTCGTCGAGATAGACATTTTCGGCACCGCAGAGCGCGCAAGGCTTGTCGAATTTCTGGATCTCGAAGGGGTGGTCCTCGAAATCGAGGCTGGCGACTTCCGTATAAGGCGGCACCGCATAGATGCGCTTCTCGCGGCCGGCGCCGAAGAGCTGCAGCGCTTCCGACATGTGCATCTTCGGATTGTCGAATTTCGGCGTCGGCGACGGGTCCATGACGTAGCGTCCCTCGACCTTGACCGGATAGGCATAGGTGGTGGCGATGTGGCCGTTGCGAGCGATGTCCTCGTAGAGCTTCACATGCATGAGGCCGTATTCTTCCAGCGCGTGCATCTTGCGCGTCTCGGTCTCGCGTGGCTCCAGGAAGCGCAACGGTTCCGGGATTGGTACCTGGCAGACGAGCGTCTGGCCCGCATTCAGCGGTTCCTCGGGAATGCGGTGGCGCGTCTGGATGATCGTCGCCTCCGCCGTCTTGGTGGTGACCGCGACATTGGCGACCTTCTGGAAGAAGGCGCGGATCGAGACGGCGTTGGTCGTATCGTCGGCGCCCTGGTCGATGACCTTCAGCACGTCATCGGGGCCGAGGATCGAGGCGGTGACCTGGACGCCGCCGGTGCCCCAGCCATAGGGCATCGGCATTTCCCGCGAGGCAAAGGGCACCTGGTAGCCGGGAATGGCGATTGCCTTCAGGATCGCCCGGCGGATCATCCGCTTTGTCTGCTCGTCGAGATAGGCGAAATTATAGGTGGCAAGGTTGTTCATCGCCAATTACCCTTGAGTGTGTCGACCGCTGATGGGGCCAGGATTTGAGCGAGATTTTCGTCTGGGTGGTTGGAATCTTCGTGGTGTGTTCCGCGGTCGCCGGCCTGTTCGGCATTGCCCGCCGGCCGAGGCGCGAACCGGACAGCAAGGCGCGCAAGAACGACGGCGGCGGTGACGCCGGTGTCGTCTATGCCGGTGACGGTGGCGATTGCGGCGGTGGGGATGGCGGCGGCGACTGAACCGCTAAGACTGGATGCAAACCCGATCATTCGGCCTTACCCCTTTTCAACGTGCCATCGATTGCCGCAAGCTGTCGTGGCGCATGCGCCGCACCAGGTCGAGTTCGGCCTGGAAGTCGACATAGTGCGGCAGTTTTAGGTGCTCGACGAAGCCGGTCGCCTGGACGTTGTCGGCATGCGAGATGACGAATTCCTGGTCCTGCGCGGGGGCGACGATGTCCTCGCTGAACTCGTCGGTTCGGAGCGCCCGGTCGACGAGCGACATGGACATGGCCTTGCGCTCGCTCTGGCCGAAGACGAGACCATAGCCGCGGGTGAACTGCGGCGGCTGCTTCGCCGAGCCCTTGAACTGGTTGACCATCTGGCATTCGGTGACGCGGATGGTGCCTAGCGAGACGGCGAAGCCCAACTCAGGCAGATCGAGCTCAACCTCCACTTCGCCGATCCGCACCTCGCCGACGAAGGGATGGGTGCGGCCATAGCCGCGTTGGGTGGAATAGGCGAGCGCCAAGAGAAAGCCTTCGTCGCCGCGGGCGAGCGCCTGCAGGCGCAGATCGCGCGGCATCGGGAATTCCATCGGCTCACGCGTCAGGTCGCCCGCCACATGGCCATCGGGCATCTGGCCGTCGCCTTCGATCAGGCCTTCGCCGTCGAGAATGTCCGAGACGCGCATGACCTGTTCGCCCGGTTCCTTCACGGCTGGCGCCGCGACTGGCTCGTCGCCGATGAGCGACGGATCGAGCAGGCGGTGGGTATAGTCGAAAGTGGGGCCGAGAAGCTGGCCGCCGGGCAGGTCCTTGTAGGTGGCGGAGACGCGCCGCTCGACCAGCATGCCGGCGGTGTCGACCGGCTCGGAATAGCCGAAGCGGGGGAGCGTGGTGCGGTAGGCGCGCAGGATGAAGATCGCCTCGATCATGTCGCCGCGCGCCTGGCGCACGGCGAGCGCCGCGAGCGAACGGTCGTAGAGCGAGGCTTCGGCCATGACGCGATCGACGGCAAGGCCGAGCTGTTCGACCACTTGCTCAATGGTGATCGCGGGCAGCGAGCGGTCGCCGCGGCGGCGGTCGGCTAGCAGGCGGTGGGCGTTGGCAATGGCGGCTTCCCCGCCTTTCACGGCAACATACATGGATCAGAACTCCTTCGCCGAGAGCTTCGTCGTGCGCGGCAGGCAGAGAACCGCGTCGCCCGCCGTCAGCACCAGGTCGATGCCGCGCGGAAAGACCGCCCGGTTGGCCACCCAGAAGTCGAGAAAGACGTCCGGCAGGCCGATCGGGGCGACAACGGTCTCCGTCTTGATGCCCGGCCCGCGGGCGACAAGCGGCTGACCGCCGGTCAGTCCCTCGACCTCGACGACCAGCGTCGTCGAGCGGTCGGGATATTCCTGGGTGCCGAGGGCGAACTGATCGAAGCCCGGCACCGCGGCCCCCTTCTCAACGAAGGCGAAACGCGCCTCGTCCTTGGCTTCTGTCACGCATGCGCCCGTGTGGAAGGCGATCCATTGCGGCACGGCGGACTTGGCGAGCGCCGGCGAGAGCCAGACCGGGGTGTCGTGGTCGCAGAGCGTCAGCGCCACCGCGCCGCTGGCGTTGCCAAGCGGCGAGGGCGGTGAAGCCGAAGCCGAAAGGCGGCCGATCGTGCCCGGCCGAGCGAAGCAGTCCATCAACGTGCGGAACACGGATTGCGCCGCGAAGACCGGGTCGGCGAAGGCGCCGGCGTAGATTTGCGTTTGCGCGCTCATCAATCCTCTCCCCGGACCATGGTGAAGAAATCGACGCGGGTCGCCGCCGTCTCCTCGGCCTTCTGTCGGTCCTCAGCCTCGAGGCGGGCGGCGATCAGCCGGTGCAGCGCTTCGATCGCCGGACGGTGCGCAGCGTTCTGGAAGAGGGCGTCGAAGACCGCCGCGTAGCGTGCGCGCTCCTTGTCGGTGCCGAGCATCTGCCCGTGACCCACCTCGCCGGTCGAGAGCCGGACGGTGGCACGCGACACTGTCGCCTCGCCGAGATTGAAGGGATCGCCGCCGCCGCCGATGCGGCCGCGCACCATGACGAGTCCCGTCTCCGGACCGCGGACCGGCGCCACGTCCGGCTTGTCGGCAATCGCCTCCCAGGCGGCGGCAAGCTCCGCGAGCGTGGCGCGCGCCAGAAGTCGCATGCCTTCCTTGCGATCGATCGCCGGTGGGGCTTCAAGTCTCTGTTTCGCATCCATTCGCTTCACCTAAATGTCTATTGATCTAGACAACTATACATCTTATACCATTCCCTAGCGGTCGGATATGACAGGCTTGTGACGGTGGCAAAAATGGCAGTGAGAAAGATGGTGGAGCGGCAGACCGGCGTGGCGCTCTGGCGGCAGATCGCCGACCGCATACGGCTGGCAATCAGCAATGGCGATTACGACGCGACCGGCATGGTGCCGCCGGAGACGGCGCTGGCACAGGAGTTCGGCGTCAACCGCCATACGGTGCGCAGCGCGCTCGCGGCGCTTGCCGACGAAGGGCTGGTGCGCGCCGTGCAGGGGCGCGGCACGCTGATCGAACGCAAGGAGCGGGTCACCTATCCGATCTCTCGCCGCACCCGCTTTTCTCAAGGGCTTGGCCGGCAGGTCAAGGAAATCGGCACGCGGCTCCTCGCTCACGGTCGAGTGCCGGCGAGCGGCGAGATTGCCGCGGCGCTTGGCCTTTCCGCCGGCGCGGCGCTTATCGAGCTCAACACCGTCAGCAGCGGCGACGGCCGGCCGCTCTCGGTGTCGGTCAGTTATTTTCCTGCGGATCGTTTTCCGCGGATGGCCGAGGAGTATGGGCGTCTTGGTTCCGTCACCAAGGCCTTCGCCGCGCAGGGCCTGAACGACTATATTCGCGCCTCGACGGAGATCGTCGCGCGACATGCCGATGCGGAGGAACTGGCACTGCTCCAGCTTTCACCCGGGGCGATCGTGCTTGAGGCTCGCTCTGTCAACGCCGATCTCGATGGCCGGCCGGTCGAATATGCGCGGACGCGCTTTGCCGCCGACCGGATGAAGCTTCGGATAGAAACTTAGCCGCCGTCCAGCGACAGCTTGACCCGGATCGTCTGGCCGGCGGCCAAATTCTCTTTTTGCCGAACCTCTGACTTCACCGGCAGGAGAAATGAACCCGCGGCCTTGTCCGGGAAGATCGACGTCATCCACTCCGTCTCTCCCGTCCGCACTTTAACAGCCTCACTGCGCCAGCCGCGCGCTCTCGGCGCAGCCAGGAACTTGATTTGCTCGGCAACATGTGCCGGCAGCGTGACGAAATGCCAGCCGCCCTTGCCCGGATAGAGCCAGAGCTCCGCGTCGAATTCGAATTCGCCCATCTGTCTCCGTTACCTTGGCCGCCGTTCCCTTAAATAAGGCAAAGACGCCGCATTTCCGACGCCTTTCTGCCGCATCCATTAACGCTTGCATCTGGATCCACGCATTGTCTTCCCTGGGGGAGAAACGAAATGGCGACGTGGCGACCCGATCCTTCCTTCTATCCATCCCCGCGCATGGCGGCAAAGGCGCCGAAAGAGACGCTTGCCTATGTGGCGGCCTTCGACCCGGACCGGCAGCGGCCGGACGCAATCGCCGTCGTCGACGTCGATCCGGCGTCGTCGAGCTATTCTCAGATCGTCGGGCAGGTGGACATGCCGAATGTCGGCGACGAGCTTCACCATTTCGGCTGGAATGCCTGCTCCTCCTGCCTGTGTCCGAATGCGCCGCATCCACATGTCGAGCGCCGGTATCTGGTCGTTCCGGGCTTGAGGTCATCGCGGCTGCATATCATCGACACGAAACCCGATCCGCGGAAGCCCGAGATCGTCCGCGTCATCGAGCCCGAGGAAGTCGCCGAACGGGCCAACTATTCGCGGCTGCACACGATCCATTGCGGGCCGGAAGGCATCTATGTCAATGCTCTGGCCGACCGTGACGGCAAGGCGCCGGGCGGCATCTTCCTGCTCGACCACGATAGTTTCGACGTGCTCGGCCAGTGGGAGATGGATCGCGGGCCGCAGAAGCTGGCCTATGACTTCTGGTGGCATCTCGGCCACGACACGATGATCACCAGCGAATGGGGGACCCCCGACACCTTCGAGAACGGGCTCGTTCCGGAAGTGCTGCTCGGCTCGCAATATGGCCGCAGGCTGCATTTCTGGGACCTGCATACGCGCAAGCATCTGCAGGAGATCGATTTCGGCGAAGAGCACCAACTCGTCTTCGAATTGCGCCCGGCCCATGATCCGACCAAGGCCTATGGCTTTGTCGGCTGCGTCATCAGCCTCAAGAATCTCTCCGCATCGATATGGACCTGGTATCGCGAAGACAACCGGTGGGCGGTGAAGAAAGTGATCGAAATCCCGGCGGAGCCAGCCGATCCCGACCTCCTGCCACCGGTGCTCAAGGGCTTCAATGCGGTCGCACCATTGGTGACCGACATCGATCTCTCGATGGACGATCGCTTCCTCTATGTCTCCTGCTGGGGCACCGGCGACATGATCCAGTACGACGTTTCCGATCCGCTCGCGCCGAAGGAGACAGGACGGGTGCGGATCGGCGGCATCGTCGCACGCGCGACCCATCCGAAGGCATCGAATGGGCGCTTGAACGGCGGACCGCAGATGGTGGAAATCAGCCGCGACGGCAAGCGCGTCTATTTCACCAACTCGCTCTACGGCGCCATCGATCCGCAATTCTATCCGGACGGCATCGACGGCTGGATGGTGAAGCTCGACGTGGGCGACAATGGCGGCATTGCCTTCGACGAGACGTTTTTCGTCGACTGGCCGAAGGGTCATCTCCCGCATCAGGTTAGGCTTGAGGGCGGCGACTGCTCTTCGGATTCCTACTGCTATCCTTGAGGAGACGGCGGGCGATGCGAGGCAGGCGGCGCCCCTCATCCGGCCTGCCGGCCGCCTTCTCCCCCCAGGCGGGGAGAGGGCCAGGGTGAGGGGCCGTCGCGACTGTTCAGAGGCCGAGTATGAACTTCAGGGAGTGTGGCGCTGTGCGGTCTGGCAAATGACGAACCTGTGGCCGTGGCTCTCGCTCGCCGGTCTCGGCGCCTTTCACGGTGCCAACCCGGCGATGGGCTGGCTTTTCGCCGTAGCGCTCGGGCTGCATCGACAAAGCGCCCGTACCGTCTGGCTGTCCCTCGTGCCGATCGCGCTCGGTCATGCCGTTTCCATCGCGACCGTGCTGGCCGTGGTAGTGGCCTTCGAGGCGGTCATGGACTTGCGCGGCCTGCAACTTGTCGCCGCCGCCTTCATTCTGGCTTTCGCCGCCTATCTTGCGATCTACGGACACCGCCACCGCGTCAGGGTCGGCATGCGCGCCGGCATGGCCGCACTTGCGGGTTGGTCCTTCCTGATGGCGACGAGCCACGGCGCGGGACTGATGCTGGTGCCCTCGGTCTTGAGCCTTTGCCTCGCCGATCAAGGCGGAATGGCCGGCTCGCTGCCAATCTCGCTTGCGGCCGTTGCCGTCCATACAGGTGCCATGCTCGCAGTGATCGCGGCAATCGCGCTCGCCGTCTTTAGCTGGCTCGGGCTTGCTGGCCTGCGCTCCGCGTGGATCAATTTCGATCGGCTCTGGATCCTGGCGCTCGGTGCGACCGGCATCATCCTGATCGTCTGGTGACGCGCGTTCCCCCTACAACGACTTCACGTAATCTATATAGCCGCGGACATCGGCGGCCGGCTCGCTATAGGCGTCGCCGAGCGACTTCTCCATTTCCGCGACATAGGTCTTGGCCCACTCGGGCAAGGCGTAATCGATCGCCGCCAGGAACTCGAGCGTCGAGGCAAGCCTGATATCCGCGATCGATGGCCTGTCGCCGCCGATGAACGGCCTGTCGCCCATATAGAAGGCGCGGAAGACCTCGAGCGGTTCGGCGAGCGCCTCCGCTGCGGCCCCGCGTGCCCGTTCCTTGGTTTCGGCATCCGCGTCGCTGAAGCCGACTTCGCCCGGATATTGCGGGAAGTTGAGAGCCGGGTAGGTGGCGCGGGCGAGATAGGGATAGAAGGTGCCGATCAGGTAGAACATGGCGCTATCGATCATCGCGCGCGCTTCGGGGTCCTTCGGATAGAACTGGTCGAGCCCGTGTTTGTTGCACAGGTATTGCATGATCGCGCAGCTTTCCCAGAGCGCGCCCTTGGGCAGGTCCGCCGTTTCGATCATCGGCGTCAGGTGCGACGGCGCCCGCGCCAGATATTCGGCGGAGCGCGTCTGCCCGTAGACGTCATGCTCGGCAAAATCGAGTTTTGCCGCCCTCAGAAACACGCGCACCGTCATGTTGTTGACGCTGGGCTTGATCACGTTGAGCTTTATCGTTCCCATCTGGCTTCCTCCCTTTGCTTCGCTAGATTGCGTCAGTCACTGCTGCGGTCATGATGATCCGTATGGGTCTTTCGGCGCGCGGTCCGCCGACAGCGTCGGCCGCGCCCCTTCGACCAACGCCTCGATCGCATCGGCGAGATGCACTTCGGCGATGGCGTAGTCGCCGCGCGCAAGCCTGATGTTGTGCGCCTCCATCAGCACGTCGGCATGGGTGTGGCCGGTCGGCGGCTCGAAGCGGTAGGAGGCAAGCTCGACCAGCAGCCCGAGCGGGTCTTCGAAATAGATCGAATCCATGAAGCCGCGATCCTTGACGCCACTGTGCCGGATGTTGCGCTCATTGAGGCGCTCGACCGCCTGCTGGAACGTCGCGCGCGACACAGCGAAGGCGATGTGGTGGACGCAGCCGATATCCGTCGAGGTGCGCTTCGGATCAGGCTTGCGGGTTTCGTCGGTGAAGACAGTGATCAGCCGCCCGTCGCCCGGGTCGAAATAGAGGTGGCTTTCCGACGCCCGGTCGAGGTTCGGCTGCTCGAAGATGAAGGGCATGCCGAGAATGCCCTCCCAGAAGTCGATCGATGTCTGCCGGTCGGCGCCGACAAGCGTAATGTGATGGACCCCCTGCGATTGAAGCTTCCGCATTGCCGGCCTCCCATTTTCAATCAGTCGGCGGAAAACTGCTCTTCAACTTTTATCCGCCTGTTGCTGCACCAGTTTCGACTTGTATTGGCTGCGCTGGAGCGCCCCCCAGGGCACGATTTCTATCCGGGTGGACACGACGAGCACCTCGCGAATGCGCTTCTGGATCCTCTCGGCAAGCTCCTGAGTGCCTTCGCTGTCCCTGGCGAGTTCCACCGAGACCGGCAAGGGCGGCTCCTGTCGGGCGCCGGCCGCGACTGGCCTTATCAGGATCATGCCGCTGACGGCCGGCGCAAATGCATTCACCACGTCGCGGATCGCCGAGGGAAAGACATTCACGCCTCGGATGATCAACAGGTCGTCCGTCCGGCCAATGCAGCGCAGCCGCGGCGCCGTCCGCCCGCATCGGCAGGGCGACGTCCACATCTCGACATGGTCACGCGTGCGGAACCTCAGCATCGGCGCGGCCTGATGGCGAAGATGGGTGAGCACCAGCTCGCCTTTCGCGCCATCCTCTAGCGCGATCGGCGCTGCCGTGTCGGGATCGATCAGCTCGGCATGGACGAAGCCGCGGGCGCCGAGATGCATGCCGCATTGCTCCTCGCATTCGCCCCACAGTGACACGCCGATATCACCGATGCCCATGGCCTCCGTTACTTTTGCGCCCCATGCCTCTTCAAGGCGCGCCCTGAATTTCGGTTCGCCGCCGCCCGGCTCGCCGGCGACAAGCAGCCGCTGGACGCTCGAGCCCTGGAGGTCGAAGCCGCGATCGGCGGCCCATTCGCCAAGATAGGCCGCGTAGGAGGGCGTCATCACCGCTGCCGATGGCTTCAACAGCCGGAAGGCGGTCATCAGGCGTTCGGTGTTTCCGGTGCCGACCGGGATGTGGCACATGCCCAGCCGATCGAAGGCGCCGAGTGCTGCGCCGGCAGCGAAGGGCCCAGCGTTATAGGTCGAAACGATCGTCTCGCCTTGCTTGATCCCCGAGGCGGAATAGCTGCGCGCAGACGTCGTCACCCAATTTTCGAGATCCTGCGCCGTCAGCGGAATATAGCTCGGTGTTCCGGTCGTGCCGCTGGTCGAGTAGATGCGGACGATCTGGTCCATAGGTGCGGCGACATGCGTGCCCATCGGCTCCGCTTCGCTGCAACTCGCCCGGATCTCGCCTTTCTCGGTCAGGGGAAGACCGGCGATCGCATCGAGTCCGCCGACGCTTTCGGCCGTTTCGAAACCGGCGTCCCGGAGCTTGCCTTGATAAAAGCGCGAACGCGTCACGAGGTAGGTGAGCTGTTTGCGGTAGAGCGCGTCGTCCGACCGGATCTGGTCGCGCCAAGGCAGCGTTTCGACATCGGGCTCGAGCATGATCAGCCGCCGCCCTCGTCGGTGTTCTTGTAGGTGACCGCCGCTTCCGCATGCGCGGCCATGGTGAAACCAATCGGGTTTTGCTGCTCCTCCGCCAGGTGGGCGAGCAGGCCGCCGGTGCGGGCCAGCAACGGCACCGCCTTGATCGTCGCAACGGGAAAGTCGAGATCCAGAAGCACGGCGGCGATCGGCATCGAAACGTTCATCACCAGGGGCTTTCCCCAAACCTCGGCCGCCGCGGCGCGGAAATTTCGCGCCATGGCTATGTGAGGTCCGCTGACGCCGCGGGCGTCGGCGAGTTCGAGAATCCGTTCGGCGCGCGGATCGGTCGGGCGATGCACCGGGTGGCCGAAGCCCGGCAGCTTTCCGCCGGTCTTGCGGATGTCCTGCAGCATCTGCAAGGCCACGACCTTCGCGTCGTCGCCAGCCGCTAAACGGGACTGCGCCTCCACGAGAAGCTTGCCGCATCGCTCCGATGTTCCGACCAGCACAGGGCCGCAGCCGAGAAGACCCGCCGCCAAGGCGCCCTGCAGCGAATCCGGATCGGCAGCGAGCGTCATGCGCGCTGCCTGTACCGTCGGCATCATGCCGTGCTCGGCGATTGCAATGAGAAGCAGGTCGAGAAAGCAACGCTGGTTGTCCGTGGGTTCGCGACCGGTCAGCAGCAGGCAGAAATATTCGGTAAAGCTCAGCCGTCCCATGAGGTCGCGGCAGAGATCGCGACCGCGCACCTCGACGGTCTCCGCACTTGCCTGGCAAATGCGGGTGGTCGCCTCGTGAGGTTTGCCGATATGCATGCGGTTGCCTCTGGCGGTGTCTGCAGACGCGGTATCCCTGAGCTACAGCGATGATAGTAGTTCAAAAAAAGCCGAGGTAAAGCGGGGCACCGCAGCGCAAAGGACGGCTCGTGCCTCACGAGCCGTCTGTGAAATTGCCTCTCGCGATTGGTCTTCAGACGTTGCGTCGCCTGCCTTCGATCAGGTCGAGCATGGCGCGGGCGGCATCGAGCACATGCGTGCCGGGTCCGAAGACGGCGGAGACCCCGTTTTCCATGAGATACTGATAGTCCTGTCGCGGGATGACGCCGCCGCAGACGACGATGATGTCCTTTCCGCCCCGCTTCTTCAGCGCCTCGGCGAGCTGCGGCATCAGCGTCTTGTGGCCGGCGGCAAGCGAGGAGACGCCGACGACGGTGACTTCCTCGGCAAGCGCCAGCTCGGCGGCCTCGTCAGGGGTCTGGAACAGCGGCCCGGCTACGACATCGAAGCCGATATCGCTGAAGGCCGAGGCGATCACCTTGGCGCCGCGGTCGTGACCGTCCTGGCCAAGCTTGGCGACCATGATCTTCGGCTTGTGGCCGAGCCGCTTCGTCACCTCGCCAAGCCGGCCGGAGAGCACGCCGAGCTCCGGATCGCCCTCGTAGGCCTTGCCATAGATGTCGGTGACGACCTCGGGAATGGCGGCATGGTCGCCGAAGGCTTGCCGCATCGCATCGGAAATCTCGCCGACAGTGGCGCGCGCCCGCGCCGCTTCGACCGCGGCGGCGAGCAGGTTACCATTGCCGCTTCGTGCGACCTCGGCAAGCGCGTCCAGTGTTTCCTTGACCTTCCGCGAGTCGCGGCGGCGCCTGGTCTCCTCTATCCTCTTCATCTGCGCCGCGCGGACGGCGGAGTTGTCGATCTCGAGGATATCGATCGGCTCTTCGTTCTCGAGCCGGTATTTGTTGACGCCGACAATGACCTCGTCGCCCCGGTCGACCGCCGCCTGGCGCCGTGTCGCCGCCTCCTCGATCAGCCGCTTCGGCAGGCCGGCATTGACTGCCTTGGTCATGCCGCCGAGCGCTTCCACTTCCTCGATCAGCGCCCATGCCTTTTCGGCAAGGTCGTTCGTCAGGCTCTCGACATAGTAAGAGCCGGCGAGCGGATCGACGACCTTGGTGACGCCCGTCTCGTGCTGGAGGATCAATTGCGTGTTGCGGGCGATGCGGGCGGAAAATTCGGTCGGGAGCGCAATCGCCTCGTCGAAGGAATTGGTGTGCAGCGATTGCGTGCCGCCAAGCACCGCCGACATCGCCTCGAAGGCGGTGCGGATGATGTTGTTGTAGGGATCCTGCTCGGCGAGCGAAACGCCGGAGGTCTGGCAGTGGGTCCGGAGCATCAGCGACGATGCCTTCTTCGGCTCGAACTCCTTCATGATCCGTGTCCATAGGAGGCGCGCGGCGCGCAGCTTCGCCGCCTCCATGAAGAAGTTCATGCCGATCGCGAAGAAGAAGGAGAGCCGTCCGGCGAATTCGTCGACATTCAGCCCCTTGGCAAGTGCTGCACGTACATATTCGCGTCCGTCGGCCAGCGTGAAGGCGAGCTCCTGTACCAGCGTCGCGCCGGCCTCCTGCATGTGATAGCCGGAGATCGAGATCGAGTTGAACTTCGGCATCTCCTTCGCCGTATATTCGATGATGTCTGCGACGATCCGCATCGAGGGTTCCGGCGGGTAGATATAGGTGTTGCGGACCATGAACTCCTTGAGGATGTCGTTCTGGATCGTCCCCGAGAGCTTGTCGCGTGAAACGCCCTGCTCCTCGCCGGCGACGATGAAGGAGGCGAGAATCGGGATCACCGCGCCGTTCATGGTCATCGACACGGAGATCTTCTCGAGCGGGATGCCGTCGAAGAGGATCTTCATGTCCTCGACGGAGTCGATCGCCACCCCCGCCTTGCCGACGTCGCCCTCGACGCGCGGATGGTCGCTGTCATAGCCGCGATGGGTGGCGAGGTCGAAGGCGACCGAGACGCCCTGCTGCCCTGCAGCAAGGTTCCGCCGGTAGAAGGCGTTCGATGCTTCCGCGGTGGAGAAGCCGGCATATTGCCGGATCGTCCAGGGGCGGCCGGCATACATGGTGGCGCGCGGCCCGCGCAGGAACGGCTCAAGGCCCGGGAGCGAGTCGAGAGAGCCGATGCCTTCGAGATCGGCGCGCGTGTAGAGCGGCTTGACCTCGATGCCTTCCGGCGTGTGCCAGGTGAGGCTTTCGGCGGAAGCCTTGAGCTCGCGTTCGGCGAGGGCTTCCCAGTCTTTGGTGGTTTTTTCGCTCATTGGCCGCTCCCTTCGAGGCGCATCTGTCCGTGGCGCGGGCCAGACCCCTCCCCAACCCCTCCCCACAAGGGGGAGGGGCTCCCGTGCCGTGCCCTCCGCACCCTATTTTTTCTCAAATTACTCGGTGAACCGTCGAAGTGAGCAGGGCGGTGCCGCCGCAGAGTCCCTCCCCCTTGTGGGGAGGGGTTGGGCAGGGGCCTTTCCCAGCGCTTCAAAATGCTCGGCAGAGCAAAGGGGAGTATCAGCGACACCATCACTCGAACTCCATGATCAGTTCATCCACCGCCAGACTCGCGCCGGCGGCGATCGCGACGCGCTTCACCGTCGCGCGCCGTTCCGCCCGCAGGATGTTCTCCATCTTCATCGCCTCGACGACGGCGAGCGATTGGCCCGCCTCGACGGTGTCGCCTTCCGTGACGGCGATCGACGTGACGACGCCGGGCATCGGGCAGAGCAGCATCTTCGACGTGTCCGGCGGCAGCTTCTTCGGCATCAGCCGGGCAAGCTCAGCCACCCGCGGGCTTCTGACGCGGGCGAGAACATCGATGCCGCGCCAGCGCAGCCTTATCCCGGTGCCGGCGAGGTCGACCTTCACGTTGATCGGCTGATTGTCGATGTTGAAGGTGGCGAGTGTACGGCCAGGCACCCAGTCGGTGGCAACCGGAATGGAAGCTTCGTCAGCGAAGCGTACAGATGCGCCGTCGGCCGAGGCTCCGTAGGTCAGCTGGAATTCGCGCTCGCCAAGGTTCACGATCCACTCATGGCCGACGACCCGGCGGTGGTTGCCGATCGTTCCGGAAATCTGGCTGGCACGCTCCTGGAGAGCCTGATTGACGGTGACGGCGACGGCGGCGAGCTTCATAGCCGAGGCTTCGTCCGGTGCGACGCCCTGGAAGCCGTCGGCGAATTCCTCGGCGATATAGGCGGTCGTCAGCCGTCCCTCGCGGAAACGGTCCTGCTGCATCACGGCGGAGAGGAACGGCAGGTTGTGGCCGATGCCCTCGACCTCGAAGGCGTCGAGCGCCTCCGCCATCGCCTCGACGGCCGTGGGGCGGTCGGGTCCCCAGGTGCAGAGCTTGGCGATCATCGGATCGTAGAACATCGAGATCTCGCCGCCCTCGTAGACACCGGTGTCGTTGCGGATGACCGTGCCGTCGTCCTTGCGGCCTTCTTCCGGCGGCCGGTAGCGCGTCAGCCGGCCGATCGACGGCAGGAAGTTGCGATAGGGGTCTTCGGCATAGAGCCGGCTTTCGATCGCCCAGCCGTCGAGCTTCACGTCGGCCTGGCCGAAGGCAAGCTTCTCCCCGGCCGTGACGCGGATCATCTGTTCGACGAGGTCGAGGCCGGTGACGAGCTCCGTCACCGGATGCTCGACCTGCAGGCGGGTGTTCATTTCGAGGAAATAGAAATTGCGGTCGCCGTCGACGATGAATTCGACCGTGCCGGCCGAGTGATAGCCGACCGCCTTGGCGAGCGCCACCGCCTGCTCGCCCATGGCGCGGCGCGTCGCCTCGTCGAGGAAGGGCGAGGGGGCCTCCTCGATGACCTTCTGGTTGCGCCGCTGGATCGAGCATTCGCGCTCGCCAAGATAAACGGTGTTGCCGTGCTTGTCGCCGAGCACCTGGATCTCGATGTGGCGCGGCTCGGTGACGAATTTTTCGATGAAGATGCGGTCGTCGCCGAATGAGCTCTTCGCCTCGTTCTTCGACGACTGGAAGCCCTCGCGCGCCTCGCGCTCGTTCCAGGCAATGCGCATCCCCTTGCCGCCGCCGCCGGCCGAGGCCTTGATCATCACCGGAAAGCCGATCGACGAGGCGATCCGCACCGCCTCGTCGGCATCCTCGATCAGCCCCATATGGCCGGGCACCGTGGAGACGCCGGCCTTGGCTGCGATCTTCTTCGAGGTGATCTTGTCGCCCATCGCCTCGATCGCCTTGACCGGCGGGCCGATGAAGGCCACGCCCTCCTTCTCCAGCGCCTCGGCGAAGGCGGCGTTTTCCGAGAGAAAACCGTAGCCCGGATGGACGGCGTCTGCACCGGTCTTGCGGATCGCGTCCAGGATCTTGTCGATGACGATATAGGACTGGCTCGACGGCGACGGGCCGATATGGACGGCCTCGTCCGCCAGGCGCACATGCATGGCGTCACGGTCGGCGTCGGAATAGACGGCGACGGTCGCATTGCCGAGCTTCTTGGCGGTCTTGATGACGCGGCAGGCGATTTCGCCGCGATTGGCGATGAGGATCTTCTGGAACATGCGTTTCTCTTTCAATTCTCTCTGTCGCGTCATCGCCGGAATTTCCTGAAATAGGGAGCCAAGCCAATTGCGGCGCCTGCGGCCGTGCCGATCAACGCGAAAGGCGCAAGCACCGTCGCCATCGCAAGCAACGGATCGGTCGAGCGCGCGACGAGCGTGCCGACGGAGCCGATGTCGAGCAGGGTCAGTGCGCCGGCCGCCACCGCGCCGGCGAGCGTACCGGAGAGGGCACTTATCACCAGATGCCGCAGCATCCCCCGGTGACCGCGGCTGGCAGCGTCAGGCATCGTCCGAACTTGCGGTTCCGGTCTCATGGTTTCCATCATAGCGGGATCGTGTCGTGCTTCCGCCAGCGCGTCTCCACCTGCTTGTTGCGCAAGGAGGCGAAAGCGCGGGCGATGCGCTTGCGGGAAGAATGCGGCATGATCACCTCGTCGATGAAGCCGCGCTCGGCGGCGACGAAGGGGTTGGCGAAGCGCTCCTCGTATTCCTTCGTGCGGGCGGCGATCTTTTCCGGGTCGCCGAGCTCGGAGCGGTAGAGGATCTCGGTCGCGCCCTTGGCGCCCATCACGGCAATCTCGGCCGTCGGCCAGGCATAGTTGACGTCGGCGCCGATATGTTTTGACGCCATGACGTCATAGGCGCCGCCATAGGCCTTGCGGGTGATCAGCGTCACCATCGGCACGGTTGCCTGGCTGTAGGCGAACAGGAGCTTGGCGCCGTGCTTGATGACTCCGCCATATTCCTGGGCGGTGCCGGGCAGGAAGCCGGGGACGTCGACGAGCGTCAGGATCGGGATCGAGAAAGCATCGCAGAAGCGCACGAAACGGGCGGCTTTCCGCGAGGAATCGATGTCGAGGCAGCCGGCGAGCACCATCGGCTGGTTGGCGACGACGCCGACCGTCTGGCCCTCGAGCCGGATGAAGCCGGTGATGATGTTGCGGGCGAAATCCGCCTGCAGTTCGAAGAAGTCGCCCTCGTCGGCCACCGCCAGGATCAGTTCCTTCATGTCGTAGGGCTTGGCGGCGCTGTCCGGGATCAGGCTGTCGAGACGCATCTCGATGCGCGCCGGGTCGTCGTGGAAGGCCCGCACCGGCGGCTTCTCGCGGTTGTTCAATGGCAGGAAATCGAAGAGCAGCCGCACCTGCTCGAGCGCCTCGATATCGTTCTCGTAGGCGCCGTCGGCGACCGAGGACTTGGACGTGTGGGTGCGGGCGCCGCCAAGCTCTTCCGCCGTGACGATCTCGTTCGTCACAGTCTTCACCACGTCCGGGCCGGTGACGAACATGTAGGAACTGTCGCGCACCATGAAGATGAAGTCGGTCATCGCCGGCGAATAGACCGCACCGCCGGCACACGGTCCCATGATCACCGAGATCTGCGGGATGACGCCGGAGACCTCGGCGTTGCGGCGGAACACCTCTGCATAGCCGGCAAGCGAGGCGACGCCTTCCTGGATGCGGGCGCCGCCCGAATCGTTGAGGCCGATTACCGGCGCGCCGTTGCGGGCCGCCATATCCATGATCTTGCAGATCTTCTGCGCATGCGTCTCGGAGAGCGAGCCGCCGAGCACGGTGAAGTCCTGAGAGAACACATAGACCTGCCGGCCGTTGATCGTACCCCAGCCGGTAACGACGCCATCGCCGGCGGTCTTCTCTTCGGCCATGCCGAAGTCGACGCAGCGGTGCGTGACATACATGTCGTATTCTTCGAAGGAGCCTTCATCGAGCAGCACGTCGATGCGCTCGCGCGCGGTCAGCTTGCCCTTGCCGTGCTGCGCGGCGACGCGGCGCTCGCCGCCGCCGGCCCTGGCTTGAGCCCGGCGGGCCTCGACCTGTTCAAGTATGGCGCGCATCGCTCTCCTCCCGTTTTTCGCTGATCGTGCAGAGGCTTCGCTCCTGCGTGTTTCCGCAAATCCTAGCCGATTCAAGGATAAAAACATGCAGCAATTCAAACGTGCCACAGCGACCTGTGCGCATCTGATCAGACGCGCGGCGCTGTAGGATCGCAATAGCGCCGACCGCGGCTGGTAAAAAGCCGGATCATGTGCAAATGTGGAAAATATAAAAATGTAAAACGCGAATTGCAAAGTTGCAAACATGGCGATCGGCAAGCTCTATATCGGCCGCAAGGTCCGGGAATTGCGGGAAGCAAACCGTGCGACGCAGGGGCAATTTGCCGAGCGGATCGGCATCTCGACGAGCTATCTGAACCAGGTCGAAAACAACCAGCGGCCGGTCTCGGCGGCGGTGCTGCTGGCGCTCGCCGAAAAGTTCCAGATCGATATCGCCGAGCTCTCCTCAGGCGAGGGCGACCGGCTGCTCTCGGCTCTCTCGGAAGCGCTCAGCGACCCGCTGTTCGAGACCTATGCGCCGAGCCTCCAGGAACTCAAGCTGATCAGCCAGAATGCGCCGGGACTGGCGCACGCGTTGATCAAGTGCCACCAGGCCTATCGCCGCAACAGCGAACAGCTCGCCAGCATCGACGACACGATCGGCCGCGACGCCTCCTTTGTCGAGACGACTCCGTATGAGGAAGTCCGTGATTTCTTCCATTTCGTCGACAACTACATCCACGAGATCGATACGCTGGCCGAGCATCTGGCGGGCGAACTCGGTCTCGGCGAGGGCGACAACCACGCCGCGCTTGCGGGCTATCTCGAACAGCGGCATGGCGTGCGTGTCGTGCGGGGGGCGGCCGGCGACGAGGCGATCCGCCGCTTCGATCCGCGTGCCCGCATCCTGACCATGAACCCCTACGCGCCGGCGCCGACCCGCGACTTCCAGCTGGCGCTGCAGATCGCCCAGCTTCATGCGCGCGAGGAGATCGACCGGATCGCCGGCAGCGCCGGCTTCCGCACCGAGGAAGCCTACGAGATCTGTCGCATCGGCCTGCAGAATTATTTCGCCGGCGCGCTGATCCTCCCCTACCAGCCCTTTCTCAAGGCGGCACGCGAGCTGCGCCACGATATCGAGCTTATCGCCGCTCGCTTCGGTGCCTCTCTGGAGCAGGTCTGCCACCGGCTGTCGACACTGCAGCGCCCCGGACAGAAGGGCATTCCGATCTTCTTCGCCCGCATCGACCGGGCCGGCAACATCACCAAGCGCCACAGCGCCGCCAAGCTGCAATTCGCCCGTTTCGGCGCCGCCTGCCCGCTGTGGAACGTGCACCAGGCCTTCGAGGCGCCGGGCCGGATCATCCGCCAGTTGGCCGAGACACCGGATGGCGTGCGCTATCTTTGTCTCGCCACCCAGATCAGCAAGGGCGGGGGCGGCTATCGCGCCGCCCATCCGCGCTATGCGCTGGCACTCGGCTGCGAGATTTCCTATGCCGACGCCTTCGTCTATGCGGACGATATGGATCTCGGCAACCGCGCCGCCTTCGACCCGATCGGCATCTCCTGCCGCATCTGCGAGCGCACCAAGTGCGCGAGCCGCGCCGTCCCGCCGCTGAAGCGGAAGTTGATCGTCGATCATGACATGCGCGGCTCTCTGCCGTATCGTTTGAGTGAGAGCTGATCTGCCTCGTCTCGTGGGGCTGTTCGTTTTTGAACAGATACTGTGAGAATTTGCGTCTGTGCCTGTGCGAGATTTGATGTAACTACAGCGCCACATCGTCACTATGCGGGTCAGGGAGGACATGCATATGGAATTTCGCCTGTCGGAGGAGCAGCAAGCCATCCGCGCGATGGCGCTCGATTTCGCCCGGGACGAACTCGCGCCCCATGCCGTCGATTGGGACCAGCGGAAGCATTTTCCGGTGGAGACGCTGCGCGCCGCCGCCGCGCTCGGCATGGCCGGCATCTATGTCCGCGACGACGTCGGCGGCACGGGGCTGACACGCCTCGACGCCGCGATGATCATCGAGTCGCTGGCGACCGGCTGCCCGGCGGTCGCCTCCTTCGTCTCGATCCACAACATGTGCGCCGGCATGATCGACCGCTACGGCACGGACGAGCAGCGCCAGCGGCTGCTGCCGCGGCTGCTCACCATGGAGATATTGGCCAGCTATTGCCTGACCGAGCCCGGTTCCGGCTCGGATGCGGCGGCGCTGAAGACGAAGGCCGTGCGTGAGGGCGACGCCTATCTGCTCACCGGGCAGAAGCAGTTCATTTCCGGTGCCGGCGAATCCGGCCTCTACATCGTCATGGCACGCACCGGCGAGGAGGGGCCGAAGGGGATTTCCGCCTTCGTCGTCGACAAGGACGTGGCCGGCCTTACCTTCGGCGCCAATGAGAAGAAGATGGGCTGGCACGCCCAGCCGACGCGGGCGGTGATGCTCGACAATGTCCGCGTTCCCGTGGAAAACCGGCTGGGGGCCGAGGGCGAGGGCTTCAGGATCGCCATGGCCGGCCTTGATGGCGGCCGGCTGAATATTGCCGCCGCCTCGCTCGGCGGGGCGCAGGCCGCCTTCGACAAGGCGCTTGCCTATGTCCAGGAGCGCCGCGCGTTCGGCAAGGCGATCGGCGAATTCCAGGCGCTGCAGTTCCGCCTTGCCGACATGGCGACCGATCTCGAGATCGCCCGCACCTTCCTCTGGCGTGCGGCCGCCGCGCTCGACGGCGGAGATGCGGAGGCGACCAAGCTCTGCGCCATGGCCAAACGTTTTGTCACGGATCGCTGCTTTGCTGTCGCCAACGACGCGCTGCAGCTGCATGGCGGCTACGGCTATCTCGCCGATTACGGCGTCGAGAAGATTGTCAGGGACCTGAGGGTGCACCAGATACTCGAAGGAACGAACGAGATCATGCGGCTGATCGTGTCGCGCGCCGTCATGGGACGGAAATAGGAAGGACATCTTATGGAGATGCAGACCGCTCAACCGGAGGTCATCGTCGAACGCCAAGGCGCGATCGGCAGGCTCCGGCTCAACCGGCCGCGCGCGCTGAACAGCCTCAATCAGCCGATGATCCGAGCGATCGCCGCGGCGCTCACCGAGTTCGAGGGCGATCCGGCGATTGCCGCCGTGCTCGTCACCGGCGAGGGCGAGCGCGGGCTTTGTGCCGGCGGCGACATCCGCATGATCTACGAGGGCGGCCGCGAACGCCCCGAGGAAGGGGCGCAATTCTGGCGCGAGGAGTTCATCGTCAACAGCCGCATTTCCGCTTATGGCAAGCCCTATATCGCCATCATGGACGGCATTGTGATGGGCGGCGGAGTCGGCATTTCCGCCCATGGCAGCCACCGCATCGTCACCGAGAGAACGCGGTTCGCCATGCCTGAAACGGGGATCGGCTATTTCACCGATGTCGGGGCGACCTGGCTCCTGCCGCGGGCGCCGGGCGAGTTCGGCACCTATCTCGGTCTCACCGGCCGTGACGTCGGGGCTGCGGCGGCAATCTACGCGCGGCTTGCCGACAGCTTCGTTCCGTCGGAGAAGATCGACGGGCTGATAGCCTCCCTCGTCAAGCTTCCCTCATCGGCCACCGCCGAGGATGTTTCGGCCGCGATCCGCGCCGTCTCAAGCGAGGCGCCGGCCTCAGCGCTGCTCGCGCACAGTGCCCTCATCGACCGCTGCTTCGCCTTCGACACGGTCGAGGAAATCTTCGCGGCACTGGAAAAGGACGGTTCGGACTTCGCCCGCGAGACGCTTGCGCTCCTGAAGACGCGCTCGGCGATCAGCCTGAAGCTCACTCTTTCGCTGCTGAGAGCCGGACGCGGTAGCGAAACGCTGAACGCGTGCCTGGAGCGGGAATATGCGGGCTGCGTCGCCATGCTCTCGAACCCCGATTTCTACGAGGGTGTGCGCGCCGCGGTGATCGACAAGGATCGCAATCCCAAATGGTCGGTCGGGCTTCCGGACGTCACGCCGCAGACGCTTGCGCGCTTCGCGCGCCATGACGGCGCGCCGCTCTTTGCCGGCGGCTAGGGACGATCGCGCCGACCGGCGCAGGACGCTGGATGTGAGTTGAGGAGGAGGAGAGGCAAGATGACGAAGATCGCCTTTATCGGGCTTGGCAATATGGGCGGTCCGATGGCCGCCAATCTGGTGAAGGCGGGTCACGCCGTTACCGGCTTCGACCTGTCGGAGGCCTCGCGCAACGCGGCCGCCAAGTCGGGCGTTTCCGTGGCCGGATCGATCTCCCAGGCGGTGCGCGAATCCGAATGCGTCATCACCATGCTGCCGGCGGGTTCGCACGTCATCTATGTCTGGGACGAATTGCTCGGCTTCGTCGATCCGGGCACGCTGATCATCGACAGCTCGACGATCGACGTGGAAAGCGCCCGCAAGGTGCATGGCTTCGCAGACAAGGCCGGCTGCCCGTCGCTCGATGCGCCGGTCTCCGGCGGCACCGCGGGTGCGGCCGCCGGGACGCTCACCTTCATGGTCGGCGGCAGCGACGGCGCCTTTTCCCGCGGCAAGCACATGCTCGAAGCAATGGGCAAGAAGATCGTCCATTGCGGCGATGCCGGCGCCGGCCAGGCCGCCAAGATCTGCAACAACATGATCCTCGGCGTCTCGATGGCAGCGGTCTGCGAGGCCTTCGTGCTCGCCGAACGGCTCGGCCTGTCGCACCAGGCGCTCTTCGACGTGGCCTCCACCTCGTCCGGCCAGTGCTGGTCGCTGACGAGCTACTGCCCGGTGCCAGGCCCCGTCCCGGCGTCGCCGGCCAACAACGACTACAAGCCGGGCTTCATGGCAAGCCTGATGCTGAAAGACCTGAAACTGGCGCAGCAGGCGGCAAGCGCGAGCGGAGCGGCGACGCCGATGGGCGCACAGGCGGCGCAGCTCTACAGCCTGTTCGAGAAGCTCGGCCATGGGGCCGAGGATTTCTCCGGGCTGATCCGCATGCTGCGTGGGACGGAGGACGCGAAGGGCGGGTAGGGGCGCGCGCGCGTGCAGAGCACGCAGAATGTAGCAGAACCCGCTTACCGTTCTTGATTGGACTGCAAATTGGGCCAGCGGGTGTCGGTACCCCTCTGCCCTGCCGGGCATCTCCCCCACAAGGGGGGAGATCGGCAAGCGGCGGCCTCCCATTCAAGCAAATTCCCCTTCGCCTCAATCGGAAGCCCTGTGACTTACGCTTTTGCCAGCTCACGGTTGGGCAGCGCCGCGCTTTCAGCCGATCTCCCCCTTGTGGGGGAGATCCCGGCAGGGCAGAGGGGGTGCCACCCCTACCAGCCAAGATGCTATTCCGCTCGCTTCGGCAGCTTCACATCTGCACGGTCATGCCGCCGTCGACTGTGAGGGTGATGCCGTTGACGAAGCTTGCCGCCGGCGAGGCGAGGAAGACGGCGGCAGGCGCGATCTCCTCGGGGCGGCCCCAGCGTTTCAACGGAATGCGCACTTCGACGAAGGCCTGCAGCGCTGGATCGGCGGCCAGATGCGCGTTGGTCTCGGTCGCGAACCAGCCGGGTGCGATTGCGTTGACGGTAAGGTTGTCGGCACCGTGCTCGACGGCAAGCGAGCGCGTCAGCGCCGAAAGCCCGCCCTTTGCCGCCGTATAGGCCGGGTCGCCGGCCCGGGCGGCAAAGGCTGCGATCGACGTCACGAAGATCAGTCGGCCGGCGGTGGAACGCTGCAGAAGCGGAAGGGCGGTTCTCGCCACCGCATAGGCCGCGGTCAGGTCAGTATTCAGGAGCTGCGCGAAATCCTCCGGCTCCATCGCCTCGGTGCCGCGCCTGTCGCGCTCGCCGACCGCATGGACGAGAATGTCGAGCTGGCCGGTCCTGTCGGCCACCTGGGCGAGGATGGATCCGACATCGCGGGTGATATCGCCCGGTGCGATGCCGATCGCAATGCCCTCGCCGGCAAGCCGCTCGCGCGCCTCTTCGAGGCTTTTCCGGCTGCGGCCGTTGATCACCGTCCAGGCGCCGGCCTTGGCGAGCGCGCTCGCCATTTCCAGGCCGAGGCCGCGTCCGCCGCCCGTGACGAGCGCTGTCTTGCCGGTAAGATCGAACATGGGTTGCCCTCGTTGCTGGTGGAGCCATCGAGCCAGGGGTGGCTCTTCGTCCCGAGGGACATTTGCAGCGAAGGGTTGTTTACGCAAGCGTTGGCGAATGCGCCATCGCGAAAGCCACCCCGGCAAAGCCATTGCCGGGGTGGCCCAGCAGCCGTCAGGAGAAGCGACCGCTGCCGAAAGCACCCGATTGAAGCGCGTCACATTTTCATGCGAGGCGCTGGGCGACATGCTCTAGCTCGAGCTCAGGACGTAGCGACGGTTGCCGGCAACCGCAGGCCGCGCGTTCATCGAATAGAGCGCCGTGAACTTCTTGATATCGGAGGGATCGACCTCGATCGGATCCATCGCCACCATCCAGTCGACGATCTCGCTGCAGGGCGGTGTGGTGAGCGATCCTTCATAGGCCCAGTATTTGAGCGAGGCGGGCAGCAGGCCCTTCGGGTCGACGGCGTCCAGCGCAACCTCCTCGCCGGCCTTCTGCGGGAACTTGGCCGCGAGGCTCGCGAAGGTCGGGTTGGCCGCACCGGGGATCAGGAAAACGCCGAGCACGCCGAGCGCGCCCGTTTCGGCGTTCTTATGGACAAAATGCACCTCCATCGGGAAGCTCTTGCCGTCGACCAGATGCTCGCTCGGCGCGTGGAAATGGTATTGCACCAGATCATAGGTCTTGTCGCCGCGCTTGAGCGTGCCGCCGGCGGCCTTCACCTGGATCGTATGGCCGTTGTTGAGGATCGTGCCGCCGCTCTTCCAGTCGGTCGCGAGGTCCGGGATCTCGGCCTTGATCGCGCCCGTGATGTCGATCGGCGATTGCTGCGAGCCGGCCGAACAGGCACTGTTCTCCTTGCTCAGGGAGCCCCAATGCTCGGGCCCCTCTTCGCCTTCATAGCTCCAGTGCACGCCTTCGGCGGCGTAAGCCGTCTTGACGCAGAGCGGGCAAGCGGCGAGCAAGGCCAGGCCACGGAGGAAATCACGCCTTTCCATTCATATTCCCTTTCGAATGATCGCGAGCAGATAATGCTCGCGGGAGGCGATGTTGTCCCGCCGAAGCTGTCCATCAACTGTCTGGAATGACGCAGATCAAAAAAGCCTGCGCGAAACGGATATCGCCTGCGGGATTCGCTCGTCCGGGTAAGAAATCCCGGTGCGGGCGCCCGGTCGCCGCCCGCAAAGTTCGCCATTTACTTGTGCTCCAACTGCGCAGAAAATAGGCGGCTGGGAGGAAGCCTTCGACGCACCTCTCGACAACTGCGCTCGAACCGCTTTCGCCCGCTGATACTTGGAGCGGGGAGGGGGCAAAGTGTGCGCGGTTTTCCACCCGTATCCCACTCTCGTGCATGTCGCCTAAAAGTGCGCAGCGGTTTTGGGGCAACGGCATGCACAAAAAACAAAGACCTAAAGCGCGCGCCCAGCGCGAAGGCGTTTGCATGCGACGCGCTTTAGCCATTGGGAAGCGATCACGCAGGCTCCGGTTGTCGGAACCTGGACTCGAGTGATCCGAGGGAGGAAAGCCATGAGGCGAATTTTGCTCTCCGCGGTCTCCGCCGCGGCGTTATCAATTGGCGTTACATCCGCATTCGCGCAATCGGGCAGCGTCGAGAAGGCCGTCGGCGGCTACAATTTCGACGAGGCCGCCAAGGAAGCCCCGGAAACGAAGAACTTCCATTCCGCCGACGGTCATCTGACCTTCGCGATCGTGACCCACACGGCCGGCAACGGCTTCTTCGATCCGGTCTATGTCGGGGCGAGGGTAGCCGGCAACATGATCGGCGCCGAGATCCTTTTGCTCGGCTCGGAATCGCCGGTGGACGACCCGGCGCGCGAAATCGAGATCCTCAACCAGATCATCCGCGATCCGAAAATCGACGGCATCATCATGACGACGCCGCAGGTTGGCGCCTATAACGATATCGTCAAGGCGGCCGAGGCGGCCGGCATTCCGGTCGCCACCACCAACTCGTTCGACGAAACGATCCTCAACCGCAGCGGCATCAGCCACACCGGCCAGGATGCCTCCGCTGCCGCGATCGGCGGCGAAGCACTTGCCAAATGCGTGCTCGACAGCGGCAAGACCAGCGGCTCGATCCTGCTCCCGTCCTCGACGGCAATGGGCAACATCGAGGTCAACAACCGCGTCACCGCTGCCTTCAACGCGATCGTCAAGACGCTGAAGGATGCCGGCAAGCTCGACGCCTTCAAGGTGGATGCCGGGCCGGAGAATGTCGGCATCGATACCAACCCGAACGATCCGGTCAACGCGCTCGTGACCCTCTTCGAGTCGCGCGGCGACGCGGTTGGCGCCTTTACGGCCAACAACGTCTTCACGCCGCCGCTCGTCAAGGCGGTCGAGCAGATGGGCTGGACCGGCAAGTTCTGCGCTTACGGCTTCGATCTCGGTCCGGCGCAGCAGGAAGGCATCGCCGCCGGCAACCTGACCGGTTCGCTCGGGCAGCAGCCTTTCCTGCAGGGCTTCTGGCCGGTCATGCAGCTCTATCTGCAGATCGACCGCGGCATTTCCGCCGCCAATCTCGACACGCGTGCCCAGCTCGTGACGAAGGAGAACGTCGCAAAGGTCGGCAAGCGGTTCGAGAATTGAATGGTGGCTGGAGTGGAATGATGGCGGCAGCACACCCCCTCTGGCCTGCCGGCCATCTCCCCCACAAGGGGGGAGAATATGTGCGGCTGCGCAATCGCTCCAACGAAAGGTTTCCGCAAGCGGGACGCTTAGCGGGAGATGAAGGCCGCGCGGCGAGTCGTCTCCCCCCTTGTGGGGGAGATGGCCGGCAGGCCAGAGGGGGTAAGGCATCGGCATCCGTTTCGAACGGGTCGCATCATCGTGCGATGCGCAAGCGGCAGATCCCCATATGATACCGACCGAGACGACATCGCTCGGCCGCGCACCTTCCCAGCTCGCCGGCAGCTGGGAGGGCGGGCTGCTCGTTTTCATCGCGCTACTCTATCTTGCCGGAGCGGTCGTCAACCCGACCTTTTTCGGCTCGACCGAGGGTTTCCACGCGCTTCTTCGCGACACCTCCCGCGTCGGGATCATCGCCGTCGGCATGACCTTCGTCATCGTCAACAAGGATCTCGACCTTTCCGTCGGCTCAACCTATGGCCTGATCGCCGTCGTCTTCGCGAGGCTCTTCGCGCCCAGCTTTCTCGATTTCGGCCTCGTCGCCACCATCGTCCTCTGTCTGCTTCTCGGCGCCGCGATCGGCCTCGTCAACGGCGTGCTCGTCACGCTCCTCAAAGTCCCGGCCTTCATCGCTACGCTGACGATTCTGTTCATCGGCCGCGGCTTCGTGCTGGCGCTGACGCATGGCCAGGCCATCTACTATTCGGGCAAGGCCAGGGAGTATCCCACTTTCTTTCATCTGGGCGAGACGAATGTCCTCGGCTTCAACAACCAGATCGCCATCTTCGCCATCGTCGCGGCCGCCGGCGCGATTGTGCTTGCCAAGACGCGGTGGGGCTACGAAACCTTCGCCACCGGCGGCAACGAACAGGCGGCGGTCTATGCCGGCATCCCGGCGAACTGGGTGCGCATTCGCGCCTATCTGATCTCATCGCTTTCGGCGACCGTCGCCGCCCTCTTGGCGGCCGCCCAGGACAAGGGGGTGACCCCGCTCTATGGCGTCAGTTGGGAGCTGACCGTGATCGCCTCGGTGATCATCGGCGGGGCGTCGATCCTCGGCGGCCGCGGACGGGTCATCGGCTCCTGCCTCGGCGCCGCACTGGTCGTCCTCATCGACAAGGTGCTGCGCGAAGGCTGGCCGATCACGCGCACCGTCATCATCGACGGCGAGAGCATTGCGGTCAGCGCCCGCTATACGCTGCCGGCAGGTGCAGTGCTGGTCTTCCTCGGTCTTCTCCTCGTCATCGCGGTGCTGATCGAGCCCTATCTCATTCGCCGGCAGGTGCTGGCCCGCTTCTGGGCCTGGCTGCGCCGGCAGCCGCCGCCTCAAGCCATGGAGATGGGTGGCGTTGCGCTGGAGGGCGTGCAGACCAAGGGAGCGATGGCGGCGGACATGGCGCTGTCGGCGACGGGCTTCGGCAAATTCCTGGCGCGGCGCGATGCGCTCGCCATCATCCTTGCCGCTGTGCTGTGGCTCACGGGGTTGGTGCTTCGCCCGGACTATTGGTGGAACCTCTCCAACACCTTCGCCATCCTGCTCAACTATACGGAGCTGGCGCTGATCACCATCGGGCTCACCTATGTGATCGCGGCCGGAGACATCGACCTCTCGGTCGGCGCGGTGCTCGCGCTTGCCGGCAGCACGGCGGCCTATTTCCTCAAGGTGCTCGGCGCCGATCCGATGACGGCGATCGCGATGGGGCTTATCGCCGGCATGGCCGCGGGGCTCGTCAACGCGACAATGACTGTCGGTTTCAAATTGCCTTCCTTCATCGCCACGCTCGGCATGTTCTATATCGCCCGTGGCCTCGCCGCCTGGTTCGTCGCCGGGCAGCAATTGACCGGCTGGAGCGAGGCCTACAATCTCATTGGCCGCAAGGTTAGCGACGTCCTCCTTTATTTCAGCGTCTCGCTGCCGCCGGGCATCATCCGGACCGTCACGGAGGTCGTCAGCGTGCAGACAATCTGGATGTTCCTCGTCGCCGTGGTCGCCGGCATCGTGCTTGCCTATACGCCGTTCGGGCTCAAGGTCTGCGCCACCGGGGGCAACAGCCGCGCGGCCGCCTATGCCGGCATCAACACCAGCCGCATACGCTTCCTGTCGCTGATGCTGGCGGCGCTCTGCGCAACCATGGCCGGGCTCATCAATGTTGCCTATTTCCGCAGCTTCAACCCGGTTGCCGGCCAGTTCCGCGAGCTCGATGCCATCGCCTCAGTGATCATCGGCGGCGGATCGATCTTCGGCGGGCATGGGACAATGATCGGCGCGCTCGCCGGTGCCGCAGTCATCACCCTGATCCGGGCGCTGCTGCAATTGAACGTCCAAGGATTCACCATGCCACAGCACTGGATCAACGTCTTCATCGGCGTCATCCTGATCGTCGCCGTGCTGATCGATATATGGGTGCGCCAGGCCAACATACTCGGAACGCTGCGGGCGCGTTTCGCGAGGCCGTCGCCGAAAGGAGCGGGCAGCCATGGCTGATACGCAATCGCCCCGGCCGATCGTCGAGATGCGTGGGATCGAAAAGGCTTTCGGCGCCGTGCAGGCGCTTCGCAAGGTCGATCTCGTCCTCTATCCCGGCGAAATCCTCGGTCTCGTCGGCGACAACTCGGCCGGCAAGTCGACGCTGATGAAGATCCTGACAGGCGCCTATCAGCGCGACGCGGGCGAAATCCTCGTTGCCGGTCAGCCGGTGCAGTTCAAGAGCCCGCATGAAAGCCGCGACGCCGGCATCGAGATGATCTACCAGGACTTCGCGCTCTGCGGAAACATGGATGTCGGCCAGAACATCTTTCTCGGCCGCTGGCCGCTGAAAGGCCCCTTCGTCGACCGGCGGGCGATGTATGCGGAAGCCGACCGCGTGCTGAAGCGGTTGAAGGTCGATGTGAACTCGGTCTACCAGAAGGTCGAAAGCCTCTCGGGCGGTCGCCAGCAGTCGGTCGCGATCGCTCGGGCGATCTCGTTCGAGCCGCGCGTCGTCATCCTCGATGAACCGACCGCCAACCTTTCGGTCATGGCGACTGAACGGCTGCTCGAGACCATGCTCGAGCTGAAGAGGCAGGGCGTCGCCCAGATTATCATCTCGCACCGGCTCGTCGACATCTTCGCCGTCGGCGACCGTGTCATGGTACTAAAGCGCGGCGAATATGTCGGCGACCGTCACATCCGGAATACCGACGAGCACGAGGTGCTGGAGATCATCGTCTCCGGCACCCGCGACACGGCGCTGACGGCGGACGAAGCAAGAGGGCGCCGGCCTTAGCATGAGCGAGAATGGAGGCCTGCTGCAGGCTTCAGATCACCTGTGCGGTCACGCAGTGGATCGAGTTGTTGCCGTAGCCGAGACGGTTCCACTCGGCGCGCTCGGGCTGAGTCCTGCCCGCCATGTCGGTGGCGCGCGCCCGCACGACAAGCGGCCCCGTCTGATCCAGACGGGTGATCAGTTCCCACCATTGCCATGCAGAGCGCCGCCGTTCGCCGACAAGCCGTGCCTCATGCCACGGCCCGTCGTTCAGGCTGACATCGACCCTCGCTATGCTCCCGGCGCCTGACCATGCGACACCGCGGATCGCCGTCTCGCCGCGCGGCAGGCTCTCGCCTTGATCGGGCGAAGCGATCAGCGCCCGCACATTCATGAGCGTCACCGCCGCGCGCTCGTCGTGCCCGTTGCGTATCCACTCGTACCAGTACTTTTCCGTCTGATAATGGGCCTCGCAGGGCCTGTCGGTGACGATGATCTCGGTCAGCCACTTCACGGATGCCACGGCGTACCAGCCGGGCACGACCAGCCGCAGCGGGTAGCCGTGCGGCGGCGACAGCGGCTCGCCGTTCATCTCGTAGGCGAGCAGCGCTCCCGTTTCGCGGATCTGGTCGAAGGTGAGGCCGCGCTCGAAACGGATCGGTGCATCGTGACCCTCGACGAGGCCACCGTCCGCGCCGCGAAACGTGAGTTGCGTCGCGCCGGGGCGCAGGCCTGCCCGCTCGATCACCTCGACCAGCGGAACGCCGGTCCATTCGGCGGTGCTGACGGCGCCCATGCCCCAGGCCTCGCCGGGTACCTGCGGATCGAACAGGCTGCGGCCGTTGCCGGCACATTCGAGGGTGACCACGAGGCTCTCGGCATGAAGATTGTGAAGGTCTCTCATGCTGAGGTTCAGGGGTCTCTCGACCAGCCCGCCGACCGAAAGCCGATAGCGCTCGCCATCGAGGTTCGGGATATCGAAATGGTTGCGCAGGTAGAACCGGCCGTTGGGCATGACGGCCCCGCCAGCGAGGTCCGGCACCGACGTCTCGCCGTTCAGCGGATAGGCACGGTGAACGAGAAGCCCAGCCTCGATCGCTTCCTGGCAGGCATCGGCCGGATCGAGCAGCGCCGCCGAAATGTCTGCCGGGGGCGCATCGCAGCCGCCGCTCGCAACCACCTCGGCGCAGGTCGACGCCGCCATCACTTCGACCTCGCCGGCCTGCCGGAACGGCGTCAAGAACGCCTGGAGGGCGGTCTCGTCCGCCGCCTCGGCGATGAAGAACAGCGAATGTGCACCGCGAACGACGGCCTCGCCCTTGATAACGACGCCGTGGCGAGCGGCGCTTGGCCTGCTCAGATGGTTCAGCAGCATCACGCCCATGGCCGGATCGCGCGCGGGGCAGGCTTCGGGCGGGTGCTGATGTCGTACAATGAACAGAGGCATCGGTACCCCCATGCCTTTAGGCAAGACCGGACGAGCATTGGCGGCAATATATCATGCGGCATCTTCGCTTTCGCCGGGTATCGCTGAAAAGCCCCTTTTTGGAGGGATACGGCTCGAGCTTGCACTTCCGCGCCGTCTGCTGGATGGCGCGCGCATCGGAAGACCGTTCTTCCGGTCGCAAGGCCATCATGGGTCCTATTGCGCGTAAGCGCAAAGCGTCCTGGCCGAACCCTCTTCGAAGAGCTGCGTCAGAGCCTTGACGAGGGCGAGGCGGAATGGATGACTCGTCGCCAGATCTGCGCCGAACACGTCCTGCATCGTCAGGAAGGCGTCGACGATCTGCGCCGGTTCGTCGATCTCCCGGACCAGCCCGGCGATGCGGGCGGCATGCGGATCGCGGACGTCGATCTCCCGGCCCTGCTCGTCCAGTCCGCGCGCATAGCGCATCCAGGCGGCGACGCCGAGCGCCAGCCGCTCGTAGCCGGCGCCGGCCGTCAGGCGGTCGCGGATCGTGCCGAGCAGGCGTTGCGGCAGCTTCTGCGAGCCGTCCATGGCGATCTGCCAGGTCCGGTGGCGGAGCTTCGGATTGCGGAATCGTCGCAGGAGATCGGCGCGGTAGTCGCCAAGATCGAAGCCCGGGAGCGGCGGCAGGGTCGGGGTAGCCTCCTCACGCATCAGCCCTTCGATGAGCTTTTCCATGCCGGGAAGGACCATGGCTTCGGCCACCGTCTCGGCGCCGGCCAGGTAGCCGAGATAGGCAAGCGTCGAATGGCTGCCGTTGAGCAGCCGGAGCTTCATCATCTCGAACACGGCGACGTTGTCGACGAAGACGGCCCCCGATCTCTCCCAGGCCGGGCGGCCAAGCGGGAAATCGTCCTCGATGACCCATTGCTGAAAAGGCTCGGTCATGATCGGCCAGGCATCGTCGACACCAAGCGAAGCTGCTATCGCCTGCCGGTCGCTGTCGGTCGTCGCCGGCACGATCCGGTCGACCATGGTCGAGGGCGAGGCGACGCCGCGGACGAATTCGGCGAGAACCGGATCGCGCAGTTCCGCGAAGCGTGAGACCACGCGCTTCAATACGTGGCCGTTGGACGGAAGATTGTCGCAGGTCAGCAACGTGAACGGTGCGACGCCCGCTTTTGCCCTTCGGGCAAGCGCCTCGACAATGAAGCCGATCGCCGAACGCGGTTGCCGCGGATTCCCGAGATCATGGATGATGTCGGGATGCGCTTCGTCCAGCGCGCCGGTTGCGGGATTGTGGCAATAGCCCTTCTCGGTGATCGTCAGCGAAACGATGCGCGTGGCAGGATCGGCCATCCGCGCGATGACCGCTTCCGGGTCCTCCGGCGCGCACAGCAATTCGACGACGCTGCCGATCACCTGCAACTGCTCGCCTTCGCCATCCTGGATCTTCAGGGTGTAGAGCCCGTCCTGTGGCTGGAGTGCATCCCGCGTATCAGGGCTGCGGAGCGAGACGCCCGAGATCCCCCAGGCGGGATCGCCGGCGAGGATCGCATCCGTGAAGACTGCCTGGTGCGCGCGGTGAAAGGCGCCGATGCCGAGATGGACGATGCCTACGGTCACGCGTGCCGGATCGTAGTCCGGCTGCTTCACGATTTCCGGCAGGCGGTCGAGCGTCAATCTTGAAAGCCGCATGGAACTCCTCCTCCCGCCTCGATTGGCAAGGCTTGCAAATTGATATACTAGTATAGCAAAGACTGTCAAACAGGGCGTTCGGCATTGCGGCATCAACCTTCAGATGGGGCAAACGGCATAAGGCTTCGCCGCGTGACGACGGCGGCCGCCATCTATCAGCAACTCCATGCTGCGATCGCGTCGCTCGAGTTGAAGCCAGGAATGTCGCTGCAGGAAAAACGCATTGCGGAGGAATTCGGAGTCAGTCGCACGCCGGTGCGCGAGGCGCTTCTGCGGCTCGCTGAAACGGGCCTCATCGAGATCTTCCCGCAATCGGGCACCTTCGTCTCGCGGATCCCGATTTCAGCCATTCCCGAGGCGGTCGTCATTCGCAAGTCGCTGGAGCGCACCACCGTGGAGCGCGCTGCTGAGGTCGCCACAGCCGAGGATGTCGGGCGCCTCGATGCGATCATCGCTCGTCAGCGGGGTCATGCCGAGCGGAACGAGACGTCGCTGTTTTATGAGGAGGACGAAGCGTTTCACGAAGCCATTTCATCGATTGCCGGCTATCCAAACATCTGGACGCTCGTCAAGACGGTGAAGCTGCAGATCGATCGTGCCCGCCGCCTGACCTTGCCGGTGACCGGTAGGATGGCAGTCGTTATCGAAGAACATAGAGCGATCCGCGATGCGATTTCGGCACGGGACGAGGCCCGCGCCTGCGAAGCGATGATGCGCCATCTCGGCGCTGTGATCCCTGACGTTGAGGCCCTTCGAGAGGACCATCCGGGCTATTTCGCGTAAGGTTTCTCGCGGACGCACACGGGGTTCCGGATGGCTGGCCGTCCTCAAGGTCATTCAAATGCCACAAAACTGAAGACGCTCGACCACGGATCGAAAACGATCTTCGCCGCCCGTTGGCCAATATGGCAATGGCTCCGGCGCAGCCGGAGAGGCTGCATTCCGGAGCGGGCATTTCTCCAAGGACCGAATGAAGGTTCGCCGCAACCAAAGCAGATCTGCGAGGTTCATGCGATGCATTCCATCCAAGACCGACTTCCGGTCTCCATCATCATTGCGAACTACAACTACGCCCGTTTCCTGAGGAACGCGATCGAGAGCGCCCTCGACCAGAGCTACGGCGACGTGGAAGTCATCGTCGTCGACGATGCATCGACCGACAACTCCGCCGAGGTCATCGCGTCGTACGGCACCCGGATCAAGCCATGCCTGCGAGCGGCGAATGGCGGTCATGCCGCGGCCTTCAACAGCGGATTTGCATCAAGCCGCGGCGCGATCGTCCTGTTCCTCGACGCCGACGACTACCTCTACCCGAACGCCGTTTCCGAGATTGTCGCCCAATGGGATGGCGAGGTCGCGCAGATGCAGTTCCGGCTGCACATCGTCGACGAACGGCAGCGCGTCAAGGACGTCTTCCCGCCGCCCGAAGTGCCCTTCGATTCCGGCGACGTCATCCCGCAGTTGTTGCGTCGTGCGCGCTACCAGACGACCGTCACCAGCGGACTGGCTTTCGCGCGTTCGGCGCTAGAGAACATCATGCCGGTCCCTGAGCAGGAGTTCCGGCAGGGCGCCGACGGCTATCTGGTCACCGTGGCACCGCTTTATGGGAGGATAAGGTCGATCGACACCTGTCTCGGCGCCTACCGTATGCACGGAAACAACCATTCGATCTTCGCCGAGAGACTCGGCCAAAGGGCGCGCTGGCGGGTGGAGCATGATTTCCATCGGTTGCATGCCCTTTCGCGTCAGGCCGAGGACGTCGGGCTGGAAGTACCGGCGGACGCCAATTTGCGCGATCCGACGCATCTCGAGGAACGCCTGGCTTCGCTCTGCGTGGACAGCCAGCGCCATCCGGTGGCGGAGGACTCGCGGCTTTCGCTTGCCGCGGCCGGCGCCGCTGCCAGCATGGAGATGAATGTCTCGCTGCGCCGCCGTGCCATGCTGGCGGCCTGGTTCCTGTCAGTGGGTGTGCTGCCGCGACGCATGGCGCAGGCGGTCCTGTCATGGAAGCTCGTTGCCTCTTCGAGGCCTGCCTTTCTCGCGCGAATGTCCAGAACCATTCGCTATGTGACGGGTTAGGCTGCTCCTTCCGCGGACCGCGGGCCTTTCAAGTTGCAGCAAAAGCGGTAGCTGATACCACCCTCTCTAAATCAAGCGGAATGTGGTAGATTTGCGTTGGGAGCAACGTCGGCTTGTGGAGAAGCCCGACGAGGGTCGGACCCGTTGTGGGGCCCGGAACTCATGGACGTTGCATCAGCCTCTCCGCCAAGCCGGATCGGGCGGGACCTCCAGGAAGGGGGTTTCGTCAAGAGCTCGGATTGGGAGGTATTCAATGTTGCGCAAATTCTGTCTGGCCCTCGCCGTGGCGACATCGGCGTTTGCCATCAGCGCGTCTGCCTGGGCCGATTTCACGGTCCTTGTGCCATCGAGCAGCGAGGGCGACGGCCTTAGGGCTGCTGCTGACGACTACTCGAAGATGAAGGGCACGAAGGTGGAGATCGTCCAGGCGCCCTATGCCAATGTCTTCGAACAGGGTGCCAATGCAGGAGCAACGAAATCCGGCGTGTTCGATATCATCCTGATGGATGACCCGTGGATTCCGTTTTTCGCGGAGAACGGACATCTCGAGGACTTGACGCCATACTTCAAGAATGCGGGCATGGAGGGCCCGGACAACGACTTCCTGTCGAAGTCGCTGGCGATCTGCCGCAATCCCTACAATACGGGACCGTATGTGTGCCTGCCCTATGTGGGAAATGCCCAGATGTTCTTCTATGACGCAGCCAAGTACAAGGAGGCCGGCGTCGAGGCTCCGAAGACCTGGGACGACGTCCTGAAGGCTTCCAAGACGCTGACCGAGAATGGTGGCGGTCGCTATTTCGGCTATGTCTTCCGCGGCGGCCAGGGCAACCCCGTCGTGGCCGACTTCATGCCGATCTTCTGGTCCTACGGCGCCAATATGTTCAACGAGGACCGCACGAAGGTGACGATCGATACGCCGGAAGGGGCGGCCGCGATGAAGACGTTCATCGCGCTGCGCGACGTGTCGCCGAAGGGGATCGAGAGTTATAACGCCAACGAGGTCGGTACGGCCCTTGCCGCCGGAACCGCCGCCTCGTCGATCAACTGGCCGAACTGGGTTGCGACCTTCGAGGATCCGAGCCAGTCGAAGATGGTCGGCAAGATCTCCTACAGCCCGATTCCGGCCGGCACGAAGCCGGGCAGTTCGGAGATCGGCCACTGGACCATGGGGATCATGGCGGCGTCGAAGAACAAGCAGGAGGCCTTCGACTTCATGATCTGGGCGACCTCGCCCGAGCAGATCAAGATTTCCGCGAGTCGCGGCAATCCGCCCGTCCGGGCCTCGGTCTTCACCGATGCGGACCTCACCAAGCAGGAGCAGTTCCGCCACTATCCGGTGCTGATGGAGGCGATCCAGGCCTCGACGCCGCGTCCGCGCCATCCGAAGTGGCCGGAGATCGAGAATGCCTTCGGGATCGAGCTTTCCAAGGCGGTCGCGGGCACGATCACGCCGGAGGAGGCGCTGAAGAACGCGCAAGCCGCGGTGGAGCAGATCACCGGCCTTAAATAGACGGTTGCCTGTGTCGAGCGGGGCTCCCGGGAGCCCCGCTCTTGCCGTCGCACGGGTGTCACGGTGCGTACGGACAGGGTCTACGGGAGGGGCCGATGCTGAAGTACAAGGGCGAGCTCGCCAAGTCGCTCCAGCCGGGAGGATCGCTGGAGCATTGGACGGAGCGACATCTGCGCTACCTGATGCTTGCGCCGACCGTGCTCATCCTTCTGGTGCTGACGATTTTTCCCAGTGTCTACATGTTCTATGCGGCGGTCCACCGGATCAGCCCCAATCCCGACCTGCCCTGGGAATTCGTCGGCACCGGCAATTTCGTGCGTCTCATTTCCGACCCACAATTTCACGTCGCGGTCCGCAACACGGCGGTGTTCACGATCGTGGCGGTGGCGCTCGAATTCGTTCTCGGCCTCGGCCTGGCGCTGCTGCTCGACAGGTACATCCGGCGCCTCAGCTTCCTAAAGACGGTGCTGATGATCCCGATGATGCTGCCGCCGATTGCCGTCGCGATCACGTGGAAGATCATCTATGAGCCGCAGTTTGGCGTTTTGAACGAGATCATGTTTCAGCTCGGTCTTCCCGTCCAGGCCTGGGCGGGCGACGTAAACCTCGCGATGTTTTCGATAATCGTCGCCGATGTGTGGCAATGGACGCCGTTCATATTCCTTCTGATGTTGGCGGGGCTGGCAAGTCTGCCGGTCGAGCCCTATGAGGCGGCAGCGCTCGACGGCGCTTCGTCCTGGCGCCAGTTCTGGGATCTGACGCTGCCTTTCCTGAAGCCGGTGATCGCCATTGCGCTGCTGTTGCGCGTCATGGATGCGCTGCGCCTTTTTGATCTCGTCTTCATCCTGACAGGAGGCGGCCCGGCAGACCGGACCAAGGTCCTGAGCCTCTACATCTACCAGGTCGCCTATCGCTTCGCCGATCCCGGTTATGCGGCGGCGATATCGCTCTTCGTGCTGTTCGTGACGATCGTGCTCAGCACCTGGTTCATGAAACGCATGCGGCTGGCGGAGTGAGACGATGGCGACGATCAGGACACGCAGCCGCGGCCGGGAGATGCTTCTCCGCCTGTCGGCCTATCTGACGATCCTGGTTGCGCTGATCCTGACGCTCTTTCCCGTCTACTGGATCGCGGCGAACTCCTTCAAGTTCGACATCGACATCTTCGCCGTTCCGCCCGAATGGCTGCCGCGCAACCCGACCCTGAAGCACTACGACGAAGCATTCATCCAACGTCCGTTCCTGCGCTACGCGCTGAACAGCTTCCTCGTCGCCGCCGGAACGACCGCCATCTCCGTGACCTTCGGCACGATGGCCGGCTACGCGCTGGCGCGGTTCAGCTACCCCTGGCAGTGGCGCAAGCAGATTTCGTTCTGGATCCTTTCGACGCGGATGATGCCGCCGATCGTCAGCATCATCCCGCTCTACCTGTTCTTCAACTATTTCGACATGCTCAACACCAAGTCGGCGCTGATCATCGCCTATACCGCCTTCAACCTGCCGTTTGCGACCTGGATGATGAAAAGCTATTTCCAGGATCTGCCGGTCGAGCTGGAAGAGGCGGCGATCGTCGACGGCGACACGCGCTGGGGCGCCTTCCTGCACGTTGCTCTGCCGCTCGCCCGCCCCGGGCTCGCGGCGACTGCCATCTTCTGCCTGATCATCTCGTGGAACGAGTTCCTGCTGTCGCTCGTCATCACGCTGACCGAGCAATCGCAGACGCTGCCGATCGGCATTGCCGGGCGGGTAACCCAGTACAAGACCTATTGGGGCGAGATCAGCGCGGCGGGCTTCATGGCCTGCGTGCCGATCGTCATCTTCGCCTTCATCGTCCAGAAGCATCTCGTGCGGGGGCTCTCCCTCGGCGCTGTCAAAGGGTGAGGGGTCGAGGCCTATGGCGTCCGTCCGGTTCGACAATGTGACCAAGAAATTCGGCGAGTTCGTCGCGGTCCACGATTTCAACCTCGAGATCCGCGACAAGGAATTCCTTGTGCTGCTCGGGCCCTCGGGCTGCGGCAAGACGACCACGATGCGGATGGTCGCCGGCCTCGAGGAGGCGACATCCGGTGATATCTTTATCAATTCAGACCGCATCAACGACGTGCTGCCGAAGTATCGCGACGTGGCGATGGTTTTCCAGTCCTATGCGCTCTATCCGCACCTCTCCGTCGAGGACAATATCGGCTACCCCCTGAAGATCCGCAAAGTGCCGCCGGAGGAATACAAGCGACGCATCACCGAGGTGGCGCGCCGCGTCGAGCTCGATACGATGCTGAAGCGCCTGCCCAAGGAGCTTTCGGGCGGCCAGCGCCAGCGCGTGGCGCTGGCGCGTGCCATCGTGCGCACGCCGCGCGTCTTCCTGATGGACGAGCCGCTTTCCAATCTCGATGCCAAGCTGCGCACCCAGATGCGGGCGGAGCTGAAGCACCTGCAGCACGAGTTGCAGGTCACGACCATCTACGTGACACACGACCAGATCGAGGCGATGACGCTCGCCCATCGCGTCGCCGTGATGAACAGGGGCGTGATCGAGCAGCTCGGAACGCCGCGGGAAATCTACAACGATCCGCGCACGCTCTTCGTCGCGGGTTTCATCGGTTCCCCGCCGATGAACCTCATCCCGGGGGAGGTGAAGGACGGCGTGTTTGCGAGCGCAGGCTTGCGGGTCGGCGGTGCCGGCCACGTCAGCATTCCGCGCGCCGTGCTCGGGGTGCGACCCGAGGATGTCCACGTGGTGAACCCGGAGGACCCTGACGTCAATCTTGTCGCACCGATCTATTCGGTGGAGCTGACCGGCGAAAACACGCTTGTCAGCCTGCAACTCGGCGGCCGGCTCATGACCTTGCGCGCCGACAAGAACTTCGCCGGCCAGATCGACCAGCGGGTCGGCACCAGGATCGAGACAGACCGCATGTTCCTGTTCGATGCGGAGACGGAGCGACGTGTCGACATTCAGAATTGAGATCTTGGGCACGGATCGAATTGGGGCGGGTGCCGTTACCCCCCTCTGCCCTGCCGGGCATCTCCCCCTCAAGGGGGGAGATCGGCAAGCGGCAATGTCTTGCCTGCACAATTTACTTTCACCTGCATCAGCCACTTTGACGATTTCAGCATCTTCGACCCCGATATCGCGCAAGGCGGCGCCTCTAGCCGATCTCCCCCCTTGCGGGGGAGATGCCCGGCAAGGCAGAGGGGGGTGTGGTCTGGTACTCGGATCGCGCCTTCATGCCGTGACAGCGGCAATCGCTTTCGTCATCTCGTCCGGAGCGCTCGCCGGCGACCCCCAGCCGATTGATGGCAACCCGCTCATTGAAATCCCCGCCGGTCCCTTCGTGTTCGGCCGCGACGACGGCCCCGAGAACGAGAGGCCGCAACGCGTCGTCCAGGGCAGACCCTTTGCCATCAACCGCACCGAGATCACCAATCGGCAATATGCCCGCTTTGCCGCCGAGACCGGGCATCGGCCCGCCTTCTATGCCGATCACCCGCTGCTTGGACTTCCCGACCGGCCGGCGGTCGGCGTCAGCTGGCCGGACGCCGATGCCTTCTGCCGCCATCATGGCCTCGCCTTGCCGACCGAGCAGCAGTATGAAAGGGCGGCGCGGGGCGCCGAGGGTAACGCCTTTCCCTGGGGCAGCAGCGACCGCCTCGAGGAGCGGGCCAACATCGGTGCGGCTCTCTGCTGCTCCGGCGACGACCGCGACGGTTATGCGATGACCGCCCCTGCAGAGTCTTTCGCCGCCGGCGCCAGTCCGGAAGGCGTGCTCAATCTTGTCGGCAATGTCTGGGAATGGACGCGTGACGTCTATCGACCTTACGTCGGAGCGTCGGCCACCGAGGGCCGCCATCGCGTGCTTCGCGGCGGCGCCTGGAACAGCGACGCGCGCCACCTGACGACCACCTACCGGCTCGCCTACGATCCCGACTTCCGTTTTGCTGCGAATGGCGGTTTCCGATGCGTCCGCTCCTCGCGCTGATCGCCGCCGCCGGGGCGCTGCTTCTGGCTGGCAGCGCGGCTGCCGAGCCGGTGGCGGCAGCGGGCTACCGGCTCGAGACGGTTCATGTCCCCGGCGCCGCCTTTGCCGGCCTTGCCCGCGACGGCGGGAGCCTGCTCGTCACCGAGCTCGCCAGCGGTCGCCTCTATCGTCGCGGTGAAGACGGGCGCCTCCAGCCCTTCGGTCCGGTCTTTCCCCATGGCCCCGACGTTATCGGCGACCCGACCGGGCCGTATCGTGTCGCGCGTGTCGGTGCCGAACTCATCGTGGCTCAAGGGTGGACACCGGCCAGCGCCGAAGCGGATCCGCGCGATCACAGCCTGGTTGCGATCGATGCCGCGGGCAAGACGCGTATCATCAGCAATGATTTCTGGAACCCGTTCGATTTCGTCGCCGCCGACCAAGGCTTCTATGTCGTCGACGCGGCACGCAACAGTGTCGAGCATGTGCGATCCGACGGGCGAAAGAGGACCGTGGTCAGTTTTCGACGATTGCCGCAGGCGGCCGATACGTTGCAGAACCTTTCGCCGACGGAATTCGCGGCGGATAGTAGCTACGAGGTCGATGCGGTGCCGACCGGGATTGCGCTCCACGAGCGGCGTCTCCATGTCGCGCTGTTCGGCGGCTTTCCCTTCCTTGCAGGGGCAGGGACGGTCGTTTCGATCCCGACTGGGGGCGCGCCCGAACCGCGGCTCGAGGTTGACGGCCTCAACGCGCCGGTGGCTATTGCCTTTGCAAACGACGGGGGAATGTTCGTGCTCGAGCACGGGACCTATGATCAGAAGCAAGGCTTCGCAAAAGGCAGTGGCCGACTGCTCAAGATCGATGCTGCCACGAAGAGCAGGAGCACCATTCTCGACGGCCTGACACGGCCGGTCTCGGTGCTCGTCTGGGACGCCCGGCAACTCGTTGTTTCGGACCTCGCCGGCAACCTATATCTGTTGACGCTCCAATAGCGCACTCAGTGCTTGGTGCTTGTGTCCTCGCGAACCGCTTCCTCGTGGTACCAGCAGCCGTCAATGGCAGCCGCGCACACTTCCGACGAAGCGAGACTCGCTTTGCGCTGCACCTCCGAACGGCGATCCTCGGCCTTCCGGGAGATATGTGTCGGGAACTGGTAGATCGTCGCGGTCTTGCCCTGAAAACTCGTGGCCATGCTCTGGTCTCCCGTGAGTCCTGACCAGAAAGATAGTACGCTGCGGCGGAAATTGCACATCATTTGCGCTAATTGCTGAAAAATCGATCAATTGCCTGCCGGAATCGCAAGCAACCACCCCGGTTCGCTGTTGAGGGTGGGAATTCGGTGCGATTTTTTAGGCAGCTGCGCGCAACTGACGCATTTTGCGGCGCTTGTTCCTCCCCCGCCCGATCGAGCTTCACGATCGCCCGGTGCATGGGAGGGGCGGATATCCAGCAAAATCAACACGGTGGCAGGGCGTTGGGGCCTGGACGGGCCACTTGCCGTTCGCAGAGGCCTTACGGCCACCCGGCGGGAAACCAGTCTGAATCGACGGCCGACCAAAAAAAGAGTCGCGCCGATCGTCGAGTTGGCACGCTTGATGCTTGATGGGAGTCGATCCCTGGTGGCGAGCACGTTCCCGTGCCACGCGCGCTAGGAATTGCTCAAACCTCGCAGCACCACGTTAGAGAGATTCGCTAATGACCAAGTATAAGCTCGAGTACATCTGGCTCGATGGCTACACCCCCGTACCAAATCTCCGCGGCAAGACGCAGATCAAGGAATTCGACGCATTCCCGGCGCTCGAGCAGCTTCCGCTGTGGGGCTTCGACGGAAGCTCGACGAACCAGGCCGAAGGCCGCAGCTCCGATTGCGTGCTGAAGCCGGTTGCCGTCTACCCGGATCCGGTCCGCACCAACGGCGTGCTGGTCATGTGCGAGGTCATGATGCCGGACGGCAAGACGCCGCATCCGTCGAACAACCGCGCCACCATCCTCGACGACGAAGGCGCCTGGTTCGGTTTCGAGCAGGAATACTTCTTCTACAAGGACGGCCGCCCGCTCGGCTTCCCGGAGCAGGGCTACCCGGCACCGCAGGGCCCGTACTATACCGGTGTCGGCTACAAGAACGTCGGCAACATCGCTCGCCAGATCGTCGAAGAGCACCTCGACATCTGCCTCGCTGCCGGCATCAACCATGAAGGCATCAACGCCGAAGTGGCCAAGGGTCAGTGGGAATTCCAGGTCTTCGGCAAGGGCTCCAAGAAGGCTGCCGACGAAGTCTGGATGGCTCGTTACCTGCTGCAGCGCCTGACGGAAAAATACGGCATCGACGTCGAGTACCACTGCAAGCCGCTGGGCGACACCGATTGGAACGGCTCGGGCATGCACTGCAACTTCTCGACCGCCTATATGCGCGAAGTCGGCGGCAAGGACTATTTCGAAGCGCTGATGGCCGCCTTCGAGAAGAACTTGATGGAACACATCGAAGTCTACGGTCCGGACAACCACTTGCGCCTCACGGGCAAGCATGAGACGGCGCCGTGGAACAAATTCAGCTACGGCGTTGCCGACCGCGGCGCGTCGATCCGCGTTCCGCACAGCTTCGTCAACAACGGCTACAAGGGTTATCTCGAAGATCGCCGCCCGAACTCCCAGGGCGACCCCTACCAGATTGCCTCGCGCGTGCTGAAGACGATTGCGTCCGTTCCGGCGCAGGTCTCGAAGGTCGCTTAAGCTTACAGCGCTGCGCGTCTTTTCAGACGCGCGGCGCTGTAACACTTTGAATCCACGCATCGTGCTTTCCGAAAATCGAACCCGATTTTTGGGCCGATGCGCCAGTACTCCCAAGTGCTTGGCGCCGACTTCGGTCGGCGCCTTTTTTTGTTCGATTATGAGAGATTCATTCTGTTCCACCGCGCCTTGCGAGGATCCAGTCGACCGCAGCCGAAATGTCGGGCATCGTGGCGGTCGGCGCCGGCGCGAAGCACGCCTCGTCGCCCTCGCGATACTTTCCCGTACGCACCAGCAGCGCGTGACCGAGACCGGCGCCCAACGCACCGGCGACGTCCGTTTCCGCATCGTCCCCAACCATCACGGCGTCCGCTGCCGGGCAGGGAATGGTGGCGAGGGCGGCGTGGAAAAAGCCGGGTGCCGGCTTGCCGAGGACGATTGCTTGCCGCTGGCTGGCGAATTCCAGCGCGGCGACGAAGGCTCCCGCATCAAGGCTCAACTCCCCGTCGGCGTCCCTGAAGGTGCGGTTTGGCGCCAGTGCCAGCAACTCGGCGCCGTCGACGAGTTTTCGGAAGGCGGTGTTCAGCGCCTTGTAGTCGAATGCATCGCCGGCGTCGCCGACGACGACAGCCATGCGGCCGCCAGCCGGCAGATCCTGGAACTCGGGCATTAGATCGGGATGGACGAGAAGGTGGGCGGTGCGCGCCTGCGCGCGGAGCCAGTCGCAGGCGGCTTCGGCCGGCGTGAAGAGCTCGTTCCCCGTCACCGGAAGCCCAAGTTTCGCGAGCCGGGCAAGTATGGTCGGCTTGCTCGAACGGGTCGTGTTGCTCACGAAGCGGATGGGAAGGCCGGTGGCCCGCAGGCGGGCGACGGCCTCTGCCGCGCCGGGTACGGCCTTCTCGCCATCGTAGATGACGCCGGCAAGATCCAAGAGCACAGCGCTGATCATCCGACGAGGATGACACGGCAGCGCAGCGGGTCAAGGCTCAGGCTTATGCCTGCGTCGGATGGCAGGCATGGCCGTTTGCGGGTCGCAATCGGGGAATTCGTCGCAACGGCGGCAAATTCAGCCGCCGTTCGTTCCGTAGTCTCAGGGCCGCGGGACGATATCGTCCGACAGCCCGGTTCGCATCAGCCGCGGCGGGTATCCGGGAAGTTGGCCGGATTGATGCCGAGCGTGTGCAGGTCGCGAGCGTTCGGGCGGCGGTGACCTTCGACTGCCGCGGCTGCGGCGGTCGCTGCGCCGAGCACGGCGAAGGCGCGGCCGATGAAGCCCATGCGGTTCTTGCTAGTCATTGTCTTTGCTCACTTTCTTTCGCAATTCGATGAGCAAAAGATGGGCCTCGCGAGGCCTTTTTGCAATGCACAAAACCTCACCCCAGCCATGCAATGAAAGCAGGCCCGGTCGGCATTCGCCGACCGGGCCTGTTGCAGAGCGGGGCGTGGCTGCCCCTCCTCGTCCCGCGCCAAGGTGCCTTGGGAGGCAGGCGGAAGCGATTAGTCTTCGCTTGCCGCGAGCTGGGCGAGCACTTCGCCGCGGCCGCGAGCTCTCAAGATCAGTGGTACGATGAAGGCCAGGGCCGCGATCGCCAGCAGCACCGCCGCAATCGGCGAGGTGAAGAGCACGGTCACATCGCCCTGGCTGATCGACAGCGCCCGGCGCAGCTGCTGTTCGGCGAGCGGCCCGAGGATCAGGCCGACGACAACCGGCGCAATCGGGTAGCCGAAGACGCGCATGATGTAGCCCAGCAGGCCGAAGGCGAGCAGCATGCCGAGCTCGAAGACCGACGGATTGGCGCCGATGGTGCCGAGCGTCGCGAACAGCAGGATGCCGGCATAGAGCCATGGCTTCGGGATCGTCAGAAGCTTTACCCACAGTCCGACCAGCGGCAGGTTCAGCACGAGCAGCATGAAGTTGGCGATCAGCAGGCTGGCGATCAGGCCCCAGACGAGCTGCGGGTTGGTCGCGAAGAGCAATGGCCCCGGCTGCAGGCCATATTGCTGGAAACCGGCGAGCATGATGGCTGCGGTTGCGGATGTCGGCAGGCCGAGTGTCAGCAGCGGCACGAGCGTGCCGGCCGCGGACGCATTATTCGCGGCTTCCGGCCCTGCAACGCCTTCGATCGCGCCATTGCCGAATTCCTCCGGATGCTTGCTCAGGCGCTTCTCGGTGGCATAGGAGAGGAAGGTGCCGATCTCGGCGCCGCCGGCCGGCATCGCGCCGATCGGGAAGCCGATGAAGGTGCCGCGCAGCCACGCCTTCCAGGATCGGGCCCAATCCGAGGCGCTCATCCAGACCGAGCCGCGCACGGCCTCGACCTTGTCGGGACCCTTGTCGCCCTGGGCGGCGATGTAGAGCGTCTCGCCGATCGCGAACATGGCAACCGCGAGCGTCGTCACCTCGATACCGTCGAGCAGATCCGGAACCCCGAAGGAAAGCCGCGCCTGGCCGGTCAACTGGTCGATGCCGATGCAGGCGAGCGTCAGGCCGACGAAGAGCGAGGTAAGGCCGCGCAGCGTCGAGTCGCCGAAGGCGGAAGATACGGTGACGAAGGCGAGCACCATCAGCGCGAAATATTCGCGCGGACCGAAGACGAGTGCCAGCTTGACGATATAGGGGGCGATGAAGGCGAGGCCCATGGTGGCAATGAGGCCGGCGACGAAGGAGCCGATCGCTGCCGTTGCCAAGGCGGGGCCGCCGCGGCCGGCGCGCGCCATCTTGTTGCCTTCGAGCGCGGTGACGATCGAGGAGCTTTCGCCGGGCGTGTTGAGCAGGATCGACGTCGTCGAGCCGCCATACATGCCGCCGTAATAGATGCCGGCGAACATGATCAGCGAGCCGCCGGGGTCGAGCTGGTAGGTTACTGGCAGAAGGAGCGCGACGGTGAGCGCCGGACCGATGCCCGGCAGCACCCCGACGGCCGTGCCGAGGGTCACGCCGATCAGCGCATAAAGCAGGTTCATCGGTTGCGCAGCAACCAGCAGCCCCTGCAAAAGGAAGTCAAGAGTACCCATAATTGTCGGCCTTTCTAGAAGAGCAGGCGTTCAAGCGGTCCTGCCGGCAGCGACAATTGCAGGACTTTGGCGAAAATCGTCCAGACGACGAAACTTGCGACGATGCCGAAGGGAATTGTCAGCCAAAGTTGCCGTTTCCCGAAGCCGCGCGCCGTCATGGCGAAGAGGATGCCGGTTGCGATCGAAAAGCCGAGCGTGTTGAGCAGCAGCATCTGCGCCGCAAGCCCGCCGACGACCCAGGCGACCGGTCCGAACTGCTGCGGTTCACGCTCGGCAAAGTCGCCCCTGAAGCCCTCGACGGCCGTCCAGATGGCGAGCCCGATCAGACAGCAGGCGATCGCGTAAGGCACCGTGGTCGGACCGACCTGCGAGTAGCCGGCAAGTCCGGTGAGCCGGGACACGTCCCAGAAGATCACGCCGGCAATCGCAGCCAGCACGACGGCGATGATGAGCGCCGCCCGATCAGGGCGGCGCGTTTCGACGGAAGGGCTATCTCCCCTGCTCATTTGACCAGTCCGATGTCCTTGAGGACAGCTTCGGTGGCCGTAACGTCCTTGGCGAGCTGCTCGTTGAAGGCGTCGCCGGCGAGGTAGGTGTCCTGCCAGCCTTTGGTTTTCAGCACTTCCTGCCAGCCGGCGGACTTGGCGAGCTTCTCGATGTCGGCGGAGACGGCCGCCTTCTGCTCGTCGGTGAGGCCCGGAGCGGCGGCGACCATGCGCCAGTTCTCGACGACGACGTCGAGGCCGGATTCCTTCAGCGTCGGGGCATCGATGCCGGCGATGCGCTCGGCGCTCGTTACCGCGAGGAGGCGGAGCGTGCCGGCCTTGACCTGCGACTCGAATTCACCATAGCCGGAGATGCCGGCCGTCACCTGGCTGCCGAGGATCGCAGCAAGCGCCTCGCCACCGCCGGAATAGGCGATGTAGTTGATCTTGGTCGGGTCGACGCCGGCAGCCTTGGCGATGAGGCCGACGGCGATGTGGTCGGTACCGCCAGCCGAGCCACCGCCCCATGAAACTGCGCCCGGATCCTTCTTCAGCGCTTCGACGAGATCGGCCATCGTCTTGATCTCGGACGCGGCCGGAACGACGATCGCCTCGTATTCGCCCGTCAGGCGAGCGATCGGCGTGACGTCCTTGAGGGTGACCGGCGAGTTGTTGGTGAGGATAGCGCCGACCATGACATAGCCGCCGACGAGCAGGGCGTTCGGGTTGCCCTTCTGCTGGCTGGCGAACTGGGCGAGGCCGATCGTGCCGCCGGCGCCCGGCACGTTCTGCACCTGGACATTGCCGGAGATGCCTTCCTGCTGCATGACGGTCTGCAGCGAACGGGCGGTCTGGTCCCAGCCGCCGCCGGGATTTGCCGGCGCGATGATCGTGTAGTCGGCGGCATAGGCCGGAAGCGCCAGCGCGCCGGCGAGAATGGATGCGAGGAAGAAGTGTTTCAAGGTCGGTCCTCCGTAGGCGCGGTTCGTCCGCGCGGTGATTGTTGTCGCGAACGGGAGAAACGGGCGGTTGACCTAAAAGCGGCAACCTCCGACCGGATTGGTGATTTCCTCCCGATGCGCTGCTGGCATTCCGCCTCCACGGGTCGCCAGCGGCCCTAAACCAACATAGAAAGCTGACATTAACCTGACATCAACCCGCTGGCTCGTAAACGGTTTGTTTCGGCGGCCGAATATTCACTGGAGTCTGAGCACTTCGTTCCAGCGTGCGATCAGCCGGGCGCGTTTGACCTGGTCGAGATAGACCATGAGGCCGGGACTGACAGGCACCGGCTTCAATTGCCCGCCAAGCATTTCCTGCATGGTATTGGCGGTGTTCTCGCCGGCTACCTCCGGGCTGACGGCCGGGATCTCAAGCTCGCGCGCCATGATCGTCTGGCCTTCCTTCGACATGAAGAATTCGAGATAGCGGCGGCCGAGATCGGGAGAAGCGGCCGCCTGCGGCACCAGGCCGATTCGCGACATCACGACGGTATAGTCCTTCGGCAGCACGATGCCGACATCCGGGTGCCGGGAGGCCCAGTCGGCGGCATAGGAGCCGAGGATGTTGTAGCCGAGCACGAAGCGCCCGTCCGCTACCCGCTCGAGGATCGCCTGACTGGTCGAATAGAGCTTGACGCCTGCCGCGCCCATCGCCTGGATGACGCTCCATATGTCGCCGAACTGTTCCTGGTCGCGGGCCATGAACAGGAAGCCGACGCCGGATCGCTCGATATCATAGGTGCCGATGCGGCCGAAGACGTCGCTTCCCTGACGCTTGAGATAATCGACGAATTCGGCGCGCGTCGCCGGCGGCCTTTCTCCCGAAAAGCTCGGCTTGTGATAGACGAACACGGCGGGCTCGAAGGTCAGCGCATAGGCCGTGTTGCGCCAGTTCGCCCAGGCGGGCCAGCGGCCGCTCATCGGCAGGTCGCTGCGCTGCGCATAGCCGTCATTGCTGAGCTTCACCTGCAGGTCCATCGCGGAGGAAAAGGCGAAATCGGCTGTCGTCTGGCCGGCATCGGTCTCCTTGACGATCCGGTCGTAGATCTCGCCGGTCAGCATGTCCTCGTAACGCACGGCGACATCCGGATTGGCCTTCTGGAAGCCGACGATCATGGGGCGCGCCAGGGGCTCGTCGAGCGAGGAATAGACGACGAGAACCGGTGCGGCCGCATCGCCGGAAACGGCCGGGAAGAACACCGGCGCGGCGCAGGCGAACCCGGCGAGAAACAACCAAAAAGCGAAGGAAATCAAGAACCGCATAATTTCACAATGCCTCACCCACACGCCGTTCACAAGCAAGGTCGCGACCGATAAGGTGAAGCGGGGGAGAGTGACGATTTGCGTATCTTGCTCGTTGAAGACAATCAGGCCCTGGCAGAGGGTCTCTCGGCGCTTTTGCGCGGCAGCGGCTATGCCGTCGATGTGGTGAACGACGGCGCCTCGGCGCATGCCGTCGCGGCGGCCGAGAGCTTCGATCTGGTCATCCTCGATCTGAACCTGCCGGAGATGGATGGGCTCGACGTGTTGCGCGCCATGCGGGCCCGGCAGAACCGGGCGGCGGTTTTGATCCTGACGGCCCGCGGCTCGCCCGAAGAAAGGATCAAGGGCCTCGATCTCGGCGCCGACGACTACCTGATCAAGCCTTTCGACATCGGCGAGTTCGAGGCGCGCGTCCGGGTCCTGCTGCGCCGTCAGGCCGGATTGCGCAGCTCGGTCGTCAGCTATGGCAATGTCTCGCTGGATCTCAATGCGCGCAGCTTTTCGGCCGGCGGCGTGCCGATCGAGATTCCGGCCCGCGAGCTAGGGCTCCTTGAGCTCCTGTTCATGCGCGCCGGCAAGGTGGTTGCCAAGGACGCGATCGTTCAATCGCTGACCGGCCTCGATGACGATCTCAGCCCCAATGCCATCGAGCAATATGTGAGCCGGCTGCGCAAGCGCCTGGCGCCCTACGGGCTGACGGTGCGCACGGCCCGCGGCATCGGCTACTACCTCGACAAGGCGGCGAACCCCGAATGAGGACGGCTGTCTATTCGCTGAGACGTAGGCTGCTCGGCTGGCTGTTGATCTCGACCGCGGTGATCGGCGTACTCGCCCTGATGGATACCTATCGGGAGGCGGTCAAGACGGCGAACGTCGTCTCGGACCGGGTGCTCGCAGGCTCGGCGCTGGCGATCGCTGAGCGCGTCGTCGTCGCCGAGGACGGTACGCTTCAGGTCGACATACCCTATGTGGCGCTGGAAATGCTGACCTCGGCCGCGCAGGATCGCGTCTTCTACCGGGTGGATGGCCCGCCGGGCGCGTTCATCACCGGCTACCAGACACTGCCGTCGCTTCCCGAGGTCGCCGGCCAGTCGACGAGTTTTGCCGATGCGGTGTTCCGCGGCGAGCCCATCCGGCTGGCGGTGCTTCGCCGCTCCGCCTCCACCGGCGTCAATTCCGTTCCCTTCGTCGTCACGGTCGCCGAGACGACGATCGCGAGACGCCAGCTGTCGCAGACGATCTTGCTGCACTCGGCGCTCCGCCTCGGCTTGATGATCGCCGGGGCCGCCCTGATCGTCTGGGTGGCTGTGACCTTTTCGTTGAGGCCGCTCTACCGGCTCGGCGACGCGATCGCCGAGCGCAGTCCCGACGATCTCCATCCGATCGGCGAGCGTGTGCCGAGCGAGGTGCAGGGACTGGTCGATACGGTCAATTCCTTCATGGTGCGGCTGCAGTCGGCACTCGATGCGCTTCGCCACTTCACCGGCAATGCCAGCCATCAGTTGCGCACGCCTCTCGCCATTATCCGCACGCAGCTGGCGCTCGCCCGCCGGGCGGCGACGGTCGACGAGGCGCTTTCAGCCGCCGCGAAGGCGGATGAGGCGGTCGCCAATGCCGAGCGCATCTTGGCGCAATTGCTGCTGATGGCGAAGATCGATGCGGCCGCCAAGGAGGAGGCGCGTGGATCGGAGCGGATCGAACTTGCCCGGCTGGCGCGCAGCATCACCGCCGAGCACGTGCCGGCGGCCGGCGAGGTCGGCATCGATCTCGGCTTTGCCGGCGAAGGGGAACAATGGATCCGGGCCGAGCCGCTGCTTGTCGGTGAGCTGCTGAAGAACCTCATCGGCAATGCGCTGCTCTATGCCGGGCGCGGGGCGGAGGTGACGGTGCGTGTCTCAGGCTCGGATAACGAGGTCGCGCTCGAGGTGGAGGACAACGGCCCGGGCATCAGGCCGGAGCTGCGCGAGGCGGTGCTGAAGCGCTTCCGGCGCGGCGGCACCGAGGCGCCCGGCACCGGGCTCGGCCTGCCGATCGTCGAGGAAATCGCCGCGCTCTACGGCGGAACGATGCGTCTCGAGGACGGCGAGGGCGGCCGCGGCTTGAAGGTGGTCGTCACGTTCCCGGCGGGGTGAAGGCCGCAGCCGCGAAGCCGCTACGAACGCTCTTCGCATTCTTCGCGGTCGCGGGCTTCCAGAAGAGACGCGGCGTCGCGGGTCTGAACCCGCAGCAGCTCGTTCCAGAGCTGGCGAGAAAAACGCGATTGAACCTGGTTCGCAGGCTTGCGCTGCGATGACATGACAAATCTCCGATAGGTTTGGAATGCCGTTCATATAGTCTATCGGCCAGCCGATTGCCACGGCAGAGTCTACCGAGCTGCCTTGCAAGGGAAGCATATGTCGAACGGCAAGAATATCGATCGATATACAGCGCCGCGCGTCCTATCAGACGCGCAAAGGTCGCTGTAGTACTTTGAATTGCTGCATGTCTTTGTCCTTAAATCGAGGTCGATTTAAGGACAAAGACATGCAGTAGGCAGCAGAAAACAAAAATGCCGGGATGAATTTCTTCATCCCGGCTAGCGGCTTCACTGGGAGGCAGTTTCTTTACGTCTTTTTCCGGCCTTTCTGGCGATAGACGTCGACGACCACGGCGGCAACGATGATCACGCCCTTGACGATCTCCTGGTAGTAGGCGTCGACTCTCAGGAAGGTGAAGCCGGAGGTCATCACGCCGAGGATGATCGTGCCGATCACGGTGCCGGTAACGCGGCCGACGCCGCCGGTCAGCGACGTGCCGCCGATGACCGTTGCGGCGATCGCATCGAGTTCGTACATGACGCCCATGCCGGCCTGTGCGGTCTGGGCCCGGGCTGCAGTGACGACTCCCGCGAGGCCGGCCAGCATGCCGGCTATGGCATAGACCTTGATCAGATGCGCTTCGACATTGATACCGGACACGCGTGCGGCCTGGACGTTGGCGCCGATCGCATAGGTGAACTTGCCGTAGCGGGTGTAGCGGAGCGCAATATGGAAGATCAGCGCGACCACGAGGAAGACGATGACCGGCCAGATGCCCGTGCCGATGAAATTGAACTGCTCGATAAGCCCGGAGACCGGCTGGCCCTTCGTGTACCACTTGGAGATGCCGCGTGCCGACACCATCATGCCGAGGGTGGCGATGAAGGGCGGAATTTTCGTCCTGGCGATCAATTGCCCGTTGATGTAGCCGGCAAGGAGGCCGATGCCGACGCCAAGCCCGATCGGCACGATGGCAGGCAGGTCGGTCAGTGAGGGATAGAGCGCCCGCGGCCAGGTGGAGGCCTGCGCGACGCTCGCCGAGATCATTGCCGTCATGCCGACTACGGAGCCTGAGGAAAGGTCGATGCCGCCGGTGATGATGACCTGCGTCACGCCGACGGCGATGATGCCGATCACCGACACCTGCAGGATCATGATCGTCAGGCGCTGGGGGTTCATCAGGAAGCTCTGGCCGACGAGCAGCCAGCCGAGAACTTCATAGACGAGCGCAATGCCGATCAGCACCAGGAAGATGTTGAACTCGGGCGGCAGGCGCCGTCTCGACCCGGCAAGCGGCGAACCCGCGCCCTGTGCAGCGATATTGGTTTCCATTGTCTTTCCTCCCTGCGGTCGGCATCCGCACTAGCGCGCGGCAAGCTCCATGACCTTGATTTGGGTGGCTTCTGCCCTGTCGAGGAAGCCGGTGACGCGGCCCTCATGCATGACCATGATCCGGTCGCTCATGCCGAGCACCTCGGGCATTTCCGACGAGATCATGATGACGGCGACACCGTTGCGGGCGAGTTCGGTCACCAGTCGGTGGATCTCGGCCTTTGCGCCGACGTCGATGCCGCGTGTCGGCTCGTCCAGGATCAGAATATGCGGATTGGTGAGCAACCAGCGGCCGATCAACACCTTCTGCTGGTTGCCGCCCGAGAGGTTCTCGATGCGCTCCGAAAGGTTCGGCGTCTTGACGCGCAGCTTGCGGCTCATCTCCTCGCAGGCCGCGGTGACTTCCTTCTCGCTCACGAAGCCGCGCTTGACGAACTTGTCCTGCAAGACGGCGATCTGCATGTTCTCGAGAATGTCGAGGATCAGCAGACAGCCGGTGTCCTTGCGGTCCTCGGTCAGGAACGCCATGCGGTTCTTGATCGCCGTATTCGGGTTGTCGATCACCAGTTCCTTGCCGTCGATCGAAATCGTTCCCGAGCTTGCCGGCGTGACGCCGAACAGCGTCTCGGCGACATTCGAGCGGCCCGAGCCGACAAGTCCGGCAACGCCGAGGATTTCGCCGGCACGCACGTCGAAGGAGACGTCGTGGAAGACGCCGTTGAGTGTCAGGTTCTTGACCGACAGCACGACGTCGCCGATCGGCACCTCTTCCTTCGGGAACATCTGGGTGATCTCGCGGCCGACCATCATGCGGATGATGTCGTCGCGGGTGACCTGGCTCGAGGCGTGCGTGCCGATATATTTGCCGTCGCGGAAGACCGAGAATTCATCGGCGATCTCGAACAGCTCGTTCATCTTGTGGGTGATGTAGACGATGCCGATGCCCTGCGAGCGCAGATCCCGGATGATCTCGAAGAGATGCGCCACCTCGCGTTCCGTCAGTGCCGAAGTCGGCTCATCCATGATCAGGACGTCGGATTCGTAGGAGACCGCCTTGGCGATCTCGACCATCTGCCGGCTGGCGACCGACAAATGGCGGACTTCGATTTCCGGATCTATGTCGATCTTCAGCCGCTCGAAGAGCTTGGCCGTCATGCGACGCATCTCGCCGTGATCGACGAAGCCGAAGCGGTTCTTCGGCTCGCGGCGGATCCAGATATTCTCGGCGACCGTCATGAACGGCATCAGGTTCAGTTCCTGATGGATCATGGCGATGCCGTTTTCGAGCGCGTCGAGCGGCGACTTCAGCTGGATGTCGACGCCGCGGAGCTTCACCTCACCTTGGTCCGGGTGATAGATGCCGGCGAGGATCTTCATCAGCGTCGACTTGCCGGCGCCGTTCTCGCCCATCAGCGCGTGCACCGTGCCGCGCTTCAGCTTGAACTCAACGTCGTCGAGCGCGACGACGCCGGGGAATTCCTTGCGCACGCCTTCGGCGGTCAGGAGATATTCGGCATTGGGTACGGCACCGCTGGCGCGCACGGCTGCCATCGTTGTGGGACTGAGCGTCATGGTCATTGCCTCCCCATCTTCCGGCCTCGGCCGGAACGTCCACGCAGAGGGTGGACAGCCCTCTCATAGGCCCATCGGCTTCAGGCGGGACTTGTTTCGGATGGGAGCGCGGCCCTGGCCGCGCTCCCAAGAGGAACGATCAGTTCTTCGCCTGGTATTTGTCCAGGTTGTCCTTCGTGACGAGCTCGAAGGGGATGTAGACCTTCTTCTCGACCGCTTCGCCCTTGGCGAGCTTGAGCGCGGCATCGACCGAGCCCTGGCCTTGGCCGGCCGCGTTCTGGAACACGGTCACGTCGAGGTCGCCGGCAGCCATGGCGGCAAGCGCGTCCTGGGTGGCGTCGACGCCGCCGATGACGACCGAGTCCATCGACCGGCCGGCAGCCTTCAGCGCCTGGATGGCGCCGATCGCCATTTCGTCGTTGTTGGCAATCACGGCATCGAACTCAACGCCGGCGGAAAGCCAGTTGGTCATCAGGTCGGCGCCCTGGGTGCGCGACCAGTTGGCGGTCTGCTCTTCGACGATCTCGATGCCCTTGCAGGCGTCGGTGGCGAGAACGTCGTGGATGTCCTTGGTGCGCATGCGGGCGGCCTGGTTGGAGAGCTCGCCCATCATGACGACGGCCTTGCCCTTGCCGCCGAGCATCTTGCAGACTTCCTGCGTCTCCAGCGTGCCGGATTCGACTTCGTTCGATGCGACGAAGGCCTGCTTTTCCGGAAGCGAGTCGATGTTCACCGGCTCGCGGTTGACGTAGACGAGCGCAATGCCGGCGTCTGCGGCGATCTTCGACATGGCGGCGGTCGCATCGGTGTCGACCGGGTTGACGATGATCGCATCGACGCCGGCAGCGATGAAGTTCTGGATCTGGCTCTGCTGCTTGGCGACGTCGTTCTGCGCGTCTTCGATCTGCAGCTCGACGCCGTTCAGCGTCTTGGCATAGTCCTGCATGCCGTTGCGCAGAACCGTCAGGAAGTTGTCGTCGAACAGCGCCATCGAGACGCCGATCGTCTCAGCATGCGCAGCCGTCGACATCATCACGGCCATCGCAGTGCCCAGAATGAATTTCTTCATGTCTACTTTCTCCTCCACTTTTGGTGCCGGCACACCCTGTCTTTTGCCGGAAACCCGATTCTCTGATCGAGCTCATTTCTGCTCGGAAGCAGCACTCCCGCTGCGCTCCCGATGAAAACGGAACAAACAAACCAGTGGTTTGTCATTACGGAATATGTATTCCATTTTATCCGGACGCCGTCAAGTGCGTCTTGCGGCGCCCGGGCGGTTTTCCGCGCTGTCGGCGCGTCAAGCGATCAGGCGCGGGACTGCAGGTAATCCATGCTCTCGCGAACGGCCTTGGCAGGCTCGCTCAATGCATGGACGGAAGGCGCGAAGGGCTCGAATGAGAAGGGACCTTTGTAGCCTTCGGCGCGCAGCCGGCGGATCTGCCCCGCATTGTCCAGACGGTCTGCCGCATCGACCAGAATCCGGTGCGGATCGCGCATTTCGGAGACCGCAACGGCCTCGTCGCTGATGCCCGAAATGTGGACGAGGCCGGTCAGTTCCGGGAAGAAAGCGTCCTCGCCGGCGAGATAATGGTGGAAGGTGTCGTGGACGAGACGGAAGGTCTCGCCGCCGATCTCCCGAATCGCCCCGGCGGCCTCGGTCTTGGAGCGCAACGAGCAGATTTCGAAGCCCAGCGGCTCGACAAGTCCGATGACACCAGCCGTATCGAGCAGCGGCTTCAGCGCTTTGAGGGCTACGCGAAGGTTCGCCTGGCGCTCGCCGTCCTTCTGGCCGCTGCCGTCATTGACCGGCACCAGCACCAGCGCCTCGGCGCCGCAATCGCGGGCATAGGAAATAAGCTCGCGCGCCTCCGCCTCACGTGCCTCGTTCCATTCGTTGAAGCGCTGCAGCGCGTTGATCGAAATGATCGTCAGCCCGTCTTTTTCCGCAAGCGCATTCACCTCCGAGGGTGTCGTGCCGTCGAGAATGGCATTGCCGGAAAGATCGTTGCGAATTTCGACGGCAGAAATGCCGAGCGACTTCGCCAGCGCGAAGAAGGCATCGAGCCGCAGGCCCGGCGCAGCCATGTGGTTGAGGGCGAAGGGAAGGGCGGTCATGGGCAGGTCCTCCAGGAATGTTTGGAATAATCACCGCAACAGTTCGGAACGTTTATTCCATTTTCGATTGGCGATCACTTTCACTATTCGACACCCGGCAGTCAAAGCCGCATGCGGGCGGATGCATTGCATTCCTGCAAGAATGCATTTCGGCGATGATGGAATTCTGTCACGGCACAGTTGTCGAAGCGCTTAATTAGCCATTTTTCATAGTTGACGGCGCTCACCTTTAAGTAGAAGAGCCCGCGCGCCGTCGGAATCGCTTCGAGGCGTTCCACTTTGAATGTCCAATGCAAGTCGGTGGTGCTGATTGGCATGCCCTCGTTCAGATGCGCGTGTGTGTTTGTGCGTGCTTTTTCGGGAGGTTGAGTTGAACGGTCTGGATGCTTTCTTGTCCTTCGTGCCAGTGCAGCCGTCGACAATATTGTCCTATGCCCGAACCTTCCTGAGGCTCCTCCATTTCGCCGGCCTGATCGTCGGATTTGGCGGGGCCGTCTTTCTTGATCTGCTGCTGGCGCGGTATCGTCGAATGACCATGACCGGAGACCTCGTCGGCAACATCGAATGGGTAAGCCGGTTTGTCGCCGTGGGACTGATGTTGCTGTGGACCTCCGGCGTCGGCTTTCTCCTGCTCTATCAGGTGAGCGAACCGGAGAAACTGATGAACCCGAAAATCTGGGCCAAGATCACCATCGTCGCCATCTTGTCGATCAATGGCCTTGCCATTCACCGACTGGTCCTGCCGTTCCTTCGTCGTCGGATTGGAACTCAACTTCTCGCGGGGCTGAGACGGAGGACGAAGGTGGCGCTGATCGGCTGCGGTGTCGTCTCCGCCGTATCGTGGAGCGTGCCCGTCGTGCTCGGTGCTGCGCCGCAGCTGAATTTTGTCGTCTCGTGCGCCGTCATTCTCGCCGCCTACGCGCTGGTGCTGACGCAGGCTTTCCTGATTGCCGTCTTTATGATGCGCGACAAAGCCGAATCCACGGCGGCTGCCGATCTTCCGCATTGATCCAAGGCAGGTCCCAGCGCGCCGCCCGCCTCGCCGCCGTTCACTTGACCCCGTTTGCCTCGGCGATGAAATCCGACAGCATCGGCACGTAGTCCTCGCCGCGTCCGGCCCCGACGGCCTGTGCGAAGGCGTTCCTGACCGCCGCGCCGATCGGATTGGCGACGCCGGCGGCATTGGCGAAGGCGGCGAGGTAGCTCATATCCTTGAAGCCGTTGCGGATCGCGAACTTGTGGGCATTCGGATCGCGCTCCAGCACCCAGCGGAAGAAGGTCTGGTAAAAGGGGCAGTCCATGCGGCCGCCACGGACGACACTGTCGAAGATCTCCGATGTGAGGCCGGCCTTCTGCCCGAGCATCAGCGCCTCGGAATAGAGGGCCGCATAGCCCATCGACAGGAAGTTGTTGAGCAGCTTCATGGTGTGCCCGGTCCCGGTCGGGCCGGTGTGGACGATGCGGCCGGCGAAACATTCGAGCACCGGCCAGACGCGGCGGACGTCATCCTCTGTCCCGCCGACCATAACATCGAGCGTGCCGGCGGCCGCATCCGCCGGGGTGCGGCTGAGCGGCGCGTCGATGAGCGTAATGCCCTTGCGGGCGAGATCCTGGGCGAGCTTCGTCGTCACCGATGGATCGGAGGTCGAGCAGTCGACGATGGTCAGCGGCTTGCCGGCGGCGGCAATGCCGTCCGTTCCATCGACGACGGCAAGCACTTCGGGCGACCCGGTTACGCAGAGCACGACAATGTCACATTGCTCGGCCATCTCGCGCGGCGTTCGCACCTCCTTGGCGCCGTTTGCGACCAGCGCTTCCACCGGCGCGCGGTTGCGGTGCGCCATGACCGAGAGCGGCCAGCCCTTCTTCAGGATGTTTGCCGCCATGCCCTGGCCCATGAGCCCGAGCCCGATGAAACCCACATTCGCCTTTGTCATCGCTCGCCTCCCTTTTCCAGACGGTAATGGTGCACGATTGACGGAGGATCGCCAGACCCGAATTCTGCCCGTTCCGTTCCGGCTAGTCTCTCAAGGTGATCCACACCGGCGCGTGATCGCTGGCATTTTCCCACCCGCGGACGTTCCGGTCGATGCCGGCGCCCGTCAGCCGGCGTCTGAGCTTTTGGCTGAGCAGAATATGGTCCAGCCGCAGGCCGGCATTGCGCTGCCAGCGATTGCGCCGATAGTCCCAAAAGGTGAAGAGCTGTTCCTCCGGATAAATCTTGCGCAGCGCATCGAGCCAGCCTTGGTCGAGCAGTTGCCGGAAGGCGGCGCGGCTTTCCGGCTGGACGAGGGCATTGTCGTCATAGGAGCGGGTCGGATAGATGTCGCGCGGCTCCGGAACGACGTTGTAGTCGCCGGCGAGCACCACCGGCAGCCCGGTCTCGAACAGCCCGGCGGCGTGCAGCGCAAGACGCTCGTGCCAGGCGAGCTTATAATCGAATTTCGGCCCGGGCCGGGGATTGCCGTTGGGAGCGTAGAGTGCGGCGATCAGAATCCCGTTGACGGCCGCTTCGATGTACCGGCTCTGCGTGTCAGAGGGGTCGCCGGGCAGTTCCGTGCGCGTCAGGACCGGCTCGTTGCCGCGGGCCAGAATCGCGACGCCGTTCCAGGCCGCCTGTCCGCGCCAGACGGCGCCATAGCCCGCCGCCTCGATCGCCGGCTGCGGAAACTGGGCGTCGGTCGCTTTCAATTCCTGGAGGCAGACGACATCCGGCTCGGCCGCCGTGAGCCAGGCCAGGAGGCTGTCGAGCCGTTTGTTCACGCCGTTGATGTTGTAGGTGGCGATCTTCATGCTTGGCTCATCGGCCCAGACCGTCGACCCATCGTTTCACGGTTTCGGCCAGCGTCTTCAGGTGATCGGCGGCCGCAAAGCCGGAGACGCTCTTGCGCGGCTTGAGGTCGTGGTCGCCGTCTTCCAGCCAGAGGATCTCGATCCGGTCGGACAGCGTGTATCCCGCAACCTCGTCGCGTGTGCCGAACTCGTCGCGGGTTCCCTGGCAGATCAGTGTCGGCGTCCGAAGGCCGGCGAGATGCCTGGTGCGAAGCTGTTCGGGTTTGGCCGGCGGGTGGAAGGGATAGCCGAGGCAAAGCAGTCCGGCGATCCTTCCGCCGGCATGCAACTCGTCGGCGATCATGCTGGCGACGCGCCCGCCCATCGACTTGCCGCCGATGATAAGCGGCCCCTTCGCGCCGAGTTCCGCGACGGCCGCCCGGTATTCCGGATTGAGTGTCTCGGCGCGCGGTGGCGGCTTGCGCGCACCCGTGCGCCGCGCCGCCATATAGCCGAACTCGAAGCGGGCCACCCGAAAGCCTGCCTCGGCGAGCGCGCTGGCCGTTGCCGTCATCGAGGCAGAATCCATCGGCGCGCCGGCGCCATGCGCGAGAAGAATGGTGGCCGGCGCGTCCTCCGGTCCGTCGAACAGGAATTTTTCGACCATTTCAGTCAGCCGTCCTTTGGATGATTCCGTAATCGGAGCGATCTCAGGATAAGATCACGCGGCAAACCAAAGCGCCACAGCGCCGCACCGTGATCACGCGCGCGTCGTCGGGAGAAGCTGCAGATTCACGAACTGCACGCCGCGTTCTGCGGTCCGCGCCCATTCGGAATCCTTGTCGAGTTCGAGGTAACGCTTCCACCAGCGGCGCGCCTCTCCGAGGTCGCCGGCATCGAATTCGAGCTTTGCCAGGTTGAAGATCGCGTCGGCATAGTCGCCATCGGTGTCGATCGCCTTCTGAAGATGTCGGCGGGCGGTGTCGATGCGGCCGCGCTCGCTCATCAGCCCGGCGAGGTTGAACCAGGCCTCGGCAAAGGAAGGGTCGAGCTTGAGCGCGCGCGCATAATCATGCGCGGCGTCGAGTTCGTGCCCCGCGGCCCGAAGGCAATTGGCACGGTTGAAGGCGGCGACTGAGTCGGTGCGATCGATAGCGAGGTAGCGCTGGTAGATCGCGGCGGCGTCCTCGTATTCGCCGTCTTCTTCGGCCTCTTCCGCTTGCGCAAAGAGCTCTTCGAGCTCTGCTTCCTCGACCGCCCCGAGATCGAGCAGCAATTGTCCGTCGAGCTCGCTCAAGCCTTCGATACGTCGCGCGTAGATCGTCTTCGAGCCTTCATGATGAAGCGACAGCGCCGTCAGCGAAGCGTGGCTGGAGCGCTGGACGGAGCGAGCGATCGTTCCCCAGCCGGCGCCGCTTGCGATCAGTCCCGCATATTTGCGGGCGAGGATCACGTCGCGGAACGAATAGGGCTCCTTGTCATGTTCGAAAGCGTCGAAAAGCGACAGCAGGTCGAAGAGGCGCGGCGCGATCTTCGCCTGGTCGATCAGCGATTGGCGCGGCAGCGCCGATGTCTCCGGCGCCGTCGCCAGGCCCAGCAACCGCAGGAAGCCGTTCTCGCTGAGAAGGTCCCGGCCGTTGCCGGCCCCGCGCTCGAAACGCGTCTCGATCTCCGCGTCGGTCGCCTTCAGGAGCATGCCGCGGCCGAAGACCACATGCGTGGTTTGCCGGGTGACGCCGCGCCGGAGATGTCCGCCCTGGCGCTCGACCTCCCGTGCGATCAGCCGCCGCGGAAAGGCGGCGAGCGCCCCCACGATACCGAATGTCTTGCCGGCGACCCCCATCAGGCCTTCTTCTGTGCGGTCGTCTTCTTTCCTGCGGCGGGCTTGGCTGCAGCGCCCTTCGCAGCGGGTTTTGCAGCCGGCTCAGCCTTGCTCTTGCTCTTGGCCGGCGGCTTCGCTTGCGACAGGCTCGCCTTCAACGCATCCATGAGGTTGATGACATTGCCGCGATCCGGCGGCGCCGCGATGATCGGCTTGTGGCCCTTGAGCTTCTCGCGGATCATCTGCATGAGGGCGATCTCGTAGCGATCCTCGTAGTTCTTCGGATCGAAGGTCGTGGTCTTTTGCTTGATGAGCGCCTCGGCGAGCTGCAGCATTTCCGGCTCGGGACTGCCGACCGGGATGTTGCCGAAATATTCGGCGGTGCCGCGCACTTCGTTGGGGTTCCTGAGCGTGCAGACGAACATGCCGGTCTCCCGGGGCCCGATGGCGATCACGCGTTCGCGGCTCGAAAGCACGAGACGCGCGATGGCGAGTTTGCCGCTCCGGCGCAGGGCCTCCCGCAAGACGATGAAGGTCTCCTCGGCCATCGCCCCGTCCGGCGCGAGATAATAGGGGGCGTCCTGATAGATCACGTCGACTGAGCCTTCTTCGACGAAGGCCTCGATGTTCATCGTATGGTTGGATTCGATCTTGACGCTGTCGAGGTCGGCCTCGTCGATGACGATGTATTTCTTGTCCTCGTATTCATAGCCCTTCACCAGGTCGGATCGCTCGACCAGGCCGAGCTCCGGATCGACCGGCTTCATGTTGATCCGGTTGTGCGTATCCTTGTGCAACTGATTGAAGGTGATGCGTTCGCTCGTCGTCGTGGCGGGATAGAGCCGTACGGGACAGCTCACGAGGCTCAGCCTCAGGTAACCCTTCCAACTTGCCCTGGGTGCCATATTCGTCTCCTGCGCGGTCTACCCGGTTACTTCTCCGCATTGGAAAGCATAGGCAAATCCCTCGCACAGTCGTCGATATCGGCCCAGGGATCGCCGGACGTGGCCAAAAGGCCCGGTAGAGAAGAATAATTTAAATCCTCGGGAGCGTCGATAGTCTCGAGATCGGCCCAGCTCAAGGGCGTGGAGGCCGGCAGGTTGGTGCGGGCGCGAAGCGAATAGGGCGCAGCCGCGGTATGCCCGCGGGCATTGCGGTGGAAGTCGATGAAGATGCGCTTCACGCGCTTGTCCTTGCCCATGCTGGTGGTGAAGCGCTCGGGTGCGGTCGCCGCCAGCCGCGCGGCGATGCCGCTGGTTGCCCGATGGGTCTTCTTCCAGTCGAGCTTCGCGCTGACCGGCACGACGACGTGAACGCCCTTGCCGCCGGACGTCTTGACAAAGGGGACGAGGCCGAGCGTCTCGAGCTCGGCCCTGATGTGGACCGCCGCCTCGACGATTTCGCGCCAGCCGACGCCCTCGCCGGGATCGAGGTCGAAGACGACTCGGTCGGGCTTGTCGAGACGCTTTCGCGTCGACCCCCAGGAATGGAATTCGACGACACCGAATTGCGCCAGCGCCAGATATCCCTTGGCGTCCTCGACCGAGAGATAGGTCTTGGTCTCGCCTTCGGAATTGGTGGACTGAAAGCCGGCCACCGAGGGCGGCATGCCGGTAAAGGGGTGCCGCTGGAAGAAGCAATCCGCGAATTTGCCCGTCGGGCAGCGGACGAGCGAGACCGGGCGGCCGAGGATGTGCGGCAGCATGAAATCGCCGACCATGGCGTAATAGAGAGCAAGATCGAGCTTTGTGGGTCCGGACTTGCCGAACAGACGGCGCGTCGGATTGGTGATGGAGATGCTGGCAAGGTCGGCGTCGGAGATCAGCCGCTTTTGCCGCGGCGAAACGGGCGTCGAGAGGTCGACGTCACGGAGCCCCTGGAACACCGCATGACGGAGAATATTGTCGGCTGTTCGATTCCCGTAGTGAATACGCGCCCGCAGTACCGGCCGGACCCAGATGATCTCCTTCGGCGCACCCTCGAGCTTCGCCGCACCCCCCCTCAGCGGTTCCAGCCGCGCCAGCAATTGTTTCAGCGTTTCGGCGTCAAAGCCGGTTCCGACCTTGCCGCGATACTGCAGTTCGCCATCGATCCATTCGCCGAGCGCGAGCGCGGCAAGGCCTTCGGCGGCTTCGGACATGGTATAGCCGGCGATGACGAAATCTTCCGCCTTCAGCGCCTTGGTCTTGGTCCAGGTCTTGGAACGGCCGCTCTGATAGGGCGCCGAGGCGCGTTTGGAAATGACGCCCTCGAGCCCCAGTTCCGAGGCTTGCTGGTAAAAGGCGCGCCCGTCGCCGACGACGTGGTCGCTCAACTGGATGGCGGAGCGGCTCGACAATTGCGCCCCGAGCACCTGCCCGAGCAGAACCTTGCGCTTCTCGAGCGGGGCGGCGGCGAGGTTCCAGCCGTCGAGATGCAGAAGATCGAAAGCATAGAACACCAGCCTGTTGCCGGCGCCGGCGGAAAGCGCCTCCTGAAGGAGCGCGAAACGGCTGATACCTTCGTCGTCCAACACGACGATCTCGCCGTCGATCACGGCCTCGCGGCATGGCAGCCGGCGAAACGCCTCGGGCAGATCGCCGTAGCGCCTCGTCCAGTCGAGGCCGCCGCGCGTGATGAGGCGCACCTCGCCGCCGGATAAATGCGCCATCGTGCGGTAGCCGTCGAACTTGATCTCGTGCAGCCAGACCTCGCGTCCGGCGGCACCGCCAGGCGGTGCGGTGGATGGCATCGCGAGTTGCGGTTCGATGCGCGTCGGCATCGGCGCCTTCGCTGCGCCGGGAAGCGCGGCGGGGTTGAGCTTGACCGGCTTCGCCGCAGGTTTCGGCTTTTCGACCAGTTCCTCGATCCGCCGCCCGGATTTGACGCTCTCCGGCCGTGCGGCGAGAATGTCTGTCGAAGGATCGGCGGCGGGATCGCGCTCCTTGAAGAGGAGCCAGTGGCGGTGGTCTTCTTCGCCCGGCCTCGGCTTCAGCCGCGTCAGCATCCAGCCGCCGTTGAGCTTTTCGCCGGCCAGGCGAAACTTGAAGGCACCGGTCCGCAGGCTTGTCTCGAGGTCGTCCATCGGAGCCCAGACGCCGGTGTCCCAGACGATCATCGGGCCGGCGCCATATTGGCCCTCAGGGATGACGCCCTCGAAGTCGATATAGTCGATCGGATGGTCTTCGGTCTCCACCGCCAGGCGCTTGTCGGCCGGGTTGAGCGAGGGCCCCTTGGGAACCGCCCAGCTCTTCAGCACGCCGCCAACCTCAAGCCGCAGATCATAGTGGTCCGCTGTCGCGTGGTGTTTGTGCACGACGAAACGGTTGCCGCCGCCGGCGGGGCGCCCGACCGGCTCCGGCGTCTTCGAAAAATCGCGCTTCTTGCGGTAGGCCTCAAGCTTCGACGTCGCCATGCGACCAAGCTATGGCCTATCCGTCGAACCCGCAATATCGGCTGACGCGAGCCGGAACGAAGCGTTCCGGCTCGGTAGCTCCAGCCATCAGGCGAATCGGCCTGGCGTGCCGAGCGTCATATGGCGGTTGACGTCCTTGTAGAGCAGGTAACGGAATTTGCCCGGTCCGCCGGCATAGCAGGCCTGCGGGCAGAAGGCTCTGAGCCACATATAGTCGCCCGCCTCGACCTCGACCCAGTCGGCGTTGAGGCGGTAGACCGCCTTGCCCTCGAGAACGTAGAGCCCGTGTTCCATCACATGGGTCTCCATGAAGGGGATGACGCCGCCGGGCTCGAAGGTGACGATCGTCACATGCATGTCGTGGCGCATGTCGGACGGATCGACGAAGCGGGTCGTCGCCCAGCGGCCCTCCGTGCCAGGCATCGGCGTTGGGGTGATTTCACGTTCGTTGGTGACGATCGGTTCGGGGAGGGGGATTCCATCGACCTTTTCGTAGGCCTTGCGGAACCAGTGGAATCGGGTTGGCGTGGACCCGTCATTGTGCAGGCTCCATTCGGCGCCGGGCGGAATGAAGGCATAGCCGCCGGGCCGCATGCGATGGGCTTCACCGCCGATCGTCAGCCGGAAGTCCCCGTCGACGACGAACAACACGGCTTCGGCGCGGGGGTCGCCCTCGGGCCGATCGCTTCCGCCCGAAGGCCCGACTTCCATGATGTATTGCGAGAACGTCTCGGAGAACCCGGACAGCGGCCGCGAAAGGACCCAGAGACGGGTGTTCGTCCAATGCGGCAGGTAGCTGGTGACGATATCGCGCATCACGCCCTTCGGAATGATCGCGTAGGCTTCGGTGAACACTGCCCGATCCGTCAGCAGGTTCGTTTGCGGCGGATGCCCGCCTTCTGGGAAATAGTAGTTGCTTTGCATCTTTTCGTTACCTGTTGAAGTGTCTGTTCGAACCGGAACGGCCCTAGCGGCCGTTGACGGGATGCGCGATCGCGGAGGTCGGGATCACGTCGCTGGCAGCAGAGGTTTGGAATACAGGTGCGGGCCTGGGACTTGCAGCCTGGTCGCCATCCAGCACCCGGTGGGCCTGCTCGCGGTCGATGTCGCCCTCCCAAACGGCGATGACGACGGCGGCCACACAATTGCCTATCAGGTTTCCGAGCGCCCGGGCAATGCCGACGAACCAGTCGACAGACAGGACCAGCACAAGGCCGATGGCCGGGATGACCGGAATGGCGGAAAGCGTCGCCGCCAGCACGACGATGGCGGAGCCGGGGATGCCGTGGGCGCCCTTCGAGGTCAGCAGCGCCACGCCGAGGATCAGCAACAGGTCGCCGGGTGCAAGCGGCGTATTGGTCGCCTGCGCGATGAACACGGCGGCGAGCGTCAGATAGATCGAGAAAGCGTCGAGGTTGAAAGAATAGCCTGTGGGGATGACCAGACCGACCGTCGAATCCTTGATTCCAAGCCGTTCGAGCTTTCGCATGACCTGCGGCAGAACGCTGTCCGAGGAAGCCGTCGCCATGACGATCATCAACTCCTCGCGCAGATACCGGAGGAACTTGAAGATGCTGAACCCGGCAATTTTCATGATCAGGCCGAGAACGCCGAAAACGAAGAGGATGATCGTCGCATAGAGCAGAACGACCAGATAGCCGAGCTGCTGCAGCGAGCCGATGCCGTATTTTCCGACCGTGTAGGCGATGGCGCCGAAGACGCCGATCGGAGCGAGCCGGACGATGAAGCCGATCACCTTGAAGAGCACCTGCGTCGTCTGGTCGATCACTTCGGCAACCTGTTTGCCGCGCTCGCCGATGAGGGCAAGGCCCGATCCAAACAGCACGGCGAACAGCAGCACCTGCAAGACGTCGCCCTTGGCGAAAGCATCGAGGATTGTCGTGGGGATGATCCGCATCAGGAAGTCGACGGTGCCGGTGACCTGCGAGACCTTTTCGGTGTAGGCGCCCAAGGCACTCGCATCGAGCGTCGTCGGATCGACATTCATCCCATGGCCGGGGCCGAAGACATAGGCTGCGATCAGCCCGAGCGCGAGCGCCAGCGTCGTTACCGCCTCGAAATAGATGAGCGACTTGAGGCCGACCCGCCCGACTTTTCTCAAGTCTCCGGCGCCGACGATGCCGTGAACGACCACGCCGAAGACCAGAGGCGCAATCACCATCTTGATCAATTTGATAAAGCCGTCTCCCAGCGGTTTCAGCTGTGCGGCAAATTGCGGCCAGAAAACGCCGACAAGGATACCAAGGACGAGTGCGATGATGACTTGTCCGAACAAGGACCTGCTAAACCTGGACATTTGCTTCCTCCCAGAAACGCTGTGAGCCCGGCGCTGCGACGAGGCAATGGCTTTTTGTGCCTAAGCCGTCGCGCGGCCTGCTGCCGCCGCTCGCTCATGGATTGGCCGTCTCTAACGGCGTGCACCCTCCTCGTGCGACGCCCGGCCATCCATAGTGATGGGAACAAAAGCAAGGCGATATGTCCAATATATTGTTTGACTTGATCAAGACGTATATCATATCGATCTGTTGAAGGTGGAGGTCGCGATGGAGCTTCGGCATCTGCGCTATTTCATCGCCGTCGCCGAGGCGACGAGCTTTACTGTCGCGGCAAAGAACTTGAACATCTCGCAGCCGCCCTTGAGCCAGCAGATCAAGGATCTGGAGGAGGAGGTCGGTACCCGACTCTTCGAACGTTCGAGCCGACATGTCGAGCTCACCGAGGCCGGCGCCAGTTTTCTCGAACAGGCGAGGATGATCCTCGGACAGGTGGAGCATGCTACGCATCAGGCGCGCGCCATTGGATCCGGCCAGGTGGGCATGCTCAATATCGGCACGACCGGCTCGGTCCTCCTCGGCCAGTTGTCGACGCTGATCGCGCGGTTCCGGGACCGCTGGCCGGGTGTCTTTGTGCGCATCCATGAAATGGACCCGCAGGCGCAGGAACTGGCGCTGCTTTCGCACCGCACCGACCTCAGCTTCGTGCGCAGGCCGCGCTACAATGCCGAACTCGTGGGCCGGGTCGCCTGGCACGAAAAGGTTGGCGTCGCATTGCCGGCTCATCACCCGCTCGCCGGCCATCAAACGGTCGAGCTCGCCGCGCTGCAGCAGGAAAGCTTCGTCTTTCTCCGGCTGGCAGACTCCCGCTTCGCCCGCTACCTGCACGACTGCTGCGTCGCTGCAGGCTTCGTGCCGAACATCACCAACGAAGTGGTCGAATCCTATTCGCTGACCAGCCTGGTCTCCGCCGGTCTCGGGGTCGCGCTGGTTCCAGAATGCATCAGAAATCTCTCGCGTCCCGGTGTGGTCTATCGTCCGCTTGCGGATCCCGCCCCGGAAGCCGATGTCCATGTCCTCAGCCGGCCGAACCCCGGCCCGGTGGCCGCAAGCTTCCTGGAAGCGACCGAGGCGATGTTCGGCTAGAGATCATTTCATCGTTTCATTGTTATGAGCCGCGCCTCACCCCTCCCCGGGACGGTGGCCACCGATGGCGCGGGTCAGTTCGTCCGCCGTCCGGCGTACGAGCGAGCCAAGCGGGTCGAGCTTTTTATCGTCGATGCGGACCGACGGTCCGGATATCGATATGCCGCCGATCGCCTCGCCATATTCGTTGAACAGCGGCGCGGCGATGCAGCGCATACCGAGCGTGTGTTCCTCATCGTCGATCGACCAGCCACGATTGCGGATCTCCTGGATGTCGCGGATCAGCGCCGGCAACGTGTCGAGCGTCCGGTCGGTGAAATGCGTCAAGGTCCTCCCGCCAAGCGTCTTGGCGATCTCGGTATCCGACCAGGTCGAAAGAATCGCCTTGCCGATCCCGGAGGCATGGCTCGGGCCCCGCCGTCCGGGGCGGAAGAAGGCCCGCATCGGTGCATGGCTTTCGACCTGCGAGATGAACACGACGTCGCCATCGTCCTCGATGCCGATATTGGCGGTCTCTCCGCTCTCGTCCATCAGTCGCTTCAGGTAGGGCCGGCTGATCGTACCGAGCTTGCGGAAGCGCAGGAAGGCGTTGCCGATCTCGAAGGCCCTCACGCCGATCGTCCACTCGCCGGTGTCGGGATCGTGCGCGACCATGCCGTGGCTTGAAAGCGATGTCAGCAGGCGATGGATCGTCGACGGCGCCAGCCCCGTCTCGTCTGCCAGGTCGGTCAATGTCGAACCATCGCGATCGGCCACGAGGCTGAACAGTGCCAGGCTGCGGTCGAGCACCTGGACCGAGGAGGGCGTCGCGTTGGCGCCCGCCTTCCGGCCGCGTTTGCCTTTTGTCTGCTCCGATACGATAGCCACCGCCAATACCCCGTCATGTCTCTCTCATAGCCAATAGCGACGCCATTCGGTTTTGACCAGTGCCGCCTGCGATCGTCCTGCTTCGTTAATTTCCGTATAATGGCAATTAATTCCATTTTTATGTTGACGACAATGAATTATGGATTATGTTTCCATTAAACAGGAGGAGTTCCCATGGCCAAGATGCGCGCTGTCGATGCAGCGGTTCATATTCTGGAAAAGGAGGGGATCGATTGTGCGTTCGGCGTCCCGGGGGCGGCGATCAATCCGCTCTATTCGGCGCTCAGAGCGCGTGGATCGATCCGCCATATTCTTGCCCGCCACGTCGAAGGCGCATCCCACATGGCGGAGGGCTTCACGCGGGCAAAGCACGGCAATATCGGCGTGTGCATCGGTACCTCGGGGCCGGCCGGCACAGATATGATCACCGGCCTTTACTCGGCCTCGGCCGATTCGATCCCGATCCTCTGCATCACCGGGCAGGCGCCGCGGGCGCGCCTCGACAAGGAGGATTTCCAGGCAGTCGATATCGCCAAGATCGCCGCGCCGGTCACCAAGTGGGCGGTCACGGTCATGGAGCCGGCGCTCGTTCCCTTCGTCTTCCAGAAGGCCTTCCATCTGATGCGCTCGGGCCGTCCCGGTCCGGTTCTGATCGACCTGCCGGTCGACGTCCAGCTTGCAGAGATCGAGTTCGATCCGGAGACCTATGAGCCGCTCGCGCCTTACAAGCCGGCCGCAACGCGCGCCCAGGCCGAAAAGGCGCTTGCCATGCTAAACGCGGCGGAACGGCCGCTCATCGTCGCCGGCGGCGGTATCATCAATGCGGATGCGTCGGACCTCCTCACCGAATTTGCCGAGATCACCGGCGTTCCGGTCATCCCGACCCTGATGGGCTGGGGCACGATTCCCGACGACCATCCGCTGATGGCCGGCATGTGCGGTCTGCAGACCTCGCATCGCTACGGCAATGCGACGTTGCTTGCCTCCGATTTCGTCTTCGGCATCGGCAACCGCTGGGCCAATCGCCACACCGGCAATGTCCCGACCTATACGGAGGGGCGCAAGTTCATCCATGTCGATATCGAACCGACGCAGATCGGCCGCGTCTTCGCGCCGGATTTCGGCATCGTCTCGGATGCGGGCGCTGCGCTGAAACTCTTCCTCGACGTCGCAACCGAATGGAAGACTGCCGGCAAGTTGCGCGATTGGTCGGCCTGGGCGGCGGAATGCCGCGAGCGCAAGAGCACCATGCTACGCAAGACTCATTACGACCAGACGCCCCTGAAACCCCAGCGCGTCTACGAGGAGATGAACAAAGCCTTCGGCCGCGACACCTGCTACGTCTCGACCATCGGCTTGAGCCAGATCGCCGGCGCACAGTTCCTGCATGTCTACAGGCCGCGCAACTGGATCAATTGCGGCCAGGCCGGGCCGCTCGGCTGGACGCTCCCTGCAGCGCTCGGCGTCCGCGCCGCGGATCCGAACCGGCCGATCGTCGCGCTTTCCGGCGACTATGACTTCCAGTTCCTGATCGAAGAACTCGCAGTCGGGGCGCAGCACAAGCTCCCCTACCTGCATGTCGTCGTCAACAACTCCTATCTCGGTCTGATCCGCCAGGCCCAGCGCGGCTTCGACATGGATTTCGAGGTGAGCCTCGCCTTCGACAACATCAATGCCGGCGGCGACGCGGAGAAGGGCTACGGCGTCGATCATGTCGCCGTTGCCGAGGGCCTCGGCTGCAAGGCGATCCGGGTCAAGAGCCCCAATGAGTTCGCCGATGCCTTCGAACGGGCGCAGGCCCTGATGGAGGAACACCAGGTGCCAGTCGTCATCGAATTCATCCTCGAGCGCGTCACGAACATCGCCATGGGCGCCGACATCAACGCGGTCGTCGAGTTCGAGGAACTTGCCGAGCGCGGCGAGGATGCGCCGACCGCGATCGCCGCCCTGCTCGACTGAAAATCACCAGAGCGGGATCAGGAAGGCCCTTCCCGCCCCATTCGCTTCAGCTTCCAAGAGGAGTAACCGCATGCCGAAATTTGCGGCAAACCTGACCATGCTGTTCAACGAGGCGCCGTTCCTCGACCGCTTTGCGCTTGCGGCCAAGGCCGGTTTTGAAGGCGTGGAATATCTGTTTCCCTACGAATTCGAGAAAATGGCCCTGCGTGCCGCGCTCGATCGCCACCGCCTGACGCAGGTTCTTCACAACCTTCCCGCCGGCGACTGGGCGCGCGGTGAACGCGGCATTGCCATCCTGCCGGACCGGATCGACGAATTTCGTCGGGGTGTTGCGAGCGCCATCGATTACGCGACGGCGCTGGACTGCAAGCAGGTCAATTGCCTCGTCGGCATCGCGCCGGACGGCGTGCCGGACAGCGTGCTGCGCACGACCCTTGTCGCCAATCTGAGGCTCGCGGCGAGCGAACTCGGCAAGCAGGGCATCCGCCTCCTGATGGAGCCGATCAACCGCTTCGACATTCCCGGCTTTTATCTCAATACGGTGGGGCAGGCGGCCGCGATCATCGAAGAGGTCGGCAGCGATAACCTGTTCATCCAGTACGACCTCTACCACCAGCAGCGGACCGAGGGCGAACTGATCGGCGCCTATAAGCGCCATTCGGACCGGATCGCCCATATCCAACTCGCCGACAATCCGGGCCGCAACGAGCCGGGTACCGGCGAGATCAACTACCCCTTCGTTTTCGACGCGCTGGAAGCAGCCGGTTACGAGGGCTGGATCGGTTGCGAGTACAAGCCGCGCGCGACCACGGCGGAGGGGCTCGGCTGGCTCGGAGCCGAGCGCAAGCGCAACTAATCCGCAGACATCATCAAGATCAGGAGCTAAGCACAATGGCATCTATCGGCTTTATCGGACTGGGCATCATGGGGACGCCGATGGCGCGCCACCTGCAGGATGCGGGCCACACCATCATCACCTCGAAATTCGCCATCCCGCCGCGCCAGGAACTGCTCGATCATGGCCTGCGGTTCGTCGAGACGCCGAAGGCGCTCGCCGAGACCGTCGACACCATCATCCTGATGCTGCCGGATACGCCGGAAGTGAAGGATGTCCTCTTCGGCGAGAACGGCGTTTCTTACGGTCTCGGCAAGGGCAAGCTGGTCATCGACATGAGCTCGATCTCGCCGATCGAGACGAAGGAATTCGCCAGGAAGATCCGCGAAACCGGGGCGGAATACATCGACGCGCCGGTTTCCGGCGGTGAGGTCGGTGCCAGGAATGCCACGCTCAGCATCATGGCCGGCGGCGCGCCGGACTCCTTCGAGCGTGCCTTGCCGCTCTTCAAGCTGATGGGCAAGAACATCACCCTTGTCGGCGATTGCGGCGACGGGCAGGTCACCAAGGTTGCCAACCAGATCATCGTCGCGCTGACGATCGAGGCGGTTTCCGAGGCGCTGGTCTTCGCCTCGAAGGCGGGCGCCGACCCGGCCCGCGTCCGCGAGGCGCTGATGGGCGGCTTTGCCTCCTCGCGCATTCTCGAGGTGCATGGCGATCGGATGATCAAGCGGACCTTCGAGCCGGGCTTCCGGATCTCGCTGCACCAGAAGGATCTGAACCTGGCGCTGCAGGGGGCGAAGAGCCTTGGCATCTCGCTGCCGAACACGGCGGCGACGCAGGAGCTCTTCAACAACTGCGCCGCCAATGGCGACAGCGGGCTCGACCATTCCGGTCTGGTCCGGGCGCTCGAGCGCATGGCGAACCACGAGGTCGCCTGAGATTTTAAGAAAAGCGCATGATCGGCCGGGCGGGCGTCCCCATCCACTGCGGCAATCATGCATCCGGGCGGCGGAAGGAGGAGCCGCCGCCCGGGCCTTTGCCAACGGGAGGAAAAATGGCCGCCATTGCCGATCCGCGTCAATTCCTGGAAGTGTTGTTCAACTCGGCGGTCGCTGCCGCCGATCCGGAGCGTGTCATCGCCGCCAACCTGCCGGAACCGCCGAAGGGCCGCACCGTCGTCATCGGCGCCGGCAAGGGTGCCGCACAGATGGCGCAGGCCTTCGAGGCGCTGTGGCAGGGGCCGTTCAGCGGCGCCGTCGTGACGCGCTACGGTTTCGGCGCTACCTGCCGGCATATCGCCGTTCTGGAAGCCTCGCATCCCTTGCCGGACGAAAGCGGGCTACGGGCCTCGAAACGACTGCTTTCCGAGGTCAGCGGCCTCACCGAGGACGACTTCGTCATTGCGCTGATCTGCGGCGGCGGTTCGGCGCTGCTGCCGTCGCCGCCGCATGGGCTCTCGCTCGAGGACGAGATCGCCGTCAACCGCGCGCTGCTCGCTTCGGGCGCGCCGATCCGGGCGATGAATGCCGTACGCAAGCATGTCTCGATGATCAAGGGCGGGCGGCTGGCCGCCGCAGCCCATCCGGCACGTGTCGTGTCGCTCGTCGTTTCCGACATTCCCGGCGACGATCCGGCATTGGTCGCCTCCGGCCCGACGATTGCCGACGAGACTACGCGCGCTGATGCATTGAAGATCATCGAGCGCTACCGTCTGGCGCTGCCGGAACGCGTCCACGCGTGGCTGGCGAGCGAAGCGGCGGATGCGCCAAGACCTGACGATCCGTGCTTCGGTCGGAATGAAGTTCGACTGATCGCATCGGCCGGCGTCTCGCTGGAGGCGGCTGCGGCGGAGGCGCGCGCTGCCGGCGTCGAGGCGATCATTCTTTCGGATTCGATCGAGGGCGAAGCGCGCGATGTCGGGCTCGTCCATGCCGCGATCGCCCGCGAGGTGGCGACCCGAAGCCGACCTTTCAGCAAGCCGGTGGTCGTGCTTTCCGGCGGCGAAACCACCGTGACGGTGAACGGCGCCGGCAGGGGCGGCCGCAACAGCGAGTTCCTGCTGTCGCTCGCCCTCGGCATCGACGGCGTTGGCGGCATTTCGGCGCTCGCTGCCGACACGGATGGTATCGATGGTTCGGAAGACAATGCCGGCGCCTTTGCCGACGACACGACGATCGGCCGGCTGCTGAAGCAGCGGATCGATGCGGCGGCGCTGCTTCAGTGCAACGACAGCTGGTCGGCCTTCGATGCGCTCGGCGACCTTTTCAAGCCGGGGCCAACCGGCACCAACGTCAACGACTTCCGGGCGATGCTGATCCAATGAGCGCGGCCGGAGCAAACGACAACAGATGGGAGGAAATGCGATGAAATCCCTGCCGATCCGGCCCCTGTCGCGGGCCGAGTTCGCCCCCTTCGGCGACGTCATCGAAGTCGACGAGGCAAGAAGCTTCCCGATCAACGCGGGCAAATGCATCCGCTACCACGATCTCGCAACGGTCGAAACGACCGGGCCGGAGGCGCGCGCCCTGATCAGCCTGCTGCGCGGCGAGCCCTACGAAATTCCAGTGCCGCTGAAGATGGTGGAGCGCCACCCGCTTGGCAGCCAGGCCTTCGTGCCGCTGACGGAGAACGCCTTTCTTGTCGTGGTCGCTCCGGATGAGGGTGGCAGGCCGGGCGAACCGATCGCCTTTGAGACGGCGCCCGGCCAGGGCGTCAACATCGCCCGCAATGTCTGGCACGGCATTCTGACGCCGCTCTACGGCGTCTCCGATTTCGTCGTCGTCGACCGCGGCGGCGAAGGCTGCAACCTCGAGGAACATTTCTTCGACACGCCCTACCGGGTCGAATACGCGTAGCGGACATTGTCGCCTGTGCCCTTGTTGCGGGGCCATCAAGCTCTTAGGTTCAGGCGATCGAGTCCGTGATCCATTGAGCAATGCTGCAGACGGCCAGAACAATGTGGGGAGAAACCGGGTGGGGCATTCCGACCTCGATCGCCTTGCATCTGGCGCTGGCGTTCCTGCTGCTGGTCCGGCTGCCCGAGCATTCCGCGCCGGCGAAGGACGAGAGCATCAATGTCGAGCTCGTTCCACCGCCGAAGCGCACGGAGAAACCTCAAGAGAAGCCGAACGAGGCAAAAGTCCAGCCGTCTCGATCGCAGCCGCAAGTGTTTGAATCCGCCTCGGCTGAGCCCGACAAGAAAGAACCGGTCCAGCCGCAATTGCCGCCCGCAGCGCCGAGTAAACCGGAGACGCCGCAACCAGCCCCAGAGCAGGCCAGCCCCGCCTCCGCCAAGCCGGAGAGCGCCGCCAAGCCGTCCGAGACAAAGACGGCAGCATTGGCCGAGTTGCACGTCGATACAGAGGACGCGGTGAACGAGGCGGGCGATGCTGCGCCGGCGGTTCAAAGCGCGCCTGTACCGGCGGAGAAGCCCGCGGTGGAAGAAGCGAAGGCGGATGCCGCGCAAAAGCCCGCAGAGGCTGCATCGGAGCAGCAGGTGAGCGCCCTCGTTCAGGCGAAGCAACTCTATTCCAAGGATGCGCTATCCGATCCGCGCGTCAAACAGGCGATCGGCAGGCTGCCGCCGAAGCGCCGCATCGTGCAGCTTTGTACCATCGAGGCGCTCGAACAGATACGCCGTCAGAGGCCGGATGCCTTTCCAGATATGCTTGTGCCCTTCGGCCCCGTTGGCGGTTTGGTTTCGGCTTCCGGTCTCAACGCTAGCGGCGGAGCCTTCCGCAGCCGATCGAAATGGTATGCGGTCGACTTCAAATGCGAGGTCAATCCGGAGACGACGTCGGTCGCCTCCTTCAGCTTCGCCATCGGCAAGGCAATCCCGAAAAGCGAGTGGGCCGTTCGCCAGCTGCCGAAGGATTGAGGCTGGACGACGCGACATGGAAAGTGGCAGGCGTACAGATTTCCCCCCTCCTCAATCCTTCCCCAAAGGTGGGAGGGGCTGACCTGCCGCACCGCCTCCGTGTCCATTCGAAGACTTCAGCCTGATCCGATCGTTGAAATTGGCATGCGATTGCCGCGGGCGCCAAAGCCCCTCCCACCCGTGGGGAGGGGTCGGGGAGGGGCTTTCTCACCGCATCATCGCCAGTGCCGCGGCGAAGAAATCGTCGCCGCCGAAATTGCCGGACTTCAGCGCCAGCAGCATGTCGCCCTGAGCATTGCCGACCGTGCGAAGCACCGGCACGCCGGGAGCGATCTCGGGGCCGATCAGGAAGGCGGGGATGGCGAGCCTGTCGACCGTCGCACCGGAGGTCTCGCCGCCAGCGACGACGAGGCGCTTGACGCCGCGCGCCACCAGTTCGCTGGCGATGGTTGCGGTCGCGGTTTCGATGGCGTGACCGGACGCCTCCCGGCCGTATTGAGACTGCAGGTGTGAAACGACCTCGGGTGACGCGCTTGCGGCAATGGCCACGGGCCCATCGGCAATCCGCTCGCCGGCCCAGGCGATCGCCGCGGCAATTTCGTCGGATCCGCTGAGCAGCTTCTCGGTGTCGAGCCGCAGCACCGGCATGGAGCGTTCGGCAATATCGAGCTGCCGCAGCGTTGCTGCCGAGCAGCTGCCGGCGACAATGGCGGCAAGCCCGCCGACGGGGCGCACGGCGTCCGTCGTCGTGGTGCCTGCCGAAGAAGCGCGACCGGAGCGCACGATGGCACGGGCGAGGCCGAGCCCAAGGCCGGAGGCGCCGGTCGATACCGGCGTCTGCAGCGCCACCTCGCCGAGCGTTTCGAGGTCGCGCTCCGAGATTGCGTCGGCAATGGCGGCGGAAAGCCCCTCGGCGCGCAGGGCGTCGAGCCGGGCCCTTACGGCGGCGGGGCCGGCCATGATCGTCGCCAGATCGACGACACCGACGTGGCCGTGCGACTGCCGGCCCATGACGCGCACCAGATTGGCGTCACGCATCGGATTGAGCGGGTGATCCTTGAGCGGGCTTTCGCTGAGCGGCTGGCCATTGACGAAAAGATGGCCGAGATAGACCGTCCGGCCGGTTTCCGGAAAGGCCGGCGTGACGAGCACGATACCGCAACCGGCGGCTCGGCTCAGGGCCTCCGTCACCGGGCCGATATTGCCCTGGTCGGTGGAATCGAAGGTCGAGCAGATCTTGTAGAGGACGTGGGCGGCGCCGCGGTCGCGCAGCCAGCGGTCCGCCTTGCCTGCCGCAGCGACGGCCTCGTCGGCGGCGACGGAGCGGATCTTCAGCGAGACGACCACCGCGTCGACCTCCGGCAGGGCGAGTGCCGGATCGGGAATGCCGACCGTCTGCACGGTCCTGAGCCCGTTCTTCGTCAGGGTGTTGGCGAGGTCGGAGGCGCCCGTGTAGTCGTCGGCAATCGATCCGAGCAAAATTGTCATTGGTCAGCTCCGTGCAAAGGGTTTGAACCAGGCCAGGCCGTCGAGCGTTGCGCCGCGCGGGGTGTATTCGCAGCCGACGAAGCCGCTGTAGCCGAGCCGGTCGATCTCGGCGAAGAGATACGGATAATTCAGCTCTTCGCCGTCCGGCTCGTGTCGCGACGGCACGCTGGCAATCTGGATGTGGCCGGTGATCGGCATGAGCCGCCGGAGCGCCATCGTGACGTCGCCATGGATGATCTGGCGATGGTAGATGTCGAACTGGAGCTTCAGGTTGGCAAGGCCTAGCTCGGCGATCAGCCGCTCGGCGGCCCCGAAATCGTTGAGGAAATAGCCGGGCATATTGCGGGCGTTGATCGGCTCGAGCAGGAGGTCGATTTCCTTCTCCGCCAGCCGCTCGGCGGCGCAGGAAACGGCGCGCCGGTAACAGTCTGCTGCCTCTGCGTCGGAGGGATCGGCGAGACCGGCCATCAGATGCAGGCGCTTCACACCGGTTGCGGCCGCATAATCAAGGGCACGCTCGACGTCGGATTTCAATTCCTCGAAGCGGCCGGGAAGGGCGGCGATACCGCGCTCTCCTGCTGCCCAGTCGCCCGGCGGCAGGTTGAAGAGCGCCTGCTCGAGCTTGTTGCGCGTCAGCCGTTCGGCGATCGCCTCCGGCGGCGCCTCGTAGGGGAAGAGATATTCGACGGCCGTAAAACCCGCTTCCGCGGCGGCGTCGAAGCGGTCGAGGAACGACCACTCGTTGAACATCATCGTCAGATTGGCGGCGAAAACGGGCATCTCGATCGTCCTCTTATCCCTTGTCCATGCCGGGCAGCTTGGCGCCGGAAAGCTGGGCATAGAGCCGCGCGAGCGAGGAATCGTCGTCGCGCCCCATGCCGGCGCCGGAAGCGGCGAGGTACATCTGCAGGGAAGCCGCCACCAGCGGCACCGGATAGCGCTCGGCGCGCGCCATGTCCTGGACGATGCCGAGGTCCTTGACGAAGATCTCGATGGCGCTGAGCGGCGTATAGTCGCCGGCGAGCACATGCGGGACGCGGTTCTCGAACATCCAGGAACTGCCGGCCGAGGCGGTGATCACCTCGTAGACCTTGTCGAGATCGAGGCCCTGCTTGGCGGCAAAGGTGATCGCCTCGCAGGCGGCGGCGATATGCACGCCGGCAAGAAGCTGGTTGATCATCTTGAAGGCCGCGCCGGTTCCGGCCGCGTCTCCGAGTTCGTAGACCTTGGCGGCCATCGCGTCGAGCGCCGGGCGGGCTGCGGCGAAGGCTTGCGGCGAGCCCGACGCCATGATCGTCAGTTCGCCCTTCGCGGCGCGGGCGGCGCCGCCGGAAATCGGCGCATCGAGATAGTGGAGGCCGAGCGCTTCGAGCTGCTCCGACAGGCGGCGTGCAATGGCCGGATCCATGGTCGCCGACGAGACGAAGACCGCGCCGGGCTTCATGGCCGCTGCGATGCCGTCGGCGCCGAACAGGACGGCCTCGGTCTGGGCGGCATTCACGACCACCGAAACGACAATATCGGCATCGGCCGCGGCCTCCCGCAGCGTAGCGGCGCCGCGGCCGCCCTCGGCGGCGAAGCGTTCGACGGCCGCTGCGGTAATGTCGTAGCCGACGACATCGAGGCCGGCGCGCTTCATGGACTGGGCCATTCCGAAGCCCATCGATCCGAGACCGATCACCGCCGCGGTGACGCGTTCGGGACTTTCAGCATGCGATGACATGAATAGACTCTCCATCCCTGATGAGGCAGGCGGGCACCGCCGGACCGAATCCGGCGGTGCGGTTGGAAGCTTACCGGTTCACGGTCTTTGCGGGAACCGCCAGCACCGCCAGCGAACCGATGACGAGGGCCGCGGCCAGGAGATACATGCCGGCGCTGTTGCTGCCGGTGAAGTCCTTGAGATAGCCGACCAGGAATGGCCCGAGGAAGCCGGCGAGATTGCCGACCGAATTGATCCAGGCGATGCCGGCTGCCGCTCCGGTCCCGGCAAGGAAGGCCGTCGGGAGCGACCAGAAGAGCGGTGCGCAGCTGATGGCGCCGGCAGCGGCGAGCGACAGGCAGACGATCGCGAGCGTGGTGCTCGTCGCAGTCGTCGCCGCGAGGAATCCGCCGGCGGCGATGAGGGCCGGGACGACGAGGTGCCAGCGGCGTTCGCGCAGCCGGTCAGAGGAGCGCCCGAGCGCCAGCATGGCGATGAAGGTGCAGATATAGGGGATGGCGGAAATCAGGCCGATATTGAGGTTGCCGGTTACGCCGGTCGCCTTGACCAGCGTCGGCATCCAGAAGTTCAGGCCGTATTGTCCGAGCACGAAGCAGAAGTAGATCAGGCACATCAGCCAGACGCGCCGGTCGGCGAGCGTGCCGGCGATGCTGTGCGGGCTCGACGATTTGGTCCGGTTCTCGGCGTCGATATTGTCGCTCAGCACCTTCTTTTCTTCCTTCGTCAGCCACTTCGCATGACCGATCGTGTCGTCGAGATAGAAGAAGGTGGCGACACCGAAGAGAACCGCAGGAATGGCCTCGATCAGGAACATCCATTGCCAGCCGGAAAGTCCGTGCGTTCCGTGGAAACTGTCCATCAGCAGACCGGAAAGCGGATTGCCGAAGATGGAGGAGATCGGGATTGCCGACATGAAGGTGGTGATGATCTTGGCGCGACGATGCGCCGGATACCAGGTCGTCAGGTAGAGAATGATCCCGGGGAAGAACCCTGCCTCGGCGACACCCAGCAGGAAGCGCAGGATGTAGAAAACGGTCTCCGAGGTGGTGAACATGAAGGCGGCGGAGATGACGCCCCAGGTGATCATGATGCGGGCAATCCAGACCCGGGCGCCGACCTTGTTGAGGATGACGTTGCTCGGCACCTCGAACAGAAAATAACCGATGAAGAAGATGCCGGCGCCGATACCGTAGGCCGCTTCCGAAAGGCCGAGCTCGCTCGACATCTGCAGTTTCGCGAAGCCGACATTGACGCGGTCGAGATAGGCGACCACGTAGCAGAGCATCAGGAACGGGATGATGCGCCAAAAGACCTTGCTATAGGCGCGATCCTCCACCGATCGATCTGCATAGACGCCGTCGATCGGCGCCTGGGTTTCCAGGGTCATGATTTTCCTCCTCCAGTAGGCTCGCCGGCACCTCCCTTTGGAACTCCGACGATGCGGCGCCAAGAATTGGCAGCGCTGCCACTTTTTCCTAGCGCAATTTGGCAGCGCTGCCAAGTCAAAAATGGTAGCGCTGCCAAAACAAATGGCGTATCTGAAAAAGATGAGGTGGGCCGCCAGCGACGAGGAGCGATGCGGCGTACGCAGCTGGAGGTGGGAGTCGAAGGTGGATTTCGATTTCAAGCAGAGCACCGTCACGCTCGCCGAGGTCGCCGCGGCCGCCGGCGTCGGTGAGAGCACGGTTTCGCGGGTCCTCAGAAACGAGGGGTCGTTCTCGCGCAAGGCGAGGGAGCGGGTGATGGAGGCCGTCGAGCGGCTCGGCTATGTGCCGAACCGGATTGCCGGAACGCTTGCTTCGGCCGGATCGCGGCTCGTCGCCTTCGTCATTCCCTCGCTCTCCAACATCGTCTTCCCCGACGTGCTGCGCGGGGCAAGCGGCGTCTTGGAGGCGAACCGGCATCAGGCCGTTTTCTCGGTGACCGACTACGATCCGCAGCGCGAGGAGGCGCTTGTCGCCGCCATGCTCGCCTGGCGGCCGACGGCGGTGATGCTCGCCGGCTTCGAACATTCGGAAGGCACGCTGAAGATGCTGCGTGCCAGCGGCTGCCGGGTGGCCGAAGTGCTCGATGTCGACGGCACGGCCGTCGATCTGGCCGTCGGCTTTTCCAATCGTGCAGCCGGGCGTGCCAGTGCCGAATTCCTGCTGAAGCGGGGCTATCGCCGCATCGGCTATGTCGGGCATGAGCTCGAACGCGATACCCGCGCCGGCAAGCGCTTTGCCGGCTTCTGCGAAACGCTCGCGTCCGGCGGCTCGCCGCTGGTCGCTCGGGAGATCTGTTCCGGCGCGTCTTCGGTGGAAAGCGGACGGCTGGGCCTGGAGCGGCTGCTCGCCCGGCACGCCGATCTCGATGCCGTCTATTTTTCGAACGACGACATGGCGCTCGGCGGCTACTTCCATTGCCTGGCGTGGGGAATCGCGATTCCCTCGCAGCTGGCGATCTTCGGCTATAACGGCCTCGACATCGGAAGGGTGACGCCGCAGCCGCTCTCGACCATACGCACGCCCCGCGTCCGGACGGGGCAATTGGCGGCCGAGCTTGTCGTCACCAACGCGCCGCCCCAGGTGGTCGATCTCGGCTTCGAACTGGTCGAAGGCGCAACCGCCTAGAATTGAAAGGATCTGCCCCATGTCCGAGAGCCGCCTGCGCGAGGAAATCTGCCGTTACGGGCGATCGCTGTTCGAGCGCGGACTGACGCCTGGCTCCTCCGGCAATATCTCGCTGAGGCTCGACGATGGCGGCTGGCTGGTGACGCCCACCAACGCCTCGCTCGGCTTTCTCGACCCGGCCCGCATCTCGCGGCTCGATGCCGAGGGGCAGCTCGTCTCCGGCGACAAGCCGACGAAGGAGATACCGCTCCATACGGCCCTCTACCAGTCGCGCGGCAGCGCCCGGGCGATCGTCCATCTCCATTCGACCCACGCGGTCGCGCTCACCATGCTGCCGGAGATCGATCCGCGCGCCGCGCTGCCTCCGATGACCCCTTACTACCTCATGCGTGCCGGCGAAACGGCGCTGGTGCCCTACTACCGTCCCGGCGATCCGGCGGTCGCCGACGCAATCCGCGGCCTCGCCGGCAAATATTCCTCCGTGCTGCTCGCCAATCACGGCCCGGTCGTCGCCGGCGACAGCCTCGAGGCGGCGGTCTTCGCCACCGAGGAACTGGAGGAAACGGCGAAGCTCTATCTGCTGTTGCGCAACCTCAACCCGCGCTATCTGACGCCGGACCAGGTGACCGATCTCGTCAGGACTTTCGGCCTCGAACTGCCGTCGCATCATGATCATGAGGGGCATGATCACGGCTGAGCTGTCGCGCGCCGGTTGCCGGACTTATCGATGCAGCTCCGTCCGGCTTGCGCGGCCTATGCACCAGCGTGACCAGCACGAAGGAAATGATCATCAACAAATACCAAGCGCCGAGCTTGTTGATGGATACGGGCGCCCAGCCGTGCGATTGCGACGGATAGATCCACGCACGTGACCATGTGGCGATGTTCTCTGCGAACCAGATGAACAGCGCCACCAGCAGGAAGCCGAGCATCAAGGGCATGCGGTGGCGAAAGCGGAAGACGCGATAGTGCACTACCGTGCGCAGATAGATCATCGCAGTCGCCGCGAACAGTCCGTATCGAACGTCTACGGTGAAGTGGTGGCTGAAGAAGTTGACATAGATCGCAACGGCCAGAAGCGCGGTCGACCAGACCGGCGGATAATGCGTGTAGCGCATGTCGAAGATGCGGCTGATGCGGGCGAGATAGGAGCCGACAGCCGCATACATGAAACCGGAGAAAAGCGGCACGGCGCCGATGCGGAAAATGCTTTCCTCAGGATAAATCCATGAGCCTGCCGCGGTCTTGAAGACCTCCATGACCGTGCCGACGACGTGGAAGATCAGAATGACCTTCGCCTCGGACAAGGTTTCGAGCCTTGCTGCGAGCATTGCAAATTGAATGCCGAGCGCCGCCAGAAAGAGAAAGTCATAGCGGGCCAGGAGAGCATTTTCGGGCCAGAACTGGTGCGACGCGATGATCAGGGCGAGCAGCAGTCCGCCGAACAGGCACGCCCATGCCTGCTTCAACCCGAAGACGGTGAATTCAACCAACACACCTGCGAAGCCGTGCGCGGGCAGGGCGTCGAGGACCCGATGCGCGGCTGCGTCTATCCGCGCCTCAAGCGAAGTGAAGCGGCGTGCGGGCGCGGCGTCGATGGACGGTGCCGGACCATGGCCGAGATCGTCGAAGCGTTCGAATTTGGGCTGATCTGTCATGCCGTGCTTGTTGCTGGAACTATGCCTACATGCGATGAGGAGAGTTTTGCGCTTTTTTGTGTCCAAGAGGCTACCGGACGCCTCTTCCTAAAGACGCCATTTCGGCCCCCTTGGCGCTGTTCCTTTTCGCATTGCACAACAGCATCCCGTACTTTTGATGCGTCGCCGCAACGAACTGGGGTTGACCTCCCGCTCCGTGCGACATTTATTCGTATTACTGATCCGGTGGACCAACCAGTGGATCAGTGGAGGAGTGGCGCCGATGACTGGCAGTCCGATACTCACGCAGATGCCGAAGGTGGGGCGCAGCCTCGACCGCCGCACGGCGCGTGAGGTGATTGCCGACAAGCTGATGGTGCTGGTGGCGACGAATATGCTCCGCCCGGGTGACGAACTGCCGGGGGAACGGGAGCTCGCCAACGTACTCCATGTCAGCCGCGAGACGGTGCGCGGTGCCATTCAGACGCTTGCGGCACGCGGCATCATCGAGGTTTCCCAGGGGAGCCGCAGCCGCGTTGCCGATGTCGATCTCAGCGACGTCACCGTGACGATTGCCTCGCCGAACGCCATTGACAGCTATGATCTCGAGGACGTTCATGCCGCTCGCCTGCATATCGAGCTGAAGGTGGTTGGCGACGCGGCGGAAAACATCGACGCGGAGGCGCTGAACAAGCTCGAGAGCCTGCTCGAGGTGCAAAAACTCTGCGGCGACGATGCGATGCGCTTCCTGATCTGCGACCGGGAGTTCCACGTGGCGATCTACAGGGCCTGCGGCAATCCGCTGCTCTCGGATTTCGTGACGGACCTTTATACTTATATGATGGATTACCGGCGTAGCGCCATGTCGCGCCCGGGCGCGATCGAGGCCAGCTACAAGGATCACCGCGAAATCGTCGAGGCGCTGCGGCGGCACGACCGCGAAGCAGTCGTCGCGGCCTTTCGCCACCATCTCATGCGCATCTACCAGACGACGAAGGAACTGCTCGTCGACGCAAACGGCAGGAAACAGAAACAGAAGGGCACGCGCAACCCGGGATGACCGGGTGTGGCCGAACGAGGAGGTTCGCCGCGAATGCATGTCATGATCATCGGTGCGGCCGGCATGATCGGCCGGAAACTTGTCGAGAAACTGGCGGCGGAGCCGGAGGCCCTCGGTTATGAGATCGGCCGGCTCACGCTGGTCGACGTGATGGAACCGCCGGTTCCCGCGGCCCTTTCCGCGATCTCGACGGCGCTGGCGCTCGATCTCTCGTCGGAAGGCAGCGCCGGGCAGCTCGTCGCGACCCGGCCGGACGTCATCTTTCATCTCGCGGCGATCGTTTCGGGCGAGGCGGAGGCGGATTTCGACAAGGGCTACCGCGTCAATCTCGACGGGACGCAAGCGCTCTTCGAGGCGATCCGCGCCGAGGGTCAACGCGAGCGCTATGTCCCGCGCGTCATCTTCGCCTCCTCGATTGCCGTCTTCGGTCAGCCCTTCCCGGAAAGGATCGGCGATGAGTTCTTCACGACTCCCCTGACGAGCTACGGCACGCAGAAGGCGATCTGCGAATTGCTGCTCGCCGACTATTCGCGGCGCGGCCTCTTCGACGGCATCGGCATCCGCCTGCCGACCATCTGCATCCGGCCGGGCAAGCCGAACAAGGCGGCCTCGGGCTTCTTCTCCAACATCCTGCGCGAGCCGCTCGCCGGGCAGGAGGCCGTTCTGCCGGTCGACGAAAGCGTCCGGCACTGGTTCGCAAGCCCACGCTCGGCGGTCGGCTTTTTCGTTCACGCGGCGCGCATGGAGACGAGCCGGATCGGGCCGCGGCGCAACCTGACCATGCCGGGATTGTCGGCGCTCGTCGGCGAGGAGATCGAGGCGCTGAAGCGCATTGCCGGCCCGAAGGCCGCGGAGCTCATCCGCCGCGAACCGGACCCGGTCATCGCCGCGATCGTCGCCGGCTGGCCGACGAATTTCGACGCGCGCCGTGCCCGTGAACTGGGCTTTGCGGCCGAGAGCAGCTTCGACGAGATCATCCGGATCCATATCGAGGACGAACTCGGGGGAAAGATCTGACATGACACAGGGCAACAGATCGGGCGAGGGAAAGATCGCGCTGGTGACGGGCGGAGGGTCCGGCATCGGCCTCGGTATTGCCCGCCGCCTGAGTGGCGAAGGCTATCGCCTTGTCATCACCGGACGTCGTCCGGACGTGTTGGAGAAAGCGGCTGCCGAAGTCGCCGCGGACACCGGCGGCATTGTCCGGGCAATTGCCTGCGATGTCGGCGACCCCGAGCAGGTTGCGTCGCTGTTCGATGCAATCCGGGCGGAGTTCGGCCGGCTTGACCTGCTCGTCAACAATGCCGGTTCGAGCGTGCCGCCGGTGCCGCTCGAAGAGGTCACGTTCGAGCAATGGAGCGGAATTCTTGCCGCGAACCTCACCGGCGCCTTCCTCTGCACCCAGCAGGCTTTCCGGCTGATGAAGGCGCAGGAGCCGCGCGGCGGTCGGATCATCAACAATGGCTCGATTTCGGCGACGACCCCCCGGCCCAATTCGGCGCCCTACACCGCCACCAAGCACGCCATCACCGGGCTGACCAAGTCGACGGCACTCGACGGCCGGCCCTTCGACATTGCCTGCGGGCAGATCGACATCGGCAATGCCGCAACCGACATGACGCAGAAGATGAGCAGCGGCGTGCTGCAGGCCAATGGCGAGATCGCGGCGGAGCCGACTATTCCCGTCGAGCATGTCGCCGATGCGGTCGTCTACATGGCGAGCCTGCCGCTTTCGGCAAACGTGCTGACGATGACGGTGATGGCGACGAAGATGCCGCTGGTCGGCCGCGGATAGGATCAAAGCCCTGTCCGTCTAGCGGAGTGGGATGGGCAGAGGCAGATACCAGTTCTGGGAGGAACGCGAATGGCAGGCGTGGATTTTGTCGATGTCCGGAAATCCTTCGGGCAGTTTCCCGTCATCAAGGGCGTCAACATCGAGATCGAGGATGGCGAATTCGTTATCCTCGTCGGCCCGTCCGGCTGCGGAAAATCGACCTTGCTTCGGATGCTCGCGGGCCTCGAGAACATCACCGCCGGCGAGATCCGCATCGGCGACCGGGTCGTCAACCGGTTGCCGCCGAAGGATCGCGACATCGCCATGGTGTTCCAGAACTACGCGCTCTATCCGCATATGACGGTCGCCGACAACATGGCTTTCTCGCTGATGCTGGCAAGCAAGCCGAAGGCGGACATCGACAAGCGGGTCGGCGTCGCGGCGGAAATCCTCGGGCTCTCGAAACTGCTCGACCGCTACCCGCGCCAGCTTTCTGGCGGCCAGCGCCAGCGCGTCGCCATGGGCCGGGCGATCGTGCGCGACCCGCAGGTCTTCCTGTTCGACGAACCGCTCTCGAACCTCGATGCGAAGCTGCGCGTCGCCATGCGCGCAGAGATCAAGGAACTGCACCAGCGGCTGAAGACGACGACGGTCTACGTCACCCACGATCAGATCGAGGCGATGACCATGGCCGACAAGATCGTCGTCATGCATGACGGCATCGTCGAGCAGATCGGCGCGCCGCTCGAACTCTACGACCATCCGGCCAATCTCTTCGTCGCCGGCTTCATCGGCTCGCCGGCGATGAACATGATCCGCGGCCGGCTTCACCCCGAAGATCCGACGGCCTTCATGACCGCGGACGGCACGGCGCTCCCCGTCGCCCGGCCGACTGCCGCCGCGCGGGGCCGCGATCTCGTCTATGGCCTCAGGCCCGAATACATGTCGCTCGACCCGAACGGCCTGCCCGCCGAGGTCGTGGTGATCGAGCCGACCGGCTACGAAACGCAAATGATCGCAAGACTCGGCGGCAATGACGTGACCTGCGTCTTTCGCGAGAGGGTGAATGCCAAGCCCGGCGAGACGATCCGCCTCAAGATCGACGGTGCGCATGTTCATCTGTTCGACGCCGAAACTGGGCGGCGATTGTACGAGTGATTCCCGAGCGGGAGGGCAGGGAGAGGAGCCTTGCCCGACTGACGCGCGGAAGATGCCAGGTACGAGCCGGCATCATGACCGCGGCATTCGCCAAGCGGGACTGCGGATGTCCGAAGCAAAATGCTCCCGCTGTTTCAAGGAGGAGTACCAAATGCCGATAAAGAGACGTGATTTCCTTGCGGCCTCCGCCGCCCTTGCCGGCACCGCGGGTCTTGGCATCCGCCCGTCTTTTGCGCAGGCCGAGCCGAGCTACAAGCCGGAAGAAGGCGCGAGCCTCCGGTTGCTGCGGTGGACGCCGTTCGTCAAAGGCGACGAGGACGCCTGGCTCGCCAACACCAAGAAGTTCACCGAGGCGACCGGCGTCGAGGTCCGCATCGACAAGGAAAGCTGGGAGGATATTCGCCCGAAGGCGGCCGTTGCCGCGAATGTCGGCTCCGGCCCGGACATGGTGATGTGCTGGTTCGACGACGCGCATCAATATCCGGACAAGCTCGTCGACATGACCGAGCTCGCGAATTATCTCGGCGGCAAGTATGGCGGCTGGTATGATGGCGTGAAGGGCTATGCGACCCACGACGACAAGTTCATCGCCATGCCGCTGACGGCGATCGGCAATGCCGTCTGCTACCGCGACAGCCACATGAAAGCGGCGGGCTTCAGTGAATTTCCGAAGGACACGGCGGGCTTCCTCGAACTCTGCAAGGCGATGAAGGCGAAGGGCACCCCGGCCGGTTTCCCGCACGGCAAGGCCGTCGGCGACGGCAACAACTATGCCCACTGGCTGCTCTGGAGCCACGGCGGCAAGATGGTCGACGAAAGCGGCAAGGTCACCATCAACAGCCCGGAGACGCTGGCGGCGATCAACTACGCCAAGCAGCTCTACGAGACCTTCATTCCGGGCACCGAAAGCTGGCTGGACATCAACAACAACCGTGCCTTCCTCGCCGGCCAGGTGTCGCTGACGGCGAACGGCGTCTCGCTCTACTACGCCGCCAGGAAGGATGCGGCGCTTGCCGAGCTGGCGGCGGATATCCGCACGACGAACTTCCCCGTGGGCCCGGTCGGCCAGAGCGTCGAACTGCACCAGACGAGCTCGATCCTGCTTTTCAGCCACAGCAAATATCCGGAAGCGGCCAAGGCCTACATCAAGTTCATGATGGAGGCGGAGCAGATGAATGCCTGGATCCAGGGCTCGAGCGCCTATTGCTGCCAGCCGCTGAAGGCCTTCGCCAACAACCCGGTCTGGACGTCCGACCCGATCCACGCCCCCTATGCGAAGGCTTCCGAGACCTTGCGGCCGAACGGCTATGCGGGCCCGCTCGGCTACGCCTCGGCGGGGGTCATGGCCGATTACGTGCTGGTCGACATGTTCGCGACCGCTGTGACCGGCCAGATGACGCCGGAGGACGCCGTCACCGAGGCCGAGCGGCGGGCGAACCGCTACTATCGCGTCTGATCCTTCATGGCGGCTCGTCGGCCGCCATGACCCTCGATGAGGCCGGCGGCGGGGGTCGCCGGTCCAGCGTCTGAACCCATTTCGTGGCCGGAGAAATTCGATGTCCATCACGTCGTCCGGAAAGCCGCCATCTGCCATGGCCTCGCTGATGCAGAACAACAACGTGCTCGGCCTGCTGTTCATGCTGCCGGCCGCGGTTTTTCTCATCTGCTTCCTCACCTATCCGCTGGGGCTCGGCGTCTGGCTCGGCTTCACCGACACCCGCATCGGCCGCGACGGCATCTTCATCGGGCTTGAGAACTATGAGTTCCTGGCGCGCGATTCGGTCTTCTGGCTCTCGGTCTTCAACACGCTGCTCTATACCTTCGTGGCCTCTATTCTGAAATTCGTGCTCGGCCTCTGGCTGGCGCTTCTCTTGAACGAGAACCTGCCGTTCAAGTCCTTCTTCCGCGCCATCGTGCTTCTGCCCTGGGTGGTGCCGACGGTGCTCTCGGCGCTTGCCTTCTGGTGGATCTACGATTCGCAGTTCTCGATCATTTCCTGGTCGCTCATGCAGCTCGGGCTGATCGACGGGCCGATCAACTTCCTCGGCGATCCGACCAATGCGCGCGCCTCGGTCATCGCCGCCAATGTCTGGCGCGGCATTCCCTTCGTGGCGATCTCGCTGCTCGCCGGGCTCCAGACGATTCCGGTATCGCTGCAGGAGGCCGCCTCGCTCGACGGCGCCACCAGCTGGCAGCGCTTCCGATATGTTACTTTGCCGATGCTGACGCCGATCATCGCCGTGGTGATGACCTTCTCGGTGCTCTTCACCTTCACCGACTTCCAGCTCATCTACGTGCTGACCAAGGGCGGGCCGGTGAACGCGACGCACCTGATGGCGACGCTTTCCTTCCAGCGCGGCATTCCCGGCGGCCAGCTCGGCGAAGGAGCGGCGATCGCTGTCGCCATGATCCCCTTCCTGCTCGCCGCCATCATGTTCAGCTTCTTCGGACTGCAGCGCCGCAAATGGCAGCAGGGCGGACAGGACTGAGATCCGGAGGATAGAATGAACGCGACCACAAGAACGCAGGACGAGGTCCTCACCGATACCGCCGAAGGCATGAGCTATCTCAACCGCCTGCCGCGCCGGATCGTCACGCTTTACCTGCCGATGGCGGTCTTCGTCTTCGTGCTGCTGTTCCCGTTCTACTGGATGGCGATCACGGCGGTGAAGCCGAATTCGCAGCTCACCGACTACAACAATTACAGCCCCTTCTGGGTCGTCGGCCCGACCCTCGACCACATCAAATACCTGCTCTTCGAGACCTCCTATCCGGGCTGGCTGTGGAACACGATGCTGGTCGCCCTCGGCTCGACGGTCCTTTCGCTCGCCGCGTCGATCTTCGCGGCCTATGCGATCGAGCGGGTGCGCTTCACCGGCTCCCGGCCGGTCGGACTGATGATCTTCCTCGCCTATCTGGTGCCGCCGTCGATCCTGTTCATTCCGCTCGCCTTCATCGTCTTCAAGTTCGGGATCTACGATTCCAAGCTGGCGCTGATCTTCACCTATCCGACCTTCCTCATCCCGTTCTGCACCTGGCTGCTCATGGGGTACTTCCGCTCTATCCCGTTCGAGCTCGAGGAAAGCGCGCTGGTGGACGGGGCGACGCGCTGGCAGATCCTCGTCAGGATCATCCTGCCGCTCGCCGTGCCGGGGCTGATATCGGCCGGCATCTTCGCCTTCACGCTGTCCTGGAACGAGTTCATCTATGCGCTGACATTCATCCAGTCGTCGGAAAACAAGACCGTGCCGGTCGGCGTCTTGACGGAGCTGGTGCGCGGCGACGTGTTCGAATGGGGTGCGCTGATGGCCGGCGCGCTGTTCGGGTCGCTGCCGGTCGTCATCCTCTATTCGTTCTTCGTCGACTACTACGTTTCGTCGATGACCGGCGCGGTCAAGGAGTGACGGTCTCACGTATCATCGCTTGCCCGCAACCAGGAAGACAAGGAGGGCGAGGACCGTGGCAAACGGCGCCAGGGCGCCCAGGTCCTCCATGGCCCAAAGGGTGAGCCCGCTATAGAGACACCACACGATCGGGATGGGCAGAAGCAGCCACAGCCTCTTCTGTCCGACCATCAGCATCGCGCCGAAGGTCGTCGCAACAGTCGGATCGGGCATCATCCCGAAGGTTTCCGCGGTGGCGGGCGAACGGCCTGCGACAAGGGCGATGAAGGGATAGGCGAGCAGGCCGCAAACGGCGAGGGCGATGCCGCCGTGATGCCGCAGGTCGCCCGAGTTGGTGGGCGAGCGCGGCAGAAGGGCGGCGAGAACCAGCAATCCCGCCTGCGCGAAGAAAGCGGCGGCAGCATAGGACATCGCCCAGTTGATGCTTGCATAGCGCGTCCACAGGAACTGCCAGGCGCAGAAGGCCCATGCCAGGGAGAAGAGCGGGAGAACCGCAATCCGCGCGCGGGAAGCCTGCAGGGCTGCCGGAACAAGCAGGGCGAGCGCGCCTGCGATGAAGACAAGCTGCAGCGGCCAGAATTCCTGATTGTAGCGTTCGATGAGGCGGAAATAGACGCGCGGCGAGAACATCAGAAAGTCGGCGAGCGTGTAGGTCCCCCATTCGGACATCAGCCAAGCTTCCCGTCAGGAGCCGAGCGGCCGCTCACAGCGCTTCCACATAGTCGATCATGCGCCGGCGCAGCTTCTCGTCCGGCAGAGCGCCGCTTGCGGCCTCGAGGTTTTCGCGCACGTGGTCGGCCCGGGTGGTTGCCGGGATGACGCAGGTGACCGCCGGATGGGAGATGATGAATTTCAAGAGGAACTGGGCCCAGTTGCGGGCGCCCGTCTCGGCGAGCCATTCCGGCAGAGGCTCGTCCTCGATCTGGCGGATCAGGTCACCCTCCCGGAACGGCCGGTTGACGATGACGGCGATGCCTTTTTCCCGGGCCAGTGGCAGAATGCGCTCCTCGATCTCGCGGTCGAGGATATTGTAGGTCGCCTGGACGAAGTCGATGGGCTGGCTCGCCATGACTTTCTCGATCTCGCGATGCCTGCGCCCCTCTGATGTCGTGATGCCGACATAGCGTAACTGTCCTGCCGCCTTCATTTCGAGGAGAGCCGGCAGGTGTTCCTCCCAGGAGACGAGGTTATGCACCTGCATGAGATCGAACTTGTCGACGCCCCAATAGGCGCGCGACGCCTCGATCTGCGCGCCTCCCTTTCCCGGGTCCGATGTCCAGACCTTCTCGGCGGAAAACAGGCGGTCCGGATAGCCGAGCTTGCGCAGACCGTAACCGATCGTCGGCTGCGAGGAGCTGTACATCGGCGAGGAGTCGATCATGCGGCCGCCGCCCTCGAAGAAGGCGGCCATCACCGCGGCGCATTCCGCCATGAGCACCGGATCGTCGCCGACATTGAAGGTGATCCAGGTGCCGAGACCGACCACCGGGATCGGTTCCCCGCTTGAGGGTATCGGCCTGGTGCGGATGCCGGCCGGCTGGCCACGCGCCAGTCGCGGCGCGAGCGGCAGCAATGCACCGATACCAAGCCCCTGAACGGTCGCGCGCCGGGTGATCGCCATCGGGTCGCGCCTCTCAATAGCCTTGCTGGATTTGACCGGAATAATGAACCCGCTCGCATCGGTGCTGAAACCACGAAATCGTGATCGAACCGATCTTCTCCAGATATCCGGCCGTTCAACCCCTTTCGTCAAAGGCGCGCTGGCGTGCGGCAAGTCGAGCTTGACGATGCCGAGGACGACCCAAGCCGGCCGCTTGGCCCGCGCGCGCCAGGCACCGGACATCATCTCGGCGAGAATGCGCAACGCGGTCTGCCAGCGGCGCTGCTACCAGGACCGCCAGCCGGTTGACCAATAGCGGTCTTTCAACTCGCTCAAGCGATCCTCGATGTCGGAAATAACGTCCTCGATGCGCGAGGAACGTCGCATATACCAGGATGGGCGGCTGGTGCTTGCCAGGATCAGGCCCACTAGACCGACCAGGGCGATGGCGGTCCAGGCGGGATGCTCCCGCGCCATCTCTCCGGCCTTGCGGCCGGTGTCCCTGACGGTATTGGCGACGGCCCTGCCGGAGGGGATGCCGAGGTTGGTGATAGCATCTTTCAGCGTGTTGACCTGCTCGCGCAGCCAGCGGACCTCTTCTTCAATGCTCTTCTCATTCGGAACGCCGACCGTGCCGCTCCTTGTATCGACGACCCCGCGCGGTACGGGGGAACCAATTGTCTTTTCCTGTGCCATTGTGTTGGTCCTCCAAGTCTGGGCATCAGAATTGATTTCCAAGAGGAGAACGGCGGGCGGCCTCTGGAGTTCCTTGTTTGGAACAGTCCGCGGCGGCATCCACGCTGGAAACTACCGGTCCAAGCTCGTCGGACTGTCGTGACTGGTCCGAAATGAAGACCGCCGGGCATGGTTCTGCGCACGAGGGTCGCAGAATTGCGCCGCCAATGCGACGCGCTCGAGCGACCGCGCCGCCGTCCAGATGCATTCGGCGCGTTGCGAACAGGAACTGCTTCTCGCCAGGAGGAAGGAACTACGCACCGAGTTTTTGCTTGAAGAACTCAGGGCAGCCAAAAAAGCTGTAGTGCGAAGCGATGGCCCGGGAGACGCCCGATCATGAAGACAGAAGAACCATATTGGACCGGACGCCGAACAGCGCTTCGCCGAAGTGCTCGACGCCGCGAAAAACCGCCGGCCGCAATATGCTAACGCCGCCCGCGGACGGTCTGCCATGCGGTCATGCCATCGATCATGCGGCGGGGGCAGCGGGCTCGCCGCCGGGGCGTCGGTCTTCGGCCGGTCTGCCAGGGGGCTGGTTCCCAGCACCCCGGCATCCCATCAACCGACCGCGCTCAGTACCAAGCGTCGGCCATGCTGTTCTTGCGTCGGGCGACATAGTCGAGCAGCGCTTCGTCGATCGCCACGTCGAGCGGCGGCGCTTCGTATTCGGCAAGCGTCTTCTTCCATGCGCGGTTGGCCCGCAGCGCCATGTCGGTTTCGCCCTGTTCGACCCATTTCTCGAACGGTTCGTTATCGGAAAGTGCGGAGTCCCAGAAGGCGGTCTGGTAGTTGCGCAAGGTGTGATCGCAGCCGAGGAAATGACTGCCTGGGCCCACTTGCAGGAACGCGTCCATCGCAAGTGTGTTGTCATCGACGACCACGCCGGCGAGGTAGGAATGCAGCGCACCGCAGAAGTCGGTATCCATCATGAATTTCTCGTAGGACATGGCGAGCAGACCGTCGACGAAGCCTGCCGAATGCAGGATGAAATTGGCGCCGCAATGCACGGCCGACAGCATCGACATGGCGCCTTCCTGCATCGCCTGCGCATCCGGCAGCTTCGAATTGGAAAAATTGCCGGCGCAGCGCAGCGGCAAGCCCAGCCGGCGGGCGAGTTGGCCGACCACCATGCTGCCGATTGCCGGCTCGGGCGTGCCGAAGGTCGGCGAGCCGGAGCGCAGCGACATCGACGACAGAAAGTTGCCGAAGATCACCGGCGCGCCCTTGCGTTCGAGCTGCGTCAGCGCACAGCCGGCAAGCGTTTCGGCATAGGCTTGGGCGATGGCGCCGGCATTGGTGACGGGACCCATTGCGCCGCCGAGAATGAAGGGCACGATGACCGCCGCCTGATTGGCACGCGCATAGGCGCGCAGCGACTTCGTCATCGTCGCGTCCCAGACAAGCGGCGAGTTGACGTTGACGTTGCCGAGGATGACGCAGTTGTTGTCGACGAATTCGGCGCCGAAGAGAATCCGGGCCATCTCGATCGAATCCTCGGCACGCTCCTCGGCCGTGATCGAGCCCATGAAGCAGCGGTCGGAATATTTGATGTGGCTATAGACCATGTCGAGATGGCGCTTGTTGACCGGCACGTCGACCGGCTCGCAGATCGTCCCGCCGGAGTGGTGCAGCCAGGGGCTCGACTGGGCGAGCTTCACCAGATTGCGGAAATCCTCGATGGTGCCGTAGCGCCGGCCATGATCGAGATCCATGACGAAGGGAGAGCCGTAGGCCGGGGAGAAGACGACGTTGCGGCCACCGATCTCGACGCTGCGGGCGGCGTTGCGGGCGTGCTGGGTGAATTGCGCCGGCGCCGAGCGGACGATCTCCTTCAACATGCCGGGCTCGAAGGTGACGCGGACACCCTCGATCTTCGCGCCGGCGCGGCGCCAGTGGTCGAGCACCTTAGGATCGTCGCGAAATTCGATGCCGACTTCCGCGAGAATGCGATCGGCGGTCGTCTCGATCCGCGTCAGGCTCTCCTCCCCGAGAATATCGTAGGTCGGAATATTGCGGACGATATAGGGAACGCCAAGATTTCTGCCGCCCCCTTCCCGCCGTTGCGGCCGCCCGCCCCGCGTTCGTCTCGAGGCCTCGCCGCCCGTCGCGCAGTCGCCAATGCCATCGTCGATCTCCCATGATTTGCGATGATGGTATTTGCGAGAAAGACCATTGTAACGCTGGAAAAATTCTACGCATGATATAAGCGTAGCTTATGGAAACCATGCGCCGCCTCCTTCCGTCCGCCGCCAGCCTCATTGTCTTCGAGGCAGCCGGCCGCCATCAGAATTTCACGCGTGCCGCCGGCGAGCTCGGGATGACGCAGGCGGCGGTGTCCTATGCCATCCGCGGTCTTGAGGACCAGCTCGGGGTGCTGCTCTTCCATCGCGTGCACAGGGCTGTCGAACTCACCGAAGCCGGCGAAAAATTCCATGCCGATGTGTCCGTCGGTTTGGCCCGTATCCAGAAGTCGGCCGAAGACATTCGCGCCAAGGGCCGCGAGACGAACGTCACCCTGTCGGCCTCGACGGCCTTCGCTTCGATGTGGATGCTGCCGCGCCTCAACCGGCTGCGCGAGGATCTGCCGGAGATCGACCTTCGCATTCAGACGAGCGTTCGCGACCTGGATCTCGACGAGGAACCAATACCCCTTGGCGTTCGCGGCGGCGACCCCAGTCAATGGCCGCGCTATCACGCAGCTTTGCTTGCCGACGAGGTGATCAATGCCGTGGCGTCGCCAGCCTATATCGATGTGCATGGCATGCCCGAGACGCCGGCGGACCTGCTGCAGCACAGCCTCATCCACCTTGAGGAGCCGGTCAGGCGCGCCTGTGACTGGACGGAGTGGTTTGGAAGCGCCGGCCTCGCCTCTCCCTCACAGGGCAAGCGGCTGGCGATCAACGACTATGTCCTGGTGGTCCAGGCCGTGCTCGCTGGCGAAGGCATCGCGCTTGGCTGGGAGCATCTGATCGCCGGGCAGGTGCGCTCCGGCGCGCTGGTGCCAGTCGGGGGACACGTGCTGAAGACCGGCCACGCCTTCTATGTCGTTTGGCCGCGATCGCGGGAACTCAATGCACAGGCGCGGCGTGTTCGGGACTGGCTTTTGGAGGAGGGCGCGCGATACCGCTCCGAGAGCCCGATCTGGATCCGAGGTGCTGGCTGAGGGCGGAGATCACGGCAAGGGTGCGAGCGTCCGGCCGACGCTGGCAATTTCCGGGCCCGTATCCGCGCAGGCATAGCCGCGAGGCCCGCCGCCGATGGCAAGCCCGTCCTAGTCATAGGCGCTTTCATTGCGTCCAGCCCTCGAGAGTCTGGACGAAGTGGGTCAGCCACATATTCGTCTGGTGGCCGTCGAGCGCGCGGTGATCGATGGTCAGCGAAACATAGGCCATCGGGCGGATCTGGATCGTATCGACGCCGTCGATCTCGCGGACGACGACCCGTTTCTCGAGCTTTCCGACACCGAGGATCGCCGATTGCGGCTGGTTGATGATGATCGGCGCGGCGAGCAGGGATCCCGACACGCCATGATTGGAAATGGTGAAGGTGCCGCCTCTCATGTCCGCGGCGCTGAGCGCGTTCGATCGCGCACGTGCAGTAAGGTCCTGCAGCTTTGCTGCGATCTCGGCAAGCGAAAGGTGCTGGGCCTGGTGGATCACCGGCACGACCAAGCCCTTGTCGCCAAGGGCGGTTCCGACGCCGACATTGATGTCGTCGAAAATTTCGAGCGCATCCTCGTGCCAGCGGCTGTTGACCTCGGGAACGGCGCGCATCGCCGCGACGCAGGCGGATACGATATAGGCCGTATAGGAAAGCGTGATGCCCTCCGCGGCCAGCTTCCCCCTATGCTGTTCGCGGTGGCGCATGATCGCCGTAAAATCGGCTTCGAAGACGGCCGTGACGTGCGGCGCCGTCGTCACCGACTGCAGCATATGCGCAGCGATCGCGTTGCGCATGCCGCTGTGTGGGGTCCTGTGCGAACGCGCCGCCGTTCCGCTGTCGACCGAGACTGGGTCTGCAGCCGGTACCGGCGGCTCGGTCCTGGCCGCGGCTTCGAAGCGTTCCGCCTTGGCGGCAAAGGCCCTGTCCATGTCGGCGCGGCTGACGCGGCCGTCCCGGCCGGTGCCGCGGACGGTCGCAGGGTCGATGCCGTATTCTTCGGCTGCGTGGCGCACGGCCGGCGAAAAATGCGCGGGGTGGGGAGGCGGCGTGTCCACCGTGCCTTGGCCGACGTCGGCAACCCGACCGCCGATCCGGCCGAGAACGGCGCCGGGCATGGCGTCGTCGCCATTCTCCATCAATATCTCCTCGAGGATGCCGTCGGCGGGGGCGGCGACCTCCTGGGTCACCTTGTCGGTTTCAAGCTCGACCAGCGGGTCGCCCGATTTCACGCTTTCGCCGACCTTCTTGAGCCAGTTGCGGACGACCGCCTTCGTCCCCTCCTGCTCGATGGGGGCGTTGATGTCGATGAGATCGCCCATGCGTCAATACTCCAGAAGGTCGGTAATTTTCCGGCGGATCCGCTCGACCGAGGGAACCGCCCAGTCGAGCAGGACCGGATTATGGGGACTTGGGATATCGGGCATGGTCAGCCGCGAAACCGGGGCGTCGAGATCGATGAAGGCTTCGTCGGCAACGGCAGCGGCGATTTCGGCCCCGAAGCCCGCGGTGCCGAGATCCTCGTGAACGATGAGGCAGCGGCGGGTGCGGCGGACGGAGGAAAGCACCGCTGTCCGATCCCATGGCATCAATGTCCTAAGGTCGATCACGTCGGCGGAAATTCCCTCTGCGGCCTCTTCGCAACGAGGCACCATGGCGCCCCAGGTGACGATGGTGATGTCGCTCCCCTCGCGCGTGAGCTTCGCCTTGCCGAAAGGCAGTGCGAAGGTGTCGCCCGGATAAGGGCGCCGCGCCCAGCTATGGTCCAGCATGGCTCGATGCTCGAAGAAGATCACCGGATCATTGCCGCGCAGTGACGTGCGCAAGAGCCCGACGGCGTCCTCGGCATTGGACGGCACGGCGACCTTCCAGCCCGGCTGATGGACGAAGGCGACTTCGTTCGTCTGGCTGTGCCACGGATCTCCGCATTTGAAGAAACCGCCCGGCATGCGCAGCACGATCGGCGCGGCGAAGCGGTTGTTGGTCCGCCAGCGGATCGTGCCGCAATCGTTGATCTGTTCGCTCGCCGGCTCCGCATATTTGCGGAACTGGATTTCCGGAACGGGTACAAGGCCGGCCAGCGCCATCCCGACCGCACGGCCGACAATGCCTTCCTCGGATAGCGAAGTGTCGAACACACGGGTCGTACCGTACTTTTCCTGCAGTCCGAGGGTGACGGCATGGACGCCGCCTTTCGGGCCGATGTCCTCGCCGAACAGGATGACCCGCTCGTTGAGCGACATTTCGTGGTCGAGCGTCCGCCGGATCGCTGTCACCATGTTGATCCGCTGGCCGTTGCTTGCCGGCGTCTCGGTCGTCTCCGGGGGGCGGTAGCCGGCACGGTGCTGGCCGCCCATGACCTGCATTTCGCCTTCGAAGAAGACATTGCGGGTGACCATTTCCGGATCGGCGACCGGCCGGGATTCGGCCTCGCTGCGTGCCTGTTCGGCCGCCGCCTTGGCAGCGCCGGCGACCTGATCCCACTCCGCTTCGCTCAGGACGGCTGGCACCAGATAGTCCTTGAGCCGCGGCAAGGGATCGCGCGCCCATTCGCTTCTGACGAGATCCTCGCTCTTATAGGTCTGGGTATCCTGGAAGCTGTGTCCCTCGAGGCGGGGCACTCTCATTCGCAGGAGGACCGGACGGCGTTCGTCGCGCACCAACTCGACGGCCCCCTTCGTCAGCCGGGCGGCTTCTTCCGGGTCCGAACCGTCGCCATCGAGGACGGTCAGGTTTTTCCAGGCCGCGAGATTGGCGGCGATGTTGCCCTCGGGGGTCTGGAGGGTCGAGGGAACCGAGATGCCGAAGCCGTTGTCTTCGATATAGAAGAGCATCGGCAGTCCTTGCGTCGTGGCGACCGTCAGCGCGGACCAGAAACCGTTGGAGGCGACGGAACCATCGCCGCCGAGGACGACGGCGATGTCCCGATCGTAGTCCTTGTTCTTGAGCGTCATGCTGAAATAGGTGATCGCCTGCGCCCATCCGGCCGTCGGTGTGTACTGGGACCCGACGCCGCCGCACATCGGCAGGGCCGACGCGCCGTTGGGATTGGGATAGTTGAAGACGACGCCGATGTCGCGGCCATCGGAATAACCCCCGGCACGCGCCATGGCTGAACCGAGCGCGTCGGCCGGATCGACGCCCAGCGACAGGAGCAGCGGCCGCGACCGATAGTAACCGCAGGCGGCGTCGTGCCTTCCCGTGAGGTGCAGCCCGAGGAGAATCTGGGCCATGTCATGGCCGCGGGCGGAGAACTGATAGAGGACTTTCTTTTCCGGGACGAGGCGCTTCTCCTCCATCTCGTCGAGTTCACGGGAGAGGAGCATCAGTTGAACGACTCTCTTCCAGTCGATGCTCTCGTCGGGTGCGTTGCGCCGGTCAGGTTTGAGTACAGCCTGTCCCATCGTATGAAATCCTCCCAAATTCCTCATTGAGAGAATACCCCGTCCGAGGCGCAAATCGGTTTCAATCTTGGGGTCGTTTCGGTATCACTTGATCAGTCTGTTTCGCTTTTGGAAGAATTCTGATGGATGCATTCAATCTCGACGCGGTCGACCGAAAGATCCTGAGAGTCCTGCAGGAACAGGCCGATATCAGCCATGCCGCATTGGCCGAGGCCGTCGGTGCTTCGCCGGCATCCTGCTGGCGGCGCATCAAGGCTCTCGATACGGCCGGCGTGCTCGGAAAGACCGTCAGGCTCGTCAATCCTGAGTTGGTCGGACGCGGCCTGAACGTCTTCTGCCATGTGCGGATGAAATCGCACGACCAAGTGGCCCGTCGCAGCTTCGAGCGCTTTGTCGAGAGCCACGAAGAAGTGCTGGAATGCTATTCGATGTCCGGCGAGTGGGACTATCTCTTGCGGGTCGTCGTGGCCGATGTTGCCGATTACGAACGATTGCTGATGCACGGCATCCTGACGCACGACGCGGTGGCTAACTCGTCCTCGCATTTCGCCCTGAAGAGCGTGAAATACTCGACCGCGGTTCCGGTGTGATTCTAGTGAGTTTGAGCGGGATGCGGGCGGAAAACCGCGCACACCTTTCCTCATCCCGCTCTAGCCGCGCGGCTCGAGCCTGCCCTGCTTGAGCGTTGTTGTCGGCGGTTCGGCAAGTCCTCGGTCCGTGAGTTTCTGGACCCCATTGACGACATCTTGAAGTCCACGGGCCTCGGCATAATGCATGAGGCCGCCGCGCCAGCGCGGGAATCCGTAGCCGTGGATCTCGACGAGGTCGATGTCTTCGGTCCTGATCGCAACGCCTTCTTCCAGGATGCGGGCCGCTTCATTGATCATCGGCAGGACAATGCAGTCGATGATCTCCGCCTCGCCCCACGGATGCTGCGTCCATCCGGCCGCCGCTTCGGCAATGATCGCCGAGACGATTTCGGAAGGCCGCGGTGTCCGATCGCCGCTCGCATAGTCGTACCAGCCGCCGCCGGTCTTTTGCCCGAGCCGCTGCATCGTGCAGAGCCGTTCCGCGACCGGCGCGAAGGGTGTTTCGCCCCGAGCGCGCGCCGCTTGCCGCTGGAAGGCGGCAATATCGAGGCCGGCCAGATCCTGTGCTTCGAACGGCCCCATCGGCAGGCCGAAACGCCGCATTGCCGCATCGACGGCCCGCGGCGTCGCGCCGGACAGCAGTAATCGCTCCGCCTGGGTGCGCGTCACCTTGAGTAGCCGGTTGCCGATGAAACCATCGCATATGCCGGCGCGTACCGGCACCTTGTTCAGCCTGCGGGCGAGTTCGAAGCCGGTTGCCAGAACCTCGGGCGCTGTCGCCGCCGTCGGCACGATTTCGAGAAGCTTCATCACATGCGCTGGGCTGAAGAAGTGCAATCCGAGAAAGCGATCCGGTCGTTCGACGCCGGCCGCGATCTGCTCGGGATCGAGATAGGACGTGTTGGTGGCGAGAATGGCGTCCGGCCGGCAAGCGTCTGCAAGGCGGGCAAAGACCGCGCGCTTGACCGCCATGTCCTCGAACACGGCTTCGATGACGAGGTCGGCGTTTCCAAGCATGCCGTAGTCGGTCGTGCCGACCACGCCTGCGACCCGCTCGGAGGCCGTTTCCGGGCTTATTCGACCGCGCTTTGCGGCGCCGTCGAAGATCGTTTGCAGAGTGGCGAGCCCGCGGGCGAGGCCCTTCTCGTCGCGCTCGACGAGCGTAACCGGTAGGCCCGCGTCACGCAGGGCTGCGGCGATGCCGGCTCCCATGGTTCCGCCGCCAATGACGGCGGCCGTGTCCAAGCGCTTCGGCATCACGCCCGCGAGTTCCGGCGGGCGCCGTGCGGCCCGCTCTGCGAAGAACACATGCCGGAGTGCCGCGGCCTGGGCAGAGCCGCGCAGGTCGAGAAACGTCTCCCTCTCGAAGGCCATGGCCGTTTTGAAATCGGCATCGATGGCCCGCCGGACGCAGGCGAGCGCACGAATCGGCGCGTCCTCGCCCTTTGCGCGGGCAGCGACCGTCTTGGCGATCATTTCCCAGGAGGCCTCCTCGATGGCCGGTACCGCGCGCTCGATCAGCGGGGTCGGCAGCGGCCGTTTCAGCGCAGCACGGGCAAAGTCGATGGCGCCCTTTTCGAGATCTCCGTCGATCAGCGTATCGATCAGTCCCCGAGACAGTGCCTCTCGCGCATCGACGGGTGTGCCCGAACTGATCATTTCCGCAGCGTTGGCGGGGCCGACCAGGCGCGGGAGGCGGACGGTGCCGCCGGCACCGGGGACGAGCCCGAGACGGACCTCCGGCAGGCCCAGCTTGGCGGAGGCGGAGGCGACACGGAAACGACATCCGAGAGCGACCTCCAAACCGCCCCCGAGCGCGCTGCCGTGCATCGCCGCCACCCAGGGTTTTCGGGCGGTTTCGATCCGCGCGACGACGTCGGGCAGGTGAGGGGGTAGCGGCGGCTTGCCGAATTCGGTGACATCCGCTCCGGCGATGAAGGTGCGCCCTGCGCAGCTGAGGACAACGGCTCGGACAGTGAGGTCCGCGTCCAGGGTCTCCGCCGCGTCCAAAAGGTCCTGCCGAAGCGCCTGTGACAGGGCGTTCACTGGAGGATTATCGACGGTCACGATGGCGATCTCGCCGATGCGTTCAATCTTGACAGTCATGCGGGAGGCCTTTGCAAACTGCGACGCTCGATCCAATCTTTGTTGGCGCGTTCGACATCCGCCGCTCGCAACGTCGGAGTGAGAAGACGTTCTTTCCCTCTTTATAATTGACTGACCGGCCGGTTTATGCAACTCTTTTCTCGGTAGCCCTGCGAGGTGGCTGCATTGGAGGAATCATGCCCGAGACCGAAACCGTCCTGTCGGCTGTCGCCGACGGCGTTCTTCGCTTGACGCTCAATCGTCCGGACAAGCTCAACGCCTTCAACGACGAGATGCATGTGGCCATGCGGACCGGCCTGGAAAGAGCGCATCAGGATCCTGCGGTCCGCGCCGTGCTCCTGACCGGAGCAGGCCGAGGCTTCTGCGCCGGGCAGGATCTCGGCGACCGCGACCCGCGCCAGGGCGGCGAGCTGCCGGATCTCGGACGGACCCTTGAGCTCTTCTATAATCCCTTGATCCAGCTCATCCGCAGCCTCGATAAGCCGGTGGTCTGTGCGGTCAACGGCGTGGCTGCGGGGGCGGGCGCAAACATCGCGCTCGCCTGCGACATTATCCTCGCGGCGCGCTCGGCGCGCTTCATACAGTCCTTCGCCAAGATCGGCCTGGTGCCGGACTCCGGAGGCACATGGAGCCTTCCTCATCTGATCGGCGAAGCGCGTGCCAAGGCACTTGCGCTGACCGCTGAGCCGATCGATGCCGAGACTGCGGCGAATTGGGGCCTGATCTGGAAGGCGGTCGACGATGCGGCGCTCCTCGACGAGGCGGCGGCCCTCGCCGGCCGGCTTGCCGCGGGGCCCACCAAGGGGCTGGGCTTGACCAAGCGGGCCATCCAGTCGGCCGCGTCGAATTCCCTCGAACAGCAGCTGGAGCTGGAGCGCGACCTGCAGCGCGAGGCTGGACACAGCATGGACTACGCCGAGGGCGTCGCGGCCTTTCTGGAAAAGCGCAAGCCGGATTTCACGGGCCAATGACGGAAATGCGCCAATTCACGGCACAGGAACTTGCCGAGGCCGCTGCCGATACGATGTGGCGCGGGGACAACGCCTCCCGCCGCCTCGGCATGGTCCTCGAACAGGTGGCGCCCGGCGCGGCCGTTCTTTCCATGCCGGTCCAGGAAGAGATGGCCAACGGTCACGGCATCTGTCACGGCGGCTATATCTTCGCGCTGGCGGATTCGGCCTTTGCCTTTGCCTGCAACAGCTACAACCAGCGCGCTGTCGCCCAGCATTGCTCCATCACCTATATCGCGCCGGCCTTCGCCGGCGACCGGTTGACGGCGACGGCGCGAGAAGTGTCCCGGCGCGGCCGCGGCGGCATCTACGACGTCAGCGTCAGCAACCAGAAGGGAGAGCAACTGGCTGAATTCCGCGGCCATTCGCGCACTGTCAAGGGAACCCATCTCGCGGAAGAGCCGTAGGCCGACAAACGGAGTTCGAAGGAGTCATCTTATGGAAGAGCTTTCGCCGCGTCCCGGCGACCTCGAAGCGATCGAAACGGCGTCGCGCGACGAAATAGCGACGCTGCAACTCGGCCGCATGAAATGGTCGCTCGGCCACGCCTATGAGCATTCGCGCTTCTACCGGACGCACTTCGACGCGGCCGGCATCCACCCTTCGGACCTGACATCGCTCAGCGATATCGCAAAATTTCCCTTCACGACGAAGCAGGACCTCAGGGACACCTATCCCTTCGGCATGTTCGCCGTGCCGCGCGAGCGGCTCGTGCGCATCCATGCGTCTTCCGGCACGACCGGCAAGCCGACCGTCGTCGGCTATACGCAAAGGGACGTCGACACCTGGGCCGATCTCGTCGCGCGCTCGATCCGCGCCGCCGGCGGCCGCCGCGGCGACCTCGTGCATGTCGCCTATGGCTATGGCCTGTTCACCGGCGGGCTCGGCGCCCATTACGGGGCGGAGCGGATGGGCTGCACCGTGGTGCCGATGTCCGGCGGCATGACGGAACGCCAGGTGACGTTGATCGAGGACTTTAGGCCGCGTGTCATCATGGTGACGCCCTCCTACATGTTGTCGATCCTAGACGAGTACCGCCGCCAGGGTTTCGATCCGCGCCAGAGTTCATTGGCGGTCGGCATTTTCGGTGCCGAACCCTGGACCAACGCGATGCGCCAGGAAATCGAGCAATCCTTCGACATGCATGCCGTCGATATCTATGGGCTGTCGGAGGTCATGGGGCCGGGAGTGGCGAACGAATGCGTCGAGACGAAGGACGGGCTGCATGTCTGGGAGGACCATTTCTATCCGGAGATCATCGATCCGGAGACCGGCGACGTTCTGCCCGATGGGGAAATGGGCGAGTTGGTCTTCACCACGCTCACCAAGGAAGGCCTGCCGATCATCCGCTACCGCACCCGCGATCTTACCCGGCTGCTGCCCGGCACGGCACGTTCCATGCGACGGATGGAAAAGATAACTGGCCGCTCCGACGACATGATCATCCTGCGCGGCGTCAATGTCTTCCCGACGCAGATCGAAGAGCAGATTCTGCGATGCCGGGGCCTTGCCCCGCATTTCCAGATAGAACTCAGTCGCAGCGGACGGATGGACACGATGACCGTGCATGTCGAATGCACGGCGGAATCGGCGGACGAGAATGCCCGCGCCGCCTGCGCCCAGACGCTCGCCCACTCTATCAAGAATGTCGTAGGTGTTACGGCGACGATCGCGATTCGCGACCCGGGTAGCGTCCCGCGCTCCGAGGGAAAGGCGAAGCGGGTCGTCGATCATCGGCCCAAGGCGTGAGGCCCGCATGCTGGGACGAAGTTAGACATTCCGTCCCAAGATGCGGGAAGCACGATTGCTTCCCGTATCACGGGGAGGCGCATGAAAACGCAGGATCAACATGGCACGAACGCGCGCGGTCGATTTTGAGGAAAAGCAACGCAGCATCTTGAGCAATGCGGCTGCGGTCTTCGCCGAACTCGGCATGGAGAAGGCGTCGATGGCGCAAATCGCTTCGCGCAGCAATGTGTCGAAAGCGCTGCTCTATCACTACTATCCCGGCAAGGATGCGCTGATCTTCGATATCATCCGCACGCATCTCGAAGAGCTGGACGCGGGGATCGCAAGCGTCGATCGTCAGGATCTGTGCCCCGAGGACCGTCTGCGGGCTCTGGTGCGCCAGGTGCTCGACAACTATCGCGGCGCCGACAACGAGCACAAGGTGCAGCTCAACGGCACCAGCGCCCTGAGCGCGGAACAGCTGGAGCATCTGAGAAGCATCGAGCGACGCATCGTCAAACGCTTCGCCAACACGATCGGCGAAATCAATCCGAGCCTCAACGGTGAAAAGCCGCTGCTGATGCCCGTCACCATGTCGCTCTTCGGGATGATGAACTGGGTCTATATGTGGTTCCGGCCGGGCGGCCCGATCAGCCGCGACGAATATGCCGATCTCGCCACGACATTGCTCCTCAATGGAGTGAAGGCGGTTCGCTAGACTTTCTGCAGTGTGCGAGAGGACGTCGGGACCGGTTCCGATCGCCTCAACTCCGTGTCTTGGCGACCATCGTCAGAACGTCGTATTGCGCCACGACGGCGCCGTTCTGATTGGACACCCGGCAATCCCAGCGAACTTCGCCATAGTCGGCGCCGATGCGTGGGTTGATTTCCTTGCAGGTGAGTTGCACCTGCAAGCTGTCGCCCGGATAGGCCGGCGTCAGGAAGCGCAGGTTGTCGACGCCGTAGTTGGCCAGAACCGGGCCGGGTGCCGGATCCACGAAGAGCCCGGCCGCGAGCGAGACGATCAGATAACCGTGGGCGACGCGACCCTCGAAGAACGGGTTCGCCCGCGCCGCCTCTTCGTCCATGTGCGCGTAGAAGGTGTCACCGGTGAAATGCGCGAAATGTTCGATGTCCTCGAGTGTCACGGTGCGCGCGCCTGTCATGAGCTGGTCGCCGATGCGGAGTTCCGCGAGCGACTTGCGGAACGGATGCTCGTGGTCGCTACGCACCTCGGCGTCCGCGACCCAGCGCCCGGTTACCGTTGCAAGCATGGTCGGCGAAGCCTGAACGGCGGTACGCTGCATGTAGTGCTTCACGCCGCGAATCCCGCCAAGCTCCTCGCCGCCGCCGGCGCGTCCGGGGCCGCCATGGACCAGACCGGGCAGCGGCGAGCCGTGGCCGGTGGAGGACTTCGCGGTCGTGCGGTTGCCGATCAGCACGCGCCCGTGGAACGGCGCCATGCCGAGCACCACCGCCTCGGCAAAGGCCGGGTCGTTCGTGAACACCGACGAGACGAGGCTGCCCTTGCCCCGCCTTGCAAGTTCGAGGGCCTCCTCGGCGGTGTCATAGGGCATCACGGTGCTGACCGGGCCGAAGGCCTCGACGTCATGAACGGCTTTCGCCTTGAGCGGCGCATCGCAATAGAGCAGGACGGGGTTGAGGAAGGCGCCGACCCGCGCATCGCCGGAGACGAGCCGCGGATTGTCGGGGTCGCCGGCGACGACTTCGGCGTCCGCCGCCAGGTCGCGAATGCGGGCGCGGACCTCCTCGCGCTGGCCGAGGCTCGCCAGGGGTCCCATGCGGACATTCTCGTCAGCGGCGTTGCCGAGCGCGGTCTTGGCAAGCCGCTCGCCGAGCGCGGCGACGACCGCGTCGCAATAGGCGCGTGGCGCCAGGACGCGACGGATGGCCGTGCACTTCTGGCCCGCCTTGGCCGTCATCTCGCGCGCCACCTCCTTGACGAAAAGCTCGAACTCCTCCGTGCCGGGCGCCGCATCGCGGCCGAGCAGCGAGGCATTGAGACTGTCCGCCTCCATCGTGAAGCGTATCGAATTCTCGACGATCGCCGGGTGGGTCCACAGCTTGCGGCCGGTCGAGGCCGAACCGGTGAACGTCACCACGTCCTGTCCATCGACGTGATCGAGGAGGTCGCCGATCGACCCGCAGACCAGTTGCACCGCGCCTTCGGGCAGAAGCCCGGTTTCCAGCATGCGACGGACGACGAGCTCGGTGAGATAGGCGGTCTGGCTCGCCGGCTTGACGATCGCCGGCATGCCCGCGAGCAATGTCGGCGCGAGCTTTTCCAGCATGCCCCAGACAGGAAAGTTGAAGGCGTTGATGTGGACGGCAACGCCTTCGAGCGGCGACAGGATGTGGCGGGCCGAGAACGTGCCGTCGCGCGAGAGGGGCTCGACGTCACCCTCGACGAGGACCCGAGTATTCGGCAGCTCGCGGCGGCCCTTGGACGAATAGGCGAACAGGGTGCCGATGCCGCCCTCGATGTCGATCCAGCTGTCGGTCCGGGTCGCGCCGGTCGCCGACGAGAGCGCATAGAACTCTTCCTTCCGGTCCATCAGCGCCTGAGCAAGTGCTTTCAGCAGCGCGGCGCGTTCGTGGAAGGACATGCGCCGCAGGGCCGGCCCCGCCTTTTCGCGGCCGTAGGCAAGCGCCGCGGAAAAGTCGATGCCGGTCGAATCGATCAGCGCCACGGGGGCACCGGTCGACGCGTCGAGCAGCGTCGCACCTTCCCCGCTGCCCGGAACCCAGGATCCGTAGACATGGCTTTCGAGCTTGCGGGGCCGGTTTGCCGGAGCATCCATTTTCTTTTTCCTTCGCGGTCAGTTCAGGTTCAATGCGGCAAGCTGCCCGTCGAGGGTGGTCTGCCATTCGGAAAGCAAGGCTTCATTCGGCCTATGGCGAAGCCCCAAGCGCTTGAGCATCTCGTAGCGGGCGGAGCCTGCAAGGCCGAAACTCGCCGCGACGCGCGGGCGCCAGTAGCCAACGGACTCCAAGGCGGCGCGGCGTGATCCTTCGTCCCCGACAATGCGCTCCAACGCCTCGACACCGAGTGCAGTGTGATGCGCTTCGCGCGGCAGGATCTCGCGGAAGATTTCGGCGAGCGGCTGGTAGGAGACATGTGTCAGTTCGCGCAACTGGATCACGGTCGCCATTCCCATCAGTACGTTCAGGACGACCGCATCCACCCAGCCCTGGAGCGGATAGTGGAAGACGGACAGGCGCATGTCGCCGCCCTGGCGCGCCGCGCCGATGTCGGCGTCACGGGCGAGCCGCGCATTCCAGGCGTGGTGTACGGCATAGCGCTCGACATCGGCGCCGAAAGTCCCCATGACGTCGAGCACGCGGCCGGCATGGTCGGTCTTCTCCAGCACGATCCGGGCGGTTGCAATGCGCTCCTTGATGCCGGGAGCATCGTTGATGATGTCGGCAAAACCGGCGGCCCCGGCAAGTTCGCTATCGACGAAGCTTGCCATCAGGCGCAGCACTTCGCCGCGGTAGCGCGGCGGCGCATTGTCGGGCGACGTCAGCACGCCGCCTTGCCGGAGGTATTCCTCGATGGACATCGTTTCAGACATCGGCATCCTCCCTCCGCCTTGGCGCGTGTCACTGATCGTAGCTGACGACGATTCGGTCGCTCAGCGGATAGCTTTGGCAGGTGAGGACATAGCCCTGGCGGACCTCGTAGTCCTCGAGCGCGTGGTTGACTTCCATCTCGGCTTCTCCCTCGAGCACCTTCGCGCGGCAGGTCGAGCAGACGCCGGCCTTGCAGGCATAGGGCGCGTCCATTCTGTTCTCGAGTGCCGCTTCCAGAAGCGACTGTCCCTGTTTCGGCATGCTGAAAACGCGCGTGGCGCCGTCGAGCGTGACGGTCGCCTCGCAGGCGATGCCGCGCTCCGCCGCAGCAACGCTTTCGGCCTTTCGGCGAGCACGGCCCGGTTGCGAGGAGGCGAAGAGCTCGAACTTGATCTGCTCGTCACGCATCCCATGCCCGCGCAGTGCCGCGGCGACAGCCAGCATCATCGGTTCCGGACCGCAGATGAAGGCCATGTCGGCCGCCTCGATATCGATCCAGTGCTTGAAGAGAGCCGTGCATTTCTCCGCGTCGACGCGTCCCGCGAAGAGGTCGATATCCTGGGATTCGCTCTCCAGCACATGCAGGATGGCGAGCCGGCCGAGATAGATGTTCTTCAGGTCGTCCAACTCTTCGCGGAACATGATCGAGCCGATCTGGCGATTGGCATAAACGAGGGTGAAGTGAGAGCGCGGCTCGCTGGCGAGCGTCGTCTTGATGATCGACAGGATGGGCGTGACACCGCTGCCGCCGGCAAAGGCCAGATAGTTCTTCGCCGCCTCCGGCTCGATCGGGGTGAAGAACGCACCCATCGGCGGCATGGCCTCCATGGTGTCGCCGACGCGCAGCTCCTCGTTCGCCCAGGTCGAGAAACAGCCCCCCTCGACCCGTTTGATGCCGACGCGCAACGTGCCTTCGTGCCGCCCGGAGCAGATCGAATAGGAGCGGCGCAATTCCTCGCCATCGAAGCTGCGGCGGAATGTCAGGTATTGGCCCTGCGTGAAATCGAAGATGCCGCGGTCCTGCTCCTGCGGGGTGAGCGTCACGACCACGGCATCGCGCGTATCCTGACGGATTTCGGTTACCTGCAGGGAATGGAATCGGGCCATCTTGCGGATCTCACTGGGCAAAAGGTCAGATGCACTTGAAGTAGTCGAATGGTTCGAGACAGTCGGTGCAACGGTAGCTTGCCTTGCACGGCGTCGAACCGAACTGGCTGATCTTCTCGGTCTTCGTCGATCCGCATTGCGGGCAGGCGATGATCGGATCGGAGCGACCCGAGAGCCGCGCGCTGCGCTGGCGCAGCATGGCATCACTGGCGGCGCCGTCCACGGGTGGCGCAATGCCGTAGCGTCGCAATTTTTCGCGGCCTTCGGCGCTGATCCAGTCGGTCGTCCAGGCGGGCGAAAGCCGCCGCTCGAACCTGAGCTTAGCGACGCCCTTTTCCCGCAGCGTTTGCTCGATGTCGAGGTTGATCACCGCCGTCGCGGGACAGCCCGAATACGTCGGTGTCACGGTGACGACCAATGTCTCGCCCTCCCACCGGACCGCGCGGATAATGCCGAGATCGACGACCGAGATCACCGGGATTTCGGGATCCGGCACCTCGTCGAGCCAGTGCCAGATTTCGGCGGTGGAGGGCAGCGTCGCGGTCGCCATGGCCGGCCTCCTTCCGTTACCAGGTGGCGCACGGATAGGCGCGCTGGAGGAACTGCATTTCGGCAAGGATGAAGCCCATATGCTCGGTATGGACGCCACGCTTGCCGCCCTTGTGCATGTAACCGTCGGCCGGCTTCTTCAATGTCGCCTCGGCCAAGGTTTCGCCGACCACGTCGTCCCACGCCCCTTTCAGGCTCTCCGGCGCGGGGATAATGCCAGCCGCAGCGAGTTCCGCATCACCTGTGTCGCCGATGAAAAGTTCGCCGGTATAGGGCCAGAGCTCGTCGAGCGCTTCCTGCATGCGACGGTGGCTTTCCGCCGTGCCATCGCCGAGCCGGACGATCAGGTCGCGGCTGCGGTCGAGGTGATAGGCGACTTCCTTGGCGGCCTTTTCGGCGATATCGGCAATGCGCTTGTCGGCGGCCGAGCGCAGTGCCTGCAGGATCACTAGATGCCAGGCATCGAACAGGAATTGCCGCATCAGCGTTTTCCCGAAATCGCCGTTCGGGCGCTCGACGAGCAGCACGTTGCGAAACTCTGTCGCGTCGCGCAGGTAGGCAAGGTTATCGGCGGTGCGGCCCTTGCCTTCCACCTCGCCGGCGAGGCCAAGCCACAACTGCGTCTGGCCGATCAGGTCGAGGGCAGTGTTGGCAAGCGCAATGTCTTCCTCCAGCGCCGGCGCGTGGCCGCACCATTCCGACAGCCGATGGCCGAGGATCAGGGCATTGTCGCCCATGCGCTGCAGGAATTCGAAAAGCACGGTCCCGTCGCCGGAGGGGGTGGGCGTCACGCTCATCACATGTGCCCCACTTCGTCCGGAACGTCGAAGAACGTTGGATGGCGGTAGACCTTGGAATTGGCGGGATCGAACAGCGGGCCCTTCTCGGAAGGCGTGCTTGCGGTGATGTCGGTCGATCGCACCACCCAGATGCTGACGCCCTCGTTGCGGCGGGTATAGACGTCGCGGGCATTGTGGATCGCCATTTCCGCATCGGGCGCGTGCAGGCTGCCCACGTGGCGGTGGTTCAGGCCGTGCTGGCCTCGAATGAAGACTTCCCAAAGCGGCCACTCACTCGACATGGGCACTCCTCCTGTTTGACGCCTTGCTCTATTCTGCCGCCGCCGGTGCCGTGGTTCGGCGAGCTTCCGCCTTGGCCGCATGGGCGAGCAGTCCCTCCCGGAACCAGGCTCCGTCGTCCCAGGCTTTCCGGCGCGCACCGAGCCGCTCGGCATTGCAGAGGCCGTTGCCGGCGATCACCTCGAAGAACTCCTTCCAGTCCGGCTCGCCGAAATCGTAGCCGCCCTTCGTCTCGTTCCACTTGAGTTCCGGGTCGGGCACCGTCAGGCCGAGATAGTCGGCCTGCGGCACGGTCTGGTCGACGAACTTCTGGCGCAGTTCATCATTCGAGTTCTGTTTGATCTTCCAGGCCATCGATTGTGCGGAGTGAACCGAAGCATCGTCCGAAGGGCCGAACATCATCAGCGACGGCCACCACCAGCGATCAAGCGCATCCTGGACCATGGCCTTCTGCGCCGGCGTGCCCTTCACCATCTTGGCGAGGATGTCGAAGCCCTGGCGCTGATGGAAGCTTTCCTCCTTGCAGATCCTCACCATGGCGCGCGCGTAGGGCCCATAGGAGCACCGCTGCAGCGGCACCTGGTTCATGATCGCGGCGCCGTCGACGAGCCAGCCGATAGCGCCGATATCCGCCCAGGAGAGCGTCGGGTAGTTGAAGATCGAGGAATATTTCGCCTTGCCGCTGTGCAGCTGCTCATACATCTCGTCGCGGCTGATGCCGAGCGTCTCGGCGGCGCAATAGAGATAGAGGCCGTGGCCGGCTTCGTCCTGGACCTTGGCGAGCAGGATCGCCTTGCGCTCCAGCGTCGGCGCGCGGGTGATCCAGTTGCCTTCCGGCAGTTGCCCGACGATCTCCGAATGGGCGTGTTGGCTGATCTGCCGCACCAATGTCTTGCGGTAAGCCTCCGGCATCCATTCCTTCGGCTCGATCTTCTGCCCGGCTTCGATGCGCTGCTGGAAGGCGCGCTCCTCGGGTTCCATGTCGTCGAGCGATTTGACGCGGGTGCCATCGGTCTTGACCATCTGTGCGTACATGGCTCGCCTCCTGCATCATCGCCCGGTCGACGGTGCGAATTTATTGACCGACCGATCGGTCATTTGTCTAGCATGGCGAATGTCACAGTTCAACGCAAGTTTTGCGCATTTCTGTGATATTTTCCCATTCGCGCAGCGAAGCTTAGCATAGATGCGCCGAAACGGGCTGAAAAACGGTCCTGAGCTTAACGGTAACCGTCTAACGCTTTGTACCCGAGGCGAACCACCGCTTCGGGTGGACAGCGGAAGTTTAGCCGCAAAAAAAGCAGCTACCGCTGATCGCGATCAGAGCAGACTCGCGCTTGTAGGAGGCGAAGCTTCTTCATCACCGATAGAACTTCCATGTACGGAAGCTTCGTAGCGACGGGGATAGGGCGGCAACAGCGTTCGTCAGCACCGCCGTTCGGGCTGACCAGGATTGTCGAAAGCTTGTGCGTCGCCTCGAACAACTTGCTCGAATCGGGGATGTTGTCCGACGGTTCGGGAGTGGGATATTCAAAGACGTTCGTGGCCGCGGCCTTGCGCTCGGCCGGCCCGGTGATTGCCCGTCGCCCGCGCCGAGCTCAACCTCAGTTCCACACGCGATTGACAGCATCAAATGCAATCTTGATTGCCGGATCGTCGATGCGCGCACTCAAGCACACGAAACTCAAAGCCGTTTCGATTGCAACGCGGTCGGCAATTACCAGTCCGTGTGCTTGCTGCTCATGTAGTGCAATGGATTCCCGGCAGAGGCTTAGCCCAAGACCCGTCCGGACCATTGCAAGCATGGATGGCTCCTGATCGACGGATGCGACGATGTTTTGGCGGACCCCTAGCTTTCCAAACACCTCGTTCAAAAGGCGATTGTGGACGGACGCGTGCGGCGTGCCGATCCACGGCAGGGCCGCAAGGGCAACCCAGTCCTGTCCACGTACAAAAGCCGCGAGCGATGGAGGCGCGACAACGCGGTAGGTCAGTCGGGCCAATTCCCGAACGTGAAAAAGGCTGTCGCTTCCGTCCGCAACGACGCTCGCCACTGGATCGAAGTCTTTGATATCGCCAAGAAAAAAACCGACATCCAGTTCGTTTCGCCGGAGCCCTTCCGGCACATCGCCGCTCATGCCATGGCGAAGCTCCGTTTCGATCCCCGGTCCGCTGTCAACGAGCGCCTTCAGAAAACCGCCAAGCCTGGTGAACTCCGGATCGATGATCGTGCCGATCCGGAGCTTGCCGCGCACCTGCGCGCCTAAATGTCGGGCCGTCTGCCCGAAATCTTGGAGAGCGGCGAACACCTGTTCGGCCTTCGCGGCCAGCAACGCGCCCTCATGGGTCAGTTCCAATCCCTTGGACGTTCGCCGGAACAGGGTGACGCCTGTATCGGAGGCAAGACGTTTCAGGTGCTGGCTGAGAGCGGGCTGGGTGAGGTGCAGTTGCTCGGAAGCCCGCGTGACATTTCCTTCGCGAGCCACCGCAACAAAGGCCCTCAGGGTCTTCAAGTCGATCGGGTGAGGCATATTAGTCCCGCTTATAATGTTTTGCCACACTTCTAATTGGATTTCTCTCGGATTCAAGTTTTATCTAAGAAAGGACGAGGGAGGCGTGTGAAATGAGCCAATTACCGATCGAGCTTTATAAGCCTGTGTCTCGATGCGCAGGAGCGTTCGCGCGATGAAACAGACCTCCGGCGTGCGCGACAACAACCTAGAGTTCGACTACATCATCGTCGGTGGAGGCTCCGCCGGCTGCCTGCTGGCAAACCGCCTCAGCCGCGATCCCGCGACGCGCGTGCTTTTGCTGGAAGCGGGCGGGAAGGATGATTATCCCTGGATCCATATCCCTGTCGGCTACCTCTATTGCATCGGCAATCCGCGCACCGATTGGCTATTCAAGACCGAGCCGGACGCCGGGCTGAATGGCCGGTCGCTACGCTATCCCCGCGGCAAGACGCTCGGCGGCTGCTCCTCCATCAATGGCATGATCTATATGCGCGGGCAGGCCCGCGACTTTGACGGCTGGGCCGCGGCAACGGGAGACGATGCCTGGTCGTGGGAGAATTCTCTGCCGGACTTCAAAGCCCATGAGGATCATTACCGTCTGGACGGCGGCGCGGATCCGCAGACGGGCGGCAACAGTCGGTTCTCCGACATGCACGGTCATGGCGGTGAATGGCGCGTCGAGAAGCAGCGGCTGAAATGGGACATCCTGGAGTCCTTTGCCGAGGCGGCCGTTCAGGCCGGCATCCCGCGTTCGGACGATTTCAACAGCGGTGACAATGAAGGCGTCGGCTATTTCGAAGTGAACCAGAGATCCGGCTGGCGCTGGAATACGTCGAAAGCCTTCCTCCGCCCTGCCAAGACACGGCCGAACCTCAGCATCTGGACGCAGTCGCATGTCGAGAAGCTGATGTTGGAGACCGACGCTTCAGGGCGCACGCGCTGCGCCGGCGTCGTTCTGAGCCGTCGTGGGCACAGGGTGGAGGTACGCGCCAAGAAGGAGGTCATCCTTTCCGCCGGCGCGATCGGCTCTCCGCATATCCTGCAATTGTCGGGCATTGGGCCGGCACACCTGCTGAAGCGCCACGGCATAGAGGTGGTGCATGATCTACCTGGCGTGGGAGAAAACCTGCAGGATCACTTGCAGATTCGTGCCGTTTACAAGGTCGGCAACGCGAAAACACTGAACACGCTTGCCAACAGCCTGATGGGTAAGGCGATGATCGGGCTTGAATATGCACTACGGCGCAGCGGCCCGATGAGCATGGCGCCCTCACAGCTTGGCGCCTTCATCCGGTCGGATGCAGCGCAGGCCCACGCCAATCTGGAATTTCATGTCCAGCCGCTCAGTCTCGATGCCTTCGGCGAGCCGCTGCACCGCATTCCCGCCTTTACCGCGAGCGTCTGCAACCTCAATCCGACGAGTGTCGGAACCGTCCGCCTGCGCTCCGACAAGGCCAGCGATGCGCCGGCGATCGCGCCGAACTATCTCAGCACGGAAGACGACCGGCGGATTGCTGCCGACAGCATCCGCCAGATCCGCAGGATCGTGACGCAGCCGGCTCTTGCGAAATATCGGCCGGAGGAGTGGAAGCCTGGCCCCCAGTTCCGGAGCGACGAAGAACTCGCCAAGCTCGCCGGGGACATCGCCAATACCATTTTCCATCCTGTCGGGACGACAAAGATGGGACGCAATGACGATCCGACGGCGGTGGTCGACAGTCGCCTGCGGGTGAGAGGAATCGCCGGCCTTCGCGTCGTCGACGCGGGCATCATGCCAAAAATCACCAGCGGCAACACGAATGCGCCGACACTGATGATTGCGGAAAAGACGGCGCGCTGGATCGTTGAAGAAGCCCGGCAGCACGCATGAAATACTTTGGGAGGACACCTCAATGACATCGATCTCGCGTTCGGCGCTTCCGCTATCCGGCGTTCGGGTGGTCGACTTCGGCCAATATATCGCCGGGCCAGCGGTGGCCATGATCCTCGGCGATCTCGGCGCAACCGTCGTGCATGTCGATCCACCCGGAGGTCCCATGTGGGACAATCCCGCGAACGCGATCCTCAATCGCAACAAGCTGATCGTCACCATCGATCTGAAGACCGCGGATGGACTTGAAGAGGCGAGGGCGCTCATTGCCGGGACCGATATTGTCATCGAGAATTTCCGCCCCGGCGTCATGGCCCGGCTTGGCCTCGATTTTGAAGCGTTACGCTCGGCGCGCCCGGAGCTGATTACCCTGTCGATCCCCGGTTTTGCCTCCAACGACCAGTTGCGCCGCGATTGGCGGGCTTTCGAAACGGTGATTGCGGCGTCCTCCGGTGTCTTCACCGATATGGGGCTGAACCGGGTGTTGATGGGCATCAACCCGTCCTTCTCGCCGCTGCCGTTGGCCTCCGCCTATGGCACAATGCTGGCGGCCTCCGCGACGGTGCTCGCGCTCCAGGCACGGGAACGCACCGGCCACGGCGACCATATCGAAGTGCCACTGGCAAGCGCGGTGATGGAGGGGCTCTCCTATAACTCGATCAAGATCGACGACTATCCGCTGCGCTACCAGACCCAACGCGAGCGAGAGATCGAGCGGCGGCAGCGCGAAGGCCTGCCGATGGACATGTCCTACGAGGACCTCCAGGAGTTTCTGGATCCCTTCTATCGCAGCTACATGTGCAGCGATGGGCGCATGTTTTACGTCGTCTGCCCCAGCCACAGGAATCATGCAAAGCGCTGCCTGCAGGCGCTGGGCCTCTACGATGCGCTCGCCGCCGAGGGTCTTCGCGAAGAGGAAGACACTTACCTGCCGGTTTCGCAGTGGTCTTCGGATGTCTCGCTTGGCGTTTATCCCTTGCCGAAACACTGGGCCGACAAAATCGCGGCTCGGATGAAAGAGGTTTTCCTGACGAAGACGGCGGCAGAATGGGAACGCATTTTTGGGGAAGGTCTGTTTCCGGGCGCGCCGCAGCGCTGGCTGAAGGAGTGGATCAGCGATGATCACGCCAACGCCGCGGGGCTGATGATCAAGGTCGACGATCCGGTTTACGGACGCATGACGCAGCCGGGGCCTTTGGCTTGGCTCCAGGAAAGCGCCGAAGCCATGCTTACGCCGCAACCGCGACGGTGGGGATCTGTCGATGAAGCGGTGGAACTGCTGTCCCGCACGGGCTCGTTGCAGGTGCCGGCCGCGACGGCGAGCAACTCCGGAGGCTGGCTGAATGGCGTAAAGGTGCTTGACCTCTGCAACGTCATAGCCGGTCCCCATTCGGTCGCCTATCTCGCCCGCTTCGGGGCGGAGGTCATCAAGATTGACCCCGCCAAGCCGCTTTACGACTGCTGGAATACCGTGATTTTCGGCATGTCGCATATGCGCGGCAAGCAGTCAGTTCTCTTGAATATCGGCTCGCCCGACGGGCGAGTGGTCTTCGAACAGTTGGTAAAATCCGTTGATGTCGTGGTCTGGAACGCCACCGATCGGCAAGTGAAGTGGATGGGCCTCGATGCCGAGAGCCTGGAGGCGCTCAATCCGAATGCGATCTTCTGCCAACTCGACTGCTTCGGCGGCGTGAGGAAGGGGCCGCGCACAGACTATCTCGGCTATGACGATCTGGTCCAGTCGGCAACGGGCATCATGCTGCGTTTTGGCGGATCGATGCAGACGCCGGAAGAGCATGCGCATGTTGGTACGATCGATGTCATGTGCGGCTTTGGAGCCGCTCTGGGTGTGGCGGCTGCCCTCTATCAGAAATCGAAGACGGGTATCGTCGGCCGGCCACGGACTTCCCTTTCGGCGTTGACCGGACTTGCGCAGATTCCGTTCTGCTATGAATACGAGGGGCGCGGGCCCTTCGACGAGCCGTCCGGCCGCGACATCAAAGGGTATGACGCCCTGTCACGGCTCTACGAAACAGGATCCGGTGACTATCTTCTCCTATGCGCAACCGAAAAGGATCTGCCGCGGCTTATAACTGTTGAAGGGCTGGAGGGGCTCGATTCGGTCGCGGTGCCAGACCGTGAAGGCTGGCTTGCCCGCGCCTTCAGGTCCGCACCGGCCGAAACCTGGCAGCACCGATTGTTACAGGCCGATGTCGGCGTGTCGCTTTGCGAGAACATCGAGACGATTAGGGCCAGGAGTGCGAGGGTTTCGGACGGAACTCCGGGCACCGACCGTGGCAGCTATTCCTTTTCGATCTTCCCCGACCATCCGAGCGGTCACGCGGTTACCCAGCTTGATCCTTTCGCGATCCGGCCGACGGTCGGCAAGGTCATCGCAGTGACTCCGGCGGAAAAATATGGCGCCTCAACGCGCTCGGTCCTCAGGGCCCTGAATTACACCGATGCTGAGATCGATCGGATGATCGCTTCGGAAACGGCAAGCGAAACATGGAGCGCGGAGTATCTGCCGAGCTGACGGACAACGGTGGTGCCGGTTCGTGGAGGAGCCGGAGCCGCCCGACAGTCCTCGATGTTTGGCGATGGCGTCAGGGACGAAGAACGGACATCGTATTGGGAGGAAACATGATGAAGAAACTGCTTGCTTCTGCCTGCCTCGTTGCCGGGTTTCTGGCCGTGACGGGCACCGCGAACGCCGCCTGCGGCGACGTAACCATCGCTAGCATGAACTGGCAGAGCGCCGAGGTCCTTGCCGCGCTCGACAAATTCATCCTGACCGAAGGCTATGGCTGCAACGCCGAAATTATCGTGGGTGACACGGTTCCGACGATCACCTCGATGATCGAGAAGGGTGAGCCGGATGTCGCGCCTGAAGGCTGGGTCGGCCTGCTGCCGGAGGTCGTCAACGGCGGTATCCGGGACGGTAAACTCGTCGCCGCCGCCGACTCGCTCTCTGACGGTGGCGTGCAGGGCTGGTGGATCCCGAAATACGTCGCAGACGCCCACCCAGACATTAAGACGATAGACGACGCCCTCAAGCATCCGGAACTTTTCCCTGACCCAGAAGACAAGAGCAAGGGGGCCGTTCACAACGGCCCGGCCGGTTGGGGCGGCACGGTTGTGACTGGCCAGCTCTACAAGGCCTATGGCGGCGCGGCAGCCAACTTCACGCTGATCGACACCGGCTCGGCCGCCGGCCTCGACGGCTCGATCGCCAAGGCTTACGAGCGCAACGAAGGCTGGGTCGGCTATTACTGGGCACCGACTGCGCTGCTCGGCAAGTACGACATGGTGAAGCTCGACCACGGCGTCGCTTTCAACGAGGCCGAGTGGAAGCGCTGCAACACGGTTGCCGACTGCGCCGACCCGAAGAAGAACGATTGGCCGAAGGACAAGGTCCAGACACTTGTCACCAAAGGTTTCTCGGATCGCGCGGGCGCCGAGGTCATGGGCTATCTCGGTAAGCGCTCCTGGACGAACGACACGGTCAATAAACTGATGGCCTGGATGACCGATAACCAGGCGACCGGCGAGGATGGCGCCAAGCACTTTCTGGAAGAGAACGAAGCGCTCTGGACCCAGTGGGTCTCGCCGGAAGTGGCGGAAAATATCAAAGCCGCGCTCTAAGCAACACCTCATCTAACAATCGGCCGGCGCGCCTTCTGGCGCGCCGATGCGGGGATGCTTTGCGGCCAGCAAGGCGAGAAAGGGATCGGCATGGATTGGTTCATGAAATTTCCGACGATGGATGCTAACGGGCTTCGCAACCTCAAGAAGGCAATCGACGAGGGCTTTCGCGCTTCGGCCTCATCGCCTGGCTCGCCAGCCGCAACTGGAAGATCGTCACCGGCGCCGTCGGCACGCTGCTCCTCATTGGCTACTTCGACATGTGGGACGACACCATGAAGACGGTCTCGATGATCTTCGTCTGTACGGTCCTCTCCATTGTTATTGGCATACCGATCGGCATCGTCATGTCGCGCTCCGATCGGGTGCAGAATGCTCTCAACCCGATCCTCGACGTCATGCAGACGATGCCGAGTTTCGTGTACTTGATTCCGGTCGTCATGCTGCTCGGTATCGGCAAGGTTCCCGGCCTGATCGCCGTCATCATCTACGCCATTCCGCCGATGATCCGGCTTACCAATCTCGGCATCCGCCTCGTCGATAAGGACGTCTTGGAAGCGGCCGACGCCTTCGGCTCGTCGAACTGGCAGAAGCTGAAGAACGTGCAGATGCCGCTTGCGCTACCCACCATCATGGCCGGCATCAACCAGACGATCATGATGGCGCTCGCCATGGTCGTCATCGCCTCGATGATCGGCGTGCAGGGTCTCGGCCAGCCGGTGCTGAAGGCGATCTCCAACCAATATTTCACGCTCGGCATCTTTAACGGCCTCGCCATCGTCGGTATCGCCATCATCTTCGACCGGGTCAGCCAGGCCTATGGTCTGCGACTACAGAAGCATCGGGAGATTGTTCATGGGTAATCGAAAAATCGGTGGTTTGGGTATCGAGATCAAACACCTCTACAAGATATTCGGGCCCAACGGCGCAGACTATATCAAGCTGGTGGAAGACGGTCTCACCAAAGCCGAACTGAACAGTCGCTACGGTCATGTTCTCGGGTTGAGGGACATCAACATCTCCATGCCGGCTGGCGGGATTCAGGTGATCATGGGTCTTTCCGGCTCGGGGAAATCCACGCTGATCCGCCACATCAATCGCCTGATCGATCCGACGTCGGGCGAGGTCCTCATTGGCAGCGAAGACGTGGTGAAGATGGACTCGAGGCAACTGCGCGAATTCCGTCGGCACAGAACGGCGATGGTGTTCCAGAAGTTCGCCCTTCTTCCGCACCGTACCGTTGTGGAAAACGTGCTTTACGGCCTGGAGATTCAAGGGGCGCCGCGCACGCGCCAGATAGATTGCGCGATGCAGTGGATCGAACGTGTGGGGCTCAAGGGCTTTGAACGGAAATATCCGAACCAGCTTTCGGGCGGAATGCAGCAGCGGGTCGGACTTGCCCGAGCGCTCGCGAGCGATGCGCCGATTCTCCTCATGGACGAGGCCTTCTCTGCGCTCGACCCCCTCATTCGCATGGACATGCAAACAGTGCTGCTCGACCTCCAGAAGGAGATCAAGAAAACGATCGTGTTCATCACCCACGATCTCGACGAAGCGCTGAGGCTGGGCGATCGGATTGCGATCTTGCGAGACGGTGAGGTGGTGCAGCAGGGAACCGGCCAAGAAATTGTGATGAACCCCGCCAATGAATACATCGCAAGCTTCGTCAAGGAAGTGAACCGCGCGCGCGTGCTCAAAATCGAGACGATCGCGCTCGGACCGCGCACCGCCGATTCAGTAACGAGAGTTTCGGTGCCGGTTGGCGCCACATTAGAAGAAGCAGCAAGGGTAATGACACGCGCCGGGGAAACAGAAATTGCGGTTGTCGACCCTGACAGGCAGACGATCGGAACGGTGACGCTGGAGCGCGTTCTCGCGTTCATGGTCGACGGCGGAGAGATGAAGACGGGCCTTCGCTGCACTGGGTGAAGCGCATTTCTCTGTCGCGGTAGACAGCCGACGCGACCGCACCTCGCGCCGGATCAGCATTGGTGGCTGGAAGTTGAATGTCAGAGCTCAGTGCAAAGTATTCACTGTACCATTGCCATTACTGCCGCGGCTAGTTTCCATCCACCGAAGCGTCGTGGATGGGTGGATTAGGGAAATTCGCAGCAACAGTGTCAAACGGCAACATTGCTCACCGGCACCCGACATTGTCGCAACTATAGCGAGCCGCAGCTGGGTCGATAGCGGTCGTACCTCAGCCCGCTCGAGGCGTCGCAGCGGGAGATGTTCTCGTTCGTGCTTCCAAAATCGCATAATGTATTAACGGGAACCAGCACGCGGAATGTTGGCCTGCGGCAGTTGTCGCTGCTGGCCTCAATAATCGTGTCGAGATTTTCGATGCGGTGGAAATGCCCGGAGAATGTCTTACGGGTGCGGCATAGGCACGCTCGCCTACTCGGCCGGATGGAAGCGCTGGGGTTTGATCTTCGTGCTGAATGAGTTCTTTACACTCTAACTGGGGACTGAAATCCAGAGAGATTAAGGGCCAGTTTAGAAAGGAGCAAATCCGCTCCTCGATTGCCCGCCGGCTCGGCCTCGACATCGGCGCACTCGCCGCTGCCGACCGGCTTCCAGAGAAGGCGGCTGCGTTTCTTTCTTGGTTCAACGAAGGAGTGATCATGATCCGGTACTGAAGGGCGATCGCTCATTTGTGGTTCGTGACCACATATCCGTTTCAAGGAGCACATCATGGCCTCAAAGTCTAACAATGCGGTTTGCGCACGCTCTCTGTAATGGCCTGGGCTAATGTTTCGGCCGCGCGGGACGGCTTGTTGCGCGGATAAGCGATATGAAACATGTCCTCAAAGGTCATCCGCTCGGGCGCAAGCACCCGCAGGCGGCCGTTGCGCACCCATTCGTCGGCATAGTGATCGGGCAGGAAGCCGATATAGGCGCCTGAGAGGAGGAGCAGCAGCGTTCCCTCCATATGCGGCGTCGCGGCCGCCCAGGTGAAGTCCACGCCGCAGATCGTCTCATTCAGCATATAGGTGCGGCCGGCGAAGGACTGGGCTTCCAGAATCTCGTCGGTGATTTCGGCATCGGGCATGTTAAAGAGCGGGTGCCGCTGGGCGCAGTAGAGCTTCTGCACTTCGGAAAAGACGGACTGGCTGCGGACGTGCGGCATGACGCTACCGACCGAGGGCATGAGCACGATCTGGTAGGACCCGTTTAGGAGGCCCTGGTGCAACACCTGCGGCGCGGCGACGTCGATTTCCAGATGCACGCGCGGTGCCTGCCGGTGGAATGCGGCAAGCCCGCCCTGCAGGTCGAGAGTCAGATTGGTGATCATGGCGTCCACGGTGCCGAAGCTGAGACTGCCGGTAAGCTCACCCTGTGCTTCGCCGACGCGGCTCTGGAATTTTTCTAGGGAGCCGAAGAGTTCCAGCGTCGCCTCGTAGACGAGCCGTCCCTCGTCAGAGAGCAGAAAACCGCTGCGCCCGCGGCTGCATAGGCGGAGGCCCAGGCGTTCTTCCAGGTGGCGCATATGGGTGGAGATTGTCGCCTGCGTCATGCCGAGCGCGGCTTGGGCGGCGGAGAACCCACCGTGCTGGACGACCGACGCAAAGACGCGAAGGAGCCGCAGTTCTGCGTTTCCCAGCGATAAATTCAGAACTCGTTGGCGAACCTTGTTGATCATACATTGATTAATACACAACTAAACATACAAACATAGGACCTTTTAGATATATTCGTCATTCGTCAAACTCCTCTCACCTGAGGAGTGGTAATATGGCTAGAAATTCCTATGAGGCCGGACGTTTGGACCTGCCGTTTGTCGGCATTTGCACCTTTGGCAAATATCCCTATCAGCCGGACTGGGATGCGATCGAAGCGGACGTTGCAATTCTCGGCGCACCCTTCGACTGCGGCACGCAATGGCGGGCCGGCACACGTTTCGGACCGCGCGCCATTCGCGAGGCATCGACGCTGTTTTCCTTCGGGCACGGTGGCGCCTATGACCACGAAGACGACGTAACCTACCTTCCCAACGACGGTGTCTCGATCGTCGATATCGGCGACGCCGACATCGTCCATACCGACACGACGAAAAGCCACGCCAATATCGAATACGGCGTACGCAAGATCCTCGCTGCTGGCGCGCTACCGGTGGTGCTCGGTGGAGATCATTCCGTCAACATCCCCTGCATCAGCGCCTTTGATGAGGACTGTGCCAAGAACGGGCCGATCCACATCGTCCAGATCGACGCGCATCTCGACTTCGTCGACGAGCGACATGGCGTGCGCTACGGCCACGGCAACCCGATGCGCCGCGCCGCGGAAAAGCCCTATGTCAGCGGGCTATCGCAACTCGGCATCCGCAACGTTTCCTCCACGGCGAAGGAAGGCTATGAGGATGCCCGCACGATGGGCTCCGACATCCTTTCCGTGCGCCAGATACGGGCGCTCGGCACGGAGACGGTGGTCGCGCGCGTGCCGGCCGGCGCGCGCTATTACGTGACCATAGACATCGATGGTTTCGACCCCTCGATTGCGCCGGGCACCGGCACGCCGTCGCATGGTGGCTTCATCTATTACGAGGTGCTGGAAATCCTCGCCGCGCTCGCCAAGCGCGGCACCGTCGTCGGCATCGACCTGGTCGAGGTCGCGCCGGATTACGACCATTCCGATTCCACCGCGATCCTCGCCGCGCAGGTGCTGATGAACCTCATCGGCCGCGTCATGCATGCGAACAAGGGCTGAGATCATGGGACGCATCCGCTACGATTTTTCCGGCGAACACGTGCTGGTCACGGGGGCGAGCCGCGGCATCGGCCGGGCGGTGGCGGAGGGATTCGCCGCGGCCGGCGCCGACGTAACGATCCTTTCCTCCGGCGCCGGCATCCATGATGCGGCCCACGAAATGTCGGCCCGCTTCGGCCGGAAGGTCGCGGCGCTGGAATGCGACATCACCGACGGTACAGCCGTGAAGGCGACGATCGCCTCCCTCGGCCGCATCGACGTCCTCGTCAATAATGCCGGGCTGGAACGCATCACGCCGCTGCTCGATGAGGACGATGCCGTCGAGAACACGTTTCGCCGCATCACCGACATCAACACAAACGGGACGTTCTACGTCACCCGGCATGCCGTGCCGCGAATGGCAGCGGGTGGGCGCATTGTCATCACCGGCTCGATCTGGAGCAGGGTGGCCGTGCCGGAATTTTCCGCCTACATCGCCTCCAAGCACGCCAATCTCGGCTTTACGCGAGTTATGGCAAAGGAGCTCGGACCGAAGGGGATCCGCGTTAACGCCGTCTGCCCCGGCTGGGTGCGCACCGAGGCGGCCGTGCTGTCACTCCAAAACATGTCGCTGCGCACTGGCCGCAGCGAAGAGGACCTGTTGGCCGAGATCGTCGGAGCCCAGGTTCTGCCCGGCCTGCTGGAACCGGAGGATCTGGCCGCCCCCTATCTCTTCCTCGCCTCCGACGGGGCCAAGGATATGACTGGTCAGGCGCTGATGCTCGATCGCGGCGAGGTGATGGCATGACCCGACGCATTCTCATCACCGGCGCATATCGCGGTATCGGCGCGGCCTGTGCCATGGCTTTTGCCGCTTCGGGTGCGCGTGTTGCGCTCGCCGATATCCGCAAACCGGACGAGTCCGCGGATGCGGCCGCAAGGGCAGGGGCGGTCGAGGTTCTCACGCTCGCCTGCGACGTCTCCGACGAAAACGCCGTCACGCTCGTGGGTGAGGCGGTGCTGAAAAAATTCGGTGGGGTGGACGTAGTCGTGCATTGCGCCGGGATCATTCACGAGGCGCCGTTGCTCGAAACTTCGATAGCCGATTTCGACAGGGTAATCGCCATCAACCTGCGCGGCAGCTTTCTGGTCGGCAAGATGGCGCTGGGGCTGATGGAGGGGTCCGCCGAGGCGCCGGCGCGACTCATCATGATCGCCTCGGACATGGCCTATTACGGCCGCGAGACCTTTTCTCCTTATGTCGCCTCCAAGCACGGCGTTCTTGGCTTGGTCCGCTCTTGGGCGAAGGAGTTCGCGCCGCGCGTCCTGGTCAACGCCATCTGCCCCGGTCCGATCGACACCGAAATGCTGGGTGCTGCCCATATGAGCGCCGAATGGCGCGCCAGGGAACTGGCCATTCCGCTCGCCCGCTTCGGGAAGCCCGGGGAGATCGGAGAACTCGCACTGTTCCTCGCGGGATCCGGAGGGCGCTACTTCACTGGCCAGGGTGTCGGTAGCAACGGCGGGAGTGTCATGCCGTGATCAGCAATCCCATTCCGTGGCCGAACGGCGCACGCTGCGCCGCCTGCATTACCTTTGACATGGATGCCGACAGCCTCATTCATATCGCCCATCCGCAGGATGGCCACAGCCGTGTTTCGGCGATCTCGATGCTGCAGTACGGCCCGAAGGTGGCAGTCCCGCGCATCGTCGAAAGCTACCGGCAACTCGGCATCAAACAGACCTTCTTCGTGCCGGCCTGGTGTATCGAGCAATATCCGCGGGCGATCGAAACCATCCTCGAAGGCGGCCACGAGCTCGCCCATCATGGTTTCCTGCACGAGCACCCGCGCGAGCTTTCCGACGAGGACGAAGCCTATTGGCTCGACCGCGGCATCGAGGTGATCGTGAAGGCGAGCGGCAAGCGGCCGCGGGGTTGGCGCGCGCCGCTCTACAATTTCTCCCATCGCTCCGCCGATCTCCTGGTGTCGCGTGGCTTCGACTACGACGCCTCGCTGATGGGTGACGACATTCCCTATTTGCTGGAGTGTGGCGCCGGGCGGCTCGTTGAACTGCCGTCTCACTGGGGACTCGACGATTGGCCGCAATACGTCCAGTCGGTGGACCTTGACTACATGATGCCGATCCGCGCACCAGAGCAGGGCTTTGCCGCCTTCGCGCAGGAGTTCGCGGCCGCTTACCGCCACGGCGCGCTCTGGGTGCCGGTCGTGCATCCCTTCGCCACCGGCCGGCTCGCGCGTTGGGAGGTGGTTCATCGTTTTCTCGAGCAGGTTCTGAAGCGCGGCGACGTCTGGTTCGCGCCAATGGAGGAAATTGCCGCCCATGTGCGGCGCGTTGTCGAAAATGGCAACTGGTCGCCGAGGATCGACCGGCTGCCCTTCTATACGGAACCCGTCCGGGTTCGGTAGCAGCGAAGGCGGACTCCACCTTCGCAGATCGGCGGCTGATGGAGCCGCAACTGTCTTCGCGGAAAGACGCCAGAAGGCGCGACGCGAAAAGGGGAACGACGATGGAAAACAACGATATCGCCTGGCAGAACGAACTCACGCGGCGCGCCCGCATCTACGAGGACATCGAGGCGGGAAGCCGTTTCGAGGGCGTGATGACCGCACTCGACTATGCCGGCATGACCGCGCTGACGCTCGTGCTCGTCATCGGCTTCTGGATCTGGGGGGCTTGAGATGACCGACGATGTTGCACATGATCGTCTGGCGGTCATCGAAACCGAGCGGACAGATGCCGCCTTCTATCGCGCCTGCGCCGAGCGGGGCGATGCGCCGCTTCTGCCATCCGAGAGGCTCTGGGGCTTCTGGGAATTCACCTATGCCAATTCGGCGCTCGCCATCGCCACCTGGGCGTTCCTGATCGGTGGCGCCGTCGGTCTCTTCGTCGGGCCGAAGGAGGGCATTGCCGCTATCGTCATCGGCAATATCATCGGTGTCGTGCTGACGGCGCTCGCCACCACCACCATGTCCGGACGCTACGGCATCGAGCAGTTCATCGCGTTGCGCAGCCAGTTCGGCTACAACGGCAGCCGCGTCGTCTATCTGCTGGCAGTCGTGCTGCTGACGATGGGGTGGCTGGCGGTTCTCGCCATGATGTTCGGCCGCTCGATCGACGGCCTGATGGCGCTCAGCGCCGGGGAAGCGGCCAACCCGACCGGCGTCAAGATGACCGTCGCATCGGTCGGCGCCATCCTGCTCACCTGGTTCGTCGTCGCCAAGGGGCCGACTTCGATCAAATTCTTCAACATGGTGGTGTCACCGGCTCTGGTGCTGCTGATGGGTGTGATGCTCTATCTCATCCTCAGCCAGCGCTCCTTCGGCGAGCTTCTGGCGCTGCCGGCGCTCGCGCCCCCCTTCGAGGACAACACGCTGAACTTCATCGTCGCCGTCGAGGTCAATCTCGCCGCCGGCTTCTCCTGGTGGCCCTACATCGGCAATCTGGCGCGACTGACGAAGAACGAGCGCAGAGCCTTCTGGCCGAACGTTCTCGGCATCTTCGGGGCGGCCGCACTCGGCGAGATCGTCGGCCTTTTGGCGGCGGTGGCGCTCGGCGAAAGCGATCCGACGATCTGGATGACAAAGATCGCCGGTCCGATCATCGGCATCGTCGCGCTGCTTTTCGTCGCCTTCGCCAACATGACCTCGATGGCGAACATCCTCTATACGTCCATCGTCGGCCTCCGCCAGGTGGGAACGGCCTCCGTGCGCGCCATTCCGTGGGGCACGATCCTCTTCCTGTTCTGCGTCATCCCGCTCGGCCTCGTGGTCTTCTACCCGCAGATGTATGACGGGTTCTTCATCTTCCTCGTCTGGACCTCGGCGCTCAATTCGGCGCTCGCCGGCATCGGCATCGTCGACTACTTCTTCCTGCGCGGCCAGAAGCTCGACGTGCGCAGCCTGCACGGACCGCAGCAAAACGGCCCCTACCGCTTCTGGGCAGGCTTCAATCCGATCGGGCTCTTCGCGCTTGCCATCGGTTGCATCGTTTATGTCGTCGTCTTCAATCCGCAGACGCTCGCCAGCCTGCCGGCCTTCAAATACCTGACCGCCTCCATTCCCGCCTGTGTTGCGGCGGGTGCCGTCCACTACGCCCTGACCCGGCTCTTCGCCCGCGGCCGCGGCTGGGGCCAGTATCCATAACGTCCGGAGAAGACCACCATGACCGACACCTACGACTACATCATCATCGGCGCCGGATCGGCCGGCTGCGTGCTCGCCAACCGCCTGTCGGAAGAACCGGCCACGAAAGTTCTCGTCCTCGAATACGGCGGCAGCGACAAGTCGATCTTCATCCAGATGCCGACGGCGCTCTCCATCCCGATGAATGGCACCAAGTACAACTGGAAATACATGACCCTGCCGGAACCCGGCCTCGACGGAAGGCGAGTGCATTGCCCGCGCGGCAAGGTCATCGGCGGCTCCTCCTCGATCAATGGCTTGGTCTACATGCGCGGCCATGCGCGCGACTTCGATGAGTGGGAGGAGCTGGGCGCACGCGGCTGGCGCTATGCCAATTGCCTGCCTTATTTCCAGCGCGCCGAAAACTGGCAGGGCGGAGGCGACGCCTATCGCGGCGCTTCCGGGCCGCTCGCCACCAACGCCGGCAACAAGATGAAAAATCCGCTCTACCGAGCCTTCGTCGATGCTGGCCGCGAGGCCGGCTATATCGCCACCGACGACCCGAACGGCTCCATGCAGGAGGGCTTCGGACCGATGCACATGACCGTGAAGGACGGCGTGCGTTGGTCGACCGCCAATGCTTACCTGAAGCCGGCGATGAGCCGTCCGAATCTTAAAGTCGTGACCCACGCGATGACGCGGCGCGTGCTGCTCGACGGCAAGCGCGCCATCGGCGTCGAATATGAACTCGCCGGCGAGCGTCATGTCGCGCGCGCAAACCGCGAGGTGCTCGTCTCCTCCGGTCCGATCGGCTCGCCGCACCTGTTGCAGCGCTCTGGCATCGGTCCCGCGGGGGTGCTTCAGCGTGCCGGGGTCGCGGTTCTGCACGATCTGCCGGGCGTCGGCGAAAACCTGCAGGACCATTCCGAGGTCTATATCCAATATTCCTGCAAGGAGCCGATCACGCTCAACGGCAAGATGGGCCTCCTGAGCCGCGCCCTGATCGGCGCGGAATGGTTGCTGTTCAAGAAAGGGCTGTCGGTCTCCAACCATTTCGAAAGCGGCGGCTTCATCCGGTCCGATGCGTCGCTCGCATGGCCGGACATCCAGTTCCATTTCCTGCCCGCCGCCATGCGCTACGACGGCAAGAAGCCGCTCGACGGCCACGGCTTCATGGTGCTGACCGGGCCGAATAAGCCGAAGAGCCGGGGTTATGTGCATCTGCGCTCGCCCGAAGCGCACGAGCAGCCGCATATCCTGTTCAACTATCTCGACCGCGAGGAGGATCGCGAGGGTTTTCGCCGCTGTCTGCGGCTGACGCGCGAGATCATCGCCCAGCCGGCCTTCGATCGGTTCCGCGGCGAGGAGATCGCCCCCGGCGCGAGTGTGCGCAGCAATGACGAGATCGACGCCTGGGTGCGCGAGACCATGGAGAGCACCTATCACCCCTGTGGCTCCTGCCGCATGGGCGAGGACGCCATGGCCGTGGTCGACAGCGAGCTCAAGGTGCGCGGCATCGACGGACTGAGGGTGATCGACAGTTCCGTCTTTCCCTCGGAGCCAAACGCCAATCTCAACGCGCCGACGATCATGCTGGCGGAGCGGGCTTCCGACATCGTCTGCGGCAAGCCGCTGCTCGCTGCCTCCAATGCCGAGGTTAGTGTTGCGCCCGGCGTCGGCGCCACGCAGCGCAGCGGCACGCCGGTGCGCGTCGTCCAGCACTGAGTTGGGGGCAGGGAATGTTGCGAGGTATCGGTTATGTGACCGCCCGGCGGGATTGCAACGATGCGGAGCGGTCGCATGAATGGGCCACTGCCATCGAGGTGTTCCTGAGCCGCATGGTAGCCCGTTGCGCCATCATGCTGGGGCGATCGCTTCCGCAAGCCGTAGAAGATACGGCTTCATGCGGTCCGCCGGAACGCCGGCATAGCCGAGGATGAGCGCGCCTGGCCGCGGCGTCGTGATTGTATAGTCCGAGAGCGGATAGCATTGCAGCCCCGCGTCGAGCACAGCGCGATGCACGGCTTGGTCCTCCCGGCCGCCTTCCAGCCAGGCGAGCGCGTTGAGCCCGCTTTCGGAGCAATCGAGGCGTGCGAGGCCGGCAAGGGCCATTCCTCCCGCCTCCATGAAGACCTCGCGGCGTTCTACGTAAAGGCCGCGCATGCGGCGCAAATGGCTGGCGAAATGTCCGCCGCCGATGAATTCGGCAAGCGCGAGCTGAGCTTCCACCGGAACGCTGCGATGGATCAGCCCCGCAAGATTGCGAAAGACGCCCACCAGCTGTGGCGGCAGCACGAGATAGCCGATGCGGATGCCTGGATAGAGCGCCTTGCTGAAACTGCCCGCATAGATCACCCGGTCATGGCTGTCGACGGAACGCATGGAGGGTAGCGGCGCACCGTCGTAGCGGAACTCGCTGTCGTAGTCGTCCTCGATGATCCACGCATCGCTTGCCTGTGCCCATTCGAGTAGGGCGAGCCGGCGCGGCAGCGACAGCGTCACCCCGAGCGGATGGTGGCGCGACGGCATTACGAAAGCGAGCCGCGCATCGGGATAGCGGGCGCTGACGCCCGCGACATCCATGCCGTCGGCATCGACATCTGCCAAGCACAGGTGCAGCCCGAGCGTACGAAACAGGTTACAGGTGGTTAGGGGGCCGGGATCCTCGAACCATATCCCGTCTCCGGGATCGGCAAGCGCAAGTGCGGCGAGCGTGAAGGCGGCGTGCCCGCCGGGCGTGATGACGATCTGCTCCGGATCGCAAGGGTCACGTCGGTGCAGGGCCAGATATTCGGCGATCCTCTGCCGCAGCACCAGCTCGCCCGCAACATCGCCATAGCCCATGGTCGCCTTGCCGCTGCGCGTCACCGAATTCCAGCATTTTCGCCAGACGGCGAAGGGAAAGCGTTCGAGCGCCGGTCGGTTGGGCAGGAACGGCTTTTCTTCCATCTGGCCGATATCAGCCGACATCTGGCGAGAAAGCTCGCCGATCCGCGACAGGCGGGACAATGCGATGTCCGGTGCGTCTCCACGGGTTGGTGCGAAGCGCGGCTTCGGCGATTGGCGCGGCAGGGCCGCTGCGACGAAAGTGCCGGCCCCCTGGCGCGCTTCCAGATAACCCTCCGCCTTCAGGTTCTCTAGCACCCGCACCACGGTTTGGCGCGACAGCCCCAGTTCCTCGGCAAGGATGCGACTCGCTGGCAGGCGGGTTCCCGCGCGCAGGTGTCCGTGCAGGATCGCCATCCGCAATTGGTCCTGCACCTGGCGGAATTTCGGCAACGCGACCCCGGCGTCAAGGCGCAGGAAGGGCAGAATCGGGCCTTCGAGCTGTTTGATCACCGGTATGCCTCCGCAAAATTGGTACGGTTGAATGCATCATAATGGACATTTTATTCTTGTCCAATTGTTGCATCCTGCCCCTACACGAAAACGCACGGCTTCGAGCCCTTCGGCAAGACGCGAACAAAGTGCAAGGGGAACCCGGATAGACGGCGGCGCCGACGACCGGATGCAAGACAGACAACAGCAGCCATTGCCCACGATCCGTCACAGACGGTCAACAGGAGGAACCATGAAGAAGCTTGTATCGCGCGCAACGAGCCGCGCATTCATCGCCACGCTCGCCCTGACCGTCGCGCTACCGGGCCTTGCCCGCGCCGAGGCGCCGGAAGAACTGGTGGCCGCCGCCACGAAGGAAGGCATGCTGACGGTCATCGCGCTGCCGCATGACTGGTGCAACTACGGCGAGGTCATCGCGGGCTTCAAGATCAAGTATCCGGGCATTACGGTCAACGAGCTGAACCCGGATGCCGGCACCGCCGACGAGCTGGAGGCAATCCGGTCCAACAAGGGCAATACGGGCTCGCAGGCGCCCGATGTCGTCGACCTCGGCCTCGCCTTTGCGCCAGCGGCTGCCGAGGAGGGGTTGCTGCAGCCCTACAAGGTGGCCACGTGGGACGAAATCCCGGCCAACATCAAGGACGAGAAGGGCTATTGGTACGGCGATTATTACGGCGTGATGGCCTTCGGCGTGAACAAGGACTTGCTTGACACCCCGCCGGCCGATTGGGCCGATCTCCTGAAATCCGACTATTCCGGCGCCGTCGCGCTGACCGGCGATCCGCGTTCGTCCGCGCAGGCGATCCTTGCGCTGATGTCGGCAGGCCTCTCGCGTGGGGGCAAGCCCGGCGCGGAATCCGGCGGCAAGGGTCTGGAACTCTTTGCGGAACTGAACAAGGCCGGCAACTTCGTGCCGGTGCTCGGCAAGGCCGGCACCATCGCTCAGGGGCAGACGCCGATCGTGGCCGCGTGGGACTACAACCTGCTCGCCTGGCGCGACGGCCTGAAGGGCAATCCGCCCATGGAGGTCGTCGTGCCGGATAGCGGCGTGGTCGCCGGCGTCTATGTTCAGGCGATCTCGGCCTTTGCGCCGCATCCGAATGCCGCCAAACTATGGATGGAATATCTCTATTCCGACGCGGGCCAAACCGCTTGGCTGAAGGGCTACTGCCATCCGGCGCGCTTCAACGCCATGCTGCAGGCGGGCAAGTTCCCGCAGGAGCTGCTCGACAAGCTGCCGCCAGCCGAAGCCTATGAAAAGGCCGTCTTCCCGACCGTGGACGAGCTGGCCGCCAACAAGACCGCCATCGTCGAAGGTTGGGACAAGGTGGTCGGCGCCAACGTGAAATAGGGCGAGATCCCCCGCACGAAGGCTACGCCGTTGCGAAGTCTCGGCTGCCTCTCCTTTCACGCCGTTCCGGCAAGACCGGAACGGCTTCAGGGAAAAATCCAATGACGACAAGCGCAGCTATCCTGCCGAGCGCCGTGCGGCCGCGGCAGGCACTCAACTGGTTCGGGGTCGCTCCCTTCTTCCTTTTCGCACTTTTGTTCCTGATCCTGCCGACGCTCAACATCGTGCTCGGCGCCTTCCGCAATGCGGAAGGGCAGGCGACGCTGGAAAACCTCGGCAAGCTGTTCTCACCATCGATCCGCGCTGCCTTCTGGATCTCCATCGAACTGAGCCTGCTGACCGCGGCGCTTGGTTGCGTATTCGGCTTTTTCATCGCCGCTGCCATCACCCTTGGGGAACTGCCGCGTTGGCTTCGTAATGCCATCCTCACCTTTTCCGGCGTGGCCTCGAACTTCGCCGGCGTGCCGCTCGCCTTCGCCTTCATCGCGACACTCGGCCGTCTCGGCTTCGTAACGATGCTGCTGCGCCACTGGTTCGGCATCAATCTCTACGGCCTCGGCTTCAACATCGTCTCGTTCCTCGGCCTGGCGCTCACCTATCTTTATTTCCAGGTCCCGCTGATGGTGCTCATCATCACCCCGGCGCTGGAGGGGCTGCGGCGCGAATGGCGCGAGGCGGCCGAAAGCCTGGGCGCCACCGGCTTCCAATACTGGCGCCTGGTAGCGCTGCCGATATTGTGGCCCTCGCTTCTCGGCACGCTGGCGCTGCTTTTCGCCAACGCCTTCGGTGCCGTTGCGACCGCCATCGCACTTACTGGCTCATCCCTTTCCATCGCGCCGATCGTGCTTTTTGCGCAGATCCGTGGCGACGTGCTCAACGATCCGCATCTCGGCTACGCCATCGCGTTTGCGATGATCGTGCTCACCGCTGTCGCCAACGGCATCTATATCCTGCTGCGCCTGCGCGCCGAGAGGTGGGTCAAATGATGGGGAAACGTCTCTGGTCCTGGCTCGCCGTCGTCCTGGGCGGGATTTATTTCCTGCTTCCGCTGGTCGGCATGTTTGATTTCTCGCTGCGCATGCAGCGTGGCGGCTACAGTTTCGAAGCCTATCGCATCGTGCTCGCCGATACGCAATTTCAGCAGACCTTCGGCTATTCGGTCATGCTGGCCCTACTGACCATCGTGCTCGGCATCCTGATCGTCGTGCCCACGGCCTATTTCGTGCGGCTACGCTTTCCCGGCCTGCGCCCCATCGTGGAATTCATCACGCTGCTGCCGCTGGTTATTCCGCCGATCGTCATCGTCTTCGGCTATATTCGCATCTACAACACCTCCTCCATCCTGCCGCTGACGGGAAGCTGGTGGGGCACCAACATCCTCCTCGTGTTCGGTTATGCAACGCTGTCGCTGCCCTACATGTACCGTTCAGTGGATACGGGCCTACGCACTATCGACATCGCCAGCCTCACGGAAGCCGCACAAAGTCTCGGGTCCGGCTGGGCGCGCATCCTCGCCGTCGTGATCCTGCCGAACGTCTTCGTGTCGGTACTGTCGGGCGCCTTCCTGACCTTCGCAATTGTCATTGGCGAGTATGTTTTTGCCGCGCTGCTCAACGTCAACTCCTTTGGCCCCTACATGGTCTGGATGGGCGGCAATCGCGCCTACGAGCCTTCGGCGCTGGCCGTGGTCGCCTTCGCCATAACCTGGGTCTGCATGGGACTGATCCAGCTTTTCACCCGCTTTTCCAAATTCTCAACCGTGAGGCGCTGAACCATGGCCTTCCTCGACATTCATCATCTGGAAAAATCCTTCGGCGCACAGCGCGTGGTCAAGGACTTCAACCTCGGCATAGAAAAGGGCGAATTCGTCTCCTTCCTCGGTCCTTCCGGCTGCGGCAAGACGACGGTGCTGCGGATGGTGGCAGGCTTCGAGATGCCGACCTCGGGCGCAATCCGCATCGACGGGCGGGACGTCACCGGCCAGCCCGCCAACCGGCGCAAGATCGGCATGGTGTTCCAGGCCTATGCGCTGTTTCCCAACCTGACGGTCGAGCAGAACATCGGCTTCGGCCTGCGGGTCGCGGGTGAGGGCAAGGCCGAGACCCGCGTGCGTGTCGCCGAAATGCTGGAACTGATCGGGCTACCGCAGCTCGGCAATCGCTATCCCTTCCAACTTTCCGGCGGCCAGCAGCAGCGGGTGGCGCTGGCGCGCGCGCTTGCGGTGCGCCCGCAGGTGCTGCTGCTCGATGAGCCGCTGTCGGCGCTCGATGCGAAAATCCGCGTCAGCCTGCGCGAGGAAATCCGTCGCATCCAACGCGAGCTCGGCATCACCACCATTTTCGTGACGCATGATCAGGAAGAGGCATTGTCCATGTCGGATCGCGTGGTGGTCATGCATCAAGGCGTCGCCGATCAGGTCGGTACACCGTTCGAAATCTACAATCGGCCGGCGACGCGTTTCGTGGCGCAGTTCGTGGGTACGTTGAACCTCCTGGACGCCAACTTGCTGGATGCCGCCGCTGGCCGGATCGGGCTGGGCGACGTGCCAGTGGCGCTGAACCGGACGCTACCCGGCCGGACCGGCGACCGCGTCAGCCTGGCGCTCCGGCCGGAAACGGTGGCGCTGGGGCGCAAAGAGGAGCGCAACGTCGTTCTCTCCGGCCATATTGCCGAGGTGCATTTCCTCGGCTCGGTGATCCGCATCCGTGTTGCGGTCGCCGGTCAGCTTGTCTCGCTCGACACCTTCAACCAGCCCGACAGGCCGCCGCCCTCGGTCGGCACGCCGGTCGAGGTCAGTGTCTCGGATCGCGACCTGCTCGTTCTGGCCGCCTGACAGAGCCGAATTAACCCCCCCCCAACAAACCCGATCGCTTGCGAAGGAGCCGGCATCGTGACCGATATGCCATGGAACGTCATGCCGCGCCCGGACTGGCGGCAGAGAATTGCAGCCCTTCCTGTCGAAAGCCGTACCCGGCTTGCATCGCGGGCCCGCAGCGCACCGTTGTTTGCCCATGCCTACGCTTTTCATCTCAATATGCGCTTTGGCGGCATGACGCCGTTGCATCTGGCCGAGTTCGCCAGTGCGCGGCGTCTCTCCGGCCTCAAAATCCATGTCGAAGACGGCGAACAGGCAAGCCTGAACAGGATGCCTGATGACGCGTTGCGCGCCTTTGCGGCGGCGGTGGACGGGCTCGGTCTGGAACTGCATGTCGAGACCAGCACGACGGAGGTGGCCGGTCTTTCTGACGCCGCGCGCATCGCGCTTGCCACTGGCGCCACCTCGCTTCGCTGCTATCCACGATATGAGGGCCGCATTTCCCAGATAGTCGACTCGACGATCGCGGACCTGCGGCGCCTCAAGGAGTTTGATCCACACGGCAGGCTCCGCTACACGCTCGAACAGCACGAAGATCTCAAGTCGGAAGAGCTGATCCATATTCTCGAGGCTGTCGCAAATCCGCGCCTCAGCCTGCTGTTCGATTTCGGCAATATGATCAATGCCTTCGAATTGCCGATGCCGGCGCTGAGGGCTCAGGCGCCGCATATCACCGAGGTGCATGTCAAGGACTGCCTCGTCCAACCGGATCGCGGCGGCTGGGCTCATCTTGCCTGTCTGTCGGGGCAGGGTGATTTGCCGATGCACGCGATGTTTGTGGAATTGCTGCTACTAGGCACCGATCGACCGCAGGTTCTGGCCTTCGGGCTGGAGGAGGAAGAAGGCTATTTTGCGCCTGCGCTGCGCTTTCCCTCTGACGGCCTGGATCCGTTCATTCCCGCGCGCTCGGCGAGCTTCACGGATATCGGATCCGGCGATCTGGCAGCGCGGCTACGGCAGGAGTTCGTTGCCGCGCATAGGCAGGTCGAAACTGTCAGAACTTTATTGCAGGAAATTGCAACAGAAGCCGAGAGGATTGAAGGATGACTGTCGAACAAGTCTGTCCGCCAGTGTTTCTGGCGTTTGCTCACGAAATGGTCGCTGCCGCCGCTGCGGTGATCCGGCCATATTTTCGTCAGCGGATCGAAATTGCCGCCAAAGCAGATGCGAGTCCCGTCACAGAGGCTGATCGGGCTGCCGAAATGACGATGCGGCGGATGATTGAGGACCGTTTCCCTGACCACGGCATTCGTGGCGAGGAGTTCGGCCACTCCAAGGCGGATGCGGAATGGGTGTGGGTGCTCGATCCGATTGACGGCACGAAATCCTTCGCCTCCGGCTCGCTGGCATTCGGTACGCAGATTGCGCTGCTGTATCAGGGCATGCCGCTGCTCGGAATCATCGATCAGCCTATAACCGAAGAGCGTTGGATTGGCCGCCGCGGATGGCCGACGCTGTTCAATGGCACGCAAATCCATACAAGCGCCACGTCCTGTCTCAATGAGGCAATTGTCTATACGTCGGCGATGGAGCAATTCGACGTCCAAGGACGGGAACGCTTTTCAGACCTGGCAGCAGGGGCGCGTTTCACGCGACTGTCGCATGATTGCTATGCTGCCGGTTTGCTCGCGCTTGGCAGTGTTGACCTCTTAGTCGAGAGCAAGGTGTTCGACTACGACATCCTGCCACAGATTCCGATCATCGAGGGTGCCGGAGGGGTCATTTCGGATTGGGAGGGGCGGCCGCTGGACGACGCGAGCCATTACGAAACTGTCCTCATGGCGGCGAACAAAACGCTTCACACGGCGGCGCTCGAGCGACTGCGCAGGAAATGACGTTCGCAGCGGCTCCGGCTGTCTCTGTAACTAGCAACCCATTTGCCAAGTTGGAGGTGCTCGATGCTTTTCCCTTCGCAGCGATGTCAAGTCCTGACGCCAGGAACCTGCCATGAAAGCCCGATCGGCGCATTCACAATGCGTTCGACGTTCGGCACGGCTCGCACTGAGGCGCAACGTCGATGAGCGGTTCACTGGTTCTGCTCAATCTCGCGGGTGCCGTCGCGTTGCTGTTGTTTGCCACACGCATGGTCCGTACCGGCGTTGAACGAGCGTATGGAGATCTGCTCCGCCAGCGCCTGCGTGGAACTCTCGAGAATCCGATGCTGGCCGTCGGCGCCGGCAGCATCCTTGCGATTTGCCTGCAGAGTGCTACGGCAGTTTGCCTCATCGTTGGCGCCTTTGTGGGGGCCGGTATCGTCGGCGGCTCGTCCGGGTTGCTGGCGGCGTTGGGGGCCGATCTGGGCTCCGCGATCGTTGCCAAGTTGCTGTCATTCAACTTCAGCTTTGTGACCCCGCTTTGCCTCGTCGCCGGTACCGCGTTTTTCATGTCCACCGAAAAACGCGAATTGCTCCAGGTCGGACGCATCCTGATTGGTGTCGGGCTCCTTATTCTTTCGCTCAGGCTGATTGGTGAGGCCTCCGAACCGCTTAGACATAGCGAGCTCCTGCCGGTCATTGTGCGCTATCTTGCCGACGACAGGGTAACGGCCTTTCTTGTCGCGGCAATCATGACCTGGCTCTTTCACTCCAGCGTCGCTGCTATTTTGTTGTTCGCGGCGCTTGCGGAGCGCAACCTCATTCCGTTGACCCTTGGTGTAGTGCTGGTGTTGGGCGCCAATGTCGGCGGCGGCATCATCGCTGCCATGTTAACGCGCGCCGCGCCGCCGCGTTCGCGCATCGTGCCCATCGGGAACCTGCTTCTTCGTGGCGCCGGCGCGCTGACGGCGCTCGGCGCGATCATCCTGCTGCATCCGCCTTACGAGCGCTTGGGCGACAGTCCCGCCTTGGCGATGCTGAACTGGCACGTCATCTTCAATGTCATGCTCGCACTGGTCGGCCTTCCGCTCGTAGGACCTGTCGTCCGTCTGGCAGAGCGCATGACGAGTTCTAACACAACGCGGCCGGAAACGACGGATGTCGCGCACACTGTGCTCAACGAGGCGGCGCTCGACACGCCAATGCAGGCACTTGGCAACGCCACGCGAGAGGTCGTCGCCGTCAGCGAGCTGATAGAAAACATGCTTCAGCGTATCATCGAGCTCTACGAATTGGCTGGAGACGACAAGATCAAGTCCCTGACCACGCTCGACGATCGGGTCGACGCCAAGCATCAAAGCATCAAGCTATATCTCGCCAAACTGGCAACGCGCTCCCTGAGCCACGACGAGGCGCTCCGGTGCCGAGAACTGCTGGGCGCCTGCGTGAAGCTCGAGCAGGTGGGTGACATTATTGTCGGCAATATGCTTACGCATGCGCGAAAGAGGAACGCTCGAGGCTTGGAATTCACGCCAGAAGGTTGGAGAGAACTTCTCGATTTCCACGGCACCGTGCTTGCAAACGCGCGGCTCGCCTTTAACGTTCTGGTTTCCCGCGACGCCGAATCTGCCCGCCAGCTCGTAGAAGAGAAAGATCGCCTTCGCGATCTGGAGAAATCCGCCAACACGAGCCATTTCAAGCGCCTGCGCGAAGGAACGGCGAAAAGCATCGAAACGAGCTCGATCCATCTCGACACCGTCAGAGATCTGAAACAGATCAATTCGCTTCTGGCCTCAATGGCCTATCCCGTCCTGGAGGAGTTGGGCATCCTTCAGGGTTCTCGGCTGAAGGGAATTTGACGTGTGTCGGCAGCTCAACGAACGGCGGCAGTCGGCGACACCCGTTGCCGACCACTCTTATTGCGAATTCGGTGCCCTGGGGGCGATCGACGTACGGTTCACGCGACAGCGTTCATGGAGTGCCAATATAGCGGTGAAGGGTTCACTACAACGCAGTTGATTCATCCGCATTGGAGCGCGGTTCGCTGCATTGGTCCAGCATGCTTCACTCTTGGGCTTGTTGGTTACCCCTTGACTGCCTTCGGCATCTCTAAAGCTCAGCGAATGATTGTTTCAAAATCTGTTTGAGGGCGGGGCAAGACGCTGCGCCCGGTACGGAGCACATCCGAGCTCCGGCAAGGAAGTCTGCTTCGCGCGCCAGCAGGGGACGTTCAATGTGTGAGCGGCGGGCGGCCGCAAAGGGTCGATCTTTGGCTTTAAGCAGGCTCAGGGCGGCATTTAAGACGAGAAATGCCGCCCTGAGTGCCTAGAGTTCCACTTGCTCAGAGGCAAGGGCGTCGTCCACCTCTATTCCGAGGTACTGCACGGTGCTCTCCAGCTTCCTGTGCCCGAGCAAGAGCTGGACGGCGCGCAGGTTGCCTGTCTTCTTGTAAATGTGGGCCGCCTTCGTCCTCCTCATCGAATGCGTGCCGTAGCGCTTCGGATCAAGCCCGATGCTCGACACCACCGTTCGACGATCCGGCCATACTGCCGCGTCGACAGATGCGGCTTTGCGTGCACTCGGCTGGGAAACAGGTAATCCCGTTCACCGAGCCTCCGACGTCCGATCCAGGCACCGACAGCCTCCCGCGTTTGATCGGTCAGTTCGAATTGCACTGGTCGGCCTGTTTTCCGTTGGATGATGATCGCCCGGTCGCGCACCCTGCCGGAAATTGCAACATCGGCAACTGAGATCGCGACGAGATCACAAGCCCGCAGTTTGCTGTCGATCGCGAGATTGAACAGCGCCAGGTCGCGCACCGCACTCGACATCTGCAGGCGGGTTTGGATGGCCCAGACCTCCTTCGGCTTCAATGGAGGCTTCTGGCCGATGATGCGGCCGGAGTTCCAGCTAGACATGGCCTTTCTCCCAAAATCCACCCTCCACTGCCGCAGCGCTCAACCTTCAAGCGGCCCAATGGTAATCCTCCTAGAAGCGACCGTTCGGGTCTATTCTGCCCTCTGCGGATTGTGGCTGGATTATCTGGAGCCCGCCGCGCCAAGAGAAACGGCGAAATTGAAACCATTCACCGCAACATGTCCGCACGGTGGAAATGATTCGCGTTAGCTCTGGACTGAGCGTTAACTGGACTGTGCTGACGGAGGAGGCAAACCATGGCGATGTATCTCACGCGCTTCAGCTACACACCCGAGACGTGGGCGCGCATGATCGAAAACCCCGAGGATCGCCGAGAGGCGGCACGCACGTATATTGAATCAGTAGGGGGAAAGCTCCACGGGTTCTGGTACGGCTTTGGTGAGCATGATGGCTGGAACCTGTGGGAGGCGCCTGATACCGTCTCGATGGCGGCTGTCGCGCTAGCCATCGGCGCAGGAGGCGCGCTCAGCTCTATCGAGACGACTGTGCTCCTCAGCGTTGAGGAGACGATTGAAGCTCTCGGAAAGGCGAAGACGATCCGGTACCGACCGCCGGCCACGTAGACGCGGCCCACTGCTTCTTATCCATATTTAGACGAGTAGGTGCTCGCGGGCACGCGGGTCCCGGCGCGCAGTCTCTGCGAAGTGGGCCGGAGGTTGGAAAGCCCGCAATAGCTCTTCGTGACGTTCACCCACCATCTCAGTCGGGTGGAAAGCGGGCGTCCGCCGCGCACAGCACGAAAGACCGTGGAACGGCCATAGCCGACGCTGGGAACCGGCTGGCTCTGGATGGACCGACCCGCTGCAAGGTCCGTTCGGAGAGAATTGCTCGAGGAGAAGGGGCGAATGCCCGGAGTCTAAGAGCAAGCGGCGAGGCGGGAATCGGCCTCGGCTCGCCGCTGCGGTTACTGCAGGCGCCGTTCTTGTTCGCGGTCCAGCTCGTGGCGATGCCAATTCAGCTTTTGATTCCGCGAAGTCACAGGCCGCAGTTGTATCGAGTGTGGACGAGTATCTGAGAGGGAGACGGCTCGGTCGTAACGCCGTTCAGGTTGTCCTTAATCCATCTGGCGGCCGATGCGAGTTCGTTCGCGAAGTCGTGGGAGATGACATAGTCCATCACCCTCGATTCGAGCAGACCACGGGAATGGTTCGTCAACTCGTGTCCGACGAAGACTGTCTCGTCCGCCTTGCCGGCGTTCTCCAAGGCCTTTGCAACACCGCGGTTTGCGCCGGCGACGTTGTAAATGGCTGCAGGATGGCCGTTCGCTTCAAAATACCGGGTTAGTTGCTCGCATGTGCTTTCCGGCCGGTCGTCCGAGATCACACGCTCCTCGATCTTTAGGTAAGGAAAATCCGATCGCAGAACCCTGCGGAAGCCCATTTCACGCTCTTGTTGGCAGCGGAATGGCACGCTCATGACGATCAAGATATTGTTTCGCTCCTTCGGCAAGGCGTTGCCGATCAGCAGCGCTGCGACACTGCCGGCGGCATATTGATCGTTGCCGATATAGACACTGCGGCGGGAACTGGGCAGATCCGTCGTCAGGCAAACGACAGGAATATCGATCGACCGAAGCTTTCGTATCGCTCGATTGATCGCCGGATGCTCGCGCGCGATGATCACTGCGCCGTCTGCCCCGCTGCCGTCCTGCTCAATCTGGCGGGCGAGAGCGATGGGATCGACCTCGCTGGTGGTCACGTAAGTGCCCTCGACCTCAACCCCAGCGACGCTTCGATTGACCTCCGCGGCAGCAGCAGCCATCGCGGCATTGAACGTTTCCCCAGAATCGCAAAACAGCCGGATCTGAACAGGCACATCGCTATCGGACCGTTCGTTTCTTAACTTCTCCAGGGCCCCCAGAACGCGCGATCTCGTTCGTTCCCTGACGCCTTCACGGTTGTTCAGGACTCGATCGACCGTCGCAGGACCGACGCCGGCCAATCGCGCGATGTCGTGCACCGTGGGGCCCTTCCAAGTCTTGGAATTCGAGTAATCAGCCACTGTGGCGTCTCCAATGTGATGTGAAAGACATCATCTTTCAAAATCGCGCCCATGCGCAACCCTCATTTTTCCCACACTTGGGCAAGATTTGTGCTTTGCAACAACATTGATGCGAAACACATCGTTAAGACGGCATCACGGTCCTTGAATGATGTGCTTCCAATCGAAGACAATGCCTCCGTTAAGAGGAGGAGAACCCCTATGAACTTTAAAAAAACTGTGCTGCTTTCCGCTCTGCTAGCCGCGACCGCGCTTGGCGGTGCTGCAAATGCGCAGGATGGCGAGAAACAGTATCGCTTCGTCATGGTCTCCCATATCGGCTCGAACGATCCGAACATGGGTTGGCTGACGAAATCGATGGAGGAGTTCGAGAAGAAATATCCGAACGTCAAAACCGAATATATCTCCACCAACAACTATTCGGTCCAGGAGCACGTTCGCCTTCTCGAGCAGGCGATTTCAACGCAGCCGGACGGCATTGCCGTGCCGATCGTCAGTTCCGATGCTTTCGAAGCGCCGCTGCGCAAGGCGATCGAGGCCGGAATCCCGGTCGTCGCCTTCAACATTCCCGATGGACGCCCCGATGGTGAGCGTATTCCCTACCTCACCTATGTCGGCGGCGACGAATATCTCACCGGCAAGAAACTCGGCGAGTATGCTCTTGAAAAGGCAGAAGCCGGAGAAATCCCGAAGCCGACCCGCGTTGTCTGCGCCAGCCATGACTCTGCGCACCAGGGCCTCAAGGCCCGCTGCAATGGGATGAAGGAGGCGATGGAGAAGGCCGGCGCCAAAGTCGATGAACTGTTCATCGGCGCCGAGCCGGCGACTGCTCGCAACGCGCTTCAGGCCTTCCTGCAGGCCAATCCGGACACCAATTACATCTTCACGGTTGCCGGCTGGTCATCGCCCTGGGCATGGGGTGTTGCCAACGACACGAAGCTTGACCCGGATGTCGACGACAAGGGCGTAACCGTCCTGACAGTCGACGAGGGTCCGGTTTCGATCGAAGGCGTGCGCGCCGGCCACGTCTTGGCGACGAACAGCCAGGGTTTCTGGCTGCAGGGTTATGCTCCGATGGAGTGGCTCTACTGGAACAAAGAGTTCGGCTACGCACCGCAGTCAAACATCCTGACGGGCCCGGTCATCATCAACAAGGATAATGCCGACAAGTGGGCCGAACTGGTCCGGGGCGTGTTCGGCGACAAGGCCTACGACGAGCAGAACACCTGGTAAGGGTTCCTCCCGGAGGGCGGCCGGACACTGCACGGGCCGGCTGCCCTCGATCGTTTGGATGTGACTCACGTCGCGCACTGAACCAGCGAGCATAGTGTCATGAAACACCTTGTGCGAAGCCAAGGCTTCGGCGCGATTATCGGCGTCGTCGTCATGCTTGTCGTCTTCACATTGATCGATTTTTCCGGCTGGTGGACTATTCAGACCATCGCCAACGTCAGCCAGTTCACCGCCATTCTCGCCTTTGTCGCGATGGGTCAAGCACTGGTCATCATGACGAAGGAAATCGACCTGTCCGTGGGATCGGTCTACGGGTTGGCCGGTGTCGCCTTCATCACGATGGAACCGGCGCTCGGCGTGCCCGGCTCCTTTGTCCTGGCCCTTGTCGTCGCGGCGCTTGTCGGATTGCTTCAGGCGATCGCGGTGGTCAAGGGCGAACTGCCGTCGATGATCGTCACGCTCGGCGGCCTCTTTACCGCGCGCGGGATCATCTATGTATGGACCGGCGGTTCGGTGCACAATTTCTCGCCGGCGGCACGCAGTCACCCAATGACGCGCCTGTTTGGCGGCGAGCTTTTTGGCATCGACGCCGCCATTTTCTGGCTGATCGCCGTCGCAGCAATACTCGGTCTTCTGCTGTGGGCGACGCCGTTCGGCAACGGCCTCCTCGCCACCGGCGGCAGCCGCGAAAGCGCGGAAACGCGCGGCGTGCGCACCGATCGGATCAAGATCGCCGCATTCATTCTCTGCTCATTGCTGGCTGGATTCGCCGGCATCCTGACCTTGTGCAACCAGCCGCAGACCCATGTCACCCTCGGCGAAAACATGGAGCTCGAGGCGATTGCCGCGGCAGTCATCGGCGGCTGCCTGCTGACCGGCGGGCGCGGTTCGATCCTCGGCGCCATTCTCGGAGCGCTGATCGTCGTCAGCTTCCGCTACGAACTGATCGCACTTGGCGCGCCGTCGTCCTGGTACATCACCTTCATCGGCGCCGTGCTCATCGTCGCGGTCATCTTCAACCAGAAGCTGGCCCGTTTCCTCGGGCACAGCGCTTGACGCGGGAGGACGCTCAAGTGACGAACACCCACCCCCTCATTCAGGTCAAGAGCCTCGACCTTCACTTCGGCGCCTTCCATGCCCTCAAAAACGTCTCGGTGGACTTTCATGCCGGCGAGCTGATCGGCCTGGTCGGCGACAACGGCGCCGGAAAAACGACGCTGATCCGCGTTCTCTGTGGCATCTACGCGCCGAGCTCAGGAGAAGTCTATTTCGACGGCAAGAAGATCGAGAAGTTTCACCCGAAGCTCGCCATCGACCAGGGCATCGAGACGATTCAACAGTCCGTCGGGCTTTGCGACAATCTCTCGATCGCGCGCAATTTCTACCTTGGCCGTGAGCCGGTGAAGCGTGTGCTTGGCATCCCCTTTCTCGACTTTGCCAAGATGCGGGAGAAGTCGACACGGGTCATTCGACAATTTGGCCTGCGCGAGAACGTCTCGGCCGACGACGAGGTGGAACGCCTTTCCGGTGGTGAGCGTCAGTCGGTGAAGATCGGTCGCGCGGTCGAGTTCATGAACCGGGTCGTCATCATGGACGAGCCGACGAACCACCTGTCGGTGCGCGAGCGCGAGCATGTCAACGAGTTGGCGGTGCAACTGAAGGAGCAGGGCCTTCTGGTCATCTACATCACGCACGACATCTTCCAGGTGCACAAACTAGCCGACCGTGTCGTGATCATGGAAAACGGCGAGAAGGTCGCCGATGCCTCGACTGACGCGCTGACGGCGGAAGAACTCGAAGAGGTCATCCGGCAGGGAGGCCGCCTTGTTGAGAAGCGGGAGGCGGTCTGATGACACTGTCGATCGCCAAACCCCTCATTCGTCGTCATGCGGAATTGGGGATATTCCTGATCGGCGCGGTGCTGATCGTCGTATTCACTTTAACCTCGGACGGCAAATGGGCCAATTTCTACAACATTGGCACGATTCTGCAGGTGACCGCGACGCTCGGGCTGATGAGCCTCGGCGTGGCCTTGGTGATCGGCACGGGCGAGATTGACATTTCCGTAGGCTCGACGTTCGGTATGGGTGCGCTCGCCTATCTCTGGCTCGCCGCGCACGTTGACCCGTCGCTCGCCGCCGTGGCTGCGATCGCTGTCGGCGCCGCGATCGGCCTAGTTAACGGACTGCTCGTCACGCGGACGGGCACGCCGTCCCTTATCATCACACTCGGTACGCTGATGATTTTTCGCGGCATTTCGATCGCGTTGACCGAAGGCTTTTCCTTTTCCGTCCCCTATGCGGCGCGCAAGGGCTGGGCCTATTTCGGGCTCGGAGGTGGCGAGTTCCTCGGTTTCAACACTGCCCTCTATTGGCTGATTATCGTGCTCGTCATTCTGATGGCGATGTTGAAGGCGATGCCTTTCGGCAATCGCCTGCTTGCGGTCGGCGGTTCGGCCGAGAGCGCCCATTCTCGCGGCGTGCGGGTGGATCGGATCAAGCTATCGGCCTTTGTCCTCTGCGGCGTCCTTGCCGCTTTCGCCGGAACGCTCGAGGCCGGCAAGCTCGGCTTCGCGGACGGTTCCATGGGCCGCCTGATGGAACTGCAGGCGATTGCCTCCTGCGTGCTGGGTGGCTGCCTGCTCGCCGGGGGCCGCATGTCCCTGATCGGGGCGCTGATGGGCGCGTTCGTGCTGTCCTCGGTCCAGTCCTATCTCGTCGTCACGGGCGTTCGTCCGCAATGGTTCATCCTGATCTTGGGGCTCATAGTGGTGATCGCCGCCTATGGCGACCGATCCCTGCGTCAGTGGGCACTTCGGAAATAGAGGTCTTAAATGTCTGTCAGAATAGCGATCATCGGCGCCGGTATCATGGGCGCCGACCATGCCCGGATTGTCTCCGAAGATCTGCCGGGGGCAACCCTTCAGGTGGTGTGCGATGCCTCGTCGGAGCGCGCCCGAAAGGTGGCTGAGGAATGCGGTGCCGTTGACGTCTCCTCCGACCCGCTGGCGACGATCACGCGCGGCGACGTCGATGCCGTGCTGATCGCCAGTCCCGATGAAACCCATGCCTCGCTGTCACTCGCTGCTATCGAGGCCGGCAAGCCGGTGCTCTGCGAAAAGCCGTTATCGCAGAGTTCGAAGGAGTGCCTTACCGTAATCGACGCGGAAGTTGCACGCGGTCGTCAGTTCGTCCAACTCGGTTTCATGCGGCGCTTCGATCCGTCATACCGTGATATGAAGGCATTGCTTGACGACGGCTCCCTTGGCGGCGCGATCATGATGCACAACTTCCACCGCAATGTCGAAGCGCCAGCGAACTTTACCGGCCAGATGGCGATCACCAATTCCGCACCGCATGAGTTCGACGTCGCGCGTTTCGTGCTCGGCGCCGATTACACGACCATCACTGTTTTCCAGCCGACGGGCGTCGACGCGACAAGGACCGGCGCTCCGGTCTTCATGGTTCTCGAAACTGACAGGGGACAGCTCGTCAACATCGAGATCAACAATAATGCCGCCTACGGCTACGACGTTCGCGGTGAGCTGATCGGCGAGAAGGGATCGATTTCCCTGAACGCACCTGTCTACACGCGCCACAACAGCGACCTGATGGCCTACGAGCGCTATGCGCCCGATTGGCGCCCGCGCTTTGCCGAGGCCTACCGACTGCAGAACAAGGCCTTCCTGAACTTCGTTCGAACCAGCGTTTTCCCGCCGATCGCCTCCGACGCCTGGGACGGCTATTGCGCGGCCCTCGTCGCCGAGGCCGGCGTTGAGGCCCTGCGCAAGGGCGAGCGCATTACCATAACAAGGGCGGAAAGACCGTCCCTGTACAACCGATAAAAGGATAGTGACATGAAAATGGGCTTCGTTTCCGACTGTCTTGGCGGCCTGACCTTCGATGCGCTTCTCGACAATGCCGCCCGCCTGGGCGTCTCGGGTGTCGAGGTCAACACGGGCGGCTGGTCGACCGCGCCGCATTTCGACCTCGAGACGATGAAGGCGAGTGCCGATGCGCGCCGCAGCTTCATGAAATCCTTTGAGAGCCGCGGGCTCGAGATCATCGCGCTCAACGCCAACGGCAATCCGCTTCATCCGACCCAGCCGGAACAGGGCAAATGCCTCAAGGACACGATCCGCGTCGCCGGTGAGATGGGCATCAAGACCGTCTGCGCGATGTCGGGTCTTCCCGCCGGTCGCACCGGCGACCTGATGCCGAACTGGGTCGTCTCCTCCTGGCCGCCGGAGACGCAGGAAATTCTCCGTTACCAATGGGAGGAGAAGCTGCTGCCGTTCTGGGCGGAGATCGCGGTGCTTGCGAGGGAGAGCGGCGTCGAGCGCATCGCGCTGGAACTGCACGGCAATCAGTGCGTCTACAACGTTCCGTCCCTTCTGAAGCTTCGGGCCGCCATCGGTCCGGTCGTCGGCGCCAATCTTGATCCTTCGCATTTGTTCTGGATGGGGGCCGATCCGCTCGTCGCGGCCGAGGCCCTTGGGGAAGCGGTCTATCACGTCCATGCCAAGGACACGATGCTCAACGCTCCTATCCAGGCGACGACCTCGCTCCTGGAAAACGGCTCATTGATGGACATTCCAGCGCGTAGCTGGTCCTACATCACGCTCGGCTTCGGCCATGGCGAGCAATGGTGGCGGCAATTCTGCTATCGGCTCAAGATGGCCGGCTATGACGGCTGGCTGTCGGTCGAGCATGAGGATGTGCTGCTCAACAGTCTCGAAGGGCTGGAGAAGTCGATTGCACTGTTGAGGGGCGTCATGCCGGTGGCCGCGAGCGATTACAGGCCGCAGGCAATCTGACGGAGCCGGCAAGGAAGAGACAGGGAGGACGCGGCCGTCCCCCGGCTGCGCCTGCAATGCGCAAAGCGCAACCGATCGACAAGGTGAGGCCCGACGTAGCGGCCTCTGCCTGTGCGCCGGGTGGCAGCCGGCCTCCTATGTCCACCATTCGGAAAAGGAGCGGTCCATGACAAACCGGGGCGAGCCGGCAACTCCAATAAATCTCTCTGAGCTAAGATCGATGATCGCGGCAAGGAGCGTCATTTTCCCGGATCAGGTTGAGAGTGTGGTCCGCAAGGCGCTCGCCGAGCCTGAACTGATCGCCTTTGGCTCAACATACTCTGTCGCCGCGGCGTGCTCGGTTTCCCAGACGACGGTCGTGCGTCTCGCCGGTCTTCTAGGTTTCGCCAGCTTTGGGGAACTGAGAACCCTGTTCCGGGAACACTTGTGTGACCGCATCGGGCGCATGCCGCATCTCGGCGACTTCTCCTCTTGACTACGAATGTCGTCAGCAATCTTCCTATTTTTGGCTGGTAGATTGCCCTTGCGAGGTAGTGACCGCTTTAGACTTTAGCCGGGCCGTTCGTTGTGCTTGTCGTCAAGGACTGCAACGGGTCGATGTTTCCGGTTCCTTCCCGTCGGGAAGGGGTGGAAAGCGGGAATTCATTGCGAGTGCGCTGAACAGCGGCTTTTGTTGGGCGAAGTTCCTGCGGAATTATGCACATGGCAAGGCTGCGCTTTGCCCGACGCCCCTGGGCACCGTTCTTTGGTGCTCGCCTAGGTTAGGTTGCGTTGATAACGAGCGTTGAAGTTTGCGGGCATCGACCAGTTGGGCTCATTGCCGAGAACCCTCTGAAAAAATCCCGCCGCATAGCTCGTATCCTCGTTGGCGTTCTCCCGGAAAGACCACCAACTGCGCAGGTCATCGATCACCCTGTCGATTTCGACCTCCGTGTGGAACTCTTGGTCCATCGTCGCGGCGTATACGGTCAGGCAGAATGTCGTGGCGACATACCCTTCAGGCCAGAACTCAGCAGCAGAGCCTCGAACAAGCTGTTGTGGAGGCTTCGTTGTTTTTAACGGCATCTCGGCAATGAGTTCCCGCAGCATGAGCGACGGAGCAAATTCGAAGAACTCGCGGCGTTCAGTTTGGTTAGCCGGCCTTTGTTGCTCTATGCTTTTCAGCCAACCGACAAAGGTGCGCGCCAATTTCAACTCGTCGATCTGAAAGCGATATCCCATGAGCTCGCCGCACAATGCAGCGTGGGCCTCGAACGCCGTTCTGAACCAGTGCAACTGTCTCGCGGCGATCCGCAGCGGCTTGTTCGTCGGCGGCAAATGCGCGATCAACTGGCGAAGGTCAAACATGGGCCGCGTACCTCGCAAAAAACGTAGATAACTTCGCGCGGTCCTGCGTCCGAAAGGCTTGCGAAATCTCGTCCTGAAGCGCGGTCGTTAGATTGGTCGCGGCCTGAACCATCTTCGCGTAATCTCCGTTCTCGCGGTCCGATAGCAGGTACAGCAAGACGGAAAAGACGGCGACCTGCGCGAGGGTTTCCTTCGATGCGGGGGAATGGGCGTCTAGATAATCGATCCGGATAGGCTCTTCCCTGAGAAGTTGGAGGGCTAGTTGCGCGGCGAAATGCTCTGGCGCGGCGCGCGACGTGACCTGACCAAAAGCCTTTCGCCCAGCGCTCTGGCTGACCAGCGCCCTGCTGGCGCCCAGTTCGCTGAGGACGATTTTCATCGTCTCGTAGAATACAGCGGAGAATTCCTCTGATTGCCCGCCGGGAGCCATCATGTCCTGGAGCTTGTGAGATCCAAGCGTCACCTCGCCGAAAACCGTATGGACGACGCTGCTTACCATCTGGTCGACGCTGCGGGCGAGCAGCCCCATTTCCCGGAGCGCTGTCAACGCTATCTTTGAGGCGGGGGAAGGAAGTTTCGTCGGCGTACCCTGCACGGCGTCACATCCTCTCTTTAACGCATACCGCAATCCACGCAGCGCGTCCTTCAGTTGCGCTGCGTCTGGAGCGAATTGTGGCCGCACGCCCATGACCCTACTCCCATGACCTCATTGCATCGCTTTCGCTGCGCCGGCTGCCGCCAACATAGCTCCTCCGCGTCTCGGAGTGGACTCTATAAATCGCCGAGTCGCCTCGTAACTTGCAACGCCCGCCTGACTGCCGAGACCGGTCGCGTTCAGCGCCGAAGACGCTTGGCCGACCTCGACGGCATCGTAGGGTGAAAGGCCCTTGACAAGGCCGGCGGCAAATCCGCCATTGAAGCAATCTCCACATCCGCACGTGCATTTTACCTCAACCTTGAAGGCTGGAGAATGGAACTCCAGACCCGACTGGTCTAGATAATAGGCGCCATCGGCGCCAAGTGTCAGGATAACGCACCCGGCGCCCCTGCTCAGCAGGAAGTGGGCAAGGTCGCGGTTCTCCGTCAATCCGGACAGCGCCTTGGCCTCCTCTTCGGATGGAAGGAAATAGTCCGTGTAGGGGAGAAGAGCCTCGACCTTCGGCAGGTCTTCCGGCGTCGAAGCGAATACGTCAAGAGTGGTGATCACGCCCCGGCGGCGCGCCTCTGACATCAGTTCCGCCGTCCTGCCAGTGTCATCCATGCGATTCATGAGGCCAACGCCGCCGATATGGAGGATTTTTGTGTCCAGCAATCCATCAATGGCTGAATCTGACACGTAGAATGCGTCCGTAGCGCCCCGTTTGTGAAGGGCCGGACGCGTGCCGTCCGGACGCGTGGTCACGATCGAGGAAGACGTCGAGAAGCCCTTGCAGCGCTGCATCATACGGATGTCGACGCCGTATGAGCTGAGTTTCATGCGGACCCAATCTCCCATGTCGTCGTACCCCACACCTCCGACCGCTTGGACGCGCAGGCCGTATTTGGCGGCGACGATGGCGGCCGATCCCGCCGCGCCCGAGACCGCGAGCGTGTAGTCCTCCACGAAACATGTCTGGCCTCCGGGCGGTATCGCCGTGACGGGGCGGCAGAGAGCGTCAAAGGTGTAGAAACCGACGCAGCTAAGATCGAATGTCGTCGACATCAGTTCACCCCCACACGATAGCCGTCTTCGCCGAAGAAGTAGAGGCGGCTTGTATCGAAACCCACCGCAATGGCGCTGTCGATTGGGGCGCGGAATTCACGACCCGCCTTGATCTCGATGTTCTTGTTCGCTGTGCGCACCGTGAGGTAGGTGATGTCGCCGGTCGGCTCCACGCCGTAGACTTGCCCCTGAAGGTTGTCTCCGCCAATCTGGCAGTCCTCAGGACGGATGCCAAGCGTGATGTTTCCGGAGAGATTTGCAGGACAGGGAACCCTGATGCCGGCGGAGGAGAATGTTCCATTCTGTGCCGTGCCGGCAATGAGGTTCATCGGCGGCGAGCCGATAAAACCGGCCACGAAGGTGTTGGCAGGGTTTGAATAGATGTCGTCGGGCGTGCCAATTTGCTGGATGACGCCCTTGTTCATGATCACGATGCGATCGGCCAGCGTCATCGCCTCGATCTGGTCGTGGGTCACGTACACGGTGGTCACCTTCAGCTCCCGCTGCATATGCTTGATCTGTACGCGCATGCTGGCGCGCAACTTAGCGTCCAGATTGGACAAGGGCTCGTCCATGAGGAATACCTGCGGTTGTCGCACGATTGCGCGCGCGAGCGCCGCGCGCTGACGTTGTCCCCCCGAGAGAGCGCCGGGCTTGCGATCCAGGAAAGGACCCAATTCGACCATTTCCGCTGCGCGCCGGATGAGGTCATCATGCTTTGCCTTCGGCACCTGACGCATCCTCAACGGGAAGCGGATGTTCTCGTAAATCGACATATTCGGATAAAGGGCATACCCCTGGAAAACCATGGCCACGTCCCGGTCACGGGCGTCGATGTCGTTCATCAACGCATCGCCGATGCGGATCTCGCCTTCCGTCGGGTGTTCAAGGCCAGCAATCATCCGCATGGTCGTCGTTTTTCCGCAACCAGATGGACCGAGAAGTACCAGGAACTCTTCGTCGACAACGTCGAGGTTCATATCCTGTACGCCGACGAACGAGCCGAAGCTCTTGACGACGTTCTTGAGTAGAATGGAAGCCATGGCTTATCCTTTCACGGCACCCATCGTCAGCCCGCGCGAAAGATGCTTTTGGATCAGGATCACGAGGATCAGGATCGGCGCGAAGGCGATGAACGAGACGAGTGCGATTGCGTTGTAGATCACCCCATCGGAGCCGCCGGTGAAATTGGCGAGGGCAACCGACATCGTGTAGGCTTTCGACGTGGAGGCGATGAGGAGTGTGAAGAGAAACTCATTGATGGCGAAAATGGCCGCGATGACCGCCGCGGTGATGATGCCGGGCAGACAGGCCGGTATCATGATCTCCCAGAGGATGGTCAGGTCGCCTGCGCCGTCGGTACGCGCCGCGTCCTCGAGCTCCTTCGGGATATCCAGCATGTAGCTGCGGATGATCCAGGTCACGAGACTGAGATTGATGGCCGCGTAGATGAGCATGAGTGCCCAGACGGAGTCGAGCAGGCCGATGTTCTTGAACAGGAAGAAGATCGGTACAGCGACGATCGCCGGTGCCATCATCCGTGTGGAAAGGATGTAGAAGCCGATATCCTCGCGCCCCTTGAACTCGTATCGGGCAAGCGCAAAAGCTGCGGGGATCGCAAGGACAAGGTCGATGACGACGGACCCCGCTACAGCCAGAATCGAGTTTCGCAGGTAGAGTGCGATGGGCCAATCGCTTACAAGCAGGCGCCATGCATCCAGGCTCCAGGTCGGCCAGTAGATGGGTTCTGGAACAATGATCTCGGTGCGCGGGCGGAAGCCGATCGTCAGGAACCACAGGATTGGCACCAGGCAGACCATCGCCCAACTGACGAGAATGATGTAGCGGACAAGAAGGTTGTCACCACCGGATTTGCGAACGCTGGCCATCTCACGACTTTCCTGACTTGAATGCACGCTTGACGATCGTTTGGGCGATGACAATCGTGATGAGGAGCATGAGGACAGAGGCGGCGGATGCATAACCGAAGTTGAACATCCGGAAGCCTTGGCGGTAGATGAAGTAGCTCATTGTCTCTGTCGCGCCGCCAGGTGTGCCCTGGGTCATAATGTAGACATTGGTGAACATTGTCGTGATATCGATGCCTCGCAGCGTTACCGCGACGACGATTATCGGCCGCATCATCGGAAGCGAGATGTTCCAGAAGATGCTCCCCCAGCTTGCTCCATCGAGCCGGGCGGCTTCTTCGATTTCCTCGTCCTGTCCCTGGAGTGCACCCACAAAGATGATGAACAGAAACGGGGTCCACTGCCAGACGTCGGCAACGATAAGGGTCAGCCGTGCCAGCCATACGGACGACAGCCAGTCGACATTGTTCGACACCAGTCCGACCGACATCAGCAGATCGGAAATCACGCGGCCGTCGTTGAAGGCGAGCTTCCAGATGAATGCTACCGCGGACGGCATGAACAGCATGGGCATCAGGAAGACGATCCGCCAGCCGCGCACAAATGGGTCGCGGTAGCAATAGAACGCAACCGTCATTGCTATGATTGTCTGGAGGCTCAATGACAGGCCGCCGATGATCGCAGTGTTGGCCAGTGCAGCCCAGAATTCCCGATCCTGGATGATGCGCGTGTAGTTCCCGAGGCCGGCCCATGACCAGTTCACGAACTTGACGACGAAAAGGCTCTGATACATCGCGAACAGGCCAGGGTAGAGCGTGATCGCGAGCAGGTACAGGACCGCGGGTCCGACAAGAAGATAGGGAAACATCTTCTTAGCGGTCGCCGAGCGTGGGCGGCGGATCGAGTACACCGCTGCAGCGGGAGCGGCCTTGGCCGCCCCCTTTTCAAGTGTGTGAGTTGAATGTGCCATGGACTTAGAACGGCAACGCCTTGCCGCCACCAACATACATGCCGGGTGCCACATCTGCATAAGCGACGGGGCCGTTTCCGCCTGAGAAGCCGTTCTTCTCCATGATACTCTTCCACGCCGCCTGGCCGTTCTCAAGAGCTTCCTTCGCGGAGATCTGGCCAGTAACTGCGCGGTTAATCTCGTTGCCGAGGGCCTGTTCCATCTCGAACATGCCCGGAAGGCGGGGCGCGCACCAAGCGTGCTCAAGGCTATCCGCCCACACCTTTGCCGGCTGGCTGACCGCTCTTAACCGCTCATTCGCCAACACGGAGCGATAGCCGGGGGCTACGCCGTTGGCGTTGGCCTCATTCATGGCCATGATGGAGGAGGTCGTAAGGAAGGCGAGCATCAGGAACGCGCCTTCGGGGTTCTGCGCGGTTGCAGCGACGCAAGAGGTCGAGCCTGCAATGTTCGGCGGAGCGAACACACCGCCCGAAATCCGCGGCTCATAAATCGTCACGAAATCATCAACGATTTTCGACTGGTCCGGGCGCATGGCCTGCGTGCCGCTGTCTTGCCAGCTGATATTGGCAGCAACCTGACCGCCGAGCCAAGCGGCACGGTTTTCGCCCCAGCCGGCGCCCGAGACGCCCTCGATGGCATTCTTCTGAAGCGCCATGATAATGTCCATGGCCTTCATCCCCGCATCGCTCGTCAGTTGCGGATTCCACTGGTCGTCGAACAGCTTCAACCCGGCCTGCGCGGCGATGTGCTCCCAAGTATAGGTGGCCCAGAAGCCACGCGCCGCCATCAGGCCGACGCCCGATACGCCACCGCCAAGTTTATTTGCTTCGGCGGTAATGCGGATGAGTTCGTCATAAGTCGGAACGGAGCTCGCACGATCGATCGTTCCGCCAAGGATCTTCTCCATGATCGATTTGCGAAGGTGCACCATCTGAATGTCGCAATCGAACGGAATGCCGACGAGCTTTCCCCCAAAATACCCGTAATTGAGGCGGTATGTGTCGTAAAAGTCGTCGAGCGGAAGCTTCCACTTTTCGACGAACGCGCCGAGATCATCGTACAGGAATCCTGGACCGGCGAAATCACCCAGCCACGGGGAGAAAAATTGCAGCGCGTCGAAGGAAGCGTTGCCTGAAATGAACTCGGAGACGGCCTTGTCGTAGAAGCTGTCGTCCGGGATCGGAACAAGCTCCACCTTGATGCCGGACAACTGTTCGAAAGGCTTGAGACCCTCGGCCGCGGATTCCTGGTCTGCTGCTCCGACGGCGAAGCGGACGGTTTTACCTGCTTGTTCTGAACGTACCTGTTCCCAATCGACCGTTCTGATCCAGTCTTTTGCCGGATCCCACAACGGTTCGTCCGACATCGAGTAGAGCTTGCGGTAGTCCTCTCGCACGTAGTCCTTAACCGAGATTTTGTCGAGAATGGATTGGATATCCGGAAGATCGGACTGGGCGAAGGCCGGCAGCCTCAGGCTGGAGGCCGCACCCGCGGCCAGGCCCAACACTGCGGTCTGCCGCAGAAAGCCGCGGCGCGACACACCCGTATTCAAGATAGTCATTAGCTGTTCCTCCCCAATGTAAACTAATCAGTTGAATGCCCATGGAGGCAAGACTGTTTTGGCACGGCCTCCATTCCGTGCCATTCCGGCGGCGATCTCCGCTTCACGAGCGATAGAACAATTGCCATCCAAAAATACAATGTGTTCACGATGCCCCGATGTCAACCCCTTTTTCGGGAGCGCTGGCTGCGCAAAAGCGAACATCAATGGCAAATAACGTCAATATGTGCGAATATTCGTTGTGTTGCGGAGACAATGGCAGGCGAGTGGGCCGACGGTAGGTCTGACTATAAAGTGCGTCCCTCGTCTTGGCCGGAACGGCTTCTGGCCTTTGAGCCTTTTGCCGTTCGTGTTCGCCCCGGCAGGAGGAGGTGAAATCGCGACGGCAGTGTGATATCGACCGCTACGCCTGTAGAACCCATGAGGAACGCAAAATGCAGATCACGTCTCCAGTTGTGATGGCCCAGAGCGAGTCTGAGAGACTGCGAGCCCGCGTCGTGTGGCTGTATCACGTGGAGAACTACACGCAGAACGACATTGCCAAACAGCTTGGCATCAATCGAGTGATGGTCGTCCGACTCTTGGCGGAGGCGCGGCGTCGCAATGAGGTCCGCGTTTCCATTTCGTCGCCGCTCTCAGACATGGTGGCGCTCGAAAGGGACCTTGAGATCGCCTTCGGGGTCACGCGGGCAATCGTCGCGCCGTTCAGTGATCCCGACGGAGACCCTACGAAAGTTATCGCCGCTGCCGCGGGAGCGCTCATATCCACGATGATGAAATCTGGGATGATCGTCGGCGTGGGCTGGGGGCGAACCCTTTACAATACGCTGCCTTTCATTGCTGGAGCCACTCTCGAAGACTTCCGCGTCGTCTCCTTGTTGGGGGGCATTTCTGCGGCGCGGCGTTTCAATCCAGCCGAATTTGCCTGGCAGTTCGCGGAACTATTCATGGGGGAGGGATTCCTGGTCCCCGCGCCGGCTGTGGTCGACAGTCCGGAAACAAAGCATGCGCTGCTCGAGAGGTGCGGGCTTGCGGCAATTTTTGAGATGGCGGACAAACTGGACGTTGCCCTATTGTCCGTCGGCGGGATTTCGGCCCTTACAACAAGCTATCGCACGGGCTATTTGAGCGAGGCTGACCGCCGCTCCCTCATCGACGCGGGCGCAGTCGGCGACGTCCTTTACAACTTCATCGACAAGCAGGGCAACCTGATAGATCACGAGGTTAATTCCCGCGTGATCTCGGTGAATCTTGATCGCTTGCGTCGTACTCCCGAGCGTGTGCTGATCTCGGGCGGTCCGGAAAAACTGCACGCGCTGCTCGCCTCTCTTTCGACCATCAAGCCGACCACTTTTGTAACCGATGAGCAAACGGCAAAGGCGTTGCTGTTGGCGGCTGAGCAGACCAACACATAGACGTCGCGGAGAAGGCGCGGCATCCGTTTGGCGTTCGCCTTCACGAACATTATTCAAAAGTCTCGACTGTTTGTTCTATTCTGCTCGTGTGAGTCGGTGCACTCTTTGCATGGACGTCCCGTCTTTTCGCATAAATTTGGTTTGCGATGGCCGCCACAGCATCCCTGGTTTCAGGCAAGCCCGACGAATGTGCAAGACATTTGGCAGCCTTCCGCGTTGCCTGCCGGGGATCGGCGGAGCCTAAACCCGCGTCTGCACGTGAGCATCGGTCCAGTTTGATGCCTTCCGCAAAAGGAGCACGCGAGATTCCTAAGCTCCCAGTCTAACCCCTTGAAATCCCCATCCTTGCCGCGAAAGCGCTCCCCAAGCGCTGTCATGACGATCGTCAAGCGCGAACAAATATGTTGACGGAAGTACAAATGTACACTACCTACATTGCTGGCAGTGGATATCGGGAGGACTGAAATGCCCATCAATGTTGCGCCAACGGGCCTTGCGCGAGACCTCATGCGACGCGAGGAGGAGGGGAGGCCCATCCGTATAGGCCTGGTAGGCAGTGGAGAAATGGGCACCGACATCGTGACCCGTGTCGCCCACATGCCAGGCATCGAAATTGGCGCGATTTGCGACCTGAACGTCGCCCGCGCTCGCGCTGCAGTGGACATCGCCTACCAATCTGACGGCTATCATCGCGACGCGGTCAATTCGATGGAGCTGAACACCGCCATCGAGAGCGGAAAGGTCGCGATCACCGCGGATTCGACCAACATTCTCAACAGTGGCCTCATCGACGTGGTCATCGATGCCACCGGCGTGCCGGCAGTCGGCGCCGAGATCGGGCTCGCCGCCATGGAGCACGGCAAGCACCTGGTGATGATGAATGTTGAGGCCGATGTAACGATCGGCGCCTATCTCAAGAGCGAAGCCGAGCGGCTTGGCGTGACCTACTCGCTCGGGGCGGGTGACGAGCCGTCTTCATGCATTGAGCTGATCGAGTTCGTGTCGGCCATGGGGCATCCGATCGTTGCGGCCGGCAAAGGCAAGAACAATCCGCTGAACGTCGATGCTGTTCCAGACGACTATGCCGAGGAAGCCGCGCGCCGGAACATGAATGTCCGCATGCTCGTGGAGTTCGTCGACGGTTCCAAGACAATGGTCGAAATGGCCGCGATCGCGAATGCCACGGGACTAGTCCCTGACAAGCCCGGCATGCACGGCCCGGCGGCCACGCTGGACAAGCTTTCCTCGGTCCTGATCCCGGAGAAGGACGGGGGCGTCCTCTCGAAGGCGGGTGTGGTCGACTATTCCATCGGCAAGGGTGTGGCGCCGGGCGTTTTCGTGGTCGCCGACATGTCACATCCGCGCATTTCCGAGCGCATGGAAGACCTCAAGATGGGCAAGGGGCCCTACTTCACGTTCCATCGCCCCTATCACCTCACCTCGCTCGAGGTCCCGCTCACCTGTGCGCGTGTCGTGCTCTACGGTAAGCCGGACATGGTGCCGCTGTCGACCCCGGTCGCGGAGGTCTGCGCGGTCGCCAAGAAGGACCTTGCGCCCGGCGAAACGCTCGACGCCATCGGTGAATACTCCTATCGGGCCTGGATCATGACGGCGCCGGAGGCGCGGTCCTCCTCCGCAATCCCGTGCGGCCTCCTTCAGGGCGGTACCGTCACGCAGCCGATCCGTAAAGGAGAGCTTATAACCTATCAGAACGCGTCGGTTGCGCCCGGCTCGCGCATTGCGGAACTCCGCGCGCGACAGGATGCGCTCGTTTACGGAAAGGAGGCTTGATCATGTCGGGACGCGCCCAGGCGATGCAAGTGGAAGGCGAGACCAGCAATCTGCCCTTCATCTACCGCCAATACGAACGCGAGCAGCTTCTTGATGCGCTTCGAAAGATGCACCTCATTCGCCGGTTCGAGGAAGGTGCCGAAGAGTGCTACATGCGCGGGCTCATTCACGGGACGATGCATCTTTCCATCGGTCAGGAAGCGAGCGCAATGGGAATCTGCATGCCTCTTGTCAACGAGGACCAGATAACCTCTACCCACCGAGGGCACGGCCACTGCATCGCCAAGGGCGCCGAAGTGAAGCGGATGTTCGCAGAGTTCTTTGGCAAGACTACCGGCTACTGTGCAGGTCGCGGCGGGTCGATGCACATCGCCGATGTGTCGACTGGGAACCTTGGCGCGAACGGGATCGTAGGGGGCGGGCTTCCGATCGCCGTCGGCGCGGCGCTCACCGCAAAGCGGCTTCGCACGGGCAAGGTCGTTGTCTGCTTCTTCGGTGACGGCGCGAACAACGAGGGTGCCTTTCACGAGGCGCTGAATATGGCTGCCATCTGGAAGTTGCCCGTCATTTTCGTGTGCGAAAACAACGGCTACGGCATGTCGACTTCGACCGCCCGTTCGACGGCGGTCGCCAACGTCGCCGATCGCGCGGCCGCCTACTCCATGCCGGGTGTGATCGTCGACGGCAACGTTTTGTCGGAGGTCGCGGAGGCCTCCCATGAGGCGGTTGAAAGGGCCCGCCGCGGCGACGGACCGACGCTCATCGAATGCAAGACCTACCGGTATCGCGGACATTCCAAAAGCGACCGCAATCGCTATCGCACGAAGGACGAGATTGACGACTGGATGACCAACCGGGATCCGATCAAACGCTACGAAGCTCAGTTGATCGAGTTCGGTATCGCGACGTCGGACGAGCTAGAGGCGATCCGCGGCAGTGTGCAGCAGGAAATCGACGCTGGTATCGAGTTCGCGAAGGCTAGCCCGATGCCGTCAATCGATGGCCTCGCTGACAACGTCTACACGCTCGAGGCATGACATGAACGCGCCAGTCAGAGAAATCAGCTACTCCCAAGCCATCCAGGAAGCCATGGCGATCGCCATGGAAGCGGATGAGCGCGTGATCCTCATGGGCGAGGACATCGGCGTCTATGGCGGCGCCTTTCAGGTGACCGGCGATCTGGTTGACCGCTTCGGCTCCGACCGCGTCATGGATACCCCCATTTCCGAGCTTGGCGGCGCAGGTGTCGCCGTCGGCGCAGCGGTCACCGGCTTGCGACCGATCTTCGAATTCCAGTTTTCCGATTTCGCCGCGCTCGCAATGGAGCAAATCGTCAACCAGGCGGCCAAGATGCGCTACATGCTTGGCGGTGCGGTGTCGGTTCCACTCGTAATGCGGTTCCCGGCCGGCTCCGGAACCGGGGCTGCGGCACAGCACAGCCAGAGCCTGGAAGCATGGCTTGGTCACGTGCCAGGGCTAAAGGTCATTCAGCCGGCGACGCCGCATGACGTGAAAGGCATGCTCCTTGCTGCCGTGGCGGATCCGGATCCGGTGATGATCTTCGAGCACAAGCTGCTCTACAAGATGAAGGGGCCGGTTCCCGAGGGACACTACACGGTGCCGCTCGACAAGGCGGAGGTCCGGAGGGAAGGGCGCGACGTCTCGATAGTCGCAACTTCTATCATGGTTCACAAGGCCCTGGAGGCAGCGGAAGTGCTTGCCGGCGAGGGCATCAGCGCCGAAGTGATCGATCTGCGATCAATCCGCCCCATCGATCGGGAGACGGTCATCGCCAGCGTCATGAAGACCTCCCGGCTGATCTGCGTTTATGAAGGCGTTAAAACGCTCGGTGTCGGGGCGGAGATCAGTGCAATGATCGCCGAAAGCGAGGCGTTCGACTACTTGGATGCTCCGATATTGCGCCTCGGCGGGTCCGAGACGCCGATCCCCTACAATCCCGAGCTGGAAAAGGCTGCCGTCCCGCAGGTACCGGACATAATCGATGCGGCCCGCGGCCTTGCGAGGGGAGTGCGATAGGTATGGCGACCGAAGTCATTTTGCCGAAGGTCGACATGGACATGGCGACCGGCAAGATCTCGAAGTGGTTCTTCGGCGAGGGCGATGCCGTGAAGGAGGGCGACGTCCTTTTCGAGATCGAGACCGACAAAGCCGCAATGGAAATCGACGCGCCGGCGAGCGGAGTCCTGCGTAACGTGACCGGCAAGGAAGGCGTGGATATCCCGGTCGGCTCGGCCGTCGCGTGGATCTATGCCGAGGGAGAGGCCGTCAACGAGACGGCCGTCCCTCTTGCGCCTTCGGCCACCGCCGAAAGTCCGCTGCCGGTGTCCGAAGCAAAGACGCCGGCCGCGGAGCTCGCAGTCGAACAGAAAGTTGACAGCGCCCCCCGCGCCACGCCGCTCGCACGACGCCTCGCGCGGGAGCGAGAGCTGGATCTAGCCAGGCTAAACGGCAGCGGCCCGCGTGGCCGCGTCGTCAGTGCCGATGTCCTGGGAGTCTCCAACACGGTCGTCGATGCCGGGGCACAGGCCGAGCCCGCAGCGGTTCAGTCGGAGGCTCCGGGGAGCATCGCAGGCGAGAACGCGCTTCGGCATTTTCCCGAAGGGTCCTACGAACTTCAGGCGCACAGCTCCATGCGTCGGACGATCGCACGGCGGCTCGTCGAGGCCAAGAGCAGTGTTCCGCACTTCTACCTTGCGGCGGACTGCCGGCTCGACGCGCTCCTGAAATTGCGCGCGGAGCTCAATGCTGCGGCGCCGCTGATCGAGAGCGTGCCGGCCTACAAGCTCTCGGTGAACGACCTCGTCATCAAGGCTTACGCACTCGCTCTGGCGGGTGTTCCGGACGCTAACGTGTCTTGGACGGACGAGCATCTGGTGCGCCACAGCCATTCCGATGTCGGCGTGGCGGTTTCCGTCCCCGGTGGGCTTATCACCCCGATCATCCGCCAGGCGGAGCAAAAGAGCCTTTCGACCATCTCGAACCAGATGAAAGACTTGGCCGCGCGTGCCAAGGCAGGAAAGCTGAAGCCCAACGAGTACCAAGGCGGCACGGGAGCGGTGTCAAACCTCGGAATGTACGGCGTGAAGGAATTCGCTGCGATCATCAATCCCCCCCACTCCACGATCCTGGCGGTCGGCGCCGGAGAGAAGCGGCCGGTGGTAACCGCAGAAGGGGGGGTGGGCGTTGCTACGGTCATGAGCGTAACGCTGTCCACGGACCATCGTGCCGTGGATGGTGCGCTGGGCGCAGAGCTTCTCGCGAAGTTCCGCGCGCTCATCGAGAATCCATTGAGTATGCTGGTCTAGTTTCCTCCCGCAACTATGGGGGATCGTTGCCGCGGCGCAGTCGAGCCGAGGCGCGTCCCCCAATTTTTTTTTCAAGGAATGCTCATGTCCTACGACGTCATCGTTATCGGTTCGGGCCCGGGCGGCTATGTCACCGCCATCCGCTCGGCGCAGCTGGGCTTGAAGACGGCGATCGTCGAGCGCGAGCATCTGGGCGGCATCTGCCTGAACTGGGGCTGCATCCCCACGAAGGCGCTGCTTCGCTCCGCCGAGATTCTCGACCATGCCAACCACGCCAAAAACTATGGCCTGACGCTCGAAGGCAAGATGACAGCCAACGTCAAGGATGTCGTTGCCCGCTCGCGCGGCGTCTCGGCGCGGCTGAACGGTGGCGTCGCCTTCCTCATGAAGAAGAACAAGATCGACGTGATCTGGGGCGAGGCCAAGCTGACGAAGCCCGGCGAGATCGTCGTCGGCGCACCGTCGAAGCCGGCCGTCCAGCCGCAGAATCCCGTGCCGAAGGGCGTGAAGGGCGAGGGCACCTATACGGCCAAGCACATCATCATTGCGACCGGCGCCCGGCCGCGGGCACTGCCCGGCATCGAGCCTGACGGCAAGCTGATCTGGACCTATTTCGAGGCGATGAAGCCCGAAGAGCTGCCGAAAACCATGGTGGTCATGGGATCCGGCGCGATTGGCATCGAATTTGCCAGCTTCTATCTTTCCATGGGCGTCGACGTCACGGTCGTCGAACTCCTGCCGCAGGTCATGCCGGTCGAGGATGCCGAGATTTCCGCCTTTGCCCGCAAGCAGCTTGAAAAGCGCGGCATGAAGATCTTCACCGACGCCAAGGTGACGAAGGTCGAGAAGGGCGCCAATGACGTCACGGCCCATGTCGAGACGAAAGACGGCAAGACAACGCAAATCAAGGCCGATCGCCTGATCTCAGCCATTGGCGTACAGGGCAATATCGAAGACCTTGGCCTGGAGGCGCTCGGCGTCAAAACCGACCGCGGCTGCATCGTCACCGACGGCTACGGCAAGACGAACGTCGCAGGCATTTATGCGATCGGCGACGTTGCGGGTCCGCCGATGCTGGCGCACAAGGCCGAGCATGAGGGCGTCATCTGCGTCGAGAAGATTGCCGGCGTCCCAAGCGTCCATGCGCTCGACAAAAGCAAGGTCCCGGGCTGCACCTATTGCGACCCGCAGGTCGCTTCCGTCGGCCTCACCGAGGCGAGGGCCAAAGAGCTCGGCCGGGACATTCGCGTCGGCCGCTACAGCTTCGGCGCCAACGGCAAGGCGATTGCGCTCGGCGAGGACCAGGGCATGGTCAAGACGATCTTCGACAAGAAGGGCGGCGAGCTCCTCGGCGCGCACATGGTGGGCGCGGAAGTCACCGAGCTCATCCAGGGCTTCGTCGTTGCCATGAATCTGGAGACGACCGAGGAAGAGCTGATGCACACGATCTTCCCGCATCCGACGCTCTCCGAGATGATGAAGGAAAGCGTGCTCGACGCTTATGGCAAGGTGTTGAACGCGTGAGCGGTCCTTCCCTCCCGAATCTTCGGTAGCCCTTATAAGCCCGGCGCGCGCGGTCGCTTCCCTGTTGTCCGTCTCGAAGCAGTATCAAACCGAGGGAGATGGCGCCCATCAATGCGTGCCAAATTGTGTTTAGAACAAGCCATCCCTGTTGCCTAGAGACCACTCTCGGCGGCTAGAGCAGGTCGCGCAGGCTAACCCACGAACCGTGAAACAACCGAAAGGGTTATTTCCGGAAGATGCGAGAAACGTGAGAGGATGGTGGTTTCCACTTGGACCGATAGAGCGAGCTTGACCTCCTGAATGCGGAAAATATGCGTTCTGAAGAACTATGCGCGGAAATGCTGCGCAAAGAGAATGCGCAACTTAGGAGAATGCTTGAACGATTTTGAGCTGGGTTCGAGAGATGGCGGCCGTATGGACATCAGCGCATACCCAAAGCGCCAGCTTATGCGTCAGTCGCGGCGCCGCAATGAGTAGACCCGGCGCCTATCACGTCGCGCTCAATTTCCTGGCTGGCTATTTGGGGGCTCAGCGCGACCACCTGTGGCGTCTGCGCAATCAGACTGCGACGCCAATATAGCGCGTGAAATCGCAATTGAACGTGCGGTACAGGCTTCAGGGTCGACACCAGTTCCCGACGAGTCGCACCATGACCTGACGCCATCGAGCAGCTTCATGATGGCGCGCGCCGAAACCTCACAATTGTTGTAGCCCATTTCGCAGGCCGCTGCCTCGTACATTCGGACACACAATTGCAGCCAGTGCTCAATTTCCTGCCGAATTCCTGGCTGTAGGAAACCGCAAATACGATCCGTGGCAACGAGTATGTCCCACAGGTCGCTTTCTGGAAGTTCGAGCTGCCGCTTCACATGCGTTCGTACCATGCTGTCCCAAAATTCGTTCACGCCAGCGCTGTTCTCGACAGCGCTGAGGATCGCGGAACCCCAGCAGTGATAATGCCACCGCAGCGTCTGGGCGACGATTTCATCTCGCCCGTCCGGAAAATGGAAATATATACTCGACGCCTTCACGTCGAGAGCCTTGGCAAGTCCTCTCATCGTTACGCCCGAGAAACCTTGCGTCGTTGCAAGTTCGAGAAAAGCTTCAAGAACTTGGCGGCGCCCGTTAGTCAATTTGGTCCAGTCAAATTGATCGAGGTGGCGGCGCATTTCATCACACGCTTGCTGAACTCGAGGCGGCAGGGTCATCTACAGGGTCCTAACAACATGGCGGCTTTGAGCCTCCGCTAACAAGGCTTCGTACCTCCTTCATCTATATGTATGTCTCGGCTCGTGCAATTCTTAGGAGGCGACAGCTTCTCCCCCAAGCCGCTCCTCGGAGAGTATGTAAACGATAACATTCCAAAAAATATTGACAGCGGACGCGATTTGGATTTATCTAACTGTCGTTAGTTAGATAATAAAAAAGGGGATCCAGAAATGTTCGATAACATGCCGCGATCGGTTACTCGCCGCACGATCCTGAAAGCTGGTGGTGCCTTGGCAGCCAGCTCGCTCGTTGCACCGGCAATCATTCGAAGCGCCTGGGCAGAGGAGGAGCCGATTACACTGCTCACCTGGGAGACCTACCATGAGCCTGAGTGGATCGCCGAATGGCAAGCTGCCAACGGCGGAGTTAAAGTAAAGCCAATTATTATTTCTTCGCTGGATGAAGTATTCGCGCAGTTGCAGTCCGGCGCTGTCAAGCCCGACGTCGTCTACTCGGAGGCTTCCACAGCCGGGCGCCTCAAGAAGGCAGGACAAATCGGTCCGTTCGATATCTCCAAAGTTCCCAACGTGGCAAATGTGCTTCCGGGGCTGAACTGGAAGGAGCCCCTCTCAGTCGAAGGTACCCTTATGGGTATCCCGCTCCACTGGGGCACGCAGCCGCTCCAGTACAATGCCGATGTGATCAAAGAGCCACCTACCACTTGGGGCGACCTTTGGGACGAAAAGTATAAAGGTAAGGTGACGACGTTCGATGACGCTACCGTCAATATTCCGATGGTCGCGCTCTACGTCGGCGCCAAGGACCCTTTCAACCTGACCGAGGAAGAGTTTACGAGCGTCACGGACGCGCTTCGTGCACTGAGACAGCAGGTTCGGGTGGTTACCCGTGGCTTTGACGATGCGGCTAACCTCTACGCGTCCGGCGAGGCGTTGATCGGCTACTGTCACAATGTCGCTGTTGTGAATTCGCTTAAGAAAAAAGGCGTGAATTCCAAGTATTCGCTGCCAAAAGAAGGCACTCCCTCCTGGATCGAAGGTACATTCGTGACGCCGAAGGGGCAGCGGGACATCGTCTATAAGTTCCTCAATGACACCATGTCGCTCCCTTGGCAGGCGAGGTTCATGAAATTCTCCGGTAGCAACGGCATTCTTACGGGCGCGGACGCCCTCAAGGCCGGGCTTACTGAAGAGGAGCTGAAGAATACGAATGTCCCGGATTCCGAGGACCCTGGCTTCAAGGATAACCTCGTATTCTTCCGAGAGCCCGAGGACGTCGAACGGCGAATCCAGATCTGGAATGATTTCCTGGCCGGCACCCTTTGATTTCGGCCCAAATTAGCTCTGGAGACTGCCCATGGGAACGCGTGAAGCTGGCCCGGTACTTTCGCTTGTGGGGGTATCTAAAACCTATGAGGGCGCACAAAAGCCGGCGCTCGAGAAGGTGTCATTCTCGGTGAAGCCTGGAGAGTTCTTCTCGATACTTGGCCCGAGTGGATCCGGTAAGACTACCATCCTTAGGACCGTTGCCGGCTTCGAAAAGCCAGATAGCGGCCAGATCGTGATGGACGGAGATGTGATGAATGCCGTGCCCCCATTCAAGCGGGACGTTCGCACGGTATTTCAGAGTTATGCATTGTTCCCGCACCTCACGGTGCGGGAAAATGTCGAATATCCCCTCCGGATGCAGGGCGAGCCGAAGGCAAGTCGTCGGAGGAAGGCCGAGGAAACGCTGTCGCTCGTCGAACTGTCAACTTTTGCCGACAGGCTGCCTCACCAGCTTTCGGGGGGACAACGACAGCGGGCGGCTCTGGCGCGCTCCATAGTCTCCCGGCCAAGACTTCTTCTTCTCGACGAGCCCCTTGCCGCTCTCGATCTCCGCTTGCGGCAGCAGATGCAACACACATTGGTCGCCCTGCAGAAGGAACTCGGGATCGCGTTCATGTACGTCACGCACGATCAGGGCGAGGCGCTGTCCATGTCAGATCGCGTTGTCGTCCTGCACGATGGCAAAATCGCCCAACTGGCTACCCCGAGAGAAATTTATTTCGCACCTCAGAACGAGTTCGTCTCCAGGTTCGTAGGGCGTTCGAACCTCGTCCCCGTTCACTTTGAGCCGGAGGGCAGCGGCTATGCTGGGACGATTGAGGGAACCAGAATTGCTGGTCTTACCTCCGAACGAGGTGGAACAGCGCGGATGGCAATAAGGTACGAAGCGGTTCAAGTGATGGCGCCCAACGGTGCCGGCCGCTTGCCCGACGCAGTTCCCGGAATAGTCGAAGACGTCCTTTTCCTGGGGACGAACTGTGAAGTCAACGTCCGTTGCGGCGGTATCAGCTTGATCGGAACCGTGCCAGCCGCACGAGAGTCAACTTTTTTGGTAGGTCAACCGGTGCAGGTCGGCTTCGATCTCATAAACACTCAGGTGTTTTATGACTGATAGTATCGCGACAATAGCTGCTGACGGCAAAACGTTCCGGCGACGCTTGCCGCTGAAATTCAGTTTCGCAAGCGCTCCTGTGGTGGCTTGGCTGTTCCTCATCGTTTTCCTGCCCAACCTCCTGCTCATAGGAACGAGCTTCCTCAAGTCGTCGGCAGGCGTGATCCTCTTTGAACCGTCGCTGGTAAATTACGCGCGCATCTGGAATTCGGCGGGTTTTTGGGCGTTGCTGTGGCGCACGCTCTCGTTCAGTTTCATCGCGTGCGTATTCGCTACGATGATTGCCTATCCGCTGGCTTTCTATGTAGGCAGGGTTGTCGGACGGAATAAAGCCCTGCTGACAATGCTCGTTGTAATCCCGCTGTGGATCAGCCTCCTGATGCGGATTTTCGCATGGCGGGTGATCCTCGGTCAGTCGGGCGTGCTCAATGCGGCGTTAGTGTCGAGTGGCATTCTGGACGCGCCATCGGAAGCGTTTCTCTACAGCCCGACGGCAGTCGTGATCGTCTTCGCCTACATCTCTGTACCGTTCATCTTCATCTCGACCATGGGGGCGTTCGAGAAGATCCCGCGGGACCTATTCGAAGCATCGGAAGACTCCGGCGCTACCGCCTTTCAGACCTTCGTCCATCTTGTCTGGCCGCTTACGCGCAGAAACCTGGCGATAGGCTTTTCACTGGCGTTTCTCGTGACTGTTGGCGACTTCGTCACTCCGGCAATGATCGGCGGAATCGATGGCACGACCTTAGGGGTAGTCGTCTCCACACAATTCGGATTTGCAAACAACTGGCCTTACGGTGCGGCCGTCGCCGTTGCTTTGATGCTGAGCGTTGCCTTGCTTCTTGGCGTCATCCTTGCACTGTGCCCTGCTAGGGGAGTCATGGTCGGGGGAGAGTCTGATCAGGCGGCTTCGTCCGCGGCGACCCGCTTTGGTCGCCGTCTGGGCGCCGCCGGATTTGTCGCTGCGATTGCTTACCTGTATGCGCCGCTAGCAATCATCGTGCTGTTCTCGTTCAACTCGGCAAACCTGCAGGTTTTTCCGCTTCAGGGGCTGACACTGCACTGGTACCACGAACTTCTTCAGGACCAGTCCCTGATCGAGGCTGCGCGGCGCTCTGTTGTGGTTGCTGCGTGTGTCGTGTCGGTATCGGTTGTGGTCGGGACAGCCTTTGCCCTCATCGTGCACTACGCAAGACTGAAGGGAGCGCGCTTCTACGAAATGGCGTTCGCTCTTCCAATCGCCACCCCGGGCGTCGTCTTGGGCATCGAGATGGTGCTGGGGACGGAACTGTTCGGCATTCCGTCCGGCATCACCAGAATTGTCGTTGGCCAGATGAGCTTCGTGATGCCGGTGACCCTGCTTCTATTGCTGGTTCGCCTGCGGCGCATCGATCCAAGCCTCATGGAAGCTTCGTTGGATCTCGGGGCAAACCGCTGGCAAAGCTTTGCCCACGTTCTATTCCCCATGATCCGGGGGACGATCCTGGCCAGCGCCTTTCTCGGTCTCACCCTGTCTGCCGATGACGTCATGGTCACGCTGTTCCTGTCCGGTGGTTCACCGACATTGCCGATCTGGGTGTTCAACCAGATGCGATTTGGGTTCACGCCTTCGGTCAACGCGGTCTTCTCGCTGCTCTTGGTTGCATGCTTGCTAGCGGTGACGGTTGCGAGTTGGCGGAACGCTTCCAAGCGAGCTCGGGTGCCGAATTGAGGATTTGTACGCAGCTGGCAGCGGCGGCAGGTCCGCTCATGGGCGACCATCTGCCGAAATGGATCGTACGCGAGCTGCGAGAGCAGCAATCATGAGAGGAAAGGTTTTAGAGGTGAGTAGCTATAGCGGTCGAGTGGTTGTCGTGACCGGCGCCGGATCCGGCATGGGGCGGGCGATGGTAGGCGAGTTTGTATCCAGAGGGGCGTACGTCGCCGCTCTCGACATCAATATGGCGCGTGCCGTGCAGACGGTTGAAAAGCTGGAAAAGCCGGAAATGGCAATTCCCGTGCAGGTCGATGTGAGCGATCCGCAAAGCGTGCAGCGCGGGGTAGAAACGATCATTGCCAGGTGGGGGCGTATTGATCTTCTCTGCAACAATGCGGGCATTCTCGACGGCCATGCTCCAGCACATGAAGTAAGTCTCGAGGAATGGAACAGGGTTATGGCGGTGAATCTCACCGGTCCGTTCCTAATGTCGCGAGCCGTCATCCCGCAAATGCTGGCACAGGGAAAAGGCGCAATCATCAATACGGCGTCAACATCTGGCTTCAGTGCTGCCGGGGGGGGCTCGGCCTACACTGCTTCCAAGCATGGTGTCATAGGTTTGACCCGGCAGCTCACATTTGAGTACGGCGCTCGCGGCATCAGGGTAAATTCCATCTGCCCCGGAGCGACCGCCACGCCTTTAGCGCTGCCCGAACACAACGCGGCCTCTCCAGACATGGATTTGGCAATCAGCAAGGTGCCGGCTCGCCGTTGGTGCCAGCCTGAGGAAATCGCAAAGCTTGCAGCATTCCTCGGAAGTGATGATGCGGACTACGTTCACGGGAGCGCCTACGTGATGGACGGCGGTTGGCTGACCGCCGCACGCGACCCGTTCTAAGCGGTTGGGGTTTGGTCTTGTCGGTGGGCATCGGCAAGATTCCAGTACATTCACGAGTTGCAGAGGCCGTCTGCGAGTTGGGCGAAGACGTTCGCCATTGAGGCAATAAAATACCTGCAAGAGGGAGACTGCGATGGTTGACAGACAACAATGGCCCGAAACCGGGATTGAGGGTTTCGAACGCGGCTTTGCAACTGTGGACGGTGTCAGGTTGCATTATGTCACTGGCGGGAGAGCGTACGGCGAAGTCGTCCTTCTGTTCGCAGGCTTCCCACAGAGCTGGTACGCATGGCGCAAGATTATGCCGATCCTTGGCGAGCGTTACAGGATCATAGCGCCCGATCTGCCTGGACAGGGCGATTCTGATCGCCCGATGGGCGGCTGTGATACGTTGAGTGTTGCGAAGATCGCCCGCGGGCTGGTTCAGAAGTTGGGTGTGGATCGCCACTTTCTCGTGGCCCATGATGTCGGCGCCTGGGTCGCATATCCCTACGCAGCGCTCTACGGAAGTAGCGTTAAAGGGCTAGCCATCCTGGATACGGGAATACCCGGCATCAGCCTTCCCGACGCACTGCCTTGGTCTTCCGACGTTGCATGGCGCACCTGGCATGTTGCCTTCCACAACGTTGCTGACTTGCCGGAGGCACTCATCCAAGGCCGGGAGCACATCTATCTTAACTGGTTTCTCCAGCGCAAGGCGGCGAATCCGCAAGTGTTCTCTGATGCCGACTTCGAAGAGTATCTCCGCGTCTTCTTGTACAGCGGGCTCAAGGGCGGACTCGCCTACTACCGTGCCGTAACGCTGTCGGCCGAGCAAAATCGGGAACTCAGCGCCAAGGGAAAGCTGGAGATGCCGGTCCTGGCGGTGCGAGCCGATCAGGGGTCAATGCCGGACCTGGTGGCGCAATTGCAGAAGATCGCAACCAATGTCCGGGGGACCGCAATAGAGTCCTGCGGTCACTATCTGGCGGAAGAACAACCCGACGCACTTGCGCGGGAGTTGCAAGGCTTTTTTGGCTGACACTTGACGTCAGCGTGGGGTCCGGTGGTCCACCTTCCCAAGACGGGTGGATTCCAGTGGCTGCGGTTGACCGTGGTCGGTCAACCGCAGCCAAGATCAGAATCGCCACACGGCATCGAACGCTCAACGATGACCGGCGCACGGGTGAAAAGGCAGCTTTGGGAGCCATAAGCAAGGGGAGCTTGAAATGTCGGCTTTACAATTCTCTCGCGAAGAACTCGTCAACGTTTATCGAACCATGCGGACGATCCGCCGGTTCGAGGAGCGGGTCATGGAGGAAATGGGTACCGGCGACATCCCCGGCAACACCCATCTTTATGCCGGCCAGGAAGCGAGCGCGGTTGGCGTCTGCCTGCAGCTTCGCGACGACGACTACATCTCCTCGACGCATCGCGGTCACGGTCACTCGATCGCCAAAGGCGTCGACATCGACAGCATGATGGCCGAGCTGTTCGGCCGCGCCAGCGGCACCTGCGGCGGCAAGGGCGGATCGCAACACATTGCCGACCTGCGCAAGGGGATGCTGGGCGCGAACGGCATCGTCGCGGCGGGGGCGCCGATCACCTGCGGGGCGGCGTTGAGCGCCAAGCTGCTCGGCACCGGTCAGGTGGCGGTGGCCTTTGCCGGCGACGGCGCCATGAACGAAGGGGTGATGTCGGAAAGCTTCAACCTCGCCAAGATCTGGATGCTGCCGATCATCTTCGTCATCGAGGACAACGGCTTCGGCGAGGCGACGGCGAATGCGCATGTGTCGGCCGGCAGCTTCACCCGCCGCGCCGAAAGCTACGACATCCCCACCATCGAGGTCGACGGCACCGACGTCTTCAGCGTCTATGCCGCGGCCGGCGAGGCGGTGGAGCGCGCCCGGGCGGGCGGCGGCCCGACGATGCTGCATGTGCATGTGCCGCGCTACTACGGCCATTATAGCGGCGATCCCGACACCTACCGCACCCCCGAGGAGAAGGCGGCAATGCGACGCGAGCGCGATTGCCTCGGTAATTTCCGCAAGCGCGTCAAGGACGTGTCGCTGGTCGAGACGGCAGAGCTCGATGCCGTCGACGAGGAAGTCGAAGCCGCAATCGACCGTGCCGTCAGCGCGGCTCGAGCGGCGCCGTTCCCGCCGATGTCCGCGCTCACCACCGATGTTTACGTCAAGTATTTGTAAGGAGCCGCGACGATGGCACAGAAGTCTTTCCGGCAGGCCCTGAACGAAGCCCTTCATTTCGAGATGGGCCGCGATCCGCGCGTGATCATGATGGGCGAGGATCTGACCGGCGGCGCCGGCGCCAACGGCGTGAAGGATGCCTGGGGTGGTCCGTTCGGCGTCACCCGCGGGCTGCTGGACGCCTTCGGGCCGGAGCGCATTCGCGACACGCCGATCAGCGAGGCGGCCTTTATCGGCGCAGCGGCGGGGGCGGCGCTCACCGGCCTGCGGCCGATCGCGGAAATCATGTTCGTTGACTTCGCCGGCGTCTGCCTCGACCAGATCATGAACCAGGCGGCGAAGTTCCGCTACATGTTCGGCGGCCGCGCCAAGACCCCGCTCGTCGTTCGCGCCACCTATGGCGCCGGCAGCCGCTCCGGGTCGCAGCACACCCAGGCGCTCTATCCGATCTTCACCCACATTCCCGGCCTCAAGGTGGTCATCCCGTCGACCCCCTATGACGCCAAGGGGCTGCTGCTGCAGGCGATCCGCGACGACGATCCGGTGATCTTCCTCGAGCACAAGATGCTCTACGACACGGTGGGAGAGGTGCCGGACGGCGCCTACACGATCCCCTTCGGTGAGGCGCGGGTGGCGCGCGACGGCAAGGACGTGCTGATCGTCGCTATCGGCCGCATGGTCCAGGTCGCCGAAGAGGCCGCCCGCAAGCTGGCGGCCGAGGGCATCTCCGCCTGTATCATCGACCCGCGTACCACCTCGCCGCTCGACGAGGACACGCTGCTCGAGTTCACCGAGACGATCGGCCGTGTCGTCATCGTCGACGAAGCCAATCCGCGCTGCGGCGTGGCTGCCGATATCTCGGCACTCTTGGCCGACAAGTGCTTCGATGCGCTGAAGGCGCCGATCAAGCTGGTGACGGCGCCGCATTCCCCGGTTCCCTACGCCCCCAATCTCGAGGACGCCTATATTCCCTCGGCCGATGCCGTGGTGAAGGCAGCGACCTCCATCATCAAGAGGTAGACACGATGTCGTCAATCGAGGCAGTCACCGTTCCCAAATGGGGAATGACGATGACCGAGGGCAAGATCACCCAGTGGATGGTCGGCGAGGGCGGACATGTCACTCGCGGTCAGGAAATCCTCGAGATCGAAACCACCAAGGTCACCAATGTCGTGGAAGCCGCCGCGACCGGAACGCTGAGGCGCATCGTCCTTGGCGAGGGAACGACGGCGCCGGTCGGTGCGCTCGCCGGCGTGATCGCCGACGCGGCGGCGACGTCGGAAGAGATCGACGCCTTCATCGCAAGCTATGCGGACCGGCTTGGTGCGGGTGAGGAAGGCGAAGGCGGCGCGTCGGCGCCACGGACGATCGCTGTGGATGGTGGTGTGATCAACGTCCTCGAAGCGGGACCGGAGAGTGACGAGACCGCCGTGCTGCTGCACGGCTTTGGCGGCGATCTCTCGACCTGGCTGTTCAACCAGTCGGCGCTCGCCGAAAACATGCGGGTGGTTGCGGTCGATCTGCCCGGACACGGCGCCTCGTCGCCGATCGCGGGCGAGGATGTCTTCCCGAAGATCGTCGCTGCCGTCGACGCGGCGGTCGAAGCCGTTGCGCCCGGCAGGATCCATCTGGTGGCGCACTCGTTTGGCGGCGCTGTCGCTGCGGCGATCGCCGCCAAGCGGTCCTCGCGCGTCGGTTCGCTGACGCTGATCGCCCCGATCGGGCTGAGCAAGCAGATGAGCCGGGATTTCCTCGTCGACTTCGTTGCGGTGGAACGCCGCCGGCCGCTGCTCGGCGTATTGGAGCGGCTGTTTGCCGATCCGTCGAAGATCACCAGCGACATGGTCGAGGGAACGCTTCGCTTCAAGCGGCTCGAGGGCGTGCCGGAGGCGCTGTCGGCGATCGCCGACACGATCGCCGACGACAATGGCCAGTTGCAGTCGATCGCTGGCCAGCTTCGGGAGCTGACCTGCCCGGTGACGCTCCTGTGGGGCGAACGGGACGAGATCGTCCCGCTCCCGCAGGCGGCCGACCTGCCCGAAAATGTTCGGCTGCGCGTCATCCCGGCGGTCGGCCACATGCCGCAGATGGAGGCATCGTCCGCCGTCAACGAAGCGGTTCTGGAGAACATACAAGGCACCGGATGAAGAAATGCGAGCTGCCGAGGCGAAGGGCAGCTGGTCTTCTATAAGGTGAAGGCGAGCTGGCAATCACACGCGAACTCGGCTGCTCGACACAGATGGTGGTGTACGCCCATTGCAGGGCACGTAGCGAAGCTTGGGATCGGCCGGCAACTCCGCCTCGGTGACGAACCTTCCGCCATGACTCTTGCTGCGCTTCAGGAAGAAACGGCCGCGGGGTTCAGCGCATGCGCGCCGAACTCCGCATTCCCAATCGCCTTACGAATAGTCGACTTCGACCCGCCGTTTTTCCTGCAACGACCGGCGTGCTGCGTCTAGCACGACAGCAGCATCGTAAGCGTCTTCAAGCGTCGATAGTGGTGCTTCTGAGTTTGCCAGACAATGGTTTAGAAAGTAATTCTGCACCTGGAGGAAGCTATCCCAATATGTTGCGTCATCCCAGAACGGAATGGTGGCATCACCGAATTTCGTAACGTCCCATGGCACAACGCCGCTTCCATCCATCCCGATGACCTTGAAATAACATGACCAGGGCTCGCGGCTTCGATCGTCGGCGGAAAAGCTGCCCCAAAGATTTGCGATTTTTCCGTCGGGATATTCCGCTGTGATCATCAACTGATCGTGGGCGTTTCTGTCCGTGAAATGTACGTTGGTGCCCGTCGCATATACGTGAGATGGTCGCCCCAAGAAGTAGAGCATGCAGTAGGCGTGGTGCACCATCAGCTCGCGCATTGTGAGATCCGGTTCGCCAATTGAGGCGTCGTGCCGCTTATTGTAGATCGCCCAAAAGCTTACGATGTCGCCAAGGTTGCCATTCTTAATGTGAGCGTTCAGCCGCCTCATGCTTTCCGCATACACATAGTTGTGTGAAGGCATACAAGTTCGGTTGTGAGCCTTCGCAAGTACGGCAAGCTCTTTTATTTGAGATGCGCGCTCGCAAAGCGGCTTCTCCAAAAGCACATGCTTGCCCGCCAGAATCGAACGTTTCGCGTACTCGAGATGGGAAGCGGTACTTGTGGCAACAAGGACGGCGTCGATCTGCTGGTCCGACAAGAGGTCTTCAAGAGTGGCATAGACCGTGCCACCAAACCGCCGGCAGAATTCTTCGGCCTTGTTCAACGACCGGCTCCATCCCCCGATGAAGATGTCGGAACCGAGTTGGCGAAGCGCCTGAACGTGAAGCTCGGCCACGCGACCCAGCCCAATAATTGCAAGCTTCATTAGACTATTCCTATCTATCTCTGAATTACCGAGACCGCGCTTCGGCTACTTTGGGATCGCCACGGCCCGGCCTTCTTGCCAGGACAGCGTTGCCGCATCGGCAATGAGCTGCGCCCGAAGCCCATCTTGTGCATTCGGAATTGGCGTCGACCCCGTCGAAACAGCTTCGACAAAGTGCTTCATCTCGGCGAGATATGCCGCCTCGAAGCGCTCGAGGAAAAACGGTTGAGAAAGCGCACTCTGGAAGCCCGTGATTTTGGCGCTTTCCACGAGGTTTTCCAGGACGTTTGAGACGCGCAGCATGCCTTTTGAGCCGTGTACTTCAAGACGCTTGTCGTAACCGTAGGTCGTTCTGCGAGAGTTTGTAATTTGGCAAATACGACCAGAGGCAGTCGTCAGAATGACTGCCGCCGTGTCCACATCACCCGCTTCTCTGATTGCTTCGTCAATGAGATTGGATCCGACTGCAAATACCTCGACAGGTTCCTCACCCAACACGAAGCGCGCCATGTCCAGGTCGTGAATCATCATGTCCCGGAAAATGCCCCCTGAACCTTTGATGTAAGCCGCTGGCGGAGGCGCCGGGTCCCGGGACGTGATCGAGACTGTTTCAACATCCCCAATTTCGCCATCCTTCACTCGCTGGCGCAGAGCGCCAAAGTGCGGATCGAAGCGCTGGTTGAACGCGGTCATGAAAGGAACGCCTGCCCTTTCAATAGCATCAATGCATGTCCGGACTCGTTCGGAAGAAAGATCGATTGGTTTTTCGCAAAAGATAGCTTTGCCTTCTGCCGCCGCGGCGTGGATCATGTCGAAATGGGTTGGCGTAGAGGTGGCGATTACCACGGCATCTATGTCTTTCGCGGCCAGGATACCGGCGGTGTCGCGAACCTCTATCCCAAAGCGCCGTGCACAAGCCTTTGCTGCATCTGCAGAGGCGTCGGCGACAGCGACAAGCGTTGCCTGCGAAATTCGCTGGATGGAATGAGCATGCACCTGTCCGATTCTTCCGCATCCCAAAATCCCGATCCGAAGCATTCTTTATCCTTTCAAATCTTCAAGCATATTTGAGCGAATCAAGTTGTCGGCACTGCCATGCATCGCTCAGGCGCAGTGGCCCGCTCGTCCGAGTGGTTTCTTGCGTTGCGGTTAGCAAAGCGGGTCTTTTCGCCAATGGCGACGTTTACACGCCAGGGGCATCGGTAAGCGCATGTCAGTGCGAGAAGTCCAGATAATGTTTGAGCGCAGCTAGCTTCGCTTCGGCCAGTTGTGTTCTCATTTCGCTCATTCTAGCGACCTCGCGTGTGACGACCGCTATCGCTCCTTGAAAGTTCACGAGCCCACCTTGGAGCAACAAAAGGGGCACAACAACGAAGACTGCGATGCTGCTCCCCACACGTTTGCGGCGTTGTTGATGCATTGAAACCTCCCAATCACTCTCAAACATGTGCTTGCCTGCTCTCGAGCCTTAAGGACCAAAAATCGTCTCAGACGATGCCCGTCTCTTCGGCCATTTCCCTCCTTCGTTTCGGACAACGGCGGCAGCGAGAGCCGGTGTAACAGTGTGTCCGATTTCTAGCATGTAATCGTTGACACGGCAATTTTTTTATGGTGTACACGTTTACATCAGAAAAATCCACGGCAGGATCGAAATTTGCCACAGCCGGGCACATTGCCGGCTCGAATGGGGGAGACGAAGGTTGAAAAAGCTGAACGTTGCATTGATCGGTACAGGCTTCATGGGCAAGGCCCATTCGATTGCCACAGCGGTGGTGCCAATTCTCTTCGGTGCGCCGATCGAGATCGAACGCAAGGTTATCGTCGACATCGACGAGGAGATGGCGCAGAAGGCGTCCAAACAGTATGGCTTCGCGGAGTACGCGACCGATTGGCGCGAGGTGGTCTCGCGCCCCGATATCGATATCGTCGATATCTGCACTCCGAATGATACGCACGCCGAAATCTCGATCGCTGCCGCAAAGGCCGGCAAGCACGTCATGTGCGAAAAGCCGATGTCGATGACGGTTGCGGAAGCGGAGGCGATGCTTGCTGCGGCGAACGAGACTGGCGTAGTGACGATGGTCTCCTACAACTATCGTCACACGCCGGCCCTGCAGATGGCAAAACGCCTGATTGATGAGGGGCGCATTGGCGATATCCTCACTTTCCGGGGCTACTACCTCCAGGATTGGGGCGCTGACCCGAATGCCCCCCTGTCCTGGCGCTTCAACAAGGCCAAGGCCGGCTCAGGAACGCTAGGGGATATCGGGACGCATGTGATCGATGCGGCGCGCCTTCTGGTTGGCGAGTTTGCCTCGGTCAACGCCATCGTCAAGACCTTCATTCCGGAACGGCCATTGCCTCTTGGGCGCTTCTTTGGCCAAAGCGGTGCCGCCTCCTCCGAAAAGGGCAAGGTCGACGTCGACGATACTGCGCTCACTCTAATCAAGTTTGCCAACGGGGCGCACGGCAGCATCGAAGTGACGCGCAATTCGTGGGGCCACCATAACCAGCTTGGCTTCGAGATCCACGGCACCAAAGGCTCGATCGCCTTCGATTACCAGCGCCTCAATGAGCTTCGCGTAGCCTTTGCCGATGATCCGGCGGATGCCTTCGGCTTTCGCACCATCTATTCCGGACCGAACCAGCCGTTCGGCGACAAGCTGTGGCCGGTTGCGGGCATGGGGCAGGGCTATATCGATATCAAATCAATCGAATGGTACAACTTCCTCAAGGCCATTGCCGAGAATAAGCCGGCCTCGCCGGACTTCAAGGACGGCGTGCAGATCGAGCGCATAGCTGAAGCCATTCTCGTCTCGGGAGAGAAGGGCGCCTGGGAAGATATCAAGCAGTCTGCTGCCTGAGGAGTGGTCCCATGACGATCAAGCTCGCAATGCACACCTGGCCCTACGCAAGCAACCCGACATGGTTGCCGGCCTATACGCTTGAGGAAACGATCAGGCGGATCAAGAAAATCGGGTACGACGCGATCGAAATTGGCGCGGCCAGCCCTCATGTCTTTCCGCCGACGCTGAGCGCCCAAAGGCGTAAGGACATCGGCAAGATGCTTAAGGACTATGACCTGGAGCTGGCGGCTATGCTGCCGGCGCATGGCGGCGGGCCTGGCAATAATGTCGCGTCGCCGATTCCGGAGGAACGTCGTTGGGCCGTCGACCATTACAAGGAGATGGTCCAGCTCACCGCCGATTGGGGGGGCAAGCGGCTGATCTGCCTGCCCGGTTGGTATATCTTCGGAACGACATATCGGCAGGCATGGGACTGGGCCGCGCAGGCTATTCGGGAAATCGCCGGCTTCGCGCAGGACTTCGGCGTCGAGATTGTGATTGAACCCACGCCGGAAGACAGCAACATCGTCAACACCTGCGATAATACCATCGACATGATGAAGGATGTCGGTGAGCCGAACGTACGGCTGATGTTCGATAGCCATCACGTCATCACCGAGAAGGAGGTGATGAGCGACTATGTCTATGCGATGGGGAAGGACCTGGTCCATATCCACGCTTCCGACAACAACCGCTTGCCACCTGGTATGGGCAGGGGCGACTTCCCGGCGCTCATAGACGCGCTGAAGGAAACCGGCTTCGACGGCTATCTGTCGATGGAATGCGGCTTCCACCAGCGAGGCATCGAGCCAGACTGGGTAGCACGCGTCTCGCTGGAATATCTCAGACCATTGGTGGATGCAGCAAATGCATCGAAATCGCTCTCCCGAATGTAAACGTTGCCATTAGCCGTTCTCAGTGGAGGAGGACGGTCCGGTTGCTCTTGGGTGCTGCCGGACACCCGAACAAGAAAAGAGGGAATAGAAATGAAGCGAATGATTATTAGCACAACGGCGATGCTTCTCGCGGCGTCATCTGCTTATGCAGGCGACATCGGGGTTACCATTGCTTCGAACGACACGTTCCTGGCGGTGATGGTCCAGGCGATGAAGGACGAGGCCGCCAAGACCAGCCAACCTCTGCAGATCGAGTTTGCCGACGCTGACGTCAACAAACAGCTGTCGCAGATCCAGAACTTCATTGCCGCCAAGGTCGACGCCATCATCGTCAACGTGGTGGAAAGCACCGCAACACCGACAATCACGAAAATGGCGGCCGATGCCGGCATTCCGCTGGTCTATGTCAACAACACGCCGAGCGATCTCGACCAGCTTGGCCCGAAGGCGGCCTTCATCGGCTCGAAGGAGATCGATGCCGGCACTCTGCAGGCCAAGGAAGTCTGCCGCGTCTTGAAGGAAGAGGGCAAGACCGAGGATGCCGGCATTCTGATCATTCAGGGTGTTCTCGCCCAACACGCTGCGGAACAGCGGAGCAAGGCGGTCCACGACGTTGTTGCCACGCCGGAATGCAACTTCATGAAGATCATCGACGAGCAGACGGCACAGTGGGATCCGGTGAAGGCGCAGGATCTGATGACCAACTGGATCACGGCGGGTTACAAGCCGGTCGCGGTCCTCTCCAACAACGACGACATGGCGCTGGGCGCTGTCAACTCGCTCAAGGCGGCCGGTTGGGAGATGAAGGACGTCATCGTCGCCGGCATCGATGCCACCAAGGAAGCGATGCATTACGTGAAGACCGGCGATCTCGACGCCACAGTCTTCCAGGATGCGGTGGGACAGGGCGCCGGTTCAGTCGACACCGCGATCAAGCTTGCCAAGGGCGAGAAGGTCCAATCCCCGGTCTGGATTCCGTTTGAACTGGTGAATGCGGCTAACGTCGACACCTACCTCAACAAGAACTGATCGCCGCTGACCTGCGGATGTGCCGCATACGGCGGCACATCCGCAGGCTATCTCCAACGACTCTTAAGGCGGAGGTTTCTTCGCAATGACAACGTCCTCGGGAGCCACGGCCGTGGCAGGAAAGCCGGTAGCGAAAAGAAAGCTTTCGAACGAAATGTCGACGGCCCTTGTGCTCGTCGGTATTGCGCTCATGTTCGAGCTTCTTGGCTGGATTTTTGTTGGAAGTTCATTCCTCGGCAACCAGCAGCGGCTGTCGATCATTATTCTTCAGGTCTCGGTCATCGGTATTCTTGCCGTTGGCGTAACGCAGGTGATTATTACGAGTGGGATCGACCTCTCATCGGGCTCCGTGCTTGGTCTCGCTGCTATGGTGGCGGCGTCGCTTGCTCAAAGCTCGGCAGACGTGCGCGCCCTTTATCCGGCGCTGACGGATCTGCTTCCGATCTGGCCAATTCTGGCAGGGCTCTTGGTTGGCTTGCTTGCCGGTCTTATCAACGGCTTGATAATAGCCAAAACCAATATTCCGCCTTTTATTGCTACGCTGGGCATGATGGTCTGCGCCCGCGGCGTTGCCAAGTGGTACACGCTTGGCCAGCCCATCGGGCTGCTGAATCCTGACTTCACCTGGCTCGGCAAGAGCTTTATCCTCCTGGGCTTCCCCTTGCCGCTGCCGGTAATTATTTTCATTGCCGTTGCGATCATCTCACACATCGCTCTGCGCTATACACGCTACGGCAAGTTCACCTATGCGATCGGCGCCAATCCGCAGGCTGCGCGAGTGTCGGGCATCGATATCGGCTCGCACCTTCTTAAGGTCTATGCCATCGCCGGCCTGCTTTCCGGCCTTGCCGGTGTTGTGACAGCGGCACGTGCGGCTTCCGCCCAGCCTACAATGGGGGTTGCCTATGAGCTCGATGCCATCGCGGCCGCGGTGATTGGCGGCACCTCGCTTGCCGGCGGCGTCGGTCGCATCACTGGCACCGTGATCGGAACTATCATTCTCGGCGTCATCACCTCCGGTTTCACCTTCCTTAAGGTCGGCTCCTATTACCAGGAGATCATCAAGGGGATGATCATCGTCGCAGCCGTCATCATCGATCAGTACAGACGCTCCCGAAAAACAAGAGTGTGAACTGAATCGAGGAGACCACACGCCAGATGGATGCCGACGAAGAAAGATCGGTTCGTAAGCGCCGTGCCGGACCGAAATATCAGTGAGGAACAAATGTCAGCTCTGCAGCTATCACATGATGAGCTCGTCAACGTCTACCGAACCATGCGGATGATCCGCCGGTTCGAAGAACGGGTGATGCAGGAAATGGGTACCGGCGACATCCCCGGCAACACCCATCTCTATGCCGGCCAGGAGGCGAGCGCCGTTGGCGTCTGCCTGCAGCTTCGCGACGACGACTACATCTCCTCGACGCACCGCGGTCATGGTCACTCGATCGCCAAAGGCGTCGACATCGACAGCATGATGGCCGAGCTGTTCGGCCGCGCCAGCGGCACCTGCGGCGGCAAGGGCGGATCGCAACACATTGCCGACCTGCGCAAGGGGATGCTCGGCGCCAACGGCATCGTCGCGGCGGGGGCGCCGATCACCTGCGGGGCGGCGTTGAGCGCCAAGCTGCTCGGCACCGGTCAGGTGGCGGTGGCCTTTGCCGGCGACGGCGCCATGAACGAAGGGGTGATGTCGGAAAGCTTCAACCTCGCCAAGATCTGGATGCTGCCGATCATCTTCGTCATCGAGGACAACGGCTTCGGCGAGGCGACGGCGAATGCGCATGTGTCGGCCGGCAGCTTCACCCGCCGCGCCGAAAGCTACGACATCCCCACCATCGAGGTCGACGGCACCGACGTCTTCAGCGTCTATGCCGCGGCCGGCGAGGCGGTGGAGCGCGCCCGGGCGGGCGGCGGCCCGACGATGCTGCATGTGCATGTGCCGCGCTACTACGGCCATTATAGCGGCGATCCCGACACCTACCGCACCCCCGAGGAGAAGGCGGCAATGCGACGCGAGCGCGATTGCCTCGGTAATTTCCGCAAGCGCGTCAAGGACGTGTCGCTGGTCGAGACGGCAGAGCTCGATGCCGTCGACGAGGAAGTCGAAGCCGCAATCGACCGTGCCGTCAGCGCGGCTCGAGCGGCGCCGTTCCCGCCGATGTCCGCGCTCACCACCGATGTTTACGTCAAGTATTTGTAAGGAGCCGCGACGATGGCACAGAAGTCTTTCCGGCAGGCCCTGAACGAAGCCCTTCATTTCGAGATGGGCCGCGATCCGCGCGTGATCATGATGGGCGAGGATCTGACCGGCGGCGCCGGCGCCAACGGCGTGAAGGATGCCTGGGGTGGTCCGTTCGGCGTCACCCGCGGGCTGCTGGACGCCTTCGGGCCGGAGCGCATTCGCGACACGCCGATCAGCGAGGCGGCCTTTATCGGCGCAGCGGCGGGGGCGGCGCTCACCGGCCTGCGGCCGATCGCGGAAATCATGTTCGTTGACTTCGCCGGCGTCTGCCTCGACCAGATCATGAACCAGGCGGCGAAGTTCCGCTACATGTTCGGCGGCCGCGCCAAGACCCCGCTCGTCGTTCGCGCCACCTATGGCGCCGGCAGCCGCTCCGGGTCGCAGCACACCCAGGCGCTCTATCCGATCTTCACCCACATTCCCGGCCTCAAGGTGGTCATCCCGTCGACCCCCTATGACGCCAAGGGGCTGCTGCTGCAGGCGATCCGCGACGACGATCCGGTGATCTTCCTCGAGCACAAGATGCTCTACGACACGGTGGGAGAGGTGCCGGACGGCGCCTACACGATCCCCTTCGGTGAGGCGCGGGTGGCGCGCGACGGCAAGGACGTGCTGATCGTCGCTATCGGCCGCATGGTCCAGGTCGCCGAAGAGGCCGCCCGCAAGCTGGCGGCCGAGGGCATCTCCGCCTGTATCATCGACCCGCGTACCACCTCGCCGCTCGACGAGGACACGCTGCTCGAGTTCACCGAGACGATCGGCCGTGTCGTCATCGTCGACGAAGCCAATCCGCGCTGCGGCGTGGCTGCCGATATCTCGGCACTCTTGGCCGACAAGTGCTTCGATGCGCTGAAGGCGCCGATCAAGCTGGTGACGGCGCCGCATTCCCCGGTTCCCTACGCCCCCAATCTCGAGGACGCCTATATTCCCTCGGCCGATGCCGTGGTGAAGGCAGCGACCTCCATCATCAAGAGGTAGACACGATGTCGTCAATCGAGGCAGTCACCGTTCCCAAATGGGGAATGACGATGACCGAGGGCAAGATCACCCAGTGGATGGTCGGCGAGGGCGGACATGTCACTCGCGGTCAGGAAATCCTCGAGATCGAAACCACCAAGGTCACCAATGTCGTGGAAGCCGCCGCGACCGGAACGCTGAGGCGCATCGTCCTTGGCGAGGGAACGACGGCGCCGGTCGGTGCGCTCGCCGGCGTGATCGCCGACGCGGCGGCGACGTCGGAAGAGATCGACGCCTTCATCGCAAGCTATGCGGACCGGCTTGGTGCGGGTGAGGAAGGCGAAGGCGGCGCGTCGGCGCCACGGACGATCGCTGTGGATGGTGGTGTGATCAACGTCCTCGAAGCGGGACCGGAGAGTGACGAGACCGCCGTGCTGCTGCACGGCTTTGGCGGCGATCTCTCGACCTGGCTGTTCAACCAGTCGGCGCTCGCCGAAAACATGCGGGTGGTTGCGGTCGATCTGCCCGGACACGGCGCCTCGTCGCCGATCGCGGGCGAGGATGTCTTCCCGAAGATCGTCGCTGCCGTCGACGCGGCGGTCGAAGCCGTTGCGCCCGGCAGGATCCATCTGGTGGCGCACTCGTTTGGCGGCGCTGTCGCTGCGGCGATCGCCGCCAAGCGGTCCTCGCGCGTCGGTTCGCTGACGCTGATCGCCCCGATCGGGCTGAGCAAGCAGATGAGCCGGGATTTCCTCGTCGACTTCGTTGCGGTGGAACGCCGCCGGCCGCTGCTCGGCGTATTGGAGCGGCTGTTTGCCGATCCGTCGAAGATCACCAGCGACATGGTCGAGGGAACGCTTCGCTTCAAGCGGCTCGAGGGCGTGCCGGAGGCGCTGTCGGCGATCGCCGACACGATCGCCGACGACAATGGCCAGTTGCAGTCGATCGCCGGCCAGCTTCGGGAACTGACCTGCCCGGTGACGCTCCTGTGGGGCGAACGGGACGAGATCGTCCCGCTCCCGCAGGCGGCCGACCTGCCCGAAAATGTTCGGCTGCGCGTCATCCCGGCGGTCGGCCACATGCCGCAGATGGAGGCATCGTCCGCCGCCAACGAAGCCATCCTCGAAAACATCCAGCGCGGATGAGCACGCGCTTTACCGATGCCCGAAGTGTGAAATGAACTGGTTCTAATTGGGAGCAAATCCATGTCCGGACGATTGTCAGGCAAGCGCGTTCTCTTGACCGGAGGCGTGGCGAATATCGGTCTTGCCATACTTGAGGCATTCGTGGCCGAAGGTGCAACAGTTTCTGTGGTCGACATCGATGCAGCCAAGGGTGCCGAAGTCGAGAAGCGTTTTGGCGAGCGAGTCCGCTTTTTCAAAGCGGATATCTCGCAGGAAGACGAAATCAAGGACGCGATCGCTCAATCGGTCGCCTGGATGAAAGGGTTGGACACGCTGTGCCTGAATGCAGGCGTCCAACTCTCGGGCAAAGTGGAAGATTTTAGTACCAGCAACTGGGACAAGGTTTTCACGATCAACGTCCGGGCCAATTTCATTTTTGCGCGCGAGTCCGTCAAACACCTCCGTGCTGCTGCCAAGTCTTCGATCGTGATGATGTCGTCGCTTGCCGGCAAGCGTGGCGCGCCGGGGTTGCTAGCCTATTCGGCATCGAAAGCCGCAGTCATTGGGTTGACGACAACGCTCGCCCTCGAACTGGCTCGCGACGGAATCCGTGTAAACGCTGTCTGCCCGGGTTGGATTGATACCCCGTTCAACCAGCCGGCCATCGACTACATCGGTGGCAGAGACAAGCAGGAAGCCCTGGTTCCGACGGTCATCCCGCTTGGACGACAGGCCACACCGCAAGAGGTCGCGCCGTTGTTCGTCTATCTCGCCTCGGATGAGGCTTCGTACGTCACAGCTCAGTCGATCAATGTCGACGGCGGAATCTACAACTAAGGCAACGGCGAGGGCATGAAAATGGCGAAGATGATTACGCATGAATCGGCGCTCAAAGCCATTGAGGTCGGCGCGGCGAAAGCACGGCAGCTTGGTGAGCCTTCTTCTCTCGCAATCGTGGATGCCGGCGGCAACCTGATGGCGTTCTTGCGCGTCGACGACGCCGCGCTTTCCACAGTCGAGATCGCTCAAGGCAAGGCATATACCGCTCTGGCCCTGCGCTCGCCTTCCGGGAGCTGGCTCGAAATCGTGCAGCCGGGCGCAGCGCTCTATGGGCTTGATGCGCTCGGCGGGCGCAGGCCCTTTGTCGTCTTCGGCGGCGGATTGCCGGTCCACGACGGCAAGACCGTCATCGGGGGGGTTGGCGCGTCGGGGGGACCGGTGGATGCCGACGTAGCGATTGCAGAGGTGATGGTGTCAGCGCTGCAGCAGCACTAGCCCTATCCTTCTTTCACTGCCTATGAGGGTCGCATGTCAACGGAATCAGTTGCAGCAAAGGCATCCATGTCGGCTTCTGAAGTTCGACAGATGATCCGCGAAGGGAGCCTTCGCGTCCCAACCACCGGGTTTGCCGAAGGGTTCATGCAAGCCAATCTGGTGATTTTGCCTGAGCGGCATGCATCCGACTTCCGCCTATTTTGCGAGCGCAATGCCAAAAGTTGCCCGCTCCTCGGCATTGGCAAGCCGGGCGATCCGGGCTTGCCTGAATTAGGCTCGATTGACATTCGCACAGACGTGGCTCGATATCGAGTCTATCGGTCGGGCGAGCATACGGAGACAATAGCCAACCTTTCGGACATCTGGCGTGACGATCTCGTCACGTTCGCGCTTGGTTGCTCATTCTCGTTTGAGAGCGCGATCCTTCGCGCTGGGATCGATATCCGTCACATCAGTGCCAATCGCAACGTTGCGATGTACGCGACGAATCTCCCTACCAACCCTGCGGGGCCCTTTGCCGGATCGATGGTGGTGTCGATGCGGGCATTTCGGCCGGCCGATGCCATCCAGGCCATCATCTTGTCGGACCGCTATCCGCTTGCCCATGGCGCCCCAGTTCACATAGGCGATCCCGCCGACATTGGCATCAAAGACATCATCAGGCCAGATTACGGCGATCCGCCGGTTATCGAACCGGGTGACATACTCGGCTTCTGGGCTTGTGGGGTAACGCCGCAGCTCGCACTTCAGGAGGCGAAACTGGACCTCGCGATCACACATGAGCCGGGATTTATGCTCGTTACCGATTTGCCAGCGGATCTTGCGGTTACGCCCGGCAAAGAGACCCGGAGAAACTGAACCGAAGTTGGGCGCCGAGACGTGCCCGCCGTTCACGGCATCAACTGGAGAGCTACCAATGTCTGAACACATCGTGCGCGTTGAATGGAGCGCGACTGAGCATACCAAACAACCCGGTACATACAGCCGCGACCATAAGTCAATCATCAGCCCTCAGGTAACTATCCCTGTCTCGGCAGCCCCGGATTACTTAGGCAACAGCGAAATGGCCGATCCAGAACAGTTGCTCGTTTCTGCGCTCGCAAGTTGCCACATGCTGTACTTCCTGGCGATTTGCGAAGGAAGCGGGTATACGGTCAGCACTTATGTCGACGAAGCCGTCGGCACGGTCGCCAAAAGCCCTGTGGGTTTCCACTGGGTATCGTCGATCACGCTTCGGCCCAGAGTCTCCTTCAGTTCTGAAAAGCAACCCGATCGCGACGCTCTGGCTCGGTTGCATCACCGCGCGCACAAAGGCTGCTTCATTGCAAATTCAATTAGGTCGAAAGTATCCATCGAGTTGGAACCACAGCTAGCTGATGCTTGACATGCGATCAACCAACGAAAATCTGTGAAGGAGAGGCGATACATGAAGGAAAAGCTTGTAGTTGTCGCAGTGGTCATCGCGCATCAAGGAAAAGAGGACCTCCTTAGAGACGGGTTGATGGAACTGGTTTCCATCGCACGCACGGAGCCAGGCTTCGTCCAATACGATCTGCACGTTTCGCTCGATCGCCCCGGAGAATTCCTCTTTTATGAGATCTGGGACGATGAGCAGTCGCTCGACCTGCACAACAATACGGAATCAATGAAGGCATTCGGCGCAAAAGCCGGCCAGTGGATCCAGTCGGTCACGCTCAATAAGTACAGGCACATCTCTTAAGCCTGGATACCTTCATCGGCTTGGATCGCGAATGCGAATACGGCCCCGTCCGGCCGGACGGCCAAGATATCGGTGGGCGAGAGCAGCATTTACCGGAATTGCCAGATTAAAGGACTGTCGGATGACTTCCAACATGGATAAAGGCCATCAGAAAGCTCCCGATCTCTCGGTGCACTATCGCCCAATCGCCTTGAAGGCTGTTCTTGCCGCTTGCAGCGTTGGTTCCGCGGAACCAACGCCGTTGCGACGGGCGTTCCAACACCATCCAGATTTCCATGGGTATGAGGAAGACTAAACCGGCTTGACCTCCTCCGATGCGAAGGAGAGAACTAGCCACCGTGACGCATTCGCTGACCTAGCTGTTTCAGCATAGACACGGCCGCCATTCGTGCCTCGGGGCAGAGCTTTGTGCAACGGACAAGCCCCGCGACCCGGACGAGCCGTACGGCCCGATCAAGGTCACCGCTGCAGGCGGAGCGCAACTGTCCCAATATATTCAATGCGCAAAGGCGGGCGGCTGCCTGGCCATCCGCGAGGGTCAAATTATCGCCAATAACGCCCTTGTAGATCAGCTGACCACCCTTGCGAGGGCCCTGGCCGGCGACGAGGACCAGAGCACCCGATTGGACAAAGGGAACATAGTTCCCTTGAGGAGGATTTTCTTCGGGAAGCTCCAGACCGAGGCTGGTCAAGCGCGCATCAACGATCCCCATCCCCATCCCTGTTCTCACTTCAGTTGGCGCCAATCGCCGCTATCGCCTTTCCAGCCAACGACCCTGCCGGCGAGGCGCTCAAGCGTGTTGCGCAACGTGGTCACAAGCCCTGCCCACTCGGTAGCGGAAATGCCATCCACTGCCGGTTCCGGCCCCATGAACATGCCGTCGACACCACCGAAGGAAACGCATTGTTCTATGCACCGGCGCTCCAACTCGCCGTCGTGGAAGATCGAGGGTTTCTCAAGTAGTGCCGAAAGGGCAGCGATAAGCCCGGTAGCACCCCAGTTGGAGACGTTCGAAACGATCAGGTGGTCGGCTGCCGTTGCCGCCGCCACACCTCCACGTCCCGGATGGCCACTATCCTTGGCCTTCGGTGAAAAGACCTTGAGTTCTTCTGCGATCACGCCCATCCCCAACTCATTTCCTCCATCGCCGATAGCAACGAACGGAACGCCTTTGGATTTCGCGCGAAGGAAAAATTGATCGAGATCGGCGACAAGACCGTCGAGAGGCCGTCCACCGAGACCATGATAGACGCCACGGTCATTTCTTCCTGGGCGCTCAATCGAGATGACCAGGGACGGTCTGGTTACATCGAGCAGAGAGTCCGTAATCTGCCGGCAGCCTGCATCGTCCTTTGGCACGCTGCGAATGTAGACCGGTCGGATGAACTCGACCGACTGGATTACGCCAGATTCGGGGAAGGGAAGGGGAGAGAGGCCGGCTCCCCGGCAAGTCCCGGTCGTCATTTCAACCCAGTCGTTGTCCGTCAGGATGATCGTTTCAACACCCAGCCCCAGGAAGAATGCACGCGCCATGAGCGCTGCACCCACGGGGCCATCGGTCTCAGGGACGCCGGCCCCCTCGGGAAAGCCTGTGGCAATGACAATCGGACCGCCATGGTCGCGCACCCGGTCGCAAATCAGTTTGGCGGCCGTCATGCAAGCCGGGCCGGGCTGGCGGCTTTGAAGCGCCTCATAAATCTTGCCGATCAGCCCGAGGCCTGTGAGATCGAGCGTCATAAAATTCTCGATAGTCCGGGCGATTCTCTCGCCCTTTGCACTTTGCAGATCAAGCATGTTCAGGTTCCGATACGGTGGTGAGGTAGTTGGCGAACTTGTCAGAATCGACGTTGCCGCCGCTGACCAGTATCGCGGCGATTTTTCCCGTGATTTCCAACTTGCCGGCCAACAGCGCGGCCAATGCTACCGCCCCGCCGGGTTCGACCACGAGTTTCAGGTCACGATAGGCGAAGCGGATAGCCTCCTTCACCTCGTCGTCGTCGACAGACAGCCCGCCGGCGAGATGCTTTCGACATATCGGGAACGTCAATTTGCCCGGAGCAGGGACCAGCAGAGCGTCACAGATCGATGTGGCAAGCGCGGGCGCTTTTCGCGGCTCACCGGCGGCAAGCGAAAGCGCCATCCCGTCGAAACCTGCGGCTTCAACGCTATAGATTGCCGCCCGCGGCATGAGAGTGTGAACTCCGCAAGCAGCGCCTGAAACAAGCCCTCCGCCGGAACACGAAAACAGCGCAACATCAAGCGAGACACCTATTTCAGCAGCTTGGTGGGCGATTTCCGCACCGAGGGTCGCCTGACCGGTAATGACGTACGGATCGTCATAGGGCGGCACGATGACAGCTCCGCTCTCAGCCGCGATTTGCGCGCCGATCTCTTCACGATCTTCCTTGGTTTTGTCGTAGAGCCGGACGCTCGCGCCGTTTTGCCGCACACCCTCCACCTTCGTCTTGGGAGCGTCGTAAGGCATCAAAACAGTGGCTCGAATCCCAAGTTCTCTGGCTACAAACGAGATTGCCAATCCGTGATTGCCTGACGACCACGTCACAATGCCGCAATCACGCTGCGCCGCGTTGAGCTGCAAGGCCCTGTTCAGGGCGCCGCGAAGCTTGAAGGAGCCGGAACGTTGCAGGTTCTCCGGCTTGATGAGCACACGTCCTCCAACCAGCCGGTTCAGCTCCTGACTCTCTAGGATCGGCGTACGCACCGCATATTTCCCAATACGATCCCGCGCCGCTTGGATTGAATCTGCAGTCGGTTCGAAATGGTCGAGTGGAGGTTGAACTGTCACCTGGAGCTCCAAAGACGGTATATGCTCCAAGACAAGCTCAGCGATGACTTAAAGTAAAATTATAATCCCTGATCGATCGGCATAAGGAGATGTAATGCGTCCTCATTGCGCGTGGGAGTCCTCACTGGCAACGCGCTGCGCAATCGCCGCAAGTTCCTCAAGCATTTCGCTGCCGAAGCCTAACGGGTAGAACGCGTAGAACCTCAAGGGGGGGAGGTCTATTTCGCTTGGGACAGGCTGAAGAATGTTGCCGTCCTTTGCCGCACCGAGAGTGCCTTCTGCAACAAGTGCAACGCCTATGCCGTCGAGCGCCAGTTTCTCGATTGTCGAGATCGATGAGTTTGCGAAGATTCGAGGGGGTTGACCGCTTTTTTCAAATATCAGCTCCCGGAGATAGTCAAATGGGTAGGTATTACGAGGATAGGTCAAAATGGGGACGGTCGGAGCTTTCTGATATGTGAGCGGTTCGCCCGTGACGAGCCCGGGGATCGCATAGAACCGCAGAGGGTAGTCCTTGAGTTTTACACAGGTGAAACCTTCGAGGACTGCGGGTCCCAACATCAGTGCGATGTCGATTTCGCCGTTTTGCAGGGCAACGAGCATTGACGGGGTGACGTCCACCGTCATGTCGAAGTCTATGTTTGGAAAGCGGCGCGAGGCCTGTTCGAGAAATCGCGAAAGCCACGTTTGAACAATAGTTTCCGAGACCCCAAGGCGTATCCTGCAGTGCAGGTGCCTATTGAGTTCAAGATCGCGCTCCATGGCAACGACCTGCCGCAGAAGCAATTCTGCATGGCCGAATAGGGTTCGCCCAACCCTTGTCAGAGCTATGGGCTTCGCCATTCGATCGAACAGAGGTTCGCCGACTAGTTCCTCCATCGCCCCAATCCGCTGTGAGATTGTCGGCTGCGTGGTGTTGAGCTTCTCTGCTGCCTTGGAGAAGCTGCGCAGGCGTCCTGCCCAATAAAAAACTTCCAGGCTTCTTAGGCTGAACATTCTAGGTCCCCATAATCTCCATCGATACCCATCCGCGGCGCGCCCGAACTTCTAAAGGGCTTGGGATCCAATCGCCGCCGCGCATGCTCTACTTCCACCGTAAACTGGATGTTATCGTTGACATAGACAAAAATCGCGGTTTGTATACGTTAACATTCGCAAGGCGGCCGTCAAACCCTGTGTGGGTTCACAAGTTGGCTTCAGAAACTGCCCGCCGGTGGTGAAGGGGAACCTTCGCGCTAGCATGTCACCCGCAGGGACTGCGGCCAGGAAGGGAGAGGTAAGGGATGACAACAAACATCGAAAACTCTGCTGCCTTAACCCTCTATTCATTCGGGTAGGTGGGCAATGAGCGTCGCGGTAGGTGTAATTGGAACCGGGGTGATGGGCTCGGAACATTCCCGCATTCTTCGCGAGGAGACCAGCGGGGCGCAGCTTTCGGCCGTTTGCGATGCTGACGAAGACCGTGCCCGTGCCGCAGCCGGAGGACGTAGGGTGTTCACTGATCCGCTCGAGCTGATCAACTCGGATCACGTCGAAGCGATTGTGATCGCCGCGCCGGATGCGATGCACGGCAGCCTCGTGCTGGCTTGCATCGAAGTGGGTAAGCCAGTGCTGTGCGAAAAGCCCCTTGCACTCACCGAGGCCGAGGCGCTTCAAGTTGTCGAGGCAGAGGTCGCCAAAGGGCGGCGACTGGTTCAAGTTGGCTACATGCGGCGCTTCGATGCGCCCTATGTAGAGATGAAACGGCTGCGTGAAGCAGGGGAAATTGGAAAGCCGGTCATCCTGCACAACGTCCATCGCAATCCCGTCGTGCCTGCATGGTTCAGCGGACCGATGTCGGTGACGAATGCCTTTGTCCACGAGATCGACATGAGTAGGTGGCTGCTCGGCTCGGAGATGGTGTCGGCGCGGGTTTATTCCGGGCCGGGTGGTGACCCGCTGATGATCACAATGCAGACCGACCAGAACGAGATCGTTTCAACCGAGATCTTCATGAACTGCGGCTACGGTTATCATGTGCATTCGCAGCTCGTCGGCCGTGATGGAACTATCGAGACCGCCCTCCCAACCGCCACTGTCAGGAATGTCGCTGGTCATCACGGCTCAACTTATCCAGAAAATTGGGTGCCACGCTTCCGAAATGCCTACACAAGCCAGATGAATGCTTGGGTAAGATCTGTAAGAACGGGTGAGTCCAGTCACGGGGCTGGCGCGTGGGACGGATATGTCACCAGGTCTCTGGCAGAACAGATCGTCGCGGCACTCGGAGCGAACGCCACAGCACAGCTAACGATTGAAGCACGTCCCGCATTCTACGCAATGTAAATGGCCTCAAAAGCAATGCCAATCGGCTCGCGGACTGCAACGCTGATGGGCATTCAAGCGCAGTGGTCGGATATGCTGTCATCGGCGTCGGCTGTATCGCTTAAGAGGCGTTTCATGTCCTCGATTGGACAAACCGGAAGCCTAACACGCCCTGGTCGCGCTGGTTGTGAACAATGACGATGATGGACCTTGTTTCGTTCTCACCTGATGAGTCCCATTTTTCAGAGGCAGACCGCCTTTCGGATGGGACCTGCGAGCCGCGCTCAGGCATGTAATCGTTGACATTGGTCATTCTAGTTGATCAAATGCCACGCCGTGTGTACAGCACTGCATGGGCTTCGAACGCAGCCCCGGCGACGTTTTTCTCTTTGGATTGAGCGAGTTTAGATGAGCAAGCCGCCGACTGTCCACGACGTGGCACGCCTGTCGGGTGTATCGACCGCCACAGTGTCTCGATACTTTACCGGGAAGACTGATGCGATTTCACCTGAAACCATCGAGAGTGTGCGTAACGCCGCCGAGGCTCTTGGGTATACGCCATCAGAGATTGGGCGCTCGCTCCGCCTGGCTCGCAGCCGTGTGGTCGTGATGTTGGTCCCCGATGCAACGAATCCCTTTACTGCGGATGTTGCGGCGTCAGTCGAACAGGCGCTGAAAGATTTCGGCCTCTCTATGGTGCTGGCGAACGCTTCCGAAAATGCGGAACAGCAGGACCGGCTACTCTCCGACGCACAAGGTCTGCGGGCGCGCGCGATTGTGCTGCAAGGTGCAATAGATACGCCGCGCCTGCGTGACATGGCTTCGCGGCAGAACAACTTTATTTTTGTCAATCGTCGCCCGGCGCCGGGAATCATCGCTCCCTACGTGGGCATCGACAACTTCGCGGCGGGTCGCGCGGTCGGCCGCTATTTCGTGGAGCGCGGGTATGAGAACTGCGTTGCAATTCACGGACCGCGCCATTACTCCGGCAGCACTGAGCGGCTTGATGGCTTCCTTGCCGGTCTCGGGCAGGAGCGCCCTGTTTTTCAGTTTGAGAGCGCATACACCATGGAGGCGGGTTACCGCCAAGGTCAGTTGCTGCTGGCTGATCACACCCGTAGATATGCGGTATTTTGCGGCAACGACATGATTGCCTATGGGGTTTATCGCGCCGCCATGGAGAAGAGCATGCGCGTGCCCGACGATCTGGTGATCTTCGGCTTCGACGACAATCGGTTGAACGAGTGGCTGGCGCCTTGGCTCTCCACCGTGAAGGTTCCGGCGTTCGATTTCGGGCCTGCCATCGCCAAACTCATTCATGAGCCGATCGCCTCCGACGATCCCAATAGGAACGTTATTCTTCCGTTTACGCTGACGATCAGAAAGTCTGCTTAGACAAGGGCAGGGACTCGCAAACGAGCGAGCGCACTTGCTGCCAAAGCCGGGCCTTCCTTTCCGGGATAAACAAATCCCCTCATGTAATCGTTGACATCGGCATTTTGCATAGTGTACACGTTTACATTACGGAAATTGAAAAATTCATGCACGTTTGGACGCGAGTGGCAGAGCGCTTGAAAGGTGGGCTTTCGCCGAGTGGCAGGGCCCCTTCAATCATGGAACCAAGAGCACTTGCAATCCAAGTGGGGCGAACGCGGACCTCCTCGAAACATCTGGACAAAATGAAATGGCCAAGCCGCCGACCATCCGCGATGTAGCACGCCTTTCCGGGGTTTCCACCGCCACGGTTTCGCGGTTCTTCACAGGCAAGACGAGCGCGATTGCTCCCGAGACAATTGAGAGTGTACGCAGTGCCGCAGAGGAGCTCGGTTACACGCCCTCGGAGATCGGTCGCTCGCTCCGACTGGCGAGCAGCCGGGTCGTGATGATGCTGGTGCCCGATGCCACCAACCTCTTTACCGCCGATGTCGCAGCGTCGGTTGAGAATGCGCTCAAAGGCATTGGACTTTCATTGGTGCTCGCAAACACGGCTGAAAACGCTGAGAAGCAGGACGGCCTGCTCGCAGATGCGCAGGGCCTGCGTGCGCGAGCGATCGTTCTACAGGGCGCAATGGATACACCGCGATTGCGCGAGATGGCCGAGCGGCAAAACAACCTCATATTCGTGAATCGCCGGCCCGCGCCCGGCATTGTCGCTCCCTATGTCGGGATTGATAACTTCGCTGCCGGCTTCGCGGTCGGACGCTATTTCATCGAGCATGGCTACGAGAACTGCGTGGCAATCCACGGGCCACGACATTATCCGGGAAGCAGTCGGCGCCTTGAAGGCTTTCTCGCCGGTGTCGGCGAGATGCGCCAAGTCCTCCGGTTCGAGTGCGCTTTCACGATGGAGGCCGGCTACCAGCAAGGTTCGCTTCTTCTGGCTGACCGCAGCCGTCGATACACAGTCTTCTGCGCCAACGACATGATCGCCTACGGTGTTTATCGGGCCGCCATGGAGAGGAACATGCGGATTCCCGAAGAGCTGATCATCTTCGGGTTCGACGACAATCGCGTGAACGGGTGGCTTGCTCCTTGGCTCACGACCGTCAAGGTTCCGGCGTTCGATTTCGGCCCTGCGATTGCGGAGCTGATCAACGAAACGCCCGCCACGAACGATCACAACCGAACCGTCATCCTGCCGTTTTCACTGACGATCCGGCAGTCTGCTTAGAGGAGCAGCAAAGAGGGCCGGAGCAACAGCACTTGCCGGACACCAAAGTGCAGCGGGGAAAAGAAGAAAATGAATGAGATCGCCAATACGGTCTCGGGCGAGTTTCAAAGTTGCGGCGCATCAATTCTATCAGGTCCTACGCCGAAGGGCGGAGCGTGAAAGGCTAACAGCATGCTGTCACCATCTACAATCAAGGTCGTTCGCGAAACGGGTGCGCTGCCTAACTCCGAGTATCTCTTGGAGGTCGAAAACGTCCGCAAGGAATTTGCGGGGGTCGTTGCGCTCGACAATGTCTCATTCCGGGTTCGCCGCGGCAGCGTGCATGCGCTCATGGGCGAGAACGGTGCCGGCAAGTCGACATTGATGAAGATCATTGCCGGGATCTACACGCCGGATGCCGGGGAATTTAAGTGGCGCGGCCAATCGATCCGGCTGAACAGCCCGCTCGACGCGCTCGACAACGGAATCGCCATGATCCACCAAGAGCTCAACCTCATGGCGCCGATGACGGTCTCGGAAAACGTATGGATTCGCCGCGAGCCGAAGAACCGATTTGGCTTTATCGACCACGACGAGTTGCGCCGCCGCACGCTGGAACTCTTCGACCGCCTCGGGATCGATATAGACCCGGACGAACAAGTCGGTAAGCTCTCCGTCGCCAGCCGACAAATGGTCGAGATCGCGAAAGCGGTTTCCTATGAATCAGACGTCCTGATCATGGACGAGCCTACCTCGACTCTGACCGAGCGTGAGGTGGAGCACCTTTTCCGGATCATCCGAACACTCAGGGAAGCCGGAAAGGGGATCATCTACATAACGCATAAGATGAACGAGCTTTTCGAAATTGCCGATGAGGTCTCGGTCTTTCGTGACGGCAAGCACATCGCGACCAGAGCCGCCAACGAGGTCACCCGCGACGACGTTATTCGAATGATGGTTGGTCGCGAGCTCTCGCAGATGTTTCCGAAGACACCCGCCCCGATTGGCGACGTCGTCCTGAGAGTGAGCAATCTCGGACTGGCCGGCCTCTTCGAGGGCATTTCCTTCGACTTACGAGCCGGCGAGATCCTCGGCATCGCGGGCCTGGTTGGTGCGGGGCGTTCCAATATAGCCGAGACGATCTTTGGCGTCACCCCGGCGACCTCGGGTACTATCGAGATTGGTGGCAAGAAGGTGGTTGTGGATTCGCCTGCTGTCGCCATGGAACATGGCATGGCCTTCCTCACCGAAGAACGCAAGGAGTCCGGCTGTTTTCTGCTTCTCAACATCCAGGAAAACATGCAGATGGCGGCGCTGCGCAGCGGCTATGTCCGGCGCGGCTTCGTCGATCAAACACGGCTGTCCCGCGACTGTGATGCTATGACAAGCGCGCTGAGGGTCAAAACCCCAAACATGGAGGAGTTGATCCTGAATCTCTCCGGAGGCAATCAGCAGAAGGTACTCATCGCCCGCTGGCTGTTGACGAAGCCGCGCATCCTCATACTTGACGAGCCTACCCGGGGTATCGACGTCGGCGCTAAGGCGGAAATCCACCGCATGATCTCTAATCTTGCCGGCGAAGGCCTGGCGGTGATCATGATCTCCTCGGAGATGCCCGAGATCCTCGGGATGAGCGACCGTGTCATGACTATACGTCAGGGGCGTTTGTCCGGCATTTTGGATCGCGCGGAAGCCGATCAGGTAAAGATCATGGAGCTTGCAGCACAATGACCACCACGGTGGCGGCAGAGACCCGCTGAAGCGACTGGTGTGCATCGACTGGGACCGGTGCCACGAAAAACAAAGATCTGACCTGTGCAAGGTCCACGAAACCTTCCATCGGCAGGTCTTCAGCGTTCGTGAGCTAAGGTCTTAACCGCATCAAGAAACCACTCGAAACAGGCTGTGATATGGCAAGCATCGATCTCAATAGCGATCTCGGCGAAAGTTTCGGCCCCTGGCCGATGGGTGACGATGCCTCGATGCTCGGCATTGTCACCAGCGCCAACATTGCCTGCGGCTTTCATGCAGGCGATCCGGCGGGCATCCTTACGGTTTTACGTGAGGCCGCGCGACGCGGCGTCTCGGTTGGCGCCCATATCGGCTATCGAGACCTGGTCGGCTTCGGCCGGCGCAACATGGACCCCTCGAGCGCCGAGCTCGTAGGCGATACGATCTACCAAATCGGCGCGCTGCAGGGCCTCGCGAAGGCCGCCGGCACCGAAGTTCGCTACGTCAAGCCGCACGGAGCGCTTTATAATACTATCGCCAACGATATGCGCCAAGCGGACGACGTGATTGCCGGGATCAAGGCGGTCGATCCCTCGCTGATACTCATGGCGCTCGCGGGTGCCCCGATTGTCGAGCAAGCCCGCGCGGCTGGGTTGACGGTCGTGTGCGAGGCCTTCGCCGATCGCGCCTACAACGGCGACGGCAGCCTTGTCAGTCGCCGGCTGCCGGGCGCGGTCATCCACGACGCTGAGGTCGTCGCGACGCGGATGCTCCGCATGGTCAGCGAGCATCGGATCACCGCGATCGACGGCACCGACATGGTCCTCGAAGCGCAATCCATTTGCATCCACGGTGACACGCCCTCCGCCGTTGCACTCGCCCGGGCGGTGCGCGACAGACTCATCGCAAGCGGCGTCGAGCTGAAGCCCTTTGCTGGCTCGATCCGGGATTTGGCTAATGCCTGACCGCTGCCTACGGTTTCTGCCCGCCGGCGCTGATGCTCTTCTGGTCGAATTGGACGACCTGGAAACGACGCTGACGTTACTCGATAGTTTGTTGGCCACCCGGCCGGATGGGGTGAAGGAGTTCGTTCCGGCCGCACGCACCGTGATGATCCGCTTCGACCCGCTCGTCACCGACCGCTCCGCGATCGCCGCATTCGTTGCGCGGATCGATCTTTCGATGCGGAGTGTGCGGCAGGGCGAGACGTTCGATATTCCAGTGACCTATGACGGTGAGGATTTGGGCGACATTGCCGAATTTCTCGGCTGGCCGGTGGAAGAACTCATCCGCCGCCACACCGACGCGACCTACACCGTAGCCTTCACCGGCTTCGCACCGGGTTTCGCCTACATGACCTGCGATGATCCCGCGTTCGACGTGCCGCGCCGCAAGACCCCCCGGGTGCGAATTCCGGCCGGTTCCGTGGCGATAGCCGGCACGTTCGGTGGCATTTATCCAACTGACAGCCCAGGCGGTTGGCAGCTTCTCGGCACAACACCGCTTTGCATGTGGGATACAGCCCGCCCCCGGGCGGCGCTGCTTGCCCCTGGCGATCGCGTGCGCTTTCGCGATATGGCCAAGGGCACCCTGGTGCCGGCCTCCGTGCCCGAACGGCAGGCGGACGTCGCGGCGCCGGGAGGGGGCTTGCGCGTTATCCGCGCCGACCGACCGGCGCTTTACCAGGACCTCGGCCGTCCCGGTCGGGCAGATCAGGGCGTCTCGAGGTCCGGCGCGCTCGATCGCGCCGCACTTCGCAACGCAAATCTCTGTGTCGGCAATCCGAGCGATACCGCGGCGATCGAGATCACTTTCGGGGGCTTCGCAGTCAGGGCCGACCGGCCCGTGACGCTGGCGTTAACGGGCGCGCCGTGCCCGCTGGAAATTCGCACGCCGGGCGGCCGCGCAGTCTCCGCCCCGTTTGCTCATCCGTTTGCGCTCGACGCCGGCGACGAGTTGACGCTCGGCGTGCCGAGCGAAGGGATGCGCAGCTATCTGGCGCTCCGCGGCGGCTTCGCTGTCGAGACTGTCCTCGAATCGGCCTCGATCGACACGCTGGCGAAGATCGGGCCACCGCCGATTGCTACGGGCGATGTCCTCGTTCCGGCGAGCGGACCGGCCGGCGCCGTCGACCCCCACCGGCCCGAACCGGACCACCTGCCGCGCGCGGGCGAGACCGTGTCTCTTGACGTGGTGCTCGGCCCGCGAACCGACTGGTTCACGGACGAAGGCGTGCAAACCTTTCTCTCGCAGGAGTGGGAGGTCACTGCCGAATCGAGCCGCGTCGGCGTGCGCCTCTCCGGGGCCGCACCGCTCGAACGACGCGACGCGGCGGAGCTTCCCTCCGAAGGCACGGCGCTCGGCTCGATACAGGTGCCACACAGCGGCCAGCCAGTGCTCTTCCTTGCCGACCACCCGCTGACCGGCGGCTATCCGGTGATCGGCGTGGTTGCAGCCCATCACCTCGATCTGGCCGGCCAGATCCCAATCGGCGCGCGCATCCGTTTCAATTCGATCGCCGCCTTCGATCCGCATATGAAGGATACCGACCGATGAAAAAGCTGCTCATCGCCAATCGCGGTGAAATCGCCATCCGCATCGCCCGGGCTGCGCGCGATTATGGCGTCGCCTCGGTCGCCATTTATGCGGATGCCGATGCGGCATCACTCCATGCCGAGATTGCCGACGAGGCCTACGGCCTCGGTCCCGGTCGCCCGGCGGAGACTTATCTCAACATCGAAAAGATCCTCGATATCGCCCGCCGGGCCGACGCCGACGCCGTCCATCCCGGTTATGGCTTCCTGTCGGAACGCACCGAATTCGCACAAGCGGTGATCGACGCGGGCCTTACCTGGGTCGGTCCCGCCCCCGAGGTCATAACAGCGCTCGGAGACAAGGTCGAGGCGCGGCGCATTGCGGCCAAGGTCGGGGCGCCTCTCGTCAAAGGTTCGGACGGTCCGCTCGCTTCGGCTGCCGAGGCGGTCGACTTCGCCAAGCAAGCCGGCCTGCCGCTTGCCATAAAGGCTGCTTTTGGGGGCGGGGGCCGCGGCATGAAGGTCGCACGGCGGCTGGACGAGGTCGGTGAACTGTTCGATTCAGCCGTGCGCGAGGCGAAGGAAGCCTTTGGCCGCGGTGAATGCTATGCGGAGCAGTTCCTCGACCGGCCCCGGCATATCGAGGCGCAGGTCATTGCCGACAGCCACGGCAACACGGTCGTCCTCGGTACGCGCGACTGCTCGCTGCAGCGGCGCAACCAGAAGCTCGTGGAAGAGGCTCCGGCTCCCTTCATCACCGCCGACCAGCGTGCGCGCATTCACGACGCCGCCCGCGCCATCTGCACGGAAGCCGGCTATACTGGGGCAGGGACCGTGGAGTTTCTGCTTTCGCAGAATGGGGTAATCTCGTTCCTCGAGGTGAATACGCGGCTTCAGGTCGAGCACCCGGTGACCGAAGAGACGACTGGCGTCGACATCGTCATCGAGCAATTGCGTATCGCTGACGGCCTGCCGCTCTCTGTCACAGAGACGCCTGAGCCGCGCGGCCATGCCTTCGAGTTCCGCATTAATGCCGAGGATCCTGGGCGAGGCTTCCTGCCCACTCCGGGCCTCATCACCCGCTTCCGCGCCCCTGCAGGGCCTGGCGTGCGCATTGATGCCGGCGTCGAGACTGGATCGGAGATCCCCGGCTTCTACGATTCCATGATGGCAAAGCTGATCGTCACGGGCGCCACCCGCGAGGAAGCGCTTATCCGGGCTCGGAGGGCGCTAGCCGAATTCCGCATCGAAGGGGTCGCCTCCGTGCTGCCTTTCCACCGAGCGGTGCTTGATGAGCGCGATTTCACCGGCGAGGACGGCTTCGGCGTCTTCACCAACTGGATCGAGACGGAGTTCCGCGGCTTGGAGCCTTCACCCCGCGTCGATCCGGCAGGAAGTGGGCTGATACGCAGCTTCGTCGAGATCGATGGGAAGCGGCACGCCATCGGCCTGCCCGCAGCCCTATTTTCCGGTCTGGGCGCCCCGCAGCTCGTGCAACAGGCTACGTCAGTAAGCGACGGCGGCGTGACCGCTCCGATTCCTGGCACGTTGCAGCAATGGTTGGTCGATGACGGAGCGGAAGTCGCGGAAGGCGACGCTGTCGCCGTTATCGAAGCGATGAAGATGGAAACTCGCATACTTGCACCGAAGGCGGGTCGGATCCGCATTAAGACCGAAGCGGGCGCGGTCGTCAGCCTCGGCGCAGAACTGGCCACGGTTGGCTGAGCCACACGGTTTCGTCACATGGCAAACCCCGAGCTCCGATGACCCGATCGCCCGTCCAGAGGTGCCAGCTTGGTGGTGCTCGCATCACTGCGATGGCGCGTTCAGGCGAGCAGGCGAGGGTCGTCGACCTCCTCGCTTACCGTTTCGATCACGAAGAGTATCTCTCATGTCAACCATAGCCATGCCTGAACCGGATGCCGGCGTCCTTGCGAGAGCACCCCAAATCATCGCGGCGCTTGAGGCTGCGCTGCCGGCAGGGACTGTCATCTCGAGCCCGGAGGAAACACGGGCCTATGAATGCGACGCGCTGACCGCGTATCGCTGTCCGCCTCTTGCAGTTGTGCTGCCGCGCACAACCGAGGAAGTGGCAACCGCCATGCGCGTCTGCCATGAGTTGCGTGTACCCGTCGTGCCCCGTGGAGCAGGGACATCGCTTGCTGGCGGCGCTTTGCCGACCGCGGACAGCGTCGTCATCGGCACCATGCGTTTGCGCGAAATACTCGAGGTCGACACCGCCAACCGCTTCATTCGTGTGCAGACGGGTGTAACGAACCTCGCCGTCAGCGCCGAACTGGAAGTCGAGGGCTTCTTCTACGCGCCTGATCCCTCCTCTCAGCTTGCTTGCACGATTGCCGGCAACATTGCGATGAATTCCGGCGGTGCGCACTGTCTTAAATATGGTGTTACCACGAACAATCTGATGGGTGTCCGAATCGTCATGGCCACGGGCGATATCGTCGAGCTTGGCGGCCCACTCCTGGGTGTGTCGGGCCTTGACCTCGTCGGTTTGATCTGTGGATCGGAGGGCCAGCTCGCCATTGTTACCGAAGCAACGCTCCGGATCGTGCCGAAGCCTGAAGGCGCACGGCCGGTACTGATCGGCTTCGACAGCGCCGAAACGGCTGGTGAGTGCGTAGGACGCATTATCCGATCGGGCCTGCTGCCCGTCGCGATCGAATATATGGACGACGTTTGCCTGCGTGCGGTCGAGGCCTTCGTCAAGGCGGGCTATCCGAATTGCGCAGCCGTGCTGATTGTCGAGGTGGAAGGCTCCGAGGCGGAAATCGACCATCAAATCGAGCGTATCCGTCTGATCGCCGAGGAGCTGAATCCGGTGGAGTTCCGTGCCAGCCGAACCGCCGAGGAAAGCTTGGCGATCTGGAAGGGGCGCAAATCGGCATTCGGGGCGATGGGCCGGCTCGGCGATTACCTGTGTCTCGATGGGACCGTGCCGGTATCGAAGCTCCCCCACACGCTCAAGCGCATCGGCGAGCTGTCGAAAGCGTATGGGTTGGAGGTCGCCAATGTTTTCCACGCAGGCGATGGCAACATGCACCCGCTGATCCTGTTCAACGCGAACGCGCCCGGCGAGCTCGAGCGAGCCGAAGAATTCGGCGCCGACATTCTTCGGCTTTGTGTCGACGCAGGAGGCTGCCTGACCGGCGAGCATGGGGTCGGAATCGAGAAGCGCGACCTCATGACGAAACAATATACGGCCGATGACCTGGCGATTCAGATGGAAATCAAGAGCGTCTTCGATCCCGCCTGGTTGCTCAACCCAGCCAAGGTCTTCCCACTCGAAGTCAGTCAGCCACATCGTGATGCGGCAGCGAGATGCCCATGATAACGAACAGCAGCGATCACGCGGCGACAGGGTTTTCGCCGCCCAGCGAGGCGGAGGTGGCTGGTATGATCGCCGAAAGCTATGCGCGGGCCGCACCCCTGCGGGTCGTCGGCGGGAGCACTCGTATCCGATCGGAGGCCATCGCGGCTGCTCAGACCCTTACCTCGCGACGCCTTAGCGGTATCGTGACCTATGAGCCCGGCGCGCTGACGCTGATTGCGCGCGCAGGAACGCCTATCGAGGAAATTGAGGCAACACTTGCCGCCGAGGGCCAAGCGTTCGCATTCGAACCGATGGACCATAGGGCGGTACTTGGCACCAAGGGGGCTCCCACAGTTGGTGGCATGGTTTCGGCCAACATCTCTGGCCCCCGCCGAATACATGCGGGTGCTTGTAGGGATCATCTCCTTGGCGTGCGGTTCGTCGATGGCAGAGGGCGGATCATCAGGAATGGTGGCCGGGTGATGAAGAACGTCACTGGGCTGGACCTCGGCAAACTGCTCTGCGGCTCCCACGGAACTCTTGGCGTGTTGACCGAGGTCGCGCTGAAAACGTTGCCTGCCGCGGAAAGCCAACAGACGCTGGCCTTTCATGGCACTTCCGTGAAGGAGGCAACAGAAATCTTTGCGGCGGCACTCGCCACTCCCTTCGAGGTGTCCGGCGCCGCTTTTCGGTCCGGCACTGTCTGGCTCAGGGTCGAGGGGCTTTCCCCGCAGGTCGACTATCGTCGCGAAAGGTTGTCCGCACTCTTCCGCGATCGAGAGATCGACATATTGGGTGAACCTGCCAGCCGTGCGCTTTGGCGTGGATTGCGCGATCTGCACCATTTCGCGGGGTCGAGCGTACCGCTTTGGCGGATTCTGGTTAAGCCGAGCGAAGCTCCAGCGGTTGTGGCCCGTTTGCATGCGCTCGGCGGGGACGTGTCGCTGGACTGGGGTGGCGGATTGATTTGGTTTGAGAGTAACGCCAATGGCTCTGCGGTCCGTCACGCAGCCGGTGTGGGGCAAGCTGCGCTGCTGCGCCGTGGCACGCTGCCGAACAGTGAGGGTTTTCCCGCCGAAGGAGCCTCTGTAGCTCGGCTCTCAGCTGCCTTGCGCCGGACTTTTGATCCCGCCGGAATTCTCAATCCCGGATTGATGGGTAAATGAGATGCAGACAAACTTCACCGACACACAGCTCGCCGATCCCGCCACGAGACGTTCGAACGAGATTCTGCGGTCTTGCGTCCACTGCGGCTTCTGCACAGCGACGTGCCCGACATACAAGGTGCTTGGCGACGAGCTCGATAGCCCGCGCGGTCGCATCTATCTGATCAAGGACATGTTGGAAAACAACAAGGTCCCTGACGAGCGAACGGTAATGCATATCGACCGCTGCCTTAGTTGTCTGAGCTGCATGACGACCTGCCCCTCGGGTGTGAATTACATGCATTTGATCGATCATGCGCGCGAGTATATCGAGAAGACCTACAAACGCCGGTGGGAAGAGAGAGCTCTCCGTTGGCTTTTGGCAAAAATTCTGCCGCATCCCGGCCGGTTTCGGCTGGCGCTGATCGGTGCAAGACTCGCCCGCCCCTTCAGGAAATTTCTCCCCGACGCTCGCCTGAGGGCCATGTTGGAGATGGCGCCCGATCATATTCCGCCGGCCAGCGAGAATGACAGACCACAAAGCTTTTCGGCGATCGGCGCGCGTCGCAAGCGTGTTGCCCTGCTCATTGGTTGTGCGCAGCGCGCCCTGAACACGGATATCAACGATGCCACGATCAGGCTGCTACGGCGCCATGGCTGTGAGGTCGTAATCCCGAAGGGCATGGGCTGCTGTGGTGCCCTGACGCATCACATGGGCAAGGTCGAAGAAAGTCATACAATGGCCGCGGCGAACGTCCGTGCGATTGTCCACGAACTCGACGGCGAAGGTCTGGATGCCGTGGTCATAAACACGTCGGGTTGCGGGACGACGGTAAAGGACTATGCCCATCTGTTGCGAAACCATGCGATCGCCGACGATGCATCTCGCGTCGCCGCTCTCGCCAAAGACGTAACGGAAATCATGGCCAACCTCGGCTTGAACGACCCATTCCACGCCGAGCCGCTACGCGTGGCCTATCATGCTGCTTGTTCGCTGCAGCATGGCCAGCAGATCCGCTCCGCCCCGAAAGAGTTGCTTCGGGCGGCAGGCTTCGAAGTCGTGGAGCCGCGTGACAGCCATATCTGCTGTGGATCTGCTGGGACGTATAATCTGATGCAGCCGGCAATATCGTCTGAACTCAGAATTCGTAAAGTAGCGACGATCGAAGCCACTCGCCCTCAGGTGATCAGTGCCGGCAACATCGGCTGCATGATGCAGATCGGCTCCGCGACCGAAATACCTCTTGTTCACACTGTCGAATTGCTCGACTGGGCCACAGGTGGACCGAAACCCCGTAGCATCGCCAATTCCGTTGCCGTGAAAATGCGGGAATTGCCAGCATGTAGGTGTTGAGGTTTCCGGCTATGGCGCTCCTAAACGCCGCGACACCATCTTCGCGGCATTCCTTACTCGTTCGCCGATTTGTTGCACTTGCCTGTCCGGCATTCTATGCGTTGGGCCTGAAACGGAAATGCCGGCCACCGCTTCGCCGTGCACATTCAAGATCGGGGCTGCAACACAACGCATCCCCTTGGTTCGCTCCTCGTCATCCAACGCATAGCCTCGGTCTTTCGTGACGCGCAGTTCTTCTTCCAATTGAACGATCGACCGAACGGTATTCGCAGTGAACCGCTCCAAGGTGGTCTTCTTGAAAAGTGAAGCGAGACGGCTGTCGTCATATGTGCTGAGCAACGCCTTTCCTATTCCCGAGGCATGCAGGGGAGACAGTGTCCCTGGCGGGAAGAATGCCCTGATCGATTCGTGAGTTTCGACCTGGCTGATGAAGAGGACATTGCCGTCCTTCTCGATGCCAAGGTTCGAGGTCTCTCCCGTCTCCAGCATCAGCTCCCGCATGATTGGGCGGCTGCGTTCCACAACGTTGGTACGACGAAGAAACGCGGAGCCGAGCCGATAGGCCTCGGGGCCGATATGCCAGACCTGCCGGTCGGGGCTGATCTCGACGAATTCACGACGTTCCAACGTCGAGAGTACCCGATGCATCGTGGCGGCCGATTGGCTGAGATGGGCGGCAAGTTCCGACAACGTCAGTCCCTCGGGCGAGGCCAGAGCCTCCAGCACGTCCAAGGCGCGGTCGAGAGACTGGATGACGCTCGGGGACTCGGGGGCATTGAACCCTTTCGGGCGACCTCTTCGCCGCTTTGCTGGCTGCATTGCTTTTCACCTCCGCCAAGTGATCCAATATTTGAATGCCAGATATGAAAAATCAATCCGCATAATGAAAAATTATAACATGCTGATTTCAACCGATAAAGATTGAATGTATGGCGTTTTGAAAAATACTTTCAAAAAAATTTACCGCGTCGGAACGGCGTGTTATCAATATTTCCAGCTTGAGGAGGACGCCCCCCATGTACCTGCAAAACCCGGTCTTCATTCCAGGTCCGACCAATCTGCCGGAGGTGCTGCGCAAGGCGTCGGATATGCCGACCATCGACCATCGCTCGCCCTTGTTTGGAGAGATTTTGCGTCCTGCCCTCGCAGGCGTAAAAAAGGTCGTGAAGTCCGAAGCTGCTTCGATTTTCGTTTTCCCTGCAACGGGCACCGGCGGATGGGAGACGGCGATCACAAACACCCTCAGTCCCGGTGACCGCGTTCTCGTGGCTCGCTATGGAATGTTCAGCCATCGCTGGATCGACATGTGCAAGAGGCATGGCCTCGACGTTAGTGTTATCGAAACGCCGTGGGGCAGCGGCGCCCCGGTCGATCGGTATGAGGAAATGCTGACCGCCGACAAGGCGCACCAGATCAAGGCCGTCTTGGTCACGCATAACGAGACCGCAACGGGGGTCAAGTCGGATATCGCCGCGGTTCGGCACGCCCTCGATTCAGCTCGCCACCCGGCCATGCTGTTCGTCGACGGTGTCAGCTCCATTGCTTCAATGGAGTTTCGCATGGACGATTGGGGCGTCGACGTTGCTGTGACCGGCTCGCAGAAAGGCTTTATGCTACCTGCCGGGCTAGCAATCACCGCATTCTCTCCCAAGGCCTTGGCGGCGCTCGAAACGGCCAAGCTGCCGCGCACTTTCTTCGACGTTCGCGATATGTCGAAGAGCTATGAGAACAACGCCTACCCCTATACCCCCGCCGTCGGGCTGCTGAACGGCCTGAAGGTCTCAACGGAGATGCTGCTGGCGGAAGGCCTTGAGAACGTATTCGCGCGCCACAACCGCATAGCAGCGGGAATCCGTGCGGCCGTGCGTGCCTGGGGTCTGGAGCTCTGCGCGAGCAGCGAGGACCTTTACTCGGACACTGTCAGCGCAATTCGAACCCCTGACGGCTTCGACGCTACATCCGTCGTTACCCACGCGGCGAAGAAATATGACGTGGCCTTCGGTGTTGGGCTGGGAGAGGTCGCCGGCAAGGTGTTCCGCATCGGGCATCTCGGCAGCCTGACGGACGTGATGGCCCTTTCGGGCATCGCGACGGCGGAGATGGTCATGGCGGATCTTGGTCTTGGCATCAAGCTCGGTTCTGGGGTTGCCGCCGCCCAGGAATACTACCGCAAAAACCAGGTTTCAGGGGACCGGGGAGCCGCCTGAGAGGCCATGACGATGTATATCCCGACGCTTTTCGACGTGGATGAAGCGCATGCGCGCATCAAGCCGCACATTCATCGCACCCCGGTTCTCACCTCGCGTTGCATCAACTCCCTTGCCGGGGCGGAGCTTTTCTTCAAGTGCGAAAATCTTCAGAAGGCGGGCGCCTTCAAGGCCCGTGGCGCATCAAACGCCGTTTTCGGGCTAAGTGATGAGCAGGCGGCGAAGGGCGTTGCCACCCATTCCTCGGGCAATCATGGGACCTGTTTGGCCTATGCGGCGGGACGGCGCGGAATACCTTGCACCGTCGTCATGCCCCGTACCGCGCCGCAAGCGAAGAAAGATGCTGTCCGCGGTTACGGTGCCAAGGTTGTCGAGTGTGAGCCGTCAACATCCTCCCGGGAAGCTGTCTTTGCCGAAGTCGTCGCCGCGACCGGCGCGGAATTCGTGCATCCCTATAACGATGCGCGCGTCATCGCCGGTCAGGCAACCTGCTCGAAGGAGCTGATCGAACAGGTCGCGGGTCTCGATGCGGTGATCGCTCCCATCGGCGGCGGCGGCATGGTTTCGGGAACCTGCCTCACGCTGTCGAACCTGGCGCCGCACATCAAGATCTACGCGGCCGAGCCGGAGCAGGCAGATGATGCATACCGGAGCTTCAAGGCAGGGCACATCATTGCCGACGACGCACCAGTTACCGTGGCTGACGGCCTGAAAGTGCCTCTCAAGGATCTGACGTGGCACTTCGTCAGGAGCCACGTCACCGACATCCTGACGGCCTCGGAGGCAGAGATCGTCGACGCGATGAAGCTTATCTGGAAGCGAATGAAGATCATCATGGAGCCTTCCAGCGCCGTGCCGCTCGCGACCATTTTGAAGAACAAGGATCTGTTTGCCGGCAAGCGTATCGGCGTGATCATCACCGGCGGCAATGTCGACCTTGACAAGTTGCCTTGGCAATAGGGGAGAGAAAGAGAGATGAACATGGAAACGAAGCTCGCAGGCATGGAAGTCGGCTACGATGTACCGGCTCTTCCCGGAATGAGCGTCAATGAAATCCAGACGCCGTGCCTGATCCTCGATCTCGATGCCCTCGAACGCAACATCCGCAAGATGGGCGACTATGCCAAGGCGCACAACATGCGCCACAGGGCGCACGGCAAGATGCACAAGTCGGTCGATGTTCTGCATCTCCAGCAGGAACTTGGTGGCGCGATCGGTGTGTGCTGCCAGAAGGTGTCGGAGGCAGAGGTCTTCGCGCGCGGCGGGATAAAGGACGTGCTGGTTTCGAACCAGGTCCGGGAACCGCTGAAAATCGAACGTCTAGCACGCCTCGCCACGGGGGACGCACGCATCATCGTTTGCGTCGACGATTTGGCCAACGTCGCAGAACTGTCCGCAGCGGCGCAGAAACACGGCACAACGCTCGAATGCTTCGTCGAAATCGATTGCGGTGCCGGCCGGTGCGGCGTGACCACCGCCGCCGCTGTTGTGGCACTTGCCAAAGCTATCGACGGTGCTGCGGGTCTCAAGTTCGCTGGCATTCAGGCCTACCAGGGCGCCATGCAGCACATCGACAATTACGAAGATCGCAAGGCCAAGCTCGACATCGCGATTGCCCAGGTGAAAGATGCGGTCGCTGCCTTGAAGGTCGAGGGTCTTGAGCCCGAACTGGTGAGCGGCGGCGGCACCGGCAGCTACTATTTCGAGAGCAATTCCGGCGTGTACAACGAACTGCAGTGCGGCAGCTACGCGTTCATGGATGCTGATTACGGTCGCATCCGCGATCAAGGTGGCAACAGGATCGATCAAGGCGAATGGGAAAATGCGCTCTTCATTCTCACCAGCGTGATGAGCCACGCGAAGTCCGACAAGGCAATTTGCGACGCCGGATTGAAGTCCCAGTCGGTCGATTCCGGACTACCCTTCGTCTATGGCCGCACGGACGTCAAGTACGTGAAATGCACGGATGAGCACGGCGTCATCGAGGATCCGAACGGCGTGCTCAAGATCAATGAAAAACTTCGTTTGGTTCCTGGCCACTGCGATCCGACCTGCAATGTTCACGATTGGTATGTGGGCGTGCGCAACGGCCGGGTTGAAACGCTGTGGCCGGTCTCGGCCCGTGGTAAGGCCTACTGATCGCCAAAGAGGGCATTGCCCCCACGTCGCAGGAATCGGAAGTTCGCAATGATTATCGTACCGGAAAATCAGATCGCCGGGCTGATTACCCCCGCTGATTGCCTCTTGGCGGTCGAGGGGGTCTTCGCCTCCATGGCTGAAAGGTCGGCCTACAATTTCCCTGTTATTCGCGAAGCAATCGGACACGCGGACGCGCTCTATGGTTTCAAATCGGGGTTCGACCGCGACAGTCTGGCCCTCGGCCTGAAATCCGGTGGTTTCTGGCCGAACAATGTTGAGAAGGGGCTGGCGAACCACCAGTCGACCGTTTTCCTGTTTGACGCTGATACCGGCGGGTGCCGCGCCGTTGTTGGCGGCAATCTGCTGACGGCGCTTCGGACGGCGGCAGCCTCGGCTGTCTCGATCAAGTATCTTGCCCGTAACGACGCGAAGGTGCTCGGCATGATCGGCGCGGGCCATCAGTCGACGTACCAGTTGCGCGCTGCGGTGGAGCAGAGGCCGTTCGAGAAGGTCCTCGCGTGGAATCTGCACCCCGAGATGCTCAGCCGTCTCGAAAGAATCGCGCGCGAACTGGAGCTTCCTTTCGAAACCGTCGACCTCGATCGTCTGGGTGCGGAATCGGATGTGATCATTTCGATCACCTCGTCGTTTGCCCCGATCCTCAAGGCCTCTCAGGTTCGCCCCGGCACACATCTCGCCTGTATGGGCACGGACACAAAAGGCAAGCAGGAGGTGGATCCCGAACTCGTCGCTGCGGCAACGGTGTTCACCGATGAAGTCGGTCAGGCGGTCACGATCGGTGAATGCCAGCACGCGATTGATAAGGGGCTGATCAGCAAGGACGACATCGTCGAGATCGGTGCGGTCATCACCGGTCGCCACAAGGGCCGTTCGTCATCAGAAGAGATCACATTGTTCGACGGAACGGGGGTCGGTCTCCAGGACCTGGCGGTGGCTTCAGCCGCTGTCGAACTCGCGCTATCGAAAGGGGCAGCGATCGAGGTGGATTTTTAGGCCATTGCGTCGCATTCTGAAGGCCAGAGCTGTTCGGTCGGGACAGTAGTGGAGGGTCTCCGTGTCTTAAGCGGGGGGCTTTCGCCGCATTCTCGATACGACGAAGGAAGAAACATGGTAACGGTTTTCGACGCGGTCTCGGATCGGGCGCAGCGCATCCGCCATCCGGAAAAGGCGCACCGGCCGGACACGGAAGTGCTGCGCAAGCCGGACTGGATCCGCGTGAAGGCGCCGACCTCGAAGGGTTACCAGGAGACCCGCTCGATCGTGAAGAGCAACAAGCTCGTCACCGTCTGCGAGGAGGCCGGCTGCCCGAACATCGGCGAATGCTGGGACAAGAAGCACGCCACCTTCATGATCATGGGGGAGATCTGCACGCGTGCCTGCGCCTTCTGCAACGTGGCGACCGGTAGGCCGAACGCCCTCGACCTGGACGAGCCCGCCAACGTCGCCAAGGCGGTCAAGCAGATGGGCCTCAGCCACGTCGTCATCACCTCGGTCGACCGTGACGACCTCGAGGACGGCGGCGCCGAGCATTTCGAGAAGGTGATCTTCGCGATCCGCGACGCGTCTCCGACGACGACGATCGAAATCCTGACCCCGGACTTCCTCAAGAAGCCAGGCGCGCTGGAGCGGGTGGTCGCCGCCAAGCCCGACGTCTTCAACCACAACCTCGAGACCGTGCCAGGCAACTATCTCACGGTGCGCCCGGGCGCGCGCTACTTCCATTCGATCCGTCTCCTGCAGCGGGTGAAGGAACTCGATCCGACGATGTTCACGAAGTCCGGCATCATGGTCGGCCTCGGCGAGGAGCGGAACGAGGTGCTGCAACTGATGGACGACCTGCGCACCGCCGACGTCGACTTCCTGACGATCGGCCAGTATCTGCAGCCGACCCGCAAGCATCACAAGGTCGAGAAGTTCGTCACCCCCGAGGAGTTCAAGTCCTACGAGACGGTCGCCTATACCAAGGGCTTCCTGATGGTCGCGTCGAGCCCGCTGACCCGCTCGTCGCACCATGCCGGCGACGACTTTGCACGGCTGAGGGCGGCGCGGGAGAAGAAGCTGGCCGCAGGATAGTTGACAGCCTCGACTGGGGCATCCCGGTGGGTGAACGCAACGCATGCTATCATTGCGATGATTTCCGTACACGTCGACGACAGCAATCGTTTCCCCCAATCGCGTCACCATACTGGCATGCGGCAATTTTGATCGCGACGCGGGACCGAGAGACGAATTCTGTGTTTCACATGTATCTATTCTTGCAGCAGGTAGCGAATCTCTCCAGTGCCGCCGAGGGCCACCGGGGCCGGTGACCGCGGGCGCCGCAAGCGCTCGGATTTGTCTGCAAGGATACCGCTGACGATCGCCGGAAGGGCGCCGGGATGCTTCAAGGCGTAGCCGATGGCGCTTCTAAAGCCGTCCTGGTTTTTGAGGTCGAGAAAATGCCGCAACTCGTAACGGTCTCGAACATGGCGTTCGTGCCGGCGCAACGCAGTCTCGGCGGCGGCGCCTAGCCGGGCTTCAGCAAGCATTGCCCGGTCGGCTTCGTAGAGACACTTCAAGTCGATCGTGCGGTGCCTGCCGCTCAGGGAATTGCCGCGCACGAGGGCAGCGTATCCGCAGCTTTTGATGATCTTGTAGCGCGCGCCCTTTGCGAGCGCCCGGGCGTAAAGATTGTAGTCTTCGCCGAGGCGCAGCGTCTCATCGTAACGAAGCCCATGCTCATCGAGGAAGGCGCGTCGCATAATCGGTTTCAGGAAGCCGATTTCACCGCGGCGGGCGCCGCGCCGCGAGATGTTCCCTTCCACAAAACCGGCAAGATCGATGAGCCGTGAGCTCGGCGTGAACTGCTTGACCTTTGCAGCCGCGGTCGCCGCTCGCTCCCCATCGATGAAGGCAATGTTGTCCGCGATCAAGTCCCAACCGTCCTCCGAAAGCAGTTGCCGCAGCCGGCCTGGAAGGAAGAAATCGTCCGCGTCCAGTAGCGCAAGAAGGGGGGATTCCGAGATCGAAATTGCGTGATTGCGAGCCGCAGACGGCCCGTGGTTTGCTTCGAAGCGAACGACAGTCAGCCTCCCGGTCCCATCATCGGCGGCGCTCGCAACCGCCGCGGTTTCATCGGTTGAACCGTCATCGACGACGACGACTTCAGAGGCTTCGGGCTCGGCAAGTGCAGAGGTGATCGCTCTGGCGATCGTGTCGGCGGCATTCTTTGCCGCGATGATAATGCAAACGGCTGTCGGCGCGGCTGCGGTCATAAGGGGCTCCAGCATGTGATGCTCTGGCAGGAAAAATGCGACCGGATGTTACTGCACGACTCCGATCGACTTAGTGGTTCAAGGTGCGGCGGCGAGCTCGGCAGTCCCGAGCGGACGAGAGAGGGAATGCTGTGCGATGATGTTGCAAACACATGTCCAAGTCATCTTATTCCGTTCCCGTTCAGAAGGGCTCTCGCCGCAATCGCCTTACTCCCTCGGTGATAGACGCCGCTTTAAGAAGTCCGACGCAGCCGGAGCCTCAATTCGCCCAGCCCCGTTGATTCAGCGACAACTTACCCCAGGAGAAGCTCATCGATGTGAACGTGGAAGTCGGCAAAAAAACGGCATGGCAACGATTACATTAACAGCGAACGTCGGAAAACCAGCACAACACATGATGATGCATGTGGACACGGTCAAGCGGCGGTCTACTCCGATCGACGACTACATGCGGGAATGCTTGGCCGATGCACTTCGGAATCCGTTGAAGGCGCCGAAGGGTTTGAAGACTTCAATCCAAGGCGTCCAAGTACCACTCATATCGACCTCGTCGTAAAACCGAAAGCATTGCATCATTGTTCTCGTCGGCGGGAGCCCGCCAACAGATGGATTGGCGATTAACGTGGCGACGGCAAGTCCGGCCAATCTACAGTCCGCCCATGGAGTGTACGCTAGTGACTTCGCAGGGGCGCGCGGGGAACTGGTCCACCTATACGGCTGAGCAAGTCCACCTCCATGGGAGGCTTCTGTCGCTGGGGGTACAGACAATTACAAACTCGGCTATGAACGCGGGGCCATGATGCTGACTTCCAACCGCCGGCTTTGCCGAATGTGGCGACCCCGTCTCAATACCGCACTGTTTGGCAGGCTGTTGCATCACGCCGTCCTGCAGATTGAGGGTTCGAGCTACCGGCTACGTCAATTGATGAGACGGAGTGGCTGTATTGTCCGCTTCGTGCAAATCAACGAGACATCCTCCCCAACGCAAACGTAGTTCCGCTTAGGGTCGATCTTTCCGGTTCGATTCGTCGGCGTCGGGTGGATGGACTAAGCCGCTCGCGCGGCAAGGGCGCTTGTGGCAGGCGGTGGGTTTCCTGATCGACGGCGGTTCTTTGTGTCTCGGGTTCCTGGCCTGACGATTGAGGCTTCTCAATCTGATGGACAGGAGGGTCCCATGACAGAGGAGAAGACCACCCGGCTGCGTGAGCGGATGATCGAGGATATGCGCATCCGCGGGATGGGCGACAAGGCGCAGCAAGCCCACATCCGGGCGATCAAGGATTTCGCGGCCTTTCTGGGGCGCTCACCCGACACGGCGACGCCGGAGGAGTTGCGGGCCTATCAGCTACACATGACCAATGCCGGGGTAACGCCCTCGACATTCAATGTCCGGATCATCGCGCTCAGGTTCTTTTTCGGGATCACCTGCGGGCGCGAGGAGATGAAGCGGTACATGCAGTTCCAACGCAAGCCGCAGAAGCTGCCGGTCGTCTTGAGCGTCGAGGAGGTCGCCGACCTGCTGGCCGCGGCTCCCGGGCCCGGGCTGACGTATCGTGCAGCGCTCAGCATCAGCTATGGCGCCGGGCTGCGGGCTTCGGAGGTGTGCCACCTCAAGGTCACTGACATCGACAGCGAGCGCATGTTGATCCACGTCGAAGAAGGCAAGGGCGGCAAGGATCGCAAGGCCATGCTGTCGCCGGGCTTGCTGGATCTGCTGCGCGATTACTGGCGGGAGGCGCGTCCGCGGGGATGGCTGTTTCCCGGCAAGCCGAAGATCAATCCGATCTCGCCGCGCCAGCTCAACCGGGCCTTCACCGCGGCCAAGCACATGGCGGGCATCGCCAAGCCCGCGACGCTGCATACCCTGCGCCACAGCTTCGCCACGCATCTGCTGGAGGCGAACACCGACGTGCGGGTGATCCAGGTATCTGCTCGGTCATGCCAAGCTGAGCAGCACCGCCCGCTACACATGGGGTAATCGCGGTGCGACTGCCCCCGGCAATTTTTTGCAAGATGATGCTGGCTGGGTTGGTTGCCCCCGATAAGATGGAAATACGGGCTCACGATTGGAACCGGGCCCAAACATCGAAAGGAGGCAACCATGGACCAGTATATCGGGCTCGACGTTTCATTGAAAGACACTGCGATCTCGATCCGAGAGGACGGGAAGCGGATCTGGCGGGGGAAGCGCGCGTCGGATCCAAAGGTGTTGGCGCAGGTGATCCGCAAGCACGCCCCGAACGCCAAACGTGTCATATTCGAGACGGGGCCGCTGTCGACGTGGTTCTACCCGCAACCTGGCAAGGTCGCCGAATGCATAAACCTCCTTGACGATTGGAATGCGATTAGACAACCCACCGCGTCGCCATCTCCAACAGCCGCCTGATCAGCGCCAATGCCGAGGCGGTCGCCTTCCGCTGGAAGGACTACCGGATCAAATCTGGCGACCGGCAGAAGGTCATGCGGCTGGCCACCGACGAGTTCATCCGCCGCTTCCTGCTCCATGTGCTGCCCGACGGTTTCCACCGCATCCGCCATTACGGCCTGCTCGCCAGTGCGGGCCGCAGGACCAAGGTCGCAAAGATCCGCGCTCTGCTCGGAGCGGAAACGGCCAAACAAGATGATCCGCCAAGCGCTGCGACGATCCCGCTCACTCTGAGAGAGCGATGCCCCGACTGCGGCGGCCCGATGCGCATCATCGAGATCTTCCGACGCGGTCAGAAACCCAGAGCCCGGGCGCCACCGAGAAAGCAAGCCGCATGACAAGACACCCATCACATTGGCCAAAGCCGACCCGAAAACACCCTGCATTCGGCGATCGGATCGCTTTGCGCCCAATAACACTGAGCACCGCAAAATCGTCAAACTCGACAGGGCCGAGACCGTCAAACCCGCTTCCGATCATCGCATTCCACACCCTCAGGTCGGCCCTTTTGCTTTTGTCGTCAGCGCCGAAGTCCACAACAGACGCCCGCGGCCCCGCGCTTTCCCCATAGGTCCCACCCAGCCTCCGCGGCTTCCTCCTTCCAAGGTTTGTCAACGCGGGCCGCCCAACGCCAGCGGCAAACGTCGCGCTGCGGCCCGCATCGAAAAACCTTCAGGACAGCCGAAGTTCGGCAGTCCATCCACCGAGGTCTGCATTCGTAGCCGCAAGCGATCATTCTCTTGTCTGCCTAAGCAGCTTGCCGGGACACCGCAATTTAGCGCCATGGGACATTTACGCTGAATTGTCTCGGTCCCGCGGAGCGCCCTTGATCGCCGGGCTAGAACTTAACCGCGAGCCCGAGGATCGGCCCTTGCTGCACGGCATCGAACTGGAAGCCGTCGTCGCTGTAATCAACCCCGAGTGCTCGATATCCGGCAATGGCCGAAATCCTGTCGTTGAAATCGTAGCCAACGCCCACCGCGACATCCCAGTCGAGGTCGGCACCGCCGCCGCCGACCAGTCCCCAGCCTGTCAGGTAGACCTCCGGCGTGAAGGAATACTTCCCGCGCAAGCCGGCCATGCCATCGAGCCATGTGGCGCTGTCGCTTCGCTCGACGCCACCCAGCATGCCACCGTTGAAGGAGAGCGTCGTTTCGACCGACCACACCTTCACGCCGCCCACAATGTCGAGAAGTCCATCCGGGCCATCGAGGAGCGCGTAGCCCACGCCCAGCAAGCCCGAAAAGCTCTTCGACGTCACGTCGACGTCAGTCGCGAGTATTCCAAGAGGGGTCTCGCCGTTTGCGGACAGCTTTGTGTAGATGACGTCGCCGATGATGCTGAACCGGTCATATCGCGCTTCGCCGGCCGCCATGAACGCGAAATCGAGATTTCCCAGGATGTCGCCGAAATCGGCGTCGATGTCCACGGTGGGAAGCCCGAACTGGGAGGTATCGCCCGATAGGCCGGCCATCCAGAAGTACGGAGCGACCGAGAAGGTCCAGCCATCCTGCGTTTCGGCAGGCTGAGGGGCCGGGATCAGGAGAGGCGAGACGTCGGCGGCGTGCACCCAGGTAGAACCCAGTGCCGCCAGGGCCAGCGAGAACCCAAACTTCAGACATTTCTCCGCAATCTCCATCGACTTCTCCTTCACCGTCAACACTGATTCTGGCCGCCAACCATTTAAGAGTGGTTGGGTTCACTGGCCGCCGATGGAGCCAATTTGACCGCCCTTCGTTTGCGGGTGACCTCCTGTGCGATCGCGGCGCTGTTGTCCGCATTGCCTGAGACCTCGACCGTCGGGACGGCAATGCGGATTCCATTTTCCTCGAATGCTTTCTTGATCATCACCAACGCCTTCCGCTTGATGGCGAACTGTGCACCGGGCAGCGTCATCAGCTTGAGCTTCAGCACGACGGCAAACTCGCCGAAACTGTCGACGCCTTGCATCTTCAACGGCTCCAAGGTGCTGGCCGCGAACTCCGGATCCTGGGCAAGCTCCAGGCCGATCTTCTTGATAAGCTTGCGCGCCGTTTCGACATCCGAGTCGTAGGTGATGTTGATGGTCCATTTCTCCATGACCCAATCCCGGCTCATGTTCTGCACCGCTCCCAGTACGCCGAAAGGGACGGTGTAGATCGGCCCGCGGTGGTGTCTGAGGCGCACGGAGCGGAGACTGAAGGATTCGACCGTGCCCTGATAGCTGCCGCTCTGGATGTATTCGCCTATGCGGAACGCGTCGTCGAGCATGTAGAAGACGCCACTCAGTATGTCTTTGACCAGTGTCTGCGAACCGAAGCCGATGGCAACGCCGAAGATGCCGGCACCGGCGATGAGCGGCCCGATCTGCACTCCCAGCTCGGCCAGGACGGAGAGTCCCGCAACGACGAGGATCAGAACGGCAAGGGCATTGCGGAAGATCGGCAGAAGCGTCCTCAGCCGGCCGAGCCGGGCCAGCTCCGCGGAGTCCGGGGACTGTGTCCGCTCCGCCAGCATCAGACGGTGATCGATATAGCCCTTTGACAGATGCCAGATCAGGTCTGCCAACAGCAGGACGATCACCGCGTTGAAGACGCCAGAGACGATGCGGTCGGCAAGAGAATCCTGTGTCAGAGAACTCAGGTTGAAGCGGGAGACTGCCAACAGCCAGGCAACCGCCACGGCGATGACCAACGCGCGTGCACCACGGCCGATCAGGACCCTTGCCAAAGTGGTCCCCCAGCCGCCTTCGGCGATTCCCGTTGCGCAGGCTTCGCTGAGCCGACCGGTCGCCGCGAGGACTCTTGGCAGGAGCAGCGCATAAATCCCGACCCACAGCACTCCGGTCATGCCAGCGATCCAAGCCAACCACAGAGCAACCAGATAGAAAGTGAGCAGGGACGCTTTGCGTCGAGAAACGGACCCGTCGGCCGACTCCCTCCATACGATTTCGATGCCGACAGCGAGCAGGCCGAGACCGAACAGGTAGGCGACGGTTCGACGGACTTCCGGAGAGAACTCGAGCTCCGACATCAGGCTGACGAACGCCCACCCGAACAGGAGAATGGCTGCGAAGGCCCCGACGCGCCGGTTCCAGAACGAGACGCGCGTACGATTTTTCGGATCGAAAGCCCGCTCGGCGCGGCCCACGGCATCACTTGCCGCGATCACCAGGGCGAGCGTCATGACGATGCGCCAGACGATGAAAGCGGCGAGAAAGGTAAGAACAGCCTTCTTCAACAGGGGCGGCCAGCCGAAAACCAGGAAGAGACCGAGACTCGCGAACGTGAACACGAGGAGCGGTGGCAGTTCGGAAAGCAGCCGTTGGTGGAGCGGAGCAGGGGGTTGCGAGTCGGCAGGCGGCTCTCCTTTCCTGCCTTCGGAGAGCAAGCGCCGCACAACGTGCTCGGCGAGATATCCAACCACGATCAGGCAGAGTACGAGGAACAAAGCCTTGCCGGGGCGGCCCGAGTTGATTTCCGTCGATGCGATCGAAGCCGCCCGAGCAACCTCGCTTGGGATGCGCGGGATCGCATCTACCAGCGCCCAGAGCCGGCCGCGGACGGTCGCCTCCCAGTCCAGCATCGTATCTGAGATCGAAACGCTTGAAGCTGCGGCAGCCTGCGCGAATGCGAGCTTCGGAACAAGGTTCATGCACGCGGCTGCGGCCCGCAGGAGGTGTCGACGAGGGAGTCCAGACCAAACCATCAGCGCCCGCACTCCCGAGGCGCGGGGTGCACCGTGCCGCAGTCGTCCGGCGCTGTTGGCAGCGAGCGGGTCCGGGTACTTGCCAGGCTGTTCAAATGTTCCGCGTAATTGTCGCGGGAGTGCTGATCCACCACCGCAGCCGGCGCGGCAAGCACCAGCCCCGCGGCATTGCCAACCGCGGCGGCCGTACCGGTCGTGGCCACGAGGATATGGTCCCCGAGGCCGACCCTGCTGTCGGTCAGCGTCTGCCCCTCCGAGATGCGCGAACCGATCAACCGGACGATCTCCGGTGATTCCGCGAACTTGCCGTGGTTGAGGCTGTCGCCCGCCTTGATCTTGGTCAGGTCGATGACTGTGATCTTGTTGTCCTCTAGCTCCCTCTTGTACGGGGCCTGCTCGGGATCGATGGCTCCGAGCCGGGAGACGTCGCCCCACACGCGACGCGAGACTGCCAGGGCGCGGTCGTCACGGGAGACGAAGAGGGTGAACCGCGGGTGCTGCTTGCCCATGTCGACGATCTGCTGGCGAAAGACGTCTACGTCAACATCGGGAGCCGCCAACATGACGTTTTTGAATTTCGAAGGCAGTCCGCCGTTGCGGATGGCCATCTGGCGCAGCGATTCCAGAGCGAGCCAGTTTCCCATCGAGTGGGCCAGGATCGAGACCTCTTTTACTTCCGGGTCGCGGTAGAGGTACTGAAAGAGGTTCTCCAGCGCGTTGCGCGTGTAGTTGGTGCTCTCGCGGTCATATCCGTAGGCGAGCAGGCTTCCTCGCGAGGGCCAGGTGACCAGAACGGGAGCGCTACGGACTTCGGAATCGTGCACGATCTGTGCGAAGCGGTAGACGGAATCCTCGAAGCGGTTGTTGAACCCATGGATGAACACGAAGACGCTCCGGTCCGGGCTCTTCCGGACGCTTGCGCTCAGCCACTTCTTGGCGGCGGTCACGTCTATCTCCTCGGCCTTCAAGGTCGCGAAGTCGGTCGCAGGATTGGACGGGAGCCGCTTCGGCCAGGCGACCTCTCCCGTCTTGCGGGCGCTCTGGGGTGGAATGGAAACAGTCATGTCGGCAAAGGCCGGGCTGAAGGCACGTTCCCCGGTAAACATCTCTCCAGGTATCGCCGAGCGGTCGCGGGTCGTCGTGATCAGCATGTTCACCCGGCTTGATTCGGGAGACGTGTCCGCCACAGGCGTCAGCACCCCTTTCGGGTGGCCCCCGCATCCCGCCACGACCAGCAGCGTCCCGCAGACCACAATGCTCTGAAGACGCCGCAAGAGGCTCGACTGCGTCGTGCGACGGTTTTTGCTACTCACTGGTATCCCCATGTTAAGAGTGCGTTACGCGAGACGCGGTGTCCTCCGGTCGTTTCTGCACCACGGCCGATGCACGAAGTCTAGGCGAAGACAGGGCGGCACGCCCGTAGCATCAGGGAAGTTACGGATAGTTATCGCGGGACACGCGTTTCTAGTGCGGCCGCGCATCGGCCGCAGCCGCACGCGCGATAGCGGCCTCAACGCCCCCGGGTATCGGCAGTCCCGCCTTTCGAAGCCCTGAAACCAGGCGCAACTGGTCCTTCGGCGTGTAATTTCTCGTCGTGAGTTCAGCCTGAATGTTGAGAATAAAGTCCGGGCGCATCCGCATGAACGTCTCGCCCGCTCGCCGGGCCTCAGCGGGCATCCCAGCCTCCGCATAGATGACCGCGGCCACGGCATGGAAAAGCGGGAACTTCTGGAGGTCGGCCTGTTTGATTCCGGCGGCCGCCGCCGGGTAGTCTCCAAGCATGTAGGCCGCAAGGGCGCGGGTTCCGTGATAGTACCCCCCTCCGCCCGGATTGAGCGCGATTGCCCGGTCCAGAAGCTCCGCGCCGCGGTGCCATTGTCCGCCCATCGCCAGCCGGGTCGCAAATTCACCCAAGAGCTCGGTGTCGTTGGGGTTCATGACGAGAGCCTGCTCTCCGGTGCGCATCGCCTCGGTATACTGGCCGTTGAAGAACAATGCAGTCATCAGCGCCTGACGGCCGCGGGTGTTGCCGGGATCGAGCTGAATTCCTCTCCGCGCCGCTCGGAGCGCCCGTTCCATGGCAGTCGGAGCGCCTGACTTCGGATTGAAACTGAATCGCTCCTCATCGAGGTAGACGATGGACAGCATCGCCCAGGCGGTCGCATAAGTCGGATACCGGGCGACGGCGCTTTCGAGACATGCCCTGACCTCGGCGTGACGTTCGACGCTCAGCTCTGCGCGGTAATCGTAGAACCTCAGCGTGCACCTGTAAGCACCAAGATCGTCCGGCGGCGGATTGGCGGCATCGGCCTGGGCAATGATGCCGTACGGCTGCGCAACCGCCGTCGCGACTTTGCTCGCGACATCGGACTGGATTGCGACCAGATCGCGCGACCGCAGATCGTTGTCATAGTCCTCCGACCACAGGATCGCACCGTCGGAGGCATCGAGGAGCCGCGCGGTCACCCGGATGCGGCTGCCCGATGTCCGCACGCCGCCCGCGAGCAGATACCGCGCGCCCAGCTCATCCCGGACCTGCGAGACGTCCACGTCCGGCGGCAGCGATTTCGACGTCTCGCGACCGAATACCTTTATCTCCTTGAAGCGTGGAAGAGCGGTCAGGAGTTCTTCCGTCACGCCATCTGTATAGAGTTCAGCATTCGGCCCCTCTCCTAGATTGGCGAAGGGCGCGATCACGAGCGTGGGACCATCGGGCACCCGAACAGTGTCTACTCGTAAAGCGGAAGGCGATCCCGGCCGACCGATCGTCGAGTAGCCGAGGATCGCGGTCGCGACCGCTAAGACGCCTGCGACTAGCAATGCCCCGTACCGCCGCCTTCGACGGGTCGCGGGCTCGGACGAATCCGGAGCCGCCGCCCTGTCCGGTTCGGCAGGCACGGGATTGTTCCATCTGAACGTCGGCCCATACCCGCCTTTGGGAACCTCTATTCGCAGCGGATCGTTCTGCCCTGCCACCAGGTAGTAACGCTCGAGCGCCCGCCGCAACCTGGCCGCCTCGATCCGCACGACCGGGTCGTCCTGCGTGAAGCTCTCATCCCGCTTGAAGACCTCGATCGCGATCGAGTAGCCCTTGATCCGCTCGGCGCGGCCGACAAGCGTCTCCTCGACGATATAGCGCAGGAGCGCGGCTCCTCGCCCGCCACCGTGAAATTCCTTGCTCGAAACTATCCGCTCGAGCTGGACGCGAACGTCGTCAGGACCCGGAGGCGGAAGCGCGGAAGCGGCCGAAGCATTCCTGCGTCCTGGAGCCGGAGCCTGCATTGGCGGCGTCGCACTGTCCGTCGCATCAGCGTCTTCCGGCGAGCCTCGTTCCGAGAAGGTGGGGACATAACCGCCCTTGGGAATGCCGATGACGACAGGATCGGATTTCCCGGCCGTCAGGTAGTATCGCTCGAGGGAACGACGAAGGTGGCTCGCGGCGATGCGCACGATCGGATCGTTCTGCGGATCGAACGTGCTGTCCCGGCCGAACACTTCCACGGCAACGGAGTAGGCCTTTATCCGGCCGCCGCGCCCGGCGAGGGTCTCCTCGACGACATACTGCAGAAAACGGTGTTCGCGGTCGGTCGCGTCGAACTCGGCGCTCTGCCGGATGCGGGAGAGCTGGGCCAGACACCTGGCGTCGGTGGACTGCGGTTTCTCCGCTTCCGATTCTGCAGCGTGAATCACGGTACCCCCGTGCGTGAAAGCGAGGATTGCGCCAGCCGTTCCCTACGACCGGAAGCAGCATCCAGTAGCATAGCTTAGCTATACGTCAAGCGTGTAAAACGCAACAGCAACAACCGTTGATCGACTGCTGTGCGACATATGGCGACGGCAACGTAGGGAAGCACCGCGCGACCGCCTCTCGGCAGCCCGGCCGCCACAGTTGATCACGTAAGTTACAGCCCTTCACCTACGCACATACCGGAACTCCGCATAGGCTGCCTGCTTATGGGAGCGGCGAATGACCAAGATCAACGACCTGACGGGCAAGGGGCAGGCATTTTCGGCGGCGGCAGGCCGCTTCCCGCAGGCCGAATTCACGGTCCGCCGTCTGATGAGAACGAGCGAGGATTTCTGTGACCTGTGCTGTGAGCTCGCGGAGGCCGAGCATGCGCTCGCTCGGCTTCCGCAATCCGCCAGGGAGTTGAGTGAAGAACGGCAGCGCGAATGGCAGGAGCTTATCGATTGCCTGGTCGCCGAAATCGGCGACGCCCTTGTAGAGCAAGGAGGATGGAGGCCCGGCTCGGGGAACCCCGACTGAAGCGAACCGTCCGATCAAGTCGTTGGCGATGCATCCGGGCATCGCACTAGCTGAGAGAGAGTGACATGAAGCAACAGAACGTGGATGCCAACCTCGTTTCCGGGACCAGGCGTCGAGCGGCGGGACTGGCGGTCGCCGCAATTGCCGTCGCGCTGTCGAATGCGCCGTCCCGGGCCCAAAGCACAATCGACCCGGACGCGGATTCCGTCCTGCGTGCCATGACCGATCAGTTGCAGGCGCTGAAGGAGTTCGACGTCGAATACGATACCGACCACGAGGTCGTGCTGAGGGACGGGCAAAAAATCCAGTACAGCGCGTCGGGCAGGATCGTGGTGTCCCGGCCTGCAGGGTTCCGCATGACGCGGCAGGGCCCGTATGCGGATATCGAGGCCAGCTTCGATGGCAAGGTCGTTTCCCTCTACGGCAAGCGGCTGAACGTCTACGCCCAGATCGACAGTCCAGGACCCTCGATCGACGAAGCGGTGGTCGAGTTTCGGGCTGCCACCGGGCTCGACGCTGCCGGGGCCGACTTCCTGTCCGCCGATCCTTATGCCGTGCTGACGGAAGGCGTGGTTTCGGGATCGCTGGTCGGCACCGCCTTCGTGGGCGGCGTGCTATGCGATCATCTGGCGTTCCGGAACAATGACGTGGACTGGCAGCTCTGGATCAGCAAGGGCGAGCAGAACCTTCCCTTGAAATACGTGATCACCACGAAATGGGTGACCGGTTCGCCACAATACACGCTGCGGTTCCGCAATTGGGACACAGGCGGCGTCGATTCGAAGACGTTCTCGTTCAAGCCGCCGGCCGACGCAAAGAAGGTGGACGCGGTCCATGCCGATGCCGTCGGCGACCTGATCCTGGAGGCACAGCAATGAGCATGAAACGGACGTCCCTGAGATACATCTCGGCTGCGGCCATCATCGCCGCCCTCGTGACGGTCGACGCTTGGACTGCAGGGCAGCCGGGCCGCGAGGGGGTCTTCATCGGCGAGGCCCAGGCGCGCGTCGGACGCCCGCTGACCCCGGCCAGCGTCGCAGGCGTCGCGAGGCGCACTACACGCCGGACGATACGGCGTTCGGCGATCTATGTCGCGGCCCTGCCTGCCGCCTGCGTGAGGACGAGCATTAGCGGCACAGTCTTATGGCAGTGCGGAGGAACCTACTACCAGCCCTATGGGGGCCGCTACGTCGTCGTCTACGTGGACTGACGTCTCCGGCGAACGCCGCTCATCTCGGCAGGTAAATCGAAACGGTGAACACAGGGTCAATGAGACAAGGGCCCGGTCTGACGGGCATAGAGGTAAGTTCAATGACGACACGATCCATTTTGACGTGGGGTTGCAGCGCGATTGCAGGCTGCCTCATTCTCACGACCGCTCTGGCTTCGTTGCCTGCAGTAGCACAGGAGCAATTCGATCCGAAATATTCGGCAAAGGTTCCCGCATACATCAAGACACCGGATACGGTTGAGACACGGATCGGAACGCTCAAGTTTTTCGACGGCTTGCCGGACAAGGAAACCGTTCAGAAGGTCTATGACAACCTAGACTTCGCCCGAGGCGTGGAGGCCTTCTTGTCCGGAATTCCCGCCGCGTCGGTCTATGCATTGTGCGAAGGAATGAGCCAAGCCGGTGTGACGAGGAACACTCACATCGGAATAATGGAAGACCTGATGGACGCGCGATCCTTGTTCCTCACGCCCAACTCCACCACGGTTTATGTGTTTATGTGTCTCGACCTCAAGGAGGGGCCGGTCGTCGTGGATGTGCCCCCCGGCGTGCTCGGGCCTGTCGACGATGCCTACTTTCGCTGGGTGACCGACGTCGGACTAACGGGACCCGACAAGGGCGAAGGCGGGAAATACCTTTTCGTGCCTCCTGGCTATACGGGCGCTCTGCCGAAGAGCGGCTATCATGTTGCCACGCCAAGCACTTACGGCAACCTGATCTTCTATCGCGCCTTCGTGAAGGACGGTGACATTGCAGCTGCATCCAAAAGTGTCAAGGCGAAGGCACGCATCTATCCTTTGTCAGCCGCTCAAAGCCCGCCTACGCAAGCCTTCGTTAATGTTTCTGGGAAGCAATTGAACACGATCCACGCCAACAGCTTCCGCTTCTACGAGGAGATAAACGAGGTCGTTCAGCATGAGCCAGGTGACGCCTTCGACCCCGAAATCGTTGGCCTCTTCGCTTCCATAGGCATTAAGAAGGGGCAGCCGTTCGCTCCTGATGCACGCATGAAGGCAATCCTCACGGATGCAATCGCCGTCGCCAACGCAACCGCCCGCGCCATTGTGTTCGCTCCTCGCGACGAGCGAGTGATGTTCTATCCAGATCGGCAATGGGGGACAAGCTTCGTCGGCGGCAGCTATGCCTTCCTCGACAATGGCGAACGGATGCTCGATGCGCGGACCCAGTTCCACTATTACGCGACGGGCATCACACCGGCCATGGCCGACGCAAAGCCAGGCACCGGTTCAGCCTATGCCTATGCTGCCCGTGACAGCAAAGGGGAGTATCTCGACGGCGGCAAGACGTACAAGATCACGCTTCCCGCTCCGATCCCAGCGGCCAACTTCTGGTCGTTCATGGTCTACGACGGGCAGACCCGCTCGATGCTGGAAACCGATCAGAAGCTCGCTGGGATCGATAGCACGCAGGAAGATATCCAGAAGAACCCTGACGGATCGGTGACGATTTGGTTCGCTCCAAAACCGCCTGCCGGTCACGAAACGAACTGGGTGCAGACAGTCTCGGGTAAGAGCTGGAACTCGCTACTTCGCCTTTATGGCCCGCTTGAACCGTGGTTCGACAAGACATGGAAGCCAGGTGATTTTGAACTGGTGAACTGAAACTTAGTCATCCCGTGCTTTCGGTACTGGTTTGCCGAGGCGCGGGATGGCCGCTCTAAGCTTCCCCTGTTTCGTCGTCGCCCTATTCGTGGGTGAGGATTCCGGAACCATCGCCTTATGGCCGCTGAACATTAGGGGGCACAGATATACGGTGGCGAGATCATCGATCGGTCTCGACCGGCAAAGTCGCAAGGTCACCGCCAGCGCTATCGCCGAGCGGCCGCTTCGGGTCGATCTTTCCGGTCTAGATCCCATCGCAGCAGGGTGGTGAGCGGAAGTCCAATGCGAAGAACCTGGACGCGGCTTTGCAGGACAAGCTGCCATTCCAGTCGCCACTCTACAGCGGGTCAGATTGGTCAGCATGCATGGTCGAAAATCATTGCGAGCCTCAGTTGATCCCCCCTCTAATCAGGAAGCGCAGCGTTAGATCGAACGACGGCTCGCGGAACCCACAAGATTTTCCGCCGATCGCGAGCGAGTGCCCCCGCCTTTCCTTGCCTATCCATACCGAATAAAATCGATTGCCGAATATTGCGGGCAATGACCGCCTGGATGGTGACGAGTGCCGTCAGGAAATGCAGCGTTTCTGGCGATGAACGAGACAGCCGAGCCTACCAAACGTGATTTTCTCTATCTGGTGACCGCCATGGCCGGGGCCGTGGGTGTGGGGGCCGCCTCCTGGCCATTCATCGACCAGATGCGCCCTGATGCGTCGACGCTTGCAATGGCCTCTATCGAGGTGGACATATCGTCCTTGGTGGAAGGCATGTCACTAACCGTAAAATGGCGGGGCCGGCCAGTCTTCATTCGCAACCGCACTCAGCAGGAAGTCGAGGCAGCACGAGCGACTGCGCTTGATGATCTCAAGGATCCTTTGGCGCGGAACGCCAACCTTGGCGATGAGCAGCCGGCGACCGATCTCGCCCGCTCTGCAGGTGAGGGGAAGGAGAACTGGATTGTGATGGTTGGAGTGTGCACGCACCTCGGCTGCGTGCCTCTCGGACAGGCGGGGGATTTCGCGGGCTATTCTGCCCTTGCCACGGATCGCACTATGACACTGCCGGGCGCGTCCGGAAGGGGCCCGCACCGGAGAACCTTGCGATTCCCCCGTTCGGGTTCACCTCGGAAACCGTCGTTCGCATCGGATAAGCCGCGCACCATAAGCCGCTGCACCTGTGCAGCACCCGTAAACCGGCGGTACAGAGCGCGCCTTTCCGGCTCCAGCCCCGCTTGGGTGCGCAACTTTCTAGGATCGGTCCGGCTTGTCGTTTGACAGGTCCGTGACAAGAATGGGGGTTCCGTCCGCAACGCGGTTATAGAGATCGATGACATCCTGGTTGATCATCCGGACGCAGCCGGACGAGACATGTTTGCCAATCGTCCACCATTCCGGCGATCCGTGAACGCGGTAGAGCGTGTCCTCGCCATTTTGGAAAATGTAGAGAGCGCGGGCTCCGAGCGGATTGTCGGGACCGGGCTCCATTCCGCCGCGCTCCAGACTGTATTTTTTCAGCTTGGGCTCCCGCTCGATCATCTCATCGGCTGGTATCCAGCGGGGCCATTTGCGCTTGTACTGCACGACACCATGGCCCGACCATTCGAAACCGGCGCGGCCCAGGGCGACGCCGTAGCGTATCGCCTGACCCTTCACCTGCACGAGGTAGAGGAAGTGGCTCCCGACATCGACCACGATCGTGCCGGGCGGCTCGCCTGTCGGGTCGGCCACGACTTGTCGGTGAAACGGGGAGCGATCTTTTGGTAAGGAACCGCCGGTACGGGATAAGATTCTGTCGACCTCTGCCCGTACATCTCCGCCAGGATTGAGCCGGCGCCTGAAGCGCGCGGCAGACGGCCGTTGTTTGTCGGCTCGCCCAGGGCGGCTGTGTGGCCCGTCAACCCGAGCGCCACCGCCGTTGCAGCTAGTTTCAAGAACGAGCGGCGATTGACCTCATGTCCATGCATGCTCCTTCACCTGTCTCCGGTCTCTCGCACTCAGCCGCGGACGAAAACGAAGACGCTTTGATATTGATCCTGATTTTTGAACGGGGGACAGGCGGCATCAGTTCCGCTGGGATCGCGGAAATGGTGATCGCCGACGAGGTCTCGTCGTGATACAGTCAGTCCAGCGCATGAACCATGGGAGGTGGGAATGCGTGAGCTTGCATTCGCACTTGCGGCTGTGATGTTTGTCGCTCCGATCGCGGGTGCCGAGGAGCCTGTTGTTTTCCATAAAGCGCAGTTCGACGACGCCACCGTCGTCAGCCTAGGGCTCGTCAGTAATAGGATGACGGAACGACCCGGATACGACTACGACGTGGTCATCTCGCTTTCGCAGACCGACGCCCATAGCGGGGCGATCTACAGCGATCCCGGACAGCATCGGGCACTGGTCAAGTGCGGTGATCCGGCCAAAGTGTCGGTCAGGGGTGTCGACTACACGGTACCTACATCCGGCGCAGGCGGAGAGGACTGGAAGACGGATCTCTGGAGAGCCGTCTGCGAGACGCCCGTTTCGTAGGCCGGCGCACGTTCGACACCTCCGGAAGCGTTCTCTCGCAGCAGGTAGCACACGTCTATGGGGAGCCGCCGCCCCGGCAGGGGGGCTGCCTTCAGCGAAATCCATGCCGCGGCCGGAGCCGGGCTTCGCAGGCGGGCGACCAGCTCGGATGAGATCACGAGAGGCGCATCGAGCGACTTCGCTAAGGTTTCAAGGCGCTGGGCCACGTTCACCGCGTCGCCAATGACGGTGAACTCGCTGTGGCAGCCGCTGTCCAGAACACCGCCGACGACGGTGCCATAATGCAGTCCAATCGCTGCATCGAGCGCGGGATAGCCATTCCGAACGCCGTGATTTCTCCAGTCGTTCAGAGCGTCAACCAGGTCGAGCGCACATGCGAGTGCCCTGTCCGCATCGTCTTCCGTGGGCCGCGGCTGCCCGAACACGGCCATGACGCCGTCGCCGATGAACTTGTCGACGGTTCCTCCGTGGTCAAAGATTGTCTGAGACACGAGCTGACGATACTCAGCCAGCACGAATGCCAGCTCGCGGGCAGTGGCGGTTTCAGCAAAGCTGGTGAAATCGCGAAGATCGATAAACATGATCGCTGCGTTGCGGCGCTCGAGGCCGAGAGCTTGCCCCCTTTCCTGCAGTTCCGAGACGATCAGTGGGGAGAAGAACCGCGAGAGATTGTGCCGGCGCTGGTTCGCCTTGAGGGCCTCCTTGCGCGTTCGGTCATGATCGCGCGCAAGCAGGTAAATCGCAAAGGCGGTGAAGCCGAAGCTGACCGTTAGGCCGAGATCCTCATTGAAGAACGACGCAAGCAGCGACGTGACGCTGGCGGTGTGGTGCCTGGCCGCCGTGATCGCCAGCATAGTCACCCAGGCCGTGAGGACGATGCCGGAAAACACCAGCACAAGACGACGGTCGAGCTTCAGACCCACATGAGTGAGCACAATGAAGGCAACCACCAGGCTCGTCGTCGTTAGGTTATGGTTCTCGGTGACCGGTCCAGCAAGAATATGCGCGTAGAGGATTAAGGTGACGAGCAGGGCATCAAGGACGACGAACAGGGTCTTCAGCCAGGAGCGTCCGGGCAGCAAACGTGCGGTCGCGACGGAAGCGACGCTGATGACGAAATAGCTGATGACAACGACACGCTGCGTGGTCTCGGCACCTTCTCTGCTGCCGAGTATGAGGTTAGCGAGCAGGATTGCGAACGCAACGAACCGCAAGAGGATGGCGCGGACTTCGCGCTCGAAATCCCAGTGGGGATGAAGTGAAGACGTCATGTCTGTCCGCTTGCACTGAGATCGGGTTGTTTGACGACCTGGCCACCCGCTTCCTCCCTGCCGGATGGATGGAACGGGACGCGGCCCAATCCTGGCCGCGTCCCGTTCGCTACTACTTGACCTGTGTGACGGTCAGCTTGCCGTTGACGCGCTCGGCGACGAATTCGATGTTCGCGCCTTCCTTCAGCTTCTCCAGCATGGCGTCGTCCTGGACGCGGAACACCATCGTCATCGCGGGCATGTCGAGAGACTTCAGCTCTTCGTGGATCAGCGTCACCTTCTTCGCTTTGGCGTCGATCTTCTTGACGGTGGCCTTGGTGAACTCGGCGGCGAGAGCGCCGTAGGCGGTGCCAAGGGCGACGGTGGAGGCGAGGGCGAGCTTGACGAACGTTTTCATATGAGGCTCCTTTCGATGATTACTTCTTGGCAACCGTGATGTCGCCGTGCATGCCTGCGTCGTAGTGGCCGGGCACCAGGCAGGCGATCTTGAACGTGCCGTCATTGGTGAACTTCCAGATGATTTCGCCGGACTTTCCGGCCGCGAGACGGATGGCGTTTGGATCGTCATGTTCCATCTCCGGGAACTTCTCCATCACCGCCTTGTGCTCCATGATCTTGTCTTCCTGATCGAGCACGAACTCATGGTCGAGTTCGCCCGCGTTCTTGATTGCGAAGCGGACGGTCTGGCCCTTGCGGACCTTGAAGGTCGACGGCGTGAAGATCATCTTGCCGTCTTCCTTCTCCTTCATCGTGACCTGGATGGTCTGGGTGGCGTTGGTTTTCTTGCCGGGTTCGCCGACCGCCATGGCCTCGCCATGGCCGCCTGCGTGATTACCACCAGCGAGTGCCGGAGTGGCGAGCGCGGCGACGAGAAGTCCGAAGGTTGCAGCTTTCATCGTGTAGTCCTTTGGTTGGTTGAACATCGGCACGCGGCATCATCCGTGTTTCGAACGTTTCGGCGTGATCTGGGTCTTTGCGTCCTTGGCCTTGGTCCAATCGGGAAGCTCGCCCGTCCATTCCCAGGCCTGGGTGCCGGGCGGGTTCTCGTACCAGCCGGGATCGGTATAATCGTCGGTCGAGATGCCTTCGCGCACCTTGACGACCGAGAACATGCCGCCCATCTCGATGGGGCCGTGTGGACCCCAGCCGGTCATCATCGGCACTGTGTTCTCGGGAATTTCCATTTCCATTTCGCCCATGTCGGCCATGCCTTTAGTGCCCATCGGCATGTATTCGGGCTGGAGCTTCTTGATCTTCTCTGTGACCTTCGACTTGTCGACGCCGATGAAGGTCGGGATATCGTGCCCCATGGCGTTCATCGTGTGGTGCGACTTGTGGCAATGGATCGCCCAGTCGCCGACATATTTGGCGTCGAACTCGTATGCCCGCATCGCCCCGACCGGGATGTCGATGCTGACCTCGGGCCAGCGTGCTTCCGGCCGCACCCAGCCGCCGTCGGTGCAGGTGACCTCGAAGTCATAGCCATGCATGTGGATCGGGTGGTTGGTCATGGTGAGATTGCCGACCCGGACGCGCACCCGGTCGTTCTTGGAGACGACGAGCGGGCTAATGTCCGGAAATACGCGGCTGTTCCAGCACCACATGTTGAAGTCGGTCATTTCCATGACCTTCGGCACGTAGGAACCGGGGTCGATGTCGTAGGCGTTGAGCAGGAAGACGAAGTCCCGGTCGACGGGCATGAACTTCGGGTCCTTCGGATGGACGACGAAGAAGCCCATCATCCCCATCGCCATCTGCACCATTTCGTCGGAATGCGGGTGGTACATGAAGGTGCCGGACTTCACGAGGTCGAACTCGTAGACGAAGGTCTTGCCGACGGGGATGTGCGGCTGCGTCAGCCCGCCGACGCCGTCCATGCCGGAGGGCAGAATCATGCCATGCCAGTGGATCGTCGTGTGCTCGGGCAGCTTGTTGGTGACGAAGATGCGCACCCGGTCGCCCTCGACCGCCTCGATAGTCGGTCCCGGCGACTGGCCGTTGTAGCCCCAGAGGTAGGCAATCATGCCTTCGGCCATCTCGCGCTCGACCGGCTCGGCGACGAGGTGGAATTCCTTGACGCCGTTGTTCATGCGGTAGGGGAGCGTCCAGCCGTTAAGAGTGACGACGGGATTGTAGTCGGGGCCGGAGGTTGGACGGACCGGGGCTTGAGTCTCCGCCGTCTCCATAACGGCTGCCTCGGGAAGCCCCATGTTGGAGGTCTTCGCCCAGGCGGCGGTCGACACCAGTGCAGCGCTCGCGCCTAATAACTGTCTTCTGTTGAACATTGTCTGTTCCTTTCTCAGTGGCCGCCACCGCCGCTCTCGGCGGCTGCCGCGACTTCCGTTTCGCCGGAAGCCGCTCCTGCGCCGCCGCCATAGATGGCGGGGGCGAGATTGGCCTCGGCCAGCCAAAAATCGCGCTTGGCGTTGACGGCAAGCAGGATCGAGTTGACCTTGTCGCGGCTATCGGCGAGCAGTTCGAAGGTGTTGGTGATCATCGCGTTGTAGGTGAGGAGGGATTCCTCTTCGATCTTGGTCCGCAGCGGCACGACGCTGTTCCGGTAGTGCCGGGCGATATCGTAGTTGGCGCGGTAAGCCTGGTAGGCGGAGCGGGCCTCCGAGCGGACGTTGACCGCCTTTTCCGCCAGCAGGTTCGCCGACCGCATGTAAGCCAGTTCCGCCTTGCGCATGCGGGCCCTGCCGCTGTCGAAGATTGGAATGACGAATTCGAGTTCGGCAATGCCTGTCGTCTCGGTCTCGACGTTGCCGTCTTCCTTTTCCCTTTCGGTCTCGAAGCCGGTCAGGAGTTCGAGGTCAGTGACGTAACGGGTTGCTTCCGTCAGCTTGTAGGATTTGGCTGTCGCTTCGAGGTCAAGTTTCGCCATCTGGAGATCGACACGGCGTTGCAACGCTTCCGCCTCGATCAGACCGCGCTTCATCAGACCTTTCGGCAGGGACGGCAGGCGGTTCGGCACGTGGTAGTCGATGTCCGAGCCCCAGACCCCCATCAACCGCGTCAGCTCTTCCTTGGCGAGCCGGGCCTCCAACCGCACCTTCGCAGACTGTCCTGCCAGCTCGGCGTAGAAGACGTGCTCGCGAGCCTGGGAGCCCTTCGTCATGGCTCCGGTCTCGCCGAGCTTCTGGGCGAGTTCCGAGGCGGCGTCGGCCGCCGCCTGCGCCTGGTTGAGCTGACCGACCGTCTCCCAGGCGGCGACGGCATTGATCCAGGCGCGACGCGTGTCTGCAGCGAGCTGCAGGGTGCGCAGCGCGGCGTTCAACTGCGCCTGCCGGAACCGGGTGTCGGCGATGGCGATATCGCGCTCGCGCGTGGCGAGCGCCAGGATGTTATTTGCAATCACACCCTCGACGGACCTGAATGCCTCGATCCCCGGCGCTCCGATACCGTTGAGGCCAATGGCGACCGTCGGATTGACAAGCATTGTCGACTGCCAGGCGTCGGCAGCCGAGTCTCCAAGATCGGCATAGGCGGCCTGCAGCCCCTTGTTGTTGAGCAGAGCGACCTGGACGGCGGTTTCGACGTCGATGGTCTTCTTCGCCATCAGCGTCTTCACGCGGTCGGAGACGATGCGGGCCTGCTGCTGGTTCTGTACCCAGACCGTCTGCTTGCCCGCAGCCTCAGCGGTCTTGCCCTTGACCAAGGAAAACCCGGCATCCTTCGCTGCGTACTCGGTCGTGGAAACGCAACCGCCGAGTACCAGCGGCAAGACGAGCGTCGCAGCGAGTTTCATCTTGGCTCTGATCATGACGCGTCTCCTTCGGGAGCCTGCACGTCATTCTGATTGCGCCACGGCTTGGGATCGACCGGGACACGGTGGGTGTAGCCCGAGACCGGGCTCGTATATCTGATAGGGCGGACTCCGACCTGGGAGGTGGCGAGGTCGCCTGAAGCAATGACATCGGGAGGCAATGTGGTAGCGCATCCGCTTGCGAAAAGCGGCAATGCGACCACGAAGAACAATGGTTTCATGGTTTTATCCGAATAGGAAATTGGAGTGGGGGCTCGAGAGCAACCTCGCTCGCGAACACTCCTGAGACCCGTGAGAAGAACGGGTGAGGTCCTATTCAGATGTTCGGGGGTCGGTGCAGAGGCGGAAGTTCGCCCGTGGTCCGGGCGTCGTCGATGAACTCGCGGAAGGAGGCTACCCGCGGTCCACCAACAGGCTCGGCGGCCGCGACAATCGCCATGCTGACGCAGAATCCCTTGCAGCACTCGGTTTTCGCGAGCTTCTGCGCATCGTCTGGGGAGGATTTCTGGTCGCCGTGTGTATGTCCGCCGCTCCCCATCTCATGATGATGGCTGTCGGACTGCGCGACTTCAGGATTGGCCGAAGTGCTATGCATGGCCGCAGAGGCGGCCGGCAATGAGTAAACCGTCAGCGACATGACAATCGCCAAGCGGAGCAGAACCAACATCTTTTGCAATGTGATTCGAAACATACCCATGCCCGAGGACTACCATCGGTTCCGAAGTTGTCAATCGTCAGCTCGTATCAACACGCGATTCGCGTCGATAGTGTGGCACTGCTACAGCGATAAACTTAACCTCGCCGCAGATTTGAGTTCTAAGGATTACGATCGTGGTAAGGTCAATCGAAGAAATGGACAAGATTGCGATTTGGTGCCGTTGGGTGGTGGGGTGATGACGGTACTTCCGCCGACCAACCAATAATACCAAGCTTGAGCTCGGCCGGATGCTGGAATTATGCGCGTACCTTGGGTTGTTCGTTGTCGCCTTCGGCGCGGCAACCTTGCTGCCGTTTCAGTCGGAACCGGTGCTCGTGGGCCTTCTGCTGTCCGGAGAGTTCTCCATCGCTGGACTTGTCGCCGTTGCAAGCGTCGGAAATGTCCTCGGCGCTGTTTGCAACTGGGTTCTCGGACTTTTCATCGACCGCTTCCACGACCGGCCGTGGTTCCCGGTTAAGCCGTCATCCCTGGATAGGGCCAGCGCGTGGTATGGACGCTACGCTATGGCCGCTGGTCGCTGCTTCTTTCCTGGATGCCGCTGTTCGGCGATGCCTTGACCGTGCTTGCCGGAGTGCTGCGGGAGCCGCTGTGGTCCTTTCTCATCCTGGTGACGGTCGCAAAGACGGGACGCTATCTTCTCTTGGCGGCAGCAACACTCGGAACGAAGGCGGCGATCGGCTTCTGATCCTATTTCGCACAGCCCCTACGGGAACTTTCGCCGACAGGGCGGGTTTGGCCGGCGAAAGGGAACCGGCCCGATGCCCGTCCTGACAACAATATCCCGGCTCATCCGGATAGCCGTCCTATGCTTCGCCATGGTCAATCTCCATGGTCTTGCGGCGGCGCCAATTTCCAGGCGGACCACCAGTGCCCATCAATAGCTGCGTCGGATTACGACGGCTTCCAGAAGGCGCTCCGGTCCGGACCCTGCTGCCCAAAACTTCACTGCTGCCCGATCCTGCAGGTGCCGGCATTCGAAACCATGCACGAGGCTTCACGAACCGCACCGCCGCTGCTTGCCCTGGCGCAGCCGTTCCTGCTGGTGCGGGCGCTCTATCCTCCCCCCAAACCTCGGCTTGCCTGACCAGACACCCAAGCAAGTTCTATCGTGAGATGACAGGAGAATGAAATGAACAGAATCCTCAGGACCGCGGTCATGCATGATGGCAAAGGATCCGGACGTAGCGTTCGTCTGCGGCATGATCGCCCACCACACGGCGGCGATCAACATGTCCGAGGTCGAGTTGAAGTATGGCGACGACCAGCAGGCGAAGTCGATGGCCGAGAAGATCATCGCAGCCCAGAAGAAGGAAATCGAAGAGATGACCCGAGTGGGTCAAGGAACACGCGAAGTGAGCCCTTCAGTCTCTCGAAAGGAGGTTTGCCATGCATCATCGTCAATCGCCGGAAATGAAAGCCTGCATCGCCGAGTGCCTGTCCTGGAACCAGGAATTGGGCGGCGAGCATATCGAACCGAGGCACTTCAGGTTGATCTCGGCTTGCGCTGAGATCTGCCGGGCGGCGGCGCATTTCATGCTGATCGGCTCGGAATATCACAAGCACGTCTGCCGAGAGTGCGCCGAAATCTGCACCGAGTGCGCGGCGGACTGCCAGCGGATCGGCGATATGCAGAGCTGTGTCGATACCTGCCGCCGATGCGCCGAGAGCTGCGGCAAGATGGCGGCCTAGTTCGGATCGCACAGGAGAGCGGTATTCGGACTTGGGCCACAACTGAGCTGCGCCCCAAGCCGTGACGGCACCGCTAGGCATCCGGTAGCGCGAACACCTTGCGCTACCGGATGAAGAAAGGACACAGCATGCGCGCAGTGATCGTTGGCGCGGGTATTGCCGGATTAGCGGCGGCACAGGGCCTACGTCTCATTGGATGGGATACGGAAATTTACGAACAGGCCGAGGCGCTCGAACCTCTTGGAGCGGGCCTTAGTCTCAGCGCCAATGCGCTTAGGGGCCTCCGCACGCTTGGTCTCTATGACCTGGTCACTGCCGCGGCGCAGCCGATCCAGCAGCTCGAGCTGCTGGACCAGGGCGGAAGGGTGCTGCAATCCACCGACTTCCAGGAACTCGGGCGCCGTTACGGACATCTGGCGATGGCCGTGCTGCATCGAGGCGACCTTCACAAAGCGCTTCTTGCGAAACTCCCTGAAAGGATGATCCGGACGGGCATGGAGTGCGTCGGCGCACGCGAGACCGACGATCGTATCGTACTGGATTTCGCAAGCGGCGAAGCAGTCGAAGCTAATTTCGTCGTCGCCGGCGACGGCATTCACTCTGTCGTGCGCAAGGCGCTCTTTCCGGAATCGCGTGAGCATTTTGCCCGCTACACGTGCTGGCGGGCAATCGCTCCGTACGTGCCTGGTGACATGAATCGGGCTCGCCTTACCGAGAGTTGGGGGCGGGCAAGCGATTCGGTCTCGCCGCCTTGCCAGGCGAGCGAGTCTACTGGTTTGCCTGTTGCGGCGCCGAAAGGAGAGATGATCCTACCCTGGAGAAGCTCGATCTGGAGGGTGTCCAGGACATCTTTGCGGACTTCCATGAGCCGATCCCGGAGGTGCTCAATCGCACGCCTGCGGATGCGTTGATCTGGACCGACATTCTCGATCTCGATCCAATGTCCTCGTTCACCGCTGGCAAGGTCGGGCTGCTGGGGGATGCAGCCCATGCGGTAACGCCGGACCTCGGGCAGGGGGCCGGCCTCGCCATCGAGGATGCCGCCATTCTTGCGGCGTTGCTCGGACGCCTTCCCGTTCAGCGAGCCTTGAGCGAATATGACGCGCGGCGGGTCGATCGTGCGCGCCGCATAGCGACCGCATCTAGGCTTTATGCGCGAGTGGCGCAATGGAGCAATCCGCTCGTCGTTCCGCTCCGCAATTTGCTTATGAGCAGCATTCCACATGGCTTCATGGACCGGCAGCTCAATGCCGTTCTCGACATCGGTTTCGAGCCCATTCGCTCAGCCGCATGAGATCGCAGTTTCATTTCTGTAAAGTCCTCAGTCTGAGCGAATTGCCGATCACGCTGACCGACGAGAGCGCCATCGCCGCGGCGGCTATAATCGGCGAGAGCAGGAGGCCGAAAGCGGGGTAGAGGGCGCCGGCGGCGACCGGCACGCCGGCGGCGTTGTAGATGAAAGCGAAGAACAGGTTCTGCCGGATGTTCCGCATCGTCGCATGGCTCAACTGACGCGCCCGGACGATGCCCTGCAGATCGCCCTTAAGCAGGGTGACGCCGGCGCTCTCGATCGCCACGTCGGTTCCCGTCCCCATGGCGATGCCGACATCGGCGGCCGCCAGGGCAGGGGCGTCGTTCACCCCGTCGCCGGCCATGGCGACGATGCGGCCTTCGTCGTGCAGGCGCGTGACGATCTCGCTCTTGTGCTCCGGCAGGATTTCCGCTTCGACCTCAGTGATGCCGAGCTTCCGTGCAACGGCATCGGCGGTCGTCTTGTTGTCCCCGGTGAGCATGACGACGCGTATGCCGTCCTTCACCAGCGCCTCTACCGCGGCGGGCGTTGTCTTCTTGATCGGGTCGGAGATGGCGAATAGCCCACCGACGCGGCCATCGACCGCGGCAAAGATGACGGTCGCGCCTTCACCGCGAAGAGCCTCCGCCTTGTCGGCGAGCGGGGTTAGATCCACGCCTTCCTCGGTCATGATGCGGCGGCTCCCGATGACGAGCCTTCGCCCGTCCACCACGCCGGTGACGCCCTTGCCGACCGGGGTGTCGAAGTCTTGCGCCCCGCCGAGCGCCACACCGCGTTCACTGGCAGCCTCGACGATTGCTGTTGCGAGCGGGTGCTCGCTCGACCGCTCTAAGGTGGCGGCCAGCCGCAGCAGCCCGTTCTCGGCGAGACCGTCGCTGGCGACGATCGACGTGACCTTCGGCCTGCCTTCCGTCAGGGTGCCCGTCTTGTCAACGACGAGCGTGTCGACCTTTTCGAATCGTTCAAGCGCCTCGGCGTTCTTGATCAACACGCCCTGGCGCGCGCCCTGTCCGACGCCGACCATGATCGACATCGGAGTGGCGAGGCCGAGAGCGCAGGGGCAGGCGATGATCAGCACGGCGACGGCGCTGACAAGCGCATGTGCAAAACGCGGCTCCGGTCCAAGTGACATCCAGGTTGCGAAGGCGATGACGGCGATGAGAATGACGGCGGGGACGAACCAGCCGGAGACATCGTCCGCGAGCCGCTGAATGGGCGCGCGTGAGCGCTGCGCCTCCGCGACCATTCTGACGATCTGAGACAGCATGGTGTCGCGACCGACCTTTCCGGCCTCCATGACGAAGCCGCCCGTCTTGTTCATGGTGCCGCCAATCAGGTTGGCACCCGTTTCCTTGGTGACGGGCATCGACTCCCCGGTGATCATCGATTCATCCACGGAGCTGCGGCCCTCGACGAGGACGCCGTCGACCGGGACCTTTTCGCCGGGGCGAACGCGCAGCCGGTCGCCGACCGCGACCGCCTCGAGTGGCACGTCTTCGTCGGTGCCATCGCCGCGGACGCGTCGGGCGGTCTTCGGCGCGAGGTCCAGCAGTGCCCGGATGGCACCTCCAGTCTGCTCGCGGGCACGCAGTTCAAGCACCTGGCCGAGCAGGACGAGCACGGTGATGACGGCGGCCGCCTCGAAGTAGACCGGAACGGAGTCGTCGGGGGACCGGAGCGCCGTTGGGAACAGACCGGGAGCGAGCGTTGCGACCACGCTGTAGATCCAGGCGGCACCAGTTCCCATGGCGATCAGGGTAAACATGTTGAGGTGTCTGGTGACGAGGGACTGCCAGGCCCGTTCGAAGAAGGGAGCGCCCGCCCAGAGGACAACGGGCGTCGCGAAGACAAGCTGCAGCCAGTTCGAGGTCCGAGGACTGAGCAGCATGTGGAGATCAACAAGATGGCCCCCCATCTCGAGGATCAGAACCGGGATGGTGAGCGCCAGTCCGATCCAGAACCTCCGCCGCATGTCGACAAATTCCGGACTGGGACCCGTTTCGGCGGTCACGACTTCGGGTTCGAGGGCCATACCGCAGATCGGGCAGTTGCCCGGGCCGATCTGCCGCACCTGCGGGTGCATCGGGCATGTGTAGATGACCTCCTCGCGCTGTTTCGTGCGCGGTGCCTGGGCGGACTCTGCAGCGATATTCCCGGTGGCGGGATGATGGTGATGGTGGTGTTCGTGCCCATCAGGCTGGTGTTTGTGTTCATCCATGGCCAACAGCTCCAGGTCGGGACCGGCTCACCAAGCAAAGATAGAGCCGGAAGCTTCAGGGCCAATGCCACGCCCCAAAATGGCCAATATCGCTGACGATCTCGCTCGAGGCTTGGGGGCTCACATTGCGGCGAGGGTCGAAACAGTTACCTTGATCCTGGTCAACACAGTCGACGTGTTAGGAAGGGTTTCTGAATGGGCCCAACAGCGGTGAAGATGTTCGGTCTCATTCTGCTGGCGAGCGCAGGCGCAGCCGGGACGGCGGCACAAGGCCTGCAGTCGGACAACGTCTCCCAAAGGCAGCAGGGTATGAAGGCAATGGCGGCGGCCGCCAAGACCATCAATGCCATGTTCAAGGGATCGTCGGCCTATGACGCGAAGGCTTTCAAGGCCGCCGCTGAAACCATAGGGTCTCACTCGGGGGAAGGTATGTCGTCCCTCTTTTCTGGCTCCGTCACCGCACCGGGTTCCAAAGCCAGCGCCAGCATCGAAGCCGAACGCGAGCAGTTCAACAAGCTCGCCGCCGACCTTGGCGGCTATGCTACCGCGCTCTCAGCCGCGGCGGATCGCAATCCGGATGCCCTCAGTCCTCAGATGCGCATGCAGGGTGGCGATACGATGATGGGCGGTCCGCTTGCGAGGAAACCGCAGGCCGCACGAGACGTCGCTTCGATGCCCGCCGAGCACGCCTTTCACCTGATGCTGCAGACCTGTACCTCCTGCCACGCCAAGTTTCGGACGAAGAACGAATAGCCGGAGGCCAGAACCAACTCGTATCGCTACGGTCGTTCCCGGATTTGGCTCTGCTGCTTTCGCCAACCGTATCGCGTCAGACCGCGCGGCTTGTAGATCGAAAGCACCGTCGTCATGAGCAAGACGAAGATCCCACCGGCGGCGTGGACGACGAGCGAGCGCCTCATGCCGAGAAGATCGACTTCCGCCAAGCCTTTCGCGGCCGCGCCCGCGACGTAGCTTATCAAATCCATCTGTAGCAGCAGCACGACTGCGGTCAGCAGGGTCAGCAGTGTCGGAACAGGCCCCAAGTGGTGCCGAGCGCCTGCACGAGGCCCGTAAGGAGCGACGCGAAAACCAACGGGACTATGACGAGGCGTGCGATGGCGTCCATCGCGACATACGGGCTTTGCGCCGTCTCACCTCCCGTGCTGACCAGCCCGACTAGGCCGAGCGCCAGGAAACACGCCACCGCACCAAGTGAACTGACCGATGAAATGACATGAAGAACGAGGGTGAATTTGCGGAGGGCAGCAGGCATTGTCATGGGCGGTCATTTGCGGACGGCGTTTCGCTTGCGGGAGACATGTGGCGGCCCGGCCCGTGGGGACCGCCGATGTCAAACGCGATGACAATCGCCGCCAGCAGTACGAGCATAGCGGCAACGACCCCGGAGATTTTCACCCAACGCGGCATGCCAGGATAAGGGGACTGATCTGCCATCTTTGCTCGCCTCTTGGCCATTGCTTATTTGGATAGCGCAATTCTACATGATGGATCACTAACACTAGCTCCCGACCGTCGGCGGCGTAGGATCGTTTGCGCTTGAGGGGGCGTTCGAATGACTTTCAAACCGTTCTCAGTTTCGGTGATCAGCTTTCGCCGTGATGTCGATTGGCCTCGTTGTACCGAGCGACGCCCACGATGCCAGCAGTGGGTGGACCTATCCTCCGACCTGCTGCAAGGGCAAAGATGTCGGACGGGCTGTGACGCGATCCCGTTGGGACGTCAGCAAGGGCCGCCGAGGGTTCTCGGTTATCCTCCAGCCCGGCGACCATTACCTCGCAACCAGACCCCACAGTTTTTTCATTCCTTACGGAAACTAGTTTCCGTCTGGAGACGCAATTACCATATCCGCCATCATCCGACGGAAGACAATATAAACTGCTTTTTCGCGTCGCCTGATAAGGCCTGACGCATTGGGGTTTGACGACCCGGTCATTTCAGCGAAGTAGCACGGCGCTGACGTCGCTTCGTTCGTTTCCGCCCCTGTTGGCGATTTCCTAAATGATTGGACAGTCCGGCCGATCATCGCCATGGCAGTGGCTGGCGAAGATGCCTCAGCGTCTGGTCATTTCCTGGATAGCGGCAATCTTGCGCTCCAACTCGGCGACGTGGCTACAGGGGCACGGCTTGCTTCTGAGTCCCGTTGTCGCCGGCGGCTAACTCTGTCTCGATGATCATGTGGCTTGACCTTGCCACCGTTGTAAGCCCTAGCATTATCGGGTGGAGACTACTTATGACGAACCCTCGCCACAAATTGGAGGAGGACATCCTCGTGCTGTTCGAACGGGCGTGTCGCCTGCGCGAACTCGCTGTGGCTGAACACCTGTTGCGAGCATTGGAAGCGGCTACCGAAGCGAACGACCCTGACAGACTGGCTGATGACAGCGGCGCGCTAGCGGATGCTTACCGTGCCGTCGCAAGAATGCGGCCATATCGCCGGCGCTCGCGCTGACGCAGTGCCCGCAGGTCATGTCGGGGATATTAGGATGGTGCATTTGGAAGTCTCCTTTTATCTGACTTGCCCCAAAATCGAGTTTCCAACGATGGCGGGGTCAAGGGGGTGTGCGAAAATCTTTGCCGATGTTGGCGCGCGCGGCGCACCATCTTCGCTGGTGTTGTTTGCTGCTGGCCATTGCTTATGACCAGGTCGAGAGGGGCGGCGGAAGGCATCCCCCGGTTCGCGACTTTCCAAGCTGTCAGCAGATGGGAGGTTGAACGGAGTAGCAGCTAGGCGTCTTTACCGAGGCCCTGAACAAGAGGATTCGCCATGCGCACACGAGACCGCCCGCACGTATGCTGTTTCTGCACTTCGGCTTCGTCGTTGCCGTCTGCATTGGAAGGGAGGCGTCGGCGCATAGCTCCCCGTCGGGATGGTATTATTCCTATCAGTGCTGTAGCGATCGGGACTGCCAACCGGTCCATGGTGCCGCCATCACGGAAGGACCGGAAGGAATGCGCTTGAGCGGATCGGTCGTTTTTCGTCGCTGAGGACCTCACTGAAGCCTGGCATATCGTTCTGGTAGCTCCCGGCCACAATCGCGCCTGCCCCCCGTGGTCAGAGGGCAGAGTACGCGGTCGGGATGATGCTACGTGTGACCGGAGGCGTCATGTGGCCGGCGCGGGCATCCAGCCGCTCCTTCCTTGACCTCAAGGGTGAGCCCGTTCACTTCGAACATTTGGGAAGAGTGCGTTCAAAACGGCGCCTCATTGCTCGCGGCGATCGTCGCTGACGACAGCCGCTACGGCCGCATGATCGGCGGGCCAGACGAGCGCGGCGACGAGCAGCCCGGCCGCGGACATGGCGGCGAGAATTGCGAAGGTGAATGCGATGCCGACGGCCGCACCCGCCATCCCGGCCGTCAGATAGGCAACGAACCAGCAGGCATGGGTCAGTGCAAACTGGGCGGCAAAGAGAACGGACCGGTCCGACCTGCCTGCCGCCCGCGCGACTAATCGGCCGGCCGGCGTGAGGATCAGTGCATAACCCGACCCAAGGACCAACCAGAGCAGCAACACAGTTGCATAGCCGGTGACCGCAGCACCGGCCCCCAAGCCGCCCGAGCAGAGACACGCGCCCGCCAGCATCACGACACGTTCCGGAAAGCGGTCGAGCAGCCTCGGTATGAGCATGGCGGCCGACATGGATCCAACGCCGAAAACACCGACTGCAAGGACAGTGGCTTTCGGCCCGAGGCCCAGTTCCGACTGGACGATTACAACCGTGTTGACGAGCACCATGGCGCTGGCGGTAGCCGCGCAGAAGGTGAGGGCGAGAAGACATCGCAGCATCGGCGTGCCGAGATAAATCCGAAGACCTTTCACCGCGCGCGCGCCCACGCCGCGACCGACGGAGGGATTCTGCGCCGGGAGAGACACGGACGCGACCAAGGCCGCCGAAACCAAAAACCCTGCGACAGCAACGATGAAAAGCCCCTCGAGCGGGACGAGGCTCAGGAGGAGAAGGGCGAGCAGGGGACTCGCCACCGTCTCCATGTCGTAGGAGAGCTGGGTGAGTACTAGTGCCCGGGTGTAATCCTTCTCGTCGGGCAGGATGTCGGGAATGGTGGCCCGCACGCTCGGCACGAGACCGGCGGAAACCGAATGCAGCAGCACGATCAGGAGGTAGACCTGCCAGACTTCCGTGACGAATGGGAAGAGGAACATCACCGCCCCGCGGGCGATTTCGAGCCCGATCAGGACGCTGCGTCGGGAGAACTGCTCAAGCCCGGCGGTGACGAAGGGAGAAAGTCCGACCGTGGTCAGCGTCTTCAGGGCAAGCGCCGTGCCGAGCACAGCGCCGGCCGCACTGCCGGCCAGTTCGAAGGCCATGAGCCCGAGCGCGACGGTCGCCAGCCCCGCCCCGACGAGCGAGGCGACCTGTGCCAGGTAGAATGCACGGAAGGTCGGATTGGAGAGGACACTGAGCATCTGACGCGCCTGCAGGTTCTGGAATCTGGCCGTTCCGACGCGCATAACTGCGCCTGCCGACGCATGGACTGAAGTGCGCGGGGAGAGATTGCGTCGGTGGGGGATCGCTCGGAACAGAAGCCCGCGCGATCCCGAGATGACAGTTATTCGACGGAAAGATCCTTGGTCATGAGGTAGTAGACCAAAGGATGCATGTCGTAGTTCTTCACCCGCTCGCTACGGGCGTCGAATGACGTCTCGTTCACCAGATAGATGGTGACCGCCTCATCGAAGAATTTCTTGGCAAGCTGCGCATAGATCTCGTATCGCGCCTGCGGATCGATGAGCGAGGATGCCTTCTCGATTAGTGCGTCGACGTCTTCCGAGCAGTAATGCGACATGTTGTAGCTGCCGCCGCAGGAATAGTCTGCCGTCAGAAAGCCGAAGGGATCGGCAATATCGGTGAGATATCCACGCGACATCAGCGCCATGTCATAGTCGCCGGAGATCATCTGGGGTTCGATCGCGGTATACTCGGCCACGCGCAGATTGACCTTGATGCCGATCTCGCCAAGTTGCGCCTGGATGATGGCACCGACATCCTTCAGTTCGGTCCTTGCCGTATAGGCCAGGAGTTCAAGCTGCAATTGTCCGGGCCGGATTCCGGCCTCCTCCAGCAGCGCCTTCGCACGAGCCGGATCGTAGATCGGTTTGATGCCTTTCGGCGCCCAGGGATCGTCAGGCTTGAAGGCCGAAGCCGCCGCCGTCACCGTGCCTTCATAGACGCTGGCGGCAATCCCCGCGCCGTCGATTGCGGCCTGGATGGCCTGGCGGACGCGGACGTCGTTGAGCGGTTCCTTCTTGTTGTTGAGCAGCAATTCGGTCACGCGCGGCGTTTTAAGCTGTATCAGGTCGATCCCCTCCGCCCCTTCCAGTTGCTTGACGCCATGGGCCGGGATCAGCCGTGCGATATCGGCCTCGCCGCTGCGAACCTGGGTCATGCGGGTGTTGGCATCGGGAATGAAAACCACCATGCCGCCCTCGAGCGCGGGCTTGCCGCCCCAGTAATTGTCATTGCGCTTGAATTTCAGATATTCCTTCGGCTTGACTTCGACGATCTCGAAGGGACCGGTGCAACGGCCGACAGGGTCGATCGTCGCGCCCTGATAGGCGGCCGGCGACAGGATGGTGGTGTTGGGCGCGGCGAGTTGCGCCGGCAGCAGGACCGAAGGGGTCTGGGTGGTGATGCGGACCACCTTCTCCCCGACCGCTTCCACCGACTTGATCAGTTTGGGCGAGAAGGGCCGCGCCGGCATTTCTGCCGCCAGCAGATGGTTGAGCGCGCCGGCCGCCGCTTCAGCGGTCAGCGGCGCACCGTCCTGGAATTTGACGCCATCGCGCAGCGTGAACTCCCACACGGTCGGTTCGACCTGTTTCCACGACGTGGCGAGACCCGGCTCGAGCTGCAATTGCCAATTGAGACGCACAAGCGTCTCGAAACAGCCGGCGCGGCTACCAAGGTAGGAATCGTCGCTGGCCATCTGCCAATTGGTCTGAACCGTCTGAAAATCGGCATAGGTCAGCGTTTTGCCTTCCTGGGCCATGGCACTTGTAGCCAAAGCCGTTACGCAGACTGCCGCCATTGTGTATCGCTTCATCTTCTGTTCCTCCTCCTGTTTTGTTTCGTATCGACTACCCTGCCAGCCGGTATCCGACCCCGAGGGCCATGTGCTGTCATTCGGGATGACAGCTCACCCCCCATTCGTTTCTTCGCCCCTGTTCTATGGCGAGCCCGCCTCTGCCGTCTGCCCGGGCGGCAACTCCCGCCAGAAGTGGCAGCGCACCTGATGGCTCTCGCTCGCCGACTCGAATTCCGGCTCGGCCTGCGAGCACTTCGCCTGTGCGTGGGCGCAGCGGGTGTGGAAACGACAGCCGCGGGGCGGGTTAAGCGGACTCGGAAGGTCGCCGCGCAACTGGATCTCCGGCGAATAGAGGCCAGTCCGATCGAGCATGGAGGCGGCGATCAGCGCCCGCGTATAGGGGTGGCGCGGCGTCCTGAAGAGCGCATCACTGTCGGCGACCTCGACGATCCGGCCCAGATACATCACGGCGATGCGGTCGCAGATGTGGCGCACCACCCTCAGGTCGTGAGAAATCATCAGCATGGTCAAGCCGTGGCGCCGCTTCAGATCAGTCAAAAGGTTGAGGATCTGCGTGCGCATCGAGGCGTCGAGCGCGGATGTCGGCTCGTCGCAGATCAGGAACCGCGGCTCGAGGAGCAGGGCCCGACCGATGACGACGCGCTGCAATTGTCCGCCCGAGCATTGCCGCGGGTAGCGTTCATAGAAGCTTTCGTCCAGGCCGACTTCCGCGAGCATGCGCATGACCTTGTCGCGTCGCTCCTCGCGCGTCCCTATGCGGTGCTGCGCCAGCGGCGCCTCCATGCTGGTGCCGATCCGCATACGCGGGTCGAGCGCCCCGAACGGGTCCTGGAAGACGAGTTGCACGGTGCGCCGGAGGCGCTTCAGATCCTCGCCGCCGACGTCGGCAATCTCCTGCCCTGCGATTCTCACCTGGCCGCTCGTCGGCGGTGTTTGCCGTGTCAGCAGGCGGGCGATCGTACTCTTGCCGCAGCCCGACTCGCCGACAAGGCCGAGCACTTCGCCTTGTCGAATGTCGAAAGAGACACCATCGACCGATTTGATCGAGAACAACCGGCTGAGGAAGTAGTGCTTGGCAAGCTCGTCGACCTCGACGAGTCGCGGTCGAACGGCCTCGCTGGCCGGCGCCTGCGGATCCCTCGCGGACTTTCGCAAAAGCGTGACGTTGTTCATGCGGCCGACTCCTTTTCGGGTTCAACGGCCCAACAGCGCGTTTCGTGGCCATCCGCGTCGGGTTTCAGCGCCGGCTCGGATCGCATGCACCGGCTGGCGATGCCGTGCTGTGACGCCGCGCTGCAGCGCGGGTGGAAGCGGCAACCGCAGGTCAGCTCCCGCGCATGAGTGCCCGATCCGGGAATCGACAGCAATTGCCCGCTCTGGTCGGGCACGAGCAGAGAACAGCGCATCAGTGCCTGCGTATAGGGGTGTTGCGGCGACTCAAGGACCGCCTTAGCGGGTCCTTCCTCGACGATCCGACCGGCATACATAACCGCCACTCGGTCGGCGAGCGCGGAGACGACGGCAAGGTCGTGAGTGATCAGCAACGTCGCCAAGTCGCGCTTGCGCCTTTGCTCGTCGATCAGCCTCAGAATCTGCGCCTGCACGGTCACGTCGAGCGCCGTGGTCGGCTCGTCGGCGATCAGCATCTGCGGATCGCCGCTTAGCGCGGCGGCGATCATGACACGCTGCGCCATCCCGCCGGAAAGTTCATGCGAGAAGCAGCGCGCGCGCACCGCCGGATCGGCAATGCCGACCTCTCGCAGCAAATCCAGCACCCGCTCCATGGCCGCGCGCCGGCCGAAACCGCGATGAACCCGCAAGGGCTCGGCGATCTGGGCGTTGACCCGCGATGTCGGATCGAGCATGGCCTGCGGCTGCTGGAAGAGCATCGCCATGCGTCCGCCGCGCATGCGGTTCATTTGCCGATCCGACAGGGAGAGCACGTCCTCACCGTCGAAGCGAATGCGCCCGCCAGTGATCTCGCCTCCGGCCGGCAGCAGCCGCATGAGTGACAGTGCCGTCATGCTCTTGCCCGAACCGGATTCGCCGACCAATGCCAGCACCTCGCCACGATTTAGCGTCAGGCTGAGCCCGTCGATCACCGGCGTCGGCTGGCCGGGGAAGGCGACCGTGAGATCCTCGATCACCAGCAATGGTTCGTTCGTCTTATTCATCGCCCGAGTCTCCATCTCTGGCTTCGATCTCCAGCCCGTGCCCGATCCAGGTGACGCTGAGCGCGGCCACGAAGATCGCCAGGCCCGGCGCGATCATCAGGATCGGCAGCCGCTCGACATAGGGCTGTGCATCGGCCAGCATAAGTGCCCAGTCGGCCGCCGGCGGCTGTACGCCGAGCCCGAGGAAGGAGAGCGCTCCGACCGTGATCAGCTTGTGACCGAAGCGCAGGAAGCTCACCGCCGCGATCGGACGGATGATGTTCGGAATGACGTGGCGCAGGACGATGAAGGACCGGCTGCAGCCAAGCACCTCCGCCGCCCGGATATAGCCCTGAGCGTTGATCGCCAGCGTCAACCCGCGGGCGAGTCGCGCAAAGGGTGTCCAGCCGATGACCGTGAGCGAGGCGATCAGAGTCGCATAGCCGGGGCCGAAAATGGCCACGAGGAAGATCGCCACCACGACGTCGGGGATCGAGATCAGCACGTCGATAATGCGCATCGTGACCTCGTCGAACACGCCACCTACGACGCGTCCGGCGACGACGCCGATCAGCGTGCCGATGGCAAAGGACAAGAGAACGGTGACCATGGCGATGGTGACGGTGAAGCGACCGCCGACAAGAAGGCGGCTGAAGAGGTCGCGCCCGAGATGGTCGGTGCCCAGCCAGTGCTCCGCGCTCGGCGGCGACAGCCGTGCAATCAGGTTCTGCACGGCCGGATCATGAGGCGCGATCCACGGCGCGAGGATGAGCGTTATCACGAGCGCCACCAGGATCACGACCCCCGTGCGGAAGGTCCAATGGCGTCCGCGGAGGAACCGCCACAGCCGCTGCGCCGCCAGGTGCCTCGGCCGCATAGGCAGAAGCGAGCTGGCAGCGACACTTTGTGAAGTGTTGTCAATGCGCATGGCCGGACCTCACTGCCGGGTTGAGCGCGACATAGAGCATGTCGGCTATCGTGTTGATCAGGATCGACAGCGCCACGATGGACACGAAACCGCCTTGCAGCATCGGGACGTCGCGATTGATGACAGCCTCGTAGAGCAGCCGCCCCATGCCTGGGATGGCGAAGATGACCTCGATCACCACCGAGCCGCCGAGGAGTCCGGCCAGCCACAGTGCGAAGAAGGTGACGACCGGCAAAGAGCCGTTTCGCAGGCCGTGGCGCATCACCGTCTGGCGCATGCTGAGGCCGCGGCTGCGCGCTGCGGTGATGTAGGGGGCCTGCAGCACATCCATCATGGCGGCCCGCGTCACCTGCGTGAAATAGGCCATCGGGCGCAGCGACAGCACCGTGGCCGGCAGCACCAGCGCCGTCCAGCTCGTCCAGCCGGCCGACGGCAGCCAGCCGAGGTGAAGCGCGAAAACGAGAATGCCCATCGGCGCCAGCCAGTATTCCGGCGTCGCAACGAAGGTCTGAACCATCAGCGTCGTGGCGCTGTCGACCGTCCCGCCCGGCCGCGTTGCCGCCAAGGTGCCGAGCGGTATGGCAACGGCGGCGGCAATGCCGAGCGCCGTCAGCGCCAGGGTTATCGACACGCCGAGGGCGTGCCCGATCTCGGAGGCAACGGGCCTGCCGCTCGCGAACGAATAGCCGAGATCGCCCTGCAGCGCCTGCCACAGCCAGGCGCCATATTGCACCGCCAGCGGCCGGTCGAGACCCAAATGGATGCGCATCGCCTCAACGGCGGCGGGATCGACATCAAGGTCGCGGACCCGTGACATCAGGATCGTCCGCACCGGATCTCCACCGCTCACATACGGCACGAGGAAAGCCAGAAGCGAGACGCCGAGAAGCATCAGGCCTAAAATCAAAAGACGTTGAAGCAGCCTTGTCCACATGTCGTCCTCCCATTTTCACGCCGCGGCCGCGACCGCCACTGTGCACCACGAAGAAGGAGCTTCGGCTCGCCGCGGCTCAGCTTCTGGGGAGCACTCTGAGTGCTCCCGTCTCTGGCGAACGCCTGCCCCTCCGGCAATGCGCTCACTCGCTGGCTGCAGTTCTTTTGGGCAAAGGCCACGCTGGATCTTCGCCTTCGTTCGCTCCTTTAATCTGCAACCACTTCGATTGCTCTCTAATGCAAAATCCTAATATAAGTAACGCAGTCAAATGTGCTAAAGACAAGTAAGTCTCAGAATTTTATGCCATTTATCAATTACAAATGCCGTATATTGCAAATATTAAACAAATACGTCTCCGGCGAAACGTTCCCCCTTCGGACATTAATAGTTCGGGGCTGGAATGTTATTTAGCGCCTTTAATTGACGAACTGCAGTATAAGCCGAGCTACACTTCATACTCGACCGTCGTCATCATTCCTCCGATCATATGGTAGAGGTGGTGGCAGTGAAGCGGCCATTTGCCTGGGTTCACCGCGTCGAAAGCGACTGTCACGCTGCCCCGAGACGGCACGAGGACGGTGTCGCGCACCGCGCCCGGGAACCGCTTGCCGTTGATGGCAACGACCTGAAAGTGATGGCCGTGCAGATGCATCGGGTGCGCCATCGTGGTGTCGTCACGGAAGGTGATCTCGACGCGCTCGCCCTCGGCCACCGCGAGCGGCGCATCCTCGCCGCGCCTCTTGCCATTCAGCATCCAGACATAGCCGGGCGCCTCGGTAATCGTCACCGTGTGCTGCCGGTCGGCCGGACGTCCCGCCAGTGGCTGCACGGCGCGCAGCGTTTCATCAAGCGCCAGCCCTACGGCGACTGCGGCTTCGTCGGCTTCTCCGCCGACGCGTACTATGGTGCCGGACGCGGTAGCCAATATGAAACCGGTGCGCGCACGCTCTCCTTCGCGGATGGCAAAGATCGGCCATGCGCCTTCGTTCTTCGGCAGGTCCAGCGCGATATCGAGGCGTTGCGCGATGGCGAATTCGAAACGCCGTCCGCGGACCGGCTCGACCGGCATCCCGTCGACGGCGATCAGGCGCCCCTCGAGCCCGCCAAGGTCGATCCAGAAGTTGGTCGCGGCAGCGCCGTTGATCAGCCGCAGGCGCACCCGCCCACCGCGCTCCACCCGGAAGACTTTGGGATCGTCAAGCGTGCGGTCATTGGCGAGGAAGGCGTCATGTTCGACATCGTTCAGGTGCGCAACTGCGGGCGCAGCCACGCCGCTTCCGCCGGTATGCCCGCCTGCGGCGGGCGCCGGAGCACCGTGACCCATTGCGGCATGGTCCATGGGCGCGGCTTGTGCCTGGGCAGCCTGCCCACCACCCTGCAGGCCGGCCAGCACCTCGGCCGGATCGCGGAAGGTGAAATCGTGGAAGAGCACGACCACCTCCTGCACGTCTTGCCGAGCCTCGGTCGGGTCGCGCACGATAAGCGGTGCGGCCAGCAGGCGCTGTTCCTGCAGACCGTGATGGGAGTGCATCCAGTTGGTGCCGGCGTGTTTCAGCAGGAAGTCGTAGTTGTGCGTGCCGCCTGGGGAAAGCAGCGCCTGAGAGATATTCGGAACGCCGTCTTGCTTCCACGGAGGGGTAAGGCCGTGCCAATGAATCAGCGTCTCCTCGTCGAGCCCGTTTTCCAACCGCACTTGGAATGGACCGCCTGCCTCCGCGATAAGCCCGTGCGTGCCGTTAGGCTGCATCAGACCGTACACGGTGGCGGCCCGGCCGTTGACCTCGATCGTCCTGGTTCCGGCCCTGATCAGGGTTGCCGGCGCTGCGGAAGCGTGGCGCGCGGGGACCAGCAATGACGGACTGGCTACAGCCACACCGGCGGCGGCGCAGGAAGTGAGAAACTGACGACGTGAGATGTGTGGCATTCTCGTCTCCAACTCTTTTCCCTAGCGGCCGCTCACAGGATTTCTTTCTTTCGGCGCACGGGGTCGACACCGCCCGCCCCAAAGCGCGTAAGGTCCATGTGCCTGGCTTCAACCTCAATGGCGCCGGCCAAGTCCTCGAGGATCGGACACTCCGGGCGGTGGTCGCCATGACAATGTTCGGCCAGGTGTTTCAGTGCGTCTGTCATCGCCTGGAGTTCCTGGAGCTTGTGTTCCAGTTCCGCGATGTGCTGGCGGGCTATGCGCTTGACGTCTGCGCTGGCGCGATGGCCATCCGACCAAAGGGCCAGCAACTCGGTCAGTTGCGTCACGGAGAAGCCGAGATCCCGCGCCCGCCGGATAAAGCGCAGCTTGTGCACATCCTTCTCGCAGTAGATGCGGTAGCCCGCCTCAGTCCTATGAGCGGCGGGAATGAGCCCGATCTCTTCATAGTAGCGGATCATCTTTGTGGAAACGCCCGACTCTCGGGAAACATCACCAATATTCATTTCACATCCTCCAATTTGTGCTGCGACTCGACCGCCGCTTCGGGTGTGAAAAACACATCGACATGCAGGTCTTCCGGGCTGAGCCCGCACTCGAGAAGGATTGGCGTCGCGCTGTCGGTCATTGCCGGCGGACCCGCCATGTAGGCTTGCCAGCCATCGAGGTCCCGCAGATCCTCCGCGACCGCCCTGGTGACCGTTCCCGTGCGGTAACCATCGGACCGCTCGACCTGCGAAAGCACCGGGATAAAGGTCAGGTTGGGATGGCGCGCGCACAGGGTTCCAAAGTGGTCCACCAGATAGAGATCCCGCTCCTGGCGCGCGCCGAAGTACAAGTGGATAGGCTGCCGGAATCCGTGGTTCAGCGCCGTCTCCACGATAGACTTTATCGGCGCCATGCCGGACCCGCCGGCAATTGCCAGGATTGGGCCTGTATGGCGGTGGCGCAGGAACGCGCTGCCGAAGGGGCCGCGGACCGTCACCTCGTCTCCGACCGCAAGCCGAGTTGCTACCCGTTCGCTCGCCGCGCCATTGGGGATGCGGCGTACGTGGAACTCGAGTTCCCTTTCGCCAGGCCGGTTTGCCATGGAATAGTCGCGCGTCGGCGCTCCCGGAAAGGAAAGCTGCGCATATTGCCCCGCGCTGAAGGGGAGCGGCAGGCCGCTTTCCGGCATAATCCTCACACGCTTTATATCATGCGTGGCGTCGTCCAGCGAAATAACTCGTGCCTGGAACGTCTCAACCGGATGGTCCGCCCGGACTTCCTCCCTGCCCAGCCAAGCGACCGCCGCATTACCTTTCGGCTGAGCCCTGCAGGCAAGGATCAGCCCCAGAGCCCGCTCTTCGGCCGTCAGAGCGAATGGCGTATGCGGCAACAAGTCAACCTCACCTGTTATCAGGCGCGACTTGCAGGAGCCGCAGCGACCCGAGCGACAGCCGTGAGGATAGGCGATACCCTGCTCCAGGGCCGCCTCCAGGATGGTGCGCTCGTCCGCTACCGCAATCTCCCGGTCCGCCTGGCGGATATGAACTGACTTTCCCACGAGTCCTCCTCCTTGCCCATTGCTATTGCGCTGCCGCCAGGCGGCCATTTACGTCAGCCTGCACCGCATCGAATTTCATGGGAGCCCGGAAGCGCTTGAGCCGCAGCGCATTGCCCAAGACGAAGACACTGGACAGCGCCATGGCGCCGGCTGCGATCATGGGAGAGAGCAGCAGGCCATAGGCGGGGAACAGCACGCCGGCGGCAACGGGTACTAGTACCGTGTTATAGGCGAAGGCCCAGAACAGGTTCTCCTTGATGTTGCGGATCGTCGCCTTCGAAAGGGCGATGGCATTCGGCACCCCGCGCAGGTCGCCAGACATCAACACGACGTTGGCACTTTCGATGGCCACGTCAGTCCCGGTGCCGATAGCGATGCCCACATCTGCGGCCGCCAAAGCAGGGGCATCGTTGATGCCGTCTCCCACGAACGCCACCTTGCGGTCCCCGGCGCGCAAGTTTTCCAGCGCCTGGACCTTTCCGTCTGGAAGCACCTCGGCCACCACCTCGTCGATCTTCAGCCGGCGAGCGATCGCCTCGGCCGTCTTTCGGTTATCGCCGGTGATCATCGCAACCCTGAGCCCGAGCTTGTGCAGCGCGTTGACTGCCTCGACGGTTGTCTGCTTGATCGGGTCCGATACGGCGATCACCGCGGCAATCTTCCCGTCGACGGCCGCGAACAGCGGGCTCTTGCCCTCATCTCCAAGCCGATTCACTTCGCCTGCGAACGCGGTGACATCGAGGTCTAGCTTCGTCATCAGTCGGTCAGCGCCGACATGAACCGTGCGGCCCGCCACGAGCGCCTTGGCGCCGAATCCGGGGATGGCGTCGAAACCTTCCACTTCAGGCAGAACAAGACCCGCACGCTTCGCCGCCGCGATAATGGCCTCTCCGATCGGGTGCTCCGACCGCGTCTCGACCGCAGCCACCAGTCCGAGCACTTCGTCCCGGTCGAACCCCCCGGCGGGAATGAGATCCGTGAGCTCCGGACGGCCCTTTGTGAGCGTACCTGTCTTGTCCATGGCGATCACATCGGCGCCCTTAAGCGTCTGTAGCGCCTCGCCCTTGCGGAAGAGAATGCCCATTTCGGCCGCGCGGCCCATGCCGACCATGATAGAGGTTGGCGTGGCAAGACCCATGGCGCACGGACAGGCGATGATGAGCACGGCCACCGCATTAACGAGCGCGAAGCTGAGTGCCGGCGTCGGACCAAGGGACAGCCAGATGAGGAAGGTGATCGCGGCGGCGAGCATCACCGCCGGCACGAACCATGCCGTAACCTTGTCTACCAGCGCCTGGATCGGCAGCTTTGCCCCCTGCGCCTGCTCAACCATTCGGATGATCTGGGCGAGCACGGTATCGGCGCCGACCTTGGTGGCGCGGAAGGTGAAGGCGCCTGTCTTGTTGATCGTGCCGCCGACCACGCCCGCGCCCAAGCCTTTTGCAACGGGCACGGGCTCTCCAGTGATCATGGACTCGTCGACATAAGAGGAACCGTCCACGACCTCGCCATCAACTGGCACCTTGTCGCCCGGTCGCACGAGAATGAGGTCTCCCATCTGCACCTGATCGAGCGGGACTTCGACCGTCTCGCCATCGCGCACAACTCTGGCAGTCTTCGCCTGAAGACCGACAAGGCGCTTGATCGCTTCCGACGTGCGGCCCTTGGCGCGATTTTCCAGATATCTGCCGAGCAGGATGAGGGTCACGATCACCGCCGCAGCCTCGTAATAGATATTGGCGGTGCCATTGGGCAGGATCGAGGATGCGAAGGTGGAGACAACGGAGTAGCTCCATGCGGCAGCCGTGCCGAGGGCCACGAGGCTGTTCATGTCGGGGGCCCCGCGCAGGAGAGCGGGCACGCCCTTGCGGAAGAAGCGGAGGCCCGGTCCGAAGAGCACAAGGGTCGCCAGCAGGAACTGCAGATACCGGCTCTCCTGCATGCCGATATTGTTCATGACAAAGTCATGGATCGCCGGCACGAAATGCGAGCCCATTTCAAGCACGAAGACGGGAAGCGTCAACACGGCCGAGACGCTCAAGGCGAGCGCGAGACTGCGCGCCTCGCGCTCGCGAGCCTCTGCCTGTGCATCCTCAGGGTTTTCGGCCGCGACTGCCCGGGCGGTGTAACCCGCCCGCTCGACGGCCGCCATCAGGTCTTGGATACTGGCAGCCCCGCTGACTACGCGCAGGAATGCCCTCTCGGTGGCAAGATTCATCGTAGCGTCGAGGACACCGGGCTCCCGTTTTAGCGATGCTTCAATGCGGTTGACGCAGGAGGCGCACGTAGCGCCCTCGACTGCGAGTTCTACGCTTTCCGTTTTCGTGGAATAGCCGGCGTTCTGAACCGCCTTCAAAATGGCACCCAAATCGGCCGGGCCTGCGAACGCCACATCGGCGCGCTCCGTCGCCAGGTTCACGGCCGCGGACTTCACGCCAGGTACGGTTCGAATAGCCTTCTCGATTCGACTGACGCAGGAAGCGCAGCTCATTCCTTCGACATAGATGCCGAGAAGAGCAGGATCTGTAGCAGTCGCCGGGCTCATGTTGCTCCTCCGAAAAATCGACTGCATCTGTTTGTAAGGTTTACAACGGTCGGAAGGTCAAGCCCCCTATGACAAATTTATTTTGTGCGCATACAAGGGCAAAAAAGCACTTGACCTTCCAACCGTTGGAAACGGCAGGATGCGCGTGCATCAATCATAACCAGGAGATGAAATTCATGTGCGGAGAACATCAGCATCATGCTTCCAGCGCTAGCGAACCTGCCGTTTCGGGGGTCCGGTTCAAGGTAGCCGATATGACCTGCGACCATTGCGCGGGTACGATACGCAAGGCCTTCGCGACGACCATGCCGGGGACCGAGATCTCTATTGATCTGGCCTCTCGGGAGGTCACGGTAGCGGGAGACGCGGCCGAAGCCGCAGAGACCCTTCGGACAGCCGGATACGAGCCCCAGCCGATCGGCTGAACCACGAGAGCAGGCTCGGCAGCGATTAAGGCAAACCTCTGAGGCTCCGACATCGACGGGCCTCGGAGGCGTGCCTAGGGAGCGGCGGCGTCTGAAAGATGTTTCCGCCATGGTTCCGAGAAAGCTGGCCGCTACCTTTGGCGCAGGTGAGCATAGCCATCGCACCAGGTTTTGGTTCGCGGCGCCCAGGGCCGCTGCAGGTCGGGGCCTATTTCAAAAGTTCGAAGCGACCGTCAGCCCGCGCCGATGCCGAATTGCGATTGGGCAGCCCAAGTCCAAGTGGCTCGGCCCAGATGCAGCCGTCACGATCGATCTCCTTGCGAGTCATGCCGTTCGGCCGCCAGCGCCTTGACCCCTTGGCGGAGGCATCAAGCTGCTGCTGCGGAATGCTGCGGAGGCCCCTGAGTTCGGCGAACCGACGCAGCCAATCATTGTTCCCGAAGACCGTTACGACCATGTCGAAAGGGGCAAACCCGAACCGAGAGATAACGTGGTCTTATGGCTTAGTCGGGCATGCTCGAAAAAAGTGGTTAACGGACTCCTGTGGTCGAACAGTGACGCTCGTCCGTTACGCCCAAAAAGAAAAGTGGCTGCCCTCGTCCCTTGGACGGCAGCCAATCTGCTTCACGAGGGGGAATTTGGAGGATGGAAGGCTGTGATGCACTCGGCTTCGGAAGTCTCCATCCAACGATTGCTATTCTAACACCGGCGCCACCGGTGGGCTGCGGTATTTGAAGCGATACAAGGCATATCATTTGGTTTTTCGCCCGCTATACAGCTAATTTGGCTGGCGCTCTCTCGCTCTCAATCCCCCCAGAATGGTGTCAAACCGGAACTCAGTCTAAAGACGCAGTTGCCCAATTTGGGAGAGGTGATCGCCGCTGAAAAAGCAGATTTCGGGTCAATAGACGGAGGAAGTCTTCCCGTTCGGCAGATTAAAGAGAGATGGTGCACTTGTCTCCTTTTCATCTGAACCCTGTCGACCCGAAACCGAGAGGTATAATGGGATGGTTCCGGCTTATGCGGCTGCGCCATGCCACGGCCTCAGCCTCCGCACGCCAGGGTGCCGGGGCTGATGCAGCCGCCGATCAGGCCCGGCGAGAGCTTCCTGTACGAGTTCATTCCGCCGGATGCTACCACCCGCATGCCACTTGTCTCGAGCTCGGCCGCGGTCTCGCCGGAGCGGTCATCATCGAGGCACGAGAACCGATCGCCATCAACCGTGACGGACAACACGCTCTCAATAGACCGCTCAAATAGATGCTCAGGTATTTGGGCCAAGTATGTTTGTTCTCGCTTCGACGATGTGGTCGTGCATGTTTAGCTCGGCCCCTCTGCTGTCCCGATCTTTGATCGCGTCCAGAATCGCCTGATGCTTGGCGATATAGGCCTTCATGCGGTCAGGGGTTAGTGACTGCTCCTTCATCTTCCCCCAGAGGTTTCCCGCCCGTACCGTGTGAATCCCCTCGTAGAGCGAGGCGAGAAGGCCATTGCGGGCGGCTCCGACGATGATGCGGTGAAAGACAGCGTCCCATTTCTCGAATTCGACCAGGGTTTCCGCCGCGCTGCCCCGATCGATCGATTTCTGCATTTCGTCGATCTCCTGCCTGGTCGCCCGTAACGCCGCCAGGGCGGCGATCTTGGGTTCCATGATCAGCCGAGCCTCGAAAACTTCGGCCGGATAGGTGCGCAACGCGTCTCCCGTGCTGCCTGGCGGACGGCGCAGCGCCGTCGAGGTAACCCCGCTGCCGGCGATAAATGTCCCCCTGCCCACGTGCCTGATCAGCCGGCCCTCCTTTTCCAGAGAAGCAAGCATCCGTCGCAGTGCGGTGCGGGGCAGCCCGAGTTTGACCGCCAGGTCGCGCTCCGGCGGCAACCGATCCCCCGGCTCCAGACCTTCGGCCTCGATGAAATTCTTCAAGACTACGCTCATGAGCCCTCGCCAAATATTTGCCGCAACCAAATTGATCTACATTGACACCAATTTCAAGACCAATCCTCTACTAATCGCGTGTCAAACCTGATTGGTGGCGAAGGGTGCTGAACCTGAACCCACTCCCGTGCAACAAACCAATCCGCTTGCCTCTCGGCCCCGGCTAGCAGTAGTCGGCGATGCTCCTGCGCAGTTGTTCATCCCCACCGTGATCGTGACCCAGACACTCGGGGAGCTGCTGAGCCAACTGTTCTATGTACGCTTTCCGCCCAGCTGGGAGCAATTGCCGCAGCATCCTTGCCGGCGGCTTGACCCCACACCGAGGACGGCATTCGTCACGGGCATTCTAAGCTTGCATTCAGCAGACAGGCGTTGCCCTCTGTCGCCCATTATAGTATACCCCCCTATATCACTTTCCGAGTAGTTTGGGAACTTCATGATGCCATCCCACAACCTGCATGGTCATTCCGACCCTCACAGCCAGGATCATGGACATCGCCACGAGTCCAGTCGGGCGCTCAACGCGGCTCATGATCATCTTTTCCTCGGCGACAGCCACGCTCGCAACGAGCGGCGGACCTGGCTCGTCATTGCCATCACCGCCACTATGATGGTGGTGGAGATCGTCGCAGGAAACCTGTTTGGGTCGATGGCGCTTGTGGCCGATGGTTGGCACATGTCGACACATGCCGCCGCCCTGCTCATTACGGCGCTCGCCTACCTCTATGCCCGCAAACACGCCCATAACCGGCGTTTTTCTTTTGGCACCGGCAAGCTCGGTGACCTTGCCGGCTTTGCCAGCGCCGTCGTGCTCGCCCTGATTGCTCTGCTGATCGGCTGGGAAAGCCTCGTGCGTCTCAGAAGTCCTGTCGCCATCGACTTCAATGAAGCGATTCTCGTTGCTGTTGTGGGTTTGGCTGTCAATCTCCTTTGCGCATGGCTTCTGAAAGACGATCATCATCACCACGGGCACGATCACGGTCATCACGCCCATCATGGCCGTGCGGGCGAGGACCAGAACATTCGGGCAGCGTATCTCCATGTCCTGGCCGATGCACTGACGTCAATACTGGCGATCGCAGCGCTGGCCTTTGGTAGCCTTTATGGTTGGACCTGGCTGGACCCCGGCATGGGCATCGTCGGCGGCTTGGTCATCGCGCGCTGGTCATGGGGGCTCATTCGCGATGCCGGCTCGGTGCTGATCGACTACATTCCCGAAGGCGAGGAGCTGCCGGACGAAATCGAGGAGATCATCACGCGCGAAGGTGCGGAGATCGTTGACCTGCACGTATGGCAACTCGGGCCGGGCCATCACGGCGCCATCGTTTCGATCGTAACGGACAAGCCTCGTGCGCCCTCCTATTATCGGGAAAAGCTTGCAGCTATTCACGATTTGTCGCATGTGACCGTGGAGATTGAAGCTCGCGCGGCTTAAACCCGGGCGACAAGGAACTGCACATGAGCCACACCATCCGCGAAAAACAAAAGCTGATCAATCGCGTGCGCCGCATTCGCGGCCAGATGGAGGCTGTCGAGCGGATGCTCGTCGACGAGAAAGACTGCGCCGAAGTCATGCAGGTGCTCGCCGGGGTGCGTGGCGCGGTCAACGGCCTCATGGGCGAGGTGATCGAGGACCATGTCCTGATGCACGTCGCCGCCGAGGGGCTGTCCCAGAAGGAACGCGACGAGGGCGCTGCCGAACTGATCGATGTGCTGCGCGCCTACCTAAAGTAGCTGTCGGTTTTGCGGGCCTGCGGGCAGGCTTCGGCGCCGGTTCGATCGCGGGCTGCCACCAAACTGACGTTCGTGGCCAAGGCGAAGACGGCTCCGCCTGGAAACGTCGCCTGCGGCCCTGGGATCCGGTCGGTTCGGTCGAGACGGGCTTCGGCCGCATTCCGTGCTCGTTCGATCACGCCGCGCGCAGCCTCGGTCAGAATGCGACAGTTCCCGGAAATCTTCGCCTGTCGCGGCGAGAACCAAAGTAAAGCGCGGGCGCAAATGTCCGCGAATGCGCGGGCCGCGGTCGATAACCGTTTCCGTTTCGGGGACCGGCCGTTCTGACTGAATGCTAGCGAGGTCCGCAAAGGGTCGATCATGCCGGTTCTGACCGCGTCGCAGTAGGGTGGGATCCCGAAATTCGCAGCAACAGCGCCGAAGGGCAAGATTGCTCGCCAGCACCGGACATCGTCGTCGCTATGAGCGGGAGCGTAGGGTCGAGCCGTTACTCCGGAGCCTCGCGGGTAATCGCGAACGTGTTCTCTGATTCGAGATCTCATATGTATGAACGGGAACTAGGGCGTCGTTGCGCTGCGACGATATGATGCCACCACGCCAACGGCTGGTGTGACACGCTCCCCCGATAGTCAAGATTCTGCAGCCACGACAAACCTGATATACTCGCGGGGCGGCCGTCCGGAAGGAGGCAAAGCATGAGCGATCAAACAGTGCGCGTACTGCTTGTCGAGGATAACCCGCTCCACGCAAAGCTGATCCAAAGGCTGCTCGACACCGAAATGCAGTTGCGCTGCGAGGTGGTGGCCGTGGATCGCCTGGCCGACGGGCTTGGAGAGCTTGAGCGGGGCGCGACTGATCTGGTGCTGCTCGATCTGATTCTGCCCGATAGCCAGGAGCTGGAGACGCTGTTCAGAATCCGATCGGCTGCGCCGTATGTCCCGGTGGTGATCCTGACCGGCCTCGACGATGTGAAGCTCGCGGCACACGCAGTCGAGGCAGGTGCCAGCGACTTTCTGCTGAAGACCAGGCTCAACGGCATCGCGCTCGACAGGGCAATCCGCTACACACTGGCGCGCAAGCGCGCCCATGGTGGTGAGTGGGACTCGCCGATGTTCCGCCTGGCCCAGCAACAGTTCCTAAAGGCCGCCCAGATCATGAATCTGGATGACAACATCCGCCAACGGCTGCTGTTCCCGCAGCGCACCCAGGTTGTGTCGTTCCCATTCTTCCGCGACGACCGTGCGCAGGTCGAAACCGTGTTCGGTTACCGGGTGCAGCATGTCCTGACCATGGGGCCGACCAAAGGCGGAATTCGTTATCACGAGGACGTCGATCTTGGCGATGTGGCCGCGCTGGCAACGTTGATGACCTGGAAATGCGCCTTGATGCGGTTACCTTTTGGCGGCGCCAAGGGCGGTGTGCGCGTAGACCCCACCGTCCTTTCGAAAAGCGAACTGCAGCGGCTGACCCGGCGCTACACGGCCGAAATCATCGACATCATCGGACCCGACAAGGACATCCCGGCGCCCGACATGGGGACCGACGAGCAGGTCATGGCCTGGGTGATGGACACCTATAGCCAGCAGGTCGGCCATGCGGTTCCGGCGGTGGTCACCGGCAAACCGGTGGTGCTCGGGGGCTCGCTTGGACGCAAAGAGGCGACCGGGCGCGGCCTGGTCTATGTCATCGAAGCCGCGGCGGAAGCAATCGGGCTGGATCTCGCCAAATCGACCGCCGTGGTGCAGGGATTCGGCAATGTCGGCAGCTTCGCGGCGCGGTTTCTGGCCGAGGCAGGCGTCAAGATTATCGCGATCAGCGACGTCTCGACCGGGCTCTACAACCCCGCCGGCCTGTCAGTGGACATGCTTTTAGAATATGTGGCCAAAAATCGCGTGCTGGCGGGCTTTCCGGATGCGGAGTCTATCTCGAACGCCGAGCTTCTCGAACTCGAATGTGATGTCCTGGTTCTGGCGGCACTGCAAAATCAGGTAACCGCCGAGAACGCTGAGCGGATCAAGTGCCGGTTGCTCGCCGAAGGCGCCAATGGTCCCACCACGCTTGAGGCTGACGAGATCCTCAACGAGCGTGGAGTGCACATCATCCCCGACATTCTCGGCAATGCCGGCGGAGTGACCGTTTCCTATTTCGAGTGGGTGCAGGGGCTGCAGAACCTGACCTGGACGCTCGACGAGATCAATCACCGGCTCAAGGCGATCTTGCTGGATGCGTTCGTGCGGACGCGCCGCCGTGCGGAAGATGACCAGGTTGATCTGCGCACGGCTGCCTTGATCGAAGGGATCACCCGCGTGACCGAAGCCAAGCTGCTGCGCGGTCTATTCCCGTAAGGAGCCTGCACATCCCGCCGGATGGGAGGGATCTAATGACCAACAATACCGCCATTCCTGATGCTTCCCGCACCGAGGACATGCTTGCGGAGCAGCTAGAAGCTGCCCGGGCGGCACAGGCACGGGCAGAAGCGGCACGCGACAGTCTTTTGGACGGCATCGAGTCAGCTTTGGAAGGTTTCGTTCTTTATGATGCCGATGACCGAATGGTCGCGTTCAACTCGCGCTTCGAAAAGCTGTTTGCCCCCAGGGTCGCGATCGGAATGAGCTTCGAGGACCTGATACGCTCCGCTGTGGAGCATGGGTTGGCCCCAGTTGGCGAGCTCAACGTGGAGGAGTGGGTTGCGCAACGAATGGAGCGGCACCGCAATCCGGGTCCGCCATTCAAGGTTAGGCTCAACAACGGAATGTGGATTCGCGTCAGCGAAGGCCGGACCCGCGATGGCGGCCTGGTGGGCGCCTATACCGACATTACCGAACTGGAGGAACAGCGCGAGCATCTCGAGGAACTGGTCAAGACAACCGAGACTGCAACCGAGCGAGCTAAAGCGGCGCAAAGGCAACTGCTCGATGCAATCGAATCGTCCCTGGAGGGTTTCGCCCTCTATGACTCCAGCGACCGGCTGGTCGTCTACAATTCGCGCTACCGAGATTTCTTTTCAGGGCCCGAGCGTGCCGTCCTTCCTGCCGGACAATTTGCTGGCGAAACGCCGGGCACGCCGTTCGAGCTGGTGATCCGTACCTTTGCGGAAAGCGGCTTGTCGCCGCTCGACGGCCAGACGGTCGACGAGTGGATTGCCCAACGCCTCGAGCGCCACCGCAATCCGCGCGGACCCTTTAATTTGATGCACAAAGATGGGACCACTATCCGCGTCAGCGAGCGCAAGACCACCGATGGCGGAACGATATGCGTCTACTCCGATATCACCGAGCTTGAAGAGCACCGCCATCACCTGGAGGAGCTGGTTGCCAAGCGCACAGCCAAGCTCGAGCAGCGCACGGAGCAACTGCGTAAGTCGCGTGAGGAGCTTGAGCGCGCCCGTGACGCGGCCGAGCAGGCGAGCGTCGCCAAGAGCGAGTTCCTCGCGAATATGAGCCATGAGATCCGCACGCCCATGAACGGCGTGATCGGCATTGCCGAACTGCTCGAGGGCACCGAGCTTTCCGAACAGCAGCGCAGATATGTCTCGATCATCCTCCATTCCGCCGACACGCTGATGGACCTGATCAACGACATTCTCGACTTTTCAAAAATCGAGGCCGGCCGGTTGGAGCTCGAGACGATCCCGTTCGTGCTGCGCGATACATTGGGCGACACGCTGCAAACGCTTGCCAAGCGCGCTGCCGACAAAGGCCTCGAGCTTGCTTGCCATATCCCTCCCGAGGTGCCGGACCACCTGATCGGTGATCCGACAAGGCTGCGGCAGATCATCGTCAACCTTGTCGGCAATGCCATCAAGTTCACAGAGAACGGCGAAGTAGTGGTCGATGTTACCATGGAAGGGCAGAACGCCAACGGGATACGCCTTCAGTTCCAGGTGCGCGACACCGGCATCGGCATCCCCGAAGCACAGCAGGAGCGAATATTCGAGGCTTTCGCCCAAGCCGATACGTCGACGACGCGGCAATATGGCGGCACCGGGCTCGGCCTGGCGATCGCGGCACAACTTGCCGAGAAGATGGGCGGGCGGATGCAGCTCGAGAGCACGCCAGGCGCTGGCAGCGTCTTCACCTTCGCTGCCGATTTCGGGCTCGCGCCGGAGGAAAGGAGGTCCCGCCCCGTGCGCGAGGCAGAATTGCGCGGTCGGCGCACCCTGGTGGTCGACGATAACGCCACCAATCGCCAGATTCTCGAGGAAATCGTCGTGAACTGGGGCATGATCCCAATCGTCGCAACGGACGGCGTGGCGGCGCTCAACGCACTCGAACAGGCTTCCGGTTCTCCGCCGGACCTCGCGCTTCTCGACGTGATGATGCCTGGGATGAGCGGGTTCGAACTTGCTGCCTGCATGCGGCTGCGCCCAGGCCTCAAGGAGACCCGGATCGTCATGATGTCGTCCGCGGGCCGGCCAAGTGACGAGGCGCTGTTGCGCAGACTGGATGTCTCCAGGTTGCTGGTGAAGCCTGTCAAACAGTCCGATCTGCTGAACGCGATCACCAACGCCCTTGGGGTCTCGATGCGGGAAGACGAGGGCGAGGGCCCCGCCAGCGCGGCGCACCTGCGGACGAGCCCGGGGCTCACCGTGCTGCTTGCCGAGGATGGGGCGGTCAACCGGCAGGTCGCAGTTGATCTTCTGACGAAGCGCGGGCACCGGGTCGTGGCCGTCGGGAATGGCCAGGAGGCAATCGAAGCGGTCGAACGTGGAAGTTACGACCTGGTACTCATGGACGTGCATATGCCGGTCATGGACGGGCTCGCCGCGACCGCCGGAATCCGGGCGCTCGCTCGGCCCGACAGGGCTCGTGTACCGATCGTCGCGCTGACCGCCAGCGCGACGGCTGCCGATCGCGAGCGCTGTCTCGCGGCAGGAATGGATGGCTACGTCACGAAACCATTTCGCGCCGCCGAGCTGTACCGCGTCGTCGAACAATATGACCCAATGCGGGTTCCGATTCCCGAAGGGCCGGTAACCGCCGTCCCAACCCAGCCGGCGGCTGCGGACGCGTCGGTGCTCGATTGGGAGCGTGCTCTGCGCAATCTCGATCGAAACGAGGCACTCCTGCGCGAATTGGCGGCAATGTTCCTCATCGAGTACCCGAAGCTGATCGCCGCTCTCGACGCGGCGTATGCCAGCGGCGATGCTGCGGAGTTGCGGCGGGCAGCCCACACCTTGAAGGGCTCGGCAGATGTAATCGGCGCCGACGCCGTCGTGACGGCAGCACAGCGGCTTGCAGATTTGGGCCGCGAAGGAAAGCTCGCGCCTTTTCCAGAGGCACGGCGCGCACTGGGCGCCGAGCTGGATGGCCTTGAGCCGGAACTCCAGCGAGCGATGTTGGACGCCGAGTAAAGCGCTTCTACTAGACTAGTGCCCATCCATAAACGCCTGTTTTTCTGCGGTTTTGCAAGGTTGTTTGCCGGCTGACATCGTTTCTTGGGACGCGTGATGGCACAAGGCGGCGCAGGTTGTGGCCCGAAGAGCGATCTGGCGGCAATGGGTCATGGGGTATCGGCCGACGCTCGCCGGCCTTGCTCTGAACGCCACCGGATCAGGAGCGTCAGGTCGGCCTGAGGCGGGCGAAGAGGGCGAGATTGTAAGCGACCACCGAGGACCAGACATAAGCCTTGAAGTGGTCGAGCCCACGCCAGGTGCAGCGCCCCAAGCCATAAGCGCGTTTCAGGCAAGAGATGCCGGCCTCGATGCCGGCGCGGAAGTTGCGCAGCTTGCGATAGACCCAGCGGCTGCTGACCATGTCTTCGATGCTGAGGCCGCGCTTCTTGTGGAAGGCCATGTCGCGGATGCCGCGGGCTTTGGCTCCGCTCAGATTTTCGCGGCTGGCATAGCCGCCGTCGGCCGCCGCCTGACGCGGCGGCTCGCCGTAAAAGGCGATGTGGCGTTCCAGCATCGGCAGCAAGCGCTCGCTGTCGGTCGGGTTGCCGGCTTCGATGACGAGGTCGAGGATCAGTCCGCTTCTGCCGGTGGTCAGATTGAGTTTGTGGCCGTAGTCGACGTCGCGGCTGCCCTTGACGATGATGTCGGCATGCGGCTCGAACAGGCTCACCAGCTTCTCGCCGGCAGGGACCGGCTCCCCGACCAGGACCCGCTGTTCGGTCTGGGCGATGATCCGCTCGATCAGCGGCCGGTAATGGCGGAGTTGGGCCTGCCACAGTTCGCCGGCCGGGCCCGCCGTCAGCGGGACCTGTTCACTGGCCTGCTGCAGATAACTCAAAGTCGTGCGCGTGATCTTGAGCAGTTCGCGATAGTGCCTGATTCGTTTGGGGCGGCCGCGGGTATATTCGATCGCCCGAGCCCGCTTCTTTGCCGCGCGGCGATGGTCGTGCCATGGGATGGCGCTACCCAGCGCCTCGGCCTGCTGCAACAGCCGCACCGTCACCCGGACAGCGTCCCATAACAGGCTGCTGTCGCTCGGTTCATGTATCGGTGCGGCGGTGACGGTGCTGTCCACGCGCACGACCTTGCCACTTTCCAGCTTCTCCTGCCGGGCGCTCGCCAGCAGCACCCCGTTGATCTCTTCAAAGGTTTGCGCCCGGATCGCGCTGATCGTCTTGTGCAAGACCGACTTCTTCGGGTTCCAGCCCCACGGCAGCCGGGCAAACGCCCGGAACGAGGCGGAGTCTTCGAGATGGAAGGCCAGTTCCTGGTAGATCCTATGAGAAGAGGTGGATAGCGATCCGCGCTGTGACAAAGTGAGGTCGCTTTCAATCAACACCTTACTCTGGAGAGGCCGAACATGCACGCTGCGAATGAACGACCTGAAGCGCCGACGACCGCTATCCGCATGGATCTTGGCGCAATCTTCGTCTCCTTGGAACTCAGCCGTTCGAAATGGCTAATCACCTCGCTGTCGCCGGGCGGCGGCGAGAAGATGTCGAAACATGCGGTGGCGGCCGACGACATCGCCGGCCTGCTGGCGCGGTTTGCCGAGCTCAAGAGGAAGGCGCAGGCACGGACGGGGCGCTACTTTCCCACCATCGTGATCCAGGAGGCCGGGCTCGACGGCTTCTGGATCCACCGGGTGCTGCAGGCCGAGGGGATCGAAAGCCACGTCGCCGATCCGGCCTCGATTGCGACCTCGCGCCGGCGGCGGCGGGCCAAGACCGACAAGATCGACGGTGAGACGCTGGTGCGCGCGCTGCTCGCCTATAAAAGGGGCGAGCCGCGCGTCTGTGCGATGCTGCGGGTGCCGACGCCCGAGGAGGAGGACCGTCGCCGCATCTCGCGTGAGCGCAAAGCGTTGACGAACGAGCGCGTACGCCACGTCAATCGCATCAAGGGCCTGCTGTTCAGCCAGGGCGTCTCCGGCTACCAGCCCCTGCGCCGCGACCGGCGCACGCGGCTCGAGGAGTTGAGGACCGGCGATGGCCGACCATTGCCGACGCATCTGAAGGCGCAGGTCGGCCGCGAACTCGATCGGCTGGAGCTGCTGATCGGACAGATGAAGGCAGTCGAGGCCGAGCGCGACGCCATGCTCGCTGCCGCTCCGGTCGACTCTGCGCATTTCGCTGATTGTGAGCAGCCGGCACCGGCGATGCTGCTCGCCTTGAAAGGCATCGGGCCGGAGTTTGCCGTTGTCTTGTGGTCGGAGGGGCTGTCGCGTCATTTTGACAACCGACGACAGGTTGCAGCCTATGCCGGCCTTGCACCGACACCCTGGCAGAGCGGCTCGGTCGATCACGACCAGGGGGTATCGAAAGCAGGCAATCCAAGGCTGCGAACGACGCTGATCCAGGTGGCCTGGCTGTGGTTGCGCCATCAGCCGCACTCAGCGCTCAGCCTGTGGTTCAAGCAGCGGGGGAAGCAGAACGATGGTCGTCTGAAGAAGAAGACGATCGTGGCGCTCGCCCGCAAGCTGCTCGTCGCGCTGTGGAAATACGTCAATGCCGGCGTCGTCATCGAGGGGGCCGTGATGAAGACCCCCTGATCCCGATCGCAACCGAATTCTGCAATCTTCCAGGACCCGATCAGTCCTGGCGGATCCAGGTGGGACGAACCTCAGTTGAGTATGGCTTCAAACGCCGCCTGGTAGAATGGTCTCGTCCTCCTGAGCCCTTGTCCGCCGCAAGCGGGATGTTGGTTCCGCTGTCTCGAACAGCGACCGTATATAAGTTGGATCTGGCTTGGCAACGAGCCGCGTCTTGCAATCGGGCTCAGACCGCGGATGCCGCAACAACCGACGGAAAGCAAAAAAAGTTACCCTGACGAAAATTCCACATTGACGCCCGCCCAATCAGCGGGCGCTTTTGCCGAGATGACAGATGCAAAGGCTTACATCTCTCGCAACGCTCGCCGTACCCGTGCCCTTCGCGTGGAGCGCCCCCTTGATTGACCAGCGGACCATAATGTCGGTCTCGCTCACTGCTGCGATCGCTATTTTCGCGGCAACCATGGTCGGAATATTTTTGGCTTGACCGCCTGGCTGCAAGGATGTGCGCGCCACTTAAGCCGTGTTTCTAGGGGACGGGCGGATGATGCGGCGATCCATGAGTTGGAAGCACGGCTACTTTGCGGTTTACGCGCACACCGATGGCTAATCGTCGCCTGCGGCCCTATCGCTGGACAGGTATCGTGAGCTTCTTCAACAATTCGCTATCGCGCACGCCGGACTGATAGATCGTAAACAGCCTCACTGCGAGATCGTCCGCATCCGGGCCTTCGTGAGGAAGGTGATACTCCTCCAGCAACTCGTCGAACACTTGGCAGATCATGGCGAGTTCGGTAGGGGAGATGGGTAGAGTTTGGAAATCCGGGCCGGGGTACATGGCGCAACCCCCATTCGTGTCAGGGCGAAAGCGCAATGGTCTCTCAGCCAGCGGCGCCCGTGGAACTAGCCACTGATGATCACAGTGTGCACCTGGAATGTTGCTTTGCATAGTTCCCACCGGCGCAGGAAAAGGGCGTCAGTGTGAGTGCCGCCATAGGGAGTATGTTTGATTACCGACCGACTCTGGCTGCCTACGTCTTGTTTGCAATCCTCTTCATTTGTCTGATGAGACGGTCTCGACCCCGATATGGTAATCATAGGACGCAGTCATGCTTCCAACTCCCGTGTTGAGATCTCGAAAACCCCAACAGGATAAGCCGAAAGGCTGGAAGCGTGACTGTCCCTCGATCATCACCGGCATCTCAGTGATCCGTTCTCTCAGCGGACGCGGTCTCTTTCATGCCACCTCCTTGGGGCTGGGGGACCCATGGCAGTGGCTCCGTCCGCGCCCCTAATCCGCGTGGGACCGGCAGCACTACGAAGCGAAGCCGACCAGCGGCCGCCCTTGGGGCCTCTGGTTTCATTCGGCGGATCGCTTCAGGTTCACGCTGGCGTTTATCAGCCATTCCACCGGCGTGCTCAGTGATGTGACAGGTTAACGATCACGCGGCCGCGGTCTTCGGTTCAGAGGATCGCTTCCGACAGTCCGCCTGTTTCGCTTGGCAGATGGAGTGGTTGCCGTCCTCGTGACCGTTGGCACCGTGCGGTTACGCGACATTTGGGCTTCATTCACGCTGGGCGGCCCCCGGGAACTATCAGTCCTGCCATCCGGTTCTTGTCCGTGAAGCTAGAGGAACTGGCTATGCCCAATAAAAATGCGCCCCCACCCAAGACGGTCGTCCGTAAAGAGCAGCCTGTCCGCCGTCCCGACGAGAAGGAAGCGCCCGTGGAGCCTGACGATCGCAAACATCCGACGCGAGATACAAGGGAGACGCCGGCGCCGAACCCAAACGGGGAATCGCTCCCGAACAGGACGCCGTGAGACGGCCTCAAGGCGCGCGATCGGTAAGGGCGTCTGCGCCCTCCTGCTCGGCGCAATGCGCACAGCAGTAGATGATGTTGCCCTGCTCGACGCCGTGCCCGATGATCCGCACGCCGCAATGCGGGCAGGTTGGAGCGAGTTTCTGGATCGCGCATTCGAAACTATCGAAAGTGTAGGTTTCATCCCTCAGCGTCACCTGGAAGGCCTTATCATAGTCGTTGCCGCACTGGTCGCATTTGGCCATGGCTATATCCTCCTGCTCATCGATAGGTTCCGTCTTAGGTCCCGGCTCAATCATCATGCCCGATCATGTGGACGACTTCCTCGATGCAGCGGGGTCTGATGCCCAATTCTTCCAGGCCCGGCAGGCCGCTGGCCGCGACATTGTCACGCCGCATGAGCTCGACCTGGTTGCGCGTCAGCGATACGGCGGGAAGAAGCTCCGCAGCAGTTGCCAATATGCTCCATACCGCGAACGGCAGGGGCACCAGCCTGCTTGGCGCCCTGAGTTGAGCGGCAATCTCCCGGACGATTTCCCGATACGAATAAATGCGCGGACCGGCGCACTCGAAGGTCGAAGCATCCGTGGCAATCTGCCCCGAGGCCAAGCGGCTCACGGCTTCCGCCACGTCCTCGACATGAACCGGTTGCAGCCGAGTGCCGCCATCGCCGAATAGCGGATAGATCGGGAGGAGGCGTACCAGCCTTGCGATCGTCGTGACGAACCCGTCGTCGGGACCCGCCATCACAGCGGAACGGACGATCAGCGCGCCCGGGAACGCTGCCTTTACCGCCTCCTCGCCGCGGCCCCTGGCCCGGATGTAATCCGAACTGGATTTCGGATTCGATCCAATGCCGGAAATATGCACGAACCTCTCGACGCCGGCATCCCGCGAAGCGGTCGCCAGATCGGCGGCGGCTTGTACATGGACACGCTCAAAGGTCAGCTCACCGCGCTCGACATAGAGGCTAACCGTATTCACCACCGCTCGAGATCCCGCCACGGCAGCGGCGATCGACGATGGATCCAGAATGTCCGCCGCGATCTGCTGAGATGGCCTCCTGCCCGACGTGTTGTCCAAGATATTCTTGTGCGGATGACGGGAGGCGGCACGGACATCGACAGCCTTGTCAAGAAGCCTGCTCACGATCCGCCGTCCGAGGAAGCCGGTGGCGCCGAACACTGTCACGATGTTCTCGCCGGCCACATCGTCTCGACCATGTTGGTTGGTCATTGTCTAACGCTCCTCTGACCTCCGACGCAACGTCGGCCGCGTTTTTCGCCAGGCCGCATCGGGCCCTTAATCCGCTTGGCGCGATGGGATCCGGCTTTGCGAGACTGACAGCGGGGACGATGAGGGTTACCCGTTAGGCAGATAGCCGCTGGAACATCGGCGCATTCTTCTGGTTCGGTGATCATCACATGGAAGGCAGGAGGGTACCATGAGTGCTTCCGGCGTTGCCGTCTTCGACAAGACGCTTCAGATCACCAATGTCTGGCTCGACGAAATCATGGAACATCAGGGGCCGGACCGCCAGCGTGCATGGCATATTCTGAGTGCCGTTCTTCACACCATTCGCGATCGCCTGCCCGCCGACCTTGCAGCCCATCTTTCGGCACAGTTGCCGCTGCTGGTGCGGGGTGCCTATTATGATCAATACGAGCCTTCCAAACAGCCGGCGCAGTCGCGGAGCTTGGATGCGTTTCTAGGCCAGGTGAAGACCGAGCTTGCCTCCACCCGGCCGGTCGACGCCAAAGAGGCGGTGCAAACCGTGTTCCAGGTGTTGTCGCACCACCTTGATCCGGGCGAGGTGCGCAAGATCCGCGAAAGTCTGCCTCAGGATCTGCGGGCACTTTGGCCAGATCCGACTAAGCGTCAATAGTTGCGCGAACGTGGAGCAGAGCCAATCTTTCATGGGTCGAGAATATGCCGGAGAAGCTTGCTGTGGCGCCGCGCAGGAGGAACGCAATGTTGTTTTCCGACATCCTGGCTGACCAGGAAACCACAGACAAGCTGGGTGCCGCCCTGATCATATTGGCGCATGACGAAGGCGGTGGCCGCCCCCGCAAGGGTGTTTTGCTCACGCGCGAACTCGTCGAGGATGCATTCGGAGGCGACAGCGACCGAGCAGCCGAGGCGATCAGGTCCGGGGTCATTGACCACGAGGCTCTGTGCAGGATCGATGGTCCGGACCGGCTGATCTACCAGACGCTGAATGCAGCAAACGATATTGTCCGCTGGCATCCGGCCACCTTCGGCCGCGGTGATCTGGGATTATTCGAAGGGCCGGTGCGATCCAGGTAAGATTTGCCGGGATCACTGAGCCAGCTTCATGCTTGCGCAGACTACTGACTGCCGGAAGCCTCGAGACCGGGAAAAAATCGCAATTGCTAAGAAACTTTCAGCCGGATGTTGGCGCGGGCTGTAGGGTATACCCGAACGACTTTGCTCTTCGCTCGAAATGGTGAGGACGCGTCGACGGTGCTCCTCGTAGTGGGAGGCTCCCAGATCACTGTATTCCATGCCGTGCCGCAGGGTATTGTGGAACAAGCGATTTCGCGGGCCGTGGCAGTGACCGCCTTGGCCTTGCCGACGCGTGCCGACAGAGGCCGATAGATTGCCCCCAACGCGGTCTGAGTGCGCCCAACCGCAACCGCGGCAAGTCGCAGTAGCGCCGCGGCCCGGCTACCAGATCGTCGGGTCCGAGACGACAACACCTTGCCGCCGGAGATTTTTGTTCAGGTCGAGTCGGGTTCTGCAAGGAGTTCGGAACGCTCACTCGAAAACCGAGGCAATGATGGTCCTGCAGCCTCTCCAGCCCCGATGTCTTTGCTCCCTCGGATCGTCCGATCCTCAGAATCGACCCTCGATGATCTCGGTGCGTCAGGAGACGCGCGCGAAGATTGAGAAGCGAAAAACTGAAATCAATCCTGTGACCAGCGTTTCGTGGCTCTGAACTCGAGTGTATTTTAGTTGCATGAGCGCGTCGGCGTGGACATTCAGTGAAAGGCTGCCGTCCCAGCCAGTGCTTGGATGGACAGCAAACGCCACTGATTGGACATGAGAGGAGGCGATGGGCCACATACTGCCGGCACATCTCCACGGCCGACCGGAAGCGGAGTGGTCGCGACCCTATCGGGATCCAGCAGACAACGCCCATCTGCGCGAAGGCCTGCGCAAAGCCGGCGTGACGGTCTAGTCAGCGGCGGCCTTGCGATCTCCCCATCGGCCGTGCCCAGGGGAGGAGGCTTCGGAACCTTCCCCTCCGGGGGAACGTTTGCTGCAAAACTCCCGCGAAGGTTTCAAGATGCCGAACGACACAGATCGACTGACCGTTCTCATCACTGGCTCGAGTGGCTTTCTTGGACAGGCGATCGCGCGCGGCCTTGAGGACCGCTACCGCGTCATCGGCCTGGACGTGGCCGCCCCGAAAGGCGCGGCGGACCGTCTCGAGACGATCGAGATCGACCTGACCTCCGACGACAGCGTCAGGAAGGCCGTGGAAGAGGTTGGCAAGCGGAGCGGCGGTCGCGTCGCCTCGGTGATCCACCTCGCCGCCTATTACGACACGACCGGCAAGGCCGACCCGAAATATGACGCGGTCAACGTCCAGGGGACGCGCCGGCTGCTTGCGGCCTTGAAGCGGCTTGAGACCGAGCAGTTCATCTTTTCCAGCACGCTGCTGGTGCATGCGCCGAGCTCGGAGAAAAGCGCAAGGATCAACGAGGATGCGCCGCTCGAGCCTTCCTGGGCCTATCCGCAGTCGAAGGCGGAGACGGAAGCGGTGATCGCCAGGGAGCGCGGACAGATCAAGACGGTGATCCTCAGGCTTGCCGGGGTCTATGACGAGGATTGCCGGGCCGCCTTCATCGCCCAGCAGATCGCCCGCATCTTCGAGCGGCTGCCGACCGCCTATCTGTTCACCGGCGATCTCGAAGCGGGGCAGCCCTATCTGCACAAGGACGACCTGGTCGAAGCCTTCGTGCGCAGCGTCGACCGGCGCGCCGAATTGCCGGCGCAAAGCGTGATGCTGATCGGCGAGGAGGAAACGCTTTCCTACGGGGAGTTGCAGAAGCGCATCGGCCGGCTTCTGCACGGCGAGGACTGGCGCACCTTCGTGCTCCCCAAGGGGCTCGCCAAGACCGGGTCATGGATGCAGACGGAGGTGCTCGATCAGGAGAGCGACATCAGGCCGTGGATGATCGAGAATTCCGACGACCATTTCGAGATCGACATATCCCGCGCCCGCGGCCTGATCGGCTGGGAGCCGAAACACCGCCTCTCCCGCACGCTGCCGGAGATGATCGGGCGCCTCAAGGAGGATCCGACCGACTGGTACGAGAAGAACAAACTCGAACCCTCCACCGTCGCCGCTTCGGAGCCGGAGATCGAGCAGGCGAAACGAAGGCTCGATCGGCCGCTGGAACGCAGCCACGCCCAAGTCGAGGCAGCCGTCGAGCGCCAGCGGCTTTTCACGCTTTGGGCGCCGATGGCGAATGTCGCGCTCGGGCTGTGGCTCGTCGCCTCGCCGATGACGCTCGGACTTTTCGATCCGGTCACCGTCGCGCCACCGCCCGCCCTCGGCCACGAGATCGCGGCCGCCGATATCCGCAATGCGCGCCTCGGCATCAGCGAGGTCCTGTCGGGATTGCTCGTCGTCTTCTTTGCGCTTCTCGGCATGTATCGCCGCTGGTCCTGGACACAGTGGATCACCGCCGCACTCGGCGTCTGGATCATGCTGGCGCCGCTCGTCTTCTGGACGACCAGTGCTGCCGCCTATGCCATCGACACGCTGGTCGGGCTGCTGATCCCGGTCTTTGCCGTGATGATCCCGCCGACGCCCGGCATCAGCAACCGGGCGCTGGCGGCGGATGACGACCGACCGCTCGGCTGGAGCTACTCGCCTTCCGCCTTCACCCAGCGCATTCCGATCGTCGCGCTCGCCTTCATCGGCCTGTTCGTCTCACGCTACCTCGCAGCCTATCAGATGGGGCATATCGATGGCCTCTGGGACCCGTTCTTCGGTCCGGGCGAGGCTCCCGTCCGCAATGGCAGCGAAGCGGTGGTGACGTCCTGGGTCTCGAAGGGCTTTCCGATCGCCGACGCCGGTTTCGGCGCCTTTGCCTATGCACTCGACATCCTCGCCGGCGCGATCGGCGACCGGCGCCGCTGGCGCACCATGCCGTGGATGGTGCTGCTCTTCGGCCTGCTGATCATTCCGCTCGGCGTGGTCAGCGTCTCCTTCATCATCATCCAGCCGCCGCTGATCGGCGCGCTCTGCACGCTCTGCATCGTCCAGGCGGGCGTCACCGTCGTGCTGATCCCCTATTCGATCGACGAGGTGCTGGCGGCCGTTCAATATCTCTGGCGGGCGACAAAGGCCGGCGAGCCGTTCTGGCGCACCTTCTGGATGGGCGGTCCCGCCCTGTCGGAAAACCAGTCGCCGGCGCCCGATCTCGACCGACCGGCTTCCGAACTTCTGAAGGAATTCATTACCGGCGGCGTGAACTTCCCGTGGACGCTGGTGGCAAGCGTGGGTCTCGGCGCGATGCTGATGACGACGCCGCTGATCTTCGGCAGATCGCCGCCGCTCTATTACAGCGATCATGTGGTTGGCTGCCTCGTCATCCTGGTCGCCGTCACCGCGATGGCCGAGGTGGCGCGACCGGTGCGTTTCCTCAATGTCGCGCTCGGCGCCTGGGTCGCCGCCTCGCCGTTCCTGCTTTCCGGCGGCGGCACCGTTGCAAGCTTCGCGGATGTCCTGCTCGGCCTCGGCCTGATCGCCCTCAGCCTACCGCGCGGGACGCGCAGCGAGGAGCATTACGGCGGCTGGGATCGGGCGATCGTCTGACTGATCTGCTGGCGGGTGCCCCGGCCCTGTTGCGCCGGGCCTGGCTTACGACACGTTCGACAACGCGTCGAGGCCACGCGTGCCCTACCGCCACCAACGCAGGCGGCAGCGGGCTGCCAGAATCAGAGAGAAGAAACCGAAAAATGCGCCGCTGGAAACGACGGTCGCGGCGGTATGCGTTGCATCGCCTTCCGCCGTGCATCCTCGACCGGCATCGTCCGGGAAAGCTCGTGCACTCCTTCGCAATCGATGCGACAGATGTTTTCGAGACGATTACCGACTTCAGACCGATTTCTTGCGAGAGCGAGGTGCTGGCTCTGGTGTCGCCCGTTTCTTGCCTGGAATCCTAAAGGACGGGAGGATAGGGCGCGTCTGGAAGACCCAGAAGCTCGGCGTGCCGCCCCATGGCGCCCATGATCGCACGGCCGATTTCGGCAACGGTCGGCGCATCGGCATCCACAACGTTCAGCGCCTGCGATCGGCTGGAACTCAGCGCGAAGATGACCGCCTCGGCGATCGCCTTCGTTGAGGTCGTCTGAAACCGGCTGCGGCCGCCATAGGCCAGGGGGATGCGCTTGCGACCGTCGAGCAGGCGCTTTACGAACCACCATTCGCTCGCATGTTTGCTGCAAGGTCCGTGGATCGCGCAGGGGCGCAGGACAGTGACCTTCGTGCTTGCCGTGTCCAGGAGACGGCGCTCGATTGCGGCTTTTCTCGTCGAATAGGTCTGTGGCCCGGGCTCCACCGTGCGGTGATCCTCACGGATCGGCACGGGGTAGTTCGGAAAGCCGCGTTCACTTGCCTCGTCGAGCGTGCGGCCCTGCGCATCGCAATAAACGCTGGCACTGGAGATCACCGCTATGTGCCCGACGCTAGCCTGCAGGCCGAGCAGTTGATCGGCGTGCCGGACGTCGAACGCGACGCAGTCGAGGAGCAAATCCGCGCCGCCGGCAGCCGCTTCATGAAGTGCCGCACGGTCCTCGCGATCTGCGGCAACCTGCTGCCATGGACCCGGGATTGGCGCCGGCGATCGGCTGACGAGCCGGATCTGCCAACGATCGCGGGCAAGACGCTGCGCAACGGCAAGGCCGATCTGACCGGTTCCTCCGATAATGAATGCGGTCGAGTGAGCCATGCGGTTTCCGCCGTCCATGCACTCTTTCAGGCCGCGATGCCCGACTCCTTGGTCGCGGAGACTCGGTCGCCGTGCTCAATCGGAAAGGCGGTCCGCGGACAAGGTCACCCGGACTGTCAGCCCGGTTGGACCAAAGTCTCGGGAAAGATCTGCATCAAGCTGCCTAGCCGTGGCTTCCATGAGTGTCGTTCCAAATCCTTCCGCATTCGGCGCCACGATCGCCGGCCCGCCGCGTTCGCGCCATACAACGGTATACCGGTCAGCTCTTGCCGTGCATTCGACCTCGATGCGGCCGCTCGGCATCGACAGGCTGCCGTACTTGGCGGCGTTCGTCGCAAACTCGTACAGCAACAATGCCAGGTGCGTGATCGCGTTTCCGCTGACGCGCGGGTCCGGCCCAGTCAGGGTGAAACAGGAGGCGGAGTCGACCTTGCCGTCATAGGGGGAGAGGATCGTCCTGATCAGCGAATGCAGGGTCGTTGCCGGCTCTTCCACTGAGTCATCGGCTATCGGCCGCGCCAGGGTCAGAGCGTGGGCGCTGGCGAGTGCGTTGAGTTGAGCGCACACGGCAGTGGCCAGACCGGACGGTGAGGTCGCGGATCGCGCGCTTACCCGGACCATGCTGCTCGCTACGGCAAAAAGATTCTTAATCCGATGCTCCATTTCGCTGAGCAAGAGTTGCTGCTTTTCCTGAGCGCGGCGACGATCGGTAATGTCGCGTGCAATGTAGGAGACGCCCGCGACCGTCTCATCGCGATCCAGGATGGGAGATCGTCAGCGAGATGTCCACCGGACTTCCGTCCTTGCGCTGCCATCGGGTCTCGATGTGTTGGTCACGGTCGCCGGCGAGGATCCGCGAGAGCATTGCGGTTTCGTGGTCGAGGCTATCGTCCGGGATGAGGACCGCCGCCGGCGTCCCCAGGACCTCAGCTTGCGTATAGCCGAGCAGCCGTTCGGCGCCGGTATTCCAATTGGTGACGATGCCGCCCAGGTCACTGTGAAGATGGCATCATTCGAGGATTCCACCACGGCGCTCCATCGCCGGGCGTTCTCGTCAGCCAAATGGCGGCCGATGCTGAAGCCCAGTTGCCTGGCAATCGTCAGCGATAGTTGGAGTTCGTCCGCCGTGAAGTCGTGAGGCCTTGCGAAATAGACCATGAACTTGCCAATGACTTTGTCGTCGATCGCCAGCGGCACGAAGGCGAGGGCACGAATGCCTTCCTTCTGGATCGTCGTCCTCAATCCTGCCGTTATATCGGCGGTATCGATGTCGCCGATGAAGATCGGCTGTGCATTTTGATCGCCCTGGCGCCACGGCGAATGTCCGCCGACGGCCTGCCGATAAGCTTCAGACAAGTCCCGCCACGCGACGAACCGCATGACCCCTTTGACGTCGAAGCGCAGGATCGAGGCGCGGCCGCATCCCAGTCCGTCGATGATTGCATCGAGAGAGGCTTGATAGACGTCATCCATCGAACGCGCGCGATAGAGGCGGTCGGTAAAGCGATACAGCACACTTTGCTCCATGAGCTCGCCGCGCGAACTGTTCCGCGGTGCGAGCATGCTGGTCCTTCATCTTGACCACCGGTTTTTGGAGAGCCGATGTTACGAACAGCCGAGCCTTGGGGAGTGTCTCAGCATACGCGAACAGCGTGTGCTTGCAAAGGACTTCAGCGCATTGTTGATCGAGGTCGGCGATACCTGTCAGGCGACGGTGGTGCTGTCCGGGCATTCAATCCTACCGTGCCGCTCGCCGCGTGCTTGTCCCGCTTCTGGCGCATTCGGTGGCAAGCAGCCGTTTGACGGACATGGCACCACTCGATGTGGATGCGGTCGCACGCTCAAGTCGGGATGATAAATGATCGGTTGGCGACGAGACGTGAACGGAGTTGATTGCTTCAGTCTGCATTGCGATCTTGATTCTCGCTCGAAAACCCCCAAATCCCTGTGAGGACATACCGTCCGGTATATGACCAGTCGTCGGTGAATACGCAGGAAGTTCGCGTAATAGCTTCTCCACCGCGATCGAGTCAGGGGTTGTGATGCGTTCACATGAGTTTCACTGGCAACGGGAACTGATAATCAAGGCTCCTTGCCACGACAGTCGATCCGCTCTTGAAGCAATCGCGTCAGATTTATCAGAACGAACTGGTATCAAGGCTCGCTCCATATTTGATCATCTTGTGGAGCGTGAGGCTCTGGGATCGACCGGTTTTGGCGGAGGATTTGCTCTGCCCCATGCCCTCGTGCCGAAGCTTCGCGCACCCGCAAAGGTGCTGATGACCCTTCGGCAGGGCATCGACTTTGACGCACCCGATGACGAACCGGTGGACATTCTTTTGGCGATGGCCTGGCCGCAGGACCACCAGGATGGCTTTCTGCCGGCACTTGCCAAACTTTGCCGTCCGTTCAGGTCGAGCCAGGTTCTCCAAGGACTTCGGAACGCCCGCTCGAGAACCGAGGCAATGATGGTCCTGCAGTCATTCTTCAACCCTGATGTCGTGACTCTATCGGATCGTCCGATCTTCAGAATCGACCGGCAATGATCTCGGTACGTTAGGAGACGCTCGTGGAGGCGTCAGAGACCATCGATCAGAGCGTATTCGTTGCGTTCGATGGTTCGGCGCTCGCTTTTGACGATCGCCCCAGCAGTTTCTATACTGGTCCCTCGGCGCAGAACGGAGGCGCTGCTTGGAACGATCGTTATTTCTCGCCAGACTCCTCGGTCCGGCATTTGTCGCGGTTGCGATCGGAATGCTGATCAATCTCGACATGTACGAGACCATGATCGCGGAGGCGCTCCGCCCTGGCATCGTGTTCTATCTGTCCGGTTTGCTGTCGCTGCTCGCTGGCCTGACAATCGTCAACCTGCACAATAGGTGGCAGATGGACTGGGTCGTGATCATCACGGTGCTGGGCTGGTTGATGACAAGCGGTGGTATCATGCGCATCGTCTTGCCGCAGGTCGCCATTGCTGTCGGTTCTACCATCTATGGCGGGCGCGCCTCTACGATCGTCGTGGCGCTGCTGACCGGCACGTTCGGCGCTTTCCTTAGCTTCAAGGGTTACGTGCGGCGCGGCTGAGACCACGGAATTATAGGGATGCTCGCCAGCACTTGCGATGGTAGGTTCGGCCGTTATCACGAAATCGGCCGAACGGATGCAGAAGCTGACAAAAACACACGTCACTATCCTAACGGTCGTGAGCGTTCTCTTCATCGCGCAAGTCGTTTTGTCTTTAGCTGCCGTGCTGGGCTGGCTTCGCTGAGCGCAGTCCCCTTTGCAAGGGATGTTCCATCGACTGTCGCCGGCGGCCGCAGTGGGTCGAACTGCGGCGCTTGTGTGAGCAAGCACCGAAAGTCTGCGACTGATGCAGGGTCTCCCGTTCGACGCGGAATACTGCGCGTTAGAATCGCTAATCGCTAGCTGAGAATTTTGCCCCTCCCGCAAAACGGCCCCTGATCTGTCGTTAGCGGTGAAAAGTCAATGGCTATATTTTCCCGAATGGGGCCGACAAGCCAACACGAGCGAACCTGCAATTGCCGAGAGTACCGAACCGGCAAGCACCCCGATTTTGGCTTGATCCTGTAGCTGTTCAGAGTCTGGAAACGCGAGAAGGCTGACGAATATACTCATCGTGAAGCCGATCCCGCACAAAAGCGCCCCGCCAAAGATGTGTCGCCATGTTGCATGCTGCGGCATGTCGGCAATTCCCAAGCGAACTGCGACGACAGTTGTCAAAAAAACGCCTGTCATTTTCCCAAACACGAGCCCTAAGACAACGCCGCTCGTCACCGGTGATGCCCAAGGTGCAAGCTCCGTACCCGTCAAAGCGACGCCCGCGTTCGCCAAGCCGAAAATGGGTACCACGACGAACGGCACCACGTACTGTAAACGCTCTTCGAGCCGGTGCACCGGTGACTGTTCGGTATGGTGTTCGATGCCGGGTAGGCGACGGAGTGGTACGGTCGCTGCGAGCGCTACGCCGGCAAGTGTAGCATGAACGCCCGCCTGGAATACGAAGAACCACAGAACCACGCCAAGCGCCAGGTACGGCACCAGATGGCGCACCCTCCATCGGTTCATGGCCACAAGCAGTCCGAGCACCGCAACCGCGCCCGCCAGATAGCCGAAGTGCGGGCCGCCGGAATAAACGAGGGCGATGATGAGAACCACACCGAGATCGTCAATGATGGCGAGTGCTGCCAAGAACGCTTTCAACGAAGCGGGAACACGGTTCCCCAGGAGTGACAGAACGCCGAGCGCAAAGGCGATATCGGTCGCCGCGGGAATGGCCCATCCGCGCAAAGCTTCAGGATTGCCGAGGTTCAGACCGACATAGACAACCGCAGGAGCGGCCATTCCACCTGCCGCGGCAAGACCTGGCAAGGTGCGGCGCGGCCATGTCGCGAGCTCTCCGTCCAGCATCTCGCGTTTGATTTCGAGGCCAACCTGCAGAAAGAACAATGCCATCAGTGCATCATTTATCCAATGAAGTATGCTGAGAGGTCCTAGATGGACGTGCAGAATATGAAAGTATCCATCCGCGAGAGGAGAGTTTGCGAGGAGCAGGGCAAGACCAGCCGCCGCCACCAGGACAATCCCCGATGATGCCTCCGCATCAAGAAACTGACGCAAGATGGACTGTGACTTCACAATTCACTCCTGAGGCCGAACGACTGGTCGGATTCTCGAACACGGGTCGGCACTAAACATCTGATCCACGGCGCAATAACCTGCAGGGCTTCGAACCCGTTACTGTTGTCGTGGCAACTCGCCTGGACGGATCACTGGCGTCCTTCCGACGTCAGGGGCGGGTTCGACCATTTCAGTGTCACCGACACTCGGCGGCTTCAGAACTCCGTCGCATTCATCAAGCTTTTGCGTGAGCGTCCCCTGATCGGCGTCCCCATCCGGAGCGACGCGGCAACGCTCATTCTCGGCACCACTTCTGGCGTCCTGGGAAAGTGCTGACGTTGCGACCAGGGCCATGATTGCCAGCAACGGGGCGGCTACGAAATCTCTGGTTCGTTTTTGCCTCATTGGACTCGTCCTTCAGTTTAGGCGCCGCGGGAGCGACATCCTTCCGTGGCGTTAGAGGCTTGGAATAGGGGCCTAAACTGAAACCCGAATTCGTCAGCAACAGTTCCGGTGAGTAGCTGCCAATCGAATGCCAGACATAGGCGGTCCTTGATGGGGCGGTATCCGCGCGAGAAGATGTCGCGCGACAACGTCGGCGGCGATAGCCCCCGACTGCTCGCCAGTCTGGCCGAGCCGCACCAGAAGGCGCAGGCGCGCAGGATGACTCAAGAAGCGGGCTGGACAAATTCTGGTTCGACCGGGTGCTGAACCGGTAAGACCGGATTAAAAGTCACATTGTCGATCGGTTGTGGTGGAGCGCCGTCGGCGCGCCAACACAGATCGACTCGGCGGCTAGGTCCTGATCCGCTCCCTGATGGCCTGGAAGCAGTTTCACACCGAATGGGAGGAAGGGCCCGCCGCCCTCCGGAAGCTCAAAAGCCGCACCGGTCACCGATCAGCGCCAATATTCATCGCGTTACCTGCCGAAGTCGATGAATGGGATGGCGCTGACGAAAAAGAAGGCAAGGATCGCCAGGGCGATCAGTGTCACTATCACCGTAACCACGGTCGGTGGCTTTCTATCAGAACTCAGTGGTAGTCAGGTATCCCTGATCTGGTCGACAGCGGTCGCCAGTAGTTCGTCCATGATGACGCGAATCTGTTGATCGGACTGGGCGATGCCGGCCGCGTCGAAATCGGCGCGCACCTTGCGGAACACATCGTTGTCCCCTGCTTCTTCGAAGTCCGCGCGGACTACCTCCTGCGCATAGGTGTCGGCGTCCGCGCCGATTTTACCGAGCTTTTCAGCGGCCCACAGGCCAAGCAGCTTGTTACGCCGCGCCATCGCCTTGAACTTCAACTCCTCGTCAATTGCGAACTTCTTTTCGAAGCCTTCCTGACGGTCCCTTATGCTGCTCATCGCTTGGGCCTTCGTTTCAGATTGCGAGTTTCGACCTGGATCCGACATCCAGAAGATGACCGGCTAATCGAGAGTGGCGCGAATGGACGTCGTTGGCAAGACCAGGACATTCACGCAGATGATCGGCGACGGCTACAGCCTCAAGCTGGAACGGTTGGTTTCTGCTCCGACCCCGGAAAGGTGGGTGATGGCGGGCAGTCCGGACCTTCCGAGCGGCCGTCGGGAACGCCCACTTAGGGTCGAGTGCGGCATTCCGTTTCGAGTACCACATTGGCTTTTCGCCACTAGACAGCCTACGCTTCGAGCAGCGAAAGGCGCCTTTCTGTGTCCTCGGTCATGGCACTGAGCGGACCGGAGCCGTTGAGGAATGTGCGTGCGATGTGTTCGTCGGTCGCAGGGGACAGGTGCCGATAAAACGCGGCAAAGAGACGGCGCGCTTCGCTGCCGGGCCAGTCCTCGGGTAATGCCGCTGCGGGCAAGCGAGGATCATGCAGCAGCACGGTGCGGAAGCGGTGGATCAGAAGGAGCCGCATCGTCAGCGCGGTGGCGGGCGGAAAGGGGCGCTTCTGCGCAAGGCGGGCAACGGGCTCGAACTGGTCGAGGAAGGTGCGATAGGCGGCGGCATGCGGCGCGAGGTTCCAATACGCCCTGACGAAAGCGGCGAGTGCCTTCGGATCGGGCGAGTCGGCCCGAAGGATCAGGGAGTCAGCCAGTGCCGGTGCCGGTCTCGCCGGCCCGATGGCCAGGCGCGGGTCCAGACGCGCATAGCCGGCGCGCTCGAGGGCCTGCATCCTTTCCTCCGCTTCGGCGCCGGTGAGATGAACGAGCCGCCAGCTATCCTCTTCGGAACCGCCGAAAATCACGTGTGCCGCGGAAGCGAACTCGCTTCCGGCTCTCTTCGAAAGGCGATAATAGCTGCGTCGCCCCTCCCTTTCGCCCAGGAGCTGGCCGGCGGCAACGAGCCGCGAGACGGCGGTCCGCACCAGCGTTTCGCTGATGCCGACGGCGGCGCAGGTCTCGATCAGATTGCCGATCCACACGACGCCGCCGCGAGGTTCCACCACGTCCCCATAGATCGTCACGATGAACCCGGCGGCCTTCAGGGGGGTCTGAGCGAGAATGTTTTCGACGAGTTCCGCGACCCGATCGTCCGCCCCATTGCCTGCCATCGATTGCCTCCTCGCCGCCTGCAGCCCCGCATCACATTCCACGGGCGGCCGCAGAACACAATCGGGAATGGCGCAGGAGAAAACACCGACGCTGGACGATGCGGCGTAGTGGCCAGCGTTCAGGCTCCCGCCTTTTTATCGGACGGCGGCAACTGCCCCAGCAGTTTCGTCCAGAGACTGGTCGCGTTGAATTTCCAGTCTTGCGGAGGCGCGTGTCTTTCCGTCGGCATCCGCCGCAGCGCTTCGAGGAGTTCAAGCGCATCGATGCGCTTCTGGTCGACGTAGTTGTCGCGCAGCATTGCGGCATCCGCACCCAAAGGAACTCTGGCGCGGGAAAGCAGCGCGGACCAGGTCCGTTCCTTGTAGAACAGGCTTGCCGCCGCAGCCTCGATGTCGACCGCATCCGAGACGGAAAGGGTGGCCTGTTCGGAGAGGTAACGAAGCGTGGCGCGCAGATTGACGAGCGGCACGGTAAGTGCCGCATAATCGAGTTCCTGCGGTGCATGCAGCAGCGCCACGTCCGAATCGTCCATCGTCTCGCCCGCAACGTATTGGCGAAAGACGTCGCCGATCCCGACCATGCCGAACGGGGCGCATTCGGCCGCCCTGAGGGCTCCCATGCTGCCCCCGCCGAGGACCGCGACGCCCTCGGAGAGTGCGAAGAGAATTTCCTTGTGCCAGACCGGGGCGACATATTCAAAATTGCCATCGATCAGGCCGATGGCCGCGGCGCCATCATGTACGGCGCGCAGGATGTCGCCCTGCGTGGCGGGCGGGCGGATCGTCAGTGCGTCGCCGGCTACCTTGGCGGCATCGGGGACGGTCGGGCCGACGAACACGATCTTCATGCGGCCCCCGCAAGGCGAACATTCCGGACCACATCGAGGCACGCCGCTTTGCGCGAAAGGGATCGAGCGGCCCCTTGCTCACCGAACCGATGACCGGGAGCGGTCAGCCGTGCAAAGGCTCTGCGTGGCGGGCGGTCGGCTGCACGGCCGCCTGTTCCGTCTCACCGGATTGCGCCATGGCCGCGACGAGGGCGATGATCTTCTTGCGCAAAACCGGATCGGCGATCTTCAGGAAGGCCCTGTTGAGGGCGATCCCCTCCTTCGAGGCGACGAAGGACGAGATTTCGTGCGACTCATGAACGTCGGCCGCCGTCTCGCCCGACTGGGGCCTTTCGTCCTGCTGGAAGAAAAAGCTCGGATGAACGCCGAGGATATCGGCGATCGCCTGCAAACGGCTCGCGCCGATGCGGTTCGTGCCTTTCTCGTATTTCTGCACTTGCTGGAAGGTGATACCGAGGCCGTCGGCCAGTTTTTCCTGGCTCATTCCGACCATCAGTCGTCGCATCCGAACGCGTGAACCGACGAAGGTATCGATCGGATTGGGATTCTTCTTCATTTGCGATTCTCCTCGCGATCTCTCGTCATAGTTATATATAAGTTTGCTCGAATGCGCGAGCGGATGCAATCACTGCGCGCTAATTTCCATGATGGAATGGCGCTTTTGCGGCAGGGCTCGGCGACGGCCTCGCGCAGGCCGTCGAATGAGGTCATTGCACCGCCAGGCCAGCAGCCGCCGAGGCCAGGGCGACCAGGCCGAAAGCGATCAGGAGGCCGCCGGAAAGGCGCGAGGTCCAGGCGGCAAAACCGTCGGGTAACCTGGTCTTCGCGATTGCGACGCCGCCACTCAGGAGAAACCACCAACCCAGCGACCCGAGGAAGACGCCGGCGACGACGATCGCAGCGCTCGATCCATCGCCGACGGCGGCGAGACCAAGACCCGCAAATATCGCGGCGAAGGTCAGGATGGTCGTCGGGTTTGCCATCGTCAGCAGGAAGGTCGCTGTCGTCGTATGCAGCAGATCGCGTGCACCAATCTCTGCCGCTGCCGCAACCGGGCGTGGCCGCAAACCGCGCCAACCGAGCCACAGCATGAAGACGCCGCCGACGAGACCGAGGGGCACCGAAAGCGTCGTGAGAAACGTCGCAAATGCTGCAAAGCCGGCCGCCGCCATCAGTGCGTAGGTCGCATCGGCCAGCGCCGTCCCGAGGCCACCGGCGGCGCCGGCCCAGAAGCCACGTTCCAGCGTGCGGCTGATGCAAAGCGTGCCGATCGGGCCGAGCGGTGCGGCGATGGCAAGCCCGAGGAGCAGCCCCTTCGTGAACAGCAATAGGGTCATCATCTTTCTCGCTTGGCATCCCCCGCGGCCGGCAGGGTGACGGGACGTTCCATGGCGGTGGAAAGCGCGATGACGGTCTCGCTCCTCGCGAGATAGCGGCGTGCTTTCAGCTCCGCCAGAAAGGGTTCGATATCACCGAGTGTCGGCATGCGCACCTTGGCGCAGTAGGACCATGCCCCGGTGACGTGATGGCACTCCGCGACTGCCGGATGGGAGGCGATGAAACTGCGAAATTCGCCCTCGTCGGTTTCGGTCGCCAGGGCGATCCAGACGAAGGCGAGCACGTCGAAGCCGAGGATCCGGTGGTCGACGTCGAGCGTGAAGCGGCGGATGACGCCACTGGTGACCAGACGGCGGATGCGCTCGTTGACCGCCGAGGGCGAAAGGTCCACCGCGGCGCCGATGTCCGTCAGCGAGGCGCGAGCGTCGTCAGCGAGAATACCAATGATTTTTCTGTCTGTAGTATCCATGACAGAAAAATACCTTGATACGTCGCTAATGTACAGAGAATATTTAAGGCCTGCCTCGCGGCAGGTCGATGTCCTTCAGGGCATCGAGCGGCCCGGTCAGTGCCGTCCTCGGCGGCACGAGCTCCGGCTCGACCAGATGAATGCGTGGCGCCGCCCGAGGCTGCTCGATCACCTCGAAGGCCTTGGCGATCATCCTCTCGACGTCCTGCCGGATCATGATGACGGGGAAGGGGAGGAAGGAGGCGAACGGATCGTAGTCGTAGCAGCCGACGACGAGGTCCGTGAAATTGTCGTGCGGATGTTCGGCCATGAAGCGCAGCAGGCCCTCGAAATTGATCGACGAGTTCACGAAGAGGCCGCGGGGCAGCTTGCCGTGCCGGGCGTAGAAGGCCTCGAAGGCTTTTCGAGCGTTGTTCGGGGCGTAGCCGGTCGGCTGGATGCATTCGTCCGGATCGTCCCCGAGCAGTTCCTTCTTCACGGCCCGGAAGCCGCGGATACGCTCATGGCTCGCATGGTCGTTGCGGCCGCCGAAAAGATAGAGATCGCGCGGCCGGAGTGGCCGGTCGGCGGGAAAGTGGCGGATGATCGCCTCGGTCAGCAGCCGGCCGCCTTCGAAATTGTCGCTGATGACAGACGGCACCTTCGTGCCCGGCAGGTCGATATTGATGTGCTTCAGGCCGGCCGCTTCGCAGACCTCGTGAACCCCGTCCGGATCCGTTGCGCCGCAGATGAACAATTCGTCGATCGAATAGGAAATCAGCGTTTCGGCGGTCTTGCGTTCTTCCTCCGGGTCGCGGCTGGCGCTGACGACAATCGGGCACTGGCCCTTGCTGCGCACATGCGCTTCGAAGGTCTGGGCGAGCGAGGAGAAGTAGCGGTTGTCGTGCACGGGCAGGAGCAGCCCGACGAGGCCCGAGCGCGAGCTGCGCAATCCGCGCGCCTGGCGGTTCGCCGTATACTGGTGGGTTTCGGCGAGGCTGCGGATGAGCTCGGCGGTGCTTTCCTTGATGCGCCGCTTGCGCCAGGTGCCGTTCAGCACGGCGCTGACCGTCGAGGGCGAGCTGCCCGAGAGCACGGAGAGATCGTAGATCGTCGCCTTTTTCTTGCCGCTGCTCGCCATCTGAGCCCCCTCGAATCCCTTAGAGCCGATTTCCGCTTGACGAAAGATTAAGTCTGCAGGATAGTCTCTGCACCATCGATTGTGCAAACAAGAAATATCGATTGCGCACGGCATGGGTCGTCTGAGGAGGCGGCGGTCAGCGGCGGGAAACTCGCTTCTCGTCATAGGAGGACTGAAAATGGAGGCCGGCGCGCCAGCGCCCGGGAGAGTTCCCGTTGCGGGAACTGTGGAGGAGAGACATGATCAAGAGAATTCTTGCTGCCGCGCTCGCGGCATCGCTTTCGCTCGCCGGTGCCTTTTCCGTCGCGGCGCAGGATGCGCCGAAGGTCGGCGTGGTCGTCAAAATCGGCGGCATTCCGTGGTTCAACGCCATGGAAATGGGCATCAAGGAGCGCGGCCAGAAGCTAGGCCTCGACGCCTTCATGGTCGGCCCGACGAGCGCCGACCCGGCGCTGCAGGTCCGCGCCATCGAGGATCTGATCGCCCAGGGCGTGAAAGTCATCGGCGTCGTGCCCAACGATGCCAAGGTGCTGGAGCCGGTCCTTACCAAGGCGAAGGAAAAGGGCATCATCGTCATCACCCATGAATCGCCGAGCCAGAAGGGCGCCGACTGGGACTTCGAGCTTGCCTCGTCCCAAGGCTTCGGTGAGGCGCATGGCAAGCTGTTGGCCGAGAAAATGGGCGGCAAGGGCGAGTATGCGGTCTTCGTCGGTTCGCTCACCGTGCCTCTGCACAATGCCTGGGCCGATGCGGCGATCGCCTATATCAAGAAGAACTATCCGGAGATGACGCTGGTCGGAGAACGATACGGCGTTGCCGAGGACGTCGACAAGAGTCGCTCGACGGCGCTTGACCTGATTTCCGCCCATCCGAACCTCAAAGGTTTCCTGGCCTTCGGCAGCCAGGGCCCGATCGGCGCCGGCCGCGCCATCGAAGAACGGCGTAAGGTGGGCGAGATCTTCGTTCTCGGGCCGTTTTCGCCCGGGCAGGGCCAGAAGCTGGTGAAGTCCGACGCGATCTCCGGCGGCTTCATGTGGAATCCTAAGCAGGCCGGCGAAGTCTTTGTAACCATGGCCGACAAGCTCCTCAAGGGCGAGGAGGTGAAGGACGGCGATGAGATCGAAGGCCTCGGCGTGGTCCATCCGGACTTCCAGAACCGCAACATCATCGTCGACCAGCTCGTGCCGATCAACAAGGACACCGTCGCAGATCTCGCCGCGATGGGCCTCTGATAGTGTTTCCAGACGGGATGCCGCGCCGTGCATCCCGTCCTACAGCGCCGCGCGATGCGCAAAGGTCGCTGTAGCACTTTGAATTGCTGCATGTCTTTATCCTTAAGTCAGGGTCGATTTAAGGAGGAATGCAATCGGGTTCTCCCGGCTGCTGGGCCGGCTCCGGCCGGCCTGGCAAGTCTTCAGAAACGAAGTTCGACAGGCGCAGGATCCATGCATCAGGCTACGAGCGCGACGGTCAGCGAAAAGCCGCTTCTGTCCCTTCGCAACATCAACATGACCTTCGGCGGCGTCAAGGCGCTGAAGAATGTGAGCTTCGAGGTCAGCCCCGGCGAGGTGCATTGTCTGGCAGGCGAGAACGGTTGCGGCAAGAGCACACTCATCAAGGTGATCACCGGCGTCTATCGCCCCGCCGACGGCGCCGTCATCGAATATGACGGTGAGACCTATTCGCATATGTCGCCGGTCACCGCCCAGGACCGCGGCATCCAGGTGATCTGGCAGGACCTGGCGCTGTTTCCGGAAATGAGCGTCGCGGAAAACATCGCGTTCAGCGAGATCGTGGGCCGCCGGCCGCGTCTCGTCGACTACGGACGCATGCGCCGGATCGCGATCGAGGCCTTGGCCCGTCTCGGTATTACGCTCGACGTCGACCTGCCGCTCAAGGAATACGCGATTGCCCAGCGCCAGATCGTGGCGATCGCCCGGGCACTCATCGGCGAGGCGAAGATCGTCTTCATGGACGAGCCGACCGCATCGCTGACGCAGTCGGAGACCGACCACCTCCTCGATATCGTCCGCAATCTCTCAGCCTCCGGCGTTGCCGTCGTCTTCGTCAGTCACCGGCTGGCCGAGGTTCTGGAGATTTCGAGCCGCATCACCGTCCTGCGCGACGGCGCGTTGGTCGGGGTCTATCCCGCCGCCGGCATGACGCAGTCGCGCATCACCGAACTGATGACCGGCAAGACCTTCGACCAGCACGTCCGCGCACGCCCGAATGACGATCAGCCGGTGGTGCTCGAGGTTCGGGGGCTGACGCGGCCGGGACAGTTCGAAGATATTTCGCTTACCGTCCGGCGCGGCGAAACGATAGGCATTACCGGTTTGCTGGGAGCAGGTCGGACCGAACTGGCGCTCGCTCTTTTCGGCATGCTGAGGCCCGCTTCGGGCAGGATCAGCATCGAGGGCAAGGAGGTCCGCTTCACCTCCAACCGCGATGCGATCAAGGCGGGTGTTGCCTATCTCTCGGAGGACCGGCTGTCGCTGGGACTCGTCCAGCCGCAGTCGATTGCCGACAATCTGGTGATCGCCTCGCTCCGCAAGATCCTTTCCGGGGGACTGCTCTCCGACGATCGCAAGCGCGGCCTCGTCTCCCGCTGGATCGCCGATCTCGGGGTCAGGATTGGTCGCCAGGCCGATGCGATCTCCACGCTTTCGGGTGGCAACCAGCAGCGCGTCGCGATCGCCAAATGGCTCGCCACCGATCCGAAGATCCTCATTCTCGACTGCCCTACGGTTGGCGTCGATGTCGGCGCGCGCGCCGGCATTTTTGACATCGTCGCCAAGCTCGCCGAGACCGGCCTTGCGATCATCCTCATCTCCGACGAGGTGCCGGAGGTCTATTTCAATGCCGACCGTGTCCTGCACATGGCGCAGGGCCGCATCGTCGGCAGCTATGACCCGCGCCAAACGCGGCTCGAAGACGTCGAGGCGGCCGTCTATGCGTAGCCTGATCCGTACTCACGCGACCGAATTCTCGCTGCTGGCGGTGATCGTCGTCATCAGCACCGTGCTTTCCTTCGCCACGGCGAACTTCTTTTCGCTCGGCAACGCCTTCGACCTTTTGAACATCAGCGCCGTCAACATCATTTTCGCCGTCGGCCTGCTGGTGGTTCTGATCGCCGGCGGCATCGACATCTCCTTCGCCGTCGCCGCTTCGGTCGTGCAATATTGTACGGCGATCGTGCTCGGCTGGATCGGCGGGGGCGGCTGGGTCTCCGGGCTCCTGATCGCGGGGGCGCTCGGCGTGCTGCTCGGCTGCCTCAATGCGTTCCTGATCCACCGCTTCCGGATCATCTCGATCGTCGCGACGATCTCCACCTTCAACATCTATTTCGGGCTGCTGATGTTCTTCACCAGGGGCGTGTCGATCTACGACCTGCCCGACTGGCTGACCGACCGGGTCATCCTCTTCGAGCATGAAATGCCGGACGGGACCTGGATCGAAATCACGCTGCCGGTTCTCGTCATGATCATCTGTGTTGTCGCCACCTGGACGCTGATCACCCGCACCACTGTCGGCCGCCAGCTCTATGCCTTCGGCGACAATCCGGAAGGGGCGCGCCGCTTCGGTATCAATATCGGCGCGATGCAGTTCATCGCCTTCGGCTGGCTCGGCCTGATGGCCGGTATCGGCGGGCTGATCCAGGCGCATTATGCCCAGGAAGTGGTGCCGAACGCGCTTTATGGCCGCGAACTCGACGTGCTTGCCGCGGTGGTGCTCGGCGGCGCCCGGCTGGGCGGCGGCAAGGGTTCGGTGCTCGGCTGCGTTCTCGGCGTTCTCCTGATCTCGATCACCCAGAACGGCCTCAACCTGATGGGAGTCTCGCCCTTTGCCTTCAAGATGATCGTCGGCGCCATCATCCTGCTCGCCATCACGCTTTCCAATACGCGGGTCGAGCGTTTGCTCTCCTTCGTCGGACAGAAGGGGGCGGGCCGATGACCACTATCCTCGAGCGCGTGAAAACGGCCCTCGGGCCGGAGATGGCCGGACCCGGCCTCGCCTTCGTCGCCGTCGTCCTTGTCTTCGGACTTGCCTCGCCGCAGTTCCTGAGTGCGGCGACCTTCGGCTCCGTCGCCTTCCAGCTTCCGGAACTGGGTCTCCTGACGCTTGCGATGCTGCTGCCGATCCTGACCGGCGGCCTCAATCTGGCTATCACTTTCACCGCGAATATCGCCGGGCTGACGCTTGCCTGGGTCCTCAGGGAGAATGGCGGGGTCGATGCCGGCGTTGGCATCTTCATCGTCGGCTGCCTCATGGCGCTCTTGGTCGGCGCGGCGAGCGGCGTCGTGATGGGGCTGGTGATCGCCTTTACCCGCGCCCATCCGATCCTCGTGTCGCTCTCGATGATGATTTTTCTGCGCGGCCTCGGCGAGTTCCTGACGCGTGGCGGCGATATTTCCGGTTTCCCCGCCTTCGTGGGGCCGATCGGCCATGGCTCGGTCGCCGGCATTCCCGTGCCGCTGATCGTGTTCATCGTCTGCGTCCTCGGCTGGCACGTGCTGCTCGGGCGCACCAAGCTCGGCTTCAACACCTATATGATCGGCTCAAATCTCGAGGCGACGCGCTACTCCGGCATCAACACGCGCAAGGCGATCGTCCTCGTCTATACGCTCTCCGGCGTAATGTGCGCCATTGCCGGCATCATCATGCTGGCGCGATTCAATTCGGTGCGCATCGGTCACGGCGAGTCCTACCTGCTGATCACCGTGCTTGCCTGCTTCCTCGGCGGCGTCAATCCGTTCGGCGGCTTCGGCCGGGTGATCCCCGTCTTCGTGGCGCTCGTCGTGCTGCAGCTTCTGTCGTCAGGCCTCAATCTCATAGGGGCGAACCAGCATCTCGCGACCGCCGTCTGGGGCATCCTGCTCGTCGGCGTGATGATCCTTCGCTGGGTCGCTTCGAAAATCAAGATTTCAATCATCAGAAGAGGATCATGACCATGCAGGGATTTGGCGTCCATACGAGCATGTGGACCATGAACTGGGACCGTCCGGGCGCGGAGCGGGCGGTGGCGGCCGCCATCAAGTACGAGGTCGATTTCATCGAGATCCCGATGTTGAACCCGCCGGCCGTCGATACGGAGCACACCCGTGCGCTGCTTGACAAAAACCGGCTGCGCGCACTCTGCTCGCTCGGCCTGCCTGAGCGCGCCTGGGCCTCGGTTAGGCCGGATGCGGCGATCGAGCATCTGAAGGTGGCGATCGACAAGACCGCCGATCTCGGCGGCGAGGCGCTGTCCGGCGTCATCTATGGCGGTATCGGCGAGCGCACCGGCGTACCGCCGACCTTGGAGGAATACGACAACATTGCCCGGGTGCTCGAGGCCGCCGCCAAGCATGCCAGGTCGCGCGGCATCGAGCTCGGCGTTGAGGCAGTCAACCGCTATGAGAACCACCTGATCAATACCGGCTGGCAGGCGGTGAAGATGATCGAGCGGGTCGGCGCCGACAACATCTTCGTGCACCTCGACACCTACCACATGAACATCGAGGAGAAGGGTGTCGGCAAGGGCATTCTCGATGCGCGCGAGCACCTCAAATACATTCATCTCTCTGAAAGCGACCGCGGCACCCCGGGTTACGGCACCTGCGGCTGGGACGAGATCTTCTCGACCCTCGCGGCGATCGGCTTCACGGGCGGCCTCGCCATGGAGAGCTTCATCAACATGCCGCCGGAAGTGGCCTACGGCCTCGCCGTCTGGCGTCCGGTCGCCAAGGACGAGGAGGAAGTGATGGGCAACGGCCTTCCCTTCCTGCGCAACAAGGCCAGGCAATATGGGCTGATCTGATGAGAACCTTTCAGGGCGGGCCGGCTCGGCTGGACCGCCACGGTCGATCGGCGGGCATGCCTTACGGAACCAGCGTCGGTTGACTGGGCGGCGCCTGAGCGCCGGGGTCGAGCGCGAGAATGCTGACCACAAGAGCGACGAGGATGCAGATAAGCACGAGGAAGGCGAGGCCAGCTTTGTCGGTGCGCTTCGGCATTCCGTATAAGGAGCGTTGAATGTGAGAAATTCGAGGCAAGTCCCCGGAGATTGGGGTTGCTCCGCATCTTTGTGCTAACCAAAATAGGCCTCCGCCGAACAAGGCGTCCAGGCTCCGAGCAGCCGGTACTATCTCGGCACCTACGCCTTTCGCCACCAAAGCATCGTTGCGCCGCTTGCGTGGCTTCTTCCTTTGCAATTCGTGCTTGGCCGCCCGGCTCTTTGGAAGGAAATTAGCCGGCAGCGATGTTATCGTTCGCGACAGGGCCGCAGAGCGGTAACATGGGCCGGCGCGCCTGTCTGACGATGAGGAGATCGTCGGCGGCGTCGGGAGGAGAACGGAATGTTTGAAGCTGGAATGAACTTCGCCCTTGGCGAGGAGATCGACGCGTTGCGTGACACGGTGCGCCGGTTCGCCTCGGAGCGGATCGCGCCGCTGGCGGACGAAACGGATCGCAGCAACGCCTTCCCGGCCCCGCTCTGGCGGGAGATGGGCGAACTCGGCCTGCTCGGCATCACCGCCGACGAGGCCCATGGCGGCGCCGGCCTCGGCTATCTCGCCCATTGCGTGGCGATGGAAGAGATCAGCCGGGCCTCGGCATCGGTCGGCTTGAGCTACGGCGCCCATTCCAACCTCTGCGTCAACCAGATCAACCGCAACGGTAACGCCGCGCAGAAGGCGAAGTACCTGCCGAAGCTGATATCGGGCGAGCATGTCGGGGCGCTTGCGATGTCGGAGCCGGGTTCAGGTTCGGATGTGGTCTCGATGAAGCTCCGGGCCGAAAAGCGCGGCAACCGGTATGTCTTGAACGGCAGCAAGATGTGGATCACCAATGGCCCCGATGCCGACGTGCTGGTCGTCTATGCCAAGACCGATCCGGCGGCCGGGCCGCGTGGCATCACCGCCTTCCTCGTCGAAAAGACCTTTCCCGGCTTCTCGACCGGCCAGAAGCTCGACAAGCTCGGCATGCGCGGCTCGAACACCTGCGAACTCGTATTCGAGGACTGCGAGGTGCCGGAAGACAACGTGCTCGGCAAGGTCGGCGAGGGTGTGAAGGTGCTGATGTCGGGCCTCGACTACGAGCGGGTCGTGCTTTCCGCCGGTCCGCTCGGCATCATGGCGGCTTGCCTCGATGTGGTTGTCCCCTATCTCCATGAGCGAAAGCAATTTGGCCAGCCGATCGGCGAATTCCAGTTGATGCAGGGGAAGCTTGCCGACATGTATGTGACGATGAATGCGGCGCGCGCCTACGTCTATGCGGTGGCATCCGCCTGCGATCGCGGCGAGACGGCCCGCAAGGACGCTGCCGGCTGCATTCTCTATGCCGCGGAGAAGGCAACCGCGATGGCCCTCGAGGCGATCCAGGCGCTCGGCGGCAACGGCTATACCAACGACTATCCGGCCGGCCGGCTGCTGCGCGACGCCAAGCTCTACGAGATCGGCGCCGGCACGAGCGAAATCCGCCGCATGCTGATCGGCCGCGAACTGTTTGCCGAGACGAAATAGCCACTACAGCGCCGTGCGTCCTTCAGGCGCACAAAGGACGCTGTAGACCGAGGGGACCGCTCGACTGAGGAAGGCCAGGGCTGGGGGGACAATGACAATACTGCGATCGCACATCTCGCCATCCTCGGATGTGTTCAAGGCAAACCGTGCCGCCATGGCGGAGGCGATCTCGACGATAGAGGAAGCGGTGCGGCTGGCGGCGGGCGGTGGTGGAGAAACCGCGCGCGAGCGCCATGTCAGCCGCGGCAAGCTCCTGCCGCGCGACCGGGTCGCGGCCCTGATCGATCCCGGCACGCCCTTTCTCGAGATTGCCGCCACGGCGGCGCATGGAATGTATAACGGCGACGCGCCGAGCGCCGGGCTGATTGCCGGCATCGGGCGGATTTCCGGCCGCGAATGCATGGTCGTCTGCAACGACCCGACCGTCAAAGGCGGCACCTATTATCCGATCACTGTGAAGAAGCATCTCAGGGCCCAGGAGATCGCCGCCGAGAACCGGCTTCCCTGCGTCTATCTGGTCGATTCTGGCGGCGCGAACCTGCCGAACCAGGACGAGGTCTTTCCGGATCGCGATCACTTCGGCCGCATCTTCTACAACCAGGCCAATATGTCGGCCGCCGGGATCCCGCAGATCGCGGTGGTCATGGGCTCCTGCACGGCCGGCGGCGCCTATGTGCCGGCCATGTCCGACGAGACGATCATCATCGAAAAGCAGGGCACGATCTTCCTCGCGGGGCCGCCGCTGGTGCGCGCGGCGACCGGAGAGGTGGTCTCGGCCGAGGACCTCGGCGGCGCTGACGTGCACACCCGGCTCTCCGGCGTTGCCGATCACCTGGCGCGCGACGATGCGCATGCGCTGGCGCTTGCCCGCCGCGCCGTCGCGGGGCTCAACCGCGAAAAGCCGCATTCTGTCGAGCTTCGCGAACCAGAGCCGCCGCTCTACGATCCCGACGAGATCGCCGGCATCGTGCCCGGCGACCTGAAAACGCCCTATGAAATTCGCGAGGTGATCGCCCGTGTCGTCGACGGCTCGCGGTTCGACGAGTTCAAGGCGCGCTTCGGCACGACGCTCGTCTGCGGCTTCGCCCACATCCACGGCATCCCCGTCGGCATCGTCGCCAACAACGGCGTGCTGTTTTCGGAGTCGGCGCTGAAAGGCGCCCATTTCGTCGAGCTGTGCGCCCAGCGCAGGATCCCCCTCGTCTTCCTGCAGAACATCACCGGCTTCATGGTCGGGCGCAAATACGAGACCGAAGGCATCGCCAAGCACGGCGCCAAGCTGGTGACGGCGGTTGCGACCGTTCAGGTTCCGAAGATCACCATGCTGGTCGGCGGCTCCTTCGGGGCCGGCAATTACGGCATGTGCGGCCGGGCGTTCTCGCCGCGCTTCCTCTGGACCTGGCCGAACAGCCGCATCTCGGTGATGGGCGGCGAACAGGCGGCGGGGGTTCTCTCGACCGTGCGCGGCGAGGCGCTGAGGCGCGCTGGGACGCCCTGGAACGAAGAGGAGGAGTCGCGCTTCCGCCAGCCGGTTCTCGATCTCTTCGAGCGCCAGAGCCATCCGCTCTATGCGTCGGCGCGTCTGTGGGACGATGGCGTCGTCGATCCGCGCAAGAGCCGGGAGGTGCTGGCGCTGTCGCTGTCGGCGGCGCTGAATGCGCCGGTCGAGGAGACGCGTTTCGGCTTGTTCAGAATGTAGGGGAGGGCTCAAGGTGAAACGCGACAATATCAACGCCATGAGCGCGCCGCAGCCGCGCGGCGGCTATTCGCAGGCCGTCAGTATCGAGAGTTTCCGGCGCCTGCTCTTCGTCAGCGGCCAGATCCCGATGAAGTCCGACGATGTCGTGCCGGAGGGCTTCGAGGCGCAGGCCCGCCAGGTCTGGCATAATGTCGATGCACAGCTGAAAGCCGCCGGCATGTCCAAGACCGACATCGTCAAGGTCACGACCTATCTTGCCGACAGGCATAATCTCGTCGCGAACCGCGAGATCCGAAACGACTATCTGGGGGCGCTGGCGCCGGCGATGACGGTGGTGATTGCAGGCATCTTCGATTCTGCCTGGCTCCTCGAAGTCGAAGTGGTGGCGGCGCAGTAAAAGCGGAAGAGAGGCGTATGTTTTCGAAACTCCTGATCGCCAATCGTGGTGAAATCGCCTGTCGCGTCATCGGCACCGCCCGCCGGCTCGGCATCCGCACCGTCGCCGTCTACTCCGACGTTGACGACGACGCGCTACATGTGGCGCTTGCCGATGAGGCGGTGAGGATCGGGCCGGCGCCGGCCTCCGAAAGCTATCTGTCGATCGAGAGGATCATCGAGGCGGCAAGAAGCGTCGGCGCGGAAGCCATCCATCCCGGCTACGGCTTCCTCTCGGAGAATGCCGAATTCGCGGCGGCCGTCGAGGCGGCAGGCATGGTTTTCGTCGGGCCTCCGGCGAGCGCAATCCGCGCCATGGGCTTGAAGGACGCTGCCAAGGCCCTGATGGAGCATGCAGGCGTTCCGGTCGTGCCCGGTTACCACGGCGACGAACAGGAGGCGGGCTTCCTTGCCAGGCAGGCGGACGAGATAGGCTATCCGGTATTGATCAAGGCTCGCGCCGGCGGCGGCGGAAAGGGCATGCGGCGCGTCGACCGGCCGGAGGATTTCGGCTCGGCGCTCGAGGCTGCCCGGCGAGAGGCAGAGGCCGCCTTCGGCGACGGCTCGGTGCTGATCGAGAAGTATCTGACCAGGCCGCGCCATATCGAGGTCCAGGTTTTCGGCGACCGGCACGGCAATATCGTTCATCTTTTCGAGCGCGACTGCTCGCTGCAGCGCCGACACCAGAAGGTGATCGAGGAGGCGCCGGCCCCGGGTATGACCGCCGAGGTACGCCGCGCCATGGGCGAGGCGGCGGTGAAGGCGGCGCAAGCGATCGGCTATGTTGGCGCCGGGACGGTCGAGTTCATCGCCGATGTTACGAACGGGCTCTGGCGGGATCAGTTCTTTTTCATGGAGATGAATACCAGGCTGCAGGTGGAGCACCCGGTGACCGAGGCGATCACCGGCTTCGACCTCGTCGAGTGGCAGTTGCGCGTCGCCGCCGGGGAGCCGCTGCCGAAGAGGCAGTCCGACATCACGATCGACGGCTGGGCGTTCGAGGCGCGGATCTATGCGGAAGATCCGGCCAAGGGATTCCTGCCCGCAATCGGCCGGTTGAAGCACCTGAGCTTCCCCGACGGGAACGTGCGGATTGATTCCGGGGTGCGCCAGGGCGACATGGTAACGCCCTACTACGATCCCCTGATCGCCAAGCTGATCGTCCATGGCCCGAACCGGTCGGCGGCCCTTGGGCAGTTGCAGAAGGCGCTGAAGGCATGCCGGATCGGCGGCACCGTCACCAATCTCGACTTCCTCATTCGCCTGACGGAAGAGCACGATTTCCGCTCGGGCATGCCGGATACGGGGCTTATCGACCGGGAAATCGAGCGTCTGACGGCGCCGGTCGCGCCGGATGACGAAGCGCTCGCACTGGCGGCAATCGCCGCGACCGGCGTGCTCGCACCGGCGGTGACGGGCGATCCGTGGTCGTCGCTCGGCTATTGGCAGATCTGGGGCGACGCGCAACGGACGATCACGCTCGAGCATGAGGGCGGCCGCTCGGAGGCGACCTTGAAGGCGCGCGGCCGCGACCAGTTCGCGGTGCATGCCGGCTCCAGCACGCTGCCGGTCCTGGTGCTCGAGCGGTTCGAGGATGGCGCCCGGCTGGAGGTCGCCGGTCAGAAGCGGGTGCTCCGCTTCATCCGCGACGGCGAGACACTGACCTTGTTCCTCGGCGGCCGCAGCCTCGTCTTCCACCTGCCGGATTCGCTGTCGGGCGGGCACGGTGGCGAGATTGCCGATGACGAGCTCATCGCGCCGATGCCGGGCCTCATCAAGCTCGTGCGCGTCGGCGCCGGTGAGGCGGTCGCCAAGGGCCAGCCGCTCGTCGTCATGGAAGCAATGAAAATGGAGCTGACACTTTCGGCGACGCGGGAGGGCAAGGTCGCGAGCGTGCATGTGGCCGAGGGTGCCCAGGTCAGTGAAGGCACCGTGCTCGTCAAGCTTGATGAGGAGGCTGCTGAGTAATGGAAAAGTCAAGCCGCTTTTCGGTTGGGATCGAATGCCTGTCTGGATCGGATCATGGTCCAGAGGACGGTTATGCGCCGTCTGGCCAGGGCGATGATGGCCTGGGTGTGGTGTTTTCCCTCTTTTCGCTTTCGGTCATAGAAGGCCTTGGACAGTGGGTCCCTTGTGGAGACGGCGCAGAAGGCGCTCTGGAAGAAGACGCGTTTGAGGGCCTTGTCGCCGCCATGGGCACGTCGCCAGTTCCTGGACATTCCGGATTGTCGGATGACAGGCGCCAGACCGGCGGCGCTGGCCAGCGCGTCGGCGGAGGGGAACCTGTCGATGGTGCCGATGTTGGCGATGAGTTCCGCCGTCAATACCGCCCCCATCCCCGGCAGGGAACGGATGAGGGCGCCATCAGGGTGGTCGTCGAGAAGAGCCTCGATATCCCTGTCGAGGCGGGCAAGGATCTGGCGGGCCTCGAGCGCTTCGGCTGCGATCTCACGGATCATGTCGGCGAAGACGGCCTCCCCCGGCACGACGGTTCGCTGGCCCTGGGCGGCTTCGAGCGCGGTCCGGGCAAGCGCTTCGGCCGCATGCAGATGCGGCGTCTTCCTGAGGTAGGCCACGATCCTCTTGTGGCCTGCAGAGCGGATCTCGCCCGGCGTGACATAGCGGCTGATGAGCACGAGCGGTCCCTTGCCGGTCAGGTCGAGGCGCCGTTCCAGGCCGGGATGAATGGCGCCGAGGAGCTGGCGCAATCGGGAGATACGGCGTGTCTGGTCATCGGTGATCTCGCGTCGGCGCGTGACCTTCAGCCGAAGCGCGATGACGGTCTCGTCGTGGGGCAGGATCGGACGCAGCGACCGGGTGCGGACGAGATCGGCGATGGTGTGGGCATCGCGTGGGTCCGACTTGCGCTCGCCGCCGGCAAAGCCGTGTCCGGCCCGGTTGACGGCGATGCCCGGTACGTGGACGAGACGCAGGCCCTCGGCCAGCAGGACCGCTTCGAGGAAGCGGGCCAGCGATCCGGTGATGTCGAGCCCGATCACGACGTCGTCGCCAAGGGCCACCAGTTCCCTGACAAGGGCGTCGATATCGGCCTGTTCGTTGTCGACGGCACGGTTGAGAAGAACGCGGGCCGCATGATCGAGCGCACAGACCCAGTGGGTCTCTTTTGCGACGTCTATTCCAACAAATACCTCCATCGGGTGCCTCGCATCGTTGGGAGCCGGCGCAGGCCCGGGATCGCCGACATCGCCTTACTTAGCCATCGCGGGCATCGAGCAATCAGCGGTCGAACCAAGGCGGTGAGACAGGCGGCGCAGCCGCCGGAGCCATCGAGGACAGCCGAATGACAGCCATACCCATCTCACCTGCGCCACGACAGCTTGCGGCAATCAATGGCACGTTGAAAAGGGGTAAGGCCGAATGACGTCGCTCGCAGGCGAGCATGTGACGATCGTCGAGATGGCGCCGCGGGATGGTCTTCAGAACGAGGCGAGGCTCGTCGATACCGGCGACAAGATCAAGCTTGTCGACCTGCTGTCCGATTGCGGCTACGAGCGGATCGAGGTGACGAGCTTCGTCAGCCCGCGCTGGGTGCCGCAGATGGCCGATGCGCCGGCGGTGATGGCCGGGATCGTGCGGCGCCAGGGCACGCGCTATGCGGCGCTGGCGCCGAACATGCAGGGCTTCGAGGCGGCCCTTGGCTGTGGCGCCGACGAGGTGGCGATCTTCGCTTCCGCCTCCGAGAGCTTCTCCCGGAAGAACATCAACTGCTCGATCGCCGAAAGCATCGAGCGGTTCCGGCCGGTGGCGGAGGCAAGCCACCATCACCGCATTCCGCTGCGCGGCTATGTGAGCTGCGTCGTCGAATGCCCCTATGAGGGGACTATCGCGCCGCAGGATGCCGCCCGCGTGGCACGGCTGCTTTCCGAACTCGGCTGCTATGAGATCAGCCTGGGTGACACCATCGGGCGAGGTGCGCCGGAAGCCGTCGACGCCATGCTGGACGCGGTGCTTGGTGAGATTGCCGCATCGAAGCTCGCGGGCCATTTCCACGATACGTCCGGTCGCGCACTCGAGAATATAGCCGTCTCCCTAGAGCGGGGGCTCAGAGTATTCGACGCGTCGGCTGGCGGGCTTGGCGGATGCCCCTATGCGCCGGGCGCAGCCGGCAATGTCGATACGGTCGCTGTGAACGCTTTTCTGCAGGAGCGAGGCTTTTCGACAGGACTGGATGCGGCCAGGCTCGAACGAGCCGCCGCCTTCGCACGGTCCTTGAGGAGTACCGCATGACCTACGCGACGATCCGTTATGCGAGCGACGAACGAGGTATTGTTCGGCTGACGCTCGCCCGCCCGGAAAAGCACAACGCTCTCTCCGCCCTGATGATCGGCGAACTCACGGATGTGGCGGGCCGACTCGGCGCCGATGCGACCGTGCGTGCGGTCGTTCTCGAGGCAGAAGGAAAGAGCTTCTGCGCGGGCGGTGACCTGGAGTGGATGCGGCAGCAGTTTTCCGCGGACCGGCCGACGCGGATCGCCGAGGCGACGCGGCTGGCGATGATGTTCAAGGCGCTGAACGAGATGGCGAAACCGCTGGTCGCGCGTGTCCACGGCAACGCCTTCGGCGGCGGCGTCGGGCTGATCAGCGTGTGCGATGCCGTCATCGCGGAACACGGTGCGAAATTCGGACTGACGGAAACTCGCCTCGGGCTGATCCCGGCGACGATCAGCCCCTATGTCGTCGCCCGGATCGGCGAGGCAAGGGCGCGGCCGCTGTTCATGTCGGCGCGGATTTTCGGGGCCGAAGAGGCGAAGACTGCCGGGCTCGTGTCGACGGTTGTCGACGTCGCGACCCTGGATGCCACGGTCGAATCGGAAGCCGCGTGCTATCTGGCGGCGGCGCCGGGAGCGGTCGGTCGCGCCAAGCGGCTTGCACGGTCGCTCGGGAGCGCGATTACCGATGCCGTCATCGCCGCGACAATCGAGCAACTCGCCGACACCTGGGAGACGGACGAGGCGCGGGAAGGGGTTTCCGCCTTCTTCGAGCGCCGCGACCCGTCCTGGCGGGCTTAAGGCTTTCAAGGCCGGAGGCGCATTGTGCTTGAATCGAGCGGAAACTGATCCTAGATTAGTAATGCACTGATCAAAATAGGATCGAATATTGTAATGATGGCTGTCGATTTCCAGATTCCGGCGGCGCGCTTCGGCGATGACCACTCGCCGTTCCTGTCGGCGCGCCTTGTCGCCGACCGGCTCGGCGTCACGCTGGCCGAACTCGCCAAGTTGATTGGCGTCGCTCGCAACACACTGACGGCAAAGTCCGGCGCGAGAAAGGTCGACAGCGCCTTGAGCAAGGTCGTCCGCATCCTCGCCATGGCATCCGAAATGGCCGGCGACGAGGCGCGCGCCGTCATCTGGTTCAAGCACCAGCCGATCCCCGGCTGGGCCGGCAAGACGGCTTACGATCTGGTCGGCGAAGGCAAGGCCGACAAGGTTCTCTCCTACCTCGAAGCCGTCCGCGCGGGCGTCTACGCCTGATGCGAGGAAAAGGGGTGAGCGGTACTCCGCCCGGACCCCACTCCAACCTGGAGCAAAGTGCGTCGGCCGCGACGGTGACGCTCTGGCGCGCCTTCGTGCCGCGCTGGGCGCATATGCCGCTGTCCGGCGAGGGCGCTGCCCGTTTCGGCGGTCGATGGAACCCGGTCGGCACGCCGGCCATCTATGCCGCGCGCGAGCTTTCGACCGCCTGGGCGGAATACAATCAGGGCTTCGTGCAGCATCCGGCGCTGATCGTCCAACTCGAGCTTCGCGACGCGAAGCTGGCGGATCTCACGGATGGCACTGTTCTTGCCGAACTCGGGCTCGAGGAGTCGATTCATCGCTGCGAATGGCGCGACGAACTCGACAAGGGCCTCGTGCCGCAGACGCACAAGACCCGTGCGGACCTGTTCGAACGCGGCTACGATGGGGCGATTTATCCGTCCCACATGTCGCCAGGCGGCACCTGTGTTGCCCTCTGGCGCTGGAATGGCAAAGGCGAACCGCGCCTCGACGTCATCGATCCCGAGGGCCGGCTGCCGAAATCGCCTGCCTCCTGGCTCTAAATTTCGTGTTCAGCCGAGCACCTTGCCGGGGTTGAGAATGCCATTCGGATCGAGCGCCGCCTTGACGCGCCGCATCACCTCGATCTCGGCCGGGCTGCGGGATCGGTCGAGAAAGTCGCGCTTCAAGATGCCGATGCCGTGTTCCGCAGAGATCGAACCGCGGTAGCGGCCGACGAGGGCGTAAACGATGGTGTCGACCTCATGCAGCATCCCCGCAGTGGCATCCGGCCCCGAGAAGGCGATGTGCAGGTTGCTGTCGGCGACATGGCCGAAGAAGGAGACATGGGCGGCGGGAAACGCCGCGCACAGCGCGGTGCCGCATTCATCGGCGAAATTGCCGATGGCGCCGATCGGCAGGCTGACGTCGAGATTGACGAGCGACGGCAGGCGGTCGAGCGCGTGACCTTCACGGACGCGCCAAAAGGCCTCGGCTTCCTTTTCCGACTGTGCGATCAGCGCATCGCCGATCAACCCGTCTTCGAGCACTTGGCCGAGGAAGGCCTCGAACGCGTCGCGCTCGCCGTCACGCCCATGGGTGTCCTGTTCGATGATGACGGCGAAGGCGGGCAGCGTCTCGAAGAACCGGAGGTCTTCCGCCGCACAATTGAAGCCGAAGTAGCCTTCCCACATCGTCTCATAGGCCGACAGCCCCGGGAGCTGTTGCTGCGCCCGCTTGAGCAGTGCGACGACATATGCATAGCTTTCGAGGGCGCAGAGCGCCGTCAGGCGACCCGCGGGCAGCGGGCGGAGCCGCAGCACCGCGCGGGTGATGATGCCGAGCGTGCCCTCCGATCCGATGAAGAACTGCCGGAGGTCGTAGCCGGTATTGTTCTTGACCATCTTGTTCAGCGACGAGAGCACGGTGCCATCCGCAAGCACGGCCTCGAGGCCCAGAACGTTGTCGCGCGTCACGCCGTGGCGGATGACCCGGATGCCGCCGGCATTGGTGGCGAGATTGCCGCCGATCTGGCAAGAGCCGCGGGCGCCGAGGTCGATCGGCAGCAGGAACCCGGCCTCCTCGGCAGCGCGCTGCGCCACTTCGAGCGGCGTTCCGGCAAGCACTGTCATCGTTGCGGCGTCGCTGTCGATCTCCTCGATGCCGGTCATCCGTTCCAGCGAGATGACGATCTCGTCTGCATTCGGGTTGGCGCCGCCCGCGAGACCGGTCATGCCGCCCTGCGGTACGACGCTCTGGCGGTACTCATTGCAGATCTTCAGGGCAGCGGCGACATCGCCCACGCTGGCCGGACGAATGACGGCTTTCGGCAGGCTGCGTCCGCTCAGGCTGGCGTCGCTGCGATAGCGTTGGCCGATTTGGTCTCCGGTCAGTACGGCGTCGCCGAGTGATTGGACGAGTGCTTCGATCACGGTCATGAGACGGCTCCAATGGCAAACGGGCCACGGAACGGAACATTCCGGGCGAAGCAATCGCCCTGATAGAACAAACCTCACACCCGAGCCAGAGACCACCCGCCTCCTCCATGCGTTCTTTATGGACAAAGCATACAGGAACTCAGGGGACTACGGCGACCTGCGGCGCTGCAGTGACGCGGCACGCCGCACGGTTCATGTGCCGGTGCGTGCCAGTTCGGCCGCGGGTGATGCTACCGGCCGCGGGATGGCTGCGACGTCGCCGTCCTTGCGGAACAGCTTAAACTTGGTCGGCCGGAAGGCGACACGGGTGTGGTCGGTCGAGGAGGCGCGCTCCGGCGGCAGCTCGATCTCGACCGAAGGATGCGTCTTGCCGAGATCCAGTTCGAGATGCCGCGTGCCGGCGACGCGCCGGCTTGCCGTGACGAGGCCGGCGAGACAGCCGCCACAGCCGTCGATCAGCTCGATGTCATGCGGGCGGAAGTAGAGGGTTGCCGCCCCGTCCGGCTCGTTTGCGGCACGCAGGCCGATCGGCCGGTCCTCGAACCAGATCTCGCCGCTCGAAAGCGTGACGTTCAGGCAGTTCGACTCGCCGATGAACCCATAGACGAAGGGCGAGACCGGATGGTCATAGATGTCGTCGGGCGTGCCGACCTGCTCGATCGCGCCCTTGCTCATCACCACGACGCGGTCGGCGAGTTCGAGCGCTTCTTCCTGGTCATGGGTGACGAAGACGGTCGTGTGGCCGGTGCGGTCGTGAATTTCCCGGAGCCACTTGCGCAGTTCCTTGCGCACCTGCGCGTCGAGTGCGCCGAAGGGCTCGTCGAGCAGCAGCACGTTCGGCTCCACCGCCATGGCGCGCGCGAGCGCGACGCGCTGCCGCTGGCCGCCCGAGAGCTGGGCCGGATAGCGCTTTTCCAGGCCGGAAAGCTGCACCAGTTCGATGAGATCGAGGGCCCGGCGGCGGATCTCGGCGGCCGGCGGCCGCCGACTGGATGGCCTAACCTTGAGCCCGAAGGAGACGTTGTCGAGCACGGTCATGTGCCGGAAGAGGGCGTAGTGCTGGAAGACGAAACCGATGTTTCGCTGCTGCACGCTCTTCCGCGACGCGTCCTCGGCGCCGAAGAAGACCGTGCCCTCGGTCGGGCTTTCGAGCCCGGCGATGAGCCGGAGCAGTGTCGTCTTGCCCGAGCCGGACGGGCCGAGAAGCGCGATCAACTCGCCGGAGCGGATGTCGAGCGAGACGTCGTCGAGCGCCGGAAAGCGGCCGAATTCCTTGCGTATGTTCTGGACGCGGACTTCCATGAATGTCTGGACCTTTCAATGCCTACGGCTGGCAGCGATCTCGTCGCTGTAGCGAAGTTCAAGCGCCGTCTTCAGGACGAGTGTCACCAGCGCCAGAAGCGCAAGGACTGCCGCCACTGCGAATGCCGCGACGAAGTTGTACTCATTATAGAGGATTTCGACCTGCAGGGGCATCGTGTTCGTTTGGCCGCGAATATGACCGGAAACGACGGACACGGCGCCGAACTCGCCCATTGCCCGGGCGTTGCAGAGGAGCACGCCATAGAGCAGGCCCCATTTGATGTTCGGCAGGGTCACATGCCAGAAGGTCTGCCAGCCCGTGGCCCCGAGCGACAGCGCCGCCTCCTCGTCGCTCGTGCCCTGCTCCTGCATCAGCGGGATCAGTTCGCGGGCGACGAACGGGAAGGTCACGAAGACGGTGGCAAGCACCAGGCCGGGCACGGCAAAGAGAATGTGAATGCCGTATTTCTGCAGGAAGGGGCCGAGGGCGCTGTTGGCGCCGAAGAGCAGCACAAAAACCAGGCCCGAGATCACCGGCGATACGGAGAAGGGGAGGTCTATCAGGGTCGTCAGGAACGCCTTGCCCTTGAACTCGAACTTGGCGATGGCCCAGGCGGCGGCCACCCCGAAGACCAGGTTCAGCGGCACGGCGATCACGGCGACGATCAGCGTCAGGCGGATGGCCGAAAAGGTTTCGGGATCGCGGAGCGCGGTCGCGAACTCGACCGGCCCTTTCCGAAACGCTTCGATGAAGACGGTCGCTAGTGGCAGGAGCAGGAAAAGGGCAACGAATCCGAGCGCAACGGCGATCAGGGTCAGGCGCGCAATTCGCGTTTCCGAGGTTGCCGCTTTGACGAGTTTGGATGGCGCCGCCGCCGGCGCCGAGCTGGTATCAAGCGCCATTGCTGTATCTCCGTCTGCTCCAGGATTGGATGCTGTTGATGACCAGCAGCATGATGAAGGAGAGGAACAGCATCACCGTGGCGATTGCGGTCGCGGCGGGATAGTTGAATTCCTCCAGACGGATAATGATCAGCAGCGGTGCGATTTCCGAGACATAGGGCAGGTTGCCGGCGATGAAGATCACCGAGCCGTATTCGCCGACGCCGCGGGCAAAGGCAAGGGCAAAGCCCGTCAGTCCGGCCGGAAGCAGCCCCGGCAGCAGCACCCGGCTGATCGTCTGGTAGCGGTTGGCGCCGAGCGTTGCCGCGGCCTCTTCGACCTCCTTGTCGATTTCCTCCATGACCGGTTGCACCGTGCGGACGACGAAGGGGAGGCCGACGAAGACGAGCGCCACGACGATGCCGGCCGGGGTAAAGGCGATCTTGATGCCGAGCGGTTCGAGGATCGAGCCTATCCAGCCGTTCGGCGCATAGAGCGCCGTCAAGGCAATGCCGGCAACCGCCGTCGGCAGTGCGAAGGGCAGATCGACCATGGCGTCGATCACCCGCTTGCCCGGGAACCGATAACGCACAAGCACCCAGGCGAGGACGACGCCGAAGAACAGGTTGACGACCGCGGCGATGAAGGCCGTGCCGAAGCTGATCGTCAAGGCATTGACGGTGCGCTCGTCAAGGACCAGCGACATGAAATTGGACCAGCCGAGGCCGCTTGAGCGCCAGATCAGGCCGGAGAGGGGAATGAGGACGATGAGGGTAAGCCATGTCAGTGTCACGCCGAGCGCCAATCCGAAACCCGGAATGACACTCGGCTGCCGAAACCGCCATCGCGTGCTGCTGCGAAAGGCCATGTGGTGTTATTGTCCCGGCTTGTAGATCTGGTCGAAAACCCCACCGTCGGCGAAGAATTTCGGCTGAGCTTCCTTCCAACCGCCGAATTCGTCAATAGTGACGAGTTTCACATCGGCAAAGCGGGCCGTGTCCTTCGGGTCGGCAAGCTCCGGCTTGAACGGCCGGTAGTAGTGCTTGGCGGCGATCTTCTGCCCGGCGTCGCTGTAGAGATAGTCGAGATAGGCTTCCGCCACCTTGCGCGTACCCTTCGCGTCGACATTGCCGTCGACGAGCGCCACCGGCGGTTCCGCCTTGATCGAAATCGACGGCGTGACGATCTCGAAATTATCGGGGCCGAGTTCTTCGAGCGAAAGATAGGCTTCGTTCTCCCAGGCGAGCAGCACGTCGCCGAGGCCACGCTGGACGAAGGTGGTGGTTGCGCCGCGCGCACCGGTATCCAGCACCGGCACGTGCTTGAAGAGTTGCGCCACATATTGCTGCGCCTTGGCGTCGTCGCCACCATTGGCGGCGCGGGCCCAGGCCCAGGCGGCGAGGAAGTTCCAGCGGGCGCCGCCCGAGGTCTTCGGGTTCGGCGTGATGACCTGGATGCCGTCCTGGGTCAAGTCACCCCAGTCCTTGATGCCCTTCGGGTTGCCCTTGCGGACCAGGAAGACGATCGTTGACGTATAGGGAGCGCTGTTGTTGTCCAGGCGGGACTTCCAGTCGGCCGGGATCTTGCCGGTCGCCTTGGCGATTGCGTCGATATCGGCCTCGAGCGCCAGCGTCACCACATCGGCCTCGAGCCCGTCGATCACCGAGCGGGCCTGCTTGCCCGAGCCGCCATGCGAGGTTTGGATCGTCACGGTCTCGCCCGTGTCCGCCTGCCATTTCTCGGCGAAGGCGGCGTTGAAATCCTTGTAGAGTTCCCGTGTCGGGTCATAGGACACGTTCAAAAGCGTCGTATCAGCGGCGGCAAGGCCGATCGAGCCTAACTGCAGGCTTCCGACCAAAAGGGCTAGTTTCACCATTCCGGCAAGTCTATTCGAACTCATGTCGACCTCCATCCTTTGCCAGATAAAACTATCAATTTAATCGACTATCTCAACGCAAACATATGACGCCGTCGGCGGGATTCGGGAAATGTCCTATCCTTATTTCAGCATTTCCCGAAATTCCTTGCCCGCTGCGGACGCAGCCTTCCGATCGATGCGGCAGGAGAATAGCCCAATTTCGGGCCGTGCTGGAACAACTGGATTTGCGGCAGTTTATAATCGCGGTCGGCCGATATGCCCTTCATAGGGCGGAGGGCCCGGCCGCTAGAGAACGCGGCCGCGGGCGACGATGGCCCACTCGGCCTTGGGCTCGCCGGCTTCGATGATATGGACGGCGTCGACCATATTGGTCACCACGCAGGCGTGGTTCGGAACGATGCGAACCTGTTCGCCGACGGCAAGTCCGATGGGGCCGTCCGAAACCAGGCGTCCATGTTCCTCGGAAAGCTGGTCGATGCGGATGTCGTCGCGCCCGAGCACATGGCCGTAGCCGGCAAGACCGAGGAGATCGGAGGTGAGCACCTTGCTGCCGGCGTCGATGATCGCCCTGTTCTCGGCCGGCACGGAGACGACGGTCGCGAGCACCGTCAGGGCGCAGTTTTCCCATGTCGCGACGCCGCGCGCGACGAGTGAACGGTCGTTATAGATATAGGTTCCGGGGCGGTGTTCGGTCGCAATCGGTGCCTCGCCCGCCTCCATCATGCTCGGCGTGCCGCCGGAGGTAATCGACGGGACTTCGAGGCCATCCGCTTCGATCAGCTTTTTTGCTTCCGTCATGAAAGACTGGACGCGGGCCGTGCCGCCGGCCGGCGGGTAGGTCATCAGGCCACCGAAGCGCAGTCCGGGCGCATTGCCTATGCGGCGGGCGAGCGCGGCTGCCTCTGCCGGCGTCGCGACACCGCAACGATCGGCGCCCGTATTGCATTCCACGAGGACTGTGAGGGGCTTTTGGCGGGGGGAAAAGAAACCGGCCAGCCCGTCGATGACGTCAGCATTGTCGGCGACGACGCTCAATGCCACCCGCTCATTCAGTTTGCCGAGGCGCGCGAGCTTGGCTTCACCAAGGATGTTGTAGGTGATCAGCACGTCTTTGATCCGCGCGCTGCCGTCGACCATCGCCTCGGCCTCGGTGACCTTCTGGCAGGTGATGCCGATCGCTCCGGCCTCGAGCTGTAGTTCCGCCATCTGCGGCAGCTTGTGGGTCTTGATGTGGGGCCGCACGCGAATGCCGTGGCGATCGGCGTAATCCTGGAAGGCGCGGACATTCCGCCGGGCGACATCGAGGTCGACGAGCACGGCGGGCGTTTCGATCGGCAGGGTCATTGGCTCGGTTCCTCCCACAGGAAAAATCACGGACGGCGAATCTCGCCGAAGCCGCTTGACAAGTTATGACCCGAGGCATTTGATAGGTCAATCCGGTATTGAGGACGCATGTCCAATATAACGGACAAAGAATTCACCGGGAACGAAAAAGGGGAGATCTCCGATGATCAAGACAATCACTCTGGCCGCGAGCCTCGCGGTCGCCGCGCTGGCAGCCATGCCCGCGCAGGCGCAGCAGCCGTCAAGCAAGCTCGATGAGGTTCTGGCGCGTGGCCATCTGATACTCGGCACCGGCAGCACCAATGCGCCGTGGCACTTCAAGAGTGCGGAGGACAAGCTGCAGGGCTTCGACGTCGACATGGGCCGCATCATCGCCAAGGCGCTGTTCGGCGACCCCGACAAGATCGAATATGTCAACCAGTCGTCGGATGCGCGCATCCCCAACATCACCACCGGCAAGGTCGATCTCACCTGCCAGTTCATGACCGTCACCGGCGAACGCGCCCAGCAGATCGCCTTCACCATTCCCTATTATCGCGAGGGCGTCGGCCTGATGCTGAAGGGCGATGGAAAGTATGCCGACTACGCGGCGATGAAATCCGCGGGATCGTCGGTCACCGTCTCCGTTCTGCAGAACGTCTATGCGGAGGACATGGTCCATGCCGCCCTGCCGGAAGCGACGGTCGACCAATATGAATCCGTGGACCTGATCTATCAGGCGCTGGAATCCGGCCGCGCCGATGCGGCGGCCACCGACCAGTCGTCGCTTGCCTGGTACATGACCCAGAACCCGGGCCGCTACAAGGATGCCGGCTATGGCTGGAACCCGCAGACCTATGCCTGCGGCGTCAAGCGTGGCGACCAGGACTGGCTGAACTTCGTGAACACGGCGCTGCATGAAGCCATGACCGGCGTCGAATTCGACTTCTACGCCAAGTCGTTCAAGACCTGGTTCGGTAAGGACCTGACCCCGCCGCAGATCGGCTTCCCGATCGAGTACAAGTAAGCCCTCGTCACCGGCGGCCCCGCCCATCGGCAGGGCCGCCCCGACGCGTGCTGAGAGGCGGGATGCGCCCATGACCTATACATTGAATTTCGCGGCTGTGTGGCGCTCCTTCGACCTGCTCCTGCAGGGCCTGGCGCTCAGCCTCGGGCTGGCGCTCGTGGCGATCCTTGCCGGTTGCGTGATCGGGCTGATCACCGCCTTCGGACTTGTTTCGAAGAGCGTCCTTTTGCGCAAGGCGGCCGGGCTTTACGTCACGATCATCCGCAATACGCCGATCCTGGTGCTCGTCCTCTTCAGCTATTTCGCCCTGCCGGAGCTTGGCGTGCGGCTCGGCAAGATCGAAAGTTTCGTGCTGACGCTGGCGATCTATTCTGGCGCCTATCTTGCCGAAGTGTTCCGCGGCGGTCTCATAGCGGTGCCGCCGGGCCAGCGCGAGGCGGGGCTGGCGATCGGTCTCACCGAGATGCAGATCCGCACCTCGATCATTATCCCGCTGATGCTGCGCAACGTCTTGCCGTCGCTCGGCAGCACGATGATTTCGCTCTTCAAGGATACGTCGCTCGCAGCCGCCATCGCCGTGCCGGAGCTGACCTTTGAGGCGCGCAAGATCAATGTCGAGACCTTTCGGGTCATCGAGACCTGGATCGTCGCGAGCTGCCTCTATGTTGCAACCTGCTCGCTCTTGGCGGCGCTGATGCGCGCCGTCGAGCGCCGTCTCGCCGTCCCGAGGTGACGCCCATGGATTTCGGCTTTCTCGATCAGCTCTGGGTCGCCCGCATCCCGCTCCTCAAGGGGCTCGGCGTGTCGATCTCGATCTCGCTGCTGTCGATCGTCGTCGGCACGGTTCTGGGCGTCTTCGTCGGACTGGCACTCACCTATGGCTACAGGCCCGTTCAATGGCTGGTGCGCGGATATACGGACTTCATCCGCGGCACGCCGGTGCTCGTGCTGGTTCTGGCGAGCTATTATGTGCTCAGCACTGTCGGCATCGATCTCGGGCCGTTCCAGGCGGGCGTTCTGGCGCTGGCGGTCTTCTGCAGCTCGCATGTCGGCGAGCTGGTGCGCGGCGCGCTGCAGTCGATCCCCAAGGGCCAGACCGAGGCCGCCAAGGCGATCGGGCTGACCTTTCCGCAAACCTTTGCCTATGTGCTGGGGCCGCAGGCGCTGCGCCAGGCGCTGCCGGCCTGGGTCAATACTGCGGCCGAGATGGTCAAGGCATCGACGCTGCTGTCGATCATCGGCGTCGGCGAGCTGCTGCTGCGCACCCAGGAAGTGATCTCCCGCACCTTCATGAGCCTCGAATTCTATTTCTTCGCGGGCTTTCTCTATTTCGTCATCAATTACGGCATCGAGCGCTTCGGCCGCTACGTCGAGCGCAAGACCGCCGTCCCATCGTGAGGCTCCGATGACCAATCTTCTTGAAATCCGCGATCTTCACAAACGCTACGGCACGGTCGAGGTGCTGAAGGGCGTCGACTGCGCCATGCGCCAGGGCGAGGTGATCAGCATCATCGGCTCCAGCGGCTCCGGCAAGACGACGATGCTCCGCTGCATCAACATGCTCGAGGAATTCCAGGGCGGCACGATCGCGATCGACGGCCAGGAGATCGGCTACGAAACCGCCGGCGGCGTGCGGCGCCGCAAGCCGGAGCGCGAGATCGCTCGCCAGCGCGCGATGACCGGAATGGCCTTCCAGCAGTTCAACCTGTTTCCGCATATGACCGCCGCCGCCAACGTCATGCTCGGCCTCGTCAAGGTGAAGAAGATGGGCCGCGACGAGGCGCGTACGCTGGCCGAGAAATGGCTCGACCGCGTCGGTCTGCTTTCCCGCAAGGACCATTATCCGGGCCAGCTTTCCGGCGGCCAGCAGCAGCGCGTCGCGATCGCCCGGGCGATCGCCATGAACCCGAAGCTGATGCTCTTCGATGAGGTGACTTCGGCGCTCGACCCGGAGCTCGTCAACGAGGTCCTGCAGGTCATCAAAGCGCTCGCGGAAGACGGCATGAGCATGCTGATCGTCACGCACGAGATGCGCTTCGCCTACGAAGTGTCGTCGCGGGTGATCTTCATGAACCAGGGACGCATTGGTGAGGAGGGCAATCCCCGCGAAATGTTCCTGAAGCCGCAGACCGAGCGGTTGGCGGAGTTCCTGAAGACGTCGACGTTCAACTGACCAGAGCGGGATGAGGAAAAGTGTGCGCGGTTTTCCGCCCGCATCCCGCTCCAACTTATTAGAGCCGATCCAATGAAGAAGTGGAGTGTAGTGTGACGATCAAGCGTTTTGGAACGGGAGAATCCGGTGCCGGCAAGCAGCCCTTGCCCTTTGCGCGCGCCGTCGAGGCGAATGGCTGGCTCTATGTTTCGGGGCAGGTCGCCATGGAGAAGGGCGAGATCATCAGCGGCGGCATCGTCGCCGAAAGCCGCAAGGCGATCGAGAACATGATCGCCATATTGAATGAGGCTGACTACGGCGTGGAAGACGTGGTCAGGATCGGCGTCTGGCTCGACGATCCGCGCGACTTCTGGACCTTCAACGGCGTCTATGCGGAGTACTTCGGCAGCAACCCGCCGGCCCGCGCCTGCGTGCAGTCGCGCATGATGGTCGACTGCAAGGTGGAAGTTGACTGCGTCGCCTACAAGGCTAAATGAGGTGAACCGGGCGTGCTTCGCGCGCCTATCAACACGATCGAGGACGCGATGGCGGAGGCGGAAGACACGATCAATCGCAGGGCACGGGGTCTCGACCGTGCCTTTGAGATCCTGGATTATCTGCGCCTGCAGCGCCAGCCGCTGCGCCCCAACGAGATCGCCCAGGGGATCGGCGCGCCGCGCTCGTCGGTCTATGAGCTGGTCAACCTGCTGCTGCGCCAGGGCGTCATCGAGTACCGGGGCGACGATGGCCGCGTCTTCCTGGGCCGTAAGCTCTATTTCCTCGGCGCGGCTTACGCCGAGCAGTTCGACCTGATGCGCGAGTGCGAGCATCTGCTTTCGAGGGTCGCCGAGGAGACGCGCGAGACCGCGCAGATGTGCCAGCTCGAGGGCAACAAATACGCCGTTGTGCTGATGAACGAGGGTAGCCGCCCCTTCCGGATCTCCACCAATATCGGCGATCCGGTCGCCATTCCGTGGACCGCCTCCGGTCGCCTCCTCGTAGACCATATGAGCGACGAGGAGATACTGGCCTTCATCCCGGAAAGCGACTTCGTGTTGCCGAACGGCAAGCATCTCGATCCGGTCGAGTTCATCTCTCAGGTCCGTCAGGCCAAGAGCGACGGCTATTTCACCTTCAACAGCATCGTCGACAGCTTCACCCATTGCTTTGCAGTGCCGGTCTACGACGCGGAGGAGATCTGCATCGCCACCCTCTGCCTCGTCGCCCCGAAGGAGGACGGGCTGCGCAACCGCGATGCCTATCTGCGGGTGCTCGTCGATGCGGCGGGCGAATTATCGGAAAAGCTTGGCTATCGGCACGCCGGTGCGGCAACGGCGCGGAGCGTCGCGGGCCGCTAGGAACGGGCTAAATCCACGAAGGCTTCATGCCGCCCGAAGGGAGCGGCCGCTTTCCGGATCGAAGAGATGCAGTGCCGCTTCATCGAACGAGAAGGCCTGTGTCGATCCCGTTGCGAGCGCCGTTCGTGGTGGCAGGCAGGCGGTGATGCGCTGTCCGCCGATCGTTGCCGTGGTCACCAACTCCGGTCCGGTCAATTCCATCACTTCGACATCGGCAATCAAACGGGCGCCGCTTGCGCCGAAATCCGCGAGCCGGAGCGCTTCGGGCCGAATGCCGACCTTAACCGGCCCGCTCGATACTGTCGTTCTCTTGAAATCGCGCGGGAGCGGCAGCACCTCGTCGGAGCGCGCGATTCTTACCTGGTGTCCGACGATTTCCGCATCGAGGATGTTCATCGGCGGCGAGCCGACAAAGCCGGCGACGTAAAGCGTCGCGGGCCGATCGTAGATCTCCGCCGGCGTGCCGAGCTGTTCGATGCGTCCGTCGCGCATCACGGCGATGCGGGTGGCGAGCGTCATCGCTTCGATCTGGTCGTGGGTGACGTAGACGACCGTCGTCTTCAGCATCTGGTGCAGGCGCTTGAGCTCGGTGCGCATCTCCATCCTGAGCTTGGCGTCGAGGTTCGACAGCGGCTCGTCGAACAGGAAAACCCGCGGATTGCGCACCAGCGCCCGGCCGATCGCGACCCGCTGGCGCTGACCGCCGGAAAGCTGACTCGGCTTGCGGTCGAGCAGGTTCTCGATCTGCAGCAGCCTTGCGGTGTCGCGCACCGCCTTCTCGCGTTCGGCGGCCGGCACCTTGCGCATTTCGAGGCCGAAGCCGATGTTGCGGGCGACGCTCATGTCCGGATAGAGCGCATAGGACTGGAACACCATGGCGATGTCGCGATCCTTGGGATGGGCGCTGAGGATCGAACGCTCGCCGATCAGTATGTCGCCGCCGCTCGGCTCGGCGAGCCCGGCAATGATGTTGAGCAGCGTGGACTTGCCGCAGCCGGAGGAGCCGAGCAGCACCAGGAACTCGCCGCTTTCGAGCGCGATGTCGATGCCTTTCAAAGTCTCCACATCGCCGTAGCGCTTCTGAATGTTGCGGATTTCGAGTGCGCTCATCGGCGAGTTTCCCCGAGATAGACCGAAAGGGGTTTGCCGTAGCTGCGCGGCAAGGTGGAAATCGCTTCCGAGGCGACAGTGACGCCGGTCCTGAGGCAGGCCTCCAGCGGCATTTCGGCGGCGAGTGCTGCCAGGAAGCCGGCATTGAACACGTCGCCGGCGCCGATCGTATCGACGACGGCAACACGCGGCGCCCCGACGGAAAATTCCTTGCTGTCGCGGTCGAGGGCGAGGGCCCCGTGCGGGCCGCGCTTGACGACGACGATCGCATCGGCAGGCATCCCGGCTTTCAGGATCCGCGCCGCCTCGGCCGGGTCGGACCGCCCGGTCAGCGTCGTCGTTTCGACTTCATTGAAGAGCGCGCAATGGCAGCGTTTCAGCCAGCCGAGCGTTCTCAGGCAATTGGCTTCCGTCCAGCCCTCGAGCGGCCAACCGGTGTCGAGCGCCACGGCGATGTCGTGCGCATCCGCCCAATCGAAGAAGTCGTCATAGGCGTGTGTCAGCGCATCGGTCAGGAAAGAGCCGGAGAGCAGGGCGAGGCCGCCGCGAAGGCGGCTCCCGTCGAGCAGCGCGCGCACTTCGTCGAAGCTGAACAGCGGCAGGTGGCCGCGCGTGGTGAAGAAGGTGCGCTCGCCGTCCGGATGGGTGATGCCGACGGAGAGAGTCGAGCCAACAGCTTCGACCGGCCAGTGGCGCGACTTTTCGCCGAAGGCTTCCTTCAGCCATGTCCCGAACTGGTCGTTGCCGACATTGGCGGCAATCGCGTAGTCGACGCCGAGCGACTCCCAAGTAAGCGCGCTGTTGCCGGCGCAGCCGCCGACACGCAGCTCGTCGTGATCGACGATGATCTCCGTGCCTGCCTTCGGCCAGGGTTCGGCGGGGCCGAGGATGAGGTCGACATTGACATTGCCGATGACGGCCAGTGGACGCATTTTCTACTCGCTCCGGGTGATCTTGGTGGATCGTACCGGCGTGCCGGCATTGTCGACGCGGGCGTCGGCAAAGGCGATCATGAAGGCATGCGCCACCGGCAGCATGGCGAAAATCGCCGCCATGCCTGCCGCCGGCTTGAAGGGAATTGTCGTCACGCCTGCGAGCGGCGGCTCGCCCGATGCATCGAAGACGACGACTGGCGAACCGGCTTCCGCCGCCGAGGCTGCCATGACGGCAACGAGACCGGCGGTCGGGTCGGCGGCGCGGAAGAGCACGACGCCGATGGAGGGCCCGAGCATTTCCATCGGCCCATGGCGCAACTGTCCGCCTTCGAGCGAGAAACAGGGCAGCCGCGACAGTTCGGTGAGACCGAGAGCGACCGCCTCGGCGAGCCCCTGGAGGAGACGGCCGGAGGTCACCAAGGCACTAACGTCGGCGAGCGCTTGCAGTGCCCCTTCGATCTCGGGCGCTTCGGGTGCTTTGAGGGCGGCCAGCGCTGCTGCCGGGTCGTCACCACAGGCAGAGAGGATTGCGAGATGCAGCGCGAAGCTGATCGTCAGGCTGCGTGTTGCCGCAAACGCCTTTTCGCTGCCGCCGGTGCCGATCAGCGACGGCACTGCTTTCGCGAGAAAAGAATCTGCCTCGAGTGTCAGGCCAAATGTTTCGGCCGTGCCGCCATTGGTCTCCTTGAACCAGCGCAGCACCTCGGCGCTTTCGCCGGATTGCGAGGTGATGAGGATCGTCTTGCCTTCGACCGGCAGCGGCTGGCCGAGTTGCTCTGAGAGCGGCAGGGCAATGGCATCGATACCGAGGGCGCGGTAGAGCGGCTCGAGGGCGCGGCCGACCGCATGCGAACCGCCCATGCCGAGAAGCAGAAGCCGGCCCGTGGCCTTCAGCGACGCCGCGATCCTTGCAGCAAGCACGGCCGCCTGCTCGTAGGAGGCAAGAGCATCGGCGTGCTGGCGGGCCATTTCGCGATCGATCGCGATGAGCCCGGAGGGACGTTGTTTCGAGCTCCGCATGATCATCCCTTTACGCCGCCGCTGGTCAGTCCCGAAATGAGGGCGCGTTGCATGATAAGGCCGATCAGCACCGGGGGCAGGGCGGCAAGCACCCCGGCGGTCGCGATCAGCCCGTAATCGGAAACACGGCCGCCGGCGAGATCGGCAATGGCGACGGTCAGGGTCTTGGCGCGCAGGTCGGAGGTGAAGAGCAGCGCGTAGAAGAACTCGTCCCAGGCGAGCAGAAAGGCGAAAAGTGCCGAGGTCGCCATGACCGGAGCGGCGAGCGGCAGCGTCAGCAGCCTGAGAATCTGGTCGAGCCGCGCGCCGTCGATCATTGCGGCACTCTCGATCTCCCTCGGTATGGCGTCGAAGCCGGATTTGAGGAGCCAAGTGGTAAAGGGCGCGAGAATGGTGAGGTAGACGAGTGCCAGCCCAAAGACCGTATTGAGCAGCCCAAAATAGGCAAGGCCCATATAGAGCGGCACCGCAAGCGCCACCGGCGGCAGCATGTAGGTGGCAATCACGGCATAGAGGGACCACGAGACGGCAGGGGTGCGGGACACCGCCCAGGCGGCAGGAACCGCGACGACAATCGCGGCGAGCGTCGCCATGCCTGCGACCATGAGGCTGTTGATCAGCGCGGCGATGAAGGCGGCGCCGGCGCTGTTCTCGATGGCGGAAAGAAGCGTGCGATAGCGGGAGAGTTCGATATCGCTCGGCCACCAGCTGAGCGGCTTGGCGGAAAGATCGGCGGCCGGCGAAATGCTCATGACGAACAGCCACACGACCGGGGCAAGGATGACCGCGGCAAGGAGCAGGGCGCTCGCGTGAACGAAGATGGAGAAGAGGCGGCTTTGGCGTTCCATCAGGCGGCCCCTGCGGCCCTGCGGAGCAGCGCCGCATAGGCGGCTGCAAGGACTGTCACGAGCAGGGTGACGATCAGCGCCAGCGATGCCCCGGAACCGGCCCGCTGGAAGGAGAAGGCCTCCTGATAGACGAGGATTGACAGCGTGCGTGTGCTGTTCGCCGGGCCGCCGCGGGTCATCACCCAGATGATGTCGAACACCTTGAAGGCCTCGATCGTTCGCAGCACCAGCGCCACGAGCAGCGGACCCGCCAGATAAGGCATGATGACGAAGCGGAAGCGGTTGAAGGGACCGGCGCCGTCGACAAGAGCGGCGGCGGTGATGTCGCGCGGAACGGCTTGCAGCGCGGCCAAAGCAATCAATGCCACCAGAGGAAAGTTCTTCCAGCAGTCCGCGATGATCAACGCGGTCAGCGCCGAGCCCGGTTCGCCGAGCCAGGAACGGTAGCTGTCGATCAGGCCGAGCTGGGTAAGTGCGGCGTTGAGCGCGCCATATTCCGGATTGTAGATCAGCCTCCAGAGCGTCGCATTGACCACCGTCGGCAGCGCCCAGGGCAGGATCATCAGCGCCCGGAGCGCCGTTCGGCCGCGGAATTGCTGGTGGAGAAGAAGGGCGGCAAGAACGCCGAGCACCATTTCGGCGGCGACCGAGACGACGGCAAACCAGGTCGTCGTGACGAGTGCCCTTTGGAAGTTCGATCCCGCCAGCATCTTCTCGTAGTTGGCGATGCCGACGAAGCTTCCCTCGGTGCCGACGAGCTTGGCATCGGTGAAGGAGAGCCGCACAGTGTCGACGAGCGGCCAGCCGATCACCGAAACCATCACCACGAGCAGCGGCAGCATCAGCAGCCATGCACGTGTTGAAATCCAGTTGGCCGACATCGGTGAACCTTCGCCTGGGGCAGTAGTCGGGATCGCGACGAGATCACAAGGGAAGGTCCCGCACGAGACGCGCGCGGGACCTGGTGGAGTCCTGCGGTCAGAGCCCGCTATTCTCGGCGGCGGACTTCAAGGCGTCCTCCGGCGAGGCCTGGCCGAGCAGCGCCTCCTGGATCGCCTGCTGCAATGCGGTCGAGAGTTCCTGGTATTTCGGCGTGGTCGGCCGCGGATACATGGCGGCGAGGCCGAGCTTGGCCGCGGCGATCAGTTCTTCCTGGCCCTTCGTCACATTCGGGTCTTCATAGGAGGAGGCCCAGATCGGCAGGCTGAGCTTCGCATACGCGTTCTGCGTTTCCTGCGAGGTCATGTGGACGATATATTTCCATGCCTCTTCGGGATGTTTGCTCGTTGCGGTGATGCCGAGCCCCATCGAGCCGTTGACGGCGGAAACCTCGCTCTTGCCGGCGACACCGGGGGCGGGGACGACGCCGACCTTGCCTGCGACCTTGCTCTCCTTGGGGTCATTGGCGAGATTGTACATATAGGTCCAGTTAAGCGCGAAAGCGGCCTCGCCGTTCTGGAACACTTTTCGGACATCCTCCTCGAGGAATTCCTTGGAGTTCGGATTCGTCAGGCCCGAGGTATAGCTCGTCACCATGTAGTTCAGTGCGTCGAGGCCGCCGCCGCTCGTGAAAGCCGGTTTGCCGCCGTCGAGGAACTTGCCGCCATAGGCGCTGACCAATGTCGTGTAGTCGCAGATCGCGGCTTCGGCCTGCGACCAGCTCCAGGCGATCGGTGTCTGCAGCAGCCCCTTGCCCTTGATCGTCTTCGCCTGCTCGGCCAATTCGTCCCAGGTCTTCGGCGGCGCCTTGATGCCGGCCTTTTCCAGGATTTCCTTGTTGTAGAAGAGATACTTGGTGTCGAGGATCCAGGGCATGCCGTAGCGCTTGCCGTCGTATTCGACCGTCGTCCAGGCGCCGGGCAGGATGCCCTTTTTCATCTCGTCGGTGACGCGATCGGTGACGTCGACGAGCACCTTGTTGCTGGCATATTCGGCCGGCCAGATCACGTCGAAGAGGACGACGTCATAACCGCCGCCGGAGCCCTGCGCCAGGACCGTCTTGTCGTGCAGTCCCTCGTAGGGGACGAATTCGAGATTGACCTTCACGTCCGGGTTGGCCTTGGTGAAGGCCTCTGTCATGGCACGCACGTCGGCTTCGCTATAGGCCGCCTGCGCCATGAAGAGCGCGTTGAGCGTCGTTTCCGCGTAGGCCTGGCCCGCGAACGTGACGGCGATGAGTGTCGCCCCCAGCAAGGCATTGCGTGTGGATTTCATCATTGCTGCCTCCAGTAGCTGATCGTTCCAATCTGCGCGGCGCGCCCATAGAGGCTGCCGCGTGCACGAAATCCGCCGTTGATCGCGACGGTTGTCGACAAATCGATCCGAGCGTTTGCGGCCCTCACGCCGCTGCCGTCGTTCCCCGAGGTTCTTCCGACCTCTTATTAAGTCAATTGTCTTGACTTATTTCTTGTTCAATATTCTAGATGTGTCAAGCGGGATTTGCGGGATGAACCAGATGCGCCCGATCCGGGCCAAGAGCGGCACCAATCAGGAGGGCGCGAGCGCCCATAATCGGCGCGTCATGATCGACGCGCTCCGGGTGAACGGGCAATTGTCACGGGCCGATCTTGCGCGTGCGACGGCGCTCACCAAGCAGGCCGTTTCCAACATCATCGAGGACCTCGAGCGCGACGGGCTGGTCGCTTCGCTCGCCGCCGTGCGCAAGGGCCGGGGGCAGCCTTCGACACCCTATCGGCTGGTGCCGGAAGGCGCCTTTGCCATCGGGCTGCAGATCGATCGGCATGTAACGCGGACGATTGCAGTCGATCTCGTCGGCACGGTGCTTGCCCGAGGAGAGACGAACCTGCCCGCCGGTGGGCCGGAGCGGGGGACCGAAACCATCCTCTCACTTATCGAAAGGACGAGACGGGAGCTTGCCGACGTGGCGCCGCAGTCGAGGGATCGCCTCGTCGGGCTCGGCGTCGCGATGCCCGGTCCGTTCGGCATCGACACCGATCCTGACGATCCCTGGATGATGGCCCTCTGGCAGCGCTTCCCGCTGTCGGAGGCGCTGGCGATCGGAACGGGCCTCGATGTACGGCTGCAGAACGACGCGGCCGCGGCAGCGACGGCGGAAAAGATGATCGGTGCCGCGCATGGCCTGGACCAGGCGATCTGCATCTATGTCGGCTATGGCATCGGCGCCGGGCTGATCCTTGACGGAGAGCTCTATCGCGGCGCCAACGGCAATGCCGGCGAGATCGGCATGATCCTCAGCCGGCCGAGAGACGGAACCGAAGACCAGCGGGCGCCGCTCGAACATCGGGCGTCGATCGCCTCGCTTTGCAAGATCCTGGATCTCGATCCTGCCGACCCCGATCTCTATCGGCATCTCGACGATTTTACCGCTGCGTCGGATGCCCGAATTGCCGGTTGGATCGCCGACGCTGCCTACGAGTTGAGGCGAGCCGTCCAGATTCTAGAGACGATTTTCGATCCGCAGACGATCGTGTTGTGCGGCGGTATGCCGCCCGGACTCGCCCGCCAACTCATCAACGCCATTCATCCGCTGCTGCCGTCGATCGCCGAACGGAGAACGCGAAGCGGGCCGCGCCTGCAACTCGGGCTCACCGACCCGTGGGCGGTGGCAATCGGCGCCGCGGCGGAACCGATCAGCCGGACCTTCGACCCCAGTTTCTCCGCCATTCTGAAAATCCGTACGCCCGGATCTTCGTGACGTGACCGCCGAGCAGCCCTGGTTTGGGGCGTGCATTTCCACGCCGTGTAACCTTTGTTACTTGAAATATTAGTGATATGGCGCTTAAATGCCGCCTTTCGGTGGAGCTTTCATCCGCCAAGCGATTGCTAATACACACCCGACTATATTCGTGGGTGCGCATTCGATAAATGCATAGCGAAAAGTTCTTTTTTCAAAAGTCAGTGGGGTTACGGCATGTCTCTTGCCAACCTTCGGCGACTTGAAGCTGAAGCCATTCATGTCCTTCGAGAAGTAGTCGCGACGTTTTCGAACCCGGTTGTACTTTACTCGATCGGAAAGGACTCGTCCGTTCTACTGCACTTGGCGATGAAGGCATTCTTCCCGGCAAAGCCGCCATTTCCGTTCCTTCATGTGGACACGACGTGGAAGTTCCGGGAGATGATCGCGTTTCGCGATCGGATGGCGCGCGAGCTCGGCTTCAATCTGCTCGTGCATACCAACCAGGATGGGGTCGACCAGGGCATCGGCCCCTTTACCCACGGGTCCAACCTGCACACCCACGTCATGAAGACGATGGCGCTGAGGCAGGCGCTGGAGACATACGGCTTCGACGCGGCGCTCGCGGGGGCGCGGCGGGACGAGGAGAAGTCGCGGGCCAAGGAACGCATGTTTTCGATCCGCAACGCCCAGCACGGATGGGACCCCAAGCGCCAGCGCCCCGAAATGTGGAAGACCTACAATACGCGCGTCGGCGCGGGCGAGACGATGCGGGTGTTCCCGCTCTCCAACTGGACCGAATTCGACATCTGGCAATACATTCTGCAGGAGAACATCCCGATCGTGCCGCTTTATTTTGCGGCGCGCCGGCCGGTGGTGCGGCGCGACGGCATGCTGATCATGGTCGATGACGAGCGCATGCCGATCGAACCGGGCGAAGAGGTGATGGACCGGATGGTTCGCTTCCGCACGCTTGGTTGTTATCCACTGACCGGCGCGATCGACTCCGAGGCTGCCACGGTTCCGGACATATTGCGCGAAATGCTGACGGTGCGCACCTCCGAACGGCTGAGTCGGCTGATCGACACGGACGAGGCCGGCGCCATGGAGAAAAAGAAGCGCGAGGGGTATTTCTGATGTCGTATCTCCAATCCGTGCCGCCGCACGATCTGGCGGCGCATCTCGCCGACCACGACGGCAAGTCGGTGCTGCGCTTCATCACCTGCGGTTCCGTCGACGATGGCAAGTCGACGCTGATCGGCCGGCTGCTCGTCGACGCCAAGCTGGTCTTCGAGGACCAGTTGACGAATCTCGGCCGTGTCGGCTCTTCGGGCGCCGTCAATGGCGGCGAGATCGACCTCGCCTTGCTGCTCGACGGGCTCGAGGCGGAGCGCGAGCAGGGCATTACCATCGACGTCGCATACCGCTATTTCGCCACGTCGAAACGCAAATTCATCGTCGCCGACACGCCCGGCCACGAGGAATATACGCGCAACATGGTGACCGGCGCTTCGACGGCCGACCTGGCCGTCATCCTGATCGACAGCCGCCAGGGCATTCTCCAGCAGACCCGGCGCCATTCCTACATCGCCTCGCTGCTCGGCATCCGCCACGTCGTGCTGGCGGTCAACAAGATCGACCTCGTCGAGTTCCGACAATCGGTCTTTGACGAGATCGCCCGTGACTACAAGGCTTTCGCGAAGAAGCTTGGCTTTGCCAGCATCCAGCCGATCCCGATCGCCGCGCGGTTCGGCGACAACGTGATCTCGGCATCACCGAACACGCCCTGGTACAAGGGGCCGGCGCTCCTCGAATACCTGGAAACGGTGCAGCTCGACCCACCCGCGACGGAGAGGCCCTTCCGCTTTCCGGTTCAACTGGTGATGCGGCCGAACGCGAATTTCCGCGGCTATGCCGGGCAGATCGCGTCCGGCAGCGTTTCGGTCGGCGATCCGGTCGTTATCGCGAAATCCGGACAGCGTTCGTCGGTCAAGGCGATCGTCACCTTCGACGGCAATTTGACCACCGCCGCCGAGGGCGAGGCCGTGACGCTCGTGCTGGCCGACGAGGTCGACGCCTCGCGCGGCAACATGCTGGTGGCGCCCGCCGCGAGGCCCTTCGTGGCCGACCAGTTCCAGGCGCATGTCATCTGGTTCGACGCCAATCCGATGCTTCCCGGGCGCAGCTACATCCTCCGGACCGAGACGGACAGCGTCAGCGCAACGGTCACCGCGCTCAAGCACCAGGTGAACATCAACAGCTTTGCCCGCGAGGCGGCGAAATCCCTGCAGATGAACGAGGTGGGCGTCTGCAACATCTCGACGCAGGCGCCGATCGTCTTCGACGCCTACAAGGAGAGCAGGGCCACGGGCAATTTCGTCTTCGTCGACCGGGTGACCAACGCGACGGTCGGCGCCGGCATGATCGATTTCCCGCTCAGGCGCGCCGACAACGTGCATTGGCAGGCGACCGACGTCAACAAGGGGGCGCGGTCGGCGATGAAGAGCCAGCGGCCCGCCGTGCTCTGGTTCACCGGGCTTTCGGGCTCCGGCAAGTCGACGATCGCCAACGCGCTCGACCGGCTGCTGCATGCCCGCGGCAAGCACACCTACATGCTCGACGGCGACAATGTGCGCCACGGGCTCAACCGCGACCTCGGCTTCACCGAAGCCGATCGCGTCGAGAACATCCGCCGCGTCGCCGAGGTCGCCAAGCTGATGGCCGATGCCGGCTTGATCGTGCTCGTCTCCTTCATCTCGCCGTTCCGCGGCGAGCGGCGCATGGCCCGCGAATTGATGGAGGAGGGCGAGTTCATCGAGATCTTCGTCGACACGCCGCTGGAGGAATGCGCGCGCCGCGACCCGAAGGGCCTTTACGAGAAGGCGCTCGCCGGCAAGATCGCCAATTTCACCGGCGTCTCCTCGCCCTACGAGGCGCCGGAGAGCCCGGAGCTGCATCTGAAGACGGTCGAAGAGGACCCGGTCGCACTGGCGCTGAAGATCGAGGCATTCCTCGACAGACACCGGGAGGAGAAATGACGCCCCTTTGCGAACTCTTCGAGCGCATCGCGCTCGAGGCCGGCGCGTCGATCCTCGCAGTCTACGAGGCGGGGCCGAGCGTCTGCTACAAGGATGATCGTTCGCCCGTGACCGAAGCGGATGAGCTGGCCGAAGCGATCATTCTCGGCAGGCTGGCGGCGGCTTTCCCGGATATTCCGGTCGTTGCCGAGGAGGCCGTCGCGTCGGGCTGCGTCCCGGATATTGGATGCGGCACGTTCTTCCTGGTCGATCCGCTCGACGGCACGAAGGAATTCATCAACCGCCGCGACGATTTCACCGTCAATATCGCCCTGATCGAAGGCAACCTTCCGGTGGCCGGCATCGTCTACGCGCCGGCCCAGCGCTGCGCCTATGTTGCCGACAGAGGCCGGGCGGAGAAGCTCGTCTTTGGCGCCGACGCTCAGGTCGGCCATCGCCAGGCGATCCGGGTGCGCGCCCGCGGTCCGGTGCTGACCGCCGTCGCCAGCCGCTCGCACAACAGCCTGGAGACCGAGGCCTTTCTCGCCGGCCACGGCGTCACGGATTTGACCTCGGTCGGCTCGTCGCTGAAGTTCTGCCTGCTCGCCGAGGGCAGGGCGGATGTCTATCCGCGTTTCGGCCGGACGATGGAATGGGACACGGCGGCGGGCGACGCGGTGCTCAACGCCGCCGGCGGATCGGTCGTCCGGCTGGACGGCTCGCGCCTTCGCTACGGCAAGATGAAGCAGGCGGACGACAGCGACTTTGCCAACCCGCATTTCGTTGCCTGGGCGGACATGCCGCTCGCGATGTTGAGCTGATGTTATTTTCCTGCCCAAGCGGTTGGGCACTGGCGTTCGATCAAAGGAACATGCCATGTGCGGAATTGCCGGCCTGATAAACTATACGCGGCGCGGAGACGAAGAGTCGGCTGCCACACTGAGGCGCATGGCGGATGCGCTTGCGCACCGCGGACCCGATGCTGCGGGCATATGGCTCGACGAGCGGAGCCGCGTCGGCCTTTGCCATCGGCGGCTGTCAATCATCGACCTTTCACCCACCGGTGCGCAGCCGATGCACTCCGCGACAGGCCGATACTCAATTGTCTATAATGGCGAGATTTACGGTTTCCACGAGTTGCGGAACGAGTTGGAGGCACGGGGCTCACGCTTCCGGGGCCAATCCGATACCGAAATACTTCTGGAGGCGGTCGAGGTTTATGGCCTTGAAGGTGCGCTGCGGCGTTGCAATGGCATGTTCGCGTTTGCACTCTACGACAGCCTCACCCGCAAAGTCTCGTTCGCGCGCGATCGGATAGGGAAAAAGCCTCTCTATATAGCCGTCGCCCGGGATGCGATCGCCTTTGGGTCTGAACTAAAGAGCATCAGGACACATCCTTCGTTTTTGTCTCCGGAGCTGGATCGCGACGCCCTCACGCTCTATATGCGGCATGGTTACGTGCCGACGCCCTATTCCATCTATCGCGATATTTTCAAGCTCCCTCACGGGTCGTGGCTGAGCGTCTCCATCGATGAACCGCCGGCTTCGTCGGTGGCCGCTTTGGCGGCGGTAAAGTCCTATTGGGATGCTTTTGATGTGGCGGCACAGGGAGACGTGCGGCGCATCGAGAATGCGGACGAGGCCCTGCATCTCCTGGACGAGACGCTGAAGCGGGCGGTTAGCGAACGCATGGTCTCGGAGGTTCCCATTGGAGCGCTTCTTTCCAGTGGCGTCGATTCGTCGCTGGTTTCTGCCATCATGCAGGAAGTCTCCACGTCGCGCGTGAAGACTTACACCGTGCGCTTTGTCGAGGAACAGTACAACGAGGCAGATCAGGCGTCGGCGATCGCCCGATACCTGAACACGGACCACACCGAGATCACCGCGGAGCCGGATACGGCTTTGGAGTTGATCGGTGATCTGCCGGGTGTCTACGACGAACCTTTCGCAGATCCATCGCAAATCCCCAGTCTCCTTGTATCGAAACTCGCGCGAAGAACTGTAACCGTCGCCCTCTCGGGCGACGGCGGCGACGAGTTCTTCGGCGGTTACAAGCGCTATAGCCAGATGACCGCCTTCGATCGTCTGTCAAACAGGATGCCTGCAGTTGCGCTGCAGGCGACAAGGCATGCACCGCACTGGGCGCTTGAAATGGCCGCCAGTGTAGGCCGCAGCGTTGTTCCCGCGTCACTTCAGGACGAGGTGACCGGAAACCGATTGAGAAGGCTGGCCGAACTGTTGCAGATCGCGGATCAGGATGCGCGCTATCTGGACTTTCTTTCGCTCTGGTCGCAACCGAGTGAGATCGTGTGCGATGGGCGTGAACCTCTCACTGCCATGACGTCGAAACGCGTCCCGGCGGGTCTCGGCGCGGTGGATCGGATGATGTATCGCGACATGGTCGCGTATCTGCCTGACGATATCCTGGTCAAAATGGACCGTGCTTCGATGGCCGTCGGTCTCGAGATGCGGGCGCCATTGCTCGACTACCGCTTTATCGAGTTGGCGTGGCGTGCGCCTCGGTCACTCTGCTTCGCCGAGGCTCGCGGGAAGCCCGCGCTGCGCGCGCTGCTTTCCCGGCGATTGCCGGAGGAATTCGTAAGCCTTCCGAAACGCGGATTCGGCGTACCGATCAATTCCTGGCTTCGCGGGCCGCTGCGCAACTGGGCGGCAGACCTGTTGTCGCCCTCTCGCTTGAGCCGGGGCGGGGTTCTCCATCCAAAGCTGATTACGGAACGCTGGAACGAGCATCTTGCTGGCCGCCGCAACTGGGGTCCGCAGCTCTGGGCAGTATTAATGTTCAATGCCTGGGACGATCGATGGACGACGCCGCGACCGAGCGTCCTTCTAAACGAGGCGGTCTGAAGCGTCGCAAGGGCTTTTGTTAGAGCCAGCCATAAGGAAGAACATGGAAGGCTTCAGGTCTTCCCGCATCGAGGGCACAACCAGCATGGAAGCGCAGGAGAGAAAGAGCACCAGCAAGCCCGTGTTCTGCCGGTTTCGCGAGCTCGGCCGGGCGAACGTGAATGTCGAGCTTCAGCTTCACACGACCTGGACCGACGGGCAGGCGACCGTGTTGCAAATCCTTGAGACGGCGAGGGAACGTGGCCTCGGCGCGCTGGCGTTCACGGAACACGTTCGCGAGGATACAGCCTGGTTCATCGACTTCAAGGACGAGGTCCTTTCGGCCGCACGCGATTTCGACGAGCTTCAAGTCTATGTCGGCTGCGAGACCAAGGCGTTGGATGCCGACGGCAGGCTGGACGTATCGCAACAGGTGCTGGACGCGTGCGACATCGTTCTCGGCGTCGTCCACCGGCTCCCCGACGGCCGCGGCGGCTACCTGGACTTCACGCAGCTTTCCTTCGAGCAGACCGCCGACATCGAATTTCAGCTTTCGATGGGCTTGATCAGGAATGCGCCGATCGATGTCCTCGGACATCCGGGCGGCATGAGCCTGAGGCGACACGGCCGGTTCCCGGAAGGGTATTTTCGCGCCATGATGAGGGCAACGCTCGAACGGCAGATCGCCATCGAGATAAACGCCTCGTACCTGGTCGATATGCCGGCATATCTGGCGCTCTGCGAAGAGGTCAACCCGTTCGTTTCGATCGGCTCCGATGCGCATCGCCTGGAACAATTGGGCCGTTGCAGGGATCAACTGCTTGAATTGGGAGTAGGGCGATCATGAAGGCCTTTATTACGGGGGCGGGTGCCCTTCTCGGCCAAGGCATCATCCGAGCCCTCAGGCGGTCCACCTTGAACGCGAGGATCATCGTCGCGGATCCGAGTCCGCTCTCCGCCGGTCTCTATTGGGGAGACGCCGCCTATCTCGTGCCGATGGCAATGGACCCACACTATTTGGATCGGCTCGGTGAGCTCCTGCGAGCGGAACGGCCCGACATCCTGATCCCCGGAACCGACGTGGAACTCCCGATCCTCTCGGCCAATCGCGAGGCGATCGAGAAAACCTATGGAACCAAGGTGATCATCAGTCCGCCTCGCGTCGTGTCGATCGCCAACGACAAATGGCTCACCTCGGAGTTCCTGCGGGAAAGAGACCTTGGCTTCGTTCCTTCGTGTCTGCCCGGGGACGAGGAAGCCCTGATCGCCCAGTGCGGATTTCCACTTGTCGTCAAGCCGAGGGTGGGCGCCAGATCGATCGGCTTCAGTGTCGTTCGCAACCGCACGCAGCTTGATCACGCGATTGCCGAGCAGCCCGGCATCGTCATACAGAAATATGTCGGCTCTGAAACGAGCGAATACACAGCGGGCACGCTGACCTTCGACGGGAAATGCCCTGCAACGATCGTGATGCGCAGGGATCTTCGCGACGGCAACACCTACCGCGCCTTTGCCGAGCCCTTTCCCGCTCTCAATAGGGCGATGGCGGAGGCGGCCGAAGCCCTTGGTGCCTACGGGCCGGCAAACTTCCAGTTTCGCCTGGACGACGGCGTTCCGCGTATTTTCGAGATCAACGCGCGGTTTTCCGGGACCACGGCCGTCAGGATCCATGCCGGCTTCAACGAGGTGGAAATGTGCATCCGGCATATCCTCTTCGGCGAACCGGTCATCCAGCCGGACATCACGCCGGTGACGATATTGCGGCACTGGTCGGAGACGGTGGTGAAACCCCGCGATCTGGTCACGGCTTCGGCTCCCCTGGAAGAAGAAGTGTGAGGTGAAAGACCGGTCGTGACTGTCAAGGAACTGGTTGTAACCGGTGCGACGGGGTTCATCGGTGCGAGACTGATCGATCAGGCGCTCGCGAGAGGCTACGCCGTTACGGCGCTCGCGCGCGACCCGGATCGGATCGCGGCCCGGAGGGATGCCCACCTGCGCGCAGAGAAATGGTCGGTCGGCGAGCCGCTGCCGTCGGTCGGCCAGGCGGATGCGGTTGTTCATCTCGCTGCCTATATTCCCGCAGACCTCAGCGACGCGGATCAGACCGTCAAATGCTTCGAGATCAACACCTACGGAGCCCTGCAGGCTGCCATGGATGCCGCCTCCCAAGGGGTGCGGCGGTTCGCCTACTTCGGATCGGGGCAGGTGTACACGCCCGCCGCGGAGCCGGCCTCCGAGACCAGCCCCACCTTTCCGGTCAATCGCGCCAGCTACTACCTGGCGAGCAAGCTCTCGGCGGAGATTTGCCTGCTTGCCTTTGGGAAGGCGAAGGCGATGCCTGTCACGATCCTTCGCCCCGCATCGGTTTACGGGCCTGGCATGGACGGCAAAGGAATGGTGACGGCGTTCATCCGCGCGCTTGCGCGCGGGCATCCGGTGATCATTCGCGATGGCGGCACTTACCGCGTCGACCTCGTCTATGTCGACGACGTGGCTTCGCTGGCACTCGAGGCAGTCGCGGGCGCAGGCGAGGGCGTGTTCAACGCGGGTAGCGGGCACGCCTGTACGTCACTGGAGGCCGCCCATATCATCGCCGAGGTGATGGGAGCGGACCCCGCGCTGATCAAAGTGGAGGGCGAGGGCAAAGACGGAGGCGCGGCGGGCTTTGCGGCGCTGAATGTCGCCAACGCTGCCGAGCAACTGGCTTACACCCCACGCGCGTTCCGCCAGGGCATCGAGGCGTGGAAGGCAGAGACGGGGTTTGCGGACGTCCTGAGCGCGAGCGGGCAAGACTGATGCTGTGTTACGCGAAGAGGAAGTCGCTTCTCGAAAAGTTTGCAGCTGCGAGCTTGCCGTTCGGATCGTCGACGAGGATCGAGAAGGCGTTGCCGGCGGAGTCGTAGCCCTTGATGAGCACGTCGCCGTCGGTGGCGTTGTACGCCCAGACAGTGCCCTTGGCGGCCGAACCGGAATACTTGGTGACACCGAGCTTTTCGATGACAAGGAGATCGACACCGTCCTGGAAATCCATGATGGTATCCTGGCCGCTCCGCGCCGGCGCTCCCTTGAAGACGAAACGATCGGAATCGGCCCCGCCCCAAAGCTTGTCGCATCCCGCCTCACCGAGGAGAACGTCTCTCCCGGCGTCGCCGCTCAGGCTGTCATTGCCGTCGCCACCATAGACGTAATCGTTGCCGTTGCCGCCCTTCAGGAAGTCGAAGCCTGCTTCTCCTGACAGGATGTCGTCACCGTCGTCGCCGAAGGCCCGGTCATCGCCGGCGCCCACGGAAATCCTGTCGTTGCCGGAGCCGCCGTGCGCGTCGTCGATCCCGGCCTCGGAATCAAGCACGTCGTTCCCGTCGCCGCCGTCGAGGTAATTGTTCCCGTCGCCGCCATCGACGATGTCGTTGCCGATGCCGCCATAAATGCGGTCGTTGCCGGACTGACCTTTCAGCGCGTCATTGCCGCCTTCGCCGTAGATCGTATCATTGCCGGCGCCGCCGCTGGCCGCCTGCTGCGTCAGTTTCCCGGTCGCCGGGTTTATCCGCTGATTGAAACCGTCGTCTCCTGAGCCACAGTAGACGATGTCGTCGCCGTCGCCTGCATCGACGTATTCTTCGCCGGCGCCACCATAGATCGTGTCGTTTCCCGCACCACCCAGAATATGGTCGTGGCCATCGCCGCCGTTGATGACGTCATTGCCGACATCGCCATCGAAGATGTCGTTTCCCAATCCGCCGAACAATATGTCGGAACCGATACCGCCATCGATCCGGTCGTTGCCATCGCCTCCGTCGACGTAGTCGTCACCGAGGCCGGCCTTGATGACGTCATCGCCAAGTCCGCCGTAGATACGGTCGTTGCCGTCATAGCCCCAGATCTCGTCGGCAGCGAGAGTGCCGCGGATCGTTTCGGACAGATTCGTCCCCTTCAGAATCATCGTGGATGTCCTAGCGTCCCCCGAAAGGGCCATACTCGATGCATTGGGTGTAAAAGGCGTTTACGCCTAGGAACGGCTCATCACCACCAAAGGACGTAGCACTCTGCAATCGAAAGCTGATGTATACTACTTCTTCTAGAAAATATCAAACGCATTTCAACTCCTGAAAAGGCTGCGAAACCAAAATCGACTGAGCGAGCCGCGCGGGAAACGGGGGGTCTCGATTGCATGTCGAGAAAGGGTTGCTTGGCGGCCCGTGCCGGTTCGAGGTCCGCGATGGCGCTGCAACACGAAGTTCGCACTCAAGGGCATAGGAAACTTGAATATTTCGCCCTGATCGCGGCGATCGCGTATTCATTTTCGACGCGCGCTCGGGCGTTACGAGCGTAACGGGCATACTCGACAGGCGACAGGTCGAGAATCTGTCGTATTGCATTTGCGAGTGCCGCGGGGTCGCGTGCCGGTACGGCAATGCCGGCATTTCCGGCGACGGCGGCGGCATCGCCGACGTCCGTCGTGACGATCGGCTTGCCATAACTCATCGCTTCCGCGATCACGTTGGGAAAACCCTCGGTCCTGGACGACAACACCAGGACGTCGATACTGCGGTAGTAGGATGGCATGTCGGCGATCTCACCCTTGAGGTCGACGGCATGCGCCGGCAAACCCGCTTTCGCCATCAAGTCGACCACAGCGCGGTTGTCGGGGGAAAGCCCGTTGCCGGCCGCGGAAAAGACGGCCTGCGGGTGTGTCCTGCGAACGGCAGCCACGGCCTGGAAGAACGTGCCATGATCCTTCTGCGGATGAAATCGACCGACGATGCCAATCCGACGGGCAGTCGTCGCCTCTGTGGGGCCGATCTGCGGTAACTCGAACCCGTTCGGGATGGCAACCATGTTCCGGTTTGCGTAGCCGTAAGCCCGATGCAAGTCGAGCGCGCGCACGCTGTTGTAGATGATGCCGGCGGGCTGGCTCGACAACATCTTTGCACCGGCAATTGCGACACGTAGGCCGCGCGTAAGCGAAGCAGGATCGTCCAGGGATTGGCGAACATTCCAATAGAGCGACGCTCCACACCCGGCAAGGCGGGCCGCGATCGTGCCAACGATCATCGCGTGGTACATCCAGCACAGGATCACATCGGGCCGTTCCTTGCGGATAAGCCGCGCGAGCCGCAAGGTCGCGGCCGGGAGCGCGGTGATCGAGGAGGCGGACAACGATACATATGTAACTCTCGGATTATCCGCGAGATTGCGGTTCCGATCCGAGACACCGATCAGCGAAGCGACGACAATATGCTCTTCGGCCGAACCGCGAAGGAGACGTGCGAGCATAGTCTCGGCACCCGCACTGCCAGTGAAGTTGGTGATGACATGCATTATCATCGCGGCGGCTCTATGTTGGGTGCTGCCCATGCATATATCGGAGGAATGATCCGCTGCACCATGGACCGTCGTCAATCCGGCAAGCCCATGCCGGCCAACAGAACCCGGTTGATCATGTGCACGTCAAATTTGTTCTCCGCGAGTTCTCGCGAGCGCCTACCCATATTTTCCGCAAGATCCGGATCACGGGCAAATGACGCCATTGCATCGGCGAGCGCGATCACGTCGAGCGGTTTCACGGTTATACCGTTCACACCCGGCTCCACCGTGTCGCGGCAGCCTGGTAAATCCGTCGTGATGATCGGTCTGCCCACCGCCAGCGCTTCGAGAATGCTCCGAGGAATGCCTTCGCGGTAATAGGAAGGCAGGACAAAGACATTACATGCCGCCAGATAAGGGCGCACGTCCTTGGTGGTGCCAAGATAGTCCAATATTCCCTCGCTGACCCAATCGTTGATTTCTTCGCGCGAGATGGCGGTCGGATTGCTGTCAAAATGGCCGAGCAGTTGAAACCGGGCATCGGGGAAGGTGCGGCGCACGATTCTTGCGGCTTGGATATATTCCACCACTCCCTTGTCGCGCAGGAGCCGTGCAATCATGAGAAAGACAGGCCCTTCGCGCGTTGCTTGCGCAAAGGCAAAGTGCTCCAGATCGACGCCGGATCCGTGAACCATCGTAGGCGACGCAGCATCCTGCAGCATACGGTAGCGGCGAATGTCTTCTGCATCGGCGTCGTTATAGACAAACACCACTCTCGCGCGCTTGAACGCTGATCGATACAGCCGGACGCACATGTGGCGGATGGCCAATGCTTTGAACGAGCGACCGCCCGCTTCGGAAAAGACGTGGCCGAGACCCGTTACGAGGAAGCAGCGTTCCTCTATCCCGAGCGTTCGGGCGGCAATGCCGGCATAGATGATCGGTTTCATCGTATAGGGTAGGATCATGTCGGGCTTCAGCCGCTTGAAGTGTTGCCGCAGCGACCAGAAGGTACGGATGTCCTCGATCGGGTTGAGGCCGGTTCGGGCCATGGGAATGCGAACGAAGCGCACGCCGATTTCGGCGAGTGCCTGCTCGACTTGCGGGTCGTGTTCGGGAGCGAAGGCTATGACGTCATGTCCGGCGCCCGCCAATCGCTTCAGCAGCTCCAACCGAAAGATTATGAGAGACGCCGTCAGGCTTGCGACGATGGCAATCACCCGCCGGCGCGCTGGAGGGTATGCAACATCGGGCCGAGCCGTAAAACAGACGACGTCCTCTGTTTGCATGCGAGCGGCATGTTCAGCGGAACTCAAAGTTGGCCTCCGAATCGACATGCAGTTGCTCCCAGCGTGCAAAGCGACGTGTGATTGTCCGGGTCACACGCCGGCGCAGGTCGCCGCTACTCGCTCGCACGCCTGGCCCTGAGACCGAGGACCTGGCGTCGGACCGGCTTCGAGCGAAGGAGCCGGTCCTCGTGGCCACGCGCCTGTGACCGGTAACAGAATTCAGGCGAACCGCGCTTCCCATTCCTCAACTAATCCGGCAACCGAAGCCCGCCGCGAGCGCTCCCTGGGTAGACTTGGCGCTGCGGAGCCCCGGCCTTGCCGCGGCCCCTCGGTTGGAGCCGGCCTCGCTTCGTTCTCGCCGAGGGACGCTTCGTATTGCCGGCATCGTGTTCGTAGCGCGGAAGCAGTTCGCGAATGACAGCGACGACGGCCGGGTCGTTGCCCCGGTCCGCATAGCGCTGCAGGCGGGCGAACGCGTCCCGCAAGGTCGGCAGGGGAATGGGTTCCGGAACCGCGCCCAGAACACCTGGCACCGGCGACGTCGTGCGCTTGTCGCTGTCGTCGAAAAGCTCCTCGTAGAGCTTCTCGCCCGGCCGGCAGCCGATAAATTTGATCTCGATGTCCTGGTCCGGGGTGAAGCCGGCCAGCCTGATCATCCGGCGCGCAATGTCGACGATCTTGACCGGCTCGCCCATGTCGAGAACGAATATCTCTCCCTGTCCGAGCTGTTTCTCAAAACCGTGGGCCGATGCCTGCAGCGTCAGTTCCACGGCCTCACGGATCGTCATGAAAAAGCGCGTCATGCATGGATCGGTCACGGTCAATGGGCCGCCTTTCGCAAGCTGACGCTTGAAGAGCGGGATCAGCGATCCGCTTGATCCCAGCACGTTGCCGAAGCGAACAGTCATGAACCGCGGACCGTTCCCAGTTTCGAGACCATGGAGGTCGAGCGCCTGGCAATAGAGCTCCGCAAGCCGCTTCGTCGCGCCCATCATGCTTGTCGAGTTCACGACCTTGTCGGTCGATACCTGGACCATGGCAAGCGTGCCGTATTTCTTCGCCGCATTGGCAACGTTCATGGTGCCGATGACGTTGGTGAGGACGCCCTCGCACGGGTTCATTTGCACCATGGGCACATGCTTGAGGGCCGCAGCGTGGAAGACCAGCTCTGGCCGATGCCGCTCGAAAATTTCCTCAACACGCTGGCTGCGCCGGACGCTGCAAAGGTAACTCCACGTCGGTACCGTCGGGAACGTCTCGTTGAGCGTCATGTCGATCGAGTACAGATTGTATTCCGTATTGTCGACCAGCACGATCTCCGAAGGCCCGCACGCGGCGACTTGCGAGGTCAGCTCGCTGCCGATCGATCCGCCGGCGCCGGTGATCAGCACGCACCGGCCACGAACAAGACGGGCGATCGCCTCGCGGTCGAGCGCCGCCTGCGGACGCTCGAGGAGGTCGGTCAGTTCGATCGACCGTAGTTCGTAAGGGTTGTCTCCCTTGGCGTGCTTGAGCTCGGTCAGCTGCGACAGACGCGAGACTGCAATTCCGAGCCTTTCGGCGGAGCGCAGCAACTCGTCCGACGCGGATTCACCGAAGTTCGCCGGAGCTTCGGTGAAAACAACGTGACGCGGCCGCTTGTTGACTTGCTGCAGTTCCGCCACGACCTGTTCGAAATCCTCGATCCGCCCGGCGATCGGTACGCCACGAAGGCTCATCCCGAGCTGGTCAGCACTCTTGTCGAGGCAGGCCACCGGCACATGAGTGGCGTTCGGATCCCGGGCGAGTGCGCGCAGATAGAGCTCAGCGGCGTCTCCCGCTCCGATGAGCAGCAGCGGGACCTGGTGGTCGTCTCCCGCCCCCTTATTGCGCCCATTCTTGAAAACGGGCCGCGCCAGTGGGATTTCCTCGGCGCGAAAGCTCAGCCGTGCAGCGGCGAGGAAGGCGATCAGAAGGAGCGACTGCATCGGCACGACGGTTCTCGGCATATCGACCAGTCTCGTCGAAAAGAACAGGAGCGAGATGAGCAACAGAGATGTTACGAGGACTGCGCGAAGGATGATCAAGAGATCGGAGATGGAGCCATATTTCCAGTTGCGGCTATAGAGGCCGGACAAGGGGAAGATGAACGCGCAAATGGCGAGGTACTGAGCACCGGACCACAACAGCACAGAGGTGGTTCCGGGCCTTGTGCTGAGCTCTGCAAAGCCGTAACGCAGCAACAGCGCCACGGCGAGCGCAATGCCTGCGGAGCCAAGGTCTGCAACATACAAGGCGGGGTATTTCTGGACGCTGAAAACGGCCCCTCGTAGACGCCTGTAGCCGATATCGAGGGCTGCACCGCATAGCGCCAGCAACGTCTTGGCCGATGATCTTGCTGCTGCCCCTCTTGGTAACATTAGGAAACTATCGCGCACTGCCTTCGCGGCGGCGTAAAAACGCTGCATGACGGCCCCTTCCGAATATCTGCAAGCCTGCCGTCCAGCCGAACGAAAACCGCACCTCCCCAAGAAGGCCTAATGGTGGATCAAAAATGGTGCGTCTGTAGGTCTTGTCGTCGACTAGCTCGAAAGGCTTGATAAATCTAATTCGACAAAAGATTATATTCGCGACGGGCTAGGTCGCGACGCAAATGATTTATATTAAGAGCACGTAATTTACTGGTTGTAAACAGTCTTCAGGGCATCGGTCCAATTATAGTTTTACATAAAATTGATTGCTTCTGAGTGGTTGAGCGTCTCCGGCACGCAGGCTGCCGGCAAGAGCGGACAAGCTGAACGTCGCCTACTGCATGGTTTCCTGGACCGGGATCGTTTTAGGAACAAAATCATGCAGCAATTCAAAGTGCTACAGCGAACTTTGCGTCCAGCTAGACGCGCGGCACAGCCGAGAAAGGGCGAATGTCAAGGTTGGATTCAGGTAAAAGTTGAGACCTCGATTGCCGGAATCGGAGCCGCGACGACGGACAGTAGACCTTTGGCACTGCCCGTCTTTGGATGGCTCCGAGCCGGAACTTCCGTGCTGGCGTTCAGTCATTCCGCCCGGAACTTGCCGCTGAACGATTCGATGACGGCGTTGTCGAATTCCTCGGCTGGTCGCCATTGGTCGTGGCCGATCTGTGGCCCATGGGGAGGGCGCGCAGCTTAACGAGCCCTCATATATCTAAAGGCATATGGTGTGGGGTGGCCGAAGACGATAGTCTGTGCGCCGTACTTGAAGCTTAGCCATTCAAGCTTTCAAAGAAATCGTAATAGATCTGCGCCACCTGGCGCCTTGCCACAGTGATCATCGCATTGGCCCTGTTTTCAGCGAGGGCGGACATATGCAAGCGCGAAGCGTTATCGAGATTGTCGAGTCCGGCGGGGGGCCGCCCGCCGATCTGATCGTCGCCGGATACTGGGCAAGCCAGGCCGGTCTTGTGGCTTTTGTTCTCAACGGTGTCACGCCCCAGGCGATCAATCTGGTTCTGGACCCGATCGTGACGACGCTGCCGTTGTCCATCCCTGGCGTGCTTTATGTGCGGATCTGCGACGCGGCACGCGTATGCGAGGCCGTCCGATGCGCCGACGAGATCTATGCGGCGACCGGGACGTTCCGAAGGCTGACGGCTGACTACGGCATCGCCCCGACAAGCATCCGCTCTGTCGCCACCGCCATTCCAAAACTGGAAAGTCGCACGCTTCTGTCGGAAGGCGATGCGCATGCGCCAAGGCTCGGCGGGCCGCCTGTCGTCCTGCCTACCGCAGCGATGCATCGTGTCCGCTGGGGGGTGACGGACACGACGGGGCCGTCCTGGCCGCGGTTGCAGGCATCCGGCCGATAATTCAAGTGATGACGGAATGTTCGAGCGCCATCGACGCGGGCGAACGCGACCGGCGCACGGCATGGCGCCGGCGGCGACCGATTGAGTCGCGCGAAATCGCGTCGTCCGGGTGCAAATGAATGCGACGCGCTTTCAGGTCTTTGCTTTTGTGCATGTCGTTGTCCCAAACCGCGGAACAGTTTTGGGCGACATGCACTAAGTCTTGCAGGGGCAATCCCTATGATAATGCCATGGCCGAAAGCTTCATGAAAACGCTGAGGTCGAAGCGGCCTACTCGGCGGCCTCGAAACCTTCGAGGAATCAGACGCACGAAGGTCGCTGTAGCACTTTGAACTGCTGCATGTTTCCTTAAATCGGCTCCGATTCAAGGAAACATGCAGTAGGGGGGCGCAGTTCGGTCCGATACAAGCGTTGACCTGCATTGGCCTGTTACTGCCAGACACGCCCCAGATTCCGCGACCGGTGATGCGGATGCTCCGATGTTCCCGTCACCGTGTCGATGAACATCAATAGATCCAGAGAAGCGTTGGCAGGGAACCTTCGGCCTGCAAGTATTCGAATGCTTCAATCAGCGGGAAGAAGAGCAGAAGGAGGCAGGCTTCTCTGAGAGTCCGGCGGACGATTTTCGGCGAAAATGTTGTCCCGCGAGCCTCCTGGTACAGCATCGGATTGGGCCAGAACCGCGGGGTTCGGCTCGCATATGCGTGATAGGCCGGCCCAAACCTGCTCCGCAGGAAGCGCTCTTCCTGTAGCGCCGTCCTGAGCAGTACGATGTAGGTGGTCGAACCGAACAGACAGGCGGCAGCAAGCGACCCGAACATAAAGCCAATTCCGGTCGCGCCGATTGTAGAGAAGAGATAAAGCGGATTCCTGGTGATCGAGTAAGGGCCGCTTACCACCAATTCCGCATTCTTGCGGCCGCCGATATAGAGAATGCTCCAAAGCCGTCCAACAATGCACAGCAGCACGAGCGCCAGACCAATGTGCTCGATCAACTCGTGAATCGCTGATGCTTCGTTCCACGCGGGCCGGGTCAACGACAGGCCGCCAATCCCCAGAACAGCGCACAAGCGAAGAATTCGAAGGCGCGGCCTTTGATCAACCGGTTGCTGCTTGCCGAAGGAAGCGGTGGGTTCCATCATCGTGCCCCAAACGACCCCATCATTGGCGATCTACCCACGTTTGGCGTACGAGAGATTGAGCAAGGTCGTTTTATAGTCTGGCAGGGTACATCTCCGCTGAGGTCCTCTTCACGCACCGACCGCCTCACCTACGACTGGAGTTGGCTCAGCCGAATTCCTCACGATTCGTGATCCGTAGCGGAGGTACAAGGACGGCAGGACAAACAGGTTGAGCAGGGTCGAGGTGACGAGCCCGCCGATGATGACCACCGCCATCGGATGCTCAATCTCGTTTCCGGGCACCTGCCCGAGATAAACCAGTGGAACGATCGCCAGCCCCGTGGTCAAGACGGTCATCAGTATCGGCGATAGCCGCTCACGGGCTCCGCGCAGGACGAGACCCGGTCCGAAGCTCTCGCCTTCGTTCTGTTCGAGCTGCTGATAATGGTCCACGAGCAGAACACCATTGCGCGCCGCGATACCCAAAACCGTCAGAAAGCCGACCAGCGATCCCACCGAAATGATGCCGTCGCCAGCGTATGCTGCCAGGAGACCGCCGACCAAGGCAGCCGGCAGGAGAAGATATGCCAGGAGCGCAAGCCGCCAGCTTCGGAACGAGGCTTGCAGCAGGAAGAAGATCCCCATCGCTGCTCCAATCGAGAAGAACAGGATGCGCCTTTGAGCAGCTTCCCGCTCTGCGTACTCCCCAATGACTTCGGGGTGATACTCCGGAGGGAATTCCACGCGCGCCAACCGCTCCTTCACGTCTGACACGACCGAGCCAAGGTCACGTCCTTTCACATTTGCAGCGACGTCGATGCGCCGTGAGACCTTTTCGCGCTTGATGACGTTCGGCGTGGGGGCGACTTTCACTTGCGCGATATCACCTAGCCGCACATGCCCGCCCGTCGGTGTGTCGATCAAGAGATCACGGATGCTGCCGACATCGTGCCGTGTTTCAGGCGTTCCCCATACAATGACATCGTACAAATTCGGTCCGCGATAGATATCGCTCACTTCGATACCGGCCAGAATAGTAGCCGCTGCCCGGCGGACGTCTCCCGGCTTGATTCCGTGCGATCGCGCGGCGGCCAGATCGAGCTGGATCGTGATATGGGGGATGTCTTCCTGCAGCTCAATGTGCAAGGCGACCAGGCCGGGGACATCCGCCAGGGCTTTTTTTACATCGTCAGCCTTCGCCCGCAGCAAGTTCAACTCAGGTCCATAGATGCGGACGACGACCGCCTCGCTTGCTCCAGTCAAGACTTCCCGGATTCTCTCTTTCAGGTATGTCTGGACATCACGGTATAGACCGGGATAACCGTCGACGACCTCCTGAATAGCCGCGAGCGTCTTATCGTAGTCGGCTTCTGGCGCGACGCTGACCCAGTTTTCCGTGAAGTTTATGCCCACGACTTCGTCCGATGCCACGGCACGCCCGACATGCGCGCCGAAATTGCGAACGCCGGGAATGTTGCGCAGCTCGGAACTGGCCTTGATGGTGATCCGGCTCATCTCCGGATAGGACGTGCCAGGCTTCGTCACCCAATGCATCAGGAAATCGCGCTCTTTAAAATCAGGCAGAAGCGAGTGCCCGAGGAAAGGCAGAACGGCCAAACCTATCGCCGTGACGATCCCGGTGAAAGCGAAGACCGCCCGCGGTGCTCGGATGATCCGGGAGAGGATTCGGATATAGCTCTCCTGTAGCCCGCGTACGAAAGCGGGGGGCCTCTCGTCCAGCGGCTTCCACGAGAACAGTATCAGACTCAGGGCAGGCGTGACGGTCAGTGCCACGACCATGGAGGCGAAAAGGGCGAGCGTGTAGGCCAGAGCAAGCGGCTTGAAGAAGGAACCTGACAAGCCATCCAGAAAGAAGACCGGCAGGACGGCCAGAATAATGATCAGCGTCGCATAGACGATGGCCCGACGAATCTCGAGCGATGCTTCGAGAACCACGGTCGCGGTCGATTTCGGATGCCCGAGGCTACGATTTTCGCGCAGGCGCCGCACAATATTCTCGATGTCGATGATTGCGTCGTCGACAACAGCTCCCAGCGCGATCGCGAAACCCGCCAGGACCATCGTGTTGATCGTTGCCTCCATCGCATTCAGGACAAGGCCCGCAGCCACCAAGGACAATGGAATCGCCACGAGGCTGATCAGGGCGGCCCGCCATTGATACAGAAACGCGATGAGAACCAGTGTCACGAGGATGCTGCCCACGATAAAGGCCTTCGTCAGGTTGTCGAGGGACATCTCGATGAATGTTGCCGGGCGGAATATGGTGGGATCGATTGCTATCCCTGAAAGGCCAGGCTTGAGAAGCTCCAGCGCCTCATCCACCCCCTCGGTGACCTCCAAGGTGTTGGCCCAAGGAAATTTTTCGACGATCAGCAGAAGACCGGGGCCATCATTCACGATTCCGTCGCCGATCAACGGCGGATGGCCTTGCACGACGTCGGCTACTTCGCCGAGGCGCAAGGACGAATCGCTCTCGGCATGAAAGGCGACGCGGGACAGATTATCCGGGTTTGTCACCGGGAGTATGTGTCGCACGTTCAGCCTTTGATCACCTGCATCGATCAGTCCTCCTGTCTCCGTTTTCGATTGGCGTTTGTGCGGCAGCAAGCCGACATTGAGAGCGTCGCCCGTTGTCTCCAGCACCTGATCGAGCGTGATGCCGAGAGCCCTGAGCCGCTGCGGATCGACCTGAACTTGCAGCTGGCGTTTGCGAACACCCCACGCGGCCACATTCGCTACGCCTGGAACGTGCATAAGCTTTGGACGGATCGTCCAGCGGTAGATCTCCGAGAGAGCGACGAGGGACATTTCGTTGGAGGACAGGCCGATCTTCATGACCCGGCTTGTCGCGGATAGCGGCTGAATCATGATGGGCGGCCGTGCCACGTTGGGGAGCAACGGCTTTGCGACTGCAAGTCTCTCCTGCACCAGTTGCCGCGCCGAAAGCAGATCGGTCCCGCGCCCGAAGATCAGAACGACGGATGACAGTCCGGGAACCGACTTTGAGCGCAAGATCTCCAACCCGGGAGTGCCCGCAAACGATAGCTCCAGCGGCAGCGTGACCAAAGATTCGACCTCCTCGGTCGAAAGTCCAAGCGCCTCGGTCTGAATCTCTACGAGGGGGGGCGCGAATTCAGGAAACACATCGGTCCGCATTTCGCGAAGTTGGCCGACCCCAAAGAAGACCAACATTGCGGCGGCAAAAACCAGAAAGAAACGTAACTTGAGACTTCCTTCGACGATCCAGCGCATCATGGCTAGGCCTCCCGGCTAATGGCCGATCCCAAACTCGATGCCGTACAACATGGGCGCTCCGACCGTTACGACCTCAGTACCCACTGGGGGGCCCTCGGACAGAAAGGCCAGATCCTTGACGACGTAATCCAATTGGATGGGATGCCGGATGAATGTAAGCGGCTCCAAATTCGTATAGACCCATGCTTGGCCGTGCTCGTCGTAGAAGACTGCGCTGAACGGGACGGCTTTTCTTGGCGTGGCCTCATACGGCAGCTCGATGAGAACAGGTGTCTTTGGAGCCAAGGCCGTGTCCGCTCCATCCACGACACAGTACAGGCCTCCATCACCGTCGCCGCCCGAGATCGGCGGGAACACGACGTGCGCTCGCACCTTGCCGGACTCGCTGCCCTTGGCCAGCGGTATGAGGAGCGCAGGTTGGTCCCGCGCCACCTTGGGGACGTCGCCGATCGGCAGAACGCGCACCCACACTCTTCCGGCAACTGTGGCGGGCAAGTTTTCGGGGGTGGGCGAGAGCTCCGAACGCGCTCCCGCCGCAATCTCGTTCGGCGGTCCGGCATCGAGGCCGGTCTGCTCCACCTCGTTCGCATCCACCACAACTGCTGCGACCCGACGTTTTCGAATGGCTATCGTCTCGCGAACTGCAGTGGTCTCTATTCCCAGCCGCTTGAAAGCACTTGGTTCCAGGATGACGCGATTGAATTTCGTTCCCGGTTCGGGTTCGACATGGGCCGGCTCGCCCTTGCCGACGGAAGCAGCTTCGGCTCGCTCACCCGGACAGGGCAAGCCTGCCATGATGAGCGCGAGGCCAATCCAAAGATTACTCGGCCGCATGTTTGATACTCCCATCGGCTTGGACTTCCGGCTCGAGCATGACTTCCGGCTCGGGTCTCACGCGCAGAACCGAGTAAAAGACAGGCAGAGCAAACAGAATGAGGAGCGTGGATGTAACGAGACCACCAACGATGACCACAGCCATCGGGTGCACGATTTCCATCCCCGGCGCCACGCCCCAGGTGACAAGCGGGAGAAGGATGATCGTTGTGACCACTACGGTGATCACAATGGGGATGCAATGTGATCCCGCGACGGACTGGATGAGATCCGATCGAAGGGGCCGTTGCTCTTGCTCGAGGCGCTGGAAGCGGTGGACGAGCATGATTGCGCCGCGCGTCGTGATCAAAAGCACTGCCAACAGTCCCGCAAGCGATCCAATTGTAACAATGCCGCCGCCCGCAAGCGCTGCCAGGATACCGCCCGTCAATGAAACCGGCGAGAGGATGAAGACCAGCGCAGCAAGACGCCAGCTTCCGAGAGAGGCTTGCAGAAGGAAGAACGCTCCAATGGCAGCAGCAATACCAAGGCTGGCAACCCAAGCGAAGGTACTGTCCCACCCGGCGCCTTCTCCAATGACTTCAGGATGGTACTCGAGAGGGAACTTGATGCCCTTCAGCTTCATCCCGACGTCGGCCAGGACCGCGCCGAGATCGCGGTCTCGGACATCCGCGACAACCTCCACGTGCCGCGAGGCGCCGTCTCGCCTGATGGCCGCGAAGTTCGAGGTGAGACGCACATCCGCGACATCGCCCAGGCGGATCTTTTCTCCCTTTGGAGTATCGACCAATATCTCACTGATCAGGTTGGGGTCACGCCGCATCTCAGGCACACCCCAGACCACCACCTCGAAAATCTTCTGCTCTTCGTAGAGGCTGCCGACCTCGATGCCACCCATCAGAGTGGCCGCCGCGCGACGAACATCCCCCGGCTTGAGTCCGTAGCGTTCCGCCGCAGCCAGGTCGGCCTCGATTTCGACGCTGGGCTCCTCTTCGCGATTGCGGATGCGAGGATCCACGATGCCAGGTACATCCGAAAGGGCCTGCTGAATCTCCTCTGCCGCGCTCTGCAGAAGATCCCAAGCGGGACCGTAGATCTGGACGACCACAGCTTCGCCGTCATCGGTCATCAAATCCCGAACTCTTCGGGTAGCGAATGACATGGGTTCGCCGCGGACTCCCGGATATTTTTCAAGGGCCTGCCGGACAGCTGTCACCGTCGCGTCATAATCAGCATCCGGTGCGATGCTCACCCACAGTTCGCCGGAGTTGACCCCCGCAACGGTGTCCGACTGAATGGCGCGCCCCAAAATGGCACTGACGTCACGAACGCCGGCAATACTTCTTACGTCGCTTGAGGCCTCGCTCAATATTTGGCTCATTTTCGGATACGAGGTCCCATGTGGCATCTTCCAGCTGACCGACAGGTCGCGATCCTTGAAGGCAGGAAGCAGAGAGGGGCGAAGGAAGGGCAGCGTCAGAAGGCTCGTGAGCACAAGCAGCCCGATAGCCAAAGCCGCCGTTTTCGGTGATGCGAGAACTCCCGACAGAAGACCTTCGTACCGTTTCCGGATCCCCAGGGAAGGCGGCTCGCCGGTTCTCTGGGCTCCATTCGGCATGAGAAGAAGGCTCAGCGCGGGTGTAACGGTCTGGGCGACGATCGTCGATGTGAGCAATGCGACCAGGATCGAAAGAAAGAGCGGCTGAAGCAATGCACCCGCAGTTCCGCGAAGGAAGAGGAACGGGAGCGTGAGCAGCACGGCGATCGCTGTGGCATGGAGGAGTGGCCGGCGCACCTCCATCGCTGCGGCAAAGACCTTGGCCGAGGCCGGTTCGGCGCCACGATGATCGCGGGACCTGCGCCTGATATTGTCAGCATCAATGACCGCATCGTCGACCACTACAACGAGAGCGGCGACGAGGCCCGCCAGGATCATCGCGTTGATCGTTGTTCCAGATAAGACAAAAGCGGTCCATGCGGCCAGCAATGATAGCGGGATCGCGACGAGCGCCACGAGCGCCGCGCGCCAATCCCTCGTCAGTGCGATCAAGGCCAGCACTGCCAACAGGCCACCCAGGATGAGCGCACGGGAGAGATTGCTGAGCGAAGTCTGAATAAAGGTGGCCGGTCGAAAGACGCTGGCGGTGATCTCGACGCCAGGCAAGCCCGGCTTCAATGCTTCAAGTGCGCGTTCGACGCCTTCCGTCACCTGCTGGGTGTTGGCTCCAGGCAACTTCTCAACCATTAGGACAAGCCCCGGCGCATCTTTGACGATGCCATCGCCGATCATCGGTTGATGCCCCTCGACCACGGTCGAGACGTCGCTCAGAAGCAATGTGGAGCCATCTGCGGCGGGAAACGATATCCGAGCAAGTTGATCGGGGGACGAAATGGGAAGAAGATGCCGAATGTCGTAGCGCTGGCTGGGCGTGTCGATGAAGCCGCCATTTCCGGGCGTAGAGGCACGCAGGAAGGTCAGCGGCGAAACCCACAGCGCGTCTCCAGCCGCCTTTATGACATCATTGAGTTCAACACCCCTGTCTCTGAGTTTCCCGGTATCCACCTGGACCTGAAGCTGGCGCTCGCGCTGCCCCCAGATGGATACGTTCGCGACACCTGCTACGCTCATCAGCCGCGGCCTGATCTTCCAGCGCGCGAGAACCGAGAGCTCGATCAGAGATTGGTTATCCGAAGACAGGCCGATCTGCATGGTCCGGTTTAGCGACGACACCGGCTGCAGCATGGTCGGGGGTTTCGAGACTTTCGGAAGAGCACTCGACTGCAGGAGCCGCTCCTGGACCATCTGGCGCGCATTCATCATGTCGGTACCAGGGGTGAAAACGAGAAGCACCGAGGACAGGCCGGTGATTGAATTGGAGCGCATTGCCTCTAGCCATGGAACCCCGGTCAGGATTTCTTCCAGAGGATTTGTGATGAGCGCTTCGACTTCAGCGGCCGCCAGCCCGAGTGCTTCCGTTTGCACCTCCACTTCCAGCGGTCGGAACTCTGGGAGGAGATCGACCGATTTGGTGCGGAGTTGCGAAATCCCCGTGAATAACAAAGCAGCAGCGCAAAGAAGTACCAGATAGCGAAACTGCAGGCTCAAGCTGATGATCTTGCTCAACATGGCGTGTCTCCGAGGCAAAGTCTCTCACCAGTCCGTCCTAGTGAAGCTCGTCTCGCGATCATCCGATCTTTAGGCGGCTAGCCGGCTACGCGGACGAGATAATCTTACAGCCGACTATGCTGACGCTTGCGGGTGCGCCCTTTCGCCAAGGTGATGCGAGCTCGGGCCTCTGCTTCAAATGCCGATTATTCTGTGCTCGTTAATGCGCATGCCCCGCCTTTCGGGGGCTGTCCCGGCAACCAGGGATGCTGAAGCGTTTTGCCTTCATGTGAACCTCCTTGAGGCCCTTGCGAAGTAAGAAGTAAAGAAGGCTGCATTCGAATGTATTTTTGATGCGATGCAAAAGTTGCCCGCGTTAAATGTCGGGGTCCAATCGATATCGCAGCGCGTTTATATCTTGGTGGGAGGTGTCTCTGGCGGATAATTTATAAATTCTCCGCCAATATAATTCACGCAACCCGTATGCAATACTTTGCATAAAAGACAATTTTAAGGAAACTACAATATCATAAAAACTACATAGAATTTTGAAACCCCAGAATTTCCCCTTCATATAGAAACTATACTACTTTACGAAATTTGCACATAGACAAAATTATGTAGACCGGTCGTGGGGATTGCTGAAGGGCCGAGGCAGATGTTTACTGATGGAGTCAACGCGAAAGCTCGATGAGATCCTATCCAGGAGGCCCTCAATGAAACTTGCTCGTCACTATGTAGCGCTCGGTGCACTCGCCTTTTTCTTGCCAGGAGCGACCGACGTATCCGCCGAGGAACAGGAGATCGCCTGCGAGAAGGTGCCGTCGGCGGTGCGAGACGTCTTCGACAAGGCGTATCCCAAGGCGACGATCAAGGCCTGTGCCGAGGAAGTCGAAAACGGAGAGCTGGTCTATGAAATCGAAAGCATCGAAGGCGAGACAGCGCGTGATGTGTCGTATGATCGCGATGGTGGGCTCCTCGTCGTCGAGGAATCAATGCCCATGGAAGCGGTGCCTCAGGCGGTGCGCACGGCCGTTAACACCAAATTCGCCGGCGGAAAGATCAAGCTTGCTGAGAAGCTGATGCGCGACGGCAAGGAAAGTTACGAGCTTCAGATAGCCTATCAGGGGAGGGACCTAGAGGCCGTCTTCGATCCCGACGGAACCGAAGTGAAGGAATGATGGGCGAAACCATGTGGCTGGGTCGGCCATATGGTCGTGCAGACGCCCGCCGTCCGGGGGAAGACCGGCGGCGACGGCGAGGCGATGCTGCGAGATCAGTGCCGCACAAAAAATCGAGTACAAGATCGTAGCTTAGATTGAGTGCAGACGTTAGGGCATCCTCCTTTCCGGTCAGTCACTGAAAGCAGAAGGATGCTCTCAAAAGTGCTTGAGCGTCCTTTGCGCGTTCCAAAGCGCGGCGCTTTAGTCGAGCGCGAAGCGGTCCTTGTAGTCCTGCCGCAGGTGCGACGGCTGATCTTCCTTCCTCAAAAAGCAGTTGCCGACGACGAGACATTCGATCTCGGTGCCCATGAAACAGTGGAAGGCATCCTGTGGGGTGCAGACGATCGGCTCGCCGCGGACGTTGAAGCTGGTATTGACCAGCACGGGACAGCCGGTTCGCTGCTTGAAGGCGCTCAAAAGCGCCCAATAGCGTGGATTGGTGTCGGGATGCACCGTCTGCACGCGGGCCGAATAATCGACATGCGTCACGGCCGGGATCTCCGACCGCGGCACGTTCAGGCGGTCTATGCCGAACAGGTCGGCCTCGTTCGGACCGAGCGGCAGTTTCCGCCGGTCGAGCACATCGGCCACGAGCAGCATGTAGGGACTGTCTGCGTCAATGTCGAACCACTCCGCCACATCCTCGCGCCGGACGGACGGGGCAAAGGGGCGGAAGCTTTCGCGGTATTTGACCTTGAGATTGAGCGTCTTTTGCATCGTCGGCGAGCGCGGATCCCCGAGGATCGACCGGCCGCCCAGCGCCCGCGGTCCGAACTCCATGCGGCCCTGCATCCATCCGACCGCCTTGTCGTCGACCAGCGCGTCGACGGTGCGGGCGATCACCGCGTCGTCGTCAAGCACGGTGTAGACGGCGCCGGCGGCCGACAGCCGCTTCTCGATGTCGCGTTGGTCGAAGCCGGGGCCGAGAAAGGCGCCGGCCATGCGGTCCCTTCCGTCGAGAACGCGGCCGTGTCCGAGATAACCGTGCCAGGCGGCGAGCGCCGCGCCGACCGCGCCACCCGCATCGCCGGCCGCCGGCTGGATCCAGATGTCGTCGAAAATCCCCTCCCGCAGCAGCTTGCCGTTGGCGACGCAGTTCAGAGCGACGCCGCCGGCGAGACAAAGCCGACGCTCGCCGGTTTCCTGGCGGGCATACCGGGCCAGTCTCAAGACGACCTCTTCGGTGACCGCCTGGATCGACGCGGCGAGATCCATCTCGCGCCGGGTCAGGGGCGATTCCGGCTTGCGCGGCTCGGCGCCGAACAGCCGATGAAAGGCCGGGGAGGTCATGGTGAGACCGGCGCAGTAGTCGAAATAGCGCTGGTCGAGACGGAACGACCCATCCTCCTTCAGGTCGATCAGATGATCCAGGATCTTCTGCGCGAACTGCGGGCGGCCATAGGGCGCCAGGCCCATCACCTTGTACTCTCCGGAATTGACCTTGAAGCCGGTGTAGTAGGTGAACGCCGAATAAAGCAGCCCGAGCGAGTGCGGGAAGCGGATCTCCTTGAGGATCTCGAGATCGTTGTCGCGGCCATGGCCGAGCGACGTCGTGCACCATTCCCCGACCCCATCCATCGTCAGCACCGCGGCGCTTTGGAAGGGCGACGGAAAGAACGCGCTGGCCGCATGCGCCAGATGATGCTCCGTGAAGAGCAGTGAGCCGGACCATTCCTTCGATCCGGCAAGCTTTCCCAGTTGGCTGCGCAACAGTTTCTTTTGAAACAGTTTTTCCTTGATCCAGAGCGGCATCGCCATTCTGAAGGAGCGGAAGCCGCGCGGCGTCGTCGCCAGATAGGTCTCCAGCAACCGCTCGAACTTCAGAAACGGCTTGTCGTAGAAGACGACGTGGTCGATGTCGGCCATGTCGCATTCGGCCGCCGCCAGGCAATAGGCCGCCGCCTCGGCCGGAAAGGCGGCGTCGTGCTTCTTGCGGGTGAACCGCTCCTCCTGGGCGGCGGCGACGATCACCCCGTCTTCGACCAGCGCCGCGGCGCTGTCGTGGTAGAACGCCGAGATACCGAGAATACGCATGGGGCGGCCCGGCTCAGAACAGGGTGTAGATGAACGGCGCCACCGCGGTGCCCTGGGTCAGGACCACCAATGCACCGAAAACACCGAGAACGATAAAGATCGGCAATAGCCAGAACTTCTTGCGCACGCCCATATAGGCCCAGAGCTCACGTACCAGTTCCATGTCGCATTTCCTCCAGCCATAACCCGGCGCCGGTTTGTCGCTTCAGAACTGCCTGCGGTCAGAACTGATTGCGCATCGTCGTCGGATCCGGTTCGTGTGGTGACCGCTTGTTCCAGTAGGTGTCGACGCTCTTGTCGAAGGCGGCAGCGAGCGGATCGTAGCCGCGCAGCTTCAAAAAAACCCCGATCGGCACGAAGGCGACCGCATAAATCAGCAGCATCACCACCGGATTGACGATCTTGAACAGCAACAGGCCGAGCTTGGTCCACAGCCGGTTTGGCACGGCGAGCCAGTCGGGAGCGGCGAACGCCAACAGGACGAGGACACCGCCGACAACCGCAAGCGCCGTCGTGATGGGAGTCAGTCCGCCACTGATAATCCATCTTACGAGAACGAAAGCGAGGAGGATGCCGCCGACCGTGTAGCCGAAGCTGCGGTTCGACGGCCCCTCCAAGGCGTGCTCGGAAAAAGGTTCGTGCGACTGGTTCATTGTGCACTTCCTCAGCGGCCAGTGCTAATCCCTAAAATACGTTATACGCGAAATGCCGTCGCGTCTTGCCTGAAAGGCCCCGTATAGGGGCGGTGGTATAGAACAATCGACGACCGTTCCGGTCAATATGCCATTGGATATAGGCGGCCGCCGAGGCGTGCTTGCGGCTGAAACGAAAAGGGCGGTTTCAATCAGACCATTTGGCCGACCGGGCGTTTTTGGGGAGACTCGACCAGCAAAACTCCTTATATTCCGCCGGACAAAAAATGCTGCCCATAAGTTCTATTCTCAATCCATTTGTGTGAATTCAAGTGCAAGAGATAAGACCTTTATCAGCCAAAGCCGTCAAAACAGACAAGTCGGAATCGGCCGCTTGAACGAGCGGTCGGCAAGCGCGCGTCTTGCTGAACGGTTTGCGAGGAGGACAAGAGGTCATGACAAAGCGGCATCTTGGGCTTTTGGTATGCGCAGTGCCCGGCTTGTACCTATTGTTGAGTCCGATCTACGCTCTGCTGAATTACCAACTATTCGCAGCCGAGACCCCGCATTTCATCCGCTACGTGCTGATTCCAGGCCTGCTGGGAGCAGCCTTGATGGGCATCGGCTTACTCGCGAAGCCGCGCTTTTCTACAGTTGTCGGCATTTCTGCCTCGAGCATGTTGCTCGCCCTCTTCCTCTTCGAGGCGATGCACACGGTCTCGGTCGTCTCGGTCCGGTTGGAAATGTTCGGCCAGCTCAGCGCGGCGCAGGCCGAAACGCTGAGGCGCAACAAGAACGCCGTGCCTGGCTTCACATTGCGTGGCCTGAATCGGCTGTCCGGCACCGACGAACTTCCCGAGGCCCTGCTGTCCGGTTTCCCGTCGACGCAGGTGGTGCTGTGCACGTCGAAAAGTGGCATCGTAAGCTACATGGCGGACCGCTACGGCTTCAACAATCCGGACGATGTGTATGACCGCCGGTTGGACCTGATGCTCCTGGGAGACTCCGTCGTCGAGGGCTTCTGCCTGCCCTCGGGCCAGGACCTTGCAGCGAGGCTGCGGGCCGGTGGCCTCAACACTGCGAGCATGGGCATACGAGGAAATGGTCCACTGCTCGAACTCGCTATGCTCGGCCGGTTTGGTGAAACATTACGTCCCCGGCATGTGATGATGGTCTTCTTCGAAGGCAATGACTGGGAGAATCTGGACCGCGAACTTGCAGTGCCCTGGCTTCGCGCAGCGCTTTCGCAGGAGGCGAACTACGGTTCGCAATCGACAGCGCAAGCGACCATGCGCGAGGCCCGGAGCATTTTGGCCGAACGCAAGAATGTCCCGGTGAAGAGCATCGATCTTCTGACCAGAACCGCCCTGATGCGCAATTTTTTCGCCCTGCAGCAAACTCTCACGAGACTGGGATTGGTCTATCCGAAGATTACGCCAGCGAACCCGGAGTTCAGACAGGTATTGCATCGCGCGAAAGCACTTTCCGAGAGCTGGGGCGGTTCATTCAGGCTCGTCTACGTGCCGAGGATGGACCGCTTCATCGGACCGTTCTCATCGGACCGCCCCTTCGACCCGCTGAGGAGAAAGGTTCTCGCCGCCGCCGCGGCCGAGGGCGTCGAGGTTATCGATCTCCATGAGGCCATGCGCGCTCAAGCCCAGCCCATTCTTCTCTACGCGCCCAACGCGCATTTCAGTCGTGCCGGGGCCGAATTTGCTGCGCAGGAGATCCTCCGCCGCATGCCGGCGCAGGGACAGGGCGTTCCGATAACGCAAAGGACGAATGCTCTGCGAAATTGCGGGGCAGCGTGCCAGCCGCCCGTCGCAAGCCCGCAATGATATCAGCTCGAACCAAGCTGCAGCCGCTGGGAAATATTGGCGAGTTCGACGCGCGTCGTGATGTTGAGCTTGCTGTAGACACTATGAAGGTGGAGCTTGACGGTGCCGGGGGTTATTCCGAGCCGCGCGGCTATTTCCCGACTTCGTAAACCTTCGGCCGCGAGGCCGGAGATCTCGAGTTCGCGCGGCGTCAACTTCTCGATGACCGACCGACGTTCGTCATCGCGTTCGCGGATCCGATCAATCGCGGCACTCAAACCTTGATCGGCCAAATAGGTGCCGCCCACCATGACCGCCCGAATGCATTCGATAAGGACGCTCGGCGCCTGTTCCTTGAGGACAACGCCGCGCACCCCATTGTGCATCGCCTCGGCAAGTTCTTCATCACTGATATCAGCGGTGAGAATGACGCAAGGCAGATCCGGCCGATCGCTATGGAGGCGACGAACGAGATCCAGTCCGGTTATTTCCGGCATCCGCAGATCGAGGACGACGACATCGACGGGCTCGGTCGCGACAACCTCGATCGCCTCCCCGGCGGTTCTGCATTTGGCCACCACCTGCCAATCGGACTCAGCCGCGATCAAAAGGCATAGCGCGTCGAGGACGATCAGGTGATCATCGACGATAACGATGCGCGGGCTCAGGGATGAGCCGGGATCTTGATGGTTATCCGCGTCCATTGCTCCACCTTGTCGATCGAGAGCTCTCCGCCCCGGGTCGCCACACGTTCACGCAGGCTTCGCGGACCGACCTTGCTGCTCTCGAGCTCCGAATGCTCAAGCCGCCGGTCAAAACCGAAGCCCGTTCCGTCGTCGTCGACGGTCAGGATCACCATCCCCTCGCCGAGGCGGAGCCGGGCCTCGACTTTTCGCGCGTGCCCATGGCGCGCGGCGTTGGCGGTTGCCTCGGCAATCATCCGCGTCAGCTCGTCGATGATAGCGGCCGGCATCCAAAGGTCTTCGGGATCCAGAACGAAGCGAAAGTCGATCGACCATTGCTGCCGCAGACGTTCGGCTAGGGCTTCCAATCGCAGCGCCAATGGAGAGTCGATTGCGTGGCGATGGTCGGATCCCCGCTCCGCCGCGCGAATGAGCGCGCGGAGATCTCTTTGTTCTTCGAAAAGCATGGATTGTATGGCCAACAGACGCCTGTCGATCTCGTCACGTTCGCACTTTGACGAGCGCAAGGCCTGCAGTTGCAGGGCGGTTCCCGCCAGCGTTTGCAGCACTCCGTCGTGTATATCCCGTCCAATCTTGACGCGCTCCTCAACGGCGGCCGCATCGCTGAGACGGCGCAGCAGGATCGCTTGCTCGAAGAGTGTCTTCAATCGGTCGGCGACAATCTCCGCCATGGCGACGTCATCCAGGGTCGGGGCCGGCGGATCGAGGAGGAACAGGCGCGCTTCGACATCGATTGCGCGGAACTGCACCGAGATTGCCGAAGCGATCGAGAAGTCGGCGGCGAGCGCCGGAGAAATTGGCAACTCGTCGCCGCGCCATCGATCGAAGCGCCCCTCGCCGCGATGAATGAGGGCTCGGGAGTGTTTCGCGTCGGTAACGAGGAGACTTGCATGCTGCAGCACTTCCGGCGTCCATGGCAGATAGGCGGTCGGTGACAGATGCCTGACCTCGCATGCGCCGTTCTTCCATATTGCGAGATTGGTCCAGGGTTCGTCACCATCGCTCCACATCAGCAGCACGCGACCGACGCGCATCACCTGCGCCGCATAGTCCAATGCCGCTTCGGCGGGCCAATCGCGCCCATCGGGCGCTGAAGGCGTCCGTTCGACGAGTCGCAACAAATGCGAGCGCACCACCTCCTGGTGGGTCCCCAGCCATGTGAGAAGAATCGTGGCTGTCAGCAAGGAGAGAATGAACGACAGGGCGACCGCCGCGTCCACGTCCGAATTGAACGGCCAGCCGGTACTCGAAAACGCCAAGTATGCCAGGACCGCAATCCCAATGGAGCCAGTCCATAGGGCGCCGCGCCAGAGCCAGTGCAGCGTCGCAGTCAGCTGGACAAAAGGCATCAGCATGAAGACCGGGCCAGACAGGCGACCTGTCAGAAACGCCAAGCCAATCAAAGTGGCGACGTCGATCATGTGTCGTACGAACGTGCCGCGGACCAGATGGACCGGCGCTTTCCAAACAAAAAGGGCTGCGGCGATGGCGTAGACCAGATAAGCGGTGAGCAGCCAGAAGATGAGGTTCGAGTGAGGGCGCGGGGTGGCGGCATCAAGCCATGTAATCCAGAGGCTGCCAATCGCCAGAACGATACGAGCGATGGCGATCACCCCGTCCGAGCGAGCGCGAAATGTGTTAATCCATGTCTGTCGGTTGATCGCTGTGGCGAGCGTGCTTTCGGTGACTGTGGTCGTCCCGCGCTTCTCGGCGATTGCCTTCAGCGCCATGCGCCACTGGTCGAGATTGAACGCGCGCTGGAAGGCGGCCGGCGACACCCTCATTTCGGCTCCTTCGGTGACGACCTACCATTTTGAAGACTTATGCAACCCACCTCTGAACGTTGTGCCCAAATCTGCAGTGGCAGGCAGGTGCCGCCCCACTCTTTGTGAGAACACAACGGAATTATGTCGCATCACACCACAAAGGGCCAGCTTCGTTTCCGGCCGCTATAGCGCTGTGCGTCTTTTCAGGCGGGCGGAGATCGCTGTAACACTTTGAAATAATGTATGTTTTTATCATTAAGTCGGCAACGATCAAGAAAAAAAGCATCGATCTGCACCGTTTGTGCGAAAGGCATGCGCTTGGCAGGAGAGGGGCGATCTCAGGCGTAGCCAACCTCTATTCCACCTATGGCGTAGCTCGCGTGAGCAACTGGCAGTGAATTTCAGCACCTGCTAATTTGACCTCTGAGGCAAGATCAGACCCGCTTTCATGATGGAGCCTTTCCAGGAGGTCGGAATGCACAAGGACGATCCTCGGATCAAGCAAAAGCTAGCGCAGATCGACAACCATCGTCGCCATGCGAAGCTCGCGGAAGCCCGAGCCTATACGCTGTTGGAGGACGCACAGTATTCTTATGAGCACATTGCGCGTCTGAAGCGCGAGATTTTCGATATCGAGAGCAGTTTGCCTCGCTGAAAAGGGACCTCCATCCGCGGGAGTCGAACCCGGTATGGGAGGCCGGAGGATTTCGTCGAAAGACCGCATCCATTGGCCCCTGAAATGGAATGCGCCGCAACCTTCCCTATATCGAGAGGGTGACATCTATCCCGCCCTCACTACGGTGAAGCTCGGCGACAATTCGAGGCAATGCCTCAGCGTGATCTGGCCAACCTGCGTTACTGTTCGCTGATCATCATGTCCATGATCTCGTCAGGCGACTCGTTAACCTGGAACATCACGCAGGTCCCGTTATTGGGCGCGAAGGTGACGAGAGTGGTGCGTCGCTTGCCCTCTACCCGCTGGAAGTGCGTAACAGTGTCCATGTTAACGAAAATTGGTCCATTGCTGTCGTGCAATTCGAGCCACATGGGATTACTCCTCTCTAAGATGGCGGTTCTGTCCCAAGATAGCACCAAAGAGCCTGGGAGGAGGAAACGAAAAGCCTCGAATCCCACCCCGTTTTCTGCATCAATCTCGCAATATCAATCACTTAACAAACACGCGGCCATCGGAATATCCAGCAAAGGCGGGATATTCCGATGCTCAAGTATATCATCTATCGGCGGGTCATTACGGCAGAGCAGGGACGCAGCGGTCTCGCCCTTGAGGCGCAAAAGCGGGATATCAACATCTTCCTCGAGCGGTTCTCAGACGTGCCGTTCGAGGTCATCGGCAGGTTTCAGGACGAAGGCAGCGGAGCCAACAACGGCGGCCTGAACTGAGCAAAGCCCTTGCCCTGGTGCGCAAGACAGGCGCCGATCTACGGGTTGCAAAGCTGGATCGGTTAAGCCGCAAGGTCTCATTCATCGCCACGATCATGGACGATCCGAAGGTCAAGCTTCGCGTTGCCTCGATGCCTCACGCCAGCAAGTTCGAATTGCACATCTACAGCGCCTGGCGGAGCAGGAGCGGACCTTCATCATCGAACGCACCAAGCTGGGCGGCATGAGGGGTGCCACCATGAAGCGGAACGTCGCCATACAGGCCAAGGCCGACGCTGAATCGACCACGGTGATGAAGGTGATTGCCCCGATGAAAGAAGCCGGCGCCTCACCGTCGCACATCGCCCGGACCCTCGACGAGATGGGGATAGCGACATCCCGTGGGGGCAAGTGGACGGCCATGCAGGTCAGCCGAGTGATTTCCCGAAGTGGCACGGAAGGCCGTTCTACTTGAGAATGCCGAGAAGTTTTATGTTGTGGCAAATGAAAAATCTGATTTACTGCCACCTCGCTACTTGGCTTTTGGGGGATATTGCCGATGGGGTGGATGCGCAGGGATGTTGTGCTTGGTGGTTTAGCGTCACTTGGCAACGTGGCGGTCCAGAAACCCACTTTCGCATCTGCGTCTTCCTATCTTTCCGGCACCGCCGTCGACAATGGTGTGACGTTCCGAAGCACCAACTTTGCCAAGATCGACAAGAGGTGGCGCCGCCAGGTTGTCAAGTATTTCAGCAGCGAGCCGATCGGCACCGTCGTCGTCGATACCAGGCACCATTTTCTCTACCTGATCATGGAGAACAAGACTGCCATCCGCTATGGCGTCGGTGTCGGCCGCGAGGGTTTCAAATGGTACGGCCGCGCCACGATCGACCGGAAATCGCTCTGGCCGCGCTGGACGCCGCCGCCTGAGATGCGCGAGCGCCACCCCGAACTGCCTGAATCGGTCGAGGGAGGTTCGCCAAAGAACCCGCTTGGCCCGCGCGCCATGTACCTGCTTCGCGATGGGGTCGATACCGGCTATCGCTTGCACGGTACGCTGGAGCCGGGCAGCATCGGCAGGGATGCCTCCAGCGGTTGCATCCGCATGTTCAACGAAGATGCGATCGATCTTTATCAGCGTTGCCCCATCGGCACCGCGGTGCAGGTCCTGCCCCACATTGCCGACCAGGCTGAAAGTGCCGCTCAGATGAGCCAAGCAACTCCGGTCGAATGAGGAATATCACCCTGATGTCTGCTTTGACCGGATATACGAGGCTGCCGATCGCCGCGGCCATGCTTCTGGCGCTTGCCGCGTGCAACACTACTGATACCGCTGCGCTGGAAGAGCCGGCCGCGGTGCCGTTGACCGGGCAAACCAACGATCCGGCGCCCGGATTCGAGACCGTCATGGCCGGCAGCGAAGAGGACTTCATCCTGAATGCCGGCCGGCGGACATACTTCACGCTGGACTCTGCCGCGCTCGATTCCGTCGCCATGGCAACGTTGGATAAGCAGGCCATTTGGCTCAACAGCAACCCGCGTTGGCTGGTCAAGCTGCAGGGATTTGCCGACGATTCCGGGTCCGCGTCAAAGATGGTAACGCTGTCGCAGAGACGCGCCGACGCGGCGATGGCCTATCTCGTCTCGAAGGGCGTAGATGCCAACCGGATGTGGGCCAAGGGTTACGGAAACGACCGCGAAGTCCGTGACTGCACGGATCGCTCCTGCAAGGTGCAGAACCGGCGCGTCGTCTCCAACCTGCGCACAGAGCGCGATTCACTCTGATCGCAGGATGTCCAGCTGCCCTCCGTCAAGGCGGCAGCTTTCGCAACCCGGTAAGGTCGAAGCGTCCCGTATCAGATCAGCCACGGCCGCCCTTTTCGTCGACTCTCAATCCTTCGAGCAGGGCCCGGAAGCCGTCCACCGCTCTTTGTGACGTTTCCTGCGGTTCGTCGGAATTGGCGATCCACAAGGCGGCATGACTGCTGGCGCCGTTGATCAAGCGCGCCGCCACTTCCACGTCGATGTCGATGATCGCGCCCTCGGCTTGTAGCTGACGCAGACTTTCGCTCAAGGCAGCGATGCAGCCATTGGTGCTCGGCCACTGCGATATGTCCCCCAACACGGCAGGTCCATCACGGAACATGATGCGCTGGATCTCCGGCTCGAGCGCCATCTGGATGTAGGCGACGCATTCCTCGACGAATCCCTCCCAGCGGCTCGGAGCGGCGGAGGAAACCCGGTTCAACCGCGCCGTCATCTCGGCGTCGATCGCCTGGATGACCGCCTGAAAGAGACCCTTCTTATCGCCGAAGTGGTGATAGAGAGCGCCTCTCGTCAGCCCCGCCTCTGCGGTGAAATCGTCCATCGAAGCGTCGGCGTATCCGACGGTCCCGAAAGCTTGCCGGGCTGAGGCAATCAACTTTGCCCGGGTTTCGACAATCATGTCGTGACGCTGTCTGCGCATGCAGTCTCCCATTCACATACGCTGCGTATTTTATTTGACATACGAGACGTATGCAACTAACTAAGGACATACGCCACGTATGTAAGTGGCAGTGCCGGGTCCTTACAAGGAACATCCCATGTCCAATCCATACGCAGAGATATTCAGGGCGCCGGGTGCAAAGGGCTTCTCAGCCGCCGGCTTTATCGCCCGCCTGCCGATCGCGATGGCCCCGATCGGCATCGTCGCCATGCTGTCTCAGACGCACGGAGAGTACTGGTTGGCGGGCGCGGTGTCGGCAACGTTTGCGCTGACGAATGCGCTGGTTTCTCCGCATATATCGCGGCTGGTGGATCGCCACGGCCAGACGGCCGTCGTGGTTCCCACGACGATTGTATCGGTCCTGGCCTTCCTCGCGCTCGTTGCGGCGGCCAATCAAAATTGGCCCGACTGGGCGCTCTTCGTCTCGGCCTTCCTGGCTGCGGCGATGCCCAGCATGCCTGCATTGCTGCGCGCCCGCTGGACTGAGATCTTCCGCAACCGGCCCGAGTTGAACACCGCCTTTGCCTTTGAATCATCGGCAGACGAACTGGTCTACATCGCCGGGGCTTCGCTCTCGGTCGGCCTGGGGGTCTCGCTCTTCCCTGAGGCAGGCATGCTTGCCAGCACCATCTTCCTCGCGCTTGGAACTTTGGCCTTCATCCTGCAGCGCTCAACCGAGCCGAAGCCGCGCGATTCCGAGGACGATGCCCCGCAAGGCTCGGCGATCCGCCTGCGTCCCGTGCAAATCATCACGCTCGCGCTCGTGTTCGTGGGGTCTACGTTCGCGACGGCGGAAGTCAGTGCCGTCGCAATCACAAAGGAACTCGGAGAGCCCAATGCCGCCAGCGTCGTCATCGGCGTATACGCGATCGGCTCCTTCGTGCTCGGCCTGGTTCTCGGCGCTCTCAACCCGACCATGCCCTTGCACAGGCAGTTGCTGATCGCAGTGAGCGCCCTAGCCATTACCTCCTGGCCGCTTCTGGTGGCGGACACCGTGCCGATCCTGGCACTCGCCGTCTTTGTCAGCGGTATCGCCATTTCGCCGACCTTCATTACCGCCTTCGGCCTGATCGAGCGCCGTGTTCCGTCCTCGATGCTGACGGAAGGGGTGACCTGGGTGACGACCGGAATCGGCATCGGAATGGCGCTCGGTGCCTTCATCGCGGGCTGGGTCGTCGACAATTTTGGTGCGCAGAACGGCTTCTGGGTGTCCGTTGTCGCCAGCGCGGCGACCGTCGCGACCATCGGCCTCGGTCAGCGGAATTTGGCCGGAACCACAACGGAATGCCCTCCCGACTCGCTTGTCCAGCCGGCCGAATAGCAAAGCGGTCGCAGACGTTCGTGTGGAATTTTGAAGACGACACGCCGCGCTCTGTTGGCACGGCGTGTTTTTGCGTGATGATTTACGGGTTCAACGCGTCGGAACGTGTTTGGCATATCTGCAGGAGGTGACCATGAAAGCGCGGATCAAATGGGTTGAAGAGCGGACCTTCGTCGGCCAGTCCGGGAGCGGGCACAATGTCGTGCTCGGTACGGCTTCCGGGCCGGAAGGAAGCACTCCGGGGCCGAGCCCCATGGAGATGGTGCTGATCGGCACCGGCGGCTGCTCGGCCTTCGATGTCGTTCACATCCTCGAAAAGGGCCGCCAGGCGGTCGAGGACTGCATCGTCGAGCTCAGCGCAGAGCGGGCGGACCAGGAGCCGAAAGTCTTCACCCGCATCCACATGCACTTCGTGGTCAAGGGACGCGGCCTTGCCGCAAGCAAGGTCGAACGCGCCATCGCGCTTTCGATCGAGAAATATTGCTCCGCGTCGGCGATGCTCGCCAAGACGGCGACGATCACCCACGACTTCGAGGTCGTCGATACGTCTGCCGCTACGCCGGACTGACTTGTGCGGGCGCCGCTGCCAGGCGGCGCATCCGGCTCGCGGCAGCACAAGACCGCGACCTAAAAGAATGCCTCCAAGTCAAAGGCCGCCGCGTGAAGAATGACGTCGCCGTCTGATGCTATGTTTAGGTTAACTTTATTTCATGAACGAAATTTAATCTTGGAAATGAGGCGGATATCACATTTTTACTTCGGTTCTATCGTCAAGTGGGGCTGACGACGCGGTGGAGAACCCACAAGACACTATAGGCCAGCGTCTATATTGGCGGTGATCGAACGCCACCGACTTCGCGTGCATCAACCTCCGAATATAGAAGGAGACACGTCATGGCCAATTCTCCAGAACAAAAGGGCTCGCGTGCGGGCCGCTTGACCGCCGTCTTGGCAGCCCTGTCCTCCGTTTCCGCACTCAGCCTTGCAGCTCTCGTCGCGGAACCTGTCGCCATGCACGCAACGAATGGTCCAGGTTCGACCGTGCGTGCGGCGCCGAATGCCGTGCAGCCGCCATCGGCGGCGGAGCCCGGCGACTTTGCCGACATCGTCGCCCGGGTGAAGCCGGCGGTCATCTCGGTGCGTGTCGAGATCGACGCGGCGCAGCAACAGGCCGCAGCCCAGGATGACGACGGCGCTCCCAATCCCGATGACGGGCAGGGCCCGCTTATGGGCGAGGGTTCGGGCTTCTTCATCTCCGCCGACGGCTATGCCGTGACCAACAATCACGTCGTCGACCATGCCCATTCGCTCGAAGTGATGACCAGCGACGGCCGGAGCTACGAGGCGACAGTCGTCGGTACCGACCCGAAGACCGACCTCGCCTTGATCAAGGCCGACGGCCGGGATTTCCCGCATGTGCGCTTTGCCGATCAACGGCCGCGCGTCGGCAATTGGGTGATCGCGATCGGCAATCCCTATGGCCTCGGCGGCACGGTAACGGCGGGAATCGTTTCGGCCGAAGGCCGCGACATCGGCGCCGGTCCCTATGACGATTTCATTCAGATCGATGCGCCGATCAATCGCGGCAATTCCGGCGGGCCGGCCTTCGACGTCAACGGTGATGTGATCGGCGTCAACACGGCGATCTTCTCGCCCTCCGGCGGCTCGGTCGGCATCGGCTTCGACATCCCGGCTGACACGGCAAAAGCCGTCATCGCCGAGTTGAAGGACAAGGGCCATGTGACGCGCGGCTGGCTTGGCATCAAGGAACAGCAGGTCACTCCCGACATCGCCGAGGGCCTCGGGCTGAAGGAGGCCAAGGGCGCGCTCGTCGACGAGGCGGATCCGGCCGGCCCAGCCGGTAAGGCGGGCATCCGGTCGGGCGATCTCATCACGGCGGTCGACGGGGCAGCGATCAATGACCCGCGTGAACTGGCCCAAAAGGTTGGAGCAAAGGCTCCGGGCACCTCCGTGACGGTGAGCATCCTTCGCAACGGCGCGCCAAAGGACATCACCTTGGATCTCGCGACAATGTCGGAGGACCGCCCGGCGCCGGTTGAGGCGGCAAGCGACGGCGGCGCTGCCCCTACCGGCGGGCAAGAGTTCGGGCTGCTGCTTGCCCCGGCAAGCAAGGTGGCCGGCGCCGCTGAAAAAGGCATGGTCGTCGTCGCCATCGATCCGAAGGGAGCGGCGGCGCAACATGGGCTTGAGGCTGGCGACGTCATTCTCGAGGTCGCCGGCAAGGCGGTTTCGAACGCCAGAGACTTCCGCCGCGATCTCGTGTCGCTGCGCAAGGAAGGCAAAGCGGCCGCGCTCCTCCACATCCAGTCGGGCGGTGTGACGCGGTTCGTCGCCTTGCCGCTCGGCCACGCATGACGACGCACGTGGCGGAGGCTTTGCCGGCTAAGGTCGGGAGTGGGAGACGAGCCTGACTTGTCTCTCGCGTCAACGGGATCAGGTTAGCTTACCAAGGTGCCCCAGTTGGGGTCCCATTGAACGTCCTCGACCAGCTCCACATAGATCGGCGCCTCGCCCGCGCTATGGGCCCTTGCCAGCCGGAAGGCGGCTTCCGGCTCCATTTCCTCGCCGGGGAAGATGACATCGTCCTTGGACGGGTCGACGGCCTGCCGCACATAACCTCTGATCTCGTCGCCGTAGCGGTAGAGCTTGACGATGATTGCGCCCGGCACCGGCTTTTCAGGCAATCGTTGGATCAGCATGCGTGTCTCTCCTCAAGGAGGCAGCGATATAAGTTCCGCAACCGGATAGGCTGCATCAGCTAGGCCATTCCTGCCGGGTCGCCGATCGGCAGAAGCGCCGGATCGGTCGGGTCTTTGGTGTCCTCCGGCTTCTTGATCGGCGGATCGGGGGACTTCTCAAGGCCGCGATCCGGTCGGCCGGGGATTCCTTGCGGCTCTCTCGGTGTTTCGGCAGGTGCGGGAATAGGATCTTGCTTCGGCATGGCGGTCTCCTTTCGAAGAGACAACGACCATGGGAGATGATGGTTCCTGAACGATGCTTTCCTTGAATGACACGGGAAACACTGGCCGGCGACCAGGCGTGGACCCACTGACTAGATGGCGCTGTTCGCCCAATCCTCGTGCCCGTAACGCACGCGGACAATCAAAATATCGTCGTCGGGCTCGATCTGGTAGATAACGAGATGCGCTTTGAAGGGGTGGACACGCATAGGCGGCGATAATTCTTGGCGCTCACGTGCCATACGGGGGTTGGCGGCGATCAGAGCGAAGATGCTGAAAAGTTCGTCATGGTACCTTCTCGCCTGTGCAGCGCCAAAGAGGCGCACTCCTTCCTTAGCGATCGCGATAATGTCTTCTTCCGCTGCGAGGGAAATGCGAAATCCCATTATGGGGGGTCGCGCGGCGTTTCGGCCCGCGCCAGAGCCGCCGAGAAAAGCTCGTCCTTTGAGCGATTTCCCGCGCCGCTTTTCAGCCCGTCATCGACAAAGCGCTGCATGATGGCAATCTTGTCATTCCGCTCTTGATCTCTGCGGATGAGATCGCGCACATAGTCACTGGCGTTCGCATAGCGGCCTGTTCGCGTTTGTGCTTCCACCCAGTCCTTCATGGGATCGGGCAAAGATACGTTCATCGTGGCCATGTCAGCCTCCATACTTCGGCCAAGATGACACGCTTTGGCAAAGTTTGTCAAATTCAGTCCCCGAGATCCATTGGGCAGGGCTAGGCTATCCCGACCCGTCCTTCTTCCTGGCGGTCGCAAGCGGCTGCGTTGTCAGCTTGAACTTGGCCATTTCCGCCGATGTCAGATAGTGGAGCCGGTCCGGCGGTGTTTCGAGCGCGCTGATCCACAGGCCGGCGCCGACCCCCATCGTGTCGAGATGGCGGGTCACCCGGGCTGTGGTGGATTGTGCCGCAGACATCGCTTCATCCGCCGTTTGCCGGCGGCTGCCGCCGTTGAAGACCTGGTGCACGCCGACGATCGCATCCTTTTCGGCGATACGGCTGACGCCGCCGGCAAAGACGATCGGGCAGGAGGAGGCGCAGAGCGCTCTCGATGCCACCTTGGTCGCAAGCCTTCTTTCGCGGATCAGGCTCGAAAGCGCGAGGGCGTCATCCACCGAGCCGCCGGGAGAATTGAGCGCCACTGTCTTTACATATTCGCCACGCGCCGCAATCTCCTCGGCGAAGCGTCCGCTTGCCCCAGGATCGATCGTGCCTTCGGCGAGCAAGACGCCGCCGGATGCGAGTTCGAATGTCATCGGTCGTCGCAGCACTTCATCCGGGCTTGCGGGCTTTACGCGCGGAGTAGGTCCGCCTTCGGTCAGCGCCGGCGGCAGGATGGGCCGGTTCTCATGGAACGGATCGAAGGCCGGCAGCTCAGCGTTCATCGCCGTCAGGTCGCGCATGTCGATCAGCAGGAAGACCGCCGCAGCCGATAGCAGTGCGTAGAAAGCGCCGCGCATCAGCACACCGTCGTCGAGGCGCATCAGCGCCTTGAATGTGTCATCGATCCTCATGCGAGCGATCCTTTGCGCGCGTTCTCGCGTCGAGATTGGTGATGTTGTTCGCTTCCTCCGCTTTGCTCTCGGCTTCCACTTGCGCGGCCACCTCCCCGAGATTGGCGCCATTCGCCGCTACCGCTCGCTGCACGTGCAATGCTTGCAGAAGTTCGGCCGCCGTGATCCGCTCGGCAAAGGGCAGCTTCTCCTCCTGTTTGCGGATCGCCCCGTGCACGGCAGCGAGAATGAACACCAGCACGCCCGGCAGCAGGTCGATGGAAATGGCTCCGGCCCAGGCCGGAATGAAATCGGTTGCATAGCGCAACACCGCTTCCGCGGAGGAGAGCGGGACGAAGCGCCGCTCCGCCACCGGCGCCCGTGCGAGGATTTCGTCGGCCGCCTCGGAGAGCACCTTGGACTGCGCCGCCACCGAGGCCCGCACCGTCTCCATCACCTGGTCCTGGCGGTTGACGAGATCGGCGTCGCCGCCGTCGGCCACCGGGGCGATGAAGCCGAGCGACAGGTCGTCCGCGGCGCGCCGGATCGAAGGCGCGATCGAGGTCTGGCCGAGCGAAGCGATGACGCCCGTCAGCGCCACCACTTCGGAGGAAAACTGGTCTGCGCGCGGTTCGATCGCCCCTGGCGCGGAGACGAGTGTGCGCATCGTTTCGAGCCGTTTTTGCCCCTCGTTGAACAGCGTCGTCACCTGTTCGCGCGAAGCGTTGACGCCGTTTTCGAGCTCCTTCATCTGCGCCGACATTTGCGACAGCAGTTGCACGACGCTTCCCGAGCCCGTCGTGCCGGTGAGCGCCCCCGTCTGGCGCTCCGAGGCGGCAAGCTGGGCGAACCGTTCGGAGGCGCGCTGAATGTCGGGCAGCAGGCTCTGAGCGGCAAGGGCGTTCTGATGGGCCTGGTCGAGATCGGCCGTATAATCCTCCACCGTTTGCGCCAGATGCTGTTCGAGCGCGGCCGAACCGGCCAGCGCCGCCGCATTGAGCCAGCTCGACATGGCGATGATCATGCCGGCGCCCAAAGCCATCACGCCCAACATTGCGGCCCGGCCCGTATGGGTGGTCACATGTGGATAGAAGCGGGCCATATAGGTCCAGAAGGCGTAGATTCCGACGGACACCGAGGCCGAATAGATCATCGCCGCGAAAAAGACCGCGGTCGCCGAGCCGTCGAGAATGCTGCGCACGCCCAGATAGGTATAGACGCCGGAGGCGAGCGCCAGCACCGCAAGCGCAAAGCGCGTCATGGTTTCGACAGCCGCGACGCCGTCGTGCAAACGTTGGGATGCGCCGACTGCCATGGCCAAATCTCCGCGAAGGAATGTATTCCTTAACAAAGAATTAAGAAGCGGGCGGAATAATGGCTGCCGTAGTAATTCTACAACTTTCCATGGATGTCAGGAAGCCGACACCAATTCAGGGGTAGATTCGGCGCCCTCTATGATATAGAGGGCAGGCCTCGGGTATTCTGCATGATTTTGGAACAAGAGAGCCGCGACGACGAATCGAAGCAGCGCCCCTCAGATAGAAGCCAGCAGGAAAAATTTGACCCTTGGGAGGAACAGTTTCGGCGCGACTACCGGCAGTCTGACAGAGAATTCGACTTCTGAGCGAACGATCGGGACGAAGCATGACGTTTCATCACCGTGTACATCCAGGGGACCATCCTTCAGCGCTATTTGCTCGAGATCTCTGGCCTGGATCCGAGTAAGCGCTTTCTGGACTTAGCGACGGCTGAGCTTCTTGCGTCGGAATTCTGCATCGAAGATATCGACCCCTTCAAAATACTGGACCTCTACCACGCTGTACTGCAGTTGTGCGTTCCCGCACACGATCCCATGGACTGAGGACGCCGATCACACGGCGCGCAGTCGCCAGACTAGAGCGTTGACCTCCGAGGGTGGGGCGATCTCAATCGTGGTGATCGGTTCGGATTGCAGAAAGCCTACCCCAGTCACACCCCTAATTGGGTCCTCTTGCCGACCATGGAAAAGGTGGACGTCACAACCCGGCGGTAGAACGATTTGCAGTGACAACTCCGTTGCAGGATGAGCGAGGCGTAAGCCATCGTTCTCGATCTTAACCTCGACTCCTTCGCCACAGTGCAACATCAGTCGAGCACTTGCGGGCAAGTTCGCTCCGTTGTGCAACGTCTCCCGTAGCTGCAGATCCAGCCGATCGGTCGCGCCCTCAATCCGGCGATGGATTTCGACATCCCGCACGGCGGTATGGCTGCCCTCGAATACGAAGCCTCCGGGGATTTCCTTGCCCCACAGCCGTGCCAGCCCCGGCTCGATTGCATAATTTGCGCCGGGTAGGACAAATGCATTATGTGCCTCGGGCCCGCGCAAATAACGCGGGAGATCCCGAGCATACTCATGCGAATAGAAGCTCGGATCGATCAACCATTCGATCCCGTCAAAATAAAGCGTAAACGAAAGGTTGTCGGCATGCTTATGGGTCGCCGCGAGCGAGGTAGCCAAGAATACCAACATGAAGGGCCGTCCGCTGTGATCGGCCTTTGCGATGGCATATCCCGCCCGCGGCAGAATGCTTATCTCCTGCCTGCCATAGGGCTTGCGCCCGTCAGGGTCACCCACGGGTGAGTTGGATCGGCGGAAGGTATCACCCTGCGCCAAGGTTCGCTGGCCATCGGGATAACGCATTAGGGCAGAGAATCTGGATAATTCCGTTGCGATGAGCGGGATTTCTGTCTCGCGCCCGCTGAGGGCTGCGAAAGCCCCGATCGTTGCGACCACCCGCTCGATGCCGAGATGATAACCGATCGAATTTTCGGCAAAGACCGCGAAATCTCCGTCGCGAGCAATTAGCTGTGCGAATTGATCCTTTGCGCGTGCCAATGCGGTTTCCACCCAGAGATCGGCGCAGGCCCAGCCCGGAAAGGCCAAGCCGACTGTCATCAGGGCTAGGTCCTGGAACCAGGCATGATTGTGATAGCGGATTGGTTGGTGGCTGGCATAGAAGACCAAGGAGGCCAGCAATTGTGCATGGCGATGGATGGCCCGCCGCAGCCGAGTCATGAAGCGGGCATCGAATCCGTGTTTTTGCCCCAGCGCATAGAGCGTCACCATCGCAAATGTGCGCTCTGCGACGCCATGGTCATACCATGCGTACTTGATGTTGGAATCCGGTTTGTCAAAGCTGCGCTCCAACCAGTCAGTGACAAAATCACGGGCAGAGAACAATGGTCCGATCTCATTGGCGTCGGTGTGCAGCAGCATCAGCAGAACGGCCGGATGCTGAGAATGCCACGAATACTGATAGGTGCCGTTGTCTTGGAGTTGTGGCGGCAACGGTGTGCCCAGAGGCCAGTCAAGTAACGTGTTTCCGGCCAGTGGACACCGGCCGGACGCCATGAAGTTGCGCGCTAGACGGATGTAGTCGGGAAAGCAGGCGCGTTGGTAATCGATGAGTTTGCTAACAACCTCACTCGGAATGGGCTGATCTACGTCGAAAACACGATCAGGCTGGTCGGCCTCCTGCCAGAGCCAGATATCCGAAATGTCGCATCCCGCATCCCGCCCCGGAACACCCCTGATGTAGAATCGGACATCGGAGATTGGGCGCCCCTGAGGGGTATTCCAGCCATTTCGCCAGCCCCAAGCAAGATCGCGGAGGCCCACGCAGAAATCGAACCACTCATCCTGCAGCGGATGGGCTGCCTTTGCATGGTGATAGGTGCCGTCCTCGGTATGGCCGATGGCGATATAGGAGATCTTTACCCAGCCGCGCAACCGCACCCGCACGCCAACCCCGTTCGAGTGTGATGCGTCCGGCACGGTGAAGCGCAGTTGCTGGCTGATCGCCGCGCCATCGCCTGAGGCACCGAACGCCACAGCAACATGATCCGCCCCGACAGTGACTCTACCGGGGCCACAATTCAAGCGCGCAGCATCGAGCGGCTGGCTGCCGGGGCTTCCCGACAGGCTGAAATGATCACAGTGGAGTAGATCGCGGTCGCTGAGGCAGGCGGAAGGGGCCATAGGGCGGTCTCTGTCATTTGTTGCGGGCTGGCGCTTTGCCACTAATGTGGTCGCGATCTTGCCAGCGATATCGCGATAGTAATCGTCGCTAAAATGGAAGAAATCGCGGCCCCAACGATGGGCAAAATTAGAATAAACCAATTCGGGCGCGGGAGCCACAGTTTGGACATTCGTGTAGTTGGTTGTGATGAAATCGTAATATTTGTTTAATAGCTGGTTCTGCTGCATCACGATCTTTAAGTCGGCCTCGCCGAAGCGGCTAATCTCACCCGTATCGTCATTTCGGTAGCATTCGGCCCAGAGTGCGCGATGCAGGATCAGCGGTCTGCCCTGCAAGTCCCCCAGAAAACGCAGGGCAGCCTGCTCCCAGATATGCATGGCCTCAGGCTCAACACGACGCAGCAGTTGCACGCCTTCAAGACGGCGACCATACGGGGTCAATTGAAGCAAGTTCGAGCGGGTAATGACCGAGCCGCCCGCGAGGAACAGGTCGAACCTTTCGTCAATGAAATCCACGACCAGCGGCACGTCTGCAGACACACGGATGATACCGGCCGCCTCCTTGCGCAGGTCATGGCGCAGCATGCGGTTTTCGAAAACGCCCTTGCCCTCGACCTGCAGCTCTTCGTCGGTCGCGGTGAAATCCCAAGGTGGAGCATAGATGCTCGTCAGTGAACTGCGGGCAAGATAGAAAGAGATTTCCACCTCGTTTAGATGTTCGAAGGCATCGCGCGTCACGCAACTGCCAAGGATTGCAACCTGTGTCTGCGTCATCTCAGCTCAACACTTTCCTGTCGCGGACGCTGTCTGAGCAAGCCGCGTCACATGGTCGTCGCCCTCGCGTTTCTCGCTGCGTAGATCCTTCTCGAAAATAGGCAAATCTGCAGCGCAAGGGGCCGCGCAAGGTTCCACCGGCGTCTCGGTTAGCCTAGAGGCAATCTGGTAGGCGTGACAGTTGCCGACGACGTTGAGCTTCATTTACTATTCCATATTCCGGGCCGGTCCAGAGAGCATCAGTTTGGGCTTCGCCTTGTGTGCGGTGTCGGCTGTCCTTATTTGATCACCGTCAGCTCCGCCATGACTATTTTCTCCATTGCGCTCTGGCCGCGGACGCGCTCCGCCGCGGCCCGTGACTTTTGTAGGAAGGCCTCTGGGTTCGTCCACAGGTCCTGGATGGCACGTGACAGACCATCGGCATCTTCGGGTTCTGCCATATAGCCGCAAGCATCGTCCACAAATTCCGGAATTGCCGCGACGCGGGACGTTATCGGCACAAGTCCCGAACTCATCGCCTCATCGCGGGAAACACCTTGGGCATCCATACGGGTGGGATTGAGAAACACCCCATATTCACGATGCAGGGCCGCTATCTCCAGCTGTGTCAAGAATCGCTTCTCACAAATAACATTAGGAATGTTGAGGAGCGGAGCGGTAATTTCCTCAAATTGCGGGCCGTCGCCAACAATCCGGAATTCTAGCTCGTTAAAAAAGTCTTGCCTCTGCAGGCCCAAGATCGCCTTGACGCTCAGGTCGTTGGCATACTTGGCTGAGGCGAAAGGCCGGATCGACAGAATTTTCCCACGTTGTTCAACCGATTTTTCGTGGTAGGCGAACAACTGGTCGTCGATCGGATTGTGGATAATGTGGTACTGTTCGGGCGGGCAGATGACCTCCAGATCCTCGAACACCTCGTTTGCAAAGTACTCTGACACGAATATGAACCGCAGGTTCCTAGGCAATGGCGCGAATAGCCTACGCCAGAAGGCCAGTCGCAGATCGCTAGCCGTTTTTGCTTTTTCCAGTTCTTCCTCGGTTGAATAGTTGAAAGTTCGCCGCCACCAGGGCTGCACCTCGGCGCCATGTACCCAAACCGTGACCCGGACCTGATCGACGTGCCGCTCCAATACTCGCCACATTGCCTCGTCCAGGAAATGCACGAGGACATGGTCATACTGCCCGGAGCGCAGCATCAGATCTAGCTGCTCGGCTGAGCCGGACATGCAGTCGATGTTCTGGAATTCGTGCCACGACACGTCGTGTTCGGGGCGTAGCCGGTAGATGTCCGGAGTGATTCCGCCCAGTTCGCGATATGCGCGCACCCGGCTATGAACGAAACCATTGCGGTAGAGATCCTGATAGGACGGGTACTGGTTAGTCAGTAGGAGCAATCTCGATCCGGAGATAATTGGGCGCGGAGCAGGGTGGCGATCATCTAACAAGACTCCGTGTACAGTGCAGCGGCCAGGACCACGTAGACGAATACCAAACCGGACGAATTCTGTGCCTTCAGATGGCTTCAGTAGGGCATTTCGGCTGGTGGCCAACATTTGATGGCCGATCTTCTGTTTTTGCGCATCGAGCCAGACCGCAACGAATTGCGTGCTCAGCCCAGGCCCGACCAGCGGATGCAGGCGATAGCTCCCGTCCTCACCCTTCAACGCCGACAGCGGGCGGAACTTCCTTTCGTAGATATAGACATGTTCCTCGTCGCCCAAGGTGCTGGTAAGATGCCAAACTCCCTTTGCGTCGGTTATCCAGGTGACCTTGCCCGTTCCAGGTTTCGGCATGTCGGCGGCCAGCGCCGCGCCGGGAATAAATGGAACGGTGATCTCGATATCCCATGCCGGGGCAATCGCATCAGCCCGCGCCGCGAGTTCGACTTCGGCAAGCCCCAGATTGATCCCCGGCAAATCCTCCACCGCAACCGCCACTCGCTCCTCGGCGCCCGGATTAATGGCCCCACCTTCGCAATAGCCGAAGGGATCGAGCGCCAGCATTTCCCCCCCCTCGAGGACGGCATCTGGCAAATCCTGCAACCATCGGTCTAGTCCGGCCGCAGGCGCTTGATCGCCGCGCAGGAGCGAGCGGCGGACCGCCACACGATCGACAGGCACATAACTCGGGCCATCGACAAGCGCTACGCCGCCTTCGTCGAGATGGTGGTAGGCTGCCTTGCCTAGAACGGCTGCGCCGCTGTAGCGGGTCGCAAGGATCAGGTCTGTCAAATAATTCTCGCCGTAATAATCGCCAGGGACGAAACCCGCCAGCCACTCGTCACACGCCACCAAATCTCCCAAGCGAATTCGAGCGGCCTCTTTTGGGGTCAGCCGACGCATTGGGCAGGGCAGATCGTCCGCCGGCAAATCGATATCAGCGGGTAGGACCAGAACCACCCGCAAACCAGGTAACTTCTGGCGACGGATTTGCGCAGTCAGGCTGTTGGCCTCGCTCAGGGTCATGGCTCGGGCCAGGATGGTGATCCGCGGAAGCGCGGAGAGGTCGGGCATAACAATCCCCGCATGATGGGCGATCCGCGCCAGTCGGTGACTGTAGGTGTGTTCCGACAGGGCCTTGCGCAAGCCCGCCAGTCGCAGCCTAGCTGTGAGGCCCATCTCGTCCTGCTTGCGGACACGCCGCAGTGCCTCGTCGCCGCTGTCGGTCGAGACGACCAGATCGCCGAACATAAGTCGCAAGCCCCGTGAATAGTTGCTGATGACACGAGTGTTGGACGCAAGCAATTCGTACACGCGGCGAGCATACATGCTCTGGGAATTCTTGACTGAATTCAGGTTGATCCCAAAGGTATAACCCTTGTACGCCCGGTCAATCTCGGAAGGCGGTAGGTTACCTACAATGTATTTGCCGTAATCTTCCGGGAATTTGTAATCCAGGTGATCCTTGCCAAAGTTACGGTCAAAGATCTCAAAACGTCGGTACTTCGTCAGGCTGGCCAGAAAATTATCCAGATCCCGAGTGCGATCGGGATAGCGGACGTAATATGCACCAGCAAAGCAAAAGGCGTCCTTGCGCGGACCGATCTCGACTGGGTTGTGGACTTCGGGCTGGCAGGCAAAAGGCAGTAGATGCACGCGGTCATGCCCAAGTTTCGCCTTGTAGCGCGATATGCAATCGATATCGGTTGTGAAGACTAGGTCAAACCTCTGAGCCGTGGTCAAAAAGCTCTCGAAATGGACCGGATCCTCCTTGTTCCAAAAAGCGGTTGGGATGCTGCGGGCACGGCACCAGTCAATGATGCCCTGTATTTCTCGGCTCAGTTGCCAGACCTTCGACCCCCATTCCTCGTTGAGTCCCCTCCAGGCAGATTCGACTAGAAGCAGTTCGGGCCGAAAGTCTTCTAATTCAGTCTGCCAATTCCCAACCGATAGCTGTTGCAGATCACACTCGGGCGCATAGCCCGTGTAAGTAAATTCATCCATGATCGCGGCGACACGCAGGCTGCTGCGCAAGGCGCGGGTAGCGCGCGCCTTCAATGTGGCGGCGTCATGGCCTTCGCGCGCAAGCTTCAGCAATCGCTTCTCGCGCGAAGAAAGATTCAGTCCGTCCACCACCGGCTGGAGCATTTTGAGAGCGTCCTCAGCCGCCCCTATTTCGATTAACGCAAACCCAAATTTCCGGGCAATTCGAGGTGAAGAATCGAGTTCATGAGCCGCACGTAGCAGCGCAAGGGCCTGGCTCGGAAATCGAGGTCGTATTCGGTCGGCCAAAGCGGCCCACCGACGAGCAGCGTCTTGAGGCGGCAGTGGAAGAGCGAGTACCCAGCTGGCCACCAGCTCAGGGGAAACCGATGTGCCTGCTTCCTCGTCGACTAGGGGCGGCGCGGTAATGAGATTGTGATCCACCGATCAGGACTCCGTCTTCCCGTATGCTTTCGTACAAGCGACAAGTAACCTCCCAATCCCGGGAACATCCTTGCCGAGGGCTTAAGCGCGCCGAATCAGCGCGTCTTCTTCCATATGGAGGTTAGTTTCACGCTACGAAGCGGCCTCGTTATCCGCCAAGAGGTGCTTTGATACACGGCCTTGAGCTTGCGCTCCGAGGCTGCCAACTCCTGACGCAATTTCGTGGACTGTCCTGAGAGTGCAGTCTTTTCTTTCTGTAGCGCCTTAACCTTGGCTTGCTCTGAGGCTCGGTCGCTTGCCGAAGCCGCCAGTTGATCGCGCAGGATTGCGACCTCTGTCGCCAGTGCGGCTTTCTCTTTCTGCAGTCCCGTAAACTTGGTTTGCTCTGAGGCTCGGTCGCTTGCCGAGGCCGCCAGTTGGTCGCGCAGGACTGCGACCTCTGTCGCCAGTGCGGCTTTCTCTTTCTGCAATCCTGTAACCTCAGTTTGCTCGGAGGCCCGGGCGCTTTCAGAGGCTCTCAGTTGGGCGCGTAGTTCGATCACTTCTGCCGCTACGGCGATCTTCTCTTCTTGCAATGCCTCGATCCGAGCTAACGCTGCGGTAATCGAAATCTCGGCTCGCACCTGCGCCTTCTGCAATACTTCGATCTCGCGACGAGCCTGGGTCAGTGACTGCTCAACGGCAGTAACCTCAGCCTCCCTTTCGGCCTTGTGGCCAGCCGCAGAAGGTTTCAAGGTGAGATTGATTTCTTCCTGCTCTGCTTCGTCTCTGATCCAGCCTACCATACCAATCATCCGGTCTTAATGCTGCTGCCGCCCGTCCCGAATTCATCCAGTTTATAGTTCTCGTTAGCTGAATTAATCGCGGCAAAGTTGAGGACTTTTGATGCTTTGTCGAATCCAGCGGCAAAGGTCAAGGGCGTTCTAAGGTCTACTCGTGTGTGGCGTTTCGACGCTGGCACAGCTCAAATCATAACGCAGGAGTATAACAATAACTTCTCTCGTGCATCTGAGGTGACCGCACATGCAGGTATTGTGGAGAATCGCGCGCGATGTCACGGCATACACGAAGAGTATGCGCGCGTTACGGCCGCAGATAGCAGCGGGCCTCACCCATTCGAAATTTTCGTTCCGGGACGGCAGCACCGAGCTTTGGCTGGGTGAAGAAGGCAGGGAGGAGCGAAACGTCAACGTCGCCACCCGCAAGATGATCGAGACGTCGTGACCTGATGTGGTGGATGGCACCGGTCTCGGTATCGCAGTATGCCAAAGGGGGGCGATCGAAAATCACATGAGAGACAGCCGCCCACCACATCAAGTCAGGACGCTCTCACGCGAGTTCGATACGTGGGAGGCTTAATTCAGACGAGACTTCCGACGCAACTATCGAGAGTTCGACTTTTAGCATTTAGTAGGAAGTCACTGGCTATGAATGATGAAGAGCCAGCCGAGGACGGGGTGTCTCGAAGGGGTCTTCCTCCAGTTCAGAAAGACGCAGGCACCCAGGTTGATTTTACCTTAGTGGCGCTTGAGTTCACAAGAAGCAAGATAGCCGGTATCCATCCGAGCAGGGCCGCGGGATTTTGGGTGCCGCGCGTGGTAACGTCGGTTCATGGAGATCGATGAGGACAAGATCGACGATGCCGTTTTGGCGCTGTTATGGCTGACGCTGCATAACGAGCGTTGCGCCTGGAAGGGTTTCGACTGGGCAACGACGGATCGGCTTCACAAGAAGGGCATGATCGGCGACCCAGTCAACAAGTCGAAGTCATTGATCCTGACTGATGAAGGCCTGGAGCGTTCGCAAGCGTTGTTCCGGGAGCTGTTTACGCGGCCGCCGCAATAGCCGTCCCTTTGTGCGACTTCCATTGCCAAGGCAGCAGTTCGTGCAGGCGGGAGACGGGAAGATCGGCGATGCGGGCGAACACATCGGCGAGCCACGCCTTTGGGTCGACGTCGTTGAGGCGGCAGGTCGTGATGACGGAGAGCATGATGGCGGCACGATCGGCCCCTCGCTGGGAACCGGCGAAGGTCCAGTTTCGACGCCCGAGGGCAATTCCTCTCAGAGCGCGCTCGGCCGCATTGTTCGTGAGACAAATCCGGCCATCGTCGAGGAAACGGGCAAAACCATCCAGCGCTTCAGCATGTAATCGATCGGCTCGATCACCTCGGACGATTTGCTGAGCGTGGCGCGCTCCCGTTTCAGCCACGCGTGCATGTCATCGAACAGCGGCTTGCTCTTTTCCTGCCGCGCGGCCAATCGTTCTGCGGCGCTCAATCCATTGATCTGGCGTTCGATCTCAAACAGCGCATCGTACCGTTGGACGGCCTCCAGGGCGATCGGCGAGATCGGCTTGCCTTTGCGTTTGCGCTCGCGGGCATTTTTCTGGATGTCGGCCAGCTCAAAGAATTTGCGCCGCGCATGCGCATGGCAAAAGGCGAAGGTGATCGGTACCGCTTTCTTTTCGGCGACACTGAGCGGCTCGAAGCCATTGTAACAATCACTCTGCAGAATGCCGCCATACCCGGCCAGGTGCTTCTGCGGATGCTCGCCGCGGCGGTCGCTCGACGCATAGTATATGGCCGCCGGCGCTGCCGCTCCGCCGTAGGGCCGGTCATCGCGCACGTAGGTCCATATTCGCCCGGTCGTGCATTTGTCTTTGGCCTGAATGGGGATGGTGGTGTCATCGCCAAAAAGGCGCTCGGCCGCAAAGACATGCGCCTCGATCAAATCAAAGATCGGCAGGAGCGCGGCCGTTCCATACCCGACCTGGTCGGCCAGCGTCGAGGTCGAAAGCTCGAGGCCCTCGCATTTGAACCGGGTGCTCTGGCGGTTGAGCGGGCTATGCATGCCGAACTTGTCGAACAGGATCGTCGCCAGCAGATGAGGACCGATGAAGCCGCGCGGCGTCGCATGGAACGGTGCCGGCGACTGGCTGATCGCCTCGCAGTCACGGCAGGTAAATTTCTCCCGCACCGTCTCGATCACCTTGAACCGGCGCGGAATCTCCTCGAGCGTCTCGGTGACGTCTTCGCCCAGTTTCGACAGGCGCGACCCGCCGCAGCATGCGCAGGTGGCTGGAGGATCGATGACCACGCGCTCGCGCTCGATATCCTCCGGCCACGGCTTTCGGACCGGTCGTTTGCGTGTGAACGAACGCACGCTCGAGGTCTTGGCGGCCGCCGCCTGCGCTGCGGCTTCATCCTCCGTCGCCGCCATCACCAGTTCTTCGAGCTGCAATTCCATCTGGTCGATCAGGCGCGCCGTGCGCTCGGATCGCCGGCCGCGCAATTCGCGCTTCAGCTTTTCGATCGCCAGTTCCAGACTGGCAATCAAGGCCTCACTGTCCGACAGCATGGCCTGCGCATTGGCAGCTTGCGCCACCGCAATGTCCCGCTCGGCGACGACGGTATCGCGCTCGGCAACAACGACATCACGTTCAGCCTGCAACATCTCACGCTCGGAAAGCAGCGCCAGATAGGCGCTCGCAAGGTCCGCAGGAAGATCCACAGGCTTCGAAGTCATGAAGCCATTCGATCAGATTCACTCAATATTTTCAATGCAATAATGCTATCCGATCCGTGTCGGACGCCAGGTTTCCTGCGGATTGCGCCAGTCGATCCCGGACAACAAATACGACAATTGCGCCGGTGAGATCGCTACCGCGCCGCCCTCCATGTTCGGCCAGATAAACCGGCCCTTCTCCAGCCGCCGGGTAAAAAGGCAGGCGCCCAGACCATCATGCCAGATGATCTTCAAAATATCCGATCTGCGGCCCCTGAAGACGAAGAGATGCCCTGACAACGGATCATGCTGCAGAACCTCCTGCACCCGAAGCGCCAGGGAGGGAAAGCCACAGCGCATGTCCGTATAGCCCGTCGAAAGCCAGACCTTGACGCCTGTTCCCATCGGAAACGGATTCACCGCAGCGCCTCCAGTCCGCGCAGGATCCGAAGCAGCGCTTCAATGTCGACATCGCGTCCCACGATCACACGGCGACCATTGGCGCTGACAACCTCCATCAGCCCACTTTGTGCCGTCGAAGAATTGGTCGGCGCAACAACCGGCATGCCTGGCTCCGGGAATAACAGTGCAGGAACAAACCCTTCACTCCCCCGGCCATTGCCGAGCCGTCCCTCGCGCGCTGCTTTACGCCAATCGTTCAACTGAAAGCGTGTGATCCCATGGCGACGTGCCGTTGCCGTGACCTGACGTGGGGCGGAATAACTCTCCGCCACGATCGCAAGTTTGGCCTCGTTGCTGAAACGGCGACGCCGCCCGCTATCGACAATCTCCATACGGCTAACTTGCGGCCGCTTCTCTATCGTTAAATCCACGGTTCTCACACTGTCTATATTGACGTCCATATAGACAGAGCATCCAGTTCGCCTCACTTCTCAGCAAGGCGGCCCTCCTCGGATGCGTACGATAGCCGCGCGTCGAGGTACGGTTTTTCCCGTTGGTTCACTTGCGTTTGAAAACAGTGATGGCTAGTTTTCTTGCTCAGTGATTATCCGCCCATGATGGTATCGTAAGAAGAAGTAACCGATGGCAATCACCGACCTTGTCAAAGACCTTGAGGCAGCGACGGGGCCAAGCCGCGAGCTAGACGCAGCCCTGGCGATTTTGCTTGGCTACAAGCGCAAGGTCGAACAGATCAGGGATCCAGCATCTGGGGAGCAAACTAGGCGCTCTTTTTGGATACATCCGGGCGGTCAAGATCCCGGTCGCGTACCACAGTTTACTGCCTCGCTTGATGACGCACACTTACTTGCTCAGACCGTAGCGCCCGGCACTAATGGAGGGGTCAGTTGGGACGAGCGCGGCGGCAACGCAAAGGTTGGTGACGGCCCGTATTATTCTGCCGCGACTCCGGCTATCGCTCTCTGCATCGCAACTCTAAGGATGCGATTTTCTGAGGACGTTGAATGATGCGGCAGGAACTCTTTGACGAATTGGCAGCATTGAAAGAGCCGAGTAGGCGCATCGACCAAGCCATCGCAGAGCTGTTCAAATATCGCCGGGAAACGAAAAACGTTACGGCGCAAGGAGCGCGCCAGCGCGACTCGCAGTCACTTGGTATGCCTCGAAAGGCAATGAAGTCGGCATAGTCCTAAAGTTCACCGGAAGTATCGACGCCGCAAAAATGCTGCTCGAATTGGCATTTCCGAATGTGCATAGGAGAAGTATCCATTACCGTTGACGTAAGCCGATTGCCTCCGGATTTTCTCGTATGCATATTATTTCATGGATGATGGAGACCGTGCCGCTACACAATGGTATTCTCCAAGCCCATCTGCAAAATTCCAAACCGCGGTCAAGAGCGCCTCCCGTCTTTCCGCCGTGGCTTTTACCCGCAACGGTCAAAACATCCCCACTAGACGCAAAATCAGAAGCGACTGGCTGAGTGTAATGATCTCTTTTGTCACCAATGCGGGCTCTAGGGTGTAGGTCACTGCGGGCTTGAAAATTCGCGAGCCACTGAACGCGCCATTGCGCAAGGGATCTATCTATCAGCGCAGCCCATCGTTTGAATGCCGGATAGCTAATGCACGGAAACAAGAACAGAAACACGACGCGCGAGGCCGATTATCAAGAACAAGTTGCGTCCAGGCGCACATCTGACTTATTGGAAGCCGACTTCCATGGAGCTGCCGATCACGCAAGGATCTCGACCTCTAAGGGGACGATAACGCGGAGCGAAACACGATGATTTTGGCCAGAACCTATTTTCGCGTTATCTCGGCGATGATCGTTCGCGAAATGTCTACTAAGTTCGGCAGCAAACCCGGAGGCTATATCTGGGCACTGCTGGAACCGATTGGCTACATAGCGATGATGACGCTCATCTTCGGCGCCATTTCGCATGCACCCGCACTCGGCACCAATTTCATTCTTTTCTTTGCCACCGGCTACCTCGGATTTCAGATGTACCAGGCAAAGGTCGGATATCTGAGTTCGGCCGTGCGAGCCAACAAACCCCTGCTTAGCTATCCGAACGTTGCGCCGATCGACGCCATAACGGCGCGATACATACTACAGACGATGACGACAGTGCTCGTCGCAATCGTTGTCTTTTCCGCGATCTTTCTTATGTCACATGAAAGGCCGGAGTTGAATTGGCCACGTCTATTTGAAGCTGAACTATACGCGGGCGCCCTCGCGCTTGGCATCGGCATGTTCAACGCCGTCATGTTCGTGAAGTATGCCCTCTACGAGCAGGTCTATGGGATTCTCACAAAGCCGATGTTCCTTCTGTCTGGCGTGTTTTTCTTGCCAGACACCATGCCTCATCCGTACAGAGAGGTGCTGTTGAGCAACCCGCTTGTTCATGTGATCATGCTTTTCCGCTCCGGCTTTTACCCTGAGTATAGAGCGATTGGCTTGAGCCTTCCCTACCTCTCCGTATGCTCTGCCGCGATATTCTTCTGTGGCATGGCCGTCTTCACGTTTTCCAGAAAGACGCTGCGAAACGAAACTTGAAAAGAAAGAGTTCTCGGCCGCATGCCTCAAGCTATCAGCTGCTCCGCCCGCATGCGGGCGAGAACGTCCAATGCATCTTCAATCTCGATCGGCGTCTTTGTCACCGGATCGAGATACCTGGCATACAGAATGTAGGCGGCTGCAAAGACCTCATCGATCGAGAGCTTTCGGTTCCGCCGCGAGTTCGGCTGACGATCGTCTGTCAGACCCCAGCCTGAATAGAAGGGGCACCCGACTGTTGTCACCTTGATGCTGCGCAGCAGCGCCTCGAAGCCGGAAAGTGACGTGATCGTGTAGACGTGATCGATGGTTTCGAGCGCATCCGCAAGGCTGATATCCTGGGTGAGGATCATTGCGAGATCGCGCACCCTCTCTGGGTTGGACTTGGCCTTGGCCGTGCCTTTCAGGACTTCGGGGTGCGGCTTGTAGATGATCTGAGCGTCGGGGTTTTCAGACGCTGCCAGCCGGACGAGATCGTTATTCGTCACTTTTTTTGAGCAGCCATAGGCGATCGACGCATCGCGCTCCACCTGACCAATCACAAGCACACGCCTTTGCGTCTTTTTGCCATAGACCAAAGCGATATCCAGCGACTTGCCTGAATTGTACTTGCTGAGCCGGCTTGTGAGCAGTTGCTCCCGGATGATCCGTGCTCTATGCATCAGCAAGCGGTCGCTTGCGAAATCATAGGTCCTGAGAATGTCCTCCAGATCAGACGGCCCGTTGGCGTTGAAAAACATGTCCTGCTTGTCAAAGGTGAGTGAAAGCGGCGGTACTCGCAAGGCGCCAAGTGCGACCGAGCGGATGAAGCCGTCCTCGGCATAATGGAACGGAATACCCTGGCGCGCGCAGAACGCTTTGAGTTGCGGCGGTCCCCGATATTGCCACGCGAGCACACGGGTTCGGGGGTCGCGAAGTAGCTGCCGTTTCCAATACAAATCGAACTCGAAAGGCAGGAGAACTGGACGCGAGAAAATCAGCTTAGCATCTGGAAACCAGTCGCGCACGTAGGACTTCCAACGACTGAAGCCGAAGAGAAATAGGGGAGGCTTTGCCGGATCCTGAACTTGGCTGATGATGGGAGCCTCATGCTTTGAAAGCGGCCTCATATTATTTCGCGCTCTGCGGTGCCGCCGCGGCTGGTCCTCTCGTCATCTAGAGCCCGACCACTTTTCTCACGTCGTCCAGCCGCTGCGACCAGGTATGTTCGGCGAGGACATATCGCGCGCCAGCTTCGGCTCGCTCCAGATCGCGTGCAGTTGGCCCCTTCTTCAATCTGGCAAACAACTCAGTCGCCTCAGCCTGATCTCTGATAACGTGACAGTAATCCGAAAAGTACCGATCTACTGCGGTAGTCGGATTTGTTACCGCGATACCTCCGCAAGCGAGAATCTCGACCAGTCGGCGTGAATACATCGACGGTGAGTCTTCAATCGTATTCACGTTCAATGAAATCAGATAATCCCTGTAAATTTGAGCGGTGTCCGAATGAGGAATGGCCGCCCGAACCTCCAGGCCGCTAAAATCGGGATATCGATAGTTTTGGGAGTTTCGGCCCGAGTTTCGATCATAGACAATAGTAGCGACACCAGAATCCGCACAGGCCGAAAACATAAGGTCCTGCCATTTTCGCCTAGTCTCATGTATTTTCCGGCTGTAGCTTCCGACGAAATTGGCCATATTGTATTTGAAATCGAATCCTCGAAAAAAATGCGTCCCTGGCTGAACCGGAAACATTAACGTGTGTACCGTTGTGCTCTCTCCAACTATGCGTTTGTATTTGTCGATGCAGTTTTCGTCTACTGTAAATATGTGATCGAAAAGGCGCGCGCTATCAATGAACCTTTCAAAGTGGACGCCGTCCTCTTTGTTCCAGAAGACCGTTGGAATACCGCGGTCGCGTGCATAAGCCACGACCTTCGCCAATCTTTTGTTGTCGTACCGTGGGGTCCCTGGATACGATGCCACTTTATACCGCCATCGGCGGCGGTGCCCCTCCCAAGCCGACTCCACGAACAGCATGTCGGGCTTCTGGAACCGCAGCACCCATTTATAATTCAAGGGAGTGAGAGTAAATGTCCGGCATTCCTTCGACAAACATGCCGCCGTGAGACTGTCGGAAATCAGTGCAACAGACAATTCAGCGTTTCGCATTCACAGGTTCCAATTCTCTCCGTTCCTTCCAGTTGAAGCAGCGCCCACAATCCAGGGCATCAAGCCCTCTGGATCAGCGAAATCTCGCGCTGAATTGTCATCCCATAACCCGACTGGGCTCGGACGCGAAGGGAGGCCGCCTTCGAAAGTTTGGCAAAGTGCACGGGATCAGAATACAGCCGCTCGATGGCGTCCGCCATTGCGACATGATCTTCCGCAGGCACGACGACAGCACAGTTTTCGTCGACAAACTCGGGGATGCAGGCGACATTCGTCGTGACTGGCACCAGGCCCGAAGACATCGCTTCATCGCGTGATACACCTTGCGTATCCATGCGTGTCGGCGATAAGAAGATGCCAAATCGCTTGTGAACCTCCGCAATCTCTGACTGAGATAAGAACCGGCGGATGATCTTCACGTTTCCAAACGACGTTAGCGGCGCCGTTGTTTCCTCGAACAGTTCCCCATCCCCATAAAGGCAAAATGAGAGATTGTTAAATATCTCTCGCTTTGACAGCTCGATTATTGCTGCTACGGTCAAATCGTTTGCATATATCCTATTCGCGTATGGGCGGATTGATAGTACATTTTGTCTCGTTTCGTCCGCTTTTTCTTGGTATTCGAATATATCCGGATCTATATAATTATGAATTACGCGGTACGTCGATTTCTTCAAGCGTATATCCAGATCATTTTGTGCTTGCTCTGCTAAATAATCCGATACAAAAACGAACTTGACATTATCATTCGACTCAGAGAAGACGCTCCGCCACAATGACTTGCGTTTGTCACTTAATCGCTTCTGGCGAGCGACTTCCTCGTCGCTCTTGCGCCCGAAATCAAATGTCCTTCGTTGCCAGACCTGAATTTCGGCGCCGTGAACCCAAATCGTGACTTTAATACGATCAAGGTAATCCTTGAGAACTTTCCACATGTGTTCGTCTAGAAGATGCACCAATACGTGCTTGACCTGGCCTGCTTCCAATGTGGATCGAAGCAGTTCTGCATCACCGGTCGCAACGTCGATGCCTTCAAACTCGCGATAGCCGAGGGATTCTTTGCTGATGCGAAAGACTTCGGAAACCAGCCCCGCGTTCTTGTAGGCGCGAAGGCGGCTGTGGAGGAAACCGTAGCGGTACAGGTCATCGTACGCTGGGTATTGCTTAGACAGAACCAGATAGGGAGTGCGAACGGCAAGTGCTGCCGGACGCTCAACTTGATTGCCAAACACGACCGCTTCGATCTTTGCTTCTCCCGCACCCTGAACGCGCAGGCCAAATCGGACTTTCGCACAATTCTCCGGGATGGCGAGGGAATGGCGTCCGCCTGCTTTGTTCATTTGATGCGATATTTTTGCGCCGTTTCCGTCTCTAAATTCGAAAACGGTCTTCAATTCCAGCCGGCTTTCCACCACTGCCTCAAACTGGCTGTTCAACACGAGGTTGAGTTCCTGTCTATCAAACTCTCGGCGGCAGTAAAGATAAACGTGTTTGTCATTCTGGAGCTTGGAACGGAGGTGAAGCCTGCCGCCGTTCAATCGCAGGTCTATTCCGCCTGCGCTTGAGATCATCCCATGCAATTCCTTCGCACTCAGTTGGGGCAGTTCGCTCGATGCAATAGATTTGGATGTGCTCGTTAGGCCATGTCCGATCGGAATGATTTGCTCAACTAGAGACGCACCTTTGTCGGCAAGCGCAAGGTCGTCAACGTCCGACCTCCGGAGTTCGGCCAATTGAGCGCCGCCTTCTATGTAGTGGAATTCATCGGTCGCCAGCATTTCTGGAAGCGAAACTATCGCGCCACGCGGATCCGCAATTGCTGTTGCAATCCAGTCCGAGGATATGGCCGATGCCCTAACGAGCGCGGACCGGGCGAACAGTTTCAATGTTGTGCGATATTGATCCCCATCTGCGTGCAAAGTGAGGTCGCCGTTTTTCGCCTGATAACGGCTCGCCTTTCCAAAAGCCATTGCCGAGGAGTATCTTTGCGCCAGCTGAAGATCTGTAAGATACTCGGGTCCATAGTAATCTTCCGAGTGCAACAGGCCTACCCACGCATCATTGCCGACGTTCTTGATGTATTCTACGCAAGAGTCTTCGTTTGTGCATTCGACAATGCTGTCGATCTTGGTCGATGAATTACCGGAATAGCGCTTCAACACGATCAGGAACTTATTGGGGTATCGCTGCCGGCTGAAGTTCTCCATATGCAGCGAATATTCTTCAGGCGTGTGCGCAACTGCGAATAGGGCTATCCGCGGCTGTTTCGGCGGTTGCGCCTGGCCGCTCAATGTCGATCGAATGTAGTTCAACCGGTCGGCATATGTGTGCTCTGACATGACCTTGCGCAAGCCGAGCAAACGGAACTTGCGGTAGCCCACTTCAGTTTTGCAAATCGCTTCGAGACGCCGACGGAGCTCGGCGGCTTCATCCGATGAGACTACGAGATCGCCGAACAGTAGCCTAACGCCACGCGAGAAGTTTGATACAACAACCGTGTTGGAAGCGAGCAGCTCAAAAACACGCCGTGCAAACATTGTTTGCGATTGCTTTATTGTGTTCATGTTGATGCCGTACCGATAGCCTTTATAGGCTTTGTCAATTTCGGAGAACGGCAGCCTCCCCAAGATCATCGGTGAGTATTTGTCGGGAAACGTATAATGCGGGTGGGGATTGTCAAAGTTTCTATCATAGATCTCGACAGACCGTAGCGAACCGACCGCATCAATCAGCGCCGAAAAATCGCGTTGCCTTTCGGGGTATCGTAGGTAGTAAGAACCTGCAAAGTTGAAAGCATCTTTGCGATCATACATCTCTATCGGATTGTGAACAGAAGGCTGCGCGGCGAATGGGAGCAAGTAGACTCTCTCATGACCAACAGCCTCTTTGTACTTTGGGATGCAGTCAATATCGGTCGTGAAGACGTAGTCGACGCATTTTGCAATGGGAATAAAGGTGCTGAAGTGGACTGGATCTTCTTTGTTCCAAAATAATGAAGGCGTATTGTTGTCTCGGCACCAAGCGATGATTTCGAGTATCTCCGAACCATTATTGCTGATCTTGGTCTGCCAGAGCCCATCCAAGCCCTTCCAGGCCGATTCAATGAAGAGCAAGTCGGGCCCAAACTCTGTAAGTTGCTGCCGCCAGCCTTCCGGATGCAATTGCAGAAGTGTGCATTCCGGGTCGTAAGAATGGACAGTGAATTCGTCCATGACGCCGGCGATGCGCAAGCGGCGGCCGTCGTCTACTTTAAGTTTATGAGGGCGTCTGGCCGACGCGACTTTCAGTACTTGCTCTTTTTTTTTTGTTCCCGCCTCTAGTTCTTTATGCTTTGAAGCTTTGCGGCGCTTCCCTTCCTTATGGATGCGCAAAGCCTCCTTTGGAAAACTTACCAAACCCGACCATGAGTTTGTTGCGTTTATCAAGGCCGCGCCGAGTTGATATGACAGCGAGTTCTTGGAATTGTTTGCACGCGTCTCCGCCGCGACCCGCAATTGTTCAGCACGAGTCAATAATTGCTGAGAGCGTCGCAACTCGGCTTCTAGGGTTCCGATGCTCTCTTTATCCGACTTGGCAGCGGCGGCAGCATCCCGAAGCTTTGCAATTTCGTCCGCGAGTTTCTCCTGTTCGGACAAAAGCTCCCGCTCTCGACTCTCATTCTGTTGGATAATCTCTTCGAACCTAAGCTTTTCACGGTCGAGCTCGTCTGCCAGCTTCTCCCGTTCGAACAAACGTTCCCGTTCTTCGCGCTCTTTTTGCTTGGCGCTCTCTTCAAGCTTAAGCTTTTCTGCGGAGGCGATTCTCGCTGTTTCCGTGGTCTTCTTTAACTTCTCGTCTAAGCGCGACAGTTCTTCTTTTTTGGTAGCCAATTCATCGCGGATGACCCGTTCCAGTAGATGGAAAGATCGTTCGAGCTGCTGAACATCCTCGGTTGGTATTGATACTCTAGCTCCCTGCAGATGACCATCTTCAGGCTTAACTCCGACCAATCCGATCCAGCTTTCGAGAAACTCCACCGAACTGACGTTAAACTTCCGCGCTACAAGGTCATGTATTTCCGTGAGATAAAACGTATGCTTATGGTCGATGAAGTCATTGATGCCAAAGGGCACCGTTACAACAATTTGACCGTGTGGCTTCAGAAACTTCACTGCTGCATCAAGCATGTCCTGAGGCCTGACGAGATGCTCAAGGACTTCCGAGATCACAAGGCTGTCGAAGGGCTCATGTTCCTTTGGATCAAGAGTGAGAAAGTCAGCTTCAACGAATTTAACTCTCTCCCGAGTCGATTCTGACTCCTCCGAGAGGTGTTGTCGGGCCTGTTCAATTACCGTCTTAGAACTGTCAACACCGAGCACCACTCTTCCTTCTCGCCCTAGAAGGATAGGTACGATTCCCGAACTGCAACCGATATCAAGGACCCTCTTTCCCTCAACCATGCTACAAATCCAATGGATGCGCTTCTGCGTGTGACGCATGAAGTTCGGTCCAAGTTCTCCGTAGTATGCTTCCCAGACCCGATCATGGGTGAGATCCTTGATCGACATGGGATTACTTCCAGATACCGCGAGTGTCGATTAAAAGCGCACCATCCCGCAGTGCCGGCACTCGTTCCTTGAATTGCTTGTGATCGACAAGCATTACAACCACGTCTGCAATGTCGAGTGCTTCAGCCTGAGTCGAGAGCAATGCTCCACGCCTCGCAAGCTCCGTTGGGAGAGCGTCGATATTAGGTTCAACTACACATATCTGTTCAGGATATTTCTCCGCCAAGCGAAGCGTAATTTCGAGGGCGGGACTCTCGCGAAGATCATCGATGTCCGGTTTGAACGACAAGCCCATGCAGGCAATTTTGATCTTATCCAGGCTACGTCCGAACTTATCGGCAGCAGCGGCCACTGCAGCATGAACCTTTTCTTCGACCCAATGCGGTTTGCTGTCGTTTACCAGTCTTGCGGTGCGGATCAACCGAGCTTCCTCGGGTGAGCTATGGACGATGAACCATGGATCAACTGCGATGCAGTGTCCGCCGACACCGGGGCCGGGTTGCAATATGTTGACGCGCGGATGTCTGTTTGCAAGCTTGATCAGCTCCCACACATCGATGCCATGTTTGTCACAAATGAGCGACAGCTCGTTAGCAAACGCTATGGCAACGTCACGCGAGGCGTTTTCGGTCAGCTTGCACATTTCGGCCGTGCGGGCGTCAGTGACAATGCAATCGCCTTGTACGAAAATCTTGTAGAGCGCTACTGCGGCGTCTGAGCATTTCGCGGTAAGACCGCCAATCACCCGATCATTCTCCACGAGTTCCCGGAGGACATGGCCCGGCAAAACTCTTTCGGGGCAATGCGCGACGCGGATATCTGAGTCTTCTCCTTTGTCTTGCGGGAAGCTGAGATCGGGACGTTCTTCGGCCAACCAAACCGCCATCTGTTCAGTTGCGCCGACCGGAGATGTTGATTCCAGGATTATTAGATCGCCCCTTTTCAAAACCGGGGCGATCGATTTCGAAGCGGCTTTGATAAAACTCAAATCAGGTTGGTGACCGTCTCGAAACGGTGTCGGAACAGCAATGAGGAAAGCATCTGCTGGCTCAGGTATTGTCGTTGCCCGTAAGTAGCCTTCCGTCACTGCGGCATGTACAACCATGTCCAGCTCGGGCTCGACGATGTGAATCTTTCCCTCGTTAATGATGTCGACGGTCGTTTGGTTTATATCGACGCCGATTACTTTAACGCCCCGTGCAGCAAATGCGGCGGCCGACGGCAGCCCAATATAGCCAAGGCCGACAATTGAAATGGTCTTATCCATGAAACGTTGCGGCATAATGCCTCCTCTTTACTTACGGAACGCTTCCTGAATTGCAGATAGGATGCGTGTGCAGGCTTGCCCATCGCCGTATGGATTATGAGCGAACGCCATCTGATCGTAGGCTGACTGATCATTCATCAACTGGCGCACGCCGGCTACGATTTGGCCCAAATCGGTCCCGACGAGCTTGACCGTTCCCGCCTTCACTGCCTCCGGACGTTCGGTGGTGTCGCGCATGACAAGCACCGGCTTGCCTAAGGACGGCGCTTCCTCCTGAATTCCTCCGGAATCGGTGAGGATGATGTGAGCTCGCGTCATCAGATACACAAACGGCAGATATTCCAGAGGTTCGATCAAGTGAACGTTTGGAAGTCCATTTAGAATGCGTTCGACCGGTTGGCGCACATTCGGGTTGAGGTGCACGGGGTATACAAAATCGTCAGAAGGGAATTCCTCGCTCAGTTGCTGTATAGCTGAACAGATACGCTCAAATCCTTCTCCAAAATTCTCGCGGCGATGGCCCGTAATCAGTACGAGGCGCCCGCCGCGTAGAAAGGAGAAACGGGCTGCTAGATCGGATGCCAATTGTGTGTCGGTCTCCAACCTGTTTCGAACCTGAAGCAGTGCGTCAATCACCGTATTTCCGGTGACGTGAATTTCGCTGTTGGAAACACCTTCCTTCAACAGGTTTAAGCGTGATTCTTCGGTCGGAGCAAAGTGCAGTCTCGTTAACGCGGCCGTCAGTTTCCTATTGGCTTCCTCTGGCCAGGGAGAATATATATTTCCTGTCCGTAGGCCCGCTTCCACGTGGCCTATCGGGATTTGCTGGTAGTACGACGCCAATGTGGTGGCGAGTGTCGTTGATGTGTCCCCGTGGACCAACACCATGTCCGGCGAAAACCCCTTGAGAATTGGCTCTATGCGTATAAGAATCTCGCTTGTGATCCCGGAAAGGCTTTGACCAGGCTTCATAATATCAAGATCATAGTTCGGTTCGATATCGAACAGCTCGAGAACTTGATCGAGCATCTGGCGGTGCTGGGCGGTCACGCATACCCTTGCATCTATTGTGGGCTGTTCCCTCAGCGCTCTCACCAAAGGGGCCATCTTGATGGCTTCAGGCCGAGTTCCAAAAACGGTCAGAATTTTCATGCAAGCTGTCTCGCAATTAGTTTCGTTGCCACATCCGTGAGGGGAAGCGCGTCGGGCGACACCAGTATCCAAATGGCATAGGCTGGGCAACAGCTAGTGTCACAGAGTCCCCGAATTTTACTGTCCCGATGTTGAAATTTCTCCTGTCCGACATCCGAGCGGGCAATGTCGTTCTACACTAATTCCACACCTGGATTGAATTGTCCTCGGATGAAGCGTCGATCCAGCGTTCGACGGCAGCTTCGGAGTTAGCGCAGGGTCGTCGCTATGCCCGATCTCTGATGTTGTAATAGCTCATCACGCCGATCCCCCAAGCGAAAAGCAGGCCTAAAGTCGCAAGAAGCGCGTTCAACAACCGCGCGGGATACTGCGCCATTTCCGAGAGCGTCGGTTCAATGAAGAGCGCCAAATAGCGCTGCCGGTTGTTCGCCTCTATCCTGGCTTTTTCCAGTGAGCTCAACGCCGCCGTATAGGCCCGTTCGGCAAACTCGCGTTCGGTCTCGAGTTCCTCGAACTCGGCGATGCGGCCGGCGACGTCAGGGGCATCGGGATCGTTCGCGACGGCTTTCTTCTCCCCCGTCCCCAGCCGTTGGCGCTCGACCGCGAGCTGTTGTTCGAGGCTCTCGATGCGCGTCTTCAGCACGCGGATTCGTGGGGTGTCCTCGCTCATCTGGCTTTTGGCGGTAGCCAGGTCTGCATTGAGCTGCGTCAGTTGCTGCTCCAGCGAGCCGATGAGTTGGACTGCGAGCTTGGCTCCCTCCTCCGGACTGATTTCCTGGGACTTGTCGCGATAGTCGCGCAGTGCGGCCCGGGCCTTGGCAAGTCGTGCCTCGCCGGCCAGCACCTCGTCCTGCGCGGCCCTCAGCACATCGTTGCGCGCCGAAAGCGACAGGCTGTTCACGAGATTGTCGCTCTGATTGACAATAAACTGGGCGATCTCCCGCGCCTGTCTCGGATCGAAGGCCTTGACGTCTACCTGCATGATACCGGACGCGTGGTCGAAATTGACGCTCACCATGTCCCGCCAATAGGCGAGTTTGTCCTCAATCGGTAAGTCGGAGCCGATGCCGTAGAAATAATCGAGCCCACGCGTGGCGTAGACGTCCTCCAGCTTGAACCTGCGGTCGGCGTCAGCGGCCATACGCTCGCTCTGGATATAATCCATGAGGATATAGCTATCCGAAACCGTGCTGCCGCCGGAGGCCTGGGTGAACATGCCAAGAATATCGCTCGACATGCCGCCCTCGATGCTGCGCACGGCAAAGGAGGTGGTGCTGTGATACTGGTCCGCTGCGAGGAAGGCCATGTAGAGCGAGGCGAGCGTCGCCGGCACGGCAACGAGTCCGACGAAAGAGATGCCGATGATCGCATGACGCCAGCGGAGCTTCTTCAGCCAACCCTGCAGTGGACCGGGCTTTTTTTCCGGTTCGATCTTGTTGCGCTCGGGGAGCGGGATGACTGGCGCGCTCTCCTTGCCGAGCAGTCTCTCGAGCACGGCAATGCCCTCGTTCTTGGCGTGGGCTCTTGGAGTTGGAGTGGCGGGCCCATTGGCGGCCTCGGCAGGCCTCGGCTTGTCGGCTGCCGCGTCTTTGCTCGCCGCCATCTAGTTTCCTTTCATGTTCCTGTCGTGCGCGCGGATCGCGTCCTCGACGTCTTCATAATAAGTCAGCTTACCATTTTCCAGCACGACGCCGCAGTCGCAATAGTCGCGAATCGTACTGGTGCTATGCGAGACCATGATCACATCGGAATCCTGGAGCTTGGTCTGGAATATAGCCTGGCATTTCTTTTTAAAATTTGTGTCACCAACGGCGGTGATTTCGTCGACCAGATAATAGTCGAAATTGACGCCCATGCTCAAGCCGAAGGCAAGCCGCGCCTTCATGCCGGAGGAATAGGTGCCGACCGGCGCCTTAAAGAAGGGGCCGAGCTCGGCGAAATCCTCGACATAGGCGATCAGTTCTTCGGTGTCGATCCCATAGATGCGCGCGACGAAGCGTACATTCTGTTCGCCCGTCATCGTTCCTTGAAAGCTGCCGGCGAAGCCGAGTGGCCAGGAGATCTTGCCGCGGCGGATGATTCGGCCGCCGTCGAGCTTGGTTGCGCCGGCGATCAACCGGAGCAGCGTCGACTTTCCGGCGCCGTTGCGGCCGAGTAGGCCAACACTCTTGCCTCGGTTGAGGGTGAGCGAGGCGTCTTCGATGATGGGTTTCTTGATGCCCTTGGTGCGGGCATATTTCGTCGCCTGCTCGAATCGGATCATTCGTTTCTCAGCGTCTTTCGAGAGAAGGTGAAGACCAGCATTCCGGCAAACAATGTCAGAAATGCGATTCCGTAAAGATAGGTCATGTCGAGGCCAATGGCGCGGTATCCCGGATAAAAGCCCTTGCGGAAGACCATGACGATATGGACGAGCGGATTTATGAGTAGGAAATCGCGGTAGGGCGCCGGGATCGAATCCGGCAGGAAGAATACGCCGGAAATCATGAACAGCGGACGGTTGACGATGCTAAAGACTTGCTCATAGAGCGGGTACTTGAGAAAAAGCACGGCGTTGATCATCGCCACGCCGAGGCCAAAGAGACAGGCCATGGCGATGGCCTCCAGGATTGCCGGCCAGTGCAGATCGGTATCGACCCGCATGGTCGCGACGATGGTGCCGAGGACGATGAAGGCGACCAACGTCGTTGTGCAGACCTGAAGGACGAAGCGTGCCACGATCGTATCGATCGGCGCGACATTCGGGTAGCTGAGCAGCGCCTTGTTGGCGCGGACCGCGCTGTTCAGGTAGCTGGTCATCGCCTGGTAGAACTGAAAGGCGATGTAGCCGGTGGCGAAGAACAGCGCAAAACTGGTGCCGAGCGCCGGCGCGCGAGCGATTGCCCGGAAGATGAAGGTCATCAAGAGAATATGGGCGGCCGGGTCGAGCAGCGCCCAGATATAGCCGCCGGGCTTCGAGCCGAAGCGCGTCGCCATCTCCCTCACGAGCAGGGCGCCCACGACCCGGACATGGGTGGAGAGATAGCTCACGGCTTCACCCGTACGGATAGAGAATGCGGCCGATCAGCCGCAGCCGCCGGTCGGAGAGGCCGCGGAAAAAACCGATGGGGTCTGTCCGGAAATCTTCGATGTCGCGGTCGTTGCCGGCACGGCGGATGGCCGGCGCCACGACCGCGGTGAGCAGATGGCGCCAGCCGAGCACGCCGTAGGGACCCCACGGCCGCCAGGCCGGGCGGGAGGGGTTTGTGAGATGGGGCTCTTCGAGTTGCCGCTTGATCGCGGCGACGGTCGCTTCGAATGACGTTTGCTCTCCGGTGACGGGGTCGAAGTAGCGAGGATAAAGGAGATAGGCGCCGGCGAAAAGCGCCTCCGGCGAAAGCTTTCTGCCGCGGCGCGGATTCGGCTGCCTGTCGTCCGTCAGCCCCCAGCCGGCATAGAAAGGCAATCCCGCCGTCGTAACCTTGATTCCGCGCATGAGCGCCTCGAAGCCGGCCAGCGACGTGATCGTATAGACATGGTCGATCGTGCGCAGTGCTTCGGCGAGCGGCAAGCTCTCGGTCACCACGTCGCAGAGATGCGCAACTTCGGCGGGGTCGGAGCGGGCCGGACGGACGCGGCTCAACACGTCCGGGTGCGGCTTGTAGACAAGCTGGGCATTCGGCTGCTCGGCTGCGGCAAACCGCACCAAATCGTTGTTTGTCATCGGGCTCGGACAGCCGTGGCGGATCGAGGCATCGTCTTCGACCTGGCCGACGACCAGCACGCGCTTGCGCGTCTTTGGTCCATAAAGCTCTTCCGTCGTCCGCTGCAGCCCGCCATTATATTTGCTGATGCCGCTCTCCAGAAGAAGCGCGACGCCGGCGCGAGCCCGTTCCATCAGCGCCGCATCCGCCTCGAAGTCATAGGTTGAAAGCAGCACTTCGAGATCGGACGGCCGGTGGCAATCGAAATAGGGCGTCCTGCTGTCGAGCGCCAGCGACAGGGGAGGCGTACGGCTGGCGCTGGGCCGCGCCGAACGAAGGAAGGCGTCCTCAAGGAACAGCACGGGAATAGCTTGCTGCGCCGCGATGGCGGTGAGCGCCGGCGGCAGTTCTCGCCCCCAGACGAGGAATTCGCAACGCGCCTCCGCGAGAATTCTCGCTTTCCAGGCTCGATCAAATTCTCGCTCGCCTAGATCCTTCGGCAGGAAATAAAAACGACTGCCGGGGAAGTAGCGCTGGAGGAAGGGCCGTTTCCATTCGGTCACATGGACAGCAAAGATCGTCACCTGCTCCGGTGAAGGAGCAGAGGGAATGAACCCGCGTCCCTTTGCCGTTCCTGCGGTCTTTGCCTGTCGCCTCGTCACCGCCATCAGCGCCTGAAAACAAGAAAATCCACTGCTGTGTACATGTTTGCCTGATGATCCGCCAGCTGTCAGTCGTCATTCATCAAGCGAAAACCGTCCTTTCCTTCGGCGCGCCTAGGGGTGAAGCGCGCAACGCGCATATGAGGCGGAGAGTGCTGCGAGGAAAAGGGCAACGGTTACCGACGACTCGGTTAAACACTAAAAGTTACATAGAGAGGATTGTCTCCCGCGATAATTTCGTTACCAAGGCTTCGAGAGGGCGGCATCCGTCTTTGGGGACAGACAGCAGCGGGCCGGCTTATCGCTGACGTAGTTTCATGAGTTGGCGAAACTGGGCAGGCAGCCGCGGTGCTGTTTTCTTATCTTTCTGGCGATCCGGTGCGCCGTGTCAGCGTGCAAAAGAATGCGGAGTTATATATGTGCGGGATTGTGGGTATCGTCGGGCAGCAGCCGGTCTCGGAGCGGCTGGTCGATGCGTTGAAGCGCCTTGAATACCGGGGATACGATTCGGCCGGCGTTGCGACGATCGAGGGGGGAGCGCTGGATCGCCGGCGCGCCGAGGGCAAGCTCGTCAATCTCGAGGCGAGGCTGAAAGAGGAGCCGCTCGCCGGTAGCATCGGCATCGCCCACACGCGCTGGGCGACTCACGGGGCACCGACCGAGCGTAACGCCCATCCGCATTTCACCGACGGCGTCGCCGTCGTGCACAACGGCATCATCGAGAATTTTGCCGAGTTGAAGGACGAACTGTCCGAGACGGGTGCCGAATTCCAGACCGAGACCGACACGGAAGTCGTCGCGCAGCTGCTGGCAAGACTTCGCCGCGACGGCATGGGACGCCGCGAGGCGATGCACGCGATGCTGAAGCGGGTGCGGGGAGCCTATGCCCTTGCCGTTCTTTTCCAAGACGACCCTTCGACGATCATGGCGGCCCGCAACGGCCCGCCGCTGGCGATCGGCCATGGTAACGGCGAGATGTTCCTTGGCTCCGACGCCATCGCGCTCGCGCCTTTCACCAATGAAATCACCTATCTGATCGATGGCGACTGGGCGGTGCTCGGCAAGACCGGCGTCCATATCTTCGACCTGGACGGCAATCCCGTCACACGGCCGCGACAGCTGTCCACAGCCGCAGCCTATATGGTCGACAAGGGCAACCATCGTCATTTCATGGAGAAGGAAATCTACGAGCAGCCGGAGGTCATCTCCCACGCGCTCAGCCACTATATCAACTTCATCGACCATCGGGTGCTGCCGGTTTCGGACAACATCGACTTCGCCAAGGTGCCAAGCCTGGCGATCTCCGCCTGCGGCACCGCCTATCTGGCCGGGTTGATCGGCAAGTACTGGTTCGAGCGCTATGCCCGCCTGCCGGTCGAGATCGATGTCGCCTCCGAATTCCGTTATCGCGAGATCCCTCTGTCGCCGCAATCGGCCGCCCTCTTCATCTCGCAATCGGGCGAGACTGCCGACACGCTTGCCTCGCTGCGTTACTGCAAGGAGCACGGCCTGAAGATCGGCGCGGTCGTCAACACGCGCGAATCGACCATTGCGCGCGAGTCCGATGCCGTCTTCCCCATTCTCGCCGGTCCTGAGATCGGTGTCGCGTCGACCAAGGCCTTCACCTGCCAGCTTGCCGTTCTCGCCGCCCTCGCGGTCGCTGCGGGCAGAGCGCGCGGCACCGTCAGTGAAGAGGAAGAACAGGCGCTGGTCAGGAACCTTGCCGAGATGCCGCGCCTCATGGGGCAGGTGCTCAACAGCATCCAGCCGAAGATTGAGTTCCTGTCGCGCGAATTGTCGAAATGCCGCGACGTGCTTTATCTCGGCCGCGGCACCAGCTTCCCGCTCGCCATGGAGGGTGCCCTTAAGCTCAAGGAAATATCCTACATCCACGCGGAAGGCTACGCCGCCGGCGAACTGAAACACGGTCCGATCGCACTGATCGACGAGAACATGCCGGTCATCGTGATTGCGCCGCATGACCGCTTCTTCGACAAGACCGTCTCCAACATGCAGGAAGTGGCGGCGCGTGGCGGAAGGATCATCCTGATCACCGACGACCGGGGTGCTGCCGCTTCGAAGCTCGACACGATGCACACGATCGTGCTTCCGAATGTCGACGAGATCATCGCGCCGATGATTTTCTCTCTGCCGGTCCAACTGCTCGCCTATCACACGGCGGTCTTCATGGGCTCCGATGTCGACCAGCCGCGCAACCTCGCCAAATCGGTCACCGTCGAATGATTGTGATCAGCTTATCACGTCGGTCCGGTGCGGGATCACGGGTAGCCGACTGCTAACATCTGTCCAGCCTTTCGTGCGATCGTTTCGTCTGTCGCTGACCCGTGTGGGAGTTCGCGGATCGGGCTCCGGCCGTCTTCCAGAAACGGTGAAAAACATCCCAGCGCTTGAGCATGTAATCAATCGGCTCGATGACAAAGAGGATTTGCTGAGCGTGGCGCGCTCTCGTTTCGCCACTCGCGCAAGTCATCGAACAGCGGTTTGCGGTTCTTCGGCGCTTGATCCATTGATCTGGCGACCGTTCTCGAATTGCGCATCGTGCCGTTGAACGGTCTCCAGGGCGATCGGCGAGATCGGCGTGCCTCTCCGTTCGCCGTCACGGGCACTTCCGGATAGCCGACGTCGACGACAACATGGAGCGCACGGACTTTCGAGAATGCAGCTAGCCACAATCACTGCCAGCGCAAGAAGAAGCTGACGTTTGTTCCCGCAAATGCGCGGCGCGTGTCGGTGGTTGCCGATTACACAGCAGATGGCGCTCAAGACATTCCGTATCGGCGATTTGTGACGGTGCACTACCCATCTCGCGGGCTGACCGAAGCCACGACCCTGTTGCGGCGAACAATGGCGTTTACCAGAAGCTCGGTGATTCCGGCACTGGGGCGTGGGTGCGCGTCGCGCCGACCTGCCGTTCAGCTTTATCATTGCATCTGATGTCGGCGATGGTACACCAAACGCTATCCAGGCCACGACGAGCATCCCAGTAAGCGAGTCCGCGTTGATATGGATGAACATCTTTGAGGCAAACACCGGATTTCCGGTGACCATCAGCTTCAATGGAGGGGCGCCGATGACGATCAAGACTAATAGCGGCGGTAGCATCGCAGCAGGTGGTTTCGTTGCCGGCATGATCGTTATGGGGATCATCTCTGGTGCAACGTTCCGGCTTGTGAGCGATCAGTCTTCAAGCGCGATTCTTGCTGCAGCAGAAGATGCCGCAGATCGTGTTGAAGCTGCGGCCTCGGCTATCAACTACGTCACCGGCTATGGCGCCGTAGACCTTACTGGTGCTGTTAGCGCGCAAACTGTGATCGAGGCTGCTGTGGCTTGGTCATACGCGAATAACACGCCGCTGTTCTGGCCTGACGGCACGTACCTCTCGACTGCAACAATCCCGAACTTCCATGACGTTCGTCACGAAGGTCCGGGCGTTGTGAAACGGGGTACTGATCTGTTCGCCGTCAATCCAGCAGAGGGGCAGACAAACACCCTCTACGTCTCTACGGGCGGCTCACCCACCGCTGACGGCCTATCGTCCTCGCAGCCGATTTCGTCGCTGCAAGGGGCTTTCGACGCGCTAAAACATTATTGGCCGCTGGACGGTAAATGGGTCGTCAAACTTGCTGCCGGCACGTATTCGGCTCCGTCGCAAAGGACTGCGCGGCTTGGGCACGCCAACAGCGACATGACCGCTGCCGGCATAGACATGAAGAACGCCATTACGATTCAGGGGCCTGATGTCGGCTATGATCCGGCGACCAACCCTGAGCCTGTCCCGACTGCAATTTTTGATGCAGGTGGTGCTGCTGCTGTTGGCATCCAGCTTGAGCGCGGCGTGAAGGCTCTCGTCAAGGATATCAAGTTCCAGAACTATAGTGGTAGTTCAAGTTCTATTGGTCTGTCTATAGATGGTGCCGGCTGGCTGAGAACAGAAAACGTTCATGCTTCCGGCTCCGTTTATGGTATCAGCGCCACCAATCATGCCTTGCTCGAGGTAAAAGGCGGAGCAATCACAGCTTGTACGACCGGCATTAGGTCGCTGTTCAACACAAAGCATGAAATCGGGAACCAACTGGCAGGGGCGGTCGGGCAAGGACCGTTTATTCGAAGCTGCACTTCGAGTGGCTTCATGGCCCAAGAAGGTGCGACAGGCCACTCTGATTTCGTCACCTACGAAGATAACGCCGTCGGTGTTCTCGCTGCGGTAAATGCCCGCGTGAATCTCAATGGCTCGACTTTCAAGCGCAATACTGTCGCTGTTCGGGCGCAGGCGGGCAACGTGTTTCCGTCCGGCGTCAACTGGTACATGGGTACCACTGACGCCAATACAGAAGTTATTCGAGTTCAGGACGGCGGTTCTATTGCTTCTGAGAATTCCACAGCGTGGCGAGAGATCGCGGCAAATCTCGCCCCAACCGCATCTTCCGGCACTACGGAAACCACTGTCGCCAGCTTCACGCTGGACACCTACAAACTGTCAAGTGTTCCTACCTCAATCTACCCAGGCAAGGCGATTAGAATTCGCGCCGCTGGCACGATTACGGGTGTCGCCGGCACAAAGAGCGTAAGGGCTCGTCTCGGTGGCTCACTCCTCGCGGGGGCGACCATTGAAGCTGATGCGAACGGCGGGTTTGTCTTTGAGGCGGAAATTCGCCTTCTCACCTCTGCCACGCAGGCGACGGCGCTCAAGCTTGAGACCGGTATCGGTACCAATCGCGTAAAAGTTGGAACGGGAACATCGACGGTTAACACCATCGCTGCGGGAACATTGCCGCTAACGTTCACGGTCCAATGTGCCAACGTGGGGGATGGCGTGACGACGAGTTGGGTCTCGGCAGAGATAAAGGGTTAATCCCAAGAGAGCGTGAATGTCTCGTCCATCGATGTGGTCCTAACGAGGAAGGATACATCGAAGGCCGGTTCGACCTTGTTGGGCTTTATCGAGCGCCAGCCAGAGACAGTTGGCTCCGACTGTCCCGAAATGATCTTGGACGGCATGCTCGACAAAATTCTCAGCGTGCCGCTCTGGCCTGTGATCGTGACGCCATCTGGAGTTCGGGAGACCTTCTTGTCCGCAGGGATCAGAAAGCGCGTTCCGTAAATGGCATAACCGTTTTCTGATCTTGCAGATACGCGCTCATGAGCCTTATCGGAAACAGGGTCAACTTGATCCCTGATTGTGATGGAGCGGTTGACGCGATCGAACGTGACGGTTCGTCTCGCTTCGAAGCCGCGCCACATCCTCGTCTCTCCGGTCACCTCGAAGGTTCTTTCGGCGCTGCGAGATGAGACGATCTGCGAATGCTGGCCGATGGCGGCCATATCTCGCCACGCCCGTTCTCCGACAACGTAAGGCAGGCTGTGAGAATCGGCAGAACGCATGTATATACGCATCGGGTCTTTCGGCTGATGCGCATACATCCCGCCGTCGATCAGCCATTCCTCGCCCGAGCCGAACAGTGACAAAGACAAGTCGTCGTCATGACGGTGTGCCTGGCTGAGAAATCCTGACTTGAACGACCCGTGTAGGGCCTGTGTGTCCCATCCGCTGCGGAAAAAAGCCCAACCGCTATCGGGGAGAACAAGATCGTTTGAGGCGGGTTGAGGCAGTCGGCGCACGGTGAAGTCGGCGGTGTCGCCAATGTGGGGCAGTTTGCGATCGGGCCGCGTCATGTGCGCCAGAATCGTCTCGGCCCGATCAAGGCCGGCAGTATCGATTTCAGTGCCTGTGTACGCCAACGTTATTTCGTTCGCATGCTTCATCTGCGCGATGCCGAAGTGATGATAGCCGGTGCTGTTTTCGACATGGCCGCCGTCTGGGGCGAATGCTGCGGAAATCTCGAACCGGATACGATCAAGCGCCAGGTGTTCTGTTTCGCCGTCCGCCATCTCCTGCGAGTATTCGAACAGCGCAATGCTCTGATCCAAGCCGTGGTTATTGCCCTTCTGGTAGAAGCTCTCATCCTTCAGCAACTCGGCATGTTCGCGGCAGACTGCATCCAGAAGCGGATCAATTTTCGGCAGGATTTGGCTTCGAACGAGAAGAAGGTTGACTAGCCGTAGCGCGGTAGCGTGGTCGTGCCACGGCATATTTGTCTGGACCCTGGGAGCGTCCCGAAACTTAGACCACCACTGGTCGAGCATGGCGAGCGCTCGATCTGCGCCTTCGGTGCTCATGTTGTGGCGATCGAACGCGATCAGGTCGGGAATGAATGCAAATTGATGGACCTGCCATCCGAGCGTCCGCGGCTTGTCGTGGAGTTGGTCCCAGTGACCGTCGCCGAGTGAGACGGTCCCGAACTGTGGGGTGTCCCACGTCTCGGAGGTGATTACTTTCTGCCCCGACGCAGCTTGAGCCTTGGTGAGGCGGGTCAGCTTCTTAAGGTGCCAAAGAGAGGTTGCCTCTTGGGCCGGGGCTGGCATTGTCCAACGGAGCATGTTTCTCTCTAAATCGTTGTGTTTTCGGCGGTCCGGTAGTTGTCGATTAGCGCAACGTATTTATCGTTAGGGACATCGCGCAGCGCGATGAACATGCTCTTGTATCGAAGGCAATTCTGAGCTGTGATCGTCCCGAGTTCTTGGGCTGGCGCTCCTGCTACGATAGTCAGAGGCGGGACATCTCTCGTAACCACGGCGTTTGCGCCGACAATTGAAAGGGAGCCGATCTCAATGCCGCCCAGGATTTTGCAACCAGTGGCCAGGTACGCATAATCTCCAATCAATGGGACGCCGACGCGCTTTCCTTCTGCGCTCAAGCGGATCTTGCCGCCAGAGCGGCCGCCGAGCGTGACATTCGCACCGATCATGGCCCCCTTGCGAATTTCGCAGTCGCGGTGAATCACGATGCCAATGCCGCCGTAGCCGAACCTGACGCCTTCACCGAATTTAACTGAGTTGGGGATAGATGAGTTGTGTAGTAAGTAATTTAGGTTCTGGCACTTGACGGCACTCTCCGTGTCGCCACGTTTTAGATACTCCTGCGCGGCTCGCCATATTCGATACGCATCGGGAACTCCCCTGGTAAGCAATCCGTCGAACTGATCCAACAGAGGGTCGACGGCAACATCAACCAACGGCTTTGTTTTGACGGGGATGCATGGAAGCGCCTGGTGCCTGACACGGTTCCATAGGCGCTGCATGTAGGAAGAGATAGCGTTCATCTCGGGTGTGTCACGGTGAGGTCTCTTGCAGGATCGAGGTGGAAGCCGCCTTTATTGTCGCGAGACAAATGGCAGTTGCCGGATTGAACGCAGTCACGACTTCTCCATCGGCAACCGTCGCTTTGGCATACCCTGAGTGATAGCTAAAGCCACCCGCCATGCCAGGTAGCGCGTAGTCGAACAGAGATTTCGCTGCATCGAGGCTTTCGGTGAAGCGCGGAACCACCCCGAATTGTAGCTCGCCGCCGTTGGGATCGGTCCACGTAACCTTTATCTCTTCTGGCTTGCTTCCGCTCGTAGGCACTATGGCCTTCTTGCGGCGGTAATTGAACAACTGCGCGATAGCGAGATCCATCTGCCTCTTTGGCTCTCTCAGAGCCTCTAGCTCTGCAATGATTTCCTGACGTGTCATCGATCATGCCCGGTTGTCTGCTGGTAGAAAATTTTCTCGTATGAGAGTGTCGATGAAGTCACTGCGCGCAGCGAAGGTACTTCATCAGCGTTCTCGACAGCCTTTTGCCGAAATGGAGATTTTGGGCCAGTTTTCCTCGTCGCCTAGTTCCAGCTCGGCAACTGCATGCGCCAACCGCTCGACCTGATCCATTACCCTGTCCGGCTCCCTGCATCCGGCGACCGTATCCCATCAGAGGTTTTGGGCGCAAGCCACTTTCCAAAGACAGAACCACCATCGGCCGCTGTGCGGGCCACCCACCACACACCAATGGATCGCGCGAAATTCTTCGCGACGGTGCGCTCGCCCTTGTTCGCCGGCAAGTACGATCGCGCAACCGCACGCCAACGCCGCAGACACTGTGACGATTGAAAGTCACGACGTCTTCTTACTGGGCTGAGTCGGATGGCTCGCAGGGTGTGGTCGACGACCGCACCCTGGCAACTAGCTGCGGCACGTGCATTCAACGTTCTGAGATGACATGCTCAGCTGAAGAACTGCATTGATGAAGATCCAGCATCCCGGCAGGATCGACGCCTTCTGTCGTGTTTCATCCGTTTCCGGCCAAGGCCACTTTTACAGGAATCCTCAATGACCATCACGATCACGTCTCCGCGTGGGCGCGCGCTTTTATGCATGGCCACGAAGCCAACCCGCTGACCTGTTATCTGGATCCGGTTGGCGTGCCTACGATCGGCACGGGCTCGAAGATGGCCGGGTTTGTCTCACGAACAATGCCGCGGGGCGCTTTGCGGGGCTCTTGCCTGAGAACTGGAAGCGCGTCGCTGGTGGCGCACTTGCTGGCGCCTTAAAGGTGCCGGCTCATATCGCTCGCCTGAGGTTCACCTCGATCAGGAGAAGGCGACAGTAGCCGCTTCACAAGAGTTCCTTTATCGCTGCTGTCAAGAGCCACACCGTGTTTACAATGGGATCCAATTCACCACGCTCGGCGCTGTCGCCTCGACTCCGCCGCTGATTGGGAGACGATCCTCAACGGTGAAGGCTTTTGGGCCCATGCCTTCGATTAGCCGCGCTACGAAAGATATCGAACACCACAAAAGCAAGGCAAGCATCCATGGATCTGGATCGACGGCGTTGAACCTTCGTTGCAGAGATTCATTCTCCGCTGTTGAAGGCAGCACACTCCAATGCCGCTAGCCTTTCCTTGCAGATCGCCTCGACGAGACGGTGAAGGTGTTCGGTCCGTTCGAGAAGCCACCCGAGCGTATCTTCAGTAATTTCGAAGTGCTTCGAGTAGCGGGCCTTTACATAGGCCTCGTTCAGGATGTTGTACCAAGCCGTAAAGCGATGCTGATCGCGCGGCCAGGCGCCAATAAGGCGATGGTCCTGCTCTTCTGCAAGGCCGCGCAGAAACTTAAGATTATGCGACGGCGGACTGTAGTTGGTAAGGACCAAAAGGATAGCCGCGTACAATTGTTCGATCGCTTGGTGTAGTAGAAAAGCCGCTTCCTTGAGGTCTTGTTCCCTGATGCAGAACGTTGCGGTTTTTAAGAAAACCTTGGCGTGCGGTATCCGGTCATCGAAATATTCCTTGGCAATTCGAAAAGCATCGGCGGGCGAACGCCGTTTCGGTTCTGCCAGTGACCGGTCGTCGAGTTCGTAGAGCATTATGCCCTCGCGCAGAATGTCGACGAAGAAATACTGCCCATCGGCGAGGAAGTTGTTCACCTCGCGGGCGCCGTGGACGATCGGGCTGACCGGCGTCGAGATCCCCTTGTCCCACATCAGCCGGTCGGTCGCCTTGTCCCAGTATTCCGGTGCGGCAAGCTTCTTCGAATTGACGATGACGAGAATGTCGTAGTCGGAGCGGTAGCCCTTCATCGTGTGTGGCTCGTCGACGAAGGTGCCGCGGGCATAGGAGCCGAACAGAATGATTTTCAGGATTCGGCCGCGCTTTTTAAACGCGGCAGAGCTTCCTTCCAGTGCATCGGCGAACTCCTCGTGAATGATCTCCACCACGCGGGCAAGCTCGAGCTGCTTCTTCTCTGGCAGATGTTCCAGGCTCGTTCTCATATCCAACCGATAGGACAAAGACGACTAGCCGTCTACTGTCTGTATTCATTGGGTTTGACCCAATGGGTGCCAATTCACGTTGGAAATACCTCTGCGAAGATGTCGCGCGTCGTCAGGAGTGTTCTTAGGTTTTTGATGAGCGAAGTGTTGTACCGGACGCATGGCTAACACTTTCCGCATTTAATGGTGGTGTCGATGCCGTGGAAGAAAAGCTCTAGATGACGGAGTGTCTCCCCTTTATTGCTCGGTCGCTTGATGACGCGAGCAGGTTCAATACCACTGTGTGGACTCCTTTTTACCCGTAAGTAAAAAGGAGTCCAGCGTCTGAGCGTTCGATTTCACAGACGTGCAATTTGTGCGCCAACGAATGTACGGAAGCAATAGGTTGCAGCGCGTTTGCACAGGCAATGTTCCGCAGTCGTTATCGCCTGAAGGGTGACCGGCGACCACACCCATGGTCGCGCGTGCCTGGCGCGACGACGGCGGGTCGAACCGCATTCACAAATTCAGATCACGCGCGTCCGTCTCGTTGTCGCTGTACACTTCGCCTCAAGTGGGCCTGGCGATACACTCCCGCTTTCTCGGTATATTCGCGGTGGTATAAGCGCCTGCTAGCCGTTTGATCTGGCCGGGTGGGCAAGTTTCGAACCCAATCTGAGCCTGCCGGGAGGAGGCTCTTCCGTAAGCGTTCGCGTGCACCCAACCCAGAAGACACGTGCTGAAAAAGAAAGAGGCTCAATTTTTCCATCGTGTTCATAGTATTTTTCTCATCACTCACTTCAAAGCAGGAAATGCTCTTTCTGGAGGGTGACAGCGTCGTTGAGGTGGACGCAAAGTCGGCTTTCTTGTCGCCATTCACATCAGCGTAGATGTAGGTGTCCGAGGTTGCCTTGTCGTACCGCAGTTGCCCGGCCTTACCGGTAAAGGCACCCGTCCCTAAGAAGCTGAATGTCTGATTGCCGGAAATGCCGGTATTCGCGTCGATCGACGAAAGGTCGATCTTGTCTCCGGCTGACGCCGAGAAGTCAAAGATCGTGTCGCGCCCGGACGTGGCAACGGTGGAATCCGACGTCGACTTGAACACAAACGTGTCCTTGCCGAGGCCGTCAGTCATCCGATCCGCGCCGACGGCTCCGTTGAGTACGTTATTAGCCGAGTTGCCGCTCAGGGTGTTGGCGAGATTGTTGCCCGAGCCATTGATGGCCGCGGTTCCGGTGAGCGTCAAGTTTTCGACATTGGAGGCCAGCGTATGGCTCGCACTCGACTTGACGGTATCGGTCCCTTGGTTCGCAGCCTCGCCGATCGTGTCGCCGCCATCGGTGATATAGGTGTCGTTGCCGACGCCGCCGACGAGGCGATCGGCACCGGTACCGCCGTTGAGCGCGTTTGCCGCTGAATTGCCGGTCAGCACATTGGCAACGCTGTTGCCTGTGCCATTGATGGCAGCGGTTCCGGCCAACGTCAGGTTCTCGAGGTTAGCGGCAAGCGTGTAAGAAACCGTCGACTTGACGGTATCGGTGCCCTGGTTTGCAGCCTCGACGATCGTGTCGGCACCGTCGAACATATAGGTGTCATGCCCCAGGCCCCCGACAAGGCGATCTTTGCCCTTGCCCCCATCAAGGACGTTGGCGCCGGCATTGCCGGTGAGATCGTCCTTGTGGCCGCTGCCCGTCAGGTTCTCGATTCCGAGAGTGATGTCGGGAATACGCAAGCCCAGCTGCTCATCGATCATGGCCGCGAACGACGTGAACAGTTCCGAGGAGGTGAAATCGTCCACCGGCATTCCGCCAAGGAGGATTTCGACGAGCTCCGTCAGGACACCGCCCGAAGCATCGCCGCCGCTGTTGAGCCAGAAAGCACCGAGATTTGCGGTAACAGCTTCCGACGATGTCGAATAGTCAGCGGTATCGTTTCCAGTGTCGCCGACTAGAAAATCGAAGCCTGCGCCGCCGCGCAGAATATCGTTGCCGATGCCGCCGAAGAGGAGATCGATGCTCTCACCGCCGTCAACGGTATCGTTACCCTCGCCGCCGACAAGGGTATCGTTGCCACATCCGCCGACGAGGGTATCCGAAAAGCTTTTCGTCTCGGTGGGCAGTGCGGTGGAATCGTCGGCGCTGCAGCCGCAGTCTTCCTCGCTTTCCTGCCAGGGTTTGAGTTTGCCGGTACCGGCCGGTACAAGGGAATTGGGATCGGCCTCGCCGAAAATAATGTCATCTCCGTCGCAGCCATCGATAGTAACGAGCTGCCAGTGAAAGCCACTAAGTGCGAAACCGCCTTGGCCAAAGGTGCCGGCTTCCTAGGTGGCGTTTCACGCTCTTCCGGCAACGCATCAAGCGGTGCTCAAGCGTGGGAAGCGCCTGAGGTCAGAAAAAGCGAGGTTGCCACGGTCGTCGAAGAAGTCGCCGCTCGAGGTACGCTGAAGTCGATTGGCCTGAGGCTTGGCTACAGCGAGGGATATGAAAACAGGGCTGGCAAGGTTGCGCTGGTCGAGGCCGCCAGAGTGCTGGGCTGCAGCGAACGACAACGAGAAAGTTGAGCGGCATGTGCCCATTCGCGGCGCGAAGTAACGTATCCTGGTGAAGACATTGCTATCGACCCGGCCACAGCGCCGGGTCTTCTCTTTTCGGTCCGCGGCCTTATTTCGCGACCGGTCCCGCGTCACGTGTGAACGCGGGACACATTGCAGTCAGTATCTCCATCTCGGAGCGCGCTTCACATTGTGAAGCAATTCAGAAGCCGTGGCGAAATCGCCGAAGATAAGGGTTAGCCGCCGCTCTTCCTCCTGGCATAAGCGCTGTCGGCGGCAAAAATCGTGAATATTCCACACCTTAGTAGTAACATGCTTGGAAAGCTCATCGGCTTCAACGCGTACAACCATCCTCGCTCCTCCCAAAGCTTAGGGAGTGAGACTATTATACCAAAGTCTAATGAAGCAAGGATAAAGAGTAAGTATTACTTATTTCCTTAAGTATTACTTATTGCCTGGCGCCGTCTCCTCCGGCGACGGGCGATCGTGCGGCCGGCTCCCTTCAGTGGTTGAGCTGGCCGCTCTCTTTCCTCACTGGAAAAGAAAAGCCTGGCGCCGATGCATCAGCGACAGGCTAGGTCGGTACGCGATACCCGGCGGCGCTGGGAGGATGAGCGTCGCATAACTGACGTATAGTGCATGAGTGCACAAAAATAAAGCAAAAACGCAAATGCCCAATCTGGCGGCAAGCCGGTGACCGGCTCGGCGTCGAGCTCTCATTGGTGAAAAGCTACTGACTCATTGAATACCCGACGTTTGGTGCATCGTCGCCGTCTCCTTGGGCAAGGAATTGGGCGAGTGCCGAAAGCAATGCTGCCGCACTATAACGATCCAACAAAAACTCGATCGTTTCATTTGCGAAAGATTTGAGTTCAATAATCCCAAGAAGCGGGTCCCTCAAAAGTACAACGATGTCGTTGCTTAGAAACTCAGCTCTCGTCGTGTTCTGATTGTCGTTCATCTGTGACTTACCCGAAAACTGCCCGGCACAAGCAACGGAACGGCACTTCAGCTTACAGAATATAAGAACCTGATAAAGTACCAACCTAGGGCTTCTTTGGAGTTATTAAGGGTGAAGTGATTGTCGACGTAGTCTCGCCGTCGCGCCGCATCTCGCCTACCACCGATGGTACGGGCTCAAAGCCTGGCAAGACGCCCGAGACCTGCAGCTTTGCCGGCAGCCCCTTTGTGAGCGCTGCCTTCCAATCGGAGATAGTCACCGAGGCGACGGTCGTGAACCGTCGCACTCCTCATCGCGGAGACTACGCTGTTCATCGATCCAAACAATCACGAGAACGTGTGCCAGCCACACCATGACGGGCTGATCCCGCGCGAGGAGAGGCGCGGTCACGTCATCGGGTGTGATGTCGATGGCCGCCCGATCGACCCCGAGCACCCATGGAACCGGGCCGGAGGGGTGGGTGACGAACAGTCGGCGTTCAGCCGCGCCCGTGCCCCACCTCCGTACGCACTGTGAGCAATTTTGAAGAGGGGGATGTTCGCCATCCCCGTAAGGGATGGGCATGTCGGACGCGATGTTGGCGGAGCCCGATTGGTTTCAGCCGCGAATGCCGGCTTGAAGCAGTGACGTTGGTCAGGAGTGCGCCGTCAGCGTCGCGCAGGCCGCCCGCGACGTGTCGGCTGGAGCGACGCCGATCGCGCCACGGTTGAACCGGCCGAAACGGACTCGAGCCTCGACCATCTCAGTACCGAATTGCTGACGGACAAGCATGCTGCCGCGCGAAACGAAGAATGACACGACTTCCGGCTTTTGCGTCGTCTGTGGTCTTTGCCGGCAGCCCTCCGCGGCTAGAATCCGCACAACATCGGTTTGTGGAATTGGCGGCGCTCGGATCGGTGCCCTATCAGTGCTCATGCGCAAGTGGACCCACGATTTGTGAGGCCTTCGGCCCGCGCGGCGGCGGCCATCTTTCGGTCCGCGGTCGCAAGCGGCGGCTCACTCAATTTCGCCAGCGCGACGTAGGTTGCGTCGTAGCCCGACAGCCCATGCTTGAGAGCAAGACCGACGACGGATACGCCATCGCCGACGGCTTCGTCTTTGAACGGCAGGCCGTGCAGGCTGAGCGTCATGGCAAGCGCCGTGCCTGGGTTTACCCGGCCACGCCTTTCTGCCCATAACGAACAGCTTGCGGATCTCGAACCAGAACAGCGACGGCACCGGGCAAGGTGCCTCCCCCCAGCGCCGCGATGGGCGGCTCGGCAGCCTCGCTCTGCTCATCGGGCAGAAACCAGCATACCGAACAGAGCCAAACCAAATGAAGTTGGCAAGGCGGACGATCTACACGCGCATAGTCGAGATCACTCGGCTTGTTCGAAGCTGAACACGAGCGCGGCCTTGGAGGGCGCGTCCTGGAAGAACGAGACACCGATGCGGTGCGGGACATCATCAGGCAGTTCCACGAGACAACGGTTTTCCGCAATCACTCTTTCTCCGATTGGAAGCCGAACGAGCATTCAGTCTGATTGTCCAGGCCTCCGCGCATGATCTGCCCGGTTGCAAGCTGGAACGGCAAGCCGGTCGCCGTGGCTTGGGCGGTTACCGCGCAGTTTGAGAGTGGCCCTGTTGCCACATAGCCACCATTCGATCTGATCGCCGCCGGCTCCAACGCGCCTCCGCTTGCGTCAGTGGTGATAAGGCGCTGCATCTATGGAACGCGTCACGCCAGCATTTCGATCGGCAGCTGCAGGTATGTGTCTGAAGGCTTCAGACAAGTTCGCGCAAAAGCTTTCCTGCAGCCGAAAGCGGCACTGCCTCGACACCGTTCATCAGAGGAAATATTTCGGAACCCGGATACACGACGAGGCGCTTTTCGGGGTTTATTGCCTCACAGGCGAGGTAAAACCCCTTTTCCACTTTGGGAGCGAGGCTGCGTTTGATCTCGATCGCCCAAGGGCGGGCCCCGGGAGGCGTGATGAGTAGATCGATCTCGGCTCCCGCGGCTGTCCGGTAGAAGTTCAAGTGACTGCCATAGGGGGCGGCCGCGGATAAAGTCTCGATAACGAAACCTTCCCAGCTTGCACCGGCGACGGGATGACCAAGGATCTGGTCATGGTTTGCCAGTCCCAGGAGGGTGTGAGTTATCCCGCTATCGCGAACGTATACGCGGGGTGATTTAACCAAGCGCTTGCCGACGTTGGCATGCCAGGGCTCCAGGCGCCGCACAAGTAGCAGATCGACGAGCAGGTCGAGGTAGCTCGCTACAGTCTTGCCGTCGACGCCGAGCGCGCGGGCAAATTCTGCCGCGTTGAGAAGGCCCGACTGATGATGGGCGAGCATCGTCCAGAAGCGTCTGAGCGTTTCGGCTGGAATGCGAGGGCCGAACTGCGGGATATCCCGTTCCAGGTATGTCCGGATGAAATCCTGTCTCCAGCGCTGGCTTATCCGGTCGTTCGTGGCAAGGAAACTGTCCGGAAACCCACCTCGTACCCAGAGAGGAATGATATCTTTGTCGGCGACCTCTAGACCGTCGATTGGATGCATCTCCTGATAGGCGATGCGGCCGGCGAGGGTTTCACCGGACTGTTTCAGCAGATCCATGGAGGCCGATCCAAGCAAAAGGAATTGTCCGGCCCTTCTACCTGATCGCCGCGCGCGATCGATGAGTCCACGCAGGTTTTGAAAGAGGTTCGGGAGGCGATGAACTTCATCGAGAATGACGAGCTTGTCGACGTGTTGCTCGAGGTAGAGCTCCGGTTCCCTGAGCTTGGCGCGATCGGCGTCAGACTCGAGATCGAGATAGACCGAGGGTCGCCGCTCAGCGATAGCAAGTGCAAGCGTCGTCTTCCCCACCTGTCGCGGGCCGATAAGTGCGACGGCGGGGTAGGCATCGATGAGTTCTGTCAGCGTGGTGGTTATATAGCGCTCAATCATCCTTGCATTTATGGAGATATATTCCAGAATTGCAAGGATGGAGGCCAGAGGATGATGAGTTTAGGGAGGCTACATGAGGAGCGTATGCGCTCCCCTCCAATGCGGCGGCGGCAGGTTTGCGCTGATCTCACAGTCACATTTCTCGCGACCTTGGAAGTGCCCGGCTGCGAATGCGAGACCTGAAGTAATCGCAATCCTCCTGAGTGCGATCATTGAAAGGCACGGCGACTACTGCAGCGATCCCGAATCCCTCGACCACATGGCCGAGCCAATCGAAGTGCGTTTGGATTTGGTGCCAGGGAACCTCCATTTGCGCAGCGTCCTGATCTACTCGGCGTTCTAATTTTGCTCGGCCGTCACATCGATAGTCCACAAATCGGGAGGCTAGTGTGGTGGGAAGCAAGATCCTCCGGCGGGTCCGTTGCGACCGCTGGACCGCTCATGCCGGCGTCTCCCAAGGATTGATCACCGATGCGTCTGTGTCTTCAAAGTCCTTGACGTTGCGCGTGACGAGGATCAGGTCGTGAACGATCGCGGTCGCGGCAATCAGCCCGTCGATATCCCCACGCGGCCGGATCGCGGCGATGCGGCCCCCTTCGACGGCAATCTGGTCGGTCACCGGCAGGATGCGGTCGCCATGCTCGTGGCGCAGCTTGCGCAGCCATTCGGTGAGGTGAGCGGCAGCCTTCGGATCCGACTTCTGCTTCAGGGCAATGCCGCGCATGATCTCGCCGAGGGTCAGCGCACTCAGGTGGATGCTGAGCGGATCGACCGAGCGCAGCCAGGCAACCGCCTGCGGCGCGCCGCGGCGCGCTTCGGAAACGATGTTGGTATCGACGAGATACATCAGAAGGCCACGCCGCGGCTTGGAGTGTTGGCGCGGTCATCAACCGCATCGGCGAGCTCATCGTCCCAGGCGGGACCCCCGAGCAGATCGTCGACCAGCGTCGGCCGGCCGGCGCGCAGAGCGTCGTAATCGCGGGCGGACAGCACGACGGCCGTGCGCTCGCCGCGGAGCGTGACGATCTGCGGTCCCTCGTGTCGCGCCTTCTGCACCACTTTCGAGAAGTGGTTCTTGGCGTCCTGCAACTGCCATTCCATTGTTTTGCTCCGAGTAAGCTAGCCTGTCTAGCTATATACAAAGACTTTCCGGCGGGAGAAAGCGGGAATTTTCAGCGACTGCGGAGACTTCGGCCTCGATCGGGCGGCTTATCGGGCATAACTGTTTTCTGGCTAGGCTGTGCGGTTCTTGGCGAATTCTATGGCATCCGCTTCGCCACCGCCGATGTCGTGCCCTCCACCCGCTCAGCTACCGGGTTGGGCGGTACCATGTCCCGCGGCTGAACGAGCTCGACGCCGTTTTCTCGAACGGACCGAGACACGGATGGCGAGGGAACTGGCGGGATCGAGGCTGATTTCCTCCTGGCCGCAAACCATGGCGAGCAGTTTGTCGAACTCACGTTGAGCGGGATGTTCAACTGATCGGCGGCGATGCGGCGCGACACCTTGATCGCCTCGGGGATGGAGTTGGCGACGCAGCGGAAAGCGACGGCGTTGCCGAGGCAGCGACGTTTGTCGAACTGGAGAGCGTGTTGTGCGGGCGGCAAGGACGCTGCCTTAGATTCGTTGACCGTGTTATGGGCCAACAAGCGTGCCGGCGGGGTAGGCATCGACGCGTGGTAGCTATATAGCGGGCAATCATCCTTGCATTTATGGAGTGTTATTCCAGAATTGCCAGGTTGGAAGCCTGGGGAAGTTACGCGAGGGGCGTCTGCGCTCCCTCCAGATGCCGCGGCGGCAGGTTTGCGGAGGTCTCACAATCCCGCTTCTCGCGCCCGTGGAAGTGCCCGGCTGCGAACGCGAATCGCCATGGGTGCGATCATTAGAAACGCCACGGCGACTACGTCAGCGATCCGAGCCCTCGACCACATGGCCGAGTCAATCGAAATGCGCGTGGATGTAGCCCCCAAGAAATGTCCATCTGCGGATCGCTGCCGATCCCTATTCATACGTCAATCGAGATATTTGGCGGAGCTCGTCCCGGCGCCAGCTGCGGTCTGCCAAATCCGGAATCCTCCGCCACATATATTCAGATGCTATTCAGCAGTTGCACGACGGCGTCACTTGGTCGGAAACGGACGCCGAGCTCGCCGGAGACTCCAGCCTTTCTCGAGTCCTTTGCGCATCGTCTCGACATCCGCGGCGGCATAGCGTTGGTTGTGGCGACCTGTGCGTGCCCGAGCCAGGCTTGGATTGTCAAAAGGTCCACACCGGACTGGAGAAGCTTCATGGCCAAGAGAGTGTCCGAAGATGTGCGGCGATATCTCGCTCGGCGCCGCCTCAGCGATGGGCGGCGAGCGTCCTTTCGCTACCCGAGAAGTGGAATGCGCGCACGACGAACGGGCGCAGAACCTCGCCGGTTTCCGCGGAAATTATCGCTTCGCTCGCGATGTATCGATCTTCTCGGCAAGCCAGATCTTGATCCGCGACTGATACGGCACGTCACGCTTGCCGGCCGCGACCTTGGTCTGTTCCAGCAGAGAGTTAGGCAGACGCAGCGAGATCGAGGTGGATGATGGCCTCAGGTTCGGCAATCGCACCTTCGCCGCCTTGCTCCAGTCGATATGATCGGCGGAGTCGTGGTGTTCCCAATAAGTCCGCTCCTGGGCCTCGGTGCTGAAGTCCGGCCCGGGATCAGGCTTCCTGCTCATAATAGCTCCGCTCCTTTCGGCTCATACGCCTCTACCTTCCGTCGTCGGCGCGACCGAGCGCATGAATGCGCTGCTCGCTCAAACTATGCCTCAGATCTGGCACCGCGAACGGCGCCAGGGCGAACTACTGCATGTTTCCTTCAATCGTAGCCGATTGAAGGACAAAAACATGCAGCAATTCAAAGTGCTACAGCGTCCTTAGTGCGTCTGATAAGACGCACGGCGCTGTAGGGACCTATTGTCAGGGGACGAGCATTACGCTGACAGGCGCGCCTCGGCAAAGTTTGCTGCGGCTTCTTCCAATGCCTCTTCTGCCCACTGGTTGAGACTCTTCCCCGAAAGCTCGGCAGCAAGAGCTGCTCGGCGGTGGACTTCGGGAGCGACACGGAACATCATCTTGCCAGAATAGGGTCTCTGAGGCTCTTTGCCTATCTTCCTGCAGGTCTCGAGGTAGTCATCGACTGCCTCATGGAAGGCCTTCTTAAGTTCAGCGACACTGTCACCGTGAAAGCCGATTACATCGGAGATACCTGCAATCCTGCCGAAAAACACTTCGTCCTCAGCGTCGAATTCGATGCGAGCGTGATATCCATTGTAAGTCATGGTGTTCATGGTGTTACTCCAATCTGCGCCAGGAACTCGCGAGCATCGCGCACCTGATAACGCTTTGCTTCCTTGTCCGGATGAGGTCGATGGAAGCTCGCAACTATGCCGTCTTTTTCGAACTTAACGCGGGAACCGCTTCCCTCGATTACACTCGCTCCGGCAGCCACAAGCAGGTTCTCTATGGCGGCCCATTCAATGTTGCCAGAAACAGTATCCTTGAATACGGCCGCGAGGGTCTTTCTCTGCTTGCTGTTCATGCTAGCAAATATAAAGGCGCTTGCTGATTATGCAAGCATAATCTCAGCAGCATAGTAAATTTAACGGAGATAAGCGCACCACCAGTCCTACGCTTGCATGCGCGGCAGATTAAGACCAGAGCGTGCCCCTGGATAAGATTTTTGGTGCCGCCCCAAAGCTGTTGCGCCTGCTCTAGCCGCTTGTCGCAGCCGGGCCATCCTCCGCGACCTAGTTGCCAGAGAGCGTCGAGATTGCACATCTACGGACGGATAGCGTTAGCCGCAAGCTCGAGCGCAATACGTTCCGCTCCTACCATGAAATAACCCCATGCGCGGCGCCAGCCCATCATCCCGGGGTCGCAACCAAGCTCGGACGCGGCGACCGCCACCTCCGTTGTCCTTTTGGTTCCTTCGGCGCGCAACAGCACCAATCACTAATCACCAATCAGGTTCGCCTCAGCCTCGCCGCTTCGTTCTGCGTCGGCGCTTTGCCGCTTCTGGAATGAAGCTGAATGAGTCAGGCGTTGGACCCTGGGGAGGGTTCCTTCAAGCGGAGCAGCTTGCCGGGGGCAGTCGGTCCCGGTTTCCGCCCTTCGGGCGGCGCTCTCGCTAAAACCTCCTGCGGCTGCCCTTTTAACCGGTCAAGCTGCGCGCGAACGGGCTCCGGCGCCAAAGCGCCTGCGCCTGGTACGCTCTTTTTGTCGGGCACTCACAAGCCTGTGCTCGCCCTGGCTTGTATACGCGAATTTGTTGGCAAGTATCGCGGCTATGGCCCCACTTCCGAAGATGCTTCGAACCGAAGCGTCTTGCTGCTCGGCGGAAATGAGCTTGCTGCGAGACGAGGGTCCTTCGTAGCACGACGCCCAGGAAGCCGGTATGCGGCGAACTTTCACCCCTCGGGTCAAGCAGGTGGCAGGTTCGAGCCTTGGCGACCAGGATGTCGGTCCTTGGAGCTCAAACTACCACGCGGCATATTCAAGGTGTTCTGTCCTCGAAGAAGCTCGCCGTCTGGGACCCGTGGTGGGCTCAGTCGTTGACGTTGAAAGGAGAACGACATGTCACGTCACGTTTCTGACATCAAGGGCACCGTCGCGAGCTTCTTGGGGGAACTTGGCATCATGACCCGGCGGCGCGCGTCTTTGCGCCGCCGCTATCTCCAGAAGAGCAGCTGCTGGTCGATTGCTATCGCTCTGGGCAGATCGAGGAGTGGGCTTGGCAGTGCCATCTTGACGAAGATCCGGTGCTGGCGGTGCATTTCAGTCGCATGAGCCAAACCCCAACCGTCCGCTGATAGGCGTTAGACTCTCATCCAAGTTTGATAGCACGCCATAATGAGCGGGTTTCGACGCAGCTCATCTTCATGCGCTTGGGGACGACGTTACTTGCCGTACTGCTCCTTTAATGGAGGCTATATCACCAGCATCAGCAATGTCGCGCCGATAATCAGCAGCGCAGAAAGGATCGATGCCCAGATCACAAGCATATCGTGATCGTAGTGGTTTTTGTCGTGCTCAGAGCGATGCATTTGCACCTCCCGTGCGGCGGGGAGACCGGTTCTTTTTCCGCTCTCCTGCCCAATTCGAGACTACTACGAAGGCAATGATTCCACCATAAATCCTTCAGCTATCCGAGGACGCCTGGCCTTAATTTCCGAATTACGACGCCCGAGGCTTGCCCGGGAGCCGACATCAGGTTGCTGGTTCGCTATCAAGTGTGTCAGACCGGGTTGGGGTGCACGCAACCGGGGCCGGAGTGAGGTTTGACTGTGTGGAAGACGTACAGCCAAAACGTGAACTCGCCTTCGCGCTTTTCCATCCAGGCTTCAAGCGCTCGGTGCGCAGCCGCGGTCTTGGCGTCGCAGCGGTAGACCTTCATCGCAAGATCCACAGCCGCCGCCACCGCGCGCTCTTCTTCCATGACCGCCTTGCCAGACGGATCAGGGCTCTTCTTCGACATGTTGACTCTCCTTCAAGAGTCCGGCGCAGAACGACGTGGCCGGACGCTCTCACAGCGATAAACCAGATCGCATCGTCCGGAAGCACAGGCTCCGCTCATGTCGGCCGTTTCGAACGCTAGTTTATTTGGTTGATCAGCGGAAGACGCAAAATTCGCAATCGCAGGTCGAATTCCTGTCGGAGCCCTCTGGGCGACATGATCACCCGCCCGTCGCAGTCTGCGACGCCATCGCCGATATTGAACTCCTCATCCAGCCCATTCGAGGCGGCCATTGTGAACGCTTTAGGTCGGGGCAAACCACACGAAGCGCGCTTGGTTAAGGACACACGCCTGACGGACGGCTCGATCAAACTCAAGATTTCGATGCACTTTGATTCGCCGGCGGCGCGGTTGATTCGAGGTTTTTGCCTCCCTCCAGACTGCGAAGCTTCTCCAGGATTTCGCTGGCGATCTCGAACTGTCGCGCTTTGCCGCGTCCCATCGAGTTCTTGACAAACCGCTCGGTCAACAGCCCGCGTCGCACGAGAGGATCTATCGTTTCCGTGACGCCTGTACGCGTGAGGCCTGTATTTTCGATGATATTTGAAAGGGTTAGGCGTTGATGGCCCTGGTGCATAATGTAGAGCACGCTCATCATGCCGATCTGCTTCAAACGCGACTGGGGTGTCTCGTCTTCCAACGGATGATCGAAGATTTCACGGAAGATGAAGCCCGAAAAGGCAAGGCTGTGCCACTGAACGTCGAGTGCTCTTGTCATTGCTTAAACTGCATTGTATAGGTCAGTATATTGAGTGTGTGGCAAGTGCGATGGCAGGGACATCGCCCTGTGCCGTGATCGCGAAGGCTCCTGTTCATGAGAAATCTTCTCTCCGTTCTGGCTCTAATCAGCGTCCCTGTATCATACCTCATTCCAGCGAGTAACGCTCGCGCTGAAGATTGGGGATGCCAGGTCATTCTATGCCTTTCGAATCCTGGTGGTCCAATGCAGTACGCGGCATGCCGGCCGCCTATCCAAAGGCTTTGGCGAGCACTTGGCAGGGGAGACGGGTTCCCGACCTGCGGCAGCGTCGGTTTGCGGGCTTCGCGGCCGCGCTTTGAACCGTACTACTGCGATGAGGGCTTCAGGCTTACCACGCGCACGAGTGATCGTGGACAGGCAGCAAGCTGCGTCTCGACGACACCTCAAACCGTCCCGATGAGCGAATGCTACGATCAAGCTGACGATACGCCTTCATTTCGCTACCCGGGCGGCCACGAACGACATTGCCGGCGTTACGTGGTCAGACGGCCCCACGTCCGCCCCCAGCCCCACTACGTCGACGTGACCATCGACGGGATTGGCAGTCAGAGGGTGTGGTACTGATGGCCGCTGACTTCGTCGACCTCGCGCACATGTGTGCTCCGGACATTGCGGTCGAGACGCTCGCAGCGATCGTGAGCCTGGAAAGCGGATTTCACCCCTTCGCAATTCGCATCAATAGCGGGGCGCCGCTTGCCAGGCAGCCCGGATCCAAGGCCGAAGCGATCGAGGTCGCATCGGGGCTTCTTGCCGATCGCCAAGACATTCAACTCGGCCTGGGAGGGATACGACCCGACGACTTTCCGACGCTCAATCTCGCCCTCGCCGATGCCTTTGAACCATGCCTGAATCTCCAGGCAACCGCGACATTGCTGAACGGGTACTACCAGGTGGCTCTTCGTGCGGGAAAGAGATCTGAGACCGCCGACCGCTTCATGCTGCAATCTTTTTATGGGCGAGGCGATGCGTCCCTCGGCGCGCTTGCGCAATACGACGAACAGGCCATGCGCGAGGCGAGGCGGCTTTCAAAGAGGCTGACGTCGCTGGCTATAGGATCAGGAGCCGTGGGTGATGATGCTCGCTCGGATGTATCGGCCGCTCGTGAAAATGATGCTGCCCCCTTTGAAGAGCAGGTCGCAACCCCGCCACCCTGGGACGTCTTCGCCACCGGGCGGGCGACCTCTGTCTTTGTTTTCCGTGACGACCAAAAGGAGCGATCCGAATGACTTTTGTTGCCACCGTCCGTTCTGTTCTCACCGTCGCATCGACAGCGGTTATCGTTTCGATCGTCATGGTCGAACCAGCCTTCGCCCAGGCAACGGGCGGCATTGAAAGCGTGCTTCAAAACATCGTCGATATGCTGACCGGCAATGTCGCAAAACTGCTCGCGACCATTGCCGTCATAATAGTCGGCATCGCCTGGATGTTCGGATATCTCGATTTGCGGAAGGCGGCCTATGTGGTCCTCGGCATCGGCATCATCTTTGGTGCCTCCGAGATTGTCAGCACGATTTCGGGGGCTTGATGTCATGCCCGCAGAAATCACTCTTGAGGAGGACACACTGTTCCTCGCTTGCACCCGTCCCGCGATGGTTGCCGGCGTCACGATGGAGGCGATGGGCGTCAACCTCATGCTGACGACGATCCTCTACGTCATCGCCGGGTCGGTGGGCTATGCGCTTTTTGGCGTCGTCCTTCACCTCTTCTTCCGAACCCTCGTGAAGCAGGACCACAATATGTTCCGCATTCTGATCGGCTCGATCGAGACGCGCGGCCGCTCCCGTAACGGCGCCCATTGGGGCGGCACGTCGCTGACGCCTCTGAAGCTCGGCCGGCGTTATGACGAAAGGGATATCGGCCTTGCCTAACCTTGCCGCCATCAAGGCCCGTGAGCTGCAGCCGGAAACCTTCATCCCTTACGTCCGCCATCTCGATGACGCGACGATAGCGCTCGATTCTCAGGTCCTGATGGTCATGGTGGCACTGGAAGGCGTCTCGTTCGAGACTGCCGACGTGCTGGACCTCAACGGCCTGCATCGCGATCTCAACACGCTTTACCGCAATGTCGCCGACGAGCGTCTGGCGATTTGGGCGCACATCATCCGCCGCCGCGACAACGAATACCCCGAAGGGGTGTTCGTGAGCGCCTTTTCGAAAGCGCTCAATGGCAAATATCGTGACCGCATGATGCGCGAAGATCTGTTTCGCAACGATCTTTATCTGACGCTTCTCTGGAGCCCGAACCGAGACCCTGCGGAAAAGATTACCAGCCTCATTTCTCGGCTGAGCAAAGCGCGCCACGCCGATATCGAACTGGACGAGGAGGCGCTCAAACTTCTCAGCGACAAGCTCGTCGACGTGACGGTTGGCCTCCAGCGCTTTCGGCCACGCGTGCTGTCGCTCTATGAGCGCGACGGTCTTGTGTTTTCCGAGCCGAGCGAGGTTCTGCATCAGATCGTCGGTGGCCGCCGTGAGCCGGTTCCACTGACACAAGGACGCATATCTTCCGCGATCTACTCGGATCGCTTGATCTTCGGACGCGAAACCGTGGAGATTCGCCATGAGGCCGAAAGCCGCTATGCCGGCATGTTCGGCTTCAAGGAATATCCGGCAAAGACCCGGACCGGTATGCTTGACGGCGTGCTCACCGCTCCCTTCGAGCTCATCCTGACGCAATCCTTTGCCTTCATCGCGAAGGCTGATGCCCGCACCATCCTCGGGCGCAAGCAGAACCAGATGGTCGGCGCCGGCGACAAGGCGGCCTCGCAAGTCGAGGAGCTCGACACGGCGATGGACGATCTCGAATCCAATCGGTTCGTGCTCGGCGAGCATCATCTGACGCTTTCGGTCTTTGCTCCTTGCATCAAGGAGCTTACCGACAATCTGGCCAAGGCCCGCTCGTATCTGACCAATGGTGGAGCCGTGGTGGCGCGCGAGGATTTGGGGCTTGAAGCGGCCTGGTGGGCGCAACTGCCGGGCAATTTTCGTTACCGCGCCCGGTCCGGGGCGATCACCTCACGGAATTTCGCAGCACTTTCGCCCTTCCATTCCTATCCGATCGGGAAGAAAGACGGCAACGAATGGGGACCGGCCGTTGCCATGCTGAAAACCGCGTCCGGTTCGCCGTACTATTTCAACTTCCACTACGGCGATCTCGGCAACACCTTCGTCTGCGGCCCCTCCGGCGCTGGCAAAACCGTGCTTTTGAATTTCATGCTTTCGCAGCTCGACAAGCACGATCCGCATATGGTGCTCTTCGACAAGGATCGAGGCGCCGATCTTTTCGTACGGGCTGCCGGCGGCACCTATCTGCCGCTGAAGAACGGTGCGCCAACCCGATGCGCGCCGTTGAAGGCGCTCGAGCTGACACCGCAGAACAAGATGTTCCTGGCGCATTGGGTCGGCAAGCTGGCCGGCCCCGCAAGAGGTGATTTATCCGTCGGTGAATTGCGTGACATTGCGGCTGCTATCGACGGATTAGCCGACCTGCCGGTTGAGCACCGTACAATCGGGGCGCTGCGGACCTTCCTCAACAACACCGATCCGGAAGGGATCGCCGCCAGGCTGCGCCGATGGGAGAGGGGAGGGCCGCTCGGCTGGGTCTTCGACAATCCTTTCGATGACATCGGCATCGGCGCTAAGTTCCTCGGCTACGACATGACCGATTTTCTCGACAATGAGGAAATCCGCACACCCCTGATGGCCTATCTCTTCTATCGCGTCGAGCAGTTGATCGACGGGCGCCGAATCATCATCGTCATCGACGAATTCTGGAAGGCGCTCGCCGATGAGGGCTTCCGGGATCTCGCCCAGAACAAGCTCAAGACGATCCGCAAACAGAACGGACTGATGCTGTTTGCCACACAGAGCCCGCGCGACGCGATCGCCTCGCCGATTGCTCATACGATCATCGAGCAGTGCCCGACCCAGGTATTTCTACCGAACCCGCGTGGCAACCGAAGCGACTATGTCGACGGTTTCAAGCTCACCGAGCGGGAATTCACGCTTCTCGCTCGCGAGCTTTCCAACGAGAGCCGCCGTTTCATCGTCAAGCAGGGCCACAACAGCGTCGTCGCCGAACTCGATCTCACTGGTTTCGACGACGAACTGGCAATCCTGTCCGGTCGAACGGCAAATGTCGAACTCGCCGACGCAATCCGCCATGAAGCCGGCGACCGGCCCGAAGTCTGGCTACCGATCTTTCAGCAAAGAAGGAGTGCAAGCTGATGGCTACACGTAACACGCTCCATGCGGCGGTCGCCGCTCTTCTCCTGTCATCCGGTCTGGCAACAGCGCAGGGGATTCCGGTGATCGACCAGACCGCGATCGCCAAGCACATCGAGAGCATCGCCCAACTCAAATCTCAGCTCGACACCTTGAACCAGCAGCTTCAGCAGGCTGAGCAGCTTTACGGTTCGCTCAACAAGCTCACCAATATGGCAGATATAGCGAGCGTGCTGAACGACTCATCGGTCCGCCGGGCTCTACCGCACGACTTCCAAGCTGTCGCCAGTGTTCTCAACGGATCCGGAGGAGGGGTCTTCGGCGATTCTTCGTCGCGGTTCCTGGATAACAATTCAATCTACCGGACGAGCGCCGATGATTTCTATGCCGAGGAGCTTTCCCGTCTGCAGAATCGCAACGCCGGCCAGATGAGCCTCGGCCAGCAAATCTATGACGCAGCGACCAAACGGATCGACGGCATTGACCAGTTGCGTCAGCAGATCTCCGCGGCAGGCGACGCCAAGGACATCGCCGACCTGCAGGCGCGGCTACAGGCCGAAACGGCATTTCTCCAGAACGATGTGCTTCGCATGCAGGCGCTGCGCATGATCCAGGAGGCTCAAGTACAGGTCGACGAGCAGCGCAGGGCCGAGGACTGGCGCAAGCGCATGGACGCGATGGGAGCGGCCTTGCAATGAAGGTTCTCGCGCTCTTCATGCTCATCACCGCACTCGCCGCCTGCTCCAACGAGCCCGAGCGGGCCTATACTGTCGATGAATTCCTGGCGAACAAGTCCCTCCTTGCCGAGGTAATCGCCAAGTGCCGAAACAATCCGGGCGAGCTCGGCAACACTCCGAACTGCCAGAACGCAGCAGCCGCAGACTTTAAGGCTCGTCTTGAACGTATGGGACAGGCACTCGGAGGGTGACGCGCATGTATCAGGTCTTTGCCTTTGTCGACGGGCAGTTCAAGGCGCCCCTGGAGAACTTCATTTCCTCGGGCACCTCCAACATCGCCAGTTGGGTCGCCGGCCCTTTGACCGCAGCACTGACCTTACACGTCGTGCTTTACGGCTTCCTGGTCATCCGCGGGTCGGTGCAGGAGCCGATCATGGACTTCGCGTTCCGCGCGATGAAGCTGGCGATCATCCTGATGCTGGTGAAGAACGCCGGCAACTATCAGACCTATGTCGGTGATGTCTTCTTCGAGACGCTTCCGAAGGAAATCTCTCAGGCATTGAACTCCGGCAGGGCACCGAGCGCTTCGGCCTTCGACAGCCTCCTCGACAAGGGCCAGGAGAGTGCAAGGGAGATATGGAACAGAGCCACCTGGCCGGTTGACATGGTCACAAGCATCAGCGGCACGCTCGTCCTCTGCGCGAGTTTTGTCGTTGCCGCCGTCGGCTTCGTCGTGTCGCTCTATGCCAGGCTGGCGCTCGCCATCGTGCTCGCAATCGGGCCGGTATTCATTGCACTTGCCATGTTCCAGTCCACCCGGCGCTTCACCGAGGCCTGGATCGGTCAACTCGTCAACTTCGTCATCCTGCAGGTGCTGGTGGTCGCAATCGGTTCGCTGCTGATCACCTGCATCGACTCAACCTTCGCCGAGGTCGAAGGCTATAGCGACTTGTTGATGCGGCCGATCGCACTTTGCGCCATCTGCCTCGCCGCTTTCTACGTTTTCTACCAACTTCCGGGCATCGCTTCGGCACTCGCCTCCGGCGGTGCGTCGCTAACTTATGGCTATGGCACGGCGCGTAGGGCGCATGAGAGCACGCTTGCCTGGGGTACCTTACACGCCACGCGCGTTGCCGGCCGCACCATCCGTGCGGTTGGAGCTACCCTCACTTCCGGCAAGACCAGGTCAACGGCTTGAGAAAACAATTAGAAGGCAATTCCGCATGACACGTGTAGCGCTGTTTCTATGTCTAGCATCTGCCGTAAGCGCCTGTGCGTCGCATTCCCACTCTCCGCCCACATGCGATGGCTATTCCCGAAGACCGCTCAACCGGTCTATGTGGCAGTGGCAGGAGAAGGGCGCGCTGAAGCATAGCCATTCGGATCTGACGCGAACTGGGCCAGCGACCATCGCATTAGCCTTTACCGAAGGACCGGCAACGGATCCGCCTCCAGCCTTGCAGACCTTCGGCCTTGCCGGCTCCTACGGTCGTTGCGCGGGGTAGCAGCCATGGTTACCGCAGAAAGCCTCAAGAGCTACTTCGAAAAGGCAAGGCGCTTCGATCAGGACCGGATGATCATGGCCGAACGCTCGGTCCGCATTGCCTGGTCCGTCGCCACCGTAGCTGGCCTCCTGGCCGTCGCCTTGGCCGTCGCCATCCTGGCGCTGACGCCGCTGAAGACGGTCGAACCCTTCGTCGTCAGGGTCGACAATTCTACAGGCATCGTCGACGTGGTGTCGGCGTTAGGCTCGGCGCCCGGCACCTATGACGAGGCGGTGACCAAATATTTCGCCGCCAGATATGTCCGGGCGCGCGAGGGCTATGTCTGGAGCGAGGCGGAGGAAAACTTCCGCATCGTCACACTGCTGTCGGCCGAAACCGAGCAATCGCGCTTCGCCGCCCTCTACCGTGGCAGCAATCCTCAGTCGCCGCAGAATATTTACGGCCGCATCGCTACCTCGAAGGTCGATATCGTTTCGATTGCACTTATCAACGCGCAGGTTGCCTCGGTCCGCTACACCAAAACCGTCGTGCGCGGCGAGGAGGTCCGGACCACCCATTGGGTGGCCACGCTTACCTTCACCTACGTCAACGCCCCCATGTCCGCGACCGACCGGCTGGTGAACCCGCTCGGCTTCGTCGTCAGCGAATACAGGGCCGATCCGGAGGCGATCAATTGAACCACCGCCTGTTCACCGTCGTCATCATGAGCGCCGGCCTCTCCTCAAGCGCATTTGCACTGGAGACGCCGCGCGCCGCGCCCTACGACAATCGCGTTCGCTTCATCAACTATCAGCCTTATGACATCACGAAGATCGTCGGATCGCTGCGCTCCTCCGTGCAGGTCGAGTTCGCTGAGGACGAAGAGGTCGTGCACGTGGCGCTCGGCAATAGCATTGCGTGGGAAGTGGCGCCGGCCGGAAACATCCTCTTCCTTAAACCCCGCGAGAACCAGCCGTTGACGAACATCTCGGTGGTGACGGCTCGCCGCGATGGTTCGACCCGCAGTTACCAGATGGAACTCACGGTGCGCGACGGTTCGGTCGCTGCAGGTCAGAACACCTATTTCTACGTCAAGTACCGCTATCCCGCCGACGAGACGAGGCGCCGACGCTTCGACGCTGCTGCGCGGGCGCAAGCGGCAGCGGCGCGCGAGGCGGATCAGGTATTCTCCCTGCATGAAGCCTATGGCCCCCGCAACTGGCGATATTCGGCGCAGGGATCGACTGCACTCGAGCCAAATGCCGTCTACGACAATGGCAAGATCACGACCTTCGCCTTCTCCGGCAACCAGGAAATGCCTGCAATCTACATAGAGAACTCGGACGGAACGGAGAGCCTGGTGCCAAAAACGATCGAGGCAGACCTCGTTCGTGTCCATGCGATCAGCCGCAAGTTCATCCTGCGCCGGGGAGGGGACGTGCTCTGTGTGTTCAACGAGGCTTATGATCCGCTTGGCATCAATCCCGATACCAATACGACCTCTCCATCAGTCGAGCGCGTCACAAGGCAGCCGCCGGCTGGCGCTGAGCGATAGGGACGGCAATGCCAGAAGAATTTCAGGATCGAATCCCCGGAGAGCGCGCAGAAACCAATAGCGGTCGGAGGCTTGACGGGCACCCCTTGGTAAGGCGCGGCGCAGTGGTCGCAGCGATGATTGCCTTCATCGGCTTTGCCCTTTGGTCGATGCGCGATCAGGAGGGCAAAGCGAATACGACTAATCCCGAGCGGGTGGTCGTCCGTCAGACGACGAGTTTCGAGCCCGCGAAGGAGGAACCGAAGATCGAGGCTCCCATGCCACAGGTCGAACTGCCCCTGCCTGTCGTGGAAAGAAAAGCAGCGCCGGCCGATGATCCGCTACTCGACTCGGCGCGCCGCGCTCCAGTCATTGCCTATAACGGACAACGGGCCCTGGCGGAGCGGCGAGAAAATACTGCAACCAGCACCGACCCCGACGCCAGCTATCTCCCCCTCGCTTCAACCTTCGGCACGGTCAACACACAGCCTGAGGATCAAGCTCGACGTTTCAATCAGCTGATGACGCCCACACAGCTCGAAGGATCGCGCGCGGGACGACTCGGCAACCGGAACTTCATCGTGGCGATGGGAACCTCGATCCCATGCGTGCTTGAGACCGCACTCGCATCCGACCAGCCGGGCTTTGCAAGTTGCATCATCAATCGCGATGTGCTCTCCGATAATGGCCGGGTCGTACTGATGGAAAAGGGTACACAGGTGGTCGGCGAGTATCGCGGCGGCCTTAACCGCGGCCAAAAGCGCCTGTTCGTCCTCTGGAACCGCGCCAAGACGCCGAAGGGCGTGATCATCACGCTCGCCTCACCGACGACGGATGCGCTTGGTCGGGCGGGGGTGGACGGTTACGTCGATAGCCATTGGTGGGAGCGTTTCGGCAGTGCCCTGCTGCTCTCGGTCGTCGGCGATGCTTCCAGCTATCTTGGCAGCCGTCTGCATGACAGCGACGTAGACGCCCAAGGAACCACCACGGCCGGCCAGCAAGCAGCGGCCGTCGCCGTCGAGCAGTCGATCAACATTCCACCGACGCTGAAAAAGCATCAGGGTCAGCTCGTGTCGATATTCGTCGCCCGCGACCTCGATTTTTCCGGTGTCTACCGTTTGCGTGTGACCGAGCCGCGCACCCAAATCTTTGACCGCGCCGTGCTGGGGGAATTCGGTTCGCGGTCGAAGCCGGTAACGAAATAGGCAGACGATCCGATGGCGGAAGCAGCAGATGCAGGTGTGGTGCGAGAGCTGCTTTCGCCGCTCTCGCGGTTTCTCGAGAATAAGTCGCTCTACGAGGTCGTCATTAACCGGCCATGCGAGGTATTGACGGAAGGGGCGGAAGGATGGGCGAGCCACTACGCGCCCGAACTGACCTTCGAGAAGCTGATGCGGCTTGCGCGCGCCATCGCCACCTATTCGCACCAGGCCATCGACGAGCAACAGCCTATCCTCTCCGCCACCCTGCCGGACGAGGAGCGCATCCAGATTGTCATCCCGCCGGCGACGATCAAGGAAACCGTCAGCATTACCATTCGAAAACCGTCGTCGGTGACGTTCAGTCTAGATGACCTGGAGAAGGGCGGGCTGTTCGACGTGACTGCGCCCACCGAGGGGCTGGCAGTAGCCGACCGAAGACTTATCGATCTGCACCGAAAGGGCGCATATGCGGAATTCCTGCGCGCCGCCGTGCTAGCGCGCAAGAACATTATTATTTCGGGGGCAACCGGGTCAGGCAAGACGACTTTGTCGAAGGCGCTGATCCGGCACATCCCTGACAGCGAGCGGATCATCTCGATCGAGGACACGCCGGAGCTTTTTATCGCGCAGCCGAACCATGTCCGGCTATTCTATTCCAAGGGAGGCCAGGGCACTGCGAAAATTGGACCAAAGGACCTGTTGGAGTCATGTATGCGCATGCGGCCCGATCGAATTCTTTTGCAGGAACTGCGTGACGGCACAGCGTTCTACTACGTTCGGAACATCAATTCCGGGCACCCAGGCTCGATCACGACGGTGCATGCCGACTCCACAAGGCTGGCGGTCGAACAGCTGACCCTCCTCGTCAAGGAGTCCGAGAGCGGCAAGGACCTTGGAAGGTCTGAGATACGCGATCTCCTTAGAGTCGCAATTGATATCGTCATTCAATGCAAGCGGATTGACGGCCGCTTCCGTGTTACCGATGTCTGCGTCGATCCTCTCGGATAAGACGCGCCCGCCCGGAAGTCAGCATGTGAAATCCTGAGAGATCGCGCAAGCGCGACTATCGCGCGGCGCCGGCCAACCCGTGTCCCGCGAAGATCGGCGATACCCGCAAGGCCCAACCCGCTTGGGTGGCCTGTGACACGTGCTTTGTATCCTATTCCGCCGGGCCGGCAATCCGAACAGCCGGCCATCTGTGGCCTGCGACGAGGCGGGCGCCAGCCGGAAAACGGTGGAAGGCTGCGGACGGGTAAGGAGGGAGAGGGGGGAAGGGGCGTTCGCGGCGGGTTGCGGTTGTCGGAGAGAGGCTCCGGCCAGTCCGCCACGGAGAGAAACGACATGGCACAGGCCATCCAGAAAATCACCCTAAATGCCGGGCGCGACATTCCCTTCAACAAGCTCGTTCTCAGCCAGCAGAACGTGCGCAAGACCAAGGCGGGCGTCTCGATCGAGGAGCTTGCCGAAGACATCGCTCATCGCGGACTGCTGACCAGCCTTAATGTCCGTGCAGAGCTCGATGGTGACGGCAACGAGACCGGGATCTATCGCATTCCGGCGGGCGGCCGCCGCTACCGCGCGCTGGAATTGCTGGTCAACCAGAAGAGGCTGTCCAGGACCGCCGGAATCCCGTGCATCGTCAGCAAAGGCGAAACCCTCGAAGTCGAGGACTCGCTTGCCGAAAACGTCAAGCGCCTCGATCTCCATCCCCTGGATGAGTTTCGCGGCATGATGGCGCTGCGCGAGCAGGGGCTCGACGAGGAAGAGATCGCGGCCCGCTTCCACATCTCGGTGGCGACGGTGAAGCAGCGCCTGCGGTTGGCCTCCGTTTCGCCGCGCCTGCTAGAATTCTATGCCAATGACGAGATGAAGCTCGGCCAGGTCATGGCGTTTTCGATCACCAATGACCATGTCCGGCAGGAGCAGGTCTGGGACACGATCTCCCGGTCTCATGATCAGGACCCCTACTATATCCGCCGGATGCTGACCGAAACCGCGGTCCGGGCCTCCGATCGACGTGTCGTCTATGTCGGCATCGACGCCTATGAGGCTGCCGGCGGTGTCGTGATGCGCGACCTGTTCGATGAGGACAATGGCGGATGGCTGCAGGACCCGGCCCTGCTCGAGCAGCTCGTGCTCGAAAAGCTGACCGCCGACGCCGAGGCGCTGAAGAGCGAAGAGGGATGGAAATGGGTCTATGCCGCCTTCGACTTTCCGTACGGCCACACCTCTGGCCTGCGCCGCTTCTACGGTGAACGGCTCGAGTACACCGAGGAGGAGCTTGCCCGCCATGACGCCCTGAAGGCGGAATATGACAAACTCGATGCAGAATATGCCGCGGCGGAGGACTATTCCGAGGAGACCGAAGCCCGGCTTGAGGAACTCGGCAACGCGTTGGACGCCCTGAACGACCGACCTTTCGTTTTCGATCCGGCGGACGTCGCCCGCGGTGGCGCCTTCATCTCGCTTGCCGCCAAAGGCGAGTTGAAGATCGAACGCGGTTTCGTCCGGCCCGAAGACGAACCTGTCGTAGAGGCGGATGGCCGCGATGCCGCTGATGGCGATGACAGCGGTGCAAGCGACGACGATGTCGCTACGGCTCCCGCGAGCGGCGGGGTCTCGACCAACGGCAAGCCTGTCGGCACCGAGGAACCGGAGGACGATGACGGCAAGATCCGTCCGCTCTCCGACCGTATCATCGAGGACCTCACGGCCGCCCGCACTGTCGCGCTCCGCAATGCGCTGGCCAATGATCCGGTAATCGCCTTCATCGCCGCCCTGCACGTGTTCGTCCTCAAAACCTTCTACAGGTATGGGTCGGACTCGTGCCTGGAAATCACCGCGCAGCACACGGCGTTCAGCCAGACCCCGGGACTCGGCGATACGGTCTGGGCGAAGGAGATCGGTGAGCGGCAGGAGTCCTGGGGCCATGATCTTCCCGGCAATGCCGACGAAGTCTGGGACTATCTGATCGCGCTCGATGAGGCGAGCCGCATGGCGCTGTTTGCCCATTGCGTCTCGCTGTCGCTCAACGCCACGATCCAGGCGTGGAACCGGCGCTCGCGGGAAGTCGCCCATGCGAAGCAGCTTGCCCAGTCGATCGGGTTCAGCATGGTCGAGGCAGGTTGGACGCCGACTGTTGACAACTATCTCGGCCGGGTCACGAAAGCGCATATCCTGCAGGCCGTCCGGGACGCGAAAGGCGAACAGTCGGCGCAGCTCATCGACCATCTGAAGAAACCCGACATGGCCCGTGAGGCCGCCCGGCTGCTGGAAGGCAGCGGTTGGCTTCCCGAAGTGCTGCGGCTTTCGGTCGACGAAACACCCGACGAAGCTGCCGCCTCCATGGCGGATACGGTTGACGTTAGCGATGGCAGTACCGAGGGAGGTGCTGACGTCGATCTGCCAGCCTTTCTGACAGAAGGTGCGGATGCCGAAGAGACGTCCAGCGATCTCGCAGAGGATGGCGGCGAACACCTCGAAGCGGCGGAATAATCGCTTTAAATTCATCAATCAAGCGGAGGCCCGGCCATCGTGCCGGGCCTTCCTATTTCTCACCATTGGAGACAAAGCGTGTCGGGCCGGGAAGGGGGCGGCTGCGGTTGGCCGGAGGAGGAAGAGAGGGGCCGGAGCAGGATTGAAGCCGGGCGATGGGAGAGAGGGTTGTCCGGCCTGAACCCTGTCGCCTCTCTGGAGAGTAAATCAATGTCGACATCCGTGATTGCAGCTCAAAGCGCCACTATCGTCCCCGAAGAGCGTCGCCAGGAATTCCTGCCCGCGCTGTTCGGGCGTTCACTCCTGATCGTCGCTGAGAACGCGGTCTACAGCTTCATGGACCGGCTGAGTCCGCTCGACTATGGCGGCGGCTTCTGGGATTTCTACGAATACGAGGGCAAGCCGCTGTTCCTTGCTCCGCAATCTACATCGCGGTTTCGGATTACCGGCGAGATCACCGGATTTCAGGGGGACGTTTCCGCCGAAGCCGCCGGGATCATCGCCACGCTATTCGCCTTCTCCCATCTCTCGTTCCAGTATCAGTCGGACTATCTCTCAGAGGGCTACGCCCGTCTCTACACCTATTCGGCCGACCATCCAGAAGCTTCCGAGATATTCCAGGCGATCGATTGACAAGCCAAGACGCGCCGCTCCCCGGGTGGCGTGTCTTAACTTTCCCGTTTGGCCGCCCCGTCGGACAGACCCTCGGCGGCGAGCCATCTTCCATCCCACCAGCCCGGTTGTCGCGAAAGCGATCAGCCGGGCTTCTTCGTTTCAGGAGATTTGAGCATGAACACCATGATTTCCGCCCCGTGGCCGGTATCGTCCGGCTTCAAGGTCGATATTTCGCGCGGCGAACGTATCGGCCGCGTCTCGTCCGAATGGTTCTCGCGTCCCGACGACGAGCGCTACCTGTCGCTCACCGATCTTCATCGCGCGGTCAGCGCCAGAACCGATCGCGCCCGCGTTCGAACGGTCGAAAGCGCCGAGATCCGCGTGGAAGCGACCCGTGACAATGCCGAGCGCCTTGCCTTGATCGTTCCCGGCGGGCGTCAGCCGATTGCGCCGACGCACTGGAGCTATGGCCAGCTTTGCAGCCTGGTCGGCGCGCCCGCGAGCTATATGCGGCAGCTGCCTGCGCCGCTGGCCGCGATCAACCTTCAGCACGGGCTGCTGAACCACAGCGCCGAACTGGTCAAAACCCTGGAGATGGATGACGGTCGCGTCGAGCTCAGGGCGGTGACCGGACCCGAATACGGCCGCATATGGGACAAGGACCTTGTTGCCGCCGTCATGAGCATCGCCGGCAACGGAACCGGGGATACGATCTGGAAGGTACCGGGCGTGCTTGACTGGTCGACCATGACCCACAATCCGTTCGTCGATATCATGAAAGACACGACGACACTCTATGCCAGCGACCGTGATGTCTTTCTCTTCCTGGTCGACGACACGCACCCGATCGAGGCCGGCCGTCTGCCGAACGGCGATCCGGATCTTTACTTCCGCGGGTTCTATGCCTGGAACTCCGAGGTCGGCTCCAAGACGCTCGGCATCGCGTCGTTCTATCTGCGGGCGGTGTGTGCCAACAGAAATTTGTGGGGCACCGAAAATTTCGAGGAGATCACCATCCGGCATTCGAAGTTCGCGGCGCAACGCTTCGCCCATGAAGCGACGCCGGCGCTGACGAGCTTCGCCAATTCCTCGCCGGCGCCCTTCATCGCCGGCATTCGCGCCGCCCGTGAGCGGATCGTTGCCCGCAACGACGAGGACCGCTCGGATTTCCTGCGCAAGCGCGGTTTCTCCAAGGCCGAAACCGGCAAGATCATCGAGACCGTGCTTTGCGAAGAAGGGAGGCCACCCGAGAGCATCTTTGACTTTGTCCAGGGGATCACCGCGCTTGCCCGCGGAAAAGCCCATCAGGACACGCGATTGGAGCTGGAAGGCAAGGCCCGAAAGCTCCTCGAAAGCGCTGCCTGATTACGGTCTTCTAAAGCGGCATCGCCCATCCAACCCGATCAGAACCCGGCCATCCGCGCCGGGTTTTCGCATTCACGGAAATCCCATGTTCAACACCGAAGCACTCTCTCCCATGCAAGCGGGCCGCCTCAACGCCGCTCTGGACAGGCAGTATCGATTCGATGGTGTCGTCAGATCACTCCGCTCCCATATCGAAGCGCTGGCGGCGGCAGGTCGGCTGGAACTGACTGAAGGGGACGGGATGATCGACTATTCCCGGGCGCGCTTCAACCGGCTCGGATCCCACAGGGGGCAAGACGCCTATGTCGCGCGTCTCCGGGCGAAGCGATATTTCTACGTCAACGGATGGGCGGCGCCGAAGCTGGTGTATGACGCGATCAGGCGTTGATCTCGGTTGCTGTTTGCTCCGCCGCGGCCTCGGACGGCCGCATGGACATTGCCAAATCACTCTCTCCGGCTGTCTGCTCGACGTCGACCTGATTGCCAGCGGCCTTCAGATCGATGTCTCCCCAGATCGAGCGATCTCGCCGGGACAGGCGACGCCGATTTTTGATCTCGACAATGAACGGCTTCTTTTCAGGCTTCATGATGGTCCGGTTGAAGAAAATGACGGATAGTTACTATGCCGCAGCTGTTCTTATTCGCTTCGCCCTGTCAACGCCCCGCGTTCCCATGTCCCCCGTATCAAGGAAGCCGCGGCATTTCGCCCTCGGCCACCCGCCAGACCCAGGGTGCGATCTCCGGTCTCGCCTCGATCATATCCGCAAGCGCGTGTTCGTAATCGTCTCCGGCACTTGCCGGCACGATGAACATCGCGACGGGCGCGGGTTTTTGTTCGGGCAATGTGACCGACACGATCGGCGCATCGCGCGGCAGGTTGAAACGCAGTCCCTTGACGCTCTTTCGCTTAAGATGGCTGAGCTTTTCCAGGAGCCGCAACTCGTGAATGTCCTCGAATGGCAGCCAATGCTCGTTGACGACCATGAGGGCGACCTCTTCAACCGAAGCGATGCCGGCGGCCGACACGCCGAAGGTGGCGATGACGATCAGATGGAAGGTCTCGCTCGAGCGCCACAGTTCCAGTTCGGTCTCATAGCGCGCGGCAAGCCGCCTCCATGCACCGTCCTCGATCATCAGCGGGAAGGGAACATGTCGTACCACGATCCTGTGCCCCTCGCGCGCCGCGGAAAACTCCTTCACCTCGGCCACGATCATCATGAGCTTGCGCGGTCCCGACCCCGTCGCCTGTATGTCTTTGAGCGCGGCGGCGCGACGGGCGGCGATCCCGTCCTTGTCCTCGGGATGGAATACCTCCGGGACGAAGAGCATGTCGCTCAACGGACCGCCCCTTGCGGTCATCTGTGAGGCGGCATTGATCAGGCTCGTGCGCACCCGGCCCCAACCACGCCGGCCCGCCCATGTCGAACGCCATTCCGTGAGTTCGCCAGCCTCCCAGAGATAATGCAGCATGCCCTTGAGCGACAGCTTTTTGGGCTCGCTGCGGATGCCCGGCTCGGCTGCTTCGGCCGGCGCGCCCGGCGCCGATCGCGGCCCGCGCTTTGTCAGGGAAAAATCCAGCTTCAGCTCTGCCTTGCCGCTGGCATCGATCTGGATCGCATTGCCGATCAGCGGGCCGAGGCCGGAAAGCTCGTAGGGTGGCTCATAGGACGGGCACGCAGGATCGTGGTCGCGCCCCGAGAGCGGCATGCGCTTGATGAGATACTGATCCTCCAGGCGCGCGATATACATCGCAACCGGTGGCTCCTTGCACAGACACATCGGGCGCCGCCTCTGCTCATAGGCATGCCCAAGCAGTACTCGAAACTCGACAGATTCCTCTTCGAGTGACCTGTCGCCGATCAGAAACCGCCGCACCTTGCTCCTCCTACGCCGCCGGACGAGGTCTTTAATGGCGAAGTAGCACAGACCTGATCGATTATACTATCGGAAATATTATAGTATGAAACAGTGGCCAGCGCGATCTGCTTATCGCCACAGGCATGAAAGCGGTGCTGCGGCGAGCTTTTCGCCGAACGGTACGACATCGGTATTGTCATAAAGGACGATGCCGAAGGCAAATTTCTCGCCGCACGCGTCCGCTAGCGTCTTCAGGCCCCCGAAATCACCCGCCTTCACCGTGGCGCTTGCCTTCACCTCAATTCCCACGATCATGCCGTCGTCGCGTTCGAGCACGACATCCACCTCGCGCATCTGCTGGTCTCGGAAATGGTAGGGCGTAAGCCTAAGGTCCGAACCCGACATGAGTTTCAGGATCTCGGAAAAGACAAAGGTTTCCAGAAGCGAACCGAATGCACCGCGATCGGCCTTGATCCGGTCGAAGGTGAGCCCTCTTGCCGCGGCCAGTATGCCGGAATCGAGGAAGTGCAGCTTTGGCGTCTTGGCAATCCGTTTCAGTGCATTCGTATACCAGGGCTGCACGGTGGCGATCAGGAACACCTGTTCGAGCAAGCCGACATACCGCTGTCCGGTCTTGTGGCTGACATTGATGCTCGACCCGAACTGCGAATAGTTCACCAACTGGCCTGAATGTTCGGCCAGGAGCCGCACGAATTTCGGCAGCTCGGTCAGTTTCTCGACATCGGCAATATCCCTGAGATCGCGGGTGAGGACCGATGTCAGGTAGGATCGCGCCCAGTCCTGTCTCCTCCGCTCGCTTTCACGGGCGATTGCTTCGGGAAAACCGCCGCGCAAAACAAGCTTCAGAAGATCGTCGCCGACGATCGCTTCCCGATCGCCTTGCAGTTTTCCTTCGAACAACCGGGGCAGGAAGGTCGACGGTCCTCCATCGATCTCGAGCCGGGACAGCGGCAACATGCGGATCGTCTCCATGCGGCCGGCCAGGCTGTCGGCGACACGAGGCAGGGTGAGTACATTGGCTGAGCCGGTCAGCAGAAAACGGCCCGGACGATAATCCTCATCCACCGTCTTCTTGATCGCCAGGAGCAAGTCGGGCGCGCGCTGGATTTCGTCGATGATCGCCTTGTCGAGACCCCTTATGAATCCGGCGGGGTCGGATTGCGCCGCCGCAAGCACGGTCTGATCGTCCAGCGTGATGTAACGGCGATCGTCGCCGTCTAGCTTCCGCACGAGCGTCGTTTTTCCCGCTCGGCGTGGGCCGACGATGAGGACGACCGGCGTATCCGAAAGAGATTCTTCCACCCGATGCTCGACGAACCGATTGTACATGGCTGCTTCCGACTCTTTGAAAATTGGAAATATGAAATATGATAATTGGAAGTCAATAGGCCGTTAATTGGGAATTGGCATCGAGGAGTCTGGAAGGGGATGAGGGTCCCAGCCTGACCCCGCACCGATAGCTACTCCTTGAGATAGGTGTTGCGTCGCCCCAGAGGGAGAGAGGGGCCGGATAAGGGGCGGCCTGCCGGGGTTTGGAGAGCGTTCGGGCGGGCCGGTCCTTTTCCGCTCTCGACAGGGTCTGCCATGAACCTCATCACATCCGGCGCCGCAAACGCGGCCGCCACCTCGCTTGCTCCCGCCGATCACACCGGCCGTGCTGGCAAAATTCTCCTCGCCGGCCATCAGCTTCTGCCGTTTCTCGAACGCGGCCAGGCCATCGGCGCAGCCGACCTTCGCGCTATCCTCACGAATGCCTTCGGCGGCTCGGACGCCGAAGGCTTCTGGGCATGGAAGGATGCCTATGAGGCGACCGAGGTCGCGCAGGTCCTGTTCCTGCGCAAGTTCGGCGCGGCGATCTCCGCCCGCGCGAACGCCCCTCAGGCGGCGCTGGCGATGCTGAACAAGATCGTGGGCCTGGTCCCGACCCACACACGGCGCTCGGAGGAAAGCCAACAGCTCCAGCAGTTTTCCACGCCACTGCCACTTGGCTTTATCGCGGCTCGCGCCGCCGGCATCATGGCGGTCGACACAGTGCTCGAGCCGTCGGCCGGGACCGGCCTGATGGCCATCTTCGCCGAACTTGCCCATGCGCGCCTTTCCCTTAACGAATACACCCCGGTTCGTCGCGGTCTGCTGGTGCACCTCTTCTCAGGCTCGGCGGTGTCGCAGCACGACGCCGCCCGCATCGATGACTATCTCGACCGTTCCGTTCGTCCGACGGTCGTGTTGATGAACCCGCCGTTTTCGGCCGGCGTTCATGTCGAAGGCCGCATGCCCGACACCGCGTGGCGTCATCTCGCCTCCGCCTTCGCCCGGCTTGCGCCTGGCGGCCGACTTGTGGCGATCACCGGCTCCAGCCTGTCCCCCGACAATCCCAAATGGCGCGACGCCTTCGTCCGCCTGCAGGACCGCGGCACGGTTCTGTTCAGCGCGGCGATCGACGGCAGCGTCTATGCCCGGCACGGCACGACGATGGAAACCCGCCTGACGGTGATCGACAAGATTGCCGCCACTGATCCCACAAGCCTCATCTCATCGCACGGCGTGGCTCCCGATCTGGAAACACTGCTTTCGTGGATATCGGGCCTTCCGCCCCGCTCGCCCTCGACCGCGCCGAACTTAATTGGAGGGCCGCTTTCCAACGGGGTCTTACGCGCCTGCGCGGCGAAGATGGCCGCACGCAAGGCCGCCGACACCCTGCGCCCCGCGGCGGTGATCGCTCCGGCAAGCCGGACATCGCCCGCTGTCCGTGCGCAGCGACCCGTGTCCCCGCCGGTGGCCCACGTCGACGACGAGGTTATTGCACTCGACTACGAACTGCGCGACGCAGCGCCGAGCGTCCGCGTCGACGTCGCCGACGGCATTTACGAACCCTATCGGCTGCAGGCCATCCATATCCCGGGCGCAAAGCCCCACCCGGACAAGCTGGTGGAATCCGTCGCCATGGCATCGGTGGCACCGCCCAAGCCCACCTATCGGCCGCATCTGCCGAGGCGCATCATCACCGGCGGCGATCTCTCCGACGCTCAGCTCGAGAGCGTGATTTATGCCGGCGAGGCTCATTCCGGCTATCTCGCCGGCCATTGGTCCGTCGATGCCACATTCGACAACCTCAAGGCCGTCGCGCCCGAAACGGAAGGCGCTGTTCGTTTTCGTCGTGGCTGGTTTCTCGGCGACGGCACGGGCGCCGGCAAAGGCCGCCAGGCCGCCGGCATCATCCTGGACAATTGGCTCCAGGGCCGTCGCCGCCATCTGTGGATCTCGAAATCCGAGACCCTGATCGAAGACGCCCAGCGTGACTGGAGCGCGCTTGGGCAGGAGAAGCTGCTCGTCACGCCTCTGTCGCGCTTCAGGCAGGGCAAGCCGATCAAACTCGACGAGGGAATACTCTTCGTCACCTTCGCCACGTTGCGCACCGATGAGCGCGAAGGCAAACGATCGCGCGTCCAGCAGATCGTCGACTGGCTCGGAGAAGACTCTGACGGTGTGATTATCTTCGATGAAGGCCACGCCATGGCGAATGCCGCCGGCGGCAAGTCCGAGCGCGGCGAAAAAGCCGCCTCGCAGCAGGGCCGTGCCGGGCTGCGCCTGCAGCGTGCTTTGCCGGATGCCCGCGTCGTCTATGTCTCCGCAACCGGCGCGTCCGAGGTGGAATCGCTCGCCTATGCCGAACGCCTCGGCCTCTGGGGTAGTGCCGACTTTCCCTTTTCGACCAGATCCGAGTTCATCGCGGCGATCGAGGACGGCGGCGTTGCGACGATGGAAGTGCTCGCGCGTGACCTCAAGGCGATGGGCCTTTACGCATCGAGGTCCCTGTCGTTCGACGGCGTGGAATACGACATCCTCGAACACGAACTGACCGCGGAACAGGTCCGCATCTACGATTCCTACGCCGAGGCCTTCCAGATCATCCATAACAATCTAACCGAAGCGCTCGAAGCCACAGGCATCGTCAGCAACAGCACCACGCGCAACAAAAACGCCAAAGCCGCCGCCCGGTCTGCCTTCGAGAGCTCGAAGCAGCGCTTCTTCAATCACCTTCTGACCTCGATGAAGACGCCGGCCTTGATCGGCGCGATCAGCAAGGATGTGGAAGCGGGTCACGCGGCAATCGTCCAGATCATCTCCACCGGCCAATCGCTCACCGAGCGTCGGCTGGCGGAAATCCCGACCGAGGAGTGGGGCGACATTCAGGTTGACGTCACGCCGCGCGAGATCGTCGCGGAATATCTCAGCCATTCCTTTCCGACACAGCTCTTCGAGGAATATTCGGATGCCGAAGGCAACCTCTTGTCGCGGCCGGTCTATGACGCCGATGGCAACCCCGTCCTGTGCCGGGAAGCGGTCGCGCGCCGTGACGCGTTGCTGGAACGGCTGGGCAGCCTGCCCGCGGTCCCGACCGCACTCGACCAAATCGTCCAGCAATTCGGCAGTAGACAAGTCGCTGAGATTACCGGGCGCACACGTCGCATCGTTCGCCGCGACGATGGCGGTACGATCGCCCGCTTCGCCGTCGAGAGCCGGCCGGGCAGCGCCAATCTCGACGAGACGCGTGCCTTCATGGACGACGAGAAGCCGATCCTGATCTTTTCCGAAGCAGGCGGCACGGGACGCTCCTATCATGCCGATCTCGGCGCCAAGAACCAGCGCCTACGCCTGCACAATCTTCTCGAAGCCGGCTGGCGGGCCGACGTTGCGATTCAGGGTCTCGGGCGCAGCCATCGCACCAACCAGACGCAGCCTCCGCTCTTCCGCATGATCGCCACCAACGTCAAGGCGGAGCGCCGGTTTCTGTCAACCATTGCCCGGCGTCTCGACACGCTCGGCGCGATCACCAGGGGCCAGCGCCAGACCGGCGGGCAGGGCATGTTCAGAAGCGAGGACAATCTCGAATCCCAGTATGCCCGCGATGCGCTCAGGCAGTTCTATAAGCTCATCCACCGCGGCGGCGTCCCCGGTTGCTCACTGGAAAAGTTCGAGACGATCACCGGCCTTTCGCTGGCCGCCGAGGAAGGTGGCCTCAAGGACGAGCTGCCGCCGATCCACACCTTCCTCAACCGCATGCTGGCGCTGACGGTTGCCATGCAGAACCTGTTGTTCGACGCTTTCGAACAGTTGCTGGCTGCCCGGATCGAGGGTGCGATCGCCGCCGGTGTCTATGACAAGGGACTGGAGACGCTGACAGCAGACCGTATGACGGTGAAGGCTAGACAACTCGTCTATACCCATCCGGTCACAGGTGCTGAGACGCATCTCTTGACGATCGAGCGCATGGATCGCAACAGGCCGATGATGCTCGCCGATGCCCTGGCTATTCCCGCGCGCGACCCACGTGCCAGGCTAATGGTCAACGGCAAGTCGGGCCGCCCGGCCGTGCAGGTTCCGACCCGCTCGGTCATGCTCGATGACGGCTCGGTTGAGCCGCGCGTCGCGCTCATCCGGCCGATGGACGAAATCCGTTTCGAGCTGCGCCAGCTTGCAGAAACCAACTGGGAGGAAGCGAACGAGCAAATCTTCTCGGCTGCGTGGAATGCCGAAGTCGCCAATCTCCCGGAGTTTTCGATTTCGACCATGCATGTCGTCTCTGGCCTGCTGCTGCCGATCTGGAAATTGCTGCCTCAGGATTTTTGCCGGGTCTATCGGCTGGAGACGGATGAGGGAGAGCGCATTGTCGGCCGTCTGATTTCTTCGGAGGGTCTAGCCCTGCTGTGCAGGAATTTCGGGCTCGATCGGTCGGAGGTCATCAGCGCCGCCCAGATCTGGGAATCGCTTCTCGGCGGCTCCTCGGTGGTTGGCCTTGCCGGCAACATGACGTTGCGACGGGTTCGGGTGATGAACGACTATCGCGTCGAACTCAATGGCTTCACCGACGGGATGCGCGACAGGCTCAGATCGATCGGCCTGTTCTCCGAGTTGATCGCCTGGAAGCTCCGGTTCTTCATTCCGACGTCGGAGGAGGGATCGGCGATCCTTTCTCGCCTCCTCGAACGGCATTCGATCGTCGATGTCACTGGGCGGGCGTGACCACCATGATGTCCGCCTCCCAATTGGCCGATCGTCTCGCGCGCAACGCCGAGGCGGTTTGCCGTCATTACCTCTCCGCCGGCCATCGGGCCGGCAATTACTGGATCGTCGGCGACGTCGCCAACGCCAAGGGCAAATCGCTCTATGTCCGTCTCTCCGGCCCGCGTGCCGGGCGGTGGACGGATGCAGCAACCTCTCAATATGGCGATCTGCTCGACCTCGTTCGGGAGACCTGCGGGTTGGTGGACTTCCGTGATGTCGCAGACGAGGCGCGGCGTTTCCTAAGCCTTCCCGAACCCATTCCGGCTCACCACAATTTGACATTGGCCCGCAGGGGCGACGCCCAAACCGATCCGCCGGTCGATAGACCGGCAGGCGAGCGCGCGCGACGCTTGTTCCGCATGACAGAGCCGCTCGACGGTACGCTCGCCGACAGCTATCTGCGCCAGCGCGGCATCTTGCGGGCGTCTTTGCATCCGGCGCTGCGCTTCCACCCGTCCTGCTACTATCGGGATCTCGTGACTGGTCGAACGAGCTGCTATCCGGCCCTGATCGCAGCCGTGACCGACCGCTCCGGCGCGATCACCGGTGTGCATCGCACCTGGTTGGACCCGGCGGGGGACGGCAAGGCGAAGTTAGACGATCCCCGACGCGCGCTCGGCGGGCTGCTCGGAAACGCGGTTCGCTTCCGGTTTCCTCTTCAAGGCCCCGTACCGGTCATGGTCGCAGGCGAGGGGCTCGAAAGCATCTTGTCGCTCGCGCATGTGATGTCTGGCATGCCGATGGTCTCGGCGCTGACCGCCAATCACCTTGCCGCTTTCCGGCTGCCGGATGGCTGCCAGCGCCTCTATATCGCGGCTGACGCCGACGCGGCCGGCCGGCACGGAATCGAAGGATTGAGCCGCCGCGCGCAGGCGCTCGGGATCCTGCCGCTCGTGCTGTCCCCCGAACTCGGCGACTTCAACGAGGATCTGCGGCGGCTCGGACCGGAGCGGCTCATCGTGCATCTTCGGGCCCAGCTCGCGCCGGACGATGTCCTGGCCTTTCTGCCCGCATGATCGGGCCGGCAGCGGAGGCGAGGGGCGCGGCGTGGGAGGAAGGGCCGGTCTCCGGCCGCTCGCCGTTCGGGTGGGCGCGCCCGCGGGCCTGCCGAGAGGCGACCCTTACCATGCGGCGGGCGGGCCTTCAGCGGGTCAGTCGGGTTTCTTCCCCGCGCCGGCACTTCCTTGCCGCATCGGCCGTTCCGAAAACCGGTTCCCACTTTTCGGGCCGATGCGGAAGCCGGCGCTTCTCGCGGGTCAAGAAACCCTCCCTCCGCCGCCCGGCGCTCACGCTGGGCCGCTTCGCTTCGCTCGCGGTTCCGGCCCGCCGGCGCATGGACAGGGATCGCCGTCAGGCCGCGAGAGGCGCGGCCCAAACCGACGGAGACCATCATGAACCTCACTCTTCCCATCGACGACGCCTTCGAGCCCCATCACGCTTCTTCCCCGACCGACCGCTTCGTCTACGAGATGCAGATCCATGGCCATCGCCCCTTCCAGGACGAGCCGGACCCGCGGCCGCTGCCCGAGGAGCCGATCGTCCAGTCGGCGCTGACCGCCATCTTCGACGCTCTGTTCGAGATGCTCGGCGACACGCGGCTGGAGCCCGACCTCGAAGATCTGCTCTGGTCGACGGTCAACCTCTTCCATCGTGCCGGCGAACGCATCCAGCGCGAGCTTCAGCGCAACGAGGATGGTCAGCGCAATGGTCAGCGCGAGCAGGACGGCTCGGAAGTCAAAAGCGTCGAGCTGGAGCGCCTGATCGCCGAAGGCATCACCCTCCTCGAGCGCCGCAACGCCTTCGAGTTCATGCGCGACTATGCGGCCGACCTTTTCGAAGCCCAAACCGGATCGGCATGGCGGCCGCGCACCGGCTCCAAGGTCAGCCACGCCAACATGACCGCGGCAATGATCGACTCCAGGGATTTCCTGTCCGCCCGCCGCCGCACTGAGACCGAGGTCTTGATCCCGGCCGGCACCAAGATCGCCTTTGGCGGCGGCATCGACTACAACGACCATGAGCGGATCTGGGCGAAGCTCGACCAGGCTCTCGCCAAATATCCCGACATGGTGCTGCTGCATGGCGGCTCGCCGAAGGGAGCGGAACGCATTGCCGCCTGCTGGGCCGAAGCCCGTAAGGTGACGCAGATCGCCTTCAAGCCGAACTGGACGAAGCACGCCAAGGCGGCACCCTTCCGGCGCAACGACGACATGCTTTCGGTCATGCCCGCCGGCGTCGTCATCTTTCCCGGCTCCGGCATCACCGGCAATCTCGGCGACAAGGCCCGCCGCCTCGGTATCCCGGTCTGGCAGCTCGCGGGAGATGGCGCGTGAGCGCCATCCCTCCACACGGCGCGAGGCGGTGCTTGCATTTCCTGAAAATTGTGTACACATTTCCCCTTGAATGGAGCTTCGCCATGCCTCAGTCCCGGCAACAGACATCATCGCCCCGCCGTGTCGGCGTGCGGGAATTTCGCGGCAACTTGACGTCCTTCCTCAAGCAGGTCGAAGACGGGCAGAGGTTCGTCCTGACGTCCCATCACAAGGTTGTTGCGGAAATCGGACCGCCGTCGTCGGACATCGTCACGCGGAAACCTGGCGCGTTGCGCGGAAAGATCAAAGTTCCCGATGACTTCGACAGTCTGCCGGCGGATGTTCTGAAGTCCATGGAAGATGGGACGTGAGGCTGCTGCTCGATACGCATGCCTTGTTGTGGTGGCTGAACGACGACGAAAAGCTCGGGAATCATGCGCGCCGCCTTATCGGCGATCCCGAGAACGACGTCCTCGTCAGTGCTGTTTCCCTTTGGGAAATCACCGTGAAGCTCAGGATCGGCAAACTTGATGCCGATATAGAAGAGATTCTCGCGATCTTACCGGATCAGGGATTCGACCGGCTGGATATCACCGATGCGCATTTGATCGCTCTCGCTGCACTTCCGCTTCATCATCGCGATCCCTTCGATCATCTCCTCATGGCGCAAGCCGTGGCCGAGGGAGCGCATTTCGTTTCGCAGGATCAAAATGTCGCGCTCTATGGCATTCCGTTCGTGATTTGCTCGGATTCTGCTGATCTGTGATTTCCGACGGGGCGTGGTTTCTATGAAGGAGCCGCCGCCCCGAGCGCTCGCGCCGCGCGCTTGCCTTGGCGGATTTGCTTGGCTCGAACCGCGCCTGCTCAGATGATTGGGCGCGGGTGGACGAGTGGGGAAAGAGCACTCACTCGATTCCATGCGAACAGCTTCAGGCACGGGATTCGTATTGATGGCGGGCGTGCCAGGCCGCCCGAAGACGTCAACGCCGTGCTCGGCTATGAGCGCTTCCTTGAAATCATGTCGGACAGAGAGGACCTCGAACACGGAGATACCAAGCGGTGGTGTGGTGGGCATTTCGATCCCGAATGGTTCGCTCTCGCGGTCGTGGACAAGGATGTGCGCAACGCACTCCACCCGAATGTGAAGCGCCGGCTGTATCAGCCAAAGCCGGAGGCAGCATAGAGCATTGCAACGCCACGCCGGCCGCATCATTCCGCTGTTAGCATTTGACCTTGACGGTCAAAGACAATGTTGCGGATTCCCTTAAGCGGCCCCGAACCAGCCAGGGTTCAAAGCGACCAATCCTCCACCCGCAGGTTCTCAACCCTGTTGAACTCGCCGACATTGTTGGTAACGAGTATCAGTCCGCGGGCTTTCGCCTGTCCTGCGATCAGCACGTCATAGGGGCCGATGGGCGTCCCCTTCGCGGCAAGGGCCGCCCGTATTTCGCCCGCGACAAAGGCATCGCTCTGGTCAAAGTCGAGGATCGGAAAATCCGCCAGCAACAAACGCAGGGTTTCGAGGTTGTGTTGGACCTTCGTGCTCTTCTGAGCTCCAAAATAGAGCTCATACGCGACGACCGACGGCAGGCCGATACTGCCCTGAGGGCTATGGAGTACACGGCTGACCAATGCATCCGACTTGCGGCCGATCAGGGCAATGACGGCGTTTGTGTCGAGAAGATGCGAGATCACCCAAACACCGCGTCGAGCTCCGGCCGATCCTGCTGTTCCGGCTGCTCGCGCCCGCTCTCCATGAAGTCTTCACTCATGCCGCGGGCCAGCGCTGCCTTCAGCGACGACCACGGCTCGCCCTCCTCGACATGCGGGCGGAGAATAAGAGCATCGCCCTCCTGCGTGATCTCCACGCGCTCGGCGTTGAAGCGGAATTCTTTCGGCAGGCGGACGGCCTGGGAGTTTCCTGATTGGAATACCCGTGCAAGATAGGGCATGGCCGTCTCCTTTGTATATACTGAGATGTATATACGGTCTTTCGACCCTCAGTTCAAGAAGGGCCGCGATCCGGGCATCATGCCGCTGGGGGGTGCAGCCTTGTATCGAGGGCGAAAGCCTCCTGGAATTTCAGGGCGTAGGAGCCTGGCGCGCCGCCTGCGAGAAAAATCAGGTTCCAGCTATGTGGCGATACCGCGCTCGGGATCGCCACAAATCGGTGGCGTCGGAGCAGATCGTCGCCGAAGGTTTGCTGTCCCGCGCCGGGAATGCCCGGGCGGAGCCAATTGGGATTGGGCACAGTTCCAGGATCGACGACATGGACATTAGCGGCATCCGCAATAACAGCCGCCGTCAAGGTGTGCGCCACCGTGTCGAGTGCCCGAAACCCCTTGTGGACCGCGACCTCGAGGATTGCCGTCGCGGGATCGAGCGAGCAGTAGACTGTGCGAACACCCTTGCTGTTCCAGCGGCCGCCGACCCGATAGGCGCCTTCGCCACTATCCCATGTCGGCGCGTGGACGGCTTGATCGAGCCGCCACGCGATGAGCTCGGTCCCGCCGAGCCCAATTGGCAAAGGGGTCATGCATAGACGCCGTATTCGAGACGGTCGAGATGATCCTCAATCAGTTCGACGCCGGCGGGCGTCCCGAGAAGATCGATCGGACGGCGCTGATCGAGCCCGATCGCCGGGCGCTCGAGCCATTGCTCGGCTTCAGCCTGCGATCCGAAGATATCTGTTGCCTTTGCGAGTATCTCCGCGAACTTCCATGCGCGACCGCTCTGTTCCTGGCTGAGCGGCTTGGAGGGTGTGTCCTTCCGCCGCTGCCAGGTGCGCAAACTCATGCCCACGGCCTTTTCGAGCGAGTCCGTTTTGCCGATGATGACCAGATGCCCGACAAGATGATCCAGCGCCGAGGCCGGCAGGCCGCGCAAAAGCAGTTCATGCGCATCGAGAGGGCTGGTCAGGCTGCGCGCGAGCACGCGGGCACCGCCGAGCAGCGCCGCCACCTTCTGCAATTCGCCGGTCGGTGATTCCGGGATAATTTTCTCTGCCGCGTTGGCCATGGGATCATCTCCGCGTCATATGTCGCTTTATATATGACAGGTGACGCGGCTGATTTCAAGGTTGGGGATTTCGCTGATGAAGCCAGCCCCCATTGCCGTAGCCGCTCGTGTGCCAATGGCGGTGTGCCTGTTGAACACCGGAGCCTCGGATGGCCGACTGGTGGTGTGTGGGTTGGCCAAAGGTCGCGTCCTGATGCCGGCGGTCAACCGTTGCACCTGGTATTGCGGCAGGATCGGCAGGTGGCAAGGCGATCGCCGCACCGACCTCGCGGCATCACGAGGGATGATGATGCGGGCAGCGAATGGAGTTCATCGCTTGCCGCGGCTGGGCACGGGGCGAGGGGCACAGCGGTGACCCGCCCGGCGAAGCAGCGTTCCAGGGTGCGCGGACGATGTCCGGCAGCGCTGAACCGGGCGGCTTTGGTGGTTTGTCGCGGCCTTCAGTTGCCCCGAACCATTCCCGTTTTATGTCGCTCGTATAGACGACCGCCTGCTTTTGCGGCCAACCCCTGACGGGGTAAGACTCGCCCGAAATTTTTGCAAAATTCGATTTGGGTTCTTCTGTCCTGGCGGAAATAGAATTTTGCAAAATTTTCGGCCGAGCTGACCGCAGCAGGTCGGCCGTCTCTTCGTGCGCCATCGGGAATGGTCCCGAGCAACCGAAGGAGACAGAACCATGGCCACCACGATCGCAACGCTCACGCAGAAGACCGACGGCATCCTCGAAGGCGTCTTCGCCACCATCCGGGTCAACGCCCCGATCGCCATCGTCCCGAACGCAAGCAAGTCGAGCGAAGAAGCCCCCGACTACCGCGTCATCCACCGCAAGACCGGCTTCGAGATCGGCGCAGGCTGGAACCGCATCGCCCGCCAGACCGGCGAGGAATACCTCTCGGTGAAGATCGAGGCCCCCGAGATCGGCGTGATCTTCGGCAACCTCGCACCGGCACCCGGCGGCGATCCGAGCAAGAAAGTGATCCTCTGGAACAATCCGAACTGAAGAGCAAATCGAGCGGCCCCGAGCGATCGGGGCCGCCTTCGCTGTTTCGCGGTTTGATCGTTGCGGGAGCATCGGGAGCGAAACCGGGCATCGAGCCCATTTTCGCTCCTCCGGTCGTGCCACACGAGACCAAGGACTGTCTGCTCAGATACCCGATTCTGCCGTGAGGCTCGTGCCGCTTCAAGGACGGCGGCCCCTCCAATTTTCAGCCGCCGCCCTGAAGGGCGCCATCAGAAAACCGGTTCCTCCGCTCGCCGGCTCCGCCGGTCGCTGACGCCATCCTTGACCCGGCCCGATCCTCACGACCCCGGGCGTCATCTTTCACATCATCAAGGAGATGACGACGATGACGATTGCACTCGAGATCCAGCTTGAAGAACTGCGCCGCGAACTGGCCAATGCCGATCCGACCGAGCGCTGCCAGATCGAAGCGGAGCTGGAGATCGCTCAGGCCGAACTGGCGGTAGCGATCGCTGAACAGGAAGGCACCATCAACGCCGCGCCGCCCTTCTGAGGGCGGGGTTTGCCTTCTAGCCTGGGTCGGCGCGCCGGATCGACCGGCGCCCCGACCCGAAGCTTAAGCTTCGTACCCACGATCACCGGCAAGGATCAGAAACGCTTCGCAGGGGCAGCCTTCAAACCATGGTTCGGCGTCGGACATGCGTTCGGTCTATAGCCGCGCGCCCGTTTCGACCATCTACAACCCTTCCAGCCGTCACATCGACCTGCTTGCAGCCCGCAAGGCGATTGACGAGGCCCTGTCGGTCATGAACGCCACGAAATGGCCGACGAATGCCGATTACGACCTGGCAGAGAACGCCTGAACCTTTGCGGGTCTATTTGACAAACCGATTGGCCTTCGCCTCCTCCTTCATGTCCTTTCGCCGGAAGTAGATCGCCCGGCCGCAGCGGATGGGGCTATGGCCCTGGACGATGATGATCTGCTCGTCCTTGCGCATCGACTGCGTGATCTCGTGCGGCATGATCAGCGGCCGGCGCTGGAAGTTGACGCTCTCGGATTTCCGCGATGCGTTGTTCTTCGTGTCCCAGCCGATGTTGCGGGAACTGCCCTTCACCTCCACCGTCATCTCGCCGCATTGCGCCGAGACGTTGCGCGCGGTGTCGAGCGCCTTGATGGCAGCATAGGAGGCGAAGGCGCAACCATCGATCCACGATGTCGCGCCATCCTTCCCGAAATGCCGCTCAAGCTGGCCGACGGACTGATACATCAGCATCATCGAGATCCCGTACTTTCGGCCGCGGTCGCGCGCCTCCTCCAGCACCCGCATGTAGCCGAGAAGATCGACCTCATCGAGTATGAACAGCGCCCGGCGCTGGAACTCGCCATCGGCCTGCACCATGGCGTTGATCAGCGAGCCGATGATCACCCGGCCGATGCCCGGATAGGAGCGCAGGATCGATGCCGGGATGTTGAGGAACACGTCCTTCCTGCCCGAAACGATGTCGCTCGATTTGAACGCATTGCCGCAGACGAGCGCCGCGTAACTCTCGAGCGACAGCCACTGCGTATCTTTCGATGCGGTCGAATAGACGCCGCTGAAGGTCTGCTCGGTCATGTTGGTGAAGACGCCGAGCGTTTCCCGTATGAAGGCCGAAGCGGAATGCTCCTGAATGTCGCGGAGCATGGCGAGCACCGAGGGCTCAGGCTCCGAGACGATCTGGCGGAGACTGCGCAAGGTCCGCCGTCCCTCATAGTCCGGTGAGAGCATCACATGCGCCAGCAAACCGGTCAGGAGATTGTGGGCCTGGTTCTGGAAATAGGAACCGGTCGAGCTTTCGAAGCGCACGCTCTCCGACAGCAGCATATGCGCAATGCCGACAATGTCCTCTTCCTTTTGCTTCGACGTCTCGATTCCGTCGAGCACGTTGAAGCCCATGATCGGGTTCGTCGGATCGAGCACCATGACCTCGCGCCCGAGCACGCGGGTACGATGCTCGACCACCATCGGGGCGACCTCGGTGGAAGGATCAAGGCAGATCAGTGGCCCGCGGTAGCGTAGCGCGGTCGGCACCACATTGCTGGTGGTCTTGTATCCACCCGACCCGGCGAAAAACAGCATGTGGGTGGAATCGAAATCCTGTTTATAGGTGAGCAACGGCGCCTTGCCGCCTTGTCCCCAGGTCGCCGGATCGTTCGGATCGAAGGGCAGCTGGTGGACGATTTCCTTGTCGACCCTGTAGCGCTCGCCGACGGCGATTTCGCCGTCCGTCGGAAACAGCTTTCCGGCAGCAGACATCGAAAGCCAGTCCGCGTCCCCGAAGGTTCCGCGCTTGGCGCGCGTCACGGGATCGGGCACGACGGTCGAGATCCGCGCGGCAACCGCCACCGCCATGAAGCCCACGAGCGCGCCGATGACGGCGACGAAATCCAGATAGGAAAGCGCCTGGCTCCATGTGACCGCACCGCTCTCGACAGAAGGGGCGAGCCTGCCGAATTCGCGCAGCGCATAGAACCCGACGACCGCCAGAAAGCACATGAGACTCACTATCGCCACCGGCCTTCGCCGGTGCAATGGCAATGCCCATACACTCAAGAGCCCCGCGAGCGGCCCGAACAGAAGCGCCGGTACGGGTGCGGCCCGCAGGAACCAATAGGCCGTCTTGCCCGACATGCCGGCGGCCAGTTCCTGCCACCGCCAGCCGACCACGTAGGCGGCGAAAGCAGTGACAGTGAGCGGCACCAGAACGAGCAACAGGCTCGGATGCGTTTTTGCTGATCGGCTCATTCAGCCGCCTCCGCGATGCGTCGGGATCCGTCATCGACCGTGGGCATCTTGAACGCCGCTTCGCCGATATCGCGCATGCGCCGATACTCCAACGAGCCCGGGGCGATTCTTGCCAGTTCGAGAAAACCTCCGAGCAGGAAGGCCCGGTCGGCGTTCGTGAGGCCTGCCCTGACGACGATGCCGCCGAGCAGGAATTTCTCGCGCGCCTCGCGCTTGCGCTCAGCTGTCATGAGAAACCTCCGCCGTCGCTCCAGTGCCACCAGTTGGCGGTCGACGCGCCGGAGCAGTTGGGCCAGAAGCCCCCTTTTTCTCCCCTTTGCGAAATCGCGCGGCGATCTCCTCGACGATGCGATCGACCTCCTCGTCGGCGATCTCCATTTCCGCCAGTCCCGATTTCGTGGCGGCCCGCGCAAAGCGCTCGGCGGACTTGGCGATCATCGCGCGTCTGCGCTCGCGTAGCTTCTCGATCTGGGAGTCGATGTCGGTGATCGACGATTTTGCAGCCATTCCGGCGTCCTTTCCTGTCGGCGCAATCTCAACAAATCGATTATACTGTCTAGTGAGAGGCAGTCAAATGGGCAATCTCGTTTCAATCAGAACACGTCGCGGCAAGAATTCCGGCACTTGCCGGAGAAGCGGCATCGGCCTGGCAGGCCGATCGGTTGGAGGGTCCACACACTCAAGAGCCCCGCGAGCGGCCCGAATAGAAGCGCCGGCACGGGTGCCGCCCGTAGGAACCAATAGGCCGTCTTGCCCGACATGCCGGCGGCCAGTTCCTGCCACCGCCAGCCGACGACATAGGCGGCGAAAGCCGTGACAGCGAGCGGCGCCAGAACGAGCAACAGGCTCGGATGCGGTCGCGCCTTCAGTGCCATTCCGCTGTCTCCCGGGTTCGCGCCTCAGCCGCATCCGGCGACGGCGCCTTGAACGCGGCCTCGCCGATATCGCGCATGCGCCGATACTCCAACGAGCCCGGGGCGATTTTTGCCAGTTCGAGAAAACCTCCGAGCAGGAAGGCCCGGTCGGCGTTCGTGAGGCCTGCCCTGACGACGATGCCGCCGAGCAGGAATTTCTCGCGCGCCTCGCGCTTGCGCTCAGCTGTCATGAGAAACCTCCGCCGTCGCTCCAGTGCCACCAGTTGGCGGTCGACGCGCCGGAGCAGTTGGGCCAGAAGCCCCCTTTTTCTCCCCTTTGCGAAATCGCGCGGCGATCTCCTCGACGATGCGATCGACCTCCTCGTCGGCGATCTCCATTTCCGCCAGTCCCGATTTCGTGGCGGCCCCGCGCAAAGCGCTCGGCGGACTTGGCGATCATCGCGCGTCTGCGCTCGCGTAGCTTCTCGATCTGGGAGTCGAGGATTTGCAGCCATTCCGGCGTCCTTTCCTACCGATGCAATCTCAAAAGCAATTATACTGTCTAGTGAAGGGCAGTAAAATGGACTATTTTGTTGCAATGAGAGCAGGCCGATCGGTTTGATGGCGCAATATACGTCGCTCACGCGACGTGCTTGGACCATGCGGAGACGTCAGTGGCGATCATGTTCGTCAGAGCGCAGATGATCAGCAGGGGAGCGGGACGCAGCATCGTCTCGGCCGCCGCCTATCGCCATCGCGCCCGGATGATGGACGAGCAGGCTGGAACGTCTTTCAGCTATCGTGGCGGATCGCGGGAGCTGGTGCACGAGGAGCTGGCGCTGCCTAATCAGATCCCCGCCTGGCTGACGACGGCAATCGACGGCCAATCCGTCGCCAGGGCGAGCGAGGCGCTCTGGAATGCGCTCGATGCGTTCGAGACGCGTGCGGACGCGCAGCTTGCCCGCGAGCTGATCATCGCGCTGCCGGAAGAGCTGACACGGGCGGAGAACATTGCCCTTGTCCGTGAGTTCGTCCGAGACAGTTTCACGTCGAAGGGAATGGTGGCCGACTGGGTCTATCACGACAAGGACGGCAATCCGCACATCCATCTGATGACGACGCTGCGTCCCCTGACCGAGAAGGGGTTCGGGCCGAAGAAGGTTCCTGTGCTTGGCGAAGACGGCAAGCCGCTACGCGTCGTCACGCCCGACCGGCCGAACGGCAAGATCGTCTACAGACTCTGGGCCGGCGACAAGGAAACGATGAAGGCCTGGAAGATCGCCTGGGCGGAAACGGCGAACCGTCATCTGGCGCTGGCCGGCCATGAGGTCCGCCTGGATGGTCGCTCCTATGCCGAACAGGGTCTCGACGGCATCGCGCAAAAACATCTCGGCCCGGAAAAGGCGGCGCTCGCCCGCAAGGGCGTCGAGATGTATTTCGCGCCGGCCGATCTCGCCCGCCGGCAGGAGATGGCCGACCGGCTGCTTGCCGAGCCTAAGCTTCTGTTGAAGCAGCTCGGCAACGAACGCTCGACTTTCGACGAGAAGGATATCGCCAAGGCGCTGCATCGTTACGTCGACGATCCCGTCGACTTCGCCAATATCCGGGCACGCCTGATGGCGTCGGACGAACTGGTCACGCTCAGGCCGCAGCGGCTCGACGCTGAGACCGGCAAGGCGTCGGAACCGGCGGTGTTCACCACACGCGAAATCCTGCGCATCGAATATGACATGGCGCGGTCGGCTGAGGTTCTATCGGAGCGTAAGGGCTTTGGCGTCTCCGGCGCCAGAGTCGCTGCAGCGATCAAACGCGTCGAAACGGCCGATCCGGCAAAACCCTTCAAGCTCGATGCGGAACAGGTCGACGCGGTTCGCCATGTCACCGGCGACTGTGGTATCGCTGCCGTTGTCGGTCTTGCCGGCGCCGGCAAGTCGACGCTGCTTGCCGCAGCGCGCGTCGCCTGGGAAAGCGAAGGCCGGCGGGTGATTGGCGCAGCCCTTGCCGGCAAGGCGGCCGAGGGGCTGGAGGACAGTTCCGGCATCCGGTCGCGCACGCTCGCATCCTGGGAAATCGCCTGGGCGGGCGGGCGTGAGACACTCCATCACGGCGATGTGCTTGTCGTCGACGAGGCCGGAATGGTGTCCTCACAGCAGATGGCCCGCGTCCTGAAGGCCGTGGAAGACGCGGGCGCAAAAGCGGTGCTCGTCGGCGACGCCATGCAGCTTCAGCCGATCCAGGCCGGTGCTGCCTTCCGGGCGATTTCGGAGCGTGTCGGCTTTGCGGAACTTGCCGGGGTCCGGCGTCAGCGCGATGCGTGGGCGCGCGATGTCTCGCGGCTCTTCGCCCGCGGCAAGGTGGAGGAGGGGCTCGACGCCTATGCCTCGCATGGTCGTCTGGTCGAAGCGGAAACACGTGCGGACATCATCAATCGCATCGTTTCCGACTGGACCGATGCCCGCAAACAGGCGATCGAGAAATCTGTCTCCCACGGAAACGATGGCCGGCTTCGCGGCGACGAGCTGCTCGTTCTTGCCCACACCAATGACGACGTCCGCAAGCTGAACGAGGCGCTGCGCAGGGTCATGACGGATGACGGCGCACTCAGCGACGGACGGTCATTCCAAACAGCGCGGGGCGCGCGGGAGTTTGCCGCCGGCGATCGGATCATCTTCCTCGAAAACGCCCGCTTCGTCGAACCGCGCGCGCGGCGTCTCGGGCCGCAGTATGTCAAGAACGGCATGCTCGGTACGGTCGTTTCCACCGGTGACAAGCGGGGCGATGCGCTGGTGTCGGTGCGTCTCGACAATGGCCGTGACGTCGTCATCGGCGAGGCGAGTTACAGCAATGTCGATCACGGCTATGCCGCGACGATACACAAGTCGCAAGGGTCGACCGTCGACCGGACTTTCGTGCTCGCCACCGGCATGATGGACCAGCACCTGACCTATGTGGCGATGACCCGGCATCGCGACCGTGCCGATCTCTATGCGGCGAAGGAGGATTTCGAGGCAAAGCCGGAATGGGGTCGAAAGCCGCGCGTCAATCATGCGGCCGGCGTTACCGGCGAACTGGTGGAAGAAGGAATGGCGAAGTTCCGGCCCGATGACGACGATGCCAAGGAAAGCCCCTATGCCGATGTCAGGACGGACGACGGAGCGGTTCATCGTGTCTGGGGTGTGAGCCTGCCGAAGGCGCTCGAGGATGCCGGCGTCTCGCAAGGAGATACGGTCATGCTCCGAAAGGACGGTGTCGAGAAGGTCAAGGTCGAGGTTTCCGTTGTCGACGCGGAAACCGGTCAAAAGCGTTTCGAGGCACGGGAAGTCGACCGGAACGTCTGGACAGCGAAGCAGCTCGAAACCGCCGAGACCCGCCAGGAGAGGATCGAGCGGGAAAGCCATCGGCCGGAACTGTTCAGTGAGCTTGTCGAGCGCCTTGGGCGATCCGGCGCCAAGACGACGACGCTCGATTTCGAAAGCGAGGCCGGTTACCGGGCGCATGCACAGGACTTCGCGCGACGGCGCGGCATCGACGCGCTCGCCGAGGTCGCGGCCGGGATGGAAGAGAGCGTTTCCCGGCGGCTGGCGTGGGTTGCGGAGAAGAAGGCGCAGGTGGCGAAGCTCTGGGAGAGGGCGAGCGTGGCGCTCGGTTTTGCGATCGAACGGGAGCGGCGCGTTTCCTATCATGAGGATCGCGCGGAAACGCTCTCTGAGGGAACCGCAGCCGATGGGCGCTATCTGATCCCGCCCACCACCGCATTCGCCCGAAGCGTCGATGAGGACGCACGCCGCGCGCAGCTTTCGTTGCCGTGGTGGAAGGAGCGGGAATACATCCTTCGTCCGCTGCTCGCAAAGATCTATCGCGATCCGGAGGCCGCCTTGCCAGTGGTGAACGCGCTCGCTTCAGATGCCAGCATCGAGCCCCGCACGCTTGCGGGCGATCTTGCCAAAGCGCCGGATCGGCTCGGCCGCCTGCGCGGGTCCGATAACATCGTCGAGGGACGGGCAGCGCGCGACGAGCGCGACGTTGCCATGACGGCGTTCAGGGACTTGCTGCCCTTGGTCCGCGCGCATGCGACCGAGTTTCGCCGGAACTCTGACCGGTTCCGCGAGCGCGAGCAGACGCGCCGTGCCTATATGTCCTTGTCGATCCCGGCGATCTCGAGACAGGCGATGGCACGTCTCATGGACATCGAGGCGGTGCGAAGCCGAGGTGGCGGCGACGCCTGGAAGACCGCCTTCGCTCTTGCCGCCGAGGATCGCTCGCTTGTGCAGGAGGTGAAGGCGGTGAGCGATGCCTTGACCGCCCGCTTCGGCTGGAGGGCCTTCACCGCGAAAGCCGATGCGATTGCCGAGCGCAACGTATCTGAGCGCATGCCGGAGGATCTGACGGATGAACGGCGTGGGAAGCTGACGCGGCTGTTCGAGGCCGTGCGACGCTTTGCCGAGGAGCAGCATCTTGCCGAGCGCAAGGACCGGTCCAAGATCGTTGCCGGCGCAAGCGTCGAGGTCGGCAAGGAGACGATCGCCGCGCTGCCGATGCTTGCTGCGGTGACGGAGTTCAGGACGCCGGTGGACGATGAAGCGCGTCCACGGGCGCTTGCGGCCCAGCACTATGGCCACAATCGCGCCGCTCTCGCCGAGACGGCCACGCGCATCTGGCGCGATCCGGCTGGCGCCGTCGACAGAATAGAGGATCTGATCGTCAAGGGCTTCGCCGCCGAGCGGATCGCGGCCGCCGTCGTCAACGACCCCGCCGCCTATGGCGCGCTCCGCGGCTCCGATCGCCTGATGGACCGGATGCTCGCCGCCGGCCGGGAGCGCAAGGATGCGCTGCAAGCCGTGCCGGAGGCATCCGTCCGGCTGCGCTCGCTCGGCGCGGCCTATATCAGCGCCTTCGATGCCGAGCGCCAGTCCGTCACCGAAGAACGACGGCGCATGGCGATCGCCATTCCCGGATTGTCGCAGGCCGCAGAAGACGCGCTGCGGCAGTTGACAGCGCAGATGAAGAAGAAAGGTAGCAAGCTCGACGTGGCCGCCGGTTCGCTCGACCCGCGGATCGGCCAGGAGTTCGCGGCGGTCAGCCGGGCGCTCGACGAGCGTTTCGGCCGCAAAGCCATCCTGCGCGGCGAAAAGGACGTCACCAATCGCGTACCGCCGGCGCAGCGGCGCGCCTTCGAGGCGATGCACGAGCGGCTGAAGGTCCTGCAGCAGGCCGTCCGCTTGCAGGCAAGCCAGCAAATCATCTCGGAGCGTCAACAGCGCATCATCAACCGTGCGCGCGGTATCACCCGATGAGCATATAAGGAAAGCAGAAGGCGAAGCACATTACGGCGTGATTGTTCGCGCCGACATCGCCATCGAGACCCTCGACCAGGCGCGCGCCAATTTATGGCGCGCGCCTATGACTTCAAAGAGCAGGATGCGCCGCGGTGAAACGCTGCGCGACAAGTGCGATCGCAAGTAGCGAATGACGTAGTTCGCAGATTTCCGCCATTCGGCTGGTCAGATGCTCAGGGCCGTAGTGGGTGGACAACAGTCGTTTGGCATGGTTCTGCCAAACGGATAATTTCGCACAAGGAGCAGACCTTGATCACCCAAGGTAATCTGGCGTCCCCATTTGGCGGAAAGGCACTACATCTCGAGAGTTAATCACTTCGCGTCGTTAGGGACGCCGTCGGACTGCCTAAGCAACCGCAAGACCTCAGGTTGAAGGTCCGCGCTCTCCGGTACTCTGCCAAAAGTTCGGGCTGCTTCGGCTCCTGTCTAGTCAGTTTTTCCAGCGTTTGCACCGCAAGGGCATAGCCTTCGAAGAGGTCGTCCGGCATCGAAAGCGTTGATTGGCCGCGTTGCACGAGGAGACTGATGATGAAGATCTTGACCTTACTAGCTGCTGCTGGCGCGTTTACTGCCTTTGCTGGCAGCGCCACCGCCGATCCCTAGAAACCTCTATTCCGCAAGCTCAAGGTGTCCGGATAAGGCGCCGGTGTGTGCGACAAGTCACAGTACGGGATGCTAGGGGTGCTCCCCGCGGGCGGGGGTCGTACCACTAAACAGGAGACTTCTCGATGAGCAGAACTGTCACTAATGCCTTGGGCGAGCCGCTGTCCTATAGCGGCGGTTCCACGGCATGGTTTTCCGCCAGCGGGTCCGGATCGGTCCTCTACGGAACTGCCGGCAACGATTCGATGTGGGGCGACAGTTCCGTCAATGTCACCATGATCGGGGGCACAGGCGACGATATTTATTATCTCTATTCAGGGGGCAACCAGGCCACTGAGGCGCCCGGTGAAGGTGTTGATACTGTCAGCACCTGGATGAGCTATGCACTGCCGGAAAATTTCGAGAACCTGACTGTCACGGGCGACGACCGTTTTGCCTTCGGAAACAGTGCTGACAACATCATCATCGGCGGTGCGGGCAGCCAGACGTTCGAGGGCGGCGCCGGCAATGATGTCCTCATTGGGGCAGGCGGTCAGGATACGTTCGCTTTCAAGAACGGCAACGGCAGCGACCTGATCAACTGCTTCGGCGCCGACGATATTGTCAGGCTCGAGGGTTACGGCTTCACGTCTTTCGAGCAGATCCTGTCAAACTTGGCCCAGGAAGGTGCCAATCTCAAACTGAGCCTCGCCGATGGAGAGAGCCTCGTCTTTGCGAATACCACCGCCGATCAGTTGCAGGCGAGCCAGTTCAGCCTGGGGCTGGACCGATCCGTTCTGACGCAGACCTTCTCGGACGACTTCAACACGCTGCAGCTCAACGACGGCACAAGTGGTATGTGGGATCCGAAGTTCTGGTGGGCGCCGGAGAAGGGATCGACTCTCACCGGAAACGGCGAATTGCAATGGTACATCAATCCGAACTATCAGCCGACCGCCGCGGCCAATCCATTCTCGGTCACGGACGGCGTTCTGACGATCACCGCCAAACCGGCGTCCGATGCGATCCAGGCCGAAACCGAGGGCCATGATTATACTTCCGGCATGCTGACGACCTACTCGTCCTTTGCCCAGACCTACGGCTATTTCGAGATGCGCGCCGACATGCCGGACGACCAGGGGGCGTGGCCAGCCTTCTGGCTGCTGCCGGCCGACGGTTCCTGGCCGCCGGAACTCGACGTCGTGGAAATGCGCGGCCAGGATCCGAATACCGTCATCACCACCGTGCATTCCAACGAGACCGGTTCGCAGACCAGCATCGCGAGCGCGGCCAAGGTCACTGATACAAGCGGCTTCCACACGTATGGTGTGCTTTGGACGGAGGAGGAGATCGTCTGGTACTTCGATGATGCGGCGATCGCCCGCGCCGACACGCCCTCGGACATGCACGATCCCATGTACATGCTTGTCAATCTCGCCGTTGGAGGCATGGCGGGCACCCCGACCGACGGCCTCGTCGACGGCGCCGAAATGACGGTTGACTATATCAAGGCCTATTCGCTCGACGCCGACTGGCAGATCTGAGCGGCGAACAAGACCGGCAGCGCCAAGGCTGCCGGTCAGGCTGAATCGACCGGGCGGGGCCCGGTTACAAAGGCGAGTACGTGCTCGGCGACCGGGACTCCTGATCCTTGATATTGTCCCATATCTCCTCGATCCAGTTTCCCCGACGAAGCACGGGACCGGACTGAAAGCGGGAAAATCCAGCCGCGCCACACAACCGCCGATATAAAGACAGTGCTGACGGAACCACGATAGACAGGAGGAGGGGCTATGATTCGTTGAAAGTACATGGAGAATTTGCATGCAGAACCCTAACCCCGAACGAATGAAGGGAAAGCCCGAGCCCGTCGACATTCATGTCGGCCAACGAATTCGGATGCGAAGGGCCTTGATGCAGATCACACAGATGGCGCTGGCCGAGGTTATCGGGGTGACGTTTCAGCAGGTGCAAAAATACGAGAAGGGCACCAACCGTGTCGGTGCAAGCCGCCTCCAGCAGATCGCAGATGCATTGGATGTGCCGGTCTCGTATTTCTTCGAGGGCGCAGCAGGCGAGAACGGCGACAGAAGCGCCGAAATGAGTCCCCAACCAGAAATAACGCAATTCGTGTCAAGCGCTGAAGGCCTTGCGCTCATTCGCGCCTTCTCCCGGATCACCGATGAAAAGGTGCGGAGCCGGACTCTAGGCCTTGTGAAGGCGCTCGCCGACCAGGATCAGTCGTGAGGATTTGCATAGCACAGCATGCGCATTGTCTTGCCGAGACTGGTATCGGTTCTAGCTGATTAACCGCAAGAGTTCCGGAGGAGGATGACGATGCCCGACGGCAAAGACAGGAGCGGGAGCAACAGCGAGTTCGTTTCTGTGCAGGAACATGAAGTCGCCTTCCTGATGAGAACTTTTGGCATTTCGCGACAAGAGGTGCTCGAGGCCATCCGCGAGGTTGGGCCGGATCGTGATAAGGTGATGATCTATCTCTCGAGAAAATGAATGGGAAGCAGCGCCCCCATCGGTAGGGGCGCTGCTAACTGATCGACTCTGCAAATGGGGAGGGGTGTGGAGCCGACCCTAGCGATGGCGCCTGGCACGCCTCCTCCGATGGCCCCGATAAATCTGGCAGACCCCTTCGAAGGTTCGGTGCGCCGTCTCCGCCTCCGCCGTCAGCATTCCGACGATCACGCCTGCGAGAGCGATGGTTTAAATGCGCGAGTGCCCGCGCGGGGGACCAGCGCGGGCACTGCATAACAGGCTGAGGACCTGACGCCGCTGAGGGACGGCGCGATGTGATAATGCGCAATTTAAGCGTTTGTTCCTGGCGCCGCTGCAAGCTTCTTCCTGAACCAGCGCGACCTCGTTCGTCGCCAGCGCGACATGGTGCAAGGATGGGCAATCCAAAAGCGATGATGTGGAATGATGAAAGAAACACCTGAACCAAGACCTAGCATGCGCGGGTGCCGTCACAGAGGATATTGACGCCGGTCAGATGATCGGAAAACTCCGATAAGAGCGTCTCGACAATGACGGCTACTTCTTCGGGTGTTCCACGTTTTCCAAGCGGTATGTTCGAGGTTTCCGCAGCGAGACGTTCATCGAATGTCTGACCGGCAGCCTGGGCGCGGCCTGCAATCAGGCTGACATACTCGGTCCGTCCACACCCCGCCTAGTGACACCGTGTCACGTGTTGATGTGTATTCCTCTGGAACCCAGCGCAAACGCCATAGTCTTCGCCTGGCCGAGCCAGGCCGGACGTAGAACATTGCTGGCAGCGTAATGGCCGACTTTCAGCGTGCTAATGCCGTGGGCCACCACTCGAGATGACGCCCTTGCTCACGAGCCACGCCTCGAACGTGCCCGGACACCCCCTCGTGAGCCCACATCCCGCGATATGAAAACCAGGGCTGTGGGGGCCGCGCCCAATGGCGCTGAACCCCTCCTCGGTGAGGCACGCGCTTCCACCTGCCTTTTGGACCTTTGCGGGATTTTTTTCGTCGTCCTTCTGATTTTCATTGTCCGGCTCCCACGCACTACAACCGAGGGGACTCAGGGTCTCACAGCACAGTTTGCAGGCAAGGATTAGGGGCACCGCCCAATTGGGGTAATGGCTGCTGAATGGGACCGTTGGCGGCGGTGCGCATAGTACAGTCGCAGGGCTGGAGGTTAGGTGAATTTCCCCATGATCCGCGTGTCGTGATATGATGGACTGCCTTTCTCGACTGATACGGGGGAGGAGGTTGTTATGTCCAGGAACAGTGGCGGCCGCCCGCTGCAGCCGGGCGACCCGGCTCCAAATGTTGTGCTCGATGCGATCTCGCGCGAAGGTAGGATCGCGCTCGATGACTTTCGTGGCCGAAGTCCCTTATTGGTCGGCTTGTTTCGCGGCCTGCATTGTCCGTTCTGCCGTCGCCATGTTGCGGTGATGGCGCAACTTAAGCCGGTGCTACGTGAGAAAGGCGTCGAATGCCTGGCGGTCGTCAACACGCCCGTCGAACGCGCACGACTGTATTTTCGTTACCACCCTCTAACCGATCTTCTTGCTGCATCCGACCCGGTGAGGGCCTCGCACCGAGCTTTCGGCTTGCAGGAAGTCGGGATGGACGAGCTCATGGCAATAAGGATCTATTTGCCCGGCGAGATGCCGGAGCCGATGGACGTCATGACCCAGAATGAGTTTCTGAACAAGAAGGAAGGCTATGAGATCACCGAGGCTGATCAGCAGATGATGGCGGGTCAAGCCCAGCTTGTGGGTCACTTCCTGATCGATCGGGAGGGCATCGTACGCTGGACCTTCATTGAAGTTCTGGAGCCCGGGCTCCACACGTTTGAGGCACCAAATCGCGAGGAATTGGTGTTGGCAGCCTCCGAAGTCGCACATCGATAAGCCCTGCCGATGCTATCCGCTGGTGCGGTCGGCACTGATCGTCTTTTCTTGCAAACTCCGGTCATTCTTCGCGGTCGACTATCCCGTGAGCTTTAACCACACCGGATGGCAAGCGTCTTCAGTAGTTCAAGGTCTCGCACACTTGACTGGTAGAGCGTAAACACTCTGGCTGCCAGATCTTCCGCTTCCGGCCCTTCGCTTGGAATACAATACTCTGCCAGCAACTCATCGAACACTGTGCCGAGCATATCCACTTCGGCAGTAGTGATCGGTCGGGAAGCTTCGTCGCGGCGCTCCATGGCGCCTCCTCGGCTCGGTTGGGGTAACGGGAGTTCCCAGCCGCGCGGCCATGCCTTGCATTAGATCTTTATAATATACAGCATACGCGTGCTCCGCGCACGATGTAAGATCGTCAACCGGTTAATGTCACGCCTCGCGTTTTCTTCGGCATTAGGTGGCAATCAAGGCTAAGGCGGATGTTATGGATGGCGCGCCGCTTCGCCGCATCGTGTTCTGCATTATCGCGTTCCTCCATTTGGTATACAGGCCGAGGATGATCCTCGACCTTGGACGTGTCATTTTCGGCAGTGTGCGTATCTCCGATGATCTGAATGGCTTAACAGGCGTATGACGCTCGCCTTTATGGATAAGCAAGCAGTGTCCGCGGAAATGGCGGACACTGCTTGAAGCACCATTACAGAGGAGAACTTCCGGGCGCTCGGATAGGAAGCACGATTTCGTAACGGCTGATGGGGGATTTGTTCCCCTGCAGGCGGACCAGGGGGAGCGGCATCGTGCGGGGGAACCTCTGAATACCGCTTCCCCTAACTCCGTCCCTTCATGCTCGTCGCTGTGCGACGATCTTAAACGCCCCGTCTCGGAAGTTAGTTCCGGCATACCAAAAAGCCGGGCAAACCAACCTTTCGTCACCCCCTCGTGCGCTTGCCAGTACAACCACGCGCTGCTTACGTCTTGTTTGCGATCCTCTTTATTTGTCTGATAAGACGATCTCTCTCCGCTGTATGCAGCGCCAGACTCCGGCCAAAATATACCAATAACTTGCGTGCCGTTGTGGCATCTCGGCCGTCGTCCTCGAGTTTCGTAACGATGTCGCGTTGAAGCGAAACGAGTTTCGCCGCATCCGCCACGTGCTTCTCCGTCGCGGTCAGGCGGCTTTCGATCAAGGACAATTCGTCCATACGAAAACATAGCATGGATCTGCTGCTTTGGCTCTCGGCGCCACGGCAGGAGTTATCAAAGATGCTAGCGCTCCTGAAAGGAGCCGGAGGGAGAATGTTCCTGCGGGGTGCGCGGCGGCGACCTCAGACTGCCTAACGCTGCCTACCCACGGGAATGGTAAGCTCTTTCAGAAGCTTTGCGTCCCGGACACCCGACTGATAAACAGTGAACAATCGGTTGGCAAACCTCTCCGCTTCGTCGCTGTCCCGGGTGGTCCGGTATTCAACCAATAACTGCTCAAAGATCCTGCCGAGCTTTCTTGCATCTTTCACGGGAATGTATTCGGGAGGTGACAGCATTGTGCCATCCTTCCAAAGCCAAGGATACCTGTGATGGCCACCTTTACGCTGAGCGAACGAGCCTACAGTATACGCGTGCTTCACGGCCCAGACGGGCGATGTCTGGGGTGGTGATGATCATCATTTAGTGGATGGTAGACTTAGCGGCAGAGGATCTTTGCTGCACCCTCACCACGGGCGCCAGTGCCGCGCGAGCGGCTTCGTCCTTGGGTCGCACTTTGCCGTCTACAGGGAGACTATCCAACGGCTGTTGTGTCGCGAAACCCGCCAAAAATCCCTATCGTATGAAAGTTGTCATGGTCGCTAGTGTAAACCGCCTGATCGCTTAAGGTAGTATTTCGCCCCCTCCCGCAAACGACCCCCCGTTCATTGAAGTTTCCATTAGCATATGCGTAAATAAGCGCGGGGGGGGGAAACGGGGACTCTCATGGGGCCGATAACGCTCGTACTGACGGTATGCCTCGTGTCGGCACCCGACCGGTGCCGAGAGGAAACTCTGCAACTTCAAGACATAGCCTCTCTGACCCAGTGCATGTTCCAGTCCGTCATGTACATCGCCGCATGGTCGCAGGAGCACCCGGCTCTCCGTGTCAAGAAGTGGCGCTGCAAGCTTCCCGACTTTGGCCGGGGCATCTGAGTCTCGCTGGCGTGTCTCGTCTTCCCATTCGCTGCTTCGTGCGTCCTTAAATCGTAGCCGGTTTCGACGCGGTGGGCCTATCCATCGCCACAGATATTGAGGCATTGTTTAGCTTGTCGTCGAATTTCCGGTCGGGAAGCAAGGACATCCGCATCGGCGTTGGCGTCGCCTTCAAGACCGGCCAACAAGTCGCGGAACGACAGCAAATGTCGCATCTGGCGGCCTGTTCAGATCAGCCTCTTTACGGAAGGGTGATCACCGGTGCGCAACCCGGCGTTGTCGCTTATCGCCAAGCGTTTGAACCTTTTCGGGGGGAATAGGCGACCGTCGGCGTTGCGAGCGCGAGAACTCTGCAATTGCCCCGTCCGGAAAACTGTGCGACAAAATGTCCCGCGTCGTGCTGGGGAGAGCATGGCGGCGTTGGGAGCAGAGATAGTATCCAGTGAAGCTTGGAGTCGTTTGCGGCTGCTCCCTCAACCTGAAGATTGTCTTGGGAGAGAGCCATGTCGCAGGCCCAGTCCGTCCACTCGCTTTCGATTAAATCGGCACTGGTGATCGATGATCACCCGCTCTATTGCGATGCCCTCGCCGCGACGATGGAGAACACCTTCAACACACGTCGAATTCGAACGGCGACTTCGCTGGGTGAAGCGCTCCAGCAATTGCGCATGCGGTTCTCACCCGATCTGATCATGCTTGATTTGAACCTGCCTGATGCGTCGGGTCTGAGCGGTTTTCTCAAGATCAAGGAAAAGTCGCCCGACATCCCGGTGATCGTGATCTCGGCGATCATGTCGAAAGACATCGTCCAGTCGGTCATTGCTGCCGGTGCCGCGGGGTTTATTCCCAAGGATATCGGCCGGCAGAATTTTCAGGAAGCGATGCAGGATATCTGGACCGGCAAGACCTATGTGCCGCCCGGCTACACGATGCCGGCCCGCACGCCGGCCACGGACATGTCGGTGGAGGCGATTTCGCGCAAGATCGCCCATTTGTCGCAACAGCAGACCCGCATATTGGGGCTGATCTGCGAAGGGATGCCGAACAAGCTGATCGCCTATGAGATGCAACTGGCCGAGGCGACGGTCAAAGCCCATATCACGGCGCTTCTGCGCCGGCTGGGGGTCCACAATCGCACACAAGCGGCGATGTTGGTGCGCGAAGTCTCGATCCGCCATAGCCTGCAATAAAGTGCGTCGGCACAACACACCGGGCCCACTGCATGGCTCCCCAGATCACAGCCGATTTAAAGACAAAAGCATGCAGCTATTCAAAGTGCTGCAGCGGCCCTTGTGCATCTGAAAGGACGCAGGGTGCCGTAGAGGTGGAGGATGACGGCGCATGACGGCTGTCAACGATCTTGACCGCAAACCGGCGGAGGCGGTGCGGATTGCCGTGTCGCGTGCCGATGATGCGGCCGTTGCCCTTGCCGAGCTCAAACGGCAGCTCGCCACGGCACGGCCGAGCTTCATACTTCTGTTCGTGCCGAGCAGGCTTCAGCCGGATGATCTCGCAAGGGCCCTGCGCACGTCGCTGGCGGATACGGTTGTCTTCGGCTGCACCACGGCCGGCCAGATTACGCCGCGGGGCTATGAAGACGACGCATTGCTGGCGATCGCCCTCGAGCGGCGCCACTTTCGGGTGGCCTCGACCCTGTTCAAACCGATCTCCCCGGTTTCGATTGCCGACGTCGTGTCGCAGACGGAGCGGCTCGTCTCGCAGTTTCGCGCAACGCCGGGCCGAAAGCGGCTTGCCCTGATTTTCGCCGACGGACTGTCCAAGCAGGAGGATATCCTGATGGCAGCTCTGGAGGCCGGGCTGAAGGACATTCCCGTGTTTGGCGGCTCGGCCGGCGACGGGCTGCGGTTCGAGCGCACGCAGGTGCTGCGCAATGGAGAGTTCCACAGCAACGCGGCGCTACTCTTGCTGCTGGAAACCGATTTGGCTTTCAGCGGCCTCGGCTTCGACCATTTCCAGCCGACAGACAAGCGCATGGTCGTCACCCGCGCCGTTCCTGAGGAGCGGCTGGTTCTGGAGATCAACGGTTCACCGGCGGCACGGGAATATGCCCGCCTTGTAGAGGTGCCGGTTGCTGAGCTGTCGCCGAAGATTTTCGCCGAGAACCCGGTGCTGGTGCGCAATCGCAATCTCTATCACGTGCGCGCGATCCAGCAGATCCAGGGCGAACAGGGCCTCACCTTTCTTTCGGCGATCGACGACGGCCTTCTGTTGACGCTCGGTCGCGGCAAGGAAATCATCCGCACGCTCGACACGGGGCTTGCCGTCAGCGACCAGGACGAAGCGCCCGATTTCATTCTGGGTTTCGACTGTTACCTGCGCAAGCTTGAGATCGAGCGCAAGGGCCTGGATGGTGAGGCGTCCGAGCAGTTCCGGCAACATCGGGTGGTGGGCTTCAACACCTATGGAGAACAGCATCTCGGCGTTCATGTGAACCAGACCTTTGTCGGCGTCGCCTTCTTTCGGTCGAAGGGAGGCGCACCGTTGTGATCGATCCGAATGAGCCCTACGAGGTCCAGATTGCCAAGCAGGCCAAGATCATCGAAGCCCTGATCGACCGGGCCGAGCGCGGCCATGAAGTCGGCGGCTCCGCCTATTCGCTCTTCGAATCGGCTATCGCCCTGCAGGCCGAGGTCTGGGAAAAGACGAAGGATCTGGAAAAGGCGCTCGACACGCTCGGCAGGGCGTCGAGCGAGCTTGAGATCGCCTATCAGACACAAGAGCGCATCCAGAGGAACCTTGCCGATGCCATGGTGGCCATGGAAGGCGGTTTCGCCCTTTTCTCCGAGGATCGGTTGCAGGTCTGCAATGCCCAGTTCCGGCACTTGCTTCCGGATATCGAGCCGCTGATCAAGCCCGGGCTCGGTTTCGACGACTATCTCACGGCAGTCGGTGCCAGCAAATATCTGCACCGGAGCGAAGGCGGGATGATCGACTACGCCCAGCCGGCGTCGGAGGAGTCGCGGCCCGGCAAGCGCTTTTCTTCCTTCGTGATGGAGCTCAGGAACGACCGCTGGTTTCAGATCTCCTGTCGCCAGACGAATTCCGGCAATATCACCGTCCTGCAGACCGAAATCACCGATATCGTGCGGGAGAACCGGCGCGAAAAGAATCGCCTGATCGACCAGCAGGCTCATTTCCTGCAGGCCGCATTCGACCACATGGCGCTCGGCATCTGCACCTTTTCGCCGGACGGCGAACTGCTGGTTCGCAACGAACGCTTCGGCGAGCTTCTCGGCGTGCCGCTTTCGCTCCTGAAGAAGGGGAGTCTCTTCCAGCGCATCGTCGAACATGTCGAGCGTCACGAGATTCTCGACCGAAAGGGTCGCCGGGCCGAATTCGCCGCCTCGTTCAAGGGCGTACGCCGCGGCGAGACCGCACAGGAGCGGTTCAGGCGGCGCGATGGGATGAGCCTCGATATCCGCATCCACTCCTTGCCTGACGGCGGGTTCATCGTTGCGGTCATGGACGTGACGATCGAGACCCAGGCCGCGGCCCTGCTGGAGCGACGGGTGCAGGAGCGCACCGTCGAACTGACCGAGGCCAATCGCCTGCTGCAGATCCATGCCGACGAGCAGACGAAGATCGAAGGCGCGCTTCGGCAAGCGAAGGAGGCGGCGGAAGCCGCCCACACGTCGAAGACGCGCTTCCTGGCGGCGGCGAGCCACGACCTGCTTCAGCCGATCAATGCGGCGAAGCTCTATCTGTCGATGTTGACGGATGCGGTGGGGCAGCCGGGGGCGAAGGAGGTGGTCAGCCGGCTCAACCGGTCCTTCGCCTCGATCGAAACGCTTCTGCAGGCGCTTCTTGACATTTCACGCCTCGACAGTTCGGGGGCGGAGTTCAATGTCACGTCGTTCGACCTCGGAAACCTGCTGCAGGGCGTGGCCGAGGATCTGGCGCCCTTGGCGGCGGAAAAAGGAATCGATCTTCGGATCGCCCCATCCACGCGCTGGGTCACCAGCGATCAGCGCTACCTGATGCGCTGCGTCCAGAACCTCGTGGCAAACGCTATCCAGTATACGGAGCGCGGCCGTGTGCTGGCTGGTTGCCGCCTCAGCGGCAGCCGGCTGCGAATCGAGGTGTGGGATACCGGCATCGGAGTTTCGCCGGAGGACCAGACGCGGATCTTCAACGAGTTCACCCGTGCCAGCGGCACGGGAAAGGGCCCCGGCATGGGACTTGGCCTGTCGATCGTCGAGCGGGCCTGCCGGCATCTCGAGCATCCGGTGCGGCTGGTGTCACAGCCTGGCCGCGGCTCGGTCTTTTCGATCGAGGTGCCATTGGCCTTGCCCGGTCGTGCCAGCGCCACCCCGATCGAAAAGGCGGAACCGATTCTCGACGGCAGCCTGGATCTCATCGTCATGGTTGTGGAGAACGATGCCGACGAGCTTCATGCGATGACGCAGGTACTGGAAAGCTGGGGGGCGAGCGTTCTGGCCGCCGCCTCCACCGTCAATGCCGTCGCGCTGATGCAGGAAATCGGCACCGCGCCCGATATTCTGTTGGCCGACTATCAACTCGATGATGGCGATGACGGGATAGAAACGATCCGTGCGCTGCGCACGCTCGCCGGCGCGGAGATTCCCGCCATCGTCATTTCCGCCAACCGGCAGCGGGAATTGCTGCTGCTCGGCAACGAAATGTCGTTCGCCGTCCTCGCCAAGCCGGTGCAACTCGTGCGCCTGCGGGCACTGATCGACTGGAAGACCCGCGCGCGTGTCGCGTGACAACACAGACGAAGGTCTCCGGTGACATTGCCGCAGCGGGGATTAGGCTGGCCGGGAACGGGGCCCGAAACGGGCGCCGACGGGGAGCCAGCGATGCGCGTTCTATTCCTGCTTGCCTTGATCCTGCTCGGCTTTGGCGAGCGGCCATCGATGGCCGCCGAAACTTATGATCTTCTCTTCCGGGAGACGGCGCTGAAGGGGCTCGAGCAAGTGCCTGGCGGCAGCGACGCCGGGCAAAGCACGCTTGTCTACGACAGGGTCATTTCCGGCATCGATGCAGGGCAGGCAGGCGGCAGGTTCAGCATCGGTCTGAGGATCAAGCCCGACGACAATGTCGACATGACGCTCCATCAGGGTACGCGTTCCCGCGCGCTCGGCAACTATCCGGCATCCGTCGGCAATCCCGTCATCATGTATTTCCTCGAAAGCGTGCTTGCCGAAATTGCTGGTCAATCGGGCGGCAGCCCTTTCTATATGCGCAATCGGATCAAGGACGCCCTGCTCCGGGATGCCGAGGTCGTGCCCGTGTCGCGCCGCTACCGGAACCGCGACATTGCCGCGCGCCAGGTTACGATCCGGCCGTTCACGAAGGACAGGGCGCGCGAGCGAATGGGGGCCATTTCCCAGCTGGCGCTCGCCGTCACAGTGTCGGACGAGATACCGGGCTGGTACTATTCGCTGGTTGCGACCGTGCCCGCGGCTACCGGCAAGGCAGGGGCAGGATATTCCAACAGCATCACCCTGAAAGGGGCAGGGGAGGAGGATCGGCCATGATGCGAACCGCCCTGTGGGCGTTCGGGATCGTCGCAGCGGCTGCGCCAGTGAGCGGCCAGACCATGTCGGAGCGCCTCAACGACTATCCGACCGAGACGCGGGCCGACTATGTGTTCGGTTGCATGGCGGCCAACGGCCAGAGCCGCGCGGTGTTGAGCAAATGCGCCTGCTCGATCGACGTGATCGCTTCCATCCTGCCCTTTCGAAAATACGTCGAGGCCGAAACTGTCCTGTCGCTCCAGCAGGCGGGCGGCGAGCAGATGTCCATGTTCAAGTCGGCAGCCATGCCCCGCACCATGGTGGCGGATCTAAGGCGCGCCCAGGCAGAGGCCGAGATGCTGTGCTTCTGACCAACGCTCCCGCATATCACAGTCGCCGAGATGGTGCTGTGCCGCTGCAGGTTTCTCTCCCTCAATCGTAGCTGATTGAAGGAAACATGCAGCAATTCAAAGTTCTACAGCGTCGTTTGCCTGAAAAGACGCACGCCGCCGCAAGGCTCAATCCGGCAAATGCTTGAGCAGGATCTGGGCAATGGCATAGGCGCGTTTCTCCAGAAGCACCGGCGTTTCGCAAACATAGGTGAGCGCCTGCGCGCGTTCGCGGTAGATGCGCTCGTCCCAGTCGATCTGTTCCTCCAGCTTGTCGATGCGGTCGAAGTCCGGGCTCTTTTCGTGCTCGAGCTTCGCCATCTCCGACCGGCTGCCATCGATCCGGGAGGCGAGTGCGATCTGGCTACGGGAATAGCGGGCAATCCCCGCGATCAGCCGCTGCCGGCTATGGGCAATCTTCTCGAACACGCCGAGGAAGATGTTGCCGATCAGTTGGCCGTCGACGGGCCCGGTCTTCTCGAAAAAGGCCTGGACCTGGGACTCCGCCTCCTCCAGCGACACCCGACGGAGCGACAGGACCTCGACGAGATCGTTCGCCGCAGGCTTGAGCGGCACGCGCGTCACCGTGGCCGGCCACATCAGGCTCGCCGACAGGTTTTCGACCTTGCGCTGAATGCACGGCCAGTCGGGATCGGAAAAATCCGCCGCGCTTGCCAGGCCGGGTGCCTCAGCCAGGCAAAGCGCCAAACTCAGCGTCAAAACCCGTATCTGGCCGATCGCATGACAGGCGGCTCTCATACCTGTGCCTCCGTGTTCGAACGAGCGTCAGTATAGGCTGACCAAGGAAGAAGCCAAAGGTCGCGATTTACACACTAAGGTCGCAATTGTCATCGGGCCCCGGCGCGTCTGTAATCTGTGTCCAAGGCGCCATGAGGCGAGCCCTAATACGCAGTACCGGGAGGTATTTCATGCGCACACGCGCTGCTCTGGCTGTCGAGGCCGGAAGGCCCCTTGTTGTGACCGAGGTAGAGCTCGAGGGCCCGCGGGCCGGCGAGGTGCTGATCGAGGTCAAGGCGACCGGCATCTGCCACACCGACGACTTCACGCTTTCGGGTGCGGACCCGGAGGGGCTGTTCCCGGCGATCCTCGGCCATGAGGGCGCCGGCATCGTCGTCGATGTCGGCCCCGGCGTCACCTCGGTCAAGAAGGGCGACCACGTCATTCCGCTCTATACGCCGGAATGCCGGGCCTGCCCGTCCTGCCTGTCGCGCAAGACCAATCTCTGCACCGCCATCCGCGCCACCCAAGGCCAAGGCGTCATGCCGGACGGCACCTCGCGCTTTTCGATCGGCAAGGACAAGATCCACCACTATATGGGCTGCTCGACCTTCGCCAACTTCACCGTGCTGCCGGAGATCGCCGTCGCCAAGGTCAATCCGGACGCGCCGTTCGACAAGATCTGCTATATCGGCTGCGGCGTCACCACCGGCATCGGCGCGGTGATCAACACCGCCAAGGTGGAGATGGGATCGACCGCGGTCGTCTTCGGTTTGGGCGGCATCGGTCTCAACGTCATCCAGGGGCTTCGCCTTGCCGGCGCCGACATGATCATCGGCGTCGATCTGAACAACGACAAGAAGGCCTGGGGCGAGAAGTTCGGCATGACCCATTTCGTCAACCCGACGGAGATCGGCGAGGACATCGTCGCCTATCTCGTCAACCTGACGAAGCGCGGCGCCGACCAAATCGGCGGCGCCGACTACACCTTCGACTGCACCGGCAACACCAAGGTGATGCGCCAGGCGCTCGAGGCCTCGCATCGCGGCTGGGGCAAGTCGGTGGTGATCGGGGTGGCCGGCGCCGGCCAGGAGATTTCCACCCGGCCGTTCCAGCTGGTCACCGGCCGCTCCTGGATGGGCACCGCCTTCGGCGGCGCCCGCGGCCGCACCGACGTGCCGAAGATCGTCGACTGGTACATGGAGGGCAAGATCGAGATCGACCCGATGATCACCCACACGATGCCGCTCGAGGAGATCAACAAGGGCTTCGAGCTGATGCATTCCGGCGAGAGCATCAGAAGCGTCGTGATCTATTGAGCGTGAAGATGGAACTCGTAACGCAAAACCAATGCTTCGGCGGGACGCAGTCGGTCTACCGGCACTCGTCCGCGGTCTGTGGGGTCGAGATGACCTTCGGGCTTTACCTGCCGCCGCAGGCACGGACGCGTCCGGTCCCGCTCTTGTGGTATCTCTCGGGGCTGACCTGTACTCATGAGAACGCCATGATCAAGGCCGGCCTGCAGCGCCATGCGGCAAAGCATGGTCTGGCGCTGGTTTTCCCCGATACGTCGCCGCGCGGCGAAGGGGTCGCCGATGACGAGGCCTATGATCTCGGTCAGGGCGCGGGGTTTTACGTCAATGCGACGCAGAAGCCCTGGGCCCGGCACTACCGGATGTATGATTACATCGTCACGGAATTGCCCGCGCTGCTCCGGGATCGGGTACCGGTCAACGGCGTCAACGGCATTACCGGGCACTCGATGGGCGGCCACGGCGCGCTGACGATCGCCTTTCGCAATCCGCAACTGTTCCGCTCGGTTTCGGCCTTTGCGCCGATCGTCAACCCGACCCGCTCCGACTGGGGCCGGAAACAGTTTTCGGCCTATCTCGGCGACGACGAGGCCCCATGGGGCAACTACGACGCCTGCCTGCTGTTGAGCGAGTTCGGCTGGCAGGGCGATATCCTCATCGACCAGGGCTCGGCCGACCAGTTCCTCGGCCAGCTGCAGCCCGAAGCGATGGCCCGGCTCCTGGCCGAGCGGCGGCAGGCCGGCGTGCTCCGGATGCAGGCGGGATACGACCATAGCTACTATTTCGTGGCGAGCTTCGGCGAAGACCACGTGCGCTGGCATGCGGAACGGCTGAACGCCGCGTAAGGGAGAGCAAGGCATGGCTTCAAGACTTGGTATCGGATTGGCGGCTGGAATTGTATTCGGCGTGGTTGCGCCGGCATTTGCGCTGGACCCGGCGGCAGGAGATCCGGCGTCGGGCGAGAAGGTGTTTCGCAAATGCCAGGCCTGCCACGCGATCGGCCCGGATGCCAAGTCGAAGACCGGCCCGGTGTTGACCGGCATTGTCGGTCGCCCGGCCGGCAAAATCGAAGGCTTTGCCTATTCCCCCGCGATGGGCAAGGCGGCCGAGGGCGGGTTGACCTGGACGCAAGACAAGATCGGCGAGTTCCTGACCAACCCGAAGGCGTTCCTGCCGGGCACGAAGATGACTTTTGCGGGATTGCGCAAGGACCAGGAGCGCGCCGACCTGATCGCGTATCTGGCGACGTTTCCTTAACGCGAAAAGGAGGAACTGAGACGACAGCAGGAGGAAGGGCCTTGGCAACTGGAGGACTTTTGCCCGGCCGATCTGGATGAGGTCCGGTCGAAAGACCAGGATCACGAAACGTTCTCGAATTCAATAGGTTAGAGCGGAATGCAGGCGGAAAGCCGCGCACGTTTCCTTATCCGCTCTAGGAAATAATGGCGCAAGCCGATACCGGGGAAAGAGGAGACCGCAAGGTTTCGCCGGGCGGGCTGATGGCCCTGATCGGCAGCACTCAGGAGGAGGATGAAATGAAACGACTTCTTACACTGCTTGCCTTGACGTCAATAGGCGGTGCGCAGGTCGCTCTTGCCAACTCGGATTTGCAAAAGCAGATCGATGACCCCAACCAATGGGCGATCCAGACCGGCGACTATGCCAATCTGCGCTATTCCAAACTCGACCAGATCAACAAGGAGAACGTCGGTAAACTGCAGGTGGCGTGGACTTTCTCGACTGGCGTCTTGCGCGGTCACGAAGGGGCGCCGCTGGTCATTGGCGACATCATGTATGTCCACACGCCGTTCCCGAATACGGTCTACGCGCTGGATCTCAGCAAGGACGGCCAGATCATCTGGAAATACGAGCCGAAACAGGACCCGAACGTCATACCCGTCATGTGCTGCGATACCGTCAACCGCGGCGTGGCCTATGCCGACAACAAGATCTTCCTGCATCAGGCCGACACCACCGTCGTGGCGCTCGACGCCAAGACCGGCAAGGTGATCTGGAACGTCAAGAACGGCGATCCTTCGAAAGGCGAGACCAACACCGCCACCGTGATGCCGGTGAAGGACAAGGTCATCGTCGGCATCTCCGGCGGCGAGTTCGGCGTGCGCGGTTCCGTGACGGCCTATTCGATGGCCGACGGCAAGCTGCTGTGGCGCGGATACTCCATGGGTCCGGACAGCGATACGCTGATGGATCCGGAAAAGACCACGCATCTCGGCAAGCCGGTCGGCAAAGACTCGGGCCTGACCACCTGGGAAGGCGATCAGTGGAAGATCGGCGGTGGCACGACCTGGGGCTGGTATGCCTACGATCCCGAACAGAACCTGGTGTATTACGGGTCCGGCAACCCCTCGACCTGGAACCCGACGCAGCGGCCCGGCGACAACCGCTGGTCGATGACGATCTGGGCTCGCGACGTCGATACCGGCATGGCCAAATGGGTCTACCAGATGACGCCCCACGACGAGTGGGACTATGACGGCGTCAACGAGATGATCCTGACCGACCAGAAGTTCGACGGCAAGGATCGCAGGCTGCTCACGCACTTCGACCGCAACGGCTTCGGCTACACGCTGGACCGCGTCAGCGGCGAACTGCTGGTGGCGGAGAAATACGATCCCAAGGTCAACTGGGCGACGGAAGTCAACATGGATCCGAAGTCCGACCAGTATGGTCGGCCGCAGGTCGTGGCGCAGTATTCGACCGAGCAGAACGGCGAGGACACCAACTCGACCGGTATCTGCCCGGCAGCACTCGGCAGCAAGGACCAGCAGCCCGCGGCCTACTCGCCGAAGACCGAGCTGTTCTATGTGCCGACCAACCACGTCTGCATGGACTACGAGCCGTTCCGGGTCAGCTACACCGCCGGCCAGCCCTATGTCGGGGCAACGCTGTCGATGTACCCGCCGAAGGACAGCCACGGCGGCATGGGCAACTTCATTGCCTGGGACAACAAGGAAGGCAAGATCAAGTGGTCCCTGCCGGAACCGTTCTCCGTCTGGTCGGGCGCCCTGGCAACCGCCGGTGACGTGGTCTTCTACGGAACGCTCGAGGGCTATCTGAAGGCGGTCGACGCGGCAACGGGCAAGGAGCTCTATCGCTTCAAGACGCCGTCCGGAGTGATCGGCAACGTGATGACCTATGCCCGTGGCGACAAGCAGTATGTGGCCGTGCTCTCGGGCGTCGGCGGCTGGGCCGGTATCGGTCTGGCAGCGGGCCTGACCAACCCGAATGAGGGTCTCGGAGCCGTCGGCGGCTATTCGGCGCTCAGCAACTACACGGCGCTGGGCGGCACGCTCACCGTGTTCGCGCTGCCGGATTGAGCGGCAATCTTTGCCCGGAATTGGCGCGGGCTGGTGAAAGCCCGCGCCGTTTCGTTCTCTGCCGAAAAGGACGCAAGATGACCAGATCAAGATCAGCCATACCGATCACTCTCGCCTTGTCGATGCTAATCGCCGGCGTCGCAGGCGCAGAAGACGCATCGGCGCCACAGGACAATATTGCAGTCGCCCGCGAGGATAACGGCCGCTACTACACCGCCGAGGACGTGCCCACCTTCAAGATCGCCGGGGACGGAACGGTCGACTGGCTGACCTATTCGGGCTTTCGCCGTTACCATTCGGAATGCCATGTCTGCCATGGGCCCGAGGGCGAGGGGTCGAGCTATGCGCCGGCCTTGAAGAACTCCGCAATCAATCTGGACTATTATGCTTTCCTCGACGTCGTTACGAACGGACGCAAGAAGGTAAATGCCGCCGAGAACTCGGTGATGCCTGCCTTTGGCGAGAACGCCAACGTCATGTGTTATCTCGATGACATCTACGTCTATTTGAAAGCGCGCGGCTCCGGCTCCTTGCCGCGGGGACGCCCCGCCAAGAAGGAAGCGAAATCGGATGCGATCCGGGATGCTGAAAACTCTTGTCTCGGCAACAACTAGCCTAGCCGCCGCAGGCGGCGTTCTGCTGCTGACAATCTCAGCAGTGCCAGTGGCGGCCCAGACCTCGGACCTGGTGTCGAAGGCGGCGTTGCGCGTCTGCGCCGATCCGGCCAATCTGCCGATGTCGGATCGATCCGGGTGGGGGTTCGAGAACAAGATCGCCGAGCTGCTCGCGGAAAAGCTCGGACTGCCGTTGGAATACACCTGGTTTCCGATGGCGACCGGCTTCATTCGCAAGACCTTGCAGGCCAATGCCTGCGATGTGGTCATCGGCTATGCCCAGGGCGACGAGCTGGTGCTGAACACCAACCATTACTACACGTCGGCCTATGTGCTGATCGTCGGGTCGGCCGGTCCGCTGAGTGGCGTCACGACGCTCGCCGACCCTCTGCTCAAGGACAAGCGGATCGGTATCATCGCGGGAACGCCGCCGGCGACGCACATGGCAAGGAACGGCCTGTTGCCCAAAGCCAAGGCGTACCACCTGATGGTCGATCGGCGCTACGAGAACCCGGCCGACGAGATGCTTGCCGACCTCAAATCCGGTGCCATCGACGCAGCCGTCCTCTGGGGACCAATCGGCGCGCCTTTGGTCAAGGCCAGCCATCCGGAACTCAAAGTGACGCCGCTTCTGTCGGAGCCGATGCCGCCAAGGCTCTTCTACCGCATCACCATGGGGGTGCGCCAGGGCGAGAAGGTCTGGGAGCGCAAGCTGAATTCGCTGATCCGCCGCAACCAGCCCGCGATCAACGCCATTCTCACGGAAGCCGGTGTGCCGCTGGTGAACGACATGGGAACGGGTCTGCTCGAGTTGCCAAACTGATCCCGTGCCTCCTCTACCTGGTCGCGCCTCGAAGCGGTCGGGTTACCGTCCACCGGTGCGCGTCGGAACCTTGCCGGGGGCCGGCGCGGCTGACACAAAGCGGCCGAATGCGCGTGGGCCGTCGCCGGTTGCGATCTCACCGACGATTTCCAGGCTTTCGGAGTCGATGACCGTAAGGCTGTTCGAAAACCAGTTCGCAACGATGATCCGTCGGCGATCCGCAGACGTGTCGATGCCTTCCGGATATTCGCCGGTATCGATGACGGCAACCGCGGCGAAGCTCTCGGCGTCGAAGACGCTCACGCTGTCGTCGTATTGGTTGGTGACGAAACCCCGTCCTGAGGAAAAGGCCACCGCATAAGGCCGTTCGCGGGTTGCCGCATGGCCCAGCACCCGGCCGCTGGCGGGATCGACCGCGGTTACCGTGTTGCTCCCCACATCCGCGGAAAACAGCCGGCCGTCCGGCGAGAAGGTCACGCCGAATGGACGCAGCCCGACGGTCACCCGGTGGCGAAGTTTCAGCGTCGCTGCGTCGAAGATGGAGACTTGGTTGGCATCCCGGTCGGCCGTCGCCAGCCAATGTCCGTCGGTGGAAAGGGCAAGGCCGGCGGGCGCGCTGCCGGTTGAAAGCACTGCCAGGATCGCGAGGCTCTCGGCGGCGATGACCCAGATCCGCGCATTGTACCAGTCCGATACGAAAACCCTGCTGCGCCGCTCATCGACCGCAACGCCGATGGGCCCGCCATCAAGCCTCAACTCGGCTACCGGCGCGCCGCCGGACATGCCGAAGCGGCGCAGCGTCTTGCTGTCGGGGCTGACGGTGAAGACGGCACCAAGCCTGGGCGCGACCGCGACACCGACCGGCTGGCCCGGCACCGGGATCCGTTCGACCTCGACCATGCGGTCGAGATCGATGACGCTCAGATCGTTGGAAGACTGGTTGGTGACATAGGCGTAGTCGGCGAAAGCACCGACCGGTGTCACCAGGGCGCCGACCACCGCGGCGAAGAGCAAGCGGTTATTTGCCGAACTTCTTTTCGAGCGCATCGAGGCCGGCCTTATACACCGCGCCGACCGCAGCAAGGGCTGCCTCATCGTTCAAGTTGGCGGGGGGATCATTGTTCGGGTAGCCGCGGTAGAAGGCGCCTTTCCATTCGATGTGCGAGCCGCCGCCGGTCTTCGACGTTACCGTCAGGTGGCTGGAATAGTTGGTGACCGGCAGAACGCTGACGTCGACCGCGGTGATGCGATAGGAATAGGACATCTTCCCGGCATCGTACTTGTAGAGGACTTCGGAGATGGTCGGGCCGCCGGCGTCCTTGAGGGTTAGCACTCGGGTCGCGTCGATGGCATTGCCGCCCTTGCCGGTCGTCGAGAACACGGCCGGATGCCAGCTCATGTCCTGGAAATTGCCGATCACCGCCCAGACCGCCTCCGGTTCCGCTGCGACGTCGATCGAGAGCGCCAGCTTCTGCCGCGTCGGGCCATGGGCCTGCGCCAGGCCCGGCAAGATCAGCAGGAACGCCAGCAGGAAATGACCGAAATACCGCATAAGGCCCTCACGATTTGAAGAAGTGGTTTTTAAGGATGTAACGAATGCCGCGCAGCCAGCTGTCGTTAGTGTTCGATCGGATATCCACGGCAAGGCCACGCAGCATCTCGCCGGAGCGTACGTCGCGCAGTACGAGGTTAATTGACAGAACGAGGTTGGATACTTTCCGCACCTCGCCGACGATGACATAGTCGGCGCCAAGGCGGGCGGCCATGCGCACGTCGCAGCCATAGCAGGCGGCGGGGTTGACCGTGCCGGCGAGCTCGGCCGCCACGGGATCGTTCGAGAGGATGACGAAACCTTCCGCCGCGAAGCGGTCGCGCGTGGCGCCCTCCAGCAGCTTGAGCCGTTCCGTTTCGTCGGCGCGCACACCGTTTCCTTCCGTCGACAAATCTATGAAGGTCATGCCGAGGAATGCCACCCTGGCGCCCGGCACCAGCGGCTTGTCCAGCGCTGCCAAAGCAAGTGCCGGTAACAATGCCAGGATAAGCGCTACCAGAGTGCGTCGCATAACCTCAGGCTAGCACACGCGTATTGCTAATCCACGCTCCTTAAGTCTCGGTTTTGCTACACAAATTGCGCTGTTAATCTACGTCCCTGGGGAGTGTCAGGAAGATTGGGAGGTCGTTCCGGCAATGCCAAACCGATGGCTTGCGGCCGCCGTATTTTCGGTGTTGATGCTTGGCGCATTCCCCCTGTGGGCGACGGAGGTGAAGACGGCCGTGCTCAGGATCGATCGTGTGGTCGGACCGCCGATCTCGCGGCTCGATGCGCCGCCTGCCGATCTGGGTTTTGCCGGCGCCATGTTGGGCAACGAGGACAACCGGACGACCGGCGCGTTCACGGGCATGGATTACACCCTGAAAACGCTAGCGGTCGCGCCGGAGCAGGCAGGGGCGGCGCTCGATGCATTGAAAGCCGAAGGGATAGGTCTCATTGCGGTGATCGCCGAGGGCGACGTCCTGAAGGCGCTCTCCGACAGGGCCGGCCCGGAGGTGCTGCTCCTCAACGCAGGCGCTCGCGACGAGACGCTGCGCGATGCCGACTGCCGGGCCAATGTGCTGCATGTTTCGCCGAGCCGATCAATGCTCAGCGACGCGATCGTCCAGTTTCTCATGTGGAAGAAATGGTCGCGGATCCTCTTGATTCACGGCTCGCATCCCGAAGACAAGCTGCTGGCCGACAGCTATCGCAAGTCGGCGGCCAAGTTCGGCGTGGAAATCGCCGAGGAGCGCGAGTTCGTCGATACCGGTGGGAGCCGGCGCACGGATACCGGCTATGTCATGGTGCAGAAGCAGATCCCCGTTTTCACCCAGAATGCCGAGGATCACGACGTGATCGTCGCGGCCGACGAGGCCGGCGTCTTTGCACCGTATTTGCCTTACCATACCTGGGATCCGCGGCCCGTTGCGGGATCTGCGGGGCTTCGACCGGTAGCGTGGCATGCTGCCCACGAGGCCTGGGGGGCTACCCAGTTCCAGGGCCGCTTCGAGAAGCTGAGCGGCCGCAACATGCGCGAGGAGGACTACCAGGCCTGGCTCGCCATGCGCGTGATCGGCGAGGCTGTGACGCGGTCCGGCAAGGCCGATCCAGCGAGCCTGCGGGCCTATGCCCTCTCGAACGATTTCGAGCTCGCCGCATTCAAGGGCCAGAAGCTTACCTTCCGTCCCTGGAACGGGCAATTGCGCCAGCCGATTCTCCTGACCGACGGCCGGGTGACAGTATCCGTCTCGCCGCAGGACGGTTATCTGCATCAGCATTCGCCGCTCGACACGCTCGGCATCGACGCGCCCGAAACCGCCTGCCACGCTTTTGGAGGATAGAATGCTGAGATCCGCACTCGTGCTTCTGACAGCCGTCCTGATGTTTGCCGGTCCTGCCGAGGCCAACAAGATCTTCGTGACCAATGAGCGCGGCAACAGCGTGACCGTGCTCGACAGCCAGAGTTGGGAGGTTATTGCGACATTCCCGGCCGGAAACAGGCCGCGCGGCATCACCATCAGCCCAGATGGCAAGGAGCTCTATGTCTGCTCTTCGGACGACGACACCGTCCGCGTCTTCGATCCCGAGACCTACGGGGAACTGCATACGCTGCCATCAGGCCCGGACCCGGAGCTTTTCGTTCTCAATCCCGCGGGCAATCCGCTTTATATCGCCAACGAGGACGACAATCTGGTGACCGTCGTCGACGTCAAGGCGCATCAGGTTCTGGCCGAGGTGCCTGTCGGCGTCGAACCGGAGGGTGTTGCGATCAGTCCGGACGCCAAGACCCTGATCAACACGTCCGAAACCACAAACATGGCGCATTTCATCGACACTTCGACCTATAAGGTCGTGCACAACGTGCTGGTGGACCAGCGGCCGCGCTATGCCGAATTTACCTCCGACGGCAAGAAGCTTTACGTCAGTGCCGAAATCGGCGGCACCGTGTCCGTCATCGATGTGTCGACGGCCGAGCCCTCGATCGCCAAGAAGATCAGCTTTGCCGTGCCGGGCGTTCTGCCGGAATGGTTGCAGCCGGTTGCCGTCAAGGCAACGAAGGACGGCTCGCGCATCTACGTGGCGCTCGGCCCGGCCAATCGCGTCGCGGTGATCGACGGCGCGAGCGATGAGGTTCTCGAATATCTGCTCGTCGGACAGCGCGTCTGGCAGATGGCGTTCACGCCGGACGAGAAATTCCTGATCACCACGAATGGCAACTCCAACGACGTAAGTATCATAGACGTGCAGGCGGGAAAGGTGCTCCGCTCGGTGCAGGTCGGCGAGCAGCCCTGGGGGGTAGTAGTCGCCCCGGATTGAGCGCGGGCCGCATCGCGCCAGCTCGTTCGGTGGAGGGCGAGTGGAAGAAGTCGCGGGCGGCGGTTTTCGGGAGGAAAGCAATGAACGTCTTGAAACGATTTCTGGCCCTGTGGCTTTTCGCCTTCGGACCGGCGGCCGCCATGGCCGAGGACCTGCCGCAATTGCGGGCAGCGATGCTGGCGTCGGGCACAGTGAACTGGGAAATCTCCACCATCAAGACCCATGAGCTCGACCACGGGAACGGCTTCGAGCTGACGGTCCAGAATTATGCGGACAACGGGGCGACGCGCGTCGCCTTCGAGGGTGGCGAGGCAGACGTCATGGTGGCCGACTGGATATGGGTGGCCAACCAGCGTGCTGCCGGCAAGGACTATGTCTTCCTTCCCTATTCGCGGGCAGTCGGCGGGCTGGTGGTCAAGGATGACAGCGGCATCAAGGCTCTTCCGGACCTTGTCGGCAAGAAGATCGGCATTGCCGGCGGCCCGCTCGACAAGAGCTGGCTGATCCTGCGCGCCTATGCCAGGCAGCAATATGACATGGACCTTGCAACAGAAACCGAACAGGTATTCGGAGCACCGCCGCTGATCTTCAAATCCGCCCTTTCCGGCGAGACGGCGGGTGCGATCAATTTCTGGCACTTCCTCGCGAAGATGAAGACCAAGGGCATGCGGGAGCTGATCTCCGTCGCCGATGCTGCAGAGGCGCTGAAGCTCGATCCCGACACGCCGCTCCTTGGCTATGTCTTGAAGGGCGAATATGTGGCGGCCCATCCGGAGATCGCGAAGGGGCTCTTCACGGCATCGCGCGCGGCCAAGAATCTGCTGCGCGACGATGACGAGGTCTGGGAGGGCCTGCGCGACAAGATGAATGCCGGGGACGACGCTGAATTCATTGCGCTGCGCGACGGCTATCGCGCCGGTATTCCGAGCGGCAAGCCGATCGACGAGGCGGCCGCCGACCGGTTTCTGCGGCTGATGGCGGAACTCGGCGGAGCCGAGCTCGTCGGCAAGGCAACAAGTCTGCCAAAGGGATTGTTCCTGCACCTTGAATAAAACGCTGCAACATCCTGCGCTGGTGCGGGCAACATCGCTCGGCCTTCTTCTGCTGCTCTGGATCGTGGCGGCCGAACTGACGGCGGACGCGTCGGTGCTGCCTGAGCCCTGGGCGCTGTGGGAGCCCTTTGCGAAAGCCACCTTCTCCGGCGCCTTGCCTTACCACCTCGGCATGACGTTGTGGCGTGTCATCTGCGCCTTCGTGCCGGCGATGGCCGTCGGGGTGGCGCTCGGGGTGCTGATGGGGCGCATACCCTCCGTCGATCGATGGCTCGATCCGTGGCTTGTCGTCTTCCTCAACCTGCCCGCCCTCGTGCTCATCGTGCTGTGTTACCTCTGGATCGGGCTCAACGAGGCCGCGGCGATCATTGCGGTGGTGCTCAACAAGATCCCGAATGTCGCCACTATCCTGCGTGAAGGCGCGCGGGCGCTCGATCCGAACCTCGGTGCCATGGCTGAGGTCTATCGCATGCGGCCGCTCACGCGGCTGCGCCACGTGGTGCTGCCGCAGCTTGCGCCTTTCATCGCCGGTGCCGCCCGCTCCGGCATTGCGGTGATATGGAAGATCGTGCTGGTGGTCGAGTTTCTCGGCCGCTCCAGCGGCATCGGCTTCCAGATCCACTTCTATTTCCAGCTCTTCGACGTTGCCATGGTGCTGGTCTATGCGCTTTCCTTCATCGGCGTGATGCTCATGGTCGAGGTATTGATGCTGCAGCCGGCCGAAAGCCGGGTGAGGCGCTGGAGGACGGCATGATCAGGGTCGATGTCAGGCGAAAGGCTTTCGGCGACGAGGAGATCCTGCGCGACATCCGTTTCGACATGGAGGTTGGCGAGACCATCGCCATCCTCGGCGCATCGGGGATCGGCAAATCGACACTGCTTCGGCTGATCGCCGGGATCGATCCGGTCTTCAAGGGCGAGATCGTCCGCCCGGACAAGATCGCCATGGTGTTTCAGGAGCCGGTTCTCCTGCCGTGGCGGAGCGTGCTCGAGAACCTGACACTGGTGCACCCGGACCTCGGGAGGCAAGCGGCGTTTTCGGCGCTGGAGCGGACCGGCATCGCCGACAAGGCCCGGGCCTTTCCCGGCCAGCTCTCACTCGGCCAGCAGCGACGGCTGGCTCTGGCACGCGCCTTTGCCGGACGCCCCGCGCTTCTCGTCATGGACGAGCCCTATGTGTCGCTCGACCCGACGACCGCGGATGAGATGCTGGCCTTGACCGAGGCGCTGATTGCCGAAACCGGCCCTGCCGTCATTCTCGTGACCCATTCGGAGGTGGAAGCGCGCCGGCTCGCCCGGCGCCGCCTCCGGCTTTCCGGAAGACCGGCGACGATAACAGGGGATATGGTGGCAGGACCGCCATCAGTCTCAAGGGAGGGCGCGTCATGACGAGGCTCGAGATCAGCCAAGTCAGCTATAGCTACGGATCGCGCAAGGCGCTCGACGGTGTTAGTTTCTCCGTGGAGGCTGGACGGTTCTGCGCGCTGCTCGGGCCGAACGGTGCCGGCAAATCGACGCTGTTCGCCCTCCTGACCCGGCTGCTCGCGACGGCCGAGGGCCATATCGGCGTCGCCGGCTTCGATATTGCTAAGGCACCGCGTGCAGCACTCGCCCGCCTCGGCGTCGTGTTTCAGCAGCCGACGCTCGATCTCGACATGACCGTGCGCCAAAACCTTCGTTATTTTGCCGGTCTCCATGGGCTTTCGGGACGCTCGGCCGTTTTGGCAATCGATGCGGCGCTGACGCAGCTCGGCATGGCCGAGCGGGCGGATGAGCAGGTACGTGCGCTGAACGGTGGACATCGGCGGCGCATGGAGATCGCACGGGCGCTGATCCACGGCCCGGAAATCCTGCTGCTCGATGAACCGACGGTCGGATTGGACGCCGCCTCCCGGCAGGCGATCACCGATCATGTGCATCTTTTGGCCCAAAGCGGGCTTGCCGTGCTCTGGGCAACCCATCTGGTCGACGAGATCCGGCCGGACGACCAGATCGTCGTGCTGCATCGCGGAAAGGTCCTCAGGAATGGCAGCGCCCCGGACCTCGCCGGCGGGGAGGGGCTTGCCAAGGCATTTCTCACGATGACGGCCGAGGACCGGGAGGTGCTGGCATGAGGGCATGGTTGACTGCGCTTTCCGCCATTGTCACCCGCGAGAACCTGCGCTTCGTTCGCCAGCGGGGGCGGTTTCTGGCAGCACTCGTTCGCCCCCTCGTCTGGCTCATCGTCTTTGCCGCCGGCTTCCGGGCAGCGCTCGGCTTGTCGATCATCCCGCCCTACCAGACCTATATCACCTACGAGGTCTATATCCTTCCGGGGCTCTGCGGGATGATCCAGTTGTTCAACGGTATGCAATCGTCGTTGTCGCTGGTCTACGATCAGGAAATGGGGTCGATGCGGCTCCTCTTGACCTCGCCGCTGCCACGATGGTGGCTGCTGTTCTCAAAGCTTTTGGCCGGCGTGATCGTATCCATTCTGCAGGTGGCCGTGTTCCTGGGGATTGCGGCGCTGACCGGCATTACCGTGCCGGCGGTCGGCTATATCGCGGTGCTGCCGGCATTGCTGCTCAGCGGATTGATGCTCGGCGCCCTCGGGCTGTTGATTTCGTCGACCGTCCGGCAACTCGAGAATTTCGCCGGCGTCATGAACTTCGTCATCTTTCCGATGTTCTTCCTCTCCTCGGCGCTCTATCCGCTATGGAAGATGGCGGAAAGCTCGCCGCTCTTGCGCGACATCTGCGCATTGAATCCGTTCACCCATGCGGTCGAACTGATACGCTTTGCGCTTTACGGCGAGCTTCACCTCACCGCGCTCGCCTGGGTCTGCGCCAGCTTCGTGCTGTTCATGCTGGCCGCCCTCTGGGGCTATGACCCGGCCCGCGCCATGCTGCGTTCAAAGGGCTAGCTCCTGCATGTTAAAAAGTGCTGCAGCGACCTATGCGCGTCTGATAGACGCGCGTCGCTGTAGGCCCGGTGCGGCGGCTCCACGCCGAAAACCGACACTTTCCGCTATATTGCCGGCGGCGGCATTTGCCTTGATCCTGCTTGGGACGAAGACGTCCAAAGCCGAGGAGGAACCAATGCTCAAGCTGCATCCGTCCATCGATAATGGCTTTCCGCCCGCCAGTCCCGGCTTTCAGGGCGGCACGCTGAAATGTAAGTGCGCCACCAGTCCGGTGACCGTTGCAATCGACGCGCAGACCGCGCACAACCATGCCTGCGGCTGCACCAAATGCTGGAAGCCGGAGGGCGCGATCTTCGCGCAGATCGCCGTTGTCAGCCGCGACAAGGTGAATGTCACCTCAGGTTCGGAAAAACTGCAGATCGTCGATCCGAGCGCGACGATCCAGCGTTACGCCTGCAAGGATTGCGGCGCGCACTTGTATGGCCGGATCGAGAACAACAGGCATCCCTTCTATGGGCTGGATTTCGTGCATACCGAGCTCAGCGACGAGACCGGCTGGTCGCCGCCGGAATTTGCGGCCTTCGTTTCCTCCGTGATCGAAAGTGGCGTCAACCCGGACAGGATGCCGGAAATCCGGGCACGGCTAACGGAGCTCGGCCTGCAGCCATACGATTGCTTGTCCCCGGCGCTGATGGACGCGATCGCCACCCATATCGCCAAACAGTCCGGCGCCCTGCCGGCCTAGATCACGATGATTTTGGGTCGAATCGACCCGAAATCATGAAACGTGATCGATTCTAAAAACTTAGAGCGGGATGCGGGCGGAAAACCGCGCACACTTTTCCTCATCTCGCTCCGACATCGGGGCGCAACGCCTCCTCCCTCGGACTCCGCCCGTTTGCCTTCCTTCAGGAAGGCGCTCTCAACGGGCGGGGTCTGAGGCGTTTGAAGTCCTGCCGGTGCCCTTACGGACAAGCGCCCGAGCGGCCGGGCGCAGCCATTCAGGTCTCAGAATCTGACGCCTTCCATTTGATGGAGCAGCCGATCGAGGCCTGCTGTTCCGCCGGGCCCTTGCCCGTCCGCGCAACCATGACCATCGCCTCGTAGAGGTCGCGCCTCAGACCGGCCGGATCGACTTCCTTGCGGGAGGCGTCCAGCCGGCCGCGATATTGCAGTCCCATATCCCTGTTGAAGCCGAAGAAGTCGGGCGTGCAGACCGCGCCATAGGCTTTGGCGACGGACTGGTCCTCGTCGTAGAGATACGGAAAGGGCAGGGCGTTTTGCGATGCGAAAAGCTTCATGTTGTCGAAGGAATCCTGCGGATATTCTTCGGCATCATTGGCGTTGACCGCAACGAAGCCGATGCCGTGATCCTTCAGGTCGATCGCATCCCGCACGATGCGGCCGATGACCGCTTTCACATAGGGGCAGTGATTGCAGATGAAGACAACGACGAGGCCATTTGGCCCGGAAAAGTCCAGGATCGAGTAGGTGAGGCCGTCGGTGCCTGGCAGGCGGGCATCGACGCCCTTCCAGCCGAATTCGCAGAGGGGTGGGATCGCTGCCATGTCGTGGTGACCTTGCCGTTCTTACAGCGCCGTGCGCCCTGGGGCACACTGGTCTTCGGCCGCGGTGCGAAGCGCGTGTATGTTGCCAGCGTAAGCCTCTCGCCGACCCTTGAAAACAGCCGAGCCGGCTACCAGCACATCCGCGCCGGCCGCCGCCACCAGCGGCGCCGTTTCCGGCGTCACGCCGCCGTCGATCTCGAGATGGATCGGGCGGCTGCCGATCATCGATTTCACACGCCTCACCTTTTCGACGACGGACGGGATGAAGGCCTGGCCGCCGAAGCCGGGATTGACCGTCATCAGCAGGATCAGGTCGAGCCGGTCCAGCACATATTCGATGACGCTCTCCGGCGTCGACGGATTGAGCGAGAGGCCGGCCTTGCAGCCGAGGTCGCGGATCGCCTGTAACGATCGGTCGAGGTGGGTGGTTGCTTCGGCATGCACGGTGATGATGTTGCAGCCGACAACGGCGAAGGCCTCGAGATATCGCTCGGCCGGTTCGATCATCAAATGACAGTCGAACACCTTGTCTGTCCGGTTGCGGATCGACTTGATGATCGGTGGCCCGAAGGTAATGTTGGGCACGAAATGGCCATCCATCACGTCCAGGTGGATCCAGTCGGCACCGGCCGCGCAGACGGCCTCGACCTCTTCGCCGAGCCGCGAGAAATCAGCCGACAACACCGAGGGGGCTATGATCGTCTTCTGGCTCATGACGAGATCTCCGGATGATTGGGCTCGACCATCCGGAATACGCGGCTTGCGGAAATGTCCCGAGCCGTGATGGTTGACAGTTGCTCGGCGTCGACGGGGCCAACGCTTTCCTCGAACAGGCGATTTGCCTGCCGCAACCGAGCCCTGTCGAGCGCGTTGCGGATCGAGCGCGCATTGGCGAAATGCGGCTGGCGCCGGCGACGGACAATGTATTCGCTCATCACCGCCGCCGCCTTGCTGTCGAAATGATAGCCCTGACGGCTGAGCATGCGCTCGGCAATCGAGAGGAGTTCCTGGTCGTCGTAGTCGGGAAAATCGATATGGTGGGCAATGCGCGAGCGGAAGCCGGGATTGCTCTCGAAAAATCGCTCCATGCGATCGGCGTAGCCGGCGAGAATGACCACCAGGTCGTCGCGGTTGTTCTCCATCACCTGCAGCAGGATCTCGATCGCTTCCTGGCCGTAGTCGCGCTCGTTGTCCGGACGGTAGAGATAATAGGCCTCGTCGATGAACAGCACGCCGCCCATTGCCTTCTTCAGGATCTCCTTGGTTTTCGGGGCGGTGTGGCCGATATATTGCCCGACCAGATCGTCGCGCGTCACCGACACCAGATGCCCCTTGCGGATATAGCCGAGCCTGTGCAGCAGATCGGCCATGCGCAAGGCGACCGTAGTCTTGCCGGTGCCCGGATTGCCCGTGAAGCTCATGTGCAGCGACGGCGGCTCATGGCTGAGGCCCATTGCACGGCGGGCCCGCTCGACGAGCAGCAGGGCTGCCGTCTCGCGGATCCGCTGTTTCACGGGCTTCAGCCCGACGAGTTCTCGGTCCAGTTCGTCGAGGATTTCGGCGACGCCGGAGGCTTTGTATTCCTCAGCGAGATCGACCGATGTCGGCAGACTTTCGGTGTTTGACAGAGCTTCCGGCATGGCCATCTTGTCAACTCCTCTACCGCTGGGTTTCCCAGGCATAGTGCTGGCTGCGGCCGCGGCTTTCCGTCCGGGTCATCTGCAGGCTCGGCTCGGCGTCCGGACGGTTGACGATGAAGGACATCGTCACGGTCTCAAGTCCGCGGCTCGAGTCGAAGGCGTTGAGGCGGATGTAGTGCTGCGGATGGGCCTTGCGGCAATCCTCCAGCTCCATTATGACGCCCTTGGCGTCCTTGAGATCGAACATCGGATTGCCCCACATTTCCCAGTAGGTGTTGCGAGGGTGCGGGTCGTCCGTATATTCGACGCCGATCGCCCATCCCTTGCCGAGGCAGTATTCGACCTGTGCTGTTATCTGCTCATCCGTCAGGTCGGGCAGGAACGAGAAGCATCCCTGGGTGATACGCATGTCGTCTCTCCTTTTCCTAAATCCGTCAGGCGACGCTTACGCTCGGGATGAAATCCGAACTGTCCGTAGGCGAATAGTTGAAGCTGATATTGCCCCAGGTATCGAGGGCCGCTTCCAGCGGCTTGCACCACTTGGCCGCGGCCCGCAGGATTTCAGGACCTTCGTGAGCGATGTCGCGGCCCTCGTTGCGGGCGAGCACCATGGCCTCCAGAGCGACCCGATTGGCGGTCGCGCCCGCCTGGATGCCCATCGGATGCCCGATCGTGCCGCCGCCGAACTGCAGCACGACGTCGTCGCCGAAAAGATCGAGCAACTGGTGCATCTGCCCGGCATGGATGCCGCCCGAGGCCACCGGCATGACTTTCTTGATATCCGCCCAGTCCTGATCGAAGAAGAGACCGCGCGGGAGGTCGACGTCGTTCTTCATTTCACGGCAGACATTGTAGTAGCCCTGCACGGTCAACGGGTCGCCCTCGAGCTTGCCGACGGCGGTGCCTGCATGAAGGTGGTCGACGCCAGCGAGCCGGAGCCATTTGGCGATGACGCGGAAGGAGATGCCGTGGTTCTTCTGCCGCGTGTAGGTGCCGTGACCAGCCCGGTGCATGTGCAGGATCATGTCGTTCTGCCGGGCCCATTCCGAGATCGACTGGATCGCCGTCCAGCCGATGATGAGATCCACCATGACGATCACCGAGCCGAGCTCCTTGGCGAATTCGGCGCGGCGGTACATCTCTTCCATGGTGCCGGCGGTGACGTTGAGATAGTGCCCCTTGACCTCACCGGTGACGGCGGAGGCGTGGTTGACCGCCTCCATGCAGTAAAGGTAACGGTCGCGCCAGTGCATAAAGGGCTGCGAATTGATGTTCTCGTCGTCCTTCATGAAGTCGAGGCCGCCTTTCAGGCCTTCGTAGACGACGCGGCCATAATTCTTGCCCGAGAGGCCGAGCTTCGGCTTGGTGGTGGCGCCGAGCAGCGGCTTGCCGAACTTGTCGAGCCGTTCGCGCTCGACGACGATGCCGGTCGGCGGGCCCTTGAAGGTCTTCAAATAGGCGACGGGCAGGCGCATGTCCTCGAGCCTCGCCGCCTTCAGCGGCTTGAAGGAGAAGACGTTGCCGATGATCGACGCCGTCAGATTGGCGATCGATCCTTCCTCGAACAGGATGAGGTCGTAGGCGACATAGCAGAAATACTGCCCGGGTGTTCCCGGTACTGGATCGACGCGGTAGGCCTTGGCGCGGTATTGATCACAGGCCGTCAGGCGATCTGTCCAGACGACCGTCCAGGTGGCCGTCGAGCTTTCGCCGGCAACGGCGGCGGCCGCCTCGATCGGGTCGACGCCGTCCTGCGGCGTGATCCGGAACAGCGCGATCAGGTCGGTGCCCTTCGGCTCGTAGTCGCCGTTCCAGTAGCCCATCTGCGCGTATTTGAGCACGCCGGCCCTGTAGCGTTCCTTGCCCTTGATCTCGGTCTTTGCATCGGCGTTCATGACAACAGGTCCTTTCGCTGGATGAATGTGGTCAGGCGGCTTGCGACCGCGCCGTCAGGGGTTTCAGCGTTCCGCTCGCGTAGCGGCGGGCCATCTCCGACATCGACACGATCTTGATGCGGGATGCGTTGCCGGCAGTGCCGAAGGCCTCGAACCGGGCCTTGCAGACCGCCGACATGGCTTCCATGGCGGGTTTCAGGAACTTGCGCGGGTCGAACTCGCTGCGGCTCGTATCGGCCACGCGGCGAAAGGCAGCGGCTGCCGCGAGCCGAAGATCCGTGTCGATATTGACCTTGCGCACGCCGAAACGAATGCCGCGCACGATCTCCTCGACGGGCACGCCATAAGTCTCGCGCATCTCGCCACCATGAGCATTGAAGACATCCTGCCATTCCTGCGGCACCGAGGAGGAGCCGTGCATGACGATATGCGTGCCCGGCAACCGCTCATGGATCTTCTCGATCACATCCATGGCGAGCACGTCGCCCGTCGGTTTGCGGGTGAACTTGTAGGCGCCATGGGAGGTGCCGATGGCGACGGCCAGCGCATCGACCCCGGTGTCGGCGACGAAGCGGGCGGCTTCGTCCGGGTCGGTCAGAAGCTGCGAACGATCGAGTGCGCCTTCGAAGCCGTGGCCATCCTCAGCCTCGCCATGGCCGGTTTCGAGCGATCCGAGACAGCCGAGCTCACCCTCGACCGAAGCGCCGACCATATGGGCGAGGCGGCTTACTTCCGCCGTGATCGCGACGTTATAGGCGTAGTCGGCGGGTGTCTTTGCATCCTCTTTCAGTGAGCCGTCCATCATCACCGAGGTGAAACCGTGCTGGATCGCCGTGAGGCAGGTCGCGACATTGTTGCCATGATCCTGATGGATGCAGAGCGGAATGTCGGGATACATCTCTTCAAGCGCTTCCATCATCTTGGCGAGCATGATGTCGTTGGCGTAGGAGCGTGCGCCGCGCGAAACCTGCAGGATCACAGGAGCGTCGCAGGCGCGCGCCGCCTCCATGATCGCCAGCCCCTGTTCCATGTTGTTGATGTTGAACGCCGGCACCCCGTAGCTGCGCTCGGCGGCGTGATCGAGCAATTGGCGGAGCGTGATGCGGGCCATGGTCAAGCCTCCTGAGATGTTCCGACGATGCGTTTGACCGCCTGCTGGCCAATCCCGCGGGTGATGGACGGCGGCGTTCGGGCATCCCGGCGAACAAGTTTCAACGCTTCGGCGACGACATGGTCGGCGGTGATGCCGAAATGTCGATAGAGGTCCGCGGCGGGTGCCGAGGCACCGAAGCCGGTCATGCCGACAAAGGCACCGTCAGGCCCCATCCAGCGGTCCCAGCCAAGGCGGCCGGCCGCCTCGATCGCGATGCGTGGGGCATCTCCGAGCACCTGCCTCCGATAGGACGGGTCCTGCACTTCGAACTTCTCCCAGCAGGGCATGGAGACCACCGCCGCCTCTATGCCTTCCTCCGCCTGCAAGCGTTCAGCGGCGGCGACAGCGATCTCGACCTCCGACCCGGTGGCAAGCAGGGTGACGTCCCGAGGTCCGCGCGCCTCCTTCAGGACATAGGCTCCGAGCGCCGACAAATTCTCGGCCTTCTCCGTTTGGCGCAGCATCGGCAAGGCCTGCCGCGAAAGGGCAAGGATGCTCGGCGTGCCCGTCTCGCCCAAGGCGATCTCCCAGCATTCGGCGGTCTCGATGATGTCGGCGGGCCGGAAGACGTTGAGGTTCGGGGTGGCGCGCAGCATTGCCAGATGCTCGACCGGCTGGTGGGTCGGACCGTCCTCGCCAAGGCCGATGGAATCATGCGTCAACACATAGACGACCGGCAGGCCCATCAGCGCCGAGAGACGCATCGCGCCGCGCGCGTAATCCGAAAAGACCAGGAAAGTACCGCCATAGGAGATGAAGCCGCCATGCAAGGCGATGCCGTTCATGGCGGCCGCCATGCCGTGCTCGCGGATGCCGTAATGCAGATAACGGCCCTTGAAGTTGCCCGGTGCAACGGCCCCAGTTTGCGACGTCATCGTCAGGTTCGAGCCGGTGAGATCGGCCGAGCCGCCGATCGTCAACGTCGTCGCCTCGTTGATGACCTCCAGCACCATCTGGGAGGCCTGCCGCGTCGCTACCTTCGTAGCCCTTGTGCGATGTGCTGCCCGGAACTTTGCCAGCAACGGCGCGAGCTCGCCGTCGAGCTGCCGTCCGACGGTCTGTTCGTAGCGCTTTTTCGAGCGCGAAGCGTCGAGCCGAATTTCCCACGCCTCGCGGGCCATGCGGCCTCGCAACGCCACTTTTTCCCAGGCGGCCTTGATTTCCGGTGGCACGAAGAAGGGCGGATGCGGCCAGCCGAGTTTTTCGCGCGTGGCAGCAATTTCCTTTTCACCCAGCGCCGCCCCATGCGTCTTGTGCGAGCCTTCCATGCTGGCGGCGCCCTTGCCGATCCGGGTGCGGCAGGCGATCAGCGATGGCTTGCGGGTTCGGCGCGCCCGCTCGATCGCCTTCGCCACGGCTTCAGGGTCGTGGCCGTCGACGGCTTGGGCGTCCCACCCGGCGGCGCGGAATCGGGCAAGTTGGTTTATCGACGTGGAGAGCTCGGTCGAACCGTCGATCGAAATGCGGTTGTCGTCCCAGAGCACGATCAGCTTGCGCAGCTTCAGATGTCCGGCAAGATCGATCGCCTCGTGGCTGATGCCCTCCTGCAGGCAGCCGTCGCCGGCGACCACATAGGTGAAGTGATTGCAGAGCGAACTGGCGAAGCGGGCGGCCATCATCTGTTCGGCAATCGCCATGCCAACGGCGGTGGCGATGCCCTGGCCGAGCGGACCGGTGGTGGTCTCGATGCCGAGGGCATGGCCGTATTCGGGATGGCCAGCGGTTTTCGAGCCGAGCTGGCGGAACGATGAGAGCGCGGCCACCGGCATGTCTGCAAAGCCGATCAGGTGATGGATGGCATAGAGCAGCATCGAGCCATGGCCGGCCGAAAGCACGAAACGATCGCGATCCGGCCAGTTAGGCAGGGAAGGGTCGATCTTGATGAAGCGGTTGAAGAGGACGGTCACCGCGTCGGCCATGCCCATCGGCATGCCGGGGTGGCCGGACTTGGCCTTCTCAACGGCGTCCATGGCGAGAAACCGGATGGCGTCGGCCATGTTGCGTTCCGATGCGGGCGCACGGGTTTCGATCTGCTGCGAAACATTCATGATGTCCTCCTCACGACATGCGGTGTTTGCGCTCGAGCAGTTTGTGGATGAGCGGGGTGAAGATCAGCTGCATGGCGAGATCAAGCTTGTCGCCCGGCACCACGATGGAATTGGCGCGCGACATGAAGCTGTTGTTGAGCATCGACAGCAGGTAGGGAAAATCGATGCTTTGCGGTTTGGCAAAGCGGATGACCAGGATGGATTCGGCGTGCGTCGGTATCCAGCGGGCGATGAAGGGATTGGACGTATCGACGATCGGCACGCGCTGGAAGTTGATGTCCGTCAGCGAGAACTGCGGACAGATGTAATGGACGTAGTCGGGCATACGCCGCAGGATCGTGTCGGTCACCGCCTCGGTGGAATAGCCGCGTGTCGCCTTGTCCCGATGGATCTTCTGGATCCATTCGAGGTTGATCACCGGAACGACGCCGATCTTCAGGTCGCAATGCTGCGCGAGGTTGACCGTGTCGGTGACGGCGCAGCCATGAAGCCCCTCGTAGAACAGGAGATCGCTGTCGCGGAATTCCTCCCAGTCCGTGAATGTGCCGGGTTCGGCGCGGTATTTTGCGGCCTCGGCATCGTCATGCACATAGTGGCGGGTGCGTCCAACGCCGCGCCTGCCGTATTCGGCAAAGACGCTTTCGAGAATTTCCAGTTCGTTCGCCTCGGCGGAGAAATGGGTGAAGTCGACGCCTCTGGCTTTCTCCTCGGCTATCTTGCGGCGCATAGTCTCCCGGTCGAAGCGGTGGAAGGCGTCGCCTTCGATGAACGATGCCGAGATGCTCTCGCGCTTGAAGATCTTCTCGAACGTGTCCTTGACCGTCGTGGTGCCGGCGCCGGAGGAGCCGGTTATGGAGATGATTGGGTGCTTGGCTGACATCCGGTCTCTCCTCAGGCTCGAAACAGGCCGCGCTTGCCGAAGAGCGGTGCGCGTTCGCCGATCATGTTGGGGTCGACATGGTAGCGGGCGACGCGCGCTACCTCGCGGCGCGAACCGAATGCCAGCGGCACGCGCTGGTGCAGGTTTTCCGGAACGAGATCGAGAATGGGACTGAGGCAGGTCGTCGCCAGGCCGCCAGCGTTCTCGATGACGAAAGCGATCGGGTTGGCCTCGTAGACCAGCCGCAGCCGCCCTTGACCGTAGCCTTTCCGGCCGTCTGCTGGATAAAGGAAAATGCCGCCGCGGATTAGGATCCGATAGGCCTCGGCGACGAGCGAGGCGATCCAGCGCATGTTGAATTCCCGCTCGCGCGGCCCCTCCGAGCCTGCCAGGCAATCATCGACGTAGAGCCGGATCGCTTCTTCCCAGTGGCGGTAGTTCGACATGTTGATCGCGAATTCGCTGGTGCGCTCCGGGATGTTCATCGACTTGTATGCCTCGACGAAACAGCCGAGCCGGCTGGAGAAGATGAAAATCTCCGTGCCTTTGCCGAGCGAGAGCACGAGCGCTGTTTGCGGTCCGTAAACGAAGAAGCCCGCCGCCAGTTGCCGGCTTCCGGGTTGCAGAAAGGACTGGGAGGGGTCCACCTCCGGCCCCTTGACGGCGGGAAGCACGGAAAAGATCGTGCCGATGGAGATGTTGTGGTCGATGTTCGAGGAGCCGTCGAGCGGATCGATGGCCACCGCAAGGCGTGCGTTCGGGTCGAGCTGGACGGGATTTTCGCGTTCCTCCGAGGCGTAGCATGCGACCGGTGCGCCCTGAAGGCACGACAGGAACAGGTCGTCGCTGAGGACATCCAGATCCTTCTGGAGATCGCCGTTGGCACTGCTGGTGCCGCGCGTGCCGTTGATCGCCATGCCAAGCGCTCCCTGGCTGACGATCTTGCGGACGTCGAGAGCGGCCCTTGCCAGACTCTGGATGACTGTTGCGACCTCCCGGGAGAGGTCGTCGCCATGGGCCGTGCATGAAGCGAGGTAAGCCTCGAGAGTTGCGCCTGACATGCTGTCTCCTCCCACTCGATGTCGAGGAAAGCATGGCGCAAACGTTGAGTTTGTAAAATTTATTCAATTGACTTTGGAAATTAGATTTTCTTACTTCGCTTCGATGCGCAACGTGACACTTCGCCAACTTCGCACCGTCGAAGCGATCTGCCGCCTGGGAAAGGTCAACCTTGCGGCGGAGGCCTTGGGCTTGACTGGACCTGCGCTCACGCTGCAGATCCAGCAATTGGAACGGGATGCCGGCGTCCCGCTGTTCGACAGGACGCGCAGCGGCATGGTTCCGACGGCCTACGGCCTTGCCTTCCTCGATGCCGCCCGGGCGGTCGAGGACAGCCTGGTTGCCCTCGAGGATTCGATTAGCGGGATAAAGGGGCTGCGGACCGGCCGGGTGCGCCTCGGCGTCGTGTCGACCGGCAAATATTTCGCGCCGCAACTGATCGCCGCCTTTCGCGAGCAGGTACCGGGTATCGAGGTCAATCTCTTCATCGGCAACCGCGCCGAGATCATCGCCAAGCTCAGGGACCACGAGATCGATGTTGCGCTGATGGGCCGACCACCGCGCGACTTCGAGGTGCGCGCCCAGGTGTTCGGCGATCATCCGCTGGTCTTCATCGCCCCCGCTGCTCATCCGCTCGCGGGGGTCCTGGAGATTTCGCGGGAGCGGATCGCGCAGGAACAGTTCCTGGTGCGGGAAAAGGGATCGGGGACGCGGATTTCGCTCGAGATTTTCCTGACCGACACGCCGCACAAGCTGGAGGAGGTCGGCACCGAGATCGCATCGAACGAGACGATCAAGCAGGCCGTCATTGCCGGCCTGGGCATTGCCTTCATCTCGGCCCACACGATCGAGCAGGAGGTGAAGCTCGGCCGTCTCGTCATTCTCGATGTCGTCGATACGCCGATCCGCCGGCAATGGTTCGGCGTGTCCCGCTCGGACCGTGCCACCACCCCTGCGATGCAGGCGTTCGAGCGTTTTCTGCTGGCTTCCGGCGCGCGATACCTGCCGGTCGTCGCCAAGCCCTATCCCCTGAACGCGTTCCGTTAAGCCGGGCATCCAAAGCCGGCGCCATTCACCACGTTTCGGCCTCGGCGCGCGCAAGCGCGGCGTCGACCGCCACCTTGGTCTTAATTGTGAGGCCCTTGAACCGTGATACCATTCAACATGGAGGAGGACTTGCGTGGTCTCCCGTTCGCCCCGCCGCCAGGCGCTGCGTGCGGCGTGATGCGATCGAAAACCCGGCGATGGCGACGCCGGGCTTTGCCGGTGCGGCGGAAGGCTGTTCCGGCTTTTCACCAAGCGGCGCCTGAGGGCAAAGCTTGTTTCGTGTTCGACCTGGTTGCGAAGGCGCCGGCAATGCAGGGCGGCACACTGATCTGGACGAACGGAGGAGACATGTCCTGGCATAAACCGAAATTCATTGAAGTCAGCTGCGCGATGGAAATCACCCGCTACGCTCCGGCGGACGGGGATGAGCCGATCCTGTTCTAGGCGCAGCCTTTCGAGGGTCGGCCTCCAACTCATCAGGGATTGCCGTGAAGAAGACGTCCGATCTTCGCATCATCGTTCTGGGGGCCGCCGCTGGCGGCGGTCTCCCGCAATGGAATTGCGGCTGCCGCAACTGTTCGATGGCGCGCGATCCAGCCTCCGGCCTCAGGCCGCAGAGCCAGTCGTCGCTTGCGGTGAGTCTCGACGGTGAGGCCTGGGCGGTCTTCAACGCCTCTCCGGACATCCGTGAGCAAGTGCGGGCCAATCGGCCGCTGCAGCCGCGCCGGTTGCGTCACAGCCCGATCAGGAGCGTGGTGCTGACCAATGGCGACATCGATCATCTCGCCGGGCTCCTCGTCCTGCGGGAGAAACAGCCGTTCACGCTGTTTTCGACCGGCGCGGTCGACCGGATCATCACGGACAATCCGGTCTTCCAGGTTCTCGATCCGGAACTGGTTTCAAGGAGGATCGTCGTCCTCGAAGAGGCTTTCTTTCCACTTCCGGGTCTTGAGGTGCGGTTCTTCGCCGTTCCCGGCAAGGTGCCGCTCTTCCTCGAAGACGGCGAGCCGGCTCTCGATGTCGAGGGCGAACATACGGTCGGCCTCGAACTCAAGGCTGACGGCAAGCGTGTCTACCATGTTCCGGGCTGCGCCATGATGACGGAGGGGCTTGTCGCGCGCCTCCGCGACGCCGATGCGGTGTTCTTCGACGGCACCCTATTCTCTGATGACGAGATGATCGTGACCGGTACAGGCCACAAGACCGGCCGCCGCATGGGCCATATGCCGATCGACGGCGCGGGCGGCAGCCTCGATGCGCTTGGCGCCCTCGGCATCCGGCGCACGATCTATGTGCATATCAACAACACGAACCCGATCTGGCGGGCCGGAGCCGAGCGCGAACGCGTCGAGGGCTGCGGCTTCGAAGTCGGGTTCGACGGCATGGAGGTCCGCCCGTGACGACAGCATCAGACAAGCAAGATTTTCATGCCCGGCTTCTGCAGATCGGCAAGGAGCGCTACCACGACAAGCATCCCTTTCACGTGATGCTGCATGGCGGCGGCTGCACGATCACGCAGGTCCGCGCCTGGGTGATCAACCGCTACTATTACCAGAGCCGGATTCCGATGAAGGACGCGGCCTTCCTGTCGCGTTGCGACGACCCCCAACTGCGTCGCGCCTGGCGCTCCCGCATCGAGGATCATGATGGCGGCCTGGGGGAGGGGGGTGGCATCCGGCGGTGGCTGCGTCTCGCCGAGGCCGTCGGCCTCGATCCCGGCTACGTCGCTTCGACGAAGGGCGTGCTGCCGGCGACGCGATTTGCGGTGGACGCCTATGTGTCGTTCGTGCGGGAAAAGCCGCTCCTCGAGGCGGTGGCATCCTCGCTGACCGAGCTTTTCGCGCCGAAGATCCATTCGGAACGCATCGCCGGGCTGTTGGAGCACTACGCCTTCGCCGATGACGCCGCGCTGGCCTATTTCCGCCAAAGGCTGGCCGAGGCGCCGCGCGACGTCGAATTCGGTCTAGGCTATGTCCTCGATCACGCCGACACGCGGGAAAAACAGGATGCCGCGGCTGCTGCGCTCACCTTCAAGACGGATGTTCTCTGGGCCCAGCTCGACGCCCTTTACTCGGCCTATGTCGCACCCGCCCGCATTCCGCCGGGAGCCTGGAACGGCCGGGATGGGGTGATTCGCGAGCCGGCGGCGGAATGACCATGGATGGGCCGGTGATTTCAGGGGCGAGCGTCGTGAAGCTCGCGCGAGGGGTTCGGCTCCGCGAGGACGCCGTTCGCGGTCAGACGGTCCTTTTGGCACCGGAACGTGCGATGGCTGTGGACGATATCGCCGTCGCCATCGTCGAAGCCCTCGATGGCGAGCGGACTCTCGATCAGATCGCCGCTGATTTCGCGGAGAAATTCGACGCTCCCGCACCCCAGATTGCCGAGGACGTCATGGCCTTCGTCCGGGAGCTTTCCATCCGCCGCATGCTGGAGATCGTCGAATGAGCGATACGATCACGCTGACAGCCGATGCCATGGGCAAAACCCCGCGGGCGCCTCCGCCGATGGCGATGCTGGCGGAGCTGACGCATCGCTGTCCGCTCGCTTGTCCCTACTGTTCCAATCCGATCGCGTTGACGCGGGCAAATGAGGAGCTTTCGACCGAGGCATGGATCGGCGTCTTCGAGCAGGCCGCCGATCTCGGCGTCCTGCATCTGCACTTGTCCGGCGGCGAGCCAGCGGCGCGCAGGGATCTGGTCGACTTGACCCGGGCAGCGGTCTCCTTCGGGCTCTATACCAATCTGATCACCTCCGGCGTGGGCTTGACTGAGGCCCGAATTGCCAGCCTGGCCGATGCCGGGCTCGACCACATCCAGCTTTCCATCCAGGGCATTTCGCCGGAAAGCGCCGATCGGATCAGTGGATATGCCGGCGGGTATGAGCGGAAGATGGCTGTCGCGGGCTGGGCGGCGGATGCCGGCATCCCGTTGACGATCAATGCCGTCTGCCACAAGCAGAACATGGGCGAGATCGACGCCATGATCGACTTGGCGGTCCGGTTGAAGGCACGCAGGATCGAGATCGCGACGGTGCAGTTCCACGGCTGGGCAGAGCGCAACAAGGCGGCGCTGATGCCGACGCGCGAGCAGGTCGAGCGCGCCACGCGAACCGTGGCGAAGGCGCGCGAAAACTATCAGGGCATACTGGTGATCGACTATGTGCCGGCCGATTATTATTCGAAATACCCGAAGGCCTGCATGGGCGGCTGGGGCAGGGTGGGCCTGAACGTCACGCCTTCGGGGCGGGTGCTCCCGTGCCATGCGGCGGAAACCATTCCGGGCCTGTCCTTCGAGACCATACGCGAAAGCTCGCTCGCCAGGATCTGGTACGACAGTGATGCGTTCAACGCCTATCGCGGCGACGATTGGATGCCGGATCTCTGCCGAAGCTGCGAGCGCAAGGCGGTCGATTTCGGCGGTTGCCGCTGCCAGGCGCTGGCGCTTGCCGGCGATGCCAACGCTACCGATCCGGTCTGCATCCGATCGCCGCTGCGCGAGCATCTGACGCGCGAAGCGGACGCGCTTGCGGCGACACCATCAGTCGATTTCGTCTATCGCGGCCGATAAGCCAGTTCATAGGTATCGTCGCCCTGACAAGGTATGGAGTGGACTGTCGGCCAGCGAAGACAAGCTCCGGCGAACTCTCATGATCCAGGTCGGCACGATCAGGATCGGCTCGGCCAGGACGTCCTCCGTCTCGGGCGCACACTGGGTGCTCGCCAGCCGCAGCGTGCCGACGCTGGTGGCGCTGTCGATCCTCGCGATCGGCCTCTATCTGTTTCTCGGCCTCCCTGGAAGTCATCCGCTCACGAATCCTCACCCAGATCGGCCAGCGGCTTGAGGAGGAGCTGGGCGGTGCGACCTTCGATACCGTCCTGAAGCTGCCGCTTCGGATGTCGAAGGAGGAGGCGATCTCGCAGCCGCTGCGCGATCTCGACCAGGTCCGCCAGTTCAAGAGCGGGCAGGGCCCGGTCGCGATCTGCGACATGCCGTGGCTGCCGGTTTATCTCGCGATCCTCTTCCTGTTCCATGCCTATCTCGGCTGGCTCGCCGTCGCCGGCGCGGTGATCCTGATCGCCCTGACACTGGTCAGCGAGGTGACGCTGCGGCAGCCGATGCAGCGGCTGGCTCAGCTCGGAGGAAGCCGCGCCGAGTTCATTGAGGCCGGCCGCCGCAACGCCGAGGCCCTGCAGGCCATGGGGATGAGCGGCGCCTATTTCGCTTTTGAGCGTCGGCCTTGTCGTGGCGACAGCCGATTCCGGTTGGTTCTTGCTATTCCGGTAGAGATCCTCGATCGGGGCGCCAATCGCAAGGGCGAGTTCTCGCGTGTTTTCCGAAGCCACCCGCAAGGTCGAATGGTTTGCCTGGGCACACCGACCAGGTCCCGCTCCCCGCTGCTCGCCATCGAGATTTGAGACCGCTTCCGGATCATGAGGGGCTTGCGCCACAGGGCGGGATAGCAGCTTGCATCTGGAATCCAGTTGCTGCCGCTCCGCGATGCCTTGCTTTCCAACGACAACAATCAAGTTGAAGCAAGTCAATGGTGCGGGCGATAACGTGAGAACATTATCGCTCCGGCTTTTCAAAGGTTACGCTCGAGCGCTTGAAGATCGCTGCGATTCTTCCGTCGGCGAGGGCCGCCGCGATAGCATCGTCGACCGCATAGGCGAGATCCTTGTGCTGGAAATTGACGCCGACCCCGAGGGTCCATCTGCCGCGCGCGAATCCGACAAGTCCCGGCCGATGCACCGCGAGGCCCGCTTCGGGCTGCGCGGCGACACCCGCCTCGAGCTCGGCGCGCGGGGCCATAGCGGCCATCGTCTCGCCGGTTGCAAGCCCCTTCACGGCGAGTGTAGTGCTGCGGTAGCGGCGGATCTTGTGCACTGGACCGAGGAGCGAGGTCAGATAGAAATCGGAGATGGAATCGTTCTCCACGGCCACGCTGTCGAAACGGAAGAAGGCCGGGGTCGGACCATTTTCGGGATAGTCCTTCCGGTCGTAGGCGATCGCTATGACCTCGGCCGCATATTGGCCGGTGAAAGTCACCTGTTCGATCCGGCAGGCATAGACGCTGTCATAGGGCACGTGCAGCATCACGTCGCTGACGTGGCCGCCGATCGTCGCGCCTTTCCAGACGTAATTGAGCAGGTCGGCGTCGAGCGTTTCGCCCGCCTGCACGAGCCGGAAGCGGGCCTCGACGCCAAGGGCTGCCGCGATCAGACGGCCGATGTCCACATCGATCCCGCGGACCTGGCCGTTCTCTTCATAGGACCACGGCGGAAAATCCTCGTAGGCAGCGAACTCTATCCAGCCCTCCTCGATCACCCGGTCGAATGAGCGCCCGACATCCTGCGCAAACGTATTCTGCGGTCTTGGCTGGGGCACGTAGCCCTCGCATCGCGCGAAGGCTACGGCAGGCAGAACGCAAGCCAGTAGGGCGACCGCCATGGCTCGACGCGCGTTCATCGCTCACTCCGTCGCCGAAAGCCCGACGGTGAGGATTTCGCTCGCCTTTTTCCAGCTTTCCGGCGTTTCGGCGAGGATTCGGGCCGCCTCGTAGGCGACGCTGTCGGCAACCGGCGCACCGGAGGCTGTCTTGACCTCGGCCGCGATTTTCTCAAGCTCGGCTTTCAGCGCCTTGGGGTCCTCGACCTTGGCGGAAGCAAGCTCGTCTCTGACTTCGTGCAACCGGTCCGCATGATCGTCGAGCGCCCCGTCTTCCGGCCGCGTCTCTATATAGGTGCGGATCGCCCAGGCGGCCTTCTGGCCGAGAACGTCGCCAAAGGCCGGCATCTTGGTCGTGCCGTCCTGGGTGTAGCCGTCGCGGAAACGCTCGATGAACCATTCGTCGCCGTATTCCTCCGCTTCCAATAGCCGGAGATCCGGGGCGAGCCCACCGGATACGGCGCCAAGCCCATGACAGCGGGCGCAATTCTGGGTGAATCCGGACGCGCCGATCTCGACGGCTTTCAGCCAGACGTCACGTCCGACCGCGGCCTCGCGATAGGGGTTTTCGGTGAGCCATTCCTCACCGACATCCGGTAGTGCGTCGGTGTTGACCGGCTGGGGCGCGACGTCACCATGCGCGACGACGATCGTCGCAGTCGCCAGAAGTGTGAGCGCCACAAGCCCGGCGCGGAAACGATTCCTGGACATCTTTTCCTCCTCCACGATCTCGCTGATGCTTTTTAACGCCAGCCGCCGGCGCCGCGGAATACGACCTAGGTCGCGGCCTGGCATGGTACCTAGGTCGTATTCCGCGCTCCGCGCTGTCCGCCTTAAGCTCGTGTGCGGGAGGAGTATCCAATGCCAAAAAACCGCGGCATTCGAAGCGTGCCAGCCTGCCTGCTCATCGCGCTTCTTGGCGCTCCCGCGCAGGCGGAGATCACGATTGCCTTGACGTACCTGCGTCACGAGGAGAAGGCGCCGCCGGTGCTTTCCAATCTCGATCCGATCCCCGCGGACCTGGGGATCGCCGGGGCCCAGGTTGCTCTCGCCGACACCGAGACGACCGGCAGCTTTCTCGGCCATTACTACAAGCTGCAGGTGGTTTCCGTTGCGCCCGGAGGTGATCTTGCCGGGGCGGCGAAGAAGGCGCTCGCCGCCTCGTCCGTCCTGCTGCTCGATGCCTCTGCCGAGAGCGTTCTGGCCGTCGCCGACTTGCCGGACGCCAAGGGCGCGCTGATTTTCAACGTCGCATCCGGCGAGCGCCGCCTGCGCGACGCCGACTGCCGGCCCAATCTTCTGCACACGATCGCCGAGGACGCGATGCGAGCCGATGCGCTGATGCAGGTGCTGAAGGCGCGCCGCTGGACGCGCACCGCCCTGATCGTCGGCCCCCGACCGCGGGACGAGGCCTTCGCTGCCACCTTACGTGCCGCGGCGGCAAAGTTCGGTGTCGAAATCCTCGCCGAAAAGGCTTGGACCTTCGACACGGATCTCAGGCGCGCCGCCGGCAAGGAGGTCCCGCTTTTCACCCAGGACTTGCCGGACCACGACGTCGTTCTCATTGCCGACGAGACCGACGACTTCGCCCGGTATGTCGGCGACAACACCTGGCTGCCCCGCCCGATCGCCGGCTCCGACGGCTTGCGCGGTGAGGCATGGGCGCCCGTTCTGGAGCAATGGGGTGCCGTCCAGTTGCAGAACCGCTTCGAAAGCGTTGCCAAGCGGGAGATGCGGTCGCGCGACTACGCCGCCTGGGCGGCGCTCCGCACCGTCGGGGAGGCGGTGACGCGGACGAACTCCACCGATCCGGGGAAGCTCAAGGCCTACATCCTGTCGGATGCCTTTGCCCTCGACGGTTTCAAGGGCCGTTCCCTCAGCTATCGTGATTGGAACGGCCAGTTGCGCCAGCCGATGCCGGTGGTCAACGCGCGCGCCCTGGTCGAGCTCGCGCCGCTCGACGGCTTTCTGCACCAGGAAAACGAGATGGACACGCTCGGCCTCGATCGGGCGGAGAGCGCGTGCGCGGCCTTTGGGGGGATGAGATGAGATCGCTGTTTCCTTGCTCGGTTGTCGTCGCTGTTGCCGCGGTTCCCCTTACCGCGGCTGCCGGCGAAATCTGGGTCACCAACGAGAAGGACGACAATATCTCGGTCATAGACACCACGACGCTTGAAGTCGTCCGCACGATCGAGACGGGCGAGCGCCCGCGTGGCATCACGTTCAACTCCGACCACTCGCGCGTCTACATCTGCGCATCGGACAGCGACGCGGTGCAGGTGATGGATCCCAAGACGGGTGAGGTCCTTCACGAGCTGCCCTCCGGGGAGGATCCGGAACAGTTCGTTCTCGCCCCCGACGACAAGCACCTTTGGATCGCCAACGAGGACGATGCGGTAACGACCGTCGTCGATGTCGAGACGAGGGAGGTCGTGGCGCAGATCAATGTCGGCATCGAGCCGGAAGGCATGGCCGTATCGCCCGATGGCAAGCTTGTGGTGGCGACGTCGGAGACGACCAACATGGCCCACTGGATCGACACGACGACGATGAAGATCGTTGCGAACACGCTCGTCGACAGCCGGCCGCGCCATGCGGAGTTCACCAAGGACGGCAAGGAACTCTGGGTCTCCTCCGAGATCGGAGGCACGGTGACGGTGTTCGACGTCGCCACGCGGTCGGAGAAGAGCAAGATCGGCTTTGGTATCACGGGCATCAATGCCGATCTCATCCAGCCCGTCGGTTTCGATTTCACGCCCGATGGCAAGGCGGCGTTCGTCGCGCTTGGCCCGGCAAACCACCTCGCTGTGGTCGACATGACGACATTCGAGGTTGAAGGATACGTTCTGGTCGGTCGACGCGTCTGGCACGTAGCCTTTTCGCCGGACCACCAACAGCTTTTCACAACAAACGGCGTCTCGGGCGACGTGACGGCGGTCGATGTGGCCGCGCGCGAGCCGATAAAGTCGGTCAAGGTTGGGCGTTTCCCCTGGGGCGCGGCGATGCGGCCGTAGCGGCTTTCAGAACCAAGGAGAAGAGGATGAGGCATACGATCTTGCTTGCAATGATGCTGGCCATGGTCTTGCCAACGGTTGTCGCCACCGCCGAGGAGGCTGACGAGGCGGCGCATGCGGGTCTTGCCGGGCTGCTTTCCGCGCCCAACCGGAAGGACCTGCCGAAGCTGACCCTTGCTGCCGGTGCGGCGCTCACCTCCGAGCCGATGAGGCTGAAGTCCGGAACATACTACAAGCTGAAGATAGAGGCGGACGGAAGCCAGGAACTGGCGCTCGAAGGCGCTGGGTTCTTCCGCGCGATCTGGGTGAACGAGATCGTCATTGAAGGCATCGAGGTGCGCCCGCTCGGCGTCGATTCGCTGGAGTTCGACGAAGCGGGCGAGGCAGAGATCAGCTTCATCGCCGTCCGGCCGGGCAGCTACGAGATGAAGGTGCCGGGCACCAGCGGCGCACTGCAGAGGGTGGCCATTACCATCGAATAGGGGGCGACTGTGGGGGGCTGAAGGTCGAGGCGATCACGCATGATTGGGGCACGCGGCGCGCCCTTGAAGAGGTCAGTTTTTCCGTTGTACCGGGTCAGTTTTGCGCATTGCTCGGGCCGAATGGCGCCGGCAAGTCGACGCTTTTCGGTCTGCTGACCCGGCTCTTCACGCCGCGAGCCGGAGGCATTTTTGTTGCCGGCCACGACCTTGCGCGTAATCCGTATGCCGCTCTTCAGCTCATCGGTGTCGTCTTCCAGCAGCCGACCATCGACCTCGATCTGACGGTCCGGCGCAATCTACTTTACTTCGCTGCGTTGCATGGCCTTGCCGGACGCCGAGCCGAGATGCGGGTAACGGCGGTTCTCGAACGGCTCGGAATGGCGGAACGTGCCGGCGAACGGGCCGGAGCGCTCAACGGCGGCCACCGGCGACGGATGGAGATTGCGCGCGCGCTCATACATCGCCCGTCGGTCCTGCTCCTCGACGAGCCTACTGTCGGCCTCGATGCCGCCGCTCGCGTCGCCATCGTCGACCATGTACATCGCCTTGCCGCCGAGGACCGCCTGACCGTGCTCTGGGCGACCCACCTCGTGGACGAGATCCGGCCGCCGGACCGGCTCGTCATTCTGCATCGCGGCCGCGTGCTTGACACCGGCGAGGCCGGAGAGATCGGCGGAGGCGATCTCTCCGGCCGGTTCATCGCCTTAACGGGAGCTCACTCATGAACGTCGCGCCAGATCGGGACGCTTTCGCGCCGCACCGACCAGAGGTCTTGAACGTCGTCGATGCCGACGATCTGGACGGGGATGTCAGGCGGAAAGCTGCGCACGCCCTTTCTCATCGGGCCGCAGTCGCCCTCGGCGCAATCCTCAAGCGGGAAGCGCTGCGTTTTCTCGGCCAGCGGGGCCGCCTTCTTGCGGCGCTCGTGCGTCCGCTCGTATGGTTGATTGTCTTCGCCGCTGGGTTCCGCGCTGCGCTCGGCCTTTCGATCACGCCGCCCTACCAGACCTACATTACCTACGAGATATATATCACCCCCGGCCTCGTCGGCATGATCCTTCTGTTCAATGGCATGCAGTCCTCGCTGAGCCTCGTCTACGACCGCGAAATGGGTTCGATGCGTCTGTTGCTGACCGCCCCGCCGCCACGTTGGTGGCTGCTGGCATGCAAGCTCGTCGCCGGCAGTCTGATCTCGGTACTGCAGGCCTACGTCTTTCTCGCCGTGGCAGCAGCCTGGGGAATCCGCTTCACGTTGGGCGGATACCTTGCCGCTTTTCCTGCGATCATGCTTGCCGCGCTGATGGTAGGGGCGCTGGGGCTTGTACTTTCCTCGTTCATCCGCCAGTTGGAAAACTTCGCCGGCGTGATGAACTTCGTCATTTTCCCGGTCTTCTTTCTCTCATCCGCCCTTTATCCGCTGTGGAAGATGGCAGAAGCCTCGCCGCGTCTGCGTGACATCTGCGCCGTCAATCCGTTCACACATGCGGTGGAACTCATCCGTTTCGCCCTCCATGCGAAATCCGAGCCGCTCGCCCTTGCTGTTACGATCGTGGCGCTCGCGGTCTTCGGCGCTGGTGCGATCTGGGGCTATGATCCGGCGCGCGAACTTGCCGGCCGGAAAATCCAATAGCGAAGGTCATCTTGAATCGATCAAAACGTTACGACGCCGCGGCTCTTGTGAGACGCGCGGCGCCGAGAATTTGTGGGTTCCGACTGCTCAAAGCGCCGCGCCGGAAAGCGCGGCTTTCAGCCGTTCGTCGGCCTTCTTCGGCAGTTTCACCGCCTTCACGGCTTCGGCGTTGACCGGCACATCGCCCACCTGGATCAGTGCCACCATCCCCATGGAGAAGTGCGGCGAGCATTTGACGCCGTAGAGGCCGGGCACTGTGACCGTCATCACGTATTCCTCGTTGACCTTGCTTTTGAACTTGTCCACGCCGTCGGGCAGCATGCCTTTGATCGACTCGACATTGTGGCCCTTGTCGGCCGGCAGGAAGCGGATCGTGTCGCCGGGCTCGGCTTTCACGAAGGCCGGCTCGAAAACCATGGCTCCGCTCTCTCCCTTGTTCAGCATCTTCACTTCGTGCTCCCCAGCGAAGGCCCCGCCGGCAACGAGCACGATCGCCGCCATGATACCCATTCTTCTCAGCATTCATCTCTCCCTGCGGTTTGAAACTGACAAAAGCAAACATCGAAAGGGCAGGGCGATGCAATGCGACCTTGGTGCCGGTCGAAACGGTGGAGGGTCAAAAGATGATTGCTTCAGATAGATTGAGACGCGGATGCGGGCGCAATGCCGCATACGCACTCCTCATCCTGCTCGGGCGACGAAGGCTTCGAGCACCTCGGGGTCGATGGGCTTGTAGATGATCTCGACGTCGGCCTCGGCACAGGCCTCACGAACGCCCGGCGTCCTGTCGGCGGTGATGATCCTCGCCGGCCGGTCGCCGTGGCGTATCTTGAGGGCCTTCAATGTTTCGACGCCCGTCAGTCCGTCGCCGAGCTGCTGGTCGACCAGATAGAGGTCGGGCACGATGCCCATCTCATCGACCAGCTCCAGCGCTTCCTCACCGCTTGCGACCTCGAGGACGGTGATGCCGCGACGCTCCAGAAGCAGGCTTATCGCGTGGCGCAGCTCCTCGTCGTTTTCGATGAGAAGTGCGATCCGATCGCCGCCGTCGCCCGGCGATCCGTCTTCCACAGCGTCACCTCGATGGTAGCTTGCAGGGGCGTGTACCGGCGCCTGTCGCAACTCGATGGCAAAGCATGTGCCGCGCCCCGGCGTCGAGCGCAGCGTCAGTCGGTGATTGAGCAGAGCGCAGGCGCGCTCGACGATGGCGAGGCCGAGCCCCAGGCCTTCGGAGGCGGAAGCCGAGGCGTTCAATCGGTGGAACTCGCGAAAGATCGCCCGCTGTTCTTCTGCGGGGATGCCGGGACCGGTATCGTGCACCTCGATGCGGACACCCGCCGGCATCCGCCGCGGTCCCACGAGCACGCGGCCCGTGCGCGTGTAGCGGATCGCATTGCCGATAAGGTTTTGCAGAATGCGCCTCAAATAGGACGGGTCGCTGTAAACCGTCAGTGCACAGGGCAGGATCGCAAGCTTCAAACCCTTGCGGTCGGCCATCGGCGCAAACTCGTCGGTGAGCTGGGCGATCAGCGGCGCAAGGCGCACGGGCGAAATCTCGACGATCGCCTCGTCCAGCCGCGAGATGTCGAGCAGGGCGCCGAGGATCGCCTCCACGCTTGCCAGCGCCTTGTGAGCCTTGTCCAGGGTGCTGCCGGCGTGATCGTCGTCCATCTCGTCACGGGCCGAGGCGACGAAGAGCTTGGCGGCGGACAGCGGTTGCAGGAGGTCATGGCTGGCGGCCGCGACAAAACGTGCGCGGGTGGAATTGGCACGCTCTGCATCGGCAAGGGCGGCGCGCAGATCTTCGGTACGGGCTGCCACCCGCGCTTCGAGCGAGGCATTGGCGCGCTGCATCGCCTGGATTGCCAAGCGTTCGCGCGTGACGTCGGCAAAGGACATTACGAAGCCTCGATCCGGCGTCGCCTCGGCGAAAACCACGAGGATCATTCCCGAGGCGCGCCGGATCTCCAGGGAGAGGGGCGCCCGCGGTGTCTTCTGCACCGCCCAGGCGGCAAGGCCCGACGGAGTGATACCGCTGACGAGTTCGCTGTCGCGATGAATCCACCGCTGCAGCGTGTCGAACCCCGTGCCGGTGCGCAACACGGTCACCGGAATGTCGAGCAGCAGGCGGAGCCGCTCGTTCCAGCCGACCAGTCGACCGTCGGAGTCGAAGATGCAGATGCCCTGGTTGATATGTTCCAGCGTCGCGCGGATCAGCCGGGCCTGGTCATCCAACATCCTGCCGCGCTCGCTTCGCTCCATGCGTATGATCTCGGTGACGTCTGTCTGGAGAACGACGGTACCGCCGTCGGACGTCGGCTGTTCGCTGATCTGAAGCCAACGGTCCCCGACAAGCGCGACTTTGAAGACGCTACGTGTGCGATGGCGCTGCATCCGTGTCGCCATCCAGTCGGCCGGCGTTTCGTCCTCCGGCAAGGCGAGAAAGCGCGAACGGCTGGCGGCTCCGACGTAGTCCGCAAACGGCAGGCCGGGGCGAAGAATGGCGCGCACATCCTGGAGATCGCGGCAGAAACGGGAGTTGTACATCACCAGGAATTCGCCGGCATCGAAGAGGGCGAAGCCTTCTTCCACGGCCTCTATGGCGTCGGCCAGGTTGCGGCGAGCAAGCTCGGTCGCGCTGTTGGCGTCGGCGAGCCGCGCGTTCGTGTCGTTCAGCACCTTCAGCGTCGATTCAAGATCGGACGTGCGCTGTCGGACCCGCTCCTCCAGCAGCGCGGCGCGCTGGAACTGCTCGTAGGCGATCCCCCGGTCGCCGGAAGCCTGCTCGACCTGGCGCATCAGCACTTCGGCGATGGTCAGAAGCTTCTCCTTGTTGCGCTCGGCGTTGTCGGCAGGATCGATTAGCCAGTCGGAGATGCGGGCCATCACGGAACCTTCTCGGATAGTGCGGTGCCTGGCGGATAGATCGCGACACCGGTCATCGTCTGGTTCACGTGCATCGGACCGAACTGCTCGCCATAGGTCGAAAAGCCGATGACGCCGTGGCGACGCAGAAGCTCGGAGACGCGACCCACGATCTGCTTTTCCTCAGCCTCCAGCCGGCGCAGGATGCAGTCGAAGGCAAGGATCGCGGTCGGGCGCTCCGGCAAGGACAGGCGGGTGAGTTCGCGGCCGAGCTGGCCGATCAGGTCTCCGGGCTCGGTAATCGTCAGCACGACGCCCTCGTCGATGGCCGAAAAGAAGACAAGATCGCCGCTCTCCATTACTTGACGGATGGCGCGCACGTGGTGCCGCGTTCCCATGCGCACGGCAACGGGATGGGCCGCGAATGTGAAGGTGCTGAGCTGTTCGGGATCCATGCCGACGAGGCGTGCATACTCTCCTGCGGCGGGTTCGGCGTTGATCTGGCGGACGATGCGGCGGCGGGGATCGGCTTCTGTCACCACCATGCGCTTTTCCGTCGGTATGAGATGATCGAAATTGAAGACGCGGACCGGGCATTCCGTTCGCACCAGCGCCAGCACGGCCGCGTTCTGCAAGAACCGGTGGCCGTCGAGCACGAAGGCCCGGGCGAAGCGCGTTCCGTCGCCGGCCGAGCCGCCGAGCATCGGCGTGGCTCCCATGCCTGCCGCGAGCGCCGAGGTCAGCTCGTCCTCTTTCTGCGACAGCCCGTCCACCAGTAGAATTGCGAACTCGTGGGCAAGCTCGGGGTAGCGGTCGGCCATTGCCGCGCGCGTTCGAACGAGGGCGGCGGCGAGATCGGGCGGGTCAAGCTGCACCAGATTGGGGACGGTGAGCGTTTCGATGCGGAAGTATTCCGAGGGCAGGGCGAGCGCGACAATGGTGTCGTCGTTATAGCCTGTGTGGGAAATCTCGCCCGCGGTGGTGCAGCCGATGATCGGGATGTCGCCGAAGACCCGCGCTGCCTCGGCGGGCAGGCGCTCGAGGTCGGCCGTCGGCGAAACGAAGAGCATGATCAGCGAAAAAGGTCCCGGTCCGAGTTGCCGCGCCAGTGTTTCCACGGCGTTAGGGTCGCTCGATGGAACGCTGGCGCGCGGGACGATCGTCTCCCGCGCGATGCCGCCCAATGTCCTCATTCCCTCTTCCTCCCACGACCAGAGTAAAGCCGTTACTGCTCCGGAATCCAGCGCTTACGCTGCGAACTCTCGAGGGCGGCAGCTTCGGATCCTGAAGACATCATTCCTCCGGCGTCAGCGCCGTAAACCGAGCCTCCTGTGCAAATAACACGGCCTGCATCCGCGTCTGAACGCCCAGCTTACGCATGATTGCGGTGACATGCGCCTTCACTGTGGTCTCGGCGATGGAAAGCTCATAGGCAATTTGCTTGTTCATCAGGCCGGAGCAGACGAGTTGCAGGATCTTCGCCTGCTGGCGCGTCAAGAGGCCCAGACGGGCGATCGCGTCGTCGGATAGCGAGGTGCCGCCCGGCTCCAGAGCCATCTGCGGGGCGTAGATTTCGCCTCGTGCGATCGCCGCGAAGGCGGCGCGAAATTCGTCCCGAACTGCGTGCTTGGGCACGAAGCCGTTGATGCCCGCCTTGAGCAAGGCGCGAATGACCCTCAGCTCGTCCAACGACGAGACAACGACGATCGGGATGTTGGGTGCCGCCTGCCTCAATCGCACGACGCCGTCCAGCCCGTTCACGTCGGGCAGATTGAGATCGAGCACCACGACGTCGGGCGGCGCATCCCCCTCCAACCGGCCGAGCGCGGCGTCCAGGGTTCCGACGGAGTCGATCGCCTCGATGCCGACGAGCCCAGTCAGGGTCATCGCCAGCGCCTCGCAGAACAGGGGATGGTCATCTACGATCAGCGCCGATCGCAGCTCGACGGGCTTGAGGAGGGCCTGCGGTGGGGTCGGCCGCGGTGCCTGGAAGGAATTGCGGATGATGATCATTGAGCGCTCCGCATTGTTCTGCCGTTGTCGCGAGAAACCGGGGCCAGCTGCCAAAGCCCGGCCCCGGTATCCTCTATTGTGCCGAAGCCAGTTGTTTTGGCAAACGGAAGGTCCACACCATACCACCTTGGTTGAGATAGTTGACCTTCTTCGCGACTTCGCCGCCCCAGAGCGGCACAGCGCCCCCCCAGCCGGAGATCACCGACACATATTGCTCGCCGTCCTGCTCCCAGGTGACGGGCTGGCCGACGACCCCCGACCCGGTCTGGAAGGACCAGAGAACCTCGCCGGTCTCGTCGTCGAGCGCCTTGAAGTCACCCTCGGGCGTCCCGACGAAGACCAGTCCGCCCGCCGTCGCCATCACCCCGCCCCAAAGGGGCGCACCGTTCTTGTATTCCCATTTGATCTCGCCGCTGTTCGGGTCGATAGCCTTCAGCGAGCCGATATAGTCCTCGAAGAGCGGCTTGATCGTGAAGCCGGCACCGAGATAGGCCGCGCCCTTCTTGTAGGAGATGGGTTCGTTCCAGATGTCCATGCCCCACTCGTTCGATGGCACGTAGAAGAGCTCGGTCTTTTGGCTGTAGGCCATCGGCATCCAGTTCTTGCCGCCGAGGAACGACGGTACCGCGAAGACCTGCTGTCCCTTGCCGCCATCGGCGGCCACGGTGGGGTCGCCGGGGCGGTTTTCCTCCACGTAGATGGGGCGGCCATTCTCATCGATGCCCTTCGCCCAGCTAATGTTCTTGACGAAAGGATAGGCGGCTACGAACTTCCCGTCCTCGCGGTTGAGGATGTAGAAGAAGCCGTTCCGGTCGGCGGTCGCGAACCGCTTCTTGCCGTCCTTGGAGATGAACGGAACGACCTCGTTGACGCCGTCGAAATCCCAGCCTTCTCTTGGCGTCGTCTGGAAGTGCCACTTGATCTCGCCGTTTTCGGGGTTGATGCCGAGACGGCTCGCGGCATAGAGGTTGTCGCCCTTGTTGCCTTCGACCGGCTTGCCGGCGTTGCGCAGGTGGCTGTTCCATGGGGCGGGGTTGCCTGCGCCGAAGATCAGCGTATCGGTGTCGGCGTCGTAGGAGCCGCCGAGCCAGGTGGCGCCGCCGCCAGTCTTCCACAGGTCTCCCGGCCAGGTCGCGTTCAGCGTCCCGGTCATCGAGCTTTCCTTGCCCTTGTAGGTGCCCATGTGTCCTTCGATGACCGGGCGTGTCCACACCAGCTCGCCGGTCTTGGCGTCGCGCGCCTGCACCTCGCCGACAACGCCGAACTCGCCGCCGGAATTACCGGTGATGACGAGGCCGTCCACGATCAGCGGCGCGGCCGTGTAGCTATAGCCTTCCTTGTAGTTGGCGATCTTCTTGTTCCAAACCACATCGCCCGTCTTGCGGTTCAGGGCGACGAGACGGGCGTCGAGCGTCCCGAAATAGATGTTGTCGCCGTAGATCGCCGCGCCGCGATTGACCACATCGCAACAGGGCAGGATGCCTTCGGGCAGCCGCGCGTCGAACTGCCAAAGCTCCTTGCCGGTCTTGATGTCGATGGCAAAGAGCCGGCTGTAGGAGGCCGTGACATACATTACGCCGTCATGGACGATCGGCTGGCTTTCCTGTCCCCGCTGCTTTTCGCCGCCGAGGCTGAAGGCCCAGGCAGGCAGGAGGTTCTTGACGTTGTTCTTGTTCAACGTCTCGAGCGGAGAAAAGCGCTGCAGGCCTCTCCCCATGCCGTTCGTCAGCACATCGCTGACCGTAGTCGCGTCCTTGGCGAGATCCTCTTCCGTCACCTCCGCCTGGGCCATTCCCGCCAGTGACAGGACCGTCACGGCAGTCAGCATCAATCTGTTCATATCGATGTCTCCTTCCCTCGCATCAGTTGCGGCTGCCGCAACCGTCTGGCGGCTTCGATCATCGTCCCGAGCCAAAGGCACGGATATTGCACCTTGGTCGTAATGCCTGCGGCTGCCTGGCCGCGGCCCGATGCGGACGGAAACGCCTCTGTCGATTGTGCATAGGTCGTATTGTGAGCCTTCGCGCCGTCGTTACCATTTCGCCAGGGAAAGGGGAGGTTCCGTGATGCGTACCAGCAGAATTCCGAGTGGGGGCTTCCGCCACGGCCCTCGGGTGTGCTTGCGCGACATCGCCGGTGGCGCGCGATTGGTAGCCTCAAGAGCGATAGTGAGCGTGGGAGCGAAGGCCGCAGGCCTGGCCCCGGCATTCCGGTGTACGCGGCTGCAGATGCGCGTGCCCGGCGAGAACATCGATTTGCGAAAAACCTGGCGACGGCGCTCGCCGGGTCCTGCCGGTGCGGCGGAATGCTGTCCCGGTTCTTCACCCAAGCGGCGCTCTTCGGGAGCAAAGCTTGTCTCGTGTCCGACCCGCCGGCAAGGGTGCCCGCGAACGCCGGAACGGGCACAACCACCTCGACAGGTAAAGGAGAAGACATGTCCTGGCACGCACCAAAATTCACCGAAGTCAGTTGCGCTATGGAAGTCACCCGCTACGTCCCCGCGGACGGCGACGAGCCGATCCTCTTCTGAGGCTTCGTCCCACGACGGTCGGTCCACAATTCGTCAGGTATTCCCGTGAAGAAAATGTCCGATCTTCGTATCATCGTCTTGGGGGCCGCCGCCGGCGGCGGCCTCCCGCAATGGAATTGCGGCTGCCTGAACTGCTCGATGGCGCGCGATCCCGCCTCCGCGCTCAGACCGCAGACCCAGTCGTCGCTTGCGGTGAGCCTAGATGGCGAGGCCTGGGCGGTCTTCAATGCGTCTCCGGACATGCGTGAACAAGTTGGCGCCAATCTGGCGCTGCAGCCGCGTCGGCTGCGCCACAGTCCGATCAAGAGCGTTGTGCTGACCAATGGCGACATCGATCATCTGGCGGGACTCCTCGTGCTGCGGGAAAAGCAGGCATTCACTGTATTTTCGACCGGTGCAGTCGACCAAATCATTGCCGAGAATCCGGTCTTCCGCGTCCTAGATCCGGAACTGGTCTCGAGAACGATCGTCTCGATCGAAGAGCCATTCTTTCCGCTCCCTAGCCTTGAGGCGCGCCTCTTTGCTGTCCCCGGCAAGGTCCCGCTTTTTCTCGAAGAGGGCGAACCGGACCTCGCCGTGGAGAGCGAACATACGGTCGGTCTCGAGCTCGAAGCCGACAACAAGCGTATTTACTACATTCCGGGCTGCGCCATGATGAACGACGCTCTCGGCAGGCGTCTGAACGTCGCCAGCGGCACGGGGTGCAAGACAGGCCGTCGCATGGGCCACATGCCGATTGGCGGCGAAGGCGGCAGCCTCGATGCACTCGGCACCCTGAACATTCGCAGAAAGATCTATGTCCACATCAACAACACGAACCCGATTTGGCGGGCCGGCAGCGAGCGCGACAGTGTCGAGAGCCGCGGTTTCGAGGTCGGCTTCGACGGCATGGAGGTCCGACTTTGATGGCATTGGCTGACAAGCAAGCTTTCCATACCCGCCTTTTGGATATTGGGAAGGAGCGCTATCACGACAAGCATCCCTTTCACGTGATGCTCCACGGCGGCCGCTGCACGATGACGCAGGTTCGTGCCTGGGTCATCAATCGATATTACTATCAGTGCCGAATTCCGATGAAGGATGCGGCCTTCCTGTCGCGATGCGACGACCCTGATCTGCGCAGGGCTTGGCGCTCCCGTATCGAAGACCATGATGGGGGCATCGATGCCGGCGGCGGCATCCGACGTTGGCTGCGTCTCGCCGAGGCCGTCGGCCTCGATCCCGGCTACGTCGCTTCGACGAAGGGCGTGCTGCCGGCGACGCGATTTGCGGTGGACGCCTATGTGTCGTTCGTGCGCGAGAAGCCGCTCCTCGAGGCGGTGGCATCCTCGCTGACCGAGCTTTTCGCGCCCAAGATCCATTCGGAACGCATCGCCGGGTTGCTCGAGCACTATGCGTTCGCCGATGACGCGGCGCTCGCCTACTTCCGCCAGAGGCTGACCGAGGCGCCCCGCGATGTCGAATTCGGTCTCTCCTACGTCCTCGACCGTGCCGACACGATGGAAAAGCAGGATGCCGCTGCCGCGGCACTCACATTCAAGACGGATGTTCTTTGGGCCCAGCTCGATGCGCTCCATTCGGCGTATGTGGCACCCGGCCGCATTCCGCCGGGAGGTTGGGACGGTCGGGAGGGTGTGCTCAGCGAAATGACATCGAGGGAGGCTGCGGAATGACCGTCGATGCGTCCGTGATTTCTGGGTCCAGTGTGGTCAAGCTTGCGCGTGGCGTGCGGTTGCGCGAGGATTCAGTTCGCGGTCGGACGGTCCTGCTGGCGCCTGAACGCGCGATCGCCCTCGACGACATCGCCATCCGCATCGTGCAAGCCCTCGATGGCAAGCGCTCCCTTGATTGCATCGCCACCGATTTTGCCGCCACGTTCGAGGCCCCGGCCGCCCAGATCGGCAATGACGTCGTGGCTTTCGTAAAGGAACTCTCCCTCCGCCGCATGCTGGAGCTCGTCCAATGAGCATCGCGATTGCAAACGATGCCGCCCCCGACGTTTCGCGCGCGCCGCCGCCGATGGCGATGCTGGCGGAGCTGACGCATCGCTGTCCGTTGGCTTGTCCATATTGCTCCAATCCGATCGCGTTGACGCCGATGGACGAGGAACTTGCGACCGAGGAATGGATCGGCGTATTCCGGCAAGCGGCCGATCTTGGGGTGCTGCACCTGCATTTGTCGGGCGGGGAGCCCGCGGCACGACGGGATATCGTCGATTTGACGGAGGCAGCCGCGTCGCTGGGGCTTTACACCAATCTCATCACCTCCGGCGTTGGCTTGACGCAAGCCCGGATCAACAGTCTGACGGATGCCGGGCTCGACCACGTTCAGCTCTCGATCCAGGGCGTTTCTCCAGAAGAGGCAGATCGGATCAGCGGCTATCAGGGCGGCTATGAACGCAAAATGGCCGTCGCGAACTGGGTGGCGGATTCAGGTGTCCCGTTGACGATCAACGCCGTCTGCCACAGGTGGAACATGCACGAGATCGACGCCATGATCGCACTGGCGATCCGCCTCAAAGCCCGGCGCATCGAGATTGCGACGGTGCAGTTTCATGGCTGGGCCGAGCGCAACAAGGCCGCGCTTATGCCGACGCGCGAACAGGTCGAGCGGGCGACCGGCACCGTCGCCGCGGCGCGCGACAAATACCAGGGCGTGTTGGTGATCGACTATGTGCCCGCCGACTATCATTCCATGTACCCGAAGGCATGCATGGGCGGCTGGGGCCGGGTGGGCCTGAACGTCACCCCGTCGGGTCGCGTGCTTCCATGCCATGCGGCGGAAACGATCCCGAGCCTGTCATTCTTGAATGTCCGCGAAAGCTCGCTATCGGAGATCTGGTACGAGAGCGATGCCTTTAACGCCTATCGCGGCGAGAGCTGGATGCCGGCGCTCTGCCAAAGCTGCGAGCGCAAGAGGGTGGATTTCGGCGGCTGCCGTTGCCAGGCGATGGCGCTCGCCGACGATGCCGGCGCCACGGATCCGGTGTGCATCCGATCACCCTTGCGCGAGCGCTTGACGCAGGAAACCGAACGGCTTTCGGCAGCCCCACAAGGCGATTTCATCCTTCGCGGCCGGTGAGGCAGCGAGCTCCTTCCAGCTTGGGGGCTTACGCGGCACATCTTGCAAACTGGACTTGGAGCTAGCCCGATTAGGTAGATGCTCTCGGCCCCGGCACCATATAGGGTTAGCCGCAGCCGTCCTGAACGAGGCAGGGCGGCTAGAGCCCCGTGCGATCCGAAGATGGCACGGGGCTCGCTGCCACGAAGGAAAGGCGCAAATCCGCGGGCCGGTTGGTGGCGCCGCCGCATAGGTGCATCTTCCAGTCGACCCCGTTCGGCAGGCTGTCTGCGATCGCCCCGAGGCTGTCGCGGAACACCATCCGGTTCGCTGTTTGCGCAGGGACAAAGACCCGTGGGCTTTACTTCTGCACAAACACCGAATGCGGATGGAGCGATCGGCGCGAAACTGGCCGTCTTGGACAGGCTGACGTTCCGGCATGCGAAACGAGTCAGGAACAGCACATGACCGAAATCAATCTAGACAACACAGTGGCGGCGATCGCAGCAGAGCTGCCCGGTGCCGCGGAACTCTTCCGCCGCCATGACATCAGCTTCTGTTGCGGCGGCAACGTTCCGCTTTCGGAAGCCGCCGAGAAGGCGGGTCTGGCGCCGACGGCGCTGCTGTCGGAGCTGCAGGCGCTCGTGGAAGCGGCGAGACGTGATGCGCCCGACCAGACATCGGACCTCATCGCCCATATTCTCGACCGATACCACCAGGTGCACCGCGCAGAACTCGCCTGGCTCATACCGCTCGCCCAGAAGGTGGAGCGGGTGCACGGCGACCATCCTTCGGCACCGATCGGGCTTTCCCAGGTGCTTGAGCACCTGCGGTACGAGCTTGAGAGTCACATGATGAAGGAAGAGCAGGTTCTTTTCCCGATGATGGGGCGCGGCGGCAGCCCGGTGATCGCGCATCCGATCGCGCAGATGCGGCACGAGCACGAGGAGGAGGTGGAGCATCTTCGGACCATCGAGCACGTCACCCACGGCCTCTCGTTGCCGCCGGGGGCCTGCGGCTCGTGGACCGCGCTCTATACGGGGCTGCGCAAGTTCACCGACGATCTCGTGGCGCACATGCATCTCGAGAACGCGGTGTTGTTTCCTCGGTTCGAGGCTCAATCGCAGGCGGCCGGTTGACCCAAGCGGTTTCGTTCCGCCGGGCTTCTATTTGCGGCAAGCCTTACCGCCTCCTGTTTCTTCTCGCGGGACTATGGGCGCTTGTCGTCCCGACGGTCTGGCTTCTGCCGGAGGAACTCGTGCCGGAGAGGGTTGGATGGCACAGCCGCGAGCTGCTGTTCGGCATGGGCGGCGCTGCGGCCGGAGGCTATCTCCTGACAGCTCTCCCAGCCTGGACGAGGAGAGGACCCGTGCCGCCGGCCGTTACCGTGATCGCCGCCTGCCTCTGGGGTGCCGCGCGGCTGACGGCGGCCTTCCCGGACCATCTGGCGCTTGAAGCCGCGACCGTCGTGACCTCCGGCTATTTCGTGTTCCTGACTGCGATATTGATGCGCGGAGTCGTCTCTTGCGGAGCGTGGCATCGCCTTTGGGCGCCGCTTGGCACGGCTGCTCTTGCTGTAAACTCCGTGCTCTCGCTCCATGATGGGCCGAGCCCTGCGAACTCCGTACCGATGCTCTATATCTTCTTGATCGTAGTGATTGGGGGACGCGCCGTACCCGCTTTTACCCGGAGCTGGATGGACCGGATGGGAGGAGGGAGGTCCGTCTGCGATCGGCCCGAGCTTTCGCTGATGGCGATCCTGGGTATCCTCGCGGCCACCCTCGCGGGCGGCAGCCAGCATAATCTGTCGGGAGTCCTGCTGTTGTTTTCGGCCCCGCTGCTGCTTCTGCAGATGAAGGGATGGCAAAGCCTCAAGACCGGCCGCTATCCGGCCTTGTTCATCCTGCACGTCGCCTTCGCTTGGACTCCGGCGGCGCTCGTCCTCGGCGGTCTTGCATCTATCTTTCCCGACCGGATACCGCCGGCTGCCTCCCTGCATGCGCTGACCATGGGGGCGATGGGCACGATGATGGCCGCCCTCATGATGCGGCCGGCGATGGTCCGCGACGGAGAGACCCTGATCCTCAGCCGGACCATGGCTTGGGCCTTCTCGCTAGTGTCTCTCTCGGCGCTTCTGCGTATCGGCGCCAGTTGGATAGAGGATGGCTATTTCAATCTCGTTGCCGCCGCTGCCACCTGCTGGATGGCGGGGTGGGGGCTCTTCCTCGTGACCTTTCTCCCGTCGATGAGCGGACCCCCTCCCAGGCCGGCGTTCAGCGCCGCCACTGGCAACGGCCAGCGCAGCGGAAAGCGAGCTCAGACTTGGACGATGCTGCACCCCACTCATAGGGAAAAACGGCATGGAACGAGATAACAGTGGCGACTTCATACTGGACCCCGCCATGCTCGCCGATCGCTTCAGACTCTCAATGAATGACCTACGCAGGAACTTCAAAATGGGACTGTTGACGAGCATGGTCGAACGCGGCGAGGGGCAAGACGCCGGCACCTGCCGCCTAAGCGTGAAGCTCGGAAACCGGATATGGCGCGCCGTCCTGAACAGCGAAGATCGGATTGTAAGCGAGGAGGTGACCTTCCTTCGCACAACGGCGCGGACTGCAAACGCGCCGGCAAACGAACCGGTATCGAACAGGTCATAAGGAAGTTCGGACCGGCGCACACGAAGCGCGACTGCCGCCGAGCTCAGCCGGTCCAGCCGAAACGCGCGTGCGCGCCTGACGGCGAGATCAAGTCGACTGCCAGGTCCGCACGCCCGTCGCAGGCGACGCGGATGGCCGGCGTGTCCATCAAGCTGAAGGCTGTCGAATAGGCATCCGCCGTTGTTGCGTTCGGGGCGACGACGCTTACCCGCCGATGGAGCCTTGGCGTTCCCCCGCTCAGCGGGTCGAGGATGTGACCGAACCGGTCGGACTCTCCGAAATGGAAGCCGTCCTGGCTCGACGTTGCGACCGCCCTGTTGACGAGCCTCAGAATGCTGTCCGGCGTGCCGGCATCCTCGTTCGTCGCGAGACCGACCCCCCAGGGCCGACCGTCGGGTTGAGTCCCGATCGCGCGCGTTTCGCCCATGCTGACGAGACTGTTTGCAACGCCGGCATCCTTGAGCAGATCAACGATACGATCGGTGATATAGCCCTGCGCTATGCCGTTGAGGGTCAATGCCATTCCCGGCCGGGTGAACACTACCCGGTCGCGGTTGAACTTGAGCTTGTCGAGGCCGACGAGGGACAATGCGCGCATCATCTCGACCTTGGGCGGGGCCGCTGGATCGGCGTCGGCTGCCGAAAAATGACGGGCGTAGAGCGTCCAAAGGGGCTGAACGGTGGGGTCGAAGGCGCCGTTGGTCGCCTCCCATGCGTCGCGGCTCGCCTCCAGCAGGCGCACGAGGTCTGCTGGCGGCGCGGCTATCGCTCCCGTCCGGTTCAGCTCGGAGAGGGCGGAATCCGGCCGGTACAGACTGAATACCCGCTCGAGCCGAGACACCTCCGCAACGACGCGGTCTATCAGCCGCGCGGCTTCGGTCCGGTCCTCGAGGCTCAGGATCAGTTTCCCAGGCGCGCCCAGGGCCTGGCCCGTCCAGGTGATCGGCGAGGCAGCGGCTTCGGCTCCTCCCCCAAAACCGAACAGCGGCAGACCGGCCGCCGCCGCGATGATGCAGATGACTCTGCGACGCTTCACCCCTCTATCCATGAGTCCAACCTTTGCCATGGCTTTCGACTTCCAGGTTCGAGTCCTGCTCGCCGTCGGCCCCCAGCACATAGTCCTTGGGCACTTCCGCAAATCCCATCACCCGGCCCCCGTTCTTCGCAGCGAAGTCACGCGCGGTGCCCTGGCTGGCGAATGGCACCGCTTCCTCCGCTCCCATGCCGCCTTTGACCGTGCTGCCCACGACGTAGAACGCCTTCCGCGCATCGATCCAGTTCTCGGCTCCCGGCTCCTCCCAGCTCGGCGCGGCGCCCATGTCCGACACGTAGATGGCGGCGATATCCTTCGGCTCCTCCGGCAGCATGGTGAAGGCTATGGCGTCTCGCGCCGACGAGAACCAGATGGGTTCCGGGATATTCTCCAGAATTACCTGGCCCTTCGGTCCCGGATGTTCGAGGACATTCATGCCGCAATAGCGCCCCATCGCATCGGCCGTCAGTGAATAGGGGGGCGGCATCTTCGCCTGCTCTTCGTTCGTGCAGCCGGCGAGGAGAAGCGTTGCGGCCAGGACTCCCGTGACGATTGCCAGTCTCATAGTTCCCTCCTCGAGAAGATCAGTGTGGCGAAGCCCAGCGGCGCCAGCGTCCAGAGCGCAAGGGCGGCGACCAGAACCGGCGGCGAAAGGCCCGCGTGATCGGCGACTCCGCCCATTGCGGAAAGCGCACTGGCACCTCCCGAGCCGAGATTGAGCAGCCGGTAGACATCGGTGGGATTGGCGAGCAGGAGCAGATCAAGCAGCCCGGTCGGGATTGCCTGCCCCTGGGCGGCAACAAGCGCGCCAAGCAGGGCCATGTCGTAGATCAGGACGAAGAACAGCCAAATCCCGATGGCGATGCCTCCGGCGGTGGTCCGCTCGCTGGCAACGGCGCTCGTCAGGTAGCCGATCGCGGCGAACACGGCGCCGAGCAGGACGGACGAGGCAATCATCGACGCGAACGCCTGCCAGCTTCCAGGTCCGATCTCGTTTCCCGTCGCGATGATGGCCGCTGCCGCCGCGCCATAGCCGAAGAGCGTTGCGAAGGCGAGTATCGCCAGGTGTCCGAGAAACTTTCCAAACACCACCTCGCTGCGACCGATCGGATAGCTGAGGAGAAGCAGCATGGTTCCCCGCTCCATTTCGCCGACAATGGCGTCATGGGAAAGGAGCAGCGCGATCAGGGGCACGAGGAAGATTGTGAGGCTGGAGAGACTGACGATGACGACATCGAGCTTGTTGACGCCGACATTGCCCGTCGGGGCGCTGCCGAGGAACGACAGCGTCAGGGCAAGCCCGGCCAGCAGCAACGTCGTTGCCAGCACCCATCTGTTGCGCGTGCCTTCCTGGATCTCCTTGCCGGCTATGGTCAGCACATTCCTCATTTCGTCACCTGGGTCCTAAGAAAATGGGCGTAGAGGTCGTCGAGCGTCGGTTCCGTGATCGTCAAACCGGAGATCAGCGCCGCGTCTGCAGTGATGTCATGCAGCAATGGGAGTTTGCGGTCCGGCAGGACTTCCGCAGCAAGGACTCCGTCCTCGTCTCGGGACCATTTCATCCCACCGTTGGCCCATCGCGGAGCTACGTCCATTTGCGAGAGCTTGACGCTGATGCGGGTCGGCAGTCGCGCGATGCGCCGCAAATCGTCGAGCGTGCCGTCGGCAATCGCCACGCCGTTGTTGACGATGATCACGCGATCCGTGCGTCCCTCGAGCTCCGTCAACGCATGCGACGAGAGCAACACCGTGGTGCCCTTGCCCCGCAACTCCGTGATCAGATCATAAAAGCTTCTCCGCAATGCAGGGTCGAGGCCGCTCGTCGGTTCGTCCAGCAGCAAGACCCGCGGCGTGCCGAGCAGGGCCTGCGCCAGGCCGAGACGCTGCCGCATGCCCTTCGAATAGGTCCGAACGGGTCGATCGACAGCTTCCGCGGCGAGGCCCACGCGCTCGAAAAGTTCCTCGGCGGCGGCGATATCGACACGCTTCAGTCGCGCGTAGAAACGCAGGGTCTCGCGTCCCGACAGCGCCATGTTGAAAGAGACGCTTTCCGGCAGGTAGCCGAGCCTTTGTCGCACGACGAAGTCGCCGGTCGCGGGGTTCTCTCCCAGAACCCGGACCAGGCCGTCGGTCGGGCGGATCAGGCCAAGCATGAGCTTGATGAGGGTGGTCTTCCCGGCGCCGTTGTGACCCACGAGCGCGATCGTTTCCCCGGCATGGAGTCCGAGCGAGACGTCCCGCACCACGGTGGCATTTCCGTAGCGCTTGCTGACGCCCGCCATCTTTACGGTCTCGTTCATTGCATGGCCTTCCTGTCTGCGGCGGGCACCATCAGCGGATGGCTGTCGACCACGCCGCCCGGCAGAATCGCCGGGAATTGCGCCTGGGCCCAGCGGATGACCTGCACCGCGGGGCTGCTCGTCAGGAGCTTCGCCTGCGGCGAGGTCCACAGGACCCGGTCGATAAGGTCGTTCGGCCGGTATGGGCTGTCGCCGATCCCGTCGCCATCGAGGTCGAAGGCCGGGTTGTCGCTCCAGTAGTTGCCCCGGCCGTTCGCCGACCAGTCGAGATGGCGCGTCCCGACATACTTCACCTGGTTGCGATTGTTTATGAAGGAGTTGTCGCTCATGCGGTTGCCTTCGGAACCGGCCGTGAAATGGATGCCGACCGCGCAGCCCCGGAAGAGATTGTCTGCGAAGCGGTTCCTGTTGGCATTGTAGATGAAGACGCACTTTTCCGGCCCCAGGCGGCGATCTTCGCCTGCCGTCTGGCTCTCATTCTCGGCCTTCGGAACGCCATGCTCTAAGGATCGCACCCCTCGCCAGCGGTCCGCCGGCTGAAGGCGGCCGAGGACCATGTTGCCGGTGACCTCGGAACTGTTCGCATAATTCAGCAGCAGACCGTGATCGCGATCCCCGTCTGAGCGGTTGCCCCTTATTTTGAGGCGATTGGAATACATGATCGCATAGCCGACAGCGTTGCCCGTCGAGACGTTGTTGCTAATCTCGCTGTCGTTTGTGTACATGTAATGGACTGCAAAACGTAAGTCACTAAAGCGATTGCCGCTGAAGACGTTGCGCTTGCTCGCCTTGCTGAAGATACCGTCCCGCCCGTAGCTGATGTCATTGTCAATGACCTGCGCACCTGGCGCGTTCCAGACCGATACGCCGTCTCCCGCCTCGCTGATCCTGCCCTCTCGTAAGCCGATGATCGTGTTGCCTTGCGCCGAAGAACCTTCTGCCCCGTGCAGATAGATGCCAACGAGATTGCCAATGATCGCGTTTTTCTCGACGCGCGCTTCGGTTGCCGTTTGTGCCACGAAGATGCCGGAGTCCATTCCATAAAGGTCCTTGCCTGACCCTCTGACCTCCAGCCCGCGGACGATCGACCGCGGCGCCGTCACGGTTATCACGCTGCCTTTGCCGTTGCCCAGGACGACGGCTCCGGGTTCGCCTTCGAGCGTCAGCGTCTTGTCGATCGTGACTGGCCCCTGGTGTTCGCGTCCTTCCAGGACGACGACGTCGCCGGGCTGGGCGCGGTCGAGCACAGGCTGGAGCGGCGATCCGTCGGCAGCCTTGCGGATCGTCGCCGCCCATGCGGGACAGGCGAGGATGGCGACGGCCAGCGCCGCCATTCCCAGGGTCGGTAAGTTCGGACGGGCCATCAGGCTCCCTGCGCCTCCACCAGCATGCGGCCCTTCATTTCCATGTGCATCGCATGGCAGAACCACGTGCAGTAATACCAGTAGACGCCCGGCTTGCTGGCCTTGAAGGTGACGGAAGCGGTCGCCTGCGGTCCAATTTCCATGTTGACGCCGTAGTTGACGATGCAGAACCCGTGCGTAAGGTCCTCGACCTCGTCGATATTCGTCACATAGACGGTGACCTCGTCGCCCTGCTTGACGGTGAAGTCGTCGAGCCCGAAGGCCGGGGCGGCGGATGTCATGTAGACGCGGACCTTATTGCCGTCACGGATGACCTCCGAATCGACCATCAGGTCGATGTTGTCGGCCTTCGCCTGGGCGACCGCGTCGGCGAAGAACGGATCGTTCCTGTCCCAGACATGGACGGGATTGATCTTGGAGGCATGGACGATCGTCGCGTCATGGGGTTCGGCAAAGGTCGGATTGTCGTGCACGAGCACCATCTCGTCGCCCGAAATATCAATCAACTGGTCGTTTTCCGGCTTCAGAGGACCGACGTTCAGATAGCGGTCCTTGGAGAACTTGTTCAGCGAGATCAGCCATTTGCCGTCCGCTTCCTTGGTTTGTCCCATGGACGTGTGGTTGTGGCCGGGCTGGTAGTGGACATCGAGCTTGTGGCGAATGGGATCGACCTTCTCGCCCGCATAGGCCCGCTTGGCGTCCTCGATGTTCCATTTGCAGACCTGGCTGTCGATGAACAGGGTCGTGTAGGCGTTGCCCTTGCCGTCGTAGGCGGTGTGCAGCGGCCCGAGGCCGAGTTCCGGTTCGGCAACGACCGTGTCGCGCGGCTTGATCTTGTCCTCGAACAAATCGTCGAACTTGCGCACGTCGAAGACTGTCACCGTCGGCGAAAGTTTGCCGTTCGCGACGACGTGGATGCCGTCGGGCGCCGTGTTGATGCCGTGTGGGCTGTTCGGGACGGGCACGTAGCGCGTGTAGGGAGAACCCTTGCGGCCGTCGAGCACCGGCACGCCGCCGATTTCCTTGTAGTCGCCCTTGGCGACCGCCTCCTCGATCCGCTTCAGGTTGAAGATGACGATCCAGTCCTGCTCGCTCGCCATCATATCCGCCAGGGTAAAGCCCTCTTCGGAATTGTAGCAGGTGGCGAAGCAGTATTTGCCCTGGTAGTCGGCGTCGACGTTGTCGAGGTTGCCGTCGACCATGACCTGCCAGGCGACCTTCATCGTTTCGCCATCCACGGCGGTGAATATCGCCTGGTAGGAGTTCTTGTCGCCCATGGTCTTGCCGTCATTCGGGACCGGCACGGCGTCCTCGCCATTGCAGAAGACGTATCCGGTCTTCGGATATTTCTGAACCCGAAGGCCGTGGACGGTGTGCTGGTTGGGAAGCTGAATGATCTTGTCGCACTTCATGACGTCGAGCCGAATGCGGCAGACGCGGGAATTGGACTTGTCGTTGGCGAAGAGATAGCGGCCGTCATAGGTGCCGTCGGTAAACGACGGATGCGGATGGTGGAGGTCTCCGTTCGTGTAAACGCCGCCCCGGTCCTTCAGGAACTCGACTGTTTCCGGCAGCAGGCCTTCGGTCAGGATCTTGCGGCTCTCATTCGTCTGACCCCAGCCGGTGGCGCTGCAGCGGTTGAAGACGGGAATCCGCATCATCTCGCGCATGGAGGGCGCGCCGACGACGCGGACCTCGCCAGACTGCCCCGACGAGAAGAAGACGTAGTATTCGTCGAGTTCGCCGGGCTTGACCTCGTAGCTTCCGCCGGACGCCTCCTGCGCCTTGGCCGGCGTCGCCGTGCCGCCCGAGAGCGTCAAGGTTCCACCGGCGCCCACTGCGCCGGCAGCCGCGACGAAGGCGGTGGTTCCGAGCATTTGTCGTCTGTTCAGACGCATCTTGGTTTCTTCGTTTGACATTGTGCCTCTCCTTTAAGTGTTGGCGTCAGACGGGATTTTCAGGCGCCGGCTCAGGTTTCCTGATCGGGACGCCCTTGTGGGTCACGGCGGTCTTCGCCGGCACTTCCCCCCGCGAGACCGGGGTGGAAAGCGCCATGAACTTCTCGCGTTTCAGCCGCACCTGGATCATGTGCGGACAGCGCTGATCGTCGTGATAAAGCTCCTGGCAGTGCATGCAGTAGATGCATTCGTTGACATTGATGCCGCCCTCCGGGTGGATCGACTGGACCGGGCATTCCTTCGCGCAGCGCTGGCAGGGCGAGCCGCATTCCGGCCACCGCTTCAGCCACTCGAACATGCGGATCCGTCCGGGTATGGCGAGCGCGGCACCCAACGGGCACAGGTAACGGCAGTAGAACCGCTCGATGAACAGGCCGGCGGAGAGCACGGTGAGCGCAAAGAGAACGAAAGGCCATTCGCGCGCGAACTTCAGGATGATCGCCGTCTTGAACGGCTCCACTTCCGAAAACACTTCGGCCAGCGCCAGCGAGTAGAGCGACAGCCCGAACAGGCCAAGGAAGATGATGTATTTAATCGGCCAGAGCCGTTCATGCAGCCCCCAGGGCACTCGGACCTGCGGCACCTTCAGCCATCGCGCCACATTGTTGGTCAGTTCCTGCAGCGCACCAAACGGACATAGCCAGCCGCAGAAGGGGCCGCGTCCCCAGAACAGCAGCGCGGCGGCAACGCTCCCCCACAGAAGGAACACCAGCGGCGCCGACAGGAAGAACTCCCAATGGAAGCCCGTGACCAGAGAGTTGAAGAAGGTCAGTACGTTGACGACCGAGAGCTGGGCGTTGGCGTACCAGCCAAGCCACACGAGCGTGAAGAGCAGGTAGCTGCGCCTCACCCAGGCAAACAGTGCCGGCCGCTTCACGAGCCAGTCCTGGAAGAAGAAGATCAGCGTGAGGACAAGCACGGCCGCGATCGTGACGGCCACCGTCACGCGGTTCATGTCCCACATCTTCATCCAGAGGGGCTGCCCTTCCGGGAGCGGCTCGGCGGGAGTCGCCTGTTCGGCGACGCTTGGTTCGACCGGCGACGGCGCGGGTGCAGCCTCGACAGTCACATAGGCGTCGGGGAGGGTGTAGCCCAGATTGTATGGCAGCACGGCCTTGTCGCGCCCGCCGGCGCTGCGCTGGACCAGCAACTGCAGTTCCCAGGGCGCGGTCACGTCGAAACCAAATTCGGCCGGAACCACGAACAGGGCAATTTCGCGGAGGCGAGGCGCGCCAGGTGCTGCGAGCGCCGGCAGCCTTGTATGATAACGGTCGCGGAAGCGCAGTCCCTGGCCGTCCTGAAGCAGTTCGATGCGGTCGAAGATGCCGCCACGGACGTAGCCCGACCCCTTGAACGAGTAGGCCCCGTCTCCTGCCACGACGATCGCCTCTTCTCCAGGTTTCAGCTTGGCGCGCATCTGCTCGTAGCGGGCGTCGCCGAGCAGCGACCTTCCGATCGCCGGCACGCTCACCGGAGCGATGTAGAGATCGATGAACCGGTCGCCGGGTCCGTGCGTCTCGGGCCGGCCGGCAGCGCCCGTTTGCCCAGCCTGCCGGAATGCCTCCGACACCTCGCCGACCGTCAGCCGCAGGCTTCTCACCGAGCCGTTGCCGATCAGCGTCTGCCAGTCGCTCGTGTCCGTCTTGTTGAGATCGACCTTCCGCAACTGGGCGGAGGATCCGGCCTGCGCCGCGGCGTCCGCGCCGAGCCTGTTGCTGCGGATCAGCTTGACGGCGGAGCGGACGACGCTGTCGCCCATGACGAGGACGGTCACCGTGGCTCCGCTGACGATGTCGACTTGCGGCGGCCGCTCAGTCCCCGCCGAGACGCGTCCGAGGTCCTTTCCGATCAGCGCGTTGACCGAGGCGACGACCTTGGCTTCCGGAATGCCGATGAGAACGATAGGCTCCTTGTGATCGACCAGCTTCAGCCCATGCACGACGCCCTTGGAACCGATTCCAACGACGATATGGATGGGCTTGCCGGAATAGCCGACGGAACTCGTGACATCCGAATTGAGATAGGCGTAGCCCAGCAGGCTGTCGCCGCGGAAGACTGGCGCGATCGGCGGATCGCCGGTCACATCGCCGAAACGGGTCGCGCCCGGAAATATCTCCTCCGGCTGCACCTTTTGCAGATAGGTGGACAGTTGACCCGCGGCCATGCTGGGAAAGGCGAGCAACATCGCTACAAAGAAAACGATGACCGCGCGGAGAAGGCGTTGCACTTGCATCTTATCGGTCGCTGCCTGGTACATCGGTTTTCCTGGGCCGCGGTTGGCCACTGCATTGCAGCCATTTCACACGGCTGGAAATGATTTTCTTTGCGCCAAATCAACTTGATTAAACTCAACTAGGGCCAATCTGTCTGAGGTCCAGAGAACCAGAACCACAAAGCACAACTTGCGCGTGCCAAACCGGAGGAGAGGTCATGCCGGAAAGAGGAAGCGAGCCATGGGTAATGGCTTCGATGAGCGAACTGCTGTCGTTTGCCCGAGCGATGGAGCAGGAGGCCGTGGATGGCTATGTCGCCCTGGCGGCCCGGATGCGGGCCGAAAGCCGCCCCGACCTCGCAGCCGTGTTCGAGCGTCTTGTCGCGGAAGAAAGGGGACATCTCGGAAAGGTGGACGAATGGCTTGGTGACCGGGCGGCGGAGCCCGTCAATCTTGCTGAACCGCTCTTCGACGACGAGGGGGCAGGGGTTGTCGCTCCGGAGCTGCTGACGTCGTACCGCGCCTTTTCCATGGCGGTCCGCAACGAGGAGCGGGCCTTTGTCTTCTGGACATATGCGGCGGCGCACGCGCCTTCCGACGAAATCAGGCAGGCTGCCGAGCGGCTGGCAAGGGAGGAGCTGGGCCACGTCGCCACGCTGCGTCGCGAGCGGCGTCGGGCATTTCACGAACTGCGCCGCGGCGAATCCGGTTCCGTCAGAGGCGACCTTCCGGCGCTCGAGAGGCGGCTCTCGGATCTGCTAGGCGAACACTCGGGGCGGCTGGCCGGCTTGGCCAACGAGGCGCTCGAGCGGGCTGCTGCTCTGTCGGAAGATCCTCCTGGCGTAACGCCTCTCCTGGATCACGTTTCGGAGAACGTGCCGGGACGGCTGGTGCCTCTCTGCGAGTTCCTGCTCGACTGTTATCTCGACCTCGCGGAACGCGAAAGCGCGGAATCGGCAAGGGCGCGGATGCAGACGTTTGCCAGCGACATGATCCGATGCCTCTACGCAGCACGGGAACTATAGTGCTCGCCGGTTCCAGGCCGACGTGCGCAGCACGGATTTCGTGTGCTCAAGCGGGAACATAAACCCCCGCGGGCAGCAGCCGGTTCTTCTATGGGCGGTCCCGGCACAATCTTGCCGAACTTCACTGGATATTCTCCAAGGACTGCCTATGACATAGGCGGCTTCTTGATCGTCGGCCTGCTGGTATCCCAGAGGGGGGGGTAGGCCTCTACCATCGATTCCTTCGCCGCGATGGGCTTCTCCGCCGGATGTGGTATCCGGCTGGCTGGCTCGGGTGGAACGACCCGAAACGCCAGCCACTACGGACCTTTGCGCCATCGACCAGCAGTGGCCGCTTCGGGTCGAGAATTCGCCTTCATCAGCGTCGCGGGGGGGATGATCTTTCCGGTTCCCATCCGTCGCGAGAGGGTGGGGAGCGGAAGTTCGGGAGCCGCTCCGCAGAAGGCTTCATTGCGTTCCAGAAGCTGACGCCGCGAGAATCGAAGTCCCAGTTCTAACCCGCTAAGGGACCCTGTACGTCCGCCAAGGACGTCGACGAAAGCCGGCCTCCTTGGCGTAACACTATGCACGCAACACAATGCGTTTCACGTTCTCAATTTCGGTCATTGCGCCGCGAGCGGAGATGCCGCGCTGGACTTCGTGACCGGCGGCGGGTTCCACTTGCCCGTGAGAGCATCGGGCTTGGGGGCGTAGAGCCGCATGGTCAGGTTGTACGGTCCTTCGGGCGCGGGCAGCCAGTTCCATTCCTTGTCCTTGCCGGGGCTCTCGTGCTGGAAATAGAGATCGAGCGAGCCGTCGGCGTTGTACTTGAACGGCATCCAGCTACTGACCGCGAAGCGGTTGATGGAATTGGCGACCTGAAACCCCTTGTCATCATACAGCGTCACAGACCAGAAGGCTTGGGCCGGCGGAATTTGATCCTTGTCGAAGTGGATCGTGTAGTTGTTTCCGCCGTCGAGCGGGTGGCCGTTTTCGTCCGCAAGATTGAGCGGATAGATGGCGTCCTCAGGCAGGTTGGCGCCGAGACCCTGCTGCGCAACGATTGCACGCTTCAAGTAGTAATTGCCATAGGCACCCATTGTGTCGGTATTCATCGACCAGCCATTGGCGACACGTGCCATGGTCTTCACCTTCCAGGTCATGAGCGCCTGAGCGTCCTGCGGGACCGTCTCGAGCGCCTTCTGGACGATCGCGTCTGCCTTGGAAAGATCGAAGCTCTTGCCCGGCTCGATGCCGATCCGCTTCATTCGGGCAATGATGGGCTGGTCGGTGATGTGCGGCGGATGGAGTTTCAGGAGCTCGGCGGCGTAGGCGAAATAGGCTCCGGCCGAGGCGGTGTCGACCTGGGTCTTGGGTGGCGTCTTCATGTCCACGGACGGGTCGATTTTCACCTCAGCCGGTTTTAGCTCCTTGCCCCACTCGGAGAGCGATGTGACCGTATAACCATCCTGGATCTTGCGAACGGCGTCATAGTCGGGCGGTCCGTCGGTCTTCGTCCGTCCGATGATCCAGACATAGGGCGTGGGTGCATCGATCCTTTGCGTTCCTTCCGGCAGCTTGAATTCATCGAAGCCCTCACGGAGTTCGGGCTGCCAGCCGGGCGGGGCAATCAGGAAATGGCCGGCCGCGGTTCCGGTGGTCCGCCAGCCCGGTGCCGCAAACACATCCGTCCACATGTCGAGCATGGGCAGCAGGTAGAAGCGTCCACCGGTGTCGGGCGCCGAAACCACGACCGGTTCTTTCGTTAGATCAAGCCAGGCGCTCGAATACAGCGTGTCGAAATTCGGCCGGACCACCACCTTCATGTCTGCCGGAGGGAACTCTCGGATGTTGTTGAACTGATTGGGCGGGCCGCCGATCGCACCTTTCTTGGCTTCGACGTTGGTCAATTGCTTCCGGGTGATGTCCATCGATAGCAGTGGATAGAAATAAACGTACGCGTCCACACCGATTACGTGCGCTTCCTCTTCGGTGATGGCGTTCGCATCTGCCGCGCCGATCGAAAAGGCCGCGAGGCCAAGAGCGAGAGAAGCGGCCGGCCTCAGTTTGCAGAACTGGTTTCTGTCATCATTCGCCAGTGCACGCATAGCGTCCTCCTGTTGTTGAGATCAGGTGAAATGCGAACGGACCTGTTGATGTACCCCCTGTGCACATAGCTGCTGGCGGCTACGTGACAGGCGAATTGTAGTTAAAAAAGGAAACTCAGGATAGTTGTACTAATACCGGAGGCAGTTAGCTCATATGAGAACAACCGAGGATGGAGCTCACTGAAGGCATCTGCGGGCAAGGTCAGGGCCATCACCGAAAATTGTGCCCTGTAGAGGCATCTAACGAAGGGTGTAAAAAGTTCTTGGTCAAACCACGGCGCTCGATCATGATCACATGGAGAGCGGAATCGAAGCAGCGCCGGCGAACGTAGGGGGAAAAATGAGATCTTGCCTGATTAGAGGCCTGGCAACCGCCGGAGGGCTCCTCATTGCCGGCAGCACCACGGCCGCCGACATCTATTCACCGATGACGCCACAGGTTCAACAAACCACGACCGAAAGCGGCTGGACGTTCTCCTTCGCGCCCTATTTCTGGGCGGCGGGCTTTCGGGCGACGTCGCGCAGTTCGGATTGCCTGCGGCCCATGTCGATGCGAGCTTCAGCGACATCTTCGATCAACTCGATTTCGGCGCGATGGCGATCGGGGAAGCCCGATACGGACCATACAGCATCTTCGCCGATGTGATGTATACGAAGATTTCGGGCCAGGGCGGCACGTCGAGAGGCATCCTTGCCGACGATGTCGAGCTCTCGTCCGAGATCTTCGCCGGCTTCCTCGGGGCCGGATACGCGATCTACGAAGATAGCGCCGCGCGCGTATATATTGCGGCCGGCCTGCGCGTCTGGTCCGTCGAAAGCGAGCTCTCCTTCAGCGGCGGTCTTCTCGACGGGGTTTCCAGAACGGATGACGCAACCTGGGTGGACGGGCTGGCCGGCTTGCGCGGCACCTATTCGCTCACGCCTGAAATCTACCTGACCGGATGGGGCCTTGTCGGCGCCGGCGGCGCCGACCTCGACTGGGATGTCGCCGCGGCGATCGGTTACCGCGTCGGCGACACGGTTTCAGCCGTGGCTGGATACCGCGCCCTGGGCGTGGACTACAGCAAGGATGGATTTGTGTTCGACGTCGTGCAGCAGGGTCCGATGCTCGGTCTGGTAGTCCGTTTTTAGCCGGTCATCCTATACGGTCATCCTATAAGGTTAGTTGAAACTGCGCGTGATTGGCGCGAGCGTGACTCCGTGGAGGAAGCTGGCAGCGGCGTCCTTCTATGGCGCCGCGCGTCTTTTCAAGCGCGCAATAATCGCTGTAGCGAGTTGCGGTGCGTTCTGGGTCAGCTTCGGGAAGCCTGAGGTCTGAAGGCTGGGGCGCATATGCCGGGTAGCAAGGGGCATCGATACAGAGAGGGGTGAGGGGCATTTTGGATGCTCGCCAGCCCGGAATTTCTACTTTGGGTATTGGCACAGCCATACGTTGGCGGGTGATGATCATCAACCAACTGTTCTTGCGCGAAATGCCGGACACACCGGTGAGCAAGGGGGAGACAGAACTGATGGAGAACGCTGATAACGAGGTCGGTCATATCGGCCCAAAAGGGTTTACGCGCCGGGCAATGCTCACGACTGGCGGTTCGCTGGCGGCGGCGCAATTCGCTGGCAGGATTGGCGTGTGCGGATTGGCCGCCGCGCTTGCTTCCGGAGCTGCCGCGCTGGCACAGTCGGCGAAGCCGAACATTGTTATTATCCTGGCCGATGATCTGGGCTGGAAGGATGTCGGATTTCACGGCTCTGACATAAAGACGCCAAACATCGACGAACTGGCAGAAAAAGGCGCCCGGCTTGAGCAATACTACGCCCAGCCCATGTGCACGCCTACCCGGGCGGCGTTCATGACGGGCCGTTACCCGTTCCGCTACGGCATGCAGACCGCCGTCATTCCCCAGGGCGGCACCTACGGCCTGGCGCTCGACGACTATCTCTTGCCGGAAATGCTGAAGGAGGCAGGCTATGCCACTGCCGCAAGCGGCAAGTGGCACCTCGGTCACGCCAAGGCGGCATTCTGGCCGCGTCAGCGCGGATTCGATTCATTCTATGGCGCTCTGCTTGGCGAGATCGATCACTTCACGCATAAGTCGGCAAACGGCAACGCGGACTGGTACCGGGACAACAACGCCATTGAGGAGGAAGGATTTGACAACGTCCTGTTCGCTACCGAAGCCGTGCGAGTGATCAACGAGCACGATCAGTCGAAACCTCTGTTCCTGTATCTGGCCTTCACGGCGCCGCATACGCCCTTCCAGGCGCCGAAGGAATATCTTGAACGCAACAGCCACATCGCCGACGAGAGCCGGCGAAACTATGCCGCGATGATCTCGGTGATGGACGATGGCATCGGCAGAGTCGTCGAAGCTCTCGAAAAGCGCGGCATGCGCGAGAATACGCTCATTGTCTTTCACAGCGACAATGGCGGCGTGGTCAACGCGTTCTTTGCGGGGGAAAGCGATGTCAAGGGCAAGCTTCCGGCCGACAACGGTCCTTACCGGGAGGGCAAGGGGACAACCTATGAGGGAGGCACGCGCGTCGTTGGCCTGGTCAACTGGCCGGGAAAGATCGAGCCTGGCACTGCCGACGGAATGATGCATGTCGTCGACATGTACCCGACCTTGGCGGCTCTGGCCGGCGCTGAGCTCGGCAAGAACAAACCGCTGGACGGGGTGGACATGTGGCCGATGCTTGGCGAGGGAAAGCCATCGCCACGCACCGAGATCGTCTACAACATCGAACCAATGACGGCCGCCGTGCGCCAGGGCGATTGGAAGCTTCTGTGGAAGGCGACGTTGCCGCCGAAAGTCGAACTCTTCGATCTTTCGAAGGATACGTCCGAAACCACAAACCTTGCCGATCAGAACCCCGAAATGGTCCAGAAACTGCAGGCGCGGGTTATCGAACTCGCCTCGCAGATGTCTCCTCCTTTCATCCTGCAGGACGCCGTGCGATTGCTTTTGCGCTCGGACACCGCGCTGCCCGACCCGGCCGAAATGTTCAATGTCGGAGATTGAGCGATTTGGCGGTTCATTCTGAGGCGTGGCGGGGCTGTTCGTTTCTTTGGACCATGTGTGCATGGGCGCCGGTTTTCGGCATCGTATCCGACCACAGGGGGCAATCGGCATGAGCACGGCATCTGACACGCAACGCCGGGAACACGGTCCCGGCGCTCCTCCGTCGCCCGACATGGTGTGGATCCACGGCGGAGAATTCATTATGGGCTCGGACGCGCATTATCCCGAGGAAGCCCCGGCCCGTAGGGTTGCCGTCGACGGCTTCTGGATGGATCGCTGCGTGGTGACCAATCGGGATTATGAATGCTTTGTCCGCGAGACCGGGCACGTGACGCTGGCCGAACTGCCGGCGAATCCTGCGGACTATCCGGGGGCCGCGCCGGACATGCTTGCGCCCGCCTCGTCCGTTTTCAAGAAACCGCTGCACCCGGTCGATTTGAACAATCCGTACAACTGGTGGGAATACGTACCGGGAGCGGATTGGCGTCATCCGCGTGGACCGGCGAGCCGCTGCCTGCCCGATCATCCGGTGGTTCATATCGCCTATCAGGATGCAGCCGCCTTTGCCGAATGGGCTGGAAAGGAATTGCCCACGGAAGCCGAGTGGGAGTTCGCCGCCCGCGGCGGGCTGGATCGCGCCGAGTTCGTCTGGGGTGACGAACTCACTCCGGGGGGGAAGCAGATGGCTAATACGTGGTGCGGGGAATTCCCGTATCACAAACGCGACAACGCCGGCTACGAGTGGACCTCCCCGGTGGGCGCGTTTCCATCCAACGGCTATGGGCTTTACGACATGGCCGGCAATGTCTGGGAATGGACAGCGGACTGGTATCGGGAGTTCGGTCATGCCGAAAATGGCTGCTGCACGATCAGAAACCCGCGTGGTGGTACCCGCGAGGCGAGCTTCGATCCTCATAACCCCGACTTCAGCTTTCCACGCAGGGTCACCAAGGGGGGCTCGTTTCTATGCGCTCCCAACTACTGCCAGCGATATCGCCCCGCCGCGCGAATGGCTCAACCGATCGATACCTCGACCTGCCATCTAGGCTTCCGCTGCATCAGGAGGGAGGCCGCGTAATATGAGCCGGCACCCGGCCAAGGCGCACAAATGGAACTGATCGAAAGGCACTTTTCGGCGTGATGAGCTTCCGGGCCGAGGCTCTGGACTGGTTCAGCTAGGGCGGCAGGGCGATCGAAGGGTAATGTTTACCACAAGGAAACGGGCGCTCTTAAATGGGTCAATCCCTGACATTGGTTTAGGTCGCCCGATCCGCGTGATCTGGACGCTCTACAGCCTCCCGGCGCATAGGTCGCCTTAATCCTTTACAGCTTGGATCTGACCGGGAAAGCGCGATATCCCCTCCCACTATTCGCCAGCCGCCGTGCTTAAGCTGATTCCGGCGATTCGACCTTCGCCCGAAGGTCGGCTCTAAGCTCATCAAGTACGTTCATCGTGCTCGCAGGAGGTATACTTCAATCTGCCGAGTCGTTCGGAAGGCGCTGGCCCCACGATACGCGGTACGCCGACATGCCGACCAGCATGGCCGCAACGAACAGAACGGCCTCCCAGCGCCCCGTCGACAATGCAGCGATGGCGGGGCCGGGGCAAAACCCCACCAGCCCCCATCCAATTCCGAACAAGGCCGCGCCAGCGACCAATCTCCGATCGATCGCTGTGTTCGCTGGTACATGGAAGCGGCTATCGAGCAAGGGCGCGGAGCGGCGCCGGCGGATGACATAGGCCACGGCAGAGGGGACGAGCGCGCCACCCATGACAAAGGCCAGCGAGGGATCCCAGCTACCCGCGACATCGAGGAATGCCAGCACACGTCCAGGATTGACCATGTCGGAGATTACCAGACCTGCTCCGAAGATAAGTCCGCAGACGATCGACGCTATCATGCTGGTCCTCATGGCTGCGCTCCCAGGATGTGTCGCGAGACGAAGACCGTTGCTCCCGCAACGGTCATAAAGACTGCCGTGGCAGCAAGCGAACGCGGTGAAAGACGGGCAAGTCCGCAAACACCGTGGCCGCTCGTGCAGCCCGATCCAAGTCGGGTGCCGTAGCCAACGAAGAGTCCGGCGGCGATCAACAGTGCTGGCGAAGCAGTGACAACGATATCGGGTCGACGCACAAGGGAGGCCGCCAGCCACGCGCCTGCGACGACGCCCGCGAGGAAACCCACTCCCAACTTGCTGGAGCCGTCATGTGTCAAGCCGACTGAAGCGGCTGCGAGCCCGGAAATTCCGGCTACCCTGCCGTTCAACAGGAGATATAGGCCAGCCGATATGCCGATCAGGAGACCGCCGGTCAGCGGCCAGAGAAAGCTGATTTCAGTCATTGCGCTCACAATATTTCATGCACGTCGGAAACCTTTTTTGCCTCTAATGCTGACCTGCGCGGATGGCAGGAACAACTAAGGTTGTTTCGCCTTGATGTACGCCACGAGATCGGCGATCTCGGAGCGCGTTAACGAGAGATTGGGCATCCGGGAGTGGTGAGGTGCAGCTAAGAAGGCCGAGAGTCTGCCTTCGTCAAATTGCTCCGATGCCCCAATCTGAGCGAATGTCGGCACGGTGTCAGAGCCGTGACGTTGTCCGGGCGCAACGACGTGACACTCGCTACACCAGCGTTGTGCGATGCTGCGTCCATGGGCCCGGTCGGCGGCGGCGCTCTCGTCAATGGCCACGAGTACGAAAGCAAGGATCACAGCACATTGCAGACCGCGTATGGCATCCATTGCAGCGCGTCCTCCTGTTTTCGCCAGCAACTGTTCCTTCTTGCTGCCGGCGATAGTTGCGTCGAATATCTCAAGCCGCATCGGGGAGGTGAGCTTTCCAAGCCGACACGTCAGTTGCTGTTATTCTGACGAGCCCGTCGAAGGTGAGCTCCCTGCCGTTAAACTTCTTGGAAGCAATGTCGCTGAAAACCGGTGCATATTCCTGCAGCCGGCACTCGTTGCCTCCGATGTCTCTTTCCATGATCAGAAGCGCCTCGTCACCCGACGTCTTCATCACTGATCTATCTCAAGGGCATTTCGTCCTTCCGGCACAGAAACGAGTCTCCAGCTCGAGTCCGTGTTTCGATGCATCTATTATCGCCCGAGAGCACCGAAACCGTTTGATCAGCGTCAAACTTGGATCCAGATAAGCGTGCGCCGCGCACGTTGCCGCTATGGTCGTCGCACGATCTGCCGACAAGACATCCGGAGTCGGGGCAGAGCCGGAGACGCGCTGACAGTGTTCATATTCGTCTGGGACTGTAGTTCTCAGACGGCACGCCTGCCGTGATCGCGGATGTGGCTGATCCAGCGAGAGCGCTTCTTCGCATCGGCGAACGAGAGGCCGTAGAAACTCTCGCGAATAGGCTTAATTCCGGCGAAGCCCAACATGCTGCGCTCGAAGCTGCGCACGCCATATGCGCCGAAGTACCACCGGTACAGGAGCACTGGCATTCCCATGGTGACGATAATGCGCGCCGAGCGCCCGGCGAGCAGCTTCTTCGGAAAGCCGCCTTTCTTGTATTCCATTGCAAAACCAGGCCTGAAAATGTGCTCGAGGAAACCCTTGAGCAGGGCCGGCATCGTTCCGTGCCAAAGGGGAAACAGAAAGACCCAGTGTTCTGCCCAGCGCATATCCTCCCGGGATTGCTCCAGGTTCGGAGGCAATGCGCCGCTCTCGAAATCCTCCTGTGTATGCAGTAGAGGAAATTCGAGCTTGGCCACCTCTATGCGCCGCACTTCGTGTCCCGCTGCCGCGGCACCTTCGGCATAGGCGTCAGCCATGGCGTGCAAGAGGTGCTGACCGGCCGGGTCTGGGTGGCCTTGGATAATTGCGATGCGCGTGGTCATCGGAAGCCCTCCGCAAAACCCTGCCATTGCCTGCCATATGCATGCTGGCTTGCCCGAAGAGACGCCCAAACGGGCGACGTTGAGGAGGGCCCTATGCCCGCCCCGACAAGGAAGTCGCTGATGACCTTTCTGACATCCTCTTCATGTCCCACGAGCAGGTGCCCACCGGAGTCGTAGACGACCAGCTTGGCTTTTGGGATCTTGTCCGCCGCGAACTTGGCGGCGGGAAGCGTATTGAAGAGGTCGTCACGGGCCGAGACGACCAGGGTGGGAGCGGTGATCTTGTCGAGAGGCAAGCGGTGGAGATCGGGAGCACTGTCTATGTTGATGCCGGGAAAGCGGCGCGAGAGCGGCTCGATGCTGCGAACAATAGCCATCACCCGATCACGTTGTTCCGCCGGAGCCACTTCGACGAGTTCAGGCGGTACCCCGATGAAGCGAATGAGCACCGAGGGCGCAATCTTCTCGGTTGCCCACCAGGCGAAGTCGGCGCCCGCATTGACCAGCCAAAAGACAAAGGCGCTGCCACGACTCCCCTCGACCATCACCGGGCTGTCGGGCGCGTAAGTTCCAGGGACGATCAGAATAAGCGCGGACACCTTATCCGGATGGCGAAGCGCCAGTTCGATCGCCGAGCGTGCGCCAGCCGAGACCCCGACGACGACGGCTCTGTCGACTTTCAGCCAGGAGATCAGCGCCACATGCGCATCGGCCTGGGCGGCGGGCGAAACATCGGACGGAATCGACGTCCCGAGATACCCGAAGCGTGACGGCGCGATCACACGAAAGCCATCTCCGACGAGCTCCGCAACATTGGTCAGCCCCTGATCCCATCCTCCACCCGCGCCGTGGATGGACAGGAGCGGAATGCCGTCCCCTTGTTCAGCATATTCGATTGGACCTGCGACCGTATTCGCAATCTGCGCGCCGCTGGCGACTGCAGACCGCGCACCGTTGATGTCATTGCTGTATGAGAGACAGATCAGCCCGCCTGCAACTACTGCAGCAATAGAGACAACCGATAAGATCCGTCCAATCCGGCCCATGGTGCCCAGCCTGGAATTCAAAATTTCGGGCATCCTATCGGGGTTGGGCCCAAAGGACTTTGATGTCCCTCAAACGGGTCCGATGGAAGGCACAAATCGGCTACTACTCGTCCTTAAGTCATGGATCTACGATGGGTAACAAGACAAGGAGCGCGGAGAGAGCGTTCGCCGAACCTCTGTCCAGACCTTCCCGCAACGTAGCGGGCGACGCGTGTTCGTTTCCTTGAAATTGCGCACCCGATCTTCCTCAGCGGCAGCGGAACATCCTTGATACGCTGGCGGATACCGGACTCCTACACCACCTCTCTCGGACTCGGGATTTCGGTGAAGGTGTGCGACGGGGCCTCGCCGATGTCGGCGTTGCGCTGAAGGACGTGTCGTCGTATCGCCCTGTTGCAGATTCTGCAGCGGAACGTAACGAGTCTGTCGCGCAAGCCGACATGCTGAATGGCGGGGGCTTCAATCGAACTCGCATGGCCACCGTGCTGGTACGGAAAGTCCAGGCGGAAGTTTCGTCGCATCATCGCCGCAGGTCAGATCGATCTGCGCCTGCTGCAGTCCCGTTGCCGCCGAGAGATCGAGCCCCTCGATCCTGGTGAGAAAGAGAACAGAGCGGTCGAACGCGACCGGCCCCTTGATGATTACGCCGCTAAGATCAGCCCTTGAAAGGTTAGCAAGCGAAAACCGGGTGCCGTTCAATTTGGCTCCGTCGAAGTTGCTGCGCCCGAGTTCGGCCCTTTCGAAGTTCGCTCCAATCAGACGTGCCCGGCTGAAGTCGGTGCGCTGCAATTCGGCATTCGCGAAGGAAGCGCCTTTGGCAGAGATGCCTGCGAAGCTGGCCCGGTGAGCTTCGACCCTAGCGAAGTTTGCCTTCTCAGCATTTGCACCGGCGAGCGACGCGCGCACTAGTTTCGCCTTTTCGAAATTCGCCGATTTTAGATCGGCATCACGGAGATCGGTCATAGTGAAGTCGGCGCTAAAAAGATTGGCGCCTTCAAGGTCTGCTTCTCTGAGCATAAGGCGGGTTTTCTTGCAGTCGCTCCAGTCTAGTCCCGGCGCAGGCGCGTTCTTGCAATGCGTGGCTGCCGCGGAACCCGCCCAGATCAGGGCAAGAGCTGCGGTAAGGAGTGCGTGGATGACCGCTCTGCGTGCACTGGCATATGCCGCGCTGGCAGAGCGTCTGACCCCCGCGGGATGGATATAGGCAATATGGTTCGGGGTCTCATCAGTGGTCTTCATTGCGTTTTACCGAAATGATCTCAAGGCTGCGGCTGGGGAGTCCATGACGAAGCGAAGCCTGGACCGGCAGCAGGAAGGCGAAAAGTACAGCTTGTTGCAAATTATCGGATTTTACTTCGGAATATTTTGACCCGGATCAATACTACTGGGATTGGCCATGCACCCATCGCGGGCAGAGCCGGCCGCATCGCCCCTGGCCGGTCCAAACAAAACCGTGCCCGTTCCGATCAGAGGTATCGCCCCGCCTGAATGCGCCGTCGAGCAAAAAGGCGCCGAGCGTCGACTGCCGTCGAAGGGGCGAGAAGTTCAGTTGCCCATCCTGGTCGTAATCTAAACATGGCATTTGTTGCCGCCGCGAGCAGAAACCAGTCTTGTGCTCAGGTGTCGCGGGGCCCGACTCGGGCCAAGCTTTGATGCGCATCAAGGCATCATCCATCGACACTGGCAAACTGCATCGAGCGATGAAGAACCTGGCTGTTTGACGAGTTGGCGTGAGTGCAGAAGGTCGTTGGATCACTGGGCGATTTTCGCCGAAAGGATCCCGACAGTGCTGTCGGCAAGAATGACATTCTCCAGGGAATGTTGATTCTGATATCTTCGATGGTCACTGTCGGCGAACTGGCTTTAGGCTGGCTGGAAAGCTAAATCGGCGCTTGCTCGCTCCAAAAAAGCAATCGAATGCCCATCACGCTCTGGATGGAATTCTCGTGCTGGCGCTCTGCGCGTTTTTTGTCTCGCGAACCGCGCCTCAACGGGTCAGTTTGTTCAGGCGATCGAAGCCCATCGTTGGACTGACACTGTCCAGATGATTGAAGGGCTTGCGCCCCACCTGGGCCTGTTAGGCGCAGAACGCGATGCTCTCGTCGGCGGGTCCGCCGATCGTCCGTGACAGAGGGTTTGCTCATGAGGATTTTTCAACTGGATACCTATCGATCCAACGTGGGCCGCTCGGCTCTGACCATCGCCTCGGTCGAAGACCTGTTCCGTGAATCGGAAAATGAGGCCGAATATACGACCGGATGGGTTCGGATCGCTTTGGGCCTCACCCTGTTCACGAGTGGTTTCCTCGTTTCCTCGGGGACGCCCGTCGGCACAGAAGGGCACGACCTGATCCAGGTTCGCTTTGCGGCGCTGTTCACGATTGGCGCCTTTTTAGTCCTCGGCATCACGTCGTTTCTCCTTGTTGTCACTCGCTGGTTCAGACCTTGGATGGCATTCGTCCTTGTCACCGGCGACGCAGCAATTCTCGGAATCAGTCTTTTTCTTGGCCTGGATGGCGTTGGACTGGAGGGTAATTGGGTCGCAGCGATGCCGACTATCTGGGCCGTACCCCTGCTCCTGGCGGTCGGCGCGCTTCGTTATCGGCCACTGGTCCAATTATGGGCCATCATTGCTATAATGATCGCTGTGGTTGGGGTCGTCTCCACGCTTGGTTTTCGCGTGTTCCTGACTGAACTTGAGGTTCACGCATCGCTGGGCGAGGTGGAAGCAAGCGTCGACCGCCTTTTTTCGCTGTCGCCTTATCTCATGCGCGCGGTCATGCTGACGCTGACCGGTCTGACGACGGCACTAGCAATGGCGCGCTCTCGGCGTCTGCTCATGCGCGCCGTCAGCGAGACGGCCCGCCGCGCAAACCTTGCTCGGTTCCTGCCGGCCGAGATCGCGCCACTGGCGGGTGAAAATGACCTTGCCACCTGGCGGCAAGGTCGCCGCCAGCAGGCAACAATATTGTTCGTCGATATACGGGGGTTCACGGCTTTCGCCGAAAAAATGGATCCAGCGAGGCTATCGATCTTCGTCTCCTCTTTTCGACGACGGGTGATGCGTGCGGCGGAGGCAAGCGGCGGTGTGGTCGATAAGTTCATTGGGGATGGCGCTCTCCTCGTATTTGGCATTCCACAACCCCAGAGCGACGATAGCGCCCGCGCTATTGCGTGTGCCCACAGGCTTCTTGCGCTGCTGGATCAGTGGAACGTCAAACGCGGATTTGATCCGCCTGTCCGGGTAGGGATTGGCATACACACGGGTGAGATATATTGGGGGCTCGTCGGGGACGACCTACGATTAGAGTTCACCGTGCTTGGCGACGCTGTCAATGTGGCTGCCAAGATTGAGCAGGCTACCAAGCAGTATAATACAGAGCTTCTGGCTTCCGAGACTGTGGTGGTGCAGGCTGGGCAACAACGCGCATGGAAGGAGGTCGGTCGTGAGCCGCTGGGTGGGCGCGGCGAGCATCTGGCGATTCTTTGTCGGCCCAGCGGCTGAAGCGCCGGTGCAGATTTTGAACTCTACCCAGCAAACGGGAGGAAGGCTTCCCTGACTTTGATGTTCGTCAAACGGATCGATGATGGAGGGAACAGCATTCGTAACGACCTCCAACCCGTCCTAGTTCTCGTCCTCCAGCGACCGATAGATTTCCAGTTCCTGGGCAAAGTGCAGCCGGGTGATCGCTTCGAGCCCGTGAAGCAGGCGCTGAATCTCGTAGCGCTGCGCCGGGCTCGGCCCATGCTCACCTAAGGCCTTTCGAAGAGAACTCAGGCTGTGGACCTGGCGCTGGATCTCCATGTGAGTTCTGCTCATGCCCGCAAAGGCATCCGGCGTACCCGCCTGTCTACGTAGTCTTGGATAGAGTTCCTCGTCGTCCTGCCGCTCGTGCGGCAGAAGACGTCGTCGCAGCAGAGCGTCCAAGGCCGCAAGCTCGTTGCGGACTTCCGATTCGGAAAGGTGCTGGATGCGTTCGGTCGTATGTCGTATCTCGTCCACCACATCCATCAGGGCGCGATGCTCGGCTTCGAGTTCCAGGAGCTCCGCATACGGCAAAAGTGCTGTTTTCCGCCAGCCGCGGAAGGGATGACTAAGCGCCCGCAGCGCATTCAGGATTGCGACGACGTCGATCGCTTCCTGCAAGAGGGCGCCCTGAACCGGTGTCAGGTAGCCCAGAGCGGCGGTGATCATTCCGGCGACGGACAAGCCCATCCCCATATAGACGCTTTGGAGGGCGATGGCGCGTGAGCGGTGTGCGATCCGGATGGCGCTGACGAGGCGGTCGAGCCTGTCCACGAGGATGACGACGTCGGCCGCTTCGGAGGAGGCAGCCGCCCCGCGCGCGCCCATGGCCACCCCGACGTCAGCGGCGGCGAGTGCCGGCGCATCGTTGACGCCGTCGCCGACCATCATGACCGGGCCTGCCGATTTTTCCGCTTCCACAATGCGGATTTTGTCTTCCGGCTTCAATTCGGCGACGACGCAGTCCAGACCCAGGAAGGACTGCAGGCTTTCCGCGAGTTCGGTGCGATCCCCGGTCGCCAGTACGATCCGGTCAACGCCGGCTTCGCGCAATTGCCTTAGCACAGTGCCCGCCTCCGGCCGGACCTCGTCCGCCAGCAGAAACGCGCCCACCAGAATCCCTTCCTTGGCGGCGAGAACCGAGACGGTGCCCTCCCTCCTAATCCATTTTCGGACCTCTTGGGAGAAGGCGGTCTCCTCGATCCTGGCGTTGACGAAATCCCAGCCGCCCACCGCAATTTCGCGACCATCTATGTGGCCGGTCACGCCGGAACCCGCCGCTTCACTGGATCCAGATGGTGCGACAAGTTTTAATCCCCGCTCTCTTGCGGCTGCGACCAGCGCACGCGCGATGACATGGTGTGAGCCCTGATCGAGCGATGCCGCGAGACGCAGCGCTTCCAGAGGGTCGACATCGGACCGGGATTTGATCTCGATAAGACGAGCGCGACCATCGGTAATCGTTCCGGTCTTGTCGAGGACCACCGTTTTCATGCGGGCGAGCATCTCGAGGGCGCCGCCGCTTTTCACAAGCACGCCTTTACCAGCACAGCGGGAGACGCCCGAGATTATCGCCACCGGGACCGCGAGAATCAGCGGGCACGGTGTTGCAATGACCAGGACGGCGAGCGCACGAATAGCATCACCACTCGCGGCCCAGGCGCCTCCGGCCAGGAGTAGCGTCACCGCGAGAAACACAAGCGCATAGCGGTCGGCGAGCCGTACGATGGGCGCCTTCGCGGACCTTGCCTCCTCCACCAGTCTGACGATTGCCGCATAGGTACTGTCGCGCGCCGCATTTGAGGCAAGCATCTCGAAGGCGCCGCCGGCGTTCGTCGTGCCGCTCATCACTGGCTCGCCCAAGCAGCGGCGAACCGGCATCGCCTCGCCCGTCAGGGCTGACTCGTCCAGAACGGCGGTGCCATCCGTAACGCTTCCGTCAACGGGCACCACCTCGCCGCCGCGTACCAGGATACGGTCTCCAGGGCTCAGCTCTTCGACGGAAACTTCCTGCAACTGCCCGTCCGCGTAGCGAGCGGCGGTACGTGGTACCCGATTGAGCAGCGCCGTTAGTTCTCGGCGTGCCCGTCTTTGAGCGAGATCCTCGAGCGCCTGTCCACCCGTATACATCAGTGCAACAATGCTGCCGGTGAGGTATTCGCTGAGAAGCAGGGCGCCGCCCATTGCGAGGGCTGCGATGAGATCCAGCCCGAATTCCTTCCTTCCGAGGCTGATCGCGATCTCGGTAATGAGGCTCGCAAGGATAACCGCCGTCCCGGCGGCCCAAGACGAGGCGCTAATGTCGGGACGTCCCGCGAGCCAAGCGACAGCGCCTGCGATCAACGCTAAAGTGATGACGACAAGGAGAAGACGTTTGCCCAGCTCTCCACCTTGCCAAAATGGCTCGAAGCCTCGGCTCTTGCTCAAGGTGCTCTCCCTCAGATCTCGTGAAGGATATTCGATGACGGGATCGTTACCTTGATCCCGCGCAAAAGCGCTGCACGGCCGCCAAGGTAAAAAGCTGCATGACGAAGTGGATGGCGGCGCCCTTCTTGCGCGCATGCGATCTTGCAACTCCGGGCCGCGTTTGCTTTCCTTGGCTGGGCTACAATTGGATTATCACAAATGACGGTACAGCGGCGGCGGCGCATCATTAAGCGTCAGAGGAGTTCTGTTGGTTTGGCGCTCGTCGCTGGAATCTCGTTCCTTGCAGGCATGACCGATGCCATCGGCCTCATGTCCCTCGGAGACTTCGTGTCCTTCATGAGCGGCAACACGACTCGCGCATCCGTCTCCCTCGTGCAAGGCGACGTCGCACGGGGAGTGCTTCTCATCGTGGGACTAATCGCCTTCGTGATCGGGAACGCCGCGGGAGTGATGGTCTCGATCAGGTTCAGGCCGCAAGCTGTTTTGTTGCTTGTATCCGTGCTGCTCGCATGCGCGGCGCTGCTAGGTGATCAAAGAGAGCTGCGTTTCCTTCTACTTATCTTTGCCATGGGGGCCATCAATGCCTCCGTCGAGCAGATCGAAGGGCTGCCGGTTGGGCTAACATATGTCACCGGCGCACTGTCCCGCTTCGGACGAGGATTGGGACGCTGGGCGATGGGCATCCGCAACACGCATTGGGTCATTCAAATCGTGCCGTGGCTCGGCATGATGGCAGGAGCAATTTCCGGGGCGGTTTTCGTGCAACAAATGGGCAGCCTCGCTCTATGGCTGCCGTCGGTCGCTGCCCTGGTTTTGACGGGAGTCGCGGTCCAAATACCCCGGCGCTGGCAAAGCAGGTTCATTCAGCAGCGTTAACGGCTTCCGCATGTGAGCTAGCCGGCTGGTTCCGCGGAGCAGGCATTGCTGAGAACGGGGAGGGAAGTGCGCCTTATAACCTCCTCGTGGCATTAGCTCAGCGCACTACCATGACAGAGCAATGTGCATGTTGGGCGATCTTCCGCGAAACGCTCCCAAGCAGCATGCCGCGAAATCGGCCCAGCCCACGACTGCCGACGACGATCATGTCCGCTCCGATTTCCTGGGCGACCGAAAGAATAGTCTCGGCATAATCGCCGAGCTCCACGCGCGTATCCACGTTGCTTGCACCAATGCTGCGCGCTTCGTCGGCCGCCTCCTCGGCAATGCCGTCACCGAGAACCGCAACGATCTCGCCGATGCCGCCCGGCGATGTCTCGAAGAGGTCGCCCATCGAGGCGGGCCGGTTCTCCATTCGCGGTACAGCGGTGGCCGTGACGCGACGTAGGACACGCTCCGCTTCGGCGAGGCGGCCGGCCTCTGCCGCTCTCAGCCCATGCAAGACGACATGAAGGATGGTAAGCCTTGCACCGAGCCCTTTGGCCAAGTTCGCCGCCATCGCTACTGCTTCTCGAGCTTTGTCGGATCCATCGGTTGCGGCAAGAATGTGCTTGGTCATGCCGCCCTCCTTTGTGGTCTCGCGCGATCTCATCGGAAGAAGCGCCTCCCTTTCGCAAACGATCCACGGTCTGAATGAATTTAGCTTCAATCATACAGAAATCGCTTGGTCGAGCGTTGATCCGTATCAATGAGAAGCAATCTGGCGCGGCTCATCATTTTCATGGCGTCCCAGCCTCGAAGCCGCGGCGGGGCATCCTGAATGTGAGCGCGGAAAGACGCGCTGAGCGAGGCGTATAAACATGCTTGCACAAGATCAGTCGGCGGCAATCGCGTTCTTGAATGAACCTCGTTCTCACGGCGTCAATGAGATCAAAACCATCGAGACGCATATCTCCCGCATCTTCCTTGTGGGGAATCGCGCCTTGAAATTGAAGCGTGCAGTGAAGCTTCCCTATGTCGATTTCTCGACGCCCGAACTGAGGCTCGCGGCCTGCGAGAAGGAGGTCGAGCTGAACGGCGCCACTGCGCCTGGCTTGTATCTCGGCGTGCGCCGCATCATGCGTAGTCGCGACGGTCGCCTTGCCTATGATGAGGGCGAAGAGCTCCTCGATGCGGTCATCGAAATGGTCCGTTTCGACCAGGAGGCGCTGTTCGATCGCAGGGCGGTGGACGGTAGGCTGAATGCCGGGCTGATGACCCGGACGGCTCGCATGATCGCCCGCTTTCATCGCGAGGCCCCGATTGTCCACCAGGGATCCGGCTCCGCCAACATCGCCGCCGTGCTCCGTGTCAACGCGGCCGGCTTTGCCACAAGCCGGCTCTTCGACCCAGCCACGCTTGCCGAATTCGAACATGCGTTCGAGCGCAACCTCGCGGCTTATGCACCGCTGCTCGATGCGCGTGAGGCAGCCGGCAAGCTCAGGCGATGCCACGGTGATCTGCATCTGCGCAACATATGCCTGCTCGACGGAGAGCCACGGCTGTTCGACTGCATCGAGTTCAGCGATCAGATCGCTACCGTCGATACGCTGTACGACCTTGCTTTTCTGCTCATGGATCTTTGGCACCGCGGTTTTCCGCAACTCGCCAATCTCACCATGAACCGGTATCTCGACGAATCGGGCGACGAGGATGGCTTCGTGCTGCTGCCTTACTTTATGGCGATCCGCGCTGCGGTGAGGGCGCATGTGACAGCCACCCAGATCGAAGAGAGTGGCGGGCGATCGGACGCGCTCGTCGCCGAGGCCCGATCCTATTTCGACCTGGCGCTTCTCCTGCTTGAACCGAAGCCGCCTCGGTTGATCGTCATCGGCGGGTTGAGTGGTTCCGGCAAAACGACCGTAGCAGAGATGTTGGCTGCGCAGTGCGGTTCGCCTCCGGGCGCGCGGATCATTGAGAGCGATCGCGTCCGCAAGGCGATGTTCGACGTGGTCGCCGAAACGCGACTCCCCGCGGACGCCTATCGTTCGGAGATTTCGGAGAAGGTTTACGGCGAGATGACGTCCCGGACATCCGCGATCCTGCGTGCGGGAGGATCCGTGGTCGCGGAAGCCGTCTTTGACAAGCTCCCCAATCGTCGGCGCATCGAGGCGGCTGCGCGTGACGCTCACGTTCCATGCACGGCCATCTGGCTGGACGCGAGCCCATCCGTCCTTCGAAGCCGCGTGGCGGAAAGGACCGTAGGGCCCTCCGATGCCGACCTGAATGTCCTTTCCCGGCAACTGGCTTACGACCTCGGCGGCATCGATTGGCACAGAATGGATGCCAATCAGCCAGCAAACAAAATCGTCGCAGAAATCCTGAAGCTTGCCGGTGACTCACGACCGTGTTGAACGGACAAGGCGCGCATGTCGACGGGCGCTCGCACGAACCCGCCATTTGTCGAATTCCATCATGAACAGGACGGAGGACGCCGCAATCAGCAGGATTGCCCATTCGTACAATGATATCGGTGCGACTTGCAGGATGTCACTGAGGATGGGCGTGTACATGGCGGCGATATGGAGCGCCTGGGCGGCTAGAATGCTGAAGAGCAGCAGCGGGTTGCCGAAGACGCCGAGCGCGAAGGCGGACTTGCGTTCGGAACGGCTTGCAAAGGTCTGGAAGTTCTCGAACAGGACGAAGAGCAGCAGCAGCAGATTGCGTGCCTCGCTTTCGCCGTAGCCCTGTTGCAGCGCGAGGTAAAACATTGCGAACCCTCCGCCGCCCATGACAACGGCAGATTGCAAGATCCGCCGGATCATCACTCCATCGAAGATCGGCTCGCTCGGCTTGCGAGGTGCCTGCGCAAGTTCATCGCCCTCCGGCCGCTCGCCCGCGAGCGCCACATCCTGGATGCCGTTGGTCACGAGGTTGAGCCAGAGCAACTGCACCGGCAGCAGCGGCATCGGCATACCGAGGGGAATCGCCAACAAAAACAGCAGCAGCTCTGCGGCACCCGTCGACATCAGCATGAAGATGACCTTGCGAATGTTGGCGTAGGCGACGCGGCCCTCTCGGATGCCGCTCACGATCGATGCGAAATTGTCGTCGGTAATGACGATGTCGGCACTCTCCTTGGCGACCTCGGTGCCCTTGTGACCCATGGCCACGCCGATATGTGCATGCTTCAAGGCAGGCGCATCGTTGACGCCGTCGCCCGTCACGGCGACGAAGTGGCCGTTGCGAGACAGCGAGAGGGCGATCGCCAGCTTTTGCGCGGGGGCGACGCGCGCATAGATGCGGCCGCGACGGGTCAGGTCGTCGAGGCTCTCCGGTCCATTTTCCTCAGCCCTGCGCACGTCTTCGCCGGTGACGACCTGATCTTGAGTGAAGATCAGCCCGGCATCGGTGGCGATTGCCGCTGCGGTCTTAGGATCGTCGCCAGTGACCATCGCCACGTCCACGCCTGCTGAGTGGCAATCGCGAATTGCCTGCGGCACCTCCGGCCGCACCGGATCCTGCATTCCGGCAAGGCCTAGGAAAACCAGATCGACGAGGAGGTGCCGACCGTAGCCTCCATCCGACTCGATCGCCGTTTCGCCCTCCGCAAAGGCAAGGACTCGCAGCCCACGCGAGGCCATCTCTTCCTTTTGCCGCAGCAGGGCTTCCCGATCGATCGGCTCGGCACGACCGGCCATGTCCATCCGGTCGGCCATGTCGATCAGGGTCTCCGCGGCTCCTTTGACAAAGATGCGAACGCTGTCGCCGTGCCGGTGGAATGAGGCAGCGTATTTGAGGTCCGGCTCATAGGAAATCCGGGCGACAAGAGGATAGTCATTCTCGATATCCTTCCGCGGGAGGCCCGCCTTGTAGGCGGCTGCGAGTAATGCAACGTCGACCGTATCGCCCACGGAGGTCCAGCCGTTCGCTTCCCTGACCAGCGATCCTTCGTTGGGCAGCGACGCGGCCTTGAACAAGGCAAGGGCACGTTCCCGTGCCTCCGGGGGAGGGGTTCCATCGCCGTGGATCGTCCAGGCGTCCAGATCGGCGGCCGTATCGCAGACCATATCGGTGCCGTCCGGCAAGCGGATATCCGTCACGGTTAGTTCATTGAGCGTCAATGTGCCGGTCTTATCGGTGGCAACTATCGTGCAGGAGCCGAGAGCTTCCACGGCGGCCATTCGGCGCACAATAACGTGTGTTTTGGCCATACGGCGCATGCTGATTGCCAGCGCGACCGAGATCGCTATCGGCAGGCCTTCAGGGATTGCGCTTACCGCCAGTCCTACGGACATCATGAACAGCTCGTTGAGCGTCATCGCGCGGGCAATTCCAACAAGGACGAGAAGAGCGACGGCAGCCGCGACAATCCACGCGATGAGCCGAGAGAAGCGCTCCAACCTGATCATCAATGGGGGCTTGGTGACGGACGCCTTGCCAATCTCTGCGGCAATCTTTCCCATCTCTGTGGCCGCAGCCGTGGCGACGACAACGCCACGTCCGCGACCGCGCGTAACCAGAGTGCCCGCAAAGGCCATGGGGCGCCCGCCCTCTCCAGGAGCAGCCTCGGCGACCGGGCCGGGTTTGTGCACCGGTGCTGATTCACCGGTGAGCAGGGACTCGTCACAAACAAGATCGGTCGCCGACAGGAGCCGGATGTCGGCCGGTACGCGTCCGCCCGCCTCAATAGCCACCATGTCGCCCGGCACCAGGAGCCGAGCGTCGATTTCCCGCAACCGTCCATTGCGGATGACGTTCGCATTCGGCTGCTCCAGCCGGCGCAATGCCAATGCGGCTTTGCTAGCGGTGTGCTCCTGCAGAGACCCGATGATGCCGTTTGCGATGAGCACAATGCCGATGAAAAGCGCATCTTTTAAATCGCTAACAATGACAGACACAAGTGCCGCGGCCAGCAGGATATAGATCAGCGGGCTGCGGAACTGGCGCAGGAAAGTAATCGCCAGCGAAGAGGCTTGTGGTTCGGGAAGGCTGTTCTCGCCAAATTGCGCAAGGCGCAGGCGAGCCTCTTCTTCGGTAAGTCCGACACCCTCGTTACCGACCAGAGCTCCCGTACGCGAAGCGAGATCGGGTAGGGTCGCGCAGGTCATCCGAAGCACTCCATTCAGGAATTGTGCCGACCTTGCGGTTCGCCGATGGTCAAACGGTCCTCAACGGCCGTGACGCCTCGAGCCGACCAAGCCGCTCGCTCGGCCACGGCTCTTTCGCGGCGGCTTTGAACCCTCCCACGCAAGGTGACATGACTGCCGGACACTTCTACGTCGATGTTTTCGGCCTCTATCTCGGCATTGCGCTTGAGCGCCTCTCTGATGCCATGTCTGATGTCGAGCACGTCCATCACGGGACGAATCCTGAGGCGGTTGTCGATGCCCGTTATACCCGTCAAGCGACGGACCAAGCTCTCGGCTGCATTGCGCTGGAAATAGAACTCGACCGTCCCCTCGAGGGTCACATAACCGTTTTCGACCTTGACTTGGATGTCCTTGAGATCGGCGTTTGCGGCTCCCCACGCAAGAATTTTTACCACGCGGCTGGCGATCTCGTCATCGGCAGCCTTCTTGTTCTCTGGCAAACGCACGACGATTTCCTCGGCAATCGCGCGCACTCCCTTCACCCTTTGGGCAACGCGTTCCGCAGTGTGTTTTTCCGCAAAGCTGTGAACATGGCCCGTCAAAGTGACAACGCCGTCTTCGACCGTCACTCCAATGTTCGCGGCGTCTATGCTGGGTTCATATTCGAGCTCATCCAGGATGTCCTGGCGCAGGCGAATGTCGCTCATTGTCGTCTCCTTCCTCTAAACCGATTACCAAGCGGTGGCCGAGTATTGGCCATTCCCGACCAGCGGTCTTTGAGGGACGTCAAGGCACGAGCGTCCAATGGAGATTTTAATCTCACCATAGGTCACGTCTTTGGGAGGGAGATCATGTTCATCAAGGAATTGTCCCGCCACGAATGCAACAGCGTGGTCCAGGCCGCTCACGTGGCTCGACTTGCCTGCTGTAATGAAGGCAGGCCTTATATCGTGCCCATCACTTATGCTTTCGCTGGCAAATGCCTTTACTGCTTCTCCATGCCTGGCCAGAAGATCGACTGGATGCGCACCAACCCGCATGTTTGCCTCCAGGTCGATGAGTTTTCAGGCGAGCGGAAGTGGAAAAGCGTCCTTGTGTTCGGCCGCTACCAGGAACTTCCTCCGGAGGGGCGATGGCAAAGAGAATGCATGCATGCCTGGTCGCTTCTCGAGTCGCGGCCAAATTGGTGGGAGCCGGGCGGGCTGAAGCCGGGCAAGCCGGAGATAGCAGCCGCTTCGCCGCATGTCTTCTTCTGCGTCGATATCGAAGAGATGACCGGCCGCGCCGCATTCGAAGGCGAAGCATGACGGAATATAGCAAGGCGCCGTGTTCTGCGGCGCCTTGTTCGGTGGGGCAGAGATTTATTCAATGCACCATCAGCACCGGTATAATGGGTTCCTCGATCATCCCCCTGGTAACTCCGCCGAATATTCTTTCGCGAAGACGTGTATGCCCGTACGCGCCCATGACGATCAGATCGGCAGAGGTATCGATGGCATGCTGGCTGAGAACTTCTTCCACCAGGCGTCCGGCACTCGGAAGCCGATCGACCGTCACCTTGATGCCGTGGCGAGTGAGGTAGGCGGCGATGTCTGCGCCCGGTTCTTCGCCATTTCTCGCCGAAGCGGCGGTCGGATCGACCAGCACGACATTCACTTCCTCGGCGCTTTCCATCATGTCCAAGGCTTCCCGTGCCGCTCGGGCGGATTCCACGGTCGAGTTCCATGCGAGAAGAATCTTTTTCGGACGCAAGGTGACGGATTGGCGATTGGCTGCGAGCAGAACTGGTCGCGCTGAATAGAAGAGCGCCCCGTCAATCGCCCGCGCTCGCAATGGCGCATCCGGCTTCAGGCTCGTGCCGATTAATGTGACGTCGGCATAGCGTGCGCGCTTGCCGACATCGTCGTCGGCCCATGCTGTCTCGCAGTAGATGCCATTTGCATCGAATGAGATCCCGAGGCCCTTCAGAGTGGCGCGAGCTCTCTCCACTGCCTCATCCAAGTGCTTTATATCGCTTGCCCGTTCCTCGAGCCACGCGGCCGACAAGACTGCAAAGTCTCCGATCGGAGGTGGAGCGGCGAGTTTGACCAGGAGAACCGAAAGGTGCGCATCGGCGGCGGCGCAAAGATCTGCTGCCGCTGTTATGTCATTTGCGTGCTCGTCGGCACTGATCACCAAAAGAATGTTCTTGTAGGTCATTGCTTTTTCCTCCGAACCCGTTTGGCAGCTACATGAGCAATGTACTCCAGGCGACCGTTGCTACATTGATCGTAGTCAAGAAGCGCGGCCTCCGGCGCGGTACCGTCCTTGCGGTTGCGTCCACGCTTCCATGTGGCTTGGCTGATGTCAGCGAACCATCAAAACTGGCACAATGGGCGCCTCAATCATCGCCTTGGTAACGCCCCCGAAAATTCTCTCCCGAAGACGTGTATGTCCGTATGCGCCGATGACGATCAGGTCGGCGGAGGAATCAATCGCATGCTGGTTGAGAACTTCGTCGACCCGACGTCCGGCGCTGGGAAGCCTATCGACTGTGACTCTAACGCCGTGACGCGCAAGATAAGTCGCGACATCTGCGCCGGGTTCGTGGGCGTTCCAGCGAGAGGCCGCAGGGTCTATCAATACCACGTTCACGCCGTCGGCGTCTTTCATCATGTCTAGCGCTTCACGAGCAGCCCTCGTGGATTCGAAGCTGGAGTTCCACGCCAGCAAAATCCTCTTGGGGAACAAGGTCACCGATTGGCGATGAGCTGCAAGCAGGACCGGGCGCGCCGAATAGAAAAGTGCACCCTCGATGGCGCGCGCCCGCAACGAAGGATCAATGCTGGTCCCGATCAACGTGACGTCAGCATAGCGTGCCCGCTCTCCGACGAGGTCGTCCGCCCGCGCAGGCTCGGTGTATTCGCCGGCGACGTCGAACGATAAACCAAAGTCCTTGAGCGTCGTTCGTGCCGCCTCGACGGCCTTGTCGAGCTGTTCGAGCTCTGCCGCCTGTATGTCGAGCCATGCGACCGAAAGAGCCGCATAATCCCCAAATTGAGGTGGGGCCGCGACCTTCACCAGGAGGACCGACAGATGGGCGTTGGCGGCAACGCAAAGATCTGCCGCCGCTGTGAGGTCCGCTTCATACTGGCTTGCGTCGAGCACGAGAAGAACTGTCTTGTAGGTCATTGCTGCGGTCTCCCCAATCGGGTTGCTTTCTGAAAGCTAATCTACGCCATATGCGGGTAACTACTTTGATCCCGGTCAAGGAGCTTCCGCCTGGGATTGCAGTGGCAGTGTTGCGACCCTCAGGGTGGCATCGGACGGGTGCGGCGCGATCGAAAATCCAAACTCGCGGCACATTCTGAGCATCTTCGCATTGTCACTCAGAACGAGACCTTCGAGGCGATGAAGACCGTCGGCCGCAGCATAGTCCTTGAGGAGAGCGAGGAGAGCACAGCCAAGACCATGCCCCTGCAGGTCGGTTCTGACGAGCAAGCCATATTCCGCGGACTCGTGATCGGGATCTGCGTAAAGCCTGGCAATTCCTGCAAGCTCGCCGCTTTCCTTATCGAGCGCGACGAAAGCCATCTCGCGCTCGAAATCGACCTGCGTGAGCCTCACGAGCATCTGGTCGTTAAAGTGACTGCGGGATGCCAGAAAACGAAATCGGATGTCTGCCGCGGACGTCCTCGCCAGAAAATCCGGATAGAGGCTCGCGTCGGCTGGTTTGATTGGCCGCAGCTCGTAAGCGCGCCCCGCGATCGCGACCTGTCTTTCCCAGTCGCTCGGATATGGTCGGATTGCGAGGTCACGGCTGGGGCCGGGACGTGTGATTGCCTGCGGGTCTATTTCGATGCGGGTATCCAGCGCAATGATGCCCTCGGCGCTGGCAACGAGCGGATTGATATCCATAGAAAGAATGCAGGGGAAATCGACAATCATCTGCGAGAGCGCCGCAAGCGCTTTGCAGATCGCTGCTCTGTCTGCCGGCGGCTCGTTGCGGAACCCGGCGAGAAGCCTCCCGATCCGCGTCTCGGCGATCAGGTCGCCGGCGAGCACGGTGTCGAGCGGAGGCAAGGCGACGGCGGTGTCCGCGACCACTTCAACGGAGACGCCTCCCGATCCGAATAGGATGACCGGACCGAAGATCTTGTCCCGGCTCATGCCTATGATCAATTCCCACGCGTTCCTGCGCTCGATCATCGGCTGGACGGCGAAGCCGTCGACTATTGCCGCAGGGTCGTGGTCCTTGAGCCGCGCAGCGATGGTCTCGGCGGCTTCGCAAGCGGCGGCCGGGCTCATGATATCGAGGACGACGCCATCTACGTCGGATTTATGAGTGATCGACTTCGAGATCAGCTTGACGACGACTCTCGTCGCTTCCGCAAATAGCGATGCGGCAGCCGCTTCCACCTCCTGTGGCGACTTTGCAACGACCGTTCGAGGGACGGGAATACCATAGGCAGCGATGGCCGCCTTGGCCTCCGGTTCGTTCAGCATCCGGCGATCTTCGGCTGCAACCCGCCGGAAGATGGATTGCACCGAGCCGCGATCAAAAGGCGTTTCGTCGCCCTTCCTCGAGGGCACCCGCAGCAGGCCCTCCTGCGCCTTCGACCATCGAGCAAGGTAGGAAGTGGCCAAGGCGACATCGGAAGGGGTGTCGTAGCTCGCCAATCCGGCCTCCTGTAGCACTTGACGGCCCTTACGGGCGGTTTGGCCGCCCAACCAGCACGTCAAGACGGGTTTGCCTGAGATGGTGCCCGACTGCGCCAGCGAAGCGACAGCGCGCGCTGCATCGACGGGCGAGGCAAGGCCGGTCGGGCAATTCATCGCGATCAGGAGATCCACTCCTGAATCCCCAGCGACAATCTCGACCGCCGCCCTGTATCGCTCGGGCGATGCATCGCCAATGATGTCGACGGGATTTGCCCGCGACCAGTTGGGAGGCAGGACCTGGTCAAGGGCATGTACGGTCTCGAAAGAAAGATCAGCCAGCACGCAGTGAAGATCCACCAGGCGATCAACGGCGAGAACGCCGGCTCCGCCCCCGTTGGTGATGACTGATACGCGGCTTCGCTCGAGAGGAGGGAAGCGCGCGATTGTTTCGGTAGCATCGAACAGCTCGCCAAGCCCCTCGATCCTCAAGACACCCGCGCGGCGCAAAGCTGCGTCAACGACCTGATCGGCCCCTGAAAGTGCGCCGGTATGTGTGGCGGCCGCTTTGGCTGCAGCGGCATGACGCCCGGATTTGATGGCGACGACCGGCTTCACTCGCGCGGCGGCGCGCGCCGCAGACAGAAACTTCCGGGGGCTTGGGATGGTTTCGAGATACATGACGATGGCCCGCGTCTCGGGGTCACCCGCGAGCAGGTCGAGGAAATCGCCGGCGTCGGCGTCCGCCATGTCGCCAAGGGAGATGATCTTGGAAAACCCCACATTGTTGTCGGCCGCCCAGTCGATCAGCGACGTCGCGATCGCGCCCGATTGCGAAAGCAGGGCGATTCCACCTGGTCGTGCCTGCAGGTGAGCGAAGCTTGCATTTAGTTTCTTTTTCGGGACGATGAGACCCACCGTGTTTGGGCCGATGATGCGAAGGAGAAATGGTTTCGCGGCATCGAGCATCGCCTGTTTGAGCTCTTGGTCAGCATTGAGGCCTGCCGTGATGACGACCGCTGCGCGGGTTTCCTTAACGCCCAGGTCATGGATGAGCGCCGGAACGGTTTTTGGTGGTGTGACAATGATCGCGAGCTCGGGAATGCCGGGAATGTCCGCCACTTGCCGATAACAGTGGAGGCTCGCCACCTCCTCATATTTCGGATTTACCGGCCAGATTTCGCCCTCGAAGCCCGCCGCCAGTACGTTTTCGAGGACGACGCGCCCAAGCGATCCGGCGCGACTTGATGCGCCGATGATTGCGAGGGAGTTCGGATCGATGGCGTGATGAAGGTTGCGAATGGTCATGACCTCGATCTCCACCTTTCTGGCGTGAAGATATCGCAGCGCTTTGACGGTGTGTTGATCGCGCTCAAATCACCGTGTTCGTTCTTGGAAAATTGACCTTCCTCAATGCACTGGCCGCCGCCGAGGTGCCACTGTCGTCGCGGTTGCCACCGTCCGCACCCCGAGAGGAGGCTCGCATGAGCTCATCACCGTCCGACCTTGGTGGAGAAGCTCCATTTTGGGCATTCCCGGCCACTGACCTGATGAGCAAGTACGGCACGCGCGCGACAGGGTTGAGCAGCGTGGAGGCACGCCAGCGTTTGGCGCGCTGCGGCCGCAACTCGGTGGCGCGAGGAGAAAGGTTTCTTGCCCTTTCCGTTCTGATCCGGCAGTTCCGCAGCCCTCTCGTGCTCATCCTCGTGGTCGCAGCCGCAGTGTCCACGTTGGTGGGCGAGCAAAACGACGCTGCCATCATCATCCTGATAGTGTTGGTGAGCTCGATATTGAGCTTCATGCAGGAATACCGCGCTTCGCGAGCCGTCGAGGCGCTGCGCAAGCGCATTGCTAAAAGGGCAGTGGTACTTAGGGACGGAACAACAAAGACGATTTCGGCGGTGGATGTCGTACCCGGCGATATCGTTCAGCTTTCCGCAGGCAACTTGATCCCGGCGGACGGCCTCATACTGGAAGCGCGCGATTTCAACGTGGGCGAAGCCGCGCTCACAGGCGAGGCTTTCCCCGTCCCGAAATTTCCGGGAATGACAGAGCCCAATGCGCCCTTGTCGCGAAGATCGAATTCGGTCTTCGCGGGAACCTCGGTTCGTAGCGGTACCGCAAGCGTTATTGCGATCCGGACCGGCGAGACCACAGAATTTGCGGCCATTGCCGCCGCGATTGAACGCCGGAGCCCCGAGACCGAATTCGCGCGCGGGATTCGTCGGTTCGGCTATCTGATGACCCAGATCATGCTGGTGATCGTCATCGTCGTGTTTTCTGCCAACCTGCTTCTCGATCGCCCACTGGTCGACTCCCTGTTGTTCTCCATCGCGTTGGCCGTAGGCCTGAGCCCCGAGCTTCTCCCGGCGATCATCAGCATCACGCTTTCGCGTGGTGCCCGCACGATGGCAAGAAACGGCGTCCTCGTCCGTCGTCTCGAAGCAATCGAAAACCTTGGTAGCATGGACCTGCTGTGCACCGACAAGACCGGCACACTTACCGAAGGCGTCGTTCGCCTCGACGCCTGTCTTGACGTGAATGGCAAGCCTTCGCCGAGGATTTATTTGTGGGCGCGGCTCAACGCGTCGATGCAAACGGGCCTGCAAAACCCGCTTGATGAGGCAATTGTTGCGGCCGATCGTGCACCGGACTACTCCCTCTATTCGAAGATCGACGAGATTCCGTACGATTTTGTTAGAAAGCGGCTATCCGTGGTCGTGCGAATGGAAAGCCATACAGACAGCGACCTGCTGATCTGCAAGGGAGCAGTTGAGAATGTTCTGTCGGTCTGTTCCTCGGTGTTGCACGGGGATGCGGTCACGCCGTTGACGGACATGCAGAGGCAGGCGATCGACACGAAATTTCGCGCGTGGAGCACTCAAGGCTTCAGGGTGCTTGCTCTCGCCACTCGAATGTCGACCCCTCTGCCGACCTACGGTAGGGAGCAGGAAGAGGACCTTTGTTTCGTCGGCTTCCTGCTTTTCCTCGATCCACCAAAAGCGGGCATCGCCGAGACCGTTGCCGCTCTTGCAAGGCGTGGCATCAGCTTGAAGATGATCACGGGCGACAACCGCCATGTCGCCGTGCATCTCGCGAAGACTATTGGCTTGCATTCCTCGCGCGTCATGACAGGCGAGGAGTTGTCGAAAATGACGAGGGACTCGCTTTTTGCGCGCGCGCCCGATGTCGATCTTTTCGTCGAGATTGATCCAAACCAGAAGGAGCGGGTAATCGAGGCGCTGCGCCGTGCCGGTCATGTGGTCGGCTATCTCGGTGACGGCATCAACGATGCGCCCGCCCTTCACGAGGCTGACGTCGGCATCTCAGTGGACGGGGCTGTCGATGTTGCGCGGGAAGCCGCCGATATCGTGCTGCTGAAGCGCGACCTGAATGTCGTTCTTCGCGGCATCGACGACGGGCGCAAGTCGTTCGCCAACACGATGAAATACATCTCGATCACGACAAGCGCGAACTTCGGCAACATGATCAGCATGGCGCTTGCCTCGATGTTTCTGCCCTTCCTGCCCCTGCTTGCCAAGCAGATCCTTCTCAATAACCTCTTGTCCGATCTTCCGGCGCTCGCCATTGCGGGTGACAACGTGGATAGTGGCGAAACTCAATTTCCGCGACGTTGGAACATCAATTATGTGCGTCGATTCATGGTGAGCTTCGGACTTGTGAGCTCATTCTTTGACTTCGTGACCTTTGCTGGTCTTCTTTTGTTGGCGAAAGCCGGGGCGTCGACGTTCCAGACCGCATGGTTCGTGGAATCGCTGCTGACGGAACTGGGTATCCTGCTGATCGTCCGCACGCGTTCCTTCGCCTGGCGAAGCAAGCCCGGAGGACTTTTGTCGCTCCTGACCCTGGCGACCGCGGCGGCCGCCGTTGCGCTTCCCTATGCGCCCTTCGCCGGCAGGCTTGGTTTCGTGCCATTGCCCTGGCCGATCACGGTGGGATTGCTGCTGATCACTGCGGCCTATCTGGGTGTCTCCGAAATCACGAAGCATCGCCTCGTTCAGTGGGAGAGCAGGATGGATGAGAAGTCCCGTCATCCCGCTGTTCACAAGCGAAGAAGAGTTCTGAAAACGCGACGCGCGCGTTGACCGCACGCCTGACGGCCGCCGCGTCCTCGCGTCAGTCCAACAACGTCCGAAGCCGGACCGCTAACTCCTTGGCCGTATAGGGTTTTTGTAGCCAGCTTCCCGCCGCTGCAAGTTCCTTGGCGGCGGCGGTCGGTTCGGAATAGCCAGACGTGAACAGCACCTTCACATCGGGTCTCGATGCGCGAACATGTTGGGCCAATTCGCCGCCACTCATCCCGCCCGGCATTATCATGTCCGTGAAGACGAGCGAGATTTGCGGGTGTTCCGCAAGCAGTTGGAGGGCTTGCGCGCCGGCTTCCGCCTCGATGACCGAGTAGCCGGCGTCCCTGAGCCGCGAGACAACGACACGGCGCACTCTTGCATCATCTTCCACGACGAGGATAGTCTCGTGACCTCTCGGAAGAGCACCGAGACTTGTGTCGTCTTCCGCACCAAAATCCGGACGATGGTTCTGTCCCTGCGCGGCAGGCAGGAAGAGGCGAACGCTCGTCCCCTGATCCGGCTCGCTGTAGATCTGAATATGCCCGCCGGACTGTTTCACGAAGCCATAGACCATGCTGAGCCCGAGACCGGTTCCCGCACCAGTTCCCTTCGTTGTGAAGAAAGGCTCGAAGGCGTGGCGTTTGACGTCTTCGGACATTCCAACGCCCGTATCCGTGACGGCCACCAGAACATAATGTCCCATCCGGACTTCGGGGTACATCAGGGCATAGTCGCGGTCGAGAACCGTGGTCGAGATCTCAATGGTCAGATGTCCACCATTCGGCATCGCATCGCGTGCGTTCAACGCCAGATTTAGAAGTGTGTTCTGAAGCTGGGAGACATCAATCAACGCGGGGTTTGCGCTGCCATTCACCGTCGTCGACAGCTCTATGGTCTCTCCGAGCGTTCTGCCGAGAAGTTTCGAAAAATTGGAGACAAGCTCGCCAACATCGACGAGCTTCGGGTTGAGAGGCTGCCGGCGGCCGAATGCCAGCAACTGGGCAGTGAGCTTTGCACCGTCGTCGGCCGCGCCCTGGGCTTCTCGCACGAGCGACCTGAGCTTCTCATCTTTCAGGCGAGCCTCGATCATCTCCAGATTGCCGGTAATGACGGTAAGCAGGTTGTTGAAATCGTGCGCCAAGCCGCCGGTCAATTGCCCGACGGCTTCCATCTTCTGCGCCTGCCTCAGCTCTTCTTCGACACGTTGGCGGCTGGTCAGATCTCGAATAAAACCGGTGAATATCCGGCGTCCTTCGGACGTCGCTTCTCCAACCGAAAGTTCCATTGGAAAGGTGGTGCCGTCCTTGCGATGCCCCGTCACGACCCGCCCGATCCCGATGATGCGGCGCTCGCCGGTTCGCAGATAATTCTCAAGGTACTGGTCATGCGCCTCGCGATGGGGAGAAGGCATCAGGATCTTGACGTTTAGCCCAAGAACCTCGCTTTCGGCATATCCAAACAGGCGTTCCGCGGCTGCGCTGAATGAGGAAATTGCTCCTCCTTCATCAATCACCACCATTGCTTCGGGAACTGTGTCCAGGATAGAGCGAAGATGGGCCTCTCGGGCTGCGAGATCGGCCTGTGCGCGTCTCAGATTGGAAATGTCGCTGTCAGTCTGCACGATAACGTTGCGCCCGTCGGCGGCGGTCTGCACCCAGCGACTTGCGACGAAGATGCGGCTTCCGTCACTGTGTCTCTGGATCAGTTCGCCCGACCATCTACCGTGGGAGCTCAAGCGATTGCGGATTTCCCCAAGCGGTTCGGGAAAGCTGGTGGAAAGAAGGTCGTGAACGATCTTGCCCTGCGCGTCGGCGCGGGACCATCCGTAAAGCTCCTCACAGCCTTTGCTCCAATGGCTGATCGTCCCGTCGAGCCCGTGCACGATCACGTTGCTGTCCTCGAGGGCGTTGACGAACTTGGCGTCCCTTTTTTCCATCTCACCGGACCGTCTTCATGCGTTGGCGGATGCATACCGCGAAGAGGGTGCGCGAGACGGCATCCAGTGCTGGTCTTCCTCGGAGTCCGCCAACGATCGTAACGCTTCCATCTTCAAGACCGTGATCGAGCGCCGTCCGGGTGCTGCGATAATACCGCTGTTTGCAAATTTTGTTATCGTTCGGGAGACTGTCTCGATGGTCATGCCCAGATAGTCAGCGATGTCGAGCCGCGTCATGGGAAGATCGACAACGGAGGTGCGATTGTAACTCTGGCCGTTCCGCATCATCAGGAGGAAATTCGCTAGCTTCTCATCGGCACACCGACGGGAAAGCAGGACGGCCTGATCCTGCGCGGCCGTCATCTCATCGCGAAGCCTTGAGAATACCTGCTGCTGCAACTGCGAATTCCTTGCCACTTCGTCTTCGAAACGGCGGCGAGGCAAGCGATGAAGTTCTACGGGCGAGACCGCCTCGACACTGTAAAGATAACGCTCCCTGAGCGATACCCCGAGAATATCTCCTGGGCGCAAAAATCCGACGATGATCCGCCGGCCGTCGCCGAGCAGCCGCAACGCTCGCAGCATTCCATCGGTGACCTCGAATATATGCGTGGCTTCGTCGCCCTCCCAGAAAATCGCCCGGCCTGGCTCGAACTTCTCAATTGGCTGTCTTCTGAACAGGGACGACAGATCCGCCAAAGACGAGGCGGGCGTCTGCGCTGCTGCGCGACCATCCCGCATGCTTATTAGCTGAGCGCTCATGACGTCTCCCTCCATCTCCGCGATGGTAAGAGCTTGAGCGTTACCCGTGATGTGACGACGACTGGTGTGCAAAAAATGGTACGATTTTGTAACAAGGTGTAACATGTGCCAGGGGAGAAAAGAGCTGATTTGGGGATACTTCATGGTGGTTGCACGGTCCTTGCCCGAGCACATTCTGGTCGTCGATGACGATTCAAGGATCCGGCAGATGCTGTCCCGGTACTTCGAAGAGGAGGGTTATCGCGTCAGCCTGGCCGCCGACGGTCGGGAGATGCGAGATTGCCTCGACAAGCAATCGATCGACATCATCCTGCTCGACCTCATGCTGCCTGGCGAGGACGGACTGGCACTTGCGCGCGACATACGGGCGTACTCCGACATTCCGATCATCATGCTGACGGGCCGAAATGACGTGGTCGACCGCATTGTTGGCCTGGAGATGGGCGCCGACGACTACGTTGCAAAACCCTTCCATCTTCGGGAGGTATTGGCGCGCGTCAGGGGCGCTCTTCGTCGCCGTCACTCTCAGCTATCGCCGAATAGCAACGACTTGCAGTCGGAAGTCTACTGTTTCGAGGGACTGCGCCTTGATGTTGCCCGCCGCCAACTGCTCTCGGGTGATGGAACGGAGATCCTGCTGACGACCGGCGAGTTCGACATGTTATGTGTGCTCGTAAAGCATGCAGGTCGCGTGCTTCAACGTGAATTGCTCATGGATTTAACGCGGGGCCGAAACCTGGAAGCCTTTGACCGCACGATCGACGCGCAGATTTCGCGGCTAAGGAAGAAGATCGAGCGTGATGCCAGCCAGCCTGCTTTCATCAAGTCGGTCAGAGGCATCGGATATGTCTTCGCCGCAAGGACGACACGGGCGAATGCCTAGGGGGCGCAAGGGCGAAGCTTCTCCGATCGAGTCTGGTGACTCAACTTACTAAACGGGGATGAGGAGACCGCGGCCGTTTTGGTGTGGCATGCGCCTTAGCCCAGGCCAGCTCGCCGGTTCGAGTGGGGCGACGCGAATGAACCGACAGCGTCTGTTGCGAGCTGACTCCATCAGGTAGTCCAGCAGGGAATTGGATGCGCCGCGCGTATCCGCTGCAGTTGCGACCACAAAGACCGGCACCTCTAGCACTCTGCCGTGCATACTGTCGTGCGCAGGGCGCATGATGCAGACGCCTGCGATATAGCCCAGCGGATTCTCCGCGGTTATTACTTCTTCGGAATAGATCGCCGGCCATTTTCGGGCGAAGGCCAACGCGCAGACTTCGCGCCACGCCTGCAAGTCGACAGGGTAGCCCACGGCCTCAATCAACCGATGGGTTTTGTCGACCTGCCGGCGCGTGATCGGACCGACGGAGTAGGCGACAGCCATGTTGCTCCCCATTGGAAATAACCCTCGCGCAGTCCCACGAGTCCTCTATTCCCGAGCAAGACGTCGGCCTCAGTACCCGATGCACTCCCCGGCGGACCTTTTCCGCCACGTCGGCACCCGGCGCATCGCCCGCGATCTTGCGCATTGAGGGACAATTTCGAGGAAGCGAGACGCTTCGTCATTGATGTTCATCAAAGCGCCGGAAGGCATGAATTTGATGAGCGTCAAAGCCCGAGGCTCGCATCTGTTGTTCACTTCTTGGGAATGCGCGCCTCGGCATTTGCAACTGGTTCCGTGGGTGAGTTTCCGCAGATGTCGCATTTTGGCGGCGCCGATAATCGAAACAACGGGCAATGTCATGTCGATCAGTCTTCAAGGCCGTAGCGTCCTGACGCTCGATGAATTCACTTCAGAGGAGATCGGGTTTCTTCTGCATCTCGCTGCGGAGCTGAAGGTCGCCAAGCGGGATGGCAAGGAAGTCCGCCGGCTCAGCGGCAAAAATATCGCGCTTGTGAGCGACGAGGATTCGCGCAACGCTTTCTTTGGATCGGAAGTTGCTGCCTATGACCAAGGCGCTCACCCCGTCAGCATGCTTCTTCCTGCGGGTAATACCGGGCAGCACGGATCAATCAAGGACACGGCCCGCGTGCTTGGAAGGATCTATGACGCCATCGAATATTGCGGCCGTTCCCAAAGCGCTGTGGAGGAACTTGCCGCCTGCGCGCACGTCCCCGTCTACAATGGTTTCACCGACGAGTTTCAGCCGATCCAGGCGCTGGCGGATTTCCTGACGGTGCAGGAATTCGCCGGCAAGACGCTGCCCGAAGTTGCTGTTGCGTTCCTCGGCGACGGCCGCAGTTCCATCGCCAGATCGCTGGCCATAGGGGCGGCCAAGCTCGGCATGGATTTCCGTATCGTCTCACCACGGATATTTTGGCCCGCTCCTACCTTTGTGGAGCACGTGACGTCTGAGGCGCGCAAGAATGGTGGAAAGTTCGCAGTCCTGGAACATGTGGGCGCCGGGGTGTTGGGTGCCGATTTCATCTACACGGCATCCTGGCTGGGAGAGCAGGAGACGGGATGGAGCGAGCGCATCAGACTGCTGGCACCGTTCGGCGTCAGGGCTAACGTCATGGAAGCCACCGACAACCCGCATAGCAAGTTTATGCATTGCTTGCCCGCGTTTCACGACAGGAGCACCAGGGCCGGAGGGCGCATTGCGAAGCAGTTCGGTCTCGATTGCATGGAAGTCTCCGACGCTATCTTTGAATCGAAAGCTTCCGTCGTCTTCGATCAGGCCGAAAACCGCATGCATGCCATCAAGGCGATTTTTGTCGCGACCATTGGAGATCAGGAGACCAACGCGCCAAACTAGACCGGGCGATTGGATTGAACGACCGTTCCATTTGCCGCCCATCCGGCAAGGTCCCTGCGCCCCGAATGGGCGCGATTTGCGTTTTTGATCCGCATCAAGTCGCCCGCCGGAGCAAGTGTGCATGCTTAGGCATGCCGTCATCCATATCAGGTCGCGACTATGCCCATCGAACCGACCATCCGCTTTCATGGTGCCGCCGGAAACGTCACGGGCTCCTGCCAGCTCATCGAATTCGGTGCCACGAAGATCCTCGTCGACTGCGGTATGTTCCAAGGATCGAAGACAGAGAAGGAGCTGAACTACCGTCCCTTTCCTTTCGATCCCAAGACGATCGACGCCGTCATCCTCACGCACGCGCATATCGACCATTCAGGCCTGCTGCCGAAGCTTGCCAGGCTTGGTTATGACGGGCCCTATTTTCGCGACGCCGGCGACGACCGATCTCTGCTCCGTCATGCTGCCGGATTCTGCTCATATCCAGGAGAGCGAAGTCGTCCAGCTCAACCGCCGCAACCTGCGCCGGGGCCGGCATGCGGTGACGCCCATTTATACCGCCCGTGACGCCGCTGCCGCGATCACACTGTTCCGGCAGGTGCGCCTCGGCTCTTGGGAGAAGGCAGGCGAGGGCATTCGCTTCCGTTTCTGGAACGCCGGACATCTGCTCGGATCGGCTTCCGTCGAGATGGAGATCGATGCAGCGCCGTCGCCATTGCGGTTGCTGTTTTCGGGCGACATCGGTCCGCGCCACAAGCTCCTGCAGTTCGATGCGAAAGCGCCGAGCGGCTGGGATTATGTCATCTGCGAGAGCACCTACGGCGATGTCGAGCGCAAGGAAACGGACGATGCCGCGCGGCATCACATCCTGCGCTCGGAAGTGTTGAACGCAGTGCATCCGAACGGGGCGCTGATCATTCCCTCCTTTGCGGTGGAGCGCACGCAGGAACTGCTCACCGATCTCGTCCATCTTATGGAGACGAGTGCTGTCCCCAAATGCCCAATCATCATCGACTCTCCACTTGCGACGCGCGCCAGCGAGATCTTCCACCGGCATGCTCGCGGCCTCGAAAACGCCGATGTTCTTGTCAGGGCGATCGAGGCGAAGAACGTGCGCTTCACCGAGACGGCGGAGCAATCCAAGGCGATCGATTTCATTCGGGGCTTTCACATCGTCATCGCTGCGAGCGGCATGTGCGAGGCCGGACGCATACGGCACCGATTGAAAAATTGGCTGTGGCGCGATGAAGCGACGGTGCTGCTCGTGGGATACCAGGCGGCCGGCACGCTTGGGCGCTTTCTCGAAGAAGGTGCCTCCGTCGTGCGCATTCAGGGGGAGGATGTCCGCGTCCGCGCCCGGATCAGAAAGCTGGACATCTATAGCGGCCATGCCGACGGCCGTGAACTCGCCGAATGGGTGCAGTCCCGGCAGCCAATCAGCGCCGCCGTCTTTCTCGTCCACGGGGAGGCCGAAGCACTTGACGGGCTGAGGCAACGCCTCTCCACCTTCCTGGCGGAAGATCGGGTGATCCGGCCGAGCCTGGACAGCGCCTTTCGTCTAACCCCGCATGGTGCGGTGGAGATATCCGAGGCGGCGGCGGCGCCGCGCATCGATCCTGTTCTGGTGGGAAGGACGGATTGGCACAATGATTTCCAGTCGCTCGTCCTCGATCTGCAGGACGAGTTGGCCAAGGCCGCGGACGACAAGGCGCGCGGCGTCGTGATCCGCCGGTTACGGCGTGCACTGCGGGAGGAGGCATGAGAGCCGCCCGTTGGCACGGGAACGGAGATCGAATGGAGCACATGCCAGCGCCGGGTAAAACCTACACGATCCTGATCCGCGTCGATCAGGTGGCCCGTCTTTTCAACTCGCTCGATCCGACGCCGTTTCGGGAGCGGGATCTGGATGATGACGCCGAGCGGTTCATCGTCGAATGGGCTCAAGAGGCGCCCGGCAAAGTGCCCATCGAGATTGTCGTCCAGTTACCGCCCACAGAAGTGAATCTGGAATACACGCAAACCGTGCGGCAGGCGGTCCGATACAATTTCGAGAGCCGCGCTGACCAGGCGCGCCGCGAACTGCGTGAGATCATTAGAGAGGGAACGGCGAGCCCTGTTCGTAGGCATTCCTATTCTGGCGGTCAGTCTCGTCGCAAGCCAATTGATCAGCGATGCCGCGGGGACTGCCGCATATTCGCGTGTCATCGGCGAAGGCCTGCTGATCTTCGGCTGGGTGGCCAACTGGCGCGCGCTGGAGATCTTCCTCTATGGCTGGTGGCCGATCGTGCGCCGCCGCCGGCTTTATCGCCGCCTCGCCGCGGCAGAGGTCAAGGTCCTGTCGGTCTGATCTCTTCCTGGGTCGCCTCGGCGTGAAGCGCGCGGATTGATGCGCGTCAATGCAGTGGCGTGCAAATCCGGTTGAAATCACGGCGCAACTGCCAAGGAGCGCGAAGATGTTCAGGATCTCAAGGCTGCTCGGTCTGGCTGCTCTACTCGACGTCTGGGGAGGGGCAGCCGAAGCTACGAGCATCGAAGCGGGCGTATCCGCGATATTGCAGCGCGTGCGGCCTGCGGTCGTCAGCATCCACACCCTCAGCAGCGGAATTTTCAGAAACGAGAAGCTCGAAGATCCGAACGTCCGAAGGTTTTTGGGGCTTCCGGACGACGTTTTCATCGTCCAGAGCGGTGCGACCGCGGTGGGGTCGGGCGTGATCGTCGACAGTGAGGATGGCTATATCGTCACGAGCCGTCATCTTGTTGCCGACGCCGACGACGTTTCCGTGACGCTCGCGGACGGACGGGCTTTCGAGGCCGACAGGGTAGGGGAGGATGGGCCGACAGATCTCGCGGTGGTCAAGATCAAGGCACCAGGTCTTTCCGCGCTGAAGTGGGGGCATTCATCCGAACTGAAGGTCGGCGATTTTGTCGTCGCGGTGGGTAATCCTCTCGGCATGGCGCAGAGCGCGACTTTCGGCATCATCAGCGGCTTGGGTCGCTCGGGCTTGGATGCCGATGAATATCAGGATTACATCCAGACCGATGCGGCCATCAACCTGGGGAATTCCGGCGGCGCGCTCGTCAATGCCTACGGCGAGCTGATTGGCATTGCGCGCGGCATTCCCGCTCCCAGCGAAGAAAGCACTGGCATCGGCTTTGCGATGCCGTCCGACGTTGCGATGCAGATCGTCCGGGAACTCATCATCCACGGAGAATACAAGCGCGGCTGGCTCGGCCTTTCCGTGACGCCCGTTGCGGCGATAGCCGACGGAGGTAGCGATGAGGGGCAGGGCCTCGTCGTAAACGAGCTGGCCTGCAATTCGCCGGCGGAACGGCAGGGCGTGCGGCTTGGCGATGTCATCATGGCGCTGGATGGCCGGACCTTCGCAACGGACGCAGCCTTCAGGAACGCGGTCAGCTTGCTTCCGGCCAATGCCCGCATCACACTCGATATCCGTCGAGGAGAAGAGCCGCGGAAGCTGAATGTGACGCTTTCGCAATCGAGCGATCGAGACACGGTCGTCGTTGAGTTCCCCTCGGCGACCGGGTCACCGGCCTGTATGCCGACAGGCGCGGTCCTCGTCGACGTCGCAAGAGGTAGCGTCGTCTATGCGATGGGGCTGAGAACCGGCGACTATTTGACCGCTGTCAATGGCAAGGCGGCCTTCTCCGCTGATCAAGTTCGAGACGTTCTGCAAACCATCGGGGTCAAGGCCTCCGTCGATATCCTGCGCGCAGGAACGGCATATCGGATAGAGCTTGAATAGGTTCACCTTTTGGGCTGCTGCGGAGGACAACTTCGCGGCCCGCCTGTCCTAACGCTGAATGATGGTCACCCCGTCCTTGATGCGGTCGCTCGGATATAGAATCACCTTCTCCCCCGATTTAAGGCCCTCGCGGATTTCAACCGAGAGGTTGTTGCGCTGGCCGACGACGATGGGGCGCGCGCGTGCTCTCCCCTGTTCCATGACGAAGACCGTCCATGTGTCGCCTTGCCGGAACAAGGCGCCGAGCGGCAGCTTGAGCACTTCACCTTCGAACAGGAGAACCTGAACGTCGACGCGGTAACCATGCCCGAGCGAACGCCACAGCTCCGACGGATCGGCAAAGTCGAGCATGACGTCGACGCGCTGTTCCTCGATGCCGAGGGCCGAGACCTTGGTCTGCCCGAAGGGCTCGATGCGCCGCACAAGGGCATGCAGATCCTTGCCCCCCCAGCCGGTGATGATCGCCTTTTGACCGGGCTTGATCTTGACAGCGTCTTCCGAGAGGAAGTTGGCGACGATTTCCAGATCCGTAGGATCGCCGATATCGAGCAGAGGGGTTCCCGCCTCGACCACGCCTTCGCTGCGGCGCATGACCTGCAGAACCACACCGCTCACCGGCGCCGTCACCGACACGCATTCGCAGGGACCACTGCGGCTGCTGATCTCCTGGCGCGACAAGAGCCGCGACCGGGCTTGATGAAGTTCGTGCTCTCGCACCTTCAGGCCGGCCTCGGCGGTGGCGAGATTGGCTTCCGCGACATTATAGGCACGTTCGGCATCCTCGAGCGTCCGCCTGGAAATCGTGTTGCGTTCGATGAGAAGTCGGGCACGGGCTCGCTCTCCCTCGGCAAAGATCAGATCGGCTTTCGCCTTGTTTAGTTCGGCGGCGGCGAGGTTGTAAGCTGCTCGCGCCGCCTCGACCGCCGACTGCTGCTCCGCCTCTGAACGTACGTCCAGAAAGGCCGGCGCGGCGGGCTCGATTTGCGCAAGCAGAGTCTCCCCGGCCTTGACGACATCGCCCGCCTCGGGAGTGATGCGCTGCAACTGACCGCGCAACGGCGCGTAAAGCGTGTAGACGTCGCGCACCCGCGTTTCGCCCTCCTCGTCGATGGTTACACGCAATGTGCCGGTTTCGGCGACGGCGAGGTCGACCTGGATTGGCCGGGGCCAGAGCGCATAGGCGATGCCGGCCGCGAGCAGCGCTAGCAGACTACCCCAGATTATCAAGCGGCGCCTTGCGACCCTCACCGACTACTCCCTTGTTTTCAGCACCGCGATCAGATCCAGATGGTCGAGGCGCCGTCGCACGATTGCAGCGCAAACCACGTCGCACTGAGCGCAATCAGCGCCGCCTTGCCGTAGGTTGCGTCCCGAACCACGAGCGGTACGCGGTAGAGTTCCGTCTCGAAGGCGCTCGTCATGTACCATGCAAGGCCGTAGCCGATGGTCGCGCCAAGTGGGATGGCGACCCATGTCAGGATGCTGACTTCGCCAAGCAGGATGTAGGAGATTTCCCAACGGCTGAAGCCGAGGACGCGCAAGGTCGCGAGTTCGCGTGCCCGTTCGGAAAGCGCGATTCGGATCGAATTGTAGGTGACGCCGACCGACAGTGTCATCGAGAAAGCGACGAAGAAGCCGATGAAGATGAAGATCGTTTCGCCCATGGTCTTGTAAAAGGTGTCGATCGCGGCCTGGCGGAAAAGAACGGCGGCGATGTTCGGGATGTCCTTGAGCCTTGCCAGCAGCGTGGCTCGGCTCGGGGCGTCCACACGGATATGCAGGCCGCTCACGACGCGGCCATCGCCAGCGATCCGATTGAGCGTGGCCATGTCCATGTAGACGGGCGTGCCGAGATAGGTTTCGAAGATCTGAACTACTGGCAGGCTTAGTCGCGTCTGACGGCCTTCCAGAAGTTCGACGGCCACGGTGTCGCCAGCTCTGACATCGAGAAGTTCGGAGAGCTTGCGCGAGACCATGAGCCCGCCGGGAGGAGCCTCGATGCGACCGCGCTCGACGTCGAACACAGGACTGAGGATTGCGCCTGGCGGGACGCCGATGATCCCTTGTCGCTCGATAAGATGCCCGTGGCCAATGCGTGCTGATGCATAGCGGTAGGGTTCCGCCGCCAGCACGCCGGGCAGCCCCTCGAAGTCTCCGACCGTATCGATCGGCTGCAGGTCGTTGAACGCGACGGTCGCGTCCTGGTGTTGCCCACGTTCAAAGACGGTCTCGGCAAGGGAATCGATGGCGTCGACCCATTGCAGCGCCATGATGAGCACGGCGATCGACATGGCAAGGCCGAGACTGGCGAGGAACGCCCGCAACGGCCATCGGATGATGCGTCTGAGGATCATGCGCGACGGTTCGTCCAGTGCCCTGGCGAGCACCGTTCGCGATGCCCAGGTGCGCCGATAGATCGGCGGGGAGGGCGGCAGCATGGCCTCGGCAGGCGGGAGCCGGACGGCGCGGCGGACCGCCGCGAGGCTGCCTGCGAGCGCCGCAGCCAGGCTGATCGCGCCGGCGATCACGAAACCGGCCGGGCCGGGGCGATAAAGCAGGAACGGAAAGCGGTAGAACTTGGTGTAGAGCTCCGTGTTCCAATGGCCAAGCCAGGCGCCGATCAGAGAGCCGATCAGGATGCCGATCGTGCCGATAACGAGGACCATCTTCGTGTAATGCCATCCGATCGACCCGTTGTCGTAGCCGAACGCCTTCAGCAGGCCGATCTCGCGACGTTCGGTCTCGATCAGCCGCGCCATCACCATGTTCGTCAGGAAGGCGGCAACCGCAAGGAAGATGGTCGGCATGATCCTCGACATGTTCTTCTGCTGGGCGATCTCGCTTTCCAGGAACCAGTTCGAGGTCTGGTCGGCGCGCCCGTAGGCGCCCACGCCGCCGAACGGGGACAGCAGATTGTCGAGCCGCCGGATGACGTCCTTCTCGTCCGCACCGGGCAGCAGACTGAGCGTGACGCTGTTGAAGGCGGCCTCAAGGTCGAAGGCGGCCGCCAGCGCATCCTGCCCCATCCACAGAATGCCGTAACGCTCGTCGTCCGGCATGAGGCCGCCGGGTGCGATCGCGTAGACGAATTCGGGGCTGAGCGCGGTGCCCACGACCTGAAGTGTGCGCTTCCGGCCCCGCAACACGGCATCGAAGCTATCGCCGGGCTTCAAGCTGTGGGCTTCTGCGAAAGGTTCGCTGACCACGACCTCGTCGGGTCGCGTAGGGTCTGCCAGACGACCGGACCGGATCACCAATGCGTTCAGAAGCTCAGGGCCGCGTTCGGGCAGCGAAATCAGCTGCGCGACGACCGGTTCGGGAAAGCCCGGCATGTCGAGAATGGCGCCTTCCATAATCCGCGTCTCGGCGAGCCGTACGCCCGGAATTTCCGCGATATCGCGGCCGAGATATTCAGGCGCGCGTTTGGCGCGCGCAAACACGTCGGCGAAGCGCGTACGTTCGTAATAGGCGGAGGTCGTCTCTTCCAGCGCTTCGATGGTCGTCAGCGCCATGATGAGCAGCGCCGTGCCCGAGGCGATCACTAGGGCGATGGCGAGGACCTGGGCCTTCAGCCTCCAGAGTTCACGAATGAGCTTGCGATCGAGACTACTCATCATGCTCACCAGGCGAGTTCGCCGGGGGCGCGCTGAATCGCGTTGCGCCGCGTTTCGACGATGCGCCCGTCGGCAAAGTACAGCACGCGATTGGCAATCTCGGCAATCACCGCATTATGGGTGATAAGCGCCGTGGTTGTGCCGAGCTCCCGATTGGTCCTGAGGATCGCGTCGAGCACGAGGATCCCGGTCTTGCTATCGAGCGCGCCGGTAGGCTCGTCGCAGAGAAGCAGGTCGGGTCGCTTGGCGATCGCGCGGGCGATGGCGACCCGTTGCTGCTCGCCGCCGGAAAGCTGCGCCGGGAAGTGATCCAGCCTGTCGCCGAGGCCGACGATGGTCAGAGCTTCGATCGGCGGCATCGGATTCGTGGCGATCTCTGTCACGAGAGAAACGTTTTCGCGGGCCGTGAGGCTGGGAATGAGATTGTAGAACTGGAAGACGAATCCCACGTGATTGCGGCGGTAAAGATTGAGCGCGCGTTCACTGTCCAGCGCCAGCGGCTGATCGCGAAACATGACGCTGCCGCTGGTCGGCATATCGAGACCTCCGAGAATGTTGAGCAGGGTCGATTTGCCGCTTCCGGAGGGTCCCAAAAGAACCACGAGCTCGCCTTGGCGAAGATCCACGTCCACGCCGCGCAGGGCGTGGACTTCCACCGTACCCATTCGATAGATCTTGGTGAGCTTTCGCGCCTCAAGGGCAATGGCCGATGCCTCGTTCTCCACCACTTGCTCCTCGGTTCGCCGGCGTGTCGCTGCGACCGCTGCGAGCATCGCCCCAGGTGGATATCATTCAGAAATATAATGCTCGATCTCAGTGATTGGAAACTGGTGGCCACGGTGCGTGCAATTTGCGCGAGGGGCCAAGAAGGCACGGCGCCGCAGCGAGAACCAGTTCGTTGATAGTTTCGTCGCGCATGAACGCGTCGAGTTATGGCAGGCGTTTCCGATCTTCCCGCCTCATCATCGCGCCATCAGCACGGGAAGCCGGGCTTCATCGAGCATCGATCGCGTGACGCCGCCGAAGACGACCTCGCGCAGCCGGGAGTGCCCATAGGCACCCATCACGATGATGTCGGCTGCGACGTCAACGGCATGTCGCTGCAGGACCTCTACCACGGTCCGGCTGGCGCTTGGCAGCGTATCGACCGTCACGTCGATGCCGTGGCGGGCAAGATAGGCGGCGACATCTGCTCCGGGTTCATCACCACTCGTCCTGAGCGTCGCCGCAGGATCCACCATGGTGACGTGGACGGAATTGGCATTGGCCATCAGTTCGAGCGCCTCTCGCGCTGCATGTGCTGACTGAGCCCGCGAATCCCAGGCCAACAGGACTGTCTTCGGCTTCAGTGTCGGGGTACACGCGGGCGGGATCAGCAACACCGGGCGACCCGATTGGAAGAGGCCGCCGTCGATAATTTGCTGCTTGAGATCGGCGTCCTGGAAGGCGCTGGGACCCAACAGGATAAGATCGGCATAGAGCGCACGTTCCCCTATGTCGTAGGTGACGCCTGCCACCTCCGCATAGATGCTGTCGACATCAAAGGAAATCCCTCGCTTCGAGAGCTGGTCGCGGGCCGTCTTCGCGCTTTCGCCAAGCGCTTGCAGGTTTCGTTCCCGCTGTTCGAACCATGCCGGCGCAAGCGTCGCGTATCTGCTGGTCGGTTGTGGCGCGAATCCGACGATAAAAGCGCTTAAGTGCGCAGAGACTTGATCAGAGATATCTGCAGCCACCTTTAGGTCGCGGTCGGTCTGCGAAACGCCGACGACTGCGAGGATCGTCTTGAATGACATTGTTTTGCTCCGTTGCAACGTAGAAGGGTGACATCAGGATGAGCCCGGCAAGACGCACCAGCGGGCGCGTCTTGCTCTCCCAGAGCGCGAGGTGCTAGTCCGTCTTGACCTGGATCTTGCGCTCGCTCTGCTGCGCTTCCGCGGTCTTCGGCAGAGTCACGGTCAGAACGCCCTTCGCGAAATTGGCGGCGATGTTGTCAATGTCAACGCCGTCAGGCAGTCGGAAGGCCCGCTGGAACGAGCCGTAGCGACGTTCGGAAAGGACATATTCCTTGGTCTTTTCCTCTTTTTCCTCCTGCTTCTCGCCCCGGATCGTCAGGGTTCCGCTGGAGATCGCTACCTCTATGTCCTTTTCCTCCATTCCTGGCAGTTCGCAGGTAATTTTGTAGCTCGTGTCTGTCTCCGCGAGATCAACGGCCGGCGCGACCCTCATGTGCGACACCTGCGGCATTCGACGCATGAACGCGGACGCAAAAGGCCGGTGCCACAGGGTTGGGGCGAAGTCGTCAAACAGGCGGTCGATTTCGGATCTTAGACTGTCGAACGGGAGCCAGGATTCCGAACGATGCTCGATCCCTTTCTCTTCCGACTTGATGGGCAGTTTGCTTGCTGGTTCAGCCATGGGGTGGTCCTCCTTCAAAGCGGTGGTTCCAGGCTCGTCTCGCCGCTGGTTTGCTTAAAGAGCGCGGCCGCAAAGCCAGTCTGGCCGGCTTCTACCCGCGCTTCTCGTCCGCTGGCCCAGCCAGATGAATTCATTAAAACGCTGTGCGGCGGCAGTCTCATTGATCCGCGTCAAAGGTGGCATGAGTCTGAAGTGGCCATTCCCCGTTTCCTGCTTTGACGAAGAGCAAAGCGCGCTGTCTGAAGGTATGGTCTGCTTGGTGACAGCTATCGTTCGTCAGCGATGATGAAGGCGACTGGAACCCGATGATGACCAGGCACAACATATTTCACGTCATACAGACGGCCGTCCTGAACAGGCTGCTTCTGATCATCATCGCGCTCATGATTGCGTCGCCTTTCGTCGTGCTGCCGATCAAGGGCTGCACCACTTCAGGCAGTCAGACAGGCTCCGCACCGATGGAGATTTCGGCGCCCCCCGAGACGAGCTAATTGGATGTATTCCCCAGGCTATAATGATGCAGGGCGCTCGCGTGTCAGCTCATCTGTAGGGTGAGTGCCAAGGCGAGTAGCGTCGTCGTTGCCTGGAAGGATGCCCGTGAGGCAAGACGAGCGGTTGCAGACGCGATGCCCTTCCTTGTCCATGCACGCGAAATCCTTGTAGCGACCGTCGCGGACCACGAACCGGATCGGGCGATGGCCAGTGCCACTGACGTTGTCCGCTATCTTATCAATCATGGTGCAAAAGCGCGCGCAGAGATCGTGGACCATCGCGAAGGGGAGGCTGGGGAGGCGCTGATTGACATCGCCAAGCAGAGGGGAGCGGACCTGATCGTCCGGGCGGTTATGGCCATGCCCGCCTTCGCGATTGTTGCCATCCGTTTTCCTGTCGACGTCCGTTGCAATGACCCGCTCCTCCCGAAATTAGAAGAGTGATCGGAATGGCGGCCGACAGCATTGATTATACAAAAATCGTCTCCCGCGGCTTGTTCTGCGCTTTGCTACGATAGGCCGACGTTACTGGACAGACTCTCTCGATCCTCGCGGATTGGCCGTTGTTGCCAGTCTGATTGAGCCAGATCAAAGCCATTCGGTGACCCTGTGCGACATTAGGACTTTAGCAGTGAAGCCATCGCATGCCCTTGAAAGGCAAACCATGACATCCGGCCCTGCGCAGATAACAACGAACCAAACTGAGGTCATCGATGTCGAGATCTCGCCGCACGGCTTGCCGGGATGCCTTCGCCTTCCGCCAAGACCGCGCGGCGTCATCATCTTCGCTCATGGCAGCGGCTCCAGCCGCAAGAGCCCGCGCAATGTCTATGTCGCAGAGGCATTGCGCGGGCAAGGTTATGCCAGTCTGCTCTTCGATCTCCTCAGCGATCGGGAGGCCGAAAGCCGCGCCAATGTTTTCGATATCCAACTCCTGGCCAAACGGCTGGTCGGCGCATGCAAATGGGCACGCATGGCGCACGAGACCCGTGGGATGCCGATCGGGCTTTTCGGGGCAAGCACCGGTGCGGCCGCTGCTCTCGAAGCGGCCGTTGAACTTGGGGACCAAGTGTCTGCGGTGGTCTCAAGGGGCGGGCGCCCGGACCTTGCGGGGGCGGTGCTCGAAGCAGTCACGTCGCCGACCCTCCTCATCGTTGGGGGGCGCGATCCTGATGTACTCGGATTGAATCGCGCGGCTCTGGCAATGCTGGACGGACCGAAAAAGCTGCATACCATCCCCGGCGCCACCCATCTGTTCTCGGAACCGGGAGCGCTCGACGCGGTTATCTCTGCAGCAGCGGATTGGTTCGACGCCTACTGCCGTCAGCGCGACAACGAACAGGAACGGAGATAGTCTCCGTGCATTTCTCAAATCGCTCTGGGGCGGCAAAGCAAATCGGCAAAGGCGATCGAGCCTTATCGCGACCAGTACGTCGTTGTTCTCTGACTTGCGCGCGGAGGCGTCCTGTCGCGGCAGAGGTCGCAAGTCATCTCGGCGCGCCCCTCGACCTCATCTAGCCGGCCGAATCAAGAAATCGATTTACGAAGTCAGCAAGGACGTCCCAGTCAGTGAACTCGTGATCGCGCTCGGAGATCGCAGTGCCGCTGCGCTTCATGACGATAAACTTGACGACCTGCTCTTGAAAGTAGTCGTATTCGGTGAAGCGCAAAGCACCCCCGAGAAGAAGGGTAGTGCGTGGTTGCCATCCCGTTACGGAGACGAAGCGATCCACGTACTTTTGCGCTTCCGGTCTTTCGTCTTCCAGTACGGCCGACAGACTGACGGAAATGAAGGCTGACGGTCTGGCGTTCAGCAATTCACGATGTGCGAACACGAAGTTCGTGATGGTGTCTTGGTAGTGCTTATGGTGGATCGACGCTGCAACAATGAAAGCGTGAAACCCTTCGAGTTTCAAATCGGATGCGAGTGCTGCGCTATCAAGCAATACGACATGGTGCCCGCGCTCGCGAATATGCGTTGCCGTCCATGTCGCTATTTTCCGCGTCTGGCCTTCAGTCGTTCCATACATGATCAGGACGTTCATGACATCCCTCCGAAAATAGAAGAGACATTCAACGGACAATCGACACGAACCATCCCCCTGCCGGGGTTCGATGCTAATATTTTAGACTACATCGCTGTGCTCTTCGAGCAACTTCTGCGAACCGCCGACGAGAGCGCGGCTCGCGAAGGATACCTTTTGCGCGTGCCGTGACGGCGCGCGCTGTCGGCCGCGCGTGGTCAGACAGCGATCGCCTCCCTCGTACTTTGAAGGAGCGCTCGAAATCAAGGATGTACTTTTCTTCCAGCGCTTTCTTGCGTTCCGACGTTCCCATTGCTCCTCCCGATCGTGGTAGCTGGCTCGGCTCAGCCTGCGACTACGGGCTGCATCGCGGCCTCAGACATTGTTTCCTTCGGCGTCTCGGGAATTTCCGTCATGGTGGCTTCGGTGAGCAGAAGCACGCTTGCGACCGAAACCGCGTTTTCGAGTGCGACTCGGATCACTTTGGTGGGGTCGATGATGCCGGCTGAGACCAAGTCGACATAGACCTTACGCCCCGCGTCGTAACCGAAATTGCCCTGACCCTCGAGCATCTTCGCGACCACCACGCCGCCGTCGGCCGCGGAGTTCTCGGCGATTTGACGTGCCGGGATTTCCAGCGCCCGCTTAAGCACCTGAACGCCGGTGCGCTCGTCGCCTTCACAGGCCTGTTCCTCTTCTTCGACCGCGCTGATACAGCGCAGGAGAGCCAATCCGCCACCCGGCAAAATTCCTTCAGCTACGGCCGCCTTGGTCGCGCTGATTGCGTCATCAAGCGCTTCCTTCTTTGCCTTAAGTTCCGCCTCTGTGGCAGCCCCCACTTTGATCACCGCAACGCCGCCAGAAAGCTTCGCCAGTCGCTCCTGGAGCTTTTCTCGGTCGTACTCGCTGGCTGTGGTCGGAATTTCCTTGCGTATCTGTCCCGCTCGGCCACTGATGGCCTCCTTGTCGCCCGCGCCACCAATGATGGTGGTCGTATCTTTCGTGATGACGATCCGTTCGGCACGGCCGAGCTGTTCGGGCATGACCGTTTCGAGCTTTATGCCCAGCTCCTCGGAGATAAGCTGACCACCCGTGAGAATGGCGATGTCCTGCAGCAGGGCCTTGCGTCGGTCTCCGAATCCAGGTGCCTTGACCGCACAATTGTGGAGCGTTCCGCGCATCTGGTTGACGATCAGGGTTGCCAGCGCTTCGGTTTCCACATCTTCGGCGATAATCAACAGTGGCGTCCCGGCTTTCGCGACGGCCTCGAGGAGTTCCACGCAATCCTTGAGCGAAGTGATCCTCCGGTCGAACAGGAGGACGGCGGCGCTTTCAAGCACGACTTCCATTCGTTCGGCATCGGTGACGAAATAGGGCGAGAGGTAGCCACGATCGAACTGCATGCCTTCGACGACTTCGAGGACCGTCTCGGTCGTTTTCGATTCCTCTACGCTGATGACCCCGTCATCGCCCACCTTCTCCATGGCATCGCCGACGAGCGTGCCGATCTGCGCATCATTATGGGCCGAAATTGTTGCGACCTGCTCCTTTTCGCGCTTCTCTGAGACAGGGCGTGAATTTTTCTTCAACTCGGCGACAGCCCGTTTAGCGCCGCGATCAAGCCCGCGCTTGATGTCGATCGCGCTTGCGCCCGCAACGACATTGCGCAGGCCGTCGGCGAAAATCGCATGCGCGAGAATGGTCGATGTGGTCGTTCCGTCGCCGACGATTTCGCCTGTCTTCTCCGCTGCCTGGCGTAGCATTCGTGCCCCGAGGTTCTCTTCCGGATCCTTAAGGTCGAACTCCTTGGCGATCGTCACCCCGTCATTGCAGACGATCGGCGCTCCCCATTTTCTCTCGATCAGCACAGCTTTTGATCGCGGGCCGAGCGTCACCCGGACCGCATCGGCGAGTTGCGTAGCGCCTTTCAAGATCTTCTCTCGGGCAGCCGAATGGAAAAGGACTTGCTTGTGAGCCATGGCTTTCACCCTCCGTTCCTGTTTTCGTAGCACAGGGCCGAACGGACGCTTTGACGCGCATCAAATCGAATAGTTGCGAGGCATGTTCAGTCATGGTGGTGTTTGGAATCACCCTCGTGGGGCGCCGCCTTTATGGCTTGATAGAGCCGATGCGAGTAGACGAGAAATCCAAGTGTCGCCTCCACGTACCTTCGAGCCTTTGCAATGTCTGAGGGACTATGATCACGAAGATTCCGCACACGCTCGAACCGGTGCTGCACCTCATCCTGGAGGGTGTCGGCCAGCAATCGGATCAATGCCTCGGGGGAGTCGGTCTCAATTGCTTTCTCCGCAACGGGGATGACCGGACCAACGTCAAGGCCGGCCGGCTTGACTCCGGTGTAGGGAGCACCTTCTCCGGCTCGGTGCAGCCGCACGGCAGTTTCGTAGAAGTAGAGGTCGGCGACCGAACGCGCTTCTGGACCGCTGCTGCGGGCTTCCATTACTTTCTTGAAAGCAGCCATTAACTCCGCGGCGCTGCTTTCCTGAACGTAAGGCAGGATCAAATTGACATCCTCGGTTTCCAATGCCCCGCGCGCGGCATTAACAACCGGTCCGTCCATGCTGTCGCAATGTGGAGGCATGTGATTGTCCTCGGACAGTATCGCAACATTATTGTCGCATGCCGGAAGTTCGACATTGATCTGGGACAAATTGCGAGGCCGCCGCGTCCTTCTTCAGGGCCCTCGGCGGCGGCAAGTGTCGTCGCCTTGACCGGATCGGTACAATTCGCCGAGGCGGTCGGCGATAGGCGGCAATGACGACAGTTACCCCTTAGCTCTTCTGCCTTTTTGCGAAAGCAAAAAGATGGTCCAGATCGTTACGGCAGCCAATATTCTCGATCTGCTGCTGCACGGGGCGCGTATGCTCCTGGCTCCAATCGGAGGGCAATACGATGCTCGCCACAGACCCTGGGCCCTCGCCCTCCATCCGCGAGAACGGAGAGGATCTGCCGGCGACAGGGCACTGGCGATGGCGGGCATCCGACGCGCCGTGACGGCGGCTGTTTAGCGGACCGAGTTTGATTTGCGTCAAGGCGAATTTTCTCTGCAGTCGTAGCTTTAAGGCCAATGGTTTAGCGAGAGTGAGGAGAGGCGAAATGACGACGCTGCGAACGTTTCTGCTGGTGAGCACACTGCTTATGCTGGGTGTGCCAGGTTTTGCCGAAGACGCACACCATCCCGAGGCCACCACCCAGGCGAGCGAAGCAACTGCTCAACGACAGATGCCTGCCGCGAACCCGACTGCTGCGATGCCGAGCGGCATGATGTGCGGTGACATGATGAGCGGCATGATGCGGATGATGACCGGGGGACAAGACACCATGGGTATGATGGACCGTCAGGCGGCAATGGGGCAGACCGCCATGGGTGCGATGGCCCAGATGATGGCCCCCGAACACATCGAGGGGCGTATCGCGTTCCTGAAAACAGAGCTCAAGATAACTCCCCAGCAGGAGACGTTGTGGAACGCCTTTGCCGAGCTTCTGCGAGCTAATGCCCGCGGAACACAGGATGGTATGATGCAGATGCCGGGTGGGATGGGAGGACCAGGGGGCATGGCCGTGACACCTTTGCAGCGTGTTGAACTGAGTGAAAGCGCCCTGGCCAGCCGCCTTGAACGCGTACGAAAGCTGAAAGCCGCGCTCGTTCCTCTCTATCAGTCGTTCGAGGGAGCACAGAAACAGATGGCTGATAGGCTGCTTGTGACTTCGATGATGGGGATGATGTGAACTGCCGGGCAGGGAGGCTCTCTGGTGAGCTGCTATGACCGCGCCCACCCAGGACCACCACCATGAGTCGGAATGAGGCTTATGTGGTCAAAACAAAGTCGGGCGATCTGCGAGGCAGCGTTGCTGACGGTGTTCATTCATTCAAAGGCGTGCCGTTTGCTGCGCCACCTTTCGGGCCCAATCTGCTGCGCCCGCCCCAGCCTGTCGAAGCTTGGAAGGCGTGCGCGATGCGCTCACGTTCGGCCCGAAGTCTCCCCAAGCGGACTATCCGCCTGGAATCGCCGAGGCCTTGCAGAGGTGGCAGGTCCGGGCGAGGAACCGGCGGTTCTGTTGTTCGTTCCATGAAAAGCGGCTCTGAACTGGGCTTTTACAAGGCTAGCGAGGAACTCGACACGAAGAAGCGGTTTTCTTCACCGAAACTTGCTGGCAGCGTCATTCGCCATCCGGTTGACGCACCAGCGTGCGTAGATCGGTCCAAACAGCGGCCCCAGGAACTGTCCCGTGAACGTGGCTGGATGATCATAATTGATGAAAACACGAAGCCGCGATGCGCCATCCGAGCCGCTGATCTCGCAGCCCATCCGGTAGGCACCGATGACGACAAGATTCGGCCGTCCCCGCGTCTCCCACACTTTCCGGCGCGGAGGCTGGTACTCGATGACGACTCCCTCCACGAAGAGCCGCAACCCCAGTATGTTGCCGTACATCTTGATGACGGAGCCAACGGCCCGGCCTTGGGCTGCGTCCAACTCGTATGACATCCGGCCGCCGAGCATCATCATCGAGGACTTCTGCATGTGCGAGCCGAGACTGGCCTGGTCGTCCAGGTAGTCAAAAAGCAGCTCGGCGGACGTTGAGATGTCGGCGATGGCTTGTGCCGCGTGTGCGTAGGTCATGTGAGATCATCCGTTTTCGCCCGTTGGCCGCGATGATCATGGCGATGACCGCCGTGGCCATGGAAGAGATGCATCAACGGGCAGGCGAGCAGCAGCAGGTAGGGTGTGAGACCCAGCGCATGTTGCCAGTGCTCGCGGAGAATGAAGAACGCGGCGATCACGGCGAGCGAGGCGACGAACAGCGTCCATTTGCGATCCCAGGTCATATCTGAGCACTCCTTAGCCTGAGGGCATTGCTGATCACGCTGACCGACGAGAGCGCCATCGCCAAAGCCGCAATGATCGGCGACAGCAGCAATCCGAAGGCCGGATAGAGCACGCCAGCGGCAACCGGGACACCAGCGGCGTTATAGATGAAGGCGAAGAACAGGTTCTGGCGGATGTTCCTCATCGTCTCGTGGCTCAGCCGTCGTGCCCGCACGATGCCCTGAAGATCGCCCTTGAGCAGCGTGACACCAGCGCTCTCGATTGCCACGTCGGTTCCGGTTCCCATGGCGATGCCGACGTCGGCGGCCGCAAGGGCAGGGGCGTCGTTCACCCCGTCGCCTGCCATGGCGACGATCCGCCCCTCGCTGCGCAGCCGCGCGACGATCTCGCTCTTATGCTCCGGCAGGACTTCCGCCTCGACCTCCTTTATGCCGAGCTTGCGGGCAACGGCGTTGGCCGTGGTCTTGTTGTCTCCCGTGAGCATCACCACGCGCATAGCGTCCTTCACCAACGCCTCGACGGCGGCCGGTGTCGTCGCCTTGATCGGATCGGAGATCGCGAACAAGCCGCCGAGGCGGCCATCGATGGCAGCAAAAATGACCGTAGCCCCTTCGCCGCGCAGCGCTTCCGCCTCTTTCGCGAGAGTCGAGGCGTCGACGTTCTCCTCGGACATGATGCGGTGGCTTCCAATAGTGAGCCTGCGGCCCTCCACGACGCCGGTCACGCCCCTGCCGACCGGGCTGTCGAAGTCCTCGGCCTTGCCGAGCGACAGCCCACGCTCATTGGCGGCCTCGACGATTGCGGCCCCCAGCGGATGCTCGCTCGGCCGTTCCAAGGTGGCGGCCAGTCGCAGGAGTTCCTCCTCCGACCCGCCTTCAACAGCGACAATCGAAGTGACCTTCGGCCTGCCCTCCGTCAGGGTTCCGGTCTTGTCGACTACCAGAGTGTCTACCTTCTCGAAGCGTTCCAACGCTTCTGCGTTCTTGATCAGCACACCGACGCTGGCACCCTTGCCGACGCCGACCATGATCGACATCGGGGTAGCAAGGCCAAGGGCGCAAGGGCAGGCGATGATCAGCACGGCCACGGCTGCAACCAGTCCGTGGGCAAAGCGAGGTTCCGGCCCGACAATCATCCATGTCGCGAAGGCTATGATGGCGATCAGGATGACGACGGGCACGAACCAGCCGGACACTTCATCGGCCAGGCGCTGGATAGGGGCGCGAGACCGCTGGGCCTCGGCGACCATGCGGACGATCTGCGACAGCATGGTGTCACGGCCGACCTTCCCGGCTTCCATGACGAAGCCGCCCGTCTTGTTCATCGTGCCCCCGATCAGTTTGGCACCGGTCTCCTTGGTGACGGGCATCGATTCCCCGGTGATCATCGATTCATCGACCGAGCTGCGGCCTTCGACGAGGGTACCGTCGACCGGGACCTTCTCGCCCGGACGGACGCGCAACCTGTCGCCGACAGCGACGGCTTCGAGCGGCACGTCCTCGTCTGTGCCATCATCGCGGATGCGGCGGGCGGTCTTCGGCGCGAGGTCCAGAAGGGCGCGGATCGCGCCTCCCGTCTGCTCACGCGCCTGCAGCTCCAGAACCTGCCCGAGCAGGACCAGCACCGTGATGACGGCGGCCGCCTCGAAGTAGACCGCGACTGCCCCGTCCCCGGAACGGAACGTCGTGGGGAACAGGCCGGGCGCGACCGTCGCGACCACGCTGTAGACCCAGGCGACCCCGGTGCCCATGGCGATCAAGGTGAACATGTTGAGGTGCCGGGTGAGTATCGACTGCCAGGCCCTTTCGAAGAACGGAGCGCCCGCCCACAACACGACAGGCGTTGCGAAAACAAGCTGGAGCCAGTTCGACGCCTGAGGGCCGAGCAGCATGTGCAGGTTGGTGAGATGGCCGCCCATTTCGAGCGCCAGCACCGGCAGCGTAAGGACGAGACCAATCCAGAACCGACGTCGCATGTCGATGAGTTCCGGACTGGGTCCCGTTTCGGCGGTAATAATTTCCGGTTCGAGCGCCATGCCGCAAATCGGGCAGTTACCGGGTCCAAGCTGCCGAACCTGCGGATGCATGGGGCAGGTGTAGACGACGCCCTCCTGCTCTTCCGGGCGGGGCTCACCGAGGTGTGCGGGAGCGGCGTTCTCCTGCGGTTGATGTTGGTGATGGTGGTGCTCGTGACCCTGAGGGTGCTTATGCTCGGCCATTTGGGAATAGCTCCGTGATGGTTCTCGCTGTGTAACAATGGTAGCGCACGCTGCGTCTGGACCAACGCTTTCGGGGCCGGCCACCCGTCTCAGCTACGCGTAGGCGACGAAGGACATCATTCCCGAAGCCATGTGATAGAGGTGATGGCAATGGAGCGGCCAACGACCGGGGGAATTGTCGGCGTCGAAGGCGACGGTCACGCTCGCCATGGGCGGCACGAGAACGGTGTCCCGCACCGCGCCCTGGAAAGCCTTGCCGCCGATCTCGGTCACCTGGAAGTGATGTCCATGCAGGTGCATGGGATGCGCCATCATCGACATGTTGCGCATGACGACTTCGACCCTCTCGCCTTGCCTGACGCTCAGTCCATCGCCACCGTCGATCCGCCATTGGTAGCCGTCCATGGTGCCCGCCAGCGCGAGTTCGAAACGGCGGTCTGCCGGACTCGTGGAAAGCGGCGCGGTTGCCTTCAACATCATTTCGGTTTCGAGGCCGGCGACCGGACCGGTTTCCGTGCCACGCGACGAAACCTTGCTGATCTTGGCTCCCGGCGGGGCGAGGATCAGGCCAGTTCGATGGTCCGTTCCTTCGCGTAAAGCAAGAACAGGGTGGGTTTCGGCACTCGTGGGAAGTTCGAGCCGAATGTCCAAGCGTTGGCCCATCGAGATCGGAAAACGGCTCCCGGAGATAGCATGAATTGCCTGTCCGTCGACGGCGATCAACCGGCCGATGAGTGGGCCCGTATCTATGGTGAACTCTGTCGCCGTTGCGCCGTTGATGATGCGCAAGCGGACGCGGGCTCGGTTCTCGACGGGAACCACTTCCGGATCATCGAGCGTACGGTCATTGGCGAGATAGGCATCGTACTCGATGTCATTGAGGTCCGTGGCGGCCATGCCCGGCATCGCCGAGCCGGACATATGGCCCCCGTGCATTCCACCAGCCATGCTCTGCATCATGGCACCGTGGTCCATTGCTTCGCCCATCTGAGCCGGACCCTTGAGCCTGGCGAGCAATTCCTCGGCCGGTGTGAAGGAGAAATCATGAAGAAGGATGACCACTTCCTGCTCGTCGCGCTGCCGATCCTCGGCGGTTCTGACGATCAGAGGTGCTGCAAGCAGATTCTGTTCCTGCAGCGTATGCGCATGCATCCAGTGCGTGCCGCCGGAACCGACCGGAAAGGTGTAGTGCCGGGTTTCGTCTGGTCTCAGCAGCCCGGCTGGATTGTCCGGCACGCCATCCATGTCCCATGGCGGAGTGAGTCCATGCCAGTGGATGAGCGTGGGTTCGCCGCCCTTATTTGAAAGACTGACGTCGAACTGAGTGTCCGCCTCGAGCGCAAGGCCGACCGCGCCGTTCGGCTGAACCAGCCCGAAGACCTCTGCGGCTCTCCCGTTCACCTCCAGCACGCGCTTCACGATTGATAGCGACCGTGTTCCAGTGCTCGCCCCATTATCCGGCGTTCTCTGCGGCCACGCGACAGTTGGAAACAGAGCGGTACCCGGCGCGGAGAGGGCGACGCCCGACATCAGTCCGCCTAAGAATTCACGACGTTTCATTTTATTTTGCCTCTCAATCCGTGCCGGTCACTGCCGACGTAAGCCGCATTTTGGGGATGCGCCCATGGAAGGGCCGCCGAAGGGCGGCCGCGTCTAACCGTCGGATCGAGGAGGGCCGATGGCGGGCCGAGAGTCGAGCCCGACGATTGGCTGCTGCTTTGGGAGATAGCGGTGATTGTCCGACTTCAGGGTAACGCCGATCAGGGGTGGGGCCGGGAATACGGCGTTGCATACGCTGCAGGCACTTTTGCAGCATGCCTTCTGGTCGCCCGGATGAAATTCGACGTGGAGAACCGTGTCCTCCTGGGAGGAAAGGACCTGCTCGCTTCGGGCGGTGTGTGCGTCGCAGTTGACCAGCGTGGCCACAGCCGTCGGCGCAGCTAGGAACATAATTGCGACCAAAACGGCCAGCAATTCTCTTGCGCGGTTCCGGACTATCTGGCTGGCAGCGATCATGATCTCGCTCGAACCCTTGGTACGTATTCAAGCACAGTGCGAGACAGTTGCAAGGCTTGCCTTGACCTCGATCAACCGCTGGTCTGGTCGACCTGCAAGGTCGATGACGTTTTATGGAAAGGGCACAGCAGTGAATCGGAATGCGGCGAAAACGTCGATCCTCATTCTCGTAGCGACTGCCATCGCCACAATCTCTGCGGGAGCGGCGCACAGTTTGTCATCGGGCAATGTCGTGGAGGAAAGACAACAGGACATGAAGGCGATGGCGGCGGCAGCCAAGAGCATATCGGGGATGTTCAAGGGCACGTCCGCGTACGATGGGAAGGCGTTCAAGGGAGCCGCCGAAACCATAAGGTCTCATTCAGGAACGAACCTGTCGTCGCTTTTCGAGGGACCTGTTACTGCCGCTGGCTCGAAAGCCAGCGCCAATATCGAAGCCGAGCGCCAGAAGTTCGAGAAACTCGCTGCCGAGCTTGGCGTCTATGCTTCAACGCTCTCAGCGGCAGCGGACCGCAGCCCGGACGTCCTTGGTCCTGAAATGCGAATGCGACCCGGTGACGCGATGATGGGCGGTCCGCTCGCGAAGAAAAGCTCGGCGGAGCAGGACGCCACGTCCATGCCCGCCGAGCATGCGTTCCATCTGATGCTGCAAACCTGCACGTCGTGCCATGCCAAGTTTCGCGTCGAGTCCGAGTAACGGGGACACGCCTAGCAGCCCGGACGGATCGAACAAGCGCACCTCGGCTCCGAAGTACTCCAGCAGCCGTCCGGCCTCCTCGGCGAGCAGCCTCGAGTACGACACCTGGCGGAGCGATCCATAGAGAATCAGGATCCGCGGCGGATGCGTCGAGACCGGCGGCCGCAGCGCGTCGAGGTCGGGCTGGCGCAGATGGCGTGGATCAGCGGATGGAAGATCAGGCAATGCGCCGGCCCTCCGCGTCGAGAACCGCTTCGCCGTCTTCCTTGACGAACGGCCCGTTGAAGGCGTCGGCGGGCAGGATGTCGAGCACGGCTTCGGACGGCCGCGCCAGCCGGGGGCCGCCCGCTACTTCGACCACGACCGGATAGCGGCCGGCCGGTGCTGACCTCGGCGGCGTGACTTCCAATGTCAGGTTCTCGCTTGCCCCGGCCTCGATCGGCAAGCCGGTAATCTCTTCCGAGCCATAGCCGCGCTCGAGCGTGACTGAAATCCCTCGGGCACATTGGCGGCGAGACTGAACAGGTTCTCTTCCGCGCCGTGATTGGTGGCTTCGATCTTGAAACTGAAGGTGGAGCTGGCCGTGCCTCTCAGCGCCGGCAGCTCGGATTTCAGCTCCAGGCCGCCCTCTGCCGCCTGCGATAGCTTCACCACAAGGGGAAGATCGATGGTCTGGTTTGCGTATCGCGCTTTCACGTTGATCGGAACGCCTTCACCGCTAGCAGTCTCGGGCGGTGTTAGCTCCAGGTTGATTTCCTGTGTCGCATCGGGCGCCACGATGACAGCCGAAACCTCGCGGTTGCCGCCCTTCAGCGTCCACTCCCAACCGTCGGGAATGCCTGTCACTTCGAGTGACGCCCGTTGCGGCGGCAGATTGGCATTGCGCAGCGTCAGCGGAATCGCTTCGGTTTCTCCCGGGCGGATAGCGAGTTCCGGATGCGGTGTCGTGAGCCAGAAGCCAGTAAGCTTGGCCACCTCCTGTTGCTGGTCCTGGGCAACAGCCTGTGTGCATGCAAATGTCGCTCCAAGGGCCAATGCTGCTGCAGTGATCCATCGAGCAATTGTCCTCATCTCATTCTCCCTTCAACGTTCGACATCCACGCGCGCGGGCGGCCGCTAACCGATAACCAGGAACAGTTTTGAGCCGCCGCGAAACAGATCCAGCGCTATCGCGCCGCCCGCCTCCTTTAACGCCGCGGCGAGCTCCGCGACGGTGGCGACGGGTTTTCGATTGACGGCAACGATCACGTCGCCCGCGCGCAATCCCGATCGCTCTGCTGCGCTTCCATCTTCGATGTTGGAGACAACCACATTGCCCGCCGCATCCTGGAACTGCGCGCCCTGCAGGGGAGCGGGTATCGCAGCGGCCTCAGCGTTTGCGTCGGCCGGCTCAATGCGCATTGTCACCGTATTGCGAGCCCGGTCGCGCAAGTATTCGATTTCGACCTGCGATCCGACCGGAGCTAGACCGATACGGTTGCGAAGATCTGCCGAACCTGTGATTCTGCGGTTGTTGACGGCGATGATGACATCGCCGGCTTGAAGCCCGGCCTGCGCGGCCGGCGAATTCTGCACGACGCTTCCGACGACGGCGCCGGAACTCTCCTCTATGCTGAGCGCTTCGGCCAGGTCCGGCGTCAGGTCCTGAACGGAGATGCCGATCCGGCCGCGCCGCACTTCGCCGTGCTTGATCAGTTGCTCCATCACGGCGGAGGCCATCGCGATCGGAACCGCGAAGCCGATGCCGACGTTGCCGCCGGTCGGCGCGATGATGGCGGTGTTGACGCCGACCAACCGGCCGTCGGCAGTCACCAGAGCCCCACCCGAATTGCCGGGATTGATCGAAGCGTCCGTCTGGATGAAATCCTCATAGCCCTCGACATTGATGCCGCCACGCCCAAGAGCGCTGACGATGCCGGAGGTTACGGTCTGACCAAGCCCGAACGGGTTGCCGATCGCGACAACAGGGTCGCCGACGCGAAGCGCATTGGAATCGCCCAAGGGCAGCGCCTTCAGCCTTTTGGCCTCGATCCTCAGCAACGCTATATCGGTTGCCTCATCACTGCCTACCAGTTCTGCGGTGAAGCGACGGCGGTCCTTCAGCGTCACTGCAATCTCGCCGGCGTCGGCGACGACGTGGTGGTTGGTGAGGATATAGCCTTTTCCTGCGTCGACAATGACGCCGGAACCGGCGCTCAGTCGCTGCTGCTGCTCAGGCAATTTGAAATAGCGACGGAAAAATGGGTCGTTGTAGAGAGGGTTCGTTTCAGCGGAGACGCGGGATCTCACGGCAATGTTGACGACCGCCGGCGTGATCTCCACCAGGACGTCAGCGAGGGATCGTTGAGTGACTGCCGAGATGGCGGCCTGCGGCTGCGCCGGCGGTAGCGGCCCAGGACCCATGACGAGGACGAGTGCGGCGAATACGCCAACATATTTCGACGAACGCGTGGTCATTTTTTGCCCCGATTTCTTCAGATCCTCCTTCGGAGCGGACTGGCGGGCCATCGGGTCCAGCCTCGTCGGAGCCACGTCTCCGGCTCCTGCCTGCCATGCTCCAAACCCATATTCGAATGCCGTCCCACCACGGGACAAGGCATCAATTTCACAGCTCTACGTGGCGGTCCGCGCCCATCGGGCGCGGACCCCTTCGCGTCGGTCAAAAGTCCATGCCTCCAGGCGGCATCGGTGGAACCGGCGCTTCCTTCTTGGGCTTCTCGGCGACCATTGCCTCGGTGGTAATCAGCAGGCCGGCGACCGAGGCGGCGTCCTGCAGCGCGGTGCGGACAACCTTGACCGGATCGATCACGCCTTGTTCATAGAGGTCACCGAATTTGTTGGTCTGGGCGTTCCAGCCATAGCCAAATTCGGACTTCTCGCGCAGCTTGCCGACGATGATCGAACCTTCGGCCCCCGCGTTCTCGGCGATCTGGCGCACCGGCGCTTCGATCGCCCGGCGGACGATCTCGATGCCGTGCCTCTGGTCGGAGTTCTCGGTCTGAACGCCGTCCAGAGCCTTGACGGCTCGTAGCAGAGCGACACCACCGCCGGGCAGCACGCCCTCCTCGACGGCCGCCCGGGTTGCATGCATCGCGTCATCGACGCGGTCCTTGCGTTCCTTGACCTCGACCTCGGTCGAGCCACCCACGCGAATCACTGCAACACCGCCGGCGAGCTTGGCGAGACGCTCCTGCAGCTTCTCGCGATCATAGTCCGAGGTGGTCTCCTCGATCTGCGCCTTGATCTGGGCGACGCGACCCTGAATCTCCGACTTCGAACCAGCGCCGTCGACAATCGTCGTGTTTTCCTTTTCGACAACCACCTTCTTGGCGCGGCCGAGCATCTCGAGCGTAACGTTTTCAAGTTTGATCCCGAGGTCCTCGGAGATTGCCGTGCCGCCGGTCAGAATGGCGATGTCTTCAAGCATCGCCTTGCGACGGTCGCCGAAACCAGGCGCTTTCACGGCAGCCACCTTCAGACCGCCACGCAGCTTGTTGACGACGAGCGTGGCGAGCGCTTCACCCTCGACGTCCTCGGCGATAATCAGCAGCGGTTTGCCGGATTGAACGACAGATTCGAGAACCGGAAGCAGCGCCTGAAGGTTGGACAGCTTCTTCTCGTGGATGAGCACATAGGGCTCCTCCAGCTCGACGCGCATCTTCTCCGGATTGGTTACGAAATAGGGCGAGAGATAGCCGCGGTCGAACTGCATGCCCTCAACGACCTCGAGCTCCGTGACTGCGGTCTTGGCTTCCTCGACCGTGATCACGCCTTCGTTGCCGACTTTTTCCATTGCTTCTGCGAGGAAGCGGCCAATCTCCGTGTCGCCATTGGCCGAGATGGTGCCGACCTGGGCGATCTCATCGTTCCGGGTGACTTTGCGGGCATTCTTCCGCAACTCCTCGACCACAGCCTCCACCGCCTTGTCGACGCCTCGCTTGAGGTCCATTGGGTTCATGCCGGAGGCGACGGCTTTCGCTCCCTCCTTGACGATCGCCTGGGCGAGAACCGTTGCCGTGGTGGTGCCGTCGCCGGCGATGTCACTGGTCTTCGACGCAACTTCGCGCACCATTTGGGCGCCCATGTTCTCGAACTTGTCCTCAAGCTCGATCTCCTTGGCGACGGTGACGCCGTCCTTGGTGATCCGTGGAGCGCCGAACGATTTGTCGAGCACCACGTTGCGACCCTTTGGGCCCAACGTCACCTTCACCGCGTTGGCGAGAATGTCGACGCCGCGAAGCATTTTCTCGCGGGCTTCGGTATGGAATCTCACTTCCTTGGCAGCCATTATTCTACTCCTTCAATTGGCCCGGCTCTCAGGCGACCTTTTTCGCCGATGCTTCGTTCTCGATCACGCCCATCACGTCGGATTCCTTCATGATCAGAAGCTCCTCACCATTGAGCTTGATCTCTGTGCCGGACCATTTGCCGAACAGGATGCGATCGCCGGCCTTGACGTCGAGCTCGACGAGCTTGCCGCTGTCATCGCGTGCGCCCGGGCCGACGGCGATGACTTCGCCCTCCTGCGGCTTTTCCTTCGCCGTGTCGGGAATGATGATACCGCCGGCCGTCTTTTCCTCGGCTTCAATGCGGCGGACCAGAATGCGGTCATGCAAGGGACGGAACGTCATGTCGCTCTCCTCGTGGACGAACAGATTTTCTAGAGGCTCCTCCGCGCCGCATCCGGCTCGAATCCGACGCGAGACGCACGATGTTTTGGCATCGCGCCAATCGATCTGGTTGCTGATTTTTCGAGTTTCAAGAGGGTCGCAAAAATTTTTTAGCACTCCCTCGTACAGAGTGCTAATTGCATGATTTCATAGCACCATTTGGCGCCGATCGTGCTCAAGTACTCTTCTTTTCCCCTTGACGCGACGCTGTGGAGTCCCCATCTCATTTCTGCCGACGCCCAATTGGGGTCGGTCTGGTCAGGGAGCGCCAGCTTCTTGGCGCTCCCTCGTATCTATGTTGCTCTACGGAGGATGTAGCTATGAGAACAAGTCTCGACTTCACCCCCTTCTATAGGTCAAGCATCGGCTTCGATCGCATGTTCGATCTGCTGGAAAACGCCAGCCTCAACGCTGAAAACTGGCCGCCCTATAACATCGTCAAACTTGGCGAAGATGCCTACCGCATCGAAATCGTGGTAGCGGGTTTTGCTGAAGACGACCTGACGATCAGCCATGAGGCGAACATGCTCATGGTCAACGGCGCCAAGTCCGAGGATGAGGAGGTCCAGTACCTCCACCAGGGGCTCGCCGTACGGCCGTTCGCGCGCAAATTCGAACTCGCCGATCATGTCCTTGTCGAGGGCGCAAAGCTCGAAAACGGGCTGCTCGTCATCAATCTCAGGAGGGAGATCCCTGAGGAGATGAAACCGCGTCGGATCGCGATCCGAACCGAGATGACTAAGCCAGCTTCGAAGCAGATCGAAGGCGACAAGGCAGCCTAGACGGTGCGCACCGCTCGAACCTCGCCTGTTTCCGAACAGGCGAGGGGAGGGAGACTGCGCCAAACCAAAAGGAGAGAATGAAACCGAAGAAAGGAGGAAACCATGAATGTACGTGACCTGATCCCGTGGAACCGCGGCAGCAGCCAGGTTCCGAGCGTCTATCGCGGCGGCGACGACATGGATCCGTTCCTATCGTTGCACCGCAATGTGAACCGTCTGTTTGACGACGTCTTTCGCGGCTTCGGCCAGCCATCGTTGTTCGGTGGCGCGACACCCTTCAATGGCTCGTGGCCGACCGTGGAGGTCGAGGAGAACGACAACGAGATCCGCGTGATGGCGGAGGTTCCGGGCATCGATCCAGACGATGTCGAGGTGCTGCTGGACGATGGTGTACTTACGCTTTGCGGCGAGAAGAAATCGGAAACCGAGGACAAGGATCGCCGGTTCACAGAGCGCTATTACGGGCGCTTCGAACGGCGGCTGGCTCTTGGCGGCCAGGTGGATGAGAATAAGGTCGCCGCCACGTTCAAAAACGGCCTGCTCTCGGTGACGCTGCCTAAGACCGAGAAGGCGCGAGCCAACATCAAACGGATCAGCATCGATAAATCCAAATAGTACCGCCGCTCGCCGGCCGGGTCGATTGCCCGGCCAGCTATTCTGGTGACGACAACCGACCTCATGACGGAACTCCATTTTCGACAGGGAAACTCTGGTAGCGCTGATCGGAAGTTCGCGGAGCAGGTCAGCGACAGCCAGCGCCCGGCGGCTGACAAGGACCAGCCAAGGCAGAGCATCGATGCGGTAGCACGCATCTTTCGCCCATCACGTTCCGTGATGACGTCAGCGCGCGTCTCAAGGCGACCTTGGCTGCTGGTGTTCGAGCGGAAAGTCCCGCCGGTCATCGACTATCTGATGGGCTACACGGGCGGGAGTGACACGCTGGCTCAGGTCGAACTGCGCTTCCCGACCCGCGATGCCGCGATTGCCTACGCTGAACGACAGAAACTGAACTACATCGTCGTGGACGACAGGCGCCGCTAGTGTTTAGGGGAGCGTAAACGCCGAAGCGCTATACCGTTCAGGTCTTGACGGTGAACGTCGGTTCCAATCATCAATCCGGAACCGTCCGCCGCTGCAGCGGCGGACAGTACTCTTGGATCACACATGGGCGTGAGGGTTCTGCCGATAGTCCCAGAGCGCCCAAGCCGACACGGCTGCGACGAGCACACCCAGGACCACGTGGGTCCACATCGCGTTGATGTTCGTCGCGAATTGCAGCAGCCAGGGCGAGACGATCAACCAGAGCCCGAGCACCAGGTTGGCCCACTCTTCCCACTCCGCAAACGCCGCGAGCGCGGCAATTGCCAGAGCGCCGAGCACCACGCCGACGATCCATGCGTTCCACGCCGGCATAGTCTCAGGGGCGAACCCGATCACCCACGGTGAGACGAATAGGGCGACAGCGAGCACCAGATTAAGCCAATCCTGTGCCTTCTTGCCCTCCATCAATCCGTTTGCCATGACAACCTCCACGAATGAAGCTTGTTGACGGTGTTTTTGCGTGCTGCGCACGCTGCGTAAGACGATGTAATTTGGGGCAAATTGATCTTCAAGAGGGGGATTTCTTCGAGTGGACAAATGCCCAACTTTGATTCCAACGGTGTGCGCGGTAGCCTGCGGCTTGCGGCAAACCAAGAGGAATGCGAAGGCTGGAAATACAAAGAAATGCCGCGTGGCCACGCGAGGAGGAATACGAAAAGGGGCACTCACAGCGCCCCTTTTCTCGCCATCCTAGGCAGGCGAGTGCTGACCGCTGGCGCCAGTCTTCGGCCCGAACATTCCATCCGTGTCCGTCGACATTCCCGCATCACGGCAGAAGTCTACGAAGGCTTCGCGCGCGATGGCCACTGGCGTCATTCGGTTTAGAGCGCGACGACACGTTTGAACGGCTCGGTTGTATTTGCTACCTCGATTCGCCCAATCCTCCTCGAGGAAGTCGAGCGCGTCGTTGACAGAAGCAAAGACCTGGGGCGCCCCGTCCTTGACGCGGACGGTCACGGGCGTCATCCAAACCAATTCCGGGTTGAGCATGATGTCCTCCTTTCGCATTCACGCCGGATGAAAAAGAAGTGACGAAAATATCGTGTCGAAAATGGCGGATTTCAAGACTTTCAGAGACCCACGCTGTGGCCGAACAGATCGCCGCCTAATACCCTCTGGCGCTCACAAACCAGACGCGGAGTATCCGTGCGAGGAGGGGCGCCGAAAAGTGAGAAACTCGTACAACTCCAGCAGTTCTTGTCTGCTCCAATCCTCTTGGAGGTCCATCTTCTCACGTTGTCTCCGCACCTCCTCGTCGAGCGAAGGGTGCGCACGATAGTGCGTCGCCGCATCTAAGGTCCTCGCATGCGCAACTCATTTGGAATTGTCGCCGCTGCTCCTTCTCAAATCTCGGCGGACTATGTGCCACCGCCTCGGCTCCGCAACAAGCGTGCGTTTGATGCTCAGTTGCCGGTTTCGACCGGTTCATGGAGGTCCGCTCTGGGGCTCAGCCAAGCCGTTTATAGGGTCAGGTGCCAAGGTCCGCAAAGGCGAAGGTTTTTCGATGCGGGCCGCGGCGCGACGGTGGTGGCTGGGCCTGTGTCGGCCCGCGTTGACAAACCTCCCAAGGAGGAGGCCGCGGGGGCTGGGTAGAGCGCCTATGGGGAAAGCGTGCGGCTGCGGTTTTTCAAGGGGGCTATCGGCGGCAGCGTCGGGTGCGAAGGTGTAGCCCCGAAGGTTTGCATGAGCCGATCGGGATCGGGGTCACAGGTCTTTGGTAGGTTCGCGCCGGCGATTTTTCAGTGTGCTGGGTTGCCTTAGGCTGACCGGCGCCACCCCGGAACGCCTCGTCGATGCGGACCAGCCTCGGCTGATGTGAGATGGATTTCGTCATGCGGCGTCCTTTCGGGGTGGCGCGCGGCATCTGGGTTGTTGGCCGCGGCGGAAGATCTCGACGATGCGCATCGGGCCGCCGCAAACCGGGCATGGCTCTCTCAGGGTGAGCGGCGTGACCTCGGCGTTTGGTGCGTCGTGCTGCGATGGCGTTTGCGCCCCGAGCAGTTTCCTGATCCTTGCGATATTGGCCTTGTGGCCTGCACTGGCGAGCAGACCGTAATGGCGGATGCGGTGGAATCCGTCGGGCAGCACGTGGATCAGGAAACGGCGGATGAACTCGTCGGTGGCCAGCCGCATCACCTTCTGCCGGTCACCGGTCTTGATCCGGTAATCCTTCCAGCGGAATGAGACCGTCTCGGCGTCGGCGCTGATCAGGCGGCTGTTGGAGATCGCCACGCGGTGGGTGTAGCGGCTGAGATAAGCCAGGACCGCCTCGGGACCGCCGAACGGGGGCTTGGCGTAGACGACCCATTCGGATTTGCGGAACGGGGCAAGCCAGGCAGCGAAGGCCTTCGCCTGTGCAAGTCCGGCGAGAGCCCCGAAGAAGGCGAGGCTGCCGGATTGATGCAGTGCCCTCAGTCCTTCGACAAACAGCCGCCGGAACAGACGCGACAGAACCTTTACCGGCAGGAAGAACCCGGGGCGACATGAGATCCAGCGCGTGCGATCCGGCGACAGTCCGCCACCGGGTACGATGATGTGCACATGCGGGTGATGGGTCAGCGCCGATCCCCAGGTGTGCAGCACGCTGGTCATGCCGATGCGCGCGCCGAGCCGCTTGGGATCGGCGGCGATGGTGGTCAGTGTCTCCGCCGATGCCCGAAACAGCAGGTCATAGACAGCCTTCTTGTTCCAGTAGGCGATTTGGGCGATCTCGGCCGGCAGGGTGAAAACCACGTGGAAATACTCGACCGGCAGCAGGTCTTCGGCGCGGGCGGCCATCCAGTCCCGCGCGGCAGGCCCCTGGCACTTGGGGCAGTGTCGGTTTTTGCAGGAATTATAGGCGATGTGGCTGTGGCCGCATTTGGCACAGGCCGCCACATGCCCGCCGAGCGCCTCGGTTCGGCAGGCTTCGATGGCCGCCATGACCTTGAGCTGGGTGAGGCTGACATGCCCGGCATTGGCCCGCCGCCACGCCGGGCCATAGGCACGGAAGATGTCGCCGATCTCCAGTCTCGGCCGGATCACCGCACCGGCGCTACTCCAGTCCGCGTCGGAGCGTTTGGTCCTGCAGCGTCTGCAGGGTCTCGAACGGGCTGACGGTGTCGCGGATCGTCTTGGTGGCGACATGGGTATAGCGGGCGGTGGTCACCAACCTGGCATGGCCGAGAAGGACCTGGATGACCCTGACATCGGTGTTCGCTTCCAAGAGGTGGGTGGCAAAGCTGTGCCGCAGGCTGTGCAGCGTCGCGGGCTTGCCGATACCGGCCATGGTTTTGGCGGCGGTAAAGGCGCGATTGAGCTGCCGCGGCGAGATCGGGTTGATCTTCGGTTTGCCCGGGAACAGCCACCCCTGTGGTCGCGCCTCGCGCCAATAGTCGCGCAACAGCTTGAGCAGCCCGGGCGACAGCATCACCTTGCGGTCCTTCTGCCCCTTGCCCTGTTCGACATGGATCAGCATCCGGTCGCTGTCGATGTCGCTGATCTTCAGGTTGCAGACCTCGGAGGCGCGCAGTCCGGCGCCATAGGAGATGCTGAGTGCCGCCCGATACTTCAGGCCCGGCCCTGGAGCCGCCATCAGCAGGTCGGAGACCTCCTCGATGCTCAAGACCACGGGCAACGTCTGCGGCTGCCGACGGAACTGCATATGCCGCTTCATCTCCTCGCGGCCGCAGGTGGTGGCGAAAAAGAACCGCAGCGCCACGATGCGGGCGTTGAAGGTCGGCGGGGTGATGCCCGCATTGGTCATGTGCAGTTGGTAGGCGCGCAGGTCATCGGCTGTGGCGGTGTCCGGTGATCGCTTCAGAAACCCGGCGAAATCCTTGATGGCTCGGATATGCGCCTGCTGAGCTTTGTCGCCCATCCCACGGATGCGCATGTCTTCGATCATCCGCTCGCGCAGCGGGGTCGTCCTCTCCTCCGTCATGGCAACCTCCTGTCTGAAGATTGAGAACACCTCAATCGTCAGCCAGGACCGCACACCTGCAAATGCACGCCGTTCAGATCATTCCTGCACCCTCACCACGGGCGCCAGTGCCGCGCGAGCGGCTTCGTCCTCGGGTCGAGAATTCGCCTTCATCAGCGTCGCGGGTGGGTCGATCTTTCCGGTTCCCATCCATCGCGACAGGGTGGAAAGCGGAGGTTGGAGAGCGACTCGCGGAGCGACAGCAATGCGCTCGAGAAGCCGACATTTCGATAACTACCCGCTTGAAGGGATCCGACGTGAAGCAAAACCTGGCTTTGGGAACGCCGCAGTCCCGATCCACTAGCCTTACGTCAGGGCTCATCTTCGGGGCGCCGCGGCGGCTGATCGGACTCTAAGCTATCGTCCAGTCACTTGGGGTCTCTGAATCGGCAGAGTTGGTTGGCTTTGGCACGCTACCGGTCTCGTGCGACGTAATGCCGTAACGGATTACACAACCGAGCTCGCGCCGATGTCACAGAGGGATCTGGACCTGCTCACATCGCGCGGCCAACAACTTGCAGATCTCATTGTCACGAGCAGCAGCTTTGTTGAGAGAGAAGTGTTCCTGTTTCCGTACATGGCAATCCCAAAGCTAGTCCGGCCAGACAATCCTCATGATGGTACCACGACCAGCGCGAGGCACTGACGATGAGCGACCGAGTCCCATCATGAGCAAGGGGCGCCTCGTCCAGGTTGATGGGCCCTGAGCCTAACTGCTCTGACGTTGCAAGAGAGTGAACCGCGTATCGATCACGTGCTGCTTGTTTACGCTGCCACCGGATGTATTCTCGATGATCAGTCGCGCAGCTTCCGTTCCAATAAGATCGCCAGGCGGTCGGATCGTCGTCAATGCTGGATTACAGGCCGCACTAAAGCTGAGGTCACCGAATCCAACGACGGAGAGTCGTTGCGGAATCGTAATCCCCAACCGTTGGCATTCGAAGATCACGCCAAGTGCGATGTGGTCGTTCGAGCAGGCGATGCCGTCGACATCGGGAAACTTCCGTACAGTTTCGGCAAGCAACATTGCGCCAACCGCGGCATTTGACGGGGCGGGGTGCTGAATCACATCCGCGACGATGCCGCCAGCGTTGCGCGCCGTTTCCAGAAATCCTTCGGCACGGAATGCCGCGCGCCTGTCTTCCTGCATGCGTGCACCCAGGAAGACAAGCCGCTTGCGGCCCCTCTGAATGAGGTGGTTGGCGGCGGCCTGACCGACCTGCTCATGATGAAAGCCCACGGCCATATCGATTGGTTCGCTGCCAAGCTCCCAAATCTCGACGACAGGCACGTTGCTGTCGCGCAGTAGCTTGCGTGTGGCATTGGTGTGTGAGAGCCCGGTCAGGACAACGGCCGCTGGTGCCCAGGAAAGCGCCATTCGCACCAGGTTCTCCTCTTCCCGTTCACTGTACTCTGTGTGCCCCAGCATGACTTGAAGCCGCTCCTTGCCGAGCTCGGCCTGCATGGTGGCAACGGTCTCGGCAAAGAAAGCATTTCGCACTGAGGGCACGATAATGCTGACCGCGCGGGACGATGCTGCCGCAAGACCTCCGGCCATGAGGTTTGGCACGTAGCTCAGGGCCTCTATTGCCTGTGCGATCGACCTGCTCGCTGACGGTGAAACGGCGTCGGGCTTGCGGAAGTAAAGCGATACGGTGGACGGGGAGAGTTCCGCTCGCGCGGCAACGTCCATCATCGTTACTCTTTGCATCTTGCGGCGAGTACGCGTCGATTTTGGTGCCGTCATCCTGTTGGCCTTTGCTATGCAAAATAATAGCGCTGCGATCCATGCAATCATAGCGCATCATCGGCTGTCAGGCAAACCAGAATTTATTATCGTCGCGAGTAAAGTGAGTTTTATCAATGGGATAGTTTGAGGCGGAAGCGCCGTAGCCTTCTGTGCGGAGCACGTGATAGGCCGCATTTCACAAAACCGCTTGAAGTTTACAAATCGTAGCGCTATTATTTTTGCGAAATGGGAGGTGGCATGTGCGACTGGATACAGCGGATCGTATGTCGCCCAATGGGAGGGAAGCATGGCTTCTGTAAGTCTACGCAAGCTCGACAAGAGCTACGGCGCCTTGCGCATCGTAAAGGACATCGATCTCGAGATCGCTGACGGCGAGTTCGTTGTTCTCGTCGGTCCGTCAGGTTGCGGTAAATCGACGACCTTGCGCATGGTCGCGGGGCTCGAAAGCATCACGGGCGGGGAGGTGCGGATCGGCGATCGCGTCGTCAATAGCCTACCGCCACGAGAGCGGGACATCGCGATGGTGTTCCAGGACTATGCTCTTTACCCGCATAAGACCGTACGCGAGAACCTGGGTTTCAGCCTGAAGGTGCGCGGCGTGGGCGCCTCGGAATCCGAGGCGAGGATTGCCGCCGCAGCCAATATGCTCGGCATCGCCCACCTGCTCGACCGACGCCCTGGCCAACTGTCCGGCGGGCAGCGCCAACGCGTCGCCATGGGGCGCGCCATCGTCCGCCGGCCACAGGTCTTTCTCTTCGACGAGCCGCTTTCCAATCTCGATGCCAAGCTGCGTGGGCAGGTGCGCACCGAGATCAAGAAGCTGCATCAGGCGCTCGGAACGACCATCATCTATGTCACGCACGACCAGGTCGAGGCCATGACGCTCGCCGATCGCATCGTCATCCTTCGCGGCGGCAATATAGAGCAGGTCGGAACGCCCGATGAGGTCTACAACAAGCCGGCAAGCATTTTCGTCGGCGGCTTCGTCGGTTCGCCGGCGATGAATTTTGCGCGGGCCAAAACGGCCGGCGGCAATCTCGTCTTCGCCAATGGCGATCATCTTGCGCTTTCAGCGCTTGATGCCGGCGGCGTCTCGGCTGCGGAGGGGCGCGAGTTCATCGTCGGCATTCGCCCGGAACATTTCGTGCCGGCAAGTTCGTCTGCAGCAGACCTGAGCGGCCAGGTTCAGGTCGTCGAGCCGCTCGGGTCGGATACGCTCGTTCACTTCGCTCTGGGTGATGCAACCTTAACGGCGAGAATGCCGCCGCAGATGCGTCCGAGGGCCGGAGAGAGGCTGACAATTGGCCTCGATCCCTCGAAAATCCACCTTTTCGACGCCGCAACGGAGCGCGCTATCCACTAGCCGCAAACGGCCCGCGTCATCAATTCAACTGGGAGGAAACAATGACCTTTTCAAAGCTCACGAGCCTGCTTCTTTGTGGAGGCGCACTTGCCTTCGCGAGCCCCGTCTTCGCCGATACCGAACTGAAGGTCTACATCTCAAGTCAGCATCAGCCCGACGTCTGGCGCAAGGCACTTGACCAATACGAAGCAAAGACCCCCGGCGTGAAGGTCGCTATCGAGACAGGCGGCAACACGTCGGAGGCGCAAGCCCAGTATCTCAACACCGTCATGTCGGCAAAGGACAGTTCGCTCGACGTTCTGATCCTTGACGTCATCCGTCCGGCCCAGTTCGCCGCGGCCGGCTGGACGAGCGATTTTTCCGGCAAGGACCTGTCCGGCTATCTGCCGGCCTACGTCGAGGCCAATACCGTTGACGGCAAGGTGGTAGCCCTCCCGGCTTTCGCCGATGCGCAATTCCTCTACTACCGCAAGGACCTCCTTGACAAATACGGCCTGCAGCCGCCGAAAACCTGGGATGAGTTGAAGGCGGCGGCGAAGAAGATAACCGAAGGCGAGGGAAGGCCGGACCTACAGGGGCTCTCCTTCCAGGGTAAGGCGATCGAGGGGGCCGTCTGCACCTTCCTCCTTCCCTATTGGAGTCAGGGCAAGGCACTCGTCGAGAACGGAAAACTGACATTCGATCATGACGCCGCGGTGAAGGCGCTGTCGCTCTGGAAGAGCTTCGCCGATGAAGGCGTTGCCAAGAAGAACATTGCCGAAGTGGCGACGGACGACACCCGTAAGGAGTTTCAGGCCGGCAATGTCGTCTTTGCCGTAAACTGGTCCTATGCCTGGGCGAAATCGCAAGGGGAGGATTCGGCCGTCTCCGGCAAGGTCGGCGTTGCCCGGCTGCCCTCGGTCGAGGGTGGAGAGCAGTCGACCTGCCTTGGCGGCTGGGAGTGGGGCGTTTCGGCCTATTCCGAGCACCAGGATGAAGCCAAGAAACTCGTCGAGTACCTCTCGAGCCAGGAAGTTTCGAAGTTCATGGCGATCAATGGCGCGCTGCTTCCGACTTATGCCGACCTCTACAAGGATGCCGAAATAGCCAAGGCGGCGCCTTGGTTCGCAGACGCACTCCAGGTCGTCGAGACGGCAAAGCCGCGGCCGGTGACGCCGCGCTACAACGAGGTCAGCGAAGTCATCCGCACAACGGTCAACGCCGTATTGGCCGGTGTCGTGACGCCGGAGGACGGAGCGACCCAGATCGAGGCGCGTCTGAAGCGCATCCTGCGTTGAGTGGCTCCGGGGCGGCCGCGCGCCGCCCCGGCAACTCCTCTTAACCCCAACGGTCCGGAGCGGCGATCATGACGACTACATCTATATTGAAGGCGACGGATGCCCAAGAGCAGCGGCCTGCGGCGTGGACACGCTGGCTCGACCTCGGCGACAGGCCGCTCGCCCTCCTGCTCCTGGCACCGGCGACCGTTCTTCTCGCGCTCATCATCGTCTACCCGGTCTGCCGCCTTGCCTATACGAGCTTCTTCAACCTGTCGCTGACGTCCGGGATGCCGGCCGAATTCGTCGGCCTCGACAATTACCGGCTGATGTTCGACGATCCCGTCTTCTGGGAGACGACCTGGAATACCGTGCTGATCACCTTGATCACCGTTCCCGGCGCACTTGTCGTCGGGCTCGCCCTCGCCCTTATGGCCAACCTGCCGTTCAGGACGCAGTGGCCGGTGCGCTTATCGCTCCTCATCCCCTGGGCGCTGCCGCTGTCCTTTGCCGGCCTGATCTTCGCGTGGTTCTTTCATTCGGAATACGGCATCGTCAACGATGTCCTGATCCGTCTCGGTTTCGAGGGCATCATCTGGTTCAATTCGCCCGGCTGGGCCTTCGCCGCGATCTGTCTGACGATCATCTGGAAGACCTCGTCCTTCATGGCGCTGATCATTCTTGCGGGGCTGCAGACCATCCCGCGCTCGCTCTACGAGGCGGCGGACGTCGACGGGGCAGGGCGCCTGCGCCAGTTCTTCGAGATCACCCTGCCACTTCTGAAGCCATCGATCGTCGTCGCGCTGATCTTCCGCACGATCACCGCGCTGCAGACTTTCGACATCCCCTACATGATGACGGGCGGGGGACCGGGCACCTCCACCTCGACGCTCGCCATGTACATCCACCAGAACACGGTGTCCTTTCTCGATCTCGGCTACGGCTCGGCGCTCGCCGTCGTGATGTTCGCGCTGTCGATGTGCGTCACCACTGTCTACCTGCGCATGATCCGGACCAAGGAGTAGTCACGATGAGCGCTGTTACCGCCTCCGGCCCACTTTCCATGCTGTCCGGCAAACCGCTGCGTGGATTTGCTGCCGCCGCCCTCTTGATAAACGGTCTGTTCCCGGCCCTGTGGATCCTGTTCACGTCGCTCAAGACCGAGGGCGAGCTGACGGCCAAGCCGATCACATGGCTGCCGCACGCACCGACCCTGCAGAACTACATGCAGGCATTCTCCGATCAGCCGCTGCACATCTTCCTGCTCAACAGCTTCGTGGTGGCGCTGCTTTCCACAATGCTCACCCTGCTGGTGTCGGTGCTCGCGGCCTATGCGCTGGCACGGCTCGATCTTCGGTATCGCGGCCTGATCCTGTCCGCGATCATCGCGGTCTCGACCTTTCCACTGGTGACGCTGCTCGTGCCGCTTTTCGAGATCATGCGCGCGCTGAACCTCCTCAATACCTGGATCGCGCTCATTCTGCCCTATACCGTGCTCAGCCTGCCCGTCTGCACGCTGATGCTGGTCTCGTTCTTCGAGGGCATCCCGCGCGATCTCGAAAATGCGGCGATGATCGACGGCTGCACCCGGCTCGGCGCGCTGTTCAAGGTGGTGGTGCCGCTTTCCGCACCGGGCGTGTTCACGGCGGGCATTCTCGCTTTCGTCAACGCCTGGGACGAATTCCTGCTGGCCCTCTCGTTCAACTCGAATCCCCTGCTGCGCACGCTGCCTGTCGGCATCCAGCTCTATCAGGGCGAGTTCGCCTTTCCCTGGCCGGTCATTTCGGCGGCGCTGGTCGTCGGCATCGTACCGGTCGCCATTCTCATCGTGATCTTTCAGGAACGTGTCGTGTCCGGGCTCACGGCCGGCGGTATCAAGGGGTGAACGACGTGATCAAGACCAGGCGCGATATTTCCGAACTGCGCAGTCAACGCTGGTTCGCCTCCGACGACATGCGCGGCTTCGCTCACCGGCAGCGAACGCAGCAGATGGGCATGCGGCGTGAGGAATTCCTCGGCCGCCCCGTCATCGGCATCATCAATACGTGGAGCGAAATGAGCCCCTGCCACGCGCATCTGCGCGAGCGCGCCGAAGCGGTCAAGCGCGGCGTCTGGCAGGCCGGCGGCTATCCCGTCGAAATGCCGGCTCTTTCCGTCGGCGAGGTGATGGTCAAGCCGACGACGATGCTCTACCGCAATTTCCTCGCCATGGAATGCGAGGAGTTGCTGCGCTGCCATCCGATCGACGGCGCGGTGTTGCTCGGTGGTTGCGACAAGTCGACGCCCGCGCTCGTCATGGGGGCGATCTCCATGGACCTGCCGATCATCTTCTGCCCGGCTGGCCCGATGTCTAACGGTCAGTGGCGCGGTCTCAAGACGGGTGCCGGCACGCACACCAAGAAGTATTGGGACGAGCTGCGCGCCGGCAACATCACGAAATCCGACTGGGTCGATCTCGAAAGCCGGATGACCCGTTCGGCCGGCACCTGCAATACCATCGGCACGGCATCGACGATGACGTCGATCGTCGATGCCATGGGCCTCACCCTTCCGGGCGCGTCCTCCATTCCGGCGACCGATTCCGGCCATCCGCGCATGGCCTCAGCCTGCGGGGTGCGGATCGTCGAAATGGTATGGGAGAACCTCACGCCATCGCGGATCCTCGACCGGGCAAGCTTCCTCAACGGGCTCGTCGCCTATATGGCGCTTGGCGGTTCGACCAACGCGGCCGTCCATATGATCGCGATGGCTCGTCGCGCCGACGTCGAGCTAACACTGGACGACATGGCGGCGATGGCCGCCAGGGTACCGGTCGCCGCCAATGTCTTCCCGTCGGGCGAACACCTGATGGAGGACTTCTATTTTGCCGGTGGCCTGCTCGCGCTCCTGCGGAAGTTTTCCCGCCATCTCGACCTAACGCGGCCGACGGTCAACGGGCACACGCTGGGCGAAAACATCGAAGACGCCGAATGCTGGAACGACGACGTCATTCGCGATGAAGATAACCCGGTCGTGCCGCTGTCGCGCGGCAAGACACTGGAGGTTCTGCGTGGCAACCTCGCGCCCAACGGCGCCGTGATGAAGTCGTCCGCGGCAAATCCCAAGTTCCTGAAACATGTCGGCCCGGCGATCGTCTTCGACAATCCGGCGGTGATGAACAAGACATTGGACGATCCGGATCTCGACATCACCGAGGACACCGTGATCGTGCTGCGTAACGCCGGTCCCGTCGGCGCGCCCGGCATGCCGGAATGGGGCAATCTGCCGATACCGAAGAAACTGCTGAAGCAGGGTGTGCGCGACATGGTGCGCATCTGCGACGGCCGGATGAGCGGTACGCATTACGGAACGTGCATCCTTCACGTTTCGCCGGAGGCAGCCGTCGGCGGACCGCTCGCCCTCTTACGCACTGGAGATCTCGTCGAGCTCGACGTTGCGGCGGGCAGGATCGACATGCGCGTCGACGAGACGGAGCTTCAGCGCCGCCGCAGCGAATGGAAGGCGGCCGTGCCGGTTTATCAGCGCTCCTTCTCCGCCCTCTACCAGCAGCACGTCAGCCAGGCCGATCAGGGCTGCGATTTCGATTTCCTGAGCGGCGCCGCGCCGGTGCCCGAGCCCCCGATTTTCTGAGGAGATAACGATGAGCTTCACCAATCGTTTCAAGAGCTGGCTCACCGAACGGGACCGGCAGACGCCGTTCGGCACCTGGCTGATGGCTGCCGCACCGTCCACAGCCGAGGCGCTGGGCTATTGCGGATTCGACTTCCTCGTCGTTGATATGGAGCATGTTCCGATCGAAGTCTCCGACCTCGCGGGTATCCTGCGGGCTATCGGCTGCACGCCGGCCGAGGCGGTCGTCAGGCTCGCCTGGAACGACCAGGTTCTCGTCAAGCGCGCCCTCGACGCCGGTGCACGCACCGTCATGCTGCCGTTCGTACAGACGGCCGAAGAAGCGCGTGAAGCCGCTTCATACACGCGCTATCCGCCCGAGGGCGTGCGCGGGGTCGCCGCCGTCCATCGCGGCTCGAAATTCGGCACGATCCCCGATTATCTCAAGCGTGCCAACAGCGAGATCTGCACGATCGTACAACTGGAGACGCCCGAAGCGATCGAGCGCCTGCCTGAGATCGCCGCCGTCGACGGCATCGACGCAGTCTTCGTCGGACCGGGCGACCTTTCCGCGGCCATGGGCCATATCGGCAACATCGCTCACCCGAAGGTGCAGGCGCTGATCGAAAAGGCGGCGGCGAGCGCGCGCTCGGCCGGCAAACCGATCGGCATCGTCGGGCCCAATCCGGACATGGTGAAGCGCTTCGTCGGCTACGGCTACGACTTCGCTGCGATTGCTTCGGACCTGGCGATGATGACCGGCCGGGCGAACGACTGGCTGTCGACGCTGAAGGGCGAGGCGGCGGCCGCCGCTTCTCCCGCCGCCGCCTATTGAGGACATCGTCGTGGAAAGCGAATTCAGCCTCGTCCTCGACCTGAAAGCCTCGCTCGGCGAATGCCCGCTGTGGTCGGCGGCCGAGCAGCGGCTTTATTTCGTCGACATCAAGAATGCCCGCATTCACGCCTTCGACCCGGAAAGCAAGGCTCTTGCGACCTTCGCATTACCGGAGGAAGTCGGCTGCATCGGCCTTGCTGCAGGCGGCGGCTTCGTTGCCGGTCTCCGTTCCGGCATCTGGCTTCTCGACGCTAATGGGCAGCCGATCCAAAAATTGGCGGACAATCCCGAAGACCAGAACGCCAGCCGCTTCAATGACGGCACGGTCGATCCTGCCGGACGCTTCATCGCCGGGACAGTGGACGAAACGCGCGAGAACGGAACCGCCAGCCTTTACCGATACGACAGGCGGGGGCTGCAGCAGCTCGAGGGAGGTCTGCTCACTTCCAACGGCACGGCCTTTTCGCCGGACGGACGACGTCTCTATCATTCCGACACGCTGCGCTACACGCTTTACACCTACGACTACGAGGTGGAACCCGGCACCGTTTCCGATCGCAAGGTCTTTGCGCACTTCGGCAGCGAAACCGATCGGGGCCGTCCCGATGGTGGCGCCGTCGACAGCGAGGGGTGCTACTGGACCGCGCTTTTCGAAGGGGGGCGGGTGCAGCGCTACAGTCCCGACGGGGACCTGCTCGGCGAATATGCCGTACCCGTGCGCTGCCCGACCATGGTCGCTTTCGGCGGCGCTGACATGAGGACGCTCTACTGCACGAGCGCCCGTGTCGGACGCCCTGAGGCGGAATTGGACGCCTTTCCGCTGTCGGGCGGCCTCTTCGCCATGCGCACCGACGTGGCCGGGCTCGCAAAACCACTGTTCAATCCGGAAACCTGACCCATGTCCGCATCCTACGACACAGTTCGCTACACCTCGCTCGAGGACCGAAATGTTCTGATCACCGGCGGCGCTTCCGGCATCGGCGAGGAGATGGTCAAGGCTTTCGCCGCCCAGCGCGCGCGCGTTTCGTTCCTCGATATCGACGAGGTCGCCGGCGCGAAGACGGCCGAAGTGACCGGCGCCGATTTCCTACGCTGCGACATCACCGACATAGCGGCGCTGCGTTCGGCAATCGCCGCGGTGGAACAGCGAAACGGAGCGATCGACGTGCTGGTCAACAATGCCGGCAAGGACGACCGCCATGCGCTGGCGGACGTGGAGCCGGAGTATTGGCGGCGTGCGTTGGCGCTCAACCTGGACCATCAGTTCTTTGCGACCCAGGCGGTAAGCCGCCTGATGGCGGAAAGGGGAGCGGGTTCGGTCATTATGCTCGGCTCGATCTCCTGGATGCGCGGCCGGCCCGGCATGGTCGGCTACACGACCGCGAAGGCGGCGGTTAACGGCATGACGCGGACTCTCGCCCGCGAACTCGGGCCTTCCGGCATTCGCGTCAATTGCATCGTGCCCGGCGCGATTGTTACCGAACGACAACTGAAATTTTGGACCACTCCGGAGCAGAACCAGCAGTTTCTCGATCTCCAGGCGCTGAAATTCCGCCTCGACGCCAGCCATGTCGCCCGCCTGGCGCTTTTCCTCGGCTCGGACGAAAGCAGCGGCTGCACCGGTGCGAACTTCGTCGTCGATGCCGGCTTGACCCAGAATTGAGTATGACACCATGAAACTTGAGACCACCGCGACCGGCTTCACGCTTTCCCTTGATGAGCGGGTCATCTTTAGCCACAGCGCGTCATCTCCCTGCATCTATGCCGGCCACGGCGAGGAGCGCATGGACATGTATCGCGGCAACTTCGAAATCGAGGATTACGTCGTCGAGCGCAGCCCGCTCGCCCACGCCGAAATCGACGGCTGTCGCATCGTGCTTTCCGAAGCCGAGGGTCAGAAGGCGCGCCTGACGCTGACCGTCCGGGATGGTGCCATCGAGTTCTCCGCCGTGGATCCTTCGGTGAACCGGCTCTGGATCCGCGTCGTGGCCGATCACGACGAGCATGTCTGGGGCGGCGGCGAGCAGATGTCCTACTTCGACATGCGCGGCCGCCGCTTTCCGCTCTGGACGTCCGAACCCGGCGTCGGACGCGACAGGACCAGTGAGATCACCTTCAAGTCGAACGTCAAGGATCGTGCGGGCGGCGACTACTTCAACACGAACTATCCGCAGCCGACCTTCGTCTCCTCCGCCCGCTACGCACTGCACGTCGAGACGTCGGCGTACTCCGTTTTCGATTTTCGCCGCAAGGCCTTCCACGAGATCGAAACCTGGTCGATTCCGGAGCGGATCGAGTTCTTCGCCGCGGATACCTTTGTGGAGCTTGTGGAGAAATTGTCGCTCCGTTTCGGACGCCAGCCAACGCTTCCCGACTGGGTCTACAACGGCGCGATCGTCGGCCTGAAGGACGGCGTCAATTCGTTCTCACGGCTCCGAAAAATGCGGGACGCCGGCGTGCGCGTATCTGGCCTCTGGTGCGAGGACTGGGTTGGCCTGCGGCAAACCTCCTTCGGCGCCCGCCTGTTCTGGGATTGGCAGGCGAACGAGGATCGCTATCCGGCGTTGCGGCAGCGCATTGCGCAACTGAACGACGAGGGCGTCCGTTTCCTCGGTTATGTGAACCCCTACCTCTGCGTCGACGGCCCATTGTTTGCTGAAGCGGAAGCCGCGGGCTATTTCGCAAAGGACGCGTCCGGTGGCACGGCGCTGGTCGACTTCGGCGAGTTTGAGTGCGGCGTCGTCGACTTCACCAATCCGGATGCGGCCGAATGGTTTGCCGACGAGATCATCGGCAGCAAGATGCTCGATTACGGCCTGTCCGGCTGGATGGCCGACTTCGGAGAATACCTGCCGATCGATGTGAAGCTCGCCAACGGCGTCGACGCCAAGCTGATGCACAACCAGTGGCCGACCCTTTGGGCCGAAGTCAATGCCAAGGCTGTCGCCAGTCGAGGCAAGACCGGCGAGGCCCTGTTCTTCATGCGCGCGGGGTTCACCGGGGTGCAGAAGCATTGCCCGCTGCTCTGGGGCGGCGACCAGTCGGTCGATTTCTCCCGCCATGACGGCCTTGTGACCGTCATCTGCGCAGCGCTCTCATCAGGGCTCCTGGGCAATGCCTACCACCACTCCGATATCGGCGGATACACGAGCCTTTTCGGAAACGTGCGCACGCCAGAGCTTTTGATGCGCTGGGCGGAAATGGCCGCCTTCACGCCCGTGATGCGCAGCCATGAAGGCAACCGACCGCGCGAAAACGTCCAGATCGACCAGGACCCGGAGGTGCTTGCCCATTTTGCGCGGATGACTGGCATCTACGTCCACCTCGCCCCCTATCTGAAGTCGCTTTCTGAGGAGGCATCGGTGCGCGGCCTTCCTGTTCAGAGGCCTCTCTTCCTGCACTACGAGGACGATCGCAACACCTACGGGATACAGGACAGCTATCTCTACGGGACGGAACTGCTTGTCGCGCCCGTTTGGCAGGCGGCACAATCTGAACGGACTCTCTACTTGCCGGCGGGTGACGACTGGATTCACGTCTGGAGCGGCCGCGAATATGCCGGTGGGCAGAAGATCACGGTGCCCGCGCCGATCGGGCAGCCGCCGGTCTTCTATCGATCAGGCGCGTCGCTTTCGGCGTCGTTCGCCGAACTTCGGAACATCTGACCTATGGACCCCGCCGGCCTCGCAGGACTATTGGCCCTCGCGGCGGTGGCGGCGTACGTGCAGACGCTGACCGGTTTCGCCTTTGGCCTGATCATGATGGGCGGCGTCGGGTTAACGGGGCTCCTCGACTTGCCCGACGCAGCGGTGCTCGTCAGTTGCCTGACGTTCATCAACGCGGCGCAGGTTCTCCTCAAGGGCTGGCGCGATATCGCTGCCCGCGAATTCGTGCCGATCATTTTCTCGAGCGTGATCGCGCTTTTCATCGGCTACTGGCTTCTCGGCGTGCTGGCTGCGGCGTCGATCGACTGGCTGAAGCTGGTGCTGGGCGTCGTTATCGTAGCCTCGAGCATTCAGCTTGCCCTGAAGCCGGCGCCCTTGGCCGAACCGTCATCGGTGCCGTCCTTCCTCTTCTTCGGCGCGATCGCGGGGCTGATGGGTGGGCTCTTCTCCACGGCCGGGCCGCCGCTCGTCTATCATCTCTACCGCCAGCCGCTGCGGCCTGCGGCCATACGTGAGACGCTCGTCGCCGTCTTCGCGGCCAACGCCATCATCCGCCTCGGCGTCGTCGCGTCGGCCGGGCACATGCCCGCTGCAGGCTTCTGGTGGGGCCTGCTCTCTGTCCCGGTCGTGATCGCGCTAACCTTCGCGGCCAAGCGCTGGCCGCCGCCGCTCTCTTACTTCGCGCTCCGCCGTCTGGCGTTCGCTCTTCTGCTCATCTCCGGCCTTTCCCTGGCCGTTCCTGCACTGATCAAAATCATCGGAGGCATTTCATGACCGAGTCCCGCAAGATCGCGCTCCAGGATCCATCGCTGCTGACGAACAAAGCCTTTGTCGCCGGCGAGTGGATCTCGGCCGCGGATGGCAAAACATTCGCGGTGACCGATCCCTTCGACGGCGCCGTGATCGCCGAGGTTCCGAGCCTCGGACGGGAGGTTGTGGCCGCGGCGATCGACGCGGCCGCAGAGGCGCAGAAGCTCTGGGCGAAGCGCACTGCCAAGGAACGCGCCCAGGTGCTGAAGCGCTGGTTCGACCTGATCGTGGCGAACGCCGACGATCTGGCGCTGATCCTGACGACTGAGCAGGGCAAGCCGCTCACTGAGGCCAGGGGAGAGGTCATCTCCAACGCGGCCTATCTCGAATGGTTCGCCGAGGAAGCCAAGCGCATCGACGGCGACATCATTCCGGGAGCCAATCCTGGCCAGCGGATCATGGTCTTGAAGCAGCCGGTCGGTGTCTGCGCGGCCATCACGCCCTGGAACTTTCCGAACGGCATGATCACGCGCAAGGCCGGGCCTGCGCTCGCCGCTGGCTGCAGCATGATCCTGAAGCCCGCCTCCCAGACGCCGCTGTCGGCGCTGGCGCTTGCGGTGCTGGCCGAGCGTGCCGGCGTGCCCAAGGGCGTCTTTTCCGTGGTGACCGGTGAAGCGCAGCCGATCGGCCTCGAGTTCTGCCACAATCCGAAGGTGGCGAAGATTACCTTCACCGGATCCACGGGCGTCGGCCGCTGGCTCATGAGGGAGGCGGCGGACGGCATCAAGCGGTTGTCGCTGGAACTCGGCGGCAACGCGCCCTTCATCGTCTTCGACGATGCCGACCTCGACGCCGCCGTCGAGGGGGCGATGATCTCGAAGTTCCGCAATGCCGGCCAAACCTGCGTCTGCGCCAACCGGATCTATGTGCAGGAAAGCGTTGTCGAGGCGTTCTCCGAAAAGCTGCTCGCCAAGGTTTCGTCGCTCAGGCTTGGCCGCGGCACGGAGGCGGGTGTCAGCCAGGGGCCGCTGATCGACTTCCGTGCCGTAGAGAAGATGGAGGAGCATGTCGCCGATGCTCTCGAAAAGGGCGGCCGGCTGCTTGCCGGCGGCAAGCGCAGCGTGCTTGGCGGCAACTTTTATGAGCCGACCGTCGTCAGCGGAATCACCCAGGCGATGAAGGTGGCGAAAGAGGAGACTTTTGCACCGTTGGCTCCAATCATCACGTTCAAGAACGAGGAGGAGGTGATCGCCATGGCCAATGACAGCGAGTTCGGCCTTGCCTCCTATTTCTATGCCAGGGACCTCGCGCGTGTGTGGCGCGTCGCCGAAGCGCTCGAAGCCGGCATGGTTGGCGTCAACACCGGCATGATCGCCAACGAGATGGCGCCTTTCGGCGGCATCAAGCAATCCGGCATGGGGAGGGAGGGCTCCAAATACGGCATCGAAGGCTTCCTCGAGCTCAAATATGTCTGCGTCGCGGGGATGTGACGCCGATTTGGTCGGCTATTCTCGTCTCATGGCGGCGGATATGGCTATGGCGACATCCAGGCCGAAAAGGCGTTGCGAGGGCCGACGGCGAGATGAAGGCGCTGCGGGTCAGCCATCAGATCGCCTCCCAGAGAGTTTTTTTGCTTAGCCACGTCCCATCTTCTTTCGCCATTCTGAGTAGTCCGCCTGCGCCTTGTCCGATGTCGGCGGGTAGAGGCCGATGACACCAGCGCCGTTGGTAACCTGTTCGAGCACAAAGTCTTCAAAACTTTCCATGCCGATGCATTCCTCGACGATCTCGTCGGCGAGATGCGCCGGTATCACCATCACGCCGTCGCTGTCCCCGAGAATCACATCGCCGGGAAACACAGGGGCGTCCCCGCAGGAAATCGGCACATTGATATCGAGCGCCTCGTGCAGCGTGAGGTTGGTTGGCGCCGACGGCCGCTGGTGATAGGCCGGCATGTCGAGACGGCCTATGCCGTCCGCATCGCGAAAACCGCCGTCGGAGACGACCCCTGCGCAGCCTCGCACGGCGAGCCGGGTGACGAGGATCGAACCGGCCGAGGCCGCGCGCGCATCCTTGCGGCTGTCCATGACGAGCACATGTCCGGCCGGGCAGGTCTCCACCGCCACCCGCTGCGGATGGTCGGCATTACGAAACACTGTGATGGGGTTGCGGTCTTCTCGCGCCGGAATGTAGCGCAAAGTGAAGGCCTGCCCCACCATGTTGACCCCTTTCCAGGAGATGGGATGGACATTCTGGATGAACTGGTTGCGCAACCCTCTTTTGTAGAGAGCTGTTGCTACGGACGCGGTCGAGACCTTCATGAGCTTGGCGCGTGTGGCATCGGTCAATACATAGTCGGACATGCTCGTCTCCAAATCTAATCAGTTGATCGCGGGCTCATCGACCCGGGGGCCGAAATCCGTCTTGAGAAAATCGAAGTCGCAGCCCTTGTCAGCCTGCTCGATGTGTTTCGAAAACATCAGGCCGTAGCCACGGCCGTAGCGCGGGGGCGGCGGCGTCCAGGCGGCGCGTCGTGCCGCCAGCTCATCGTCCGACACAAGCATATTGAGACTGCGTGCGGGAATATCCATCTGGACCATGTCGCCGGTCCGGAGCAGCGCAAGTGGTCCACCGACATAGGCCTCGGGAGCCGCATGCAACACACATGCCCCGAAGGATGTGCCGGACATGCGGGCATCGGAGATGCGCATCATATCGCGCAACCCAAGCTTCAAAAGCGCCTTCGGCATGGGGATCATGCCCCATTCCGGCATGCCCGGCCCGCCTTGGGGGCCGGCATTTCTCAGTACCAGCACCGTGTCCGGCGTCAGCGGATAGTCGGGATCGTCGATGATCTTCTTGAGGTCGGCATAGCTGTCGGCCACCAGCGCCGGCCCCTTGTGCCGGTGGAACTTCGGGTCGCAAGCGGCTGGCTTGATCACGGCGCCGTCGGGGCAGAGATTGCCCTTCAGCACGGCGAGGGACCCCTCGTGATAGACGGGGTTGGTGAGAGGCCGGATCACATCCTCGTTCCAGATTTTCACCGCTTCCAGCCCATCGGTCAGCGGCTTGCCGGTAACCGTAATCGCCGAACTGTCGAGCTTGTCGCCAAGCTGCTTCATCAGCGCGCGCAGGCCGCCGGCATAGTAGAAATCCTCCATCAGGTAATTGCTGCCTGAAGGCCTGATATTGGCGATCACCGGTGTGGTGCGGCCGATCCGGTCGAGGTCGTCGAGCTCCAGCGGAATGCCGGCGCGGCGCGCCATGGCGATTACGTGTATGATCGCATTGGTGGAGCAGCCCGTTGCCATGGCCACCGTCACGGCATTCTCGACCGCCGCAGGGGTAACGATCCGGTCCGGCGTCAAGTCGTCCCAGATCATCTCGACGACGCGGCGGCCGCATTGTGTCGACATGCGTTGGTGGCCGGCGTCAGCCGCAGGGATTGAAGAGGCACCGGGCAGGGAGAGGCCCATGGCCTCGGCGATCGCCGTCATTGTCGAGGCGGTCCCCATGGTCATGCAATGGCCGTAGGAGCGAGCTATCCCGCCCTCGATGCCCTGCCATTCCTCTTTTGAGATCGTGCCGGCGCGGCGCTCGTCCCAGTATTTGAACCCGTCGGTGCCCGAGCCCAGATACTTGCCGGCATAATTACCGCGCAGCATCGGTCCGGCCGGCAGGAAGATGAAGGGCAGGCCCATGCTGAGAGCGCCCATGATGAGGGCAGGCGTAGTCTTGTCGCAGCCGCCCATCAGAACGGCGCCGTCAACGGGATGCGAGCGCAGCAGCTCCTCGGCCTCCATCGCCAGCAAGTTGCGGTAGAGCATGGTCGTCGGCTTGACGAAGCTCTCCGATAGCGACAGCGCCGGCAGCTCCATGGGAAAACCACCGGCCTGCAAGATGCCGCGTTTGACCCATTCCACGCGGTCCTTGAAATGCATGTGGCAGGGCTGGGCATCCGACCAGGTGTTTAGGATCGCGACGATAGGCCGTCCCTCCCAGTCCGCCGGATCGTAGCCCATTTGCATGGCCCTGGAACGGTGGCCGAAGGAACGCTGGTCGTCCGGCACCATCCAGCCGGCGGATCGCAGTTGCTCGTAGGTCTTTTTCGGTGTCATGGACTTCTCCGGCCGGTCTTCGGCCGCATTGGCTTCAATCAGAAGCGGATTTCGTTTGATGTGATGAATGCCTGTAGCGCCGCATGCTGGGATGAAGTGAGCGGCCAAGCTGATGGTGGCCGGGTGGCGCCGCAGTCATGGCCGATCGCTGCCAGTGCCGCCTTGACACCTGTGACATTGGTTCCATTCAGTTCCTCGGCGCGGATATCCTCGAATGCCCTCATGCCCGCAATCAGGCGGTTGGCCTCGTGGTAGTCCCCCGCTTCCAGTGCCGAATGGATGGCGACCGATCGCTCAGGCCAGACATTGATGAGGCCAGAGGTGAAGCCGCGCGCGCCGACCGCATAGAAGGCGGGCGCCCAGACTTCGGCCAGCCCCCCGACCCATACGATGTCGGGATCGGCGGCGGCGATCGCTTCGGCAAGCTTCAGCGGATTGGGCGTCGCCCACTTGACCCCGATGACCGAGGCGAGCGCGCAAAGATCGCGGATCGTCTTGATGCCGATGGCATCGTTGCGCAGGTAGAGCACGATCGGCAGACCATCGGCCGCGTCAGCAACCGTCTTCACATAGTCGACAAAACCGCGCGGCGCCGAGAACGGATCCGGCGGCTGGTGGATCATCAGGGCTGCAGCGCCTGCCGCTTTTGAGGCGCGTGCCAACCGACAGGCATCGCGCACGCCCCGCCCCACACCTGCCAATAGAGGTATGCGGCCATCGACGTGCTCCGCCGAGGCGAGGACCATGGCCTCGGCCTCCTCAACAGTCAGGGCATAGAATTCGCCCGTATTGCCGTTGGCGACAAGAATGTGCACGCCCGCGGCAATCGCCTTGTCGACGACCGGCTTCTGTCGCCGGGGCTCGATCTCACCGGCGTTGTCATAGGGGGTGACGAGGATGCCGGAGATGCCCGTGAGGGCATTGCTTAGTTCTTCAGTCATCGGCTAGTTCTTTCTTGTGTCAGTGAGGTTCGCATCGGCTCACTCGGTGAAGGCTTCGTCACGCTTGCGGTTGATCGAAGGTGCAAGTACGAGGCCCAGCACGAGCACGGCGACCGCCAGCAGCGACAGGCTGAGCGGGCTGCGCACGAAGATGGTCGGATCGCCCTGGCTGATCAGCATGGCGCGCCGCAGGTTTTCCTCCAGCATTGGCCCTAGGATGAAGCCCAGGAGCAAAGGCGCCGGCTCGAAGCGAAGCTTGAAAAGTGCAAAGCCTACAACGCTGAAGCCCGCCATGATGAAGACGTCGAAAACGCTGTTGTTGATGCTGTAGGCGCCGATGCAGCAGAAACCGATGATCGCCGGAAACAGAAGGTGGTAGGGAATGGTCAGCATGCGCAACCACAACCCGATCAGCGGCAGGTTGAGGATGACGAGCATCAGGTTCCCCGACCACATAGAGACGATCATGCCCCAGAACAGCGCGGGCTCCTCGGAAATGACGTTGGGGCCGGGCGTGATGCCCTGGATGATCATCGCGCCGACCATCAGCGCCATGACCGGATTGCCGGGGATTCCGAGTGTCAGCATCGGAATGAAGGAGGTCTGCGCGCCGGCATTGTTGGCCGCTTCCGGGGCGGCCACCCCTTCGATCGCGCCCTTGCCGAACTCGGCGCGGTTTGGCGAGACGCGCTTTTCCAGCGCATAGGCCGCAAAGGAGGACAGCATGGCGCCACCGCCCGGCAGCACGCCGAGCAACGAGCCAAGTGCGGTGCCGCGCAGAACGGGACCGCGGATGCGCCTGAAATCGTCGCGCGTCAGCATTAGACCCGTGACCTTCCTGACGCCGACCGAGCGCTCGTGCTCGTTTTCGAGATTGCGCAGGATCTCGCAGAGGCCAAATATGCCCATGCTGACCGCCACGAAATTGAGGCCGTCATAAAGCTGGGGGATGTCGAAGACATAGCGCGGTGTGCCGCTTTCCACATCGGTGCCGATCGCTCCCAGCAGCAGGCCGAACACGATCATCGCGAAGGCCTTCAGCAGCGAGCCGCTGGCCAGCGCCACCGAGGCCACCAGACCCAGCACCATCAACGAGAAGTACTCGGCAGGTCCGAACTTCAGCGCGACAGCGGCGAGGGGCGGTGCGGCAACGGCAAGCAGGACGGTTGCGACGGTGCCGGCGAAGAAGGACCCGAGCGCCGCCGTTGCCAGCGCCGCGCCCGCGCGCCCGCGGCGTGCCATCTGGTAGCCGTCGATCGCAGTGACAACAGACGAGCTTTCGCCGGGCAGGTTGATGAGGACCGCCGTGGTCGAGCCACCATACTGGGCACCATAAAAGATACCTGCCAGCATGATCAGCGCCGACTCCGGCTGCAGGCCGAAGGTGATCGGCAAGAGCATGGCGATTGTCGCGGTCGGTCCGAGCCCCGGCAGAACTCCGATGGCGGTTCCCAGAAGACAGCCGATGAAGCCATAGGCCAGGTTCACAGGGTGAAAGGCGGTGGCGGCGCCCAGCCAAAGGTCGGAAAAGATATCCATCACGAAACTCCTCGCAGACGGCGTCGGTCAGTTGCCGAGGAACGGAATCCATGGCCCGAAGGCGCTGACGGGAAGCGACAGAAGCCGGGTGAAGAGCACGACCGAACAGATCGCCATGAACAGGGCGAGCGCGACCGAATGGCGCCAGCCCGCATATTTGCTGGCGAAGCTGACGGCGACGATCATCAGGAACATCGTTGGGGCAAGCCCCAGGCGAGAGAGCGCGAGCCCAAAGACAATCGGGGCCAGGATGACCAGTGCGTAAGCCTTCCAGTTGGCTGTTTCATCCGGCTCGGCTTCGGAGGCAACGACCAATGACTGAAGGATAATCAGCACTCCGATGCTGATCAGGAGCAGACTCAGCATCCTGGGAAAATAGCCGGGTCCCATTTGGAACGAGTTTCCGACGTCGAGTTCCCGGCCGAACCAGATGAAAAGGAGGCTGACGACGATCATCGCTACGCCGCCGACGAAGTCGCGGCCGTTTCTAATCTTCAACATGGCTTCAAGATCCACGGGTCAGGATGCACCGGCCGGCGTGATACGCCGGCCAGTGGACGAAAAGGTCACTGCAGCGGAACGTTGGCCGCCTTGATGACTTCGGCCCATTTCTCGGTTTCGCCCTTGATGAACGTGGCGAATTCCTCCGACGTATTGCCGACCGGCGTCGCGCCCATGCTTTCTATCTTTTCCTTCATTGCAGGCTCATGAAGAATGGCCTGAACTTCCTTGCTCAGCTTTTCGACGATTTCTGGCGGGGTACCCGCCGGTGCAAAAATGCCGTGCCAGGATGTCGCCTCGAAGCCGGGAATGACGCTATCCATCGTTGGCACGTCGGGCAGCAGCGATGCCTTGTCGAGGCTGGTGACCGCCAGCGCGCGTAGTTTGCCGGCCTTTACCTGCTGGGCAGCCGTCGGAATGTTGTCGAACATGAAATCGACATGACCGGCTACCACGTCCATGATCGCCTGGCTGCTGCCCTTATAGGGCACGTGGGTGATCTTGACGCCGGTCTTGGTTGCGAGCAGTTCGCCGGCGAGGTGGATCGAGGTGCCGACGCCCGAGGAAGCATAGGTGTGCTTGCCCGGCTCCTTCTTCAGCAGTTCGATTAGTTCCTGCACGGAGTTGACCGGCAGCTTTTCCGGATTGACGACGAGCACGTTCGGCATTCGGGCGATCAGCGACAGCGGCGCAAAACCCTTTGCCTTGTCATAGGGCAGCGTCTTGAAGAGGGTCTGATTAATCGCGTTGGAACTGACCGTTCCCATGCCAATTGTATAGCCATCGGGCTCGGCGCGGGCGAGCTCGCCAAGACCGATATTGCCGCCGGCGCCGGGCTTGTTCTCCACGATGAAGCGCTGACCCAGCCGCTTGTCTAGTTGCTCGGCAACGAGGCGGCCAAATGCGTCGGTATTGCCGCCAGCGGCAAAGGGAACGATGACCGTCACCGTCTTCGAGGGATAGTCCTGGCCGCGACCCGCAGTCGCAGTCACCGCACAGATCGATGCGGCCATCGCCGCCAATGTGATGAAACGCTTCAAATGCATGAATTCCTCCTCCCGTTTGGACGCCGGTGCCCTTCTGAAAATCAATCTTCCGGCTCCTCAACCGAAAAATGAAAGCGCTTCCATTTTATCAGCAAATTCGCGCTCTGCAAGACCTGGCTACAGGCCACTGAACCAAGTGATTTCAACCAATTAGAGTGACTTACAGAATTTTGTTTGGGGAAAGACTTGCCAAAACAAAAAATGAAAGCGTAAATCATTTTTGAGATGGAGACAGTCATGGCGAGACGGGAAAGAGGCGGACAGCCAGAGCAATCCAGCCCGGTTACGCTGGCGGACATCGCCAAGCTCGCCGGCGTCTCTCCGGTGACCGTGTCGCGCGCTATCAATACGCCGAGCCTCGTGAAGCCGAATACGCTTGAGGCCATCCAGCGCATCATCGCCCGCACCGGTTATGTGCCGAACCTGCTAGCCGGCGGGCTCGCGTCGCGCCGCACTCGGCTGGTGGCGGCCATTGTTCCGTCGGTATCGAGTACCATCTTTGCCGAGGCGATCGAAGGCCTCAATGCCGAGCTTGTAGCAGAAGGCTACCAGCTGCTGCTGGGCCTGTCGGGCTATGACCATCAGCGGGAGCTGGAACTGACCCGTGCCATTCTCGCGCGGCGACCAGACGGCATAATTCTGACCGGCATCACGCACTTGAAAGAAACGCGGTCGATGCTGACCGGGGCCGGACTGCCGATCGTGGAGATATGGGATTCCACGCCGTCGCCGCTCGATACGGCGGTCGGGTTCTCGCATTATGACGTCGGCGTGCTGGTCGCGGAATACCTGATGGCTAAGGGGTATGACCGTTACGCTCAGATCGGCGCAAACGACCCGCGCGCGCTCCAGCGCCGCGACGGCTTCATCAACCGACTGGCGAGCGTCGCCCCGGTCGAATTGCCCGATATCGAGATGAACTCTCCCTCGACCTTCAGCGACGGACGGCAGGCCTTGGCACAACTGCTCGACCGTGGCGGCGGCTCGCTCGCCGTCTTCGGCAGTTCAGACGTCGTTGCCCATGGAGCCCTGACTGAGGCGATCGCCAGGGGTCGCCGGATGCCGGAGGATGTCGCGATCATCGGTTTCGGCGATTTCGACTTCGCACCCCATACCTATCCGTCCCTGACGACGGTACGCATCGACCGCCGCATGATCGGCACGCAGGCAGCGCGATCAATTCTTCGAAAGCTGTCCGGCGAGGAGGTCGAGCCGATGATCAAGATCGGCTTTGAAATTGTCGTGAGACATTCGGCATGAATTGAATCGAAACTGAAAAGGTCGGTCTCCTCATTGAGAGTATGTAGGAGACGCCGGGATTGCGGCTCGCCCGAGTTCAAGAGCTTATGCTTAGTGGCCCATAGTCGAGCATGCGTCCAGAGCTGAAGAGGCGGCACGCGCCTAGCGCCAACGACAACACAGGGTCGACCTTGGCCTTCAGCCGGCCAGAGAGCAGCGCGAAGCCGCCATCCGGCATCTGCGCATTCGACTTCGCTCCCGTCGAATGAGGCGTTCAGCGCCTTTAAGATTCGCTATCACGCGGTGACCGCTCGGTTGCGGGCAATAATTTCTTCGTAGGTCAGCTTGCCCCCGGCTGCCAAGAATTCCCGATCAGGGCGTCGCGATAGCCGGGCGCGCGCGCGAACGATCGGCCGACCGCAGCGCCGATTTCAGCTCGTCTGTCGTCAGTTCCGTGCAATAGGCGGGGGGCGCGTGCCGGTGGTTGGATTGGCTGAGATGAGGGCGCAAACCTGCCGTTCACGCGCAACGAATTGACAGTCCGCTTTGGCGAAGGTTTTTCGATGCGGGCCGCGGCGCGACGGTGGTGGCTGGGCCTGTGTCGGCCCGCGTTGACAAACCTCCCAAGGAGGAGGCCGCGGGGGCTGGGTAGAGCGCCTATGGGGAAAGCGTGCGGCTGCGGTTTTTCAAGGGGGCTATCGGCGGCAGCGTCGGGTGCGAAGGTGTAGCCCCGAAGNNTTGCATGAGCCGATCGGGATCGGGGTCACAGGTCTTTGGTAGGTTCGCGCCGGCGATTTTTCAGTGTGCTGGGTTGCCTTAGGCTGACCGGCGCCACCCCGGAACGCCTCGTCGATGCGGACCAGCCTCGGCTGATGTGAGATGGATTTCGTCATGCGGCGTCCTTTCGGGGTGGCGCGCGGCATCTGGGTTGTTGGCCGCGGCGGAAGATCTCGACGATGCGCATCGGGCCGCCGCAAACCGGGCATGGCTCTCTCAGGGTGAGCGGCGTGACCTCGGCGTTTGGTGCGTCGTGCTGCGATGGCGTTTGCGCCCCGAGCAGTTTCCTGATCCTTGCGATATTGGCCTTGTGGCCTGCACTGGCGAGCAGACCGTAATGGCGGATGCGGTGGAATCCGTCGGGCAGCACGTGGATCAGGAAACGGCGGATGAACTCGTCGGTGGCCAGCCGCATCACCT
>NZ_KB905370.1:3104305-3368780 GCF_000378985.1 Ensifer sp. BR816 | reverse complement strand
AACGTCTCCGCCGATGCCCGAAACAGCAGGTCATAGACAGCCTTCTTGTTCCAGTAGGCGATTTGGGCGATCTCGGCCGGCAGGGTGAAAACCACGTGGAAATACTCGACCGGCAGCAGGTCTTCGGCGCGGGCGGCCATCCAGTCCCGCGCGGCAGGCCCCTGGCACTTGGGGCAGTGTCGGTTTTTGCAGGAATTATAGGCGATGTGGCTGTGGCCGCATTTGGCACAGGCCGCCACATGCCCGCCGAGCGCCTCGGTTCGGCAGGCTTCGATGGCCGCCATGACCTTGAGCTGGGTGAGGCTGACATGCCCGGCATTGGCCCGCCGCCACGCCGGGCCATAGGCACGGAAGATGTCGCCGATCTCCAGTCTCGGCCGGATCACCGCACCGGCGCTACTCCAGTCCGCGTCGGAGCGTTTGGTCCTGCAGCGTCTGCAGGGTCTCGAACGGGCTGACGGTGTCGCGGATCGTCTTGGTGGCGACATGGGTATAGCGGGCGGTGGTCACCAACCTGGCATGGCCGAGAAGGACCTGGATGACCCTGACATCGGTGTTCGCTTCCAAGAGGTGGGTGGCAAAGCTGTGCCGCAGGCTGTGCAGCGTCGCGGGCTTGCCGATACCGGCCATGGTTTTGGCGGCGGTAAAGGCGCGATTGAGCTGCCGCGGCGAGATCGGGTTGATCTTCGGTTTGCCCGGGAACAGCCACCCCTGTGGTCGCGCCTCGCGCCAATAGTCGCGCAACAGCTTGAGCAGCCCGGGCGACAGCATCACCTTGCGGTCCTTCTGCCCCTTGCCCTGTTCGACATGGATCAGCATCCGGTCGCTGTCGATGTCGCTGATCTTCAGGTTGCAGACCTCGGAGGCGCGCAGTCCGGCGCCATAGGAGATGCTGAGTGCCGCCCGATACTTCAGGCCCGGCCCTGGAGCCGCCATCAGCAGGTCGGAGACCTCCTCGATGCTCAAGACCACGGGCAACGTCTGCGGCTGCCGACGGAACTGCATATGCCGCTTCATCTCCTCGCGGCCGCAGGTGGTGGCGAAAAAGAACCGCAGCGCCACGATGCGGGCGTTGAAGGTCGGCGGGGGGATGCCCGCATTGGTCATGTGCAGTTGGTAGGCGCGCAGGTCATCGGCTGTGGCGGTGTCCGGTGATCGCTTCAGAAACCCGGCGAAATCCTTGATGGCTCGGATATGCGCCTGCTGAGCTTTGTCGCCCATCCCACGGATGCGCATGTCTTCGATCATCCGCTCGCGCAGCGGGGTCGTCCTCTCCTCCGTCATGGCAACCTCCTGTCTGAAGATTGAGAACACCTCAATCGTCAGCCAGGACCGCACACCTGCAAATGCACGCCGTTCAGATCATTCCTGCACCCTCACCACGGGCGCCAGTGCCGCGCGAGCGGCTTCGTCCAAGGGTCGATCGTTCCGGTTCCGGCCCACGTCGCAGTCGGGTCCCAGCCTCCGCGGCTTCCTCCTTCCAAGGTTTGTCAACGCGGGCCGCCCAACGCCAGCGGCAAACGTCGCGCTGCGGCCCGCATCGAAAAACCTTCAGGAAGCCAGAAGTTCGGCACCTGCTCGGCTTACGTCTGATTTGCACAAGGGAGCGGTCATTGCTGTCGAAGGATCACAGCAACGGCCGCATTATCGGCCGATCGGTTCATATTGCATGCTTACAGTCAAAATGGATGGAGAGCTGTCCGCTCTCGACAGAAATGCACAGAGTTGACAGCTACTCTGATAGGGTTTCGGGGCCGACTAATCGATCCCCGGCATGCCGGCTATTCTCCCGGCGAGGAAATGAACCAGCAGCCTGACTCGGGAAATGCCCGCGCGCTCGGGTACGATCAGCATGCTCAGTGGCACGGATGGCAGCGAATAGCCGGGCAGAACCGCCTCGAGCCGGCCTTCGCCCAGGAGATCATCGACTAGCCAGCGATGCGCGGGTGCGATGCCGCGTCCGGCGGCGAGAGCCTCCCGTGCGGCAAGCCCGTGATCGACGCGGAAACGCCCGCCGAAGGGCACCGCATGGCGTTCTCCGTCCGGCCCCTGCAGGATAAGCGTGTCGCTTGTCGCCACATTCGTCATCCGGATGCCCTCATGGCCGGAGAGGTCCCGCGGGACGGTCGGCCTACCGCGCGCCGCGAGATAGTCCGGCGCAGCCACCAGCAGGCGCTGCGACTGGCCGAGTGGCCTGAGCTTCATGGAACTGTCAGTGAGCGGGCCCAGGCGCAGCGCGATATCCACTCCCTCCCGGACGAGATCGATGCGTTCGTCGGTCAAGCCGAGTTCGATGCCGATGTCGGGGTAGAGGTCCTGGAAGGCGAAGAGCAGCCGGGTGGCGTGCAAGACCCCGAAGGCCGCCGTGCAGGAGATCCGAATAGTGCCGGAGGGCGAGCCGCGCGCCCCGCGCGCCTCGTTGCCCGCCTGCTCCACGAGGCGCAGAATCTGGACGCTGTTGGCGTAGTAGCGACTGCCTTCGTCCGTCAGCGTGAGGCGCCGAGTGGTCCTGCTCAGCAAAGCCACCCCGACGGCGTCCTCTAGTTCCCGCAGGTGTCGCGAGACTGTTGACTGTCCGACCCCGAGTTCGCGGGCGACCCCGGACAGACTGCCACGCTCGGCGACGCGGATAAACGTGCGCATGCGCTCAAGTGTGACGTCAGATTTATCCATTTTGCGGCATATTCTTATGCATTGCCTACATCTAGTGGATCATCGCTGCCTTGGCTAGTTGAAGGGTCAGTTTCCAACCGAGGATCGCTGACCCATGAAAATTCTGCTTGTCTATGCACATCCCGAACCGCGCTCCCTGAACGGCGCGCTCCGTGACGTTGCCGTACTGGAATTGAAGGCTCAAGGCCACGAGGTGCAGGTATCGGACCTCTATGCCGATGGCTGGAAGTCGCATGTCGACCGCGCCGACTTTCCCTCGTTGGCACGGGACGAGCGCTTCGTTCCGGTTGCCGCCTCCAAAAAGGCCTTCGAGACCGGCACCCTGACTGAGGACGTTAGGGCCGAGATCGAGAAGCTTCTTTGGGCTGATGCCCTGATCCTCCAGTTTCCCCTGTGGTGGTTCACCATGCCGGCGATCCTCAAAGGTTGGGTCGACCGTGTGTTCGCCTACGGTTTTGCCTATGGGGTTGGGGAGCACAGCGACAGGCGATGGGGCGACCGCTACGGTGAGGGCACGCTGGCGGGCAAACGCGCGATGTTGATCGTGACCGCCGGCGGCTGGGAGGAGCACTATGCCGCCCGTGGTGTCAACGGGCCAATCGATGACCTGCTGTTTCCGATCAATCATGGCATCCTCTACTATCCGGGCTATGACGTCCTTCCAGCGTTCGTCGCCTACAGAGTCGATCGTTTCGCTGAGAGCTGCTTCGAGCCTGTCGCAGAACGCCTGCGCAAGAGGATGCGGACGCTGTTTGCGACCCGGCCCATCCCCTACCGCCAGCAGAATGCCGGCGACTATCTGATCCCAAGCATGCAGCTCCGCGCCGAGCTGGGCGATCGGGAGGCGACCGGCTTCGCGCTTCATGTGAACAATGAGAGCGGTGCCTATTGAGCCTTCGACGATTTCAGCAGGAGCCGGACGCGGGAGGGAGCCTCACCGCCCACTCCTGAGAATCCCGCGTCCAGGCCGCACACCCCCCCTCTGGAACGAACTGCCCTTCGCATGAGCTTGTGCCACAGCTTGCTCAATGTCGGATGTCTTCAACGGGTCGATCTTTCGCCTCAGCAGGGCAGCAGGCGGCGCTTCGTATCGAAGCGCCGCCCTTGAATGCTACAGCTCCAATTGCTCAGAAATGGCTAAGGCGTCGTCCACCTCTATTCCGAGGTACTGCACAGTGCTCTCCAGCTTCTTGTGGCCGAGCAGGGTCCTCGGACGCCGAACGCTTGAGAGGGAAGAGGATTCCACCTGACTATTCGGGGATTAACGTGTCGCGTCCTCTCGACCTGGCTCCCTCGCATGTCCCGCCAACTGCTTCAGTTGCCCGGCTTATCCGCACTGCAATGCTGTCGGATGAAGTCCGACACGAAGGTTGCGGCGTGAACGCACCTCCGATGCACAGCGATCGCCTGAGGCACTTTCGAGAATGTCCCATCAACAATGCGGAAACCTGGATTCTCTTCGCAGAAACGTGACAGAGACTCGGTCAAGCCCGCAGCCGCATCGCACCGGGAGGATACAAGCATGTCCAGGGCGGAGGCGGGATTTTCGGCATGGAGGACAATTGCATTTCTAACCTGTCGCTCAAGCTGCTTTGTATATGCAGCGGTTCTGGCGGCGGCAATGCGCACCCCTTCGACGTCAACATGCTCCACGCTGCCTAGCGGGCTACTGTCTGACACCAGAAAGCTGGCGGTCACCGTGGTATAGGGGGGCGAGAAGGAGAAGCTGTCGGCACGTGATGGATCGGAAGCAATGAACGCAACGTCCCACTCGTTGCCTTCGGCAGCCGCAAGAATGTCAGCGGCCGATCCGTATTGAACCAGCGACAAACTGCAGTCGAGTTCTGCTGCAAGTGCGATCGCGATCTGCGCGCTCGGCCCTGTTAGAACGCCTGTCACTGGATCAAGTTGGACCAGTGCGGCATTCGACATGTTGACCGCCGCTCTGATGACCCCCGTCGGTGCGATTTCAGTGAGGAGTTCATCACGTTCCGGCATCGCGGTACGCTCCCTGAGATGCAAATCGTGCGGCGAGTGCTTCCGATCCCCTTGCCAGAACAGCGACATCGACACCAACGGCAGTAAACAGCGTTCCCAGCGAGAGGCACCGTGCCGCGAACGTCTCATCCGGGGTAAGAATGCCCGCAGGCTTGCCCAACGCTTTCAGGCGTTCAATCGCGTCGACAATTGCATCGACCACCTCCGGGTGGCCCGGTTGGCCCCTGTGTCCGAAACTCGCTGCCAGGTCTGCCGGTCCAACGAATACCCCATCCACCCCCTCTACCGAGGCAATCGACTCCAGGTTGCCAAGCGCTTCACACGTCTCAACTTGCAGCAACAGGCAGATTTCCCGTTCCGCATTTTGCGCATAGTTCGCAACTCGGCCGAAACGAGTGGCGCGCGTCAGGGCAGAAACACCACGAATTCCATCCGGAGGATATCGCACCGCCGCGACTGCGGCTTTCGCCTCTTCCGCGTTCTGAACGTAGGGAATGAGCAGTGTCTGGACGCCAATATCCAGGAAACGTTTGATGAGAACGGGGTCATTGATGGCCGGGCGGACGACTGGGGAAACGTCGTATGGTGCGACCGCTTGCAATTGTGGCAGGACGGTCAGAACGTCACCCGGCGAATGTTCCGTGTCGAACAGGAGCCAATCGAAACCTGAGGGCGCGACGATTTCCGCGGCGTAGTTTCCCGGCAAGCCACACCACAAGCCGATCTGACTTTGACCAGCAAGGAGCTTCCGCTTGAACCGATTGACAGGATGTTCCATCTAGCACCTCACACGAACGACACGCCGATGGAGCCAACAGGGCCATAGTCGGCCTGAATGACATCACCTTTCGCGATGTCGACAGGACGCGTGAAGGAGCCGGCCAGGACTATTTGTCCCTTCTTCAGGCCACCGCCCACAGCATGAAGTTTGTTGACCAGCCACGCGATGCCGGCTGCCGGATGTCCCATGATCGCCGCCGACACGCCCGACTCCTCGATGATGCCGTTCTTGGAAAGAGTCGCTCCGACCCAACGGATATCAATGTCCATCGGGCGAATTATACGGCCGCCAACGACGAGGGCGCCGAAAGCCGCGTTGTCCGCAATGGTATCGGTGATCGCTCGAGGGACCTCGGTCCGGTAGTCGATAATCTCGAGCGCCGGGACAACGAACTCGGTCGCACGCATGACGTCATAGATCCTGGTGCCGGGCCCGACGAGATCCTCGCCCATAACAAAGGCCAGCTCGACCTCGAGGCGCGGCTTGATAAACAAGTCAGCCCTGATCTGCGCTCCGTCGTTGTAAAGCGCGTCGTCGAGAATGCAGCCGTAGTCCGGCTCCGTCATCTTCGAAGCCATCTGCATTGCGCGTGACGTCAGGCCAATCTTATGCCCGACGATCCGTGCGCCCTTGGCGACCCTCGCCTCCGCCCACAAAGCCTGAATTCGGTAGGCGTCCTCGAGTTCGAGGTTCGGGTAGGTCTCACTAGGCTGTATGATCGGCTTGCGCTCGATTTCAGCTTTGAGCAGCGCGTCTGCTGCGGCCCGGCGTTCTTCTTCGGTGATCATATCGTTTGCTCTGCTGATCGTGATTTTATTTGATCGGGGGACGCGGCAAAACGGCTTCGCCGGGCTCCATGACATAGGTGTAGTCGAGCGAGAACCACGGACCAGGAATATCCGCTTCGGTCGGATGGGGCTCCTCATGACGAATGAAGTCGCCGGTCAGCGCTGCCGTGACACCGAACTGAACATCGGAGTCGATGTTCGGGTCGCTGGGATCGAAGACCTGGGAAATCAGCGTCTTGTATCCGTGCTTGAAGATCAGTGCGTGCAGGTGCGCTGGTCGGTACGGATGGCGTCCCTGAGCTTTCAGCAGGCTTCCGACCACGCCATCGACCGGTATCGGATAGCCGACCATCTTGACGGTCCTGAACCAGAACCGACCTTGCTTGTCGGTCATGAATTTGCCGCGCAAGTTCATCTCGGCCTGGTCCGGGTCCTGGTTTTCATAAAGACCGACGGGAGATGCATGCCACACATCCACTTCGGCGCCGGCAATTGGCCTACCGTCGCGGTCAACGACCTTGGCATGCACGAACAAGGGAGTGCCCGGCGTCTCGGATCGGATAATCGACCCGCCATTTTCGACTCGCGGAGAGTTGAGGCGCCAGAATGGGCCCAACAACGACTGGGAGGTCTCAGTCTGTCCTTTGTCGCCATTGTTCAGCAGGCAGACAAGTGAAGATACGCCAAGAGAACCGGCCATCAGCACAAACTCGTTGTGGTAATCAGTATGCAGCTTCCCGATCTCATTCAGTATGGCTGTCGCCTCCCGAAACTCGACCTCCGTCAGTCGAACCTCGCGCACGAAGGCATGAAGATGCTTGACCATCGCCACGAGGATTTCTCGCAGGCGGGGGTCTTCAGTGCGATTCATCACAGCGAGGACGGCTGGCGTCAGATCGCTTTCCGTTTTGATCACCATGTGGGCTACCTCCCGATTTCCCGACTATCCAAATAATCGATTATCTGTCAAGGCTTCCGTGCATCCTCGCGGTGCCAATTAGCCAAAAGAAACGGGATCTCTTTGCGCGCAAATGATTGATGTTATTATATTTTATTAGTCGAGAAGGGAGCTATGCTCCAATTTTTCGCAGATTTCAGTGCTCTCAAGTTGACATAAATAATCGGTTATTGTATCGATCATCGACAATTACCGCGGGGGAGCGTTAGGAGGAACAATGGTACCGGATGACGACGGCGCATTTGCTCCGACGACAGAAGATGCTCCATCGTCTTCTGGCTTTCTTGACGACGGCAAAAACACAATTGGGAGCCAGCTTGCATCCCGTCTTCGTGAGGCGATCATTTCCGGCGAGCTTCAGGCCGGCAGTAAGATCAATCTCGAAAAGGCGCGCAAGACGTTCAACGTAAGCCTCAGTCCGCTGCGTGAAGGGTTGGCGCGGCTGATATCGGACGGTCTAGTGGAGTTCGAGGACAATCGCGGCTACCGCGTTTCAGCAATTTCCTTGGCCAATCTGGAAGAGATCACCACCCTGCGCGAAGAATTTGAAGTCTTTGCGCTTCGCGAGTCCATGCGGCTCGGCGATGTGGAGTGGGAGGGCAACGTCATGCGCGCGCTGCATCGCCTTAACCGCACCGAGCGCGACGCGGCTCGGCCAGAGACACTGGAGCGCTGGGAAGAGCTCCACCGCGAATTTCATCTGACACTTATATCTGGCTGCGGGAAGCCGATCCTGCTCCATTTCTGCAGATTGCTTCTTAATCTCAACGACCGTTATCGCCGGGTGTTTCTGACCCGCACGTCGGGTGACCGCAACGTCAGCCAGGAGCACAGTGAGATTGCTCAGGGAGCCGTCGCGCGGGATATGGACTACTCGTGCGATATGTTGCGTCAGCATATCCACCGCACGGGAACCAATCTGCGCGATCACCTCGCGACAAAGGGGATCTCGTGATGACCGTCGCGACGCCAGGGCCGAGCCTTGAACTGGGCGTGGCGCATTTTTCATCCATCGCGCTGCCGCCCAAGGAATTCGCCGTGATGGCTGCTCGGGCGGGTTTTGCGTCGATAGGTCTGCGTCTGCATCCCGCTTTTCCCGGAGCCCCTTTCTACGAGTTGCCGGTGGCCAGCCAGAGTGCCCAGGAGTTCAAGACAATTGCCGATGGCGAAGGCATCAAGGTGTTCGATATCGAGTTCTTCGTGATCGACGAGAGCTTCGTTGCGGCCTCCCATGAGGCGACCGTGGCAGCCGCTGCGAACATAGGGGCGCGCCGGCTGAGTGTTTGCGGCGATGATCGAGACGGCGGCCGTCTTGCCGCAAACCTGTCTGCGTTTTGCGCCCTCGCGGCGCGATATGGCATGTCAGTCGACATCGAAAACATGGGCTGGCGGACGGTAAAAACCTTTCGCGACAGCGTAGCGGTCGTGAATTCCTGTGGAGCAAAGAACGCCGGTATCCTTGTTGACGGGATTCACTTCTTCCGAAACGGCGCCTCGATCGACGAGCTGCGCGCAAATGCAGGGAAGGTAAAACACGTCCAGCTTTGCGACGTCCGCGGGCCTGCTCCCAAATCATCGGACGCAATGATCGCCGAGGCGAGAAGTGGCAGGCTCGCTCCCGGCGAAGGCGAACTGCCGTTGATGGAGCTTTGGACCGCAGCCAAGCATAGCGCCGCTATCTCGGTTGAAGTGCCGCTCGTCGGGTCGGTAGACCCGCGGGCACATCTGAAGCATCTGCATGACAGCGCAGTGGGACTACTGAGACCGGATCATTGATCCGGCGCCGACGCGGCGCGAGCCGGTCGGGAGGAGGAAGTCATACATGACGTATACGTTTGATTTCGGTGCGGTCCTCGACCGCGCCCCGGAATTGCTATGGGCTTCGTTTGGGACGCTCGCCCTTTCGCTGGCCGGGATGCTTCTCGCACTCGTCATCGGAATCCTGGGCGTCGTTGCCAGGACCTCCAAGAGCAGAATTGCGAGCACTCCGGTGATCGTGTTCGTCGAGGTCGTGCGTAATACGCCATTCCTGGTGCAGATCTTCTTCATATATTTTGCCCTTCCTCTCATGGGCATCCGCCTCAATCCGACCGTTACGGCGATCATTGCCCTCGGCATCAATGGTGGGGCGTACGCAATCGAGATCATCCGAGGCGGGGTCGAGAGCGTGTCGCGCGGCCAGATCGAGGCAGGTTTCGCACTTGGACTGCACAAGGCGGACGTCTTCCGGCTCATCGTGCTCAAGCCGGCGCTGCGGGCGATTTATCCCTCGCTCACAAGCCAGTTCATCATGCTGACACTGACAACCTCTGTCTGCACGTCAATCGCCGCCTACGAACTGACCTCGGCCGCTCAGCGCATTGAGTCTGACACCTTCCGCAGCTTCGAAGTCTATTTCACGGTGACCGCTATCTATCTGGTTATCTCGACGCTGATGATGGGCCTTTTTGCCCTCATTTCTCGCCACTACTTCAACTACCCGACGCGATAGGAGGCAGCCATGGGTCCCATCGGCGAAAATGAATTCTTCTTTTTGATGCAGGGTTTGAAGTGGACCGTGCTGCTCGCGATCGTGGGCTTCATCGGTGGGGGGATATTCGGAATCCTGATCGCGCTGCTGCGCACCTCTAAGAAGAAGGTCGCCCGGACGATCACCGCAGGCTATATCGGCGTCTTCCAGGGCACGCCCCTTCTGATGCAGCTCTTCGTTGTCTATTACGGCGTTGCGCTGTTGGGCGTCGAAGTCAACGCCGGGATCGCGGTCGCAATCGCCTTCACGCTCCATGCCAGTGCTTTCCTGGGCGAGATCTGGCGCGGCTCCATCGAGGCTGTGCCGAAGGGCCAGACGGAAGCCGCCAACGCCCTGGGCCTGCATTACGTCTCGCGGATGAAAGACGTCATCCTGCCGCAGGCCCTGAAAATCTCGCTGCCGGCCACGATCGGCTTCCTTGTTCAGCTCATCAAGGGCACGTCGCTCGCAGCAATCGTCGGCTTCATCGAACTGACGCGTGCCGGCCAGATCATTTCAAACCAGACCTACCGGCCGCTGCTCGTATTCGGGATCGTCGCCGCAATCTACTTCATCATTTGCTGGCCCCTCTCCCATGCCGGAAGTGGCCTCGAAAAACGGATGGCGAAAGCCGCCCGCTAACCGCTTCGCTCGAAGCAAAACTCTTGAGGAGGAGAATGAGCATGCATAACAATCGCAGGAATTTTCTCGGACTTGCACTGGCAACCGTTGCCTTCGTAACCGTGGGCGCTGCCACCGCCTCTGCGGCAAGTGTGGAGGAAATCAAGTCAAAGGGCACGCTTGTGGTCGGCATCCAGGGCGACAATGCGCCATGGGGGTTCGTCAACTCAAGCGGCGTGCAGGACGGCTTCGACGCTGACGTCGCCAATCTTTTTGCCAAGGAATTGGGCGTGGAGGTTCAATTCCAGCCGCTCGCCGTTGCCAACCGCATTCCGGCGCTGACGACCGGCAAAGTCGACATCCTGTTCGCAACGATGGCGATGACGGAAGAACGCGCGAAATCAATTCAATACAGCAAGCCCTACGCCGCCAACACGATTTCGCTTTACGCCGCGAAGTCCGACGCGGTTACGAAGTCTGAAGACGTTGCGGGATGGGAGATCGGCGTTCCGAAATCCAGTTCGCAGGATAAGGCAGTAACGGATGCCGTAGGATCCACCGCAACGGTTCGCCGCTTTGATGACGACGCCGCAACCATCCAGGCTCTGATCTCCGGACAGGTAAAGGCGGTTGGCGGCAACCAGTTCTATGGTCAGCGTCTGGATGCGGCGAGTGCCGGCACCTATGAGCGCAAGATTAACTTTCTGACGACCTACAACGGCGTCGGGACCCGTCTCGGCGAGAAGGACTGGAACGAAGCCGTCAACGCCTTCATCGACAAGATCAAGGCCAATGGTGAGCTTGCTGCCATCACGAAGAAGTGGATGGCGATCGAGCTGCCGCAGTTCCCGGAATCCATTCCGAACATCCCGTTCACCGTCAATTAAAGCCCTGATGGAGCGTTCCGTGCTCAATTCCGCAAAAGATCAACCGACGCTGATTTCCCTTGAGGACGTGCAGAAGTGGTACGGCGCTTTCCATGCCTTGAAATCCATCAGTCTGTCGGTCCGCAAAGGCGAAAAAATCGTCCTCTGTGGGCCGTCAGGCTCCGGAAAATCAACGTTAATCCGCTGCATCAATGCCCTCGAAACGATCGAGGAAGGCAAGATCGTCGTCGAGGGTCAGGTACTGGACGGAAGCACCAAATCCGTCGATGCGATACGTCGCGAAGTGGGAATGGTTTTCCAGAGCTTCAATCTCTTCCCCCACATGACCGTACTTCAGAACTGTACACTCGCCCCGATGCGTGTTCGAGGCACAAGCCGCACTGACGCAGAGCGACTGGCTCGAAAATATCTCGAGCGCGTTCGGATCCTTGACCAGGCGGAAAAGTATCCTGCGCAGCTATCCGGCGGACAACAACAACGCGTTGCCATCGCTCGCGCACTCTGCATGGAGCCGAAGGTCATGCTCTTCGACGAACCGACCTCTGCCCTCGATCCTGAAATGGTGAAGGAGGTGCTCGACACCATGATCGGGCTTGCCCGTGACGGCATGACGATGATCTGTGTCACGCATGAAATGGGCTTTGCCCGTCAGGTCGCTGATCGCGTCATCTTCATGGCCTCCGGAGAAATCGTCGAAGAGGCCGAACCGGAGGTCTTCTTCAAGTCTCCCAAGCACGAACGCACAAAAACCTTCCTCGGCGAAATCCTTGCCCACCACTGACGTCCGAAAGCGATACCAATGCACGACAAGAAATTCCTCGTGGGACTGATCGGGGCCGACATTCAAATGTCGAAGTCCCCGGCTCTCCACGAAACGGAAGCTCGACATCAGGGCCTCGATTACCGCTACGAGCTTCTCGACCTGGCCGAGCGAGGCCTTCCTGCCTCGGCGCTGCCGGACCTCCTGGACGAGGAGGAGCGGCGCGGTTTTGCCGGGAGCAACATTACACATCCGTGCAAGCAGTCGGTGATTGCCCACCTCAATCGCCTTTCCGAGGATGCAGAGATGCTCGGTGCGGTCAACACCGTGGTCTTTCGCAACGGTGAGAGGATCGGCCACAACACTGATTGGTACGGCTTCTACGAGAATTTCCAGCGTGGCCTCCCGGACGTCGCGAAGTCGCATGCCGTCCTGCTTGGCGCCGGCGGCGCCGGTGTCGCCGTGGCGCATGCCGCAATCAAGCTCTGTATTGAGAGATTATCGATCTTTGACCAGGATTCGAAACGAGCAGAAACCTTGGCTGCGCAGTTGAACGATCGGTTCTCAAGGGATTGTGCTCGTGCCACGACGGATGTCGGCAGCGTCCTGGGCTCCGCGGACGGCCTTATCCACGCGACGCCGACGGGTATGAAGAGCCATCCTGGTTTGCCGATCGACCCGGAATGGCTTCTGCCACGGCATTGGGTCGCCGACATCGTCTATATGCCGCTCGTCACAGAGCTCCTTGCTCTCGCCGAAAGAAAAGGCTGCCGGACCCTTCGTGGCGGCGGCATGACCGTCTACCAGGCAGCAGCGGCTTTCGAATTGTTCACCGGGATAGCACCCGACGCAGAGCGCATGTCCCGTCACTTTATGGACTTGTGCCGCCTGTCGGCTTGATGGAGAGATCCCAATGCCGCATATCATCATCGATTATAGCCGGGGCGCAGGCGAGCACGTAGCCATGGACCGGCTCACGCTGACCGTGCATCGCTGCGTTCGCGATGGCGGCCTCGTGAAACCTTCCGCCGTGCGCACGCTTGCGCGGGAGGCGACATACTCCTGCGTGGGCGATGAGGATGTCGATAATCATTTCATCCAAATCATCGTGCGGATGGCACCGGGTCGTACTGCAGAGACCAAGCAGAAGCTTCTCACTGCCGTTCTCGAGTCCGCGCGGGCGATCGCCGCGCCTGCTCTCGAAGCTGGGAGGATCGGCTTGCGCGCAGATCTCTACGAGTCGGATCCTGATTTTGCTGTTCAAGCAATCGCGTTCGTCTGACCAGGACAACGTGCTCAAGAAGGAAAATATACTATGAGCCTGATCTACGTTCTCAATGGACCAAACCTCAATCTGCTTGGCAAACGCCAGCCGCACATCTACGGGCATGAAACGCTCGCAGACGTAGAGGCGGACTGCCGCAAACTGGCAGCCGAACTCGGCCATGAAATCCGCTTTCATCAGAGCAACCGGGAATACGAGATCATCGATTGGATTCATGAGGCGCGCGAGGACGGTGCGGGCATCGTCATCAATCCGGCAGCCTTTACCCATACGTCACTCGCCATCCTCGACGCTCTGAACACATTTGAAGGGCCTGTGATCGAGATCCACATCTCCAATGTGCACAAGCGCGAGAGCTTCCGACACCATTCGTTCGTTTCGCACCGCGCGGACGGCGTGATCTGCGGCCTTGGAACAGAAGGATACCAGCTTGGAATCCGGCGCGCGGCGACAATGATCAAGGCGGCGAGCAAGGGCTGAGGTGACCATGACCCAACGGGTTAAGCTGGCCGTACTTGGCGCAGGCCTCATCGGTAAGCGCCATATTCAGCACGTCCTGGCCGAGCCCTCGGCGCAACTCAGTGCCGTGGTCGATCCCACGCCGGTTGGCGAGACCATTGCCAAGGAAGCCAGCGTGAAGTGGTTTGCAAGTTTCGCAGACATGATTGCCGCAGACCGCCCTGATGGGATCATCGTGGCTACGCCCAACCCGGCTCACGTCCAGAACGGGTTGGAAGCCGTTGAAGCCGGCATTCCCGCACTCATCGAGAAGCCTATCGCCGATGACATTATGTCCGGGGAAAAGCTGATCGCAGCGGCTGAGGCAAAGGGTGTTCCTCTTTTGACCGGCCATCACCGCCGACACAATCCGGTGATGCATAAGGCAAAGGAAATCATCGAAAGCGGGAAGCTCGGCCGCGTTCTTGTTGTCAATGCGATGTTCTGGCTCTTCAAGCCCGACGATTACTTCGACATCTCGTGGCGTCGTGAGCGCGGTGCGGGGCCGGTTTTCCTCAATCTCATCCACGATGTCGATAATCTGCGCTACCTCTTCGGCGATGTGGCTGCGGTTCAAGCACGCGAGTCCAACGCGGTGCGCGGCAACGCAGTTGAGGAAACGGCCGTGATCCTGATCGAGTTCAAGAATGGAGTTTTGGGAACTGCGACAGTCTCGGACGCGGTGGTCGCACCGTGGAGCTGGGAGATGACAACCGGAGAGAATCCGGCTTACCCCAAAACCGAGCAATCCTGTTACATGATTGGAGGAACGCACGGATCGCTGGCTGTTCCGTCGCTCGAGGTCTGGCGCAATCCTGGTAAACGGAGTTGGTGGGAACCATTTGACCAAACGCGTATCGAGGTCGACGACGAGGACCCGCTCGTTCTGCAGATCAGGCAATTCTGCAAGGTGATCCGCGGAGACGAACCGCCGCTTGTCAGCGGGCGTGAGGGGCTCGAAACCTTGAGGGTAGTCGATGCGGTAAAACGCTCGGCGGCAACGGGAGAACGTATCGAGTTGAACTGACGCCTGAGTAATGTTTAACGCAACCGCCTGCTCGCCCTTCCGTCTCCTTGCATCCGATGCGAGGTGAACGCCGGCTCACCACCGACGAACGAGCAGTGCGGCGGTCCTGTTTTCGAGCGCTCCTGTTCGAGACCGCTGGCAGTTAAGCCACGTCGACGTTCCTCAAATCGGCTGCATGCGCCGCATGCCGGATAGCTGGCCACGCTCGACTTAGGCATCGCCCTTTTGGCGGAGGAAATCGTCGCCGAGGATTTGGCCGATGGCCGACTGCATCACTGCGGCCGCTCTGTCTTCGCCGCCATCGAAACACGCCCGCTTCCGGCAACGACGCAACGCTTCATCGAATTTCTGGGTGACTGCTTGCAGCCGACTTAGGCGAGAAATCAACGTCCACCTTGAGCGTACCTTTTGTCTTTCGGTACTTGGGTTCGGATGTCCGCACTGGGTCGGGAGCCGTTCTTCACGAGCCCGGTGCGCGCCGTCAGGACGTTCACGTTCAGGACTAATCGCAAATGTTTTGACGGGAACACTTTCCAGCGACGCATTTCGGCAAGCGCGAATCGACGCTCAGATCGAAAGCTCAGTGCGGACCAATACGGATTATGCGCTCGCCAAAGCTCATTTTAGAGAGTTTAGGCGAGCGCTTAAAGGAATACTATTTCTTCACGTCATCGGTAACGGCCCTGATCACCTCCGACGCCATGACGAATTCGTGTTTTCTGTTTGCAATACGATGGCGCTTGGCGATCCAGTCGAAGTCGGTATAGGCAGCGTAGACCGATCCATCCTCTGCTTCGTAGACAAGAACGCGGACGGGCCAATCGAGACCCGCGAGAGGGTTGGCGGTGATGAATGTTGTGCCAAGCGCTGGGTTGCCGAATGTCACCAGACGCGACGGAAGTACCTTGTTGCCGGCGGCGTTGCCGAGCTTCGCCTGATCGATGACGCCGAACAGCGTGATGCCCTTTTCCTCGACGCTATGCTTGATCCGGTCTACCGTTTCGCCGACCGAATAGCGGCTTTTGACGGTGACGACCCCGTCGCTGTTCCCTGCCTGTGCTATCGACATTTGAGCCGACGTCGCGACCGCGGTGATAATCAGGGCGGTCGACCGTATTCCATTGCTGATCGTGATCATCTGAAACTCCTCTGTGTTGCCAAGCGGCATCTCAAGGATGCGTGCGGCCGCTGGATTTTGGTAATGCCGTCTCTTGTCCGTTTCGATAATCGGATCTTATGACTTGGCGCGTAGAGGCAGAGCCATGAGGATGGCGATCAAGAGTGCCAGCACCAACGCCAGCACGCAAAAGCTCCATCCAAGGTGATCGTAGATCTGGCCGACCACCAGGCTGCCGAAGAGGCCTCCCGTATAGTAGGACGCGAGATAGGCCCCGCTCGCGGCCGCTTTTTCGGCGTCGGCGATGCGACCCGCATGGCCTGTAGCCAGAGCCTGGGCGAGAAAAGTGCCGACGGCGACTAGCGCGAGACCGGAGAGCACCACGGCAAGGCCGCTGCTCAACAAGGCGATGAGCCCGAGGATCGCGACCAAGAGGGTGAGCATGATCGCCGGTGCGGCTCCAAGGCGGCGCGAAATTACCCCGCCCAGTGGGGTCGTAAACAGTGACGGCAGGAAGACGAAATAGACGAGGCCGAGCTCCATGGGCGAGAGACCCAGCTCAACGAGCCGGAAATTCACGTAGGTGTAGGTCCCTATGAACACGAAAAGGATCAGAAAGCCGATAGCAAGCACGCTCTGCAGCTGCCGGTTGCCAAGCACGCAGCGCCAGCTCCCGTTGATGCTATGCATCTGCCGGTTCGGCATCATGCGTTCTGTCCGGTTCAATGTGGTCCAGACCAATGCCGCACCCGCCAGATTGAGAACGGCGAAGGTCAGGAAGTTGATCGACAACCCGCCAATATCGGCCACCCAAGCCGAGAGGATGCGGCCGAATAGGTTGCTCGCGACGTTCCCGGTGACATAGGCGGCGAGGGCCCCCGTTGCACGGTCGGCCGGATAATGTTCTGCAAGATAGGCCATGGTGAGTGTGAATGCTGTGGCCATGCACAGGCCCTGCGCCACGCGAAGGCCGGCGAAAAGCGTTATGTCCCGGGTTACAGCGAGCAGGGCCGTCGGCACGGCAAGCAAGGTGAGGCTGATCCAAATCCCGTTGCGCCGGTCGAGCGAGCGTCCGAACATGCCGACCGCGAGGCCGGCGACCGCCATGCCCAAGGTGCTGGCGTTGACCGCGAAGCCCATCGTGGCACGGCTGACCTCAAACTGCCTCTGCAGCGACGGCAAGATTGCCTGGGCAGCGAAGAGATCGACGAGTGTCAGAAATGCGATGAGTGAAATGATACCGAAGTGCAAGCGTTCTGCCGCCGGGTTGGCCAGAACGGAGACAGGCGCCGGCGCGGCGCGATCGAGGTTCGTCATCGCCTTTTCTCCTGGAGCGGGGACGTTTCCCGCCGGTGGCCGGAAACGTCCGAGTTAGGGAAGTTGTACTGTCGCGGCGCTCACATGGTGTCGGCTTTGTCCGCCATCGGCGGCAGGATATCGGCCGAGTAGAGCACGGCCGGCTTTTCGCCGTTGTTCTTCCACCAATGGGCAAGATCGCCGAACTCGGGGGTCACTTCGCCCGCCTTGTGCTCGATCGGCACCTTGCAACTGCTGCGGTATTCGGTGATCGTGCCTTCAAGGATCAGGATATTGGCAGGGCGCGCATCATGCGCATGCCACGGAACGACGCCACCCGGCTGCACAACCAGCTTTCGCAGCCTGAGCACATTGCCTTTCCAGTCGCCGCCCTTCGACGAAAGATCGATCGAGGCGAGGACTTCGTCGGTAACACCTTCCGGCGCAGTCGCGCCCGGCGCCATCGCATCCGCCGCTACTTGATCCTTGGGGCATTCGCCCGCCATGGCCGACGGCGACGCGAGTGCGCTTGCAAAGAGGCCGAGCGCCACGGCGACGACCAATGAGGGGCGGCCTGCAATGGATTTCTGGGTCATGTCCGTTTCTCCTTTATGGTCCGGCCGGAGACATTCCGCCGGCATGAGGAGATTGCGGGACATTCAGGCGACAAAGAAATGCCGCCTGCTTTTGAATTCCATAGCTCAGAGCTATTGTGGAAGAGGTGAGGTATCGGCGGCCGACCGGCGCATGTCTATGCTGGAATGCGGCATGGCCCAGCCGTAGGATTTGACGGCTGCGACGAAGGTGGCAACGGCCGGCGAGAACCGACGCCCCGCGACGGTCACGAGGCAGACCTCCCGACTAACCTCCGGCTCGACGACGGGCCGAACCTGAAGGCCAGGAATGACGGCGCTGTATTCGGGAATGAAGCAGATTCCAAGTCCGCCGGCCACCATGTTTTGAATCCAGTCCTCCCGCTCGCTCGAATAGGAGATTCGCGTCTTCACGCCAGAGGACTCGCACAAGTCCGTCAGGTAATCCCAATATTCGCAGTTCACGCGCCTTAGGTAAATTTCACCATCTATCGCGGTGATGGGAACGGCCTCGTATTGGCAGAGACGGTGACCGGCGGGAAAGGCAAGCATGAATCTTTCACGAAACAGCGGCGTCACGTCGAAGCGTTCGGGAAAGCGGTCGCTGCTCGCCATGATAGCGACATCGATCTCTCCCTCTTCGAGCAGCTCTGAAAGCCTGGACGGCACGCCTTCGACGAGCTGAAGCTGGATGCCTCGGTGGCGCATGTTGAAGTCGGTCAGGAGACCGGTGAACCGACGCGGCCCGATTGTGCACATGATGCCGACCTTCACATGCGCATCCTCAAGGCACAGGAAGCGGGACGCCTCCTGCCTAACGCCGGATAGTTCGTCGAGAATTGATTGGAATCGTGGTCGAAGTAGGTTTCCGAGATCCGTAAGGTGGGTCAGGTTCCGTTCCCGCCGAAACAAGAGCCCACCGACCTCGTCTTCGAGCTGTTGAATTGCCCGGCTGAGTGCTGGCTGGGTCACGTTGGACTTTTCTGCCGCCCGCGTGAAGTTCCGCGTTTCGCAGACTGCTAGGAAATACCGCACGTGGTGAATATCCATACCCGCCCCCGCAAGGTTATTGTCGAGGCGGCCAACTTCCTATGCCCGTGGCGCCTGCACCAATGCAATTCACCTATCGATTTCATAGCACAGTAGCATTTCAGTTGGAATGAATATGGCGCCATCCTCTACTCGAAAAGGCTGTTCGGCCGAGACGTGAGGAGACGTTACATGCTCAAGGCAACTGACGCAGAGATCGATTCAATGTTCGGGCGCAGAACGCTCGAGGGCCGCAGTGCCATCGTGACCGGTTCAACAAGTGGTATCGGTCTCGGCATCGCACAGGCAATGGCAAGGGCGGGTGCCGCGGTGATGCTCAACGGTTTCGGCGACCCGGCCGAGATCGAGGGGCAACGAGCTGCGATGGCGGACGAAAACGACGTCGACGTCGCCTTCGACAGCGCGGACATGTCGAGCCCGGAGGCAATCCGGATGATGGTGGCGCGCGCCGTCGCGCGCTTCGGCCACATCGACATCGTCGTCAACAATGCCGGCATCCAGCATGTGGCGCCGATTGCCGAATTTCCGGCCGTCAAGTGGGACGCGATCATGGCGGTCAACCTCTCCGCCGCGTTCCATCTCGTTCAGGCGACCTATGGCCAAATGCAGGCCCGCGGGTATGGACGCATCATCAACGTCGCCTCGGCTCATGGGCTCGTCGCATCCCCATTCAAATCGGCTTACGTGGCGGCCAAGCACGGCCTCATCGGTCTGACGAAGGTCTTAGCTCTGGAGGGCGCCGAATTCGGCATAACGGCGAATGCGATCTGCCCCGGTTATGTCTGGACGCCGCTCGTCGAGCAGCAGATCGACGACCAGGCAAAGTCCCACGGCATCGCGCGCGATGCCGTCATCCGCGATGTGTTCTTGAAGAACCAGCCGACCAAGCGCTTCGCGACCGTCGAGGAGATGGGCGCGCTGAGTGTCTTTCTGTGCACCAGTGCCGCAGCCTCCATAACGGGGGCAGCGATCCCCGTCGATGGCGGATGGACAGCGCATTGATTGCCGTGGCGAAAAAGGAGGAGAGCCATGAACAAGCACGCCAACGTGAAGTTGCCGGCGTCTCACGAGCATGAAAGGGCGTCCGTGCACGTCCGTCCACCACGAACGATAAACTTGGCGCTTCAGGGCGGCGGTGCGCATGGCGCATTCACCTGGGGCGTGCTCGACCGGCTGCTCGAGGAGGCGAACCTTTCCTTCGAAGGCATCGTTGCGACCAGTGCCGGCGCGATGAACGCCGCCGTCCTGGCCTATGGGCTTGCGGAGGGCGGGCGCAGCGGCGCGCAAAGGGCTCTCGCCAATTTCTGGCGCCGCATCAGCCATGCGGCAGCCTTCAGTCCGCTGCAGCCGAGTTTGCTCGACCGCGTGACCGGGTCGAAATCCTTGGAGCATTCGCCGGCCTTCGTCATCTTCGACATGGTGACGCGGCTGCTCTCGCCCTACCAGTTCAACCCACTGAACTACAATCCGCTGCGTCAGGTTCTGGAGCAATCGATCGATCTCGATGCGATCCGAATGTCCCGTTGTCCCGTGAAGCTGAGCATCTGCGCGACCAACGTGCGCTCCGGCAAGGTCAAGGTTTTTTCCAATGACGAGATCTCGATCGACGCCGTAATGGCCTCGGCCTGCCTGCCGTTCCTGTTTCAAGCCGTAGAGATCGACGGTGAGGCCTATTGGGACGGAGGTTACATGGGGAACCCGGCCATTTTCCCGCTGATCTACGGCTGCGAGACGCCGGATGTGCTGGTGGTGCACATCAACCCGCTTGAGCGAACGGAACTGCCGCGCACAGCAGCCGAAATACTGAACAGGATCAACGAAATCAGCTTCAACTCTTCATTGTTGAGGGAGATGCGGGCAATCGCCTTCGTGACGCACCTGATCGATTCCGAGGCCGGCAATTCTCTTGGTCTCAAGCGCATCTTCGTACATGGCATCTCCGACGACGAGACGATGAGAAACCTCAGCGTCTCGAGCAAGCTCAATGCCGAGTGGGGAGCCCTCGTAGACCTCCGTGACCGCGGTCGACAGTGCGCGGAGGACTGGCTGATGGCGAACTACGACGCGATAGGGAAGCGTTCGAGCGTCGATATCAGTACGCGTTACCTCTAGACGCCTCAGCGCTTCCCGACCAATCTCGGCGCGTCGCCGCACCTCCCTTGCCGTCTCCCTCCCGATGGCCGTCCTGCCCCCCGATCGGCCCGATCCGGGGGGCTTTTTTCGTCTCAGGTGCGCCCGTCACCGGCGGATAGTTCGGCCTATCGAAACCATGCCTGAACAGCATTTCAAAGAGCTCGAGCGGTCTGCGAAGCTTGTCAGTATCAGGCCGACACCCGGTCTGAACAACATCAGATCCAGGAGATGTTCAATGATCAACACTCGTACGCTCATCAGTTCCGCACTTGCCGCGATCGCCTCCGTCTCGGCGTCGACCGCATCGGCAGGACCGGCCGCCCAGCCCGAGTTCTCGTTCGAGAAGTGCTACGGGATCGTCAAGGCCGGGCAGAACGACTGCCAGACAGCCACCCATTCCTGCGCGGGCACCTCGACGATGGACGATCAGGCGGACGCCTGGATCTACGTGCCTGCCGGCACCTGCGGAAAGATCGCCGGCGGCAGCAACGCCCCCAAGGCCTGACGGCCTCCGACAACAAGCAAAGAGGGAGTAGACCGATGCCCAAGACGTTTCCAACCCACCCGGTGCCGTGCGCTGCGGGCATCGGCCTCCGTTCCATACACATTGCCGAGATGCTTTCCCGCAGGCCTGCTGCGGGTTGGCTGGAAGTCCATGCCGAAAACTACATGGGCCAATCAGCGGCCGTGGAGGCGCTCGCTAAGCTGCGCGAGGTCTATCCGCTTTCGGTGCACGGCGTCGGACTGTCGCTTGGCAGCGCCTCAGGTCTCGACCAAGCGCATCTGGAGCGGCTGCGTCTCGTCTGTGAGCGCTTCCAGCCGGCGATCGTCTCGGAGCACCTTGCCTGGAGCGTCGCCGACGGCGCCTACCTCAACGACCTCCTGCCGCTCCGTTACGACGACGAAGGCGCTCGCCATCGTTTCCGGGAACATCGGCCGGCTGCAGGACATGCTCAAGCGTCAGGTCTTCATCGAAAACCTCTCCGCCTATCTGGCCTTCGCGGAATCGAGCATGACCGAGGCCGAGTTCCTGAGCGAGCTCGTCAACCGGACCGGTTGCGGCTTGCTGCTGGACGTCAACAACGTCCATGTCTCCGCAAGCAACCTCGAATACGATGCATTGGCCTTCATCGACGCCCTGCCTGCCGACGCGATCGGCGAAATCCACCTAGCCGGCCATGCAGTCAATGAAGTGGACGGCGACGTCATTCTCATTGACGACCATGGGTCGCGCGTACCGCCGGCCGTCTGGTCGCTCTATGTCCACGCTCTCCGCAGGATCGGCCCGCGACCGACACTGATCGAATGGGACACGGATGTGCCGCCGCTCGAGGTCTTGTTGGGCGAAGCCATGTGGGCGGACATGCTCGCCCGCAGTATCGCCTTCGGCGAGCGCACAGAGGAGCCGCCGATCACCGTGCCGGACAGCCGTTTCGAGACAATGAGGCTACCCCGCGACGACGCGAGTGGCATCCGTTTCCCGGCGCTCGCTGCCATCGCGGCAGTTAGAGCCGCTTGCGGCAAGTGCGCATCGGACCATTGCAGGAGGGACGGCCATGTCCTCCATTGAAACCCTGCAGAGCGTCGTCGCGCGTGCGGTTCTGACGACCGGGCCCGCAGATATCCTGCCGCTCCTCGAGCGGGGTCGTTTCGATCCCGCAAGGCGGCTCAATATCTACCGCAACAATACGCTGGTCTCGCTCACGACGACATTGAAGGCCGTGTTTCCCGTGACGGTGCGGCTGCTCGACGAGCGCTACTTCAGTTATGTGGCCGGCTGCTTCATCCGCAACAGCCCGCCACAAGAGCCGCGCCTTTCACGCTACGGCGCAGGATTTGCGCCATTCCTCGCGCGCTTCGAGGGAACCGCCGATATGCCCTCCGTTTCCGAGGTGGCGCGCCTGGAGTGGAAGATCGCCGAAGCGCTCGATGCGCCGCTGGAGCGACCAAGCACACTCACCGAGCTCTACGAGGGGCTTTCGAGCGGGTCCTTCGCGCTCTTTCTACAGCCTTCGCTGCGACTTGTTCTGTGCCGCTGGCCTGCCCTCAGCATATGGGCAGCGCACCAGCAGGGAGGCGATCCCGACAGGCTCTCGAATCTCGAACGCGAACCGGAGCGCATCGCGCTGTGGAGACATGCCCACACCGTTCGCTTCCTGCGCCTCGACGCAGCGGAGTTTGCGTTCTGGCACATGTTGATGCGGGGCAGCGGACTCGAGGCTGCGGTCGCTCGCGCCTGCCGCCATTCGCCTGAGCTCGATATCGCCCGCGCGCTGACGGGCCTTTTCGTCAGCGAACTCGTCGTCGGCATCCATCGCATGAAGGGGTCTTCCAACCAACAGGAGAGAGTGTCATGACCACAATGCGCGCAACACCCGTCAGTATTTCCAGAACGATATACAGGCTTCACGACACTGTCGTGGCGTTGGCGACCGCCCTGCCGCTATCGATCGTGCAATTGGCGTCCCGCGTGGCGATCGCGGAGGTTTTCTGGCAATCCGCCCAGACGAAGCTCGCATCCTGGCCGGTAACGCTCCAGCTGTTCGCCTTCGAATATCGCGTGCCGCTGCTCGATCCAGGACTGGCCGCCCTCATGGCAACAGCGGCGGAACTCAGTGGCGCGGCGATGCTCGCCCTGGGACTGCTCGCGCGGCTCGCGTCGCTGATGCTGATCGGCGTCGTCACCACCATCCAGATCTTCGTCTACCCGGAGCATTGGGTCGAGCATCTGATGTGGACGAGCCTGCTCCTGCTCATCCTGTCGCGCGGCGCGGGAGTGTTTTCCGTCGATCATCTGGTCGCCCGACGCATCCGTGCCGGAGGCTGAGCGATGTCGGTGACGCATGTTAAGAGCGGCTCCGCGCCGGGCAAGATCGCGGCCGGCGCGGACCAGACAAGGCACCGGCCGCGCGTGGTCATTCTCGGTGCGGGCTTCGGCGGCCTGAACGCGGCGATGGCACTTCGCCGCGCGCCGGTCGAAGTCACCGTCATCGACCGGCGAAACTACCACCTGTTCCAGCCTCTGCTTTACCAGGTAGCGACCGCGGGGCTCTCGCCCGCGCAGATTGCCATGCCGATCCGCCGCATTCTTTCGCGGCAGTTGAATGCCACGGTCCTGATGGACAAGGTCGAGGCGGTCGATACCGCCGCGCGATGCGTCGTGACCAACAGCCGACGCATTCCCTATGACTACCTGATCGTCGCGACCGGCGCCCGCCACACTTATTTCGGCAACGACGCCTGGGCGGACCACGCCCCGGGCCTGAAGACAATCACGGATGCGACGGCGATCCGCGCGCGCATCCTCTCCGCCTTCGAACGGGCGGAGGTGACCGATGATCCCCGCTTGCGCCAGACGCTCTTGACCTTTGTTGTCGTCGGCGGCGGGCCGACTGGTGTCGAACTCGCCGGCGCCATCGCCGAGCTCTCGCGAAGGACGATCGTGCGTGATTTCCGGCGCATCGATTCATCCTCCGCCCGGGTCGTGCTTGTCGAGGCGGGTGAGCGGATACTGCCGGCGATGCCGCCCTGCCTTTCGAGAAAGGCCCAGAGACAACTCGAAAGGCTTGGCGTCGAGGTCCTGCTCGGCAATGCCGTCGCCGGCTGCGATGACGGCGGCGTACAGCTGGCCGACGGAACTGAAATCGGCTCCGCCTGCATTCTCTGGGCCGCAGGCGTTATGGCTTCGCGCGCCGCCAAGTGGATCGCCGCGCCGGCCGACCCTGCCGGACGTGTCCTGGTCGACGGGCGCCTCAATCCGCCTGGGCACGGCGATATATTCGTCATCGGTGACACCGCTTCAGTCACTGGTGAGGACGGACGCCCTGTACCGGGCGTGGCGCCGGCGGCCAAGCAGATGGGTCGCTACGCGGCGCGCGCCCTTCTCGACGACGTGGCGGGACGGCAGTCGACGCCTTTCCGTTACCGTGACTACGGCAATCTCGCGACCATCGGCCGCAAGGCAGCAGTTGCGGATTTCGGCAAGGCCCGGCTCTCCGGCTATTCCGCATGGCTCGTCTGGAACTTCGCCCACCTCTGGTTCCTCGTCGGCTTCCGTAATCGCCTCGTGGTCTTTCTCGACTGGGCCCTTGCCTATGTCCGCAACGATCGGACCGCCCGCTTGATCACCGGTCGACACGAGGGATAGCGATGTATCGCCCGAAGCTCGCCCAAGTCGTCGTGCTCCTGCTCTTGCTCGCGGTCCTGTCGACTGCCGCGTTCATCCATCTTATCTGGCAGCGCGCCGCCAGTGAGAACATCGACGAGGTCGTAGCCAGTCTCGATACGCAGACGGCCGGGTCCGTCCGCAATGATCTCACCTCGACGCTCGCCCTCGTATCGAGCACGGCTGAGATCGTCCGATCCATCTTTTTCCAGGGTGCCATCGGCGCCGGCGACGAGGTGAAGCGCGAGTTCCTCTTCCTTTCCCTGTTACGCGAACAGTCGGCGATCGCCTGGATCGGTTTCGGCTTTCCGGATGGGCGCTTCTTCGGTTCGCATGCGACCGCCGACGGGCGGATCGAAATGGTCGAAATCGGCGTCGCCGAGCCGGGAAAGTCGCGTCAACTCAGGCGTGACCGCTATCGGCCGATCCCCGGAGACATCTTTTTCGAGCAGCGCATCAAGGCGGAAAGCGCCTATGTGGCGCTCGGCACGCCCTGGTATCGCCTGGGAAGGGACGGAGGTGGCCCTGTCTGGACGGTCACCAATGTTTTGCCGAACGGGTTCGAGCCATCCATCGTGCTCTCGACGCGCGTCGACATGTTCGGGAAGTTTGCCGGCGTGGTGATGGTGGCGGTTAGTCTCAGACGCCTGTCGCAAGCCCTCCAGGCGCTCAACATACCAGTCGGGAGCAAGGCTTTTGTTCTCGATGAGCATGGCCGCGTATTGGCCACCTCGCAGCCTTCCGACAGTGTGATGGCGGCGCATTTTTCCGATTTCCCGGCGTCTGATGCCATCGCGGCGGCCGCGGCAGAGGCGGTGGCTCTCAACGGAGGAACCGCGTTTCGTGCCGTCACGCAAAGCGCCGCACTCGGACCGGTCTTTGTGTCGTCGTCGCGCCTTCCGTTTGAGCGATGGCGGCTCATCACCGCCACGCCTCGGTCGACCTTCGCAAGCGGCATCGACGAGAATATCCGGCGCATTCCGATCACAGTGTTGGCAATTGCGGGCCTCGCGGCAACCACGGCCGTCGTCTTCGCCAATTTGCTCTTTGCCCGGCCGCTCGCGCGGCTGGCGGTACAGTTGCGTGCGGTCGAGCATTTCGAGCTTGAGAGCGTCCGGCATTACCCGACCGTTCTGGCCGAGCTAAACGACTTCTCCGACGCCTTGAAGCGTATGTCGATCGGGCTTTCGGCCTTTGCTCGTTACATGCCGCTCGACGTCGTGCGGCTGCTCGTCGAAGGTAGCATCGAGCCGAAGCCGGGCGGTGAGCTTTGCGACATAACGGTGATGTTCGCCGACCTGCCCGGGTTCACGGAACTGACCGAGAGGCTCGGACCGGCCGTCGAGCCGCACCTGACGCGCTTCCTGACGACTGCGGTCGCCGCCATCCATGCGGAGGGCGGTACGGTCGACAAGTTCATCGGCGATGCCGTTATGGCCATCTGGAATGCACCTGGGAGGCAGGCGGATCACGCCGCTCGGGCCTGCCGCGCCGCAAAGGCAATCCGGGATGCGATGCACAGAGAGCCGCCCGTCTCGCTCGGGCATGGCGAGGTCCGCGTACGCATCGGTATCAACAGCGGGACGGCGCTGATCGGCAATATCGGCTCGGCTGAGCGGCTGAGCTACACCGCCATCGGCGACACGGTCAATCTGGCGAGTAGGCTCGTGGGCGTTGCCAAGGAGCGTGGCGTCGAGATCGTCCTCAGCGATGCGACTGTGCAGGCGTCCGATGGATTGTCGCCCACGACGTCTCTCGGCCTGGCCACGGTCCGCGGAAAGGCCGAACCAGTGGCCGTGTACACGATCGACCCGCCGGATGTCGCGTATCAGGGAGGAAACAATGGAAATGGCACTTATCACGGCGATGATGATTGCTTGCTTACAGCTCAAGCATTTCGTCGCTGATTACGTGCTGCAGCCGGCCTGGGTTCTGCGTGGCAAAGGCGATTTGCGGATGATCGGCGGCTATGTCCATGCGGGGACCCATGCGCTCGGAACCGTTCCGGCGCTGCTTCTGGTCGGCGTCGACTTGGGACGGATTGTCGTTCTCGTCCTTGCCGAATTCATCGTTCATTACCTCATCGATTACGCGAAGGCGTTCTTGTCACTGCGCAGTAGCGCCGACGCTTCGACCCGCGTCTACTGGGCTATGCATGGTGCGGATCAATTGATGCACCAACTTACCTATGCGGGCTTGATCTTGGCTACGCTGGTGTAGAGCCTTTGTCGCCGGCGACCAGGATGCGCTCATCTCGAATGCCCTGGGTGAACTGTGTGCATATCGTGCCCGCTATGGGCACTGCGTTGATGGGGGAGCTTCGATAAAGTGGTCACCTCTGCTGCCCCGCAAGACGCTCTCCCGGAGCCTCAGATCGTTCGTCATCGCGGCAAGATCGAGGCCGTCATCAACAATGCGCGCCGCGCCTGCGAACTGGTCTAGACGGAAGGCTCCTTGGCGGCATTCGTGTGGCGGTTCGAGCGTTCTGATGATGGCGGGCGGCCGCAAAGCCGATCGACGTCACCCGCCTCCGAAGCACTGTCGAAGGAACTGCGAAAGCGCGGATGGAAATTCGTCGGCCCCACCACCGTGTATGCCTTTATGCAGGCGATGGGGTTGGTCAACCATCATTCAAGGATTGCATCATACGGGCCTCGGTCGAAGAGGTGCGATCAGCTTTGCGTCGATCTTGATGATGAATGGCACGGCAGCTTTACGTGTTCGACCTGTGGGCCCAGCGTTGGCGACAGCGCGAGGCCACCGGCGCCATGATCATCGTGCGCTACGCCGATGATGTGGTCGTTGGCTTCGAGCGCGAGGACGACGCCCGTCGCTTCCTCGATGCGATGCGTGCGAGGCTTGAGGAGTTTGCGCTGTCGCTCCATCCGGACAAGACCCGTCTGATTGAGTTTGGCCGCTTCGCGGCGGCCAACCGCAAGCAGCGCGGGTTCGGCAAGCCGGAGACCTTCGCGTTCTTGGGCTTTACGCTCATCTGCGGAACATCGCGCCAAGGGCGCTTCCAGCTTAGGCGGAAGACCCGGCGTGACCGCATGCGAGCGAAGCTTCAGGACCTCAAGGCGGAGCTGCGGCGGCGCATGCATTGGCCGACCCCCGAACAGGGGAAATGGCTGCGGCAGGTCATGACCGGTCACTACGCCTACTTCGCGGTCCCAACGAACATCCGAGCGCTGACGGCGTTCCGGCTCTGTGTGACTAACCTGTGGAGGCGCACGCTTGAGCGGCGCGGCCAGAGGAGTCGGCTCGTTTGGGGGCGCGTGGAGAAGCTAAGTGATGACTGGCTCCCCGTCCCTCGCATCCTTCATCCGTGGCCGGACCGACGCTTTGCCGTCAACCACCCGAGGTAGGAGCCGCATGCGGGAAAGCCGCACGTGTGGATCTGAGCGGGGGGCGCCCAGTAATGGGCGTTCCTACCGCGAAAAGCCTTCGATTAGCGGGTCACGAAATTGGTGACCGCGCGAGTGTGCAGGCCGCAACGCGAGTGAACGCCGAGCAAGCCTCGAAAAGGTCGATGTGCAGGCCGACCCGTCAACCCTTGCGGGGAAGGCTGATATGGATGGGTGAGTTTGAGCGACGTTTGAGCCCATCTGCTGCACCGGGGTAGTGGCGGCAGCATGTACACAAGGAAAGCGCACGCAACACGGGAAGCCCCAGGACGTGGTCAGGGATGACCAACCGGACGCCCGCGAGGGACAGGCCGGGCGGCCTGGACAAGACACGCATCTGCAAGGTGCCGGAGGGCGAGTTCGACTTTCTGGGCTACACGTTCGGACGGATGTACTCGGCGAGAACCGGTAAAGCCCGCTTGGGCTATCGGCCATCGAAGAAAAGCATCAGGCGCGCGGTCGAGACTGTCCACGCGCTGACAGACCGAAAGGGGACATGGCAAGAGACCACATTGCTGGTTGCAAAGTTGAACCGCACGCTGCGCGGCTGGGCGAACTACTTCTCGGTAGGGACCACCAGCAAGGCGTATCGGCTGCTCGACAGCTATACCGCAGTGCGGTTGCGCCGGTGGCTGCGCTCAAGCACAAGACCAGACGGAAGAGGGCGGGTCATATCCAGACTCGCACCTATACCAGCATTATGGGCTGGTACGTCTGACCCGACTTGGACGTGGCGTGCCGTGGGTGAAGGCGTGAGAGCTTGTCCGAGAGCCGGATGCGGGAGATCTGCATGTCCGGTTCGATGAGCGGGGTGTGGAAACGGGAGTCACGGTCGAGCCGCTAAGGCACCGCCAGACGAAAGGGGCGGAAACAGATATGCTCGACCTACAGCAACCCGCGCCACACCTCGACTCTACCGCTACCGGCCGCTGATCAGAAAATGTCGTGCGACTGCTTCTGGGGCAGGACGTACACGGTGCTTGTGTGGACCTACGCTCACTCCCAAAGCGGGCGCCTGGCTCATTCGAGCAGCAGAATTCACCTTCAGACGATTTCCACGGCGGAGGCGCTGCGGGGCCGCTGCGCCTCCACTTCCATGCACATGGGCGCTGCACGACGTCAGCGAATCCACTCGTTCCAGCGCTGCAGCATCATCGCAGCATTGGCGTTGATCCACTCAGCATCGGGAATGATGACGTAATCCCGAACGTCGTCCCCCTGCGGCATCGTCTTGCGCGCCTCGTCCGACATCATCGCGATTGCCTCGCTGCTTGGGGGCGTGCAGGACAGAACCTCGCATGCCTTGGCCTGGGCCGCCGGAGAGTTCAGCCAGAAAGCCATCAGCTTGAGCGCATTCTCACGGTGCAGCGCGCCCTTCAGCAGCGCTATCCGGTCGCCAACGAGAAAGGAGGCCTTATAGGACCAGGCGACCGGCAGTCCCTCATTGTGCATCGCCTTCGCCCGCGTCAACCAGATCTGCCCAAGCGAATACTCGCCGTTACGAAACCCTTGCACGCTCTGATCGCCCGTCTTCCACCACAGCGAGACGGAAGGCCTGATCTGCTCGAGCTTGGCCAGCGCGCGATCGATATCGAGCGGAAACAGTTCGTCGCGCTTGACCCCGTCGGCGAGCAGCGCCGCGGCCATCACGCGCCAGGGATCGTCGAAATTCGGGAAGGCCCGCTCTCCGGGGAACTTCTCGGTGTCCCACATGTCGGCCCAAGTCTCGGGAACGGGCTCCCCAGGCTTCCCGGTCCTATAGGCCAACAGCGTGGCGGTGGACTGCAGCAGCGCCCCGCCGGCCGAGCAAGCATTGGCGCTGAGATCCTCGCGATCCGCAAATTGGCGGCAGAACTCCGTCAAATCCTCGGTGACTTCCAGATGCGCCTTGGACGCGGCCTGGATCTCGCCGTCGAGATAGAGGTCCCAACTGACGGTTCCGGTTTTCACCATTGCTGCGGCCTTGGCGCGCATTTCGGCGTTGGTCGCCGCGACCGTGACCACTTCTATGCCCGTTGCCTTGGTGAATGGATCGAACCAGGCCGCTCGCAGCGCCTTGTCATAGGCGCCGCCCGTCGACGCGATGATCACTCGTTCGGCGGCGAACGTCGGAAGCGACAAGACGATCAACGACAGCAATCCGGCGATGATCGGCCTCAGGCCTGTTGTGGAACGCGAAAGGAGAGAGGTCATGATAGATTTTCCTTCGTTTGCAGCTCTTCGTCATCAGGAGCGGGATTTGTGGGCATTCATGAGATGAACCGTGCCCATGAGCAGGAGGGACGTCGCGACGAGAACGGTCGAGACCGCGGCAATGACCGGCGTCAGGTTGAAGTCGATATCCTCGAACATCTTGCGGCCGATCGATTTGCCCCCGATGTCGGAGATGAAGAACGCAACGGTCGCTTCATCGAATGAGGCGAGAAAGGCGAACACGGCCGCGGCCGCGACACCGGGCACGATGTTCGGCAGTACGACCAGGAAGAACGCCTGCAGCCTGTTCGCCCCGCAGTTCAGAGCCGCCAGTTCGAGCGTCGGATCGAAGCGCTGCAGCGACGCGGTGACGGTGATGATCACGTAAGGCACTGCCAGAACGGTATGGGCGACGAGGAACCCAAGAAAACTGCCGGTCAGCTGCAGTGGCGAGAAGGCGAGGTAGAGCGCCACACCGAGGATGATGTGGGGCACGATCATCGGTCCAAGCGCAAGCGCCTGCAACGTGGATCTGAACGGCAGCGATCCTCGTACGATCGCGAGAGCGGCCATGGTACCCGCGACCGTCGCTGTCGCGGTTGTCGCCAAGGCGATCTTGAGACTGAACCAAGTTGCAGCCATCCAGTCCGGATCATTGAAATAGGCGCTATACCATTTGAGCGTGAGGCCCTGAGGCGGGAACTCGATGTAGTCGGTTTGGCTGAGCGACATCGGCAGGACGATCAGCGTCGGCAGGAGTAGGAAGAAGAGGATACCGCCAATCCCGATACCGGCTGCAAGGATAGCCGCAGCCGTCGAATAGGAGCGAATGGTGGGGGAGGCAAGAACATCCTTGAGCGTGGGAAATCGGGCCGTCACCCGGGGATGATCAATAGACACTGTTCAATCCCTTGCTGAGCGATAGCATTCTGCGGAACAGCAGAACAAAAAGGAGCGTAACGGCGAGGAGCACGGTCGAAAGCGCCGCCGCGAACGGCCAATCGAGCAGGACCGTTGTCTGCTGGCCGATGAGCGTCGCCATCAGCATCGAGCCGGGTCCGCCGACCAACGCCGGGGTGATGTAGAAGCCGAGCGCCAGCACGAAGCACATGACGCTGCCGGCAAAGACACCGGGAAGGCTGAGCGGCAGCGTTACGGCGACGAAAGCCCGGATGGGACCTGCGCCGAGATTGCGGGCGGCTCGCACGTAATCGGGGGGCAGGGCGCGCAGTGCCGAATAGATCGGCAGGATCATGAAGGGCATCAGCACATGTGTCATGGCGAGGATGACAGCGCCCTCGGTGTAGATCAGCTTCAGCGGCCCTTCGGTCACGCCCGTGTCGATCAGCAGCCCGTTGATGATGCCGTTGCGCTGGAGAAGGACGACCCATGCATAGGAGCGGACGAGGACGGAGGTCCACAACGGGATGAAGACGCAGGCGGCGACCGCCATGGCCAGGCCCTTGCTCAGCCGGGCCATGAGATAGGCGACCGGGAACCCCAACAGCAGGCTCGCGACTGTCACCACGAACGCAACCTCGATCGTGCCGAAGAGAACGTCGAGATGAAGCGGTTCCGTGAAAACACGCCGATAATGGCTGAGCGTTCCCCCGGAAAAGCTCAGCGCGATCAGCCGCGCCACCGGATACAGGAACCCGGCCAGCAGGGCCGCGATGAGCGGCGTCACCAACGCCAGGGAGGCAGTCGGCGAATAGAAGCGTGCCGAGCTCGACCGGCGGAATGACGGCGAAGATGAGAGTGGTGTGAGTGAACGCGTCATGCCACGCACCTCTCCGTCACGGGAAAAACGTGCGCGGCTGCGCCGTCGAGGACGATGTCCACCGCGTCGTCCCTTTGGAACGGGACTACGCCGTCGGCGGCGACCTGTACCTGCAGGCTTGCTTCCGGGCGATCGGCAAGGCGGACGAGAAAGATGTACGTAGAGCCGACGAACACGGCGGCGTCGACGACTCCCGGCAGCGCGTCGGCCCCGCCATCGCCGCGCTTCGCAAGACGCATCCGTTCCGGACGGATTGCCACACGCAGAGCCGTTCCGGCCGCGTATTTTCGCGTGCCGTCGTTCGCCGCAGAACGGAGTTTAAGCACCGTTCTCTCCGAGAAACGAACAACAGTGTGCTCAGCCGTGCAATCGAGGCAGTCGCCATCGAGAAAATTCATCCGGCCGATGAAGTCCGCGACGAACTCGGTGTTCGGCTGCCGGTAGAGTTCCGTCGGCGTACCGAACTGCATCAGGCGGCCGTCGGACATGATAGCGACGCGGTCCGACATCGTCAGCGCTTCGTCCTGATCATGGGTTACGTAGACGACGGTGGCCCCAAGCCGCTCCTGCAGCTGTTTGATCTCAAACTGCATCGCCTCTCGCAATTTCTTGTCGAGCGCGCCGAGCGGTTCGTCCATCAGGAGAACGGGCGGCTCGAAGGCCAAAGCGCGCGCGACGGCGACGCGTTGCTGCTGGCCACCCGAAAGCTGGTTGGGATAGCGCTCCGCGTAGCCGGAGAGCTGCACGAGCTCCAGCATCTCCTCGACGCGACGCGCGATCGCGGTCTTCTGCATCCGCCCGCGCATCCTGAGCGGGAACGCGATGTTCTGGCGGATCGTCAGGTGCGGAAAGAGCGCGTACTTCTGGAACACCATTCCGATGTTCCGGTGATTGGGCGCAAGGAGGGTTACGTCCCGGCCGCCGATGGCGATCCTGCCGGCGCTCGGCGCCTCGAAGCCGGCTATCATCGTCAAGGCTGTCGTCTTGCCGGAGCCGGAGGGCCCCAACAGGGAGACAAATTCCCCGGCTGCGATGTCGAGCGTCAGTTCGCGCACCGCAAGGGCTTCGCCGTATCGTTTTTGAAGTCCCGCAAGGGACAGAGTCTGACCGATCAATTTCGCCTTTCCTTTCAGCTGCTGACGCTCTTCGGCGTCTTTCCCCTGGGCACGGCCGCTTTCTGGCCGCAATGAAAAGCCTTCCTCCGACCCGGACGAGTCAGGACGATGTGCCTGTTGCTGAGGCTCTGGTGTCTCGCGGGCCGCTCTTCGGTCCGCGTGACGGCACATGGGAAAGCTGCTAAGAGCCGTTGATGCGACAAAAACTTTGCAAAACCTTCATACTTCATTTTTGTTGCATCAAAAATTCACAGTGTCAACCGATTGAGAGAGTGAAATGGCGGGCAATTTGAACGAAGCGCCAGATCTTGAGAGAGCGCCGGAACGACTGGGGGATGCCGCCTATCGCCAAATGAAGGAGCGCATCATCCGTGGCGTCTACAGGCCGGGGCACAAGTTGACGGTGCGGGCCGTCGCCCAGGATCTGGATGTCAGCACAACGCCCGCGCGCGATGCGATCAATCGGCTGACGAGCGAGGGTGCGCTGGTTTACACCGGCCCAAAGACGGTTGTCGTACCGGTTCTCGACGCGACCGACCTTCGAGAAATTACGCTCACACGGCTGGCGCTCGAGGGGCTGGCTTCGGAGCAGGCCGCCCAGCACGGCACGCCCGCTAATGTCGAGGAACTAAAGTCCTTACAAAGGCTTATAAACTCTGCCCTGCAAGAAAAGCGCTATGCCGAGGCGTTGTGGCACAACAAGGAATTCCACTTTACCATCTATCGTCTTTCGGGCCTTCCCCAGCTCGTTTCTATGATCGAAAGCCTCTGGCTGAGGATCGGTCCCTCCTTGCACAATCTCTACCCAGAGTTTGCCGAGGAGAAATACGGCGTTCGCAACCACGAGATCGCCATGGAGTCTCTCGAAGAGCGCGACGCGGCGAGCCTCAGGGCGGCGATGGAGAATGATATTCGCGATGGCTATCGCCGGCTGAAGCGCGCCAACCTGGAGAGGGGTGCTGGCACATCGGCGTAAGATTTTGTTGCATGGGCTTGACGCGCTGCATTTTTGTTGCAACAAAATTGTGAAGCTCGTGCAAAGCGAGCGGTCGATTTCTCACCTCAGGAAGCCGGAACTATGCTCGTTCAAGCAACAATCAGGCTGCGGCAGGCGCCTGCCCGCAGTAGGTCCAAGCATTTATTCAACCGCGCCAAGGCCGTGTTCCCGGATGGAACCACCCGCGCCACGGTGGAGAGGGACCCGTTCCCGATCTATGTCCAGCGCGGCGAGGGGGCCTATCTCGTCGACGTCGACGGGAACCGCCTCCTCGATCTGAACAACAACTTCACCACGCTCATCCACGGGCACGGCTTCGCGCCGGTCGCGGAGGCAGTCGTCGATCTGCTGGGCTCGGGAACCTGTTTCGCCAACCCGACGGAGCATGAAATCGCGCTTGCGGAACTGCTGACGGCTCGCATACCCGCAATGGAGCGGGTCCGCTTCGTCAACAGCGGAACGGAAGCGGTAATGTTCGCGATCAAGGCGGCGCGCGCCTTCACCGGCAGGCCAGCGATCGCACGGATCGAAGGCGCCTATCACGGCGCCTATGATTGGGCAGAGGCCGGGCAGGGTGTTGCACCGGACAAAGATGGTTGGGAGCCGGCGCCTGGCGCGACTCCGGCCTATCGGGGCACGCCGCCGAGCGTGGCGAACGAGGTGCACCTTCTGCGCTTCAACGACATCGAGGGTCTCGAAGCACGCCTGAGCGCGGCGAGCGACCGCATTGCCTGTGTCCTGATTGATCCGATGCCCAGCCGGGCGGGATTGATGCCTCCGGAACCTGGCTTCGTCGAGGCGTTGTCGCACACGGCACGCAAGCACGGAATCCTGATTGTCGCCGACGAGGTGCTCAATCTTCGGCAAGGCTATGCCGGGGCTTCGGCACGCTATGGCCTGAACCCCGATCTGATCACGGCCGGCAAAATCATCGGAGGCGGCTTTCCGATTGGCGCCATCGGCGGTCGCGAGGAGGTAATGCGCGTGTTCGGCACCGCAGACGAAAAGCCGTTGCTGTCGCAAGGAGGCACGTTTTCGGCCAATCCGGTTTCGATGGTCGCAGGCCGGGTGGCGATGGCGGCGATGACGCCGCACGCCTTCGAGCGCCTCGAGGCGATGGGGGATAGACTGCGCAGCGGCTTGAGGGCCAGCATTGCCAGGCGCGATGCGTCGTTTTCGGTGACCGGCGCCACCTCGCTCTTCCGGATCCACCCGAAGCGCGTCGCGCCGCGCGAGTACCGCGACGCCTATCCGGGCGCCGAAGAGACGTCGCTCATGCGACGAATGAGCCGCCATTTCCTGGAAACGGGCATCCTGCTCCCGTATGGCGCCGCGGCCTGCCTCTCGACGGCGATGGTCGACAGCGACATCGACATCATCCTCAGTGCATTCGACGAATTTCTTGAGGCCGAGATCCAATCCGGAAAGGAGCGCGCCCAATGACCACGCAGAATCCCATCGAAACCGTTGCGCAGCGTATCGCCAACACTCTTCGCCGCCACGAGGTCGAATTCATCTTCGGCCAAAGCCTGCCGTCGGCGGTCATTCTCGCGGCGGAAGCGATCGGCATTCGCCAGATTGCTTATAGGCAGGAGAACATGGGTGGCGCAATGGCGGACGGCTACGCTCGGGTCTCCGGCAAGGTCGGTGTCGTCGCCGCGCAAAACGGTCCGGCCGCAACCTTGCTCGTGCCGCCGCTGGCCGAGGCGCTGAAGGCCAGCGTCCCGATCGTCGCGCTTGTTCAGGATGTCGAGCGCGATCAAACGGACCGGAACGCCTTCCAGGACCTCGATCAGGTCGCGCTCTTCCAGTCCTGCACCAAGTGGGTGCGGCGCGTCACCGTCGCGGACCGCATCGACGACTATGTGGATGCCGCGTTCACGGCCGCAACGTCCGGCCGGGCCGGACCGGCCGCTCTGCTGCTGCCGGCCGACCTTCTTCGTAGCGAGGCGCAAGCGCCGACAGCCGCGCGCTCGAGGAACCTGGGCCATTGGCCGCTGGACCGCGTCCGCCCCTCGGATGGTGCACTGGCAGAGGTCGCCTCTCTCATCGCCGCCGCGAAAGCGCCGATCATCATCGCCGGCGGCGGCGTTCATTGCGGCGGCGCCGCGGCGGAGCTTGCTGGCCTACAGCAGGAAGCAAGCCTGCCGGTCTTCACCACGAACATGGGCAAGGGAGCGGTTGACGAATACCATCCGCTGTCGGCCGGCGTACTCGGCTCGATGGTCGGCCCACGCTCGCTCGGACGCCACTCGTCTGTCTTGGTCGAGGGCGCGGATCTCGTCCTTCTGATCGGAACGCGAACCAACCAGAACGGCACCGACAATTGGCGCCAAATCCCCCCGGACGCGACGGTCGTGCACATCGATGTCGATCCGGTGGAGATCGGGCGCAATTACGAATCGGTCCGGCTCGTCGGCGACGCGCGGGAGACGCTTGCGGCGTTGCGAGCGGCGCTCAGCCGCGTCGACCTCACGCGGCGGCATGCCGATCGCGCCGGGCTGGAGGAATCGATCGCCGAATACTGGAAGCGGTTCGAGCTTGACCGGCATGAGGTGGCGACATCGCGCTCGCGCCCGATCCGCCCGGAGCGAGTGATGGCAGAGCTCCAGGACCTGCTGACCGACGACATTACGGTCGTTGCCGACGCGAGCTATTCGTCCATGTGGGCATTGGGCCAGCTGCGGGCGCCGGCGAGTGGGACGCGCTTCATCACGCCGCGTGGCCTGGCGGGGCTTGGCTGGGGCGTGCCGCTTGCGATCGGCGCCAAGGTCGCCCGGCCGGACAAGCCGGTCATCGCCATCGTCGGCGACGGCGGTTTTGCGCACAGCTGGGCGGAGCTCGAGACAATGGTGCGGATGAAGCTTCCGGTCACCATCGTCGTTCTCAACAATGGCATTCTCGGTTTCCAACGCGATGCGGAGACGGTCAAGTTCGGCAGCTACACATCGGCATGCCACTTCGCCGAGGTCGACCACGCGAAACTGGCGGAGGCCTGCGGCTGCCCGGCGGTTCGCATCGAGGATCCGAGCGAACTTGCCTATCATTTGCAGCGCGGCCTGGAGGAGGGGCCGCTTCTGATCGAGGTGATGACCGATCCAGAAGCGCATCCTCCGCTCTCGCTCTTCGCCAAGATGGATGAAGCAGCATGACGAGCGATACCACACAAAGGATTGCCGTCGTGACCGGCGGCACTTCGGGAATAGGGCTGGCAACGGCCCGACATCTGCTCAAGCGTGGATGCCGGGTCGCCGTCTTCGGTCAGAGTCCTGCCAATGTCGAAAATGCCGCCCGGGTGTTGTCGCGGGAGTTCGGCACCGAGCGCGTGTTTGCGCGGGTCGTCAATCTGGCCGAACCGGCGCAGATAGCGGCCTTCTTTCGCGAACTGGATGAGCGTTGGGGCAAGGCCGAGATCCTGGTGTGCAACGCCGGAATCTCGCCGAAGGGGCCAGATGGCCCCGCTCCATTCCAGGAGATCATGCTCGAGGAATGGAACACCGTTCTTGCCGTCAACCTGACCGGAACAATGCTGTGCTGCCAGTCGGCGTTGCCGGGCATGGTCGAAGCCCACTTTGGCCGGATCGTGTTCGTCGGCTCCATCGCCGGGCGCGCCATGCCGAGGATTGCCGGCACAGCCTATGTGGCTTCGAAAGCCGCACTTTCCGGCCTTGCCCGTTCGCTCGTGGCACGCCACGCCGCGCAGGGGATCACAGTGAATGTCGTGGCGCCCGGCCGGATCGCCACCGACATGGCCGGGCCGCGCGACAGCGCGGTCAACCGCGCGGCCGTTGCCCGCATTCCGGCGGGTCGCATGGGCGAGCCGGAGGAGGTCGCGGCCGCCATCGGCTTCCTGACCTCCGACGAAGCGGCGTTCATCAACGGCGCGACGCTCGACGTCAACGGCGGAGAGTATGCGCCGCTCTGAGGTGGAGGTCCTATGCATGCGGATGTGCTGATTTATACGGGCGATCCCGAACTCTTCCTTCTCCTGGAGTATATTCTCGAGGCGGAAGGTTTCCCCGTTCGGCTGTGCGTTCATGAAAGCGAGCTGCTTGCTGCGATCCGGGCCGAAGAGCCGCTGGCCGTACTGGCCGATTGCTCCGATTCTCGCCCGGGGGAATTTAGCCTTTGCCGCCGCATCGGGGAGGCGGGTGGTGACAGCATCCCCGTTGCCGCGTTGACAAACGCGTCGCGAGCGGAATTCAGCCGTGATACCCCCGCGGTCGACGCCGTCATATGCAGTCCCTACGACCCACGTCGGCTGCTCGATTTCCTCGAGGGCATTCGAGCAAACTTGCCAAACGATAGACGCTCAGGCGCCGCGCCCGAGCAGATCTACAGGCACGCGGATATTGAGCTGAGCGTCCCGAGCGTTCGAGTCACGCGGAGCGGTCACGCCGTGTACCTCTCCGCGCTCCAGTTCAGGCTGCTTCTGCATCTCATGAGGATGCCCGCTGTCGTGCACAGTCGCGACGACCTGATCGCGGCATGCTGGCCCCGAGAAGCCGAAGTAGAGCCCCGCACCGTCGATATCCATATCGGCCACGTCAGGCGTGCGCTCAACCGTTTTGGGCCAGACGTAATTCGCACCGTGCGATCCGTTGGCTATGCGCTCGACGCGCTCAATCAGCCATTTTGAACTTGATCGTTTTCCAAGGCGGTTCAGCCGCGCTATCGTGCCGGGACAGGCTCTCGGAAAAGCGGAGTCAGAGATCGCCCGGACCGCCGAGCGGCGCATGTGGACGGCGACGCCGATCAAGCCCGCGCAACTTCTCATCCCGGTCGCCAAGACGACCGCGCCGACGACCTCTGGACCATCGTCTACGTGCCGTAGAAAACCTCCATCAGGGGTGATTTGCGCGGCGTTTTCCCTAGCCGAGTGGGACCCCGCCCTCGGGTCTGGAACCGCCCCGTCTGATAGGTTGGGGAGAGGCACCGACTTCGCCCTCTGCCTTGAAAGTGCGGGTCCCCATTGATTTCATCGGCCGCAACGCCTAAAAAGGTCACATATGACCACTCTTGGGAGGCCATAATGTCAACCATCAGCCTCAAGGACGCCAAAGCCGGCTTTTCGAATATCGTCGATCAAGCTGCCGCTGGTGAGTTTGTCACGATCACGCGGCACGGCCGCGCGGCTGCCGTGCTCGTCTCTGTAGGAGCCGCGGAAGCGGCAAAGAAGGCGCTTCATAAGGAACGCCCCAGCCTCGTTCAGTACCTGAGATCATTCCCCGCCGACATCGATCTTGACGACGATGTTTTCGCCCGAAATCCGGCGCCCTCGCGTGAGGTCGATCTGTGACCGGCTACCTTCTTGATACGAACGCGATTTCCATGTTCTCGCCCTCCAGGGCCACGGCCACGCCGGAATTTGCGGACTGGCTGGAAGAGCAGGAGCAGGTTAGCGCGGTCTACCTCTCAGCCGTTACCGTCCACGAACTTGAAAAGGGCCTTCGGCTTCTGGAAGCCAGGGGCGCGAGGGCCAAGGCGGCAGGAATCGCGTTATTCTTGCAAGGCTTGATCGCCGGTTACGGCGACAGGATTTTGCCTGTAGACGCGGACGTTGCACGCGAAGGCGGCAAGTTGGAAGCCAGGGCCATTGCAGCCGGTCACAATCCCGGCGCGTCCGATGCCATGATTGCGGGAACCGCCAGCTTTCACCGCCTGACGGTTATCACCGCGAACCTGAAACACTTCCATCCTTTCGGGATCAAGGTGAAATCACCGGTTCAAGTGGCCCCCTAACACGGCCGATCGGAACCCGCGATTTTGGCCAACTCGACGAACGTTGCCCTCGCTTCTCCCGACATGCCGCTCAGTGTTCATCTGAGCAGATGAACACCGCTACTCCATACGGTCTCTAAGCCGCAGGAACACCTCGAACCAGAAGCCGTAGTCGCTGTGTCGGCGTTCGGTCCAGGCCTCGAGCGCGCAATAGGCCGCCGCCGTTGCGGCTTCGCTGCCGTAGAGATGGATCGCCGCCTCCACCATTTCAGCCTGTTGGTGCTTTTGCCAGAAGCCGTCTCGCCGGGGGCTGTGCTCCCCGGAAGCGGGAATTCGAAAAACTTTGGACACGCTGAACCTCCTGCTGTCCGGCGCAGGGGATCGAGGGGTTTGCCGGACGTTGGAACTCAGCATTCGCGAGCCACAGAACCCATTCGGGTTAAATCGTGCCGTCCCTGGCAAACGTGTCCTATTGGAGAAGTGTGGAACAGGTGAACTCAATCGCTCCTGTTTTCCGCTTCCACGCGCAATCGGTCGAGGTGATCTTTACATAAGTGCTCTACTTGGGCGATCAGGTCGCCAACCCTTTCCGCGAGCCAATCGAGTGCCTCCTGGGTGATTTCGTAGTGATCGGAGTACCTGGCTTTCACATAGGCTTCGTTGATGATGTTGAACCAGGCGTTGTGACGTTGCCTGTCACGTGGCCAGACATCAACGAGACGTTGGTCCCTGTCTTCAGCCAACTGACGCAAATGCTTTAAATTGTGCGAGGGAGGGGAGTAGTTCGTCAGTGTGAGGAGTAACGTCGCATACGAATGCTCGATTGCTTGATGAAGGAGAAACGCTGAGTCGTTGAACATGACGGACTCAGTTGCAGCCGTTTGCGCGAGCTTCAGGGCATTAATTGCCCTCTGGATGCGAACGAAATGCCTCCTCGCGGTTTCGTATTCGTCAGCCGGACTAAGTGGCTTTGGCGTGGCTAAGGGCTCGTCGTCCAACTCGTAGAGAACGATACCGTCCTTGCGGATATCGACGAAGAAATATCGTCCCTCGCGCAAGGCGGTGTTCACCTCGCGGCGAGAGTGGACGATAAAACTGACCGGCGTTTCCACCCCCTGGAGCCGAAGCAAGCGATCCTGCGCCTTGTGCCAGTAAGCCGCGAAATCCGTCAGCTTCCGGTTGTTGACGATGATAAGCAGGTCGTAGTCTGACTTGTACCCCTTCCTCGTATGCGGCTCGTCGACCCATGTTCCTCTGGCATAAGACCCGAAGAGGATGATCTTCAGGATCCGGCCAAGCTTCTTGAAATCCGCCGTTCCCTCCTTGAGGGCGTCCTCGAACTCCTCGTGCAACACCTCGACGATCCGCGCGAGTTCGCGCTGCTTTCGATGTGGAAGGTGGTCGAGATTGGTCTTCATCGGTTCTGCGGTGCTTTCTGAGGTCATCGTGCATGCATAGCGAACCCGGTTCGCTGAATCCACAGAGTGCCTATCGCGCGCCGAAATTCAATAAGGTGTTGCAACAAAAAGAAGGAAAAAATGCAAATTTTATGCGTCAATGTCGCTGTTATAGACTGATGCAATGAATTTTTGGGGGTTACACGGCCGATACGAACGTATTATTCCCGATTTTTGTGACATCAAATCTCGGGACGAGAGCAGCGACGAGGACAAAGACTGATGAAGGCTCAGCATACGAAACCCTCTGTCCTGATCTGCTCGGACGACGCCAATTTCTATGTGTTGCTCGCATATATCCTCTCTCGGGAAGGCTTCCAGACGACCCTGGTCAGCGAGAACGAGGTGGCGGACCAGGCGGCGATGAGACCCGTCACGGCAATCATTTTGGTTGCCGCTGAGGATTCCGGCCCGGCGTTGAGAGCCTGTGCGGCGATCAAGGCCTCCGACACGACCGCGCATGTCCCGACGATCGCCGTCGTTTCGTCGGGGGATTATCTGGCATTGCTCAAGGCGGGAGCGGACGAAAACTTCGTGCGCCCGATCTCGCCGGCGCGGCTGATGGCCTATCTTGGTTCTCTGCCAAAGAACGACGCAAATCATGCCCGGCTGCCCGATGAGGATCTGGAAGAGGCAAGAGCCTGCGGGCCGCTGAGTATAGAGCCTGGGCGCCGTATCGTCAGATATGGCGGTCAAGAAGTGCAATTCGGCCCGATCGAATTCAATCTGCTGCGGTGCTTTCTGGAGGCGCCGGGCCGGGTGCGCAGCCGCTCGGACTTGATAGAGGCGGCGTGGCCGCCCGATCGCTACGTTCAGCCGCGCACAGTGGATGTGCATGTCGGTCGCTTGCGCCGATCGCTTGAGGGCCTGACCGGCCGCACTTTAATCCGCACGGTCCGGGCCACGGGCTATGCCATCGAACTGGACGAGAGATCGGGCTGATCTGGAGCGTGTTCACAATTCGCGTGTTGTTTTGCACTGCATAACAATAAAGTTTGATTTGTGAAACAACATTGCCAATTTTGCAAAATGATGCTTGGAAATAATTTGCATATAGTTTGTTGATTCTGGCGGTCAACGAAGTAAACCTCCCAATCATTCATGTTCAGGCATCGGGAGATATTTCGGATGGAAAACAAAGCGCCAAGGCAAGGCAGTATCGCGGGCGGCGGTTCTCAAAGGAACACCAGCAGCCTGATCCAGTACGCCCAAAGCCATTTCGATGCCGCGCATTTTCAGGGGCTGATGGCGATTTACGGGCGTCCCCTCGAGGGCCGCGCCGTGGCGCTTTCCCACGACCGCGGGCGCAAGGTCGTCGACTTCGTGCGCTGTTCCTATCTCGGCCTTGACAACCATCCGAAGATAATCGCTGGCGCGATCGAGGCGCTGAACAAATACGGCGCGCTCCATTGGTCATGTGCAAGAACGCGCCTCAATTTCTCGATCCTTGGTGACCTGGAGGCGGCCTTGTCGGACCTGTTCGCCGCGCGGGTGATCACCTACACCACTGTTCTCGCCGCAAACATGAGTGCATTGCCGCTGATCGCCTCCGGACACCTGACCGGCGGTGAGAAGCCGGTGATGGTGTTCGACCGCTTAGCCCATGCAACGCTTGCCTTTCACAAAGGCACCATCGCCGCCGAAACCAGAGTGGAGACGATCGCGCACAACGATCTCGATGCCCTGGAGACCCTCTGCCGCAGCAATCCCTGTGTCGCTTACGTTTGTGACGGCGTTTATTCGATGGGCGGAAGCGCCAACATCGAGCAACTGCGTCGGCTTCAAGACCGATACGGACTGTTTCTTTACATCGACGACGCCCACGGAATATCGATTTTCGGCGCGCGGGGGGAAGGTTTCGCCAGGTCTCAAATCGCAGGCTCCTTGGGTGAACGGACGATCATTGCCGCGTCGCTCGGAAAAGGATTCGGAGCTTCGGGTGGTCTGATCATGCTCGGCACGGCGCGACAGGAAGAGCTGTTTCGCAGGTTCGCCGTAGCGCACGCGTTCTCGGCATCGCTGAACGTTGCAGCCATCGGCGCAGCAATGGCATCCCAGGAGCTGCATCGGACGGAGGAGCTTGCGCTCCTTCAGCAGACGCTCAGGAAGAGGATCGCCCTCTTCGACAGCATTGTTCCAACGGAACAAAACGGTTCACCCCTGCCGATCCGGACGGTGGAAGTGGGTGACGAACTCACGGCGATCGCGGCGGCAAGGGGCCTGCTGGATGGCGGCTGTTACACGTCGGCAATTTTCTTTCCCACAGTTGCGAAGGGAAGGGCGGGACTGCGGCTGTGCCCGACAGCGGGTCACTCGCAGGATGAAATCCGTGCGTTGGGGAGCGCGCTCCAAGACGTTCTTGGAGAAATTGGCGATGCCTCGGTTAGATAATTCACGCTCACGCACTCAACGTGCTTCAGGCCAGACAGTAGGTGCGTGGAGCGGGAAGCGCTATATGCGTGCTTTCGTCTTTGAGTGCCGTATTTCCCTCCCGAACACGACGTGGTTCGTTGATCAAACGCGCCTGCGACTTGCCGGATACTACGAGTTTATGATCGACCATGGGACTATAAAAACCTTCGTGTTCAGCGATGGTTATGCAGCTACGGGGGCTGTGGATGGTGGCCTTCGAATGCAGGTAGGAGCGACGAACCTCGTTTCGTCCCACGCGATCAGAACAGCTTTCGAAGAGTCCATTGTTGACGTCCTCCCATCTGCACCAGAGAAAATCGCTTGGTATTCGATCCGTCAGGGGCAGCCTGTCACGATTTAAGGTGCCAGGCTGTCTAACTGATGTCCGAAATTGCTCTCGGGCTTTGAGGTTGCAGCCGGCATAGCGCCTGCCTATTGGCGCGCCGACGGCCGTCGATCTCTGCGAGACTGGCGCTCACCATCATCAGCCGAAATAGAATAGCACTCGGTTCCGTCGGGAGGTCATCCTGGTCGCACTACCAGAAGTGCGTCTGCAGCTGCGCGTGTCCCATCGACCTCAAGTTCGCGTCGCCCCGCACATAGAGCCTTTCCGGGTCAAATGGAACCATTCTGTTGGCGAGCGAAGTGCTGGTACACGCCGCACGACTGCCTTACGCGCCCGTTGGCCAACGAACAACCTTTGGATTAAACTCTGTTTCCCCGGGAACAACTGATCCGTGCGCGCTTTGAAAAATTAATGCGGCATGATTTAAGCTGCGGATAACGAACATGACCGTGCATCCCCTTTCTCCGGCGCGCCGGCGCCGGAAGCCCATCATCAAAGCCGCCGCGGCGGCGGGACATACCTACCTGGAGACCTTGGCCAGTGCCTGAACCTTACACTGCATCGAACGGCAGGAACGTCGATCCCGCCACCGCCCTGCGCGATTGCCGATCCGCCTTTGTCGGCGTCGGCATTGCCAGCGCGCTCGTCAATATCCTCTATCTTACCGGCTCGTTCTTCATGCTCGAGGTCTATGACCGGGTTCTGCCGAGCCGCAGCATTCCCTCGCTGATCGCGCTCTGTCTGCTGGCTTTGCTGCTCTATGCCTTTCAGGGTGCCTTCGAACTGATCCGCGGGCGCATGCTGGTGCGCATCGCCGGCGCGCTCGACGAGAGCCTGAGCGGCCGCATCTATCGGGCCGTTGTGAGGGCGCCGCTGAAGCTTCGGATGCAGGGGGATGGGCTGCAGGCGCTGCGCGACTTCGATCAGGTCCGCTCGTTCCTTTCGAGCGCAGGGCCGGCGGCGCTGTTCGATCTGCCGTGGCTGCCCTTCTATGTCGCAATCTGCTTCCTGTTCCATCCCGTGATCGGCTTCGTGGCGATCGGCGGCGGGCTGATCCTGACGCTGCTCACCTATCTCACCAACCGCGGCACCCAGGCGCCGGCCAGGAAGGCATCCGAAGCGGGAAGCCTTCGCAACGCCTTTGCCCAGGCCTCGCAGCGCAATGCAGAAGTCGTCCAGGCGATGGGCATGACCGGCCGGCTCACCGAACTCTGGGAGCGCCGCAACACCGAGTTCCGCGAACAGAACAGGCGCACGTCCGATATCGGCAATGGCTATGGCGCGCTTTCCAAGGTTTTTCGCATGGCGCTGCAGTCCGGGGTGCTCGCCGCTGGCGCGGTGCTGGTGATCGAGGGGCAGGCTTCGCCCGGCATCATCATCGCCGGCTCGATCCTGACCGCCCGGGCGCTTGCCCCGGTCGAGCTCGCCATCGGCAACTGGCGCGGGCTCGTCCAGGCGCGGCAGAGCTGGCAGCGACTGAAGGAACTCCTGAAGGCGTTGCCGGAGGCCGAAGCGCCGCTGGCACTGCCGAACCCGCACGAGCGCTTGACAGTCGAGGCCCTGGGAAGCGGACCTCCGGCGGCGCAGCGGCTGGTTTTCACCGATGTCAATTTCACCGTCCGCGCCGGCAGCGCCCTCGGCGTCATCGGGCCGAGCGGTTCCGGCAAGTCGTCCTTGGCGCGCGCCATCATCGGCGTCTGGCCGGCCTATCGCGGCTCGGTGCGGCTCGACGGCGCGGCCCTCGACCAATGGGACGGTGACGCGCTTGGGCGGCATATCGGCTACCTGCCACAGGACGTGGAGCTTTTTGCCGGAACCGTGGCGCAGAACATCTGCCGCTTCGCCGCGGATGCGACCTCCGAGGCCATCGTCGCGGCCGCAAAGGCGGCGCGCGTCCATGAGCTGATCCTGCGTCTTCCGAACGGTTTCGATACCGAGATCGGGGACGGCGGCACCGCACTCTCGGCCGGCCAGCGTCAGCGCATCGCGCTCGCCCGAGCGCTCTATGGCGATCCCTTCCTGGTGGTCCTCGACGAGCCGAATTCGAACCTCGATGCGGAGGGCGAGCAGGCACTCGGCGAGGCGATCATGAATGTGCGCGCCCGCCACGGCATCGTAGTGGTCATCGCCCACCGGCCGAGTGCGCTTCAGAGCGCCGACCTCGTGCTGATGATGAACGAGGGGCGGCAGCAGGCTTTCGGTCCGAAGGAGGACGTGCTCGGCAAGGTGTTGAGGCCGCAACAGGGCGATCGTCCGGCGCCGCTGAAGGTCGTCTCGGAAGGCCAGGAGGCAAAACAATGAGCGACAGCACACATGAGACGCCGAATGCGCGCCGTTCGCTTTCTCGCCACATGATGGGGGTCTCGGTCCTGGCGCTTGCGCTCGTCGCCGGCGTAGGCGGTTGGGCGGCGACGACGGAACTGTCGAGCGCGATCGTCGCCGGCGGCGTGGTCGTCGTCGACGACAACGTCAAGAAGGTCCAGCATCTGACCGGCGGCATTGTCGGCGAACTCAAGGTCAAGGAAGGCGACCGCGTCGAAGCCGGCCAGGTCCTGATCCGCCTCGATGGCACCACGGTGCGTGCGAACCTTGCGATCGTCGATAGCACGCTGGCGCAGCTTTATGCACGCCGCGCCCGGCTCCAGGCGGAGCGGATCGGCGCCGCGTCGTTCGAAATCGACAAGGACCTCGAGAATTTGATCTCCGGGGCGGCTGCGGCGAAACTCGTCGACGGCGAACAGAAGCTCTTCGCCAGCCGCCGCACGGCGCTCATCGGCATGAAGGGTCAGCTTCAATCGCGCAAGGCCCAATTGGCCGATGAGATCGAAGGCCTGACCGTGCAGTTGAAGGCGATCGAGGACGCCCTGGCGCTGATCGCCGAAGAACTGGTCGGGGTCGATTCGCTCTACGGCCAGGGACTGGTGCCGATGCAGCGCGTCACGACGCTGAAGCGGCAGCGGGCGGAACTCGAGGGCGACCGCGGGCGGCATATCGCCTCGCGTGCCCAGGCGCGCGGCAAGTCGAGCGAGGTCGACCTGCAGATCCTGCAATTGGACGAGGACCGGCGCACGGAGATCTCCAAGGAACTAACCGACGTCGAGGCGAAGATCGCCGAGTATGAGGAGCGGCGCACGGCGGCGACCGACCAGTTGCGCCGCCTCGACATCACCGCGCCCTTGCCCGGCCGCGTCTATCAGCTGGCCGTCCACACCGTAAACGGCGTCGTCAATCCCGGCGAGACGCTGATGCTGGTCGTGCCGGAGGCCGATGACCTGACCGTCGAGGCGCGGGTGGCGACCCATGATATCGACCAGATCCATGTCGGCCAGCCGGTCGAGATCCGTTTCAGCGCCTTCAATCAGCGCACGACGCCAGAGGTCGAGGCGGAGGTCGTGACCGTCGCCCCGGACCTCGTCAGCGACGAGCGGACCGGCGCCAGCTACTATCCGCTGCGCATTCGCCCGAAGCCGGAAAGCCTTGCCAAGCTCAAGGGGCTTTCGCTCTATCCCGGCATGCCGGCCGAGGTGTTCATCAAGATCGCCGACCGCACGGTCATCTCCTATCTGGCGAAACCTCTCACCGACCAGATGCGGCACGCATTCCGCGAGGATTGAGGCGGCCTCGCGACACGGCCGGCGCGTCTCAAGCAGGCACAGGAGGCCCGCCCATCTTGCGTGGACGGGCGCCGCCGGAGCGCGGTTGGCCCGGATTCGGCCGCTTCGCGCCGGATAAGCGTTTGCGGGTATTTTCGTGATTGGACTTCCCGCCCGGTTGGAGTCAGTTTTATCAGGCGTATGAGGTGGAATGGGGGACCAACTAAGGTGATTAGGAGGTCACAATGAAGCACCATGCAATCGAGGAACTGCAAAGCGTCGCCGAGGTCAAACAGGACCTTCCACGCCGGACCCTGTCGCGCAGCGAGCGTCTGGAGCGCTGGGCGGAACTCCTGGAGCGCAGCCCGCACAGACGGCTCTCGACATTGCACGAGACCGAGTATCAGCCGGCGCATGTACGCGCAACGATGCGCAGCGACGGCACGCCGATCTCCGTTGCATTCGAGGACCCGGTCCTTCGGACAGCCGGACTGGACAATGACAGCTACGGCGAGGCGAAGCGGTTCTTTGAACTGAGTGACGAGCAGTTGCACAAGGTCATCTGCTATTGCCATTTCGGCGCCACGGTCAGTGCGTCGACGGCCTCACGTCACATTCGCGCGATGCTTGTCGAAAATCAGCCGGGCCTGTTTGCACGCCTGCGTCAGATATTCTTCGGCTGAGCAGGCGACGTTTGCGCGACCGCGGCTTCTGCTGGCGGCCCGCGATGCGGGCCGCGGAGAGGGTATGTTCGGCGGCTGGTCCGCCGCTCCCGCAATGACGTGGCCAGTGTGACGTGGTCTCGGGAACGTCTTCAGCCCGGATACGAAGCGGGGGAAGCACTTCGCCGCTGCGCAACCCGGCATCTTCGGACGCCAGGGTCGCGGGAGCGGCGAAGTGTGCGCACAGCGATTCGTTGCCCTGCGCCGCCGCGCATGTCCTTTCGAGTCAGAAATCGGCGACCTTGCCCCAGGCCGAGCCTTTCAGCCGGTCCGGCTGATAGGGCTTGGGGTCGACGATCGGTTGCTCACCGGTCACGAGGTCGGCGACGAGGTGGCCGGCGCCGGGACCGATGCCGAAACCATGGCCGCTGAAGCCGGCAGCCAGCACCAGCCCGGGCAGCGAGCCGATTTCGCCGATCGCCGGGACCCCGTCCGGGGTGCTGTCGATGTAGCCGGCCCAGGCGGCGCTGACCGGCACCTTTCCAAGAGCCGGCAGGAGTTTTCTGGCCCGTTCCAAGGTCAGCCGTATCTGCGTCCGGTCGGGGCGAGGATCGAGGACGCGGTTGAACTCCATCGGCGTCGGCGCGTCGAGCCGCCAGCGTCCAAGCGTCTCATGGCCGGATTTCCAGCCTTCGATCCCGCCCGGTGCAAGGCTGCGCCAGCGTCGCGCGAACATCGGCGCGAAATGCCGGGCAAAGCGGATCTGCTGGGCCGTCGGGTCGACCCGGGCGCGGCCGCTGATCGCCAGCGTGTACCCGCCGTCGCCGCCGCGCCGCGTTACCGAGACCGCGGCGGTGTGCAGCGCCGCCGGCAGGTCTTTCGGGCCGGGCGCGACGGAGAGGATCGAGGCGCGGACCGAGGCCTGCGGAAAGCGGATGCCGAGTTGCCGGCAGAAGGAAGAGGCCCAGGCGCCGCCGGAAAGCACCGCGACGCGGGTGCGGATCGTGCCGGCTTCGGTGACGACGCCGCTGACGCGGCCTGCCTCCAGTTCGATGCCGCGGGCGGCGCACATCTGGTGGACGGTTCCGCCGAGCTTCATGACGGCGCGGGCGACCACAGGCGCGGCGCGCGACGGGTCGGCCGTCCCGTCTGTCGGCGAAATGACGCCGCCCTTCCAGCGGCGGCCGGTCGCCGCGCCGTGTTCACTCGCTTGGATCCCGTCCAGCATATGGGTCGTCACCCCGACGGTGCGGGCGAATTCACCCCAGCGCGCCCAGCCGGCAAGCTCGCTCTCGTCATTGCTGAGATAGAGCAGGCCGCAGCGCCGGAAGCCGGTGTCCTCGCCGGTCTCCTCGGCGAAACTCTCCCAGAGCGACAGGCTCTTGGTCGCCATCGGCAGTTCGCGGGCATCGCGGTTCTGCTGGCGGCACCAGCCCCAATTGCGGCTGGATTGCTCGGCGCCGATCAAGCCCTTCTCGACGAGGGCAACCTTGAGGCCGCGCCGCGCGAGATGATACGCGGCAAAAACCCCGACAATGCCGCCGCCGATGATGACGGCGTCGGCGCTCGCGGGCAGGGCGGGCGTCGTTTCGATATGAAGAAGCGGGGCAGGCATCGAAGGTCTCCGGTATAACCGAACGGAATTCTAGCGATTCGGCAATAGCAAGACTGCCGCACATCAGGCGTTCGCAGCATATTCTTCCGTTCGCTCGGCCATTGGCCAATGCTTATTCTGAGCGAAATCTCATACGCTTATCAGAGCAGAATAGGCTTATTCAGCTTGTCAGTGAGCCCAGGCCGCATAAAATGCTGAGCAGAGCAGGGAACCGCACCCGGCCCTGCAACAATTGGAGAGCGCCCGATGAAACTCGACCGGATCGACATCAAGATCCTCTACGAACTGCAGAAGAACGGGCGCATCACCAATGTCGAGCTTGCCGAGCTCGTCAATCTCTCGCCCAGCCCATGCCTGATGCGGGTGAAGAAATTGCAGGCGGAGGGCTACATCGTCGGCTATTCGGCGCAGATCAACATCGCCAAGCTCGGGCAGACCCTCACGGTCTTCACCGAGGTCACGCTCAAGAACCATCGCCAGATCGACTTCGCCCGGTTTCTCGCGGCCGTCGAGAAGCTCGACTCCGTCGTGGAGTGCCACCTGGTGTCCGGCGGTTACGACTATCTTCTGAAGTTCGTGACCGGCGGCATCGTCGAATACCAGACGATCATGGAGCGGCTGATCGACATGGATGTCGGCATCGACAAGTACTTCAGCTATGTCGTGCTGAAATCGCCGATCGTCAAATCGCACATGCCGCTGACCAGCCTCTTTCCGGTCTGAAGCCCGCGGAGCAACTGCTCCGATATCGGTTACTGATTAGAAACCGAGCGCGCACCCGTCCTTGCGAGAGTCGGAGCCGCCGATGAGAACGCCGCGCTCGTGATCGATCCATATGGCCTGCGCGCCGCCGAGCGGTCGAAGAGCCGTTTCAACGCGATGTCCGCGCAGCGCGAGGGTTTCGAGCGCCGATGCTTCGACTGCCGGCTCCACCTCCAGGATGCCGTCATGGGCAAAGCTGCGCGGCGCATCGATTGCCTGCTGGATGTCGAGGCCGCGGTCGAACAGCCCGGAGAGGAAGGCAGCGTGGCCCGCGGTCTGGTAGTGTCCTCCCATCACGCCGAACGGCATCACCGTCCGTCCATTCTTGCGGACCATGCCGGGAATGATCGTATGCAGCGGCCGTTTTCCGGGGCCGATGGCGTTGGGATGACCCTCGATCATGCGAAACGACATGCCGCGGCTCTGCAGCAGGATGCCGGTTTGCGGGTCGAGCCGTGCGGAGCCGAAGGCGTGGAAGAGCGAATTGATGAAGGAGATGGCATTGCCGTCGCGGTCGACGGCGCACAGATAGACGGTATCCTTGTGCTCCGGCTCGTTCCATAGCCTCGGCTCGAGGGCCGTATCCATAGCGATCTTTCGCCGCAGCGTCGCGGCCGTCTGTTCCGACAGCAGGGTTTCCACTGGATAGGGCAGATGCGCGGGGTCCCCCAGCAGTGCGTCGCGATGAAAATAGGCGAGCTTCGTTGCTTCCGCGTGCAGGTGGATGCGGTCGGCAGGCGGCATCTTCTCCGAGAGCTCGAAGCCCTGCAGAATGTTCAGCATCATCAGAGCTGCGACACCCTGTCCGTTCGGCGGGCACTCGAAGACGTCGTGACCGCGATAGGAGGTGCTGATAGGTGTGACGTAGTCGGCCCCATCCACAGCGGCTGCGAAATCATCGAGCGTATGCAGGCCGCCGATGGAGCGGAGATAGGCAACCAGCGATTCCGCTGTCCGGCCGAGGTAAAAGGCCGCGGCTCCGTCCCTTGCAATCGCGCGGAATTGTTCTGCGAGCTTCGGCTGTACATGGCGCTCGCCCGCTTCCGGCGCCCGGCCGCGCGGTAAGAAGACGGCGCCAGCACCCGGATCGCCGGCGATGATGCCGGCTTCCCTCTGCCAGTCATAGGCAACGCGTGGCGTGACGGGATAACCGTTTTCGGCATAGCCGATGGCACGGCGGAAGAGCCTGTCGAGCGGCAGGCTGCCATGGTCGCGGTGGAGCTTCGTCCAGGCGGCGATGCAGCCGGGGATGGTGACCGCATGCGGGCTGGTTTGCGTGATCTCGGTTACGCCCAGTTCCTGCAGCCGGGAGACGCTCGCCGCGGCGGGCGCGCGACCGCTGCCATTGAGGCCGATGACTTCACCGCCCGCCGGCGCATAGAGAACAAAGCAGTCGCCGCCGATACCGGTCATCAGCGGGTCCACGACGCATTGAACCGAGACGGCGGCAATTGCCGCGTCGACCGCGTTGCCCCCCGCCGCCAGCACCTCAAGCCCAGCAGTGGTCGACAGCGGGTGGGACGTGGCGATCATCGCCTCACCCGCGAGGCTTGGCCCACGGCTAGGAGTGAAGAAATCGCGGGTGCTCAACTGTCCCTCCTGGCTCTACCGGTCTTGAGGCGCCCGCGACTGTAGCACTTTGATCTCGCGCATCTATCCGCAAATCGGCTCCGATTGGCGGATAGATGCAGCGAGCGGGAGGAGGAGCGTGTGCGGCCCTCGGCTGCCAGATTATCCGGCTCTACCGTAAGCGCGGGCCAGTTCCGGCTGCTGGTCGAGGCCGTCGAGCCAGCCGGTGTCGAGTTTCGGCACGGAAGCGAAGAGCAGCTTGGAATAGGGGTGCTTTGCCCCCATTGCGAGGTCGGACGCGGCAAGCTGCTCGACTTTCTCGCCCCCATACATGACGACCACCTCGTCGCAGATCGCCTGGACCGTCGACAGGTCGTGGCTGATGAACACGTAGGAGAGGCCGAGTTCGCGCTGCAATTCCTTGAGAAGATCGATGATCGCAGCGGCGACGACCGTGTCGAGGGCGGAGGTGATCTCGTCGCAAAGGATCAGCTTCGGCTCGGCGGCGAGCGCCCGGGCAAAATTGACGCGCTGCTTCTGGCCGCCCGAGAGTTCCTGCGGGCGGCGGTGGCGCAGGTTGCGCGGCAGGCGCACCATGTCGAGCAATTCGTCGATGCGGGCGCTGCGAGCGCTGCGGCCCATGCTGTGGTAGAAGGCGAGCGGCCGATCGAGGATATCCTCGACCGATTTTGCCGGGTTGAGCGCCGTGTCGGCATATTGGAAGACGATCTGCATTTCGCGCAGCTGTTCGCGCGAGCGCTCGCGGGCGCTACGGCCGAGTTCGCGCCCGTCGAACTGGATGCTGCCCGAAGCCGCGGGCAGGATGCCGGCGATGGCGCGGGCAAGGGTCGACTTGCCGCAGCCGGATTCGCCGATGATGCCGAGATTGCGGCCCTTTTCCACTTCGAGGGACACGTGCTGGACCGCACGCACGAGCGGCAGACCGTCCGCCTGCCGCGGCCCGTAACCGGCGACCAGCGTGTTGATCTTCAGAAGCGGCGCCGGTTGAGGCTCGGCGGGACCGGCCGCGCCGCGCGGCTTCGGCTCGAAGGCGTCGAGCAGTTCGCGCGTATAGGGGTGCTTGGCGTTGGTGAGGATCTCTTGCGTCGTGCCGGTTTCCTGCATTTCGCCGCCCTTCAAGACGACGATGCGATCGGCGATCTGGGCGACGACGGCGAGGTCGTGCGAGACATAGATGCCGGCAATGCCGCCGGCCTTCATGACGGACTTGAAGGCGCGCAGCACCTCGATCTGGGTCGTCACGTCGAGCGCGGTGGTCGGCTCGTCGAAGATCACCAGCTTCGGGTCGCCGATCAGCGCCATGGCGGCGGAAAGGCGCTGCAGTTGCCCGCCGGAAACCTGGTGGGGATAGCGGCCGCCGATCGTCTCAGGCTCGGGCAGCGACAGCGCCCGGAAAAGCTCCACCGCCTTGGCGCGCGCCTCATCGGGCGTCATCAGCTGGTGGATGCGGGTGATCTCGATCACCTGGTCCATGATGGTCGCGGCCGGGTTGAACGCGGCGGCGGCCGATTGCGGCACATAGGCAACCTCGGTGCCGCGGATACGGGAACGCTCCTTTTCGCTGAGCCGGACCATGTCCTTGCCGGCGACGGAAACGCTGCCGCCGGAAATACGGCAGCCGGGGCGGGCGTATCCCATCAGCGTCAGGGCGATCGTCGTCTTGCCCGAGCCGCTTTCGCCGATCAGCGCTACGATTTCGCCCTCGGCAACGTCCAGGCTGATCCCCTTGATGATCTCGACCCGGCGTCCGGAATCGGTGGTTGCCTCGACCTTCAGGTCACGGATTTCGACGAGGTTTGCCATTATGCGCGGTCCCTGATTTTCTGCGGCAGGTTGTCGATCAACAGGTTCACGCTGATCGTCAGGCTGGCGATCGCAAGCGACGGAAACATCACCGCCGGCGCGCCGAAGGGCAGGCCGCCGATGTTCTCGCGCACCAGCGCGCCCCAGTCGGCATAGGGCGGCTGGACGCCGAGGCCGAGGAAGGAGAGGCCGGAGAGCAGGAGAACGATGAAGACGAAGCGGATGCCGAGATCGGCAAGCACCGGCCCGACGATGTTCGGCAGGATTTCCGAGCGGATGAGATACAGCGTGCTCTCGCCGCGGATGCGGGCGACGGTGATGAAATCCATCGCATTGATGTTGACGGCGAGCGCCCGGGAAAAGCGGTAGGCACCGGGGATGTAGATCACCGACAGCGTCAGGATCAGCACCGGAATGGAGGAGCCGACGGCGGCGACGACGACGAGGCCGAAGAGTTTGCTCGGGATCGAGTTGAGCGCGTCAAGGAAGCGGCTCAAGATCGTGTCGAGCCAACCGCCGGCGACCGCTGCGATCATGCCGAGCACCACGCCCGAGAAGCAGGCGATCGTCACGGCCGCAAGCGAGATGCCGACCGTGTAGCGGGCGCCCATCAGGATCCGCGAGAGCATGTCGCGGCCGAGATAGTCGGAGCCGAGCCAGAAGTCGTGGCTCATCGGACCGAAGTAGTCGAGGTCGACGATCTCACCGACCGGATAGGGGATGATCAGCGGCGCGAAGACCGCGACAAGTGCCCAGGACAGGATGACCGCGAGGCCGATGACGCCGACGAGATTGAAGCGATAGCCGAGCCGGCTTCCCGACTTTCGGACGGAGGTGGTCGATGTGCTCGAAGTGGTCATTGTCATCGAAGCCTCGGATTGGAAAGAATGGCGATGATGTCGGCCGTGGTGATCAACAGCAGGTAGCCGAGACAGAAGATCATCGCGCAGCTCTGGATGAGCGGCAGGTCGCGGGTGGAAACCGCATCGACCATCAGCTTGGCGATGCCCGGATAGTTGAAGATCGTCTCGACGATGATGACGCCGCCAAGCAGATAGGAAAGCGAAAGCGCGACGGCGTTGACGATCGGACCCAGCGCATTCGGAAGCGCGTGGCGGAATACCATGCGCGGCCGGGAGGCGCCCTTCAACAGCGCCATCTCGACATAGGGCGTATTGAGCGTCTCGATCACCGCTGCCCGTGTCATGCGGATCATCTGCGCCGAGATGACGAAGGTGAGCGTGATCACCGGCATGGCATAGATGCGAAGCATGTCGGTGAGGCTATGGATCTCATTGGCGAAGGAGAGCGCCGGCAGCCACTTCAGATAGACTGCGAAGATGAGGACAGCGGAAGTCGCTATCATGAATTCCGGCACCGAGATGACGCCGATCGTCAGCACGGTGACGATGCGGTCGTAGAGCGAACCGCGCAGCATCGCCGCGGTGATGCCGAGTGTCAGCGCGATCGGCACGGCAAAGAGCGCAGTGACGCCAGCAAGCTTCAGGGTGTTGACGAAGCGACCGCCGATCAGATCCGCCACTGGCATCTCGTTGGCATAGGATCTACCGAGATCGCCCTGCACGAGGCCGACGATCCAGCGCAGGAAGCGGAAGATGGCCGGCTCGTCGAGATGCATGGCCTTGCGCAGGCCTTCGACGGCTTCCGGCGTGGCGGCCTGGCCGAGCAGGATGGTCGCCGTGTCACCCGGCAAGAGCGTCGTCGCGAAGAAGACGGCGAAGGAGACGATCACCAGGGTGATCAGGGCGATGAGCAACCTGCTCAGGACAAGAGATAGGACCCGGCTATTCACGCGCGCCCCCTTTCGGCATTCGAGACAAGGACTACCGCATGTCTGCTCAAATCGACCTCGATTTAAGGACAAAGACATACAGCAATTCAAAGTGCTACAGCCACCTTTGCGCGTCTGATAAGACGCGCGGCGCTGTAGATCGGAGAGGGGCTGCAGCGGCGCCGCTGCAACCCCCAGCAGTTTGCCTCGTCAGGCTTCGAGCCAGACATACTCCGCGAAGGCATAGCCCATCTGTCCGCCGAGCGGATTTGGTTGCAGGCCCTTGAGCTTGGCGGTGATCGCGTCGACGTTGGAGATGTAGGCCGGGATGATGGTGCCGGCTTCGTTGGCGACCATGACCTGCATCTCGTTGTAGATAGACTTGCGCTTCTCCTGATCGAGCGAACCGCGCGCCTCGATCAGCATCTTGTCGAACTTCTCGGACTTGTACCGGCTCTCGTTCCACGGTGCTTCCGAAGTATAGAGCAGCGAGAACAGGATGTCAGGCGTCGGGCGCGGGTTGATGTTGCCGAAGTGGACCGGCGCCTTCAGCCAGTAATCGTCCCAGTAGCCGTCGGACGGAACGCGCTGGACGTCGAGCTTCAGGCCGATCTCGGCGGCGGAGGCCTGGATGATCATCGCCATGTCGACCGATGCCGTGGCCGCCTCGGAGGCAACCACCGGGATCGATTGGCCGAACACGCCGGCCTTCTCGAAATGGAACTTCGCCTTTTCCGGATCGAAGGCCCGGGATTTCAGGTCGGCGTTGTGATAGACGTTCGCTGGCGAAACCGGCTGGTCGTTGCCGACTTCGCCTAGGCCGCGCAGCGCCGACTTGACGATCTGCTCGCGGTTGACGAGGTATTTCATGCCCTCGACGAAGTCCCGCTTGCTGCCGGGCTCCATGTCGAGGCGAATGTTGAGGTTGGTGTAATTGCCGGAGGTCGTCTTCGACAATGCGAAGCCTTCGCCCTGGGCCTCGACGAGGCGCATCGAGCGCGGGTTGATCGCGGCGGCGAGATGGATATCGCCCGAAAGCAGAGCGTTGACGCGTGAACTGTCGTCGCTGATCGCGAAATACTCGAAGGAGTCGACGTTCGGACCGGCCTTCCAGTAGTTCTTGTTCTTGATGCCGACCGAGCGGACGCCCGGCTCGAAGACTTCCCTGACGAAGGCGCCGGTGCCGTTCCCCTTGGAGAAGTCGGTGGTGCCGTCGGCGACGATCATGAAGTGGTGCATCGACAGGATCGTCGGCAGATCGGCGTTCGGATTGGCAAGAGTGATCTCGACCGTCTGCTTATCGACCGCCTTGAAGCCGGTCATCTGGGCGGCGATCTTGGCGACCTTCGAACCGACCGACGGATCGAGATGGCGTTTCAGCGAGAAGATCACGTCGTCGGCCGTCAGCGGCTTGCCGTCGTGGAACGTGACGCCGCTCCTGAGCTTGACGGTCCAGGTCTTCGCGTCCTTGGATTCGATCGCTTCGGCAAGCTCCATCTGCGGTGTGCCGCCCTGGTCGAGGAAGGTGAGGCGGTTATAGAAGGAGCAGCAGCGCACGTAGTCGGTGGAAAGCGAGGCTTTCGCCGGGTCGAGCGTATCGGCGGTGGAAGCCGACCAGCCGGCCGCCTTCAGCGTGCCGCCTGCGACCGGCGTTGCTGCAACCGCATTGCCGGCGCGGCCGAGCACGAGGCCGCCGGCCGACATCGCGACGCCGCCGGCCAGCAGCATCTGCAGGAGCTCGCGGCGGGTGGCGCCGCGGCGAATGGCGTTTTCGACGACTGCGTCGTCTTTTCCGGTCCAGTTGGTAATTTTGTCAGTCATGTCGTTCCCCATTCGTTGGTGGTTGGTCGGATCGCCCCGTCTTCTTTGCATACGGGGTTCAGGTGGAATGCTTCGCTCCCTTTCAGGCGGCCTTGACTTTCTCCACGGCGTCGGCAAGGCCCGCCATGGAGGTGAAATGAAAATCGGGCTTGGTGAACTCGGCCGGTTCGATCGTGCCGCCATAGCCCTGCTGCGCGTGACGCCGCTCGATCCAGCAATTGGTCAGCCCGAGTTTCCGCGAAATGCCGATGTCGTGATACTGGCTCTGGGCGACGTGGAGGATGTCGTCCTTCGAATTCCCTTCTGATGCGACGAAGGCGAAGACCTTCTCGAAGAAAGCCGGATCGGGCTTTTCCGTGCCCGTGTCGTCGGCTGTGAAGGCGGCGTAGAAGGGATTGCCGAGCTCGCGGGAGAAATGCTCGAAGGCCCAGCGCCGGGCGTTCGTCATGGCGACAAGGCGGTAACGCTTGGCAAGCCGGGCAAGCGCCTCGGCGCTGTCGGCAAAGCCTTTCCAATCTTTTGCGGAATCACGCAGTCGTTCGCCATATTTTGCTTCGACGGGAAGACCGAGCTCCGGAGCAATGGCGAGATAGACGCGCACCAGATCGTCGGGGAAGAGGTCGGCATCGGCAGAATAGCGCGCCGCGCGGTAGAGCTTCAGCGCCTCTTCGCCATCAACCGCGACACCCACTTCCGTGGCGATGCCGGCCAGGCAATCCTTGATGCCGCCCTCGAAGTCGATCAACGTCCCGACGACATCGAAGGTGAGATATTTGAAATCCGCGAAGGTCTTTGCCAAGTCTCTTTCCTCGATTTGGCGCGGGCGGAGTTCGCTCGCGCTGGGCTGCATCAGAAGAAAATGCTGTTCTCAACTGGCCGATGGCGCCGGCAAAATTCGGGAAAAACCTGCTTTCCCGGGCATTCCTGCGCCCCTTAACCCATACAGTTTCGCAGCATCGGCTCGCCGGATTCTCTGAATGGCAGAAGGATCGCGGCACAAAATTGCGAATACGAGAATAAACCGGTATTTCGCCGTTCCGACCGCCGATCCGCTCTTCGTGCGACCGGATGCCGGATCTCAGGCGAGGGCCGCGCGGACGTCGGGGTCCTCCAAAGTCTGGTCGAGCGTCAGCCGCGTGCGCTCGACGATGGCGTCGATTTCCGCTTCGCTGCAGCAGAGCGGCGGCGCGTAGCCGAGAACGCCATTGCCGAAGGCGCGGATGACGAGGCCATTGTCCCAGGCACGGTCGAATATGCGCCGCGCCGGCTCTGCCGCGGCGGGAAGCGGCGTCTTGGCTTCCTTGTCGGTGACGAGCTCGATCGCGGCCAGCATGCCGCGGCCGCGGACATCGCCGACCAGCGGATGATCGCCGAGGCTCTGCAGTCCTGCCATCAGCCGCTTTCCGGCCCTGACGCCGTTTTCCAGAAGCCCGTTCTCGTAAAGGCGCAGCACTTCGAGGCCGACGGCGGCGCTGACCGGATGGGCGGAATAGGTGTAGCCGTGACCGACGGCAGCGGCACCGGCGCCATCGGCGATCGTGTCGTAGACCTTGTCCGAGAGAAAGACGGCGCCCATCGGGACGTAGCCGGAGGTGAGCCCCTTGGCGGTGGTCATCAGGTCGGGGACGATGTCCTCGTCGCTACAGGCGAAGAGCGGGCCGGTACGGCCGAAAGCGGTGATCACCTCGTCGGCGACGAACAGGATGTCGAGTTCACGGCAGAGGTCGCGCATCGCCTTCATCCAGCCGGGCGGCGGCACGAGCACGCCGCCCGAGCCCTGGATAGGCTCGACATAAAACGCCGCCACCCGATCGGCACCGAGCGCCTCGACCTTGGCCCGCAGTGAAGCGACCGAAGCGGCGATGATTGCGGCCGGCTCGCTTCCGGCGGGGTTGCGATAGGCGTAGTGCGAAGGGATCTTGTGCTGCCATGCGAACGGCACGCCGAAGCCCGCATGGAAGGCCGGCAGCGCCGTCAGGCCCGCACCGACAGTCGAAGAGCCGTGATAGCCCTGTTCGACCGAGATGAACTGGTCCTTCTGTGGCCGTCCCTGCGCATTGTAATAGTAGCGGATGAAGCGGATCGTGCTGTCGACGGCGTCCGATCCGCCAAGCGTGAAATAGACGTGGTTGAGGTCGCCCGGCGCCCGGTCCGCCAGTTCGGCCGCAAGCCGGATCGCCGGTTCGGAGCCGAGGCCGAAATAGCCGGTGGCATAGGGCAGTTCACGCATCTGCCGGGCCGCCGCCTCGACGATCGATTCATGACCGTAGCCGGCATTGACGCACCAGAGGCCCGCAAAACCGTCGATCATCATATGCCCCGAGGCATCGGTCACGGTGGCGCCCTTGGCGGATTTGAGGACGCGCACGCCGACCCGCTCGTGGCCGCGATAGGAGGCGACCGGGTGGACCAGATGGGCGCGATCGAGTTCGATGAGGGAATTGCTGTACATCTAAATCTCCAGATCAGCCGAGCGCCTGGTTGGCGAGGGCGAAGGTGAAAGCCGCGCGGTCGGCGGCGCGGTCAACGGACGGCCTTTCCATGGCGATCCCGCCGCCGACATGGCCAAGTCCCTGGTCGGCGAGCCACGGGGCGAGGCCGGTGTCCGCGGTGGTATCGACCCGGACGAATTGGCCGGTACGCCTTGCGATGAAATGGGTTATGAGCGCCTTGGCATCGTCGACATTTGCAGCAACGACGGGCCCGATGACATCGCCACGACCAAAGGCGCGCAGGGCGGCGAAGCCGACGACGCGGCCGCTGCGGCGGATGACCGCGAACGCGCCGACCTTGGCGAGATAAGCGATCAGATCCCGGCGATCGGCACCGAAGGCGACGCTGTCGAGCGCGGCGATCGCGGCAGTATCTTCTGCGGTCGCCGGCTCGGTCTGAGCGGCGCCGGCGAGCGCTCTCGCGATGCCCTGGTGCTGCAGAACGGTACCGGTTTCGCGGAAGCCGAGCTTTTCATAAAGAGGCAGGCCGTCCGCCGTCGCCACCAGCCGGAGCGGGCGGTTACCGGCGATCCGCAGGGCCGCATCCATCAGGCCGCGGCCGAGGCCGCGACCGCGCATCGCCTCGTCGACGATCACCATGTTGATCGTGGCGCAGTCGTTCCCATAGGCGGTCACAAATGTGGTTCCGACGACCCGGCCGGCCTCGAGAGCAACGACGCCCTCGCTCAGCGCCAGCGCCATCTGCCAGTCCTCCGGCCGGTGCGGCCAGCCGGCCTGGCGGGAGAGGCGCACGGCACTCTCCAGGTGCTCGGAGCCGAAGGGGGCAAGTTCGATCTGACTTGGCTGCATGAAAGGGTCCTTGATTTCCTGCAGCAAGTGTTACGGAGAGCCGACCGGCAGATCGCCCGAAGGCGGCGCTCGGGGCGGTATCTTATACCTTTGCTTCGGCGGGTCGCCGCATCTTATGCCGTCAGGGCTCCGGGAAAGGCCGATGCCGGGCGGGAAGGCGTCCAGCGGGACGGCAAGGGCACACAACCATGTGCCAAAGCCAGCCGCGGATACGGTACAATCTGCTTCGATCCATGCCAAAACACGCAGGTCGATGGGCGGACGCTTGCCTATGATCCTTCTTAGACATTCCGGATCGCGTCATTGAAGAGGAGAAATGCGCATGGCGAGCTTCCGTCCGAAATACATCACCTTCGACTGCTACGGCACGCTGACCAACTTCCAGATGGCCGAGGCGGCGCGCGACCTTTACGGTGAGCAGCTCGATGAACCGCGCATGGCCGAGTTCATCAAGAACTTTGCCGCCTATCGCCTCGACGAGATCATGGGCGACTGGAAGCCCTATGCGGAAGTGGTGCACAATTCGCTGGAACGCACCTGCAAGCGCAACGGCATAAAATTCCGCGACGAGGCCGCCCGTGTCGTCTATGAGCGAGTGCCGACTTGGGGTCCGCATGCGGACGTTCCGGCCGGCCTCGCCAAGGTCGCCAAAGAGATCCCGTTGGTGATCCTGTCGAACGCTATGAATTCGCAGATCATGTCGAATGTCGAGAAACTCGGTGCTCCCTTTCACGCGGTCTACACAGCCGAGCAGGCACAGGCCTACAAGCCGCGCTTCAAGGCTTTCGAATATATGTTCGACATGCTGGGCTGCGGCCCGGAGGACATTCTCCACTGCTCGTCCTCGTTCCGCTACGACCTGATGTCCGCGCACGATCTCGGCATCAAGAACAAGGTCTGGGTCAACCGAGGCCACGAGCCGGCAAATCCCTTCTATGGATATACGGAAATCAAGGATATTTCCGGCCTGCCCGGCGTCGTCGGGCTCTGACAGGAGATGGCCATGCAGCTCAAGTCCTACTGGCACGATACGGCTCGCCCATTTGAAATGGGCAGCCGCGCACCGGTCGAGGGCCACTATGACGTCGCCGTCATCGGCGGCGGCTTCACGGGGCTCGGAGCTGCACGTCAGCTTGCATTGGCCGGCGCGAAAGTGATCGTGCTGGAGGCGGGGGCGGTCGGATCGGGCGCCTCCGGCCGCAATGGCGGCCATCTCAACAACGGCATCGCCCACAGCTTCGTCGCCGCCAAGGCGGAACTTGGACCCGAGCGGGCGGCGGCGCTCTACCGCGCCTATGACGCCTCCGTCGACACGATCGAGCGCATCGTGGCGGAGGAGGGGATCGACTGCAGCTTCCGGCGTGCCGGCAAGCTGAAGCTCGCCTCGAAGCCGCAGCATTTCGAGGCGATCGCCCGGAACTTCGAGGTGGTGAACCGCGAGGTCGACCCGGACACGGCGCTTCTGACGAAAAATGATCTGAAGAGCGAGGTCGGCTCGGACTGCTTCCACGGTGCAATGCTGTCGAAGAAAAGCGCCATGATGCATATGGGCCGCTTCGTCGTCGGTCTTGCGGATGCGGCCGTCCGCCACGGGGCGATCGTCGTCGAGAATGCCCCGGTCACCGGGCGGCGCCAATCGGGCGGCAAGCAGGAACTGACGACGCCGCGCGGCAGCGTGACGGCCGATACGGTGCTGTTGGCGACCGGCGCCTATACGACGGGCGCTTTCGGCTATTTCCGCCGCCGCATCGTGCCGGTCGGCAGCTTCATTATCGCAACCAAGCCGCTGACCGAGGCCGAGATTGCCGCGACGATGCCCGGCAACCGCACCTGCGTCACCTCGCTCAATATCGGCAACTATTTCCGGCTGTCGCCCGACAACCGGCTGATCTTCGGCGGCCGGGCGCGGTTCTCGGCAACCTCGGACCAGCGCTCCGACGAAAAGAGCGGCGCCATCCTGCGTGCGAGCCTCGCCGAGATCTTCCCGCATCTCGCCAAGGTCGAGATCGACTACTGCTGGGGCGGCCTCGTCGACATGACCAAGGACCGTTTCCCGCGGGCGGGATTTACCGACGGGCTCTGGTACGCCATGGGCTATTCCGGCCACGGGGCGCAGATGTCGACCCATATGGGCATGCTGATCGCCGACGCCATTCTCGGCAAGGCCGATCGCAACCCGGTCAAGGACCTCGCATGGCCGGCCGTGCCCGGGCATTTCGGCAAGCCATGGTTCCTGCCTCTGGTCGGCATGTACTACAAGATGCTCGACAGGGTGCAGTAACGAGCGCTGCCAAGCCGCGCCTGCCAAGTCCTCGTCGGGGCCGCCCGCGCGGCGCTGTAGCGCTGAAAATCTGCGGCTTGATCCCGACGCGGATACCCCAACGGGCGACGCGTCTCTGCCGGACCAAAAAAAGCGCTGTCATCGGGTCGCGAGTCCGGTAGCATCTGTCATCGGAAGCAGATGTTGCGGGCGATGGTCTGACCGAACCGCGACCGGAGAGGGTCTTGTCGACGTGCGGCTGTGATCGCCGCTGATATCTGCGCGACGTTTGGCGTTGTGGTTTAGAGGTCGAGGATGTCTTTCAAAGGCGTGACCGGCACACCGCGCCCCGCGCGCTGGGGCCTGGCCGCAAAGCTGTTCACGACTCTCGCGCTGCTTGGCGCGGTCGCCGTCTTGCTGACTGCGGTGCTCGGTTACTTCCGCGCCCGCGAGGCCCTCGAACAGGCCATCTTCGACCAGCTCACGACAGCGCGGCAGACCAAGGCACGGCAGATCGAAACCTACTTCCGCACGATCCAGGCCGAGTTGCGCCTGCTTGCCACCTCGAAGATGGTGGTCGAATCGACACGCGAGTTCCGCGCCGCGGTCGAACAGCTCGACCGGGCAGGCGTGTCATCCGAATTGAGCCAGAAGGTCAGCGAGTGGTATGCCGAGAATTTCATCCCGCAGATAACGGCCATACAGGGCAGGAAACCGGCCCTGTCGGACTACTTGCCGGTCGGCGGCGCCCCCTACTATCTGCAGTATCACTACATCGTGGCCAATCCCAACCCGGCCGATCGGCGCGGGCTTGTCGACGACGCCGGCGACGGCAGCGAATACAGTCGTCTGCACGCCATCTACCATCCGATGATGCGAGCGGCGGCGGCAACGGTTGGGTTCTTCGACTTCATGGTGGCCGATCCGAAATCGGGGCGGCTGATCTATACCGTTCAGAAGGAGACGGACTTCACCACCTCCCTCCAGTTCGGTCCCTACCGGCGCTCCAACGTCGCAGCTGCTGTCGCCCGCTGCTCGCTGACCCCCGACCAGTCGGCCTCCTGCCTTGCGGATTTCGCGTCCTATGAGCCGTCGGGCGGTGCGCCGATCGCCTTTTTGGGGGCTCCGGTGATCGACAAGGGCGTCGTCATCGGCGTGTTGGTCGCGCAATTGTCGAACGAGGAGATCGACAACGTCGTCACCGGCAGTCGCCGTTGGCGGCAGGACGGATTTGGCGACACGGGCGAGGCATATCTCGTCGGGCCCGACTATCTCGTGCGCTCGGCCCCGCGCGCGTTCTACGAGAATCGAGACGGTTATTTCGCCGGACTTCAGAGCGTAGGCACCCCCGAAGACGAGATAGCAGCCATCCGCCGCTACGGGACACCGGTGCTGCATCAGCGCATCGACACCCAGGCCACCAGGGCTGGGCTGGCGGGTGTCGAGGGTACGGGCGAGATCACCGGCTATCGTGGCGTTCCGACGCTCGCTTCGTGGGGGCCGCTCGCAATTGACGACGTCAAGTGGGCGCTTGTCGCCAAGATCGACAGCGCCGAGGCCTTCGCGCCGATCGACCGACTGCGCCGGGATCTGATGGTTGTCGGGGGATTGGCGGCGCTGGTGGTGGCTGCCGCGGCGGCGTGGCTTTCGCGCGCGCTGCTGGAGCCGCTGCGCGAGCTCACCACCGGGGTGAAACGTTTCGCCGCCGGCGACTACGGGGCGAGCGTCCCGGTCCGCACCGGCGACGAGATCGGGCAACTCTGCTCGGCCTTCAACAGCATGGTCGAGGATATTCGACAGAAGAACGTCGCGATCGAGGATAAGAATCGCGAGAACGAGCAACTGCTGCTGAATGTGCTGCCGGCGCCGATTGCCAACCGGCTGCGCAGTGGCGAAGTGAGGATTGCCGACGGCTTCGCGGAGGTCACCGTCGCTTTCGCCGACATCGTCGGCTTCACCGAGCTGACGTCTGACATGCCGCCGCAGGAGGTCGTGACCCTGCTCAATGGGCTCTTCACCCGCTTCGATGCCGCTGCTGACGATCTCGGTGTCGAAAAGATCAAAACGGTGGGCGATGCCTATATGGCGGTGTGCGGCCTGCCCGTGCCTGCGGCCGACCACGCCGAGCGTATGGTCCGCATGGCCATCCGCATGGTTCACATTACCCGCGAGCACGCCCTGGAGCACAACGCCTCGTTTAGCATCAGGGTGGGCATCAACACCGGCCCGGTCGTGGCCGGCGTCATCGGCAAGAGCAAATACATCTATGACCTTTGGGGCGACACGGTGAACCTCGCGAGCCGGATGGAGGCAGGCGGCATTCCCGGATCGATCCAGGTTACGCGCGCGGTCTACGAAAAGCTCAAAGACCAGTTCGTCTTCGAACCGCGCGGCGCAATCGACGTCAAGGGCAAGGGGAAGGTAGAGGCATGGCTCCTGCGATTATAGAATTAGGAAGCGCCATGCCTGCCAGCCTCTCCATCCCATGCCCCGAGCTGGTCACGCCAGCCCGCCGATGTGGAAGCTCTTCATTTCGAGATATTCGTCGATGCCGCATTGCGCGCCCTCGCGGCCGAGGCCGGATTGCTTGACGCCGCCGAAGGGCGCGACTTCGGTGGAGATCGCGCCGGTGTTGAGGCCGATCATGCCGAATTCCAGTGCTTCGCCGACCCGCCAGGAGCGCTTCAGGCTTTCCGTGTAGAAATAGGCGGCGAGGCCGAAGGGCGTCCCGTTGGCGATCGTGATCGCCTCCTCCTCGGTCTCAAAGCGGAAGAGCGGCGCGACCGGGCCGAAGGTCTCTTCGCTGGCGAGCAGCATTTCGGTGGTGGCGCCGGTGAGCACCAGCGGGGCCGTATACTGCCGGCCCTCCGGTACGGATCTGCCCCGCGCTGCGAGCTTCGCGCCCTTGGCAAGCGCATCTTCGACATGGCGGTCGATCTTGGCGATCGCAGCCTCGTTGATCATCGGGCCGATTTCGACGCCTGGCTCGGTCCCCGGTCCGACCTTCATGGCGTCGACGCGGGCGGCGAGCTTTTCCGCGAAGGCGTCATAGACGCCCGCCTGCACCAGGATGCGGTTGGCGCAGACGCAGGTCTGGCCGCCGTTACGGAACTTCGAGGCGATCGCGCCTTCCACCGCAAGGTCTAGATCGGCGTCGTCGAAGACGATGAACGGGGCATTGCCGCCGAGCTCGAGCGAGAGCCGCTTGACGCTGTCGGCGGCGCCGCGCATCAAGAGCGAGCCGACACGCGTCGATCCGGTGAAGGAAATCTTGCGGACAGTCTCGTTCGCCATGAATTCGTCGCCGATCTTCGTCGGCATGCCGGTGACGATGTTGATGACGCCGGCCGGAATGCCGGCGCGCTCGGCAAGCACACCGAGGGCGAGCGCTGAGAACGGCGTGAATTCCGAGGGTTTGATGACGACGGTGCAGCCGGCGGCGAGCGCCGGGGCGACCTTGCGGGTGATCATCGCGTTCGGGAAGTTCCAGGGCGTGACGATGGCGCAGACGCCCACCGCTTCCTTGAGCACGACGATGCGACGGTCCGCCGTCGGCGAGGGGATGGTGTGGCCGCCGATGCGGCGGGCCTCCTCGGCGAACCATTTGACGAAGGCCGCGCCATAGCGGATCTCGCCGCGCGCTTCGTCGAGCGGCTTGCCCTGCTCCAGGGTGAGGAGCAGCGCCAGGTCCTCGAGGTTTTCGATCATCAGCGCGTGCCAGCGTTCGAGCAGCGCGGCGCGCTCGGCATGGGTCTTCTTCTTCCACGGCCCGAAGGCGGCTTCGGCTGCCTCGATTGCAGCCCGGGTCTCATCCGTCCCCATGTCCGGGACCGTGCCGAGGACGTCCTGAGACGCGGGGTCGATGACCTCGACGACCTCTCCGGAGGCTGCGCCGATCCATGCGCCATTGATCAGGCCGGCCTGGCGGAAAAGGTCCTTGTCGTTCAACTTCAGCATGTCGTTCCCCTGTGATCAGTCGAGCGCGGCAAGAACCGCGGCCGTGATGAATTCCGTTCTGTCCTTGCCGGGCACTGTGCCGATGCCGGCGGCAGTGGCCGCCGCAATCGCCGCCATGATCGATTCCGACGCGGCCGCCTCGCCGAGATGCTCCAGCATCATCGCCGCCGACCAGATCGCGGCGATCGGGTTGGCGATGCCGAGATGGGCGATGTCCGGCGCCGATCCGTGCACCGGCTCGAACATCGAGGGGGCGCTGCGATCGGGATTGATGTTGGCGGAGGCCGCGAAGCCGAGACCGCCCTGGATGGCCGCACCGAGATCGGTGAGGATGTCGCCGAAGAGATTGGAGGCGACGACGACGTCGAGGCTTTCCGGCGCCATGACCATGCGGGCGGCCATCGCGTCGATGTGGTAGCTGGCGACCGTCACATCCGGATATTCCCCGGCAAGACGCCCGGTGATCTCGTCCCAGAAGACCATCGAATATTTCTGCGCATTCGACTTCGTCACCGAGGCGAGCTTGCCGCGCCGGGCGCGGGCCTGCTCGAAGCCGAAGCGGAGGATGCGTTCGACACCGGTCCGGGTGAAGATCGAGGTCTCGACCGCGACCTCGTCCGCCGTGCCCTGGTGGACGCGGCCGCCGGCGCCCGAATATTCGCCCTCAGTGTTTTCGCGAATGCAGAGGATGTCGAAGTTGCGTGCCGTCAGCGGACCTTCGACGCCGGGCAGCAGACGATGAGGTCGGATATTGGCGTACTGCACGAAGGCCTTGCGGATCGGCAGCAGCAGCCCGTGCAGCGACACCGAGTCGGGAACCTCCGCCGGCCAGCCGACCGCGCCGAGCAGGATGGCGTCGAAGTCGCGCAGCGTCTCGATGCCGTCGGCCGGCATCATCACCCCGGTCTCCTTGTAATAGGCGCAGGACCAGGGGAAAGCCGTGGCCCCCAGCGCGAAGCCCGACCGGGCCGAGACCTTCTCCAGCACCTCCCAGGCGGCGGCCGTCACGTCCTTGCCGATGCCGTCTCCGGGGATCAATGCGATCGAATAGCTCTTCATCTTCGTCTGTGCCCCATTTTCACAGATTGATCAGCACGCTCTTGCTGCGGCGGTTGGCGAGATAGGCGTCGCGGCCGAGATCCTTGCCGATGCCGGAGCTCTTGTAGCCGCCGGTCGGCAGGATGTGGTCGCGCGAGCGGCCGTAGCGGTTGACCCAGACGGTTCCCGCCTCGAGCCGGCGCGTTACCCGCACGGCACGCGACAGATCACGGGTGAAAACGCCGGCGGCGAGCCCGTAGGTCGGGTGGTCGGCGAGCGCCAACGCTTCCTCCTCGTCGTCGAAGGTCTGCAGCGTCAGCACCGGCCCGAAGATCTCCTCGGTCACGGCCGGAGAGGACTGGTCGACGCCGGCGATCAGCGTCGGCGCGTAGAAATAGCCCTCCCGCTCAAGCTGCCGGCCGCCGAGCAGGCATTCGCCGCCGGCCGCCGCGGCTCTCCGCACGATCGCATCGATGCGGCCGATCTGGCGCTCGGAGATGATCGGAGAATATTGGCTTGCCTCGTCCCAGGTCGGTCCGGGCTGGATCGCCGACATGTGCCCGACGATCGCCGCGGTCAGGCGCTCGGCGATCTTCCGGTCGGCGATGAGCCGCGAACCGGCGACGCAGGCCTGGCCGGCATTGGCGGTGATGTTGCGGGCGATCGCCTCTGCGGCGCGGTCGAGATCGGCATCGGCGAAGACCAGCTGCGGGCTTTTTCCGCCGAGTTCGAGCGTCATCGGCTTGATGCCGGTGCGGGCGACGTTTTCCATGATCGCCGTTCCGGCCGCCGTCGAGCCGGTGAAGCTCACCTTGGCAATGCCTGGATGACCGGTAATGGCATTGCCGGTGGTCGGCCCGTCGCCGAGCACGATATTGACGAGACCGACCGGAAGGCCGGCGCGCACCGAAAGCTCGGCGAGATAGAGCGTCGAGAAGGGCGTCATCTCGGACGGCTTCAAGACGACCGCATTGCCGGCGGCGAGCGCCGGCCCGAGCTTCCAGCCGGCCATCGAGATCGGAAAGTTCCAGGGCGTGATCGCACCGACGACGCCATAGGGCTCGGTCACGATCATTCCGAGATTGTCGTCGTCGGTCGGCACCAGGTCGCCGCCTTCCTTGTCGGCGAATTCGGCGAAGAAGCGGATCTGCTCGGCGGTAACGGCAATATCGCCATCGACGAGATGAGCGACGGGGCGGGTGGAGGCGACCGCCTCGAGTCGAGCAAGCGTCGCCGCTTCCGCTTCGATCAGGTCGGCCCAGCGCGAAAGCGCTCGCGTTCTTTCGCGCGGACGCAGACCCGACCAGCCGCTTTCCTTCAGGGCCCGCCGCGCACTCGCGACCGCCTGATCGACCAGGTCTTCGCCGGCGATGGGGCACTCGGCATAGGCGACGCCATCGGAAGGGCGATGCATGGCGAGCCCGCCGGCCGCGGGCACGTAGCGGCCGCCGATGAAATGGCCCTTGGGGAGTTCGAGCATATCGGGATTGAAACTGAGGGTCATCGCTGCTCCTTGCCTTCCGGGCAAGATTAGCGGCGGTTTTCCGGCAGTTTCACTCGACTGTGCCGATGGCGATGATCGAATACGCTGTTTGACGGGAGCGTTTCAGCGCAATCTTCGGCCGTGTATTCGGTCGCGAGGCTAGCGAGGGACGGCTTTGCGAAGGCGAGGCAGGACGGACGTCATAGGTTGCCATGACGGCTTGCATCGCGGTGCGTGGCTGAAAAGGGCGGGCGACCGGCCCATCGAAATCGCCACAGCGACGAGCCTGTCGAGAGAGCCATTCCCAAGCCCCCCGCAGGTGATCGGGTTCGGCATGCTGGCGGATGTCCTTTGCTAACTCGGCGGCAAATCCTCGCCCGCGATCAGCGGGCAGGGTGAAGAGGTCGCGGAGATGGCGAAGACGGCGAGGGCGCAGAAAAGAGCGCAATCGGAACCGAGAGCCTAGGAGATTTCATAGGCAAGATGCCTGTGGATCAGGTTGAGGTTGAGCCGGCTACGGGCAATGCTGAGCCAGTAGCCGTCCCCCGGGATCTCCTGGTGCTGGAGATCCCGAAATGCCGCCATCAGCCGACCGTCAAATAAATCTTGCGCACGGTCTCGACCGTTCGCCAGACGCCCTTGAAGCCGGGTTTCATCACGAAGCTGTCGCCGGCGCGGTAGGTGACCGGAGCCGCACCACCTTCTTCCGTCAGTTCGACGACGCCCTCGATGATATGGCAGAACTCGAATGTCTCACCCTTGATCGAGCGGGTCTCGCCCGGCGTCGCTTCCCAGACGCCGGTATTGATCATGCCGTCGCGGGCGACGTCCTGCGCCCAGGTCTTGAAGGACGGGTTGCCGGAAATCAGCCGCTCAGGCGTCGGCGTCGCCCGCTTCGGCTCGAACTGCGGATCGGTGTCGATTTTCTTCAGAAGAGACATGGCTTTCCTTTCGGGGTTGCGCTTGATTCAATAGCCGCGATCGCGGTCGATGAGGCCGATGAGGTCGAGGCCGGCTTCATGGCGCCGGATATTGGCGATGACGGTTTTTGCCGCGGTCTCCGGCTGGGTGACGCTGGCGATGTGGGGCGTGATGATCACCTTCGGGTGCCGCCAGAGCGGGTGGTCCGACGGCAGCGGTTCCGGGTCGGTGACGTCGAGGACTGCGCCGGAGAGCTGCCCGCCATCCAGTGCGGTAACGAGCGCGTCCGTATCGAGCTGTGGCCCGCGCCCCGCATGCACGAGGCCGGCGCCGCGCGGGAGTTTCGAAAACAGCGACGCGTCGAGGATGCCGCGTGTCTCCGGGGTGAGCGGCAGCAGGCAGATGAGGATGTCCTGGGCGGCGAGAAAATCGGCAAGACCTCTTTCGCCATGGTAGCACGTGACCCCCGGGATCTCGTGCGGCGAGCGGCTCCAGCCGGCAAGCGGGAAGCCGAAGGGACGGAGGCGGTCCAGGACCGCCTGGCCGAGATTTCCGAGGCCCATGACGCCGACCCGCCGCTCCGTCGCCTGCCGGACCGGGCGCATGCGCCATTCGCCGGCACTCTGCTGGCCGATGTAGCCGGGAAGGTCGCGATGCAGCGCGAGGACGGCGAGCGTCGCATATTCCTGCATCATCCGGGTGATGCCGTCCTCGATCATTCGGACGAGCTTGACCCGTTTCGGCAGGCGGTCGAGCGCGAACTGGTCGACGCCGGCGCCGATAGAGAACAGGACTTCGAGATTGACGTAGCGCTCGAGATCCGGCGGTGCGGTCCATGTCAGCAGATAGCGGACCGCGGCGGGATCGACGCTGCCGGCATCCGTGACGAAAGAAAGCGAGGGAAGCTCGCCGGCGAATTCAGCCGCAAAGATCTTCGCCCGTTCGGCATCCGAGTTGAACAGAAAGGTCATCGTCTTCCCCATTCCTTTTCACGCATCGTTGCCGCATTGCCCCGGCAGAATGCTCCGAAGCTGGCGGAATCGACGGCATTTGGCACCGATTTAATGGGTGGCTTTGACTTGCCGGTCGACCGGATTCAGGCACACAGCCTTTGCCCCAGCGCCTCGATCATGGTTCGGCAGACTGCAAGCTCGCCGATCTCGATATACTCGTCCGCCCGGTGAGCGCGTGCGATGTCGCCCGGACCGCAGATGATCGCGTCGATGCCGGCCGCCTGATAGAGACCCGCTTCCGTTCCGTAGCTGACGGCGGGAAGCGGCTCCTGACCTGTGAGGTCGCGCAGCAGCGCGGCAAGCGGCGCATCTTCATTGAGCGACAGCGACGGATAGGTGCTCAAGCTATCCCAGCGGGTCTTGAAGCCGCGGTCGGCCAGGCTTTCGAGCTTCGCTTCGACGGCCGCGACGAGCCGAGCAGGATCGACCCCCGCCACGGCGCGGGCTTCCAGTTCGATCGTGCAGCGGTCGGGAATGATGTTGACGGCCTGGCCGCCGGCAATCGTGCCGACCTGCAGCGACGAATAGGGGGGCTCGAAATTGCCGTCGAAAGGCCCTTCGGCCAAGGCCTCGGCGGAACGGACCGCTTCGGCGACGATCTCTGCCATGGCGTGAATGGCGTTGAGGCCGAGGTCCGGCCGTGAGGAATGGCCGGATCGGCCGACGATCTCGATGCGGGCGGCGGCCTTGCCCTTGTGGGCACGAATGGCGCGCATTCCGCTAGGCTCGCCCACAATGCAGCCCTCGGGCTTTGCGCAGAGATCCGCAAGGCGCGTGATCAGATGCGGGACGCCGCGGCAACCAGCTTCCTCGTCATAGGAGAAGGCGAGGTGGAGCGGCCGGGAAAGCGGCAGGGAGGCGATCGCCGGCAGGGCCGCGAGAGCGCAAGCCAGAAACCCCTTCATGTCGCTGGTGCCGCGGCCGTAGAGCCGCTCGTCTTCGCGCCGGAGGGTGAACGGGTCGCTGGTCCACGTCGGCTCATTGGCCGGCACCACGTCCATGTGTCCCGACAGCATGATACCCGGCCGGTCGACGGGGCCGATACTGGCGAAAAGGTTGGAGCGATCGCCTTCCGGACCCGGTAGCACGGTCACCTTGGCTCCGAACTCGGTGAGGTAGGTGCGGATCCACTCGACGATGTCGTGGTTCGCCGTTCCGACCACCGAGGGAAAGGCTACGAGCCGGGCGAGGATTTCTTCTGTCTTCATTCTTGCCTCACAGCATGCCGGGTTGGCCGGGGTCGAGGTGGCGTCGCATCAGGATAGGTCCAGAGCGGGCAAATGCCTGCCGAATGATTTGCGGCTTCGGTGGAAAGTGCTGAACTGGGAAAGATCTGAAACGTTTTGTGTTGGGGGCAAGCGGCTACAACTGAACTGGGGCACTCGCTTCCGCCGAGCGAATGCCCATAACGCAGATATCGAGCCAGTGCCTCCGGGGGCGGAACAAACATGGAAAGAACCAATTCGATACAGTTGGATTCCTACGAACTGACCATCGCCGACATCGCCGAAGCCGATCTCGACGCGCTCCATGCCCTATCCATGTCCGTGGGCTGGCCGCATCGGGACGAGGATTGGCAGATCGCCCGCGAGCTTGGCCAAGGCGTCGTGGCGCGCGATGCGATCGGGCGCATACTCGGCTCCGCCATGTGGTTCAACTACGCTCCGGATTTCACCAATATAGGCATGGTCATTACTTCGCCGCGCCTGCAGATGCTTGGCGCCGGCCGGTGGATGATGAACCACGTGTTGGCGCAAATAGGCTCGCGGGCGATCGGACTCAACGCCACCCGCTCGGCGCGGCGGCTTTATGGATCTCTCGGTTTCGTCGCCGAGCGAACCGTCTTCCAGTGTAACGGCGAGGCGGTCGCGCCGCCGGAGGGCTCACTTCCGCCGGGAACGAGGTTGCGCGCTCTGGTGCCGGACGATCTCGACGAAATCACCGCGCTCGATCTCGCCGCCTATCACGCCGATCGCACGCATGTGCTGGCCCGCCTTCTCGGCGTGTCGAAAGGCGTGGCGCTTGTGCGCGACGATCGGATGGCGGCCTATTCGCTCTGCCGGCGCTTCGGGCGCGGCCATCTGGTTGGTCCCGTCGTCGCGGCAAACGACGCCGACGCGATTGCAGTGACGAGGCCGCATGTCGCTGACCATGCGGGAGCGTTCCTCCGTCTCGACACCCGCGAGAAGAGCGGCGCTTTCGCGGAATTCCTCGCGCAGTCGGGCCTTCCGGTCTTTGACACGGTTACCAGCATGTCGCTGGGGCGACGTTGGTTGGTTGAGAAAACGGTCAGCGCAATGCCTGTTATCTATGGCCTCGCCACCCAGGCGCTGGGATAGGGGATCGCGCTTACCGCAACGACAGCCCAAGAAACGGGTTGAATTCGCAGCCTTGCCGCACGATTTTCATGGAAACTCCAGAATCGTGGGAGGCTGTGGCTATGACAGCGCACCAATACCGGATCTTCGAAACGGCGGCCGGCTTCTGCGGCATCGCCTGGAGCGAGCGGGGGATCACACGCTTCCAATTGCCGACGAAAAGCGCGGAAGCCGCCGAGCGCCTTCTGCTCAGGCGCCTGCCCGAGGCGGAACCGCATGAGCCGCCGACGGCAGTCGTGGAAGCCGTTGCCGCGCTGAAACGCTATTTCGAGGGGAGGGAGACGGATTTTTCCGGATTCCCGCTCGATCTCGAAGGACAGGACGCCCTTTTCAAGCAGATCTATGCAGCAGTACGAAATATCCCCTGGGGGCACACGACCACCTATGGCGCGCTCGCCAAGGCGCTCGGTGCCGGTCCGGAAGCGGCGCGCGATGTCGGCCAGGCAATGGCCAAAAATCCGGTGGCGCTGATCATACCGTGCCACCGCGTGCTGGCGGCCGGCGGCAAGGTCGGCGGGTTTTCCGCACCGGGTGGCGCCACCACGAAGCTGCGCATGCTCGAATTGGAAGGCGTTCATCTCGGCCCGCCGGCGCCGGCCCAACATTCTCTGGGATTTTGAACCATGGCTGCGATGGAACCCCGGCCGAAGGAGGGAGCAATGCAGACTTTATCTGAGGCGCGGTTGGGTTCCGCTCGCATGAGCGATACGGCATGGTCCGTCGAGCGACGGAAGATTCTCGACTGGCTCGTGATGGAGACGCGCGAAGAACGCTTCATCGACAATATCTTCGTGGATCTGTGCCGGAGATTGTCGGAGGCCGGGTTGCCCGTTGCCCGCGCAACGCTGCATTTCAGGATTCATCACCCGCAATGGATCGGGGCGCGGATTCTGTGGCGGAAAGGATTGTCGGAGGCGGAAATCGACACCTATGAATATGGCGTCGAAGACAGCACGCAATATCTGAACAGCCCGTTGCACGAGTTCAACGAGGGGGCCGACGAGGTGCGCCGGCATCTGGACGACCCGACGGCCGACGGTCCGGACTACCCGCTCTACGACGAGCTCAGGGCCGAGGGGCTCACCGATTACATGATCTGGCCGCTCTACCACACGCTGGGCAAGCGCCACGCGATCACCTTCGCGAGCGACCGGCCGGGCGGATTCGACGCCGATGATACCGCCTTCCTTTCGGACATTCTCCCCGCGCTGGCGCTCGTCAGCGAAATCCGCCTGAAGAACCGTATGGCTCGAACGCTGCTCGAAACCTATGTCGGGCCGCATGCGAGCGAGCAGATTCTGGCGGGAGCGACGACGCGCGGCAGCGGCGTGACGGTCGGCGCGGCGATCCTGATCTGCGACCTGCGCGACTTCACCAGATTGTCCGATCTCTGGCCGCGGGACGACGTCATCGAGCTCCTCAACGACTACTTCGATGCGATGTCCGAGCCGATCGAGCGGCACGGTGGGGAGATACTGAAATTCATGGGCGACGGGCTGCTGGCGATCTTCCCGCTTGCCGATCCTTGCGCCTGCAGCCAGCTTCTTGCCGCCATCGACGAAGCACAGGCGGCGCTTTCCAGGCTCAACGAGGCCAATCTCAAAAAGGGCCACGATCCGCTCGGCTACGGCATAGGCGTCCATGTCGGCGACGTGATGTACGGCAATATCGGCTCGCGCAAGCGCCTCGATTTCACCGTCATCGGACCGGCCGTCAACATCGCCTCCCGGCTCGAGAGCCTGACCAAGGAACTCAAGCGCCCGGTTCTTCTTTCGAGGGCCTTCGTCGAAAGGGCAGGTTGCGCCGGAGAGCTTGAAAGTCTCGGTTCCTATGCCCTGAGGGGACTGGACGAGCCTGTCGATGTGTTTGCGTTCTCCAACGGCAAATAGGGCAAGGGCGATCAACATCCTTGCCCGTGCATCCGGCCCGTCCTGACGTCGCCGGCTCTTACTTCATCGTATAGACGTTGATCGTGAAATACTTGTCGTCTTGTAGGTGCCGTCGGCGCGAATTTCCTCAAGTGCTTTGTTCAGTTTCTCTCGTAAGTCGTTGTCTTTTTTGCGGGTGGCGATGCCGACGCCGTCGCCGACGAATTTCTTGTTGGCGATAATCGATATTGCTTCTGTTGATCCCCTGCCTCGGCTGGGGCCTCTGGCTCGCATGCGCTTTTCCGCCGGTCACCTTGGAAAACAACTTTACATCCACCGCGTCGTTTGGTTTGTCAGGCGCAGACTTTCGTCGCGATCGTTTTGGAGGAATGGAATGAAACTGCTGCGCTATGGACCCGAAGGGGCGGAGAAGCCCGGCCTGCTGGACGGTGCCGGCAAGATCCGCGATCTCTCCGGTGTGGTCGCCGACGTCGCCGGCGGAGCGCTCGCCGACCTTGGCTGGGCGCGCGGCCTCGAGATCGAGAGCCTTCCGGTGGTCGAGGGCGCGCCCCGGCTCGGCGCCTGCGTTGGCGGCAGCGGAAAGTTTATCTGCATCGGCCTCAACTACGCCGACCACGCGGCGGAGTCCGGTCTCGAGGTTCCGCCGGAGCCGGTGGTCTTCATGAAAGCGACCTCGGCGATCGTCGGCCCCAACGACAATGTCATCATCCCGCGTGGTTCGGTCGCAACCGATTGGGAGGTCGAACTCGGCGTCGTTATCGGCAAAAGGGCCAAATACGTGTCGCAAGCCGAAGCGATGGACCATGTCGCCGGCTATTGCGTCATCAACGACGTCTCGGAGCGCGACTTCCAGACGAAGCGCTCGGGTCAGTGGACCAAGGGCAAGTCCTGCGACTCCTTCGGTCCGACCGGGCCGTGGCTCGTGACCCGCGACGAGATCGCCGATCCACAGAAACTCGCGATGCGGCTGACGGTCAATGGCGAGACCAAGCAGGACGGCTCGACCGAGACAATGGTCTATGGCGTCGCCTATCTGGTCAGCTATCTTTCGCAGTTCATGACGCTCCATCCGGGCGACATCATCTCCACCGGCACCCCGCCCGGCGTCGGCATGGGCTTCAAGCCGCCGCAATACCTGAAGCCCGGCGATGTCATTGAACTGGGCATAGAAGGTCTCGGCACGCAGAAGCAGACCGTCGTCGCGGATGACTGATTGATGGCGTGCGGGGATTGCCCCTCCCCAACCCCACAAGGGGGAGGGGCTCGGCGGGCGCCGCGGTCAACCCACCATTCTCTGCCTTTGCGACTGACAAAAGGAACAATATCGGGGAAGCAGTGCGGCCCAGTAAGTCCCTCCCCCTTGTGGGGAGGGGTTGGGGAGGGGCTGATTGCCGCGTGCTCTTTTCTCGCTAAGCCTTCAGCCGTCCCTGCCGCTTGAGCTGCTGTTCGCGGAAGAAGATGAAGAGGCCGGAGGCGACGATCAGCCCGGCGCCGAGAACCATCGACAGGCGAGGCGTGTCGCCGAAGAACAGCCAGCCGAAGACGATCGCCCAGAAGAGCAGCGTGTACTGAAGCGGCGCGACCGTCGCGGCATCGGCGAGCTTCAGCGCGCGATTGACGAGGACATGGGCGATCATGGCGACGACGCCCAGCAGGCAGAGCAGCCCGGTGTCGATCGGCTTCAGCGGTGTCCAGTCAAAGGGCGCCCAAAGGAGGCCGGCAAGCGCCGCGCCGACGAGCTGCCAGAAGGCGAGCGTCGTATCCGGGGTGCCGCGCAGCGAGCGCCCGGATACCATCATGAATGCAAAGCACATGCTGCCGAGGATGGAAATCAGTGCCGGCAGGGTGAAGGCCTGCGACGAGGGGTCGAGCGCGATGATGACGCCGACGAAGCCGATGCCGATCGCCGTCCAGCGCCGCCAGCCGACATGTTCCTTCAAAACGAGCGGCGACACTGCCGCGACATAGATCGGGGCCGCCAGCCAATAGGTCATGACATCGGCAAGCGGCAGATAGATGACGGCGAAATAGAAGGCGAAAACCTCGGCGGTGGAGGTTACGACTCGCGCCAGTTGCAGGCCCGGCCGCTCGAGGGCGAGAAGCTTGCGTGGGCCGCCAATCCAGAGGAACGGGATGAGCAGCACGACCGCCGCGAGGCTGCGAACCAGCACGACCTGGCCGACCGAATAGGTCGCTACCAGCCATTTGCCCATGACGTCGTTGAGCGAGAACATCAGCATGCCGAGGAGCATAACCAGTACGCCGGCGCGGGCGGCGTTCGATGCAGTGGATGGGGCGGCGGGTACGGTCTCGACGGCCATGGCGGGTTCCTCTTGGAATGCGCAGCCACTGGCATATTCCGACGCTGCAATCCATGCTGCGTTCCTGATCAACTCATCAGCATTGCGAATGAGAGGCTGCGTTCAGCCATCAAGCGCATCGATCCGGCGGGGTAATTCGGCGCCGCGCTAGCCTGCCAACCGCATGTCGGCCCTGGTAAGACCGCCATAGAGTTCGGCATATTTGGCTGCGCTATCGTGCCAGGAGGAGTCCGTCTTCATCCCCTGTTGCTGCAATCCCTCCCAGATGCGCCGGTGCCGGAAGAGCTTCAAGGCGCGGCGCAGCGCAAGCCGCAAACCGTGCGCATCGACCGGAGAAAACTGTATCCCGGTGGCGGCCTGCGCCTGTAGCGCGGCGACATTGGCGTCGATGATCGTTTCCGACAGACCGCCGGTCCGCGCCACGATCGGCACGCAGCCGTATCTCAGCGCATAGAGTTGGGTCAGACCACAGGGTTCGAAGCGGGAGGGAACGAGCATCGCGTCGGCCCCTGCATGGATCTTGTGGGCGATGTACTCTTCGTAGCCGAGCTTCATGGCTATGTGCTGTGGAAATCGCCGGGCGGCATTTTGGAAGGCCTGTTCGATGTCCGCGTCGCCGTTTCCGTGCACGATCAGACGGCCGTCCATCGCGACGATTTCGTCGACGACGGCCGCGAGAAGATCCATGCCTTTCTGCCATGTCAGCCTGTTGATGCTGGCGAACACCGGACCGCTGGTTTGCGGCAAGCCGAAAAGCTCAAGCAGCGACTCGCGGTTCGGCAGCCGCCGGAGAAGCGTTCTCGACGAGTATTGATGCTCGATATGAGGATCCGTGGACGGATCCCACACGTCGACGTCGATGCCGTTGACAATGCCGACGACGTCGTCATGACGTGCATTCATCACGCCTTCGAGGCCCATTCCGAAGGTCGGCGACATGATTTCGCGCGCATAGGTGGGGCTGACCACGGTGACGGCATCTGCGGCCTGCAGGCCGCCCTTCAAGTATCCGAGATCACCATAATATTCGAGGCAGTCGATGGAATAGGCCTCGTCCGGCAAGCCGAGTTCGGAGAAGAGGTGGGCGGGAAATTGTCCCTGGAAGGCCATGTTGTGGACGGTCAGGACGCGCGGGACCTGCGCGTCGGATGCGTATTTGAGATAGACGAGGCTCAAGGCCGCGTGCCAGTCGTGAGCGTGAACGATGTCCGGTCGCCAGTGCTGAACGACGCCGCGCCCGATCTGCGCGGCGACGAGCGAAAAGGCGGCGAAGCGCTTCCAGTTGTCCGGATAGTCCTTGCCGTACTTGTCGGTATACGGGCCACCCGACCTGTGAAAGAAGCCGGGCGCATCGAGGACGAAGAGCTCCAGCCCCTCTGCACGTCCCGCAAGGAGCGTCGCGCTCTCGCCGAAAAGGTTATCATAGCATGCAACCGGCGTGGCTTCGTCGAGTGTCTCCGTCACGGACCGATAGCCCGGCACAAGGCTACGCGTGCGTATGCCGTGCGGTTTCAAGGCCTTGGGAAGCGAACCGGCAAAATCGGCCAGCCCGCCGGTCTTCACCAAGGGAAAAATCTCAGCCGTCACCGAGAGAAGGTTCATCGATCATGTTCCGGAAATTGTCTTGGCCGTTGCCGGCCAGCCGCCGCCCACCTATGCACTACCTTCAACACCAACCACTGCGCAAAGTTCCGCACCGGAATCGAAATTTTTGGACCGCCGGCGGCGCGGGCGGCGGCGGGGCCATTCTGTTGGGGGCGTTTCCCGCCGGCGGCCTCAACTCCGACCCGCTTTGGGGGTACAATCATGATGGTCGTGCGCTCGTTCAATGTGCCAACATGGAAGGAGACTGGTGATGACTTTCAGCCTGATAAGCCCCGCCTTCGCCGAAGGCCAGGCGATCCCGAAAAAATACACGCGCTTCGGCGAGAACATTTTTCCGCCGCTGAAATGGACGGGTACACCCGACGGGACGCAGAGCTTCGCATTGATCGTCGAGGATCCGGATGCCGTCAGGGGCGTTTTTCGGCATTGTGCCATCGTCAACATACCTGGCAATTGGACCGAGCTTTCCGAAGCCGTCGATACCGGACCGGAACATGCCATCAAGTTCATCAGGAACGATTTCGGCAATGCGCGCTATGACGGGCCGCAGCCGCCGGCGGGAACGGGCGTCCATCACTATCACTTCAAGCTCGCCGCGCTGGACACCCGCAATATGTCGATCTCGGATGATGTCGGGGCAGCGCAGGCCTGGGCAGAAGCGCACAAGCACCGGATCGCGGAGGCTGATCTTATCGGCACCTATCAAGGCTGACGACCTCCAGCACCGAGAATTCCTAAAATTCGGCTCGCGGGGGAACCAACCTCCGCGGCCAAGGTTTCGTGGCCATTCCATCCCCGATCAAGGAGCGTTGCGATGGCCAAGAAACCCTCTGCGCCGAACAAATCGAAGCCGGCCACCATCCACGACCAGAAGGCGACCCGCGGCAACGGCGGAGAACTTCATCAGATCGCCGAAGGCGACACTCCCATCTTGACGACGGCGCAGGGCGGACCGGTTGCCGACGATCAGAACAGCCTGCGCGCCGGCGCGCGCGGCCCGACATTGATCGAGGATTTCCATTTCCGCGAAAAGCTTTTCCACTTCGACCATGAGCGTATCCCGGAGCGTGTGGTGCATGCTCGCGGCTATGGCGCGCATGGCTTCTTCGAGACCTATGAATCGCTTGCCGCCTATACGCGGGCGGACCTTTTTCAGCGGGCCGGCGAAAAGACGCCCGCCTTCGTGCGCTTCTCGACGGTTGCCGGCAGCAAGGGTTCCGTCGACCTTGCACGCGACGTGCGCGGTTTCGCCGTCAAGATCTACACCAAGGAGGGCAATTGGGACCTCGTCGGAAACAACATCCCCGTCTTCTTCATCCAGGACGCAATCAAATTTCCGGACGTCATACACGCGGTAAAGCCGGAGCCCGACCGGGAGTTTCCACAGGCGCAATCGGCGCACGACAATTTCTGGGATTTCATCAGCCTGACGCCGGAAAGCATGCATATGGTCATGTGGGTCATGTCCGACCGGGCAATCCCCCGTTCCTTCCGCTTCATGGAGGGCTTCGGCGTTCACACCTTCCGCTTCGTCAATGCCAAGGACGATTCCACCTTCGTCAAGTTCCACTGGAAACCGAAACTGGGCCTGCAGTCCGTTGCCTGGAACGAGGCGGTGAAGATCAACGGTGCGGACCCCGACTTCCACCGGCGCGACCTGTGGCTGGCCATTCAGTCCGGGAATTTCCCGGAGTGGGAGCTGCAGGTGCAGCTTTTCGACCAGGACTTTGCCGACAAGTTCGATTTCGACATCCTCGATCCGACCAAGATCATTCCGGAGGAGGTCCTGCCGACGAAACCTGTCGGGCGGCTGGTTCTGGATCGCATGCCGGACAACTTCTTCGCCGAGACCGAGCAGGTTGCCTTCATGACACAGAACGTGCCGCCGGGCATCGACTTCAGCGACGATCCTTTGCTGCAGGGTCGCAACTTCTCCTATCTCGACACGCAGTTGAAGCGGCTCGGCAGCCCGAATTTCACCCATCTGCCGATCAACGCACCCAAATGTCCCTTCCAACACTTCCAGCAGGACGGTCACATGGCCATGCGCAACCCGGTCGGCCGGGTGAACTACCAGCCGAACTCCTGGGGCGAGGGACCGCGCGAGTCGCCGACGAAGGGCTTCCGCCATTTTGCATCGGAGGAGCAGGGGCCGAAGCTTCGCATTCGGGCGGAAAGCTTCGCGGATCACTATAGCCAGGCGCGCCAGTTCTTCATCAGCCAGACCCCGCCCGAGCAGCGCCATATCGCCGACGCCCTGACCTTCGAATTGAGCAAGGTGGAGACGCCGGTGATCCGCGAGCGGATGGTCGCCCATCTTCTCAACATAGACGAGTCGCTCGGCAAGAAGGTCGGCCATGCGCTCGGCTTCAAGACCATGCCGAAGCCGGCAGAAGCGGCAGTGGCGACCCGGCAGGATCTCGATCCGTCGCCGGCGCTCAGTATCATCGAGCGCGGTCCGAAGCGGTTCGAAGGCCGCAAGCTCGGCATCTTGGCAACGGATGGCGCGGACGCCCAGTTGCTCGACGCAGTCACGGCGGCCGTCACCAAGGAGAAGGCCCTGTACGAAGTGATCGCCCCGAAGATCAGCGGCTTCACCGCCTCGGACGGGAGGTGGGTCGCAGCCCACCAGATGCTCGATGGCGGTCCGTCCGTGCTTTACGATGCAGTGGTGCTGCTCCCTTCGGCAGACGCGGTAGACGAGCTGATCGATGTCGCCACCGCCCGCGACTTCGTGGCCGATGCCTTCGCCCATTGCAAATTTATCGGCTATGCGGGGTCGGCGCTGCCACTGATGCAGCGAGCGGGCATCGCCGATTCTCTCGACGAAGGAACGATCGAATTGAAAGACGCCAGGAGTGTCGCCTCGTTCCTCAAGGAACTCGGCAAGCTTCGCGTCTGGGCGAGGGAGCCCTCCGTCAAGCTGAAATAGGCCAGAACCGCCAGGGGCGTGAAAGATGTCGTCACCCGCGAATCGAAAACCGAGCAAGGAAGCCGGGCTGCCGCGCCCGACCAGAAATGCAAAGGTCGCGACCGGCGCGGCATCGGCCGACGGCTTCGGCCTGCCGGTGAGCACCGCACCGATGGAAGCACGCTCGGCTACGCAGCTCCCGAGTGACGGGGCATGGCAATATGAGCCGAAATGGGACGGGTTTCGCTGCCTCGCCTTCAAATCCGGCGAGGCGGTCGATCTCCGGGCAAAATCCGGCAAACCGCTCGGGCGCTTCTTCCCGGAAATCGTCGAGCAGCTGCGCCAGCTCGACGCTACGCAGTTCGTCGTCGACGGCGAACTGGTGATCGAAGTCGACGGTCGTCTTTCCTTTGACGCCCTGCAGATGCGCCTGCATCCGGCGGCAAGCCGCGTTGAAAAGCTCTCTCGGCTGACGCCTGCTCGGCTCATCCTGTTCGACATGTTGGTCGACCGGGAAGGAGCAATCCTGACCGACAAGCCTCTTCCCGTCCGCAGAGCGGCACTCGAAGCCTTTGTCGCCGAGAACGCCGTTGCGGATAAGCTCGAGCTTTCGCCCTATACGCTCGACCGTCAGGAGGCCGAGCGCTGGCTGGCCTCATGGGAACCCGGCGCCACCGACGGTGTCGTCGTCAAGCGGCGCGACGGGCCCTATGCGTGCGGCGAGCGGGCGATGGTCAAGGTCAAGCGCCTGAAGACGGCCGATTGCGTTGTCGGCGGCTTCCGCTACGAGAACAAGAGTGACGCGGTTGGTTCCCTTCTCCTCGGCCTTTACGACGCGGACGGCACGCTTAACCATGTGGGCTTCACTGCGACGATCTCCGACAAGGAACGGCCCGCATTGACGCGGCGGCTCGAGTCGTTACGCGAGCCGCCCGGCTTTACCGGCAAGGCACCCGGCGGCCCGAGCCGCTGGAGCACGGAGCGCAGCGGCGAATGGGAACCGGTTCGGCCGGAACTGGTGGTCGAGGTGAGGTTCGATCACGTCAGCAGCCGTCGCTTTCGCCACGGTACGAAATTGATGCGCTGGCGTCCCGACAAGGACCCGCGCCAATGCACCTATGAGCAGATCGAGCCGCGTTTAGAACTTGCGGCTGAGGAAGGGTGAGTCCTTCAATCCGAAGCGCCATGGGTGCTCGACGGCTTTGGATATTCCGACGCGAAGGCCGGTTGCAAGTGGTGGGCGCTTCGTCGGCGGGCTCAGTTGGAACGGCTTTCCGTCGAGTGGCAAGCCGTCCTGTTCCTTGCCGATCGCGAGCGCCTGGCCGACCCTTCCCGGCCCGGAACAGAGCAACCTTTCTTGCGAGACGCCGCGCCGCCGCCGCATCGTCTCCTGCCCCCATTTGGGCTCGATCGCGCGGATGAGCACGGCACTGCCGGGAAGGCAGACGAAGTTCAGGCACCAGTGGAGGCCGTAGGACAGGTAGACATAGGCATGCGCCGGCGGGCCGAACATCGCACGATTGCGGTTGGTCGCGCCGGCGAAGCTGTGGGATGCGGCGTCGCCCGGCAGATAGGCTTCCGTCTCGACAATGATGCCGCCAACGCCGGAAACGCAAAATTCGGCGCCGATCAGGTCGGCGGCGACCGCGACGGCGTCGCGCGCAAAGAAACTGTCATCCCACTTCAATCGATCGCGCCTCCCGGTCCGTGCCAATCTTAAACGCTCCCCTCGCGCTCGCCAACGTTGTCTTCCGGTTTCATCATGTGTCCATTGAGAACTTTCCGCGAACATCCGAAACCTGTAGTGTGACGCCCATATCGCATACGAAGGATCAAACACGATGGCGCAACGAGCGGGCAATGCGGATCTTCCCCTGCATGGTGGGCGGGTTCCGAAGTGGCTCGGCGACCGCATGACGCGGCTCGGCGCGCTGATCACCGAGGCGATCGTCCAGCATTACGGGCGCGACGAATTCCTGAGGCGGCTTGCCCACCCGTTCTGGTTCCAGTCCTTTGGCTCGGTCATGGGCATGGATTGGCATTCGTCAGGCATCACCACCAGCGTCATCGGCGCCCTGAAGCGCGGCTTGACGCCTCTTTCGGGCGAGCTTGGCATTCACGTCTGCGGCGGCCGCGGCCAGCATTCCCGCAAGACGCCGGGCGAACTCGTCACGATCGGCGATCGCATCGGTTTTGACGGTGCGGCGCTTGCCGATGCGAGCCGCCTCGTCGCCAAGGTCGACAGCGCCGCCGTCCAAGACGGCTTCGACCTCTATCTCCATGGCTTCATCGTCACCGACGATGCAAAATGGGTCGTCGTCCAGCAGGGGATGAACGGCGACCGGCGGCAGGCGCGGCGCTATCATTGGCTTTCCGAGGGCCTGGAAAGTTTCGTCGACTCGCCGCATGCGGCGATCGAGGGGCGGGAGCAGGGCAAGATCATCAACCTTGCGGACCGGCGGGCGGGCGCCTCGCGAACGAGCCAGCTCGATCTCTTGCGTGCGCTCGGACCCGATGGGTTGGTGCGCGAGCTGGCGACAATCGAGGCGCGCGGTGCGGGACCAGCGGCGCCGGCCCAGCCGATGCTGCCGCACCTCTTCATGCCGGCCCATCACGATGTCCGCGAAAGCGACGTGAACATGCGGCGCCTGCACGGCAATCTTGCCGCCGCTGCCGATCGAGGACCGAAAGACTTCGAGGAACTGCTTCTCGTGCCGGGTGTCGGCGCGCGCACCGTCAAGGCGCTCGCCATGGTCGCCGAGGTAGTGCACGGCACGCCGTGCCGTTTTTCCGACCCGGCGCGCTTTTCGCTCGCCCATGGCGGCAAGGACCGCCACCCCTTTCCGGTGCCGCTCAAGGTCTATGACGAGACGATCAACGTGATGAAATCGGCAGTCCAGAAGGGACGGCTCGGGCAAGAGGAGGAACTCGCTGCCTTGAGGCGGCTCGACGACCAGTCGCGCCGTCTGGAGCGTTACGTCACCGGGCCGGACCTCAAGGAAATCGTCGCCGGGGAGTTCAGGGATTCGGCCCGCTTCGGTGGCCGCAGCGTGTTCGGCTGGGAGCGCGAGCATGAGGGCGGCAGGGACGGCGACACAGCCGCCGTTAGAAGCCGTACCCGCAACTGATTCAGGAACAATCATCCAGCCGGTCGATTAGGGTGCGCGAGTTCCGGGCGAAGACGGTGCTTGGCCTCGCCCGCGCAAGACAACCAAGCTGGAGGAGGTTCCGGTGAGCGCTTCCAAGACCACGACCAACCACGACATAATCCGCAAATGGGCAGAGGGACGCGACGGCCACCCGGCTCGCGTCAGGGGCGCATCCGATGGCGGATTGCTGCGCATCGACTTCGGCAAGCCCGAGGAAAGGCTGGAGGCAATCCCCTGGGAGCAGTTCTTCGAGATTTTTGACGAGAACAAGCTCACCTTCCTCTACCAGGACCGGACCGAAGACGGGAAAGTCAGTCGATTCTTCAAGTTCATCGATCGCGACTGAGTTCGCGGAGCGTTCACTGGAACGCTTTCCTTGCCCGGTGGTTCCCGTTGGACCACCGGAGGATTTGATGATGGTTACAATCACAAACCCGGTTGCCGCGGAGGAGGAGGACAAGAAGAGACGTCCATTGCTGCCGGAGGCCGGGGGCGCGGCCGGCGGAGTACCGACTGCGCTATAGAGTTGACGAGCACGAAGACCTCGACGGCCCGACTTCGCTCTTCTGGCGCGGCGTGTGGATGACAGTCTTTTAATGGCCGTCTGCAACGGCGACGGTTCAGCCGGAGCGGCTACTCGGTCGCAACGAGCCTCTCGATATCCTCCAGACGCGACTTCAGCTTCTGAATCTCGTCGCGCTTCTCGGCCACCACATCCTTTGCCGTTTCAATCCGGTCGGCACCGGGCAATGTACCTATGGCAGTGTGTGCCTCGGTCGCGATCGCGTCGATTTCGGCTTCGAGCCCGCCGATGCGCTCGCGTATTTCAATGATTTGTTGCCGGATCGACGCCTGCGATCTTGCCGTCTGGCGTTTCCGCGCATCGACGGGCTCGTCGACGCCCGGCGGATCGAGCGGGCGTGCGGCACTCGACGATGAACGGGTTTTTCCATACTTGTTCATGGTTCGCCTCCCGTAAGCGCACTTAACTCCGGGCAGGCGCCGATGTTCCCGGGCACGTGACGCCAGACGGCGAAGGATGCGGATTTTTCGGGACCTCGTCGCGGCGGTTGGAACTTCCTCTCCCAAGGACCGTTTTAATCGATCATGTCCGGGAGGGATTTCATGCAGGACGAAGTATGCCTGGAGCTGCATTTCGATCTGATGAGCGGCAGGGCACTGCTCTGCTGCGGCGACAAGGACTATGTATTGCCGGATATCTATCCCACGAAGGAAACGGCGAGGGTCGCCGCCCAGCAGTTCGCCTGGGAAAAGCTCGGCTGGAAGGACCGGGCACGCGAATTCCGGCAGGCTTCCGAGTTGCCCGTCTGGTTGCGCTGAAATGCCCATAAGGCTCGATGGGCAAGAGCATTAAAAAGAAGACGAAATGGTCGCAAGGGGTGACGGCGCACAGCAACGCGCTGGACATCGAAGCGGGGATTTTTGCGTCTAAGGATCCCCATCAGATTGCAAGCTCCCTGAAACGATCTGCAGAAGCGAGCGACCGGCGCAAGTCGAGCGCGTACCGGTCCGCCATGTCCATGCTGACCTTCTACATCAACGGGCAGGATCGGGATTGAGCCGGGAACAGAAGCACGTGCTGGAAAAGGCGAAAGACGAGCTCAGAAGGGATTTCGGGCGCACGCCCGCAGGGTAACTGCAAACGAGGGCATCTCATGGCGTTCAAGCTCTACTACTGGGACGGTATCCCCGGCCGCGGCGAATTTGTGCGTCTCGCTTTCGAGGAGGCGGGGGTCGACTATCTCGACGTCGCGCGCCAGCCAGGCGGCACCGACGCGATGCTAAGGATGATGAAGGACGCCGGCGAGGCAACCGTACCCTTCGCGCCGCCGTTTCTGGTCGATGGCGAACTGGTGATTTCCCACGTTGCCAATATCCTGTTCTATCTCGGCCCGAGATTGGGGTTGGCGCCGGAGGAAGAGGATCTCCGCTACGTTGCCAACGGTCTGCAACTGACGATCACCGATTGCGTCGCAGAGGTACACGACACGCACCACCCGATCGGCGTGTCACTCTATTACGAGGAGCAGCGGCTCGAAGCGGAAAAGCGCACCGCGAACTTTCTGTCGGAGCGCCTGCCGAAATATCTCGGCCATTTCGAGCGTGTTCTCACGGAAAATCCCGAGGGCCGGGAGCACAGTGTCGGCGGGCAACTGAGCTATGTCGATCTTTCACTGTTTCAGCTGGTCGAGGGGCTGCGCTATGCGTTTCCAAACGCCATGGGTGCCTGCGAGGATCAGGTCCCGACGCTCATTGCGCTGCACGATGCGGTAGCGGCGCGCCCGCGCATTCGCAGCTACCTAGCCTCCGATCGGCGCTTGCCCTTCAACGAATCCTGCGTTTTCCGACATTATCCCGAGCTCGATCGTCAGGCGTGAGCCTCTACTCGACCTGGGCCGCGATCTTGGCGAGATCCTTGACGAAGCGTCCGCGTTCCGCCGCGGCGTCCACTCTGTTCCGGATTCTCAGGAGATAGGAGGGATGGATCGTAACGAGGACAGGATAGCCGGCGGGCGTGGTGATCAGGTCGCCGCGGTTTTTCAGCACGCCGGCGCGGCGTCCGAGCAGCGAAGCAAGTGCCGTTGCGCCGAGCGCCACGACGACCTTGGGGTGTAGCTCCTCGAGCTCTGCGCCGAGCCACCAGGAACAACGCTCGATCTCGCCGGCGTTTGGCCGCGAATGCAGCCGGCGCTTGCCGCGCTCTTCGAATTTGAAATGCTTGACCGCATTGGTGAGATAGCAGCTCGAGCGATCGATACCCGCCTCGTGCAGGCATTCGTCGAGAATTCGCCCGGCTGGACCGACGAAGGGACGACCCGCCAGATCCTCGCGATCGCCAGGCTGTTCGCCGACCAGGACGACGCGCGCCTCGCCCGGTCCTTCGCCGAACACGAGCTGCGTGGCGTGTTTGTAGAGGTCGCAGCGTTCGCAGCCCTCGGCCTGTTTGCGCAGCGCCGCGATGGAGTTTGCCTCGGCATGCTCGCCGGAGAGGGCCGGGCCCATTTTGACGGGTTCACGCGGCATGTGTCGAAAGGCGGAAGCCTCGATCCATATCAATCGTCTCAAGGACCAAACTACCGGGCCGCTGCCATGTTCCGATCACCAACCTGGCTCAACGCCTGACGGCAGCAACGAAACCCGGCCCCGGCAATTCGGAGCCTTCCAGGTTTTCGCCACCATAAATGGGTTCGCCGCGGATCGGCGGAACGGATCGCCTCTCTGCCAGGAGATTGGCCCGGAGCTCGAGAACGGGCCCTGCGAACGACCAGTCGATGGCGACAATGCCGTCACCGGCCGGATGGACCTCAAAGCTCGGGAGACCGCAATCCGAGAGGAGCGGTACGATGTGCCGTTGCCGGATATCGGCGAGTTGACGCATGAAGGCGAGATGGAGCCTGCCCGCCGGGCTCTCCGCGCGTTCCCAGCGAAGCTTGGAATCGGCGAAGGTGCGAGGATCGAGCGGATCGGGAAGATCATCGGCCGTCTTGCCGTGCGGCATGCCGCCGAAATTCTCGGCCTCGCCTTGCCGCCCGCAACGAACGGCCTCGCCGAGTTCGCCCTGATAATCGGCGAAGAACAGGAATGGCTGGTCTTCCGCATATTCCTCGCCCATGAAGAGCAGGGGAATCTGCGGCGAGAGCATCAGCATTGCGGTCATCACGTGTAGCTGTTCACTGCCGACAAGCGAAACGAGGCGCTCGCCAAAGGCCCGGTTTCCGATCTGATCGTGGTTTTGAAGGTAGCTCACCCGCGCCTGCGGTGGCACAGCTGCCTGATGAGCGGGCACTCCTTTGGACGTCTCAAACGAAGCGAAGCCGTCGGTCATCGCTTCGTGCAATGCCTTCCAGGGGTTCTTGGCGAAAGGCCGATAGTGGCCCTTTGCTTCGCCTGTCGTCATTACATGGTGGGCGTGGTGAACATCGTCGTTCCATCCGGCGGTGAAGAACGCGACCGCCCCGTCGGCGTCGCGCCGCAGCAGAGTGCGGCGATGGGCGGCATCCTCGATCACCAGATGGACGCTTCGATCGGTAAATGTCTCGCGTACCTCGCGCGCCAGCGCGGCAAGAAAATGCGGCTCGCTGGTGTCGCGTATCTGGTCCGTCGCATCGAGGCGCAGCCCGTCGAAGCGGTAGTCACCGAGCCAATAGAGTGCATTCTCGATGAAAAAGCGTCGCACCGCGGGCTCCTCGAAGGCTATCGAGGCCCCCCATGGCGTCGGTCGATCGCTGTTGAAGAAGCGGCCGGCGTAGCGGCCTAGGTCATTGTGCAGTGGTCCGAAGTGATTATAGACGACGTCGAGCAAGACCATCATATCGAGCCCGTGCGCCGCATCGACCAGCGCCTTGAGGTCGTCCGGCGTTCCATAGGCATGGTGTGGCGCGTAGGGCAGCACGCCGTCATAGCCCCAGCCGCGCACCCCCGGAAACTCGACGACCGGCATGATCTCGATCGCGGTGATCCCGGCTTCGGCGAGATCCGGCAGCCGCCTGGCCGCCGCGCGAAACGTGCCTTCCGGCGTAAAGCAGCCGACATGCAGCTCCGAGATGATCGCCTCTTCCCACGGGCGACCGCGCCAGGAGGCGGCCCGCCACTCGTAGACCGACTGATCGACGAGCACCGACGGGCCGCTGGCCCCCTCCGCCTGGGCGCAGGAGGCGGCATCGGCGACGCGCGTCCCGTCGGAAAGCTCGAACCAATATCGGTCTCCCGCTCGCGCCCGCGCCGAGACTTCGAACCAGCCGCCCTCGAGCGCCCGCATCGGGTGCGGGGCACCATCGAGAACGAGGCGAACGGCAGGCTCGTCGGGCGCCCATAGGCGAAAGTGCGCGACATCGCCAGACGTGAGGACGGCGCCCCAAGTCTTCCGGACATGGTTGGGCATTCGTTTTTCCTTGCTGCTATCAGATCGGCAAGAGATGAAAACTGCCGGGACACGCCGAAAGTTCCGCCGCACCTTCGGCGTGGGGCCGGTCGCCGGAACAAATTTCCACCCGTCGGCGTTGCCCCCTCACTTCCACGACGCTGCAGGGGGCGCGACGACACGAATGAATGTGGCTTTCTCCGAACTGGATTTCCTGAAGCCGGAACTCGGCGCCGAATATACCGGCCAGGGCACGCATTTCGCGGTGTTTTCCGCCCATGCCGAGACCATCGAGCTCTGTCTCTTTTCCGAGGATGGCAGCAAGGAGACGGCCCGCCTTCCCCTGCCGAAACGGGAAGGCGATATCTGGTCCGGATATATCGAGGGGCTTGGTCCAGGCACGCTCTACGGTTACCGCGCCTACGGGCCCTATGACCCGCACAACGGACATCGTTTCAACCCGAACAAGCTGCTGCTCGATCCCTATGCGAAACAGGTGGCTGGGCAGTTCGCCTGGGACGACGCGCTGTTCGGCTACACCATCGGCAGCCCGGAGGGCGACCTCTCCTTTGACGAGCGCGATAGCGGACCCCTCATGGTCAAGGGCGTCGTTCAGGATCCGACCTTCGACTGGGACGGCGAGGAGGCGATCCGCCGGCCCTGGACGGAGACGATCATCTACGAGACCCACCTTCGCGGCATGACCATGACGCATCCGGGCGTGCCGGACGAGTTGCGCGGCACCTTTCTCGGCATGGCCAGCGATCCGATCATTGATCATCTGACGAAGCTCGGTGTCTCCGCGGTCGAGCTCCTGCCGGTGCAATATTTCCTCGACGACCGGTACCTGGCCGAACGGAGCCTCAGAAACTATTGGGGTTACCAGCCGCTCGGGTATTTTGCGCCGCAGGCGCGCTACCTCACGGGGACCAGGATTACCGAGTTCAAGACGATGGTGAAGCGCTTCCATGCCGCCGGCATCGAGGTTTTGATGGACGTCGTCTACAACCACACCGCCGAGGGTTCGGAACAGGGGCCGACGCTCAGCTTCCGCGGCCTCGACAATCTCAGCTATTACCGCCAGTCGCCGGAGCAGCTCCGACACACATTTGACATGACCGGCACCGGCAATACACTGAATGTCGCGCACCCCATGGTGCTGCGCATGGTGCTCGACAGCCTCCGCTACTGGGTCGGCGTCATGCACATCGACGGTTTCCGCTTCGACCTGGCGAGCGCGCTGGGGCGCGAATACATGGAGTTCGACCGCGAGGGCGGTTTTTTCGACGCGATCAGGCAGGATCCGATCCTCGCCGGCGTTAAGCTCATTGCGGAGCCCTGGGATATCGGCGAGGGCGGCTACCAGCTCGGCGGCTTTCCGCCACCCTTCCGCGAGTGGAACGACCGCTTCCGCGACGACGTCCGCCGCTTCTGGAAGGGAGACGGCGGCGTTGTGCCGGTGCTTGCCGAACGGCTCGCGGGCTCGCCCGTTCAGTTCAACCATTCCGGCCGCGCCGCGACCACGTCGGTCAATCTCTTGAGCGCGCATGACGGCTTCACGCTGATGGATACGGTTTCCTATGCGGAGAAGCACAACGAGGCCAACGGCGAGGACAATCGCGACGGCCACTCGGACAACCACTCCGACAATATGGGTGCCGAGGGGCCAACCGATGACCCCGCGATCGACCGGGCACGGCGGCGCCGCCGCTCCGCCATGCTCGCCACCCTGATGCTCGGCCAGGGCGTTCCGATGGTTCTCGGCGGCGATGAACTCGGCAACAGCCAGGGCGGAAACAACAATGCCTATTGCCAGGACAACGAGATCGGCTGGATCGACTGGAGCCGGACAGACGACGCCTTCCTCGACTTCTGCCGCAAGATGATCGCCTTCCGGCGGGAGCATCCGGTGCTGCGCCAGGAAAACTTTCTCGAAGGCGCCATCGACGAGCACGGACGCATCGAGATCGCCTGGTACAAGCCCGATGGCAGCCAGATGGACGAGGCGGAGTGGGGCGATGGCGAATTGCGCATTCTTGGCGTCTATCTCTGCCGCCTCTCAACCGCCGAGGCGCCGGGAGAGCTATTCCTCGTCTTCAATGCCGGCGGCGACTGTGACGTCGTGCTGCCGCCCGCACACGGCGCCGAGGATTGGCGATGGGCGCTCAACACCGCCGAGGACGAGGCCTTCGTCACGCACATCGCCAAGGATCGGGAGACGATCCCTGCGCAGAGCGTCGCCGCTTTCGTCCCTCTGGCTCCTCGGGCGTGAGGTCGCCCGCCAGCGAAACCAGTCCCGGGCAGTCATAGCCGCCCTCTCGTGGAACATTCCCGAACGAGGGGGATTGTCTCATCGACAACCCTTTCGACGAACGGAGGCAGGAAATGCCAAATCCGCGTCAGCCGGATCCGACTTCGCCCCAACCTCCGCCTTGGGAGCCGGAGCCGCCGATCGGCGAGCCTGAACCAGATCGCCTGCCGGACGAGGCGCCCGTACCAAATCCCGACGAAAATCCGGAGCCTCCCAAGCATTTCGCCGACTAGGCGTTCGATGCCAGAATAGCTTCTGGCCCATGGAACAAATGGGCGGTCGTCCCGTTTGCACTTCGCCGACAAGGCTTCCAACAGCGAGGTAAGGGACATGGAAAAAGACAGGGAAGAACTGATCAAGCGGCGGGCTTACGCGATCTGGGAACAGGAAGGCCGTCCGGACGGCCAGCATCAGCGCCACTGGGAACAGGCAGCGCGTGAAATGCAGGGCCAGGGTGCGTCGAACCCCGATGGAGGCGAAAGCCTCGAAAGCGAGGGGGCGACCAATGCCGTGTCGACGCCGAAGACGCCTTCGCCGCGGGGAAGATCGACGAGGAACGGAGCGCGGGCCCACTAGGGGCCCGCCTGCTTGGGCGTGGCCGTGAACGGCGGGCACGGACCAGGGATCGACTTCCAAGAAAGGAGCAGGACAATGCATGTATCGGAGATCATGAGCAGAGACGTTCATCTGGTGACCCCCAACGACACGATCAGAGACGTGGCGCGGCAGATGGCGGAAAACGACATCGGCTTCATGCCGGTCGAGGACCATGACCGTTTGGTCGGAATGGTCACGGACAGGGACATCGTCGTCCGTGGCGTGGCGGATGGACTCGATCCGCAGGCGAAGGTGCGGGACGTCATGACGACCGACGTCAAATATTGCTTCGAGGACGAAGAAGTGGACGATGTGGCGCGGAATATGGGCGACATCCAGGTCCGGCGCCTGCCCGTCGTCAGCCGCGACAAGCGCCTCGTCGGCATCGTGTCGCTGGCTGATGCCGCGCGTGAGCAGCCCGCGGTCGCCGGGACCGGTCTGAAGGGTGTGACCATGCCCGGCGGAGACCACAATCAGAGCGAGCGGCACTAACCCTCGACAAAGTTACGGCTCGGCGCCCTCGTTGGCGCCAGCCATGGCGAGCGGAGGCAGCATGCCGAAGAAACAGGAAAACGGAGATCACCGGGAGCGTGGCGCCACGGAGCGACGTCCCCAACGGACGTCGTCCGAGGTGTCGTGGCCGGCCCGCCGCCTCGGCCCGCAGCCCGAGAGGTTGGGAGAGCGCGAACCGCCGCGGCTACTGAACGCGTCCGGCGAAGACCATATTGCCGACGCCTCGGACGCCGGCAGCGGCGGGCAAGACTTGCGTGTCGAGAGCACAAGGTCGGCTGACCCGCCCCAACCGGCGCCGCGTGACTACAGCGGCGGCGGCAAACCCATTGGGCCGAAAGATGCCGACAACGGGATGGTCCAGGCGATCTCGCCGCAGGAACATCAGGAGAGTGACGACGACGCTACCGGCGGGGATGCCTGGAACAGGGTCCTCGGCGATACGACCAATGCAGGCATGCTTCGCCTGCTTGGAGGCGTCGGGCTCTTCATTCTCGTGGCGGGCGCCCTGTTCTGGCTCGTCGCGTAATGGTGGCAGGGTGGCACGCAATGGGCGGAGAACGTCGATGTCGTTTCTGCGTGACAACGGATTGAGCATTACGCTGGCCATCCTCACGACCGCAACAATCGCAGGCATGATCGTCGTCGGTACGCATGCCTTCAATCAGGAGGCGATGATACACGGCGAGCCGACCGTGACGATCGCCAGCTATCTCGCTACCGGTCACTTCCTATCCGCTCTCTTCGAGAACTGGGAAAGCGAGTTCCTGCAGATGGCGGCTTATGTCTGTCTCACGGCGTTCCTCTTCCAGCGCGGCTCGGCGGAATCCAGGGATCCGGACGCTCCCTGGTCCGAACTGGACGAAGATCCTTTGAAGAAAAAGGATGATCCAAAGGCCCCCTGGCCCGTTCGGCAAGGGCGACTGATCAGGACGCTCTATTCCTATTCGTTGGGAATTGCACTTGCCGGACTGTTTGTCCTGAGCTTTGTTTTGCACCTCCGCGCCAGCGCGGTGGCCGGAAATGTCGAGGCCATCCGCAATGGCGAACCGCCTGTGGACCTGTGGTCACGCCTGACGGACGCCGAGTTCTGGTTCGAGTGCCTGCAGAACTGGCAGTCGGAGTTCCTGTCTACCCTGCTGCTGGTCGTCCTTTCCATTTTCCTGCGTTTCCGCGGATCGCCGGAGTCCAAGTCGGTCGCGGCGCCGAGCAGCGCAACAGGAAAATAGGAGGCCACAAAACGCTTCGGCGTTCCGACCGCGGAAGTCGGAACGCCGAAATCGATCGCGCCGGTGCGCGCTTACTGCTGTGCTGGCGCCTGCTGTGCAGGCGCGGTGCCCTGAAGCTTTTCCTCGACCTTCTTGGCCAGCGCCGGATCGTTCTGTGCGGCCGTCAGAATGGTCGTGTATTCCTCGACCGAAATGGGTGAGGCCTCGACCGCCTTGACCATCTGCTGGCTGGCTTCGGTCTTCAGCTTTTCCTTGGCCGCCGTGTCCTGCGTCGCCCCTATCTTGGCGGAATATTCCTGCCGGACCTTGTCAACCTGGAGGTAGGCGACCGCGAAGGCCTCAATCTTCTGTTCGCTGATCGGGGCGCCCTTGGCGCTTGGCTGCGCCGGGGCCGTCTGCTGCGCCGGCTGTGTTTCCTGGGCCTGGGCAAGTTCCAGCGCCGAGGCCGGGCTCACGACCATCAGGCCGAAGACTGCAGCGGTCAACGATGCAACGGGGGTGTAACGAGTGATCATATTCATTCCTCTTGGACGTGCCCTCTTTGGACGTGCATGACGTGATCGGCAGCATTACCGCCTTGCTCAACCGCTCCGTGTCGAATAACGACGGGCGACGATCGACCATGGAGCGCTCAAAAGTGCTCGATTGGGCGATGCCGGGGCAATTTGCTGACCATTGCGCGGCAGCTTTGTGGCCGGTGCGCCATCTCAGGCATGCAGATGTGTGCATCCAGAGGTGGCGTCAGTCTAGATCGTAGGCTTGGTTGCACGGATCGCGTATCGGTGCTGGCTCTTTCGCGCGAGCCCCTTGAAGAGGTTCCAGTTCTTCGCCTGTGTCCGGTGAATTTCGTCGAGGTCGGTATCGATCTCGACGTCCGTGAAGCCAGTTGTCCGGAGAAGTTCGACGACCACGTCGGCGCGTGCCCCCTCGGAGAAGTAGACGCGGGAGAGGATGCTGCGATGTGTTTCCATCATCTCCCGTGAGTGCATGGGGGTATCTGGCTTGAAAAGCCCGGCGCGCTGTCCCCAGGCACTGAATTTCGAGAACAGCCGTTCCAGCGCACCCGTGTTGACGAAATCGCCGTCGACGACCAGGAGCGTGCCGCCGGGCTTCAGTACGCGCAGCCATTCTGCGAAGGCCGCGGCTGGATCGACGAGCGTCCAGACCAGATGCCGGTTGACGATGATGTCATAGTGGTCGTCCGGCTCCATCGTGCTTTCCGCATCGCCGATGCGGAAGGAAATGGCACGCTTGCGGCTTAGTGCCTTCTGCCGCGCCCGCTCCAGCATGGGCTCGGCCCAGTCGAGACCGGTGACCTTGAAGCCGAGATCGTCGAGCAGGTGCGAGATGACACCGGTGCCGCTCGCAAGGTCGAGTGCGGCGCGCCCGTCACCGCGACCGAGATGGCGCAGAAAGAGCCGGTGCCAGGCGGCGCGCTCTTCTTCCGAAAAAATCTCGTGTCCCGGAGAGAGATCGAAGGTGGCGGCACGCTCCGACCAATAGGCCTTGATTTCATCGCGAAGATCGTAGTTCCGGCCCGCCGCCACATCGCTCATGTCTGTCCAGTCCTGCCTGTTTGGAAGCGTTCTAAAAGATATATGTTGACTGGTAAAGTCATGAAATATTAGAAGGCAGCGATTTCCAACGGAGCAGGATCGATGAAGGTTTTCAACAGGGTGGCTGCGGCCGCCGCGGGCCTTTGCGTGCTTTTTTCAAGCGCCGCACTCGCTGACACGATCAAGGTGAAGGACATCACTGGCCGCGAGGTCGAGGTGAATGTACCCGTTCAACACGTGATTCTCGGCGAGGGACGGCAGATCTATTTTGTCGGCGCCCTGGACAAGGACGAGCCCTTCAAGCGGGTCGTCGGCTGGCGCGACGACCTGACGAAGGCCGATCCGGAAACTTATGCCGCCTATCTCGCCAAATATCCTGACATCGCCAAGCTGCCGGCCTTCGGCGGCATGAAGGACGGCACCTTCGACATCGAGCAGGCGGTCGCTCTGAAGCCCGACGTCATGCTGATGAATATCGATGCAAAGACGGCAACGGAAGAGGCGGGCTATATCGAGAAGCTCGAGAAGGTCGGCATTCCGCTCGTCTATGTCGATTTCCGCGAGAAGCCGATGGAAAACACCGAACCGAGCATGCGCCTGATCGGCAAGCTGTTCGGCAAGGAAGAAAAGGCCGAGGAATTCATCAAGTTCCGCGCCGACAGCATCGCCAAGGTGACGGACGTCCTGGCCAAGGCCGATCCGAAGAAGCCGCTCGTCTTCATGGAACGCGCCGGCGGCTATTCGGACGATTGCTGCATGTCCTTCGGTGATGAGAATTTCGGCAAGATGGTCGAGTTCGCCGGCGGCATCAACATGGCGAAGGACATCATTCCGGGGACGTTCGGGACGGTCAACCCGGAGCAGATCATCGCTTCGAACCCGGACCAGGTCATCATCACCGGCGGCAACTGGGAAGGTTACGTGCCCGGCGGCAACTGGGTCGGCGTCGGCTACGGTGCCGACGAGAAGGAAGCCTTCCGCAAGCTCGAGAACCTGACGAAGCGCCCGGCCTTCACTGGTGTGAAAGCGGTGAAGGAAGGCAATGTCCACGCCATCTGGCACCAGTTCTACAACAACCCGTACCAGTTCGTCGCCATCCAGCAGATCGCCAAGTGGCTGCATCCGGACCTCTTCAAGGATCTCGACCCGGAGGCGACGTTCAAGGAATTGCACGAGCGCTTCCTGCCGCTTCCCTACAAGAGCGGCTACTTCGTGTCGCTGAATGTCGGCCAGTAAAATCACGATCGGAGGGCTTCCGCCCTCCGATCGCTTTTTGCGAGGTTTTGAAATGCGAATGCTGAAGAATGTCGTCTTCGCACTTGTCGCCGCGGTTATCGCCGCGGCGCCGGTCGTTGCGGCGGAGATCACCGATGTCACCGGCCGCAAGGTCGAAATCGAACTTCCGGCCAAGCGGATCTTGCTCGGCGAGGCGCGGCAGATCCACATTGCGGCGGCGCTCAGGGGCGAGCACGTTTTCGACACGATCGTCGGCTGGCGCGACGACCTGATCATGAAGGATCCGGATTCGTACGAGGGCTACCGCGAGCGCTTTCCGGCGATCGAGAAGCTGCCGCGCTTCGGCTATATCCCGAGCGGCGATTTCAGCCTCGAGGCGGCGATCGCGCTGAAGCCGGACGTGTTGACGTTGAACCTCGAAGCACAAAAGGCAGTCGAGGAGTCGGGCTTCATCGAGAAGGCCGCTGCCGCCGGCATTGCTGTCGTCTACCTCGATTTCCGCGTCGATCCGGCGAGGAACAGCGAGAAGTCCGTCGAAATCCTCGGTCAGATATTCGGTGCTGAGGAGCGCGCGAAGGAATTCATCGCCTGGCGCCAGACGCAGATTGCGATCGTCACTGACCGATTGGCAAAAGCCGGCGCGATCAAGCGCCCGAAAGTGTTCATCGAGCGCTCGCCCGGGATCACCGGCGACATCGCCTGCTGCCGGACCTTCGGCCCGGCAAATTTCGGCGAGATGGTGGAAAAGGCCGGTGGCCACAATATCGGCTCAGACGTGATCGCGGCGACCTTCGGCGACCTCAATCCCGAGCAGCTCGTCGTTGCAAACCCCGACCATGTGATCGTCACCGGCAGCAACTGGTCGGCCGAGTCCGATGTCAACCAGTTCGTTAGTGTCGGTCGCGGTGCCGATCCGGCAATCGCACAGCAGCGGCTGAACGGGCTGATGCAAAGGCCGGCCTTTGCCACGCTCGACGCCGTCAAGGCGGCCAGGGTGCATGCCGTCTGGCACCAGTTCTATGGCGCGCCCTATGAATTCGTGCCGATCCAGCAATTCGCCAAATGGTTCCATCCCGACCTTTTCGCCGATATCGACCCGGACCGGACCTTCCGCGAATTTCATGAGAAATTCCTGCCGATAACGTATCGGCCCGGTTATTTCGTCTCGCTTTCGGACGGGGGTGAATGATGGTCGCGATCGCCGACGAAATCTCCGGCATCGAGGGGCGCGGCCGCTATCGCGCCCTTGTCGCGCGCCGGCTGCTGATTCTTTCCGGCCTTATCGCCGCCTTGTTCCTTTCCGTCGCGGTGGACATGGCGCTCGGACCCGCGAACTATCCGCTTGCGGACGTGCTGACGGCGCTGTTCAGCTCAGATACGGTGACCGATCAGCTGCGCGTCGTGATCTGGGATATTCGCATGCCGATCGCGCTGATGGCGGTGACGGTCGGCGCTTCGCTGTCGGTCGCCGGCGCCCAGATGCAGACGATCCTCGCCAATCCGCTCGCGAGCCCCTTCACGCTTGGTATCTCGGCCGCGGCCGGCTTCGGTGCCGCCCTCGGGCTCGTTGCAGGCGTAGCGGTGTTTCCCGTTGCAGTTCAGTACATGGTGCCGCTCAACGCCTTCCTGATGGCGATGCTGGCGGCGCTTTTCATCCATTTCGCCTCGACCATGCGCGGCGTCACGGTCGAGACCATCGTGCTGCTCGGCATCGCGCTCGTCTTCACCTTCAACGCGGCGTTGTCGCTGCTCGAATACCTCGCTTCCGAACAGGCGCTCGCTGCGGTCGTCTTCTGGACCATGGGCAGCCTCACCAAGGCGACCTGGCCGAAGGTCTGGCTCACTGCGGCCGTGCTCGTCGTCGCGGTGCCGCTGTTTGCCCGTCATGCCTGGGCGCTGACGGCGCTTCGGCTCGGCGACGACAAGGCGGCGAGCTTCGGCATCAATGTCCGCCGGCTGAGGCTCGAGACAATGCTGATCGTCAGCCTGCTTGCGGCGATTCCCGTCTCCTTCGTCGGCACGATCGGCTTCGTCGGCCTCGTCGGACCGCACATCGCCCGCATGCTGGTCGGCGAAGACCAGCGCTTCTTCCTGCCGGCCTCCGTGCTTTGCGGCGCGCTCCTGCTGTCCGTCACGTCGGTCGTCAGCAAGATGATCATTCCGGGCGCGGTGCTGCCGATCGGCATCATCACGGCGCTGGTCGGGGTGCCGTTCTTCTTCGTGCTGATTTTCACCAACAGGAGACGAGCATGGTAGCCCTGAGGTTAGACGCGGTCGGCGCGACCTACGGTCGTCGCACCGTGCTGTCCGGCATCGACACCGGCACACTCAAGGGCGGAGGGCTGACTGCCGTCATCGGCCCGAACGCCGCCGGCAAATCGACGCTCTTCAAGCGCATTGCAGGGCTTGCAGCCGGACCTGGCCTCGTTCACCTCACCGATACGGAGAAGGGGCCGGAGACGATCTGTTACATGCCACAGGACACCGGCGCAAATGCGGTGCTGACGGTCTACGAGTCCGTCCTGCTTTCGGCCAAGCAGGGTTCCGGCTGGAAGGTGAAGGATGGCGAGCTCGCCGAAATCGACCGGGTGCTTGCGGCACTGAGGATCGACGACCTTGCTTTCCGCGGTCTCGGCGAACTCTCCGGTGGCCAGCGGCAACTCGTCTCGATCGCCCAGGCGCTGGTGCGCAAGCCGGAAGTGCTGCTGATGGACGAACCGACCTCGGCGCTCGATCTCTTTCGCCAGATCGAAGTGCTAGGCTTCATGAAGCGCCTCGCCGCGCAAGAGGGCATGGCCGTACTGATCGCGCTGCACGACCTGAACCACGCGCTTCGCTATTGCGACGACACGATCGTGATCAGCGGCGGCTCGGTGGCCGCGAGCGGGCCGACAGAGCAGGTGATCACCGCCGACATGCTGAAATCCGTCTATCGTGTCGAAGCCCGGGTCGAGGCCTGTTCGCTCGGGCGGCCGGTCATTATCGTCGACGATTCCATTCCCGTCCGGTGATCGGTGTCGCGCCGCGCCAACGCGGCGCGACACGTGAAGGTCGGGGCGACGACGTCAGTTGACGCGCGTTCCCTGCGCCGAAAACAGATGCAGCTTGGCGAGGTTCGGAGCGACATGCACGCGTTGTCCGGGCTCAAGATCGATCCGGTCCCTGAGGACCAGGTTGGCATCCGCCGAGCCGAGCTTGACGAGCACATGGGTTTCGGAGCCGGTCGGCTCGACGACGACCACCGTCGCCGGCACACCGGCCTCGGCGATGGTAAGATGTTCGGGCCGGATGCCGTAGACCTCTGCGGTTGCTCCCCGATAGCCGGCTGGCATTGGTAGCGACACGCCGTCACGCATGACGAATCCGCCATTCCCGACCGAACCTTCGAAGAGGTTCATGGCCGGTGAACCGATGAAGGTCGCGACGAAGGTATTTGTTGGCCGGTCGTAGAGTTCGAGCGGCTTGCCGATCTGCTCGACATTGCCGCCGCGCATGACGACGATCCGGTCCGCCATGGTCATCGCCTCGATCTGGTCGTGAGTAACATAGACGGTCGTCGTCTTGAGGCGCTGGTGCAGGTCCTTGATTTCGGCGCGCATGGTGACGCGCAGCTTGGCGTCGAGGTTCGAGAGCGGTTCGTCGAACAGGAAGACCTGCGGATGGCGGACGATCGCTCGCCCCATTGCGACGCGCTGACGCTGGCCGCCGGAAAGCTGCTTCGGCAGGCGGTCGAGCAGCGGTCCGAGCGCCAGGATGTCGGCCGCTTCGCGCACGCGCTTCTCGATCGCGGCCTTGCCTTCGCCTTTGAGCTTCAGCGCGAAGCCCATGTTCTCCGCGACCGTCATGTGCGGATAGAGCGCGTAGCTCTGAAACACCATGGCGATGTCACGCTCCTTTGGCGCGACGTCGTTGACGAGGCGACCGCCAATGCGGATCTCGCCGCCGCTGATGTCCTCGAGCCCGGCGAGCATACGCAAGAGGGTCGACTTGCCGCAGCCGGAGGGGCCGACGAGAGTGACGAACTCGCCATCCTCGATGTCCATCGAAACGCCGTGGATCACCGGCACGGCGCCGTATTGCTTGCGAACCTGTTCGATCGTGACGGATGCCATCTTTTGTTCCTCCCTTCCTGTCCTTCAGAGCTTGAGCTGCCAGATGCGTGCGGTGGCGATATTGCCGTCAGGTGCGGCAAGGCGCGCCGAACGGGCGCCCTCGAAGCCGGGCAGGCGCTTCGTCCCCGTCCAGCGGCCGTTGTCGGCGAAGACTTCGATCGATCCCTTGTCGAGGAAGATGCGAAGCGTCGAGGGGCGCGCGCCAGCCGCGATGTAGCGGGGCAGCCATTTGCCGTCCGGAACGTCGTAGAGGATGCTCAAGCCTTCCTGGTCGATCCTGAGGCCGAGCTCGACGTCGGGATGATCGAATTCGAGGTCGAAGGCCGCGCCTGGGGCCGCAAGGTCGATGACGATCTCAACGGCGCCGTTGCCGAGCTCGACGGTTTCACCGGACGATAGCCGGAACTCGTCGATCACGTGTTGGCGCAGGCTGTCGACGGCGTCGACCGGCGGTGTCAACAGAGCGCCGTCGTTGAGCAGGACGCGTCGCGGCAGCGTCATGGCGGTCGGGAAATCGGCCTTCTTCGAGATCTCCGTCCAATTCGCCAGCCAGGCAATGCCGACCGGCCCGGACTGGTCGACGAATGCCTGAAAGGCATAGGCGTCGGTGCCGAAATCGAGTTCCTGCTCGAATTCCTTCACGAAACTCCGGCCGTCGAAGCGGCCGACGGTCGCGATGGTGATGTTGCGGCGGCCGGTCGCCGGATCGCGGCTGGTCAAGAGGCCGAAGATCAGTGCCCAGCGGGTTTGCGGATCATCGGCCGGCCCGTCGACCGGGACGATGCACGGGCATTCGGCGGCGGTCATGCCGAAACGGTCCTCGCGGTGCAGGATGCCGAGGAAGTTCCAGCCGCCAGCCGCCGCTTCATCGACGGTGTCATAGAGCAGGATGACGCCGCCGGCGTGGTCGCGGCTGCCGAGAAGCATCTTCCAGCGGCCATCCGGACCCTTGATCACATAGGGATCGCGGAAATCGAGCGTCAGGTCGAGGTCCGCCGGACGCTCAGGAAGAATGACTTCGGCGGCATCGGCGGTTATCTGGTCGCGGGTGACAGCTGTCAACTGGATCTGCTCTTCCGGCGCGCGGTCCTTGACCTGCTCGGTGAAGAAGACACGGATCCCGGCCTCCTCTCCGGCAAGCGGGATTGCCGAGCCGGAGAAGGCGCCGCCGCGGCCGTCGGCGCGCGCCGAAAGCTCCGCCGAGGGCAGGAGGAACACGGGTAGATGCTTCCAGCGGAGATAGTCGTCGGAGACCGCATGGCCCCAATGCATCGTGTTCCAGCGCAGGCTGTGCGGATAGTGTTGGTAGAAGAGATGCACCTTGTCGCCGAAGCGGCCGACGCCGTTCGGATCGTTCATCCACCCGAAGGGCGGGCGGAAATGGTAGCTGCCGGGTGCGGCCGGTGTCGCATTGGTTTCGCCGGTGAAGAGGATGCGGATGCCGGATTGCAGCACCTCCTTTTCCGAAAAGGCATAGACGACGGAAAGGGCGGTGGTCGTTGCGTCATAGGTCAAGGTCGTTTCGCCGCCGCCCTCGATCACCAGCGTCTGGAACTCGAATTCCTCGCTGTTGCGCGCCGTTAGGTGGCCGGCGTCGCGTCCTTCCTGGCTGGCTCGCAGCACGGCCGGAGTTGCCGCGTCGACTGCCTTCAGCCAGGCATGGATGGTCGTTCCAGCGGGAAGGACGGCGCTCAGCGTCTTGAGGCTGCCGTCGAGAAGCGAGGAGGGGTTTGCATGGCTTGTCATTGATCAACCTTTCACGGCGGAGCCAACAAAGGAACTTACGAACCAGCGCTGGAAGGCGAGATAGAGGGCGAGGATCGGGATCATCATCAGGACGGAGGCCGCCATGGCGCGATCCCAGTAGATGCTGTCCTGGCCGAAGAAGGTGGCTATGGCGACTGCGATCGGCCGAGCGTAGTCGGTCTGTGTCACCAGGATCGGCCAGAGATACTGGTTCCAGGCCTCGATCCCCATGAGGATCGAGACGGTGGCGAGCGCCGGCAGGCTGAGCGGCAGGAAGATCGAGCGGTAGATGCGGAAGACCGAAGCACCGTCCATCTCGGCGGCCTCGAACAGCTCCTTCGGAAGCTGGGCGAAGAACTGGTAGAACAGGAAGATGTAGAGCGGGCTGGCGACCCAGGGCACGATCTGCACCGCGAAGGTGTCGGTCATGCCGGCACGCGACACCATGATGACGAGCGGCATGATGATGCTTTCCTGCGGAATGACGTAGAGGGCGATGACCAGCGACAGGATCAAGGCCCGGCCGCGCAGCGACCCCCAGGCGAGCACGAAGCCGGCCATCGAATTGACGATCAGCCCGGCGCCGACCGTGCATGCGAGAATGAACAGCGAATTCAGGAGATAGCGGCCATAGGCGAGCTCGCCCGTCAGGTTGCCGACTTCCGCGAAGTTCGACAGCGTCGGGTTCGACACCCAGAAGGCGCGGAAACTGCCCATGTCTGCCAGAATCTGGAAGCGATCATCCTTGAGGCTCGCCACCAGCAGCATGAACAGCGGCGAGACGATGACGAGGGCGATGACGAGGATGCAGGCGGTCTGCACGAGGCGCAGCGAACCGATGGCGGAGCGCTCGCGCTTTACCTCCATTTGCGTTGGGGAAAGGACGAGATCAGACATCGAAACGCCTCAGAAGCTGGCGCTGCAGCAGCGCGATAACGAGAACGATGAGGAACAGAATGACCGACACGGCCGAGGCAAGCCCCAGCTTCTGTTCTTCGAAGCCGGTTCGCACCATGTAGTGCACCACGGTTTCGGTGCTGCTTTTCGGCCCGCCCTGGGTGAGGACTGCGACCTGGGTATAGAGCTTGAAGGCCTGGATGGTAGTGATCACAAGCACGAAGACATGCGTCGGTCTCAGCCCCGGCATGGTCACATGCCAGAAGCGCTGGAACGCATTGGCGCCGTCGATGCGGGCGGCATCATAGAGCTCGTCGGGAATGCCCTGCAGCCCGGCGAGATAGACGATCATCTGGAAGCCGTAGGCCTGCCAGGCCGAGAGCAGCACGATCGAGAACATCGCCCAGTTGGGATCGCCGAGCCAGTCGATCGGCTGGATGTGCCCGCCGGAGAGGAAACCGATCACCTGGTTGAGTGGCCCGGTCGGATACTGGAAGAGCGTTCCCCAGATGACGCAGACAACGACCATCGAGGTGATGGCGGGCAGGAAGAACAGCCCGCGGAAGAAGTTGCGGAAGGGCAGCTTCTGATGCAGCAGCAGGGCGGTCGCGAAGGCGAGCCCGCATTGCACCGGCAGGATCCAGAAGGTGAAGCGCGAAACGTTCCAGAGAGAAGTCCAGAACAGGTCGTCCTTCAGGATCCTCAGGAAGTTGGTGAGGCCGATGAAGCGGACCGGCGTCGGACGCGGCACCAAGGGTTGATTGGTCATGGCCGTCCAGAACGACAGGAGGAACGGCACTATGAGGAAGATCGTCAGCAGCACCACCGCGGGCGCAAGCATGCCGATCTCCTGGAACAGTCGGCCCTTGTCCCGGCGTCGAGCTGGGCGCGCCACGGCTGCCGTCGCAGTCAGCGCCGGTTGCTGCAAGGTCATGATCTCCTCCTCATTCAATCGTGTACGTCGATCGCCCATGCGAGCGATGTGGGCGGTCGCGCGGACTGGCCCGCGGCCGCCCGTCAGCGTTACTGCTGTTCGTCGAAGGGCGGGTAGCCGTCGTTTTCTTCGATGTCCTCGTCGATTTTCTCGGCCGCTGCGGTCAGCGCCGCCTTGACGTCGCCGCCGTTGAAGATCTCGTCGACGGCTCCCATGAAGGCCGAGGTGATCGCCGGATAGGCGGGATGCGGCGGCCGTGCGATCGCGGTCTTCGATGCCTGCTCGAAGGCGACGGCCATCGGGCCGCCGGCATTGTACAAGGGGGAATCGGCGGCAAAGCTCTTCAGCCCGGGATAGGCGGAATCTTCCCTGGCATAGTCGCGATACTGCTTGTCCTTCAGCATGAAGCTCACGAACTTGCCGGCAATATCGGGATGCTCTGAGGCGGTCGTGATGCCCCAGATCCAGGTGCCGTTCGGGCTTACGCCTTTCGGCCCGAACTTCGGCAGCGGCATGACGACAATGTCGTCCTTCATCGAGGCGGCGGCTTCCGCATAGATCCAGTGGCCGCCGAACGCCAGCGCGGCCGGGTGCCCCTCGGCGAAAAACTGGTTGGTGCCGGAGGATTGCGGCACGACCCAGCCGTTCTTCACCCATGTCTGCATCATCGTCAGCGCATCGACACAAGGATCGCTGTCGAGCGTTCCGACCGATTTCCAGGTCTTGCGATCGATCAAGTCGCAGCCTGCCGATTGCAGGATCGGGCCATAGGCATAGGTGATCCATTCGGTTTTGATGCCATAGCCGCGGAAGGTGTCGATCGGCCATTTGACGCCTTCGACCTTCGAAAGCTTCTCGAGGTAGCCTTCGAATTCCTCGCGCGTCCAGGCGTCATCCACTCCCTTCGGGATGCGGGCACCGATCGCTTCCAGATATTTCCTGTTGCCATAGAGGACGACGGAGGAGTCGGTGAGGCCGACCGCGTAAAGCTCCTTGTCGATCGGATAGGTGCCCTGCGCGACGTTGGACTCCGTCATGTCCTCGAGGATGTCCTGGTCGATCAAAGGCTTGATCGGCTGCAGGTATCCTGACCAGACGTAGTTGGCGAGGAAGGGCGCATCCAGTTCCATGACGTCCGGCAACTGCTTGGACATGACGGCGGCGCTGAACTTCTCGTTATAGGCGTCGTGCGGCGCGTAGATCAGTTCAATGTCGACATCCGGATTGGCCGCCTCGAAACGCTTGGCGACTTCACCATAGGTCGAGACCCAGCCGGGATCGCCCTGGTGCATCACCTGGATCACGGTCTTGGCTTCGGCCTGGCCCATCACTAGACCCAGGGCGGCCGAGGTCGTCAGTAGTGAAAGTAAACGTTTACCCATCATAGTCACTCCTCCTCAACGGGTTTTTGCTGCAACTGAATTCATACGGATAGCCGCTCCACCAGTTGGAACGGCAACTTTCGCACCTCTCCCGGCGCTGCATCGCTGGTGAGCAGGATGTTGGCCGCCATGCGGCCCATCGCGCGATGCGGGAGGGCCATGGTCGTCAAAGGCGGATCGAGGCGCGTGGCGATGTCGACCTGGTTGTCGAAGCTCGCGACGGCGACGTCGTCCGGGATCTCGGCGCCGACCCGGCGGAGCGCCGCATAGACCTCCATCGCAACACGATCGTTGCCGCAAAGGATCGCGTCCGGGCGGCGAGGTCCGCTCATCAGTTCCGTTACGTGGGAATGGACGAGGCTCGGCGCCCTGTCGCTGTAGATCGCGCGCCGCGCGGCCGGCAAGACTCTTGCGCCGACACCGTCGAGCCCGGCTTCCGTCATCGCCTGACGAAAACCTGTCTCGCGCAGATCGCCGGCGAGCAGGCCCGGCAGGTTGATGAAGGCGATGCTGCGCCGCCCTGCATCGATCAGGTAGCTGGTGATCTCATGCGCTGCGCCGACCTCGTCCGGCACCAGCGAGGTCACCCGGTCGTTTGCCTCGCGGCAATTGATCATCACGCCGACCGTGCCGGCAAATTCCTGCGGCAGCGTGACGGTCTTGTGGTACATCGCCGCATACGCGATCGCCCGCGGCCGGAAGCGGCGCACTTCCTCCAATACCGAGGCGACGTCGCGGCTACCCGAGAGCGTCATTGCGAAGACCGCCATCTCGGAGGCCCGCGCCGCGCCGTCGAGCCCGCGAATGATTTCGGTCGCGAAAGGCGAGGTGATCAACTCGTCGGCGACGACGCCGATCAGCGGCATCCAGCCCTGCCGCATGCTGCGCGCGGCGAGATTGGTGACATAGCCGAGTTCCTCAGCGATCTCCTTGATCCGCTGCCGCGTCTCTTCCGACATGCGCGCCGACCCGCCATGCAGGGCACCCGATACGGTCTTGACGGAAACGCCCGCGCGCTCGGCTATGTCGCTCAAGGAGGTGGTCACGAAGCTTCCTTGGGTTAACGATTACTCAAATCAATATCATTCTCGAAGGGAGGGAGTCAATCGCAGATCTTGGCCGGTTCTTTTCGGTCTCGTTCCCGGTAAGTGGCGAAGGCAGCGCGGCAGATACCGATGCAACTTTCGCGGCAGGGCGGCGAGGTTAGATCACTTACGCTTTTTCAGGTTCTGACCTATATTAGGAAGCATGAATTTCGACGAAAGGTAGAGAGCGGGCAGGGCAGAAGCCTCTCGCTCAGCCGGGTCGCGAAACCAGAGGCTTGACGGCGAATGTCCCGAATCCTCACTCTTTTGCTGTTCTCCCTGCTGGCTTTTGCATTTCCCGTCCCACCTGCGTCCGCAGCCGAGCGCGTCGCACTCGTCCTGCATGTGAACGGGGCGATCAGTCCAGCGACGGCGGAATATGTGATCCGGGGATTGCAACGCGCCAAGCAGCGCGACGTGACGCTGGTGGTCTTGCAGATGGATACGCCTGGCGGTCTCGACACGTCGATGCGGGATATCATCCGCGCCATCCTCGACTCGCCCGTGCCTGTCGCCAGTTTCGTCGCGCCGAGCGGCGCTAGGGCCGCGAGCGCCGGGACCTACATCCTCTACGCAAGCCACGTGGCGGCGATGGCGCCGGGAACCAATCTCGGCGCCGCGACACCGATCGCCATCGGGGGAGGGCTGTTCGGCGGCGACGAGAAAGACGACAAGGACAAGCCCGCAGGAGAAGGCAAGGCGGATGCTCCCAAACCGCCGGCCAACGCCGGTGAGGCAAAACTGATCAACGACGCCGTTGCCTATATCCGCGGGCTTGCCGAATTGCGCAATCGCAATGCCGATTGGGCCGAGAAGGCGGTGCGCGAGGCCGCCAGCCTCTCGTCGTCGGCGGCGGTGCGCGAGAAGGTCGTCGACTTCACCGCCGCGACCGTCGAGGACCTGTTGAAACAGGCACAAGGCCGGACGGTTCGCGTCGGCCAGGCCGACAGGCGTCTCGATACGACGGGGCTCTTGGTCGAAGACGTGCTTCCCGACTGGCGCACGCGCCTGCTGTCAGTGATCACCGATCCGAACGTCGCGCTGCTCCTGATGCTCGTCGGCATCTACGGGCTGATCTTCGAATTCATGGCGCCCGGCACGGTGCTGCCCGGCACGATCGGCGGCATCAGCCTGCTGCTCGGTCTCTACGCGCTCGCGGTATTGCCGGTCAGTTATGCCGGTATCGGCCTGATCATGCTGGGCGTTGCGCTGCTGGTGGCCGAGGCTCACGCGCCGTCCTTTGGCGTCCTTGGGCTCGGCGGCGGGGTCTCGATTGTGCTCGGGGCCGCCATCCTGTTCGATACGGACGTGCCGGGACTTCAGGTGTCCTGGCCGGTTCTCGGCGGTGTGGCGATCGCAAGCCTGGCCTTCAGCCTCATTGTCGCCCGTCTGGCATTCGCTTCTCGCCGGCACAAGGTCGCCACGGGCGCCGAGCAGATGATCGGCATCTTCGGCAAGGTCGACACCTGGGCCGGTGTCGATGGCTACGTCATCGCGCATGGGGAGCGGTGGAGGGCGGTGAGCGGCGAGCCGCTCGGTCCCGGCGAGGACGTGATGGTCGTCGGCCGAGACGGGTTGACGCTCGAGGTCGAACGGCGGGCAAAACGAAGTTAGCTTCTGAGCCCAGAAGAGGAGGAATTGATGCCCTGGTTTGGAAGTCTCGTCCCGCTCGCCGCGGCGCTGTTTCTCCTACTGATCGTCATCGCCTATGCGATCCGGATTCTCAGGGAATACGAGCGCGGCGTCGTCTTCACCCTCGGCCGCTTCACGGGCGTCAAGGGGCCAGGTCTCATCCTGCTCGTTCCCTATGTGCAACAGATGGTGCGCGTCGATCTCCGGACCCGCGTGCTCGACGTGCCGAGCCAGGACGTCATTTCTCACGACAACGTGTCGGTCCGCGTAAGCGCGGTCATCTATTTCCGGGTGATCGATGCGGAGAAGTCGACGATCCAGGTCGAGGACTTCATGGCGGCGACAAGCCAGCTCGCCCAGACGACCTTGCGATCGGTGCTCGGCAAGCATGACCTTGACGAGATGCTGTCCGAACGCGACAGGCTGAACGACGATATCCAGAAGATCCTCGACGTGCAGACCGATGCCTGGGGCATCAAGGTCGCAACCGTCGAGATCAAGCATGTCGACATCAATGAGTCGATGATCCGGGCGATCGCCCGCCAAGCGGAAGCCGAACGCGAGCGGCGCGCCAAGGTCATCAATGCCGAGGGCGAGCAGCAGGCTGCGGCAAAGCTGCTCGAGGCGGCGCAGATCCTCGCCCGCCAGCCGCAAGCCATGCAATTGCGCTACCTGAGCACGCTCAACGTCATCGCCGGCGAGAAGAACTCGACGATCATCTTCCCTTTCCCGATGGAGATCGCCGAATTGCTCTCGGCCAAGAAGGCCGAGAGCTCGGAATAGCGTCTACGGGGAAAGATAGGTCGGGTCACATGGCAATCTGCCGCGCGACTTTGCCGGTGAATTCTTCCTGTTCCTCGCTGACGCGCTTCGCCGTCTGGGTTGCAAGGTCCGCGCCGATTTGCGTGAAACGCTCCGCTTCCTCGGCATAATCCTGGAAGGCATTGCGCCAGAAGGCGCAATAAAGGTCGAAGCCGTCGCGCGCATAGTCCGACGCGAGCAGATCCTCCCAGAGCTGCAGATGCTGTTCGCTGCGGTTCTTCATGAAGCTGAGCGCCTCGATCTGTCCACGCAGGGCCGTTTGCAGCATGTCAGCCTGGAAGCGCGCCGCCGAAAGCATCAGCGATTGCCCTTCGGGCCCCGCCGGCCACCGCGGCCAGGTCGCGGGTGCAAGAGTATCGGGTATTTTCTTCGCCATCGCAGAACCTCCTTTTTCTGCAGCATCTCGCTGACTCATCGGCAGCCAAAACTCATGCATGACGACTTATCGGGTCGTTCGGAACATTGCGGGCGCCGTCTGCGGGGCGCGCGGAATAGCGGTGTCTCCTGGGTGCCAGGCTAAGATGGCCGGTCCGTGCGATCATTGATCCGCATCAATCGCACGGCCGTCGCCGCAGCACATCTCCTGCCTTGACCTCGGTCAAGATCCGTCGGGTCGCTCGGGCATAGACTAGAGTATTTGGACCGCTTGATGAAGGGATTGATTGATGCTCATCAGGGAAATGACGGAGCAGGAGTGCACCGCCGTCGTCGCGTCTGCGCGGCTCGCCAGGCTTGCCTGTTCGAAGGACGGCCGGCCCTACGTCGTGCCGATCCATTATGCCTATGCCGGCCGTCGCCTCTACAGCTTCTCCATGCCGGGCCGGAAGATCGACTGGATGCGCGCGAATCCGCATGTCTGCGTGCAGATCGATGCATTTTCAGGCAACGACCAATGGAAGAGCGTGCTCCTGTACGGGCAGTATCAGGAGCTTCCGGAGACGGCGCAATGGCATCACGAACGCCTGCACGCCTGGTCGCTCCTCCAGGACCACATCAACTGGTGGGAGCCCGGAGGATTGAAGCCGGCGCCCCAGGAAACGCTCCGCGCTTCGCCGCACCTCTTTTATTGCATCTGCGTCGACGAGATGACGGGGCGTGCCGCCGTGGCAGAAGACCTCCGCGCCGCGCGTCTCTCGTAACGCAGGCTTACGGCACCAGCACGGCAGCGCCGGTCAACCGGCCGGCGCGAAGGTCATCGAGCGCTACATTTGCCTTGTCGACCGGATAGACCGTCGTCCGGGTGTGCACGCCTGCCTCGGCGGCGATCGCGAGGAACTCGCGCGCGTCCTGGCGCGTCAGGTTTGCGACCGAAAGGAGCTCGCGCTCGCCCCACAGCACCGCATAGGGCATGGCGGGAAGGTCGCTCATATGGATGCCGCCGCAGACGACACGTCCGCCCTTGCGCACCGCCTTCAGTGCCGCCGGGACGAGATCTCCAACCGGGGCGAAGATGATCGCCGCATCCAGTGGTTGCGGCGGTGCTTCGTCCGAGGCGCCCGCCCACGCGGCGCCGAGTTCAAGGGCGAAGTCCTGTGCCGCCCTGTCTGCTGGCCGTGTGAAGGCGTAGACTTTCCTTCCCTGCCACAGGCAGACCTGTGTGATGATATGCGCGGCGGCGCCAAAGCCGTAGATGCCGATGTTCCGGCCGTCGCCCGCGCGCTTCAGCGAGCGCCAGCCGATAAGGCCGGCGCAAAGCAAGGGCGCGAGTGCTACTGGATTGCCGACCGGGTCGAGATCGAAAGCGTAGTCGGAATCTGCGACGACATGCGTGGCAAAGCCGCCGTCGCGCGTATAGCCGGTGAACAATGGGTCATCGCAGAGGTTTTCTGCGTTCGAGCGGCAGTAGAAGCACGTCCGACAGGTGTGGCCGAGCCACGGCACGCCGACACGCCGACCAATCCTGGCAGGGTCCACCACAGCGCCGACTGCCTCGACGATGCCAACGATCTCGTGGCCGGGAACGAGCGGCAGCTTCGGCAGCGGCAGGTCCCCATCGACCACGTGCAGGTCCGTACGGCACACGGCGCAGGCCTCAACCCTCAGTCGCAATTGGCCGGGCCGTGGCTGTGGCAGAGGCCGATCGACCGCCACCAGCGGCTTGCCGATTTCTTCGAGAACCATCGCGCGCATGGCTGTCGGCCCGGTTGAAAAGACATGTCGTGCTGCGGACTTTCATCCGAAGCTGGTTGCTTCGATGATATCCTGCCCTGGCCATCAAGGTCGAGGCCGGGGGCGGGCCTATCGGAGGGATCGCAGATGCCGAAGAAAAGCGCGGGCATTCTGCTCTACAAATACGAAGCGGGTGCGCTCCTCATCCTGCTCGTTCATCCCGGTGGACCGTTCTGGAGCAACAGGGATCTCGGCGCCTGGTCGATCCCGAAAGGCGAATACGATGACGGCGAGGAGCCGGAAGCGGCGGCGCGCCGCGAGTTCCTCGAGGAGACCGGCATCGCCGTGACGGGGCAGTTGGAACCGCTTGGCGAGGAGCGCCTGAAAAGCGGCAAGCTGATCACCGCCTTTGCCGGCGAAAGCGAATTCGACATCGCCAGCATTCGCAGCAACCTGTTCGAGATGGAGTGGCCGCCGAAAAGCGGGCGCATGCAATCCTTCCCTGAGGTTGACCGCGCCGAATGGTTCTCGCTCGATGATGCGCGGGAAAAGATCAATGCTGCCCAGAGGCCGTTCATCGATCGCCTGCAAGCCCGATGCGACGCAGAATCGTCAGGCTGATCGTTTGATGGATCGGCAGCGGGTGGACGTTGCCAGTCGCGGCACCGGAAACAGCCTCAATGGCCGGCGATGCGAAGGCGCTCACTGGCCTGTTCGGCCCGGCCGGCGACAATGACCGCCTTGGTGTCGTCGCTCTCCCATGCACCCCGGTAACGGCGGACGGAGACACCCGGTATGATCTCTACGGGAATGCCGAGTTCGCCGAGCCATGCAGCTTCTTCCTGCGCGGCGGCACTGGCGACCGCATCTCCGGCCTGGAGGCGCACGACGCGTTTTCCGGCCCTCGCCAGAGCGCCTATCGACGCGCCGCCGTCCTGGCCCGGCAGGTTGACGAGGATTCGCTTGGCTTCGCGCCGCGCGAGTTCCAGAACATCGTTGGAAATCCGTTCATCGTAGAGGATGACGTCGGCGGCCTGCAGGGCGCGGACCGCTTTCAGCGTTAAGAGTTCCGCATCGCCCGGACCGGCCCCGACGATGGTGACGCGGCCGATGGCGGGGCGGGGCGTCGCCAGACGATCCAACTCCACCATCAGCCGCGCCTCAACACCCTCCTCCGGTGTGTCCACAAAAGCGCGATCGACGAAACGTTCCCAGAAGGTGCGGCGCTGAGCACCCGGTTGCAGGCGCGCATTCACGCGATCGCGGATCGCCTGTGCGATCCCCGCCCAATTCTTGATCGCCGGCGGCAACAGGGCCTCGATGCGGCGGCGGATGGCCTGCGCCAGGATCGGTGCCGCCCCGTCCGTCGAGATCGCCACGACCACGGGCGAGCGATTGACGATCGAGCCGAACTGGAACTGGCAGAAGTGCGGCTTGTCGATGACGTTGACGGGAACCCCGGCCAAGCGCGCCGCGGTGAAGAAGGCGTCGGCCTCGAGATCGTCGTCACAGTCGGCGATCGCCAGCGCCGCATCGCCGAAAATGCCGTCGTGCCAGGGCTGATCGTGATGTACGAAGGAACCGCCATTATCCGCCGCGCCGCGCGCGAACAGGTCGAGAAAACCGTCGCCGAGTTCCGTCTGCAGTGCATGGACATGGACCTCGGCGCCGCAGGCCGCCAGGAGCTCGGCCTTCCAGGCGGCGCCGTCGCTGCCGCCGGCAACGACGACGCGCTTGCCTTTCAGCGTCCAGAAGAGCGGCAGCGTCGCGAGCGCTGCGACGCGCTGCGGCTTCGAGGCCCGATCATTCGGCAGCGGCGGCAAGGCATGCATGGATGATCCCCCTGATTTCGGAGCGGCAAGAGCCGCAATTGGTTCCGGCGCTGGTCTTCTCGCCGACGGCTTCGATGCTGTGACAGCCTTCGCGGATGGCGGCGGTGATCTGGTTGACGCCGACGCTGAAGCAGGAACAGACGGTTGCGCCCGGGTCGGGCTTATCGGCACCGGGGCGGCCGGCGGCCATGGCGAAGCGCTTGCTGAGATTGGCGTGCGAGACGCCAAGCTGCGAAACCGCCCAGTTTCGCGCCACGGCGACCGGCCGGGGCGAGAGGAAGAGCGCCGCAAGCAGCCTGTCGCCGTCGAAGAAGGCAAGGCGGAGCTCGCCCGAAGTCCGGTCCGTATAGCCGATTGGATCGATGTCGGCAGGAATGGAGAAGGCCTGCCGGCACCAGTCGATCCAGTCTCCGTCCATGTCGGTGAAGGCGAGTTCCATCCGCCATCCGCCTTCGGCCGCGGCGATCGCCCAATAGGCGGCATCGAGCCCCTCGGGCTTTCCGGTCGAGACGGCGAAGCCGTAGGTCTTGGCGGCGAAACGCTTCGCCCGAACGGCGACGTTCTTCGAAGCTGGCTGACCGGAGACCGGATCGGTGACCGGCGCGACCAGCGCGTCGATCCGCGCCTTGGAGGCGAATTGATCGTTCCAGTGCATCGGCACGAAGAGATTGCCTTCGGCCTGCCGCTCGGTGACGAGCGCCCGTACGATCGCCGCGCCATGTGGGCTTTCGAGCATGACAAGATCGGCGATAGAGACGCCGATCTTTTGCGCATCGCGCGGATGGATTTCGACGAAGGGTTCGGCGAGATGGCTGGAAAGCCGCGCGCTCTTGCCGGTGCGGGTCATCGTGTGCCAGTGGTCGCGCACCCGGCCGGTATTGAGGGTATAGGGAAAGGCCTCACTGACGCGGCGCGCCTGCTGCGTCTTTACGGCGACGAAGCGAGCGCGGCCATCCGGATGATAGAACCCGCCCTCGGCGAAGAAGCGCCTCACCTGAGGCGCGGTACCTTTCGGCTGCGGCCACTGGAAAGGCGCGAGGTCGTCGTAGGCCGTCCGGTCGATCGCCGCATGGGCGCTGATGTCGAAGTCGCGGCGGCCGTCATTCTCGAAGCCGGACAGGGCGGCATGCTCGGCAAAGATCTCGGACTGCGACGCGTAGTTGAAGCCCCCCTTGAAGCCCATCCGTCGCGCGACCTCGGCGAGCTGCCACCAGTCGGCGCGTGCTTCGCCCGGAGCTGCAAGAAAGGCGCGCTGGCGCGAGACGCGCCGCTCTGAGTTGGTCACCGTGCCGTCCTTTTCGCCCCAGCCGAGCGACGGGAGAGCCACATGGGCGTGGCGGGCCGTATCGGTCTGTCGCTGCATTTCGGAGACGACGACGAAAGGACAGGCCTTGATTGCCGCTTCGACCGTATCCGCGTCGGGCAGGGAGACGACCGGATTCGTCGCCATGATCCACAGCGCCTTGATGCGCCCGTCGGCAACGGCGCGGAACATGTCCACCGCCTTGTGGCCCTGCTTCGCGGCGATGCTCGGCGCGCCCCAGAAGCGGCGCACCAGATCGCGGTCGACCGCCTTGTCGATATCCAAGTGGGCGGCAAGCATGTTCGCCAGCCCGCCGACTTCGCGGCCACCCATCGCATTGGGCTGGCCGGTCAGCGAGAACGGGCCCATGCCCGGTCGGCCGATGCGTCCGGTGGCGAGGTGGCAATTGAGGATGGCGTTGACCTTGTCGGTACCGGCGGAGGATTGGTTGACGCCCTGGCTATAGCAGGTCACGACCTTTTCGGTCGCTTCGAACAGCCGGAAGAAATCGCGCAACTGCTTGTGTGCAAGGCCGGATGCGTCCGATACGGCAGCGAGATCGAGCGCCCCGGCAGCCTGAACGGCGTCCGCGAAGCCGGTGGTATTGGCCGATACGTAGTCGTGGGCGATGGCGCCGCTCTCTGCGAGATGGGCAAGCAGGCCGTTGAAGAGCGCCACGTCGCCATCCGGCGCGATCGCCAGGTGCATGTCAGCGATGTCGGCCGTCATCGTCCGGCGGGGATCGATGACAACGACCTTCATCTCCGGCCGGTTGGCCTTGGCCGCCGCAAGGCGCTGGTAGAGAACCGGATGGCACCAGGCCATGTTGGACCCGGTCAAGATCACGAGATCGGCGAGTTCAAGGTCCTCGTAGGTGCCCGGGACCGTATCGGCGCCGAAGGCGCGCCGGTGACCGGCGACCGAAGAGGACATGCAGAGCCGCGAATTGGTATCGATATTGGCCGAGCCGATGAAGCCCTTCATCAGCTTGTTGGCGACGTAATAATCCTCGGTCAGCAATTGCCCCGACACATAGAAGGCAACCGAATCCGGCCCATGCTCGGCGATCGCTTGCGAGAACCGTGCGGCCACGAGATCAAGCGCCTCGTCCCATTCCACCCGGCGACCGCCGATCTCCGGATGGAGGAGGCGGCCGTCGAGATCGAGAGTCTCGGCGAGTGCCGAGCCCTTCGAGCAGAGCCGGCCGAAATTGGCCGGATGCTCGGGATCGCCCTTGACGCTGACCGCACCGTCACCATCCACACGGGCGATGACGCCGCAGCCGACGCCGCAATAGGGACAGGTGGTCTTGACCTCGTGCGCCATGTCTACTCCGCGGCGGCCAGCGTCAGGTTTTCCAGCGCGATGGAGAGCGCGCCATTGTCGTTCCTGACCGGGATGGTTCGTACCGCGCCTTCGTCGGCGCCGAGCGCCTTGCCGGTCTCCAGCGAGATCACCCAATTGTGCAGTGGGCAGGTGACCGCGGTGCCGTGGACGATGCCCTGGCTCAGCGGCCCGCCCTTGTGCGGGCAGTGATCCTCGATTGCGAAAACTTCGTTCTCGGCAGTCCGAAAGACGGCGACCTTACCGATCGGTGTTTTGACGCAACGGGCCCCGCGCAGTGGAATGTCGCTGATGTCGCCAATAGCAATCCAGTTCATTGTCATCACCTCATTCCGCTGCCTGATTGAATCCGACCGTCGCCATCGGCCGGAACTCATGCTTGTCCTTGCCGGAGACGCGCTCCGACCAGGGATCAACCTGGGCGAATTTCTGGCTGAAGACGAAGCGGTCGTAATAACCCTTGCGCTTTTCGGCATCGTCCATGATCTGCCGGCGGATCTCGTCGAGGCCGATGCGCTTTGCCCACTTGTAGATGCGCTCCAGATAGCGGGCCTGCTCGCGGTACATCTGCGTCAGCGCGACGATATGTTCGAGCGCCTCGTCCTCGGTCTTGACCAGCCCCAGGATCTCGGTGCCCTTGATGTCGAGGCCGGCGGCGCCGGCGAAGTGGATCTCGAAGCCGGAGTCGACGCAGACGACGCCGATGTCCTTGCAGGTCGCTTCCGCACAGTTTCGCGGGCAGCCGGACACGGCCATCTTCAACTTGGCCGGCGTCCAGGAACCCCACATGAATTTCTCAATACGGATGCCGAGGCCGGTCGAATCCTGGGTGCCGAAGCGACACCAGTCGGAGCCGACGCAGGTCTTCACGGTTCGGAGGCCCTTGGCATAGGCCTGGCCCGAGACGAAACCGGCCTTGCCGAGATCGGCCCAGACGGACGGCAGGTCCTCCTTCTCGATGCCGAGCAGGTCGATACGCTGGCCGCCGGTGACCTTGACCAGCGGCACGTTGAACTTGTCGACCACATCGGCGATGGCGCGCAATTCCTGCGAATTCGTGACGCCACCCCACATGCGCGGCACGACCGAATAGGTGCCGTCCTTCTGGATGTTGGCGTGGACGCGCTCGTTGATGAAGCGCGACTGGTAGTCGTCGGCATATTCGTCCGGCCAGTCGCAGACGAGGTAGTAGTTGAGGGCCGGGCGACATTTGGCGCAGCCGCAGGAGGTCTTCCACTCGAGCTCCTGCATGACGGCGGGAATGGTCTTCAGCCCCTTCGCCTTGATCAGGCGGCGCACATCGTCATGGCCGAGCTCGGTGCAGTTGCACATCGGCTGCACGGCGGCCGGATTGTAGCTCTCGCCAAGCGTGAGCGACATCAACTGCTCGACAAGGCCGGTGCAGGAGCCGCACGAGGCGGATGCCTTGGTGTGGGCACGCACCTCGTCGAGCGAGGTTAGGCCCTTGGACGTGATCGTCGTGACGATCTTGCCCTTGCACACGCCGTTGCAGCCGCAGATTTCCGCATCATCCGGCAAGGCTGCAACGGCCGCCGTAGGGTCCAGGGGGGCTCCTCCCTGGTAGGCCTGGCCGAAGATCAGTGTGTCGCGCATTTCGGAGATGTCGGTGCCGCGCTTCAACAGGTCGTTGAACCAGGCGCCGTCTGCGGTGTCGCCGTAGAGAACCGAGCCGATGATGCGGTTCTGCTGGAGTACCAGCCGCTTGTAGATGCCGGCGGTGGCATCGCGCAGCACGATCTCCTCGCGCCCGTCGCCATCGGCGAAGTCCCCGACGGAATAGAGGTTGATGCCGGTGACCTTCAGCTTGGTCGGCGTGTCCGAGTGGACGAAGGCGGCCTTGCGGTCGCCGGCGAGATGGGAGGCGGCAACCCGCGCCATCTCGTAGAGCGGCGCCACGAGGCCGTAAACCATGCCGCCGACTTCGGCGCATTCGCCGAGCGCCATGATGTCGCCGTCGGAGGTCTGCATGCCGGCATCGACGACGATGCCGCGGTTGATAGCGAGCCCGGCGTCCTTGGCAAGGCCGGCATTCGGCCGGATGCCGACCGCCATCACGACCAGCGTCGCTGGGATGATCCGGCCGTCCTCGAGCTCGATGCCCTCGACCTTTTCCTCGCCGACGACGCGTTTGGTGTTTGCCTTGGTGATGACCTTAATGCCGCGCTCTTCGACCGCCTTCTGCAGCAGGTAGCCGGCGGCCGGGTCGAGCTGGCGCTCCATCAGCGTCGGCATGACGTGCAGCACGGTCACGTCCATGCCGCGCTGGGCAAGGCCGGCCGCCGCTTCCAGCCCGAGCAGGCCGCCACCGATGACGATCGCCTTTTCGCGCGACTGGGCCGCGAGCAGCATTGCCTGCACGTCGTCGAGGTCGCGATAGGTGATGACGCCGCGCAGGTCCTTGCCGGGCACGGGAAGGATGAAGGGCACCGAACCGGTGGCGATCACCAGCTTGTCGTAGCTTTCCGTGACGCCGTGATCGGACGTCACGGTCTTGGCGGCGCGGTCGATCGCGACAATCTTGTGGCCCTTGTAAAGGGTGATGCCGTGCTTGATGTACCATCCGTCGCCATGGATGATGATCTCTTCATAGTCCTTCTCGCCGGACAGCACCGGCGAGAGCATGATGCGGTCGTAATTGACGCGCGGCTCGGCGTTGAAGATCGTCACCTGATAGCGCCCTGGCGCCTTTTCGAAGAGCTCTTCGAGCATCCGGCCCGGCGCCATGCCGTTGCCGACGATGACAAGTTTTTCAGGGGTGCGTTCAGCCATTGGGTAATTACTCCGCAGCTTCGACGAAGCGCACGGCTTCGCGACAGTTCAGATAGGTTCGATCGGAGGCAAGCTCGATGCGCCGGCGCAGGCCCGCAAGCGGCACATTGAGGATTTCGCCAATTCGTGCAGACGGTCCTTTGGCCATCATCACGATGCGGTCGGTCATTCGCACGGTCCCTCAAGCTTGTTGGCCGGTCGGAAACCGGCATAAAAAAACGCCGCTCGGCTGCACTCGGAGAACCTGGAGGAATCCCTTTGAGGCAAGACCTTGCGACGTCGGTGTCTTTGGCAGGCGCTATCGGTAGCCTGAACCCGCCTCAATCGCCTTTGATTGAAGCAATTCTAGAAAAGCAAACGTCGTGCCAATTCCTGAAGGCTTTCTTATGTGATTGATATAAAAAGAGAAAAATTGGCTCCCTGTCAATTGCCTAAAAAATGGACGTGGTATCGAGTGATTAATTATTGTGCGACGCGGCAATCGGGAGAATTCACTGCCGCTTAAACGGGCAGCGCTTGGCGCTCAGATGTCGTCGAGCGACGGGTGGGGAAGGCCGGTCGCCTTCACGGGAAAGGCGTCGATATAATCGGCGATATGCTCCGGATCGAACACGTGTCCGTCCATGAAGCGATCGCCAGGCATTGCGCCTTCGCGAGCGATATCGGCCTCGGCGGTCGGGGCGTTGCTTCCGAGGGCCCGGCGGTAGAGATCGGGCCGGTAGGCGGAAACGCTTGCCTCCAGTCCGTCGGCAGACAGGGCCGCCTGACCCCAGCGGACCATCTGGCTGTAGATCCATAGGGCCTGGCTCGGGCGGGGGAAATTGGCAAAACCTGCGTGGAACACGAAATAGTCATCGACGACACGCTGGTTGCCTTCGGGGTCGATGGTGAATTCGCCCGCGAGCACCCGGCGCAGGATATCGACGGGGGCGGCGACATAGCGCTGCTCTGCGAGGACCTCTGCCAGCGCGGAGCGGTTCGCCGCCGCATCGCACCAGCGGGCGGTAGCATCGAGCGCGACCACAAGGCGGGAGACGGTTTCGGTGTTGGCGTCGGCCCAGTCGGGTCGCATGCCGATTACCTTTTCCGGCGCGGAGGGCCAGATGTCCTGCTTGGTCGCGACGATACGGCCGACGCCGCGCTCCGAGGCGACCATGTTCCAGGGGGCGCCGACGCAGAAGCCGTCGATCGCTCCGGCCGCCAGTGCGTCCGAGGTCATCGGCGGCGGCACGACGACGAGCTTGACGTCGCGGTCCGGGTCGATGCCGCCGGCCGCGAGCCAATAGCGGAACTCGTAGTTGTGCGAGGAAAACGGGTAGGTGACGCCGAGCGTGAGCGGCGGGCGGCCGGTGGCCCGGTCGCGCCGGATCACCGCTGCCAGGGCTTGTGCATTCGCCAGGGCGCTGTCGCTCGCGTCGAGTTCGCCCTCCTGCCGCATCTCGCCATAGAGCCGCGTCGACAGCGTGATCGCATTGCCGCCGCGTCCGAGTGAGAACGGCGTGATCGTCGGTGACGGATTGGAGCCGAGGCCGAGCATCGCCGCGACGGGCATGGGCGAGAGCATGTGGGCGATGTCGAACTGGCGGAAGGCAAGCCGGTCGCGCACGTTCGCCCAGGAAACGTCCTTCACCAGATCGAGGGTGATGCCTTCCTTTTGCGCGAAGCCGAATTCGGCGGCGGCGATCAGTACGGCCGCGTCGACGAGCGGGATGAAGCCGGCGCGCACGGTGCGCGAGCCGTCACTGGCGATATGGGCGGGATTGGGCAGGGCGTCGCCGGCGGAGAGTTTCGCGGCCCTCGACTCGTCGATTTCCGTCAATGCGTTCACTCCGGTTTCTCCCGACGGGCGCTGCATCCTCCACTCATCGGATCAGCAATCCGGCAGCGGTCACGACGCTCTGCGCGATTTCCGAGATCTTCTTCTTCTCGTTCATCGCGGTCTGGCGCAGCAGCGTGAAAGCCTCCTCCTCGGAAAGCCCTCGCATTTTCATAAGGATGCCCTTGGCACGTTCGACGAGCTTGCGTTCCTCGAGTGCCGATTTCGCCTCGGCAAGCTCGCGTTGCAGCCGGCTGAAGGCCTTGAAGCGGCTGACCGCCATGTCGAGAATCGGCTTGACGCGCTCCTTTTTCAGCCCGTCGATCACGTAAGCCGAGACGCCCGCCTCGACCGCCGCCTCGATCGAGGCGGTGTCGGAGCGATCGACGAACATGGCGATCGGCCGGCCGACGGTGCGCGTCAGCTGGAAGAGGTGCTCCATCATGTCCCGGTTGGGATTTTCAATGTCGATGACGATAACGTCCGGCTGCAGCGTCTCGATGATGCGGGCGACACCGTGCACTTCGTGAATGACCGTGACATTGCCGTGGCCGGCCTCGCGCAGGTCTTCCTCGATGATCGAGGCGCGAATGGCGTTCTCGTCAATGACTAGAATGGTCAGGTCTCGATGGGACATGCCGCATCATGATGCAGTGCAGCAAGTTTCGCAATATAGCCTGCCTAAAATATTTGCGAACGCGCAGTCTGCACTAATTTAAGGCGAAATCGCCCCGCAAGACACACGTTTCATGAGAAGAATGGGAGGGGAAGCGATGAGGTTCGCAAATTGCTGCGCGTCGGACAGCGAGTCCGGCAGATGGCGTTCACGCCCGGCCGCTTTGGCAATCGACGCGGCGCTGACCCAGCTCGGCATGGCCGAGCGGGCGGATGAGCGGGTTCGCGCCCTCAACGGTGGACATCGGCGGCGCATGGAGATCCCACGGGCGCTGATCCACGGCCCGGAAGTCCTGCTGCTCGATGAGCCGACGGTCGGATTGGACGCCGCCTCGCGGCAGGCGATCACCGATTACGTGCATCTTTTGGCCGAAACCGGGCTTGCGGTGCTGTGGGCTACGCATCTGGTCGACGACATCCGGCCGGACGACCAGATCGTCGTGCTGCATCGCGGAAAGGTCCTCAGGAATGGCACTGCCCCGGACCTCGCCGGCGGGGAGGGGCTTGCCAAGGCATTTCTCACGATGACGGCCGAGGACCGGGAGGTGCTGGCATGAGGGCATGGTTGACTGCGCTTTCCGCCATTGTCACCCGCGAGAACCTGCGCTTCGTTCGCCAGCGGGGGCGGTTTCTGGCAGCACTCGTTCGCCCCCTCGTCTGGCTCGTCGTCTTTGCCGCCGGCTTCCGGGCCGCGCTCGGCTTGTCGATCATCCCGCCCTACCAGACCTATATCACTTACGAACTCTATATCCTTCCGGGGCTCTGCGGGATGATCCAGTTGTTCAACGGCATGCAATCGTCCTTGTCGCTGGTCTACGACCAGGAAATGGGATCGATGCGGCTCCTCTTGACCTCGCCGCTGCCGCGATGGTGGCTGCTGTTCTCAAAGCTTTTGGCCGGCGTAATCGTATCCATTCTGCAGGTGGCCGTGTTCCTGGGGATTGCGGCGCTCACCGGCATTACCGTGCCGGCGGTCGGCTATATCGCGGTGCTGCCGGCATTGCTGCTCAGCGGATTGATGCTCGGCGCCCTCGGGCTGTTGATTTCGTCGACCGTCCGGCAACTCGAGAATTTCGCCGACGTCATGAACTTCGTCATCTTTCCGATGTTCTTCCTCTCCTCGGCGCTTATGGAAGATGGCGGAAAGCTCGCCGCTCTTGCGCGACATCTGTGCCGTGAATCCGTTCACCCATGCGGTCGAACTGATACGCTTTGCGCTTTACGGCGAGCTTCATCCAACGGCGCTCGCCGGGGTCTGCACCAGCTTCGTGCTGTTCATGCTGGCTGCGCTGTGGGGCTATGATCCGGCCCGCGCCATGCTGCGTTCAAGGGGCTAGCCGGGCACCAGGCACCGCAGTTCGACGTTTAGTCTAGCGCGATCGGTGGCACTCCCCATATCGTCGGATGCCCAAAATCATCGGGTGTCCGCGATCGGCATCTGGCGAACTGGCACGCCGCCGCATGGAACCAAGGCGGCAAGTCGATGATTATCGACCTTGGACAGGGAGCACGCGCGCCGCAAAGCGTCGCCGATCCCGGCTTTCCCTCGTAGCATCCGCGGGATAGTTTCTTCGGGCTGGGCATGGAGGTGGAGATGGGAGCGGATAGACTTGCCGGTGTCGCAAAACGAGCCCTCGTGGTCGGCGTCTTGCAGCTTGGCGCTATTGGTCTCGCACTCGCCGACACGACGATCCTGAACGTGTCCTATGACTCGACGCGCAAACTCTACAAGGAATTCAACGCCGCCTTCGCCGAAAAATGGCAGGCGGACACGGGCGAGACCGTGACGATCCACACCTCGCATGGCGGCTCGGGCAAGCAGGCCCGATTGGTGATCGACGGGCTGGAGGCCGATGTGGTCACGCTGGCGCTCGAGGCCGATATCGACGCAATCGCCAAGGCTACCGGCAAGATCCCGGCCGACTGGAAGTCCCGCCTGGAGAACAACAGCTCTCCTCATATGTCGACGATCGTCTTCCTGGTCCGCAAGGGCAACCCGAAAGGCATCAAGGATTGGGGCGACCTGACCAAGGACGGCATCCAGGTCGTCACGCCGAACCCGAAGACCTCGGGCGGCGCCCGCTGGAACTTCCTCGCCGCCTGGGCCTGGGCCCGCGCCGCCAATGGCGGTGACGATGCCAAGGCGCAGCAATATGTGGCGCGGCTCTTCGAGCATGTTCTCGTTCTCGATACCGGTGCCTGGGGAGCGATGACGACCTTCGTCCAGCGCGGCCTCGGCGACGTGCTGCTCGCCTGGGAGAACGAAGCCTATCTCGCGCTGGAAGAAATCGGCCCCGACAATTTCGAGATCGTCACGCCGTCGATTTCGATCAAGGCGGAACCGCCGGTGGCGCTCGTCGACGGCAATGTCGACGCGAAGGGTACGCGCAATGTGGCCGAAGCCTATCTCGCCTATCTCTACAGCGACGCCGGGCAGAAGATCGCCGCCAAGCACTACTACCGGCCGTTCAAGCCGGAGCTTGCCGACCCGAAGGACGTCGCCCGCTTCGCCGAACTCAAGCTGGTCACGATTGACGAATTCGGCGGTTGGAAGGAAGCTCAGCCGAAATTCTTCGCCGATGGCGGGATTTTCGACCAGATCTATATGCCAGGACGATAGGATTCCCTCGGCCGCGGAGCGTAGAACTTCGCTGGCCGCAGGCATCGAAAAGGACCAGACATCGATGGAAGTCCGTGTCCAGAACCTACGCAAGGAATTCGGCAGGTTTCCGGCGCTCGTCGACGTGAACCTCAATATCCGCTCTGGCGAACTGATCGCACTGCTCGGCCCCTCCGGCTCGGGCAAGACGACGCTGCTCCGGCTCATTGCCGGGCTTGAAAGCCCGACCGAAGGCATGGTCTTCTTCGATGCCGAGGACGCCTCGAAGAAATCAGTGCAGGAACGAAACATCGGCTTCGTCTTCCAGCACTACGCCCTTTTCCGGCATATGACCGTGCTCGACAATGTCTCCTTTGGTTTGAGGGTTCGGCCCGGCAACAAGCGGCCGCCGGCAGACGAGATCCGCCGCCGGGCGCTCGACCTCATCGAACTGGTGCAACTCGCGGGGCTCGAAAGCCGCTATCCGGCCCAACTTTCAGGCGGCCAGCGCCAGCGCGTGGCGCTTGCCCGCGCCATGGCAGTCAAGCCCAACGTTTTGCTCCTCGACGAGCCCTTCGGCGCACTCGACGCGCAGGTGCGCAAGGAACTCCGTCGGTGGCTGCGCGAGATCCACGATCGGACCGGGCACACCACGGTTTTCGTTACCCACGACCAGGAGGAGGCGCTCGAGCTTGCCGATCGGGTCGTCGTGATGAACATGGGTGCGATCGAGCAGGTCGGCACGCCGGACGAGATCTACGATCATCCGGTCTCGCCCTTCGTCTACGGGTTCATCGGCCAATCCAACTGCCTGAACGTCACCATTTCGCGCGGCGAGATCTGGTTCGAAGATCGGCCGGTCGGCCTTAGTGCCGCAAACCAACCGGATGGACCGGCAGCCCTCTACTTCCGACCGCAAGACGTCGAGCTCATCGATGGTTCCAGTGGCTGTCTCGCCGGCCGCGTCACGGCAAGCCGCCGTGTCGCAGGCACGCGGCACCTGGAATTGGATCTCGGCAAGCCACAGCCTTCGATCGAGATCGAGTTGCCGCCCGAGCGTGCCTCCTCGACAGACCACACCCGCATTGCGTTCCGACCCACCAAGTGGAAGCTGTTTCGCGAGGAATAGCAGGGCGCGGTTCACAAGAACCAATCCTCCGGCCCGGAAAGACGAAGGGCAGATATAGTTCTTAGCCTCGAACTCGGTGCAATACGCGTTCGAGGGCGCCTGCCAACGCTCGGCTTCCACCATTGCGGTCAAAATCCTCGAAGACCTGCTCGTTCAAGCCGCCAGGCGTCGAAAACTCGCGCCTTAGGGTATCGAGGGGCGTCGCCTCGGCCTTGACCGCCGTTTGCGCCAGACTTGCGAAGAGCGGCGCCAGGTAGGCACGCGCTTTCTCCCTCGCGAGGCCCTTCTCGACCAGCCAGTCGGTCGATCGGTCGAGGATGCCGAAATAGGTTCCCATCAGGGCGCTTGCGGCGGCGAGCAGGTCGTATTCCTCCTTCGTCTCGCATTCGACGGTGCTGCCGAGGGCGGCGAAGATGGCGGCGATCTCTGGGTGCGGCGGGTAGAGTGCGGTCACGCCTTCGCGCCCGGCGACGAAGGGCAGGGGGATTGCCTGGGTGAGGTCCACGTCCTCCTTGATCCAGTTGAGGAGCTTCGCACGATCGGTCGCCGCGATGACGCTGACGACCCTCTGGCCGCTGCGGAATGCGAGGCCGCCGATCACCTCTTTTGCGATCTGAGGCCGGACGGCGAGAAACAGGACGTCTGACGCATCGACGACGTCCTGATTGTCCTTGGCGATCCGCACTGGTGGGAACCGGCGCGCGAGCCGGGTCGCGATTTCAGCATTCCGCGGTGAGACGACGATGTCCGTGACATCGAGGCTCGAGCCGACGATGCCGGTCACCATCGCCTCTGTGATCGTCCCTGTGCCGACAAAACCGATACGCATTATTCCGCTGCCTTCCGTCGTCCGAGCGAGACGTCCGTCGTGTAGTTCTCGCGCATGAAATTGATGAAGTTCTGCTGGAACTGGCGCGTATGGGCGTGGGCCAGTTCGTCGGCAAGATCGACATTCTTCGCCCGGATCGCTTCGAGCATCTGGTTGTGCTCGTCGGTCAGAAGATAGCCTTCGTGGGTCCGCTCCAGATATTCGAAGTGGAGATGCAGCATGCGCTGGCCCTGGTTGAGCAGCCGTTCGTAGAAGGATGCCAGATAGGGATTCCGGCCGGCATGGGCGATCGCCATGTGGAACTGCTTGTTCGCCTCCGACATCTCGAGGTGATTGCCGGTCTTGACCGCCGCTTCGAATTCCTTCTGCCGCCTGGCGATGGTCTTGAGGTCCATCTCGGTCCGCAGTTCCGCGGCGAGCCGGGTGTTCATGCGCTGCGCGATGTCGAGCGCCTCGACATATTTCGGAAAGGTCGCGACTTCGATCGGCGCGACGATCGTGCTGCGGTTCGCAAGCGTGACGACCAGATCCTCGCCGGCGAGCCGGATCAGGGCCTCGCGCACCGGCGAGCGGGACATGTCGAACCGTTCGGCCAGCGTGTTCTCGTCAAGAAGCTGACCGGGAGCGAGCGTCAGCGCCAGGATCTCGTTTCGGAGCGTCTCATAGACATTTTTCCAGCCTGACCCCTTGGCGCGCTTGGTTTCAGTTTCGTCAGACACTTACGTCCCTTTCCGTCATTTGGACGCATAAGGCCAGAAGAGCCCCGTCGAGACAATGTAAATTCTCCGCTTGACAATGTCGACACGTTGCCGACATAAATATCGTGTCGACACGTAGACGACACAAGAAGAGCAAGATCGGCGATAGCCGACGGGTGGAACCGCGCACCGCGCACATCAAACAGAGGAAATTGAAGATGCTTTCGAAGATGCTTGCGTCCGCAATGCGGGCGATGCCTGCGCTTGCCCTGATCGCTGGACTTTCAACCACCGCCGCATCCGCCCAGACCGCCGAAGGTTATTGGCAGGGTGTGCAGAAGGCGGGCGTCCTTCGTTGCGGCGCGGCTGTTGCTCCGCCCTATGTCATGCGCGATCCGGCGAGCGGCGAATATTCCGGCTTCTTCGCCGATCTCTGCCGCGAATTCGCCGAGACGCTGAAGGTCAAGCCGGAATTCGTCGACACCACCTGGGACAATATCGTCGCCGGCCTGCAGGCGGGGAAATGGGACCTTTCGCTGGCGCTGAACAGGACGCCGGCGCGTGCCATGGCCGTGCAGTTCTCCGTTCCCGCCATGGAGTACCAGATCTCGCTCGCCTACAACAAGGAGAACCCGAAGATCCCGGCCGGAGCAGCCTCGGTTGCCGATATCGACAAGGCCGACGTGACGCTGGCAGTCATGTCGGGCACCGCCCAGGACAAGGCGATCACCGCCGCGGTCAAGAACGCGACGATCCTGCGGCTGCCGGGTAACGATGAAACGCGCCTCGCCGTCGTGTCACGCCGTGCCGACATCCTCGTCGATGCCTCGGACACCAACCAGCTCTTCACCCAGTCGAACCCCGATTGGGCGGTCGCCCTGAACCCGACGCCGGCGCTGGCGAAGCAGGGCGTCGCCTTCGGCCTGCCGCATCAGCTGTCCGCTGCCGACGTCGAGGTTGTGAACATCTTCCTCGAGGAAAAGGTCGCGACCGGTCACGTAGACGAGCTGATCCGCAAGGCCGTCGATGAGGTGCTGAAGAGCGCCCAGTAACGAAACTGGGAAGGGGCCGGGCGCGGCCATGCGCCAGCCCGGCCACTCTCATCCCTTCTTTTGACCAGCGAGGTCGGCGATGACCATGTCCTTCAGTGCTCCCCTTGTCAAAATCCAGTCCCTCCACAAGAGTTACGGCCCGCATATCCAGGTGCTCAAGGGCCTCGACATCGAGATGAAGCCCGGCGAACGGGTCGTCGTCATCGGCCCGAGCGGCGGCGGCAAGAGCACGCTGCTGCGCGTCATGATGGGGCTAGAGAAGATCGACAGCGGCTCGATCAGCTTTGGCGGCAAGCCCTATATCTCCTCCGAGGGCGCCGACAGGAAAACTGAGATCGACACCGAGGTGCGGCGCTCGATCGGCATGGTGTTCCAGCACTACACGCTGTTCCCGCATCTCTCCGTCATTCAGAATCTGATCCTCGCGCCCTGCAAGGTCCGGGGTGAAGCCAAGGCGAGCGCCACCAAGCGCGCCCAGGCGCTGCTGGAGCGCTTCGGCCTCGGCGCCAAGGCCAATGCCTATCCGGCGCAGCTCTCCGGCGGCCAGAAGCAGCGGGTCGCAATCGCCCGCGCCCTGATGCTCGATCCGAAGCTGATGCTGTTCGACGAGGTGACCTCGGCGCTCGATCCCGAACTCGTCGCCGAAGTCGAGCAGGTCATCCTGCAGCTTGCCGCCCAGGACATGCCGATGATGATCGTCACCCACGATATGTGGTTTGCGAAGAACATCGCCTCCCGCGTCATCTTCTGCGCCGGCGGTGTGGTCGTCGAGGACGGCCCGCCGGAACAGGTGCTCGGTTCGCCCAAGGAAGAGCGCACCCGCGACTTCATCGACCGCGTCTTCCATATCCGGCACTAGGAGGGCGAGATGGGTTACTCCTTCGACTTCCAGTCCGTCTCTTTCGGGCCGCTCTGGGAAGGGCTGATCGTCACGCTTGAGCTGACGGTCGCCGCCAATATCATCGGCGTCGTGCTCGGCTTTCCGCTGGCGCTCCTCATCATGAGCCGCTTCGCGCCGGTGCGGCTGCCGGCGATGCTCTTCGTCGAATTCTTCCGCTGCACCCCGGCGATCGTCCAGATCGTCTGGTTCTTCTACTGCGTGCCGATGCTGTTCAACGTCTTCCTCGGCTCGATGACGATGGGCATCCTGGCGCTCGGCCTCAACCTGATGGCCTTCAATGCCGAGGCCTATCGCGCCGCGATCCAGGCGGTTCCGCGCGAGCAGCTCGATGCCGGCATCGCGCTCGGTCTCAACCCGCTGCAGCGTACCCTCTATATCGTCCTGCCGACCGCCGTGCGGGCGTCGATCCCGGTCCTGCTCACCAACGGCATCGGCATCTTCCAGCAGACCGCGCTGGTCGCGATCGTCGCCGTCCAGGACCTCATGTACCAGGCGAAGACGCTGGCGACGGAGACGTACAGGCCGATCGAGACCTTCACCATCGTCGCTCTGGTCTACTTCGCCGTCTCGTTCCCCGTCTCGCAGATTGTCGGCTATCTCGAACGCCGCCGCCAGCTGATGATGAGCTGAGGAGAACACCCATGGCCCTCGACTTTTCCATCATCCTTCGTTTCCAGGAAGCGCTGCTTGTCGGCCTCTGGATGACCATCAAGCTGACGCTGATCTGCATCGTTCTCGGCTGCAGTCTCGGCTTCTTCATCGGCCTCGCCCGCACATCGCGCAGCACCATTCTGCGCGCCGTCTCCAGCGTCTACGTTGAGTTCTTCCGCGGCACGCCGGTGCTCGTCCAGCTCTTCTGGATCTTCTTCTGCCTGCCGCTGATCCTCGGCGTCGAGCTCTCCAACCTCACCTCAGGCGTGATCGCGCTCACCCTCTACATGGGCGCGATCACCAGCGAGACCTTTCGGGCATCGCTGAAATCGATCGGTCCGGAACAGTTCGACGCCTGCGTCGCACTCGGCCTGCCGCGCCGCGTCCAGGTGACCAACGTCGTCCTGCCGCAGGCGGTGCTGCGCGCCATCCCGACGCTGCTTTCGAACTGCGTCAGCCTGTTCAAGGAAAGCGCGCTCGTTTCCGCCGTCGGCATGGCCGATCTGATGTTCGTTGGCCAGAACATTTCCAACAATACGGCGCGGCCGATCGAGGTACTGACGGTCGTCGCTCTCATCTACTTCGTCATCGCCTTCCCGCTTACCCGTGCCGTCACGCTCGTCGAGCGGCGCGTGCTCGCCAAGCTGGCGATCTGAACCGAACTCTTTCGAAAGGAGACATCCGATGAAACTGTCTGGCGTCATGCCCGCCCTCGTCACCCCGTTCGACGCGAACAACAGGGTCGATTTCAAGGCCTTTGAAAAGCTGCTGGCCCATCTGCGCGAGGCCGGTGTTACCGGCTGGGTTCCCAACGGCTCGACCGGCGAGTATTTCAGCCAGTCCACGGAAGAGCGCCGCGACGTGCTGCAATTCGTCAAGGACTTCGCCAAGCCGGGCGAAATCCTGATCGCCGGCACCAATGCCCCCGCCACCCGCGAAGTCATCGAGCAGACGGCGATCGCCAAGGAGATCGGTTATGACACTGTGCTGCTCGCCCCGCCCTTCTACACCCGGCCGACGCAAGCCGAACTGATCCGGCACTATGAGACAGTGCTTGATGCCGTGGATGTGAACCTGGTGCTTTATTCCTATCCGGCCAAGGATGGTTCGGACATCAGCTTCGAGCTGATGGACCATATCGCCGACAATCCGCGCGTCATAGGCATCAAGGAAAGCTCGGGCGTGCTGCAGCGCGCGGTCGACATCGCCAGCCGCTACGAGGGGCGCATCCAGCTGGTGTCCGGCTCCGACGACATCGCCCTCGATTTCATGTTCTGGGGTGCCGATTCCTGGATCTGCGGGCCGTCGAACTGCATGGCCAAGGCCTGCTGCGACCTGGACCGCACCTTCCGTTCGGGCGATCTCGACAAGGCGCGGGCGCAGATGAAGACGCTCTACCGGGCGATGAACATCCTCGAAAGCGGCAAGTTCGTGCAGAAGATCAAATATGGCTGCGAGCTTCAGGGCCTGCCCGTCGGCAATTGCCGTGCGCCGCTCGGGCCGCTGACCGACGATGAAAAGGCCGAGTTCCGCGCCGCCATGGAGCCGATCCTGAACTGGTAATTGCCAGTCGAAGCGCCGCTTCCCGGCCGTTCGACAATCAGGGAGGCGGCGCCTCGACAATTTTTCCGCGGCTTTGGAGCTAGAGAGATGCGCTTCAGCAAGGTCCTTTCGGTGGTCGACTGCCATGCAGAAGGCGAAAGCGGCAAGGTGATTGTCGGCGGCGTCGGCCAGGTTCCCGGCGAGACCATGTTCGACAAGCGGGTTCATCTCGAAACCCACATGGACGACATACGCAAGATGGTGCTGTTCGAACCGCGCGGCGCCGTATGGCACAATGCCAATATCGTGCTCCCCTCCAGTCACCCCGAAGCCGACATGGGCTATGTGATCCTGGAGACGACCGAGTATCCGGCGATGTCGGGTTCGAACACGATGTGCGTGGCGACGGTGCTGCTCGAGACCGGGATCCTGCCGATGCAGGAGCCGGTCACTCAATTGACGCTCGAGTCTCCAGCAGGCCTGATCAGGGTGCGCTGCGAATGCAGGGACGGCAAGGTGACGAGCGTCCGGCTCGTGAACCAGCCAGCCTTCTGCTACCATGTCGACGCCAAGATCGAAGTCGCAGGCCTCGGGACCGTTCGGGTCGACATCGTCTATGGCGGCATGACCTACACCATGGTCGACGCCGCCGACCTCGGCATCTCGATCGATCCCTCGGAAGCCCGCGAGCTCTGCGAAATCGGCCAGAAGCTCAAATTCGCGGCCGCCGAGCAGCTCACCGTCGAGCATCCCGAGAACCCGGGCATACCGGGGATCACCAACACCGAGTTCATGGGACCGCTTCGCCGGGAGAATGGCCGGCTTATCGCGAGGAACTGCGTCGTCGTCTCGCCGGGGCGCTGCGACCGCTCGCCCTGCGGCACCGGCTCGTCGGCGCGGCTGGCGCTGTTGCATAAGAAAGGGCTTATCCAACCCGGCGAAACGCTCATTCACGAGTCGATCACCGGCAGCCGCTTCACCTGCACAATCGACGGACTGACGAAAGTCGGGACGTACGACGCGGTGATACCGGCGATTGCCGGTCAGGCCTGGATCACCGGTCTCTACCAGATGGGCATGGACCCGACCGATCCCTATCCGGAGGGCTTCACGGTGGCCGACACCTGGATGACCACGGTTTGAATGCAGCACCACTTCGAGAAAGGAAAATGATGAGCAATAACGAGGGTCCAGTCGTTGTCGTCGGCGCCGGCATTATCGGCACCACCATCGCCTACGAGTTGCAACGCCGCGGGAAGGGCGCCGTGCTCGTCGAGCGGGATCCGGACGGCAAGGGCGCCTCCTACGGCAACATGGCATCGATCGCCGTCACCGAATTCATGCCGGCCTCGCGGCCGTCGGTCTGGGCGCAAATGCCGAAATGGCTGGTCGATCCTGAAGGGCCGGTGCGTATCCGCCCCTCCTATCTGCCGAAGCTCACGCCGTGGTTCCTCCGGTTTCTCGAAGCAAGCCGCCCGTCGCGGGTGAAAGAGCTGGAGGCGGCAGGCGCCGTGCTTTGCCGTCGTGTCTACGAAGATCTGATGCCGCTGCTGCAGGCGGCGGAACTGACGGACATGCTGACCGAGGAGGGCTGCCTGAGCCTCTATGCGGACGAGGCCGAGTTCAGGGCTGACCGCGAGCATATCGCGGGTCTCGAGCGCTTCGGCTTCCGCCACGAAGTCCTCGGCGGCAACGCCATCCGCGATCTCGAACCCGCTTTGACGACGGAGATTGCCAAGGCGGTGCTGTTTCCCGACAACCGCTCGATCCGCGACCCCTACAAGCTGCTCCTGAAACTGCGCGAAAAGTTTCTCGCTCTCGGAGGCAGGATCGAGCAGGGCGAGGTCGCGGGTTTCGATCATGGGGATCGCGTCAAAGCTGTCCGCCTGAAAGATGGCCGTTCGGTTGCTGCCTCTCGAGTCGTGCTCGCAGCCGGCGCCTATACCGGCAAGCTGGCGCGGCTTCTCGGCGAACCGGTCCCGCTCGAGACCGAGCGTGGTTACCACACCCAGATCATGGCGCCGGGCATTTCGATGCGCCACTCGATCATCTGGCCGGCGCGCGCCTTCATGGTGACGCCGACGGCCGGCGGCATTCGCGTCGGCGGCACGGTTGAGATGGCCGGTCTCGAGGCGGCGCCTGACTACCGGCGGGCGAAAGTGCTGGTCAAGCGGGCGCGGGAGGCGCTGCCGGATCTGCGGGCCGAGAAGGCGACGGAGTGGATGGGGCACCGGCCGGCGCTTCCCGATACGGTGCCGATCATCGGCCCTTCCGCGAAACACCGCGGCATCTTCTACGCCACCGGCCATGGGCATCTGGGCCTTACCTATGCGGCGACGACCGGACGGCTGATCGCCGATCTCGTGACGGGCGCTGAGCCGCCGGTCGATCTCAAACCATACCGCGTCGACCGGTTCTGACGGCGAGCGCGGGAAACAATGGAGCGAACAATGCGCAGCGAACTCTATATCGATGGAAAATGGACGCCGGCCGCGAACGGCAGGACGTTCGACGTCGTCAATCCGGCGACGGAAGAAGTGGTTCACCAGATCGCGGCCGCAACGGCGGAAGACGTCGATCTCGCGGTGAAGGCGGCACGCCGCGCCTTCGACAAGGACGGCTGGCCGAAGCTTTCGGGCGCACAGAGAGCAAAATACCTGCGCGCCATTGCCGAGGGCATCCGCGCCCGGCAGGCGGAGATCGCCCGTCTCGAGGTCATCGACAACGGCAAGCCGTTTCCCGAAGCCGATTGGGATGTCGCCGACGCGGCCGGCTGCTTCGACTTCTATGCGGGGCTTGCCGAACAGCTCGACAACAATCCGGAAGAGCCGATCGCGCTTGCCGACGCCCGCTTCACCTCCAAGGCGATCAAGGAGCCGATCGGTGTCGCCGGCGCGATCATTCCCTGGAATTATCCGCTGCTGATGGCGGCCTGGAAGGTCGCGCCGGCGCTTGCCGCCGGCTGCACGGTCGTGCTGAAGCCGGCCGAGGTCACCTCGCTGACGGCGCTCGAACTTGCCGCGATCGCCGATGAAGCGGGCCTGCCGCCGGGCGTTCTCAACATCGTCACCGGCTCCGGCTCGGTCGCCGGCCAAGCTATCATCGATCACAGGGGTGTCGACAAGCTGGCCTTTACCGGCTCAGGCCCGGTCGGTTCGAAAATCATGGCGGCGGCGGCCCGCGACATCAAGCGCGTCAGCCTCGAGCTCGGCGGCAAGTCGCCCTTCGTGGTCTTCGACGACGCCGATATCGACGAGGCGGTCGAATGGATCATGTTCGGCATCTTCTGGAACCAGGGCCAGGTCTGCTCGGCGACGTCGCGCGTCCTCGTCCAGGAGCGAATCTACGACCGGCTGCTGTCGCGGCTCGTCGCGGAGACGCAGAAGATCAGGATCGGCGATGGTCTCGAAGACGGCGTGCTGCTCGGGCCGCTCGTCTCCAAGCGCCAGCATGAGCAGGTCGTCGCGGCGATCGAGGCGGCGAAGGCCGCCGGTGCGACGGTTTCCTGCGGCGGCAAGCGGCCGGAAGGTTTCGACAAGGGCTACTATCTCGAACCGACGGTGCTCACCGACGTGCCGCTGGAGAGCGACGCCTGGCGCGAGGAGATTTTTGGGCCGGTCGTCTGCATCAAGCCGTTCGCGACCGAAGAGGAAGCGATCGAGCTTGCCAATGATTCCCGCTTCGGTCTCGCCGCGGCGGTGATGTCGAAGGATGACGTCCGCGCCGAGCGCGTCGCGAGCGCCTTCCGCGCCGGCATCGTCTGGATCAACTGCTCGCAGCCGACCTTCACCGAGGCGCCCTGGGGGGGCTACAAGGAGTCGGGCATCGGCCGCGAACTCGGCCGCTGGGGTCTCGAAAACTACCTTGAGACGAAGCAGATCACCCGCCTTGCCGCCGGCGAGAAGTGGGCCTGGTACATCAAATGATGAACTGGGATCGTTCGCTTGATTTGCTCGAGGTCCATTGCCAGGGCGAGATCGGCAAGGTGATTGTCGGCGGCGCGCCGGAAATTCCCGGCGCGACCCTGCTCGACAAGATGAACCACATCAACCGGGTCGACGACAGCCTCCGCCGCTTCGTCACCTTCGAGCCGCGCGCCAGCGTCGCCATGTCGGTCAATCTGCTCGTCGCGCCGACGCGGCCGGATGCCGATGCCGGCTTCATCGTGCTGCAGGCGGACCGTGCCCATCCGATGTCCGGCAGCAACTGCATCTGCGTCGTCACCGCCCTGCTTGAAAGCGGTCGCGTCGCGATGCAGGAGCCCGAAACGATCGTGCGTCTCGATACGCCCGCCGGGCTGATCGTCGCCCGCGCCAGCTGCCGGGAAGGCCGCTGCCTGTCGGTCAGCCTCGACAATGTGCCCAGTTTCGCCGAGGCGCTGGACCGGGAGATCGAGACGCCGCGCTGGGCTCGCATCAAGGTCGATATCGCCTTCGGCGGTGTCTACTACGCGATCGTCGACGTCGATCAGGTCGGAAGCGAGATCGCGCCGGCCAATGCGCGCTATCTGGCCGAAGCGGGGATCGAGCTGAAGTCGCTGATCTCCGAGCAGGTGGCGGTGAGGCATCCGACGCTCACCGGCGTCGACGAGATCGCCTATGTGATGTTCCGCGGGTGCGAGCCGGACGGAGCGGTGCGCACCTGCACGACGCTGAAACCCGGCCGGGTCGATCGCTCCCCCTGCGGGACCGGCAGTTCGGCAAATCTCGCGACGCTTTACGCACGCGGCGAGGTCGCGGTGGGCGATCGGCGGACGTCGCGCTCGATCATCGGCGGCGAATTCGTGGCGGAGGCGATCGGTGTCACCGAAGTCGGCGGACGTCCCGCCGTGCTGCCGCGGATCAGCGGGCGCGGCTGGATCTACGGTCGCGAACAGCTCCGCGTCTTCGACGAGGATCCGTTCAGGAGCGGCTTTGCGCTCTCCGACAGCTGGGGTTCGCAGGTCGATCAGCTCGGTTGAGGAGGCTACAATGTCCATCGAGTCCCTGTCGGGCCAGACCGTTCTCGTCACCGGAGCTTCCGGCGGCATCGGCGCTGCCATCGTCGAGCGCCTGGCGGAAGAGGGCGCCCGTCCGATCATCCACTACGGCCGCGACCGGGCGGGAGCGGAAGCGCTGCTGGCGCGTATTTCCGGCGAGGGGTTCCTTGTTCAGGCCGACCTTTCGGCGGCCGAGGGGGCCTTCGACCTCTGGCGCCGGGCGGAAGAGGCGGCGGGGCGCATCCATGCGCTCGTCAACAATGCCGGCATCCGCACCGAGATTGCGATCGACGCCGACCCCGAGGTGTGGCGGCAAGCGTGGCAGAAGGAGTTTCAGGTGAACGTCTTCGCGGCTGCCGATCTCTGCAAGCAGGCGCTTACGCATTTCAGGGCGCAGGGCGGCGGGCGGATCGTCAACATGGCGAGCCGCGCCGGCCAGCGCGGCTATGCGGCCGATGCGATGCCCTATGGGGCGACCAAGGCGGCGCTCGTCAATCTCACCAAGTCGATCGCGCGCAGCTTCGGCGCCGACGGCGTCGTGGCGCTGGTGATCGCGCCCGGCTGGGTGCGGACCGAGATGGCCGAGGATTTCATCGCGAAATTCGGCAAGCAGGCCGCCGTCGCCGACATACCGATCGGCGAGATGGCTGAGACCTCCGAAATCGCCGAACTCGTCGCCTTCGCGCTCAGGCCGTCGCAGCGTTCGTTGAACGGCGCGACGCTCGACGTCAATGGCGGCAGTTACATTCGATAACAGTGAGGTGAGGCACATGAAGAGGTTCGAAGACAAAGTTGCCATCGTAACGGGCGGAGGCGGCGGCATCGGTTCTGCCATAGCACGGCGGCTGGCGGATGAGGGAGCGCTGGTGGTCGTCTCCGACGTCAACGCCGACGCGGCCGACGCCGTCGCGGCCGAGATCGTCGCGGCGGGCGGTTCCGCGATCGCCATTGCCGCCGACATATCCCGGAAGGAGCCCTGTTTCGGCCTGATCGAGGAGGCATTCGCGAAAAAGGGTCGCATCGACATTCTCGTCAACAACGCAGGTATCAACCGGCGCGGCAACCTCCTGTCCTTGACCGACGAGGACTGGCACACGAGCTTTGCGGTCAATCTCGATTCGATGTTCCACCTTTGCCGCGCTGCCATCCCGCACATGGTCGAGGCGGGCGGCGGCGCGATCGTCAACACGGCGTCGCAATGGGGCCTCTACCCGGCACCGAACCATATCGCCTACAACACCACCAAGGCGGCAGTTGCGGCCTTCACCCAGAATCTCGCCCGCGACTATGCTCCGCACAAGATCCGCGTGAACGCGGTCTGCCCAGGCGAAATCCACACGCCGATGCTCGAGGCAGGTGTGAGGCGATCCGGTCGCACGATCGCCGATCTTGACAAGCTCGTACCGTTCGGGCGCATAGGCAAGCCGGAGGAGGTTGCTGCACTTGTAGCCTTCCTGGCGTCGGACGAGGCCGCATTCATGTGCGGATCGCTGGTCGAGATCACCGGCGCCCAGGCTGTGGCCTGACACCATCTGCCGAACGGCCGGCATGCGGCCGTCTGGCTCCGTCGAAGCTCCTCGCTGCCGGCCTGGCCTTCAGCTCTTCCAGTTTGCCCTATCGTCTTGGGCCGCCGTAGCGCGACCCGTCCGCACGCTTCTTCGTGTCCGAAGGGTTTTCTCCATAGGCCGCTCTGTAGGCCGCTGAAAATCGCCCGAAATGGAAGAACCCCCATTTCAGGCAGATTTCGTTCACAGCCTGATTGTTCCCGGGATCAAGCAGGTCCTGTCGCGCTGCCTGCAGGCGAAGCGTCATCAGGTAAGCGGCCGGCGATGTGTCCCTGAAGGCGCGAAAGCCGGTTTGCAGCGCTCGAACGGACACGCCAGCCGCTTCGGCTACCATCGGTATCGTGATCGGCTGGTTGATATTGGCCTGCATGAATTCGATCGCACGACGGACATGCCGTGGGGCGATCAGGCAAGGCTTCCTGTCAAGCAAATGCGATAAACGGTGGGGAACCAGGCGCACGACCAGATCGGCCAGCGCCTGCGTAAGATTCGCCATCGCCATCGGAGAGCGCAGCAACGGGCCGTCGTCGCGCATGCCGTGCATCATCGTCGCCGCCAGATTGCCGATGGTCTGGCCCGCCGGGGTGGTCAGGTCCAACTCCGGCAACAGATCCAGAGAGCCGTTGAGCGGCTTCTCGAAGATCTGGCCGACAGTCTGCAGAATGACGGACCAATTGATCAGCAATTCATCGATCAAATTTGCCTGGCCATGCATAAGCACGCTGTTTGGCTCGAAATTGTTGTAGAGCAGCAGCTTTCCCGGTCCGGCCTCGGCGGTGCGGCCTCCATATGTCACGCCCATTCCGCCATTGCGTGGTATGACAAGCGACAAATACTCCGCCGTGGTGCTGGTCGGCTCGATGTTGAACTGGAACTCGTCCTGATGATAACCGCTGAGCAAGACGGCGTTGCCGCTGGCAGCGAGATCGATCCCCCAATGAAAATCCCGCGCTCGCCCGACCGGCTCGGCGCTGAATGCCCCGAAAGCGCCCCCGAGCGTTTCGATCATGTTGTCGAAGGACGACCCACGAAACCGAAATGAGAAGTGCGGAGTGTTGTCTTCTGGCATGCCCTATCCCGACCGTCGCTTGAATTCTGCTTTCGCCTGCGCTCCGGCCGGTATAGCAACAAAAGGCCGGCTCTGCCGCATCGCCTCTTATGGCCGCGCTGGCTGGTCCGCAGCTTATCAGCAAAGCAGGATATACGCTCGGCTGGCATTGCCAGCGGACCTCCGGAATCCGCGCGCGAGTTTGCGCCACTGATACCACGCCGGTGGCCTGGCCTCGCTCCGGGTGCCTGGCATTCGTTCTCGAGGACGCCCGGTCCCTGCTATTTCGGCTGCCGGTCGGATGGCCTATTGTTGCAAGTCCGTATCGTCAGACCGCCGCGTGCGCAAAGCTGGATTTGCGATGTCATCGACCGAGTTCCATCTTGTTACCAATTGGACGATTGACGCCTCGGTCGAGGATGTCTGGCGGGTGCTGAACACGCCCGAAAGCTGGCCGGACTGGTGGCCCTCGGTAAAGCAGGTGACGCTTCTGCGCCAGGGCGACGAGACCGGCATCGGCGCCGTCCGCCGGATGACATGGTCCACTGCATTGCCTTATGAGCTGGCCTTCGACATGGAAACGACCCGGATAGAACCGCTGTCCGTCATTGAGGGGAGGGCTTCGGGCGAGCTAGAGGGTCTCGGTCGATGGACGCTGCGACCCGACGGTGCGAAGTGCAATGTCCGCTATGACTGGATCGTCAAGGTCACCAAGCCGTGGATGGTCAGGCTTGCTTTCATCCTGAAGCCAGTTTTCAGCTGGAACCATGCAGTGGTCATGGAACGTGGCCGGCGAGGTCTTGTGGCTCGGCTAGCCGCGGCTACCTAAGAAGTGTCGCATCGAGGGTTGCCCTGCAAAGCCGCTGCGGCTGACGGCGGCGATTCCTATGATTTCTTGATGTTATCGTGCTCTGCCTCATATGGAATTCCTAGCTGGTCCTTAATAAAATTGGAGAAGTCGGGTTTGAGATGAGACGCCCGACCGGCAGATTGTGAGAAGGATCATGCAACGCCCGGTGCTCGAGGACCCGCTCACACGGGTTGACCCGCAAGAGGGCGTATATGGGCAGGAGTTTGGAACCATGGTCGATGCCAAACTGAATCTGCGACGGGACTTCCTTCCGATGGCGAATGCCGATCCGCTTTCAAGCTCGGCGCCATCGGATTCCCCCGCTGTCGTGGGCTATCTTGCTTCACTTGCGATGACCGTCCTCGCCACGATCGTGGCGGTCGGCGTCGACAACTCGGTGAAGATCCCGAACCTTTCCCTCGTCTTCGTCGTGCCGGTGGTCATCGCCGCCGTGGGCTTCGGCCTGGGGCCGTCGCTTTGCGCGGCCCTGCTTGGTGCTCTCTCCTACAATTTCTTCCTGACCGAGCCCCGCTACTCGCTGCTCGTCGATGACCCGGCAAACATCTGGGCGATAGCGTTGCTCTTTGTCGTCGGACTTGTCGTCAGCTACGTTGCCTTCACCTCCGAGCGCAGAGCGACCGATGCGGCGCTTTTGAGAAGGCAGGCGACTGCGCTGCAAAAGTTTAGCCGTGATGTTGTCGCGGCCACCGATGTCGAGGCGATCGTCTCGATCGCCACCCAAGCGCTTGCAGCGCTCTTCAAAGTTCCTGTCGTCGTCATGCTCGTCGACAGGGACGAGGTGGTTTCCGTCGGCAGAGCCGGCGGTATGGAGCCCCAGGAGCAGGAATACGAGGCGGCGCGATCGTCGTTGGAAACGGGAGCGATTGCGCGAGCCGGAGTCTATCCGGCTGACGCCTCGCGCTTTGACTTCTGGCCTGTGAAAACCACCGGACATGGCGCTGTTATTGGTCTTGCATTCGACCCCGACGATCGGCCTTCGGCACCCGATACCCTCGTCGATATCGTCGGCAGTATTTTGGCATTGGCGCTTGACCGTCAGCATTTCCCAGTAGACCACGGTGCTCGGTCCGTGCGCTGAGCCGACAGCGACGCTGGCCCCGGTCGACGCGCACTCCCGGTTCAGCGTAGGCGACACGGCCGCGCTGAGCCCTGCGTTCTTCTCCTTCCAAATCGAAATCCCTCGCCGCGGGGCGTATTCCGATCGCGACGTTCGTCGCTATTCGCCGGGCTCAGCTTCGATAGCGCCCGCTACGGCCGCAGCACCTCGGCCCAGCCGAATTCCTATAGGAATCCTATTTCTTTCCCGTGGTGCCTCTCTCGAACCTTTATGCGGTTCGGAGCCATATTCCTGCCAAGATTCATCCACGCGCCGCATCGCCTCGACGCTTGCGGCCGGGACGTGCACGCCATTGCGATCACCTGGCCCGGCGCTGCCACCGGGTGACGCGTCGTCAGTAGCAACAACGCACAGGAATTGCCGACATGGACATTGTCGTTCTCGCCATAGGCATCGTGTTCTTCGCCTTATCGTTTGCCTACGTCCGGGCGTGCAGCAACCTCTAGCGCATCGGCCCGAAAATCGGACCCGATTTTCGGAAAGCTCGATGCGTAGATTCGAAAACTTACAGCGTCCTTTGTGCGTCCTAAAGGACGCACGGCGCTGTAGCAGCGGAGCGGAAAGATGCTCGTCGAATACACTCTCGGTGGCGCAGTGACCCTGTTCCTCCTCGTCTACCTGACCTACGCCCTCATTCGCCCGGAGCGGTTCTGATCGCCAAGGCATAATGCTCGGAAAGCCATACTCATGACTATCAACGGATGGATACAGATCCTTGTCTTCTGCGGGATCGTCACCTTGCTGGTGAAGCCGCTCGGCGGCTACATGACGCGCGTCTTCAACGGCGAGCGCACGCTTCTTTCCTGGATCTTCGGTCCGGTCGAGCGCGGCCTCTATGCCGTCGCCGGAACAAGCGAGCGGGAGGAACAGCACTGGACGACCTATGCGGCCGCCCTTCTGTTCTTCAATCTGGCCGGGTTCCTGCTGCTCTATGTTCTCCAGCGTCTTCAAGGGGCGCTGCCGTTCAATCCGGCCGGCATGGCCGCCGTCCCGCCCGAGCTCGCCTTCAACACCGCCGTCAGCTTCATGACCAACACGAACTGGCAGAACTACGGCGGCGAGAGCACGATGTCCTATCTCGTGCAGATGGCCGGTCTTACCGTGCAGAATTTCGTCTCGGCGGCGACCGGCATCGCCATTGCCGTGGCCCTGATCCGCGGTTTTGCCCGGGCATCGGTCAAGTCGATCGGCAACTTCTGGGTCGACCTGACCAGGGCCACGCTTTACGTTCTGCTGCCGCTCTGCGTGTTGCTGACCCTCGTCTATGTCTATCTCGGCATGCCCCAGACCCTCGGCGCCTATGTCGAGGCCACGACGCTCGAAGGTGCGCAGCAGACGATCGCCCTCGGTCCGGTCGCCTCGCAGATCGCCATCAAGATGCTCGGTACCAATGGCGGCGGCTTCTTCAACGCCAATGCCGCCCATCCCTTCGAGAACCCCGACGCGATCTCGAACTTCATCCAGATGGTGTCGATCTTCGCGATCGGAGCGGCACTCACCAACGTCTTCGGCCGCATGGTCGGTAATCAGCGCCAGGGCTGGGCGATATTCGCGACGATGGGCGCCCTGTTCCTCGTCGGCGTCGTCGTCTGCTACTGGGCCGAGGCCGCCGGCAATCCGCTCGTCCACGCGCTTGGCCTCGAAGGCGGCAACATGGAAGGCAAGGAAGTCCGATTCGGCATTTCCCTGTCGGCGCTCTTCGCCGTGATCACGACGGCGGCCTCCTGCGGCGCCGTCAACGCCATGCATGACAGCTTCACGGCGCTCGGCGGTCTCATCCCGCTGATCAATATGGAGCTCGGCGAGATCATCGTCGGCGGCGTCGGCGCGGGCTTCTACGGCATCCTTCTGTTCGTCGTCCTGGCGATCTTCGTGGCAGGCCTGATGGTCGGTCGTACGCCGGAATACCTCGGCAAGAAGATCGAGGCGAAGGAGGTCAAGATGGCGGTTCTTGCCATCCTGTGCCTGCCGCTCGCAATGCTGGTCCTGACCGCGATCGCGGTCGTGCTCCCGGACGCCGTGGCGTCGATCGCCAATCCCGGCCCGCACGGCTTCTCGGAAATCCTCTACGCCTACACGTCGGCGGCGGCCAATAACGGCTCGGCCTTCGGCGGCCTGACGGGCAATACGACCTGGTACAACCTCACGCTCGGCATCGCCATGCTGATGGGCCGCTTCCTCGTCATCATCCCGGCCCTGGCGATCGCCGGTTCGCTCGTCGCCAAGAAGACCGTCCCGGCTTCGGCAGGCACGTTTCCGACCGACGGCGCGCTCTTCGTCGGCTTGCTCGGCGGCCTCATCCTGATCGTCGGCGGCCTGACGTTCTTCCCGGCGCTCGCGGTCGGCCCGATCGTCGAGCATCTCGCCATGCTCCTCGGCCAAACCTTCTAAGGGTGACGTCATGGCTCAACTCGTCCGTCAATCACGCAAGCCGATCTACCCGCGCGCCGCAAATCCGGCGCGGGGAGAAGCGCCGCCGCCGCGGGTCTCGACCATTCTCTGCCTGGTCCTGGCCGGGATGACGCTGCTCGTCGTCATCGGCAAGGCGTTCACCTATCTGCTCGCCGCGAGCTGATCGCGGGCGTGCACAAACATTCAGCTGGAGTCTCCTATGAGCCAGTCCAAAACCACGAGCATCATGGACGCTCGCATTCTCATACCCGCCATCGGCGATGCCTTCCGGAAACTCAATCCAAAGACGCTCGCCAGGAACCCGGTGATGTTCGTCGTCGCCGTCGTCTCTGCGCTGACCACCGTCCTGCTCGCCCGCGACCTGATCACCGGCGGAAACATCGGCTTCTCCTTCCAGATCGTCGTCTGGCTCTGGTTCACCGTGCTCTTCGCCAATTTTGCCGAAGCGGTGGCCGAGGGCCGCGGCAAGGCGCAGGCCGAATCGCTGCGCCGCACGCGCACGGAAACCCAGGCGAAGCTCCTGAAGGGCGACGATATCAGGAACGTCAAGATCGTCCCCGGAACGAGCCTGAAGGTCGGCGATGTTGTGCTCGTCGAGGCGGGTGACATCATCCCCTCTGACGGCGAAGTCATCGAAGGCGTCGCCTCGGTCAACGAGGCGGCCATCACTGGCGAATCCGCGCCGGTCATCCGCGAATCGGGCGGTGACCGCTCCGCTGTCACCGGCGGCACGCAGGTGCTCTCCGACTGGATCCGCGTTCGCATCACCGCGGCGGCTGGCTCGACCTTCATCGACCGCATGATCGCTCTCGTCGAAGGCGCCGAGCGGCAGAAGACACCCAACGAGATCGCCCTCAACATTCTTCTGGCCGGCATGACGCTGATCTTTGTTCTGGCGACGGCGACGATCCCGAGCTTTGCCACCTATGCCGGCGGGTACATCCCGGTTCTCATCCTCGTCGCGCTCTTCGTCACGCTGATCCCGACGACGATCGGTGCGCTTCTGTCCGCGATCGGCATTGCCGGCATGGACCGGCTCGTGCGCTTCAACGTGCTTGCCATGTCCGGCCGTGCCGTCGAGGCCGCGGGCGACGTCGATACGCTGCTGCTCGACAAGACCGGCACGATCACGCTCGGCAATCGCCAGGCCACCGAATTCAAGCCGGTTCGTGGCGTCACCGACCAGGAACTGGCAGACGCCGCACAACTGGCTTCGCTCGCCGACGAGACGCCGGAGGGCCGCTCCATCGTCGTGCTCGCCAAGGAGAAATACGGTATCCGCGCCCGCGACATGGGAAGCCTGCATGCCCACTTCGTGCCGTTCACGGCACAAAGCCGGATGAGCGGCGTCGATTTCGACGGCTCAAGCATCCGCAAGGGGGCGGTCGACGCCGTTCTTCGGCATGTCGACCAAACCACGGTCGCGAGCACCGACGGCACGGCGAGCGTTATCGTGCGCGAGCCGCAGACGGCCCGCGATATTCAGGCCATCGCCGACGAGATCGCCAAGGCGGGCGGCACGCCGCTTGCCGTCGTCAAGGACGGCCGGCTGCTCGGCGTCGTCCATCTCAAGGACATCGTCAAAGGCGGCATCAAGGAACGCTTTGCCGAATTGCGCCGCATGGGCATCCGCACCGTGATGATCACCGGCGACAATCCGATGACGGCCGCGGCGATCGCGGCGGAAGCGGGCGTCGACGACTTCCTCGCCCAGGCGACGCCGGAAAACAAGCTCAGCCTCATCCGCGAGGAGCAGGCGAAAGGCAAGCTCGTCGCGATGTGCGGCGACGGGACGAACGACGCGCCGGCGCTCGCCCAGGCGGATGTCGGCGTGGCGATGAACACCGGCACGGTGGCGGCCCGCGAAGCCGGTAACATGGTCGACCTCGATTCCGACCCGACGAAGCTCATCGAGATCGTCGAGATCGGTAAGCAGCTGTTGATGACGCGCGGCGCGCTGACGACCTTCTCGATCGCCAACGACGTCGCCAAGTACTTCGCCATCATCCCGGCGATGTTCCTGGCGTTCTACCCGCAACTCGGTGCCCTGAACATCATGGGGCTCAAGACGCCCGAGAGCGCCATTCTCTCGGCGATCATCTTCAACGCGCTCATCATCGTCGCGTTGATACCGCTTTCGCTGAAGGGCGTGAAATATCGGCCGATCGGCGCAGGCGCGCTGCTGTCGCGCAACCTCTTGGTCTACGGCCTCGGCGGCATCATCGTTCCCTTCATCGGCATCAAAGTCATCGACGTCGTCATCACGACGCTCGGCCTCGCATAAGGATCGCTCCCATGTGGAAGCAAGTAAGACCCGCGATCGTCATGATCATCGCACTCACCGTATTGACCGGACTGGTCTACCCCCTCGGAATGACCGGCATCGCCCAGGCCCTCTTCCCGCACGAAGCAAACGGAAGCCTCATCGAGAAGGACGGAAAGGTGATCGGCTCCGAACTGATCGGCCAAGCCTTCACCGGCGACCAGTATTTTCACGGTCGGCCCTCCGCTGCGGGCGACGGCTACAACGCCGCCGGCTCCAGCGGATCCAACCTCGGCCCGACCAACGCGAAGCTGATCGACCGCATCAAGGCCGACGCCGAGGCGCTCAAGGCGGAAAACCCGGCGGCTCCAGTGCCGATGGATCTGGTGACGACGTCAGGCAGTGGCCTCGATCCGCATATTTCGCCTGAAGCGGCCTATTTCCAGGTGCCCCGTGTCGCCAAGGCGCGCGGTCTCGAGGAGGCCGCGGTCAAGGCGCTGGTCGACGGCCATATCGAGGCGAGGGAGCTTGGCTTCATGGGCGAGCCGACGGTCAATGTTCTGGCATTGAACCTTGCGCTTGACGGCGCTGCTGCCCAATAAAGAAATGGGCTGGGGTCGATACGGCCCCAGCCTTTGACCGCTACGGTGCCGCGCGTCTTATTAGACGCGCAAAGATCGCCGTAGACTTTGAAATGCTGCATGTTTTTACCTCGATCGGCTGTGATTCAAGGAAACATGGTGGGGAAGTGCGAATGCCTGACGAAAGACGCGACGTCGATGCAAGGCCTTCGCCCGACGCTCTGCTCGAGAATGCCGAACGCGAGGCGCGCGGACGCCTGAAGATCTTTCTGGGCGCGGCGCCGGGCGTGGGCAAGACCTACGAGATGCTTCTTTCGGGCCGGGCGCGCAAATCCGAGGGCGTCGACATCGTCATTGGCATTGTCGAGACCCATGGCCGCCAGGAGACCCAGGCGCTCGTGGAGGGCTTCGAGGTCGTTGCCCGCCGCAAGGTCGAATACAAGGGCCGCGTTCTCGATGAGATGGACCTCGACGCCATCCTGGCGCGGCGCCCGCAACTGGTCCTCGTCGACGAACTGGCGCACACCAATGTCGACGGCAGCCGCCACTCGAAGCGCTATCTCGACGTGGAGGAAATCCTCGCCCAGGGGATCGATGTCTATTCGACGCTGAATGTGCAGCATATCGAAAGCCTCAACGACATCGTCGCGCAGATTACCCGGATCCGGGTGCGGGAGACAGTGCCCGACTCGATCATCGACCGCGCCGGCGACGTCGAGATCATCGATCTCACCCCGGAAGATCTCATCAAGCGCCTGCATGAGGGAAAGGTCTATCTGCCGACGACCGCAAAGCGGGCGATAGCGAACTACTTCTCCCCCGGCAATCTGACGGCGCTTCGCGAACTGGCGCTGCGTCGCACCGCCGAGCGTGTCGACGACCAGCTCCTGAGCCATATGCAGGCGCACGCGATCCCGGGTCCCTGGGCGGCGGGCGACCGCGTGCTCGTCTGCATCGAGCATGACCAGCGCGGCGCGGCGCTCGTCCGTTACGCGAAGCGGCAGGCGGACCGGCTGCGGGCACCCTGGACCGCGATCCACGTCGAGACCTCCCGATCCGTCAACCTGCCCGACGCCGACAAGGACCGGCTGGCGTCGCACCTGCGGCTCGCCGAGCAACTGGGCGGCGAGGCCATGACGATTCCGGGGCAGAGCGTGGCGCGGGACATTCTTCGGCACGCCGCCGCCCACAATTTCACGCATGTGGTGACCGGAAAGCCGAACAAGCCGCGCTGGCGGGAACTGATCGAAGGATCGGTATCGCATGACCTGATCCGGCATGCCGGCGATATCAGCGTGCACGTGGTGTCCGGCGCGGACCGCACCCCGACAGCCTCGAGGGGCTTCAAGACCGCGCCGCCCCCGGGAAAGTTCAAGTTCCAGCCCTATATTCTCAGCACGCTTTATATTTCGATTGCGCTCGCGTTCGGTGCGCTTCTCGACCAATTTCTGGACGTCCGCAATCTGGCGCTCGTATTTCTGATCGCGGTTCTCACCTCGGCGGTGACGGCTGGCTTGAGGCCGGCGCTCTATGCCTGTGTCGTCAGCGCGCTGGCCTTCAACTTCTTCTTTCTGGAGCCGCGCTACACGCTGACGATCCGGGATCCCGAAGGCGTGCTGGCGCTGGCCTTTTTCCTGGTGGTCGCGGTGACGGCGAGCAACCTGACGGCGCGGGTGCAGCGCCAGGCGGCTGCGGCACGGCAGCGCGCCAGGACGACCGAGGATCTCTATCTCTTCTCCAAGAAGCTCGCGAGCACCGGAACGCTCGATGACGTGCTGTGGGCGACCGCGCATCAGGTCGCGTCCATGCTCAAGGTTCGCGTGGTGATTCTTCTGCCCGAGGACGATACGATTGCGGTCAAGGCAGGCTATCCGCCCGATGATACGCTGGTCGACGCGGACATCGCCGCGGCGCGTTGGGCATGGGAAAATGACCGGCCGGCGGGTCGCGGCGCCGACACGCTGCCGGGTGCCAAGCGTCTTTACCTGCCGCTGAGGACCGGGCGCACGGCCATCGGCGTCGTCGGCCTCGACAATGACAGGCAGGGACCACTTCTGACACCGGAACAGCAACGGCTGTTCGATGCCCTGGCGGACCAGGCGGCACTTGCGATCGAGCGCGTGCAATTGGTCGCCGACGTCGACCGGGCGCTGCTCGCCGCCGAAGCGGACAGGCTTCGTTCCGCCCTCCTGACGTCCATCTCCCACGACCTCAAGACACCGTTGGCCGCCATCATGGGCGCGGCCGGTACGTTGCGCGACTATTCCGGCTCGATGCCGGAAGACGACCGCGCCGACCTGCTTTCGACGGTCGTGGACGAGTCCGAGCGGCTCAACCGCTTCATCGCCAATCTGCTCGACATGACGAGGATCGAGTCCGGCGCGACGGAGCCAAACACCTCCTTCCATGACGTCGGCGATGTCGTCGGCACGGCGCTCCGCCGGGCCGGCAAGATGCTGGCGCGACACAGGACGGCGATCGATATCCCCCTCGATCTGCCGATGCTGAACCTCGACCCCGTCCTTTTCGAACAAGTGCTGTTCAACCTGCTCGACAATGCGGCCAAATATGCCCCGCCGGGCTCGACCATACGGATTCGCGCCTGGGTCGAGGATAGCGCCGTCACGCTTCAGGTCATGGACGAAGGTCCCGGTATCCCGAGCGGTGATCTCGAGCGCGTCTTCGACAGCTTCTATCGCGTCCGCAAGGGTGATCACGTGCGCGCTGGCACCGGCCTCGGTCTTTCGATTTGCCGGGGCTTTATCGTGGCGATGGGCGGAACGATTTCGGCGGGAAACAGGACCGATCGGTCGGGAGCGGTCTTTACCATCACGATGCCGATCCCGACCGGATCGCCTAATGTGGAAGAGCTGACATGACAGTCTCAAACGTGAAAATACTCGTCGTGGACGACGAACCGGCGATCCGGAAACTGCTCAGAGTCGGGTTGACGAGCGAAGGCTATGCGGTGCTCGAAGCCATCAATGCCAGGGATGCGATGACCCAGCTTGCCGAAGGGCAGCCGGATCTGATCCTTCTCGACCTTGGCCTGCCGGACATGGCCGGCCACGATCTTCTGGCGAAATGGCGCAGCGACGAACTGGAGCTGCCGATCGTCGTGCTTTCCAGCCGGACGGACGAAACCGGCATCGTCAAGGCGCTCGAAATCGGTGCAGACGACTATGTCACCAAGCCGTTCGGGATGAAGGAACTCGCCGCGCGCATCCGCGTCGCGCTTCGGCACAGGCTGCAGCAGCAGGGCGAGCGGCCGATCTTCAAGACCGGCGACCTTTCCGTCGACCTGGTGAAGCGGATCGTCCGGGTGGCGGACAAGGAGGTCAAGCTGTCGCCCAAGGAATACGACATCCTGCGCATTCTCGTGCAGTACGCGGGCAAGGTCATCACGCATCAGCACCTCCTCAACCAGATCTGGGGAGGATCGACGGATGTCCAGTATCTGAGGGTCTATGTGCGCCAGCTTCGCCAGAAGATCGAGCGCATCCCTGACCAGCCCCAGTACATCACCACGGAAACAGGCGTCGGCTATCGTCTTCGCGAAGCGGAACAGAGTTGAGTCGTTCGGTCACAAACGTTCGGGACGCGATTACATCATGAAAATATCTGAAATTCTCACGCCGGAGCGCGTCGTCGTCGATCACGCCGCTGCGTCGAAAGTGCAGCTCCTTCATCGTTTCTCCGAAAGCGCAAGCAGGGCTCTCGGCATCGACGAGGCCGAGATATTCCGCGCGCTCAGCAACCGGGAGAAGCTTGGTTCTACGGGGATCGGCGAAGGAATTGCCATTCCGCACGCGCCCCTTCGCGGGCTTGCGGCTCCGTTCATCCTTTTCGTGCGCCTCAAGAAACCGATCGATTTCGAATCCATCGATGACGTTCCGGTGGATATCGTCTGCTTCCTGCTGACGCCGACGGAGGGCAGCGCCACGCACTTGAATGTCCTTGCGGCAATCGCAAGAAAGCTGCGCTCGCCCGAAACCCTGAGATCGATACGCGCGGCATCGGAGCCGGAGGAAGTCTATCTTGCGCTCCTGGACGACGGGGACGCGGCTTCTACGGGATGAAGCGATGCCTGTCTTCCGCTTTCGGTACGAAACAGGCCGTGCTCCGCCCAGCGAGCCGGTACCGGTTGCGGGCGACGACGCGATAGAGTGCGTCCGCCCACTTTTGCGGAACGAGAAGGAGCAGGCGGCAGATCGACCAGGGAAAGCCGATGCCGGCCACGAACCGAATCGAGGCTGCCGAACGAAGATAGGCCCGACCGTCCTCGAGAAACAGATTTGTCTCGTAATCACGGTCGTCCAACCCGTAGTGCCGAAAGAGCGCGCTACCGACTTCCGACTGCGCCGCCGCAAACCGATATTTCGCGCCTCTGTCGTGCTTCAACGCGAACTTGACCCAGCCGGAACAAAAAACACATTCAGCGTCGAAAATGAAAATGGGGCGATCGTCCGGAAGGGGCGGTACCGCCGGGTCCGTCTTGTAGCTGTAGCGGTTCATCGCGCGACGTTCCGTGATTCTCGCTTCCAGCCTGTATCACGGCTGAGACTTCTTGCCACGCCTTGACCGTTGACGTTCCCGGGGTGCGAGGCGGACCGGAATTCCAGCGTCAGCGCATCACTTTCACTTCGGCCTCTGTTGCTTTATGACGACCCGGCGGAAGCGAGGGGTAGGACATGAGAAAACTGGTTGCTGGCAAACTTCACGGCATCTGCGTGACCGAGGCCAACCTCAACTACCATGGCTCGATCACCTTGGATCCGGATCACTGCGAGGCAGCAGGGATCCTGCCGATGGAGTTCGTCGAGATCTGGAACAAGAACTCCGGCGCGCGCATCTCTACCTACGTCATTCTCGGAGAACGCGGCTCGCGCTGCTGTATCCTCAACGGCGCGGCCGCCCGGACCTGCCAGCCCGGCGATCAGGTGATCATCTGCAATTCGGTCTATCTCGACGAGAGCCGCATCACCGAATTGAAGCCGAAGATCCTGACCTTCGACGAAAACAACCATATCCGCGATCGTCTGACCTACTCGGTCGAGTTCGATCAGCGCGGCCAATACACGTTCAGCATTCTCGATGAAGAGGACAGGCGGCAGCCGATCCCGCTCCCCGTCGCCGGCACATAGCCTCGTCAAGGGCTTCGCAGCCAGCCATGCCTGTAGTGGCGGGGGCCGCGGCCGCAGAAACGGCAGCGGGAAGCCGGGTCAATGTGCGACGTGCGAAGCGGCCGACATCAATTCTCCGCGGTTCAGGGCCTGGCACACGTTGCGGCCGTCCGCCTCGACTTCCGTGAAGCTCCAGCGCACCACGCCATCGCGGTCGAGCAGGAAGTGGCCGACAAGCTGCAGACGGTCGGCTAACTTAATCTGCTGATCGGCTTCCGTAATTTCATACGGATCCTTCTCGCTGAGAAGGTCGCCGGCTGCGGCCGGGTTCATCGGCTCGGGCAATTCGCCCGGCAAATCGACTCGCATTGCCATGATCGCATCCATCCCAACCTTGGACGGCCAGTCGGTCTCGTTCTCGGTGAACTCGACGATGGGCAGGCCGAAGGCACGGTGCGAAGTCCGCGCCGGATCGGAGGCAGCAAGAAGATCGGCGATCGGATGGTAGCGGAAGTAGAGACGCGCCCGTTCGACCGGGGTGTTGACCACCGCCAGGGATTGGATGCCTTTCTCGCGCAGCGCCGGGTTGAGCTGTGCCATCGCTGCGACATGGCGGCGGCAGAACGGACAGTGCAGGCCCCGATACAGACCGACGAGCAACGGGCTCCGGCCGCGAAAGTCATCGAGGGCGATCTTGCCCTCCCGTGAGATCGCGTCGAATACGATGTTCGGGGCCCGATCGCCCGGTTGCAACGGATTGTTGGCAGGATGCGTAGACATCGGACAACCTCCTCGCCTGAAGGAATGGCGGAGAAAGGCTGTACGGCAGCTGTTTCGAGGTTGCTGAGCAGGGTCCGACCTCTCGCATGACCGTACAGCCAGGATCCCGTCTCACAATGGCCTCACATCGGTCCACGATCAAGCGTTAAACAGCCAGCGGTCATCCGTGACGAGAGCGACCAGCGGAACATTCCCGAACTGCCGTGGTTATCAGCCCACCCAAGCGAGGACATGCCACAATGGTCAATCTGCCGGGAAATCGCGGAAGCTGCTGGGTGGATGGCGCCGGCCCGACGGGCTATTCGCTGCTCGAGGGCTCCATCCATGCCGAAACGGTCGTCGTAGGGGGCGGGATCGTTGGGCTCACCACGGCGCTTCGCCTTCGCGAAGCCGGACGGTCCGTGATCCTGGTCGAAGGGTTGCAGATCGGCGGGCAGGTGACGGGCGGGTCGACAGCCAAGATCACGACGCAACACGCGTTGATCTATCGCCAGCTCATCGATCGCTGCGGGTTGGCGACGGCGCGCAGCTATGCCGAAGCGAATTCGGCCGGGGCCGCGCAGATCAAGGACTGGATTCGGGAATACGCAATCGATTGCGACCTCGAACGCAAGGCTGCCTATAGCTATGCGACAAGCGCGAATGGGCGCGAAGATATCGTGGCCGAGGCAGAGGCGGCGCGTCAGGTCGGGTTTGAGGCACGGGTGCTCGACCGCGCGCCGCTGCCCTTCGAGACCACGGGCGCACTTTGTTTTGCCGACCAGGCGCAGTTCAATCCCGCGAAATATCTCGTCGGGTTGGCACGTGCCGTGGCGGACCGGGGCGGTCGCGTCTTCGAACGCAGCCGTGCGATACTGGTAGACGAGGCGAGCCGCTGGCGGGTCGTCACCGCGGGCGGGACAGTTCACGCGGAACATGTCGTCGTTGCGACCAACATTACCGTCAAGAGTCCGGTCGGCATGGCGAACCGGACGCAGCCGCGATGCCATACCGCGTTGGCTTTCCGTGTCGACGATCCGCGCGTGATCGATGGCATGTTCATCGGCATAGACGATCCGACGCACTCGATCAGGACGGGGCGGGATGGCACGGGCCCGCTGCTCGTGGTGTTGGGCCCGAAATTCGACACCGGCCAGGATGGGAACGTCGCGGCACGCTTCGTCGCGTTGGAGGATTGGGCGCGCAACAATCTGCCCGTCGGGGATGTCGCCTGGCGCTGGTGCAATGAGGACTACGACACCACGGACCGGATACCCTATGTCGGCGAACCCGATCCCGAGAAGGCTCCGGGCTTCCATATCGCCACCGGGTTCAATGCGTGGGGCATCAGCAACGGGACGGCGGCCGGCATCATGATCGCCGACGCGATCCTGGGTCTCGCCAGCCCCTGGCGAAACCTCTATGACCCGACTCGGCCTTACCCCAAGGAATTTCACAAGAATGGCGATAGCCAATCTATCGTCCGCAGCACGGACGACATTGGACCCGGGGAAGGCGGGGTCATAGTGAGAGGCGACCACAAGACCGCGGTCTGGCGGGATGGTGACGGGACCTTGCATGCTGTTTCCGCGTCCTGCACCCACAAAGGCTGCACGGTTACCTGGAACAATGCCGATTGCACTTGGGATTGCCCTTGCCACGGCTCCATTTTCGCCGCCGATGGATCGGTGATCCACGGTCCGGCCCGCAAGCCGCTTGCTCCGGCGGAACTGTAGCGATCCTTGTGCAGCGCGCCTCATCGCACGGCCACCGCCGCAGGGTGGAGTTGCGGCTGCTTGGACCGGAAAAGCTTCAATAGCTTTCGCTTATCGCGACAATCGGAAATTCCAACTTAAACTAATGGTGCGGCTTGGGTATGGTGCCTGAGATGCAGCCCCGGTCACCCATCCGTGCAGCGGCGCAGCTTTGACATCGGCCTACCCGGAACGACCGACGCCCCAAGTCTTACGGCTTGACGGCCGACGTGCTCTGGATGGCCCAAGAGAGTTTACAATGGAGAGAGTTATGGATTCAAAGGTCGATAGTGCGGGCAAGTGTCCGGTGGTGCACACCCACACGGCCCATGGCGGGAGATCGAACCGGGACTGGTGGCCGAACCAGTTGAACCTGAAGATCCTCCATCAGAACTCGTCCCTGTCCAACCCGATGGGCAAGGCGTTCAACTATGCCGAGGAGTTCAAGAAGCTCGACCTGGAGGCACTGAAGAAGGATCTCCTCGCGCTGATGACCGACTCGCAGGAGTGGTGGCCGGCGGACTTCGGCCACTACGGCCCGCTTTTCATCCGCATGGCCTGGCACAGCGCCGGCACCTACCGCACCGGCGACGGCCGCGGTGGCGCAGGGGCGGGTCAGCAGCGCTTCGCGCCGCTCAACAGCTGGCCAGATAACGTCAATCTCGACAAGGCGCGCCGGCTGCTCTGGCCGATCAAGCAGAAATACGGCAACAGCATCTCCTGGGCCGACCTGATGATCCTCACCGGCAACGTTGCGCTCGAGTCGATGGGCTTCAAGACCTTCGGCTTTGCCGGCGGCCGCCCGGATGTCTGGGAGCCAGAGGAAGACGTCTATTGGGGCGCCGAGGATACCTGGCTTGCCGACAAGCGCTACACGGGCGAGCGCGACCTCGCAAAGCCGCTCGCCGCCGTGCAGATGGGCCTGATCTACGTCAATCCGGAAGGACCGAACGGTAACCCGGATCCGCTGGCGGCTGCTCGGGATATCCGCGAGACCTTCGCACGCATGGCGATGAACGACGAGGAAACCGTCGCGCTCATCGCCGGCGGCCACACCTTCGGCAAGACCCACGGCGCCGGCGACGCCTCGCATGTCGGCATCGAGCCCGAAGGGGCGGACATCGCGGAGCAGGGCCTCGGCTGGACCAGCAGCTTTGGAACGGGCAAAGGCGGCGACACGATCGGCAGCGGCCTGGAAGTCACCTGGACGAGCACGCCGACGAAGTGGAGCAACAACTTCTTCTGGAACCTGTTCGGCTACGAATGGGAACTGACGAAAAGCCCGGCAGGCGCACATCAGTGGACGCCGAAAAACGGCATGGGCGCCGGCACGGTTCCGGATGCGCATGACAAGTCCAAGCGCCACGCGCCGGCCATGCTCACCACCGACCTTGCCCTCCGGTTCGACCCGGCCTACGAAAAGATCGCGCGGCGCTTCTTCGAAAATCCGGATCAGTTCGCAGATGCCTTCGCGCGCGCCTGGTTCAAGCTGACCCACCGCGACATGGGGCCGCGGGTGCGCTATCTCGGCCCGGAGGTTCCTTCCGAGGAACTGATCTGGCAGGATCCGGTCCCGGCCGTCGATCACCCACTGGTCGACGCACCGGATATCGCCGATCTCAAGGACAAGATCCTCGCCTCCGGACTGTCGATCTCCCAGCTGGTCTCGACCGCATGGGCGTCGGCATCGACCTTCCGCGGCTCCGACAAGCGCGGCGGCGCGAACGGTGCACGTATTCGCCTTGCCCCGCAGAAGGATTGGGAGGTCAACCAGCCGGCCCAGCTCGCAGCCGTGCTCGAAACGCTCGAAGGCATCCGGAAGACGTTCAACGAAGCTCAGTCCGACGGCAAGAAGGTGTCGCTCGCCGACCTGATCGTCCTCGGCGGCGCGGCAGCCATCGAGAAGGCGGCAAAGAACGCCGGTCACGAGATCCAGGTCCCGTTTGCACCCGGCCGCACCGACGCCACTGAGGAGCAGACCGATGTCGACTCCTTCGCCGTCCTGGAACCGATCTCCGACGGCTTCCGCAACTATCAGAAGGGCGATTATCTGATTTCGCCCGAGGAACTGCTGATCGACAGGGCGCAGCTTCTGACGCTGACCGCGCCGGAAATGACGGTTCTCGTCGGCGGTCTGCGCGTCTTGAACGCCAATGTGGATCAAGTCCAGCATGGCGTCTTCACGACGCGGCCCGAGACGCTCACCAACGACTTCTTCGTCAACCTCCTCGACATGGGCACGGCGTGGAAAGTCTCAGCGGATTCGAAGTACGTCTTCGAGGGCCGCGACCGCAATACCGACGAAATCAAGTGGACCGGTACCCGCGTCGATCTCGTCTTCGGTTCGAACTCACAGCTGCGGGCACTCGCCGAGGTCTATGGCCAAAGCGACTCGCAGGAAGCGTTCGTGCGCGACTTTGTGGCCGCCTGGACGAAGGTGATGAACGCGGATCGCTTCGATCTCGTCTGATCGGAGCGCAAAGACGCCCGGGCGCGGCTGGTCCCAGCCGCGCCCGAATTTGCCGACGGGACTCGCGTTCCCTCACACACCAAGCCTCTGCCGCTCGGCGATCCGCCAAGTCCGCGGCGTCCTGCCGACATGGCGGACGAAGAAGCGCGAGAAATAGGCCGCGTCTGAAAAGCCGAGGCGGAAGCTGATTTCCTGGACGCTCGCACGGGTGAAGACGAGCTGGCGGCGCGCGGCATCCAGCAGCCTTTCGGCAATGACCTCGTGCACGCTCTTCCCGGCCATTACGCGGACCACGCGGTTGAGATGGGTCTGCGACAAACCAAGCTCGCGCGCATAGAATGCGGCCGGACGGTGGGTGAGATAATGCTGCCGGAGCAGGGCGTCGAAGCGTTCCATGCGCCGCTCATTTTCGCTGTCCCCGGCTGCGTCGCTGCCGCGCGGCGGTTCTGCGAGCCGCGCCGTCAGGCCCAGGACGGTCGTGAGATAGGCATCCATCAGGCCGATGCGGTGGCCGCGTCGCGCCTCCCATTCCTCGGCCAGGCGCTGCAATGTCTCGGAAATGTAGTGGCCGACCTCGCTGTCGCCGAGCGGCGTCAGGCGGGGTATAGCCAGCCAGCTGCCGAGCCTGTTGCGGCCACCCGGCGCGACCGGCAGATGCGATGCGAGCACCGTGAAGACGAAACCGTCGATATCTGGCGAAAAGCGGAAGCCATGGCTGACGGCGGGCGGGATGGTGATCACCGCCGGTGGCGAAATCGCCAAGACCGTCTCGCCGAACAGGGCATCGCCCGAACCCTTGGCGATGTACAGGATCTGAAAGAAGCTCTCGTGGCGATGAAGACCGATTTCCCAATGGTGCAGGCGGCTGCGTGATGGGATCGTCTCGCAATGCAGCCAGAAATCCGGTCGGTCTCCGGACTCCTCGCCGTAGAGCTCGTAGGTCGGGACGGGTCGCTTCATCTGTATCACGCAACGCTGATGTTCGAGAAGTCCAATTACTTGACAGAAATGTCCATTGAGACAAGGGCCGGCGGCGCGCAAACTTCCTGACAAAAGACAATTCTGGAAGCGGAAGGGAGACGCGGCTTCGCGGCCAGTCCGACGCCCCCAGGTGAGAAGGCATAGGTGAGGAGGTACATGCGAACCCAGGTCGTCATCATCGGTTCCGGACCGTCCGGTTTGCTGCTCGGGCAATTGCTGACGCTGGCAGGTATCGACAACCTTGTTCTCGACCGCGCCAGCAAAGACCACATTCTCGGTCGGGTGCGTGCCGGTGTGCTGGAGGAGGGCACGGTGCGGTTGATGGACGAGGCGCAATCCGGGGCCCGCATGCATGCCGAAGGCCTCCCGCATGACGGCTTTTCGCTCGCTTTCGACGGTCGCGATCATCGGATCGACCTCCACGGTCTGACGGGCGGCAAACGGGTGCTGATCTATGGCCAGACGGAACTCACCCGCGACCTGATGGATCATCGCGAACAGTCGGGCGCGTCATCGATTTACGAGGCGGGGAATGTGAAGCCGAATGACTTCGACGGCCATCGGCCTTACGTCACCTACGAAAAGGACGGCGTCACGCATCGCATAGACTGCGATTTCATTGCGGGCTGCGACGGTTTTCACGGGGTGAGCCGAAAGTCCGTGCCGGAGCGGGCGATCCGCGCCTTCGAGAAGGTCTATCCCTTCGGCTGGCTCGGCATCCTCGCCGACGTGCCGCCGGTCGATCACGAACTGGTCTATGCCAACCACCCGCGCGGCTTTGCGCTCTGCTCCATGCGGTCGCTCACCCGCAGCCGTTACTACATCCAGTGCCCGCTCGACGAGAAGCTAGCGGACTGGGACGACGAGCGTTTCTGGGACGAGTTGAGACGCCGCCTGCCGGCCCATCACGCCGAACGGGTGGTGACGGGACCTTCCTTCGAGAAGTCGATCGCACCGCTTCGCTCCTTCGTCGCCGAACCGATGCGCTTCAATCGGCTGTTCCTGGTGGGCGATGCCGCCCATATCGTGCCGCCGACCGGGGCGAAGGGACTGAACCTTGCCGCAAGCGACGTGCACTACCTGTTTGAGGGCTTGCACGAGCACTATCAGGATCGCTCCAATGCCGGCCTCGACGCCTATTCCGGCCGGGCGCTCGGGCGTGTCTGGAAGGCGGTCCGTTTTTCCTGGTGGATGACGACGATGCTGCACCGTTTTCCCGAGACCAGCGATTTCGACCAGAAGATTCAGGAAGCCGAGCTCGACTATCTGACCCATTCGCGGGCTGCCGCGATGGCGCTCGCGGAGAATTATGTCGGGTTGCCCTTTTGACTTAACCGTGCCGAGATCCGCGCAAGCGGGGCATCATGCATCAACGGTGAAGGATGCTCATGACCATGCGCTGTCCAAATGGCCGATTCATAACTGGAAAGTTATGTGGGGCGGGCTATCTTTCATTTTTCAACGCCGTTCCGCATGTCAAACTGACGGCGATCAAGTCTTGCAACTGATCTTGGGCGGCGCCGGACGGGAGTGAGCCGGGTGCCGTGGGGAGGAAAAATGAAACGGACTATTCTCGCCGCGCTTGCGGCACTCACAATTGCCGGTGCCGCACAGGCCGATACGATTAAGATCGGCGTCATTGGACCGTTTTCCGGTCCGTTCGCGCTGCAGGGCAAGAACTTCAAGGCCGGCATAGACGCCTATATGGCGCTGAACGGCAGTAAGGTCGGCGACGACGACATCGAGGTCATCTACCGGGACGTGCCCCAGCCCGATCCCGCCCAGTCCAAGGCCCTTGCGCAGGAACTGGTTGTCAAGGAAGGCGTGCAGTATCTTGCCGGCTTCTACTTTACTCCCGATGCCATGGCGGTGACGCCGCTGCTCGAGCAGGCGAACGTGCCGCTGGTCATCATGAATGCCGCAACCTCGGCGATCGTCACCAAGAGCCCGCTGGTCGTGCGTACGTCGTTCACGCTCTGGCAGACATCGACGCCGATCGCCAAGGTGGCGAGGGACGCAGGCGTCTCGAAGGTCATCTCGGTCGTCAGCGACTACGGCCCGGGCGTTGACGCCGAGAACGCCTTCAAGAAGGGCTTCGAAGCGGTCGGTGGGCAGATCGTCGAGGCGATCCGCATGCCGCTCGCTACCAATGATTTCTCGCCGATCATGCAGCGCGTCAAGGATTCGGGCGCCGAAGGGGTCTTTGCCTTCCTGCCGTCCGGCCCGACGACGCTGGGCTTCGTCAAGTCCTTCAACGAAAACGGCCTGAAGGGAGCCGGCATCAAGTTCTTCGCGCCGGGCGACCTGACGCAGGAATCGGACCTGCCGGCACTCGGCGAAGCCGCGCTCGGAATCCAGACGACTTTCCACTACGCCGTCTCGCATGATTCACCGGAAAACAAGGCGTTCGTCGAGGCGGCCGGCAAGGCGATCGGCAATCCGGCCGAGCTTTCCTTCCCCTCGGTCGGCGCCTATGACGGCATGCATGTCATCTACAAGATGATCGAGGCGACGGGTGGCGAGCAGGACGCTCAGAAGGCGGTCGATGCGGTCAAGGGGCTTTCCTGGACGAGTCCACGCGGGCCGGTATCGATCGATCCGGAATCGCGCCACATCACCCAGAACATCTATCTGCGCGAGGTCGCCAAGGCCGAAGACGGCACCTATTACAACAAGGAGATCGCGACTTTCGAGAAGCAGGGCGATCCCGGCCTTGGGGCGCTGAAGTAGGGATCGGTCGGCGAATTGGATGCGGGGCCCGCTGGTCCCGCTCACTGCATGTTTCCTTGAATCGTAGCCGATTCAAGGACAAAAACATGCAGCAATTCAAAGTGCTACAGCGACCTTTGTGCGTCTGAAAAGACGCACGGCGCTGTAGTGAAACGGGGTGGGCTTATGCAAACCGTCTTCAGCATCGCGGTCGACGCGCTCGCTTACGGCATGGTGCTGTTTGTGATCTCGATCGGACTTTCCGCCACCATGGGCCTCATGCGGGTCGTCAACCTCGCCCATGGCGCCTTCGCCATGATCGGTGGGTACATCGCCTCCTATGCCGCGCGCGATCTCGGTCTCGGCTACGGGGTTGCTGTGCTGCTTGCGATATTCGGCACGATCGTCATCGCCGTTCCGATCGAGCGCCTGCTTTACCGCCGCATCTACGGAGCGTCGGAACTCACCCAGGTGCTGATGACGATCGGCATCACCTTCTGCATCATCGGCATTGCCAATTACGTCTTCGGTCCGACGCTGAAGACGGTTCCGCTGCCGCCGTCATTGCAGGGTTCCGTCGATCTCGGCTTCCGCTCGATCGCCACGCATCGGATCTTCGCCATTCTTTGCGGTCTCACCGTCGCCGCCGCCCTCTGGTATCTGATCGAGCGAACCGGGTTCGGCGTGAAGCTCCGGGCGGCCGTCGACAATGCGGCGATGGCGGCCGCGCTCGGGGTGCGCACCCAGATCGTCTATGCGGTAAGCTTCGCCGTTGCCGTCGGGCTCGCCGCCCTGGGCGGTGTGGTGGGCGCCGAACTGCTGCCGGTCGAGCCCTATTACGCACTGCGCTACATGGTGACCTTCCTCGTCGTCGTCTCCGTCGGCGGCGCGGGGTCGATCCCGGGTGCGCTCATCGCCTGCCTGTTGCTCGGCGGCATCGATACGGCCGGCCGCTATCTCGTGCCGGAGTTCGGCGAATTCTTCTTCTACCTCGCGGTCATCGCCATCGTCTGCGTCTTCCCACGCGGCCTTGCCGGAAGGACAGGTTCATGACCATGGCGACGATGAACGATACGCTGGCAGGCGCGCGGGGCAAGGGACGCAAGTTCGGCCGCGACCTTGCCGGTCTGGCGGTGATCCTCGGGCTGGCCGTCGTCGGTTACCTGTTGTTTCCGAACAACCTCGCGCTTCTGACGCGCATTACCGCGATCGCGCTTCTCGTGCTGTCCCTTGACCTCGTGACCGGCTATTGCGGCGTGGCAACGCTCGGCCATGCTGCGCTCTTCGGCACGGGCGCCTATGCGTCCGGCATCGCCGCGGTCCACTTCGGCATTACCGATCCGCTTCTGATGCTTGCCTGCGGCATTCTCGGCGGCGCCCTTGCGGGCCTTGTCTGCGGCGTGGTCATTCTTCGTGCCCATGGTCTTCCGCAGCTCGTCCTGTCGATCGCGCTCATTCATCTGTTTCACGAGTTCGCCAACAAGGCCTCCTCCTGGACAGGCGGCAGCGACGGTCTGGCGGGTATCGCGCCCGATCCGCTGCTCGGTCACTTCGAGTTCGACCTCTGGGGCCGCACCGCCTATGTCTTCGGCATCGTCCTCCTTGCAGTCGTCTTTACGATCTTGCGGCTCATCGTCCGATCCCCCTTCGGCATGCTTTGCCGCGGCATCAAGGAAGACCCGGTCCGCATCCGCGCGATGGGCGCCTCGCCGAAGCTCGCTTTGATGAAGATGTACGTCATATCCGGCGCGGTTGCCGGCACGGGCGGCGCGCTCAATGCGATCTCGACGCAGGTCGTCGGCCTCGACAGCCTGTCCTTCACGCTCTCGGCCGAGAGCCTCGTGATGGTCGTCCTCGGCGGCACCGGTTCGCTTTTCGGCGCGCTCACCGGCACGATCGTCTTCATGTTCTTCGAGGACCTCGTCTCCGCCGCCAATCCGTTTCACTGGCTGACCATGGTCGGGGCGTTGCTGATCGCCGTCGTCCTCTTCGCCCCGAAGGGTCTTTACGGCACCCTTGCCGGTCTGGCGTCCAGATGGCGGAGGACGCCCCGGTGAGCGCGATCTTCGAAGTCAGGAACTTGAAGCGCGCCTTTGGCGGCCTCGCCGTCACCAATGACGTCAGTCTGGCCATGGCGCCGGGCGACCGCGTCGCGCTGATCGGCCCGAACGGCGCCGGCAAGACGACCTTCGTCGACATCGTCACCGGCAATCTGGCGCCGGACTCCGGCGATGTCCTGCTCGGCGGCGAGAGCGTCACGCGCACCGATGCGATCGGGCGGGTGCGGCGGGGGCTCGTACGCTCGTTCCAGGTGACGCGCCTCTTCCAGGAGATGACGCCTGCCGAACACGTGGCGTTGGCGATCCTGCAGCGCGATGGAGAGGCTGGTCGCATGTTCGGCCACTTCCTGATGATGCCGAAGGTCATGGCGGAAGTCGGCGAACTGCTCGGCAAGCTCGGGCTTCGCGAGCTGATGCACCGGCGCGTCGCCGAAATCGCCTATGGCCAGCAGCGGCTGCTGGAAATCGCCGTGGCGCTGGCGCTGAAGCCGAAGGTGCTGCTCCTCGACGAACCGGCGGCGGGCGTGCCGCAGAGCGACACCGGCCGCATCGAGCAGGCGCTCGCAGACCTTCCGGCCGATCTCGCCGTGTTGATGATCGAGCATGACATGGATCTCGTCTTCCGTTTTGCCAAGCGCGTGATCGTGCTTGCCGCCGGCACGATCATCTTCGACGGTTCGCCGTCGGACGTCACCAAGGATCCTCGCGTGCGCGAGGCCTATCTCGGGAGCTATGCCAATGCCGGCCACGCCGCTTGAGGTCGAAAATCTGTCGGCCGGCTACGGACCGACACGGGTGCTGGAGGGGATCTCCTTTTCCGTGCCTGCCGGCGCGCGGCTTGCCGTGCTCGGCCGCAACGGCATGGGCAAGACGACGCTGCTCGCCACGCTTGCCGGCCAGACGCGGCGTTACGAGGGGTGCATCCGGATCGGCGAGACGGATGTCACGGCGATGCCGAGCGCGTCGCGCGCGTTGAAGGGCCTGGGTTTCGTGCCGCAGGCGCGCTGCGTCTTTCCCACGCTCACGGTCGAGGAAAACCTCTTCGTCGGTCTCAAGGGCCGCCCGAAGAGCGCGCTCAAGGAAGCCTACGAGATGTTCCCGCGTCTCTACGAGCGGCGCAAGAATCTCGGTTCCCAGCTCTCCGGCGGCGAGCAGCAGATGCTGTCGACCGCCCGCTCGATCCTCGGGCGTCCCTCCGTCTTGCTTCTCGACGAGCCGCTGGAAGGGCTGGCGCCGGTTATCTGCGAGGAGCTGATGAAGGCCTTCGCCGAACTTGCGAAGACCGGCGACATGACCATCCTGCTCGTCGAACAGCGCATCCAGAGCGCCCTCGATTTCGCCGACCATGTCATCATTCTCGAACGGGGGCGGCTCGCCTGGAGCGGAACGCCGGCAGCGCTGACGAAGGATCACACGGCTGTCGAGCGGCTGCTCGGAGTCGGCGGCTTGCACTAACCTGCCGTCCGCTCGCCGCCGCGGGCCGCTTAGTCGTTTCGCCGGCCTGAGCGCGATTTTCCCAAGAGAATCCGGCTGAATGCCCTCAAAAATTTGAAAGTCTTTCGCTTTCGCCGTCGAAATGGGCGGCTAGCGATCATGCGCGCGACGCCGCACAATTAGGGCGCTGCATGGGTATCCCATCCGGCGCGGCCCAATGGTCGCCATGACCGCCCGACGAAGAATTCCGGAGAGGGGTCAAAAATGCAACGGCCGGACGCTGGAGGAGCAGCGACCTGGCCTCTGTTGTTCGGCTGCGTCGAGATGACGGCTGCCAAGGGAGGAAATATGCTTGAGCGACTGTTCAAACTGAAAGAGCACGATACGACGATCCGCACGGAGGTGGTCGCCGGTCTAACGACATTCCTAACGATGTCGTACATCATCTTCGTAAACCCCGACATCCTGTCGACCACCGGCATGGACCGTGACGCCATCTTCGTCGCGACCTGTCTTGCGGCGGCGCTTGGTTCCGCCGTCATGGCGCTCGTCGCCAACTGGCCGATCGGCATGGCGCCCGGTATGGGCCTCAATGCCTTCTTCGCCTTCACGGTCGTGGCCGCTCTCGGCTTCACCTGGCAGCAGGCACTTGGCGCGGTGTTCATCTCCGGCCTCATCTTCCTGTTCCTGACGGTCACCGGGGTCAGAAGCTGGCTGATCGCCGGCATCCCGCATTCGCTGCGCAGCGCGATTGCGGCCGGTATCGGCCTGTTCCTCGGCATCATCGCGCTCAAGAACGCCGGCATCGTCGTCGACAATCCGGCAACGCTGGTCGGCCTGGGCGACCTCAAGCAGACCGGGCCGCTGCTCGCAATCCTCGGCTTTTTCGTCATCGCCGTGCTCGACTCGCTGAAGGTCCGGGGCTCGATCCTGATCGGCATTCTCGTCGTCACGATCCTGTCGATGTTCCTCGGCGTGTCCGAGTTCAAGGGCGTGGTTTCCGCGCCGCCGAGCATCGCTCCGACCTTCCTGCAACTCGACATCATGGGCGCGCTGCATGGCGGCCTCGTTCATGTCATCCTCGTCTTCGTGCTCGTCGAGGTCTTCGACGCGACCGGTACGCTGATCGGTGTGGCGAAGCGGGCGAAACTGGTCGAGGAGGGCAAGCCGAATCGCCTCGGGCGCGCGCTGCTTGCCGACAGCTCGGCGATCATCGCCGGCTCGCTGATTGGCACCAGCAGCACCACGGCCTATGTCGAAAGTGCCTCCGGCGTGCAGGCGGGCGGCCGCACCGGTCTCACGGCGCTGACCATTTCGGTGCTGTTCCTCGCCGCGCTGTTCATCTCGCCGCTGGCGGCCGCCGTTCCGTCCTATGCAACGGCGCCGGCGCTGCTCTACGTGGCAGGGCTAATGATGCGCGAGCTTACCGAAATCGAGTGGGACGATCTGACCGAAGCGGCACCGGCGGCGCTGACCGCGATCGCCATGCCGTTCACTTACTCGATCGCCAACGGGCTGGCCTTCGGCTTCGTGAGCTACGTGGTCCTGAAGATCTGCACCGGCCGCTGGAGCGTCATCCATCCCGCCACGCAGATCGTCGCCGCCCTGTTCGTCGTGCGCTTCGCCTTCTTCGGGGGTTAGGACAATTCCCCTCCCCAACCCCTCCCCACAAGGGGGAGGGGCTTACAATGCCGCACGGCCCGCGTTCCGGTGGCCACATTTTCACCAGATGCAACGGTCCGAAATGGCAGGCGGTTGCGGCGCGTTAAGCCCCTCCCCCTTGTGGGGAGGGGTTGGGGAGGGGTGCTTCGAAAGGCTTTTTTTGAATCAAGCAATGAACGCAGTGCGTGCCGAAACGACGTCCAAGCTAAGTTCGCTTGGCACTACCGGGATGTACGAAACGGCCGGCCCGCAATATCGCGCGCCGGCCACCTTCGTGCGAAGTATCGCCGTTTTGCCTGCTCAACCCGCCAGCATCTCGCGAAGCCGCAGCAGGGCGATCCGCTCCACCTGACGGCAGGCGGTTTCGAACTCCGTCTCGCGGTCGCTGTCGATGCGGCTTTCGAAGGCGGCGAGGATGTCGTCCTTGCTGCGCCCCCTGACCGCAATGATGAATGGGAATCCGAATTTCTCGACATAGGCCGCATTGAGCTCGGTGAAGCGCTCGCGCTCCCGATCCGTGAGCGCATCGAGACCGGCCGAGGCCTGCTCGTTGGTCGAGCTCTCGGTCAGGCGCTTTGCCTGGGCAAGCTTGCCGGCAAGGTCCGGGTGGGCGTTAAGCACGGCAAGTCGTTCCGCATCGCTCGCCTCGCGGAAGACCGCGGTCAACGCCGCGTGCAGGCCAGTTGCCGTGTCGGTTGCCGGAGAAAGCTCGCCCGCGAAGGCGCGCTTGGCGATCCAGTCGGAATGCTCGAAGATGCCGCCAAAGCGGGCGACAAAGGCCTCTTCGGAAAGCCGCGACGGTCGATCGCCGTTGGGCTGGAACGGATAAGCCTCCGCCCAATAGCGGGCAATGTCGATGCGGCGGGCCAGCCAGACCTTGCTGTGGCTCTTCACATAGTCGATGAAACGGGCCAATGCAGCGGCCCGGCCCGGCCGGCCGGCGAGGCGGCAGTGAAGGCCGATGCTCATCATCTTCGGCGATCCCGCCTTACCCTCGGCATAGAGAACGTCGAAGCTGTCCTTCAAATAGCTGAAGAACTGGTCGCCGCTGTTGAAGCCCTGCGCCGTGGCGAAACGCATGTCATTGGCGTCGAGCGTATAGGGGATGACGAGTTGGTGCCGATTCTGGTGCTCGTGCCAATAGGGCAGGTCGTCGGCATAGGAGTCGGAGACATAGTCGAAGCCGCCGGCTTCGGTGACGAGGTCGAGGGTGTTTTCCGAACAGCGGCCCGTATACCAGCCGCGCGGCCGCTCGCCTGTTACGATCGTGTGGAGCCGGATCGCCTCGGCGATCTCGGCGCGTTCCCGTTCGGTGCTGAAATCCTTGTGCTCGATCCATTTCAAGCCGTGGGAGGCGATCTCCCAACCGGCATCCTGCATGGCCGCGACCTGTGCCGGCGATCGCTTGAGCGCCGTCGCGACGCCGTAGACGGTGACCGGCACCTGCCCCTCGGTGAAAAGCCGGTGCAGCCGCCAGAAGCCGGCACGCGCGCCATATTCGTAGATCGACTCCATGTTCCAGTGGCGCTGGCCGGGCCAGGCCTGCGCGCCGACGATTTCCGACAAGAACGCTTCCGACGCCGCATCGCCGTGCAGCACGCAGTTTTCGCCGCCCTCTTCGTAGTTGACCACGAATTGCACGGCGATCCGTGCTTCGTTCGGCCAGCTGACCTTTGGATTGGGGCCATATCCCTGGAGATTACGGGGATATCTCATGCAACTCTCCTCCTGATATTGTGTGCGGATGCCAATTCGTACCGGTAATGAAGCAGGCCCATTCCCCTCGAAAAATTTGAAAGTCTCGAAGCCTACGCCCGCTACACAAAGGTGGCGTCGCTTCGGATACTTCATTCGTCGAAAGTGAGTGGAGGAGCGACACGCATGCAGATTCATGGCGGAAACGCTGGTCGCCTGACGACCCATGTGCTGGATACGGCGAGCGGCAAACCTGCCGCGAACCTGCGCATCGAGCTTTACCGCCTCGATGGCGAGTGGCGCGAGCGCATCGCTTCTGCGCGGACCAACGAGGACGGCCGATGCGACGAGCCGCTGCTCAGCGGCGAGACGATGACGACCGGCATCTACGAGCTGCGCTTCCACACCGGCGAATATCTGGGCGCTGAGAGCGGCAGCAATCCGTTCCTCGATCTCATCCCGATCCGCTTCGGCATCGCCGATCCCGCCGCGCATTATCACGTGCCGCTGTTGCTTTCGCCCTACGGCTATTCCACCTATCGCGGGAGCTGACCGGCCATGACGATCGAAGTCCGCAATACGATCCGCTTTCACCTGAATGACCGGCTGGTCGAGCTTGGCGATGTCTCGCCGGTCCAGACGCTGCTCGATTTCCTGCGCATCGACCGCAATCTGCGCGGCACCAAGGAAGGCTGCGCCGAAGGGGATTGCGGCGCCTGCACGGTGCTTGTCGGCCGCCTTCACGACGGCAGGCTGAAATACGAATCCGTCAATGCCTGCATCCGTTTCGTCGCCTCGCTCGATGGCTGTCATGTCGTCACCGTCGAGGCGCTTGCAGAGCCGGACGGGCCGCTTCACCCGGTGCAGCGGGCGATGGTCGACACGCATGCGTCGCAATGCGGCTTCTGCACGCCGGGCTTCGTCATGTCGCTCTACGGCCTCTGGATGGAAAACCCCAGGCCGAGCGTTCAGCAAATCGAGAAGGCGCTGCAGGGCAATCTCTGTCGCTGCACCGGATATGCCGCCATCATCCGCGCCGCTGAGGCGATTTCATCGATCGGCGAGGTCGGAAAGGACCCGTTGGTTGCCGAACGCGAGAAGATCGCGCGCGAGCTGGCGGACCTAAGGGATGGCCGGCGCGTCGAGATCGGCAACGAGGCCGACCGCGTGGTGCTGCCGGCTTCGCTCGACGATTTCGCAGCAGTCGTCGAGGCCAACCCGAAGGCGACGATCGTGGCCGGCTCCACGGATGTCGGGTTGTGGGTGACGAAATTCATGCGCGACATCGCACCGGTCGTCCATCTTTCCCACCTCGAGGAATTGCGTCGGATCTCCGTCGACGAAGAGGGCATCACGCTGGCGGCCGGGGTGAGCTACACCGAAGCCTATCCCGTGATCGTCCACCACTTCCCGCAATTGCGCGAACTCTGGGACCGGATCGGCGGCGAGCAGGTCCGCAACATGGGCACGATCGGCGGCAATATCGCCAACGGCTCGCCGATCGGCGATACGCCGCCCGCGCTGATCGCGCTTGGCGCCTCGGTGACGTTGCGGAAGGGCGGGAACAGAAGGACGGTGCCGCTCGAGTCCTTTTTCATCGCCTATGGCAGGCAGGATCGTGAGCCCGGCGAATTCGTCGAGTCCGTCCGGATTCCGTTCCTGGGCGATGCCGACCGCTTTGCCGTCTACAAGGTTTCCAAACGGCTGGACGAGGATATCTCCTCCGTCTGCGGTGCGTTCCGCGTGACGCTTGATAGCGAGGGCAGGGTCGCGGATGCGACGATCGCCTTCGGCGGCATGGCCGCGACACCCAAGCGCGCAACGAATGTCGAGGCCGCTCTCAAGGGGCAAGGCTGGACCGGTGCCGCGATCGAAGCGGCCGTCGGCGCCTTCGAACAGGATTTCACGCCTTTGACCGATTGGCGCGCCTCGGCGGATTATCGCATGCTCGTCGCCAAGAACCTCCTGCGTCGCTTCTATCTGGAGACGCAGGACAAAGCGATTGTCCGTATCGACCGCACGGTTGCGGTCGCTGTCTAGGAGGGTGGAGCGATGAATGTGATGCAGCCCATCGACCGCATCCGCGGCGGCGTCCACGAGCAGGAGCGGCATGAATCCGGTCACAAGCATGTGTCGGGCACGGCCGAATATATCGACGACATTGCCGAACCGGCCGGCACGCTGCACGGCTATCTGGGACTGTCGCAACGCGCCCATGCGGAAATCCTGTCGATCGATTTCGAGGCGGTGGAGAGCAGCCCCGGCGTCGTCGGCATCCTGACGGCCGAGGATATTCCCGGCGAGAACGACATCAGCCCGGCGCACAAGCACGACGACCCGGTCTTCGCGACGGGGAAGGTCGAGTTCCATGGGCAGCCGATCTTTGCGGTGATCGCCACCTCGCGCGACGCCGCCCGCCGGGCCGCGGCAAGGGTGAAGATCGAGTATCGCGACCTGCCGCATGTGACCGACGTCGTCAAGGCGGCGGCCGCCAACTACCCGCTGGTGATCGATCCCCTGAAGCTCGAGCGCGGCGATATCGACGCCGGTTTCGCCAAGGCGCAGAACATCGTCCAGGGCGAGATGCGGATCGGCGGCCAGGATCATTTCTATCTCGAAGGACACATCTCCTTCGCCATCCCCGGCGAGGACGACGAGGTGACCGTCATCGCCTCGACTCAGCATCCGAGCGAGACACAACACATGGTCGCCCAGGTGCTTGGGCTTCCGTCGAACGCGATCACCGTCAACGTCCGCCGCATGGGCGGCGCCTTCGGCGGCAAGGAGACGCAGGCCAACCTCTTCGCCGCGGTTGCGGCCCTGGCCGCGAGGAAATACCGTCTTCCGGTGAAGGTGCGTCCCGACCGGGACGACGACATGACGGCGACCGGCAAGCGCCACGACTTCCATGTCGACTACAAGGTCGGCTTCGACGACGATGGCCGCATCGAGGCGGTGGACGCGGTCTTTGCGGCGCGCTGCGGGTTCTCGGCCGATCTCTCCGGTCCGGTGACCGACCGCGCGCTGTTCCATGCCGACAATTGCTATTTCTATCCCAACGTGCGGCTGCGTTCGCGACCGCTCAAGACGAACACGGTGTCGAACACCGCCTTCCGCGGCTTCGGCGGACCGCAGGGCATGGTCGGCGGCGAGCGGATGATCGAGGACATCGCCTATACGCTCGGCAAGGATCCGCTCGAAATCCGCAAGCTGAATTTCTACGGCGGCGAGGGACGCAACCTGACGCCCTATCACCAGACCGTTGAAGACAACATCATCGGCCGGATCATCGAGGAACTCGAAGCTTCCGCGGATTATGCCGCCCGGCGTGAGGCAGTGCTCGCCTTCAACCGCGAGAACCATGTGATCAAGCGCGGTATTGCGCTGACGCCGGTGAAGTTCGGCATCTCCTTCACCAAGACCGAATACAACCAGGCCGGCGCCCTCGTCCATGTCTATACGGACGGCTCGATCCAGCTGAACCACGGCGGCACCGAGATGGGGCAGGGGCTCTATACCAAGGTCGCCCAGGTGGTCGCGGATGAGTTCCAGGTCGATCTCGACCGCATCAAGGTGACGGCGACCTCGACCGGCAAGGTGCCGAATACCTCGGCGACGGCCGCCTCCTCGGGCTCGGACCTGAACGGCATGGCGGCCGCCAATGCGGCGCAGCAGATCAAGGCACGGCTCGTCCGCTTCGCGGCGGAACGCTACGGAGTCAGCGAAGCCGATATCGTCTTCGAACCGAACGTGGTCAGGATCGGCAGCGAACGCATCGCCTTCGGAGATTTCATCCGGTCGGCCTATGCGGCCCGCGTGCAGCTTTCGGCGGCCGGCTTCTACAAGACGCCGAAGATCCACTGGAGCCGCGCGGAAGGAAGGGGACGTCCGTTCTACTACTACGCCTACGGTGCTTCCTGCTCGGAAGTCAGCGTCGACACGCTGACCGGCGAGTACCAGGTCGAGCGCACCGACATCCTTCATGACGTCGGCAAGTCGCTCAATCCGGCACTCGATCTCGGCCAAGTCGAAGGCGCCTTCGTGCAGGGCATGGGCTGGCTGACGACTGAGGAATTGTGGTGGGATGCGAAGGGGCGGCTGCGCACCCATGCGCCGTCCACCTACAAGATCCCGCTCGCCTCCGACCGGCCGCGCGTCTTCCACGTGCGGCTGGCGGAATGGTCGGTCAATCGTGAGGAAACGATCCGCCGCTCGAAGGCGGTCGGGGAACCGCCCTTCATGCTGGGCATTTCCGTGCTTGAGGCGATATCCATGGCAGCGGCAAGCGTTGCGGAGTATCGTATCCCGCCGCGCATCGATGCTCCGGCGACACCGGAACGGGTGCTGATGGCGATCGAGCGGCTGCGCAACGCGGAGCCGCGCCGCAAAGCGGACGGATGACAGGCATGACGGGCAGAGAGGATATTCGGCATTTCCTGGGCGGCGATGCGGCCTGCATTCTCGTCGAAGTGACCGGCGCCGCAGGCTCGACGCCGCGCGATACGGATGCCTGGATGCTCGTCTCGAAGGAGCGCACCTTCGCCACGATCGGTGGCGGCCAACTGGAATACATGGCGATCGACCATGCCCGCCAACTGCTCAAGGGAGCCGCAGCCGATGACCGGCTGGCGATCCCGCTCGGGCCGGAGATCGGCCAGTGCTGCGGCGGGCGCGTGGCGCTGGCGTTCAAGGCCGTCGGTCCGGAAACCCGGGCCGCATTGATGGAGCGCAGCGACGCTGAAATCGCGTGCCGGCCGCATGTCTATGTCTTCGGGGCCGGCCATGTCGGCGACGCGCTCGCCATTGCGCTGTCGCTGGTGCCGGTCCGAACCGTGCTCGTCGACACCCGCGAAAAGGAGCTGTCGGCGGTCGACGTGCCGGGTATCGAAACCCGCCTGACGGCGATGCCGGAGGCGGTCGTCCGTGACGCCCCGCCGGGGAGCGCCTTCGTCATTCTCACCCATGACCACGCGCTCGATTTCCTGATCGCCGCGGAAGCGCTTGGCCGCGAGGATGCCTGCTATGTCGGCATGATCGGCTCGAAGACGAAGCGGGCCACCTTCAAGAATTGGCTGTCGCGCGAGGTTAAACGTCCAGGGCTGTTCGATGGTCTCGTTTGCCCGATCGGAGGCACGGCGGTGAAAGACAAGCGGCCCGCCGTCATCGCAGCGCTGGCCGCCGCGGAAATCATGACGGCTGTACTCACGCAGCAGCAAAAGGGCGCGGCGCCGTCCAACGAGCGGAAACGGGTGAAGGCGAAGGCCGGTTCCTCATCACCCCGGTGGTGAATATCCGATTTGCGTTGACCGTTTCCGCTGGCGAGGCGACACTTGCTACCTGCAGCAAGGCGGGAGGAAAATAATGGCCGAGCCGGACAGTTGGCGCCACATGGCAAGCGCACCGAAAGACGGCAGTCGAATTCTCGTCACGATCCGCCCGTCCGAACAAGGGGCGGCAGAAGTTGACCTCGCCTATTGGTCGAATGGCGACCAGTTCGGTGCAGAAGGCTGGCGCGCCTCTGATTCCTCGCCCGGCCGCATCGTCGAATACGCCGAGCCGGAATTGAAGTGCTGGATGCCGATGCCCTCGGCCAATCTCAATCGCACGTCGATGCCCTCACCCTGGGAAGGCGACGACGATCAAGAGCTCGACGGGTCGGGGATTTAAGACCTGTTCCGCCATGCTGCGAAGCTGATACGAAACGAGTGGCAAGATCCAACGCGACGACAGTGCACCACGAAGCTTTGTCAGTCGGTCGATGCGGCGGTGAAAACCGCCAATTGAGCGTCGAAAGCACGCTTGTATGCGGGTCGCGCTTCGCCGCGGGCGACATAGGCGGAAAGGTTCGGATACTCGTCCAGAATAGCCGATCCTTTCAACCTGAGCAGCACCGACACCATCAGAAGGTCGCCGGCGCTGAATTCTCCTTCGAGCCAGTCGGCATCGCCGAGGCGACGGGAAAGGGCGCCCAGCCGGTTCCGGATGCTGTCCTCGAGGGCATGCAGGCGCTCTTCGTACCAAGGCTTGTCGCGCTCGAGGATCATGGTGAGAGCCCGGTCGAAGACCGGCGGCTCCACCGTGTTGAGCGCGGCGAACATCCATGTGATCGCGCGCGCCCGGGCATTAGCATCGGCCGACAGCAGGCCCGCATGCCGCTCGGCGATATGGAACACGATCGCCCCCGACTCGAACAGGGCGAGACCGCCTTCTTCATAGGTCGGAATCTGCCCGAATGGTTGCAGCGCCAGATGCGCGGGTTCCTTCATCGCCTTGAACGAAAGAAGACGAACGTCGTAAGGCTCGCCCACTTCTTCGAGCGCCCAGCGAACCCGCATGTCGCGCGCCAGCCCCTTGCCGCGGTCTGGCGACCGTTCAAAGGCGGTAATCGTAATCGTCATCGCTGTTCTCCATAGCTTGTCCGTCTTGAAGACGATTGGCTAAACGAGAGTCCGACACACATGCTCGAGAGATAGTCCTCGCGCTCTACGCCAGGGTTTCCTGCACCCGCGCTGTCGCAGGCTCGGCAAGAATCCTGCCGATCAGCCGCTGGCAGCGCTCGGCCATGAAGTCGATCATCAGCCGTACCTTCGGATCCTGGAACCGCTTGTGTGGATAGATTGCCGCGAGCTGCGCGCCCAAGGGCGGGGTCTCTTCGAGGATCGGGACGAGCAGTCCTTCGTCGATATACTGCTTCACCTCGAAGAGCGGCTTGTTGATGATGCCGCGGCCGTCGAGCGCCCATTGGGTGAGCACATCGCCATCGTCGGAATCATAGGGGCCGCCGACCTCGAACTTGCGCGCGCCCTCTGGCGTCTGCAGCGTCCAGTAATATTCCTTCGATCCGGGATAGCGCAGCAGCAGACAGTCGTGGCGCTCGCTGATCAGCTCGTCCGGCGTAATTGGCACGCCGCGCTTCTCGAAATAGCTTGGCGCGCCGCAGATGACGCGATCGCAATTCATGATGCCGCGCATGCGCAGGTTCGAATCCTCGAGAATCCCCAGCCGGAAGGCGACATCGATGCCCTCGCTCAGGATATCGACATTGCGGTCGGAAAGACGAAGACGAACCTCAATGTCCGGATAGCGGTCGTGAAATTCTGGCACGCCCGATGCGATCAGCCTCCGACCTATGCCGAGCGGCGCGGTAATCCGCACGGCCCCCTTCGGATTGCGCGACAGATCGGCAATGGCGCTTTCCGCCTCGTTCACCGCCTCGAGGATCTTCACGGCGCCGTCGTAGAAGACCCGGCCATGCTCCGTCGGCGTCAACTTCCGGGTCGTGCGATTGAACAGGCGCACGCCCATATGCCGCTCCAACTCCTTGATTCTGTTGCTGGCGACCGCAGGGGTCACCCGCTGGTCGCGGCCGGCGGCCGACAGCGTTCCAAGTTCCACGACGCGTACGAAGACGCGCACATTATCGAGATAGGACATGCTCCCGCCTCCGCTCCTCAGGGGTCAGATTACCGCTCCGGTGACCAGCCTATTTTATAGTTTTTTTTGAAAGAGTTGGCGATCTCGCGGCATTTCTCGCCGCCTCAAGCAATGACACATAATGCGGCCCAATGCATGTCGCCCGAAAGTGCGCAGCGGTTTTGGGACAACGGCATGCATGAAGACAAAGATCTAGCGCATCGGCCCGAAAATCGGGATCGATTTTCGGAAAGCACGATGCGTAGATTCAAAGTGTTACAGCGTCCTTTGCGCGTCCGAAAAGACGCGCGGCGCTGTAAAGCGCGTCACGTCAACTCGTTTGAACGCGACGCGCTTTAGAGAAATGGGAGGCCTCTATGTACGAATATGCCATTGCCTGGGATTGGCTGACATTTGCGGTGCGGTGGCTGCATGTCATCACTGGCATCGCCTGGATCGGATCGTCCTTCTATTTCGTAGCGCTCGATCTCGGCTTGCGGCAGCGTCCGGGCATGCCCTTGGGCGCCTATGGCGAGGAGTGGCAGGTCCACGGCGGCGGCTTCTACCACATACAGAAATATCTGGTGGCGCCGGAAAACATGCCGGAGCACCTGATCTGGTTCAAATGGGAATCCTACGTCACCTGGCTTTCCGGCTTCGGCATGCTGGCGCTCGTCTATTATGCCGGTGCAGATCTCTACCTGATCGATCCGAGCGTGCTCGACGTGTCGAAGCCGACGGCAATCGCCATCTCGCTGGCATCGCTCGCCTTCGGCTGGCTCGCCTATGACACGATCTGTCGTTCGCCGCTCGGCAACGACAACACCCGCCTGATGGTGCTCCTCTATTTCATTCTCGTCGCCGTCGCCTGGGGCTTTACCCAGCTCTTCACCGGCCGCGCCGCCTACCTGCATCTCGGTGCCTTCACCGCGACGATCATGTCGGCGAATGTGTTCTTCATCATCATCCCGAACCAGAAGAAGGTTGTCGCCGACCTGATCGCCGGCCGCACGCCGGATCCGGCCCTCGGCAAGCAGGCGAAACAGCGCTCGACGCACAACAACTACCTGACGCTGCCTGTCCTGTTCCTGATGCTGTCGAACCACTATCCGCTCGCCTTCGGCACGGCGTACAACTGGATCATTGCCTCGCTGGTCTTCCTGATGGGCGTCACCATCCGCCACTGGTTCAACACGCAGCATGCCCGCAAGGGCAGCCCGACCTGGACCTGGCTCGTCACCGTGCTCCTCTTCATCGTCATCATGTGGCTTTCCACCGTGCCTAAGGTCCTCTCCGAGGGCGGGGAGGCGAGGGCGTCCACCACAGAGCAGGCGGTCGTTGCCACCGCGGATTTCTCGAAGGTGCGTGACACGGTGCTCGGTCGCTGCTCCATGTGCCATGCGCGGGAGCCCGGCTGGGAGGGCATCGTCGTGCCGCCCAAGGGCGTCATTCTCGAAAGCGACGGCAATATCGTCGAGCATGCCCGCGAAATCTATCTGCAGGCGGGGCGTTCGCGCGCCATGCCGCCCGCCAATGTCACCGGCGTCACCGAGGAGGAGCGGCAGTTGCTGGCCACCTGGTACGAGACGGCCGTGAAGGAAGGAACAATTCAATGAGTGATTTGCTGATCCGCGGCCGTGTGCTGACCTTTATCAAGGAGCCGGAGGGCATCGACGATGCCGGCGCCTATCGCTATCACGAGGACGGCGCCGTTCTCGTCCGCAATGGTAAGGTGGCCGATATCGGCACCTATGATGACGTGGCGAAACAGGCCGGCAGCGGCATCCGGATCGCCGATCATCGCCCCAATCTCGTCCTGCCGGGGCTTATCGATACGCACCTGCATTTCCCGCAGACGCAGGCGATCGCGTCCTATGGCGCGCAGCTTCTCGAATGGCTGAACACCTATATCTTCGTCGAGGAGCAGAAATTCAGGGAGCCGCAACACGCCGCCTTCATCGCCGGACGCTTCATGGACGAGCTTCTCGCGAACGGCACGACGACGGCCGTCGCCTATTGCTCCGTGCATCCGGAAAGCGTCGATGCCTTCTTCACCGCGGCCGAAGAGCGCAACATGCTGATGATCGGTGGCAAGGTGATGATGGACCGCAACGCACCCGAGGCGCTGCGCGACACGCCGCAAAAGGGTTATGACGAGACGAAGCAGCTGATCGGCAGGTGGCACGGCCGGGGACGGGCGCATTACGCGATCAGCCCGCGCTTCGCCATCACCTCGACGCCCGAGCAGATGGAGATGAGCGGCGCGCTCGTCGCCGAGCATCCGGACTGCTACGTGCAGACGCATCTTTCCGAGAACAGGGACGAGATCGCCTTTGCCACCTCGCTCTATCCCGAGGCGAAGGACTATACCGATATCTATGCGCGCTACGGTCTTCTCGGCCGCAAGACGCTGCTCGGCCACTGCATCTATTTGAGCGACCGCGAGATATCGTTGCTTGCCGAAACCGGTGCGGTCGGCGTGTTCTGCCCGACCTCCAACCTGTTCCTCGGCAGCGGCCTGTTCGATCGCGACCGCTTCGACAAGCTCGGTGCCCGCCATTCGGTCGCAACCGATGTCGGCGCCGGTACGAGCTTCTCGATGCTGGAAACCATGGACGAGGCCTACAAGGTGCTGCACCTCCAAGGCCAGCGGCTCTCGCCGTTCAACTCCTTCTATATGATGACGCTCGGCAACGCCCGTGCGCTCGACCTCGAGCACCGGATCGGTTCGCTGAATGCCGGGGCCGACGCCGATATCGTCATCCTCGACAGCCACGCCAAGCCGGCGATGGAACTCAGGATGCAGGTGGCCTCGTCGCTTGCCGAAGAGCTCTTCGTGCTGCAGACCATGGGCGACGATCGCTGCGTCGCCGAAGTCTATGTGGCGGGGCGGTCGATGAAGCACGGCAGGAGAGAGCACGCCAAAACTCCGATTGAAAGAGCGGAAGCGCTGGCATAGATGGCGGCGATTGGCAGGCTCCGATCTGGAATTCGAAAGTTAGGAAGCCGTAGTAGAGGGTTGAAATAATGCAAGATTCCCGCGTCCGAGAAGCTGCGGGAATCCTCTATCACGGATTCGGACTCTCGTCCCGGCCTACTGCCTGTTGATCGCGATGCGTTTCGCCTTGGATTGGCCCTGTTCCGTCTTCGGAAGGGTGACCGTCAGCACGCCGTTGCGGAACGTCGCATTCACCTTGCTTTCGTCGATGTCGTATCCAAGCGGGATGCGCCGCTCGAAGCGGCCATAGAAGCGCTCGGAGAACTGGTTCTCCTGGTCTTCGGTCTCGGAGCGCTTTTCACCGCGGAGCGTCAGCGCGCCCTCGGAGATGAACAGCTCGACATCCTTTTCCTCAAGCCCGGGCAGTTCCGCCGTCAGCTTGATTTCCCTCTCCCGATCGGAGACCTCGACGCTCGGCCAACCGGCTCCGAACCCGGAATATCCGGAGGCCATAGGCAGCCGGCTGTCGAAGCCGCGGAAGACGTCGTCGAACAGGCGGTTCATTTCCCGGTGAAGCGCGAGGAACGGGTTGCGATCGCCTTCACGATAGGCTGCCGGAAATTGTCCCTGTCCGCGGCCCCAGGGGATGAGATCACGTACGTTCATTTGTCAGCTCCTTTCCTTGGCGGATGGAGCGGGATACTCTGGGGGGATTTCCCGGATCCCGCCCCTCTAGCTCTGTAAGGCCGAAGCGCCGACATCGCCGGCGCTTCGGCGGGGATTTTGCCGCGCCGTCCCGCTAGGCGGCGTGCTTGTCGCCGTCGATCTGCTTGTTCACCTCGCCGGCGGGCAGCGCGTCGGCCTGCTGGATATCGATGCGCCGCGGCTTCATCTGCTCCGGAAGCTCGCGGACGAGATCGATCGTCAGCAAACCGTTGGCGAGGTTTGCGCCGGTGACCATCACATGGTCGGCAAGCTGGAAGCGGCGCTCGAAGTTACGGGCGGCAATGCCGCGATAGAGATACTCCGCATTGTCCTCGCCGGCCTTCTCACCGCTGACGACGAGCAGCCGCTGCTCGTGCGTGATGGTGAGTTCATCCGGGCTGAAGCCTGCAACAGACATCGCTATGCGATACTGGCTCTCACCAAGGCGCATGATGTCGTAGGGCGGCCAGTTGTCGGCGGGCGCCATGCGGTTTGCAGAATCGAGCAGTTCGAACAAGTGGTCGAAGCCCACGCTGGAGCGTGACAGCGGCGAAAAATCGAAGGTTGTTCTCATAGCCATATCCTCCTTGAGCAACATGGACGATGAGGAGCGCCGAAGAGTACGGCGCTCCTCGACTGTAGGGCCCCTGAAAGGCGGTCCCACCATCGATTTAGTCACTCAAATCGTGGATTCAAGAGGTATTTCACGCCCATTTGACCGCTTCTCGGACGCCGCGAGACGAACTGCGTGGCGGGGGCTTGTCGGGTTCTTGAATCTGGCTTCTCGACGCCAAATATCTCTGTGCGTGCGATCATTGACGGCATCAGAAAGGAGGAAAAAATGCTTCTCAATGAGATTCCCTGGACGATACCCCTGACAGTGCGCCTTTCGAACGGCCTGGAACGGACCTTTACCTCCGTATACGAGGCCGTCGATTTTCTCGAGAACGAGTGGCCGCTGCGCAAAGGAGAGCGCTACGAGCGCGCGCTGCGCACCTGCCTCCGGGCACTGAACAGGATGACACCGGCGGCGGTGGCGCGGGAGGCCTTCATTGCGGCCTGCCTCGAGGCGGGGATGCCGCTGGTGATGGTGACGCCGCGCCACGAACCGCGAGGCGCCGAAGCAAAGACAGCCCTATCAGCCTGATGGAGGGAGTGATTGGTCGGAAGCGCTGCGTCCTTCCGACCAATGGGCTTCGAGCATCATTCGACAAAAACGCGCACCGTAGAGGCTCGGCCCAGCGCGTCGATGACGGTCAGCGTCGAATAGCCGCCGCCGTCGGGCAGCCATTGGCTGACGCGGCGGCGCGTCACGTCCGGCAGCGGTTGGCCGTTCGCCAGCCAGCGGAACGGGGCCCGGCCGCCCTGCATTTTCAGCGTCAGCGGCGTGAGTGTCAGGCCGGCGCTTGCGCCGAGATCGACGCGCGCTCCCTCCGGCGGGAAGACGATCTGCGGTGCGCCCTCGCGTATCGATGTCGATGGCAGGCCGTTCGCCGTCAACGAGAAGCGCCGGTGCCCGATCGGCAGGTCGGCCTGGGCGAGGCGGAGGGCGCCGGCCGGTGCATCCGGCAGCGGCGTAATGGCGATGCCAGTCTTGGCAAAGCCTTCAAACAGGATCGGCGCGGCCGCGCCATAGCCGGTCAGCCCCGGCACGGCGCCATTGTCCGGCCGCCCCACCCAGACCCCGAGCACATACCGGCCGTCGAAGCCGACCGACCAGGCGTCGCGATAGCCATAGCTGGTGCCCGTCTTGTAGGCGATGCCGCGCTGGCGGGTCCCGGCCGGAGGCAGCACGCCGGAGAGGATGTCGGCGACCTGCCAGGTGGCGACCGTCGAAAGCAGCGGCTCGCCGTCGATCAACCCCGGCTTTCCCTCGATACCGTCGCCGAGCCGAACCGGCCAGCCGCGATTGGCAAGGCCAGCGTAAAGCTGCACGAGATCGCGAAGCGTGATGCCGACGCCGCCGAGGCCGATGGCCAATCCCGGCGCTTCGTTCGGCGGCAGCTTCGGCCGCACCTCGGCACGGCGGAAGCGCACCATCAGCCGCGCCGGCCCGACCGCATCGAGCAGCCGGATTGCCGGCACATTGAGCGAAAGCTGCAGCGCCTCACGCACGCTGACATCGCCCTGGTAGCTCATGTCGAAGTTGCGGGGCCGATAGCCGAAGAAATCCGCCGGCCGATCCTCGATGATTGTCTCCTGGCTGACGATGCCCTCTTCGAAGGCAAGCCCATAAATGAACGGTTTCAGCGTCGATCCGGGCGAGCGGGTGATCCGGGTCATGTCGATCCATCCGGATCGGCTGGCGTCGAAATAATCGGCCGAACCGACCTTGCCGACGATCTCGCCGGTTCTCGCATCGGCCATGACCATTGCCACGGAAACCTTCGGCCCCAACCGCTCAGCGCCCTCTTGCGCCACCGCTTCCAGTCCGCGCTGGATTTCGCGTCGGAGCGTCGTCTCGTGGCGGAGCGCCTTCGGGTCCTTGCGAAGCGCAGTTTCTGCGAGGTGCGCCGCATGGGCCGGCAGTTGCAGCCGGCGGGTCGGAATGGCGGTCATCGCCGCGCGCTCCGCCTCGCCTTGGCCGATGACTTTGGCGACCGCGGCGCGGCCGAGCACCCGTTCTCGTGCGGCATCGGCGGCCGCCAGGTTGCGGTCCGGGCGACGCTTCTCGGGCAATTGCGGCAGCGCGACGAGCAGGGCCGCCTCGCCGACCGAGAGCCGGCGCGGCTCCTTGCCGAACCAGGCGAGACTTGCGGCACGCACGCCTTCGAGATTGCCGCCATAGGGGGCATGGGTGAGATAAAGGTCGAGGATCTGATCCTTGCTGAGGCGCCGCTCGATCTGGATGGCGCGTGCGAGCTGCAACAGCTTCGCCGTCCATGTCCGCCGCTCGCGCGGCTCGATCAGCCGCGCCACCTGCATCGAGAGCGTCGAGGCGCCGGAAACGATGCGGCCATTGGTGACGAATTGCAGCGCTGCCCGTCCGAGCGCCAGCGGGTCGACGCCGTGGTGATCGCGAAACCGCTGATCCTCATAGGCGATAAGCATGTCGAGGAAACGCGGGTCGACATCCTTGACCGTCGTCTTCAGCCGCCAGCGACCGTCGGGGGTGGCGAAGGCGCGCAACAGGCGTCCATCCTTGTCGACAACCTCGCGCGAGAAGATCTGGGCGCGCTCAAGTGGCGGCGGGAATGCCCGGTCCGCCCATTCGAGGCCGAGGGCGAGACCAGCCAGGATGAAGCCAGTCGACAAGGTGCTTAGGACGATTGTTCGAAGCCGGAACTGTCGGGATCCGACCGGATTGATTGGGCCGGTGCTACCCCCCTCTGCCCTGCCGGGCATCTCCCCCACAGGGGGGGAGATCGGCAAGTGGTTAGCCCCCGGTCTGCAAAACGTGGCGGATTTGGTGGCGCCGCCCAAAGCTGACGAATGCGCCTGGAGCTCGTCCGCTGAGGTAGCTGCCTCGTCTATCTCCCCCCTTGTGGGGGAGATGCCCGGCAGGGCAGAGGGGGGTGATGCCGCACCTTCGCGGCTCGCTCTCATCCGTTCAAGCAACTGCCAAATGGACATCGCGCCTACTACTGTGCCGCCAGCACCTCCATGCGGCCCGTCGCCGTGCGTGCCGAGAACTGCGGCCGGTACATGTCCTCGACGCTTGCGGCCGGATGATCGTAGGTTCCGGGCGTCACCGCGCGCACGACATAGGCGAGCGTAATCTCGCGATTGTCGCCGGTCGACCGGTCGAAGGCCGCGACGAAGCGGTCGCTGCGGAACTCGGTGTGGGCGGCCTGGACCTCGCCGATCCATTCGAAATTCGAGAGTTGGGCACTGTCGACGAGGCTCGGATTGTCGATCTCGAAGCCGGCCGGGAGCAGGTCGGTGATCAGCACGCGCGACGGCCAGTCGTTGCTCTCCGTCGCCTTCAGCACGACCACGTAGCGTTCGTTCTGCCGTGCCTGGCTGACATTCGCCTCGGCGCCGTCGAGTGTGTAATAGGTTCGCTCGATGGCGAAGCCGTCGCCGCCGGCCGAGAGCGGCTGGGCGGGTGCCGCAACGGTGGTCACCACGGCGGAAACGGGGTCAGTGCCATTGTTGCGGATGACGACGGGATGCTCGATCAGCGCATCACCCGTCATCCGTGCGGCATAGCTGCCGGTGCGCTGGGCGCCGTTGACCTCGAGCTTCATATCCTCGTCGCCGTGCTGGACGGCGCGCGCGGCGAGCAGCATCCAGGCCTGTTCCTGGGTGCTGGTGTAACGGGCCTGCTCCCACTCCCTGGCGACGATCTTCGAAAGTTCCGGGATGATCGGCGGCACCGGCCGGCTTTCGGCCGCGAGCGCTAGCACCGCCGCATCGTCGCGCAGCGACGAGCCGTAGTCGGAACGGGCGAGGCTGACATTGACGAGCCCGGTCGACATGTTGACGGCGGCCGCGAAGATGTCCTGCGACCGTCCGGCATCGCCGTAGAGCCCGAGTGCTGCGGCGATGTGCGCCTTGGCAAGCGGTGTCGGGAAATCCGAAAGCAGCGTGTCGGCATAGTAGCGAAGATCGCTGATCGCGGCCTTACGGTTGCGGGCGAGCACGTAGAGCGCATAGGCGATCTCGTTGCCGCGATCCTTGACGTTCGTCTCATAGCTCAGCGCGTTCTGCAGGTTCTCGAGCGCCTGCACCATCGCCTGTTCCGGCACGTCGAACTTCTGCTCGCGGGCGCGGGTCAGGAAGTCGGTGACGTAGGCGTCGAGCCAGAGATCGCCGGAGCCGGGGCTCCACAGGCCGAAGCTCCCCGAAGAGGACTGGTAAGAAAGCACGCGGTAGATCGCCTCCTGCACCCGCTTCGCCACCTCGCCGTCTTCGGCAAGCCCGGATTGTTTGGAGAGCTCGCTGAGATAGAGCAGCGGCAGGGCGCGGCTCGTCGTCTGTTCGGCGCAGCCATAGGGATAGCGGTCGAGCGACATCAGCAGCGCCGGGATGTCGAAAGCGGCCGAGCGGGTGACGTTGAGGCTGACCGAGGCACCCTGCAGCAGGCTGTCGGCGAGCAATTGATCGTCGACGGTCAGGCTGCTGCCGGCGGCGATGCTAACGACCTGGCGCTCGGTGACCGGCAGTGCGGCCGGGCGGACCGGGATGTTGACCGCCTGCTCCAGCGACAGGCCGGCGGCGTTCGAAAGCGTGACGGTGACGAGCCCGCTGCCCGGATATTGGCCGGTGAGCGGCAGCGTCACGGCCGATTTGCCACCGGCTTCGAGTTGCACGGTTTGCGAAGGACCGGTCTGTTCGACGGTCACCGGGCCGTTGGTGGTCACCTGCAACTGATAGTCGCCGGCCGGTCCGTCCGTGTTGGCGATATCGAGCCTGAGATCGGCCCGGTCTGCGGGCGCCAGGAACTTCGGCAGGCTGGCGGTGACGACGATCGGGTCGCGGATGACGACGTCCTTCACCGCATCGCCGACGCCGGACTTCGTCCAGGCGACCGCCATGACGCGGGCCGTGCCGTTGAACTGCGGGATGTCGAAGCGCACATGCGCCGTGCCTTCGGCGTCGAGCTTCACCGGCCCGGAGAAGAAGGCAACCAGCTTCTCGGTCGGAGGGCTGCCCTGCAGCGGCATCTGCCCGCCGTCGCCGCCCGTGCGCAGCCGTCCGGTCGCGCCGAGCGAGCCATCGATGAGCCGGCCGTAGAGATCGCGGATTTCGAGACCGAGCCGCCTTTGGCCGAAATACCAGCCGTCCGGGTCGGGCGCCTCATAGCGCGTCAGGTTCAGGATGCCGACATCGACGGCGGCGACCGTGACATAGGCGTCCTCGTTCGCGCCGGCGCCGCGTACCTGGAGGTTGATCTCGAGGGGTTGGCGCGGCTGAGTCTTCTCGGGAGCGTCGAGACTGACTGCAAGCTTGCGATCGGCCGGATCGACGGCGAGCCACTTGATGCCGATCGCCCGCATCGGCATGCGGCTTTCCTGAGCCTCGCCGGGGCGATAGAGCGTCGCAGTCACATAGGCGCCGGCACCCCAATCGGCGGTCACCGGCAGCTCCACTTCGCCGCCCGTCTCGGCGATCGTTGCGGTCTTCGTCGCAATCAGGTTTTCCGTGCCGACGGTCACCAGCAATTCGCCCGCGAAACGGGGCGAGACCTTGAGCTTCGCCGTCTCGCCGACCGCGTAATTCTCCTTGTCGAGGGCGATCTCGAGTCCATCCGGCGTTTCCGTCGACGTGGCCTCGACATACCAGCCGGCATCGAACTCGACGCTGGAGGTCGGGCCATCGGCGGCCGCGGTCTCGATTTCCAGACGATAGCGGCCCCAGCCGACCGGCACGGCGACGGACGCACCGTCCTCGGTCACGTCGACAGTCCCGTTCGCTACCTGTTTCGTCGAGATGACCGGCTCGTATTTCCAGGCGCTGCCGTCGCGATACCACTGGTAGTTCCGCTCGACGCTGATCAGCTTCCAAAAGAGGCCGGGCATCGAGACTTTTGCACCATTGGCGTCGATGGCGATGACATGGAACTTGCCGACGGAGTTCTCGGCAAGGTCGCCGGGAAATTCCGGCTTGATGCCGATCATCGGCCCGTCCGGCTGGACGGGCAGCGTCAACGCGCGCTCGACGGCGCGGCCGCCGGCCTCGCGCATACGCACAGTGACCGTGGCATCGAGCAATTGCGTCGTCGCCGGCACCTCGCCGAGATCGACGGCAAAAACGGCCTTTCCGTCCTGATCGAGCGGTTCGAGCCCTTCGAGCGGCACGCGGGTATCTTCGCTTGCTTCCTCATCGGCGAGGCCGAAGAAATAGCCCTTGAAGGCTTCGCTCTCACGCGTCGGCTTGACCGCAACGTCGCCTTCGAGTGTCAGGCCCGCGGCCGGCGCCCCGTAGAGAAAGCGACCGTCGACGGCGACCTCAATCGGCGTGCCGACTTCGATGGTCTTTGCCTCGCTCGTCAGGTCGAATTCGGTGCGGTCGGGTACGAAGTCATCGACGAGGAACTGCTTCTCGCCGATCGCCGAGCCCTTGGGGTCTGTGAAGATCTGCATCGTCCAGGTGCCGCGCATCGCATTTTCCGGAACGGGCAGATCGAGCGTATGGCCGCCGAGCTTGCCGCCATTGCTGATCATACGGCGGTCCTCGACCCCATCCGGGCGCAGGAAGACAAAGGTGAGCGGCAGGTTCTCGATCGCCTGGCCATTGACGTCGCGGGCAAGGGCTGCGGCATGTACCGTCTCGCCGGTCCGGTAGATGCCCCGCTCCGTCCAGGCGTAGATGTCGATCGCGCCGGGTGCGGCGCGGCCGGTGACGCCGCGGTCGGAAAGATCGAAGCCGGCGCGCGTCATATCGAGGAAGACGTAATCATCCTCGCCTTTCCTGGCCGAGATGACGGCCGGCATCATGCTCGCCGTGCCGCGGATCAACCCGGCGGCGAAGATCGCTCTGCCTTCCGCGTCGGTCGTGGCGGTGCCGAGCACTTCATTGTTCTTGGCAACCAGCTGCAGTTCGACGTCGGCCAGCGGCTTGGCGCTGGCAAGCGAACGCGCGAAGACGGAGAGCCCATCGGTTCCGGCATAGGTCGAGATACCGATATCGGAGACGACGAACCATTGCGTGGCGCGCGCGTCCCAATCCTGGCTGAGGGCGGTCGCGGACGCCGCCGTCAGCACATAGACGCCGGGTTTGCGCTTCGGCAGCGCCTCGTCGACCGGGAAGCTCGTCACGACTTCCTTGTTGAGTTCGGTCCTGATGTCGATGCTGCCTTGCCAGACGAGCTCGCCGCTCTCGGCCTCGATGCGCTCGGCACTATAGCCGTCAAGCTGGGTGAGGAACTGCGAGCTCGTCAGCAGCGACGAGATGCTGCGGTCGCCGATGCGATAGAGCTTGAGATTGGCGCTTTCCGTATTGACCGAGACGATCGGGATGCCGCGCCGTGCGGTCGACGGCAGCACGAAGCTGTCGCCGGTGAAGCGCACCATCGGCGCGCGGTCTTTGACATAGATGTCGAGGCTGACCGGCGTCTCGATGACTTCGTCGACGGAGGAGGGCAGTCCCTGCCGCAGCACGAGCTTGTAGCGCTGGCCATGCGCCAGGCCTTCGACGCAGATCTCGCTGCCCTTGGCCTCGACCGCCTTCGGGGCAACGCCGTCGAGCGTCACGAAGGAGGCGTAATCGGGGCCGTTCTTCAACAGCTGCTCGGAGAACTGAACGCAGGCGCGCGGGCTTGCGCCATCCGCATCGATCGTGTTGCCAGTGACGCGAAAACCCTGGCGCGCCTTGAGGTCGAGATAGGCCGTTTCCACGGTCTTTGCCTGCACGAGCTCAAGGCTTGCCTTGTAGGCGCTGAGGGCGGCGCGATAGTTCTGCAGGTTGTCGAGCGCCTGGGCGAGAACGGCGAGTGCATCGGCGCGGCTCTGGGCGGTCCTCGTCAGTTGATAGCCGTTGAGCGCGGCAAGGGCCGCCTCGCTCGCCAGATCCGTGCCGCCGCTGAACCGGTTGGCCGTTCTGGCGGTCTCCAGCCACAAATTGCCGTCTTCCGGGGTGATCGCCAGCGCGCCGCGCAATGCCTTGAGCGCGGCGACGAAGTTGCCGGCTGTCAACTGACGACGCGCCGCTTCGATCAACCCGTTGACGCCGAAACCCATTTGATCATCGGCCAAGGCGAGCCCGGCCTTGACGTCGCGCGCCTGCTGCAAGAGGTCATCCGAGACGAAGGAGAGGCGAGGGGGTGCGCCGAGATCCGGCTCGCCGGTGACGGTCTCGACGACCTTCCCGGCAATGGCCCCCTTGAATGTGTTCAGTTGATTGAAATCCGATTTCAGGAAGCACCACTTCACCTTTGGATTGTAGGTGAAGGCCTTGCAGGCGCCGTCGGCAATGCAGGCGCTATGGCACTCGTCGAGCGAGACATTCTGCTCGGTGCGCAGGTCGAAGCCGAAATAGTCGGCATCGCTGGTAATCTCGATCTTGCGCTCGGGTTCGGCCGCGGTAACCGGCGTAACAAGGGGAAGAAGCGTGAAGAGAAGAGTGGAAAGGGCGAGAAACGCGCGCATCGACATAGTCCTCCCAACGCTGCCCGCTTCGAGTGTGCATCACTCTTTCAACCTTCGAAGAGCGTTGTCAACCGAGCATTAAGGGAGCAACTGCGGCGACGCCACCTTTCCCGCTGCAACCAGAGGGATCCGTTAGGCGCAGATCAGGCAGATGCTGGCGCGAAGGCGCTCATCAGGCCCGTATAGGGCTTCGGGAGGGGGGAGGCATAGGAGCCGCGCTTGCTGGTCGAAAGTCCCTGCGCCACCAGCGCTTCGGCCTGCTTGACCGCCGCCGAGACGCCGTCGATGACGGGTACGCCATAATCGCGTTGCAGAGACTGCGCAAGGTCCGCCATGCCGGCGCAACCGAGCACGATCGCCTCCGCGCCGTCTTCCTCGAGCGCCCGCTCGACCTGTCGCTTGAGCCTGACGAGCGCGCCGGAGGCCTTGTCCTCCAGTTCGAGGACCGGGATATCGGCGGCGCGGACCTTCGCCCGATCGCCCATCCCGTAGTGCCTGATCAAGTTTTCGATAAGGACGCGTGAGCGCTCGAGCGTCGTGACGACGGTGAAGCGCTGCGCAAGCAGAGCGGCGGTCATCACCGCGGATTCACAGAGCCCGACGACCGGGATATCGGCGAGCGCTCGCGCAGCCTCCAGGCCCGTATCGTCGAAGCAGGCGATGATCGCGGCATCCGCTCCCGCCGCTTCTCCCGCGCGGATTTCTGCAAGCAGGCCGGGCACGGCGATCGCTCCGTCGTAGTGCCCTTCGATCGAGGCAGGTCCGCCCTTCGACGTGGCCGCGATGATTTCGGTGCCGTGAGCAGCGACCGCTCGCGCAGCCTGTGCGGCCTTTTCGGTCATCGAGACGGTGGTGTTCGGATTGACAATCAGAATGCGCATGGATGTCAGCTTATCCTTGCCGGCCGGCGCCTCAGCATCAGAATGATGGCAAGCGCCACGAGGATGATGGTGAAGGAGAACAGCGTCGTCACCGTGCCGAGCGCGTAAAGCACCGGCGTCGTCACATTGGTGGTCATGCCGTAGATTTCGAGCGGCAGCGTGTTGTAGCTGCCGGAGGTCATCAGCGTGCGGGCGAACTCGTCATAGGAGAGGGTAAAGCCGAACAGGCCGACGCCGATCAGGCTGGGCGCGATCATCGGTAGCACCACGTGGCGGAAGGTCTGCCATGGCGTTGCGCCGAGATCGCGCGCGGCCTCCTCGTAGGCGGGCGAGAAGCGGTTGAACACCGCGAACATGATCAGCACACCGAAGGGCAGCGTCCAGGTGAGATGCGCGCCGAAGCCGGATGAGTACCAGGCGGGCTTCAATCCGAACTGCTGGAAGACGACGCCGATCCCGAGCGAGATGATGATCGACGGCACCACGAGGCTTGCGACGGTCACGTAGAACAGCGCCGTCGAGCCGCGGAAACGATAGCGGAAGGCAAGGCCGGCAAGCAGCGCGACGACGACGTTGACCACCACGACCATCAGCCCCAGCGTGAAGGAACGCCGAAACGAGGCGCCGAAATCGCCGACCGCCTGCTTCTCGAAGAGATTGTAGAACCAGTGCAACGAGACACCGTTCAGCGGGAAGGTGAGGCCGCCGTCAGGTCCCTGGAAGGAGAGGATCAGGACCGCCGACAGCGGGCCATAGAGGAACAGCACGAACAGCGCGAAGAAGGCTGCGAGCACATAGAATTCCTTGCCGCGTCTTTCGTGGTTCATGTCAGAGCTCCTTGCGAATATCGACGACACTGAGGATCGCCGCGACCATCAGCAGCACCACGATGAGCAGCACGACAGCATTGGCGGCCGCCGCCGGGTATTGCAGCAGCGACATCTGGTTCTTCATCATCAACGCGACCGACGCGCTCTGGCCGCCCGACATGACTTGAACGGTCGAGAAGTCGGCCATGACCAGTGTCACGACGAAGATCGAGCCGATCGCCATGCCGGGCTTCGCCAAGGGCAGGATGACATTCCAGAGCACCTGCCAGCCGGTCGCGCCACAATCGCGCGCCGCCTCGATCAGCGAGCGGTCGATGCGTATCAGCGTATTGAAGATCGGCGTCACCATGAACAGCGTGTTGAGATGCACCATGGCGAGCACGACGGCGAAATCGGAATAGAGCAGCCATTCGATCGGCTGGGGTATGATGCCGAGTTGGACCAGCGTGGAGTTGACGAGGCCGTTGCGGCCAAGGACCGGGATCCAGGAGATCATCCGGATGATGTTGGAGGTGAGGAAAGGCACGGTGCAGACGAGGAAGAGCACCATCTGCATCGTCGTCGTGCGGATGTGAAAGGCGAGGAAATAGGCGACCCAGAAGCCGATGACGAGCGTCAGTGCCCAGGTGATCGCCGTGAACTTCAGCGTATTGAGATAGGTCTTCCAGGTGACCCAGGAGCCGAGCGTATCGGCATAGTTCATCGCCAGGAAATCCGGGTAGAGCCCGGCGAAATCGTAGTCCCAGAAGCTGACGACAATGATGGTGAGGATCGGCAGGATGAAGAAGAAGCCGAGGATCAGGAGAAGGGGTGTGGCCTGGAGATAGGCGACCAGCGAGCGCGGGGGCAACCGGAGGCCGCCGCTTCGCGCGCGCCCGCTCGTCTCATTTGGTTCTGTGGAAGCGATCGTCGCCATCTGCCATCCTGACCGACATTGTGGAAACTTCTATGGGGAGGAGCCGGAAGACCCCTCCCCAACCCTCCCCACAAGGGGGAGGGAGCTTTTGTGCGCGCCCTCTCCGGACCCCCTCCCCCTTGTGGGGAGGGTTGGGGAGGGGAATGAGGTAGCGTAGCTTAAGCCGCGATGAATTCGTTCCAGCGGCGCACCATGTAGCGGTCCTCGTCCATCACCGAGTTCCAGCAGGCGACCTTGCCCATGCGTTCCTCGAACGAGCCACCGTCGCGGACTGCTCCGGCCTTTTCCATCACCTTGCCTTCCGGAGAGAGGATATCGCCCTTGGCGGGCTTGCCCTCGACCCAGAAGCCCCATTCATCCTCGGACATGTGGGTCTTCGCGGTTTCCATGGCGGCCGAATAATAACCCTGGCGGTTGAGATAGGCGCCGACCCAGCCGGAGAGATACCAGTTGATGTATTCGTAAGCCGCGTCGAGCTGTGCGCCCTCAAGATGCGCGGCAAGGCCGAGGCCGCCGCCCCAGGCGCGATAGCCTTCCTTCAGCGGCTGGTACTTGCAGGCAATGCCCTTCGAACGCACGGCGGCAACGGCCGGCGACCACATCGACTGGATGACGACCTCGCCGGAGGCCATGAGGTTGACGCTCTCGTCGAAGGACTTCCAGAAGGCGCGGAACTGGCCATCCTGCTTGGCCTTGATGAGGAAATCGATCGTCTGGTCGATCTCGTCCGTCGTCATGTTGCCCTTGTCGGCATATTTGATGTTGCCCATGGCCTCCATGATCATTGCGGCGTCCATGATGCCGATCGACGGGATGTTGAGGATCGCCGCTTTGCCCTTGAAGGCAGGATCCATGATGTCGGCCCAAGTGGTGATCTCGCGGCCGACGAGATCCGGGCGAATGCCGAGCGTGTCGGCGTTGTAGATGGTGGGGATGAGCGTCATCCACTGCGTCGGCTCCTTGGCGAAGGTTTTGGAATCTTGCGCCTCGACGAAGCCGACGGTGTGCGGCGCCGTGCCCTGGGCGACCACGCTGTCGGGTTTCAGCTTGCCGTCGATGAAGAGCGGCACGATCTTGTCGTAATACTTGATCTTGCTGACATCCATCGGCTGCATGACGCCGCTCGGGAAGACCTTCTTGGCAATCCAGTATTCGATGTCGGCGATGTCGTAAGAATCCGGCTGGGTGACGGCCCGCTGGGCGGCGGCGTCGGAGTCGGTCGCGGTCATTTCGAGCGTGATGCCGAGGTCTTCCTTGCACTTCTCGGCGATCGCGTTGATGTTCGAGACACCGGTGCCGAACTGGCGAAGCGTGATCGGGTTCTGCGCCCAGATGGTCGGGAAGCCGGTGATGGCGCCGGAGCCCGCGATGGCGCCGACCGCGGCGGCACCGGTCTTCAAGAGCGAGCGCCGCGAGATGCCCTTCGCCGGCGAGGCAGTCTTCGTTTCAGTGGTCATGCTGTCGTTCCCCTTTTTGGTGGTGCTTGATTGACGGTTTTTTGCAGGATCGGGCGGATGGTTGCTTCTGGCCCCGTTCAGGCTGAAAGACGGCCGAGAGGGATCACGTCCTCGAGGGCCCAACTGAGCGACACCGCGTCGCCGACCGATACCGGTCTCCTGAAGTAGTCGGCATCGGAGACGACCACTGTGAAGTCGTCGCTGCCGGCGCCGATCACAGTGATCTTCACGGACGCGCCGCGATATTCGACATTCGAGACGACACCCTGGAAGCCGAGCGACCTTTCGGATGCCGGCTCGAGGCGCACCCGGTCGGTGCGGATGCCGATGTCGATCGGCTTTCCGACTTCCTGCGCGATGTCGCGGACCGTAAACGTCTGGCCTTCGGGCGCAGTGAGCGTGACGATATCGTTGTCGATCGCGGCTACACGGCCGGAAAGTACGTTGTGGTCACCCATGAAGCGGGCGACGAAGGCGGTTGCGGGCTTTTCGAAGACGGTCCGAGGTGGCGCCGCCTGCTCGATGCGGCCGTTGTTCATGATGACGACGAGGTCGGCGAGCGCCATCGCCTCTTCCTGGCTGTGCGTCACATGGACGAAGGTGATGCCGAGTGTCTTCTGCAGCTTCTTGAGCTCGGCGCGCATGCGGATCTTCAGGAAGGGATCGAGCGCGGAAAGCGGTTCATCGAGCAGCAGCGCTTCCGGATCGGTGATCAGCGCCCGGGCGAGCGCCACGCGCTGTTGCTGGCCGCCGGAAAGCTGCGTCGGCCGGCGCGCCGCATAGGCCCCCATTTGCATGAGGGTCAACATTTCCAGCCCCTTCGCCCGGCGCTCGTCCTTCTCGACGCCCTTCATCTTCAGGCTGAAGGCGACGTTGTCGACAAGGTCGAGGTGCGGAAACAGGGCGTAGGACTGGAACATCATCGCGGTGCCCCGCTTGGCTGGCGGGAAATCGGTCACCACGACATTGCCGAGGCGGATATCGCCGGAGGAGATGCTTTCGTGGCCGGCTATCATCCTGAGCGTCGACGTCTTGCCGCAGCCCGAGGGCCCGAGGAAGCAGCAGTAGCTGCCGGCCGGAATCTTCAGGCTGATGGCATGGACTGCGGTCGTCGTGCCATACACCTTGGAAACGGAAGCGATATCGATCTCTGCTGCTTTGGACATGCCGCTTTCTCCTTGCGACAGGAGCGAAGCATCAAGCGTGCCAGTTTTCTAAGGGCCTGATTCCGTGGCGAAGTTTCTCAGGCGCCGCCGATCCAGTGGCAAACCGACCGGATTGGTTGCACATTTAATAGGCGTTTGTTGCCAAAAATTGCCTATTATCGTATACAATTAAAAGGACTGGTTGCGTGCAATTAATGATTAACTTCGAGCATTTCGCGCGCTACAGTATCGGCTCTGTCCCGGATTCCCTGTTCTATGACCTCAGCCAATCCTGCCCCGGCGGACAACGCCATCGATATCGGCGCCCATATCCGTGACGCGATCCGCGAAGCGATCGTCGAGCGGCGGCTGGCGCCCGGTACGAAGCTTTCCGAAAACGACGTCGGCAGCCTGTTCAATGTCAGCCGCACTTTGGTTCGCGCCGCCCTTCAAGCCCTCTCCTATGAAGGGCTGGTCAATGTCGAGAAGAATCGTGGCGCCTTTGTCGCCTATCCGTCCGTGACCGAGGCGCAGCAGATCTTCGCGACGCGTCGCCTGCTGGAGCCGGTCATACTCCGCGAGGCGGCGCCCCATATCGGCAAAGCGCAGATCAAGGAACTCAGAGAGTTGCTTGCGGAGGAGGAGCGGCTGACGAACCAGCGCGGCGCGCCGGCCCGCCGTGCCGAGATCAAGGCCTCCGGCGATTTTCACCTTGCCGTCGCCGCCATCAGCGGTAATGCCATTCTCATGCGTTTCATGGACGAGCTCGTTGCCCGCTCTTCGCTCGTGATCGCGCTTTACGGGCAATCGGTGATCTCGAGCTGTGGTCACAACGAACATCAGCAGATCGTCGATGCCCTGGAAAAGAAGGATGTCGAAGGAGCCTGCACGCTGATGCTGCGGCACATCGATCACATCGAGGCGGACCTCGACCTCCGACTGACGAAAAAGGGCGGCGGCTTGCGAGACGCATTTCATGTGTAAGCGCCGCAGGTTCCTGCTGAGCTTGCCGAGACGCCTGATTTTGTGATATTTCTAACAAAACTTGTTGGGCTGCAGGTCGTCGCTCGCGGGGGCGCAGGCTGACCTGGGACGCAGACTCGGGATGGGCCATGGCCAGTCGCAAGACCACACGGATTATCGCCTTGGCCAATGCGCTTTCGGCGCGTCGCGTGCTGCATCTGAGAGACGCGGCCGCTTTCCTGGGCGTTTCGGAAATGACCGTTCGCCGCGACGTTGCCGACAATCCGGACCTGTTCGGATATCTCGGCGGGCATATCGTGCCTGCGGCCGATATCGAGGCCGACGTCCCTTATGACCTCGCGCTCGCGGCCGACAGTCATGCGACGGCGAAGCGCGAGGCTTGCATTCATGCTGCCCGGCACATCCGTCCCGACGACACGATCTTCATTGATTGTGGCACGACGCTTGAGTATCTCGTTGATGTGATACCGGAAAATTATTCAATCACGGCGGTATGTTACTCCCTCAACGTGGCCGACCGGCTGACGCGCAAGCCAAATGCGCGGATCGTCATGCTTGGCGGTGTCTACTACCCGTCATCGGCGTCGTTCTCGGGCAATTCAGGTCTCGAGACGCTCGATCATCTAGGCATCAACGTCGCCTTCGTTTCGGCCGCCGGCGTCGACCCCGCCCGCGGCGCGACATGCGTTCACTTTCACGAAGTGCCGGTCAAGCAGAAGGTGATTTCACTCGCCCGCGAAAACTACCTCGTGGTGGACAGGAGCAAGATCGGCAAGTTGAAACCGGCATTTTTCGCGCCACTCACCGCATTCCGGGCGGTGATTACCGAAGACGGTGAGGCATCGCTTTCGGCGCTTGAGGCGCTGGCGGGATAAATATGATAGTCTCGCGACTTCGTCCGGCGTCGTCGCTTGACACTCACCGGTCTTGATGGAATGATAACAAAAATCCGATAGAAAAATAACAATCCACTGGGGCTGCTCTGCAGGCTGCCCGGTCCCGGCAGGGAGAAATCGAGGAGTAGTCGCTTGGAAGACCTTGCTCTCAAGGCGGTGTCGGCGATTTCTGCCAAGCCCGCTGGCGCCGGTCATAACTGGCCGCGCAACGACGGCGTCGATCTCGACCTTTCCTGGGTGTTCGACCAGCGCGTCAATCTTTCCGCGGCCGAGAGGCGCGTCGCAACACTACCGGGTCGCCGGACGGTCAAAAAGGATGCGCAGGCCGCCTGGCTCTTGAAGGCGGTCACCTGCATCGACCTTACGACGCTCAACGGCGACGACACGACGGAACGCGTGAAGCGTCTCTGCGCCAAGGCGCGCCAGCCGGTGCGCCAGGACCTTCTCGATGCGCTCGGCATGGGCGATCGCGAAATCACGACCGGCGCGGTCTGCGTCTATCACCGTTTCGTGTCGACGGCGGTGGAGGCGCTTCAGGGTTCCGGAATTCCGGTGGCCGCGGTTTCCACGGGCTTTCCGGCTGGCCTCGTGCCGCATGATGTCAAGCTCAAGGAAATCGAGGCCTCGGTCGCCGACGGCGCAAAGGAAATCGACATCGTCATCACCCGCGAACATGTGCTGACGGGCAACTGGCAGGCGCTCTATGACGAGATGCGTGATTTCCGCGAGGCCTGCGGCGATGCGCATGTCAAGGCGATCCTCGCGACCGGCGACCTCAAGACGCTGCGCAACGTCGCCCGCGCCTCGCTCATCTGCATGATGGCCGGTGCCGATTTCATCAAGACTTCGACCGGCAAGGAGGGTGTGAACGCGACGCTGCTCGTGACCCTTATCATGCTCAGGATGATCCGCGCCTATCAGGAGCGCACGGGCATCAAGGTCGGCTACAAGCCCGCCGGCGGAATCTCCGCGGCCAAGGATGTGCTGAACTACCAGTTCCTCATGAAGGAAGAGCTCGGCCGCGAATGGCTCGAGCCGGATCTCTTCCGCGTCGGGGCATCGAGCCTGTTGGCAGACATCGAGCGCCAGCTCGAGCACCATGTCAGCGGCGCCTACTCGGCCCTCAACAGACACCCGATTGGATAATCCGATGAGCGTCGCCAGGTTTTTCGACGAAATGTCATACGGCCCTGCACCCGAGGGCGACACCGAAGCCCGGGCCTGGCTCGCCCGCCACAAGGGGGAGCTCGGCCACTTCATCAACGGCCGCTTCGCCGCTTCCGCGTCGGGCAAGACATTCGACAGTTTCGAGCCGGCGACCGGCGCGCTGCTGGCGAAGATCGCGCTCGGCGGTCGTGAGGACGTCAACGCGGCGGTCGCCGCCGCCCGCAAGGCGCAAGGCCCCTGGGCGAAGCTCTCCGGCCACGCCCGGGCCCGGCATCTCTATGCGCTGGCGCGAATGATCCAGCGTCACGCCCGGCTGATCGCCGTGGTCGAGGCGCTCGACAACGGCAAGCCGATCCGCGAGACGCGCGACATCGACATTCCGCTTGCCGCCCGCCACTTCTACCACCACGCCGGCTGGGCGCAGCTGCAGGAAACGGAATTCGCCGATCAGGTGCCGGTCGGCGTCGTCGGCCAGGTCATTCCCTGGAACTTCCCCTTCCTGATGCTCGCCTGGAAAGTGGCACCGGCACTGGCGCTCGGCAACACGGTCATTCTGAAGCCGGCGGAGTTCACGCCGCTGACGGCGCTGCTCTTCGCCGAGCTTGCCTCTGCTGCCGGCCTGCCGCCGGGCGTGCTGAACGTCGTCACCGGCGAGGGCGAGACCGGTGCGCTGATCGTCGAGCACGACGACATCGACAAGATCGCCTTTACCGGCTCGACCGAGGTCGGCCGCCTGATCCGCGAAAAGACCGCGGGCACCGGCAAGTCGCTGACGCTGGAACTCGGCGGCAAGTCGCCCTTCATCGTTTTCGACGACGCCGATATCGACGGCGCGGTGGAAGGCGTTGTGGACGCGATCTGGTTCAATCAAGGCCAGGTCTGCTGCGCCGGCTCGCGGGTGCTTGTTCAGGAGGGCGTGGCACACTTGTTTTACGAACGCCTGAAGCGGCGCATGGGGACGCTTAGGGTCGGCCATCCGCTCGACAAGGCGATCGACATGGCGGCGATCGTCGCGCCGGTGCAGTTGCAGCGGATCGAAAACCTCGTCAGCCAGGGCGTTACCGAAGGGGCCGCGCTTTACCAGCCGCAGATCGAGCTGCCCAAGGGCGGCAGCTTCTATCCGCCGACGCTGCTCACCGCTGTCCAGCCGACCTCGGTCGTCGCCACGGAGGAAATCTTCGGCCCGGTCGCCGTATCGATGACCTTCCGCACGCCGGAAGAGGCGGTCCAGCTTGCCAATCACAGCCGCTACGGCCTTGCCGCCAGCGTCTGGAGCGAGACGATCGGGCTCGCCCTGCATGTCGCCGCCAAGCTTGCGGCGGGCGTTGTCTGGGTCAATGCCACCAATCTCTTCGACGCCTCGAGCGGCTTCGGCGGAAAGCGCGAATCCGGCTTTGGCCGCGAAGGCGGCAAGGAGGGGTGCTACGAATATCTGAAGCCCAAGGCCTGGCTCGGCCGGAAACTCCGCGCCGAATCCGCTCTGCCGGCCGTGAGGCCGGCCGCTGGCGATTTCGCTCTGCCAACGCTCGACCGCACGGCTAAGCTCTTCATCGGCGGCAAGCAGGCGCGGCCGGATGGCAACTATTCGCGCCCGATCCTGTCGCCGAAGGGCAAGGTCATCGGCGAGGTCGGCGAGGGCAACCGCAAGGATATCCGCAACGCGGTCGTCGCGGCACAGGCGGCCTCGGCCTGGTCTTCGGCGACGACGCATAACCGCGCCCAGATCCTCTATTATATTGCCGAGAACCTCGCCGGTCGGGCGGCGGAATTTGCCGATCGCATCGCCGCCATGACCGGCGCCTCGGCGGCCAATGCGAAGGCCGAGGTCGAGGCCTCGATCGCCCGTCTCTTCAGCTATGGCGCCTGGGCGGACAAATATGAGGGCGTCGTGCATCAGCCGCCCTTGCGCGGCGTGGCGCTCGCGATGCCGGAGCCGCAGGGCGTCGTCGGGGTGATCTGCCCGCCGGAGGCGCCGCTGCTCGGCTTCGTCAGCCTCGTCGCGCCACTGATCGCCGTCGGCAATCGCGTCGTTAGTATCCCGAGCGAGCCGCATCCGCTTGCCGCCACGGATTTCTATTCCGTCCTCGAAACCTCCGACGTTCCGGCCGGTGTCGTCAATATCGTCACCGGATCGGCGATCGAACTTGCCAAGACTCTGGCAGCCCACAACGACGTCGACGCGCTCTGGGCCTTCGGATCGCTGGAACTGTCGACGCTCGTCGAGAAGCTGTCGGTCGGCAATCTGAAGCGAACCTTCGTCGACTACGGCAAGGCGGTCGACTGGTCGGACCGTTCGGCAGCCGAAGGGCAGCCGTTCCTGCGGCGCGCCGTCGACGTCAAGAACATCTGGATCCCCTACGGCGAGTAGGGGGCCGATGCCCGTCCCGTTCGCGGGAACGCCTCGGAGGCGTGGAGAAACCGAACATCCTGTTGACGACCGACCCCGGAAAAGGCCTGATGCGACCCAATGCGCCGCAGGTCCCGCCGGCGTTTGAGGAGAACAGGCATGCTCAAGAATATCGACCCGGCTCTCAATGCGGATGTGCTGCATGCACTCCGATCGATGGGACACGCCGACACGCTCGTGATTTCGGACACCAATTTCCCATCGGATGCGATCGCTCGGCAGACGACGCTCGGCAAGTTGCTCCACATCGACAATGTTTCGGCCGCGCGCGCGGTGAGGGCCGTGCTCTCCGTTCTGCCGCTCGACACGCCGCTGCAGCCGTCGGTCGGCCGCATGGAAGTGATGGGTGCCCCCGACGAGGTTCCAACCGTCCAGCGCGAGGTGCAGGCCGAGATCGATCGCGCCGAGGGCAAGCCGGCGCCGATGTATGGCATCGAGCGTTTCGCCTTTTACGAGCAGGCGAAGAAGGCCTATTGCGTCATCACGACCGGCGAGACGCGCTTCTACGGCTGTTTCATCCTGACCAAGGGCGTCATTCCGCCGGAAACGGCGTGAACGCAGAGGATCGGCAATGGCCGAGCTCAGAGTGAAGTCAAGGGAAACCGGCGCGACGGCGACCGTCGGGCGAACGGGTTTCCCGCATGTGACTTCTGTCACAGGCGGTACGCTCGACATCGTCACCAGCCCGTCGCAGGCTGGTTTCGGCCCGCTCGACCTTCTCTACGCCTCGCTTGCCAGCTGCCTGGTGCTCAGCGCGCGGATCGCTGCAAGCCGCTTCGGCGTACTCGACAGGCTTGTCGAAGTCTCCGCCAAGGTGACTGGCGAAAAGGCGCATGACGAACCATCACGGGTGGCGCGCTTCGATGTCGAATTCGTCATCCGCGGCGATATCGATGACGTGGTGCGCCACGCAATCGCCGAAGCGGCGGAAGAGGAAATCTGCACGGTCAGCAATACGCTCTGCGGCAATCCGGAATTCGTCAGCCGGGTCACCGGATAACTGAGAGGGGAAAGTTTCTCGATGACATCGCGTCCGGTCTATCACTTCAATTCGATCATCGCCCGGGAGCCGGCGCGTTCCGTTGTCGACGGCTTGCGGGCGCAGGACCGCGGCAGCCCGAGCTATGTGGGCGTCAAGGCCGAACACGACGCCTATCTGGCGGCGATGCGCGCGGCCGGCGTCGAGACGACGGTGCTGCCGCCGCTGGAGACCTTCCCGGATTCGATCTTCGTCGAAGACCCGGCGCTGGTCTTTACCGAGGGCGCGATCGTTCTGCGTCCGGGCGCCGCCACGCGTGTTCGGGAAGCCGAAGAGATGGTGCCGACGCTCCGCGACCTGTTCGACACGGTTCTCGATCTGTCGGCGGGCTACGCCGATGGCGGCGACGTTCTCACGACCCAGGAAAGCGTGATGATCGGTCTTTCTGCCCGCACCGACAGGGCGGGCGCCGAGGCGTTGCAGGCTTGCTTGGACAAGCTTGGCCGCAAGAGCGAGATTGTCGAAACGCCGGAGGGCGTCCTCCACTTCAAGACCGATTGCTCGCTGCTCGACGAGGAAACGGTGCTCTCCACCAGCCGCCTGGCGCGCTCGGGCGTCTTTGAGAAATTCCGGCAGATGCTCATTCCGGAAGGCGAGGAAGCGGCCGCCAATGCACTTCGCGTCAACGAGGTGGTGATGGTCGGCGCCGATTTTCCACGCACGATCGAGATGCTCGACAAGGCCGGTTATAGGGTCGTTGCCTTGAAGACGACCGAGATCGGAAAGATCGACGCCGGGCTTTCCTGCATGTCGCTGCGATGGTTCAGCCGGGGAAAAGGTTGATGAACGCGCGCCACTCGGGTGACGAGCGTTGCCGGCGCGGCCAGCCCTGCTGAATTGTCCGGCTTGGTCCGTTCTGCTATCATTTTAGCGGTCGCTAATGCGGCTGGGCACAGCCGCGGGCCGATAGCATGAAAAACCATGAACACGATCCGGGAGAACGGCCATGAAACGGCTTCTGACGGCTGCTGCCATTTTGGCGGCGAGCAGTTTGGTCGCAGGGCAGGGTGCAGCCGCCGACGACGCTGCGCTGATCAAGAGCGCCGAATCCGCAGCACCCGCGGCGGTCGCAAGCGGCGCTGCCATCCATGCCATGGATGAGAAGGGCACGATGCGCACCTTGAGGGAGGGCACGAACGGCTTTTGGTGCATGCCGGACAACCCGGTCACGCCCGGCCCCGACCCGATGTGCGGCGATGCCAATGCAATGGAATGGGCGATGGCCTGGATCGGCAAGAAGGAGCCGCCCAAGGGCAAGGTGGGCTTCATGTACATGCTTGCCGGCGGCACCGACGCGAGCAACACCGATCCCTACGCGACGAAACCCGAAGAGGGCAACAACTGGGTACAGACCGGCCCGCATGTCATGATCGTGAACGCGGCTGACATGATGCAAGGCTATCCGACGGATCCCAAGCCCGACACCTCCAAGCCCTATGTCATGTGGGCGGGCACTCCCTATGCCCACCTGATGATCCCCGTGAAGTAGCGATAGTGAGAACGGCGCGGGCGCGAACATGCGCCCGCAAATGGTGGCCCAGACAGCCAGTTGCTTGCGTTTTCGTCTGAACGGCCCACTCGCCACGCCGCGATCCCTGCAGTATTGAAGAACACGCCCGGATTGAGCCGTACTCGCGGAACAAGCCGGACGCATGCTCCGTTTATTTGCGAGCCCAAGGGCACCATGAACGCAGTTCCGTCGAGCGATAAGCCTCCGTGTCGGTGCACACGCGAGGCTTCGCTATATAAAACGAATCCTGTTGCGGAGCCTCCCATGGAAGACTTCCTACTGTTCGCGGCGGTCGGGTTTCTGGCTCAGGCGGTCGATGGTGCACTTGGAATGGCCTATGGCGTGATCTCCTCGACGGTGCTCCTCGCCTTCGGCGTGCCGCCGGCGCAAGCCTCGGCATCGGCCCATGCCGCGGAACTGTTCACCACCGCCGCATCCGGCTCGGCCCATCTCTATCACCGCAATATCGACTGGAAACTGTTCCGACGGCTCGTGCCCTTTGGCATCGGCGGAGGCATCATCGGCGCTTTCGTGCTTACCTCGTTCGATGGAGACCAGGCCAAGCCATTCGTCACGGCCTATCTCGCCATTGTCGGGAGCTGGCTGCTCTATCGGTCGTTTCATCGAATTCCGACGAACCCGGTCAAAATGCGAATCGTCGCGCCGCTCGGCGCAACTGCCGGCTTCCTCGATGCGGCGGGCGGCGGTGGCTGGGGCCCCGTCGCCACGACCGGCCTGCTCGGCGCCGGCGGACAACCGCGCTTCGTCATCGGCACCGTCAATGCGAGCGAATTCCTGATTGCGCTTTCGGTGTCGCTGAGCTTCCTTGCCACGATCGTCACCGGCCACTGGGAGGAAGCGGGCGATTTCCGCGACTATCTGGCATCGGTTGGCGGGCTGATCGCGGGCGGCGTCCTGGCGGCGCCGCTGGCCGGTTGGATGGTCAAGGCGCTGAAGGAGAAGACGCTCCTGCGGCTTGTCGGAATTCTGATCACCCTTTTGGCCGGCTACCAGACCCTCGAGCTGACTGGGGTGCTCTGAATCCGTGCACTATTTGGCAGGCGAGAGATCGCCGAACACGGTGGGGATCAGTTCCGACACGGTCGGGTGGATATGCATGGCGCGGCTGATCGTCGTATAGGGCCGCTTCGCATACATCACGTCGAGGATGCTCTGGATGGCCTCGTCGCCGCCCGTTCCAAGGATCGAGGCGCCGAGGATTTCCTTCGTGTCGGCGTCGACGATCACCTTCATGAAGCCTTGCGTTTCGCCCTTCTCGACGGCACGGCCGACGCGCGTCATCGGCCTTGTACCGATCATCAGCTTGCGGCCGCTCTTGCGCGCCTCGGTTTCGGTCATGCCGGCGCGGCCAAGCGGCGGATCTATATAGAGCGCGTAGGTCTGGATGCGGTCGCTGACCCGGCGCGGGTCGTTGTCGATGAGGTTTGCGGCGATGATCTCGAAATCGTTATAGGACGTATGGGTGAAGGCGCCGCGGCCGTTGCAGTCGCCCATCGCGAAGATATGCGGCACGTTGGTGCGCAGCATGTCGTCTACCTCGACATAGCCGCGCGCATCGGTCTTCACGCCGGCCTTGCCGAGCCCGAGATCGTCCGTGTTGGGCCGGCGGCCGGTCGCGAGCAGGACATCGGAGCCGACGACTTCCGGGGCGCCCGAGGTGCAATCCACGCCGGCGGCGATGCCGTCGGGATGCGGGGCGAAGCGGATGCATTCGGCATTGAGGCGAATGCGGATCCCCTCATTTTCGAGGATGGCGCGGATCGCGTCCGAGACGTCCGGGTCCTCGCGCGCGATCAGGCGAGGGCCTTTTTCGATGACGGTGACCTCGGAGCCGAAGCGACGGAACATCTGGGCAAATTCGAGCCCGATATAGCTGCCGCCGACGATAACCAGATGCCTGGGCAGATGGTCGAGCGCCATGATCGAGCTGTTGGTGAGATAGGGAACCTCGTTGATACCGGGAAAATCCGGGATCGCCGCGCGCCCGCCCACATTGAGAAATATCTGTCCGCCCGAAAGCAGTTCGTCGCCGACGCGAATGTCGGTCGGGCTTTCGAAGCGCGCATGGCCGGAGAGCACCGTGCAGTTCTTCATGCCCTTCAGCCAGGACTCGATGCCCCCACGGGCATCCAACGTCACCTTCTCCTTGCGCGCCATCACGCGGGCGAAATCGACGGAAACGGGGCCGGTCGTCATGCCGTATTCGGCGCCGCGCCGTGCCGTGTGGATGGCGTAGGCGCTCGCGACCATGGCCTTGGTCGGCATGCAGCCGGTATTGACGCAGGTGCCGCCGAAGAGATTGCGCTCGACGAGTGCTACCGATTTGCCGGCTTCCGTCAGCCGTCCGGCGAGCGACGGGCCAGCCTGGCCGGCGCCGATGATGATCGCGTCGAAATGCCTGGTCATGAGGACACCACCCACAATGCGAGAAGAATAGCGACAAGATCTTCGAGAAGAGCGATCGGCAGGTCCTTGCCGCCGATCATCGCGACGAGGCGCTTGCGTGCTTCATAGCCGCCAAGGGTGCCGATGATCGCACCGATCATTCCGGCAACTGCGCCGCCGATCAAGGAGCCGCTGGCCGTGCCAATCACCGCGCCGCAGAAACCGCCGCTGACGATGCGGGCGCCGAATTGCTGCGGAACCTTGCGGCTCGGTGTGCTCGGGAGTTGGTCGGTGACGTATTCGACCAGCGCCAGAAGCCCGAAGACATAGGGCGTGAATCGGTAGCCCATGAACGCTGCCCAGCTATTGGCGACGGGCAGCCAGCCGGCCGCGGCGGCGATGCTGACGGCTGCCGGTGCGGTCATCGCCCGCAGGCCAGCGACGACCCCGAACAGAAACGCAAGAACATAGACGGACATCAAATCCCCCGAGCTGGTTTTAAAGGCTGCGCGGGCGGCTACAGCAGTAGGCCGTTGGCTAGTTTCAGCCGCCTCGGGTCATGCTCGCATACAAAAATGGAATAAGGCCGATCGATCTAGGGTCCTGAGGGCTGAGGCTTCAATGGCGGACCTCGGGAGACAGTGACCGACATTGATGCGGATTGCAACCTGACAAGACGTACTGCGGCCCCGACATTCCGAAGTTCAACTCCAGGTCCTGTTGCGCGCTGCTCTATTCTTTGCCGAACCCTGACATATATGGATGGTTTGACCGGACGCTGCGGGGAACCCGTGACGAACGACGGGACCAATCGAGGGAGAAAATCATGCGCCTGACCCTGATGAAGACATTGATCGGCACTGCTCTGGCCGTTGCGCTGACCTCCGCGGCAGCCAAGGCCGACGTCGTGGTTTCCTCCAAGATCGACACGGAGGGCGGCGTTCTCGGCAACATCATTCTCGCGGTACTGAATGCCAACGACATCAAGACCACGGACCGGGTCCAACTCGGTGCCACGCCCGTCGTGCGAAAAGCGATCACGGCCGGCGAGATCGATGTCTATCCGGAATATACCGGCAACGCCGCCTTCTTCTTCGAAAAGGCTGACGATCCCACCTGGAAGGATGCCGGCAAGGCCTATGAGTTGGCAAAGAAGCTCGACTACGATGCCAACAAGATCGTCTGGCTGACGCCTTCGCCGGCCAACAACACCTGGGCGATCGCGCTGCGCAAGGAGGTGGCCGAGAAGAATAGCCTCAAGACGCTTTCCGACTTCGGCAAATATGTCAGCGACGGCGGCGAGGTCATCCTGGCGGCATCGTCCGAATTCGTGAACTCGGCGGCGGCATTGCCCGCGTTCCAGACCGCCTATTCCTTCACGCTGAAGCCGGAGCAACTGATCACGTTGTCGGGCGGCGATACGGCCGCCACCATCGCCGCCGCCGCCAACCAGACGAACGGCGCCAACGCCGCGATGGTCTACGGCACCGACGGCGGCATCGCGCCGTCCGGTCTCGTCGTTCTCGAGGACGACAAGAACGTGCAGCCGGTCTATCAGCCGACGCCGATCATCCGCGAAGCCGTGCTGAAGGAGAATCCGAATATCGAGGCGCTTCTGAAGCCCGTCTTCGAAAAGCTCGATCTCGTCACCCTGCAGGAGTTGAACGGCCGGGTGCAGGTGGGTGGCGAGCCGGCGAAAGCGGTCGCCGAGGACTTCTTGAAGAAGAACGGCTTCCTTAAGTAGCTGAAAAAAGCGTTGTCCGGCGCCTGTCGGGCAACGCCTCAATCGTGCGTCGAGCGGAACATTTCATGGCGATCGGTGTCATCCGAGAAACAGAGCGCAGGACCTTTCTTTTCGATAAGCTCGGCGTGATCATTGCGGCTCTCGCGGTCTATGGCGCATTTCTGGCTCCTTTTGCGACGTTCCGGGCAAACCGCATCGTGCAGGGCGAGGGAAAGGCGGTCCTCGAGGCCTTGCCGCCATCGCTGGGCTACGGGCTTCTAGCACTCGTGACGTTCGGCGCCGTCGTAGCGCTTTTGAAGACATCCGTTCTCGTCCGTATGGTGGCGGCCTTTGCGGTTCTCGTCGCGCTCTGCTTTCTGATCGGCAGCGCTGCCGGCAGCCTGACGCCGGCGGATAATGCCTATGCACGCGTCTCGCCGGCCGCCGGCTTCTGGATTCTCGTCTTCGCCTTCGCGCTCCTGGTTGCCGATGCCTTGACGCGGCTCACCCCCGGTCCCGGCCTCAGGCTTCTTTTCCTCGCCGGGGCCCTGGCGCTCATCGGCGGAATGCTGGCGACGGGACGTTGGGACGGGCTGTCGATCCTCAAGGAATATGCAAACCGGGCCGACACGTTCTGGGCCGAAGCCGGCCGCCACCTGACGCTGGCGCTCGGATCGCTTGCCGCCGCAGCGGTCGTCGGACTGCCGCTCGGCATTCTCTGCCATCGGGTCGACCGCCTGCGGGCAGCGGTCTTGAACGTCTTGAACGCCGTCCAGACGATCCCTTCGATTGCTCTCTTCGGCATTCTGATCGGGCCGCTCGGCTGGATTGCGACCCATGTTCCGGGCGCTCATGCAATCGGCGTGCGCGGCATCGGCGTCGCTCCGGCCTTCGTTGCGCTTTTTCTCTACTCGCTGCTGCCCGTGGTCGCCAACACGGTCGTCGGGCTCGCCGGCGTACCGCGCGCCGCCAACGATGCCGCACGCGGCCTCGGCATGACCGAAGGGCAGCGGCTCGTCCGCGTCGAGTTTCCCTTGGCCTTTCCGGTCATCCTTACGGGCATCCGCATCGTGCTCGTCCAGAACATCGGCCTTGCCACGATCGCTGCCCTCATAGGTGGCGGCGGCTTCGGCGTCTTCGTCTTCCAGGGGATCGGCCAGACGGCCATGGATCTCGTGCTGCTCGGTGCGGTTCCGACGGTCGTGCTCGCCTTCACGGCGGCGATCGTGCTTGACGGGCTGATCGAAGTGACGGGTCCGAAGCACAGTCGGGGTAAGGCGGCATGATCGAATTCGACTGCGTCACCAAGCGTTATGACGAAACCGAGGTGGTCAGCGACGTCTCGTTGACCGTGATGCCGCATACGATCACTGTCATCGTCGGGACATCGGGCTCCGGCAAGACGACGCTCATCCGAATGGTCAACCGTCTGGTCGAGCCGACCTCCGGGATGATCAGGATCGACGGCGAGGACAATCGCTCCGTGCCCGAATTCGAGCTGCGTCGCCGGATCGGCTATGCGATCCAGGGCCATGGTCTCTTCCCGCATCGCACTGTCGCCGAGAACATTGCCACCGTGCCGACGCTGCTCGGCTGGGAGAAGCCGCGGATAAAGGCGAAGGTCGAGGAGCTGCTGACGCTGTTCCAGCTCGATCCGGATTTTTTCGGGCCGCGCTATCCGCACGAGCTCTCCGGCGGCCAGCAGCAGCGGGTCGGCGTCGCGCGGGCGCTTGCGGCGGAACCGAACCTGCTTTTGATGGACGAACCCTTTGGCGCCCTCGATCCGATCATCCGCGCCAAGGCGCAGGACGATCTCATCGCCATTCAGAAGCATTTCGGCACGACGATCATCCTCGTCACCCACGATATGGAGGAGGCGTTTCATCTCGCCGACAAGATCGCCGTCATGGACAAGGGCGAGGTCCTGCAATACGCGGCGCCCGCGGAAATGCTGGTGCGGCCGGCGACGCCCTTCGTCGAGGAACTGATCGGCGCCACGGAAAGACCGTTCCGCCTGCTTGCCATCGAGACGGCCGGCGATGCGGTCGAGCCCGGCACGGCTGAAGGCACGGCGATTCCGGAAACCTTGAGCCAGCGCGAGGCGCTTTCCGAACTCCTGTGGTCGGGGCGGTCCGCATTGCCGGTCACGGCGGTGAACGGCGCCGTCATCGGCAAGGTCAGCCTTGATGGCCTGGTGAAACGCGCCGCGAGGCCGCGGTGATGCCATCGCTTCCCACTCTCTTGCGGCTGACGGTATTCGTGCTGTTGCTCGCCTTTCTGCTTCAACCCGGCTGGTTCGAACCGCTGCTCAACCCTCTGGTGCAGGAGAACGCCCCGGCGGTCTACAATCGAGGCAGCCTTTTGTGGCTGACGCTCCTCCATCTTCGAACCGTGCTCGTCGCGACCTTTGCCGCGACCGTCGTTGCCGTGTCGCTGGCGATCCTCGTGACGCGGGACGCCGGCGCCGAATTCTTGCCGCTGTCGCGCAGTCTCGTGAATATCGGTCAGACCTTCCCGCCGGTGGCGGTGCTGGCGCTCGCAGTCCCGATCTTCGGCTTCGGCGAAAAACCGACGCTGATTGCGCTTTTTCTCTACGGGTTGTTGCCGATCTTCGAAAATGCCCTGACCGGACTGACGACACTACCACCGGCTGTGATCGAGGCTGCGCGCGGCGCCGGCATGACCGAACGCCAAAGGCTTGTCCAGATCGAACTTCCTTTGGCCTTGCCGGTGATCCTGACCGGCATCAGGCTTTCCGTCGTGATCAGCCTTGCGACGGCAACGATCGGCTCGACAGTTGCGGCGAAGACGCTCGGCGAGGTCATTATCGCCGGGCTGCAGTCGAACAATCTCGCCTTTGTCCTGCAGGGCGGGCTCATCGTCGCAGCGCTCGCGGTGCTCATTCATGACGCGCTTCAAGCTTTGGAGCGTGCCCTCGCGGGCCGCACCCGCGCCTAGAGCCTCGTCGACCTCGAAGAGCGGACTGCGGCGGCGAACGTCATGCCTGAAGCGCCGTGAAAATGAATTTCACAATCTCTTCGAATATTCGAATTTTTGTTGACGCAACGAAAATTCTATCCCAGTCTACGAAAAATAATTACGAAATGGGAACGGCATCAGCATGAAGGTCGGGATAATCGGACTCGGATTCCGTCTTGGATATCTGGGCTATGTCTTCAAGGCGATCGACGAGAACTTCGAGATCGCGGGCTATGTCGATCCGGCGCCGGCCGGCCTTGCCACGCTCGCGGAAAACGGCATTTCGGCGGGAAAGGCCTATGCCACGCCCGAGGAACTGATCGCCGGCGAGAAGCTCGACCTACTGATGATCGGCTCTCCGAACCACATGCATCTCGACCATATCCGCATCGGTCTAGAGGCAGGCCTCAAGGTGTTCTGCGAAAAGCCGATCGTCAGCACCATCGAGCAGAGCGTCGAGCTTGCGGCGCTCCTGGCGAAACATGGCCACGACCGGCTGATGGTGGGGCTGGTCCTGCGTTATGCGCCGATGTATCGCGACCTTCGCGCCGCCCAGGCCGCCGGAACGCTCGGCGAGATCGTTTCGATCGAGGCGGCCGAGCACATCGAACCCTATCATGGCGCCTTCTTCATGCGCGACTGGCGCCGCTACGGACGCTATGCCGGCAGCTTCATGCTGGAAAAGTGCTGCCACGACCTCGATCTCTACAACGGCGTCGTCGGCGCCCGGCCGGAGCGGGTGGCGAGTTTCGGTGGCCGCAAGAGCTTCACGCCCCCCAATGATCCGGCCCGCGACGGCATCAACGACCTGCAGCTTTTCCATAGCAAGCCGAGCGGCTGGCTCGCTTCCGACAAGGTCTTCGACAGCGACGGCGACATCATCGACTATCAGGTTGCGATCATCGAATACGCCAATGGCGTGGCGATGAATTTCCACACCAACCTCAATGTTCCGGACCAGTTCCGCCGTTTCTGCGTGATGGGATCGCGCGGCATGGCGGAGGGCGACTTCATCCGCGGCTATCTCGACGTGCACGAGGTGCTCTCCGGCAAGAAAGTGGTCGAGAAGAAATATGCCAAGGAGACGGCGCTCTCCCAGCACTATGGTGCGGACGAGCAGATGGCGGCCGAGATCGTCGCCCACGTCCAGCATGGCGGTCCGCTCCCCGTCTCGCCGCTCGATGCACTGGAGGCCGGCATCCTGGCGCTCTCCATCGACGAGGCGCGCATGAAGCGGCAGGTCGTCGATCTCAGACCGCTCTGGGACCGCTTCGACGAAGCCCTGCACGCCCGTGCGGCCTGACGAGGAACGAGGGATGAGTGTTCGCCGCAGCACCGTCATCTTCGCCTGGATCCTGCTTTTTCCAGCCGTGCTCTACGTGACGGTGATCGTCGCCTATCCGCTGGTCGATACGTTCATCCTCTCCTTTACGGATGCCTCGCTGAAGAAGACGACCAACTGGGTGGGCACCGCCAACTACGATAAGATCTTCAACGCCACCTTTGCGGAAGTGATCGCCCGCACCTTCGTCTGGACCGCTTTTTCCGTGACGATCAAGATGATCATCGGCACCTTCGGCGCAGTGATGCTGAACGCCGCCGTGCCGGGACGGGCGCTGTTCCGGGTGCTGACCATGCCGCCCTGGATCGTGCCGATGGCGATCGGCATCTTCATGTGGGGCTGGATGTATAACGGCCAGTTCGGGATGATCTCCGGCATGCTGCAGAACTCGGGGCTGGTCGACGGGCCGGTCGCCTTCCTCGCGCACGGCTCGACGGCCTTCTGGGCGACGATCATCACCGACGTCTGGATCGGCGTGCCGCTGGTGACGCTCTACATGCTCGCCTCGATGCAGGCGATTCCGCAGGATCTCTACGAGGCCGCCTGGACCGACGGGGCAGGGCGCTTCTACCGCTTCCGCCGCATCACCCTGCCGCTGCTGGTGCCGTCGATGATCACCATGTCGATGCTGTCGCTGATCGCCACCTTCAACTCCTTCGACATCATCTGGATCCTGACCCAGGGCGGCCCGAACGGCGACACGACGACGATGATCATCGACACCTATCGCACCGCTATCGGCTCGAAGAAATACGGGGAGGGGGCGGCGCGCGCCGTGCTGATCTGCATCTTCCTGTCGATCTTCTGCATCGCCTATTTCCGCGTCACCCACCGTCTTGCCTCGGGAGAAAGCCGATGAACCAGCCCGCCATGATCAACCGCTATCGCTGGTACGAGCTCGCCGGCATCTATGCGGGTATCTTCGTCTTCCTGAGCTTCATCCTCTCCCCCTTCGTCGAGGGCTTCCTGGTGTCGCTGAAGCCGCTCGGGCTCTTGTTTTCCTCCCCCTATCGCTTCCTGCCGGAGAACGGTTCCTTCGAGGCCTATCGCACGATGTGGGTGAGCGTGCCGGGCTTTGCCCGCTACATCTTCAATTCCTTCTTCATCTCGACCATCGTCACCGCGGTCGTGCTGGTGCTGGTCGTGCCGTCCGCCTACGCCTTTGCCCGCTTCAAGTTCCGCGGCAGCGGCGCGCTGCTGGCGGCGTTCCTGGCGGTCAATATGTTTTCCGGCGCGGTGCTGCTCATTCCGCTCTTCCGGCTGATGCGCAGTCTCGGCGTGCTCAACACCTATTTCGCGATGATCGTGCCGGGCGTCGCTTTCCTCATCCCCTCGGGCATCTGGCTGTTGCGCACCTACATGATGCGCATCCCGCGGGAACTGGACGAGGCGGCCTTCGTCGACGGGGCGAGCCATTTCTACACGCTGCGCCGGGTGATCCTGCCGATCGCCATGCCGGGCATCACCGTCGTCGCGATCACCACCTTCATCGGTTCCTATGCCCAGCAATTCATCTTCGCGCTGACCTTCAACTCGAAGACCGAATACATGCCGCTGCCGATCGGGCTCTATGCCTATTTCGGCCGGCAGGAAGTCATCTGGAACGAGCTGATGGCGGCGAGTTTCGTCGGCATCGCGCCGGCAGTCATCCTCATCTTCCTGATGCAACGCTATCTCGTCGCGGGCCTGACCGCCGGCGCCGTGAAACAGTAACCGCAACAACGAGCTCATAAGCGAGGGGAATACCATGACAAAGCATGCCTCATTGATTGCCGGAACTTTCGCGCTTCTCGCCACGACAGCACTGCCTGCCTTGGCTGACACAGAGATCACCTTCCTCGCCTGCGGCGACAAGATGCAGCCGGCGCATGCCGATTTCATCAAGAAATGGGAGGCGGCCAATCCCGGCTACAAGATCGCCTCGGAAGTGGTCGGCTGGGGCCAATGCCAGGACAAGGTGACGACGCTTGCCGCTTCCGGCACGCCCGTGGCGCTCGCCTATGTTGGCTCGCGCACGCTCAAGGAATTCGCGGATAACGAGCTGATCGTGCCGATCACCTTCACGGAGGAAGAGAAGAAATCCTACTACCCCTATATCATGGACACGGTGACGACCGGCGGCAAGCAATGGGGCGTTCCGGTCGCCTTCTCGACCAAGTCGCTCTATTGGAACAAGGCACTGTTCAAGCAGGCCGGCCTCGACCCGGAGAAGCCGCCGACGACCTGGGCGGAAGAGCTGGAATACGCCAAGACCATCAAGGAGAAGACCGGCATTGCGGGCTTCGGCGTGGTCGCCAAGACTTTCGACAACACCATGCACCAGTTCCTGCATTGGGTTTACACCAATAACGGCTCGGTGATCGATGCGGACGGCAAGATCACGCTCGACAGCAAGGAAAACCTCGAAGCGCTGACGGCGCTCAAGGACATCGTTCCCTATGCCGAGGAAGGGCCGACCTCCTATGAGCAGAACGAGGTTCGGGCGATCTTCCTCGACGGCAAGCTCGGCATGATCCACGCCTCGGTCGGCGCGGTGAACCGGCTCAAGGAAACGAAGATCGACTGGGGCGTCGCACCGCTGCCGCTCGGCCCGAGCGCCAAGGGGCAGGGCACGCTTTTGATCACGGACAGCCTCGCCGTCTTCAGCGGCACTGACGTCGAGGAAAAGGCGATCGAATTCGCCAAATTCCTGACCAATGCCGAGAACCAGCCGATCTACGAGGCCCAGGAGGGCTTGACGCCGCTGCGTCCGGGCAAGGCGGTCAACGACATGGTTGCGGCCAACCCTTACTGGAAGCCGTTCATCGACGGTATTTCCTTCGGTGGGCCGGAACCGCTGTTCACCGACTATAAGGGTCTTCAGAACACGATGATCGAGATGGTCCAGTCGGTCGTTACCGGCAAGGCCGAGCCGGCCGATGCCCTGAAGAAGGCGGCGGCCGACCTCGAACAGTACAAGTAAGCGCATCGGGACCGCGAGGCTTGCCCCGCGCGGTCCCTCCTCATGTTCGCGGACAAGCCGCATTCGCCGTGGCCGGAGATAGTTACTTGGGACAGCTCAATCTCAAACGGGTTCAGAAATCCTACGGCACCTACGAGGTGCTGAAGAGCATCGAGCTCGAGGTGAAGAACGGTGAGTTCGTGGTCTTCGTCGGGCCCTCCGGCTGCGGCAAGTCCACCCTGCTTCGAATGATCGCCGGCCTCGACGAGACGACGGCAGGCGACATCGTCATCGACGGCAAGCGGGTCAACGACCTGCCGCCGGTCAAGCGCGGCATTGCCATGGTCTTCCAGTCCTATGCGCTCTATCCGCACATGACCGTGTTCGAGAACATCGCCTTTCCGCTGCGGGTGGAAAAGCTGGCCGAGGAGAAGCTCAAGTCGAAGGTCGAGCATGCGGCGCGCATTCTCCATCTCGACCAGCGCCTGCAGCAGAAGCCGGGCATGCTCTCGGGTGGCCAGCGTCAGCGCGTGGCGATCGGCCGGGCGATCGTGCGCGAGCCGAAGATATTTCTCTTCGACGAACCGCTCTCGAACCTCGACGCGGCGCTGCGCGCCGACATGCGTATCGAGCTTGCCAAGTTGCACCGGCAATTGAAGGCAACGATGATCTACGTCACCCACGACCAGGTCGAGGCGATGACGATGGCGGACCGGATCGTCGTGCTGAATGCCGGTGAAATCGCCCAGACCGGCGCGCCGCTCGAGCTCTATCACAAACCGGCCAACATTTTCGTCGCTGGCTTCATAGGCCATCCGAAGATGAACTTCCTCCCGGTCACCTGTACGGGTGCGAGCGATGCCGGCGTCGAGGTCGACTATCGAGGCCAGACGGCGCTTGTTCCCGTCGCCCCGCGCAGCGGCATGGTTGGCCGCACGCTGACGCTCGGCGTTCGGCCGGAGCATATCCAGATGGGCGCCGGCGACCTGACGCTGACCGTCAATCCCTCGGTCATCGAGCGCCTTGGTGCGCACACCGTCGCCTATGCTGGGATCGGTGGCGAGGGCGAGAATTATTGCGCCATGCTGCCGGGCACCGCTGCCATCCGGACGGACGATCAGGTCACGACCGGCATACGCGCGGCCGATTGCCACCTGTTCGACGAAAACGGCACCGCGTTCGAGCGTCGCGTCGAGATGACAGACATCGATCTTGCCCTGTTCGATCCGGCGGCCTGAGGGTGAGCATCTCGATACGACTGCTCGGCCAGGACGACGTCGAACCCTTTCGGCGCATTCGGCTCGAAGCGCTGCGAATGGAGCCCGATTCCTTCGCCAGCAGCGCCGAGGATTGGGAGAAGCTGCCGGACGACGAATGGCGTCGGCGGCTGACCGACAATCCCGTCTTCGTCGCATTCCGCACTGGTGAACCGGTGGGCATCATGGGCCTGCTGCGGCAGCGTGCCAGCAAGATGGCGCACCGCGCCACCGTCGTCATGGTTTACGTCAATCGGAGCACGCGAGGAACCGGTGTTGCCCGGCTGCTTCTCACGGCCGTGACTGACCACGCGCGGAGTGAAGGCATCCGGCAATTGGAGCTGTCGGTCAGCGCCGAGAACGCGACAGCAATCGCCTTCTATCGCCGAGAGGGGTTCGAGGCGGTCGGCCGCATTCCCGGCGGCTGCATTCGCAACGGCCGGGAAGTCGACGATATCATCATGGTTCGACGCATCGCCGACTGAACCCGGCGTCGCCGGGCGGCCCACACTTCACAGCGTCGAGTTCAGCGCGCCGCCGTCGAGCAGCAGGTTCTGGCCGACGATATAGCCGGCATACTGGCTGCAGAGGAATGCCGCGGCGGCGCCGAACTCGCTCGGCGTGCCGACGCGTCCGGTCGGGTTCTGCGCATATTCCTCGGCGCGAACCTGATCGAGTGAAACCCCGCGAGCCTTTGCGGATTTTTCGAGGAGCTTTTCCAGACGCTCCGTCTCATGCGAACCGGGCAGCAGATTGTTGATGATGACGCCGTGGCGGGCGACCTGACGGGCCGTGCCGGCGACGAAGCCGGTAAGCCCGGTGCGGGCGCCATTGGAAAGACAGAGTTCCGGGATCGGCGACTTCACCGAGGCAGAGGTGATGTTGACGATCCGTCCCCACTTCCGCTCGATCATGCCGGGAATGACCGCCTTCATGAGCAGGATCGGCGCCAGCATGTTTGTCCTGATTGCCTCCAGCCAGTTGCCTTCCGTCACGCTCGACCAATCACCCGGCGGCGGGCCGCCGGCATTGGTGATCAGTATGTCCGGCCGCGGCTCCGCCCGCAGGACGGCATTGCGGCCCTCCTCGGTTGTCACGTCGGCGGCGACGATTTCGACTTGAACGCCAAAGTCCTTGCTGATGGCGCGCGCCGTCTCGCGAAGCTGTTTCGGTTCGCGGGCATTGAGCGTCAGGATAACGCCCGCCTCGGCGAGTTTTTCCGCAACGCCGCGGCCCAGCCCCTTCGAACCGGCGCAAACCAGCGCCCGCTTGCCTTTTATACCCAGATCCATCGCATGCTCCGATTTTCACGTTTTGCCAGGCTGCCCTCACGCGTTCACAGGCTGGCGGATGATGATGAGCGCTGTCACGCTCGCCTTGCTATGTCGGCGACTGCCTCGGACAGAAAGGCAATCTCCGATGGGGTGTTCAGATAGCTTACCGATGCCCTGGCGATCTGGTCGAGTCCCCGTGCGGTCATGTCGAGCGGCGTATAGGGAACACCATTCGCACCGATCGCGATTTTCCTTTCGGCGAGGGCTGCGCGAGCGTTGGCTGCGGGAATGCCTTCGACGGTGAAGGAGACTATGCCGGAGAGTTCCGTTCCGAGATCCCGCAGCGTCACTTTCGGAATGCCGCGCAGATTGTCGCGCAATTCATTCGCCAGGGTGTTGATCCTCGCACGAATTGCCTCGATGCCGAGCGACCGTGCCTGGCGAATGGCAGCGCCCAATCCGAAAATCAGCGCCGGGGAAATCTCGCCTGCTTCGAACCGGCGGGCGTCGTTACGAATCTTGACGACCCCGTCGACGATCGGCCCCGAAAGCACATCGAGAGAACTCGGCGTCAGCCGTGGCAGGAACTCTTGCCTGACATAGAGGACCGCCGTTCCGCGCGGTCCTCGAAGAAATTTCCGGCCCGCGGCCTTCAATACGTCACATCCGAGCGTAGTGACGTCGATGGGGATCTGGCCGAGAGCCTGGCCCGCATCGATGAAATAGGGAATGCCGGACGCCTTGGTCACGCGGCCCACGGCCGCCGCATCGTTGATCAGGCCACCATTCGCGGGCACCCATGTGAGCGATACGAGGCGCACGTGATCGTCGATCATCGATGCCAGCGCCGAGGCGTCGACGCCGCCGTCGACACGGACGGGAATGGTCTCGATCCGTGCTCCGGCCCGGGCCGCGGCATTCTGCATCGTGGCGAGATTGCCGCCCCATTCCTGACGACCGACGAGAATGCGGTCGCCCGCAACAAGCGGCGGCAAGGCCGAGAAAGCCGCGCCCCAGGCGGTCGAGCCGCTGCCGAGGAAGGCAATCTCGTTCGGATTGGCACCGATGAGCGCGGCCATATCGGCGCGCACCTCTTCGAGAAGCGCGCTCGCTCCATTTGCCGCCTCCATCGGTCCCTCGAGCGCTTCGTGGCGGAGATAGTCCCAGATCGCCGCAAGCACCGATTGCGAGGGCAGCGAGGCGCCGGAATGATTGAAGTGCATTCCAGCCGCGCAGCCGGGAGTCTCCGTACGAAGCTGCTCCACGTCGAGTGCATCGTTCATGCCGCAGGCTCCAGATCCACCAGTGCATCGACCTCGACCATGGCACCGGCGGGCAGCGCGGCCACGCCCACTGCGGCACGCGCGTGCCGCCCCGCTTCGCCGAACACCGCGACGAACAGGTCCGATGCGCCATTGGCGACCTGCGAGTGCTCCGCAAAGTCCGGCGTCGAGGCGATGAAGACCCCGAGCCGAACGACACGCCGGACCGCTGCCAACGTGCCATCGGTCGCAGTGGCAATCTGCGACAGGACGCTGATCGCAGCGTATTCGGCCGCGATGCGACCTTCCTCGTGCGAAACACCGGTGCCGAGGATCCCGGTCAGGACCTCGTCGTCTCTGACGCTGATCTGGCCCGAGACGATAAGGAGGTTGCCGGCTCGAGCCGTCGAGACGTAATTCGCCGCCGGCGCTGAGGCTTCCGGCAGTCGATGGCCGAGGGCGGAGAGTTTGGATGCGATGGTTGCTGACATGGCGGTCTCCCGTTGGAAATGCCGGGAGAATGCGACGGTCCTGCGATTGCTTCCAATTCAAACTGCGCTATGGTGCGATCGATCAGGCTAATGCCATAGTGAAAAAACCCATGCGTACATCCAGCACCATGCCGCCGCTGCAGGCCTTGCGGGCTTTCGAGGCGGTGGGCCGCTTGCTCAGCTTCCGCAGGGCGGGCGAAGAGTTGCTGATCACCCAGAGTGCCGTAAGCCACCACATCAAGCAGCTCGAGGACACGCTCGGCGTGCGGCTGTTCGTCCGCAAAGCCAAGAGCATCGAATTGACGGCCGAGGGGGCGGCCTATCTCGGCAGGACCACCGAAGCCTTCGGGATCATCGCCGGCGCGACTTCCGAGATGCGCCGCCGCGCGGTCCGGCAACGCGTGCGCGTCAGCGTCCTTCCCTCCTTTGCCGCCAACTGGCTGGTCTCCCGCCTTTCCCGATTCATGATCGGGCATCCTGAGATCGAGGTCGAACTCGATCCGACATTGGGTCTCACGACCTTCGAAACCGGCGATGTCGACCTCGCCATCCGCTTCGGCGCCGGGCAGTGGGATGGGGTGATGGCGGAGCGGTTGATGAATGAAGAGCTAAGCCCCGTGTTGAGCCCGACGCTCTATGGGGATGGATCACGCTTCGCCAGGCCGACGGATTTGCTCGCCCAGACCCTGCTCGAGTCCAGCAAGCTCGTGGACTGGCAGCTTTGGTGCGGCGAAGCCGGTGTCGATTATCGGCGCGGCCGGATGCTTCAACTGACCGACTACAACATCGTGCTTCAAGCTGCTCTCAACGGGCAGGGCGTTGCGATCGGGCGCCTCAATATGGTGCGCGACCATCTGTCGGCCGGGCGGCTCGTGCAACCTTTCGCGCATTCCGTCCGGTCCGACCAGATCGCCTACTGGATCGTCTTACCGCAAAACCGACGGCTCAGCCCCGGCGCCGAGGCGTTCGCCTCATGGCTGAAAGAAGAGGCGGCATCACCGCCCTGACAGCAAGCTGGGACGCCCCCCGGCCGCGGCCTTTCCATCAAGCTGCGCCCAGCTCCGATGCGTGCGGATCGCTCATGATCGGCCAGATATCGCGCCGCGCGCGCCGATAGGGCGTTTTCGCCGGATCGTTGGGGTAGGGTGTTCCGGCCGAGCAGTAGAGAATTTGCGACGCGATCTTCGAGAATGAGGCGTAGAAGTGGTTCGTCGATTTGACCACCAGGATTTTCTTCGCGCTCGGATCGATACCCATGACCGAGAACAGGCTCGGGTCGAAGCTCTGGGCGCGTGTCGAATTCAAGATGATGTCGATACCGCGATACTGGATGTGTGCGGCATCGCCGAAGGGCGCGAAGCTCTCGCCGAAGCGCATTTCGGCATTGCGCACCAGCCGTACCACCGTGACGGTGCCGTCGATCGGATCGCCCGTGCCGGGAGCCGATTTTGCGCCGAAGCGCAAGGGGATTTCCGCGCCTTCGCCGGCCGCCATGCAGATCTGCACGGCCATCGGATCCCAGATCGTGCCGATCGCCGCATCGGTGACGCCTTTGGCGAGAAGCTCCTCCAGCACCACGGTCGCATCGCCCGCCGTGCCGCCGCCGGGATTGTCCCACATGTCGGCGATGACCACCGGGCCGGCGGGTGCTGCGATCGCCGCGGCGACCGCCTGCCTCTCGTCGATCTCCGGCATGCGGAAGGTGCCGCGCCTTTCGAAAAGTTCGAGGCCGAGTTCGCGGGCGAGCGTCTGACCCCTCTCCGGGCGGCCGTCGGTCACGACAACCATCTTGGTACCCATTTCCGGGACGTCGCCGGCCATGAAGCCGTGCACGACCGACAGCGACAGGACGTCCGGATCCTCGCGCTCGATCCCTATCAGCTTGTCGACGAAGCTGCGCATCGGTTCGCGCGATGTCGGAAACACGTCGATCATCCGGCAATCGAATACCGACATCACCGGGCGGATGCGCCCTTCGAGCGTATCGATGACGATGCGCCAGAGGTCTTCGGCGCGATCGACGAAATCCGTGTGCGGGAATTCCTTGAAGAAGACGAAGAAATCGGCGGCCGCGACGCGCTTTTCGGTGAGATGGCTGTGCGGGTCGAGCTCGACGCAGACGAGCACTTCCGGCCCGACGATCTCGCGCACGCGCGCCAGGAGGTCGCCCTCGGTGTCCTCGTAGCCGTCGGCGACCATCGCCCCGTGCAGGCCAAGCACGACGGCATCGACCGGGAGTGCCGCACGCAACTGCCCGAGGATCTCGTCGCGCAAATCCTCAAAAGTCTGCCGGTTGACCAGCCCGGCCGGGTCCGCCCAGGCGGCCGTTCCCTCGATCAGCTGCCAGCCCTTCTCGGCCGCCACGCGGCGGCCGACAGTGATCGGCGCGGTGCAGAGCGTCGGCGTTTCCGGATGCTTGCCCGGAGGCGCATAGAGCGACGCTTCGAAGGCGCGCCTGTCGATGCAGATCGGAGAGAAGGTGTTGGTTTCGGTCGCCAGGGCCGCTGTGAAAATGCGCAATGCCGTCGCCCTCTCAATCACTCATCGGGTTCGGCAGATAACCGGTGAAGCCAGAGATCTTCCACCGGCCTTCATGCAGCCGGCAATAATAGACCGTTTGCCACTTCAAGACATCGACGCTGCCGTCGGCCTTCCTGATCTCGCCATCGAACTTCTTGCGGGCGAGCGCCCGGTCGCCACTGACTTCGATGTCTTCGAGCGTCGTCGTCGTGAAGATCGCCGTGCGCACATCCTCGGCGAAGGACTGTTCGGCGAAGTCCCGTGCCTGGCGGAGCCACTCTTCGCGATAGGCGGCGAGCGACGGGAAGGTGAGCCGCCAGTCGTCAGGATCGGTCTTTCGCTTTCCGTCGATGCCGATGAAGCCGTCTTCGACGAAATCGCCCGCCACCATCGACCAGTCGGCCGAGAGGAAAGCGTCAATGTCCCGGGTCACCAGCATCTCCCAGATAGAGTGCCTGGCGGCGTCGCCGCCTGGGAACGGATTCCGGAAGGGATCCCGCATGTGTTTTCGCCTCGTATTGAAATTCTTTTCATGAACTATGTTTTTCTCTGGCCAAATTCCGCTTTGTATGGTGATTTGTCAACGCAACACGAAAATAATTTGCAAAAGGTCCGCTAATGTCACTCAAACGTTATGGCGCCGAACAGATGGGGGCGGGCGGTAAACCGCTGCCCTTCGCGCGAGCCGTGGAAGCTGACGGCTGGCTTTACGTCTCCGGGCAGGTGGCCATGGAGAACGGCGAGGTGATCGAAGGCAGCATCGTAGCGCAAACCCACAAGGCGATCGGCAATCTGCTGGCCATTTTGAGGGAGGCCGACTACGGTATCCAGCATGTGGTGAGAGTCGGCGTCTGGCTTGACGACCCGCGCGATTTCTGGAGCTTCAACAAGATCTATCAGGAATATTTTGGAGCTCATCCGCCGGCCCGTGCCTGCGTGCAGTCTTCGATGATGGTCGATTGCAAGGTGGAGATCGACTGCGTCGCCTACAAGCCTAAGGACGCCCATGTCGCGGGATAAGGAAAGGTGTGTGCGGTTTTCCGCCCGCATCCCGCGGCCCAATCAGAAATAGGAGTGGCCGTCCGGATGGATATTTTCGCAACCCTGCAGCATGAGAAGGAGCGGCTTTCGCAATCGGAAAGCCGGATCGCCGATATTCTGCTCAATGATTTCGAATTTGCCGTCAACGCATCGATCATCGAGCTCGCCGGCAAGGCTGATGTCTCCCCGCCGACGGTGACACGCTTCTGTCGGCGCTTGGGTTGCGAGAGTTTTTCCGATTTCAAGGTGCAACTGGCACGTACGGCCTATGTCGGTATGCGCTATCTCAAGCCCGAGCCGAAAAGCCAGGAGACCGGCGACGTCGCCCAGGACATCATCACCAAGGCGCAGAACGCGCTGTTCCTGCTGCATCGCTCGCTCGACCTTGCCGCCCTCGAACAGGCCGCTGACCGGTTGGCCGGGGCGGAAATGATCTATGCCTTCGGATCGGGCGGCAATTCCTCGATGATCGCGGGGGAACTGCAGAACCGCCTGTTCCGTCTCGGTTTGCGCATCACCGCGAGTTCCGACCACAGCATGCAATTGATGCTCGCGGCAGCGGCCAGGCAGAGCGACGTGATCATCGGCTCGTCCTTTTCCGGGCGCAACACCGAGCTGGTGCGCGCCTTCAGCCTCGCCCGCGACGCCAAGGTGCCGACCATCGCGCTCACCCAGACCGGCAGCCCGGTTGCTCGCGCCGCCGACGTCACCGTTCCGGTCGATCTGCCTGAGGGCAACAACATCTACCGTCCGACATCCACGCGCATCGCCTATGTGGCGCTGGTCGACATCCTTGCCAGCCTGGTGGCCTATCGGGTCCAGCCACAGGCCACTGCAACGCTCAGGCGCATCAAGCAGCAGCTGGTGGCGCACAGGGATGGCGACGATCGCCAGCTTCTCGGAGACTGATGTGGCAGAACAAGCCCGCATGCCGAAATCCGTAGCGATCGTCACAGGCGCAGCCGGCGACATCGGCCGGGCCATCGCCCGTCGCCTGTTGGATGGACACGACATCGTCCTTCTCGCCGATATCGATGGCGATGCGGCAGCTGAAGTTGCGCGCGATCTCGGCGCAGAGGACCGGTTCGCGGCCGTCGCCTGCGACGTGACGGATGCGGCGAGCGTGACCGCCATGGCCGCAGCCGCGGCCGCGCTTGGCGTCGTCCATACGCTCGTCAACAATGCCGGCGCTGCGCGCGCCGTCAGCCTGCAGGAAACGACGCAGGACATCTGGCGGATGGACAATGCCCTCAATCTCGAAGCCGCCTTCCTCTGCTTCCGGGCAGTCGAGGACATGCTGAAGGAGAGCAGGGGCTCGGTCGTCAACATCGCTTCCGTCAACGGAATAAGCGTTTTCGGTCATCCGGCCTACAGCTGCGCCAAGGCCGGCCTTCTGCATCTGACCCGGCTGATCGCTGTCGAATACGGCAAGTTCGGCATTCGCTCGAATGCGGTCGCGCCGGGCACGGTGCGCACCCGGGCCTGGGAGGCCCGCGCCGCTGCCAATCCGGAAGTCTTCGAGGAGGCGAAACGCTGGTATCCGCTGCAGCGCATCGTCAATCCCGAAGACGTCGCCAATGCCGTCCATTTCCTGGCCGGGCCGCAGGCGGGCGCCATATCCGGCGTCTGCCTGCCGGTCGATTGCGGCCTCACCGCCGGCCAGGCCGAACTCGCCCGCACCTTCTCGCAGTCCAGCCATTATTGACCAATCCCATTGGAGGATGCCCATGCAGCCGGTCTCATATCGCCTTGAATCTGCCTGGCAGCCGGATGGCGACCCCAACGGACGCTTCACTTTCACGCTCTTCAATCTGTCCGGTAAACCGCTTAGCGGCTTCCGTCTCGTCTACACCTCGCTCACCCGCGTCATCGATCCGGCTGCCTGCGAGAACGCCGTCTTCCTGCGCCGCAACGCCAATTTCCATGAATTCGCGCCACCCGAAGGGCTGGTCCTTCAGCCGGGGGAAGGCTGGACCTTCATCGTCAGCGGCCTGCATCGGCAGGCCAGGCATTGCACCGACGGGGCGAAATCGGCCTACCTGACGCTCTCCGACGGCAAGCATGTGCCGGTGGCGGTCTCGGACCTTCGGCTCGAGGGAGCCACCAGCGAACCGCCGCCGGCCCGTCTGCCCGAAGGCAGGCTTGACCTGCCATTCGCGCTACAGCCCTGGCCGGCGAAGATCGACGCCGTAGCAGGAGAAGGATTTCCCGTGGTCCTCTACCCGGCCGCGGGAAGCAGCGCGGAGGATGTCGAGGCGGTCTCGAACGTGCTGGCACTGTTTCATCGGCTCTTTGCCGCCGGGCACGCTCCCTTCAGCCTCGCACCATCGGAGCAAGGGGTGCCGGTTATCTTTGTGGAGAAAAGCGAACTCGGAGGCGAGGCTTACAGGCTTGGCTTCTCCGGCGATGACATCCGGCTCGAATACGGGGGTGCCGCCGGACGGCAGTACGGCCTGACGACGCTCGCGCAACTCCTCGACGGGGCGCGCAGCCATGCCGGCAAATTCCGTTTTCCTGCCTCGGGTACGATTGCCGACCAACCGCGCTATGCTTGGCGCGGCTGCCATCTCGACGTGTCGCGGCAGTTCTATCCGGCGGCCGACGTCCTGCGGCTGATCGACATTCTTGCCTGGTTCAAGCTCAACATCTTCCATTGGCACCTGACCGACGATGAGGCGTGGCGCCTTGAGATCAAGGCTTTTCCGACCCTGGCGACGCTCGGCGTGCTGCGCGGGCCGGACGAGCCACTGCTGCCGCAGCTCGGCAACGGGGCGGAGCCCGCGGGCGGCTTTTACAGCCAGGAGGAGGTCAAGGCCATCGTCGCGCATGCGGCCGCGCTTAATGTCGAGGTGGTGCCGGAGATCGACATTCCCGGCCACAGCACCGCGGCCCTCGTCGCGCTTCCCGAACTCGCGGATGGCCAGGAGGCGCCGGAGAGCTATCATTCCGTCCAGGGCTACCCCAACAATGCGCTCAATCCAGCCGTCCCACTCACCTACGAATTCCTCGAGAAGGTCTTCGACGAAATGGTCGAGCTTTTCCCGAGCCGCTATATCCACATCGGCGGCGACGAGGTGGCGAACGGCTCGTGGCTCGCCTCGCCGCTGGCGCGCAGGCTGATGGAGGAGGAAGGCATCTCCGGCACCTTCGCGCTGCAGTCCTTCTTCCTGAAGAAGGTGAAGCAGATGCTGACGGCGCGCGGCCGGAAGCTGGTCGGCTGGAACGAGGTCGCCCATGGCGGCGGTGTCGGAACCGAGGACACGCTGCTGATGGCCTGGGAGAACCCCAAGGTCGGCATCGAACTGGCGCACGAGGGTTATGACGTCGTCATGACGCCCGGCCAGGCCTACTACCTCGACATGGCCCAGGCGGAAGCCTGGCAGGAGCCCGGCGCAAGCTGGGCCGGCACGGCAACGCCGGCGCATACCTATGCCTACGAGGCGGAAGGCGAGTTCCCGGAAGAGCTGAAGAGCCGCATGAAGGGTGTGCAGGCCTGCATCTGGTCGGAGCATTTTCTGTCGCGCGGCTACTTCAACCGGCTCGTCTTCCCGCGCTTGCCGGCGATCGCCGAGGCGGCCTGGACGCCGAAGGCCGAGAAGGACTGGCTACGCTTTGCGGCGATCGCTCCCCTGAGCCCGATCTTGTGAGTTTGCGCATGCGGATCGCCGTCGGTGGAATCCATACGGAATGCAGCACCTATTCGCCCGTGCTGATGTCGGTCGAGGACTTTCGAGTCCTGAGGGGCGAGGACTTGCTGCGGGCCGACTATTTCAGCTTCCTCGACGCAGAGGATGTGGAACATGTTCCGCTGCTCCATGCCCGCGCCGTCCCCGGCGGACCCGTTTCGCGGCCGGCCTATGAGGCCTTCAAGGCGGAGTTCCTGGAGGGGTTGAAGGCCGCCCTGCCGGTCGACGGACTGTATCTCGCCATGCATGGCGCGATCAAGGTCGACGGCTTGGACGATGCGGAGGGCGATTGGATTTCGGCCGCCCGTGCCGTCGTCGGTCCCAGCTGCCCGATTGCCGTCAGCTATGACCTGCACGGCAATGTCAGCCAGCGGATCATCGACCAGATCGACATCTTCGCTGCCTACCGGACGGCCCCGCATATCGATACGCGCGAGACTATGGTGCGGGCTTGGACCATGCTGGTCGAGGCGCTGCGCACAGGCGCGCGACCGGGCGTCGCCTGGGCGCCGGTGCCGCTGCTTCTGCCCGGAGAGAGGACCTCGACGGAGGATGAGCCTGCGGCAAGCCTTTATCGAATCCTGCCCGAGATTGATGAACGGGCCGGGGTTCTCGATGCCAATCTGATGGTGGGTTACGTCTGGGCGGATGAGCCGCGCTCCACCGCCTGCGCGGTCGTGACCGGATCGGACCAGGAAGCCGCTTTGAAAGCGGCGGAGGAAATCGCCGCAAGCTACTGGGATTCCCGGGAAAACTTCCGCTTCGGTCCGGTAACCGGAACCCTTGATGCGATGCTCGACATTGCCGAAGGCGCGGCGACGAAGCCGGTCATTCTGGCGGACTCCGGCGACAACCCGACCGGCGGGGGCGTCGGCGACCGTGCCGATGTGTTGAAGGCGCTTCTGGCACGTGATTGGCAGGGCGCGCTCATTGCCGGAATTGCCGATCAGCCGGCGGTCGATGCCTGCTTTGCCGCAGGCGAGGGTTCGACCCTGGCCCTTCGGATCGGCGGGAGCCTCGACCCCTCGAGCGCTGCCGTCGAAGCCGCGGCGAAGGTCGTCAGGCTCGACGATCCCGGCTCCCTTGCGGAGCGCCAGGCGGTCGTTGATGCGGGCGGCATCACCGTCGTGCTTTCGGCCCGGCGGCGCCCCTATCACGATATCGAGGATTTCCGCCGGCTCGGTCTCGACCCAGAGGCGGTCCGCCTGCTGGTGGTCAAGTCCGGTTACCTTTCACCGGAACTCGCGCCGATCGCCAATCCCAACCTGTTGGCGCTCACCGACGGTGTCGTCAATCAGGACATCGAGAAGCTCGCGAGCGAGCGGCGGCAGCGGCCGATCTTCCCCTTCGATCGCGACTTCGACTTCACGCCCAAGGCGCGGCTGTCCGCCCGCTGGACCTGACGCCGCCACAGCCGCACGACCCCGCCCGATGGTTTGGGTGGGCAGAATTGACCTCGCCTCTTCCGCGGAATGCCCCTCCATGTCTTCGTCGCTGCTCACTGCCATGCGAAACCCGGTCATTCGGGCGAGCATGCTCGCCATATTCCTCTTCGGCTTCGCCGGGGCCGCGACCTCGCCGTATCAGTCGGTGGTCGGCATCACCGAACTGGGCCTGGGCGACGCGTTCTACTCGGCACTGATCTTCGCCGCCGCCTTGCTCAACGTCATTGTCAGCGTCACCGTCGGCATCGTCGCGGACCGCGTCGGCAATTACCGCACGCTGATGCTGGCGGCCATTCTCTTCGGTGTCGTCGGCTATGGGATGGTCTATGCCTGGCCGGCGAAGGCGAGCTTCGTGCTGGCTACGCTGCTGCTTCTGCCGATCTACGGTGCGCTCAATTCGCTCCTCTTCGCCAATGTACGCACAGCGGCCAACCACATGGGCGGCAGGGACGCGGCTGCGGTCAACTCGGCAGTGAGGGCAGCCATCTCGCTTTCCTGGGTACTGGTCCCGGGCGTGGTCGGCTTCGTGCTCTCGGCGCGCGGCAGCATGCTGCCGGCCTATCTGCTGGCGAGCCTTTGCTGCGCCGCCAACCTCCTGATGGTCGGCTTCCTGTTGCCGCCCACAGCCGGAGTCGGTCCGGCCCTTGGGAAACGGCTTTCCTATCTCGCTTCCTTCGCGGAAATCCTCTCGCCGCCTGTGATCGTGCGGCTTGCCGCAATCGCGCTCATCTCCTCGACCCTGCATGTCAATGCGGCGGTCCTTCCCTTGATAGTCACCGGGGCGGCCGGCGGCACCGCTACCGATATCGGCATCGTTGTTGGCGTCGTGGCGCTGTTGGAAGTGGCTTTCATCCTGGTCTGGGGCCGCGTTCAATACAGCCTCAGCCATGTCGATGCCCTGGCGCTCGGCACCGCTGTCTATGTGGTCTATCTGGCGCTGCTCGGCTTTTCGGACCGGCCCTGGCACGTCTACGCGCTGACGCTTGTCAGCGGTTTCGGTGCGGCGGCGCTGATCAGCATTCCGATCACCTACCTCCAGGACCTGATCGCCGATCGGCCGGGGCTCGGCAGTTCGCTGATCGCGGTCAACATCTTCCAGGGCGGAGCGCTCAGTGCTGTGCTCTTCGCGATCGGTACGCGCTTCAGCGACTATTCCGGGACCGCGCTGCTCGGCGCCGCCGCTGGGCTCGCAGGGCTCGTGCTGCTCCTCGTGCTCGACGGCAAACGCGCCCGGATTGCGGCATCGTAAGAGCCGGGCAGCGGGAGGCCGCGGGGCAGCCTCCCGCCATTCGTCAGTTGCCGAGAATGCCCGGGAGCCGTAGGCCCTGTTCCTTGGCGCAATCGACCGCGATGTCATAGCCCGCATCGGCATGGCGCATGACGCCGGTCGCCGGATCGTTCCAGAGAACCCGTTCGATGCGGCGGGCGGCATCTTCCGAACCGTCGCAGCAGATGACGACGCCCGAATGCTGCGAAAATCCCATGCCGACGCCGCCGCCATGGTGCAGCGAAACCCAGGTGGCACCGGATGCGGTGTTGAGCAGTGCGTTCAGCAGCGGCCAATCGGAGACCGCATCGGACCCATCCTTCATCGCTTCGGTCTCGCGGTTCGGCGAGGCGACGGATCCCGAGTCGAGGTGATCTCGGCCGATGACGACCGGTGCGCTGAGCTCGCCGGTCCTGACCATCTCGTTGAAGGCGAGGCCGAGGCGGTGGCGGTCGCCAAGACCCACCCAGCAGATGCGCGCCGGCAGGCCCTGGAGGGCGATACGCTCGGCGGCCATGTCCAACCAGTTGTGCAAGTGCTTGTTGTCGGGCAGCAGTTCCTTCACCTTCGCATCGGTCTTGCGGATATCCTCCGGATCGCCGGACAGGGCCGCCCAGCGGAACGGGCCGATGCCGCGGCAGAACAGCGGACGGATATAAGCAGGCACGAAGCCCGGGAAGGCAAAGGCATTTTCGAGGCCTTCTTCCTTGGCGACCTGGCGGATGTTGTTGCCGTAGTCGAAGGTCGGGACGCCCATGTTCTGGAAGGCGATCATCGCTTCGACATGCTCGCGCATCGAAGCGCGGGCGGCCTTTTCGACGGCTTTCGGATCGCTTTCGCGCTTCTGCTTCCACTCGGCCATGGTCCAGCCCTTCGGCAGATAGCCGTTGATCGGGTCATGCGCTGACGTCTGATCCGTTACCATGTCCGGGCGGATGCCGCGGCGGACCATTTCCGGCAGGATCTCGGCCGTGTTGCCGAGCAGGCCGACGGATTTTGCCTCGCCGGCAGCCGTCCAGCGGTCGATCATCTCCATCGCTTCGTCAAGCGTTTCGGCCTTGGCATCGACGTAGCGGGTGCGAAGGCGGAAATCGATGGAATCCGGGTTGCATTCGACGGCGAGGCAGCAGGCGCCGGCCATGACGGCGGCGAGCGGCTGGGCGCCGCCCATGCCGCCGAGACCGCCGGTCAGCACCCATTTGCCCTTGAGGTCGCCGTCATAGTGCTGGCGGCCGGCTTCGACGAAGGTTTCGTAGGTACCCTGCACGATGCCCTGGCTGCCGATATAGATCCACGAACCGGCGGTCATCTGGCCGTACATGGCGAGACCCTTCTTATCCAGCTCGTTGAAATGGTCCCAGGTCGCCCAGTGCGGCACCAGGTTGGAATTGGCGATCAGCACGCGCGGCGCGTCCTTGTGGGTGCGGAAGACGCCGACCGGCTTGCCGGACTGGACGAGAAGGGTCTCGTCCTCGTTGAGATCCTTCAACGTCGCGACGATCCGGTCGAAATCCGCCCAGGTGCGGGCGGCCCGGCCGATGCCGCCATAGACGACGAGTTCATGGGGGTTTTCGGCGACTTCCGGGTCGAGATTGTTCATCAGCATCCGGAGCGGCGCTTCGGTCAGCCAGCTCTTGGCGCTGATCTCGGTTCCGCGCGGGCTGCGCACGTCGCGGATGTTGTGGCGCGGATTGTTCATGTTCATGCCTCACTCCCTGTCAATTTGAGGTCTCGGCGGGTTGCTTGAGAATGTGCTGCGCTATCGGATCAGCATTCCGCCATAAGCATTTGAATTCGTGCATTTCTGCAAGTTTACGTGTGATCCCGAAGACCGAGGGCGATCGCTTCGATCTGTTCCAGTATCGCCTTCAGATGATGGCGGAGCAGCTTGGCCTTGCCTGCGTCGAGGGCGAATGGCGGCGCCTCCGTCGCCAGGTGCGTCGATTGGGCCAATTCCATCTGAATCGCGTGGACGCCGATCTCGGGACGGCCATAGTGGCGGGTCGTCCAGCCGCCTTTGAAGCGACCATTCAGGATGTAGGTGTAACCCTCTGCTTCGCTTGCAATTTCTGCCGCCGCGCGCTCGATCGCCGGGGCGCAGGTCTTGCCCATATCGGTGCCGATGTTGAAGTCCGGGAGCTTGCCCTCGAAGAGGAACGGGATATGCGAGCGGATCGAGTGGCAGTCGTAAAGGATCGCCACGCCATGAATGGCCTTGACCCGGTCGATCTCGGCGGCAAGCGCGCCGTGATAGGGGGCGTGAAAATCCCGCAGTCTCGCGGCGATATCGGCATCCGTCGGGCCTTCGCCTTCCTTCCAGATCGGTACGCCATCGAAATCGGTCTCCGGCACGAGGCCGGTCGTGTTCTGGCCCGGGTAGAGGCTGACGCCTTCCGGATCGCGATTGGCGTCGATGACATAGCGATGGAAGGTGGCGCGGACGGTGGTCGCTTCCGGCAGCAGGCCTTCATAGAGCTCGTGGATGTGCCAGTCCGTATCGGCGAGGATACGGCCATTGTCGTTCAAGCGCTCCCGGATCGGCGGGGGAACGTGGGTGCCCGTGTGGGGAAAGCCGAGAATGACGGGTGAGGTGCCCTGCCGGAGTTCGAAGACGGCCATGTCAAACCTCCAGTCGCGGGAGAATGCCGTCGGAGACGGCGGCGGCCAGCCGGCCGGAGGCGACGAGTTCGCCGGCGGACCTCAGGTCGTCTGCCATGTAGCGGTCTTCCTCCACCGTCGGGGAAACGGCGCGCACGGCCGCGGCCGCATTCTGCAGTTCCGGGCTGGTCGCAAGCGGCGCCCGGAATTCGATGCCCTGAACGGCGGCCAAGGCCTCGATGCCGATGATGGAGAACAGGTTGTCGGTCATCTGCAGCAGCCGGCGGGCGCCGTGGCAGGCCATCGAGACGTGATCTTCCTGGTTGGCCGAGGTCGGCGTCGAGTCGACGGATGCCGGATGCGAAAGCTGCTTGTTCTCCGACATCAGTGCGGCGGAGGTGACTTCGGCGATCATCAATCCGGAATTCAGACCCGGTTTCTTGGCGAGGAAGGCCGGCAGGCCGTAGCTCAAGGCGGGATCGACGAGGAGCGCAATGCGGCGCTGCGAAATGGCGCCGATCTCGCAGATGGCGAGCGCGATCTGGTCGGCGGCGAAGGCCACCGGCTCGGCATGAAAATTGCCGCCGGAGACAACGGAATTGTCGGAGAGCACCAGCGGATTGTCGGTGACGGCATTCGCCTCGATGGTGAGCGTCGCGGCCACCGAGCGCAGCAGGTCGAGGCAGGCGCCGTCGACCTGCGGCTGGCAGCGGATGCAATAGGGATCCTGCACGCGTTCGTCGCCCTCGAGATGGCTCTGGCGAATGACCGACCCGTCGAGCAGCCGCCGGAGTGCGGCGGCAGTGTCGATCTGGCCGCGATGGCCGCGGAGCGTATGGATATCCGGGTGGAAGGGGGCGGACGATCCCATGGCCGCATCGGTCGAGAGCGCGCCGGTGATGAGCGCCGCCTGCGCGGCCCGATGGGCGCGGAACAGGCCCGCAAGCGCCAGCGCCGTCGAAACCTGAGTGCCGTTGATCAGCGCCAGGCCTTCCTTGGCGGCGAGCGTCACCGGCATAAGTCCTGCCGCCCTCAAGGCAGCATCGCCCTTCATGCGCTCGCCGGCGACGAAGGCTTCGCCATGGCCCATCATCACGGCGGCCATATGGGCGAGCGGCGCAAGGTCGCCCGAGGCGCCGACTGAGCCTTTTTCCGGGATTAGCGGCATGACGCCCTTCTCGAGCATCCCTTCGATCAGGCGGACGAGTTCGAGGCGCACGCCGGACGCGCCGCGCCCGAGCGAGATGAGCTTCAGCGCCATGATGAGGCGCACGATGTTCTCCGGCAGCGGCTGGCCGACGCCGCAGCAATGCGACAGGATGAGGTTGCGCTGCAGGGTCGCCACATCGGCGCTGTCGATCTTGATCGAGGCGAGCTTGCCGAAGCCGGTATTGATGCCGTAGACCGGCGCGTTGCCGGCGACGATCTCGGCGATGCGCGCCGCGGCCTTCTCGATGCCGGCATCATAGGCGCGATCGAGGCGCGCCGGCTCACCCGTCCAGTAGATCGTCTCCAGGTCCTTGAGCGGTGCCGAACCGGGTTTCAGAACAATGGTCATTGGGCAATCCTTTCACCCTTGAAAATCCGCTCGGAGAGGGGGTTGAAACCGATGCGGTAGATCAGCTCCGCCGGCGCTTCGATGTCCCAGAGCGCCAGATCGGCCGACTTTCCTGCTTCGATCGTGCCGGTTTCGCCGAGGATGCCGAGCGCGCGCGCCGCCTCGCGCGTCACGCCGGCGAGGCATTCTTCGAGCGTCAGGCGGAAGAGCGTCGCCGACATGTTCATGGTCAGGAGAAGAGACGTCAGCGGCGACGTTCCCGGGTTGCAATCGGTGGCAATGGCGATGCGCGTGCCGGCGGCGCGCAGTTCCTCGACCGGCGGCAATTGCGTTTCGCGAAGGGTGTAGAACGCCCCCGGCAGCAGGACGGCGACGGTACCGGCCCTCGCCATCGCGGCAGCGCCGTCGGCGTCGAGATATTCGAGGTGATCGGCGGAAAGCGCGCCATAGGAGGCCGCGAGCTTGGCACCGCCGAGATCGGAAAGCTGTTCGGCATGAAGCTTGACCGGCAGGCCAAGTGCCTTGGCGCCGTCGAACACACGCGCGATGTCGGCCGGTGAGAAGGCGATCCCCTCGCAGAAGCCATCGACCGCGTCGACAAGTCCTTCCGCATGGGCCCGGTTCAAGCCGGGGAGAACGACGTCGTCGATATAGTCGGCATTCCGGCCCTTGTATTCCGGCGGCGTGGCGTGGGCGGCGAGATAGCTGGTGACGATGCGCACCGGGCGCGCTTGCGCGAGTTTACGCGCCGCCCGCAGCATGTTCAGTTCCGCCTCGATATTGAGGCCATAGCCCGATTTGACTTCGACCGTCGCTACGCCCTCGGAAAGCAGCGTGTCGAGCCGCGGCAGCGCGGCTTCGACGAGTTCGTCGACCGACAGCGCATTGGTTGCCTTCACCGTCGAGACAATGCCGCCACCGGCGCGGGCAATCTCTTCATAGGTCGCGCTATCGAGCCGCATCTGGAACTCGCGGGCGCGATTCCCACCGTGAACGAGGTGCGTGTGGCAGTCGATCAGCGCCGGCGTCATCCAGCGGCCTTCGCAATCGATCACGCGCTCGGCGCCGGACAGCGCGGAGGGGAGTTCGCTTTCGGCGCCGGCATAGACGATCCGGTCGCCGCGCATGGCGACAGCACCCTTCTCGATGATGCCGAGCGGCCCCAGATCCTCACGAAAGGTCGCAAGGCGCGCATTGCGCCAAAGGCTGGTCCGTTCCGCGCTGGAGATCTCGTATCCGTTCATCGCTTACGCCTTTCTCATGTAGATAATGTATATACATAATAAATCCGACAGCAAGCGAAAAATGTTTGGTCCCCGGCAAAGAGGTAACGCGACCTGCGTGCCGGGCGAGCGACCACAACGAAAAAGCCCCGGACCTTTGATCCGGGGCTTGGGGCGAGAATATCCGGTTGTCCGCGGTCAGGCGGGGTGATGCAGCTCCGTGCAATGCAGTTCGACGAGGGCGATGAAACGCTCGCCGGCGACGTCAAGCCGGCCGCTATTGTCGATCACGGTCACGTCCGGCCCCGCGACGACGTCAGGCACTTGCCGCTTCAGTCGACGCAGAACATCTTCCTCGCTTTCGCGCCCCCGTTGGGCGAGGCGTTTCGCCAGCACCGGCGCATCGGCGGTGACCAGGGCGACGGCCACCTTGCCGAAGGCGGCGCGAATGGCGGGAAGGGCAGCGCGGCTGCCGTTGACGATCGCCGTCATTCCGGTTTCGACCTTTTCGGCAATCTCGCGCGGGATGCCATAGCTCAAGCCGTGCGCCTGCCACGAAACGGCGAAGGCACCGCTTTCCCGCATTTCCTCGAACTCCGACGCCGATACGCTCTCATGCACTTCACTGCCGGCATCCGATGGACGGGTGATGACCCGCCGGACGAAGAGGATGTCCGGGCGTTGGGCGAAATGGCGGGCGGCACAGCCCATGACGCTGTCCTTGCCGGCACCGCTCGGGCCGACGACGACGATGAGCGCTCCGCGCGGTTCCCCAGCCGACATCATGCGACACGCCGCCCTTCGCGCCATACGGAGCGAACAACCGGAATGCCTTCGGGCCGATGGACACGCGCGACATCGGCGCGCAGGCCGACGGCGATCCGGCCGCGATCGGCGAGGCCGACGGTGCGCGCCGGCGTTGCGGTCACCAGGGCGATCGCGCTCGGCAGGTCGATGCTTTCGACTTCGTCGGCGAGGATGAAGGGTGCATGGATCAGGCTGAAGGGCACGTAATCCGACGAAAGCACGTCGAGCACGCCGCGCTCCGCGAGCTCACGCGCTGCGATGTTGCCGGAATGCGACTTGCCGCGCACGACGTTGGGCGCCCCCATCAGAACACTCAGTCCCGCCCGGTGGGAGGCTTCCGCCGCTTCGAAGCTCGTCGGAAACTCTGCCAGCCGGACGCCATAGCCGATCGACTCCTCTACATGCGCGAGGGTGGCGTCGTCGTGGCTGGCGACAGTGATGCCGCGTTCCGCGCACGCTTGCGCGAGCGCCGTGCGGTGCGGCGCCGCATAGCGTGCCGACAGCGCCTGCTGGCGCTCGACGAAGGCGGCGAAGGCCTCGTCCGTCAGGCCGCGCTTGGTCTTGTAGTAGAGGATATATTGCTCCATCGTCTGGAACTGCCGCTGGCCGGGGGCATGATCCATAAGCGAGACGAGACGAACCTGCGGGTCGTCGCGGAAATCGTCGTAGTGCTCCAGAACGTCGGCGGTCGAAACCTCGCAGCGCAGGTGGATGAGGTGGTCGGCGCGCAGCCGCCCCTCGTCCTTCGCCTGCGCCAAGGCGTCGGCCATGCTGCGCATTTCGCCCTTCGGGAAGCCGCTTTCCTCATCCGAGCCGAGGCGCAGACAGTCGAAGACGGTGGTGATGCCGGAGGTGACGACCTGGGCGTCATGCGCCTGGATGGCGGCGATCTTCAGCCAGCGCACGCCGGGTCGCGGCGAGTAATGCGCCTCCAGGTGGTCGGTGTGAAGCTCGATCAGGCCGGGAAGTAGGTAGTCGCCCTCGAAATCTTCGCCAACGCGACTCGCGCCTTCCGAGATGTCGGTAATCTTGCCGTCGCGTATCAGAACCGAACCATCGATAATTTCATCTTCGAGAACGATGCGGGCATTGCTCAGAACCTGTTCGCTGCTCATGTCATGCAATCTTTCGTGCGGATGCGCTGCCGAGGGGCAGCAGGGAATGAACCGTGAAGGGGGCGCCGCGCTGCGGCTCGACAAAAAGAGCGACCGTCGAGATGGTGAGGGGCTGGCCGATGAACGCGTCAAAGGCGACCTCAAGCGTTTCGCGCATGGCGCAGCGCATCTCCTCCGGCACGGGGCCGGTAAGCGTCAGATGAAACTGGAACTCCTCGAAGACATAGGGGTAGCCCCATGCCGTTAGGTAATCTCTCTGACGCTGCGTCAGCTTGTCCGGATTCCGGCGGCCGACATCGGCCTCGGAAAGGGGAGCACGAAAAGGCTCGAAGCGGCGAACCGCCTGCTCCCCCAAATTTTCCAGTCGCGCGGACGGCGCGCTCGGTACGAGCGCGAAGAACGGACCGATCTGGTGAAGCGTGATTTCGGGCACTTCGAAAGACTCGATCTCCGCTGCGAATTCATCGAAGGCGGCAATCAACTCGGTTTCGCTTCGTTCCGCCGCAAGCGCGAAGGGCGCTTTCAAGGTGCCATGGAAGCCGTAGCGGCGGGGCTCGGCTGTCAGGGCCCGCTGCTCCTCCCCTGCTAGCGCCATCATTTCCGGCCAAGCCAAGGCGCCGTCGAGGAAGGCATCGCGGCCGAGCCAACGGGACGCGGTCTGCGACAGCCGGTCATCGGCCGGCGGCGCGAAATAGATTGCGTAGCGCACTGGTCTTCACTTTCTTGATCGTCGCCTGGCGGTGAGGCGAGTCGACCACTTGTGGGTGTGATGCGCAGCTAGCCGATTTGCATGACAACATCATGATCGCATCGCTATGAAGCACAAAAAGAGTTCAGTGTCCGCTGCGCCCCATCAGCCGGGAGCGGCACGCGTTCGAGATGCTGTCGAAAACGAAGACAACCATCAAGATCAAAAGCACCATATAGGCGACATTTTCCCAATCCGAATTGGTCCGCATGGCTTCCCAAAGCTTCAGCCCGATGCCGCCGGCGCCGACCGCACCAATAATCGTGGCCGAGCGCGTATTCGATTCCCAGAAATAAAGCGCCTGGCTAGCAAAGACGGGAAGCACCTGCGGCAGCACGCCGAAGCGCTGTACCGCGATCGGAGGAGCGCCGACGGATTTGACGCCTTCGCGCTGCTTGTCGTCGATGTTTTCCAGCGCTTCGGAATAGAGCTTGCCGAGCGTGCCGGTGTCGGTGAAGAAGATCGCCGAGATGCCGGCAAGCGGCCCGGGACCGAAGGCGCGCGTGAAGAACAGCGCCCAGATGAACATGTCGACCGAGCGCAGGAAGTCGAAGAAGCGCTTGACCAACTGGTTGGTTACACGGCTCGGCGTGATGTTGCGGGCGGCAAGGAAGCAGAGCGGGAAGGCGATGAGCGACGCGAATACCGTTCCGACAAAGGCCATGACGACGGTCTGCAGCAGCTTCGTCCAGACATCGAGATGCTGCCATTCGGCATTGTAGAGGATGTTGTCCCAGGCGAGCGACAGGTTCGAGCGCGCCGGATCGATGCGGTCTCCCGACAGGATCAGGCGCGCTACCTCGCCATAGGACTTCCCGAAGAAGGGCGAATTGGTGTCGAAGAGGAAATTCGCCCAACCGAAGAAGCGGTTGCGGATCGAGACCTCGTTGCCTTCGATTTCAGCCCAGCCGGTGAGGCCGAAGGAAAGCGTGATCTTTGCGCCCCGACGCTTCTGGGTCGCCCAAGGAGGCAGGTCGCCTTGCGCCGTCACCCTGTCCGATCCGTCGACCATGATCGTGACGGTTTCGCCGGCATGGGTCGCCGCGACAAGCTTGTCGGAGACTTCAATGCGCGTCGCGCGATCGTAGGTTACGACTGCGCGCGTGACGACCTCTTCAGTGCGGGACGCGACAGCGGTCTGTTGGTCGGCTGCACTTGCGGCGCCGAGCGCCGCATCCGGCGCCATGAAGTTGAAGGAGGAGCTCGCCTTTGACCTCGCCTGAGTGGCGGCAGCGGGCGCCTCGATGGCGCGCGTCACCTCTTCCTTGTCGAGCATCACCCATTCCGGGTTCGGATCTTTCCCAAGCGGCGAATGACGCCCGTAGGACACCGCCATCGTTCCGTCGGGGTTTATCTCGATTTCCGGACGGACTTCATAGGACACCCAGTCGGCGAGGTAAGTGCCGGCAATGCCCCAATTGGCATTGGCGAGAACATGGCCAATCGAAAAGAACCACCAACTGAAGGCCAGGTAGAGGACCAGGCCAATGCAGATCAGCATCGGCTTCAGACCCTCCTTCGAAGAGGATTGCACGAGATGCGCGTGGCGGGCGGCAATCGCTTCCATTTCGAGCGCGCTGGGCTTTGTCGAGGCAATCATGACGAGCTCCTACTGGGCGAGCTGGAAGGCCTGGTCGCCGACGAGGCGGCGGCGGAGCCAGGCGGAAAAATGGTCGACGGCGAAAATCGTGGCAAAGAGCAAAAGCACGATCGCGAGCGTCTTGGCCTGATGGCCCTGGCCGATCGACAGGCGCAGAAGTTCGCCGATCCCGCCGCCGCCGACCGCGCCGATGATTGTCGAGGCGCGCACATTGATCTCCAGGCGCAGGAGAAAGTAGCTGGTGAAGTTCGGCAAGACCTGCGGCACGATGCCGAACCAGACCCGCTCGATCCAATTGCCGCCGACCGCGCGCAGCCCTTCCTCCGGCTTCATGTCGGCATTCTCGACCACCTCGAAGAACAGCTTGCCGAGCGCGCCGATCGTGTGGATCGACACCGCCGCGATCGCGGGGATCGGGCCGAGCGAGAGGATCGCCAGGAAGAAGCCGGCGATCACCACTTCCGGAAATGCGCGCAGAATTTCCATGACCCGACGAACCGGGCCGCGCACCCAAGCGCTGGGCGTCAGGTTGCGGGCCGCGAGGAAGCACAGGATGAAGCCGAAGAACGCACCGATCAGCGTCGAGAAGATAGCGATATTCACCGTCTCCAGCATCTTGTGGACGTATTCGGGAATGTAGAGGCTGTCGGTGACATATAGGCGGCCCTCGGGATAGTTGTACTTGAAGCTCCCGTCGTCATAGGGGGAGGGTAGATCAAACAGGGCGCGCAGGATTTCCATTGCATCGCGCGGCATCAGGTCGCCGACGAAATCGAAGAAATGCGGCAAGCGGTCGACGAACTTTCCGGCATTGGAATCGTTGGCAAACCACAGAGAGGCAAAGAGGGTCAGCGCCAGAACGGCAAGGCCGAGCGTCGTGTAGAGACGCCGGCGGTCGTTGAGTTCCCGCCAGTGACGCTCGATCAGTGCTCCATTGTCGCTTAACTGCCGGGAAAGCACGGAAGCAGGCATGGGGATTTCCGGCGGAAGCCGGCCTCTTGGAGGTCGGCGCCTTTGGGCGCCCATAAGATGAGGCGCTGGCCGCTTGGCAGCCAGCGCCAGGCATATGGTTTGAAGCGATCAGCCGCCGATCGTCGCCTTGCGGGCGTCGATGATCGGCTTGTAGAAGTCGGCGTTGACTTCGGTGTAGCCGCTGAATTCGCCGCCCTGGATGGCCGAGAAGCACGCGGCATCGGTTTTCGGCAAGTCCAGCATGAACTGTTTGAACTTCGCCTTCATGTCGTCGTTCAGCGAGGTACGCACGACGATCGGGCCGTTCGGGATCAGCGGCGAGCGCCACAATTCGACGAGGTCGTTCATGTCGAGGATGCCCTTGTCGACCATCTTGCGCAGGTTGCCGGACGTGTAGCCGTCCTTGAACTCGCCGACGCCCGAGCCGAAGGTCGTGCCGGCATCGAAGGTACCCTTCAGGACTTCGAGTACGAGGTTTTCATGGCCGCCACCGAAGCCGGTCTCGCCGAAATACTCCTTCACGGGGGCGCCGATCGTTTCCGGCAGCGTCACGAGGGGAATGAGGTAACCGGAGGTGGAGTCCGGATCGGCAAAGCCGAGCTTCTTGCCCTTGAGATCCTCGATCTTGGTGATGCCGGAATCCTTGCGGGCAACCATGATGGAATGATAGCCGGTTGAACCGTCGGTCTGGACCGTCGTCAGGATCGGCTCAGCGGCATCTGCCTTGGCCAGGTAGATCTTGGCATAGCCGGAGGCGCCGAGTTCGGCGTAGTCGAGCGTGCCGCCGAGCAGGCCCTGGATAACGCCGTCATAATCGGCAGCCGGGAACAGCGAGACCTTCTCGACGCCGATGGCGGCCGGGAGCTTGTCGACCAGGCACTGATAGTTGCGCAGGCGGTCGGCCTCGTTCTCGCCGCCGATGATGCCGACGCGGAACTCCTTGAGGTCTTCTGCCTGGGCATGGCCGACGACGGCGATGAGCGCGACGGCACCCAGAAGAGCTTTCTTCAGCATGAGGTTTGTCTCCCGTTTTTCCGGCTGCGCCGGACCAGTTTCGGTTCGAAAGGTGCGCCCTTGACGCGGGCATTCGATCGTGGCGGCCTCAAAGGCCGGCCAGTGCCAGCGGCTTTGGGCTGGCCGATGCGGTTTCCTCGCGGGCGGAGGCCGCGGGAATGTTGATGCTCGTCGAGGTCATCGATTCCTCGATTGCCGTGTCAGCGCCGTAGATCTCGGCGACGGCTGCGGCAGTGAGGTCCTTCGGCTGGCCGTCGAAGACGACCCGGCCATGCGCCATGCCGATGATCCGTTCGCAATAGTTGCGTGCCGTGTCGAGCGTGTGGAGGTTGGTGACGACGGTGATGCCGTCTCGCTCGTTGATATCGCGCAGCGCATCCATCACGATCTTGGCGTTGAGCGGGTCGAGCGATGCGATCGGCTCGTCGGCGAGCAGCACCTTCGGCTGCTGCATCAGGGCGCGCGCGATCGCGACGCGCTGCTGCTGGCCGCCCGAAAGCGTGCCGGCCGGCTGCAGCGCAGTCTGCTCGATGCCGAGACGCTCGAGTGCGCCGATCGCCATGATCCGCTCTTCGCGGCTGAACAGGTTGAGGATGCTCGAAACTGTCGAACGGTGGTTCAGCCGGCCGAGCAGCACGTTGGTCAATACGTCGAGGCGCGGCACCAGGTTGAACTGCTGGAAGATCATCGCGCAGTCGCGCTGCCAGTTGCGAAGCGCCGCGCCCTTGAGCGAGGAGACCTCGATACCGCCGAAGTCGATCGAGCCGGAGGAGGGGTCGACCAACCGGTTGATCATCCGCAGAAGCGTCGACTTGCCGGCCCCGGACCGGCCGATAATCCCGACCATCTGGCCCTGCGGTATGTCGAAGGAAACGGCATCGACGGCTTGCTTCTTGCCGAACTGGCGGGTCACGTTCTTCAGCTGAAACATCGGCGGCAGGTCCTTTCCGGGGAGTCCGGTGATCCTCGTGACCTTGCCATATCGGCGCTGCGTGAAGGCGCGATGTCAGTTTCTTATCGGTTCTGTTACAGTTCACAGGCGCCGGCGAAACGGCCCTGCCGGACGCCTGACCGTTGCAATCCATACGCATCTCCTACCCTCGGTCCTCTGCGTTCGATCGCAGACAGGTTCGCCGGAAAGGCGGTGGGCGCCGAAGGAAGATGGCCATGAATGGGCTCACAGCTACTTGGCGCATTCGGCCGGTGCGAAGGCAAGACCTGTTCGATGGATTGAGGTCCCTGCTATAGGGCGGCAGGAAGAAGAGGTGTGCCCCTGCTCCCTGACCGCGCGGCGCGATGTCTCCCCTATTGGGAAGCTGTCAGGCCATCTCGAGGTGAGAGGCTTTCGCCCCTTGCGCGATCAACGGAGCGGGCGACTCCCTTTGCAGGTGGGAAGCGTTAAGCCGGCGCGCCACGATATCGTGGTTGAGCCACCGGATGGGACCAATGGGATCTGAAGACGCGCCAAAAATGAGCTGCCCCGTCGCCTCCACCACGAGAGCACTCAGGAGGTCGCTGATCATCGCCTTGCTGTCCCGATGCATCTGCGTGATCTCGATGGACGTGCCGATGGTCAGATCGGCCTGGGCTTGGCTGTTGGCCATCGGCCACGCCGAGAAGTCGTAGAACGGATGCATGACCTCGTTGGCTTGCATATCGGTAATTTTTTGGAACACATCCTTCATCGTGAAGCCGTCTGCCAAAAGCTGCTGGCAGTCCCGCCACTGCTCCTCTGCCCATTGGCCCCCGTTCTCCTTCCTCAAGGCAAGTAGCAGCGGTATCAGGGGAAGCTCGATACCGGTGAATACGTCGGAAGAATTGGTCCGTATTTCGGGGCAGTTATAGACGGTTGCCTTGACGCCCGCTGCCCAGGCATCCTCCGCGATGCCTTCGAGCCGCATCTTGGCGTAACCTTGCGTATAGTTGGTGTAGGTCTGCCAGCGGTAGCTGCCGTCTATCAGGATTGCCGTTCCATGATAACCGTAGGCCGTATAGCGGACCTGACCGCCCGATGCCTCCACGCGCTCCCGGATCGCCGCGCTGAAGTCGATAAGATGTCGAAAGGTGATTGCCGAGACTTCGTCGAAATTCTGCAGGATGAGCTTGCCCATGTCGCTGTCGATCAGGGTTTGCGACGACATGTGGCGGGGACCAACACCCTTGTAGATTCGATTGGCAACGACCAGGAACACCTTCGCTTTCGGGATGCCTCCGGCCATCGTGTGGGCGAAAAAGACATTGCGGCCGTCGGCAATCATTCCGTCGAGGACGGCCATGACCTGTGAAAGCGAATTCGTGAACCGCGCGGTGGCGATGTCCCGGCACAGCCCAATGTAGTCCCAGTCGAGCCTGTCATGCTGCCAGCTCTCCAGCGTCATCGTCGCGAGGAGATCAGTCGGGGTGGGGCCGCCTGCCGGAGCGTCGAGATCGAAGCCAGCCATGAGAGGTATGTTGATAATCCTGCCACCCAATCGGCCTTCGGCGGCAGAAAGTTCCTCGGCGTTCAGAGGCCGCAGTGCGTTGTTCTCGTCGCGCCGCCCGACCGTAATTCCCACGATCTCCATTCCAGCCCGCCGAGCCTCCTCGACCAAGCCAGTCGCGTATCCGCGACCGAAGAGTTCGCCGAAGAGGACGAAAACATCACCTTTACGGAAGACGTTGTTTTCGGCAAGGCGGTTCAAGGCGATCGGGCTCTCCATGCTGTCAGCTCTGGTCCGTTGGTCGTCGAGCGGTGGCTCAGACAAGCTTCAATAGTTACATGACCGCGCTGATCCGTAATAGGAAGTCATTTTAAGTGACGGTTCATTTCAAAACGTGAAGTGCCGTTAGGACTTCCCGTTATTTGAACTATAAAAAGAAGGTAATGTCGGTCTTTGCAGGGCGATTGGTTCCGCAGCGTTTTTCCGCCAGGGGTGACAGGTTCAGCGGCATCCATGGGTGGCTCCCGAATAGCCGGACTTGGAAGGATCCTTGGTAGGACTTCTCGCTCTTCCGCAAAACTACCCTTGATGCGTCGGACCTATTTGCCCTGGCATGGCCGAACGCCGTTCAGGAAGATTTCCACGGCAGAAGCGACCGCGGCCTGCGCTTCCTCGTCCGACGGCGGCGGACGCAGCCCGAGAACGACTTCCAGGTGAAGGTTGTCGCGAATCATGCCGACAAAATGCCCCGCCGCGCGCCGGCAATCGGTGGTGCGGATGTCTCCTCGTTCGCGAGCGGCTTCCAGGACCTCGGCGAGCCGCGAGGTGGCGCGGGCCGGTCCTTGCTCGTAGAACGACTTCACGAGATGGGGGAAGCGATTGGCCTCGGTGACGGCGATGCGATAAATGCCGATCACTGCTGGTGACATGTAAACTGCCAAAAGATGCCGACCAAACGCTGTAAGCGTCTCCCGCAGATCGTGCCGCTCGATCTCCTCAATGCCCAAGGTCGACAATACCTTGTCTGAATTCTCGGTGACGATCGCCGCGAACAGTCCCTCCTTGTTGCCGAATTCGTTGTAGATGTTCCGCTTTGATCCACCCGCACGTTCGATGATCGCGTCAATGCTGGTGGCCGCGTAGCCTTGCTCGAAGAAGACCTCGGCAGCCGCTTGCAGAAGGGCTTCTCGGCGAACCGCCGGCCGCCCCGACTTTGCTTTGACCACAGACTTAACCTCTCATGACGATGAACCCACTTGACTGGTAACGATCATTACCGTAAGTGTCAATGGTAACGTCCATTACCGGAGGTCGTCATGGCGGGGCTCAACAAAAGAAAGATGGTCGGCCTGCTGCTGTGCCTCGGCGCGGTGGCGGCGGTGGCTGGTGGCTGGGCCAGGGCCCGGTCGAGCGACGCGGCGTCGACCGACAACGCCTATGTCCGCGGCGACGTTACCGCACTCGCCCCGAAGGTGGCGGGTTACGTCACGGCGGTGGAGGTCGAGGACAACCAGGCCGTCCGTGTCGGCGACGTCCTCTTCCGGATCGACGATCGCGACTACCGCGCGCGGCTGGCACAGGCGGTCGCCAATGTCGAGGCGGCCGAGGCCAGGCGCATCAATGTCGATGCGGAGACCGAACTCCAGCATGCCCTCATCCGGCAGGCCGAAGCCCAGAAACGCTCGGCCGTGGCCGAGTTGAACCTGGCGATCAAGGCCCATGACCGCCGCCGCGAACTGATCCGCAGCAACACCATCAGCGAGGCCCATGTCGACGAAAGCGAGGCGGCGCGCTCGAGAGCCGAGGCAGGCGTATCGGCCGCCGCCGCGACGGTGGAGGCGCAGCGGCAGCGCATCGCCGTGCTCGTCGCCCAGCGCGAAGCGGCGGTTGCGGCCGTGGCGCAGGCAGAGGCGGCCCGCGATCTCGCCGAGATCGATCTCGACAGCACCGTGGTGCGCGCCCCGGTCGGCGGCGTCATCGGCAACCGCCAGGTCCGCCTCGGCCGGCTGGTGGCGCCGGGCGCCGCCCTGCTCGACATCGTGCCGGTCGACAATGTCTGGATCGTCGCGAACTTCAAGGAAACCCAGCTCGAACATATCCGGCCCGGCCAGCAAGTCCGCATCACGATCGACGGCTATCCGAACGGGGCGCTTGAAGGCGTCGTCGACAGCTTCGCGCCCGGCAGCGGCTCCGCCTTCAGCCTGCTGCCGGCGGACAATGCGACGGGCAACTTCGTTCGCGTCGTCCAGCGCGTGCCGGTGAAGATCCGCTTTGCCGACAATCCGCTGCCCGGCCGACTGGTGCCCGGCCTGTCGGCGCGTGTCGAGGTCGATCTGGAAAGCGGCTCATGAGCACGGCCGTCGCCACCGTGCAGCGCCGCGACAGGTCTGCGGCCGGCGCCCTTCTCGTCGCCGGCATCGTGCTTGCCGCGCTGACCGAGGCGATCGCCGGCACCGTCCTATCGCTCGGGCGCGGCGACATCATCGGCGACACCTACGCCACGCCGGACGAGTTCGCCTGGCTCGATGTCGGCTACACCGCCTTCAAGCTCATCGGCTTCATCGCCGCCGCCGGGCTGACGAAGCGTATCAATCCGCTGCGCCTGGTCATCGGTTCGACCCTCGCCATGGGCCTGGCCTGCGGCATTGCCGCGATGACCGCGCGGCTGGAGCTGCTGATCGCGCTGCGGCTGATCCAGGGTTTTTCCGGCGGCACGCTGCTCGTCGCCGGGCAGGTGGTCATTTTCCTCGCCTATCCGCGCGCCCGCCAGCCGATCCTGCAGGCGCTGTTCGCGATCGGCGCGGTTGTCGCCCCGGCAACGATGGCGCCGGCGCTTGAGGGATGGCTCATCGACAGCCAGTCCTGGACGTGGATCTTCTTCAGCGTCGTGCCGCTGGCGCTCGCGGCCGCCGGCCTGCTGCTGATGGCAGACGGACCACCGCCAGCCCTGACCGTGCAGCGTCCGTTCGACTGGACCGGCTTTGCCCTGATCTCGATCGCGCTTTTCTGCTTCACCTATGTCTTCAGCCAGGGCAGCCGCTGGGACTGGTTCGAGGANCCGCGCATCCGCTGGCTGACGGTGATCGGTACGGCCGCTCTGCTGGCCTGTCTCGGCCAGCAGTTNCTGGCGAAGGGCCGGNGCCTCATCGACGTCACCCTGTTCGAAACGGAGGATTTTACCTTCGCCTTCATCGTCAGCTTCGTCGCCGGCGCCGCATTGTTCGGAAGCGCCTTCCTGATTCCGTCCTTTGCCGTGTCCGTCCTCGCCTTCACGCCGACCGATGCCGGCCAACTGCTGTTGCCGAGCGGCGGGCTGTTCATCGGCGCGCTGCTCATCGCCGCCTTTCTCATCCAGGCCTGCCGCGTTCCGCCCTTCGCCACGGTGCCGTTCGGCATCCTGATGGTCATGGTGGCGATGTGGATGCTGTCGGGATCGACCAGCGAGAGCGGCGCCGACGACATGATGGCGGCGATCCTGCTGCGCGGCCTCGGTCTCGGATTCCTGTTCCTGTCGATCACCCTGATCGCCTTCGGCAAGCTGGATGGCCGCAACCTCGCCGGCGGCATCGGCCTGTTCAACACCGGTCGCCAGCTCGGCGGGCTGATCGGGGTCGCCGCGCTGCAGACGCTGATCGACCATAACGTCGCCGCCAACGTCGCCGTCCTCGGCGCCAACGTCACCCCAGGAAGCTCCGCGGTCCTCGAACGGCTGGCGGGCACGGCAGCGCTGCTGACGGCGAAGGGAATGGATGCGGCCGCCGCCGGCCGGGCAGCGGCGAGCCTCATCGGCCGGGCCGTCACCGGCCAGGCCAGCGTGATCGCCTTCGACACCGCCTTCAACACCGTCGCCCTGCTCTTCGTCATCGCCGCGCCGCTGCTCGTCGCCATCAAGATCGGGCTCGCCCGACACGCGAAGGCCTCGAAGGCATCGGCCAATCTGCACCGCGGACAAAGTGCGCGAGCTTCGCGGTGAGGTCCTCGTAGCTACTTTTGGAAACGACGCGGATCGAAGCGGGCGGGATCGAGGCCTTCGCACCGGAAGCCTTCCGGCTCCGGCGTCTCGGCCAGCAGGCTTGCGCCGAGGGCGCCGAGCGCCGGTGCGGTGAGGATGCCATAGCCGCCCTGGCCGGCGAGCCAGAAGAAATGCGGGCTCTCCCGGGCAAAGCCGACGACCGGCAGCTTGTCGGGAGAAAAGCTGCGCAGACCGGCCCAGCTCTTGAAGATCCGCCGCACCGGCACCGTCGTCGCCTCTTCGACGTAGTGCGCCGCCCAGGCGACATCGATCTCTTCGGGCTGGACGTCGGACGGTTCGCAGGGCGTGGCGTCGGCCGGCGAGGCGAGTAGCCGGCAACCTTCATGCTTCATGTAAAAATCTTCGTCTATCTCATTGATTTCCGGTAGCGATGTCGCATCGACATTGGCCGGCAGATCGACGGTAATGGCGGTGCGGCGATGCGGCACGATGCCAAGCGGTGAAACGCCGAACAGCGCGGCGACGGGATCGGCCCAGGCGCCGGCGGCGTTGACGACGATCCTGGCGCTGACTTCGCCGGCGGACGTCTCGATGCTCCATCCGCTGCCATCGTGGCGGGCCGCCAGGATTTCACGACGCTCCAGAATGTCGCAGCCGTTGCGCCGGGCGCCCCTCACGTAGCCCTGAAGCAGGTTCTCCACCTCGATGTCCCAGAAATTCGGATCGTAGAAAGCGGCGGCGGCGTAGCCAGGCTTGAGGATCGGGACGCGGGCAAGCGCTTCCTCGACGGTCAACCTTTCGATCGCCGGCGTGGCCTCGCGTTCCTCGGCAAGGATCTGTTCGAAGCGGGCGAGCTTCTCCGAACTGGCGATCATCACGCCGCCGCGTCGCTTGAGCAGTGGCACCTCGGTAAAGCCTTGCGGCGGTTGATCGAAGAAAGGTTTGGATATCGCGGCGAGCCTGCAGACTTCGGGCGCGTTGTAGCGGAGTACGAACTCGGCCGCCGAACGGCCCGTGCTGTGGTAGCCGAGTGCATCCTCACGTTCGAGAACGACCACGGAACGGTGCGGGCTCAGGAAATAGGCAAGCGACAGGCCGGCAATCCCGCCGCCGATGATCGCCACATTGTAGTTCGGCATGCTGTCTGCTCCGTTTTGTCGAGAACGGCGCCGACCATAGGGCTGCGGAAACCGGCGTTCAAATTTATAGCTGGAAAGGTCGATATCAATCCTGATGATGCTCGAGGCAGTGGTCGAGCGGCTCCGTGTCGGCGACATGCGCGAGAAACACTGCCTCTGCCGGATTGAGGATCGAATTCGGGTTGGAGATGCGAAAGACGTCCGTCGTCGGCAGGTCGTGATAGGGCGGCAATTGCCAGAGGCGCCCGGCTTTGACCGCCGGCAAAGCAAGATGATCCGGCAGCATGCCGATACCGACATTGGACACGATCAGCCGCATGACCTCCTCGACACTGCAGGAGACGGCCCTGACCTGCTGGCCGAAAGAACCTGCGGCGCGAACCGCGGTGACGGAGTTCATATGTTCGCCGCCAAGCACGTCGGCGATGAAGGCGATATAGGGGTTGCCGCGCAGGTCAGTGAAGTCGATTCCCTCGACGCCGAAGAGCGTGTGGCCGCAGCCGCAATAGAGGGCGTATCGCTCACGGATATGGAACGCCTTGTCGAGCGCGTCGGGGATGATGCCGTCACAAAGCCCGATCGTCGCAATGTTGCGTTCGACGGCACGCAGGACGTCAACGGTCGTCGCGACGGTGATGGACATCGTCACCCTCGGATGCATGCGAAAGTAGCTGTCGAGTTTTCGATCCCAGGCCGGATTGTGGGCATGGCTGACCGTGTGGATGTTGAGATGGCCGGTCACCTCCTCACTCGCAGTGTCGAGCACATGCGGCAGCCGGATCACGGCCGCAAAGATATCGCGGCATTGAAGGTGCAGCTTCTCGCCCGCCTCCGTCAGGTCGAACCGGCCCGGCCGGCGGTCGATGAGCTTCTGCCCGACGGTCTGTTCCAGTCGTTTCAGCGCCATGCTGACGGCCGGCTGCTGCAACAGCAGCCGATTGGCCGCAGCCGTTATGCTGCCTTCCTCGACGACGACGACGAAGGTGCGCAGCAGGTTCCAGTCGAGATTGTGGGCGAAGCGTTCGAGGCGATTGCTGGTCATGGCTGAAGATGAGGTTGGTGGTCCATTGCGAATAATCCGCAGAACCGCACGCGGCACAACCCCATTCCCAGGATACCCATTCCCGGCGCGCATGAGGCAGTGCCTCAAATTCGTTTGAAACGGCGAAACTGGCTTGCCATAACCACAGGCGGAAAAATCCGATGGGAGAGCGTCATGGCCGGCAAAAGTCAATTCCAATGGGACGATCCATTCGTCATCGAGGACCAGTTGACCGAAGACGAGCGGATGATCCGTGACACCGCGCGCGCCTATGCCCAGGAAAGATTGCAGCCGCGGGTGATCGAGGCCTATCGCGAGGAGAAGACCGACCCGGCGATCTTCCGGGAAATGGGCGAACTCGGCCTGCTCGGCGTCACGGTACCCGACACCTATGGTGGCGTCGGTGCCTCCTATGTCGCCTACGGGCTCGTCGCCCGCGAGGTCGAGCGGGTCGATTCCGGCTACCGCTCGATGATGAGTGTGCAATCCTCGCTGGTGATCTACCCGATCTTCGCCTACGGCTCCGACGAGCAGAAGCGGAAATACCTGCCGAAGCTGATCAGCGGCGAATGGATCGGCTGCTTCGGCCTGACCGAGCCGGATGCCGGATCGGATCCGGCAGGCATGAAGACGAGGGCAATCAAGACCGAGGGCGGCTACCGCCTGATCGGCTCGAAGATGTGGATCTCCAATGCGCCGATCGCCGATGTCTTCGTCGTCTGGGCGAAGTCGGAGGCGCATGGCAACGCCATCCGCGGCTTCGTCCTGGAAAAGGGCATGAAGGGGCTCTCGGCGCCGAAGATCGCCGGAAAGCTTTCGCTCCGGGCCTCGATCACCGGTGAAATCGTCCTCGACAATGTCGAGGCGGGCGAGGACGCACTGCTGCCGAACGTCGAAGGCCTCAAGGGTCCTTTCGGCTGCCTCAATCGTGCCCGTTACGGCATCTCCTGGGGCGCGCTTGGCGCCGCCGAATTCTGCTGGCATGCGGCGCGGCAATACGGCCTCGACCGCAAGCAGTTCAACCGGCCGCTCGCCCAGACCCAGCTTTTCCAGAAGAAGCTCGCCGACATGCAGACCGAGATCGCGCTCGGGCTGCAGGGGTCTCTTCGCGTCGGCCGGTTGATGGACGAGGGGCGGATGGCGCCTGAGATGATTTCGATCGTCAAGCGCAACAATTGCGGCAAGGCGCTCGACATCGCCCGCATGGCCCGCGACATGCACGGCGGCAACGGGATTTCGGAGGAATATCAGGTGATGCGCCACATGCTGAACCTCGAGACGGTCAACACCTATGAAGGTACGCATGACGTTCATGCGCTGATCCTCGGCCGCGCCCAGACCGGGCTGCAGGCCTTCTGAGCGGCACGACGATGGAAGCACCGCTCAAGGGCATACGGGTCCTCGAACTCGCCCGCATCCTCGCCGGCCCCTGGATCGGCCAGACGCTCGCCGATCTCGGAGCCGAGGTCATCAAGGTGGAAAGCCCGGCCGGCGACGACACGAGGACCTGGGGTCCCCCCTTCGTCGAAGGCAAGGGGGGAGAGACGCTCGATGCTGCCTATTTCCACGCCTGCAATCGGGGAAAACGTTCGGTCGTCCTCGACTTCACGACGGAAGAGGGACAGGAGGCCGTGCGCCGGCTCGCAGCGCAATCCGACGTCCTTCTCGAAAACTTCAAGGTCGGCGGGCTCGCCAAATACGGGCTCGACTATCAGAGCCTCAAGAAGATCAATCCGCGGCTGATCTATTGCTCCGTCACCGGTTTTGGCCAGGACGGGCCCTACGCCCACCGGGCCGGCTACGACTACATCATCCAGGGGATGAGCGGCATCATGGACCTGACCGGCGAGCCTGACCGCGAGCCGCAGAAGATCGGCGTCGCCTTCGCCGACATCTTCACCGGTCTTTATGGGGTCATCGCAGTGCAGGCGGCTCTGGCGCAGCGGGAACGCACCGGAGAAGGGCAGCAGATCGACATGGCGCTGCTCGACTGCATGACCGGCGTGCTCGCCAACCAGGCATTGAATTTCCTCGTCTCCGGCAAGGCGCCGCGCAGGCTCGGCAACGCCCACCCGAACATCGCACCCTACCAGGTCTTCCCGACCGCCGACGGGCACCTGATTGTCGCTGTCGGCAACGACCGGCAGTTCGTCAAGTTCTGCGACCTGCTCGGCCGTCCCGACCTTTCCGCCGACGAGCGTTACCGCACCAATGCCGGGCGTGTTCAGCACCGCGATACGTTGACACTGGAGCTCGCCGCGGAAACTGCGAAATTCGAGCGCGATGCGCTGCTCGCCAAGCTGGAGGAGGCCGGCGTGCCGGGCGGGCCGATCAATACGGTCGCCGACGTCTTCGTCGATCCCCAGATCGTCCATCGGCAGATGCGGGTGGAAGCGCCGCATACCGGTGCTGCGGCCGGCACTTCGCCAGGGGTCAGGACGCCGGTTCGCTTTTCCGGTGCGTCGCTGGCGCTGGAGCGCGGCGTGCCGCGGCTTGGGGAACATACGGCGGAAGTGCTGGCGGAAATCGGCATGGGCGCAAGCGGCACGGAGAAAGGGTGAGGTCGTACAGACCTGCCCTGATTTTGCACGCACGTGTCTTGATTTGCCCCTCACCCGAGCCCTCTACCCGTCTTGACGGGGAGAGGGGATTTGAGAGGCCGCGAGTCTCCTTCGCCCCGCTTGCGGGGAGCAAGCGGCCGGCAGGCCGGTTGAGGAGCGAATTAGCTTTTCAAAGCTCTACCGAAAACACGTGACAGCCGCTCCGCAAAGCCACGCGGATCCTCGGGCCTGTCGCCGTCCAAAACGCGCGCCTGATCGAGGAGCAGTTTCACCGCATCCTCACGGAACGCACCATCTTCCGCCGGGCAGCCGGCCAGCGCGGCGATCAGGTGATGCCTGGGATTAACTTCGAGCACAGGCTTTGCCGCATCTTCGATACGCCCGGCACCCTGCAGCATCTTCTGCAACTGGCGGTCCGGGCCGTGTTCCGGCGCCACCAGGCAGACCGCGCTTTCCGTCAGGCGGTCGGAGGTTCTCACATCCGAAACCGCTTCGCCGAGCGTCGCCTTGGCAAAGCTTACGAATTCGGTGACGGCGGGGTTCGCCTCCGAAGCGGTGACTTCAGAACCCTGCTTCGCGATGCTGGCGAGGTCCGCAGCACCTTGAGTGATGGACTTGAACGGCTTGCCCTCGAAATCCGGTGCCGTCGTCACCCAGAAACTGTCGACCGGATCCGTCAGGAGCAGCACCTCGATGCCGCGGGCACGAAAGCCCTCGAGCTGGGGTGAAGCCTGCAACTGGGCGAGATTGTCGCCAGTCAGATAGTAGATAGCCGACTGACCGTCCTTCATGTCCTTCACGTAGTCGCTCAAGGCGCGCGGATTGTCAGCCGACGCGGTCGTGCGGAAGCGCGACAGGGCAAGGAGCTGTGTGCGGCGCTCGAAGTCTTCGTAGATGCCCTCCTTGATCACGCTGCCAAAATTTTCCCAGACCTTGGCGAAGGCTTCCGGGTCGCTTTCCGCGAGCTTCTCGATGCTCGTCAGCACCCGGTTCGTCAGGCCCTTGCGAATGCTCGCAAGCAGCGGGCTTTCCTGGATCATCTCGCGCGAAACGTTGAGCGGCAGATCGGCGGTGTCGACCAGGCCGCGGGCGAAGCGGAGATAGCGCGGCAGCAACTCTGCCTCGTCGGTGATGAAGACCCGCTTCACATAGAGTTTCATCCGGCCCTTGCGATCGGGATCGAAAAGGTCGAAGGGCTTCGAGCCGGGGACGAAGGCAAGTGCCGTATAGTCGTGGCGGCCTTCCGCCCGGAAGTGGACGGTCAGCGCCGGCTCATCATATTGGCCGGCAACACCGCGGTAGAAATCCGTATAGTCTTCCTTGGAAATCTCGCTCTTCTGCTTGGTCCAGAGCGCCGTACCGTCGGCGACCTGCGCGGCTTCGCCGCCGGGCTTCTCGACGATCGAGATCGGCACGGGCACATGGCCCGACTGGTCCTTGACGATGCGTTCGACGGTCCAGCGCGACGTGTAGGATTTCGCATCGTCCATCAGATGGAGGGTGATGCGCGTGCCGCGTGCCGGCGCGTCGGCGATATCGACGGCGGAAACCGTGTAGCTGCCCTTGCCGTCGGATGCCCAGTGCCAGGCCTTGTCGGAGCCTGCGCGGCGAGAGACGACGTCGACATTGTCGGCGACCATGAAGGCGGAATAGAAGCCGACGCCGAACTGGCCAATCAGCTGCGCGCCGTCCTTGCCCTGTACCGCCTCGATCCGCTCCATGAAGGCGCGCGTGCCGGAACGGGCAATGGTGCCGAGCGATTCGACCAGCTCGTCGCGGCCCATGCCGATGCCGTTGTCCTCGACGATCAGGCGGGCCTTTTCCTCGTCCAGCGTCAGCGTGATGCGCGGCTGAGGGTCACTGCCGAGCAGTTCGGGCGAGACGATCGCCTCGTAGCGCAGCTTCTCGCAGGCGTCCGCCGCATTCGAAATCAGCTCGCGGAGAAAGACGTTCTTGTCGGAATAGACCGAGTGCACCATCAGGTGCAGCAGTTTCGCCACATCGGCTTCGAAGACATGTTTCTCGACGGACATTTCGACTTCACTCATCGGGCTGCGGACCTCCTTGGATTTTTGCCCCAATTGGCAAGGCTCGCGATGAATTTCAAGGGTCGTCTTGCGGGACCGTCGTTTCGGTGCAATGCTAATCGCTGGATACGTCGCAGGAATGCTCGACGCTATCCGCCGAAGCACGCGAAAACGGATGCGGCTTCGCGAGGACAGGGGTACGCGGTCGGGAACGTTCGTTTGCCGAACGACAAATCGCCGTAACACTCCACCGCTATGCTTGTCGCACCCGTGAAGTCAGCCTTTCACGGTCATCAATGCCGGACAATGTTGCGGCCGCGCCGCCACCTTCTTTGACGCAGATCAACGCTCGACAAGGAGCGTTGCCCTATGTGCAGACCGGAATGGGACCGACCTTCGGTCAAGCCGAGGAGTGGACATCATGCCCAAGCAATCCACCATCCCGACATTCGCAGACGCATTCGCCTATTCGCTCGATGCCTGGCAGCGATCCATCCTGTTTCTCGACGTCATGCGCCAGCGTGGCGAGCAGTATGAGGAACACAAGACACAGACCGCTCCGCACGTGTTGAATTATGAAGCGGAACTGGCCGTTGACGGCCGCAAGCTCGGCCGACCGGTCAATTACGCGCTTGTCCGGATCATTCCGCCCGAAGCCATCAGGGTCGACCCGTTGAAACGACCCTTCGTCGTCGTCGATCCGCGCGCCGGCCACGGACCCGGTATCGGCGGGTTCAAGGCCGATAGCGAGATCGGCGTGGCGATGAAAGCGGGCCACCCTTGCTACTTCATCGGCTTCCTTCCGGACCCCGTTCCCGGCCAGACCATTGAAGACATCGCCCGCGCAGAGGCTGTCTTCCTCGAGACGGTGATTGCCCGCCATCCTAATGCTGACGGCAAGCCCTGCGTGATCGGCAATTGCCAGGCCGGCTGGGCGGTAATGATCCTTGCATCGCTCCGCCCGGAACTGTTTGGTCCGATCATCATCGCAGGCACGCCGCTTTCCTATTGGGCGGGTGTGAAGGGGCAGTACCCGATGCGCTATTCGGGCGGCCTGCTCGGGGGCAGTTGGCTGACGGCGCTGACCAGTGATCTCGGCGCCGGCATATTCGACGGCGCCTGGCTGGTCCAGAATTTCGAGAACCAGAACCCAGCCAATACCCTCTGGACCAAGCAGTACAACCTCTATTCGAATATAGATACGGAGGCCGAGCGCTACCTGGGCTTCGAGCGTTGGTGGGGCGGTCACGTGACGCTGAACGCCGAGGAAATGCAGTTCATCGTCGATGAACTCTTCGTCGGTAACAAGCTTGCCGCAGGCGAGATCCGCACCGCCGATAGCACTGCCATCGATTTGCGCAATATCCACTCGCCGATCGTCGTCTTCTGCTCGAAGGGCGACAACATCACGCCGCCGCAGCAGGCGCTCGACTGGATTCTGGACCTTTACGACAGCGTCGACGAAATCCGCGCACATGGCCAGACCATCGTCTACGCCGTGCATGAGAAGGTCGGCCATCTCGGCATCTTCGTCTCCGCCAGTGTCGCCCGGAAGGAACACGACGAGTTTGCCTCCAACATCGACCTGATCGATGTGCTGCCGCCCGGTCTCTACGAAGCGGTGCTGGAACCTGCGAGCGAGGTCGTGGAGGGCAGGGACCTGATCGCCGGTGAGTGGGTGATGCGCTGTGAAGCACGCACGCTCGACGATATCCGCGCGCTCGGTGGCAACGATCTCGAGGACGAGCGTCGCTTCGCCGCGGCGGCGAAGCTCTCGGAGATCAATCTGGCATTCTACAGAACCTACCTGCAGCCTGCGGTCAGGGCCATGGTGACACCGGCAATCGCCGAGGCGATGCGCCGCGCGCATCCGCTGCGCCTCCAATACGAACTTTTCGGCCCGAGCAATCCCTTCATGACCTGGATAAGGGAAGCAGCCGAACAGACCCGCGAAAACCGCAAGCCGACGGGCGCCGAGAACCCGTTCCTGGCGCTGCAGGAAAACATGTCGCGGCAGCTTGTCGACGGCCTGGAGGGTTGGCGGCGGACGGTTGAACGCCTTTCGGAGGAGACTTTCCGCACCGTCTATGGAGCGCCCGCCTTGCAGACAGCGCTCGGCATCGACAACAAATCAGACCGTCCGCGCAGACCGGCGAAAAGTCATCTGCACCAGGAGCTCGTGGAAACACGGATCGCTTCGCTTAAAGCCGAGATCGGCCAGGGCGGCCTCCGTGAGGCCGTGGCCAGGGCTCTGCTGTTCGTCGGAAAGGCACGCGGCGGCGCCGACGAGCGGGGCTTCGAGGCAATCCGCCGGTTGCGCCGCGCCCATCCGACAGCAAGCCAATTGACGCTTCCGGAGTTCAAGGCTCTGCTACGCAAGCAGTACTTCATGCTGCTGATCGACGAGGAAGCGGCGCTCGCGGCAATTCCGAAACTGCTGCCGGAAGACCTCGATGAACGCCGCTCTGCCTTCGACGCCCTCAGTGAAATTCTGCAAGCATCCGGAGCCGTGACCGGCGCCGCTGCCGAGCGAATGGGGCGCGTTGAGACGCTTTTCGGCCTCGACAGCGAGGCAGTGCCGTTCGTGGCGCGCAAAACCGCACGCGAGCGCAAGACGTCCTGACCGTTAGGAGGTTCCGCAAGTGTCCGAGGTAACTGCATTGACGGCCGAGCCGTCCAAGTACGACCGCCTGATCGCAGCCGCGCAAGCCGAAACGCCGGCGGTCACGATCGTTGCCCATCCCTGTGACGAAACCTCGTTGCGCGGCGCGCTTGAAGCGGCGGAAACGGGGCTCATCAAGCCGGTGCTCGTGGGGCCGGAAGCGAAGATCCGCTCCGTGGCGGCTGAGCATCGGCTCGAAGTCGGCGGCTGGGAGATCATCGACGTGCCGCACAGTCACGCCGCCGCCGCCAAGGCGGTCGCGCTCATTCGTGAGGGCAAGGGCGAGCTTCTGATGAAGGGAAGCCTGCATACCGACGAGCTGATGCACGCGGTCGCGGCCTCCGCCACCGGTCTCAGGACCGATCGGCGGATCAGCCACGTCTTCGTCATGGATGTCCCCGGCCATGCGGAGACGCTGTTCATCACCGATGCTGCCATCAACATCTTCCCGGATCTCGATGCCAAGCGCGACATCGTGCAGAACGCGATCGATCTCTGGGTCACGATCGGGCTTGGCGAGCCGCGGGTCGCGATCGTTTCGGCGGTGGAGACGGTTACCGCGAAGATCCCCTCTACAATCGAAGCGGCGGCGCTCTGCAAGATGGCCGAGCGCGGCCAGATCACGGGCGGCCTGCTCGATGGACCGCTCGCCTTCGACAACGCGATCGATCCGGAGGCAGCGCGCATCAAGGGCATCCGATCGCCGGTCGCCGGCCACGCCCAGATCATCGTCGTGCCGGATCTGGAGGCCGGCAACATGCTTGCCAAGAACCTGACCTTCCTTTCCCATGCCGACGCGGCCGGCATCGTTCTCGGCGCGCGCGTGCCGATCGTGCTGACGTCGCGGGCGGATTCGGTCAGAACCCGGCTCGCTTCCTGCGCCGTTGCCGCACTTTTCGCAGCTCGGCGGCGGGCGGCACAAGTCGCGGCGGTCTAGCGCCATGGACGCGATCCTCGTCGTTAACGCCGGCTCATCGAGCCTGAAGTTCCAGGTCTTCGGCATCGAAAACGCCAGATTGGTCCGGCAGGTGCGCGGCCAGATCGGTGGCATCGGCACGCGGCCGCGCCTGCAGGCGAAGGGCGCCGACGGCGACGTCCTTGTCGATCAGAGCTACGCGCGGAAACCGTTCGCGACCTTCCGGCCGCCATCGCGGCAGCACGCGACTGGCTGCTGACGCTCGAGGGATTCGATCTGCGGGCGATCGGCCATCGCGTCGTCCATGGCGGCCCCGACTACGCGCAGCCGGTGCTGATCGATACGACCGTGCTCGACCGCCTCGCCAGCTACCAGGATCTTGCGCCGCTGCACCAGCCCAACAATCTGGCGCCGATCCGGCTCGCCATGGAGATCAACCCCGATGTGCCGCAGGTCGCCTGTTTCGACACGGCCTTCCATCGCGGACACCCGGAGCATGCCGATTGCTACGCCCTACCGCGGGCCTTTTATGACCAGGGCGTGCGGCGTTACGGCTTCCATGGGCTTTCCTACGAATATGTCGCCGAGCGACTGGGCGAGATCGCGCCCGATGCGGCGCGCGGCAAGGTCATCGTTGCCCATCTTGGCAGCGGCGCCTCGATGTGCGCGCTGCGTGACGGCCAAAGCATCGAGAGTACCATGGGCTTCACCGCACTCGATGGCCTGCCGATGGGCACACGGCCGGGCCAGCTTGACCCGGGCGTGGTGCTCTATCTCATCTCGGAAAAGGGCATGAGTGCCGAGGCCGTGTCTGACCTCCTCTATCACGATGCCGGCCTAAAAGGTCTTTCCGGCGTTTCGAACGACATGCGCGAACTTCTGGAGAGCAACGACAAGCGCGCCTCCTTCGCGATCGACCATTTCGTGCACCGCTGCAGCCTCAGCGCCGGCATGCTTGCCGCGGCGCTCGGCGGGGTTGACGCCTTTGTGTTCACGGCCGGCGTCGGAGAGAACTCGGCGCCGATCCGCGCACGGATCGCCGAGGGTCTCGCCTGGCTTGGCGCCGAACTCGACCTGGCCGCAAACGAGGCGGGCGCCGCGCTGATCTCGACCGCTGCGAGCCGCGTCGCGCTTCACGTCGTTCCGACCGACGAGGAACTGATGATCGCCCGCCACACGCTCGCGCTAATCAGTGCCCCCAACGCCTGACCCGGAGGCAAACCGATGTCCATTCCTACCGCCAAGGCCAAGCTCCTCGAAGGCCGCAAGGGCCTGATCGTCGGCATCGCCAACGACCGCTCGATCGCCTGGGGCTGCGCCCGCGCATTCCGGGCCTTCGGGGCGGAAGTCGCGGTCACCTATCTCAACGAAAAGGCCAAGCCCCATGTGGAGCCGCTGGCGCGCGAGCTCGAGGCGCCGATTTTCCTGCCGCTGGACGTTGCCGTGCCCGGCCAGATCGAGGCGGTTTTCGAGCGCATCGCGGATACCTGGGGAGAGCTCGACTTCCTCGTTCACTCGATCGCCTTCTCGCCCAAGGATGCGCTTGGCGGTCGGGTAACCGACGTCCCCCGCGACGGGTTCCTGAAGACGATGGATATTTCCTGCTGGTCGTTCATCCGCATGGCGCACCTTGCCGAACCACTGATGAAGAGGGGCGGAACGCTCTTCACCATGACCTATCACGGCTCGCAGGTGGTGGTGGAGAACTACAATATCATGGGCGTCGCCAAGGCCGCGCTCGAGAGCGCCGTGCGCTACATCGCTGCGGAACTCGGACCGAAAGGCATTCGCGTACACGCGATCTCTCCCGGCGCCCTCGCGACCCGCGCCGCCTCCGGCATTCCCGAATTCGATGCCCTCCTCGAGAAGACGAAGATCAAATCGCCCGCCCGTGAATTGATCGACATCGACGACGTCGGCGTCGCGACGGCCTTCCTCGCGCATGAGGCCGCACGGCTGATTACCGGCCAGGTGCTCTATGTCGACGGCGGCTACCACATCATCGACTGATAGGGCAGTCGTCTGAAGAATTCAGATGTTGCCCATGCAGAGATACTTCATCTCGAGATAGTCTTCGAGGCCATGGCGCGAGCCCTCGCGGCCGATGCCGGATTGCTTGATGCCGCCGAAGGGGGCTGCCTCGGAGGACATGCGGCCGGTATTGATGCCGACCATGCCGTATTCCAGCGCCTCGGCCACATGCCAGACCCGTTTCAGGTTTTCGGCGTAGAAATAGGCGGCGAGGCCATAGATCGTGTCGTTCGCTTCCGCCACCACCTGCTCGGCGGTCTCGAAGCGGATGATCGGGGCGATCGGCCCGAACGTTTCCTCCTGGGCGACGCGCATGTCGTGCGAAATGCCGGTGAGGACGGTCGGCGCGAAAAAGGTGCCGTTGGTCCCGATCCGCTCGCCGCCGCAGCGCAGTTCGGCGCCCTTGGAGAGTGCATCGGCGACATGGGCCTCGATCTTCTCGATCGCATGGCCGTCGATCATCGGACCGATCGTGGCGCCGGGGGAAAAGCCGTCACCCACTGTAAGCTTGCGCACCCGCGCGACGAACTTCTCGGCGAAGGCGTCATGCACCGCCGACTGCACATAGATGCGGTTTGCCGAGACGCAGGTCTGGCCGGCATTGCGGAACTTCGCCTGGATAGCACCGTCCACCGCTTCGTCGATATCCGCATCGTCAAAGACGATGAAGGGGGCGTTGCCGCCGAGTTCGAGGCTCACCTTCTTGATCTGGTCGGAACATTGCCGCATCAGGAGCCGGCCGACTTCGGTCGAGCCGGTGAAGCTGATCTTGCGGACCTTCGGGTTGCTGCAGAGCTCGCGCCCGATCGGCGCCCCCTCCGAGGCGTAGAGCAGATTGAGGACCCCTTCGGGAAAGCCGGCCTTTTCGGCGAGCACGAACATGGCGCCGGCGACGAGAGGCGTCTGTTCCGCAGGCTTTAGGACGATAGCGCAGCCGGCGGCGAGCGCCGGCGAAATCTTGCGGGCAACCATCGAGGCGGGGAAATTCCAGGGCGTGATCGTGCCGACGACGCCGACCGGCTGCTTGATGACGAGCATCCGGCGATCGTTGGCAGGCGCCGGAAAGGTCTCGCCGTAGACGCGTTTCGCCTCTTCGGCATACCACTCGATATAGGAGGCGGCATGCAGGACCTCGCCCTTCGCTTCGCCGAGCGGCTTGCCCATCTCCGCGGTCAGGATGGCGGCGAGATCTTCGACATGCTCGACGATCAGGTCATGCCAGCGGCGCAGGATCACGCTTCGATCCTTGGCCGGCATTGCCGCCCAAGCAGCCTGAGCCCGGGCCGCCGCCTCGATAGCCACATGAGCGTCGCCGATTCCCATGTCGGGAAGCGTTGCCAGCAATTCGCCTGTCGAGGGATTGAAAACGTCGAAGGTTGCGCCGTCCCATTCGCCGGAGGGCCGTGTGACACGACCGAGTTCAGCGAATTCGTTCACTGCCCGAAGGTGTTTCGTGAGTGCGGATGTCAGGGCCATGGCGCGTCCTCCGGCGAGGCGGGCCACGGCTCAGCAAGCCTCGCTCTTTGTTTTGTTGCGGGGCACGCGTCTGCGCGCCCCGAGCCGGTGTCGGACGAGCGCGATAGCGCTCGCCCGGCTTGCCGTCAACCGCGCGCTTCGAGGATCGAAGCCTCGAGGATGTCGAGCGCCTCGGCAAAGACCTCGTCCTGGATGGTGATCGGGGCCAGGAAGCGGATGACGTTGCCATGGACACCGCAGGTAAGCAGGATCAGCCCCTTTTCAAGCGCGATGAGGCGCACTTTGTTGGCGAAGTCGGCGCTCGGCAGGTTGGTCTTCACGTCGTTGAACTCGACCGCGTTCATGAAGCCGGGACCGCGAATGTCGACGATCTCCGGCGCCTTTTCTCGGATCTCGGCAAGACGCTGCTTGAGCCGGTTGCCAAGCTGGTCGGCCCGCTCGCAAAGCTGTTCTTCCTCGATGACGTCGAGCACGGCATGGGCGGCCGCGATGCCGATCGGATTGCCGCCATAGGTGCCGCCGAGGCCGCCCGGACCCGGTGCGTCCATGATTTCGGCGCGACCCGTCACCGCAGCGAGCGGGAAGCCGCCGGCAAGGCTCTTGGCCATCGTCATCAGGTCCGGAGCGACATCATGGTGCTCCATGGCGAAGAGCTTGCCGGTGCGGGCAAAGCCGGTCTGGACCTCGTCGGCGATCAACAGGATGCCGTGCTGGTCGCAGATCTCGCGGAGCGCCTTCATGAAGGCTGTCGGCGCCGGATAGAAGCCGCCTTCGCCCTGGACCGGCTCGAGGATGATTGCCGCGACGCGGCCCGGATCGACATCCGCCGCAAAGAGCTTCTTCAGTGCCGCGAGCGACTGCTCGACGCTGGCGCCGTGGAGTTCGATCGGGAAGGGGGCATGGAAGACGTCGGCCGGCATCGCGCCGAAGCCGACCTTGTAGGGCACGACCTTGCCGGTCAGCGCCATGCCCATGAAGGTGCGGCCGTGGAAGCCGCCGCCGAAGGCGATGATGGCCTGGCGCCCGGTTGCGGCGCGGGCGATCTTCACCGCGTTTTCGACCGCCTCGGCGCCGGTTGTGACGAAGATCGTCTTCTTTGCGAACGTGCCGGGGGTAAGTGCATTCAACCGTTCGGCCAAGTGAACGTAGTTCTCATAGGGAACGACCTGGTGGCAGGTGTGGGTGAAGCGATCGAGCTGCGCCTTGACGGCCGCGATCACCTTCGGGTGGCGGTGACCGGTGTTGACGACGGCGATGCCGGAGGCGAAATCGATATAGCGATTGCCTTCCTTGTCCCAGATCTCGGCGTTTTCGGCGCGCTCGGCATAGATCTGCGTGGTCATACCCACACCGCGGGAAATGGCGGCGTTCTTGCGATCGGTCAGGCTGGTCATCATCGTTGTCCCTGTCTGGAAGGTTGGTAGATATATTGCATTTTTTCTGCAACTTTTCGCTGGAAGTGGTACATCTTTTGACATGGAAAGCAAATCAAATTTGGTGATGGAGCGAGCACGGCGACTGATGGCCTCTTCTTGTAAATCTGCGGGGCGCGCGCCTAGATTGCCGAAAACTGAACACGACAGGGAATCGCGCCATCTTTGGCGTCGGAAGGACGGATATCGATGAGCGGGCCGGGCAATATTCGCTACAAGGTGGCCGAAGCGGCAAGGCTCGCCGGCGTCTCGGCTTCGACGTTGCGCCTATGGGAAACCCAGGGGCTCGTGGTGCCCGGGCGTTCGGCGACCGGCCATCGGCAATATACCGAGGCGGACCTGGCGCGGCTGAAGCGTATTTCCTGGTTTCGCGCCGCGCGCGGCCTCAACCCGGCGGCAATTCGCGAGGCGCTGGAAGCCGAAGGCGCGGCGAATGACGACCCCGTGCCGGGGCCGTCGACGGAAGGCAATGCGGACCTGCAAGTCGGGCGCAAATTGAGAAGCCTCAGGCATGCGGCGGGCAAGACGCTGGAACAGGTGGCCGGCGAAGTCGGCATTGCGCCATCGGCGCTCTCGACGCTCGAGCGGACCTCCCAGGGCGTCTCGATTGCCGTCTTGCACAATCTTGCCGAATATTTCGGCACCACGGTCTCGAGCCTCTCGGGCGAGGAGGAACCGCAGGCACGCGCCCTTGTGCGCGCCGGCGAATGGCGCAACTGGCCGCGCACGACACCGGGCGTGACGGTGCAACTGCTTGCCGAGGGCAAGAACCAGATGGACTGCCACCGCTTCGTACTGGCACCCGGCGCCTCGAGCGAGGGCGCTTATCGGCACGAAGGTGAAGAGTTCGTCTATGTGCTTTCCGGGCGCGTCGAGTTCGTGCTGGATTCCGACCAGTTCTACGATCTTCACCCGGGCGACTCGCTCTATTTCGAGAGTCGCCGGCGCCATGCCTGGTCGAACCGCCACGACGGCGAGACAATTCTGCTCTGGATCAATACGCCGCCGACGTTTTAGGGCGGCGAAGGCGTGACTTAGCGCGACGTGTTAATGCGATGCGTCGGGCCGGACTTCTGCCGCGATGGATGTATAGTCAAGCTCAATGCAACTAAATCAACACGCCGCATCAAGTTTAACCCCAACCCGGGCGTGGCGTTGCATGCGTGACACAGCGCCGTTGCCACCACGGACGAACGGGCATCCTAGTGAGAGGGGCGCCAAAGTTTAGCCCTATTCGCCCATACAGTCGCCGATACCGCCTTAACCATTCTTTCACCTACCTAATTCTCACGGCTCTTGCCCAAGAGCGCCTACGGAAACCGGCGGCAACAATCAGATACCCAGGGAGTGATGCCACCAGGGGAATCCCGCAAAGGTTAACTCGGGGGGATGTTCATGCAGATTGCGCGCGACAGACAGTTGGACGGACTGCGAGCTGTTGCCGTTTCGATGGTCCTCTACGGCCATTTCTTCGCCGCGGATGGATCCTATTGGGGCCATATCGGCGTCCGGTTGTTCTTCGTGCTGAGCGGGTTTCTGATCACGCGACTGCTCCTCGAGGCGCGGGCCGATTCCTCCTTCGAGCGGGCTGTCGCGCTCAAGTCGTTCTATGCGCGCCGGGCGTTGCGTATCTTTCCTCCCTATTTCGCCGTCCTCGGATTCGTGTGGCTGACCGGTCTGGAGAGCTCCAGGGAAGTTCTGGCGTGGCACGCGCTCTATCTTTCCAACTTCTGGTACGCGCTGCAGAACGCGTGGACCCCGTGGGTTCTCTGTCATACCTGGAGCCTGAGTATCGAGGAGCAATTCTATATTGCCTGGCCGCTGGTCATGCTTCTGGCGCCGCGGCGCTCGATTCCGGCGATCTGCCTCGGCGTCATCGCCTTCTCGCTCGCCTACCGCTTCTACTGGCCCCTGACCGGCACGCCATCGCTGGGGCGCGACCTGCTGCCGCCGGCATCGATGGACGCGCTCGCGGTCGGCGCACTTCTGGCGGACAATCGATCAATGGGCGTGACCTGGCCGCGCTCCATCGAGCGGAGCTGGATGCCGCTTTTGGCCGTTTCCCTGATCCTCCTGTGGTTTCGTCCGACACCGAAGCCGCCGCTCCTCGAATGGCTGGCATGGATGGGCCTTGAGGTCTTTCCATTGTTGCCGCTGGCGCTACTCGTCGGCAGTTGCTCGCGTGGGATCGGGGGCGCTTTTGGCCGCCTCTTCGAATGCGCCCCGATGACCGCCCTTGGCCGCATCAGCTACGGCGTTTATCTTTATCATGCGATCGTGCTTGCTCTTGTCGTCCAGGCGCAGCCCTTCATCCCCGTCAATGTCTTGGAGCAGGGGCCGGGTCGCTTTCTCGTCGCGGGGCTCGGGACTCTGATCCTCGCTTCGATCTCCTGGTTCGCCTTCGAGCAGCCGCTTAACGCGCTGAAGCGCCACTTTCCCTATGTGCGCCGGACAGGCGCCAGGATCGCCCTGGCGAATGCAGGCAAAGGGGTCGGCGTGGGAAGAGGGACCGAGGAGACGCCGGCCTTTCCACGAGTGTCGGGCGAGCGCGCCAAAGCCTTCCAGACCTCGGATATTCAATAGATACGCGAGCCGAACCATGCCCACCCCATTGGTGTCCGTCCTCTTGCCCGTCTACAACGGCGAACCCTATCTCGCCGCAGCGCTCGAGAGCATTCTGCGCCAGGACTATGAGCATCTGGAGATCATCGCAATCGACGACGGTTCGACGGATCGGTCGCTGGAAATCCTCGAGCGCCATCGAGCGATGGATCGCCGGATCTCGATCCGCTCACGCGAAAACCGCGGCCTCATCGCGACCTTGAACGAGGGGCTGGCGCTTGCCCGCGGCGAACTCGTCGCCCGAATGGATGCCGACGACATTTCCTATCCGTCGCGGCTTTCGCGGCAGGTGGCGCTGTTCACTGAAGAGCCGGAACTCGCCCTATGCGGAGCCGGGGTCGATACCCTGATCGGCAACCGCGTCGTCCGCGGCACACCCAGCCCCATTTACCGGCCGGGCGCCATGCACATCCTCTCGAAGTTCTTCACCATCTTCATCCACTCGACGGTGATCTTTAACCGACGCGTGATCCCGGACAATATGCTCGCCTATGATGAAGGCTACCCGCATGCCGAGGATTTCGACCTGTTCCGGCGGATCGCCGGTCGTTTTCCGACGATGATGATCGACGAGGCTCTGGTCGCATACCGGCTGCACACGGGCAGCGTCACGAGCAAGCACCTGCTTCAGATGCGCCAGACGCATCTGAAGATCGTCGCCGAAAACCTTGTAATGGATGGTCTTTTCGAGGACGCAAGTGTGCTCCGCGAGATCGGGGCTGCCGTAACGCCGGAGACGATCCGCGTTGTTGCCGAGTTCATCGTCTCGCTCGAACGCAAGGTCGCTGCGTTTCCCCCGGAGCTGCGCCGGGCTTACGAGGACGGCCTCCTGTGCTTCTTCTATTTTCTCTACCAACTCATCGCCGACGAGAAACGCCCGGAACTGACGCACGCGTTCCTGACACGGACAGGCAAATGGCAGCTCATCCGGCGTCGTGAACGATACGGCTTGCTCGCCGGGGCTCGTGCCCCCTGGTGCAGCCGCCTTTCGCTGGCCGCCACCAAGCAGGTGGATGGCCTGGCACGCTACCTGCAGTCGGTGCCCGCCAGACGTGTACTTCCTCAGTATGGTGCGATCTGAAATGGTGCGCGACGGTCTTCAGGAAAGAGAGCACGTAGAGGCGCGGCGGGAACGCACGACTGCCGCTGCGGCTTCGGCTGGCCACGGGCCTTTCGCGAGCTTCATCGTCTGCACGCGCGATCGCATGCAGGCTCTCGCGGCATGCATCCGGTCGATCGAGGCAGCGTGCGCTGCCGCTTTCACGGTCTCAAGTGAGCTCGTGGTGGTCGACAATGGATCGTCGGACGGCACCCCGGCCGAATTGCGCCGCATCGTCGCGGCGTCGAGGATGAAAATCACACTTGTCGCGGAACCGCGTCCCGGCCTTGCCGTCGCGCGCAATGCGGGGATGGAATGGGCGCGCGGGCGGGTTCTCGTCTTCATCGACGATGATTGCGAAATCGCCCGCANNT
>NZ_KB905370.1:2409005-3104295 GCF_000378985.1 Ensifer sp. BR816 | reverse complement strand
TCTGAAACGGCACTACGCGAAGGGCGAGCAGCGCGTGCTGCGCGGTGGGCGCGTCGAGCTCGGCAACCCGGCCGACCAGCCCTTTACGATCAAACGGTCGAAGATCGCTGCGCGGTTGACCCGCGATGTCCATCCCGGGGGCTTCGTGCTGGGCTGCAACATGACCATGCATCGCGAGGTCGCCGCTCTCATCGGGCGCTTCGACGAGCGCTTCGGCGCCGGCGCACCGCTGCATTCTGCCGAAGACACCGACTATCTGGTGCGCGCCTTCCATCTCGGTATTCCCGTGGAATACGTTCCAGACATGACGGTTTTTCATCACCACGGCCGAACGTCCCGCGCGGCAATCGAAAGGCTGCACCGCAGTTACAGCCTGGGCAATGGCGCACTTTGTGCGAAGCATCTCTTAAAGGCGCCGTGGCTGCTGCGCCACTTCTGTTGGACTGTCCGGTCAGCCTGTGGCCAGGTCTTCGGCGGCGCCCGGTTTGACCCCGCTCTGCAACTCTCGCATTGGCCGATCGTGTCGATGAACCTGTTGGGGGCTGCGAAGTTCGCCTATCTCGTCATGACAAAGCGGGCCGCCCCAACCGAGCTGCAGCCGATCAGCGAGACGATACCCGAGTTGGAGCGAAGCCCATGATGCTGCGGTTCCTCATGCCCGGTTTGCAGTTGCTGCGTAACGCGCTCGGGCGGCAATTGCGCCTGCTGCCATTGGTCGTCGTTCTCGGGCTCGCAAGTGCCGCGCTGGAAGGTGCCGGCATCGGCCTCATCATCCCGATGCTCGGGATCATTGCCGGTAGCGACGCTTCCGCCGGGCTGAGCGGCATCTCGGCGTTCTTCCAGCAGGTCGGATCGGGGCTGGACAAAGATGACAGACTGCTCGCGCTCGGGACCGCGATCCTGGCGCTGATCGTTCTGAAAAACCTGCTCGCCTTTGCAAATAGCGTGCTCACCAACTTCATCTATGGAAAGGCGAGCCATTCCATCCGCAGCGCGCTTGCGAACCAGCTCCTCAGGATAGGCTATCCGTTTTTCCTGCAACAGAACCCCGGCCGGCTGCTCAATATCATCTCGAACGAATCCTGGCGGGCCTCCGACGCGATACAAACCGTGCTCGCAGCCATGGTGAACGCCTCTGCCGCAGTGATCCTGCTGGCATTCCTGCTGCTTCTGTCGTGGCAGATGACGCTTTTCGTGGCGGTTGGTCTGGTCCTCGTCCAGGTGGCGCATGCGGCGCTATCGGCGACGCTCAAAGGCCCCAGCCGCAACGTCACCTCCTTCAACAGCGAGCTTGCGGCGCGGATGCTGCATCTCGTGCACGCCGGACGGCTGATCCGTGTGTTCGGGCAGGAGAGCCGGGAGAAGGCCGCATTCGATTCCGCTTCGGATTCCGTACGCCACGCCGGTTTCGTGCTGCAATCCCGACAGGGCGCGCTGCCGCCGCTGACGGAAGTGCTGCATTCCGCCCTGTTCCTGGCGGCGGTCGTCAGCGCCTGGTTCGCCGGCGTCAGCTTTCCGGTAATCGTCGCCTTTGTCGTCCTGCTCTACCGGTTGCAGCCGCATGTGCGGGCTCTGCAAATGTCCTGGAGCCAGATCCAGGGCTGGAGCGGCTCGCTCGAAGAAGTTCGGTGGCTCCTGGACTCGTCCGACAAGCCGAAGCCGCCCTCCGGCAGCAAGCCGGTCGATGGCTTGCACAGAGACATCACATTCGATCAGGTGACCTTCCGATATCCGGGCCTGGAAGCACGCCCCGTCGTACTGAGCGCCGCCGCCTTCGGGATCCGGAGCGGCCGTTCGACGGCGCTCATAGGCCGCTCGGGCGCCGGCAAGACGACGATCGTCAATCTTCTGTGCCGCTTCGTCGAGCCGGACGAAGGCTGTATCCTCATTGACGGTGTACCTCTCGATCAGATCGATCCGGCCCAGTGGCGGCGCCAAATCGCCGTGGCGAGCCAGGACCTAGAACTCGTGGATGGCACAATTTTCGAGAACATCACCTACGGTCAGGAGGCGACCGCAGCGGAAGTCGCGCGTGCGGCGAAACTGGCCGAGGCGCATGGCTTCATCGAAAGCATGCCGCACGGCTACGAGACCGTGGTCGGCTACCGGGGAGCCAGTCTCTCGGCTGGACAGCGCCAACGCATCGCGCTTGCGAGGGCGCTGGTGCGCGATCCGGCAATCCTGATCCTCGACGAGGCGACGAATGCGGTTGACGGCCTGTCGGAAGCAGCGATCGTCGAGACGCTGAAGCTGCGCGTCGGCCGGCGCACGACCATCGTCATCAGCCATCACAGAAGCACGATTTCATTCTGCGACGACGTCGTGGTGCTCGGCAGCGGCCGCGTGAAAAGCCAGACGCCACTTGCCGACGTGGCCACGCTCAGCATGGACCAGCTCTACGAGCACGAAGCGCCGCTGGAGCGTCAGGCGTAAAGCGAAAATGCCGTGCCCCTTTCCGGAAGGACGGCATCAGCCATTGGGCGGCCGTCAGGCCGCTTTCGCGTAGCGCTTCGCCATATCCTGCAGCTTGAGCACTCGGATCTTCGATGCCTGGCCGGCCGCGCGGAAGGCCTCGAAGCGCTCCTTGCAGACCTCGGTCATGTGCACGATGGCCGGTTTCAGATAATTGCGCGGATCGAAATTGTCCGGATGTTCGATATGGTGCTTGCGTATCTCGCCGGTAAACGCGAGCCGGAGGTCGGTATCGATATTGACCTTGCGGACGCCGAGCGGGATGGCCTTCTGGATCTCCGCGACCGGCACGCCCCAGGTCTTCTTCATCTTGCCGCCATAGGCGTTGAAGAGTTCCTGCAGGTCCGCCGGCACAGAAGACGAGCCGTGCATGACGAGGTGGGTGTTGGGCAGGCGCTTGTTGATCTTGGCGATCGTCTCGATCGAGAGGATCTCGCCATCCGGCTCGCGGGTGAACTTGTACGCGCCGTGGCTGGTGCCGATCGCCACGGCCAGTGCATCGACGCCGGTCCTGGAAACGAAGTCGAGGGCCTGGTCGGGGTCGGTCAAGAGTTCCTCACGCGACAGCTTGCCTTCGAAGCCGTGGCCGTCTTCCTTGTCGCCGGCGCCGGTTTCGAGATTGCCGAGGCAACCGAGTTCGCCCTCGACGGAAACGCCCGCCGCATGCGCGATCTTCACCACTTCGGCCGTGACCGCCACGTTGTATTCGTAGCTCGCGACGGTCTTGCCGTCCTTCTCCAGCGAGCCATCCATCATCACAGAAGTGAAGCCGTTGGTGATCGCCGAAATGCAGGTCGACGGCTGGTCGCCGTGGTCGAGATGCAGACAGACGGGGATATGCGGGTACTCTTCCGCTGCGCCGAGGATCAGGTGGCGCAGGAAGGCGTCGCCGGCATAGGAGCGCGCACCGCGGCTCGCCTGGAGGATAACGGGGGAGTCGGTCGCGTCGGCTGCGCGCATGACCGCCTGGATGTATTCGAGATTGTTCACATTGAAGGCCGGCAGCGCGTAATTGTTCTCCGCCGCGTGGTCGAGCAGTTGCCGCAATGTGATCAATGCCATTCGAAATCTCCCTGATGCTGGTGCGCCTCACTCCAGGCGCCGTGAATTAAGCGGCCCACGCGCCGCCACGGTGCGGGCTCGTTCGCCGGCGACGCGGAGGCATGCGAGTGCGCTCCGATGCCACCGGAACCGGCGTATCGGCCCAAGTCAGAGGCACAATAGTTGATCAAGTCCTTTTGGCAACCGGCACAATGGGCGGGGCGGACAGTTGATTGACGTGCGTCAGCGGTATTTGCTGTGGATGAAAAGCCACCCTGCGAAAATTCGGGGCATTCGCTTTCTGGTTGGTGGTGGCGTCCGCGAAGATATCCGCTGCGAACGACGCTTTCGTCGTGCTGGTTCTCTCTTTGCGTCGACCCGTCGCCTGGTTGTGAGTGACGCCGGCCGGAAACACGCAATGCGCGCGCCCCGCAAAAAGATTGCGAAAGGCGTCCCTAATTTTTCTGCATATTACGTAAAGTGCCATATCTATTCATGAAGTTTGCACGGAGCCGTTATCCTGCCTTCGCAAAAGAGCACGGTCTGGAGCTCTCCTTCTAATCTAAATCGTTGCAGTTGCGGGTTTCCGGCGCATAATTCGCGAGGTGAACATCCGGAGCAGGCGATGGAATCCGTCGCAACGACGCGATGCAACTAGAGCGATTATCAAAGTTTCGTTTTATAAAGGAGGATGCAAAATCGCCTTGCCTTTGGTGAGGATTTGCACTTCTCTCCTGCGATCAACCACACTCAAAACGAGGGGAAGGAGAAGAATAATGGCTTCATTGAAACTCAACCTCAGCGCTGCCGCGCTCATCGGCTCGCTGCTTATCGGTGCAAGCCCGGCGCTCGCTGAAGCTGTGTTGCATCGCGGCAATGCCGGCGAGCCGCAGACGCTCGACCAGGCGCATACATCCATCAATATCGAGGAGTTCATCCTCAAGGATCTCTATGAGGGCCTGACGATCTACGATGCAGCCGGCAAGATCATTCCCGGTGCCGCCGAAAGCTGGGAGCTTTCCGATGACGGCGTCGTCTATACGTTCAAGCTGCGCGCCGATGCCAAGTGGTCCGACGGCTCGCCGGTAACCGCCGAGGACTTCGCCTTCTCGTTCCGCCGCGTCGAGGATCCGAAGACGGCCGCCGAATACGCCAACATTCTCTTTCCGATCAAGAACGCCGAAAAAGTCAACAAGGGCGAAGTGCCGATCGACCAGCTCGGCGTAAAGGCGGTCGACGAAAAGACGCTCGAAGTCACCCTCGAGCGGCCGACGCCGTTCTTCCTGGAACTGCTTGCGCACCAGACCGCTCTTCCGGTCAGCAAGGCGAGCGTCGAGAAGAACGCCGCCGATTTCGTCAAGCCGGGCGTGATGGTCTCGAACGGCGCCTTCCGGCTGACGGCGCATGTGCCGAACGACAGCCTGACGATGGAGAAAAATGCGAGCTATTGGGATGCCGCCAACGTCAAGCTCGACAAGGTGATCTTCTACCCGATCGACGACCAGGCGGCCTCTGTGCGTCGCTTCGAGGCGAAGGAAATGGACCTCGCCTACAACTTCTCGGCCGACCAGATCGATCGGCTGCGGCAGTCCTACGGCGACCAGGTGCATGTCTCGCCGACGCTTGCGACCTATTACTACGCCTTCGATACACGGCAGGAGCCCTATAACGACGTCCGCGTTCGCCGGGCGCTTTCGATGGCGGTCGACCGCGACTTCCTCGCCAAGGAGATCTACAGCGGCTCGCAAATTCCCTCCTATTCGATGGTGCCGCCGGGCATCGAGGGTTACGGCGATCCAGCCAAGGCGGACTTCGCAGACAAGTCGCAGCTTGATCGTGAAGACGAGGCGGTCAAGCTGATGAAGGAGGCCGGCTACGGCGAGGGCGGCAAGCCGCTGAACATCGAGATCCGTTATAACACCAACCCGAACCACGAACGCGTGGCGACGGCGGTCGCCGACATGTGGAAGAACACGTTCGGGGCCAAGGTATCGCTCGTCAACCTCGACGTCTCGTCGCACTACGCCTACCTGCAGGAAGGCGGCAAGTTCAACGTTGCCCGTGCCGGCTGGGTCGCCGACTACGCGGATGCCGAGAACTTCCTGGCGCTGAGCCTCAGCACCAACAAGACCTTCAACTATGGCCACTTCGAAAACGCCGAGTTCGACGCGTTGATGAAGAAGTCCTATGAGGAACAGGATCCGGCGGCGCGCTCGAAATTCCTTCACGAAGCCGAGACCCTGCTGATGAAGGAGCAGCCGATTGCGCCGTTCCTCACCCAGGCGGACCTGTGGCTCGTGTCGAGCCGCGTCAAGGGCTGGCAGGACAATGCGCCGAATGCGCACTTGAGCAAGTTCCTGTCGATCGCCGAGTAACGAACTGAGGCGACGCGCGGAAGCCCGCGCGTCGCCTCCGGAGCCACGTCCATGATCTCCTTCGTCCTTCGCCGGCTGGCGAGTGCGGTGCCGACGCTGTTCATCGTCGTCACGATATCCTTCTTCCTGATGCGGTTTGCCCCCGGTGGCCCCTTCAATCTCGAGCGTCCTCTTCCTCCATCGACGATGGAGAACCTGATGAGGACCTATCATCTCGATCAGCCGCTCTGGCGCCAATACCTGATCTATCTCAGCAATGCGGTCACCGGCGACTTCGGCCCCAGCTATATCTACCATGACAACAATGTCGCGCAGCTGATCGGCAAGGGCCTGCCCTATTCCATGGAGCTCGGCTTCTACGCGCTGATATTGGCCGTTGTCGGCGGCGTCATCGCCGGCACGATCGCCGCGCTGAGGCAGAACAGCTTGCTCGATTTCGCCGTGATGTCGATTTCGACGGTCGGCGTCACCGTGCCGAATTTCGTCGTCGGTCCCGTGCTGACCCTCATCTTCGCGATCATGCTGTCGTGGCTCCCCGCCGGCGGCTGGGGCGACGGATCGTTCCGTTTCCTGATCCTGCCGATGATCGCGCTCGCGCTGCCGCAGCTTGCGGTCTTCGCCAGGCTGACACGCGGCTCGATGATCGAGGCGCTTCACACGGACCATATCCGCACCGCAAAGGCCTATGGATTGCCGTCCCGCTCTGTCGTCGTCACCCATGCAATGCGCGGCGCGATGCTGCCGGTGGTTTCCTATCTGGCACCTTGCGCGGCGGCACTGCTCACCGGTTCGGCAGTGGTGGAGACGATCTTCACCATCCCGGGCGTCGGCCGATACTTCGTGCTCGGCGCGATCAATCGCGACTATACGCTCGTCATGGGCACGGTGGTCCTCATCGCCATCTTCGTCATCGTCTTCAATCTCCTGGTCGATATTCTCTACGGCCTGCTCGATCCGAGGGTCCGCCATGACTGATATCGTCCAGGTCCCCACGGTCTCGCCGGAAACAAGAGGGCGCAGCCTCTTCCAGCTCGCGGCGCTGCGATTCCGCCGCAACCGCGCCGCCATGGCCGGCTGCGTCATGCTGGCGCTGATCGCGCTCTTCTCCTTTGTCGGGCCGTTCTTCTCGCCGCACAGCTACGATCAGGTCTTCCCCTCCTATGTGTCGATCGGCCCGAGTCTCGAGCCGCGGCCGGACACCTCGACGCTGCAGGAGGTGATGGAAAGTGTGGCGGCGCGCGCCCGCGTGACGCTCGAGGACTTCAACGTCGAGGGCGAAGCCTTCACCGCCACGGTCACCTCAAAGCAGCCGATCGACCCGCGCGCCACGCGCTACTTCGACCGGGCGAACGAGTTCGAGAACACTAAGGTCGTCGCGACCGAGGACGAAGGCCGCAGGCTGAAGGTCGAAGGCGAGGTCGATCGCGAATATTTCCCGTTCGGCACGGACTCCAACGGCCGCGACCTGCTTGTCCGCGTCATGCTGGGCGGCCAGATCTCGATCGCGGTCGGCCTGCTCGCCAGCCTCGTCTCGCTCGGCATCGGCGTCGTCTACGGGGCGTCCTCCGGCTATATCGGGGGGCGCGTCGACAACGTCATGATGCGCTTCGTCGAGATCCTCTATTCGCTGCCCTTCGTCTTTCTCGTCGTCGTGCTGGTCGTCTTCTTCGGCCGCAGCTTCATCCTGATCTTCCTGGTGATCGGTGCCGTCGAGTGGCTGGACATGGCCCGCATTGTGCGCGGCCAGACGCTTGCCTTGAAGCGCCGCGAATTCGTGGGTGCGGCACAGGCGCTCGGCTTGACGGATTGGCAGATCATCCGTCGGCACATCATTCCAAACACCATCGGTCCGGTGATCGTCTTCGTCACCGTCGTGGTGCCGAAGGTCATCCTGCTCGAAAGCTTCCTGTCGTTTCTCGGCCTTGGCGTGCAGGCGCCGCTGACGAGCTGGGGCGCGTTGATTTCCGAAGGGGCAAACAACATCCAATCGGCGCCGTGGCTGCTGATCTTCCCGGCCATCTTCTTCGTCGTCACGCTGTTTTCGCTGAACTTTGTCGGCGACGGCCTGCGCGATGCGCTCGATCCCAAGGACCGCTGACATGGCAGAAACCAAGGATTCCATTCTCGCCGTCCGCGGCCTCAAGGTGGATTTTTCCACCCCGGACGGCACGGTCGAAGCCGTCAAGGGCATCGATCTCGACGTCAATGCCGGCGAAACGCTGGCGGTCGTCGGCGAATCCGGCTCGGGCAAAAGCCAGACGATGATGGGCATCATGGGTCTCCTGGCGAAGAACGGCACGGTTTCCGGATCGGCGCGCTACCGCGGCCAGGAACTCATCGGGCTGCCGCCAAAGGCACTCAACGACGTGCGCGGCTCAAAGATCACCATGATCTTTCAGGAGCCCATGACGTCGCTCGATCCGCTCTACACGATCGGCCGCCAAATCGCCGAACCGATCGTTCATCACCGCGGCGGCACGTTCAAGCAGGCGAAGAAGCGCGTGTTCGAACTTCTCGAACTCGTAGGCATGCCCGAACCGGCACGCCGCATCGACAGCTATCCGCACGAATTGTCGGGCGGCCAACGTCAGCGCGTCATGATCGCCATGGCGCTCGCCAACGAGCCGGATATCCTGATCGCTGACGAGCCGACGACTGCGCTCGATGTCACCATCCAGGCGCAAATCCTCGATCTGCTCAGATCACTGCAGCAGCGCTTCGGCATGGCGATCGTGCTGATCACGCACGACCTCGGCATCGTCAAGCACTTCGCCGAGCGCGTCGCCGTGATGCGCCGCGGCGAGGTGGTGGAGCAGGGGAGCACGACGGAGATTTTCGAGAGACCCAAGGCGGACTACACCAAGATGCTGCTCGCCGCCGAGCCGAGCGGCCGCAAAGCGGCGCCCGCGGGCAATGCGCCGATCATTCTCGAGGGCCGCGATGTGGCGGTTGAATACGCCATCGGCAAGGGCCTGTTCGGCGGCTCGTCCGCCGTCTTCCGGGCCGTCGACGGCGTCAACCTGCGCCTGCGGCAGGGCCAGACGATCGGCATTGTCGGCGAGTCCGGTTCGGGGAAATCGACGCTCGGGCGTGCACTGTTGCGACTGTTGCCGAGCGGCGGCCACTACCGTTTCGGTACCACCGACATTTCGGGGTTCGACCGCAGCACGATGCGGCCCCTGCGCCGCGAGCTCCAGCTCGTCTTCCAGGATCCCTATGGCTCGCTTTCGCCGCGCCTGACGGTGGGCGAGATCATCACCGAGGGTCTTTACTTGCATGAGCCGGGACTGAACCGTGCGGAGCGCGACCGGCGCGCCATCGCCGCCCTGAAGGAAGTCGGCCTCGATCCCGCCTCGCGCAACCGCTATCCGCACGAGTTCTCCGGCGGCCAGCGCCAGCGCATCGCCATCGCCCGGGCGATGATCCTGAAACCGAAGGTGGTGATCCTCGACGAGCCCACCTCGGCGCTCGACCGCTCGGTGCAGGGCCAGGTGATCGAACTGCTCCGCGACCTGCAGGGCAAGCATGGCCTCTCCTACATCTTCATCAGCCACGATCTTTCCGTGGTGAAGGCGATGTCGGACTATGTGATCGTCATGAAGAACGGCCGCATCGTCGAGGAGGGGGATACGGACGCGATTTTCGAAGCGCCGAGAGAGCCTTACACGAAAACGTTGATCGGAGCGGCGTTCAATGTTTGACGTTGGAGGAGCGAAACCACTGGAGTCGCGCTCACGGCTCCTCTGACAGAGCTCTCTTGTCCAGCCCCAGCTTCTGCATCTTCTCGTAGAGCGTCTTGCGCGAGATGCCGAGCGATTCATAGACCGGCTTCAGCGCACCGCCGTGCGCGGCGAGCGCACTGGCGATAACGCTCTTTTCGAAGGCCGCGACACGGTCGGCAAGGCGCGAGCCGTTCGTGGACGAGGCTGCGTCGTCGCGTTCGCTTTCGAGGCCGAGCACGAGACGCTCTGCAGCATTGCGGAGTTCGCGGACATTGCCTGGCCAGTCGCGGGTCGCCATTTCCGAGGCGAGCGACGGCGAGATCTCGATGTCGTCGCGGCCGTATCGCGCGGCGGATTCGCGCACGAGCTGCATGAAGAGCAGCGGGATATCCGAGCGGCGCTCCGCCAGAGCCGGCACGCGCAGCGTCGCGACGTTCAGCCGATAAAGCAGGTCGGCGCGGAACCGCCCGGCCGCGACCTCCGGCTCAAGCTCCTGCTTGTTGGTCGCGATGAAGCGGACGTCGAGCGGCACGTGCTCGTTGGAACCGAGCCGGGTTATCATCCTTTCCTGCAGCACGCGCAGGAACTTCGCCTGGAGGTCAAAAGGCATCGAACCGATCTCGTCGAGCAGGATCGTGCCGCCGCGCCCGTGCTCGAACTTTCCGTAGCGCGGCCTGAGCGCCCCGGGGAACGCCCCCGGCTCATGACCAAAGAGCTCGCTTTCGATGAGGTTTTGCGGCAGGGCCGCGCAATTGATGGCGATGAACGGGCTGTTGGCCCGGCTGCTCAGATCATGCAGTGCGCGGGCGACCACCTCCTTGCCGACACCGGTATCCCCGATGATCAGCGTGTCGGCGTCCGATGCGCCGATCGCACGGACCCGGTAGCGCAGGTCGACCATGACGGGGCTCCGTCCCGGCAGCCGCTGCTCGATGTCGTCGCGCTTTCCCGCGACCGCCCGCAAGCGTCGGTTCTCGAGCACGAGGCCGCGCCAATCGAGCGCGCGGCGGATCGTGCCGGCGAGCGCCTGCGCCGTAAAGGGTTTCTCGACGAAGTCGTAGGCGCCCTCGCGCATTGCCCGGACAGCCAACTGTACATCGCCATGGCCGGTAACCAGGATCACCGGCACTTCCGGGTCGATCTCGCGGATGCGCTGCAGGAACGTCATGCCGTCCATTCCCGGCATGCGAATGTCGCTGATGACGACGCCCGGAAAACTGAAGCTGATGAATTCGAGCGCCCGCTCAGCGCTGGCGAATGTATCGACACGGAAGCCGGCAAGCTCCAAGGCCTGCGCGCTCGAGCGGCGAAGCTCCTCCTCGTCGTCGACAAGCAGAACGCGGCTGTCACTCATTCGGCAGCCTCCCGCTCGGTCTCGGGCACGACGGCAAGTTCGATGCGGAATACGGCGCCGCCTTCGGTATGGTTCGAGACTGTCAGGCTGCCGCCGAAATCCTTGACGATATTGTAGGAGATGGAAAGGCCGAGACCGAGCCCCTTGCCGACCCCTTTGGTCGTATAGAAGGGATCGAAGATGCGCTCGGCGATGGCTGGTGGGACGCCGGGCCCGCGGTCGCGGATGGTCAGCACCGCCTTGTCGCCTTCGCGCCAGGCGCGCACCGATATCGCGCGGTTCTGGCACCCTTCGACGGCGTCAGCGGCATTGGAGATGACGTTCACCAGCACCTGCTGTAGCCGCACCGAACCGGCGCGGACGACGAGCGGTTCGGGACCGAGATCTATATCGATATCCGCGTTCGCCGTCTTCAATCGCGCCGCGACGATCTCCATCGTATCGTGCATCACATCTTCGAGCGGAACGGGACTGAGCTTTTCATTCGGCTTGCGCGCGAAATTGCGCAGATGCCGGCTGATCGCCGCCATGCGGTCGATGAGGCTGGAGATGCGCCTGACATTGTCGCTGGCTTCCGTCGTTCTCCCGCGTTCGATCAGCAGAGCGGCGCTGTCGGCATAGGTCTTGGCGGCGGCAAGCGGCTGGTTGAATTCGTGCGAAAGCGCGGCCGACATCTGGCCGAGCCCGGCGAGCTTGCCCGCCTGGACGAGGTCCGCCTGCGTCTGACGCAATTGTTGCTCGGTGAGCCGCCGTTCGGCAATCTCCGCCTCGATCTGCACGTTGACGCGAGCGAGGTCGGCCGTGCGCTCCTCGACGCGGCGCTCGAGTTCCTCCTGCGCCTGTTCCTGCATGAGCATGCGCTCCCGCAGCCGTGCGCGCCGCTGGACGAGGATTGCGATCGCCAGGCAGGCAAGGCAGAGCAACAGGATGGCGGCAGCGACCGTCGTCAGGGCCTGGGTCCGGACCGAGGCTGTGTCGGTGAGAACGTTCACCGTCCAGTCCGCATCCGGCATGTAGTGCGAGAGGACAAGATATTCCCGCGCGCGCTCGCCGCCCGACACCGTCATCAAAGCGTGGCCGTCAGTCTCGCTTCGAACGACCGGTAAGGGGTGGAGGATCGCATCGGCATAGCGCCGCGAGGCTTCCGTCCGGGCAAGCCGATCCGGCGTCAGGGGAAGGATACCCGCGTAGAGCCATTTTGGATCTCCGCTCATGAAGATGATGCCTTCCGGATCGGAAACGAAAATTCTGTACTCCCCGCCCTGCCAGGAGGCTTCGATGGTCTCGATATCGACCTTGAAGACGATGACGCCGCGGATTTCCTCGCCGATGCGTATCGGCGAGCCGAAGTAGTAGCCGCGCTTGAGCGACGTCGTGCCGAGCGCATAGAAGCGGGACTGCTCCCCCTTGAGCGCATCCTGGAAATAGGGGCGGTAGCTGAAGTTCTGGCCGACAAAGCTTGCCGGTCCGTCGTAATTGCTCGCCGCGATCGTGTCGCCATCGGGGGTAATGACGTAGATGTCGGACGATTTCAGGAGCGCATTGATCTCTTTCAGATAACCGTTGACGGAATCGCGCAGCCGGCGATCGCGGGGACGCGTCACGAGTTCCTTGATGTCGTCGTGATCGGCGATCAAGGCGGGCAGCGCCTGATAGCGATTGAGATGGCCGCTGAGAGCGGCAACCGCCAGTCTCAATGCCGTATTCGCCTGCGCCGAGGCTTCCTGCATGTAGCTGCGGGTCGCAACGACATTGCCCTTAACGGCAAGCGTCACGACGGCGACCGGCAGGAGCAAGAGCAGAAGCAGGAAGCGGTATTTCACGGAATGCCCGGGCTCCTCCTCCCGCGGATTTCAAACGGTATTGCGGATCGTAAGAGCACGCTCGACCGGTGGCAAGCGATCGGTGAATGCCGTGCCGTATAGACGAACATCGATCTACGTCAACACGATGTTGACAATGCGTCTGTTGCCCCTGCTCTTTCGTGCTCGATCGGAAGGGCGCATCTATCCGGCATTCGACAAGCCCGAGGACAGACGGGCAGAAAGGCATCGACAAATGCTCGACCAGATCAGAGGCCTGCATCACGTAACGTCAATGGCGGACGACGCCCGTACCAACAATCACTTCTTCACGAACACGCTTGGCCTTCGCCGTGTCAAGAAGACCGTGAACTTCGATTCGCCGGACGTCTACCATCTCTATTACGGCGACAGGACCGGAACGCCCGGCACGGTGATGACCTATTTCCCCTTTCCGCAGATGCCGCGAGGCCGCGCCGGAACCGGGGAGGTCGGCGCGACTGTCTTCTCCGTGCCGAAGGGGTCCCTCGGTTTCTGGCAGGAACGTCTGACGCAACTCGGCGTCAGCGGCCTCAAGGCCGGGGAAGCCTTCGGCGAAAGGCGCTTGAATTTCGCAGGACCGGACGGGGACGGATTTGCCCTGGTCGAGGTCGAGGACGACCCGCGCACACCCTGGACCGAAGGCGGCATTTTAGGGGATCATGCGATCCGCGGCTTCCACTCGGTTTCCATGCGGTTGCGCGACGAGGGCGCGACCGCGGAATTGCTGAAATTCATGGGCTATGAGGAACTCGACCGCAAGGATGGCGTTACGCGGCTGGTCGTGCCGGGCGGCAATGGCGCGAGCCTCGTCGACTTGGAAACGTTGCCGAACATCAACCGCGCCGCGCAGGGGGCCGGCTCAGTACACCACGTCGCCTTTGCCGTCGACAATCGCGAAAAGCAGTTGGAGGTGCGCAAGGCGCTGATGGACACCGGCTACCATGTGACGCCGGTGATCGACCGCGACTATTTCTGGGCGATCTATTTCCGCACCCCGGGCGGGGTGCTGTTCGAGATAGCCACCAACGAACCGGGCTTCGACCGCGACGAGGAGGTCGTCCATCTCGGCGAAGTGCTGAAACTGCCGCAGCAGCACAAGCATCTGCGACCGATCCTCGAGAGCCACTTGCAGAAGCTGGAAGGCTAAGTTCCTTCAGCGCTTCGCTCCTCCTTCGTTGATACGCGGGAGGAGAAACCGCTCTTGAAGTTGTGTGTTATAAACGACCGCCGACCCATTGGCGGAAAAGGGGAATTCGATGGCCGACCATGGCTATGTTCACAAGCTAAAGGCAGGCAAGTCCGGCAAAGCGATCCTCTTCGTCCTGCACGGCACGGGGGGCGACGAAAACCAGTTCTTCGGTTTCGGCGCCGAGCTCTTGCCCGATGCGACGATCGTCTCGCCGCGCGGCGACGTCTCCGAGCACGGGGCCGCCCGCTTCTTCAGGCGCACGGGCGAGGGGGTCTACGACATGGCGGACCTGGCGCGCGCCACCGAAAAGATGGCAGGCTTCGTCAAGGCGCTCGCTGCCGAGCACGAGGCGTCGGAAATCATCGGCCTCGGCTATTCCAATGGCGCCAATATCCTCGCCAATGTGCTGATCGAAGAGGGCGTTTTCGACAAGGCGGCGCTGATGCATCCGCTGATCCCGTTCCGCCCGAAGGACAATCCGGCGCTGGCAGGTCGGAAGATACTGATCACCGCCGGCGAACGCGATCCGATCTGCCCCGCGCCGCTGACGCAAGCGCTCGCCGACTATCTCCAGGCGCAGAGTGCCGCAGTCGACGTAGAGTGGCATTCCGGCGGCCATGACATCCGTCAGAACGAGATAGCTGCGATCGGTCGGTTTCTTGGGATGCCCTAGGTGTCGGCACTGTCCTTGATAACCGATGCGCGATGGACTAAGTTTATTGAACTAAGTCCAAAATGTCAGGGCAGCGGTGGAAACGTTTAACATTCACGAGGCGAAGACTCATCTCTCGCGCCTGATCGAAAAAGCCGCGCGGGGAGAGCCCTTCATTATCGCCAAGGCGGGAAAACCGATGGTGAAGGTCGTGCCTATCGATCAACCCGCTGAGCCAGAGCAGCGCCGGCTTGGCTTCATGATGGGCCAGATCATCGTCCCGGACGACTTCGACCGAATGGGCAGTGACGAAATCGAAGATCTTTTCGGCGCATGAACATTCTTCTGGATACCCACCTCCTTCTTTGGGCGGCCGGTGACCCCGGCCGCCTGTCAAGGGATGCGCTCGCGTTCATCGAGGACCGTGAAAACGCGCTCTATTTCAGCGCGGCGAGCCTTTGGGAAATCGCGATCAAGCGCGGTCTTGGGCGGGCGGACTTCCAGGCCGATCCTCGGCTGCTCCGTCGCGGTCTGCTGGACAACGGCTATGCGGAACTGCCGGTGAACGGCGCTCATGCAGTGGCCGTCGACCAGCTTCCTCCGATCCATAAGGACCCATTCGACCGCATCCTCGTCGCCCAATCGATTGTCGAAGGTTTTGTGCTCGTGACATCCGACGAGATGATCGGCCGTTATCCCGGTCCCGTCCGTCTCGTCTGACCCTCACTCCAGTCGGCGGCGGAAGAGCCAGGCGGCGGAGGACAGCGTGACGACGGCGATTAGGCATAGCGGCCAGGTCTGGTGCACCACCTCGGCGAGCGGAATATCCTTCAAGAAGACACCCTTCACGATGACTAGGAAATAGCGCAGCGGATTGATCAGCGTCACCGGCTGCAGCCAGCCCGGCATGTTCTCAATCGGCGTCGCAAAACCCGACAGCAGCATCGCCGGCACCATGAACAGGAAGGCCCCGAGGATCGCCTGCTGCTGGGTCATCGACAGTGCCGAGATGAAGAGGCCAAGCCCGACGACCGCGGCAAGATAGAAGATGGCACTTCCGTAAAGCAGCAGCAGCGAGCCGCGCAGCGGCACGCCGAAGACGAAGACGGCGGCAAGAATATAGATGGTGATATGGAAGAGCCCGATCATCATCGGCGGGATGAGCTTGCCGATCAGGATTTCGTGCGTCCGCAACGGTGAGACGATCAGCTGGTCGAAGGTGCCGAGTTCCCGCTCGCGGGCGACCGACAGCGCAGTGACGATCAGGCCGATCAGCAGAGCGATGCTCGCCACGAGGTTCGGCACCATGAACCACTGAAAGGTGAGATTGGGGTTGAACCAGTTGCGCGCCTCGACCCTGATTGCCTCGGAGGCGGCGCGTTTGCCGGCCGGCGTTTCGGCTGCGAGCGCACCTACGATGCGGCTCAGATAGCCCGACACGATCTGCGAGGCGTTGGAGCGCCGCCCGTCCAGGATCATCTGCACTTCGGCGGGCTTTCCCGCCTCGATGTCACGGGAAAAGGTGGGGCCGATTTCCAGAGCGGCCAGCACATGCTGGTTATCGATAGCGGCGCGGATCTCGGCGGGACTTTCCGCGAGCCGGATCGAACGGAAGGTCGGCGAGCCGCCGATCTGCTGCACGAGCTCCTGGCTCCAGTGGCCGTTGTCGCGGTTCAAGACCATGAGGTCGACATTCTTCACCTCGAGCGTCGCGGCGTAGGAGAAGACGAGCAATTGGATGATCGGCGGGCCGATCAGGATCGTGCGCCCCTTCGGGTCCCGAAGCACGGCCAGCAGTTCCTTGACGATCAGCGCCTTCAGTCTGCCCCACCACATCTATCCGATCCTCTTTCTGGTGCTGCGTGCGGCGAGCGCGAAGAAAACGCAGCCAATCAGGAACATCACCGCAATCGCACGGGCGAACATCGGCCAGATGTCGCCGGCGAGAAACACCGTCTGCAGGCTGGGGATGAGGTAGCGTGCCGGTACGATGTACGTGATCCATTGGATGACGGTCGGCATCGAGTTGATCTCGAACAGGAAGCCGGACAGCAGGAAAGCCGGCAGGAATGCGGAGATCAGCGCCAGCTGCGAGGCGAGAAATTGGTTCTTGGTCGCGGCCGAAATCAGCAGCCCTTGCCCGAGCGCCGGCATCAGAAAGGTTGCCGACAGCGCATAGAGCGCGACCACCGAGCCGCGGAAGGGAACGCCGAACAGAAAGACGGCGAGGAGAACGCAGAGCGTCATCGAGGTAAGACCGAGGATGAAGTAGGGCAGCAGCTTGCCGGCAAGCAGTTCGGCAGCCGAGACGGGGGTTGCCATCATCGCTTCCATGGTGCCGCGCTCCCATTCGCGGGCGACCACAAGCGAGGTGAGCAGCGTGCCGACGAGTGTCATGACGATGGCGATGGAGCCAGGGACGAGGAAGTTGCGGCTCGTCAGTTCCGGATTGAACCAGAAGCGCTGTTCGGCGGCGATCGCCGGCGGCTGGCCCTGGCCTTCGCTCGCAAGCTGGCGCTCCCAATTGGCGACCGTTCCCTGCGCATAGTTCTGCACGAAATTCGCCGTGTTCGGATCGGACCCGTCGACGATCACCTGTACGGCAGGATTTCGCCCCGCCGCATGGTCGGCCGCGAAGCGCGCCGGAATGACGACGATGCCGCGCACGCGTCCGAGGACGAGGTCGTCCTCGAACTCTCGGCGGTCCCGGCCATTGACGACGGCGAAATAGCGCGACGCTTGAAAGCTCGCGGCAAGATCGCGCGTCAGCGGCGTCGCCTCCTCGACGACGAGGCCGATCCGCGTCTGCGTGGTGTCGAGCGACACGCCATAGCCGAACAGGAAGAGCAGGATCAGCGGCAGCACGAAGGCGATCAGGATGCTGCTCGGATCGCGCACCACCTGATAGGTTTCCTTGCGCACGAGAGCGGTGAAGCGCCTGGCGCGGCCCGAGCCTTCGGGCTCCAGCTTTTTCACCTCAGCGCTCATGCTGCCTCCTTCGCCTCGGAACCATGCACGAGGGCTATGAAGGCGTCTTCCATGGTCGGGTCCGGCAGGTCCTTGCCGGCGACGCGCGCTTTCATCTCGTCGGGCGAGCCGAGTGCAATCGACCGGCCGCGATAGATCAGCGAGATGCGGTCGCAATATTCCGCCTCGTCCATGAAATGGGTGGTGACGAGGACGGTGACGCCCTTTTCGACCAGCCCATTGATATGGGTCCAGAACTCGCGCCGGGTGATCGGATCGACACCGGAGGTCGGTTCGTCGAGAAAGAGTACTTCCGGCTCGTGCAAAACGGCACAGGCGAGCGCCAGGCGCTGCTTGAGGCCAAGCGGCAGGTCCTTCGCCGACATGTCGTGGATCGCGCGGAAATCGAAAATCTCGGTCATCAGGTCGATCCTCTCGCGCTTCCTCAAGCCGGAAAGACCATAGACGCCGGCAAAGAAATTCAGGTTCTGCAGGACGCTGAGGTCGCCGTAGAGCGAGAATTTCTGCGCCATGTAGCCGAGTCGATTGCGCGCCTCGGCGGCGTCGCGCCGAAGATCGAAACCGGCGACGCGGCCTTCGCCGGCAGTCGGCTTCAAGAGCCCGCAGAGCATCTTGAACGTCGTCGACTTGCCGGCGCCGTTCGGACCGAGCAGACCGAAAATCTCGCCGCGCGGGATGTCGAAGGTGATGTTGTCGGCGGCGGTAAAGTCGCCGAAGCGCTTCGTCAGCCCGCGCGCTTCGATCACCGGCCGGCCGCGGTCGACGGTGAACGGCCGCTGGGTCTCCGCAAGTTGCGACCGTCCACCGGGACCGCCGCCAAGCATGTCGACGAAAGCGTCCTCGAAGCGCGGCGGTGTCGTCGTGGCGCGACCGGATGATGCCTCGTCGAGAGAAGGAGGGGCGAGCCCTGGCTTCATCACCAGGCGTATTGCCTCGCCCTGGATTACTCCGTCGACGACGCCTTCTTGATCGAGCAGCCGAGCCAACCGCTCGCGCCGTCGCCCGATCGTGCCGGAGAGGCGGAACACTCGATCTTCGACGCGCCCGGTCATCTCGTGCGGCGAACCGGAAAACAGCAGTTTGCCCTGGTTGAGCAGCAGGACATGATCGCAGGCTTCCGCTTCGTCGAGATAGGCCGTCGACCAGAGGACGCCGATGCCTTCCGCCGTCAGGTTCTCGACCATCTTCCAGAGATCGCGCCGCGAGATCGGATCGACACCGACACCGGGTTCGTCGAGCAGCAGCAGTCGCGGCTTGCGTAGAAGCGCGCAGGCGAGGCCGAGCTTCTGCTTCATGCCGCCGGAAAGCTTGCCGGCCAGTCGTGCGGTGAATCGGGCGAGATCGGTGAATTCAAGCAGCTCGGCGAAGGTCCGGCCACGCTCGGCGAGCGGCAGGCCGCGCAGGTCGGCATAGAGATCGAGGTTTTCCTGAACCGACAAATCCTCATAGAGCCCAAAGCGCTGCGGCATATAGCCGATCGCTGCCTGGATACTCGCCGGATCCTTGCGCGTGTCATAGCCGAGCACTTCGACGGTGCCTTGGTCCGGCAGCATGAGCCCCGTCATCAGCCGGATCAACGTCGTCTTGCCGGCACCATCCGGGCCGACGAGGCCTGTGATCCTGCCGCCCGCGATGACGCCGTCGATGGAGTCGAGGGCAGGGGGCGCCTCGCCGAAGCGCTTGGAGACGGAAGACAGCCGTACGAAAGGGGCCGCGGCCGAGTTGCCGGGTGCGGATGTCATGACCCGGCCTCCGGACCCGGCAGGTGCACGGTCACCGGCATGCCCTGGCGCAGGTCGGTGCCCGGCTTGTCGACGACGATTCTCAGCCGATAGACGAGATCGGTTCTGAGCTCTGGCGTTTCCACCGATTTCGGCGTGAATTCGGCGACCGGCGAGATGAAGCCGATCGTGCCCTCATAGCCCTGTCGGGGATTGGTATCAGAGGTGACCTTGACCTTCATGCCCGGATGGACGCGGCCGAGGTCCGGTTCGGCGACATAGGCGCGGACCCAGACGGGCTCGGTCAGAGAGAGCACATAAACGGTGTCCGACGGCGATACAACCGCGCCCACCTCGCGGACGCGCGAGAGAAGGACGCCGGCGCTCGGCGCGACCAGCGAGACGTCTTCGAGTTCAGTGCGGGCGCTCGCGGCCTTCGCCGTCGCCGCATTCGCCTGCGCTTCGGCCGTGGCTATGTCTTCAACCCGGCTTCCCTCTTCGAGCAGAGCCAGAGCCTCGCGTGCAGAGGCCGCACGCGCCGTGGCCGCGGCGCGGCTCGCGACCGCCTGGTCGAGTTCGGCCTGCGAGATCGTCCCGGCCGGCCGCAGTCGCTGCGCGCGCTGGTAGGCGAGCTCGGCATTCTGGAGTTCGGCAAGACGTTCCTCATGGGCGGCACGAGCCTGGGCGATCTCGGTTGGCCTGGCGCCGGCCTTGAGCTTTGCGAGCGTTGAGCGGAGCGCCTCGGCATCCGCCTCGGCGGCGTCCAGCGCCTGCTGGAACGGTTCGGCGTCCAGCCTGGCGATGACGTCGCCGGCCTTGACGGCGTCGCCCTCGTCGACCCGCAGTTCGGCGATCCGGCCGCTGACGCGGAAGCCGAGCGACACCTGGCGGATGTCGACATTGCCGTAGAGAACCGTGTTCCTGTGGTCTTCCGCCCAGCCGATCCGGGCGGGCAGATCCAGCCACCAGGCGCCGGCCGCGCCGGCCGCAAGGGCCAGGGTGATGAGTGCAATCTTCTTCATGACTGGCGGTCCTTCTCCGCACCGAGTATCGCGACAAGTTCAGCCGCGTGCCTGTGCAATGTCTCGATCTCCTTCGGCCCGGCGGTTTCCCATTCGAGCTGGGCATAGACGGCCGCATGCGCCATGCGGAACACGAGCACGCTGCCGACGAAGGAGAGGGTTCTGAGCCGGATGTGTTCGGACGCCGGATCGTCCTCGAGAATGGCGCCGATCAGCCGCCGCGCCATCTCGATCATCGGCCGCATGATGTTGCCGTAGAGGCGTGTGAATGCCTCGGTCGGCTCCATCTGCTCGCGGATGATGAAGCGCGCCCAGCTCTCCGATTGCTTGCTGACGAAGAGAACGATCATCCTCTGAACCATCTGGGTGAGGAAGCCGCGCGCTTCGGCCGGAGTCATCGGTTGGCCCCGCTCTTCGAGTTCAGCAAGGCGCCCGAGAATGATGGCGCGAAGGTCGCGGACATGGTTGCCGATCAGAGCTGCCAGGTGCGCGGCCGCGGCGATATAGAGCCCTTCCTTGCCGCCGAAGTAATAGGGGATGGCCTGCAGGTTGACGCCCGCCGCATCGGCGAGCTTTCGCGTCGTGGCGCCGTCGAAGCCGTAGCGTCCGAAAACGTCGATTGCCGTAACGAGAAGCTTCTCCCGTGTCGCGTCGCCGCGATCGGCCTTGAGCGGTGCTGTTGTGTCGTTGTTTTTCATCATTTGCTGATATTATGCCATTCATTCGAATAAGTCAATCGATCGAATGAAATTCGCAAAAGCGGCCGCAACCAACCTAAGAGGCCGGGCCGCGTCTAGACTGAGATCCAAATTAGCTCAACGACGGCGGGCCTTCAGGCGACTTGCTGCGCCGCCTCGAGCCGTCGCTGGAACAAGGCCGCGATCAAGTCCGACTGGGTGACGATACCGACGACCCGGTTGCTCGCATCCACGACCGGCATGTGGTGCAGGCCCATGTCCGCCATCGGCGGCACCAGCTTGGCGACCATTGTCTCCGGCAGAGCCGACTGGACACGTCGCGTCATGATGTCGGAGACAAGGCGGGGTGTTTTTGCCGGCAAGCCGATGATGTTGCCGATCCGCTCACGCAGGCCGAGCTGCAAGCGTCCGGCGGCCGTCAGTGTCGCGTGCTTCATGAAATCCGTCTGGGTGATAATGCCGACGAGACCATCCGCCTCCGTGACCACCGGCAATGCCTTGATACGATGCTCGATCAGCATTTTCCAGGCCTTGCGGAGCGGCGCCTCCGGCCCGATGGTCACGACGTCGCGCGACATGATCTCAGCGCAGGTGGTTTCGCCGGAACGGCGGGTGAAGGCGCGTATCTGCGCCTGATGCACGAACGCGTCGAGTTCCTCGGGGCTGACGTCCACGACTTCCCCATATTGCGCCAGCACCGCCTGCAGATCCTCCGGCACTACGCCGAGGCGCTGGCTCGGTAGTGGGTCTTCGGTCTGGTGCGGATTTGGGGCGGGTGCAAGGTGCGGATAGCGGCGGCCGGTGAGATTGTTGAAGATAAGCGCCGCCGTCAGGATGACCAGCGAATTGATGGCAACCGGGGACAGAACGAAGGCGTAGCCAGCCTCACGGATGACCGGGCCGCCGAGAACGGCTGTCAGCGCCACGGCGCCGCTTGGCGGGTGCAGGCAGCCGAGGACCAGCATGACGCCGATCGCCAGGGCCACGGCAAGGGCGGCAGCCACCACCGGATTGGGAATGAGCAAAGCGCAGGTAACGCCGACGGTGGCGGCAACGACATTGCCGCCCAGGATTGACCAGGGCTGGGCGAGGGGGCTCGACGGCGCGGCGAAAAGCAGCACAGCCGAGGCGCCCATAGGTGCAATCAGCAGCGGCAGGCTGGCGTCGGCACCGACTGCAACCGTGCTGATGAAACCCGTCGACAGGACTCCGACGAGCGCGCCGCACGATGCGCGCAAGCGTTCCCAATGGCTGATCGGCGCAAGTGACGGGAGGAAGCGCCGGAAAAAGACCGTGGCCTTGGACATGGGTACTCTTGGGACGAGTCGGGTAAAGTTGCACAGCTCGATAGCATGTGATCAATCGCTGGGCACGAAATCGGTATCCAAGAAACCGTTCCGGATTAAAAAATATGCATCGTGCCTAGAAAGCATCCGGCCAAAGGGAGCTGCGGAAGGTGGGAGGAAGGCTCTATGCCGCTGCTGCGAAGTCGATCGTGATTTTCGTTCCCTTGCCAGGTGCGGTGTCGATCGCAATTCTCGCCTTATGAAGCTCGGCGATCCGATGAACGATCTTCAAACCGAGGCCGAGCTGGCCGGAGCGTTTGACATAGCCGAGGTCTTCGTTGTGCTCCGGCAGATCAACGAGCCCTCTGCCGTCATCCTCGACGGAGACCAGCGGGCCGGGGCCGCAGGTCAGGACGATGCGGGTGCCCGGCGGATTGTGCTTGACCGCGTTTTCGATCAGGTTCCTCAGCATGTTCTCGACGAGCGCCGGGATCATCGTCACCGGTGTTGTCGCGTGATCGACGAATTCGACCGACTTGTCGTGGTCGAAGACGAACGGCGCCGTCGCTTGCGCCACCTCCGCTCCGATCTCCGAAAGGCTGGCCCGCTGGTAGGCGGAAGGGTCAACGGCGTCGGCGCGGGCCAGCGAGGTCAGCTGCTCCAATATATGCGTCAACGCGTCGAGGTCCCGCTCGGCATTGCGCGCCCGGGGATCGTCGATACGGCTCAGCTCCATTTTGGCGATCGAAACAGGCGTGCGGATTTCGTGGGCGATCGAGGAGGAGAATACCTTCTGGGACTGCACGAGATCGGCAACGCGGGCGAGCAGGCGATTGACGGCGCTGACGAGGCGTTCGATCTCCTGCGGCATGCGCATTATCGGCAGTCGCGCGCCGCTGTCGCGCGGATCGATCGCATCCGCTGCCTGGACCGCCTTCGCCACAGGCCGCAGCGCGCTTCTGATCGACCAGATCGTTGCGCCGATGACGAGGCAGAACATCAGCGTCATCGGGACGATCATCGAATCGAACATCTCGTGGAGCAGGGCGCCATACATAAAGCCGTTCGGGTCCTTCACGATGGCGATCTCGACGAGAACCTGCTGACCGTCGCGTTCGAAGGATTGGCCGCCGGCAACACTGAAGGGCTTGCCCGGCTCGATCAGCCGCTTCCAGAAATTCGGAGCATTCACGCTCAACGGCAGAAAATGCGTGGCGCATTCCGTGGTGCAATTGGAAAATAGCACCACGCCGGAAGCTGTGCGTATCCTCACGTAAATTGCACCCGAGCGCCCGTGCCGCTCCATATAGCGCGCCCGCAGCTCGTGATCGGGCTTGTATGCCAGCTGCCCGTCCTGTGCGGTGATCGCCCGCGATAGGATCTCTGTCTCCTGCTGCAGCATCAGGACGCTGAGCTTATCGTCATCGAACCAGTAATCGGCGAAAACCACGCCGATCTGTAAGACCATGGCGAGCAGCGAAAAGGCGACAATGCGCCGCCCCACGATGCCGATCAGCGACGGATTGGTCTTCTTCATGCGGCGTTCCGCAGCAGATAGCCGATGCCTCGGACGGTCTCGATCTGCACGCCGGTTTCCAGCGTCTGCAATCGTTTACGCACCCTGGAAACGGCGAGTTCCAGCGCGTTGGAACTGAGTTCTTGCCCATATTCCGACAGCGCAACTTCCAGCCGACGCTTCGGCACGACGCGGCCGACCTCGCGCATCAATATCTCGATCAGGGAGCGCTCGCGCGGCGGCAGCGGCACGAGGGCACCATCGCAACTCAACTCCGCAGTGGCCGGATCGAAGCGCAGGGCACCTGCTTCGAGCACGGGCTGTATCGCTTGCGGATTGCGCCTCAGCATCGCCCTGCAGCGCGACAACAATTCGCGATGGTGAAAGGGCTTCACGAGATAATCGTCAGCGCCGGCATCGAGCCCCTGGACCCGCTCGTCGACCGAACCGCGTGCGGTGATGATCAGCACCGGTAGCCCGGCATGCTCCTGCCTTATCCACTTCAGCAGGTCGAGGCCGTCGCCATCCGGCAGGCCGAGGTCGAGAAGAACGAGATCGTGCTCACGCTTCGTGATTGCGGCTTCCGCCTCACCCAGGCTGGATACCGCGTCGAGCCGCCAGCCCGCCTCGCGCATCGTCTCGCTCACAAGCTCGACGAGGCGGGCACTGTCTTCGACGAGCAGCAGGCGCATGCGGTTTCCTGATCCCAAGCCTTCCTACGATTGGCGGGCGCAGACAATAGGCGGTTTTCCGCTGCCTGCCAACGTCGCCCCACACATTGGTCCTTCATATCCGCCCTGATGGTTGAGCGAACGTGTCTCCGCAACGCTGTCGAAATGCTGTCCGCCTCGTGATGTGAGAGACCCGGCGTGGTCCCCGGCCGGCACCAACCATTCTTCCGACAGCACTTGGACAGCTTGCCCACGGTACTGGCGGAAACGTCGAGACCGCATCGGCGAACCGGCGGCATCTCTCCGCGTCGATGCCCGAAACGCCGAGAAGCAAACTGTGGGAGCGTCGAGCCCCATCCTTGGAGAGAAGTGATTTGGCTATCTTCAGAACACGCCGGCCGGAGATCGGCAGCATTGCATTGAGCGCGATCGCCACGCTTTACCTGTTGGCGCTCACCAACAAATCCTTCTGGAGCCACGCCGTGGCCTATTTCGATCACGCGTGGATCGCCATGGTTTCGCTTGGTGCGGCACTGGGCCTGACGACCTTTTCGATCCTGACATCGCTGTCGATGAAATACGTAACGAAGCCGGTTTTGGTGCTGCTGATCGTCATATCCGCGGCCGCCTCCTATTTCACGGATACCTTCGGCGTCGTCATCGACAAGGGGATGATCGCCAATGCCGCCGTTACCACCGAGGCCGAGGCCGGTCACCTGCTGACGGGCAGCCTTGCGCTTCATCTCGCAGTCTACGCGCTCATCCCCTCGCTCCTGATCGCCTGGGTGAAAGTCAGCCATCGTCGCTTTTTCTCGAAAGCCGCCGTCAATTTCCTCTTCATCGCTCCGGCGCTTCTCTTGAGCGGCGTGCTCATCTACGCCAACTTTGCCGGGATCGCCTACGCGCTTCGGGAACATCGGGACCTGATGGTGCGGTTCAATCCGGCCGGGCCGATCTCGTCGGCGGTTCGCTACGGACTTTCCACCTATCGCGAACGCAATCTCGTCGTGCAGCCGCTCGGTACCGACGCCAAAGAGGGCGCGCGCATCGCCTCAGCCGACAGGCCTGTCGTCGTCGTGTTGGTCGCGGGCGAGACCGCGCGGGCGATGAACTTCTCCCTCAATGGCTATCAACGGGAGACAAATCCGGAATTGAAGGCGCGTGGTGTCGTCAACTACCGGGACACGACAAGCTGCGGCACGGCAACGGCCGTCTCGTTGCCCTGCATGTTTTCAGTCTATCCGCGCAAGCAGTACAGCGACTGGAAGGCCCGCTCGACCGAAAACCTCGTCAACGTGCTGACGCATGCCGGGGTTTCCGTTACCTGGTGGGACAACAACACGGGCAGCAAGGGCATCGCCGACCTTATCAATTTTGCCAGCATGACGCACCGAAAGAACAGCCCGCTGTGCAGCAATGGCGAATGTCTCGATGAAATCTTCCTCGACGAACTCGACAAAAAACTCGGCGCAACGACGAAAAACAGCGTCATAGTGCTGCACCAACTCGGCAGCCATGGCCCCTCCTATTACCTGCGCTATCCCGAGGCGTTCCGCCGCTTCACGCCGGACTGCCGCACACCGGAACTGATGAACTGCACGGCGGAGGAAATCGTCAATGCCTATGACAACACGATCCTCTACACGGACCATATCCTCGCGAGCATTGCCAGGCTGCTCGAAAAACACCAGGATCGCATTGCCGGCGCGATGATCTACATGTCGGATCATGGGGAATCGCTCGGCGAAAATGGCATCTACCTGCACGGCGCACCCTATGCGATCGCACCGAAGGAACAGACGCAGGTTCCCTTCATCGCCTGGTTTTCGAAACCCTATCAGGCAGCAATGGGTGTCGACACTGCCTGTCTTTCCAGAGACGCAGGCACGCCGAAGTCGCACGACAACCTCTTCCATACGGTCCTCGGCATGATGGATGTGCAGACTGCAGTCTATAACCGCTCGCTCGACACATTCGCCGCCTGTACGCGACCGGCGGAGCATAAGAACAGGGCACCGGCCTATCACGCGGCGGAAAGCAGCCCGCGGATCGAACCGCGTGGCGTTCTCTAGCGCATCGGCCCGAAAATCGGCATCGATTTTCGGAATGCACGATGCGTCGATTCAAAGTCTTACAGCGTCCTTTGCGAGTCTGAATGCGTCTGAATAGACGCGCGGCTGTAAGGTCGTGGGCGGGGGCAACGCGGCCACGGCAGGCGTGCGCCCCATGAACACCGCATCAAACTGTCGGAGGTCGGGCATTTCTGATAGACTGCTTAGGCAAAACCCTTTCGGTTTTGACTATCCTTCCATGGAAGGAGGAAACGATGCAGTTCGTTGGGATTCAAGTCTTCCCCGAGCGCGGCGGCAAGGCGGGTTTCACCGTCGAGTTCGTCGGTGCGGCGGGAGAGGTCGTATCCGTCCTGTGCCCGCAGAACGCGGCGGGCACGCTCAACAGGATGAATGCCGTTGTGCGAGCGAAGGAAATCCTCGCCGCGGCCATCGAGACGAACGGTGAACTGCTGGGCATAGCGGGAACGCGACGATCCCCGTCGATCCCGGAGGGTGCGCTCCCCAACGCCCGGCAGGCGCATGATCGAGACGCGATGGAAGAGCAACTGGAGGAGGGGCTCGAAGATACGTTCCCCGCCAGCGACCCGGTCTCGATCACCACTTCGACCATTCCGAGGGCAACGCCTCGCCGTTGAGCTGCCGGTTGCTCTTCGTTGCCCGTCGGATTAACCAACGGCCGAGTTTCCGCATTTTTCCGCCAAAAGCGATTCCGGTTGATATTAGAATGCGATAGAGCTGGGAGACGAGTAACGATCAGTCTCGCCCGCATTCATGGAGAAAGCCTGTTGGACGCCCACGGGAGCACCGCTTGATGAATGGCCGACGTCTCACCTTCGCGGTCGGTGACATTCACGGCTGTCTCAGAGAACTCAACGCCCTGTTGGCTGCAATCGAGTCCTTCGCGCCAGGGGGCAGGGTCATTTTCCTCGGCGATCTCGTCGATCGCGGCCCGGAGAGCCGCGGCGTCGTCGAGCGGATCATGGCAGGCCCGACCAAGTCCAATTGGCAGTGGGTGACGCTCAAGGGCAATCATGAGGACATGCTGCTCTCGGCGCGCAAGGGGCTGGCCGAAATGAGCTCGTGGCTCATGAATGGCGGTGACGAGACGCTGGACTCCTATGGTGGCGCCATACCGCTGAGCCACCTGGTCTGGATGGCCGAGCTCCCGTCGATCATCGTGGAGCCCTATCGTATCTTCGTGCATGCCGGCGTGGAGGAGACGATCCCTCTCGAGGAGCAGGTCGACGACATCCTGCTCTGGATGCGCATCGATCCCAACTATTCCGGCTATTACTGGGGCAAGCATCTCTGCCATGGACATACGCCGAGCCGAAGTAATCCCCGGACCGTCGGGAACCGGACCAATGTCGACGGGGGCGCGGTGTTTGGCGGCGTGCTTGCCTGCGCCGTCTTTGACGACGACGTGCCGGGCGGGCCGGTCGATCTTCTCGTTACCGGCGGACGTCGCTGAGGGACGAAGGAGGTTGTGCGCCGGTCCATCCGGCGATAGTTCTGCAATCCACGCGACGCGCAAGACACGTTAAGGAGCCGGCTTGGATACGCTGACCACTGCGATATTCCCGAAGAAGTTCGCTGCCCTGCTGTTCGATATGGATGGCACGCTGCTCAACTCCATGGCCGTCGTCGAGCGGGTCTGGGGCGCCTGGGCAGTCCGCAACGGGCTCGACCCCCACGAACTGATGAAATCAGTGCACGGCGTGCGCGCGTCGGACACGATCCGCAAGCTTGGTCTCGCAGTCGATCCGGAGCTTGAGGCACACGAGCTTGCCGCCGCAGAAATCGCCGACGTGGAAGGCGTCGTCGAAATACCCGGGGCGATCGCCTTCCTCAACACGCTGCCGGCGGAGCGGTGGGCGATCGTCACCTCGGCGCCGCTGGAATTGGCGAAGCGCCGACTCGCCGCGGCCGGCATTCCGCTACCGCGCCTCATGGTAACCGGCGAGGATGTCACGGCGGGCAAGCCTGACCCACAGGGTTATCGTCTCGCGGCGGAGAAGCTCGGCGTCCGCGCCGAGGATTGCCTCGTCTTTGAAGACGCACCGGCCGGGATTCTCGCCGGCAGTTCCGCCGGCGCCGAAGTGGCCGTCATCACCGGTGCGCATGCGGCGGCCGATGGAACACCCCACCTGACTTTGGAGCACTATACCGAGGTCGAGGTGCGGATCGGTGGCGACGGCTGGCTTTCGCTTCATCGGCGTTATCGCTGAACTCCGCGACCATAGCAGTAAGGCGACGGCCTGCCAGGCGGAAGGCGTATCGCATGCACGGCATTATTTTCTACTGTTTTTATAGAGATTAAATCTTCATTTCTTACCTTCACTCCCGCTGCCGGGCACAATTTCCGCATGAACCTGTCCTCTTGCAGCAACCGGCCCGCCGAGGGGGAATGCAATGGTGAAGACGCTGATCGTTCCAGGGTTGTTCGGATCGGGCGAGGGGCACTGGCAACGCCATTGGCTCGTTGATCAGCCTGAGGCGGCACTTGTCGAACAAGGCGATTGGAACCGACCGAGGCTTGCAGCCTGGCGCCATGTGCTGGAGGCGGAAATCGGCAGGCATTCGTCCGTCGATATTGTCGCCCACAGCCTGGGCTGCCTGTTGGTTGCAGGCCTTGCCGGGCATCCGATTGCCGACCGCATCCGGAGCGTGCTGCTCGTCGCGCCCTGCGATCTCGAGGAGACGGAGCGGCTGCATCCCGGCGCGATCGACTTTGGCACCATGCCGCGACAACGGCTCACCTTTCCGAGCCTCGTCGTCGGCAGCCTCAACGATCCTTACATGCGCTTCGACCGCTTGCGCGTCCTTTGCGAAAAATGGGGCAGCCGTCTCGTCGATCTCGGCCATGCGGGCCACATCAACATTGCGAGTGGCTTCGGTCGCTGGCCGGGTGGCTACGATCTGCTCCGGGTGCTGAACGGCATGACCAACCGCGACCGCCCGGCGACGGCACCGGCAAACAGCGCGCCGGTTCCCGTCAGCCGGACCGTCTGGCTCTAGCGAGAGAGCGGCTATCGCCACATGCCACGCATGCGGGCGCGGACATCGACGCGCACCTGTTGCGCATCGCGCTGGCCAGCCGCTGTCTGCTTGGCGGCGGGCCAGGCCGAACACTCGAAGAATTGCAGAAGCGTTGCAGGAAGAAAGCGGCTGCGCGATGCATAGACGTGACGATCGCCTTGGGCATTTTGCCCATGCGTGAAAAAGCGCTGCGGCGTGACGAGATGCAGGCTGTCCTTCGCGCGCGTCATGGCGACGTAGAGCAGGCGCCGTTCCTCCTCGACCTCCGCCGTGCTGCCGACCCCGAGGTCGGAGGGAATGCAGCCGTCGACGCAGTTAAGGACGAACACGGATTTCCATTCCTGCCCCTTGGACGAGTGGATGGTCGAGAGAATGAGATAGTCCTCGTCGAGAAGCGGCACGCCGGCCTGGTCGCTGGTGGCATCCGGCGGGTCGAGCGTGAGTTCGGTGAGGAAGCGCTCGCGCGACGGATAGCCCGTTGCGATCTGCTCGAGTTGCAAGAGGTCGGCCCTGCGCACCTCGGCGTCCTCGTGGATCCGCTCGAGATGCGGCTCGTACCAGGCGCGCGCCGTGCCGATTTCGGACGGCCAGCCGGTCCGGCCGGACCGCAAGGTCTGCAGCATGTCGACAAAGGATGTCCAGCCATCTCCCGAGCGCGGCGGCGCAGGGATCTCGCAAAGCGCGGTGAGGGGTTCGGGGTCGGCGGCGATCGCGTCGAGCACGCGCCCCGCTGTTTGTGGACCGACGCCCGGGAGCAGTTGCATCAGCCGGAAGCCGGCCACCCGGTCGCGCGGATTCTGGGCGAAGCGCAAGGCCGCCAACAGGTCTTTCACATGCGCGCTGTCCAGGAATTTGAGACCGCCGAACTTCACGAAGGGTATGTTGCGGCGGGTCAGTTCCACTTCGAGCGAGCCGCTGTGGTGCGAGGTGCGGAAAAGCACGGCCTGCTGCTTGAGGAGCATACCGCCTTCGCGGTTCTGCAGGACCTGATCAACAACATAATTGGCCTGATCGGCTTCATCACGCACGGTGACGAGCTGCGGGCGTTCGGCCGATTCCCGCTCGGTCCAGAGGTTCTTGGTGAAGCGTTCGCGGGCCAGTTCGATCACGCCGTTGGCGGCAGCCAGAATCGGCTGTGTAGAGCGGTAGTTCCGATCGAGAGTGATGACTTCAGCAGCCGGTGTGAACGTTGCCGGGAAATCCAGAATATTGCGCACTGTCGCGGCGCGGAACGAATAGATCGATTGTGCGTCGTCGCCAACGACAGTGAGACCGCGTCCCTTTGGCTTCAACGCCAGCAGGATCGAGGCCTGCAGCCGATTGGTATCCTGATATTCGTCGACGAGGACGTGGTCGAAACGACCACCGACGTTTTCGGCGAGAACGGCCTCCCCCATCATCTGCGCCCAGTAGAGCAGCAGGTCGTCGTAATCGAGAACGTTCTGCGCCTGCTTGGCCTCGACATAGGTGCCGAAGAGTTCGCGCAGTTGCTTTTCCCAGGCGGAACACCAGGGAAAATTGTCGCGCAGGACTTCCTCGAGCGGCTGTTCCGCGTTGACCGCACGCGAATAGATGGCAAGGCAGGTCGTCTTGGTCGGGAACCGGCTCTCCGTCTTCGAGAAGCCAAGCTCGTGCCGGACGAGATTCATGAGATCGGCGCTGTCTTCCCGATCATGTATCGTGAAATCCGGATCGACGCCGATTTCCGAGGCATGTTCCCGCAAGAGCCGCGCACCGATGCCGTGAAACGTTCCCGCCCATGCAAGCGTGTCGGGGACGGTGCCAGCCTTTCCGTCGAGCACCTGTCTGCAGATGCGTTCGACCCTACGGCCCATCTCGGCGGCGGCCCGGCGTGAGAAGGTCATCAAGAGGATACGGCGCGGATCGGCGCCGTTGACGATCAGATGCGCGACGCGATGGGCGAGCGTGTTGGTCTTGCCCGAGCCGGCACCGGCGATGATGAGAAGCGGACCGCCGATATTGATGGCCGGCCCAACCCCGTATTCGACCGCACTGCGCTGGCGTTCGTTCAGTTTCTCCAGATACGCCGCGCCCATCCAGCCCCAGTCCCGCGTCCAGTTGCGCTCGCGCTCCAATGGAAGGCTGCGGATTGCCGCGAATCGCGCGAGAACGGATAAGGAACATAGCCGCTGTTCAGGGCAATGCAAAGCCCGCGGCAGTCTCGCTCCCAAATCATGTCAGCTGCAGCGCCCAAGCATTTTGGACCGGCGCCATGGAACCCGTCTCGCCATCTGCGAGTTTCCTTCTGCACAAGGAGGAACGATGCCCAAGGTCACCGACACGATCACCTACCCCCAGCCAACGGACCGCCGGTTCGAGTGCGAGCGTGCGCTGGAAGAGGATTTCCAGGTCTTCACGACGCTGGCGGAAGGCGCGGGCTGGTCGTGGCAGGAGATCGCCCTCGCGCTGATGGAGCTCACCGAAGACTATGTCATGGCGATGCGCATGAGCACGAAGATTGTCGACAACGCCTCCGTTCCGTTCCCAGGCAATAAGACTTTGCACTGACGCCGCGAATCCTGACGGCTCTTCGAGGCCCGCTCTCGCTAACGCGAGCCCTACGGAGTCTGCTTTCCGGCTTAGGATATTGGTTGCCGGCCCCGGAGTGGGAACGGCCCGCGACCCGTTTCAATTTCGTGAGCGGGTGAGCTTCTTCAGCGTATCTGCGTCGCGCACACCGGATTGGTAGACGGAAATCAAGCTTGCGGCGATTTCGTTCGCCTTCTCGCCGCTGCTTTCTACGCCCCGCTCCTCCAGGATCTGCTCGAATATGTTGTGCAGCAGATCCATTTCCGTGGGACCAAAAGTGCAGCACCGCTCGCGAGACGGCAACATGATTCATCTCCTCTCGATTGTACAGATCCGCGCTTCGAGCCTGCGGCCGGAAACAACCCAGTGTATGCCTGTTCGCGACGATGACGACGCACTGGAGGTAGCGGTATCGCAGCCACGCGCAAGTGCTGGTTTATGCCACAGAGAAGTAGAGCCGGGTGGGGGTGGCGGATGTTGCTCGAGACGTTTCGCAGCCGGCGAATCGGCTACTGAACGCTAGAGGGCTCCCCACAGCCGGGCTTCCCTGCTAAGGCATGTGCCGCTGCAGCCGTTTTCTCGACAAGATCGGCTGCACTGATACCTGTGGCCCTCGCGTTCTCGCCGCCAGCTTGGTGCTCATTAACGAAGATCGTCTAAAGTCGGGGACATGTCGAAGGATACCAGACGACTCCTTGAACTCTTCGAGAATTCTCCTGTTCTCGTTGCCGCCTATGACGAGTTCGACCGGCTCCGCTACGCCAACGAGGCCTTTCGGACAGCGTTTTTCATTGCCGCGGATGAGACGCCGCTCTGGCCGGATCTGATGCGGCGGAATTTTCATGCCCAACGGGGGACTGTGATCCGCGTTGCGGACTTCGAAGAGTGGCTGCGGTCGACCCAGTCGCGCCGCGGCAAAGTCGGTTTCAGGGCATTCGAGACCGATCTATTCGACGGTCGCTGGCTTTGGATGACAGAAACCGTGGAGAAAGATGGCTGGATGCTTTGCGTCGCCACCGATGTCACCGGCCTCAAAGCAAAGACGCGGGCTGTGCGGCAGGACCGCGACCTGGCGATCAAGGCCTCCTACACCGATGAACTGACCGGGGTCGCCAACCGCCGCTTCGTCACGGCGAGGATTGAGGACATGCTGCAGCCAAACGGGGGCGACCAGACCTCCCAGGGCTGCCTCTGCGTGCTCGATATCGACCGCTTCAAGAGCATCAACGACCAGTTCGGCCATCAGACCGGTGATTCGATCCTCAAAGATTTCGCAATGCGCATCCATCGTCTGGTGCGGCGCACCGACTGCTTCGGCCGGGTCGGCGGGGAGGAGTTCGTGCTTACCCTTCCGGCAACGCCGGTCGAACAGGCCAAACTGATCCTTGAAAGGATGCTCGCCTCCGTCCGCAAATCCCGGCCGCTTCAGGAGCGACCCGACTTCGGATACACGTTTTCAGCAGGTATCGCGGCCGCTCAGCCAGGCGATACGGCGATCAGCCTCTATGCCCGTGCGGACCGGGCGCTCTACATGGCCAAGCTCGCCGGTCGGGACCGCATTCACTTGGACGAGTCAGATCCCGACCGGTCGGCAATTGCCGGATAGTCTCCCTCGAATGTTTCCTCGACCAGGCAAACTAGGCGCGGCATGACGTCCCATTTTCTCGCCAACTGCTGTCCTCAGTTCTAGGTATGGGGAGAATGGATTTCTGCGGGATTCCCTTTCGCAGCCATGGAACTTGGCGCTACAGTCCTGTACGAAGATCGAAACTTCTCCGTGTTCCGCGCGTTTGCGGAGGAGTTGCAGCCCAAGCGGATCTATAGAATTCTTCGGGGCACAGCATCATGCGCGTCCGGGACGCGGGGACTATCTGACGTGGAGAACACATGAGCGCCTCCGTCGACCACGCACCGGCACAGGCCAACAGCCTGCGTCAGTTTCTCGCACTCACGCTCGGGTCCGTGGGAGTGGTCTACGGCGACATTGGAACCAGCCCGCTCTACGCGTTCCGCGAGGCGCTCCGCCCCTTTGCGGCGGGCGGCGTCGAGCGAGGAGAAATCATCGGCCTCATCTCGCTGGTCATCTGGACGCTGACGATCATCGTGACGATCAAATACGTGACCCTGCTGCTGCGTGCCGACAACAATGGCGAGGGCGGCACCTTGGCCCTCCTTGCGTTGTTGATGAAGAGGGGGACGAAGTATCCCATATTGATGTTCTTCACCGGCATTTTCGGCGCTTCGCTGTTCATCGGTGACGCAATGATCACCCCGGCGTTGTCGGTGCTCTCGGCCGTCGAGGGGCTGAAGCTCGTGGCGCCGGATTTGCACAATTATGTGCTGCCGATCTCCGTCGCGATCATGGTTCTGCTATTTGCCGTTCAGTCGCGGGGCACCGGTGCGGTCTCGATCTTCTTCGGGCCGATCACGCTTATCTGGTTTCTTGTCATGGGCGCGGCGGGCATCGCCCATATCGGCGACGATCTGGCGATTCTCGGAGCCTTCAATCCCGTGCATGCCGTCACTTTCCTGTGGGATGCCGGCCTTGTCGGGTTCATCGTTCTCGGTGCGGTGTTTCTGACGGTTACGGGCGCGGAAGCCCTCTATGCCGATCTCGGTCATTTCGGCCGCAAACCGATTCAGGCCGCCTGGATCGCGATCGTGTTTCCGGCGCTGACCTTGAATTATCTCGGGCAAGGCGCGATGATCCTGTCGCACCCCGAGGCGATTTCCGATCCATTTTTCCTGATGTTTCCAAGCTGGGCCCTGTTGCCGGTGGTGATCCTTGCCACTTTCGCGACGATCATCGCCAGCCAGTCGGTGATAACCGGAGCGTTTTCGCTCGTTCGGCAAGCTATACACCTGGGTTTCCTGCCACGGTTCGAGATCTGCTATACCTCGGAAACGCATACGGGCCAGATCTACCTGCCCTTGGTCAACACCGCGCTCCTGACCGGCGTGCTCGTTCTCATGTTCGTGTTCGGCAGCTCCGAGGCTCTTGCGCCGGCCTATGGCGTATCGATCACCGGCGCCATGCTGATCGACACGATCCTCGCCTTCGAGTTCGTCCGCCGCCAATGGGGCTGGGCGGTCCTGACTGCCGTCGCGGTGCTGCTCCCCTTGTTCCTGCTGGAAACGGTCTTTCTCGGCGCCAACCTCTTCAAGCTCCACCACGGCGGCTACGTGCCGATCCTGTTCGCCGGCACGCTGATCACGATCATGTGGACCTGGCGGAGAGGCGTAGCGCTTCTGCGCGAGAAGACGGCCCGCCTGGAAGTTCCCCTCGACCAGTTCATCGCCGCGATCGAACGAAAATCCGAACATGCCCCGGTTGAAGTTCCGGGAACGGCGATCTTCCTGACCGCGACGCCCGACACGACGCCATCCGTTCTGCTGCACAATATCAAGCACAATCATGTGCTTCACGAGCACAATGTCATCCTGACCATCAAGACCGCCAGGGTGCCCTATGTCGCAGAGAGTGACCGCTACACGCTGACGAAGCTCTCCGACCGCTTCAGCAAGCTCGAACTCAGATTTGGCTTCATGGACGATCAGAATGTCTCAAGGGCGCTGGCGCGCTGCCGCAAGGAGGGTTTCAAGTTCGAGATCATGTCGACCTCGTTCTACCTCGGCCGGCGCAAGCTCGTCCCGGATCCAGCCTCCGGCATGCCGAAATGGCAGGACAGGCTGTTCATCGCCATGGCGGACTCGGCGATCGACCCGACCGACTACTTCCACCTGCCCGCCAATCGCGTCGTCGAGTTGGGTGAACAGGTGATCATCTAGCCACGAAAGGTCGCCGTCGCCTTGCGGAGTCTTTCTCATGAGCTTCCGGGTGCGCTGAGCCTCTCCTGCGTCAGGGGTGCATAGACCTTGACGCCGGACCGCTTATCGCCGGCGACACCACCTGCCAGCACCAGATAGGCGACAATGAGGCCGATCGACAGAAGCAAGACGCCAACAGCGAAAGCCGATGAAGCCTCGGTCTCGTGTGTGTGCCAGTCCTTGCTGTTGAACATCGGAACCTCCCATGGAATGGGGAAGGGGCGGGCCCGTCGTCGAGGGCGGGCCCGGTGGGGTCAAGCGCATAAAATCTGAACTAGCGCATCGGCCCGAAAATCGGACCCGATTTTCGGAAAGCTCGATGCGTAGACTCAAAGACCTTACAGCGTCCTTTTTGCGTCCTGAAGGACGCACGGCGCTGTAGGGTGTGCTTCGTGTTGCCGTTCTTCACCCGACCGCTCCATCCGAGGGGCTCGGGCCTTTCTGCTTCAAGCTCGCACAACGGGCTCTTTAGTCAAGGATTAGCTAATGATCCAATCGGGCGAGGAAGCATGGAATTGCGGGCCATTCGCCGCGCTCCCACCGCTCGGCCCGCCACACTCATCGGAGTCCTGACGCTGAGACGCGGCCGGATTTCGTCACCGCCCCGAAAGCGAGCCCATCATCGCTGAAAACCCTGCTGAAAGGGCTGAAAGCTCGTCGCCAAGCATCACGAAGCTTGGCGACAGCGCCAGCGCGGTCTCGCGCAGCCTGGGGTTCGACGCGGGGACGGCCCAGCGCTTTCCGGCGCGGGTGGCGACGGCCGCGATGTGACGAAGATCGTCGAGGTCGTCGTCGGTAGCGGCGAACGCGCCGCGCCCCCGCGCCATCGAAAGATCAGCGGGTCCGATGAACAGCCCGTCGACGCAAGGCAGGGCGGCTATCGCGGCTGCATCCTCGAACGCTGTGGCAGTTTCGATCATCGCATAGCAATGACGCTGGACGTTTTCCGTCTCGAAGAAGGCGTTCGTCGCACCTTGATAGCGCTGCGTGCGGCCATAGCCGACGCCGCGCGAACCGCGGGGCGCAAATTTCGCATATTCGCTGACCTCGCGCGCATGTGCAGCATCCTTCAGCTGCGGCATGACGATCGCGTCCGCACCGATGTCCAACGCATGCTGCACGTTGGGCCGCGTCGCATCCGCGAGGCGCACATAGGCGCTCAGCCCGATCGACTGGCAGAAGGGCAGCAGCCGGTCCAGTGCCGCCAGATCGAGAATGCCGTGCTCCATGTCGAAGAGGACGAGGTCGAAGCGCCTATGCAGGATTGGAGCGACATGGCCTGTGCGAATACCCGATGGACCGGTCCTCCCTTTCCTGGGCGATTTGCAGCGAGCACCTTCTCCCCGATCGCGATGGCACGGTCAGCGCTCCGGAACGGGCCGGACTCGGAATGGCGATCGCGGCGGAGGCGGTGAAGGAATACGCGATAGATCTGGAGATCCGTTTCGGCGGTACGCTGTTCTACCGCACGCCTTCCATCGACTAGCGTCGCACACAAACGGTGACGGCGTCTCGCGAGTGTTTTCGGCCAGAGGCGCGGCCAACGATTGCGCGGCGTTCTCTGCTCAAGGCCCAAGTTGCCGTCGGGGATGCACTGCAGTTTCCCGCAGGTATGCCATTTGTGCAGCCCTTGAACCGGGAGGGCATCGTACTCAGGTGAAAACGCCTTCTGATGCTTCCCGCACGGGTCCCGCGGTGAGTTCCATAAGATAGATTACGCGACTTTAGGCTGTAGCGGCAGTTTAGAGATGCGACACATGAGCCAGTTAGAGATGCGACAGCCGTCGCCTCTCGGGATGCTGGTCAAACGTCAACGTTTGGAAGGAAGACTGGCGACGTGAAGCGCGGTTGAGACCATGAGCGTTCGGAGTCGTCATGTCTTGTTTGATCACCATGTCGCAGAAGGAATTGCATCGTCTTGAACTGATCCAGCGGATTCGCGGTGGCAGCCTGACCGTCGTCGAGGCGGCCGCCTTGCTTCGTCTTAGCCGCAGTCAGGTGCACCGGCTGTTGCAGGCCTATGATCTGGCCGGCGCCGACGGTCTCGTCTCGAAGAAGCGCGGCCGGCCGAGCAACCGGCGCCACAGCGAGGACTTCCGCAACCTGGTGCTCGACCTGGTGCGCGAGCATTACGTGGATTTCGGACCAACGCTGGCGCGTGAGAAGCTGATCGAACTGCATCGGATTGCCGTCAGCAAGGAAACGCTGCGCCAGTGGATGATCGAAGCCGGCATCTGGGTGTCGCGACGCGAGCGCAAGAAGCGGGTTTTCCAGCCGCGCGGCCGGCGCGATTGTTTCGGCGAACTCGTTCAGATCGACGGCTCGCTTCATTGGTGGTTCGAAGGCCGCGGACCCAAATGCGCCCTGCTCGTCTATATCGACGATGCCACCGGCAAGCTGTTGCATCTGCGCTTTGCGACTTCAGAGAACACCTTCGACTATCTGCACGCGACGAAGGCGTATCTGCAGCAATGGGGCAAGCCGATCGCCTTTTACAGCGACAAGCATGGCATCTTCCGCACCACCCATGCTTCCAAGAAGGACAGAACCAGTGGCCTGACGCAGTTCGGGCGGGCCCTTTATGAGCTCAATATCGACATCATCTGCGCCAACACCCCGCAGGCCAAGGGGCGCGTCGAGCGCGCCAACCAGACGCTGCAGGATCGCCTCGTCAAGGAACTGCGGCTGCGCGGCATCGACACGATCGCGGCGGCCAATGCCTATGCGCCGGAGTTCATGGCCGACTTCAATCGCCGCTTTGGCAAGGCGCCGCGCAATCCGAAGGACATGCATCGGCCGTTTGCCGCGCATGAGAGCCTCGATGGCGCCATGTGCCGCAAGGAGATCCGCAAGCTGTCGCAGTCGCTGACGCTGCGCTACGACAAGGTGATGTTCATCCTCGATCCGACCGACCTCGCGACGGCGCTCGCCGGCAAGAAGCTCATTGTCTGCGACTATCCCGATGGTCGCCTCGAGGTCACCCATGAGGGGACGTCCCTGCCCTACAGGACCTTCGACACGCTGCGCTCGGTGCACCGCTGCGAAGTGGTTGAGAACAAGCGCCTTGACGACATGCTTTCGATTGTGGCCGAGATGCAGGCCGGACGAGAGCAGCAGCGCAGCAAGGGCGGGCCGCGCCGCACCGGCCAGACGGACCATAGGTTCGGCATTCGCGACGGCAGCCAGAGCAATGGCTACCAGAAGCGCGGCACCAAGCCTGGCCGGAAGACGGACTTTACCAAGGATCCGGTCGTCATCGCCAAGCGCCGGCAGGCCCTTGCGCAGCTGAAGGCGGCGGAGTGATCGGGGTGTCAAAGCTAAAGTTTATCTTGCAGCTGGAGCCTCCACCGCCGACCGGGTTGCGCAACCCTGACCAGCTCCACCCGGACGGCGGCTCACGTCTGCGTACTTTGTAAATATATCAACTTGCAAACGCAGTACTAAGGAATAGGATGGTGTCGCGTTTCTAAGTTGACTACTTTGTTTCATCTTTAAATAGCTGTGACATAGGCTGTAGCCGCAAAGTTAAAGTGTCCTGTTCCTGCAAAGTTGGAATGTCACTCTCCCCGGGTTTTGATGACCTGGGAGATTGCGGATGGGATTGATTGCGATGAGCGAGCGCGACCTGCAGCGGATCGAGATTTTGTCGAAGGTGATCGCCGGGCGTATGACGTTGGTGTCGGCGGCACATGTGCTGGACCTGAGTACCCGCCAGGTGCGTCGTCTGTTGGATCGGATCAGCGCTGGCGGTGCGGCGTCGATCCGGCACAAGGCGATCGGCCGGCCATCGAACAATCGGATTTGTGACGGCGTGCGCGATTATGCCGTGACGCTCGTACGCGAGTGCTATGCGGACTTCGGACCGACATTAGCCGCTGAGAAGCTCGCCGAGCGCGACGGCCTGACGGTGTCGCGCGAGACCTTGCGCCAATGGATGTCGGAGGCCGGCCTGTGGCTGTCGCGCAAGCAGCGGCGGACCTTTCATCAGCCGCGGTTGCGGCGCGAGGCCTATGGCGAACTGGTGCAGATCGACGGATCCGAGCATCGTTGGTTTGAGGATCGCGGGCCGCCATGTTCGCTGCTGGTGTTCATCGACGATGCGACCGGCAAGCTGATGCAGCTGCGGTTCGTACGATCGGAAAGTGCGTTCACGTATTTCGAGGCACTGGAACTCTATCTGAAGGCGCATGGTGCTCCGGTCGCCTTCTATTCCGACAAGCATTCGGTGTTCCGGGTGGCGAAGAAGGATGCCAAGGGCGGCCAGGGCATGACCCTTGTAGCCGCAAAGTTGAAGTGTCCTGTTCCTGCAAAGTAAGAATGCCACTCTCCCCGGGTTTTGATGACCTCGGAGATTTTTGCATGTCGCAACGCTATTCTCAGCTGACCCTAACCGCTCATCTGCGGAGAACGCAGTGAACTTCGAAATCCCAGGCAGTCGCGGAGAGAAAAAGGTCCAGCGGCTCCTTGCGTTGAGTGGCATCGCAAGCGGGAAATTCCTCCAGCTTCTGCAGCATCAGCGCGGCTCAACGAAAGCAGCACGACTTCCCTACTAGCCCGAGCGCCTGGATAAGGACCAATATCCAGGTGCCGAGCTGCTCCCACCTTTAGCATTACTCGGCAGATGCCTGCGCAGAATAGATGAGTGCACCAGACTGCCCCATTCTCCTAGCCGACCACACGGTCCCTGAAGTGCCACGGCACAAACCGGAATGAAAAAGGAGATGAGAGATGAAAAGCGAAGTGCCAAGCAAGTCGCTGGAGTGGAGCAACCTGGTTCTGGGTGCAGGTTTCATCTACGCTGCATACATGTTCGGCGAGCTACCCGTCGCGGCATGGAACGCGGGGATCACGGGCACGTTGATGGTCTGCTGCTCTGCCGCGGCCCTTACGCGTTATGGGGCTTGGGCCGAATGGTCCAATCTCCTCTTGGGATGTTGGGCGGCGGTCGCCCCGTTCCTGCTCGGCTTCGGATCAGAGCCGGCCGCGATGTGGACACACGTCCTGCTTGGGCTTTGCGTCGCGGCGATTGCTGCCATGCAGCTTTTTGCCAGCCGCCAAACGCACAAGCCTTCCAGCACCAAGTTAAGCGGACTCGGAGAGTGAGGCAGCGGCCGTTTTGCGAAATGTGCCGACTATCCCCTGGCGCCGAGACGTCTTGAGGCAGTTCGAGAAAAGGAAGGTCGTTTGCTTGCTGCCTCTCACGTCAGGGCAGCAAGCAGCGGCATGTGAATGAGCCTCCCGTCATCACGAAGGCGCAACGCGGCGGGAACGGCCATCAGCAAGCGGATGAGCGAGAAAGCTATACCAAAACCGATCGGCGATGCATCGATGCCCGTCTGCCCTGGCTCAGATCGTTACCCGCAATGGCCATGTCCGCACAAATGCATGGATTTCCATGAATTGCGACCGTGGTGCGGCGGGTTTACGGTGTCGAGACGAGTTCGCCAGCCCCCATCGAGAACACGTGCCGAATGCGCTGACGATCCTCTGACTTAGTCCGGTAGGAGCAGCTGATGATGAGCGTGTGGTCGCACCGCCCCAAATTCTCTCACCTGGGGCTATTTTTCGCGGCCTATGTTCTGGGCTGCGCCTTCGCACAGTCGCTCGCAATCGTGCCCGGGACAGGTGTTTCCATTTGGCCGCCGGGCGGGCTCTTCATTGCCACGCTCGTTCTCACCCCGCCTTCCACCTGGCTCTGGTGGGTGCTCAGCGGCTGCCTGGCCGAACTGTTCAGCAATGTCCTATGGTTCCACAGCCCGCTGCCTGCGGCCTTGCTCATCTATATTGGCAACGCGCTCGAAGCAGCGGTCGGGGCATGGCTGGTGAACCGGGTGCTAAGGCGGCCGGTCCGGCTGGAAACCTTGCAAGAAGTTCTCGCCTTCGTCGTGCTCGGTGCCGGAATCGCACCTGTCGTGGGCGCGACTGTCGGAAGTGCGACACTTGCGTGGTTCGGCATACAATCGCAATCCTTCACAACGGCCTGGCCTCTTTGGTGGATCGGAGACGCCACAGGTGTCTTGATCGTGGCACCGTTGGTGCTGGTCACGTTCAACAACTGGCATGGCCAGCCCCGGCTCTCGACCTCGCAATGGATGGAGGCTTGCGCCCTGGGGCTGATCCTTTTCTGTGTCGCGGCCCTTTCGCTCAGCGGCTACCTGCCCTTCGCCTACATCGTCATGCCGCCTCTCCTTTGGGCCGCGGTGCGGTTCGATTTCAAAGGCGCCGCCGTCAGCCTGAGCCTCCTTGCCCTGATAACGCTGATGTTCACGATATCCGGATCCAGCCAGTTCGCGGGAGATCCCGAGTCGCAGAGGCAAAAGCACATCATGCTGCAGCTTTTCCTGGCCATCTCGGCACTTTCGGCGCTGATCGTCGCCGCCATATCCCGGCAGCATCAGCTTGCGCTGCTCACCGTGCGCCAGAGCGAGCGCCAACTTCAGCAGCTGATCGACGCCGTTCCGGCTCTCATTTGGTGTACGACGCCACAAGGAATACCCTGCTACCTCAACAAGCGTGTTACGGATATCACCGGCGTCACCCTCAAGGACTTGATCGCGCCCGACGGGTCGCGATCCCTGAGTGTCGTTCATCCGGATGATCGGATTGCGATGGATGAAGTGTTCGCACGCTCTTTCGAGACGGGCGCACCCTTCCTGTGGCGATATCGTCAGCGTCGTGCCAACGGGCCTCATCGGTGGGTGGAGAGCCGCGCGGAGCCTTTGCGTGACGAAACCGGCGCGGTCGTCCAGTGGTACGGCGTTTCCGTCGACATCGAAGACATGATGAAGGCGCAGGAGGCGTTACAAGACCGCGAGCGGGAGCTCTCGCAGCTTGTGGACATGGTCCCGAGCCACGTTTGGCGCCTGACACCCGACGGCGAGCCGACCTTTTTCAACAAACGAATGATTGAATTCCTCGGCCTGCAGGTAGCCGATACGGACAAGCCAGGCATGAGCCGGCTGGAGTCACTCATAGAGACCGTCGTCCATCCCGATGACGCGGCTGAGTTCAGGAACGCTCTCAGACATTGCCTCAGCACAGGCAAGAGCTTCACCATGCGATATCGACTGCGCAGTGCCGGCGGCACCTATCATTGGATGTCGAGCCGAGCCGAGCCGATGCGGGATCAGTCTGGGAAAATCGTCCAATGGTGCGGCCTGTGTCACGATATTGATGATCAGATGCATGCCGAGGAAGCACTGCGGCGAAGCGAGCGCCAGCTCGCGCTGCTTGTCGACGTGGTTCCGATCGCCATCGCCTGTATGACGCCCGAGGGCGAGCCGATCTTCTTCAATAAGCGCCTGAGCGATTTTCTCGGCCTGGACGTGGCGGACATGGACAAGCCGGGAGTGACCCGGCTGGCGGCCGCAATTGCGGCGGCCGTCCATCCGGACGACGCAACAGAGTTCGGGGACGAACTCAGCCGCTGCCTCGTCACTGGCGATAGCTTCTCCAGGAAGTATCGTCTGCGTCGTTCGGACGGCGAGTATCGCTGGATGGAGGGCCGCGCCGAGCCGCTGCGCGACCATGGCGGAGCGATCGTGCAATGGTACGCGGTCGCTATCGATATAGACGACGAGGTGCGTGCGCAGGAGGCACTGCGCGAACGAGAGCGCGAGCTCTCGCAGCTCGTGGACATGGTCCCGGTTCATATCAGGCGACTGACGCCCGAAGGCGAGCCGATCTTCTTCAACAAGCGCCTGATCGATTTTTTCGGCGTAGATGTCGGTGATATGGACAAGCCGGGCACGAGCCGGCTCACGGCGGTCATACAGACCCTCATTCATCCAGAGGACGCAAGAAATCTGCTCGAGACGGTCCGCCGTTCCCTTGTGACCGGGGATCCCTTCTCGATGAAATATCGCATGCGCCGTGCAGACGGCGTCTATCGCTGGGTCGATGGTCGCGCGGAACCGCTGCGGGATCAAAGCGGGGCGATCGTGCAATGGTACGTCATTTCCGTCGACATAGACGACGAGATGCGGGCACAGGAGGCGTTGCGGGATCGTGAGCGCGAGCTCTCGCAGCTCGTCGACATGGTCCCAAGTCTCCTGTGGCGGCTCAGTCCAGACGGCGAACCGACCTTCCTCAACAGACGCGTGGTCAATTTCCTTGGCCTCGATCTTGTGGACTTTGAGAAACCGGGCATGAGCCGGCTGGAAGCCTTCATGGAAGCCGCCGTCCACCCGGATGACGCGGCCGATCTTTGGGAGGCGCTCGACCATTCCTTCGTTACGGGCGAGCGCTTCTCCAAGCAGTATCGCCTTCGGCGTGCCGATGGTGTCTATCGCTGGGTGCAAGGCGGCGCAGAGCCGCTCAGGGATCAGAGCGGACACATCGTCCAGTGGTACGGCCTCTCACATGACATCGACGATCAGCTGCGCGTCGAGGAGGCGCTGCGCGAAAGAGAACGCTCCCTCTGGCAGATCGTTGAAACGCTGCCTGCGATGATCGATTGCGCCGCCCCGGATGGGGAGCCGGTATACCGCAATCCGCAGCTCCGCGACTTCCTTGGATATAGGCTTGAAGAACTCGACGGGACGGGCAAGTCCCGGCTGGAGGGCACCCTCGATGCCGGCGTCCATCCTGACGAGGTCGATGGCGTCAAGGAGAACTATGCCCATTCGCTGGCCACCGGCGAACCCTATGCACGTAGGCACCGCCTGCGGCGGTTCGATGGCGAATACCGCTGGGTCGAAACGCGTGCTGCGCCGATGCGCAATGCCGAGGGCACGATCGTTCAGTGGAATGTCATCTGCCTCGATATCGACGGCGAGGTTCGGGCCGAGGAAAAGTTGCGCCTCGCGCAAGAGAGTTTGGCTCGCGCAAGCCAGGCAGCCAGCCTCTCGGAGCTTTCGGCTTCCATAGCGCATGAGGTTAACCAGCCCCTGGCCGCGGTTGTGGCAAACTCGCACGCCTGCCAGCGTTGGCTCACGGCCGCACCACCGAATATCGAACGCGCGCAGCGGACCGTGGAGCGCATCGTCCGGGATGCCAATTCGGCGGCAGACGTCGTCAGCCGCATTCGCGCCTTGTTCAAGCAATCCATAGGGACGAGGATCAATACGGCGCTTGCCAACGTCATCGGCGAAGTGCGCAACTTTCTGGCCGATGAGGCGGTGCGGCGGCGCGTTCGGATCGACTTGAAGATCGATGGCGACCTTCCGCCGATCGCAATCGATTATGTCCAGATCCAGCAGGTTCTGATCAATCTCATTCGCAACGGCATGGAGGCAATGGGCTCTGTTGCGGGCGACAGGGTGCTTGGCATGCGTGCGCACCATATCGGGGAGATGATTCAGACGGAAATCAGCGATCGCGGTCCGGGCATTGAATTTCCCGACAGGATATTCGAGCCGTTCTTCACGACAAAAGCAGACGGCATGGGCATGGGATTGGCGATCTGCCGCTCGATCGTCGAGTTGCACGGCGGACGATTGTGGGCGGAGAAGAACGAGCCGCGTGGAGCGACGTTCATCTTCACCTTGCCGGTCGAAGCGAAGGCAGCGTCATGACGAGCGATGACCAGGTTGTCTTCATCGTCGATGACGATGCGCGTCTCCGCGAGGCGCTCGGCGACCTATTGGACTCGCACGGCATGCGCGCCATTGCCTTCGGATCAGCCGGCGAATATGTGCGCGCGGACAAGCCGGATGTCCCGGCCTGCCTCATTCTCGATATCGAATTGCCGGATATCAACGGCCTCGATCTGCAGAGGCAGATCGCGGACGGCGATCATCCGCCGATCGTGTTCATCACGGGGCACGGCGACATTCCATCTTCAGTGCGTGCGATCAAGCACGGCGCCGTGGATTTCCTGACGAAGCCCTTCAGCGATGCTGACCTCATGGCGGCAATCGGCGCGGCGATCGCTGAAGATCGGGACAAGAGAGCAGAACGCGCCGAGCTCAGCGCTCTGGGGCAACGCTACCGCGAACTGACGCCGCGCGAGCGCGAGGTACTGCCACTCGTCGTGAGCGGTCTTCTCAACAAGCAGGCGGCCGCCGAGTTGGGCATCAGCGAGGTCACGCTGCAAATACACAGAAGAAACGTGATGCACAAAATGGCCGCAGCCTCGCTCGCCGATCTCGTGCGTATCGCGGAACGGCTGGAAATACCGATCACCCACTCCCGTCGAGTGGGAGGGAATTGAGCATGAACAAGAAAAGACCTGTCGTCGCAATTGTCGATGACGATGCAAGACTACTTGAGTCGGTGAGCGATCTTCTGGAATCCGCCGGCTATGTGGCCCGCAGCTTCCCGTCGGCTAAATCGTTGCTCGCCAATGGGCTGTCGGACCTGGACGTCCTCATTACCGATATCGGAATGCCTGGAACGGACGGCTTCGAGCTTCGTGACCTTGTAAGGTCGTCACGTCCCGAACTGCCGGTGTTCCTGATTACGGGCCGCCACGAGATAGCGGATCAAGGCCGCGCTCAGGGCATTAGCGGGTTCTTCCGCAAGCCCTTCGATGCCCAGGCCCTGCTCGCGGCCATCGCCAATGCTCTACAGCGCCGCGCGTCTAATTAGACGCGCAAAGGTCGCTGTAGCGCTTTGAATTTGCTGCATGATTTTGTCCTTAAATCGATCCGATTTAAGGAATCATGCATGAGACAAATAGAAGGAGGGTATCATGGGAGTAGGTCAGCCTTTCCTGCGGAGGACGTCGTCATCGTCGCAGCAGCTCAGGAATGAAGACGATGAGGCGCTCGTCATCATTGTCGATGACGACGCGTCGGTTCGTGCGGCCCTGTCGGAGTTGATCCTGTCGGCGGGTTTCCGGCCGGTCAGCTTTGCCTCGACTCGCGAATTGCTTGACGCCGATATATTGGACGCCCCCGGCTGTTTGATCCTCGATGTGCGCATGCCGGGAGAGAGCGGCCTTCATCTGCAGCGCCATCTGGCCGATAACGGCAATCCCAAGCCGATCATCTTCCTGACCGGGCATGGTGATATCCCGATGACCGTCGAGGCGATGAAGGCCGGTGCGGTGGACTTTCTCACCAAACCGGTGCGGGACCAAACGCTGCTTGACGCGATCACTGCGGGCATTGCGATGGACGCCCAGCGACGAGCAGAAGCAGCGATTTCCCGGCTCAATGTCGAACGCCTCGAGACGCTGACACAGCGCGAGCGCGAGGTTCTCTGCGAAGTGGCGCGCGGACGCCTCAACAAGCAGATCGCCTTCGATCTCGGCATTAGCGAAGTGACGGTGAAAGCGCATCGCAGCAGTGTGATGCACAAGATGGGGGCTGCCTCCGTCGGCGAACTGATCCGGGCCTTTGAGACCCTGCCGGCGCAAATGCGCCAGGCCGGCCGCGCGCCAAGCTGAAACCGCTCCGCCGGGGATCAGCCCGGCAGAACGGTTCCAAATGAGGAAGGTGTGCTCCACACTCGCTACGTCGAAGGCCGCGATTTGGCGGCTAGTTTAAGCAACCAGCCTTCACGTTCCGTGTCCAGTTGTGCTGCCGTCAGTGGTCCCAGACGGCCGGCACCCAACGAAAGACGTCGCCATCGACCGAGACATGGCAGATGGACGGGAACGGCAGGTGCGTGGCCACCAGCGGCTCGCGGGTCGCCGCCAGCTCACGCAAAAGACGGACGCGGACGCGGGCCGCTTCCTCGGGGTCGTGTTCGAAGCCGTTGTGCCAGTCGGGGTGGTCGAACCCGACCTGGAACACGGCGTCGCCGGCGAATGTCAGCCGGTCGCCGCCGGACGCCAGGCGGACCACGCTGTGCCCGGGGGTGTGGCCGCCGGTGCGATGGACAACCACCCCCGGCGCCACCTCGTACTCCTCGTCGAACTGCCGCAGCTGGCTCTCGTACGCGGCCATGAACTGCTTGGCCGTCCGCCGAAGCACGGGCGGCACTGTCGACGGCATGGAGGCGTGGGAAAAATCGGGCGCCTCCCAGAACTTGACTTCGGCCGCCGCCACGTGGATCCGCAGGTCCGGACGCAGCCGGTCCTTCACCCCGTCGGCGAGCAGCCCGCCAATGTGGTCCATGTGCATGTGGGTAAGCACCACGTCGGTCACCGAGGCGAGATCGATCCCGGCCGCCTCCAGTCGCGAGACCGTTTGCCCGGCCCGCGGGAAGTCCGGAAACTCCACCCCTAGTCCAGCGTCGACGAGTATGGTCTGGCCGCCGCTCTGCAGCAAGACCACGTTCAGCGGCCAATGGAGCACGTCCGTCGGCAGGAACATGTCGTCCAGCCAGGCGGTTCGGACAGCCGGGTCGGCATTGGTGGCCAAAACCGGGGTTGGTATCGGTAGCACCCCATCGCTGATCACCAGCACGTCGATCTCGCCGACCCGCAGCGCGTAGCGCGACGGAACCAACTCGTCGTGGCCCGGTCTACCGAGATGTGAGGTTTTGTCCAAGCTCATGCGTGTCTTCTGCTGACCAGTCGTACGGGGTCTTGTTTCTGCCTGCGACATGATGCGCTCCTCTCTTGCGTGATCGAGACGGGCGCGACAGTAGCCGGCATGGATTTGGGATGGCATTGGAAGGAGGTATCGAGGCAGCCAGGCGATGGTATCGGATCAATAAGCGCTGGGGCGCCTGCATATACTAAAGCCCAGCGCACATTGACCGCGTGGCAATCGCTTTTCAGCTCTTCTTCGACAATCGATCGGCAAACCGCGTCTATCCTGGTGAGCTATCGCGCCCAGGGTGTATTCGTCCCACGCCGAATGGCGCGGATTTCCTCCATTTCTCCGCGATTTTCCGATCAAAACGAGGGCTACCCCAATGCTTTTGCATTGTATGGCAACGACATCCGTAGAGTAGTTTGGCGTCACGATCCGTCGCACTCTCCCTCCCATCGGCCACGCCGAGCGGCCTGGAGAGAACACATGCTGAACCATCAGACTGTTGACCCTAGGAGCCGGCCCCGCCGTGCCCGCCTGATCGCGGGCCGGCCCCGCCGTGCCCGCCTGATCGCGCCGCCCGCCCCGCCGTCCGACACCTTCACCATCGAGACTGCGCGCTGCGCGGTTTGCCCATCGGCCAACACTTTGCAATGCACATTCGTGAGGAGATCAATGATGAAAATCGTAGTAATTGGCGGCACCGGTCTCATCGGTTCGAAAACCGTGGAGCGGTTGCGCAAGAAAGGCCATGACGTGTTGGCGGCATCCCCGAATGCAGGCGTCGACACGATCACCGGCGCGGGTCTTGCCGAGGCTCTTGCCGGAGCGCGGGTGGTACTGGACCTCGCAAACTCGCCATCGTTCGAAGATAAGGCAGTTTTGGAATTCTTCCGGACGGCGGGTCGCAATCTGCTCGAGGCGAGCGCTGCCGCCGGCGTGGAGCATCACGTCGCGCTCTCGATCGTCGGCATGGAGCGGCTGCAGGGCAGCGGCTACATGCGCGCCAAGATGGCTCAGGAAGAGCTGATCAAGAGCTCCGGCATACCCTACACGATCGTGCACTCGACGCAGTTCTTCGAGTTCATGGACGGCATCGCCCAGGCGGGAACGATCGGCCAGACCGTCCACCTGTCGCCCGCCTATGTGCAGCCGATCGCATCCGATGACGTCGCCGACGTCATGGCGGACGTCGCGCTCGCCGCCCCGGCGAACCGCACGATCGAGATTGGCGGCCCCGAGAAGGTCCGCCTCAACGAAATCGTCGCGCGTTTGCTGTCGGCCAAAAATGATCCGCGCCAGGTCGTTGCCGATCCTCACGCCACCTATTTCGGCGTGGAGCTGAAAGACGAGTCGCTCGTGCCCGGAAGCAACGCCCGGCTTGGCCGAATCCGCTTCAACGACTGGCTGAACCAGCATCCGCCCCAGAAAATGACTGCCTAACCGACGGGCGCCGGGCGTTTGCAAGCTTTCCCGACGCCTCAGTCCGACCATTCGATCAGACAGGAGATCAGACATGTTGAGGCACATCCTCGCGACGGCAGCACTCGGCGTCATGCTTGCGACCGGAGCGCAGGCTGACGACGGCAAAGCAAAGTTGTCCATCGTATACGATCAGCAACTACCCAATGTTGAGGGCAAGAGCATCAGGGCGGTGCTCGTCGAATATGGACCCGGCGGCGCCTCGCCCGCGCACACCCACCCCAAGTCGGCATTCATCTATGCCACCGTTCTTGAAGGGGCGATCCGGAGCCAGGTCAATAACGGGCCGGCGAAGGTTTACCATGCCGGCGAGAGCTTCGCGGAATTTCCGGGCGATTTTCATCGCCTCAGCGCCAACGCCAGCAGCACCGAGCCGGCGCGTCTCCTGGCCGTGTTCGTGGTGGACACCAACGAGACCAACCTGACCAACTTCGAAAATTGACGTCCCCAAGGGGTCCCGATCCTTTGGGAGCGGCCATGCTAGACCTGGCGGAGCAGAGACATCGGTACAATGGGGTTCGCTAGACGGATAGGCGCATTCTGGTCAGCGCCGACCGGAGATTTCATGGAGAAGCCAATGCGCAATACCATTGAAATGAAACGCACCTTGCTTGCTGCCGCGTATTCCGCCTCCACCATCAGCGGAGGTCGTCATGGCTAAGTTCAACAAAAGAAAGATGGTCGGGCTGCTGCTGTGCCTCGGCGCGGTGGCGGCGGTGGCTGGCGGCTGGGCCAGGGCCCGGTCGAGCGACGCGGCGTCGACCGACAACGCCTATGTCCGCGGCGACGTTACAGCACTCGCCCCGAAGGTGGCGGGTTACGTCACGGCGGTGGAGGTCGAGGACAACCAGGCCGTCCGTGTCGGCGACGTCCTGTTCCGGATCGACGATCGCGACTACCGCGCGCGGCTGGCACAGGCGGTCGCCAATGTCGAGGCGGCCGAGGCCAGGCGCATCAATGTCGATGCGGAGACCGAACTCCAGCATGCCCTCATCCGCCAGGCCGAAGCCCAGAAACGCTCGGCCGTGGCCGAGTTGAACCTGGCGATCAAGGCCCATGACCGCCGCCGCGAACTGATCCGCAGCAACACCATCAGCGAGGCCCATGTCGACGAAAGCGAGGCGGCGCGCTCGAGAGCCGAGGCAGGCGTATCGGCCGCCGCCGCGACGGTGGAGGCGCAGCGGCAACGCATCGCCGTGCTCGTCGCCCAGCGCGAAGCGGCGGTTGCGGCCGTGGCGCAGGCAGAGGCGGCCCGCGATCTCGCCGAGATCGATCTCGACAGCACCGTGGTGCGCGCCCCGGTCGGCGGCGTCATCGGCAACCGCCAGGTCCGCCTCGGCCGGCTGGTGGCGCCGGGCGCCGCCCTGCTCGACATCGTGCCGGTCGACAATGTCTGGATCGTCGCGAACTTCAAGGAAACCCAGCTCGAACATATCCGGCCCGGCCAGCANGTCCGCATCACGATCGACGGCTATCCGAACGGGGCGCTTGAAGGCGTCGTCGACAGCTTCGCGCCCGGCAGCGGCTCCGCCTTCAGCCTGCTGCCGGCGGACAATGCGACGGGCAACTTCGTTCGCGTCGTCCAGCGCGTGCCGGTGAAGATCCGCTTTGCCGACAATCCGCTGCCCGGCCGACTGGTGCCCGGCCTGTCGGCGCGTGTCGAGGTCGATCTGGAAAGCGGCTCATGAGCACGGCCGTCGCCACCGTGCAGCGCCGCGACAGGTCTGCGGCCGGCGCCCTTCTCGTCGCCGGCATCGTGCTTGCCGCGCTGACCGAGGCGATCGCCGGCACCGTCCTGTCGCTCGGGCGCGGCGACATCATCGGCGACACCTACGCCACGCCGGACGAGTTCGCCTGGCTCGATGTCGGCTACACCGCCTTCAAGCTCATCGGCTTCATCGCCGCCGCCGGGCTGACGAAGCGTATCAATCCGCTGCGCCTGGTCATCGGTTCGACCCTCGCCATGGGCCTGGCCTGCGGCATTGCCGCGATGACCGCGCGGCTGGAGCTGCTGATCGCCCTGCGGCTGATCCAGGGGGTTTCCGGCGGCACGCTGCTCGTCGCCGGGCAGGTGGTCATTTTCCTCGCCTATCCGCACTCCCGCCAGCCGATCCTGCAGGCGCTGTTCGCGATCGGCGCGGTTGTCGCCCCGGCAACGATGGCGCCGGCGCTTGAGGGATGGCTCATCGACAGCCAGTCCTGGAGCTGGATCTTCTTCAGCGTCGTGCCGCTGGCGCTCGCGGCCGCCGGGCTGCTGCTGATGGCAGACGGACCACCGCCAGCCCTGACCGTGCAGCGTCCGTTCGACTGGGCCGGCTTTGCCCTGATCGCGATCGCGCTTTTCTGCTTCACCTATGTCTTCAGCCAGGGCAGCCGCTGGGACTGGTTCGAGGANCCGCGCATCCGCTGGCTGACGGTGATCGGTACGGCCGCTCTGCTGGCCTGTCTCGGCCAGCAGTTGCTGGCGAAGGGCCGGGGCCTCATCGACGTCACCCTGTTCGAAACGGAGGATTTTACCTTCGCCTTCATCGTCAGCTTCGTCGCCGGCGCCGCATTGTTCGGAAGCGCCTTCCTGATTCCGTCCTTTGCCGTGTCCGTCCTCGCCTTCACGCCGACCGATGCCGGCCAACTGCTGTTGCCGAGCGGCGGCCTGTTCATCGGCGCGCTGCTGCTTGCAGCCATTCTCATCCAGGCCTGCCGCGTTCCGCCCTTCGCCACGGTGCCGTTCGGCATCCTGATGATCATGGTCGCCATGTGGATGCTGTCGGGATCGACGAGCGAGAGCGGCGCCGACGACATGATGGCGGCGATCCTGCTGCGCGGCCTCGGTCTCGGCTTCCTGTTCCTGTCGATCACCCTGATCGCCTTCGGCAAGCTCGATGGCCGCAACCTCGCCGCCGGCATCGGCCTGTTCAACACCGGTCGCCAGCTCGGCGGGCTGATCGGGGTCGCCGCGCTGCAGACGCTGATCGACCATAACGTCGTCGCCAACGTCGCCGTCCTCGGCGCCAACGTCACCCCAGGAAGCTCCGCGGTCCTCGAACGGCTGGCGGGCACGGCAGCGCTGCTGACGGCGAAGGGAATGGATGCGGCCGCCGCCGGCCGGGCAGCGGCGAGCCTCATCGGCCGGGCCGTCACCGGCCAGGCCAGCGTGATCGCCTTCGACACCGCCTTCAACGCCGTCGCCCTGCTCTTCGTCATCGCCGCGCCGCTGCTCGTCGCCATCAAGATCGGGCTCGCCCGACACGCGAAGGCACGCGCGACGCGCTTGCTCGAGGCGAGGAGCCCGCGCTGTGATTGTGCAACCGAGCCGGACGCTCCGAGCATCGGCATCATTCCTTGCAAAGGCAGGAATGAGGTAAGCGTTGAGTATGCTCTTTGAGATTCAACAAGGCCGATGGGTGTCGCGGAATAGGGCTATCTGCCGCCCTCCCCTCCCACGTTCAGTCCTCTCCGCGGCCGCGCGGATAAGAGATGATCGAGAGGTAGCGGATCGGCAGATGCGTCAGTTCCTCCGGCCCGTGCGGTGCGTCGGCGTCGAAGAACAGACTGTCGCCCGGCGTCATCCGGTAGAGGTTGTTGCCGTGCCGGTAAACCACCTCGCCTTCCAGCATGTAGAGGAACTCCAGACCGTCGTGCTGAAATGTCGGAAACACGTCCGAATCTTCCGTCAGCGTGATGAGATAGGGTTCGACGACAACTCCAGAAGTGTTCGAGCCGATATGCCCGAGGAGGTTGTATTGGTGGCCGGCGCGGGTGCCGCGACGCTCGACGTCGACGCCCTCCCCCGCCTTAACGAATACGGCGTTATGTTCCTCTTCGAAGCGACGGAAGAAGGAAGTGATTGGTACGCCGAGCGCCCGAGCCAGCGTCTGCAAAGTTGTCAAGGACGGCGACGTGTTGCCATTTTCGATCTTCGACAGCATGCCAACCGAAATGTCGGTCGCGGCGGCAACGTCAGCGACCGTGATGCCGAGCTTCTTGCGGAAGGCACGCACTTCGTGACCGATCGCTACCTCCAGCACCTTCTCACGCGTGTCACGGACCGCATGCGGATCCTGAGTCAGTGATGTGACATGCGCCGCCCCTGCCGCCGTCCTGGGGAGCCCAGCCACCACAGCCGCCTTGCCATTCCTTTTTGAGTTTCCGGGCTTTGCCGCCTTTTCCTTAGCCATGCCAACTCGCTTCGATTTTTACTGATAGTAAATATTCTTGCGTTCTTTCACAATGGTTTGGCGGCGCGTGCGACGAGCCATTCTTCTCTCAGTAGAAGATCAACCCATGATGGGGCCTGTTGCCTATTCCCACGACTGCGGCAGAGAGCGATAGGTGTCGGTACACATGCACCGGTGGTGCGAGATGGCTTTAGCGCTACCGGAAGAGGCTGCTCGATGCGCGTCTCAACAATTATCGGGGAAAGCAGCACGCTGATCGCCGTCGACGCGAAATCACTCGAGTCGACGGCGACTGATCAAAACGAGCCGATCAAACAGATGCGTGTGGGCGGCGCCTCTCGGGCCAGACCGGCCGCCGGCCGACCTCACCCCATTCTTTCCGATGCGTAAGAACCGGGGCTAGGGGGAAACACGATCGTGCGAGCACCATTGAGAAAGACGCGCCGATGAATATGGGCGTGAATCGCGCGCGCAAGGACCTGCGCTTCGACGTCTCGGCCAAGCGAGACATAATCTTCGGCGCTCTGGGCATGGGTGATCCGAACCGTATCCTGCTCGATGATCGGACCTTCATCGAGGTCCGCCGTCACGTAGTGCGCCGTGGCACCGATCAGCTTCACACCACGCTGATAGGCCTGTTTGTATGGGTTGGCACCCTTGAAGCTCGGCAGGAAGGAGTGGTGAATGTTGATGATCTTGCCGGACATCGTCTGACACATCTTGTCCGATAGGACCTGCATGTAGCGCGCAAGCACGATAAGTTCCGTCCCGGTACTCTCCACCAGTTCCATGATTCTGGCTTCCGCGCGCGGCTTGTTCTCCTTCGTCACCGGAATGTGGTGAAACGGGATGTCGTGATTGACGACGACCTTCTGATAATCAAAGTGATTGGAAACGACCCCGACAATGTCGATGGGCAGCCCGCCGATGCGCCAGCGGTAGAGAAGGTCATTCAGGCAGTGACCGAAACGCGAGACCATCAGCAGCACTCTCATGCGCTCCGACTGGTCGTGGAGCGTGGTCTCCATCTCGAAATTTTCCGCGATCGGCTTCAGCCCCGCAGCCAGGTCCCCACGCGTCGCTCCCTTTTCCGAAATGAATCCGACACGCATGAAGAACCGGCCTGTGCCGAGGTCGTCGAACTGGGAGCTGTCGGTGATATTACAGCCCATTTCCGCCAGAAATCCCGAAATGGCAGCGACGATGCCGCGGGTGGACTTGCAGGTTACGGTCAGGACGAAGGTCGTCATGTAGTGCTCTCTCTGTAATCGGCCTTAAAAATCCCCGTGCCGAAGCACGGGGAGGAGCCGCAAAGCGGCTGGGGAGATCGCTACAGCGCCGTGCATCCTTTAGGACGCACAAAGGACGCTGTAAGTCTTTGAATCTACGCATCGAGCTTTCCGAAAATCGGGTCCGATTTTCGGGCGGATGCGCTAGACGTCGAGTGTGGTTTGATGCTCCCACTCGGTGAACTGCGAGCAATAGGTGTTCCACTCGCCCTGCTTGAGTTTCAGATAGGCGTCGGAGAATTCTCTTCCCAAAGCCTCCTGCAGCTCCTCGTCCCTGCTGTATTCTCGCAGTGCATCGAGCAGGTTGAGCGGAAGCTTCGGCGCATCGGTCACCTTGTGGCCGTCCTTGTACATGTCGATGTCGTGGTGCGGGCCGGGATCGGCGTTGGAACGGATGCCCGAGAGCCCCGCAGCGATGATGATCGCCTGCAACAGGTAGGGATTGACCGCGCCGTCCGGCAGGCGCAGTTCGAAACGGCCGGGGCCGGGCACCCGCACCATATGGGTGCGGTTGTTGCCGGTCCAGGTCACCGAGTTCGGCGCCCAGGTCGCGCCGGAGATGGTGCGCGGCGCGTTGATGCGCTTGTAGGAATTGACCGTCGGATTGGTGATCGCCGCAAGCGCGCTCGCATGTTTCATGATGCCGCCCAGGAAGGTGCGCCCCTGCTCGGAAAGGCCGAACTCGGCCCTCTTGTCGGCAAAGGCGTTGATCTCGCCTTCCAGATCCCAGACCGAGATGTGGCAATGGCAGCCATTGCCGGTCAGACCCTTGAACGGCTTCGGCATGAAGGTCGCCCGGAGCCCGTGCTTCTCGGCGACGGATTTCACCATGAATTTGAAGAAGGAGTGCTTGTCGGCCGTCTTCAGCGCGTCGTCATATTCCCAGTTCATCTCGAACTGGCCGTTCGCGTCCTCGTGGTCGTTCTGGTAGGGCTTCCAGCCGAGCTCCAGCATGTAGTCGCAGATTTCGGCGATCACGTCGTAGCGGCGCATCACCGCCTGCTGGTCGTAGCACGGCTTTTCTGCCGTATCGAACGTGTCGGAAATCGTCGAACCATCCGGCGAGATCAGGAAGAATTCCGGCTCGACGCCGGTCTTGACGCGAAGCCCTTCCTTGGCGGCTTCGGTGATCAGCTTCTTCAGGACCACACGCGGCGCCTGCTCGACCGGCATATCGTCCATGAAGCAGTCGGCGGCGACCCAGGCAACATCCTTCTTCCAGGGAAGCTGAATGACCGAGGCAGCATCCGGCAATGCGAAAAGATCGGGATGGGCAGGTGTCAGATCGAGCCAGGTGGCAAAGCCGGCAAAGCCCGCGCCACCCTTCTGCATATCGGCGATCGCTTCCGCGGGAACCAGCTTTGCACGCTGTCCGCCGAAGAGATCGGTGTAGCTGATCATGAAATATTTGACGCCCTTGTCGCGAGCGAATGTAGAGAGATCCAGTGTCACGTTGTTCCCCTTTTGGATTCAAGACACTCAAATTCGAAACAGGCCGCACCCTCCCAAGTGCGACCTGTCGTAGTCAGAAACCACCCTTGCCCGGGTACCAGCTCGTTCCCGCGAGCGGCACCTGCGCCATCGCAGCAGCCTCCATCGTCAGTGCGCAGAGATCCTCCGGCTCCAGATTGTGTAGGTGGTTCTTGCCGCAGGCGCGCGCGATCGTTTGGGCTTCCAGCGTCATCACCTTCAGGTAGTTTGCGAGGCGCCGTCCGGCCGCGACCGGATCAACGCGTTGCATCAGTTCGGGATCCTGCGTCGTGATGCCGGCCGGGTCCTTGCCTTCGTGCCAGTCATCATAGGCGCCGGCCGTCGTGCCGAGCTTCCGGTACTCGTCCTCCCATTTCGGATCGTTGTCGCCGATCGCGACCAGCGCGGCCGTGCCGATCGCAACGGCGTCCGCTCCGAGCGCCAGTGCCTTCGCGGTATCGGCGCCCGAGCGGATGCCGCCCGAGACGATCAGCTGCACCTTGCGGTGCATACCGAGATCCTGGAGGGCCTGGACGGCAGGGCGAATGCAGGCGAGCGTCGGCATGCCGACATTCTCGATGAACACGTCCTGCGTTGCCGCCGTACCGCCCTGCATGCCGTCGAGCACGACGACATCGGCTCCGGCTTTCACCGCGAGCGCCGTGTCGTAATAGGGTCGCGCGCCGCCGACCTTCACATAGATCGGCTTTTCCCAGTCGGTGATCTCGCGCAGTTCCGTGATCTTGATCTCGAGATCATCGGGGCCGGTCCAGTCGGGATGGCGGCAGGCCGATCGCTGGTCGATGCCCTTCGGCAGGTTGCGCATGCTGGCGACGCGGTCGGAAATCTTCTGGCCGAGCAGCATGCCGCCCCCGCCGGGTTTCGCCCCCTGCCCGACAACCACCTCGATCGCGTCGGCGCGGCGGAGGTCCTTAGGATTCATGCCGTAGCGGGACGGCAGATACTGATAGACGAGCGTCTCGGAATGGCCGCGTTCCTCGTCGGTCATGCCGCCGTCGCCGGTGGTGGTCGAGGTACCCGAAATCGTCGCGCCGCGGCCAAGCGCTTCCTTGGCGGGGCCGGAGAGCGCACCGAAGCTCATGCCGGCGATGGTGATCGGAATTTTCAGATGGATCGGCTTTTTGGCGTAGCGCGTGCCGAGCACGACCGAGGTATCGCATTTCTCGCGGTAGCCTTCGAGCGGATAGCGGGAGATCGATGCGCCGAGGAAGAGAAGGTCGTCGAAATGCGGAACCTTGCGCTTGGTGCCGGCACCGCGGATGTCATAGATGCCGGTTGCGGCGGCACGGCGGATTTCCGCAAGCGTGTAGTCGTCGAAGGTCGCTGACTTGCGCGGCGGGGTAAAGGGGTTGTGATAGGTCATGATGGTCCCTCGCCTTTAGTACGCGTCGGCGTTGTCGATGTTGAAGTTGTAGAGCTTGCGCGCCGAGCCATAGCGCTTGAACTCCTCCGGCCGCACCTCCTTGAGGCCGGCCTTTTCCAGAAGCTCGGCGAGCTTCTGCAGGTGCTCCGGACGCATTTCCTTCTCGATGCAATCGGCGCCGAGGCTCTTGACGCTCCCGCGCACGAAGAGCTTCGCCTCATAGAGACTGTCACCCAACGCATCGCCGGCATCGCCGAGCACGACGAGATGGCCGGATTGGCCCATGAAGGCCGACATGTGGCCGATGCTGCCGTGGACGACGATATCGATCCCCTTCATCGAGATGCCGCAACGCGAAGCGGCATTGCCCTTGATGACGAGCAGGCCACCGCGTCCGGTGGCGCCGGCATATTGCGAGGCGTCGCCTTCGATGACGACCGTGCCGGACATCATGTTTTCGGCGACGCCCGGACCAGCCGAGCCGTGGACGGTGACCGTGCCGCCGTCATTCATGCCGGCGCAGTAGTAGCCGACGGACCCTTTCACATCGACGGTGACCGGCTGGTCGATGCCGACGGCAACGGCATGGCTGCCGCGCGGATTGACGACTTCGAAGTTCGTGTCATTCGTGCCCGGCGCGATCGCGTGCAGCGCGCTGTTCAACGCGCGCAGCGGCGTTGTGGCAAGATCGAAAACGCGCATCGTTTCCAGACTTTCTCGTTTTACGCTGGCGTCCATGGTTATGCAGCCTTCTCATGATCCCAGAAATAGACGGTGGCGGGCTCAGGCTCCCAGACGCGCGCATCTTCGATGCCCGGCAGGTTGACGAGTGCCCGGTATTCGGAACCGAAGGCGACATACTGATCCGTTTCGGCCATGACCGCCGGCTTGCAGGCGATCGGGTCGCGCACGACGCCGAAACCGGACTTGGTGCCGACCACGAATGTGAAGAAGCCGTCGAGATCGTCCAGCGCCGTCGTCAACGCCTCGCCGAGATCCTTGCCTTTGGCCATTTCCGCCGTCAGGTAGGCGGCAGCGACTTCCGAGTCGTTCTGCGTCTCGAAGGCCATGCCCTCGCGGATCAGGTCGCGGCGCAGATTGTTGTGGTTCGACAGTGAGCCATTGTGCACCAGGCATTGGTCCGACCCCGTCGAGAACGGGTGCGCGCCGAGCGTCGTGACCGCCGATTCCGTAGCCATGCGCGTGTGGCCGATGCCATGCGTACCGCTCATCGAGCGCACGTCGAAGCGCGCAACGACGTCCTTCGGCAGGCCGACCTCCTTGTAGATCTCGACACTGTCGCCGGAACCCATGATGCGCACATCCGGGCGAAGGGAGGCAAGCACGGAGCGAACATCCGCGAGCCTGGCCGCCGCAACCGCGATGATAGCGTGGGTGCTCTTCACGACGACGCGAGCCGGCAGACCTGCTTCAGCAAGGTCCCCTTCAAGGTTTGCGAAATCGACGGCAGGTTTCGCCGACTGGATCGTTACCTTCGCCCTGCCGTCAGTAGAGGGTCCATAGATGGCAATCCCGGCGGAGTCGGGGCCCCGATCAGTCATGGTAATCAGCATGTCCGAAAGCAGTTGGCCAAGCTGAGGCTCAAGCCTGCTGTCTTTCAGAAACAAACCAACAATGCCGCACATCGCGCAGTCCCTCCGTTCGTGCATGGAAAAATTGGTACCACGGCCCTTTTTGCCGATCAACTGCGAAGAATATTTTTTTCTTGTTAGGCAATAATGCCGATTGTGGAAACCCCACCCGGCGGCAAGCCAGCGCTCCCCCAAGCAGAGAACCCTGAGTGCTCGCAGCAGGAGATGAGAGAGATGCGACGCGTTGGCCTACGCTCGCGTGCAGTATCCGAAGGTCAGGTCGACGCCGTGCAATTGCGGGTCGCCGGTTATTGACCGAATGGAAAAGGGGTTATGCTCTGCCCCGGCGGCGCAGGCTTCCCGGCGTCTCAGCAAACAGGCGCTTGAAGGCGTTCGAAAAATGGGCGGGGCTGGAAAAGCCGGTGGCGTAGGCGATCTCCGGAATGGAGAGCGGGCTCTGTTGCAACAGCCGGCGGGCGTGGCGCAGCCGGATCTCGCGGTAGGTCTCAAGAAAGCCGACCCCGCGATGGTCCCTGAAAAGCCGGTCGAGATGCCGCGGGCTGATACCGGCCAGCCGCGCCATGCTGGTCCGGTCGAGCGGCCGCTCGATCGCCGTTTCCATCTTCTCGAGGACCGAAAGCAGGGCAGGATGATTGGTGCCGAAACGCTCGGCCGCCGAACCGCGCTGCGGCGCCGCCGGCTCGGCCACGGCCGCGTGCAGGTACCAGTCGCTGACCCGGCGGGCAAAATCGGCACCGAGCCGTTCGGCGATCATGGCATGCATCATGTCAAGCGGCGCCACCCCGCCGCCGCAGGTCGCTACCCCACTGTCGAGTACAAAGCGCGCGTGTCGCGGGTTGAGATGCGGAAAGGCCTCTTTGAGCGCAGGTGCGTGTTCCCAGTGAATTGTGAAGTCTCGGTTGTCGAGCAGACCCGCAGCGGCGAGCACGAAGGCCCCGCTGGATATGCCGCCGATCCGAACACCGAGACGCGATAGCCGCCGCAGCGTCGTGTGCGACGCAGAGGTGTCCGCCCAATCGGATGGCTCGCCGCCCGCGCAGACGAAGACGGTATGGCAGGTTTCCCCGTCGCTCTCCAAGCCCGCACAGCCGATCGATACGCCCGAGGATGACGTGATCGTTCCCTCCACCTGCGCCAGGGGGACGACCTGGTAGAGCATTCGGCCGGCGAGAAGATTGGCCGCACGCAGCGGCTCCGTCGCCGATGCGTAGCTCATCAGCGCGAAGTTACGAACCAGCAGAAAGCCAATCCTCTGAATGTTTTTGCTGTCGGAGGCTGCCATGGCCGATTTTTATATCCATTGGTCCTATGCTTACAAGTCGGATCGGCGTTTCCGGTGCTAGCTTGTCCTTCTAAGATTTCTTATGGGGCAGCATCCATGCGCTACTCGGCACTTTCCATCCTTCTCAATGGCCTGCGGGGAAACAGGAACTGGACGCCGGCCTGGCGCCAGCCGGAACCCAAATCCCACTACGACGTCATCATCGTCGGCGGCGGTGGCCATGGTCTTGCGACGGCCTATTACCTGGCGAAGGAATTCGGCATTACCAACGTCGCGGTTCTGGAGAAGAACTATATCGGCTCGGGCAACGTCGGCCGCAACACGACGATCATCCGCTCCAACTATCTGCTCCCCGGCAACAATCCGTTTTATGAGCTATCCATGAAGCTCTGGGAGGGGCTGGAACAGGATTTCAATTTCAACGCCATGGTCTCGCAGCGCGGCGTCCTGAACCTCTATCATTCCGATGCCCAGCGCGACGCCTATACGCGGCGCGGCAATGCGATGCGGCTGCATGGCGTCGATGCCGAACTCCTGGATCGGGAGGCGGTGCGCAAGATGGTACCTTTCCTCGACTTCGACAATGCCCGCTTTCCCATCCGGGGCGGGCTGTTGCAGCGGCGCGGCGGCACGGTCCGACACGATGCGGTCGCCTGGGGCTATGCCCGCGGCGCCGACAGCCGCGGCGTCGACATCATCCAAGGCTGTGAGGTGACCGGGATCCGTCGCGAAGACGGCCGCGTGACGGGCGTCGACACCAGCCGCGGCTTCATTGGTTGCAATACGCTGGCGCTGGCGGCGGCCGGCAATTCGTCTCAAGTGGCAGACATGGCCGGACTGAAGCTGCCGATCGAAAGCCATGTACTTCAGGCCTTCGTGTCGGAAGGCCTGAAGCCGTTCATCGACGGTGTGGTCACCTTCGGAGCCGGGCATTTCTACGTCTCGCAGTCGGACAAGGGCGGGCTCGTCTTCGGCGGCGACATCGACGGCTACAATTCCTATGCGCAGCGCGGCAATCTTGCGACCGTCGAACACGTCGCGGAAGCAGGCAAGGCGATGATCCCGGCGCTGTCGCGGGTCCGCGTGCTGCGTTCATGGGGCGGCATCATGGATATGTCGATGGATGGCTCGCCGATCATCGACCGGACGCCGATCGACAATCTCTATCTGAACGCGGGCTGGTGCTACGGCGGCTTCAAGGCGACGCCCGCCTCCGGCTTCTGCTTTGCGCATCTGATCGCCCGCGGCACCCCGCAGGAGACCGCCGCCGCCTTCCGGCTCGACCGTTTTGAGCGCGGCTACCTCATCGACGAAAAGGGCCAGGGCGCCCAGCCCAATCTTCACTGATTTCGCGACCAAGGAAATTCCGAAAATGGCAAGCCTCGTGCCCTGCCCCCATTGCGGGCAAAGACCAAAGGAAGAATTCACGATCAAGGGAGCAGCCCTGACGCGTCCAGCGGCGGGCGCGGAGGCTGCCGATTGGTTCGATTATGTCTACCTTCGCGACAATCCCCGCGGCGCCTATGAGGAATACTGGCACCACACGTCCGGTTGCCGCCGTTGGATCGTCGTCACGCGGGACACCGTGACGCATGACGTGGCTGCGAGCCGCGATGCGGCTGACCGCGCTCGATCGGAGGCGCGCACATGAGTTCCTATCGTTTGCCGAAGGGCGGTCTTGTCGATCGCGAGGCACCGCTTTCCTTCACCTTCGACGGCAGGCCGCTACGGGGCTTTGCCGGCGACACGCTCGCCTCGGCGCTGCTCGCCAACGGCCAGATGCTGGTTGGCCGCAGTTTCAAATATCACCGCCCGCGCGGCATCCTGACGGCAGGCGCCGCCGAGCCGAACGCGCTGGTGACCGTCGGCAGCGGCGGGCGCACGGAACCCAATACTCGCGCCACCATGCAGGAGCTCTACGAAGGTCTGGAGGCGCAGAGCCAGAACCGCTGGCCATCGCTCGATTTCGACATCGGCGCGCTGAACGGCCTTCTGTCGCCCTTTCTAGGTGCCGGCTTCTACTACAAGACCTTCATGTGGCCGGCGCCCCTATGGGAGAAGTTCTACGAGCCTTTCATCCGCAAGGCCGCCGGCCTTGGCAAGGCAAGCTACGAGGCGGATCCCGACTCCTATGAGAAGAGCTGGGCCCATTGCGACCTGCTCGTCATCGGCGCCGGGCCGACCGGCCTTGCCGCGGCCCTGACGGCAGGGCGCGCCGGTGCGCGGGTCATTCTCGTCGACGAGGGCGTGCAGCCTGGCGGTTCGCTGCTCTTCGATACGGCAATGATCGATGGCAAGGCCGCCGCCGATTTCGCCCGCGCTGCGAGCGCCGAACTGCAGTCGATGCCCAATGTTCGGCTGATGATGCGGACGACGGCCTTTGGTTGGTACGACGGCAACGTCTTCGGCGCGGTCGAGCGGGTGCAGAAGCATGTGCGCGACCCTGCGCCTCATCTCCCCGTCGAGCGGCTGTGGCGCATCGTCGCGAGGCACGCGCTGCTTGCGACCGGTGCGGAAGAGCGCCCGCTCGTCTTCGGCGGCAACGACCGTCCGGGCGTGATGATGGCAAGTGCGATGCGCGCCTATCTCAATCGATACCGCGTCGCGCCGGGTCGGGCAACCGCCATCTTTACCACCGACGACAGCGGCTACGCGCTTGCGCGCGATCTTGAAGCGGCCCACGTCGACGTGGTCGCCATCGTCGACAGCCGCTCGTCGGCCGGCGTCGACTACCGCGGCAAGGCACGCCTGATCCGTGAGGCGGTCGTTTGCGGCACGAAAGGTCGAAAGGCGATTTCAGCGATTGAAGTTCACCGCGGCGGGCGAACGGAGACCATCGCGGTCGATGCGCTTGCCATGGCGGGCGGCTTCAGCCCGATCATCCATCTCGCCTGTCACCGAGGCGGCAAGCCCGCTTGGTCGGCAGAAAAGGCCGCCTTCCTTGCCCCCGATGGCTTGAAAGGCCTCGACGTCGCCGGCGCCGCCGCAGCGACGACAGACCTCGCGGCCTGCCTCGCGGAAGGTGCTACACGGGCTAAAGCGATTGTCACGGAGTTCGGCTTGTCGTGCCCGCCCGTTGTCCTGCCGAAGGTCGAAGGAGACGAAGGGAGACACACCGCAAAGCCGCTGTGGTCGATCCCCGGTGTCAAGGGCAAGGCCTTCGTCGATTTTCAGAACGACGTGCATCTCAAGGATATCGGCCTTGCCGTGCGCGAAGGTTACAGCCATGTCGAACTGGCCAAGCGCTACACCACCAACGGCATGGCCACCGACCAGGGCAAACTTTCAAACGTCAATGCGATCGGGTTGATCGCCAAGGCGCGCGGCGTCTCGCCCGTCGAGGTCGGAACGACGACCTTCCGACCGTTCTATACGCCGGTGTCCTTCGGCGCGCTGACCGGCGCCCATACCGGCCATCATTTCCAGCCGGTTCGCAAGTCGCCGCTCCATGACTGGGCGAAGAAGCACGGCGCCGTCTTTGTTGAAACCGGTCTCTGGTATCGTTCTTCCTGGTTCCCTCGGACCGGGGAACGGACTTGGCGGGAAAGCGTCGACCGGGAAGTGCTGAACGTTCGAAAGAATGCCGGCCTTTGCGACGTCTCCATGCTCGGAAAAATCGAGATCTCGGGTCGCGACGCCGCCGAGTTCCTGAACCGGGTCTATTGCAACGCCTTCCTCAAGCTGCCCGTCGGGAGGGCGCGCTATGGCCTTATGCTGCGCGAAGACGGGATGATCTATGACGACGGCACGACGAGCCGGCTCGAGGAAAATCGCTTTTTCATGACGACGACGACGGCTTACGCGGCCGGCGTCATGAACCACCTCGAATTCTGCGCGCAGGCGCTCTGGCCGGAACTGGACGTGCGTCTCGCCTCGATCACCGACCAGTGGGCGCAGATGGCGATTGCCGGCCCGAAGGCACGCACGATCCTGCAGAGGATCGTCGACGAGGATATCTCCGACGCGGCCTTCCCCTTCCTCGCAGCAAAAGAAGTTTCTCTGTTCGGCGGCGCGCTTCACGGCTGCCTCTTCCGGATTTCCTTCTCGGGAGAGCTCGCCTACGAGCTAGCCGTCCCGGCCGGTTACGGCGTGAGCGTCGCAGATGCGCTGATGGACGCCGGAAAGGATCACGGCATCATGCCCTATGGAGTCGAGACGCTCAGCGTTCTGCGGATCGAGAAAGGCCATGTGACGCACAACGAGATCAACGGGACGGTCGTGCCGGCCGATCTCGGCTTCGGCAAAATGGTCTCGGCGACCAAGTCCGATTTCATCGGCAAGGCGATGCTCCAGCGCGAGGGTCTGGCGGCGTCCGACCGGCCGCAGCTGGTGGGCGTCATGCCGCTCGACCCGAGCCAATCATTCCGCAGCGGCGCGCATGTTCTCGCCACGGGAGCTGCTGCCACGCTCGAGAACGACCAGGGCTATGTGACGTCGAGTGCCTATTCGCCGCATCTCGGCTCGACCATAGGTCTGGCGCTGGTGAAGAACGGTTCCAGCCGTCACGGCGAAGAGGTGATGGTGTGGGACGGCCTTCATGGCGAGTCCAGCCCCGCGCGTCTGTGCAACCCGGTTTTCTTCGACCCGCAGAACCAGAGGCTCCATGTCTGATTTCCGCCCGATCCTTCGCCCGGCGCTTGCCACCAAAAAGGCGGTTGCCTCGGCTGCTCTCAAGCTCTCGCCACTGCCGGAAGGCACGATCCTACATGTGCTCGCCCGATCGGGAGAACAGGATATCGTGCCCTTGCTCGACAGCCTCGCCAAACCGGCCGCGCACGCGGTGCGCCCGGTTTCGCCCGGCCAGTGGTTCATCGTTCACGAAGAGCCGATGCACCACAAGGAGATGAAGAGCCTCTTTGCCGCTCTCGAACCGCGCGCCACCGGCGTCGATCAGAGCCACGGCCGCGTCCGCATCCGGATCGAGGGAAAGATGGCCTCCCGTGCGCTCTCGAAAGGAACCGCAGTCGACCTTGACCCGTCCGCTTTCCCGATCGGGCAATCCGCGGTGACGTTGATCGGCCATATTGCAGCCCACCTGACCCGCGTCGCCCCTGAAGCCTTCGAAATCATCGTGCTGCGCGGCTTTGCCGAAAGCCTTTGGGACGATCTGGCGCGAATGAGCCTGGAATATATTTGAACTCCAGGCGCAGGCCGGCGAGAAAACCGGACCTGCGGTGATAATCCTCGGCGACGCGTCGCATTCGCGGAATGCGCGCCCGTCGCGTCCATTACGCCGGTTTCCAGTGGACTTAGGGTCTTACCGTGCGTCCAGCCTGTCCTTCATCAGGAATTCCATAGCGATCTACTAAAAGATGCATTATATCAATTTTGCAATTAGCAATTATTAAACTTTTAACGTGCAACTTAGCGGCACTGCAATAACAACGATTTTGGCAAGTTCGTTATCGGCGATCTCATACAAGTATTCGCGCGTCTCTCAGCAATATCCCTGGGCCTTTATCGAGAGTTGTCACCCCTCGTTCCGGCGGAATGAATCTCGTCGGACCATTTCGTGTTCCCGGCGAACAGGACCATGACGCTTGCCTGTGCCTCGTACGGAAGACATCCATATGACTCCTGCACCTTTCTTTTCCCGCATCAGTGCAAAGCTTGGATTCATGTCGGGCATCGGCATCCTGATGGTGGCGGTGATGCTCATTTCGGGATGGTTTAACAGCCAGGCCATCACCGACGCGGCGGCCGACGAACGGAGGCACGCGACCGTCTCGCGCAACCTCGTGGATGCCAAGGCCTCGTTGCGCGGCATGCAGCTTGGCGTGCGCGACTTGCGCCTGGCAGCGTCGGCCGAAGACGCCCTGAAAGCGCTGCGTTATGTGACGGAGCGTCGAAACTCGCTCGAGGCCTACTTGGATGAGGCGATCGGCGCAATGGAGAATCGGGCAAGCAAGGATCGGACCCGGCGCATCGAGGATCTGATCGGCAACTGGTTTACAGTCCTGCCGGAACTCTCCGGAATCATCGACTCCAAGCTTCGCTCGGAGACCGCGGACGCAACTCTCCTCAAGAAGGAAAGAGAAGTACAGGCGGCTTTGCTCGCCGTCGCGGGTGAAATAACACAGCTTCTCGAAAAGGGCGTTGACGAAGCCAAGCTGGAATCCGCCGAAGCGGCTGCCGCCATGGACGCGACCGAAAGCCTGGCGCACCTGCTCGATCTCTGTATCGGCGCGGTCGTCACGATCACCTTGGTCGCTTTAGCTGTATTCGGCAACAGAGCCATTGCACGCCCGATCGCCCGCATCACCGCCAACATGAACGTGCTGGCGGGCGGCGATCTCAATGTCGCGGTGCCGTTCACCGAGCGGCGCGACGAGATCGGCGAGATGGCCCGGGCCGTCGAGGTGTTCAAGCAGAACGGCATCAAGGTGCGCGACATGAATGCGCAGGAAGCGGCGCTGCAGGCCAAAAGCGCCGACCTGCAGTCGAGCATCGGCGAGGTGGTGGCGGCGGCGGTCGCCGGCGATTTCACCCGGCGGATCAGCAAGTCCTATGACAATGTCGATCTCGACCGCTTCGCGGCGGGCGTCAACCAGCTCGTCACCTCCGTCGACCGCGGCGTCGCCGAGACCCGCCGCGTCGTCGCGGCGCTGGCCGAGGGCGACCTGACCGAGACGATGCGCGGCGAGTTCCAGGGTGCCTTCGGCGAGCTTCAGTCCAACGTCAACCAGACGATGACCAACCTCCGCTCGGTGCTGAGCGAAGTGCGCACCGCGATCGACACGATCAATGGCGGCGCCGGCGAGATGCGCATTGCCTCCGGCGACCTGTCGAAGCGCACCGAGCAGCAGGCCGCCTCGCTCGAAGAAACCTCCTCGGCGCTGGAGGAGATCACCGCGGCGGTGAAGAGCTCGACCGAGCGGGCGACGGAAGCCAGCCACATGGTCGACGAGGCGCGCAAGAGCACCGAGCAGTCGAGCGCCGTCGTCAAGGACGCGGTCTCGGCGATGGGCCGGATCGAGCAGGCCTCCGGCGAGATCGGCCAGATCATCAACGTCATCGACGAGATCGCCTTCCAGACCAACCTCTTGGCGCTCAATGCCGGCGTCGAGGCGGCCCGCGCCGGCGAGGCCGGCAAGGGCTTCGCCGTCGTCGCGCAAGAGGTGCGCGAGCTGGCGCAGCGCTCCGCCAATGCCGCCAAGGACATCAAGGCGCTGATCTCGCGCTCCGGCGAGGAGGTCCATTCCGGGGTGAAGCTGGTGACCGCCACCGGGCAGGCGCTGACGCTGATCGAGGGCCATGTGATCAAGGTCAACGAGCATGTCCATTCGATCGCCACTGCGGCGCGCGAGCAGTCGACCGGGCTGTCCGAGGTCTCGACCGCGGTCAACCAGATGGACCAGGTGACGCAGCAGAACGCGGCGATGGTCGAGGAGTCGACCGCGGCCACCAACCGGCTGGCCGACGAAGCGGCCAACCTGGCGCAGCTGATCGCCCGCTTCCGGCTCGAATCCGGTGCGGCGCCGCGTGTCGCCGGCCACGACAGCAAGCCGACCGCGTCTCCCGCCCGGGCCCTCGGCGGCCGGCTCGCCAAGGCCTTTGGCGGCCGGAGTGCAACCGCCGCCGCGGCCGCCGATTGGGAGGAGTTCTGAACCCGGCTCGATTGAGAAGTCCGCTCGAAACGTCGCCCGACACCACGCCGATTGTCTTGATCGGCGTGGTTCCGGGCCGACGCCGACATCGGTGTCCGACATCGCGATCAGGCCCGTGATCATCCGGGGCAGACTTGCGATAGTCGGCATCGAAACCCCATGCCCATGCACTGGTCCCGCGGCGGCGGAGCCCGATTACCAAAAAAAGCAACGAAGGCTTGAATTGTCGGCCTCGGGAAATAGATGCCCCTTTGTACTGCGTGCATGACGAGGGGACGTTTCATGGGCCAGTTGACAACCAGAGAGCAGGAACTTGCCGCAGGCATGCTGGTGGCCCTGGCAGTCATCGGTATCGCCATGGCGGCGGCCGGCCGATCGGATCCCCTGGGAATTCATGGCGCAATCGTCTTCCTCTACAGTGCCGCGCTGCTGATCTTCATCATCTCCAGGTCCTTCGGGCCGGAACCCGACCCGTCGCGCATCTCCCGCTATTACGACGACCCCATCAAGGTCGGTGTCGCATTCACCTTGTTCTGGGCGATTTTCGGCATGTTTTTCGGCGTCTGGGCCGCCGCCCAGCTCGCCTGGCCGAGCCTGAACTTCGATACCGCTTGGGCAAGCTTCGGGCGGATCAGGCCGGCCCATACGACCGGCGTCATTTTCGGCTTTGGCGGCAACGCCCTGATTTCGACCTCGTTCCACGTCGTCCAGCGAACTTCGCGCGCGCGTCTGGCGGATCAGATAAGCCCCTGGTTCGTGCTGTTCGGCTACAACCTCTTCTGCATCCTGGCCGTGACGGGCTATTTCATCGGGGTGACCCAATCCAAGGAATATGCGGAGGCGGAGTGGTACGCCGACATCTGGCTCGTCGTCGTCTGGGTGACTTATTTCCTCCTCTATATCCGGACGCTGGCACGCCGTCGGGAGCCTCACATCTACGTGGCCAACTGGTACTACATGGCCTTCATCGTGGTCGTGGCGATCCTGCACATCATCAATAACCTGACGATCCCGGTCTCGCTTGGCCACGCCAAGAGCTACACGATCTGGGCCGGCGTCCAGGACTCGATGGTGCAGTGGTGGTACGGGCACAATGCCGTTGCCTTCTTCCTGACGGCGGGCTTCCTCGCCATGCTCTATTACTATCTGCCGAAGCGGGCGGAGCGGCCGATCTTTTCCTACCGCCTGTCGATCCTCAGTTTCTGGGGCATAACGTTCTTCTACATGTGGGCCGGATCCCACCACCTTCACTATACGGCCCTGCCGCACTGGGTGCAGAACCTCGGCATGACGTTCTCGGTGATGCTCTTGGTTCCTTCCTGGGCATCGGCCGGCAACGCGCTGCTGACACTGAACGGCGCCTGGCACAAGGTACGCGACGACGCGACGCTGCGCTTCATCATGATGGCTGCGTTCTTCTACGGGCTTTCGACCTTCGAGGGATCATTCCTCGCGGTTCGTCCCGTGAACTCGCTGTCGCATTATACCGATTGGACGGTCGGCCATGTCCACGCCGGCGCCCTCGGCTGGGTCGCGTTTATTACCTACGGGTCCCTCTACACGCTGGTGCCGGCGATCTGGAAGCGCGAGAGGATGTATTCGGCGGCTCTGGTCGAGGTCCACTTCTGGCTCGCCTTCGCGGGCACGCTCATCTACGTCTTCGCGATGTGGAACTCGGGCATCATACAGGGGCTGATGTGGCGGACCTACACGGATGACGGCACGCTCGCCTATTCCTTCGTCGACTCCCTGCTTGCGATGTACCCCTATTATATCGCTCGCGCCTTTGGCGGCCTGCTGTTCCTGATCGGGGCGGTCGTTGCCACGTACAATATCTGGATGACCGTCCGGGAGGTCCCCGTCACGAGCGGCGAGCGGAAGGACGACCTCCCCCTCGCCGGACCGTTCCCGGAAGGCGCCGCCACCGGACCCGCGGAGTAGCAACATGCCCGAACTCGTGCATCGCAAGCTCGAACGGACCGCGATCGGTTTCGTGCTGGCGATCATCGTCGCGGCGAGTGTCGGCGGCATTGTCGAGATCGCGCCGCTCTTTACCATCGACGAGACCGTGGAGAACGTCGAGGACATGCGGCTCTATACGCCCCTGGAGCTTGCCGGCCGCAACGTCTACATCCGCGAGGGCTGCTATGCCTGCCACAGCCAGATGATCCGCACGCTGAGGGACGACGTCGAGCGTTATGGCCCCTTCTCACTCGCGGTCGAATCCCAATATGACCACCCGATGCTTTGGGGTTCGAAGCGGACCGGACCGGACCTCGCCAGGGTTGGCGGCAAATACTCCGATTTCTGGCACGTGGCCCATCTCACCAATCCGCGGGATGTCGTGCCGGAATCGAACATGCCGGCCTATGCATGGCTGGCGCGGACGCCGCTGCGCCTGGACGACCTCGGCTCCCATCTCCAGGCACAGCGCCGCGTCGGCGTCCCCTATACCGATGAAATGATCGAGAACGCGGCGCGCGACGCCTTTGGCCAGGCGGTGCCCGACAGCGAACAGGCGTCCGGCGTAACGGAACGCTATGGAGAGGAAACCCAGGTCAGCGCCTTCGACGGGGTGACGACGCGGGTCACCGAGATGGACGCACTCGTCGCCTACCTGCAGGTTCTCGGAAGGCTGACCAAGGCGGCGTACCAGAGCACCGCGGCCCCGGAACAAGTACCCGACCCGAACGATTGAGCGAGATCGGAAGAAGGTCATGGACCTGACGCATGAGACATTGGTGGAGGCGTCGAAGACCTGGGGGCTCTTCTACCTCATTGCGTTCTCTTTCTGCGTGCTCGTCTACACGTTCTGGCCTGCAAACCGGAAACGCTTCGATCGCGCCAAGAAGGGTATTTTCGACGAGGACGACGAGCCATGGACGTAGAGGAAGTCGACCCCGTCAGCGGCCGCAGGACAACGGGGCATGAGTGGAACGGCATCAAGGAACTCGACACTCCGGTTCCGCGCGGGGTGCTGCTCTTTCTGATCGCCACGCATCTCTTTGCCCTCCTCTGGTGGGTGCTGCTGCCGACATGGCCGCTCGGGGCCACCTACACGAAGGGCCTGCTCGGCATCGACGAGCGAAGCGTCGTGGAAGAGAAGCTGGCCGCGGCGGCAGCGGCCAGAGCCGTCTGGGAGAAAAAGATCGACACCCTGTCCTACGACCAGATAAGGGCGGACGAGCGGTTGATGGCGACGGTCAGGTCCACCGGTCATCAATTGTTCGGAGACAACTGTGCCGTTTGCCACGGTGTCGACGGCAAGGGCGGAAGCAACTATCCGGATCTGACCGACGACGATTGGCTCTGGGGCGGCGGCCCGGAGAATATCGCCCAGACCCTGAAGGTCGGCATCAACACCCGGCATCCCCAAACCCGTGTCGCGCAGATGCCGTCGTTCGGCCGTGACGAAATGCTCGATCGCAATCAGGTCCGTGACGTCGCCGGCTATGTCTACTCGCTCACCAATCCCGCATATTCCACGCCGGACAACATAGGCCGGATCGAGGCCGGCAGGGAAATATTCCTCACCACCTGCGCCGCGTGCCACGGCGAAGACGCCAAGGGCAAGCTCGACGTCGGCGCTCCGAACCTGACGGACGCCTATTGGGTCTACGGCGGCACGCTGCAGAGTATCATCGAGTCCGTCCATGGCGGACGCCAGGGCCATATGCCGACCTGGGACGAGAGGCTGAGCCCCGCGGAGATCAAGATACTCGCACTCTATGTCAACTCCCTGGGCGTCGAGAAGCCGTGATGAGAAAAATTGCCACAAAGTCGAACGGGTTGGCGCTGCCGTTCTGGATTCTGCTCGCGGTGGCGATCTTTCTCGGAGCCAACGCCCATTTGTTCTACGTCGCGATCCGAAGCGATCCCGGTTGCGTCGCTCACCTGAAGGACAGGGGATCGGCCCCGGGCGAATTCAGAGCCGCGAAATCATCCTGCTGACCGCTAGCAGCGGTCTTTGGAGAGGCGCATGAACGGGAACGGAAAGTTATCGAGGTGGGTCGGCGAGGTCTCGGGCATCGAGGAGACCTGGAACCCGAAGTGGCAACGGCACCTTCCGGCAAAGGCGCCTCTCGAGTGGCTCGCCAAAGGTTGGCGTGATCTGGTCACCCATCCGATGCTCAGCATCGCCTATGGCGTGGCCGTCTTCGCCGTTTCCTTCTTGCTCATATGGCTGCTGTTTGCCACCGGACGCGACTATTTCCTGTTCCCCGCCATGGCTGGCTTCATGATCATCGCGCCGCTTCTGGCCGCCGGCCTGTATCTGAAGAGCTCGCGCCTCGAGCAATCCGAGCCCGTCAGCCTCGGCAGCATGCTGCGCGTGAGGCCGATGGCCGGGGCGCAAGTGTTCTTTACCGGGCTTGTTCTCTGCATGCTCATGCTGCTCTGGATGCGTGCCGCTGTGATCATCTACGCTTTGTTTTTCGGCGTCCGGCCGTTTCCGGGTCTTGATCATGTCACCCAACTCCTCCTGACGACACCCACCGGATGGGCGATGCTCGCAGTCGGGATTTCGGTCGGGGCGCTGTTTGCCGGATTTTCCTTCGCCATCAGCGTGTTCTCGATTCCCATGCTGCTCGACCAACGTATCGATGCGTTCACGGCGATGGGAATGAGCATGGCATTGGTCTGGAACAACCTCCGGCCGACGCTCGTCTGGGGCGTGATCGTCCTGGCGCTGTTCCTTGTCAGCGTCACCACGGCGCTGATCGGGCTGATCGTGATCTTCCCGTTGCTCGGGCATGCCACCTGGCATGCCTACAAGGCGGTGCGCTAGCATGTCGTGCTGCTCCGGCATCGCTGTTCCACTCGCCGAAGGCGCCGCGGGCGACCGCCTCCGCACGGAGGAGATCTGGCTGGCGAGCCGTGACCTTGGCAACGACCTGCGACAGATCACGCTGTCGCTGCCGGGCGTGCGTTGCGCCGCCTGTATCGCTGCCGTCGAAGGGACGCTCAGGAGCGTCCCCGGCGTGGAATTCGCCCGCGTCAACTTGTCGAACCGCCGGGTTACGATCAACTGGCGCTGCAAACAGGCCGATTGTCCGGATTTCGCCAACGAACTCGCGAGGATCGGCTATGCTTCGCATCTCACATCATTCGACGACGGCAGCCAGGATCCAGTGCTTGCCGCCCTGCTGAGGGCGCTTGCCGTCGCGGGGTTCTCGGCGATGAATATCATGATGCTGTCGGTCTCGGTCTGGTCGGGTGCCGACCCGGCGACCCGCCAGACCTTTCACCTGATCTCGCTGGCGCTGGCGCTGCCGGCGATCATCTACTCCGGCAGCGTCTTCTATCGCTCGGCCTGGGCAGCGCTCAGCCGCGGCCGGACGAACATGGATGTGCCGATCAGCGTCGGCGTCCTGCTTGCCTTTGCGCTGAGTGCCTATGATACCGTCCAGAACGCGCTTCACGCATATTTCGACGCCAGCACCTCCTTGCTGTTCGTTCTGCTGGCAGGGCGAACCCTGGATGAAATGATGCGGGGCAAGGCGCGTTCGGCCGTGGGGGCACTGGCAAGGCTCGCGCCCCGCGGCGGCAATGTCATCGGCGCGGACGGGACGGTCGCCTATGTTGCGCTCGCCGATATCAGACTGGGCATGCACCTGCTCGTCGCCGCGGGAGATCGGGTGCCGGTCGATGGCGTCGTCGTCAAAGGCATATCCGAGCTTGATTGCGCGCTCGTCTCCGGCGAGAGCCAGTGGCGACACGCCGAGGCGGGGACCACGATCCGGTCCGGCGTGATGAACCTCACAAATCCCCTGACGCTGCTGGTGACCGCGGCCGCCGACAATTCATTCCTCGCCGAGATCACCCGGATGATGGAGGCCGCGGAAAGCGGACGTTCGACCTATCGGCGGATCGCCGATCGCGCTGCCGGCCTCTATTCGCCCGTCGTGCATGGCCTCGCGTTCCTGTCGTTGATCGCCTGGTTCTATGGAACCGGGGACCTGCACAAGGCGATCACCATCGCCGTCGCCGTGCTGATCATAGCCTGCCCCTGTGCCCTCGGGCTCGCCGTTCCGATGGTCCAGGTCGTCGCTGTCCGGCGCCTCTTCGAACGCGGCATCATGGTTCGCGACGGCTCGGCATTCGAGAGGCTGGGCGAAATCGACACCGTGCTGTTCGACAAGACCGGAACCCTGACCATGGGTGAGATCCGCCTTGGCAATGTGAATGATGTCCCTGCTGGAACCCTATCCCTGGCGGCCGCGATGGCGCGCTTTTCCAGGCATCCCGCGTCTGTCGCCATCGCCGCCGCCAATGTCGAGGGGCAAACGCCTCCCATGGCATTCGACCGGGTCGAGGAAATCCACGGATACGGCATAGAGGCCCGAGCCGGAAATCAGATCTATCGCCTCGGACGCCCTTCCTGGGCGTCGATCGCGCCGCAGGCGACGGCGGACGACGGAAACTGGTCGACGGTCGCCCTATCGCAAAACGGCAGGACACTTGCCGTATTTTCCCTCGAGGACACCCTGCGTCCGGGAGCGCGGGAGCTCATGCATATGCTGCACGGCTCCGGCCTTTCGGTGCGAATAGTGTCGGGCGACGGCCACGCGGCGGTTTCATCGGTCGCACGGCGACTGGGCATCGATGACGTCTCGGCCGAACTGCTCCCGGGTGAGAAAGTGGACGCCATCAGGGCGCTTTCGGCCGCCAACCGCAAGGTGCTGATGATCGGGGACGGGCTCAACGATGCGCCGGCGCTGGCGGCCGCCCACGTTTCGATCGCGCCCTCGTCCGCTGTCGACATCGGACGAAGCGCATCCGACTTCATTTTCCTTGGGCACAGCCTGCTGGCGATCCGCGATATCCTGCAGACCGCATCGCGCGCCAATGCGCTGATCCGGCAGAATTTCGGGCTGGCGATCGCCTATAATGTCGTCAGCGTTCCCTTTGCGATCGCCGGACAGGTCACGCCGCTTATTGCTGCCATCGCCATGTCCCTGTCTTCGATCGCCGTCGTTGGAAACGCGCTGCGGCTTGGGACAAGGGTCGCCAAAGAACGCAAGGGCATCAGCATGAGAGAAGCGGCCGCGGTGAAGGCATGAACTATCTTGTTGTTCTCATATCCCTTGCATTGGCGATGGGCGCCGTGGGGCTGCTCGCATTTTTCTGGTCGCTGCGGTCCGGGCAATATGAGGATCTCGACGGGGCAGCTCAACGGGTCCTGTTGGATGACGAGAACGACGAAACACCACTGGCAACCGCCGCAAGTCCGCAAAGCGGCGAGGAACCGCGCGGAAGGCGGTCACGTTTCTACTGCATGTTTCCTTAAATCGTAGCCGATTTAAGGACAAAAACATGCAGAAACTCAAAGTGCAACAGCGTCCTTTGTGCGTCTGAAAAGACGCACGGCGCTGCAGTGGCAGAATGACGATGTTCCGAGACAACGCCGGAGGACCGAATGCAACAGGACACGGACAAGAGTTTGACGCAAACCTCTGCCGAGCCTGCGACCCCGGATCAGTCAGAGGCGGCTCGGCAGGGGCGGTTGGATCGAAAGATGGATCCTTCGGAATCGGTCACCCTGTTCGCAATCGTCCTTGGAGCGATCGGCGCACTGGCCGGCCTCGTCGCGGGGCTCGCGTCCCTTCCTGGACTCGGCTTGGGGGGTGCTGTCCTCAACTGCCTGATCGCGATCCTTGCCGGCGGATCCGCGGGCATCGTCACGGGCGGTACGGTAGGAGCGGCCATTGGCGTGCTGCGCGGCGTCAGGGTGCCGAAAGAACACGGCCAATGAGAAGACGAGGATGCGAGCGGCTTGCCCCGCTTATACCAGTGTCGCCACAGCAACAGACACCTGCCGGGCAAGTCCGCCCACGCCAGCATTCCGCGCCCCGGGCAGATAGCCGCCAACTCCATCGCGATGCCCGGGGGAGCTCCGCGCCCAATCGCTCGAGCGCCATCTGGCTGAGAACAGTTGAGAGGTCCTGCGGCCGCTTCCGCTCCTCAATCCGTGGCGAAGCAATAGAAGAGACCGTCCCCTCCGGTGCCCTTGAAGGCCTCGTTGGTGCAGCCGCCGCGCGTCGGATGTGACGAGTTCCATGACTTGGCTGCGGCCGAGTCGTCCAAGCCGGTGCGGTCGCTGTGACCGACAATTGCCGCACCCTCCGCACCGCCCATGGTCCAGTTGCCGCAGGTTTCCTCGGCAGCCGTTCCATCCGGCTTGGTGCCGGTCAGGATGTCATGGCGGTTCGGCGTGTCGCCGCGGCCGTTGATGACTTCGCCCTTTTCGTTGAGCGCCGTTTGCTTCGTCAGATTGTTGTTGTCGCCGTGGAGCGAGGCGATGTCGTCGGCGATTTTCTCGCCCTTCGCGTTGTACCAGGGCCCCGCACCGATGCGATCCTTGGCGTTCTCGGCATCGGTGGAGAGATAGGCTTTCCACGCCTTGCCCGTCGCGCCGCTGGCGGTCGCCAGCGCGCCGCAATGGGCATCGGCGCCGGCAAGCCCACCGAGGTCGCCGCCCTTGCCCGGATTTGCGCTAGTGACGAAAAAGCTCATCGACGTGTCCTGGGCATAGGACGGGACGGCCGAACAGGCCAATATGGTCGCAATCAGTGCCATGCTGCGTTTCATGGCGAACCTCCCTTGGATATTCCGAGGCATCAGCGTATTGCGCGCAAGGGCGATCGTAAAATCGAAATCTCGTGAGGAGTTCAGGCGCCGCGGATCGACGATCGCCAGACGAGGTCGGCGTGGAGGCGAACGGGCGGGCTGCCCGCCGGATCGGCGATGCTGTCGCCCCCGAGCCAGTTGACCGCCTCGCGGGCGATCGCGTCAACCGGCTGGGCGAACGTCGTCAACTGATAGGAAGACCAGGAGGCCTGCTCGATGTCGTCGAAACCAGCGAGGCAGAGTTGATCCGGGACCGAGATCGCGAAATCGTGGCGAGCAGCATCCAGGAAGCCGCAGGCGATCAAATCCGTCGCGCAGAAAACGGCGTCCGGGCGGTCGCGGCGGGTCAGCAGTCGCTGGGCCAGAATACGGCCGCTGGCGTAGTTGGTAGGCCCGTAGCGCTCCACCATAACCTCAAGGCCCAACACCTTTGCCGCGGCTATAAAGCCGCGCTCGCGCGCCATCAGGCTTGGCGTGCCGGCCTGCGAATTGGCAAAGGCGAGGCGGCGGCAGCCGGCGCGGACGAAGGCGGTTACGACGCGTCCCGCCGCCTCCGCATCGTCCAGATTGATCCGGAAGGGTCCTGGCTGCGCGTCATCGCGATTGATGAGGACGAGGCGCTGGCCGTTCTTCAGGCAGAGCTCAGTGATCGACTTGTCCGGCATGCCGGACAGGATGATCGAGGCGTCGGCGCGATAGCGGATCGCCTGGCGAAGCGCCAGATCGACGCTGCCATCGAACCGATCCGTGTTGACCAGCATGGCGATCTTGCCGGCGTCCTGCAGGTGTTGCGTCACGGCGCGGACCAGGCTGGAGCGATAGGGCGTACCCATGTCCGACACGATCAGGCAGACGATGCCGCTCTCGTTGCGCATCAGACCGCGCGCCAGGTGATTGACGTGATAGCCGAGCGCCTCGGCCGCCTCCATCACCTTGCGGCGTGTCTCGGTTGAAACGCTGGCGCCGGGCGTAAAGGTGCGTGACACGGCCGAGCGTGAGACACCGGCGCGTTCGGCAACCTCCTGGGCAGAGACGAAAGGCTTCTGCACACGTCCACCTGCTTTCAAACGTGCACAGAGCTTTGCACAATATTGCAATTGCGTGCAAGCGAATGTGATCGCTGCAAGTGCGGAATGCTCTAACAAATTTATTGACACCCATGACCATGTCATGCAGCATTTGCACGCGCTTGCAATGCGCCCGGCTGGAGGCGCCGGTACAATTCGGGAGGAAAACATGGGTTTGGCTAGAATGACTGCGGCCGCTCTCGCCGCGGCTGCGACCGTCTTTGCCTATTCCGCGCAGGCGAACGGAACTCTCAATCTGATCTGCTCGGCAGACGTGGTAATCTGCGAACAGCTGGAAGGCGCCTTCGAGAAGGAAACGGGCATTTCGGTCAACATGGTCCGCCTCTCTTCCGGCGAGACCTATGCGAAGGTCCGCGCCGAAGCGCGAAACCCCAAGACTGACATCTGGTGGGCCGGTACCGGCGACCCGCATCTTCAGGCGGCGTCCGAGGGCCTGACGCTCGAATACAAGTCACCGATGCTCGCTGAATTGCATGATTGGGCGGTCAAGCAGGCCGAAAGTGCCGGCTACCGGACGGTCGGCGTCTATGCCGGCGCGCTCGGCTGGGGCTACAACACGGAGATTTTCAAGCAGAAGAATCTCAAGGAGCCGACGTGCTTTGCGGATCTCCTCGACCCGTCCTTCAAGGGTGAAATCCAGATCGCCAACCCGAATTCGTCCGGCACGGCCTATACGGCGCTCGCGACACTCGTCCAGATCATGGGCGAGGACAAGGCCTTCGACTACTTGAAGAAGCTCAACGCCAACGTCTCGCAATATACGAAATCCGGCTCGGCGCCGGTGAAAGCCGCAGCGCGTGGCGAAACCGCGATCGGCATCGTCTTCATGCATGATGCGGTGGCCCAGGCGGTCGAGGGCTTCCCGGTCAAGGCGGTCGCACCCTGCGAGGGGACCGGCTACGAGATCGGATCCATGTCGATCATCAAGGGCGCCAAGAACCTCGAGAACGCCAAGAAATGGTACGACTGGGTCCTGTCGGCCAAGGTGCAATCCAGCATGAAGGAAGCGAAGTCCTTCCAGCTTCCGTCGAACAAATCAGCGGAAGTGCCGAAGGAGGCGCCGAAGTTCGAGAACATCAAGCTGATCGACTACGACTTCAAGACCTATGGCGATCCGGCTATGCGCAAGGCACTGCTCGAGCGCTGGGACAAGGAAATCGGCGCAAGCGCCAATTGATGGCACTGCAGCGCCGCGTCTTATCGGACGCGAAAAGGCTGCTGTAGCTCATTGAAATACTGCATGTTTTCATCCTTACTCGGCACCGATTCAAGGAAACATGCAGCAGAGCGCTTGCCGGTCGCGCCGGTAGTCCGCCGCCTGCCTCTGAATCTGGCTTTCGGTACGGGAGGTTGGACTCCCGTACCGGGGCTTCGAATTGCCCGCTGGTAGCGGCGGGTTCCCGGTCGTCACAGCCAGCCGCGCCAGGACAGCCCCTTGAGCAACAACCGCAATCGCAGACTCGATATCGTCCTGGCGCTCGGCCTCGCGGCCTTTGTCGCAGTCCCCTGGTACAGGATCGACAGCGGCTTCTTCAGCCTTGGCTGGCTCGACACCTTTCCGGGCGATCCGGCGACAGCACCCGGCCTTCTTCAGATCGCTGTCCATGGTCGGTGGTGGCTGATCGTTCCCGCATTGCTGATGGTTCTCGCCGCGATCGCCCGCTTCACGGAAGACCCGATGCGGCGCGGCGGCCTGCTCGCCTATGCCGGCGCCGCCGGCCTGGGTTTTCTCGCGCTGCAGGGCCTGGCGGTCGGTTTCTCCGGCTGGACCTGGACGCTCAGCGAGACGCTGTTCGGCCCGCTTGCAGACGGGCAACCCTCGATGGGCGCGGGCGCGGTGCTTACCGCGCTGCTTTTCGTTCTCGTCTTCGCCTTCGGTCTCGCCGAACGCGGCGCAATGAAGGGCGACGCCTTCATCGTCGGGGCCATTTCGATCCTCGTCTTCCTCGTCGCCGTTTTCGTCTTCTATCCGATCGGCAGCATGATGGTCGGAGCCTTTCAGGACTTTGATGGGTCCTTCAATCCGCATGGCTTTAGCCGCAACATCGTCGACCCGTCGATCTGGAGCCTCGATTGCCTGGTCGGCGCCGGACGCTGCGGCGTCGCCTGGCGTACCTTCTGGCTTGCGTTGATGACCGCAAGCGGCTCGACGCTCCTGGGGCTGGCCTTCGCGCTAGTCGCGACTCGCACGGGCTTCCGCTGCAAGAAGAGCCTGCGGCTACTGACCGTGCTCCCGATCATCACGCCGCCATTCGTCATCGGTCTGGCGCTGACGCTGCTCTTCGGCCGCTCCGGCATTGTCACCGAGGCCGTCTCCGCGGTGCTCGGGGTCGAGCCGGGCCGCTGGCTCTATGGTCTCACCGGCATCTGGATCGCTCAGGTTCTCTCGTTCACGCCAATCTCATTCCTGGTGCTGATCGGGGTCGTCGAGGGCGTCAGCCCGTCGATGGAGGAGGCCTCGCAAACGTTGAAGGCCGATCGCTGGCGCACCTTCTGGCGAATCTCGCTGCCGCTGATGAAACCGGGGCTCGCCAATGCCTTCCTCATCGGCTTCATCGAGAGCATGGCCGACTTCGGCAATCCGCTGGTGCTCGGCGGCAGCCATGGCGTGCTTTCGACCGAGATCTTCTTCGCCGTCGTCGGCTCGCAGAACGACCCCTCCCGCGCGGCGGTGCTCGCCATCGTGCTGCTGTGCTTCACGCTGACGGCCTTCCTCGCCCAACGCCTCTGGCTCTCCGGCAAGAACTTTGCGACCGTCACCGGCAAGGGTGACAGCGGTGCCCATGCCGCCCTCCCCCGCTCCGTCTCGATCGGCGTCCATGCCCTCGTCATCCCCTGGGCGCTGTTCACGCTCGTCGTCTACGGCATGATCCTCATCGGTGGCTTCGTGAAGACCTGGGGCCTCGACAATTCACTCACGCTCGAGCACTACGCGCAGGCCTTCTCCGTCGAATTCCGCGACGGCAGCCTCGCCTGGACGGGGGTTGCCTGGAACTCCTTCTGGACGACGATGGAGATCGCGCTCGTCTCGGCGCCGCTGACGGCAGCGGTCGGCCTCCTCACCGCCTATCTGATCGTGCGCCAGAGATTTGCCGGTCGCGAACTTTTCGAGTTCGCGCTGATGATGAGCTTCGCCATTCCCGGCACGGTCATCGGCATCAGCTATATCATGGCCTTCAACCTGCCGCCGATCGAGATGACCGGCAGCGCGTTGATCCTGGTCGCCTGCTTTGCGTTCCGCAACATGCCGGTCGGCGTGCGCGGTGGGGTGGCGGCAATGAGCCAGCTCGACCGAAGCCTCGACGAGGCCTCGCTCACACTCCGCGCCGACAGCTTCCGCACCATCCGCAAGATAATCCTGCCGCTGCTGCGCCCGGCAATCACCGCCGCACTCGTCTATTCCTTCGTCCGGGCCATCACCTCGATCAGTGCGGTGATCTTTCTCGTCAGTGCCGAATACAACATGGCGACCTCCTATATCGTCGGGCTTGTCGAGAATGGCGAATACGGCGTGGCGATCGCCTACTCCTCAATGCTGATCCTCGTGATGGTCGCCGTCATCGGCGGCTTCCAGCTCCTCGTCGGCGAGCGGCGGCTGCGCCGCGAGAACCGGATCCAGTCCGTCGCGGCCGCGCCCGCATCCATCCACCAGGAGAAGACCGCATGACCATCGAAGCTCCCGGTACCGTCGTCTTCCGGAACGTGCGCAAAGAGTTCGGCGCCTTCGTCGCGATCCCCGATCTCTCGCTCACCATCGAACCCGGCACGCTGGTGACGCTGCTCGGCCCCTCCGGCTGCGGCAAGACGACGACGCTGCGCATGCTCGCCGGCCTCGAGCATCCGACATCCGGCCGCATCTTCATCGGCGGCAAGGACGTGACAATGCTGCCGGCGAACGAGCGCGACGTTTCGATGGTGTTCCAGTCCTATGCGCTGTTCCCGCATATGACCGCCCTCGACAACATCGCCTATGGGCTCGAATCCTCCGGAATGAAGCGCAGAGAGGCGCGCGAGCGGGCGGAGGACGGGCTGGCGCTCGTCGGCCTCGCCGGCATGGGCCAGCGCCTGCCGGCCGAGCTTTCCGGCGGCCAGCAGCAGCGCGTCGCCGTTGCCCGTGCGCTGGTTCTCGAGCCGCAGGTGTTGCTCCTCGACGAGCCGCTGTCGAACCTCGATGCGCGGCTGAGGCGACGTGTCAGAACCGAGATCCGCGAATTGCAGCAGCGCCTGGGGTTCACCGCCGTCTATGTCACGCACGATCAGGACGAGGCGCTCGCCGTGTCCGACCGCATCGTCGTGATGAAGGATGGAGGCATCGCCCAGGCGGGCGCGCCCCGCGACCTCTACGAGACGCCGGCCTCGGCCTTCATCGCCGACTTCATGGGCGAGGCAAACGTCGTCGCCTGCGACATCATCGCGGTCGAGGGACAGGACGCGATGATCCGCGTCGAACAGCTGACGCATCGGGTCCCGGGGCGCGACATTCGGCCAGGCCCGGCCAAACTGGCGGTGCGCCCCAACGCGATCACGCTCAAACCCGCCAGCGACGGGGCCTTTGCTGGGCGGGTGACGCATGCGGCCTATCTCGGCGACCATGTCGAATATGAAGTGAAGACCGCCGCGGGAACGCTTTTCGTCGTCGATGCGGCCGTGGAGCGCGCCATCAGTCCGGCCACCGACGTCGCAATCGGCTTCAAGGAACGCGGCATCGCGATCATCAGCGGCTAGCGCGGCAAACGGATCAGGCGCATGCCTGATCAACGGAACTCAAACACGAATTCAAGGACCTCTTCATGACATCGCACGTCGTTCCCGGGCTCGAAGCCCGCCTCGCACTGGCCGAAACGGTTGCGCGCGACGCCGGCGCAATGGCGCTCGACTATTTCAACCGCCGCGAAACGCTGATCGTCGAAACCAAGCGGGATCCGCAGGATGTCGTTTCCATCGCCGACCGCGAGGTCGAAAACCTGATCCGCGAGCGCATCGGCGAGATCTATCCGGAGGACGGCATACTCGGCGAGGAATACGGCCTGCAGGCCGGCCGTTCCGGCTTCACCTGGGTCATCGATCCGATCGACGGCACCAGCCCGTTCGTCCACGGCATGCCCAACTGGTGCGTCTCGATCGGCCTCGTCCATGACGGCGTGCCGGTGGTGGGCGTCATTGCCGCGCCCTGCCACGGCGAGCTCTATGCGGCCGCGCTCGGGCTCGGCGCCCGGCTGAACGGCAAGACGCTGTCGCTGGACGCTTCGCGGACCATCCGCAACGCGGTGACCGGTCTTGGCGCCAACAACTATGTGACGCCGGCCTTCGTCGCGAAGATGGTGGAAAACCTGCTTGAAGCCGGCGGCACCTTCATCCGCAACGGGTCCGGTGCGCTGATGCTCGCCTATGTCGCGGCCGGCCGCCTGGTCGGCTACTACGAGCCGTATATGCATGCCTGGGACTGCCTTGCCGGCTATTGCCTCGTCCAGGAAGCTGGCGGCTGGTATCTCCCCTTCCCCGTAGACGGCGAGCGTCTGACGAAGGGCGCTGCCGTTCTCGCCGCTGCACCCGGCGCGGTCGAGGACCTGAGGAAGCTCGCAGGCATCTGACGAACGCGCATCGGGGGCCTGTCAGGCAAGACCGGCTCCGGCGGGTGGGAACGGAACGCCGGTGAGCTTGTCGGGGTTGAGAACCATCCGGCCATGATCGAAGAACTGCACCTCACCGGCCCTCGTCCGTCTGGCAAAAACTTGCCGCTCTCGCCGCCGCTCGGCAACTCCTTGCCCGGGCGATTGATGCAGCTGCAGACCAAATCTGCCGCGGCCTCCGGCCGCACAAAGCGTATGCGCTGCCATTTTCGCTTAATTCTCCAATAGTTAGCGACTCCTCCGGTCCCGATCCGCATCGGCGCGCGCAGCGCCCGAGATAAATGGCACGCAAGTTGCTGAAAGGAGAGCGGGTGGCAGCCGCCATCCTGAATTCATCGGGAGGAATGAAATGAAGCTGATTTTCCGTGTTCTGCTGGTGACAGCCGCTTTCGTCGCATCGAGCGCCGAGGCCGCCGACAAGATACGTCTCGCCAATCTCAAATTCGCGCACTACGGGGCAATCTCCTACATGAAAGAGATCGCCGCGAAATACGATCTGGAGATCGAGGAGCGCTTCTTCGCCAAGGGCGTCGACATTCTGCCGGCAATCGTGGCGGGCGAGGTCGATGTCGCCGCAAGCGCCGTCGATGCAGCCATTGCCGGCCGGGCACGCGGGGTGCCGATCTATGCGGTTGCCGGTTTTGCCAAAGGCGGGGTCCGCATCGTCGCCGGCAGCGAGTCCGGCATTACATCGGTCGGCGACTTCAAGGGCAAGAAAGTCGGCGTGGCGCGCGGCGGAGCGCAGGAATTGCTGCTGCTCGCCGAACTGGAGAATTACGGCCTGACCTGGTCCGACAAGCCCGGCAAGGACGTGCAGATCGTCTACATGGCCTTTGCCGACCTGAACCAGGCGCTGATGGCCGGCGATATCGATGCCATGTGCCAGTCGGAGCCCCAGGCGAGCCAGGCGCTGAACAAGAAGTTTGGGGTCGAGATCATGAAACCCTATGACACGCCGATCGGCATGCCGGTACGCTCGCTGGTTTTCTCCGAGGCGCTCTACAAGGAAAAGCCAGATGTTGCCGAACGCACGATGAAACTCTTCATCGAGGCAACGGACACTTTCATGAAGCATCCGGATATTGCTGAAGGTTACGTCGTGGAATCGATGTTCAAGGGCCAGATCACGCCTCAGGACTTCAAGGATGCGATCGGCAACTCGCCCTACTCCTACGACATCACCGTCGAGCATGTGCAAGCAACCACCGACATGATGCAAAAGTTCGGGGTTGGCCGCATGAGCACGCCCCCGCAGGCAAGCGAGTGGGTCAAGACGGACCTGCTTGAGAAGGCGCTGAAATCCATGACGGCGGGGAACTAAAGTCATGCTCGCCCGACTGTTTCGCAACCTGGCCGTCCCGGTCATCGTCCTGCTGCTCTGGCAGCTTCTTTCAAACGCCCATGTCGTGCGCCCGGAGATCCTGCCGTCCCCGACAGCGATTGCTGCGCGGTGGATCGAATACCTCTTGCCGCAGGAGCCGGCAGCCGGCTTCCTCGACTGGCTGCAGTCCAGCGAGTTGCTGAGCGACCTCTTCGCCAGCCTCCGGCGGGTCGTCCTCGGCTTCGGGCTCGGCGCCGGACTTGCCTTGCCGCTCGGCTTGCTGATGGGAACGGACAAGCGCGTCGAGGCACTGCTCGACCCGATATTCCAGTTCCTGCGGCCGATCCCGCCGATCGCCTATATCCCGCTCGCCATCCTGTGGTTCGGTCTGGGCGATCCGCCGGCGGTCTTTCTGATCTCGATAGGCGCCTTCTTCCCGGTCCTGATCAACACCATCGCCGGCGTGCGCAGCGTCGACAGCATCTATGTGCGGGCGGCTCTCAATCTGGGTGCTGACCGGATGACGCTGTTTCGCCGGGTCATCCTGCCAGCGGCCACGCCCTACATCCTGACCGGCGCGAGGATCGGCATCGGCACGGCGTTCATCGTGGTGATCGTCGCAGAGATGATCGCGGTCAACAGCGGCCTCGGCTATCGGATCCTCGAGGCGCGGGAATATCTCTGGTCCGACAAGGTTATCGCCGGAATGATAACGATCGGCCTCCTCGGGCTGGCGATCGACGTCGGCGTCAACCGGCTGAACGGTTACCTGCTGCGCTGGCACCGCGGCCTGGAGCACTAGATCAGGATGCTTTGGTCGGACTGACCAAATTCACAAAACGTGATCGATTCTAATAGGTTAGAGCGGGATGTCGGCGGAAAGCCGCACACACTTTTCCGCATCCCGCTCCGACCACTCGCCGGAGGCATTGCCGAGCAGGAGGCGCCGGCAATGCCATCACACTTCACGGAGGAAATCATGCTTTCGAGCGTAAATTCGGCGGCGCACGCCGTCGGCAACATCAATCCTGCGTCCGACGCCGATGTACATATTCACGTCAAGCAGGTGGACAAGGTCTTCGGCAAGCGCGGTGCCGAGGTCGTCGCCCTGAAGGGCATCGATCTCGACATAAGGCAGGGCGAGTTCGTCTGCCTGCTCGGCCCATCCGGCTGCGGAAAATCGACACTCCTGAATGCCATGGCGGGCTTCTCGCTGCCGAGCGCCGGCAAACTCGAGGTGGACGGCAAGCCGGTGTCGGGCCCTGGGCCGGACAGGGGCATGGTCTTCCAGGAATATGCCCTGTTCCCCTGGATGACGGTCGAGCGCAACGTCGCCTTCGGCCTTGAGATAAGAGGCGAGCCGCCGGCACAGATCGACGGAACCGTCTCCATGCTCCTCGACCTGCTGGGGCTCAAGGAATTCAGAAAGCGGTTTCCAAAGGATCTCTCCGGCGGCATGCGCCAACGCGTGGCGATCGCGCGCGTTCTCGCGCTCGACCCGCCGATCATGCTGATGGACGAACCCTTCGGCGCGCTCGACGCCCTCACCCGCCGGTCATTGCAAGACGAACTGCTGCGCATCTGGAAACAGATGAACAAGACGATCGTCTTCGTGACACACTCGATCGAGGAAGCGGTCTACCTCGGATCGCGGGTAGTGGTGCTCACCTATCGGCCGGGGACGATCAAACAGGACCTGCCGATCGATCTCCCCTATCCTCGTGACAGCAACGCACCGGAATTCAACGTCATCAAGAAGAACCTGGCGACGCTCGTCCACGCGGAACATGAGCGTTTTGCCAATGACGAGCGCGGGGGCCTGACCCTCGATTGAACGCCGGTCGCCGGCGGCCGCGCCAGCAGACAGCGGCTGGCGCCGCCGCGCTCGACCAGGCGACAGGAGTTCAGTATTGTCCTCGATCACGATGATGCGCTTACCGTCCATGGGTTCACCCCGCCCCCTGATCCTGCTCGCCACGGCCTTGTTGGCAATCGCGGGAGCGATGCTTTTCGTGCGCGAGAACGTCCTCGATTACGGTCTGCGCGCCACGGCGACGCAGGCCGAGGAGCGGCTGAAGCTGGTCGGCGCCACTTTCAGCACCCGGATCGAGCGTTTCCGCTATCTCCCCGAGGTCATCGCCCGATCGCGCGAGATCGAAGACCTGTTCCGCGACCCGGCTTCCCCCGAGGCGGCGCTCTCCGGCAACCGCCTTCTCGCCCGCATCAATGCCGCCTCAGGCGCCTTGGCGCTCTTCGTGACCGACGCAAAGGGTCGGACGCTCGCCGCCAGCAACTACGACCAGCCGGGCAGTTTCATCGGATACAATTACCGCTTCCGGCCCTATTTCCGCGACGCCATCCAATCGGGCTTCGGCAGCTATTACGCGGTCGGCGTCACCACCGGCGAGCCGGGCTATTTCCTTGCGGTGCCGATCAAGCTCGAAGGGCGCAATGTCGGCGCCGCAATCGTCAAGATCGATCTCTTGCCGCTCGAGCAGCAATGGCGCGACGCCGGTGAACTGGTGGCGGTCGAGGACAGGGAAGGCGTGATCTTCCTGTCGTCAGAACCGCAATGGCGCTATCGCTCCAAAGGTCCCCTCGATCCCGAGAGCCTTGCACGAATCCGCGACGAGCAACGGTACGGCGCGGCAGATCCTGGCGAGATGGCGCTCGGCAGCGGCGCCATTGGCTGGTCTGATCTTCCGATCGCCTCCTTCGACGAAGGCGGCGTCAAATCGCGTCGCCTGATGGTCGATATGCCCTTCGCCGAAAGCGGCTGGACCCTGCTTTACTTCGCTGACCTGTCCTTTGTGATTGCCCAAGCCAACATCGCCACCATCGCCGCCGGTCTCGCCGGCTTGCTCGTTCTTGCCGGCTTGAAGATCGCACACCAGAAGCGGCAGGCCAGGAGGCTCGAACTGCGCGCAAGGAGCGATCTCGAACTGCGCGTTGCGGAGCGGACAAGGGAACTGAGCCAGACCAATCTCAAGCTCGAAACCGAGATCGTCGAGCGCCAGCGCGCACAGGAGCAGTTGGACCTGACGCGCGACAGTCTCACCCAGGCGGAAAGGCTGGCGGCGATCGGCCAGGCCTTTGCGGGTCTCGCCCACGAAATCAACCAGCCGCTCGCTGCATTACGAACCTATCTTGCCTCCACCCGGCTGCTCGCCGCGCGCCAGGACATGGTTGCCGTGCACTCGAACATCGACGTGATGGGAGAGGTCATCGGCCGCGTTTCCCACCTGACCGACCAGTTGAAGCGGCTGGCGCGCCGGGATGACGCCGATTTCGGCGACGTCGACTTCGCCGCGTCGGTCGATCGCGTCGCCGAACTCTTGAAATTCCGGTTCGCCGATCTGGGCATTTCCTTCAGCAGTGAGATCGACCGGCCCCTGGCCATCCTCGGCAACAGCGCGCAATTGGACCAGGTGATGCTCAACCTGCTCGGCAACGCCATCGACGCCGTGCGCGATCGCCCGGTCCGCGTGATCCACGTGGACGGAGCGATCGAGGCCGGGACCTGCGTCGTGAGGGTTCATGACAGCGGGCGCGGGCTCGACGACGAAACGCAGGACCGCCTCTTCGAGCCGTTCCACACCACCAAGGCCGCCGGCGAAGGGCTCGGGCTTGGCCTGGCGACGGTGCACCGCATCATCTCCAACCACCATGGCGAGATCACAGCGGGACGTTCGCCGCTCGGCGGCGCGCTCTTCACGATACGGCTGTCGCGCATCGACAGTGCGGCAGCGGCGGCGGAGTAAGCGATGGCAACAGCATCGCCGACGGTACTCCTCGTCGAGGACGACGCGCCCCTCCGCCAATCTCTGGCGCAATGGCTGACCTTGAACGGCTTCGAAGTCCTGCAGGCGACGAACGGCAACGCTGCCTTGAGCATGATGGCCGACAAAGCGCTCGATGTGGTGCTGTCGGACGTGCGCATGGGCGGCATGGACGGCCTCGAGCTCCTGTCGGCCATCCGCAAGAAATGGTCGGACCTGCCGGTCGTGTTGTTGAGCGGGCATGGGGATGTGCCGATGGCGGTTTCGGCCATTCAGGCCGGAGCATTCAACTTCCTGACAAAACCCTATGTTCCCGAGCAACTGATCGGAACGCTCAACAATGCAGTTCAGCAATTCCGGCTGAAGCGCCGCGTGGAGCTTTTGGAGCAGCACGACGACGTCGGACGATTCCTGCATTCCACGATCCTTGGCGAGGACGCCGCGATCGCCGCCTTGCGCCGCCTCGTGGCGGATCTTTCGAGCTACCCGCTCGATGTTCTCATTCTCGGGGAAACCGGGACCGGCAAGGAGGTCGTGGCGCGAGCGCTGCACGACTGCAGCGAGCGCAAGGCGGCCGCCTTCGTGGCGATCAACTGCGCGGCCGTCCCGGCTGACATCTTCGAAAGCGAGCTTTTCGGCCACGACGCGGGCGCCTTTACCGGCGCCTCCGCCCCTCGCGTGGGAAAGTTCGAATTCGCGCATAAGGGAACGATCTTTCTCGACGAAATCGAAAGCATGCCGCTTGCGGCCCAGGCCAAGCTGCTGCGCGTACTGCAGGAGCGGCAGATCACCCGCCTGGGATCGAACAAGGTCATCGCCCTCGACGTGCGGGTGATCTCGGCCACCAAGTTCGACCTGGCGGAGCTGGCGCGTGAGGGAAAGTTCCGGGAAGACCTCTATTACCGGCTGATGGGGGCGGAGATCGCGATCCCGCCGCTACGTGCACGGGGCAATGATGCTGTTCTCCTGTTCGAACGGTTCGCGGCCGCCATGGCGAATCGGATGGGTCGACCGACGCCCCAACTGTCGAGCGTCGACGTTACCGCCATTCTCAATTACGCCTGGCCGGGAAATGTTCGGCAATTGAAACTGCTCGCCGAGCGGTTCGCGCTTGGACTGCCGTGGATCGTCGACGGGACGGCCCAACCGGCCGGAAATGCTCCCTCGCCCGCGCGGCCGTTGGGAGAGCAACTGGCGGAGTTCGAACGCTCTGTGATCGAAGACGCATTGAGCCGCTGTCGCGGGGCAGCGCGAGAAGCCGCTGAACTGCTCCAGATTCCTCACCGGACTCTGAACGAAAAAATAAGCCGGCTCGGGCTGCGGCGTCCGTGAGCAGTCCTTGCTGAAGCCACGGCGCCGCCGCCGACCTAGCTCCGTTCGAACTCGCGCCGCAACACGATTGAGGTGGTAAGGTCGTCCACATTCTCGAGCTGGGCGACTTCGTTGCGCAGCTCGTTGAGGGCATTGATCGAGGCCACCCGCACCTCGACCACCAGATCGAGCTGGCCGCTCACGGAAGAAACCCGCCGGACAGAGGAAAAGCCCGCGAGCCTGTCGAGCACGCCGAGCGACGGCGTGCGCGTCAGTGTCACCATGAGGAATGCCTCGATCTGCCCCTCCTCCAGTTCCCCGATGTCGGCGCGGTAACCACGGATCAGGCCGGACTTCTCGAGCCGCGTGACGCGCTCGGTCGTCGCACTGCGCGACAGCCCGATGCGCCCGGCGAGCGACTTCATCGGGATGCGCGCCTCGCGGCTCAGGATACTGAGAATCTGCCGGTCCGTTGCGTCGATATTCTGCACTGCGCAACTCCTGCGACCGGGTTAGGAATCGCCGAGACCGGCGGCTGACAAGATGACGGTTAGTACGAACATAGTGCCGGTGCAACCGGCCTATTGCCGGATGCATGCTTGTCGAAGGCATGCGAGGCTCGCCGCGAGAGTGAGGCCCCCATGAACGACATGCTGAACACGAAACCCGATTTTTCCCTGGACGACGCCGGCGCGCTGCTTTCGCGGCACTTTGGGTTCAAGGGGACGCTCGCGCCGCTCGACAGCGAGCGTGACCAGAATTTCAAAGTCGCTGCCGACGACGGCCGGACCTTCGTCCTGAAAATCATCAACGCCGCGGAGCCGGCGGTTGAAAGCGATTTCCAGACGGCGCTGATGAGGCACCTCGGCGAATATGCGGGCGACCTCCCCGTTCCCCATCTCCATCCGACCCTCTCGGCAGCAAGCCTCGCCGAAGCCACGGGCGCCCATGGCGCAGTCCACCGCTTGCGGCTGGTCAGCTGGGTACCGGGCGTCCCGCTCGCCCAATCCGACCGAAGCGAGGCGGTACTTGAATCGCTCGGCCGCATGCTCGGTCGCTTCGATGCCTCGCTTCGGGGCTTCATGCATCCGGGCGCGCTGCGCGACCTCGACTGGGATCTTCGCAATGCCGGCCGCTCCGCCGGTCGGCTCAACCATATTGCTGACGCGGACGATCGCGCCCTTCTCGGACGTTTTCTCGCCCGTTTCGACAAGGATGTCGCCCCGCGCTTTGCGACGCTGCGCGCTTCGGTCATTCACAATGATGCCAATGACTGGAACGTGCTCGTAGACCCGGAAAACCACGATCGTATAGCCGGCATCATCGACCTTGGGGATGCCCTCCATGCGCCGCTTATCGCCGATGTCGCGATCGCTGCCGCCTATGCGGGACTTGACCACCCCAATCCGATCGGTGCCGCCGCGGCGATCGCCCGTGGCTTTCACCGCGAATACCCGCTGCTCGAGGAGGAAATCGAGCTCCTCTTCGACCTCATCGCCATGCGGCTGGTGACGTCGGTCACGATGTCGGCCTCACGCCGCGCGCAGGTTGGCGACAACCCCTATCTCGCCATCAGCGAAAGACCGGCCTGGACGCTCCTGCGCAAGCTCGACGCCATGAACCCGCGCTTCGCGACGGCGATCCTGCGCCGGGCCTGCGGCTTCGAGGCGGTTGCCGGCGCGCGCATCGTCGGCGCCTGGATCGATCGAAACCGCAAGAGCCTTTCGCCGCTGCTTGATCGTCCTGTCACGGCCTACCCGGCCGATCTCGTCCCTTATGGCGATCCGACCCATGCGATGACCGTCAGCTCGGCCGCCGCGCGGCCCCACGAAGCGCAATCCCTTTGGGAAGACCACTGCCGGAATACGGGCGTGGCGCTGGGCATCGGCCCCTGGGGCGAGGCCCGCACCGTCTATTCGGGCGAGATGTTCGCATCCCGCCTCGTCGAGAATGCCCGCCGCACGCGCCATCTCGGCCTTGATCTCTTCATGGGCGCCGGCACAAAGGTCTACACTCCGCTCGCGGCAACCATCGTCAGCGTCGAGATCGAGAAGGACCCGCTCGGCTACGGCTGCCTGATCGCGCTTCGTCACGAGCCGGATGGCTGCCCGCCCTTCCTGACGCTCTGGGGGCACCTCGCCCGCGAGGCCGTCGGGCGGCTCAAGGCCGGCGACCGCCTGGACGCCGGTGCGCTCGTCGGCGAAATGGGTGTTCCGGAGGAGAACGGCGGCTGGGCACCGCACCTGCATCTGCAAATCTCCACCGACACGAGCCTTGCGGCGACCGAAATCCTCGGCGTTGGCGAGGAAGGCTACCTCGATGTCTGGGCGGAACTCTTTCCGGACCCGAGCCCGTTGGCCGGTATCGCGGGAGAGTTCTTCAAAAGAAGTGGCCGCTCGCATGAGGAGATCGTCCGGCTCCGCAAGGAGCTCCTGCTGCCCAACCTGTCGATCTCCTACGACAGGCCGATCAAGTTCGTGCGGGGGGAAGGCGCCTGGCTGATCGACGATCGCGGCCGCGCCTATCTCGACTGCTTCAACAATGTCTGCCACATCGGCCACGCCCATCCGGCGGTGGTGGAGGCAATGGCCCGGCAGGCCGCAACGCTCAACACCAATACCCGCTACCTGCACGACAACATCGTCGCCTATGCGGAGCGGCTGACCGCGACGATGCCGAAGGAGCTGGCAGTCGCCGGTTTCGTCAACAGCGGTTCGGAAGCCAACGGTCTCGCGCTGCGCCTGATGCGCACCCATACGGGCCGGGAAAACGCCATCGTGGTCGACTGGGCCTACCACGGCACGACACAGGAGCTGATCGATATCAGCGCCTACAAGTTCCGCCGGAAAGGGGGAAAGGGCCGGAAGCCGCATGTTCATGTGGCGAGGGTCCCGGACAGCTACCACGCGCCGGCCGAATGGCCGATCGAGGAGCATGGCAGGCGCTTTGCCGAAAGCGTCGCCGACCTGATAGCGGCGATGAAGGCCAGGGGCGAAGCGCCCGGCTTCTTCCTGGCGGAGTCCATTCCAAGCGTCGCCGGTCAGGTCTTCCTGCCGGATGGATACCTCAAGGAAGTATACCGCATGGTGCGGGAAGCGGGCGGCGTCTGCATCGCGGACGAGGTACAGGTCGGCTTCGGCCGGGTCGGCAGCCATTGGTGGGCCTTCGAGACGCAAGGCGTCGTCCCCGACATCGTCACCACGGGCAAGCCGATCGGCAACGGCCACCCATTGGCGGCGGTGGTCACCACGCGCGAGATCGCCAGTTCGTTCAACAACGGCATGGAGTTCTTCAACACGTTCGGCGGAAACCCGGTGTCCTGCGCCGTCGGCCTGGCGGTCCTCGATGTCATCGAAAAAGAGGATCTGCGTCGCAATGCCTCGGAGATCGGCAACGACCTGATCGCCGCCTTCCGGACGATGCAGGAGCGTTACGAGGTGATCGGCGACGTACGCGGCCTCGGCCTGTTCCTCGGCATCGAACTCGTTACCGATCGACGGACGAAGGCGCCCGCCACCGAAATCGCCCGAGCGGTTTCGAACGGGGCGCGTCAGCGCGGCGTGCTGATGGGCACCGAAGGGCCGCACGACAATGTCCTGAAGATGCGCCCGCCGATGATCTTTTCGAAGCGCGATGCCGATCATCTGATCGCCGTACTCGATGAAACCTTCATGGCCGTGCTGAAGGGGACCTGACAGGAAGGCAACGGCTCCCCTACAGACGCCGGCCGGCCCCGTCGAACCCGTGCAGGCTTTCCGGTCTGGCAAAGACTTCGAGCTCGTCGTCTATGCCGATCCGGGAGCGGCCGGGGACCCTGAAAACCAGCGGCGCGCCGCTCGGCAAGCCGCCATGCACGAAGCTCTCGGCGCCGACGAGCTCGACCGCCCCAACGCGCACCCTTGCCCTAAAACGATTGCCGTCCGTTGCGCCGTCCGCGAGAGCGATGTCCTCCGGCCGGATGCCGAGCGACGCAATCCCCGGCTGCTCCGTCACGGCCGAGGGAGCCGACCAATCGGAAGCGCCGCCCGTGACGTCCAGAAGATTCATCGATGGGGAGCCGATGAAGGTCGCGACGAAGGACGTTGCGGGTCTTTCGTAAAGCTCGATCGGCGTGCCGACCTGTTCAATCCTGCCGCCGTTCAGGACAACGAGGCGATCGGCCAGCGTCATGGCCTCCAGTTGATCATGGGTCACATAGACGCTGGTGGTGCCGAGGGCGCGCTGCAATCGCTTGATCTCGACGCGCATCTGGACGCGCAATTTGGCGTCGAGGTTCGACAAGGGCTCGTCGAACAGGAATGCGACGGGCTCGCGGACGATCGCGCGCCCCATGGCGACCCTTTGGCGCTGTCCGCCGGAGAGCTGGCGCGGTTTGCGTTCGAGGAAGGCCTCGATCTCCAGCGATCGGGCCGCCTTGGCGATGCGTCGTTCGATCTCGTCCCTGGGCGTGTTGCGGTTCTTCAGGCCGTAGGCGAGGTTCTGGCGGACCGTCATATGCGGATAAAGCGCATAGTTCTGGAAGACCATGGCAATGTCGCGCTCGGACGGTTCGAGCGTATTGACGACGCGTTCGCCGATCGCGATGTCGCCGGACGTGATGCTTTCGAGCCCGGCGATCATCCTGAGCAAGGTCGATTTTCCGCAGCCCGATGGCCCGACCAGCACGATGAACTCGCCGTCGGCGATCGCCAGCGAGACGCCCCGGATGACATCGACATTGCCGCCATAGGTCTTTTGCACGTCCCTGAGAGTGATCGTCGCCATTATTTCTCCGTTTCAACCAGGCCTTTGACGAACCAGCGCTGCATCAGCACAACCACCACGACCGGTGGGATGATCGCCAGGATGGCCGTGACCATCACGTAATTCCAGGGTGTCGAGGCGTCGGCAAAATCGACCATCTTCCGAAGGCCGATGATGATGGTGTTCATTCGGCTGTCGTTGGTCACCAGGAGCGGCCAGAGATATTGCGTCCACCCGTAGATGAAGAGGATCACGAAGAGGGCTGCGATATTGGTCTTCGACAGCGGCAGCAGGATGTCCCGCATGAAGCGGAACGGCCCCGCATTGTCGATGCGTGCCGCCTCCACGAGCTCGCCCGGAACCGTCAGGAAGAACTGCCGGAACAGGAAGGTCGCCGTTGCCGACGCCATCAGGGGCAAGGTCAGGCCGGCATAGGTATCGATCAACCCAAGGTCTACGATCACCTTGTAGGTGGGCAGGATCCGGACCTCCACCGGAAGCATCAGGGTGATGAAGATCATCCAGAAGAAGGCCATGCGCAGCGGGAAACGGAAAAAGACGATCGCAAAGGCCGACAGGAAAGAGATCACGATCTTGCCGACCGCGATTGCAATCGCCACCACGAATGTGTTGAACAGCAGCCGTTCCAGACTGACGCCGACCACGCGCTCTACGCCGCCCGACAGTGCTTCGCCGTAGTTTTCGGCGAGCCGTCCGCCGGGGGCCAGCGCCATTGGCGGACGGACGATCTCCGTCGATGTCAGGCTCGACGCGACGAAGGTGTAGTAGATCGGAAAGACGACGATGATGATGCCCAGGATGAGCATCAGGTGGCCTATGAGGTTGGAAATGGGGCGCTTCTCAATCATCGGCGATCTCACCCATAATGGACCCGCCTTTCGACGAAGCGGAACTGGAAGGCAGTGAGGGCGACGACGATCGCCATCAGGATGACGGACTGCGCGGCGGAAGAGCCGAGGTTCAGATTGACGAAGCCGTCGTTGTAGACCTTGTAGACCAGTGTTTCTGTAGCCTTTGCCGGCCCTCCGCCGGTGACGGAATGGATGATGCCGAAGGTATCGAAGAAGGCATAGACGGTGTTGACGACGAGGAGGAAGAATGTCGTCGGCGCGAGCAGCGGAAACACGATCGTCCAGAAGCGCCGGGTGCCGCGTGCGCCGTCGATCGCCGCTGCTTCGATCAAGGATTTCGGTATCGCCTGGAGCCCGGCGACGAAGAAGAGGAAATTATAGCTGATCTGTTTCCAGGCGGCGGCAACGACGATCAGGATCATGGCGTGATTGCCATTGAGCAAGGGATCCCAGTAGATGCCGTTGCGGCGCAGCATATAGGCGAATGTGCCCATCGCCGGATTGAACATGAAAAGCCAGAGCATACCGGCGACCGCCGGCGCGACGGCATAGGGCCAGATCAGCAAGGTGCGATAGAAGGTCTGGCCGCGCACGACGCGGTCGGCTGCCGTTGCCAGAAGCAAGGCGAGGCCCATCGACAGGAGCGCAGTCAGGACGCTGAAGATCACCGTCACCTGCAGCGAGTTCAGATAGCTCTCATCCGCGAGTATGGCACGGAAGTTGGCGAGCCCGACGAAACCGCTCTTCAAGCCGAACGGGTCCTCGCGCATGACGGATTGGTAAAGCGCCTGGCTTGCCGGCCAGAAGAAGAACACGATCGTCAACACGATCTGTGGGGCAACCAGGATGTAGGGCAGGATCTTGTTCGGAAAAATGACGCGCTGCACACGCAATCTCCTTCAGCAACCGAGACCGCCCACGGTCGCCCGACCGCAGGCGGCTGCCTGATGCACTAGTTGCTGATTGCCGCTGCAATCGCAGCATTGCCGCGCTCGACCGCCTTGTCGAGCGTCGTCTTTGCGTCCTGCTGCCCGGATAGCATCGCCTCGAATTCCTCGTTGAGGATGTCGCGCACCTGCGGCAGGTTGATGAGTCGAACGCCCTTGGAATTCTCGGTTGGTGCCTTGCCGGTCATCTGCAGGATCGGTGTTTCACGGCCGGGGTTCTTTTCGTAGAAGCCGGACTTCTTCGTCTCTTCGTAGGCGGCCATCGTCACCGGCACGTAGCCGGAGACCTGATGCAGCTTGGCCTGGACTTTCGTCTGTGACAGGAAGTTGAAGAACTCGGCGACTCCCTTGTATTCCTCGTCGGATTTGCCGGCGAAGACCCAGAGGCTGGCGCCGCCAGGGATCGTGTTCTGCGGGCCGTGGCCCTCGTAATAGGGCAGTTGGCCGATGCCGTAGTTCACCCCGCTCTTGATGATATCGCCGAGACCTCCGGATGATTCCGTCATGATGGCGCATTCCCCGGACGTGAAGAGTTGCTTGGCCTCGGAGGTGCGCCCGCCGTAGCGGAAGACGCCGTCCTTGGCGAGATCGGCAATCGCCTGGAAATGCTCGACATAGATCGGCGCGTTGATCTCGAGCTTCACGTCGGTGCTGCCGAGGCCGTTCTCATTGGTCCCATACGGAACGTTGTTCCATGCCGCGAAGTTCTCCGTCTGGATCCAGGTTAACCAGGTGGAGGTCAGGCCGCAGGCGGAAGCCCCGCTCGTCTTGATCTTCTTCGCAGCTTCGAAGACCTCCGGCCAGGTCTTCGGCGGGCTGTTGGGATCGAGTCCCGCCTTCTGGAAGGCGTCCTTGTTGTAGTAGAGGATCGGCGAGGAGGAGTTGTACGGGAAGGAGAGCATGGTACCGTCGGGCTTTGAGTAATAGGACACGATGCCCGGCATGTATTGCGACTTGTCGAAGGTGAAGCCGCCTTTCTGCAGCACTTCCATCGCCGGCACGATCGCGCCCTCGGCCGCCATCATCGTGCCGCTGCCGGCATCGAAGACCTGGATGATCGCTGGCGGCTGCTTCGACCGGAAGGCGGCGATCCCGGCGTTCAATGTTTCGGGATAGGTGCCCTTGAACACAGGCACCACCTTGTAGGTGCTCTGGCTTTCGTTGAACTCCTTGGCGATCTCTTCGATCATCTCGTTGTTGGCGCCGGTCATCGCGTGCCACCACTGCAATTCGGTGGCAGCCTGTGCCTGGAGCGTGAACGCGCTTAATGCGGCCATTGTCGCGGAAACTGCAGTCAATCGCATAGAATTTTCCTCCCTTGCTCAGCCCCATCCGCGCTGACCGCAGAAATTCTGCGTTTTCATGCGGATAGCCCGGCTTCTTCTTCCAAACAGTGGTCGCGATCGGACGCATCCCCGCACACTCACCGTGGGTGCAAATAGGGTGCGGTCGACGTATGTCGAGGGGCGACTGACGCAGGGCACGACAGGTTCTGCCGATCGCTGAAGACCTCGCACTCTGCTGCCATCAAGCCTGGTCCGCCGCCTTCCCGAGCGTGTCGGCGACATAGGCACCGCGTTCGCCCATCGGCAACGGCTCGCCAGTGGTGGAATCGACCGCCGTCTGATGCTCAAGTTCGGCGTTGAGGAGCGCGCCGGTGATCAGGATGACCATCGAAATCCAGACCCACATCATGAAACCGACCAGCGCGCCAAGGGCACCGTAGGTCGCGTTGTAGTTGGCGAAATTTTCCAGGTAGTAGGAAAAGATCCATGAGGCGACGAGCCACAGCAATGTGCTGAATACGGCGCCCCAATTCAGCCACCGTAGTTTCGCCCGCTCACGGCTCGGCCCGAAGCGATAGATCAGAGCCGTGCCGAGGGTGGCTAGGAACAGGATGGCGGGCCACCGCGCTACTCTGGTCAGTATCTCGATCCAGCGGTCGAGCCACAAATAGGCAAGCAGCACCGGGATGACGCCGATCGCCACGATGAGGACGACGGCAAAAACCAGGGCGGCAAAGGTGAAGGCGAGGCACAACAGCGTTCTGTATACGATGCCCCTCTTCTCTTTCTCTCCGTAGGCGACGTTCATGGCGTCGAAAAGTGCCGCGATGCCATTGGCCGCACTCCACAGGGAGACCAACAAGCCACCGATGAAGCCAAGGCTGAGGGTGGTTGTCTTCTGCGTGGTGAGGGACTTCAACTGATCCATGATCAGGCCGTAGGAGCCGGGCGGCAGAAGCTCGTCCAACACGGCCATGTGCGTTCCGATATCGGAGGGATCGGCGATGAATCCGTAGAGGGAAACCAGCGCACCCAGAGCCGGAAACAACGCCAGCAGAAGGTAGAAGCTTACCCCTGCTGCGATCAGGAAGACGCGCTCCTCCGAGATCTTGGAGACGACCCGCCAAAATACGTCGCGCATCCCCTTCGCTGGTATATCTTCCGGCGTGGCCGCACAGCGTCCCCGCCCCGGCTCGGCGGCTTCCAAAGACTTCGACAGATCGGCGTCCTTCGCGCTCATCGAGGGCGTCCGGTGCTTGTTTTCGGGCGATATGCCCAACGCTCTGCATGACGCGTTGTTCCCAAGCGTCTGTGGATTGAGCGGATCCAGGACAGCACGTGCACGGCAGACGCGATCCGCCGGAATCAAGAAATCATCGGATGGGCACAGCGATCCATCCGGAAATCGGCGTCTCTCCAGCCTGTTCGTGTTCAGCCGGGAATGAGCGTTACGACCATGATCACGGAGACCACCGCAAGCGCAGCGATCAGCGCGATCATTTCGATCATCATGGAACGCTGAATGTCGCGACGCATAGTGCTTTCCTCCACGTCGTTGCGAGGGTCAAATAAAACGCTTCAGGGCCCCAAAGGTTCACGCAACGGGGCGTGCCGTCGCGGCAAACTACCCGCCACCCGGCAAGCAATGTCCCACTCGGGGACCGTATGGCACCTCGACGGCGATCTTAGCCGCTGCCCACTCCGGGAACGGCTTCGCCCGTCGTCAGCATCCGCATCAAGGCGGTCTCACGCCTTACGCCCTGCTGGTAGAGGTGAAAAAGCATCTTGCCGACCTCCGCACCGTCCACACTTTCCGGCTCCAGTTCTCTCAAGGAGCACGCGTAGACGTGAACGCGCCGGAGCATCGCGATTTCTTGATCGTTAATGGCGAGATCCGAAAAGCGCACCCGCATTTCCTTTGACCCTCCCATCAAAGCAACTTGGTTGACCATGCATCTGATATCGGGGCGCCAACTTCCTGATTCCAGATGTCCGCCTCATCAACGAACGGTGATGAGTGCCGGACAGGGAACGACACGGACGGCGGATGCGTTTTCGAACGTCCTGCCGCGTTTTCGGAGCCACTATGTTCGCAAGCCCCCCGGCGATACTCGACCCCCGTCCAGCTCTCCAACCGTCGAGCCTCTGAAACATGGGAGAGATGGTCCGCTACGACATAACACTCGGGCTGTTGGGGCTGGTGATTCTGCTGACCGCCTGGATTCCCATGGCCTTTCGCCGCCTGCCGCTTTCTCTCCCCATCTTCTGCATCGCGATTGGCGCCCTCGTCGGCCACACCATCCTCAACCCGGTTGTCCACCTCGCCTCATTCGACCGCCGACTTGTCATAGAGCATGTGACGGAGTTCACGGTCATCGTCGCGCTGATGGGAGCCGGACTGAAAATCGACCGTCCCGTCGGGCTGCGCAACTGGGCGCTCACCTGGCGGCTCCTAGGAATCGCAATGCCGCTGGGCATTGCCGTCATGGCGGCCGCCGCCTCGTGGATTCTCGGCCTGGGGGTTGCTTCCGCCATCCTGCTCGCCGCCTGCCTTGCGCCGACCGATCCGGTCCTGGCGAGCGATGTCCAGGTAGGGCCGCCGCAGACCGGGAGGGAGGATGAAGTCCGATTCGCACTCACATCCGAAGCCGGCCTGAACGACGGCCTCAGCTTCCCGTTCGTTTATTTGGCGATTGCGATCACATTTGCCTCCGATCAGCCGGACTGGTTCATCGACTGGCTGCTCTTCGATGTCTTGTGGCGGCTCTTTGCCGGGGTCGTGATGGGATGGATGATCGGCAAGGTGCTGGGCTTCGCGACGTTTCGCCTGCCGAAAGGCGCAGCTCTCGTGCGCACAGGCGACGGCCTCGTCGCATTGGGGATTACCTGCATCGCCTATAGCCTGACCGAGCTTGTCTACGGCTATGGATTCGTGGCCGTGTTCGTCGCCGCACTCTCCTTCCGCACCGTCGAGCGGCATCACGAATTTCACAAGGAGCTTCATGACTTCTCCGAACAGATCGAAAGACTGCTGATGATGGTGCTTCTCGTCTGCTTCGGGGCCGCCGTCAGCATCGGGCAGTTCATTGCCGCGCTCGATTGGCGCGTGGTTGTCTTTGCCCTGTTCGTCCTGGTGATCGCCCGACCGGTCGTCGGCTGGGTGAGCCTGCCGTCGACCTTGCCCAAGGGAGAAAGGCTCGCGATCGCCGTGTTCGGCATCCGCGGCCTGGGCTCGATCTACTATCTCGCATTCGCAACCGGAATGGCCAATTTCGAGGCGGTCGGCATCATGTGGTCCGCCATCGCCTTGATCGTGCTCGTTTCCATCGTGACGCACGGGCTGACCGTCACTCCGGCGATGCGCTGGCTCGACCGGCGGCGTAAGATTGCCGGCGGGCGAAGTCCCGGAGCCCCTGGTTGATGGACCCGTCTGCCGTCCTCACCGGCATGCTTGCAATCCAGCGCCCTTTGCGAAAGATTTCATCTTGAGTGCTGGCCGCCTGATCCGCCTCCTGGCGCGCCGCTAATCGATGCGAAGCGGCTTGCTCGCCCGTTGGCGCACGAGGAACATGATGACAAATACGACAAATCAGAACGTCCGGATGCTGGCAGGACGGTGCTTTTGCGGTGCCGTTCACTATGTCGTTGCCGACGCCTTCCGCTATGCCGCAAATTGCCATTGCGCGGATTGTCGGCGGACGACGGGCTCGGCCTTCAAGCCGTTTGCCGGCATCGAGCGGGAAAAGTTTACCGTCACCGAAGGTACGGATCATCTCCAGACCTTCGGCGAGGAGAATGCGCACGACGCCCGCTGCCGCAAATGCGGCTCGTTTCTCTATTCGGTCGTCCGCGACGGCGCCTATGTGCATGTGACGCTCGGTCCGCTCGCCGACGAGCCCACGATCCGGCCGAGCGAGCACATCTTCGTCGGTTCGAAAGCGCCTTGGTTCACGATTGCGGACGACCTGCCGCAATATCGGGCTCATGTGGCGGACGGGCCACCGATCAACCGCTGAACGCCACAGGCGAGTGGCAGCGCCGATACATCCAGAGTATATTCGAGGCGGAGGCACCATGCGCCGATCCGTCGCCCTTGCCCTTGTTCTGGCCTATGCGCTCAGCTTTCCGGTTCAAGCGGAAGTTCTGATCGGCGTCGCCGGCCCGATGTCTGGAAAGCTCGCCTGGACCGGAACGCAGTTGAAGCGCGGCGCGGAGATGGCCGTCGCCGAGATCAATGCCGCCGGCGGCGTGCTCGGCCAGCAGGTCCGCCTAGTCGTTGCCGACGATTTCTGCGATCCGCAGCAAGCAGTTGCTGCCGCCCGGAAGCTGGTTGCCGACCATGCGGTCTTCGTTGTCGGACACTACTGCTCGGGAGCTTCGATCCCTGCATCCAAAATCTACTTCGAGGCCGGCGTTCTGCAGATTTCGCCGTCCTCGACCAACCCCACCTTGACCGAGCAGGGCCATTCCAACGTCTTTCGCGTGTGCAGCCGTGACGATGCCCAGGGTCTGAAGGCCGGCAACTATCTGGCCGACCACTGGGGGACCAAGAAGATCGCAATCCTTCACGACGACACGACCTATGGCAAGGGCCTCGCCGCAGAGACGAAGAAGCAACTGAACAAGCGGGGCATCGACGAAGCGATCTTCCAGAGCTATGAGCCCGGAAAGGACGACTACTCGGCCGAGATCGCAGAGTTGCAAGCGGCCGACATCGCAGTGCTCTATCTCGGAGGCTACCATACGGAAGCGGCCCTTATGGTTCGCGCGGCGCGCGAGCGCGCCTATCCGGTGCAGGTGATTTCCGGTGACGATACGGCGACGGAAGCCTTTGGCCTTATTGCGGGCCCCGCCGCCGAGGGGACGCTTTTCACCTTCGTCGCCGACCCGCGTCGGAATTCCGAGGCGGCGGACGTCGTCAAGCGCTTCCGGGCCGAGAACTTCGAGCCGGACTCCTGGACATTGCACAGCTACGGTGCTGCCGAGGTCTGGGCGCAGGCTGTTCAAAAGGCCGGCTCGCTGGAACCGCAGAAAGTCATCGCCGCGCTACGCGACTACCAGTTCGATACGGTGCTCGGCCGGGTCGATTTCGACGCGAAGGGCGACCTCACCGTTCAGAACTGGGTGTGGTATGTTTGGAAGGGTGGCGAGTATGTGCCGCTGGAGTAACCAGTACTGACCGCAGCAACTCGCGTTTGAGAAGAAATCCGTGCGGACGATGTTGACCGCCTCAGCCCGAGCGAGGGGCCGCGATGTTTGATCGTCTCGGCATTCGCGGTCGTCTGCTGTTCGCCTTCTTCGGCATCAGTGCCTTCGCAGTGCTTGCGACCGTCGGCGCGCTCTACGCCTTCCTTCAACTGAGCCAGGTGCTCGAGCGCGTAACCGAACGCCGGGCTCCGTCCGCGCTTCTATCCCTTGAACTTTCCCGTCATGCCGAGCGCGTTGCCGCCACCGCGCCCGCCGTGCTCGCTTCGGCGAGCCGGGCCAGACACCGCGAGGTATCGGCCGCGATCGGCAGCGAGATGACGCGCCTGGAAGAGCTGCTCTCGGCCCTGAAAGGCGCAACGCTCAACTCGGCGGTCGTCACCGAAATCGAAGACGCGGCCGTGGGGCTGCGGCGCAACCTGAATGCCCTCGACGGTCTCGTCACCGCCCGCCTCTCCGCGGTCGCGCGGAAGGAAGAGCTGCTGCGCCGCCTGTCGGCCACGACCAATGCGAGCCAGCGGCTCGTCGCACCCGGTATTCTCGTGATGAACTCCAAGGTACCGCGATGGCGGGCAGCTACGGTCGATCCGACACTTTCGCCGGAGGCGGAGGCTGCGGCAACGCGAGACCTGGCGCGAGCCATCGCCGCCTATATTCCGCAACAGACGGCGCAGCGGGAAATCGCAGCCATCAACGACACGCTTCTGCAGGCCGCGGTCGTGCCAACACCGGGCGACCTGTCGTTGCTTTCGTTTCCCCTGCACCGATCGGTCGGCGTGCTGGAGGCCGTCACGCCCGAATTCGACGAGCAGTTGCGCAAACGCTTCAGCCAGCTCGTGGACGAGTTCAAGACGCTGATCGACGGTCCGAGCAGCATCCCGAGCGTGCGTCAAGAAGAGCTCGCAATCCTGACAGAGGGCGAGAAGTTGGTGGCGGAAAACGATCAGCTTTCCCGCAAGCTCACGCTTGCCGTGGACCGTCTGGTGGCGGCGGCGCAAAGAGATATCTCCGAGGCCGGTGCGGAGGCCGCGACGGTCGGGCGCTATGGCACCGGCATCGTGCTCGGCTCCGCTCTTCTCAGCCTCTTGAGTTCGATACTGATCGTCTGGCTCTATGTCGACCGCAACCTGCTTGCCCGTCTTGCAGGCCTGAGCCACAGCATGCTCGCCATCGCCGCCGGCAATCTTCGGGTGCCCTTGCCGGAGACCGGCGGCGACGAGATCGGTCGGATGGCCAAGGCGCTGCGCGTCTTCCGCGACACCGCGATCGAGGTCGAAGAGCAGAACCTGCGCGACGTGGCGGAGGCCCGCCAGCGCCTCGTCGACGCGATCGAGAGCATTTCCGAGGGTTTCGCCCTTTACGACGCCGAAGACCGGCTCCTCCTCTGCAACAGCCGCTATCGCGAAATTCTCTATCCCGGGATGGCTGATGCCGTCGTGCCAGGCACGAATTTCGAGGCGATCATCCGCGCAGCGGCAGAGCGTGGCCTGATCGAGGACGCCATCGGGCGGGAGGGCGAGTGGATCGCCGAGCGGCTCGAGGCGCATCGCAATCCAGCCGGTACGCTCCTTCAGCAGCGTGGCCCGGATCGCTGGGTCCAGATCAGCGAACGCCGGATTTCGGGTGGCGGCACGGTCGCCGTATATTCCGACGTCACGGAGTTGAAGCGCCGGGAGCAGGATCTCTCCGAGAAGTCGGCGGCACTCGAAGCACTGTCGAGCAAGCTTGCCAAATACCTCGCTCCTCAGGTCTATAGCTCGATTTTCAGCGGCCGGCAGGATGTCAGTATCGCGAGCCAGCGCAAGAAGCTGACCATCTGCTTCTCGGACATCGCCGGCTTCACGGAAACGACCGATAAAATGGAGTCCGAGGAGCTCACCCAGCTCCTCAATCAGTATCTGACGGAAATGTCGAAGATCGCCCTCTATTTCGGCGCCACGATCGACAAATATGTCGGCGACGCGATCCTGATGTTCTTCGGAGATCCGGAGACAAGCGGCGTCAAGGAGGACGCCATCGCCGGGGTATCGATGGCACTGGCAATGCAGAAGCGGATGGCCGAACTCGGCGAGGCCTGGCGCAGCGCCGGAATAGAAACGCCGCTCCGCTGCCGGATCGGTATTCACACGGACTATTGCACCGTCGGCAATTTCGGCAGCGAAGACCGGATGGACTACACGATCATCGGCGGCGCCGTGAACCTCGCCGCACGGCTGGAGCAGGAAGCGGAGCCCGGATCGGTCCTCATCTCCTACGAAACCTTCGCTCAGGTGAAGGGCGTGATCCATTGCGAGGAAGTTGGGCGGATCCGGGTCAAAGGCATCGCCTATCCAATCGCGACCTACAGGGTCGTCGACTTCATCGCCAATCTTGCTGCCGGCTGCGACGCGATCCACAAGGAGCTGCCGCACCTGAAGCTGGATGCGGAGCCCGACCTCATGTCATCCGGCGAGCGCGAAGAGGCGGCGGCGACACTTCGTGAGGCACTGAACAGGCTCTCTCGATAATCCGCCGTTCACCATTCAAGGAACATGTTCCACCCGGCGCTGATTGGAGCGGTACCGTGCTAGGCACGCGGGCAATGGCCGCGGCATTGCGGTGATCGCCGATGATCGAAGGGGGAAGGATGAGAGTGCTTGTGGTAGGGGCTTCCGGACTGATCGGCTCGGCCGTCTGCGCGAAGCTTCTCGAGCGTGGCATGACGATCGTGCGGGTGGTTCGCCCGGGTTCTTCGCTGTCAAAGACCGACGAAACCGTGGAACTTGATCTTGCACGAGCGGTTCGGCCTGAAGACTGGCTGCCGTATCTGTCGAACATAGCCGCGGTCGTAAATTGCGCAGGGACACTCCAGGACGGGCCGGGCCAAGATACGTCGGGCGTCCACACCCGCGGCCCCTCGGCCCTATTTCAAGCTTGCGAACAGGCCGGTGTCCGCCGCGTCATCCATTTCTCGGCGATGGGAGTCGAAAAGCAGCAACCTTCCCCCTTTTCGCGCACCAAGCTCGAAGGGGACGAGGCGCTGATGGCGAGGGATCTCGACTGGGTCATCCTGCGCCCTTCCGTCGTCCTCGGCCCCGGCGCTTTCGGCGCCAGCGCGCTCATCCGCGGTCTCGCGGCTTTGCCCGTTCTGCCGCTCATGCCGAATACCGGGCTGCTCCAGGTCGTGCGCCTCGAAGACGTGGCAGGCACCGTAGACAAGCTCGTCCATCCGGGCGCCCCCAAGCGACTGATCCCGGAGGTCGCAGGGCCGGAGGCCCTGTCCTTCGAAGATGTCGTGAGGACCTATCGAAACTGGTTTGGCTGGAGCCCTGCCCGCGCTCTCCACATACCGGCTCCGCTCGCTGATCTCCTTTATAAGCTCAGCGATCTTGCCGGAGCACTCGGCTGGCGTCCGCCGACGCGGAGCACGGCGCAAAAGGAGATCACCCGCGGCGCCGTGGGCGATATCCGGGCGTGGTCGGAGACTACCGGGATAGAACCGACCGCGCTCTCGGTGGCGCTGGCAAGAACGCCGGTTTGCGTTCAGGAAAGATGGTTTGCCAAGCTCTACCTCCTGAAGCCGGTCATCTTCGTCGTATTGTCGCTGTTCTGGATCGCTACCGGCGTCATATCGCTGACGACTGGATACCAGATCGGACTCGAATTGATGGAGCGCACCGGCGCTGGGGTTCTCGCTGGCCCGAGCGTCGTCGCCGGAGCGATCGCCGATATCCTGATCGGGCTTGCCATTGCGGCTCGTCGTACCAGCCATGCCGGGCTCTACGGTGCGATTGGCCTTTCCCTCTTCTATGGCGTCGCCGGGACGATCCTGCTCCCCGAATTGTGGAATGAACCGCTTGGCCCGCTGATGAAGATCTGGCCGATCATCGTGCTGCACCTCGCCGCTTTGGCGATCCTGGAGGAGCGCTGATGCTCTATTTTGTCCTCAAATACCTGCACATCATCGGCGCCTCCGTGCTGTTGGGCACGGGCGCGGGGATCGCGTTCTTCATGCTCGTGGCGCATCGCACCGGTCGCGCCGCGACGATCGCTGCGGTTGCGCGCATCGTTGTCCTGGCCGACTTCCTGTTCACCGCCACTGCCGTCGTCGTGCAGCCGATGACGGGGGTGGCGCTCGCCTGGCATGTCGGCTACTCCCTGATGGAGGGTTGGATCCTGCTGTCGATCCTCCTCTACCTGATCACCGGTGCATTCTGGCTACCGGTCGTGTGGATGCAGATGGAGATGCGCAGGCTCGCCGAGGCCGCGAGCAAGAGTGGCCAACCGTTGCCCAAACGCTACTATCGGCTCTTTCACCTGTGGTTCGCCTTTGGCTTTCCGGCCTTTGCTGCAGTCCTTGGGATTTTCTGGCTGATGATCACCCGGCCCGCTATAGAGTGGTGAGCGGCGGGATGGCGCTTATCGGGAGGGACAGATCGGATGATTGCCGTGCGTTCGGCTTTAGCGGACGAAGTGGAGGCTCTTGCCCGGATTGGGCTCGCAGCCTGGCGCAAGGGGATCAAGCCGCTTGTCCCGGCGGAGGTCGCGACGGTGGTCGAGCAGGACAACCCGTTTCTGCCATTTCTCCGGGACGTGCGGTCAAATATCCTGGTGGCTGAAGTCGAAGGCCAAGCTGCCGGGATCGGGGCCTGCGAGCACGGGGATGATACGATCAGCGATATCTGGGTGGCTCCGGCATTCGAGGGGCGAGGCGCCGGATCGGCGCTCGTGAGAGCGCTCGAAAGACAAATCTTTGAGCGCGGCTACGATGAAGCTCGCATCGAAGTGGCCGCTGCCAATCGAAGAGCGCTCGAACTCTATCAACGCCTCGGCTATCGGCAGCTTTGGAGGAAGGTCGCCTTTGATGCGGTGCTGCGAACGAACCTCGAGAAGATCGGTCTGGCGCGGCGTCTTTCACCCGATTGAGCGCGCCAGGCCGCGCGTCCTCACGAACGCCCCGCTCAAGCATTGCCGAAAGCCTCCGACAGATCATTGTGCGCGGTGACGGCGGCAATCTCCCCCTGCGCCATGGCGACTCCCAACTGGTTCAGACCCGTCACCACATCGCCGATCGCGTAGAAGAACCGGACGCCGGTACGCTGATGCTGATCGGTCGGTATCCGCCCTTCCTCGTCAAGCTTCACTCCAAGTGTCTGCGCAACCAGAGATTGTGGCCTGCAGCCGAGCGCCGAATATACCGCCACCCGCTCCATAGCTACACCTCCCAAGAATTCCAACGCCATGCAGTCTTCCGGGACGGGCTCGTGCCGTGCCAATCGGGCTGTGAGCAGTCGAATGGGCGGCCTGATGTCCGCAGGCGTCTGTCCCTCGGGTTTGGCACCCAAGGTCGCCACCGTCACATCGTCGGTGAAGGAGAGCAGAAATGCGGCTTCCTTCATCGCCCGCCGGTTGTTGCCGATGACGACCACCGGGGCGCCATTGATTTCGTAACCATCGCAGATCGGGCATAGCCTGAGATTGCCATTCCGCACGAGTTCCTTTGCATTCGGCCAGGGCGGAAGAACGTCGACCAGGCCCGTCGCGCATATGATTGCATGGCTGCGGAGAAGGCGGCCTGCCGCTCTGCATTGAAAGCCGTCATCGATCCGCTCCAGCATATCGGTGCGGGCGGCGAGATGCTCGACCCCGAACCTGGCGGCTTGATCATGCATACGGTCGAGCAGCACCTGGCCCGGAACGCCGTCGGGGAAAGCCGGATGATTGTAGGAGCGCGGAATGAGCGAAGCGCGGCTGTTTCCCTCGTCGACGACGATCACATGCCGGTTGAGGCGCGCCAGATAGACGCTTGCCGCCAACCCTGCAGGGCCCCCACCGACAACGATGCAGTCATAGTTGATTTTATCGCGCACTCAGCGTCTCGCCGTTCCGGGTTCCTGTCAAACAGCCTGCTGTGAACGGCTCACGCGGCCGGTTGTTCCTGGAGGCCAAAAATGCCTGGGAGATATCGTGGTCCCGCCGCTGCGCGCCTATTCGTCAGCGGCCGCAAGCGGCTTGAAGGCCGGCGCGTTTAGGGGCTCGCCATCCACCGAAAAGTGGGAACCGTGGCATGGACAGTCCCAGCATCTCTCAAAGCCGTTCCAGTGCACGACACAGCCGGCATGGGTGCAAGTCGCGGATCGAATATGGAGTTCGCCGCCAGCGTCGCGGTAGGCTGCAAGCTTTGCCGTGCCACGGCGGAAAAGGCCGCCGTCGCCCGGTTTCAATTCGTCGAGCGAAGACAATTCCCCGCCCGTGAGATGTTCGGCGAGATTGGCGGGCATGGTGAGATTTTCAGAAATGTACTCGCCCGCTGCGCCGATCGAGATCCGATTGGGCTGGTAGACGTCCGTCCAGGCATTGTCGCGGCCTAGGATAAGATCGCGCAGGATCAACGAACCGGCGACGCCGTTCGACAGGCCCTCGCCGGAATCGCCGGTCACAACGAAAATATTGTCGTTTCCGGGGTTGCGGCCGATATAGGCGAGATAGTCCACCGGCTCCATCACCTGGCCGGACCAGGCATATTCCGGATCGCCCATTCGCGGGAAGCGCGCCTTTGCCCATTCCGTGAGCCTCGCTATCCGCTCCGGCTGGTCGTCGGCTTGTCCGGTCTTGTGATCCTCGCCGCCTACAATCAGCCAGGCATGCTCTGCGCCTGACGGCTGCAGTCGCACATAGTGGTACGGATCCAGCGTATCCCAATACAGTGCATCGACCACCGAGCCGCTTGGTACTCGGCCGGCAAAGACATAGGTCCGATATGGTGCCTGCTTCGTATGAATTGCGATCCAGTCGTTGATGGGCGAATTCGTTGCGATGACCGCCGCTCGCGCGCGGATTTCATGGCCTTGCCGCGTGTGGACGATCGTTTCGCCGCCCTTCTCTTCGACGCTCACGACCGGTGTCTCTGCGTATAGCCGCCCGCCATCGCGTTCGATGCAGCGGATGAGACCGTCAAGATATTTGAGCGGATGGAATCGTCCCTGTTCCGGAAAACGGAGGCAGCGGTGCTCGCCGCCATCTCCCGTGCCCGGCAATGTGTCCCAGGCGACGCCGGAGAAGCCGAGGCCGTGACAGGCATCGATCTCCCGCTCGAGGATGGAAACGTCTTCGTCCGACGCCGCGAACAGATAGCCGTCGAGGCGACGGAAGTCGCACTCGATGTTTTCGGATGCCTGGATCTGCTCAACCCTATCAAGGGCCGCGACCTGGCTGTGAAAGTAGCGTCGTGCCTCCTCGAGACCACGCAGCTTTAAGAGTTCGTGGTAGAAGTCGTCGAGAACGGAGGCAAGATGCGCGCTCGTGCGCGCCGTCATACCTCGGGCAAGCGCGCCTCGATCCACGACGATCACCGACTGCTTTTCGCGGCACAGTTCGTAGGCGACCGAGAGGCCGGCGATACCGGACCCAACCACGACCACATCGGCTCGCTCATTTGTGGCAAGCGGCTGCGCCCGATGCTCCGGGACGGTTGCCATCCAAAGGGACTGGCTGCGTTCGGAATTCACGTTCATGGCTGCAATCTCCATCACGACGAACCGCGCTCAATCAGAAATGTTCCTCGAACGACAAAGGGCTGGCCTTGCCTCCGGCTGATATAAATTGCCACGGCCAAAGACGCCGTTTGGACTGAAGGCTTTGACGTGCCCCGTTATGCGGGTTTGAAAAAACCCCCACTTGCACTATGCAATTTCTGGCGTGGCGGCCGATCGCGATTCGTGGTCGCGGCGCAAGGTTGAGATGTGGAATGCGGACGGCGAGACCTCTGCATGCCTTTCCTGCCTGCTATTTGTTTCAAGAGATCGAGTCGATTGACTGAACATGTAGCTATTCAATGTGCCGCATCGGCTCTTGCGCGTTTCAAGGAGACGCGCGTCCCTACGGGGGCAAGTTTGGAGGTTGCCAGTTTGTGGTGCAGCGGCAAGGCCGTCGGATTGATTGTTCTCGTGTTGCTGTCCCTTGCAGGCTGCACGGCCCGTGAAGGCGCCCGCGTTCCAACCGGCGCAACCATCGTACCGACGGAAAACGCCCTCGTCCTGCCGCCGCCCGGTGGACCTGAGATCCTGAACGTGGTCGAGCGGCGTTTCGGCAACGCCGTCGAACAGGATGTCAATTTGCATACTTCCGCTTCGACGCCCGGACAGAACTACCTGCGCGCCACATTCTTCGGACCGACGGATGCCGGGCTCGATCAGAAGACGGCAGCCTATTCTGCCGTCCGCGCATCGGAAATGATGCGGGAGGCAAGGCGCGCCATTCCGGGCGTCCCCCTGGTCCAGTCGCCCTATTTCCTTCAGAACAGCTACGGACCGTTCGGCTATGCCTTCGGACGGCGCGGCGGCGACGCTTGCCTCTATGCTTGGCAGCAGATACGTCCGCCGGAAAGCCAGCGCTCGCCGTTGCGCAGCTATGGCACCATACAGGTGCGGCTGCGCTTTTGTGCGACCGGCGCGACGGAAAACGAACTGCTGAGCGTCGTCTACGGCTATACGATCAGCGGAACCATCATCGGCGATCCGTCCTGGAACCCCTATGGGCCGCCGCCGCCGGTCGACGTCGGGCTCGGACGCACCGGCAGCCCCATCTACCGGACCGAGCCGCCTTCGGACCAGGCGCCCGCGCTCGAACGGCCGAGACGCGCAGTGGTGACGGTTCCCGCTCGGGCGGCGGCTGCGATCGAGAAACCGGAGGTGACGCGCCAGCCGGTCGTCGCGCCACTACCCGCGCCGCAGGCAGGCGGAAGCCTGCCGAGCCCGACGGGCCCCGCCGGTGCGGCAGGGACCGTCGTCGTCCCCCTGCCGCCTTGCGCACCACAGGGAGGTACGGCCTGCCCTTAACAGGGCGCTAACTCGGGCCTGCTATGGGGCTCAACGGGATAGTCTGATCCGGTTTGTGTTGTAAATCATTGCCAGCGGCATGAAGGCCGCTGTTGGAAGGCAAATGTATGAGTAAGGCCGCGACTCTTGCCGCATGGGTTGTCATATCCCTTTGCCTGGTCACGCTCATCACGCTGCCCGTCAACATGCAGACGCAGCTGGTCGCAAGCGTCCTTGTCGTGACGTTCATGGCGCTCATCAAGCTCCTGGATGCAGGCGGCAAATGGCGGCTCGTCGCGCTGGCTTTCGGCAGCGCCATGGTGCTGCGCTATGTCTATTGGCGCACGACGAGCACGTTGCCACCTGTCAACCAGCCCGAGAATTTCATTCCGGGAATCCTGCTCTACCTCGCCGAAATGTACAGCGTGATGATGCTCGGTCTCAGCCTGTTCGTGGTCGCCATGCCGCTTCCGCCGCGGCCCTCGCGTTCGGCGACGCCGGGGAAATACCCGAAGGTCGACATTTTCGTGCCGTCCTATAACGAGGATACAGACCTGCTTGCCAACACGCTCGCCGCGGCGAAGGGCATGGACTACCCGGCCGAGAAATTGACGGTCTGGCTGCTCGACGACGGCGGCACGTTGCAGAAGCGCAATTCCACCAATCTCGTCGATGCGCAGCGCGCTGCCGCGCGGCACCGGGAACTGCAGAAACTCTGCGAGGATCTCGGCGTACGCTACCTCACCCGCGACCGCAACGAGCATGCCAAGGCCGGCAATCTCAACAACGGGATGCTGCATTCGAACGGCGAGCTGATCGCCGTATTCGATGCCGACCATGCGCCGGCGCGCGACTTCCTGCTCGAAACGGTCGGCTATTTCGAGGACGATCCGCGCCTGTTCCTGGTACAGACGCCGCATTTCTTCCTCAACCCCGATCCGCTCGAGCGAAACCTCAGGACCTTCGAGAAGATGCCGAGCGAGAACGAGATGTTCTACGGCATCATCCAGCGCGGTCTCGACAAGTGGAACGCCGCCTTCTTCTGCGGCTCGGCGGCCGTGCTCCGGCGCAAGGCGCTGGAGGATACGAGCGGCTTCAGCGGCTTGAGCATCACCGAGGATTGCGAGACCGCACTGGCGCTGCATGGGCGCGGCTGGAACAGCGTCTATGTCGACCGACCCCTGATCGCCGGATTGCAGCCGGCGACTTTCGCGAGTTTCATCGGCCAGCGCAGCCGCTGGGCGCAGGGAATGATGCAGATCCTGATGTTCCGCTTCCCTCTGCTCAAGGGCGGCCTGTCCATACCGCAGCGCCTCTGCTACATGTCGTCGACGCTCTTCTGGCTGTTTCCGTTCTCGCGGACGATTTTCCTCTTCGCACCGCTTTTCTACCTGTTCTTCGACCTCCAGATCTTCACCGCATCGGGCGGCGAGTTCCTCGCCTATACGCTCGTCTACATGCTCGTGAACCTGACGATGCAGAACTATCTCTACGGATCGTTCCGCTGGCCCTGGATATCCGAGCTCTACGAATATGCGCAGACCGTGCATCTGCTGCCGGCGGTCGTCTCGGTTCTACTCAACCCGCGCAAGCCGACGTTCAAGGTGACGGCAAAGGACGAATCCGTCCTCGAAAGCCGGCTTTCCGAGATCAGCCGGCCGTTCTTCGTCATCTTCGCGGTGCTCCTTATCGCCACTGCGCTCGCCATTTACCGGGTCTATACGGAGCCTTACAAGGCGGATATCACGCTCGTCGTCGGCGGCTGGAATCTCCTCAATCTCATCATGGCCGGCTGCGCGCTCGGCGTCGTTTCCGAGCGTGGTGAAAAGGCTGCCTCGAGGCGTGTGAAGGTCAGCCGACGCTGCGAGTTCTCGTTCGGCGAGCAAACCTATCCGGCAACGATCGAGAATGTTTCAGCGCATGGGGCGAGAGTCCAAGTCTACGGCCTGCCCACCGACGGGCTGCTCATCGACACGAAAGGGCACATCCGCTTCGAGCCCTATAGCGGCAACGGCAGCTTCGAAACGCTGCCGGTTTCGATCAGGAATATCGAGACCGATGGCGATCTGACCATCGTCGGCTGCCGCTATCTGCCGGAAATCGCCCGCCACCATAGCCTTGTCGCCGACCTCATCTTCGCGAACTCGCAGCAGTGGAGCGAGTTTCAGCGCATGCGGCGCGGCAATCCGGGTCTCGTGCGCGGCACATTCTGGTTCCTCTGGCTGGCGCTTTATCAGATGAACCGCGGTCTCATCTATTTCTTCCGCAGCGTGAAAACCGAAGCGGGAGCAAGCAAATGAACCGCGTGCTCGCACTCCTGATGGTACTCTTGGCCGGGTCGCCGGCGGCTGCACAGCCCTCTCCCTTCGACATGTCGGGTGAACGCCCTGCCGAGGAGCGTGCCGCGCCGCCGGTGGAGCAAGCACCGCAAGGACGTAATGCGGAGCCAAGGCCCGGCAAAAACCCCGAGGTGAGCGCGCCCCGGCCGCCTGCCGAGCCGTTCCTGCGCTTCATCCTACCGTCTCCGACCGTGTCGCTCGCCGGTGAAGCGGACGAGCGCGCCTGGTCCATCTATCTGACGCCGGCGCAGGCGCAAGCCGGCCGCGAGCTGAGCTTTGCCTATCAGAACGCGATCGTTGTCGCCCCCGAGGCATCCGTCCTGTCCGTGCTGGTCAACGGCAAGCTGGTCGGCGAAGGAGCGGTGCAGGCGGCCGATGAGCCGCATGAGCGCAGCTACGACATCCCTCCCGGCCTGTTGCGTACCGGCGAGAACGAAATCCGCTTCCGCGCGCGCCACCGCCATCGAACCGACTGCACGATCCAGTCGACCTACGAACTCTGGACGGAAATCGCCTCGGAGAGCGCCTTCATCACATTCGAGGGGGAGGAGCCCCGGGCGCTGAGCGCCATCGAAGACATTCAGGCCGTCGGCACGAACGAGGCCGGTCGAACCCAGTTCAACATCGTGGCGCCCGCTCTGGAGCAGCCGAGCCGCGTGCCGGTGCTGATGCGGCTGGCGCAGGGCGTCGCGCTGCTCGGGCGCATGCGGTCCCAATCGGTCGTCTTCAGCCGCGTCATGCCGGAGCTCGACAAGCCCGGAGAGCTGACGATCCTTGCCGGAACCGCAACGGAACTCCAGCCCCTCCTTCCCTCGCTGCCCGCCGAGGCGGCAACCGGCCCAATTGCCGCCTTCGCCGAAACCGAGCCGGCACATGCGCCGGTTCTCGTCCTCAGCGGCCCCGATTGGACGGCCGTTTCCGTCGCCATCGAAACGATCACTGCGGCGACGGAGCGACCGACGAACATCCCGCGCGATATCATCAAGACGGAGCGCTGGCGGCTGCCGCAAACGCCGCTGGTATTTTCCGGCAAGCGGCTGCGCTTTTCCGAGCTGGGCGTCGCGACGACCGAATTTTCCGGCCGGCGGTTCCGGACGCCCCTCCAGGTGGCTATCCCATCGGATTTCTATGCCGACGCTTATGGCGAGGCCACCATCCTTCTCGACGCCGCCTACACGGAGGCGGTGCGTCCCGGAAGCCGGATCGACGTCTATGTCAACGGCAACATAGCCACGACGGTCGCCCTGGAAGCATCGGCGGGCGGGATTCTTCGCCATCTTCCGATCAATGTGACGCTGCGGCATTTCCGGCCCGGAGCCAATCTCATCGAATTGGAAGCGGTCCTGCTGACCGAAGCCGACAAAATATGCGCCCCCGGGAGCGCCGCCTCCACCGAACCACGCTTTGCCCTGTTCGACACGTCTGAATTCGCGATGCCCGATTTCGCCCGCATCGCACGGCGCCCGGATCTGGCGGCAACGTCCGGCTCGGCCTATCCGTATCGCGGGAGCGCCGATCCGGTGGCACTCTTCATCGACAGGACCGACGCCGACACGCTTTCCGCGGCTGGGACCTTCATCGCGAAGCTGGCCGTCGCCGGTGGACGGCCGATGCAGATCGAATCGATCGCCGATCCGCTGGTGGCCGACGGCCGGCAAGCGCTGTTTATCGGCGCCATGCCGCAGCTGCCGACGATGGTGCTGACGCAGGCCGGGATCGACACGGTCAGCCAGGCGTCCTGGGGGAGCGCGAAGGACGTTGCCCAGGGGCGCAACACACAAACGGCGCTAGACGAATGGCAGACGCGGCTGAAGGGCGGCGGCTGGCGGAGCGCCATCATCGATTTCGAGAGCTGGCTCAAGGAGAATTTCGACATTTCGCTGAATTCGCTGCGATTGATACCAGAGGCCGAGGCGCCTTTCGTTCCGCCGGAAGCGGCGACCCTGCTGGTGGCACAATCGGCCAATCCGGCAGAAAACGCCACCTGGACGGTCGTGGCAGCTCCTTCGCCGGCATTGCTGCGCGAGGGAGTGGCGGCGATCGCGGACACGTCCCGATGGAGCGAAGTGTCGGGGCATATTGCGGTTTACAACCCCGTCGACGACAAGGTGAGCGCCACACCGGCCCGCCGCTTCAGCCTCGTCGAGACACAACCGCCGTCCTTTTGGAACTATCGCCTGATCGCCGCGAACTGGCTTTCGACGAACATTCTCTTCTATGCGGTCCTGCTCGTCAGCCTTGCAGTCGTGCTCGGATTGGCCACTGCCGTGCTGCTCGGTAAACTGGGGCGCCGAACATGAGATACCTGTTGATATTCGCGCTCCTTCTGGCGGCGCTGGCCGGACGGGCCGAAGCGGATGAGAGGCAGGGAAGCGTGAAAGCCGACGCCTGGGCGCAGTACAAGTCGAAGTTTCTCGATCCGGACGGCCGCATCCTCGACGACGCCAATGGCAATGTCAGCCATAGCGAGGGACAGGGATACGGCCTGCTGCTTTCGCTCCTGGCAAACGAACCGGCCGATTTCGAGCAGATCTGGTCCTTTACGCGTCGCGAACTTCTGTTGCGCGACGACGGGCTCGCCGCCTGGAGATGGAGTCCGGACAGCGACCCGCATGTCACCGACATCAACAATGCGACCGACGGCGACATTCTGATCGCCTATGGCCTGGCGCTCGCTGCCGAGCGCTGGGGCCGCAGCGATTATTCGCAGGCGGCAGCCACAATCGCCAGGGCCATTCTCGACAAGACCGTCGTCAAGCATGGCGGGCGCACGCTGCTCTTGCCCGGTATCGCGGGGTTTTCAGCCGCCGATCGCGACGATGGCCCGGTCATCAATCCCTCCTATTGGGTGTTCGAAGCACTGCCCGTGCTCGATCGGCTCGTCCCCTCGCCGAAATGGCAGGCGCTCGGGGCGGACGGCAAGGCGATGATCCAGGGCATGAAATTCGGACCGCAGGACATGCCGGCCGATTGGGTAAGCGCCAAGACGACGCTCAAGCCGGCTGCGGGATTTCCGCGAGAATTCGGTTTCAACGCTCTGCGCATTCCCCTTTATCTCGTGCGCTCCGATCAATCAGACCGGGAGATGCTCCTGAGGCTGCAACGTGGGATGTCTGGTCCGCAGGGCGAGCTTCTGACCCGCGATCTCGAAAGCGGGGCGGTGCGCGCGACGCTGACGGATCCCGGTTATCGATTTGTTAACCATATTCTGGCCTGTGTGCTCGAAGGTACCAAGGTGCCCGAAGATTCCAGGGCGTTCCGCCCTACGCAATATTACCCTTCGACCCTGCACCTGCTGGGGTTGTCTTTCGTGGAGGAAAAGCACCCGGAGTGTTTATGAAGTTTCCAGTCATAGCCTTCGCAGGTGTCACCGCCGCGGTGATCGGCATCGCCGGCTTCGCCGACGGCAACCATCTGCGCAAGGGCTTGGGAGACTTCATCGCCAGTGCCGCACCGGAACTGGCCGCTCCCTTCGGCCATGCGGAGGGCGGCAGGAAGGGGGCGCGAGAGCCCGGTTCGCTCGACGTCGCCCAAGCGGGAACGCCGCCTGAAGCGAAAACCCCTCCGGCTGACGAGCCGCCGGCGGTCGACGAATCGGCCCTGCGCTACTTCGCCAGCCAGGGCGACACCGCCCGTCTGCAGGCGGAGATTTCGCGCCTCAGAGCGCTATACCCCAACTGGACGCCTCCTGACGATCCCTTGGCCGTCCCCCGCAACAAGGATGTGCAGCTCGAAGCCATGTGGCAGCTCTATTCGCAAGAGCGCTACGCGGAAGTGCGCAAAGCGATCGCCGAACGGCAAACAAAGGAGGCCGGTTGGCAGCCGCCACCCGATCTCCTCGAGCGCCTCGATGTCGCCGAAGCGCGGGCACGGCTCGTCAATGCCTCCGATCTCAAACAGTATGAGACCGTCATTCAGGTCGGCGCGCGCACGCCGATCCTGCTCACTTGCAGCGAGGTCGACGTGCTTTGGCGCGTCGCCGAGGCTTTCGCGGAAACGAACCGCCAGACACGGGCGCGCGACGCCTATCTCTACATCCTGAAGAATTGCGACAGCGAGCCGGAGCGGCTGGCGACTCTGCAGAAAGCCGCCGCCGCCCTGCCCTACGCCATCGTCCAGGAACTGCTTTCCTACGAAAGGCCAAACGCCTCCGGAACGCTGGAATTTGAAAGCATCCGCGACGATCTCGCCCGCCGCTTCGTCGCCGAGGGCGAAGACGACGCGACGCTTGCCGTCGACCCGAAATACCTGCAGCGCGTCGAACGGCTGGTCGAGACGCAGGGAACGGCGTCGGACGCGCTGCTACTCGGCTGGTATCACTTGCGCCGCAAGAACATGAGCGCGGCGGAGCAATGGTTCAGGCGCGCGCGCGAAAAGCAGGACTCGGCCTCCGCCTCGCAAGGCCTGGCGCTCACCTTGATCGACCGCAAGGCGCCGGAAGAAGCCGAGAAGGTGCTCTATCCCTGGCGGGATGCGTCGGCCGACGCTCTCGCCACCTATATGGCCGCAACCGCCAATCTGCTGGCGATAGAACCGCCGGTGGTTCTCACCGGCGAGGTCCTTCAGCGCATAGCACAGGAGACCATCAAGGCGCGCGACCCGGCAACCGCGCAGCAGTTCGGCTGGTATGCCCGCACCCTGGGGCAGCCGCAAACGGCCCTTCAATGGTTTTCGACGGCGCTCAGCTGGAAGCCGGATGACGAGCCGTCGGCCTACGGTCTGGCGATCACCCGCCACCAGCTCGGCGACACCGCCGGCACGGCCGAAATCCAGCGGCTATGGGCCGGCCGCTCGGAGCGGATCGCTCGCCTTGGCGAGCCGGAAAAGCCGGCGGCGCCCGGTCAGCTTCCAACTCCGCCGGTCCAAGGCCCCCAGCCGATCGCTGCGGCAAGCGGCCAGCCGGCCGTTGCCGTTATCCGTCGACAGGGTAGCTTGCCCGTTCGGGTCGGCACCGCGCCGCGTCAGGTCGTGCGAAGGACGATCGGCTGCCGCGAGACCGTCGACCCGAGCCACCTGTCGCCGCAGGCGGCATTGGCGCGGGGATGGTGCCTGATGGACATGAACCGTCCGCTTGAGGCCGCCCAAGCCTTCGAGGTTGCGCTTCGTGCTCCTGCTTCCGCCGTGAGGGAGGATGCCGCCTACGGCCAGAGCCTGGCCTATCTGCGCGCCGGGCTGACCAGCAAGGCGGCCGTCGCCGCGACAAAGTCGCCGCAAAGCCGTGCCCGCGTGGCCGAACTGCAGACCGCTATACTGGCAGACAGGGCAATCGCCGCCTTCGACGCCGGCCGCTACCGCGAGACCCTGATATTCCTCGATCAGTTGCGGCGGATCTCCACGGAGCGTACCGACCTGATGGTGCTGCGCGGCTATGCCTATCTCAACCTCAACCGTTTCACCGAAGCGAAGCGCATCTTCGAAGCCGCCGCGGCAACCGGTAACCGGGACGCGCGGCGTGGCCTCGCCGACGTCAGCAGGGAGCAGGAGATCTGGCCGAACAAGTAGCAGGCGAGTGCTCCTCTACAGCGCCGTACGTTCTTCAGGACGCACAAAGGACGCTGTAAGTCTTTGAAGCTACGCATCGTGCTTTCCGAAAATCGGGCCCGATTTTCGAGCCGATGCGCTAGGCTTCCTTCATGGCTGCCCTAATTGCTTACCAGGACGTCACGAATGAAGGTTGCGCCATGCTCAAGTGGGCTCTTATTTTCCTGGTTATCTCGCTGATTACCGGATTCCTCGGTTTTTCCGGCATCTCCGCGGCGACGGCCGGGATCGCCAAGATCCTGTTCTATCTGGCGCTCGCCATATTCCTGCTCTTCCTGATCCTTGCGCTGCTCGCCGGCAGTGCCGTGGTGTAGGCCTCATCTTGCCCAAGGCCCTTCGGAGATGCACAAGGCAGTCTGAAGGTTTCGGGGCATAGGGGATAAGATGCTGAGGTTTTCGCGGAGAGCCGACCAGGATCCGGTCAAGGCCGGTACCAGATCATTGCAGATCGCAGGCGCGCCAGGAACGGCGGCAATCGCCCAGCCTTCCCGGCTTCCGACGCTTGCCGCGACGGCGGCGACGGTGGCTGTCCTCTATTTCGCCAGCGAAGTGTTTCTGCCACTGGCGATCGCAATCCTGCTCACCTTCGCGCTTGCGCCGGCTGTATCGAGACTTCGAAGAGTGGGGCTGCCGCGCTCGGTCGCCGTAATCGGCACCGTCGCGACGGCCTTCCTATTCCTCACCGCATTCAGCGCCATCCTCGCGGTGCAGGTCAGCGAGGTGGCGCAGAACCTCCCCACCTACCAGTACAACATCATCGAAAAGGTCCGGGTGCTGAAGGAGGCGGGATCGGAAAGCCAGATCTTCGAACGCCTCAGCCGCGTCGTGGAAAGGATCAGCACGGAAATCAGCCGGCCCAGGCCGGAAACGCCCGTATCCCCCGCACCGGAACCTGAGCAGAAACCACTTCTCGTGGAGATATTTTCTCCTGAACGCCCGATAGAAACGCTCAGGAACATCATCAATCCGCTACTCGGGCCTTTGGCCACGACCGGCCTCGTCGTTGTCGTCGTCATCTTCATGCTTTTCGAAAGGGAGGATCTGCGCGACCGCTTCATCCGGCTGGTCGGCTATGGTGACCTGCACCGCACGACCGAGGCCCTGCAGGACGCCGGCGCGCGGGTCGGCCAGTATCTGCTCATGCAGCTGGTGGTGAACATCACCTATGGCATACCCCTTGCCGTCGGCCTCTGGTTGCTCGGCATCCCCAACGCGATCCTCTGGGGGATGCTCGCCATCGTGCTGCGCTTCGTCCCCTATATCGGCCCCGTCATCGCGGCCGTCCTTCCCCTGTTTCTCGCCTTCGCCGCGGCGCCGGGCTGGAGCCTACTGGTCTGGACGGCGGCTCTCTTCATCGTCCTGGAGCTCCTCAGCAACAATGTCGTCGAGCCGTGGCTCTACGGTTCGCGGACCGGCCTTTCACCCCTCGCGATCATTGTCGCGGCGATTTTCTGGGCCTGGCTCTGGGGGCCGGTCGGCCTGGTGCTGTCGACGCCGCTCACGGTTTGCCTGGTCGTGCTAGGCCGCCATGTCCCGCAGTTCGAGTTCCTGGAAATCCTGTTGGGCAACGAGCCCGTGCTCGATCCCAAGGAACGGCTCTATCAACGGTTGCTCGCCGGCGATCCGGACGAGGCGACCGACAACGCCGAAGAAATGCTCGAGGAGAAATATCTCGTCGAATTCTACGACACGGTCGCAATTCCCGCCCTGCTGCTCGCGGAGCACGACCGCACCCGCGGCGCTTTGTCCGAGCCGCAGGTGGCCCAGATTGCCCAGAGCGCCCGCACGCTCGTCGCCAATCTCGAGGAAATCGCCGCGGAAGAGGAAGAAGAAGACGAGGAGGATGAGGCCGGCGAAAACAACGGCGAAGGAGACGACCCGAGCGACGACTATGACTTGCCCCTCGGAGACGGAAAAGCCGTGCTCTGCATCGGCGGACGCGGCGAACTCGACGACGTGACGGCGGCGATGCTCGCCCAGGTCATCCGCGTCCAAGGGGCGGAAGTCGCTTCCGCCAGCCATGAGGACTTGAAGCCCGGGACCATTCGGGCCCTGCCCTTCCCGGCGCGCAACGCGATCCTGGTGAGCTTCCTCGATGAGGATTCACTTCGCCATGCCAAGTTCATCGTGCGCCGGCTCAAGCGCATTGCGCCGAGCGCCCGCATCGGCATCGTGTTCTGGCGGGAAGACGGCACGCCGAACGCTGAAATGGTCGAAGAGTTGCAGGCCGATTTCGTCGTCTCCGTGATTTCCGACGCCGTCCGCGAGGCGCTTTCCGACGAGGCCGCGCGGCCATTGAAGGCCGTGCGCGCGAAGATTGCCCGCCGCCATCAGGCGCGCAGGCGGCGCGGTTCGAGTGCGGAGAAGACGGCTCCCGTCGGCGAGGACGCGGTATAGGCCGCATCCTCCCGTTCACGGGGTCAGGCAGCGTAAGAAGCCGTGTCGCGCGACGCCGGCAGGCCGGCGGCGCGGGTTCGTTCCACCAGCGCCTCCAGGATCGCCCGGTCCTTGAATAGCTCCTGGCCAACCAGATACTCGGCAGACAACATGGGATCGAGGGCGAGTGCCTGGGCCACGAGTTCAACCGCGCGCTCGCTGTCACCACAGGCCATGCGCGCAGCAATCCGATAGAGGTAGGTGCGCCGCGTCTGGAACGGCAGCTTGTGCGCGACCTCGAACATCTCGTCGAAACGATCGAGCGCGTAGAGCGACGCGACCCGTTCCTCGGTGATCCAGACCGGCAGGAACGGATCCAGCGTCTCGGCGCGATCGAGCAGTTCGAGCGCACGCAGGGGCTCACCGGCGAACACGTAGTAGGCCGCGCAGCGGCCGATCGTGTAGGCATCGTTGGGCGCCAGTTCGATCGCGCGTTCATGGTGGAAGCGCGATGCCACGAAATCGCCCCGCTTCATCTTGATCGCGCCCATGATGCGGTGGGCCTCCGGATCGGTGGGGTCGAGCTCCAGGGCATGAGCCGTCTGCAGTTCGCCAGCCTCGAGATCAAAACTCGGCAGTGAACTCCACGAGCAGACATGCATCGCGAAGGGTCGCCCGAAGCCCGGATCCGACTGCATAGCCTTTTCGAACCAGCCCATCGCTTCATGGAGGTGCAGGTCGGCGACGCCCGCCAGCCGATGATGATCGAGACCCCTGAGGTAGTGCTCGTAGGCGGACATGCTCTCCGGCCGTTTCAGGCGCGCCGCAGCGAGTTCGGACTGCTCGATCCGGCCGGATACCGTCGCGGCAACCCGCGCGGTGATCTCGTCCATGATGTCGAGGACCTCTGCGAAGGGACGCTGAATGCGATCGGACCAGAGCATATGCCCCTGCCCCGTTTCGATAAGGGCAATATTGACGCGCACCTGGGTGCCGGTCTTGCGCACCGAGCCGGCGACCACATAGCGGACGCCGAGCACCTTGCCGATTTCGACGGGATCGGCAGTTCGCAACACGCTTGACGCAGATCTCGACGTGACAAACAGGCTCTTCAATCGGCTGAGCTCGAGCGTCAGGTCATCCGTCATCCCTTCCGCGAGGAAGGACTGATCCTGGTCGCTCGACGACGCCGTTGAAAATGGCGTCACGACGACGGAATTCGGACGGACCGACGAGGGCGGCGCGGCACGGGTGGGCGCGACCTGGAAGCGGTGGCGGTCCATCGCCGCGCCGACGCGGTAGATTCGGACGGGCTCGGACACGCCCTTCAGCTGACGCTCGCCGACCGCCGAATGCACAGGGCGAGACACGGCGAACATTGTCGTAGAGCGACCCGGAAACCTCGATTTGACCGGGCTCGGCCAACGCCTCGATCCTGGCGGCAACATTGACGCCATCACCGCGAAGGTCGTCGCCGACAACGACCACATCGGCGAGGTGCAGGCCGAAGCGCATGTCCTGCGAGGAGGTCCGCGGCACAGCCCCGATCGCGCCGCGCATCTCCATGGCGGCGCGAAGCGCGTTCACGGGACTGGAGAATTCCGCGAGGATCGCATCGCCAGCCGTATTGAAGACCCTGCCCTCAAAGCGCGTGACGATCTCTCCTATGACCGTCATGCAATCGACGACGCGCGCGATGGTCTGTTCCTCGTCCTGCTCCATCGCAGACGTCGAGGCGACAAAATCGCCGACCAGAATGGCAGCCAGCTTCCGCTGCATCTCCGCTGTTCCCTGCACGCCCAGGAAAGCGCGAATGATAGCATGGCGGTCCGCGAAGCGCCTAATCCGGCCGGGTGACGGCCCAGACGATGAGAGTAGAAACGTCGCTTTCGCAGGTCAGAAAGCGTATAAAGTTCATAGCTGTGTCCCGGGAGCGTCCAAAAGGCCCGGAACGTTCCGACGACACTGGAGTTCTGGGCACTCGGGATAACAACCTGGAGTGAAGCCATGGAACAGATGAACGCGCGTAAGCTGGCAGACGAATATCTGCGCCTCGGCGGCCACCGTCGAGTGGTCATCGACGACAACGTGACGTCGATCCGGAACTGGGAGCCGGAGCCGGACGAGGCCGAAGCCTTCTGGAAGACCAATGTCGAAACGCTCAGCCCCGAGCGGCAGCGGGAAGTGGCACTCCTCTTGCCCACGATCAATCGCGCCTGAGGAAAGCGCCCTCTAAGGTTCTCCTTCGGCCGTTGGAACCGAAAAACTTCGTTCGGAATTGTAGCTGAAGACCGCGTCTTCGAATGCAACCGAACGCGGTCGCGGAGCCATGGATATGAACACAGCGCGCCAAGCCGATGCGGATTTGACACGCCCAGCGCTGAGCGAATGGTGGACGCAGCATCGCGGCCAGTCGCCCGTCGTCGCGACCGCTATTCACAATGGCCACACGATGCGCGACGCCGTGAAGCGCTTGTGTCGGCTTGGCGAGGACGAGCGCCTTCGCGAAGAGGATCCCTTTACCGAGGTCATTATCCGCGATGTGCCGAACCGGATCGTTGTTCACCGTTCTCGTTTCGAGGTCGATATCAATCGACCACGCGACGGCGCCATCTACCTGCGGCCGGAACAGGCCTGGGGTCTCGACGTGTGGACGGAGGCGTTGCCCGGCGAGATTACCGAAGCGTCGCTCGCCATTCACGATGAATATTATGCCATGCTGAAATCGTACCTCAGCGGCATCGAACGCTGCCATAAACGCTTCGTCCTTCTCGACGTGCACAGTTACAACCACCGCCGCGGCGGCCCCAAGGCCGAGCGGACGAGCGCCGCGGAAGCACCGGACGTCAATATCGGCACCATTTCCATGGACCGGACGAAATGGGCGCCGGTGGTCGATCGCTTCGTGGAAGCAGTACAGTCCTTCGACTTTCCGGGCGGCCGGCTGGACGTGCGGGAAAACATCGCCTTTCAGGGGCGCGGCTACCAAACACGCTTCATCCACGAGCATTTCCCGGACACGGGCTGCGCGATCGCGGTCGAGTTCAAGAAGATCTTCATGGAGGAATGGACCGGAGAACCGTGCCTCGAAGCACTCGGCGCGCTCCGAAGACTGATCGCTTCGACGCTGCCGGTACTCGCCAACGCATTGGAGTCGGAACGATGAAACCGGCGAGCGCGCGCAGCGCCATATCACCGGACGATCTGGATTGGCTGGCCGATGTGATCGCCGCGATCGAGGCGGGAAAGGCGGTGCGGAAAGACCTGCCGGGCGGCGGGCGCCTGCATATCGATCGGGCCCTACCCTTCCTCTGCGTCCACATCTCAAGTGACCGTCATGCTCCCGTCGCGCGAGAGATAACCCAGGCCAATGCTTCCTATCTGCTCGCGCCGGACGGCCCGACCGCCGCAGCGATCGTCACCGCCGTCGGGGCGCTTCTCGAGCGCCGCTTCGGAGCGTTCATGGTGCTCGAAATGGGCGAACTCGCCTCTGACGAGTTGCTCACCGACAAGGCACCATTTCTGCCGCCGTTCACAATCGAAGTGACGGCAGAGAAAGCCGGCCCGATCCGTGCAGCCGTACGCGCCTTCATCGCGGCGATCGAGGCGACGAAGGTGAAGTTCCGCACGCCACGAGCCGAAGTGCACAACTGGCCGGAAGAAACACGCGCCGCCGCCGGGGCGCTCGACGTACCGTTCCCGTTGATGCGCGTGCGCTTTGCGCCGGTCTACTGCCAGCAGGAGTCGAACAAGACCTATCCGGAGCTTCGTGAGCGTCTGATCGCTGCCATCTTTGATGCCGGCCTGCACGCCTTCGCGGCGTTCGCCAGCGCGACGGGAAGCCTGAGCACGCCGACCCATCGCGCCCTGGGGCGAAAAGCCTTTGTCGACGCCGTCGTACGCACCGACCGCTGCATCGACGAAGTGGCCTCCACCTTCGACTTCCTGCTTGCCGTCACGCCGATAAACGCCGCAGCCGCCTGGACCGAGTTTGCCGCAAGCGATTTCGGTCGAGCGCCACGCTTTCTTTATCGGCCCTTGACCCTGCAGGTGGAGGCGGCGAAGCGAAAGCTATTTTCCATTCCCTTCGAGCATCTCGAGGACCCGGTGCTTTACCAGCTTTACCGCGAGAAGCAGCAGGAACTCGATCTGCAACTCTCGATTCTTTCCGCGCGGGAAACGGCAAAATTCATAGAGTTTGGCCGTGCCCTGTACGGGCCGGTGGAGACCGCGCTCCTGCAGGCCGCAGGAGACGTCCTCACCCGCACCGACAATGGCGCAACCTCGGTGGCCGAATCGGCAATCCGCGTGCGCGCGGATTGCTACCATGTCGAAAGGCGGGCGCGTGAAATGATCGCCGAATATGCGCGTCGTTGCAGCACCTTCGAAGCGCGCGTTGAAGTGCGGGACGATCTTCCTTCCGGTTTGCTGGTATCGGGCAGGCGGTTGCTGATCGCGAGAAGCACGCTTATGCCGGTCGATCGTGTCGAGGCTATTCTGAGCCACGAGATCGGGGTTCATCTCCTGACCTATTTCAACGGCTCGGCCCAGGGCTTGCGCCTTTTTCGCTCAGGGCTTGCCGGATACGAGGGTATGCAGGAAGGCTTGGCGGTCTTTGCAGAATACCTGTCTGGCGGCATGACGAGCGAACGGCTTCGCCTGATCGCGGCGCGGGTGATTGCCTGCGCCTGCATGCTTGACGGCGCGTCGCTGCCGGAAGCCTATCGGCTTCTCGCCCGCGAGCACGGATTACCGGAGGCAGACGCCTTCAATGTGGTTCTACGCGTCTATCGCGGCGGCGGCCTCGTCAAGGATGCGATCTATCTGCGCGGGCTCCTGCAACTGCTCGACCATCTCGCAGATGGCGGCGCGCTCGAACCCTTCTGGATGGGAAAGATCGCGGCTTCGCATTTCGGGGTCATGCAGGAACTCAGCGCGCGCGGCCTGCTCGGCGGGCCGGCGGTGCGCCCCATGTTCCTCGACCATCCCCAGGCACCGGCGCGGCTTGCCAAGGCGCGCTCCGGCCTGTCTCCGCTCGAACTGTTGGATACTTAGGAGCCGCTCATGCGCATCGCCTTTTTCGTCAACTCCATCGAGGGCGAGGCGACGTATTACACGACGACGTCGCTGGCGCTCGCCGCACTCTCCCGTGGCCATGAGGTCTGCTATGTCACGCCCGGGGATTTCGTGCTTCGACCGGACGACAGCTTGCTGATCCGCGCCACCACCCTGAACGGCGCCAAACCGAAGAAGCCGGAAACGTTGCTGACAAGTCTCAAGGAAGCTCAAGCGAAGGTCATCACCATGGACATCCGCGAGGTCCAGGTGCTGTTTCTGAGGAACGACCCGTCCGAGGACGCCGATCGACGTCCCTGGGCGGTCTATGTCGGGACCAATTTCGGCCGGCTGGCCGCGGCCCGTGGCGTCATCGTCGTCAATGATCCCGACGGTCTGGCGCTGGCACAGAACAAGCTCTACTTCCAGGGCTTCCCGGAAATCGTCCGGCCAACGACGATGATCTCCAGGAGCATCGAGGAAATCCGCAGCTTCATCGAAGCGCACCCGGACGGGGTCATCCTGAAACCGCTGCAGGGGTCGGGGGGCAAGAATGTCTTCAAGATCCAGTCCAAGGAGGAGGTCAATCTCAACCAGATTTTCGAGGCGGCGAGCGGGGCCGGATATCTGATCGCCCAGACCTATCTGCCGGACGCGGTCGGCGGCGACATCCGGCTTTTCCTGATGAACGGGCGGCCGCTCGAACGCGAAGGCGCTTATGCCGCGTTCCGGCGCGTCCCGGCGAAGGGCGACGTTCGCTCGAACCTGCATGCCAGCGGCACTGCAGAACCGGCGACCGTCACGCCGGAAATTCTCGCGATCGCGGATAAATTGCGCCCCAAACTGATCGAGGACGGCATGTTCCTGGTCGGCCTCGATATCGTCGGCGATCGCATACTGGAAGCCAACGTCTTCACCCCCGGCGGGCTTCCCGAGATCGAAGCCGCGCATGGTGTCGATTTCGGCGAGGACATCGTCGTCGCGCTGGAGGAGAAGGTGCGGATCCAACAGTCCTACCGGGGTGGGATAGCCAACCGAACGCTGGCGACGCTTTGATACGCGTGGCAGCGACGGGACCCGCCCCCACAATTTCAGGCGGAATTTTTGGGGACGAGCGGCGGCCGCGACAAATGTGAGTTTACAAAAGTAATATTATATGATTTTTTCTCGACAGCTGCATGGAGAGCAGCTTTCTTTGGGAGGAAATCATGAAATTCGTGAAGGCACTTGCTAGTGCAACGATCCTTGCTGCCTGCACCTTCGGCAGCGCCTCGGCTGCCGATCTGGTCGTCGGCTTTTCCCAGATCGGTTCGGAGTCCGGCTGGCGCGCCGCCGAGACGACGCTGACCAAGCAGCAGGCCGAACAGCGCGGCATCGACCTGAAATTCGCCGATGCCCAGCAGAAGCAGGAAAACCAGATCAAGGCGATCCGGTCCTTCATCGCCCAGGGCGTCAACGCCATCCTTCTGGCGCCGGTCGTCGCCACCGGCTGGGACGAAGTCCTGCAGGAAGCCAAGGATGCGGAAATTCCGGTGATCCTGCTCGACCGCACCGTCGACGCACCGAAGGAGCTCTACCTGACGGCGGTGACATCCGATCTCGTGCATGAGGGCAATGTCGCCGGCAAGTGGCTTGTCGACACGGTTGCCGGCAAGCCCTGCAACGTCGTCGAGCTTCAGGGCACGACGGGCTCCTCCCCGGCGATCGATCGCAAGAAAGGCTTCGAAGCGGCGCTCGCCGGCAAGGACAACCTGAAGATCGTCCGCAGCCAGACCGGCGACTTCACCCGCACCAAGGGCAAGGAAGTCATGGAAAGCTTCCTGAAGGCCGAGGACGGCGGCAAGAACATCTGCGCGCTCTATGCCCATAACGACGACATGGCCGTCGGCGCCATCCAGGCGATCAAGGAAGCCGGCCTGAAGCCGGGCAAGGACATCCTCGTCGTCTCGATCGATGCCGTGCCGGATATCTTCCAGGCCATGGCCGCCGGCGAAGCCAACGCCACAGTCGAGCTGACGCCGAACATGGCCGGCCCCGCCTTCGACGTGCTTGCCACCTATCTGAAGGACGGCAAGGAACCGGCGAAGTGGATCCAGACGGAATCGAAGCTTTATACCCAGGCCGACGATCCGATGAAGGTCTACGAGGAAAAGAAGGGCCTCGGATACTGATCTCGCTTGCGGTCCGCGCGATACGCTCGCGCGGGCCGTAATGTTCCGCGGCTTGTGCCGCGCACCGCGAAAGAACGCCTGACCCATGGCGAGGAATGGCGTGCATCCGCCCCAGAGGCCGATTGCACCGCCTTCCAACGCAGAGACAGTTTCATGCAGACCAACAGCGACAATATTCTTTCGGCTGTCCGGATCGAGAAGGGCTTTCCCGGAACGAAGGCTCTCGACAAGGTCGATTTTCACCTGCGGCGTGGCGAGGTTCATGCGCTGCTCGGTGAAAACGGCGCCGGCAAATCGACGCTTATCAAGTGCCTGACCGGCGCCTATCGGCGGGACGGAGGCAGCATTCTGCTCGACGGCGCAGAGGTCGACCCGCGCGATACTTTCGATGCCCAGCGGCTCGGTATCGGCACCGTCTACCAGGAGGTAAACCTCCTGCCGAACCTGACGGTCGCGGAAAATCTCTTCCTCGGACGCCAGCCGCGCCGCTTCGGCATGGTCGATACGCGCACCATGAACCGCAAGGCCCGCGAACTGCTCGCCGAATACGAGCTCGACCTTGATGTCACCCGCGACCTGGCAAGCTATTCGGTGGCGATCCAGCAGGTCGTGGCGATCGCCCGCGCCGTCGATCTGTCCGGCAAGGTGCTGATCCTCGACGAGCCGACGGCGAGCCTCGACGCGCACGAGGTCGCCATGCTCTTCCGCATCGTCCGGCGCCTCAAGGCGCGCGGGCTCGGCATCATCTTCATCACCCACTTCCTCGAGCAGGTCTACGAAATCTCCGACCGCATCACCGTGCTGCGCAACGGTCAGCTGGTCGGCACGCGCGAAACCTCCGACCTCAACCGGCGCGACCTGATCGCCATGATGATCGGTCGTGAGCTCGCAGCCGAGATTCATTCTGCGCGCACCGAAACCGCCGAAGGCCGGATGCGCTACCGCTTCAGGAACTATGGCCGCCGCGGCCGTATCAACCCTTTCGATCTCGACGTCCGGGCCGGCGAGGTGGTCGGCATCGCCGGCTTGCTCGGCTCGGGGCGCACCGAGACAGCGGAGGTGCTTTTCGGCGCCCATCGCGCCGACAGCGGCAGCGCGGAAATCGACGGCCAGACGGTCGATCTGTCGTCGCCGCGGGCCGCGATCCGCCACAAATTCGGCTTCTGCCCGGAAGACCGCAAGACGGCCGGTATCGTCGGCGATTTGTCGGTGCGCGAGAACATCGTGCTCGCCCTGCAGGCAAGGCGCGGCTGGACGCGGCCGCTCTCGCGCGCCGAACAGAACCGGCTGGCCGATCAGTATATTCGGGCGCTCGACATCCGCACCGCCGACCGCGAGAAGCCGATCAAGCTCCTATCCGGCGGCAACCAGCAGAAGGCGATCCTCGCCCGCTGGCTTGCGACCGAACCAGAATTCCTGATCCTCGACGAACCGACGCGCGGCATCGATGTCGGCGCGCATGCCGAGATCGTCAGGCTGATCGAGAGCCTGCGCGAGAAGGGCCTGTCGTTGATCGTCATCTCGTCCGAAATCGAGGAGCTGGTCGCCTATAGCTCGCGGGTCGTCGTGCTGCGCGACCGCAGCCACGTCGCCGAGCTCGGCGGAGACCGTATTACAGCGCATCAGATCGTCGAAGCGATCGCAGCGGCAAACGAGCGGGAGGCATCGTGACATCGACCGTCCGGACCTATCTTGGCAGGCTGCTGCCGCAATTGATCGCGCTGGCAATCATTATCACCGCGATTTCAATCATTTTTCCAGGTTTCCTCAACCTGCAGATCCAGAACGGCCGGCTTTACGGCAGCCTCATCGATATCCTCAACCGCGGCGCGCCCGTGGTGCTGCTGGCGATCGGCATGACGGTCGTCATCGCCACCAAGGGCATCGATCTCTCGGTCGGCGCCGTGATGGCGATCTGCGGCGCGGTATCCGCCTCGCTGATCACCTCCGGCCATTCACTCGTCGAGACGCTGCTTGTCACGCTCGCCGTCGGCATCCTCTGCGGGGTCTGGAACGGCATCCTCGTCGCCGTCCTCGATATCCAGCCGATCATCGCCACCCTCGTGCTGATGGTCGCCGGGCGCGGCATCGCCCAGCTCATCACCGAGGGCGCCATCCTCACCTTCATCGATCCCGGCCTCATCTTCATCGGCAGCGGCTCCTTCCTGGGCCTGCCGATGCCAGTCGTCATCTGGCTGATCTTCGGCATTCTGGTCGCGCTCGTCGTCCGGCAGACGGCGCTCGGGATGCTGGTCGAAGCGGTCGGCGTCAACAGGGAGGCGAGCACGCTCTCGGGCGTCTTCACGCCGGTGCTGCTGATCGCGGCTTATGTCCTTTCCGGCCTGTGCGCGGCGATCGCCGGTATCATCGCCGCCGCCGACATCAAGGGGGCCGACGCCAACAATGCCGGGCTCTGGCTGGAGCTCGACGCGATCCTCGCGGTCGTGGTCGGCGGGACGTCGCTGCTCGGCGGCCGGTTCAGCATCGCCGCATCGGTGCTCGGCGCCGTCATCATCCAGGCGATCAACACCGGCATCCTCCTGTCGGGCTTCCCGCCGGAATTCAACCTGATCATCAAGGCGGCGATCATCGTCTTCATCCTGGTGCTGCAGTCGCCCCGTTTCCGGACCGCCTTCACATACGTGAGCATGCCACGCGCAGCCGGCAAGCCGACCGAGCGAGAAGCAAAATGAAGCAGAAATACCTTCCGCTTACGGCAACGATCCTGATCTTCCTTCTGAGCTACGCGCTCTGTGTGGCGCAATACCCGAACATGCTTTCGACGCGGGTAATCGGCAACCTACTCACCGACAACGCCTTCCTCGGCATTGCCGCCGTCGGCATGACCTTCGTCATTCTCTCGGGTGGCATCGACCTCTCTGTCGGCGCGGTGATCGCCTTTACCGGCGTCTTCCTCGCCGTCGTGCTCGAACAGACCAGCATACATCCACTTGCCGCTTTCGCCCTGGTTCTTGCGATCACGACGCTCTTCGGGGCGCTGATGGGCGCGATCATCCATCACCTCGAAATGCCGGCCTTCATCGTCACCCTTGCCGGAATGTTCCTCGCCCGCGGCATGGCCTTCGTGCTCTCGATCGATTCCATCCCGATCAAGCATCCGTTCTACGCGACGTTGAAGAGCCTCTACTTCAAGCTGCCGGGCGGCGGACGGATCACCCTCATCGGCGGGCTCATGCTGCTTGTCTTCGCGGTCGGCATCCTCGTTGCGCACCGGACGCGTTTCGGCACCAATGTCTATGCGCTTGGCGGCGGCACGGCGACGGCCAAACTCATGGGCGTGCCTGTCGCCGGCACGACGATCAGGATCTACGCACTTTCGGGGCTGCTGGCAGGTCTCTCCGGCATCGTCTTCTCGCTCTATACCTCCGCCGGCTATTCTCTCGCTGCGGTCGGCGTCGAGCTCGATGCGATCACCGCGGTCGTCATCGGCGGCACGCTGTTGACCGGCGGGTCGGGCTTCGTTGCCGGCACGCTGGTTGGCATCTTCATCCAGGGTCTCATCCAGACCTACATCACCTTCGACGGAACGCTTTCGAGCTGGTGGACCAAGATCCTGATCGGCCTGCTGCTCTTTGCCTTCATCCTGCTCCAGAAGGGTATCATCCGCCTGTCCCGTCCCGAACGGCAACACGCATGACGAGGTGGAGGGCCGTGTAAAATGCCGTCGTCGGGTTTCGGCAATCAGCCGGGCAAGCGAACCAGCCACAGGCTCGTCGTCGACGAGCTTGGCCAGGCGATCGTTTCCGGTCAGTTCCCGGTCGGCGAGACGCTTCCCGGCGACACGGAACTTGCGGCGCGCTTCAACGTTTCCCGAACCGTCCTGCGCGAAGCGATGAAGACGCTTGCCGCCAAGGGGCTCGTCGTGGCTCGGGCGCGGATCGGCACGCGCGTCATGCCGCGGGCCAACTGGAACCTGTTCGATGGCGATGTGCTCACCTGGCATTTCAGCGCCGGCGTCGACGAGACGTTCCTGCGTCACGTCAGCGAAGTGCGCCTCGCCCTCGAACCCTATGCGGCAAGCCTCGCCGCCCGCCGCGCAACCGATGCCGATATCGCCTGGATGATGCGGCTTGCCGTAGCCATGGCGGACGCGGGCCATAGCGGCCAGACGCTGGCGAAAGCCGACCTCGAATTTCACCTGCGGCTGCTGGAGGCGTCGCTCAATCCCTTCATGCGCTCGGTCGGGAGCCTGATCGAGGCCGCACTGGTCGGTGTATTCAGGCTCACAAGCCCGTCAGCCGATGACGCCGAAATCGATCGGGTCGCCATGGCGCATATTCGCATCGTCGAGGAGATCGGCCGCCGCAACGAAGAGGGCGCACGCAGCGCCATGGAACACGTCATCCGGGTTGGCCAGGAGCGGCTGATCCTGAATCTGAGGGCGCAAGAGCCGTCCTCATAAAGACGCGCGGCCCCGGTCGCCGCCCTATCTCGCCCGCTCGGCAAGCTGGAGGCGCGGCGGGGAGGCGGCCATGGCGGGCGACGCCTCGATCCGCTTCCCCGTTTCCGCGTCGAACAAATGCAATTGCCTCGGATCGATCGCCAGTCCGATGACGTCGCCGCTTTTCACCTCTCCGCGTCCGGTCTCGACGACCGTCAATTCGGGTTGCGTCGCGGTGGTGACGTATGTGGCCGAGCCCGTTGACTCGACGATGCCGACGGGAATATCGAAGGCCCCCTCGCCGGCGGCGACGATCCTGATATGCTCCGGGCGGATGCCGACCGAGACGGCAAGGCCGGGCGCCAGGCGAGTGGCTAGCGGCAGCCTCGCCCGCGTCCTGCCGAAATCGAGGATTGCGTCCAACCCGCCCTCGCCGACGATGGCCGGGATGAAGTTCATCGCCGGCGATCCGATGAAGCCGGCAACGAAACGGTTGGCAGGTTTGTCATAGAGGTCGAGCGGCCGTCCCTGCTGCTCGATCACGCCGTCGCGCATGACGACGACGTGGTCGGCCATGGTCATCGCCTCGATCTGGTCGTGCGTCACATAGACCGACGTTGCGTGCAGCCGATCGTGCAGTGCCCGGATCTCCTTGCGCATGTGGACCCGAAGGGCGGCGTCGAGGTTCGAGAGCGGCTCGTCGAACAGGAAGGCCTTCGGATGACGGATGATGGCGCGGCTCATCGCCACGCGCTGGCGCTGGCCACCCGACAGCTCCCGCGGATAGCGTTTCATCAGGTGCGAGAGCCCCGTGGTCGCGGCCACCTCTTCGGCCGCCTTGCGGGCTTCCGCCTTCTTCACGCCGCGAATGCGCAGACTGTAGGTCAAGTTCTCCTCGACGGTCATGTGCGGGTAGAGCGCGTAGGACTGGAACACCATCGCGACGTCGCGCTTGCGCGGCGGAACGTTGTTCATCAGTTGCCCGGCGATCTTCATATCTCCGGTCGTGATCTTCTCGAGGCCGGCGAGCGAGCGGAGCAGTGTGGACTTGCCGCAGCCGGAAGGACCTACAAGCGCAACGAACGTCCCCTCCTCTATGGCGAGGTTGATGTCCTTCAACGCGTGGAAGGCCCCATAGTATTTGTTGACGCCGTTGAGCTCGATCTGGAGGGTCATTTGAGGGCTCCCGAGGTGAGGCCGGAAACGATGCGGCGCTGCAAGAGGACGAAGGCGGCGAGAATGGGCGTCACGTAGATCGTGGCGTAGGCCATGATGTTGTTCCATTCATTGGTGTTCGGTCCCATGAAGGAGTTGAGGCCGACGCTGGCGGGCTGCAGTTCCACCGCCTGGATCAGCGATTTCGAATAGACGAATTCGCCGAAGGCCTGCATGAAGATCAGGATTGCGCTGACCAGGATGCCGTTTCTCGCAAGCGGCAGGACGATGTTGAAGAACGCGCCGATCCGCGAATTGCCGTCGACCAGCGCCGCCTCTTCGAGTTCCATCGGGACACTCATGAAAGTCGCCCGGACGAGCACGACGAAAAAGGGCATGCTCTTTGCGGCAATCGCCAGGATGACGGCAAGCCGCGGCATGTCGAGCAGGCCGAATTGCGAGAAGCCAACGAAGATCGGCGTCACCATCAGCGAGGCGGGCAGCACCTGAAGCATCAGGATCAGGAACAGCCCGACATCAACCCAGACATTGCGGTAGCGCGCCAGCACATAGGCGCAGCCGACGCCGAGCACCGTGATGAGCGATACTGCGCCCAGGGCGATAACCAGCGAATTCCACAGGTAGCGCCCCATGTTGCGGCTTTCCCAGACGTAGGAGTAGATGCTCCATTGCGGCTCGCTGGGCAAGAATTTCGGTGGGGTCGCGAACATCGCCGACCCGGTCTTCAACGCGGTGATGTACATCCAGTAGAGCGGGAAGAGGTAGATGGCCGCGAGGGCGAGCGCGACGCCGACCATCAGCCGATTGCGGAAGGTGTCACTCATCCTCGGACCTCATGGCGGGTGGAGCGTACGTAAACCACGGAAGCAAGCATCACGAAGACGATCATGATCACCGAGATCGTCGCGCCCTTGGCAAAGTCGTACTGGCGGAACGAAAGGTCCCAAGCCCAATATTGGGTTACATTGGACGCGTTGTTCGGGCCACCCGAGGTGATGCCTGCGAAGAGATCGAATTGCTGCAGGGTGAAGATCAGGCCGAGCGCTATGATCGCGCCGATCGTTGAGCGCATCATCGGTAGGGTGATCGTGAAGAACCGCTGCAGCGAGTTGGCTCCGTCAAGCTCCGCTGCCTCGTAGAGGTCCTTCGGTATGCCCGATAGCCCGACCGAGAGCAGGATCATGTTGAAGGAAGTACCCAGCCAGATATTCGCGATGATCACCGCCCAGAGCGAGTAGTGCGGATCGGAACGCCAGAAGATGTTGCCCTCGATGACGCCCATCTCCCTCAGAAAGAAGTTGAGGACGCCGAAATCGCCCGAAAGGATCCAGTTCCAGATAGCGCCGACGACCAGTCCGGGCATGACCCAGGAGACGAGAAAGAGACCGCGCAGCCACGATGCTCCTGGAAAATTCATCCAGAAGAAGAGAGCGAGGCCGAAGCCGATGAGGAATTGGCCGGCGATCGAGGCGCTGACGAACAGCGCCGTATTGAGCAGAATGGTCCGGGTTTCCGGCTGTGAGAAGAGATCGACATAGTTTTTGAAGCCGACGAACGGCCGCCAAAAGCTGCCGAGGCTGAACATGTCGACTTCCTGGAAGCTCATCACCACATTGTAGACGAGCGGCAGGCCGGACAAGACGAACAGGAAGGCAAGCGGCAACAGCACGAGGCCGATGTCGAAGCCGCTTCCGTCCGTGACGCTGGATAGCAATCTCTTCATGACGATCCCCTGCCGCCGCGGGCGATCCCGGCCGAAGCCGGAGATCGCCTCTCTCGGGAGGAAACTAAGCGGATGCAGAAGGGCAGTCCGCCGGTGAATGCCCGCCGCCATTTCGCTGGCGGCTTTTTTCAGCCCAGAACCGCCTTGATCTTCTCAGCCGCCTGGTCGAGCGCTTCCTTGGAGCTCATCTGCCCGGTCAGAGCCGCCTGGATCGCGTCCTGGATCGCTTTGGAAATCTTCGGCCATTCCGGATGCGGGCCACGGGGCTTGGCGTATTTCAACTGCTCGAGGAAGACCTTGAGGGCCGCATCCTTCAATGGTTCGCCGGTCGGCGGAATGGCGATGTCGGAACGGGCCGGCAACTGCCCGAAGTCCGCGAACATCCTTTCGTCCTGCGAAACGAAATATTCAAGCACCTTGAAAGCTTCTTCGGGATGCTCGGTGCTGGAAAAGATCGCCCAGTTGAAATCGCCCATCGCCGAGGACCGTTCCGCATCCAGTTGCGGCACCGGCAGCAGCGCTACGCCCCAATCGAACTTCGCCTCCTTGATCATTCGGTCGAGTTCCCAGGGGCCGGAAATCGCCATGGCCGCATTGCCGGAATTGAACGTGCCGGTCGAATCCCATTGACCGCGCGTCAGCGTATCCGGGGAGGCGAGCTTTTCGTCGATGATCGTCTTCCATATATCGAGCGCCTTGACCGCGCCCTCGGCATTAATCTTGTCGTAGCCGCCGCCGGCCATCTGGGCCCAGGGTAGGAACTGGAAGGTTCCCTCCTCGTTCGCCTTCGCGGAGAAGGCGAGGCCGTAGCCATTCGCGGCCGGGTCCGTCAGCTTGCGCGCCGCCTCGACCAGTTCGTCCCAGGTCTGCGGCGGCTTGTCCGGATCAAGGCCCTTCGCCTTGAACATGTCCTTGTTGTAGTAGAGGGCGATCGTATTGGTCGCCTTCGGAATGCCGTAATACTTGCTGTCCCACGTCACGGACGCGAGCGGACCGGGAAAGTAGTTCGCCGGCTTGACAACCGACGACTTCGCAATCATCTCGCTGAGATCGAGAAAGGCGCCGCGCGAGGAAAACAGCGCATGCTCCGGATTGTCGACGGCGATGATGTCCGGTGCCTGGCCCGTCGAATAAGCGCGCATCGCCTCGCTGACGACGTCATCGAACTGGATCTGCCGATATTCGACTTTAATTCCCGTATTGAGCTTATTGAAATCATTTATCAAGTTCGGCGCCGGCTGGATGTCTCTATCCAGCGACCAGACGCTGATCGTCACGTCTTCCGCACTTGCCGACAAGGCCGGCAGGGAAAGGCTGGCAAGGGCGAATGCGCCCAGCATTGCATATCTGCTGATACCCATGGACTCCTCCTCTCAATCGTTGACCCGCGGCCGGCATCCTCCATGCCGCCCGTCGGGCATGTCTCGCCTCAGGCAGGATCGGCGACGAAGTCACCGCCCCGGCAGGTCTTCAGGTAATTGAGCGCATGCACCTGGCCGGTCATTTCGAGCGCGTCGCGATAGACCGGATCGTGCCAGCCTTCGATATCGATCGAGCCGGACCAGCCGGCAAGCCTCAGCTCGGAGATGATGTCGGTCCAGTTGCTATCGCCGAAGCCGGGCGTGCGCATGAAGACGAACTTCTCCTTGCCGAAAATGCCGTGCTCGCGGATGACATCCCAGCGGATCGTCGCGTCCTTGCCGTGCACGTGGAAAATCTTGTGCGCCCATTTGCGGATCTGCGGCAGCGGCTCGATCAGGTAGACCATCTGGTGGCAGGGCTCCCATTCGAGCCCGATATGATCGTCCGGCGTCTCGTTGAAGATCAGTTCCCAGGCGTCCGGATTGTGGGCGATGTTCCAGTCGCCCGTCGCCCAGTTGCCGTCCATGGCGCAGTTCTCGAAGGCGATCTTCACGCCCTTCTCAGCGGCACGCGCGGCAAGCTCCCGCCAGACCTTGCGGTAGCGCGGCAGGCTGTCGGTGAGCGGCCGGTTGCGAAGGCGGCCGGTGAAGCCCGCGACGCACGTCGCACCGAAATGATGGGCATTGTCGATGCAGTCCTTCCAGCCCTCAAGCGTCTGCAGGTCGATATCGGTCTCCTCGAGCGGATTGCCGAACATGCCGAGCGTCGAGATGGTGATGTCGCGGTCCCCGATCGCGTCGCGGCAGCGCTTGCCCAACTCGGCGAGATCCTGCCCGTTGGTGGTCTGCCAGAAGAACGGCTCGAAACTTTCGAAGCCGAGGTCGGCGATTTCGGCGATGCGTTTCGCCGCCTCGCCCTTGGTGGCGCTGACCATTGTGCCGATGCGAATGGACTTTGCTGGGTCGCTCATCGATTGCCTCGCTCAGATTGTCACGCGTTGCCTGGCGCGGGCGCTCTCGATCGCCGCGAACACCATGGCAAGGCTGTTGATATTATCGTCGCTCGCCGTCTCCGGCTTCTTTCCGCTGCGGATCGAAGCGACGAAATCGGCAATCACGCTGGCATGCCCATGCGTTTGCCCCTGATGGGCAGGTTCAGGAATTTCGAGGGGCACCGGCTCGCGCAGCAGGCCTTCACTGCCTGTGACCGTATTGGCGCAGAATTCTTCAGCCCCGTCCCAAAGCAAAGTGCCGCGTGTCCCGGTGATCCGCCACGCGCTCTCCCAGCTCGTATTGGCGCCCTCGGCGCACCAGGAGCCCCGATAGGTGAAGGTGACCTCATCCGAGAATTCGAAGATCGCCGTTGCGGCCGCGCCGTGGCGATACCAGGAGCCGCGTGGATTCTCCTCGTGGCAATAGACGGCGAGCGGCTTCTTGTCGGCGATGAAGCGGGCGGCATCGAAAGTGTGGATCGCCATATCGAGAAGCAGGACGTGATCCATTTCTTCGCGAAAGCCGCCGAAATGGGCGCCAATGAAGAAGTCGCAGTGAATCCCGGTCAGTTCCCCGAGCCCACCCGCTTCGACGAAACGGCGGATCCGGCGCACGCCGGAGATGAAGCGGCGGTTCTGCACGACCGCATGCAGCTTGCCTGCCTCGTCGGCAAGCCGGATCAACTCTCGGGCGGCATCGAGCGAGGCGGCCATCGGCTTCTCGCTGAGCACGTGGCAGCCGTATCTGAAACCGGCGGAGACGACGTCACGACGCGCGGCTGGAACGACGACATCGAAGAGGATGTCCGGCTTCGTTTCCGCGAGCACCGCGTCGAGATCCGAGCCGATGACGACTCCCTCGAGGTCGAACTCGGCGGCAAGTGATACGGCGACTTCGGGCTTGACGTCGACGAGGCCGACGAAGTGGATCGCCAACCGGAGGTCGGGGTCGGCCGCGATCGCCTTCACCCAGCCTCTGGCCATAGCTCCGCACCCGCACAGAACTGCGCGCAAGATCACGATTCTCCTCCCGAAACCTACGATTTCGCCTTGTTTTGGCGCCCGTAAACGTTTACGGAACTATGCGGAGTTTCCGAAACATGTCAATAGGGAATCGGATCACGCGCGGACAGGCAGAGGAGGAAACGCTGCGAATGAAGGGTATTCGGCGTCTTGCGCAGCATCTCGACATCTCGATCGGAACGGTCTCACGCGCGCTGAACGGCCGCCCGGACGTCAACGAGGAGACGCGCAGGCGGGTGCTGGCAGCAGCCAAAGAACTCGGCTACGTGCCGAACCAGTCCGGCCGGAGTCTCCGCCAGGGCACGACGAACATCATCGGCTTCATGATGCAGACCGGAACCGAGATCACCGGCCAGGGCGACACGTTCTTCATGAGCGTCTTCGATGGCGTTCAGGCGGTTTTCGCCAGGCACAAGCTCGATCTCGTCGCCCTGCTCTGCTCATCTCAGGAGGATCCCGGCGATTACCTGCGCCGCGTCGTGGCCCGCGGCTTTGCCGACGGCGTCATCCTCTCGGCGACGCAAAGACATGATCCGCGCGTCGCTTTTCTCGCCGAGCGCAATATTCCCTTCGTCACCCTCGGCCGCACCCTCACGGATGCCGGCCAGCCTTGGCTCGACCTGGATTTCGAGGGCATGGCACAGGCGTCGATCGACCGGCTCGTGGCGCGCGGCCATCGCCGCATCGCCATCACGCGGCCGCATGACGACACCAACCTCGGCTATGTCTTCGTCGAACGCTGCCGGCAAGCCCTGGCGTCGCACGGCCTTACCCTTGATGACAGCCTGATCTTTCGGTCGACTCCCAACGAAGCCGGCGGTTATCAGGTCGGTCGCGATCTGCTGGCGCTCGGGGAGCGTCCGACTGCAATCGTGCTGATCAATGAAACGATTGCGATTGGCTTCTACCGCGCCCTTTCCGAGGCCGGCGTCAAACCGGGACGTGATATCGCGGTAATCGGCCGCTACAGTCCGCATGCCCAGTTTCTCTCGCCGGCCCTCACCTGCTTCCGGCTGTCACTGCGCGATCTCGGTATCGCCTTGGCCGAAACGCTGCTATCGACCATGCCGGCCTTCAGCCATGATTATCCGCAGGCGGCGGTAAACAAGCTCTGGCCGATGCAACTGGTGGAAGGCGCAAGCGACGCCGTCGATATCCACCATTCCTGAGTAGCCGGGCGCGGATTTATACCAGCACAGGTTGTTTTGCAAGCCATCTGCAGCCGCACGACGTTAATTCGCCAGATTTGAACTGTAACGCCGGCTGGTGTGGATCACTTTTGGCCGATCCCGCGGCTTGAAAGCATCAATGAACGCTGTCGGTTCTGACCCCGTGTCTTTCGTTGAAGAATTGGCGACCGTTCCTGTCGATCACGATGTTCCGCGTCGCCTCGAACATGGTCGAGGAACGTGCTCGATTCCAATGGGTTAGAGCGGGTTTCGAATGTGACGTGTTCTCTTTCGACTCCGCTCCTGGAAGGAGATCGTGATGCGCGGAGTTTTCTTTTTGCTTGTCGGAATATCAACGAGCACCTTTGCCTATGCTCATGACGCGCCAACCGGCTGGAAATACCCCAACTCCTGCTGCTCGAATTTTGACTGCCGCCACGTCAACCAGACAGCAATAAGCGAACGCCCACAAGGTTATATCATCAACGCGACGGGCGAGGTCCTCCCCTATTCCGACAGACGCGTGCGCATATCGCCCGATGGCGAGTATCACTGGTGCTCGGCTGCAGGCCAGGACCGGGGAAGAACGATCTGTCTCTTTGTTCCCGCGAGAGCCTATTGAGCTGCGCTTCACCGTGCTCGACTTTGCCGAGCCATTCAGGCCGTCGCTTCGGAACGATCTTGCTCGGCATTCGGTTGTGCAGATAACCAAGTTTGCCCGCCGCTCGGTGAGGTCGTGTCAAAGGCTCCGCGGGCGGCGTACACTGGTTCACGGCTAGGATTTGCCGAAGCCTACAGCACGTCAGGAGCGTATCGCATGGCTTGGTCCTTCAGGATCGGAACGATCGCCGGCACCGCACTTCGCGTGCATGTCACCTTCGCGCTGCTGCTCGTCTGGATATGGCTGATGCATTACAGGATCGGCGGCGCACCGGCCGCGCTTGAAGGCGTCGCATTCGTGCTGGCGGTCTTCGCCTGCGTCGTTCTCCACGAATTCGGCCATATCGCCGCGGCGCGCCATTTCGGCATCAAGACGCCGGATATCACCCTGCTCCCGATCGGAGGGGTCGCCCGGCTCGAGCGGATGCCGGAGGAGCCGGGCGCGGAATTCGTGATCGCGATCGCCGGACCGTTGGTCAACGTCGCGATCGCCGGCTTGATCCTGCTCTTCCTCCGGACCACCGTCGGCATGGAACAAATAGCAGGGATCGAGGACCCGCATATGGGCTTTCTGGCACGGCTCGCCGGGGTGAATGTCTTTCTCGTTCTTTTCAATATGATCCCGGCCTTCCCCATGGACGGCGGCCGCGTCCTGCGTGCAGCACTTGCCGCGCGCCTGAGCTGGTCGCGCGCCACCCAGATCGCCGCATTCATCGGCCAGGGCCTCGCCTTCGTCTTCGGCTTTCTCGGCCTGTTCTACAACCCGCTGCTGATCTTCATCGCGATCTTCGTCTATCTGGCGGCAAGCGCGGAAGCGCAGAATGCCCAGATCCGCGAGGTCTCCGGCAGCGTTCTCGTGAGCGACGTGATGATCACCGAATTCGCGACGCTCGACCGCATGGCGAGCATCGACGAGGCGATAGAGGCCCTCCTTGCGACGACGCAACGCGAGTTCCCCGTTGTCGATGCCTTCGGCCATATCGAGGGCTTGCTGACGCGTGACGACATAATCCGGACCTTGAAGGAGAAGGGCGCGGCGACCCCGGTCATCGAGGTGATGCGACGTGGCGTGCCAAGCATCCATTACCGCAAGCGCCTCGAGGAAAGCCTGCGGCTCATGCAGGAGGCGAATTCACCGGCAGTCGCCGTCGTGGATAGCACTGGTCGCCTCGTCGGCCTAATGACGCATGAGACCATCGGCGAGATGATGATGGTGCGTACGGCGGCAGCGGGCCGTTTTCGCTTCGGGCATTTGCGGCGTCGAAATCCCGAGAGCCGAGGCTGAACATCGAGCGGCTAGAGCAATTCCAGGAAAAGTGTGTAACGGTTTTCCGCCCGGAATTGCATAATTTCAAAGAATTGGATCAATTCACCGTTTCAATGAAACGATGAAGTGATCTAGGGCCATTGGCTTCACGGAATGTTGTTGAGGGGAGTCTCGATCCGGCCGCGGCTTTGCGGATACTGTTGGGCATGACCGGAAACATGGTTCCTCAACGATGAAGACATGTCGCCCCTTGCCCTTCGCGCTCCTGCTCTTGCTTGCACCAAGCCACAGTGTTGCTCTGGATCTGCCCCGGTCCGGCCATGCGGTCTTCGATCGCGCCGTCGAGTTGGTCGCCGACAATTTCTATGACACATCCGGACTTGACCGCTTCCACGCCGCAGTTCGCCAGCAACTGACGAATGAGCAGGGCCGGTTGACCGCCAAGAGTTCTGAGGATCGCGTCGACGCGGCGGTCGAGAGCGTCCTCGCCAGCCTCGGCGTGTCGCATACCGGCCGCTTCACCGACGACACGATCGACTATTACGAACTAGCAGACATATTCCGCTTCGCCATCCGCAACGACATCAAACGCCTGTTCCCGCCGGACGGTGAAGTTCGTTATGCCGGCATCGGCATGGTCACGCGCCTCGAACGCGGCCAGCGCTTCGTCAGCGACGTCTATGATGGGGCGCCCGCCGCCCGGGCAGGCATCAGGGTCGGCGACGAGATCCTCTCGGTGGATGGCGTGCCCTACCGAGAGATCGCGTCCTTCCGGGACAAAGTCGGTCGAACCGTCGACGTCCGGCTGCGCCGGCACCGCGACGGACTGCCGATCACCGTCACGGTCGCCGTCGAACGGCTGCAGCCGCTGCGGACCTTTGAAAAGGCGATCGAAAAAAGCATCACGGTCACCGAACGGGAGGGGCGGCGCATCGGCTATCTGCGGCTCTGGACCCTATCGACCCGCGACGGCCTCGATATCGTCGCCCGTGAACTCGCCAGCGGTCGCCTCAAGGACGCCGACGGGGTCATCGTCGACCTGCGCGGTCGCTGGGGCGGCGGCCCGCCCGATGCGGCGGACCTTTTCGTCGGCGGGGTGCCGACATTCCGGCTGATCTCACGCGACGGCAAGGACACGCTCGGCACCGTTCGCTGGCGGCGCCCGGTGGTGGCGATCATCGATGAAGGGTCAAGAAGCGGCCTCGAGCTCTTCGCGCATGCGCTAAAAGTCAATGGCGTACCGCTCGTCGGCGCACGGACCGCGGGCGCCCTGCTTGCTGGTCGTGCCTTTCTTCTTCCCGACGACAGCCTTTTGGAAGTGGCGGTCTCCGATGCGGTCATCGACGATGGTCTGCGCCTGGAAGGCAGCGGTGTCGAACCGGATATCGCCGTATCCTTCAGCCTGCCTTATGCGGACGGGCGCGACCCACAGCTCGACGCCGCCGTGATGGAAATGCAGCGCATTCTCGCCAAGGGTTGAACGGCCGGCCGCGCTACTCGCTCTGGCGGAAGCTGCGGATACGATCGAACAGGACGGCGAGTACCGTTGCGCCGCCAATGAAGGTTCCCTGCCAGAAAGCATTGATACCGAGCAGGCCGAGACTGTTGCGGATCACCTCGATCAGCGCCGCACCGATCAGCGCGCCGGAGGCGGTGCCGACCCCGCCGGCCAGGTTGGCGCCCCCGATGACGGCAGCGGCAATCACCTGAAGCTCCATACCGGCGCCGATATTGGTAGTGACGGCGCCGAGCCAGCCGGTCTGGATGATGCCGGCCACCCCCGCCGAAAGCGCAGAAATCATGTAGACGGCAACCTTGATGCGGCGCACCGGTACGCCGGTCAGCGTCGCGGCGTGCTCGTTGCCGCCAATCGCGAAGACATAGCGGCCGAATCTCGTCCAGCGCAGCACGAAGCCAGTGAGCAGCGCCAGCACGATCATGTAGAGCACCGGATTGGCGATGCCGAAGAACCAGGCGCCACCGCCCAGCGCAAGCAGCGTGTCATGATCGGGCCCGAACTGGAAGACGACGGTGTTGTTGGAGGCGACCATCGCCAGGCTTCGGGCGATCGACAGCATGCCGAGCGTGATCACGAAAGGCGGAAAGCCGAGATAGGCGATCATGACGCCGTTGAACCCCCCGATGACGAGGGCGGTGCCGACCGAAGCGGCGATGCCGACCTCGATGCTGTAGCCGGCATTCATCACCACTGCGAGCACCATGCTGCAGAGACAGAGGACCGATCCGACCGACAGGTCTATGCCGCCGGTGATGATCACCAGCGTCATGCCCAGCGCAATGATCGCCACGAAGGTGAAGTTGCGGGTGATGTTGTAGAGGTTCTTCGACGTCGCGAAGGTATCCGTAGCAACCGACAGGAAGAGGCAGGCCAGAATGACGGCGATCAGCACCCAGAATGTCTGGCTGGAAACAACCGAGGTGACCCATCCCTGCTGCCTCTGCCCGATCGCCCGATCCAAGGTAACTGCCATGACCGACCTTCGCTTTTCCTGAGACTCGTTATACCTGTTCGATCGCGCCGGTGATCAGACCCGTGACCTCTTCCGGTGAACTCGCCGCGAGCGCCTTGTCGGCGACCTTTCGGCCGCGCCGCATGACGATGACACGATCGGCGACCTCGAAGACGTCAGGCATGCGGTGGCTGATCAGCACCACGGCAATTCCGCGGTCGCGCAACTGGCGGATCAGATTCAGCACTTCCGCTACCTGGCGAACGGAGATCGCGGCCGTCGGCTCGTCCATCAGCACGATCTTTGCTTCCGAGAGCATGGTGCGGGCGATCGCCACCGCCTGCCGCTGGCCGCCGGACATCTGCTTGACGAGGTCGCGCGGGCGGGTTTCCGACTTCAGTTCCTTGAAGATCTCACCGGCGCGCCGGTACATCGACTTGTAGTCGAGAACGCGCAACGGACCGACGCCGCGCCGCAATTCCCGCCCGAGGAAGACGTTCGCCGCTGCCGTCAAGTTGTCGCAGAGCGCCAGGTCCTGGTAGACGATCTCGATGCCGTGCTGGCGCGCTTCGACGGGGCGATGAAGGACGAGATCGGCACCGTTCATGCGCATGGCACCGTGGCTCGGCCGAAAATTGCCGGCGATCATCTTGACGAGCGTCGACTTGCCGGCGCCGTTGTCGCCCATGAGGCCGACGACCTCGCCCGCCTGAAGCGAAAAGGAAACGTCGTTGACCGCCTGGATGGCGCCGAAATGCTTGGAAACATTGGCGAGTTCGAGAACCGCCACGATAGCCTCCCAATACCTGCAGCCAAGCGGCGCTGGCTCGGAAAAGAGCCCATACGCCGTCGCTGGCCGGGTCTCCTCCCCCGGTGACATCCATTTACGCAAATGCATCGAACAGCGTCAATCGTCCTACAAATAAAGAGGTACATGCGCGCAAACGCATATTGTATTACAAATATTCGTTGACGCGCGAAGCGCGCGGATATTAGCTATCAGCAGGAGGAGAGCATGCTGATCCTTGTCACCGGGGCAACGGGCAAGGTCGGACAGCATCTCATCGCTGGGCTGCTTGACGATCCGCGTTTTTCCAAGGCGCGCATCCGTGCGCTTTGCCACAACCGCCTGCATGCCGAGACAGACCGTGTCGAAGTGGTCCGCGGAACCATCGCCGAGCGCGACGTGGCCGCCAGGGCGCTCGTCGGCGTAACGCACGTCATCCATCTCGCCACCTGCAAGGAAACCCCGGACAGCGTCATGGACGTGACCGTCAAGGGGTTGTTCTGGCTGCTCGAGGAATTCCGGGCGAGTGAGACCGCCCGGCAGTTCATCCTCATCGGCGGCGACGCCGGCATCGGCCATTTCTACCATCGTCACGACGCCCCGATCACCGAGGCAACGCCGCATCGTGCCTATCCAGGCTGCTACGCCCTGTCGAAGGTGCTGGAAGAGGTGATGCTGGAGCAATACGGCATCCAGTATGGCTTGAACGGCTGCTGCCTGCGCGCGCCCTGGATCATGGAGAAGGATGACTTCAAATATTCTCTCTCCTTCGGCGACGATGTCTTCGGCGGACCGGTGTGGAAGGATCTCGTCCCTGAAGCCGACGCGGAACGCTATGCGAAAGACGGCACGGTGCCGTTGCTGCTGGACGCAGACGGCCAGCCGCTGAAGCGCAACTTCGTCCATGTCGACGATCTTGTCGCGGCGATCCTGGCCGCCATCGACCACCCCCGCGCGGTCCGCCAACTCTTCAACATCGCGATGGATCGACCGGTGGACTACGGCGAAGTCGCTGCCTATCTCGCTCGTACGCGCGGTCTTGGCAGCGTCGAAATCCCGAGCCGCTTTCATTCCAACTGGATGGACAACAGCAAGGCCAAATAGCTGCTGGGCTGGCGACCCGGCTACGATCTCGAGAAGCTTATAGACTCGGCCTGGCAGTACGAGCGCCCGGAGGGAAATCCGCGCATCGTCTGGTATCCCGGCTGACTGGTGTCGCGGACACGCGGGTGTCCGTGCGTTTCAAGGGAGGAAAGCATGAGGAAGGCATTATTGCTTGCAGCAGCCGTACTGGCGCTCGGCGCCGGAACCGCTCTGGCCCAGAAGAAGCAGCTTGTCATTGTCGTGAAGGGCCTCGACAACCCGTTCTTCGAGGCGATCAACCAGGGCTGCCAGAAGTGGAACAAGGAAAATCCGGATTCGGAGTATGAATGCTTCTACACCGGGCCCGCCTCGACATCCGACGAGGCCGGTGAGGCGCAGATCGTCCAGGACATGCTGGGCAAGGCGGATACGGCGGCCATCGCCATCTCGCCGTCGAACGCCAAGCTCATCGCCCAGACGCTCAAGACCGCCAATCCGACGGTTCCGGTGATGACGCTGGATGCGGACCTTGCGGCCGAAGATTCGGCGCTGCGCAAGACCTATCTCGGCACGGACAATTACCTGATGGGCTACCGTATCGGCGAGTACATCAAGAAGGGCAAGCCGAATGGCGGCAAGATCTGCACCATTGAAGGCAACCCCGGCGCCGACAACATCCTGCGCCGTGCCCAGGGCATGCGCGATGCGCTGACGGGGCAAAAAGACCTGGCGGAGCTCAAGGGCGAAGGCGGCTGGACGGAAGTAGCCGGTTGCCCGGTGTTCACCAATGACGACGGTGCCAAGGGCGTGCAGGCGATGACCGACATCCTGGCCGCCAATCCCGACCTCGATGCCTTCGGCATCATGGGCGGCTGGCCGCTGTTCGGTGCGCCACAGCCTTACCGCGACCTGTTCAAGCCGATGGCCGAAAAGATCGCCAAGAACGAATTCGTGATCGGCGCTGCCGATACGATCGGCGAAGAAGTGGCCATCGCCAAGGAGGGGCTGGTCACCGCCCTCGTCGGCCAGCGGCCGTTCGAGATGGGCTACAAGGCGCCCTCGGTGATGATGGACCTGATCGCCGGCAAGCCGGTCGAGGATCCGGTCTTCACCGGTCTCGATGAATGCACCAAGGACACGGCGGATACCTGCATCCAGAAATAGCATCTGCAAGGGAGGACGGCGGCTTGCTGTCGGCCTCCCAAGCCTCCGTCGTTAGATCTGCCAGTCGGCGTCCAGCGAATAGGCCTTGATATAGTCGATCTTCATCTCGGATCCGTCGACGAGCCCGTCGCTCGGCGCGCCGGCGATGCCGCCCACAGCCAGGTTGACGAGCATGTACATCGGGTCGTGCATGTCCGAGGGTGTGTCGGCACGCGCGATCGCCGCATCGTCGAAGTACCAGACGATCTCCTCTTCCGTCCAAAGCACCCCGTATTTGTGAAAGCCGCTTGTGTCAGAAACCTTCACCGCGCTGGCGATGCTGGTCTGCGACCCGGTTTCGTTCGAATGCACGGTCGCGATGATCGTGTTCGGATCCTGCCCGCGCATTTCCACCACGTCGAGTTCCGGTGGCCAGGAGCCATCGGCGGGCAGTAGCCAGAAGGCCGGCCATACGCCCTGGTCGTCCGGCATGTCGGCGCGGATTTCGAAATAGCCGTAGGTCTGGGCGAAGGACGAGTGTGTCGTCAGGATTCCGGACGTGTAATCGTAACCGTTGATTTCCGCCTGAATGGCTTCCGATGCCGCCTCGGCCTTGATCGTCAGAACGCCGTTGTTGATGGAAAACGGATTGGCCGATGCAGTCGGCCCGTAGGTCGGATTGATATACCATTGCAGCTCGCCGTTTCCGGAAAGCGAGCTTCCCTTCTCCGGCGCCCACCAGAATTTAGCGTCCCAGACGCCGCTCGTGCCGCTTCGGAGCTGAAGCGTATTGAACTCGTCCGAAAAAGTCTGGGTCAGCGCGGAGCGGTCGAGGCTGAGCCTGAACTGGTGCGCCTGCAATTGGTCGGCAGTGGTATTTGCGAACACCAGGCTCTCGCCGTCCGCCAAAGCGAGCCGCAGGTTGGAACCCTCCTGGCTCACATTGGCCAGAACCTGATCGAAGGAGGTAAACCCATAACCATCCAGGCGAACGGTGTCGTCGAAGTTGAAATCGGTGATGAGGTCGCTGCCGTTGCCGCGCGCGAAGACAAAGGTATCGGCACCACCCGCGCCGATCAGGACGTCGTTGCCGCCGTCACCGTCGAGCGTCTGGCTGCCGGAGCCGCCCTTGATGATGTTGTCGATATCATTGCCGAAGGCAAACCGGCCATTGCCGGTGACGGTCAGATTCTCGAAATTCTGCGGGAGCGTGTAGCTCATCCATGTATTGATCGTATCGACGCCCTCGCCCGCTGCCTCATAGGCCCGGTTGATCCCCGAATAGAGATAATAGATGTCATCTCCCTTGCCGCCGATCATGGTGACGTTTACGGAACTGTCGCCCCACATGGAATCATTGCCGGCCGTCCCATAGAGCGTGGGTCCCGATCCGGTGGCGGAAAACCAGGCCGTCGAACTTCCGCTGTAGTAAAGCGGCTTGCCCACGGCATTCAGCACAGTTCTGCTCATCGAATATCTCCAGTTTGATTGACCTCCTCCTCCGCAAAGCCCAAGGGCCACGCTCCTCCGCCGGCGAACCTAACACCCCAGGCGGAGTTCCACACCCCTACGTCTTTTGGGGACTTCTGGAACAAAGTTCTCATGAGCAGCGTTGTTTGGCGTTATGCGGCGTGCGGAGGGAACTATGTGCAGTGCGGAGACTCTGCCCAAATACGTCGTGGGCGATCTTGGTGCCGTGGGCTCACCGGATTTTCGATCCGCACTCGATGCACTGAGCGTTGCAGTCTACACCACGGATGCGGACGGCTTCGTCACCTATTTCAACTCTGCCGCAGCCGATCTGGCGGGACGCCAGCCGAAAGTCGGCGAGGATCGCTGGTGCGTCAGCTGGAAGCTTCGCCGGCCCGATGGCTCATCGTTGCCGCACGACGAATGCCCGATGGCCATGGCGCTGAAGGGGCGCCAGCCGATCCGCGGGCAGGAATTGGTGGTGGTTCGGCCGGATGGCTCGACCGCATTGCTTCTCCCCCATCCAACGCCGATTTTCGACGAGTCCGGTGCGCTTACCGGGGCCGTCAATCTCCTCGTCGACATCACCGACCGCAAGAGCGCGGAACAGGATTCCCGCTATCTCGCGGCAGTTGTCGAATCCTCGGACGACGCCATCGTTACCAAGAATTTGAACGGCATCATAACGAGTTGGAACAAGGGTGCCGAGCGGCTCTTCGGATATGCGGCGGAAGAGGTCGTGGGAAAGTCGATCACCATTCTCATGCCGCCCGGCTATGAGAACGAGGAGCCTAATATCCTCAGGCGCATCCGCAGCGGCGAGCGCATCGATCACTATCAGACGACCCGCCGTCGCAAGGACGGCCGTCTCGTCGATATTTCGCTCACGGTTTCGCCGGTTCGAGACGCTTCCGGGCATATTGTCGGCGCGTCCAAGATCGCCCGCGACATCACCGAGCAGAGACGGGCCAGTGAAGCTCTGGCAAGTCGCTTGCGCGAACAGGCCGCGCTCCATCGCCTGACCGAGAGGCTTCACCGCGCTCAGGAGATTTCTGAGGTCTACGAGGCAGCGTTGGATGCCATCCAGGGCGCGCTCGGATGCCAACGGGCCTCCATTCTGCTCTTCGACAACACCGCAACCATGCATTTCGTTGCGTGGCGCGGTCTTTCATCGCTCTACCGGGACGCAGTTGACGGGCACTCCCCTTGGACCCGCGAGCAACGGGATCCGCAGCCCATCTTCCTCGAAGACGTTGCTCAGGCCGAAGCGCTGGGCGCCCTCAGGTCGACAATCGAGGCGGAAGGCATCGCCGCGCTCGGCTTCATCCCGCTCGTCGCCGAAGGCAGGCTCATCGGCAAGTTCATGACCTATTATGACATGCCGCATGCTTTCACCGAAAACGAGATCGGCGTGGCGTTGACGATCGCCCGGCAACTGGGCTTCAGCATCCAGCGAATGCGTGCCGACGAAGCGCGGCGCCTCGCGGAAGAGCAGTTGCGGCGCAACGAGGCGAGCGAGAGGGCGCGCGCCGCCGAGTTGATGGCGATCATGGAGGCCGTACCGGCCTCGATCTGGATCTCGCGCACGCCCGATTGCCAAGTCATCAGCGGCAACCGGGCCGCCTATGAGCTTCTCCGGCGGCCGCCGGAGTCCAACCTGTCGCTGTCGGCGACCGCTGGCTTGCGCCCCGACAACTTCCAGGTCTTCGCCAGGGGAAACCTGCTGGCGCCTGAGGATCTGCCGGTGCAGCGCGCAGCGCGGGGCGAGGACGTGCCGAACTTCGAGGAGGAAATCCGATTTTCCGATGGGACGTCGCGCCACGTCTTCGGCAATGCGACGCCGCTGCGGGACGCCTCGGGCGCGGTGGTGGGCGCCGTGGCGGCATCGGTGGACATAACGGAACGCAAGCAGGCCGAGGAAGCGCTGCAGGAGAGCGAACGCCGGCTGCAAATCGCGCTGGGTGCCGGACGGATGGGCGCCTGGGAATGGAACATCGGCACCGGCCAAGTGATCTGGTCGCAGGGGCTCGAGGCGCTGCACCATCTTGAACCGGGAACATTCGGAGGCACATTTGCCGATTTCAAGCGCGACATTCATCCGGACGACCTTCTGCTTGTCGAACTGGAAATCGCCCGGGTTATGGAGACCGGCGAGGATTATCACGTCGTTTACCGGATCAGGCTTCCCGACGGGGGGATTCGCTGGATGGAGGCATTCGGGCAGTTTTCGCCTCAAGGTCCTGCAAAGCCAAGCAAACTGGCCGGCGTTTGCATGGACATCACCGAGCGCAAGGAAGCCGAATCCCAGCGCAATCTTCTCGTTGCCGAGCTCAGCCACCGCGTCAAGAATACGCTTGCAATCGTGAGCTCCATCGCGCGCCAGTCCTTTTCGACGAATCCGGATATGCACGATGCGCACCGCTCGTTCGATGCCCGCATCCGGGCGCTCGCGCAAACCCATACGCGCCTTGCCGAAGCAAGCTGGTCCGGCGTCTCGTTGGAAACCGTGCTGTTTGACGAATTGGCCCCCTACCATGACGACGGCAAGAACAACGTCTCGCTCTCGGGCCCGCGGACAATGCTGCCGCCGAAATACGCCTTGACGCTGGGCATGGCGGCCCACGAGCTCGCCACCAACGCCGCCAAACATGGGGCGCTTTCGGTGAAAACCGGCAGCGTTGGCATCGAATGGTGGGCGGACCGGGAAACCGATCGGCTGCGAATCCGCTGGAGCGAATCGGGCGGCCCGCCGGTTCTCGCCCCAAAACGCAACGGCTTCGGGCGCTTGCTGCTGGAACGCGTGCTCGCCTCCGACCTCGGCGGCAATGTCCAACTGGACTTCGCACCGCAAGGCCTGGTGTGCACGATCGACATCCCCTGCCCCTGCGAAGCCTCGCCATGACAGCCGTGGAGCCATGTCGGGTCTTCGTTGTCGAGGACGAATTTCTGGTGGCGCTGCAAATCGAGGACGATCTCATCGCGGCCGGCTATTTGGTGGTCGGACCGTTCACTAGTCTCAGCACGTCGATTGCGGCCTCGCGCGCGGAAAGATTTGACATTGCGACATTGGATCTCAATCTGCGCGGCGAGTTCGTCTATCCGCTTGTCGACGAACTGCTCGAACGACGGGTGCCTGTCCTGTTGCTCACCGGCTACGCGGCATCGGACCTGCCGGAACGTTTCCGTTCCCTGCCACGCCTCGCCAAGCCGTTCGACGGCCCCGAGCTCGTCAGCAAGATCAAGAGTCTTGCCGCTGCCGCGTGAGTCCCCGATCGAGCGCTGCGGGCCGGTTTTGAGGAAAAATCGCAAGAAGGGTGGAAGTGGTGGCGACCCGGCCGACGCGTCTCGTCGGCCGGTCCACTGAACTAGATTTCGGCGGGCAGGAAGTCCGAAATCGGCACCTGAAGGGCAATCGCGATTCGCTTCAGTTTTGCCGGACTGTTGTCCATGCCGCTTTCAATTTCGCTTATTTCAACATTGGCGAGGCCGCAGGTGACTGCGAGATCCTCGATACTATAACCAACAGCTTCACGAGCAGCCCGAACGCGAGCGGCGATGTCGCCGCCGAGTATGGCCGAGGCATGCTTGTGGCCAATGTTGGAGGGTGAAATGGACATAAATGTCTCCTTCTCTTGGCATGCAATTCTTGCGAATTCGCGGTTGAGTGCGGGTGACACACGCCTTGGGACGGCGGTAACGTTTTATGTCAATGTTGTAACATGAACAAGCCGAAATGAATGGTGCTGCTACGATTGCGCTCTAAAGGCGATCACATAAGGGGCGATGAACACCCCTGACGGGTATCAAAATCTGTTTCCATGGAGCGTGGTTACCCGTACACTGGCTGCATGGTTATTTTTAGAGTCGCTGTATTTCAGCATCTACGGATATTCAGTCGTATATTTGCAATGAACGGGCTCCAGCCCGCCCCCGAATGCGGGCATTTCAACGGCAACCCCGGATTTTTCCGACTTTCCTGGGACGGACGATTGCGGCCGACCCTGGCACTGGGCGCTGGCCTCGTTGATCCGGTATCGGCGCGAGCCTGCGTCCATCTCAGGACCGACCGGGATCCCAACGACCCTGAACCGTCTGTTGGTGCCTCGTGCTTGCCGATGAGCTCGGTGTACCGACCGTCGGGTTAGGTCCGATAAGATGTGCCCCTTGAAAGGGAGGAAATGACGATGAGGAAACCGACCGGCAAGAAGACCGCGCCCCGATCGCCGGCCGCACCACCCGAGGGCAGCAGCATCTGGCAGCAGTTCGACATGATGCGACGTGCCTTCGTCGCCTCGCCGCTTCTGAAGCCGATCCTGTGGCTCACCGCCGGTAGTCTGGCGGTCATCATCGTTACCGCTATCGGGCAGATTATTCTCAACCGCTGGTACCGACCATTCTTCGATTCGATCGAGCGGCGCGATCTCAACGCCTTTTTCTATCAGCTCCTGCTGTTCGTCGTCATCGCCGGCGTTCTCTTGATATTCAATGTCACCCAACAGTGGCTCAACCAGATGGTGCGGCTGAAACTGCGTGAAGGACTGACATTGGACCTGATCGGTCAATGGATGCGGCCGCGCCGTGCCTTTCGGCTTGCGAATGGCGGCGCGATCGGCGTCAATCCGGACCAGAGGATGCAGGAGGATGCGGGCCACCTCGCCGATCTGACCACCGATCTCGGTTTCGGCCTCGTGCAATCGTCGATCCTGCTCGCCTCGTTCGTCGGCGTACTCTGGTCGCTCTCGGCCGGCTTCGCCTTCCAGATCGGCGGCAGATCGCTGGAGATCCCCGGCTATATGGTTTGGGCGGCGATCCTCTACGCCGGCTCCGCCTCCTGCGTGAGCTGGCTGGTCGCGCGGCCGCTCGTCGGCCTGAACGGCGAGCGCTATGCGCGCGAGGCCGATCTGCGGTTCTCGATGATGCATGTCAACGAGCATATCGACGCCATATCGCTGGCGGGCGGTGAAGACGGAGAACGCAGACGCCTGGAACTCGATCTTTCCTCCGTGCTCGGGTCCGTGCGCAACATTTATCGCGCCCAGATCAATCTTGCCTGGGTGCAGGACGGCTATGGCTGGGTGACGGTCGTCGCACCAATCCTGATCGCCGCACCCGTCTATTTCGCGGGAAACATCAGCTTCGGCGGCCTGATGATGGCCGTCGGCGCCTTTAACCAGGTGCACTCTTCGCTCAAATGGTTCGTGGCCAATATCGGTGCGATCGCCGACTGGCGCGCGACGCTGCTGCGGGTTGCCGCATTCCGACGCGCTCTCATCGTGGCGGACACGCTGCACGACCGGGAAAAGCGGATAGAATTCGTCGAAAACGACAGAGCCAGCCTGACCTTCGACAATCTCGAAGTGGTCTCCCCATCTGGGAGAACGAGGCTCGCCGAGCCCCATATCGAGATCGGCGCCGGCCAGCGCGTCATCATCAGCGGCGATCCGCGCGCCGGCAAGACGTTGCTCTTCCGTGCCCTCGCCGGACTTTGGCCCTGGGGCGGCGGGCGTGTCGGTTTGCCCGCCGACGATTCCGTCGCCTTCATTCCACGCGCGCCCTATTTCCCGCGGGGTCGGCTGCGCAATGCCCTCGCCTATCCTCACTCCGACGGCTTTGCCGATTCGGAGATCGTCGCCGCGCTGACGAAAGTTGGCCTCGACCACCTGGCGACATCGCTCGACCAGGAAGCCCGGTGGGAGCGCGAGCTCAGCGACGACGACCAGCGCCTCCTGGCTTTTGCCCGCATACTCCTGCAACGGCCGCGCTGGGTGATCATCGATGAAGCACTGGAGTCGATGGACAGCGACGCGCTGAAGCGCGCGCTATCGATCTTCGAAACCGACCTCCGGGAAACGGCGGTCGTCAAGATCGGCCGCACTCCGCGCAACGGCGCGCTGTTTTCCCGCGTGATCCACCTCGTCAAGGATGCCGAAGGCCCGGCCCTGAAACCGGTCCGCCTCGACGCGGCCGTGCCCGAGCTGGAAATGGCGGGACCCACTGCGTGATCACTTAAATCGGAATCGATTTAAGGGAAAATCGTGTAGCGCACCTGATTTGGGCGCCGCTACACGCCCCGCCTGTTGCCCCAGATCAGCACATGAAGCTGCGGCAGCACGTGGGCCTCGAACCACTTGTCCTCGATAACCTTGTCGACGAGCCAGCGCATCCGTTCCATCACGCCCTCGATATCGATCGGCGCATCCTCGTCATCCGGGGGTGGGGGCGTGTGGTTTCCCGGCTGCAGGTAGAGAGGCAATTGCGGATGGCGCGCCGCCGCTGCCCGCGCATAGGCATAGTCGGCCTCGTCGAAGACGACGATCTTCAGCGCGGTCTGAGGCTTGCCGCCGGCCATCCGAAGGCAGGCGTCGAAGGCCTCCCAATCCGTCTCCATGCCGCTCGAGGGCGGCTTCGGGCTCAGCACCAGCATGTCGAGTTCGGCGAACCAGTCGCGGGCGACCGAACCCTGCGTCTCCAGGGCAAAACGATAGCCCTCCCGGTGGCCGCGGGCAATCAGCGCTCCCAGCGGCTGGATCGCCGGATTGCCGCCTGAAAGCGAGACCGTGACCGGCAGACCTCCGGAAAGCCGGGTGACTTCGCTCCAGATGTCGTCGACCGTCATCGCCCGCCATTCCTCGCGATACGCGCTGTCGACGGCGTGCAGGCTGTCGCACCAGGAACAGCGGTAGTCACAGCCGCCGGTCCGCACGAACACCGTCGGCAGGCCGATCAGCGCGCCTTCGCCCTGGATCGTCGGGCCGAAGATTTCGCTGACGCGGATCTCGGTGGATCGCGTCGCGGTCATGGCCGATATTCCGCCCAGGTCTTCGCCGTTTCGCTGACGCGCACGGCGCTTGTCTCCGGCAGCCGCGCCTTGCACCAGTCATAGAAATGCTGTGCCAGGCATTCCGCCGTCACCCGGTCATGGCCGAGAACATCGTTCAGGTGGCGGTGATCGAAGGCCTCGTCGATATAGTGCTTCAGCGGCGCAAGCTCATGGTAGTCGCGCACGAAGCCGTGCTCGTTGAGCGTTTCTGCCGACAGTTCCACCTCGACGACATAATTGTGCCCATGCAGCCTTGCGCACTGATGCTCGGGCGGCAGGCTCGGGAGCTGGTGCGAGGCGGAGAAGTGGAATTCCTTGGTAATGCGGAACATCAGCGCACCTCCTCGGCCGCGAAGGCGCGGGTGGCTGCGACCCAGAAATCCGGATCCTCGTATTCGGTCGGATCGGCAACGCCGGCGAGATGGAAGGCTTCGCGCCGTTCGACGCAGGTGCCGCACCGTCCGCAATGGCGGGCACCGCCCTTGTAGCAGGACCAGGTCTCGGCAAATGGCGTGCCGTGCTTCGCCCCGTCGGCGACGATATCCGCCTTCGAGACGCGGACATAGGGCGCATGGAGAGCGACGTCGGCATATCCCTCCAGCGCATGGTTCTGCATGGCCTGGAAGGCATCGATGAAGCCCGGCCGACAGTCGGGATAGATGAAGTGATCGCCGCCATGCACAGCCACGGCGACTGCATCGGCCTTTTGAGCGGCCGCGACACCGAAAGCGATCGCCAGCATGATGGCGTTGCGGTTCGGCACGACCGTCGTCTTCATCGTCTCTTCGGCATAGTGGCCGTCCGGCACGTCGACGTCGTCGGTCAGCGCTGAGCCGGTGAGGTGCCGGCCGATCTCGCGAATGTCGATGATCTGGTGCGGCACGCCGAGGCGCCTGGCGCAGGCGGCGGCGAAATCCAGTTCTTTGCGGTGTCGCTGGCCATAGTCGAACGACAGGAGGCCGAGAAGCTCATGCTCCGCCGCTATCCTGTGCGCAAGCGAAACGGAATCCAATCCGCCGGAGCAGATTACGATGGTTTTCATGACAGGTGTCCTTGTTTTGACCGGGTAGGCTGCGACCGGAGTGTTACCTGCCGGCCTTTTAGGCCAAATCGGACGGTTTGTGAATGCCGGATGCCGTGGAAAGACACAAGAGCGCAGATCGAGAAAGAAAGAAGGCGCGACGGTGGAGCGAATGTGGGTGCGTGTGTCTACTGCATGTTTCCTTAAATCGTACTCGATTGAAGGATAAAAACATGCAGCAATTCAAAGTGCTACAGCGACCTTTGCGCGTCTGATAAGACGCGCGGCGCTGTAGTCCCGCTTGGCGGCATCCCGCGATCGCGCAATGCCGGATGCGCCGCGACGCTCAATCTTTCTCGGGCGGCCCGAATCCTTCGATACGAGGATTCGAGAAGGGTCCATTATACTCGCCACCGGATTGTTTGAGTTGACTGATTGCTTCCTCTCTAACCTGTACGGCGTAGCGACCGTGTTCCGGATCTATAGCGATCACTCCGAAAGAAGGGTCGATGTCACGCGGGTGGACCCCCAGAATCTCCGCACACCGATCGGTGCTAGGCACGCCATCGAGGCATGCAAGGGTCATCAGAACGAAATTTCCAGCCATGTCCGCTCCCAGTCGGTGCGCACTCATAGGCCAAAGTGGCTTGCTACGGCCAAGGGACGAATTATGCCTCTGCCGTAGCCTTTGTTCCACTTATTCGTCGTACCCGGCTTAGGCAAGGCTTTGGCCTTGAACTCCGAAAATAGGACTTTTGGCGCGACATTGCCAGGAGCGAGTCTTGTGCGGATAGCCGCGACGCAGCCCGCTGCCACCGGACACGCTGTCGAGGTCCCGGAATCGGGCGAGCCGACCCCAAACGCCTCGGAGCCGAGAAAATGGGTGTATGCAGTGAGATCAGGCTTCTGCTTCGCCATTCCGGGGATGCCCGGGCCCTGGGATGAATAGCCCACGCGATTGTCGGTGATGTCGCAACCGGCCAGTGTTAATACGTCCGGGTGCGCATTGGCGCCGGCGATTGTGTTCTTGGTCACGCCCTGGCACCGACCGTCGGGGCAATCTGCCCCACAATTGCCGGCCGCAAAGAGGATGTCGGCCCCTGCCCGCGTCAAAGTCCCGACGATGATGTTAAACGGGTGGTTCGGATTGTCGGAATAGCGACCCGGATGCCCCGGAGGAAAATCCCAACTGGGATGATACATACCCCAGCTGTTGTTGACGACGAGCGCTCGATACCTGCGTCGCCATCCGGGGCTTGCGACCCTTGCGTTGAGATACGCGTATGCCAGGAGCGCGTCGCTCAGGAAGCCAGCCATAGCGCTTCCGCCGGGCGTGGTCGATCGAAGAATGGGGAAATCCAACAGTGTCGAGGATGGCGCTGCGATCAATACGTCGTATGCGCACATTGTCCCATGTCCGACAGGATAGAGCCCGGGCATCGCCGGAACTCCAGGCGGAGCCCAAAAGGTGCGGCGGTCAAGCCTTGGCTTTAAGCCTCCAGTGCGAAGGTGTGCCATGTTGATGCCTGTGTCCATGATCGCAACGGCAACACGCTTGCCGTCGAGGCCTTTGGCCGCCAAGGCGGCCACATCGAGCTTCGATTCGACATCGGCCCTTGTGCCAACGGGCGTCGGTCCGCAGTATGGCTTGAAAAGACCGATTTCCGGGTCGGCGAAGATTTCTACGCCCTTGTTAGCTGCCTTTATCTCCTCGACCTTTTCAACATCGATCGTTCCTCGAGCCACGAAACTGGGTGCATTTTCGGCAGTTGCCAAGGCGAGATCGATTCCTTCCGGCTCCCGGGCCGCAAGTGGCAACGGCGGAAAAAGCGGATCGAGGTAAAGTCCTCCACGTTCCGTGGATTCAAAAGCCGGCAAGCCGGCGTTCGGTGTTGAAAATGCCGCGAGGCTTGATGATCGAAGAATCTCCTGGGCAGGCAAGGTGACGATGACGGAAACGCGCATTCCCCCTCCTAGAATAGAAAAGGCCGCAGCGATTGTTCCGCCGCGTTTTCGATGCGAATCGCATGTGATTGCAAAAACCGCATCTGCTTCTTGCCACACGGATTCACCCGCGCATTGAGGTGCAGCCGTCACGGCTGCAACTTTTGGATGATAGAGCGCAATCTGAGACTGTCAAAGCAATACTATCCGCTCCGGCCGGGCGAGAAGATCCTCTTGCCCGGCCGGCAGCATGGTGTGTGACGACACTTACTCATCCGTCGCTGAGCACGAGCCCTTTCGTCAGTTCCAGCGCCTGCCTTTCGAAGAGGCTCCGGTAGATGCCGCCCTTGAGGCGGATGAGCATGTCGTGATCGCCCTCTTCCGCGATGCGGCCGCGATCGAAGACCAGCAGGCGATCCAGCGCCCTGACGGTCGACAGCCGGTGGGCGATCACCAGCGTGGTCCGGCCGGTCATCAGCCGTTCCATCGCCTTCTGGATCAGCACCTCGGACTCCGAATCGAGGCTCGACGTCGCTTCGTCGAGGATCAGGATCGGCGCATCCGCGACGAACGCCCGCGCAATGGCAACGCGCTGACGCTCGCCTCCGGACAGCTTCACGCCCCGCTCGCCGACCATCGTCGCGTAGCCCTTCGGCAGTCCGGAGATGAAGTCGTGCGCGCTCGCCAGACGCGCTGCCTCCTCGATCTCGCGCTGTGTCGCGCCGGGCCGCCCGTAGGCGATGTTCTCGGCGAGCGACCGGTGGAACAGGATCGGTTCCTGCTGGACGATGGCGATCTGCTGGCGGAGCGACGCCTGCATGCTGCCGGCGATATCCTGCCCGTCGATCAGAACCTGGCCCGATTTCACGTCATGCAGCCGCTGGATCAACTTGACGAAGGTCGTCTTTCCCGAGCCGGAATGTCCGACGAGGCCGACGCGCTCACCGGCGCGGATGGTGACCGAGAACCCGTCATAGAGCGGCGTCCGATGGGCCCCATAATGAAAGGTCACGTTGCGGAATTCGATCTTGCCGTCGGTGATCTGGATCGGCCGCGCTCCGAGACAATCTTCGACGCCGAGCGGCTGGGCATGGATGGCGACGAGTTCCTCCATGTCGTTGACCGAGCGCTGCAGGTGCCGGATATCCATGCCGATCTCCCGCAGATAACCCTGCAGGATGAAGAAGGAGGTGAGCACGAAGGTGATGTCGCCGGCGCTCGCCTCGCCCTTCGCCCAGAGCAGCAAGGCAGACCCGATGATCGCTGCGCGGACCACCAGCAGCATCGCACCTTGCGCCGTGCCGTTCAGTGTCGCGCGCGACCAGGTACGCCGGGTGCGGTTCTCCCACTTCCGGAGCACCTTCGCCAGGCGGGCCTCCTCGCGCTTCTCCGCGCCGAAGCCCTTGACGACGGCGTTGCAGCTCACCGCATCGGCGAGCGCACCGCCAAGCCGCGTGTCCCAGCTGTTGGCAAGGCTTGCCATCGGCGCCACATAGCCGAGCGACAGCAGGACCGTGACCGCTATGAAGAGGACGGACCCAAGGCCGACGATCGCGCCCATGATCGGCCAGTGCCAAGCCATCAGCGCCGTCGAGCCGATCAGCATCACGACCGAGGGAAACAGGGCAACGAGCAGCGTGTCGTTGAAGAGGTCCATCGCCCACATGCCACGCGTCACCTTGCGCACGGTCGAGCCGGCGAAGCTGTTGGCGTGCCATTCGCTGGAGAAGCGCTGAATGTGGTGGAACGCAGCAGCCGCGATGTCGGACATCATCCTCAACGTCAGGCTGACGATGATCATGATCGCGGCGTGCTTGAAGACGATGGCGCCAAGCGAAAGCGCCATCATCATCATGAAGGCCGAGAGCGCGGCATTCCAAGCGATCGCGTCGCTCGCCGCCCCCGAGACGATCGCATCCACCAGACGGCCGGCATAGAGCGGCGTCAGCACATCGGCAAGTGTGGCCAGCAGCACCGCGCTCAGGATGCCGGCAAGCCGCACCGGCTGTTTCTTCCAGTGGGCCCAAGAAAAGCGAAAAACATTGCGGAAGGCGCGATCGCGCGCCGCAAAACGAGTGAACGCCATAGGATTTGCCCGGTGGCAATGCACCGGCCTTCAATATCTGATCAGCAAGGGAATGCCGCGCGGAACGAATGCGTGCGGCATTGATGAAACGGCGCCGTCTCCGAAAAAGGAGGGGCCGGACGGTGCGGGATCCGTCGGCAATCAGGAAGCGCAGGCGCTCCCGGTCACGAGGTCAGGATCGTGGACCGTCCCCAAGGGAGAAGCAATAGGCTGTCATCGTAACCTCCCTGTTCTGATTGCCGGAAGACTGCTTATAGTTGAAGATATGGATCGAGCCAAGCGCAAATATTGTGCTCGCCGCGAGCGACGGCGAAGTGCTGCATGTCTGCCACAGTCGCTGATCCCTTCGCCAAACCTCCGAAGCGAAGCGGCCTTCGCCATTGTGTGGAGTGCCATCTTTTGCAGAACTTACATATTGTGTTGAAAAATCGCCGCTATTGGTTGCGAAAGCCAATGCCGTTCCATTTCAGTCTGAAAGTCATTCCGTGAGGTTGCCCGTGCAGAACAACAACATCCTCGTCGTCGGTGGTGCCGGCTATATCGGCTCCCATACCTGCCTCCGACTGGCCGAAAAGGGTTACCATCCGATCGTTTACGACAACCTTTCGAACGGCCACGAGGAATTCGTCCGCTGGGGCGTGCTGGAGAAGGGCGACATCCGCGATCGGCAGCGTCTCGACGAGGTGCTGGCCCGCCATCGGCCCCGGGCGGTCCTGCATTTTGCAGCGATGATCGAGGTCGGCGAATCGGTCAAGGATCCGGTCGCCTTCTACGACAACAACGTCATCGGAACGCTGACCCTGCTGTCGGCAACGCTTGCCGCCGGCATCGAGGCTTTCGTCTTCTCGTCCACCTGCGCCACCTACGGCCTGCCCGACAGCGTGCCGATGGACGAAACGCACAAGCAGGCACCGATCAACCCCTATGGCAGGACCAAGTGGGTCTGCGAGCAGGCGCTCAAGGACTACGGCCTCTACAAGGGCCTCCGCTCCGTCATCCTGCGCTACTTCAATGCTGCCGGCGCCGATTTCGAGGGCCGCATCGGCGAATGGCACGAACCGGAGACGCATGCGATCCCGCTGGCGATCGACGCTGCACTCGGCCGGCGCGAAGGCTTCAAGGTCTTCGGAACGGACTATGAGACGCGCGACGGCACCTGCGTGCGCGACTATATCCATGTTCTCGACCTTGCCGATGCGCATGTGCGCGCCGTCGACTACCTGCTCGAGGGCGGCGACAGTGTCGAACTCAACCTAGGCACCGGCACGGGGACAACCGTGAAAGAGTTGCTCGGGGCGATCGAAAAGGTCTCCAAGCGGCCGTTCAATGTCAGCTATGTCGGCCGCCGCGACGGCGACTCGACGACGCTCGTCGCCAACAACGACAAGGCACGGCAGGTGCTCGGCTGGGAGCCGCAATACGACCTGGCGGCGATCACCGAATCGGCCTGGAACTGGCATTCGCGCCGAAACGGCTAAGCAAGCGGCAGGCACACCGGGCCTATTGAGCGGCGGGCCCGGTGAGACCGACGGCCGGCGGCGGCGTCCGTCCACGCCGAAGCAAGGGGCGCTCGAGAAGCGCATAGGCAGCGATGCCGCAAAGCGTCCCCGACACGATCGCCAGCACCATCGATATCGCCAGATGGATGCCGAGCATGCTCCCCGCCTTGGCGACGACGGAGATCGCAAAGGTGTGCCACAAATAGATCGAATAGGACGCATCGCCGAGGAGGTTCGGCAAGGTCAGCATCGGTACCCGTCCGCTTGCCTCGAGCGACAGCGCACCGAGAACCAGGAGCACGGCCAACGGCCCGGTCGTCCACTCATCGAAGGGCAGATGAAGCCGTCCGATCAGCCCGAAGCCGCCAAGCGAGCAGGCGATCAACAATGAACCGATCGCTGCCCCGGGAACCCTACCCCTAAGCCAGACCTCGCCGAGGATCATGCCGGCGACGAACTCGAGAATGATGGGCCGCGTATAGATCAGCGCTACGGGATGTTCGATGGGCACGACCAACCCGATCCCCACCAGCGCCGCGAAGAGGCTCGCGATGGCCGCCAGTCGCCAGTGCCGCGGCAGCAGCAGGGAGGCCGCGAACACGGCATAGAAGAGCATCTCGAAATTCAGCGTCCAGCCCTGTACGAGTACCGGCCAGATCTCGCCGCTGCTCGGGGATTGGACCGGGACAAAGAACAGCGATGCGACCACGTGCTCGACGGTCAGGACCATGTTGGGAAAGAGGCCGGCGAGCGCGCCCGCCACCATGACGGCCGTCGCAAACCAGTAGACGGGGACGATGCGGCGGAGGCGATCGGCGATGAACTTCGCAGGGGTCATCGGCCGCCGTTCGCTGATGACCCACATGATGAACCCGCTGATGACGAAGAAGACGTCGACGCCGGCCGCTCCGATCGTAAAATCGTGGCCGGTCTTCTCGGCGGCGTGAAAGATCACCACCGCGAGCGCCGCCGCCGCCCGAAGATACTGAATCGCCCGGATCGTCCCCATCGGCCCCTCTGACCCTGATGTCACATGCTGAGCCGCGGCCCATAGGCGGCCGCCTGTCCATCGCCCGGCCAAAGCCAGGTCACCGCCTGCCGACGTCGTGCGAGCGTCAACTTCCCTGCGGTGAAGTACAACAGGAAGGATCCGACATGGTAGGGGTTCATGATATCGATCTCGACGAAGGAACGAATGAAAAGAAGCATCGCGACGCCGAACAGCACCATCGCCTCCTCATCCCGGTCCTCCGCCAGCAGACGCTTCAATTGCCCGAACACCGCCGTGAGCAGCAGCATCGTCAACAGCACCAGACCGACCAATCCCGTTTCCACGGCGGCCTCGATATAGGTGTTGTGAAAGTGGAAGCCGGAGCGGGCGGTGATGTAGAATTCTTCCCACAGGCGCTCCGCCTCGGAAAATCCCTGCACCCAATAGGCCTGATAGCCGATGCCGAAGAATGGTGCGGCCTGCGCCGCTTCGATTCCTTGCTGCCACAGATAGGTACGTCCGGTGAGCGTCGAATCCTTGCCGAATGCGCCGAGGACAAGGTCGGTGGCGCCGGCATAGATCAGCGCGACGGCGGCGACACTGCCGAAAACCGCGACGCCGATAAAGAGCCCTTTCCGGCTCGCGGGCCTGAGCGCCGTGATCGCGCGCATGCCGACACAAAGTCCGAGGATCGCGACGGTCGTCAACACCGAGGTGGCTGATTGGGAGGCGAACAGCGAATAGGCTGCGATCGCGCCTGCGCCCCCGGCGGCGGCCCGCCAGACGCCCCGTTCTCCAAGGACGACGACGGCCATGAAGGCGAAGTAGATGCCGAGCGAGGCATAGAAGCCCAACTGGTTCTTGGAAGCGAATGCGCCGACGAAGCTGTAGGTGCCGTCGAGCGGATCGTAATGGTAGACGCCGAAGAGCAGCGAATAGACGAGCACGATGGCGACGCCCGCAATGGCGCCGCGGGTGAGCGTGCGGATGTCGATCACCCGCATCGCGATGAGCGCGCAGATGATGTGGCTCAGATATTGGATCCCGGCACGTGCCGTCACGCCGGGCGCGGCCGACCAGAACATCGAAAGACAGGCAAGGACCACGAAGGCGAAGATCCAGACAAACCTGCCATAATTGCCGAGCACCTTGCGGTAATCGACGAGAACGAGCGGCAGCCACAGGCCGTAATAGGCCAGGACGGAAATCGGCCCGAAACGGGTCGAATAGGCGAAGACGAACAGCGAAAGGGCAACGGCCGCGATGCCGTAAAGCCCATTCGCGTCAGGATCTATGAGGCTCGCCTTCCGGATCCTCATGCATTCACCGCATCGCCACTGCGGCAATGACCTTGATCACGTCGCCGGGAAGCACCGGCGTCGTCTCGGTCGCCGCGATCTCCGTCGACTTTCCGTCCTGTTCGCGAAGGATCGAATAGGTGATGTTGGCACCCTGCTCGTCCAGTTGCGCCGCCTCGGCCGATTGCATGAGGGCCTCGGTCATCAAATCCCGGCTGGTGCCGAGTTTCAGCGTGAGCGTGTCGAGTTCGGCCTCGGTGTTCTGCAGCTCCTGGGCAAGTTGCGCATCCCAATCGTTGCTCAGATTGGCCTCGTCCTGCGTCGCCTTGCTGACGTCCTGCTTGGCCTTGAGCGAAGTCGTATCGATGTCGAGAAGCTGCGACTGCACGTCCGCGACCCGCTGCTCGAGCGAGAGCTTGCGCTGGCTCAGCGCCAGGCCCTTCTCGGCAAGGCTGCCGACCTTGTCCAGGTCCTCCGTGGCGAGCTCGAGTTGGCGCTGCTGCGTTTCGGATTTCTTCGCCAGCGAATCGATCTCGCTCTGCAGCAGCGATTTGAGGTCCGCCAAGGCGTCGAGCTGCCGTTGCTGGCGCTTGTCGCGCGACACCATCAGCGCCGTCTCGCTTTCGAGCAGTTTATCGGCGCCCGGGGCGCTCTTCAGTTCTTCGGGCAGCGCGATCTTGTCGTGCTGGGCGATTTCCGCCTGGAGCCGCGCACGACGAATGAGCAGCCTTTGGCGTTCGGCCACCTGCACGGCCGAATCGCCGCTTGCAGCGATATAGTCGCGGGCAAAGCGCTGGCCGCTCGGGCCCCGGCGCAGTCCGCCACCGAGGCTGATCGCCTTGAGCACGGTCAGATTGGGGGCATAGGGGTACTCGCCGGGGGTTTCAACTTCCCCATAGAGATAGACCGGGCGATATTGTGCCATCTCGACGGAAGCGGATGGCCGGTCCCGAAGCCCGAAGAGCTTCTGTATCTTGATGCCAATTTCTTCCGCGACCTCCGTCGTCGTCCGTCCCGAGGCGGGCAGATCGCCGACGAAAGGCAGCGAAACACTGCCCGAGGCCCCTACCGTGTATTCGCCGCTGACCGCCGACCAATCGCGGAACGCGCCTTCGGCGGTCTGCCACTCGGCAACGCGAATCCGCAATTTATCCATGACGCCGAGCCGATAGTCGTCGGCCCGGGCCATGGCGGCGCCGGACACGACAAGCGCCGCGCAGAGTGCGAAGCGGGCGAAATGGAAAAGCTTGCGGGAGCCGGCAGGCGCCCCTGGAACTCTTATCGATGGCATTTGGGACTTCCCGTTGCTTGGCGTTGTGCTCGGCCGATGGCCGACGCCAAGGTTTCAGTAGCTGCCGCGGGAGAGGCAGACGGCGGGGATCGTCTTGAAGACGATGACGAGGTCGGCGAGGAGGGACCAGTTCTGGACATAATGCGTATCGAAGGCCACCCGAGCGGCATAGGATACATCGTTGCGGCCGCTGATCTGCCAAAGGCCGGTCAGACCAGGACGCGAGCGCAGATAGAACTCCGCGGCCGAATCGTAGAGCTCCAGTTCGTCTTCGACCACCGGACGCGGGCCGACGATGCTCATTTCACCACGGATGATGTTGAAGAGCTGGGGCAGTTCATCAAGGCTGAGCTTGCGCAGGACGCTTCCGACCACGGTGACGCGCGGATCGTCTTGCAGCTTGCGGGTCGCGCGCCACTCTTCGTAGGCGGCAGGATTCGACTTGAAGAATTCCTGCAGAACCCGATCGCCGTTTTCCATCATGGTGCGGAACTTGAGGCACTTGAAGGTCTGGCCGTTATGGCCGATTCGGCGATGCCCGTAGAAAATGCTGCCCCCGTCCGAGAGCTTTACCAGCGCCGTGATGAGCAGGAAAAGCGGACTGAGAGCAATGAGTGCCACAATGGCGATGAGAATGTCGAAGCTTCGCTTTGATATCCCACCGATCGGCCGGATGGCACCGGTCTCATGGGGGATAAAAAAAGCCGTACTGGCCGAGCGAGTCGCGGACTTCATAGAGGGGACTCCATTTACGTTGGCGATTGTCGGTCCCGAAGGACGGAGCGTCATCTAGCGTGAGTGTATGGTGAGAATTTGATTTTTGAAGGCGGAATGATGGCAGCGGCAGCGCACACCTCTTCGAGGGGGTTTAGCGGTGGTGCCGGTTGGAGACTATTACGAAATTTTAAGTATACGGCTTGGAGTTCACTGCTAAAATAGTTGCGCTCGTCATCCCGCCATTCAAACATCGGCGCGCATTCATTATTTGCGATGGCTAAAGTATTGTATTTGACGCATCAATTTTTCACTACCGGCAACGACAGCTCTCGGCCTGGAGATTTGAAAAGTCGGACTTTTGGCGATGATTTTTGCATCGCATCATTTTGTTGCGCTGCACATATTCTCGAACCGCGGCCCCGCTGCCTGTAACAAAAGTTGATCGGGAAAAATGGCGGCGGCAGAGACAAAAGTTGCAACAAACAGAACGAGTTCGCATTTTCCCCTGTGAATTTAGGGGCCGCGTGGGCGAGTCATTTTGACCTCCGCACTTCGCGGAAAAATAATCCCCTAAATCCGTCGAACATATCGGTGATTGTATCGTTTAACCGTTGGACCCATTCGAATTGCTCAGTCTACCTAAAGATGACGGAAAGCTTTTCCGGTTAGGAACTGTAGCGACAAAGTTGCATTTTGCAGGTTGAAGAGAAAAGCGACCGCTAATATAGTGGGAAACAGGAGCGAGGGCGGGAGTGCAATGACGGTTCCACGAGCAAATCGGAAAGCGGGGTAGGCAATGTTCGCACCACGCTTCGTCATGAGCATGTTCGGCGCGCTGGCGGCGTTTGCCATCGCAACCTATTTCCTGACCGGATCGCTCGCCTCGACGGCTGTGCAGACGCTGATTTGCGCCGTCCTGATACAGGTCGGTTATTTTCTCGCCGTGCTTTTCCTGGTGTGGAAGGAGGCGCGCGAGCGCCGAAAGCTATCCCCCGGCAAGCTGCCGGCCGATCCGACGAATGACGAAAAGCAGGCAAGCAAGCTGTCGCTGCGGCGTTTGAACCGCCCTCGCCACTTCAATTCCTGACCCACTCTCATCAGGTTTCTTCGCAACTGCGGAATAATTTCGCCCGCTGACGCGTTTGCGACACGATCGCGATGCATGGTCCCGCGTGCCTGCTGCAGTTCATGCAGCAGAACCCGTGCAACAAGACGCATCCGATGATCGCTGGAGGCCCGTATGACCGCAGCCGTGCCGACGAATGTCTGCATTATCATTGCCGCCAAGAACGCCGCCGACACGATCGCGAGGGCCATCGTCTCGGCGCTGGCCGAACCGGAAGTCGCCGAAGTCGTCGTCATCGACGACGGCTCGACCGATGATACCGCGGCCGTGGCGCGCGCCGCCGACGACGGCACTGGACGTCTGAATATCGTCCGCTTCGAGGAGAACCGCGGTCCCGCCGCAGCCCGCAACCATGCCATCGCTGTTTCGACGTCGCCGCTTGTTGGTGTGCTGGATGCGGACGATTTCTTCTTCCCGGGACGAATGCGCCAACTGCTTGCACAGGACGGCTGGGACTTTATCGCCGACAACATCGCCTTCATCGATGCCGCGCAGGCGCCCGGCGCCGAGCGTAAGGTGGACCGCTTCGCGCCCCGCCCGCGCCTTCTCGACCTCATCGGTTTCGTTGAAGGCAACATTTCCCGGCGCGGCGTCCGGCGTGGCGAAATCGGCTTCCTGAAGCCGCTGATGCGGCGCGCTTTCCTGGACGAGTTCGGCCTCCGCTACAATGAGACGCTGCGCCTCGGTGAGGACTTCGACCTCTATGCTCGCGCGCTCGCGCGCGGCGCACGCTACAAGATCATCCATAGCTGCGGCTATGCGGCGGTGGTGCGGGGCAACTCTCTCAGCGGCAGCCACCGAACGATCGACTTGCGGCGCCTATACGAGGCCGATCGCGCCATCCTTGCCGAGGCGCATTTGAGCGGCGATGCCGCCGCGGCGCTGCGGCGGCATGAACGCCATATCCGGGGGCGCTACGAGTTGCGGCACTTCCTGGACCTCAAGAACCACGAAGGCATTGCCAGCGCATTCGCCTATGCGCTTAAACATCCCGGCGCTCTTCCGGCAATCGTCGGCGGGATCGTCGGGGACAAAACCGAGCGCTTCCGGCGTTCCCGGTCGCCTGCGCCGGTGGCACTCGGCGGGACTGGCGACGTACGCTACCTGCTCGACGCCTTTGCGGTGGATCAAGCCGAGTAAGGCGCGGCGGCAACTGTTGCAGCCGGCGGTCCCGCCTGACACCGTCACCTCGCCGTCCACTCGTGGTAGAGATCCGGTGACCAGTGCTTGCCGCAGCATAGCAGGCAGCAGGAACGCTTTTCCCTGCGCCGCGTTACCCTGCCATGGACAACAACCACCGGGATATCGCAATGAAAGGTATCGTTCTCTGGCTGATGGGCGTTCCCCTGATCGTCATCATCCTGCTCTACATGTTCGTTTTCTGATCATAAGCCTTTGCGTCTATGGCAACTGAAGGGGTTGGCGACCCCTTCAGCACATTTGCAATATCCACCGATCTCGAAGCGTCCCCCTGCTTTTTCAAGGATGCGTACTGTGAGCCGCCTGAGTTAGAGTCAGTGTCTGAACGGGGCTGGACGGACATATGACGTGTAGGCAGAAGGCTGCAAAAACGCTCACCGGAAAACCCGACCCGCCGCAAGGGCGACGGCGGCGCGCGTCGCCGCAAGTTCCTGGAAGGATGACAGTGATCGCGTTCGCAATGGTGATCGCGGTGGACGCCGCCCGTGCGGCCGGTCCGATCATCGGCGATGCCAGCGTGATCGATGGCGACACCATTGAAATTGCAGGCGAACGTGTGCAGCTTTATGGTGTGGATGCACCGGAGGATTGGCAGGTCTGCCTCGACGAGACGGGGGCCGACTACCGGTGCGGCAAGGAATCGTCGCTTGCACTCGCTGCGTTTCTTTCGGCGTCCCGTCCCATCCGCTGCGAATTCGCGGGCCGCGACCGTTATGGTCGCTATATCGGCGCGTGCTTTCGGGCCGACGGGGAAGACGTGAATCGCTGGCTGGTTGAATCCGGCAACGCGATAAACCGGGATAACCCGGGCAAGGGGCTGTACGCCCCTGCACAGGAAGTGGCACGATCGCTTGGCACCGGGATGTGGCGAGGGCAGCCCCGGGCAAAAGACGGCGGACGCGTAGCGGAAGAGTAAACCGAGGGTCTCCCTCGTAGGTGGCAAGAATCAATGATCGTCGAGTTCTGGGTAGTATGTGCCATCGCGACCGCGGTCGTCGCTGCGGTTAGGGGCGGGCATAGTCTTCTTTGGCTGCTGATCGGTTGCGTGCTGGGCCCGATAGGTCTGCTGGCCGCAATCCTTAAGCCGTCACTGAAATCAAAGGAGCTGATCATCGCGGCAGAACGCCAGGAGGAACTTAACGAACTGAAGAAGCCCTTCCGTGAGGACAGTCCCGACACCCTCTCAGCCAAGTCCAGGGACGAGTAGCCCGCTCGCGGACTGCAAGTGCGGCGTTGCCCACGTCCAGCAGACTGTCCCGCAAAAAACCCGCCGATTGCGCGGCGGGCTTGCTTTGGTACTGAAAGCACTAAAGTATGGATATACTATTGCCGTAGGCGGGGCAATTTTCCAGTAACATTTTAGGGGCAATCATCGCCGGAATGCATCCGGCGCCGCACGGCAATGGTTGCCGTAGCGCTGCCGTACGGTCCGTTTCCCGGATCTGGTGTGCGGCACTCCACGATAGCGTTCCTCGGGTCCGTTTTGGCTACCGATCGAGAATGCGAATCGATTTATCTCGAACCGCGGCGACGCGACGGGAAGCCCGCCTCATCCTTGCCGCATTTCCGCTCGGCAGCCGACCAAACGCCGGCACTAGACCGGATAAATCATGTCTGTTTAGAAAAATTCACAGCGAATTTCCTCAACTTGAAATTGCCCCCAAATTTTGCGGGGCACACTTTTCGCAACAGGCGAGGAAACAGGGATTTATCCCGAATCGCCGCTGAACGCCGTGCCCCGCTTGTCATCGAAAACTTCGCCGCTTGGGTGCAGTGCAGCATGACATCCGCCACTTTTCTGCTGCACCGCCATATTTTTTCTTTGCAGATGCCCTAGTTTGTTCGCTGTGGGCTCAAGTTTGCTCTGTTGAAACGGCGCCAGAGGCGTCGCCCGATAGGAGTGATCGATATCGTGCGTATGGACGTTTATCTCTCGACGCGGATTGTCCTCACGCGCGCAGCGTCGATCTCGGGGATCGCGTTCGCACGCCTTCCGCACAACCACCAGTCGAGCCCTGCCCGACCCTCGGACCGAATTCGCAGCAAAGGCAGCAAGACAATGAAATCCGACCGTAACGGGCGCCTTTGGCGCCTCGCCCTCGTCACCGCACTTCCCCTCGCCTGCGCCGTGGGCGGTGCCACGGCCAAGGAAGGCGTCAACGGCGCCTCGTTCATGGATGATTTCGACAAACTCGACAGCAAGCTCTGGTATGTGTCGGACGGATGGGACAACGGCTCGCATCAGAACTGCACCTGGTCGAAGAAGCAGGTGAAGATCGTCGACGGCGTTCTCGAACTGGGCTTCGAGGAACGCAAGCAAGGCAAGCGCAATTTCGCCTGCGGCGAAATCCAGACCCGCAAGCGCTTCGGTTACGGCACTTACGAGGCTAGGATCAAGGCGGCGGACGGTTCGGGGCTGAACTCGGCCTTCTTCACCTATATCGGTCCGACCGACAAGAAGCCGCATGACGAGATCGATTTCGAGGTGCTCGGCAAGAACACCGCGAAAGTGCAAATCAATCAATATGTGGCGGCCAAGGGCGGCAACGAGTTTCTGGCCGATGTGCCCGGCGGTGCCAACCAGGGTTTCAACGACTACGCCTTCGTCTGGGAGAAGGACCGGCTTCGCTACTACGTCAATGGCGAGCTGGTTCATGAGGTCACCGATCCCGCCAAGATCCCCGCCAATGCACAAAAGATCTTCTTCAGCCTGTGGGGAACCGACACGCTCAACGATTGGATGGGCACCTTCTCCTACAAGGAGCCGACAAAGCTCCAGGTCGATCGGGTCGCCTACACGGCCCCTGGCGACAAGTGCCAGTTCGCCGAGTCGGTCGCCTGCCGACTGGATTGACCGGATTCTGAGCAACTGACCATTTAGTGAGCAATTGCAACAACTTGTTGCGGTGCACAAAAAACTGAACTAAGCTCGGCCCGGGCTGAGCAGGGAAACGGATGTTTTCATGCTGCAGATACTCTACTTGGCACAGGACCTTGCCGATCCCGCCGTGCGGCGCAGGACGCTCACGCTCGTTGCCGGCGGTGCCCATGTCACGCTGGCGGGCTTCCGCCGCGGCGGCAATCGGCTTCCGACCGTTGGCGGCGTAGAGCCGATCGAGCTCGGCACGACGGCGGACGGCCGGTTTGCGCAGCGCATCGGCGCCGTTGCCACAGCCTGCCTGTCGCTGAAGAGCAGGCTCGGCCATCTTCGCAAGCCCGACCTCATCATCGCCCGCAATCTCGAAATGCTCGCCGTCGCCAAACGCGCCGTCACACTCTTCGGCGGCGACGTTCCGATCGTTTACGAGTGCCTCGACATTCACCGGCTGATGCTGCGCAAGGACCTGGTCGGACGCGCAATGCGCGCCGCCGAGGCCCGCCTCGGCCGAGACGCCCGTTCGCTGATCACCAGTTCGCCGGCCTTCATCGAACACTACTTTCGCCCCCTTTCGGGCCTCGAGGCGCCGCCGATGCTGCTCGAGAACAAGGTTCTTGAAATCGACGGGAGCACGCTGCCGGCGGCTGTCCCCGCCCAATATCCGCTGCCCGGTGCGCCTTGGAGGATCGGCTGGTTCGGAGCGCTTCGCTGCCGCAAGTCGCTGCGCCTCCTCGCCGAATTTTCCCGCAGGATGGAAGGTCGCTTCGAGGTCGTTCTGCGCGGCAGGCCCGCCTATTCGGAATTCAGGGATTTCGATGGCTTCGTGCAGAACGAGCCGTTCATGCGCTTCGACGGCGCCTACCGGAATCCCGAGGACCTCGCCGAGATCTACGGCGCCGTCCACTTCACCTGGGCGATCGACTTCTTCGAGGAGGGCCAGAACTCCAACTGGTTGTTGCCCAACCGGCTCTATGAGGGATGCCGCCACACCCGCGTTCCGATCGCGATGAAGGGTACGGAGACGGCGCGCTTTCTCGCCGTGCGCGGCATCGGTCTCGTCCTCGAGGAAGCCGATCCCGACAACCTCGCCGCGCTCCTGGGCTCGATGACGGCGGAGCAGTTTTCCGAAGCCGCAGACCGCATCGGCCGGTGTCATCCCGCCACCTGGGTGTTTGACCGCGCGGATTGCGAGACGCTGGTGCGGCGGCTGGCGACGCTCACTCACGACACAACGCAAACGATCATTCCGGCCGCTGCCATTGCGGAAGCCCGTCACAACGAAAGTGGATTGCTATGACCGCGGACAGCCCGGCGTCGACGTCGACCCTCATCGTCATCCCCTGCCTCAATGAAGCGCTGCATATCGAAGCGCTTGTCGCGAAGCTGCGTCCGTCGCTTGGCGTGCTCGACGCGAAGATCGTCATCGCCGACGGCGGCAGTGACGACGGCACGCGCGACATCGCTCGCCGCCTCTCCGAAGAGGATCCGCGCGTCCTCTTCCTCGACAATCCGAAGCGAATCCAGAGTGCCGCCGTCAACCGCGCCGTCGCCGAACTCGGTGCGGACTTCGACTACCTGATCCGCATCGACGCGCATGCGAGCTACCCGGACGATTATTGCGAGCGCCTCGTCGAGGAAGCGCTCGCAACCGGAGCCGACTCGGTCGTCGTCGCCATGCAGACCGAGGGTTTCGGCACCTTCCAGAAGGCGACGGCCTATGCCCAGAACTCCAAGCTCGGCAATGGCGGCTCCAAGCACCGGACCGGTGCGGCCGGCCATTGGGCCGAGCACGGCCATCACGCCCTGATGCGTATTGCCGCCTTCACGGATGTCGGTGGCTATGACGAGACCTTCAGCCACAACGAAGATGCCGAACTGGATTTTCGCCTGGGCAAAGCCGGCTACCGCATCTGGATGACCGACAGGACCAACATGGTCTACTATCCGCGCAGCCGGATCGTGCCGCTGTTCAAGCAGTATTTCGGCTATGGCCGCGGCCGCGCCAAGAACATCCTCAAGCACCGCGCCATGCCCGGCCTTCGGCAGATGCTGCCGCTTGGCGTCGCGCCCGTCGCCTTCGGCGCACTTCTTGCCATCATCAACTGGGCGGCGATCATTCCCTTCGGCGTCTGGGCGGCGGCCTGCCTCGGCTATGGCGTCTGGATGGCGGTCGGGCAGCGCAACCCCTACGGGCCGCTCGCAGCGATATCAGCCATGGTCATGCACCTGGCCTGGTCCGCTGGCTTCTGGCGTGAACTGCTCGACTTCCGGCGTCGGGTGGTCCAATGAGCGGCACCCTTCACATCGACATCGGCGTCTGCACGTTCCGTCGTCCCGAACTCGCCGCGACGCTTCGATCGCTCGCAGCGGTAAAGTTGCCCGCGAAGGCGACGCTGCGGGTCATCGTCGCCGACAACGATTCCACGCCGAGCGCCCGTGCGCTCGTCGAGAAACTGCGGCCGGAAATGCCTTTCGAGGTGACCTATCTCCATTGCCCGGCGTCGAACATCTCGATCGCCCGCAACGCCTGCCTCGATAACAGCACCGGCGATCTGCTCGCCTTCATCGACGATGACGAGACCGCCTCGAGCGACTGGCTGGTCAGCCTGCTGGAAGAGGCCCAGGCAAGCGGCGCGGACGCCGTCCTCGGCCCGGTCCGGGCCCACTACGCGCCGTCGGCGCCTGCCTGGATGCGCCGAGGCGACTTCCACTCGACTTTGCCGGTGTGGGTGAAAGGCGAAATCCGCACAGGCTATACCTGCAACGCCCTGCTCCGGATGAAGGCTCCGTCGCTTCATGGCCGCCGCTTCAAGCTCGCGCTCGGACGGAGCGGAGGCGAGGACACGGACTTCTTCACCGGCATGCACCAGACTGGTGGAACAATCGCCTTTGCCGAAAATGCCTGGGTGCATGAGCCGGTGCCGGAAGGCCGGGCCTCGTTTGCCTGGTTGGCCAAAAGGCGCTTCCGCTCCGGCCAGACCCACGGGCGGCTGCTGACCGAAAAGGCGGGCGGATCCAGTAAACCCGTGAATCTCGCCCTCGCAGCCGTCAAGGCCGCCTATTGCGCACTCGCCGCGTTCCTCTTCCTGCCCTCGGCCGTCCGCCGAAATCGCTACGCGCTGCGCGCCGGGCTGCATGTCGGCGTGATCAGCGGCCTCCTCGGGCATAGGGAGCTCGAACAATACGGAGCGGCGGAGGTGACTTCCCGATGACCACGCCCATGAATGAGCCCGCGAACGCGCTTGCCCCGGACGTCACCTTCGTCGTCGCCGCCTACAATGCCGCCGATACGATCACCCGCGCGCTCGGCAGTGCACTTGCGCAGGAGGGCGTCACGGTCGAGGTGATCGTTGTCGACGATTGCTCCTCGGATGCGACCGCAGCTCTCGTCACCGCGATCGATGACCCTAGGGTCCGGCTCATTGCGCTTGAGAACAACCGCGGCCCGGGCGGGGCCCGCAATGCCGGCTTTGCGGCGGCGCGCGGCCGATGGATCGCCGTTCTCGATTCGGATGACACGGTGCGCCCCGGACGGCTGGCGCGGATGATTGCCCGTGCCGAAGCGAGCGCGGCACAGATCATCGTCGATAATCTCGACGTATTGTCGCTCGACGGCGCCAATGTCCGGATGTTCGCGGACGCCGAGCTCGAGGCGCTGCCCGAACTGACGCTGCCGGCCTTCATCGAATCGAATGTGATTTTCCGCTCAGAGCACAATTTCGGTTACATGAAACCGGTGTTCGAGCGCCGCTTCCTGACAGAAAATGATCTCTCGTTCGACGAATCCCTTAGGATCGGCGAGGATTACATCCTGCTCGCATCCGCGCTTGCCTGCGGCGGCCGCTGCGCGGTCGAGCCATCGGCCGGATACACCTATCACATCCGCGAGGGCTCGATTTCTCGCGTGCTGAAACTCGCGCATATCGACGCGATGATGGCGGCCGACGAGGCATTCCTGCAGCGATACGCGCTCGACCAGCTGTCGCGAAGGATGCAGCGCAAGCGTGCGCGCGGTTTCCGCCAGGCGCGCTCGTTTCTTCTCCTCGTCGAGTACCTGAAAGCGAGATCGTTGGCTGGAGCGCTGAAAACGGCGCTCGCCGACCCGCTAGCGCTTCGGCATCTCCGGATGCCGATCGCCGCGCGATTGCGCCGCCTGGCGGCGCGGGCGCCGCAACCCGCCCCGATCACGGTGGCGGCTGAACGATCCCCGCTGGGCAATGATCCTCACACAAGCAAAGGATAACAAAATGGACCGCATCAGGACCGTCAGGAAAGCAGTGATCCCCGTTGCCGGGAACGGAACGAGGTTCCTTCCCGCGACAAAGGCCGTGCCGAAGGAAATGTTGACGATCGTCGATCGGCCCGTCGTCCAATACGCCGTGGACGAGGCACGCCAGGCCGGAATCGAGCACATCGTCTTCGTCACCAGCCGCAACAAGCAGGTGATCGAGGACCATTTCGACGATACGCCGGAACTCATCTCGTCGCTGACGCGCTCGGGAAAGAATGCGCAGATCTCCGAGCTCGAGGCGATGCTGCCGAAGGCCGGCTCGGTCAGCTTCACGCGCCAGCAGGCGCCGCTCGGCCTCGGCCATGCCGTCTGGTGTGCCCGCGACCTGATCGGCGACGAGCCTTTCGCGCTGCTGCTTCCGGACATGGTGTCCTACGGCGCACGCGGCTGCATGGCCGGGCTCATGGACCTCTACAGCGAAGTCGGTGGCAATGTTGTCGCGGTCGAGCAATGCCCACTGGAAGAGGCTTCGAAATATGGCATCGTCGGCAAGGGCGAAACGGTGCCGCATGGCTTCGCCGTGACTGAGATGGTTGAAAAGCCGCCGGCGGGCCAGGCGCCCTCCAACTACTATCTCAACGGCCGCTATATCCTGCAGCCGGAGATCTTCTCCATTCTCGCGCACCAGTCACGCGGTGCCGGCAACGAGATCCAGTTGACCGACGGCATGCTGAAGCTCTCGGCAAATCAGTCCTTCCATGCCCATCCCTATGAGGGCAGGACCTTCGACTGCGGTTCGAAACAGGGCTTCATCGAGGCCAATGTCGCCTTTGCTCTGGCTCGCTCGGATATCGGCGACCTCGTGTTCGAATCTGTTCGCGAGATCGTCTTGTCTCACGAAAGCCGCATCCGGGCGGCATAAGCGCAAAACTCCGGCCGCCGGACAAGGCGGCCGGAACTGCAGCGCCGCGCGTCTGACCGGACGCGCAAGAGGCGCTGCAGTACTTTGAAATGCTGCATGTTTTCAAGGAAGGAAACATGCAGGCGGACCGGAGAAAAAGATGAACAGAACGGCCCCCATGAAACCGAGAAGTGTACCCTTGAGCATCGTGCCTCGCGAAGAGCAATCGGACGGATTTATCGATCTCGATCGTCTGCTGGCCGTCGTCGTCCGCCGGGCAAGGCTCGTGGCCGCCTTCATGGTGCTCTTCATCCTGCTGGGGGTCGCCTATCTTTTGTTCGCGACACCGTTCTACACGTCGCTGACGCAGATCCTCCTCGACGACAACCTGTCGAAATATGCCGAGGAAGAACCGGTGCCGACGAACAGCCAGATGCTCGACACGCAGATTGCCAGCGCCGTCGAGATCCTGAAGTCGGGCGAGTTGGCCTTGCGGGTCGTCGACAAGATCAATCTTTCCGAGAACGATACGCTCCTCAATCCGCCACGCGCGCCCGCCGCCGTCGTCAAGGACTGGCTGAAGACGGCAACGGGTCTCTTTTCCGGCGGCCCCGGCGTCTCGGAGGAAGCGGCGCGCAATGGCCGGCGGCTGAAGGCCGCCGCCCTCCTGCAGCAGTCGCTGTATGTCGAACGCGTCGGCCGCAGTTCGGTGATCGCGCTGTCCTTCCGCGCGAGCGATCAGCAGCTTGCCGCAACGGTCGTCAGGACCTATGCCGACGCTTATCTGACGGACCAGCTGAACGCGAATTTCGAAGCGACGGAGCGGGCCTCCGTCTGGCTGCAGGAGCGGCTTGACGATCTGCGGCAGCGCTCGCAGGCGGCCGCCCTGGAGGTCGAGCAGTTCCGCAGCGCGAACGGCCTGACCGCGGCACGCGGCGAATTGATGTCCGAACAGCAGCTCGCCGATCTCAACAGTCAGTTGATCGTCGCCCAGGCGGACTCGGCGAGCGCCTCGGCGCGCTACGAGCAGTTCAAGTCGATCATCGATCAAGGGCCGGAAACCGCGGTCAACAACGCCACGATCTCCCCCAAGGAGGGCGACAATTCGGTGATCCGTGACCTCCGGACGCGTTATCTCGCCATTGGCAAGCGGGAGCAGGAGGTGGCGCAGAACTTCGGCGAGGATCATCCGCAGGCGGTGTCGCTTCGGGCCGAAAAGGAGGACATCGGCCGGCAGATCTACCAGGAACTGCAGCAACTGACGGCAAGCTACAAGAACGAGTTCGAAGTTGCCCGCTCGCGCGAGGCTTCGCTGCGCAAGAGCATCGAGGGGATCGCCGGCAAGAACTCGGACGCCAGCAAGTCGCTGGTCCAGTTGCGGGTCCTCGAGCAGAAGGCCGCGGCGCTGAAGACGCTCTATGAATCCTATCTCGGTCGCTACGAACAGGCGACGCAGCAGCAGTCCTTCCCGATTGCCAAGGCACGCGTCATCTCCGAGGCCGGCGTCCCGACGGCGCCGTCGAGCCCGAAGAAGACCATGACGCTGGCGCTTTCGGCCGTGCTCGGGCTGATGGTCGGCGGCGCCTATGCCGCGTTCCTCGAGTTCCGCGAGAGGACCTTCCGCCTTGAAGGCGACGTCCGCTCCGCGCTCGGCCACCGCGCGCTCGGCTATGTTCCGCTGATCGGCTCACGGCCGAAGAAAAAGAGCGAGCTGGTGCGCGCCCGCTTCGGATCGGACCGGCAGCCGGACGACCCGTCCCATGGCGCCACGCCCTTCCAGCGCCTTTCGCGCGTTGTGCTTGACGCACCGCGCTCAGCCTTCGCGGAGACGTTCCGCAATGCCAAGCTGGCCTGCGATCACATGCTGCCCGGAAACGAGAGCCGCGTTATCGCGATCGTCTCCGCCCTTCCGGACGAGGGCAAGTCGATCGTCGCGGCGAACTTCGCGGCGCTTCTGGCCTCGAGCGGCAAGCGCACGTTGCTGATCGACGCCGATATCCGCAAGCCGGGTCTCACTCAGATGATCACGCCCGCCCCGCGCTCGGGGTTGGTCGAGACGCTCACCGGAGAGGCGACCTGGCCGGCCGGTATCAAGGTGGACCAGCGCACGAAGCTCGCGATCCTGCCGGCCGGCGGCGGCGCGTCGGACAGGAGGCATCAGAGCAACGAACTGCTCGCCTCCCCGGCCATGGCCGGCCTGATCGACAATGCCCGCAATTCCTTCGACTACGTCGTGGTCGATCTCGCCGCTCTTGCTCCGGTGGTCGACGCGAAGGCCTTTGCGCCGCTCGCCGACGGCGTTCTTTTCGTCGTCGAATGGGGCCGGACGCCATCGAGGCTTGTACGGGACCTCTTGAATTCCGAGCCGCAGATCGACGCGAAGGTTCTTGGCGTGATCCTCAACAAGACCGACATGGACGAACTCGAGAAGTACAGCGACTTCGGCGGCGCCGAAAAGTATCGTCACCGCTACGGCAAGTACTATATCGAAGAAGGTATTACTGAGAATCAGCACACTGCCGCTTGACCGGTGAAGAGGCGTCCGTCGCGTGGCGGGCGCCTACTTCCGGTCAAGTCCAATCAGCCAGGCCACGGCCATCAGCACGATGACCGCCGCGAGCGCGATCAGCGCGAGCCCGTAGAACAGCAAATATTCGACAAGACGCGGCACCAAGAGGAGCGCGCGCCGGAAGACCGTTTGCGGCCGCCGCCAGTCCGGCAGCTCATCGCGGTTGAAAGCTTCCAATCGACGGGCAAGGAAGTGCATGTCGCAAGAACCGGCTGCCATTCGTTAACCAGCCGATGCTGCGGCGCAACAGTGGCGACAACGAGGCGACCTGCTGCATGTTTCCTTGACCGTAGCCGATTTAAGGAAACATGCAGCAAATTCAAAATGCTACAGCGTGCTTAGTGCATCTGATAGAGCTCACCGACGCCACCATCCGTGGAAATGGTGCACCGGCCCCCGGCCCTCTCCCACCTTCAGGCCGTCGGAAGCGCAGATCGCCGCGTGCAGATACGCCTTCGCGGCGCCGACCGCTTCGGTGAGCGGCTGCCCCTCGGCAAGACCGGCGGCAATGGCTGCCGAAAGCGTACAGCCGGTGCCGTGATCATTGCGGGTCTCGACCCGCCTTGCGGGAAACCGCATGAGCCGGTCACCGTCGAAGAAGAGGTCGGTTGCGTCGCTGCCCCTCCGATGCCCCCCCTTGACCAACACCGAGCGCGCGCCCCGCCTCATCAGCGCCTCCGCCTGGCGGGCCATCTCGGTTTCGTCCTCGGCGATCGCGCGGCCGGTGAGAAGTGCGGCTTCCGGTAGATTGGGCGTGACGACGATGGCGAGCGGCAGAAGTTCGTCCTCGAGTGCAGCCATGGCATCCGGCTGCAGCAACGGGTCACCGGAGGTCGCGACCATGACCGGATCGACGACGGCGCGCCTGTCGAAGCGACGCAAGCCGTCGGCTATGGCGATGATCGTCTCGCGCCGCGATACCATGCCTATCTTCACCGCGTTCACGTCGAGATCGGAAAAGACCGCGCCTATCTGTGCCGCAACCATCCTTGGCGAGACGTCCTCGACGGCGATGACGCCCTTCGTATTCTGCGCCGTGATCGCCGTCACGACGCTGGCGCCGTAGACGCCAAGGGCAGAGAAGGTCTTGAGATCGGCCTGGATGCCGGCCCCGCCGCCGGAATCCGATCCGGCAATGGTAAGCGCGATCGGCGGCAATGGACGAAGAGGCGGCATTGGACGATCTCCCGATGAACATCACGGAGATCCAGGTGCAGGCGAAGACGTGGCGGAGGATAGCCTCTTTCCGTTCCTACGCCGGCATGACCCGGATCAGGTTCAAGGGTCCGGCTCACCGCCGTCTCAGCGCCGCCCGGCGCTCCCCTCGGAATGGCGCCATTCTATGCGGCAGCAGTCCGGCCGTGTCAACGCGCGATTCTTGCAGGCGAAGGCCGAGTTCTACTTGAGGAAGATTTTTCCCCGAACCGACAAAAACGCGCTGCGGCCTTTTCTCTTGAGGCCTTCTATCGCGCGTTTCCTCCTCGAAAACTCCGCTGGTTACGCTATTCTGGGGCCATTCCTGCCGAGCCGAAAAGGAGCAAGCCATGGGCCTCCGCATCAACGACACTGCCCCCGATTTCACCGCCGAGACGACACAAGGCACCGTCAATTTCCATGAGTGGATCGGCGATGGCTGGGCTGTCCTCTTCTCGCACCCGAAGAATTTCACGCCCGTCTGCACCACCGAACTCGGCGCGATGGCTGGGATCGAAGGCGAATTCCGCAAGCGCGGCGTCAAGATCATCGGCATCTCGGTCGATCCGGTCGAGAGCCACTCCAAATGGAAGAACGACATCAAGGTCGCGACCGGCTTCGATGTCGAATATCCGCTGATTGGCGACCGCGATCTCAAGGTGGCCAAGCTTTACGACATGCTGCCGGCCGGCGCCGGCGACACGTCCGAGGGCCGCACCCCTGCCGACAATGCCACCGTACGTTCGGTCTATGTCATCGGACCCGACAAGAAGATCAAACTCATCCTCACCTACCCGATGACCACCGGCCGCAACTTCAACGAGATCCTGCGCGCCATCGATTCCATCCAGCTCACCGCCAAGCATCAGGTCGCAACGCCGGCAAACTGGAAGCAGGGCGAGGATGTCATCATCACGGCGGCCGTATCCAACGAGGACGCCATCCAGCGCTTCGGCTCCTTCGATACCGTTCTTCCCTATCTCCGGAAGACCAAGCAGCCGACCGCCTGAGGCGGTTCGCCGGGTTGACGCCCGAACAGCCGTCGCGAAAGCTCGTTTCAGCCTTTCGCGACGGCTTCTTGTAGTCAGAAGCCCCCCGATATCGCTGGCCGCAGCGGAGCGACTATCGGGTTTTCATTGCACTGACGATCTCGGCCAGAACGCCATGCAACGCGTCGCGGTATCCGCTGCGCGCGGAAGGTCCGCTCTCTTCGGAGGTCATCACGACGGTGAGCTTCTGTGCCGGGACGATATAGAGCATCTGGCCACCATAGCCCCAGGCGAAATGGACGTTCTCGCCGCCGATCTGCCGGGCGAACCAACCATAGCCATAAGCGTCACCGGAGAAATAGGAGTTCGTGTGCGGCTGCCACGAAAGATCGATCCAGTCCGCCGGAACGATCTGTCGTCCATCGATCGTCCGGCCGCCCTTGCGGAATAGCTCACCGAAGGCGAGCAGCGATCTCGCGCTCATCGCCATCTGGTTGCCGCCGAGATAGATGCCTTGCGGATCGCGCTCCCAGGCACCGATCCTGAAGCCCGGGAGCGGGCCGAGCCAGTCGCGCGCGAGCGAAAGCGTCGACTTGCCGCCAACCTTCGTCAGGATCGCCGAAAGCAGGTGGGTGGAGGCCGTGGAGTAGAGCATTCGACCGCCGGGCTCGTCAGCGAAAGGCTGCGCGAGCGCGAAACGAACCCAGTTGCTGCTCGATACCCAACGGCCGTAGTTCGACCCCGACAGACGGCCAAGTCCGGCCTGCATCGAGAGCAGGTTGCCAATGGTAATGTCGTTGATCCGAGGGTCCGCCGGCGAGGGCAGATCCGTCTTCAGAAGCGGTGCGATCTTCTGCTCGGGGCCGTCGAGAAGTCCCTTGTCGATCGCAATTCCGACAAGCGCCGAAATAATCGATTTCGATGCGGATTTGATATTGGTCGAATCGCTCGGCGAGTGACCGCGATATCCCTGCTCGGCGATCGTTTCACCGTCCCGTGCCACAATGACGGTTTTCAAGGATTTCAGGTCGTCTCGAGTGGCAAGCCCCTTCAGCAGCTCCGAAACGGCGGGAGACTGCTCGGCCACGGCGGACGTAACCCACACCAGGAGCGACAAGACGACGGTCATCAACCTCAGCATGCCTTCCACCTAATGCAAAAGGGCGGTGAAATCATCCTTCGCACGCATCACTCACGACGAAGTGAATCCGGCGCGGCTTTCTCAACCGCGCGGTTTTCACGATGTCAGACACGATGTGCGGCGAGCAGCCGAATGACCTCTTCGTCGCTCAACTGGTCGAAATCACGATAGTAGTAACCGATTGCGCCCAACATTCGCGGCTGCAGCGGACACACGACTTCGTCCGCCTCCTTTTCCAGTTCAGCGACTGCGCCAGGCGGAGCGACCGGCACCGCGACGACGATCTTCGAGGGTTTCCGCGTCCTGAGCCCTTTGACGGCAGCCCGCACCGTCGCTCCGGTCGCGATCCCGTCATCGACGACAATGGCGATACGTCCGGCCGTTTCCAGCGGAACGCGTCCGGCGAAATATCGCCGGCGGCGACGTTCGATCTCGGCGAGCTCCCTTTGGCAGATGGTATCGAATTCGGCGTTTGAAATCCCGGCAAGGCGGATCGTCTCCTCGTTGCGGACGACCGCCGGGTCGCTGCCGTCGATGACCGCGCCCATCGCAAGTTCCGTCTGCCATGGGACGCCGATCTTGCGCACGAGCAGGAGGTCGAGCGGTGCTCCCAGATGCGCGGCGACCTCCAGCGCGACGGGCACGCCTCCGCGCGGCAGTGCAAGAACGACGGCGTCCTGCCCACGATAGGCGTCGAGGCCCTTCGCCAATTCCTTTCCAGCCTCCGAGCGATCCGAGAAACGCACGGGCCCTTCTCCCTTCGTGTTCAATTTCGTGCCGTCGCAGCCGATGTCGAGGCACTGCTGCAGTCGGAATAACTGTGCGAGATGCTACGAGTTCCAAGGAAGTGACCGCGATCACCGCAAGTTGAGCCGCCCCACCGGGTCCTGATTCAAGACCGTCTCGAACCGACGGCTCTCGCGGGGGCAAGCGTTTCGAGGTCCCTTTAGGAGGGTTAGATAAGGCTGAAGCGGCGCGCTCGCAACGGCTCGATCTCCAGGGTCGAGAGGTCGCCATTTGCCCGCTCGACATCGGCGAAGTACATCAGGCGCAGATTGCCCCTGAATTCCGCTGGGCACACTACAGCGACGCGCGTCGTATCAGACGCGCAAAGGTCGCTGTAGCACCTGAAGAAAAGTCACCTGAAGTCCCATCTTTCCGCTTGTAAAGCTCCACCTTGTTGCATAAGCGCGCACTAACAAAACCACCACGAGCCGGCAGATGGCAAGGCAATCGCCCGGCACCGGACCGGAGCGGTCCAGAAACACGGCCAAGCGACGACGGTGAGGATGTGCCGGGTTGTTATATCGTCATCTTTTTTCGGGAAAATTGCGATGCAGGGACAAAGACAGGGGATGAAAGTCTCGTATCTCGGCAGCGAAGCCGAAGAGGTATCGGACGTCCTGGCGCGCTGCATCGGACCCGTCAGGGTGCAGAAACCACCGAGGGCTGATCTTTCGTATCGCTATGAGTTCGTCGCCGCCGGACGCGTTGCCTTCAGCCGCGTGTCATCGCTGGGCAGCCTCAGCATCGGCCAAAAGGACGAGGTACCGAAACTCCTGCTATTGCTCCCGCTACACGGCTCCGCCTGCGTGAAGATCGGACGAGGGGTCGGTCTGATTTCCAAGCCGGGCCAAGCGGCGATCCTCGACGGCAACAGGCTGTCCGAATTGCAGGTCGAGGGAGAACGCAACCACCTGTCGCTCATTATCGACCAGGGGGACATCGTTCGCCGTCTCGGCGATCTGCTGGAACGGCCCGTCTATGGCTCGCTCGACTTCATCCCGGAACTCGACCTTGCGGCCGATGCCGGCCAGATCATCTTCGGGCTGTCGCAAATCATGGCGACTTGCCTAGACACGGACGCCGAGATGCGTGACATGCCTCATACACTTTCCTATCTCTCCGAAAGTATCGTCGGCCTGCTTGTCGATACGGTACCGCATCGGTTCTCATCGGCCTTGAAGCAGGGCGAATGGCTTCCGTCCCCCAGGCACGTGAAACGCGCTGTGGACTTCATGCACGCCAATCTCTGCGCGACGATCTCGATGCCGGACATCGCGCAGGCGGCCGGCATCGGCGTTCGGTCGCTGCAGGAGGGGTTCAAGCGGTTCAAGGGGACGTCACCGATAAATTACCTGGCCCAGTTGCGGATGGAGGCCGCCCACCGCGAACTCGTGGAAGCGGACCAAGCGCTGTCGGTGGCGGACATCGCCCGCAAGTGGGGCTTCAGGCATATGGGCCGGTTTTCGCACGACTACCGGGAGATTTATGGCTGTTCGCCTTCCGAAGCGAGAAAAGGTCGGCAACCTGCGTTGAAGCTTGCCGATTGAAGTGGGCGGCGTGGTTGCGCATCGCCATCCGAAGATCGCGGATATTTTTGCACTGTGAGGCATGGCCGGCCCCTGCGGGCCGGCATTACTCGAGCGGATCCAACCTTATCAATGGTAGCCCGCATCGGCGGAAAAGAGATCATTCAGCTTGTAGGCCACCTCGGTCCGGTTCGTCGCCTTCAGCTTCTTCATGATGTTGCGAATATGGACCTTCACGGTGCTCTCGCGAAGATTGAGCTCATAAGCGATGATCTTGTTCGCCTTGCCCTTGCGAAGCGCCTGGACGACTTCGGCTTGCCGCAGCGTGAACATTCCGGCGAGCGGCGGAGCTTCCGGCCTTCCCGTCTCGATCAGATGACGAACAGCGAGGACGCTGCTGGCAGGCAGGAAGATTCCGCCGGCGATCGCCAGTCCGATCGCTTCGATGCAAACCTCCACTCCAACGGACGTAGGGATATATCCCCGCGCGCCACATTCGAGCACGCGCAATATCTGGCCTAGATCGTCGATATCGGACAGGACGACGACCGGGACCGGTCGGAACTCGGAGGCGAGCTTTGCGATCTCCGCCGCGACGTCGGCGAGTTTGCGCGCGCCGATATTGAGGAGGACGGCTCCGACCGGCGGGCAGTTGCTCTTCTTCTCCCGCCATTCATCGGCTGAACCGAAGGCGCCGACCTCCATGCCGAGACCGTGGGTGGTCAAGGTCCTCGCCAGACATTCCCGGTCCAAAGCCCTGCTGTCGAGGACAAGCAGGCACCGCTTGCCTTGCCCCTCCGACGGCTGCATTTCCCCATCCTTGGCGAGTTGAGGGAAACTGTTTGCGCCGTGCGGCTCCTGTGCAAATGACGGCCCTTTCTCAAATCTGGATATGAACGAAGCCATTGCAAAAATCCCCTATAACAAAAATGAGATAAATTCCTCAACCAAACGCCAGACTCATACAATTTTCCCGAAACTAACCAGAGTACTTCTTTTTAATTAATACTTTTGGTTCTATGTTTCGGTTAAAAATATTTCACAAGATACCACTTCATTACAAATAGACCTGCACTCCACAATAGTCTAGTGGAACTTCCCCCAAAAATGAAGGGGGGCGCCGACGAAAGTCGCCGCTGGCGCGCCAGTGCGCACCGATCACGATACCGCCGGGCCCGTGGGGCGACTGCGGATTCCCGACATCCGCAGCAATTTCCCTAAGGCGACGGCACCGGGGTCAGACAGCTTTTCTGAGCGAAATGGGACAAGGGCGCTCGCCGCCCAATACGGAAGACATGGATGGGCGTAGGCCAACCGGTCGAACATCGGCTGCGCCATACCCTCCATTCTCTTCCGTCGAATGGGCAGTGCCACGAGATCCGACCTCCGATCCTCCAGACAAAGCATCGGATTAAGTGACGCGGCACGGCATTTGACAATTGCCGAAATGAGAGGATGGCTACCGCCTTAGGCGGCTGCCCGAGTATCTACCGATCCACCTTTAGCAGCAAGTCGCGTCTCGGGCTCATCAATCAGTCGATGGATCCGGGGGAAGTGCGGCCAAGCTCTGATCGGGACGATCTACAGCGCCGCGCGTCTTGTCAGACGCGCAAAGGTCGCTGTAGCACTTTGAATTGCTGCATGTCTTTGTCCTTAAATCGAGGTCGATTCACGGAGACATGCAGGAGTCAGGTCGTGGAACGGAACTCCTTGAACCCCGACGAGGACTTGCGGTCCTGGAAGCTGCGGTATCTTGCCGCTGCCTCGGTCCGGTTGTGCGCGCCCAGCTTGGTGATGATGTTGTGGAGATGAATCTTCACAGTATGTTCCGACAACCGGAATTCGGCCGCGATGAGCTTGTTCTGTAGCCCTCGCGAAACCATCTCGAGGATCTGCAGTTCGCGCGCCGTCAACTCGGCAACGCCATCGATCTCTCCGCGTGGAGCCGTCGCGACCCCGCTATGGGACGGCATATGATGGCCACCTCTGCTTGCCTGCAGCATGAACACAGGCGGAAAATACTCGCCGCCGCAAAGCATCAACCGGACCACCGACAGCCATACATCGAGCCTGACGTCCATGGGCAGCACGCCACGAACCAGGGGTGATCTCAGTATTTCGGCGAAGGACGAGCCTTGGCCGTGGCCGTGCGGTTCGATGACCGCCGTAAGCGCCTGCGGGTGAAGGCGCAGGATCCGGTTCGAGGCGCCCTCAACCTCCCGCATCAGGCAGATGTCGACAAGAATCAACGACACCGGGTGCGAAAAGGCTCGACATGCTGCATCGACATCGTCGACCTGATCGACGCGGACCCATGGAAATTCACGTTCCATCGCCTCGATCAACCGCTCCGAAACGCTCCCGACGCTCGATACAATCAGGATGACGCGTCGGGGCTCAGACCGCCGTTTACCATCTGCAAAGGCCCCGGTTCCAACCCCACCCTGCTCAGCCACGTTCCGTAACGCCATACCCCCCACCCGATCTATCGATCGGCAACTGCTGGTCGATCGAAGCTGCGCAAACCACGTCGCTCCCGCAAACTCTAGCCCACCGCAAGCGCCGTCGCGACGACGCAAAAAGTGTGAGCCATCCATTGAAAGTCTACCAGGCGGCGGAGCCCGCCCTGTCCGGCTTCATCCAAATGAACGAGACTGGTACGCGGCGACATAGTCGGGGCGCGGCGCACGCGTCGATTTCTGCTGATCGAGACAGCCGAGTGACGATCACAGGCAGAAGCCGGGCGGCGTCCTCTACCTCTCCGATTGCGGCAAAGCGCAGCCAGGATTCCTGTACGACGCCCTCGGTCTCCGAAACCGTACCCAGACGCCGATAGGCCAGTCGCAGCAATCGTTGCCGATGGCTCATGAATGCCGCCAGCCCTCTGCCTCTTCCTCATGTCCATAGCGCTCCTCCTCAACACTTGCCAGAAAATCGCGCTTAACCGGTGAGCAGATCGCCGCGTGACCGAGGCCCCGTTTGAGAAGCGGATAGAACTGCCCAGCGACGACGGCCGTCGCCAGGCCGGCCCTGCCCCTCTCACCGAATCTCTTTCGGACCGCCTCGGCAATCTCCGCAAGCCCGGGTGCGTTGTCGAGCACCGCATCGGCAAAGGCAATGGCCAATGCCGCGTCAGCCGGAGCATTTCCGTGATCCAGCGCCGCAGCCATCACGCGCCGGTTCGCGCCATTCTCGTCCGCCAATTTCAGCGCGAGGTCCAGGCACGGCCCACAATCGGCACGCATGGTGCTCCGCAGCTTCGCCGCGAAGTAGACGTCCGGCGTCAATCCGAAATCCCTTGCGAGATATTGCGTGGCCAGCATCAATAGCACTCCGCCGCGCGGATCGGCGCCGATAAGCTCGCGGAGATACGCCGCGTTGTAATCGTAGCGGCGCTCGAATCGCTTCAGCAGGGTTGAAAGCAATCGCTTGATCATGCCCGGACCTCCTGACGTGCGCCGGTCACCGAAAGTACCAGCGGCATCAGTCCCGGAACGACGATAAGCAGCCCGTCACGAAGAGCTGCCGAAAGCGCGATTCCGTGCTGCGCCATCTCAATCAGATGCAGCCCCGCATGACCTGCGAGAAAGATCGTTGCGGACCATAGCACCGTCCCTCGCCCGCCTCGCCAGGCGGCAACGGCCAGCACTGAGGCCGCCGCAACGAACCCCAGCCCAATGTCCCTCACAAAATGAGCATTGAACGGGCCAATTTGGTCCACATCGGGTACTGTATGAAACCACAACTCCGGCGCAACCAGCATGAGGATACCATTGGCGCCGTGATAAACAGAAAGAAGAATGAGTAGAATACGCATGGTTTAGGGTCTCCGATTAAAGACGAGACAACTCGGTATAACGTGACGTGACATGGTCGGTTTCTTTGAACTACTGCAAGGACCCTTCGCGGTCACTTGGAGGAAGAGGCTGTCCCCGGGCTGGCGATTAGTTGACACCTGGCCCGCCACCTTCATTTGACAGAAGCTGCTTTGAGTTGGGTCGCTAAGCTGACCTAGAGTTCGGCGCATGCTGTCTCTTCGCATTGGCGAGTCGCGTTCGAGTATAGCGTCTGTTCCCTCTCGTGGAGCGAAACGCGGCCGTGCCCACCATTTAGTCGGCGGTGATTTGCTTGATTTCATCAACCGTGAAACGTTGCTGTTCTTCCATCACCATCTCGCCGAGATCGCGTTTGAGCCGGTTGAACTCTGGATGGGCGGTGTCGCGCGGGCGCGGCATGGTGATCCTGATATCGCTTTTGATCGTGCCGGGACGGTACGTCATCACCACAACACGATCGGCCAGGTAGATTGATTCCTCGATCGAATGTGTAACGAAGATGATGGTCTTGCGAAATTCCTCCCAGATACGAAGCAATTCGTCCTGAAGTGTGTGCCGAGTCAGGGCGTCTAGGGCGCCGAATGGCTCGTCCATCAACATGATCGGCGAATCCAGCGCCAGCACCCGGGCGATCGCAACGCGCTGGCGCATGCCGCCCGACAGATCCTTGGGGAAACGATTCCAGAAATCTTGCAGATGCAACTTGTCTAGCAGCGAGGAAACCCGCTCCTCGACTGACTGCTTCGACAGTCCCTGTATTTCGAGGCCGAACGCGATGTTCTTGGCCACGGTCATCCAGGGAAACAACGCGTATTCCTGAAACACCAGGCCGCGATCGGGACCCGGCCGGGTAACGGTCTGGCCCGCTACCGATAACTGACCATGGGAAGGCAGCGAAAATCCGCCGATGGCGTTTAGCAAGGTGGATTTGCCGCATCCCGATGGGCCTAGCAGGCAGACGAATTCTCCGGGATGGATATCCAGATCGATGTCCTTGAGCGCGACGACGGCGCCGTCTTTCCCCGGAAAAGATTTAGTGACTCCTTGGGCCTGAATCTGAGGCATCGCGCCTGCGCCCGGAGCGATGTCCCGTTAGCGACACAGTGGTGTGCATTTTCGAGTCTCCTCCGCCAATCAGTTGTTGATACCGCGATGCCAGCGCAGCAGGCGGGCATTCAGAGCGTTCATCCCGATATCAATGGCAAGGCCAAGGAGACCGATGGTGAACATTCCCGCGATGATTTTATCCGACCACATGAACTCGCGAGCTTCGAGGATGCGGAAACCGAGGCCGCTGTTTACCGCGATCATTTCTGAGACGATGACAACGATGAAGGCAGCGCCTTCTCTAATCGGCGTGTCGAGGTCAAGCTCTTTTCGCTCGCCCGCAATCGGCCCGAAGCGGACCTCGCACATCAGATAGGACCCTGCTAGACGCTCTCCAACGAAGTGCCTAGCTATAAGGTGCGGCAACGTGCAACCTAAGAATACGATTCGGAGGCAACTCGTGGATTTGGAAGCTCTGAACCCAAAAGTTCACCAGATGTGGCTTGAACAAAAGATGGCCGGGCCTGACTATTTCCAGCCGAGTACAGAAGAGGATATCGCTCAGATTGAGAGAGAAGTCGCCGCGCAGCTTCCGTCAGATTACAAGGAATTCCTGCTCGAATATTCGACTGTTATCGCTGCTCCGGTCATCGGTGCATATTTCTTTAAAGTTGAATATAAGGATAAACAAATAATCGAGTGTGACTTCACGCTGGTGCCTTGGGCGCGGTTAACGCTTGGAGCCGTTCGAGTCCTGCATAAGCCGCATCGAACAATGTCGGGCGTGGGACCCCGCGTACCCAAGGAGTTGCTTCCACTCACTTATGACAATGAGTCTACCCTGTTGCTCGATTTGCGCGCCAAAACGTTCGGGCACGTCCTCTATCTGCCGAAGATCAAGCGCCAGACTTTTGGGACCCTCGGTTATGGGTGGGAGCAGATTGGCTTTGTGGCGAGCAGTTTCACTGACTTCCTTACTGATCTGGACACCGAGGAGAACCAAGTGGCAAAATACGGGCTGCCAATTCGCTGATGGCGACTGAGTACACAGGGCCGGCAAGTTTCGCGAGAAGGCGAATGCCTTAGGGGAAAAGTGAACATGCTAGTGCGCAAGCGTCCGCTCTTGATGCTGTGGACGGCTCCTCCGCCGGCATCGCGATGTGCCATCATTGCGGTGTTGTTAGGAACCGCATGGGAGGAGCCATCCATGGAACAGATTACCACGATTGGACTCGACATTGCCAAGTCGGTGTTCCAGGTGCACGCCGTTTCCGCAACTGGCACGGTGGTCGTTCGCAGACAACTGAAGCGCCGCTACGTCATTCAGTTCTTTGCGGGGCTCAAACCTTGCCTGATTGGCATAGAAGCCTGCGCAACAGCCCACCACTGGGGGCGGGAGCTGGCAAAACTTGGCCACGAGGTCCGGTTGATGCCGCCAGGCTATGTGAAACCTTACGTCAAGCGCAACAAGAACGATGCTGCTGATGCTGAGGCCATTTGCGAAGCGGTGACGCGACCGAACATGCGCTTTGTCCCGATCAAAACACCGGACCAGCAGTCGATCTTGATGCTTCATCGCACTCGAATGTTGTTCATCCGGCAGCGCACGATGACGATCAACGCGGTCCGCGCCCATCTTGCGGAGTTTGGTATTATCGCGGGCATCGGTCGTAATGGGCTGCAGGTGCTGCTTGATCTCATACGGAAGGGTGAAAAGGCAGAGATACCGCCAGACGCATGGCTATGTCTCGTAGCGCTGGCTGATCAGATTGATTTGTTGAGGCAACGCATCCTGAACATGGATCGGCAGATTCTGAAATGGCACCGCACCAATGATCTGAGCCGCAAGCTTGAGGGAATTCCCGGTGTTGGTCCGTTGGTGGCCACAGCATTGGCAGCCAGCATACCCGATCCGACGGCCTTTCGCTCCGGTCGTGACCTGAGTGCCTGGATCGGTTTGGTGCCAAAGCAGAGCTCGAGCGGCGGCAAGGAAAAGCTCGGAAGCATCAGCAAGGCCGGAAACCGATACCTCCGACAATTATTGGTACTCGGCGCGTTGGCAGTTATCAAACGAGCGAAACTATTAGGCCATGCTCGTCATCCATGGCTCGTCGGCCTGATGGAGCGCCGTCCGTCGAAGGTCGCGGCGGTCGCGCTCGCGAACAAGATGGCGCGGGTTGCTTGGGCGATGATGAGCCGTAATGAACCCTTTCGCGCAATTCCGGTCGCGGCCGGGACCTGAAACACGACGCAAGCGTCGTGACCACCGTTGGTAAGAGCAGGAGACTTGTAACGCACCTATGCCAGTCGGCCCGAGGAAAGGGACAACCCACTATGCGCCAGGCGCTTCGAGCGCGAGCTTTTGACCGGGACCCAATCCGCGGAGAGCATTATGGCCAGCGGCCCTCTGTGCCGCGTCGAAAGGCCGGACACATGGCAGCTCCGACCAGCAACGTGCGAAAAGTCAACAAACCTCTTGCCAAACCGGAGCCGTCCACACATGGCGCATTCCAGCCGACATCACGCCCGCTCCACTAGTACGGCGTTCAACGTCTTTTCGCGGCCCGCGCTTCTCTCCGGGATCGGCCTCAGCCCTCCCACAATGGGGTTCAGTAGATGATGTGGTCCAATCTATGCTGCATCCTGATGACGTGTCATCGGATAGCGCCGCCCACGAACTCACATCACCATCGTCCGCGAAGGACGTCTTCCGCTGCGAAGCGGAACTTTGAATTTCTCTTACATCGATTGCCCTGAGAACTGACTACTCTACACGGCCATGGCGCCAGCCGTCGCCTCCCGCGTCCAGCGGAATTCTGAGCCGTCCACCCACATCCGATGCATCACGACCGCAAGCCTGCGTGCCAATGCAACGTTGGCTTTCTTTCTGCCATGTCGCCTGGCAATGCTCATTGCCCATGCTTTAAGCCAGCACCATTTCACCACACGCGTCAGCATCGTCTGCGCCGCCTCGTACAGAAGCGCTCGCATCATGGCATCGCCGCATAAGGAGACATGACCGATCCGTTTGCTTTCGCCCGACTGGTTGAGCACTGGGGTGAGCCCCAGTACGGCTCCGACCGCCCGCGAATGGCGGAACCGGCTGGGAATGTCGATCGTCGAGACATAGGCGAGCGAGACAACCGGCCCGACGCCGGGCACCGTCATCAACCGCTTGCAAACTTCATCACACTTCGCCTCGTGGACGACCCTCTTGTCCAGTTTGGCGAGTTCTTCGCGCAGCTTGCGCCGTCCAGCGAGCAACGGTTCCATGATTTCCGCCAGATCGGGATCCGCTTCAACGAGTTCGCGTATCCTCTCCTCGAACGTGCCCCCCGAGACGACGCCAACCTTCAGCCCGAAATTGCGCAGGAGCCCACGCATATCGTTCTCGAGAGCGATCGCTTTTTCCTGTAACAGCGAGCGAGCCGTCAGCAGCGCGCGGCGCTTCTGGCTTGTGAGCGTCTTCACGTGCACGTTCTTGAAAAGACCGACGCGCATCATCTGCGCAATGCCGCGCGCATCGTTGCGGTCACTCTTGTTCGTTTGCGAAGCCTTCAGGAAGGCCTTCGTGTGACGCGTCTCGATGCAAAATACCGGAAACCCGGCCTTTGCCAGTCCTTCGAACAGCCATTGCGACATTGGCCCAGCCTCGAGGCCCACCCGTTCCAAGTTGAGCGCGGGATCACTTAAGATGGCAATCAAGTCCTCCGGGTGAGACACTACCCTCTTCTCCCAGCAGATCTTGCCGCTTGCATCGGCAATACAAACGCTCGTTTCTTTGACAGAGACGTCGAGGCCGGCGTAATGTTTCATGGCTGCGCTTCCTCTTTCTGATGCTTGTGGCTGTTTCATACAGACCACGTTCTATCATCAGCTCGGAGCGCAGCACCTTCCCTTCCGGTCGGCGAAGATGGGGCACGAAGCCGATTACCCCATCTATGCTGATCCTCGCTCCCGCCAGGATATAGGGAGTGGCAGCGGGTATCATGACGCGGACGAACATCGTCATCTGACCAGCTCCAAGGTTGCGGGCGGCCCGGATATAAATGCCGTCCACGTGGTGCACCCCGGCGACCGTATTCATCAACACCGGGAAGAATGCTCCGATGCTGATCAGAAAGACGGCGGGCGGATCACCCAACCCGAACCACAAAATAGCGAGCGGGATGTAAGCGATCGGCGGAATCGGCCGCAGCACCTGGATCAAGGGATTGAACAGCGCGTAGGCACGGTCGTTGGCGCCCATTATGAGCCCTAGCGGCAGCGCCAATCCGGCGCCGACAGCGAAGCCCACAACCACCCGGTACAGGCTTGAAATCGTATCCCCGATCATCTCACCGGAGAATACCCAGGCGAGCCAAGTATGTTCGGCTGGGTCAAAGGGTTCCGGGGGGCACAGATAGGCCCACCATTTCACCAGCACTTGGCCAGGCGCGCTGAAGCACGACAGAGCAAGCGAGATAACAAGGCGGACAGGAGAGAACCTATGTGGCTGCGTGGCGGTTGCCTATGCGGCTGCGTCAAGTACGAAGTCAAGCAACTCGATATGCCCATTGGGCAGAATGCGTGCCAATTTTAGTTGGATCGCCGGCGAAAATCAGCGCCGCAGTTTCGAGTCGTCACAAGGAAAGATCCGTTGCTTTTGCTCAGTTTGCGGTATTCATCCAATGCAGAGAGGCACGGGCAAACTGCTCGACGACCTCAAATGGGATCTTGCATCCACGTCCGAAAGTCTTCTTTTCGAACAGCCGAGCTGCCCAAGAAACTCTTCGCTACACGCGTTCGACCGCGACAGCGCCATTGGGAATGGAGGTTACGGATGAGCAAAACTGCACCAAAAGAGGTACGCAGAACCACGTTTTAATGCTTCAAAAGTACGTATTTTTCTGCACTATTCACGGGGCTTCAAATGAACGATACTTCAGTAAGCGCCTGTTGATCTCGTCAATGACAATTTCATTGCGCTACTTTTGAAGTAATCTTTGATTTATTATTTTTCATTTAGTACGTTTTTCGAGGAAAATGTGGTTAGCAAAGCAGACGCCTTAAACAAATATGCGCGAAGCAAGCCTCTCGATCTCAGCCGACCTTGGACGAATTGCCGAGGGCTACGGCCATGAACCCATCGAGCCCAGAAGGTCGAGGGAATGGGGAGGTCGAAGCCAAGTCTCATCAAGAGGACGCCGGCGACGAACCACAGGCAACGGAAACAGACGTGCAGCCGCCACAAGACCGGCACCTTGTCATCATCGACGAGCGGGTTCTTTGGCGCGACAGCCTTGCGCGAAACATCGCCGCCGACAATCCGGACAGGGCTATTCTTACGTTCGAGTCCTCCAAGGATTGGCGCCGGCATCGCGAGGAAGACACGCCACCGTCGGCAATCCTCTTGAACATTGCGGACAAGAGGGTCGATGATCCGGCTGTTGAACAGGAAATCACGATACTCGCATCCGAGCTCGCTCCGGTTCCGGTGATCGTCCTGTCGGACAGGGACGATCTAACACAGATCGTGAAGGCTCTGGAATGTGGAGCAAAGGGCTATATTCCTTCCTCCGTAGGCGTGGAGGTCTGTATCGAGGCTATCTCGCTTTCCCTGGCGGGTGGCATCTTCCTTCCGGCGAGCAGCGTCTTCGCGATGCGCCACCTGTTCGAAACGGGGGGCGCCGCCGAGCGGCCGCTGGCCGGTTTGTTCACCGATCGCCAGGCGGAAGTGGTGGAGGCGCTGCGGCGCGGCAAGGCAAACAAGGTCATCGCTTTCGAACTCAACCTGCGGGAAAGCACGGTAAAGGTCCACGTCCGCAACATCATGAAAAAGATCAAGGCGGCCAACAGGACCGAGGTCGCCTACAAGATCAACGATCTGTTTCCGGACCGTCCACCGGCACAGGAACCGAGAGGGACGAGCACAAGAGATCTCGGCTTCGACGATGACGACTGACCGACAATCGCTTTCTGCCGTGTCGAGACTCGAAGGATTGGCAAGAACCACCCAAGGCCGGAGATCATACGGGGCTCAGACGAAGGGCGTAACTTGCATAAGAATAAGCTTCAGTTTATCTTGATCATTAAGGTAGCGCCCTAGGCGATCAACGATTTCCGATCGGCGCCGCAAGCGGAAAACGCTATTGGAATGCGGGGATATTCACCTGTAGTGCGGCAGCTTAGTTAGAATTGCTTTCGACAAAAAATTCTATTTCCATTGTATCAATTCAGCCGCCGGACGTCGCGAAGCCTCCCGCCTAAATTCATTCGCGCAACACCATGCTGCGGGGTCGTACGCACCTTGCGAGCCTGATTTTTGCGCCGTGATCGTACCGGATCATCCTTGCTTCAAATCTCCCTTTTATTGCTTATCGCTTCGATCTGGTTTCCCGGTGCCACGCGGATTGCTGGAACGGATGGCTCGTTTTCCTTCCTGCTGGCACTGTGTTGCGCCACGATAAGCATGGCGTCCTATGGCGACCTCGCAAGACGCGTTCACCGCACCGAAGCGGCTGTGGCCGCGGCCTTGCTGAGCACCGCTGGCCTGATCATCATCCTGTCGCTGGTGTCGATGCTTTATACCGGCAATCCGATGCGGACCATGCGAGCGGTTTTCGCGCAAGTCTTCGGTTTCGCCACGATTCCCGCGATTGCGGTAATTTCCGCCAAACCGAACGGGTCGGTCGTGGTGGACAGGCTCGTCACTGCGATGATCGTCATGAGCGTTGCAACAGCATGCCTCGTCATCGTCGGACTCGGCGGCGCCAAATTCGCCGATAGAGCGGCCGGCTATTTCAAACACGCAAACCAGTTGGGCATCGCCATGTCGGCGGGCCTGCCGCTTCTCGCGGCCAGACTCGTCATTGCACGCAAACACCGGCTGCTTTTGTTCGGTTGCCTCGTGGCCGTGCTCCTCGGTTTGGTGAAATCGGGTTCCAAGACCAACTTCGTCGTCGGCGTCATAGGGCTCGGTCTCTTCTTTGCCCTCTATGCAATTTATCTCGCAGTCAGACGACAACGGCCATTGACGATCATTGCGGGAGCGGTCGCAGCCCCCCTAGTGCTTCAGGGCGCCTTGTTCATTCTGCAATCGCTTAACCCAAGGGCCTACCGGCTGTTGACGACGCAACTATCCGGCGGTGAGGCGCATTCGATCATATCGCGCGAGCGGCTGTGGTCCATTTCGATCGACCTGGGTCTCGCGCATCCGTTCACGGGTGTGGGGGCGGGTCAACCGATCGGCGATATCGCTCCCCATAGCCACAACCTGTTCGTTGAATACTTCCGAACCTTGGGTGTCCCGGGCGTCGCGCTCATAGCAGTTTTGGTCCTCATCGTCATGATTTACCTGATCGGCGCCGTCATCGCCACCTTGCGTGGCAAAGGCAGGAGTACCTACTCCACCGGCGCGAATGTAATGGTGCTCGGGACGTCGGTTTGTGTGTGGAACTATCTCCTGGCAAACCAGATGAGCGACTCTTTCGGTCCATCGACGGCGCCGTTCTTTTGGATTCCGCTCGCATTGCTGATCGCCTACCGCAACGTGCAGCGATCGATCCAGGCTGGTGCTGAAGGGAGCGACCGGGCATTCGCCGGCGTGATGCCGCACGCCGTCCGAACGCTAAGGACCTGAGGACGGCCGCTTTGGACCTGATCCGATGACGTCAGAAGGGTTACGCGAGACGACGCCCAGTGGTGACGCGCAAAGCGTTGCGGGGCAGCTTCTTCCGAAGGGCATTCGTTTTGTCGAATTCTATGGTCTGCCGGGGATCGGGAAGACGACGGCTTCCAGCGTCCTGGCCGCAAGGCTGCAGCAGGGCGGCTGCGTCGTCGACGAGAAAAGAATAACATGGGAAGACAAACCACTGCTCGCACGGCAAGTGCACAGAGTCGGCCTCGTTCTTCCCAGGTTGGTTGATCGAGAATTTCGTTCGATAGCCGCAAGAATCGTAAGATACATTGCCCAAGGCGGGCAGGAAAAGCCGATCGATCTAATCCGTTGGACATGGCACCTGTGGTCGGTCGCCGCCTATCTCCAGGAAGAAAGGTCGAAAGGTGCCGCCGTCACGATCCTGGATCAGGGATTGCTGCAGGGATTTTGGTCGGTCCTCCTGAAAAGCAGGGATCGCAAAACGTCGGAACATTGGCTTGATATCCTGTCCGCCATCGGCGTGGACGATATTGTTTTTGTGGATTTGCGCGGCGGGATCGATCTTGCGCAGGATCGGCTCCGGGGAAGAGATGACCGGGCGTCACGGCTGCAAAGAGGTGTTCCGGATGGTGAGGGTGCGCTCTGGACCAAGGCGGAACGCGCCTACCGCAAGATGGCGGCCGATCTTCGGAGGAGTGCCAAAGCGTCGGATCGCATACCAACGCTGGCGACAGTCGACGTGACCGCGTCGACGTCCCCCCAAGAGGTGGCGGATGCGACGCTTTCGGCGGTGCGCTTGGCCTATCGCGGCAGGTATCGGCAAGCCGCCTCGGAAAGCCGCTGAGCATGGAGATGAACCGCCGGTCATTCCTGCGCCTTGCCGGCGTCTGTCCCCCGCTCGGTCTGATGTTCGGCTCGGACACGATAGGCGCCCGGCGAGCGCCTATCGCTAAAGCCGAGGCGGAACGCGGCCACATCGTATTGACCGGTGAATTCGGCTACGAGCAGAAAATCATTCGCAACCTCCAGGCCGAAGCGACAATCGACGCAAGAAATGCCTCCTTCGCAGTCGCCAACAGCCGCAACCCAAGACCAAACGCGATTATCGGCTGCGATATAGGCCGACGGCCGGTAAATCCTTATCCCGTCGTTATTCGCAACTGCCCCGGAGTTCGGTTCGTCGGGGGGCGCATCGACGGCGAGGTGCCGCTCAAGGCGGACTGGGGACATGCATACTGCAACAGCGCCGCTCTGCTTGTCCGAGATGGAACGACGAGGGCGACGATAGAGGGCGTGCGCGCGCGCCGCTGCTGGGATGGTATTCGCTTCGCCGAGCGAGCGAACGGCTTCTGCTTGAAAGGCTCCTGGCTAAGCGAGGTCAGGGACGACGCGGTGGAAAATGACTATCTCGTCAGCGGCGTCATTGAGGATTGCCTCTTCGACGGATGTTTCTCGGGGATCAGCCTCGACCCGGGATCGCGTGATCGCGACGGCAGCGAGGAAATCGTAACGATCGACCGATCGCTGATCCGAATGCACCCCTATCTCGCCAAGGGCGAGGTGACGCATCAAGCCCCCGTCAAAGCCTCTGACGTATCCCCGAAATTGAGGATTACAGGGTCCGTCTTTGCGCTTTCCTCGGCAAACATGCGGGGATTTCGTCGACTGGAGCGAACCTGGCAGAGGATGATCGAAAGCCACGGCAACGCCCTCCTATGGCTACCCGACGAGCCAATCCCGCCCGCGCTGCCGCTACCGCCGAGAGGCTTTGATTTGCTGACCGGCGCTGACGCCCGCACATACTGGGAAAAGGCCCGCCGACGCTGGATCACCGCCCATCCCGAGGTCCCCCGCTTCTCGGACGACGAAACGTAAAATCATCCCGCAAGGGTTCATTCCCAGGCGGAATCGGGATCGATGCCGACGCGCTTGCCGGTTGAACGGAAGCGCTCGGGCTGCGCTACAGCGCATTCATGACGTTCATCAATTCGAATCGGACGCAAAGGTGGAAACCATGAAAGCCAGGGAAGTCGAGCTCTTGTGCACGCTGGGTCCAGCGTCCCTCAATGACCGGGTCATCCATTGGTTGGAGCGGGCCGGCACTTCGCTTTTGCGCCTCAACCTATCGCACACGAAGGTCGAGGAACTCGAGCGGATCATCAAGTTCGTCCAGCAGCGTACATGCATTCCGCTTTGCCTGGACACCGAAGGCGCACAGGTTCGGACCGGACCGTTGGCCGACGGCAAGATAATCGTACGGGAGAACCGGTTCGTGACGGCGCACGCCCGGCCGGTGGCCGGCGACCAGTTCAGTATCAGCCTGTATCCGGCTTATATCGTCAACAAGCTTGAAGTCGGCGATTTCGTCAGCATCGATTTCAATGCTGTCCTGTCTCAGGTCGTGGAGAAACGCAGCGACGAAGTAACTCTCCGGATCCTGAACGGGGGGGAGATCGGCCAGAACAAGGCCGTGACGGTTCAGCGACCGCTCGACATGCCGCCGCTCACCGGGAAGGACCTCGCCGCGATCGCAATCGGCAGACGAATGGGCATCCGCCACGTCGCGCTCTCCTTCGCACATCGCGCGTCCGATGTCGACGTGGTCCGCTCGCATGCGGGCGACGACGCGGTAATCATATCCAAAATTGAATGTCTGAGCGGGTTGCGCAACCTGGCAGCGATCGCCGAGAAGTCGAACGCCATCCTCATTGACCGGGGAGACCTGTCCCGGGAAGTCCCGATCGAACAGATTCCGGCCATCCAGAAGATGATCATTCGCGGGGCGAAAGCACATGGCGCCAAAGCCTATGTCGCGACGAACCTGCTCGAGTCGATGACGAGCGCGCCGACACCAACCCGCGCCGAGGTCAACGACATCTACAACACGCTCGCGGATGGTGCTGATGGCCTCGTCCTGGCAGCCGAGACCGCCATCGGCCAGTACCCGGTAAACTGCGCCCGGATGGTGGTAAAGGTAGCGGAGCAATTCCAGCGGAATGTCAACAATGGCGGACGGCCTATCCGGGTGCGCCCTTCGTCGCTGATCGCCGGTGCCGAGCCCCACGGCGGGCGTCTCGTCTGCCAGACCATGGGACCGGCCGACAACCCGGACATCAAGAACTTGCCGTCGATCACGGTCGGCGATGACGAACTGACGGATGTCGAGCAGCTCGTCCGCGGCACCTTCTCGCCCCTTCGCGGCTTCATGGACAGGGCGTGCCTGGAAAGCGTGCTCGAGGACAATCGGCTCCCCTCCGGACTGATCTGGACAATGCCGTTGGTGCTCGCCGTGCCGAAAGAAACCGCAAGCCGCTACTCGAAAGGTGACCGGATCCTGCTGTCCACCACATGCGGATCGCCGCATTCCGTGCTCGAAGTATCCGAGGCCTATCATTTCGAGCCCGAGCTTCTCGCGCGGAAGTGGTTCGGCACCGCTTCGCACGAGCACCCCGGCGTCGCCCGCGTGCGTGCGCGCGGCGGCCACTTCCTGGCAGGCAACGTCACCCTTATTCAACCGCTGCCCTTGCCATACCGGCGCTATGACCTGACCCCTTCGCAGTTGCGTACGGTTTTTGCTCATAAAGGCTGGAGCCGTGTGGTCGCCTTCCACAGCCGCAACCTCATCCATCGCGGGCACGAGGCGATTCAGATCGAGGCCCTGAACCGCACCTATGCCGACGGCCTGTTGGTCAACCCTATCGTGGGGCATGCCAAGCGTGGAGATTTCCTGCCGCATCTCATCCTCGACGGCTACCAGGCGATGCTCGACTACGGCATTTACCCGTCGGGTAAGGTGGTCCTTGCAAGCTTCATTACCTATCCCCGGTTTGCCGGCCCCCGCGAGGCAGTCTTCACGGCTCTTTGCCGCAAGAACATGGGCTGCACGCATTTCATTATCGGGCGCGATCATTCCGGCGTCGGCGGCTTCTACGGGCCGAACTCCAGTCGGGAGCTATTCGAAGAACTCGGCGACTTGGGCATTGAACCGATCTTCTTTGACGCGATCGGCTACGACACCCACTCCGAACGCTATGTCGATCTCAATGCCTGCGAGACCGCGCAGCCCATCAGCGGCACGGAAATCAGGCGCGCCTTGATGGCCGGAGAAGCGCTGCCGAATTGGATGATGCGCTCCGAGGTCCAAGACATCGTCCGCGCCGAATTGATGATGAAGCACGCGCTTTTCCAGGAATAGCACAAGGCTGGGGGAGGACCGGTGGTGAACGGAATGACGTATTTGGCGCCCGAAATTCGGCAGGAGAACGCTCGTCTGCAAGCCGGAACCGTGCTGTGGCTACTCGGACCGACCTCGGCGGGCAAAACGACGCTGGCGACCCGCGTCGTCGCGGACTTGAGAAAGAACGGTATTCCCGCCATTCTCTTCGACGGTGACGAGGTCCGCGATTTCTTTGGCGAGCAGCTCGGATTCGGCGCAGACAGCCGGTTGCGCGTCGTCTCAATCCTGGTGCATTTGGCCAACAAGGCAGCCGACGCGGGCCTCAACGTCGTGGTCGCCGCGCTGACGGCTGGGGACGATGCGCGCGCCTATGTTCGCCAAAACGCGATAAACCTGACGATCGGCTATGTCGCCTGCTCCATTCAAGGTTGCGCGCAAAGGGATCCGAAGGGGCTGTACGGGAAGGCGATGCGCGGCGAGATCAATACTCTCATCGGCTACAACAGCGCCTATCAACCGCCCGAGAGCCCAGACCTCATCCTCGATACCGAATTGCATTCGTTGGACGAACTGACGGCACGCATCGTTGCTTCCTATGCACAGGACTGACAGGCGCGCGCGGAGCGGCGTCGATGCGGAATCGATAGTGCCCAAGGTTCACTTCCTGAAACGCGTTAGCAATTGAGGTCGCAGCATGAACGATTCCGAAACCGCGCGTTTTTTCCTCTCCCTGGTCCTGCTGCTTATCTGCGCTCTGGGCGGTGGCCACGTGTTCGAGCGGCTGAAGATGCCACGCGTTATCGGTGAGATCGTCGGCGGAATAGCGCTTGGTCCGTCTGTACTGGGGGTAATCTCGCCCGAGGCGCACAAATGGCTCTTCGCCGCTTTTCCCGCGCAGGGCGCCCTGCTCACCGCTTTCTACTGGTTCGGCCTCGTCCTGCTGATGTTCACCGCCGGATTCAAAGTGCAGGCCGAGGGTGCGGGAGCGTCGGGCCGCATCGTTTCGGCGCTGGTCTTCGGCGCGCTCATGGTCCCGTTTGCACTTGGCTATGCGGGCGCCTCGCTGTTTGCGGACACTCGCCTCGGCGATCCTTTCGCCTTCGCGCTGGTGATGGGCATCGCGCTGTCCGTGACCTCTATCCCCGTCATCTCGCGTCTCTTTCTCGATCTCGGCTTGATGGGCACGTCGTTCGCGCGCAACATCATCGGCGCCGCCACCATCCAGGATCTCATTCTGTGGACCATCCTTGCGGTCGCCACGGCGGTGCAGCATGGAGAAGCCGCCAACGCAGCAGGCATCGGGCGCGTCGTCGCCATCACGCTTGCCTTCGTGCTCGGCTCGCTCTTCTTCGCGCCGGCAGGCGTGCGGGCGGTCCGTCGGTGGATCATCGGCAAGTTCAGCGAAGCGCCTTTTACCGGCTATACCATGCTGCTGTGCCTGATCTTCGTGGCGGCGGCCAGCCTCCTGAACGTGAACATCGTGTTCGCAGCGCTCGTTGCGGGCCTGGTGATGGCGCGGTTTCCCTCCCGGCATCTCGCGCCCGTAAAGCAACACATCGCGGATATCGCAATCTGGTTTTTCGTGCCGATCTACTTCGCCCTGGTTGGGCAGCGGCTCAATCTCGCGCACGAGTTCGACAGCACCCTCACCCTGTTGTTCATCGTACTGAGCACGACCATCAAACTGACGAGCTGCGTCCTCGCCGCCAGAATGGCGAATACCGATTGGGGCAGGGCGTTTGACTACGGCATCGCCATGAACACGCGCGGTGGCCCGGGCATCGTGCTTGCCAGCGTAGCGCATGCGGCCGGCATCATCGACAGCCGCATGTTTACTGCGCTCGTCCTCGCCTCGATCCTGACCTCGCTTGCCACTGGGCTATGGTTGCGTTGGCGGCTCGTGCGCAATCCGACGGCGTTCGCCGATTGGGGCGATCGCCTGCCGAGCGATGTCGCCACGGCCACCGCCGGCCCCGACATGCCGAACAACTCCAATGATCGCCGCTTCCGGCGAGCGGAAGGAACGTCATGATCCATCAAGAGGCGATTGGTAGGATGGCCGCGCAAGGTCCTGCCGATGACAAAGCGGCAAGGTTTGTGGTCCAGGCGCAGCTCGTGCGCATCAAGGAACAGAATATTCTGTTCAGTCCGTCCCAACGCGCCATTTTCGCCCTCAACGACACTGCCGTTGATATCTGGCGCTCCCTGCAGGAGGGCATGCCACCGGCGGCCATCTCGCGCAAAATCGCCCGCGGCCCCTTCGATACTGCCGAAGCCTACAGGCATGTCGAGGCGGCGCTCAAAGATTGGGAACAACTGGGCCTGATCCGGCCCTGTCCGCCTTCTGCCTGCGCCGCGCCCGACCAGCATGTCAGCCAAATGCTGGCTGTAGCGGGCCGCACCATCCAGATTGTCTATCCAGCCGCCCATGCCTTTCCGGCGAGCACCGTTTTCAAGCATCTCGAAAGCCGCAACGAGATCGCCGACATTGTCCTCCAGCCCGTCGAGCACGGCGAGAGGATCCGACTGTTCCGCAATGGTGAATGGGTTCTGTCCTGTTCCCCGGAAGAGCTCGCCACGGTCCTCAAAGGGGAACTGCTGAGCGACATTCTCAAACACGCGAAATATGAACTTGCCCTCCATACGGCCGCCCTGCTGAAGCGCGAGCGCCTCCTCCTGCTCTGCGGTGCGCCAGGGGCCGGCAAGACCACGTTGACATTGGCACTGGCGCGGGCGGGATTCGGCTTCGTCGCGGACGATGTGACGCTCCTGGACGCCGACGGACTTGGCGTGGGGCTTCCCTTTGCGCCCGCGATCAAACCGGGCGCATGGCCGCTGCTGGCCGAAGGCTATCCCGCCCTCGATCGAGCCCCGATCTTTCGTCGCCCGGACAGCAAGCGTGTGCGTTATGTTCTGCCGCAGGACTTCGTGCAGCCGCGGCCGAGTGCCATAGGCTGGGTGATTCTTCTCCGGCGAGATCGCGTCTCCCGGCCTCGCTTGGATCCTGTCGACACGGTCGGCGCCTTGCGCGGCCTGCTCAGTGGCGCGTTCGCGCCCGGCCAGGAGTTGGGCAATGCCGCGTTCGACGTGCTGAGCCACGTTATCCGATCTGCGGAGGTCTATTGCCTGACCTATTCCGACCTGCAGGATGCGGTCGAACTGGTCCGGAGAGCCTGTCGATAATGCGCTCAGGAAACGCGCTTGATACGTTGGTGGCCGGCCTCGGCGGTCGCGTGACTGACAAGGCAGATTGGCAAGCCGTGATTGCGCTTGCCAACCACACTTTGGTCACCCCCGCCTTGTTCTCGTCGCTCGATGAGGCTGGTCAACTTCAGCGTGTCCCTGCGGATGTGCGCGAGTATCTCGAGTTCATTCACGATTGCAATCGGCAACGAAACCTGCGCTTGCGGCAGCAGTTGAAGGAGGCCGTCGCCGCTCTCAACCGGCGCGGCATCGTTCCGGTTCTGTTGAAGGGCGCCGTCCGATTGTTTCTTTCGCCGCCCGATCACCCGCCGAGCCGGATGACGAGCGACCTCGACTTAGCCGTAGCTGCGGGCGAAGAGGCACCCGCCCAAGCCTGTCTCGAAGAGATTGGCTATCTTCAAGTGGCTTACGGTCGCGGCATGTCGCGCCCGCAAGACGCCGGCGTGCTTGAACTCCGCCCGTATCGAGCAGATGGTCTGGAGCAGCCGACGCTCATTGAGCAGTATGGCTTGCGGGCAAAAATTCCAGCCGCGACGTCTCGCGCCCTGCACTGGATACTGCATGATCTTGTCAAGGAGGGAGATTATTGGCGCGGCAGGATCGAGCTCAGGCACATGCATGATCTGGCGTTGATGGCGGAAGGCGATGCAATCGACTGGACGGCGCTGCGGGCATCGCTGCCGGACAAGAACGCGCGCAACGCCGTGGATACGCAACTTCTCGCCTTGCGCTACTTCTTCGGGACCAGCATTCCAGCCGAGTGTGCGCGGCGCCCGATCATTCGTCTCCACCATTGGAGGCGCATTTTTGCGTCCAGACACCCATTTCTTGGCGCCCCGCTGCGTCTTGCCGGCAACTTGCTGTGGGGCACCAGGCGGCTTTCACGCCTCCAGAAACTGGTCCGCCGCGGCCCAGTCTTCTTGGCGCGCCGCATTGGCCTGTTGCTGCTCGACAAAGATCTACACTCAAAGATTTAAGCACAATCAACCGATATTGATCGTTGCAATTATTGACTTGTAATGTTATTATTAATCACTTCTAATATTTTTATATTATAGGGGCGCGGGATGTCGATATCGAATGCCGAAGGGCCAGAAAAAAAGCTCGAGAGCTTAACATCAGAAGCGCAAGCACGTCGTGATTTTCTTACGAAGGCCGGGCGTTTCGCTGTTGTAACACCGCCGTCTATTACGCTTCTGCTGGGCACCAGCCTGAGTTCTGACGCCATCGCCAAGTCTAGCGGCTCACATCGCGGTCATGGATGGGGAAAGAAGAAGCATCATCATCACGGGCCGACCAAGCGTCTGGCACGTCTTCTTCTGCGTGGGAAACACAAGGGATAGTCTGACGTTGCTGCCTGGCGGTCTTGCCGCATGTTTCGTCAACTCTCATTTGAGGAGAACTACGCAGCAATTCGCAGGCGACAGCGGAGCTTTGCGCCACCGGTAACACCCGCGGCCTGTAGCCCGCGAAGTCCCTATGAGTAAATAGTCGATCACAAAAAAGCCGGCACCAAGTGCCGGCTTTTTTGTTGGGAACGGCGGGGGTGCCGGACGCGGCCGACACGTTCGGCGGTCGCGATCAGCTCGCCGCACACCTCCGGAGACCGCCTCGATACGAGAACTACACCAGGAGGAGATCCTTGCGGAAGTCGTCATCGTGAAACTGATCTTCACGAACGCCCAGCAAGGTGATCTGGTCCGTACCACCAAGACTGACCACCACATTCGAGCCCTGGTTCGTGGCCGCCTGCTGGAACTCGATGGCGCTGTCTATGCCGAAGGCACGCAGATCGAGGACGTCCCCAATGCCGGCACCGGCCCGGAAATTCACGATCGTGTCATTCCCGTCGCCGACGCGGAACACGAACAGGTTGGTGTTGTTGCCGCCGACCAGCGTATCGTTGCCGCGTCCGCCCGTCAGCGTCGCATTGCTGCCGAGTCCCCATAGATAATCGGCCCCGTTGGTACCGTTTATCGCATAGCCGCCATTAACGATCGTCGGGGTACGACCCGTCGGCGTGGCGACGAAGTAGGAGTCGGTAAGGCTGCTGGTTGCGGTGGTGCCGTTGAAACTGGTGACGTTATAGACTTCGATCAGCATGCCCTGATCGGTGATGGTGACGAGAGTGGCGCCGACATTGGGAATTTCGCGGCCGTCGCCGGCGAAGCCCGTCGAGAGATAAGGAAGCTGGACACCATCGCCGTTGTCGTCGCGATTTTCGCGGTAGTAGCCGTGCCTGTGTCCGGCGAATGCGGCATTCACGCCCCAGTTCTCAAATGGCCACCGCATGCTGCTGGATCCGCCGTCCGGGTTATAGGCCGTGTGGTGGAAGTAGGCGACGTTGAAGGTCGCATCGGAGCCTTCGAGAGTGGAGCGCATCCATTGGCCCTGGACCGATGTGGAGGTGCGGCCATCCGGCTCCTCGCTGTTGCTGTTCAGCCCGAAGAAGTGCACCGGGCCAATCTGAAAGTCGTAATACCGCTCGTTGTCGGGCAGCGTAAAATAGTTCAAGTAATTGGAGACGTTATTCGTCTCGTATTCGTTGTCGCCGATTATCGGGAAGAAGCGGTTGATGCTGCTGCCGGGTCCATAGGCGCCCTGATAGTTGCCGATGTAGTCGTGGTACTGCTGGCCGACCACCGTCTCATAGGTCTGCCCGGATGACGAGACATTGTCGCCTATGGTGAGGATGAAATCGACGTTCCAGCTGTGAATGAGCGCCGCGACCGCCTTTTCTCCGGTGAGATTGGCGTCGCCCGCATCGCCGAACACGGCAAAACGGTAGAGGGTCTGCGGCCCGGCCTGGGCCGCGACGCTGACGGTGTAGTCGTGCGTGGCGGTACTGCCGTCCGACGAGGTCGCCGTCACGTGAAGAACGATCGACGGCTCGTTTTGCGCATTGAGCGTGCCGGTGCCGGAACGGGTAATGACGCCATTCGCATCGATGGCAAAGCGCGCGTCGTTGACGCTGTAGGTAACGGTAGAGCCGGCATCGGAATCCTTGGCCGAAGCGGTGATGCCGACCCTGGTTCCGGCGGCGGCGCTCTGGACGATCCGGTTGGTGGCCGTGTCGGTGTCGGCCGGGTTGTTGAAGGCAACCGGCTCGGGGCTGTTAAGGACACCGAGCGTGAAGGTCTGAGTGGCGGTGCTTCGGTCGGACGAGGTCGCCGTCACTGTCAGCGTGATCGAGCTTTCGGTTTCGAAGTCGAGCGTGCCGTTGCCGGAACGAGTGATGACCCCGTTGGAGTCGATGGCAAAGCGCGTATCGTCGATGCTGTAGGTGACGGTGTCGCCGGCGTCCGGATCGCTGGCAGAGGCGGTGATGCCGATCGCCATGCCGGCGGCTGCCAGTTCGGCGATCTGGTTGGCCGCGGAATTGCTGTCAGCCGGGCTGTTGAAGGCGACCGGATCGCTCGCCGGCGGCACATAATATTCGATATGAAGCAGCGGTGCGGATGCGGCGCTGCTGTCAAACGCCCTGGCCGTGCGTGTGCCGGTGCCGGCGACGACGAACACCATGTCGTTGAGCGCCGTCCAGCCGCCGCGGTCGATGATCTCCTGGATGATCGCCTTCAGATCCGGCGTGCGCTGGGCAAGTCCGGCTGCGCCCCGTGTTGTCCAATCCGGCGGCGCCCAGGCGACGGAGGCGTCGGTGGTCGGGCGTGAGGAGAGATTGAACTGCGCGGTGGTGAAGTCGGCGGCATCGTCGACGTCCTGACCGCGGATCAGCAGCGACACAGCCCCGGTGCTCACCTGGTCCACCGTAAACTGGATATAGGCATTGGTGATGATGGCACCCTTGGGGATGTCCATGCCGGTGAAGCGCATCCCGATGGTCTGGATCTTGGCGCCGTCGACCGCCAGCTCGAGATCGCTGCTGTTGGTCGTCATCGCACCGGTATCGCGCTGCTCGACGTCGTCGATACTCGCCGCAATCCTTTTCTCAAAAATGGTCTGCGGTCCAGTCTGCGAACCCACGTTGACCGTATAGTTCTCGGTTGCGGTGCTGCCGTCGGAAGAGGTTGCAGTCACCGTCAGGGTGATCGACGGCTCGGTTTGGCCATTGAGTGTCCCGGTACCCGAGCGGGTGATGACGCCGTTGGCATCGATCGCGAAGCGAGAATCGTTGACGCTGTAGGTAATGGTCGATCCTGCGTCGGGATCCCTGGCCGAGGCCGTAATGCCGACCCTTGTGCCCGCCGCAGCGTTCTGGACAATCTGGTTGGCGGCGGTGTCGGTGTCTGCCGGCGTATTGAAGGCGACGGCCTCCTGGCTGTTGAGGATGTTCAGCGTGTATGTCTGGGTTGCGATGCTGCGGTCGGACGACGTGGCCGTCACCGTCAGCGTGATCGAGCTCTGCGTCTCGAAGTCCAGCGTACCGGTTGCCGAGCGGGTGATAACGCCGTTGGAATCGATCGCGAAGCGCGCGTCGTCGATGCTGTAGGTCACCGTATCGCCGGCATCGGGATCGCTCGCCGAAGCGGTGATGCCGATGGCTGTGCCGGCCGCCGCGAGCTCGGCGATCTGGTTGGCGGCGGAATTGCTGTCGGCCGGGCTGTTGAAGACGACCGGATCACTGGCCGACGGTATTTGATATTCGATGTGCAGAAGCGGCGCCGTCGCAGCACCGCCGTCGAAGGCTTTTGCCGTGCGCGTGCCGGTGCCGGTGATCACGAAGGCGATATCGTTGAGGGCAGCCCAACCCAGGCGGTCGACGATCTCCTGGATGATCGCGCTGAGGTCCGGCGTGCGTTGTCCGGCGCCAGCCTCGCCGCGTACCGTCCAACCCGCTGGCGTCCACGCGACGGATGCATCCGTCGTCGGGCGCGAGGTAACGTTGAATTTGGCGGTGGTGAAGGCGGCAGCGTCGTCCGCATCCTGGCCGCGGATCAACAGCGAGACCGCTCCGCTCGTCACTTCGTCTGCTGTAAACTGGATGTAGGCGTTGGTGATGATCGCGCCCTTGGGAATGTCGATGCCCGTGAAGCGGATCCCGACGGTCTGTCCGGTGCCGTCGTCGACGGTCAATTCGAGGTCGCTGCTGTTCAACGACGTCGAGCCGCTCGACCGCTCCTCGGCGTCGTCGGCGCTCGAGGCGACCCTTGCCTCGAAGATCGAGGGGGCGGCAAGCAGACTGACGGCGGCGGTGCTGAGCGTTTGCGGGCTTTCATCCGTCGCGTTCGCCGTCGGGACGGACGCCTCATCCGGGTCGCTCCCGCTTGTCCGCCGTTCGGGGCTGGAAGGCTGTTTGCCTCCGAAACCGTCGGTCGGACTGTTGCTTTCGGGCGGTGCAGCATCGGAAGCTGGGTTGTCACCGTCCTTGCCGGCCTCGCCGGATCGGTCGCCGTGATCGGGAATACCGATACTCCCCGAGCAGGGATCGAGAAGCCCCCTCACGGTCGGAATGGCGGCTCCGAACAATGACGTGAAACCGTCATCGAACAGGTGGTCGCCAATGAGATCGAAATTCAGATCGAAGTCGATCGCGAGCAGTTTCGCGTCGATTGCGCTAGACGGAATGCGAGGTAGTTTCGACATGTGCTATCCCCTTACCGCTGCCAGGTTGAGCGCCTCGATTGATGCGATCTCTCAAAGCCGGTGCCACGACGCGAGCGAACACAATCGCCCGCCGCCGCAATCGACTGCGAGAGCTGAGTATTTCCGAAGATCGGATGGGAACCGTACCCGGACCGGTTGATAGTCGGCCGGTCTACCGGCCCCAGCGGGCCGGTCATCGTGGCTGGTTCATTCAGGCAAGCAGCCAGGGGTTGAGCAAGAACTCATACACCTTGCCGTCGTTCTCGTTCGGGTTCGAATCGTTGTCCGTACCGCGATCGACGATGTAGAGGCTCATCTGGTTCGCATCCGCGCTGCTCGGCGCCAGCGCCAAACCGGCCGGCTTGCGGGCTTGTGCGGCCGAGATGTTCAGCGTCCCCAGCAACTGGCCGGTCGTGGACAGCATGGCCACCTCAGTCCGCGACTTGATGACGTAGAGGAGATCGTGGACCGGATCGTATTCGACGCAGGGATCCCCGTTGGTCAGCGAGCCTATCGAGAAATTCGTAATTATATCGTCGCCGGCGCCCTCGAACTTTCCGTTCGCACCGGGGTTGATGGTGTAGATCTTCGCCGACCCATCCGCGATGTACAGGACGCCACGCTTGGTGTCGAAGGCTATGCCCTCCGGGTCCGAGCTGCCGAAGGTCGACGTCTTGAACGAGGTCACGATGTCGTCGGACGTACTGTAGAGCCCGTCCGCTCCAGGGTTGAGCTCGTAGATGCTCCTGGTACCGGTGTCGTCCGTGAAAAACAGATGCCGATTGGTCGGATTGTAAGCAACCCCGCTCGGCTCATCAGAGAAACTTGCGGTAGTGAGCGACCTAACGAGCTGCCCGCCGAGGCTCATTTCATAGAGATTTTTGCCCTTATAGATCGACATCTCGTCGACTTCCGCGTCGGAAATCAACAGCGTGCCGAGATGCGAGATATAGGTGATCCCCGAAGGATCGGGGCTCGCCGGCGACCACTGCGATGTCAGTATGGTCCGCACCAAGCTGGCCGAAGTCGGGAGCTGATTGCTCGTGCCGGTCCCGACCTGCAGGTTGAAGCTTTCGGTGTCCGTACTTCCATCCGAGGAGGTTGCCGTTACGACGAGGGAAATCGACGGCTCGGTCTGAGCATTGAGCGTCCCGGTGCCGGAACGGGTGATGACGCCGTTGGCAGCGATCGTGAAGCGCGCGTCGTTGACGCTATAGGTGACGGTGGAGCCGGCGTCGGGATCACTGGCCGAGGCCGTGATGCCCACCTGGGTGCCTGCGGCAGCGTTCTGGGTGATCCGGTTGGTGGCCGTGTTGGTGTCGGCCGGAGTGTTGAAGGCGACGGCCTCCTGGCTGTTGAGGATGTTGAGGGTGTATGTCTGGGTCGCGGCGCTTCGGTCGGACGAGGTCGCGGTCACCCTCAGAGTGATCGAAGTCTGGGTCTCGAAATCGAGCGTCCCGGTGTTCGAGCGGGTGATGACGCCGGTGGTGGCATTGATGGCAAAGCGCGGGTCGTCAATGCTGTAGGTGACCGTATCGCTGGCATCGGGATCGCTGGCCGAGGCGGTGATCCCGACTTGCGTGCCTGCGGCGGCGAGTTCGGCGATCTGATTGGTGGCCGTGTTGATATCGGCCGGCGTGTTGAAGACGACCGGATCGCTGGCCGGCGGCACATAGTATTCGATGTGCAGCAGTGGCGCGCGCGCCGCACCGCCCTCAAAGGCTTCCGCCGTGCGCGTACCGGTGCCGGTGATCAGGAACACCATGTCGTTGAGCGCCTGCCAGCCCAAGCGATCGACGATCTCCTGTATGATGGCCGCAAGATCCGGCGTGCGCTGGGCCAGGCCGGACTCGCCGCGCGTCGCCCAGTCCGGTGGTGCCCAGGCCACGGCCGCGTTGGTGGTCAGCCGTGAGGAGGCATTGAACTGGGCGGTGGTGAAGGCCGCCGCGTCGTCCGCGTCCTCGCCACGGATCAGCAGCGAAATCAGCCCGGTGGTCACCTCGTCGACCGTGAACTGGATGTAGGCGTTGGTGATGATCGCGCCCCGGGGGACGTCGATGCCGGTGAAGCGGAGCCCGACCGTCTGGTTTATGCCGTCATCGACAGTGAGTTCGATATCGCTGCTGGTGCTCGACATCGAGCCCGAAGCCCGTTCCTCGACGTCATCGGCACCCGACGCCACCCTTGTCTCGAAGATCTGGTCAGCGGCAAGCAGGCTGCTGGTGACCGCGAGGCTCTGCAAGCTCATCGCTGTGGGGGTCTCCGTATCGTCGGTGCCGGTTGCGAACGCAGCCGGCTCCGGCGATTGGTCGGCCTGGCGTGCCGACGCCGTTGCCGCCCGCTCCGTCGACCCGGTTTCTGCCGCCGTTTCTCTGGCATTCGCCGTCGCCCCCGGTGTCGTGGCGATGTCGCTGACGCGGCTACCAATACAGCTGTCGTCCACGTGGTTCCATATGTCGGAGCTGGCCGCTTTCAGGGTGTCGTGCACGGTGCCGACACGCCGCAAACCGTTCGCATCACGTTCAAGTGCGGGAAGGATGTCTGCCAAGAAGGAGACCGGGAACTGCAAGCTGTTGTCACCGCCAGTTTCGGCAGCGACGCCATCGTTATCTTCCGAAAGCTTGTGCGTGGCGAAGCCCCGATCGCCACTCCCGTTCAAGATTACCGTCTCGGGCAGAGCGCCATCGGCACAAAGACGCCTCGCGACATCCGCACCGGCGATGCCGATCAGCATCATCGCCCCGTCATCGGCCAGTCGGTCACCTTTGATGCCGTAGTCGACGCCGAATTCTGTGACGAGGGGTTTGATACCAGGAAACCGAGCCAATCTAGCCATGTCGTATCTCCTTTGCGCTCGCTCTTTTCAGTTCTTGGGTTCATGCGTGGGGCAAGCTCTCCATTGCGTACCGGGGCTTTTCGACGCCATCAGCAGAGCGAGGCCTGCCCCGGGCGCCATATAGCAACCAGAAATCAGGCCTTGGCCGCGTCCTGCCAGACGGCGTGACGTAGCGGCTGCTCGGACGAGCATTCTCTGCGCTGTTCAGGAAAGCAGCCAGTGATCGAGCATGAATTCGTACACCTTGCCGTCGTTCTCGTTCGGGTTCGAGTCGTTGTCCACGCCGCGATCGACGATATAAAGGCTCATCTGGTTGGCATCCCCGCTGCTCGGCGCCAGCGCCAGCCCTGCCGGTTTGCGCGCGTTTGCCGCCGAGATGTCCAGGGTCCCCAACAATTCGCCCGTCGTTGTCAACATGGCCACCTCGGTACGTGACTTGATGACGTAGAGCAGATCGTGGACCGGGTCGTATTCGACGCAGGGATCCCCGTTTGTCAGCGTGCCCATTGAAAAACTCGTCACTACGTCATCGCCGCCTACGGACGGCACGCCGTCGAACTTGCCGTTCGCACCCGGGTTGATGGTGTAGATCTTCCCTGCGCCATCCGCGAGGTATAGAACTCCGCGTGTGGTGTCGTAGGTTAGCCCTTCCGGATCTTTGCTGCCAAATGCCCCCGTCTTGAATGAGGTCACAGTGTCGTCGGACGTGTTGTAAAGCCCGTCCGCTCCGGGATTAAGCTCGTATACTTTCCTCGTACCGGTGTCGTCGGAGAAATAGAGATGCCGATTGGTCGGATTGTAAGCAGCCCCACTCGGCTCATCCGAAAAACTGATGGTGGTGAACGGTCTCACCAGCTGGCCACTCAGACTCATTTCAAAGGCATTCTTGCCCGTAAATATCGACATCTCATCAACTTCGGCGTCGGAAATCAGTAGCGTGCCGAGATGAGAGATATAGGTGATCCCCGAGGGGTCGGGGCTCGCCGGTGACCACTGCGACGTCAGTATGGTGTGCACCAGGGTCACCGACGTCGGAAGGGTGCTCGTGCCGGTCGTGACGCTTGCGCTGAAGCTTGCGGAAGCACTGATGCCATCGGACGAAGTGGTCATGGCCGTAAAGGTATTCGACGGCTGGAACGGGGCACTAAGTGTCCCGGCGTCCGAGCGCGTGACGGCGCCCTTGGCGTCAGGGGCGGTTATGCCGCCGTTGTCCACGTGGTCCCATATGTCTGACCTCGCCGCTCTCAGGGTGTCGCGCACGGTGCCGACGAGCGGCAAACCATTGACATCCGGTTGAAGTGCGGGAACCGCGACATTGGAATCGGCGATGCCGGTCAGCGTCATCGACCCGTCATCGGCCAGCTGGTCTCCTTTGAGGCCGTAGTCGACGCCGAATTCTGTGAAAAGGGGTTTGACGCCAGGGAACCAAGCCATTCTAGCCATGCGTATCTCCTTTACTTAGGCTGCGTTTACTCATGTTTTTTTGGGGGTCTGCCACCAGGGCAAATGCCATCGCTGCCGAGCGTGGACGCCCCACTTACCTATGATCGCTTCGCGGGTTCTTCATTGAGTGGCGCCGTCTCTCGCGGTGATGGAGGCGCTGAAGCCGTTCCTGGAAACAGGCCCGCGAGCCACCGGAGGACCATTCTTCGTCGGCACAACGAAAACGCCGCTCCTCGAGTGACTCGCAAGTCGAATACAACTGTGTTGGCGGATCGCCGGCCCGGCCTGTCGGTCAAGCCGCTCCCTCTTTTACCCCGGGCGGCTGCGCTGCAACCATGCGGGGGCCAACCCGGCAAGCAGGCGCACCACCGACTGCCCTTCCCTTCCGAGGAACAGGGCCGGCAGCAGCCAGCACAACGCCAGCGCCAAGATGCCTGCCGCGAATGCCACATTGAGGAGAAGGGCGAGCGGCATCACCTGGGCCTGGCGCAATTGCTCTGCCGCGATCCAGACGACCGGTCCGACGACGCCTGCAAGGGCAAGACCGGGCACATGTGCCGCGGCAAACTCGGGCCAGCGTATCCCGGTTACGCGAAGACTGAGATGCGCCATCAACATGAAGTTGGTCGCGACCGCCGCAACGACGCCGAACGCCACGCCCGATACCCCCCAGAACTGCCCGATCACGGCCCCCGTCGCGACGGCGATCACGTAGATTGCCTGTCGCCAAGCGCGGGCATAGACGACGCCGGTTGCACGCGCGACGGAATCGCTCAGCTTGTAGCTGGTGCGGAACAACATCCCGACTGCAAGGATCTGGAGGGGGGCGACAACCGCGGCCCATCCCGAGCCGAGCAGGACGAACACGAGTTCGGGCGCAGCGATAGCGACGATGACGCTGGCCGGCAACACGACAAGAGCGCAGGACGCGACCGCGCTGCGGTAGGCACGAGCCAGCCGAGCCGGCTCCTGCTGCACGAGCGCCATCGTTGGAAATAACACCCGATCGAGAATCTGCCCGACGAGAACCGCCGGCGTCGTCATTAACTGGGAGGAAAGCGAATACACGCCGAGCGCTTCCGCCCCGAGCCAGCGGCCCACGACGAGCTTGTCGACTTGCGTGGCAAGGTAATTGCAGATCCGCGCGAGTGTGAAGCCGCCACCGAAATAGAGCAGTTCGCCGATCGCGCGTCGTTCCAGCAAGAGCCTCTTTGGATGCGGTTGGCCGAGCAGCAACACGACCATGCGCAGGAAATGCTGGGTGACGAGTGCCCCTACCAATGCCCAGATGCCGAAACCGAGCAGAGCGAGAACCGGGCCTGCGACGACAAAGCCGACCGCAAAGGTGCAGGCATCGACGGCCGCCAGCCATTGAAAACGAAGCGCCCGCTGGGCAGATGCCTGTGCCACCATCGCAACCCCCTGGCAAAGGAAGACGACGCAGGTTGCGCGCACCACGGGCGCGAGTTCGGCAAGGCGCAGCGCCTTCTCGAGAGCCGGCGCACTCGACCAGACCAATCCGGCCACCGTGAGACTGAGGAGGAGCGACAAGGTGAAGCCGACCCGAAGATGGCGTTCCTCGAGGCTCGGCCGCTGCACGATTGCAGGAGCAACCCCAAGGCTCTCAAAGATGGCCGAGAATTTGATGACGATCAGGGCCGCGGCGTAGAGACCAAATTCGTTGGGAGAAAGCAGTCGCGCCATGACAAGGAGCGCGACGATCTCCGCCACGGCGAGAGCGCCCATGGACAGGCCCGTCCAGAACATCCCGACGATGCTGCGCCTTGCCAGTCCTTGCCGGATATCAATCACGCCTTGCTCTCCTTGCGCCACGGCGAAACGCTTCGCTTTCGGCAGCCTTCCGGACCGCTGCAGCAGGATGATGAATTCTTCCGATTTCGCGTGGTTCGTACGTCATCGCAGCATCGGGGGGACGTCGTAGCCGTAAAAGCCCATCTCCTCCCGCACCTCCGGGATGATCGCCTGCAGCTTTTCGCGATCGAGACGGAGCCACTTCTCCTGACGGGTAGGGTCCACCATCGCCTTGGCGGCACGAACGATATCGTCGCTGCAGGTCAGCCCGCAGTGATCATAGATGCGACGCAAGGTGGTCTCGGTATCCTGCATCAAATCCTCGTAGCGACAGGTCAGCACCCGGTCGTTCCCGAGCTTGGCGAGGTCTTCCCGGGCCTTGCGATTGCCGCGCGCCCACTGACGTGCAATCACGCTCAGCTTGCTGTATTCGCGGAGATCCGCATCTATGCCTTTGTACCGAGGGCCATAAATCGGCGTATACTTCTGCCTCAATATCTTCTTCACGAGTATTTGCTTGACGAAGCCGCCGACGTAGTAATGCAACTGTGTTATCGGCACTACGGAGAGAGTTCTCTTCAAGCCCTTAAAAGTTTTTGTTCTCTGCCACTTCAACTCCATCGAGCTTATGCAAGAGAACGGATTTCTGGTGATGTATAGAAATGTTGCCTCCGGAAAAATCTGGTGCACATAGGGCACACGCAAGACATTCGATGGTGTGTTTTCCATGATCTGGCGGTTGCCGTTACGCAACTGAAACTCGAGGAAGCGGCCGCGAATGTAACGGACGACCTTTTCCGTCGCATCGCCTTCGGCGAATTCATCGTGATGCCGCGCGGGATCCGCGTATAGCCACAGCGTCCTCGGTTCATACCAGGTCACCACGTCCGGATGCAGGCCGATGAGATTCTGCGTTACGGTCGTTCCAGATCGATAGTTGCCGATCAGAAAGATCGGAGGTCTCAGTTTCGTCGCGATCACGGCAATCCTCGTTCACTGAAGTGGCAGGAGATAGCCCTACAGCGCGGCGCGTCTTTTCAGACGCGCCGCGCTGTAGCACTTTGAAACGACGCATCGTGCTTTCCTAATATCGATTCCGATATTCAGGCCGATGCGCCGGGTGTCAGCGGCTCATGCCGCCCTGCTGCGCCTACTGATCCCGGAAGGCACGCATCATCTGGTCCGTCAAAGGCTTCATCAGATAGGAAATCACCTTGCGCTCCCCGATCTCGATGAACACTTCGACCGGCATGCCCGGAACGAGCGCGACGGGACCGAGGCGATCCGGCTTCTCGAAATTCGGCGTAATCCGCGCGACGTAGTAAGCCTCGTTCGTGCGTTGATCGCGCGTCACATCGGCAGCGACCATCGACACGACACCCGGCCCCTCCGGGGTGATGCGCTGATTGAAGGCGCTGAACCGAAGAAGCGCACCTTGGCCGATCGAGAGCTGGTCGATGTCCTGCGGCGGCACTTTCACCTCGACCGTCAGGATGTCGTCGTCGGGGATGATCCGCATGATCGGCTCTCCCGCGCTGATCACGCCGCCGACGGTGTGAATGGTTGACTGATTGACGGTGCCGCTGGTAGGCGCGCGTATGTCGATGCGCAGGAGTTGATCCTCGGCAGCAACCCTGCGCTCCTCGAATTCGGCGATCTTGGCGTCGACTTCGCGCAGCTCGCTTCCGGTCTCGCTCGAAAATTCCTTGTCCAGCTGCAAGATCTGGAGCTCCACTTCGGCGATGGCGCCCCTCGCCTGCGCGATGCTTGCAATCAGCTGCGCCCGTTCGCCATCGATGCGCGTCGCGTCGCGCTCGTAAGCGGTCAGCCTCGACAACGGCGTAAGCTTCCTTTCAACAAGATCACGAATGCCCTCGAGCTCATTGTTGATGAGCTCGATTTCCCTGCCCTTGGCGACCTCCTGGGCCGAATGGCCTTCGATCTGCTTCGCCAGTTGCGCCCTGCGCTCACGCAGCCGCGCCTTGTTGCCCAAACGCGCGATCCGGCGAAGCTCGAACAGTCGGCGCTCGCTGCTGACCAGCGCCGCAACCGCCGGATCCGTCATCCGCTCGAGAAGCATCGGCCCAAGCGTCATCTCCTCAGCGCCGTCGCGCTCGGCCTCAAGACGCGATTTGCGGGCATAAAGCTCGTCGAGGCTCTTCGTCACGAAGCCCAGATTGGCGCGGGGAATAATATCGCTGAGCTGCACAAGCAGGTCGCCGGCTTCGACATGAGCACCATCACGGACGAAAATCCTGCTGACGATGCCGCCGGTCGGGTGCTGAACCTTCTTCTCGTTGGTATCGACGACCACGGCGCCATGCGTGACGATCGCCCCCGAAATCTCGACCGTTGCGGCCCAGCCGCCGACGACGCCGACGAGCAAGGCAATGACGGTGACCCCGCCCAGCAAATTGCGGCGAATGGATCGCCGGTGGGAGCGCGTTGCGTTTATCTGGACGTTTGTCATGGTTCGAGCAGCCTTTCGGACGCCTCAATTCGGCAGCTTCGGTGAGGTAGCAACGAGCTTCGGGCCATCGCTGTTGGCCGGCTGCAGCGACGGAAGCTTCGCGAACACGAGGTCGCGCGGGCCCAGCATATGCATCTGGCCCTCCTTCATCACCATCACGTAGTCGACGGCCGCGAGTATGTTCGGTCGATGCGTCGCGATCACCACCAGGCCGCCGCGTGCCTTGATTCCCCGGATGGCTTCGCCAAGGGCGTTCTCGCCTTCCACGTCGAGATTCGAATTCGGCTCGTCGAGAACGACCAGGAAAGGTTCCTTGTAGAGGGCGCGGGCGAGCGCTATGCGCTGACGCTGCCCAGCCGACAGGGCGGCTCCGCCCTCGCCGATCTGGGTCTCGTAGCCATTGGTGAGGCTGACGATCAGATCATGGACGCCCGCCGCGCGCGCAGCGGCCACGACAGCCTCCGGATCTGCCCCCGGTTCGAAGCGCGCGATGTTTCGTGCCACCGTTCCGGCGAAAAGCTCGACGTCCTGCGGGAGGTAACCGATATGGCGGCCAAGGTGCTCCTGCGGCCATTGATCGAGCGCTGCGCCATCCAGCTTTATCCGGCCCGCCATCGGTCGCCAGGCGCCGACGAGCGCGCGAACCAGGGTCGATTTTCCGGAACCGCTGGCGCCGATGACGCCGAGCCCTGCTCCGGCACTCAGACTGAATTCGATGCCCTGCACGATGACCCGCTGTGTACCCGGCGCACCAACCGTAACGCGATCCACGCTCAGGTTCGAGCGCGGCATCGGCAGCGCCATGGGCTCCGCATCCGCGGGCAGGCGCGACAGCAACTGGCTCAGCCTGCGCCAGCTCTGGCGAGCGGATACGAAGTTGCGCCAATGGGCAATGGCGAGGTCGACGGGCGCCAGTGCCCGCCCAGACAGGATCGATCCTGCGATGATGACCCCAGCGGTCGCCTCGCCATGGATTACCAGCCAGGCGCCCACGCCCAGCATGGCCGACTGCAGCATCAGCCGAAGGGCCCGGGAGAGACTACCCAGGCCTCCCACGACATCGCTGACCCGCTGCTGCTGGGCCAGATGCTCGCGGCTCGTTTCCCGCCATTCGTCCTGGAGGCGCCGGCCCATGCCCATCGCCGCCACGACCTCGGCATTTCGACGGCTCGCTTCAGCCAGGCTGTTGCGCCGGATTCCGGTCGACACGGCGAGACTCGCCGGCTTGCGCGTCAGCAATTCGGTGGCGGCCGTGAATGCGACCAGCACGAGAGCGCCGCAGATGGCAGTTATCCCGAGGACCGGGTGGAAACTCCATATGATCGCCAGGTAGAAGGGCAGCCACGGCAATTCGAAGAGCGCGCTGGGCCCAGGGCTCGCCAGAAATGTGCGAATGCTGTCGAGATCGCGCTGGGGCTGCAGGCCCTCGCCCTGGTGGCCGGCCAGAAGCGGCAGCCGGGCCATGGCGGTGAACACACGTCCCGAAACCGCCTCGTCCAGTGTGGCACCGATCCGCGTCATGACGCGACCGCGCACGAGGTCGATGAGCGCCTGCCCAAGGAAAAGAATGGCGGCCAGTATCGACAGCCCGATCAGGGTCGGGACGCTGCGGCTTGGCAGCACGCGGTCATAGATCTGCAGCATGTAGATCGCGCCGTTCAGCATGAGAATGTTGCTCACGCCGCTGAAGACGGCCACGCCGCCGAGCGCGCCCTTGCAGGAGCGCAAGGCGCTGGCCAGTTCGACTCCGGGCGCCGCCCTGATGCCGAGGGAACGGGAATCCGGGGAAACGCCCACCGAACCCGCGAAAGCGCCTCTCGGCTTTCGCCGCCGCGGAACGGCGACCAACAGCAACCCGAGCGCTCCGACCGCAAACCAGGGCGGGAGGATGTCCATTGCGCCGCCGTTCAGCTCGGACCATTGCTCCGACAGCGCCGCGATTGCGCCTGCGACGGAACCGACGAGCCAGCCAGGCAGGAGCTCGTCCGTGAACCGGAACAGGGCCGCCTGTCCAGCGCCACCGGCAGGCAGCCGGTCAAAGCCGGCCCAGACGAGCGCGAGCAGGATCAACACGCCTCCGGCGATTTGCCAGAGTCCGACGCCGCGCCGGCGACCACGCCGCTGCCGCCGCCTTTGTCCGCGCAACAGCGCCATCGGCTTCGCCGCCGCTCCGTGACCAGGAACTGCGCGCATGCGGCTGCCCAGCACGACGAGGGCTGCACCGAAGAGCATCGCCAAAATGCCGGGGAGAAGATATTGGTCGCCGAAATCCATGCCCAATGCACCTACCTTGGCGATCGCACCAGAAAATCATTCTTCAGAAACGTTCGCGCATCCCTCAAAGGAGGCGCGCCGTGACGCGCAGGGTGACGAACTCGAGGGCGCCGAGCGGATCCGCGTGAAAAAAATGTGCCGCGCTGGGGAACTTCAAACACTGTTACGCAATTATCATTCTTTTACCCTATAGTGCGTGCAACAGTGGTAATGATTTGGACCTGAGGCCACGAACGAAAGACTTAGACAAAGGAGCGGCAGGGTGCTCGAGCTCGCTGTATTGCTGACCATCGGCTATCTGGGAGGATGCTTCAGGCATATCGCCTGGATCTTTCTTTCATCCGGTCTCGTGTTGGTGGGCGCACCCGTTTACTTGATGGTGCAGTTGGGGATCGTTAGTCCCCTTGCATTGATTTTGCTGACTTTTGTGGCGATAGCGACCATACAGTCGGGCTCACTAACTGGTCTGCTCAAGATGCAGACGCCTTCCGAAGCCGAATGAGGCATGTCCTGTGCTGTCCGCCGATGGCAGCACTGCATTCTCAAAAGCCCTTCTTGTCGGTACCCGCGGCCGGGTTGGGACGCGATGCGCCCGGTACATAGAATCCTCGGCTCGCAACGACCGAGACCTCGACGACGTCGCCTGCCCTCACTTCCGTATTTTCATCCGCCACAAGCTGCTGACCCGCCTTCTGGCCGCGCCGGAAAATCGAGAACTTCACGGAGCCCTGCAGGTCATCAAGCGTCCGGTGCTCGCCATATTCAAAGACATACAGGAGCTTGTCCGTGAGGTACTTCAGCTGGCTTGCCAGTTTCGCCAGCGCTACCTGCGTATCCTGTATATCCGCGATCAGCTGAAATTCGTGGGTCTGGCGCTTCTTTCGCAGCTCGCTCTCCAGATTGAGAAGTTCCTGCTGCACCCGCGCCTGCTGCAGTTCCGACTGGGCAAGGTCCAGACGATAGTTGTTGTGGGCGCGCTCCAGCGCCATGACGTTCGAATTGGTTATGAGGCCCTTTTCGCGCAGGGATCGAACGGATTCCAGTTCTTCCAGGTGGTTCTTCGCGGTGCTTTCCTGCTCCGCCCTTGCGCTGGCGATCATTTCGACTTCTTTTTTTACGCGCGCCAGGGAGGCTTCTAGGTAGGATATGTCGTCACGGAACGCGGCAAGCCGTGCCTCCATCTGTGCCTGTTCGGTCCCGACGATGTTATCGATCAGGCTCTGACCAAGTTCGGTCGGCGGGTCCCGCGGAACGACGAAGGTGTCAGCCAGCCGGCTCTCGGCATGCAGGCGGGCAAGTTTGACCTTCAGGCGGTACTCTTCGATTGTCAGGTTTGCTCGTTCGCTCCGCAGATCCGCAATCTGCAGCGCCGGAACGGAGGCGCCGGCCGTCTGCGGACGGAACCCGCCGGCCAGCGCCAGTGCGTGGCGAACGGTTATTCCCGGCTGGAACGGATAAGATCCGGGGTGAGCGACTGCACCAGAAATGAAAAATGGCCGGTACTGCCCGATCTCCACCTTGACGTACGGATTGAGGATCAGTTTCCGCTGCTGGAAGGCGCGCTGGATGTCCCGGGAAAGAGCAATGGGGGTCAGGCCGCGCGCTTCAACGTCACCCAAAAGCGGAAGAGATATCGCGCCACGGTCATCGACCACGACCTCCAAAGGATAGGTCGCCTCGCCCAACACCGATATCCGCACGACATCGCCCGTGTCGAGGACGTAGCCGTCCGCGCTGGCCACATCCGCCGCAAGCAGCGCCAGCATGATCAGCAACGCCCGAAACGCCGAGCGCCCGACATCGAGCCCTTGGCCGATCCGAGCAAGAAGCATTCGGCCCCAGGCGTTCCTTTTGAACGGCTGCGATGGAAACGATCGAGCGACACACCACTTCATTGTTTTTCCCACGGCGGTCCTACCGCGCTTCGTTCTTCGCGTTTTGGTCATCATCGTGAATGCAGGCACGACCAACGTCCCAACGCCACTTCAAAATGCATTGCTGTGAACCAGGACGTGGAATGTCCTGAACAGGATCCGCATGTCCAGCCACAGGGACCACGTGCGGATATATTCCAGATCCGCGGCAACCCGGCTCTCGATGTCGCTTCTTTTTTCGGTAGGGCCGCGATAGCCACGGATTTGAGCAAGGCCCGTCAGACCTGGCTTCATGGAATGACGTTGCCAATAGGCCGGCACGACTTCCCAATAAAGAGCGCCTCCTGCCGATGCGCCCAGTGCGTGCGGCCGGGGTCCCACGAGGCTCATTTCCCCCTTGAAAACGTTCCAAAGCTGGGGCAGTTCGTCGAGGCTCGTGTGACGCAGAAAATGTCCGAGCCGCGTCACGCGCGGATCGTTCCTCTCCGTGAGGCGACAGCCGGCCGCGTCCGTCACGTCAACGCGCATGGTCCTGAATTTGATGCAGTTGAAATATCTGTTGTTGGTGCCGATCCGCTTCTGCAAGAAGAACGCCGGGCCGGGCGAATCGAGCCGGATGAGAATGGCCAGAACAGCCACGAGCGGCACGATCACAGGCGCCGCCAGCAGAACGAACGTCAGGTCAAAGGCTCGCTTGAGCGCCCGCTTGCGCAAGGTCAGCGGTTCGGTAGAGACGACCAGGGTCGGCGTCGAGTCGAGGTAGCGGAGCGCCAAGGGCTTCAGATCCGCAAGTCCGGGTTCGAGAAGTTCCGTTTCGAGGCCGATCTGCCCGAGGAGCCGGGCCCACTCTTGCCGCTCCTTGACCGCCTGGAACGACAAGACGATCCGGTCCGCCCCTGCGACGGCGACCGACAGATCGTTCAGAAAGTTCGGATCCGTCTCTACCGGGCGCCAGTCGCATGCCCTGACGTTGATGGTCGCAGCCACCTTGCGGTCGCGGTTCGAACGGACACTCTCGTCGCCCAGCAGGACGACCCTTGCCTCCGTTTGATCACTCTTGCGCAGCAGTCCCGCCGCAACGGTCCAGCGAAGGGCGGTGAGGCCAACGGCAGCAAGGCTCAAGAATAGAAGCGTTTCTTCCCATGAGAAATTGCTTATGACCTTGAAAGCGAGCGCGGCGAGAAGCGAAAGGCCGGTTGCTGCGGCCAGGCAGGAAAGCGCACTCTGGACAGAAGCCGAGGCTATCCGCAGCGTGGACAAGTGGTACGCGTCAAAGCTCCAGGCAGCAATCAGGTAGGTTGGGATAACGACGTATGCAATCTTCGGGCTTTCATCGACGCTTGCCATTCCGAAGTAATAGAACTCGGCAGTAACTGCGGCTGCAAGTATTACTCCTAAGTCGCCGAGCATGGACAGAGAACGAAAGAGCAACCGAAAAAGACGCCGACTTGTCGCCCGCTCGTTACCGAGCGGAAACGCATTACGCCAGAGACGCGTGGATTCGGCCGATACTTGAGTCACAACACACCTCCCGGAGGGTTTTTCGGGACGAACTTCTTGACGTTTGAAGAGGGGGCGACCTGCGCAGAGCGACAGGCGCCGCGTTTAATGCCGTTGCAAGGCCTGCCAGCGTCCAGGGTTTGCCCTGGCATCCGAAGAGCTTGGCGCGAACCGGGATCCGAGGACGGACTGATAAACCGTCTCGACGCTGTCGCACATCGCATCGAGCCCCCAGGACGTCAGGTCGGTTCGCCTCGCGCCGTCCGCCAGCCGGGCGCTGTATGCCTCGTTCTCGAGGAGATCGGCCACCGCTGCCGCCGCGGCGGCGACATCCTGTGCCGGCGTCACGACGCCATTGACGCCGTTCCTGACGACCTCCTCGAGGCCGGGCAGTTCCGACACGACGCAAGGCCGACCGCCCGCCAGATACTGCATCACGACGCGCGGCAATCCTTCCCGCATCGACGTCAGGACACATACATCCGCCAGATTGATCAGTTGTTCCGGCGCGGAATGGTAGCCGATCAGATGGATGCTGCCTGCCACCGGAGACCGTGCGATTGCCGCCTCGACCTCGGGGCGTCCGGGCCCTTCGCCGGCCAGAAGCAGCCTGACGTTTGGGATGCGCTCGACCACCTGCGCAAACGCTTCGATGAACGGGACATGGCGCTTTCTGGGCTCCAACGCAGCCAGCATCAACACCACCGGCGGCTTTGGATCACCGGGAGCGATACCCAGTAGCCGAGGCGTCTCGTCCGGCCACCGGGCCTGGGAGAAACGCTTCAGGTCGAAGCCCGAATGAACGACATGGTGTTGGTCGGGACCTCCGATGTGGTGGGCGATGCAAATGTCGCGCATCGATTGACTGACGTCGATGAAAGCCCGCGTGAACCTTGCCGTCAGGCGCTCGGCCGCCAGAAATATCAGCTTTTGCGCGTTGCCGACGTGCAGGAAGGGCAGGATGTGCACGCCATGTATGATGCCCGGGACATTGGCCTGCCTGGCGGCAAGTCGGCCGATGATGCCGGCTTTGCTTTGATGGGTATGCACGATGTCGGGATGCCATTCGAGCAGAAGGCTGTTCAGTTGCCTCAGCGCCGCAACGTCGCTCGCCGGCGACAGCGGATGAACGAGCGTGTCGAGCGCCACCACCCGCATCGCTTTGCCAACCGAGGCCCGTAACGCTGCGTCATACTCGTTGCCGTGAACCAGCAATACCTCATGACCGTGATTGGCCTGCGCGAAGCAACATGCCAGCGTATTCTCCTCCGAACCCGCCCGAAGCAGGCGGGTCAGCACGTGAACGATCTTCATTTGAGTGTATCTCCGCGAGCTTGCATGGCTGCAGACGACGCCTTGGGCCGGAGCCGTCGGGCGGAAGGCGAAGCGAATTCCGGGGCGCCAGCCCCCCGGCACCGCCGAAGTGCCGCACCCGGCCCCTGTTTGATGTGTCTTTGCTGGAAGGCTGACCGTTTTGACTACAAAGAGAGCCAGACATGCTTGAACAGTTCCCGATTGACCGCCTCGGCACTGCCGCTGGCGTCAATGGCCCGGATGTCCTTGTCCCGCGCCCGAAGCTCGGCCATCAGCGCCATACGCGCCTCGAAACCCTCTTTGCTGATTTCTCCGGGCTTTCGCCGCTGTGACACCGCAAAATCGGAGACGAGGTGCAAAGTCAGATGCGGCTTGCACGCGTCCATGTCCCGGTAGAGTTTCTGTTCAAGCCGCGCCAAAGTTGCCAGGCCGGGGACGGAAGCGAGGTTCGGCGGGATCATCGGTCCGTCCAAATACCCGTCGCGGAGCGCCTGCGGCCACCGGTCGCTGATGACGATCTGCCCGCGCGTTGCCCATCGATGCGCACGCTTCACAACCGCGTGTCGTTCGATCGCGATCAGCACGCCCCACAGCGCCAGCCCTACCGCGAGCAGTTTCCCCTTTGCTCCGCTTGGCGGATCCTTGCGGTCGCCTCGAACGATGTTCTTGAATTGGCGCCGGCGGGACGTCACCAGATACTGCAGCCCCTTGCGGAACCACCATCCCCTGCCCTCACCAGTCCCGACATAGGCTTGCGCGCAGCCGAACTTCCATCGGAATGCCCGTGTCAGCAGATCGACTTGGGTGCTCTTGCCCAATCCGTCCGGCGCGACGAGCGCCACGACGAGTCCGCCGGTCAAAGGGCACCGTTTTGCCGGGATAGCGCCTGGCACCAGTTTCCCGAGCAGCCGCAGCGCAAGATAGGAGCTCTTGCGGATGAAATGGACCGTCGCATCCGCGAGCCCGGCTCCTTCGGAGAACCCGCAGCCATGGCGGATCGACCGACGCAGCTTGGCCAGATCCGCGCTGTGCACCACGAAACTGTCGTCGCTCGGCCGAATTCTGCAGGTCATGGTGCTGCCGCGGCCAAACTTGTATTCGACGAGATGGAAATCCTCGTCGCCGGCCCGGGGGGGCAGACGCGATAGCTGCTCCTTCCAGTAGCCGGGCACCGCCACCCAGCGCGTCCATGGACGTGTCCAGACACGAAAGGCGAAACGGGCGATCGCCATCCGGATCTCGTCTTCGACGGATGCGATCGGGATCGAAATCCCGTCCGCGGAAACCCGCTCCCAGCGAGCGATCTTCGAATAGTCGAAGGCGAGGTAGCGCTTTCGAAACTCCCAGCCGATGCGGATGCCGATGTGCAGGTCGATATGGAGATACGCCCCCCGCATAAAATCGGGGATGAACCAGTCCTCTCGGCCCGCGCAGACATTGTCATAGCAGGCGAGGCTCACACCGCGCAGGCCGTGCAGCTCGGCCATGATCGAGCAGAAAGCCGGATAGTCCTGCTTGTCGAGCAGCACATCCATATCGTCGCGGCCGGCAAGAGCCTCGGGCAGGCCGTCGATATCCTGGACCACCCCGTATCTCGCCCCGGCGATATCCAGCGCCCGGAACAGCGTCGCGGCAACCGGCAGCACCGCGCCGCTCATGGTCGTCGCGGCGGCAGGAGATGCGGCTCCGATCTCGGCGGGCGTCGCGGGCACCGCCGTGTTGCTGGCCGTCTTGCGGGTCCGGACAAGCGCTTGTTGGAGGTTCATTCTGTGTTCCCGTGACTGCTGGTTGATCGCAAGGAGCGTGGTTCCTTGCATCGCTCGGGCGCTCTGCCCTTTGAACGATCGGACATTTTTGCAAGCTACCGCAGCGAGGGTGAATCGCATCACTCACCACCCGAGAGATATTCCTTGCATTCCAAGAACAGTCTTTGCCCCAACCAGTACTATTATATTAGAATTATCTAATAATCAAGCATTTATCTCTATTTATATATATCGGAACGGAACGGTTCATAATATCCAACAGGACTCTAACCGCTCCGGTCCGCCCGACATAATCCAATGTCCCGAGTTGATCTGCGAATGGTCCATCTGCCACCCGAATTGTCTGCCCCGGCACCAGCAGGCTGCTCGGATGTAGGAATCCTTCTTCATCCGTGGCCAAGATCAGAGACTCGACGACCCCGTATGGAACAGGTATCGGCGAGCGATCACTCGTGACGAGCTTGCGCACGCCCACAGTCGAGTTGATCGGGGTCCACCTCTGCTTGCGAATATCCAGCGAGACGAAGAGGTAGCAATCGAAGTATGCGCCGGAGACCGTCCTGATGCTGCGCGCATGGCGGACGGTCCGACGTCGCTTCGGCAGGTAAGTCCGAAATTCTTGTGAGGACAGATGCCGCTCGGCCAGACTCTCACAATTCTGGTGCGTCTGAACCACGTACCAGCGTGCGCTCCGTGCCTCGTGCAAGGTTTCGGACGGCTCCGCAGCCGAATCGTAGTGTGCGTTATCGTTCCGCATCATCGCCCCCAAATTACTGGAGGCCGCATCAGGCATACAAAATAAAAAACTGCCAGAACGGCCAATTAATATCGTATTAATAGAGTTAAATTGTAATATTCATGCATACTGCTGAAGTTTAATAACGCAAAAGCTGATAGTATACCCTGAATTTTCTTTTTAGTTCATGCCAGCAGATTTAATTTCCATTAATTTAAGTAGTATCCATCCGACATATTTCCCTCGATGGACACGTAGCGGCCGTATCTCGGCAGCTTAGGCTCATCAACCATGGTCAGGGCGATACCGGCGATCTTGGAACGACCGCCGAGATGCCGAATCGCCTCGGCCACGACTTCACGCGAGGTTTCACGCCACTTCACGACAAAGAGCACTTTCTCCGCATAGCGCCCCAGGATGGAGGCATCGGCGGCGGGCCCTACCGGCGGCGCATCGATAATCACCGTGTCGTAAGTTTCCCGGAGCTCATCGATGAGCGAACGCATCCGCGCCGAGGTTAGAAGCGCTGGGGGATTCAGCGTCTTTGCACCCGCGGGCAGAACGTGAATTCCGGAACGCTCGTCCAGATGGATTGCTTCGGCGGGACTGATCGGCAAAGTCAAAAGGTCGACCAACCCGACTTTTTCCGTCATGCAGAAGAACTTCGTGGCAGCCGAAAGCCGCAAATCAGCGTCGATGATAAGAACACGCTCGCTGTCGGCGGCCGCCGAACACGCCAGGCTCAACACGAGAGTCGTCTTGCCTTCGCCCGGCATCGCCGACGTGACCAGCGTGACGCGCTGCTGGCAATCCACTTCGGATATCCCGTCGATACCCAGCCGGAGTCGCCGCACGGCTTCGCTGTATCGGGACAGGGGCTTGTGCCCCAGATATGCCACGGGCTGCGCCGTGGACGTCTTCGTATCCGACCACTCCGTCATTCTTGGCATGGAGGCAAGAACCGGAAGGTCCAACGTCTCTTCCACCTGGCGCCTTGCCATAAAGCCGGATGAAAAGAGCTCACGAAGAAAGGCGCCGGCGGCTCCTAGAGCGACGCCGAAAACCACGCCCAATGCGGCGAAAAGCGGCCTGTTCGGGAAGCTTGGCTCAAGCGGAACAACGGCATGCGTAATCACGCGCACGCCGCTGTTGAGCAGAGTGGATTTTTCCTCGGCGATCTTGGCGCGGGACAGGAATGTCTGGAAGAGCTCCTTGTTCGCAGCGGCAATCCTCTCCAGATCGCGCAACTGCACGCCAACCTGATCTTCGATCTCTGATTGGTTCGATACCGAGGCCAGCGCCCGGGCCAGAGCAGCCTCGCGAGCTTCGGCCGCCTCGGCCTCATTTCTGAGATTGCCGATGAGACGGCGAATCTCGGCGGAGATCTGTTGCTCGATGTCGCGGCGCTCCACCTGGGCGGTCATTACCTCCGGGTGCAGTTCGCCGTATCGCAACAGAAGATCGGCTTCCTTGCGCGTCACCACAGACTGCTGCGCGCGCAACGCACTAACAACGTCCGACTGCAGTACGTCGGGTATCGTCTGAGCGTCACCGCCCGTCCGAAGCAGTTTCTCGGCCTGTTCGAACTTGGAACGCTTCGTCGTCAGTTCGGCGCGAGCGTTGATGAGCGCGATGTTCAATTCGGACAGCTGCTGCTCGGTCAGGCTTCCTGATTTTGTCGCCAGCAGCTTGTGTTCCATGCGGAATTTCTGGACCGCATCCTCCGAACGGCTCAGTTCCTCGCGCAGAACTTCTGCTCGCTCGCTCAGCCATGTGGAGGCCTTCTTTGCTCCCTCATACCGGGACTCGATGCGGTCAGCCACATAGGCCTGGGCAATCGCGTTCGCGAGAGATGCCGCCTCGTCCGGATCGTGACCGGTCACGGTAAGCTCAATCACGTCTGCAAGCCCGACGCGCGACACCTCCAGAGCACCGTTGAGCCACTCCAGGGCGCGCGCACCGTCATCGACGTCTTCCATGAGCTTCTCGCTGTCGACGACCTTCTGGAGCAGCGAAGCCGACGTCAGAACGGCAATCTCACTTTCGATGAACGTCGTATTGTCGCGCAATTCCGTTCCTGCATCCTGAGATAAAATGTAATCTTTTGGAGCATCGAGAAGTATTCTCGAAACTGCCGTATATGATGGAGTTGCTATAAATGATATGCCGACAAACGCCGCAAATGTTACGGCAGAAACACACAGTATGAACTTCCATCTACGAATAATGAAATCGACAATTTCTCTCACATCGAGCATTGCAGGCTCTGGTGTTACCATCGCACTGTCGGTGGATCTCTGCATCTCCAAATCCCTTAGCGACAACGATCAGTTCCGCCACTACATTAGAGGAACGGCCTGCACGATCGTCTATGCACAGCCGCGCTCATGCGCGCACACCTAAGGATCCGCGTCCCGATACCTCGCACGTTCAAGTCATCTATTTCGCAGCCGTTGACCGATCGAGCTGCCAACCACCTAAGAGCATATCAGGTTCGCGGATATACGTGCCATCAGCACTAGTGCGTAGTAAGTTGAGGCACTTCATGAGGGGAAGAACACTTTTCGCCTGTCAATATGCAAAAAGGTTTGAAAGCGGATACCCCAACGGTGGAATAGGCCCACGAGGGCATACGCGGATCAGACTGCTGACTACCCGCGTCTCAGAAGTGTTAATCGCCGAGCGGCCAGGCACTATCGTAAACATTGGTGGTGACGCTTTTGTGTAGCTGCCGTTCATGTCCGAAAAGTCCCGTAGAGCTCCAGGTAGATCAGATGGTAGACTTCAACGATCTTAGCGAGCCTGAGGTTGATATGGACACTCTCATTGAATTCACTCCAGCGCCCACAGGTTGGTTAACGGACAATTCGGGAATAGTTCTGGTGCTGTTGGCTACCTTACCCTTGACACTCTTTCTCAGGGCGGACCGGGTCCTGAGATATAGCGCCATTGCGGTGTTCATCGGAGCTATCCTATTGATTCTACTAGGCGTCGATGGGCTTGCAGGAGCAATTGTCGTGATTGTCGCCAATACCTCGCTCGTTTCAGCCGCGGCACTGTCCATGCGCAAACGGATGATGCAGATGGAAGTTCACATCGAGGCAGCCAAGTCGGCCGTCCGCGACTTGGAGATCGCCGAAGAAAGGCGACAGACCTTCAGCGCGAGAAATCCCATCGAGCGCACAACTTCCTCTGCCGCCGCGGCCGCCAGCCGACTGCGCGATAAACATCAAAGCAAGACCCCGTTGACGTGAACGATCCCAACTGCGGGCCTCGGTCCACGCCGGCTCGGCCGGGAAAGCACGTGCCGCAAAATACATGCGATCCCAGGTAGATTGCTCTATCGGTTACCCGAATCCCAATATCCACCCCGCGCAACTTCTGTCCGCATGACGCCGAGATGTTCTCGCCGGCCGACATTTTTGTAGAGCTTTAATCCTCCAGAACCACCAATAGCGGCCTGCGAATCTTTCATTCGCGGAAGACGGTATCGCGGGGACGATTCATGCGGCCGGGCGTCAAAGGTGGCCAGCCGGATCATCTTCGGCGTCTCCTTGGGCAAGCCCCGTGCCCGCACGACTGGAGGGAGATGGTCGAGGTGGACAGAGTGTCTATTGCAGCCACGTCGTTTCGCTGCCACGATCCGGAAGAACTCGCGGCGGTCTTGTCCACGCCCGCTTCTCCAATCAAGGTCGAGATGCTGGGCGGCGAAACTCTGTCGTTCGACTGCGAGTTCTTTTCGACAGGAGCGATATCGTTCGGCAGCTGCGCCTACGAAGGCGAAATGCAATGCAATCGTCAGGCGGCAAGCGACAAGTTGTTGATCTTCCTTCCGACACGGGGGGCTGCGTTGTTCGAGCCCGGCAAGAAGGAGATCTGGTCGCGGCCCGGTCAGGGAACGATCGTCGACGGGACGCGCAGCGAAAGCGTCCGGCTGTACGGCCCCCGCCGGCATCTCACCTTGTTCATTGACCACCGCAAGATCGCCAACCACCTGATCACCATCCTGGAGCGAACGATCAGCGGCAACCTCGAATTCCATCCGCATATCGATCTCACCGCCGGACCGGGGCTTGCCCTCACGCAACTTGTCGAAACCACCTGCAGCGGCCTGCGAGGGAACGCCCCCTTGCGCCAATCTCCATTGGCTCTCGCATCGCTCGGCGATGCGGTGACCCATCTCCTGCTGGAAGCCGCGCCGCACCGCTACTCGGACCAGCTTGTCAGCCCTATACCCCTGCCGGCGCCGCGGCATGTGAAGTGGGCGATCGATTTCATGCATGCCCATATTTCCGAGCCGATCACCATGGCGGAGATTGCCGCGGCGGCGAAGGTGAGCGTCCGGACCCTTCAGCAGGGATTTCGGCAGTTCCGGATGACCACACCCATGGCCTACCTGCACGAGTTGCGTCTGACTGCCGCCCACCAGGATCTCATGAACACACATGAGGCCCAGAGCGTCGCCGATATCGCACTGAAATGGGGCTTCACCCATCTCGGCCGGTTCGCAGCCGACTACAGGAAGCGCTTCGGCCTCCTGCCTTCGCAAACGATGCGAAGCGGCAAAGGCTGAGAAAGGGCCCATCCGGCCAAATTCCCTGAAAGGACGGTTCTCTGAAGGAGAGGAGAGAGGCGGCCTGACACCGGCCTGTTACCAAAGAAACGCACACTGCGGCAGAGCCGTCGATAGACAGGAATGGCGCCAATTCGACGCGTAAGCATTCGAACGAAGAACCCTGCCCTATGACGCCCGAACGTTTTACCGCATGTCTCGCCAGCCTGAGGTGGACCGCGATCGATCTGACTTCCGCCCTCCAGTGCCAGCTCTCTTGGGTGGAGGCTATGGAAAGCGGTCAGGCGGAGATACCGGATGACCTGGCTGCCTGGCTCGAACGCCTTGCCGGTTGCCATGAGGCCGCGGGGGTTCCAACGCGCTACCGCGGCCTTGCGCATTCGTAACGGCCTGCTTGATCCGCTCACCCTCGCGCCCTTCGTGGGGGTCAGCCGATCCGCGCGCCGGTGCTGTCGAAGTATCGACGACGCTCGCGCGATGCCGTCAGCCATACCGTTGATCCTGGAGGAATGTCGTCGCCCTCCCGCAATTCCACCACGACATTCTGCAGATCTCCGAGCCTGCAATAGACATAGCGCGTGCCGCCAAGATACTCGGTGAAGTCCACGGTCGCCTGCACCGCATCGGGTCCGCTCGCAACGATCCGGACATGTTCCGGCCGCATGCCGAAGACGATCCTTTCGCCGGGCCGAAGCGGGTCCAGGCAAGCCTCGATCTCGCAGCCGGCAACCCGCACTTTTCCCGAACCTCTCCATTCCGCATCCATAAGGTTCATGCGCGGCGAGCCGATGAAGCCGGCGACGAAGGTATTGACGGGGTTCTCGTAGACTTCGCGCGGCGTGCCGGTCTGTTCGATCCTCCCGTCGCGCAGGATAACGATCTGGTCGGCAAGCGTCATCGCCTCCGTCTGGTCATGCGTCACATAGATCATCGTGTTGCCGAGTCCGCGATGTAGCCGCGCGATCTCGACACGCATCGAGACGCGCAATTCGGCGTCGAGGTTGGAGAGCGGTTCGTCAAACAGGAAGACGTCCGGCTTGCGCACGATCGCCCGGCCGATCGCCACGCGCTGGCGCTGGCCGCCCGACAATTGTCCGGGACGCCGGTCGAGCAAATGGTCGATCTTGAGGATTTCGGCTGCTTGCCCGACGCGCCGCTCGATTTCCATGCGGTCGGTACGCGACATCTTCAGTCCGAATGCGAGATTGTCGCGCACGCTCATGTGCGGATAAAGCGCATAGGACTGAAAGACCATCGCGATGCCGCGCTCGGAGGGGTCGAGATCCGTCACGTCACGCCCCTTAATGGCGATTTCGCCCTCGGTCACCTCCTCGAGCCCGGCAATCATGCGCAATAGCGTCGATTTCCCGCAGCCCGACGGGCCTACGAAAACGGTGAAATCGCCGTCCTTGATCGTCAGATCGATGCCATGAACGACCTGCAGCGCGCCGAAGCTCTTGCGCACCCCGTTGAGCACGACACCGATCCTGTCCCGTTCCGTCATCTAGGCGCCACGCTTCTCGGCCTGCAGCCAGACGAGCATTTCACCCGGCCCGCGATTGTCCCAGACGTGGTAGGGCACCAGACGCAGCCGTGCGTCGCGCCTTGCCGCCGGCGTGGAGCGATAGAGCGACGTTCCCCAATCGGCCGCGTCCTCGCGCTCGACCGGCAACTCGACTGCCACTGCACCTTCGAGCTCGTCCAGGACCGCCGTCTTCGTTTCGGGCAGATCCCCCGGAACGACGATGGCGTTGAGTTCGCCGCCATTGTCGACCTCCTCGGCGCAATAGACGAGCGGCCCGCGCATCAGAGCCACGCGACCGGCGTCCTGCCTGACCTTGGGATTGGCGTATTGCGGCCGAAGCTCGAGCGGTAGGTCGAGCAAAACCTGGTCGCCGTCGGACCATTCGCGTTCGATACGGGCGTAGCCGTCAAACATCACGCCATCCAGCTCGATTGTACCGCCATTGACGGATAAGCACGCACCCTTCGCCCATTCCGGAATCCGCAAGGACAAGGCGAACTGTCTTGGCTCATCGAGTTCGAGCTTTACAGAAATCGCACCCTCCCACGGATAGTTGGTGACCTGCCGCAACGTCACGTTCGAGCGACCAAGCTCCAGCCTTACGGTGCTCTCCCCGTAGAGATGAATGGCGATTTCGTCGGCCGCCACGCCATACATATAGGACCCCACCGAGGCGACGAGCCGGGCGATGTTCGGCGGGCAGCAGGGGCAATTGTGCCACTTCCAGCGATGATGCTTGCCGGTGCTCTCCAGCGGATTGTCATAGAAGAAGGTCCTCCCGTCGAGCGAAAGGCCGCTCAGCGCCCCGTTGTAGAGCGCCTGTTCCATGATATCGGCGAAGCGCCGGTTTGGCCCGCGCCCGAGCATGCGGCTTGCCCAGAAGACCAGGGCGACCGAGGCGCAGGTCTCGGCATAGGCCGTGTCGTTCGGCAGGTCGTAATAGTCGGTGAAGCCTTCGTTCTTCGCGGAAGGGCCAATGCCGCCCGTTACATACATCTGCTTGGTCGTCAGGTCGTCCCACAGTGTTTCGAGCGCCTCGGTGAGCGTATCGTCTCTGTACTCAGTGGCGAGATCGGCCATGCCGGAATACATGTACATGGCACGCACCGCGTGGCCGACGACCTTCTTCTGCTGGCGCACCGGCTCGTGGGATTGGCTGTATTCGTGGGTTTTCTGAATGTAGTCCTTCGGCGAACGCCCGTCGCGGATCGCCTCCTCGGTGAAGAAGTGCGGCTCCCGGCCACGCTCGTCGATAAAAAACTTTGCAAGGTCCAGATACTTCTTCTCGCCGGTGACGCGCGCCAGCTTGACGAGCGCGAGCTCGATCTCCTGATGGCCGCAATAGCCGCGAAGCTGGCCCTCTCCATGGCCGAAGAGCTTGATCGCATAGTCGGCAAAGCGGCACATGACGTCGAGCAGCTTGCGTTTTCCGGTCGCCTGGAAATAGGCGACTGCCGCCTCGATCAGGTGCCCGGCGCAATAGAGCTCGTGGTGATCGCGCAGGTTGGTCCAGCGCCGATCCGGCTGCACGCGCTGGAACCACGTATTCAAATAGCCGTCGTCATCCTGCAGCCGTTCATACATGTCGATGATGTCATCCGCCCGTGCCTCGAGCGTAGGATTCGGCTTGCGATAGAGCGAATAGGCGATCGTTTCGATAGACTTCGCCAGATCGCTGTCCCAGAACATCTGGGTCGTTCCGCCCCAGGGCTGGATGGGAATGATGATGCCGGGATTTGGATGATCGACGTCAATGGCGCTGAGCATTCCCGCCTCGACGCAGCGGTCGAGGAGGATCTCGGCCGTCGCATTGCAGACGGCATCCTGCCACTTGCCCCAGAATCCCCCCACCCGGACATCGGGTACGGCCACGGGCCTGAACTGACGGTCCTTATTGCTCATGGTTTTCCTTTCTCTCGTCATTTGACCGCGCCGGCCATCAGCCCGCGCATGTAGTAGCGTTGCAATAGAAGGAAGACGATCAGGCAGGGCACGACCATGACGGCGACCCCCGCTTGCACGGCGCCCCAGTTGATCGCGCCAAGCCGGCCGGCACGAACGGCGGTCATCAGCACCGGGAGCGTATAATTGTCGTTGCTGGAGAGCAGCACGAGGGCCGCAAAGAACTCGTTCCAGGCATTGAGGAAGGCGAAGATCGACACCGTCGCGACGCCGGGCATCACCAGCGGCAACAGCACCCGCACCAGGAGCTTCAGGTCGCGCGCGCCGTCGATGCGGGCCGCCTCCTCGATCTCCTTCGGCACCGCGTCGAAGGCGTTGCGCATCATGAAGACCGAGAACGGCAGCTGCAGCGTCACATAGACGAGCATCAGGCCGAAGAGCGAGTTGTTGAGTCCGAGCCTCGCCAGGATGATGAAGAGGGGCGTCAGGATCGACTGGAACGGGATCATCAGCGTCGCGATGATCAGCACGAAAAGCGCGTTCTTGAAAGGAAAGCGGTAGCGTGAGAAGCCATAGCCGGCGAGCACGCTGACCGCGACAGTCAAGGCGACCGTCCCAAACGACACCACCAGCGAGTTTAGCGTGTGCTGCCAGACGCCGGAGCCGAAGCCGTCGAGGATACGATAGGCGTCGAAGCTGATGCCCGACATCGGCCACGGCGGCAGCGGCGGCAGGCCGGATTCGCTGTTCGGCCGGAACGATGCCAAAAGGCCGATCACGAACGGCGCCAGGAAGAAGAAGGCCGTGCCGATACCGATCCCGTGATAGGCGATCCGGTCGCGCAGCGCCTTGCGGGCGCGGATTTCACGACGCGTCCTCATGGTCTCTCATCCCCCACCTTGAGCAGCCAGAGCTGGAAGATGCTGATGGTGACGAGGATGGCGAGCAGCGCGATCGAAAGGGCTGCGCCATAGCCCAGATTGAAGGACACGAAGGACTGGTTGAAGATGTAGTAGACGACGGAGATCATCCGGTTCTGCGGACCGCCGCTCGTCATGATGTAGAACTGGTCGAAGGCGAGGATGGAGCCGGTGACCGACAGTATCAGGGCCAGTGCCATAGTCCGGCGCATCAGCGGCAGTGTCAGGTAACGGAAGCGTTGCCACCGCCTCGCGCCGTCGATCCGGGCGGCCTCCGTCAGCTCCGCCGGAATCGCCTGGAGGCCGGTGAGCAGAATGATCATGGTGAAGCCGGCAATCTTCCAGACGACCATGACGATGATGGTCAGGAAGGCCGTATCGAAACCGGCAAGCAGGTTGATGCGGCCATTGGTCAGCCCGAGCCGCTGCATCAGCGGGGCGAAAAGACCGCTGTCGACATTGGCAAGCCACACCCAGAGCAGCGAGGCCGAGGCGAGCCCGACGACGACCGGCAGGAAAATAATCGTTCGATAGGCGGAAACCAGCGGCCGCTGCTTCTCGACGAAAATCGCCAGCGGAAAGGCGACGGCGAAGATCGCGATGGTGACGATGATCGTATAGTGCGCCGTAAAGCCGAGCGCCGCCATGAAGCGCACGTCGCTTACCATGCGGACATAGTTGCCGAAACCGATCCAGGCGGGCGTGCCGAGCAGCGGCCATTTGTGCAGGCTCATCCAGACGGTGAAGAGCACCGGAAGGACGAAGAACACGGTGACCAGCGCCATCGCCGGCGCGATGTAGAGCAGACCGCGCCAGCCGGATCGCTTCTTCCTGCGGTGACGCGGCGACTGAGATGCGATGCCCGACATGGTCATGAGTGACTTCTTCGATCCTGTTGCGTGTGCTGGAAGGACGGATGCCCTCCCAGCGGTACGGGTTATTGACCCGCGTCGATGATCGATTGCATCTCGGATTGCGCATTCGAGAAGGCGCCGTCCACGTCGTCACCGTAGATTGCCGCATTGATGAAGGTTGCCCACGGGCCGTTCGATGAGTTGATCAGGTCGTTGAACTGCAGCGTATAGGGCGTCTTTGCGACCGCGATCGCCTCGATGCCGACCTTAAGGCGCGGATCGAGCCCTTCGAGAACCTCGCCGGCGATGTCGCCGCGCGTTGGCAGGCTGCCGTATTTCGCCATGATCTTCTGGCCCTCCATCGAATAGGTATATTCGAGGAATTTCTTGACCGCTTCCAGCTTCGGCGTTCCCTTGGTGACGACGAAGTTGTCGCCGCCGGCAAAGGACGAGGGCTTGCCGTCGACGCCGGGGATCAGCGTAACGCCGAAGTCGATCTCCGGATGCTGGGTGACCAGCGTGCCGATGGCGAAGGCTCCGATGCTCTGTTGGCCGATCTTGCCGTTGGTGAAGGTCAGGAAATTGACGCCGTTATCGCTTGCGGAGCCGGCGGGAACCGTGTCCTTCGCAACGAGATTGCGATAGATGTCAACCGCCTTGCGCATCTCGGGCGTGTCGAGCGTAGCCTTCTTGCTGTCGGGGGAGAGGATGTCGGCATCCGCACCCCAGACCAGCGGCGTGAAAGTGAAGATCATGCAGCCGCCGCAGCCGCCGCCGGAGAAGTAGAAGCCGTAGGTGTCGTCGCCGAGGGCGCGGATCTTCTCGGCATTGGCGGTGATCTCCTCCCAGGTTTTCGGCGCCTTTTCCGGATCGAGCCCGGCCTTGCGATAGAGTTCCTTGTTCCAGGCGAAGATCGACGTTTCGACCGAAAGCGGCAGGCCGTAGATCTTGTCCTGATAGGTGCCGAGCTTGACGTGCGACGGTGATAGCGCGTTGAAATAGGAGAGCGATTTCGCCCATTCGCTCAGGTCCTCGAGCTGGCCGGCAGCGGCGAAGGCAGGCGTGTAGATCAGGTCGAGCGACAGCGCATCCGGCGCCTGGCCGCCGGCAATGGCCGTGGCGTATTTCTGAACGAGTTCGGAAAAGGGAACTTCGGTCAGTTCCACCTTGTCCTCACCGGCAGCATTGTAGGCCTTGACGACTTCCTTGAAGGAGTCGCCGATGCCGGTTCGCACCCACATGCTGATCGTTTCGGCAGAAGCAACAGAGAGCCCCAGCCCGTAGGCAAGCGTCGTTGCGGCAAGCAATCTCTTCAACACTTTCCATTCCTCCTCTTGACCGGAGCCGCTTCAATGCAGGCTCCCTCCTCCTCGTTCAGTCGCACGCGGCCGGCGTCAGTTCAGGCGTCTTACTAGTCGGCTCGGGCCCCGCCACAGGACTGGCGGATGACCAGCTTACAGGGCAGCTTGCGCAAGCCCGGCTCGGCCGGACGTCCTTCGGCGAGTGCAAGCACCATCAACCCGGCTTCCCTGCCGAGTTCCTTCAAGTTCATGTCGATTGTCGTCAGCGGCGGTCGGGTCTGTTCGGCCAGGATTTCCCAATTGTCGAAGCCGATGACCGAAACCTCCTCCGGCACCTTGACGCCACGCTCCCGAAGCGCGTCGATCACGCCGCGGGCGATCTGGTCGTTGCCGCAGAAGATGCCGTCGGGCCGCACGCCGCCGGCGCTCCACAGATCGGCAATCGCCTGGTGGCCCCAACTCTCGGACCAGATGCCATAGAGCACCGGCGCCTCATCGCCGGCCTCGCTGGCGAAAGCCGCTGCACGCTCGCGCACGGAAACGAACGTCTCGGGACCGGTGATATGCACGAGCCTGCGACGACCTATTTTCTTGAGCCAGTCCGCAGCAAGAGCCGCCCCCTGCGCATCGTCCGCCGTGAAGGTCACGCTTTCCGGCGTCCCGGCGGTGAAAGCATAGACGACGGGCACCGGCAGGCCAGCGAGATCGACCGGGAGAGACCTGTCGATCCGCTTGCCTGTCGCGATGATGCCATCCACCTGCTTGTCCAGCATGGCGTCGACATGGACCTTGCCGAGGGCCGGATCGTCCTCGATGGCGCAGAGGAAGACCGAGACACCGTGATCGACCAGTGCCTCCGAAACGCCGGCCATGACCGGCAGGGTGAAACGGCCATAGGTGTCGTTGGTCAGAAGGCCGATGGTGAACGACCGGCTGGACAGCAGCCCCCGCGCCAGCGCGTTCGGCCGGAAGCCGATTTCGGCTGCGATCCGCTTGATCCGTGCCCGCGTCTCGGCGGCCATGCGGCCGTTGTCGTTTAGTGCCTTCGACACCGTCGAGACGCTGACGCCGGCCACGCGCGCCAGATCGTGAATGGTCACGCGACCGCTCCTCGCCCGCTGCGTCGTCAAATCGACCTCCCACAAGAATGACAATGAGAAAACCTTTTCTCACACCATATGTCAATATGCGAAAACGTTTTCTCAGCGAGCTGGCATTTTCTTTGAAATCTTCAGGGGTGGCGACAGGCAGCGCGTAGGATCAGCCTGTAGCTCGGCCCGTCTCCGCCCCGAGGCCCTAAATTTCATCGCCAGATGCGATCGTCGCGCGCGAAATGCGCGTCGACGCTCCATCGCGCGCAAAGCGACACTGTTGCGATCTGGTGGCTTGGGCCTTTCCTTTCGCCTCTGCTCCCATAGGTAAAGTTTCGTAAGTCGAGACAACAGGAGCGGAAATACATGTCCCTACTGATCAGTGTGCTTGTGACATTTCTCGTCGTCATCCTTGTGCTCTATCTCGTCAACCGGCTTCCGCTGGACGGACGCACCAAGCAAATCGTCCAAGTCATCGTGATCATCATCGGCGTCTTGTCGCTGCTCAGATATCTGGCGGTATTCTAGCAATGCCGCGTTTGTCGCGGATATCAGGTGGTGATCCGCCATTCGGGTTCGGTGGCGCGGAACGCGCCAACCGCGCCTGCAACACTCGCAGCAAGCGGAATCAGGCAGCCGGGTTGCGAATCACCCTGTTCAAGGGCGATGATGGGCTGCGTTCACTGATCTCTGATTGCAAAGCAACTGCCGCTCCATTAATCGAGTCGAGACCGAATCCAGGATGGTCTCCAGTATCGGAGGAACTACTCAATGAACAGAAACGTGATCATCGGTATCATAGTGGTCGCGATCGTCATCCTCGCGGTTATGTTCCTGATGCCGGGTGGCACCGAACAGACAGCCGAAACGCCACCGGCACCTGCTCCTGCAGAACCCGCGCCTGCTGCGCCTGAACCGGCGCCCGCTACTCCGGCACCCGCTACTCCGGAACCGGCGACGCCCGCGCCCGCGACACCGGAACCGGCCACCCCGGCACCCGCAACGCCGGCGCCTGCTACACCCGCACCGGCACAATAGTCCGGCCGGCGATCTCGTTCATGAAGCCTCGCGCCCCGCCCGGGCGCGAGTGTTTCGCCTCTTTGCTCGTTGATGCGAGGGCATTGGGGGCTGCGGTTGCGTATTTGACGCTACCGCAGCCCGTCAGTCCATCATCGTGTGGATTCCGAGCATATGAACCGTCTCCGTCGGGCTCTCGACCTCGACATGACAGTCCTCGATACTGCCGCCGCTTCCCCAACGCGCGGCGAGGCTCATCAGTTCTTCCTGCTCCTTCCGAAGCACATGCCAAGCCAGGATATCGTTCGCGTGGGACGTGTTCAGCCGCGGGTCGTAGAAGCGGTCGATTTCCTCGCCCGCATCCTTGCGGGCGCTCTCCAACCGTTGCTTCATCGCGTTCGACTCGTCCTTCACCAGAAAATACCGGCGCATCACGGCAATCAGCGCAAGATCGTTCGGACTGGCGTTCAAGAGCGTTCCTCCGCGTCATGTAGCGATTCCGCCGGGAAACAGTGCCGGCTCGCCGAGCCCTTCGCCCAAAACTGTGACGCTTTTCCGGCAAAGGAAACCATCAAGCGGAATCCCGGTCACATTGCTTGAATGACTGATTGCAGACCGACTTCAGCGATCATTCATAGGGCCGGTCGAGCGCGAACCGGCGGCCGGGCAGAGCAGACCGGCCCCATCACTTCTTGCGGTAGATCAGCACGGGGATCGCCGAATGTGTCAGCACCTTGGCGGCTACGCTGCCAAGGATCAACGCGCCGACGCCGCCGCGGCCGTGCGACGCCATGATGATGAGGTCGGCGTCGATGTCCTGCGCCTTCGTGACGATCGCGCGGTAGACATCATGGGTGCGAACCTGATCCGTATCGCAGGTGACGCCGGCGCCTTCCGCCTTGGCCTGCGCCACGGCGAGCCTCTCGGCCGCGTGCTGGCGGGAGATTGCCTCGTATTCTTCCCGGGTGCTGCTGAGTTGCTCGATATCGGCTGAAAAAAAGAGATGGAAAGGCTCAACCACGGTAAAGACGGTGACCCTGGCATTCACCTCTTTGGCAAACGCTATGCCGGCGTCCACGGCAAGCGTGGCAAGCTCTGAACCATCGGTGGGAATGAGTATGTTGCGGAACATGGAAGCCTCCTGTCTGCTGTCTTTCCAGGCTACTTGCACTGCTCCAATTGACATTGATGCGGATCAAGCATTTTGGCCATTCGACATATGGAAGCGGCCCGGCAAGGTTTGCCGGGCCGTCGAATTTTGATGGCCAAATCCGCATCTACAGCGCCGCGCGTCTTTCAGACGCGCAAAGGACGCTGTAGCACTTTGAATCTACGCATCGTGCTTTCCGAAAATCGGTTCGATTTTCGGGCCGATGCGCTAAATTTAGGCGTGCAACCGCCCTTCCGGTTCGCCTCGTACCGTTTCCTCCCGCGCCTCGCGCCGGTTGTGGCGGATCGACGACCAGAGCGAAAGGCCGATGAGGCCCGCGCCGCCAAGCCCGGTGATGACCTCGGGGATATGCATCAGCGTCTGGAAATACATCACCACCGAGAGGATCAGGATCGCATAGAAAGCGCCATGCTCCAGGTAGCGATATTCGCTGAGCGTGCCCTTTTCGACCAGCATCACCGTCATCGAGCGGACATACATCGCGCCGATACCAAGGCCGATGGCGATGATGAACAGGTTCTGCGTCAGGGCGAAGGCGCCGATGACACCGTCAAAGGAAAAGCTGGCATCGAGGACTTCCAGATAGAGGAAGGCGCCGAAGCCACCCTTTGCTGCAGCGCTCATCGTCTGCTCGGTGGCGTCCAGGAGCCCACCGACGATCTCGACGACGAGGAACGTCAGCAGGCCGTAGACGGCCGCATGGACGAAAGCGACCGCCTCTTCTCCCTCGAGCAAGGTCGAGAAGCCGAGAATGAGAGCGAGGACGAAAGCGATCTCGATGCCCTTGATGGTCGCAAAGCGCGCCATCTTGCGTTCGATCCAGGCAATCCAGTGCACGTCCTTCTCATGATCGAAGAAGTAATTCAGACCGACCATCATCAGGAAGGTTCCGCCGAAAGCGGCGATCGGCAGATGCGCATCGTGCATGATGCGGGCATACTCTTCTGGACGAGCCGCAGCGAGGATGATCGCGTCGATCGGTCCGATATTTGCCGCGATCACCACGATCAACAGCGGAAAGACGATGCGCATGCCGAAGACGGCGATGATAATGCCCCAGGTGAGGAACCGATGCTGCCAGACCGGCGTCATGTCCTTGAGCTTGTTGGCGTTGACGATTGCGTTGTCGAAAGACAGGGAGATTTCAAGCACCGCGAGGACGGCACAGACGAAAAAGACCGTCATCATGCCGCTGAGAGTACCGGTCGATTGCCAACCGACCCAGGCGCCGAGGATCAGACCGGCAGCTGTGGTGAGAAAGGCCCACTTGAAGTAATCAAGGGCGCCTGTTTGCGAGTTCGAGTGTGTCATGGGCGGGCCTCTCCTGTCCGCGAGCAAGTCGCGTTTGCGAATGGGAGGCTGTTGGAAAGGAAAGAACGCACGGCCGAACGGGCACATGCGTGAGGCATGGGTTGAATTTTCATGGTAGCGTTTTTCCGCCGGCTGATTTGCTGGCGGTACCGACATCACGAGAGCGCCGTAAAAAACTCTCGCCAGAGGGGCCCGGCACCAATGTTCCTCCCGCGATCTGATGTCTGAAGACGGGAGCGCTTCTTTACTTAGCGACATCGTGTTCCACGTCAAGGGGAGAGCCACCTGTTCACGCGCGTCATTACCGTTGGAAGGGAACTAAAGGCCGGCTCGATCAGTTTGATGTCCACTGGCAACCAGCTGCGAGGCAAGGCGTCATGCACTGTTTCTGGTGGGATAAATGCGTCGAATTGGAGCTCGGCGAAACAGGCGGATACCGCGCCGTAAAGAGCACGCGGGAAGCCGTCGAATGCCTGTTGTCGCGCTGGCCGCAACCGGGTGGCCGGGCGCTCGCGGCCGCCAAACGCACTTGCCTCCAGGCCCTGGACGGCAAGGTCAAGTCTGAGAAAGCCCGCAGGGCATTCATCAAGGCGGCGGAAGAGGCACACCTATCGATTCGCAGCCAATAGAGGCGCATACTCAAGCGCCGGAAAAGAGCCGGCAGCCGCGACGCAGAGATAGCACCTACAGCGCCGTGCATCTGTTCAGACGCACAAAGACTCGCAGTAGCTCGTTGAATTGCTGCATGTTTATCCTTTGGCCGCTCCAAGGAAGCATGCAGGAGGATACGAAAGGACAGCCATGCGCGAGATCCCATGGGAGAAACCCGTCAGCATCACCATGCTGGACGGCAAATGCCGCACCATCATTGGACCGCTCGATGCGATCAAGTGTCTGCAAAGCGAGTGGCCGGTACGGCACGGCGCCTATTACGGCTGCGCCCTGCGCGCGTGCAATGCGGCGCTGAAGCAGCGGAAGAAACCTGAAGACGCCCGCGCCGCCTTCCTCTCCGCTTCCCGGGAGGCCTTCCTGACGATCGTCACGGAAACCGGACAGGACAGCGGAGGTGATGCATACGGGCTGGAGTGAGCCTGTGCCTGCTGCACCGGCGACCCTGCCTTCTCCCCCGCCGGGAACTCTTTTTTGGTTTCAGGCATTTACAGCAAACCAATGGGAAACTTCGCCTTCGGATTTCTCCGGCGACGGCGGCGTGACTATCCATGATCGTCAAAATGCAGTGGGCGGGTCTTTAGAATGGCGAATAGCTTCAGCAAGTTCTCGACAGCCGTCGCGAGATATGCCGGCAGGCCGGTCACCTTCGTCGTCGCAGTTGCCCTGATTGCCGTCTGGGGCATTTCCGGTCCGTTCTTCGGCTTTTCCGAGACATGGCAGCTCATCATCAACACCGGTACGACAATCGTCACCTTCCTGATGGTCTTCGTCCTGCAGAATTCCCAGAACCGCGATGGCACTGCGGTGCAGGCGAAGCTGGATGAGCTTATCCTGACGAGCGGCGCCGAGAACCGGTTCGTCGGGATCGAAAAACTCGACGAACGCGAGCTGAAGCGCCTCAGCGAAATTCTCAAGGAACACGCCGCGACAGAGGACGACCACGCGCTGCACAGGAAGATAACCAAGGCGGCCGGACGGCCGCAAAAAACGGGCGGCGCCCGTTGAGGCTGCGCGTCTCGGCCAGTGGAACCAAAACTACCCATGGCCGTTTGCCTGAGGCAAAGGCCCGCAGGAAAGGCAGCCGGCTTCCGCCCCGCGGATGCTCCCTGTCATCGTTCAAGTCGGGCCTGGAAGCGCGACCAGGAGGATGAGTTTATGCACGTTGTCGGCACACAGATTATCCCGGAACAGGGCGGACGGGCCGGTTTCACCGTGGAATTCGTCGGCGAGGGAGGTGAAATCGTCTCCGTGTCGCTTCGCAACGACTCCGACCGCAGCCTCAACCGCATGAATGCGCTGGAGCGGGCCAAGGCAGTCATGATGGAGCTTGCTAACACGGACACCAAGACGCTCGAAAACGGCGACACTGGTTCGGACCGGCCGAATATGCGCCGCAGTGCGCGCGCCACCAAGGACACGGACGAAATGGAAAGGCAGCTCGACGAAGGACTGGAGGACAGCTTCCCGGCCAGCGATCCCGTCTCGGTGACCGTTTCCACCATCCCGACCGACCGCGCGAAGAAGCAGTAGCCATGGTCGGTCGGTCGTCTGTCGCACTCGTCACGGGTGCCGGATCCGGCATCGGCAGGGCTACGGCATGCCTGCTCGCTGCAAAAGGTGCCAAGGTGGGGGTGCTGGGCCGCACGCGGTCTGAACTCGAAGAGGTCGCGACGCAGATCAGCGCCCAGGGCGGAGAGGCGCTGGTCCTCCCGGCAGACGTGGCTGACGAAATGCCGATGCGAGAGGCGGTGAAGCACCTTGTTTCGACGTTCGGTGGTCTCGATATCGTCGTTGCAAACGCCGGCATCAACGGCGTCTGGGCCCCCATCGACGATCTAAAGCCGTCCGAATGGGACGAGACCATTGCCGTCAACCTCCGCGGCACCTTTCTCACTCTTCACACGACAGTCCCCTATCTGAAACAGAACGGCGGCGGCGCCATCGTCGTCGTCTCGTCGATCAACGGCACGCGGACGTTCACGACGCCCGGCGCCACGGCCTACACGGCCACCAAGGCGGCCCAGGTCGCGATCGTCCAACAACTGGCCCTGGAACTGGCAAGGCACCACATCCGCGTCAACGCCGTCTGCCCGGGCGAGATCGACACCAGCATTGCTGAGAATACGAGCCTGCGCCACGAGCAGGAAACGGCGATACCGGTCGAGTGGCCGGAGGGCCAGGTTCCGATTACCGGCGGCCGGCCCGGATGCAGCGAGGATGTCGCCGACGTCATTGCCTTCCTCGTCTCGGACGAGGCGCGGCACATCACCGGCAGCCCCATCTGGATAGACGGTGGACAGGGGCTGCTGCGATAGATCTTTCCGACTTCTGATCGGCACAGACCAAAATGAAGCCCCGCCAGTTGGCGGGGCCCACTATTCGCATCATCATGGAATGCCCGGAACCTCAGGGGCTTGCGGAGAGGGAACTGTTCCAGGCATTCCGCTGGCTAAACCGGATGCAATCCGATTTGTTCCCCGTGACGAGAAATAATCGCGGACTTCGCCAGCGCGAACACAGTTGAGCGGACGGAGCGCCCAGCGAATGAATCGTTAACCATCTTGCCGATAGACCTTGCGTAATGCGAGTGCGGGGTGATTCGATGGAAGCTGAATTGAACGAGCGGAAGAGTATGTCCAAAGCAGGCAGGGTCATCGCATTTCCTGTTGAAGCGCGCACGGCCGAAATCGATCGTTGCGCCCGGGAGCTCGATCGGATTCATGGAAATTCCGCTTTGCAATTCTGGAAAGCAGAGTGCCGGAAGCTCGCCGACGAGCTTTCACAGCTCGGCCTCGCGGAAGACGAAATCCGCAGCCAGATCTTCGCCTTTCAGGCGGAAGTCCAGTCCGCCATGGCGCGCCGCTACGATACGCCTGCTGTCGGACGAAACCGTTCCGACAGCAGGTCTTGACCGCCCTTCTCCATTGAAAGACGGCATCAGCCGCCGTCGTTGCTTGTCCAACTATGGACGGAGAATTGAGCTTCCTCGGCTGCCTTCATGAAGGCAGCCCGGGCAGCATCCGGCTCGTCCTCACCGTCGATCACGCGGTCACAGGCGGCAAGTGCCTCTCGCCTTGCGCTGCCCTCTCCATCCGGGAGTGGCCAATGGTTCTTGAGGCAAAGATATGCGTCGCGCGTACTTTGCACGCGAAGCACACGGTTCGGTGCTTCCAGGATCACCGCTTCGCTCCACAGGCGATCCTGCGTCAAGCCGGGCATGACGTTATCCCTTCATGGTGCTCGTTTTCCGACCCCTGGCGGGACATGCCGTCAAGCACGAGGCCACCGAGTTCCGGGCTCACGCGAATGATGTCCGCCAGCGCGATGATGCCGGCGGCGTGACGCTTTTCGTCCACGACGACGAGCTGCCGTATCCTCAGATCATGCATCTTCTGGGCGGCGAGCAGGATGCTGTCTCCTTCCTCGCAGGATTCCGCCGCCACGGTCATGAATTCGAAGACCGCCGTCGATGTCGACAGTCCCTGGGCGACGACCGAGGTCAGGATGTCGCGATCGGTGACGATACCAAGAATCGTCCCCACCCCCGGAACTTCCACGGGCAAAGCGCCGACCCCAGTTTCCTTCATCAGGCGCGCGACGGACTGTGCGGTGTCCGTCGGCGAAACGGTATAGACTTGGCGAGTCATCACGTCGCGGACGCGGATCGCCTTGTCTTCAGGGCCGGCCATCAATGAGACTCCTGCCGTTGACCGAGGCCGGCACTGCGATTTCCTCGTCGGGTGTCTTCTTGAGGGTGAGGTCGACCCGGTGCGGCACGGTGACCTGCGGTTGCCATGAATTTCGCGGTGCCTTCTTGTTCGGATTTGGATTTTCGGGCGGGCGGGCAAACCTCGGACGCATTTTCTTCAGTCGTTGTCGCACGATTCAATCCCTTCTGTTGACGTGGACTGCGCGGCAAAAACCGCGGACTGTTCGTTAACGCGCCAACAGAGAGTGCGGTTCCTTACAAATTCGCTCGGCTTTTCTGGTGAGACGGTTCGCGGCGCGGCGCACATCATGCGTCGCGTTGAGGACAAAGGGCGGCATGGGAGGCAGTCCCCATGCCGCATTCTCCAAGTTTACTGGAGAACCTCCACCACCGTGTGGGTCTTCGGATTTATGATGACGCGTTTTTCGTTGACAATCGCATAGGCAAAATCCGGTTGATCCGGAATCGTATGTATCTCCACGGTTTCCGGCAGCGGCTGCCCGACGACGACCTCGCCCTCATATACGACGGACGGCGTCTGCTGCTCCATCACATAGGTCCTGACCTCGCCCGGAAGCACGACGGTCGTTTGAGCGATCGCCGATGCCGGCAGCAGCAGGGCGACACAAATCACGGCAAACTTCTTCATGGTTTTCTCCTCTTCAAGGCTTACCCAACCGACAGTGGGGCCTTTGGTTCCCGCGGCACTTTTGGCTCCCCTAGGAACCAAAGCCGCGGACAGGCATTTCCTTCGCGTCACCAGAAGAATACTCACGGCAAGAAGGGCGATATTCGATATGCCTGCCACCGCCGGTCACGCGTCGCAGCCATCACCGCAGATTGAAGAGCAGGTCGTCGACCTGATCCCGGCGTTGCGGGCCTTCGCCCGGACTTTCACGTCGGCGTCGTTCGAGGCGGACGATCTCGTGCAGGAAACGCTGCTTCGCGCCTTGCGCAGCATCCATCAGTTCGCGCCTGGCACGAGCCTCAAGTCGTGGCTGTTCACGATCATGCGCAACGCCTTCCGCACGCAATACAAGATCCGCACGCGCGAAAGCCCCGGGAGCACCAACTGCGCGGAATTGCCGATACCGACAGCGCCGTCCCAGGAGTGGTCCGTTCTCAACGGCGAGCTTCAGACGGCTTTGGGGTGTCTTTCCGCCGAACACCGCGAAGTTCTGGTGCTCGTCGCAGGGTTCGGGATGAGCTACAAGGAGGCGGCCGATATTTGCGATTGCGCGATCGGGACGATCAAGAGCCGGCTCAGCCGCGCTCGGAATGAATTAACTGTGCAGATGCACGGGAATCCCTTGAACTAAACAATGGTTGCGCGCCAAGGCCCGGTCACTTCCTGCGCGCATTGAGCGCTTCCTGCAGCTGCTGCGCCAGTTCAAGCAGACGTTGCGGCACCGGCTCCTGCTGTATCCTTCCCAACAGGAATGCGATCCGCTCCTCGACGGCACTGTCTGCGTCCGCATCTGCACGGGCTTTGGTTTCGCTCATTCCGTCCGTCCTTCTGACCGGGTGCCGATCCTAAAATATGGTCCCCGGTTGCTGGTGTAAATCACCAAAGCGAAGCCGACACGAAACCTATCCCTTTGAATTTGGGATGTCTTTGCCGCCCTGGCATGGATGGACCCTCGAGGGTTGAGGACTCGCGTCGCTTGCAGACAGTGGCAAATCGGCCTTGTGGGCACTCAAGACTTCGAAACGTGCTCCTTCTTACCCTTGCGCTTGGTCGAGGCCATTTCCTCGAGTTCCTTCTCGCTCATCGACTCGGCCATGCCCTTGGAAGCGCCCTTGAGATCGCTCTTCTTCATGTCGCCGCGCTTGGCGGCAAGGGCCGCGCCGGCGGCCTTCTGCTGCGCCTTCGATTTTGCAGGCATCTCTTTTCCTCCGCTCATGCGAGCCGGCGACGGACGAGCGTTTTTCGGCATTCCGCTCCGGCTATCGATGGACGCCCTCGGAACCGGCGAGACTCGAATATGTTCCGCGATCGCCGCCGGCATCGGAGCGGATTATTCCGCTTCGGCGAGGCTCGTCGCCAGGATCTTGTCTATCCGCCTGCCGTCCATATCGATGATCTCGAATCGCCAGCCGCCGAATTCGAAGCATTCCCCGACATCGGGCAGATGCCCGAGGATATGCAGCGCGAAACCTGCAATCGTGTGATAGCCGCCATCCTGCGGCCGTTCGTGCAGCTTCAGCCGGTCGAAGGCGTCATGCGCCGGCATCATGCCGTCGATGAGGAGAGAACCGTCCTCGCGTTCGATGACCGTCCGCTCATCCGCCTCCATATCCGGCAGTTCGCCGGCGATCGCCTCCAAGAGATCCGTCTGCGTGACGATCCCTTCGAGACTTCCATACTCGTCGACGATCGTCGCGAGGCGAACGGGCGCGGACTTGAACCGCTCCAAGACGCGGAAAACCGGCGTTGCCTCGTGCAGGATCAAGGGTTCGCATACGACGCTGAAGGGGTCGAGCGGCCTGCCGTCGAGCGATTGATCGAGCAGGTCCTTCTTCAGGACCATGCCGATCGGCTCGTCGATATTGCCCCTGGCGATCAGCAACTGCTCGTGTCGGCACTCCCGGATCGTTCTGAGTATCTCCGCCGGCGGATCGTCGGCATCGATCCAGTCGACATCGACACGCGGCGTCATGAAATCGGAAATGCGGCGATCGCCAATGCTGAAGATGCGCTGCACGAGTTCCTGCTGGGCGACATCGAGGAGCCCGGCCTGATGGCTTTCGGCGACGATGAGCTTCAGTTCCGCAGGCGAGTGCAGCGAGGCCTCCCCTGCTCCCGTCCGCAAGCCGGCCAGACGCAGGACCAAGTTGCCGAGGCCATTCAGCACCAGGATTGCCGGCCGGAGCAGAAACAGAAAAAGACCGAGCGGCCGGACGACTGCAAGCGCAGTGCCCTCGCTGCGCTGCAGCGCCAGGCTCTTGGGCGCCAATTCGCCGAGCACGATATGAAGCGCCGTGATGATCACGAAGGAAATGACCGAGGCGATGGCATGCGATCCGGCCGTGGCCCAGAACTGTGGCAGGATCGACAGCAAGGGCTCGATCAGATGGGCGAGAGCGGGCTCGCCGATCCAGCCGAGAGCAAGCGACGAGATGGTGATGCCGAGCTGCGTTGCGGCGAGATTGGCATCAAGATTGTCGACAGCGCGTCGAAGGGCGGTCGCATTCATCCGCTTCTGCGCCACCAGTTCCGTGACGCGACTGCGCCTAACCGAAACCAGCGAGAATTCGGCCGCGACGAAAAAACCATTCGCAGCCACGAGCAAGAACACCGCCATGATTCCGAGGAAATCGAACAGGCTACTGTCAGGGTTGGGCATGTGCTCCTTTCGGGCCGCGAGCGGACCCAGCCGTTTCACCGACAAGGAGTGTAACACGCCGCTTCCAGGCGGGCATGCCGTCAAATCGGCATGCCCTGCACCTCTAAACCGAACGGATAGGTCCTGACCTTAGTCGTTATGGATCTCGAGCGTCTTGCTAAAGATCAGCGCAGCAATGGTGCAGAGTGCGCCGGACAGGAGATAGTAGCCTGCAAAAGCCAATCCGAAGCGGCTGGTCAGGCCCAGTGCCACCAGCGGCGCGAAGCCGGCACCGATCAGCCACGACAGGTCCGAGGTGAGTGCCGCCCCCGTGTAGCGATAGGCCCGGCCGAAGCGGGATGCGACGGCACCGGCAGCCTGCCCGAAAGACAGGCCCAGGAGGCTGAAGCCGATGATCACGAATGCGTCCCGGCCGGTGGCGCCGGCCTCGAGCAGCATCGGGGCGACAAAGCTGAAAATCGCAATCAATACCGCGCAGACGCCGAGGTGATAGCGCCGGCCGATGCGATCGGCGACAAGCCCGGAGACCACAATGGCGACGATGGCGCAAATGGCGCCAAGGAACTGGACCATCAGGAACGAACTGGCGCCGTGGTCCGTGTAGATCTCTACCCAGCCGAGTGGAAAGACAGTGACAAGGTGGAAGAGTGCGAAGCTCGCAAGCGGCACGAAGGCGCCGATGAGGACGTTGCGCCCATGCAAGCGCAGCACTTCGGTGACCCGCCTTGCCTGCAGTTCGTGCTCTTCCAGCAAAGTTCCAAATTCCTTAGTCATCACGAGGCGCAACCGCGTGAAGAGGGCCACGACATTGATCGCGAAGGCTACGAAGAACGGATAGCGCCATCCCCAGCCGAGGAAATCAGCCTCGGAAAGAGACATGAGGAAATAGGCAAACAGCGCGCTCGCCAGCATGAAGCCGATCGGCGCACCGAGCTGCGGGATCATCGCATACCAGCCGCGGTGATGCTGCGGGGCGTTGAGCGCAAGCAGCGAAGCGAGCCCGTCCCAGGCGCCGCCGAGCGCAAATCCCTGCCCCAGCCGGAACACCGACAACAGCACTATCGACCACACCCCGAGCGTCGCATAGCCCGGCAGGAAGGCAATCGAAGCGGTCGAGCCGCCAAGGATGAAAAGGGCAATCGTCAACTTCACGCCGCGGCCGTAAGTTCGGTCTACCGCCATGAAGACGAGGGAGCCGACGGGCCGCGCGATGAAGGCCAGGGAGAAAATGGCGAAGGAATAAAGCGTTGCGGTCAGCCGGTCGGGCGCGAAGGGAAAGAAGAGTTGCGGGAAAACGACGACGGAGGCGATGCCATAGACGAAAAAGTCGAAAAACTCGGCGGCCCGACCGATGACGACGCCGATCGCGATGTTGCCGGCCGATACGGGCCTGTCGTCGTGGATGCGCCGCGCATCGCGCTCCATCGAAGAAGAAGACGGGCCCAGGGACTGTTGCGTGACACTGCTCATTGACGGCCTCCCACCACTCGGAGCCGCTTTGCCCTGCGCCTCTCAAGGTGGATGTTGATCAATCAATCGATCATATCAAGTGTTGAATTGCGAAATTGCGGCTTGCCGTTCTAAAAAATACGATCTCCCGGGGCATGGATACCGGCATCGGGCTGCACCGCTTCGCACCGCGATGCACAAGATTGCTGCGGTGCGACCAAAAACCTCATACCGTTTGCGCCACTCCTACTTTAGTCGCAGGGTGGTCGTCATCAGAAGGGCTCAGGGACGTGCCAGCATTTCTGAAGTTTACCCGCCGCCTCGCCGCCGTGTCGCCGTTCCTGCTCCTTGCGGGCTGTGACCTGGTGGTCATGGCACCCTCCGGCGACATTGCCGTGCAGCAACGCGACCTCATCGTCATTTCGACGATCCTGATGCTGCTGATCATCGTGCCGGTGATCTTCCTGACGCTTCTCTTTGCCTGGCGGTACCGCCGATCGAACAAGGATGCCACTTACGATCCGGACTGGCACCATTCGACGGCGCTCGAAGTGGTGATCTGGTCGGCGCCACTCGCCATCATCATTGCGCTCGGCGCGATCACCTGGATCAGCACCCACAAGCTTGATCCCTATCGCCCGCTCGACCGGCTCGATGCGGCGCGGCCGATACCGGCAGACGCAAAGCCGCTCACGGTCGAGGTGGTCGCACTCGACTGGAAATGGCTGTTCTTCTACCCGGACCAGGGAATCGCGACGGTCAACGAACTCGCCGCGCCGGTGGATGTGCCGATCAACTTCAAGATCACCGCCGCCTCCGTCATGAACTCGTTCTATGTCCCGGCGCTCGCCGGCCAGATCTATGCCATGCCGGGCATGCAGACGAAGCTGCACGCGGTCATCAACAAAGCGGGAGAATACGAAGGCTTTTCCGCGAACTACAGCGGCGACGGCTTCTCGCACATGCGCTTCAAATTCCACGGCGTCGACCAGCAGGGCTTTGACGCCTGGGTCGCCCGCGTCAAGTCGCAGGGAACGGCGCTCAACCGCGACGCCTATCTGAAGCTTGAAAAGCCGAGCGAGCGCGAACCGGTCCGCTACTTCGCCACCGTCGAGACGGGTCTCTACGACGCGATCCTCAACCTGTGCGCCACGCCCGGCAAGATGTGCATGCACGAGATGATGCACATCGACGCGATGGGCGGCGCGGGCGAGGAAAGCGCCGAAAACCACGAGCGTCTCGAATACGACAACAGGCACGCCCCCGAAGAGGGAGCGCCGGCGGCAACCTTCCCGGCAACCGGCACGCCTGCGCGCAGCGAGGAGCAACCGCAAGGCACGAACGAGCCGACGCAGCACAACATGCCGGGGATGGGAGGACACGAGGGACACTCGATGCCGGGCATGCAGGATGGTAGCGCCCCGGCACCGGCGCAGCCCAGCAACTGAATCCCGGCGCTCCAGCGTCGCAAAGACACCAACGAACGGGTTTCCCCATGTTCTCCGATCCAGATCTCCTGAAGTTCGTCTTTGGCCGGCTGACCCTCGAGGCGATCCCCTATCACGAGCCAATCCTCGTCGCGACGTTCGTCGCCGTGGCGATCGGCGGCATCGCCCTCGTCGGACTGATCAGCTACTACCGGTTCTGGGGAACGCTCTGGCGCGATTGGCTGACCAGCGTCGACCACAAGAAGATCGGCATCATGTATGTCATCCTGGCGCTGGTGATGCTGCTGCGCGGCTTCGCCGACGCGATCATGATGCGCCTGCAGCAGGCAATGGCCTTCGGTGGCTCGGAGGGCTATCTGCCGCCGCATCACTACGACCAGGTCTTCACCGCGCATGGCGTCATCATGATTTTCTTCATGGCGATGCCCTTCGTGACCGGACTCATGAACTTCGTCGTGCCGCTGCAGATCGGTGCCCGCGACGTGTCCTTCCCATTCCTCAACAATTTCAGCTTCTGGATGACCACCGCCGGGGCGATCATCATCATGCTGTCGCTCTTCGTCGGCGAATTCGCCCGCACCGGATGGCTCGCCTATCCGCCGCTGTCCGGCGTGGACTATAGTCCCGGCGTCGGTGTCGACTATTACATATGGGGACTGCAGATCGCCGGCATCGGAACGACGCTGTCCGGCATCAACCTCATCGCCACCATCGTCAAGATGCGTGCGCCCGGCATGACGATGATGAAGATGCCGGTCTTCACCTGGACGTCGCTCTGCACCAACGTGCTGATCGTCGCGACCTTCCCGGTTCTCACCGCGACGCTCGCCTTGCTTTCGCTCGACCGCTACGTCGGCACGCACTTCTTCACCAACGACCTCGGCGGCAATCCGATGATGTATGCGAACCTCATCTGGATCTGGGGCCACCCGGAAGTCTACATCCTCGTCCTGCCGGCCTTCGGCATCTTCTCGGAGGTGGTCGCCACCTTCTGCGGCAAGCGCCTCTTCGGCTACGCCTCGATGGTCTACGCGACGGTGGTCATCACCATCCTCTCCTACATCGTCTGGCTGCACCACTTCTTCACCATGGGTTCGGGCGCCAGCGTCAACGCCTTCTTCGGCATCACGACGATGATCATCTCGATCCCGACCGGCGCCAAGATGTTCAACTGGCTCTTCACCATGTATCGCGGGCGAATCCGCTACGAGGTACCCATGCTGTGGACGGTCGGCTTCATGGTGACCTTCGTCATCGGCGGCATGACCGGCGTCCTGCTCGCCGTTCCTCCCGCCGATTTCGTTCTGCACAACTCGCTGTTCCTCATCGCCCATTTCCACAACGTCATCATCGGCGGCGTCGTCTTCGGGTTGATGGCCGGCGTCGTCTACTGGTTCCCCAAGGCTTTCGGTTTCCGGCTCGATCCGTTCTGGGGCAAGATGTCCTTCTGGTTCTGGCTGACCGGCTTCTACTTCGCCTTCATGCCGCTCTATGTGCTCGGCCTGATGGGCGTTACCCGCCGCGTCAGCCAGTTCGAGGATCCGTCGCTGCAGATCTGGTTCGTGATCGCCGCCTTCGGCGCCTTCCTGATCGCGCTCGGCATCCTGTCGATGCTCGTCCAGATCGTCGTCAGCTTCATAAGGCGCGAGGAACTCCGCGATACGACCGGCGATCCGTGGGATGCCCGCACGCTCGAATGGTCGACCTCGTCGCCGCCGCCGGACTACAATTTCGCCTTCACGCCGGTCGTCCACGACCAGGATTCCTGGTGGGACATGAAGAAGCGTGGCCACAGCCGGCCGCTCGGCGGCTTCAAGCCGATCCACATGCCAAGGAACACCGGCACCGGCGTCATCCTCGGCGCCGTCAGCGTGGTCTTCGCCTTCGCCATGATCTGGTACATGTGGTGGCTCGTCGGCCTCTCCTTCCTCGCCATGGTCGTGATCGCCATCGGCCACACCTTCAACTACGACCGCGACTTCTACATCCCGGTCGAGGACGTCGTCGAAACGGAGGGCAAGCGCACCGAAATGCTTGCCGGCGAGGCGTGAGACAATGACCGAGCTTACCGATCATTCCCTACACGAAGGCCAGGCGCCCACCTTCTACCTGAAGGAGGAGCATCATCCCGAAGGGAGCACGATGCTCGGCTTCTGGCTCTATCTGATGAGCGACTGCCTGATCTTCGCCGTCCTTTTCGCCACGCATGCCGTCCTCGGCCGCAGCTACGCGGCCGGTCCCTCGCCCGCCGATCTCTTCGACCTGCCGCTGGTCGCCATAAACACGTCGATGCTGCTTTTCTCGTCCATTACCTATGGCTTCGCCATGCTGGAGATGGAGAAGGGGAACAGGAGAACGACGCTTGTCTGGATGGCGGTCACCGCCCTCTTCGGGATCGCCTTCGTCGGGCTCGAACTCTACGAGTTCGCGCATATGATCCACGAAGGCGCCGGGCCGCAGCGCAGCGCATTCCTGTCTTCTTTCTTCACGCTCGTCGGCACCCACGGCCTGCATGTGACCTCCGGCATCGTCTGGATGTTCGTGCTGATGGCCCAGGTCGCAAGACGCGGACTGATCCTGGAAAACAAGCGCCGGCTGATGTGCCTGTCGATGTTCTGGCACTTCCTCGACGTCGTCTGGATCGGCGTCTTTTCCTTCGTCTATCTGCTGGGAGTACTCGGATGAGCACGCACGCACCTTCGCACGAGGATGCATTTGAGGCGCATCACGGGCACAGCCACGGCCACGAAGCCGGCCACGGGTCGCTGAAAAGCTATGTGACCGGCTTTGTCCTCTCCGTCATCCTGACGGCCATTCCGTTCTGGCTGGTGATGGCCGATGTCCTCGATAGTCCCGTCCTGACGGCCGTCATCGTCATGGCGCTCGGCGCTATCCAGATCGTCGTGCACATGATCTTCTTCCTGCACATGAACACGCGATCGGAAGGAGGCTGGACGATGATGGCACTGATCTTCACCATCGTCCTCGTCGCCATCACGCTTTCCGGCTCGCTCTGGGTCATGCATCATCTCAACGTGAACATGATGCCGATGAGCCCGGAGATGATGAAAAATATGCCGTGATGACGGGCGGGAACGTCTCAGACCGGCCCCTCTCCTCGGGTTTAACCCGAGGACCAACCCTCTGGCCGCTCGCGGGGAGAGGGAAGCCCGGGCGGGCGCGGCGAGCCCCTTCTCCCCGCCTGCGGGGAGAAGGTCGCGGCAGCGGGATGAGCGGCAGAGCCGACGGAATGCCTTTCCGCCTCCCTTCAAATCGCTGATGCCTCATGAGCGATCCCAGGATGAAAGCTACGTCCCGGCCACGCTCCCGACGGTCACCCACCGTCATAAACGCCTTCGGGCTTCTCTTGATCGCCGGCCTGTTGGCGCTCGGTACATGGCAGGTCAAGCGGCTCTTCTGGAAGCTCGACCTCATCGCCCGGGTCGAGGCCCGGGTCCATGCCGCGCCGGTCGCCGCACCGGTTCGAGGCCAATGGTCCAGCATCAACGCCGCGGGTGACGAATATCGCCGCGTGCGGCTCCGCGGCCGGTTGCTGAACGACAAGGAGACCTTGGTCTATACGGCGACCGAACTCGGAGCCGGCTACTGGGTCATGACGCCGCTCGCGCGCGATGACGGCACGACCGTCCTCGTCAACCGCGGCTTCGTGCCAACGGAGAGGCGTGCGTCGGCGGCACGGTCGCAGGGTCAAATATCGGTCGAGACCGAGGTCATCGGCCTCATGCGCATGAGCGAGCCGGGCGGATCATTGCTCCGTTCGAACAGGCCGTCGGACGACCGGTGGTATTCGCGCGACGTCGCGGCGATCGCCGCGACGCGCGACCTATCGGACGTCGCGCCCTATTTCATCGACGCGGACGCTACGCCCAATCCGGGGGGATTGCCGGTCGGCGGCCTGACGCGTGTCGTGTTTGCCAACAACCATCTCGTCTATGCGGTCACCTGGTACTGCCTGTCCGCCATGGTCGCCGGCATGCTGATCCTTGTCTGGCGGTCCGGGCGAAGCGACGGATCGGACGGCTAAGCCGACCGGGCCGAGCCGCCGTGCGTCAATTGACGGAGTTGAGGGTCATCGAGGTGCCGGCCGCGGCGACGTTCAGCCCGAGCTGCCCAGTGACGCTGACCGTCTGAAGATGAATCGAGCCGGATGTCCCGCCGATCAGTACGTTGGCACCCACGCCGGCGCCGACGGTTGCCTCTGCGGTCGCACCCTTGTACAGCCCGCTCAGCGAGCCGTGATGATACCCGGCCGTCGGCGCGAAGACGGCCCAGAGAAGCCGGCTGCGCATCGTAAAACCGATATCGACGCCGAGCTTGCGAATTTCACCGGTATAGCGATCCTCGATCTCATCGCCGCCAAGCGACCGGAAAACGCATTCGATCTCCTTCGACGAACCGAGAACATAGCCGGCGCCACCGCCGATATCGCATTCGAGATAACCGATCTTGACGCCGTTCTGCTCGTCCAGCACCGGCGGCGGCGCTGGCTCGCGATAGGTCGTGAGGTCGGCGGCATTGGCGGCGATGCCGACCAGAGACAGGGACGCGGCGGAAAACGTCACGGCAAGAGATTTGTTCATGCATATTCTCCTTCTCGAACGTGCGAACGGCGCTCGCTCATCCGACAATAAATTCAGCAATCGATGGCCCGCATCGTCGCGAAGGATCGACGACCGCACGGGTGTAACGCCGCGGCACAGTTCAACTCCATTGAGACAATTCGGGGGCGTGTTTGTGGCCTTCACCAGCTTTTTGCGTGTATCTATTGGGGCCGACGGCACGCTCGCGGCCCACCCGCGAAAGCCCTTATCCTCCGTTCACCAGATCGAGGATGAGCTGATGAACCTGGCCGCCGTCGCTCAGTTCGGCGCGATCGAAATCGCGGCTCTGCTGGCGCTGCGCATTGGACAGCGCGCCGAGCCGCTTGGTCATTTCCGACTTGATCTTTCGGCATTGCGGATCGGAAGGGACAGTGAGCCCGACGGTGGCGCTCTCGATCTTCTTCACCATCTCCTTGATGAAATCGCCATGCACCAGCTCATGCTTATGGACGCCGGCGATGAAGGTTTCCCAATGGTCCCGGGTGGCGCCCGCCAGGGACTTGGCCGGTTCTGGCAGGGTGTAAGTGATCGCCAGCTTGGGCCGGGCCGAGACGAGAACGCAGGCATCGCCCTGGGTCTCGTATTTTCGCGACCAGGTGAGCTTGAAGCTCGTATGTGCGATGGCGCGCGTTGGCCCGAGCTTCGGCCCCCGCTCGCCGATCGAGGCATAGAGTTCCGGACCGGATTGCCCGGTGATCGCGTAGGTCTGCACCTTTTCGACCGCCTGCCAGTCCGCGTTGGCGGCCGAAGGCGTTGATGCCAGACAGGCCAGCGGGAGTAAAAATCGATGGCCTCTCTTCACGCGAATATCCCCGACCGAACCCAGTTGCGGCGGGAAACTAATCGGGACAGGCCTGGCTTTCAATTGCCGATTTCTCAGTGAGCCGATCAGACACTGCTCAGCAGAAGGCTGGTTTCGCTGTTGGCCACGCCGTCGATCATGCGCACCTCGCGCAGGATGCGGTCGAATTCGGAGAGGTTCGCGGCGCGAATATTGGCAACCAGATCCCAATTCCCGTTCGTCGTATGCAGCGTGTGGATTTCGGGGATGCCGCGCAGCCTGCGGATCACCTGCGTCGTCGACTTGCCCACGACTTCGATCATCATCACCGCATGGACGGTGTTGAGGTCATAGTCCTCGCGAACACGGACCGTGAACCCCATCAGCGTCCCGGTTTCGATCAGTCGGTCCAGGCGGTTCTGTACCGTGCCGCGCGCGACGCCGAGCGCATCCGAGAGCTTGGAAAGCGAGGCGCGTCCGTCGACGCGAAGATGGGCGATGATACGGCGGTCCAGGTCATCCGGCGTGTACTTCGCGATGATCGTATCTCTCGACGCCATATTGGATAACTTGCACAATCGAGTTGGTAAAACTGCTCAATTCGATGACGAAAATAGCACAGCTTTGCGCTTTCCACCAGCAGCTGCTGTCACTAACCTTTTGGGACATTCAGCACCTCCAGGAGGAACCTCGATGCTTTCACCGCTCCCGTCCGCCAAGGCCATGGTGCCCTTTGTCAGCGTCGAAAACATGATGCGCCTCGTCCACCATCTCGGGGTCGAGACCGTCCTGGGGGAGCTCACGGACGCGATCGAGGCCGATTTTCGCCGGTGGGAGAGCTTCGACAAGACGCCGCGCGTCGCCAGCCACTCTCGTGACGGCGTGATCGAGTTGATGCCGACCTCGGATGGTGCCGTCTACAGCTTCAAATATGTCAACGGCCATCCCAAGAACGTCGTCGACGGGCTGCAGACCGTGACCGCCTTCGGCCTGCTTGCCGAAGTTTCGACCGGCTATCCGGTGCTGCTGACGGAAATGACGATGTTGACGGCGCTCAGAACGGCCGCGACCTCGGCGATGGCTGCGCGCCACCTCGCGCCGAAAGGCGCGCGCACCATGGCGATGATCGGCAACGGTGCCCAGGCCGAATTCCAGGCGCTGGCGATGAAGGCCGTCTGCGGTATCGACACGGTTCGTCTCTACGACATCGACGCTCGCGCAACCGAGAAGACGGCGCGTAACCTGGCGGGCTCGAGCCTCGAGATCGTCTCCTGCGCGTCCGCTCAAGCCGCGATCGAGGGGGCCGAAATCATAACCACCTGCACCGCCGACAAGCAGTTCGCAACGATCCTCACCGACAACATGGTCGGGGCCGGCGTCCATATCAACGCGATCGGCGGCGACTGCCCCGGCAAGACGGAACTGCACCGTGACATCCTCACACGCTCCGACGTCTTCGTCGAATATCCGCCGCAGACCCGCATCGAAGGCGAGATCCAGCAGATGGCTGCGGATTTTCCGGTTACGGAAATGTGGAAGGTGGTCACAGGTGCGGCAACGGGCCGTCGCGACGCTCGTCAGATCACGCTCTTCGATAGCGTCGGCTTCGCCATCGAAGACTTTTCGGCGCTGCGTTACGTGCGCCACCGCCTGTCCGGCACCGACTTCTATCAGAATCTCGACATGATCGCCGATCCGGACGATCCGCGCGATCTGTTCGGCATGCTGCAGCGCGCGAAATAAGGGCGGACAATGCAATGCTTGGTCGCTCCACCTATTCCATACAGGCTCCCGCCGCGGTCGTGATGGTGCGGCCACATCATTTCACGGTGAACACGGCAACCGCGGCCGACAATCGCTTCCAGGCCGGAGCGGCGACAGGCGAGGACCTGGGGCCGCGGGCATTCGCCGAGATCACCCGCGCCGCGGAGACGCTGAAAGCCCATGGAGTGGAAGTCCATCTCTTCGACGATGCGAGCACCGAAACGCCGGATTCGGTCTTTCCCAACAATTGGTTCTCCACGCATGCCGGCGGCCACGTGGCGATCTATCCGATGAAGGCGGAAAGCCGCCGGCGGGAACGGCGCAGCGACGTTGTCGAGATGCTGAAGACCCGCTACCGGGTGCAGGAAGTGATCGACTATTCCGGTCTCGAGCCCGACGGGCTCTTCCTCGAAGGGACCGGCGCCATGGTTCTCGACCACATCGACCGGGTCGCCTATGCGGTCCGCTCCGACCGCACCAGCCCGATCGCGCTGGAACGCTTCTCGACCCACTTCAACTTCGAGCCGATGGTGTTCGACGCCTGCGACCGCGACGGCGTCCCGATCTATCACACCAATGTGCTGATGTGCATCGCCACCGATTTTGCGATGATCGGGCTCTGCATGCTGACGGATCCGGCAAGGCGCCGGGAGATCGTCGCCCGGCTGGAGCGCTCCGGCCGCCGGGTGATCGCTCTTACCAACGACCAGATCGCCCGCTTCGCCGGCAATGCACTTGAACTCCAAGGGCGGCAGGGGCGCGTCCTCGCCTTGTCGACGACGGCACTTGGGGCACTGGAGGAAGATCAGATCGCCGCGATCGAGGAGAGCGCGTCGCTTGTGGCCCTTGACATTCCGACCATCGAACGGGCTGGCGGATCGGTCCGCTGCACGCTCGCCGGCATCCACCTGACGCCGCGCGGAAAAGTCGGCCCAGTAAGGAGCGCGGTCTTGCCCCAGCGCTACTTCTTCTTGAGCCGCGCCAGCGCTTCTCGCGCCTCCTCGACCAGTGGATGATCCGGATGGCGCCGGATGAAGCGCTCGTAGGCTTCCACCGTATTCTCCGCCTTCACCTGCTCGAATTCCGCCCGGACGGCCGCCTGGTGATCCGGAGGCTTTTGCATATCCAACCCGCTTGCTTTTGCCGCGCCTGACGCTATAGGTGCAGCGCACATCGCCGCTACAATCACTGCGGCAAGGCACGACGGCAACCTGATGAACGGCACGATTCTTTCCAATCTTATCGAGTTCGTTACAGCAATCGTAGGTGCTCGGAGCCTAACGTCGCCGGCACAATCTGCATTTTCTGAGCGCGAGGCAACGGCCGCGGGCTTTTCTGGTGGGAATTTAGCATGAGCGGTACCGGCAAAACTGGCAAGATCTTGAATACGACGGGCAACAGTTTGATCGACGGCGTGCTGTCGGGCTACGCTTGGACAGGTACGATCACCTATGCCTTTCCGGCGTCGAAGAGCAGCTATAGCTACAGCGGCGAAAAGGACAACGGCTTTGCCGCGGTCTCACAGGCCCAAATAAACACTGCGCTCTTTGCGATGGAGCAAAGCTTCGGTTCGGCCGCCAATGACGGCTTTTCCGTCGAGGGCTTCACCAACGCTAATTTCACTGCCGGAAGCGCATCCAGCGCAACGATCCGGTTCGCGCAGTCGAACGAGCCGGATACGGCCTGGGCTTATCTGCCTGGCGCCTATGCCCAGGCCGGCGACATCTGGTTTGGCACCGAATATGCGGGCACGGTTGCCGACTATCGCAAGCCCGTCGCCGGCAACTATGCCTGGCATACGCTGATGCACGAACTCGGCCATGCGCTCGGCTTGAAGCATGGGCATGAGGCGGAGGGAGCCTTCAACGCTCTGCCGTCTCAATACGACTCTATTGAATATTCGATCATGAGCTACCGCGGCTATGTCGGCGGTTATGGCTACGCCTACGAACAATACGGCGCGCCGCAGACCTTCATGATGGCCGATATCGCCGCCCTGCAAGAAATGTACGGCGCCGATTTCAGCACCAACAGCGGCAACACTGTCTATAAGTGGACGCCCAACAGCGGGGCCACCCTTGTCAATGGAGCCGTCGGCATTTCTCCAGGCGCGAATCGGATCTTCGCCACCATATGGGACGGCGGCGGTAGCGACACCTATGATCTCTCAGCCTATGCGACCGGGCTCAAGATCGACTTGCGCCCGGGCAAGGCCTCGACCTTCAGCATAGACCAGCTTGCCTGGCTCGGCGGCGGCTCCAACAAGGGTTACGCCGCGGGGAATGTCTTCAACGCCCTGCTCTATCACGGCGACACCCGGTCGCTGATCGAGAACGTCAAGGGAGGCTCGGCCGGCGATGCGATTGTCGGCAATCAGGCCGCTAACAAGCTGTGGGGTAATAGCGGCAATGATACGCTCTCGGGCGAAACCGGGAACGACTTGCTCTATGGCGGGACTGGTAACGATAGGCTCTATGGTGGCAATGGGAACGATGCCTTGTACGGTGAATCGAGTAACGATTTGCTCTATGGCGGCGGCGGCGCTGACAAGCTAACCGGCGGCAGCGGTTCCGACACATTCCAGTTCAAGGCATTGACGGAAAGCAATGTCGCTTCAACCGGCCGCGACACGATCTATGACTTCCTCGCCTCGGAGTCCGATCGTATCGATCTTTCAGCGATCGACGCGAACACGACCGTGACCGGCGATCAGGCTTTTACCTTCGTCGGAACTGCCGCCTTCAGCGGCAAGAAGGGCGAACTGAGATACGACCGCGCCTCCTCCGATACCTACATCTATGGCGACGTCAACGGCGACAAGAAGGCCGATTTCGCGATCCACCTCGACGACGCGGTCACCCTGCAGAAGGGTTACTTCGTCCTTTAAGGCACCTGCCCCCTCGTGCACTACGCCGCGCCGACAACTCGTCGCGGCGACGTCAACGTGTGCACTCTTCGCTTGAGCTGCCCCCAGCCTGCTGCGGATCGCCACCAGCGTTGCTGTGGGCATGCCTGGAATGGAGTGCCCCTGGCGGCTCGATCGCACCTCGCTCGGTGCGATTGACAAATGTTGCTTGTCGGATTATGACTGACGAAATTCAAAAATCGTCAGTCATCATAGATGTAACCATGAGCGACACGACAGACAGCGGCATAGACACGACCCGGCAGGAAAATATTGCGCGGATTCTCGAAGCGGCAGAGCGGCTTTTCCGGCATTACGGCTACACCAAGACGAACGTGGCCGACATTGCGCGCGACCTCGGCATGTCGCCCGCCAACATCTACCGCTTCTTTAGCTCCAAGACGCAGATCCATCAGGCGCTTTGTGCGCGGATGCTGGAGGCGAGCTATCAGCAGGCCTACGAGATTTCCCGCCTCCCCGTGAGTGCTACCGAGCGCCTGCGGCGCTATGTGCTGGCGCAGCACAGGATGACCGTCGAAACCATGCTCGATCAGCAGAAGGTGCACGAGATGGTCGTCGTGGCGATCGAACAGGAATGGCACGTCATCGAGAAACATCTCGACCGCATCGACAGGCTTCTGGCCGGTGTCATTGCCGAGGGCATCGAGGCGGGCGAATTCGCCGAACAGGAACCGGAGGTTGCCGCCCGGTGCTTCGGGGCGAGCATCGTCACCCTCTGTCACCCGCAGATCGTCGCCCAGTGTCTGGCGAAGGAAAATCGCCCCACACCCGACGAGCTTGTCGAGTTCGCCATCAGAGCGCTGAAGAAATAAGAGCGGCCGCACACGCCAATTCCCGGATCAGGAGTCCGAACGATGTTTTCACTGACCGCTTTCAACCGGCCGTTCATTGCCCATGTCCTGGCCACGTTCGCTCTCACCGCCGTGCTATCGGGCTGCGCGGAAGAAAAAGCGGAAACCAAGGAGATCATACGGCCAGTCAAGGTCGTCGAGGTTGCCGGGACGGGTGAGGCACGTCGGCTCGACTATGCCGGCACGGTGAAGGCACGCACGGAGATGAATCTCGGCTTTCGCGTCGGCGGCAAGATCACCGAAAGGCTCGTCAATGTCGGCGACCGCGTGAAGCCGGGCGATTTTCTCGCGCGCATCGATTCGACCGACTATGAGCTTGCCGTCACGAGTGCCGAGGCGACGCTCTTCGCCGCCGAAAAGCAGGTGCAGACGACATCCTTGACGAAGCAGCGGGCCGAGCAGCTCTTCACCAGATCCTTCTCCTCCAAGGCCGAACTGGACCAGGCGGCTCTGCTCTACGATCAGGCAGTTTCCACGCGCGACGCGGCCGCCTCCAGCCTGAGCCAGGCGAAGAACCAGGTCGCCTATGCGGATCTCAAGTCCGACCAGAGCGGTATCGTCACGGCGATCAATGCCGATATCGGCCAGGTCGTCAGCACCGGCACGCCGGTCGTAACGGTCGCCGTCGAGGGCGAGAAGGAAATCGAAGTCGCCGTTCCGGAACTGGACATTATCGAGTTCAAGCCGGGCAAAGCCGTCAAGGCGCGCTTCTGGTCCAACGACATGCTGACGCTCGACGGCCACGTCCGTGAAGTCTCCGGCAGCGCGGAGCGGCAATCTCGGACATTCTCGGTGCGCATCAGCCTGCCCAGCGATCCGCGCGTGCTGCTCGGCATGACCGCAACGATCGAGGCGGCGGCTGCGAATTCCGAACCCCTCGTCGCCATTCCCTTGAGCGCGCTTGCGCGGAAGGACGGCAAGGACATCGTCTGGGTGGTCGATCGCAGCGCCTCGACCGTCCATGCCCGCCCGGTCCAGCTCGCCGACTATGCCGGCGATCAGGTACGCGTCGCCGAGGGGTTGAAGCCGGGTGATCTCGTCGTCGCCGCCGGCACGCAATTCATGGCCGAAGACCTGAAGGTCATGCTGCCCATCGCCGAGCAGCAGTCCGCCCGCGCCGATACGCGCGAAATCATCCGCTAAAACAAGTTCCAGCAGATCGGAAACGCCGATGCACGCCTCCACCGGGGACAAGAAGCCGTTCAACCTGTCGCGCTGGGCAATCGGTCATCCGAGCATCGCGCGTTTCCTGTTTGGTCTGATCATCATCACCGGCGCGCTCGGCCTCGTTCGTATGGGGCAGCGCGAAGATCCGGAGTTCACCTTCCGCACTATGGTCGTGCAGGCCGCCTGGCCCGGCGCATCGATAGAGGAGATGCAGGACCAGGTCGTCAACAAGATCGAGCGCAAGCTGCAGGAAACGCCGCATCTCGATTTCGTCCGCTCCTATACCCGCGCCGGCAGTGCTGTTATCACCGTGCAGATCGAGGGTGACACGAACGCCGACGACGTTGCCGATGCCTTCTACCAGGTGCGCAAGAAGGTGGGGGATATTGCCAATGAGCTGCCGGACGGCGTCCTCGGCCCCTATTTCAACGACGAGTTCGGCGATACTTTCATCACGCTGCACGCGATCAGCGGCGACGGCTACAGCTATCCCGAACTGAAGCGCTTCGCGACCGAAGGCCGCGACATGCTGTTGACGACGCCCGGCGTCGAGAAGGTCGTCATTCTCGGCGACCAGCCGCAGAAGATCTATATCGATGTCTCTTCCAAGCTGCTCGCCGCCCGTGGACTGACCCTCAACGATCTGCGCAACGCCGTCGCCGGCCAGAACAGCGTCGATCCCGCCGGCACCGTCGATACGGGCGTCCGCTCGGTTCGCATCTCCGTCGACGGCGATGTCGGGCGTGCCGAGGATATCCGCGAGCTCAGATTGCGCGCCGGCAACGAGACGATCCGGCTTGCCGACATCGCCACCGTCACCTCGGGGCTCGAAGATCCCTATTCGCGCAAGTACCGCTTCAACGGCCACGACAGCGTTCAGATCGGCGTGGTGATGGCCAAAGGGCACAAGGTCACCGATGTCGGCAAGGCAGTCGAAGCGACCTATGAGCGCTTCGAGTCCTCCCTTCCCTATGGCGTCTCGGTCGAACAGATCTCCAATCAGCCGGAGGTCGTGACCGAGGCGATCAGCGAATTCAGCCATGCGCTCGTCGAAGCCCTGCTCATCGTGCTCATCGTCTCGTTCCTGTCGATCGGCTGGCGTTCGGGCCTGGTTATCGCCATTGCCATCCCGCTGGTGCTCGCCGCCACCTTCGCGATCATGTACGAGCTCGGTATCGACCTGCAGCGCATCTCGCTTGGGGCGCTGATCATCGCGCTCGGCCTACTCGTCGACGACGCGATGATCGTCGTGGAACAGATGGAGCGGAAGCTCGAGGAAGGGCTGGTGAAGATCGAGGCGGCGAGCTTTGCCTATTCCTCCACCGCCTTCCCGATGCTGACGGGGACGCTGATCACCACGGCCGGCTTCATCCCGGTCGGCTTTGCGGAATCGACGGCGGGCGAATATGTCCGTTCGCTGTTCTACGTCGTCGGCATAGCGCTCGTCGTCTCGTGGTTCGTGGCGGTCTATTTCACCCCCTGGCTCGGCTACATGATCCTGAAGCAGCGCCACCATGCGGGCACCCATCACGATGCGTTCGATACCCGCTTCTACCGCCGTCTCCGCGCGACCGTCGGCTGGGCGGTGCGCCACCGCGTCATCGTCCTTGTCCTGACGCTTGCGACCTTCATGGGAAGCCTTTGGGCCTTCCAGTTCATTCCGAAGAACTTCTTCCCGCAGTCCTCGCGGCCGGAGATCCTGGTCGACCTTTGGCTGCCGGAGGGCACGAGCATCGCCGAAGTCGAAAAGCAGGCCAAGGCGCTCGAGGCGCGGATGATGGGCGACGAGGACAAGCGCTTCATCGCCACCTATATCGGCGAAGGCATACCGCGCTTCTTCCTGCCGCTCGACCAGCAGCTCCGCAATCCCAACTTCGCGCAACTCCTCGTCATGGCGAAGGACGAGCCGGCCCGCGAAAGACTGATTGTCAAGCTGCGCTCGATCCTCGCCGAAGATTTCCCATCGGTCCGTGCCAAGGTCGACCGGCTCTTCCTCGGCCCGCCGACCGGCTGGCCCGTGCAGATCCGGGTGATGGGGCCGGATCGGCAGGAAGTGCGGCGCATTGCCGATCAGGTGAAGGCGAAGTTCTATGAGAATCCGCTGCTCGGCGCGGTCCATGACGACTGGCTGGAGCCCGTGCCGGCGATGAAGCTGGTGATCGACCAGGACCGTGCCCGCGCCCTTGGCGTCACCTCGCAGCGCATTCGCCAGATGCTGCAGGCGGCGATGTCCGGCGTGCCGCTCGACGATTTCCGCGACGGCGAAGAAACCGTCTCGATCGTGGCACGCGAGCCGGACGGCAACCGCCAGCTGCTTTCGGCCGTCAACTCGGTCTATGTGCCGACGGATTTCGGCAGCTTCGTGCCGGTTTCCCAGGTGGCCAAGGTGGTCCCCGTCATGGAGCAGGGCATCGAATGGCGCCGCGATCGCCTGCCGACCATCGCCGTGCGGGCAACGCTGCCGGACGGTATCCAGCCGAACGACGTGACCCTCAAGCTCTATGACGAGCTCCAGGGCCTGCGCGACGGCCTCGCCCCCAGCTATAAGGTCGAGATCCAGGGCGGTGCGGAAGACAGCGCAGAAAGCCAGGCCTCGATCGCCGCCAAGGCGCCGATCATGCTGCTCGTCATCGTCATCCTGCTGATGGCGCAGCTCCAGCACTTCGGCAAGTCGATGCTGGTGCTCGCAACCGGGCCTCTCGGCATCATCGGCGCGGCGGCGGCCTTGCTCATCAGCGGCGCCCCGTTCGGCTTCGTCGCCATTCTCGGCGTCATCGCGCTGCTCGGCATCATCATCCGCAATTCGATCATTCTGGTCGACCAGATCGACCAGGACATTGGGGCGGGCATGGAACGCTCCGAGGCGATCATCGGCGCAGCGGTACGGCGCTTCCGGCCGATCGTGCTGACGGCGCTGACCGCCGTGCTCGCGCTGATCCCGATCTCGCGCGGCGTGTTCTGGGGACCGCTTGCCTATGCGATGATGGGCGGCATCCTCGTGGCAACGGTGCTGACGATCCTGGTGCTGCCGGCCGGCTACGCCCTGTTCTTCGGCAGGGAGCCCAAGGCAGGCGAGCCGGAAGGCGAAACCGCCGAGCCGCGCACGGAGGCGCCCGAGGGGCGCTCCGCCTATCCAGCGCCGATCGCCGCCGAATAACCTGCGGGCTCATCAGTGCCGCGCGCTCGGTATCGCGGCGGCAACCTCATCCAAGGCGAGCCGAAACGCCTGACTTGCGGTACGCATCTTCGATCGCGCGCAGTGCTCGATAGTGTCGTGATCGGCCGCCGTGGCGGTGGCCCTATTCCGCTGCGATCGGTGCCTCTTCCGCGGCCGGCACCAAGGCCTTCACGAGCGCCACGATCCGGCGGCGAACCTGCGGATCGCTGAGCCGGGCAAAGGCGCGATTGAGAGCAACGCCCTCCTCGGTCGCAAGAAACTGCAGCATTTCATCGCTGGAGGTCGCCGCGGCATACTGCTCCGAACCATTCGAGGTTTCGGGACCGCCTTCGAAGAAATAGGACACCGACACGCTCAGGACCTCGGCGGCGCGCTGAAGGCGGCTCGCCCCGACGCGGTTCAGGCCCTTTTCATATTTCTGCACCTGCTGGAAACTGACGTCGAGCGCCTCGCCAAGCCTTGTTTGACTCCAGTCCAGGGCCAATCGACGCAAACGGATGCGGTTGCCTACATGTATATCGATCGCGCGGGGTTCTTTCTTGTTCGGTCTGGCCTGCATTCGTTCTCGTTCCCACTTTTTTTCGGGCGCCCTGCGTTTATCACCCAAGCGCCGTCGATTGCCCCGCATGACACCACGCTCAGTAGAAAGCGGTGCCGGAGCGAGTAGTTTTCAACTTAAATTTACGACTTCCTTGAATATGTCGGGCGGCTTGCAAAAGACATATGCAAACAAGCTTTCCCGTATCCGCATAGCGCATGCCTTATCCCGAAGACGACGCTATCCTTCGGCGATGATCTCAGGCGGTCACCGGCAATGCTTCCCGCATGGGCACGGGCGTCATGCTCTGCCTCTTCGAACGGCCCGGAATGAGTCGCTGCCCCGCCCTATCCCACTCCCTGGCGGGCGCTCGTATTGAGGGTCGCTTCCGGCCCCCGGGGCCTCCGGATGGCGCCGAACCGTCCAACACGGCGAAGCTGCCGCCTGACGCAAATCAAGGTCCGTGAGCCCGCGTCGTTGCGCCGCCTCCTGCGGCAGACAGCAGATCTTATCTCGCCTAAGCGCAACCTAGGCGTGTTATACAGGCGCTTTCCACCGGGGCGGTACGTACATCAATTTGTGCGAGATACGGCTGCGTTTTTCGTTTTTTGGATAGTCTGGTCCACAATAACGCTTACGACAAAGCTAATATACGTTTATTTGTACGACAATTGCAGTCGCGGCAAACGCCCTAGAAAGGGAGGTGGCGTGAACCTGTTACGCACAAATACCGGATGGGGCGCCAGCCTGCTCAGCGCCTTCCTTTTTTTGAGGCTTGAATGAGGTACGCTCCTCATCGCCCAGCATTCCGCATCGTCGAAGCCGATGCGGACGAAATGTCCGAGCACTATGCCAGGACATTGTCACCCGCGACGGTTGAACCCTTGGAACGGGGCGGGAGCATATCCGTCGAGGATCGACACTACACTTCCGGGCCCTTCAGCATCTGGTCGGGCATGTGTCATTCGGGCATGAAGGTCACATTCTCCGAACCGTCCGATGCCTTCGTCCTCTACCTGCCCCATTCGAGCGCCATGGAGTTCGACGTCGGTCGCAAGCGCCTTACGTCAATCCCGGGAACCGCGATGGTCGGCAATATGGCGCGCTTCGATAAGATGACAATTCACGAGAACCGCGGCCATATCGGCATCGCCTTCGACAAATCGGCGATGGTCGGCCAACTCAGTCAATTGCTCGACGCCCCCGTTCTGGGAGACATCGACCTTTGTGCGACCTTGGAGACGGCCTCAGCCGCCGGCTCGCGGCTCGCCGCTGTCGGAAGCCTGCTCTGGGAGTGCTTCGACGTCGTCGGCGACGACCGTGTTTCCACCACGGCCACCGATCACCTTTTCCGGGCAGCAATGGTCATGATCCTTGAATCTTTTCCCCACAACTACAGCGCTCGCCTAAATCGGCCAATGTCGCCCGCCATGCCGCGAAACCTGAAAAGAGCGATCGAATATATGGTCGCCAATATCGCCCAGCCGATGGGCATTGCGGAGATCGCCGGCGCGGCAGGCACGAGCGTGCGGGCCCTACAGGCGGCCTTCCAGCAGTTCAAGGACACGACGCCCTTGAATTTTCTGCGCCAGATGCGACTGGAGGGGGTTCGCAAGACCCTATCCGACGATGCCAATACGCTCTCGATCGCACAGGTGGCGCGCGCCTGGGGCTTCACCCACATGGGTCGGTTTTCAGCGGTCTACCATGACGCCTTCGGCCAGACGCCGTCGGAAACCGCCAAGCTTCATAGCCGGCGCGGGATCGGTGTTTCGCCGGACCCGAGTCGCTGAGATAGCCGCCGGCCCGCCGTCTGTCGAAGCCGCGGCACCGGCAAGAGTCGCTTTCCTGCGTAAAGCGGATAGCGCCGCGCCAATCGGCTAGCAGAACGTGACGCTAATTTACGCACGAATAATATTTTCCCACGCACGATCGGCCCGTGAAGAAACTGAGCTGGTCAATAGAAACATGCATCTCGATTTCGGCTTTTTCCGTCAGCTGATTGCCAACCGAATGGCAGCCTTGGTCAGCGACAGGAGCGGCAATGTCGCCCTGACGGTGGCAATCTGCATCGTCCCCATGATCCTCGCCGTCGGCGCCGGCCTCGACTATGCGCGCGCCTACAACGTTCAGAGCCGGATGCAATCGGACCTCGACGCGGCACTGGTGGCCGCCATCAAGGAGATCGACGAATACGACGAGGACGAGATAGCCGCAAAGATCAAGAAGTGGTTCGACGCCCAGTCGGAGAAACAAAGCGCCACCTATGACCTGACCGAAATCACCGTGGACAAGAGCGGCCACACGATCCAGGCGTCCGCCAGCGGGACGGTGCCGACGACGCTAATGACGCTGGCGGACATCAAGACCGTCCCGGTCGGGGTCGTCAGCGCCATCGAGGGGCCTGCTACGTCTTACCTCGAGGTCTACATCGTCATCGACAAATCGCCTTCGATGCTGCTTGCGGCGACAAGCGAAGACCAAGCGATGCTGCGGGCTGACAAGAATATAAAGTGCGAGTTCGCCTGCCATAGCACGGCAGACCCCGTTCGCAAAAACAACAACAAGAAGAACGCTGTCATCGCGCCCACGTACTACGACTACATTGAAAACCTCGGCGTAAAGCTTCGCACCGACGTGGCACTCGACGCGGTCGAAGAGGTGCTCGACATGGTCGACGCGGCAGATGAGAACCATGCAAGGATCAAGGTCGGTCTCTACAGCCTGGGCGAAACCATTACCGAGGTTCTCAAGCCGACCTATTCCACCAGCACGGCGCGAAAGAAACTCTCCGACGACGACTCCGGACTGACGAGCGCAACGTCCATGACCTCGACCGACTTCGAGACAGCGCTGGAGGCTCTCCAGGACAAAGTTGGGAAGGCCGACGACGGCAGTTCGGCTGATAAGCCACTCAAGCTTGTACTGCTGCTGACCGATGGCGTGCAATCACATCGCAATTGGGTTATCGAGAACGTCACCTGGACCTGTACCGAATACAAGAATGGCACCTGCATCCGCTACAAATACGGCAAGGACTGGGGCATAGTCACGCCGCTCAATCCCACCTGGTGCGACGACATCAAGGGGGATGAGGCCACGATGGCGGTACTTTACACCGAGTATTTGGCCATCCCACTCGACTGGGGCTATAACGCAACCCTTGCCGACACGATGGCAAACAGCAAGTGGACCTCCACCTGGGGTGGCACGCTGCATAGCGGCGTCAGCGGCACAACGTCCAGGCTGGACTATATCCCGATCGCGCTGCAGGACTGCGCCTCTTCCTCCGATCTCTTCATCTCGGCCGCCTCGGAAGACGAGATCACCGCCGGCCTTTCCACCCTCTTCAACCAATATCTGACCTCGGTGCGGCTGACCCAATGATGAGACGCACGAGATTCAGGCAACTGCGCCGGCTGCTGCGCGACAGGTCCGGTGTCGCCGCGATCGAATTCGCGCTGCTCGCCCTGCCGCTGTTCACCATTATCTTCGGCATTCTCGAATGTGCGGCGATGTTCTTCATCGACTCGGCACTCGACGCTGCGGTTCACAAAGCCGCTCGCCTCATTCGGACCGGGCAGGCGGCCGAGGGCAATATGAGCCTCACCGGGTTCAAGACGGAGATCTGCGGCAACCTGCTCTATGTGCTTAACTGCGAAGACAAGCTGCTGGTGGCCGTCGATACGCTGACCGACACGTCCTCTTCCGGCGCAATGAAGGCGATCAACAGCAGCGGCGCCGTCTCGATCACCGAAGGCTTCGAGATTGGCAAAGGAAGCGATTACGTGATGGTCCAGGCTTTCCTCCCGTGGAAGCCGATCGTCAGCCTCTACTCGCTTTCGAGCTCCACGCTTGCGGACGGCAGCTACCTGATGGGCGCCTCGGTCCTGTCTCGCAATGAACCGTTCTGAGGATGCCCCGATGACACCGATCCACAAGAGAATAGGCGCCTTCATGCGGACTTTCTGCCGGGACCGCGATGGAGCGTCAGCGATCGAGTTCGCTTTCCTTTTTCCGCTCATGCTGCTGCTGCTCGCCGGGCTGGTCGACCTCGGCCAAGGCCTGACGGTGCGGAGAAAGATCAATCAGATCGCATCGACGAGCAGCGAGATCATCGCCATGCAGAGCAGCTGGACGGAGGCGAGCGTCGAGTCGATCCTCGACGGCGTCAGCTCCATCGTGCAGCCCTACGACACCGCCGAACTCTCGATCGTGCTCTGCGTTATCGACGTCGACAGCAAGGGCAAGGCGACTGTCAACTGGTCCGCCGCCTACGGCACGACGGCCCCTTCCGCAGGCCAGGATTCACCCGTGGAGGTGCCGGAAGAATTACGCATAGAGGATGTTCAGCTGGTGGTGACGCGTGTCCAATACAAACTGGATACGATCTTCTCCAGCCTGTTCGAAAGTTTCACCGGCGGTGGAACCTACGAATATGACCAGCACTTCTTTATCCGGCCACGAAACGGAGACACGATCACCTACAGCTAACAAACCGCGCTGTGACTGTCATGCGCATTGGACTTGAAGGGGATTCGTACGATGGTTCAATCCCGATATCACGAATAACCCATGCGCGGTGAGCGCTGTTCCGAACTGTGCCGGAGTATCAACGGATATTCCTGGGGCCACAATACAGACATAGACTGACCGCGTTTCCACCACATCTTTCTCGCGAAGAGATCAATTACACGATTTAATACGCGACAGGAAACATTGCATCCTATTGTTGATATTCTACTGCGCACTTCACGCCGACTGGGATAGACCACGCAATAATGCGTTAACCGTACACCTTCTTCGCAATGCGGATATGGATTTAATCTTCAACTGTAGCCTAGCGCCGGCCACTCCGCATACACTCCTTCTCGTGGGTGCAGGGCAGCCTTGGGCATGATGCCCTGGGTATCGTGCCAGCGGCTTGGCTTGCCGCTGGCACGTGCCGCTTTTGGCGGCTGGTGAACCAAGTCAAATACCCTCTCGCCGTTCTCGCTCTGACCTGCAAAACGCCAAGGGTTCCGCCGATACTGCGGCAATCAGGCAGCGCGGCACTCGCGTGCCGCCTTCACCTGAAACCGCTCGGCGATTTTGTCGAGGTCCAGCACTTCCTCACTCAGCGCGCGGCAGGCGGCATTCGTCTGCTCGACCATGGCCGCATTCTGCTGCGTGACCTGGTCCATCTGCTGCAGCGCCGCATTGATGCCGTCGAGTGCGGAGGATTGCTCATCGGCCGCGGTGACGATGGCGCCGATCAGACCACTGACCTGCAGCATATGCCCTTCAATACCCATCAGCGCCGAACCGGTCTGGTTGACGAGTTGGACGCCGTCCGCAACTTCGCGGGCCGAGGTCTCGATCAGCTGTTTGATCTCCCTTGCGGCAGTGGCCGAGCGGCCGGCAAGCTCGCGCACCTCCTGCGCGACGACCGCGAAGCCCTTGCCCGCTTCGCCCGCCCGGGCCGCCTCGACCCCTGCATTCAACGCGAGCAGGTTGGTCTGGAACGCTATCTCATCGATGACGTTGAGGATTTGTCGGATGCGTGTCGAAGAACCGGCAATGCGTTCCATCGCCGCGACGGCATCGCGGACGACAGCCGCGGAACGCTCGGCGCCATGCTTGGCAGTCCCCATCACCAGGCTCGCTTCGCGGGCGCGCTCCAGCGAACTGCGCACGGTCGCGGTGATCTCATCGCAGGCGGCGGCCGTCTGCTCCAGCGACACGGCCTGGTGCTCGGTACGTTTTGCCAGATCGTCGGTGGCGCTGGCGATCTCCGACGAGCCGGCGCGCAAGCGGCCGGTTGCCTGGAGCACACCGGAAATCGCTTCGGACAGTTGCTCGACGCTGCCGTTGAATTCGCGGCGTAGCTGCTCGAAATCCGGGGCGAAGCCAACGTCGATTTGCGCCGTGAGATCGCCGGCAGAAAGACGTCCCAGCCCCCCGCTGAGCAGTTCGATGACGTTTCTCCGGTCCCTCTCCTCGGACGCCCGCTGCTCGCGGAGAGCCGTCTCCTGCTCTTCACGCCGGCGACGCTCCTCCTCGGCGCGCTCACGAATATTGCGACGTTCGATAGCCGCCTCGCGAAAGATGGCGACGGATTTCGCCACCACGCCAATTTCGTCGGCGCGATCCGAAAAAGGCACGGACCGGCTGTAGTCGCCGCCGGCGAGTGTCTCCATGTAGGACGACATCGCCGCCAGAGGCTGGACCGCACGGCGGCGGAAATACCAGAGACCGCCGGCGAGCAGTGCGACGGAGATCACCGAGCTTGTCGTCGCCGCCATGGACAGACGGTTCGTATCGGCGGCAGCGGCGGCTTCCTCGCCGGTCTGGAAAGCAACGGCCATCTGCACCAGTTCGTTCACGGCAACCTCATGGTGATGGAAGCCGTCCTTCAGGGCGTTCAGCGACTGACCGGCGGCGGCAAGATCACTTGCCTGCAGCGCAGGCAGGAACTGCCTTTCCATCACCTGCCAAAAGAGATCTGCCCTCGCGAGTACCTCGTCCTCCAGCTTCTTCATCAGCGCACCTGGAGCGGATGAGGACTTCCAATAGGCCCGCCGCTCGTCATAGGCGCGCTTCAGGGCGACGATCTTTTCCTGGTTCTTGGCAGCGAGTTCCGTACTGGAGATCGCCTCCATTGCGAGCATGTAGGACTCGACCGTGTAGAGCGGCGGTGGCAGGATATCGGCGACGAGATCCTTGCCGTAGACGATTTGCGTATAGACCGGGCCGTTCACCCTGAGCTTGTCGAAAGCATAGGTCTTGATGCCGATCGAGACCAACAGCCCGGCCGCAATGATACCCCCGAAGACAATCATGCCGCGTGCAATATTAAGTTTCATCTGTCTGCCCCGATTGCACTTCCCAGTAGGGACGCCGTGCCAAGAAATATCGATTTGCTATGCGGATAGCCGACCTCGGCGCCCACAACTTTCTAAAATTGGTTGTGGCATCTCGCGTCGCCGAATGGCATTTCGGCCCAGGAACAACCATGCCTGCGCTACAATAAATAGTTGCATTCCATGATTGCGGAATGGTTAAGAGGCGCGGCAGCACCGACCCAAATCGATATTAGCTGCGTAAACCGGACAGTAAGGACGCTTTTGCGTAGGCTGGGACGCACGCCGAAGGGGGCGCGTTCAGGCTCTTTGCAATGCGGCGACGAGGAGATCGATTGCCGCAAAGACGTCCATCAGCTCCCAATTGGCCGGGTTGCGGTAGCTCGGATAAAGCCCAAGCGCCGCAGCGGTCAGTTGGTCTGCTGTCGGCCTCGCGACGGTACGACGCGCCAGTGCGGACACGGCCTTGGCATTCACGCGATCGTCCGTCAGCCCCCATCCGGCGTAGAAGGGCACCGCATAGCAGCGTACCGGTATTGCCCTCAGCAGGGCATCGAAGCCGACCTGACTGGAAACGGTCCAGACCTCGTCGACGACGTCGAGAATTGAGGCAACCGAGACTTTGTCGGCGAGCAGGATGACGCCGGGGGTGCTGGCGGCGCGCTCCGTCATGTAACCTTTGCGATAGCCCGCCATCACGTCCGGATGGGTGCGCACGACGCATTGCGCCCCGCTCGCCAGCGCGTCGTCCAGCATTCGATCGAACGAGCCGCGGTTGCCAAGGGCGCGCGGCACCGAGACATCGCCCAGGACCTGATCCACGAGAAGGATGCGCCGTCGGCTGCTCGACTCTATCGACGGCTCGCGATGCGGCAGGTTGTTATATTTGGAAAGCCTGTGTTCGACCATCTGCTCACGGATGCGTCGGCCGAAGGCGTCGTATCGGCCACCGGCCGCCTCGGCGATCAGCAACTCGAGCCGCGACGCCCTGCCGCCGTCGACCGGCAATGCCAGGTCGTCGGCGATGATCGAGACCGGCGCGTCTCCATCCTTGCCGAGACCGACCGAACGCAGGAAGCCGTCCTCGAGGTGCCAGTGCGGCAGCCGTCGCGCGCGGGCGACCGCCATCGCCGTCTTTGCGGGGATACGCCCGCCCCAGGAGACGATGCCCTCGAGACGGGGCGAGAGCGTCGAGGCGAGCGACTGGCCGCCGAAATGGTGTCCGAGCCAGGGAAAGGCCTGACGCACGAAGAATGTCGCACCGAGGCGGCTGCCGGGCTTCGGCCACCAGGTCTTGCCGCCGATCTCGGGCAAGCTGTCCATCGCTTCACAACACTCCATGCATCTCGCGGCCGATGCGCGTCGTTCGATCGCCTGCCGGCCTCGGACCAAAATCAGGTTGAGCCGGGAAATGCAATCGCTAACTCGGTGCGCGACGAACTCAGCCGTCCTCGAGCTCCAGGAGGAAATAGGTCGTCGGCCCATAGGGCGTGTCGTTCGACAGGCGGAAGGCGACTGGACCCGCGCCGCTGCGCACCGGCGGATAGACGGTGCCATCGAGGCCGACCGGCGATATCGTCCATCTGGCGGCCCCTCTCGAAAGCGCCAGATCGACATGGCCCTTGCGGATCAGCACAGGCAGGCTGCCGAAATCCTCGATGACCTTCTCCTCGCTGTCTCTGAAGATCATGCCGCTGTTCTGGGCGTCCGTGGCAAAGATCAGCAGCATGCGGCGGCTTTGCGCAAGCGAAGGCTGGCGATCGATCGCGGAAAGGGCGACGAGCCCGTCTCCATCCGCCTGCTCGATGCGGAGAACGCCGAGATCGATCGGCTCGCGCAGCGAGGAGAATGCCGCCGCCTCGGTTGCCGGCGTCGAGACCCGCAGCTGCCCGGAGCGGCGATCAAGCCGGATCTGGCCGGTGTCGCTCTCATAAAGGCCCGCCTCCGTGTCGGTCTGATTGCCGCGAGGGAGTGAGCCGCTGTCGCGAAGAGCCGCCAGCACGTCCTCCGCTGCCTCAGTCCGCGGCTGCGCGATACCGACACGGTCGTCGATGCTGTCCGCAGAAAAGAGGCCGATGCCGCCGATCAAGGCGAGTTCTGTGAGGCGCTGGGGCTCCCGCGCCTGCATGTCCTCGCCAAAGTCCGCCTCGCCGCGCACGGCAAAGGGGACGGTGATGCCGGAGGTCGCCACATCGCCGCGACGGTAGAGAAGCGCCGCCAGGGTTTCGCCGACCCGCGCCACCGGATCGAGCGCGATCGCGTAGGGAAGCATCGCCCTCTTGTGCGGATACGGCTCGCCATAGGCAAGCACGATCGGCCCATGGCCATGCCGACAAAGCACGTCCCAGCCCTGCAGCGACGCATAGGCCGGCATGACGAGACCCGCCTCGTAGCGGTAGCGGTTCCAGAACAGGTGATCGTATTCGCTGACGATGAAGGGCTTTCCGATCCAGCGCGCAGCGGCGATCATCCGCATGTAGTTGGCGCCGTCGGCAATGGAACTCACCTGCAGCAGGGCACTCCCTGGCGCATAGCCGCCGACCCAGTCGTGATAGGTATTCATGGTGACCGCTTCGAGATCGCGCCGGCTCAGCGCAGTCTGGACCGTCGGCCAATTGTTATAGGTGCTGATCAGTCCCCTATAGCCGAGATCGCGCAGCACCTTGCTCATCCGGGTGGCCGATGCGCGCTCCAGTTCGGTGAAGAATGCCTGCAGATCGCGCATGCGGGGGCTGTCGGCGTAGCGATCGGGTGGAAGCCTTACAGCCCCCGTTTCTAGCCGCTCATCGTCGCCAAGCGCTCCCCAAGCCTGCGCCAGCTCGTCGGTCGAGGCGTAGCGCTTCGCGAGCCACCGGTTGAAGGGTGCGGCAAGCGCCTCGTCATAGGCGGGTTCGCCCGGCCGCTCATGCACGACGCTGTCGAATTCGATGCCGTTTTCATTGGCGAGGATCACCAGCGCCAGGGCATCGTCACGAATGGGCGCGACGCCAGTATAGGGATTGTCCCTCCCCAGGAACGTCTTCTGCAGCGTCTTCCAATGGGCGAACGCCTCCTCATCCACATGCAGGCGCAGCTTGAGATCGCCATTGGCCTCCCAGCGGTCGTCATGACCGCCATAGGCGCCGCGCGGCGACGAAAGCCCGTCGAAGATCCAGTAGATGCCGTTGCGCTTCAGCGCCGCGAGCAGGTAGTGGATGCGGTCGAGGGTCTCCGGATCGAAGTCGAAATCCTTCTGCCGGCCGAACATCAGGCTCGCATCGGCAAAATGCAGCCGGGCGATGTTGTAGCCGTGCAGCGCCAGCTGGCGCGCGTAGCGCTCCGCCGTCGCGTGATCCGGGAAGCCGCCCGAAGCCGGGCTCCAGGCGAGCGAGGCGCAGAGCATCCTGAGCGGCTTTTCCGGCGATGCCGCATAGGCCAGGCGCCCGCCCTCCGCGGCGACGAGCCGGTGATCCGCGTCGATCACGCCGTTGGGCAAAAAGGCGGAAAAATCGAGTGGGCTCCCGGGCTGGACCTCAAGCGAGACGTCGCGGACAGGAACCCATTGGTCGAAGGCATTCGCCCGCGGCGTGAAGCAGCCGAGGAAGATCGCCGCGGCAGCGAGCAGTAAACGCATCGTCACGCCGGTTTCCCGAGGATTCTGCTCTCGATCGGCTCGCCCGGTTGCCGGCGGCTTCTGAGCATTCCGACGGGCAGCGCCGCCGCATGGAAGAACCAGGCGACGACCGTGTAAAGCCCCATGCCGAGGCTGCGTTTCTTGACGCTCGCCAGGGCAACGACACCGGCGGTCATGGCGAGCACGATGCCGGTCGCCACGAGCTTGTTCGGCAGGAAGACGATCAGTGCAAGGCAGAACAGCCACCAGAGATACACAAGCCCCCAAAGCCTGAGTTCCGGCAGTTCGCGCAGAAGCTGGAGGAAATAGGGTTTGCCGAGCGAGGCGCGTAGGAGCTCGCCGATACCGTAGAGATACTTGCTCTTCCAGCGACGCACGAGCAGCCGGTAGGAATTGACCGTGTGGCCGAAGTGCTGGACGAACCGTCGATCGAGGCGGTGAAGGCCCCAGCCAGCGCTTCTCAGGCGGATACCGAGGTCAAATTCCTCGTAGCCGTGCAGGTTTCGGTCCGACAAGTAACCGACATCCTCGATGGCGCTGCGCCGGTAGAGCCCGCCGCCATTCATCCGGTCGATCGGCCCCGTCCGGTTTTCAGGAGCGTTGCGTTTGACGCGCCGCGCAAATTCCAGGTTCGAGACGTGCATCTCCTCGACGTGACCGGTCACGCCCGCGATCGCCGGGTGGTCTTCGAGGAAGCGGACGGCCTCGTCGAGAAAGCCCGCATCCAGCAGCATGTCGCCATCGATGAGGCAGATATAGTCGTGACGCGAATGTTGAAAGCCGAGCTGCGGGCCGATGCCGCAACTTGGACGCGCCGGCGGCGTGATCTGCGCAATGACGGTCGGATATCGCGAGGCGATCTCGACCGTGGCGTCGGACGATCCGCTGTCGGCAACAATGACTTCGCCGCCGTGGCCCTGAAGTGCCGCCAATGCGCTCTCGATCGTCGCGGCAATGCGCTTTTCTTCATTCAAGGTCTTGATTATGACCGATATTGCCAAGGAGCCCTCCAGGAAGGTCGCGCCGTATTCCGGCCCGCTGCCTATGTCGCCGGATTGTTTTAGCCGCGATGATTTGAGTTTTGGTTTATGCGCGCCAGCCACGGGAAACGGTGCCAGTGGCGCCCGGCGGACAAGGCTGCGCCGACGCCGCATGCGGCACCCGCCACCTTGACCGCAAGATCCTCCACCCGCGCATGACGATCGGCCAGGAGCACCTGCAGCAGTTCGAAACCGACCGCCGCTCCAAGCACCATGCCAAGAACAAGACGGACCCGCTGCGGATAGGCAGTCGCGAGCAGCAAGCCCATCAGCCCGTAGGCGCCGAACCGCTCGACGTGAACCAAAGTCCCGATATGCGGGCGCATGCCGATCGGCGACAGCGTCGAATAGGCGATCAATGCCAACAGCAGCCATCCGAATACTGCAGCCGCACGCCTGAATTTCATGGCCCGCTTCCACTTTCCGTTGGCCCGATCGGCGCAATGCGGCGGGGTCATCTGGTAAGCGTTCGATAGACCGCAAGGGTCTTTTGCGCGACGCTTGCCCAGCTGTGGGTCGATGCCACATGGGCCATCTGTGAACGGACCTGGTCGTCCGTCGGCGGGTTCTCGATCTTCCTGGCGATCGCGATGGCAAGGGCGTCGATATCGCCAAGCGGGAAATAGTCGTCGGTGGACAGGCCGAGCTCGCGATTGGCGACGATGTCGCTTGCGAGGACCGGCAAGCCATGAGCCAGGGCCTCCAGAAGCGCGATCGGCATCCCTTCGTGGCTGGAGGGCAGGACAAAGAGAGCCGCATTGGCGAAGAGCTCCGCCAGCCGGTCACCGGACTGGAAGCCCGTCAGGACGACGTCGGGCACGCCGGCGGCCGTCGCCCTAACCTCATCAGCGTAGGGCGTTTCGAACTCGGCGCTCCCCGCCAGGACGAGTTTGACGCCGGTATCGCCGAGCCTTGCGAAAGCCTGGATGAGATCGGTCTGGCGCTTTTCCGGGACGAGGCGCGCCGCAAGAAGAATATAGCGGTGCCGCGTCAAGCCGAATTCGTCGAGAATGCCCGTTCCGCCCTGCCCTTGCGAAACGGCGACGCCGTTCGGGACGAAAGCCACCGGCACCTTGTAACGCTCACCCATCGTCTCGACGATTTCCTTCGAGATCGCGATGCGCCCATTCGCAAGCCTCATTCCCAGGCGTTCGCCGAGCTTCAGCATGAGCTTGGCGAAAGTGCTCCATTTCTGCCGGTCGTAGTCATAGCCGTGATGGGTGACCACGACCCTCATGCGCAAGATCCGCGCCAGTGGAACCAGCAATGCGGGACCGACCGCATGAATATGCAGGATATCCGGACGGCGGAGCGCAGCAAAACAGACGCCGACGAAGGTGTGGACGATGGCTTCCAGCGCCATCAGCCGCGGCGCCCAGAGCGGAAAAACGCGAATCCCGCCCCAAGAATAGGAAGAGGATTGCGAAAGATAGCGTCGCCGCCCGATGACGTCGACGCTCCAGCCGTGGGCCACCAGCCTGGCGGAGAGCATCTCGACATGCTTTTCCACGCCGCCCTGCACGTCGGGTATCCCGCGCAGGCCGAGCATCATCACGCGCGGACGGGCGGCCGTCTTCTCGATGGACTGATGAAAGCCGTCGAACTCTTCTGCCGACAGTGCCGGGCCGAGGCCGGAGGATGCCCCCGCGAGCAGCGCGGCCGCCGCAAGGGCCGGCGCGTCGACGGAGAGCAGCTTTTCCGGAAACCGCCCCTCCCCGCCACGAGCGGGGTTGACCGACGTCGCCGAACCCCTCGTCTGCTGCGGAGCGTGATCCCGCGAGACTGCCGTCTGACTGCTCATGGTTGTTTTGCCCCGGAAGTTCCCTTTCGACAGCTTTTACGGGCAGAACACTTTCGCCGGGCGTAAGAAGACCGCTAAAGTTTTACGAGACTGGCCGGAAATCGGTCGTTCCGGGCCTTGCTCCAGCCTAAGCGGCGCCGAGCGACGCGTAGAGGTCGAGGGTTCTTGCCCGATAGGCCGCGGCTGAAAACTCTCCGGATATCCAGGATCGGCCCTCTGCGCCCATGCGTCTTCGCGCGTGAGGCGAAAGCGCCGCCATTTCGCTGAGCGCCCTTGCAAGGTCCTCCGGCCTGCCGGCGGCAGCAAGCAGCCCGGTTTCGCCTTCCCTCACCATCTCCGGAATGCCGCCGATTGCTGCACCGATGACCGGCCGCTGCAGCGCATAGGTTTCGAGAACGCTGATCGGCGCATTCTCGTACCATTCCGACGGAAGCACGAGGGCGCGGGATTCTCCGATGACGCGATGCAGCTTCTCGCCGGAAAGATAACCGGCAAAGGTGGCGTCGGCGCCCAATTCGGCCGCCAATCGGCGAAGGCTCGCCTCTTCCGGGCCGGTCCCGGCAACGATCAGCCGCTCTCCCGAAAGCGCGATCGCCCGGATCAGCGTCGCCAGCCCCTTTTCCGGCGCCAGGCGGCCGGCGAAGACAAAGTAGTCGCCCTCCTGCCAGTCGGTGCGAAAAGTGGAAACATCGACGAAATTGGCTATGTGGACCATCTGTTCGCGCGGCCAGCCCCATTCGGCGAGCTTTTCCAGGTAGAAGCGGCTCGGCACGACGAGCCTATCGACCTTGTCGCGATAAAGGCCGAGCAGACGGTGCAGCATCGTTTCCGCCAGCACAACGGCGCTCAAGGGGACTGAGCCCTTGATGCAGCGATGGCGCAGAACGTTGTAGATTTTCCCGCCACGACAATCTTCACAGACGCTGCCGTCGCGGAGCATCTTGTAGGAGGGACAGGCGAGCTTGAGGTCGTGAACCGTCATGACCACCGGGATCCCGGCGGATTTCAGGGTGGAGAAGATCGCCGGCGACAAATGGTGGTAGACATTGTGGGCATGGGCGATCGAGGGGCGGCTCTGGTCGATCAGCCGGCGGATATTGCGCTGGGCTTCGAGCGAATAGATGACGCTCGCCGCTTGAACCGCCTTGCGCAGCAGGCCTGTCTTTCGGCCGTATTCGATCTCGGAGACGAAATAGTCCGACCAGGGCGAATGCTCGTTCAGATCGTGGCGCATGGCGAAGGGTACGACGTCCCAGCCGATTTCGCCTAACATCGCCATATGATCGAAGAACACCGCCTCTGCGCCGCCGCGGCGATAGAAGTAGTTGTTGATCGCCAGCAGGCGCTTCCCGGCATTCTTGACCTCAGCCACCGCGGACCCCTACCAATTGAACTCGTCGAGCGCCTCGTCGACCGGCAGCACGCGACAGCCCTTCTCGACGGCATGGCGGACGAGACGGTCGAAAGTCTCCGGCGTGCAGCCATAGGGCGTCGGCCGCGGCGCAATGTCATGCGTGAAGAAGATGAGCCAGCCGGGCTCACTGACGAGCGCGTCGATCCATCGGGTCAGCGTCTTGGCATGCTGCTCCGGCTGGCGGATTTCGACGGCCTTGAGCATCAGCGGATCCACGGATCCGCGGTTGATGGCCTCGCCGCCGGCGCGGCAGGACCGATAGCGGCTGCGCAGCTCGGAGCGCGCCAGGGGCCAGGCGGCGTTATAGGGAAAGGCGAAGTTCCTCACCGGGGAGGCCATTCCGACGCTCTTCAGGTAGTCCGCATTGCGGTCGAGGTCGGCAGCGAGACCGCCGGCGCTCCGAACTCTGCGATGCGCAAAGGTGTGGCAGCCGATCTCGTGCCCGCGCGCGAGCAGCTCCGCGCATCCTTCCGGAGTGATGAGCGTGCGGTCGTTTTCGACCCGTCCCGCCAGCCCGCCAGCGATATAGAAGGTGCCGCGTGAATCGTATCGCTCGAGAATCCGCGCTCCCTCGTAAAGGGCGCTGTCGGGTACGTCGTCGAAGGTGAAGGAGACGAGCGGTATGTCCGTTTTGGTATCCCGCCGCGTGCGGGCGAGCCGCCAGATTGCCCGGTTAGCCAGCCGGTCGACGAGCCCGCCGATCTTTTCCTGAACATCACGCATGAGCGACACGCTTCCTTTTTTCCGGGACGGCATCTTCCGCCAGCACGGCGCTCGATTGCAGGTGCAGTCCGTAGAGGGCGAAGACGAAAGTGAACCAGACAAAGCTCCCGCCCTCGAAGAAGAGGGTTTCCAGGCCGGCGTGGAAGATCGTGTAGAGCCAGATGCGGACGTAGAGCCGCGTCAGCGGCGCCTTCTCGCGGTCGGGTGTAATGCGCGAAATGTCGCGAAGCGGCAGCAGGATGAGCCAGACGAGCGTCAGCAGTAGCCCCGGGAAGCCGGTCGTCAGGGCAATGTCCAGATAGGAATTGTGGCCGTTCGCAGCCGCCACCGCCCAGGTCTCGACCGAGCCGCCGCTGTAAACCAGCTCCTCCGTCTGCCAGAACGCCCGGAAGCCGTAGCCGGTCAGCGGCCGCTCGGCGAGCGCCGAGAAAGCGAAACGCCAGATGTCGGAGCGGTTGGTGAATGTCGCGTCGATGCCAAGGCCGCTGATGAACTCGCCGAGCGGCCTGAAAACCGCCGAACCCACGGCGAACAGATTGAACAGGCCGACACCGCCGATGACGATCGGCACACGCAGCGGCCGCATTTTTTCGAAAAGCCAGCCGAGGATCAGGATCGCCGGGAGCATTGCGGTCGAGGTTTTCCCGCCGGTATTGACGAGAAAGAGGAACGAAAGCGCGAAGATCGCAAGGCCCGCTATGCGCGACCAGGCGCTCGCCACGAACAGCCCGAAGAAGGCCGAGAGAACCATCGCGGAGGCGGCGCTGTTCTTGTGCGGAAAATGGCCGCGCCACAGTCCGGCGTTCATCGGCTCACGCAATTCGGACGCCTGATGGATGGCGAGCGTCGGCTTGAACAGGATGCCGTAATAGGCGAAGGCCAGCATGATCAGGCTGCCGATCCCCAGCAACTTGGCGAAGTGGCGCTCCGATGCCGGAAGTAGCAGATAGATACTGGCATTCAGCGTCATGATCGTCGAGAGAACGACGCCCTTGATGCCGAGCATCGGATGGGCGGAGATCAGCGAGACGAGGAGGAACCAGAAGGAGAGAATGGCGAGCAGCAGGCGCGGCTGTAGGATGATCTCCCGCATTGGATGAAGCAGGCCATAGCCGAGAATGCCGGCGGAAAGCAGCAGCGCCAGAATCTGGTTCAGGCGGTTCGAGTTGCCGGCGGAAGGATCGAGGATCGCCTCGCCCGTCAGGTCGACATAGGGGGTGATCGACACCCATAGGAAAAGGAACATCGCCATGAAGAGGAAGGCGCCGACGCGCATCCTCAAGACGTCTGACGCACTGGTCGTGTAGGGAGCGCTGGTCATTGCCGGCGTCGCTCCCTATCCGGCGACAGGCCGCTGACCGCGAACATAGCCCCACAGGCCAAGCGCCAGCGCGATCCCGATACCTGCGGCGAGGCCGAGCGCGGCGCCTGCGACAAGCAGGATGGAAGTCCGGGGCGGCCAGCTGCGCGAATTTGGCGGCAGAGCGCGCGAAATGACGCGGATATTGGTCGTATCGATCTGCTGGCGCTCGGTGATCTGCTGGGCGCGTGCCAGATGCGTTTCGTAGATCGTCGCCTTGGTGCGCGCGTCGCGTTCGAGGTCGCGCAGGTGGACCTGCGCCTGGTTGTCGGTGAAGACATTCGACTGCTCGTCGTCGGCCTTGGCCTTCAATGCGCCGAGCGCCGAACGCTCCCGATCAAAATCCGCCCTGGCGCGCTCGGCTATGCGGCGTGCTTCCTGGTTTATTGCGGTCTCCAGCGTTGCGCGCTCGGAGCGCGCCGCGGCAAGACGCGGATGTCTTTCGCCATAGGTGAGCTGCATCGCGCCTATCTGCTGCTGCAGGGCGTTATACTGCTGGCGGAGGTTCGTCATGTCGACGGACTCGAAGACCGAGGCGCTGGTCGTCTGTCCCTCAGCGATCGCCGCACTCATCTGCTTGTAGCGCGTCTCGGCCTGGATGAAGCGCTGCTGGGCGTCGAGGACCTGGGTATTGAGTTCGCTCGAGAGCTGATTGCTGACGAGTTCGCCATTGGCGGACAGCAAGCCGTTCTCGCGCCGGAAATCCTCCACCTTCCCTTCGGCCTCGGTGACGTTCCGGCGCAGTTCGTCGAGGCGGGCATTGAGGTTCTGTGCCACACGGCCGGCACTTTCAGCCGCCGATTGGAAAAGCTCCGCCTCGAAAGCCTCGACGATCGCATCGGAGAGGGCGACGGCCTTTTCCGGTTGCTCGCTCCAGACTTCGAGAACGACGACGAAGGAGCGCTCCTCGCGACGCGCCTCGACCCTTTCCGAGAGCGCGCGAATGGCCGCCAATTCCTTGTCGGCCTTGCTGTCTCCTGCTGAAAACAACGCCATCAACGATGCAAGCGGCGACGCTTTGACGAATTCCGGATCGTCCGTGAGCTGTAACCTGTCGATGACGCGCTTCAAGACGTTTCGCGACGTCAGGATTCTGAGCTTGCTTTCGACCTCCAGCAACTGCGCGTCGCGCTGCGGGTTGCTGATAAAGACGTCGTCGCTGACGACATTGAGATTGGACGGGTCCACGACAAGATCCGTATAGACGGTGTAGCGCGGCGTCGCCGTGACCGCATAGGCGAACGCGCCGGCGATGCAAAGCATGAACGCCAGGGCGATCCACCTTATGCCATCGCGCAGCCAGAGAATGATGTCGTCTATGCCGACACTGCCGAGCCTGTGAAGGTCAGGAAAATACGCGCCGACGATCGGGGGATTGGGCTGAGCGACCAGCACCGGTGGGGGAGGATCCGGCTGGTTGCGGGCGGGAATCTCCTGCTGTTGCGGCAGAGGCGCCGTTTCCTCGTGCATCGCCGGAACGAGGTCCAGCAGCGAGCCGCCGGCGCCGCGCCGCGGGTAGCGCGTCTCCAGGCGCAATCCTTGCTCTAAGGGCTCGCTCCGCCGATACATCCGTCTTTCCCCACGTATGCTCTTGAAGCCACCGAAGAGCACTGCCCCTGCTTGCCGCACCGTCTGTTAAGACTTAGGAGCGCAGGGTGAATATTCCGTTAAGTCTTCCCAGCGATCGGCAACCTTTGCGGGCTCAGAAATCGGTCAACAACCGGCTCCAGCTTTCGGATGCGAGGCCGCCGATATAGATGTCGTTGCCGAGCGCCGCCGCCTTCACCTCCGCGTGGCGGGTGACCATGCAGAAATAGCCGCGGTGGCGGAAAAGCAGCCATCGCTGACGCGAAATCGCGTTCATCAGGAACGGCTGCGCCATGCCCCGGGCGGCGGCATAGCCTTCCGCATCGAGGCAGGCGAACATCGCCGCCGTGACCTCGGCCTCGCGTCCTTCCTCACAAAGCACATTAAGCACGCTGGCCATGCCTCTGGGTTTTCCGAAGAAAAGGAAAGCGCCGATGGTGCGACCGTCTTCATGGATGACCTTCCTGCACTGCAGCGTTCCGAGGCACTTGTTCATCGAGGCGACGTTAAAGAGCCAATCGAACTCGGATTTTGACCAGGAGGGGCGGATCGAAAAACGCCGCAGCATCGGTGCGGCGCACAGGCGAAATTCATCCAGACTTGCCGGCTTCACCTGGCATCCAGGCGCTGCCGTTGGCTTCGATGACAGGCTCAACCGCCGCAGCACGTGGTCGAACGACCGCAATACGCCGAGGACGACGCGCGTCCGGAGGATCGGGATGCGCCGGCCGGCGATAACGGCGGCTGCCGTCAGCGGCCGGAAAAAGCGCTGCCATTCGAGGCTCTGGATCGGCAGGATGACGCCGCCGCCGGCAACGCAATGATCGGCACTTACCGGAGAGGAACTGTCGGAAAAGCAGAGGTCCTGGCGAGCCGCGCGCACGGTGCGGGCGAGACGCGCCGCGCCGGCCGCGCCTGCCTTGCCGTCGACCATGAAGGCGCAGAGGAGGCGGGCCACGATCGGGCGGTCATTGACAGTGAATTCCATCGGGACCGACAGAATGGCGCTGTCGATCTCGCCGGCGCTGTTCTCATGCACGATGCTGCCCTGTTCAGGGGCATAGAACGGGCTCCCAAAAAAGACGGTCTCGATGTATCGGCCGAGATCCACCCCGGGCGCGCGATCGCGTCTACGAAAGACCTTGCTGAACAGCCGCCCGACCGCCGGGATATCGCTGCGTGCCATGGCGCGCGTGCCGGCAATCTCGCGCGGTTCAACTCCCATGCGTTATACCCGCCTCTGCCCGCTCCCGGTCGCGCCGCACGAAGCGCAGGAAAACGCTCCAGGTGGCGACGACCATGGCGATCTCGATGACATAGAAGGAGACGAAGGTGCCGGCCGGCGGCGCATACCAGCTCGCCCCGGCGGCAAGGCCGGCACCAAGAATACTTCCGAGCCCCATGACTGCGGCGCGCGCCGCGTGATAGCCCGAGGCGCCCAGGGCCTCCACCGCCACTGACCAGATGGCGAGCGGCACGACAACCCACGAGAGGTCTCGTACAAAGCCGACCAGGGAGACGTATTCGTGCCCGAACAGATAGGGCAGCACCGGCGCCAGCACGAAGACAGTCAGCGCCGCTGCAAGGCTGATGCCGGTCGCGGCGGCAAGTACGCGAAGAACCCGTTGCAAGGCGTGGTGCAGGCCCGCTGTCGTGAGGCGTGCCGAACCCGGATAGATGAGGCGATTGAGCGCCTCGACGGACAGGAAGCTGCTCTCGAGCATCCGCCGTGCGACGCTGTAGCTCGAAACGATCTCGGCTGTGGTGACGAGGCTCAGGACGAGCAGGTCTGCGTTCTGCCTGAGGGCGCGCAGAATAAACGGAATGCTGAAATAGAGGCCCTGCGGCAATTCTTCCCGGACGATCCGGTAGCGCGGTGCGCCGAGATCCTTGATCGCCCAGGCGCAGGCCACAGCCACCAGCACGTGGCAGATGAATTGCCAGATGGCGAAGGACGCAACCGTCGAGACGCCGAAAGCCAGGCATGCGAGCGCCGCAGCAATGGTACGCGCCACGGCGAAGCCGACGACCACCTTGTTCGCACGGGCGAAGTCGGAATGGGCGATGAAGATCTGTTCGGCGAGGACGATGACGCGGACCAGGACGATGTTGGTGACCAGCATCAGCGCAATCGCCGCAAAGTTGGCAATCGGATCCGATGAGAGCGCGAAGAAGAAGGGAAGCGTCACGGCGCCGGCCAGCACAAGGACGAACCCGCTTGCAGCTGTCAGCAGGATGTTGTGGCCGAGCATTTCCGGATAGATCGCGCGGTCCCTGGCGACGCGCCGCACAAGGCATTCCATGGCGCCCAATCCGCATAGATGGACTGCGATGCTGGCGATTGCAGTGATGGCGACAAAAACGCTGAACTCGTCGACGCCGAGAAAGCGGGCGAGGATCGCGAAGGTGAGAAGCTGCGCCGCGGAGCTGAGCACCAGGCTTCCGCCGGATGCGACATAGGACAAAATCATCGGCAGGAAAAGCTTGTAGCCGCGCGATTCCGTTAAGCCTTCCGAAGACATCCAATCTGCCTTGTCGATATTGCGCCCCAGGGGTCGGGATCCGGAGCTGGCGTTGCCTCCCGCCATACCCCTTCACCGATCTCGGCACACACTATCGGACAGAGGTGTTTGGCCGGTTAACACACCTCCGACAATTGCATTTCAGCTTCCGTTTACCCGAGTGCGCTAGTGTCCGCGTCACCAAACACCATCCGCAACCGAAGGAGCGTTCGTGCTGCAGGTCGACAATCTTGCTGACGCCAGCCGGGCCGGCGGCCAATCGCCTCGCCTCGTTCGCTTCATGGACATCGAACTCGAACTGGCGCCCGACGTCCTCGTGCCACGCGAAGAGACCGAATTGCTCGGCCGGAACGCCGTTGCGCGGCTTCGCGACGAGGCCGGACCGGCGACGGTTGTCGATATGTGCTGCGGCTCGGGCAACCTCGCCCTCGGGATTGCCGCAGCCGTTCCGCTTGCGCGGGTCTGGGGCGCGGACTTGACCGACAGCACGGTTGCGCTCGCCCGCCGCAACGCCGAGCGCCTGTCGTTGCAGGAGCGCGTCCTGATCCGGCAAGGCGACCTGTTCGCGGCGCTCGAAGGGGACAGGCTCGAAGGCCGGGTCGACATGATCGTCTGCAATCCGCCCTACATCTCGACCTCCCGTCTCGAAGGCGACAGCGCCCATCTCCTCGAGAGCGAGCCGCGCGAAGCCTTCGACGGCGGTCCCTATGGCATTTCCATCCACCAGCGGCTGATCCGCGATGCCGTCACCTTCCTGAAGCCGGGCGGCTGGTTGCTGTTCGAATTCGGCGAGGGGCAGGAACGGCAGGCGGCAGCCCTCCTCGCCCGCGCCAAGGCCTACGAGGCCATGAGCTTCGCGCATGACGCGCAGGGAAAGCCGCGCGTCGCCATCATACGCAAGTTGAGCGCGGACGAGGTCCGGTGAGATGAGCGACATCCGTCCGCTCGAAAACGCCGATATTCCGGCCGTTGCCGGCCTGTTTCAGAAGATTTTCCGCAACAGCAACCAGGCCGCGCCGCCTGCACTCGTCGATTATCTGCGCCGCTTGTACCTCGAAGCGCCCGGCTATGACCCCGAGATCGCACCGCTCGTCCATGTCAACGACAGCGGCTGTATTTCCGGCTTCGTCGGCGTCAATGCGCTGCCGATGAGCTACAACGGCAGGCGTCTGCGCGCTGCGATCTGCGGCTCGCTGATGGTCGAAGGCCGCGACAGCGACCCGATGGCCGGTGCCCGGCTCCTGAAAGCTTTCCTCGCCGGACCGCAAGACCTCTCTTTCAGCGAAACCGCCAGCGAAGTCTCGACGCAAATGTGGACTCGGCTGCGCGGCACCGTCCTGCCGCAATACAGTCTCGACTGGATACGCGTCCTTCGCCCGGCCAGCTTCGCGCTCGACCTCGTCGCCCGCCGCATCGGTCCGGCGCGTGCGCTTCATCCGCTGGCGCGGGCATTCGATGAACGCCATCGGGGAAAAATGCGGCGCGGCGACCTGCGTTGGTCGGCCGTTCCCAAAGAGGGGAATCTGCCCGGAACGCTCCAGGTCGAAGATGTCGATGCTGGATCCTTTGCGGACCTGTTCGCGCCGCTGACCAGGCAATATGCCGTGCAGCCTGCCTGGGCGGAGGGCCAATTTGCCTGCATTCTGAGAGACGCAATCGAAAAGCCCGAATTCGGCGAGCCCCGCTTCGTCGCCGTCAAGACGCGCACCGCCGCACCGGTCGGAGCCTTCTTCTACCATTTGAAACCGGGGGGAACCGCGCGGGTTCTGCAGTTGCTTTCGCTGCCTGGGCAGGCAGGCCCCGTCCTCGATTGTCTGATCGATCACGCAGCCGCCCGCGGCGCCGTCGCAGTTCGCGGCCGCACCCAGCCGGCGCTCCTCGAAGCGATGATGGGCCGCCGCATCGGCTTCGTACACGCCGCCTCAACCGTCGTGCATTCCCGCGAGGAGGAACTCGTCGACGCCTTCCGTCACGCACGCGGCTTCGTGAATGGCCTTGCCGGAGAGCATTGGAGCCGCCTGATCGGCGGCTCCTTCGATAATTAATTAGGTCGACGCGGCGCTGTCAGGCCGCGCGCACCGCGTTCAGCGGGATCTCGATATCGACTTCCAGCGTCGAAACGGTCTCGCCGCGGTCCATCTTGACGGTGACCTTGTCGCCATCCACCTGGACATGCTTGGCGATGACGGCGAGGATTTCCTCCCGAAGCTTAGCCACGAGATCCGAGTGGCCCACGGAGGCTCGCTCGTGCGCAAGCAGGACCTGCAGACGTTCGCGCGCGGTCGGCGCCGACGTCTGTTTGCTGAAGAAACGGAATATGCTCATGCTGCCCTCCGTCCGAACAATTTGCCGAGAAGCCCGCGCCTCTCGCCCGGAATGGTCATCGGCACCGTTTCGCCGGCAATCCGGCGGGCCGCGTCGAGATAGGCGAGCGCCGGAGCGCTGCGGTTGTCGGCAAGCGTGACCGGTGCACCGAGGTTGGAAGCCTTGAGGACGTCCGTGCTTTCAGGGACGATGCCGACCAGCGGGATCGACAGGATCTCGAGCACATCGTCGACCTTCAGCATGTCGCCGCGCTCGGCGCGGGCCTGGTCATAGCGGGTCAGCAGCAGGTGTTTTTCCACCCGCTCCCCGCGCTCGGCCCGCTCGGTCTTGGCGTCTAGAAGGCCGATGATACGATCGGAGTCGCGCACCGACGAGACCTCCGGATTGGTGACGATGACGGCGATGTCGGCGTGCCGCATGGCGAGCGTCGCGCCGCGCTCGATGCCGGCCGGGCTGTCGCAGATGATCCAGTCGAAGTGCTTCTTGAGCTCGGTCATCACCTTCTCGACGCCCTCCGGCGTCAGGCTATCCTTGTCGCGGGTCTGCGAGGCCGGGAGCAGGAAGAGCGTGTCGAGCCGCTTGTCGCGGATCAACGCCTGCGGCAGCTTGGCATCGCCCTGGATGACGTTGACGATATCGTAGACGACCCGGCGCTCGGCGCCCATGACGAGGTCGAGATTGCGCAAGCCGACGTCGAAGTCGACGACAACCGTCTTCTCGTTTCTCTGCGCCAACGCCGCGCCGAGCGCGGCGGTCGATGTCGTCTTGCCGACGCCACCCTTACCCGATGTAACAACGATTACTTTCGCCATCTTCCCGCTCCTGTATGCTGGCCGGCCGCCGGCTCAGTTAAGTCTCTCTGCCATGATTGAATCGCCTTCCAGCCAGAGCTGGACAGCCTGTCCGCGAAGGTTGGGGGCCATGTCCTCTGCCGTCTTGTAGACGCCGTCGATGGCCAGGAGCTCTGCTTCGAGGCGGCGGCAGAAAATGCGCGCCGAAGCATTGCCCACCGAACCGGCGAGCGCCCGTCCCCTGAGCGTCCCGTAAACATGCACCGATCCGCCGGCGATGATTTCCGCACCCGAGGCGACCGAGCCGACGACGGTAACGTCGCCTTCCGGGAAGATCACCGACTGTCCGGAGCGTACCGGCTCGCGGATGACGATCGATGACATCCCCCGCGCCGCTTGCGGCTCCGCCGACACGTCCGGTGCCGTCGCCTTGGGCGAAGCGGTCCCAACCGGCTCGATGCTCGGCCCGTCCGGAATCTCGATGTCCGGAGCCGGGCGCCCGCCCTTCATGGCCGGCGGCATCCCGGGCTCGAAAAGCGACGGGCGGCCGCCTTCGATGCCCATGATCCGAACGTTGCGCTTGCCGAGCTCGTCGATCAGCTTCTTGAGCTCAGCCCGATCGATTTCGAGGTCTGCGACGTCGAGAACGACCGGTCGCCCCAGGAAAAACCCCGCGGATCGCGAGGCCAAATCGTCGAGTCGGGTGAGCCAGGCGTCGAGCGGCGGCTCCGGTGAAAGCACCAGCGCCAGGAACGAGCGGCCCTTGATGCGGATCGAGCGGGTGTCTGTTAGCACTTTGGTCATCTACGTTAATTTTTCGTTGCCTAGATGTAGGCGAGTCACGGTTAACAAATGGTTAATTTCGCTATCCTGCACGGAGCTGGAGTGCGGGTGCGTTCGGTCGAAAAATGTCTTGGAAGAGAACCTGCAAGAAGCAAACGCAGCGCGCCGACGTCGCCCGCGCCGCCATGCTTATCGCTCTGAAAGTGCTTAGATAAATGCGATTCAGACGCCTCGCCCCGGCGGCGAACGCTGGGCGAGACGTCGAAAGCTCTGCTCAAACAGACGGCTGGACAAAGACGCGTCCAGCGCTATGCCTCAATCGCCGATTTCAGCGACCGGCTGCACAAGCTGCGGCCCAAGGTGCAGGTAGCGAGTCGCCTTGCGCTTGGCGGCGATATCCGCCCAGACGCGTTCCACCTGCACGACCGATAGATTCGCTGCGCGCCCGACCTCTTCAGTGCTCAGGCCGTTATTGAGGCCATAGAGGCAGAGATCCATCCGCTCGTAGGGGAGCGAGAAGTAGAACTCTTCCTGCGTCTGCTCGAGCGAATAGGTATCGGTCGTCGGCGGACGGCGGCAGACTTCTTCCGGAACGCCGAGATGGGCGGCGAGTGCATAGACCTGCGACTTGTAGAGATGGGCAATCGGCTTGACGTCCGCCGCGCCGTCGCCATTCTTGACGAAAAAGCCCTGGTCGTATTCGAGCCGGTTCGGCGTGCCGAGAACGGCAAAGTTCAGCCGGTCGGCGTGGTAGTATTCGATCTGCTTGCGGGTGCGCTGCTTCATATTGGTCGCGGCGACGACGCCAAGATAGACCGAGGGCGACATGCGCAGCTTGGTGCGATTGCCCTCCGGATCCTGAACGACGAGGGAGGAAATATTGTAGCCGTCGCCTTCGAGCGCATTGGCGATGACGATTTTCGACGCCCAGCCCGGTCCATAGCCCGGCACCAGTTCGCGGATGAAGGCGTCGCGGCGCTGGTAGCAGCCCATGGCAGCGAGCGTCGGCCCGATGTCCTCGACCATCGCCTCGACGCCGAAAGTCTCGGCCACCAGCCGGCCGAGCCGGAGGCTTTCCGGGTCGGAATCATTTTCCGGCATGAAGAGGCAGAGGACGTTCCGGGCACCGACCGCACGAACGGCGAGCGCGACCGAAACACTCGAATCGATTCCGCCCGAAAGGCCGAGCACAAGCCCGCGTTTGCGCATGCCGCGCAAGTGCGCGCGCAAGCCCCCGACGATGCGCTCGGCTTCCGCAGCGTCGTCGATCTTCAAGCTATCGGCGGAGAAGGCGAACGTCTCCTGATCCGGACGGATGTTCATTCTGCTGCCTCCAATGTCTCGGCCGCCAGCCTGCGGCTCACCTTGCCCGTTTCCGTCTTCGGCAGCTCGGTGCGGAACTCGACGGTCTTCGGCACCATGAAATCCTCGAGGTGACGGGCGCAGTGGCGGATGATGTCCTTCTCGGTAAGCGCCGCGTCGGAGCGGACGACGAGCGCGCCGATCGCAGCCCCGAGCACCGGGTCGGGAATACCGATGACGACCGCTTCGGCAATTCCCGGATGCGCGTGAAGGACGGTCTCGACCTCCTTCGGCGCCACCTTCTCCCCGCGCGTCTTGATGATGTCGTCCTTGCGGCCGACGAAATAGAGGAAGCCCTCGTCGTCGGTGCGGAAGAGGTCGCCCGTATAGAGCACCTTTTCCCACGTGTTCGGACCTGGGCGCAGCATGCGTTCGGTGGCCGCCTCGTTGCGCCAGTAGCCCTGCATGACGTGCGGGCCGCGGATGACCAGTTCACCGGGGGCACCCGGCGGCACACGCTTGCCTTCCTCGTCGACGACGAAAGCTTCGGTGTTCGGAATAGCTATACCGACCGAACCCGGCCGGCCGTCGAGCTCCTCCGGCGGCAGGTAGGTGCAGCGCTTGCATTCCGTCAAGCCATACATGGAATAGAGCCGGGCGCTCGGGAAAAGCTCGCGCAGCCGCGCGATATGCACCGGCGGCAGCGCCGCGGCGGTGTTGGAGATGTAGCGAAGGCTCGGCAGGAAGTCAGGCTCGAGGTCGCGCATCTGCAGGATCATCGCGGCCATCGTCGGCACCAGCGGAAAGCCGGTGACGCCTTCGGCGCGGATCCGCTCGAAGATCGCCTGCGGGAAGGCAAAGGATTTTTCGAGGACGAGGGTGGCGCCGAGCCGGATCGCCATCAGCAACTGATAGAGGCCATAGTCGAACGCAAGCGGCAGGACGTTAAGAATGATGTCGTCCGGCGTGTTGCGCAGATATGTGGTGATCGACTCCGACGCCGCATCGATATTGCGGTGCGTCATCATCACGCCCTTGGGACGCCCGGTCGATCCGGACGTATAGATCAGCATGGCGAGATCGACGTCGATGCCGCCATGCAGGACGCGCAAGGGCTCAGCCTTCAGGCACTCTTCGAAGGAGGCCGAACCTTCCAGCGTGCTGCCGCCCGACGCCGCTGTCGAGCAGACGAAAAGCGGCACGGCGGGCGAAAGCGCGCGTGCTTCCGCAACGATCGGCATCAGCTTTGCCTGCGTCAGGATCGCTGCCGGCTCACAATCGGCAATGATATAGGCGAGCTTGTCGGCCTTCGTGGAGGCGTTGATCGGGCTGAAGGTCGCGCCGACCTTGAGGATGGCGAAGATCGCCACCGCCGCCTCCCAGCAATTGTCCATGAAGACCAGGACGCGGTCATTGGCATTCACGCCGCTTGCGGCGAGCGCAGCGGCGAGCCGGGACGAAAGGCTATCCAGTTCCTCGTAGCTCAGCCGCTTGCGATCGGTGACCAGCGCCGTCTTTGCCCCGTGGGCCGCGGCGTTCCTGATAAGGAATTGCTCGAACCGCATGTTCGTGATGCCCCCGCTCCGCCGTCGCTTACGCCGTGACCGGCACTGCTTTCGCCGCGATGAAGGCCGAGATGCGCGCCAGCGAATCGAGATTCGCCGGAACGATGTCGGCATCCGCCATCACGATGCCGAACTCGTCCTCGATGAAGGCGACGAGTTCGAGAACCCCGGTCGAATCGATGATGTCGTTCTCGATCAGCGAAGCGCTATCGGCAAGCTCGTAGGCGGTATCGCCGAAGAGAAAATTCTCGATGATGAAGGCCTTGACCTTCTCCCTGATCGCTTGCGTCATGATTTTTCCCTTTCCTTTCCCGTCAGGCCGCTTCGGCCTTGCGGATGCTGGTGCCCGTGAATGTCTGCAGCCACAGCTGCGTCGAGAGGATGCCGATGAAGGCGGCGTTGTCGCGGAAGCCCGAGGCCGGGCGCGCGCGGCATTTTTCGTAGAGCTTGGTCACCGCCCTGGCATTGAAGAGGCCGCCCGCGGCGACCGCCTCCTCGCTCAGGACGTCGCGGACGTAGCCAAGCTCGCCGGCGCCGCTGAAGGAATGGCTGTCGGGTGCGCGGTAGGGCTGCTTCACCCGCTTTCCGATGGCCGCCGGCAGAAGATCCTTCGTCGCCTCGCGCAGGATGTGCTTCTCCGTGAGGCCCTTGAGTTTCATCTCCGGCGGCAGCTTGGCGGCAAACTCGACAAGCCGATGGTCGAGGAATGGAAAACGGCCCTCGATACCGTGGGCCATCGCCATCCTGTCGCCCTGGCTCGATAGAATGTAGCCGGGCAACAGGAAACGGCTTTCGAGATACTGCGCCTGGTGCAGCGGGTGCCATCGGCCGAATTCCGGCGGCATCCGTTCGTTGAGTTCGGCAACGGCATCGTAGTCCTTCAGTTGCGCACGCAGGTCGCCGGAGAAGAACAGTTTCGTCGCAGCCGTCCCCTTGAAACGGGGGCGATGCGAGAAGAGCGGGTCGTCGAGCGGCTCGTCGCCGGCGCCGAAGAAGGCGGCGAGATATTCCGGCGACTGCTGCTTGAGGCCCGGCAGATAAGGATAGAGCTTGCGGAAGAGATGCGGCCGGATGCGCGAGCCCGGCTGGCGCCCGCAGAAACGGCGGACGCGCGCTTCCTTGAAGATGTCGTAGCCGGCGAAGACCTCGTCGGCCCCCTCGCCGGTCAGCACGACCTTCAGCCCGGCCTCCCGCACCAGCCCCGACAATTGGTAGAGCGGGGCCGGCGCCGTGCGGATGATCGGTCTTTCGGTGAAGCGGATGACGTCTGGAAAGACCTTGGCGATGTCGCCCTCGCGGCAGGCGATCGCATTGTGCTCGGTCCCGAGCGCCGCGGCCATTTCCAGCTGAAATGCGCTTTCGTCATGCTCGGCACTGTCGAAGGTGACGGAGAAGGTGCGAAGCCCCTGCGGTGCGATGCCGGCCGCAAGGGCCGACACGATCGAGGAATCGAGGCCGCCGGAGAGATAGGCGCCGACCGGTACGTCGGCCCGCATGCGGATGCGGGTCGCGTCCATCAGGAGCGCCCGCAACTCCTCGGCAGCACGTCGTTCGTCCACATGGCCGGGCGGCTGGCTCCGGTCCGGATATTGAAGCTGCCAGTAGGGCCGCGTCGTGACGCCACGCCGATCGACGATCATCAGGTGGGCCGGCTCGAGTTCGAGGATATTGCGGAAGGGCGTGCGGGGTGCGATCGGTGCCCAGAGGGTGAAGATCTGGTCGAGCGCGATCGGATCGATCTCCGCCTCGACGCCTGGCACCTTGAGAAGCGCCTTGATCTCGGAGGCGAAGTATAACGTGTTCCCCTGCATCGTATAGAAGAGCGGCCGCACCCCCATGCGGTCGCGCGCGAGCATCATCCGTTGGCGGCGGGCATCCCAGATGGCGAAAGCGAAATCGCCATTGAGCAACGACAAACATTCCTCGCCCATCTCGTCATAGAGATGGAGAATGACCTCGGTATCGCTCGAGGTGCGGAACCGGCGCCCCCTGGCGCGCAGCTGCTCCCTGAGCTCCACATAGTTGAAGATTTCACCGTTGAAGGCGATCGTCAGCTCGCCGCTCGCATCCGACATCGGCTGCTGCCCGTCGCCGAGCCCGACGATGGAGAGCCGCACATGGCCGAGACCGGCTTCGGGAACGGTGAAAATACCCTGCTCGTCCGGCCCCCGATGCGCGATCGCGGCCGTCATCGTCTCGAGAAGCGCCCTTCCGTCCCGTATCGAGCCAAAATAGCCGCTGAAGCCACACATGCAAAAATCGCTCTCACCGCCCCGCAATCGGGCTGAATGTATAGACCGAATGCCACGAGCAAGAGTTAACCCGCGTAAGGTTTCTCCGATGATGGTAAATTATTCAGAATCAGGAATATCGAAGGCGAGACTAATGGAGTAGTAGTAAGCAACAAGGCTCTCTGTGCGTTCAATTACTATTTTACGAAAATTTTATTGAATCTATACTTGTTGTCAGGCGCCAAGCTGACGACACCAAGGGTTTCGGCTGAGTCCGGTAAATTGCCGCGGAAGACGTGGTTTCCTCTTTGTTAAGAAAATCAGTTCAATCTTGAGGTTCGAAGCGCAATATCGCTCGGAGCGCATGATGAGCTACGACTGGACCGGCGAACGCACGCGCCGGATGAAAATGATGAGATATGGCATCGCCATCGTGCTGACGGTTGGCCTGATCCTCGGCGCCGCATCCTGGACTGTCCATTCCCTATAGAACTTTCCGCGCCGGCGATGCGGCGAGCGCCGCTGCTTGGACACGTCCCCTCTGCCTGATGTAACCTGTAGCTCGAATTGAGTAAATTTTAAACCTTGACGAGTGGCCGCGCCAGGAGTGGAATCCGAGCGAGGCGCAGTGCCTGAGGCCGTCGATCTCGCTGTTCCCCGCGCGGCGGCCTCACCAGCTCGAGGGGCGATAGGTGGACCCCGCCGCATAACCGATCAGCAGCTGCGCGGTTCACCTATTTGGCTGGCATCGTCGCCACTGGCGTAGGTCCACGCCTATCCGCCGTATCCGGAGATGGCATCGGAACTACAATTGCCTTTGCGTGTTTCGGGACACGGCGCAAGGAGGTCATATGCAGCCAAGATTCATGTCGACGGAGGCGTTCCTTCGCATCGAGAAGGAATGGCAGCGCGTACGGCGCGCGGTGCACCAGCTGGAGATCGAGACCAAGCGGCCCGAGGGGCAGAGTGTCAAAGACATCGCCGACTCCGATCTCGCCGACTTGCGATCAGGCCGGATTAAATCTTCGTAACCTATTGAAATAACACTGGACGCGGCCCCCGCTTATTCTCAATGCTGGTTGCGCTATCGGCGGCCATGGGGCCCCGATGCTCTTTGTGGACGAGATCACGACGATCCCGAGCCCACGAAAAGGAGCGCAATTGATGTCTGGCCGGGTCGTCATCGCTGCGGTTGCTGTGGGCTGTACGCTGGCTGGTATTGCCATGGCGCCGCTCGTGACGAGAATCGCGGGGATCGACCTGCTCGATACGGCCGCCGACGCCCATGTGGGCCGCCTCTCCGGCGAAAACAGCGGCAAGGCGACCCGCGGCTCCGGCCCGCAGCCCGTCGCAGTTGAAATTGCCGACGTCGAGCAGCAGGACTTCCCCGTCGTCATCAGCACCTTCGCCAATGTTCAGGCGCCGGATACGGTTGAAGTGAACGCACGCATTTCGAGCCAGATCGCCGGCATTCACGTGAAAGACGGCGACAGGGTCAAGGCGGGGGATCTCCTGTTCTCCCTCGACGACCGCGCCCTGCAGGCCGACCTCAGCCGCGACGAGGCGATACTGGCGAAGGACACGGCGCTCCTTGCCGACGCCACGGTCGAGCTCGACAGGGCCAAAACGCTACGCGACGACAACACAGGCACGCAGCAGGCCTATGACAGTGCCCTCTCGGCGCAGCAATCCGCCAAGGCCACGGTCGCAGCCGATCAGGCGACAGTCGAAGCGGACAAGGTGTCGATCGACCTGACGCGGATTCGCGCCCCGATCGGTGGGCGTCTCGGCGCCGTCCAGGTGACGGTCGGCGATCTCGTCGGCGCCACCGGCAGCGCTTCCACGACAAGCCTGGTCACCATTACCGCCATCGATCCGATCGAGGTCGCCTTTCATTTGCCCGAGAACCATCTGCAGGCGCTCAAGGCTCGGCTCGAATCCGGCGCCCCGCCCCACGTCACCGCGCGGCTCAGCGGCACTCAGGAGACCATCGGCACGGGCGTGCTCGACTTCATCGATTCCGCCGTCGATACGGCGACCGCGACGGTGTTGATGCGCGCCCGCTTCTCCAATGCCGAAGAGAAGCTTTGGCCGGGTCAATATGTTGACGTCGATATCGAGGCAAAGACCCTCACGAATGCGCCCGTCATTCCCGCCGTCGCGGTCCAGGTCAGCCAGAAAGGCGACTTCGTCTATCGGCTGAACGCCGATGATACGGTCGAGCTCCGTCCGGTGGTCGTCGCCGCCAACGACGGGCAGGAGGCAGCGATCAGTTCGGGGCTCGCGGCCGGCGACAGGGTCGTGACGGAAGGACAGTTGCATCTCAAGGCCGGCGACAAGGCGCGCGTCGTCCGACAGAGCGGATGCGCCCACGATGTTCGCGCCGCCGCTCTATCTGTTTGTTTTTGCCGCATTTGTGCGGCGTCAGGTGATTCCACCTGACTGCAAAATGCTGTAGCTGTCAGGTCATGGGAAACGGTCATGTCGATTTCCGAATTCTGCATTCGCCGTCCCGTCGCAACGCTGTTGATGTCGCTTGCGCTCGTCTTCGCCGGGCTCTTCGCCTATGCGGCACTGCCCGTTGCGGCGCTGCCGCGCACCGAATTTCCGGTGATCAATGTCTCCGCGACCCTGCCCGGCGCATCGCCCGAGACGATGGCGACCTCGGTCGCAACCCCGCTCATCAAGCAATTCAATACCATTGCGGGGATCGACAGCATATCGACGAACAATTCCCTCGGCGCGACGTCGATCTCCATCCAGTTCGCGCTCGACCGCGATATCGAGGCGGCGGCGGCCGACGTCCAGGCGGCGATTACCCGTACGCTGCGAACCCTGCCGCAGGACATGCCTTCCCCGCCGAGCTTCCGCAAGGTCAACCCGGCCGATGCGCCGGTGCTGCTTCTGGCCTTGAAGAGCGATACCGTGCCGCTCACCAAGCTCGATGCCTTTGCCCAGCAGGTGATCTCGCCGTCGCTTTCGACCCTCGAAGGCGTTGCGGAAGTCTCGATCTTCGGCAGCCAGCAATTTGCCGTGCGCATCGAGATCGATCCCGACGCCCTTGCCGCGCGCGGCATCTCGCTCACGCAGCTGCAGACCGCGATCGCCGCGGCAAACGACAATTCGCCGCTCGGCACGGTGCAGTCGACCGGGCGGCAGGTGACCATCGTCGCCGACACGCAATTGGAGAATGCCGCCGCCTTCTCGAAGGTGATCATCAAGACTGCGGACGGCAAGGCAGTCCGACTTGGCGACGTGACCAAGGTGATCGACTCGGTCGCCAACACCCAGACCGCAAGCTGGCATGACGGCGCGCGGGCGATCATCCTCGCCATCCAGCGCCAGCCGGATGCCAATACGGTGGCGGTCGTCGACAAGGTCAAGGCGATGCTGCCGACGTTCCGCCAGTCCCTGCCGGCGGGAGCGTCGCTGGAGACGCTCAACGACCGCTCCGTCTCCGTCCGGGGCGCCGTCGACGACGTCGAATTCACGCTGGGCCTGACGATCGCACTGGTGATCCTGGTGATCTTCATCTTCGTGCGCCGCCTGTGGGCAACGCTCATTCCGGCGCTCGCCGTGCCGATCTCGATCATCGCCACGTTCGCGGTCATGTATGCCCTCGGCTTCTCGATCGACAACATTTCCCTGTTGGCGCTGACGCTCTCCGTCGGCCTCGTCGTCGACGATGCCATCGTCATGCTGGAGAACATCGTCCGGTATATGGAGGAGAAGGGACAGGGCGCCTTCGAGGCAGCGATCGCCGCCTCGCGCGAAATCGGCTTCACCATCATCGCGATTTCGCTCTCTCTGGTCGCAGTCTTCATTCCGGTTCTGTTGATGGGCGGCGTGATCGGCAAAATCTTCAACGAGTTCGCCATCGTCGTCACCATTTCCATCCTCGCCTCCGCTTTCGTGTCCCTGACGCTGACGCCGATGCTGGCAGCGCGCCTGCCCGATAAATCCGCCGACGCCGACGACAGGCATGGCCTCGACGCGCGGCTCGAGCGCGGTTTCGAAGCACTCCTGCGTGGATACGAGCGGCTGCTGACCTTGTGCATCCGCGCTCGACTTGCGGTCCTCGTCCTGTTCCTGGCGAGCATCGGCGTGACCGCCTATCAGGCCGGCGCCACGCCGAAGGGATTCTTTCCGCAGGAAGATATCGGCCAGCTTCAGGTGACGACGCAGGCGCGAACGGACATTTCCTTCGCCGCCATGTCGGCGCTGCAGGCCAAGGTCGAAGACGTCTTCGCCCGCTCGCCCTATGTGGCGCATGTGGCAAGCTCGATCGGCTCGGGCGGGGCAGGCTCCTCCGCGCTGAACTCTGGCAGGCTCTTCGTCGAATTGAAGCCGAAGAACGCGCGGCCGGCGCTCCCTCAGGTGCTTTCCGAATTGCGTGTGGCACTCGCGAGTATCGCCGGCATCAGGGCTTATATCACGCCGGTGCAGAACCTCTCGGTCGGCGCGCGCAGCTCCGCCAGCCAGTATCAGCTTGTCGTCCAAAGCCTCGACCCGGCGGCCATGAACCAGTGGGCGGACAAGCTGACGGAGGCGATGCGCGACGACCGCGCCTTCTTCACCGATGTCAGCACAGACCTCGAGAACAATGCCCCGCAGGCACGTTTCGTCGTCGACCGCGACAAGGCCGCGGCACTCGGCATTTCGACGGACGTGCTGCGCTCGACGCTCTATGGTGGCTTCGGCTCGGAGCAGATCTCGACCATCTACACTTCCGGCGACAGCTACAAGGTCATCATGGAGGTCGATCCGGCAAGACGCTGGTCCGCCGCCACGCTTGCCGAACTGCAGGTGCCGACGGCCGACAACAGGCTGGTGCCGCTCGGCACCTTCGCGCGGGTCGATACGGTCGCCGGGCCGCTGACGGTCAACCAGCTCGGACAATTGCCGGCCGTGACGATCTCCTACAACCTGCCGGCCGGTGTGGCGCTCGGCAACAGCGTCGACGAAATCGGCCGCCTGAAGGCCGAGATCGGCATGCCGTCGGATGTGACGACCCGCTTCTACGGCACGGCGCAGCTTTTCCAGGATGCCGTCGCCAACCAGGCCTGGCTGATCCTCGGCGCGATCCTGACGATCTATATCGTGCTCGGCATTCTCTACGAGAGCTTCATTCATCCGCTGACGATCCTGTCCGGTCTGCCATCGGCAGCGTCCGGAGCGCTCATCGCGATCAGCCTTGGCGGCTTCGACCTGTCGATCATCGCCGTCATCGGGCTGTTGATGCTGATCGGCATCGTCAAGAAAAATGCGATCATGATGATCGACGTGGCGCTCTCACTGCAGCGCGAGGGCCTGCCCGCCGAGCAGGCGATCCACCGGGCGTGCCTGATGCGGTTCCGGCCGATCCTGATGACGTCCCTCGCCGCGCTCATGGGCACGCTGCCGGTCGCACTCGGCAGCGGCGCCAGCGCAGAACTGCGCCAGCCGCTGGGCGTCGCAGTCGTCGGCGGCCTGCTCGTCTCGCAGCCGCTGACGCTCTTCGTGACGCCGGTGATCTACCTCTACATGGAAGGCCTCGCCCGCGGCGTCAAGCAACTGTTCGGCAGGCGAACGCCGCGTCAGGCCGTGGTTCGGTGATCACGGCAGTCCATAGGTGGCGTGAGACAGGGCCCGTTCGATGCCGCGCAGTTCCGCCAATCCCTTCAGCCGCCCGATCGCCGGGTAGCCGGGCTGGGCGCCGCGGGTGAGATCGTCGAGGATCTCCTGGCCGTGATCCGGCCGCATCGGGATCTGGTGATCCGCCCGTCCGGCGGCGCGCCGGCGCTTCTCCTCGGTGAGCAGTTCGGCGATCACCGCCACCATGTCGGTGTGGCCTTCCAGATGCTCGTCCTCATAGAAGGAGCACGGTGTCCGTTCCTCCTCGCGGCGAACATTGCGCAGATGGATGAAATGGATGCGCGGCGCGAACTGGCGTACCATCGCCGGAAGGTCGTTGGCGGCCTGGGCACCGAGCGAGCCGGTGCAGAAGGTGACGCCGTTCGCCGGACTGTCGACCTCCTTGAGCATGAAGGCATAGTCCTCGGCGGTCGAGAGAATGCGCGGCAGGCCGAGCAGCGGCCATGGCGGATCGTCCGGATGGGCGCAGATATTGATGCCGACGCGTTCGGCAACCGGCGTCACCTCGGCAAGAAAATCGACGAGGTGGCGCTGCAGCCTGTCGCGGCCGATACCGGCATAGGTCTGCAGATGGTCGCGAAGCTGCACCAGGCTGTAACCATCGGCAGAGCCTGGAAGCCCGGCGCCGATATTGCGGGAGAGACTTGAGCGCCGCTCCTCGGTCATCTCGCGAAACCGTCGTTCCGCCGCCTCACGCGTCTCCGCGTCGTAGTCTTCGGCAGCCCCCGGCCGCTGCAGCAGATAGAGGTCGAAGGCAACGAAGTCGATCCGGTCAAAGCGCATGGCCTTGGCGCCGTGACGTGCGGTCCAGCGCAGATCGGTGCGCGTCCAGTCGAGCACCGGCATGAAATTGTAGCACACCGTGCGGATGCCGGCCGCGGCAAGGCGGCGCAATGTCTCCTGCCAGTTCAAAACGTGCTCGCGCCAGTCGCCGGTCTGCGTCTTGATTCTCTCCGAAACCGGAACGCTTTCGACCACCTCCCATTCCAGACCGCCGTCACGGACCTCGCTCTGCCGCTTCTCGATCTCCTCAAGCGGCCAGACGTCGCCGGTCGGGATGTGATGCAGCGCGCTGACGATGCCGTGCGCGCCGGCCTGCGCCGCGTCCTCAACGCTGACCCGGTCCACCGGTCCGAACCACCGCCACGTATGTCGCATGTCAACTCCTTCCAGGCGGGGCGAAAAGGCCGCCCGTATCCCGCTTCTCAAATTATCTCGGACGTGAATGTCAGCTGCACCTTGCAGGCAGCCGAACGGTCGCCCGCCTGCTCGAAAGCGATCACCGCATCCTCAATCGGAAACGCATGCGAAATGATCGGCCGAACGTCGATCCGACGTTCGCCGATCAGTTCGACGGCACGGGCGAATTCATCGTCGAACCGCTGCGACCCGATCCACCGCAGCTCCTTGCCGACCAGCGCGTTGAGCGGCAGGGTGATGTCGCCGGTCACGCCGACCTGGACGATCAGGCCGCGGGGTCTGACCGCTGCGATCGCGCCGCGTAGCGCCGGTTCGGCGGCGGAGCACTCGAAGACGACGTCGAACTCGCCCTTGTCGACCTCATACCCGGCGAGGCCCTGCGGATCGTTGCGGATATTGACCGCACGCATCGCGCCCATGGCCTTGGCCCGCTCGAGTGCCGCGTCGGCGAGGTCGGTCACGACGATCGCTTCCGCACCCGCGTGGCGGGCGGCCGCGACGACGAGTGCGCCGATCGGCCCGGCACCGGTGACGAGCACCTGCTTGCCGGTGAGGTCCCCCGCCTGCGCAACTGCATGGAGACAGACCGCCAGCGGTTCGGCGCAGGCCGCTTCGCCGGCGCTGACGAGCGTTCCCGCCGCGAAACACTGGGCGGCCGGAACGACGAGCCAGTCGCGGAACATGCCCTGCGTATGGGGCAGGCGCATGGCGCTGCCCATGAACTGCATGTTCAGGCAGTGAATGTTGAGCCCTTCCCGGCAAAAGCGGCAGGTGCCGCAGGGCTGGCTCGGGTTCACCACCACCAGTTCGCCGAGTGCCAACCCGGAGACCCCTGCGCCGAGTGCCGCGACATGTCCAGCGGCTTCATGGCCGGGTATGATCGGCTCCTGCACCCGGACGGGGCCGAAGCCGCCGTCCTGGTAGTAGTGGAGATCCGACCCGCAGATGCCGCCGGCCGCCATCTTCAAAAGGACCTCGCCTTCGCCGGGCTCGGCCACATCCGTCATTTCCAGCCGCAGGTCGCGTCCGCCGTAAAGCCGGGCGACTCGCGCTTGCCTGACTGCTCCTGCCATCATCGGATCAACCCGACCGCGCTCGGCAGCCATAGCGTCACCGCCGGAACGAAGGTGATCAGGATGAGCGCGATGAAGAGCGGCAAAAGCCAGGGCAGGATCGCCATGGTCGTCCGCTCGACCGAGAGCTTGGCCACCCTGGACAGCACGAAAAGCACCATGCCGAGCGGCGGGTGAAGCAGGCCGATCATCAGGTTGAGGGTCATGATCAGACCGAAATGCACCGGATCGATGCCGAACTGGGCCGTCAGCGGCAAGAGGATCGGCACGAGAATGGTGATCGCAGCAATGGTGTCCAGGAAGCAGCCGACGAAAAGCATGAGGATGTTCACCAGGATCAGGAACACCCACTTGTTGTCGGTGATCGTCAAGATCGCGCCGGAGAGCAACTGTGCGGCCTGACTGACCGTCAGCAGCCAGGCGAAGATCGAGGCGGCCGTGACGATGAACAGCACCGAGGCGGTCGTCTCGATCGTATCGAAGGTCGCCCGCGCCAGCGTCGACATCGTCATTGTCCGATAGCGGACCAGGCCCAGGAACAGCGACCAGAGGACGGCGGCGACGGCCGCTTCCGTCGGCGTGAACCAGCCCATCGTCATGCCGCCGATCAGGATCACCGGCGTCATCAGCGCCATGACCGCGGAGAAATCGAAATACCAGTCGAGCGCGAGCAGCACGACGAGCGCGATGCCGACAGCGACGTTCATCGACAGGCCCACCGACATCAGGAGATAGATCAGGATCGGCACGGACAGCACGACGACGATCTCGAGCGAAGCCGAAAGCAATCGCTTGATTTCGAAGGGCGTATCCGACCCCCAGCCGCGCCGGTAAGCGAAAATGGCGACCGTCACCATCATCAGCACCGTCATCACCACGCCCGGCACGATGCCGGCCATGAACAGCGCGCCGATCGAAACGTTTGCCATCATGCCGTAGATGACGAAGGGGAGCGACGGCGGAAAGATCGGCCCGAGCGTCGCCGATGCGGCGGTGACGCCGACGGCCGTTTCCACCGGATAGCCGTGATCCTTCATCGCCTTGATCTCGATCGTGCCGATGCCGGCGGCGTCGGCGAGCGCCGTGCCCGACATGCCGGAAAAGATCACCGAGCCGATGATGTTGACTTGCGCCAGTCCGCCCTTCATCCAGCCGACGAGCGCGACGGCGAAGGAATAGATGCGGCCGGTGACGCCGGCGGAGTTCATCAGGTTGCCGGCGAGGATGAAGAACGGCACCGCCAAGAGCGGAAAGCTCTCGACGCCGGCGATCATCCGTTGCGCCGCGATGATGTCGGGCGCGACGTTGTAGAACACCAGATAGAGGACCGACGCGACGGCCATCGAGATGGCGACGGGAACGCCGACCACCATCAATATCAGAAACGAACCAACGAGCAGGAGCATGGATCAGTCCTCGACCTTCTGGAATTCCTCGGGCTTTTCGAGAACCGAATAGCCGCGGCGTTGATTGGCGATGAAGACCTGGACTGAGCGGACAAGCATCATGACGAAACCGGCCAGGACGCTGTAGAAGACGATGTTGCGCGGCAGGTCGACGGTCACCATGCGTTCATGGGCGACGATCGCCACATACCGCCACATCAGCCAGCAGGCATAGGCAAAGAAACCGATGCGCACGAGATCGACGAAAATCGCCATCGCCCGCGCCACCGGTCGCGGGAAATAGTGGTAGAGCACGTCGACCTGGATGTGCCGGGAGACGCGCACGCACATGACGGAGCCGAGGAACACCACGCCGATCAGGCAGTTGGTGGCGATCTCCTCCGTCCAAGCGTAGGAATCGTTGAGGACGTAGCGGGTGAAGAACTGCAGGAACACGCATCCCGTCATCACCCAGAAGACGGCGAGCGTCACCCAGTCCTCGAAGGCATAGCTGGAAATATCCGCGGCGGGCGGAGCCTCGTCGAAGGAATGGGCGATTTCCTCCGGCGTCACTTGCAGATGGACTTCCTGTGACATGGCGATCATCCGGCATTTAAGAAACGGAATGTCGGCCCGCCATGCAGCGAGCCGACAAAGGCGGTTCACTTGACGGCGCGAATAGCCTCCCAGTCCTCCTTCTTGTAGCCGAAGTCCTCGAGGGCGACCTTCTCCATGACGGTCGACTCGAAATCGGCCTTGTCGACTTCGGCCACATCGAGACCGCGCTCCTTGAAGGTCGAGACGAGCGCCTTCTCGCGCTCCTCGATGATCTTGGTGGCGCGCTCCGCGGCCTCCTGCATCACCTCGGTGAAAATCTGCTTGTCGGCGTCGGAGAGCTGCGACCACAGGTTCTTCGAAACGACCGTATTCAGATGGTCGACGATATGGCCGGTCAGCACGATGTGCTTCTGCACTTCGAAGAACTTCTTCGCCTCGATCGTCGTCAGCGGATTTTCCTGGGCCTCGACCGTGCCGTTCTGAAGCGCGAGATAGACTTCGGCGAAGGCGATCGGCGTCGTATTGGCGCCGCAGGCGCGCGGCATGGCGAGATAGGCCGGGACGTCGGGGACGCGCATCTTCAGCCCCTGCATGTCCGCGCATTTGGCAATCGGCTTGTTCGACGTGGTGTGGCGCGTGCCGTAATAGGTGACCGCCGTGATGTGGTTGCCGGAAGCTTCCTCATAGCCCGCCGCCAGGCGCTTGAAGACGTCGCTCTTGGTGTAGGCGATCAGATGGGCGGGATCGCGGAACGTGTAGGGGAAATAGGTGACGCCGATCGGCGCATATTCACGCGCGGCAAAGCTCGAACCGGAAATGATGATATCGACAGTGCCGAGCTTCAGGCCCTGGTTCAGATCCGCTTCCTTACCGAGCTGCGAGGCCGGAAAGACATCGACCTTGTAACGCCCGTCGGTGCGCTTGCCGATCTCCTCGGCCGCCCAGACGGATTCGGTGTGGAACGGCTCCGAGGTTTCGTAGACATGCGCCCATTTCAGCGCCGTCTGAGCCTGCGCGGTCAGGGCCGAGCCCAGGATGGCCGCGGTTGCGCCGAGTAGCGTTAACAGTCTGACTTTCATCTTCTTTCTCCTCCCAAAGTGAAGTCACTGCATGCTTTACTGACTGCTGCTTCCGGCACGCCTCCATGCGGCCGGTATCGTGCTGTCGGACGGCTCCTCCCCAAAGCTGGCCGACAGGCGAAGCTGAGATTGATCGAGATGGGCGCGCATCGCGGCCCGTGCGGCGGCCGGATCGCCAGCCGCGATCGCGTCACGGATGGCGCGATGTTCCTCCATCGCCGCCCGCCACGTGTCGGTGTTCTCGAAATAGCTGGCGAGCTTCTCGAAATAGGGCGTCATGCGCATGTCGTGGATGCTGCCGACGAAGCGGTTCAGCGTCTGGTTGGCGATTATGCTCGAGACGATGACATGGAACTCGCGATCGATCGCCAGCGCCTGGCGCCGATCCTCAAGCGCGGCGGCCATGCGCGCCAGGTTGTCGTCGAGGATTTCTATATGTTCGGGCCGCGCCAGCCGCGCCGCCTCCTCGGCGATCGCACATTCGACCACCGCCCGCGCCCTCAACAATTCGAACGGTCCTTCGAAGTCCTCCGGCGGCACATCGGCTGCCGGCACGTTGCGCGCCGTGACATAGATGCCCGACCCCATGCGGATATCGATGAAGCCTTCGACTTCGAGCACGATCAATGCTTCCCGAACGGTCGGGCGGGAAACGCCCAGCTTCTGCGCAAGCTCCCGCTCGGCCGGAAGCCGCGAACCGGGCACCAATTCGCCCCGCTCGATCAGGCCTCGCATCTGGTCCGCCACCTGCCGATACAGGCGGCGCGATTCCACGGCAGAGAACATCCGCATCCTCGTTGCGGGCCATCCGGTCGCGTTACGGCTGGTGGCCAGGTGGTCATACCAATTTCGACAGAATACGCGCAACGCTGCCGATGTCAACTACTACAGCTACCGCGCATCCCCACTGCCCGTGGAAGATCTCGCCGCTGCTGAAGCGCCAAAGGCCCGCGGCGCGGATCATGCGGACCGGCTTCCCGCGCGCACGCGCCCTTCCCTTGTTTGAGATAGGACAAAGACGGAAATCGCCGTCTCCTGTTCGAATAGTCCGGAACACCAATTCTCAGAGGGCCACCGATGACAGCAATCAACCTCGACAACATCGTCGCAACGATCGCAGCAGAGCTGCCGGGCGCCGCGGAAGTCTTCCGCCGGCATCGCATCAGTTTCTGTTATGGCGGCGACGTGCCGCTTTCAGAAGCCGCCGTCAAAGCCGGGCTTGCGCCATCGGCGCTGCTGGCGGAACTGGAGACCCTGGTGCAGGCGGCGGAGCGAGCCGCGCCGGAGGGGACCGCGGATCTCATTGCCCACCTCCTGGACAGATACCACCAGACGCACCGTCAGGAGCTTGCCTGGCTCATTCCGCTCGCCCAGAAGGTGGAGCGGGTGCACGGCGACCACCCGTCCGCGCCGATCGGGCTTTCGCAGGTGCTGGAGCGGCTCCGCGACGAGCTCGAAAGCCACATGATGAAGGAGCAGCAGGTCCTCTTCCCGATGATGCGGCGCGGTGGCAGCGCGATGATTGCCCATCCCAGCGCCCAGATGCGCCACGAACACGAAGAGGAACCGGAGTATCTGCGGGCTATCGAGCACGTAACCCATGGGCTGTCGCTGCCGCCGGGCGCCCGCGGCTCCTGGACCGCGCTCTACACGGGACTACGGAAGTTCACCGACGATCTGGTGACCCATATGCATCTCGAGAACGCCGTGCTATTTCCGCGCTTCGAGGCTCAGCCGCAAGCGGCCGATTGAGACACGTGGATCTGGTGGGCTGGAGATCCGTCTGGCAGGCGCCCTACCGGCCCCTGTTCTTTCTTGCGGGGCTATGGGCGCTTGTCGTGCCGATGGCCTGGCTGCTTCCCGAGGGAACCGGTCCCGACTCGGTCGCATGGCATCGCTATGAGCTGGTGTTCGGCATGGCTGGCGCTGCGGGTGGAGGCTATCTGCTGACCGCCCTGCCCGCCTGGACGAAGCGCGGTCCCGTTTCTCCGGCCGTGACCGTGGTTGCCGCTTGCCTCTGGTGTGCCGCCCGATTGACGAGCGCGCTCTCGAGCGATCTGCCGTTTCCCGCTGTTGCGATCGGGGCCTCCACCTATTTCGCCTGGTTGACGGCGATTCTCGCTCATGGGGTGCTCTCCTCGGCCGCCTGGCACCGCTTTTGGGCGCCGCTCGGTACCGCGGCGCTTGGCGTAAACGCTTCGCTGTTTCTCGCGAAGGTCCCAAGCACGGCAAGCATGCCGCTGCCATACGTCGTTCTGATCATCCTGATCGGCGGGCGTGCCGCACCCGCCTTCACCCGTCGCTGGCTCGCCGGGACACGCCCCGGAGACGCCGTTCGCGATCGGCCAGCCCTGTCTTGCCTTGCGATCGCCGGTGTCCTTTGTTCCAGATTCCTAGACGTTGCTGCATGGCAGCATGTGGCCTCGGGCCTTGTGCTCGTTCTGTCGGCTGCCCTGCTGGTGCTGCAGATGTGTGGCTGGCATAGCTTCAGGACCCGCCACTACCCGGCGCTGTTCATCCTCCACCTGGCCTTCGCCTGGACACCGGCCGGGCTTGCTCTGAGCGGCCTTGCGACCCTGTTTCCCGACCTAATCCCGCCTACCGCCGCCCTGCATGCGCTGACCATGGGTGCTATGGGAGCAATGATGGCAGCCTTGATGATGCGATCGGCAATGGTTCGCAGCTGCGAGCGCCTGGTGCTTACGCCGACCATGGCTTGGGCCTTCGCGCTCGTGTCGCTGGCCGCGCTGCTGCGCGTCTGCGCCAATTGGACAGGCGGGACGAACTTCGATCCCATCGGCGCGGCCGCCGCGTGCTGGATGACGGCCTGGGCGCTCTTCCTGGCGGCCTATTGGCCGGCCCTGCGCGGCCCCGTACCAAGACCCGTGTTCAGCGCCGCTATCGGCAACCGGACCGCGCCTCGACCGGAGGCCGGCCGGCATCAAGAAGGCAGATAGTCAACGCAGTCAAAATGGGGATTTCGTGCTGAATCCGTCCGAGCTTGCCGCCCGGTTCGGACTGTCGGACGATGACTTCCGCCGGAACATCCGAAGGGGCCTGATCAGAAGCACGGTCGAGCGTGGCGAGGCCGAGGACGCAGGCACCTGCCGTCTCAGCGTGAAATTCGGAATCCGGATGTGGCGCGCCGTCCTCGACGCCGAGGGCCGGATCGCCACCGAGGAGATGGCCTTCCTTCGCACGAGCCTGTGACCACCATCTGTGCCGCGCGCTCCCAGTTGCCGGAGCCGCTGGTCTGGTGGACGGCATGGGCACGGGCCCTGGCCGGATCATCGTCGCCATGATCGGCGCGTTCCTCCTTGCCGACCGTGATCCTGACCATGGGCGACATCCAGGAGACCATCGATCTTGACGAACGGCCTTCGTAAGGATCGAACTTCAAGAACCGCGTGAATTGCTTCTGCCGAGTGGGGCAAACTCTCGCTACGGCGCCGACCGGCGTCAGCAGATGATCACGTCCGTCATCGCTTCACGGATGCGCTGATGAATTCGAACGAGGCGGCGACATCGCGCGCGAAGGTCGGGCTCGCTGGAATCGACGGGCTGGTGCATTCGAAAGAGAACGCGCCCTCGTAACCTGCATCGAGAAAGTTCTCGATCTGCGCGATTGTGCCGCAACGATCCTTGCGATCAACGAATACACGGTGGGCATCGAGCCTTCCGTCCAAGGCAGGGGCCGGATCGGAAATCCCCGAGATATGGACGATCGCTGTGTATTCCGGGAAGATGGGACCATCCCCGGCGATCGCATGCTGAAACGTATCGTGCACCAGCTTGAATTTCGTCGGCCCGCCCATCGCCTCGATCGCGTCGACCAGTTCTGCCTTGTCCTTGAGAGAGGAAGTGGCGAATCCTATGGGCTCGATGAGCGCGACGACCTTACGCCCGTCGAGCATTGGCAGCACCTCGCGCATCGCGTGCCGCAGCGCTTGTTGGCGCACCCCATCTTCCGTTGCACGACCATCGACACGCGGGATCAGGCTGATCGTTTCCGCCCCGCTTTCATCGGCGGCGTCGATCAGTGACTGAACGGCGTTCGCCCGCTCATCCGACCAGTCATTGAACGGATAGACCTCGCTAAGGCCGAGCAGCCGCAGGCCCCTTTCTCTCGCCATGGATCCTGCACGAGGCGCGGAAATCCCGTCAAACAGTGGACGACCGAGATCGTTTCGCGGCTCGACGCCCACGCAGCCGAGCTCTTTCGCCAGGTCCAGAAAGTCCTCGTAGGACAGGTGCCGGGCGGTCTTCTGATTGAGTGCGCGATTGATCATTTTGCATCGCGCTCCATGATCCATGTCACCTCGGGCGCCAGCACGAAGCGCCACTTGCGCAACGGCCCGGCCATGACGTTGAGATAGTACATCTCGAATCCGTAGGGCGCGCCGCAGGGGTGGTGTCCGCGCGGTACCAGCACGACGTCGTGGTCTTTTACCGGCATGGTTTCGTCGAGGAGGCCGTCGTCGGTATAGACGCGCTGGATGCCGAAGCCGGAGGCCGGGCTGATCCGATGATAATAAGTCTCTTCAAGATAGGTGATGCGAGGGTAATCGTCCTCGTCGTGGCGATGACTGGGGTAGCTCGACCAGTGACCTGCGGGCGTGAAGACCTCGGTGACCAGCAGACTGTCGCAATAATCCTCGTTCTCCATGGCGATATTGTTGATGTAGCGCGTGTTCGTGCCCTTGCCGCGTTCCGTAAGAACGATGCCGTCGGGCCCGATCCGGCGTGCCTTGTGTCCGCCCTTCCCCGGAGCGGAGCAAACCGCAATGGTGCAGTCGGTCTGCGCAAAGGCTTCCCAAGTCTCACCGTTGGGCACGTAGAGGCAATGGGGCGGGGTCTTCTCGAAGACGTCCATCCGCTCGCCCAGTACGCCCCAATCCTGGCCAGCGGCGGTCACGGCGGCCTTGCCCTCGACGATCACGAGAATGACCTCGCAGTCAGCGGTAGCTTCGGCCGCGCGTTCGCCCTTGCGCAGCCGATACAGTGAAAAGCCGACATAACGCCAACCGGCATCGGTTGGGGTGATCTGATGGATCTTTCCATGCGTGCCATAGGGTTTGCGCAGCAGGTCGGTCATTTCTCGTCCTCGGGTTCGGCCATCCAGATCAATCGAAAACGCGTTGGTTCGCGGCATTGCGGTTGTAGTGTTCGCGCGCCGTCTCGAGCCGTTCGGGACCGCCCGCTTGCGGCACGGCGACATCCCACCAGGACCCGCCGGCACCGGTGCCGGGCACGGCGTCCGTGTCGATCACGATGACACTGGGAACGTTGCGGCCACGTGCTTCGACGATCTTCGCCTCGAGTTCTGCGATGCTGGCGACCTTTTCCGCGTGGGCCCCCATCGAACGGGCATGCCAGACGAAATCGATCTCCGGCTGCACCTCGATATTGGAGTCCTTGTACATGTTGTTGAATTCCGCCCCGCCGCATTCGATCTGCAGCCGGTTGATGCACCCGTAGCCGCGGTTGTCGGTGAGCACCACGGTGAACGGAACGCGGCGTATGACGGCGGTCGTCAATTCGGAATTCGCCATCATGTAGGAGCCGTCGCCGACGAAGCAGACGACCTCCTTGCCCGGTGAGGCGAGCTTGATGCCCATCGCGCCCGCCACCTCATAGCCCATGCACGAATAGCCATATTCCATGTGGTAACCGTCCTTGGCGGACTGCCAGAGCACCTGCAGCGCGCCCGGCATGGTCCCGGCGGCACACATGACCACTGTGTTGTCCCGCGCCACCCGCTGCACCGCACCAATCACCTGCGCGTCGGTGGGCAAGTCGTTGCTGGGCGTGTCCTGCGGCGCCGCGGTGACCCGCTTCACCGTCTCGTGCCAGGCGAGCCGCGACTTGCCATCGAAAGCGGGAGCCTTGTGATCGCCCAACAGTACCGAGATCTTCTCCAAGGTCACCCGCGCATCGCCCACACACGGCGTGGCGCCATGCTTGGCGGCGTCATAGCCGTGCAGATTGATCGAGACGAGTTTGCGCCTGCCGTTCCTGAACAGCGCCCAGGACCCCGTGGTGAAGTCCTGAAAGCGCGTGCCGACGCCGATGACGAGGTCGGCCTGTTCGCACAGGCGGTTGGCGCATTCTGAGCCGGTAACGCCGGGCGAGCCGAAGTTGAAACCATTCTCCCAGGAATTCGCGCCCTTGCCGGCCTGCGTTTCGACAAAGGGAATATTGTGCCGCTCAGAGAAGCGGGCCAGCACGTCCTCCGCGCCCGAATAAAGCACGCCGCCACCCGACACGATCACCGGGCTCGCCGCCGCCCGGATCATCCCGGCAATTTCAGCCAGTTCGCGCGGATCGGCCTCCGGCCGGCGGATGTGCCATGTCTTCCGATCGAAGAAACTTTCCGGATAATCGTAGGCTTCCGCCTGCACGTCCTGGCAGAAGGCAAGGCACACCGGCCCGCAATTGGCGGGATCGGTCATGACGGCGAGGGCGCGCGGCAGTGCGGTCAGCAGATGCTCGGGCCGGGCGATGCGGTCGAAATAGCGGACCACCGGCCGGAAGGCGTCATTGGCGCTGACCGTACCGTCGTCGAAATCCTCGATCTGCTGCAGCACCGGATCGGGACGGCGGTTGGCAAAGACATCGCCTGGGATAAACAAGACCGGCAGGCGGTTGACATGCGCCAGCGCCGCCGCCGTCACCATATTGGTCGCACCGGGCCCGATGGAAGACGTCACGGCGTGGGCACGCCGCCGCCGTCTCGTCTTGGCAAAGGCGATCGCCGCGTGCGCCATGGTCTGCTCGTTCTGGCCGCGCCAGGTCGGCAGCTTGTCGCCGATCCCATGCAGCGCCTCGCCAAGCCCTGCGACGTTGCCGTGCCCGAAAATCGCCCACACACCCTCGATGAATCGTTCGCCGTCCTCGGTCATCTGCAGCGAAAGCCAGCGCACCATCGCCTGCGCGGCGGTCAGTCTTACCGTCTTCGTCATGCCACTTTCTCCCGCGCCGTGCGCCGCGCCTCGTCCCAGATTTCGCAAAGTCGTGCATAGCGCCTGGCCATTTCGGTGACGGCGGCGTCATCGCCGATCTCGCATTTCATCCAGGCCCGCGCCACGTCGCCAAAGATCGTCCTGCCCACGGCAAAGCCCTTGACCAGCTCGAAGCCGGCGGCAACCTCGAAGCTTGCCGCAAGCTCGGCCTCGGGCGCATCGAGCCCCAACACCACGACGCCGCGCGTATGAGGATCGTGTTCCCCTATCGCCGATATCGCATTGTCCCATGCGCGCCGCGTCCGCATCGGCTCGAGCTTCCACCAATCGGGATAGATGCCCGCATCGTAGAATTGGCGGATGAGCGTGGCCGTCGTCTCGTCATCGACCTTGCCGACCTTGGAGGGGATGATCTCCAGCAGAAACTCCAGATTGTTGCGCCTCGATGCTTCGAACAGGCGCTTGACCGTCGCCTCCTGATCCGCGCGCCTGGCGGCGTCATCGTCCGGGTGGCAGAAACACAGCACCTTGACGACATTCTCTCGCGCCCATTCGGAGAGTCCGCCATAATCCGAGCCCAGTTCCGGCTCGAGCGACAGCGGACGTGATCCCGGCCATTCGCAGGGGCGCCCGATCCACAGGCCCGTGCCGGACGCGGCATGGAGCGCCTTACGGCCGATGCGGTTGTCGCACAGGATGCCGTAGCCCGGCCGCCCGTCTTGAACCTGCAAGGCCGCCGCGAGGCAGAGCTCCTTGAACGCCCCGCCCTTTTCGAGCGTATAGCCCGCCATTTCCTCGAGCTGCAGACGGTGATCAAAGGCGAAGACGCGGCATTCGGACCAGTCACTGCCGTGATTGCGGTGGCGGTTGGTCGACCAGTGGATTTGCTCGAGCTCTCGATCATTGCGCAGATCGGGCCGCTTGATTCCGCGCTCGAGGAAGAACTCCAGTTCCTCCAGCGACGGATAGGCCGGTGTGCAGCCGTGGCGAGACACGGCAAAGGCGCCGCAGGCGTTGGCGTATTTGAGGGCCGTCGGCCAGTCTGCGTCTTCGAGCCAGCCTTTCAGGAGCCCGGCGAAGAAGCCGTCGCCGGCCCCCAGCACATTGAACACGTCGATCGGGAAGCCGGGCCCCGTCTGCCCTTCGTCCAGACTGGCCGGAATGGCCCCTTCGAAAGCCACCGCTCCCATCGCACCACGTTTACAGATCAGCGTCGCGCTGGAGACGGCGCGCACGGCGCGCAGGGCCTTGAGCGTTTCTGTCGATCCGCCAGCGATATGAAATTCCTCTTCGGTTCCGACGATCAGATCGAACAGATGCAGGTTCGATTGCAGCTTTGCCGTCACCTTGGTACTTTCCACGAAGCGGCTTTCACCCGCGCCGTGCCCGGCCACGCCCCACAGATTCGGGCGGTAGTCGATGTCGAGCGCGGTGCGCAGTCCGTGCTTGCGGGCGAGATCCAGCGCCTTCAGGACGGCCGCCTCGGTTCGAGGATGGCTCAGATGGGTTCCCGTCACCACGACCGCGCGGGCCGAAGCGATATAGTCCTCATCGATGTCGTCCTCGGAGAGTGCCATGTCGGCGCAGTTCTCGCGATAGAAGATCAGGGGGAATTGCTCTTGATCGCGGATACCCAGAAGGACGAGTGCCGTCAGTCTTTCCGGGTCGGTCAACACGCCACCCACGTCGACCCCCTCGCGGACGAGCTGATCCCGGATGAAACGCCCCATATGCTCGTCACCCACCCGCGTGATGAGTCCCGATTTCAAGCCCAGCCGGGCCGCACCGGAGGCGATGTTGGTGGGCGAGCCGCCGATATATTTGTTGAACGATCCCATGTCCTCCAGGCGCCCGCCAACCTGCGCGCCATAGAGATCGACCGAGGACCGGCCGATGGTGATCACGTCGAGTGTCTTCATTTCAAAACTCCTTGCGCACCAGAAACCGCCGCGGGCGAGGAAAGACCGGCTGGCGGCCAAATCGTCGAGAATGCTGCCGGTCTTGCGCGGGTCTCGTCCTCATGCGGCATGGCCGGGCCGCGCGGGGCGGCCCGGACCAAGTTCAGCGGCTGATGGTCGCCTGCAGCGCGTCGATCGAGGACTGGATGCCGGCCTCGGTAGACATGGTGAAGTCTTCCATCTCGAGGCTGACCCAACCGTTGTAGCCGACCATGCGGACGACCGAGAAGAATTCCTTCCACCACTGCAGGTCATGGCCCGCGCCGACGGCGACGTAGTTCCACGTGCGGTTGGCGACATCGGTGACATCCTTCAATTCGAGAAGGCCGTTCACATCCGCAAGCCCCCGCTCGATGCGGGTATCCTTGCCGTGGCAATGGTGGATAGCATCGCCGAGCGCACGCGCGGAGGCGATCGGGTCGGCGCCCATCCACATCAAGTGCGACGGATCGAGGTTCATGCCGACCGTCGGGCCAACCTCGTCGCGCAGACGAAAAAGCGTCTCGGGATTCCACACGAGCATGGCCGAGAAGTTTTCGAGCGCGTATTTTTCGACGCCGGCTTCCTTGCCCAGCTTCACCAGATCGTGCCAGAGCGGGAAAGCGCGGTCTTCCCACTGGTAGCGATCGCGCTCCGGCATCTCGTCGGGCCAGCTCTTGGTGTAGACCAGCCAGTTTGGCACCATGTCGCCCGGCGCAGCTTCCGGCAGACCGGACATGGTCACGATGGTCTTGACGCCGATTTCACCCGCAAGGCGAATGGTGTCCTCCATCTCCTTGCGGTGACGCTTGCCCATCGCACCCGGATCGAGCGGATTTGCCGAGCAGTTGAGTGCCGCGATTTCGAGGCCACGCGCCTCGATCTCTTTCAGCTTCGTTCTCAACAGCGCCTTGTCGGCCAGGAGCTCGTCGGCCCGGAAATGCGGCCCGCGGGACCAACCGCCGCCGGTCATCTCGATGCCTTCGACACCGAGTTTGACGCATTTGTCGAGCATATCGGTGAAGGAGAGATTTCCCATCACATCGGTGCAGATCGATAGTTTCATGTGTCTCTATCCAAAAAAAGGGGGCGCCCGAAAGCGCCCCAGTCAGGGAGGAACTTATCGGAAATCAACCCAGGCGGAGCCGGCGTCGGCCGAGCGAACGCAATTCTCCAGCCAGCGGACGCCTTCGGTGCCGGCCTTGATGCCGGGATAGTGGTGCGTCTTCAGGAAGACCTCGTCGCCGCGCTTCTTCGCGTCGATTGCTTGCGCGATCCAGAGGTAGATGTTCGACCAGCTGTCGCCGAGGCCTTCGGTATGCAGCGCGCCCATGCGGTCGACGGCGAGACTCTCTTCCTCGAGATAGGGCATGCCGTGATGCAGCGTGCGGTTCGGTTCGCCCTGAACCTCATAGATCAACTGGTCGGGATGGCTGTCGCTCCATTCGACGGAGGCCCTGGAGCCGACGAAACGGTAGCGCTGCGAGCCCATGTTCCCCGCATTGACCGACGACACCCAGAGACGGCCCCGCGCCCCGTTGTCGTAGTGCATCAGCACCGTGGCATGATCTTCAAGCGGCGCACGGGTCAGGATGAATGCCTTGCGGTCGCAGAGCAACTTGTCGATCTTCAGGTGCGGCAGCACGACTTCGGAGAGGTAGTAGAGATGCGTGCCGATATCCCCGAGGACAAAGGTCGGCCCGGCCGTTTTCGGGTTCGTGCGCCATTTCACGGCTTCGCCGGCGCCCACATCGTCCCCCGAGTTGAAGCCGTGGGTATATTGCATGTCGACGATGCGGATATCGCCGAGCATGCCCTTCTTGACCATAGCGGCCATCTGGTGAACCAGCGGGTGGCCGGTGAAGCCGTAGGTCACACCGACGATCAGGCCCTTTTCCGCGGCAAGCTTTTCGACCTCCTCGCATTCGGCCACGGTGAAGAACAGCGGCTTTTCGCAGATGACGTGCAGCCCGGCCTCGAGGCAGGCCTTGGTGATCTCGTAATGGGTGAAGTTCGGGGTCGCGATCGAGACGACTTCGACGCCATCTTTGCGTGCCGTTTCCCTGGCGATCAGTTCGTTGTAGTCGGCATAGCAGCGGTCCGCCTCAACGCCGAGTTTCGCGCCGAAGTCGCGGCCGCGCTCGGCGTCGAGATCGAAGGCGCCGGCCACCAGCCGATAGGTGCCGTCACGCAGCGCGCCGGTGCGATGCTTGTAGCCAACCTGGCCGGTGCGGCCGCCGCCGACCATGGCCCAGCGCAGCGGCCGTTCGATAAGTCTTTCTCCATTCAGCATTATTTGACCTTTCGGGAATGTTGTCTTTTTGGGGAGTCGCCCGGGAACGTCAGTTGCCGGGGGCCTCCAAAGTCGTGTCGTAAAGCGAGGGGCGATTACGCATGCGGACCGGCTCGAGCGCGCCGCTTTCCACTGCTCTCAGCGCCGCGTCGGCGACCAGCGTGGCGGCATAGCCGTCCCAGGTGGAGGGCCCGGTCGCCGTCCCCCGCGCAGCCGCGGCAATCCACTCGCGAAATTCCTGGTCATAGGCTTCGATGAAGCGCTCGCGCCAATCCGCGGGGATCGCTTGGCGGATGCCGTTCGCATCCGAAATCACGGTTGCCGGTCGGTTCGGAAGTGCGGCTACCCCCGCCTCGCAGCTTACCTCGCCGCGGATATCGTAGCCGTAGGCGATGTTGACCGAGATCTCGACATCGACCAGCGCCCCCGAACCCATGTGCAGCAGCACTACCACCGGATCGCGCAAGTCCTTGCCACGGCGTGAGCGCCGAGGCACGCGGACCTCGACCCCCGTCACCTCGTCGTTTAGAAGCCAGCGCGAAATATCGGCGTCATGGACGAGCGTGTCGTTGAGCGGCATGTCCGAGGTATAGAGCCCCTCGGGAACGGCCGCATTGCGGTGCGTCGAATGGTACATCAGCGGCGCACCAAGCATGCCGGAGTCCAGCGTTGCCTTGAGGCGGCGGTAGTCCGCATCGAAGCGGCGCATGAAGCCCACCTGTACCAGGCGTCGGCCGAACGCCACCTCGGCCTCCATGACCCTCAGAGCCGCGGCCGCGGTCGTGACCAGCGGCTTTTCGCAGAAGACCGGTTTGCCGGCGGCGATGCAGTCGAGGAGCTGCTCCTCATGGGCGGGGCCCCAGGAGCAGACGACCACCGCCTCGACCGTCTCGCAGCGGATGAGCTCGCCCGCCGTGGCAAAGACCGTCGCCCCCTCAGGCGCGACCGCGGCAGCGCGAGCGCCCTCGATATCGCTCACTGCGACCACCTCGACGCCCGACAGAACCTGGGTCAGACGGCGGATGTGATCCTGGCCGATCATGCCCGTGCCGATGACACCGACCTTGAGGGTCATTTTGCCCCCCAGTACTTGTCGATGTAACGCTGCATCTCGGTGCGCATGAACGTACCGGAGTGGTCCGCCTTGTCCTCCCAGGCGAAGACGCAGGCGGTCATGATGCCGTCGAAGCCCACTTCGGCGAGGGTGGCGAAGAAATCGTCCCAAGGAACCTCGCCCTGGCCAATGTTCAGGTGTTGATGCACGCGGGCCTGAGCGCCCGGAGGATTGAGAATGTAACGCAGGCCTGAAGAGGCCTTGTGGTTGAACGTGTCGCCCACGTGGACGTGGGCGAGAACATCTGCGGCCTCCCGCAGCATCGCCTTCGTGTCGTCCCCGAAATAGAACGTATGCGGTGCGCAGTAGAGGAACTTGACGTTCTTCGAATTGACCGTGCGGATGATGTCGAGGGCGGGCTGCAGCGTCTCGCACCAATCTTCCGGATGGGGCTCGACGTTAAGCCTGATGCCTTCGCGCTCGAAGATCGGGACGAGCTCTTCCATCGATCGCCACCAGGCTTCTTCGCAGGCTTCGATCATCGAGCCGGTGTGGCAGCAGTAGCAGGAACCCTTGTCCGGGTGCGGACCGCGCCCGAACTCCGAGTTCATCGTATCCACGCCCAGTTCGACGCAGATCTCGATTGCCCGCTTCCAATGTTTCACCGCGGACTGGCGCTCGGTCTCGTCATTGGAGGCCCAACGATACATCGGGAGCAGCGAGGCGATCCCGACATTAGCGTCGGAAAGCGCCTTCTTGAACGACTTCACCCGATCGGGGAAGACGCGGGGCGCCTTGAACCATTCCAGAAAGTCCGCCCGCGGGCTGAGCTCGATCCACTCATAGCCGAGCTCCGCCACTTTCGAGGGGAGTTTCTCCAGCGAGAGATGGCGATGCATGAAGGGGTCGATCGCGATTTTCATTTTAACCTCCAGATTCCGGACGCAACTCTACCTCCAGCTCCGACGACGACCTTTTTCAGCCGCCTCCGAAGCTGCGCGTGTTGCGCAATTTTCGTTTGTGGTGCCGTCAGCGACTACTGGGCTGGCGGCGGTGGCTGCCCTTCGTGGGCATCCATGTAACTCTCGATCTGAGCCTCGAGATCAGCCATGGTTTCCCCACCCGCCATCAGGTCGGTGATCTCCTCACGGGTCTTCTCGCCCCTTCGGAAATCGGCAGCGATGGCTCCGCGGATCAGGACTGCGAAATGGTCCCCGACGGTCATGGCGTGCATGACCTGATGGGTGATGAAAACCACTGCCAGGCCCCGCCGCTTCGCCTCGTTGACGATACGGAGCACATGGGCGGCCTGCTTGACGCCGAGCGCGGCGGTTGGTTCGTCCAGGATCAATACCCGGGCTCCGAAATGTACCGCTCTTGCAATCGCAAGCGACTGGCGTTCGCCGCCTGAAAGCCCCCCGACTAGTCGATCGCCATCGTCGATGCGGGTGATGCCGAAGTCCTGCACGGCCTTGACGGCAATCTCGTTGGCCGTCTTGCGGTCATAGACCTTGAACGGGCCCCAGCCCTTGGTCGGTTCGACGCCGACGAAGAAGGAACGGCCGATCGACATCAGCGGAAAGGTGCCGCCGAATTGATGCACCGTGGAGATACCCATTTCCTGGGCTTCTCGCGGGCCGCTGAACTCGACCGGGTTGCCGTCCATCAGGATCGTGCCGCGCGTCGGTTTGTGCACGCCCGCAAGGGTCTTGATGAGGGTCGATTTGCCGGCGCCGTTGTCGCCGAGCAGGCAGAGCACCTCGCCCGCCCGGACCTTGAGCGAAATGTTATGCAGGACGTCGATCGGCCCGAAGCTCTTGTCGACATTTTGGAGTTCAAGGATCGGAGTATTGTCAGACATGATCGAACCCTCACTTCTTTTTCTTCGGCGCGTAGCTCAATGCCATCTGCCGGAAGGTATTGTTCATCAGAACTGCAGCCATGAGCATCACGCCGATAATGAGGTTGGACCAGTTGCGGTCGATGTCGGTGAAATAGATGCCCTGGTTGACGACAGCGAAGGTCAGCGCACCGAGGAATATCCCGACGACCGAACCGAAGCCGCCAGTGAGCAGCACGCCACCCACGACGATCGAGACGATCGTGTTGAAGATATAGTTCATGCCGCCCGAGACCTGTGCGGAGTTGAACTGGATCGCCCCGCACATGCCGACGAAGGAAGCGGCCGTGCTCGATAGAACGAAGAGAGCAATCTTGAGCCTCTTGGTCGGGATCCCGGCATTGCGGGCGCTGACCTCGTCTCCGCCCATCGCAAAGATCCAGTTGCCGTAGCGCGTCGCATGAAGCACGAAAGCGAAGACGATCGTCAACGCGAACCACCACAGGATAATCACCTGGAACTTGCCGAGGATGAGTTGGCCGAAGACCGCCTTGGCCCAGGTCGGCGCCTCCAGCGGAACCGAGGCGGCCCCGGTCAGAATGACGGATCCTGCGAGGACGAGACCCTGCACCGCAACCAGCGTACCTAGCGTGATGATCAGCGAGGGCACGCTCGTGCGCACCGCCAGGAAGCCATTCGCCAGCCCCACCAGAACGCCCAGGCCGAGCGCGCCGAGCATGCCGACTACGATCGGCAAGTCATAATAACCCGACAGAATGGCGATCGACATCGATCCCGCCGGGATCATTGCGCCGATCGAAATGTCAAGCTCGCCAGCGATCATCAGAAGGCCGACCGGCAAGGCGACGATACCGAGATTGGCCGCGAAATTGACCCAGCTCGCCGCGCCGAAAAGCGTACCGAGGCTCACGCCGCCGAAGGCTACATAGAAGGTAATCACGGCGACGAAGCTCAGCACGGCTCCAAATTCCGGGCGGCGTAGAATTTGTCCGAGGGATAAGCTGTTCATTTCCGCGCCCTCATTTCTTCTTCGTTGCATAGGACATCGCCAGGACCCGGAACTTGTCGTTCATCATCACGGCGAGCAGCAGGAGCGCGCCGATGATCACACTGCCAAGGTTCGGATCGATGCCCGTGAAATAGATGTCCTGATTGACGATCGCGAAGGTGAGCGTACCCAAGACGATGCCCACCACCGACCCTGCGCCTCCGGTCAGGAGCACACCGCCAATGACCACGCACATGATCGAATTGAAGATGAACGATTGCCCCGCGAGCACCTGCGCACTTTGGTAGACAAGCACCTGGCTGACGCCGACGAAGGCCGCAGAGAAACCCGACAACATGTAGAGTGCGATGGTCAGTCTTTCCGTCGGAATACCGGCGTTGCGGGCCGAGATCTTGTCGCCACCCAGAGCAAAGATCCAGTTGCCCAGAGTCGAGACGTGCAGCAGATAGAAGAACGCCGCAACGAACAGGAGCCACCAGAAGATCGTCACCTGAAACATGCCGCCGACGAAATCGCCGAGGATCGCCTTGACGGTCGGACTTGGTACGAGCGACACGCCGGTGCTGCCGGCGATGAGCACGGTGAAGCCCAGGGTCAGTCCCATGACGCCGAACATGGAGCCGATGGTGACAATCAAGGATGGCACCCCGGTGCGGTTGACCAGGTAGCCGTTGAAAAATCCAACGATGAGCCCGACACCCAGACCGGCGAAAATGCCGACAAATTCGGGAAGGCCGTAATGGCCGGAAATAATGGCGACCGTCAGGGATGATGCCGGAATCACCGCGCCGATCGAGAGATCCATTTCCCCGGCGATCATCAAGAGGCCCACCGGGAGCGCGACGAGACCTATCTCGGCGGCAATGTTGAGCCAGCTGGCATAGCCCGCAGGGGACAGGAAAGCTTGGCCGCCCACCAGAGCGAAGAAGACGAACACCGCGATCAAGCCCAGCAACGAACCTGCTTCAGGGCGACGAGTAAGCTGACCGATGGTCGCTTTGATATGGTGGCCACCTGAAGGAACCGAGGAGGCCTGAACCGTATTTGTCGTGTTCATTTTGATACCACCAATGAAGCCGCAAGACCGATGACGACCGGCACTATTGGAAGATTGGAAGCTACCTGCCTCAAACGGCAGGCAGCTTCGCGAGGTTCAGCCGAAGCTCAGCGGGCGCCCGCCTTCACACCCTCCAGGGTGGCATCGACGTTCGATTTGTCGATCACGCCTGGGCCGGTCAGGATTTCCCGGGTCGGCACCGTAAGGCCGTAATTGACTTTGCCGTTCAGGATCGAGACCGCGAGGTAACCCTGCAGATAGCCCTGCTGGTCGACCGCGCAGAGCTGGGTGCCGCTTTTGATGTTGTTCAGGATCGTTTCATCCATGTTCATGCCGCAGACCTGCACCTGGCCCTGCTTGCCGGCCTGCGTCACCCCATTGACCGCCGAGTTCGTGTCGACGTTGCCGATAGCGAACACGGCCTTGATGTCCGGGTTCTGTAGAAGGTGCGCCTTGAGGGCCTGCGCCACGGCCGTGGCCGAACCGAAGGACGTTGCCGGCAGCGGCAGTGCGGAGCCGACGCCGCCACCCTCGGTGACCCCGTCGATCATGCCCTTGCAGAAGGCTTCGATGTTCGCCGCACCAGGCAAGGTGTTGAGACAGACCGCATTCTTCAGGTCATGCTCGGCGAAGTAGGTGCCGGCAGCCTTGCCGGACAGGTAGTCGTTGGATCCGATATAGTTCATCGCACCCAGGCGGTCGGCAGCTTCGATGCCGCCGGCGTTGTAAATGACCAGCGGAATGCCGGCGTCGACGACCGCCTTGAATGCGGGATCCATGGCCTCCGGCACCCAGTTCGGGCCTACGATCGCATCGGCGCCCTGATCAATGGCCTGGCGTATCAGTTCCGCCGCGTCGACACCGAGGTTGTCGTAGTTCTGCGGCCCGAGCCAGGTTACCGACCCACCCTGCGCCTCCACGACTTTGCCGGCGTCCTCGGCACCCTTCTTCACGATCGACCAGAACGGGTCGTCCGGCTTGCCGCCGACGACAAAGATATTTGCGGCCATGACCGACGATGCGCCGATGGCAATAGCAGTACCTGCCAGCAGCCCGCGCAGGGCATGCTTCGAAAAATTCATCAGATTGTCCTCCCTAGAGTTTGCGATCGCGAGGCCACCTCCCAAGGGCGCTTCTCGAATTCGCTGGAATGTTTGTACCAAATGGCTCAGCCCGTTGGAATAGTTGTTGCAGAATTTGAAAATTTTTGTATCATTTAGTCTCATTCCAATTTGGTGTGAAATATGCCATGAAAAAGCGCCCGACCATTGCCGATCTCGCCGAGGCGTCCGGCGTCAGCGTTTCGACGATCAACCGAATCCTTGGTGGCTCGGGTTCGGTGCGCGCGGATACAATCGAGAGAGTGCAGAACGCTGCGGAAGAGATCGGATTTTACGGGATAGGCGTGATCGAGGATCGTAAGAGGCGCGCGCTGCCGACCTACCGTTTCGGTTTTCTCCTTCAGCAATCGACGCGCGAACTGTACCGGCTGTTCGGCGCGAAGATCATCGAGGCGGCGGCAAGACGACAGTATGAGAAGATTGAGCCCCTGGTGGATTTCGTCGATCTTCTCGAGCCCCAGAATATCGCCGACCGCCTGGAAGTGCTCGGCAGACGCTGTGACGCGGTTGCCATCATCGCCGGCGACCACCCTCTGATAAGCCAGACGATCCACTCGCTCAAAGTCCGCGGCAAACCCGTCATCGCCTATGTCACCGACCAATCCGCGCCGGATCGGGCAGGCTATGTCGGAACCGACAATTGGAAGCTTGGCCGGACCGCAGCCTGGTTTCTCGCGCAGACGACCGGCACCCCGGGTCGCGTCGCGGTCTTCATCGGAAATCACCGCTATCAGTGTCAGGATGTCTCGGACGCAAGCTTCCGGTCCTATATGCGGGAACACGCGCCGCATCTAAGGGTGGACGACAGCCGGCCGACCCACGAAGAGCCGCAGGAAGCCTATCGGATCGTGACCGAATTGCTCTCCGGCCTCGACGACCTCCGAGGCATCTATATCGCCGGGGGCGGCATCTCCGGCGTTTTACGCGCGCTGCGCGAAGCCCCGGACGAGAAGCGAAACAAGGTCAGGATCGTCTGCCGCGACATTGGCCCCGAAACCCGCAAAGGATTGACCGAAGGGCTGATCACCGCCGCTCTCTGCCATCCCCTCGACCGGAGCTCGGACGAATTGATCGCGACCATGGTCGCCTCGCTGGAGCACCGTAACAGCACGACGATCCTGCAACGCGTGGTTCCGTTCGAGATCATTACCCCCGAAAGCGTATAGCCGTCAGCCGGTTCGGCACGGCGATCGCCAGGATCGAGAGGCGGCGCTCCTTCTCGCCTGCCCTCTTAGGACTAGGAGCGATGAACTGGCCCCGTCGTCGTCCTCGTCGTTTTTTGATGCCTTCAAACTGACAACAGCCCTTGACCTTCCCATCGTTGGAAGCCTCATGTTGTCGGCAGACATATTGCAAGGACTATCAGTATGGCATCTCCGAGTGCTGCCGCAACCCGACGTGCAGAGCATACGCAAAGGGTCAGTCTTTCCGTGGGGGGGATGAACTGCGCCTCCTGCGTAGCACGTGTCGAGAAAGCAATCACCGCCGTGCCGGGCGTGGTATCAGCGTCCGTCAATCTGGCTACGGAGCGCGCCGACGTTCGCTTCGATCAGACGACGAAGCCGTTCGACATCATCAGGGCGATCGAGAATGTCGGCTACGGAGCGGTCGAAGACACGCTCGAACTTGGCATCGAGGGAATGAGCTGCGCGTCCTGCGTGGGGCGTGTCGAGAAGGTGCTGAAGACCGTTCCCGGTGTTGTCGAGGCCCACGTCAATCTTGCGAGCGAGCGAGCCTCGATCCGTCTGGTCAGGGGGCTTGCGACCACGGATATGCTGTTGGAGGCGGTTCGCAGCGCCGGTTACGAGGCACATCAGCTTGGCGATGACCGGGACGTCGACCGCGAGGCAGGAAGGCGCGACGAGGAACTCAGGCACCTGCAGCGGGACTTCCTGATCGCCGCCCTGCTGGCGTTTCCTGTCTTCGTCCTCGAAATGGGGTCGCACCTGGTGCCGGCGATCCATGATTTCGTGATGACCCGTATCGGCATGGAGCAGAGCTGGTACCTGCAGTTCGCTCTCGCGACGATCGTTCTCTTTGGCCCCGGCCGTCGCTTCTTCGCAAAGGGCGTGCCGGCGCTGCTGCGCGCCGCTCCCGACATGAATTCGCTTGTAGCGATCGGCACGGTCGCCGCCTGGGGTTATTCCGTCGTGGTGACCTTCGCGTCAGGGCTTCTGCCGGCCGGGACGGCCAATGTCTATTACGAAGCGGCAGCGGTGATCGTCACGCTGATCCTGCTCGGACGGCTGCTCGAAGCGCGCGCTAAGGGCCGCACGTCTGAGGCGATCAAGCATCTGATGGGGCTGCAGCCAAAGACGGCGCGCGTCCGGCGCGGTGACGAGACGCTGGAGATTCCGATTGCCGAGGTGCGCGCCGGCGACCTGGTGCTGGTGCGTCCCGGCGAGAAGGTTGCCGTCGACGGCTTGGTCGTCGAGGGTGATTCCCATGTCGATGAATCGATGATCACCGGCGAGCCCCTGCCGGTTGCAAAGACGAGTGGGTCGGACGTCGTCGGCAGCACGATCAACAGGACCGGCGCCTTCACCTTCCGCGCCACCAAGGTCGGTGCCAACACGGTCCTTGCCCAGATCATCCGGATGGTCGAGCAGGCGCAAGGCGCGAAACTGCCGATCCAGGCGCTCGTCGATCGCGTCACCGCCTGGTTCGTACCGGTCGTCATGGCAGTCGCCTTGGCGACTTTCCTGGTCTGGCTCACCTTCGGACCGGACCCGGCCCTGACATTCGCCCTCATCAACGGCGTTGCGGTGCTGATCATCGCCTGCCCCTGTGCCATGGGCCTTGCCACGCCGACGTCGATTATGGTGGGCATGGGGCGCGCCGCCGAAATGAGCGTCCTGTTCCGCAAGGGGGATGCCTTGCAGACCTTGCGCAGCGCCGAAATCATCGCGGTCGACAAGACCGGAACGCTGACGAAGGGGCGGCCGGAACTGACCGACCTCGAGACCGCCCCGGACTTCGATCGCAATACCGTACTGGCTCTTGTCGCCACCGCAGAAGCCCGCTCCGAGCACCCGATCGCCGAGGCGATCGTTTCCGCCGCCAAAGCAGCGCGCCTCGCAATGAGCGAGCCCGACACGTTCGAAGCGATTACGGGCTTCGGCACCAGAGCCGAGGTCGCCGGAAGAACGGTCCACGTCGGCGCCGACCGACTGATGACGCGCCTCGGGCTCGACGTCTCGCACTTTGCCTCGGACGCCGCCCGGCTCGGCGACGAAGGCAAGAGCCCGCTCTACGCCGCAATCGACGGAAAACTGGCTGCGATCATTGCGGTTGCCGATCCGTTGAAGGAGACGACGCCACAGGCGATCCGGGACTTGCACGATCTCGGCCTGAAGATCGCGATCATCACCGGCGACAACCGCCGGACCGCGGAAGCCATTGCGCGCAAGCTCGGCATCGACGAGGTTCTCGCCGAGGTGTTGCCGGACGGCAAGGTCGCGGCGGTAAGGCGCCTGCAGGCAGATGGCCGCAACGTCGCCTTCGTCGGGGACGGGATCAACGACGCACCGGCGCTTGCCGCCGCCGACGTCGGCATTGCGATCGGCACGGGAACGGACATCGCAATCGAAAGCGCCGACGTGGTCTTGATGTCCGGCGACCTCGTCGGTGTGCCGAAGGCGATTGCACTTTCCAAGGCGACGATCCGCAACATCGGGGAGAACCTGTTCTGGGCCTTTGCCTATAACGTGGTGCTGATTCCGGTCGCCGCCGGGGCGCTCTATCCCGGCTATGGCGTGCTGCTTTCGCCGGTCTTTGCCGCCGGGGCAATGGCACTTTCCAGCGTCTTCGTGGTCGGCAATGCGTTGCGCCTCAAACGACTCGGAGGTCTCGAGCGACAGGAAAACGGGGAGCGTTGAGCAGGCTCTGTTGGCACCCGCTCAGGGGAAGTCCTATATTTCGGTGTATCCGCCGCTAGTTGAACGAGGATGTCATGAATATCGGCGATCTGGCGCACGCGTCGGGCGTCTCGGCGAAGATGATCCGCTACTACGAAAAGATCGGTCTCATCCCGGCAGCCGACAGAAGCCAATCCGGCTATCGCAATTACGGCGCCAACGATGTCCATACGCTGCGCTTCATCCGGCGGGCGCGCGATCTCGGCTTTACCGTCGAGCAGATGGCAGACCTGCTGGCGCTGTGGCGCGACCGTTCCCGTGCCAGCAGCGAGGTCAAGAAAATCGCGCTCGATCAAGTGGCGATGCTCGACCGCAAGGCGGAGGAGCTGAAGGCGATGAGCCGGACCCTCAAGCACCTCGCCGCCCATTGTCACGGCGATACGCGGCCGGATTGCCCGATCATCGACGATCTTGCCGATGCCGGAAGCGTCCCGGAGAAGCCGCTTGAGCCTGCCCGGTTCGGCCGCGGCGGCGTCGAACCGGTGCGGGGCGTGCGGCGATCTGGTGTATCGACACGCTGAGCGTCCCGGCGTCTAATTTCATGCTCCGGCGGCGGATTACGCTGCGGAACAGCGCCAGGAAAGGAGTGCTCCCCATGACCATCCAACGCAGAGATTTCCTGGCCGGCGCTCTGGCAGGCGCCTTTCTCGTTTTACTTCGGTCCCCGGACGCGCTCGCAACTGCCGGGCGCATGGTGATCTACAAGGACCCGCTCTGCGGCTGCTGTGAAAGCTGGGCGGCAGCCATGAGGGCGGCAGGCTTCGCGGTCGAAGTCCACCACGAGAGCGACATGACGGCGATCAAGCGCCGCTTCGCCGTTCCGGCGGACATGGAGGCCTGTCACACGGCCGTGCTCGACGGCTATCTGCTTGAAGGGCACGTGCCGCTCGAGGCGATCCGGAAGCTGATCGCGGAGCGTCCGGACATCGTTGGCCTCGCCGTACCCGGCATGCCAGCGGGTTCGCTTGGGATGGGAGACGACCCGCAAGCCGCCTATGAAGTTTATGCGCTAAGCAGGATACCCGGCGCAGCGCCGACGGTTTTCCATAGCGTTCGCCCGCCGGCGTAAGACCGCCGTCCTTCGCGGCTCACTTCGCCAGGAAGAGCAGATCGAAGCCTTTGAGTTCGCGCCGAGCGATCGACTTGCGCAGAGCCGCCCAGATCGCCGACGGGTTCTCCAGGCGAAATCCGCGAAAGCTTCGGATGAGCCGAACGGTCGCTGACATGGTCCGGATCGCGCGCAGCAGCGAGGGACCGGAAAGCGAGGCCGCCAGGATCTGCGGGTGTACGGCGAGCAAGACGCCCGCCGTCCTCTTCCGGTCGATTGTCCGGAATTGGTCGAGCGCCTTGTATTCGTAGCCTTCGATGTCGATCTTGAAGCAGAGACGCTCGGTCTTCGCCATCGCCTGGAGCTTCGGGATCGTTATGGTTTCGGCGGCAATCGCCATGCCCGTGTCGTCGGCGATCAGCGCCGAGGTTTCCGAACTGCCGAAGCCGCCGCCGACGGAGTTGAGCACTAGGCGCTCGTCCTGCGAGAGTGCTGCGTTGACGAGCGTCACCTCGCCGGCGTTGTCGGCCCGCATCTGCGTCAGGATGCCGAAACATACCGGGTCGGGCTCGACGACAATGACATTGTTTGCGGTCTGGGCCGCCCAATAGGGCGTAACGCCGATCCAGCCACCAATGTCGATGAAGGTCGTCTTTTCGTCGACCAAGCGAGCGATGTTTCGAAAGGTGCCGGGCTCCCACTGCCCTGCTTGCAGGCGGGCGAAAAAGCGTTTCTTTTCCGGCTTGTCGGGGAAGTAAACGGTCTTGTCGAAATAGGTTATGGCGCGCATCGCGCCTCTCTACTGCATGATTCCGAAAATCGGAACCGGAATAAATTCACGCGGCCGCCACAGCGCGGCGAACCGGCAATCGTGAACGTCTGAACCCTATGCCTCCACCCGCTGGGCGCGGCTGCGGGCTTCGGTGAGTTCGGAGGTCGTTTGGCTGAGACGGTCGGCGAGGACACGCATGATCTCCACGGCCATTTCGGGAAAATCGGCCAGCAGTTTCAGGAAATCGTCCTTGCGAATGCGCAGGGCCTCGAGCGAAGTGGTCGTCTTGATGGTTGCAGTGCGCGGCGTGTTGCAGAGGATGGCGATCTCGCCGACGATCGAATTCTGCTCCACCTCGGCAACCTTCAACTGCCCCGTGGGCGTCGAGACCAGCACGTCTGCCTTTCCGGAAAGGATGACATAGGCTGCGTCGCCGATATCGCCTTGGTGGAACAGGTCTTCGCCGGCGCTGTACATCACCCGGTCGGAGGTGAAAGCGAGAAGTTTGAGTTTCGCAGGCGGCAGGCCGGAAAAAAGCGTAATCCGGCGCAACATTTCCACTTCGTCTTTTAGGAGCATATCAGTCCGCTTCTCCGAATGTGTCGCGGTCGCGAAGACGTCCGTTCCCGACCGGCCGGGAAATTACGCCTGCCACCCTATGCTAATATTACATCAAGACGCCAGTTCCTTGTAGTCGCTGTCTTTTGACGGCGTTTCCACGGTTTCCTCATGCACCAACCGGCCGTTCTCGAAATGCACCACCCGGTCGAAGAGTTCCGAAAGAGCCGGATTGGAAAGCACCCAGACGATCGCCGGATTGCGGTTCTCGTCATGCAGGAAGGCGAAGACGTTACGGGTGATCTGGTCCTGCGTGCGCTGATCGAGTGCCAGCAGCGGCTGATTGACGATATAGAAATCGGAAAGCCGGATCAGGGCACGTGCCAGGTTGAGCTTCTGGCGCTGGCCGGCGGTCAGTCGCTTGCCACCGGCGCCGACATCGAAATCGAGCCCGAAGGCGAGCACCTTGTTGTAGAGGCCGAGCGATTCGAAGAGATCGCGGACGATCGCCCGAATCTTGTCCGACCCGTCCGTGTGCTTATGGCCGATACGGCCGAAGAGCACGTTGTCGAGGATGCTGGACGAAGCCATGTAGCGGTTCGGCTGGTAGTGCTCGATGATGCCAGCGAGATCGGCAGGCAGGCCGTCGCTGAATTCTCGCCGCGCCTCGACGATCTTCTGCATCAGGTCGTCCGTCAGGAGACCGAAGCGATGCCGCGGCTCGATATAGCCGAAGCATAGCCGGATGATCCGGATCGCGTCCTCCTCCGAGACTTCGTCGAGCGGCCGGCCCCTGAGCCTCTGAAGCAGTGCCTCATAGGCCGGAATTTCCTCACTGGTCATGAAGGTAAGCTGCTGGAAGAACGGGTGATCCGGCGGCAGGTCGCGGAACAGTTCGACGACGTTTTCGGCGATTTCGAGCCCCATGCCGTAGAAAGTCTCGTGAAGGCCGGCCCGCTTCAGGACGGTCTTGAAGAAGGGGTGGCTCTCCAGCGCCAACTCCCATCTCGCCCTGTCGGTCACAGTGCCGAAGAGCAGGTTTTCGCCAACGGTTGCTTCGACATTGTAGGAGCCCGGCTCGAAGAAAACGACCAGATCGCTGAGTTTCTCGGCCTCGAGGCGCCGCCGGAGCGCGGCACGCATCTCGACGATTTCACTGGCAAATGCCTCGTGCTCGACGGCATTGATCGTCGAGCGGACGGCCAGGGCCGAAATGTCGTTCGTCAGGAGCACGACGTCGAGCACAGCCCTGATCTTCCCGAAGAGATCTTTCGGCCCCGTTGCCCCCGCAGCTCCGTAGTCGATCCAATCGCTGTTGAGGTCGAATGAGGGGTTGCCGGCAAGCTTCGCCTCGAGCAGTTCCCATCGGCGATGGGCCGCCTTGTCGCCCTCGTAAACCACCTCGGTCAGCGGCGCATGCTTGAGGCCATAGAGCAGATTGTCGCCGAGACTGCCCTGGAAGGCGTAGACCTCGGAGGAGGCATAGGAAATCCGTCGCCCGATGACCGCTTCCGGCAGCTCGTGAATATCCTCGTCACCGACGACGATCCTGCCGCTCGCCGGCCAGGCCAGGCGGCCGAGGGCCTCGGCCAGGGCCTCTCCGCCACCGCCGGTGCCGCCGGTAATGGCCACGGTCTCGCCCGGGCGGACCTGGAAGGAGACATGCTCGATCAGCTTGGCGCCGCCATCGTCGGCTATCGTGAGGTTGACGGCAGCAAGTGCGCCGGAGAGCGTCGGAGGCGCAGCTACGGAAATCTCCTGTACTTTCGGGTCGATCAAGGGCTCGACGCTGAACTGTTCCACGACCTGTGTGTATTTGACCTGGACATCCTGACGCGCCTGATCCCAGTCGATCAGTTCCTTCAGCGGTCCCGGCAGATCCTTGTAGGCACCGATCACCGCGACGAGCTGGCCGATGTCGAGGCGTCCCTGCAGAGCGAAATAGCCGCCGATCGAATAGAACAGGAAAGGCGTGACCTGGGCGAGGAAGTTGTTCAGGAACTTCACCAGGAACTTCCACTGGTAAAGATCGTAACGGATCTTGAAGATCCGGCCGAGGCGCGCGGCGATGTCGGCGCGTTCGTAGTTGGACGTGTCATGCCCGCGGATCGTGCCGATACCGTCGACGATTTCGCTGACCCGCCCGGAGAGCTCGCGGGCGGTCAGTTGCCGTTCGCGCCCGAGCACCAGCAGCCGCCGGCGCATGCGCGGAATGATCACCGCCTGGACCGCGACGATGACCGCGGCGATGATGCCAAGCCAGAAGCTCTGGATCAGGATGAAGATCAGCGCCGTCAGCGCCTGGCCGCCGAGAAGCGCCGGCTGCACGAAGGCATCGCCGGTGAAGCCGCCCATGGGCTCGACTTCATCCTTGATCATCGTCGAGATTTCCGCCGGCTTCACACGCTTCAAGTGGTGCGGCGGGAAGCGCAGGACACGGTCGACGAGCTCAAAACGGATGCGCCGGAGCAGCCGCTCACCGAGCCGGCCTTTGTAGGTGTTGATATAGAACTTGAAGAGCCCGTTGATGATCACCAAGAAGAGAAAGACGAGGCTGAGCGCCAACAGCGTCCCCTGCCGGCCAAGCTCGATTCCCGAAAAAAGGTTGACCTCGCCAATGAGTGGCAGGCTGAAGGCGATCGGCATGAAGAGCTGCGTTGCCCCGGGCGTTTCGAATCCCTGCCCCTGGATCGGCCCGTTGACGATCTGCTTCGGCAGGTCGAAGGACATGAAATAGGGGATCATCGACAGCGCAACGATCAGAAGGATCCAGAGCTGCGCCTTTCGTGTATGAGTCCAGATGTAGCGGGAAAGACGTGGTTCCATGGGCGGGTAATGAGACCTAATCTAAAATTCGGGATCGCAGGGCCGCTCCGGAGGCGGACGCTAGCCGCAAATGGTTTCTCTCCACCAGATCTTCAATGGCGTGCGCTTCTTCCGGGAACTCGTGACTGCCTGCCATGAGAGCAGAGGCATACTCCATGTCAAGCGCTTGGCTGGCAAGCAAGCTCCTTCCACCGGATATCGAACCGAGTTGCAACCTCCCAGCCGCGGCTCCGTGGCGCGGCTTGCGCTTGCCGGACCCTGAGCTTACAACACCCGGATGACGCATGCCAGCCACCCGCCCCACAGTTCGCACGATTGGCCCGAGAGCGGTTATGACCTCGCGCGCGGGTTGGCCGCTTATACCGGCAGCGTGCTCGTCGACGGCATAGCGAGCGTCATCGCCAAACATCCGCAAGCGAATATCGCCAATGCCTTCAACCACAAGCAGGTCCTGTGCAAGCTCTGGGCCCGCAATGAACTCCTGAGGAATGCCGGTTCCGATTACGACAGGATCGTCGTTCTCGGCGGCTGGTACGGTGTTCTGCCGGCCATGCTGCTCGAGGATACGCGCTTCAATATCCAGGTGATCGACAGCTTCGACATCGATCCGGCAGTCGAAGACGTGGCCCGCACGCTGAATTCCGGTTTCGGCGACCGCTTTCGCGCCGTCACCGCGGACATGTACGGGATCGACTATCGCAGCTTGAAGGCTGACCTCGTGGTCAACACGAGTTGCGAACACATCGCCGACCTCGGCGCGTGGCTCGGCCTCCTTCCCTCCGGAACCCGCGTGGCTTTGCAGTCAAACGACTATTTCAGCGAGCCGAGCCACATAAACTGCGTTTCCTCGCTCGAGGAATTTGAAATCAAGGCGGGCCTTTCCCTCATCGATTTCGCCGGCGCGCTGCCTATGAAGAAATATACGCGCTTCATGCTGATCGGTGCGGTCTGACGCCTTCCAGCCGCGTCAGATGCTCCTCGAGAATTGTCGCGGTATTGTCGGCCCCGTCGAGATCGAGCGGCGGGATATCGGGTTTCGAACGGGCAAGCGACGCCTCCACCTGCTGGGCGAGTTCCCGCGCGCTAATTCCTTGCTCGGACAGGACGGCGGCGAGCCCGAGCCGCTCCAATCTCGTCGCCCGCGTGCTCTGCTCGGTTTCGCCCCCCGAGGTAAAGGGAATGAGCAGCGAGCTGCATCCGGCCCGCAATATGTCACAGACTGTGTTGTATCCGGCCTGTGAGACCGAAAGGCGCGCCCCGGCAAGGAGGCTTGCGAAATCCTGCCGGAAACGAAACAGGCTGGCGTTTTCCGGTGCCGCGGCGGCGAGTTCGTCGAAATCCGGCTGCGGCAGGTTTGGGCCGGTTACCAGACACCAGCGAAGCTCCGGCGGCAAAATCCTCGCCGCCCCGAGTGCCGCGCCGATCAGCTCCTTGCCGACCGCGCCGCCTCCCGCGGAAACCAGGATATCGAATGTCTCGGCAGGCTCGGCCGGCGGTGGCGGGGCGACGAGACCGGTATAGGCCACCCGGTCAGCGATCTCGCCCGCGAGCGGGAAAGTCTCCTCGAGCCGCGCGAAAGCCGGGTCGCCGTGAAGGAGCACGAGGTCGAAGTGCTTCTTGACCAGCTCGACCGTCTCCTCGGCGCGCCCTGGCTTTATCCGCTCCTGCAGGATGTCGCGGAGCGACGTCGCGACCAGCGGGCGGCGGTCCATCGCTTCGATTGCGTCGAGCAGGGGCAGGAGCTCGAAGCGCATCTGCCGGCGGCCGAATGGGAAAGCCTCGATGATGACGACATCCGGCTGCGAGAGGCGAAACGCCTCCAGCAGCTGTTGCTTGCGACGCTCCTGATAGGCGGCCGTGACCGGATTGCCCTCGGCGTCGGCGAGGCCGGAGAAGCCCTTGTCGCCCGCCGTCACCGGCGGCAGCGCGACCGTCCTCACTCCCTCGCCAGGGAAGCCGGGGACAGGCGAGCCGCCGGTCACCATCGTCACGTCGAAGTCGCGCGCGAACAGTGCCTTTGCGATGCGGCTGGCCCTTGCCAGATGCCCGATCCCGAGCAGGTGCTGAACATAGAAAAAAACGCGGCGCTTGCTCAAGGAGCCCTTCTCCATTCGCTTTCGAAAAGCCCGCTCAACTGGTCGACGCTCGAGTGATGATCGAACTCGGCCCGCACGCGCCGTTCCGCCGCGGCGCCCAGCCTCGTGCGCAAAGCCGGATCGCGGATGAGCCGCTCCAGCGCAGATGCGAGCGTGGCGGGATCCTCAGGCGGCACAACGATCCCGTTCGCATCATTGTCAAGCAGTTCCGGAATGCCGGATACCGATGTCGAGACACAGGCAAGCCGCTGGCTCGAAGCCTCGACCAGCACATTCGGCAGTCCATCGCGATCGCCATCGACCGCGACCCGGCAGGCGAGTGCAAAAATGTCGCTCTCACGGTAGCGTGCGAGCACGTCCTTCTGATCGAGCGCGCCGTGCCAGCTCACACGTGGCGCAAGGCCGAGATGGTCGGCGAACGACCGAAGGTCCTTCGTCAGGTCGCCTGCGCCGATATGCTCGAAGCGCCAATTGAGGTCGGGGGGTAGCAGCGACAGCGCCTTGAGCAGAACGTCATAACCCTTCTTGGCGACGGCGCGCCCGACGCTGACGATGCGCACCGGATCGTTGGGGTCGGAACCGTTGCGGCGCGAATGGTCGCCTTCGAAGCTCGGGAAGCGATCAAGGTCGAGACCGTGATAGCTCAGATGCACCCGGGACTTCTCGGCCGTCAGGCTCTTGAGATGCTCGAAGCCGTTGCGCGTGCAGGTCACCGTCCAGCGCGCCCGGCCGAGCTTTTCCGAAAGCTCCCAGTCGGAAGAGGTCCAGATGTCCTTGGCGTGCGCCGAGCAGCTCCAGGGAACGCCGGCCATGATGCTCGCATAGGCCGTCACCGAGGCCGGCGTGTGGATGAAATGGGCATGCAGCCAGCGCGCCCCGGCAGGCCACTCGGCGACGAGCACCAGCGCCTGGCCGAAACGACGAAAGCGGTTGCGCGTCCAGTCGCGACGGAGATCCTGGAGGAAGGGCACCAGAGCGTGCCAGAATCCGGGCTTTGGCAGCGATTTCAACAGCGATCGGAACACCCGCCAGGGCTCGTCATGCAGGTATTCCGGCAGATAGAACACCTTGGCGCGGATCTCGTCATGAACCGGATGACGCTTCGCGTCGGTCGGGCGCCGCAGGGCGACGAGCACGAGATCGTGCCCTGCCCTTTCGAGCCCTAGCAATTCTTGAGCAATGAACGTCTCGGAAAGGCGTGGATAGCCCTTCAGGACAACGGCGATCTTTCGAGTTTGCGACACGGGTATTTCAGCTTGTCTGCTTGACGATGCTCAGATGTTCCTTCGATCTGTGATCGAGCCACTCTCCGACAATCCCGGAGATATGGACAAGGCCTTCGAGCCTCAGGCCGTTCCTGTTACACGACGGCGCTGCACGCTGCGGCAGGGACTTGAGTGCCGCTGCAAAGCGCAGCGGATCTTCTGCCTCGTGGGGCAGCAGCATGTCGACAAGGCCGAGTTCGGACGCGCGCCGCGCCCGGATCAGTTGCTCCTCCCGGGGCTGCAGCCGCGGCACGATCAGCGCCGGCTTATCGAAGGAGAGAATCTCGCAATAGGTGTTGTAGCCGCCCATCGATACGACGGCGCGGGCACCGGCGACCAGTTCCTCCATGCGATTGTCGAACTCGATGATCTTGATGAAAGGGATACCACCGCCCTTCCGGATCAGCTTGTTGCGCTGCTTGGCGGGCATATAGGGACCAAGGACGACAAGCGCATTGTGCGTCAGGCTCGGGTCCTGCTGGTAGGCGTGGATGACGTTATGAATGAGCTCGGCGCCATCGCCACCGCCTCCTGTGGTCACCAGAATATAGTCGCCCTCCGGCCTGTGATCGGGCAATCCGCCATGCGGGACGCTTCTCTGCAGGAAGCCGACGAAATTCATGCGATCGCGCACCGCCGCGGGAACGTCGAGCCCCACCAGCGGGTCGTAGAAATCGGGAGGGCCATAGACCCAGATCGAATCGTAGAACTGCTCGATCTTGCGCATCGTGTCGCGGCGTTTCCACTCTTCCTCGAGCAGGTGCGGCGCATCCATGATCTCCCTAAGACCGAGAACCAATCTGGTCCCGTGCGTCTTCAGGTAGGTCAGCGTGTCCTCGACCTCGCCGCGGAGCCCCATCGGCTCCTTATCGACGATGAAGATGTCCGGCTTGAAGGTCTCGGCGGTCGAGCGAATGATCGACTGACGCATCTTCAGCGTCTCATGCAGGTCGATGTGGCGGTCGAGCGACGTGTATTCGCCATTCCTCAGCTTGATGACGCTGGGGATCTTCACGAAATCGACGCGGGCCCGGTAGTCGAAGGCGCCGGCAATGGTCGCCCCGGACACGATCAAGACCTGCAGGCCGCTATAGTCCTCAACGAGAGCATGTGCGATGGCGCGACAGCGCCTCAGATGACCGAGGCCGAACGTATCGTGGCTGTACATGAGAATCCGGGCGTCTTCGAAGCGCCGTATCATACGAAGAACCTTTCTCTCACTCGTGAAAACGCCAAGTCCGCTGCAGCCCGTGCCTGAATCGAGCGGCCATACCGGAGCTATTTGTAAGGATCTGCAGCGTCGCGCAACCCGTCTCCCAGGAAGTTGAACGCCAATATCACAAGAATGACTGGTATAGTCGGAAATAGCAGCCAGGGATAGAAGGCAATCACGCTGACGCTCTTTGCCTCGGTCAGCAGAATGCCCCAGCTGGTGATCGGCGGGCGGAGCCCGAGGCCAAGGAAGCTGAGAGCCGTCTCACCGAGAATCATGCCGGGAATGGAGATCGTCGCCGTCGCGATGAGGTGCGACATGAAGCCCGGCACGAGATGTCGGCCGATGATGCGGCTGCTTCTTGCCCCCATCAACTGAGCGGCGAGCACGTAATCCTCTTCCCTGAGAGCAAGCAGCTTGGAGCGGACGGCGCGTGCCAGACCGGTCCAATCGAGAAGGCCAAGGATGACGGTTATGCCGAGATAGATGAGGATCGGGCTCCATGTCGCCGGCATGATCGCCGCCAGCGAGAGCCAGAGCGGAATGCTCGGTATCGACTGCAGGACCTCTATCAACCGCTGCACGACAAGATCGAACACCCCGCCGTGATACCCGGCCAGGCCGCCGATGACGATGCCGAGGACAAAGCTGACGGTAATGCCGAGGAGACCGATCGTCAGCGAAATCCGCGCTCCGTAGATGATGCGCGACAGCACGTCGCGTCCCAGTCTGTCGCTGCCGAGCAGGAAGAGCTGGCCATTCTCGGCCGGGCAAACGAGGTGTAGATTGCTTTCGAAAAGCCCCCAGAAGCGATAGCCGTCGCCGCGGCAGAAGAAGCGGATCGGCTGGATCTCGGCCGGGTTATCGGTGTAGTTCCGCTTCAGCGTATCCATGTCGAGCTGCATCGTCCGTCCGTAGACGAACGGCCCGACGAAGGAGCCCTCGTGGAAGAAATGCACCCGCTGCGGCGGCGTGTAGATGAAATCCATGTTGCGCGTGTGCAGGTTGTAGGGCGCCAGGAACTCGCAGATGAGAATCATCCCGTAGAGCACTGCCAGGAAGATGCCGGACACCAGCGCAACCTTGTGCCGCTTGAACTTCCACCACATCAGCCGCAGCTGCGACGCCTGATTGATGCGTACCTGCTCCTCCGACATCACCTCGACGGAATAGGGATCGAAGGGGGCGGTCGACACGTAATGCGGTAGCGGTTCGCCGGGGGCAGGAATCGGTGACGTCACTTGGTGCTCCTGCCTTGCAGGCGAATTCTGGGATCGAGAACGGCGAGCGCGAGGTCGGAAATCAGGACGCCGATGACGGTGAGGAACGCCAGGAACATCAGGAACGACCCGGCGAGATACATGTCCTGACTTTGCAGCGCCTTGATCAGCATCGGCCCGGTGGTCTCGAGCGACAGCACGATCGCGGTGATTTCAGCCCCGGAAATGATCGCCGGCAGGATCGAGCCGATGTCGGAGATGAAGAAGTTGAGCGCCATGCGCAGCGGATATTTGACGAGGGTCCGCGTCGGCGAAAGGCCCTTCGCCCGGGCGGTCACGACATATTGCTTCTGCAATTCGTCGAGCAGGTTCGCCCTCAACCGCCGGATCATCCCGGCCGTACCCGCCGCGCCGATTATGATCACCGGGATCCACATGTGCTCGAGCATCGACTTCGCCTTCTCCCAACTCATTGGCTCGGAAAGGTATTTCTGGTCCATCAGATGGCCGATGGACGTTCCGAACCAGATATTGGCGAAATACATGAGGATCAGCGCCAGCATGAAGTTCGGGATGGCGATGCCGATGAGGCCTATGAGCGAGAGACCGTAGTCGCCCCAGCTGTATTGATTGGTCGCCGCATAGATGCCGATCGGGAAGGCGATGACCCAGGTAACTATGATGGTGAGAAATGAAACGAGGATCGTCAGCCACAGCCGGTCCCCGACAACCTCGCTCACCGGCAACTCGTATTCGAAGGAATAGCCGAAATCGCCCTGCAGCATGCCGCCGACCCAATAGAAGTAGCGCAGCAGCGGTGGCTGGTCGAAGCCGTATTGCTGCCGCAGCGACTCTATCTCCTCCATGTCGACGCCTTCACCCTGCGCCCTGATCTCGGCGATATAGCTCTCGAAATAGTCGCCGGGCGGCAGTTCGATGATGGTGAAGACCAGCGCCGAGATGATGAGCAAGGTCGGCACCATAACCGCGATGCGCCAGAGGATGTACCGCAGCATCTCAGCTTTCCTGTTCCAGCCAGAAGGTATCGGCCTTGTAGACGCCGAAATAGCTCGTCGGATCGAAGCCCCACAGCGCCTCGTCCGGCATGTTGCGCAGCTTCGTCGAAACGAGAATCGGCTGCAGCGACGCGTTGACGAGGCCGATAGAGAAGACCTGGTCCGTATAGATGGACAGCATCTGCCTCCATATGTCGGCCCGCTCCGCATCGTCGGCGGAATGCCGCCAGCGCTTGAGCAGATCGAGCAGCTTTACCACCGGCTCCAGGTCAGGTGCCTCGCCCATTTCGCCGTGCGAAATATAGTTCAGGCCCCAGACCGGCCATTGCAGCTGGTCGTCGGCGGTCGGCGCGAGCTGGCCGGGGTTCATGTCCGCCGTCGGCACGCCGTTGTCGATACCGAACCACATGGACATGATGATCTCGCCGCCGACCGCTCGGCTGCGGAACGTGTCGCGCTGCGACGTGCGGATGAAGAGCGAGATGCCGACCTTCTGCCAATAGTCGGTGATGAGCTGCAGCACATCCGTGTCGAGCGTGCTTTCGCCGGGCGTTTCCACAACAATCTGTGCCCGCCGGCCATCGGGAAGGATGCGGATGCCGTCGCTGTCGCGTTTTGCAAGCCCGGCCTGATCGAGCAGGGCGTTGGCTTGGTCGGGATCGTGGGCGATCCAGGCGCTCGCGAATTCCGGACGGAACAGCGGACTTTCCGGCAGGACCGTATCGGCGCTCTCCTTGGTCAGCCCGTAGAAGGCCGCCATGTTGATCTCGCGCCGGTCGATCGCCAGCGACAGCGCCCGGCGGACCCGCACGTCTCTCAAGAGCGGCCGCCAGATCGGATCGGCGCAATTGAGGTTCGGAAGCAGCGCCAGGCGCGAGCCGGAGGTCTTCTTCCACAACTTGACCTTCACCGGATAACGCTTCTCGGCATCCTTGAGGTATGTATAGTCGACGAAGTCGATGCCCGCCGCCTGCAGGTCGCTTTCGCCCGTTCCGGTCTTCGCCGGGATGAGCGCCGACGAACTGACGCTCAGCACGAATTTGTCGATATACGGCAGTTGCAGGCCGTTCTCGTCGACGCGATGGAAGAACGGATTCCGCTCGAAGATGAATTGCTCGGCCGGCAGCGGCGTCGTGTTGCGCCACGGGTCGAGGGTTGGCAGATCCGGGTTTTCCGGTCTGTAGGAGCGCGCCATGCGCTGGTGGAGCTGGTGCCATTTCTTGACCCGCTCCTCCTTCATCAGCGCCTTCAGCTTGTCCTCTTCCTGGTATTTCTTGTGAAACTGCTTGAGGTATGCCGACGGCATGGCGATAACCAGCGGCTGCGGCGCCGCCAGCTTCTGCAGGAAATCCGGATTGGGCATCGGCCAGGAATAGCGCAGCGTGCGCTCGTCGAGGATCTCGAACTTCGCCGCCTGCCCGTCCATGACCAGCGCCGTAGGCAGACCGGCCGGCGACAGGTCCTCGTTGAGCAGCACGTCCTCGAAGCAGTAGCGGAAGTCCTCGGCGGTCAGCGGCGTGCCGTCCGACCACTTGTGCCCCTCGCGCAGATGGAAGGTGAAGATCCGGTCCTCGACCGTCTCGTAGCGCTCCAGGACGTCCGGGTGGAGGTTGAGCGCCTCGTCATAGCCGACCAGCCGGGCATAGCCGTAGATCGTCATGAGGCGAATGTCCTTGGCGCTGCCGATCAGGCTGCGGATCGTCCCGCCATGCCGGCCAGCCTGTCGCCCCATCGCCGCGACGTTGATCACCCGCGGCGTTTTCGGCAGCCTTTCGTCGAGAGGCGGAAGCTTGCCTTCCGCGACAAGCGGCGCCAGGGCGTCGACCCCGCCCGCGGCGGCGAGGAGGACCTTCGGCAGAGCAGTTGAAGCGAGGATGGCAAGCGCTGTTCTTCGGGTGATCACGGGCGTAACTCCCTTGCATCCGCCGATTTCCTGGCAAGCACATAGTGACCGCCGCCAAGATCGGCCGGAAAGAGAGCGTTCTCCTCGCCGCCGTCCGAGAATTGCGCTCCCCATTGACGCTGGTCCGAGCCCCCGCTCGCCTGGAGCGAATCGAAGTCGAGTTTTCGATCCAGATCGGGATAGGGCACGGCCGCCAGCAACGATTTCGTATAGGGATGAACCGGATTGCGCATCAGCACTTCGCGCGGAGCGAGCTCGACAATCCGCCCCGCACACATGACCGCGATGCGGTCCGCCATGTAGTCCACCACCGCGAGGTTGTGGGAGATGAACAGCATCGTCAGGCCGAGTTCCTTCTGCAAATCCTTGAGCAGGTTGAGAATCTGCGCCTGGACGGAAACGTCGAGGGCCGAAACGGGCTCGTCACAGATCAGGAGCTGCGGAACGAGCGCAAGCGCCCGGGCGATCCCGATGCGCTGCCTCTGGCCGCCGGAAAAACTGTGCGGATAGCGATTGATGAAACGCTGGTCGAGGCCGACCGCCTGCAAGAGGGAACGGACGGTTTCGATCCGCGATTTCGGGTTGCCGCGCCCGTGGATCTCGAGCGGTTCGCTGAGAATATTCTTGACCGTCATGCGCGGCGACAGCGACGAGACCGGATCCTGGAAAACCATCTGGATCTTGGCGCGGAGCGCCTTGAGTTCGGCGCCGTCGAGCTCAAGGACGTCGACGGCACCCTCGCCGTCGTCGAAGGTGACCGAGCCCTGATCCGGCGTCACGGCGCGCATCAGGATCTTGCTGATCGTCGTCTTGCCGCAGCCGCTCTCGCCCACCAGTCCCAAACATTCGCCGCGGCGGATGTCGAAGCTCACATCGTCGACGGCGCGATGACGGGATGCGTCGCCGCTGCCGAACCAGCCCGACGATCGCGTCGAGAACGTCTTGCACAAATTGCGAACCGATACGAGGACGTCCGGTCCCGAGGCCTTTCTGACTTCCTGGCGTCCGAGAAGGGTTCCAGCCTTGACCGGCACTTCGCGAAGAGCCTTCAGCCGTTCGCCCGGCTTCATGTCGAAATGCGGCACGGCCGCCATCAGCCCCTTGAGATAGGGATGCTGCGGATTGCGGAAGATCGCATCGACCGGCCCCGCTTCGACGATATCGCCGTGATAGATGACGACGACCTCGTCTGCCATGTTGGCGACGACGCCAAGGTCATGCGTGATCAGCAGCATCGCCATGTTGAGCTTGGACTGCAGCTCGCGCAAAAGCTGCAGGATTTGCGCCTGCACCGTGACGTCGAGCGCCGTCGTCGGCTCGTCGGCGATCAGCAGTGCCGGACGGCAAATCAGCGCCATGGCGATCATCGCCCGCTGGCGCATGCCGCCGGACAGCTCGAAGGGGTACATGTCGTAGGCCCGCTTCGGGTTGGCGAAACCGACATCGCCGAGAAGCTCCTCGGTTCGCGCCCGCCGCTCCGCCTTGTCCGCGTCCGTGTGGATCTTCAGCACTTCGGAAATCTGGTTGCCGATCGTGTGGAGCGGCGACAGCGAGGTCATCGGTTCCTGGAAGATCTTGCTGATCCGCGCGCCGCGGATTTCCTGGATCTCGCCTCCGTCGGTTTCGAGCGAGAGCAGGTCGACCGGCTTTGCTCCGGCCGCCGTATCGTTGAAGAGGACGCGGCCGCCCACCTTGGCGACGCTCGGCAGGATGCCCATGATCGCCTGGCTGATCGCCGACTTGCCCGAACCGGACTCGCCGACGAGCGCCGTCACCTTTCCCGGCAAGATCCTGAAATTCGCCCCCCGAACGGCCTCCACCTGGCCGCCAAGCACGGAGAATGTGATCCGCAGACCCTCAACCCTTAGTAGGTCCGCTCCTGACGTCATTGCAACACCCGACCCTCATTGCCCCTCCTGCATGATCCCCTGCCGTCTCAGGCCGGGGCATTATGCAGCATCTTCAAGTCTCAAAGCGACCTGACCAGCCCCGCAGCGCTCTACGGCGCCGCGTCGCAAAAGGACGCCGCAGCACTATGAATTGCTGCATGTCCTTATCCTTAAATCGCCTGTGATTAAGGAAACATGCAGTAGCGTTCGCCACTGTCGAAACAGTAGCTTAGCTTCCGCAGGCTGTCCAGCACGCCACTGGACGGGGTGGGAGAAGGGTCGAGAAGGGGCCGCGCCTCACGGAAAGGGGCAAACGCCGTCCGTCAGGACATCGGCACAGCGCGCTGAACGGCGGAAGTCGTCGTAATAGAGCGTCCAGTCGGTGGTGTCGGCGGCGCGATAGGGGCCGAACTTGAAATACTGGTTCTCTCCGAGCCCCTTGTCGGCGTGGCCGATATGGCCCTTGACCGTTATGATCGGCTTACCGTTGGCAAACAGCTCGATGTGCCCCGACCCGTCCGGTCCCGGTTTGGTGAAGATTGCGAAATCGATCCAGCCGGAATTCGGCTCGGGAAGCGGATTGCCGTGATCCGTAACCGTCACCGCCTTCGTGCAGGAATTGAAAATGTCGCCGTCCTTGGTCGTCCAGTTCGGGTCCGTGGCGACCAGGATGCGCACCTGGTTGACGTCCGGGCGCGCCCAGGCCGGCACCTCGCCCGGCCCGCAACGGGCCGGCGTGCCCTTCGGTCCCGTGGATGCTGGCGGCTGATAGTTGGTCTCCACGGTGGCGAAGAGCTTTCCGAGGTCCATGCGCAGCGCCAGAAATGGACTGAAATCTCCATCGGCGCCGGGATCGATCTCGCGCTTCCATTGCGCAATCAGATAACGATGGTCGCCGCTCGGGATGGGGTCTTCGAACTTGACCGCGAAACCGTACCAGACGCCCTGGTCATAGGGCACGCGCAGGGCCGTCTTTTCCCAGATTTCCGCCCGTTCGCTGCAGCCGTCGTTCATTGTCGGGCAATGCGGCACGACGCTGAGCTTCAGCCCGCCATTGCCCGACCGCTTGACCGCCCCCTGAAACTCGACGGTGCCGGCGCTTTGCTCGAAATTCTCGCGATAGTAGAGGCCGCCCTCCGGGGCAAAGTCCTTGCCTTCGAAGCCATCGATCAGAATCTGCTCGAGAGGCGGTTGTTGCTGCAGGGCTTGAGCATTTGCGATGCCCGGCGCAAGAAGGGTGGCGGCCAGCAAAGCTACGCGAAACATATGTATCCCTCACTGGAGCATCTTGTCGATCAGGCCGCGCGGCCCCGGCGGCCCGATCTTGTTGCGATAGAGCAGCATGACATGCTCGGCTTCCGAAAGTCCATCCGCCTGATCGTCTGCATGCTCCTGCGCGATGGCGGTAAGCGCCGCATCCTTGGGATAGAGCACCGTGAACTTCTGGCGCACGCCGCGCAACCGCTCCTGCCCGAGCGTCGACCAATCGCCGCCGCAATAGTTGACGAAGGCTTCGCTCGCCACGACGTTGTGACCGTATTTCTTCGTCAGGCTCTGCAGCCGCTGCACCTCGTTGACGGCCGAACCGAAAGCCGAAAAGGTCAACCGATCCCGCAATCCGACATTGCCGAACATGACGTTGCCGACGTGCAGGCCGACACCGTAGCCGATCGGGTCGCGTCCCTGCCTCCTGCGTTCCGTGTTGAGGGCGGTAACGCGGGCGCGGGCCGCGCCAACGGCGGCGAAGGCTTCGCGGCTCGCAAGCTCGGAAGGTTCCTTGTGCCGGCCGCAAGGATAAACGGCGATGAAGCCATCGCCGACGAAGCTCAGGATCTGCCCGCCATGCCGATTGAACGGGGTCGCGATCGCGTCGAAGAAACCATTGAGCGTTTCGATATAGGCCTGGCGGCCTTCCCTCTCCGCAAGAACCGTCGAATCGCGCATGTCCGCCATGACGAGGACGGCACGAACCGTCTCGCCGTCACCCCGGCGGACTTGGCCGCTCAGGACCCGTCGTCCGGCATTGGCCCCGAGATAGGTGGTCAACATGTTGTCGGCGAGTTTGCCCAGCACGGCGACCTTGGCAGCGATCGCCAGATGGTTCTGCAGTCTCAGCAATGCGGCGATGACGTCATCGCTGAAGCCGCCGTGGCGATCCGTCGTCCAGGAGCCGACCATGCCATGCTCGGAGACGGCGCCGAGCGGCTGCATGAAGGCCATATAGTCGGTCGCGCCCTGCTCCTTGAGTTCATCGAAAATCGGGAATTCCGAAGGCTGGGCCGGATCGATGCGGCGCCGCACATGGTCGAGGTTGTTGCTGAGCAGATAATAGTAGGGACTGCGCAGGAAACGATCGGGATTGAGCGCCAATTCCTCGTGGCGAAGACCGCTTACCTCCACGCCCCGGCCGCGCCACCAGGTGAAGCCGAGCGCGTCGTAGAGCGGATGGAGCATCGAAAAGGACAAGTGAACGCGCATGAGCGGCAGGCCGGCTGCCGCAAGGCGCTCGCAGAAACCCCGCACGATGGTCTCGAGCGATTCGTCGCTCAGCGATGTCCGCATCAGCCAGTCCGCGACCTTGTCCAGGAGGATTTCGGACACGTTGTCGTTGATCACACTCATTCCACGTCCTCATTTGTCGCGATGGCGGATGTCGACAACACTCCCGCAGCGCCTGGCGAACAACATCGCCTGCCCGGCAGCATCGGCTGTGGCACCCGTCAGTAAAGAAAGGCTCCGGCCGCATCTGACGGCCGCGGCGCGCAGCGATCGGATCGCCACGATATCGTCTTGCAGATATTCACCGCCGGGCCCGATTTCCAGAGACGTTCGCAATTTTTAATCGTGAAGGAATGCTACACGGAACGGGCCCTTCAATTGCACCCTGTAATTGTCGGGGTTACCGATCGGACGCTGCCTGCTGCGTCCTGGCCCGCGCTTGACTTCGCGCCGCTTTGTCGCCAACAAAACCGAACCCGCTCGCGCGGCCGCCCGCCGAAAAAGCGGCGTGTCCGCCAACAATTGGAAATGATCTTGACCTCCGTTCATCACGACAGGCTGCTTGAATCGATCAGCGCGCGCACCGCCCGGATCGGCATCATCGGCCTCGGCTATGTCGGCCTGCCGCTTGCCATCGCGGTTGCCCGCTCGGGGTTTCCGGTCACCGGCTTCGACATAGACCCGGCAAAGATCGTCGCGCTCGACGGCGGCCGTTCCTATATCGAGGCCGTCTCGGACGATGCGCTGAACCGAGAGGCCGCGGCCGGGCGGTTTCGCTCGACGACGGACTTCAGCGAACTCGGGCGTTGCGACGTGATTGTCATCTGCGTGCCGACACCGCTCACCCGGCATCGCGATCCCGATCTTTCCTTCGTCGAAAAGACCTCCCGCTCGATCGCGGCCTGCCTGCGGCCGGGCCAGCTCGTCGTGCTCGAGTCGACCACCTATCCTGGCACGACGGACGGCGTCGTCCGCTCGATTTTGGAGGAGACAGGCCTGAAATCGGGTGAGGACTTCTTCCTGGGCTTCTCACCTGAGCGGGAAGACCCCGGCAACCGGACCTTCGAAACGACGAGCATCCCGAAGGTCGTCGCCGGCGACGGACCGCTTGCGGCAGCGTTGATGGAGCAGTTCTATGCCGCCGTCGTCGAGACCGTCGTGCCGGTCTCCTCGAACGCGACGGCCGAGGCGGTAAAACTGACCGAGAACATCTTCCGGGCCGTCAACATCGCCCTCGTCAACGAACTCAAGGTCGTCTACGAGGCGATGGGCATCGACATATGGGAGGTCATCGAGGCCGCAAAGACAAAGCCGTTCGGCTACATGCCGTTCTATCCGGGTCCAGGGCTTGGCGGCCACTGCATCCCGATCGACCCCTTCTACCTCACATGGAAGTCGCGCGAATACGAACTGCCGACCCGCTTCATCGAACTCGCCGGCGAAATCAACTCGGCCATGCCGCGCCACGTGGTGACGCGGCTTGCCGAGGCACTCGACCTCAGACAAGGCAAGGCGCTCAGCCGTTCGAGCGTGCTGATCATCGGCCTCGCCTACAAAAAGAACGTGCCGGACATTCGCGAAAGCCCCTCGCTCAGGCTGATCGAGCTCATCGAGGAACGCGGCGGCAAAGCCGCCTTCTACGATCCGCATGTTGAGGAAATCCCCTCGACCCGCGAGCACGCTGCACTCAAGGGACGCCGGTCGATCGCCTTCGATGAAAAGACCGTGCGCAATTTCGACGCCGTGCTCATCGCGACCGACCACGACGCCGTCGACTACGCCGCGCTTCTTGATTGGACGTCGCTTGTCGTCGATACGCGCAATGTCTTTGCGCGTCGCGGACTGACGGCGGACCACATCGTCAAGGCATGATCGCCGATCAGGCGATCGCCCCGCGAACCGGCCCCGAATGGGTCGCCTTGAGGTTTTTCGCCGCCATCGCGTAGCCGCCGGCCGCGCCGTCGATGAAGTGCATGTGGTCGCGGCTCATCGGCGATGGAACGATGCAGGTCATCAGCGCAGACTCCTGCTGGTGCAGCCCGTAACGGCAAATACCCGCCGCGACGCCCTGTTTCAACCGCTCCTCGATGCGGCGCAGCCGATCGATGCCGACGTCGATCGTCATCTTCAACCCGTCGTCGAACTTGCGGAAATCGGAATTGCTGGCGAGGTCATGCGCGTATCGTGTGACATCGAACGGCCCGAAATTCACTCCGAACCTGAAGCAGAGAAAAAGCAGGAGGCTCTGCACGGCGACGAGGGGCCAGACCAGCAGCCGGCGAGCCGCCGAAGCCCTTGCGCGCGCTTCCATCGTCACCCCCCGCATCGATAGGTGAGGCTCAGGACCGGCCTCCGGAACGGGGTGGCCGCCCCGCTCCTCCCCCTCGGCCAGCGCCACGACGTCCGCGATCAGCGCCTGGAACTCCGGACCGTTGCCGAGCCCGGCGGGAACAGCGATGATCGAGACGATCGCCCCGTGCCGGGAGGCGATCGGGTTCCAGCGACAGGACAATCCGGTGAGGTCCGGCCTCGTTCCGGGTGCCGCGGCGTCGATCTGGTAGCGCCCCGCCTTCATCTCCGCTTCCGCCCAGCTTGCGCCGCCGCCGGAAAACATCGCGTAGGAAACGTCCTCGCTCGCCTTGAAGCGGGCGACGCGCATATCGAGTCCGCTGGCGCGAATATCGGCGACCGGAACGAGCGCGGCCCGTAAATCGAGGCCAAGCTCTTCCGCCACCCAGGTCCTGGCGGCGGCGAGAGCCGTGCGGGCTTTCGGCGCCAGGGCCGCGGGTATGGCGGCCAGCGCCCCATCGCCTCCGAAGACGAAAGGCAGATTTGTTTCCTCCAGCGCGTTCATCAAGGCCGAGATCACACTGGCGCCGGCCATGTTGACGCTTTTGTAGCGCCCCTCCGCAATCGCCCCGGTCGAATCGACGATGTCGGCAACCGCCAGCGCCCACCCCTCAGGCAATGGCCGGTAGTTGGCCTCGTCGGCAACGCCTTCGAAGGCTTCGAAAAGTGGCAGGCTCTCGTAAAACTGCGTGTCCGCCAGTTGCGCCATGGATGCCTGACCCCCTTCGCCACGCGAATGGCAATTGCTACCGATTTTCAAGACTGACGGGAACGCCACAATCCTCAATCGCTGAAGACAACCCTTAAACCAGGTTAGGCCCGGCGGTAAGCTTTCAATGATGGCACTCCATCTGTGGCCGGCCGACAGGCATTCCGCATCCTTCAGCGTCCTACCTACGTTCAGCGGGCAAAAGATTGCTGTATCCCTTTGAATTGCTGCATGTTTCTTGCCCCAATATCGGCTCCAGTCCACGGAGACATGCAGTCAAGCGCTACTCATTGTTCCCATAAGTCGTAGCCGATTTGAGGATGAGAACATGCAGCACGTCAAAGTGCAGCAGCGACCTTTGCGCATCTCATGGGCGCGCGGCGCTCTATTGGCATTGCAGGACCCTCATGATTTGTGCTTGTCTAATCAGCGCGCCCGGGCAAAATGCCCGAGGCGGGCAGGATGAAACCGAAACGGAATGCAGGACGACACCTTTCGAGTGAAGTTTTGGGGCGTAAGGGGCAGTTTGCCGGTCTCCGGTGAGCAGTTCCTGCGCTACGGAGGCAATACGCCCTGCATCGAAGTCCGTTGTGGCGCCGAGGTGCTGATCTTCGACGCCGGCTCGGGATTGCGTGAGGCCGGTCTGTCTTTGATGTCCGAAGGCGTCTCCGAGTTCGACGTTTTTTTCACCCACACCCACTACGACCACATTATCGGGCTGCCTTATTTCAAGCCGATCTACCGCTGCAGTTCGGCGGTCCGTTTCTGGTCCGGCCATCTCCACGGCCAGATGTCGACGGCGGAGATGATCAATGCGTTCATGCGGCCACCGTGGTTTCCGGTGAGCACGGGCATCTGTCAGGCAAGCCTCGACACGATCGATTTCCGTCCGGGCGAGACCCTGTCGCCGCGAAAGGACGTTTCGGTCCGCACGATGAGCCTTGTCCATCCGGGCGGCTGCGTCGGCTACAGGATCGACTGGGGCGGCCGCGCCGTCGCGCTCATCTATGATACCGAGCACGAGCCGGGCATTCTCGACCCTGCCCTCCTCGATTTCATCGCCGGCGCCGACCTCCTGGTCTATGACTGCACCTATCTCGAATCGGAGATGGACGCCTATCGCGGCTTCGGTCATTCGACCGGGATACACGGCTCGCGCCTCGCCATGGCCGCCGGCGTTCCGCGCCTGGCCATGTTCCATCACGATCCGTCGCGCACCGACGCGGCACTTGCGGCGATGGAGCAGGAAGTGCAGGCATTCTTCGCGGGCGCCTTTGCCGCCCGGGACGGTCAGGTCATTGACCTATGAGATCGGAAACCCTCCGCCAGCGGCAGGCCGGGTGAGTGGCGGTTATCTCGAACAACTTGGACAGAAACGCCCATACGTTCTCGTCATGGACGAGGTGATGCGTGAGGATGCCGACGGAGCCGCCGGCCTTGGCCACTTGCTCCAGCCTGCCAAGAATGTCCCGAACGATCTGCGCATGATCGCGGCAGCCGCGCGTTCCGTGCCAGTCAATGACGTCCACATGCGTGTTTATGATCTGTAACCCCGGTCGAAGGAGAGCGGCAGTCTTGCCACCTGCCTCCGGTCCGAAGACCGAAAGCGCTCTGAAGCCGATGGCGCCGAGCCCGGCGACGACTTCGCTATCGATCCTGTTCCACGGCGGGACGAGCAACGGCACGAAGGAGGCTGGAAAGATGGCTTTGAGACGAGCATAGCCGGTGCGCAACTCTTCGGTGACCGTCCCGCCCGGGCGATGGCCGCCGAGTTCCTGGCGCTTTTCTCCCGCCGGCGCATGGTTTTCGTGCGACCAGCCGTGAACCGCGATGTTGACGTCGCGGTGGCCGGCGAGACAGCGCTCAAGACGCTCGTCGGTATGCGCCGGGATCACCGCCAGGGTCAGCGGCACCGAAAACCGATCCGTCAGTTCGAGCAATCGATGCAGCGCCGCCGTCGGTTCGATCGCATCGTCGTCGCGCAACCAGAAATCGGCGCTTTGGCCGGCTTCCTGCATTTGATCGAGCCTGTCGATGAGCGCTTGCCAGATAGCCCCCGTATTCATGCCGCCCTCCTCACAAACGCGTCAAAAATCGCCCCCAGACGCTGGGCCGCGGCTGCCAGCGAGCGCTCCTCGAGCACGAAGCGGCGCGCCCGCTGCCCGAACTCGGCGCGTAGCGCATCATCGCCGAGAAAGCGCCGGATCGCTTCTGCGAAAAGCGGGATGTCACCCGCCGCCGTCAACAGCCCGGTCTCCCCATTTCTGACAACTTCAGGTACGCCGGCGGTCGCCTGCGCCACGACCGGCAGCCCGGCGGCCTGCGCCTCCAGGTAGGAAAGGCCGTAAGCTTCGCCGCACCCCGGCCAGACATAGAGATCGCTACCACAGAGAAGGTCGGCCACCGCCGCAGGCGCATGTTCGCCCGCCCAATCCAGCCGCTCCGCCGGAAACCCGGCAAACGCCTCTCGCACCTCCGCGCGCGATGGACCGTCGCCGACAATCGTCAGCGTCCACGGAATGTCGGCAACCAATCGCAGGGCGGCCGCGAGCATCCGATAGCTGTCCATCTTGTCGCCTGGACGCATCATGGCAACCGCGATCAGGCGGGCCTCGTTCGGTTTCGGGCCCGACGGGATCTGAAAACGCCCGACATCGATGAAAGGTGCCAACATGGCAAAGCGGCCGCCAGGTATCGCCTCTTCGAGCCCTTCGCGATCGCGTGTCGTAAAGCAGATGTTCACCGCCGCCTGCCTTGCGCCGGCTGCGACCGCGTTCTGCGCGAGCCTCCTCGCCCCTTCGTTGCGGCGCGACGAATGGGAGCTTTCCGCCGTCACATAGGGAATGGCGAATTCCGCAGCCAGGGCGGGGCCGATGAGGTCGGGGGCCTTGTAATAGGGATGGTAGCAGAACCAGGCATCCGGCGGCCCGTGCTTTGCCCAGGTCCGGCGAAGACGTGCGATCTCCGCATCCGCTTGCTGGCGCAAGCCCCAATATGCCGCATCCGACGCTTCACGCGAGAAGGCACGCAGTTGCGACGCGATATGGACGTCGTGTCCGGACAGCCTGAGCGCTTCGATCAGCATGCGCGCCATCTGCCTGTCGCCGGAAGGGACCGGGTGATCGGGAGATTTCAGCGGTGCGTAGAAGGCGATCCTCATTCGCCGCGACCTATCCCGCCTTACCTCTCCGATGTCAACATCACGGCGACTGCGGCCACCGGCAGCGCCCCAATCGACCTACTCCGCGGCCGCCTCCCCTCCCTGTGGCGCAGCCAAGGCGGCGTTCTTCTTGGCGATGGCATCGCGGGTTGCGGCGGCTGCCGCGGCCGCTTGCGTCTCATCGCCGGCGACCTGGACGGTCGGCGAGGCAAAATTGATACCATTGGCGTCAAACGCCTCCTTGATCATCGCCTGGGCGCGGCGTCTGATCTGGGTCTGGTGACCCGGCTTGGTGGTCATGGCAAAGCTCAAGGTGATGCCGTAGTCGCCGAACTGCTCGACGCCCTTCATCTTCACCGTTTCTATTATCAACGGACCAAGTTCTTCATCCTCGAGCAGTGCTGCCCCGACCCCCTTCACGACCTTCTTCACCTTGGCGACGTTAGTGTCGTAGGAGACGTTGATCTTGAACTTGTCGATGACCCAGTCGCGGCTCATGTTCTGGACGGCCCCGAGCGTGCCGAACGGAACCGTGAACACCGGTCCGCGGTGGTGGCGCAGCTTGACGGAGCGGATGCTGAAGGACTCGACCGTCCCCATATAGCTGCCGCTCTGGATGTATTCGCCGACCCGGAAGGCATCGTCCATCATGTAGAACACGCCGCTCAATATGTCCTTGACGAGGGTCTGCGAGCCGAAACCGATGGCGACGCCGAAAACACCGGCACCGGCGATCAGCGGACCGACCGCGACACCGAGGCCGGAGAGCACCATCATGCCGGCGACGACCGCGATGAAGACTGCGAGAAAATTGCGCAGGATCGGCAACAGGGTGCGCAGCCGCATGCTGCGGGCGAGTTGCACCGGGTCGGCAACATCGACGCTGGCCCGCTTGACGTGGAGATTGATGAACTCCTTCGTCAGTTGCCAGATCAGATCCGCGGCGAGCAGGATGACGATCCCGGAAAGTACGCCCCGGAAGACGCGGTTGAAGACGTCGTCTTGCATCATCGCGCTGCCGTTGAAGCGGAAGACGACTGCGAGCCAGGCGGCTGCGAGCGCGATGATGGCGAACCGCGCCCCGCGATCGATCATCACGTTGCGCATCACCCGGACGTTGTCGGCCGCTTCGGCGTCCAGCATGGTCCGCGTCGTGGCGCTGACGAAGCGCAGCAGCGGCGGCAGGCCAAGAACATAGACGCCGAGCCAGAAGAGCACCTTCATGCCGGCAACCCAGACGAACCACAGCAGGATAAGGAACGCGACGAGCAGCGCGTTGCGCAGGAAGCGTCGCCCGGCCGTGATTTCGGCGACGGGCCGGCGGAGCACGGTGTCGATGCCGATGCCGAGGATGATGAGCCCGAGACCGGCGGCGGTCAGATCCCGCACATCGGCGGGGAAGGAAAGGGCCTGCATCGTGTCCATGACCGCCCACACGAACGCGACCGCGCAGACGAACAGCACGAAGCGCCTGTGCCAGAACCTCGCCACATCCGGCGTTGGCGCCATGCCGACCTGCGGCGCACCGACTTCCTCCGCATTCTCGTCTGCCGGCCTCAAGGCCGCAGCGACCGCGATCAGCAAGCGAGCGACGATCCAGGCAATCAGCAATGGCGCGACGGCTGCCTCCAGACGCTTCGGCCAATCGGCGAGCACGAAAGCTGAAATTGCCGCGATCGCGAAGACGATGAGCGGGGCGATGCGTAACAGTGCGGCCAGGCCCGCTCCCGACGTCGCGGCACTTCGGCCGGCACTGCGGCGGAGGAAATAGCGCAGCAGCAATTCGGCGCCATAGCCGACGACGAGCACGAAGCCGAAAGCGCGCAGGATCGGCATCGACCCCTCGTGCATCTCGCCCGCGATCCGCTCTCTGGCAGCCATCCACTCGGGAACCATACGCGGTGCGGCATTGCGCATGCCGCCAAGATGGCTTCTGATTTGCGCCACCCATTGCGAGGCAACCCCGCCCGGCGGCACGTCGGCCACCGGCGGCGGCGTGGCCTGCTTGGCCGCCAGCCATTGCCGAACCTCCGGATCATCCAGCAACTCGATCATCTGCTGGACCTTGGGCGGCGGCGCCACCGCCGTAGCAGCCTCTTGAGCCGCCAGCGGACCGGCCAGGCCGAAAACCAGCTGAAGAAGGAATACGAACAGGACAAGGACTGCGCCTCGCCCGCCAAGCCTCAAGGTCGAACTCATGCAACCGCCCCCACGATAGCCTTGGATCATCGTGCAACGCCAACCATATCAAATATTTGCGGCGAACGTCAGGTCGGAAAACGCTCGGCCGCTTTCAGACCCGCAGCGCTGCTGCAGGAGATCGCCATCGACGCCGACAAGGGTGCAACCACCGCGCCAGGCCCTTCGGGAGGCGCTACCGCGATCGACTGTTAGGCATTCGTAAGTTCTTCTTCGATGCCTGCTTCAATACGCATGAGGCTAGCGCATCCCATTCGGCAAGTATCTGCTCGGGCATGTAACTTTGCGCGCTCGCAGCAGCCTTCGCCCCCAGTCGTTCCCTAAGCTCTCGATCTGCAAGCAGCCTGTCGAGTGCCTTCGCAAGGGCTTCGACATCCCCATTCGGCACCAGTATGCCGTCGCTCTCGTGCGTTATCATCACCCGAGGCCCCCAATCGCATTCAAAGGAAACAACGGGCAGTCCGGAGGCCATTGCTTCCAGCAAGACAATTCCCCATCCCTCGTAACGCGAGGACAGGACAAACGCATCTGCGGTTTCAATCCAAAGCCCCGGTCGTTCGGTGATCCCGGGCAGTTCTACGCGTTCCCGCAGTCCGAGCGCATCGCGCAATGCCTCGAGGCCACTCCGGTCTTCACCCTCCCCCCAAATGACCAATCGCCATTCGGGATGAGCCTCCGCGATCCTGGAGAAAGCGTTCAGCAAGAGGTCGAAGCCCTTCTGCTGGGTCAATCGGCCAACCGCTGCCAGAATGCTTTTTCCACGCCTATTCTGCCAATCCCGCGGCAGGTCGACCGGATTGGCGATAACCCATCCGTTTCGGCGAATGCTGGATGGAAAATGATCCAGCGCCCCTTGGGTCATCGTGACCAGACCGAATGCGCGAGGGTAAAGGCTTGCCTGCAGCCGCCGCCAAAATGGCCCGAAGGGCTGCGAGGCGGGATTGTTGCGCTCGGAAACGACGACCGGAATCGAAAAGCCGGTCGTCGCCAGGAGCGTCAGGACATTCGTTCGCGTCAGAAAGCTCAAGACGAAATCCGGCCGAGACCGTCGGATGGCGGACCGCAAGCGTGCAAATCGCTGAAATACAAGGAAGGCCGAGCGCAACTTCGAGGCTCTGCGGGGCGGCACACCCAGGCGGACGACGGCGATCCCGGGGTCAAAATCGTAGTAAGGCTGGGCGTCCGGCCGCTCCAGCGTGATGAGCGTCACCGTGCAGCCGATGCTGTTCCAATGGTTGGCAACGAGATTTACGACGTGTTCGGTACCGCCCGCGCCCAAGGCTGGAACGATGATCGTTATCCTTGCCCCGGCGATCCCCGGCAATCCGGGCACCCGAGAATCTTCACGCTTGTCCATCGCGAAATGCCCTCCCACCGTTGTCCAGAGATCGGAACGAAGACCACGCCTTGGCTGCTGTCGGCCGCTAGACGGATCCCCAGGGTTGCCGGCGGCGCCACGGCCCTGCTCGCGCGCCCCACGGCGCGATGGCAAGTGCGTTGTCGACAGAATGCGAACTTTTCATCTGATAATCAACTTGGAGAACCGACTTTCTCAAAGCTCTGCCACCGGCGCTGATCCTGGAAAGCTCTCAGGAACACCGAAATTCAATATCCGCTTCGCCTCAAGATACTCGAGGGCGAAGATGACCGCTCTGAGCCCATCCCTACCGGCGGGCGATCTGCTAAACTGGTCGAATGATGACAACCAATCAATACAGTTTTCGCAAGGTGACTCTCGATGATCTCGATATGCTCATGGGATGGCGATCGAACCCGCATGTCCGTGAATGGTGGGATTCAGATGAGCCATATGATGAAGCGGACTTGGCTGATCCTCGGGTAGCGCGCTGGATTGTTTCAAACGCCGAGCGCCCATTTGCGTTCATGCAGGACTACACAGTTCACGGGTGGGAAGATCACCATTTTGCCCATCTTCCCAAAGGCTCGCGGGGAATTGACCAGTACATCGGAGACCCCGAAATGGTCGGTGTTGGGCATGGATCAGCATTTATCAGCATGAGAATGCAGGCTCTCTTTGATGAGGGGGCACCTGTGATCGCGACTGATCCGCATCCAGACAATGCACGGGCGATAGCCGTCTACAAGAAGCTGGGTTTCGAGCCGTTTGGGCCACCTCAGGAAACACAGTGGGGTCTGGTCTTGCCCATGTTGGCTAAGAACTAAGCGTCGCGCATGCAACGGCAGCAATGTCCCGCGCTGCCGACATGCGCGGAGGATTGGTCAAACACGGCGGTATGCCGAAAGCCGACATCGGCTGGCTATCGTTTATGAGTACACGGCCTAGTATGCCGAGTGTTTCTACTGGCTGAGTCACTAAACGCATGATAGAAATACAGAACAATGACTTTGTAATTTATACGCGCTTGAATTTCTCGATAGCACGGCAGCTTACATCTCCCTGGCGCACAAAGAGCAATGCAGGTAGAGCGGGCCACAGCAGGGCCAGCATGTGTCGGCGAAGTGGTCGCCCGGCTGATCGACCGCTTCATCCAACATCCGCCGTCATCTGACCGGGCAAGACAACCCGATCGGAGCCCTCCGTTGCCTGCTGGCACCCAGCGGAAGGATCTGCCGGATCGCAATTCCAGGGCGATCTCATCCGATCGCGCGGAAAGGTGATAAGGCACATGAAAAATCTGATCATGCTGTTGGTCTCGCTGACCCTGTCGCTGGGCGCCGTGGAAACAATGCTGCGCATGTTTACACCGTTTCCGATCGGCACGCAGTCGCATCGGCGTATCGACGAGAAGTACGGCTATCGGCTCGATCCTGCCCTTGGCGACGTCGACGAGGACGGCTTCCGGAATCTGGCGGGCGCACATCACGGTTTCCAGGTCGCGGCTGTCGGCGATTCAATGACATATGGCAACAACGTCGACAGCGCTCATGCCTGGCCGGCGGCCTTCGCGGCAATGACAGGCGAACCCACCTATAATTTTGGCGTTGGTAGCTACGGAATTTACACGTACCACGCGCTCGTGCTCGACGCGCTGGCTGCCGGCGCGAAAGGCGCTATTGTCGCCGTTTTCCCCGGCAACGACTTCGCAATAGTATTTTCCGCGTGCGATATCATGGATGCACGTTCCGACTTCTGGCATGCGGAGCAGGACCGACTTCAGTTGCAGGCCCTCGCCGGTCGGGCCGGTGGCCCCTCGCAATGCACCAAGGCGCGGTCGGCAAGCCTCAAGACCAAGCTCTTCGAGAATGTCGCTATTCTGAGCGCCTACCACTATGCGGTAAGGGACTGGGCGAAGAGCCTGTACGCTCGCTTTTTCGCGGACGGTGATCGTCAATTATCCGAATACTATTTATTTCCGGACGGATGTCCGCCCGTGTCGAGGCGCTATGCCGCCGAAGCGGGTCAAATGGCCGATCTGAGCGCGCCCGAGATCGCCGCAATGTTTGCGGATTTTGAACGCTTTGCGGCCGATTGGGCCGAACGAGGGCGGGGCCGGGTCGGCCTTTTGGTTCTTCCGACAAAGGAGCGTGTGATCTACGAACATCTGCGTCGCCGGGGTCAACTTGCAAGCGCCGACCCCGGTTTCATCGATAGCGTTGAACGTCAGCTAGCGCTTGAAGAAAAAATCCGGGAGATCGCCGAGCGGCTTGATTTGCCCTATCGCAGTGCCGCTCCTGCAACTGCCGACGCGTTGCAGGACGCCATCCTGGCCGGACAGCGCTTTTATCCGGACAGCGATGGCCACCCGTTTGAATCCGGATACAAAGCTTTCGCAAATACCGCGTCGTCGCTGTGGGATGAAATGAAGGCGAAGGCTTCCGAGACGCGCCAGTAAGAATGCGCGGACACTGCATCGACTGCTTGCCAGCCAATGCTTCGGCCGTTGCGTCGCAGGGAACTATGACGTCCGGCGGCGCGCTTCTCTCGTCGGGCTGGCGCTTGCCATGACCTCACGCAGAACCTGTGCAGCCCTCCCCACGGCAGCCGTGTCGAGAGCGGGATCGACGAGGAATGCGAGGCTCGTCTCTCCGAGTTCCCGCGCGTTCGGCAATCGCTCAACCGGCCCCATGTCCAAGTTCACAAAAGCCTTCTCGAGGTAAATCTCCGAGCAGCTACCGGTGAAGCAGGCGACCCCGGCACCGTTGATCTCCCTGACGATCCGGTCCCTGCTCCATTCCGGCATCAGACGCTCCGGCCTCAAGAAAGTGTAGAACCGATACCAGGCATGCCGGGTTCCCGACGGCGGAAGGGGCGTACGCAGAGCATCGATCTCCTCGGCGGCCTTGGCGAGGATGGAAGCATTGTGCGCCCTGATGCTGCGCCATTGCTCGAGGCGTAGCAATTGTCGCGATCCCAGCACCGCCTGGATAGACGTCATGCGCCAGTTTGTCCCGATCGATTCGTGCAGCCAGCGGAACCCGGGTGCGTGCTCTCTGTTGTAGACGGCATCGAAAGACTTGCCGTGGTCCTTGCGGCTCCACGCCTTCTGCCAAAGCTCGTCGTCGTTCATCGCCACGAGCCCGCCCTCGCCTCCGGTGGTAATGATCTTGTCCTGACAGAATGAGAAGACGGCGATGTCGGCGAAGCTGCCGATCGGCCGGCCATCTATTTCGGCTCCATGCGCCTGGGCGCAATCCTCGATCACCCACAGCCCGTTTTCGCGCGCGAATGCCATGATCGCCGGCATGTCACAGGGCCACCCGGCAAGGTGGACGGCGATAATACCCTTGGTCTTCGGTGTCAGCTTCGCGCTGATCGTTTCCACGGTGATGTTCTGGCTATCGCGATCGACATCGGCAAAAACCGCGACGCCGCCCGCCATCGGCACCGAAGAAGCCGAGGCGATGAAGCTGCGTGGGGTCACGATCACCTCGTCGCCCGGCCTGAGCCCGAGGGAATACAGCGCCAGGTCCAGCGCCACCGTTCCGTTCGCCAGGGCCACCGCGTGTTTCACCCCAAGAAAGCGCTCGTAACGCTGCTCGAAATTGCGGACATGCGGTCCCGTCCAGGCATTCACCTCCCCTGATCGAAGGACCGAGACGACGTCCTCGATCTGCTCTTCGTCGTAGATTGGCCAGCGCCCCATGTTCCCCTCCCGCTCGTATTTCATCCGCCTCCGGCAGGGCCGGAAAGAGTGCATCGAAGGTCCAACGGACAATGCCGCGGTCAGTGGTCTCAGCTCAAACGACCTGTCGAACCAGAACGAAGGCTTCGGCCGCGGGGCGCATCACTGTCGCGCCGCGCAAAGTGGCGAGCGCACGCAGCGCCGCGATGGAACGCTCGTGCGGCGGTTCGCGCAGCTGCGATGCAAAGAGCTGCATTGCCTTGACCTTCGCCTCGAGATGTTCGGTGATGTCGACGAAAAAATTCGGCAGAAACCCCGGAGACAGGTACGGGGCATTCCAGTTCGTTTCCGAGAGCGTTTCATAGGCGAGGATCAGCTTCGGATACCCCGCTTCGTGCGGTCGGCAAGCAACCAGCGCCGAGGTGAAGGTCACCTGATGATCCATATGCATGTCGCCCACAAAGGGAATGAGCACGGTTTGGGGGCGCAGACGCCGAATAAGGTCAAGCAGCGCACTGTTGACGGACGCGTGCGCGGTTTCCGCAAGCTGTGCAGCAGGCAAACGAAGCCAAAGGGTTTCCCGCACGCCTAGGGCCTGGTGCGCCTCCCTCGCCTCGGCCTGGACTTTGGCGATAGTCGCGGCGTCGAAGGTCGGCGGCTTTCCCTCGGTTACGATCGCGACAAAAACCTCTTCGCCGCATGAAGCTAGCTTTGCGATTGTTCCGCCAGCGCCAAGCACCTCATCATCAGGATGCGGAGCGACGACCAATGTGCGTCCAAAAGAGAAATGCGAGCCGTCCATGGAACCTCCAACAGACCTTGCCGCCTTCCACGCGCACCCCGCGTGGCCAACAATACATATGTCCAGACTTTGCGCAGGACTCCCTTATCCCAAGCCGGCCCGAACCATCGCCTCTTTCACCGGACCTGCTGCCCAGCCCGCTATCGCATGATCACGCGTGCTGCAGACCGCGAGAATGACGTAAAAGAAAATCCTGAGCAACTTTTAGATGCATATCGTTTACGCGCTCGCCGAAAATGATTGTCCTTAGGGTCAACAGGAGAATTCGCACATCGAGCCAAAGACTCGCGTGCGCGACATACCAGAGGTCAAGCGCGATCTTCTCCTCGTCCGACAGCAACGTATTGCCATTGACCTGTGCCCAACCCGTCATACCTGGAGCGACCAGCGAGCGCAGGCGGCCAAGATCACCAAAGCTTGCAACCGTCGCCAACGGGAGCGGGCGCGGCCCTACGATCGACATGTCGCCCACCAACACGGCAAGGAGTTGCGGCAGTTCGTCGAAACGAAGTCTGCGAAGCACCGACGTCGCAGCCGTCTGGCGCATTTGGTCCGGCAACAATGCGCCGTCCGGTCCCCGCGCGTTGGTCATCGTGCGAAACTTCGTAATCGTGATGTCATGCATACCCGCGCCGGCGCGTGCCTGGGTGAAGAACAACGGCAGCCCAAGGCTCAGCCAAACGACGATCGCTGTTGCCGCCATCAGCGGCAGGCAGAGGACGAAAAGCACCCCGCCCAGCGCGCACTCGAGAGCGCGCTTGAGACGGTATGGTCCCGACGCGGCAGGCAAACGAAAAGCGAAGACTGCGTGCTCTCGAATGGGCTTCACTTCAGTGTCCTTGGGTCGTGGAGCGCGGTTCTCGCTCCCCCTTGCCTGCGAACCTTACATTCCGGCGATACTGACCACGACAACATCGCCCGGCAGCATTTCCGTGACGAGGGACGCTTCAAAGCTGGTCGGTTTGCCGCCAACCGGGTTCCGACGGATCTCGTAGGCAAATGAGACTTGGTTTTTTCTCGATTCATCCTTGGCCACGGCGGCCATGAGGAGGATTTGCTCTTCAGCGGCGTGTTGCTCCGAAATCAGTTTCTTGATGGCAATTTCACGCTCTTGGAGCTGGGTCAGTATGTCCTTCTTCCTGTCGGCGGCGAGCTTTGCCAGCTGCAGCTTCAGCTCGCTCAACTCCTGGCGCGTACGCGCGAGAGTCGCGAAGGTTTGCAGGAGTTGGGCCTTCTCCGTTCCCGCGCTGTTCTCCGCGCGAGAGAGCTCGCTTTCGGTGTTCAGCCCCCGCTTGCGCAGCGCGCCGATGCGCTCCACGTCCTCAAGGCTGTTGCTCACTATGTCCTTTTGCTGCTGCACGAGCTCGTTCAGGATCTCTATCCCGCCCTCGGCCTGGGCGATCCCTTCCGTCAGAATTTGCGCTTGCGATCTATAGGCGGCGAGATCCTCCTTGAGGATCTTCTCCTCGAGCTCGGTGACGCTATCAAACGGCAGGCCTTCGACATAGGTGCGGGCGATCTCCGGGACATCGTTCAGGTCGATCTTCTCGCTGGATTTCAACTGCGCCGAGAGCCTCGCCGCATAGACGGCTTCATGAACGATTTCGGCTGTTGCTGCTTCTACCTCCGCACGCAGGCGCGCGCGTGTGACGAGCCGGTCGGAGGCGTTCGACGCGACGATCTGCATACCGCCTGCAAGGCCGATGGCCTGCTCTACCGTCAGACCGCTGAAGAAAGGAAACGAACCGGGGGTCCTGACCTCACCGAGGACGAAAATTGGCCTGAAGGTCGAGATGTTAAGAGACAGCTTTGGATCGACGAGGATGTCGCGTCGGCGATATTCGTTGCCAAGCTTTTCCAAGGCCTCCGTTATCGTGAGACCCACGATGTTGACCCCGCCGATGAGCGGGAACTGTGCTTCGCCGTTGCCGGAAACGGTCGCGGTGATCGGCAGTTCGGCATCGTCGAGGAAGTCAAATGTCAGAACATCCCCGGTATTGAGCCGATAGTCACTGGCAGACGCACGCGCCGCCGGACCGATTAGAAGTCCGATTGCCAACAGCACGATCGCCAAAACATACGCGCCCCAAACCCGTAGGGGCAAGCTCATGGCCGTTAGCGGAGGTAATGTCCCCATCGCAACCGCCCTCCAAAAAGCAATAAAGAAAACGCTATCAAAATATCTCGCGCGACTATATTCTCCCACATACTGTCACGTCAAAGGATTTTAGGTATTTTTTGCGCCGGTAGTTGTGACCGACGAGGCGACTTCCTTGCCGCTCGCACACGACTGCGCCGAGGGGTGCTCGCGGGTGTTCTTGCCCCTGCGATGTCAGGCTCACCCCTCTAGATTTGCAAGGGCATCATGCCATGCCCGTAGGGCGGCGCCTTATTCATCAGGCGGCCTCGTTGGAGGCAGGAGGTCTCGTTTGCCGATTCGAAAAAAGTTGGCCAAAGATTTCAACCGCCTCCATAAGATATTCGCTCGGGAGAAAACCCTGAAGAGCCGCCTCGGGAACATAGGGCATCTCCTCACTGGAAACGCGCTTACCTCACTGTTGGGCCTCGTTGGCTTCGCCTTGACGGCTAGGGCGCTCGGTCCCGCCGAGTATGGCATCCTGGCGCTTTGCCTCACCTACACGAGCGCCGTGGAGCGGCTGGTGAACTTCCAGTCCTGGCAGCCACTGATCAAATTCGGCGCGCAATCGAAGAGCCCGGAAACCCTCGCTTCGTTGTTCAAGTTCGGCCTCATGCTTGACGTCTCCGCCGCGGCGACCGGATACATGATTGCCGTGGCGCTCGTGTGGGCCTTCGGTTCCTGGATCGGGATTTCGTCCGAGATGTCGGGGCTCGTCACGCTTTATTGTACCGTTCTGCCGTTTCAGATCACCGGCATGCCGATGGCCGTGCTGCGGCTGTTTGGAAAGTTTAGAACGATCGCCTATGGCCAGGTCGCTTCGAGCGTTTTCCGCATGGGATTGTGCGCGATCGGCTTTGCCATCGGCGGCACCTTGCATGAATTCGCCCTGATATGGATGGCAGCCCAGATCTTCGGATCGCTGACCGTCGTGTTCCTTTCGCTTGCGGAGTTGCGAAGACAAGGAATGCTGGCGAGCATGCTGACGGCTTCTGTTCGCGGCATTACGGCCCTGTTTCCAGGTCTCTGGAGATTCGCGATCTCGACGAACCTGTCGTTGACGCTGCGTTCGAGCGCCAACCAGCTCGACACGCTTCTCGTCGGATATCTGGCCGACCCGACTGCCGCGGGTCTCTATCACATCGCCAAGCGCATTGGCCGAATGACACTGCAAATTGGAGATCACGCGCAGGCCGTGCTCTACCCCGATTTGGCGCGGGCCTGGGCCTCGGGCGCAATCGAAGAGTTTCATCGGGCCGTCACACAAATGCGGGTTCTTCTTCTCGGCTTCGGCATATTGCTGGTCGGCGGGGTATATTTGGCGATCGATCCGGTGCTGAGACTAGCCGTCGGCTCGGAATTCGAGGCGGCAGGGCCGCTGGTCGTCGTTCAATCCATTGCCGTTACCATCATGTTGTATGGGACGGTTACCCGCGCAGCCCTCCTGGCCATGGGCCGGGAGGACCGGGTTCTGAGCAGCGTCCTCGTCGCAACGATTGCGTTTCATGCCACCGCGTTGACGCTGATCCCGCGGGTCGGCCCAATGGGCGCCAATTTGGCTCATATCGTCATGGCCACCATCTTGCTCTGGATGATGACCGTCGCGTATCGCCAGACACAGGCGAGACATTAGAAAGAACGCCGAGGTAGACTTGAGCGGTGCGCCGACTACTTGCCCAAGTTGAGCCCGTCCATTACTATGCGGCGGTCATGTTTTTGTAATTTCCTGATGCATTTTGGTCGTTTCGTTTGCACGATTTTTCCTACGAGAGGCGGTGCAGGTCGAGTTGAAGCCAGGCTGCGGGCGGACGATTTGCCAGCTTCAGCCCAATCTAAGTGATAGGCATTCGCGAACCTGTCGCGCATAGCTGTGCCCTTGTTCCCGGGCCAGCGCGAGCGCTGTGACGGAGGGAAATCCATGAAGTTGCACGACATCGATTTTCTGATTATCGGCGCGACAAAGAGCGCCACGACATGGCTCCAGCAATCACTGCAACAGGATCCGCACATATACATGCCGGCTCCGGAATTGCATTATTTCAGTCGTTACTACGATCGTGGAGACGAGTGGTACCTTTCCAACTTCGAAGGAGAGAAGGATGGAGGTCTCGTCGGCGAAAAATCCAACTCCTATATGGATACCGAGGGCGCAGCCGAGCGGATAAGCCGAAAACTTCCCAACGCCAGGCTGATCGCGCAATTGCGTAATCCCATCGAGCGCGCCTACTCGGACTACTGCATGCTATACCGCAGGGGCGAAGTCGGCCGCGACATCGCCCAATATCTCGATCCACGCCGCGGCGCCGGCGGACGCTTCCTGAACGGCGGGCTCTATTTTCAGCAGCTGCAGGCTTACCTTGATCGGTTTCCAGCCGAGCAGATACTCGTCGTTCTCTACGAGGATATGAATATCGATGCGTTTGGACAGCTCGATCGCATCCGAAAGTTCATGAGGATGACTGACAATCTGGCGCTGCGGCCGCTGGAGAAGAAAGTCAAAGACAAGGCGGAGCCGGTCGTCAACCCGACTTTGCGCCGTCTGCTGCGCCCGTTCAAGCCTATGGTCGCTCCTTTCAGGAACAATGCGGCCTTCAAGAAAATACGGTCATTCGCCGCAGCCGAAGTGGAGTACGCGCCGTTGTCCCGAGAGCTGCGGGAACGCATGAGCGATTTCTATGCCACGGAGATAGAGAAGCTCGGCACCATCGTCGGCAAGGACCTGAATGGGTGGCTGAGAAATGGGAGCGTTCAGCAATGAGGACCCCACTATAGCGCCCACGGTGAACTCACCTGCAGCCGTCAGCAGTTGCGGGGGCGCGAAAGTCCAGCACGAGCCTTTCAATCTCCGACCCCCCGCCCACGCGCTCCAGTGCGGCAAACGATCCGTTGCCGCTTAGCTCAAACAGGGTGCCAGCGTTTTCCCGAGCGCGGTTGGTGCGGGCGATCACGAGCAAGGCGCCCGGACCGCGGAGGTAGGAGTGAATGTTCGCAATCGCGGTACGAATCTGATCCGGAGAAAAGTATCCTGTATTCAGGATGTTGGCGGCGCGTACCATGTCGAATCGGCGGATAAAGCGCTCCGACCGACGCATAATGTCATTCTCGACGAATACGATTTCACCATTCGATGGCAATGACCGGGTAATCATTTGCACCGGCCTGCTCATACCGGCCTCTATGCGTTTGCGCAGGAATGGCCGTAGAACGATGCGCCCGAACATGAGTGGAATAAACGCAAGCGTCACGTAGTCCAGTTTTCGAACCCATGGACGAACTGCGACACCCCGGACGTCATACTGCAGCGGCCAGCCCTCCGGGTCGCAGAAAACTCTAAACCCTGGAAACACTTCGACGATGTGGGCCTCGATGAAGAGATCGGTTGCGACAATGCTGGCAGCACCGCCACAATCAGTCAGGAATCTGGCGAGTTCCACCGTTGTTATCCCGACGGAAACGCCCACGTCGAGGACCTCGCGAAGCGAACCCACGCGCTCCTCGACATAGGGCCGGAACGCCGCCTCCAGGTCCCGGAAGCGCGACGGTTGGGTCAGCTTGAAAGTGCCGTTTCGCATTTTGAGATTGGCGAAGAAGGCAGATTCCAGCGCCACGTCGATCGTATCCGTACCCGATGAATAGAATTTGCTGGCACTCAAGGTCATGACTTATCAACCCGTCGTATCCAGTGAACCAAACGAACACGCCCTCACGGAATTCCCGCGTGGCGCATTCAATGACATGTCTTTGTCCTTAAATCGAGGACGATTTAAGGACAAAGACATGCAGTAGAGCGCATCGCATTCAAACATATTCATGCGCTGCGCTTCAGGCTTGGTTCTGCAGGCCGCAAACCGCTGCACACTTTTGGGCGACATGCACTGGCTCATTGTTGACCCGGGGGCAGTTGGACATCGCCGCCTTCGGGATCGCCGGCCATGAAATGGAGAAACTCCTCCAGGTTTGTCCACCCATCGCCATCGATGTCCTGCTGACCATCATCGGCCTTCATAGGGTCGATGCCGTTTTCGAGCTCCCAATCATCTGATATGCCGTCCATGTCCGTGTCCTGGTACGGCGTTCCGGCTTCAAGCTCGGGCCACCCGCCCACGTTGCGCGGGTCGTTTTTCAATAGCTGCCCACTGCGACTCTTCACATCCTCGACAATGCGTCTGTCGACCCCGTCGCGCTCGGGCTTCGTGGCGCCGGCATTCGCCAAGACCTCGTCATAGGCCACCATCGGCGCAGAGGCGCGGACCATCGGCACCTCGAACGGTTTCGCCACAGCAAACCGTCTTTGTTCCTCGGCTAGAACCAAGCTGTCATCTTGGCCAGGTTCGGTACGATAGGGTTCGTCGTAGTTGTCCTTGACGTAGATCGAGTGCCCGAGCCCGCTTTCGATAAAGAGCTGCACGAGGTGGTCGTTGCGCAGCTTCTTCCCCGCGATCTTGTAATTGCCGATCACATTGGCCTGAATGTGCGTCCATTCATCGCCGAAGCTCACGACATATTGCCACACTGGCGAGAACATAACATTGTTGACGACATCCGCGATTGCGCCGGGATTCTTCATTTTTATCTGCGGATTTCTGAACTGGCCGAACGCAAACAGCGAGTGGTGCACCGAAACGTTGCCGCCTTTTGTGAACAACATGTTGCGTGCGCGATTATCTTTCCCCGGGCCGCCATTCAACAGCGGCTCACTGGCAATTCCCCATTGCCAGGTGAAATTGCTGGCATCTTCCGAGTCTACCGTCTCGTCCGATCCCCAGCTGGCGGAAATATGATCAAGCATGATATTTTTTGCCGCCTCGGAGTACATTCCAAGACCGCCGGAACAACAAGCCTTGCGCGCATGCGGGCCAGGGCGAAGGCGGATGTGCCTTATGATCACGTCGTTGGTGAAAATTTCAATTGAAGGACGAATTTGCCTCTCACCGTTGCGGATGGCGATCCCCCCGCCCGGGGCCGTCTCTCCGGCAATGGTCAAGAACGGATTTCGAACCACCAACGATTCCTCGCTCAGAGTAATCGTACCGCCCGTGCGGAAAATGCAAACGCGTGGCCCGGATGCTTCGACGCAATCGCGCAGAGATCCAGGTCCTGACTCGTTCGTGTTGTCGACATAGATCACCTTCCCGCCCCGCCCTCCTACGGAAGCGGCGCCGAAGCCTTCGGCCGTAGGAAAGGCGCGCTGCCTACCGTCTGCAAGCTTGGGTGAAAGAGGCTCCCGGACTGCCGTTGCCGCCCCGGCCTCCCGCAAAGGCACGGTCCACGATCCAAGCAGCAGCCCTGCCAACATCAGAGGGCGAGCGACCCTGGCAGCAAATGCGCTTGCGTCCCGCGATTGAGTGATTTTCATCATCCTCTAGTGCCCACCTAATCGAGGCTGGTTATTCCTATTGTGGTCACGGAATTGCCGTTTGTCGGGCACTCGAATACACAGGAGCGGGGGCACGACAAAGGTCTGGGCCGTGCCAGTCTATCATTCTGGACCCTCGCGAGCGGCCAAACGCGCAGCCAGCACAACTCTCCCGCGCCCTTGGATGCTCATCGCTCAAAGATAGCCGTAGCGTCTGAGCATCCAGCCGCACAACCGCTCGAAGGAGACCTGCTGACCGGCGGGCATTCGTGCTCGCCACGACTCGTCTTTGGAGAGTGCGACAGACCCATTCATACGCAGCCGGTTCCCTGCGACCTGGTGCCCGGGACCAACGGGCTCCCCGTCTTTCAGAGAAGAACCGATTTGGTGAAGATCAAGGTCCAGAAACGCGCCGATTTGCTGCATGACGGCGACGGGGTCTGACGCGAAATCCTCATACCTCACGCGCATCACCTTCTCCGGGCCCAGCTTTCGTGACAGATACTCGACCGCAAGATTGACTACGCTCCATCGCAAAGCCGTCCTGAATACCGATTTTCGTCTGATCTCCTTTTGCAGCCCGGATTTCGTGTCACGCTCATAAGGTTTTAGCAGCGACCAGGCCACGCCGCGCCCGTCGCGCACCATGTGGATGACGCGCATGTCAATTCCCGGGATTTGTGCGAGTGCCATTGCCCTTCCCGGCAACTTCGAAGAATCGACGATTATTTGCTTCCCGGAACGGGACACCATCGCGTTTATCAGACGCTCGGTGTGACGCGCATACTTTGCAAAGCTCTTTCCAAGATCCAACCCGGAAAGCACTCTTATCAGGATGGATAGCCCCTCGAACTTCGTTTGAAGTGCACAATACTCCGACATAAGGTCGGGGTCCGGATTTGCGGACCATTCTTGGCAGACGGCGCTCCAGAAGCTGCAGTCGCGAATTGGATTACCGCATGCGCAATATTCATTGTTGCGCCAAACGTGCCGTGTGAGCGACGTTATCTCGCCCGCCCCTAACACGGCGCCGTGCTGGCCCAACGCAATGTCGAGTATGGTGGTGCCGCTGCGTCCATAACCTGCGATATAGGCAATACGAGCTGGTTGCGAGGGCATCATAGGAGCCTTTCATGTGCGACCGCTTGAGCTTGCCTTCCATTTCCCGCTTGCGCGGGTCAGGGGCCGGCTGGCGCATGTGGACTTTCACGTTCCCACCAGAAGATGGGGTTCCGACTGCAATCTTGCCGCAACGGCGCGTGCGTTTCGAGTATGTCAGAGCCGTGCCTACAGCGACCTTTGCGCGTCCGATTAGACGCACGGCCCTCTAGACAGATCAGAATGAAATCGCCGCAACCTCTTAAGAAATGACGCGAGCCGCGCGGGGCCGGTCACCTCCCAAGTGCATGCTGGGAATGACTGCCGACGCCTCACTCGACCAAACAAATGAACAAAGCAAATAAATGATAAGGCATCAGCCCAGGATTAGCAACCCTGGCAAAATTTACTATATTTCTTCCTTGACAATACTTCTCACCGTCGTCCGCCGACTATTTAATTTATTGCACTGGAGCACAGGCGAGTTCGGTACGCCTGCTCTTGAAAGAGACGGCCTCGGTTTCAGAAATTTTGCTCTATTCAAGGCTGTACTGTCCGCCGGAACTGCGCAAATCCGAGTCCGCAGCACAAGAAGACTGGGATCGTCCAATACCTCGCATACATGTGCGGATTGAACAGAGCGACCGTGAGAAAGACGACGAAAGTCGTAAACATCGCTGCCAGTGCCCTCTTATCTGCGCCAGCCTTCCTGAGCGTGATTCCATGCAGCACACCGACTGCTGAAAACATGATCCAGCCCATGAGCGCAAGCAGTCCGCCTTCGACCCAGAGGAGAAGATAAAGATTGTGAACGGGAGCCTTTTGTGCACTTCTCTCTCGGAATTGATCCGCGCCCAGACCCACCAGGGTAATCCGTTCATCGGACATCATTTGCAGTGCTTCCTCGATAAGCGCGGCTCTCGAGACGAAAGTTCCGGCTTCAGATATATCGCCCGAGGAAAGCGCACCGAGGACACGCGTCTGAAACGTCTTGGGCAACAGGTCCTTGTTTCCAAATCCCGCCACGACCGCAGCAAGTATTCCGGCTCCAAGCGCCAAACGCAACAACAACTTAGGCGTAGAAACGAACGCCGTGAAGACAGCCAGACAAAGCAATGTTACGAACAAACCGCTATTCGAGCTCGTAAGGATCACGGTGCCAATAAACAATGCCAGTATTGGCAAGGCCACATATGACTTGATCCGCCCTGTCGCCCAAAAAAAGAGCGGAATAGGTAGCGTCAAGGCATTCATCGCCGCAGCCAAATTCGGGTTTCGAAGGACTGTAGCCAAACGCCGCCCCCCGGTAACGACGCCCTTTCCTTCGCCAGGCACATAGCCGATCGCATAGAAGGTAATGATGCCATGTATATCTATGAGGATTATGCTGACCAAAAAAATAACCGCCAGACGATACGCTTCCTTGGGTTCCTCGCGGATCAGAATGAACAATAAGAATACGTAGGCGAACAAATACTGTGCCGTCACAATCAAGCCCCGGTCAGGGCTGTTCTGGGAGAGGCTGCCAATCATAAGCCCGACGAACAGGAGCATGAACGCGATAAGCCAAAGTGCCGTCGCTTCGCCGAGCGGTTTACTCCAAATCCGTCCGGTTATGAAAAGAAGAAGAAAACTCAAACAGAAAAAGAAATCACTGAACGTAAAGAATAGTTCGGAAAACCGCAGTGTTGCATAGGGCGCCAAAAAAACGCCCAAATAGAGGATAGCCCGCTCGACAGCGGACAAGGGCCCGTGCATGGCGCGCGGATGGTTGTCGGAATAACGTGTCGTTGTTTTGCCGATTTCTGACACTGTCGCCTCGCGCCGCATTTCGCACCCCGTCACCGGGTATGGACCTGTACCCTGTCGGCACCCCGCATATCGCCTGTGCGTAGTAAACCTTCGTAGACCGCCGTGATTGCATGTACGTGGCGCTCGATGCCGAAGCGGGCTTGTGCTTCATGACGAGCTGTTTCCACGATGTGCGCAAGATAGGCAGCATTACCGAACAACTTTAAGCAAGCTTCGGCGAATTCAGCGGGATCGTCCGGGCGAACGAGCATGCCCGTCTCGCCGTCCTCGACCACTTCGGGATTGCCTCCTGAATCTGATGCGATGACTGGCGTTCCCAGCAGCATTGCTTCGACAAGCGTCCTTCCGAGGGGTTCATTCACCGCGGTTACCAGAAGAGCATCCAGCCCTGCGATCCATGGTTCGCCCGGATAACGGAATCCCATGAAATGAATGCGGTCGCTCACACCAAGTGCTTCCGCCCGCGACCTGGCGGCGTCGTCAAGCCCGTTCACGGCGGTGCCAAGAAACAGCCCGGCAAATTCGACATCCGGCTCCAGCCGCTGCAGGGCTGCCAGCACTTCCACGAATACGATCGGCCGCTTGCGATCAACCAGGGTTCCCACATATCCGAGAAGCTTTGTTTCGGGCGGGCAGCCGATGGCGGCTATGACGTGTTTTCGGCTCTCTTCACGCTCGACCCCGACCATTTTCGTGACGTCGAATGGACTATGAACGACACTGCACTTGGACGCCGCGGAGAAAAGCCCAGGGCGCGGCGATGCAAATTTCGAAACGGCGACGAGACGGTTCGCAAGCCAGGGCGCGACGCGTCGCAACCCAAAGGAAGATGCATCGCCGCGGTGATGCCAGAGGTGCTTCGATCCCGCCAGCCGTGCTGCAAGACCCCACATGAGATGGGCGCGACCGTCGTTCGTGTGCACGATCGCGACGTTCCTGGCTCGCAAATATCTGACAAGCGCGGGAAGAGTTCGCGCGACGTTGAGCACTGCCGCGCCGTTGTGCGCGCCAAGCCGCTGCAAGCGGTTGGGAACGGGCGCTGGTTCAAAGTCGATGCCTTCCCGGCGAAACAGCTCTGCGACCGGGCCTTCGGTTTCGTGGAGGACAACCAACGGCGCGAAGGACTTGGGAAGGTTTCGTATCAGTCCGAGCGCGGACAGATGGCTTCCGCCGATGAAATCTCCTATGAAAGGAAAGCACACGGTCCGCTGCTCGCCGTTACTCATGTTGAATGCTCTCCCAAACTGTTTTCGAAGAGTTTCCGGACTTATGCTTGGATTTGTTTCTCAACTCCTACGGCCCACAAGCTCTTCTGGTTTGTGCAACAAGCGCTGATTCCGGGAACGAGGCGGCATCAGAAAGCTTCCTGCTTATTCAAAGAATGAGCGCTTCGGCTGGTGAGCCTTGTTCGATGTAAGCGACCGATACCGGATCATCGGCCAAACTATTGGCAACCACCATTACACGATGTTCGACGGAGATTTGGGCGCTGCTCTCGCCGAAAGCACGGGCGAAGTGGCCGCTTCCTTGGGCAGGCGGTCGGCGGTTGCACCATTGCCGCGGGAAAGGCTCCTGATCCAGCCACTGGTCGGGAAGCGCTTTGAGGTTATCACATAGCCTCCATAGCGGTGACGCTTATGAACTTCAGGATTGACTTGGTTGATTGCGGTACCAATCAGCGGCGCATGGTTCATCCGGAGCTGCGAAACAGCCGCCAGCAATTGGTCCTCGGTCGTCTCGCCCCAAGAGACCATGAGGATGACGCCGTCAACAAAGGGTGCGAGCCAAGTCGCGTCCCCCGATGTGAGGACGGGTGGAGCGTGAAGCACGATGAAATCATAACCGCTCTGCTTCAGCGCCAGGATCAGGTCGCATAGTTTGTCAGAGTCAATTGATCTGAACGGCTCCGTCATCGCCAACGTGGCGTCAAGGAAGCCCAATCCCGGCAAGGTAGGAATCGTCTGCACGACATCAGACAGGGTTGCTTCATTCTTGAGATAGCGCTCGACGAGTTCGGGGGAGCGCCCCATGCTTTTCAAATAGAGAACGCTGTGCTGATGGAAATCCAGGTTCACAAAAGCGGTGGGACGGCCGTCTGCTGCTGCGGCAGTTGCAATCCCCCAAGCTGTCGAGGCGTTTGCAATGTTGTGGCGACAGGACGTGATCATCACAACGCGATGCAGTTGCTTAGCCTCTGAGAAGCGGGAAGCCATATAGATCGACCGCTCCGCTTCTGCGGATGTCACGTTGCTCCAGTCCGGTATGCATGACGACCGCTTCGTGCCGAGGGAGGACAAATGCTTCGGAAGCTTGGGCACGTAGCCTAGGTTGGGTATGCGCAGAAGTTCTGCTGTGCGTTGTCCGCTGCGGATTCGCGTGTCAGTGGCTTCGAACAGGAGCGCGAGCAGAAAGGCCAACAAGGTCGAACCGGCGAATGCCGCCGGAACCATGATACTCGCCTTGGGAAACGATGGTGAATTCGGAAGTTCGGCCGCTGATACAATTCGAGCACTTGGCTTCAGAGATTCCGCTTCAAGGTCCAGCAGAATACGACGAACCTCCTCTTCGATCATCCTGCGCACGCCCGCAATCTGCGAATCTGCATCGATCATCTGAGGGTGGTTCTTACCGAACTTCGCGGCGATCTCGGCTCTCGTCTGCAGCAACCGGGCCTCTTCGGACCGCAATGTGACCAAAAGCGGCTGTGTCATGCTTTGCCGAAGGAACCCCACGGCGCCGCCCGTATTTAGGGCCCGCTGCTTGTCGGCGATCCGCTCGTCCTGTTTGAACTCGAGCGAAGATTCAACGTACAGGTTAGCGATCGTATTCGCTATTTGCTGGGCAAGTTTAGGTTCCGGATTTGATACGGTAATCCTAACCGCCAGGCTCTCACCAGTCCGGCTAACATCGAACTGGGGCAATAGTGACGAGATTGCCCGGTCCCGTTGCGTTTTCAGATCCGGCACATTTCTAACAGGATCGGGCGCCCGGTCGATTCCGAACATTCTTTGAAACTGTCTAAGAAGTCCGCCACCAATGTCCCGCGATTGCTTGGCCCCGCCAGCATAGGGGTTGAAGCTGGGGTTGTTGATGAGCTTCAATCTGTCGACCACACGGCCAGCGAACTGCCTGGACTGCAGAACATCCATTTCGGTTTCTGCCGCAGAACGATCGCGGTCAAGAGATGTCAATGAAGCATCGGTGGCAAATGGTCGAACATCTTTGCGTTCGAGCACCAGCTCGGAACTGGCGGTGTAGGTTTTCGGCAGCGTGAATGATGCTATGGCGGAGAGCAAGGTGCACCCGACAATCACCGACGCAAGAAGTCGCATGCGGCGTTTGACCAGGGCCCACGCATCGAGCAGTCCTACCGAATTCCCATTGCGCTGGACCGCAAGTTCGACACTTTCTCGGTAGTGGGCGCGAGCAGTTAGGCTGCCATCAGAACCGAATGTCATCATGGAAACCATCAAAAGCAACAAATTTCTCTATCGGGCTAGATTAGTGAAATGTTTAAAAAGGCGCAATAAATTAGTTCGCCCGTCGCCACCTGTGGTTTAACCGAAACAGGCTTAACCTATTCAAACCCCTCAACTTCTGCCGCTTCCTGCCGACGCGGCGAGTGCAGGATTTACCAGGGCACGGGTGCTCGAAACGCGCTCGGAAATCGCTGCCAGGGACTATTACGTTTCACAAAACGCCCTTTGCGTGTGCAGGGCAAGGGGGCAGCCGCCTTCTTCTCTTGCCGCGCAAATCGACGATGCGGTTGCGAGAGGATCTCGAAGATGTAGCGCAATCGTGGCGGGCTGCCGCTCGGTCGAGTAGCCTTGCGAATACTGCCGACAAACTGGCTGTTTCCTGCGCTGGACACCGCGGTCGTTATTGTGTTCAATGCAGCCCGCATTGCATCACGTCGTTTATTGCCGGCCGGGAGGACTCCCGGCGCTTTTCAATAGCTCGGCCGTTGTAGATCATGCGTATCGTGTTCGTCGGCGCCGTGGAGAGCTCCAAAATCGCTCTGGAAGCGCTCATAGGGATGGCGCGCGCTCCTGCACTGGTTGTCACCCTGCCACCCGAACTGGCCGGACGACACTCCGATTTTGCCGATTTGGGAGCCGTCGCGCGCACCGCCGGGTGTGCCGTTTGCTACACGACCGACATCAACCACCCTGCGGTGCTGGAGGCGATGGCGTCGGTTGAACCCGACCTCACCTTTGTCATCGGCTGGTCGCAAGTCTGCCGGAAGCCATTTCGAGATGTGGCGCCGCTGGGCACCATCGGGTTCCACCCGGCCGCCTTGCCGCGTTTGCGCGGTCGCGCGGTTGTTCCCTGGACGATACTGCGAGACGAGGATGTGACCGGATCAACGTTGTTTTGGTTGGATGATGGCATAGATTCCGGCCCCATCTTGCTTCAGCGACTGTTCACGGTCGCGGCCGACGAAACCGCTCAAAGCCTTTATGCCAAGCACACAACAAATCTGAGCGAGATGGTGATTGAGGCGGCAACGCTGGTCGAGACGGGTAACCCGCCACGGATAGAGCAGGATCATGATCAGGCAAGCTACTGCGCGAAGCGAACGGCCGAAGACGGCCTGATCGACTGGAATGCTCCTGCCGGCTCGGTGCTCCGGCTTATCCGTGCTGTCGGCGCGCCCTACCCCGGCGCATTTACCTTTTACGGCGGTGAGAGGATCCGTATCGACGCAGCGGTACCGTTGGAAAACTCTGGCCGCTTCATCGGATTGGCGGGCCAGGTTCAATGCCATTCGCAACGCGGTTTCGTCGTACTATGTGGCGATGGCGCGTGTATCGATGTGCTCGCCTGGGCCTCGGCCACTGGCAGGCGCCCGCCTGTACACGGCAAGTTCGATCGACACGCGCCTGAGGCCTGCGCGAGGGATTGAGGATCGACGAGAAGCAAGCCAGGCTCAAGTCGGTCCGCCCTGGTTGCAAAGAGGCGATCGAAGACCGAGCTCAGGCGCGACGCTTCGGTCTCGCCGGTTGCCATAAGGGGAGCACGGACGTTGCGCCAGGTGCGGTCGCCGCTGCGGTGAGCGACGAGCGCCTTTACGGCCGGGACGACCGGGTAACGAAGCACCTCATCCACCAGGCTATTGATCCGCTCGTCCCCTCGCCCGTCCTGCGCCAGAGGCAGCAGGAACTGCGGGCAGACGTTCGCCAGTCCGGAAATCGCCCCCTCTCCTCCCAGGCGCACGCCTTCAGCCAGATAGCGCTCATCGCCGATCAGGATGGCGAGATCCTTGTGGGCGGCAAGCAGCTTCTGCGTATAGCCCCAGTCGCCGGACGAATCCTTCACGCCGGTGACGACGCCGGGGAAAGCATGCCTCAGGCGGCCAACCAACTCGACCGACAGGGCGACCGCAGTAACCGAGGGGATGTTGTAGAGGATGACGCCGCCTGCCGCCGCTCCCAGTTTTTCCAGGACCTGGCTGAACCAGAAAAACAGCCCTTCGTCGGAAATTCCCTTGAAGTAGAAGGGCGGCGGCAGAAGAAGGCTGCGGCTGCCGAAGCCTGCGGCCATCCGCCCTTGGGCGACGGTTTCCTCTACGGAAGCAGCGGCAGCGCAGACGACGACGTCCTTCCCGTCGATCCCCGCGCCGGCAAGAGCATCCAGCGCCTGCTGGCGCCCGGCAATGTCGATCGAGGCGCCTTCCCCGGTCGTGCCGAAGGCGGTCACGCTGCTGCAGCCATTGTCCAGGCACCAACGCGCGTGGCGGGCGAAGCGGCCAAAGTCGATGGCGCCGTCCGGTCGAAACGGCGTCGTCATGGCGGCGGAAAGGCCAAACCGGCTGGATGTCTCGGGCATCATGATGCTTCCTCTTTCAGGCATTCGGCAGGGTATTGCCGGCGGTGCTGGGTTAGCGGAGCTTGACATAACATCCACGCTTGCTAAGGTACAGTACCTTACATACAAGAAAGAAGCCGGGATGCACAGTGTGGAGCGGGAGCGTCAGGGAGAGCATGCGCTGGAGGACTTGCGAGCCGAACTCGGGGCACAAGCGGTCCTGACAGGCAACGACATTCCCTTGCGCAACAGGAACGACTGGAGCAGCAAGCCTCCCGGCCAACCGCTTGCGGTATTGCGGCCCAGCAATGCTGCCGAAGCGGCGCGCGCTGTAGCCGCCTGCCGGGTGGCCCGGCTGCCTTTCGTGCCCCAAGGCGGCCTGACCGGCCTCTGCGGCGGCGCAACGCCCGAACCGGGCTGGGTCGCCATCTCGCTCGAGCGCATGGTCGGCATCGAAGAGATCGATCCCGCCAGCGCGACGATGACCGTCAAGGCAGGCACGCCGCTCGAGGTCGTGCAGAAGGCTGCCGATGAAGCGGGATTTCTGTTCCCGCTCGACCTCGGCTCGCGCGGGTCCTGCGCGATCGGCGGCAATCTGTCGACCAATGCCGGCGGAAATCGCGTCATCCGCTATGGAATGACGCGCGATCTCGTCCTCGGCCTCGAGGTGGTCCTGCCGGACGGAACGGTGCTGACCAACCTCAACAAGCTCTTGAAGAACAATGCCGGCTACGATCTCAAGCATCTCTTCATCGGATCGGAAGGCACGCTCGGCATTATCACCCGGGTGGTCCTGAGGCTGTTTCCCAAGCCGCGCTCCACCGCGGCCGCCCTCTGCGCCTTGTCGAGCTATGCGGATGTGGCGGCGCTCTTGGCCGGCGCCCGCAGCGGGCTCGGTCCTATCCTCTCCGCCTTCGAGGTAATGTGGCCCGATTATTGGCAGGTCATCACCGAGCGGCTGAACGTCCGCTCGCCGGTCGCTTCAGGCCACGGTTTCTACGTTCTGGTCGAAACGCACGGATCCGACGAGACGACCGACAGCGCGCGGTTCCAATCCTGGCTGGAGGAAATGATGGAGAGCGGCATTCTGGCCGATGCCGCGGTCGCCCAATCCCATGCCCAGGTAAAGGACTTCTGGGCGGTGCGCGACGCCTGCGCCGAATTCGGCACCGGGATCGGGCCGCATATCTCCTACGATATCGGGCTTCAGGTCGACCGGATGGACAACTTTGCCACTCGATGCAAGGCGGCCCTCGAGGAGGGCATTCCCGGCTGCGAAAGCGTCTATTACGGACACATCGGCGATGGGAACCTGCATCTGGTCGCCTGGGTAGCGGGACTGCCGCTTGGCCACCAACCCAAGGAGGCGATGGACACGATCATCTACGGCCTGGTGCGCGATTTGGGCGGCAGCATTTCGGCGGAGCACGGCATCGGCACGACGAAGAAGAAGTGGCTGGGCCACGCTCGCAGCGACGCCGAGATCGCGCTGATGCGGGTCCTCAAGGGTGCGCTCGACCCCGAAAATCTGCTCAACCCCGGCAAGGTCATTTCGCTATGAACCGGTTGTTCCAGGCCGTCGAGGCGCTGCTGGCCCTTTTGCTTGCAGCCATGGTCGTCATGGTCTTCGGCAATGTGGTGCTGCGCTATCTCTTCAACTCCGGCATCGTCGTCTCCGAAGAGCTCTCCCGCATCTTTTTCGTCTGGATCACCTTCATCGGCGCGGTCGTGGCGATGCGCGACGGCTCCCATCTTGGAATGGACACGTTCGTACGCGCCCTTTCGCGGCGCGGCAGGATCATCTGTTGCGTGCTCAGCCAGAGCCTGATCCTGGTCTGCTGTGCCATGTTGCTGCGCGGCACATGGCTGCAGCACGAGATCAATGCCAGCACTTTGGCGCCCGTGACCGAGATCCCGATGATCTGGGTCCATGGCGTGACCTATGTCGCGGCCCTTGGCATCGGCCTGCACGCGCTGGCCAAGCTCTGGCGTGCGGTGACGGGCCGGATTCTCGATAGCGAAATTCTCGAAATCAGCGAGAGCGAGGAGATCCCGCCGCTTTCCGCAGCGGAGAGGATCGACCGATGACCATCGCGATTTTTACCGGCTCGCTGATCGGCGCCATTGCACTGGGCGTGCCGATCGCCTTCGCCCTGTTGATCTGCGCCGTCGCGCTCATGCTGCTGCAAGGCAACATCGATACCACGATCCTCTCGCAGAAGATCATCGAGGGTGCCGACAGCTTTCCGCTGCTCGCCATTCCGTTCTTCATGCTGGCCGGCGAGCTGATGAATGCCGGTGGCATTTCGAAGCGGATCGTCACCTTCGCGCTCACCTTTGTCGGTCACCGTCGAGGCGGCCTCGGCTTCGTTGCGATTTTTGCCTCGGTGCTGATGGCCGCCATCTCCGGGAGTGCTGCGGCGGATGCGGCGGCGATCGGCGCGCTTCTCATCCCGATGATGCGCCGCGCCGGCTACGACGTGCCGCGCTCCGCCGGTCTGATCGCGGCCGGCGGCGTGATCGCGCCGGTGATCCCGCCCTCGATCGGTCTCATCGTCTTCGGCGTCATCGCCAATGTGTCGATCGGCAAGTTGTTTCTGGCCGGGATCGTTCCGGGATTGATGATGGGGCTTTCATTGCTGCTTGCCTGGGTGTGGGTTGCGCGCCGCGACAACACCAAAATCCTGCCGCGCCAGGACTGGGGTGCCCGGTTGCACGCCGGCATCGAAGGCATCTGGGCCCTTGTCATGCCGGCCGGCATCATCGGCGGGCTCAAACTCGGCATCTTCACTCCGACGGAGGCCGGTGTCGTTGCCTGTGTCTATGCCTTCGTGATCGGCGCCTTCGTCTACCGCGAGCTGCCGCTGCGCCAGCTTCACCCGATCCTCGTCGCCGCCGCCAAGAGCACCGCCGTCATCGTGTTCCTGATCGCCACCGCGCTGATTTCGGCCTGGCTGATAACCCTGTCGGAGCTGCCGGCGCAGGTCGAGGCGATGCTCAGTCCCTTCATGGACAACAAGATCCTGCTGATGGCCGTGATCATGATCATCGTCGTAATCGTCGGCACCGCGCTGGATTTCGCACCGACCCTGATGATCCTGACCCCCGTCCTGATGCCGGTGATCAAGCAGGCGGGCATCGATCCGGTCTATTTCGGCGTCCTGTTCATCATGAACAACGCGATCGGGCTGATAACGCCGCCCGTCGGCATCGTGCTCAATGTGATGTGCCGGGTCGCCAACATATCCATGGGCGATCTGATGAAGGGCCTGTGGCCGTTCCTCTGGGCCGAGCTCGTCGTTCTCTTCCTGCTCGTCCTTTTCCCCGATCTCGTCCTGGTTCCACTCGACTGGCTTACGCGCCGATAAAATTCATAGGGAGGATTGAAACATGCGCATGCTCATCACACGAACCGGATTTGCGGCGGCCATCGCCGTGACCGCCGTCTTTGCTGCCGGATCGGCCCATGCCGAGTTCGAAGAGCGGACGATCCGCGTCTCGAACGGCGTCAGCAAGGAACATCCCATGGGCAACGGCCTTGCCGCCATGGGAGCTTGCACGCTCGAGAAAACCGGCGACAAGATGACGATCCAGCCCTATTGGGACGGTGCTCTCGGAAATGACCTGACCGCGACCCAGAGCGTTCGCACCGGCTCGCTCGAGATGGTGCTGACATCGACGGCGCCGCTGACGTCAATCGTTCCGTCCTTCGGCGTCTTCGACCTGCCCTTCCTGTTCAACGACGAAAAGGAAGCCGACCAGGTGCTCGACGGCAAGGTCGGCGAATGGTTCTCGGACAAGCTGCCAGCAGTCGGCGCGGTCAACCTCGCCTGGTGGGAGAACGGCTTCCGCCACACCACAAATTCGCGCCATCCGATCACCAAGGTCGAGGACTTCCAGGGCGTGAAGATGCGCGTGATGCAGAACAACATCTTCATCGACACCTTCAAGGAACTCGGCACCAACGCCGTGCCGCTCGCCTTTTCGGAGATCTATTCGGCACTCGAGACCGGCACGGTCGACGGTCAGGAGAATCCCTTCAACAACATCGAGAACATGAAATTCTACGAGGTTCAGAAGTACCTGACGCTCACCAAGCACGCCTATAGCCCGACGCTCGTGCTGTTTTCCAAGAAGGTATGGGACGGGCTTTCGCCGGAGGAGCAGACCGTCCTCAAGGAATGCGCCCTCGTGGGCCAGAAGGAACAGCGCAAGGTCAACCGGGAGAAGTCCGAGGTGAGTCTCGCCAACCTCAAGGAGCAAGGAATGGAGGTGAACGAGATCACCCCCGAGGAGATGGAGCGGCTACGCGACAAGCTCAAGGTGATCTCCGAACGCCACGCGGCATCGATCGGACCCGAGACGCTCGACCTCGTCTTCGGTGAGCTCAAGCGCATCCGCGCAGATTGACCCTTCTTCGGGGCAATCCACACGGCGCCGGCCTTCTTGTCGCCGTCCGGCGCCGTGTATATATCTCTGGCATGCTGCCCACAAAACCCGGCCTAAATGGAGGCGAGTTTTTCTCGAACGGCGGCAAGCGCCTGCAAATGGATCCTGCCATGCCATCATTGAAGCTCGAGCCGTCACAATCTCTGGCCCAGAAGGTGGCATCGCGTCTCAGACAGGCAATCATCGAGGGCGAGTTCCCGCCGGGGGCCGTCATCGCCGAGGAGATGCTGGCGCAATCCTTCGGCATCAGCCGGACGCCGGTTCGCGAAGCCCTGAATCAGCTGCAGTTGCAGGGTTTGGTGGTGATCCGCCCGCAGGTCGGCAGCTTCGTGTTCAGCCCGGATGCCGACGACATCGCGATGCTCTGCGAGTTCCGGACGATTCTGGAGCCCCAAGCCGCAAGACTGGCTTACCGGAACGATCGGTCGGGCACGCTCGCGGCGCTCGAAACGGTGATCGGCGACATGGAGAAAGCCGTGGCGGCCAAGGACAAGGTCGCCTATGGCCGCGCCGATACCGCCTTCCATGAGACCTTCGTCAACCACTGCGGCAACCGCTACGTTCAGGAATCCTATCGGCTGGTGGCCGGGCGCGTTGCCGCCCTCAGGACGAACTACAGCGCCCCGATCGACGTGCAGACGCCCCGCTCCTTCAAGGAACACCGCGCCTTCGTCGAGCTTTTCGAGAAGGGCGCCTTCGAAGAATTCGACCGGCTGATGCGGATCCATGTGACCGACACCGCCAAGACATACACGGCGGCGCTTCGCCTGTGATCCTTTCACGCCTGCACCTGTGCAAGTGCGACGCCTGTTGCCGCAAAAGCAAACTTCGGCTGCCCGCCAACTGGGCAGCGCGAGAGGATCTACGCGACATCGACCGGCCAGGCGAGAAGCCGACCTACACCCGGTCAGCTTTTGAAGAACTTATAGTATGAGGCGATCTGGGCGGCCGTGTTGGATGAAAGCTTGAGTTTGATTCCGATACGATCCCCTCGGTTCCACCGAACAATGCCGGTGAGAAGCCCGAGCTCCGCGCTGCGGATCGTGACCTCCTGGCCGGTCCGGGCGCCGATGTCGAAAAAGAGCTGAAAGCAGATACCCTCCTCGGAAAGATCCTTGACGACCCCGTTGCTCGATCCGGTCTTGCAACTGACGTTTCCGGTTATCTGGGTCTGCGTTCTCGCAGAAACACGCTGAACACTGTCCTTGTAAGGCATAGCTTCCTCGCGGAGTTATTTTCGTTATTTAGAGGTAGCCGAAAAAAGTAAATCAACCCATAATATTTGCCGGTTTTCTCGGTATTGCGATAATATTAAATCTGTATCTGAAAATTTCAATTTGACTAATTTGATTCCTATATTCACGGCATCATTGAAAATTGCCGAAATATAGCAATCTGCATCCCTGGACTACCTATTCGCCGCGCGCTTCGACCATCCGACGGACCGGTCAGGCGACGCCCTCAGGCCGAGAGCCTGCCTGGCTCGATCAAAACCGTTTCCACATACCGCCGTGCGGCGTCCTGATCGAGCGGCTTCGACATGTGGAACCCCTGCACCAGCCGGCATCCCAACTGGCGAAGCGTCCGCAACTCATCTTCCGTTTCCACACCTTCGACAATGCAATCGATTCCCATCTCTCTTGCCAGCGAGAGCATCGACTTGACGATCTTGTAACCCGTCGTCCGTTCCTGCAGGTCGGCGACGAAGCAACGGTCTATCTTGAGTTTTGTAATCGGCAGCGTTTGAAGCTGGGTGAGGCTCGAATATCCGGTGCCAAAATCGTCCAGTGATATACCGCATCCGAGCGCCTTGAGGGCCTCAACCGCCTGCCTGGCGTGCGGGAAGTCGTGCATCATCGCGGTCTCGGTGATCTCGAAATCGACTCGCCTCGGGTCGAAACCACTTTTCAGGACGATGCTGGCAAGCCGGAGCGCACCGCCGGCCGAACATAGGTCCTTCGGTGAGAGGTTGAACGACAGCCGCAGGGGCTCCGGCCACTGTTGCGCCGCGCAAAGCGATTGCTCCAGAAGATGCCGCGTCAGTTCACTGACCAGACCAGCCTTCTCCGCAATGGGAATGAACTGTGCGGGCGAAACTTCACCGAGTTCGCGACTTTCCCACCGCGACAACGCTTCGAAGGCAGCGACGCGCCCCGTCTCCAGGTCGATGATCGGCTGGAACGCAACCGCGATCTCCGAACGCAGGTCCGCGTCGCGCAAAGCCTGTTCGATGCTTGCGTTTCTCAGGATCGCAAAGCTATGCTCCCTGCAAAACAGAACGGGCCGCCCGGTCCTGTTTCGCTTCGCCTCGTAGAGCGCGTAGTCGGCGTATTCGAAAACCAGATCGGGCGCGGCCGCGTGATCCGGATAGACGGCGAAGCCGACAGATGCGGAAATCAGGACGCTGATGCCGTCCAGCACATACGGCGCCGCGATTTCCTCGCAGATCCGTTCGCCGAGGTTGAGCAACCCGGCCTCTTCAGCATTCGCGACGATGATGGCGTATTCGTCGCCGCCCAGTCTGGCAAGGAAGGCGTCGCCTGGACAGGCGCGCTCCAGCCGGCGCCCGACCTCGACCAGCAGGCTGTCTCCCGTGGCATGACCATAGAGATCGTTGACGGCCTTGAACCCGTCGAGATCGAGCATGGCGACTGCCAATCGCGATTGCCTCGACGAAGCCGAGGCACATTCTGCCGTCAGTCGCGCAAAAAAGCTTCGTCGGTTCGGCAGATGCGTAAGGCTGTCGATATTCGCCAAGCGTTGGTTCTCTCGACCGAGCGCCTCCGTTCTCAGCTGAGCTTCGACCTGCGACGTAAACTCCCTGTAGTTGCCCACGAGAATAAGAAGAAAGGCCCCGGATACCAGAACGACATTCAGCGCCATTGTCAGGAAAACGATGTTTCCAGTCGGCACCAGAAAAGCGAAGAAGACAGCATTGGTCGCGAGGCCGACGACAATGGCCGCCGGCAGCAGATGCGTGAGGCAGGAAACACTGCCAATGATCGTTATCGCCATGAAGAAGATGATATGCGACTGAGCGTACCCGTCCCCAAATGGGAAAAGGGCCAGGGCCCAAGCGGAGAGTGCAAGGGTGATAAAGCCCGAAAACCGGCCCGCGCGAACCAACGCAATCTCTGCGACCCCATCCTCTGGAGTGCCAGCGCCAAGCTTCAGCCACGATATCGCCTGGCTTCCACAGAGCATTGTCAGAATCAACGGGCAGTATAGACCCAGGGTCAACGGCACATGATCAAACGCTGTAAAAGAGAGCGCCCACATGTTCACGATGCATATGACATGCATCAGTGGAACCTGCCTTGCTATTACTTTGCATCTGGCCCTAAGCAACGCCTCTTTATACTCAACAGATCTGGATAAACCCGCGTCCTGAATTAAATTGCTTTCGCACACAGGTTCGCCCCTACTCACCTATTCGCTAACACTGAATTGCAATTTTAGAATGCTTTAACTGTAACGTCGAAATCCCAATCGCCATCCTATTTGGTCGCTGAGCCCCGGTAGAGCATCCAATCTTTGCGAGCACCCCCGGCAGCAAAGAACACGACCTTTTCGCTCGTGCTGTCCGTGGCGCTCTGCAGCGCCTTTTCCGCATGCCCGACCAGTTCTGAAGCCGTGTTGGCGTCATAGGTGGTGCTGCAGCCAAACCGGGCGATGACGGCAGGCATCCTCGCCTGGCGGCTGTCGAATGCCGCAAGGCAGCTCTTTCGAAGGTGATCCGCCATTTTCTGGATCTCCGCCTCTGCGGTTGTCCAGACAAGGATGCCGATCTGCGGCCGCTCGAGCCAGGCGGCAAAGTCGGTAGCCTGGACGGTGCGGGCCACGGCGAAACCGAGGCGTTCGAGAACGGCTTCCTTTACCTTGATGAGTTCCTTGGCGTCAAAGGGCTCGAGCACAAGAAGATTGCAAAGCAGGAGCGAGACCCCGTCCGGATAGTGTTCGCCACCATAGAGCTCCGCCAGTTTCTTGTTGAAACCACGCCGGTTGGCGAGATTGGTGAGAAGGTGCGTGAACTTTGTCCGCTCGAACTCGTCGACATCGCTGGTAATCGCCGCAACGGCCGATATCTGGTTCGATACACGCTCGAGGATCTGCGTATTCGCCGAGCGCTGCACTTCTGTCATCTGACGGATCGCCTGAAGCTCCGACTGGATCGTGTTCGTGTCGCGCGGATCGACCGAGGAAATCTTGCCCGTCGCCTGGCCAAGCATCGTGGTGTAGTTGGACAGCGAATTCTGACCCGATAACAGAGACTCCTTGAGCGTCGTCAATTCGCTCTGCAGGCGATTTGCGGATTGGTCGTGGATCGACTTCCCGAAGTGATGGGGCAGATAGGCGCGCGCCAGGGCCTCGAGTTCCTCCTCGGAGATCGGCTTGCCCAGCCGCGCGAATTTTTCGCGCAGTTCCGGATTGTTGCCGCTGACGATCTCATACATCAGCTCGTAGTTTACCGGGGAAGCGTCGATTTCCAGCCGGTTCAGTGTAGCAAATACGCTGTAGAAAAGTTCCTTGCGATTTTGCAGCGCAAGCTGTTTGGAAGATGAATTCACAATTGCCATCATGCAGCGCCTTTAAAACAAGCGTCACAGGCAGCAAGCGCCTGCGGCGACGTCGAACAGGTAGGCGTGAGGTCAGGACCTCGCATAGAAATTTGCGGCGGCAGGAATTGTCGAGTCCGACCCGCGTTCATGCGGTTGTATTGGCGCTAGATGCGCCGATCAGACAACTCAGAGTAAAACTTGGCCGATTAAGAATTGGTGAAGTCGAGTGGCAGTATCGAACTTGAGCACCTACGGTACCAGGCGTTGAAGGTTGGATGCCCTCGAACTTCCTCACGCAAGTTCGTATTGCTCGCAGCCGTCTGGAAGGCGGGCGCTGCATTCCGGATGTCGACTGGCACGCTCGCGCGTGTTCAGCGCTGAACTCGGCAGCCGTCAGCCGGCGAAATCGCAGCCAACGCCGCTTTTTCGCGGAGACGCGTGTCGAGCATGTTGTGGGCACATTGCATGATGTCCAGGTCGTAGATGTGACCAATGGCCGCCAGTTCGCTCATCAATTCGCCTATGACCAGGTCAACGCGTCGGGGAGCTTCCGTGTCATCGCGCATCATGACGGCCTCAAGCTGCTCAAACGATCCACCGACAGCACGGTAGAGCTCCAGCGCCGAAAGTAGGAGTTTCCTCTGGCGCTCGACGAGATCGCTCACCGAACTTTCCCCACAGGCGGCCATCAGCCCAACGGCTTTGTTCTGAAATTCGCTCATCAATATCAACTCATACGGAAGTCAACTATGCTCGCACGAATATCTCCAAAAGTTGAACACTGTTTTAATTTCAACCACACCGGCACCCGAGATCAAGCGCCTCCTACGGTATAATCGATATGGCCTCCCTCAGACATCCTCTGGAGGCGCGAAGAAGCAGTTGACGTTATCCTCGGTCGGGTGAAGGCAGATGTGATACTCGCCGTCTCCGGACGGGATCTCGTCTCCGTAGGGAATGAAGAACCGGTGACTTCTGGTGGCGAGCGGATGATCCCCGGGGCGAAGGGTAACGGAGAATCCGCGAGCCCCTTTCCTGACATCAGCGGCGGGGATGGCCGCACAGTCGCCGCCGACGTCCTTGTCCTTGCAGCACGCGGGCGGGTAAGTCCAGCCGCTGCCTGCCTGGTGGGCGTTGCTTCGCACGGCAAGAAGCATCGAAAGTCCGGCAATGGTGATCACGGACATGACAAGCGATGCGGAAGTCATCGACGCTCCTCCGAACCCGCTGCCCTGATCCAAGGAAAAGAGCACAAATCCCGATCGCCTCGCGGGCGGAGCATAGCTGCTCCCTCGGGCTCGACTCCTGTCCCTGGGCCTGGTCGCTCCGCATATTATCCATACCTAATTTATCATGGTCCCGATTGTTTGGCAGCCCGAGTCCGCCCTTTGCGGGCCGCCGCTGCACCCTTGCAACGTGGCCTCGGGGCACAGCATTCGACCTTGGTATTAATCGCACCCGATTAAATCTAAACCGCTTGACACAATTCATCGCGCCATCTATTTAGATCGCATCCGCTTAATTCGGATGCGATCAACGAGGACAGATAAGGATTTCACCATGACTGAGAAGCTTCTTTTCACCGGCAAGACTCACAACACCGGCGGTCGCAACGGCGGCACCCGCAGCAGTGACGGCCAGCTCGATCTTCGACTGCCGCAGCCGCATCCGGCCGCCGAACAGCTCTTCGGTGCCGCCTGGTCAGCCTGTTTCATCGCTGCCGTTGGCGTTGCCGCCTCCCAGAGAAAGATCAAGCTCCCCGCCGATGCCGAGATCGATGCCGAGATCGACCTGAATGTCGACGACGGTTCCTATTTCCTCAGGGCACGCCTCAATGTCAGCGTGCCGGGCGTCGATCGCGAACTCGCACGCGAGCTGGTCGATGCCGCACATGATATCTGCCCCTATTCCAAGGCAACGCGCGGCAACATCGACGTTTCCATCAACCTGGTCTGATCGGGATCGGTCGGGTCTGCCTGCCTACCGTGCAGACCCGACCTCCACTGATCTGGAGAATAGGCGATGATCGGCGGCCACCTGCACGCAACACGGGCCCATAGCGAGTTTTCGCTCGTGCTCGATCCGTCCGTCTACGAGGCGGCGGTTACGCCAAAGCTGCCGAGATGATGGAGGCAAGTGAGCTTGCGATGGCGTCCTCCAGCTAGGCAAAATCTCTAAGCAACCGAACTGCTGTTGGATCGGTCCGGGCACGATGCTCGGTTACACACCGCGTTGCATCGACGCCATCACCGGCCCAAGAAACCATGAACCGTACGAAGAAGGGCGGATCTGCGTCTCTCTTTACCGGCCGGATTGCCTGTCATCGATGAGGTCTTCGTTAGGCCGGAAAGGTCGTTTTTGATTTCCGGGTGGTCTTTCAACAGAGATAGGAGAGCCGGCCCGCCAACTTCATACGCTTCGAGCACGGTCAGCGCTTCATATTGGATCCTATCGTCGGCCGTATCCATCTGAGCGCTTATGGCCCCCGGCGCGAGTCGTTCAACATCCTTGCCGTCGCCAAGTGCCGAGGCGGCGCCTGAGCGGACGACGATCAAGCTCGGTATGTTGTCATGGGCCAGAACGTCTCCGGGCGCGTAGCGCCGGAGCCTAGCCGAGGCTTCCAACTCTTGCAGTTCTTCCTGGCTAAGACCCGCAAATATCAGGTTGGACAACAACAATTCCTGCAACGTCTCTCCCCGGGAGGCATATCCGGTCTCGAGTTTTTCCACGAAGAGGGCGGATGACGCCGGCGGGGCGAGGGATATGCCCATCGCCCCGCATTGGCGGTAGGCGAGATCGAAAATCTCGTTTCGGGCAAGAGTTCTGTCAGCGGGATGCCTCACGTGGAATTGCAGTTCGATCTCTATGGCAAAGGCATCGACGCCGATGATCGCGACGACGGGAGCGGGATCATGCACGATGGTGTTTGCCCCGATCATTGCTTGCCGCATCGTCTCGGCGACAAAGGACGGAGTGCGCGTCGGTTTCACCCGAAGCATCAGGACCACCCGATGCGTCTCATCAGGGCGGCTGATGTTCGTCAGCCCGATCTTGGCCAGAAAGCTGTTCGGCAAGACGACGATGTTGTTGGCTGACGTCAGGATATGGGTTGAGCGCCAGGTGCTTTCGACGACCCGCCCCTCGGTGCCGTCGGTCAGCACAATCCAGTCGCCGATTCCATACGGGCGCCCCAGCGTCAGCGCCAGGCCGGAGAAGACGTCGTTCAGGGTGCTCTGCAGCGCCAGCCCGAGGATGATCGCGATGACACCGGAGGTCGCGAGCAGCGTCCCTATCGCAAAGCCACCCACGAAGGCCAGAAGCGACAGCGTCACGCCGAGATAGACCACGGCGATGATGAGGTCCTGCAACAGTCGGGCTTCGCGCGGTCTGCCATCGAGGACGATGTAGATGCGGACGAAGCCGATCACCGCCCAGGCCAGATGCACCCACCACAGGGTCTTGGCGGCGACGAGCATGCCGCCGCCCTCGCTCATCGGTTCGAACCTGTGCGGAGCAATCCCGTTTGCGTACATTATTGCCGTCATGGCACAGAAGAAGGCGATCTGGACCACGAGGCGCGCGTTCGGACGGCCACGCCCCTGCAAATGCCAGACGATGATGCCCACGACCCCCAGAGCGACAATCTGGAAATGCGGTGAGACGAACAGATCGTGCATGCTAGGGTCTCCCGAAGGTAGGGGTGCCGCCAACGACGGAGCTCCCTATGGCTTTCCCGGTTCGGCCCGCGAGCCACGCAGAAGATTGTCGCGCAGCTTCGCCACGCTCTGCTGCACGTCGTCAAAATCGTCTCCGAGCCCGGTGGCGTCCGCCAGTGACGCACCGGGATCTGTATCTACGAGGTTACGACCGGCGGGGGTCAGGCTCACGCGAACCTGCCGCTCGTCATCCGGGTCGCGACGACGACTGATGAAGCCGACCTGCTCGAGCTTCTTGAGGATCGGCGTCAGCGTATTGGATTCGAGGAAAAGCTTTTCCCCGAGCTCGCCGACAGTCTGGTCGTCCTTTTCCGAGAGCGCCACCAGGGCGATGTATTGCGTGTAGGTCAGGCCAAGCTCGTCCAAAATGGGCTTGTAGGCGCGGCCGAAGGCAAGGTTCGCCGAATAGATCGCGAAGCAGAGGAAATTTGACAGCTTCCTTCCCCCCTTACCTGCCTCCGGACGCTCGGACGCGGGGACGTTCGGGCTCTTTGCAGTCGGGGCGGTCGTCATAGGCAGATCCAATCCAGGTTCCGATTCGTTGACCCTCTATATAAATCGTATCCGATTTAATCGCAATGGTGGTGGCGCGGGCTCGAACGAGGCGCGTCACCGTGAACACAATCGGCCAGCGGATGTTGACTCACCATTGGGTGACGGCTGCAAACATAGCAGCAAACAACGCCTTTTAGGTGAATTTTGAATAGCCGCGAGTTTTGTGACGCAAAGCTTCGGATGCCCCTGATCCCTCACCCTGCACTTTCCAGTGCATCTAGGACCTTGGTCCGATAGGCGCCGGTAAAGGTCCGATGCCAGTTGTTGAAATCGTCACTGGGTGCAAAATTGAGGTTGCGAGCGCCAACGAACCAAGCCCCCACCCCCGCCGTTGGCGTGAGAGGTCCCAGAGCAGCGCCCGAATCCCTTTCTGCATCGCTCTGGGACCTTTGATCCCTGTCATTGCCAGGCGAAACGCCCCGGATCACTGCGGACCAGGCATCCTGACGTTACGCTCCCCGGGCCCTGCGCCGCTGCGCAAGGCCCGGGGAATGGGCTTACTGCGCCGTCGCCTCGAGGTCGACCTTGTCGAGAATCAGCACGGGGTTCTCGGAAGCCGCAACGAGGTCGAACGCCCCGATGCCGTTTTCGGCCTTGGATCTAACGGTCAGCGCGAAAGTCCCGGGCTTGGCGATGAAGCGTGAAAGCGCATCGACGGCGCCCTGCAGCTTCGGCTGGTCCGCCGCAAACTGCTGCAATACCGCCGCGGACATCATCGTCAGCATGCCGCGCGCCTGATCCTCCGTCATGCCGTTTTGTTCGGCGTAGAATTTGATGCCCTTGGCCATGCCGCCCCTGTCCTCGATCCTCAGCTTTATCTCCCGCGCAGTCAGCCCCAACAGCGCCACCTGAGTCATGGCGATATCGCCGGAGAAAAAGTCCTTGGTGAATCCGCCCATCAGGCCGGAAAGGGAGAAACCGCCCACATCCTTGCCGCTCAGCGAAATGTCCTTGATCACCAGATTCTGGTTGGGCTCGTCCCAAGCCGCTTCGAGGTTGGAGGAGACGACCAGCTTTTCGAAGCCCAGCTTGCGGAGCTCCGCGAAGGTTTCGTCCTGCCCTTCTGCCGGCACCGGCACGCTCAGATCCTCATAGCTGACACGGATATCCGTCGGAATGCCGTTATAGGGCTTGGTGAGCGCCAGCTCATAATTCTTGAGCCCGAAGCGGATGCGTTGCGGAACGGCGGCAGCAGGGGCTTCCTGCGAAGACTTGGCAGCCTCATCCGGCTGCTGATCCGCCCCATCCGCCTTTTCGGCCTCGGGCATAAGCCCTTCGGCAGCTTGCGTATCCGCTTCGTCGCCGTAGCCTTGTGCATCGCTGTCGGCTCCGGACTCTGGATTGGCCAAATCGACATCGATGCCCGCCACGCGGATCGTGCCGAATTCCGGCAACAGCGTCGTGAAGGGGAAGGTTTCAAGCTGCTCATCGTTGAGCCCTGCCATCTTCTTCAGCGCTTCCAGGGTGGAATCCCAGGAAAAGCCGGTAACGCTCGCTTCAGCGACCTTGACGTAGTCCGCGCCCTCGCCCATCGACATGCCGTGCAGGGACGAGTCGAATTTCCGTCCGTCCAGTCTCACCACCATGCGATCGACAGCGAGCCCGATCTTCTTGCCCTTGTCTTCGGCTTCCCTTTTCGGCGTGTCGATCCTGAGCCCGAACATCTCCATATCGCCCTTGCCGATCATGTCGACCAGCGACAGGATCCGGACAAGGAACGCTTGGCGCTCCTTCGGCGCAAGGTCCTCGGGGTTCGTGACCGTCTTCAGCTTCTCCAGCGTTTCGAGAAGCGGCTCGGCCGGCATGCGCAGACTGAACCCATTGCTGCGCATCTCGTCATAGGCGAAATGCGACTCGCTGTCCGCGAAGGTGATTGCCTTGGCGGAAAGCGGACCGTAGAGCGGCTTCGGCTCCTTGTCTTCAGGACCGGCCTTTTCCGTGTAAAGCCGGGCCATATAGGCCGCATCGAAGTCCTGGCCCGTCATTGCGCCGATCGAACCGGTCAGGCGCTCTTTCTTCGTTCCACCGAGCCCGTCGGGAATCTCCATGGCGAATTCGAAGCTGGCGCCGCCGGCGGAATAGCGGGAGACGCGACCGTTCGCGATGTCGTCCAGGCTCACATTCCTGTAGACCGTCTTCTGCTCGCTGCCGGCGATCGCCTGGGTGATGGCAATCTCGGGTACGGACACGCGCTTTGCCGCAAAGCGTTCGATGCGTTTCGACAGCGGGGCAGTGTTCGTCCTGCTGAAGATCTCGGCCAGCGTGCCAAGCTCGAAATCGGCGTCTTCGATGCTTGCATGCGGTACGGAGACCTTGCCCGTTGCAGCCGCCATGTCGACGCCGTTCACCTCGGCCATCCCATTCAGGAAGAGGACTTTGGGTCGTCCAGCGACCGACGCTATGTGGACGTTGACGCCGTCGGCGACCGGCAGCGTCACGTCGCGCAGATGAATTCGCCCAAGGAAATCGACCTCGATGGCGCCCGCCTTGCCGCCACGCTTGGCGACGAATTCCTCGACTTTCCTTTCGACCACCATCTTGCCGCCGGCGCCCCCCGCTGCAGCGATTGCGACCACCGCGACCGCTGCCCACAGCCACTTGCGCCCGCCCTTGCCCGTTTCCGTCCCTGCCTCTTCCACGATTTTCGTCCTTTCACGACGCGAATGATTGAAACTTCGTGCCCGCTGACTAGACATGCGCAGTTGTCTTCGCAAGTTTTGCGGTAGTGCTTTTCACCGATTTCTTCTATGGGCTGCAGTTTGATCGCCACGGAAATCGGTTTACGCATGCAACCTGTCCGGACGGTGCGTCCTTTGCGCGAGAAGCCTGTTGCGGATTTGCAGTGACATCAGAAGAGGTAGCATGAGAACCTTCGCCACAATCCCCTCGGTCATCATAGGTCTCGTCGCGCTTGGCGCGCTGAGCATCATCTTCGGCTCCTGGTACACCATCGATCAGGGCGAACGCGGCGTCGTGCTGCGTTACGGCGCAACCGTCGGAACTGCGGATCCGGGGCTCGGCCTGAAACTGCCGCTGATCGATTCCATCGTGCGTATTTCCGTGCAGTCGAAGGCTGTCGTCTACGAGAATATGGAGGCCTACAGCCGGGACCAGCAACCCGCCACCGTCAAGCTGTCGGTCAACTACCGCATTCCGATCGATCGAGTCGCGACCGTCTATGAACTCTATGGCTCCGAAGACGGCTTGCTGAGCCGTCTGGTCGAGCGCAAGGTCTTCGAGGAAACCAAGACCGTCTTCGGCCGCTTCAACGCGGTCACCGCCATCCAGGAGCGCGGCCGGCTGAATCAGGAAGTCGCGGCAGCCATTCAGGAAAGTGTCAGCGGGCCGGTCATGATCGACAGCGTGCAGATCGAGAACATAGATTTCTCGGATGCCTATGAGGCCAGCATCGAACAGCGCATGCTGGCAGAGGTCGAGGTGCAGAAACTGCGTCAGAATGCAGAACGCGAGAAGGTGCAGGCGGAAATTACCGTCACCCAGGCCAATGCGCTTGCCGACGCGCGTCGCGCCGAAGCGCAGGCACAAGCGGATGCCGTCCGCCTCCAGGCGCAAGCCGATGCCGAGGCCATCAAGGTGAAGGGTGAGGCCGAGGCAAAGGCGATCAAGGCGCGCGGCGATGCGTTGCGGGACAATCCCGGCCTCGTTTCCCTGACCCAGGCGGAGCGATGGGACGGACGCCTGCCAAGCACCATGCTGCCGAACGGCGCGCTGCCGATGATCGACCTGAAGGCTCCGTCGACGGCGGAGGGCGAATCCGGCTTCACGCAATGAGCCGCGGGTGAAAACCGTCGGCGACTTGGTGATTTTCATCTTTCCGGGCGGGGCGCCGCACCTTGCCCACAACGGGAGGAAAGCACGTGCGAAACCGCGTCCTTAAATCTTTCATGGTGCCGGTCCTGGCCTTTGGCATAATTTGTCCCGGCACGCCTGACGCCGTGCATGCTGAAACGAGCGCCACGACTGTCGTCCAGACCTATCTTGCCAACGGCCAGATCGGCGAGGCGGACGAGCAACTGCTGGCGCTGACCGCGGCGGCCACCGGCAATGCCGATGCACAGCTCGGTCTCGGGCTGGTTCGAGCAGCGCGGGCATTCGAGAAACTGTCGCAGGCGCTCTATCGTGTTGGCTTCGCTTCAAAGGCCGAGGGCTATCAATCGCTCTTCGGCCTGCGCGCACCAATTCCGCTCAATCCGAATCCCGAGCCGGTCACCTATGATGCGTTTCGCGCCATGTTGGCGGCGTTCATCGCCGATCTCGAATCGGCCGACCGGGCCCTGCAGGCGGTTGGCGATAGGCCCGCCAAGCTCAGCGTCGATCTTTCCGCCGCGCGTTTCGACTGGAATGGCGACGGCAGGCTCGGTCCCGAGGATCATTTCGGCATGGCCATCTCCGATATCGACGAAAGCGGCCATGCGAAGCCGTTCGTCGTGGGTTTCGACACCGCCGACGCCAAATGGCTGCGCGGCTACTGCAACCTCCTGATGGCGGTGACCAAGGCCTGGCTGTCTCATGATTTCTCAGAGAGTTGGGATTACAGCTTTCCCTTGCTGTTTCCGCGGGCCGTGTCGACAATGGCGGCGGCCGAGGGTGGCGATGTCCACGGCAGCACCGCGTTCGGCCTGGAGAAGCAGCAGGCCGATGACCTCGCCGACCTCGTCACACTCTTGCATACCATCCGATGGCCGGTGAAGGACAAGGTGCTGTGGGCCGAGGTACGCGACCACCTCAAGTCCGTCATTGCCCTCAACCGCGAAACGTGGGCCTTCATCGGCAAAGAGACCGATGACGATCATGAATGGCTGCCCGGGCCGCGACAGACATCGGGCGCATTGCCGTCCTTGAACGTTACCGAGGAACGGGTCCAGGCCTGGCTCGGTCTGCTCTCCCGTTTCGAAGCGGCTCTCGATGGCAAGCTCCTGATCCGGCACTGGCGTTTCGCAAAGGGCATCAACGCTGCCAAACTGTTCGAGGAGCCGAAGTCATTCGACTTGATCCTGTGGGTAACGGGGCCGGCGGCCCTGCCCTATCTCTCAGACGGACCGGTGATGGACGGCGATGAATGGAACCAGATTCTGGCGATCTTCGAAGGAAATTTCGCCGCCTATGCCTTCTACTTCAACTGAGGGCGAGCGACGGCAGCGCGCCGACCTTCTGGTGCTCCCAGTAGCGGCGGCATTGGGCATGCGAGGACTGAAATACATATGATGACTTTCAGTTCAAAGTGCTCTTAGCGGGATGTGCCTGGATTTTTGGTGCTCTGATCTAAGGTTCGGAGCTCCACGCCGCCCCGGGGCGCTTCCCCGGAAAAAGTGCGAAGAACGATATGTTAGCATCGGCTGAGCGCGTCAGGTACGGCCGCGTTCTACGCGGTTGACTCTGTCTCGATGTCATCATATGACTGCCAATCACATCATATCAATTCATGGAGAAGGTCCTTTGTCGCCAGATGAGATCAAGTCTCGCATCGCTTCGGGACTATTGTCGTTTCCCGTCACCCACTTCCACGAAGACCTAAGCCTCAATCTCGAAAGCTATCGTGGGCATGTCGAGTGGCTAGCCGGCTTCGGCGCGGCGGCCCTCTTCGCCGCCGGCGGCACTGGCGAATTCTTTTCCCTCTCGCCGGAAGAGGTCGGTGATGTGACACGCGCGGCGAAGGAGGCTTCGGGGGATGTGCCGATCATTGCCGGCTGCGGCTACGGCACGGCGCTTGCCAAGGAAACGGCCCGCCGGGCCGAAGCGGCGGGAGCCGCCGGTCTCCTGCTGCTGCCGCACTATCTCATGGAAGCGCCGCAGGAGGGCATCTACCGGCATGTGAAGGCCGTCTGCGAATCGACCGGCCTCGGGGTGATCATCTACAACCGGGCGAACTCGGTGGCCAATGCCGAAACCGTCGCCCGTCTCGCCGACGCCTGCCCCAATCTCATCGGCTTCAAGGACGGCACCGGCAAAGTCGATCTCGTCCGCCACGTCACCGCCAAGCTCGGCAATCGCCTCTGCTACATCGGCGGCATGCCGACGCACGAGCTCTTTGCCGAAGGCTTCAACGGCGTCGGGGTGACGACCTACTCCTCGGCTGTTTTCAACTTCGTGCCCAAGCTGGCGCAGCGCTTCTACAAGGCCATGCGGGCCGGCGACCGCGCCACGATGGAAGAGATCCTGCACAGCTTCTTCTTCCCCTTCGCGGCCTTGCGCGACCGCGAGCAGGGCTATCCGGTATCGATCATCAAGGCGGGCGTCGAACTCATCGGCCGGACACCGGGACCGGTGCGTCCGCCGCTGACCGACCTGAAGCCGAAGGAAAAGGAACTGCTCTGGGCGCTGATCGACAAGGTCGCAGCATAGCAGCCAGGGGTCTTCCACAACCGGTGACATGCAACTCCGGGCGGCGTGGCCCACCCGACACCGGTCGGGTGGGCAACTGTCATTGAAGGGAAGCTTCCGCAGACTTTGCCTTGCCGGCCGACCTCAGCACTTCATCGAGGATGAGAGGCAGGAGACCGCCGGCCTTGAGCGTGCGGATTTCGACATTGGTTTCTACCGCCGCGCCTGCCTCGAAGGAAAAGCTAGAACCGTCTTTCCTCAGGATCGTCACCGGCACCGGCCAACGGGGAGAAATCGTCGCCGGGTCCGCCGAGACTTCGACAACGTCTCCCGGCTGCAGCTTCAGCCGGCCGGGACCGAACTCCGCCGGCAATCGCAACGGCAAGATCCCCATGCCGATCAGGTTGGAGCGGTGGATGCGCTCGAAGCTTAAGGCGAGCACGGCGCGCACACCGAGCAGCGAGACGCCTTTCGCCGCCCAGTCGCGCGAAGAGCCCATTCCGTAGCGTTCGCCGGCGACGACGACGACCGACTGGCCGTCGGCGCGATAGCGGCGTGCCGCGTCCAGGAGCGGCAGGACCTCGCCCGACGACGCGTGAATGGTCGAGCCCGGCGGCACGTCGCCGAGCATGTTGCGCACCGTCTTGTTGGTGAACAGTCCGCGCACCATCACCTCCCAATTGCCGCGCCGCGAAGCGAAGACATTGAGGTCCGCCGGGTTCTCGCCGCGCTCGACGAGATGTCGGCCGGCCGTGCCGCTCGCGGGAATCGCGCCCGCCGGCGAGATGTGGTCGGTGGTGATGTCGTCGCCGAGCACAAGGAGCGGATGCGCCTCGTAGCGGCCGAGCAAGGTGCCGTCGCCGAAACCGGCAAAGGGCGGTCTGCGGATATAGGTGGAAGCTTCGTCCCACGGAAAGAGTGTCGTCACCGGCGCACCGAGCTTGCCCCAGACCGGGCTTGCCTCCGCCTCCTCATAGGCCGGCTTGAAGTCGCGCGCACTGGAAGCCTGCGCCAGGACTTCGTCGATCTCGGCGCCGGTCGGCCAAAGCATGGAGAGGGTGATCTTCCTGCCATCGGCGGTCGTTCCGACCGGATCGGTCAGAATATCGAGCCTCACCGTACCGGCGAGCGCGAAGGCGACGACCAGCGGCGGCGAGGCAAGGAAGCCGGCTTCAAGCTGCGGATGAACGCGGCCCGGAAAGTTGCGGTTGCCCGACAGCACCGCGACCGGCACGATGCCGCGCTCTTCCATGGCAGCGGCGATCGGCACTGTGAGCGGACCGGAATTCCCGATGCAGGTGGTGCAGCCATAGCCGACGATGCCGAAGCCGACGGCTTCCAGGTCTTGGAGCAGACCGGCGCGCCTGAGATAGCGCTCCGCCGTCGGCGAGCCGGGTGCGAGCGAGGTCTTCACCCAATGGGGCGGCTTCAGTCCGAAACTCCGCGCCTTGCGGGCAAGAAGCCCCGCGGCGACGACGAGCCGCGGATCGGAGGTGTTCGTACAGCTGGTGATCGCGGCAATCGCCACCGCGCCGTCCTGCGGCCCATCCGTCCGCTCCTCCGTGCCGCGCCCCGCGAGCATGGGCTCGATTGCCTGGAGGGTGGCGCCGGCGGGAAGCCGGTCCTGCGGACGTGTCGGCCCGGCGAGGCTGACTTCCACAGTCGAAAGATCGAGCTCCACGACGGCGGTGTAACGGGGGTCCGTATGCGGATCGAACCACAGGCCGGCGCGCTTTGCATAGGCCTTGACGAACTCGACCTGATCGCGGGCGCGCCCCGTCACTTCGAGATAATCGAGCGTCTGCTGATCGATCGGGAAGTAACCGCTGTTGCCGCCGAACTCCGGCGCCATATTGGCAACGACGGCGCGGTCTCCGGCGGTCAGCGTCGACAAACCGGGACCGAAGAATTCGACATAGCGGTCCTGCAGGTCGACTTCGCGCAGCATTTCGGTGACGGTGAGCGCCAGATCGGTCGCCAGCACGCCGCTCGGCAACGCTCCGGTGAGTTTCACGCCGACGACGTCCGGGACCCGGAGCGTCACCGGCATGCCGAAGAACACGCTCTCCGCCTCGAGCCCGCCGACGCCCCAGGCAAGCACGCCAATGCCGTTGATCATCGGCGTGTGGCTGTCGGTGCCGATCAGCGTGTCGGGCATCGCCAAGCGGACGCCGTCGACGCACTTGCTGGTCGCAACACTTGCGAGCCTTTCGAGATTGAGCGTGTGCATGATCCCGGTACCGGGCGGGTGCACGGTAAAGCTGCTTAGCGTGTTCGTCGCCCATTTCATGAAGCGGTAGCGCTCGGCGTTGCGCTCGAACTCGCGCGCCATGTTCCTTTCGAGCGATCCCGCCTGACCGAAGAAATCGACGCCGACGGAGTGGTCGGTCGAAACGTCCACCGGCACGACGGGATTGAGAAGGGCGGGATCGCCGCCGGCCTCCGCCAACGCCGAGCGCATGCCGGCGATGTCGACCAGCGCCGGACCACAGGTGGTGTCGTGCATGAGGACGCGATTGGGGAGAAAGGGGATTTCGCGCTCGCTCGTGCCGGTATCGAGCCAGTCCAGGATCGCCCCCTTCGCCCTCGCACCATCATCGCCGGCAGTACGAAGCACATTCTCCAGCAGGATGCGGTGGATATAGGGAAGGCGCTTCAACGCCTCGCCTGCCTCCGCGGGAAGATCCACGATTGTATAGTCAACGCCGTCGACGCGGAGATGTGCCAGCTTTGTCCCGGGCATTGATAGCCTCCCGCTTCGAGAACGAGTGGCCCTTAAGGGCTCAGCGGAAAATTACATATTATAATTATAAAATGCAATATCGATTGCATCGCAAGAGGTGCGCGCTGTCCTCCTTTCGCAGCGCCGCCGATATCCGGTCGGAACATACCCGCGCAGAAGTCCGTTTGATTGCTCATGAAAGGAGTGCGCGATGAATCAGATAATCTACTTGGTCGGACTGGTTGTGGTCGTGATCGCCATATTGTCGTTCTTTGGCCTGGGCTGATCAGCAGGAACGGCGCATGCGATCGGCTGACTAACGCCGGGCGCCAACGCGGCGACACTGAAGGCAAGTAGAGGGGCAATCAGAGCCGCGGACAGAGAAGCCTTCGAGGAAGATCAAAACTGTTCAGACGCGCGACGCCGGAGAACAGGCCGCGTCCCTGCGGTCTTAAACCCGCGGCGTCTTTATCCGGCTTGCGCCCATGATGTGGGTGTACAGAAAGGCCGCCGCTTCCGTCCGGCGTCCGGCCTCGACGAGGTCGAGAATATGCAGGTGCTCGCTCGTCTGCCGGGGCAGCCGGCTTCGGTCGATGGTGATGTGATACTCGATCAGACGACGCAGCCGGTTGATGCGCTTGATCGCATCGAGGAAGAAATCGTTCTGCGAGCAGGCGACGAGCATTTCGTGAAATTCGTTGTTCGCCTTGAAGATCTCGGCGCGCGACCAGGTCTCGTAGCCGCCCTCTCCCAAGGCGGTCTGCACGGCGCGCGCCTTCCTGAATTCTTCCTCGTTCGGCTGGAACGTCGGCAAGAGCATCGCCTGCTGCTCGATGACCGCGCGGAAGACGTAGCCCTCCTCGTAGCTCTTGCGCGACGTCAGCGTCTCGCGGAAAGCCCAGCCGTTGCCCGGCAAGCGTTCCATCCAGCCCTCTTCGGCGATCCGGTGGAGCGACTTCAACAGCCGGCTGCGGGCGACGTCATAGAGGCGCATCAACTCGTTCTCGCTGACGCGCTCGTCAAGCTTGCCGGCAAGGCGGTCCTCGGCAATGCGGAAATAGAGCGGATCCTCCTCCTCGCGCTGAGGCTCGCCCTCGGGTTTCGCCGTCTCGACCTTCGCCGCGTCCATGGCGAGGAAGTAGCCGCGGTTCGGTTCCGCCCGAACGATTCCCATCGTCTCGAGCTTCTTCAAGGCGGCATTGACCGGCGCGCGGGAGACGCGAAACGCATCGGCGAGCATTTGACAGGGCAGATGCTCGCCGGCGCGCATCTCGTTGGTTTTCACGAATTCGAGAATGTTTGCCGTGATCTGCGGGGATACGCTTTGTCTTGCCATGGTTCGTCGTATGGTTTCGGCTCGGTAGCGAGCGCGCTCAACGTCGATTTATGCATTCGCCATCGCGTTTGCAAAAGGCGTTTTTCTGTCCACCTCAATCCTCGTCCTGCTGGAAGCGCGACAATCCCTTGAAGACGAAAGGGGCGATCAGCGCGATGGTGGCGACGGCGATCATGATGGCCGAGCTTGGATGCTCAAGGAAGACCATCGGATCGCCAAGGCTCATCTGCACCGAGCGCCTGAGGGCGTTGTCCGCCAGGGGGCCGAGAATCAGTCCGACCACGGCCGGCGCCACCGGGTAATCGTAGCGCCGCATCAGGAAGCCGACGACGCCGAATGCGCTGAGCAGCAGTAGTTCGACGACCGACGGATTGGCGGCGATCGTTCCCATCGAGGCAAACACCAGGATTCCGCCATAGAGCCAGGGGAGCGGGATGCGCAGCAGCTTCACCCACAGGCCGACGAGCGGCAGGTTCAGCACCAAGAGCATCACATTGGCGATGAACAGGCTGGCGACGAGGCCCCAGACGAGATCGGCGTGCTGGGTGAAGAGCAGCGGCCCCGGCTGGATATTGTACTGCTGGAAGCCCGCGAGCATGACGGCGGCGGTCGCCGAAGTCGGCAGGCCGAGGGTCAGGAGCGGAACCAGAGTGCCGGCGGCCGAGGCGTTGTTCGCCGCCTCCGGGCCGGCCACGCCCTCGATCGCACCCGAGCCGAATTCCTCGGGCTTGCGGCTCAGCTTCTTCTCCATCGTATAGCTCAGGAAGGTCGGGATTTCGGCGCCGCCGGCCGGCAGGGCGCCGATCGGAAAGCCGACAACCGTCCCGCGCAGCCAAGCCTTCCAGGAGCGCGACCAATCTTCCCCGGTCATCCAGATCGAGCCTTTGACCGGAATGGGCTTTTCCGGCTTGTAGAGGTGGCGCGAGGCGACATGAAGGGCTTCGCCGATGGCAAACAGTCCGACCGCGAGCGTCGTCACCTCGACGCCGTCAAGCAGCTGCGGCACGCCGAAGGTCAAGCGCGCCTGCCCGGTCAGCTGATCGAGCCCCATCAGGCCGAGCCACAGGCCGAAGGCGAGGCTGGTGAGGCCGCGGAGCGGCGAGGAACCGAACGTTGCCGAGACGGTGACGAAGGCGATCAGCATCAGGCCGAAATAGTCCCAGGGGGCGAACTTGACCGCGACCTTGACCAGCGGTGGGGCCAGGAACGCCAGGGCGAAGGTGGCGACCAGCGCGGCCACGAAGGAACCGATCGCGGCCGTCGCCAGCGCCGGGCCGCCGCGGCCGGAGCGGGCCATCTTGTTGCCCTCGAGCGCGGTGACGACGGCAGCACTTTCGCCGGGCGTGTTCAACAGGATGGCGGTGGTCGAGCCGCCATACATGCCGCCATAATAGATGCCGGCGAACATGATGATCGAGCCGCCCGGATCGAGCTTGAAGGTCACCGGCAGCAGGAGCGCGACCGTGAGCGCCGGACCGATGCCCGGCAGCACGCCGACGGCCGTTCCGATGAACACGCCGATCGCCGCGAAAATGAGGTTGGCCGGCTGGATCGCCAGCGAGAAACCCTCGATGAGCAGATTGATTGCGTCCATGACCCCGCCCCCTAGAACAGCCGCTCGAACGGACCTTGCGGCAAGGCGAGGCTCAGCAGCTTGTTGAACAGAAGGAAGACGACGAGGCCCATGACGATGCCGATCACGAGGTCGACGATCAGCGCCTTGCGGCCGAAGGCGCGCGCGGTAAAGGCGAACAGCAGGGCCGAGCCGAGGGTGAAACCGGCGCCGAGCCAGATCGAGCCGATCAGCCCCGAGAGGGCGACTGCGATCCAGCCGATCGCTTTCCAGTCGGCATCTTCAGCTTCAATGGGCAATGCTTGGAAAGCGGCGAACAAATGTCCGATACCCAGCACGGCCAGGAAGAGACAGATGAAATAGGCGGCGGCATTGGCGTCCATGCCATAGGTGGCGCGGGCGGTCATCCGGCTCGCATCCCAGTAGGTCACCGCCGCCACGGAGAACAGCACCATCGCAACGACCACCGCCGGGCGGTTTGCCGGTTTCAAGCTTCTCTCGATCATGATTTCCTCAATCGCGCAGTCGGGGGAGACGATCGCCTCCCCCGTGCCATCGTTACTGCGCAAGGCCGATCGACGTTAGGATCGCGCGGACCCTTTCGGTTTCGGAGGCGATGAAGCCCTTGAATTCGTCGGACGGAGCATAGTAGTCGGTCCAGCCGCGCGCCTTGACGATGTCCTTCCACTGCTGCGACTTGACGGTGTTGTCGACAGCCGCTTTGAGCGCATCGAGATCCGCGCCTTCGACGCCCGGAGGCGCGAAGATGCCGCGCCAGTTGACGAGCTCGATGTCGAGCCCCTGGGCCTTCAGCGGCTTGGCTTCGACGCCTTCGATCGGCTCCGGATAGGAGATGGCGAGCGCCCTGAGGTCGCCCGACTTGATCTGCCCCTCCCATTCGCCGTAGCCGGAGACGCCGGCGGTCGCCTGACCGCCGAGCATGGCGGCCAGCGCCTCGCCGCCGCCGGAATAGGCGACATAGTTGATCTTGCTCGGATCGGCACCCGCCGACTTGGTGATCAGCGCCGCCAGGATATGGTCGGCCCCGCCGGCCGATCCGCCCACCCAGATTGTGGTCGCCACATCCTTCTTGATGGTCGCGAGCAAGTCGTCGATCGACTTGATCGGCGAGTCCCTCGGCACCACGACGACGAGGGGATCGCCCGTCAGGCGCGCCAGCGGGGTCACCTGGGTAAGGTCGACCGGCGAATTGTTGGAGATGCTCGCACCGACGAGCGTGATGCCGGCGACAAGCAACTGATCGGCCGCACCCTTGGCGCTGCCGACGAACTGGGCGAGACCGACCGTGCCGCCGGCACCGGGTACGTTGACGACCTGGACGCTCTTGGCCTCACCCGTCGCCATCATCGCCTCCTGCAGCGAGCGTGCGGCCGAATCCCAGCCCCCACCCGCCCCGGCCGGCGCCGTGATGGTCAGTTCGAGGTCGCTGGCAGCCGAGGCGCCCGGAAAAAAGGCGGTTCCGGCCAAAGCAGCCAAGCAAAGGGCGGTTCTCAGAAATTGTCGCATGCGATTGCTCCTCCCAGATGGAAAATGAACGGCGAGCCTCCTGGCCGTTGCGCAGCAAGCTGCATTAAATAATTATAAAATGCAATAGTGGGCTAAAAGAATGGACCGACAAGATCCTGGCAGCCCCAATGACCAGCTCTGCGACGCCGGCAACGGTCGCGCTTATTTTCGAAATTCTTGAAGAGCGGACTATCGGTCGGCGCGGTCATTGCTATTTCGACCCGACCTTTGCCGAGTCGCTCGGTCCGATCGGCGAGCACTAGAGCGACATGCTTGACTTCACCGCCTCGCCGCGCCGGCCGGAGAGCCGGCTGAGTTGTCAGGTCCGCATCGCCGACGCGCTCGACGGCATGACGGTGCACATTCCGGCCGTGCAGTAGGGAGAGCGGACCGAAGGGAGGACACGATCGGCGACCTCGAAGCGATCACGCTGCATATCGCCGCCGGCAAGCGCACCTTGATCGTCGGCGGCGGCTATATCGGACTGGAGGTCGCCGCGGCGGGTATCGCGGTCACGCTCGTCGAGCTGCAGGAGCGCATCCTCGGCCGCGTCGCCGCCGCCGAAACCTCCGCCTATTTCCGGACGCTGCACGTCGGACGCGGCGTCAAGCTTCTCGAAGGCGTCGGGCTTGCTGCCCTCGAGGGCAGCGACCGCGTCCGTAAGGCACGGCTTTCGGATGGGTCTTCGATCGACGTCGATCTCGTGATCGTCGGCGTCGGCGTCCGCCCGCGCGTGGCGCTTGCCGAGGCAGCCGGACTGGCGGTCGAGAACGGCATCTCGGTCGATGCCCGGGGCAGGACGTCCGAGGCCGGGATCTGGGCGGCCGGCGACTCTGCCTCCTTCCTGTGGAAAGGTCGACGCCTGCGCATCGAAAGCATGCCGCATGCGATCGACCAGGCCGAGGTCGTCGCCGCCAACATCCTCGGGGCGGACCGCGATTATCGCCCGAGACCGTGGTTCTGGTCGGATCAGTTCGACGTCAAGCTGCAGCTCGCCGGGCTCGACAGCGGCTACGACCGGATCGTCGAGAGAAAGGGTGCCAAGCCGGGCTCCTGCTCCTATTGGTATTTCGCCGGCGAGACATTGTTGGCCTGTGACGCGATCAACGATGCGCGCGCCTATATGACGGCCAAGAAGCTGATCGATGCAGGCCGATCGCCCTCGCCGGCCGATGTAGCCGACGGCGTGCTCGCCTGACCCAAGCCGACGTCAAGAGCTATGGGGACGCGATGCCTTCACGCGCAAGCGCGGGAGAAGATCGGGCAGGCTGACCGGCCGCAGGTCTCTGGCATCGACGCCTACGTCGAACTGCCGCGGCAGCGGTTTCAAGCGGCCATGGGAATGGCCGTGCAGGTTGATCGAGTGCTTTCCCATCTGGTTCCAGGTCCGAAACGGATAGTGGCAGAGAATGAGACGCTGGCCGTCGACGGTCAGTTCCGCATAGTGTTGTATGCTCCGCCAGCCGCTCGCTTCGACGGTGCCGGGCGAATCGTTGTTGCCGACGATCAGGTGCTTCCTGCCGTTCAGCCGCGTAAGCAAATCTTCCGCAAAGCCCTTCTTCTTCGACGCGAAATCGCCGAGGTGCCAGATCTCGTCCTCCGGCGAGACCGTGTCGTTCCAATTGGCAACGAGCGCAGTGTCGTGCTCCGCCAGGCTGGAGAAGGGCCGGCGATCGATGTTGAGCACCCGCGGCTCGCCGAAATGCGTGTCACTCGTGAAATAGATCATCCTGGCAACCCGCGACCTTCCGGATGCGACGCTAGTCGGAAGTCACAGGAACGAACATCCCGAGCTTCACGTCCTTCAGCACGACATTCGTGTGAATTCGCTTGATCTGAGGATTCTGCGACATGATCTGCGCGGTGATCTCGTCGTATTGGGTGACGTCCTGGGCGGTGATGATCGCCACGAGATCGACGGACCCAGTCACGTAATAGACCTGCTGGATGTGATCCTGCTTGTCGACCCAGGTGCGGAATTTCGCGAGCGCATCGTAGTTCTCACGCTCGATCTCCATGCCGGCGATGAAGGTCATCGGATTTCCGGCGACCTTGCGGTCGACGAGGGCGATCTCCGCGGAAATGATGCCGTCCTCCCGCATCCTCTTGAGGCGGCGTTGAACGGCAGACGCCGACAGGCCGATGATGTCGCCGATCGCCTCCGCCTTGAGCTGACAGTCGCGCTGGACGATCTCGAGGATCTTCCGATCGAATTGATCCACTGGCTCCGTCATGGCTTCCCCGTCTCGGTGATTTGCCGCAGCTTAATATCTCATTCGCACGGCGTGCCGTATACGAACGGACGCACTGTCCCAATGCAAAATCAGACACTAGGACCGCGGCACGCCCGCATCTTTCTGGCGTTAATGCGGAAAATCCGCATTGCTGATGAAAAAGCGCGGCAAAGCCGCAGAACGAGACAATATTATCGCGGACCAAATAACCAGAAAAGCCGCCAGGAACAACCGAATGATGCGAAGCGCCGCCGCCCTGCTGGTGGAAGACGTCCATAAGAGCTATGGGCAGCACCAGGTGCTGAAGGGCGTATCGGTAGCGGCGCAAAAAGGCGATGTCATTTCGCTGATCGGATCCTCGGGCTCCGGGAAGAGCACCTTTCTGCGCTGCATCAACTTTCTGGAGATCCCCGACCGTGGCCGTTTCGTCTTCAGCGGCGAAGAGGTCCTGATGAAGCCGGGCCGAGAGGGGCGCACGCATCCGGCCAATTGGCGGCAGATCGAGCGGCTCCGCACCGGGCTCGGCATGGTGTTTCAGAGCTTCAACCTGTGGGCCCATAGGACCGTGCTCGAAAACGTCATCGAGGCGCCCATTCATGTGCTGCGGCAGAACCGCAGGGAAGCGACCGAGCGGGCCGAGGCGCTTCTGTCCAAGGTGGGCCTTTACGACAAGCGACACGCCTATCCCGCATTCCTATCGGGCGGCCAGCAGCAGCGCGCCGCGATCGCCCGCGCGCTCTGCGTCGATCCGGCGGTGATGCTGTTCGACGAGCCCACATCGGCGCTCGATCCCGAGCTTGTCGGCGAGGTGCTGAAGGTCATCCGCGACTTGGCGGAAGAAGGGCGGACCATGCTGCTCGTCACTCATGAGATGAAATTCGCCCGCGACGTCTCCAGTCACGTGATCTTCCTTGATCGGGGCCGCGTTGAGGAAGAGGGGCCGCCCGCCCAGGTCTTCGGTGCGCCGCTCAGCGCGCGCTGCCGCGAGTTCACCGGCAGTCTCAGCCATTGATCCGTTTTCCATTCCGACGAAAATAGAAGGGGTAGTCGAATGAAGTTGATGTCCATCCTGATGGCCGGCGTGGCCTTCTCACTCGCAGGTGCGGCCAGTGCCGAGGTGCGCTTCGGCATCATGAACGAAGCCTACCCGCCCTTCTTCACGAAGGACCCGTCCGGCAAGTGGGTCGGTTGGGAAATCGAACTGATGGACGCGGTCTGCGCCGAGATGAAGGAGACCTGCTCCATCGTCGACATGTCCTGGGACGGCCTCATTCCGGGTCTCGAGGCGAAGAAGTTCGACGTCATATGGTCGTCGATGTCGATCACCGAAGAGCGCAAGAAGACGATCGACTTCACCGACAAATATTACAACACCCCGAGCAAGCTGATCGGCGCCAAGGACGGCAAGTTGGGAGCGGCGCCCGATAGCGTCGCCGACAAGACCATCGGCATCCAAGTCTCGACGATCCAGTCCGAGTATTACAAGAAGTATTTCGCCGACAAGGCATCGGAACAGACCTATGCGACGCTCGACGAAGCCTTCCAGGACCTGGCTGCCGGCCGTATCGACTATGTCTTCGGCGACGCCATTCCTCTGGCGGAGTTCCTGAAGTCGGACTTCGGCAAGGATTGCTGCGAAGACAAGGGCAACGTCAAGGACGACCCGGCGATCCTCGGAACCGGCATCGGCGGCGGGCTACGCAAGGACGACACTGCATTGCGCGACAAGCTCGACGCAGCGATCGCCGCCGTCAGAGCCAGCGGCAAATATGCCGAAATCTCCAAGAAGTACTTCGACTTCGATCCCTATGGCGAATGACCGAAGGAGCGATCGGCGCGTGACGCGTCATGCGCCGATCGCCCTTTGCCTATGAACTCGATCAGATAGACCCCTGATGTCGTCCAGCCAATCGCTCCTGGAACTGCTCTCCCCCTATCCGCCCGGCTGGGGAGGCGTGCTGCTTGCCGGCGCGCTCTCGACCGTGCTGATTTCGCTTGGCGCCTATCTCGTCGGCATCGCCATCGGCCTCGTCGGCGCGGTTGGCAAGCTGAAGGGTAATCGCCCGGCTCGCTTCGTCCTCGATCTCTATACGACGGCCGTTCGCGCCATCCCGGAACTGATCCTGATCATCGGCCTCTATTATGCGGGGACCGACGGGCTGAACCGCATCCTCTCGGCCCTTGGCCTGCCGGCGATCGAGATCAACGGCTTCGTTGCCGCCGTCGCGGTGCTCGGCATTGTCCAGGGCGCCTATATGACCGAGGTGTTTCGCGGGGCGATCCTCGCCATTCCGGTCGGGCAGATCGAAGCGGCGGCCGCCTTCGGGATGAGACCTCGGCTGCGCTTCCGCCGCATCGTCCTGCCGGCGCTCATGCCGAATGCGCTGCCGGGTCTTGCCAATTTGTGGATGTCGGTTACCAAGGACAGCGCGCTGATCGCCGTGGTCGGCTATCAGGAACTGGCGCTCGCGACCCGCATCGCCGCCGGCAACACCAAGCACTATTTCCTGTTTTTCCTCGCCTCCGCCGCCCTCTACCTCGCCATAACGCTGATCTCCAACGTCGCGTTCGCGGCGCTCGAAAGCCGCTTCCGGCGCGGCCAGCCGACGACCGCATAGGAGGCGCGCGTGGATTTCTCTTGGATCTTTTCCTATTGGCCGCTGCTTGCCGCAGGCGCGGTCCAGACCGTGCTCCTGCTGGTGATTTCGGTCGGCTTCGGCTTCATTCTGGCGATCGGCCTCGCGCTGGCGCAGGTGATCGGCCCGCGCTGGCTCAAGCCCTTCGCGCGCGGCTATTGCACCTGCCTGCGCGGCACGCCGCTGCTGATCCAGCTGTGGCTGCTCTATTACGGGGTCGGCTCGCTGCTGCCGATGATCCCGGGCCTGCGCGCCAGCTTCCTCTGGCCGATCCTGCGCGAAGGCTTCTTCTTTGCAGCGGTGAGCTTCACCCTCAACTATGCCGCCTACGAGGCCGAGGTGCTGCGCGGCGCGCTGCTCGCCGTTCCGAAGGGCGAGCTCGAGGCCGGCCGGTCCTTCGGCATGTCTCCCTTTACGCTGCTCAGGCGAATCTGGCTGCCGCGCGCCATCCGCATCGCCTTGCCGACGATCGCCGGCGAGGTCGTGCTGCAATTGAAGGCAACGCCTCTCGCCTTCACCGTGACCGTGATGGACCTCTATGCCGTGGCCTACAAGGTGAGGCAGGACACGCTGCTGGTCTACGAGCCGCTGATGGTCGTGACCGTCTTCTATGTCTGCCTGACCCTCCTCATCACCCGCGCCTTCAAGATCGTCGAGGCGCAGGTTCCGGTGCGGCGCTAGCACGATGAACTGTTTGATGGATTTGGCGGCGCCCGAAGCCCAGATCGCGCCTTTTCTCGGCGGATCGGCAGCCGCTGAGCGGCCAAAAACATTCGGAGAACACTAGAGTCGCCGCCGAACGCATCTCGAAAGGTCTTCCATGCCCCTCAATCGATCGAGCACCATTGCCGTAGTGGATCGCCACAGCCAAGCGACGGCCCGGCCGCATTCTGCCGGCCGCCCGCTGCATTGGGAAACCCTGGCGCTCGACGCCGGCCTGGTCATCGATCCGACGACGAAGGCGATCGCCCCCAATATCTCGATGTCGGTCAACAATCTGCTTGCCCCGGGCGATGGCGCCTTTTCGGCCGACGGCGTCGAGGATCTGACGGCGCTGCCATATCTCTATGCGCGCTGGACCAATCCTACCGTGCGGCAGCTCGAGCAGCGGATGGCAGCGCTCGAAGGCGCCGACGACGCGCTCGCGACCGCCACCGGCCTCGCGGCGATTGCCGCCACCTTCCTGACCTGTCTCAAGGCGGGCGATCACGTGATCATCAGCGATGTCTGCTATGCGGGCGCCAGCGAGTTGGCGCGCCGGATCCTGCCCGACTACGGCATCGAGGTGACCGCCGTGAACATGTCGCGCCTGGACGCGGTTGCCGCGGCCTTCCGGCCAAACACCCGGCTCGTCCATTGCGAGAGCCCCTGCAATCCGATCCTGCGGTTGACCGATCTTTCCGCCGTGGCGGTGCTCGCGCACCAGCGCGGTGCACTCGTTTCGGTCGATTCCACCCTTGCCACGCCGGTCGCGACAAGGCCGCTCGCCCTGGGCGTCGATCTCGTCATCCACTCGCTGACGAAGTTCATTAATGGCCATGGCGACGCGCTCGGCGGAATCGTCTGCGGCCGCAAGGAACTCATCGAGAAAATCCGCTCGCGCGCCGGCGTCTATCTCGGCGCGTCGCTTTCGGCCCAGAATGCCTGGCTGATCATGCGCGGCATTGACACGCTCTTTCCGAGGATACGGGCAGTGTCGGAATCGGCGATTCAGGTCGCCCGGTTCCTTTGCGATCATCCAAGCGTCAAATCGGTCACCTATCCCGGATTGGAGACGCATCCGCAGCACGCGCTGGCGAGGCGCCAGATGAATGTCTTCGGCGGCATCCTCACCTTCCAGACGGACGACCCGCAGAAAATGGCGGTGCAACTCGCCGGCCGTCTGCGCCTGGTGCACTACGCCTTCTCGCTCGGCCACCAGCGCAGCATCGTCGTCCTTCTCGACACGAATGAGATGATGAAGGCGACCTATGAGCTGCAGGGAGCGCAGCTCGGCGACTACCGCGCCTTCGCCGGCGACGGCGTCTTCCGCATTTCGGTCGGCCTGGAGTCCGTCGACGACATCATCGACGACCTCGATCAGGCGCTCCGATGAAGACCCGCAACAAGATCTTGTCCGAACACCCTGGAGCGGCTGACCGAAATTGCGGCGGCGGCGGCCATCCCGTGCTGAATCACAAAATTGGAGTCCATCATCAATGAGTCAGATACGCATTCTCGACGGCGGCATGAGCCGGGAGCTGATCCGCCTCGGCGCCGAACTCAGGCAGCCGGAATGGTCCGCGCTGGCCCTGATGGACAGCCCCGAGATCGTCGGACGCGTTCACAGGGAATTCATCGACGCCGGCGCCGACGTGATCACCGCCAACAGCTACGCGCTCGTGCCATTTCATATCGGCGAGGCGCGTTTCCACTCCGAGGGACGCTCGCTCATCGCACTCGCCGGAAAGCTCGCGCGAGAAGCCGCCGATGACACGACCGATCGCGAGATCCTGGTCGCTGGTTCGCTGCCGCCGATCTTCGGCTCCTATGAGCCGGAGCGCTTCGACCCGTCGCGCGTGCACGACTATCTGAAAGTCCTCGTCGACGGCTTGGCGCCTTATGTCGATGTCTGGCTCGGCGAAACGCTGAGCCTGATCGCGGAAGCGGATGCGGTGCGTGCCGCCGTTGCCGCGACCGGCAAGCCGTTCTGGATCTCGTTTACCCTGGCGGACGACGCAGGCGCCTTGGAAGGTGGCGAGCCGAAGCTCAGATCCGGGGAAACGGTGGCCGCAGCCGCCGGCTGGCTGGCCGGATCCGGCGCCGAGGCGCTTCTGTTCAATTGCAGCCGTCCGGAGGTCATGGCGCGCGCTGTGGCTGTCGCGGCCGGCACGTTCCGCGAAAGACAGGCGAATATCGGGATCGGCGTTTATGCCAACGCCTTCGAGACGGAAGAAGCCGAGGGCGCCGCCAACGAAACGTTGCATCACACCCGCACCGACCTGACCGCCGATCGCTACTCACGCTTTGCCTGCGATTGGGTCGAGGCCGGCGCCTCCATCGTCGGCGGCTGCTGCGGCATCGGCGCACGCCACATTCACAACCTGGCACGCAGCTTCAAGGGCTAAACGGATTGAACGGCGAAAATCCGGAGAACGGGTGATACCCCCTCGCCGGGCCTCTCCCCCACAAGGGTGGAGATTGGCAAGTGGCTATGTCCCGCCGTAATCGAATGCATGGATCTCCATGTGCCGTGATTTCGGCATGCACAGGTTGGCCCTGGGGCAGAGCGGTATTTCCAGCCAATCTCCCAACCTGTGGGGGAGATGCCCGGCAGGGCAGAGGGGGTGCCTCCGATTCGGCAAATGCTTGAACCAGACGGCTACCCGCCCCCGGCTTCCCACGCCTCTCGGCGGTTTGCCGGAGCAGCGCGGCTCGCCGCTGCGATGCCGATCGCAATGACGACCAGCAGCGTGGCGACGGCGAAGGTGGCACGCATGGCGGCGGCAGTGGCTGCCGCAGTCTCGCTCGCCGCGGAAAAGGAGAAGACCGCTCCCATCATCGATGCGCCGGTGATCAGCCCGAGATTGCGCGAGAGGTTCAAGAGCCCGGCGACGGTGCCCCGCTCCTCCGGCTTCGCGTCCTTCATCACAGCGGTATTGTTCGCCGCCTGGAACAGCGCATAGCCGCCGGTGAGGATGACGAGCGGCATCACATAGCCGGCGACACCGAGCGCTTCCGGAACGAGCGAGAGTGCGAGGCAACCCGTCACCATCGTCGCAAGACCGGCGACCGTCATGCGCCCCGCGCCGAAGCGATCCACCAGCCGCCCCGCCGGGATTCCTGCCAGCGCCGAGACGATTGGCCCCGCCGACATCGCCAGGCCGGTGAACGCTGCGCCGAGCCCCAGGCCGCGCGACAGGTAGAAAGGCCCGACCACCAGCGTCGTCATCATGACGGTCGCGACGAGCATGCTCGTGACAAGGCCCGAACGCAGCCGTGGCTGCTGGAGCATGCCCATATGGACCAGGGGTGATGCCGCCCGGGATTCCACGAACAGGAAGAGGCAAATGCCGATGAGCGCCGCCAGCAACAGTACCAGGTTGGTCGTGCCGAACGTCCCGCGGCCGACCGTCATGGCGAGCGCATAGGCGCCGAGCGTGAAGACGAGCAGTAGCGTCCCGATAACGTCGAAGCCGGGCCGGACGGCCGTCGGTGCCGGACGATCCTCAGGCAGGGCGCGGTAGGCGACATAAAGGGTCAGGAGTCCGGCGGGCACCATGACCAGAAAGATCGCCCGCCAACCGAAGCCGGTAATCAGAACGCCGCCCAGCGAAGGGCCGAGCGCCGTGCCGATCGCGGACATAGTGCCGAGAAGTCCCATGGCGCTGCCGGTCTTTTCCTTCGGCACGACTTCGCCGACCAGGGCCATGGCCAGCGCCATCATCACCGCAGCGCCCAATCCCTGCATAGCCCGCGCTGCGACGAGAACGGACAGAAGCGGAGCGGCGGCGCACAGGGCCGAGGCCAGCGTGAAGAGTGCGATGCCCGCCAAGAGCAGCTTGCGGTGGCCGGCGATGTCGCCAAGCCTTCCGACGCCGATGATCAACGTCGTGATGGCGAGGAGATAGGCGAGAACGACCCATTGCACGTCCTGGAACGAGGCGGAGAAGGCCTGTGCGAGTATGGGCAGACCGACATTGGCAATGCTGGTTCCGAGAGATGCCAGCAATATGGAAAGCGAGAGACCAGCCAGCGTCCGGCGAACGGAGACGGTTCGCCCCCTGCCCGTCGCAATCGTATCCTGAAGGTATGATGTCATCGTCGGCGTCCCCTCGAAAAGCGTCGTCAAACAGGTAGACCCGTGACAGACATGGCGGAAGACGCACCGCTTGCACTTTATTCATGCACCCGACGCACCACAGCATGTCAAAGTGCTACAGCAACCTTTGCGCGCTCTATAGGACGCGCGGCGCTGTAGTTGCGCTCGACCCGAAGCGTTTCAGCGATGACGATGGGACGACTCATGCCGGGCGCGCCGTGGCGCTTCTGAATGCAGTGGAGTTGCAAGGCGCAGGATTGCCGTCAAGAAATCCCTTGAGCTCAGCATTGAATGCCAATGCGGATTCGACATTGACGATATGCCGTCCCGGCAATGACACATGATGACCCCTCTGCACATGCGCGGCAATGCTCTCCAAATCGGACGGCAGACACACCGGATCGTCTTTGCCGGAGACGGCAAGCACGGGATTGGCGATCCGGGCGATTTCCTGCCGCAAATCCGCGCCGGCCAGAGCTGCGCAACAGCCGATATAGCCGCCGACGTCTGTCGCGGCGAACGTGTCGAGGATCTTGCGGGCGATGCCCGGTTCAGCGGCACTAAACTCGGGCGTGAACCAGCGTTCGGCGGTGGCCCCAGTTAGCCCGGCAAGGCCATTTTCCCGCACGCCCGCAATGCGCGTGAACCAGCTTTCCGGGGTGCCGATCTTGGCGGCCGTCGCGCACACTACAAGCTTGTCCAGGCGTTGTCCGGCATGAATGCCCAGCCACTGTCCGGTCAGGCCGCCAATGGACAGGCCGCAGAAATGTGCCCTCTCGATCTCGAGCGCATCGAGCAGCGCGATGACATCGTGGCCAAGGTCGGACAGCGCATAAGGGGGCGGGGGCGCCGACGACAGGCCGTGACCGCGGCGATCGTAGCGCAGCACGCGATACTGCCGCGAGAGCGCGGGCACCTGCGCATCCCACATGCGCAGGTCGGTGCCGAGCGAATTGCACAGGACAAGCCAGGGCTTGCCGGCAGCGTCCGCGCCGCCGTCGATGCGGTAATGGAGATGGTGGCTCTTGAGATCGAGAAAGCGCATGGCTCGAGGGTTTTCGGTTGTGAGAGAATTAGGCGTGGCCTCCCGACAATCCGGCGTCGGCAGCAACGTGGGGAGCGGCGCCGAGCCGCTCACCACTCCCTTACGCTGCAGCGAGCTGGACCGCCTCGGCGCGGCGGGCGTTGCTGATCGCGAAGACCAGCATGGCGAGCGCCGAGACCGCCGCCGGGATCGCGAAGATCAGGAAGTTCTGCTGGAGCGGAAGTTCCTGCGCCAGAAGGACGCCGCCGAGTGTCGGGCCGACGATGGCACCGATGCGGCCCACGCCGGAGGCCCAACCCAACCCGGTCGAACGCACCGAGAGATTGTAGAGCTGCGCTACGCTCGCATAGAGCAGGATCTGCGTGCCGATCGTCGTGGCGCCGGCAACGAAGACCATCAGGAACAGCAGCCCCGCCGGCAGGTTGAAGCCGATCAGCGCGATAGAGGCCGTCGCTGCAACGAAGAAGGCGACCACCACTTTCGGCAGGCCGAAGCGGTCGCCGAGCCAGCCGCCGGCGATCGCGCCCGCCATGCCGCCGAAGTTGAGCGAGAAGAGGCTGAGCAGGCTCGCCTTTTCGGCATAGCCGGCTTCCTGCAGGACCTTCGGCAACCAGGATGAGAGCAGATAAACGAGCAGCAGGCAGCAGAAGAAGGCGAGCCACAGCATCAGCGTGCGCAGCGTACGCTGGTGACGGAACAGTTCGGCGACCGACGCAGACGCCCCCTTGGCTTCGGAGAAGACCAGCCTGTCGTCACCGCCAAGGCGCGCGGACGGGACGATCTTCGCATAGATTCGCTTGGCCTTTTCCTGTTCGCCCTGGCGAATGAGGAAGCCGAGCGATTCCGGCAGCTTCCACAGGATCACCGGCAACAGCACCAGCGGCAGCGCGGCGACGAAGAACATCGGCTTCCAGCCGAATTGCGGGATGAGGCCGATGCCGAGGCCTGCCGCGACCATGCCGCCGACCGAATAGCCGGAGAACATTAGCGCCACCATGGTTCCGCGAAGGCGCTTCGGCGCATATTCGTTCATCAGCGCCACGGCATTCGGCATCAGCCCGCCGCAGCCGAGGCCGGCGAAGAAGCGGAAGACCTTGAACTGTTCCGGCGAATTGGCAAGGCCGGTGAGAAGGGTCGAGACGGTGAACAGCAGGAAGCTGATCGCAATGCCCTTCTTCCGGCCGATCCTGTCGGCCAACGGCCCGAAGAAGAGGGCGCCGAACATCATGCCGAACAGCGCCCAGGCCTGCAACGCGCCGGCCTGCGGCTTGCTCAGGCCCCATTCCGCGATCAGCGTCGGCAGGACGGTGCCCGCGACGAATACGTCGTAGCCGTCGACGATCAGCAGCAGGGCGCATAGTCCCACCACCAACCACTGAAAGTTCCCGAATGGATTGTTGTCTATTGCTTCATTCACATCGATAGTGCGCATCATCGCTCCTCCCCGAGTCGTTACGCAGTCAGTCTTGAGATGTCAGCCGGTATCGCCGCCAGCCACGGGCAGCACGCTGCCGGTGATGTAGGACGCCTCGTCCGAAGCCAGGAACAGGATCGGCGCCACCTGTTCCTCGATGGTCCCGTAGCGCTTCACGAAACTGGATTGCTTCACCTGGTGGACGACCTCGGCCATCCAGCGCTTCTCCGCCTCCGTATCTCCGCCGGCATTGCGCGGAATGCGCCGCGGCGGCGCTTCCGTGCCGCCCGGGGCGGTGGCGACCACGCGGATGTTGCGCTCCGCCAGTTCCATCGCCAGCGACTGGGTGATGGCGTTGACGCCGCCCTTGGCCGCCGAATAGGGCACGCGGTGAATGCCGCGCGTCGCATTCGAAGACACATTGACGATGGTGCCGCCGCCGCGCGCGAAGAGATGCGGCAGCACCGCGTGGCAGCAGTAGAGCGTCGGCATCAGCGAGCGGCGGATCTCCGCGTCGATCTGCTGCGGTTCGAATTCACCGTAGGGCCGCATGCGGATCGCCCCGCCGACATTGTTGATGAGGATGTCGATGCCACCGAAACGCTCCTCGGCAAAGCGCATTGCAGCAGCCGCGCCTTCGTGGGTTTCCAGGTCAGTCTTGAAAGCCGCGGTTTCGGCGTCGCGCGCCTCGGCTGCCACATCGGCGACGAAATCGGCGCGATCGACGAAGACGACCCGTCCGCCCTCCTCCGCGGCGCGAATCGCCACGGCGCGGCCGATACCCTGCGCCGCGCCGGTTACCACCAGCACCTTGCCGGCAAAGCGATCCGCGAAGCGCGTCCCGTTCATGCAGCCTCCCTCACGGCCGCATTCGGCGTGAACTTCTCATAGTGAAAACTGTTCGGCTTCACGCCGTTGTCGTCGAAATGCCTGCGTACGGCATCGACCATCGGCGGCGGACCGCAGAGATAGACGTCGACATCGCCGCCGTGAAGCACCTCGGCGGGCATATGCTCCGTGACCCAGCCCTTGCGCGGATGGCTGGACGTTTCCTCGGCAACTACGGTCGCGAAGCTGAAGTTGGGCAGGCGCGCCGCATAGGCCTCGATCTCGTCGAGGAGAACCAGATCGAGATCGCGGGTCACGCCATAGATCAGGTGGATCTTCTGCTGCGAATTCTCGCGGGCCAGAGCCTCCAGCATTGATAGGAATGGCGCGAGCCCAGTACCACCGGCTAGGAGCAGGAGCGGACGGCCGACCTCGCGCAGGTAGAAACTTCCGAGCGGTCCCGTCAGCTCGAGCTTCGTGCCGACCTCGGCGCGCTCCAACCAACTGCTCATCAGGCCGGCGGGTATCTTCTTGATGAGGAAGCCGATGCGGCCTTCGCCGGGCGCCGAGCTGAACGAGTAGGAACGGTTCTGGCCGCTGCCCGGCACCTCGATATTGACGTACTGGCCGGGCAGGAAGGCAGGCGCGGCATCCATGTCCAGCTCGAGCACGATCGCCGCATCGTTGTGCGGGATGACGCGCGCCACGGTCGCGGAGAATTTCTGCTGTCCCGTCTTGCAGGCCACCGATGTCGTCGGCACCGCGATCACGCAATCCGAAGTCGGCTTCATCTGACAGGTCAGCACAAGGCCGCTTTCGGCCTCATCCGCCGTCAGCGCATCGTCGATGAAATCGTCACCAAGGTCGTAGCTGCCGCTCTCGGTCCGGCACTTGCAGGTGCCGCACACGCCGTCGGAACAGTCCATCGGCAGGTTGATCTTGTTGCGGAAAGCCGCATCGAGGACCTTCTCGCTGTCCTTGCACTCGATGAAGCGGGTCACCCCGTCCTCGAAGTTCAACGCAATTCTGTAGCAGGCCATAGAATCCTCCTCATCATTTCCGTGCCAGCCGGCAACGCCCCTCAGATGTGGTAGACGTCGATGACCTGGCGGATGTAGTCGTTCTTCAGCACGATCTTCTTGCTGGAGATCAGCAGCCCGTCTGTGCTCTTGCGCAGCGTGATGAACATGGTGCCGAAGAACTGGTCGGTGACCTTGTAGCGATGGTTCAGCGTGTGGAAGTTGTAGCGCACGTCGACTTCATCGCCCCGGACCTCCACGACTTCGACATTGGTCACGTTGTGGCTGGTGCGCGGCTCCGGCGTCGAGGCGCCGGAACGCTCGGTCTTGATGCGGAACACCCGGTCTTCCAGACCATCGCGGTTCGGATAGTAGATCAGCGAGATCTGCGACTGCGGGTCTTCGGTGATCTGGTCGTCATCGTCCCAGGCGGGCATCCAGTAGGTCACGTCCGACGCATAGCAGGTCAGCCATTCGTCCCACGCGCGATCGTCCAGAAGGCGGGCCTCCCGGTAGAGGAACGCGCAGATGGCCTCGTAGGAAATGCTCATGCGACGACTCCGTTCTTCTCAGCGGTCAGCGCCTCGCGCATCACCTTGGCCCAATATTCGTGCTGGCGGACGAACAGGCCCTCGTCCTCGCTGCGCTCGCCGGACAGGAGCGGCTCGATGCCCATTCGCTTCGCGTTTTCGTCTGGTCCGTCGATCCAGAGCGGTGCGCCCCGCGACAGGTCGTTCCAGAGCGCCGCGGTGCCGGCATAACCGGCCTGGCAGGCACGGAATTCCTCGAGGTCGTCGGCCGTGCCCATGCCGGACACGTTGAAGAAGTCCTCGTATTGACGGATGCGCAGCGCGCGGTCGGCCGCGCTTTCGCCCTTGGGTGCAAAACAGAAGATGTTGATCTCGGTCTTGTCGACGCTGATCGGGCGGTTCACGCGGATCTGCGTCGAGAACTGGTCCATCAGGAAGACGTTCGGATAAATGCAGAGATTGCGGGTCTGGTTGACGATGAAATCCGCCTTGTCCTCGCCGACGCGTGCGGTGATCTCGTCCCGGCGATTGTAGACCGGGCGGACCTCCGGGTTCATCGTGTTCGTCCACAACAGGATGTGGCCGTTTTCGAAACCGTAGACACCAGCGACGGAGCGGCTCCAGCTATTGGCATCGACCGCCTTCGTGCCCTCCTCCTTGCGGCGGCCCATCGTCGCGGCATAGTTCCAGTGCACGGAGCTGACGTGATAGCCGTCGCAGCCGTTTTCCATCTGCAGTTTCCAGTTGCCGTCGTAGATGTAGGACGAATTGCCTCGCAGCACTTCCAGTCCGTTCGGCGCCTGGTCGACGATCTGGTCGATAATGACCTTCGTCTCGCCGAGGAACGCCTCGAGCGGCGCCACGTCCTCCTTGAGGCTGCCGAACAGGAAGCCGCGATAGCTTTCGAAGCGCGGCAAGCGCTTCAGGTCGTGCGAGCCGTCCTTCGCGAACTGCTCCGGATATTGGGTGGACTTCTCGTCCTTGACCTTAAGCAGCTTGCCGGTGTTGGAAAAGGTCCAGCCGTGGAAGGGACAGGTGAAGCTGCCCTTGTTGCCGTGCTTGCGCCGGCACAGCATCGCCCCGCGATGGGCGCAGGCATTGATGACCGCGTTGAGTTCGCCGTTCTTGTCGCGGGTGACGACCACCGGCTGGCGGCCGATATAGGTCGTGTAGTAGTCGTTGTTTTCCGGAACCTGGCTCTCATGGGCGAGATAAACCCAGTTGCTTTCGAAGATGTGCTTCATCTCCAGTTCGAACAGATCTTCATTGGTGAAGATGTCGCGGCGGCAGCGGAAAATTCCGGCGTCCTTGTCGTCCTGCACAGCAGTGGCGAGCAGATGATCGAGGTCCCGGGCTTTGTCGATAGTCGCAGACATGACCTATCTCCCGCAAAGTGCGCGCTACCCGGCGCAGCCTTTGCACACAAGTCGTTGATGACGATGGTTGTCGGGTTGGCGGCTCCCTCGGGCCGCCTACCTTCTTCAGGCGGCGGCGCGCTTGCGCAGCTCGTTGATCTGGTTGTCGATGCCGTTGACCAGCGCTGTCAGGTGAATATCGAACTTGATCTCGGCGAAGGGCCCGCTCAGGCTGTTCGCCTTGATGCTGGACTCGTCGGTTCGTTCGACCAGGGTCGGAACCAGGCCGTCGCGCGTCGCATAGGCAAAATCGTCATTGACGAGCGGATCGCCTTCGATGTTGATCTGGGTCGTCAGCTTGCGGTGGCCGTCGGCGCTGATGAAGAAGTGGATGTGCGCCGGACGCTGGCCGTGACGGCCGAGTGCCGATAGCAACTGCTCGGTCGGGCTGCGTGGCGGCACGCCATAGCCGTGCGGCACGATGCTCCGAAACCTGTAACAGCCCTTTTCGTCGGCAATGATCGTGCGACGCATATTGAACGGCGCCTGCTTGCCTGTCGGGTCGAAGTGCGAATAAAACCCGCGCGTATCACAATGCCAGACTTCGACCATAGCACCCGGCAACGGCCTGCCGTCGGAACCATGGACGGTGCCGTGCATGATCAGGGTATGGCCGTTCTCGTCGGTGCCGTCGTCTAGTCGGGCAAAGCCATGCGACACGGGGGCGCCTGCCACGTAGAGCGGACCCTCGATCGTGCGCGGTGTCGGGTTTTCGATGCCGAGCGCCGCGTCGATCGCATCCAGGCGCTCGTCGATGAAGTGATCGAGACCGAGGCCGGGCGAGATCAGACCAGCCTGACCGGTAGCGCCGATTTCGTTAAGCCAGGCGATGCCGGCCCAATATTCGTCCGGGGTGATGTCGAGATCGTCGATGGCCTTGAACAGGTCCGACATCATCCGATGGACGATCTCTTTGACGCGCGGATTGCCGCCGTCCTTGTCGAGGCCGCTCAGGACTTTGAGAAAGCTCTGAATGTCGGGCCTGTCGAAAATCTTCACGCTCATTTTATCCTCCTCTTGAGCTCGGAAAGTCTGATGCGGCTCCGTTCACCGCAATCATGGTTCTAGGTGTCGTCCTCGCGGATCGCGGAGGGATGCCGGCAGAGCGGCGTGACCTTTATCGCCATGAAGGGAAAGAGCGGCAGCGCGGACAAGATCTCGTGTAGTTCCGAAGGCCCGCTCACGTCGAAGACGCTTACATTGGCGTAGCGCCCCGCCATGCGCCAAAGGTGGCGCCATTTGCCGCTCCGCTGCAGTTCCAGGGCCCGCTCCCGTTCGGTGGCCTTGAGCTCATTCGCCACCTGCGACGGCAAATCGTGCGGGATGTTGACGGTCATTTCGACATGAAACAGCATGATCTCACCCCACCACCCGGAGCCCTGTTGCCGACTTGCCATCTCTACGGAAGCGGTTGACGGCGTCGTCGTTGAGCGCGATGCCGAGGCCGGGCCCCTGCGGCAACGTGAGCTCGAAGTCTTTGAATAGCAGCGGCTCCTGGAGGATCTCTTCCGTCAGCAGCAGTGGACCGAAGAACTCCGTGCCCCATTGCAGATCCTTCACACCGGCCATCAGCTGCGCAGCGGCGATCGTGCCGATCGGTCCCTCCAGCATCGTGCCGCCATAGACGCTGATACCGGCCGTCTCCGCGATGGCGATGACCTTGGCGGCGGCGAACAGGCCGCCCGCCTGCTCGATCTTGATCGAGAAGACGTCGGCTGCGTGCGCCATCGCCGCTTCGAGCGCGCTTTCCGGACCGACCAGCACTTCATCGGCCATGATGGCGATCGATGAAGTCCGGGTCAGCCGGGCAAGCGGCGTGATGCCTGAGACCGGCTGCTCCACCAGCACGCAACCGGCGTCGGCCAGGGCCGCGATCGCATTGCGCGCCTCCCGCTCCCGCCAGGCCATGTTCACGTCGACACGGATCGACGCGATGTCCGGCAGCGCCTTGCGGATGGCAGCGACGTGGCGGATATCCTCCTCGATCGACTTGACGCCGATCTTCAGCTTGAAATCCTTGTGACGACGCCGGTCGAGCAGCGCCTGTGCCTCATCGATATCCTTTGCCGTCTCCCCGGAGGCGAGTGTCCAGGCAATCGGCAAGCTGTCGCGGCGTCGGCCACCGAGCAGTTCCGACATCGGCACGCCGAGGCGGCGGGCCTGACAATCGAGCAATGCGGATTCGATGGCACATTTGGCGAAATGGTTGCCCTTAACCGCCTTGCGCACCCGATCCATCGCGGCCTGCACCCGCGTCGCATCGCGGCCCAGCAGCAGAGGCGTGATATATTCGTCGATCGTGAGCTTCATGCCTTCCGGGCTCTCCGGCCCGTAGGCGAGCCCACCAATGGTGGTGCCCTCGCCGAGGCCCTCGATCCCGTCTGAGCAACGCACCCGTACGATCGTCATACTCTGCCGGCTCATGGTGACCATTGAGAGCGTGTGAGGCCGGATGGTCGGCAGGTCGAGTATAATAGCCTCGATCGAGACGATACGAACTTCCACGGACACCGCACTTACTCCCTTTATTTGCAGGAAGGCTAACGCTCGATTAGTGTCGGGTCCAAAACTATATAAGTCGAACTTTATACCCGGGAGGTATAATAGGGATGGAACTTCGCCAACTCCGCTACTTCGTAGCGGTCGCCACCGAACGCAATTTCTCGCGCGCGGCGGAAATCCTCCACATTGCCCAGCCGCCGCTCAGTCGGCAGATCCAGCAATTGGAGGAGGAATTGGGCGTGCATCTGATCGACCGGTCCAAGCGACCGCTGAGCTTGACGGAAGCGGGACGGTTTTTCTTCGAGCAGGCCTCGCAGATCATGGCCCGGCTCGACCATATCCGTGACCAGACCCGGAGAATTGGAAAGGCGCAGCGTGAGCGCTTCATCATCGGCTGCGTCGGCTCTACCCTCTATGGAGGCATGCCGGACCTCGTGAGACGCATGCGGCAGCGCTGGCCCGATCTCGATATCGAGATCCGCGAAATGATGTCGACGGAACAGGTGACGGCGCTCAAGGAGCGACGCATCGATCTGGGTTTCGGCAGGGTGCGCTTCAACGACAGGGAAGTCGAACGGCTGACGCTCCGGGAGGAGCGGCTGGTCGTCGCCTTCCCCAAGGGCCATCCGAACTCTGTTAGCAAGGAGCCTATCGCCCTTTCCGAACTCGAGGGCGAATCGCTGATCATCTACCCCTCAGCGCCCAGGCCGAGCTTCGCGGATGAGACCCTGAACCTGCTCGGTGAGATCAACATCCGTCCCCGGCATATCGAAGAAGTTCGCGAAATTCAGACCGCACTCGGTATGGTGGCCGCGGGCGCCGGCCTGTGCATCATTCCCGCCGCCTCGCAACGCCAGCGGCCGGACGATGTCTGCTATCGCATGATCGCCGACGAGAAGGCCACCTCCCCCGTGATCATGAGCTATCGGCGCAACGAGGCCGGCGGTCGGATCGAATCGATAAAGCAGATCATCCGCGAGATGTATGCCGACAATCCGCCATGGCTCCAGCTCTCCAACGTTCGTCTGGATGCGCCCGAGGATTGAGATCGGGGCGGGTTCTGCGTCATTGGGACTTGCTCATCGGTCGGCGCGAACTGTGTTATCGTCGCGCACATGTCGCGCCCCGATCTCAATCTCCTCGTCACTCTCGATGCATTGCTTGCCGAAGGAAGCGTCGTCCGCGCCGCTCGAAGGCTGCGGCTGAGCCCCTCCGCCATGAGCCGCCAACTGGCGCGATTGCGTGATGCGACCGGCGATCCATTGCTCGTGCGGGCCGGGCGCGGTCTCGTTCTGACGCCACGCGCCCTCGAGCTGCGCGAGCGGGTCGGCAGACTGGTGGAGGAGGTGGAAGCTGTGCTCAGGCCTGCCGATCGGCTTGATCTCGGCCAGTTGGTCCGGAGCTTCACGCTCCGCACCAGCGACGGCTTCGTCGAGAATTTCGGACCGGCCCTGATCGCCAAGGTCGCCGCCGAGGCGCCGGGCGTACGGCTGCGCTTCGTCCCGAAGCTGGACAAGGACAGCACGCTCTTGCGCGAGGGCAGCGTTGATCTGGAGACGGGCGTCCTGGGCAGGAACCAGGGCCCGGAGGTGCGCACGCAGGCTCTGTTCAGGGACCGTTTCGTCGGCGTCGTACGCGTCGGGCACGGGCTTTCCCAGGAGGAAATCACCCCTGCCCGCTACGCCGGCGGGCAGCATATTCTCGTCGCCCGGCACCGGTTCGAAAAGGGACCGATCGATGATGCTTTGGAAGCGCTCGGACTGGAACGCGAGATCGCGGCGACTGTCGGTGGCTTCTCACCCGCGCTGGCCCTGGCGCGAAGCTCGGATATGATCGCCACTGTTCCCGAGCGTCACACCGGCAATCTTCGTGCCCGCCTCTTCAGCTTTTCGCTGCCGGTAGCCATTCCGGAGATCACCGTGTCGATGCTCTGGCACCCTCGCCTCGATGCCGATCCCGCCCATCGCTGGCTGCGGGAATGCGTTCGGGCAACATGCGTCAGGGCGCCCGCTCGCCGGCCGTCGGAATGAGAAGGCGTGGCTCGTCGTACCTACGGCCGGCGGATCCGAAGCGCGACGGCTACTGGTGCCAGGATCGCTCAAGGAGGTGCGGCCCGGACGATACCGGGCGATGTCTTCGCTTGAACGCTTTCGCGCTGCGCGAATAGATGGGGGGCAGAGTTGGCTCCGAAAGGAGAAATCCCTGCACATGCGTCGCTCCGGCGATCCTGGCGGCCTCAAGCTGATCGTATGTTTCGATGCCTTCGACAACCACGGTCGGTACCGTACAGGAGGCCAGAGCGACTATGTCACGCAGCTTCAGCGCTGCGCCACTCCGGTGGCGCTCGGCGAAACACGCGTCGATTTTCACGAGATCGGCCGGGACCGACAAAGGCGAATTGCCGGTTCCGAACTTGTCTGTTGCGATTCGGTAGCCGATCGCGCGAGCGCTCCGGAGGAGGTCCGTAGCAATCGAGCGCGTTCTCAGCGACGAACTTTCCGGGACTTCGAGAACCAGCCGCGTGGCTAACGCGGCATGCCTGGAAAGGAAATCGTACAGCACCCGGCACATACGCTCGTCGCCCAGGATCTCGGACGAGATATCGCAACCAAGTGCATCCGACGGATGACACGCGAGCCATTCAAACGCCAGTTCGAGAAGGTCGAGGCCAAAGGCCAGATCAACCCCCGAGGCTTCGGGGAATGCTGAAAACTCTCCGCGGGTTCTGACCGTGCCGTCAGGCTCCACGAACCTCCCGAGGCATTCGGAGTAAAGGACATCGCTCGAGTCATTGACGGCGTTGATCTGCTGCAGCGAAAAGCCGATCCGCCCGCGCTGCATCGCCCGCACGGCACCGGCAATTGCGTCGTCACGTGTCTCCAACTTCATGGATCAAGCCGCCCCATCCAGATTATCGGACGAATGCCGACCGCTGCCGGCACCGTCCGCACTCAGCTTCACTCCGCAACACCCAGGTCGTCAGTGGTCGTTTCCGGCAGCGTCTCGCGTATCTCGTCGATCTTGCCGAATGTCGGTCCAACGCCGAGGATCTCCTTGGCCTCGGCGAGGTCGTCATCGGTCACGACGCCGTCTTTCGAGAAACCTTCAAGGGCCTCGCGGAGCGCTTCGTCGCTCAAGTCCGGATCGGTCGGGATGGCATCGGTGCCATTCTCGGCCTCGAACTCGGCATAGTCGATCGCATAGGCCGAGACCGCCGCCAGGCGCGGGTCGTTGGAGTTGAGATAGGCGTGATAGTTCCTGTTCAGCGAACTGAACCCGGGACGGGGCCCGGCGGCCTCAAGTTCCTCGTCAGGCAACGGGTCCGAAGGGTCCGAGACGTCCGAAGTGTCCGAGACATCCGCGGTGTCCGAGTCGTCCAGGTCGTCTAGTTCGTCCGAAGTATCAGGCAACGTCTCGCGTATCTCGTCGATCTTGCCGAACGCCGGGCCGACGCCGAGGATCTCCTTGGCCTCGAGAAGGTCGTCGTCGGTCACGACGCCGTCTTTGGTGAAGCTTTCGAGCGCCTCGCGGAGCGCTTCGTCGCTCAACGCAGGATCGGTCGGAATGGCGTCGGCGCCATTCTCGGCCTCGAACTCGGCATAAGCGATCGCATAGGCCGAGATCGCCGCCATTCGCGGGGAGTTGGAATTGAGATAGGCGTGATAGTTCCTGTTCAGCGAGCTGAACCCGGGACGGGGGCCGACGATTGCAGGTTCGACGATTTCAGGCTCGATGACTTCAGGCTCGACGCTCTTTGGCTTGATCTTGGCGACGTTACCGGTCTTCACCGGTTTTACTGCCTTGATCGTCTTCTTGGATTTGGTGCCGCGCGAGAAGAGCGACTTCAGGAGGTTATCGCCATTGCTCTTGCCGGCCCGCTCCTTGCTTTGCTTGCCGCTGCCGGAATGCGATTTGCCCTGACTTCCTCCGTGGCCGTTGCCGCCGCCATTACCGCCGCCGTTCCCACCACCATTGCCGCCGCCGTTCCCGCCGCCATTGCCGCCTTTGGCAAGAGCAACGCCCGAGGTCGCGAAGGTGGCGCTTGCCAGCGGGGCGATCGCGATGGCGAGTGCGACGACGCTCCGCCCGATTGTCTTGGAAATAGCCATGGCCGGCCTCCTTTGGTAAATACTCGCCCTGCTAGCAAGGGCGTCAAATTTCAAACCAGAGTGACGGTAGCTTGCGCGGCGTCGCAGCACCACGGCCGTCAGACTATTGCGCTGGCAGGTAGGACCTAGGTCTGATAGACCGTCACAAAAAGTCCGACCGACCATCTGGGAACATGGCGCGCCATTGACCCCTTGACCGGAGGCGATAATTTATCGACCTCAGTCGAACCGATGTGCCGCCAGCGAATCGAGCGGACAAGCCCGAGATTTGTCGTGCGAGCCAAAGACTTGATCACACGATGGAACGCGCAGCCGTTGGCCAAGCAGTTCCTGACGGCCGGCGGCATCGTCGCGACTGCGGCGATGCTGGTGGTCGGCGCATTCGTCACCAGTCTCATAGAGGACGCCGTCACCCGAAACTCGGCGGCGACCACCGCACTCTACGTCGACAGCGTCATCGCGCCACTCCTGCCAGACATGCAGACAACCGAAGTTCTCGACGATGCCGTCTCGCGCGCGCTTGACGAGACGCTGGGACAGGGTGCGCTCGGTAACCGCTTGCTGGCGTTCCGCCTCTGGCGTTCCGACGGCACCATTCTCTACGCCAACGAGGAGGAGATGGTTGGAAAGCGGTTCGGGCTCAGTCCCGAGTTAAAAGCCGCATTCGATGGCCAAATGGTCGCCCAATTCACGCCGGTCGACGACCTGGACAAAGAGACCGAGCGTTCGGCCAACAAGCCGCTCCTCGAAATCTACAATCCTGTGCTGCAGCCCTGGTCGGGACAGGTCGTCGCCGTTTCGGAATTCCATGAAATTGCCCATGATTTCCAGCTCAGCCTGGGCCGGGCCAGAATCCAGACGTGGCTGGCCGTTGCGGGATTTACGCTCGCATTCTTCATTGTGCTTTCCGCGATCGTGATGCGCGGCAGCAGAACCATCGATAAGCAGCGCCTGTCGCTCAAACAACGCATCGAGGAACTGTCTTCCCTGCTGTCGCAGAACGAGACGCTTCGTGGGCGCCTGCAGCAATCCTCGCAACGAGCAACTGCTCTGAACGAGCAGATGCTGCGACGCATCGGTGCTGACCTGCATGACGGCCCGGCGCAGCTCCTCGCATTTGCCTCGCTGAGGCTGGACAGCGATGCTGTGATGAACCCCTCGGCATCCTTGGAAAAACGCGAGCGCGAGGTCGCCGCCATCAAGGCAAGTCTCGACGAGGCGATGCATGAGATCCGGACCATATGCAGCGGCCTCGTCCTGCCGCAGATCGAAACCGCGAGCCTGTCGGAGATACTCGAGCGCTGCATTCACGCACACAAGCAGCGAACCGGTTCGGCAGTGGATTTGTCGCTGTCACGTCCGCCAGATCGCCTTTCCCCATCGGCGAAGATATGCATATACCGCTTTGTGCAGGAAGCGCTCAACAATGCTTACCGGCATGGCGGAGGCATTGGGCAGCGCGTGATGCAGAGCATCGACGGCGACAGGGTGCGGATCGAGGTCGCCGATGGCGGGCCCGGTTTCGACCCGAGCAAGATAAGGTCGACGAGCCTTGGGCTTGCCGGTCTGAGGGAACGGATAGAAAGTCTTGGCGGAACGTTTGAACTGAACGCGGCCGCTCCGGGAACGGTTGTCCGGATGTCGCTCGGCGTCGAGGAGATTGAGCAGATATGACGATTCGCGTTGCAGTGATCGACGATCATCCTCTGTTTAGAGAGGGCGTAACGAGAAGCCTGTCGGAGATCGACGGCTTCGAGATCATAGCCGAAGGGGGCTCGCGCGACGACGCGCTGAGAATTGCCGAGAACCTGGCCCCTGACGTGATGCTGCTCGATATTTCCATGCCCGGCAGCGGGATCGAGGCGGTCCCGCTTATTCTCCAGATCGCGCCGTCACAGAAGATCGTCATGCTCACCGTTTCGGAGGCTGGCGATGACGTCAAGGCCGCCTTGCAGGGCGGCGCCAAGGGGTATGTGCTCAAGGGGATCGGATCGAGAGCGCTGGCGGATGTCATCCGCACCATCGCCTCCGGCGAGAGCTACGTGGCGCCGGCACTCTCGGCCAAGCTTTTGTCCAGCAATGCACCGGCGCCCACAAGCAAGTTCGACGGTATCCACGACCTGACCAATCGCGAGCGCGAGGTTCTCAACCTTGTCGCATCAGGGATGAGCAACAAGCAGGTCGCACGGGAACTCAACCTTCACGAAAAGACGATCAAGCACCACATGACGCAGATCATGGCAAAGCTCGACGTCGCCAATCGGACCGAGGCCGCGATGGTGCTGCGCGACGCGCTTGACCGCCCGCTTTAGTCAATGAGGGATAAAAGCCGCTTCTGATCAGCCGAGGTGGCGCGCCGGTTTACGATCGTGCGTCCGCGGGCATCTTTCATGATGTAGCGGCCGTTCTTGATCTCCTCGCTGATACCCTCGACATGACGGACTTTCAGGACCGAGCCGAAACCTCCGACGGCCGAGCCTTTTGCGCTCGCCCCGCTCGAACTGCTGCTGCTCGAACCGCCTCCCTTGCCGTTGCCGTTGCCGTTGCCACCGCCATTGCCGTTTCCACCACCATTGCCATTGCCGCCACCATTTCCGTTTCCGCCGCCGTTCTTGGCAAGGGCGGATTGAACGGAGAGCTCAAGCGCAGAACCGGTAATGGTTGCCTTATAGGGAAGGCTCGCAGCGACCAAGCCGATCGTCGCCGTGCATAGCGCCGCCACGAACTTTCGCCTGTTGGTTTTCGCATTGCTCCGCAGCAAAATCATTGGCGCACCATTCGCCTGGCAGTTACCCAAAATCTGATGAGCAAAGGCCGGCTGATATCGAGTTCGGTGGAGTCGAGCCAATCCGGCGATCTTTGTCCTCGCCTTTCAAGTTACATTGCCCACGGCGCAAATCGATCGTCAACCCGTGGCGCGCCGGATCAGGCCTAATTGGACCTTTCTCACATCACGGCCGGACATTCGCCCAGTCCCGATCGGACCAAGGTCCTGCGAGAGCCGGTGGTCTCAGACGCCACGCCGGGGCCCGACAAAGGCAAAGAGAGCTCGCCGGACCGGACCGACGAGCTAGACCCCGCGCAGGAAGGGACGGCGCTGCGCGAAGACTTGCGGCAAGAACAGTTCCTTCGCCTGAAAGTTCCTTCTCGAGACGTCGCTCAGACCTATGCCACGCGCCGGTCAGACCAAGGGGCCGATGCACGTCAAGACTTTGAGCGGGCGCGCTGCGGAACACGTCAAAACACTGAAGCCCGGCGCGATCTGTACATCGCAACCGGGCTCCCAGTTAAAGGCAGCAGACGGGTTTGCTATTGCAGCGCCGCAGCGAGGGCTGCGTCGAGGCGCTCCCGCGCCTTTTTCGGCAGCTTGACGCCTTTCACCTTCTCGACATTGGCGGGGGCATCCCCGACGATGACGGCACCGACCATGCCCATGCCGACATGCGGCGCGCATTTGACGGCGTAGACGCCTTGCACATCGAATGTCACCTTGTAGGTCTCGTTCATCTTGCTCTTGAAGGCAGCAGCGCCGTCGGGAATCATGTCCTTGATGGTCTCGACATTGTGGCCCTTGTCGGTCGGGACGAAGGTGACGCTGTCGCCGGGATTGACCTTGACGAAAGCCGGCTCAAACACCATCGCACCATCGGCGCCCTTGTTCAGCATGTGAACCTCGAAATCGGCGGCGAATGCGGTACCGGTGAAAGCGGCAAGAATTGCGGCGACTGCCATGCCCTTTGCGAATGTGCGCACTTGAAATTCTCCTTGGTTTCAGAACCATTGGGTTCCTACGGCAAGGAAATAGGACAGAAACGGCACCCGCTCTTTGATGCTTGTCAAACAATTGCGGAAAGATGCTTCAGTCCCGCCCGCCTTCGGCGAGTGACGCCAGCCCCGGCAGATCGCAGATGATGAGCTTCTGGCGGCCACCCTCGACCAGCCCCTTGGCCTCCCAGGCACTGAGGATCCGCGACACGGTGTGCAGCGTCGTGCCGGTCATTTCGGCGATGTCCTGGCGGGAGATCGGAAAGTCGATGCGAATGCCGCCTTCTTCCTGCTTTCCCGCCTGCCGCGACAGGCGCAGCACCGCATGGGCGACGCGCCGCTCCACCTCCTGCGTCGACATCTCGCGGATGCGCGTGTGCGCCTCCTCGAGCCGCTGGCCGATCGTCTGCATCGTGCTGACGGCGAGGTGCGGGTTTTGCTCGACGAATTTCGGCCAAAGATCGGTCGGCCAGGACAGGGCGAGGCTTTCGGTGACCGCCGTCGCGGTACCCGGATAGTCCGAACGCTGCAGCGCCTTGGCAAATCCGAAGAGGTCGCCCGGATGGACGACGCGCACGATGATCTGCTGGCCGTCCTCGGTCACCTGGGTGACTTTCAGCCGGCCATGCAGCAGGAGGAAGAAGTGGCTGGCCGTCTGGCCCTGCTCGAAAACAGCATCGCCCTGCGGCACGCGCCGCCCCGTCGCGTGGCCGAGCAGCCTGTCCAGATCGGTGTCGCTCATCCTGTCGAACAGGGAAAGCGACCGCACGACACTCCGGTCGATCTTCATTCGAACTTCCTAACGCATGATCCCTCGGAACCGACTTAAGCACAAAACCATGCGGCAACCTACTGCATGTCTCCTTAAATCGACCTCGATTTAAGGACAAAGACATGCAGCAATTCAAAGTGCTACAGCGACCTTTGCGCGTCTGATAAGACGCGCGGCGCTGTAGAAATCTACAGCAGCCTCGGCGCGGCTCGACAGGCGAATGGCCGTAATTCCTGTGCGCATCCCTCGCGCGCAGGAAGAAAACCGCGGGTCCGCTTCGGAAAGGCCTTCTTCAAACGTCCAAGCCCTTCGACCTCAGTGTTGCAAGCAGAGGCGCGTACCACCGCGTATCCTTCACCAGGCGAAAGCCCACATTGTCCGGCGGCGCGCCGACGGCACAGCCGCCCCCCTTCGGCTGACGGACGAAGGAACTGAGGGCCGCCCGGTGCTTGCCGGTGGCGATATAGATCCCGCAGGAGGACGCATCGCTGGTCACGCCTCCCGCCCTGTCCAACACGACGCGCCGGCTGCAGGTCGTCGTCCATTCCCAGACATTGCCGGCGAAGTCCGCCAGCCCGTATTCGCTCTCGCCAAACTGCCCGAGCGGTTGCGGTTTCGGCTCTGCCGATGCCTTGCGCGCCGTCTCGCGGCGATAATCGGCGAGCCACCGCAGGGCGGGATTGGAACTATCGGCATCGACGCCGAGCGCATCGTCGGGAAAGCGCGAGCCGGCGGCAAAGGCGAGCTGCTCGTCCGCCGGCAGCACCCAGACGTCTCCCGTCCGCCGGCTGAGCCAGGCAGCATAGGCCTCCGCATCGTCGAAGCTGACGCCTGTTGCCGGGATCCGCTCAGGATCGCCCGGCACATGCTCGGGCTCGGCGGGCGGACAGGCCCCTTCCGCGACGCAGCGTGCATAGTCGGCCGCCGTCACCTGGTATTTCATGATGGTGAGCGGCGCGTCCATTCGCACGGTCACCATCGGGCCGTCCACGGCATAGCCGTTCTTGAAGTATTCTCCGGCGACGCGGTAGTCGAAATCCCGTGGAGCGATGACGACGACGGCCGGCTTGGCGACCGGGGCACCGACCGGCTCCTTGCCGATCAGTCCCGTTTGCTTGGCGAGGAGGCCGGCCAGAAGAAGGAGGAGGAAGGATGGGATCGCAAGCGAATTGGAAGTGACGTCTTTGGTTTCAGAAAACGCGGCCATGTCGGCCTCCTTGCGATGATCTCTTCCGCCCGCGCTGTGGCGGGGCGACGTGCGCCCCGGCGGTGCGGGGCGCACGCTGCTACGACTGCGTCAGGTACCCGAGGGGGCACGAACCGCGGTCATGAGATCGTCGTTCCAATCACCGGTCACAGTGAAATGGGCCGCGGCGCCGAGTTCGAAGGCTTCGATCAGGTTGTGGTTCACATAGGCGTAAATACCGGGCTGCTCGAAGGTGTAGAAGGCTGCGCCCGCGGTGCCGCCGGGGATGAACCAGGTTTCCTGGTCGCGGTCCGGGGGATTGCGGAACTTGCCGGTAGCCCAGACATAGTCGCCGTGGCCGCCGATCAGATGCGGGCGCGTGTCGCGGTTGGCCTGCGAGTGGACGATCAGCACTTTTTCGCCGACGGCCGCCTTCAACGCATTGTCCCCGGTGAGCGCCCCCACAGCACCGTTGAAGACGATGTGGGTGGGGGTGAGCGTGCGCATCACTTCCAGCGTATCGGCATAGGCATCGCCGGCGCTTTCGTATTTCTTGAAGTTGCCTTTCTCGTCACGCGGCACGTAGAAGTCCTGCTCGCCGACATAGTAGACCTTGTCATAGGTGAGCGACTTGCCCTCACCGTCGGTCAGGCCCTCGCGCGGCAGCACCATGATCGCGCCGTTCATCCCCGAAGTGACATGCCAGGGGACCATGCCGGGAGGTGCGCAATGGTAGACGAAGACGCCCGCCTTGGTTGCCTTGAAGCGCAGCACCGTGCTTTCGCCCGGATTGACCACCGTCAGCGCCCCGCCGCCGAGCGCACCGGTTGCCGAATGAAAGTCGATATTGTGCTGCAGCGTGTTGGTATCCGGATTGATGAGGGTCAGTTCGACATAGTCGCCCTGGTGGACCACCATCATCGGACCGGGCACCGAACCATTGAAGGTCATGGCATTGACCTCGGTCCCCTGCTCGTCGACGATGATCTTCTTTTCCTCGATCGTCAGCGTGAACTGGACCACCTTCGGACCGCCTTCGGCCCTCTGCGCGTGGACGTGCACGAAGGGCGGCTTCACCAGATCAACCTTGACGCGCGGCAGCGACGCGACGTCGACGGGGGGAGTCTTGGCGACCGCTTCTTCGGCATGCGCGGCCGCCGCACCGACCAGCGGCGTCAGCGCCCCCGCGATCGCCGCGCCGGCCAGCATGTTGCGGCGTGTCATCTGGAATAGCTCAGACATGGAACCTCTCCTTGAAAAGGACGGAGCGAATGTCGCCCGGTCGTTGTCATCCTAGGAGGGTTGGGGACCCACTCTTTGAGGTGGAGCAAATACCCAATTTCCACTGGTGCGACATTTTGGCAAAAAATCGCCACAACGGCGCCCGGCAGTCGATCCGGACCAGCCTCGGCACGCAGCCGAGCCGGTGTTTGCCAATTGTCAAAGAACCGCCGAGGCAACTCCGGTAGTCAGGAGCGAACCAGTCATCAGGAGTTGAATCATGAATGGATCAAAGACGGCAGAGCGGCCCGGCCACGTACCGCGCGGCCTGGCCCGCACGGGCCCGGTGCTCTTTTCCTACGGCTTTCGTCCCTTTTTCCTCGGCGCCGCGATATGGGCGATCGTCGCCATGAGCCTGTGGATTGCCGCGCTTGCGGGCCACATCGACCTTGGCGGCAGCTATGGCGCCCCTGCCTGGCACGCGCACGAGATGCTGTTCGGCTTCGCCTCGGCTGTCCTTGCCGGTTTCCTGTTGACGGCCGTGCCGAACTGGACGGGCCGGCTGCCGGTTTCGGGCTGGCCGCTCGCCGGATTGTTCGCGCTCTGGGTGGCGGGACGCGCGGCACTCACATCGCCGGATGCGATCGGCCTTTCGGTCGCCGCGGCCATCGACAGCCTCTTTCTCCCGGCCCTGCTCTTGATCTGCGCCCGGGAGGTGATTGCCGGCCGCAAATGGAAGGATCTGAAGGTCCTCGGCGGGCTGCTGGCACTGTCGCTTGCCAATGGCTGCTTTCATGTCGCGGTGATCACCGGAGACCATGCCCATATCGCCATGCGTCTCGGCATCTCCGCCTATGTGGCGCTCGTCACCATCGTCGGCGGGCGGATTCTGCCGAGCTTCACCCGCAACTGGCTGAATCGCTTCGGCCGGACCGACTTTCCGGTCCCCTACAACCGCTTCGACACGATTGCCATTCTCGCAGGCATCGTCGCCCTTGGCGCCTGGACGTTCGCTCCGGAACAGCCGGCAACGGCCCTTGCCGGCCTCGTCGCGGCGTCGCTCCATGCTGTCCGGCTCGCCCGCTGGCGCGGCTGGGCCACCTGGCCGGAAATGCTGCTCGTCATCCTGCATATCGCCTATGCCTTCGTTCCTCTCGGCTTTGCCGCCATCGGTTTCTCGGCGCTCGGCCTCGTCGAGGAACATTCGGTCATGCACGTGCTGACGGTCGGCGCCATTGCAGCAATGATGCTTGCGGTGATGACACGGGCAAGCCGCGGCCATACGGGCCACGCGCTGACTGCCTCGCCCCTGACCACCGCCGCCTATGCAGCCATCGTATTCTCGGCGCTGCTTCGTCCGCTGGCGGAGATGCTCCCGGAGCTGGCGGCCACCCTCTATGCCGCCTCGGGCAGCCTGTGGGTCGCCGCTTTCGGGCTATTCTTGATCGAATATGGTCCGATCCTCGTCAGCAAGCGGCGTGCCCTGCGCTGATCGCCGTGCAGTCCAGAAGCCAGAACGGCCCGGGAAGGATCCCGGGCCGTTTTCATGTCCGTCTTGCGGCAGTCGTCTCAGGCGCTCATCATCTCCGGCGTCCAGGCCGGCTCATACGTAAGCCGAACTTCGGCATATTCCACGCCCGGCACATACCAGACGCAATTGCGAACGGCCTCCTTCAGATATTCGCTGGCGGGGCAGCCCTTTGTCGTGGTCGTCATCGTCACCTGGGCGATCCCGCAGTCGTCGACGGCAACCTCGTAGATCAGCCCGAGATCGACGATGTTCTGGCCGATCTCCGGATCGATGATCGTGCGCAGGGCGTCGCGAATGGCATCCCGGACGGCTTCGTTCGTCGCTTCGCTCATCGTCTCACGCCTTCGGCGTTCCGACGCGGACGAACATGCGGAAGGTGGTGCGCGTCTCGTCGAAATTGCCGGCCCATTGATGCCCGCGCTTGGCGAGCTCGGGAAAGAGGAAGATCGGTTCGCGCGAAAGCAGCGCGAACAGGACGTCTCCCGGCCGCAGCCGCTCGGCGGCCGCGAGAATCCGGACCATCGGTTCCGGCGGATCGAGTTCGGTCAGGTCGAGATGCTCGACCGGGTCGGACCACACGCTGAGATCATCGGCGTCGGCGGAGGCCTCGACCGGAGCACCTGTCTGCCTCGGTGTGAACAGAACTTCCCAGTCGCCGCCTTCGATCTCCTGCGCCTCGTGGGCGAAGCCGCGGCCCTCCATCACCTTGAACAAGGGCTGCGGGCGGAAGGGCGCGAAGAGCCGGAAGGCCTGTCCGGGCTTCAGCCCGTTCACCGCCTCCATGATCGCCCGGAACGGTTCGCCGCCGCTCCGCAATATCGGCCGGACGTCGAGTTCCCTTGGCACGAGGGTCTGGGGCGTTAGGGTTTCGGACGCGGGGGTCATTGATTGCTCCTGTGATCGAGAGATCGGAAGAAAGAAATGGAGCTAGGCGCTCCGGCTGGATAGCGCATCGGCGGGGCGACCATGGAAAGCGCACGAGCGCGGACGAGTTCCACGATCAGGCCGACCGTCGCGCCGAACTGCGCCACAAGGGCGATCCGAAACACCGCCGGGCTGTCGGTAAAGAGCGAGAGCGTCGCCGCGGCGACGGCGCCATAATAGAGGCAAAGCCACACGCCTGCCCGCTTTTCCTCGACGAGGTCCTGCACGCGCGGCACCGCGGCCCGGCCGAGCACGGGACCGTAATATTCGAGCCAAGTCAGAAACGGGACGATCTTGTAGAGCTGCGCGAGGCCGAGGCCGGTCAGCCAGCCAAAGACGAAGAGATAGACGATCGCCGCGGCGCCTTCGCCGGCCGCCGATCGCGTGGTGGGAAGGGCGAACAGCACGGCGGCGAAGAAAAGCGCAGCGAAGGCCGCGTAGCTGGCGCGGATGTTGAGCTCCACGCTCTTGCGGCGGCGCGCGCGAAACAGGAGCACGAGATCGGTGGAATAAAGAACGACGGCGAAGACGGCGAAAAGTGCCGCGAGCGCAAGGGCCCATTTCACGGCCGCGCCACCCAGGGCAATTGCTGTCACACAAGCAATCACGAGCGCCAACGCCGCGGCACCGGTCCACCAGACGGCCCTGCTGGTTGCCCGCGGTTCATCGGGTGCAAGCATGAACATCGGCAGCAGACGGTAGCTGACGCCGATCGCGGTGAAGCTCAGCCATCCCGCCAGGCCTAGCGCCGCATGAAGCGGCACCGCATCGAGAACAAGCGCAATCGCCGCATCATGGGTAACCGCGCCCGATAGAACGAGAGTGAAGATGGCGCCGACAAGGATCGTTGCGACCAGCGCGCCGAGACCCACCGCGATGAAGCGGGCGGGAAGCGGCAGCGGACGTGCCGCAAAGAGTGTGGCTGCGATCATGATGGTGACCAGACCGAAGCCGGTCACCAGCAGCAGGCCCCCGAACGGCAGCAAGCCGGGTGACATTCCTTCGACGCCGGCAAGAGCCGCGAAACCACCGACGAGCAGAAGAAGTCCGAGAATGAGAAAACCCAGCGCCGGCAGTGCAAGCCGCCGCCCGCGAAGCGGAGCGGCAACGAGCACCGGCACGAACTGCAGCAACGCCCCTACCATCAGCAGGCCAAGCCAACCGATGGCGAGAATGTGCACCACGGCCAGAGTGACGGGGGCGTGGACATCCGCAGCGGGATAGCCGTAGCCGGCCGCCATCATGCCCTGGCCGATCACCAGGAAGAGGCAGGCGGCGGAGAAATAGGACATCGTCCATGGGGAAAGCGTTGCGCCTGGCATCTCATATCACCATGCTCGCGAGCGGTCAGTTCCGGGAAAAACGGATCAATGATCGGACCCGCAGCAGCACTCGCAGCCAGAGCCGTCCTCAAGCCGGGCGATCTCGACCCGCCAGACTTCCGGGCCCGCCTCCAGATAATCCCAACCGAACTGTCCCGGGAAATTCGTCTCCAGCTGATAATGCAGCGGGCGCGGATCGTGGTCGCTGGTAATCAGCATCGAGCCGCCGGGCACAAGGGCGCCGAGCATGCCGAAGATTCTGGGGTGGCGCTCGCGCGGCGGAACGGTACGGACGTCGATGGAGGGCTTGGCCTGTGTTTCCGTCATGGTCTTTTGATCACTCTCTGGCCGCCCCTCATGCGCTCCGATGCGGCGGCGGCTGGAACCGGATCGGAACTTGAGCGACCCTATCCCCAAGGCGGGTTTCGCAATTTGACCGTGAGCAAACAATTGCGAGAACGGTCTTTGTCGCATTCCTTGACATTGCTCAAAGAGAACGACCCGGCGCCTCTCTAGGATGCGGCCTGACTGTTTCCGCACCAGAAGGATATTCTCATGCAACCGGCTCTTGTCGCAAAATATGGCGAAGCACGCCTGCCCCGCTATACGAGCTATCCGACCGCGCCGCGCTTTTCGCCAGCCGTCGACGTCGGCACCTATGGCGACTGGCTTGCTGCCGCCTCGCCGCAGCAGCCGGCTTCGCTCTACCTGCATATTCCCTTCTGTCGTTCCATGTGCTGGTACTGCGGCTGCCATACGACGATCACGCAGCGCGACCAGCCGATCCTCGACTATCTCGACATGCTGCGTGAGGAGGTCCGCCTCGTCTCGGCAAAAACGCAAGCGCCGCTCACCATCGACCACGTCCATTTCGGCGGGGGAACCCCGACAATCATGCAGCCGGAGGAGTTCTTGGCGCTGATAGGTCTGCTGCGCGAGCATTTCGATTTTGCGCATACTGCTGAGATTGCGGTCGAAATCGATCCGCGCACCCTGGAACCGGAAATGGCAAAGGCTCTCGGCGAAGCCGGCGTCCGCCGGGCGAGCCTCGGCGTCCAGAGTTTCGACCCGGTCGTACAGATGGCGATCAACCGCATCCAGAGCGAGGAGCAGACCATGAACGCGGTCACGCGGCTGCGTGCGGCCGGCGTCGACAGCATCAATTTCGATTTGATCTACGGCCTGCCGCACCAGACGGTCGCGTCCTGCATCGCGACGGCAGAAGCCGCCATCCGCATGGGACCCGAGCGTTTCGCCGTCTTCGGCTATGCCCATATCCCGACCTTCAAGAAGCATCAGAAGCTGATCGACGAGAAGGCGCTTGCCGATGCCGAAGGTCGCGTCGCCCAGGCCGAGGCGATCGCCGCGACCCTCGTCGCCGCCGGCTACCGCCGCATCGGCCTCGATCATTTCGCCCGCCCGGACGACAGCCTGGCGATCGCCGAGGCGAACGGTCGATTGCATCGCAACTTCCAGGGCTACACCACGGACGCCTGCGAAACGCTCATCGGTCTCGGCGCCTCGTCAATCGGTCGGATGAAGGACGGCTATGTGCAGAACGAAGTGCCGCCCGGGCTCTACGCCCAGCAGATAGCCTCGGGGCGGCTCGCCACGGTGAAGGGCTACCGGCTGACGGACGAGGATCGGCTCAGGGCAAGCATCATCGAGCGGCTGATGTGCGACTTCGGCGTCGATGTCCCAGCGCTCGCCACCGCCCACGGCTTCGATCCGCAAATCCTGCTCCGCGACAACGCCAAGCTCGCAATGCTCGAAGACGACGGCATCCTCGACAATGCCGACGGCGTCATACGGCTTCGCGAGGGAGGACGCTTCCTCATCCGTGCCGCCGCCGCCGCCTTCGACGCCTATATCGAGCAATCGGGGCGCACGCACAGCAAGGCGGCGTGACTGGGGTTGGTTCGGGTAGAGGGCGAAAAGATACCCTGAGTGCCACAGCGACGTTTCACGCTACGGGATGCCAGCTTTGGGCACACAACAGTCGGTGGGCGGGCACTTTGTGAACGGCAAGCTGCGAGCGGGGCGTCGCCATCAGCCATAGGACGCCACCGCCTCGGAGTGCGTGACGATTGGCGCGCCGTTGAAGCAGGAGCCGACGAGCCGCCGCCACGCCTGGAAATCGTCCGAGTTGCGGAAATCGACCAAGTGATTGTCGAGCGTTTCCCACTTGACGACTAGGCGGTAGACCAGCGGCGTCTCGACAACTTGGTGCAGCGACAGTCCATAACAGCCCTTGGCTCTGAGGAAGAGCGGGGCGGCCTGACGGACGCCATCCTCGAAGACCTTCTCCGACCCTGCTTGACGGTGATTTCTGCAACCTCGATGATCACATACCCCTCCCGCGCCTTGCTGATGGTCATGTTCGGCGTCGATCGCCCGCTCCTCGCCGGTCGCGATCATCGTCCGGGTCGCATCGATCGAGGCGTAGATCCAGAAGATGCGCATCGGCTCGCTCGCCGAGGCGTTGATGAAGCGGTGCGGCACGTTCGCCGGGATCCAGGTCGTGTCATTGGGCCCGAGCTCATGCTGGACGCCGTCGATCTCGGCGATCGCCCTGCCGTCGAGAACCATCACGCACGCTTGACGCAAGAAGATCTCGCAACCAGACAGCGCCGGTGTCGTCGTGACTGCGTTTGTGCCACACCATCCGATAGCCGAACGCGCGCAACTCCAGCGGCGCCTCGACAAGGGTCAGACTTCTGCCCGCTGCAAGAGTGGAGGCGACGCGGCTCGGCAGGACCGCGATCAGATCGGATGCCGCGCAAACGAAGGCCGCCGTCGCGAAATAGGGTAGCTTGAGCGCAATACGCCGTTGCCGCCCAAGCTGCGCGAGGACCTCATCGACGTGGCTCCGTGGCTGGCCGGGAATGCCGACGTGGGCGTGCGGATAGGTCGTGAACTCGTCCAGGCTCAAACCTCCCTGGGCGTCGCGCTCACACGTCTCCAGCACCGGATGGTCGGCGCGCAGCAGGCAGGTGAGGGTCTCATTATAAAGCGTGCGCGTCATCAGTCCGTCCGGCACCGGACGATCACTATAGAGAACGAGGTCGAGGGGCCCGTTCTCGAGCTGGCTAAATGTATCGGTCGAGAACGGCACGATCTCAACGCTTGCGAAAGGCGCCTCTCGCGCGAATGCCTGCATCAAGCCCGGGAGCATGATGATCGCCGCTTGGTCGGTCATCGCGATCCGGAACAGGCGATGCGTTGTGCCCGGGTCGAACACGGCCGGCGTCACGAAACTGGTCAGCTGGTTCAGAAGACTCGCAAGCGGGACTGACAAGCTTTCGGCGCGAGACGTCGGCGTCATTCCGCCTTTGGACTTCAGCAAGAGCTTGTCCCCCAGGAGCGTGCGCAGTTTCGACAACGCACGGCTCACAGCAGGCTGGCTCATGTTCAACTGCTTCGCGGTGTGAGTGACACTGCGCGTTTCGAGAAGCGCGCGCAGCACGACGAGAAGATTGAGGTCGATGCCGCGAAAATCCGGCTGCCGCATAACGTACATCCATATTATTCAATCGACGCAAGATAGCGCACCCTCTACTGTGCCCGCAACGCACCGTGGGAGAGGCCGACTGCTCCCGTAACCTTCCGCCGGGCACAGCGATGGATGAAGTCAAAGAGGAATTCCGCCTTGGACCAGATGTTTCGCCAATGGGTGCTCTCAAAGCCTTTGGAAGGTCCGCTTGAACCGGATCACTTCCAACTGCGCGAGGTGCCGCTTCCCGATCCCGGGCCGGGACAAGCCCTTGTGCGTGTCCTCCTCGTCAACATCCACTCTGCCACGCGCAAGCGCATGGTCGCGGGTGGCACGAAGGTCGGCGCCACCGATCCGACCAACTTCGCCTGTGGCGTTGTCGTGAAGTCGCGCGATCCGGCCTTCCAGGAGGGCGACGTGATCCACTGCCAGGCCGGTTGGCAGGAGTATCAGTTGGTCTCGAGCGATGATGCCGCCATCGGCTATCCTCCGGTCAACGAACTCGTGAAGGCGACGAACGGCACCAACTCGCCCTTTCTCTATGTCTTCAGGCCAGCGCTCGTCCGGATGTGGTCGCCGTCCGTCCTGATGGACGTGCTAAGCACGTCCGGCTTGACGGCCTACTTCGGCTTGCGCGAGTGCGGCCCGCTGATGCCGTCCGATCATGTTGCGGTCGCCGGAACCAGCGGTTCGGTCGGGTCGATGGCGGCGCAACTGGCGAAGATCGCGGGCGCCCGGGTCATGGGCTTTGCCGGCGGAGAAGAGCGATGCCGTTGGGTGGTCGACACGCTCGGGATCGACGGCTGCGTCGACTACAAGGCTGACGACCTCGATGCCGAACTGCAAGCCCGCTTTCCGCAGGGTATCGACTTCTTCTCGGACGGCGTGGGCGGCCGCGTGTCGGAAGCTGCTCTGAAGCTGGTGAAGCCGAACGGCCGCATGTTCTCGTACGGCTCGGCCTCTGCGCTTTATGGCGAAGGTTCAGGAACTGGTGGACCTGCCCCTTCGATACGGCACATGATGGGCATAACGGACGAGGTGGAGCAGAAACTGCGCCAGCGAAACATCAAGGCCGAAGCGTGGATGGTCATCGACTTTTACCATGAGCGGATGAGAGCCGAGGACGACCTGTCTCGGTTGATGTTCACCGGCAGGCTGAAGCCGATCACGAACCTCGTCGAAGGCTTTGACAAGCTGCCGGGGGCCATTGCCGATCTCTATCGCAAGCGGCGTTCCGGCAAGCTGCAGGTCCAGTTCGGAACGCTCTAGGAGCCATGGCGAGGACCCCAAACGAAAGGCATCTTGCAGGAGGAAGCCGACCGATATTCAGTGTCTGGTCGCGCTGCATCGGTTGACCCAATGCCGCAAATCTCCGCGAACCAGACCCGATGGCCAATGGTCAGCCATTTGCCGAGCGTACGAACATGCGTCGGCGCTCGCTGTTGGCAGCGAAACGTTCAGTCGCTGAATAAAACCCGACCCGAATGCTGGAGTCGTTTTTCCTACCAACCACAGTCGTTTCTATATCCGGCAAGGTAGAGCGTTCATTCTACCATCGGCGGCATGAACACGACAAAACAGAAGATCGCGAGTGACCTCGACCGGCAGTTTGCCGAACAGGGTTTTGCCGAGCAAGGCGTGGAAGCGCTGCGGGCGGGAGCCGACGTGTCCTTGAGGACGCTCTACAAGCATTTTCCAAGCCGCGAAGCCATGGTGGTGGGAGCGCTGGAGCACCGTGACAAGGCCTATTTCGATTGGCTTGCGGGTGGACCAGAGAACGGCATCGATCACGTCCTTTATCCGATCATCCGTCTCGGCGACTGGTTGAGTGAAGTGGCCAACACCGGTTGTCTCTTTCTGAATGCCTTGGCGGAGCATCCCGACAGCATCGCAATCCGCGAGATCGTCACGGATCACAAGGCTCGGCTGGCCGATGAGTTTCGGATACGCCTCCGCGCCATCGCTCCCGACAGGGATGTCGAGCAACTCGCCGAGACACTTTTCCTTCTTCACGAAGGCATGACGCAGACAGCGCGCCTGCACGGGCGGGATCGGGCAACGGCTGCGGCCCTTCGAGCGGCGAAAGCAGCGCTTGCGGCCGAAGGTATCGCCTGAATTCTCTCCACCAACTCTAGGTCCCTGGGAGCCTGACACGTGAAGATCAAGGAAATCCATATCTATAGTCACGACCTGCCCGTGAAGAACGGCCCCTATATGATGGCGAATGCAAAGGTCTGGTCGTTGAAGACGACACTGGTTCGTCTCGTGGGCGAAGATGGAACGGAAGGATGGGGTGAGACCTGCCCTGTTGGCCCGACCTATGCCGAATCCCATGCCCATGGTGCACTCGCCGCGCTCACGGAAATGGCTCCGGGGCTCGTAGGCTCGGAAGTGTGGCCGCTCTCTCTTCAGCGCAAGATGGACAGCCTGCTGAACGGGCACAATTACGCCAAGGCAGCTATCGATATCGCCGCTCACGATCTTATCGGCAGGAAGCTGGGTTTGAGCGTCGCCCAACTGCTGGGTGGTGCGGCAAACGACAAGGTGCCGTCCTACTACGCGACCGGTGTCGGCGCTCCCGATGACATTGCCCGCATTGCCCGCGAAAAGATGGAAGAAGGCTATCCGCGGCTGCAGGTTAAGCTGGGCGGTCGTCCGGTCGAGGTCGATATCGAAGTCGTCCGCAAGGTGTGGGAAGTTATCAAGGGATCAGGCATGCGCCTCGCCGTCGATGCCAATCGCGGCTGGACCACGCGCGACGCGCTCCGCGTAAGCCGTGAATGCCCGGATGTTCCGTTCGTCATGGAGCAGCCGTGCAACACGCTTGAAGACCTCCAGAATATCCGGCCGCAGGTGCACCACGGCATCTACATGGACGAAAATGGCGTCAACCTGAGCACGGTGATTACAGCGGTCGGCACCGGCCTCGTCGACGGCTTCGGCATGAAGGTGACGCGCATTGGCGGTCTGCACAACTTCGCGACCTTCCGCGACATCTGCGCTGCCCGCAGGCTGCCGCATACCTGCGACGACGCCTGGGGTGGCGATATTCTCGCCGCCGCCTGCGTGCAGGCCGGTGCGACCATTGACCCCAAGCTCTGCGAGGGCGTGTGGATCGCGGCTCCGTATATCGAGGGTAATTACGACAGCAGGAACGGTATCCGTATCGAAGGCGGTCACATTGCACTTCCGAAGGGCCCGGGTCTCGGCGTCACACCCGATGCGGAGATCTTCGGCAACCCGGTCGCAAGCTTCTGAACGAATGGAGTGTAAGATGAAATTTTCGGGAAAGCTCGCTCTTGTAACCGGGGCTGCCGGTGGCATCGGCGGTACGATCGTGAAGCAGCTTCGGGCCGAGGGAGCCCGGGTGGCCGTTGCCGACCGCGACGTGTCGGGCGTTGAGGCTGATGCCCATTTGCCCGGCAACCTGCTGGAAGCATCCTATGCCGACGGCTTGCCTCAGGCGGCTCTCGACGCGCTCGGCGGGCTCGACATCGTGATCAACAATGCCGGTGTGATCACCCGCGGCAAGGTGACCGAAACCACCGATGCCGATTGGGATCTGTCGGTGGGCGTCAACGTCCAGGCGCCGTTCCGGATCTGCCGCGCCGCCATCCCGCTGCTTGCCGCCCGCGGCGGCGGCGCAATCGTCAACACCGCTTCATGCTGGGGCCTTCGTCCCGGCCCGAACCATGCAGTCTATTGCATGACCAAGGCAGCAATCGCCTCGCTGACCCAGTGCATGGGCATGGACCACGCGCACCAGAACATTCGCATCAATGCCGTCTGCCCGAATGAGGTCAATACGCCTATGCTGCGCACCGGCTTCATCAAGCGCGGCTTTGATCCGGATACGGCGGTGGCCGAACTCGGCAGAACCGTGCCGCTCGGACGCATCGCCGAGCCGGAAGATATCGCCGATGTCGTGCTCTTCCTTGCCTCCGATGCCGCGCGCTACATGTGCGGCTCGCTGGTTGAGGTCAATGGCGGAAAGGCGGTGGCCTGATGCGGTTCGAAGGCAAGGTTGCGCTGGTTACGGGTGGCCGTTCCGGCATCGGCCGGGCGATCGCCTCGAGGCTCCGGGACGAAGGCGCACGCGTGTTCACCGCCCAGCGCGGGGAGGACGTGGAATTCGAGGGCATTCCGGCGGATTTCGCTGATCCGGGTTCGGCCGGAAAAACCGTCGAAGCTGTGGTGGCCAAGGGCGGGCGGCTTGATGTGCTCGTCAACAATGCGGGCATGATGCAGGAAGCGCTGGTCGAGGACATGTCGCTTGCCGACTGGGAACGGACCATCGCCGTCAACCTCACCACGCCCTTCATGCTGATCAAGGCCGCGATGCCACATCTGAGGGCGTCAAATGGCGCCATCGTCAATATCGGCTCCATCGAGGGGCTGGGATCGAACCCGAAGCATGCGGCCTATTGCGCGTCGAAGGCCGGCCTGCATGGGTTGACCCGCGCCGTTGCAATCGATCACGGGGCCGAGGGTGTCCGCTGCAATGCGGTCGCACCCGGCTGGATCGACACGGATCTCAACGTGGATTTCGTCGAAAGCATGCCGGACCCGGCGGCCTTCCGCCGCGGGATCGGCCGCATCCATCCGGTCGGGCGCACCGGCAAGCCGGAGGAGGTCGCAGCGCTTGTCGCCTGGCTCGCCTCGCCGGAAGCAGGCTTCGTCACTGGACAGGTCTGGACAATCGATGGCGGTCGCATGGCAAAGCTCAGCCTGCCCTGAACGGCATATGGATGGCAGCAACAAAAAAAGCCATCTGTCTGCCTCCGCGACAGTCCGATCGAGGCGGTCGTGACGCTGCCGCACGGACGCGACAGCGTCCAGGCGATTACTTCGAGGCCTTGGCTTCCGCGATCCACTTATCCCAGTCGGCCTTGTGGGCGGCAATCCAGTCCTTGGCGTGCTTCATGATCTGCTCGTTGGATTTTTCGCCGTCGGCCACTTGCTTGTTCTCGGCGTTGATGTCCTCGACTGGAATTTTCACCAGCTCGAAGAACTTCTTGGCCGACGGGTTGGCGTTCACGAAGGCAGTGTTGGCGATGACCATTTGGTCATTGACCGGGAAACCAAGATTGCCAAGTCCTTCGACCGTGGTGTTGCCGGCCTGGCCATCGGGAAGCGACGTTTCCTTGACGTTTAGCCACGTGACGTCCTTCCCCGGCTGCAGGACGGCCGACACCCAGAGAGGCGTCCAAGTGTAGTACAGCACAGACTTGCCTTCCATCACCCGCTCGATCGCATCGGGAATGATGGTGAAATAGCCACCCTGCTGGTGTTCGACCGTATCCCGGAGCCCGTAGGCATCGAGCTGATGTTCGATGACGCGCTCACAGCCCCAGCCGGGCTCACAGCCGTAGAGGTCGGCCTTGCCATTGCCATTGGTGTCGAACAGCTTTGCCTTTTCCGGGTCCTTCAAGTCTTCAAGGTACTTGATGCCCTCACCATCAGCCGTCATTTTGTCGATCAGGTAGCCCTGGAGACTGTTGGAGGTGAGCTTGCCGAGCCGAACAAGCCTCTCGTCGCCGCCGCCCTCTTTCCAATAGGCTTCGTGCAACGGCTCCCAATGAGCTGCATAGAATGTCAGGTCGCCATTGGCGACGGCGACATGCGCGAGTTGAACCTGGGTCTGGGTCGGCTCGCTCACGTCGTAACCGAGCTCTTTCAGTCCCTCGGACACGATAAAGGTCTGAAAGAGTTCTTCCGTAATGCCGGACCAGGCGGCTTTCACCTGATCGGCTGCGGACGCAACGCTGGTCATCGCCAGCAATGATGCGCCCAAAGCAGCAATAGTCTTGATCTTCATGATGTCGGTTCCCTTTTTGATTGACGCTCACCCCCGAAACCGCGCAGCGCTCGGCGTCTACACGCTCTGCGTCAAGCTTGTCCTCCCGAGGATTAGTGAAATTCGTAACACAGGTTTTTCAAACGCCACGCCGCAAAAAAGTAGACCGCCAGGTGACTTTAATGCACTGATCTGATTGAGTTGTTGCCTCCGAAATCGCGCAAAATCTCGAGCCTCGCGCACCCGTCGCGAGACTGCCTCTGAACGCGCATTTGCATGACACGCGGGACCAACTGCCCGCGGACTTGACCCAACCGCCGCTTGCGTTTTTACACGGAGTCCGCGTACCGTGCTTTCTTCGGTGAGCGCATTCGGTTCATACGCGAGAGCCTCGTTTGGGTGGGGCTGCACCCGAACTGAAGGCGGTAGCATTTGGTGAAGTGGGTGGCCGAGACAAAACCGCAGGCCACCGCGACCTCGACGATCGGCTTGTTCGTCGATTCGACGAGCTGCCGGCCGCGATCCAGCCTCAGCTTGACATAATACTTGTAGGGCGAGGTACCGAGATAGGTATCGAAAAGGCGCTCCAACTGCCGCCGCGAGATCATTAGCGTATCGGTTATTTCCTCGAGTGAAAGCGGGTCCTCGAGATGTCTCTCCATCAAGCCGATCGCCTGGGGCAGTCTGTCGCTCGTGCAATATGCGCTCCACGGAGACCAACCGGTCTGACGATGCGTCCGGTCCCTGGCTCCTTCTGCAACGTTGCGCTTGCAGATCTCCGCCGTCAGGTGCGGGCCGAGGGTCCGCTCGAGAAGGGCTATCGCGAGATCAAATGCCGAAGTTTCGCCAGCACAGCTCCAAATACCGCCGTCGCCTGTGTAGATGGCGTCGGTTACCCGCGGCCCGGTGAAAGTTTCGGCAAAGGCCGCCATCCTCTCCCAGTGGATCGTGCACTCGGTATTCGTCAGCGCCCCCATTTCGGCAAGAAGCCATGATGCCGTACCAATGGCGACGACCGGAATGTTCTGCCGGATGCAAAGGCGTATCGACCCCGCCAATTCCCTCGGCACGCCCGGCTCTACGGCGCCGTCAGCAACCATAACCACCATCCTCGTGCTGTCGGAAAGCGGTATTTTCGGCATGACCTCCGAAAAGCGAAGCGGAGCGGGCATTGCCAGTCCAAGGCTGCAGGTTTCGGAAACGCCTGACCTGCTGGCAAATGTCCAGCGGAACCTCTGCCTGCCCAGGATGGCGTTCGCCTTCTCGAACGGTGCGAGAAAGGACGAAAGGCTTAGGAGCGAGAAGCCGGGGAACAGAAGGATCGCGATCGCGGCCGTTTCGTCACACGCGGTCGAGGTGCCTTCACAGGGAATGGCCGCTCCGTCCGCCGAGTGAGCGACCACTCCGTCCTTCCATTCCTCATATGTCATGTCTCTCCTCACCAGTCACAACGCGGCAAGGTCCGCCGACGCGTCAGTGATCCTCATTCAGCGCGTCGACAGCGGGGATTTCGCGGCTCCGCCGATCGATGTAGGCGCGAAGCTCCTCGTCGACAGCTTGATCGAGTTTGGGTTCCTGGTACTCGGACAAGAGATAGCGGGCCTGCTCGAGTGCGCGCTGCTTTATGTCCTTGGAGCCGTCGACGACCCATTGTTCGATCGAGTTGTTGTCGAAAAGCTTCGGGATGAAGAACGCTTTCTCGAAGTTCGCCTGGGTATGCGGATGACCGAGGTAATGACCGCCGGGGCCGACATCGCGAACCGCAGCGAGCGCCTCGTCGAAGTCGTCCCACTTGATGCCTTCGGCCATGCGGTAGCCCATCGCACAGACTTCGGAGTCCACCATGAATTTTGCGATGGAGCAGTGCATTCCGGCCTCGTTCCAGCCGGCCGAATGCCAGATGTAGTTCGCCCCGGACATCAGGACGGCCATCATCGTCATGGCACTTTCATATCCCGACTGTGCGTCGAATATTTTCGCACCGCCAAGCAGGTTCGACGTTCGCCAGGGAACGTTGTAGTGGCGGGCCATCTGGCCGATCATGAAATTCATGAGAGAAATCTCTGGCGTTCCGGCCATCGGCGCACCCGACTGCATCGATACGGTCGACAAATAGTGTCCATAGATCGCAGGGCATCCGCGGCGCACGACCTGCGTATAGGCGAGCGCCGAAAGGGCTTCGGCGTTGAGCTGGGCGACGGCAGCGGCCGTGGATGCGGGGGTGTTTGCGCCGCCGAGGACGAACGGAGAGCAGAGGACCGGCTGGTTTCGGCGATTGAAAGCCCGCATGGCTCCCAGCATGGTCTGGTCCCAGACCAGTGGAGAATTGCCGTTGCAGTTGCCGGTGGCGACGGCATGCGTTTCGAGGAAGTCCGCGCCGAACAGGATGGCGCACATGTCGAGCACGTCCTCGGCGTTCTTGGGCGACGTCGTCATACCCATGAACATCTTGTCCGAGTGCTTCATCGATGAATAGGTGATGTGAAGATGGCGGTGGGCCACCACGATGTCCATCGGCTCGACGATGTGATGCGCTGATGAGTGCAGCGCCGGCATCATATGCGCCAGCTTGTGGAAGGTGCCGAGGTCGGCGATCGTCGGGCCGCGCCGGACATCGTCGAGGTCGCGCATATAGGGAGCGCCCGTCATCGGCACGAAGATCGACTTCTTGCCTCCCAGTTCGACGTTGTTCTCGGGGTTGCGGGCATAATATTTGATCTCCGGCGGGATCGTCTTGATCAGGTCCATGACGAGCGCCCGGTCGAGATGGACGCGCTCGCCCCGGACGTCCGCGCCGGCGCGCTTCCAGTCCTCCAGCGCGATCGGGTCGCGGAACACGACGCCCACTTCCTCGAGGATGTCCATCGACGCGTTGTGAATCCGCTCGATCTGCTCCTCGTTCATGGGTGCCGTGTCGGGGAGCCCTCGGCTGAGCGTCGGCAACATCTGGAATTTCGGGGTGGTCCGAAGCACACGACGGGCGTCTCGCCCGCCCCTTCTGGCCGCGTTGGCTTGCACGTTCATAGCGCTGTTCTCCCTGCAATATTTCTGCTGTGCGGAAAGGGTTCGACGTCGCGCACGGACTAGACTAAAGACCGAGCCGTCTGGAATAACCAAATGCAAAAGTCTCACGCGGCAGTTGACTATTATGCTAGCGTGCGGCGTTCCTATAGATCCGGGAGTTGGGCCAAATGGTTCGTAGGTTCTACGACCTTCCGTCACTCACTACGCTTGCCGTTTTCGAGGCGTCAGCGCGCCATCTAAGTTTCAAACTGGCGGCAAGCGAATTGAACGTGACGCCCGGCGCGATCAGCAGACAAGTAAAGGCGATCGAAGAAGAGGTTGGCGTGCCGCTGTTCGTGCGGAACGCAAAGGGCGTCGCGCTCACCCCGGCAGGGGAAGAGCTGTACAGTGTCTTGGCGAGCGGTTTTTCCAAGGCGTCGGATGTCGTGCGCGCCATCAAACGCGGCGACCGAGCCCGCAATGTAACGATCGCCTGCAGTGACGCCTTCGCGACCATGTGGCTGATCCCGAGAATGCCGGATTTCTGGCGGCGATACCCGGATATCGCGGTCGATCATCTAATTTCCGACAATGCCAAGGATTATCGGCGAGCTGAGGTGGAACTGCGGATACGCTACGGTTACGGTGCATGGCTCGACGAGACGGCCGAATTGCTGTTCGACGATATGATTTATCCCGTCTGCGGGCCGGGGTTTGCGGCAAGACACGAGGGCGTGACCGCCGCAGAGCTGGCGGAATTACCCCATCTGCATGTGGATTGGGCCGATCCGGACTGGGCAGGATGGGAAGAGGTGCTGTTGCGGGCCGGGATTCCCCACGCGCTCAGCAGTGGCCGGAGGTTCAGCAAATTCAGCGTCGCCGTGCAGGCCGCCATGGCGGATCAAGGTGTCGCCGTAGGCTGGGATCGGCTGGTCCGCCATCTCATTGACGACGGGAAGCTTGTCAGGCTCACGGAGCTGACGATCCCGGCACCGGGCGCGTACTACCTGACGACCAACAACAACCGCGAACTGTCTTCCGCGGCCGGTGTTCTTCGGGATTGGCTGCGCGAGGTGGCCGAACAGGAACGCAAGATCGCGCCCGACCAAATGGCCTCAGCCAAACGACATGCTTGGTGAGGCGAGCGACAGCGTGTCCGGCGTGATACCCAGGCCCGGTCCGGTCGGTACCTGATGCTTCCCCCTCAATGCGGACGGGGTGCTTCTCGTCATAATTGCCTTCGATAAAAGGCCGGGCGATCCAACTTCCCTCGAACTTTGTCCGAGCGACGGTCGCACCGACTTGCGGCCGCGGCGATGATGTCGCCGCCCGAGACATCGTCGCAGGGAGGCGGCGGGCTGCGCCCCTCGCAAATATCCCTGACCGCCCTCCTCGATGATCCGACCGAATGGCGCTTCGATCGCGCGACGGCAGCCGAAATTAAGTCACGTGTGACGCTACTTTTTTGCGCCGGGTAACCAGGTCTCGATGTGATATTCAGGAGCATAAGCAAGCACTAACGAAAGAGGGAACAGATGGCAGAATGCGGATATCTCGATCCTTTCGCCTGTGGAAAGCTTCCGCTTGCCGACTGGATGACAGACGGCCTGCGCTGGGCCGTCGACAACTACCGCCCGTTCTTCCAGGCTGTGAAGGCACCAGTCGATTCAATGTTGCTGTCCTTCACCGCCGCCTTGGGAGCCGTGCCTCCGATGGTGGTGATCTTGGTCGTCGCGCTCGTCTCCTGGCAGATAGCCGGAGTGAGGCTCGCCCTCGGACTTACCGCCATTTTGCTCTTTGTGGGTTTCATCGGCGTGTGGCCGGAAACGATGCTCACATTGGCGATCGTCCTGACCTCGCTGCTCTTCTCGCTCGCATTGGGCATTCCGCTCGGCATATGGGCCTCACGGTCGGAAACGCTCTACGCGGTCCTGCGGCCGCTCCTTGACGGCATGCAGACCATTCCGGCTTTCGTCTACCTGGTCCCGGTGGTGATGCTCTTCGGCATCGGCAACGTACCCGGCGTCATCGTTACCGTCATTTTCGCCGTCGCACCTGTGATCCGACTGACATATCTCGGGATGAAACAGGTTCCTGGCGACGTGATCGAAGCGATGCGCGCCTTCGGCGCCACGGAATCGCAGCTCCTGTGGAAGGCGCAACTGCCCCTGGCGATGCCGACGATCATGGCCGGCGTCAATCAGACCCTTATGATGTCGCTGTCGATGGTGGTGATCGCCTCGATGATCGCTGTCGGCGGACTTGGGCAGATGGTGCTTCGCGGTATCGGCCGGCTCGACATCGGCATCGCGACCGTCGGCGGCGTCGGGATCGTCGCTCTCGCGATCGTGCTGGACCGCCTGACGCAGGCGCTCGCCAAGCCGCGGAAGAAAGGCGAATGGCTCAGCAGAGGCCCCATCGGGCTCGTGCGCTCCGTGGCCAGAACGTCCCGGACGGATTCAGCACAGCAATTGCCGTCGTCGGCCATCAAGAACTGAGGAGTCCAGCATGACTGATGCGGTCATCGAATGCAGGAACGTGTGGAAGATTTTCGGCGACAAGTCGAAAGAAGCGCATTCGGCGGTCACCGAACGCGGCTTGAGCAAGAAGGAAATCCTGGAGCAATATCGCTGCGTCGTGGGCGTAGCGGACGTCTCCTTCACCGTCGGAAAGGGCGAGATCTTCTGTATCATGGGGCTTTCCGGGTCCGGAAAGTCCACGCTCGTTCGCCATATCAACCGGCTTGTCGAACCGACAGCGGGCGTGATCCGCGTAGCCAACCAGGACGTCAACGCCCTTGAAGGCCCGCAACTGAGGCAGTTGCGCTCGCAAAGCGTGGGCATGGTGTTCCAGAACATGGCTCTGCTGCCCCACCGGACCGTCATCGACAACGTCGCCCTGAGCCTGGAACTGCGCGGCATGACCCGGGCTGATCGCCACGATATCGCGCTCGAAAAGCTGCGCCTGGTGAGCCTCGACGGCTGGGGCGACCGTTATCCCGATGAGCTTTCCGGCGGCATGAAGCAGCGGGTGGGGCTCGCCCGCGCGATGGCTGCCGATCCCGAGATTCTCCTGATGGACGAGCCATTCTCGGCGCTCGATCCTCTCATCAGGCGGCAGCTTCAGGAGCAATTCCTGGACCTCTCGAAAGTCCTCAACAAGACGACCGTCTTCATAACGCATGACCTCGACGAAGCGATCCGGTTGGGAACGCATATCGCCATCATGAAGGACGGCCGGTTCGTGCAGGTGGGAACCGCCGAGCAAATCGTGACGGAGCCCGTCGATGACTACGTCGCCGATTTCGTGAAAGGAATCTCCCGCCTGGAACTGGTTTCCGCCGGCAAGGTAATGCAACCCCTTGCCGACGGGCAGTCCTCAGCACTCTTCGGTCCCTCCGTCCTTGCGACAGACAAACTGTCGAAGCTCCTGCAGGTCGCGAAAGAGCACGATGGCGTTATCACCGTCTCCGATGGCAAACGGCCCGTCGGCGTGATTTCACGATACGATCTCCTGAATGCGGTCAGCGGATGAGTTTGAGGTTAGCAGCTTCCCCAAACTTGTCGGGTCACCTCCTGTTCCCGGCAAGTCCCTTCGCTGGCAATGACCCCGTCATTGCCAGCATTTTCCTTAGAACGGTGAAGGCGATACGGTCAGGCTTTGATGTAAACCCAAGCCTTGGTCCCGGATGCCAGAATGGTCTCAACCCGCTTGTAGTCCGAAACTTCGTAGGCGTCGGCAGCCGCCAACTCCGCTTCGGTAATCTGGAAGACAGTGCCTGAAATGGCGTCCGCAGGATCGGACGACGGCACGACGATCGGATGGTATTTCTCGCCGCTCTTTGCGATGACATCGGGATCCGTGATCTCGACCAGCTCCTTCTTGAAGCCGGGCATCGCATCCCCGCGACCCACCAAGAGGCGGCCAAAGGATGCCATCTGGACATTTTCCTGCTGAAGAGTGCCGTATGAGAAAAGATGGATGTGATCCCGGTCCATTATGGGTTCCAATCGATTCAGTTATTGCCGTCCGTGAAAGCCCAAGTCGAATAGTGCCCGCCTCGCCGCAGCATCTGGAGGGATGAATTTCCCGCGGTCGATTGGCCTATTCGAGATCGCTCGCTGCGACGTAGATCGCGGCAAGCGCCTCGAACCCAGCCTGGTCGTCGGCATCGAACCGGCCGGGGATCGGGCTGTCGAGATCGAGCACGCCAAAAATCCTGTCGTCCTTCATCAGCGGGATCACCAGTTCCGAGCGGGAGGCGGCATCACAGGCGATGTGTCCTGGAAATGCGTGAACATCCGGAACCAGCATGGAGCGGGCTTCCACGACGGCGGCGCCGCAAACGCCCTTGCCGGCGGCAATCCGCACGCAAGCGACTCTCCCCTGAAACGGGCCGAGCACCAGCTCGCTATCGGATTTCAGGAAATAAAAGCCCGCCCAGTTCAGATCGGGCACCAGATCAAAAACCAATGCGGAGAGATTTGCGGCATTGGCGACCGCATCGCGCTCTCCCTCAAGAAGCCCGCGAAGCTGACCGGCGAGCTCGCGATAGAAGGTGTCCTTGTCGTCCTGAGCGATGGTTTTCGTGACATACATGATGCAGTCCTCCATGCTTTCGAAGGACTATGCCATCCGGCAAACAAGGACGCTACCAGACCCCTCCTCATCGCCCTGCAAACAATGGAGCGACGGTCTCAAGGATGATCGACAGGACACGTTGGTCGTCCTTGACGTGATGCCTAAGCCGCTTGCATTATCGCAGCGATATGTCTATTCTGCAACCAGTTGCAAATAGCAATCACTCGAGAAGGAGTCGGATCGATGAAGCTATACTCTGCGCCCGGTTTCACCAGCTTGGCCGACCATATCGCGATGCTGGAGGCAGGCATCGAGTTTGACGTGGTCAAGGTCGACATCGAGACTAAACAGATTGAAGGGGGCGGCCGCTACACCGACATCAATCCGACGGGCTATGTGCCGGCCCTTGCGTTCGACGATGGCGAGGTGCTGACCGAAAATGTCGCGATCCTGGCATGGGTCGCCGATCGCACACCTAAGCTGGCGCCGCATGGCCATCTGGGCCGTTACCGCTTGCTCGAGATGTTGAGCTTCATCGCGACCGAGATTCACAAGCGGTTTCCCACCTACCTGTCGCTTCCGGAGGAAGTCAGGGAGCCGACTGGCCAGCAAATAGTACACTGGTTTGGCTTCGTCGCGGGCCGATTGGATCGGGGCTATCTGTTCGGAGAGACCTTTACGGTCGCGGATGCCTATCTCTTCCAATTGGCGTGGGGTGCGGTGCAACTCGGGTTCCCTCTGCCCGAACCGTTTGGCGATTACATCGCGCGGATCGAACAGCGGCCTTGGGTGCAAGCCGCGCTGCGCCGGGAGGGCCTCGCATGAGTGAACTCGTGATCCGCACTGATGGGGTCGAACTCGCGACGCAGGGCTTCGGCAATCCAACCCATCCACCGCTACTTCTCATCATGGGCGGGATGGCGTCCATGCTGTGGTGGCCAGACCAATTCTGTTGTCGGCTTGCCGAGCGGGGCCGTTTCGTCATCCGCTATGACCAGCGCGATTCCGGTCTTTCGACGAAATATCCCCCCGGTCAGCCGGGCTACACCTTCGACGACGCCGTCGATGACGTTTTCCGAGTGCTCGACGGCTACGGGATTTCGAAAGCCCATATCGTCGGCTTTTCCCTCGGCGGCATGGTGGGCCAGGTGGCTGCGCTGAAGAGGCCGCAGCGCGTTTCTTCCCTGACGGCGATCAGCACCTCACCGGTCGGAGTGGACACGTCCGACCTTCCGGCCAGCGGCGAGGATTGGATGGAACATATGTCCGTGGAGGCGGACTGGTCGGACCGCACAGACACGGTCACGTACCTGGTCGAGGACGCCCGCCTGACGGCGGGGACAGCGCATCCGTTCGACGAAGCCGGGACCCGCGCCTTCATCGAACGGGATTTCGACCGGTCCGGAGGCTATCTCAGCGCGGTCAACCATAGCGTCCTCTTCGAGGTCGGCGAGACATGGCAGGGCCGGCTGAACGAAATGAAGGTACCGCTTCTCGTCATTCATGGCACTGCCGATCCGGTTTTCGCAGTTGAGCACGGCGAGGCGCTCGCGCGCGCTGTAACGAATGCGAAGTTCATGAAAATCAAAGGTGGAGGCCACGAAATTCATCCCGGAGATTGGGAAGAGATCATTTCCTCTATCGACGAACATGCCAGAGCACGAACGTCCGCCGCGTGAACGAGACAAATGCCAAGGGAGGGTGGCAATAGATCGTGCCGATCGCAGATTCTCGGCGGATTTGAACAGAAGCCGAAGGGGACAGTATGTCGTTTACCGTACATTTCGATCCACCGTGCATCTTTCCTTCAGGGGATCGCGCGGCGAAACCTAACGCATATTGTTTTCACGACAATGCACTAAACGTCCTCCAATCTCTCCCGGCGATAGCGACTTGGCGGCGCAGCGTTGTGCTCGGCCCAGACCCGGCGCAAATGCCGGGTCGAGGAAAAGCCGGCGCGTTCGGCCACGCTTTCCATGTCGAGACGGCTCTGGGCGAGCAGGTCGCGGACCAATGCTACACGCATGGTGTTGACATAGGCCGTCACCGACAGGCCCGTATGTTCGCGAAAGAGCCGCGTCATGTGACGTTCGCTCAGCGCCCCGAGTCGCGCCAGATCGCCAAGCTTCCAATCGCGCGCGGGATCGCCCATCACTGCGTCCTGGATGCGGTGGATCGCCGGATGGATGTGATTTCGCCCGGAAAGCCAGGGCGACAATTGCGGATCCGAGCCGCTGCGCCTCAGATAGATCACCATGCGCCGGGCGACGGCAAGCGCAACTTGCGCGGAGGTCAGGCGTGCCACCACATGCAGCATAAGGTCGATGCCGGTCGAAATGCCGGCGCTTGAAAAACGGTTGCCGTCCTCAACATAGAGCCGATTCTCCAACACCGATGCGGATGGCGAAATCGCTCGCAATTCCTCGATGCAATCCGAGTGCGTCGTGCATTGTCGTCTGTCCAGCAGGCCGGCCGCAGCGGCGAGCAACGCGCCGGAGCAGATCGTCACCAGCCGGGTATCCGTGGTCACAGCCTTGCGCAGCCAGTCGCGCAAGTGCTGCAACTGAGGGCAAGCATTAAGTTCGGCTTGCCCTACCGAGAGACTGCCGGAGATAACCAGCATCGCCCCCGGCGGGAGTCTTTTCGGCAATGTCTCCAGACCGTCCAGCCTGAGCCCGATCGAGGTCGTCTGGCCTGGCGTCGCAGAAATGTAGCGGCAGTCGAAGCGGAGTAATTGCTGTTCGAGATTGGCGTAGCGCAGCACTTCAAGCGGCCCGGCGATGTCGATCAGCAGCGCCTCCGGCGGCACCAGCGTGTATACCGGAATGATCTGCGGTTCGTTTGCCGGGCCGGCCCTGCTCATGCGGCGAGCGCCTTTCTTCCCAGCGCTTCCTCGACCGTCGCGATCCGGGCGAAACGGCCGGAAAGCATCAGTTCCGTGCGTTTGCGGATCGCCGCGGCATCGAAGGTCTCCCCCGAGGCATGGGCCATCGGGAAGGTCAGCGTCGCTTCCGAGACGAAATCAACGTCCCAGCCGAGGTCGGAGGCATGTCGCGTGGTGGTCTCGCAGCACTGCTCAGTGCGGATACCGGAGATAATCAGGCGGCGGATGCCGTTCTCCACCAGCCAGACATCAAGGCCGGAACCGACCAGCGCCGAGTGGCGATGCTTGTGGAACGTGACGTCGGATTCGAGCCGCAATTCCTCGAGTGTGCGCACATAGCCGCTTTCGAGCGTGAAGGGCGCCTCGTCATCGACATGGAAGATCCGCACGATCGGGATGCCTGCGGCACGCGCGCCGTCGATCAGCGCTTGCTGGCGCTCAAGATAGAGAGGCACCTCCGCTGGATCCCAGTAAGGTCTCTGGCGGAAGGATTCCTGGGCGTCGATGACAAGCAGCGCCGATTTCTGTTCGGACATTTCTCGTACTCCTGAGTTTTGACGATAACCCAGGATAGCGCTTGCGATACAGGGGAAAAGCACGTCTTTGGACGCATTGCGGACATATCCGGCCAACTTGAGGGGGAGTGCTGTCTCCATCAGCCGATCATGGGTGCTACGCGCCTTTTTGCTGCAGAGCCGAGCGTTTTTGCCTCTGCCTCCTGTTCTCGATGATGGGGGGCCTAGGGCGAGAAGAACGTTGCTGCCGATGCGGCAGACAGAGTACCCTCTGATGCCGGGCACCTTGGAGGAAGCGATGCAACGGGAGCAAATCCGCCTCACCGGCGCAAGGGAGACCCTGCTGATCACGCTCCAAGCCAAGGCAACCGAGAGCGCCATGCCGGATTCGCTGCTGCGCGACCGCTTCGCCGCAGATGCCTTGCACCGTATCGATCAGGGCAGTCGGCACCTCACGGTTGGTCACGACATGACCATCGGCATTGCGCTGCGCGCCTATATGCTTGATCGCTGGACGGAGGCGTTCCTTGAGCGCTGCCCGGAGGCGACTGTTGTCCATCTCGGCTGTGGTCTCGACAGTCGTGTCTTCCGGATCGATCCTGGGCCGGGAGTTCGCTGGTTCGAACTGGATTTCCCCGATGTCATCGCCTTGCGTCAGCAGATCTATCCCGACCGTAGGGGCTGCGCGATGATTGCCTGCTCGATCGTCGAGGACGGCTGGATTGCGAAACTTCCTGCCGACAGGCCGGCCATGATCGTCGCCGAGGGCGTCCTGCCCTATTTGAAGGAATACCAGGTTGCGCAGGTTCTGCGGCGGATCGCCGGCCACTTTCCCTCGGGCGAAATAGCCTTCGACGCCTATAGCAGTTTCGCAATCCGACTGTTGCGCTTCAATCCGGCAATTCGCGCCACCGGTGCCTGTCTCCATTGGGCGCTCGACGACCCGGCAGAGATGGAGCGGCAGGTACCGGGGCTAAAGCTCATCGAGGATCGGTCGGATTGGGACACCGGACAGGTGGCGCGGATGTCACCGCCCGCCCAGATCGCCCTGCAGCTGTTCAGCACCATCCTCACTCCCTATCGTATGGGGCGCCTGGTTCGGTATGGTTTCTGAGACGTTCGCACCATAGCCAGGCAGCGCCGCGCCTCCAGGAGACCGAGGAGCTTGAGCTCTTCTGTGCGAGTTGATGTGCCGTCCGAAGGCGCAAGGCGGCCTGAGCGTTCCCATCGAGACCCGCTTGAGGGGGTCCCGAAAGGCTGACTTGCACAGAGCCGAGAAGCAGCGCACCATCATAAATAGTAAAACTTCCGTCTCCTGCTCCGATCGAGGACATTCGTTATTCCCGGTTGGCGATCGGGCGGCATCAACGACTGCGGTGGCAAGGCTGAATGGAGTTTCGCGATGAAGACGTTTGACAGACCAGGTTTGGCCGCGGACCGAGCGGCGGAAGCAAGGTCGATCAACGCGATAGCGGCTCAATCGACGCTGCCACACGAAGACGAGGTCTCGGGCGGCGAAGCATTCCGGGCGATCGATCGGATGCGTGAGGCGCTGAGTGGAATGGCGACGGGAGGTCTTTCTCCTGCCGCGTTGACACTCGCCTTTTTCGACTGGTCGATCCACCTCGCATCGGCTCCGGGCAAGCGCATGGAACTCGCCGACAAGGCAGGACAGAATTGGGGCCTTCTGCTGGCTTACATGGCCGCAGCCGCCACGCGTCCGGACGCGCCGCCCTGCATCGAGGCGCTGCCGGGAGACAACCGGTTTCGCGCCGAGGGCTGGCAAAAGCAGCCCTACACCGTCTGGGCGCAGAGTTTCCTGCTGTGCCAGCAGTGGTGGCACAATGTCACGCGCAACGTGCCGGGCATGACACCGCACCACGAGGACGTCGTCTCCTTCGCCGCGCGCCAGCTGCTGGACATGTTCTCGCCGTCCAACATTCCCTTTGCCAACCCGGAAGTGATCCACAAGGCAATGGAGACGGGCGGGGCGAACTTCACGCAGGGATTCCGCAATTGGCTCGAAGACGTCGGCCGGCTGGCGATGAAGCAACCTCCGGTCGGGACGGAAGCGTTTCGCGTAGGAACCGATATTGCGGCCACGCCTGGAAAGGTCGTCTACCGAAACCACCTGATCGAGCTGATCCAGTATGCGCCCGCGACGGAAGACGTCCTGGCCGAGCCAATCCTGATCGTGCCTGCCTGGATCATGAAATACTACATCCTCGACCTTTCACCGCATAATTCCCTGATCCGCTATCTCGTGGCGCGGGGCCACACCGTTTTCTGCATCTCCTGGCGCAATCCCACAGTGAAGGACCGCGACCTTACCCTCGACGATTACCGGCGATTGGGAGTGCTGGCCGCGCTTGATGCCGTCAGCGCCATCGTCCCCGAACGCAAGATCCACGCAACGGGCTACTGTCTGGGAGGGACGCTTCTGGCGATCGCCGCGGCCGCGATGGCGCGCACCGAGGACCAGCGTTTGGCTTCGGTCACGCTGTTTGCCGCCCAGACGGACTTCTCCGAACCTGGCGAACTGGCGCTGTTCATCGATCACAGCCAGCTGCATTTTCTCGACAGCATGATGTGGCATAGTGGCTGTCTCTCCGCCGATCAGATGGCGGGGGCATTTCAGCTGCTGCGCACCAACGATCTCGTGTGGTCGCGCCTGGTCCATGACTACCTGATCGGCAAACGCACCCCGATGACCGATCTCATGGCGTGGAACGCGGACCCGACCCACATGCCCTACAGGATGCATGCGGAATATCTGCAGCGCCTCTATCTCGACAACGAACTTGCCGCCGGCCGTTTCATCGTTGACGGACGCCCGGCTCACCTCCAGGACATCCGCGTTCCGATGTTCGTCGTCGGGACGGAGCGAGACCATGTCGCACCGTGGCATTCCGTCTACAAGATTCATTATCTCACCGACACCGACGTCACTTTCGTGCTGACCAGCGGGGGGCACAATGCCGGCATCGTCTCCGAGCCAGGCCATCCCCGGAGAGGGTTTCGCATCGCATTGACACGTGAGATCGATGCCAGCGTCAGTGCGGACGAATGGGCCGCGGCAGCCACGTCGAAGGACGGCTCATGGTGGCCGGACTGGGTCGAGTGGCTTGCCAGCCATTCAGCGCCCGAACGGGTGGCGGCGCCGATCTTCGGCGCCCCGAAAAAAGGCTATCCCCCGAGCGATGATGCGCCCGGCACCTATGTGCATCAGCGGTAACGCCTTTATCCAGGGGGATCGGCACCGGTTAGCTAAAGCAATTCCAAGAAAAGTGTTGTAACGGTTTTCCGTCCGGAATTGCGTAATTTCAAAGAGTTGGATCATTTCACCGGTTCAATGAAACGATGAAATGCTCTAAAGACAAGCGAAGCTTAGTCTCGTCGATCCGGCGTACGGCGCCGTCGGCTTGTCTCGGAAAAGAGGGTCAAAGAGGTAAATCGGCCGAGCCGTTGTGAAGCCGTGTAGGTGCACGGTCGTGCCCATGCGGCCCGTGATTTTCGCTCAGGTCACGAATGGGCGTAGCGGCTGCGAGTGCGAGATCGAGATGCTTTGTCCGGCGATCCAGCGCGCCAAGAAAGTCGTCGACCCTCGTATGGAGGTCACGGATGTCCTTCTTCATTTCTACCTGGAAGCGCTCGTCCCTCCGCCGCCGGAGGCCGCCGATCGCGACGACGGTTGCCATTCCGAAAAGAAGCAGGGCGAATACGGACTCTCCCTGGCCCACCACAAACGAGAGCAGAAGACCGAGGACGAATGCCTCGACAATGCTGGCAGTGTTACGGGAATACAGAGCGATCAATAGCGGCAAAGCAATCATCGAGGCAAGGACGAATGAATTGTAGGGTTCCAGATACGCGACGAGCGAGCCTGCCCACTCTGTCGCTGCTGTAAAATCCATCTTCGACTTTTCCACCGCGCCCACCGTTGTCCTGCTGTATCGTTCTTACAAGCGCTCCGTCTGCAGCCGAAAAAATAGCAGCGAACTGACTGGGCTGTCCTTGATGATACCGTAGTCTGTTGTTTCGCACAGCGTGCAAAGGGCGAATAGGCGATTATTTCGTATTACATCCAAATTGCTACCGGCAAGAAAAATTCCGAACGGCTTTGTTATATAGCAATCCTCACCAGTGGATATACAAAGGTGAATACTGATATGTCCCACAAGGTTATCTAAACAATTCTTCTGCGCTGTCGTATGATTGCCTCTTCAACGCCCAGGTGAGGGACATGCGGAGCGTCAATGCTAAAGCCAGATGAACTTGCACCGCCATCGGTTATCCTGCTCATGGACGACCTGCGCCTTCGTCGTGCCGCGGTTGAATCCTTGCTGACGCCTTGGGCCGAAGGCTTCGGCGCCATCATCGAGCTGGGGCAAATAGCCAGCATCGAGGGCACGGCGAAACCGCTTGGCGACCGGGCCATGATTCTGATGAACATCGGCAACGTATCGGTATTCCGCGCGGGGCTAGACGTCTCGCTCCGGCAATTTGTCGACCGAGCTATGGGGATACCTGTCGTTGTCATGTCCGATCGCAGCGACCCCGGGGAGATGGCCCGAGTATTCGAGGCCGGCGTGAGAGGCTTCGTGCCGACTAGCATCACGCCGGAACTCGCGCTGAAAGCGCTTACCTTCATTCTGAACGGCGGACACTTCTTTCCGCCGTCTGTGCTGCAACCGACGTCGCGACGCACTCGGCACACACTCTCGGCTCATAGCTCGGATTTCCCTTGCAAGCCAAGCAAAGGTTCCACTATGCGGTCAGGTCCGAACCGCGCGCCACGCATGCGGCCAGTTCTCATCCGCTCCTTGCGGGTGCCTGCACGCTCCCCAGGTCAACATCGCGCCAGACGACCGGAGGTCGCAAGACGGGTACAGCTCTCTGGTCAACGACCTCAGCTTTCCCGCAAGCCTCTGCGAAAGGCCGCACGGAAAGGTTCGACCAAATAGTCGAAGGCGGTTTGCTCGGCCGTTACGACCAGGACCTCCGCGGGCATTCCCGGAACCAGGACAAGTCCCTTGTCGAGCGAGGAAAGCTCGCCATGCGACACCTCCACGCGCGCGAGGTAGTAGGCCTGACCTGTCGCCTCGTCGACGATGCGATCGGCAGAGAGGCTTCGGACCACGCCTTTCACGCGCGGCAGGCCCCTGCTTGAAAATGCGGTGAGGTGGACAGTCGCGGTAAGCCCCACCGTCACGACATCGATATCGCCAGGAGCTATCCGCGCGTCGATGAGCAGCCGCTCCTCGGTCGGTACGATATCGAGGATCGGTTCGCCGGCGAGGACGACGCCGCCGACCGACTTGAAACGTAGGTTCACGACCTTACCGCTGACCGGAGCGGTCACAGTCGTTCGATCCAGAATGTCCTGGCTTGCATTGAGGCGTTCGGACACACTGGCGAGCTCTGCGCGCACTCTTTCGAGCTCCGTCGAGGTTTCCTCAGAGCGCGCGGCGCGGAGTGAGATGCGTTGGGTCGAGATCTCGCCGATCTTCTGCCTGATCTCGGCGATCGAACCGAGATACCGACCGCGTTCGCCCTGGAGGGCGGCTTGGAAGCGCTGGAGCGTCAGCATTTCTGGTTCGGTGACAAGGGCCTTGCGGAGCAGCTGCGCCTTTCCCGCGAGCTCCTTCGCGATAAGTTCGATCTGTCGCTCGGCGCTTTCCACTTGTGCTTTCAGGGCGCTGATTTGCTCCCTGAACTGGTTCTCCCGGTCGTCGAGAACCTGCAACTGAGCCGCGAATGACGCGCGGCGCATTTCAAAGATCGAAATCTGCCCCTGAACGACCTCGCGCAGCCCGCGATCGCCCTCGGCCAACATTTCGTTCGGAAAGAGGACCGCATCGTTGCCCGCCTGTTCCGCAAGCAAACGCAGGCGCGTTGCCACAAGGGTTCTCGATTGCTCCAGAAGCAGTTCGTTCGCCGCGGCCGCCTGAGTGCTTTGAAGGACTACGATCGGCTCGCCGGCCCGCACTAAATCCCCGTCCCGGACTTTTAGCGCCTGGATAATGCCGCCTTCCAGGTGCTGGACGGTCCGCCGGCTTCCGTCCGGGCTGATGATGCCGGGAGCTATCGCTCCGGCCGCGATCGGGGCAAGCAGCGACCACGCAAGGCCGCCGAGGACGAATATGACGATCACGGCAAAACCAAGCCGGACCGGACCCTTGACCACCTCGCGCACCGTGAGTGGTTCCGGCAAGATCTCTTGGCGTGGCGTCCTATTACCCGGAAGCGCAACTACGTTCGACCTGCTGTTTGTCACGGGATTGCCTTTCCATTCGAGGATTGAGAGTTCAGCGAATCCTTGTAACGGCTTATTCGCCGAGCATTTCAGTGACGCGCGGCATGCGTACTGGAGCCGCGCCGACATCGCGCAGTTGCGGCTCTAGGTGCTTTGACGCGGCGCCCGCCAACCGAAGCCTGCCGAGGACATCCTCGCGCGGGCCGAAGAGTTCGACGCGCCCTTCACGGAGCAACAGGATTTTGTCGGCCTGGGCCAGGGTCGACGGGCGGTGGCCGACAATCATGAGGGCGGCGCCGCGCTCCTTCAGCGCCCTTACCGCGGCGGCGAGCGCTGTCTCGCCGGACTGGTCAAGGTTCGCGTTGGGTTCGTCCAGGATGATGGTCTTGGGATTCCCGAACACGGCGCGCGCCAAGCCGATGCGCTGCCGCTGGCCACCTGACAACCGGGCACCTGCATCTCCAATCGGCGTCTCGTAGCCCTGCGGGAGGCGCTGGATCATCTCGTGGGCGTGCGCCAGCATCGCTGCCTGAACGACTTCGTCATCGTTCGCCCTCGTCATGCGCGAGATGTTATCGCGGACGGAGCCGGAAAACAGCTCCACGTCCTGCGGCAGGTAGCCGACATAACGGCCCAGCTGTTCTGGGTTCCAGTGGTGGAGTTCGGAGCCGTCGAGCCTGATTTCTCCACCCGACGGTGCGGCAATTCCTGCAAGCAGGCGGCACAACGTGCTCTTGCCGCTGGCCGATGGTCCGATCACCGCCAAGGCCTCGCCAGGCGTCAGCCGGAAGCTGACATTGTCTATCACGTGCGCCTTGGTCGCGGGCGCGGAATAGGAGACATTATTGAGGGAAATGTACCCATAGGGTTCGGGCAAGTGTATCCGCTGGGCCTCGGCGGGGATGGCCTGCAGGCGAGATTTTAGGCGATCATAGGCAATCCGGGTCGACAAGAAATTCCGCCAGCTTCCCATCGCGAGCTCGATCGGAGCGAGCGCTCGGCCAAGGAGAATCGACGACGCGATCATGGCGCCGCCAGTCACTTCGCTCTGCAAGACAAGATAGGCGCCAAGCCCGAGCGTGGCCGATTGGACGAAGAAGCGTAGGAACTTGGTGACCCCAAGTATCGCGGCGCTGCGTTCCGCCGAGGAGCGGGTTGCATCGAGCGAGGAACCGTTGCTCGCCCGCCACCGTTCGAGCAATCCGGGGAGCATTCCCATCGCCCGCACCACTTCGGCATTGCGGATCGTCGCCTCAGCTTGTTGGAAAGCCGCTATCTGCTTGGTGCTGGCGGCCTGGGACGCACGCCGGGTCGTCAGTTCGTTGAGCAGGCCGAGCAGCACCAGCAGCAGTGCGGCACCGACGGCAAGGATTCCCAGCGCAGGATGGAGCAACCAAATCAGGGCGAGGAAGACGGGCGTCCACGGCGCGTCGAAGAGCGCCGTCAGCCCTTGCGAGGACAGGAAGGACTGCACCTGGGCGAGATCGCGCAGAGGCTGTGCTCCGGCGTTGTCGCCGACCAGCCGGGCACGCACGCCACCCGAGATCAGCACTGGCCCTAGCCTGTCGTTCAGCCAGCATCCCATCCTAATCATCACCGAGCTGCGCAGGCTGTCGAGCACGCCCAGGACGAGTAGCGCACCTCCGGCGAAAACCGTCAGCATAGCGAGCGTCTCTACCCGGCCGGACACGAGAACGCGGTCGTAGACCTGCAGCATGTAAAGCGGCGACGTCAGCATCAGCAGGTTGATGGCGAAGCTGAATATCGCCAGCACCAGGAGAGACGAACGAATCTGTCCAGTCGCGTAGTCCAAATCCGTCTTGCTGCGCCGACGCTTGTCGGCCGATGCTTTTGCGGCCATTCCCAATCCCCTTATTGGTTCGGTCTCAGGCGATCAGAGCCGGATCGATGAACAGGTCGTTCGCAATGAGCGTATTGAGCGCCGCGGCCGCCTGGGCCTGGCTGACCGAGCCCTGGGCGCCCAATGCGACGTATGTCTGGTGGGTGCTACCAGTAAACCGGCCGGCCCATGTTGCCACGCCGCCGATGCTGATCGCGGTGAGCGCAATGCCCCCTGTTGCGTTGAGACTGTTCAGGAAGAGATCTTCACCGGTTTGATAGTCTGCAATCACATTGCCCGCGCCGCCGAGAATCCGGAACGTATCCTGACCGGCCACGCCGCCATCGGCGATTCCATCGCCGTACATGACCTTGGCCCCGGTTCCCGTTGCCGAAATATTATCGGCGCCGCTGCCACCCCGCATCTGGTCACTGCCGGAACCGCTGACCAGCTTGTTGCTCGCCGTGCTTCCGAACAATTGATCGTTGAAATTCGACCCGATGACGTTTTCCATCTGCAGGAGCAAATCTCCGTCGGCTTCGCCCCCTTGGCTGAGACTTCCGGACGTTCCGCTGAAGAGGCGCGCCAACACTCCGCCCGTGGAGGCGGAATAGTCGATCATGTCGATGCCTGCTCCGCCGATGATGAATTCTGCGATCCCGCCCGCGGACGAGCCGCCCGCACCGCTGCGGAAAGTGTCGTTTCCGCTGCCGCCCTCGAGGCGGTTCACGCTGCCATTGCCGACCAGAAGGTCGTCGAAATTGGAGCCGATGAGATTCTCGATCGTACTGAGTTGGTCGCCTTGCGCATCGCCGCCGACGCCGAGCGCCGCGCCCGTATTGTCGAGGACGATTGTGACGCCGGCGCCGGAGGTCTGATAGAAAGCGGTGTCGGTTCCAGCGCCGCCAATGAGCACGTCCGCGCCCGCGCCGCCTATCAGCACATCGTTTCCCGCGTCACCATCCAGCCGGTTGGTGGCCGATGCACCAAATAGCTGATCATCGAACGCAGAGCCAATGATGTTCTCCATTGTGACGAGAACGTCGTTCTGCGCGTCGCCACCGGTCGAAAGCGCCCCACTGGTTTGACTGTCCGACAACCTGGCGATCACGGCAGTGCCTGAAGTCGAATAGTCGGCCGTATCGATGCCTTCGCCGCCGATGAGGAATTCGGTCCCCGTGTTGGTGCCGCCGCGTATAAAATCGTTACCCGCACCGCCGTCGATGCGGTTCGTCAGGGCGTTGCCGATCAAAGTGTCGTCAGCGCCCGAGCCGGTCAGGTTCTCGATCGAGGTCAGTATATCGCCTTCGGCGTCACCGCCGACGCCGAGCGCAGCGCCCGAGTCGTCCAGCGTTATCGAAACGCCGGCAGCGGACGAAGAATATTCGGCGGTGTCTGTCCCGATACCGCCATTGATGAAATCCGCGCCGCCGCCGCCCATGAGGGTCTCGTTGAGTTCGCCGCCGTTCAGCGTGTCGATGAAGGCCGAGCCGATGATCCGCTCGATGAGCTGAAGCATATCCCCCTCGGCATCGGAACCGGTCCCGGTTCCGATTGCCAAGGGATCAACCACGGTCGTATTCAGGTTGATGGTGACGCCGGCCGCTGAGGTCGAGTAGTCGGCGGTGTCGAATCCGCCCTGGCCGATGATCTGGTCGGCCCCGGCGCCACCGGTGAAGGTGTTGTTGTTGCCGTCGCCGACCAGAATGTCGTTTTGGCTCGAGCCGGTGATGCTCTCGATGTTCACCAGGACGTCGCCGACCGCCGCGCCGCTGACTGCGCCAGTTCCCAGATTGATGCCGACGGCCCCGCCAGTGGCATAGCTCACGGTGTCGTTGCCCGCGCCGCCATCCATCTGGTCGGCTCCGTTGCCGCCCATCAGAGTATCGTCGCCGTTGCCACCGTCGAGGATGTCAGCCCCGTCACCGCCATCGAGGGAATCGGCTCCGGCCCCGCCGAGCAACGTGTCGTCGCCGCTGCTGGCGATCAGGTTGTCATTGCCGTCGCCGCCGTCAAGGGTGTCGCTGCCGATCGAGGCGTTGAGGAAATCATCGCCAGCACCGCCGCGCAGGATGTCATTGCCAAGGCTCGCGACTAATGTGTCATTGCCCTCGCCGCCGTCGAGAATGTCGTCGCCGTCGCTGGCGTTGAGGAAATCATCGCCATGACCGCCACGCAGCACGTCGTTGCCGAACCCACCATTGAGCGTGTCGTCGCCGCCGCCGCCGTAGAGGCGATCGTCGCCAAAGCCGCCATCGAGGAAATCGCTGGCCCCCGCCTGATCCTCTTCCACCTCGTCCGGGACGCCGTCCATGTTCTCGTCGTCTGGCACACCGTCCAAATTGACGTCGACCATGTTGTCGCCGATCAGGAGATCGTTGCCGTCCATGCCGCGCAGGATATCCTCCCCGGCGTTTCCGACGAGCTGGTTGTCGATCCCGTTGCCGCTGAGCTGGTCATCTCCGGCTGAACCGATCAGGTTCTCGATACTGCTCAGCGTGTCGCCAGCGGCGTCGCCTCCCGAACCGCGCGATGTCCGGCTGGGGTTCGACGGAAGCGAGACCGTGACTGCAACGGCGGAGGTGGAATAGTCGGCGGTGTCGATGCCCGCCCCACCGTTGAGCATATCCGCGCCAGCGCCGCCGCGCAGGATATCGTTGCCCGCATTGCCGTTCAGTATGTCGCTGCCAGCGCCGCCGTCGAGAAAATCATCGGTCCCGGCCGCGTTCAGCTTGTCGTTGCCAGCGCCGCCGTCGAGATAGTCATTGCCCGTGCTTGACGCTGCCACGGTGATGTCGTCGTTGCCGTCGAGGCCCTCTATCCGGAAGCTTCCATCGGCCGCATGGGTATAGCTGTTACCGTTGTTGTCCAGCTGGACGAGGCTATAGGCGGGCGACGAAAGCAGTGCGGACGTCGTGGCGAGGCTCGTGAAGGATTCCTGTGCCGCCGGACCGTCCTTGGCGGACAGTGTATTGACCGATGGCGATGCGCTGTTGTGGGACGATACGGTAGACGACCGACGGGAATTCGAACTGCGAGCCATTCTGCCCTCCTATATGCCGATGTGGCTTGCGGCGTAGCTTCTCGACATATGCTAGGGGGCATTTGCCCGAACTAACACAACGCGTTGGTGGACCCTTCTTCGGGCGTACACCCTTGGTCGGTGACTGCTCCACAGCCGCGCCACGGGCAAGTCATGACCGCCACCAGAGGTGGGCGTTTAGTTTGCTTGCAAAAAAGGGACCCTGCCAAAAACAGGGTCCCTTGCGCTCTGGAGAGTTGGGTAGCCTTTTCCCGGAGCGACTTTAGACGCTCGGCATCGCTTAGGCGACCGCGGCGTGGCCCACGGCGGTGATCGACGACAGCTCGTCTTCGATCACGAGGACAACGAGGTCCAGCTCGGCGGAGGTATCTTCGCCGATGGCCTCGACGTCGATTGCATAGGTCGCTTCGTTGCCGTCGATGTCGACGTCGACGCAATAGTCGACGTTGATATCAACGTCTTTGTAGTAGTCGATGTCGACGTCGGCTTCGAAAGCGAATTCCACTTCGACTTCGATTTCCTTCTCGTATTCGAATTCATTGGGGTCGTAGAAGCTCATAGTCTCACTCCTTTAGCGTGATCTGGCCAGGCTTTTGCTCTGACCATGGGAAGCTTAAGCCTGGCGCCAAGCAGAGGCAAAGTGGCAACCGACGTACAAAACTAAGGGAGTATGCGAATGCTCATAATACTATCGAGGAATTATTCTCATAAGCTCATGAACTTCAATCAAAATTCATTAGGATTCAACCCATGAAGATCTGAATGCAACGCAATTATATTTTGCGTATACATCATAGGTACCGAAAGAGCGCCTTTCAGAATCGCGCATGAAGCGGTTTATGCGATGGCGGCGACGACGACTGCCGTAACAGTAGATATCTGATCCTCCACAACGAACGCATCGGCGGACACGTCAGCCAGCGTGTTCGGGCCGAACGCATTGGCCTCGATGTCGAATGCCGCGAGGTTTCCGTCGATCTCGATGACGTAGCCAAGGTCAGGTTCGCCGCAGCCGCATTCAGGCCCAGGGTAAGGCGGCGGCTCCTCCTGGGGAGGCTGGGTTTCGGGAACGTACTCCGGAACCGGTTGCTGGGAGCCGGCACCTCCGCCGGCTGAAAACTGCAGCGCATGAACGCTGGCCGAGACTTCCGACACGGTCGTCGACCCGGTTTCGTCCTGTACCGTATAGGTAATCGAGCGAGTGCCGCCATAATAGACGTCGGCCCCGCCATAAACCTCCACCAGCGCAGCCGCGGCCGCATAAGCAAGGTCGTCGGGCGACTGCGCGGCCGCCACAGCCCTCACGGAGGCCGAGGCGGAATCAACATAGGTGCCGTCGGAAACGGTCGCGGTCACCTCAAGCTGGGCCAGCGTATCGGTCCCGACGGCTGTGGCGTCGGCTTGAACGCCGACGCCGAGCCCTCCGCCGTCGACGTTTAATAAATCCCCGACGAAAACCGTGGTCTCGGAGACATAGGAGGCTTCGGAATAGGTTTCGTCGCCAGCATCTCCGGTCGATGTCGAAACGCCGATGCTTACGCTCGATGTACGGGTCGCGGACATGTTTACCTCCACTATTTCGTCCAAAGTCGTCAAGGCACCATACACCGGGCGTTCGTCACTATCAGACGTTCAAATGATGGATAGTCCAATGGTCCTGGAAGAGCCCGAGGCTCGGAAGTGCTATAGATCGTTGGGGCAGCGTCAGGCGAAAGTAGCACTGTCTCTGGGGCGGCAAGGCCGCTTCGCTCGGGCGTACGGAAGCCGCCGTGCGGGCCGCTAACCGAGCAAGGACAAATGGTCGCCCAGTTGCAGGAGCAGTTGAGCCTCCTGACCAATCTGACGGTCGTCGGCATCAAGCGAGAGCGTCCTGAGCAGCGCTCCCGCCTGAGCGTCGCTGAAGGTTCCCCTGCGTGGCATGCCACCATAGCCCTGGTTGAGTGCGAAGAATTCGTCCAGCGTCAGCTCGGAGCGGCGGTCAAAAGTATCGAAGGTGATCACCAGGTCGTCCGCATCGCCGGACGAGCGCTGCATCGTGAACGCGCCTCGCCCGAGCGCGGCGACCCCGTCCAGTTCGGAAATGGCAAGGCGGTCGCCTTGTCCTATCGAGAAGTCCTGGATCACGTCGCCGCCGAACCCGCCGACGAGAAGGAAAAGATCGCTGCCGCTCCCGCCACTGTGGACGTCGCGGTCGTCGCCGCGCTGAGCGCCAAGCCGGAAGATGTCATCGCCAGCGCCGCCATCCAGGCAGTCGCGGCCCTCGCCGCCGCACAGGATGTCGTTCCCGGCTCCGCCGTTCATTGTATCGTCGTCGTCGCCGCCAAGGAGAAGGTCGTCTCCGTCGCCGCCGCAAACCGTGTCGCCGCCCTCGCCGCCGAACAACCAGTCAGCGCCTTCGCCGCCGTGCAGTCGGTCCGTGCCACCTTCGCCAAGGAGGGTGTCGCTTCCCGCCCCCCCTTGAACCGTGTCACGGCCCCGGCCTCCGAAAATCCAGTCATCCCCGGCGCCTGCCAGAACATTGTCGTCGCCGGCCCCTGAAAAGACGAGCGTGTCGCCGGGTCCGGTGCTGATCCTGTCCGGCCGCGACGAGCCGACGATCTCCGTGTAGGCCACTTCGCCGCTTACGGCTGCGCCCGCGGAGACCGTGACAGTCGAAAGCGCGTCCTCTACCGCCATCACGTCGGCCTGAACGTCCACGAAACTGTTCTCGCCCACCGCTACGGCATCGACGTTGAAGAACGCCGTATTTCCTTGCAGCGCCCCAATGTTCGCATCGTCCGAGACGTGAGATTCAGCCCTCTCGACCTGAACTTGGCGATCGAGATCGAACATCAAGTCTAGAGCGACGAAGCTCAGCCTCGTCGTTTCAGCCATTTCATCGGAACCGCTGCCACTCGCTCCGCCTGTCACCGTTTGCGCAGACACGATAGACAGATCGGCGCCAGCTATGGCCACGCCTGCATACGCTGACGCGAAGGCTGAGTCACCGCGTGCCGCCGCGGTGAAGCTGGCGCCGCCGATGGCGAACGCCGCGAGTCCTCGGTCCACCAGCTGAAGCCTGCCATTGGCACTGGCCGTGGAGTCCAGTCCGAATGCGTCGGCCCCGCCGAAGATGGTCACGGCAAGCGCGCTTTCGGCTGTCACCGACCTTGTGACAACCGGCGGACCTTCCCCCCGGCCGCTGGCGCCAAGGGGTTCGATCCAATGCGCATCGCGGCTGCTGACGTCGTACGAAGTAAAGTGACGGAACAGTGACGACCAGATGCCTCCGAACGTGTACGCTGGCATGTTTGCATATCCCCATTGGTTATTTCCAAGGTAAAGCCGGCGTCGCGGGAAAGCATCCGTTCAATCAGCCATCATCCCGAGTGAGAGCACACCATCGGAAGTATGATCGCTCAAATCGCAGTGTGCGTAAGAGTTTTGGAGTAAAGCTGAGAACAGAGACATCGGCGAAGGAGCACCTGCGCCTTCGTCTTCCAGGCGCTATCGGGCGCCAGGTCGCCGTAGCGCTTTGAAAAGCCGCCTAATTTCTTGAATCAGATGGGATTAAAGGAATTACGCGGTAGTGCCTCGTCTGAAATTATGACGGTTCCGGCGGCCTGCTGGTGATTGGCCCGCTTCCGGCGGCACTTGCGCCCCCGCCAGGTTGTTCGATCGCGATGCCCCTGCCCGCAAACGTGGCCGGAGCAACGCTGGACTGGACGCCGTCCTGAACAGGCGCGGCGCCAAGTCCCTTGTCCATGACCGCCGCGCCGAACAGAGCCGCCTGCGTCCTGTTTGAAGCGCCAAGTTTTCGCATTATCTGTCGGACATGCACCTTGACCGTCGATTCCTCCATCGCCAAGTCACGCGCTATATGCTTGTTGGACCTGCCTTGCCGTAGCCGCTCGAGCACCTCGTTCTGGCGCCGCGTCAGTCCCTCATTTTCATTCTTATGTTCCGGCGCCTGGCTCCTCACGGAGCGCGCCGTCGATGGGTATTGGTGAAGGAGGGCCTCGCGAGGAAAGAACGTTCCACCACCAAGGATAAAAGTCAGCGCCTGGCGAGCGATCCCAGGCTCCATGCTCGTGGAGAGGAAGGCCTGTTTGCCAATCTGGGCGGCCACGATCGCCTCCTCGGCTTCCATTCTGTCGGAAATGATTGCGCGTGGCGCGTTCGGAAACAACTCCCGCGCGCTCTTCGCCCAATTCTGCAGAACCCCCTCGCGAAGGGACGAGCCTCCTACGCTCAATATGACAAATCGCACGACCTCTCCTAACTGACTGTGCGCGGGCATCTCGTCAGGAGAAATTCCAACGGTTTCGAGACCGATCGCACCAGCCCACTCGTCGACCAGTGATGTAATCCCCGCTCGGCGTAACTCCAACGCGTCGATGACGAGAACGATTCTTCCTTCTGATTTTTTGGACATTGTCCGTCTCCATCTACATTGTGAAAATATCAAGTAAAAATTCTCTCTATCATAAATGGTATTATTCAGCCATAAATACTTTGTGTTGCGACGTGCTTATAATTCATTACAGTAATTTATCTTCAGTTTATGGCGTATCAAACATATATAAATAAATCAGTGATATATAAATAGATTTTTACTTATAGACTTACTCGAATATTTGTTGTATTACGCCAATATTAACAAAACAACTTGTATCTAACATAGGATGTGATTGATATCAACTTCGATTGCAAGTAGCATTATCCTGCAAAGAAGTGGTCGACACCCTACGTTCGCCATACCCGTCTAAAATGAATGCCACCTTCTTTGCCGTGGACGCTTTGGCGTCGCATCCTGTTTTAGAACCTCCGCATAAGAGTCTTGTGACAGTTTTGTATCTGCCACCCCGGTTGCTTAGGGATCGAAGAAGGGCTGCTGGACGAATTGGTCCGCCGTCGCCATCAGGTTCGGACACGGAGACCGCGCGTTCGTCAGCGTCCTGTGAACTGCTTGGGCAATGAATTCCGTAACCGATTCAAGCGGTATTCGGAACGAAGTCGGCGAGTACACTCTGCGAAACTTCCCGGATCGCACCAACGATTCGAGCTAATACGTCGTCGACCCTCGCCTCCACCGAGTTCCGACGAATTTGGTACGGTTCCCGCCACACGTGCGTCGCCAAGCCCCGCCCGTCGTCATCAAACTGTAACATGAAAGCGTATAACTCTGCCGGCGGAGTTCAACCGCCGGGCGCATGAGGCGTCGCGACCCACCTTCTGTTGGTATTTCCCCACTTCGAAAAGCCCGGTGTCGTTATGCGTTTGTCCGCGAAGCTTCCCCTCGCAGCGGCGGTTCTCGCCGTGTCCTCCATTGCCGCAACCAGCCTTGCCAGCCTTACCGTCAGCGCCGGTATCTCATCGCGCGCTGCAGTCGAAAAGCTCGAAGCGCTGGCCGACGCCCGCCGCAACGAGCTTCGCCATTACCTGACGACGATCGAAAACGACCTGCGCAATCTCCAGACGCAGAAGCCGGTCGCCAAGGCGCTCAGTGAGCTGAACACCGCCGCAGGGACCGGCGACAAGCCCCTTGCCGAGTTGCAGCAGCGCTATGTGACAAACAACCCCAACCCTGAAGACCGGCGCGCCCTCTACGGCTCCGCCGGGAAGGACGAATACGACAAGCTGCATGGCCGCTACCATCCCTTCTTTCGCCGCTTCGCGGAAGCGCATGGTTACAGGGACGTGCTGCTGGTCAATCTCAACGGCGACGTCGTCTATTCGCTCAGCAAGAAGGGCAATTACGCCGTCAATCTGATGGGCGACGCATGGCGGGAGAGTGGGTTGGGTCGGATCTTTCGGGCCGCGGCCGAAGGGACCGACAAGGACAGGCTCGCCTTTGCGTCCTACGAGAGCTACGCCGCGCTTGGCGAAAGACCTTCGGCATTCATCGCCATTCCGCTCGAATCGCTCGACGGCAAGATCGGCACGCTGATCCTCGAAATGCCGGACGCGCTTATTGGCGAGATCATCGGCAACAGAACCGGTCTCGGAGAAACAGGCGAGACACTCTTGCTGGATGGTAAGGGATTTTCCCTGACCGACAGCGCTCGCACGGCCGAGAACGACATTCTCAAGGCCCGGATCGACGAGGCAAGCGGGACGGCTACGAGTGGTATCGTCAGCAGCGGGCTCGACGATTTCCGGGGAGAAGAGGCGCAGATGGCCGCGACCAGCCTCGATGCGTTCGGCACGCGCTGGACCGTGGCAGCGGTCATGACGTCGCGCGAGGCATTTGCGGCGGTGACGGCCCTGCGCAACTGGACCGTGCTGGCTGCCCTGGCCGTGCTCGCCGCCGCAATTTTGGTCGCCATCTGGTTCTCGCGTCGCCTGACGCGGCCGATCAGCAGCCTCGTCGGCGACATGAGCCGGCTCGCCGGCGGTGACACGGCGCTCGCCTGCGCTGGCAGGACCCGCACAGACGAAATCGGTGACATGGCCCGCTCGGTCGTCGTCTTCAGAGATGCGCTCCTCGATCGCAGGCGCCTTGAGAACGAGGCCGAAGAGACGCGGATCATGATCGAACAGGAACGACAGGCCCGTGACGTTGCGCAAATGGACGTGTCTCGCCACATCAACGAAGCCGTGGAAATGCTGGCGACCGGGCTTGAGCGACTTTCACATGGCGATCTTACCGCACGGATTGACCGGCCTTTTGGCGAAGGCCTGGACCGTTTGCGCTCCGACTTCAACCTGTCGCTTGAAAGACTGGCGATCACGCTTGGCGATGTGAAGGCAAGAAGCGCCCATATCGAGGGCGACGCCGGTGAAATGCGCAACGCCGTAGGCCAGCTTGCAAGGCGCACCGAACAGCAGGCGGCAACACTGGAGGAAGCCACGGCGGCGCTGAACACGATCACCGTGACGGTGCAACGAACCGCCGAGCACGCCGCCTCGGCCACCAGGATCGCGGCAGCAGCAAAGTCCAGCTCGGATCGCTCGAGTGACGTCGTGAGCAATGCCGTCAGCGCCATGGGTCAGATAGAGGCGGCCTCGTCCTCGATTTCGCAGATCATCGGCACCATCAACGACATCGCCTTCCAAACCAATCTTCTGGCGCTGAATGCCGGCGTCGAGGCGGCACGCGCCGGTGAGGCCGGCAAGGGATTTGCCGTCGTTGCACACGAGGTGCGGGAGCTGGCCCAGAAATCGGCGCTCGCCGCGCGCGAGATCAAGGCGATCATCACCGCTTCCGGAGATGAGGTCGCGAGAGGGGTCTCGTTGGTAAGGGCGGCTGGCGACACCCTGAATGAAATCTCCCATCAGATTCATGCCATAAACGATCAGACATGGCAGATCGCGGGCGACGCCCGCGACCAGGCAAACGACCTGCGGCACATCAATCAGACGATGCTCGAGCTCGACGCGGTCACTCAGCAAAACAACACCATGGTCGAGGACAGCACCGCCATGACGCAGCGGCTCTCCAGCCAGGCCTCCGGTCTGTTCGAGCTTGTGGCGCGGTTTCGTACAGCATCCGGTGATGGGCTTCGCATTGCCGGATCGCCTCCAGAGGATCCAAGCCCCTCACGGACTGCTGCTTAAAGGGCGCGATGTGATCGAGCCGAGACGAGATACGGTTCAAGGTTTCAATTCGCGGCGCCTGGCGTCCGCGATAACCCCGAAATGGCGCCCGGACATGGAACGGAGACGCCGCTAAGCCCCTAAGCTATCCAAAAACGGCAGAAAGATCGGGATACATTTTTTCAGCCAAGCAAAGAAGGAGATCGCGGAGCCTTGGGTGCGACACCGCATCGGCCGCGGTTTCAAGCGGCGTCCATTGCAATTTCCGGACTTGCTTTTCCGGGAAGTCTACAAGCGTCTCCTTGACCTCGAGCAAATGGACATCGAGGTGGAATGCAAAATTGCTGCTGTCCTTGGTGTAGACGAACGAGCCGATCGTATCATTTGAGACGATGCCTCTGACACCCGCTTCTTCCAACGCCTCACGGGCCGCTGCAACCCCGGAGCTTTCCCCCGGTTCGATGCGTCCCTTCGGGATTCCCCAGCGACCGTTTCTGCGGCTCGCGACAAGCAATACCTCAAGAGAACTATCGGCGGACATTCGATAACAGATCGCGCCTGCTTGTTCGACGCGCGCTCGCGAACAACCGACGGCATCCGGTCGGTTAAGCATGCCTAGCGGAAGGAATTCCTCTCCCATCGCTCAAGGTCCCCAGCGAGATGGTCCAGACCTGCCGCAGCAGCTTGCTGCCGTTTATGACAGTTTTATGACTGACTGTGCAAGGAGGAAACATCGACGGGGGCAGCATGGCTTGCGGCCGGGCAAGCCGCTCAGCGGCGATCAAAGCGCCGCTCGGTCGGGCGACGCCGTTTCGTCTCAACGATAACGGTCCTGTCGGCCGCCAGCTTGGTCTTGTTCGCCGACACCTGTGTGGAAAGAGATTTCGGGGGTTGCTCTGGCTCCGCCTTCGGATTCTTCGGTTTCGCGGTTACTTCTTTCGCACCACGGACGCGCAGCCAGGCCTGCGCGGTCGTTGCATCGCCTTCCGACACTTCGCCGGCGGGATTGCCATTGAGATCGACGCGCGCTGCGCCGGCGCGCATGTTCGCGAGGTACTTGTCCGTCCTGGTGTAGGCGCGCAAGGCCCTGCCCAGTTCTTCATCCGACAGTTCGCCGTCGAGTGCGCGAATGTCTTGCCGAATGCCGATCTTCAAGGGCTTTGGTAGTTTCGCATTGAAGGCATTGGGCCACTTTTCCGACAGATGGCGGAAGAGTGCTGACGCTGATTTCGAGTGTTTTTCGGTCGGCACCATAGAGCTCCGCCAGTTTTGTTTCGACCGTCGATCGGCTCCTGTTAGCACAAGTGTGTGTAGGTAATCCGGCAATGGCCGCTGGTTGGCGTCTTTGCCTGCCACGCATTTGGTCCGACGCGGAAGGCATGCCGTCTCTGCCGCGAGCGCCTCCGCTGCTCCGCCCTTGCTGCTCCATCGGAGAACCGATGGCTCATCCGCGCGCAGCTTCAGCCTACGCGGAACAATATTCCAAGTTAATGCATCTGGGTCTCCAAAAGAGGACAGCGCCGGCCAACCTGGGACGCCAGAGCGCATTCCGTGCCCGCTCGTCCGGCCGCGCGACTTTGGACGATCCCGTTCATCGCAACTTCCGGGCTCGAGCGGAAACCAGCGGGTTTGCGGGTTACCGGCCTCAATATTTGGACGGCACATAGAGTTGCGGCGGCAGCACCTTGCGCTCGTAATCGGGATTGAAGACACGCTCCGGCAGAGAGATATCCTCGTGCGGCACATCCTCATAGGGGATCTGCTTCAGGAGGTGGTCGATGCAGTTGAGCCGCGCCCGCTTCTTGTCGTTGCCCTCGACGATGTGCCACGGTGCTTCCGAAATGTTGGTGCGCGCGAAGGTCTCCTCCTTCGCCTTGGTATAGGCCTCCCAGCGCACGCGCGACTGCAGGTCCATCGGCGACAGCTTCCACTGTTTCAATGGGTCGTGGATACGCATCAGGAAGCGCATCTGCTGCTCCTCGTCGGTGATCGAGAACCAGTATTTGACGAGGCGGATGCCGGAGCGCACCAGCATGCGCTCGAATTCCGGCACGTCGCGGAAAAATTCCTCCACCTCGTCCTCCGTCGCGAAGCCCATCACCCGCTCTACGCCTGAGCGGTTGTACCAGGAGCGGTCGAAAAGGACGATCTCGCCGCCGGCCGGCAGATGTGGGACATAGCGCTGGAAGTACCATTGCGTCTTCTCGCGGTCGGAGGGTGCAGGCAACGCCACGGTCCTGACGACGCGCGGGTTGAGCCGCTGCGTGATGCGCTTGATGACGCCGCCCTTGCCAGCGGAGTCGCGTCCCTCGAAGATCACCACCACCTTCTGCCTGTGGTAGACGACCCAGTCCTGCAGCTTGATGAGCTCGGCCTGCAAAGCGAGCAAGGCGCGGAAATAGTCGAGGCGTGGGATCGTCGGCGGATGCGTCTTGCGATAGATCTTCCGGATTTCTTCCGACAGGGCCGGTTCGGAAAGCTCAAGCTCGTAGTCTTCGTCAAGCGTGTCGGCCAGTTCGGCTTCCAGCCAGTCCGGGCGTTCCGCTTCGTCGTTTGGTCTTGTCATGACATCCTCCCTTCATCATCCCACACGGCAGAATAGCACCATCGCATGAGACTGATTTGACGGCGCGGAACGAGGCCGGGTTCGCGCGCAAGCTCGAACCAAAAGAAGCGCGTGGAACCGGTGCATTCCTGTGACGTTTCCCCAGCGGCACATCATTGGAGAACGACCATGGCCAAGAAGAAGCGCATTCCGAAAAAGATCGCGGGCGTGAAGGTTCCAAAGGGGCTGCGGCAATCGAAGATTTTGAGAACCATGATGGCCAGCAATGTCGGAAGAGATTTGCTCGCCAAAGCCATCACCGCAGGCGCAGGCGCAGCCGCCGCGGTGCTGGTCGACCACCGCGACGAGGTGATAGACGCCGGTGAAACGACCACCAGGAAGGGGAAAAAAGCCGTCGGCTTGGCCCGCCGGGCAATGCGAAGCGGCTTCTCCGCGGCAATGGATTCGATGAAGGACACCGTGTTTCCGGCCGGTCACAAGAAGAAGAATGCAAACGCCGAAAGCAAGCGACGCAAACGGGCCGCATTGCATTAGGTGATGCCAGCGAAACGTGGGGAAGAGACGATCGCCGTGCTCAGTCATCACGGTTGGATCGGTCCGTTCGCGCGTCGACGTCGGGGACCAGCGACTGCCTGGGCGTCGCCCTTTCTGAAACTGTCTCCCGCCCATCGTCCTGCTGCCCGCCTTTGTTCACGTAGTCATATATGTCGGCAATACCCACCTGTGCTGCCCGGGTAAGGCCGACACCCAACAGCCGCGCTGCGATCAAGGGGTGTTCGCGGATCAGCACGGCGATGGCGCGCACACTCGCTGCCACGATCAAGCGCGACGTGATGTTCTCGCCGTACTGGCGGACAAGAAAACGCTCGATGAACTCGATACCGTCCCCTTCTCCGTCGTCGCGTGATGCCGCGTTCGCCGGCGCGGAGCGATGCGCAGGAACCGGTTCCTTACCCCGTCTGGGTAAATCGCGGTCGTGAAGCACGCTCACTGCAGCGGAAAACGCGTCCTGCAGCGCGTTTCCCAAAAGACCGGCAGATTTGGCGCCCTTGCGGGTTGCTGCCTTGGCGGCAACGGCCATTCCTTGCTGCTTGCCGATAAGCACAGCCGCCGCCGCGCCGGCGCCTGCGGTAAGTGCATGGGCCAACAGGTCACGGCCAGGACTTGTTTTCAGCAACCTGCGCAGAACCTTCGATTTGCGCCAAGTCTTGGGAACCTTCACGCCCGCTATCCTCTTCGGGACCCGCTTCCTCTTGGCCATAGTCGTCCTCCTTGCGTTCTCCAACGAACAGCGAGGACGGTGGTTCCAGCAGCGAGTTAACCGGAGGAAGTTGGAATACGGCAAAGGCCACGCCAACGGGTTTGACTCTGGCGCCCGTCGCATCTCCAGAACAGAAATAAACCTGCTCTCGGAGGTGAACCGCAGCGCATCGTCCTCCCTTTGTTGCCCTGGGAGCGCGGAGGAGATCGCCTGACTTCGATTGGCTTCGGTTGCGCGTGACTGACGCCGGTGACCTCGTGTCTACGCCGCTCACCGCCAGAAACGCTTGGCCTCCGCAAAAGTGCCGTGTGCTTCGGCGGCATCGTGCAGAAGCTTCACCTTGTCATCTGCACAGAAAAGGTCTTGCGCACCCGGCACATCTGCAACGTCAAGTTTCGAGAGCATATCGGGAGCGGTCGCAAGATCGTTCAGGCTGCCGAGTTGGTCCTGAAGCCCCTCCATCGCCCCGATGAATCTCTTGTGACGCCTGATTTCCTTCTTGCTCTTGTAAAGCGGGCCGAAAAACTCCGCCGCATAGCGCAGTTTCTTTGCGGTGATGCGCAGTTCATGTCGGGACTCGTCATCGAGGTCGATCAGGTTGCGGCCACCCTTCACCAGTTTTTTCCAAAGCTTGTCGAGGACGCGCGAGGCGAAACGCTTCGATGGCAGGACAAGCACCGCCTCGCCCGCTTCGTCGCTTCGCCAGTCTCTCATCGAAATCCATTCGGCGAGGTCGATCATCAGCGCGCGGGCGCGCACGGAGGAGAGAGCCGCTTCAACCGCGCCATAAGCGTCGCTGCGGGCCTCCTGAAGACGGCTTGAAAGCTCTTCGCTTGTCGTGTTCTTGAGTATGACGTCGATGTTGCGCGCATCACCCAGTTCCGAGGCGAGCCAACGCAATTCGTCGCGCATGTGGTCGAACCGGCTATCCGCGAACAGTGATTTGCTGATGGAGAAAAGCGAGCGCAGTCGCCGCAGCGATACTCGCGCCTGGTGCAAGGCATCTGTATCGTCTGACCAGGACAAGGTCATTTCGTTGAGACGAAACTGCCTGATACACGCTGCCGCGATTTGCGCAAAGGCCGTTGCTGCGTTCATTTCCGCCGATAGCGGAGTGATAGTTGCTTTTGTGGCACCGGTCGCAGGGCCAAGCAGACGATAGCCGCGGTCCGCTTTGCTCAGCACTCCGATATGAGCGGGCGTTATCAGATTGAGTTTTCGGGTGAGTGCAAACAGCGCCGCCAGTGAGCCCGTCTTCATTTCAAGTTCGATTTCGCAGAGCGGTGCCTCGCGGTCCGCTGCAACGACTTTTCCAATATCCAGGGCGACTTCGATCGTGGCGTCGCCCTCCGCCACGTTCCAACGATGCCTCTTGACATGAACCTCGAACACGGGCGCGAGGCTTTCGTCAGTCCCTGCCACCAAGGGCAGGATCTCAGGATCGTCGATAACCGGCGTTTCGGCAGTGACCGGTCGTGGCCACTCGTCGCGTGTGAACGATTCGGCCGCGGAACCGTCGCCAGATTTGACCGTCTGGATCCGTTCATTGCCACTTTGCCGGATGCACAGCGATACGCCGCGTTTAGACAGATCCCGTCCTCCGGTGTCGAAGAAAACGGACCTTTGCCGAACTATCGTGGGTGAACTGTCGAAGGGATTTTGCTTCAGGAGCGACGACGCGCCTGATTGCGACAGCTCCAGCTTGAGTTCCGTTTGCTGCATGGTTGTCCTCGCCGGCCTCCCGAAGAACCGGGAGGAGGCATCGGATGGTCCACCATTAGGCTGTCACAAACAATCCTCAAGACCGGCGTCGGTCATCGCCGGAACAACTATAACTTTCCTTTTGCGAGGGAAGTCAGTCGCGCCGCGATGCCAGTTCCACCCATGGACGAGGCCGAGTGCCTGCAAGTAGGCAGCGCTAACGATACGATTGGCGATGGCCAACACGCTGTGATCGGCAACAGGCCGAAGCCACGTGTCGATTCTGATATTCCTTTTATTTCTGCCACTTAGCTCCTGTCATTCATGTGTCACGGTCGCTGGCTAATCACGAGCGGTAGCCTGAATTCCAACGCGCGAGGATCTCCATGCGTAAACTACTAACCGCTCTTGCCGCCGCCACCATGCTGGCCGGCGCTGCCGACGCAGCCACCGTCTATCCGCTCGATCGTGCGACGATCCTCGTCGGCTCGCCATTCGACTTCAAGGTCGAGTTCGACGGCGTCGTCAAGCAGGAGGACGTGAAGGTCACCATCAACGGCGAGGACGCCAAGTCCGTTCTCGGCGCCGACTTCGATTTCGTGGCCGAGGAAAAGGACAAGGAAGGCAAGAGCCTCGGTTCTGCCGTGATCCTGCGCGCCGCCAAGGTTGCCAAGGCTGGCGCCTACAAGGTGGAAGTCAGCGCCGGCGACGAGACGAAGACCGTAACCTGGGACGTCTTCGGCACCTCCGCCACGCCGAAAGCCAAGAACATCATCTTCCTGCTCGGTGACGGCCTGTCGGTTGCCCATCGCACCGGCGCCCGCCTGATGTCCAAGGGCATGACCGAAGGCAAGGCGAACGGACGTCTCTTCATGGACGACCTCGACCATATGGCCTTCATCGGCACCTCCGCGACGAATGCCGTCGCCACCGACAGCGCCAACACCATGTCGGCCTATATGACCGGCCACAAGACGGCGATCAATGCCCTCGGCGTCTATGCCGACCGCACGACGGACAGCCTTGACGACCCGCGCGTCGAAAACATCGCCGAAGCCGTACGACGGCTGACCAAGAAGTCGATCGGCGTCGTCTCCACCGCCGAAATCGAGGACGCCACTCCGGCTGCCGTTATCGCCCACACCCGCAAGCGCGGCGACAAGGCCGACATCGCTGCCATGTTCCTCGACACCAAGCCGGACGTCATCCTCGGCGGCGGCTCGGCCTATTTCCTCTCCAAGGACGTGGCCGGCTCGAAGCGCAAGGACGACAAGGACCTGATCAAGGCCTTCAAGGACGACGGCTATGCGCTGGCGACAGACAAGACGGAGCTCGCCTCCGCCGCCGGCACCAACAGCGGCAAGATCCTCGGCCTGTTCCACACCGGCAACATGGACGTGACGCTCGACCGGGAATTCCTCAAGAAAGGCACGGTCGGCAAGTTCCCGAACCAGCCCGGCCTCATGGACATGACCAAGGTCGCGCTCGAACAGCTTTCCAAGAATCCGGAAGGCTTCTTCCTGATGGTCGAAGGCGCTTCGGTCGACAAGATGTCCCATCCGATGGATTGGGAACGCGCCCTGGTCGAAACCATCGAATTCGACCAGGTGGTAGGCATGGCCCGCGAATTCGCCGCGACCAACCCCGACACGCTGATCGTCGTGACCGGCGACCACTCCCATGGCGTTTCGATCATCGGCACGATCGACGACGAAAAGCCGGGCACCGAGATGCGTGAGAAGGTCGGCGTCTACGCCGATGCCGGCTTCCCGAACTACGAGGACAAGAACGGCGACGGCTTCCCCGACAAGGTCGACGTGACCCGCCGCCTCGCCATCTTCGCCAACAACCATCCCGACTACTACGAGACCTTCCGTCCGAAGATGGACGGTCCGTTCGAGCCGGCGATCGAGAACGAGAAGAAGGAATACGTCGCCAATCCGGCCTATAAGGACGTCCCCGGCGCCGTGCTGCGCGAAGGCAACCTGCCGCGCAATGCCGATACCGCCGTTCACGCCGTGGACGACGTCGTGCTGCAGGCCACCGGTCCGGGCGCCGAGGGGTTCAAGGGCTATATGGAAGAGAGCGACGTCTATCGCGTGCTTGCCGATGCCTTTGCGCTCGGTGGCGACGAGAACATGTAATCTTCTCCGACACCTTTGTTCCGGGCGGCGCGAGCCGCCCGGAACTGCCATTTTGCGAACCAAGACGAGATCCCTGCCATGGGCAAGATTCGATCCGGCTACGGGTTCAGCCGGCGTGATGTTCTGGCGATGATGTGCCTGTCGTCGATCCTCCCGGCTGCCAAGCCCGCCCTCGCCGCGCCAACGCAACTGGGCTTCGACGAGCTCTATGGCAAGATCAGTCCGCTCGGGCTCGAATTTTCCGACAAGGTCAAGTCGCTCGATGGCCAGGACGTCGAAATGAGCGGTTTCATGGCGCCGCCCCTGAAGGCCGAGGCGAAATTCTTCGTGCTGACCGAAATCCCCATGTCGATCTGCCCCTTCTGCTCGACCGATGCCGATTGGCCGGACAACATCATCGTCATCTATCTCGACGAAGCGCAGACCTTCGTGCAGCCGGGCGTGCGCATCGCCGTCGCCGGCAAGCTCGAAGTCGGCTCCTGGACCGACCAGGAAACCGGTTTCTTAAGCCGGCTCAGATTGCGCAACGCCAGCTATTGGGTCGCTTGAAACCGCATGTTGTCTCTCGAACTCGCAGATATTTCCGTCACCTTTCCGGGACTGGCCGCGCCGGTGCTGGCGATCGAACGATTGAGCATTCCAGCCGGCGGACGGGTGGCGATCACCGGCGCCTCCGGTTCCGGCAAGAGCACCTTTGTCAACATCGTCACCGGCCTCGAACGAACACACCGGGGCCGCATCGACTGGAGCGGCACGGATCTGAACCGGCTCGCCGAAAGCGGCCGAGACCGCTGGCGGGCCGCACACGTCGGCCTGGTGATGCAGGATTTCCATCTGTTTGCCGGACTGTCGGCACTCGAGAACACCTTGCTGCCCGCAAGGCTCGCGCGCGCGGCATCCGCCGAAATTGTCGAGCGGGCGCACTATCTGCTGCAGCGGACAGGCGTGCAACGGCCCGAGCAGAGGATCGAGACCATGTCGCGCGGCGAAATGCAACGCGTTGCAGTGGCCCGGGCGCTCCTGCGGAAGCCGGGTGTCGTCATCGCCGATGAACCGACCGCCAGCCTCGATATCGAAAGCGGCGAAGCGGTGGGCAGCCTGCTGCTCGAACTCGCCGACCAGGAGCAGACGACGCTCGTCGTCGTCTCGCATGACAAGCGGCTGACGGACCGGCTGCGGCGCAAGATCACGTTCGACCTCGGACGGATCGTCGGCGATACCGGGCTGATGGAGCAGGCCGCATGATCCGCTTCATTGTCGCAGACCTTCGCAAATACTGGCTCGGCTCGACCGTGGTCGTGCTGATCGTGGCGCTCGCCGTGGCGCTCGGCGTTGCCGTTACGCTTCAGGAAAGGGCGCTAAGGCTCGGCAGCGCCCGGGCCGCCGACAAATTCGACCTGGTGATCGGTGCTGCCGGCAGCGAGAACCAGCTGGTGCTCTCCTCGGTCTTCCTGCAGGCCTCGCCGTTGCCATTGATGGATGGCCACGTGCTGGCGAAGCTCGCCGCGGATCCGCGCGTCGCCTGGGCGGCTCCGATCGGCTTCGGGGATTCGTTCACGGGTTATCCGATCGTCGGCACGACGACCGCGCTGGTGCACAATCTCGCCGATGGCCTGGCGGAGGGCCAGGTCTTTGCAAGGGAGGGCGAAGCGGTGATCGGCTCCGGCGTCGCCCTCAAGCTGGGTGATGTGATCAAGCCGATGCACGGTTCTGCAGAGGAAGGCGGGCATACCCATACCGAGCTCGCCTATCATGTGGCGGGACGCCTGAGGCCGACCGGCACGGCCTGGGATCGTGCCATCCTGGTGCCGATTGAGGCTGTCTGGGATATTCACGGGATGAGCGATCACGAGGAGGCCGAGGCAGAACCCGATCACGACCACGAAGCGGCGGCCGACGAGCACGAGCATCATGCCGATGCGGACGCTGCGATCACTGAAACCTGGGACGCCGACGTGCCCGGCCTGCCGGCGATCCTGGTGAAGCCCAAGACCATCGCCGATGCCTACAAGCTCAGACAGGAGTACCGCGCCGGCGCGACCCAGGCGGTGTTTCCCGCCGAGATACTGACACGGCTCTATGCGACCCTCGGCGATGCGAAGCGGGTATTGTTTGCGGTCGCCATCGGATCGCAGGTCCTGGTGGCGGCGTCCTTGCTGCTGGTCACGGTCATGCATGTCGCGCAGAGGCGGCGGCAGATTGGAGCACTGAGGGCCTTCGGCGCGCCGCGCGGCGCCCTGCTTGCGATCGTCTGGCTGGAACTCTTCGTCCTGGTGGCCATCGGCATCGCCACGGGATTCGGCGTCGGTTATGCCGCGGCAATGGTGATTTCCCAGGCGGTGGTCGATGGCAGCGGCGTCGCCATGCCGGTCGGATTCGCTCGCGAAGACATCGGCTTCGCAGTAACGTTGCTCGGCTTTTCGGCGCTGATCGCATCCGTTCCCGCCATCCTTGCCTATCGTCAGTCGCCAGCGTCCGCACTGCGTGGATGAGCCTAAACCTTTCCCTGGTAGGCCGATCGATCTGCGCCCCCGCCTGGGGGGGTGCGGTGGTGGAACCTCGATGCCGGATTGATGGGGGCAGGCAACGCTCGAACCGACGATAATCGATCAGCCCTGGGCTCGCACCGCTGGCATACGCCGCGTCGAGAGCAGCGATCACCCCTTCGGCCATTCACATGTTTGCGAGATCGATGGATTCGGCGATTCACCAGATCAGCCGGGTGGACATGTCAGGACCGGGCCGCTCGCTCCAGGACTGCGAGTAAACGCCGCTCCTCTGTCGGCTTGCCGACATTGGCCGCTCCGGCCAGAATCTCTCCGCCGACAAGCTCCGGCTTGCTGTACGCGCTTGCCACGACGAACGGTACGCTCTGGGCACGGAGCGCCTTCGCGACCGGGGTCACGCTGCCGTCCCTGAGGGTCACATCAAGGAGTGCGACGGCAGGCAATTCCTCGTCCAAAAGTCTGATCGCCTCTTCGGCCGTCGCGGCTGGTCCCAGCACGCGCCAGCCGCAACGCTCAAGCAAGAGTTTGAGATCCATCGCGATCAGGAACTCGTCCTCCACGATAAGCACGGTCTTGTGCATGAGACCAGTCTCGCATCATGAGACCGATCCTAACGGGGCGACGATCTCGACTAGCAAACCCGCCGGGGCATAGTTCAGTTCCACCCGCCCTCCCAATTCGCGGCTCACAGCGAACTCGATGAGCTGTGAGCCGAACCCCGAAGAGGCCGGCGGTTCCACCGTGGGGCCGCCGCTTTCTTGCCACATCAGCCGAAGACTTGGAGCGCTCGCTTCCTCGACCTCCCAGNGGACATGAATCTGTCCGGTGGGTGTCGAAAGCGCGCCATACTTAATCGCATTGGTCGCGAGTTCGTGCAGGATCAGGCTCAGCGACATGATTTGCTTCGGCGCGAGCGGGACGGCCGGCCCCGATTCGATGAGGAACCCTGTCGAACCCTCTGAATAGGGCGCAAGCGCTTGCTCAACGACCTCTCGAAGATCGGTCTCGACGGTTTGCGAGTAAGCTTTGTCGTGGGCCTGCACGAGCGCATTGAACCGGCCGATGAAAGCGTCCCGATATTCCGCGCCGGAGCGGCCGTCGGCCGTGGTCTGGCGGGCGATGGCCTGGACCAAGCCAAGCAGGTTCTTCATTCGATGCCGGAGTTCGCCTAGCAGCACATCCTTCTCGGCCTCACGTTGGACACGCTTTGTAGCATCCACGATGGAGAGCACCAGGGTGCGGCTGTTGTTGTCGGGATGGAACAGCCGGTGCGCACTGACGAGCATCGTCCTGCGACCGATGCTCGGAAAGTCGTGGTGCACCTCAAAGTCAATGACCGCTGTGCTCTTCGGGATCACTTCCTCGAGCAGGCGCCGCAGCTCAGGAATGTCCCATTGCCGATTGCCGAGTTCGTAGACGTGCTGTCCGATTGTATCGTCGCGGTCGACTTTGAAAGTCGTGAAGAACGCCCGGCTGGCAGACTTGACGCGCAGGTTCTCGTCAAGCACGAGCAACGGATCGGGGACTGTGTCGATTATGCCTTGCGCCTGGACGTGGCCATTCCGCAAGAGGCGATAGAGATCTTCCAGGTTCATCGCTATTCCCGCAGGCTCAACTTTTTCAGAAATATTACAGCATGCGTTGGTAGACATGCAAAGCGCCAGGTGCGACCAGACCGTCATCGTCATCCGGCAGGATGAATGGCACGGTTTGGTGGATACTAGCCGTCGCGATCCGCCTGATCAAACGTCCGCTACCCACCCCTCTCGCGACGGATGGAACCGGAAAGATCGGTAGAGTCGAGGTGTGGCGCGGGTTGCTGTAGGTCGAGCATATCTGTTTCCGCCCCTTTCGTCTGGCGGTGCCTTAGCGGCTCGACCGTGACTCCCGTTTCCACACCCCGCTCATCGAACCGGACATGCAGATCTCCCGCATCCGGCTCTCGGACAAGCTCTCACGCCTTCACCCACGGCACGCCACGTCCAAGTCGGGCGACGGAACCTCGCATAGCGGTTCCGCACATGTTGCCTTCGGCATGTCTGACTGCCTCGGCCCCTGCGATATCACGAATTTCGTGGCTCAATCCCACACCCCACACGATTGCTGTGTACGCTTCGCCGTGGTCGTCGCCTTCCACGTCGCAACACTCACTACCGGGCGGGCGCTACCCCTTCCCCGGACCGGACTTGCACCGGATGGAACGCGCCAGCTTTCCTGGCGCACCAGACATGTCGTCTCCTCCACGCCTGCTCCGATTGCTTCCGGATGGAGCGGTTGCCGGGTGGGACTTGCACCCACTGGAAAGCGCCGCCTTGGCACGGCGCACACCCTTTGCGGTCATGCGCGGCGCAGCGACCGATGCCTCGTTTCCCCTAGTGAAAGCGGAAATACCAGATGAGTCTGTGATCGGTCACTACGCGCCTAGTATGGCACCCCCACCAGCGCAACTGATGACAAGCCCGGGTGTGAGATAGCGCGCTTACACGATTAGAACGCCCCCGCACACGATGTGAACGGGGACTTTTTGGACGTTTCTCGGGATGTGGTGAGGCTTATCGTCCCCGGCCTTCAATCTCTATGAACAGCTTCACATCATCCCCGATCATGCCAAGCGCGGTCTTCAGTCCGAAATCGCTTCGCTTGACGGTTGTTTCCGCGCTGAAGCCGACGACGTGGCTCTTGTCCCAAGGGTTCTCCCCTTCCTTGTTGAAGGTGACGTCGAGGGTGGCTGACTGGGTAATTCCGGCGATCGTGAGATCCCCGACGATTTTGCCGGTCTTCTCCCCGGTCCGCTTGTATTCCTTTCCAGCGAAGGTGATGTCCGGGAACTCGCCTGCATTGAACCAATCGGCGCCTTGAATGTCGCTGTCGCGTTGCTTGTTGTTGGTGGAGATGCTCTCAACCTTGACCGTCACGTCGAGCGCACTCGCTTCAGGCTTGGCAGGATCGAATTCGAAGCTCCCTCCGAAGTCCCGCGCGACCCCGACCACACGCGAAAAGCCGAGATGGTCGATGAAAAACACGATGTTGGAGTGAACGATGTCGATATCGTAGGTTCGTGCCTGGGCCGGCCCGATTGATAGCGCGGCCGCCATGAGAACCGATACGATATAGGCGCATGCAAGCTTGATCATTGACATTCCTCCCTTGTCAAATTGGAAAGCTCGAACCGTATGAGATGATGGCGATGGCTATCCCGCTCGCCGCGGGCACCGCGCAGAGCAGCCCGAATGCGGCGAGACGCGCCATGCGGCTTTGAAGGCGGTCGATCCATCTCGTCCGCCTGGCGACCTCGGGGACGAGGAAGACGAGCGCAAGAATTGCAAGCGCGAGGAGATCAGCCTTGCGGGTGATCAGCGTCACCGCATAGACGACCGACAACATCCCTCCGGCCCCGCCCAGCAGGGCGGAGGTGGCGAAGGGATTGTCATCGCTTCCGAGGCTCCAGGCGACGACTGCCAGAAGCGCTATCGCGAACATCAGGCAAAGCTGCAGGCTCGACGACGATGCGCCGAGCAGGGCGATTGGAGCAAAGCCGGCAGAGAAGATGGCGAGAAGAAGCGTCCGCTTCGCGCCGTCCTCGGCGGCCGAACCGCCGAACTCCCGTTGCAGCAACGTCATCGACAACATGCCGACGGCCGCCGCGAAAACCACTTCCTGAGGGGCGGTGGCCAGCCGGCTCTGTCCGATGTACGAGGCTGCCGCCAGCGGCTGCATTAGCGCCAGCCAGCCCGCAAGGCGTGGACGATCGGCGAGATCGGTGGCGAAGCCAAGTAGGGCGCCGGCCAGGGATAGGTAGAAGATCTTGTTCACTGCGCCGACGGGCGGGAGCGGCGGAATCTTCTGGTAGACGAGGAAATACGAGGCCAGAAACGCCGTCGAAATGATCAGTCCGATCCAGGCGGCGTCGAGGCCCAGAATGCGGCGAAGTCCAGCCAACGCGAAGGCGGCTACTGAAACCGCAATCGTCCCGATGAGGATGGCTTCCTGCGGGGTGTCTCCCATCGAAGTCACCCTGTCAGCGAAACGAATTGGATTCGTGATTGCTGCAATACCGTTCTCCTCCCAGATCGGCGACAAAGCCCAACGGTCACTCGAATACCAATTGGTCTTTGAATTCTATTAAGTATCTAGTCTCCGAGTTTGTCAATTCCCTTTGGCTCACGGACGAAAAGCGCGCCTCAGCCGAGCCTTTCGGCGTGCCACTTCAGGTGATCGTCCATGAAGGTCGAAATGAAGTAATAGGAATGGTCGTAGCGCTCGTGCATGCGAAGCGTGAGACCGATGCCGGTGCCCTTCACCGCCTCTTCGAAGAGCCACGGGCGCAAGCCGTTTTCGAGGAAGCTATCCGCCTTGCCCTGGTCGACCAGGAATTCCGGGAAGCGCGCCCCGTCCTGGACGAGAGCGCAGGCGTCGTATTTTCGCCAGGCGGCCTTATCGGAGCCGAGATATTTCTCGAAGGCGCCGACCGACCAGTCGGCGGACGACGGCGCGACGATCGGGGCGAAGGCCGAGCAGCTCCTGAAGCGCCCGGGGTTCTTGAGCGCGATGGTCATCGTGCCGTGGCCGCCCATCGAATGGCCGAAGATCCCCTGGCGGTCCATGTCGACACGGAACTGCTCGCGGATCAGGGCCGGCAGTTCCTCGGTGATGTAGCTGTACATCTGGTAGTGCTCGGCCCAGGGCTCCTCCGTCGCATCGAGATAGAAGCCGGCGCCCTTGCCCATCTGCCAGTTGGTGAGCTCGTCCGGCACGTCGGCCCCGCGCGGGCTGGTATCCGGGCAGACGACGATCAGCCCGAGCTCCGAAGCCATGCGGCGGTACTCGCCCTTTTCCATCACATTGGCATGGGTGCAGGTGAGGCCGGAGAGATACCAGAGCACGGGGCGCGGCCCGCGCGTCGCCTGCGGCGGCACGTAGACGGCGAAGGTCATTTCGCCCTTGCAGGCCTTGGAGTCATGGGCGAAGACGCCCTGCATGCCGCCGAAGGCGGTGTTCTGCGAGATGATTTTCATGGAACCTCCTGAAGGGGTCGGGCGTCGAACACTTCACCGCACCCTTCCATCTGCCGCGCAACGCCCGGCCTGCACCGCGTCAGGCAAACGCCCTCTCGAGATAGGAAGCATCGAAGACGCCGGCCGCCGACCGGCGATGGTCCTCGTCCAGCAGCCTGGCGCGGATCATCAGGTCGATGGTGGTTTCAAGCGCCCTGTCGGGGATGGCGAGTCCGTTCGGCCACATGCCCATGTCGCGCATATAACGCAAGCCGCGGAGTGCAAGTTCGGCATCATCCGGGACGGTGATGCGCTCGAAGATCGGCAGGGCGATACTTTCCTTGGAAGGATCGTTGGTGATCCGGTAAGCCTCGACAAGCGCCTTCAGGAGCTTGCGCACCGTCTCGCCGTTGGCTTCGAGCCAGCTCGTTCTGGCGATGAGCGCGGCAAAGACGATTTCCGGAATGGCGTCGTTGACTTCGCCGATGAGATTGTAACCCGCCGCTTCCGCAATGAAGTTCCAGGGGGCCGGCTGCGGGGCGCAATCGATGTCTCCCGCCTGAAGCGCTTCCCACCGGCTTGTGTGAACGCCTGCAAGCACGAATTCATAGTCGCCCGGATATCTCAGCCCCTCGCGGGAAAGCAGCATCTGCGTGTAGATTGCCGTTCCTTCGGTCAGCGACGAGGTGCCGATTTTCTTGCCCTTGAGCCCGGCGATCGACCCGATCGCCGGCCCCGCGACGAGCGACATCGGCAGGCGGTTCGAGTTAGACGCAACGACGCGGAGCTCACCGCCCTTGACGTAGTTCGAGACAGCCCCTTCCGGCGGCGTGATCGCCAGATCTGCCGCCCCTTCGACGACCGCGGTCGTGGCCTTGTCGACGCTGCCCATGCGCAGATATTCGATCTTCAGACCGTGCTTCTCGAATAGGCCCTGATCCTCGGCCACGAAGACCGGCAGCCAGTTGAACCCCTGGGCACCGCCCGCCAATTTGACGATTGTCATGAACGTTCCTCCAATATAGCGGCGGCGAACTAGCGGTTCTGCGCCGTGAGCCTTTTATCGAGCAAGGGATAGACGCGTCGCGCATTGCCCTCGAAAATCGCGTGCCTGTCGTCGGCGCTCAGGGCGAGCGCGTCGATATAACGCTTGGTGTCGTCGAAGCTGTGCCCCGTCTCTGGATCCACCGCCTTCACGGCGCCGAGCAGTTCCGAGCCAAACAGGATGTTCTTCTTGTCGACCACCCGGAACAGAGTGTCGATGCCGGCCTGGTGATAGACGCATGTGTCGAAGAACAGGTTGTTCATCAGGTGCTCGGCAAGCGGTGGCTTCTCCAGCATGATCGACAGACCCCGGTATCGGCCCCAGTGATAGGGCGCCGCACCGCCGCCGTGCGGGATGATCAGGCGCAGCTCCGGGTGCCGTTCGAAAAGGTCCCCCTGGATGAGCTGCATGAACACGGCCGTGTCGCCATTGATGTAGTGGGCGCCGGTCGTGTGCAGACAGCGCTCGCACGAGCCCGACACGTGGATCATCGCCGGCACGTCGAGCGCGACCATTGCCTCCCACAGAGGATCCCACCACGCGTCGTAGACCGGCGGTGCACTCCACCGGCCGCCGGAAGGGTCCGGATTGAGATTGCAACCGACGAAGCCCTGATCGACGCAGCGCTCGAGCTCGGCAATGACCGCCTGCAGGTTACCGTCGACCGTCTGCGGCAACTGGCACACGCCGGCGAAATTCTCTGGAAACATGTCGACGATACGTTTGACATTGTCGTTGGAGATACGCGCCCACTCGCCGGCGATCTCCGTATTGCCGATATGATGCCCCATGCCGGAAGCACGCGGACTGATCACCGTCAGATCCGAGCCGCGCTCCTTCTGGAGTCGCAACTGGTTGGCCTCGATGATCGCGACCAGCTCCTCGTCGGATATGCCCGGATAGATCGGCCGTTCGCTCGCGCTGCCCTCCGCATAGGCGACCTGAGCCTTGCGGAAGTCATGGTGTTTCAGCGGCTCGGTGGTGAAGTGGCCATGACAATCGATGATAAGGGTCATCACGCATCCCACTTCGCGGGAAGAACGTTCACGCCGCGGAAGCGCCAACCCTTGGCCTTGATTTCCTGATCGGGGTCGAGACGCAGGTTCGGCAATTGCTTGAAAGCCTCTTCCAGCGCGATCTCGCCCATGGCGCGCGACAGGAAATGTCCCGAGCAGAAATGCGGACGGAAGCCGAAGGAGACGTGCTGCTTCTTCTTGCGGAACATGTCGAACTGGTCGGGATTGTCGAAGCGCGCTTCGTCGCGGTTCGCGGAACCCATGACGATCGCCACGGATGACCCCGCAGGTATCGTCGTGCCGGCGATCTCGAAATCTTCCCTGGCGACGCGCGGCGTCACGCCGATCGGCGCGATCCAGCGCAGGCCCTCGTCGAAAGCCTTCAGCGCATAGGCGGACGGATCTTCCGCCATGACCCTGGCCTGCTCCGGATTCGATAGCAGCCCGGCGCAGGCGTTTGCGGCCGCATGTCCAGGCTCCTGCAGGCCGCCGAGGATGATAACGCGCATGGTCGGCGAAATCTCTTCCAGGCTGCGCGCCGTGCCCTCCGGCATGCCGCCATGCATGACGTGGCTCAATAGCGTATTATTGGGCTTTGAAAGCGCCGCGTCATAGAGCGCGCCAAGCTGGTTGTCGATGTCCTCTAGAGCGGCGTCGAGCCGATCCCAGACGGCCTGATCGTTGGAGACGTTCTGGAGGCCCAGCGCCATGGCGTGGAACCATTCCACCAGATTATCGTTCGACGTTCCCGTCAACCCGATGAAGTCGCCGATGCAGCGCACCGAAATCGGCTCGAAAAGCTCGGTCGTGAGGTTCGCTTCGCCCTTCGGCTTGAGCTCGTCGAGGAACCGCTGCACGACAGGCCGGGTGAGACGCTCGACATAGGATCGCACGCGCTCCTGCGTGAGATTGAGGTCGATCCCTTCGCGCAGGCAAGCATGCTCCTCGCCTGACATGGTCAGGACATTCGGCATGCCCATGACGCGCGCTTCGGGCCGGTCCGACGCCCCCGACGGCCCGAAGATCTTGTCGTTCGCCCCGACCGTTCGGCAATCCTCGTAGCGCGTGACGAAGTACTCGTTGGTCCCCTCGAAGAAGGCGACCGGAGCTTCTTTGCGTAGTCGCGCGTAGACCGGATAGGGATCGCTGTAGAGATTCGTTCCCGTCAATGCAGACGCGTCGTTTGCCATTTTTATCCTCCCACAGAAAAACCGCTCAGACGCCAGCGCCGGACTCGGCGCCACTCCTTCCGTCTGACGGGACAGTTTCCAGTCGACCTCGAGACGCCGCGCACCTCAGGGCATTCGCATACCATTTGGATTTCAGATACTCATTAGTATTCCAGTTTTATATCTGTGTCAACGCGCAGAATCGACCAGACTCGCCCGACGTCGAAATCTCGGGGTTTGAACTGCATCCGGCGCACAGAAAATCCCCGCATCTCGTTCCCTGCGGTTCGGCTGAGCTTCTCACTCGCCGCACCGCCTCGGCGGGTACGGATATCCGGCGCAGGGCGCTTGCACTTTAGGATACCCTCTGGTATTTAGAAACTGTGCGGTATTTAACCGCTGCATGAATGTCAAACGAACTGGGAGGAAGTCATGGCGCAGACGATGCGCGCCGCGCGGCTGCACGCGGTCGGCGAACCGATGAGCATAGATCAGGTGGAGAGGCCGATTGCATCCGGTACGGACGTCGTCGTCCAAGTGAAGGCCTGCGGCATGGTGCCAAACCTCGGCAATGTGCTTGCGAACTGGGAAACGTGGTACCCGCAGATGCCGTTGCCGCCGCGACCTGCAATCCACGGCCTCGATCCTTCGGGCATCGTCCATCACGTCGGCGAGCAGGTCGTCTCGCTGAAGCCGGGGGACCGGGTCTACGTCAACCCGGGCCGCTTCTGCGGAGCCTGCCACGCCTGCTCCTCGGGCCATCCTCAGGCCTGCCAGCATTGGACGCTCGGCGGCTATTTCGGCTACAACCCGAAGAGCCTGGAAATGTTCAAGCGCTACTCCTATGGCGGATTTTGCGAATACATGCTGGCGCCGCAGGCGCAAATCGTCAAAATCCCGGAGAACATGTCCTATGTCCAGGGTTCGCGGATGGGCTATCTCGGCACGTCTTACGCGGCCCTGAAGAAATGCGGGCCGTTGATGGGGCGTTCTCTGATCATCAACGGCGCCACCGGAACGCTCGGCGTCGGCGCGACGATCTTCGCCTTGGCGATGGGCATCGGCAAGATCTACGCGGTCGCACGCGGCGACGAATTGCTCGCCCGTCTGAAGGCGCTTGCGCCGGACAGGATCGAGACCTTCTCCAACCGGACGGGCTCGAGCGCCGAGTTCGTCAGAGCCAAGACCAATGGTGTCGGTGCAGATCTGATGCTCGACACGCTCGGCGCCAAGGCACCGCTCGAGTCGATGCTCGACGCGATGAAAGGCGTGCGACGAGGCGGCCGGATCGTCAATATCGGCGGTACGGCCGGCGATCTGCCCGTCGATGTGAAGTGGTGGATGGATGAGCAGATGGCGCTGATCGGCTCGGTCTGGTTCACCGCCGCCGAAGGGATGGAAATCGCCGCCATGGTGGAGAGCAGGGTCATCGATCTCTCGGTCATGGAAGCCATGGTCTGGCCGCTCGAAAAGATCAACGAGGCGATTTCCGGCGTCACCAAGGGAGACGGCGGTTTCACCTACTACGCCGTGACGATCTAGCGCGGCACGCCGGCAGCGGCTGGTAACCAGCAGCCGCCGTGATCTTCGGAGCACGTTGCCGATCCAGGCTCAGGAACCATGGAACCCGCCCGGTCCTCCGGGCGGGTTTTGCTTATCTCAGCGACCGCAAAGTCCTCTGCAGCCCTCAACTCGCATTGGGCCGTATTTGACCCGTCACCTGCAGCACATCATCTTGGCGGACGATACCGCTCTATGGGAACGCGGCATCGCGGGCGCGCGTGCGGTCATCCGCATCGCATCCATACCGCTATCGGCGCTTGACTGCGCCTGTACCCTGAGATTGAAGCGGGCTCATACGCAGGCGGAATTGGCTTCACCGCTTGCATGACGGCTGAAAACGCGAATGCCCGCCTGGGTGAGGCGCGCATTCAGATCGAAAAAATACGGCGTCACGCCTCAGTGGTTGATCGCCTTGACGATCTCCTCAGTGACCTTCTTGGCGTCGCCAAGCAGCATCATCGTGCCGTCCTTGTAAAACAGCGTGTTGTCGATGCCGGCATAGCCGGAGCCGAGCGAGCGCTTGACGAACAGGCAGGTCTTGGCCTTGTCGACGTCAAGGATCGGCATGCCGTAGATCGGCGAGGTCTTGTCGTCGCGCGCCGCCGGATTGGTGACGTCGTTGGCGCCGATGACATAGGCGACGTCGGCCTGGGCGAATTCCGAGTTGATGTCCTCGAGCTCGAACACCTCGTCATAGGGGACATTCGCCTCGGCCAGCAGCACGTTCATGTGGCCGGGCATGCGGCCGGCGACCGGATGGATCGCGTACTTGACCTCGACGCCGGCCGCCTTCAGCTGGTCGCCCATTTCCCTGAGCGCATGCTGCGCCTGCGCCACCGCCATGCCGTAGCCGGGCACGATGATCACCTTCGAGGCGTTCGCCATCAGGAAGGCAGCGTCGTCGGCCGAACCCTGCTTGACCGTGCGCTGGACGCCGTCGTCGCCGCCGGCCGCGGCCGTCTCGCCGCCGAAGCCGCCGAGAATCACCGAGATGAACGAACGGTTCATGCCCTTGCACATGATGTAGGAAAGGATCGCACCGGAGGAGCCGACCAGCGCCCCGGTGATGATCAGCGCCAGGTTGCCGAGCGTGAAGCCGATGCCGGCCGCCGCCCAGCCGGAATAGGAGTTGAGCATCGACACCACCACGGGCATGTCGGCGCCGCCGATCGGGATGATGATCAACACGCCGAGGACGAGCGACAGAAGGACGATCAGCCAGAACACCGTGGTGCTCTCGGTGAAGACCAGCATGATCACCAGCGCGACGAGTGCCGCCGCAAGGCCGGCATTGACGAGGTGGCGTGCCGGCAACAGGATCGGCTTGCCGGACATGCGGCCATCGAGCTTCAGGAAGGCGATGACCGAGCCGGTGAAGGTGATCGCGCCGATGGCCACACCCAGCGACATTTCGACCAGCGCCTGCGAATGGATGTCGCCGATGGTGCCGATGCCGAAGCTCTCCGGCGCGTACATCGCCGCGGCCGCCACCATCACGGCGGCGAGGCCGACCAGCGAGTGGAAGGCGGCGACGAGCTGCGGCATCGCGGTCATGGCGATGCGCCGCGCGATGACGGCGCCGACACCGCCGCCGATGGCAAGGCCGACGACGATCATGACAAAGCCGCCGAACGACGGCAGGGCGAGCAACAGCGTCGTGACGATGGCGATACCCATCCCGATCATGCCGTAAGCGTTGCCCCTGCGGCTGGTGGTCGGATGCGACAGGCCGCGCAGCGCCGTGATGAACAGCACGCCGGAGACGAGATAGAGGAAGGCTGCGAAGTTAGCGTTCATCGGCCCGCCTCACTTGTCTTTTTTCTTGTACATGGCGAGCATGCGCTGGGTGACCAGGAAGCCGCCGAAGATGTTGACCGCGGCCAGCACCAGGGCGACGAAGCCGAAGCCGGTGGCAAGCCCGGAGGCGGAGATGCCGACCGCCAAGAGCGCGCCGACGACGATCACCGAGGAGATCGCATTGGTGACCGCCATCAAGGGCGTGTGCAGCGCCGGCGTCACCGACCAGACGACGTAGTAGCCGACGAAGATCGCCAGCACGAAGATCGCCAGCCGGAAGACGAACGGATCGATCGCCCCGCCGGTGGCGCCATGCGCCACCGCGCCGGCCGCGTCCGGCACGTATTCGGCCGCCGTCCTGACCGCCTCGACCGCCCGTTCGAGGTCGGTCAGCGCCTTGTCCAACAGTTCGTTCGCCATTTACTTGTCCCCCCCATTCGCGCCGCCAAAGGCCGGATGCACCACGGCGCCGCCGTGGGTCAGCGCCGTCGCCTTGACGAGCTCGTCGTCCATGTTCAGCGCCAGCGCCTTCGTCTCCTTCGAGACCATCGTCTCCAGGAAGGTGACGAGGTTCTTGGCATAGAGCAGCGAGGCGGAGGCGGCGATGCGGCCCGGCACGTTCAGATGGCCGACGACCTTGACGCCGCCGAGTTCGACGACCTGACCGGCTTCGGCGCCTTCGACATTGCCGCCGCGCTCGACGGCGAGGTCGACGACGACCGAGCCGGGCTTCATGGCATCCAGCATCGCGCGGCTGACGAGGCGCGGCGCCGGCCGGCCGGGGATCAGCGCCGTGGTGATGACGATGTCCTGCTTGGCGATGTGCTCGGCGACGAGCGCCGCCTGCTTGACCTGGTATTCCTTCGACATTTCCTTGGCATAGCCGCCGGCCGTCTCGGCCGCCTTGAACTCGTCGTCCTCGACGGCGATGAACTTGGCGCCGAGCGAGGCGACCTGCTCCTTTGCCGCGGGACGGACGTCGGTGGCCGAGACCATGGCGCCCAAACGCCGCGCCGTGGCGATCGCCTGCAGGCCGGCGACGCCGGCGCCCATGACGAACACCTTCGCCGCCGGCACCGTGCCGGCCGCGGTCATCATCATCGGCAGGGCCCGGTCGTATTCGTGGGACGCATCGATCACCGCCTGGTAGCCGGCAAGATTCGCCTGGCTGGACAGGACGTCCATCGATTGCGCGCGGGTGATGCGCGGCATCAGTTCCATGGCAAAGGCGGTCAAGCCCGCTTGCGCCATCCCGGCGATCGCTTCCTCGTTGCCATAGGGATCCATGATGGCGATGACGATGGCGCCGGATCGGTAGCCGGCAATTTCCTCGGCCGTCGGCCGGCGCACCTTGAGGATGACGTCGGCGCTCCCGGCATCGGCGGCGCTGCCGATCCGGGCGCCGGCCTTCTCGAATTCCTGATCCGGCATGCGCGCCCGCGCGCCCGCGCCGGCTTCGACGACGACGTCGAAACCGAGCGACTTCAGCTTCTTGACGCTGTCGACAGAACCAGCGACGCGCGGTTCGTCGGGACTGCTTTCCCTTGGAATGTACAAACTCAAACTCACCGCCACCTACCTCCGGCCGGACTGATCACTGAATCGATTTCTGCGCGACTGTTCAGTCTTCCGGCGCCAGCGTGATGATCATGCCGGCAAGCTCCGGCGTGAACGGAATCTGGCAGGAGAGCCGCGATTGCGGCCGGCGATGGTCCGAACTGTCGAGCAAGTCGTCTTCGTCCACGGAGAGCGACGGCAGATGCGGCTGGACGTCGTCGTCGACATAGATGTGGCAGGTGGCGCACGAACAGCAGCCCCCGCAAAGCGCCAGCAATTCGTCCACTCCTGCGTCGCGAATATGCTCCATCAACGAGATGCCGGCCCGCCCTTCGACGGAGACGACCTGTCCGTTTCGCGAGATCACTGTAAAGTTCGACATTTCACCCTCCCATTCGCTTTCTTACTCATGCAGCCAACAGAGATTTCAACCTGATGCCGCTGTTGGCCAGCACCTCGGCGCTGACTCGCGCGCCTCTTTCGACCAGCATCCGACCCTCGACGTAGTCTCTGGCGGAGTTGATGCAGTCCAAGGCGATCACCGCGCCGGCCTTCAGATAGATGAGGCTGAAGCTGCGCGCTGCCGGATCGCCGCGGACGATCGTCTCGTCGAAGCCGACGGAAAGCCCGACCGTCTGAAGCCGCAGGTCGTATTGGTTCGACCAGAACCAGGGTGTCGCCCTGTAGGGCGTCAGCTCTCCGCAAAGGGTCCTTGCCACCGCCATCGCCTGGTCATGGGCGTTCTGCACCGACTCGATCCGCAGCCCATGCGCGCTCGTGACCCGGGCGCAGTCGCCGATCGCGAAGATGTCCGGCAAGCTGGTACGGCAATATTCATCGACGTCGATACCATTGCATCCAGCCGCTCCGGCCCCGATCAGCGGGTCCACACAAGGCACTATGCCGATGCCGACGATGGCGATATCCGCCGGAAGCGTCTCGCCATCCTGCAGCACCACGCCAGTCAGGCGCCCTTCGCTGCCGATGAAGCCTGCAACACCGGCCTTGAGCCGGATTTCAACGCCATGGTCGCGATGCTCCTGCTCGTAGAACCTCGAGAGCGGCTCGGCGGCCACACGGGCCAGCACCCGATCCAAGGCTTCAAGCACGACGACCGACTTTCCGAGATTCGTCAGGGCGGCCGCAGCCTCGAGGCCCACATAGCCCCCTCCGATCACGACGACGCGTCGGGCATCCGCCAGGTCGCCGACGAGCCCGTCGACGTCCGCTCGATTCCTGATGGTATGGATTCCGGAGAGGTCATGTCCCGGAGAACTCAGGCGACGGGCACGCCCCCCAGCGGCCCAGATAAGGTGGCCGTAGCTGAAAGTCGCCCCACCGGCACAGACGACCTGTTTCTCCTCCGCGGCAATCTCGATCACCTTTTTGCCCAGCAACAGGTCGATATTGCGCGATGCCCAGAACTCCGGCGGCCGGATGAGGATGCGCTCGAAAGTCTTGCTGCCGAGCAGATAGTCCTTGGACAGGGGCGGACGTTCATAGGGCGGATCCTGCTCCTCGCCGAGGAGCCCGATCCTGCCTTCAAAACCATGTTGACGGAGTGATGTCGCCGCCTGGGCGCCACCGTGTCCGCTGCCAACTATCAGGCAATCGTAGTGCATCGCGCCCTCCTCCGGCCGCGTTAATTGCGGGTAGTTCTTGCTTCCACTGTTAAGGTTGCGCGCCCCAGCTCAGGTCCGCCCGGCCCCAATCAGGACGAAAGCCATCGTTGCCGGCGCCGTTCCCTTGTTTCGCCAGGCGTGGCGCGTGCCGCACTGGATCGCCACGTCGCCTTGGCTGAGATGCACCTCAGCCCCGTCATCGAGCTCCAGCCAGATCTCGCCGTCGAGAACGATGTCGTAGTCGATCGAATCCGTCGTGTGCATGCCGGGATTTTCACGCTCGAAGCGTTCTGCAAGGCCCGGCAGATGCAGGCGCTGCTCGGCGTCCGCCGCCGCCGGGTCGAAGGACGGATCGGCCATCACCGAGTCCGGCGGGAAGCGAACGATCATCAGGCGCGTCTCGCCGACCGAAGGGGTAATCCGGACATCGGGCAAGGCAGGGTCCGAGCCGTCCAGCGGCAATTCCGGACGGGCCTGCGTCGCCCAGCAGACCGACGTCATGAAACCGGGAATCGACGCGTGCAGGTGCGCGTTCGGCACGAGGCCGTCGCTGACGAAAACGGAGCGACCATTTCGGATGCCGGTGACAACCCGCCGCGGCAAGCCTGAATTGCTGTCAGTCGACATAGACGAGACCCTCCGCCAGAAGCTTCGGGCGCATGTTGTTTACGTCGAGGCTGAGCTCTCCCGCCGCGTAGCGCAGGCGCTTCTCCTCTTCCATCTGCTCCCGTTGACGCCCCTTCTCGAGCACTTCTGCCGCGTTGTCAGCAGGCACGACGCAGACACCGTCGTCATCGGCAACGATGACGTCTCCGGGTCGGACCAGGCAGCCGGCACAGACGACCGGAACCTGGACATTGGCCAATGTCGCCTTGACGGTTCCCTGCGCGAAGATCGCCTTCGACCAGACCGGAAACTGCATTTCCGTAAGCACCGCGATGTCGCGCACACCCGCATCGATGATGAGGGCGCCAATGCCGAGCGCCTTGGCGGACGTCGCCAGGAGGTCGCCGAAATAGCCGTCGTCGCAGGGCGAAGTCGGGGCGACGACCAGGATGTCGCCGGGGCGCGCCTGCTCGAGCGCTACGTGGATCATCCAGTTGTCGCCGGGCGCGACCTCGCAGGTCAATGCGTTGCCGGAAAGCTTCGCGGGACGGTAGATCGGGCGCATGTAGGGGGCGAGCAACCCTCGCCGGCCCTGCGCTTCATGAACCGTCGCAACGCCGAGTTCGCCAAGGCCGCGGACAATCGCCTCGTCGGTCCGTTTTGTGTTTCGCACTACCTTCGCCATGACGTTCCTCCCGCGGCGGTCGCAGCGACCATCAACGCAATATGTCGATCGTCCCTGCCGTTATCAGATACTAAATAGTATCTGAATTCTAATTGGAATGTCAATACTCGTCATCATGGGAAACCAGGTTAGATGCGCAAAAAAAGGGGCGCCTGCGCGCCCCCCAGCTGTCTGCCGAACATCATTCAATGCGAGGGTGTCTTCCCCTCGAAAGACATCAACTGGCCCAGCGGCTTATAGGCACTGCCATCGAACTGGAAAAGCTGAAGGCTCTCGATCGGGTAAACATCTTCTCCGCTCTTGGTGTTCAAAGCGATGCCGGATCGGAGAAGATCCAACTCGACGCCCTGGAGGTTTCGGGCGGTCTCCATCATGGACTCCCGGGTGGGAGCCTTCATCGATTCGAGCACCTTCACCAAGGCGTTGCCCGTCGTATAGCCGACCTGACCAAGCGCATCATCAATGGCAAACTTCGCCTTTGCCGCGTCGTGATCGGCGATATAACGCTTGACCCCGGCGTCATCTTCAGGCGCAGCGGCATTCACCTGCTTCAGATACTGGCTGGTGATCACTCCAGTTGCGTTCTCGAGGCCGGCGGGCTTCAGCGAGGCGACCGAGGCCGCGATGTTCGAGACGAGTGTCGTCGGCTTCCAGCCGCTTTCCGCCGCAAAGCGCACCGCTTCCGCGCCCTGCTTCGGGCCGGTGATCACCACCAGCGTGTCCGCTCCCGAGGCCTTCAAGGTCGACAGCTGCGTTTCCACCGTCGGATCGGCCGATGTCACCGGCTGGGCGGCGACGATCTTGATGCCGGACATGCTGATCGCGTCCTCGAGGGCCTTCTGGAAGGTCTGCCCCGTCTCGGTGTTGAGATAGAGGAGTGCGATTTTCGCCTCTGGCTTGGCCTCGATCAGGTAATGCGCGAAGACAGCGGCTTCGGTCGTGAAGGAAGGAACGAGGCCGATCTCCCATTCGGGACCGGCAAGCTCGTGGACGCCCGAATACATGAAGAGATTGGGCACGCCGCGTTGGGTGATATAGCGGCCGATCGCCTGGTTGTTCGGCGTGCCGGCCGTCGCGAGCACGGCGAACACCTCCTCGCGCTCGACGAGCTTGCGCACATTGGTGAGCGTGCGCTGCGGATCGAGCCCGTCATCCTCGACGATAAGTTCGATCTTGCGCGTCTTGCCGTCGCCCATCTTGACGCCGCCTGCGGCATTCATCGCGTCGATTTTCGTCCGGACGCCATCGGCGATCGCGCCGAGCGCCGCAACCGGACCCGTTAGCGGTCCAGAAATGCCGATCCTGACGGCGTCGTCGGTAATGCCGGGGGTCTCCTGCGCCTGCGTACCTCCCGCGATGAGCCATGTAAAAGCGAGGGCCTTCAGCAGGCTGGAAGATTTTCCTGGAACGCGTATCGGCATGTCATTCTCCTCCCAATTGACCGGGCACGGCGCCCGGGAAGCGTGACGAACTCTTGAATTTGAAGACACCCAGAATGGCCGCCGGAAGCTTCTCCATCCGCAATCCGGCAATGCCCTGGCGCGCAATCATCATCATGCCGATCAGGCAAAGCCCGTAGATCAGCCCGCCGAGCGCGGGATTGATATCGGTCGTGAAGCCCGGCACGAAGACGACGAACAAAGCCCCGATGAAGGCGCCGGCAATGCTGGTGATGCCGCCGACAATGCCGCCGATCAGGATGTCGATCGATTTCATCGGAAGGAAGGACTGCGGGCTGATGAAGCCGTTGAGGATGCAGAAGAGGCCTCCGCCAAGCCCCGCCAGCGCCGAGCTCACGGCAAAGGCGGCCAGCCGGCCCTTCGTCAGGTTGACCCCCAGAGCTTCGGCGATCACCGGATTGTCGCGCAGCGCCCGCATCATGCGGCCGGTATCGCCGCGCAACAGGCGCGTGACCACCACGATGGAGATGGCCGCACAGATCAGTGACAGCCCGTAGAGCCAGGCCTCTTGGCTGCCGGGAAACCATTTCGGGGCAAACGGCTGGTCGGTCGCAAGACCCGTCACGCCGCCGGTAAGCGTGTCCATCTTCAACAGCAACTGCGGAAATGCCGACGCCACGCCGAAGGTGATGATCGCCAACTGCAGTCCCTGCAGCCTCAAGGCGGGAAGGCCGATGATCACGCCGATTAGCCCTGCCGAGATGGCGGCAAATGGGAGCGTCGCAACCGGATCCCAGCCGAAACTGACATTGAGAATGGCCGTCGTATAGGCACCCACCCCGAACAACGCACCCTGTGCCAGGCAGATCTGCCCGGTAAAGCCGAGGAGCAGGTTGAGGCCGAGGATGGCAATGCCATAGGAGACGGCGATGCTGATCTCGAACAGCAGGAAGTCCGGAACGAAAAGCGGCAGGCCTAAGAGAGCGGCTACAAGAGCCGCCGGGGCGAATCGAAGAAGTTGCGTGCTCATAGCTTGACCACCGTGCGAGTACCGAAGAGACCGACCGGCCGAACGAGCAGGACGACGAGAGTGACGAGGATCGGGATCACCACACGCAGATCCGCACCGATGAAGGGCAGAAACGTTGCGCCCAGGCTTTCGGCCACGCCGACGATCAGACCGCCGATCATCGCCCCGAGCGGACTGTCCCAGCCGCCGAGGGTGGCCGACGCCAGGGCGTAGAGCAGGATCGGCATCATCATCGTGGGGCTCAGGAACAGCCGAGGCCCGACCAGAAGCGCCGCGACAAAGCCGATCGCTGCGGCGAAACCCCAGCCGAGCATCAGCATCCGTTCGACCGGAATGCCGACGAGAAGGCTCTTCTCGCCGTCATAGGCAGAGGCTCGCATGGCGAGGCCCAGCCGCGTGAAGCGAAAGACCACCCCCGTGAGCGCGGCGAGGCAGATGAGGACAGCGATCATGCCGGCAGCGCTTGCGGTTAGGCGCACGCCGCGAATATCCCAGCCGACATTCGGGAACATCGAGGGAAAGGCGCGCTGGTCGGAGCCCCACAGCCACAGCGAAAGCGCCTGGAAGACCACGAAGAGCCCGAGCGTCGCGACGACGACGGCTTCGACGGGAGCCGTGGAGACCGGCCTGATGACAAGGCGGAATACGCCGATGCCCAGCAGGAACGCCAGCACGCCGGCGACGAGAAAGGAGAGCATCATCGGCACGCCCCATTCACAGAGCTGCCAGGCACAATAGGCGGAGAAAGTGGCCATCTCGCCTTGCCCGAAATTGACGATGCGCGTCGCGCGAAAGATCAGAACCAGTGCCAGCGCCAGCGAAGCGTAGATGGCACCGGAAGCGAGCCCGTCGACGACGAGTTGGAAGAAAAGGACCATCTCACACCCCCAGATAGGACTGCTGCACAGCTTCATTGCCAAGCAGTTCCGCAGCCGCGCCGCTCACCGTGAAGGATCCGGACTCGAGCACGTAGGCCGTGTCCGCGAACTGGAGCGTGAGGTCGGCATTCTGCTCGACGATCAGCAGCGTCATGTCGTGCTCCCGATTGAGCGTCTTGAAGATCTCGAAAATCTCTTGGGTGATGGCCGGCGCCAGCCCGAGCGAAGGCTCGTCGCACATCAGGAGCTTCGGCCGCGACATCAGCGCCCGGGCAAGGGCCAGCATCTGCTGCTCGCCGCCACTGAGGCTGCCGGCCTGTTGGCGGCGGCGCTCGGCGAGACGCGGAAAGGCCGCGTACCAACGCTCCATATCTTGGGCGATCTGTCGCCTGTCGGTGACGGTGAAGGCGCCGGCCGCAAGGTTCTCTTCGACGGTAAAGTCGCCGAACGTGCCGCGGCCCTGCGGTATGTGCGCAAGGCCGAGCGCTACCCTTTGTGCGGCGTTGCAGCGGCTTACGTCTTTACCTCGGAAGTGGATTGTTCCGCGCGCCGGGACGAGGCCGGACAGCGCCCTCAGGATCGTCGTCTTGCCGGCGCCGTTGGCCCCGAGCAGCGCCACGATCGTGCCCTGCTCGACCGTGAAATCGACACTATGGAGAACATCGGCTGCACCATAACCGGCAGAAAGACCCTGTATCTTGAGCATCGTCATCGTGCCCTCCCGAGATAGGCGTCGATGACATCGGGGTTGGCTTTGACCTCTGCCGGTGTTCCGCTCGCCAGGTTGCGGCCAAGGTGGAAGACCTCGACGCGATCGCAAAGGCTCATGACAAGCCCCATATGGTGCTCGATTAGCACGATCGTGACGCCATGATGATCGCGGACACGGGAGACGAGCTCGCCGAATTCGGCGACTTCCCCATGGGTGAGGCCGCCCGCCGGCTCATCGAGGAGAAGCACTGTGGGTCGCGAGGCAAGTGCGCGGGCGATTTCCATGCGCTTTTGCGTCGCATAGGGCAGCGAGCCCGCCGCCGCCTCGGCAACCCCGGAGAGATTGAAGTCCTCCAGGATCGCCCGACAGTGCTGCTCCGTCTCGCTTTCCACGCGACGGGCACGCCCGGGTCGAAGCATCGCCTCGACAAAGCGGCCGCCGGTCAGGTGGTGGGCGCCGAGCATGACGTTTTCGAGAACCGTCATGGCGCCATAGATGCCGAGATTCTGAAATGTGCGCGCAATGCCGAGTCCGATGATCCGGCGCGCTGGCACGGCTTCGATCGCCCGTCCGTGAATACGGATTGAACCGGCGGTCACGGTGCTCAGCCGGGTAATGGAGTTGAACAGCGTTGTTTTACCGGCGCCGTTCGGGCCGATCAGGCCGCAGATCTCGCCGGCATTCACTGTCAGTGAAACGCCCTTGAGCGCGTGAATGCCGCCAAACCGGACATCGACATTTTCGATGGAAAGCACCGGGCCGCCGCCGGCGGCCTGCAGATCCACAGCCATCCTATCCTCCCCTGGGGCTGTTCACTCACTCCCGAGCCTGTCGGCGCGCCACTGCTCCTCTGCGGGCCGCTTGACAATTCTCAAGATACCGCAAAGTATCTGAAGTCCGATCGGTATGTCAATGCCTACTTTGAAGTGTAGGAACACGCCGCCGGATGCGGGGATCCAAAGCTCGCTTATCCCGCGTTGCCCATCCCAAGAGATTCCCCGGGCGGACCGCGCGGAATGCAACAGACCATAGCAACAGGAGACACACAGATGATCGATTCACGCTCTGCCCCTTACGCCATCCTCATGCTGCGGGTGACACTCGGGCTACTCTTTCTCGCCCATGCCGGTTTGAAGATCTTCGTCTTCACGCCGGCCGGAACGGCCCAGTTCTTCGCGAGCCTCGGCCTGCCGCCCGCCCTTGCCTATCTGGCGATCGCTCTCGAGACCGTGGGCGGCCTCGCCCTTGTCGTCGGCTTCTTCGCGCGCCTTGCCGCATTGGCGCTCATTCCGGTGTTGGTCGGCGCGATCACCACAGTCCATGCCGCGGCAGGCTTCTTCTTCACCAATCCGAATGGCGGCTGGGAGTTTCCGGCACTGTGGATTGTCGGTCTGGCCGCAGTCGTTCTTGCGGGTGATGGAGCGTTTGCAATACGCCCCACTCTGCGGATCAGTGCTGCCTCCTGAACGCCTTCCGCCTGGTCCGCGTCCGCAAAGTCGGATGCGGGCCACGCCGGGCCCGTGCATGCGATCAGCAGCCGGATATCAAGACACGAGATTGACGACCAGCTCAACACTCAAAACCCGATCGCGCGGCGTGGATTGTAAGCCTCTGGCCGCAACGATTCCGTAGGGCTGGCTGCGCTTACCGGCAGGATTTCGCTCGAGGCAACTTGTGGATGGTTCGGTGCGCTTTATCGCGGGAACGGTCCTTCGACGTCACGCAGGCGCGACATCTCACTGCGCCGTTTCCCGGATACCATAGGCTTCGTACATCGACGTCAAGGCAACTTTCACAAGTTCTCCAACCGTCGGCCCATTGGTGAAACTCGAGGCGGCGCCATAGGTGAGCTCGAAGACGATGCCGCCGAGCGCCGTCGGCCCGGCGGGCGCCTTGCCTTCGGGGAACAGCCGGAGCAGGATCCTGCCGAGACCTTCCCACTGCGCACGGAACAGGTTCGAATGGCGTTCGCCGAAGGTGGCGTTGCGTCTCGCATGGCGGAAAAGTTCCAATGCAAGCATTCCCCAGCTCGGGTCGGTGGAGCGTTCCTGCGCCCAATTGCTCAAGGTGTCGATCAGCTCGCGGGCGTTTTCGATCGGCCCGAGAAGCTTCTGAAGCTCGATCACGTCTTCGCCGGCATGCGTCTCGAGCAGGTAAAGGAAAATATCTTCTTTGCCATTGAAATTGGAGTAGAAGGCACCCTTGCTGAAGCCCGCCTCCTCGGCGATGCGCTCGATGGTGGCGCCCTCGTAGCCTTCGCGGGCGACGACCTCGCGCGCGGACGACAGCAGTTTCGCTTTCGTCCGTGCCTGACTCTGTTCCCGGGTCAATCGCGCCAAAATTACTCTCCCTGATTGCTATCGCACTCGGATACCCCTCAGTATCTTGAAAACGCCCGAACGTCAAATCAAAGCACGACCAGAACGCAGGTTGCCGACCAGAACACCATGAATTCCGGCCCCTGTTTCTGCCATCGCCAGTTCCATCCGTTTATGCGAAGGACGGCATAGCTGGCGCCAAGCAGAACGGCGACAGCCAGGCCTGCGGCGAACTGCGGAAAGATGTTGAGAACCAGGCCGGCGCCGGCAATCAGTTCCACGATGATGGTGATGATCACGAATGCGCCGGCCGGATGGAACCCGGCCTTGGCGAAAGTCGCCGAGGCTGGCCCGACATTGCGCATCTTTCCGAGACAATGAGGTATGAACCACAGGCCGCACAGCACCCGGAGGATTGATGTTGGTTCGAACAGGACATCCATTTCCACGTCCCCCTAGGCTGCCGGCTGCTTGAAGAGGCGTTTGTCGCTAGCGGCCGCTGTCGACTCACGCGCGCTTGCACCAGCCTCTTGCAGGTTTGCCTTGTCGGCACCCACGGCAAAGACCGATCCTCTTACTTCCATCCGCTCACCGCCCCGCGGCTGCTCTCCAGCAACGTCAAACATTCGAACCCTCCCTGTCTACGTCATTCAGCCGATCGCCGGGCCGCTTATCCGAGGCGACCGTCAGATCGTGGTGAACATCATTCCGAAACCGCATCTTGCTATTTCAGATACCAAATAGTATCTACAAACCGATACGAACGTCAATGCCGCAATTCGGCCATATCGAGCGAGGACTCCACATGAAATCACGCGCCGCGGTCGCTTGGGCTGCGAACAAGCCACTGTCGATCGAAACAATTGACATCGGCGGCCCCAAGGCGGGCGAAGTCCTCGTCGAGATCATGGCAACCGGCGTCTGCCACACCGATGCCTACACGCTTGCCGGTCTCGATTCGGAAGGCAAGTTCCCGGCGATCCTCGGGCATGAGGGCGCCGGAATCGTCAGAGAGGTCGGTCCCGGCGTCATGTCGCTGAGGCCGGGCGACCACGTCATTCCGCTCTACACGCCGGAATGCCGCGAGTGCAAAACCTGCCTGTCGCGCCGTTCCAACCTCTGCACTTCCATCCGGGCGACGCAGGGTCAGGGGCTGATGCCGGACAGAACGACCCGCTTCTCCTGCGACAGCGGCGAGATCTTTCATTACATGGGTTGCTCGACCTTCTCGAACTTCACCGTCCTCCCCGAGATAGCCTTGGCCAAGGTCCGCGAGGACGCCCCCTTCGACAAGATCTGCTACATCGGCTGCGGCGTGACGACCGGCATCGGCGCGGTCGTCTACACCGCAAAAGTCTGGCCGGGCGCGAATGTCGCGGTCTTCGGCCTCGGCGGCATCGGCCTCAACGTCATCCAGGGCGCCCGCATGGTCGGCGCCGACCGGATCATCGGTGTCGATCTCAACCCCGCCAAGGCCGAGATGGCGCGCCGCTTCGGCATGACCGACTTCATCAACCCGAACGAGGTAGGGGCCGACAAGGTCGTGGAGGCCATTCAGGATCTGACCGGCGGCGGCGTCGACTTCTCTTTCGATGCAACCGGCAACACCAATGTCATGCGCCAGGCGCTTGAATGCTGCCATCGCGGCTGGGGCGAGTCGATCATCATCGGCGTTGCCGAAGCCGGCAAGGAAGTCTCGACGCGGCCGTTCCAGCTGGTGACCGGACGCGTGTGGAAGGGAACGGCCTTCGGCGGCGCTCGCGGCCGCACCGACGTGCCGAAAATCGTCGACTGGTACATGGAAGGCAAGATCAACATCGACGATCTGATCACCCACAGCATGCCGCTCGACGAGATCAACACGGCCTTCGACCTGATGCACGAAGGCAAATCCATACGATCAGTCGTTCTGTTCTGAGGACGAAAGCCGCCGACACACATCGTTATCGCATTGCGTAACAAGGAGGATGCATGACAAATTCCATCTCTATCCACCCCCTTCTCGATCGTGGCGTCACGAGAACTGCCGAGGCCTTTGCCGGCGGCGTGCTCGTCTGCGCCTGCATAGAACGTCCTGTCAAAGTCAGGGTCGAGGGGCCGATCGCGCACAATCATGTTTGCGGTTGCACCAAGTGCTGGAAACCTGAAGGCGCGGCGTTTTCGATGGTCGCCGTCGCACCGCACGATAAGGTGACGGTCCTGGAAAACGGCGACAAGCTTACCGTTGTCGATCAGTCGGCACTGATCCAGCGGCATGCTTGCACGGAATGCGGCGTGCACATGTATGGGCCGGTCGAGCGCGAGCATCCCTTCCAGGGCCTGGATTTCATTCATCCCGAGCGTTTTCAGGAGAATGGCTGGCAGGAACCCGGATTTGCGGCTTTCGTCTCGTCCATCATCGAGGCGGGTGTAGATCCCGAAGCGATGGGCGGGATCCGGCAGCGCCTCATCGAGTTGGGGCTTGCGCCATACGATTGCCTCTCCCCGGCGCTGATGGACTACATCGCGTCCTGGACGGCGGCCAGAACCAACAGGGCGCAGCACAGCTAAGAGGACCGTCGGGGCCGGCCCGCTAAAGGCAGGTTAGCCCTGACGACCATCGAGCGCCGCCAGCAGCCGCGAAAGGCAACTAACCAGGAGTGATCATGGCTTCTTCAGGCTACACCTACGAGATATCGCTGAAGCTTGTTCGCGCACGGGACGGCAGCGTTCCGAGCGAACCCGCGTCGCTGACGTTCGAGCACGTCAGCCATGACGACATTCTCGCCATTGTCGAACGGGTGCGCCACCATTCCGGTCTCGGTCCGGACGCGTCTGCCGCCGTGGCTGTCGGGACAAAATTGCTCGGCGAAGTCATGATAAGCGACAAGAGGAATCCGTTGTTCGATCCGCTGCGGGCTGGACTTCACGCGTTTATCGCGTCGTTGAAACAGAAGACCACAACATAAGTGCCGGCGAAGGTCGTGACGACGCGTTCCTTGAGGAAGGATTAGGTGAAGTGAGCGGCCGCGATGACAGACTACAGTTACAGAAACGATCCCGCTGTGCCTCCCTTCCCTGACGATAAGCCCGTCTTCGTCTTCGACGGCCAATGCGGGTTCTGCTCTGCTTGGGTCCAATTTGCCCTGAAGCGCGACAGGCACCGAAGATATCGGTTCCTGTCCGCACAATCGGAGATCGGCGCAGCACTCTATCGCCACTACGGCCTTGAGGAGCGCTTGTACGAAACCAGCCTTCTCCTTGAAGCCGGCCGGCCTTATCTGCGCCTGCACGGCATCATCCGGCTTCTAGCGGGTCTTGGCTTCCCTTGGACGACAAGCCACGCTATCAGCCTCATTCCACGGCAATGGGCTGATGCGCTCTATGACCTTGTCGCGCGTAACCGCTATAGAATTGCAAGGAAATCGATCTCCTGTTTCGTGCCCAACCCGGTGGACGCTGATCGATTCATCTAGCACGTGGACTGCAAAACAGACCTTAGAGCCCATCATACGATACCTGTCTTTGCAGTTGAAAAGAATCGAACCGCAAACCCGCTCGTCACCCCGTCAAAGTGCCGGATGGCTGCGTGGCACTGGTAAACGCTAAAGCTTTTTCGGGCCCGGGCTGCTAAAGACTTGATCACGCCCATTCCTTCATCTGACTATTACGCCTCTCTACTCGCCGAGCTTAAGGACAGGATCCATACAGCTCGTCTGAAGGCGGCCGTCGCTGTCAATCGAGAACTCATCTTGCTCTACTGGAGCATCGGCAGCGAGATCTTGGCACGCCAAATCGCCGAAGGATGGGGCGCCCGCGTCATCGATCGGCTCGCCGCGGACCTTCGGCGCGATTTTTCCGAGATGACGGGCCTTTCGCCGCGAAACCTCAAGTACATGCGCGCCTTTGCTCAGGCATTCCCGGACGAGCAAATTGTGCAACAATTTGTTGCACAACTGCCCTGGGGCCATAACGTCAAACTCATGGAGGCATTGAAGAATCCTGAAGAGCGGCTCTGGTATGCTCGCCAAGCCGTAGAGCACGGATGGAAATTCAACCGCCACCTTGCATCCCGGACGGGCGGCATCTAAATTGGGCAGATGCTTGACCGTTCGTCCCGTTCCTCTTCGCCGCCAAATATCCCAATGGATGCGCTGAGCGAAGTCCTACGAGACTTTCGCTTGAGTGGCGTCAACTATGGCCGCTGCGAGCTCCGACATCCATGGAGCATCGCCTTTCCGCAACAATCGTCGCTTCGTTTTCACTTCGTGAGCCAGGGGCCATGCTGGATCCATACGGAAACGCATGACTGGCAGGAGTTGCACGATGGTGATCTGGTGCTGCTGCCGCAGGGCATCGCCCACCGGCTGGCCAGCGCGCCCGGTGTCGTCGACGACTCGCTCAAGAGTTGCCAAGTGACCAAGTTGGGTAGCAACGTCTGCGAAGTGGTGCGGGAGGGAACGGGTGAGACCAGCACACTTTTCTGCGGCTCCATGGCCTTGGGCGCCGGTGCGCTTAACCCCTTGATCGCCTTGATGCCCTCGATCATCAAGGGCTGCGATGTGGCCGGCAATGACCCGATTGTTGGTCCCCTGCTAGCGGCTATGACAGCAGAGGCCGCACAGCCGCAAATGGGCAGCGCAACCGTTTTATCGCGTATGGCGGACCTGCTCGTCGCGCGGCTCATCCGCTGCTGGGTTAATTGCAGCGGAGCCTCGACCACCGGCTGGCTTGCCGCGATCCGCGACCCGCATATCGGTCGCGTCCTGGCCGCCATGCACCGCGACCCCGGACATAACTGGACCCTCGAAAGCCTCGCCGGCGTGGCAGGTCAATCGCGCTCGATCTTCGCCGAGCGCTTCAGCGCTATTTTAGGGGAAGGTGCGGCACGTTATCTCGCTCGTCTGCGAATGCAGCTCGCCCGCGAGTTATTGGGGCAAAGCGGCATGTCAGTTGCCGAGGTCGCAACCCGTTTAGGCTATGAATCCGAGGCGTCCTTCGCTCGGGCGTTCAAGCGCATCACCAACGTCTCGCCGGGCGTTGTGCGTCGCAGCATTTCCGGACGAACGGACATGGATTTCGGATTCTAAGGCACATATCATCCTGCAAGACTGGTCTAAGAAGATCTCCCCACCCTTGGAGATGCTTCAATGACGGATACAACATCACAGTTTGACAGCGCGCTGATAGACATTGATGCCGTTGAGCCGGCCGCCTGGAGCGCGGCCACCTGGTTCGCCGTCCTCTCGATGGCGGCTACCAGCTTTGCCCTTGTGTCCGCCGAATTCCTGCCGGCAGGTCTGCTGACGCCAATGGCGAGCGATCTCGGCATTAGTAAGGGAACGGCCGGACAGGTCGTCACCGCCACCGCTTCCGTTGGCGCGGTGACAGCCTTGTTGAGCAATGTTCTCATCGGCAGATTGAACCGCAAGACTGTGCTGGTCGGTCTCAGTGCCTTGGCGATCGGCTCCAATATTCTTGCGGCGCTGGCGACCGATTTCTGGCTATTGCTGTTGGGCCGCGCCGGGTTGGGCATCGCGCTCAGCGGTTTCTGGGCCCTTTCAGTTGCCGTCGTGGCGAGGCTGGTCGGCACCAACGCGACGGGCCGGGGCATGGCGGTCGTCACCCTCGGCGTCTCGCTCGCCACCATTGCGGCGCCCTCGATGGGCGCGTTGATCAGCGACTGGCTGGGCTGGCGCTGCGCCATGGCCATGACAGCGGCGCTTGCCGCATTTGCCATGCTGTTGCAGGTTCTTAGCCTGCCGACGCTGCCTGCGAGCACAAGCAATAGCGTTGCCGATGTCTTCCGGCTGACACGGCGGCGTGGTGTTCAACTGGGAATGCTTGCTATCCTTTTGCTGATGACGGGGCATTTTGCCGGCTCGGTCTATGTGCGCCCTTTCCTCGAGCAAGTGACGCTCCTTGAAACCTGGCCGATTGCTCTCGCGCTGCTCGGGTTTGGCATTGCCGCAGTGATCGGCAATATTGCCGGTGGCCGAATGGCTGACGCTGATATCCGCACTGCCCTCATGGTCACCGCGGCGTTAATGGCGTTTGCCACCCTCGCTTTGGTGCTTTGGGGCGCGCATATCGTCGTCGCCTTCGGCTTCGCTACGCTTTGGGGCTTCGCTTTCGGCATGGCGCCGGTGGTGTTGCCTACCAATCTGTCCCGCGGGGCACCCGACGCGCTTGAAGCAGTGGGCAGTCTGATGGTCGTCTCTTTCCAGGTCGCCATCAGCATCGGCGCGGTGTTCGGCGGCTACGCCGTGGACAACTATGGCGCTACCGGGCCCTTAACCCTTACCGCCGTCCTTGCCGCATCGACGGTCGCCCTGGCGCTGCTGCAGCCCCGCGGTTAATAGCTTAATATTGCTCTGGCGGCTAACCAGGGCGCCTTGGCCTTGACATGCTTGCGGATGCGGCGAAAGCTCGGCGCATCCGCAAGGTGTTCCGGAATCGTATCGAGCGCGTGGGCGGTTCCTCGATCCCAGCTCGACCTCGAAGTGTGACAGTTGAGGGTAGGACTTGAGCCAATTCTTGTCCGCAGTGCGCCCAAACGTCGTCATGCCAACAGCGACTCGACCCAGATAATGCTCCCGCATCCTGACCGACCGCCCTGAGAGGATTAGAACTGCGGACCCGCCCATTGTGGGGGGGAACGTCGTCAAAGTGGTCGGATGGCTGCGCGTCGTTTGATCTTCGCCCTAGCCTGTTAAAGACTCATTTATGAGCACGCTCATTCCTTCATATGACGGTTACGCCTCTTTGCTCGCCGGCTTAAGGACAGAATCCGAACAGCCCGCCTGAAGGTGGCCGTCGCTGACGATGAGTTGTGCAAAGTTTGCGTTGACCGTTTCCGATCGAAGGGGCAGCGGCTCCGTCGATGCTTTCGGGTGCCTGCGTTCTCTACGTGCTTCATCGTTTCGGTAAAACAGCGAAATGATCAAATGATGACGTAGTCAATGGCTGTGGATCGCCACCAAGTCAGCATAAGCGGTTGGATTGCTGGCTAGCACTGGGTGGCCCTTAAACAAGGCTTCGCGCTCTGTCGGAAAGGACAGATAGTTGCCACCGGCCTCCTTGACGAGGCAGTAACCAGCCATGCAGTCCCAGGCGTGCATGTGCGGCTCGTAATAGCCGACGAGACGGCCGGCGGCGACATAGGCCAGCATCAGCGCACCGGAGCCATTGCGAATGAAGTTGCCGCCAATGCCGAGCAAAGCGGCGATGATCTGACCCACCCGCTCCGGCTCGACATAGGTGTTGCAGCCTATTCCGGTCATACCGTTCTGGATCGTGCGAGACGGATCGAGGTTCAATTTTATCCCATTGAGGCTCGCACCCTTGCCGGCGGCCGAGGCATAGAGTTCTCCATCGCAGGGCACATGGATCACGCCGACCACCGGCAGACCGCCATGCAGCACGGCGATCGACACGCACCACGTCGACATGCCATTGATGAACGGCGCGGTACCGTCGATCGGGTCCACGACCCAAGTATAGCCCGACGCATCCTCCACGTAGCCAAATTCCTCGCCGAGGAACCCGTCGTCTGGAAGTTCGGCGGCGACGCGCTCCCGAATCAGCACCTCGACATTCCGGTCGGCGATCGAGACAACATCCTGTAGATCGCGCTTGGTCTCGATCACCAGGGTGTCGCGCTTGTTGAAGTAGTCGAGCGCGAGCGCCCCCGCCTCCTGGGCAACTGATTTCGCTAGGGCAAAACGCCGATCGAGATCCTCTTCATGCATGCTCATGGTTTTTCCTTTCATGATAGGAGAAGATACGTCGCGATCGGCGCAACGATTAGGCACACTCTTTCGGAACGGCCACTCACTTAGCTTTCGATCGCGATACGGGTGTAAGCTTCCGGCGGAGCATCGTTGGCGCGCATGAGATCCTGCAGGAGGCGCGCCATTGCGTGCTCGATATCTGGCAAGAAAAGGGGTGTATTCTGCCCTGGATCGTCAGCGAGATCGTAGAGCCGGCTTTCACTCTCAAGGAGCGCGCCGGGACCGTAGTTCTCGAACATTGGCGACCGGTCGATAACCGGTACCTTGAGGATCGGCGCTCCCTTGGTGAAGGGCATCGGCTGCGCAAGCGAGGCTCCGGCGAGTTCCTCAGGCGTGAACGGCTCCCAGATATGCGTTGGCATCAATGTATATTGGTAAAGCTCCTGCGACCTAGGGTTGGGCGGGAAGCGGTGATAGGTATAGCGTCCGTCCGTCACGTTGATCGCACCGCCGAAATAGCCGAACAGAGCACCATGCCGAAGCGAGCGATCGGCGTCGAGCAGCGGCAGCAGCGAATGCCCCTGCATCTCGGCAGCGGCCGGCACTTCGAACAGATCGAGGAACGTCGGCGCGAGATCGATGGTCTGGGTCAGAGCCGACCGCCGGACGCCGGCGCCTGTCGGCCGGCGCGGATCATGGACGAAAAGCGGAATGTGCACGATCTCCTCGTACATGTTCATCCGGTTCTTCGCCCAGAAATCATGCTCGCCGAGAAGAAAGCCGTGATCGGTGGTGACGACGAGCGCGGTGTCGCGCCAAAGGTCGTGCGCATCGAAATAATCAAGAAGCTGGCCGATGAGGAAATCGCAAAGCGCGACGACGGCGTAGTAGTTGGCGCGCAGTTCCTCGCACTCTTCCGGCAGCTCGTCGACGCGGCCGTAGCGCGGCCAGTCGCGAACGGGACCGTTCCAGCCCGTCCTGGATTCTGCGCGAAACCGCTCGGGCGCGGTGAAAGGTTCATGCGGGTCGAAGGTCTCGATTTGCAGGAGCCAATTGTCTGCCTTTCGGTTCCGCTCGAGGAACTCCAGTCCCGCGGCGAAGCAGCGCACCGACGGGAACTCGCTCTCTTCCCTGATGAATTCGCGGTTGACGATGTTGCGCCGAAACTTGTCGCGTGCCGCCTGGCTGAATTGCCGATCATGATACATCTGGCGCAGGCGTTCCCATGGCGGCTCAACCATGGCTTTCCACGGATCGCCCTCCTGCCCGCGGATGAACTCGTAGCTGTCATACCGGGTGTGATAGGTCGCGCCGCCATCCTCGAAATAGTGGAAATGGTCGGTGACGAGATGGCTGTAGGAGCCGGCCCGGCGCAGCAGCTCGGGAAAGGAATTGTCGAAGGGCTCGAGCGGTCCCCAGCTCCTGTGGAGGAAGCTCAGCCGTCCCGTCTGCATGTCGCGGCGCGCCGGCATGCAGGGCAGGCTGCCGACATAGTGACGCTCGAATGTTGCGGTGCGCTCAGCCAAGCGGGTGAAATTCGGCGTCGGAACCCGCCGTCCCCCGTATGGCGCGAGCACGTGGCGGTTGAGCGAGTCAAAGAGTACGAAGACGGCCTTCATCGATCGGCTGTCCCTCATTCAGAGCTGCCGAATGCAGTACGGCGTTTGAGCATGTCGATCCCGTCCCGCGGCCACAGGAAAGCAGCGTCCCGGGCGCGCATACGTTCGTGCAGGCCCCCCATTCTCGCTGAAAAGAACCCGGCTGCAACTGGATTGTGAATAACCCCGAGCGCCGGTGCAGGCGGTCAGCCAGAGCTATCGGTCGTGGCGGCCCCACCTCGAGCAGGCCTCAGCCGGCGCGGCCGGCGCGCCTGACGAGCATGGAAATGAACGGCACGTCGTCACCCGATATCGTGTCGATCAGTCCATCGGCGATCCACTGCACCAGGTCCGGCAAGGGATCGCGTCCAGCCCGCCAATACTCGGCGAGCACGTCGGGGCGAGGCACGTGCACGCGGTTGCTGAAGCCCGCTTCGTGCAAGGCTTTCGCATCGTCGGGGTGGAACATGTCGAACTCGATCGACACCGACTTCGCGCCGCATGCTTTCAACACGCCAACAGGATCGGCTTGGCGGGCGTGGGTGATGGCTTCGGTCCTGAGGCCCGCATGGCGCTCGACCGCACGCTTCAGCGCCACATGGTCGAAGCTGATGACACTGACCCGGTCGACGGTGCCCGTTGATCGCAACAACGCAGCCACGCAATCAATGGCGACATCCGCCCGCTCCGCCTCCTTGATCTCGAGCACAACCCCCATGTCGTCCGCCTTCGCCCAATCGAGAGCCTCCGCCACCGTCGGTATCTTCGTTCCGGCGAAGGCGGGATGAAAGCGAACCCCTGCGTCGAGTCTACGGATCTGCTCAAGGCTGAGGTCCGCTGCAAAGCCGTGACCGTCTGTCGTCCTGTCGACGGTCAGGTCGTGAAGGATGATCGGCTCGCCGTCGGTGGTCAGCACGACGTCGATCTCGACCGTGGTCGCCCCGGCGGCCTTTGCCGCTTTCAATGCCGGCAAAGTATTCTCCGGGTAGTGGAGGCTGTAGCCGCGGTGGCCACAGACATGGACGCGTCCCGCTTCGCGGGCAAGGAAGCTGAAGGCCATATTCGACGTCTTCCTTCATCGTTGGAGCACGACCTCCTTACAAGCGCGCTCTGACAGTTTTGCGAACAACGAGCTCTACTGGGAAGTAGACCGAAGTCGGCGGCGAGTCGGGATTGGCGAGGCGCCGGTCGAGGATCGATACAACCTCGCTCGCAATCCGCCAAGGATCTTGCCGGAGCGTGGTCAGACTGTAGGAAGACCATGCGGCGATCGGCACATCGTCAAAGCCGACAATCGAAACGTCGTCGGGGACGCGCAGGCCGGCGTCGCGAAGGTGATCGAGCGTCCCGAACGCCATGAGGTCGTTCACGCAGAAGACCGCGTCGGGCGCCTGGTCGCTCGCCAGCAGGCGTCGCGCCGCCTCTTTCCCGCCATCATAGTCGGCGCGTCCGGTCCGCACGACCTTGGCCTCGAATCCGGAAGCGGCGGCAAATTCGACAAAGGCGTGCTCGCGAGCGGAGAGGCTAGAGCTCGGGTTCGCCCTGTTGATCACGGCGAAACGAGAGGCTCCGGCCATGCGCAGGACCTCAAAGGCCTGCTGCGCACCGTCCCTGTCATCGCAATGGACGCTGTCGAGGCCGGTCTCGGCTCGATTTACCAGGATCAGTGGCTGGCCGTTCCGCCGCGTGAGTTCGACAAGGCTGGCTGGCGGCGAGCCTGAGAGGAAGACGGTCGCCTCCGCCCGATAGCGCAGCAACTGGCGGCTGGCATTCGCAACGTCGTCCGCCGTGGGCCCGACGCTGATGATCGCCGGGATGTTGGAGCGCTCGATCAAGGCATGCGAGAGGGCGGCAATCATCTGAGCCCGGAATGGAGCGTCGGCGTCGGAGGTCACGAGCCCCACCAGCCGGCTCCGATTGGCATGAAGCCCGCGGGCGAGATCATTGACCTGATATCCGAGCGCCGCGGCTGCTTCCCGCACCTTGGCCAGCGTCGCCGGTGCGATGCTTGCGCCGGGGGTGAACGCCCGCGAAACCGCCGATCGGGACACGCCTGCGCGCTCGGCGACCGCCTGGGCGCTCACGAAACGGCCCTGATTGCTGTCTCTGCTATCCGACATCGGCCTGACCCCGCTGGACATTCCCCAAAGCGCCTTCATAATCATGTTGCACAGCTTTGCAACAACAATGACGGCACGATGAAAAGGGTGCCGCGGCACGGGAGAAAATCAGGATGATTCACTGGAAAATCGGAACTGCTGCGCTTCTGAGCGCGGCGTTGGTGAGCGGCTGCGCGGCCTTCCTTGCGGCGACGCCGCTCTTCGCGCAAGAAACCGTGAAGCTCGAACTCTGGTCGCGCCAGGATCCCTCTGGGCCGTTGCGCCCCGGCAACGTGATCAAGGCTGCCGAGCGGCTGAACAAGGAACTCGAGGCCGAGGGCTCCCCGAAACGCGTCGAGGTTGCCGTGCGCGAGAGTCCCGCCAAGGGCTTCGACGACGACGCACTGCAACTTCTCAAGGTCTTCGGCGTCGGCGAAGGCCCCGATATGTTCATCGCCGCGCACGAGTGGATCTGCGCTTTCCAGGAGGACGGCTTCGCTCTCAAGCTTGACGACTATATCGCCAAGTACCCTCAACATTTCGGCACGATCTTTCCGTCGCTCTGGTCATCGGCGAAGTGTCCCGATGGCACCTACGCGATTCCGCAGGACGCCGAAGCCAGGATGTTTTTCTACAACAAGAAGCTCCTGCGCGAGGCCGGCTACGACGCTGCCTTCGTCGACGCCATGCCGGAGCGGGCGTTGTCGGGCGACCTGACGTTGGACGAGGTGCTGGAGATTGCCAAGCAGGTCGTCGACAAGACAAAGGCGCAATACGGTGTCCTTCACCGGCCGAACAAGGGGCCCGACTACATCATGGTGTTCCAGGCCTATGGCAGCGACTTCGTCGATCCGGCAACCGGCAAGCTGCTCCTCGAGCGCGACAAGCTCGCCGCTGCCTTCGGCTGGTTCGAGCGCGGAGTGAAGGAAGGCGTCATTCCGGCCAACAACACCGCGATGGAGTTCGATGCGCTGCGGAAGGAATTCTACACCGGCAACGCCGCATTCTTCATGTACGGCATCTGGGACCTCGGCAGCGTCGCGTTCCCGACCTACGGGCTGCCGCAGGAGGAGAAGGCTTTCTTCGCTGATTGGGGCTGGATCGCCGGGCCGGCGCCCCAAAAGGGCGGCTCGCCGGTCAGTCTGACGCACCCGATCGTCTATGTGATTGCTGCCGACACGAAGGAGCCGGAACTCGCCGCCCGCCTGCTTGGCCACGCTTCAGCGGCCGACCTCAACACGGATCACGCGGTCACGACGACGCATATCGGCATCAAGCCCGAGCAACTCGAAGACCCGCGCTATGCCAAGGCCTGGCCGCTCGCCAGAGCAACCGAACTGCTGAAGATCACCAAGTTCCTGCCGAACAACTCGCAGTTCGGCGACCTCAACGGTATCATCTATGCCGGAATTCAAGGCATAGAGTCGGGGCGGTTGTCGGCGGAGCAAGCGGCAGACTTCGTCATCGAGGAAGCCTCGTCCTCCCTCGAGGACGTGATCGTCAAATAGGTCCAATCGGTCTCGCGACCGTCGATCCGGACGTGCCGGGTCGACGGTCGCGAAGCCCGCCCTGCGAGCCAAACGATGACGACGATAGCGGATCAACTCACGATCGAGCGGCGCGGCCATGCGGGATCAGCGGCGCGAAGGCGCACGAACTTCGTGATCTTTCTCGGCCCGGCGATCCTGCTGACGGTCTTCTTCTTCGTCGTCCCCGTCATAATCGATATCACAGTGTCGTTTACAGACCTCAGCCGCTCGCTCCGTATCAGCGAGTTCACCACCGAGCAGTACGAGAAGGTCTTTCGAACGGATCGCCGGTTGTCGCAGGTCATAGGGCTGACCTTCATCTATGTCTTCGGCACGCTGGCGATATTCAACGTCACCTTTGGCCTGATCCTCGCCATCACCACCACGGCGATCCGGAATGTCTCCGGCAGCTTCTTCCGGGGTGTGTGGCTGCTGCCGCGAATGAGCCCTTCAGTCCTCTATATTCTGCTCTGGCTTTGGGCGGTGAGCCCCACCGAGGCCGGCCTCGTAAACCAGGTCTTCATGCAGGCGTTCGGTCTCGACGCGCCGCTCGATCTGCTCACTTCGGCACCGATCGCTCTCATCATCATCTCGAACGGCTTCATCGGCGCTTCGATGGGCATGATCATCTTCACCGCCGCGATCCGCGGCATCCCGGAGCACCTGTTCCACGCGGCGGCAGTGGACGGCGCCGGGACCTTCGCAACGATCCGCTTCATTACGCTACCGGCGCTGCGTTGGCCGATCAGCTTTGTGACGATCTACCAGACACTTTCGCTGCTGGTCAGCTTCGAATACATCCTGCTCCTCACCAAGGGCGGTCCGTTCTATGACACGACTGTCTATGCGCTCTATGTCTACCGTCGCGCCTTCGAGAGCGGCCAATATGGCTACGGAGCCGCGCTGGCGCTTTTTCTGATCGTCATCGGGGTCATCGTCGCGCTCCTCGGCTGGCGCTTCTTCGATATGGAACGCCTGCTGCAGCGCCCGCGCATCGAGGTGCATTGAGATGGCCGCTCAGACAATCCCCCTGGCTTCCACGACGACAGCCGAACCGGCGGCCGACTGGGATGCATTGGCAGCGCAGGCCCGTGCCGTCCGCCGCACCAAGGCGGTCGTCCTCTACGCATTCCTGATCGCGGTGTCGCTGCCGATCATCCTGCCTTATTTCTGGCTCGTCACGATCGCCTTCTCGGCCAAGACAGGCGTTGCCGAGACCGCGGTGCTGTGGCGCTCGATGGCCGTGGTGGTGCCGGCCGTCGTCGCCTTCTGGCTGACTGCCGCGCTCGCGCAAGGCCGGCGCCAGCTGTGGATCGGCATTGCGGCAGTCGCCGCGTTCGCCGTCTTCGCCTTCGCCCTCCTGGTCGGCCCCGACCTCCACCTCGGCAATTTCATCTTTCTCTGGGAGCCGGACTTCGCCTCGGTGGTGCGGTCGCGGATCGGGGAAGTCAAAGGCGCGGTGCAGTTTCCCAATGTCTGGCATGCCTTCGGCAACTCGATCCTGATCGCCGGCGCGCAAACGGCCATCGTCGTCACCGTCGCCTCATTGGCGGCCTACTACCTGTCGCGCTTCCAGTTCCCCGGCCGCTCCTCGATGCTGCGCTCGCTCCTGGTGCTCCACGCCTTCCCGGTGCTGACGCTGATCGTGCCGATGTTCCTGATGCTCTATTGGATCGGGCTCCTCGATACGCTTTCCGGGGTGATCCTTGTCCTTGTCGCCTTCGAGCTGCCGTTTGCGATTTTCATCATGAAGGGCTTCTTCGACGCAGTGCCGTGGGATATCGAGATGAGCGCGCTGACCGACGGTGCATCACGGCGGCAGGCATTCGTGAGCGTGGTGCTGCCACAGGTGAGAAACGGCATCCTCGCCATCGCAGTCTTCACCTTCATCCGCGGCTGGGAAGAGTACATCTTCGTGTTCACTTTCCTGATCAGGAACAGCAACTGGACAATGAGCCTCTACATGTACTGGGTTCGCGATGACGTCATGGGCGTCGACTACGGTGTCGTCTCTGCGGTCGGCGTCTTTTACCTTGTCCCGAGTCTGATCCTCTACATGGCCGCGCAGCGCTACCTCATGCAGATGTCGATTGGCGGCGTGAAGGGCTGACGGCGATGGCGAAGATCGAATTTCGTAACGTGGTGAAGCGGTTCGGCGCCGTCGAGGTGATCCCCGACATGAACCTCGTCATCGAGGACGGCGAGTTCGTCGCGCTTCTCGGCCCATCCGGCTGCGGCAAGTCGACAAGCCTGTTCATGCTCGCCGGCATCTATCTTCCGAGCGGCGGCGAGCTGCTCTTCGACGGTCATGTCGTCAATGAGGTAGAGGCACGTGACCGCAATGTCGGCATCGTTTTTCAATCCTACGCGCTCTACCCGCACATGAGCGTGCGCGACAACATTCTGTTTCCGCTGCGCTTCAAGAAAACGCCGCGCGACGAAGCGCTCACCAAAGTGAAGGCCGTCGCGGATCTTGTCCGGGTCGCGGAGCTCCTCGACCGTCGCCCCGGCGAGCTTTCCGGCGGCCAGCAACAGCGCGTCGCCCTTGCGCGCGCCCTCGTGAAGGAGCCGCAGCTTCTGCTGCTCGACGAGCCGCTCTCCAATCTCGACGCTTCGCTTCGGCTTTCGATGCGGACCGAGATCAAATCGCTGCACGAACAGCTCGGCGTCACGACCGTCCTCGTCACGCATGACCAGATCGAGGCGACGACCATGGCCGATCGCATCATCTGCATGCGCGCGGGCCGGATCGAGCAGGTCGGGACGCCGGATGACCTCTACCTCAGGCCTTCGAGCCTGTTCGTCGCCAGCTTCATCGGCTCGCCGCCCATTAATCTCATTGCCGGCGAAGCCGAGGGCGGCACGGTTACGGTGAACGGCGTCAGATTTCCGGTCGATGGCGCGTCGGGGTCGCTGACCATGGGGCTGAGGCCGGAGCTCCTCAGGTTCGGAGATACCGGCTTCGCCGGCCGCATTGCGCAGATCGAGCCGATGGGCCGCGAGATCCTGTATGTCGTCGAAACTGGCATGGGCGCCGTTCGTGTGCTTGAACAGGGTTCGTCCGCCGGGCACTCGCCAGGTGAGGAGGTGAAGGTCAGTTTCCTGCCCGAGAATTCACTTGTGTTTGAGACGGAGCGACAGAAACTCATCGCGGGCGCACATGTCCGTGCGCCTGGTTGATGGAAATCGAGCGACAGCCGCCCACTTTCTCGAGCGGAGAGGAGCGCACGGTGACAGCATTCGATGTGAGCAACCGGATGTCGCCCACTCCGGTGGCAGTCGAGGGTCCATATGGCCCCATCCGGCTCAAATGGCACAAGCTGCGGACCGACCTCGCCGAAGCGCCCTTCAAGCGTTCTAACCTCGCCCTCGGCTGGCAGCTCGGCGCGAGCCTCGAGGTCGACATACTCGCCACCCCCGATGGCCACTTCGCGGTTCTCCACGATCCGACGCTCGGTCCCTCGACGACCGGCCACGGCCGCGTGTCGAGCATGCCGATCGCCTCGATGACGGAGGTTCTCCACCGGGACGCCAACGGCGCCCCCGATCCCGACGCGCCGGTCCTGTCGCTCGCCGAACTGGTGGCCCCGCTTCGAGGGCTGCCGAGAGCGCCATCGGCCAACCTTCAGCTCGACCTCAAGCTACTCAAAGGACACAGGCTTCCGGATTCTGCGATCGCCGATGCGGCAGCGGCCGTCGTCGGGCTGGAGGATGCCATCGTTGTCGGATCGCATCATCTGGATGAGGCACGCCGTCTCGTCGCCGCCATCCCCGGGGCCAGGCTGGGGTACGATCCGATGCTGGCGGTATCCCGCCAGAGAAGTCTGCGCGACCCGGAGCGGCTGCTGCGCCACATCGAGCGGCGCAGGACCGGCGTGAGCCTCGCCTACCTCCAAGTCGATTCTATCGTTGCCTCGGAGAAACAGGGAGGCTTCCCTCTCGTCGCGCGTCTGTTGGAACTTGGCATAGAGACGGACGCCTGGACGGTTAATCCCGGCCAAGACATCAGCGATGCCGTCCTGCATACTCTGGTGGAGGCGAAGGTGCGCCAGATTACGACCGATGTTCCCGGCGAGATCTTTCGCCTGATCCGCTCGCTTTTTGACCATGTCGGAGAGCGCAGTCTAGTGTGAACGCACGCACCGTTCTGGTGTTTCAAGAATTCCCACGCCCTTCCGCCCAATCAGGGCCGTGATATATCCAAGGTGGCCGTATCATTTTCGCCAGAAATACGCACGCCCCCCACCGTGACCGAACCTTCCGAAGTCCGCTTTGCGGTCGAGAGCTGTCATTAGACGGCATGGAACCGCGGAAAAACCATATGCCGCGTCCTTAAAGCTGCTGTTCCCGTTGATACAGTATGCGATTTTCAGCACAGAAAGAGAACGTGATCGCCCCAACCGCCAAGGTTAGTTCGGGAAAACTGATGCCGTTTCGGCGTAAGGTTAGGTCGCGCGGACCACCCCTCGCGCAACCTCGTAAGACAGACTACGCAGCCCGAGCTTCGTCAGCCGTCAGCTCCATTTCGACAAAGGTGATCAGGTCTCTGATGGTGACGAGCGGGAGGGAATGCATCTCGGCGAACATCACGAGCTCGGGAAGCCGGGCCATCGTTCCATCGTCGTTGGCTACTTCGCAAATGACGCCCGATGGGGACTTACCGGCGAGGCGTGCAAGTTCCACCGCCGCCTCCGTGTGCCCTGGCCGGCCGCGTACGCCGTTCGGATGCGCCCGCAACGGAAAGATGTGCCCAGGCCGAGCAAAGTCCGCCGGACGCGCGTCGGGATTCACCAAAGCCTGGACCGTCGCGGCCCGATCGGCTGCCGAAATGCCGGTGGTGGTCGCGGGTAGGTAGTCGACGGAAACTGTGAAGGCGGTCTTGTGCAGTTCCGTGTTCTGCGGGACCATCAATGGGATATCGAGCGCATCGAGACGCACTCCTTCCATCGCGACGCAGATCAGCCCGCGGGCGTGCTTCATCATGAAGGCGATCGTTTCGGGCGTCACCGCGTCCGAGGCGACGATGATGTCGCCTTCATTCTCCCGGTCCTCGTCGTCAACGACCACCACCATGCCGCCGCGCGCCAGGGCCGCGATTGCGTCTTCAATTTTCGAGATTGCCATTCCATTGCCTTTCAAGGGTAGCCAGCATCGGCGTCAAGCCGCGGCGTTTCGGCCGCTATCATCCCTTGGGCGAACAAGTCCGCGCCGCTCGACAAGGAGCGGTATGCGGACATTGTCCTCTTCCATCCGGACTGTAACCGTCGGCCCCGGCCTCTCACCGGGTCTGCTGACCTTCCGCATCCGCGGAAGCGCTCGCGGGCTCCCGGATCGCTCCGGATACCGCCGGTGGGGATTTTCACCCCGCCCTGAGAACAAACTTAGATAAGGAATTTCTGCGGCAAAAAGCAAGAGGCCAGTTCTCGGGCTGCCCTCGTGATATTTACCAGCAGCAGAAGCCGCCATCGACCAGGAGGTCGACGCCGGTAACGAAGCTTGCCGCATTCGAAAGAAGGAAGACGGCGGGCCCGACCATCTCGTCCACCGTCGCCATGCGCTGCATCGGCGTCTGCTCCTCGAACAGCTTGGTCTGATGCACCATTTCCGGGCGGGTGTTCATCGGCGTCGCCGTGTAGCCGGGGCTGATCGTGTTGACGCGGATGGCGCGGCCCACCCATTCCATCGCCATCGACTTCGACATATGGATGACGCCGGCCTTCGAGGCGTTGTAGTGGCATTGGCTGAGGCCGCGGTTGACGATCACGCCGGACATCGAGGCGATGTTGACGATCGACCCGCGGCCGTTCTTCAGCATTGCCCGGGCTTCCGCCTGGCAGGAGAGGAAGACGCCTTTCAGGTTGATGTCCATCATCGTCTGGAACTGGCTTTCCTCCATCTCCTCGGCGGGATTGGCATTGGCGATGCCGGCCGCGTTGACGGCAAGGGCAAGCGGGCCGAGTTCCGCTTCGGTGCGAGCGACCGCCTCGTTGAGCGCCCCGCCATTGGTCACGTCGGCGGCGATCCGGATGCTGCGGCGCCCCGTGCCGGCGATGAATTCCGCGGTCTTCGCCAGTCCATCGTCGGTGCGGCGGTCGAGCAGCGCAACGTCGGCGCCGCACTGCGCCAGCCCCATGGCGATGCGTTGCCCGATGCCGCTGCCCGCTCCCGTCACGAAGGCGACGTTGCCGGAGAGATCGAACAATTTCAGCGCGTTGAGCGTGATTTCAGACATGAATTTCTTCCTCGTTCAAATCGTAGCGAGTTCCATGACCGAGACGTCGTTTGCGTCCTCGCGATCAAGGATACCGGTCTGTCTGCCTTGGGCCATGACCATGATCCGGTTGGAGACGCCGAGCACCTCTTCGAGATCGGAACTGACGACGATCACCGCGACCCCCTGGCGGGCGAGATCCATGATGAGATCGTAGATCGACGAGCGGGCGCCGACGTCGATGCCGCGCGTCGGTTCGTCGAGCACGACCACTTGCGGCTTGCGCGCCAGCCACTTGGCGAGCACCACCTTCTGCTGGTTGCCCCCGGAAAGCTCGCCGGCGTTCTGGTGCCCGCGGCCCTTCACGCCGAATTTCCTGATGCACTCGTCGGCGAACTGTTGCAGACGCCGGGAGGAAACCCAGCCGTTGCGGGCGATGGCGCCGAGATTGGCATAGCCGATGTTCTCCGCGATCGAATGATTGAGCACGACGCCCTGGAGCTTGCGGTCCTCCGGCACGAGAACCATGCCGTTGCGAATTGCGTCGATCGGCGAGCGCGGCGTGACGGCCTTGCCATACAGGAGAATCTCGCCAGCGGAAATCGGATCGGCGCCGGTGATGGCGCGCACGAGCTCGGTTCGGCCGGCGCCCATGAGGCCGGCGATGCCGAAGACCTCGCCCTTCCGGACTGAAAAACTGATATTGCGAAATGCTTTCGTCGGCGAGGTGAGATCGCGGACCTCAAGCGTCACCCCTTCCCGAGGCGTCGGCAGGGCCGGGAACATGCGCTCGAGCGAGCGCCCGACCATGGCCTCGACGATGGTGCGGATCGGCACGTCGCCGCTGTCGAATTCCTGCACCTTGGCGCCGTCGCGCATGACGACGACACGGTCGGCGATCTGCCGGATTTCCTCGAGACGGTGCGAGATATAGATGATGCCCACCCCGTCCGCCTTCAGCCGTTCGATCTGCTGGAAGAGGAGCTGGGTTTCCTCGCCGCCGAGCGCGGCGGTCGGCTCGTCGAGGATCAGCAGGCGGGCATTGAGCGTCAGCGCCCTGGCAATTTCGATGAGCTGCTGCTTGCCGGTCGAGAGCCCTTCGACGAGGCGGTCGGGCGAGATCTCGAGACCGAGCCGCTTGAGGCCGCTGCGCGCACGTTCCCCCATCGCCCTGCGGTCGACCCGGCCCGCCTTCATCGGATAGCGGCCAACGAAAACATTCTCGGCGATCGAGAGCTTCGGGAGCAGTTTCAGTTCCTGATGGATCATGCCGACCCCATCGTCCATTGCGGCACGGGGATTGGCGGGAGCATAGGCTGCCCCAAGCCAGGTCATTTCGCCGGCGGACGGCTGCACGGTGCCGGAAATGATGTTCGACAGGGTCGATTTCCCGGCACCGTTTTCGCCGAGCAGCGCCACGACCTCACCCGGATAGATGTCGAGGTCGACACCGTGCAGGACCCTGATCGGACCGTAGGACTTCTGGATCCCACGGAGCGAGAGGATGGGAGACTGGGTGGTCATGGCGCTGCCTTTCGGGCATCGAGACAGTTTATGGATGGCTCTTCACGAACTCCGGAGCATTGTCGCAGGTGGTCAGCACGGCGTTCGGCGTCTGGCGCTCTTCGACCTTCTGGCCGGCGGCCACGGCAAGCGCCGATTCGACCGCGAGGACGCCCATTTTCTGGGTGCTTTGCGTGGCCGTGGCGATGAACGGCCCCTTGCACTTGGCAAGATATTCGAGCGCCGAGACGTCGCCGTCATAGCCTCCAATGATCACCTTGTCGGAGAGGTTGGCAACGTCCACGGCTTTCGCCGCACCCATCGCCAGGCCGTCCGCCTGGCCGAAGATGATCTTCAGGTCGGGGTTTGCCTGCAACATGTTCTGGGCGATCGAGAAACCCTCGTCCGCCGACCACATGTTGCTCCACTGCTGGGCGACGAGTTCCACGCCCGGAGCCTCGTCGATGGCGCGCTTGCAGCCGGTGAACCGATCGACTTCCGGCGTCGTGCCCTTCTGGCCGTGGATGATCGCCATCTTGCCCGAGCCGCCGGCCTTTTCGATGATGTGCTTGCAGACGGCATAGGCGGAATCGACGCTTTCGCCGGCGATGAAGGTATCGCCTGGCGCGCCCTCCGGAACACGGTCGACATTGATCACCGGAATGCCGGCTTCACGGGCAAGGCGGGTTGGCACGGCGGCCGCGGCAGCACCGGCCGGAATATAGATGAACGCGTTGATATCCTGCGTCATCAGGTCCTGAACCTGGTTGACCTGCGTGGCCGTATCGTTCTTCGCGTCGACCACAACGACGTCGATGCCCTTTTCCTTAGCGTATTTTTCGACGCCGAGCTTGATCTGGTTGAAGAAGTCCGCCTGAAGGTTCGGAACGGCGAGGCCGATCTTCTTGACCTCCGTCGCCGATGCACCGAGGGGGGACATCAGCACCGCAGCGGTGGTTGCCGCCAGCAGCAGGTTGGACTGTTTCATGGGGTTCTCCTCCGAGTTGCTCTGTGGATTTCCTGCCTTCACAGGATTCCACCTCCCTTTTGCCGGCCCGCACCATTGCTGACCGTTTTTCGCTTCCCCGCCGGCGTCTGCGCAAGCGGGACGAACAGTGGCTATTTCCGCTTGCGATAGGTCTCGGCGGTGACGGCCAGCACGATGACGCCACCGATGATCACCTGCTGCATGAAGGGGGATACGCTCAGCAGGTTGAGGCCGTTGCGCAGGATGCCGATGATCAGTACGCCGATGATCGTGCCGCCGATGCCGCCCGTGCCGCCGGAGAGCGACGTGCCGCCGATGACGACCGCCGCGATGGCGTCGAGCTCGTAGGAGACACCGGACGAGGGTTGGACCGAGTCGAGCCGCGCCGCCAGCACCATGCCCGACAGCCCCGCCAGGAAGCTGCACACCACATAGACAAGCACGGTCGCCCGCTGGACGTTGATGCCGGCAAGCCGCGCCACTTCGGCGTTGCCGCCGATGGCATAGAGGACGCGACCTCCATGGCGGTAGCGCTGATAGAGGAGGCCGACGGCGAAGACCACCAGCATGACCGCCACGGTCAGCGTCAGGAAGCCGCCGAAGCGCACGATGGCCATGGTATTGAACCAGGCCGGAAAGCCGATGATCTGCTGGCCGTCGGTGATCATGTTGGCGAGGCCGCGGGCGATCGACATCATGGCAAGCGTCGCGATGAAGGCCGGCACGTTGAAGCGCGTGATGAGAAGGCCGGCGATCAGGCCGTTCAGCGAAGCGACCAGCAGGGCGAGCGGAATGGCGATCCACATCGGCACGCCGGCAACGACGTTCAGATAGCCGAGCACCATCATCGCCAGCGCCATGACCGAACCGACGGCAAGGTCGATGCCGCCGATCAGGATGACCATCGTCATGCCGACGGCCATGATGCCCAATACGGTGATCTGATCGAGCACGTTCAGGAAGTTCCTGATCGAAAGGAACTTGTCGCTGGCGAAGGTGAGAAACAGGCACAGGACGATGAGGCCGATAAGCGGACCGGTGGCCCCACGCATCGACGCAAACATCCCGCCCGCGAACCCTTGCCGCTCCGTCGCTGTCGCAAGCATGGCGCCCTCCTCCCGCTACTCCGGGTTCCTCATTAGCACGCAGCATAATTATTCATTGCTGTGTGTAAATTCGTACATGATGGGCCAGCATGGTGTCAACACGGTTTGAGGGTCTTTTTCTTGCGGCCGGAGCTTGACATGCCGCCGTGGCGTGCAATTATATATCTGACTGTATATTTATTCATAACGAGGGATTCATGCAGCCGAACGATCTCGACCGCATCGCTCGACAGATCCGACTTCGCGATCTACAGGCGGTTTTCGAAGCCGGCGCCGGCCATATCGGCGGGGAAATGTCCGCCATCGACATTCTGACGGCGCTCTATTTCCGCGTGCTGCGCATCTGGCCCGATCAGCCGAAGCATCCGGACCGCGACCGTTTCGTGCTGTCGAAAGGCCATGTGGCGTTGGCGCTCTATGTGACGCTCGCCAAGCGCGGCTTCCTGCCCGAGGAAGAGATCGGTACCTTCCTGAAGCCGCATTCGCGGCTGAACGGGCACCCGAATTGCACCAAGGTCCCGGGCGTCGAGACCAATACCGGGCCGCTCGGCCACGGCCTGCCGGTCGCGGTCGGCATGGCCAAGGCCGCCAAGCTGACCGGCGCCGAGTACCACACCTATGTCCTGACCGGCGACGGCGAGATGCAGGAAGGGTCGAACTGGGAGGCGATCGCCGCCGCGGCGCAGTTCGGTCTCGACAATCTGACGCTGATCATCGACCACAACCGCTTCCAGCAGGGCGCCACGCTGGAGGACACAAACAACCTCGCCCCCTTCCCCGCCAAGCTCGAAGCCTTCGGCTGGGACGTCACCGAGATCAACGGCAATGCCATGGACGAAATCGTCCCGGCACTGGAGCGCCGCGGCAACCGTCCGCACGCTATCGTCGCCCATACCAACAAGGGCCACGGCATTTCCTTCATGCAGGACAAGGTCGACTGGCACCACAAGGTGCCGAATGCCGAACAATATCAGATCGCCCTGGCCGAGCTTTCGGAGACCCTGTGATGAAAGACGTGATCACCTCTCCCAAGCTGCACGACTGCCGCGACGCCTTCGTTGCAGTGCTGGAGCGTCTCGGCGCGGACAATCCCAAGATAGTGGCGGTCTGCAACGATTCCGTCGGCTCGTCGAAGCTCAACGGGTTCAAGTCCAAATGGCCGGAACGGCTGGTCAATGTCGGCATTGCCGAGCAGAACATGGTGGGCGTGGGCGCCGGGCTTGCCAATGGCGGTCTGCTGCCCTTCGTCTGCGGCGCCTCCTGCTTCCTGACCGGACGGTCGCTGGAGCAGATCAAGGCCGACATCGCCTATTCCAACGCCAATGTGAAACTCATCGGCATTTCCTCCGGCATGGCCTATGGCGAGCTTGGGCCCACGCACCATTCGATCGAGGACTTCGCCTGGACCCGCGTGCTGCCGAATCTGCCGGTGATCGCACCCTGCGACTCGATCGAGACCGCCGCGGCGGTGGAATGGGCGGCCCATTACGAGGGACCGGTGTTCCTTCGCCTGTCGCGCGTCGGCGTTCCGGACCTGCTGCCCGCCGGACACAGGTTCGAGCTCGGAAAGGCCAACTTGCTTCGTGACGGCGACGCCATCACGCTGATCGCCAACGGCACGCTGACTCACCGCATGCTGAAGGCGGCCGACCTCCTCTCCGAACAGGGGATCGAGGCCCGGGTGCTGAACATGGCGACGGTCCGCCCGATCGACGTCGAGGCCGTGGTGGCCGCCGCCCGCGAAACCGGGGCGATCCTGAGCGCGGAAGAGCATTCCACCTTCGGCGGCCTCGGCTCGGCCGTCGCCGAAGTCGTCGTGGCCGAAGCTCCGGTGCCGATGAAGATCCTCGGCGTTCCAGGCATCTTCGCCCCGACCGGCTCGGCCGAGTTCCTGCTTGGCGAATTCGGCATGTCGCCTGCGGCCATCACCGAGGCTGCCATCGCTTTGATTGCACGGAAGTCTTCTCGCGTTTGATACTGCGCGTCTAGAGTCCGTGCCGGGCGCGGCAAACCCTCCCTATCGCCGCGCCCCCAATTCATGCCTGCCGGAGTTGCCATGACGACCGCCATTCTCGCCATCGACCAGGGCACCACGAATTCCAAGGCCGTGCTTGTCTCTACGGCCGGCGAAATCCTGTCGCGCGGCTCGTCTACGGTCGGCATCGAACATCCGCAGCCCGGCTGGGTGGAGCAGAGCCCGCTGCGCATCTGGGAATCGGTCAGAGAGGCGATTGCCGCCTGCCTGCAGGCCGGCCCTGATGTCGACATCCTCGGCATCGCGATTTCCAACCAGCGCGAGTCCGTCACCATCTGGGATGCCGCAACGGGCAGGCCACTCGGGCCGGTGGTAAGCTGGCAATGCCGCCGCAGCGCACCGGCCTGCGCCGAACTGGTCGGGGGCGGCCACGCGCCCCACGTCCAGGCGCTCACCGGGCTGCCCATCGACCCGATGTTCCCCGGCCCGAAGATGAAGTGGCTGCTGGATCGCTTGCCTGCGGGACCCGAAGTGCGGCTCGGGACGATCGACGCCTGGCTGATCCATTGCTTCACCGATGGCGCGGTCCATGCCTGCGACGCTTCGAATGCCGCCCGCAGCCAGCTTTACGACCTAAACCGGCAGGCCTGGAGCGACGAGCTCTGCGAACTGTTCGGCGTGCCGAAATCCGCCTTGCCCGAGGTGCGAGACAGCGCGTCGCGCTTCGGCGTGACCCGAAACGTGCCGGGCCTCAGGGACGGCATCCCGATCGCCGCGGCGATCGGCGACAGCCATGCGGCGCTCTTCGGGCATGGCGCCTTCCGTCCCGGCGACGGCAAGGTGACCTTCGGAACCGGCTCGTCCGTGATGACGACGCTGCCCTGCTTCATCGCGCCGCAGCAGGGAATCACCACGACGATCGCCTGGTCGATCGACGGCCGGCCGACCTATGCCTTCGAGGGCAATATCCTTGTCTCGGCCGCGGCACTCCCCTGGATGGTCGAAATGCTTGGCCTGCCTGACGTGCAGGCCCTGACCGACCTTGCCGCAGCCGCCGAGCCCGGCGGGCCTGGCTTCGTACCGGCCTTCGTGGGCCTCGGCGCGCCCTATTGGCAGTCCGATGCACGGGCGCTGTTTTCCGGCATCACCTTCAACACCACCCGCGCCCAGATGGCCCGCGCGGTGACCGATTCAATGGCCTTCCAGGTTCATGACGTCTTCAAGGCCATGTCGGCGCAATCGCCGACGCCGCTCGGCCGCCTCTACGCGGATGGCGGGCCGAGCAAGAACACCTTCCTGATGCAATGCGTGGCCGACACGCTGAACCATGCCGTCACCCAGTGCGACGCGCCGGAGGCCTCCGCCCTTGGCGCGGCCTATCTGGCGGGGCTTTCGCTGGGCGTCTGGCTGGATCTTGCCGCCATCGCTGCCCTGCCGCGCGCCGGCAATCCTATTGCGCCGCGTTTTTCCGACGCGACAGATCGCCTCCGGGTTTGGCAAGACGCAATCTACCGCTCGACCGTTCCGGGCCCTTCCACTATGAGTGAATAAAAATTCACACTTGGAGGATTCCATGGGACGGCTCAACGAGCTGCGACTGATCGCACGAGTTGCTCAGATGTATCATATCGAGGGCAAACGGCAGGCAGAGATCGCCGAGGTCATGCGCATGTCGCAGGCGACCGTGTCGCGCATGCTGAAGCGGGCCGAGCAGGAAGACATCGTCCGGACCACCGTCATTCCGCCGCCGGGCACCTTCGCCGATCTCGAAACCGCGTTGCGCGACCGCTACGGCCTGACGGAGGCGATTGTCATCGACTGTTCCGAGGACCGCGACGGGGCGATCATGGCGCGCATCGGCGAGGCGGCCGCCCATTTCTTCGAGGTTACCCTGCAGCAGGACGAGATCATCGGCGTCTCGAGCTGGAGCCAGACGATCCTGCGCATGGTGGACAACATCCACCCACTCAAGACAGCCAAGGCCAAATATATCGTGCAGATTCTCGGCGGCATGGGGGACGCCTCGGTCCAAACCCACGCCACGCAGCTGACGGCGCGCCTTGCGCGGCTCACCGGCGGCGAACCGCGGCTGCTTCTCGTCCAGGGCATCACCTCGTCGCGCGAGGCAAAACTCGTCATGCTCGCCGACCCGGTCGTGCGCGAGACGATGGACCTGTTCGGCCGCCTCAGCCTGGCGATCGTCGGCATCGGTGCGGTGGAGCCGTCCGAGCTCCTCGCCCGCTCCGGCAACACCTTCTCCCGACAGGAAATGGCGATGCTACACGAGGCCGGCGCCGTCGGCGAGATCTCTTATCGGTTCTATGACAGGGACGGAAAGCCGGTCGAAACGCCGCTCAACGACCGGGTCATCGGCATTTCGCTCGAAGACCTCAGGAAGGCCGACCGCGTCATGGCGCTGGCGGGCGGAGAATCGAAGACCGAAGCCATTGCGGGCGCCCTGAAACTCGGCGTCATCGATGTGCTTGTCACCGACAAGTTCACCGCGGCTCGGCTCACGGCCTGATCTTGCCCGAGATCAGCCTTCGGCCTGCTGCGCATTATGGAGGAAAGACCATGAGACGTTTTGCAGGCCAGACGGTTTTCGTCACCGGGGGCAACAAGGGGATCGGTCGCGGCATCGCCAAGCGCTTTGCCGAGGAGGGGGCCAAAGTCGCCATCGCCGCAATCGAGAAGGACACGCCGGCAGCCGCCGAGGCGCTCGCCAATGAGACCGGCGCGGACGTGATCGGCATCGTGCTGGACGTGACCGACGCGGCGGCCGTGCGGGACGCCTACGGCGCGGCCGAAGCGAAGCTCGGCGCCATCTCCGTATCGGTGCAGAATGCCGGGGTCATCACCATCGCCAAGGTCGAGGACCTGACCGAGCGCGAATGGGACCTGAACCTCGACGTCAATACGAAGGGCGTCTTCCTGTGCTGCCAGGAGGCGATCCGCCGGTTCCGCGCCAGCGGCTCGAAGGGCCGCCTGATCAACACCGCCTCGGGCCAGGCGCGGCAGGGCTTCATCTACACCCCGCACTACGCCGCCTCGAAGTTCGGCGTCGTCGGCGTGACACAGAGCCTCGCCAAGGAACTCGCCCGCGAGGGCATCACGGTGAACGCCATCTGCCCCGGCATCATCCACACCGAAATGTGGGACTACAACGACAGGGTCTGGGGCCAGATGCTCGGCGAATACGGCCCGGGCGAACTCATGGCCGAATGGGTCGAAGGCATACCGATGGGCCGCGCGGGGACGCCCGCCGAAGTCGGCGCCCTCGTCGCCTTCCTGGCTTCGGAAGACGCAGCCTACATCACCGGCCAGACAATCAATGTCGATGGCGGATTGATCATGTCGTGAATCAACTGAGTGCCAAATGCGCTCTGGAAGATCGGCAATATTCAGCGGGTAATCGACGACGTCAACGAGCGGCTCAAACCAGGCGACGCGGAAATGAGGCAGCCGTCATCGAGATCGTAACTGATCGAGATCGGCCTCTTCCCCCACGGCGGAACTGACGGTTGATGGCGGGACCGTCTCGGGTACGATGGATGCGGGGCAGCGATGGATTGGCTCGTCGCTCAATGCGGATAGCGATGTCTTCTCACCGTCTTAGCCAGAGGTGAATGTTCATTCCTCGCCTTGAGCCGATTCAAACCTCAGACCAGCGGAGGAAGGCAAGAGCCCCAAGGTTCAGTATCTTTGGATTTATTTGTTATTCCAAGGATTTACGACGGCAAGTCCCGCCGCTTCAAAGGGGCTGATGTCGCGCGTAGCTATGATAAATCCCTTGGAGGCGGCAATCGCGGCGATATATCCGTCCGGGGTCGGGAAACCCCTGCCGGCCGCTCTGGCCTTCACCGCCAAGCCGGCGTAGTGCCTAGCAGCTTCCACGTCGAACGGCAAGACACGATCGCCAAACAGTTCAAGCACGCCGTCAAGCGTCTCGGCTAGAGCCTTCTTGCGCCGACCGTCGGGCAACGCACCGATGCCAAACAGCAGTTCAGCCAACGTCACACTTGACAGATACAGCGTTTCAGCGGCCTGTTCGTTCAGCCAAGAGCGGACGGCTAGATTGGGTTCTGGTTTCATCGCCTCGGAGACGACATTCGTATCCAAGAGGATCATTCAAACCTCATCGGCTCCGCCGGTGCATCATCACGTACCTGGTCAAACACGGCGAAATCATCATTGGTCAGCCCCTGCCGTCGGCCGAGCTCTGCCAAGGCATCGCCCATACGGACGCGCTGCTCCGGCCTCACTACACTTTCGAGAATGTCGCGGACTTCCGCCTCGGCGCTGCGGCCGTGCATCGCGGCCCGCACGCGCAAAGCTCGATGCACCTCATCGGGCACATTCCGCACTGTCAGAATTGCCATCGTCAAATCCAGAGCAGAGAGAAAGCGTCCCGCTCCATTTAGAAGTGCCATGAAACTAATTTAGTATTGCTGCATAATGTTTTTCTCTCTTCTTTGCAGGAGGGTACGATGGAGAGTTCTCGCGATCCAACAGCCTTTCGTGATTTCGAACATACCGGGTGGGAAGCTGGCAGGATCGTACCCGAGCGCGCGGGCATTTCCCGAGTCAGGCTGCTGGTTCATTTCCTCGCCGGGAGAATAGCCGGCATGCCGGGGATCGAGTAGTCGGCCTCACCCTACTTAGACGTGGTGCATGCCCATCGCGTTGCAGTCGCCGCAGTCAGGAAGCGGAAGAATCGACCCGTTAAGGACATTCGGCCGGGGAATCTGAAGGGGAAGCTTTGACCCTATTCAGACCTCGACTGGGGACCCGACGTCAGTCTGGAGAGTAGACCCTCGACAACCTGGATGACCCTCGGGCGGTCCTCTGGCGACAAGCGGGCAAAATCGACCTCGATCTTGATGCCGTCCTGCTGATGACGAACGATGTTTCGTTGGTCGATGAGATCATCGCAGATGCCGAGAATGCGGTAGGTCCTGATCGGCTGCGCAAAGCCCTTGACGCGAATGGACTGAAGTTCCTCGGCGGGGATATCGTCCTTTACCAGGGAATAAGTCTCATGAGCGACGAGGATGCCGCCGAGTTCGGCGTGTGCCTGCAAACGCGATGCCAGGTTCACCTCGCCGCCGATGATCGTGTAATCCATCCGGTCTTCGCTGCCGAAGTTTCCGACGGTGCAAAAGCCCGTATTGATGCCGATCCGCAGCTGGAACGGTCTCTCCGTGCCCACATCCGACCACTCGGACTGGAGCTCCCGCATGCGGCGCTGCATAGCAATTGCCATCCTCACGCAGGCGAGACTATCCTCTCGAACACCCCGGGTATCCGGGTCGCCAAAGAACGCGAGGATGGCGTCGCCGACATACTTGTCGATCGTGGCGCCATACTCGAGGGCGATCTTCGACATCTCCGTGAGATAGCGATTGAGCAGCCCAGTCAGCTCCTCTGATTCGAGGTTGTCGGTCGTCTCGGTGAAATCGGCGATGTCGGAGAAGAAGATCGTCAGCTTCTTGCGCCGCGAGGAGATCTCGACACTCTGCTTGCCCGTGAAGATCGAGGCATAGACCTGCGGCGACAGGTATTTCGAGAGCTTCGTCGACAACGATTCGAGCATCCGGTTCTGCTCGCCGATACGCTGGCTCGCCTCCTCGGCGCGGTGCCGTGCCTCCTGGGCGGTCATGAAGAGGCGCGCATTGTCGAGAGAGATCGAGGCAAGCTGCGCGAAGCGGCTCAACAGCTCGACCTCCTCCTGGCCGAAGCGCAGATCAGGCGTGACATAGGCCATGCCGAGCACGCCGATGACACCGTTGCCGGAGTTGAGCGGCACGCCCATGCAAGAGCGCACGGTCATCTCCAGCTTCGCTGCTGCAGCTGCGCGTCCCTCCCAGGTGTCATAGTCGTTGATGACCAGCGATTGCCCGGACTGCCAGACTCTGCCCGCTACCCCCTCGTTCGACCGCAGCTTCTGCCCGATCGACGCCGCGTAGACGCCGACCCCGACGCGGCGCTCGATTGCCGTGCCGGTCTCATCGACAAGATAGATGAACCCGTGCTCCGTGCCGAGCAGCTGGCCGGCCCGGGCAACAAGGTCCGACAGCAGCTCCGTCAGGTCGAGACGCCGGATGAGGCCCAGCGTCGTATCGTGCAGCGCACCGAGATACTCGCTGTGGCGCCTAAACTGCGTCGCCAGTGCCTCCTGCTCGTTCCGCCGCCGCTCCAGATCGTCCAGACTCTCGCCCAGGCGCACCGTCATCTTGTTGAAGGTCGAAGCCAGGTTGCCGATCTCGTCGGAGGATTCGACCGCCGCCCGCGCCGCCAGATCCCCTGCCCGGATCCGCTCGGCGATCGCCGTCAGCCGCCGCACCGGACCGGCAATGTTCTCCCGGAAGATGAAGGCCAGCGCCAGGCCGAGTATCACCGCGGCGACGCCACCCAGCAGGATGGCCTGCTGGGCCGTCGCCAATTGGTTCCGGCCGCTGGCGAGATCCTCTTGCAGCAGGCTCTGTTCTTCAGCCGCGGTGTCGCTCAGGAGCTTGAGCATCTTCTCGGCCAGCGGCACGGCCTCGGTCCGAAACAGATATAGGTCCTCGCGCGCATGCTCGCCCTCAACCGCCGAGAACATCTGGGGCGGCAGGAGCAGGAAGGCATCGCGGTCATGGGCGATCTTGTCCAGCCTCGTCTTCTGGGTCGGATCGAGCTGGGCCTGCTTCCGCGCGAGATTCTCCCACGCGGTGTTGTTGATCGTCAGATTCGATTCATACTCGTACTTGAATGTATCGCGCTTGGTCGTGACGTAGCCCCGCAAACCGGAGACCATGGCGAAGAAGGAGCTCTGAAACGCCGCCATATCCGCCAGCAAAGCCATATTCGCTGGCGTGGCCTCCCGGCGCTGTTGCGTAGCGATGATGGCCTTGGCGCCGACCACGACAGAGGCGATGAGCGCATTGCCATCGACGATCAGGATGCGGAGCGCCGGTTCGCGGCGCAGCTGATCGTTGCGCAGGTTGAACATCCGGTCCGGCAGCTCGCGCCACTGGTCGAGCGAAGCCTTCAGTGCAGCCAGGTTGTGATCCACGCGCGATGCGGCGGCGGCCGCCCGCGCCGCGGGATCCTTGTGCAGCAGCCCTTCGAGGATCTGGAGATCCGCGTTGAAGGCGTCGCTGGCTTTCCGATAGCCGTCACGATAAGCCTCGTCGCCCAGGGCCAGATAGCCGCGGACCTCGCCCAGCATGCGCAGCAGATCGGCCTGGGCCTGCGCGGAAGCGAGTGCGCTCGGCGCGCGCAGGTCGCTCGTCCGATTCATGTTGGTGACGGCCTTGAAGCTGCCGAGATAGTTGAGGCCGACGACAATCAGCGTGAGCGCCACGAGAATGCCGAATCCGAGGGTCAACTTGCCGCCGATTTTGAGCCGACCGAGAAGCCGCCCGCCGACGACTGTGGCGCGCGACCGCGACAAGTTCGATCCCGGGTCGAAGCCTATCGAAGCTGGGCTGGGCTGGGTCATCGACCGGTCCACGCGATCCCTTGCGACCAAGGCGCACAGGCGGTTAGCATTCTCCCGACGGAACCGGCCAAGCGCTTCATGGTTTGCGATACCAGTCGGCGATGTTCCAGGTCTCGGAGTCCCAGGGCGTCCCGTCGAAGCCCTCGATGTCCTTGCCGAGCCCTGTGACGTCGGCCCAGTACACGATCGGCACGACAGCAGCATCCGCGATCAGCAGGTCGTTCATCTGCACGAACAGCTGCCGCCGCTTCTCCGGATCCACCTCCGTCATGGTTTGCTCGTAGAGGGCATCATAGGCCGGGTTACAGTAGCGGCTCCAGTTCTCGCCTGCCCAGCTGTTCTTCTGCTGCGCGGCTTCCGAGCAGATCCAACCGCGCATATAGGCGCCCGGATCTGGACTCTTGTTGCCGTAGGCATACTCCTCGATATCGGAATAGAAGTGCCGGCGGGTATTGGTGTTGTCGTTGCCCGAGCCGAGAAAGATGCTGGAGTCGGTCACCTTGTTCTCCACTAGGACCCCGATCGATTCCAGATCGCGCTTGACGATCTCCTGGGTCTGCTGGCGGACCGGATTGACCGTCGTCTGATAGAGCACGCGGAGTTGAATGCCGCCCTTGTCGCGAACCCCATCGCCATCGCTGTCCACCCAGCCCGCCTCGTCGAGCAGCGCCGCGGCCTTCGCCAGGTCGAAGTTGAAGCTCGTGTTGGGAGAGATGTAGATCGAAGGCGCCATCAGGATATTGGCCGTGGCGCGGCCGGTCCGGCCATAGAGCGCGGCGATTTTCTCCCGATCGACGGAATCGGCAAAGGCCTCGCGGACCAGCTTGTCCGTGAGGAAGGGATGCGGAAACTGCGTGCTCGAGCGCTCGCCCTGGTCGGTTTCGCGGTTCGGATCCGTGAAGTTGAGCATGATCCGCTCGATGTAGGATCCGAACGAGAAGGCCACCTTGCCCACGCCCTTTGCCTCCAGGCCCTTCAGCACATCGTCGTCCACCTGCAGGTTCCAGGCATAGTCGACCACGCCGTCGCGCAGCACGGCGTTGGCCGCCACGTTGGCGTCGCCGCCGCCCTGGAGCGTCACCTGCTTGAACCGAAGCTTCTCCGGGTCGCGATAGAAGGGGTTTGGCTCGTAGATGATCTTGACGGTGTTGACGACGTCCTCGCCGATCATCAGCACATCTTCAGCGCGGAATTCGTTGGCGATGTAGGGCCCGGTGCCGACGGGCGCGAGATTGGCAGGCGCCGATGCGATGTTGACGTTGTTGTAGTCCGCGAAGACATGCTCGGGGATGATGCTTCCCCGCACGCCGACGAACGGGTACGACCCGATCGGCGTCGGATCCTTGAATTCGATCTTCACGGTATGGTCGTCGATCACCTCGACGCTCGTGACCGACTTGTAGTTTGGCGCGCTCGACGAGCCGACATCGGGATTGGTGATGAACCGATAGGTGAACAGCACGTCCTTGGCCGTGAACGGCTTGCCGTCGGACCACTTGACGCCCTGCCTCAGCTTCCATGTCACCGATTTCCCGTCTGGTGCCACGTCCCCGTTCTCGATCGATGGGGCCTCCGCGGCGAGGAAAGGAATGAGCTTGCCATTCTTGTCAAACGTGGCGAGTGGCTCGTAATTGATCCGGCTGGCCAACTGATCCTTGATGCCCGGCGCCAGGTGCGGATTGAGCGTGGTCGGCGCCTGCCAAAGCAACAGGCGCAAGGTGTCCTTTGGAAGATCGTCGGCCTTTGCAATAGCTATCGTGGCCACTGCCAGCGCGACGAGGAGCATGATCGACGGTGAAGGGCCAATCCAGGCCGCAGTTCGACTCGCCGTCCCGAGCAGCGGCGATTGCCACATGTGCTTCCTCCCCATGCCTGGACCGAGGGAGGGGTACCTGGGGGTACTAAATCAAGATGCGATCCCGTGCCCTAAACCAGGTCGTTGCCGATGTTCTTGGGTCGGTGTCCGCTCGTTCCCTGCCTGTTTGCGACCTCCAAACGCACCCTGCCTCGAACTTTATCATTTCATTATGGCTTCTCATTATTGCTCCGAGAACGCGCCAAACCGCAAGGGGGGCTGATCGGAAAACCGTCATCGAGGCGGACTATTTGGAGCCAAGACTCACGCCGGCAGCCCAGTCATCGATGAGCAGCATGTCGGTGGGCTGTTTGCCGAACGGTAACGATGGCGCACGTGGCCCCTGGATGTCTGGCCTTGGCGCTACTTGCTCGTTCTGGTCAACCAGACGTACGACAGGAAACCACCCTCTCGCGACGGATTGGAACCGAAAAGATCAACCACCGCGACGCTGATGAAGGCGAATTCTCGACCCGAGGACGAAGCCGCTCGCGCGGCACTGGCGCCCGTGGTGAGGGTGCAGGAATGATCTGAACGGCGTGCATTTGCAGGTGTGCGGTCCTGGCTGACGATTGAGGTGTTCTCAATCTTCAGACAGGAGGTTGCCATGACGGAGGAGAGGACGACCCCGCTGCGCGAGCGGATGATCGAAGACATGCGCATCCGTGGGATGGGCGACAAAGCTCAGCAGGCGCATATCCGAGCCATCAAGGATTTCGCCGGGTTTCTGAAGCGATCACCGGACACCGCCACAGCCGATGACCTGCGCGCCTACCAACTGCACATGACCAATGCGGGCATCNCCCCGCCGACCTTCAACGCCCGCATCGTGGCGCTGCGGTTCTTTTTCGCCACCACCTGCGGCCGCGAGGAGATGAAGCGGCATATGCAGTTCCGTCGGCAGCCGCAGACGTTGCCCGTGGTCTTGAGCATCGAGGAGGTCTCCGACCTGCTGATGGCGGCTCCAGGGCCGGGCCTGAAGTATCGGGCGGCACTCAGCATCTCCTATGGCGCCGGACTGCGCGCCTCCGAGGTCTGCAACCTGAAGATCAGCGACATCGACAGCGACCGGATGCTGATCCATGTCGAACAGGGCAAGGGGCAGAAGGACCGCAAGGTGATGCTGTCGCCCGGGCTGCTCAAGCTGTTGCGCGACTATTGGCGCGAGGCGCGACCACAGGGGTGGCTGTTCCCGGGCAAACCGAAGATCAACCCGATCTCGCCGCGGCAGCTCAATCGCGCCTTTACCGCCGCCAAAACCATGGCCGGTATCGGCAAGCCCGCGACGCTGCACAGCCTGCGGCACAGCTTTGCCACCCACCTCTTGGAAGCGAACACCGATGTCAGGGTCATCCAGGTCCTTCTCGGCCATGCCAGGTTGGTGACCACCGCCCGCTATACCCATGTCGCCACCAAGACGATCCGCGACACCGTCAGCCCGTTCGAGACCCTGCAGACGCTGCAGGACCAAACGCTCCGACGCGGACTGGAGTAGCGCCGGTGCGGTGATCCGGCCGAGACTGGAGATCGGCGACATCTTCCGTGCCTATGGCCCGGCGTGGCGGCGGGCCAATGCCGGGCATGTCAGCCTCACCCAGCTCAAGGTCATGGCGGCCATCGAAGCCTGCCGAACCGAGGCGCTCGGCGGGCATGTGGCGGCCTGTGCCAAATGCGGCCACAGCCACATCGCCTATAATTCCTGCAAAAACCGACACTGCCCCAAGTGCCAGGGGCCTGCCGCGCGGGACTGGATGGGCGCCCGCGCCGAAGACCTGCTGCCGGTCGAGTATTTCCACGTGGTTTTCACCCTGCCGGCCGAGATCGCCCAAATCGCCTACTGGAACAAGAAGGCTGTCTATGACCTGCTGTTTCGGGCATCGGCGGAGACGTTGACCACCATCGCCGCCGATCCCAAGCGGCTCGGCGCGCGCATCGGCATGACCAGCGTGCTGCACACCTGGGGATCGGCGCTGACCCATCACCCGCATGTGCACATCATCGTACCCGGTGGCGGACTGTCGCCGGATNGCACGCGCTGGATCTCATGTCGCCCCGGGTTCTTCCTGCCGGTAAAGGNTCTGTCGCGTCTGTTCCGGCGGCTGTTTGTCGAAGGACTGAGGGCACTGCATCAATCCGGCAGCCTCGCCTTCTTCGGGGCTCTCGCCGGACTTGCACAGGCGAAGGCCTTCGCTGCCTGGCTTGCCCCGTTCCGCAAATCCGAATGGGTCGTCTACGCCAAGCCCCCGTTCGGCGGTCCCGAGGCGGTCCTGGCTTATCTCAGCCGCTACACCCACCGCGTGGCGATCTCCAACAGCCGCCTGATCAGCGCCGACGCCGAGACGGTCTCATTCCGCTGGAAGGATTACCGGATCAAGACCGGTGACCGGCAGAAGGTGATGCGGCTGGCCACCGACGAGTTCATCCGCCGTTTCCTGATCCACGTGCTGCCCGACGGATTCCACCGCATCCGCCATTACGGTCTGCTCGCCAGTGCAGGCCACAAGGCCAATGTCGCAAGGATCAGGAAACTGCTCGGGGCGCAAACGCCATCGCAGCACGACGCACCAAACGCCGAGGTCACGCCGCTCACCCTGAGAGAGCCATGCCCGGTTTGCGGCGGCCCGATGCGCATCGTCGAGATCTTCCGCCGCGGCCAACAACCCAGATGCCGCGCGCCACCCCGAAAGGACGCCGCATGACGAAATCCATCTCACATCAGCCGAGGCTGGTCCGCATCGACGAGGCGTTCCGGGGTGGCGCCGGTCAGCCTAAGGCAACCCAGCACACTGAAAAATCGCCGGCGCGAACCTACCAAAGACCTGTGACCCCGATCCCGATCGGCTCATGCAAACCTTCGGGGCTACACCTTCGCACCCGACGCTGCCGCCGATAGCCCCCTTGAAAAACCGCAGCCGCACGCTTTCCCCATAGGCGCTCTACCCAGCCCCCGCGGCCTCCTCCTTGGGAGGTTTGTCAACGCGGGCCGACACAGGCCCAGCCACCACCGTCGCGCCGCGGCCCGCATCGAAAAACCTTCGCCGAAGCTGGCGTTCGTCGACATCGCTCGGGATTTCCGGTGCTGGCTCCTTTTGCGGACATTCAACGCGAATGCAAGAAATCGATCTCAGGTCTCTTCCAAAGTCATTTTCTTGGCCAGTTCGCCGATTGTCGATCGCAACCACCTGTGGGCCGGGTCGTGGCGGTAGCGAACGTGCCAAGCCATCTGAACCGGGAAAGTGCCGAGGTCGACGGGCGCCGGTAGTACCTTCAGGCGCGGATCCCGCTCAAGACTCCGACAGATCAGGCCAGGCAGCGTTGCGCAGTAGTCCGTGACGGCAAGCATCTCAGGCACGGCAAGGAAGTGCGTGACAGAAACGGCAACCTCTCGCTTGAGCTTTTGTTGCCCCAATGCCTGGAACAGGCCCGCGCGCAGCCGGCCCGGTGGGAGCACGTTCACGTGTTTGAGCCGTTCGTACTGTTCTCGGGAAATACGGTCTCGAATGTCGGGATGGTCCCTGCGCACCACGCAGGCGAGCCCATCGTCCATGAGATGCTGGACGACAAGGTTGTCCGGCGGATCGACGATCCGGCCAAGCACCATGGCCGTGGTACCGGAAATGACGCCGGTCTCGGCGAGATCATTGCCAAATGCTGTCATGCGGAGCTTGATACCCGGTGCCAGCTCACGCGTCCTCGCGACGAGGGCTGGCATCAACACAAGCTCCACGTAGCTGTTGGGGGCAAGCGTGAACAGTCGTTCGGCCTTTGCTGGCTGAAACACCTGCTGATTCAAAATAAGATCGTCCAATTGCGCCAGCGCTGCTTCGATTGTTGGGGCGATCTCCTCGGCCAGTTGCGTCGGCTTAATGCCGTACCTTTCCCGGATGAACAGCGGATCCCGCAGGGTGTCGCGCAGGCGGTTCAACGAGTTGGACAGCGCCGGCTGGGTGATGCCCAGTCGCGCGGCTGCCCGTGTCACGCTCCGCTCCTCCATCAGGGCCAGGAACACCGGGAGCAGGTTCAGATCGTATCTCATCGAGATATAATCTCATATGAATATCTGAAATCAAAGAAGTAAATTTCTGAAATATGTCGGCGGGTGCCATTATCAGCGCATCGACAGGCCGATGCGGCTGATCGAGCTCCAAATCAACCGGCGGCGACGCCTCACGGCGCGCCATCATCTGACGAAAGGATGTAATCGATGAAAGTCCTCATGGTGCTCACCTCCCATGACACTCTCGGCAACACCGGCAAGAAGACCGGCTTCTGGCTCGAAGAACTGGCAGCGCCCTACTACGTCTTCAAGGACGCCGGCGCCGAGATCACCCTCGCCTCGCCGAACGGCGGCCAGCCGCCTCTCGATCCGAAGAGTGACGAGCCGCTGTTCCAGACCGAGCTTACGCGGCGCTTCAACGCAGACGAGGTTGCGAAGGCGCAGCTTGCAGAAACGGTGCGCCTGGACAGCATCGACCAGAAGGACTTCGATACGGTCTTCTACCCCGGCGGCCACGGCCCGCTGTGGGATCTCGCCGAAGATCCGAATTCGATCAAGCTGATCGAATCCTTCGTCGCGGCCGGCAAGCCGATCGCTCTCGTCTGCCATGCACCGGGCGTCCTGCGTCACGTGACCAATGCCGACGGCACCCCGTTCGTTCAAGGTCGCTACGTCACCGGCTTCACCAATAGCGAGGAGGAGGCTGTGGGTCTCACGAAGGTCGTGCCGTTCCTGGTCGAGGACGAGCTGATCGGCCTCGGCGCGGTCTTTTCCAAGGTCAAGGACTGGGGCGTGCACACAGTGGTCGACGGCCAGCTCATCACCGGTCAGAACCCGGCGTCATCGGTTGAGGCAGCGGAGGCGCTTGTAGCTGCTCTGAGCCAGATGAAGACCAACGCCGCCTGAGCAGGCTGGAACATCGTGATCTGCCGGCGGCTCGCGTCGGCAGATCACCTTCGAAACCGGAGTTTGTCATGTCCTTCCTTATTGCAACGATATTGCTGTCGGACGCCCAACAGATGATCGAGAGGTCGATCGCCGCCGCCCGCGCGCTGGATGTCCCCTGCTCAATCGCGGTCGTCGACTCGTCTGGGCATCTGCTGTCCTTTGTTCGCCAGGACGGGGCCATGGCCGGGTCAGCGGAGCTTGCCGTCGATAAGGCCTTTACCGCTTACATCTTCAACAACCGGACGGACACGCTCGGTGCACTGACCCAGCCTGGCGCCGAGCTCTACGGCATCCAGCACTCGCATGGTGGTAGGGTCGTGGCTTTTGGAGGCGGCATTCCCATCCGATACGAAGGGCGGACGATCGGCGCAATTGGCGTGAGCGGCGGGACTGTCGCCGAAGACATCGCCATCGCCCAGGCCGGCTCGGCAGCCTGCTCGTAATTTCCGGGAAGCGCTTGCCGCCGAATAGAGCCGACGCGCCCCCTGCTCAGTTATCAAACCAACTACTCACCGCGCTTCGAAGACTGGACATCCAGCCAAGGGCTTCGTGCGCCCTGCGAGTAGTTCGTCAATATCGGGAGAAAGCCAATGAATGGAGCTGATTGCGATAAGGAAGAGGACCGAAAGTCCTCTGAATTGACTATGGCGGTCGCCATCACCTGTGTGGTGCTGGTCGCTATCGACCTGCGACCGGCTATTGTGTCGGTCGGTCCTCTTCTTCCTTCTATCCGTGACGAGTTTGCGATTTCGAACGCACAGGCATCATTGCTGACCGCAATCCCTGCACTGTTGATGGGGCTGTTCGCCTTCCCGACACCCTGGCTTGCCCGCCGCTTCGGGCGCGACAAGGTGATGCTGATCGCGCTCGCCACCCTTACCATCGCCACTCTCGCGCGTGCATTCGCCGACAGCGTTGCCTCACTCTTCACTGCGACGGCGGGTGCGGGGGCGGGAATTGCCGTTGCCGGAGCCTTGGTCGCGGGCTTTATCAAAAGCAACTATCCTCGCCATGTGGCACTGTTCACGGGCATCTATGCCTCGGCGATCGGGCTCGGGAGCACAATATCTGCGGCGCTGGCCGGGCCTCTGGCCGAAGCAAGCGGCGGATGGAGAGTTGGTGCAGGCATCTTCACCTTTCCTGGTTTGATCGCGATCGGCGCCTGGATGGTCATTGCGCGAGCCGAACGGCGAGCCGAGACGGTTCGGTCGGACACGCTTGCTCCCCAGAAGGGTAGCGCACTCCCGTTCACAAGCCGGATGGCTTGGCTGGCTGCGCTTTATTTCGCGCTCAACAACTTCCTGTTTTTTGGTCTGATCGCCTGGACTGCGCCGATGTATATCGAGCGCGGCATGAGCGGCGCGGATGCGGCCTTACTCCTCGCCAGCTTTACTGCCGCATTCATGACAGCAAACGCGCTTGCCGGTTTCTTCAGTCGGAAAAACGATCGGCGGCGCCTGATTGCCCTGTTCGCGTCCACTTCTCTGTTGGGCATCTTGGCGATCGCTCTCCTGCCGGCGATGCCGCATCTCTTCATTCCCCTGATCGCCTTTGGCGTCGGAGGTTCCTTTACGCTGGGCATGGTCCTGCCGCTCGATCACGCACGTGATTCAAACGAGGCGAACGCCTGGACAGCCTTTGTGCTAGGCATTGGTTACTTCGCCGGCGCCGTGGGTCCTTTCGTGCTTGGCTTGGCGCGCGACAGCACCGGGGGCTTCACTGTTCCGGTCTGGATGCTGGTTATCGCTGCGTTTCTCAAACTGTCACTAGCCCCGCTCCTTCACCCCCGCCGCCTGTAGGCGGGGGGGAACCCGACACCCGATTTGGTCCGCGGCGCTGCCAGCCTCACCTCTACCGGAAAGATCGACCCGTTGCCGTCATCCGGCAGGCCAGGCGCGTTGGCAGGTCCTTGGCCGCAAAGCAGACGTTGCGCGCGAGAGCACAAATGGACCTACGAAACCTTGAAGCCCGTCGCCACGGGCTTTCGAGGCTTGCCCGTCACAAGCCCTTGACTGAACCCTTGACCGCGCGCGGCGAGGAGATGTGGACCAGAAGTCGTCTGGGTAGGCCCAGGAAGCTCATGGTGAAATTCCGGAGCTTCCATGGACCGCTCGCTTTTTTCACAACTGTATCTCGAGGCTCGGACTGTTTCTCGCGATAATGTCCGCGAGGCGGAACGTAAATATTGCCTTGGTCTCGGGAAAGGATGGTCAACGTCGTAAGCATCTGCTCCGTCCTCATCGCGGTCAGTCGCGTTGGGAACAGGCTCGATCAACGACGTCCTTCCTGTCTTGAATCGCCCTCGGAAAAATTCCGAAGTCTTCTAAATTGTCAGCCTTCCTCGAGGCCCGCCCTCCGCAGCCCTTCGAGCAAGGCGGCAATCCTCTTCGGATCCTTGGCAGGCTGCCCTGTCTTGATGCGGACGATTGTAACTGCCGGAGTGAGCCGCTTGAGCGCGCGGAGATAGCGATGTGCTTCCTCCATGCAGCCGAGATGCGCATTGGCAGCGATCAGCACCCAGAGGGTCGGGTCAAAGTTGGGGTTGCTTGCGAGTGCGCGAGCAGCCCAAGATGTGGCTTCGTCGTAGTCGCCGCGGATCATGTGCACGTCCGCGATCCCGCAGAGCGAGAAGTGCGCGCCTCGATCGCCGGGGCTCAGCCGGTTGGCCCTCTCGAAATGCGCGAGCGCCTCGTCAAGGCTGCCGCAATGAAGATGTGCAAGGCCCGCCCTGACAACGACCATCAGGTTGTTCGGATTGGCTTCCGCCGCAGATTGCAGGACCGCCACCGCCCAATCGTACTCTTTGGCGGTCTGCAACATCGCGACGCCGCAATGCGCCATCACAATAGCATCTCCCGCTGCGTGTTCGAGGCCGCGGCGCGCCAGCGCCGCGCATTCTCCCAGGTCGTCCTCGCCGAGGGGGGGCCAGCCCATCGTGTGCCGATGTTCGAGAGCCCAGGCGGCATGGGAAAGTAGGAGGGCGTTGTCGGGTTCGGCCTCCAGCCCCTTCATCAGGAGCGCGTAGGCTTCGGCGTTATCGCGTTCGGCCTCTGTCGAGATTTTGGCCAGGGCCTGCAGATAGATGTCGTAGGCGGCGATGCTTCCCGACCGCTCCCGCCGCGATCGCTCGATCTCGGCGGTCTGGATATGCGGTTCGACCCGCGTCGCGACGCTCTCGGTTATCCGGTCCTGGAAATTGAACAGGTCGCCAATTTCACCGTCGAAGCTCTGGGCCCAAAGGTGTATTCCACTGTCGCCGTCGACGAGTTGCGCCGAGATCCTCAGCCGGTTTCCCGACCTCCTGACGCTGCCTTGGAGGAGGTAGCTGACGCCGAGTTCCTTGGCGACCAGGCGCACATCCGGAAAACTCCCCTTGTACGCGAACGAGGAATGGCGGGAGACTACTGCGAAGCTCCTGAAGAGGCTGAGCGCCGTAATGATGTCGTTGACTACGCCATCCGCAAAATAATCCTGGTCAGGCCCGCCATCGAGATTGGTAAAGGGCAGAACCGCAAGCGTGGGCCTCGTCGGCAACAAATCGGCGGCCCTTCCCGGCCTGGCAGATGCAATAACAAGCCGATAGCCGGTACGCGGGATTGTTGTGATCCATTCCCTCCCGTCGGGTGCGGGTCCGAGCGCCTTGCGCAGAGCCGCGATCTGCACGGTGAGATTGCTTTCTTCGACAATCGTGTGCGGCCAACCACGCTCCATCAGCTCGGCCTTGGATACGACCCCTCCTCGGGCCTCCAGCAATGCTTGAAGGAGCCTGAGGCCGCGATGGCCAAGGGCGACGGTTTCGCCATTTCGCCGCAGCAGACCGCGGTCGGGATCAAGCAGAAAGTCACCGAAGGCATGCAAAGGCTCCACCATGACGAGAAGATAGCCGATAGCTCAACACTCGGGAACCGTCGTGACGTAGGATCGTCACCAGACGCGCCTGCGCGGCATGCAAGAGACCGTTGGCAAGGTGTGAACGGTCGCGCGTCCTCAAGGCGATCACGGACGTTGGCACTGCGCCCTCAGGTGACGCGTCTTGTATGCGGCCACCAGGTATCGTCCTTCATCGAAAGAAGACAAACCAGGCGGCAAAAGCCAATACCCAAAGCAGGACGTAGTAGAACGCTTGTCCCTCGATCATGGCGGCGACCCTCATCCACCGATGGCTTGCACATTAGCATTAGCGCAACTAAAGGGTAAGACGTCGCGCCAACTCAGCGCTCGCCGAGAAGCGCGCTGAGGGCCGTCAGGTCGATATTGCCGCCGCTTAACAGAATTCCGACCCGCTTGCCTGCACAGGCGATTGCGCCATGCAGAACGGCCGCCGCCGCCAGGCAGCCGGTGGGCTCCACGATGATCTTCATGCGCTCGGCGAAGAAACGGACGGACTCCACGAGTTGCGCATCGGTAACGGTTACGATGTCGTCGACGCAGTCTTTCAGGATGGGAAAATTGAGTTGGCCGACATGGGTGACAATCGCGCCGTCAGCGATGGATTTCGGCACCGGAATGTGGACGATCTCCCCCTTGCGCAATGATTGCTGGCCGTCGTTGCCGGCCTCGGGCTCGACGCCAATAATGGTGCAGGCCGGTAATAGCGCTCTGGCGCTGAGCGCACTGCCGGCAAGAAGACCGCCGCCACCCAGCGGCACGACGAGGAGATCGACATCGCGGACATCCTCGATTAGCTCCAGCGCAGCAGTCCCCTGTCCCGCAATGACGTCCGGATGATCATAGGGTGGAATCAACGTTGCGCCCCGTTCCGCCGCGAGGCGCTGGCTTATTTCCTCACGATTTTCCGTGTACCGATCATAATAGACGACTTCGGCTCCATAGCCCTTGGTCGCCGCAACCTTTATCTCCGGAGCGTCTCGCGGCATGACGATCGTCGCCGCAACCCCCTGGAGCTTGGCGGCATAGGCAAGTGCCTGCGCGTGATTACCAGATGAGTAGGCGACGACACCATTTAGCCGTGATAGACCGTCCAGTGCGGCGATGGCGTTGTAAGCCCCGCGAAACTTGAATGCGCCGGCCCGCTGAAGATTCTCTGCCTTGAAGAAAACGGCCGCGCCGGTTCGTGCGTCCGCAGTTCGCGACGTCAATACGGGCGTGTGGTGAGCAAAGCCGGAAATGCGTACCCGCGCGGCCCGGACATCATCGAAGGTCGGGATGCGCAACGAAGCAAGTACCGATGAACGGTTGGACACCTGACACTCCGTCATCCCCACGGCACTCCCTGATTGTGCAAAAACAGGGAAACCGTAGCATCGCGTGGGCATTTCCGCGAGTGAGGCCCAATACATAGCCGCTCGGTCAAAACGGAGCGAATGACCGCATCCCACCCGATCTGCCACTTTACAGCGCACCGCGCGGGGTGAGCTTCCGATGGGGAGCAGCATGCCATCTCATTTTTGCGAAATCGCTGAATTCAGCAGATCAGCTGAGTGGCATATAAGTCAGGATCGAACCGCCTTCTCCAGGACTGCGAGTAAGCGGCGCTCCTCCGTCGGCTTGCCGACGTTCGGAGCTCCGGCGAGGATCTCTCCGCCGAGAAGCTCCGGCTTGCTATAAGCGCTTGCCACCACAAACGGTACGCTCTGGGCGTTGAGCACCTCCGCCACCAGGGTCACACCGCCGTCTCTGAGGGTCACATCGAGGAGTGCCACGGCAGGCAATTCGTCGCCCAACAGTTCGAGCGCTTCCTCGACCGTCGCGGCTGGTCCGAGCACGCGCCAGCCGCGACGCTCAAGCAAGAGCTTCAGATCCATCGCGATCAGGAACTCGTCCTCCACGATAAGCACGGTCTTGTGCATGAGACCAGTCTCGCATCATGAGACCGATCCTAACGGGGCGACGATCTCGACCAGCAAACCCGCCGGGGCATAGTTCAGTTCCACCCGCCCTCCCAATTCGCGGCTCACAGCGAACTCGATGAGCTGTGAGCCGAACCCCGAAGAGGCCGGCGGTTCCACCGTGGGGCCGCCGCTTTCTTGCCACATCAGCCGAAGACTTGGAGCGCTCGCTTCCTCGACCTCCCAGCGGACATGAATCTGTCCGGTGGGTGTCGAAAGCGCGCCATACTTAATCGCATTGGTCGCGAGTTCGTGCAGGATCAGGCTCAGCGACATGATTTGCTTCGGCGCGAGCGGGACGGCCGGCCCCGATTCGATGAGGAACCCTGTCGAACCCTCTGAATAGGGCGCAAGCGCTTGCTCAACGACCTCTCGAAGATCGGTCTCGACGGTTTGCGAGTAAGCTGTGTCGTGGGCCTGCACGAGCGCATTGAACCGGCCGATGAAAGCGTCGCGATATTCCGCGCCGGAGCGGCCGTCGGCCGTGGTCTGGCGGGCGATGGCCTGGACCAAGCCAAGCAGGTTCTTCATTCGATGCCGGAGTTCGCCTAGCAGCACATCCTTCTCGGCCTCACGTTGGACACGCTTTGTAGCATCCACGATGGAGAGCACCAGGGTGCGGCTGTTGTTGTCGGGATGGAACAGCCGGTGCGCACTGACGAGCATCGTCCTGCGACCGATGCTCGGAAAGTCGTGGTGCACCTCAAAGTCAATGACCGCTGTGCTCTTCGGGATCACTTCCTCGAGCAGGCGCCGCAGCTCAGGAATGTCCCATTGCCGATTGCCGAGTTCGTAGACGTGCTGTCCGATTGTATCGTCGCGGTCGACTTTGAAAGTCGTGAAGAACGCCCGGCTGGCAGACCTTATGCGCAGGTTCTCGTCAAGCACGAGCAACGGATCGGGGACTGTGTCGATTATGCCTTGCGCCTGGACATGGCCATTCCGCAAGAGGCGATAGAGATCTTCCAGATTCATCGCTATTCCCGCAGGCTCAACTTTTTCAGAAATATTACAGCATGCGGTGGGAGACATGCAAAGAGCCGATTCCGACGCGACCGACATCGTCATCAGGCAGGATGAATGGCGCGGTTTGGTGCATACCAGCCGTCGCAATCCACCTGATCGAACTTCCGCTGTCACCCAACCACGACGCTGATGAAGGCGAAGAACCGACCCTCTGCGGGCATTGGCATGCGGCCCATGAATGGCACAGTTGTGGCCCTCAGCGGACGCTGGCGAAAAAAGGCCTGCCACAGTGGGCAGGCCAATCCGCTCTAGGAGTAGAGAGCGGGGGGAACAACGTTCGAGGCTATCCGCCTACCGAAGCTCGTGTCGACTCGGGCTAACGATCATTCCGCCGCGGGTGCCGGAGCAGCCACGTGGCGTTACGGGACTACTCGTGCGCTACAGCTTCCTCGGGGGCAGGCCGCTTATTGGCCACTGCCAGAGCGAGACCGCCTAAGATCAGGACGACGCCCGCTGCGAACATCAGGCCGAGCTGATCGCCGAAGAGAAACGACGCAGCGGCAATCCCGAAGACCGGCTGAAGATACTGGACGCTCGCCGCGACTCGGGCCGGAACAACCCGCAGCAGATACAACCACAACAGCAGGCCCGCGACCGTCACCATGGCACCGAGATACACGGTCGCCCATACCGCTTGCATCGTGATCTGCACCGGCTCGTGCGACATCTCCCAACCGGCCAGAGGCAGGATCGCGACTAGGCCGGCCACAGAGTTCCATGCCGCCACGGGCAAGGTGCCGTACTTTTCGGTGAGTTCGGCGCTCCAGATGTAGTAGAAGGCGATGGCAACCGCCGAGAGAAGCATCCAAGCCACGCCGGCGACCGTGGTCCTGGACAGGTCGTCAACTCCCGATCCGCTTCCTACGGCCACCAGGGCAATGCCGCCGAAGGCTGTGAGCAATCCAATCCACTGCCGACCCGCCACGGGTTGCTTGAGACGGAGCGCCGCGAAGATCACGATAATGATCGGAATTGTCGCGGACATGATCGTTCCGACCGACGCCGATGTGCCTTGCACACCGAACGACTGGGCGACATTGCCCAGCGTAATGCCCATCACGCCGAGCGCTATGATGCTGGGGACGGCTTGCCACGGCACACGAAGCCGACCTGCCGCCAAGAACAGAAACAATGGGACCGCCACCAGGAAACGCATGGCGGTGAGCGTCAAAGGCGGGATCGTCTCGAGGCCCAGCTTGGTGATCGGAATTGAAAGGCCCCACATGATCGCGAGCAACAGCATTGCGCCGAGACTCTTCACGGAGAAAGATCGGGCGGGCCCAGCGATGTTGGAGAGGACAGCGAAGTCGGTGGCGTTCATGGCGGTTTCGCTTTGATGTGATTGGCAGGTGCGTGCATCCGTGTCATGTATACAAGCGCTCGACCGCCTTCGACAAACCATTATTCCTCACGGGATGCGTGAGCACCAATCACACATAAGAGCCGTATGCCCGACCAACTTCCTCCCCTGCAGACTCTTCGCGCCTTCGAGGCGGCAGGGAGAAGGCTGAGCATGACGCTGGCAGCGGAAGAGCTGCATCCCACCCACGGCGCGGTCAGCCGTCAGATCAAGGCACTTGAGGATCATCTGGGGGTCCAGCTCTTCCGCCGCATGACTCGGAGGATCGAACTGACCGACGCTGGCATCTCGTTCTTCAGTGCCGTCACCCGTCTGCTCTCCGAACTCGCACGCGAGGCGGAAAACGTTCGCCGCAAGAACGACACCACGCGCCTCGTCGTCAGCTCGGGCGTTTCCTTCGCAAGCAAATGGCTGACACCGCGACTGCACAGGTTGATGGCTCGGTATCCGGATTTCGACGTCCATCTCGAAGTGACCGACGCTTCGATCGATTTCGCGGCAGGTCACGTCGATGTGGCCCTGCGTTATGGGGCCGGCCAATATCCCTTCGCGACCGCCGAGCGCATCATGAACGAGACAGTGTCCCCGGTCTGTGCGCCGGACTATCTCGACCGCATCGGTGGGCTTCGATCTCCCAGCGAGCTTGCCAAATGCCAGCTCATCCACGAGATCGGCATGACCACGACATGGGAAAGGTGGTTCGCGATGATGGACTTGCCATATCCAAGGACCCGGGGTCCCGGATACAGTCACGGCAGCATGTCCATCGAGGCGGCGATCCGGGGTGAAGGCGTGGCCCTGGGGCGGAGCGTTCTGGTCGCAGAAGACCTTGTGGCAGGCCGCCTTGTGTCGATATTCCCGCAAGCCATGCTGGAGGTCGAATGGGGATACGATCTTGTTTACCAGATAGGCGATCAAGATCACCCGAAGGTTCGCGCATTCAGGCATTGGATTGCCGACGAAGTACGGGAATTCATGGCCGCAAATTTCTAAAAGTGCATGTTGAGTATGACTGCTGTTCCGACTGAGACGTAATCTGAAACGGAACGATCGACCCGAAGGAGACGCTCAAAGACGGTGTCATGATTGGCCGCTGTACGCCCTCATCTGGGTCGTCCATGGCCGCCTCGTCAACTCTCGTGTGCAGACGTTCGTTCGGCCGCCGAGCATCACACAGACGATGCAAAATGGCCGATTACGCCGCTGCTGAGCTGCCGATCGCCTGCCTGAGCTGCCGCATGTCGCGCACCGGCGATGCGCCGAAGTGCCTGAGATATTCGCGACTGAATTGCGAGGCGCTTTCGTAACCTACTGCGAAGGCGACATCTGAAGCGGTTCGGTCACCGGAGAGTAGCAGTTGTCGCGCCTGCTGCAGGCGAAGCTGCTTCTGATACTGGATCGGGCTGAGGCCCGTCAGCGCCATGAAGTGCCGGTGCAGGCTGGCGCGGCTCATGCCGCTTGCTTCGCACAAGGCCTCGATACGCAGCCGCTTGTTCTGGTGGTCGCGGATCCATTCGACGGCACGCCGGATTCGGCCGAGTGCCCCCTCGGGCCGGGCGATATGGCGCAGCAGCCGTCCCTGCGGTCCCTGCAGGAGACGATAGAGCAATTCGCGTTCCGCCATCGGCGCCAGAACCGGAATGTCACCCGGCGTGTCGAGCAAGGCCAGCAGGCGCAGCAGTGTGTCGCGCAGCGGCGGGGTCATCGGATTGATCGCGATGCCCATGCCGGGCGTATCGGCGTCGCGCACCGGCGGCATGGCGGACGCGACCTCGGCCAGCAGTGCGGGGTCGAGGACCAGCGATACCGCCACATAGGGCCGGCCGTCATCGGCATTGTAGATCTGGCCGCTCAGCGGCAGATCCAGTGCGCTGACGAGATACTGCGCGGAGTCGTAGCGCATCAGAGTGTCGCGAATCACGACATCCTTCGACCCCTGCAGGATGAAGCAGATCATCGAGCGATACAGGCACGGCGACGTGCCGGAAGTGGTTTGCCCCACGCCGATCTCAAGTCGCGGGATCGGCGTTATTGTTACTCCAGATCGCGCGTGACGCAGGGCGATGTCTATATGTGGCTGGAGATGCTCGGTCATGAGCCTTCTATAGCATTGCATATTCGCGCGAGCAAACACCTTGAGACGATCAGGCAAGAAGTTGAGAGCATTGGGCGGGCGGACGCGGCCCGCTCCGCCTATCTGGTTGGCATCGGAATGACGCCGCAGCGGTGCGGCATTCCGGCGAGACCATTCCACGAAGGACGGACAGACCATGACCAAGCAGATCGCACTCATCACCGGCGCCAGCCGCGGCCTCGGCCGCAGCATGGCGCTGCACCTTGCAAAGCGCGGCGTCGCCATCATCGGCACCTATCGCAGCGGTGCGGCAGAGGCAGATACGCTACGCCAGGAGATCGAGGCACTGGGCGGCATTGTTGCGATGATCCCGCTCGACAGGGCTGATTTCGGCATGGTCGATGCGGTCTACGCCCCGCTCTTCCGCTATCTCATGATTATCGACCCGGCGGTGTCACAACCGATCTTTGAGGGCCTCCCGCGGGTTTCGGCATGGCGCGGGGCGCTGGCCGCACGTGCCAGTGTCAAGGACGCGGTGGTTGCGGACTATGCCGACCGCTTTCGCGTTCATCTGCGTCAGCACGGCGCGTTCATCGCGGTCTGACCCCAGCATCCAAAACTTCATTCTAGACAAGGAAAACCATCATGACCGACCACGCCGTTAATGCCGCCGCAGAAAAGAGCGCGCTTATCCTCATCGAATATGTGAATGACTGGCTTGCGCCCACCGGCGGCATCAACGGGCAGTTCCAGGACCGCGAGCAGTTCGATTTGGCCGTCGCCAATTCGAAGGAGGTTCTCGAAGAGGCCCGTCGCCGCAACATGGACGTCATCCATGTCACCGTGCGGTTTGAGCCGACGTACAAAGTGCTTGGAGAAGGCAAGTACGGCCTGCGCAAGATGATGCTGGACTATCGCTCGTTCCTTGGCGAGCAGGCCGATTTCTTCCCCGGTTTCGAGCCGCAGGACGGTGAATTTGTCGTCAGCGAGCGCCCCGGCGGCAGCAGCGCCTTCGCCGGGACGACGCTCGACAGCTACCTGCGCAACAACCGGATCTTCGACATCTACGTCATGGGCTTCGCTCTGCGGCAGTGCGTCGAGTCGACCGTGCGCAACGCCCACGACCTCGGCTATCACACCAACGTCATCTACGATGCGTCGGCGGCCTTCACCAGGGAGCAACAGACCTCGTTCCTGAGCGACATCGCGCCGTTTTACGCAAATGCGCTCACGACGCGGGAACTCCTGACGCAAGCCTAAGGCGTCCCAATGCCTGGCTCCACTGAGGTGGCGCTGGGCATCATTTGTCCGAAGGCAGTGCGCACCAACGAGGCGGGCAACCAACTGGGTGAACTGCTCAATTCCCGCCTTCGGTCCGACGCCTACATTCAAGCCTCCTGAACCTTTAATTGGCCGATCAGGCAGAGAAGACGACGCTTGTCACCCATGGACGCGTGCGAAATGACCGTTGCTGGCGTATCTTGCCCATTCAGCCCCCGTCGTCGAATTTTCGCTCACCATCCGAAAGGTCACTTCCATAAGGATTACCATTGGGCCGCTTGAAGGTTGAGCGCTGCGGCAGCGGAGGGTGGCTCATGGGAGCAAGGCTATGTCTAGTTGGAGCTCCGGCCGCATCATCGGCCAGAAGCCTCCATTGAAGCCGAAGGAGGTCTGGGCCATCCAAACCCGCCTGCAGATGTCGAGTGCGGTACGCGACCTGGCACTGTTCAATCTCGCGATCGACAGCAGATTGCGGGCTTGTGATCTCGTCGCGATCTCAGTTGCCGATGTTGCAATTTCCGGAAGGATTCGCGAGCGGGCGATCATCATCCAACGGAAAACTGGCCGACCAGTGCAATTCGAACTGACCGATCAAACGCGGGAGGCTGTCGGTGCCTGGATCGGACGTCGCAGGCTCGGTGAACGGGATTACCTGTTTCCCAGCCGCGTGCACGCAAAGCCGCACCTGTCGACGCGGCAGTATGGCAGGATCGTCGAACGCTGGGTGTCGAGCATCGGGCTTGATCCGAAGCGCTACGGCACACATTCGATGAGGAGGACGAAGGCGGCCCACATTTATAAGAAGACAGGTAACCTGCGCGCCGTCCAGCTCCTGCTCGGCCACAAAAAGCTGGAGAGCACCGTGCAGTACCTCGGAATAGAGGTCGACGACGCCTTAGCCATTTCTGAGCAAGTGGAGCTGTAGCACTCAAGGCCGGCGCTTCGCCTCAAAGCGCCGGCCGCTGGCCTGCTGAGCGAAAGTTCGACCCTGAGGAGACCCTGCTTTCTTCAAGGTTAAATGACCGCTTTGCTCCCCGAAACTCGGCGGTTGACTATCCGCGGCTCCCGACCTGAAACCCGACTTCCTCCACCAACGCTGGCAATGCATAGGGAGGAGTTTCAGGAGTACTCAGTGAACGGCGCCTATGAAGAAGTCACAACAATTGCGGTTGAGATTTCCTTGCCTTCGCGGCGGTAACTGTGCGGAACGCTAGAGTCAAAATATACAGCGTCCCCCGGATCCAGCACTGCCTCCTTGCCATCCACATTGACTACAAGCCGACCGCTGAGCAAGTAGATGAACTCAGCGCTGCCATGTTGATGCGGCTCTGAGGGCGGCGCATCGACCGGGAACTCGGCGTAGAACGCCTCCATGCGGCGGTCAGAAGCGGGATAGTCCAGGCTTTCGAAGAGAAAGGCCGGGTGCTTTTCGCCCGGCGGGCTTGGAAGTTTGAGACGCTGCTGCTTTCGGACGACCGCGATGAGCGGCTCCTCCCTGTCGGCATTGAAGAAGTGATCGAGGCCGACGCCGAAAACCATGGCGATCCGAAGCAACGTGGGCAGCGTTGGAAACATCTGCCCGCGCTCTATCTTCGAGAGCATCGCAGGCGAGAGCCCTGTATGCGCGGCCAATTGCACCAGCCCCAGCTTCTTTCTCAGACGTAGTGCCTTGATATGAGGGCCGATCGCGTACCGCTGGAGCTCATTGGACAGCGTTTCCGAGAGCACGTCGTAAACTCCTTTTCGTTTCAGGAAACTATCAGACGACAATTGTCTTCACAAGAGAATTCTATTTCTTTTCACGATAATTTGAGTGGAACGAAAATCATTTTTCTCCAAATGAAAGACACGAGGTGCATCTCGCACCCGTCATAGAGAGGAGAAATGCCATGAAGTTGAAAAGCCTTTTGTTCGCTGCAGCGATCACGCTCGGCAGCAGCGTCAGCGCGTTCGCCGCGGAGAAGGATGTCGTCGACACCGCCATGGAGGTGGGTCAATTCAAGACGTTGGGTGCCGCGCTCGAAGCGGCGGGCCTGGTCGCCACTCTCAAGGGAACGGGTCCGTTCACGGTCTTTGCTCCGACTGACGAAGCCTTCGCCAAGTTGCCGGCCGGTACCGTCGAAAACCTGCTGAGGCCGGAGAACAAGCAAAAGCTGACTGAGATCCTCACCTACCATGTCGTCGCGGGGAAGGTGATGGCTGCGGACGTGGCCAGTACCGATGAAGCGAAGTCGGTAAATGGCAAAATGATCGACATCGAAGTCGACGGCTCCACCGTCAAGGTCAACGACGCCGCCGTCACTGCTGCCGACATTGCTGCCTCGAATGGGGTCATCCATGTCATCGACAAGGTGATCATGCCGCCGGAAGGCTGACCCTCATCCCTCGACCCTGGAGAAGAACCATGAAATTTATTAGCATTTTCACGCTCATCCTCGTCATCGTAGGCGGGCTGAACTGGGGGCTGGTCGGACTGTTTAGCTTTGACCTCGTGGCCGACATCTTCGGGGCTGGCTCGGGGCTCTCCCGGATCGTTTACATCCTGGTAGGTGTATCGGCGGCCTGGCAGATCATCCCCCTGTTTTCTGCAATGGCCTCCGGCGAGTTCGCTGCTGGCCAGAACCGATAGGGCTTCGGAGGGACCCGCTTGCCTCGTCGGCGGTTCCCTCCGTCTTTTGCCGGATGGACATGCATTCCCCCCTTGTGCTGGTCGTCTTCGAGGTCGCGAGCTTCGCTGCGGCGGCTACCGGCGTGATCTTTAGGCCAGGCGACTGGTACAAGCAGCTCGACAAGCCAAGATGGCGCCCGCCCGATTGGCTGTTCGCCCCGGTCTGGACGGTTCTCTATGCATCGATCGGAGTGTCGGTCTGGCTCGTATGGCTAGAGGCAGGCGTTGCCGGTGCAGCACTGCCTCTCAGTGTCTATGCAGTCCAACTTCTGCTCAATGCTGCGTGGACGCCGATCTTTTTTGGACTTCACCGACCCGGCCTGGCCGTGGTGGAGATCATGGTGCTTTGGGCTGCGATCCTGGCGACGATTATAATGTTTCACCCCGTGAATGCGGCTGCTGCTTGCTGCTTGTTCCTTACCTGGCGTGGGTGAGTTTCGCAGCGGCACTTAACTTGTCCATCTGGCGGCGCAACCGCTCGAAACCACTGTCGCAGGGCGCCCGATGAGACCCCGGTGGGTCGTCGTCAATGATCGGATGCAGCAAGGCTACCGGTACGCGCTCCTTGCGCCAATTGGCCGTGACTTTCATCCCGATTTCCGGCCAGACTTGACACCCGCCGAGATGCTCGCGCTCGGCGTGTTCGGCGGCAAGTACATGACCGATTGTCGCGACGAATTCCCCAAAAGCTGGTTTGCAGAGGCCCGGCTGTCGTCGCTGCGAAAAGATCCGTCACTTAACTGGTTCGGTGTCGACGCCAGCCAACCGCTCAGCGTCTGGCGAGCCAAGGGATGGATACATCCCGACGATCCGCGTGGCTGGTTCCAGTGGTACTGCCGCTACCACCAAGGTCGTCGCATGCCCGGCGAAGACGAGCGACAGATCGCCCGTTGGAAAGCTATTCGCCGCCATATCACTCAGCTTCGTCGAGCCTGCGAGCCTGGGGATTGCTGGTGCCGGCCGCGCCAGCGCCAGGCTCTGCTGCATTGGGCATATGACAGCCGTTCAATTTAACTAGTATGCCGCTGCTGTGGTGAAAACTCCGGTATCTTGCTTGCCAGGCTAGAGTCTGCCGGGCAGCACACGGTGAGACCTACAGGAACGAGCAGAGTCGACCCTATGCGGTCATAGCCTGAGACACGAGGAATGGCACGGTTTGGCCCCGTTGCGGACATCAACACGGATGCTAGAAACCATCTCTGGTCTCTTCCGTGCGACACTCCGTTGGTCAGGACGCGATGTCACCGGCTCATCAAGACCCAAGAAGAGGCTGTGGGTTCTCACGAGGGCCGTGCCGTTCCCGGTCAGGACGAACTCATCAGCCCCGGCGCAGCCTTCTCCAAGGTCAAAGATGGGGCGTGCATACCAGGGGGTGCAGGCTGGTACGTGATTTGCCAATGGCTCCCCTCGCGGGGCAGATCGCCACGGGGCGCATGCAAGAAAATGCCCGATGCGTTGGCACCGGGCGAATTGGCGGGAAGCAGCACCACTTCCCGCAGGGGAACTTCTCCAGGATTCGCGCGCAACCGAGGCACTTTCCAACTCGCCGGATTTTCTGCAGCGTTCGGCCATGGTCCGCCGCGAGTGCGCCGATGTGAGCACGGCACTCGGCCTTGCCAGGAGTGGACGCACCGCGGTTCGCGGGACTCCCCAAGTGGATGATCACGGCACCCCGCTTCTTCAGTGAAGTGCAGAACGCCGACCCTCGTGAAGCTCGGGGGCGAATAGGCATGCGGCACTGTGGCCAAATGAGAGGCCGTGCGCCGCCGGCATCTTCCGAGAGCAGCTCTCGACGGCAAGAGGGCAGCGGGTCCTGAACCTGCAGCCGGAGGGCGGATTCGTCGGACTCGGCACCTCCCCCACCAGCAGCGGCCCATTGCGGAGCTTCTCGACACGCGGATCCACCTCTGGAACCGACGCAAGCAGCATCTGCGAGTAAGGATGGCTCGGGTGGTCGTAAAGCTCCTGGGAGGGTCCCTGCTCCACGATCTTGCCGAGATACATTACATAGACCCGTGAGGCCGCCTGTCTTACCAAGGCAAGATCGTGGGCGATGAACAGGCACGCCACTCCCAGATCCTTCTGCAGCCGCAGGAACAGGTTCATCACCTGCGCCCGAATGGAGAGATCCAGGGCGCTCACCGGCTCGTCGCAGATCAGCACTCTTGGATTGACGGCAAGCGACCGGGCAATCGCAACGCGCTGGCGCTGGCCGCCCGAGAGCTCGCGTGTGTGGCGGTCCTTGACGGCGTTCGCAAGGCCGACCTGATCCAGCAGCTCCTTGGTACGGCGATCACGTTCATCTTGCGAGCTGCGCCCGTCGATGAGTAGGGCTTCATCGATAGCTTCGCCGACCGTCTGGCGATCGTTCAGACACGAATAGGGATCTTGGAATACATATTGCAGTGCCCGGCGGCTTTTGCGTAGTGCTGCGCCTGAGAGAGTGCTGAGGTCAACTCCGTCGAGCAAAACGCGCCCGGCGCTTGCCTTCTCGAGTCCTACGATAGTTCGGCCGAGCGTCGACTTTCCGCAACCGGATTCGCCAACCAGGCCGACGATCTCTCCCGGATAAAGCTCGATCGAAACGTCGTCGACCGCATGGATGAATTTACCCCGCTGTACGCTCTTGAAGCGGGTTTGAAGGTTTTCGACCTTGAGGACAGGGGAGTTCGTCATGCGGCAGCCTTTCCTTGATTGACGACTGGGCAGGCCACAGAAACATTGCCGTCACCAGTCGGCACCATTGGCGGCCGGTTACGTGAGCACGTGGCCACAGCGAGTTCGCAGCGTGGTGCGAAGGCACAGCCCCTGATCGGTGCGCCCAGAGTCGGGGGTACGCCCGGAAGGCCGCGGAATTCGGAACCTATCGGATCCTCCTTCCGCGGAATCGCGTTGATCAGGCCCTTCGTGTAGGGGTGACGGGGGTTTACGAGAACCTTGTCGACGGGGCCGCATTCGGCGGCGCGTGCAGCATACATGACGACGATATTGTCCGCCGCTCCCGCAACCACGCCCATGTCGTGGGTGATCAGCACCATCCCCATGTTGAGACGACGCTGTACGTCCTTCAGCAGCCGCAAGATCTGCGCCTGAACCGTCACATCGAGCGCGGTCGTGGGTTCGTCAGCGATCAGCAACTTCGGCTCGCCCGCAAGCGCAATGGCGATGACGATGCGCTGCCTCAACCCCCCGGAAAGCTCGTGCGGATACTGCCGGAGCCGTGCCGCAGGGTCGGATATCCCGACGAGCTTTACGAGCTCCAGGGCGCGCGCCTCGGCCGCCCTGGGCGTCATGGTGAGGTGCAGCTCGGCCATCTCGGCAATCTGCCGCCCAATTCGGCGCACCGGGTTGAGTGCGCTCATGGGGTCCTGGAAGATGAAGCCGACCGACTTGCCGCGGAGCTTCTGGATCTCGGCCTCGGGCAAGCCGATCAGTTCCCGCCCCTCGAGTTTGACGGAGCCCGACAGAATTGTCGTTACGCCCGTCGGCATCAGGCCGAGCGGCGCGAAGTTCATCACCGTCTTGCCGCTGCCGCTCTCGCCGACGATTGCGAGACATTCGCCCTGCCGGACCGAGTAGCTGACGCCGTCGACGGGGCGGACCGCCGATTTCGCGGTCAGCAGATTGACCGTCAGATTGCTGACATTCAGGAGCGGTTCGTCATGCATCGGAATTCTCCTTGCTCCAGCTTGCGACCTCGGCCCGACGGGCCGCGAGCATGCGTCGCGTGAGCGGTTTCGGAACCCGGTTGAGGGCTATGGATTCCCCGAGGGTGTTGAAGCCGATGACGGCCGCCGTGAGGGCAAGGCCTGGCAGGAGAACCTGACGCGGATCGGATTCGAGATAGGGCAACGCGTCCACAAGCATCTGGCCCCATTCTGGCGTCGGCGGTTGAATGCCGAGGCCGAGGAAGCTCAAGGTCGCGACGGCCAGGGCGGCCGTGCCGGCATCTGCCGTCGCATAGACCATGACCGAACCGATCGTGCCGGGGAGAAGATGGCAGAAATAGATGCGCCAGGGGCTGGCGCCCAGCACCCGCAACGCCTCGATATGCGGCTTGCTCATGATGCTGACAGCAACCGCACGGCTGATGCGGCCGCTCATCGGCCACCAAGCGAGCGCGAGTGCCAGCACCATGGTCCAGTAGCCCGGACCGACGATGCCGATGACCGCCAGAGAGATGATCAGGCTCGGGACGGACAGGCCGACGTCGACGACACGCATCAGAACGTCGTCCACCCAGCCCCGATGGTAACCGGCGATCGTTCCGAGCAGGATGCCGATGGTCATGGCGATGCCGAGAACGGAGCCGACGCTGACGAGCGAGGTGTTGGCAGCGATGATGAGGCGGCTGAACGTGTCGCGCCCGAGATGGTCCGTGCCGAGCCAGTGAGCGGCACTCGGCCCGAGGCCGGCCTCCAGCAGGTTCTGGGTGCTGGGGTCCTGGGGCGCGAGCCAGGGCGCGAAGGTACCGAGGGCAACGAAGAGACCGATGGTGATCAGTGCCGCGCGCGGCATCTTGTTCAATCGGGCCAGAATAGGATTGAGCATGTTCATGATCAGCTCCATTGGCGGCGGATGCGAGGATCGGTCAGGAGCACTGCCAGATCGACGATCAGGTTCACCACGATGAAGAATGTGAGGAAGATGAGCAGGCATGCCTGCACCACCATGAAGTCGCGAAAGCGCACGCCGGCCAGGAAGTAGTCACCCACGCCCTGCCATGCGAACAGCGGCTCGACGATGATCGCCGTCGCGGTCATCAGTCCGACCTGGGTGCCGAGTGCATTGATGAAGAGGGGCGTAATGTTGGGCAGCGCCTCGCGAAACAATATGGTGGTGCGACCGAGACCCTTGCTTTTGGCTGTCAGAACAAAGGGGCTGGCCATCGCCTCCTCCAACCCGACCCGCACGACACGACTGAGGACGGCGGCCGGCAGAACGGCAACGGTGAGCCATGGCAGGATCCAGCTTTGCGGCCCGGCGAAACCGAACGACGGCAGGAGCTGGAAGGTGACGGAGAACGCGTAGATCATTAGCGCGCCGACGAAGAATGTTGGTGTCGATGCGCCGAGGAGCGCCAGACCGCGCGACGCGCGGTCCGGCAGTTTGTAAGGCCAGAAGGCACCAAGGAACCCCAGAGCCAGGCTGATCAGGGTGGCGATCGCAGCCGAGCCCGCAATCAGGATACCCGTCACGAGCATTCGGTTCGCGAGGTCCGCGCTGACGTCCTGCCCCGTCCGATAAGAGATGCCGAAGTCTCCGCGAACAGCATCGCCGAGCCAGTCCACGTAGCGCATCAGCAGTGGCTTGTTCAGTCCTATCTCTTCGGCAACCTGTTCGACATAACCCGGTGTGGCGACCGCCCCGCGAAGCTCGGCGATCAGGACGGCGACATTGCCGGGTGCCGACACCACGAGTGTGAAGCAAACCAGGGACGCCAGGAACAAAAGGACCAGGGAATGCTTCAGCCGCTTGCTGATGAAGTGGATCAAGGCACCCTCCCGCTATTCGGCCAAGACGATGTTTTCGTATGGCATGTCGTATTCGGTGACTGGGCTCGTGAAGCCCTGGACCCGCTTGGAGTGCGCCCAGATGCTCGGCACATAGACCAGCGGTGCGATCGCATCATTGTCCCGCAGCCAGTCGTAGACCTTTTGAATCGTCGGCTGGATCTGATCCCCGGTCGCCGCCGTCGCCGCATCGATCAACGGATCGAGATTGACCGGATCGGTGACCAGCTTGCCCTCGACATCGTTGTGGAAGGTCGACAAGCACAGGCCCACGATCGAGCCGAACGGATCGTAGGGAGCACCATAGGTCAGGAAGAAGCCGAGATCGTACTTCTGCTCCAGCATGTCGGTGTGCTTGGAGGCATGGTCGACCGAGCGGATGACCAGATCGATGCCGATCTCCTTCATCTCGGACTGGATGACCTCGGCGATCACACGCGACCCCGGCACTGCGTCCGGGCTGACGACCAGTTCGAGCGTCAGCGGCTTGCCGTTCTTGGATCGGATGGGACTTCCCGTCCAACCGGCATTTTCGAGCAACGCCGATGCGGCCGCAGCATCGCGCACGGGCGCATCATATTGCGTTCCGGCATAGGGCAAAGCCCCCGAGAACATGTTGCCGGCGGGCTTCGCGTAACCATGGTAGAGCACCTTAGAGATAGCCGCGCGATCGATGCCGATACTGACGGCTTTACGGACCTGCGGATCCTTGAGTGCCTCGGCACGGTCAGGATTGAATGCCATCACCAGCGTGACGTTGCCCGGATCGACGACGACGTTGAAGCCAGCCGCCTCGAGCTGCTTGCCTTCTTCCGGGGTCAAGGGCGCAATCCAGAAGCCGCCGATCAGGTCGATTTCGCCGGAGCGCAATGCCGCAACCCGCGAACGTGCATCGGGGATGACCTTGGCCTCGAGACGCTCATAGGTCGGCTTGTCGCCCCAATAGCCGTCGTAGTGCTCGAAGACGCTCTGGGTGTCGTCCGCGCTGATCTGAATCCATGGTCCGGTTCCAACCGGCTCCTTGAACTTGCCGTCAGCGCCAACCGATTTGGGCGAGAGGAAGCGCGTCGGCCGCGTGTAGGAGAGCTCCTGCATGAGGGCGAGGACCGGCTCCTTGAAGTGCAGGGTGATGTGGTAGTCGTCGACCACGTCCAGCGACTGGAAGTGCTTGGAGCAATTCATCCAAGTGAACTGCTTGTGACCCATCCAGCGCTCGAGGTTCCATTTGCAAGCGGCGGCGTCGAACTTGGTGCCGTCCTGGAACGTGACGCCCTGGCGCAACGTCAGATGCAGCGTCTTGCCGCCTTCCTCGATCTTCCAGTCGGTTGCCAGACATGGCTCGATCTGGCCGCCCTTGCCGTACTTGACGAGCGGCTCGAACATGAGGTCCTGGATGGCCCAGATCGCGTAGTGGCTCTGGGGGTCGAGGTTGCCGGCCGGTTTTGCGATGGCGACCCGCAAAGTGCCCGACGCACCCTGTGCGTAGGCAATCTTCGACAATGCGCCCTGCGCCAAGGCCAACGCCACGGCGCCGCCTGCTCCCTGCAGGAAGGTACGTCTGTTCACTGACATGCGATGCTCCTCCTCTTTTGATGCTCCCCGGCGCGTCAACCGCCATCGGCTTTTGGCGCCGTTCTTGTATAGACAAGTCGACTGTCTCATGTATACAATCCGTGGTCAAGATTGTATTTTCATTTTTGTTGACGAACCCCCACGAGGCTGCGTGAGGAGGGACCGAGTATGGAGGATGGTATCGTGCGCAGCGGCCGTATTGCGCCAAAAGGTGAGAAAAGACGCCCAGAAGCAATCTCATACCCACATGAGGCTATGAGATTGCCTGTAGACATCGCATTCAATTGTGTTACTAATTGTATACAAAGAGGTTCGAATGCTCATCAAACTCATAAATCCAAACACGACTGCGGCCATGACGGAACTCATGGGGCAGACCGCTCGTAAGGTCGCAGCGGCTGATAGCGAGATTGTCCTTGCGACGTCTCGCTCTGGCGCAGCATCGATCGAAGGGCACTACGACGAGGCCCTCAGCGTGATAGGAGTCATCGACGAGATACGGCGAGGCGTGCCGGCCGACGCCTATGTCATAGGCTGCTTTGGGGATCCGGGGCTTCTCGCTGCGCGTGAAATTACTGCGTCGCCTGTCTTGGGGGTCGCCGAGGCTGCAATGCACGCGGCGACTTTTTTGGCGACCAGCTTTTCCATCGTGACTACGCTTGAGCGTACACGGATCATGTCGGAGCACCTGGTTCGCAGCTACGGCATGCAGAACCATTGCCGACGGGTACGTGCCACCGATGTACCCGTGCTCGAACTCGAAAACCCCGATTCAAACGCGCGCGCCATCATACTTGCCGAGTGCGAGAAAGCCGTTCGCGATGACCAGGCGGAAGCCATCGTGCTCGGGTGCGCCGGCATGTCGAATCTGGCGAAGCACCTGCAGGAAAGGCTCGGCCTTCCAGTCGTCGATGGTGTGGCCGCCGCGGTAAAGTTCGCCGAGGCCATTGTGGGGATGGGACTGCGCACCTCGAAGATCGGTGATTTGGCGTTTCCACTGCCAAAATCCTACGCCGGAAAGCTCGCCGAGTATGCTCCAGCCGCACTGGTCCTGGGCATCGATCATCAACTTGCCGGCCGCACTGCAGCCGAACGGAGCTAGCCATGGATTTCGATTTTGCCGAACTCCCGGAAAAGGACCGCTACCGCCTCCTGTGCAGCTTCGTAGGGCCGCGGCCGATCGCGCTCGTCACCACCGTTGACGAGCACGGTGGCAACAATGCCGCTCCAATGAGCTTTTTCAACGTATTCTCACACGATCCGCCGCTGCTGATCCTCGGCATGCAAACCCGGCCTGACGGCAGTTCGAAGGACACGGTGGCCAATATACGCCGCTCGGGTGAGTTCGTCGTTCACATGGTCGACATGGCGATCGCCAAGGAGATGATTGTCACCGGCATCAATTTCCCCAGCGATGTCGATGAGATCGCAGTTTCAGGGCTGACGAGCGTGCCATCGCTCAAGGTGGCGGCATCCCGCATCAAGGAATCGCCCTGCGCCATGGAATGCCGCGTGTCGCAAATCCTCGACTACGGCCGCCGCACGATTGTGATCGGCGAAGTCGTGCAGATGTATGTCCGCGACGAGTGCCTGGACGAACGTGGCCGCTATGTGCTTCCTGAGGTCTACCAGCCAATCGCGCGCCTGCATGCTGACAACTACATCGTCGCCGACAGCCAGTTTGTGCTGAGAAAGCCCGCCGAACTTGCTCACCACGACATTACTGCGGGTTATGGCGAGCCGCCGCCTGTCAAGAGCCGCGCTACCGAGATCGGCACCCCGCCCGACCAGGATGGGAACCACTCCGCTCAGAAACTCGAAGGCTAGGCGACGCTCAGATGTCAGGATTCCTACTCAAAAACATCCGACCCTTTGGCGCTGCAGCCACGAACATCCTGGTCCGCGACGGACGAATTGTCTCAATTGGCAGCGGCGAAACCGAGAACGTCAAGGTGGAAGACGGGGGCGGCGCGATCGCTATTCCAGGGTTTGTCGAGGCGCATGCGCATCTCGACAAATCCCTGTGGGGCATGGGATGGCACGCCCACCAGGCTGGGCCGACGCTCGAGGACAGAATATCAACCGAGCGCCGCCTGCGCCGCGAGCTCAACATCGATCCGCACCGCCAATCGGCGCGGCAGGTGGCCCTCGCCGTCACGCACGGCACCACGGCCATCCGGAGCCACGTTGACGTGGATACCGACCAGAAGCTCTGGTGTTTCGAGGGTGTGGCAGAGACGCGCGAGCGTTTCCGCGATATCGTCGACATAGAAATCGTCGCCTTTCCGCAGTCCGGCCTGATGATCCGTCCGGGCACGCTGGAACTCTTGGACGCCGCACTTGCCGCCGGAGCCGACGTCGTCGGCGGCCTCGACCCCTGCGGCATCGACCGGGATCCGAAGGGCCAGCTCGATGCTGTTTTCGGCCTTGCAGAGAAGCACGGCAAGCCGATCGACATTCATCTGCATGAGCCCGATGCCCTTGGCGCGTTTTCGTTGGAGATGATCATCGAGCGCACGCGCGCGCTCGGCATGCGGGGCAAGGTGACAGTCAGCCACGCGTTTTGTCTTGGCATGAGTGATCGTTTCCGCGTCAACGCCTTGGTCGAGCAGTTGGCGCGCGAAGACATCGCGATCGCTACCACGGCGCCGGCTGGTTGGCCCGCTCCAGCAGCGGACGAACTGCGCCGAGCCGGCGTCCGCCTTTGCGCGGGCTCCGATGGCATTCGCGATACCTGGGGTCCCTACGGGAATCTCGACATGCTCGAGCGCGCGTTGTTTATCGGCCTGCGCAACAATTTCCGCAATGACAGCGACGTCGAATACGCCTTGCACGTCTGTACACAAGGTGGTGCCGACGTGCTGAAGCTCGAAACCTACGGACTCCACGAGGGGGCCTATGCGGATCTGGTGCTGATCGATGCCGAGACGATACCGGAAGCAGTCGCGGCCCGTCCCAAGCGCAAGCTTGTGCTCAAGCGGGGTCAGCCGATCGCACGCGACGGGCAGGCATTGTTTACAGTCGAATGAGTGAAGCAGGGGAATTTTGCCAAGGAATTGCTGCTCGATGGCGCATTGGTTTTTAGCCCACTTCGGCCATTCGTTCCGAAGGCCAACTTCGCCGGGAGTGAGGTACACCAGTAGACGCAATGAGAATTCGATAATAAATCCCAGGTTACCGACGCTATGGAAGCAACTCAATGTTTAACGAGGACAGATCAGCGGAGAAACAGACCAGTTGGTGGCCGATCTATATCGCCCTGCGCGATGCGATCGTCAGTCACAGGCTGACACCTGGCACCAAGCTTCCGGAAGACGAGCTCGCGTCGATCTACGCCGTTAGCCGAACCGTGGTCCGGTCAGCGCTTCAAGCGCTGACCCATGACCGGCTCGCGCGTCTGCAGCCAAATCGCGGCACATTCATTTCGAGCCCCAGCAAGGCAGAAGCGCGCGAAGTCTTTGAAGCGCGCATACTGATCGAACCGAAAGTTGCAGCAATTGCCGCCGAGGCCGCAAAGAAGTCAGACATCGCCAAGCTGCGCAAGCACATGCACGTCGAACACGAGGCTGTGAATTCAGGCGACACGAGCCAGGCGATCGCCGCATCTGCACAATTTCACATCGAAATTGCCGAGATCGCCAACCATACGGTCCTGACGGATTTCGTCCGCGAGCTGGTTTCCAACTCGTCGCTGGTAGTGGCGCTTTACTGGAAAAGGCGCGAGACGACCTGCGAGAGCCATGCGCACGAAGCTTTGGTCGAAGCGATAGAAAACGGCAACGGATCAGAAGCAGCCTCCCTGATGAAGAGGCATCTGGAGGATGTCTTTTCGGGCATGGATCTCGGCCCAACGGAGAGAAAGCAGGACCGGCTGGCGGACATTCTTCGGTTGCGCTAAGCGAATGAGCTACCTGTTGCTGCTGCTCTGCTTGAGGGCCTCGGTTGCCGTAATTGAACTGGCCACCAGGAGCGGCTTTCCAGGGCGCTGTGACGTTGGGACAATCAACCGTACAAACTGCTGGCGTCCGGAGACAAATAGGATGTAGAGGCGGGAGACCTGCGGCGAACGCCTTTCTTCCGCGATCTTCTCGGCATCCGTGCGCGTAAAGAAACCCTTCTGAAACGCTTCCGGATCGATGCCGGGCAAGGCCAGCGTGCATGTGTGGACAGGTTTCCCGCCGACGGATGCTGTGGTGAAGCCGATTATGGTTCCCGCAGGAAGACCTTATCTGCATCGGTTGTTAGCCATACCCGCACCATCTCGGGTTCGGCGATGGGGGCGAGATCATCAAAGGCTACTTCCGGGAGCATCTCCCAGTCGCGATCATAGGCCTCCTGGCTCATCCGCAGGAAGTCTGGGCCTTTGACCAGGCATATCTGGTGGAACTCTTCTACGGCCTGGTCGACTTCGGTTCCGGACTGAGCCGCTAGCGGTGCCAACGCGAGGAGGATGGCCACAAGTATGGCTGTTCGACGGCGCACGGCTGAACTCATTTCCTGTGAGTTGAGCAATGATGCCTAACGCCTGCCTCCTGTCTTGGTTCCTCGAAGCTCCCGTCGCCCGAGCTTCCGCACTCTGCGGCGTTGATTGTGCTTGGATGTCGCCGGCGTGTCCGCCGGCGACATCCGGCTCGTTTACATCATGCGCTTGACGTCCGAGTAGGCTCCGTCGGTCTTCAAGGTGACGGTCACCGCTTCGCTCGTGCGGTTACGCCAGAACCAGCCGTGATTACCATCGAACGCAGCTTCCAGGACGCCGCTATCCTCGGCCACGCCGCGCCCCTTTTCATAGCTGATGCTTTCACCGTTACCGTCGCCATGCTTGTCGAAGTTCACCTTGGAACCGTTGGCGGTCCACACGTAGTTTGCCTTCGCGCCCTTCGCCATGACGAGCTTGATCTCCGCCCCTTCACCCGGCTGAAGCGTCAACGATAGTTCATCCCGGCGGATTTCTTGGGCGTAGGCGCTCGAGACACCGAACTCGCGGATAATGCGTTGCAAAAGGCTGGAGCCTTGCTGCGGTTCCTGACCCATTACCGGCGTCGCGGCATTGTTCTGATCAAGCTGCCTGTCGCGTTCGGCTTCCTCGGAGAGCTGCGTCTTGATCTCGCCCATCTCGGTCAGACCGAGTGCAGAGCCGGCTCCAGTTGGGTCGATGCCGTACTCGGACGGCAGCACGACAGCCACGAGTATCGCGGCGGCTGCGGCGGCGGCAAGAACGGTCGAGCGGAAAAGCTGGCCGGAGGTCGGCAGGTCTTCGGGAGCGGGCGCTTGTGAATTGAACATATTCTGTCTCTTTCTTGGGAGGTTAGGACACGAAATAGCCGGTGAGCTGATAGCCGATCAGCACAAAGCCGGCGGTCATCATCAGCACATTGGCGGTGTAGGCGTGGCGGAGGAAGCTTCCGGTCTTCCGCCAATAGCTCATGGCGATCAGGATCATCGCAAGGGCGATAAGCTGGCCGATCTCGACCCCGACATTGAAGGCGAGAAGGTTGGGAATGAGGCCGTCCTCGGCGATCTCGTATTCGAGAATCTTGGTCGCCAGGCCCAGCCCGTGGAAGAAGCCGAAGATCAGCGTCGCGAGCTTGGTGTCCGGCTGGTAGCCGAACCAGCGCTCGAAGGCCCCGAGATTGTCGAGCGCCTTGTAGACGACCGACAGACCGATGATGGCATCGATCAGATAGGAACTCACGTTCCAGCCGAAATAGACGCCGAGCAGCATCGTCGTCGAATGACCGACGGCGAAGAGGCTCACATAGATGGCGATATGCTTCAGCCTGTAGAGGAAGAAGATCACGCCGAAGAGAAACAAGAGGTGATCATATCCGGTCACCATGTGCTTCGCGCCGAGATAGATGAACGGCACCAGATGGACGCCGGTGATCTCCTGGATGTAGCCCTTGTCGCCTTCCGCGACGGCATGGGCGGCCGCGGTGCCTGCAAGTGCAAATAGCGACAACGCGGCAACAAAGAATTGGAATGCGAGCGAACCGGGCGCAACGCCACGCGTGCCGCCTCCAAGAGGTGGTTGCTTCATAGGTAAATTCCGTGATTTTCGTTGAACCGGCCGCCGGAGCGGCAATTGTCAGGTCAACGTCACGGCGCGTGGCGGCCGCTCGATGCCGTAGGGCGGTCCCTCAATCAGGCTAACCGTTGCAACGAAATAAATTGGACTGGCCGACACTTGGGATCCGGCCTCCGTTGCCGCCACGAGTTCGGCCTTCTCATGGGTATGGTCGGCATGGTGGTGATCTGTGACATCTCCTGCCGCATCGGCAAGCTCGAAGTCGTCATGGGAATGGTCGCCGTGATCGTGATGCTTGCCAGCATCCATCATCTGGGCACTGGCGGCATGCAGGCGCGGTGAATGGGAGGCCGGCGCCGACAACGTGTACATCAGCATGGCGATGACGGCCGCAAAGGCGGCGATAATTGTCTGCAGTCGCAGGCCGGGACGAAGCAACATGGCCGCACTGATAACGGTGTTCGCGCAGTCAGGCAAGGCTGTGCGGTTGAACTATCCCCTCCAGGAGGATAGGAAGGAACCATGACAGAGCACAGACACGAAACCCATCCGGAAATCGTCAAGCGGCTGAAGCGGGCCGAGGGACATCTGAAAAGCGTGATCGCGATGATCGAGGGCGGCCGGCCCTGCCTCGACATCGCCCAGCAGCTCCACGCGGTGGAGAAGGCGATCGCGCAGGCGAAGCGGACGCTGATCCAGGACCACCTGGATCACTGCCTCGAAGAAACGGTCGGCGCACTTCCGCGCGACCAGCGTCAATCGATCGACGAGTTCAAGTCGATCACGAAATATCTCTGAGGTCTGCCTATGCCCGCTTTCGCCGATCTGATTGCGCAGGGGGCCGCCCATGCCTGGCTGTTCATTCCGAGCGCCATCCTGCTCGGCGCCCTGCATGGGCTGGAGCCCGGCCATTCGAAGACGATGATGGCCGCCTTCATCGTCGCCATCCGCGGCACGGTCGCCCAGGCGGTCCTGCTTGGCATCGCCGCGACAATCTCGCACACAATCATCGTCTGGGGCATCGCCTTCGCGGGCATGTACCTCTGGCGGGGTGTGGATTCGGAAGCCGTCGAACCCTACTTCCAGCTCGCTTCCGCGGCGATCATCATCGCCATCGCACTTTGGATGCTTTGGCGGACCTGGCAGGACCAGCAGCGGGCGAGAGCAGCAGCCGGGCAGACACACGGAAACGCCAGTCACGGACACCATCATCACGATCACGGCCATTCGCACGGCCACGGCCACGATCATGGTCACGGCGACATCCGGCGGATCGACACCGGGCACGGCGTCATCAGCGTCGAGGTCTTCGAGGACGGCGTGCCGCCGCGCTGGCGTATCCGTTCGGAAAGCGGCCACCACTGGGCGACGGCCGCTGACGTCAGTGTCAGCACCGAACGACCGGATGGTTCACGGCAACGCTTCGCCTTCGTTAAAAAAGGCGGATACCTCGACGGCTATCTCGAATCCGTCGACGAGATCCCCGAACCGCACGAGTTCATGGCGCGGGTGGTCCTTGGTCACGGCAATCACACCCACGACTACGACCTCGCCTTTGTCGAGGGACACGGCCACGATCACATCCACCAGGAGGTTCAGGGGCTGCAGGTTGCGACCGGCGGCTATCAGGACGCCCATGAGCTGGCGCACGCCAACGACATCCGCCGCAAGTTCGCCGATCGGAACGTGACCACCTGGCAGATCATCGTGTTCGGTCTCACCGGCGGACTGATCCCTTGCCCGGCTGCCATCACCGTGCTTCTGCTCTGCCTTCAGCTCAAGGAATTCACGCTGGGCTTCGTCCTGGTGCTGTGCTTCTCGATCGGCCTGGCGCTGACCCTCGTCACCGTCGGCGCGGCGGCGGCCCTGAGCGTGCGCCACGCGACGAGACGCTGGAGCTGGTTCGGCTCGTTCGCCCGCCGCGCACCTTATTTCTCCGGCGTCCTGATCGTCGCGGTCGGCATCTATGTCGGTCTCCAGGGATGGTCCGCCCTGTCGGCCCAGGCGGCGCAAGGCTCGGCCGCGACGTCCCCCCTCACTGTGACCCAATGAACCTGGGCCTGTCATGCTGCAAGTTCTTGGCAACCGCACGTACCGCCACCTCTTCCTGGCCCAGGTGATCGCACTAGTCGGAACCGGCCTCGCCACCGTCGCGCTCGGGCTTCTCGCCTACGATCTGGCGGGGGCCGAGGCCGGGGCGGTGCTCGGCACGGCGCTCGCCATCAAGATGATCGCCTATGTCGGCATCGCGCCCGTCGCCGCTGCCTTCGCCGAACGGCTTCCCCGCCGCGCGATGCTGGTCTGCCTCGATCTCGTGCGCGCCGCGGTGGCGCTGCTGCTGCCGTTCGTCAGCGAGGTCTGGCAGGTCTATGTGCTGATCTTCATGCTGCAGTCGGCGTCGGCCGCCTTCACGCCGACCTTCCAGGCGACCATTCCCGACGTCCTGCCAGACGAAAAGCAATACACCCGCGCCCTGTCGCTCTCGCGCCTTGCCTATGATCTCGAGAGCGTCGCAAGTCCGATGCTGGCCGCCGCCCTGCTGACCGTTGTCAGCTTCCATAGCCTTTTCGCCGGCACCGTGATCGGCTTCCTCGCTTCGGCAGCCCTGGTCGTCTCGGTCGCGCTGCCGAGCCCGAAGGCGGCGGAGCGGCGCGGCATCTATGACCGGACGACGCGGGGCCTGCGCATTTATCTCGCCACGCCGCGGCTGCGCGGCCTGCTCGCGCTCAGCCTCGCGGTCTCGGCGGCCGGATCGATGGTCATCGTCAACACCGTGGTGCTCGTCCAGGCGGATTTCGGGCTCACCCAGCGCGCGACGGCCATCGCCCTTGCGGCCTTCGGCGGTGGCTCGATGATCGCGGCGCTGCTGCTGCCACGCCTGCTCGACAAAACGCCGGACCGGACCGCCATGCTGGCGGGTGCCGCGGTGCTCGTCGCCGCTCTGTTCGTCGGCGTGTTCGTGCCTAGCTTCGCGCTGCTGCTGCCGCTGTGGGTGGCGATCGGCCTCGGCTATTCGCTGACGCAGACGCCATCCGGCCGGCTCCTGCGCCGGTCGTCCCATCCGGAAGACCGGCCGGCGCTTTTTGCGGCTCAATTCGCGCTGTCGCATGCCTGCTGGCTGATCACCTATCCGCTCGCTGGATGGCTTGGCGCCAGGATCGGCCTGCCGGCGACCTTCGCCACCCTCGGCGTGATCGCCGCAGCGGCGATCTTCGTCGCGACACGCCTGTGGCCGGCGCATGATCCCGACGAGATCGAGCACGTTCACGAAGAGCTTGCCGGGGACCATCCCCACCTCGTCGGCGCGGCGCGTGTCGGTAACGGCCACAAGCATAGCCATGTCTACGTGATCGACAGCCACCATCCCGACTGGCCCGCCGAACGATGAGCGACCTCGCCGCATACGCGGGGCTGTTCACGGTGGCGCTTGCCGCCGCCACGATCCTGCCGATGCAGTCGGAGGCGGCGTTGGCGGGCCTGCTGGTCGCCGGCTACTCGCCATGGCTGCTCATCACCGTGGCGAGCCTCGGCAATGTGCTCGGCTCAGTGGTGAACTGGCTGATCGGCCGCGGCATCGAGCGTTTCCGGAATCAGCGCTGGTTTCCGGCAAGCGGAGCCGGGCTGGAGCGCGCTCAACGGTGGTATCACCGTTATGGCAAGTGGTCGCTGCTCCTGAGCTGGTTGCCGATCATTGGCGACCCGCTCACCGTCGCCGCAGGGGTCATGAAAGAGCCACTAACGCACTTTGTGCTGCTGGTGGCGATCGCCAAGATAACACGCTATCTGGCCGTGGCGGGCGTCGCACTGAACTGGGCATGAGGCTTTGCTGCAGACGATCGTAGACATACAGCGGGACATCTATCTCGCCTTCGCCGAGCACATCAAAACCTTCGCGAATGGCGGCGGCTGGACGGCCTTTCTCGCCTTCCTCCCCATGGGCATCGTCTTTGGCGCGGTGCATGCGCTGACGCCTGGCCACAGCAAGGCGGTGCTGGCGACCTATCTGACCGGATCGTCGGCAGGCATGACCCGCGGTCTCACGGTGTCGATCGCTCTGTCGGTTACGCACGTCACCATGGCCGTGCTGATCGCGCTGTTCTCGCTGCCGCTGGTCTCGGTCATGCTCGGCAGCGCCGGTTCGGCCCCACTGCTCGAGGACGTGAGCCGCGGCCTGCTCGGTGTGATAGGAGCCTGGATGCTCTGGAGCGCCCTGTTCCGCCCGCCGCATTTCCACGGCGAGGGGGAGCACGTCGCTGTCGGCTTCATGGCGGGGCTGATCCCCTGTCCCCTGACATTGTTCGTCATGTGACCTTCGCCATGTCGCGCGGTGTACCCGAGGCCGGCATCATGTTCGCTATCGTGATGATGACCGGGGTGGCGCTGACACTCTCCAGCGTCGCGCTGGCGACGGTGTTCTTCCGGACGCGGATCGAGAGGCTGCTTGCCACCAGGCATAATCTCCTCGCGAGGGCATCGAAAACGGTCGAGGCCATCGCTGGAGTCATCCTCGTCGCGGTGGCAATTCACGAGATTTTCATGCGGTGACATGGGCGGTCGCCCTGCCGCCGAGGCCCAAATGGCGGCCCAGGAAACGTCACTCTTGTGAGCGGCGGAATTTCGCGCCCCAGTCCAGAAGCTCCTGCTTCGTACGTGCGACGCCGGCCGCGCAATCGCTGAGACTTGGGTGAAGCCTCTGAGGTGCCGTCTCAACGCTGGCAGCCATTTTTGCCACGGTCGCCATGGCGACGTCGGTCGGCACTCCGGTTAGACGGACGGAATTTTCAGCCGCGACGAGCGCGTCCTTGTAGCGCGAAAGACCGGTGAGGTTGCGGCAGACGTACGTCTGCTCCATATGCCGGAACGACGCTCGCATCAGCCCGTTCACGGCCTCCTGATAGGGATCCGCCAAAGCTGGGATAGCGGGCGCTAAGACGGCCAATACCGCCATGATGCTGGTCAAATTCATGTCGCCGCCCCCGGTGCTCTATGACTTGGAATATCGGATGAACCGAATTCCGAATATGCGACTTAATAATGTCAAAGCGCCATCGGTGTGCACTCCATAGCCTCGCCGATCTTTGGGCAACTCCCTTATCGGCCATTTTTCCCGACTCCCTGATGCTTTTCCGCTCACTTCGATGGCCGCTTGCGAGCATGGCGGTTTAGCTGCCGCCATCGTCACGGGCGGCGAGAGCCGTGCCTACCCCATCGAAGGCCAATTTCTGGAACATCCGGTCGACCTCTTGCGGAGGCAGTCTTCCATCTCCGTCAAGCCACCAGTGCATGACCTCGAAGAACGCGCCGGTAACGAAGCGCGTGGCGATCTCAAGCCTCACCCGATCTTTGCCACCATCAGCGATGCCCACCAGTTCGCGGCGTATTTGCCCGCTGACCCAGTCGCGGATCTCTTGCGGTATTTCGCGCTTTGCCCCGCCCATCAGCCCCCGATGCATCTCCCGCGTTGCATAAGCATGCGCAAATGCCGGCCCGCTGAAGGAGAAGCTCTCAAAGTCTCGCATCGAATGACGCTCGGCACCGCCCGCCTGCAGGCTCTTCATGTGCTCGTCGATCGTAGCCTTTCTCAGGCATTCCTTGTCGGGATAATGCGTGTAGAAGGTCGAGCGTCCGACATCGGCTTCCCTGCAGATGTCCTCGACGGTGACCGCTCCATATTCTTTTTCGGCAGTCAGCTTGAGCAGCGCCTGTTGCAGGCGGCTGCGGGTTCGGGCGACGCGGCGATCGATCGATCCGGCGGCCACTGAAGGCGTCCTTTTTTGGTCACAAGACACCCACCTGTCCAGTATTGGGCGCTGTGGTGCGATGCGGCCAGTAAAACCAATACTGGACACGCCGTCCAGTATCTTATGCTGCCGCGGACAATTCGAAGCTGGCAGGAGACGATGTAATGCACAACGGATTTTTCGAGATGTTTCATGGACGGCGTCCGCTGTGGGCGGTCGTTGCCATCAAGCTAACGCTCGTGATCGCGGCGCTTGCACTGCTGGGGCAGGCACATGCGATCCTCTCCCTGGGAGTTCCTGTTCTGCTGCTTCATGTCGGCGCACTCGCCGTCATCGCCGTCTTGGTGATTTGGCCCCGCGCTCACCGTTCTCTGACCGCCACCACCGAAACATCGACTACCGGAGCGGCGAAGACGCCGCACATTGGCATCCTGCTCCACTCCGCCGCCCTCTACGACATCCTGGCCTGGTTTCTGACCTACGGTCGCGAGCGCGCCTTCCGCGAAAAGATGCTGAAGTTCGCGAACCTGAAGCCGGGAGAAGCGGTCCTCGATATCGGCTGCGGCACGGGCACCGTGGCGCTGCTTGCCAAGCAGAAGGTCGGACCGGCGGGGCGCGTGGACGGGGTCGATGCGTCAGCCGAGATGGTCGCGCGCGCCACGGCAAAGGCGCATCGAGCGGCGCTTAGCGTCAGCTTCACGACTGCAACCGCCCAGCAACTGCCGTACGAGGACGGGGTATTCGACGTCGTCCTCAGCACGCTGATGTTGCATCATCTGCCGAAGGCAGGCCGCGCGGAATTCGGCAGAGAAGCCTTGCGGGTGCTGAAGCCGGGCGGCCGTGTGCTGATCGTTGACTTCGCAAAGCCGGCGCGCCGGAAGCGCTTTTTCCGCTTCCACCGGCACGGCCACGTCGATCTGGATAAGGTCGCGACCGATCTCAGCCAGCACGGCTTCAGGATCGCCGAGCAAGGTGACGTCGGAGCCAAAGGGCTTCGCTACCTGATTGCGCAACCGGCTTGAAGAGCGCGGTCCGTAAACGCGCTCGCCCCTTCGTCAAATTCACGTGCTGACGGACCGATCGATCCGCCTTGACAGCGCCGGTCAAAGCGAGCAAAAAATCGCGCATGGGGTTGCGATCACCCCACGAGGCGACAGCCGAAGCATCGCGTCCATTCAACCGCTCACCCGGAGGACGCGCCATGTCGTCACTTCTTGAAATTTCTCCTGACAAACTCGCCCGCCTGATCGGCACCCCGAAATGCCCCGCGCTCATCGACGTCCGCATTGACGAGGACTTCGAGGTGGACCCGCGCCTGGTGCCGGGATCGGTCCGGCGCGACTATCGCAACGCGCAGGACTGGGCTGCGGAGATCGATAGCGACTCCGCCGTCGTCATCTGCCATCGCGGCAAGAAGCTCAGCTATGGCGTTGCCGCCTGGCTGCGCAACTATGGCATAGCCGCCGACGTGCTTGATGGCGGCTTCGAAGCCTGGGAGGAGCGCGGACATCCGGCCGTGCCCGTCTCCGCGATACCGGAGCGGGACGCCAGCGGGCGCACAATATGGGTGACGCGAGCGCGGCCGAAGATCGACCGGATCGCCTGCCCGTGGTTGATCCGCCGCTTCGTCGACCCGCGGGCGGTCTTCCTGTACGTGTCGCCTTCCGAGGTCGAAACGGTCGGCGAGCGTTTCGCCGCCACTCCCTTCGACATTGATGCTGCCGTCCGCTGGAGTCATAGGGGCGAGCTTTGTACCTTCGACGTCATGGTCGAGGAATTCGGCCTTGCGACGGAACCGCTGCGGCGGCTCGCGACCATCGTACGAGGCGCTGATACCGCCCGCCTCGACCTCGCCCCAGAAGCGCCGGGCCTGCTCGCGGCATCGCTCGGCCTGTCGCGGATGTATGCCGACGACCTCGAACAGCTCGAGGCAGGGATGCTGCTCTATGACGCCTTCTACCGCTGGTGCCGCGATGCCACCGAGGAAACGCATAACTGGCCGTCGCCGAAAAAGGATGCCTGAGATGACCGAGATCGCCGACAAGGCCGCGCCGGATGCGGCCCGGCAGCCCTACAGCCACGGCATCCCGTTCAGCGAAGGCGTCCGCGTCTGGCTGAGGGTGGCGGCCTTGAGCTTCGGCGGCCCGGCCGGGCAGATCGCAGTGATGCATCGCATTCTCGTCGACGAGAAGCGCTGGATCGGCGAGCACCGTTTCCTGCATGCATTGAACTACTGCATGCTGCTGCCCGGACCGGAAGCGCAGCAGCTCGCCGTCTATATCGGCTGGCTCCTGCACCGAACCGCCGGCGGCCTCGTCGCCGGCACGCTCTTCGTGCTGCCGGGTTTCCTCGCGATTCTAGGGCTGAGTTACGTCTACGCCGCCTTCGGCAATGTCACGGTCGTCGAAGGCCTGTTCTTCGGCCTGAAGGCAGCGGTGCTCGCCGTCGTCGTCCAGGCGGTCTTCCGCATCGGCGGCAAGGCGCTCAAGAACCGGCTGATGATCGGCATTGCCGCGGCGGCCTTCATCGCCATCTTTTTCTTCCGCGTGCCGTTTCCGTTGATCGTCCTCGCCGCGGGTATCATTGGCTATATCGGCGGCCGTTCCGGTTCGCCGCTCTTCCGGATCGGCGGCGGCCACAAGGCCGGGACCGGTCCGATCCTCAAGGACGAGGATTCGATCCTTGGTGAAGAGACGCCGATCCATGCCCGCCCGAACCTCGCCTGGTCGCTGCGGGTGTCGGCGGTGTTCCTGGCGCTCTGGCTCGTGCCGCTGGCGCTCATCACGGCCTTCCTCGGCGTCGACAACGTCTTCACCCAGATCGGCATGTTCTTCAGCAAGATGGCGGTCGTCACCTTCGGCGGAGCCTATGCGGTGCTTGCCTATGTCGCCCAGGAGGCAGTCCAGCATTACGGCTGGCTGAAACCCGGCGAGATGCTGGACGGTCTCGGCATGGCCGAGACGACGCCAGGCCCGCTGATCATGGTGGTCCAGTTCGTCGGCTTCATGGGAGCCTATCGCGATCCCGGATCGCTGAACCCGATGACCGCGGCGACGCTCGCGGCGATCCTCACGACCTGGGTGACCTTTGTCCCCTGCTTCCTCTGGATCTTCCTCGGCGCGCCCTTCATCGAGCGGCTGCGCAACAACGTGGCGCTCACCGGCGCGATGTCGGCAATCACCGCCGCTGTCGTCGGGGTGATCCTCAACCTCGCTGTCTGGTTCGGCCTGCACACGCTGTTTTCCGAGGTCGTAACCTTGAACCTTGGCCGGTTCTCGCTCGACGTGCCCGTGCTGAGCTCCCTGGTTCTGCCGTCGCTGGTGCTGACCGTGGCAGCAGGGCTTGCAATCTTCCGGTTCCGCGCGTCGGTCATCGCGACGCTGCTGGCCTGCGCCGTCGCCGGCATGATCTGGACGCTGATGATGTCGTAACCGCTAATGAAGCCCAGCGCAGGAGGGCGCCGCGCGATGGAAGTCGTGAGATCCGTGCGAAGCACGCATCCGGCAACATACCTTTTCGGAGCCCGCGCCTTACGCGACTTCGGCGACGGCTTCGTCGCGATCCTGTTGCCGGTCTATCTGCTCGCTCTCGGATTCTCGCCGCTGCAGGTCGGCGTCATTGCGACGGCATCGCTCTTCGGCTCTGCGCTGTTGACGATTGCCGTCGGCTTCCTCGGCGCGCGCCACGATCTTCGCTGGTTGCTTCTGGCCGCCGCCAGCCTGATGACGGCCACGGGCGTCGCCATGTCCCTGGTACACGATTACTGGCTGCTGCTGGTCGTCGCCTTTGCCGGCACGATCAACCCCTCGGCCGGCAGCGTCAGTGTCTTCGTGCCGCTCGAGCACGCGGCGCTCACCCGCGAAGTGAGCGATGCGACGCGAACGATGATGTTTGCGCGCTACAGCCTCGTCGGGGCGCTCGCAAGCGCCGCCGGCGCGCTTGCGAGCGCGTTGCCGGATTTCTCATCCGCGATCGGGCTCGACAGACTGACCGCAATCAAGCTGATGTTCGTGCTCTACGCGCTTGTCGGCATTGCCGGCGGCCTTCTCTATGTCCGCATACCAAAGCGCCTCGTCGGCCACGAGACCGCCAAGACTGGCGCGCTCGGTCCCTCGCGTGGCATCGTTCTGAAGCTGGCAGCCCTGTTCAGCCTCGACGCCTTCGCCGGCGGCTTCGTCGTCCAGTCGCTGCTCGCTCTGTGGCTATTCGAGCGGTTCGATCTGTCGCTCGCGCAAGCTGGGGTGTTCTTCTTCTGGGCGGGCGTGCTGTCGGCGTTCTCGTTTCCTGTCGCCGCATGGCTGTCGCGGCGCATCGGGCTGATCAACACGATGGTGTTCACCCACATCCCGTCGAGCATTGCCCTTCTGCTGGCGGCATTCGCACCCAGCTTGCCCCTGGCGCTTGCCCTGCTGCTCATCCGGTCGGCGCTCTCGCAGATGGATGTGCCGACGCGCTCTTCCTATGTGATGGCGGTCGTCACGGAGGCGGAGCGGGCTGCGGCCGCGAGCTTCACTTCCGTGCCGCGCAGTCTGGCGGCGGCGGTGAGCCCCGCCCTTGCAGGTGCTCTTTTTGCCGCATCCCATCGTTCTTCGCCGCTCATCATCTGTGCTGCGCTGAAGATCGTCTATGATCTTCTGTTGTTGCTGCAGTTCCGGCAGCTCAAGCCACCTGAGGAACGGTAGACCATTCGATGGTCGATACCGTGGCACTCATGGCCCAAACGAGCGATCGTTTTGGCCATTAGTAAGAGTTCGACTGGATCAGATGGACTTCCGCCTTGGGTAAAGTTCACTCGAGGGCGATGAACGTCTGCAGTGCCGGTAATGCCGACCTTCAATACTTCGCGAGCGAATTGCTGGTTTCCACCCAAAGCAGTCAGGTGGACGATAAGATCGGCGCGATTGACGCCGATCTCGAAAAAAGAAGTGAGCTTTAGAAGGGCCAGAAACCGGCAAGATAGGATGCGGTATCATTCAGCCAAATCATCGTGTCGCGATACCAGGCCATAGCCGAGTCATAGACGACCTGGACGACGCCTAAAAACATCACAAACACGATAATTACACCCAAGAACTTCCCGAATCCTTCGTCGCCTTTTGGGTCGTTGCTCTGGATGACGTATTGTTGGCGGTTATCGTTCAGCATATCCCTTTAACTTTCGCGGTCGTCGCGGTCGCCTTCCCTCTGTTCGATCTGTTCACGCTCCAGCTCCTCGAGTCGAGGAATATGCTGTTGTGCGGGATCTGTCCGTGTCGTTTCTCCGCTACGCTGTGCGGCTTCCCTATCCTTATTTAGACGATCTTGCAGGCGATTTGTAGCATCGACCGTCGATGCAAGCTCGTGAGCCTGGCCCGTCTCGTTGTCGCTCGGCTGCCGATCTTCCTCGTCTGCCCGCAAACCGCGCTGTTGTTCGTCGGCAGTGTCGACTGCTCGGCGCCTTCGCTTCCTCCGGACGATCCGATATGTTTTCCGACTGATCGATCGCGCGTTGCAAATCAGGGTCTTGCTCGGCAACTTCTCGAATGTAGCTGTTACCTTCGATAGCCAATTGCGCAGCTCGCTCAATTGCCTGATTGAGACCGTTCTGGAATCTTTCCTTGCGGTCCGCCGAAAACTCGCCGACCTCGATCCGATCAAGTCCCTCTCGGTAGTGCTCGATTTCGATCATGGCCACGTTGCCGGCCTCAACAACAGCCTCGCCGTGCTTGGCGACCGCAGCGTCCCACTCGTCGTTGGCCGGATCACGCGGCTCGCTGCGAGGCGCTTCGCCACTTTGCTCCGCCAATGCCTCCTTGCGCCGCTCGTAGAGGTCCACCAGCTCACGCTTCTGATTGACGAAATCGCGGGCGAGGCCGGCTATCTCGTCAAAGTCCGCCCGATCGTCTGCCGAGACCGACCGCTCCAACTTGAACAAGGCCGTCTCGACCTTCTTCTCGTAGGTCTCAAACTCTGCTCGTGACATTTCGCGCAATTCCTGACCCTCCAAAACCATCTCCTGCAATGTAGCCAAATTGATGCGGAAGTTCGATCCAAAATCCGCGCGAATGACAGTTCCACTCGTCTCCGTTTGTGCAGTCGAAAGCCCGGATTCTAAGTATTCTCGATGCTGCGCGGCATAGGCCGCGACTTGGCGGTCGGCACCCGCAAGGGCGACCCTCTGCCAGGTTTCCTGCGCCTTTATGATGTACTGCCGGCTCCGATCGCTCTTCGCGACCGTGCGTCGGCCGCTACGCTTGGCGTCGTATCGCGCCTGCGCAGCCTCGCTCGTCCCGACATGCTCTGTGCGGCCTTCGCGGCTCACCGGCCGGACCTGAGTGCGCGTGAATGCCGGCGGGCTGGCAAACTCGCGCCGGTCGGTCATTTCCATCTCAATGCCCTGCTCCCGCGCCTTCTCTGCCATGACGGATCGCCATTCGCGAAACACGGCAGGTGTCGTCTCGATGCGATCACCGAAATCCGATTTCATCGCCACGATCGCATGGGCATGCACATGCGGACGCTTCCCCCCTCCCCTGCCTCTTTGGGGTCACTCGCCGGATCGTGCATAGCGAAGACGTACCGATGCCCAGCAAACTGATGCGCCAGGAAGTCGCGAACCGCACCTTCGAACGCGGCAACGTCGGTTCCGGCCCGAGCCGACATGATGACGTGCATTACGTCGCGGCTCTTGCGACTGTGGAGCTCGCCACGCCATTCCTTCTGCACCAGATCGCCCGCGACCTTCTCATCCGCTATCGACTGGCCGCGATCATCGCGAACGTCGTCATGCCGATCGACCAGCCCACGCAAGCGGCTGGTGCCGAACTCGACGCCATTTCCGTAGCCATGAAAGGAGAACTTCGCCGCAGCCACGCCGGCGGCCGCGCTGGCGTCGTATCGGCCCTGGATGATGCCGGCCGCCTTCACGTCGCCCGTTAGCCGCTCCCCCTGCCCGCTTCGCAATACGACAAGCCCCCGAACGGTCACGGAGCCGGGGTCATTTTTCGCGACCACATAGGCATACCGCCGGTCGCCAAAGCCGCTCGTCAGAGTGCTCCTCACCTGCTCGTGCAATGCCTCGTCCGATGCAAAGCCGGACCCCGCGATTTCGACGGAAAAGCTCCCAATGTCGCGGCTTTCGGCGCGGTTCTGAAAAAGGTGGTCCCAACCGCCACGGATGCGCGCCAATTCCTCCCGCCCCTCGAGGATCCTGCCGCTTTCATTCTCGACCTTCAGCTCGCCGCCACGGGACACATAATTCAGCATCGCACCGACCCGAGCACCGCCGCCATATGACGCCATTTTAACGACTGCCGGCTGGCTTCCCTTTGCGACGGCTGCAAGCCGTGTCTCCATCGGCCGGTTTGCTGCCGTCGCTGGCTTCGCCTGCGCTCGAGGAGCCCCCTCCCCTTCGATGCGGATCCATGAACACCCGAAGCGCCGCCCGAGCCGCCGCCACCTGCAGCGCCGAGCTGAGCCAACTGCTTCAGGCGCCTCCGCATCTCTTCTATACGCATGTCTTCGAGCAGAGCCGCCATGACCAGCCGGTCATCGCTGGTCAACATCGGCCGAACCCCCGCCCCCTCCAGAAGCAGCGACCGGAAAAAGCTGGACACCGTCATGTCGGCGTCCTCGGCGGCCTTCTCGATCGCCGCATGTTCGTGACCCGTAACGCGGACATGCACAGTGCGTTCTTTCTTTGTCGGCTCCAGAGGAGCATTGAATTTCACGTCATCCATTTGGCCGTTGGCCCCCTACTGGCGCTTGCGTCAGATGATCGAGGGCTCGTCCCTCGATTGCAGGATCGATCAGCGGTGATCGATTCATAAATGTCATTGGACGGCGAATCCTGGAGCGGCCAAGCTCGCGGGCATGACCCAGCACTGGTTCCGCCTGTATGTTCAGCGAATTGACGCGACGAAGAACATGGCGCGCTTTTACATGATGTCGATCGAACCGGATCTCTTCGGCGGCGCTTCGCTCGTCCGCCATTGGGGCCGGATCGGAACTCGCGGCAAACAGCGCGTTGATCTATTCAAGGATGAGCGTCAGGCGATCGGGCACTTCCTTGTCTTGGCTCGCCGGAAGCGAGCGCGCGGTTACAGGCCGCAACCGGGCTGTTGATCTCGATATGGCCCGGCCCGCGCGCCGTTATCCGCGAAACTCGCGCCTCAGCGGAATCTTCGCAAAGACGCTATGGTTCGACCGCGCTATTCGGCATCAAATCGCTCAAGCATCTTCTTGAGCCGAAGGTTCTGTGCACGAAGCTGATCAGCCAGCAACCTCTTGAGCCGCTTGTTGTCTGCGTCAAGGGCGGCAAGTTCGTCGAGAGAGATCAGATTGTCGACAGCCCCCTTCGGCGCCCTTAGATCCTGGTGCTCACCCGTCGAATTGCGTGCGATCGTCTGAGCGGGGGCACGCTTGACGCGTTTACGCGCGGTGCTCGGTGGCGCCGGTCGGATCTGCAAGCGCGGGTCACTTTTCTGCACCTGCGCGACAGCCTCGGCGGCCAGAGGGTCGGCCTCAGACCGCTTCGGCGTTTCAAGCTCTGCGCTGTCGGTCGATGGTGTCGCTGCTCGAGCAATTTCGACAGCGTCTGCGGTTTCGCCGGCAGACTCTGCAGTGATCGGATCAGAGGGCATTGCTTCACTCGAGCCAGGTGTTCCGGGTGCTTCATGCTCAGTGAACAGATGTGGGGTTTTCTGTTGAATTTCGCGGGCCAGAGCCTTTAGGTCTGTATCTCCCCAAATCGAGTTCGTCCGCGCCGCTGACTGTCGTCGCCCCGATTTGAATTCAACAACGAAGCTCCGTGGCGGCGTCTTCATCTACTTCTCAATCCTAAGCAAATTGTGAGAGCAACGCCGACCGGCGCCATTGCATTCTGCTGGCGCACCAATACAGCCCTTCCCCGCGTGCTTCAACTCATCGCCAACGCGGAGCTGGCGTGCTTCACCTGGAAAGAGCGGGCGGACAGCAGGGACTTTGGTTTGCGCCCCAATGTCAGCTGGGGCAAGCTCAAGCATCTGGCGTAACACGGAGGCGCAAAAAACGTCGCCCTGCGCTTCCCGGTCCCGATTACTTCAGACCGAGCCTCTTGCGCAGGTCGGCATTTTCCGCCCGCAACTTCTCCGCCAGTTGTTTGCGGAGCCTCTGGTTTTCCTCTTCAAGCTGGACAAGATCTGCCAACTCATCGGCCAGAACGGGTTTGGTGCCCCTCGTGACCTTTTTTTCCAGGGGCTTGGCAGCACCTTTCCACTGATAGTACGTCTGCTCCGATATGCCGGCGCTCTTGATCGCGTCCTTGAGCGTGCTGCCTCCGGTAACTTGCGTCTCGATCAGCTTGAGCTTGTCGTTTCTCTCTTCTTCGCTATACCTCCTGGGTCTAGCGGCCGACGCCTTGGATGCAGCTTGCACCGGTTCGGCAGCCGCTTTCGGACGCCGTGGCGACCTTTGCTTCTTAGCCGTTGGTGCTTTCCCTTCTGCGTCCTTCGCTACAGTCGAAGCAACTGGTCCTGTGTTACTCTCGTCAGCCATCAGCAATCCCTCCTCTGGTGATTGCCTGTTTTCGGCTGAGTGCACCACAGAGTCAACACAACCATTAGCGTCCTGCTTTACGGATAGTTGATGTTGGGCTTGTGCCTGAAGCATGACAATCGTCGGCGGGTGAAAGCGAACGCGCCAAGAGTATTCGCCGTAACGGCTCAGGACAGCCCCGCGACAATACTTCAGCCCAGATCGTCGCAAAGCCCTGCTTGATAAGCCCTGATCAGTTTGGCGGCGAGGTCGCGTGCTTAGCAGGCTCTCGAACTCAATCAATAGTATGGCGGCCAGCGTTTTGCCGCCGAGCAAGGATGACGCAAGCGCGCACCTATCGGGAGGGTCGCCTAGATCAGGAACCTTCAAATCGCTCGAGCATCTTTTTAAGCTGAGCGTTTTGCAGATGAAGCCTTTGGGCTAGTTCGATTCTCAGCGTTTTGATTTCTTCGTCGAGTATTGCCACTTCATGGAAGAACAAATCCCGTGAAGACGGGGGTTGCACGCTTCGACGGTCCTTTGCGGCGGCAGCGCTCTGCACAGCCAGGTCGGCTTTGGCTCTCTTGCCGCGTTTTCGATGCTTCTTTCGCGGTTTTCTTTGCGACCTTGTGTTCGTGCTTTTCGGCGCCAAGGAAGTCACTTCTGCATCCGAATTGTCAGTTTCAAGGCGCGCAGGTGTTTGAGCCTCTTCAGCATAGATCGGCGGGGTTAGTGCCGGCGCGACATCGTCGTCGCCTTTCGCCTGATCGGATGCGACCGGCCCTTGATCAATCGAGACGTCCTCATTGTGACCAGTTGGGCTGGCAGAAACCGCCGAATTGGGCGGAATTGCAGACGTATTCTCCACTTCGCTCTCGAGCGCCTTGGGATCGGTGTCATTCCGAATCGAACTCTGATGCGCTTTCGCCGACGGTCGCCGTGAGGTCAATTGGGCGAGGAATTTCCACGGTGCTTTCATAGTGTTCCAACCTCGAGCCAGCCGAACTGGGGTACACCGCTGACCTCATGATGAAGTTCGGCTTTCCACAACAACCGGCGTCCGAGCCTGGGCGGCAAAGCCATCCCCATCAAGCCTTATATCGATCAAACGCCGTCAGTCTTTTGATCGGTGGGTCGGCCTCTTCCCACCGGTAGATCTCCGACCTCAGGAAAGCGAGCTCCGCGGCGAGCTCCTCCTCATTGATTTCGGTCCACCAGGATTTCGGACGGCCGTCACTGCCATCCGACCAGCGGTATCCCCGAGCCTTCAGATGATTTTTCATGTCGAAGGGGCTGTGCTCGGCGAAGATGCGCACGCGCGAGCGTTGGCTTGTCTCGAGCAGTTCCGCAAAAGCGCTTGGCTCCGTTACCCCGCCGGCGCCGGCGAGCACCTCGAACAGAGCAAAACAATCGTCGACGGCCCGATGACCATCGTGGAAGTATCCGCTCTGGCCAATCAGATAGCCGAGCTTGGTACCCTCGAAACCGCGCGTCGCCCAATCGACTTCCTTGACGGAACAGGCCCATGCCTTGCCGGCGAACATGCTGGAGAATGCCTCGCAGAACGGCCGATCGAAACCGGCATTGTGGGCGATGACGAGATCGGCCGGGTCGACCAGGGCTCCAAGCAGCCCGACATCGATCATCTGCCCTGCAACCATCTTGTCGGAAATCCCTGTGAGGCGGGTGATTTCAGGGGGGATCGGGACAGTCGGCTGCCGCAGGCCGCCGTAGACACCGGTGACGTCGCCGATATGGCCCTCGTCGTTAAAGGTGAAGGCAACTGCGCCTATTTCGATGATCTCGTCCTTGTTGTGGTCAAGACCCGTTGTCTCGGTATCAATGATTACTCCATGGCGAGGAAATCCCGGCCGCGGCTTGTCGACGATCTGGCGGGCGACAAGCTTGCGCAGCACGCGATAGCTGCCGCTCTCCTCCAGTAGCCGGGCCATGCTCTCGTCATCGAGGTGCCTCGGCTCGCGCAGCCTCAAGGGCCGTCGCAGCTTCACAACGACATCATCGACCTCACGCGGCGAGGGAAACATGTCTAGCTGAGATGCCATGGGCCTCCATTGTCCTCGGGCTTCGGCGCACTAGCAGAGCGCGGATCATGCGTCAGGATAGAAAGCGATCCAGACGCTGGCAACGCATGCAGCCAGCAGAACGGGACACACAAGCCAAAATGCCCAGAAATTTGTCAAAAAACGACGACGCCGTCCGCCTTCCTTCCGGCCGAAATACCTGCTCGTTGAGCGAACCCGTCTGAGCGGCAGGCGAACAAAGGTGGCGATGTTGAGCGAATCACGTCCGAGCAATTTGGAGCGAAAGCTGGAGCTGACAAGCCGGATCGTCGCGGCCTATCTGAGCCGCAACGCCGTTTCTGCCAGCGATTTGTCCAGCCTTATCCAGCAGACGTATTCCTCGCTGAGCGGCACATCTCCGCCACATCAAACTTAGACGGCCGTTGAAGAACAGCGCGCCCCGCCGTGCCGATTAAGAAGTCGGTGACGGTCGATTTCCTCATCTGCCTGGAGGATGGCAAAAAGTTCAAATCCTGAGGCGCCAACCGATGGTAAAGTACGGCCTCACTCCAGAGCAAATCGTGAGAAGTGGGGCTCCCAGCCGGCTACCCCATGATTGCTCCTAACTATGCTCGGCATCGGTCTACCGGGCTGGGCAAGAGACGGCTAGAGCACGATCCAAAGCCGGCACTCCCTCGCAAGAGGATAGGCTTGGGAAACCACCGCTATGTCCTCTTATGCGCGTTTCGGTGGCCGTTCGTCAGTCACGCCAAGCCGTATTTGCGGATCTTGTCGTGCAGGGTCGCCTTCGGTACGAGCAATTCCTCGCTGACGCGAGCCAGGCTGTTGCCGTTGCGGCTAAGAGCGTCGGCTATAAGGGCGCGTTCAAACTCTTCGACATATCTTGCCAAGGGCCGAGAGGGGGTGTTCGTCGCCTCGCGGAATGGCGGGAAGCCCGCTGCTATGCCCAGCACGCAGCGTTCAGCGACATTGCGCAGCTCTCGGACGTTGCCGGGCCAATGGTGGGCGAACAATCGCTGGGTTCGCTCGACGTCGGGCGCGAGCTCGCCTCGCTCGTGGCGGGATGCCGCCTCCAGGGCAAACTGCTCGAACAGGAGGCCAATGTCCTCGCGCCGTTCGCGCAACGGCGGCAATGGCAGCATCGCCACGTTCAGACGATAGTATAGGTCCGGCCGGAACCCTCCTTTTTCGGCAAGCGCTGCCAGGTCGACCTTGGTCGCCGCGATGACACGGCAGTCGACGGGGATCGGGCTGTTCGATCCAAGGCGCTCGAGCGTGCGCTCTTGCAGGACCCGAAGCAGTTTGACCTGCATGGCCATCGGCATGCTTTCGATCTCGTCGAGAAATAGCGTCCCGCCGTTGGCGTGCTCGATCTTGCCTATCCGCCGTTTGGCGGCACCGGTGAAGGCACCAGGCTCATGGCCAAATATTTCGCTGTCGAACAGGTTTTCCGGCACACCGCCGCAATTGATGGCGACGAAATTACCGCTGCGTCTCGGACTGGCCTCATGCAGGCATCGCGCCACAAGCTCCTTGCCTGTTCCAGTTTCGCCCTGGATCAACACATCCGCCGCGCTGTTGCCAAGCTCGCCGATGAGGTGGCGCACCCGCTCTATGGCGAGTGAACGACCGATGATGCGAGCCGCGGTCGATTGTTGGCCCAAAAGCTTGGCGCGCAGTTCGCGCACCTCGAGCGTCAGCCTGCGTTTCTCAAGTGCCCGGCGCACGACCTCGACGAAATAATCGGGGGAGAAAGGCTTCTCGATGAAGTCGTGCGCTCCGTCTTTCATCGCCTGAACCGCCAGCGAAACATCGCCATGCCCGGTCATCAACACCACCGGCAGGTCGCGATCCTGCTGGAAGAGATCGTGCATGAGCGCCATGCCGTCATCGCCCGGCAGGCGGATATCGGTGAGGACGATGCCTGGATAGTCGGCGGAAACGAGCCGTCGTGCCTTCTCGGCGCTTTCCACCGCTTCGACATCCATGCCTTCGAGCTCGAGTGTCTGTTGGCACCCGAGGCGGACATTCGGCTCGTCCTCGACGATTAGGACCTTGAGGTTGTCGCTCATGGTGTATCTCCGATACCGGTTGCGGGAAGAGCGACGGTGAAAACGGCGCCGCCCTGGGGATGGTTCGCGCCGGTCAGCGTTCCACCGAAATGATGCACGATTTCCGACGAAATGGCCAAGCCGAGCCCAAGGCCCCTGTTGCTTTCCTTGGTCGTGAAGAACGGCTCGAAGAGGTGTTCGCGCACATGCTCGGGCAGGCCCGGCCCGTTGTCATGGACGTCGATGACGACGCGCGTGTCCTCGCGCCGGCCGCAAAGGCGGAGCGTCGGTGACGCGGTGCCCTCGATCGCGTCCAGTGCGTTGGCAATGAGGTTGACCATGACCTGCTCCAGGCGGTTGGCATCGCAGAGTGCTATCACTTCATCCGCCTCAATCTCGGTAGACACGGCCACGCCCGCGCGGCGCAGGCCCTGGTCGAGCAGGAACAGCGCGTTGTCGACCGCGCGTCGCACGTCGACCGCACCCACCGTGCCCGGGGATTTGCGGGCGAAGGACTTGAGCTGGTTGGTGAGCGTGCCCAACCCGTCGACGATGCTGCCGATGCGATCGAGATTGCTTTCGGCGGTCGCGACATCGCCGCGCCTAAGAAATTTGACCGCGTTGCCGGAGAGCGTGCGCAGCGCCGCCAGAGGCTGGTTTATCTCATGGGCAAGGCCGGCGGAAATCTGACCGATCGTGGCCAGCTTGGCGGCATGGACGAGCTCGTCCTGGGCGGCACGCAACGTCCGTGTCCGTTCCTCCACCTTGCGCTCCAGTTCGTCGTGCGCGCGCTGCAGCGCCTCGCGTGCCCGCAACCTGTCGCGCAGATGCCGCCGCCGTTGGTCGAGCAGCACCAGCACGATGCCAACGAAGGCGCTGGCGGTTGCGGCAAGCGCTGCACGAGTCCAGGCGATGGTGCCGATTTCGCCGGCGGGGGAGAGCACCGTCAGCGACCAGCCGGTCTCGGCCATCGGGGCGGTCTGCGCCAGAAAATTGCCCGACAGCTTGGAACCGCCGTCCACCTCCGCCGATGGCGCGAGCCGCACGAGGGCGGCAGTTTCACCGAGAGCCTCCTCATGCCGCAGGCCGAGTGAGGGAAGCGGGCGAGCATTGTATTGCAGGCCGCGCTCGAGCCGCCGGCGTTCTGCATCCGGCAGCGGGCGCAGCGTGGTGAATTTCCAAGATGGGACGGATGCAAGGATGACGACGCCGTTCTGGTCCGTGACGATGACGGGCACCTCGACGGTCGCCCACGACTGTTCCAACTGTTCGAGGCTGACCTTGACCACAGCCACGCCAACGACCCCGCCATTCGCGAGCAAGGGCGAGGAAAGATAGTAGCCAGGCTCGCCAACGGTAGTGCCTATACCGAAAAGCCGTCCGGGCCGGCCCCGTATGGAATCGTTGAAATAGGAGCGATAGGACAGGTCTTCGCCGATGAAGCTGTCCGGCCGGTTCCAGTTGCTGGCGGCGACCACATGTCCTTGCCGGTCGAGCAGGTAGATCGAGAGCGTACCCGCCCGCTGGTTCAGCTGCTCAAGATAGCGGTTGACGGTGTCGGTGAGCGGTTTTCCGTGTGCGATCAGGTCGATTACGTCTCTCTCCAGCCCGAGAGTGGCGGGGAAATAGGCGTATTTGTCGATCTGCCTGTTCAGGCTGGTGGCGTAGAGCTCGAGCCGCTGCGTTCCCGTTCTTTGCAGTTCGGCAAGCCCCAGGTTCTCGCTGATGCGAAAGCCCGCAATGCCGACGGCAAGCGCCATGGCGACTAGACCGGGAAGCAGCAAACCGTATTTGCGAATGAGAGAGGCGATCGACATGGGAATGAATGGAAGCGGATGCGCACGCCGCAGCAGTGTTGTTGACCCGGTTCCCTACCACATCCGATGAGACCGAGCGAGCATGCGGTGATCTGCCCGCCTTCTCAGCGGCGGGCAGATCTTTGTTGGGCGCCGGCCTATTCAGCCGCAACCAGTCCTTCGCGCGTGCGCTCTTCCGCTTCGTCAGGAATGTCGAGCGCGTTTTCCCACTTGGCAACGACCGTGGTGGCGATCGCATTGCCGAGCACGTTGGTGGCGGTTCGCCCCATGTCGAGGAAATGGTCGATACCCATGATTAAAAGCACCCCTGCCTCCGGCAGGTTGAACATCGGCAGCACGGCGGCAACGACGACCAGCGCGGAGCGCGGCACACCGGCGATGCCCTTGCTCGAAACCATGAGCACGAGCAGCATGACGATCTGCTGCTCCATGGTGAGCGGCAAGCCATAAGCCTGGGAGATGAACAAGGCGGCAAAGGCCGTATAGATCATCGATCCGTCCAGGTTGAACGAATAGCCGAGCGGCAGGACGAAACCGATGACGCGCTCCTTGGCGCCGAAGTCTTCCAGCTTCTCCATCACGCGCGGGTAGGCCGCTTCGCTGGAGGCGGTGGAAAAGCCGACGAGCATCGGCTGGCGCACTTCCCGGACCAGACGGAATACGCTTGTCCCGAGCACGAGGAAACCGGCGCCGATCAGCACGGCCCAGAGCACGACGAGCGTCGCGTAGAAGCTGCCGACGAACTTGCCGTAGACCATCAGGATCCCTAGGCCTTGGACGGTGACGACATTGGCGACGGCGGCAAAGACGCCGACCGGTGCGAAGCGCATCACGTAATCTGTCACCTTCAGCATGACCGGGACTGCGCCTTCGATCACTTCGATGAGGGCGCGCGCCTTCGTGTCCTTCAGACTACCGAGCGCAAGACCAAAGAACACCGAGAAGACGAGGATCTGCAAGATCTCGTTGTTCGCCATCGCCTCGAAGATGTTGCGCGGGAAGACGTGGGTGATGAAGTCCTTGAGATTGAGCGACGTCGTCTTCAATTCGGCCGAGGCCGATACATCGGGCAGCGGCACGCCGACATTGGCGCCGGGTTGGAAAAGGTTCGCAAAGACGAGGCCAATCGCCAGCGACGCGAGCGAGGCCATCAGGAACCAGCCGAGCGCCTTGCCGCCGATGCGCCCGACGGTGCGGGCGTCCCCCATGCCGGCCATGCCGGCAACGAGGGTCGTGAAAATCAAGGGCGCGATGATCATCTTGATCAGCCGCAGGAAAATGTCGGTCACCATCGCGAAATAGCCGGCGATGTCTTTCGCCGCAGCCGGGCTGCCCGACAGCACGTTGCAGCCATAGCCGACGATGACGCCCAGGATCATTGCGATGATGATCCAGGTCGTTTGCTTGTTTATCTTCATGATAGTCTCCTTCCTCCCCCGCCGGATTCATCCGGCGGTTTTTGATCAACAATCTGGATGGTTTAGCTGCGCGCCATGATCGGGCGCGGCTTGGTAAGCGACTCGGGGTGCAAGGCCTCGGCTAGCGCTTCGGGCGTCATCAGCCCACGCGCCTCCACCAGTTCGGCGACGCCCCTTCCGGTGCGGTGCGCTTCCGCTGCGACTTCGGTGGCATTGGCATAACCGATGATGGGATTGAGTGCGGTGACGATGCCGATCGAGCCCAGCACGCTCGCCTCCAGGCGCTCGCGGTTCGCAGTGATGCCATCAACACATTTGTCGGCAAGAATCAGGCACCCCCGGCTGAGGTGGCCGATGCTCTTGAACAGGCTGTGGGCGATGACCGGCTCGAAGGCGTTGAGCTGCAGCTGGCCCGCTTCGGCGGCGAAGGTCACCGTCAGATCGTTGCCGATCACCTCGAAGGCGATCTGGTTGACGAGTTCCGGGATCACCGGATTGACCTTGCCGGGCATGATCGACGAGCCGGCCTGGCGGGGCGGCAGGTTGATTTCGCCGAAACCCGCCCGCGGGCCGCTGGAGAGCAGGCGAAGGTCGTTGCAAACCTTGGACAGCTTGACCGCGACGCGCTTCAAGACGCCCGAAAGCTGGACGAAGCTGCCGCAATCCTGCGTAGCTTCAATGAGATTGGGCGCAGTGATGACTGGTACGCCGCTGATCTCCGAAAGCAGCCGGCAAACCAGCGGCGCGTATTCGGGATGGGCGGTGATGCCGGTGCCGATCGCCGTTGCGCCGAGGTTGATCTCGCGGATCAGCAAGGCAGCCTCGCGCAGCCGCTGTTCGTCTTCGGCCAGCATTACCGCATAGGTGGAGAATTCCTGCCCCAGCGTCATCGGCACCGCGTCCTGCAGCTGGGTCCGCCCCATTTTGAGGATGTCGTGGAATTCGTCCGCCTTGCGCTCGAAGGCTGCCCGGAGATGGGCCATGGCATCGATCAAACGGAAAATGCCGGTATAGGTCGCAAGCTTCAGCGCCGTCGGATAGACGTCGTTGGTGGACTGGCCAAGGTTGACATGTTCGTTCGGGTGCAGGTGCCGGTATTCGCCACGGACGTGGCCCAGAAGCTCCAGCGCCCGGTTGGCGATCACCTCGTTGGCATTCATGTTGGTGGAAGTACCGGCGCCTCCCTGGATGACGTCCACGACGAATTGGTTATTGAGCGCACCGCCTGCGATTTCCCGGCAGGCGGCAACAATCGCCCCGGCCCGTTCGGCGTCGAGCTGCCCCAGTTGCAGATTGGCTCGCGCGGCGGCCATCTTGATTTGCGCGAGGGCACGGATCAGGTCCTGATAGTGGGAAATCGGAATGCCTGTCACGGCGAAGTTTTCAACGGCGCGCAGGGTGTGAACACCGTAGTATGCGTCCATGGGGACCTCTCGGTCCCCAAGCAGGTCGTGTTCAATACGGCTCAAGGCAACAGTCATTTTGGGCTTGCTCCTCTCCATCCACCCGCTGTTGAGCGGGCTATTGGCTGAAGAGAGCAACACGCGTGCCAATTGGAACAGGCGCGAGAGCCGCCGCTAAGCCATTGAAGTAGAAGTACCTTTGTTTGCCCTGCCGTACGGCTGTATTCGGTTTTCCGGATAGAAGAGGGGCAAGCGCGTTAGGAAATCCGAATAAGCCTCCGGCCAGTTTGGCCGACCATGTCGCTATGCTCGAGGCTGGAATTCAATTCGACTTGGTCAAGGTCGCTCTCGAGCTCGGTGAACAGATGTGGGGTATTTCTGTTGAACTTCGCGTGCCAGAGCCTTGACGTTGGCTGACTTGACAAAAACAGAGAAGTTACAATGTTTTTCACATACACATTATAACGGACGTGGTTATAATGTTTTTACAATTACATTATAACCGAGGCTGGCGAGGACGATGAGAGATATCGATCTTGTATTCCGCACGATGTTCGCGGAACTCGTCCAGCAGACATTGGACGCGCAATGGCAGTCGGATTTTCCACTCGAGGGGCGCTTCGTCATGGTTCCCGTGAAGGGCAAAAACTATTTCTATTTCGACATCCCAACTCCCGAGGGCAAGGACAAGCGGAGCTATGTTGGCCCCGCTGCTGATCCGGAGATCGAAGCGCGTGTCAGGCGACATCGCGAGATCAAGGGCAACATCAGGGAGCGGCGACGTTTGGTTTCCACGCTTCTTCGCTCGGGCGGCATGCAGGGTCCCGATCGCTTCGCTGGCGATGTCACCAAGGCGCTCGCGGATGCGGGTTTCTTTCGCCTACGTGGCGTTCTCGTCGGATCGGTCGCCTATGGCTGCTATTCGGGCGTGATCGCCAATCCCTCGCCTTGAACAGAATTGAACCGAAGATCGTCCATTTTCGGATGGCGTAAAAAGGCCCGCGATTGCGAATCTGTATCGGTCCATGATACATATTGGTTGACTTTCATCAGTATCACCATATGATACAAGCATGAAGAGCCAGACGTGATCAGGTCATTTAAGGACGCCAAAACCGAAGCCGTTGCGCGCGGCAAAGCACCAAAAGGCTTTCCTTCAGACATCATAAGGTCGGCCGTTCGTAAATTGACGATCCTGAACAGTGCTGCCGCTCTCGACGACCTGCGTTCCCCTCCGGGAAATCGACTTGAAGCGCTGAAGGGCGATAGAGAAGGCCAACACTCGATCCGGATCAATGATCAATGGCGCATATGCTTTGTATGGACAGATGCCGGTATCGAAGACGTCGAAATAGTTGACTACCATTAAACGCCAGCGTGGCACAGGGAGCTTGAGATGACCCATACCCTTCCGCCGGTCCATCCGGGCGAAATCCTCCGCGAGGAGTACCTACGTCCCCTTAACATGAGCGCTGGTGCCCTGGCGAAAAAGCTCAATGTTCCTCGCACCCGCATCGAACGTATAGCGGCGGAGCAAACACCGATCACGACGGATACCGCTTTACGCCTCGCCAAATATTTCCGCACAACGCCGGAGTTTTGGATGAACATGCAGACCAGCTTCAACCTCAAGACAGAGGAAAGAGCACTTCATCGCGAACTGGAGTTGATCCCGGAAATCGATAGAGCTGCATAGCCTGACCCTGTGGCACATTCCAGTCGATACATTATGCGATCCAAAACGCACAAATCGCGAACAAGCACAGCGCAGGGCACTGTAACGTTAACTGGCGGTCGATTTCCGCCTGCGATGAATGGGCATGAGGAACATTGCCCGTAATCGACTTTATCGCCGCCACCGATTTCCCGCTAATGTGATTGCCCATGCGGTTTGGCTGTATTTCCGATTTCCCCTCAGCCTGCGAATGGTTGAAGACCTGCTAGCAGCCCGTGGCATCACCGTCTCACATCAGACGATCCGTCTGAGCGGGATCGGCGCGCCTGATCCGGTCGGTCGGCAGTGTCGGAAGAAAGACAGATACGACCCTGGCCTTCGCATGCTCCGATAATGAATTCTCCTCCCTCGCCCGCCCTGACCCGCATGAGTTCTGCCAGCCATCGCGCCCGACCGACACCCGGGACGGGAAGCGGCTCGGACGGCAGCACCGAAATCCGCCAGCGCGTTGCCGCGGCCGTCGGCATGCCGAAATCGGAGGCTTCCGTCTGGCGCCGCCAGCGGCGGATCACCAGGCCCAATGTCCCGGATTTTTCCGCCGCAAGCTGCAGCCGGCGCGAGGCCGTCATCGGCAGGGGCACCAGTTCGGCAACGACGGCGCCGAGGCCGCCATAGCGCAAAGCCTCTTCGAAGCTTGTGAGCACCGTCTCTTCCCTATCGCACTCGACGAAGATGACACGGTCGGGATGAAGCCCGACCTGGGCGAGTGCGGGAAAGAACAGATCGAAGCGGGTGAGGCACCAGACCACATTGCCAGTGGTCCGGGCCGCGATGCCTCCGATGAAGAGCGCCGCCGCCGCGCCGTCGATCGCGCCGTTTCCACCGCCGGCAACTTCATGCAGGGCGCCATAGGCCAGGCCGCCTCCCGGCAACTGCCCGTCGATCTCGCCAACCCCGAACGGCAGGACGCTGCGACGGCGCGAGCCCGGGCCTTCCAGGCTGGCGATTTTCTCGCGCAACGCGTCGAGAACGGCATTTGAAGTGGCGACGGCTGCGGTCATGATCTCCTTTACGGCAACCCGTTTTCGGCTTGAGAAGCGGGAATATGTTCTGTATTTGTTCTCCAAGGGAAAATGAGTCCGCATGTGGCGCGCGGAAGTTGAGCGGAAGCGCTCATCGAAGAATTCCGTAAACGGATTCAATTTGATGGCGGGAGTAGGAATTTTTTCGCATGCACCGACGGCAGGCTGTGAATGATGTAGCCCCGAAACTCGAGGATCATCGTGAGCCGGTAATCGAATTCATCTGTCGCCGATGCGATCGCCATTGCGCGCTCGAGCGCAAGCTCCTGGTGAAAGCGTTTGGCGCCGGTGTGAGCTTCGCGGTACTTCGCCGTCGAATGGCTGTAGGGTGCGAGCGCATGCAGACGCCGGAGGGTGACAGATGCGGCGCGCACTTCCCATGTTTGGCTGAGGACCTTTTGGAAGCTAGGCGATGACAAACGACGAAGGCAGCGAGCGGCCGCGCAAGATCGTTCACATCGACATGGATGCCTTTTATGCGTCGGTCGAGCAGCGCGACAATCCGGAACTCAGGGGCCTGCCGGTTGCCGTCGGCTATCCTGCCGCCCGCGGCGTCGTGGCGGCCGCCAGCTACGAGGCACGCAAGTTCGGTGTTCATTCGGCGATGCCTTCGGTGACCGCGAAGCGCAAATGCCCCGACCTCATCTTCGTCAGGCCGCGCTTCGACGTCTACAAGGCCGTCTCGCTGCATATCCGCGCGATCTTCGCCGAGTACACACCGATGATCGAGCCGCTCTCGCTCGACGAGGCCTATCTCGACGTCACCGAAAACCTGAAGGGCATGGAAATCGCCACCGAGATTGCCGCGGAAATACGGGCGAAGATCAAGGCGACGACCGGGCTCAACGCCTCCGCCGGCATTTCCTACAACAAGTTCCTCGCCAAGATGGCAAGCGACCTTAACAAGCCGAACGGCCAGGCGGTCATCACGCCGAAGAACGGCCCCGCCTTCGTCGAGCAGCTTCCCATCAAGAAATTCCATGGCGTAGGCCCCGCAACGGCCGAAAAGATGCATCGGCTGGGGATCGACACAGGCGCCGATCTCAAGGAGCAGACGCTCGAGTTCCTGGTGGAACATTTCGGGAAGTCGGGACCGTATTTCTATGGCATCGCCCGCGGCATCGACAATCGCCAAGTCAAGCCGGACCGGGTGCGCAAATCCGTCGGCGCGGAAGACACGTTCTCCGAGGACATTCACTCCCTTGAGCCGGCACGTGAAGGTCTTCAGCCATTGATCGAGAAGGTATGGGGCTACTGCGAGGCCAATGAGATCGGCGCCAAGACCGTGACGCTGAAGGTCAAATATGCCGACTTCAGCCAGATTACCCGGAGCAAGACGGTTGCGGCACCTCTGCAAGCGATCGCCGATCTCGAGGAGGTGGTCGGCCTGCTACTCGCGCCGATTTTTCCGCCGCGCAAGGGAATCCGCCTGCTCGGCGTCTCGCTGTCATCACTGGAACGGCAGACCTCTGGAGTGGCGCCGCAATTGCAGCTGGCCCTTTAGACCGGCAGTGTCGCCTGGACAGGATTGATCGAATGGCGCTTGACCCGGAATGTCCCTGCCGGCAGCGGGCGAAGGATTTCGTCCTCAGGCACAAGCCCGTCGAGCCACGCCAGGCGTTGATCTCGTGTCAACACAGACATCTGCCGCTCGTGAAACTGCACGAGATCGGCATTCGCCCCGATTGTCAGGATGGCATAGGCCTCCGGCCAGTTCTCGATCGCCGGCCGCCAAATCCCCGCGAAGTAGAACCAGTCACCATTGGCGAGTGAGAAGCTGAAGCTCCTATGGCGAAACTCCGAGGCCGGCACCAGGCAGCGGTGGGTTGGAAATGTCCGTCCCTCCGACCGAACGACGTTCACGGCGCGCGTATCGCCGTCGCGTGGACGCAGCCCCCATGGCAGCTCCACCATCTCCACATCGCCGTCATGGCGCCTTATGATCACGCGGCGCTCGTCAAGCGGGGCGTCGGACTGGAAAACGGTCGCACTCATCATAGATAGAACATACCAGGAACGCCATTGAGAGACAATCAAAGCTGAGACGGAGGACGCATGTGCAATGATTATCGGCTGATGGTGGATGTCGCCTCAATCGTCGAGGACTTCGCCGATCTCAAGATCAAAATCCGTTTCGGCGAAGGCGCGCCGAACCTGGAAGCACGCGAGGACATCAAGATCACCGACCTCGGTCCGATTGTCAGGACGGTCGACCGGGCCCGCGATGAGGCCGAGCTCGTGCAGCGGCGCTGGAGCTGGCCGGGGCCGAACAATCGGCCGGTGTATAATTTCCGGTCGGAGGGGCGGGAGTTCACTTCCAATCGCTGCCTGATCGTTGCGGACGGGTTTTACGAGTTCACCGATCCGAAGGACCCGAAAAAGAAGCGCAAGGACAAGTGGCTGTTCACCAAGAAAGACGAGCCAATCTTCTGCATCGCCGGCATCTGGCGCGAGACGGCGGCCGTCGGGCAGGCTTTCACCATGCTGACCATGGAGCCGGGGGCGGACATTGCGCCGTACCATGACCGGCAGATCGTCATCCTCGAGCGCAACACATGGGCGGATTGGCTCGATCCGTCGGTTTCAGCCAAATCTCTGATCAGGCCGCTTCCCGCAGGCACGCTGTCTGTGGAACAGGTCGGCTAAGCGATCGGGACTATCCTCTGACGGTGCGAACACAAGCGCCCGCAGCCCTACAGTGGTGGAGACACGACATCCCATCGCCGAGCTCGCAATCACGCAACAGCGGAACCTTTCGGCCTGGGCCACATTCCCTATCCGAGGTACGCCTCGCCAAGAGTTCTCCTTAGTTCCGAACGAGGTCTGCCATGACCACAATGACGCTTTCCGATATCGCCAAGAAGCTCAAGAAGATCGATTTTTGCATGTTGGCGACGAAGGCGGAGACGGGTGCGATTTCCCATCGCCCGATGAGCAACAATGGCGATGTCGAATATGATGGCGACTCATGGTTCTTCTCCCATGACACTACCAACAAGGTAGCCGACATTCGTCGCGATCCGGGGGTGACCTTGTCGTTCACCGAACCGCCAGGCCTTCTCGGAAAGCCCGGGATCTTCTTTTCCATTGAGGGACGCGCGACAATAATCCGCGATAGAACACAGTTTCAGGAGCATTGGGTGGAGGGGTTGGAGCGCTGGTTTACCCAAGGTGTCGACACGCCCGGCCTCGTGCTCATCAAGGTGCACGCCGACCGAATTCAATATTGGGACGGCGAGGAAAACGGCATCGTCCAAGTGTAAGCGACACTTTCGGGCCAGTGGGAGAGTCAAAGCCGGCCCAGTGAATTCAGATAAGCTTCGGAAGACGTCCCATTCTGCCAAATCCGGAGGCTATTGGCGGGGGTCGCCCGTGGAGGGCACCGACTACGCCTGTCACCCGAGGCGCAAAAGCGCTCGGGAACCAATCCCGCGTTCACGAGTTTTTTGCGCGAGGATCAATCCCGGTCTTCGAAAGAGGTAAACACATGAAAAATTTGACTGTTGTCGCAGCAGCGCTGATTGGCGCTGCGGCCACGGTGGCGTTTGCGCAAACCACACCATCTTCGGAGGGCAGTACGCCAGCGATCGCAACCCCCGACACGCAGAACCCGGCGGCGCCGGTCGAAGGCGCCAACAGCTTTACCGAAGCTCAGGCGAAGGAACGGATCGAGGCAGCCGGATACGCCGACGTCACGGGACTGAAGCTCGACGACAAAGGCGTGTGGCAGGCGACCGCCATGAAGGACGGCAAATCCGTGTCTGTCGCTCTCGACTATCAGGGCAACGTGACGGCGCAGTAGCGCGCGGACGTCCTGTAACCGAAAGGGAGAACTAAAATGAGAACCGTAACAGGGCTATTTGACGACTACGCTGACGCGCGCAATGCGGTCACTGACCTGGAAGCGGCAGGCGTGCCCTCCGATGATATCAGCATCGTCGCAAACAACATTGCCGACCGCGACGCGACAGACAGTTCCGACGCAGCCGAGGGTGCCGGAACCGGAGCCGGCCTCGGCGCCGTTGGCGGCGGGGTGGTCGGCCTGCTGACCGGGCTTGGCCTGATGGCAATTCCCGGTGTTGGACCGGTTGTGGCGGCAGGATGGCTGGCGTCCACCGCTGCCGGGGCGGCAGCCGGCGCGGTTGCCGGCGGCGCAGCCGGAGGGTTGATCGATGCATTGACCGATTCGGGTATCGATGAGGAAGACGCCCATGTCTATGCCGAGGGCGTGCGCCGCGGCGGCACCTTGGTGACCGCCAGGGTAGACGACAGCCTTGTCCCCAACGCGGAAGCGATCCTCGAGCAACGGGACCGGGTCGATCCCATCGCGCGCCGCACTCTCTACGCCGAGGAAGGATGGACGCGGTTCGACGACAACGCCGACCCCTACACGTTGGACCAGGTTCGACGCGAGCGCGAGCGCTACCGCGCGATGATGCCGTAGCGGCACCCCGCTTACCAAATCGCCCCTATCCGCCCCTCGGAAGGGGCGATTACGACATGCCAAGCGATACACGTGCTGCGGAATCTCTGATCTCCGCGGGCGTTCGGCCGTACGTCCGCCGAAACTCCTTGGTAAAATGCGAGGTGTTCACAAAGCCGACGTCGAGCGCGACCTCGATGATGGGCTTCTTGCTTGTCAGCAGGATGTGCCTCGCCCTGTCCAATCGCAGGCGTCGGAAAGCAAGAGCGGGAGACATGCCCGCCTTCTCGGAAAACAAGCGTTCGAGCTGGCGGCGCGACAAGCCGACGGAGGCTGCAAGCTGCTCGATGGTGATCCCACCTTCGAGATGCTGCTCCATATTTATCAGAGTGGCCATGACACGGTTGTCGTTAACGTAGTCGTGCAGCGGCTGCCGCGTCTGGATATCGAACTGCGACCGGGCCTTTTCGATCTGCAGGACTTCGAGCGCGTTGCGCTCGGCGTCCCGGCTGATGTGCCGCCGCACCAAGGCAGCCGCAAGATCGGCGGCACTGCTTCCCCCCGCACAGGAGCCGCGCTTGCGGTCGAGATTGAACAGCCGGTCCGGTCGGACGTCATGATCGGGAAATCGCTCGCGAAACTCGTGGTAGTGAAGCCAGCTCACGCAGGTCTGGTGTTCCTTCATCAGGCCTGCCTCCGCCAGAATGAAGGAGCCGGTGCACAGGCCGATCAACGGAACGCTTTTCGAAGCCGCCCGCTTCAGAAACCGGATTGTTTCATGGTCGACCGGCTGCTCGACACTGAGAAGTCCACCAACCACGGCAATGTAATCGAACTCGCCGGGATCGACGAAGTCCGATGTAGGAGCGACCTGGACGCCGCAGCTCGAGGTGATCAGGTGCCTCGTGCTGCCGAGGACCTGCCAATCGGCGAGGACGCGGCCCGATCGGTCGAGCTGGTCACTCGCAAGCCGGAGGGTATCGACGCACAGGGCAAAGGCCGACAGCGTGAACCACCGCGAGAGGATGAATCCGATCTTCAGGCGCTGCGCCTGCGGGGCGGCTCTGGCCGTCGATGACTGAACGTCTCCCACTTTAATCCTCTGATCCTTACAGCCCCAGTCAACGGACAGCAGGGAAAAAACGGCGGCCCAAACGCGTAACGGAACAATTTCGATAGCATCACCGCAGACTTGTCGGGTGCTCGAGCGGATAGAAGCTCCGAGTACGTCCTCGAGCACTTTTGCGCCGGGCGCTTCAACGACGATCCGCGCCTTGAGATAACAGTTTGCAGCCAAGGAAGAGCCTATGATGCGCAATGCTGCGGCGCAAATAAGTAGGTATCATGCGGACATGAGCGACGCTTATTGATCAGCGTCTCGGGCTTCTGACCAAGGCGGCTGCGCCGAAAGTGGCCTTCTTTCGAGATCGCTGCCTCCCCTTATGGAACCATTGAAACTTCTAATTTTCCAGCGACGACGAAGATTTCTACCCTTGCGCCTCGTCAAACGGCGGATTGGCCGCGGTGGAAGGAGTTTTCAAATGAACGTGTTTGCGAGAGGGATGCCGAATCAGCTTCTTCGGCTGCAGGAGATGCACAACGGTGAAAAGGTTCAGCCGACATTCTCATCTGATGAAATGATGCGGCGGCAGAACGCGATGCGCCGCATTCTGGAAGAGCTGAAGCTCGACGCGGCGATTCTGACCTCCTACCACAACGTCTGCTACTTCTCCGACTTCCTCTATTGTTCATTCGGACGGCGGTATGCCTTCGTCATCACCCCGGAAAAGGCGACCTCTGTTTCCGCCGGCATCGATGCCGGCCAGCCCTATCGCCGTACCTTCGGCGACAACATCACCTACACGGACTGGCAGCGCGATAATTTCCTCTATGCCCTGCAACAGCTCCTGCCGGCGGTATCCCGTATCGGCATCGAATTCGACCAGGTGAACCTCGATCTTCGTCGCCTGCTGGAAGAGGCCTTTCCGCTCGTCGAATTTGTCGATATCGGCTCGCCGACTATGTGGCTGCGCACGATCAAGTCAGAGGAAGAGATCACGCTCATCAAGGAGGGCGCCGCGACGGCCGATATCGGCGGAGCCGCAGTGGCGGAGGCCGTGGGCGAAGGCGTTCCGGAATACGAGGTGGCGCTTGCCGGTACGCAAGCTATGATCCGCCATATCGCGAACCGCTTTCCCCACGCCGAGCTGATGGACACCTGGGTCTGGTTCCAGTCCGGCATCAATACGGATGGCGCCCACAATCCCGTGACCTCGCGCCGTGTCCGCAAGGGCGACATCCTTTCGCTCAACTGCTTTCCGATGATCGCCGGCTACTATACGGCGTTGGAGCGGACGCTATTCCTCGATCATGCCAGCGATGAGCACCTGCGCATCTGGGAAATCAACTGCGCCGTCCATCGCCGCGGGCTTGAACTTCTCAAGCCCGGCGCGCGCTGCGGCGATGTGGCGGCGGAACTCAACGAGATCTATCGCGGCCACGGCCTCCTCGGCTATCGCTCCTTCGGCTATGGGCACTCCTTCGGCGTGCTTTCGCACTACTACGGCCGCGAGGCGGGGGTGGAGTTGCGCGAAGACATCAACACCGTTCTCCAACCCGGCATGGTGGTCTCCATGGAACCGATGCTGACCATCCCGGAAGGCTTGCCCGGTGCCGGCGGTTACCGCGAGCATGACATCCTCGTAATGACCGAGACCGGCAGCGAGAACATCACGGGCTTCCCCTTCGGCCCGGAGCATAATATCCTTCCCGCCTGACCCGTCCGCGGGCAACTTGAAACGGGCCGCCCGATCGGCCCGTTTCCTTTTGGAAGCGGTGCCGACCTCCGTGAGAAACATCCCGACCGACCTTCTTCGCACCTTCCTCGCCGTCATCGACCTGCGCAGTCACACGCGCGCTGCCGAACAGCTCGGCCGCACCCAGCCGGCGATCAGCCTGCAGATGAAGAAGCTTCAGGAACTGCTCAACGTTTCCCTTTTCGCCAAGGATGCCAGTGCCCAGCCGACCGAGGCTGGCGAGTTGGTCGCGAGCTATGCCCGACAGATGCTGGCGCTGAACGACGAGATGGTGCTGCGCCTGTCGAGGCGCGACCAGCACGGCAAGATCCGCCTCGGCATTCCGAACGACTATGCCGACCATTTCCTGCCGAGACTGATACCGCGCCTTGGCCGCAGCGGTCACGATTTCCGCTTCGAGGTCGTCTGCGATCTTTCCCATATCCTGCTGCAGGGCCTGCGCAACGGCCTCTACGATCTCGTCGTGGCGATGACGCCGGACGGGCCGGCGGAAGGCGCGTTCATGACCTGGAAGGAGCCGCTCGCCTGGGTGGGCGACAGCGCGACCTCTCTGGTGACGGACGACAATGCCAATCTGCGCATCGTCTGCTACCCGGAAGGCTGTCTCTACCGGCGGGCCATGCTGACGGCCTTGCAACGTGAAGGGCGCGGTTACGACCTCGTCTACACGAGCCCCAGCCTTGCCGGCCTCGAGGCGGCCGTCGGCTCCGGTTTCGGCAATACAGTGCTTGCCCGGCGCATTGTGCCGGCAAAGCTCGCAACGCTCGACGACGCCCTCGGCCTCCCCAGGCTCGCGGACGTCGTCGTCGGTATCTATCTCAGCTCCGACCGCAAGCGCTCTGCGGTGGCCGAGAGCTTCGCAGCGCATTTCGCCGACGCTTTTCTCGCCGACACGCGGGACGGCTGATCAGGCCCGCCGCACGCGGCGGATGAGGTTCAATGCCACGAACAGCGCGATGGAGACGGTGGTGAGCAGGCTCGCCGCAGCCATGATCGTTGGGTTAATCTGATCGCGGATGCCGGAGAACATCTGCACCGGCAACGTGCGCTGTTCGGCACCCGTGAGGAACAGCGCGACAATCACCTCATCGAAAGAGACTGCGAAGGCGAGGAGCGCGCCGGAGATGACACCCGGAAGGATGAGCGGCAGCGTCACGGCGAAGAACACGCTGATCGGCCCGGCGCCGAGGCTCGCGCCTGCCCGCGTAAGATTGGCATCATAAGTGGAAAGCGCCGATAACACCGTGACGACCACGAAGGGAATGGAGAGCGCCGCATGGGCGAGCACCAGTCCGGTTCGCGTGTTGGTGAGCCCCAGTGAGCCGAAGAACATGTAGGCGCCGACGGCGACGATGACGACGGGCATGATCATCGGCGAAATCATCAGTGCCATGACTGCCTTACGGCCGGGAAAGCCGGGCCGGCTGATGCCGAGGGCAGCGAGGGTGCCGAACAAGGTGGCGAGCGCCGTGCTCAAAATCGCTGCGACGAGGCTGTTGAGGAGGCTTTGCATCCAGCGCGAATTCCCGAAGAAATCCGCATACCAGCGCCAGGAGTATTCCTGAATCGGGAAAGTGAAGAAGGGATCCTTGGAGACCGATAGCGGAAAGACGACGAAGAGCGGCCCGATCAGGAAGACGAGCACGGCGACGGCGAAGGTGACGACGGCGAAGCGGCAGAGCCGTTCGCTGCGGGTCGCGTAAGCGGGAAGCCACATGGTTCTTATCCGAGTTTGATGCGCTCCGCGCCGAAAAGGCGCAGGAACAGGAAATAGATGGAAAGCGTCATGACAAGGAGCAGGCAGGCGAGCGCGGCGGCCATGCCCCAGTTCAGGTCGCGGTTGATGTAGGTGGCGATGAAATTCGACATCATCTGATCGCGCGGGCCGCCGACGAGCGCCGGCGTGATGTAGTAGCCGAGAGACAGGATGAAGGTCATCAGGCAGCCGGCGGCAACGCCCGGCAACGTCTGCGGTGCATAAACCCGCCAGAAGGCGAAGTGCGGCGGGGCGCCGAGCGAGCGCGCGGCCCGCATCTGCCCTTCCGGAATGGACTTCATGACACTGAGGATCGGCAGGATCGTGAAGGGCAGTTGGATATGCGTCATCGCCGTCACGGTGCCGAAACGGGTAAGCATCAGTTGGAGCTTTTCCGTGGTGAGGCCGAGCGCCAGAAGCGCCTGGTTGATCACCCCGTCCGTCTGCAGCAGCACGACCCAGGCGGTGGTGCGCACCAGCAGCGACGTCCAGAGCGGCAGCAGCACCAGCAAAAGCAGGAAGCCAGCGATGCGTGCGGGCGCCAACGAAATGACATAGGCCGTGGGAAAGCCAAGGACCAGCGTCGCAACCGTCACGAGGCCGGCGATCCAGAGCGTGCGGCCGAGAATGTCGAGAAACACCGCCTGGCTATCCGGCACCCGTTCGATACTGCCGGCGGGGTTCTGTCCGAAGTCGACGGAGGTCAGCAGGTAATACGGCGTCACCGGACTGGCATTGCGCTTGATGATCGCCCAGAGATCGGGGCTCGCCCAGGCGGGATCGAGTGCGGCGAACTGCGGGGCGAGAGCGCCTTCTCGGAATTTGCCGAGCTGACGGACCACGGACATGATGCGGCTGCGCATGCCAGCGCTTTCGTAGTTCAGTCGCTTGCCAAGCGAGGCGGCCGTGTTCCCGTCCTTCGCTCGGGCAAGGTCGGCCGCGAGCGCGGCAAAGACCTCTTCGCCGGGTGTCGAACGTCCGTCCCAATCCTTCAGCGCGGCGATGGTTTGCGGCAGGACCGTGCGGACCTCCGGATTGCGCACGGCGGTCGTGAGGAAGACGCCGATGGGCGCGGCGAAGGTGACGACGAGGAAGAACAACGCCGGCAGTGCAAGGCCCAATGCCTTGAGACGGTTCGGCCGCTCGGCCCGACGCAGCGCTGCTCCGAGGCTGGCAGCCGAAGTGGGCGCCACGAGAGACATGGTCTGTGTCATGGTTACCTCGTCAGCGTTCGGCAATCGGCGGCGAAACAGGTCATGGCGATCCGACTTCCCGGCATGATCTCTGCGCCTTCCGGGGCCGGTACGGCGGCGACGAGGCGCTCGCTGCCGAAGGCTTGCAGCGTCAGGCGTACTCGGTCGCCAAGGAAGGTCCTGTCGAGCACCTCGGCGGCAAAGCGGTTTTCCGCGTTCTTGCGGTCGGGACTGTCGAGGCCAAGCCGTTCGGGTCGCAGGGAGATTGTCAGGTTCGAGCCCGCCTGGCCGGGGGGGCTGGTCGTTAGGAGACGGGTCCCGTCCGGCATCCGCACGACGCACAAGCCATTCTCCACGCCGGCGAACTCGCAGGAAAGCGTGTTGTTGTCGCCGATGAAGCCGGCGACGAAGCGGTTTTCCGGCCGATCGTAGAGGGTCACCGGATCGGAGAGCTGCTGGATTCGACCCTCGTGGAAGACGGCGATGCGATCGGACATGGTAAGCGCCTCCGACTGGTCGTGCGTCACGTAGACCATGGTGATACCGAGGCGCTGCTGGATCCGCCGGATCTCCACCTGCATGTGCTCGCGCAGCTGCTTGTCGAGCGCGCCGAGCGGCTCGTCCATCAGGATGAGCTTTGGATTGAATACCATGGCGCGGGCGAGCGCCACGCGCTGCTGTTGCCCGCCGGAAAGCTGTGTCGGGCGGCGCTCGCCAAACCCGGCAAGCTTAACCATGGAAAGCGCCTCCTCGACGCGGCGCTTTGCTTCCGCCCCCCTGACGCCGTGATAGCGCAGGGGAAAGCGGATATTCTCAGCGACGGTCATATGCGGAAAGAGCGCGTAGTTCTGGAAGACGAAGCCGATGTCGCGGCGTTCCGGCGGCAGGAGTTCCACTGCCTGTCCTTCGAGCAGGATGTGCCCGCTCGTCGGTTGCTCGAAACCGCCGAGCATCATCAGCGTCGTCGTTTTGCCAGAGCCGGACGGTCCGAGCATCGTCAGGAACTCACCCCGCCGCACGCTCAAGTTCAGGTCCTCCACGACGAGCGTGCGTCCGTCATAGGTCTTTTGCACATGTTCGAAAGCGACCATGGTCTCGGCAGCGGTTCGGGGTGACGGCTCGTCGTCGAGCCGCCTCCTTTCCAGCGTCAACGTGTTCATCAACCCGCCTCCTAGTTGGAAAGCCAAGTGGTGAAGCGCTTCCTGATCTCGTCGCCATGGTCTGCCCAAAAGGCGTTGTCGAGCGTGAGGGAGGTCGTCAGGTTATCCCGGCTCGTCGGCAGATTCTTGGCGTCTTCCGGCGCCACTTCGGTGGCCGCCGTCGCGCGTACCGGGCCATAGGGAATGTATTTTGTGATGCCCGCCAGGATTTTGGGCTCGACGGCAAAGCGGATGAAGTCGAGCGAGCCCTCGATGTCGTTCGCTCCCTTGGGGATGACCCAGTAGTTCGAATCGAGAATCTGATTGTCCCAGACGATACCGAACTTGCGGCCCTCCTTGTTGGCGCTGAAGATGCGGCCGTTCCAGGCCGTCGTCATCGTCACCTCGCCGGAGGCAAGCAGTTGCGGTGCCTGCGCGCCCGCCTCCCACCAGACGATCTCGTTCTTGATCGTGTCCAGCTTGGCGAAGGCGCGGTCGACGCCCTCCGGGGTCGCGAGTATAGCGTAGACGTCCTGCGGGGCGACGCCATCGGCCAGCAATGCGAATTCCAGATTGGTCGCCGGGTTCTTCCACAGGCCGCGCTTGCCGGGGAAATTGGCAAGATCGAAGAGGTCGGCAAGCTTTGTCGGCTTTTTCTCCAGCCTCTGCTCGTCATAGGAAAGTATCGTCGCATAGACGATCGTGCCGACTCCGCATTCCGATGTGGTGCCGGCGAGCCATTCCGATTTCGGTCCGACCTTTTCCCAGTTGATTGGCTCGAAGATACCCTCATCGCAGCCCTGCAGCAGGGTCGGCGCGTCGACGTCCACGACGTCAATTGTCGTGTTGCCGCTGTCGATCATCGCCTTGATCTTGGCGATCTCGCCGCCGTACTCCTGCTCGGATACCGCCCGTCCAGTCTCCTGCGAGTAGGCATCGAAGATGGCCTTGCGCTGGGCTTCCTGATAGGCGCCGCCAAAGCTCATGACGGAAATCGGTTCGGCGGCCATCGCGTGACCGAGGGTCAGACCATAGGCGAGCGTCGTCGCTGCCAGAAACATGCGTTTGCTGAACATTGAAATTCCTCTCTGGAGACAGATTTACGTGCCCGTCGCACTGCCCGTCTTGATCGCGGGCTGTGAGGAAAGCCTATGATGCGCAATGCTGCGGCGCAAATAAGTAGGTATCATGCGGACATGAGCGGCGCTTATCGATCAGCGTCTCGGCGAGCCGTCGAAGCTTCCAGTCACCCTAGCTGTGAACGTTCAGGATTTGTGGGCATAGTGACTGAGTGGTGTTGTTTGCTTTTTGCCGAACGTGCGAAGGCAAGCGATTGCTGACTTCAGAAGAGCTGTTCCGTGGCTGGTGAAGGTGAACTTCGTCCAATGGCGACCAGACTCTTCGAGGAGCAGCTCGAGTGTGTGCCGGAAACCAATAGAATGGACGAAGCGCCAATTCCTTGCGGACCGGACTGCGGCTATCAAAACCTTGCACTTGGAGCGCGGAGCGAGGACTCGGTGGGGCGTTTTCTCCAGGCAGGCGGCTTGACAGAAACCCGGGAAGTTATAATGTTTTCCCAGAAACGTTATAACCGGCGAAGTTATAATGTTTTTGCAAACACATTATAACCGAGGCCGGCGGGACAATGAGAGATATCGATCTTGTATTCCGCACGATGTTCGCGGAACTCGCCCAACAGGCATTGGACGCGCAAAGGCAATCGGATTTTCCGCTCGAGGGGCGCTTCGTCACGGTCCCCGTGAAGGGCAAAAACTATTTCTATTTCGACATCCCAACTCCCGAGGGCAAGGACAAGCGGAGCTATGTTGGCCCCGCTGCTGATCCGGAGATCGAAGCGCGTGTCAGGCGACATCGCGAGATCAAGGGCAACATCAGGGAGCGGCGACGTTTGGTCTCCACGCTTCTTCGCTCGGGCGGCATGCAGGGTCCCGATCGCTTCGCTGGCGATGTCACCAAGGCGCTCGCGGATGCGGGTTTCTTTCGCCTACGTGGCGTTCTCGTCGGATCGGTCGCCTATGGCTGCTATTCGGGCGTCCTTGGCGTCCGCTTGCCGACAACCGCGACGCAGACCGGCGATGCCGACCTGGCTATGGATTTCGCGATCTCGCAAGAGGTCGATGACAGCCTGCCACCGATCCTGGGAATCTTGCAAGCCATCGATCCGTCGTTCCGGGCCGTGCCGCATCAGGCCGACAAGGCGCGCGTGACAGCATTCGTCAACCGGAGCAATTACCGTGTCGAATTCCTGACGGGCAACAGAGGGTCGGATGAATACGCGGGCAAGCCCTCCCCTATGCCTGCCCTCGGCGGCGCCTCGGCGGAAAACCTTCGGTTCTTGGACTTCCTGATTTACGAGCCTGTCAGGACGGTGCTGCTGCACCGGGAGGGCGTGAGTGTCAACGTGCCTGCTCCAGAACGATATGCCGTCCACAAGCTCATCGTGGCCTCCAGACGTCTGACGGACGCGCTCGCGAGGGCGAAGCGGGACAAGGACCTGCTACAGGCGGCAACACTTTTCGAGGCCATGCTGCAAATCCGGCAGGGCGCCGTTCTGGCGGACGCATACCAGGAGGCATGGGATCGAGGGTCGTCATGGCAGGAGGGGCTTGCGGCCGGCATCGCCCTGATGCCTGCGAGTGGCAAGGAGGCGCTTGCAGACGCTCTCGGGGTCGCCATGGACGAACTCGGGAAAGGATAGCAGTCGGCAATAGACAGCCGCGGTTCGACCGGCAATCTGATTGCACCGAAGGTAGATTTCAGGCTTGGCGCCCGTTTTGCTGAGTCCGGTTCAACTTCACCTGCTTACTGGGTAGATCCGCGTGACGAGCCGCCCAAGTAGGCATGCCTGCGCCGTGTGCCAGTCGATACATTTTGCGATCTTTTTAGCCTGAACTTAAACATAGCTCGCGACAAGTTGCCTTGACATCCCTTGAGCATGTCCCCCGGAGGACAATCGCCACGCAACCTCACCGCGCCAGAATTTCGCCAAGTCGTGGATCAGTGCCTATCCCTTGATCAACCGATCAAGCCGGACTGCACAGCTTGGAAACTCAAGGTTGAAGAGTGAGCGGACAGGTCAAACCCCGCAGAAGTGCACGCGCAGCTATGGGATTTGCAGCGCTGCCGAAAGACATCTGAAGATAGGCCCGAGCGCCCTTGCCGCGCACATCAACCAGGAAGCGCCGGCCGCCCTCACGTGGCCGCAAATGTGCCCCGTCCAGGAAGCGCAAAAAGCCCCATGGACCGGGTGCGCTCTTCTTCTCGACCACAGTGCCGATGTCGAAGGAAATTTCGAAGCCTTGCGCGGGTGAGGGCCCCGGCCAGTTCAACCTCACGGCGTCGCCCGACGTGACGACCGGAGCATGAGCACCGCCAATCGAAATCGTTGCCGCTCCTCGTTGAGCGAGCGCCTCCAGCGTTACCGATACGTCAGGCGTCGCTCCCTGGCCAAAAAAAGCGCCTCCGACGGCAAGCGCCCTTTGGAAAAAGATAGCGCTTTCGGGTGTGTAGCCAGAGAGGCGCGCTTCCGGCTTCCAGCGCCACGGAGTCGTGGACGTGTCCATCAATTGCGCCAATTGCGCACGATAATAGCTCCCCACAGAGCCGTCAGGTGCGAAGATTCGTGCCACTGCGGCAAGGTCCGCGTCGGGGCCATCGAAGAAAGGATACCGGCCACTCACGACCGCCTGACAGGCGGTCGCGATCTCTGAACCCCATGGTGTCTTTGGTTTCTCCTGTGGTCTCTCTTGGGCTCTCTCCTGCGGGACTGACTCCGAAGTCGCCTCGGGCTCTTTTGGAGCAGCCGTCTGGGCAATCACATCCTCTACTATCTGCACCAGAAGAAGGGGGGCTTGCTGCAATGCTACGATCGAGTTGGCGCGCTCCTGGGCGTCCATGAGCGGTTTCTTTCCAAGCTCGGCATTTGCATCGAGAACGGAAAGGGCCACGTTCAACGACACAAAGAGATGGGAGATCTCCGACATCCGCCCCTGTTCGACAAACTGTATGGCCGGCCCCAATGCTGCTGCGACGCGAAGCTGGTTGGCATGGCTTCGGTTGCGGTCGGTGCCCCCCGACTGACGCCAAGCCTCCCGGATCAGCGCCGAAAGCGGTGAATTGCTGGCGCTTAGCGCACCGCTGATCAGTACGGCGGTGGGTTGATCGGAGAACGGCCGGACGCGAAGATCACCGAGGTAGTTGGACCATTCTTCCAACGTGCGTTTTTGAAGGAGATCCATCACGACCTCCGTCGTTGTCGTCCCCTCAGCCGCTAGAAGCGTTGCAGCCTGCGAGCTCGCCCGCTCGATCGCCTGCTTTGCGCCGCCGGAGCGCGCATAATTCCATCCAGACTCCGTATACAGGCCCGATATCTCGCGTTCGATCGCCAGACCTGAACTGTGTATCAAAATCGAGTCAAGGCCAGGGACTACCTCGTCAAGAGACCATGATGGGAGTTCCGCCGCCTCCTCAGCTCGGATCAGTTCCAGCAAGGCGCGCTCGCTCGCCAAGCCTTCAGAAGCGAACTGGCGTGCCTGGGCGATCGTCTCCGGATCCGCAGATGGGATGGCCGGCGGGGCCCTGGACATAGCGGCAACATGCTGGGCGAGATAAGCGAGTTCGGGGAAGGTCCGGACCCGGTCGGCGACCCAGCCGGCCAGAAAACGCGGCTGCCAGTCCGATGTACCCTTCAATATCGACCAGGCCCGCAGGGAATCGTAGAGCGCATTGGCGTCCCCTTCCGTGGCGAGCGCAACTGCAAGTGCCTCGGCGAGGGGCCCTGCAGCAAGTGCATCCGCCGCCTCGCTGTAGCGGCGACGGGCGGTCGCACCAGGATCGACACTCTCAACAAAATGAATAACGCCGAGCGGTGAGCTCGGCGCATTCTGCTCAACGAGGCGAACCGCTGCGGCGAAGGCATCAAGCTGAGCAGCGCGCGCGGCCGGGGTTGCGGCAATGCCCGCTTCGATAACGCGCTCCACGTCGGGCAATTGCGCTATCAGCTGCTCGCGGAACCGCCATTCGGCCCATGCTGCCCAAGCCACCAATATTGCGAAGAAGCACACGACGCCTAAAAATACCAGGCCGCGATCTGCTCGCGTTCTATGCTTCTCACCCGCCGAATGTGCGGCTTGAACGGCCTCGTCGCAGTGACCAAGGAAACGGGCGAGATCGCGCCGTGCCGGACCGCCCCTCGCCGCCTCCGCCGCCCGTTCTGCGAGACGTTTTGAACCAAGGCTCCGGCTGATTGGAAGCGCGGCCGTAAAAGCACGCTCCCATTGCCGCACTGGCAGCGCCGGATTGTTGCGCGCGCGGGCATCGAGCAAAGTGACGAGCGCGTCGCGTGCGTCCAGGAGCCAGTCCGGCGGAACGTTCATTCGGCGGGCTTCGATCTCGAATGCAGCTACGAGTGTGCGTGCGGTTGCTGCCAACTCGTTTGGGTCCGGCCGTTTCTCGCTTTCGGCGCGCTTTGCGAGCGCTAGCAGCGGCTGAGCCAATTCAGGAAGAACGTCCGCTCGCATTCCATCCTGACCGGGCGATCGGACATGATCTTTCACAGCTTGCCCTCTGCGGCCCATTTGCGAAGCAGCGCTTCGCCGACCTCGAAATGCATGGAATCTTCGCGACTGTAGCCGGCACCCCAGTACCAGCCCGCGTCGTTGAAAAACTCTGCAAGCACGACGAGGCCGAACTGCGTGCTGCCATCGCCCATCCTGTCGAGGTTCCTCTTGAGCGTCAGGTCGACGGCTGCCCCCCAGGCGTGCGAGGATACGGACTTGGCAGAACCGCGCACATAACGTGCGCAAAGCGCACCAGCCGTTCCGATCGCAGCATAGATGTCCGGCTCTTCCTTTTTCAGGCGCTCCAATACCTGGCCCAAAGACTCGAGCGCGGGCCTAATCATCGTCAGTCGGAAGTTTCCAAAATTGCGGGTCGCCAGAGTTCTGACCAGTTTCGGATTGGTCACCGGCTGGCAGGCTGTGGAATAACTGGTTCGCGGCTCGCCCAGGATTTCGCGGAGCACCCCCGGCTTCGGACGGAGGATGCCGTCATTGAAGCGCTTCTTTGCCAACTGCATGGGTTCCGTCAGGTCTTCAGTTTCCTGTGGCGGCGCCATGCCGCCGAATTGGTCCAGCGCGGATGACTGCTCGGTCGCAGGTTGGTCGGGCGGCGGCGCTGGCTGCGTGGGCGGAACGGGTTCAGGGCGGGGGGCGGCCGCCAGTTCTGCAAGCTCTCTCCTGAGTGCGCTTAGTTCGGCGCGCAGCGCCTGAATTTCTCCGTCCTGCTGGGCAAGCTGTTGAGTGAGCCGGTCTATCTTTGCAGCATTCGGATCCGGCTCTACGTTGCGAAGCAGGTCAGCGACGAAGGCAAAAGTCGCCGCCGCAAGAACGATGCTCATGCCGATGACGAGGGCTGCAATCGGGTTCATTGGCCTCAAGGCGCTGCAGCTCCGTCAATGCGAACCACAACCACAGAGACGTTGTCCGGAGCACCGCGATCGAGAGCGGCGGCGACCAGCCGTCGACAGGCAGCCTCAGGCGTCGATACCGATTTCACGCATGAGGTGATCTCCGCCTCTGCAACGCAGTCGGTCAAACCGTCGGAACAAAGAATCAAAATGTCCCCCGGCTCCAGCGCGACCTCGGTCGTGTCCACATCCAGGCGATTGCCAGCTCCGATTGCCCGAGTTACGACATGAGCTTGCGGGTGCTGCCACACTGCGGCTGGCGCGAGGTGTCCGCCATCGATAAGTTCCTGCACAACCGAATGATCGCGTGTAAGCTGCGACAGCTCCCCTCCTCGCAAGCGATAGGCCCGGCTGTCTCCCACCCAAGCGATTGTCGCTGCCTGGCCGTCGACGATCGCGGCCACTACTGTTGCGCCCATCTGCTCTACATTGGCAGAGGCTGCCCATCGCCGTATTTCGGAGTTGGCTGCCTGGAGTGCTCCAACGAGATGAGCAGACGTAATCGGTGCGTGGGGGAGCAATGCAAGCTGCTCGATGACCATGTCAGCAGCGACATCGCCATGGCCATATCCGCCCATTCCATCGGCAACGGCCCAAAGTGCGCCGGAGGGATCAGTGAGAATTGCGTCCTCGTTGCTGTTGCGCACTTGACCGGTGTGGCTCAGCCCCGCTCCTTCCGGCCTCCCCAGCCGGTTAGGTACACGCGTCGATGAACCGTCCCGCGAATCCTGGGTCATGAGCAGATGAACCCTCTCATTCGCTCCATCGCGAAGCCGTTACCTGAACAGTTGCCCCCCAAGTTATCCTATAGTAATTTTGTAGACGGCGAAACCTCCTCGCCAAAGGGAGCCTTGAGATGATGCGCCTGCCGGCAGCGAATCTAGCGGTGTTTCTTGCTCTATTCTTCGTTCCACAAAGTGTCTTGGAGGCACAGGAACTCACCGATTCTACGCTGAAAGAGCGCTTTCAGCGCCAAATTAAGTTGTTCAAGGCTGCAGAGGCATCAAAGCTTGGAGCCACGCGCGGCCTGGTTCTTACCAACCCCGGGCCAAATGCAGCGGCCACGCCGGTGGCAATCGACGCGACGGGTGAAGCAAAAGTCGCTCCGCCATCCCCTCCTGCCACTCAGGCCCAAAGCATCCAATCCGGTCCCGATGAGAGCGAAGTAGCTCAGCCTCCGGCAACCGCAGCAAAGGACTCGTCGCCGACATCGGCAGTTACGGCCGAGACGACCACCGATCCGCAGACCTATTGGAAGCTGCCGTCTTCGGACCAGATAAATGTGCGCGTGAACTTTGCCTTCGATTCCGCCGCCATCGCCCTGGATCAGAAGCCGGCGCTTCGCCAGCTTTGCAGAATCATGGAGGAAATGGACATCAAGCTCGTCCGAGTGATAGGGCACACCGATGCCGTCGGAGGCGCGGCTTACAATCAACAGCTGTCGATGCTGCGCGCGAAGGAAGTGACACGGTTCTTCGCCGACGAATGCCACATTGCTCTCGAACGCCTGGAGGCGGTTGGCGTAGGCGAGCAGTTTCTTCTCAATTCGGGAAACCCGAAGGCCGACGAGAACAGGCGCGTAGAGTTCCAGGCAGTTAGCTAAGGACGCGGTCGCAACAAAAGATCGTCAGCAATGCTGCCGCTATTCGAACGCGTAGGTGAAGCCTTCCGCAGATGCGCCGACCGTCACCTTGGACAGGCGTTTGCCTTCGAGCGCCGAATTCAAAACGCCTTTACTCAAAGCCGGCAGAAGCGAGTTGGTCAGGATCGCGTCGATCATGCGCCCCCCCGATTCAACCTCAGTACAACGCGCCTTGACTAATTGCAAAACGCCATCTTCGATAACCAGCTCAGCGTCATGGCTAGCGCGCAACCGGCGTGCAATCTTGCGGAAGTGATGTCGCGTGATTGCTTCAATCATCAGGTCTGAGAGCGGATAATAGGGCACGACGATAACCCGGCCGAGGAATGCCGGCGGGAATACCTTCAGCAATTGCGGCCTCAGTACGACTTCTAACTCCTCAAGCGGAGGCCGCGTCCGGCCGCTGTCGGTCAGCTTCATGATAGCCTCCGAGCCGACGTTCGACGTCAGAAGGATGAGCGTGTTGCGGAAGTCGATCCGCCGCCCCTCGCTGTCGTCCATCATTCCTTTGTCGAAAACCTGAAAAAAGATTTCGTGCACATCCGGATGCGCCTTCTCGACTTCATCGAGCAGAATGACTGAATAGGGTCGGCGTCTGACGGCTTCGGTCAGGACGCCCCCCTTGCCATAGCCAACATAGCCGGGAGGAGCGCCTTTGAGAGTGGAAACTGTATGCGCCTCCTGAAACTCCGACATGTTAATGGTGATCAGATTCTGCTCGCCGCCAAAGAGGGCCTCGGCGAGAGCCAGAGCAGTTTCCGTTTTACCGACGCCGGATGGGCCGCACAGCAAAAAGACGCCGACGGGCTTCTCGGGAGAACCCAGTCCGGCTCGGCTGGTCTGCACCCGCCGTGCGATCGCTTCCATCGCCAGGTCCTGACCGACCACCCGCTCTGCCAAAACGTTCGCTAGCTGTAGTGCCTTTTCGGTCTGGCTGGTCAGCATTCGTCCCACGGGTATACCCGTCCAATCCTGTACCACTGAGGCTACAGCATTCGTGTCAACTGAAAGCAGTATGAGCGGCGTTTCTCCCTGTAACTCAGCAAGTTCCCCCATAAGTACCCTGAGCCGCACAAGCTCCGACTTCTGTTCAGCGCTCGCTCCAACGCTACCTTCCGACGGGGCTTGATCCCCATGGTCGGATGCCGCGGCATTCTCGCCTTTCCCCTCGCTGGCCAATGCATGGTCGAGCTCAACTCCCTTTCCGCGTAGCTTTGCTCGCAGCTCGAGAATTTCGGATACGATCGATTTTTCTTGTTCCCAGCGAGCCTTTGCGACCAACAACTCGGATTCCGTTTCGGCGAGAACGGCTGCCACCTTGGCCTGACGCTCCTGAACCTCGATGCCGATCACGGCCTCACGCCCGATGATCCCCTTCTCGATTTCAAGTGATTGCTTGCGCCGCAGAAGGTCTTCGACTTCCGCCGGTGTCGCGTGCTGCGATACAGCCACACGCGCACAGGCGGTATCGAGGAGACTGACCGCCTTGTCAGGCAGCTGGCGCGCCGGGATATAGCGATGTGAAAGATTGACGGCCGCCTCGATCGCTTCGTCCAGAATCTGCACTTGATGGTGTTTCTCCAACACGCCTGCCACACCACGGAGCATTACGACAGCGCCGTTCTCATCGGGCTCTTCGACTTTGACCACCTGAAAACGCCGTGTCAGCGCGGGGTCTTTTTCGATGTACTGCTTGTACTCGGCCCATGTCGTTGCAGCGACCGTTCGAAGCTCGCCGCGCGCCAACATGGGCTTGAGAAGATTTGCCGCGTCTCCTGTTCCCGCCGCACCGCCTGCCCCGATCAGCGTATGAGCTTCGTCGATGAAGAGGATAATAGGACTTTCCGATGCCTGAACTTCATCGATTACTGTCTTTAGTCGTCTTTCGAACTCACCCTTGACGCTTGCCCCCGCCTGCATCAAGCCGATGTCGAGCATGTGGAGCGACACCCCTTTTAGCGGTGGCGGCACATCGTCGGCTGCAAGCCGCAGAGCAAACCCTTCGACCACAGCGGTTTTGCCTACACCTGCTTCGCCCGTCAGGATCGGATTGTTCTGTCGCCGGCGCATGAGAATGTCGACGATCTGCCGTATCTCTGGATCGCGGCCCAGGACCGGGTCAATTTTTCCGTCGCGTGCACGCCGAGTAAGATCCACGGCATATTTCGCCAACGCAGAGTCAGAACCTGCCTGACGTCTTTTCCGGGATGGTTCCGGCGTCTCTTCGTTTCGGGCGCCTTCAAGTGATCCAGCGAGCACGTCATCGGACCGAGCGACGATCGAATCCGCATCGATCCGATCGAATTCAGTGCTAATCTTCGAGAGGAGACCGTCAAGCACCGGCACCTTCCTGCAGGCTAACAGGACATAGGCTCCGCGCACCTCTTGAGATCCGAACTGCAGGCTGGCCAGGCTCCAAGCCTCCTGGATCGCGTGAAAGATGTGATCGGAAAATTCCTCGATGGAGGTCGCGCCATAGGGAAGCTTGTCTATCGCTCTTGCCATTTCCGCGGCAAGACGGCCGAGGTCGACGCCCGCGTCCCGGAGGATCAACTGAAAATCGGCGCGGTCGACAAGCGTCAGTTGTTCAATCCAGTGAACGAGTTCGACATAAGGGTTGCCACGAAGCTTGGCCGCGTCCGCCGCTGCCTTGAACGCGCGCAGGCATATCGGGTTGAGCTTGCCGACCAGTTCCTTGCGCTTGAAGCTTGGAGAAGACATGTTCTGCTGCATGTCGGTCGGGCTCCTGCCGGTGTTTTGGAATAGGTGCCTCTAGTCTTGGATCACTAGTCACAGCGTGCCACATTATAGTATTCTTGACAAATAAGCAGGCAGCGCGTTCTTGATGAGTATTGTGGTCGCTGGTTTCCGTTGGGTGCGTTTGGAGACATGATATGCTCGATCCACTGCCCGGGGACATCTTTCGCAAAGGCCAGGTGCTCAACAACACTTATGAGATTGAGGGTGTCCTGGGCCGCGGCGGGACGGGCGAGGTCTATCGAGCAAGCAACCGAATTACCGGCCGTGTGGTGGCGATCAAGGCTTTGAAGCGCGAACTGTCGGCAAATGCCAGTTATCTCGAGCTCATGAAACGAGAGGAAGAGGTGCGCAGCATCTCGCACGACGCGGTCGTTCGCTACACCGACTGCAGTCAAACGGGCGACGGCCACGTATACCTGGTGATGGACTACATAGCAGGCACCCCCCTCAGCGAATGGCTCGAGCGCGGTGGGGCTTCTCCCCGAGATCTGCTGGTGGTGGCACACAGGGTGGCCGAAGGACTTGTCGCAACGCATGAGCGCAAGATCGTCCATCGCGACCTTTCCCCGGACAACATCGTCCTGCGTGACGGCAGACCGGAGGAAGCCGTCATTATCGACTTTGGCATCGCGAAGGACAGCACCGCAGGTGCCCGCACGATCGTCGGCAATGACTTTGCGGGTAAGTACGAATATGCCGCGCCAGAGCAGATGCACGGTCAGGCGGAGCCACGCTCAGACCTTTATGCCCTGGGAGCATCGCTGCTCGCAATTTTTCGCGGGAAGATCCCGGACGTCGGAAGGAGCCCGGGCGAGGTCATTCGCCATAAGGAACGCCGGCTGGATACCTCTGGCGTACCAGAACCGCTCAAGACCTTGATTGACGATCTTACTCAGCCCGAGCCTGCCCACCGGCCGCCAAGCGCCGCCGCCGTCGTCAAGGAAATGGGGCGGTTGCTGCAGCCCGGCCTTGACGATGCGCAGAGGGGGCGCTTCGAAAAAGCAACCGGGAGACCATGGCTCGTCATCCTGCCCCTCGGGACGCTGGCAGCAATCGCTGGGCTTTGGCTTTCTGGGGCATTTGAGGACTTGTCGAGAACGGCCCTCCCGCTCGCGACCCCTTACAAGCTAGTTGCCGGTGTTGATGGAAAAGGACGAACCACGCTCATCGGCTTTGCTCCTGATGCCGACCAGCAACAGGCAATCCTTTCGAACTTCAAACAAACGGTCGGGCGCGCACCACCCGACGGCACCCTTACTCTTGCTGACGGCGCTCCGTCTGAACGATGGGCGCAGGACTTGGCTGCCTTTTTTGCGCTCGCCGCCCCGTTGGACGAGTGGAAGCTGGAAGTTGCTGATCGAACGGTTCGCCTTACCGGACTTGCGGGCGATGTCAAAGGACGCGAAGCCGCGGTAACCCGATTTGCTGCGGCTGCCAAAAAGGCCGGCTATGAGCCGGTCCTACGTATCGCCGCCGGTCCCCGCGATCTGTCGCCGGATCAACTGAAATCCCTGCTGGTGCCGTTGCAGACCTGCGGACCACTCGTGATTCTGCCTCCGCAGACGGGTACCTACCCCCTTGGCGCGATGGTATCTATCCGGGGAAACGTCGCCTCCAGCAAGGACATCCAGGCCGTTCAACAGGCGCTTGCCGCGCATCTTGGGGATCGCGAGCAGCACTTCGACGCCACAGTGCTCAACACCCAGCTATGCGTCGTTCAGGAGCTGCTGCCGGATGCAAGGCAGGGTGCGATGACAATCGTCCTCGGATATGGCGACAAGTCCGAACCGAACATGTCCGGCATCTATTCGGTTGGCGATAACCCGGTCATCGACGTGCTGGCGCCGGCCACGCTTGACGAAGGCTACTTGTGGGTCGCAATCGCCGACGTCACCGGCAATCTCTTTAACGTTCTTCCGAATATCAAGAGACCCTATCATGCGCTTGCCGACCTCGGAACCGTGTCTGAGGGAATGCGAACGATCCGGGTTGCCTATCCGACGGCCGAAGGTGCAGTCGATCCAGCGAAGCTCTCCTTCGCCGTCGACAGCACATTCGGCAGAAGTCTGATAATTGTTTTGCAGACGAACGAACCACTTTTCCCTGAGCTTCGACCCACAACCGAGTCCACCAAGTCCTTTGCCGAAGACCTGCGTGCGGTGATCGCCGCAGGGCGTGTCTCGGTCCTGTCGATCGCCACCCGGCTCATCGATACCAGAAACTAGAAATTCACTCGCCATCGAGTGACGTGGAAATAGAACTGCTTGAAAAACTGTGGTAAAAGTACCTTGAGAGTAGAACATTAGTTGGTAACGGGGGGATCTGTTGTTCGACTCAGCTCTCTGGCTAAGTCCACTGAATGGCAGTAACCCCTCTGGCGAAAGCTTGCGGAATGATGGGCGATTCCACGAACTGGAACGCCTCATGCAACCTCAAATCGAGATCAGCCGAGACGAACGGAACAACCCCGTAGCAAGGGCCGAAGTTCCCGTCGACTGGACAAACGTCCTTCGGAAATCGGAGGAGCTGCGTCAGCACGGGCGGGATCTGCGGCTCCTGGTGATCGTCACTCGCGCCCTTGCAAACGAACAGGGTTTTGCCGGCCTGGCCTCGGGACTTGGCCTGATCGCCCGGACCTTCGACTTGCATTGGGAGACAATGCATCCAGAACTTCGACCGGACTCCACTCCTCGGGATGCGGCGCTGCGCCGGACCAACGCGCTTCTCCAGCTTCAAAACGACAAGGATGGGTTATTGGGCGACCTTCGGAGGGTGACCTTTTTTGCGCCCCACGGTATTGGCCCATTCACCGGCCGGGATTTGGAGCGCGGATCGATCGACACCCGAACGGCTCTTGCCGAGGCTGCACCCGGACTGAGCGAGGCAGAGAAATCGTCACTCGTAAGCGAGCATGACCGCTTATTGGATCGTATGAGAATAGGCTGCGCGGCATTTGCGGAGCAATCCTCGGCCGAAGCGGCCGAGCTTATCACCAATGCACGTGCTGCAGCGGTTGCGTTGGGAGAACTCGAAGCATCGCTTAACCGACAGATGGGCGGTGAAGTGCGCTTCACATTGTCGGATTTGGACCGGTTCCTTCAACGCGTAATTTCGACGCTCGAGCGGGCGCAACCCGGCGCGCGGCGGGAGGTCGCAAGCGAGGAAACCGTCGTTCGTGACAAGACACCTTCGCAAACGAGCTCCGGCGCGGATTCGACCTACACCGGACCTGCTGCAGTCTTTCCGTCGCGACTTGGCTCGCGCGAGGAAGTCACAAGGTGCATCGACCTCGTCATTGACTTCTACGACCGCACCGAGCCGTCGAGCCCCATTCCTCATCTGGCGCGCAGAATTAAACGCATGGTGCCGATGAATTTTCTGGAACTGATGGAGGACTTGGCGCCCTCCGGTCTGAAGGAGTTCCGGCTCCTGGCCGGTGTGCCAGAAAACAAGAAATCTCGGGACGAAAGGTGACCTATGAGCGAGACTAAGGCGAAGGTAATTGAACGAAACCGGGCGCCTCGCGTCCAGATCGCCTATGAGGTGGAAACATACGGCAGCCCGACAACGATCGAATTGCCGTTTGTAATGGGCGTGATGGCCGATCTCGCTGGCGCCTCCCAGACGCCAGAGGCGCGCAAGTCCATACGGGACCGCGCTTTTGTCGAGACGGACGCAAACCGGTTTGGCCGTTTCATGGAGGCCCTCAGCCCGCGCGTCAAAGCGCGGGTGAAGAACACTCTTCCTCAGCCTCCCGGCGAAGAACGCGATGAAGAGCTTGCGGTAGACCTGAACTTTACGAGCATGGCCGATTTCACGCCGGATCGTGTTGCCGAACAAGTTCCGCAGCTTGCCGAACTGTTGAGGATGCGCCGCCAGCTCGAGGAACTGCTCGGCTTCATGGATGGCCGCATCGACGCGGAAAAACGCATCGCCCAACTTTTGAACAATGAGCCCCTCTTAGGAAAGATCGCCGACCAGGCGATCGAAGATAGCAGCAAGTCGGAGGTCTGAGCCATGGCCGAACAGGAAAAAGCCGCCGCTGCTGGTGTGGCGGAAGCGGTGGGAGTCGACCTCGGGGAATTCAGCGAGCTGTTAGAGAAGGACTTCAAGGTCAAGAAGGATGACAGCGAGAAGCTTCAGGCCCTCGTTCGAAATCTGGCGCTTGCCGCGCGGTCCCGCTCGGATTCGGCTGTCATCTCGTCGAACGCAATCAAGTCAATCAAGTCCTTGATCTCTGGCATCGACAAGCTTCTGACCGAGCAGGTCAACCAGATCCTCCATGCGCCCGAAGTGCTCCAGATGGAAGGGACGTGGCGAGGGTTATGGTACCTCGTCAATAACACCGAGACGGATCAGAAGCTGAAGATCCGCGTCATGAACATTTCGAAGGAGGAACTGGCCGATACCCTTGAGGATTACGAAGGCCAGATGTGGGATCAAAGTCCCATCTTCAAGAAAGTCTATACCGACGAATACTCGATGCTTGGTGGCAACCCGTACGGATGTCTGATTGGCGCCTACGAGTTCTCAAATCACCCAAAGGATGTTGCTCTCCTTCGCAACATGTCCGGCATCTGCGCGTCGGCACACACTCCCTTCATAGCGGCCGCCTCCCCGCGTCTGTTTCGTATGGAAAGTTGGCAGGAACTGCCGAACCCGCAGGACCTGCAACAAATCGTGTCGTCTCCAGCCTATGCATCATGGCAGTCACTGCGCGAGAGCGAGGACTCTCGGTATATCGGACTAACCATGCCCCGAGTGCTGGCGAGACTGCCTTATGGAGCAGAAACGGTCCCCGTGAAGGGTTTTGCCTTCGAAGAAGAGGTTCAGGGCGACCATCACCGATATGTCTGGATGAACGCGGCCTTCCCGATGGGAGTGAACATAAACCGCAGCCATAAGCTCTTCGGCTGGGGGACCCAAATTCGGGGTGTCGAAAACGGAGGCGCCGTCATCAATCTTCCGGTCCATACGTTTCCCACCGATGACGGCACGGTAGCGATGAAGTGCCCGACAGAGGTCGCAATCGACGATCGGCGCGAGGCCGAGCTCGCCAAGCTCGGGCTGATGCCGATCCTGCATCGCAAGAACACCGATATAGCCGCCTTCATCGGAGCCCATTCGCTGCAGGACGATGAGACGCGAGCGGGCCGGCTGGTCGATCCGGACGCTCAGGCCAATGAAAGGTTGAGCGCGAACCTGCCTTATCTGTTCCCGGTTTCCCGGTTTGCCCATTACCTGAAGGCAATCGCCAGGGACAAGATCGGCTCATTCAAGGAACGCGCCGACATGCAAATCTGGTTGACGGAGTGGATCAATCGCTACGTTCTCGCCAATCCCGCCTTTGCCGATGAAAAGGCCCGCGCAAAGAGGCCGCTCGCGGCAGCCGAAGTCCAGGTTGACAGCGTCGAGGGCCGGCCGGGCTGGTACAACGCCCGGTTCTATCTGCGGCCACATTATCAGTTGGAAGGCATCAATGCTTCGCTCCGGCTCGTTTCGGAGCTGCCGTCTATGAAGTCGTGAAAACACCAGAGAGCTGATGGAGGTTATTCATGAAAATTGATGGATTTCTAAAGGTCCCCGACATTGCCGGACCGAGCATCCGCGATGGCCACGAAGAAGAGATTGAAGTGCACGGCGTAGAGTTTGAAATGCAGGCTCCCTTCGATCCCAATTCGTTGTCGAGGAGGGGCCGCGTCAGCCTGGGCATGGTGAATTTCATCAAACACTACGACAAATCCTCGCCGTATCTGAAAAAGGCTCTCTTCGACAACACGCTCCTCGACGAAGTCAAGTTTTCAGCGAGAAGAACGATCGAAGGCGAGACAAGCGACTATTTGGTCATAACCCTAAAAGACGCGTCGGTGACCAGCTATGTCATGAAGCCGAGCGAGGAAGAGCCAGACCTCATCGAAGAGCGAGTCGGCTTCGCTTACAAGAACATCAATTTCAACTACGACGATAAGGACGAGGTCGAGATGGATGTCTATGTCGGCAAGTGAACGCTGGCAAAAGAACGGATTTGGAAGGGAAGCGAGACCTCCCGGGGGGAACCTGCGAGCGACGCGCGAGGCAATCCAGCCATCCTTGTGGGATCGGCTGGTCAATGACCTGCCGGGGCTGAGCTCGGAAATCAAGCAGCTTCGGCAGGCTTTGCAGAACGAATTAAATGGCGAACGGCTCGATGCGTTGATTGCCGGGGGTATTCGCCAAATCGACGCAGCTACAGATTTGAGCGTCGAGCAAAAAAAGAGCCTGCACCGCCTGGTCTCGCTGGATCGGCGCCGGGCAGAACTTGAAAGCCGCGGCGTCGTCGTTTCGAGCGATGTGTTGCGTGAAGCAGTTCGGCGAGACATCGAGGCGCTCTTTAATGCCCAACGGTTCGAATCCTCGCCACTCTTGACTGACTTCGAGGTCGATCAGGCTGGTGACAACCCTCCCTCGCTCGAGGATTTTCCGGAAGTTCGCCGCAGCGTAATCAATTATGGTGTGCCGCCCTTCTCCGGCCGCTCGTCTCGCGACTTTGACCGCGACGAACTGGCCAAGGAAATCAGAAGCGTGCTTGCGGCATTTGAGCCTCGACTAAAAGAAAGCGCAACAAAGGTGACTGTCAGTCTCGGCGACAGGGCCACCGGTCTCAGGATCGACATTGATGCGCTGCTGCTCACCGCGCCGGCGCCAGAGCGGCTACGGCTTCGAACCGTTCTCGATCTCGACAACGGTTCGGCACGCACCGAGATCAAGGACACCTGACATGGATCGAGTCTTCCTGGAATATTATGAGGAAGAACTCACACATATCCGCGCGCTCGCCGCAGAGTTTGCGGACATGCATCCCTCGATCGCCCGCAATCTTTCCCTCGATACGGTCCCCTGTCCCGATCCCTATGTCGAACGCCTGCTCGACGGTGTGGCCTATCTTGCCGCTCGCACCCGCCAGAAAGTGGATGCCGAGAGCGCACGTTTCTCCCGAAGCGTGCTCGAGAATTTCTATCCCGATCTCGTCTGCCCGGCGCCGGCAATCGGTATGGCTTTGCTGAAGCCCGGCCAGCAGGTCCAAACAATGGCTGCGGGGCACCTCGTAAAGCGAGGGACACGGCTGATTTCGAGTGCCCGGCCCGGAATTTCGACACGATGCATTTACACCACAGCACAGGACGTGGTTCTCTGGCCGCTCACGATAAGCTCGGCCACCTACATCCAGGATCGAAGCGCCCTCGCGGCGGCCGGAATAGGCCCGATCGGCGGACAATCCGGCGTGGCCGCGTTGAGCATCGTTTTCAGTCGAACCGGCAAAGGCAGACTCAGCGATTTGTCGCTCGATCACCTCGATCTCTATTTCGCTGAAAAGAGCAAGGCACCCTCGCTTTTCGATACGATCTTCGGTGCCTGTTGTGCCACCGGCGCTCGCCCGGAAGGCCGTGATAATCCGCTGAGCGCACTCGCCGAACCGGAGATGGTCGGAATCTCGGACGACGAGGCGCTTTTGCCGCGCACGCGCGAAACTTTCGAGGGCTACAGGCTTCTGCGCGAATACTTCGTCGCGCCAGAGAGATTCCACTATGTGCGGGTGAGAAGGCTGCAACCGGTCGTTCGTCGCTGTGGGGCTTTGCTTGAACTGGTGTTTCTCCTGCGGCGTCCCGCCCCCGAGCTCGCTAATATGGCGACAACTGATCTCGAGCTTTTCGCAACGCCAATCATCAATTTGTTCGAACGCAACTGTAACGTCATCGAACTCGATCCGAGGCGCACACGACAGGTGCTCCATGTCGATCGGACCCGTCCAAGCGATTTCGAAATCTACCGCCCAGTCCGTGTCGAAGATGCTGACGTCGGTGGGCCGGACGCCGAGATCCCGGCGCTCTTCAGCTTGGGCCAGAATCGTGGGAACGGCTTTGTATATTTCACCGAACGCCGCCCGCGGCGACCGAACGAGGACGAGCTGCGCCGGGGACAAACCCGAACCTCTTATAGTGGTGACGATGTCTTCGTGACGCTTTCGCGTCCCTCCCACGCAAAGGCGGCGCGGCCACCGAAACGAATCGAGGTGACGGCGCTCTGCACAAATCGTGACCTGCCTATCTTGGACGACACACCGTCGCTCTCCCTTGAAAGCGGCGATCCGGTCGAGAGTATCCGGCTTCTCGGAGCAGTGCGGCCGCCGGTGCCTTCCATTCCGGCCGCGCTTCCGGCCGGAGCTGTGGATGCCACGCGGGCTGATGAACTAGCCTGGAGGCTTGTGGCGCAGCTCTCGCTCAATTTTCTCAGCCTGGCAGAGGAAGGCCGCGGGGTGGACCCGCTTCACGCCATACTTGAGCTTTACGCGCACCGCGGAGATCCGAGCCTCAGCCGGCATGTACGCGCGATTGCACGAGTGGAGTCGCGGTCTGTGATCGAACGCCTCCCCATTCCGGGTCCGATGTGCTTCGGGCGAGGCACCGAGATTACCCTTCATATCGATCAGTCTGTGCTTGCCGGGCACAGCGCGTTGTTACTCTCCGGCCTGCTGTCAAAGCTTTTTTCCCGCTATGCATCTATCAATGCGTTCGTGCGAACCCGCGCGCGAGTGATCCAGAAGCAGGAGGATGTGCCATGGCCAATGACGCCGGGCAATCGCAACCTGATCTGAGTAAGGACGCCAAGCCGCTCCCGACGGAGTTCGACTTTTTCGAGCTCCTCAGGCGCCTGGAAGAGGGCGGAAGGTTCTTCGGCCAAGCCGGCCGACCGGATCGGGAGCCAGCACGGCTTGGACAGCATGTGCGGCTCGGCTTCGCGGTACAGGACGTCACAAACGTTGAAATGGCAACCGAAAAGGCGCCAGCCAGGGTTACAGTGACAAATATCGGGTTACTCGGACCAGAAGGTCCGATGCCCCTCTACTTGACGCGTTGGGTACTGGATCGTCTTTCGCAGCGCTGGTTCGCAACGGCCGACATGCGTGAGATCAGCGATACGACCTTTCTCGACTTTGTGAATATTCTCCAGCATCGAATGATTGCGCTCTTTTACCGCGCGTGGGCGGACGCTCATCCGGCCGTGCAGGTCGGCCGTCCGGGCGGCGGGCGCATTCGCGCACTACGGGCGGCATTGGCAGGTCTTGGCCTCATTGGACAAGGACACAGTGAGCCTTCCGGGGTTGATCAAACCAAGCTGCGTCATGCGCCTGCGCTCGCCAATCAAATAGAAGGGCCCGAGAGACTCACTCGATTTCTTGTCGATCTCTTAAAGGTCCCGGTTCGCCTTCGGGAATTTGTCGGCACCTGGAGCACGATGCCGGCGCGGCTTCAGTCCCGGCTTGCCGACGCCCATGTTCGACTTGGCCGAAGTGCCACAATCGGCCCGCGCATCTTCCAACGCCAGCAGAGAATAGAACTTTGCCTGGGGCCGCTGACGCTTGCCGACTACATCGCCTTCCTCCCCGGCACCGAACGGCGCGAAACTTTGAAAACGGCGATCGGGGACCTGGTGGGATACGGGCTCGACGTCGACGTCAGGCTCGTGCTCAAGCGAGACGAGATTCCTCCGGCACGATTGGGAGAAGCGCGGATCGGGCACACGGCGTGGGTCGCTCCACGGAAAGATCGCAGTGACGCAGAAGATCTATGCATGCGCACGGTCAATGGCTGGCGGCCCGGAATGCTGGAGGCTGCCGAATGCTGATCCTTACTCTCGAGCAATCGCCCCAGCTGCAAGCCGTTCGCCAGATGAGCCTCGTCGAGGGCGAGCTTGTCATTGGACGCAGCGCGGAGGCCGATTGGCGGCTGGATGATCCCGACATGTATGTCTCGAGGGCTCATTGCACGATCAAATGCGTTCGCGGTCAGTATCTCGTGACCGACACCTCAAGCGGCGGGCTGTTCATCGACGGCTCGCGAACACCACTGGGGGCGGGGAATTCCGCCGCACTGCATGATGGGGCACGGCTGCAACTCGGCAATTATGTCATCCGCGTCGACGTTCAAGCCACTCCTGTGGAGCGGGTTCCTGAACAGACGGCGTCGCCGCCCATAGGCTTTGAGAAGGACACGTTCTTCTCCGAGCGCAGCGAGCCGCCGCCACCTCCCCAACGGCCGACCGGGTTGCCGGATCCATTCGAACAACCCGCCGAAACGCCACACGAAAGTCATGCAGTAAAACGCCCACCGATGTTTGACGATCCATTCAGCCTTGATCCTGTATCGGCATCGGGCCAACACGAGCAGTCCTGGGATTTTCCATGGTCGAGCCCACCACCGCAGCCGGCCGTCTTTGAAACCCAGGCCGCGGCGACACCCGTGCCGGAGCAGCATGCGAAGCCGGCCCCGACGGTGGCGGCTCCCTCCGAGCTCGAACTGCGGGAAGCCTTCCTGCGCGGGCTGGGGCTGAGCGCCGAAGAGTTTCCGGCCTCCGACCCGGCCGCCCAGATGGAGAATTTCGGCCGAGAGTATCGGATGATGCTTGAAGGACTGATGCATCTCCTGCGCAAGCGTGCCGAGGAAAAGAACGAGGCAAGGGTCGTTCAGACAGTCGTCGGAGCATCCGATGTCAACCCTCTCAAATTCCTGCCTACCGTGGACGACGTTATCGCTACTTTTTTGGCCCAGCGTAGCGTGGGCTTTCTTCCTCCGCAGGCAGCGATCAGCGGTTCCATCCGCGACCTCGCCCACCATCATGTGAGAACATGGCGCGGCGTCCAGGCGGCGCTTGCGAGAATGATCGAACGCTTCGATCCGGCGGCGCTCGAGGGCGAGCTGAAATCGCGCTCTGCGCTGGACGCCCTGCTCGCCGGTGGACGGCGGGCGAAACTCTGGGAGCTTTATGAGAGCCGCTATCGAGAAATTGCCAAGAGCGCGACGACGCGCTTCCTCGGCGAGATCGGTAGCGACTTTCGGGACGGTTATGAAGAGAGGGAGAACGACTGATGCTGCATCGACGCGACTTTCTCATGGTGATCGGCGCGACAGGCCTGCTATCGGGCTGCATGAGTGGTCCGCCGAAATCCTCAACCGTGACCGTTGCGGTGGTGGGACAGGCGGGCATGAATCTTGCCGCCGACGGCGGGGAGCGTCCAGTCACCCTCTTGATCCTCAGGCTCAAGGATGTTGGAAAATTCAACGCTGCGGATAGCTTTGCTCTGCAAGATCCGTCTACCGCACTCGGCGCAGACCTTGTCGGATCTGATCAACTGACGATTGCCCCTGGCAAAACCGCCTCAAAGACAGTCGCGTTTCCCCCCGAGGCCACCTACCTCGGTGTTGTCGCTCTGTTCCGAGAATCTGGTGGTCGCACCTGGCGAAGGACCGCCCCGATCAAACCCGAATCGAGTGTGACGGCGAATGTAATCCTCAACCGCGGCGGTATGACGCTCGCGCTCGCCTGAATGGAGGGCGTTCAGCATGACGGACGCGAACAAGGTGGTATGGCTGGAGGGACTGTTCCTCCGCACGCAGCATTTTCAGCAGCAGGATCGTTATACCGAAGCCTTGATGCGAGGCGCGCTGCAAGCCGGTCGGCTCCAGACCTTCGGCTTCGCATCTCTCACGCTCGATGCCGCACAACTCGAAGCCGGACGGGTCGCCGTGTCGTCGGCCCGGGGCATTTTTCCGGACGGCACCCCGTTCGCGATACCTGAAACCATGGACGCCCCCACACCGCTTGCAATAACGCGCGACATGGGCGCCGGTGCGGTGCAGCTCGCTCTGCCGGTGGAGCCTCCTGGCGAAGCGAGCTTCGATCCTGCTCACCGGGAACCGACAGGAGCGCGATATCGGGGGCGGATCGAGTGGATCCGCGACGCCGTCCATGGCGGCGCCGATCCTGAAGAGATCGAGATCGCCCGACCGCAAGCCCTGCTTCTGTCGCCGGCTCAGGCGGCGGGCGGCTACACGGCAATGCCTGTGACGAGCGTCAACGGACTGCTCGCCGATGGAAGCGTTGCGGTCGCTGAAAACTTCCTGCCGCCGGCGCTGACGACCGGTGCTGTGCCCTTTTACGGCAAGCTCCTGCAGGAGGTAATTACCGGCCTCGACCGCATCGCGGAAGCGCATGGAAAGATGGTGCTCGGCGGCGCCGGCCGCAGCGTGGAAAATCTGCTAGTGCTCGATCTCGCCAACACGGCTCGACCCCGATTGGCGCACATGCTTCCACAGGAGGTCTTTCATCCAGCCGAGCTTTTTCTCGAGCTCAGCGGCCTGGCTGGACGAATGGCGACCTACGGATCAGGTTCAAGGCGACTGACGGAGCTTCCAACTTACGAGCATATGGCGCCTGGCCCCGCCTTTGCCGCGCTGGCAGACACCTTGCGGTCTCTTATTTTGAGCTTGCGTTATGTCGAGCCGAAGTCGCGGGCGCTGCCCGTCGTGAAGCATGCGACCAATGTATGGAAGGTACGCATCGACAACCCCGAACTGCTGACGACGAGCCGCATCGTTATACGCGTCGGATGCGATGTCTCCGAGGAAGCGCTCCGCAAGATCTTTGTCGACCAGGTGACCGTCGGTGCCGCGGACGAATTCGAGGCCCTGTGGAAGTCTCGACTCCCTGGCATTCGCCTCAAGCCCCTTCACTCGCAGCCGCGGGAAATTCCATATGACGGGGACCGTCTCTGCCTGGAGCTGGATCAGCGCAGCGAGCATTGGGAATCACTTCTGCGCTCGCCCGGCTTCGTGATTGGCGTCTCCGGTATTTTGCCCAGCGAGCCGCAAGTAGACTGCTATTCGGTCAGCAGGTAGCGCCATGGCAAGTGAGGACCCATTCGGCCTTTCGGAAGATCAGGGCCGCACGCGTATCCGTCCGCCGCCGGGGGCGATACGAACAATCCCGACCGGCCCCTTGACGAGGCGCGCGCGATACCATCCCAACACGCTGATCAATGCCTTCGCCATGCTGCTGGAGTTTGCGCCGGAGCTTGAGAATGCCTTGCCGCCGGGCAACCCCGAAGCGCTCAGAACAAGGCTGATGGAGGAGCTGGTCACGGCGCGCGATGCCGCCGTGGCCTCCGGAGCGAACCTCGCACGGGCAGACGCGGCCGCCTGGGCCGTCGCCTCACTTCTCGATGACCTGGCGCTCAACACGCCCTGGGGAGGCTCCAGCGCGTGGCCGCGCCAGCCTCTCGTCGTAATGCTTCGCGGGGACGTGGATGCGGGCGCACAGTTCTTCGCCCGGTTGGAAGAGCTGGAACGCCACCCCGGCCGCGACCGTGAACTGCTCGAGCTGCACTACTTCTGCCTGGCGCTCGGCTTCCGGGGCAAATATCGCGTGCCGGGGCGTGCAGGCGACCGTTCTCTGAACGCCGTGCGCGCCGCAGCTGCCCGCTTCCTGAGAGACGCGGACGGCGAGAGTTCGAAGCTCTCGCCCCGGTGGGAGGGCGTCATGGCAGCCGACGAACCGTCCCGCTTTGCCATTCCGATCTGGGTGCTCGCAGTCGTGGCGGTGATGCTAGCGACTGCAATTTACGTACCGCTATCGATGCGGCTGGGTGCCAAGGCGGAGGAACTGGCGACCCTCGTTCGGGCGTTGCCGCCGCCCGAACGGGCCGAAATCTACCGACCGAACAAGCGCACGCCAGCGCCGGATGCGCCACCTGTGCAACCGGTCCTCTTCGAGCTCTTGCCCGAGTTTCGGACCGCGGCGCCCGCCGCGCTGCGGCCTGCCTTGAAGGGAAATGAAACCGCCTCTTCGGTCACACTCCTGCTTCAATCCAGCAATCCGGAGCTTTTTCAGTCTGCCCGGGCCGAATTGACGAAAAGCTTCGAACCGCTCGTCGCCTCAATTGCCGCTGTTCTCAAGGACAATGCTGAACTGATCGGAAGTGTCAGGATCGTCGGCCACACCGACAATGTTCCACTGCAGGCTAGCAATCCCTTGGCAAACAACCAGCGCCTGTCCGAAGCCCGCGCCTCGACGATTGCCGCTTTGCTGGTCGCCAGCGGCGTGCCGGCCGAAAGCCTGCGCTCGGAAGGACGTGCGGCGACGCAACCCCTGGCCAAGAACGATACGCGCGAAGGTCGAGCCGCCAATCGCAGGATCGAGCTTCTAATCACAAAGAGGCTCTGAGATGAAATTCTTCCGATTTCTCTGGGCCGTCCTTACCTCGCGCTGGCTCTGGACTTTCATCGGCCTGATCCTGCTGTCACTGATCATCTGGATATTCGGCCCGATCGTCAGTGTCGGAGAGAGCGCTCCGTTGGCATCGGAGATGATGCGGCTGATCGTGATCGGCGTTCTGCTCCTTCTGTTTCTCATCTGGTGGATCGCGGCGCAGCGCCGGGCACTCCGTGCCAATCGTATCTTCGTATCGGAAATCGCGGCTCAACCGGAAGCGCCACCGAGTCCGGCAGAAGATGGCATTGCCGCCGTGGGCGCAAAATTTCGGGAGGTGATGAGCGAACTGAAGCGTCGCAAAGTGGGGGGTCGGAAGTTACTGAGGGAAATGCCCTGGTACGTGATTATAGGCCCGCCGGCGACCGGCAAGACCACTGCGTTGCGGCAGTCGGGACTGAGTTTCCCTATCGACCTCACCGACGATTTGCACGGGGTCGGCGGGACCCGCAACTGCGACTGGTTCTTCTCGGAAGAGGCCGTACTGATCGATACCGCCGGGCGCTACGTTCAACAGGAGAGCCAGCCCGAGGTCGACGCAGCCGAATGGCTGGGCTTCCTCGATCTTCTGAAGAAGCACCGGGGCCGTCGCGCCTTGAACGGCGTAATCGTGGCGCTCTCTGTCGAGACGCTTTCGGAAGGCGATGCGGCCATCCGCGCACATGGCCGCCAAATCCGCAAACGACTGACCGAGCTTCAGGAACACCTGAAGATCCGCTTGCCAGTCTATCTGATGCTGACCAAGGCGGATCTGATAAAGGGCTTCGAGACCTTCTTCGGGGGGCTCTCGACCGCCGATCGCGAGCAGGTGTGGGGAGCGACCTTCCCGCCTGGGGCACGCATCGACGGCAGTGACGTCTCACGGGAATTCGCGGCGCTGACCGGTGTACTGGAACGGCGCCTCATTCCGCGTCTCGAAGACGAGGAGAACCTTGCCGCCAGGGCGGAGATATTCCGTTTCCCCGCTCAGGTCGAGACCCTTTCCGAGCCGGTTCGTGTTCTAGTCGAAACCGTGTTCGGTGAAAGCCGCTACGCGGAAAGCGCCTGGTTGCGCGGTATCTATCTTACCTCCGCAACGCAGGAAGGTACGGCAATCGATCGGCTGACGGCCGCTCTCGCATCCTCCTTCGGCCTGCCGGCACAGCCGGTATCCCCCATGCCGCGGACCGAGAAGCGCAGCTTTTTCCTCAGGGACTTGCTTTCGAAAGTAATCTTCAAGGAAGCGGGGCTCGGGACTTTCGATCCCGCCGCAGAAGAACGGCGTATCTGGATATGGCGCGGCGCCGTTGTAGCCGCAGCCGGATTGGTGCTCGTCGCCGGTCTGATCTTCACGATCTCCTATCGAAAGAATTACGCGGCTCTTGCTGCCCAAGCAGAACAGCTCGAGGCTTTGCAACTCCCGCTCACCCCGGTTGCTGCACGTCAGGCGCCACTTGAACCGCTCGATCTCGACATGGCGCTCGAGGCTGCCACCGAGGTTTCGAATGCCCGTAGCGAGCCGCCGGCTGGAATTGCGGCCTTGATCGGCCCTTCCGCCGCAACCGAGATCAGGCAGGCTCAGGCTGACGCCTATCACCGCGCTTTACGCAATATACTGGAACCGCGAATGGTTGCGCTGCTCGAGGCAACGATGTGGCGCCAGATCCGCGACCCGGAATTCCAGCTCGGCGCACTTAAGACGTATCGCATGATGACCGGGCTATCGCCGATGGACTCCGAATTCGCCGAGCAGTGGTGGACGGACCGATTGCCTGAATTCGCGCCCGTGCCGCCATTCCGGACCGAGATGGCTGCCGATCATCAACTCGCCGCGATCGCCAATATGGCTGCGGATCAAAGTCTGATCTCTCCCGATGAGGCGCTGGTAGGTGAAGCATTGCGCAGTATCTGCTCGATTCCACTGCCAGTGCGCGCCTATAACGCACTGCTCTCCGATCCGGAGGTTAGGGCGCTGAAGGAATGGATCCCCGCGGATCATGTCGGCCCGAACGGACCGAAGGTTCTCGCTCGCCGCTCGGAGAAGACCTTTAGAGTAGGCATCAGCGGGGCCTTCACCTATGACGGCTTCCATAACGTGATCCTCGCCAGGCTGGAGGACGTGGCCGCGCAGGCAGCGCTCGATCGTTCCGTCTTTGCCGGCGGCTGCTCGGAAAGCGCTAGCCCATCGGTCGCTTCGCTTGCCCAGGATATTCTCAAGCTCTATTACGACGACTACATCTCGCAGTGGGACAGCTTCCTACGCGATGTTCGGCTCGCCCAACTGGGAGACCTGCAGACGGCAAGCGAGAATCTCAAGGATCTCTCCAGCGCGGACTCCTCGATGAAGCGGCTGCTGAACGCCGTCGTGCATGAGACGGAACTTACCCGTTCCGAAGCCGACGGTGGCGGCAAGGCACCAGCCGGAGCATCCAAGCTCCTATCGAAGCTTGGCAAGATCGGCAAGCTCGCCAAAAAAGGCGTGAAGCTGATGCCCACTCCGGGCTCTAAGTCTGAAGTGGATCTCTCGGGCGCATTGGTCGCCGAGCATTTCAAGCCGATCAAGGGCGCAATCGCCGAGGTCGACGGCCAACCTCCAGCACTCGACGATGCGATCGCGGCCCTGACTGCGCTTTCGAACATGCTGCAGACCGTGTCGGCAAGCCCTGATGCCCAGGATGCAATCAAGCGACAAGGCGGCTTGGCCGAACTGACGGGGGCTGTCGCAAAGCAGGCCTCGACCCTGCCCGACCCGCTCGACGATTGGCTGGCGGGCATCGCCGGGGACACGAGCGGTCTCACAACGGAGGCGGTGACCTCGGAGCTCAATGCCATCTGGCGCGCCGACGTGCTGCCCTTCTGCCAAGCCGCACTCACGAACCGCTATCCGTTCGTTCCTGAGAGCGCAATCGATGTCAACGTCGTCGACTTCGCCCGTATCTTCAGTCCCGGAGGACTGATCGACAGTTTTATAAATAATCACCTGGTCAGCTATATTGACGTAACCCGACACCCTTGGAAGTGGCGCGCCGACATCCGGCTAGATTCATCGGCTCTGGCGGCTCTGGAGCAGAGTCGGCTGATCCGTGACAGTCTCTTCCCCGGAGGCGCCGGACCGATCTTGACCTTTACACTCGAGGCAAAGGACCTTTCGCCGACCGTTGGCCGCGTAACACTGAACGTCGATGGACAGAGTCTCTCCTATTACAACAACCCAACCCGACCGCAGCCGATGACTTGGCCAGGAAAGGACGGAACCGGCGTTATCACCCTTGCCTTCCAGCCGATCGACGGTTCGCCGGAGGTCATGGTCAGCGAGACGGGAAGCTGGGCACTACTGCGGATGCTGCGTGCCGGCCGCTTGACCAGGACCGAACTTCCGGAACTCTACCGGCTGCGGCTTGCAGCTCAAGGTCATTACGCTGACTTTGAACTCCGGGCCGCGAGCGTTGCTAATCCATATGACCTGAAAATGTTCGCGAGGTTTACGTGTCCGACGCGGCTTTGATCCTGCCGGGATTCTTCGGGAAGCTGCCGTCGACCGGAGACTTCGTCACGCGCGGCCTACCGGCCTCGTTCGTTAGCGCATGGGATCGCTGGATCAGCCGACATCTGGTTCACCGATTTTCGCACAATTCACCGCAGGCGCACCCCGTTCTGCGGTTCCTCATCGGGCGCGAGGTCTTCGGGCCCATGACCGGCGTTGTGATGGCCAGCACCGACCGTGCGGGCCGGCCGTTTCCGCTGACGATTGCTGCGGCACCTCCGGTTGCAGTAAGCGATATTGCGACTGCTGCTCATGAGTGGTTCGATGCGCTGGAGGCAGCTGGAACATCGGCCTGCGCAGGTCAACTCGACGGCGACGGCCTCGCGGCCCACCTAAGCTCGCTTCCCTTTCCAGCGGTCCCGGCCAAGGGCAACCTGGTCCGGCGCATGGTGTTCTGGGTTCGGGGGTCCGAACCGATTGAGGTCAATCCGGACGAACCCGAACTGACCCTCCGCGAACTCCTTTGCGCAGATCTGAGGTGCGGCTGATGCAGATCTGGAACCAGACCGGCTTCCCGACTGAATTCACGATGGCCATGGACAAGGCCGGGCACGAGTACATCCTCATCGTCGTCAAGGGGACATTCGACTTCCCCGAGACGCCGGGCGGTCCTTTGCGCAAATCATCCGAGCAGGTGCCGCTGGTGATGGCCGACAGTCATACCGGCAAACCGGGTTTTTCAGCTACTCTCTGGGAGACGGACTTCGCCTTCCGCAAGCCGCTCTGCGACGTAATCGCCAACGGGTGCGCCTATGCGCCGGGGGCGCGTCCCGCCGAGCGTGTCCGGGTCGGGATCAAGCTTGGTGACTGGTCAAAGGCCTTCGACGTGGTGGGGGAGCGCGAATGGCGCGCGCGCGGGCCGCTCTTTGCCGCAACGGCACCGCTGCCCTTCCTTCGCCAGCCATTCTCCTACGATACGGCCTGGGGCGGCAGCGACCGCCTCGATCCCGATGACGATCTTCCCGCCAGCTACCAGCTCAACCCCGTTGGCACAGGATGGGCGCGGCCGAATAACCAGCATCTTATTCCCGGACTGAAATTGCCCAACACGCAAGCCATCGGCGAGGAGATCCGCTCGCCTTTCGGCGACTACCGGCCAATGAGCTTCGGGCCGTATGGACGTGGCTGGCCTGGCCGCGTCGAGCATGGCGGAACCTATGACGACAACTGGACTGAAAAAATCTTTCCCTTCCTGCCGCCGGATTTCGACGAGCGCTATTTTCAGATGGCGCCAGCCGATCAGCAGATAAACTCACCAAAGGGTGGCGAAGAGGTGGTGCTGGTGAACCTGACCCCCGCTGGCCGCGAGAGCTTTCGCCTCCCCAACACCAGCTTGCCAATGACGCTGTTCAGGGGATCTGAGGCAACCTTCGAGAGCTCGATATTGCCCGACACTGTCTTGTTCGATCTGGAGCACCGGCGCCTTTCGCTGGTGTGGCGGGTTTCGCAGCGGATCCACCGGACAATCCTGGACTTCAGCGAATGCTGGGTTGGGCCGCCGACGCAATCCATGCTGCGGGCACGTGCGACGGGACGACGCTACATCCGCGCCAATGGGATAGAAGAAATAGAGGACGAAGCGGTTTGAGCATCCCGATCGACATCGTCTCCATCGGCATGGTGACAGCCGTCGGCCTCGACGCCCCTTCCGCTTGCGCGGCGATGCGGGCCCATCTGGACGGCTTTCAGGAGACGCGCTTTCTGGGATCTGGCGGCGATTGGCTGATCGGTGCTCCGGTGCCTTTGCCACGCAGCTGGATCGGCGAAAAGCGCATGGCCCACCTGGCGGCAGGTGCCATCTGCGAAGCCTTCGAGTCAGTGCCTGAAGCCCGCGGCAAGACCGCGCTCATTCTCTGCCTTGCCGAGGAGGGCCGACCCGGCCGCCCTGCGCCCGATGGCACGCGCCTCCTCGACTGGATTGCGCAGATCGCGGAATGTCCACCGCACGGCCGCTCAAGGATCGTTGCCCACGGGCGCCCCTCGGGACATGTCGCCCTCGAGCAGGCGCGAAGGATGCTCACTGCCGGCGAGGCTCCTTATGTGATGATCGCCGGTGTGGACAGCTATCTGACGGCAGGGGCTGTTAGGCACTACCTCTCGGATAATCGCCTGCTGACCCTGGACAATCCAAATGGCTTTATTCCCGGCGAGGCCGCCGCCGCCACCCTCTGCGCGCGCCACGGGGGCGGTCTCATGCGCCTCCTCGGCCTAGGCCTTGCCCGCGAGACCGCCTACATCTACAACCACGCCGACCTGCCCTTTCGCGGCGATGGCATGACGAGCGCATACCGCGCCGCCCTCGCCGAGGCAGGCATGGAGATGAACCGCATCGGCTACCGGATATCCGACGCCATCGGCGAAAGCTATTTCTTCAAACAGTCTGCACTTGCGTCGCTGCGACTGGTCAGGGGCCATCACGGCTTCCAGGATTTCTGGAGCCCCACCGAAAGCGTCGGCAATGTCGGGGCCGCCGTAGTCCCGATGATGGCGGGAATGGCAATGACGGCAGCGCGCAAGGGTTATGATGCGGGCGAACCGGTTTTGATCGAAGCCTCGGGCGACGATGGCGCCTGCGGCGCGGCCGTGTTCACCACCGGCAAGACCAGACGGAGATAGAATAGATGACGGTTTTCGCGAACGGGCTGGAGGTGTCCTGCAAGGCGCAAGCAAACAAGGTGATCGCGGCGTTTCCCTATGTCGCTTTCACGCCGCCGCAGACCCCGGCCACTCCGCCCGGCGTGCCCGTGCCCTACCCGACGTTCGGTATGGATTCGGATACTGACAAAGGTACGAGCACGGTCAAGATTGGGGGAGAAACTGTCAACCAAAAGAACAAATCCTACTATTCAAAGTGCACCGGAGACGAGGCGGGCTGTGCGCCGAAAAAGAACATCATAACTTCGAAGATTACAGGCAAGGAATACGCGCACGCCTGGTCCAATGACGTGAAGATGGATGGGGAGCCGGTCAACCGCTTCTCGGACATTGCCTCGAACGACCACACCTCCCCGCAGGGTGGCGGACCGCCGATGATCCGCGCGGGCAGGCCGGGAACGAAGGCTAACGCCGGCATAGAATGCATGGTCGGCAGCTACGACGACATCGCCGCCAAGTGCAACGACGCAGGCGGCGAGGCACATCACATCGTGCCCGACAAGGCCTATCGCACGGGGACAAGAGACCAGGCCGACGACCCGAAGAAGCGCGTTGCCGGCGCGCCTACACTGGGCGAGGGTGTCTGCATCTGTCTATCGCCGAAGAACCACGACAAGATCCATGAAGCGGAACGCGAGGGCATGGACGCGATCGGCAAGGCGGGGGCAGTCGATGCCAAGGGCAAGCCGCTCAAGGGCGAAGCGCTAAAGAAGAAAAAGGAGCAGCTGAAGAAATCCGGCGAGTGGGGCACGGGGACCTCGGAGGAGGTCCACGACGTGGCCAAGTCCACGCTCGACGAGCTCGATCTCTCGCCGGAATGCATCCGCAAGGCAAAGCGGGCTGTCACCAAGCAATCCAAGACGCTCGACGGCGACCAGACGCTGCGGACGTCAAACGCGCTACCCAGCCGGGCCGCCAAAGGCCGCATGATGAATCGCTAGGGCATTTTGCAGTGGGGCGGAATCACCTGACGTCGCACAAATGCGGCAAAAACAAATAGGTAGAGCGGTGGCGCGAACGCATGTGAGCGCATTGCGCTCTGGGAAGGAGCGAAGCTGATGATCAGGATATGGGCGGGGCACGCAGTGTCGCGACAGCAGTTCGCGATCTCGATTGGCGAGCTAAGAGACGAAGACCCTCAGAGCATCGTCCTCATGTACAACGAAGGCCGCGAGATCTTGTGGGGTTATGCGGAATTACCGCGTACGATCAAGTCGATCACCTCCATCGTCGACCCTGGCGACGGCAAGCCGGTCTTCGTTCCGATGAGCAATGAGGGAGACGTATACTTCCTGATCGGCGACATCCCGGTCGAAAAGATAGAGGGCGCCGGCGTGCTAAGCGATGACGCTGAAGGCTATGGAGCAATGTCGCGGATCGCGAGCGACAATGGCCGGCTCTATGCCTGCGGTTACGGTTCGCAGCTTTATGAGCGCCGGCAGCAGGACGACTGGGTGCGCTTGTGCGATTCCGACATGCCGGGGGTTGACGATTGCGCCTTCTTCGGAATGGCGATCCGCCCTGGCAGCGGTCCTCTGGCGCTTTGCGGCCAGAAGCGGGTCCAGTACAACGATCCTACGGCGGAGCAACAGGCGCAGATCGACCGCGCACGCAGGAGCGGCGATGCGGAGGGCGCCGATGCTCTCCAACAACGGTTCCGGACGATCCGCGTGCCGCCGTCAGCCGCGCTATACCTTCGCGATGGTGGGTGGACGGAAGCCCCGACGGACGCTCGCGGCGGCCTGAACGACTGTATCGTCATGCCCGGCGGTGACATCGTTGCGGTGGGTGACCACGGCATCATCGTGCGCGCAAGCGGTCTCAACGCAACGGAGGACCTCTCCTCCACCGGCCTGACCGACGATTTCTATACCATCAGCCCGTGGCAGGGCGAAATCGCGATCCTGGGCGAGGCGGGAATTCATGTCTTCGACACGGCGTTCGCCTACAGGCGGTCGATAGAGCTGCCCGCCGATCTTACAACGCCGAACCGCATGGACGTAGTCGGACGCGATATCATCCTCTTCGACTATGGCGGCGTCGCTGTCTTCAAGGAGGATCGTTGGGAGCGCATACCGATTCCCGACGACATGTGGGCCCTCGCCAGCGAATAGCGCTGTCCTCAGCGTCGCAAAGCCCCGTTTACCCTGAGATATTCCCTGACTTTCTCCAGGTCCAATTGCCTGATCGGGATAGGCTGTGCTGCCTTGAGCATTCGGATCACGAACAACTCGCCGGCCTCCGGGTATTCGGCGTAGCGCTCGCTGGCAATTTCCAGCCCGGCCTTCCCCGCCACGCGCAGACCGTCGAGATGCGCTTCCAATCGCTCGATCAACCGGTCGAGCCGCTCCTCGTCCATGTCGGGATTCTCATCCGGATGCAGCAGATGCCAGTCGTAGACCGTCCACAGGAATGCGGCCATTTCGGCATGCTGCCGGGCAATTTCGCGAAGGATGGGTACGGCGGCCATCAGTTGAGGTTCACCGATCCGCCACGAATGCGGTTTGCGGCGCTAGCGTGGCTGGTCACATAGGTGCCGCGGATGGTGATATGACCGTCTTTTTCCATGATGATTGTCGCCTTGCCGCAGCGAAGCTCGATGCGCTCGTCGCCGGTGATGCGCACGCGCTCGCCGTCCCGAACGACATTCGGCGTCGAAGTCTTGCGCGCCGGTTCGACGATCCGGCCAACAACGAGCGGCCGTGCCGGGTCTCCGCCCTCGAAGAGCAGCGCGACTTCGGCTCCGATCGTCACGGACGTCAGGTCGGCAAGGCTGCGCGCAGGCAGTGCGGTTTCGCGGGGATTGCCAGGAAAGACTACCAGCGGTGCGCCTGCCTCAAAGCCCAGCAAAATCCCGATCACCACGCCTTCAATACGTTCCCGAGTGTCGGACATCTATGATTGCCCCCTAGTTCTGATTGATCTTGCTGCCCTTCCAAGTGACCTCGCCCGAAGCCTTGCCGACAAACTTGCCATTTGCGTTGACCGAAACATCCTTGCCTTCGATCGTGATCGTGCCGTCCTTTTTCATTACGATCATTGCCGAGCCAGTCTTGATGGTGATTGCTTCGCCTGCCTCGATCACCAGCTTCTTCCCGACGTTCACACCACCATCCTGGCCAATTTCGACCAGGCTGCTCTTGGCAACCTTCACCGATCTCGCTCCGCCGATCTGCGTTGAATCGTCCGCAGCGATTCTCGCGCTGCGGCCCTTGCCGATCTCGCTCATCTGTCCGCCGCCGATCTGGACGCTCTGGTCGCTGCCAATTTCCCAGCTGTCAGACGCACCGATGTCATGGCTTTGGCTGCTGCCCACACTCACCGACCGCGTCGCGCCGATGGTGTTCATCTGTGCCGTCCCGACCGACCTGGTTTCCGTCGCACCGACCGAGTCGACGCGAGACGCCCCCACAGTCACCGTCTGGACGATGCCGATGGTCTGGGTGTGGTTGGAGCCGATCGTCTCGGTGGAATTCGAGCCGATGCTGATCGTTTCATCAACGCCCACGGTGAGCGAGCGATTGAGCCCGACCGTCTCGGTATCGTTGGAGCCGATATTGACCGTGCGGTCCACGCCCACCTTGGTCGTCTTGTTGTTGCCGACATCCTCGTCGAGGTTCACGCCAACAGAATGCTTGGCATTGTTATCAATGCGGTCCGATTGGTCGTGCTGGACCAGCTTGCTGCGGTCATTCTTGATCAGCAGGTTGTTGTCCTTCTGCGCCTGAAAATAGACTTCCTCCGATCCCGCCTTGTCCTCAAAGCGCAATTCGTTCCAGCCTCCTCCGCCGGGTGAGGAATTCGTCTTCAGCCCTGATTGAGTGGCATTTCCCGGTAGCTCGTAGGGAGGCATTTCCTTCCCGTTATAAACCCTGCCGGTGATGATCGGCCGGTCGGGGTCACCTTCAAGGAAGTCGATGATCACCTCCTGGCCGATGCGTGGGATCTGAATGAACCCCCAGCCCGCGCCTGCCCAAGTCTGCGAGACCCGCACGAAGCAGGAACTGTTCTGGTCTTTCTTGCCAAGTCGGTCCCAGTGGAACTGCACCTTCACGCGAGCGTATTTGTCCGTGAAGATTTCCTCGCCCTTTGGGCCGACGACTGTCGCTGTCTGCGGGCCACGCATGATCGGCCGAGGCGTGATGCGCGGCGGCCGGTAAGTCAGCGACGTGGGCGCGACCTTCAGGCTGGCGCGGAAGGTCTCCTCTTCCGCATAGGCGGCGGGCCGGTAGCCTGGGTCAAAAAGGCGGTACTCGGCGCGAAGCACGAGATATTCCGCGTTTTGATCCTTGCGAGGGAAGTCTTCGAGCTTGAACGTGCATCCCGAAGCGAGCCCGCGCACAGTGCCGGCGGCTGCGATCCGCCTGTGCGCAGCCTGGATTTCCTCGCGCCTTACGACGGCAACGGAATCGCCGCGACCGACGGTCAGGTGCGCGCCGGGATGACGGTAGTACTCTCCCTGTGATTCCGAATGACTGAAGGGCTGCGCCGATTGCGCCATCAGATCGGCGGCGGGCTTAGTGAAATCGTAGTCCGTGTGGGCATAGGTACCCGGGTGGACGGAGGTTGTCGCCACCCATTCGGTGATATATTCCAGGTCCCGTCGCACCGGTTCGCCTTCCGCGCGGAACTTGACCGTCGCATAACCGGGCGCAGGCTTCAGCTTGTTCATGGCATCGGCAAGGATAAGGGTGTGTTCGCCGTCGCCATACTCGAAGAAATACATGATGCCTTCGTGCTCGAGCAGGCGTTGCACGAAGTCCAGGTCGTTTTCGTCATACTGAACACAGTATTCCCGCGCCTCGTAGGAACCCTGCAACCGTTTTTCGAACTTGGCCGGCTTGTATTTAGAGAAGATCTCCTCGGCGATTTCCGGAACACTCATGTTCTGGAAGATACGACAATCGGTTGTGTTACCCAACAGCCAGAGCCACGGCCGCACCTCGGCTTCGTAGTATGCGAATCCTTCTTGTATGCGGATCAGGCGAAAATCCGTAATGAGCCCGCTGAACCAGCGTTTGGGATCCTGAGACTCACCCTCCACCGAGATTGGCTTTCCGAGGAGCTTTAGTGGGTCGACGTTCTCGTCGGAACTGACAAATCCCACGGTGAATGCAAAGCAGCGGCTGATTTCGTCATGGCCGATGAGATGCGTGAAGGTCAGCGTCCCGGGGTCTAGTGGCGTCCGGACGATTGTCTTGCGGTCTTCGGCCATGCGGAGAGTGCCCCCTGTCTCGTGACGCCGGCAGTCTTCGACAATCAACCTACCATAAAGACCAGTCGCCTCGAAAGACGCATGTCCTTGCACCGCTCTATACTCCCAGGTTGAAGTATCGACCTCGAATCTTCCCCTCAAAAATTGCAGGTGGAGTCATTTCTGTTCGACTTGGTTACTCTCTAGGACAGAGCCTGAGCGGCGAAACCTGGCTGATTCACGCTGGCGCACCGAGATCCGGCCAGAAAATGCAGCGGGGAACAACCTTTCACATTTGCAAACGACCCTGTTTTTTCCCGGCTGCGGAACTGCAAAATTTGCACTACTATGGCTATGCAAATATTCTCGCTAAGCAATCGAACGAAGCAGCAATTAGGCTGACGGCGCCAATGGCACAGAATATTTCTTCCTTTCGGCTGAAATGGACTTTCCTGCTTCCACTGGTGGCGCTTCTCTTAGCGGCGTTCTCATCGATGGCCTACGCGGAACGGCGAGCGGCTATCGTGGTTGGAAACGGCGAATACGAGTTTGCGCCTCTGGCAAATCCGAAAAATGACTCGAAGCTGATCGCCGCGACGCTGACGGAGCTTGGCTTCGATGTCCTACTTTTCTACGACGTCAAAAAAGCAGTCGTCGATGACCTCGAAAATGCAATCCGCACCCATCTTCTCGGCGCCGATATGGCTATCCTCTACTATGCGGGCCATGCGTTGCAGCACGAAGGGCGAAACCTGCTGCTGCCCGTCGATGTAAGAACGGGATCGCCGAAGGAGGTCATTGATGACGCCATCGCGCTCAATTCACTCATTGACATCGTGAAGGACGATCCGGTTGGCGTCAAACTGATCATCCTTGACGCCTGCCGCAACAATCCCCTCACCTCCCAAAAGGGACTGGGGGAGGGTCTGGCGAATATCGAGGCCGGCGCAGGCCAGGTTCTCATCGCCTTTGCCACAGGCGCCGGCGAAGTGGCTTATGACGGTACAGGCGTGAACAGCCCCTATTCTTCGGCGCTTGCGAATGCGCTTCAGCAGCCCGGACTCGACGTTTATGACACATTCAGAACAGTGCGCGGAGATGTGCGGCTCGCTACCAACGGATCGCAGATACCGTGGATCACTGGCTCGATTGAGACAAGGTTCGTCTTTCGCCCGGGCGACATCAAATCGGCACCGGAGGGCTCGGCTCGTAACGGGGAACTGACGCTCGATCGGGTGCTCTGGCACTTCATTCAGGACAGTCCCGACCCGACGGATTTCGAACGCTTCGTAAAGGCATTTCCAAAGAGCCAGCTTGCGGCGGAAGCGCTTGAACGAAGCAAACTCCAGATTGCTGCCTTGCATGAGCGTGGGCTATTTGTCACTGGCGCACTTGCTGCCACACCGATTTCCACCGAGACGCCCTTGAGTGCAAAGACTGCAGCCGCTGGTGAGGAGTTTGTTTTTCAGCAAGCCGGCGAACGCGCCGTAAGTGAGACTTTTCGTGTCTGGCCGCGCGAAATGCCAGCCACGCAAAGCGGAATGAAAACGCTTGTCACGGATTGCGACCTCTACGCAGCCGATCCAAACGACCCGCAACGCGTTGTACCTGGTGTCACAAACGGGCTCGTCAATGTCCGCGATGGGCTGCGAGCCTGTGGTTTCGCGCTTGCTGCAAATCCCACAAATCCGCGCCTGCAGTACCAGTTTGGCCGGGTTCTGGAAATAGCCCGGCGCTATGAATGGGCCGAACACTTTTACGGGCTCGCCAGCGAACAACAATACAGCGCCGCACTCGTCAACCTCGGATATATGGCGCGCGTCGGGATGGGTCGTGAGGTGGATTTCAAGCGTGCCTTCGATCTGTACATGAAGGCGGCGTCTCTCGGAAATCTCAGGGCAAGGACGAATGTCGGATCAGCTTACATACGTGGCCAAGGAGTGCCGAAAATCCCCGAGGAAGGGATCCTCTGGTACAGGCTTGCAGCATCGAGTGGCTGGTCGAATGCAATCAACGCGCTGGGCGACAGCTTCCGCCGCGGCACGGGTGTGAAGAAGGATGATATCGAGGCGACAAAACTTTATTCTGCAGCCGCCGATGCCGGGCAGATCGACGCGATAAATAATCTCGGCCGTGCCTATGTCAGCGGCTTGGGCGTGCGAAAGGACGTCAAACGAGGACTGGATCTGATGCTCCGTGCGACGGAGATGGGCAACCAGTATGCGCCACTCTACGCAGGGCGCCTTCTCCTGAAGGGAGACGGCAAGGTGCCCCGCGATGCCAATCGCGCACTTTCGTTGTTTGAATTGTCAGCGCGCCGGGGCTTTGAGGACGCCTATCTCGAGCTCGCCAAAGGTTACGCGGAAGGTTCCTTTGCGCGTGGAAAGCCGGACATGCGGCGCGCATATTTCAATGCAACGCTGGCAACCCGCTTCAAGGTCGAAGGGGCGGATAAAACGAGGACATCAGTTGGCGAGAAACTCGATGCCGCCGCACGAAAAGCGGTCGAGGAAGAGGTTGAACTATTTGTTCAGCAAAACGGGCTTTGAAATTGTATTTGTTATGACGTGGGTTTAGGAAGCACAGGAGTGGCCGTGCGGTGGATTATCGACAGAGCCGGCTCGTACTTTTCGTTGAGCAGGCCCAACAGAATTGTGAGCGCCAACGATTCTGTTGAGGAAGAGAGGAGCCTGAATTATCTCTTCCAGGACCCCACGCTCGAGGCAAATCCCAGAAGCTTGATCTCCGTCTTGGGCACAATGCCCGCCAATCTTGTCGAGATTCTTGACACGACGGTAAAAGCTTGCAGAGGCAACACCGAATTTCCAATTGTGGTACTGTCAGAATTGCGGGTGGATTTGATTGCTGCCCATTCCGCTCCGTTGGAATTCCTTCCCACGCATCGGCACCTACCATCAGTGCCACCGGAAAACTATGGCCGATACATTCGCCAGCGCTGGGCACTGATCCTGGCGAAATGGGACATTTCCAACGAAATTGCACTGTCGTCGAGCATCGATGAGTTTCTTACCGATCAGATCGGCGAAAACATCGTCCAACAGCTCACGTGCGAGCAATCGAGGCATGCAAAGGGCGGTCAGCGCGAATACTAAAAACAAGCTGCTCGATCAACTTCGCGGCGATGGCAGCACCATTGACGAAACTCAAGCGCGCTGACCGCCGCCGGACCTCGGCCCGAAAGTCATCGGAAAGCGCCAGGTCGAGGATTGTCTCTACGCGGTTCAACTCGGAGTATCGCAGACATAGGCCTAATCCCGCCGACTGGGCATAAACAGCGCGAAGATGCTGATCGTCCATTTCCGGCGCTTCATTGGGCACGAAAATCGAGGGGATTCCCCCAAAGACGCTTTCATGGAAGCTGTTGTATCCAGCGTTGGTCACCAGAAGATCGATCGCACTGAAACAGTCAGTCAGGGGATAAAGGCTTCTGCGTGGAACCACCGATCCACCATCGTCGGAAGGCCTGGCAAGGGGATTGAGGATCTGGACCGTTTGGATATCCCGTCTTGCCAATCGGGCGAGAAGGAGTTCGGGCAGGCCTGCAAAGTCGAAATTGCGCTGTGAGCCCAATTGTACTGCGACAGTGAAGCGGTCTGAATTGACGCCTAGTTTGGCGGCAGCTTCGCTCCGGGGCAAGCCCGCGCCCGGCTCCAAAAGAAGCAAAGGCGGAACGGCAACCGCACCTGGCAAATCGCGGGTCGGCCCGTGGTCCTCGTCATGGGCAAATTCGCCTGGCTCTATGACCATGTCGAACACGTCCTGGGAGTCCGGACTGAACTCATGATCAACGCGCCACAAGGCCCTACGTATCCAGATCCAGGACACATCACGACGGCTCTCAGCGACGGCAATTAATCCTGGAAATGGCCTATTGCCATCAAACACCACAGCTGAAACATCAAAGGCCTCCACGGCGCTCAGCAACTCTTGCACGTACGCCCTGTTCCAGCTTTCGTCCGTAACCCCCATCGCGAGGCCGCAGGGGATATAGTCTACCGCGTGACCTCGCGCAAAGACCAGGGCGGCTCCGGCCGATCTCGTAAAGAAGATAGGATCCACGTCATCAGACAAACGCTCAGCGATAGCCATCAGACGCGTGATGTGTCCTAGCCCGACCCCGTTTGTGGCCACGAAAAGAACCCGTCGCCTCGGACCTATCCGCCGGGGGGGTAAACGGACCGGTCTGTCATCTGCAGTATTTCTCTCTGAGTAAGGACTGCCCGTAGCTTGACTGCGTTTCAGGACCGGAGCCGTTGGCAGTTCCAGATCATCGTAAAGGCGTGCCATCCTTTGCGGATACTGATCGATCGCAAATTTTCTCCGGACGAGTTCTCGCGCGGCATTTGATTGTTGGACATAAGCTGAAGGCGAACCGATGAATCGCTCGATGACGTTTCCCGTTTCCGCAACATTGCAATAGGCGGCGCCATCTTCGAAAAGGCTCTCAAATGAGGGATCAAGCACTGTCACCAGACCGCTGGCCAGTGCTTCCGCGACACAAATGCCAAACGCCTCCACCCAATGCCTGCTGTGAAAATAGACGTAAAAATCCAGGCGCCTGAGAAAGTCGGGCACATCGTTTTCTGAGAAAGCAAGAATTTCCCAGTTCGAGCCTATCCAGTTCCGAAGCGCGTCCGGAACACCGCCCAGGACTTTAATGCTGAAATCATCCCGTTCCGGATAGGCTGCCCGCAAGTCATCCACACAATCAGGCCATTTCAGAGGGTTCTCCCTCGTGTGCCGTCCCAAATTAACGCGGTCTTTTGGAGCATCTCTCTGATGTTGGGGCCATTCGGCGAGGTCGACCATGTTCCATAAATCGTGCCGCAGAAGTGTGGGCCCTCTCGTGCCGAGTCCTTCGAACTGAGATCTGACTTTCGGACCAACAGGAGCAAAGGTGACCGGAACGCCGAAGAGGCGATCCAAAACACGCTCCACAACTGCGAGCTCATATTGCTGAATACGTTGACCGTCGAAAAGCGGATGATGAACCACACACACGACACGGCGAGGCCGTAAACGTACCGGCGAACGCGGCATTCGTTCAAAGACGGCAGGATGATGCGCCAGAAGAATGTCGCAGGTCGCCTCTTCCGATCCGGTCAGCCAAACAGTATTCGACTGGTCGATCACGGCCGCCAAGCGATTTTCGAAGACGCCAACGGGAGACTGCTGATGTCCTAGAAATGGCAGCAAACCACAGCTCAACCCCCAAAGTTTCGCTGCCTTTAATTCGGCTCTTAATGCGCTCGACGTCCCGCCCTGAAATCGTGGGTCAGCAGCATGAACAACATCAAAGTGCATCAGCCAACCTAGAGGATGTTTCCAACTCCGAGAAAATCATGCGGTCCCCCGTTTGCCGCTCGCAGCTCTCACGGAATTCGCAACCCGTGAGAACATCCTTGCCCAAGAGCTAGTAAGCTGTTCGTCCGGACCAGGCTCGCCGATACTTAACCGGCAAATTTCGTACGGCGACAGGTTGCTTTTGAACCGTTGTCTTCATCCTGCTCACGGCCGAGCCCGCGTAGCAACTGCGAGGATACCTCGCGAGGAAAGCCCTGTATGATTCGCGTGTATTGAGCCTTTGTGCACGGCTCCAGTCCGCAGATTCGGCGGCACTCGGAGGGGTGTTCTGACAGTTGCTTGCCTCGGGGGTCGGAGGTGCAGGAAACCGGAAGGATGGCACGCACGCCGTCAAAAAGACCGACAGGAGGACGGAAACACGTTTCAACAACACGAGACGTCTCCTTCCGATAATAGTAAATCTTACAGGTGCTAAAACTTGAAGATCGATAGTATAGAAAATGCATTCGGATAACAAGCGCCAAATCGTAAGTAATGCCACGATAGACGTCCTTACGTTGGCTGAGCATAGCGCAGATCAACCCCAGCTCGCTCCCTGACTCCGGCAAGGTTATCCCGCTCCGGTATAAAGCGTCGCAATTCGAATTGTAGCAGTAAAGAATTCACCGGAAGTTCATGTTCCCACTCCACGTTCTGGACGCGATCGCTACGATTTATGCCTTGGAGTCCCGTTGGCGGCATTTTGCAGCTCATATCGTGCCACCCCAGAGTGCTGAAACGTCACACGCAAGCGTTGCTGGCCAACATAACTCGACTCTGCCGCCTAGCATGTATTGTGGCGAGCTCAATATCGAAGTGCGTTGCGAACCCCACGACGTGGTCTGGTACGGGCATACGAGAATTGCCGAAGCAGACCCCAGCCCGTGATCGTTGAAGAGATTAAGCGCGTTTAGAATGGCGCGGAAATCTTTGTGATGAAGGCAGGCCTCCGACGGCGATTTCGATCTACACTGAGGTCCCAGCGCGGCTGGCAACTACTGGGCGAGCCGAACTCTTCGAAGCACGTTTCAGCCACGACGCGGAGCTCGAGCTCGAAGTTCCCGACGATACATTTTGCGATCTTCTGTAACGGGCGTTGCGTCAATCCCTTGTGAGCTTGATCCCTCGCCGAGTGAATAGAGTATTGACAGAGCCAGCCGCTCCTTTGATGCCAGCGCATGATCGCGTAGCAGGTTAGCCGAGCTCATATATCGTCCCCTCATCCGCCCTCTCCCTGATCCCCTTGAACGACGGATGCCTGAGCTTTCCCTCGTCCGTCCAGGCGCGGTATTCGATCTCAGCGACGAGCACTGGCTCCGTGAACACGGCGCCCCTGCGCTTCAGGTGAACGGCCGGCGAGTCCGTCGCGATCCGCTCGAGGAGTTCGCGCAAGTTGGTGGCTTGTTGGCGAGTCCATCCGGTTCCGCAGCCGCCAACATAGACGAGCTGACCGCCTCCCCGTGCAGCCAGCAGCAGTCGGGCGATCGCACCAGGACCGGTCGACGGTTCAAAACCGACGATCACAAAGCTGTCTCGCCGCGTGCAGGTGATCTTGAGCCAGTCGGGACGACGGCCGGAGCGGTAGGGGCGCTCACGGTGTTTTGCGACGATGCCCTCGATCCCGTGAGCGCAGGCGACGCGCAGCAGCTCATCACCGTCCGCGGACACCTCCTCCGAGAGGCGAATTGCGCCTCCCCGGTCGACGGACACGACCTGCTCCAGCAGGCGCCGCCGTTCCCGTTGAGGCATAAGGCGCAGGTCGCAACCATCGAGATATAGGAGATCGAAAGCAAAGAGAATGATTTCGCCGGGTTCGTGGGAGGCGGGTCGCCGGCCGAGCGCGCGCTGCAGCATGCCGAAGTCGGAGCGGCCCTCATCGTCGAGCACGACCGCCTCGCCGTCGAGGATGGCAGACTGTACTCCAAGCTGTGCCGCCGCGGCCGCTATCGGGGGAAAGCGATCCGTCCAGTCGTAGCCGCCGCGCGTGATGATCCGCACGCGACTGGACTCGATGTGTACGGCAAGCCGGTAGCCGTCCCATTTCACCTCAAATGCCCACTCAAGCCCGATAGGAGGCTTGTCGACGAGCGTAGCCAAACACGGATCTACGCGTGCCGGCATAGGATCCGGCGGAGGCATCTCGGGCGGCTTTTTCGACGATGCTCTGGCCATGCGCTCATTAACGCACAGCTTCGACAAACCGTCGCATTGACTGTTCGGATGAGGAGAACATATTCAGAACGCGAAGGCGAAGCGGCGCGCCATTCAGGACATGCGGGATATCGACAACCTCGAAGCGAGGAGGATCACGCATGCCTGAGAAGCTCAAAACACTGGCAGAGTTCACCCTGCCGCACATGGTCCTGAGCTGTTCTCAATGCGGGCGCCGCGGCCGCTACAACGTCGCTCGGCTGATTGAAAAGCACGGCGCCGGCATGCCGATCCGCGACTTTATCAACCTGATGGGCCGGCGCTGCGATCGCCGGATGCAGCTGAGAGAGCACCAGAGATGCGGGCTCGGCTGCGATGCCCTGGTCTATATGTTCATGCCAAAACCAGCCGCCGAGGGTTATGCCGAAAAACTTCAACAGGAACACACCGCGAAACCACCCGCCTGACCCGCTACTTCTTGCCGAGGTACTCCATCACCTTTTCCCGGCTCGGACCGGCGGCGCGGATCGCCTCCAGCGCCTTCTGCCGTGTGACCTTAGCTGCTTTGACGATATAGGCGACTTCGTGCTCCTGCGTCGATGCGAGCTTGCGGTCGCGACCCTGCTTCTTCGGATTGTCTGCCATGCTCTCCTCCATTCATGATCGAAGGATAGGAGCCGTTCGAAGTAAGGCAAGAGCATTTGGCGTGGCAATTCCAGGTGCTTGGCAAGGCGCGAACTGAGCGGGCGAAGCGCAAGCGATCTTGCTGGAATGAGCCACCTCTTGGCACAGTCTAGTCCACCGGGTCTAATGGACAGTCCGCGTAGCTGCCGTTAAAACCCGCAATCGTTGGCGGTGGTGGTGCAGCCGGAAAACTCCGCTACGATCCTATCGAGGCAGATGGACAGCAGATTGATAGCGTAAGCCGCGCGCTGATCAGCAAATCAGCGCGACGGTCCGCTTCGTTCCAATTTGGCTGAACTCGTTATGACGTTCGAAGGAACTCAGAGCCTATCATCGCCGGCACGGGTCCGCGTTTTCTAAGTGCGAGGCAAATGGCCCCGCGCTTTTGTGATGGGAATTTGGCATGAGCGGTACGGGCAAAACCGGGAAGACCTTGAACACGACCGGCAACAGTCTGATTGATGGCGTACTTTCGGGTTATGCTTGGACCGGGACGATCACCTATGCCTTTCCGACAGCGAAGAGCAGCTACAGCTATAGCGGTGAGAAGGATAACGGCTTTGCCGCGGTCTCACAGGCGCAGATAAACGCCGCGCTCTTCGCGATGGAGCAAACCTTCGGCTCGGCCGCCAATGACGGCTTCTCCGTCGAGGGCTTCACCAATGCCGACTTCACCTACGGAAGCGCAGCCAGCGCGACAATCCGGTTTGCGCAGTCGACCCTGCCCTCGACCGCCTGGGCGTATCTGCCGGGCGCCTATGCCGAAGCCGGCGACATCTGGTTTGGCAAGACCTATGCCGGCACCATCTACGACTACAGCAAGCCGGTTGCCGGAAATTATGCCTGGCACACGCTCATGCACGAACTCGGCCATGCGCTTGGCCTGAAGCACGGGCATGAACAAGAGGGAGCCTTCCAGCCTCTGCCTGCCCAGTACGATTCGATCGAATATTCGATCATGACCTATAGCGGCTATGTTGGAGCAGGCGAGGGTTACTACTACGAACAATACGGCGCGCCGCAAACGTTCATGATGGCCGACATCGCTGCGCTGCAGGAAATGTACGGCGCCGATTTCAGCACCAACAGCGGCGACACGGTCTATAAGTGGACGCCCAATAGCGGCGCGACGCTCGTCAATGGCGCAGTCGGCATAGCACCAGGCGCCAATCGCGTCTTCGCCACGATCTGGGATGGCGGCGGCAGCGATACCTACGACCTCTCGGCCTATACAACGGGCCTCAAGATCGACCTGCGTCCAGGCAAGGCCTCGACCTTCAGCATCGACCAGCTTGCCTGGCTCGGTGGCGGTTCCAACAACGGCTTTGCCGCCGGCAACATTTTCAATGCGCTGCTCTATCACGGCGATACGCGCTCGCTGATCGAGAACGTCAAAGGAGGTTCGGCCGGCGACACGATCACTGGCAACCAGGCGGCCAACAAGCTCTATGGCTATGCCGGCAACGACACGATGAACGGCGACTTGGGCAACGATACGCTCTACGGCGGCGGCGGATCGGATAGGCTCTATGGCAGCAGCGGCAACGACGCCCTAGTGGGAGAAGCGGGCAACGACGCACTCTATGGCGGGACTGGGGCGGACAGGCTCTATGGCGGCGCTGGTGCCGACACCTTCTCGTTCAGGACGTTGGCGGAAAGCACGGTCGCCTCATCTGGCCGCGATACTATCTATGATTTCGTCGCCTCGCAATCCGACAAGATCGATCTCTGCGCTATCGATGCCAACACGACGGCGGCCGGCAATCAGGCTTTCCTCTTTGTCGGCACCGCCGCGTTCAAAGGCAACATGGGCGAACTGCGCTACGACCTCGCTTCCTCCGGCACCTATATCTACGGCGACGTGAACGGTGACAAAGCTGTCGACTTTGCCCTCCGTCTCGACGATGCCGTCACCCTTCAGAAGGGCTACTTCGTGCTATAGACGGCCGGTGGCGAAAGTGCATGTTGTTCGCCACCTGACGGGGCCGAGCGGAGCAATCACCGCTCCACTGCGCCGCCGCTTGCAGCCAAAAGCCTGGCAATCTTCCGCTCCAGACGCTGCTGGTTTTCCTTTCAGGTCGAGGATGATGTCGCGCTGGCTGTAGACGCTCCCTTGCGCCTGCTTTACCTCATCGATCTGCCGTTGATGGGGCGGCCGGTCCTGCTCGCAACAGGATCGCCCGGCCGCTAGTCGTTACTGCGGGTTCTTCGGCGCGAAATAGGTCAGCAGGCCGATCGTGAGCGCGTAGAGCGCCAGATAGCCATAGAGCGCCACCAGCAGCTGCGGCAATGGCTTTCGACATGTTCATGATGATTTCCTTATTCCGATGCCTTGGGTTTACGCAGGCGAACGAGACGGTTGCATAGGCCGTGGCGGCCAGTGCGAGCGCATTGGCCGCGGTGACGCTACCCGGGTCGGCGCAGATGACCCGCACGCCGTCGTGGACTCCCACGTGTCGACCTGAGCTTTCTGACTGTGGTTGAATACTGCAAGGGCATTGGCCGATCTCCGGATGTCGGAGTGCTGGGACGAAGAAAGCCCCCTCACCTACGCGGCGGGGGAGGCGACGCCAATGCGTTGATTTGGCGGCTGTAGTTCGATTCATGCTATTCTCAAGGTCCGGCTACATTAGAGAGGTCGAACCCATGTGGCTCGAATTGCACGACAGCAACGGACCGATATTCATCAACATGGACACTGTTACCCACTTCCAGCGAATAGAAGGGCAGCGGCGCACTACCCTGTTTACCTTCGCGCCTAATAGCGGGACCTGCGTGACGCTTCAGGTTCACGAGGCACCCGACGAGATCATGGAAATGCTTTTGGAAGAGTAACGCAGGTCTGGCAGGTGGAACTTTAGTCCTTTTCTTCCATCCCCTCGGAGCCGTCCGAGGCCGATCGTGTGGCGCTCAAAAATCTGGCGCAGGATTTCGTGCTGAGGCGTCAGCGGTAGAAATTTCTCGTTCGCCATTGAGGTTGCAGAGCGGGACTCGGCTCTATGGCCTTCGCCCCCGCAGTCGAGGTTCGGCCGTGAGTCCTACGTGACGGGCAGAACGGACATCCATTGTAACACAGGGAACGATGACATTAGTCTGCGGCGGCTCGCGGCGGCGAAACGACTGCCCGCGTAAAGAAAAGGAGGGCGGCTATTGCAGCCACTGCAGCGCAGCGGGCAACATTCGTTTGGGCGGCGGCGAACTTGGTTGTACGCGCTTCAAAACCTGTTCAACCAGCTAAGCGCGCCACGGACGGCTACTCTGTGGCCGAGGGACGGATGGCAGGGGTTAGCGCCAGCACATACTTCAGCCAAAATGCTAGTCATCGCGATAGGAATACAGTTTCAGGAGCCTTAGTTTACGCAAGGTGTCGACACGCCCGGCCTTCGTTGTTGGACTGTGATGATGAACATTCGTGCTCGTAGAACGTTTCTCTTTCGAGTGAACGATGGAGGAAATGCAGTGAGTGCCGACCAACGTATCATCTTCTCGATTGCGCTTACTGCGGTGATCGCTATGGTCGCGGCGACCATGATCGGCATCCTCCTGGCCTGATATTCCTCGAGCAACGCCAGCTAGGATGAGCTGTCGTGAACGGTCCTACAGACGAACCCAAGCCTTCTCGGAATCCCCGGCATCTTCTTTTCCCTCGAGGACAGCGCGACAATTGGGGATGGCGAGGAGAACGGCATCGACAACCTGTAATCCGGAACCTCCTCGCCCGTTGACGGTTCCTCCTTCCCAGCAGGAGAAACAATATGGCCAAAGACGAACTGAGCGCCGGCTTCACCGGGACCCCGACCGAACCGCCCACCGGTGTCCGAAAGGTAGCGAAGACAGCCACGGACGCAGTGAGCCGCGAAGCAACCGCTGTGGTGGTCGGCGCCGCGGATCACCCATACACAGCAACCGGCTTGGCGCTCACAGTCGGCGCCCTCGCCTTCGCAATCGGCTTTGTTGTGGGTCGGTCGTCGGGCGACAGCGGGCGGAGGTACTGGCGTTAGATTACCGACCAGACGCGCTGCTGGTATGGGCGCAGGTGGTGACCGCGCCGGGCATTAGCAAGTCGGGGAAGAACTGCAATCCCTGTTGGCAAACGACAACATCGAAATGCTCTCCCTTGCGGAGAGGCAGGGCGCTCGCGTCGCCTTCACGCCAGTCGATGTTCGGAGTAATAGCGTGCGCCACAGCGAGCATGTCGGCACTGACGTCGACGCCGACGATACTTCCGCCGTCGCCAAGCCGTTCCTTTGCTACGCGCGCAACGATCCCGGTTCCGCAAGCAATGTCGAGGATGCGGTCGCCTTTCGATAATTTCACCTCATCGAGGGTGATTTCGGCAAATGGGCGAAAAGGGGGGCGACGAGCCAGGTCTCGTACATCTCAGGAAAGCTTGCCTTGTTGATAGCATGGCTGGGCAGACGCATTGGCGCCCTCATTTAATCTTCCGAGTTTTGATCCTGCGCCAGACGCCGGCTCTGAGCAAGCCAGAGCCGATGAGAGGAGCCGCTGCAAGGCTATCCGAGACAACTTTTCGCGCCCGCCGCGCTGGATCAGCAGCTTTGGAACAACCTGTCTGGGTGGGTCGACCGAAAGATCGCGGAAGTCTCGTCGCGAGGACTTGATCGCAGATAATGGCCTTAAAAGCGCTCACCACGCGGCAGGTGTTGCTCGCTGACTAACCGGGGATCGGCCCGGAGCATTTGGGAGTACCCGCTGGCACAGAACGCGATCTTGCTGCCCGAAGGCGAGTTCAAGCTGATCGTCCAACGCCAAAACTCGAAAGGTCGCACCAAACGCTCCCGAGTTACCCTAGCGATCGAGAGTTCACTTAACGCGGTCCGCCCCTCGCTGTCGCCGTGATCTATGGACAGTTGCAGATCAGCGACGTCGTGGAACATCAGCGTGGCTGGCGCCACGCGGAAGCGAGCCTCCCCGGGAGCTTCACAAAGCCACTCGACGATGAAGTCGATGTCGAACACCAAGTCGCTGCGCCAATCTTGCCTTTCCGGATCGCCAATATCGAACCGTATCCCGTAGATGAGATTGTCGTGCCATCGCCAGACGAGATCGTCGTCGCGTGTGCCATCATCCTCAGCGTCAGTTACCATCAGAGCAGTCCTCCCGGTGAGACAGCGGCCGCGTCTACTTGTCGTCAAGCTCGTCGGGCCACATCTGGGCGCCATGCAACACACGCAGAATACGAACCCTGTCCGCCATCACCACATAGGCAGCAATGTAAGGCGTGCGCGGGATGACAAGCTCACGCGTTCCGGCAACCCGGCCAGGCCGACCACTTTCGGGAAAGTCGAGAAGGCGACGTGCTGCGTGGGCGATCTCCTCGTCGACACGGATTGCCGCCTTCGGATTCTCGCTTTCAATGTGACTGAAGATGGTGTCCCGATCGTCAAGGGCGTACTGTGCCCAGACAAGCCTCATCGGTCACCCGCCACGGCCTTGTGCAAGGCCGCCGCCCGGCGCTCGCGAAAGTGCGCATCGGCATCAGCATCATCGACGTCGGATCGGGTGTCCGAGAGCGCCTGCAATACCTTGGCGCGGAACCAGGCATCATAGGCCTCACTATGGCTGACAAGTTCCAGCGGCAGGGCGCCTTCATTCGCCGTCCGGGTTAATAGGATTCGAACGGCATCAGAGACCGTCAAGCCCATGCTTTCTAGGACCGCCGTGGCGCGTTCTTTGACGTCGGCATCTATCCGAGTCTGGACCAGTGCATTTGAAACCATTTGCGAGTCTCCCTTCTCTGAGCGTCAGTGTAATGCACCTGAATGACAAATTCCAGAGTTACTCCGAAGTCTCGTCCGAACAGACTCGCATTCGACGCGTCGACCAACCGCAGTTCCCGACGATACATTATGCGATCCCAGACGCACAAAACGGGAACAGAGCGCCTCCTGAAGGCAGGCCCTCGTCTCTAGCTAGGCTCGGAATTCCTTGACAAGGCCTTGATATCATCGTTCGCGAGTTATATATTCCGACGTATCGGAAGATTTAATATGGAGGCTCACATGCCCGCAGTTGCGGAAATGCTGAAGGCGAGCGAGGCCGCCGTTGTCTCACGCGTGAGCCTACGCGACATCAATCGCGTCATCGATGAGCACATTCTGCCAGACGCCTTCGTCTCGCTCGACAATGGCCGTCACGTCCTGGCGGGGGCCTGTTCACTCATCGCCTTCTATTTTGAGAGCGCGCGCCGCCTCACGTCGGAGGAGCGACTGTTTGCTATCCGCACCGCAGAGGCCCGACTGGCAAAAGCGCGCACACTCCCCTGGGCGGCACTGTTGCGCGAGGACTGGACCGTGCACCACGAGTTTCTGACGATCGATCTTATGCCCTTTATGAGAGGCGCGAGCGAACGGCTGGACGACCTTGCCGCAGCGCGAGAGATCGTCACAGCCTCACCCGACATTCTTGGCGGTACGCCTGTCATCCGCGGCACCCGCGTTCCGGTCTATGATGTTGGCGCATCCGTAGCTGCTGGTCATGCGGTTGAGCGCATCCTGGAAGCCTGGCCTAGCCTGGACGCGGAGACGATAAGGCTCGCCTCTATCTACGCGGAAGCGAACCCCTTGCGCGGCCGGCCCCGCGTCTCCGGCGACATTCCCGGAGGCTCGGTCATCATCACGGATCGTCGCGTCCCCCGTCGCAGGAAGACGGGATGAAGTTTCTGATCGATGAGTGCCTCAGTCCTCAACTGGCAAAAATGGCAATCGAAAAGGGCCATGGCGAAACAAGCCATGTCGTCTGGATGAAAATGGGCGGCCTGAAGGACTGGGAGCTCAAGCCGATCATTCTTGAAGGCGACTGGACGTTTGTCACGAAGAACTCCGTCGATTTCCGGGGACCAAAAGACAAACCAGGCACCAAGGGACAATATGCCGACGTGGCCATCCATGCCGGGCTGATCTGCCTTAACGGCCCACCCGGCATGGACCTCGACATGCAGTCTGAGTTGTTTGAGCAGGCATTGATCGAGCTCGACAATGACGATGATCTTATCAATCGGGTGTTGGAGATTTCCCTCGAAGACGAAGACCTGCGCGTGCTTCGCTACGCTCTGCCGAAAGAATAGTTGCTGTCCCGGAAAACTCTCTGCTAGGGCCTGTAGCTCAATCGTTAGAGCCAGTCGGCTCATAACCAATTGGTTGCAGGCTCGAATCCTGCCGGGCCCACCATATCACCACAACGACGGCCTGATGCTGCCAAGCGGGCCCCAAGTTCTTCACATCACTTATCTTTCGATCCTAATGTCGCTCATGAGATGAACTGCTGAAGCACAGGATGGGAACAGCGGCCTGCGGCAAGACGGTGCAAGCCGCTGTCGGACGCTTAGGTCGCGAGGCAGGCCTCCCGCCGCGTTTCCGACCAGGCCTTATTTTTCCTGTGGTGCTGATGGAGACCCGAGGCGGCGAAAGCGGCCTTCACCGCATAAAAAAAGACCCGCCGAGGGCGGGTCAAATCGCTCGGGGAGTAACCGAGCGGGGGAATTCACGCTTAGCGGACGTCGGCGCTGCTAGCAGCTTGCTCGCTTTCCGGAAGCGGCCAGTCCCAGCCCGGCAAGAACGAGTCCCACCCCAGCTGCGAACATCAGACCCAATTTGTCACCGAAGAGAAACGCGCTGGCGCTGATCCCGAACACGGGTTGCAGATATTGGACGCTCGCCGCAACACGGGCCGGGACGACTTTCAAAATATAGAGCCATAGGATCAGCCCGGCCACGGTGACAACCACGCCGAGATAGGCGATGGCCGCAAGCGCCTCGACGGTTATATCGACGGTGTGTTGCGTCATCTCCCAGCCAGCGAGCGGTATCACCGTCAAAAGCCCAACGAGCATGTTCCATGCCGCTACCGGCATTAGGCCGTACTCCGCTGTCAGCTCCGCACTCCAGATGTAGTAGATTGCGATGCCGACCGCCGAGAGCAGCATCAACAAGACCCCGGAAGCCGTCGACCTCGACATGTCGTCAACGCCCGGTCCGCTTCCAACGGCCACCAGGGCAATACCGAAGAATGCAATCAAGAGGCCGCTCCATTGCAGCGGTGTCACCGTTTGCTTGAAGCGGATTGCCGCCAGGATGACCATGAACAACGGGATGGTCGCCGAGAGGATCGTAGCCACCGATGCCGATGTGCCTTGCACGCCGAACGACTGGGCGACATTGCCCAAAGTGATACCCATGACACCCAGGCCGACAATTCCGGGAATTGCCCTTTTGGGAATCCGGAGTTCGCGTCTTGCCAGGAACATCATGAGCGGCACGGCGACGATGAAGCGCAGCGCGGTGAAGGTCATCGGAGGAATGCAGCCCAGGCCCAACTTGGTGATCGGGATCGACAGCCCCCACATCAGGGCCAGCAGCAACATGGCACCCAAGCTCTTCGGCGAGAGCGAACTTGCTGGACCGAGCGGTGCAGGCATGACGACTGAATCAACGGAAGTGTTGGACATCTTTGACAGCTTTTCGCATTGGCGTGTGCGTGAGAGTGTGCCATCCATAAGCTGCGCGACACCCGCGCGACAAACCATTTGTTCTCACAGGATGTGTGATGTGGCATCACGTATGAACGCATGACCGACCATCTTCCGCCCCTGCAGACATTGCGGGCCTTCGAGGCAACCGGTCGACGCTTGAGCATGACGCTTGCAGCGCAGGAGCTTCATCTCACCCACGGGGCGGTGAGCCGACAGATAAAGGCACTCGAAGACCATCTGGGCGTGCCGCTATTCCGCCGCCTAACGCGAAGGATTGAACTGACTGACGCGGGTCATTCCTATTTCAGCACCGTGACGCGTCTCCTGTCGGAACTGCAGCGAGAATCCGCGGAGCTACGCCGCAAGAGCGACGCATCTCGCCTCGTTGTGAACTGCAGCGTCTCCTTTGCCAGCAAATGGCTGACACCCCGACTGCATCGCCTGATGGCCGATATGCCTGAACTCGACGTTCATCTCGAGGTCACCGATGCAGCCGTCGACTTCGCTGCCAGTCATGTCGACGTAGCCTTGCGTTATGGTGACGGCCGCTATCCTCATGCGGCGGCGGAGCGCATCATGAACGAAACGGTTTCGCCCGTATGCTCCTTGGAGTACCGCGAGAAGATGGGCGGGATTGATGTTCCGCGCGACCTGCTCAAGTGCCAACTCATTCATGAGATCGGAATGAACACCACCTGGGAGCGATGGTTCGCAATGATGGACCTGCCGTATCCAGGCACGCGGGGACCCGGATACAGTCATGGAAGCATGTCGATTGAGGCCGCCATTCGAGGGGCGGGCGTTGCCCTCGGGCGTAGCGTCCTTGTTGCCGAAGACCTTGCCGCTGACAGGCTGGTGTCACTGTTTTCCGACGCAACCCTTGAGGTCGAGTGGGGTTACGATCTGCTCTACCGCGTCGGCAATCAGGACCACCCGAAGATCCGAGCGTTTCGGAATTGGATGCTGAAAGAGGTGCGCGAATTCATGCGCACCATACAGACCTGAGCCAAAGTTCAGTGCACATTGCCTACTAGGTTACGGCCGGGATGCGGCGCCAAATAGCACCTTCCAGTCGATACATTATGCGATCTTCGAAGCACATAAAGAGAACTTCCGGAGATCAAAGCTGCTACAGCACGCGAGCAATCAGCGAAAGAAGTTGGCAACTGAAGCCTTAGAAAGCGCCGCTGCTGTTGAAGTCGGAAGCCGCTCCTTCGGGGTATCATGCGCCTGCAACGAAGGGCAAGAAAGCTAAGGCACGCGCATAATCGCAGAGGGCGGTTTTTAGTCACTTCGACGCACGGTGGCGGCGTAGGCACCCAAACTGGTACCGTGGCCACTGATCACCACGCGCATCCCGGGTGCTAGGTTCTTCCTGAGTTCATTTGGCACGCGGCAGAGACTTCTGGCACCAGATTACCCAAGGGCTGCCGTACCGTGTTTTCCTGGTTCACTCATTTGCCTTCAATGCTCGCGACATTATTCCCATCGACGCCCGAATTGGGCGGCGCCCCTCACTCACGCCGATCTGTACTATCAGGACGACCAGCCGTCGTGGCCTCTTGGAGCTCCTTCCACAGCAGATAATAAAATGGGTTGCCGGTCTTCTCCCAATGCTCCGGACCTGAGGCGTTGAACAACAGCGCGGACCCGAAGGATAGGAAGATCGAAAAGAAGATGAAGATCAAGGCGAAGACATTTGCAATAAATGCCGGTGCGAGGAGTGCTGTAATCGCGACGTTTTTCCCGGGGATCATCTCTTGGGCCACAGCACCTGACAACCAAAGTGCCGCGAAGGTCAAAATCAGGATAGGCGCTGCCCAGAGCGTTTGCTTTTTTGTCAGCATGGCACACTACCACCTGTTGGCGTCGCGTTGGCGTTCATCTACCGCTCGGCGCATAGCCTCCTCGCGCCCACATTCGTATTTCTCCATGTGGCAGCCGATCAACGACTGCCGGCGACCTTCATCCATGGTGGCAAAGACGTTTCTGAATTGGCATTCGACGGGCGATTTAGCTTTCGACAATCCGCTGCGGCCAATGAGCCTTGCGGCCGAGAGATACGTCAGCAATCCAACGAAGATCCCAACAGCGAGAGCGAAAGCCGTTCCTTGGTCAAGGAAGTCACCGAGGAGAGCCATAAACTACCTCAATCTCGAACGAAGCGCACTTTGTCGTGTCCCGCCAGCAGGAAGCTCCTATAGCCCGCCTCGCGTGCAGCCTTGTTTCCAGGACGGGATTGTGCAGGTTTGTTAGCATTCGCCCAGAACTGCGGGCGTCTGGCACTCGCCGGCAACGCAGCGCCGATGAGAGCTTCGATCTCCTTGAAGGTCAAGATGATCACAGAAAGACCCGATCTAGCCAGCCTGTAGGTAAGCCCCTCGTATTTCGACATCTGTTCCTCCTCGTTTTGTTCTAAGGATGGCGGATAGTGCAATGAAATCAAATACTCCATTTGGGCGGTGGCGCTAATCCTTGACTGCAACCATTGCTGTGAGACCCTTCTAGCTTCTGGTTGTAGTGCGTAGGAAACAATGACCTTCGACGATGACGTTGAGTTGGCGCTCGCGGCAGCCTGCGAGGAACTGCAGATGACGCGAGACGAGCTTATCCGCCTAATCATGCGCGAGTGGCTGGAGGGATACGGTTTTCTGCCCGTCCATGAATTGGACGAGGGCAGCGAAACGGAGGGGAGTGCGTAGGTGAGCGGTTTCACTGACGAAGAGCGAGCAGCCGAGATGAAGCGCCGTGACGATGCCATTAAACTGCGACACGCCCGAGACGCAGCTTGGCGTCATTCCTGGCTGCCGAGGGCAGACACAAGATGCCTCCACTGTGGCAATCCGATGAGTTCATGGGAGGCCACGGACCCCGAAATTCCCTTGTGCGACATCTGCCTCTGACGATGCGTACCCATTTCCATACGGGCGCACTGCTGGTGGGCCTTTGCGCCATCCTTTCGGGATGTTCGGACTTGGAGTGCTATCCTCCGATGCCGCCGCTGCTCCATGATTTACCGGCCTCGGGAGGCTGGTGGACCAACGGGTGCCCCCCTCCTCAGGGCCGGTTCTCTCGCCACTATAGCAGTGACAACGAAGCCATTTCGCCGAAGCTTACAAAACGAATCCGAGCGCGGTTCCCACTGGGGAGCGATGCGGGCGCTTTGGAGCGATACCTGCAGGGAGAGGGATTCCGGATCTCCTCGCCTTGTGGTGAGAGTGCTCCGAAAGTTCGGCTAGCTCAGTTTCGCCAGGAACCTTGCCTATATCCAATGGATGCCAAAATAGCTTGGGAGCGGGCGGAGGACGGAACATTGGGCTGGGTCAAAGGTAGCGTCTTCTACAAATAGCGGCATGGTCCGTGCCCCTCATCATGCTGCCGATCGCTCCTGCCGGTCTCGTCTTCGCCGCATGCATAAACCGCTGATAGGCGTAGCACGTGGCAGAGCTACCAGTTCAAACACCGTCGCAACATCCACCCGCTCCCCGAGCCCTTGAAACCGATAGGCACGGGGACTTCACGGAAGATATTTTTGCCGCCCTTGAATGGAGGCGTCTGCGCCTCCGGCAGGACCAGCAACTGCGGGAGTGGGCAGGCGTTCGAAAAGCGCTGCTGAGGATTTGTTCTGCCGGGACGGACTGCGGGTGGCGGCGATCGGTGAACGATTCCGGACCGGTATCACACCAAAGCCGTCTCAGATTTCTAGCCGCCGCTTTGAAAATTCCGTTGCTCGTAGCCACCGCGCGCCGGATTAACTCTTTTGTGTAGCTTTTGGTGGTGCGGCCACACGGTTACGATCTTCGCGCGAAATGCGGAGATGGAGGCATGCAGTATCGCCAAAGGTCGGTCCTTTTCACGGCACCGGGACTGATTATTGGAGCGCTCGCGGTGGGTGCTGCCGGCCCCGACGGCATGACCGTAGGCGACCTCCTTGCCGACCTTCAGGAACTGACCGAGAAGCCCCACCTTCTGATCGCCATTCTGTTTGTCGGCACCTTCGCTGGCATAACCGTTGAGCAATTCCTGTCCAGGATGCGAAGGGACGCATGGCGGGCGAGGAACCGCTCACGCTGGGAGAAGAAAAGTGCTGGAGCGAGCATTGTTTCTGGGCCTTGGCCTTCCAACACTGCTCTGGAGACATCGAAACAACGCGACGCTGCCGACCAGTTGCGGATCGTCATGAGCTCGAATTTCACAATTCAGCCGCTCCTCAACAAGAGCGAAGCGAGGTTATTCAAGGAACTCGACCGCATCGTGATCGGCTGCAATCCTGCCTGGCAGGTAATGGCCCAGGTTTCGTTGGGCGAGATCCTCCGCAGCAAGGATGCAGAGGCCTATCGTTGCATTAACTCGAAGCGGGTCGACCTTCTCCTGGTGGACGGTGACTGCCAGCCCCGGTATGCGATCGAATACCAGGGCGGGGCGCATCACCAAGGCGCCGCGGCCGCGCGCGATGCTGTCAAGAAAGAGGCACTCCGGCGCGCCGGGATCGGCTACTACGAGGTCGTTGCTGGCCAAACAACTCCGCCAGAGCTTAGGCGGTTGGTTGAGAAGTTGGTGGACAAGCCGAATGTCAATTAGCGCCTTGCCTCAGTCGACTGATTCTGCGCATCACCGGCCTACCTGCACCGAAGCAGGCACGGCCGCCCGCACAGGCAGCCTGCCCGACGGGTGATCACAGGGGGAGTAGAATGATGCCTGAATGGCCGGCTGCTTCAGATAGCACCGTAGATTTCGCGGCAGTTCGCCAAAACCTGTTTCCGGCAAGTCACGCAGCGATCAGCGACTGGCTTGCATTCCCCTGGCATCGTGACCGCAACAACCGAATCCAAGCGCACAAGGCGCATTCCTCGCAAGCGATCGCCATTGATGTGTTCGGCACGCTCAAGATGAGCATCGATCGCGACCGCGTCCTCGACGCCATTGCGCGGCATGTCGGCGTGACACCCGGCGGTCCCTGGTCCTTAACCCTTGAGTGGACAGATGCCGAACGGCTCTTGGGAGAGACCCGGCCAACACAAGTCGATGCCCTTGCGGTTGGTTCAGATGCGGTACTGGTCATCGAATGCAAATTTACTGAACCGGGAGGGAAATGCAGTCAAACCGCCGCGTCACGCACCAGGGAGCCCCAGTGCAATGGGAGCTACACCGAGCAGCTCAATCCGGCCAACGGCGTCCGCTCGCGCTGCACCCTCACGGGCAAGGGAATTCGCTACTGGGATTACATCCCTCAGGTTTTCGCCATGGACCCGGCCGCCGATCATGCGCCCTGCCCTTTCGCCGGCGACGGCTGTCAATGGATGCGCAACGCGGTTTTGGCGGCAGCAATTGGCACGCACCGCAACCTCCACACCGCCGCAGTTGCCGCCTTTGCCGACCATCCAAGTTTTCCGACGGCTCGGAAGGCAAAACTGGGGCTGTTCGATGTCAGGTTGAGCGGCCAGGCCGCAATCACGCCGATCTCCTACCAGGAGATCATCGACATCGCTCGCCAAGTGGGTCTGGATCAGCAGCTTTGGACCGATCTTTCTGAGTGGGTCGACCAAAAAATCACTAGTGTCGCATCGCGGTCGTCTGAGACTGTCGTCGTCACCGGCTAGCAGACGCAGCGATTTGCTTCACTCCTCATTTTTTGCGGATTTTCACACGACCCTGCTGCGTGCCCGCATCCGGTTCCGGACGATGCATATGCTTTCAGAGCCCGGGGGAGCATAAGCGGCCAGTGGGCAGTTCCCAGTCACCGGCTACTGCCGAAGCCTGTCGCTGGGCTTCGAGCACGGGATGCCACTCGTGAAGTTCATTCCAGACGTTCGCCCCAATAGACACCGCAACTGGCCGCCCCTACTATCCTCGCATAGAGGTCGCCAAAAAAACGCCGGGAGAACATGGCTGAGGAGAGCGTTCAACGCCGTCTGGCCGCCGTACTGGCCGCCGATGTGGTCGGTTACAGCCGGATGATGGAGCTAGATGAATCTGGGACGCTTGAGCGGCTCCAGAGCAATCGGCAGACGTGTCTGCTCCCCCTGGTTCAGAAACACAGTGGCCGCGTCGTCAAGCTTATGGGTGATGGCTCGCTCGTGGAGTTCCCAAGCGTAGTAGCAGCCGTCAGTTGTGCCTTGGAAATCCAGCATGATGTCGAAGCAAGCGACCTGGACTTACCGGAAGCGCAGAGAATCCGCTATCGGATCGGCGTCAACCTCGGCGATCTCATAGTTGAGGGGGACGACCTCTACGGGGAGGGCGTCAATGTGGCGGCTCGATTGCAAACGTTGGCCAAGCCGGGAGGTGTTGCGATCTCGCAGACCGTCCACGATCATGTTGCAGGACGGCTCCCGGTGGTGTTCGAGGATTTTGGCGACCACATCGTCAAGAACAACGAACGGCCCATTCGGGTGTTTGGCGTCAGACTTAATGAGGCGAGCCGCGCTCCAAAAAGGTTGGACGTCGCGGGCGTGAAGGCGGAGACGCGACCCACGGTTTGCATACTACCCTTTGTCAATATGAGCGGTGACCCGGAGCAGGACTATTTCAGCGACGGTATCACCGAAGACATCATCATCGATCTATCGAAGGTTTCCGCACTCTCGGTCACTGCTCGCAACACTGCCTTCACCTTCAAGGGCAGGGCCGTAGACGTCTCTCAAGTAGCCCGTCAGCTGAGGGTCAGCCATGTTGTCGAAGGCAGCGTGCGCAAGGCCGCCGGCCGGGTGCGTATTGCGGCTCAGTTGATCGACGGCGCAAGGGGCGACCATGTCTGGGCCGAGCGCTACGACCGCGAGCTGAGCGACATCTTCGCGCTGCAGGATGAGATCTCGACGGCGATCGTCGAGGCGTTGAAGGTCAAGCTCTTGCCGACTGAACGCCGGGCAATCGAGAACCGCTCGACCCATAACCCTGAGGCCTACCAACTCTACCTGCTAAGCCGCAACTACCTGCAACATGACATAAGGCACGTGGAGATCGCGCTGCGGATTTGTCAGCGTGCAGTGGAGATTGATCCCAACTATGCTCGCGCCTGGGCGATGATCGCCCATTGCCAGGCCGAGCTCTATTTTGGCGGAAGATCGGACGAACGGGGCATGTCAGCCGCCGAAAAGGCGCAGTCACTGGATCCGACTTTGGCGGAAGCTCACGCAGCCAAGGGACGAATTCTGGCAGACCTCGGCCGTTATGATGAAGCTCTTGCCTTGCACAGAGAGTCGTTGCGCCTCGACCCGAATTCTTACGACGTCCAACACGGTTTTGGCCGGACTTGTATACGCCTTGGCCGTCATGCAGAGGCAATCGAACATTTCGAGCGAGCAGCCGAGCTTCTCGAAACCGACTACGTCTCTCCAGGTTTTGTGGCTCAAAGCTACGAAGCGCTTGGCAGGCACGGGGAAAGCATCTCCGCCGCACGTCGCGCGCTGGAGCGTGCAGAAAGGGAGGTCGCGTTGCGGCCCGACAACTCGCATGCGGTGGTGTGTGGCGCCCTCGCATTGGCTCATCTCGGAGAGTTCGAGCGCGCGAAAGAATGGGGCATGCGAGCACGTATCGTCATGGACCCGGACGACACACTGGACCGCTACAATCTGGCTTGCGCCGCGGCAAGAATGGGCGACTCCGATGAGGCTCTCGCCCTGTTGGAAGCTTGCATTCCCAAGATGACCGCCGAACTTGTCGAGTGGATGACGAACGACAGTGACCTGGCGCCACTGCATGCTGATCCGCGGTACCAGGCGCTAATCGAATTGAAAGCAAGGACCGAGAATGCCGAGGCTAGCGTAGCAACCAACAATCCTCCGCCTTGAACGGATTCGTTCCGGCGACCCAGCAATCGAGCTCGCCGGAACCGCCTGTATTCGGGTAGAACTGAAACGGTCAGCCTTGCCAGGGATCGACAATAACGACGCCGGTGCCTTCGAAGTCTCTGGTGTTTCGTGTCACAACGATCATGTCGTGAACCAGAGCCGTCGCCGCAATCAGCGCGTCGGCCTCATTACGCCGGTCGGGAATGTGCAGGTGAGCGCAACGTGTCGCAATTGCATCGTCAACCGGCAGAATACGGCCGGCAAATTCCGGACGCACATGACTGTCGAGCCAAGAACGCAACCGCGCGCCTTGTGCGGCGTCTCGGCGCTGGACCCCGAGTACGCCCCGCTCCAGTTCGAGAATTGTGATGGCCGAAAGGAAGAAGCGCGACGCATCTTCCGCTCCGATCCATGCGACGACATTAGCATCGGCTTTGCCGTCACCGATTTTGCGCAGTTCGGAAACAACGTTGGTATCGAGCAGGTATCTCAAGACAAGTCCACTTCGCGCGGACTGATTTCAACGCGCTGCGGCTCGAAATCGATCCCCGAGAGGCCAGGCATGGCGAGAGCCTCGACAAGACTGCGGTGCTTGCCGGTCAAGCGCTCAAATTCATTGTAGGTCATGAGCACATGGGAAGGCTTGCCGCGATCCGTGATGATGACCGGGCCGCTTTTTGCCGCCTTCTTGGCGCTACTCACGTCGTGGTTCAGCTCTCGGCTGGACAGGGTCGTAATACCCACGGCTCACCTCCATGTAGGTAGTTACCTACATATAACATCAAAGAAAGAAATAACAAGTCAAACAGTCGAAAGCCCCAGCGGGCGCATCAGAGGTGTCCGGCAAATTCGCTGAATTTGCACGCTGGCGAAACGGATAGTCGCGAATCGGGCATTCAAAACGCAGATAAAAATTCGCGTGGGATGCTCGACGGCATCGCTTTGTTTTCTATGCAAAACTTCTGCGGCTTCCGTTGTACACATGGTTCTGAAACACCCGAATCTGATAAAAGGGGGATAAAACGAGGACCGGCAATGCCGATTCACGATCCCTGCGCACTTCTAAACCGAAGAACGCACCGAAGGCGCATGGTTGGAATTCAAGGTCAATAACAAGGATCCACGCGAGATCGTGAAGACAATGCGGCGCTTCGGCAGGAGAACTCCCGCCTGTAGGTCGAGAATTACTTTTTCGGGGGCGCCAGCTTCAGGGGGGCTCGGTCTCACAAGCGCGAAGATGACCGCAGTACCAGCGCGTCCGCAGTCGCTTTGCAGATGGGGTGGTTGCCGTAACGGCATCGCAATGTGCCAAGCGACACACAGCCGATCCTGCAATCCAGCTCCACCGGTCCGAGGCGACAAGCGCGTCAAGAGCGAACGTACAAGTCGCTTACAATGCGGCTCCAGTGGTACGGTCGAAGACGTAGATTTGCCGCCGGTCAATGCCGGCCTGAAAGATCGCCCCGTGGTACGCGGGATGATCTTGGTTGAGCACTGCCATCATCTGTTCGCCAGCAAACTCAAAGAGCACGTGGGTCAGCGCCCCGGTTGGTTCGACGAGCAGTGTTCGACCAGAAATCGTGTTGGTCGCGCCGTCGGCGATGAAATGCTCCGGTCGAAGCCCAATCTTCACCGCCTGTCCGCGCCGCACCCTTCGCTCCGGCGCAATGCGGATCGCCGATCCGTCGCTGAGCCGCACCGCCGGCTCGCCGCCTTCGGCATCGACCGTCCCGTCGAGCACGTTCATGGCCGGCGAGCCGATGAAACCCGCGACGAAGAGGTTGGCGGGCGTGCGATAGAGTTCCAGCGGCGTGCCCACCTGCTCGATGCGGCCGCCGTTCAAGACGACGATGCGATCGGCGAGCGTCATCGCCTCGATCTGGTCGTGGGTCACGTAGACGGATGTCGTGGCGACCTTCTGGTGCAGCGCCTTGATCTCGGTGCGCATCTGGACCCTAAGCTTGGCATCCAGATTGGATAGGGGTTCGTCAAACAGGAACACGGCCGGATCGCGGACGATCGCCCGGCCCATGGCGACACGCTGGCGCTGGCCGCCGGAAAGCTGGCTCGGCTTGCGGTCCAAAAGCTCCGTCAGCGCGAGCATGCGCGCCGCCTCGTCCACCCGTTTTTCGATCTCAGGCTTGGAAAGGCCCGAGAGCTTGAGGTTGAAGCCCATATTCTCGGCGACCGTCATGTGTGGATAGAGTGCGTAGGACTGAAAAACCATGGCAATGTTGCGCTCGCGCGGCGTCAACGCGTTGACGACCTTGCCGCCGATCAGAACCTCGCCGTCGGTGATCTCCTCCAATCCGGCGATCATGCGCAACAAAGTGGACTTGCCGCAGCCAGAGGGACCAACGAGCGCGATGAACTCACCCTCCCCGACCGACAGCGAAACGCCGTGGATGACATCGAGCACGCCGTAGCTCTTGCGGATGTCCCTGAGTTCGACCGATGCCATGATGCTTGCTCCTTGAAAAGCGGGCTCAGGATTTCACTGCGCCGGCCGTAAGGCCCGCGATGATGTGCTTCTGGGCGAGGAAGAAGACGATGACCGTCGGCAGGATCGTCAGCGTGATGAAGGCCAGCACGAGCTGCCAGTCGGTGCCGAATTCGCCGCGATAGACCATGATGCCGAGCGGCCATGGATATTTCGTCTCCGTGTTCAGCATGATCAGCGGCAGGATGTAGCTGTTCCAGCTATGTACGAAGGTGATGATGCTGACCGTCGAGACGATCGGGCGCGAAAGCGGCAGGGAGATGTGCCAGAAGAAGCGGATGTAGCCGCAACCATCGACGAACGCAGCCTGGAAGAGTTCCTCCGGCAGGTTCCGGAAGTAGTTGCGGAAGAGCAGGATGCTCATCCCGAGACCGAAGGCGACCTGGGGCAGGATAACGCCCCAGTAGGTGTCGAGCAAACCGAGATCGCGGATGCGGATGAAGAGCGGCAGGATGGCGGTTGCCGCCGGGAACATGAGGCCGATCAGGAAGTAGTTCAGCAACTGGTTCGCGCCGAAGAATTTCACATGGGCGAAGGTGAAAGCGGCCATGGCCGAGACGATGACCGTCAGCACCACCGTCACGGTCGCAATGAACAGCGAGTTCAGCATCTGCCGCCAGTAACGGTCGCCGAAAAGAATATCGAGATAGTTCGACCACAGCCATTCGGACGGCAGGCCGAAAGGGTTGACGCGCAGGTCGCCGAGCGACTTGAAGCCGCCGAGCGCGGTCGTCACCAGGGGCATCAGCACGAGCATCGCCACCAGCGACAGCGACACGTAGAGATAGACGCGAGTGCCCGTGGTCATGCGAACGGAGGAGGTCGTGTCAGTCATGGCGCATGAAGATCCGTTTGTAGCCGAAGGCGAGCGTGACGCAGATGACGAAGAGGACAACGCCCACCGCGCTTCCGAGCCCCACCTGCATGCGGGTGACGCCGTAGGTGTAGAGGAAGGTCACCATGGTCTGCGTCGAGTTCGACGGCCCGCCGCCGGTGAGCGGCATGACGAGGTCAAAGAGCTGCAGCGAGCCGATGACGGCGAAGAAGATCGAAAGCCTTACGGTCGAGCCGAGAAGCGGCAGCGTTACGTAGCGGAATTTCTGCCAGCCCGTCGCTCCATCGATCTCGGCGGCCTCCAGCACGCTCCTGTCTACCGCCTGCAGGCCGGCGATGAACAGCATCATGTGGAAGCCGAAATATTTCCAGATGATGACCGCGAGCACCGCATATATGGCGAGGCCACGGTCGGCGAGCACATAGGGTGTAGTGACGCCGAAGAAACCGGCGGCCGCTGCCACCAGCCCGTAATCGCCGTCATAGACGAAGCGCCAGATGAGGCCGGCCGCGACGTCCGCCAGCACATAAGGCAGGAAGAAGGTCAGCCGGAAGGCAACGACGCCGGCAATCCTGTGCGCGAGCATCGTCGCAAGCCAGAGGGCGAGCGGAATCTGCAGCAGCACCGAAACGAGGATGATGATGCCGTTGTTGATCAGCGCCTTAGAGAAAGCCGCGTTGGTGAAGAGCACCTCGAAATTGCGCAAGCCCACGAATTGCTGCGGCAGCCCATAGCCGTTCCAGCGATAGAGGCTGTACCAGGCCGCCTCTCCCATCGGCAGGATGACGAAGACCGTGAAGAGCAGCAATGCGGGCGGCAGGAAAAGGATGAGCACCGGCAGCCGCCCGCGGACGGTCGGGCTCTTGTATCGCGCTTTCTTGCGGGTCGCCGTGGCCGGCACCGCGGTAATCGTCGCAGTCATGTCGGTCATCTCGTCCTCGCGCGGGTTCGTTGCAGATGGTCGACGGCTGGGCGACAGTATCTCCTGTCGCCCAGCGTCGCGGCACTACTCGAGTTCGCGTGCGTCCTGGATCATCCGGGCGCCTTCTTCGGAAGACATCTGGCCGGAGACGATCTCGACGGAAGCGTCGTTCACGACTCGGCCGACGGAGGGACCGAGATCCTGATCGAAATAGTTCTGGTGCCAAGTGGAAGTCGCGAGTTGCTCGGCGGCGGCGCGCAGCAGCGGATTGGCGACGCCATCCTCGGCGCCGACCGCCACCGGCACGATCATGCCGGTGCTTGCCATCAGCCGCTCGTTGTCCGCGTTGGTCAGATAGCGCAGGAAGTCGAGCGCTTCGGGCGGAGCGTTCTTGGTCACCGCCCAGCCGTTGAGACCGCCGAGCGTATCCGTGACGGCGCCCGCCCCTCCCTCGACCACCGGGAAGGGGAAGCGGCCGATGTTCTCGGGCGCGAGACCCTTGCCGTCGCCGGAATTGGCGCGCTGGGTGGCCTCGGTATGCTCGAAGCTCAGGATCATCGCCGCCTTGCCGTCGCCGAACAGGCCGAGCGTCTGCGGCCAGGTCGCGCCGAGGTAGCCTCCCTGGAACGGCTCGAGCTTGCCGAGCTCGGCGAGTTGTTCGCCGGCCTTGATGACCGCGGGGTGCAGGAAGCCCTCGGCCTCGTTGTTCTTGGCGTCCTCGAACACCTCCTGGCCGCCATTGCGCATCACCAGATAGCTCCAGTAGAAATGCAGCGGCCACTTGTCGCCGCCGCCACCGGCGATCGGCGTGATCCCGGCGTCCTTCAGCGTCTTCACCGCCTCCAGGAAATCGTCCCAGGTCTTGATGTCCTCGGCCTTGACACCGGCCTTCCCGAAAAGCTCCTTGTTGTAGAAGAAGCTGATCGTTCCCATTTTGAAGGGAACCGCATAAATTCGGCCGTCAAAGGTGAGCCCCGTGACCGCGGCGGGATTGTAACTCTTCTCCCAGGCCGCGCCGTCGGCGCGCATCGCCTCCGTCAGGTCCATGAGCGCGCCGGTCTCGCCCTGCTGCTTCAGCACGCCACCGCCCCAGCTATAGAAGAAATGCGGGGCGTCATCCGATTGCAGGAGCGTCGGCAGTTTGGCCTTGAAGGCCTCGTTTTCCAAGAACTGGAGCTGGATATCGACACCGGGATGCTCGGATTCGTACCTGGCGGCGATGTCCTCCCACTGTTTCAGATGAGCTGGCACTGTCTCCAGATGGAGCCATTTGACCACCGTCTCAGCGGATGCCGGACTGGTGCCGACGAGAAGCGTCATACCGGCTGCGGCGGCAAGCGCGGACAAATTGGCGGCGCGCACGGGCGCCAACCCGCGTTCAAACATCATCGTGATATCTCCTCCCAGGGGAAACGTCCTCACCAATTTTTCCCCAATGCGGATTAATTCAGATGAGATACGGCTGAATGTCAACAGGCATTGCAAATTTTTCCGGCATTCCGCTTGACAGAGAGCGCCAATTGCCCGTTATTTAATTCGTATTCCGGCAAAATAATCACCGGAACCCGCCAGACAGCCAATGAGCACGCGAGCATCCTCCAGATCATGAAGACCGCCGATCCCGAATTGATGCGCGCGATAAACCGCTTCAACGTGCTGGATACGATCCGCCGGCATGGCCCCATCTCGCGGGTGGAGATCAGCGAGCGCTCCGAGTTGTCGACCACGACCGTTTCGGCGATCACGGCATCACTGCTCGACGACGGCCTCATTCTGACGCGGCACGAGGGCGATATCCGCAACGCCGCCGCAAGGGGGCGGCCGCGCGTGATGCTGGAACTCAATCCGGATGCCGCCCGCGTCGTCGGCGCCAAGATCGCGGCCAATCGCATGGTCTTCGTCGTCACCAACTTCCGCGGCGAGGTCCTCTCCCATCTCACCCTGCCCATCCGGGTCGACCGCCAGCCCATCGCCGTCATCGCCGATCTGATCGAGGACGGCGTGCGCCGTTGCGTGGTCGACGCCGACCTTTCGCTCGACGACATCGATTCGATCTGCATTGGCCTTCCCGGGGTGATCGAACACCGCACCGGCCATGTCCGCTCAAGTCCGCTCTTCCGGGAAACGGAAGTCGACTTCGCGAGCGAAATGACGAGCCGGCTCAACGTCGCCACGATCGTCGAGAGCGACGCGCACGCCATCACGCTTGCCCATCACTGGTTTGGCCGGGCCCGCGATCTAAACGACATGGTGCTCGTTTCGCTGGAGCAGACGCTGGGGCTCGGCGTGCTGCACGGCGGCCAGCTTTTCCGTGGCGCCGGAGGCTTGAGCCACAATCTCGGCGACCTGGTGCTCGGGGTCGGCCAGAGCCAGACCGTTCGGCTCTCGACGCTTGCCGGCGAGAGCGCGATCCTCGGCGAACATCCGATGGACGGCCGCTTCGCCGAGGCGGTGCGCCTCGGACGCGGCATGGCGCACGCGCAGACGCTGATCGCGGCCGAGGACAATGCGCTGATCGCGGCGGCCTCGCGGGCGGGAGAGGCGATCGGGCTTGCCGTTGCCAACATCGTCACGCTGTTCGGACCGCCTCGCGTCGTCATCGTCGGCGCGAGCCTGTCGCTCGGCGCCGTTTTCGTGGACAGCATCCGCCAGGCCTATCAGAACGCGATCCCGCCCTCGATCCGCTCCGTCGCGGAGCTCGTCTTCGACGAGTCGGCCGACGAGACGTGGGCGCAAGGAGCAGCCGTCGTGGCGCTTTGCGAACTCTACGAGTCCCCCTGGGGGACGACCGGACCGGCGCCGGCGCTATAGCGGGCGCCGGTCTTTTGTGATTTCCATTTCCGGAGGAGACTGATGGAAAAACTCGGAATCGGCATCATCGGCTGCGGCAACATCTCGTCAGCCTATCTGAAGGCAATGGCGTCCTTTCCGATCCTCGACATCCGCGGCATCGCCGATCTGAACCGCAGCCTTGCCGAACAGCGTGCAGCGGAATTCAATGTCGAGGCCCGCGACATCGCCGATCTCCTCGCCGATCCCGCGATCGAACTCATCGTCAATTTGACGGTGCCGAAGGCGCATGTCACTGTCGCCATACAGGCGCTCGAGGCCGGCAAGCACACCTATTCGGAAAAACCGCTCGGCATCAATTTCGCCGAGGGTCTAAAACTCGCAGCGCTGGCGCGGGCGAAAGGCCTGCGCATCGGCGCCGCCCCCGACACCTTCCTCGGCGGCTCGCATCAGACGGCGCGCGCGATCGTCGATTCCGGCGTGCTCGGCATCCCCGTTGGCGGCACCGCCACCTTCATGTGCCCGGGCCACGAGCGCTGGCATCCCAATCCCGACTTCTATTACGAGATCGGCGGCGGACCGATGCTCGACATGGGTCCCTACTACATCACCGATCTCGTCAACCTCTTCGGTCCGGTCGCAAGGGTCGCCGGCTTTGCGGTGGCGGCGCGCAAGGAACGGACGATCACCAGCGAAGCGCGCAACGGCGAGCGCATTCCCGTTCATGTGCCGACCCATGTCGCCGGCGTGATGGCCTTCGAGGATGGGGCAATCGTGCAGATCGCCATGAGCTTCGACGTGGCGGGCCACAAGCATGTGCCGCTCGAGCTCTACGGAACGGAGGGCACGCTGATCGTGCCGGATCCGAATCATTTCGGCGGCCAGATCGAGCTTCTGAGAAAGGGCGGCGCCTTCGAGCCTGCGGCCACGACCGAGCCCTATGCGGACGGCAACTACCGCTCGCTCGGCGTCGCCGATATGGCGCACGCCATTCGCTCCGGGCGGCCGCACCGGGCGAGCGGAGACCTGGCACTGCACGTGCTGGAGGTCATGGAAGCCTTTGACAAGGCAGCGGAAACCGGCGCCCCCATCAGCATCACCACGAAGACCGAACGGCCGGCCCCCCTGTCGGAATCGCTCGTCGACGGCCGCATCGGCCGCTAGTCCAAGTTTTTGAGGAGGAGTTCGACATGCGCGAGGCACTGATCGTCTGGGGCGGCTGGAGCGGGCACGAGCCGCAGGAATGCGCCCATATCATCCGCGACATGCTGCAGGAGGACGGCTTCAAGGTCTATCTGGAGCACACCACCGAAGCCTTCGCCGATCCCTCGATCCACGACCTTTCGCTGATCGTGCCGATCATGACCATGTCGAAGATCGAGAAGGAGGAGGTTAAGAACCTGGCCGCCGCCGTCGAGGGCGGCGTCGGCATCGCCGGCTACCACGGCGGCGCAGGCGACGCGTTCCGTGAATGTGTCGAATACCAGTTCATCATCGGCGGCCAATGGGTGGCCCATCCCGGCAATATTATCGACTATCGGGTGAACATCACGCGCCCGGACGACCCGTTGATGGAGGGCATCTACGATTTCCCCTACACCTCCGAGCAATATTACATGCACGTCGACCCCTCGAACGAAGTGCTGGCGACGACGACCTTTTCCGGCGAGCATGCCTGGTGGATCGAGGGTGTGGTGATGCCGGTCGTATGGAAGAGGAAATACGGCAAAGGCCGGGTCTTCTACTCCTCGCTCGGCCATGTCGCGAAGGAGTTCGAAGTTCCGGAAATGCGGACGATCTTCCGCCGCGGCGCCAACTGGGCGGCGCGCTGAAAGACGCTAGACCGATGCCGCCGCTCTCGGCAGGTGGGAAAGTCACGTCGGGGCGGCCACAGCGTCCATCGTCTTCTTAAAGGCGGCGGCCATTCCGCACCGATCTGATCTTGCAACCGGACCAGCCGGTCAGATCGGGGCTGGTCGTCGTGCCGTGTACCAGAACATTCCAACCTTGCTGCCACATTTGAGCACAGATCGGGAACATCCTCGCAACAAGCCGCGCACGGAGTTCATGAAGAACGGCTCCGTTCGGCCCGTTCTCTGTTATCGGTCATCAACTTTCGGGGGGTCCGGTTCTAGCGTGAGTTCACAATGGGCGCGACGGCCACCGAATTATTCAGGGAGGCAGCTTCGATGGCACGGTTCTGGGGCACGTCGTTGTCCATCCACATGCTGATTTGGCTGGCATTGACCGCCGTGGCTTACACCACTGCGGGCCCGTACACGTTCGCAAGTTGCTGGCCCATCATCCCCATCTACTACCCCCCCTTCCAGTTCGCAATTATCGCAGTCGCTAGCTGCAGTTCGATAGTTCTACTGATCGCGGCCTATCGGCCGTCAATACGCGCGGGTTCTTGCTTTCTATTGGCGTGCCCGGAATGATCGTCTCGATCGGACTGCTCACTATCAGGGCAGCCACCTATGCGGCGGTTGGTCAGGTAAGCTGCCTCTAGCAACAACGATCTGACCGTCGAACCGCCTTTTCGTCATGGTGTGAGCTGTGACCACACAGCAGGCGGTGCGCAACGACCGCTCATGGCGCTTGTTTCGCATTCCTCGCAAGGCTGCGCACGGAACAAGAACGATGCCGTCTCCTGTCATGAACCTTTCCGAAGCTGCGAAGACATCGGCGCCGCTCTAGCGATCGGTACCGGCAAAATCCACCACCTGGGAGACAACTTCTGCATCTTTCCCGCCGAAGCCATGGTGGCCCAAGGAAGCGCATCCCCCCGTTCCTTCTGTGCCTCCGTCGATCCAAACAACCTTGCGAACTCGATCTCCAGCCCAAGCTCGGAAGTGGAGCCACAGCCGCCGGATTTGTAACACGGCAGCTGTCTCTACAATGATGGATCAACAAAGTTGGAGGCAAAAGAGAAGGATCATGAAGAATATCTGCAACGCCATCCAAGGGCCTTGAGAGAGCATTCAGCTCGCCAGACGCGAGAACCACCTTGTCAGGGCCTCGCGCCCTGCGCCAACGCTTTTGCCGTCCGTCGTATGGAACCCGTTCGCCGCGAAAGCATCCCTGTTCCTGATAATGGCACTGAGAGCTTGATCGGTGAAGGTGCCGTCCGGGCCCACATTCAGACGCTGGCTTCCTCCCGCCAGAAGAAGAAGGCTCCCTTTGGGGTCGCAACGCGCACCAAAATGTTGGCAACGCCATCAACGTAAACAGTTTCGCCATTGGAAACCGTGTGCCGGGCTTCCCCCTCGGCACGCGGTCGACCTGTGAAGGATGTTATGCAGATCACCACTGCCAGATAGCACGCACACGATTTGAAAAGTATCGTGGACCAGATCCCCTAGGCTATCGGATAGCCTTCGTTCGGCTGGAAAGGAGGTCGGCATAGGCCACCGGCTCCAAAAAACGGCCTTCCGAGAAATCCCGGAGCACGCGTCAGCGATTTGTAGGGAGATTGATTGAGCTATTCGGTGGGCTTGGTTCGCAGCGACCACGTCGAAAGCCAATCGCCTCGATCCTCCGAATAAACTTTTGAATGTCCCGGGGCGCCCTCCGGCTCGGGTAAGCCGCGCGAAAGAATGAAACGCACCGCGTGCGCGCCGGCGAGGCCTGGTGGGAATTGCGCGATTGGCTTTACGATCCGGTAGTCGCCATCTTCGCGAACAAGTGACCCTTCGGAAATCAACTGCAGCAGTCCCGCTTCTTGCGGCAACACCGCATAGCGCTCCACCCTGCCATTGCTTATCACCTGGTCGGGATCAATCGAAGTCAGCCCGCCGGGGCTGAACCGCAAGAGCGCATCGGCGGTTGCCTTATCCGCGTACTCGACGCCCCTGTCCCTTGCCGACGGCAGCCTGATTTCTACATCCCTCGTCCGCGGTCCGTCCTGCTGACCGAGAGTGTACTGGCTAACGATCTCGCTATGGCGTTCAGGCGCGATGGCCTCGATCATGTTCTCGGCGCGAGCCTTCTCGCCCTTTTCGTCTTCTATGACCAGCGGAAGACAATCCCTTCGGGCTAAAAAGCTCACTCTGGATCGCGGTAATCCCGTCACGCCGGGCTGGCCTTGCACTCCGCTACGGGGCGACACAACCGCAAAATGGCCGATGCGTTCGACTGCTCCCTTGAACTGCCAAATCATGGGTGCGTAGCTGGTCGCCAGGATGATCAACGGGCAGGTTCCCGGTGCTACAACGACCCCGACGGCTTCTGTTACTTTATTCTGCCCCGCAGTGGAGACGTTCGAAAGCGCTCCGCCTTCGTAGCCGCTGATGAAGATGACCTTCGCTGTCTCTGGGATGTTCGGAAAACCGCAGGACTTCGCCTTGCGCTGTTCCATGGCCTTTTGTTGCATTGCTCTTTGCCGGTCCGCCCGTAGCCGTTGCTCATCCGGGTCGATGATGCTGTTGCCGTTGAGATCAAACGAAGCAAATTCCGCGCGGGCCAAAGCCTCCGTTTCGTCGACGGTCAAGCGTCCATCACCGTTCGGGTCCCGCTCCAGCAGTTCCACAGCGCGCCGGACTTGCAATCCGCCAATATCCAGATTCGCGCGTGGGGTGTAAGAGATGACCTCGTCAAGGGTCAGCTTTCCATCGAGGTTGGTATCCATTTCGTCGAAGACGCTCTGAAGAGAATCTGCCGCGACGATATTATGGATCAGCCGCGGCCGCGCGTGTTCGAATTCCTCCCGGGTAACGACGCGATCGCTATCGAGGTCACGCGAAAAAATCGGCGTAAGATACTGAGCTCGTGCCGATGCTTTTGCCATCTTCTCGGCGGCATCGATGTCGCCGCGGTCGAGAACACTGTCGTCTTTTGCGACGGCGCGGAAGGATCTAAACAAGTCGGCGACAAATTGCTCCCGGGTTCCGGCTGACGTTTCCGTGTGGACCGCAAGCTTCGACGGAGAGGCGGCGCTAGGCTGTACAGCCATGAGGCTGATAACCGCCAGCGCCACATGGTAACGCTCTCCCTTGTCGAGCATCGTTCGCTCCGCCGCCTTCTGTATCCATTGTTTAACGTCCAAAATCGGGGACCCTTGACCACCCCGGCGATTCCGTTAACGCAACCTGGAGTACTAGTTGTACGCAGTGTATGAGCGCGAAAGGTTAACAGTCTGGAGGGAATGGCTCTGATTGAATGGCGAACGACACGGGTAGTGATGGCATGAGGTCATGGTGATCATTTCGGAAAAATTGAGTCGCCGACTTTTTGTTGCCGAATTAATTGTCTTCGCGTTGGTTCCGACCTTCGCTCTGGCTGCGTGGACAATTTTCGCCGGCCTTCCCGCAGTGTTCATGCTCCTTTTCGCCACCGCCATGCTTGTGGCAAGCATCCTCTTCGACATATCCGAAACGCCTGGGGATATGCTCCAACTGATGGCTCTTTCCGGCGGGGTCGCCATCCTGGCGGGCATGGGAGCGACTGCGCTCGTGAAATTCCTTTGGCTGTCGGCAACTTTCGTAAGAGGCGGCACGGCCGAGCTAAGCGAAAATAGGCCGGTCTTCTGGCGCAGCCTCGCATGGGCAGTCGTTCCACTGGTCGCCACCAACGCTTTCATCCCTGGAATGACTACGGTCCTGATGGATGAGAGAGCCTTCCGATTTCTGTCGTACGGTTTGACGCTGGGCGTACCTCTTTTCCATCTTTGGGCCGAGTTGCACTATCGCCGCTAAATAGGCTGGCCAGGACGTTTTCCGCCGAACAGGATGGAGACCGTCGTGGAGTCCCTCACTCCGCAGCTACCTATTTGCAAAGTTGCAAAAATCGGCGCGTCAGGGATGGGCCTCGCGATCACCCAGGCCATGCTCGCCTCTCATGGCGGCACGATAAGGCCGGCGGAAGCCGGCGGACGCGGCGCTCATTTCGAGATCACCCTGCCGGCTCTCGGGTGATCGAGCGACATCTCGATACAGCGGCGGCCCTTGGTAAGGCGAATTCCCGTTGATACATCACGATTCGAGCACAGAACGAGAACGCCGCTCTCGGCCACGCGTAGAAGCGGTCCGGGCCACGCTCCATGGCAGTGCGGTCCTGCTCGCGTTTTTTGAACTGGATGCCGTCGTCGGTGAGGATCGTGTGGATTTGGTAAGGAACCGCCTGGTTGAGCTGGCGCAGGAACTCGGCTGCGATCATCTTGGTTGCCCGCTCGTGCAACTCGACACAGGCGAATTTGCTGGTCCGATCGATGGCCACGAAGAGATAGAGCTTGCCCGCGGCGGTCTGCACCGGTGTGTCGCCGGAAGGCGACGATCACCGCCTCTTCCTCGATCGTGAGCACGGTCGAGGACGGATTCTTCGGCCCCGTCGGCAGATCGGCCACCGCTTACGATCATCCTTGATGCCTTGGAAGTTCTCCACACGTCTTGCAATCTCCGGATCATCTGCCGGACCGACATATTTGCGTGCTTTGTTTGACCGGGTCTCCTCGAAATACCAGTAATATCTTCCCTTCACAGGAACCCGGAGGAATTGCCCGACGTGGAGAAATCTGTCTCAAACGACGCATCAAGGCTACGCTGAACGAGTTCCGCGAACATCGTCCGGTACATCAGATCGATCGTCTTCATCAGCAAGGCCGCTACAAGTTTTTCGCAATTTTCTTATAAGTTGCACCGCGGTTTGCTGACGATACGTGATGCAAGGCAAAGCCATTCACAGATCGACTGCGCATTCTTGCCATCCACCCACCCGCCCCTAGATGCAAGAGCATGGACAAGCAGCGAGCATCAGGCGTTTCAAGCGCGAGTGTGGCTTCATCGCGAACAGCCCTTCAACGATTACCCCCTACAGTCGTCGCCGAAGTCGATCGTCTCCTTGCAGGACGCACACGCGACATTCGGCTGAGCGCGGAACTTGCTCGACTCTTCCGCGCGCGATCGTGGCCGCAGACATCGAAGATCATCCGCGCCTGGATGGTCTGGGTGGTCGTGCTCGACATTCTGACCCTGGCAGTCAATGCAGCCTTGCTCCCGTCTGAAGCCGTTATGTCCATGCTCCTACCAGCATCTATCCTGCCACCTGCTGCTCTCGTCACGGCGATCGTATTCCTGAGACCGCGAGGGATGTGGACGGAGGGTATTGCTCTCCACCTGGGCATGTTTCTGATCCTGTTTTCGGTCGCGCTGGTCGGCGTCAACACAGGTGGCGAATACTATGAGCGACACCTGACGATCATGCTTTTCGTCGCCGTGACCGCGATCATCATATTTCCCATTCCACTCGAGTGGTCGATGGCGATCGGCGCCTTTGCGCTCGGTCTCTATCTTGTCTTTCAGATGCAAAACCCCGAAATCGCCGCAGGGAATGCCTTGGCCGGTGCGCTTTTTTTCGCAAGCGGCGTGGTCGCAACCGTTGTCGCACGCCGTACTGCAGGCATCCTGGCGCACAAGACTTTTCTGCTCGAGCTGCGCGACCGGTCTCGCCTGGCCGAACTGACGGACGCCAATTCACGTCTTGAGCTGCTTGCGAGAACAGACCCGCTCACCGGTATCGCAAATCGACGCTGGATGATGGAAACGCTCAATCGTGTATGGAGCGACGGGATCGCACAAGCCCAGGGCGCGGCAATTTTGATGTGCGATATCGACCACTTCAAGCAACTCAACGACAGTCTCGGCCATGCCGAAGGCGATCGGTGCCTGGTAAAGGTCGCCGGCATCATTCAGAGCAGCATGCGCGACGATCGCGACCAGGTCGCGCGTTATGGCGGCGAAGAATTTCTCGTCCTTCTCCGGGACGCCGATGAGGAAGACGGCGTGGCGGTGGCCGAGCGAATTCGACGCCGCGTCGAGGCTGCGTCGTTGCCGAACCCCAGATCAACCGTCGGCGCCTATGTCACGGTCAGCATTGGACTGGCGGTCCTGAAGCACGGCAGCGAGGCGGTATCTTCAGAGGCGTTGCAGCGGCAAGCGGATGAAGCGCTGTATGAGGCAAAGAAAAATGGACGCAACCAGGTGATCCTTCACGTGCCAGTTTCCAAATCGGCCTCAACCTGAGCGCTTGGAAGGCCTCGCGCGCTTTTCACACTGGAATCTTAGCACAGTCCCTCACACCGTTGAGGCGAGGCAGCCCGGCGTTCGCAAACGCCGTCGGTAATCGGCACTTCACGTTTTGAAATGAACCGTCACTTAAAATGACTTCCTATTACGGATCAGCGCGGTCATGTAACGATTGAAGCTTGTCTGAGCCACCGCTCGACGACTAACGGACCTAGGACGAAGCCGCTCGCGCGGCACTGGCGCCCGTGGTGAGGGTGCAGGAATGATCTGAACGGCGTGCATTTGCAGGTGTGCGGTCCTGGCTGACG
>NZ_KB905370.1:1845829-2408905 GCF_000378985.1 Ensifer sp. BR816 | reverse complement strand
CCCGCGGCCTCCTCCTTGGGAGGTTTGTCAACGCGGGCCGACACAGGCCCAGCCACCACCGTCGCGCCGCGGCCCGCATCGAAAAACCTTCGCCAAAGCTGACAGCATGGAGAGCCCGATCGCCTTGAACCGCCTTGCCGAAAACAACGTCTTCCGTAAAGGTGATGTTTTCGTCCTCTTCGGCGAACTCTTCGGTCGCGGATACGCGACTGGCTTGGTCGAGGAGGCTCGGCGGGCTGGAATGGAGATCGTGGGAATTACGGTCGGGCGGCGCGACGAGAACAACGCACTGCGGCCTCTAAACGCCGAGGAACTTTCTGCCGCCGAAGCCCGATTGGGTGGCAGGATTATCAACATACCGCTCATGGCTGGCTTCGATCTCGACGCTCCGGCAGGCGGCCCCACCCCGACTGATCTCCTCGCGACGATGACGCTGGAGAGCTGGCAGCATGACAGGCTCGACTGGGACTACATTGGGCTGTGCCGGGACATCGCCACCGCGCGGTTCACGAATTCGCTTTCACAGGTCATGGCCGTCCTCGACGGAATGATTGCCGACGGCCGCAATGTCTTTTTCGCCCACACGATGGCCGGAGGCATCCCGAAAGCGAAGGTGTTCCTGGTCGTTGCCAATCGAATCTACAAGGGTGTTGGTCCCCGCCACATGTCGTCGCAAACCCTGATCGACAGCGACATGGGCAAGCTCATCCTGCAGAATTTCGACGAAGTCTCGGCAATCACCTTTCGACATCTTATCGACTTCAGCGCGGCGATCCGGGAGCGCGTGGAGGCATCGGGCGGTCAGGTCCGCTACACGGCCTACGGTTATCATGGAACGGCAATCCTGATAGACGGCAGCTACCGCTGGCAGACCTACACCAACTATACGCAAGGTTACGCCAAGATGCGGCTNGAAGGCATCGCGGAGGATGCCTGGGCAGCGGGCGTCAAGGCAACCGTCTATAACTGCCCCGAAATACGGACCAATTCTTCCGACGTATTCACCGGTATCGAGCTTCCCCTGATACCGCTGCTACTTGCCTTGAGGAAGGAGAACGGGGGCCAATGGGCAGAGGAGCAGTGGCGGGACTGCCAGCAGCTTTTGGCAGACGGCTTCACGATGAAGGATGTGTTCCAAAAAATTACCGATATGCAAGCCAACGAGGTCATGCATCCGTTCTACGACTTCTCGGCGTGGCCGATGGCCAACAGCCAAGCCCAGGCCGATCTGACCATCGGCACGTCCATCGAGATCACGCAGATGCATCGGGACAGCAAGGCGATGATCAGCGACCTCCTGAGTGCTCTCGTGGTGGAGGCGACGGGGCAGCTCATTTTTGGCGCGTCTTCAGATCCCANNGGTCCCATCCGGTGGCTCAACCACGATATCGTGGCGCGCCGGCTTAACGCTTCCCACCTGCAAAGGGAGTCGCCCGCTCCGTTGATCGCGCAAGGGGCGAAAGCCTCTCACCTCGAGATGGCCTGACAGCTTCCCATCTAGCTTGGGAACGTCTCGGTGGCCTATGCCCGAGGACATGTTCCCGACAATGCACTATGCGATCTTTTGAGCCCGGGGTTTCAAGGCTCGCCGACATGCTCGAGTTCGAAGAAATAGATCCGGCCGTCGCCTCTGATCGTCATCGCCCCCATGATTGTCACCTTATCAATGCGACGGAAATAGTCGATGATGGGCTGGTGGTCATAGACCATGGCTGCGCTCTCGACGCCGCCAAACACCAAGGTCTTCAGGGATGCCACCGGCCCCTTCGCCCGCAATCGGCGCTGGAGGAAGGAAAACAGATCTCGCGCAACCTGCGTCCTGCCAACTCCATGGAAACGTAGCGCCAGCCGGAGCGGTATCCATTTAGGATCGACGGCAACGAGCCGCCGTTCGCTGGATCGGAACAATAGCGCATCGGCACGCATGTCCGGCGTGAACCGCTTGCCGAACCAGCCGAGATTTTCCAGCACGCCGTCGAACGGATGGCCGGTCGGGACTCCCTGCCCTTTCCAAAGACCGACAAGTTCGCGCGGCGCGATGGACGGCAGGCTTTGAAACTCCTCAAGGGCTGTCTGCCGTTTTCTCACCGGAAGAATTGTCCTTCTGCTTGCGCTCCTCGGCCCGACGCCTGGATCTGGCGTCGCGTCGGGCGATCCGCAACTCATCGAGCGTCGGCATCCACCAGCCTCGGTCGACTTCGTGTTGTGCCGGCGGTGTTCGAGCGGGCCAGGTCGTCACCAGTTCTTCGAGTGCGCCCGCTCGCCAGAGGGCCCAGACATATTCTTCGCCCGCCGCTGCGGGAAAGTAGAACGTGCTGACCGTCGCCGGGTCGGCCAATTCACCGTGCGTGCCGATGAAAAAGACGACACCGACATGGGTGCCGATCGCGCGCTCGATGGGTGGGCCATCATCGGCAGGGACGGGATAACGCTTCCGCCGGCGCTCCCTCGTCCTCGCCTTGGAGGCCTGCTCTTCTTCCGCCCCCTTGATTGCCTCACGCCGCGCGCGCCTGGCTTCCGGTTCGCTGCGTTCAGCTGCCGCTTCGATCGCCGGCCATCTTCGCCGGAGTTCGTCGAACGAGCGATAGGGCACAGTCCAGAGGCGACGATCGCCATCCCAGCGCGCATGAGGGATTTCGCGGATTTCGTTGACGACGCTACGTGAATAGGGGGTCCGGATCTGAAAGGTTGCCGGCGTCGCCTCAAGGTAGACGCTTTCGATCGGATCGAATACGAAAGCGTCCCTGCCCTTCTCGTCGGCAAAGGCGTCGGCCTCAGCTTCCATTTCGGCCAGCCAGCGGCCGATGCGCTTCTCGGCAGTGCGGCCCGGCACAAACCAGGCATTCAGACTGTCGCTCCACCGCGCACGTGGGAATGCCTCCCGAAAGCGCTGGACCGTCATTCGGTCATGCGGCAGGTCAGTGGAGGCGCCCACACGCGGGGGCGAGGGGGTTTTGTCTTTCGGTTCCTTGTCCATGTGCCTTAACCCGACAACGACCTGAGCAGCTCAGGCGGCCCGATTGGATTTGCCGAGACGCTTGATCGCTTGCTCCAAGGGCCGCCCGCCATGACAATAGTCCTGCCAGGCAGACGTTTTCGCAAGCAGCGCCGGCACAGAGCGGCATCGATACGGTGGCGTCGGGGCTCGCGCGGCGATAGCGGCGCTACGGCCGTCGCCATGCGATCATTGCCTCCGCCCAGGCGAGAGGCTTTCGTTTGTTGACGGCGAGCGGGTGATCACATGCAACCCCTTGCCGCCGGTGGTCTTGCAGAAGCTGACGAGACCGAGTTCGTCAAGCCGATCGCGCATCTCTCGAGCCGCCGTGACCACGGCCGAGGCACGTCGGGCCCAGGATCGAGATCGAGCACCAAGCGTCCCAGTACTTCCAGAAGGCCAAGCTCGCAGTTCCACCGATGCAGATCGATGTCACCGTTTTGGTCGATCGTCGCAAGTCCTTCGATCCGATCGATCTGCAAACTCTCACCAATTCGAGAAGGTTCGAAGTGCCGGGCATCGCATGGCAGGAAAAAGCCCTATCCACACTAATCCGGCGATCAAGTGAGATCATTGAGAAAATCCCGGCACCAGCGCGAAACGTCGTGTTCCAGCAGATGAGCCATCATCGTCTTCCAGCGCTCCTTCCGCTCTTCCAGCGGCATGCTGAGCGCGCGCGCCATGGCGTTTGCGGTGCCCTCTATGTCGTACGGGTTGACGAGCAGCGCTCCCCTTAGCTCGCGGGCAGCTCCGGCGAAACGCGAAAGTACAAGTACCCCCGGATCGTCGGGATCCTGGGCGGCCACATATTCCTTCGCGACGAGGTTCATCCCGTCTCGAAGCGGCGTCACGAGCCCGACTTTGCCAAGCCGGTAAAGGCCGGCAAGAATGTGGCGGCCTACCGAGCGGTTGATATAGCGTATAGGCACCCAATCGACGGTGCCGAGCGCGCCGTTCACCCTGCCGGCCTGTTCGGCAACGGTACGCTGCATGGCCTCATATTCCGGCACTTCGGAGCGGGACTTCGGCGTAATCTGCAGATAGGTGACACGACCCTGCTGTGCCGGATTTGCCAGAACGAACCGCTCAAACGCGTCGATGCGTTGCGTGATCCCCTTGGAATAATCGAGGCGATCGACACCGATGATCAGGCTGCGGTGTTCGATGCTTTCACGCGCTTTTCTGACCGTCTTGTTGGTCGACGCCTTTTTGGCGAATTCGGCAAAGGCCGCAGTCTCGATGCCAATTGCGTATGTGCCACCCTTGAATATTCGGCCATAGGCAATGAAACGACCTCCGCCAAGTTCGTCGCCGATGCCTTCCCGCCTCAGGCAGCCGACGAAGTTCTCAAGGTCATGATCGGTCTGAAAGCCGACGACATCGTAGTGCGACAGGCCACGCATGATCTCCTCGTGAACCGGCATCGTGAAGAGCACGTCCGCAGGCGGCCAGGGAATGTGAAGGAAGAAGCCGATGCGGTTCTTCAAGCCCATCTGACGCAGTTCCGCTGCGAGAGGGATCAAGTGGTAGTCGTGCACCCAGATGACGTCATCGGATTCGACAAGCGGCGCCAACCGATGGGCAAAGAAGCGGTTGACGCGGAAATACCCGGCCATTTCCTTGCGGCCGTATTCGGCGAGATCAAGCCGATAGTGGCAGATCGGCCAGAGAACCCGGTTGGCAAAGCCGTGGTAGTATTCCTCCACATCGGTATCGGTCAGATCCGTCAGTGCATAGACGATATTGCCCTGCTGCAGTTGCGCAAGCGGCTGCGGCTCGTGCTCATCGCTCGATTTCCCCGACCAGCCCATCCAGATGCCGCCATGCTCTTCGAGGGCGACTTTCAGCGCGACCGCCAGCCCGCCGGCCGGCGTCGCAATGCCGCCCTTCTCCGGAACGGGCACGCGATTGGACACGATGACGAGACGGCTCATGCCGAATTCCTTTCATGCATGAAAATATGTCAGGTGCTCAAATATTCAGGAGGCCAATGCGGCGATGACGGCACGCAGGGCATTGGCAGAGGGAATAGAGCCGAGCGCTTCGCTCGCAGGCGATGGTGGTCCGATGCGGATCGAATAGCCGCCGAGCCGGTTGACCGTGCGAAACATCGCTTCGTCGGTCACATCATCCCCGATCGCCAGCGCGCGTCTGCCGGCGAAGGCTGGCTGCGCGAGAAACGCCGCCACTGCGTGGCCCTTGTCGGCGCGGGCCGGGCGGATTTCGATCACCATCTTGCCGTGCTGGAGCGTCCAGTTTGGCCCTGCGCGAATCAATGCCCGCTCCATCAGCAGTTCAAGTTCGAGCTTTCTGTCCGGCGCCAACCGGTAATGGGCGGCGACTGCCGCTCCCTTGTCCTCGATCAGAACACCCGCCCAGTTGGCAGTCTCGGCAACAAGATCGGCCTTCAGCCGCTCGAATTCCGCCGTCGCTGCGGCTTTGTGCACGATGCCATCCGGATCGCGGCGCTCGGCACCATGAAGCCCGGCGATCGGAAAATGGGACAGAGAGAAAAGCTGGTCGACATAATCAAGAGCGCGACCGGTCACGAGGGCCAAAGCACCGCCGAGTTTTCTGGACAAGGCATCAAGATTTGCAGGCAGCGAAGGCGGAACGGTCACGGCATCCGGCGTTGCGGCAAGGTCCAGCAGCGTACCATCGATATCGAGGAACAGCGCCCAGGCGTCCAGATCCCTCGGGAAGATGGAAAGAATGAAATTCTCTCCTGAGACGGCCTCCGAGGAGCTGAGAAGCTGCGTCGGGTGTGACATATGGCTATATGTACATCAGATCCCTGTTACCGGCCAACCCTAACTTTCATTTAGGGTGCGATGACGAGTGGATAGTCCAAGTTGGCTGAAGTTCGCTGCTTTGGAGGGGTTCGAGTAAAGGCCTGGACTGCCCCTGCCCATCCATTGCCTTCCTCGGAAATGCGAACTGATCGCCGTTCCTTCGCCTTGAGAGGATTAGAACCAGAGACACCGTCGTTGCTTTCGACTGAAGTTCAACGTTGCGTAGTTCGAAGATCAAGATGCAGGCTGATTTTCAGAGAACAGATCAGCCTATGAACTGAGGCTCTGCAGCTATTATCAGCTTAGAGACTTATTCATGTTTACGGTCAGCCTGTGAACTGATATGATATCACTTGAAATCAAGTTACAGTCTGAGAAACCCATGAAGAGCGATGCTCGCAAGAGAGGCCGGCTGCGCCTCGACGAGAGGCTTCACGCACTACAGCCCATCGATCGGTTCAGGGCGCCCCCGAAGGGATGGGTGCGCGCTCTGCGCGACGCTCTCGGCATGACAGGTGCGCAGCTCGGCGCGCGCATCGGGGTTCGGCCCCAAACCATCGAATCGATCGAGAAGTCAGAAGCAGCAGGGACGATCCAGCTCAACACACTGCGCCGGGCCGCCGAGGCTCTGGATTGCACGCTTGTCTACGCCCTCGTTCCAAACAGCTCGCTTGAAGCCGTCGTTGAGGCTCGCGCACGCAAGATCGCAATACGCGAGCTCCAGCGCGTTGCGCACACGATGCGGCTGGAAGCTCAGGGGACGGATAATGCAGATTTCGAAGCTCGCGTCCATGCGTACATTCGCGACAAGCTTTCTGAACGCGATCTCTGGAACGAAGCATGACGGATCTCTTCCAAGAGCCTGATGACGCAACACCGCTTGAGCCGCACGAGCGAGAGGGCCTGCTTCAGACCTGGATCACCCACCGCAACGACCTCAACGAGGCCGAGCAGGAAAACATCGTTGAGGGTGCCGCCTGGGCGCGCGGGCGCCGGCGTTTGCCCCTTGAGCAGGTGCTCACCGAAGACTTCATGCGAACATTGCACAAGCGAATGTTCGGGGACGTTTGGCGATGGGCCGGTACGTTCCGGACGACGGAGCGCAACATTGGCATTCAGGCGTACCGCATCGGAATGGAACTCACGAGTCTATTGGGCGACATCCGCTATTGGATCGAGCATGAGACCTTTCCGCCGGATGAGATCGCGATCCGGTTCCACCATCGGCTGGTGCCGATTCACCCATTTCCGAACGGAAACGGTCGTCACGCACGTCTGGCGGCTGATCTTCTGATTGAGCGACTTGGCGGCGAGCCCTTCAGTTGGGGCGGCGGCAGTCTGGCCGACGTCGGCGAACTGCGCGCACGTTACGTCGCCGCACTACGCGCAGCGGACAATCATGACGTCGGGGCGTTGCTGGAATTCGCGCGCAGCTGAGTGCAGAGATCTCCCTCTATTCATTTCGCCGCGGCACGAGCGTTCGAACTGTAGGAGGCGGTCGGTATAGGCATGCTCATGCATGAGCGTCAGGTCCAGAGTTCCGGACGATACATTATGCGATCTTCTTGGCCCAGAACGTGAACATCCTCGCAACACGCCGTGCACAGGGGTCGTGACGAACGGCTTCCTTCGACCCAAGGACGAAGCCGCTCGCGCGGCACTGGCGCCCGTGGTGAGGGTGCAGGAATGATCTGAACGGCGTGCATTTGCAGGTGTGCGGTCCTGGCTGACGATTGAGGTGTTCTCAATCTTCAGACAGGAGGTTGCCATGACGGAGGAGAGGACGACCCCGCTGCGCGAGCGGATGATCGAAGACATGCGCATCCGTGGGATGGGCGACAAAGCTCAGCAGGCGCATATCCGAGCCATCAAGGATTTCGCCGGGTTTCTGAAGCGATCACCGGACACCGCCACAGCCGATGACCTGCGCGCCTACCAACTGCACATGACCAATGCGGGCATCACCCCGCCGACCTTCAACGCCCGCATCGTGGCGCTGCGGTTCTTTTTCGCCACCACCTGCGGCCGCGAGGAGATGAAGCGGCATATGCAGTTCCGTCGGCAGCCGCAGACGTTGCCCGTGGTCTTGAGCATCGAGGAGGTCTCCGACCTGCTGATGGCGGCTCCAGGGCCGGGCCTGAAGTATCGGGCGGCACTCAGCATCTCCTATGGCGCCGGACTGCGCGCCTCCGAGGTCTGCAACCTGAAGATCAGCGACATCGACAGCGACCGGATGCTGATCCATGTCGAACAGGGCAAGGGGCAGAAGGACCGCAAGGTGATGCTGTCGCCCGGGCTGCTCAAGCTGTTGCGCGACTATTGGCGCGAGGCGCGACCACAGGGGTGGCTGTTCCCGGGCAAACCGAAGATCAACCCGATCTCGCCGCGGCAGCTCAATCGCGCCTTTACCGCCGCCAAAACCATGGCCGGTATCGGCAAGCCCGCGACGCTGCACAGCCTGCGGCACAGCTTTGCCACCCACCTCTTGGAAGCGAACACCGATGTCAGGGTCATCCAGGTCCTTCTCGGCCATGCCAGGTTGGTGACCACCGCCCGCTATACCCATGTCGCCACCAAGACGATCCGCGACACCGTCAGCCCGTTCGAGACCCTGCAGACGCTGCAGGACCAAACGCTCCGACGCGGACTGGAGTAGCGCCGGTGCGGTGATCCGGCCGAGACTGGAGATCGGCGACATCTTCCGTGCCTATGGCCCGGCGTGGCGGCGGGCCAATGCCGGGCATGTCAGCCTCACCCAGCTCAAGGTCATGGCGGCCATCGAAGCCTGCCGAACCGAGGCGCTCGGCGGGCATGTGGCGGCCTGTGCCAAATGCGGCCACAGCCACATCGCCTATAATTCCTGCAAAAACCGACACTGCCCCAAGTGCCAGGGGCCTGCCGCGCGGGACTGGATGGCCGCCCGCGCCGAAGACCTGCTGCCGGTCGAGTATTTCCACGTGGTTTTCACCCTGCCGGCCGAGATCGCCCAAATCGCCTACTGGAACAAGAAGGCTGTCTATGACCTGCTGTTTCGGGCATCGGCGGAGACACTGACCACCATCGCCGCCGATCCCAAGCGGCTCGGCGCGCGCATCGGCATGACCAGCGTGCTGCACACCTGGGGATCGGCGCTGACCCATCACCCGCATGTGCACATCATCGTACCCGGTGGCGGACTGTCGCCGGATGGCACGCGCTGGATCTCATGTCGCCCCGGGTTCTTCCTGCCGGTAAAGGTTCTGTCGCGTCTGTTCCGGCGGCTGTTTGTCGAAGGACTGAGGGCACTGCATCAATCCGGCAGCCTCGCCTTCTTCGGGGCTCTCGCCGGACTTGCACAGGCGAAGGCCTTCGCTGCCTGGCTTGCCCCGTTCCGCAAATCCGAATGGGTCGTCTACGCCAAGCCCCCGTTCGGCGGTCCCGAGGCGGTCCTGGCTTATCTCAGCCGCTACACCCACCGCGTGGCGATCTCCAACAGCCGCCTGATCAGCGCCGACGCCGAGACGGTCTCATTCCGCTGGAAGGATTACCGGATCAAGACCGGTGACCGGCAGAAGGTGATGCGGCTGGCCACCGACGAGTTCATCCGCCGTTTCCTGATCCACGTGCTGCCCGACGGATTCCACCGCATCCGCCATTACGGTCTGCTCGCCAGTGCAGGCCACAAGGCCAATGTCGCAAGGATCAGGAAACTGCTCGGGGCGCAAACGCCATCGCAGCACGACGCACCAAACGCCGAGGTCACGCCGCTCACCCTGAGAGAGCCATGCCCGGTTTGCGGCGGCCCGATGCGCATCGTCGAGATCTTCCGCCGCGGCCAACAACCCAGATGCCGCGCGCCACCCCGAAAGGACGCCGCATGACGAAATCCATCTCACATCAGCCGAGGCTGGTCCGCATCGACGAGGCGTTCCGGGGTGGCGCCGGTCAGCCTAAGGCAACCCAGCACACTGAAAAATCGCCGGCGCGAACCTACCAAAGACCTGTGACCCCGATCCCGATCGGCTCATGCAAACCTTCGGGGCTACACCTTCGCACCCGACGCTGCCGCCGATAGCCCCCTTGAAAAACCGCAGCCGCACGCTTTCCCCATAGGCGCTCTACCCAGCCCCCGCGGCCTCCTCCTTGGGAGGTTTGTCAACGCGGGCCGACACAGGCCCAGCCACCACCGTCGCGCCGCGGCCCGCATCGAAAAACCTTCGCCGAAGCACACTGTCAATTCGTTGCGCGTGAACGGCAGGTTTGCGCCCGCATTTCCGCCATTCAGACCACCGTTGCAGCTTCCCGAAAGCTGACGGTCTGCTAAGCCGGCACTAAGGCCTCGAATGGGGGTGCTAGCGGTTACGCCGCCGGTCACAGGTCCTGGAACACCGCCTGCATCCAAAATATCAAGCAAGTACTCCTTCGCGGCCTCGTCTAGGCTATCCGCCCGCGTGGTCGTTGCCACCGTGCGCGGCGATGAACATGGCGACGGCCGACCGGCAATAGGATTCGATTTCGTTGTCGTCCTCTGCGCTCGCCTCATCGAAGCGTGCGATAATCAGGAGATCGGAGCCTTTGAAAAGCGCGGCAAACAAGCGGGCGGACCGGAGAGGATCGGGCACGTTCAGAACCGCCTTCGCGTGCAACTGACGCAACAGGGCCTCGATTTGCGCGATGATATGGGCGGGGCCGGCTTCGTAATGGAGCTTGCTTAACGACTTTTGACTCGTCATGTCGGCCATGACCATGGCTTCGACATTGCGGACGTCCGGGCGCAACAGCGTGCGAAGCAGTGATGATCCCACCGCCATGAGCTGATCTTCGGCCGAACCGTCGACGCCTTCAAAAAGGGCCTGTGGTATTAACTGACGGCAGCGGGCCGCAAACGCCGCGCCAAACAGCGCCTCCTTGTTCTCGAAGTGCCGATAGATGCTGAGCTTGGATATCTTCGCTCGCTGGGCGACCTTGTCCAATGTCGTCGCTTGAAAACCCAGTTCCGCAAAGAGTTCACCCGCGGCGTCGACTATCGTTTGGCCAAGCGCCTCGTTGGCGGGCCGGCCGCGCCGGCCCTGGCTATTTTCGGTCACGACAATTCCAGTACTTGACAGTATCCTAATTCTTTAATTACGATACCATGTAGTATCTAAAATGTGCAAGCCAATGGGTGGGTTTCAGCCCAACCCCCTCGAACCACAACACGGAGACCCATCACATGGATGACGTCATCATCGTCGGCGGCAGCTTTGCCGGTCTCGCCGGCGCCCTGCAGCTCGGCCGTGCCCGCCGCAAGGTCACCGTTCTCGATACCGGCCTGCCGCGCAATCGCTTCGCCGGCCACTCGCATGGTCTGCTCGGCCACGATCACAAGCCGCCGCTGGACATCCTGGCCGAGGCGCGGCAGCAGCTGGCGCGTTATCCCACGATCAGGCTGGTCAATGCCCGGGCCGACAGCGTCTCCGGCGCCATCGACGATTTCTCCGTCCTCACTGGCAAAGGCGAAAGCCTTGGAGCGCGCCGCCTGATCCTGAGCTATGGCGTTGCCGACCAGATGCCTGATGTTCGGGGCTTTGCCGAAGGCTGGGGCACGTCCATCGTGCCCTGCCCCTATTGCGACGGCTTTGAAGTCGCCGGCCAGCATTGGGGCCTCGTCTGGTCCGGCCCGCAGTCGCACAATCAGGTCAGGCTGTTCCACGATTGGACCGACAGGTTGACGCTCTTCGCCGATGGTCACGACATTCCGCCCGATATCCGGGCCGATCTGGCGCGTCGCAACATACCTGTCGTCGAGGGCCGGATCACCGAGATCGCCCGTCACGGGGGCCATAGCGCCACCGTCAAGCTCGATACCGGCCCCGATGTCGCGGTCGACATCCTGTTCGCGCATCCGCGCAACAAGCCGTCCGCAAGCCTGCATGAATCACTGGGCCTCGCCACGGTCGATACGCCCCTCGGCATCGCCCTCAAGGTCGACGAACGCCGCGAAACCAGCATGCCCGGCATCTACGCCGCCGGCGACCTCGCCAACCCCCTCATGCCCTCGGTCACCACGGCATCATGGCAAGGCGCAATGGCGGGCATCTTCGCCCAGCAGTCGATGCTGGTTTGAGAGCACAGATTGGAGATGAGCATGGCCGTCGAACCGGACAACGCGGGTGTGCGCTTCCCTCCGCCCTTCGTCTATCTGGGAGCGCTGCTGTTGGGGCTAGTGGCGGAGCGGTTCGTCACCCTGCGCTCTTTCGGCATCGACTGGCGGTTGCTGGTCGCGACGGGCGCGCTGCTGTTCGTTGCCGGCGCGGCGATGATGCTTGCGGCGGCGGGGCTGTTCCGGCGTCTGCGCACCAACGTTCCGCCGTCGCAGCCAACGACCCTCATCGCCACGACCGGTCCTTATCGGTGGACCCGCAATCCCATGTATCTCGGCATGGCGCTTATCTATGCCGGCCTTGCGATCGGCTTCGACGGGCCGATCGCCTTCGCCTTGCTCCCGTTGGTGCTGATCGCGATCCAGACACAGGTGATCGCCCGCGAGGAGCGCTATCTCGAAGCGAAGTTCGGCGACGACTACCGCCGCTACAAGGCCGAGGTTCGCCGCTGGCTCTGACTATTCCGCCGCTGCCGCCTGCGGGGCCTTCTGATAAACCAGCACCGATCGTCGAACGGTGGGTGTCGAGCATCGGGCTTGACCCCAAGCGCTACGGCACGCATTCGATGAGGAGGACGAAGGCGGCCCACATTTACAAGAAGACAGGCAACCTGCGCGCCGTCCAGCTCTTGCTCGGCCACAAGAAGCTGGAGAGCACCGTGCAGTACCTCGGAATAGAGGTGGACGACGCCTTATCCATTTCTGAGCAAGTGGAGTTGTAGCACTCAAGGCCGGCGCTTCGCTTCGAAGCGCCGGCCGCTGGCCTGCTGAGGCGAAAGTTCGACTGGTTGCAAGCATCGGAATTTGCTTGCCCCTACGGCGCAAGTTGATGCCAGCCGGTCATTCGTCCGACCGGCCACTCAGCCTCTGGAACCCCCCTGCAAAAACGTTCCCGGCGCGAACTCGCGCCGTCAGAACCGAGCTTTCAATCCAGGCCTGGATTTCGGATGTCAGCCGGCCGAGAAAGATGACTTCCGCCAACGTCGCCGCCGCATGCAACGCGGTCATTTCGGGCCAGTTCATGGCGATGTCGTGGTGCCCGATCCAAGCGTCAGGATCCTTGTAGTCGATAACGCCGCGCGCCGTCCACTCCGACGCGTTCACGAAGAACCTGTAGGACTGGACTCCCGGATGACCTTCGGCTTCGGCCCGCGTTGCCAGTGCGCTTACGGCGATCTCAAAGGCTTCCGGCGCCCCCTTCAACTCGTATAGGTTCAGGATGGTGAGGCGGTTGTCGATCATGATTGAACCTCGATCCGAAACAAACTTCGTTCGCGGAAACCGCAAGTACAGCCGGCACGGGATCAGATGCGGCAGCCAACCATACCATCAACAAGCCATTCCTCGCAGCCGTCGAAGTCAGGATAGCGCGCGAGTTGCTCCTTCCAATCGGATGAGACGAGCGACAGCTTCCCTCGCTACGCGATCCGAACCGGACAGATCGACCCGAAGCGGTCATCGAACGCAGGCGCATTGAATGGCTCGATCGATCCCCATTGCAGCCTTCGGCTCGAAAGCGAGCGTACCTGCCAGAGGGGAGTGTTCATTCCTCGCCTTGAATGGACTCAATCCGCAGACGCCGCCATTACGGCGGCCCCTACCCTGCGCTCTAACTGCATCAGCGGCAACGTCGCAAGGATCGACCCAAGGCGGCATATGCCGGTAGCGCATTGAAAATCCGGTCGTGGGTGCAAACGCGCTCTTTAACGCGCCCATCGAGACCCCCATATCGTCATAATTAGTGAGCAGACGTCACGTGACGGGAACGAGATCCCTCATCTGCAATCCTGAACTCAGCCCACGCGACCAGTCCAGCATCCTCTGCCGGATTCTCATCCACGGCGTTCAGAGTGGTCGCGCGACAGTCGTCCCATCCGCCATTGAACGTTAGCGTGTGCAGCGCACGACGACGGTGACAGGCAGGGCCAGCTCGCGAGCCGGGGCAAGCGTTCTCCCTTCATGACCGAAAGGGAGAACGCGCGTCGATAGGTTTGACAAGTGAAGGGCCAAAGATGCCCTTCAGGCCGGGCGTTCGGATGCGCTCGGACGCCACTTGATGAGGCGTTTCTCTGCTACGTCCAGTAGGCTGTCGATGATCAGGACGAAGATGGCGAGGATCAGGATGCCGGCGAAGACGCCCACTGCATCGAAATTGCCTTCGGCTTGGGCGATCAAATAGCCAAGGCCAGCGGAGGAGCCGAGATACTCGCCGATGATCGCTCCGACGACGGCAAAGCCGACCGATGTGCGCAGAGAGGAGAGTATCCAACTCGCCGCTGCTGGGAAGTAGACGTGGCGAAGCAGGTCGGACCGCTTAGCTCCCAGAATGCGGGCGTTCGACAGAACCACAGGGTTCACTTCACGGACACCCTGCATCGCGTTGAAGAAGGTGACGAAGAACACCAGCGTCACGGCCAGCGCCACTTTGGACCACAGCCCGAGGCCGAGCCACAGCACGAAGATAGGCGCAAGCACGACACGGGGGATTGCGTTCAGACCCTTGATGAACGGGTCCAGAATGCGCGCGGCCGAACGGCTGAGACCGAGCCAAACACCAGCCGCGACGCCCAGTGCCGTTCCCACCAAATAGCCCAGCACTGTTTCCGTCAGGGTGATGGCCACATGGCTATAGAAGCTGGCCTCCAGCACCCAGGATACCACCTGGTTGAATATGTCGACCGGTGCCGGGAAAAAGAAGACGTCGATCACGCCTGCTGCCACACCGAGTTGCCAGCCGCCGACAATTACCACCAGCAGCACGACCTGGATGAAGCGTTCAGTCATGGCGTTCATAGCTTTTCTCCACTTCGCCGCGCAGGGACGACCAGATGTTGCGATAAAGATCCATAAAGCGCGGGTCGAGCTTGATTTCTGCGACATCGCGCGGGCGTTCGAGATCCACGGGGAAGCTGTCGATCACCCGCGATCGCGGTCCGGCGGCGAGCACCACGACCCTATCGGCGAGGGCAATTGCCTCCTCGAGGTCGTGTGTGATCATCACCACGGCGCGCCGTTCCTCCTGCCAAAGCCGCAACAGCTCGTTCTGCATCAGGTGGCGGGTATGGATATCGAGCGCGGAGAAAGGCTCGTCCATCAGGATGACCTTGGGGCCGGTGATCAGCGCCTGGGCCATCTGCACGCGTTTGCGCTGACCCCCTGAAAGCTGATGCGGATAGCGATGCTCGAACCCCTTGAGTCCGACTTTCGCCAGCCACCTCATCGACTGCTCGCGACGTTCGGCAGCGCCGACACCCTTGAACATCGGACCGAGTTCCACGTTCTCGATCGCGGTCTTCCACGGAAGCAATGCATCCTGCTGGAACAGATAACCGATGTCGTTCTGGATCCCGCGCACCGGCTGACCATCGATTGATACGGTGCCACTCGCAGGTTTCAGCAGGCCGGCAATCGCATTGAGTATTGTGCTCTTGCCGCAGCCGGTGGGGCCGACGATGGCGAGGAACTCGCCATCGGAGACTTTCAGGTTCACATCTTGCACGGCCACGTAGGCGCCGAAGGCCATGGTGACAGAGTCGAGGGAAACCATCGACTTTGCTTGATGAGGGTTGTCCGTCGGGGATGCGGTTTTTACTACGGCCAATGCCATGACCTCCTCCTGTCAGTTGGCAGCGACGTTCGGGACCTTGCCGACGAACTCATTCGTGTAGGTTTTCGTAAGGTCGATTTCAGCCGCAGCGACTTTTTCGTTGAAGCTCTTCAGGACGGCCAGCGGAGTCTTGATGTCTTCCTCGTTGATGCGCCCGTCCTTTGAGAAGATCGCCTTCGCGTTCTCGACCGCCTTGATGTAGGTGTCACGATCGCCGGAGATGAACTCCTTCGGGAGCTTGTCGACGATCTCTTCTGCGGAGTGGCTATTCATCCACTCGAGCGCTTTGACCGTCGCATTCGTGACCTTCTGGATGGTCTCCGGATTTTCCTCGATATAGCTCTGTGTGGCATAGAGGACGGAGGTTGGGTAAATCCCGCCATAGATCGCCTTGGCACCGTCGTCGCTGCGCCCGTCGACCATGATCTTGCCGACGCCCTTGGCCTCGATGAAGGTCGCTGCCGGGTCGTAGTTGACGAGCAGGTCGACCTTGCCCTGTTCAAGGGCCGCGACGGCGGCGGAGCCGGAGCCAACGCCGATCAGCGAGACGTCGTCCGCGGACAGTCCGTTGCGCTGCAGGTAATAGCGGACGAAGAAATCGGAAGACGAGCCCGGCGAGGTGATCCCGACTTTTGCGCCTTTGATCGTTTCCGGTTTTGCCGGGTCGAAAGTGCTGTTCTTGCCGCCAGCCAGCACGAGCCCGGAATTGCGGGCGAGCTGCACGAAGGCCACGACAGCCTTCTTCTGCGACTGCATCTGGATCGTATGGTCGTAGAAGCCGACGGCGATATCCGTCGAGCCGGCAACAAGCGCCTGAAGCGTCTTCGACCCGCCCGATGCAAAGTTTTCAACGGTCACCTCCAGGCCTTCCTTTTCATAAAGGCCGAGTCCCTGGGCGACCGGAAAGGGGAGATTGTTGAGATTATAAGAACCGACGCTGATGCGGACGGGATCCGCCAATGCCGAACCGGCAAGGGCGACGGTGGCCGCGAGGGCGAGCATGAGCTTGTGCATGATATTCTCCTCCTGTTGGTGGCGCCCTCCCGGCGGCCACGATCATTATGCCGCGCAACCCAGTTGCGTGACAGGTTTTGCGAAGACATGTCCTTCGAACAGCCGCCTGGCGGTACGAAGGATGCCGGCAACGATCTTGCCGTCCCTTTCATAAAGCTTGACGTCCAGGTGGCCGCTCGGGTGCTCAATCGAAAGCACCACCGGTGGTTTGCGCGTGCCGACGAGAAGGGAAGCGACGGTGCCTTCATTGATGCAGGCGGTGGCAATCCCCACGGCTCCCGTCGTCGCCAGCGAAGGGTGACATTGATGCGGCATGAAATACCGTACGCTGATGTCGCCTCCCGACTTTGGCGGGGAAATGAGCACGGGCTTCGGGGTCACCTGGTTCCGCACGTCTCCAAGGCCCATCCGTTCGCCAGCAGCGATGCGCAGCCTCTCCAACCGATCAAGCAGCGTCTTGTCGGCATTGAGCTGAGCCGCTGACTCGAAGCCGGTTGCGCCGATCGAGTCTGCCTCGACCAACACCATCGGCATGGCGCAATCGATGCATGTGACAGCCACACCGTCGATGGAATCGATGGGCTTGCCGGTGGGGAAGAGCTGTCCGGTACGCGCGCCGGCTGCGTCCATGAAGGTCAGCGCGATCGGCGCTGCGCTGCCCGGTACACCGTCGATCGCCGCTTCGCCGAGATAAGAGACGTTGCCTTTCGGCGTGGGAACGTCGGCTTCGATCATCCCGCCGGTGTTAACGTTGTGGATCCGGACGAGCGTCGTTTCGCCTCGGGCCGGAACGAGGCCCGCCTCGATGGCGAAAGGGCCGACCGCGGCAAGCATGTTGCCGCAGTTCGGTGAGGTGTCGACAATCTGTTGGTCGACCCGCACCTGGGCAAAGAGGTAGTCCACGTCAGCACCAGCGATGGTGGCAGGGCCGACGATGGCCACCTTGCTCGTGACCGGGTTGCCGCCGCCGATGCCATCGATCTGCAACGGGTGACCCGAACCCATGACGGACAGCAGGATCTTGTCCCGCTCGCTGGCATCCGCGGGAAGATCGTTTGCCAGGAAGAACGGACCTTTCGAGGTGCCGCCTCTCATCAGGACGCAAGGAATCGCCAAGAGGTCGTTCATCGCTTGTGCTTCCATTGGAATTATGTCATCGCCGTATCAATCGGCCTATTTGATCCAATTATCGGAAGTACGGTTGATTTGTGAAATGCTAAGAATCGGGAAATTGATGCAAGATGAGCATTAATTGCGAGATCCTTGACCTGCGGGCGTTCTTGAGCGTGGTCGAACTGGAGAGCTTTCATCGCGCTGCCGATGCGTTGCATCTGTCGCAGCCCGCCCTGAGCCGCCGGATTCAAAAGCTCGAGCAGGCAATTGGAGCGCCCCTACTGGAGCGAACGACCAGGCATGTGTCGGCGACGGCGCTCGGAACAGAACTCATTCCGCTTGTGCGGCGCATGTTGGAGGAATTCGACGGTTCCTTGTTCGCGGTACGCGACGTTGGTACCAATCGAGGCGGGCTGGTAACGATCGCATGCCTCCCCACCGCAGCATTCTACTTCCTGCCGACCGTCATTCGCCAGTTCAACGAGGAGTATCCCAACATTCGCTTTCGTATCCTCGACCTGCCCGCGACCGACGGCCTCCAAGCCGTGGCACGCGGTGAGGTGGAGTTCGGCATAAATATCATGGGCACGTCGGACCCGGACTTGATCTTCGACCGGCTGGTAGAAGACCCTTTCGTGCTGGCAGCGCGCAGAGATCATCCCCTCGCCGCCAAGCCCGCGGTCGGCTGGGCAGAGCTTGAGCCCTATCATCTGATTACCGTTCATCGATCGAGCGGCAACCGAACCTTGCTTGACGCGGCCTTGGCAAAATCCAATATCAAGCTGCGTTGGTTCTATGAGGTGACCCATCTGTCCACCTCCCTCGGTCTGGTGGAGGCCGGCCTCGGAATATCCGTCCTACCCCGCATGGCGACCCCGCAGGATGACCATCCGTTCCTGATCACACGCCCGATTGGCGATCCCGAGATATCGCGTACCATCGGCGTGGTCCGCCGTCGGGGCGGCACCTTGTCGCCGGCGGCGGAGCGATTTCTTGAGATGCTGATGGGCGTATGGGGCAGTAATTGAAGGCGAGGCCTTTACGCCTCTGGGTGAACACCGCAGTCGTGGAGTACCTTGACCGTTCCAGCACATGATGGGACTGCCTCCGGAGCGCGAAGAAGCGCTTTGACGCAATTCGACCGACCCTGAGCTGGCATTCAGAAATACCGACGGGAATGTGCAGTGCGGGTCCAAAAAGCGGACAATGAGGCGGCTGCTGGATGGACGCTTCCCGGAGAGTTCCCACCGTCGATGAAGCTGCGCTGCGTTGTTGATCAGGAAGTCCATTGGGCCGAGGCCAGGTTCAATCTCGGTAAACGCGATCCTGGCTCGAAAGATGACACGACAACATTTTAACCGTCGCCTGCTTTGCGATCAGATCGCGCAGCCTCAAGACCGCCTGTTCGGAACTGCTGAAAACCGGCAAACCGCTGCTCTAACTTTGCGCACTTTCCTGGACGCGGGAGCGCGCGTTTAGTGCGGAGGACATGTGCAGCACACCAAGTTCAGGGCTAGTAAGTACTGGCACCGATGCCTCGCTCATCTCATTTAGAGCATTTGCCATTGATGCTTGAGCAAGAACAACCACGTCGACGTTGCCCACGAGCGAAGCGAGACCTTCACGTATCATCGCGTCATGCGCCGCCCTGTCCCCGTTTCGCAATTTATCAAAGGCTCCTTCACAAAGACGACCGGTCACGGAAACGTTCTGACCCATTTTTTGAGCATGGCGTTCAATTAGGCGGGTTGTAGGGTTCATTGTTGTGACCAGAGTTGCAAGGACGCCAATTCGGTTCCCGCGCTGGATCGCCTCAATCGCCATCCCGTCATCTATACGGAAGAGGGGTACGGGGCAGAGCGGCACTGCCGCATCCACTGCAGGGCCGAGCGAGGAACAGGTGACGAGGACAGCCGAAGCCCCCGCATCCACCGCCGACCAAATGTGAGTCGCGAGCCGCCGCATGGTCTGACGTGACAGCGTGCCTTCGCGGATCGTGTTCCCCAGCAGGCTCTCATCCAACATGTTGAACGGGCGCCAACCGGGCAGATGGCGGCCAACGAGTTCGTTAAAGGCGGGGATGATCCCGGGGACCGTGTGGATCATGGCAAGCGCAGGGGACTCATGAACGTCTGTAGTCATGGCTTCATCTCTGTTTTTGATTGTGCACGCTCTTCAATTTTCTGTGGCAGCAGGGGTGATACGAACCCGATCGCGGTATCTGTCGTGCTCGACCGAACGTCGATTCAAAACCACTACGATGCTCTGTAGCTTACCCGCGCCACGGCCGCAGATTTGATCGTCGCGCCGCCGAAAACGGAACTTTCGGCCGTCCCTCTATCTTCAGTCGATGCATGCTGCTCGCCTTCCTACGGTAGCTTCCCATGAGCTCACTTCGAGGACGCGCGATGACAGCAAGCTATCAGACAGTCTTCCCTGCCCGTCGGGAATTTCATCGGCGAGGAGTGCGCTGTCGGAGGGGCAGGAAATAGTGCCGTATTAGATCGGCCGCCACAATCAATTCAGGTCAGCCCCCATGTCTCCAATTGTCAAACGCATACAGAACGATCAAGAGCTTCCCGCCAAGGCCGATGTTGTGGTCATCGGCGGCGGCATTATTGGTGCAACGGCGGCTTTCTTTCTGGCGGAGAGGGGACTGTCCGTCGCTCTGGTCGAAAAGGGCCATGTCGGCTGCGAGCAGTCGAGCCGCAACTGGGGTTGGTGCCGCCAACAGAACCGGGATGAGCGCGAGCTGCCGCTCTCGGGTGTCGCCCTGCGGCTATGGGGTGAGTTCGAGTCCAAGATCGGAGAGGACGTCGGCTTCCGCCGATGCGGTCTGCTTTACGCTACGGACAATCCGCAGCAATTGGCGGAATGGGAAGCATGGCGTGACATAGCGCGCCAGTTCAACGTCAATACGAAGATGCTGAGCGCCAAGGAAGCGGCTGCCACGATTCCGGCAAACGGCCGCCGGTGGCTCGGCGGGGTCCATTCGATCGATGACGGCAAGGGCGAACCTGCCATCGCCGCGCCGACGATCGCGAACGGCGCTCGCAAATTTGGGGCGACGATCCACCAGGAGTGCGCTGCGCGAGGCCTCGATCTGGTCAATGGCGCGGTGGCCGGGGTGATCACCGAAAAGGGAACCATCCGGACACAAGCGGTTCTCTGCGCCGGCGGCGCCTGGACGTCGATGTTTTGTCGCCAGCACGGCGTTTTGTTTCCGCAGGCGAGCGTGCGTCAGACAGCGCTTCGTACGCGGCCAACAGCGAATCTGGGTGAGGCGATCTATACACCGGAGTGCGCGCTGACCCGTAGGTTGGATGGCAGCTACACGCTTGCGATCAGCGGCAGGGCGATGCTCGACATCACCCCGCAAGGCATTCGCTACGCCCGCTGGTTCATGCCGATGTTCATGAAGCGTCTGAAAGCGGTGCAGTTCGGCATCGGCAAGTCCTTCCTTCAGGGTCCGGAGGCATTTGGAAGCTTGAACAAGAGCAAGCCGACGGCCTTCGAGCGGATGCGCGTTCTCGACCCGCCGCCGAGCCGCCGCACCATCGCGGCTATTTTGAAGCGGGTCACCGAGCAGTTTCCTGCATTGGCGGGAGTCGAAGTCGCCGACAGTTGGGGAGCCTACGTGGATTTCACGCCGGACGCGGTGCCGGTCATCTCGCCGGCCGACGGTGTGAGAGGTCTTTATCTGGCGGCGGGCGCCTCCGGCCATGGCTTCGGCCTGGGCCCCGGTATCGGCCGCCTGGCGGCCGACCTGGTTGCCAATGATACACCCTGTGTTGACCCCACCCCCTTCCGCCTATCGCGCCTCCTTGATGGTTCGAAAGTCAAAGTCGGCGCAATCTGACCGTGAGGCCAGATCCGGAGAAGGCCGTGGGAATACGCGCCGAGAGAAGCTAGCGGAATGGATTACGACGTAATCGTCATCGGCGGCGGGCTGGTAGGGGTATCGATAGCCTGGGGTCTGTCGAGATGCGGACAAAGGGTTGCAATCCTCGACGAGGGCGATGTGGCAAACAGGGCCGCCCGGGCGAATTTCGGTCTCGTATGGAGCTCCAGCAAGGGCCTCGGCAACGCCGCCTATTCGCGGTGGTCGCGAACCTCGACGGCGAACTGGCACCGGCTGGCAGCCGAACTCAAGGCCGAAACCGGCATCGATACCGGCTTTGTCCAGTCGGGGGGCTTCTCAATCCGGCTCACGCCAACGGAGCTGCAACGCGGGATCGCATCGATGGCGATGCTCGCCGGCCAAGCAGGAATGGACGCGGAAGGAACGCCGCCGCTCGAATATGAGATCCTCGACCAGGCGGAGACGCGCCGCCGCTTGCCCCTCGTCGGAGAGACAGTGGCAGGCGCGATTTTCAGCCCGCTCGATGGACACGCCAACCCGCTGCGGCTGTTCGCTGCCTTTCACAAGGCGCTGCAGCAGCGTGGCGTTCACTATCTGCCACATCGCAAGACGACTGCGATCCGCCATCGCGCCGGCGGCTTCGAAGTGGCTGGGGAAGGCTGGAGGCTCGGTGCCGGCAAGATCGTGCTTGCGGCCGGCATCGGCAATACCGCGCTCGCCCCGATGGTTGGGCTGAGCGTTCCGCTCTCGCCCAGCCGCGGCCAGATCATCGTCACCGAGCGGCTGAAGCCTTTCCTCAGCCACGCCACCGGCTACCTGCGGCAGACGGACGAGGGCTCTGTACTGATCGGCGAGAGCAAGGAGGCGACGATCGATCATCAGCGACCGCGAGGACCTATCACCTCAGTTCTGGCCGAACGCGCCCTACGCACCTTCCCCCTGCTCAGGGACGCCAAGGCGGTGCGGATCTGGACTGCATTCCGCGTGGTGACGCCCGACGGCTACCCCATTTACGAGCAATCGGAGAGGTTTCCAGGTGCCTTTGCATTCGCCTGCCATTCCGGCGTGACGCTGGCGGCGAACCATGCGCTGGTCCTGCCGCGGCAAATTTCGGCCGGGGCGCTTTCTGAGGATCTTTCCGTATTTCACTCCCGGAGGTTCCATGTTCCGGCGGCTGTCTGACAGAAGAGAGAGCTCGGTCTCATTCACATTCAACGGCGTGCCGACCATGGCCCGCCACGGCGACAGCGTTGCCGCTGCCCTGTTGGCCGCGGGGCATTGCAGCACGCGGCGCACCCCGGTGTCCGGCGCCGCCCGCGGTCCTTACTGCATGATGGGTGTCTGCTTCGAATGCCTGGTCAAGATCGATGGCCGGCCGAACCGGCAGGCTTGCCTGACCACCGTGGTCGAGGGCATGCGGGTCGAAACACAGGATGGCGCGGCCATGCCGGGGCGGGAAGAATGATTCAAAACATTCAGTCTGCAGCCGACCTCGCTCCTGCCTATGACCTCGTCGTCGTTGGCGCCGGGCCCGCCGGCCTCTCGGCTGCGATTGAAGCATCGACCCACGGCCTCGCCGTATTGCTGGCCGACGAAAACGACTCGCCTGGCGGCCAGATCTATCGCTCGGTCGAGCGCGCTTCGGACGCCGATCTCGCGCGCATGGGGCCGGACTACGCTGCCGGTCGGATGCTCATCGAGCGGTTCCGGCGCGCGGACCTGAGCTATGCCCGCCGGGCGACGGTGTGGAACGTCGGGCCCGCTGACGAGGAAACCTGCGATGGCGCCCATGCGCTCGAGGTCGGGATCGCGCTCGGCGGCATCGCTCGGCCGATCGCCGCCCATCGAGTGATTCTCGCAACCGGCGCGCTCGAGCGTCCGTTCCCGTTCCCGGGGTGGACCATGCCCGGCGTCATGGCGGCAGGAGCCGCGCAGATCTTGATGAAGTCGTCAGGCCTGGTGCCCTCCGGACGGACCATCCTCGCCGGGACCGGGCCACTGCTGTACTTGCTGGCAAGCCAACTCCTCAGGGCCGGCGTCTCCGTGACAGCGGTCGTCGACACCACGCCGGTCGAGAACTGGCGCTCGGCCCTGCCTCACCTGCTTGGCTTTGCCACGTCGCCCTATGCCCTCAAGGGCCTCAAACTCCTCTTGGAGGTTCACCGTCGAACCCGTGTCATTCGCGGGGTGACTGCGATCGAGACGGTCGGTTCCGCACAATTCAGCGCTTTGCGGGTCCATCGCGGCAACAAGCCCCTGCGCATCGAAGGCGACCTGCTCCTTCTGCACCAGGGGATCGCGCCGAACCTCAATCTCGCGCTCGCAGCCGGCTGCGACTATGTCTGGGACGAGCGCCTGGCAGCATTCCGCCCGGCCGTCGACGTTCGCGGCGCAAGTTCGGTTCCGGGGGTTTCAATCGCCGGTGATGCGGCGGGAATCGTCGGGGCGGTTGCCTCGGCTCGGCAAGGAGAACTCGCGGGCCTGTCTGCGGCGCTCGATCTAAATCGCATTGACCAGGGCGCCTACGAACAGCGCCGGAACGAACTCGCGCGAAAGCTCGCGCGAGCCCTCAGGGGCAGGGCTTTCATCGAGCATCGGTTCCGGCCCGGCAAAAGGTTTCGCGTGCCCGAGGACGACGGCACCATCGTCTGCCGCTGCGAAGAAATTACAGCAGTCAAGCTGCGTGAAGTTGCGGCGCTCGGAGTGCCGGGCCCCAACCAGATGAAGGCGTTCACACGATGCGGAATGGGACCATGTCAGGGCCGGCTGTGCGGTCTGACCGCGGCTGAACTGCTGGCGCAATGCCGTAACGTTCCGCCGGGCGAGGTCGGTTACTATCGGCTACGCCCACCCATTAAACCGGTGACGCTGGGCGAGCTTGCCGCTTTGCCGCACACGGATGCAGCCATCGTCGCCGTCGCCGGATTCGTCGAACGCGCCGCCGATGGGGCGCAGGACGTCACAAATGGGAGCCACCAATGAAATACGCCCACAAGTTCTATATCGGCGGTGAATGGGTCGAGCCCACGGTGCCGAGATCCCGCGAGGTCATCGATCCGTCGACCGAGCAGCCAATGGGAACGATCGCGATCGGCAGTGCCGCCGATGCCCAGAAAGCGATCGCAGCCGCGCGTAGTGCGTTTTCCTCCTTCTCGCAGACGACGAAGGAAGAACGGCTCGCACTGCTAAAGCGCGTCCTGACGATCCTGAAGCGCCGCAATGACGAGCTCGGAGATATCATCTCACGGGAAATGGGCGCGCCGCTCGCCATGGCCCGGAGCGAGCAGGCCGGCCTCGGCGCTGCCCATTTCGAGCAGACGATCAAGGCGTGCGAGACGTTCGCCTTCGAATACATGCAGGGCTCGACCCGCATCGTGCATGAACCGGTTGGGGTGGTGGCGATGATCACGCCCTGGAACTGGCCGCTCAACCAGATCGCCTGCAAGGTCGCTCCGGCGCTCGCCACTGGCTGCACCATGGTGCTGAAGCCCTCGGAGATCGCTCCCCTCAACGCGGTGATCTTTGCCGAGATCATGGATGAGGCCGGCGTGCCGAATGGAGTCTTCAACCTCGTTCAGGGTGACGGTCCGACGGTTGGCGTGATGCTGGCCAGCCACCCGGACGTGGACATGGTGTCCTTCACCGGCTCGACCCGCGCCGGCATTGCCGTGGCGCAGGCCGCGGCACCGACCGTCAAGCGGGTGCATCAGGAGCTCGGCGGCAAGTCGCCGAGCATCGTCCTGCGCAGCGCCGACTTTTCAGCCGCGGTCGACGCCGGGGTCCGCCGCTGCTTCGGCAATTCCGGCCAAACCTGTACTGCGCCGACGCGGATGCTGGTGCCGGCAGCGCGAATGGACGAGGCAAGCTCAATCGCCGCCAGGGAAGCGGCTGCGCTCGTTGTCGGTCCCCCTTCGGATCCGCGCACCGACCTCGGACCGGTGGCAAGCGCCGCCCAGTTCGACAAGATCCAGGCGCTGATCGAGCGCGGCATCGCGGAAGGAGCGGAGCTCGTCGCCGGTGGCCCTGGCCGCCCTTCGCATCTCAATGCGGGCTACTATGTGCGCCCGACCGTGTTTGCCCGCGTAACCAATCAGATGACGATTGCGCGGGAGGAAATCTTCGGCCCGGTGCTGTCGATCATCGGCTATGACAGCGAGGATGAAGCGATCGCGATCGCCAACGATACGGCCTACGGCCTGGCAGCCTACATCCAGGGCGATCCGAAGGAAGCGCGGGCGCTCGCAGGCAGGCTGCGCGCCGGCACCGTTCGCCTCAACAGCTCCGCCTGGGACAGCGCCGCCCCTTTCGGCGGCTACAAGCAATCCGGCAACGGTCGGGAATACGGGAAGTTCGGACTGCACGAGTTTACCGAGATCAAGGGCATCGTCGGCTTCCTGAACGAGTGATGCTCAAAATGCGGTATGTCCGTTTCGAATGCCTGCGCGAGACGCGGTAGTAACAGTCGGTTGGGCGGCGTTTGCCGGCAGCAGCGTGCCTATGGTGAGAACGCGCGGCAGCGTGGGAATGGTCGACGCCGTGACGACAGCCAGAACGCGGTATTTGGGACGCCACTGCCCGCCGAGCCGCCGGTTCTAGTTTCTGAAGTCGCCTCATCTGGAAGTCTCAGGTGCGCCTATAGTCGGGCGCACCTGAGTTTTGCTGTCACTCGTAAACACAAACGTAAATCTTGCGTACAGTCTCGATCGTACGCCAAACACCGACGAAACCAGGTTTCATGACGAAGCTGTCACCAGCGCGATAGGTCTGCGTCTCGCCGCCCTTCTCCTCGATTTCCACGAGGCCTGAAATGATGTGGCAGAATTCGTAGGTGGTCCCCTTGATCGAATGATGCTCGCCAGGCGTCGCCTCCCAGACGCCAGTCAGCACCTTCTCGCTTTTCGAGGCATCCTGTGCCCAGGTCTTGAAGAATGGATTGCCCGAAATGAGCCGTTCCGGTGCGGGGACCGCGTCCTTTGGTGTGAAGTCCGGATCGGTATCGATAGTAATCAACAGTGACATGTCATGTTCCTCATTTGGTTCGCGGGCTGCCGGATCGACGAGGGCGATTGCATTCTTTCCCGGGCGGCGGATGTTTCGAATGACGATCCTGCCCTGGCGGTTCAGGCAGCGATGTGCCTCGGAGCTGGCTCGGGCGTCACCCAGAATAGGTCGATGGAGGAGTTTGCATTGCCAAATAGAGCGTCGGTCTAGCAGATAATCTCAAAAATTCGCCGCGAACCAGCGGACCTGCCCGCCCCTTGCGCCAGTTGTCGCCGCGCCTGCGACACAGTGGCAAGTCTCTTTTATTGTGAGACACTGACTTGCCCGATGCGCCGCGGCGGGACGGCATCATCGCCATCGAGGGCACCCCTGCTTTCTGCACAACGGTGCAGTCCAGTTTCAGCATGTAGCCTAAACCATCCCCTGCCGGGAACACCGTGACCGGTTGCGCAATGACGGCTCTTGTCTGCAAACGCCGCCATTCAGCGCGTTGAGCGCCTAATTCCGCTCACCATCCACCCACGACGCTGTTGAAGGCGAATTCTCGACCGGCCACTGGTCGTGGATGGCGCAAAGGTCCGCAGTGGCTGGCATCTCGGGTCGTTCCACTTCGGCCCCTTGGCTTTGCTCCAATGCGCCATCAAGCAAGAACGTTTCGAGTAATTCTCACAACCGCTTCAGAATGACTTCTGATGCCTTCTCCGCGATCATTATCACCGGCGAGTTCGTATTGCCGGAGACAATCGTCGGCATGACGGAGGCGTCGACGACACGCAATCGGCCGATGCCGTGCACGCGCAGTTTCGCGTCCACAACGGACATAGGGTCACTCCCCATCTTGCAGGTACCGACGGGGTGAAAGATCGTTGTGGAAATGTCGCCGGCGCGGCGGATTAGATCCTCGTCGCTGTCGTGCTCGCGACCGGGGAGCATTTCCTGCGGCCGGAATCGCGCGAGCGCTTTAGTTTCCATGAGGCTGCGGGCGTGGCGGATGGACTTCGCCGCAAGCAATCGGTCGCCGGCGGTGGAGAGATAATTTGGGCGGATTTCGGGTGGCGGTGCCGCATCACGCGCGATGACATGCACTGTGCCGCGGCTCTCCGGCCGGAGATTGCAGACGGACACCGTGACGGCGGGGTAACGGTGCAATGGCTCACCGAGCCGGTCCGTGCTAAGCGGCTGGACGTGGTATTCGAGGTCGGCCGTGGCGACGGAGGGATCGCTCTTGGCAAAAATGCCGAGCTGGCTCGGTGCCATGGAGAGCGGGCCGGACCGGCTGATCGCATACTGCAGGCCCATGCCCGCGCGGCTCAGGAGGTTGTGGTAGAGCTGGTTCAGCGTGCGCGCGCCTTCGATCTTGAAGACAGTGCGTATCTGCAGGTGGTCCTGCAGGTTCTCGCCGACGCCAGCAAGGGCGTGATGAACGGGGATGCCGAGGGCGGAGAGCAGGTCCGGCCGCCCGACGCCCGACAGTTCTAGGATTTTCGGCGAGTTGATGGCTCCAGCCGACAGCACAACCTCTCGGGAAGCACGGGCGAAGCAGAGCCGGTCACCGAGACGGAAACGCACGCCGGTCACGGCCTTGCCGTCGAATTCCAGCCGTTCGGTCTCGGCGCCGGTGAGCACGCGCAGGTTCTTGCGCTTCATGACGGGCCGCAGGAAGGCTTTGGTCGTATTCCAACGCAGGCCGCCGCGCTGGTTGACCTCGAAATAGCCGGAGCCCTCGTTGTCGCCGCCGTTGAAATCATCCGTCTTCGGAATGCCGATTTCCTCCGCGGCATCGCGGAAGGCGTCGAGGATCGGCCAGGAGAGACGCTGGCGCTCGACGCGCCACTCGCCGCCCGCCCCGTGCATGGCGGACTTGCCGCGGTAATTGTCCTCCGACTTCAGGAAATAGGGCAGCACGTCGTCCCAGCCCCAGCCCGCATTGCCCGCCTGCCGCCAGCCGTCATAGTCGGCAGCCTGCCCGCGCATGTAGATCATGCCGTTGATCGACGAGCAGCCGCCGAGCACCTTGCCGCGCGGATAGTTCAGCGCGCGGCCGTTGAGGCCGGCTTCCGCGACCGTCTTCATCATCCAGTCGGTGCGCGGATTGCCCATGCAGTAGAGATAGCCGATCGGCACATGGACCCAATGGTAGCGGTCGCTGCCGCCTGCTTCGAGCAGCAACACTCGATTCTTGGGATCGGCCGAGAGCCGGTTTGCGAGAACGCAGCCAGCCGAACCGGCACCGACGATAATGAAGTCGTATATGCCTTCGTCCACCGGCATTTCAGTGTCATGTATAGTCATGCTGCAACTCCCGCCTCCCGGCCTGTGCTTGCCGAAAGCCGCCGCCAAAGCGGGGTCATCGCCTCTGCTATGTCCTTGTAAAGCGCATAGCGGCGATGGTAGTGCGCGGCGAGCGCGCTATTCGGTCTGTAGTGCCGATCGACCCGCACCATGGCATTCGCCCCGTCCGTGAAGTCGGCGAAGAGGCCGACACCCGTCCCCGCCGCGATCGCGGCACCCAGCGCGCCCGTTTCCCGCGAGACGGAGACGGAGACGGGAACGCCGAGCACATCGGCAAAGATCTGCGGCCAGAGGCGGCTGCGCGATCCGCCGCCGGAGAGCACTGCCTCGTCGAAGGTCGCGCCTGCCTTGCGGATCGTTTCGACATGCTGGCGATGGCCGAAGGCAACGCCTTCGAGCAGGGCACGGATCAGATGCCCCTTGGTGTGCCAGCCGGCGATACCGTAGAAGCCCGCCCGCGCGTGGCCGTCCTGTTGGGCGCCGTAGAGATAGGGGTGGTAGAGCGGATCGTCCGCCGCTGGCTCAACGGCAGCCGCCAGCGCGCAGCAGGCGTCGAAGGGCGAGAGACTCTCCGCATGCTCCCCCTCGAAGAACTCCCGCACAAGCCATTCGAGATTGGCGGCCGAGGTGGCGCTGTTTTCCATCGCCATGTAGCGAGTACGGTCGAAGGTCGAGGACATGAAGACGGCGCCATCGAGATCGGGACCGTCGATGATGACCTGGTTGACGCTCCAGGTGCCGGCGATGATCGAGGCGCTGCCGGTGCGCGACACGCCCGAACCGAGCGCCGAGGCGACGACGTCGAAGAGCCCGCCGATCACCGGCGTGCCCACGGCAAGCCCGGTCTCTCTCGCCACCGCCTCCGTCACCGTGCCGGCGATGTCGGTGCTTTCGATGAGCGGCGGCAGAAGGTCCATGCAATCGGCAAGGCCATAGGCCTCCATCAGCGCCTTGTCGTAGCGGCGCGCCGCGAGATCGAGCAGGCCGGCGCCGGACATGTCCGAGACCTCGCTGACGCGGCTGCCCGTCAGACGGTTGACGACGAAATCCTTGGAGAAGAACACCGTGCCGATGCGCCTGAAGACCTCCGGCCTGTGGCGCTTCAGCCAGGCAAGCAGGGTCGGCGTCTGCGAGGGCCAGGGACGCTGACGCGCGATCGAATAGGTCTGCTCGCCGACGCCTTCGGCCGCCCATTCCTCGACGAGGCCGGTCGCCCTCGTATCCAGTGACTGGATCCCGAGCAGCGGCTCACCATCCCTGTCGAGCGCATAGAGCCCGTTGCCGTGGCCGGCGCAGCCGATCGCGGCGATGTCGCTCGCCGCAATCCCCGCCTTGTCGAGGCAGGCGTGAATGACGCGCTTGGCATTGGCCCAGAGCTCGCCGAGATCGCGTTCGACATGGCCGGGGCGCGGCCCGTGGCTATGCCCCTCCTCCCCGGCATGCGCCAGCTCCCGGCCTGTCCGGTCGAAGATCACCGCCTTGATGACGGTATTGCCGGCGTCGAGCCCCAACAGATATTTTTGCATTCTGAACCCCTCCCAAGGTCCCGTCCTTGTTTTACGCAATTCCGGACGGAAAACCGCTCCACACTTTTCCTGGAATTGCTCCAGCACCTCACCCCTGCTGATAGAGTGCGAAGGCCTCCCCGCCGCTCGCGTCCTCATGAACGATCGCCATCAGCCCGCGCACCACGGCGCTCGGATTGGCGTGCTGGTAGATGTTGCGCCCATAGACCATGCCCATAGCACCCTGCCGCATCAAGGCGGCAGACTTGTCGAAGACGGCGCGAAGGTCCTCCTTGCCGCCGCCGCGCACGAGCACCGGGCAGCGCGCCGCTTCGACTACACGATGAAAATCCTCCGGGTTCGTCGTGGGGTCGGCCTTGATGATGTCCGCGCCCATCTCGCGGGCAAGCCGCGTCAGCGTGACGATCTTGTCGGCGTCGCCGTCGACCATGTAGCCGCCGCGTTCCGTCACCGGCTGCATGACGAGCGGCTCGATCATCAGCGGCATGCCGTACTTCTCGCAGTCGGCTCGCACGCGGGCGATGTTCTGGACGCACTGGCGGAAGAGATCGGGCTCGTCCGGCAGCATGAAAAGGTTGACCACCACGCAGGCCGCGTCCATCTGAAGCGCGCCGATCAGCGGCTCTGCCTCGTTCTGCAACACGGCCCACATGTCGCTATGGCGGATGCGGTTGTAGGGGTTGCCCATGTCGATGCGCATGACGAGGGCGGGCCTGTCCTTGCCGGAAAGGTCCTGCAGCAGGTCGGCCTGACCGTAGTTCATCTGGATCGCATCGGGCTTGGCATCGACCAGCGCCTTCACGACAGCGGGCATATCCTCCAGCCCGTCGAGAAAGGACGACTCGTTGCAAACGCCGTGATCGATCGCCACGTCCAGGCAACGGCCGTTGCCGAACAGCCGGTTCATCCGGACCTTGCGGTTGTCTCGCATAATTCACTCCTTTGTTCGTTCCTTGCGGAAAGGGTTGCCTCCGCGACGCCGTGGCGCTCGCGCATGAGGGTGAGAAAACGGTTGCGCTCCTCGGCTTTGCGCGGCGCCGACCAGCCCTTTTCGGCTGCAAGCAGGTCGAGCGCAGCCTCGGTCATGTCGAGGGAAAGCTCACCGGTGATGGCGAGTGTCGTGCGCCGGAGGAGCAGGTCGTCCAGATGTTCGACCGCCTCCGTGCGGATGAGGTGCAGGAGCTCCCGGGCACTGTAGCCGGCATGCGGCAAGCGGTGGTCCGGCCCCGCGGCGGTGAAGCGGACTATGTCCTTCGCATCTGTGCCGTAGCGCTCGAAAAGCGTTGCGGCGCGATCGGGGGGAAGGCCTGTCGAGTCCGACAGGTCCCGAATCCAGCCGCTCCGGTCTTTCGGAAATCCCCGGCCGCCGCCGAAAGTACGATCGGTCGTTTCGACGCCGCGGCTGTGGCCAAGCCGTTGCAGTGCCATGTCGGCGGCCAGTTCGCCGAAGGATCTGAAGGTCGTCCACTTGCCGCCGATCATGCAGAGCACCGGCGGCCCGCCGTCGCGGGCTTCGAGCAGGGTACAGAAATGGTCGCGCGGGATGCGGCCGGTGAAGCTGTCGTTGCTCGCCGGCAGCGGGCGTACGCCGGCAAACTGAAAGACAATTTCTTCCGGTTGGATGCTGACGCCCGGCAGCACGAAGGCAAGCGATTGCAGGATATAGTCCCGCTCATCGGCTTCGCACCGCGCAGCGTCGGGATGGTCGACGCGGATATCGGTCGAGCCGACCAGCACCTTTCCGAGATAGGGGAACAGAATGCAGATGCGCCCGTCCTCGTTCTCGTAGTAGATCATGTGCCCGTCGAGCATGTCGCGAAGCGCAGGATTGTCGATGATCAGATGTGAGCCCTTCGTGCCACCCATCAGCGGCGCGGGTCGGTCGTCTGCAGGAAACAGCATGCCGTTTGCCGTATCGATCCAGCCGCCGGTGGCGTTGATGACCAGCCGCGGCCGTATCGGGAACTTTTCCGCTGAGATGCAATCGCGCAGCAGGAACTCCCCGGCCTCCGCCTGCTCGATTACTGCGTAGTTCAGGGCGCCGGCATGCGCCCCGGCGGACAGAGCATCGCGCAAGAGCTCGATGCCGATTCGTTCGGGATGGCTGACCCAGGCGTCGTGATAGGTCGCGGAGCTCAGGATTGCCGGATTGAGCGCCGGCCATTTTTCCAGCGTCGACTTGCGGCCGCGGAATTGATGCCGCGGCATCAGCGCCCGCTTGCGCGTCAGGAAATCGTAGATCCCGAGACCCGCCTTTACGGCGACGGCACCGCGACGGCTAGGGCGGCGGGTGAGGCCGAGAAAGCGCACGATGCCGTTGGCAAGACCGGAGAAGACGTCGAAGATCGGCACCGTGGTCGGCAGAGGAGCGACATAGTGGGGGGCGTTGCGCAGCAGCCGGTCGCGCTCGACGAGCGCCTCCTGCACCAGGCCGAACTCACCATTCTCCAGATAGCGCAGACCGCCATGGACCATGCGCGAGAGGGCGGCGCTTGCGCCGGAGCAATAGTCGCCCTTCTCGACAAGCAGCACGCTCGCGCCCTGCAGCGCCAGCTCGCGGAAAACGCTGATTCCGTTGATGCCGCCGCCAAGGACGCACACGTCTACCTTCGGGCTTTGGCGTAGCCCGTCCAATGTCTTTTTCCGGTCCATGATAGCAGTCCGTTATCGGTCCATGTTGGCCAGCTTCGCCGTAATGGCGGCATCGATGGCCGCTAGGTCTTCCGCACCGAGTCGCAGCGTGCCCGCTCGCGCATTGTCGAGCGCCTGTGCCGTGTTGCGCGCGCCGCACAGGGCAAAGGTCACGCCCGGCCGGTTGAGCGTCCAGGCGATTACCGTCTGCGCTATGCTGGCGCCGTGCCGCTCCGCGACGGGCCGGATCGCCTCGGCGAAATCCTTCGCCTTCTGCCGGTTGGCCACGGAAAAGCGTGGATTGTCCTTGCGCTGGTCGTCGCCTGAAAACGCCCGGTCCGGTCCTATCGTGCCGGAGAGCAGGCCGAGCGCGAGCGAAGAGTAGCTGAGCGTCGACACGCGATAGGCGACCGTGAGCGGCAGCAGGTCCGCCTCGATTTGGCGATCGATCATGCTGAACCGTTCCTGGATCGCGTCGAGCGATCCGGTGCTGATGTATTGCTCCAGTTCCGACGGGCTGACGTTGCTGGCGCCGATCGCGCGGATCTTGCCGGCTTGCTTCAGCTCTTCCAGAGCCGCAACCGTCTCCTCGACGGGCGTCGTCGCGTCCTGCCAGTGGGTGATATAGAGGTCGATATGATCAGTGCCGAGCCGGCGCAGGCTTTGCTCAACCTCATGGATGATCGAGCTCCGACCGAGATAACGATGGACTGGCTTGCCGTCCTGGTCGAAGAAGTGGTTGCCTTTCTGCGTATGCCACACGAGGCCGCATTTCGTGACTATCACCGCCTTGTCGCGGCGGCCCGCGATCGCCTTGCCGACGATCTCTTCTGACCGGCCGAGGCCATAGGCCGGCGCCGTATCGATGAGGGTGACGCCGGCGTCGAGCGAAGCCTGAATGGCGGCAATCGCTTCCGCCTCATCCGTTCCACCCCACATCCAGCCGCCGATCGCCCAGGTGCCGAGGCCCACGGCGGATGCCTTGACGCCGGAGCGTCCGATTTCGCGGATTAACTGCTCACCACTCATGCGGAAAATCCTTGCTCGGACGCAATTTCAAGAATGCGCGCGCCGGTGGCCTCGTCGGTTACGAGCGTGTCGAGATGATTGCCCCGCATGACGCTGAGAATCGGGCCCGCCTTGTTGGGTCCGCTCGCGACGCCGATCTTGGTCGGGATCGAGGCAAATTCCTCAAGCGTCAGCGACACCAGCGAACGGTTGAGGCTGTAGTCGCAAACCCGGCCCCGATCGTCGAGCAGGTGGGCGAGCAGTTCGCAGGTCGCGCCGGAGCGTTCGATCGCCGCCCGATCGGTGCTGGAGGACGGGTGCAGATCGTAGTAGCTCGAGTCGTCCGTCAGGATCGAGCCGATGCCGACCACCGCCACCTTCGCCTCGCGCGCCCGTTTGAAGACGTCGGCCACGGAGCGCATGTTGATCAGCATCGCCCGCTGCTCGGCATCGTCGGCAAAGAGGGGTGCGTGGATCTGGTAGGAGCGCCCTCCGAGCCGGTCGGCCATCAGGGTCGAGACATGGTTGACGTCCGTATAGTGTTTGCCCTGCACGCAGCCCGTTGCCGGAATGACCTCGACATCGAAGCGGCGCGGCGGCTGCAGGCCGGCGACGACGGCGCTGACGCCCTTGCCGCCAGTGATGCAGATCGTGTCGCCGTCGCCGATCTGCTGGAGCAACAGCCGTGCCGCCGCCTCACCGACCGCCTGGAGCGCAGTCTGCGGGTTGTCGGAGACGGTGGGCACCACGACCGCGCGGCTGATGCCGCCGAGCGCCAGCAGTCGCTCCTCCATTTCGACCAGCGCCTCGACCGGCGATTTGATCTTGATCTCAACGAGACCGAGCTGGCGGCCGCGCTTGATGAGGCGGTTGACGGTGGCCTGCGAGATGCCGAGATGGTCGGCGATCTGTGCCTGCGTCAGACCCTCCATATAGTGCAGGACGAGCGCCTGGTGCATCTGGCGGGCGATGACGATCTCCTCGCGCGGTGCTGTCGTCTTGAGTTTCGGTTTGGCAATTGGCATGTCAGGCGGCCTTCCGCTTGTGCAGAAAATGGTCGATGGAAACGGCAGCGAGCAGAATGCACCCCTTGATCATGTCCTGCCAATAGACCGAAACGTCGAGCAGGATCAGCGAGCTGGTAACGACAGAGAGAAGCGCGATGCCGAGGATGGCGCCGAGGATCGTGCCCGAACCGCCGTTGAGCGACGCGCCGCCGATTACCGCCGCCGCGATGATGTTGAGCTCCATGCCGACGCCGAAGGTGGGGGTCGCGGCGCCGAAACGGGACATGTAGATGACGCCTGCGACACCGGCGAGCGTGGAGCAGAGCACCGTCACCCAGAACTTAACCTGATTGGTCTTGATACCGGAATAGAGCGCCGCCTTCTCGTTGCTGCCGGTGTAGAAGACCTTGCGGAAGGCGGTCGCACGGCGCAGCAGGAAATCGAACAGGATGACGACGGCGACGAAGATCAGGATGACATAGGGAACGCCGTAGAACGTGCCCTGCCCGACCGCCTTGAAGCCCGCCGGCAACGTGAAGAGCGAAAGCGGCGTGCCCTTTGTGATTATGAGGCAAAGCCCGCGTACGATCACCATGGCGGCGAGCGACGTGATGAAGTGGTTGAGGCCCACGACCGTCACGAAGAAGCCCATGATGCCGCCGATCGCGCTGCTCGCGGCGATGCCGACGAGCGAGGCCGTCCAAGGGTCGAGACCGGCGAGGAAGAGCGTGCCCGAGAGCACCATTGCAAAGCAGACGACGGAGCCGACCGCGAGGTCGATGCCACCGACGATGAGCAGGATCGTCATGCCTACGACGACGATGCCTTCAACCGAAAAACTCATCAGCATGGCGCGGAGATTGCCGAGTGTCAGGAAGTGCGGCGAGGCGAAGCTCATGACCACGCAGAGCGTGAGGATGATCGCGATCAGCCCCGCCTCGCGCATCCTGCCGATGCGTTTCCAGGACGATGTCTTCGTCGCGCCTGCCACCATCGTGTCGATTGCCATTCCCGTCCCTCCCACGTTCTCGTCACGCGGCATGGTTTGCCGCCTTTGCCGTCCCCACCCCCGAGGCAAGGCGGATCACGGCCTCTTCCGTCATCTCGTCAACGCCGAGTTCACCAGCAATGCGCCCCTCCCGGACCACGAGCACGCGGTCCGAGAGACCGAGCAGCTCCGGCATTTCCGAAGAGATGACGATGATGCCGATGCCCGAGCAGGCAAGCTCACGCAGCAGGCGGTGAATTTCCGCCTTCGCGCCGACATCGATGCCGCGTGTCGGCTCGTCCATCAGAATAACCTTCGGCTTCACCGCGAGCTGCTTGGCGATCGCCACCTTCTGCTGATTACCGCCGGAGAGCGACTTTGCGGGTGCCTCGATACCGCCCATCCGGACCGCAAGCCGCCGCGCGAAATCCTCTGCAAGCGAGGCCTCCGCACGGACGTTCATGAGACCGACGGAATTCGTCAGCGACTTCAGATCCAGCACGGAAATGTTCTGCGCGACCGACATCTCCAGAAAGATGCCGGAGCCCTTGCGGTCCTCCGACAGATAGACGATCCCGGCCTTCACGGCATCGGAATAGGAATTGATCCCCTGCGCCTTGCCGCGCAGGCGTACCGCACCCGCCGTGCGCGATCGAAGCCCGCAGATCCCCTCGGCGATTTCCGTGCGGCCGGATCCGATCAGGCCACCGATACCAAGAATCTCGCCCTTGCGCAGCGCGAAGCTGACGCCATGGAAGCGCTCGCCGTCACCGATGTCGTCTACCTCGAAGATCGGCTCGAACGCCCCGCCCGGTTCGAGCTTTTCCGGATAGAGCTGCGAGATCTCGCGCCCTACCATGCGGCGCACCACGTCGTCCGGCGTGATATCGGCGATGCGATCGGTGCAGACGTAACGGCCGTCGCGGAACACCGTGACACGGTCGCAGAGGCTGAAGATCTCGGCCATGCGATGGCTGATATAGATGATCGATATGCCGTTCGCCTTGAGGTCGCGGATGATCGAAAAGAGCTGCTGCGCCTCGGTTTCGGTCAGCGCCGCCGTCGGCTCGTCCAGGATCAGCACGCGGCAGTCGAGCGTCAGCGCCTTGGCGATCTCGACGAGTTGCTGGCTGGAGATTGGCAGGTCCGCAACCTTGCGGCCGACGTCGATCGCGGCAAGCCGGTCCATCACCGCCTGCGCGCCACGTTCGAGCGCGCGGTAGTTCATGAAGGGAGTACGGCGGCGGTTGGTCGCCGCCATGAACATGTTTTCCGCGACCGTGACATCCGGGCAGAGCGCGATTTCCTGATGCACGAGACCGATTCCGAGCAACTGGGCAATGGCAGGAGAGGCGATTCGCACGACCTTGCCGTCCACGCGGATTTCGCCTTCGGTCGGCAGCAGCACGCCCGCGATGATGTTCATCAGCGTCGACTTGCCGGCGCCGTTCTCGCCGCACAGCGCATGTATCTCGCCGCGCTCAAGCGTGAAGTCGACGTCCGTCAATGCCTTCACCGCCCCAAAGTGCTTGGTCACGCCGCGAATCGTGAGCACCGGCTCCGCCATCGCTTCCTCCCCCTCCCTCCGTGGGGCCATCCGCACTATGAGGCGCGGATGGCGCTAATCCGGAGCTTACTCCTCGATGCCCTTCGTGCCGCGACGCTGCAGGTACTTGTCCCAATAGAAGTCGTCGGCATTTTCCGCCGTCACAATGGAGAGGCCATTGTCGACGACCGGGATGCTCATGGGGTTGAAGCCGGAGCGCTTGGCATCGTTCATCGGATCGATCAGTTCGGGATGCTTGGCGAGCCAAAGCAGCATGAAGCCCATATAGCCCTGCATGCCCTGGTTCGGGTTGATCGAGCCGAAGACCTCGCCGGCCTTGATCATGTCGAGGATATTGGCGTTGACGTCCGCGCACATGACGAGGACCTTACCGCCACTTTCCTTGTTGGCCTGCGCGGCACCGATCGCCGAGTTCGCCTCCGGCATGAAGACGGCACCGAGGTTCGGATTGGCCTGGATGATGCTGTTGAGACCCTGATAAGCCTTGGTCGGATCCTGGTTGGAGGCGGCGCGGCCGACGAGCTTCATGTCCGGCCACTTCTCCTCCATGCGGCCAATGAAGGCGGCGATGCGCTTGTCGTGGTTGTCCTGTCCCGGATTCTCCAGAACCGCATATTCACCCTTGCCACCCATCTTCTCGGCGATCGCGTCGGCCGCATAGATACCTTCGCGGGTGTTGTCCGAGGTGATGAAGGACACGCGCCTGGAGAGCGGCGAGTCGGCCGCGAAGGTGACGACTGCCGTGCCCTGGTCGGTGGCACGGTTGATCGGCTCGATGAACGGGTCGGAGTTCATCGGATGGACGAGAATGCCGGCCGGATTCTGCGCCAGTGCCTGGTCGAAGGTAGCGATCTGCTTGTTGACGTCATATTCCGGCGTGCCGGTATATTCCGTCTCACAGCCGAACTGCTGGCCGGCCTGCTTGAACATTTCATAGACCGGGAACCAGTATTCAACGCCCGAGACCATGACGTTCATGACGTATTTTTCGCCCGGTTTGCAGCGGAACGGGTTATCTGTCTCGGCCGCCGCGGAACCGGCAAAAAGCGCTGCCGTAAGGACCGCCATCGCGGTCGAGCTGAAAAAAGTGCGCAAGTGTCCTCCTCGAGGCCGAAGCCCCTCCCAAAAAGCCCGAGGGCGTCGAGCCGACGCTGATCTCAGTGAAGACCGGATTTCCTCCTCGAAGTCCGGTATGGGCAGCTAAACGCAAAGCGCATCGCCTGTCAATATAATTCAAGTTGTGAATTATAATTCAGGCGCCACAGGAGAAAGCGCCCCGGGCAGCCTGCGACGAGACAAGCGTCGTCTAACCAAATGCTCTGCTCTACAAGCGCGGGTGATACGGGGAGCGGCAGAGGGTTCTGCTGGAACGTTCGCGGCCCCGGTGCGGTCCGCGCGTCTACCGCCGCGCTGGCTTGACTAGTGGTCGTCAGCGCCGGGTTTTCAACGTGGAATGAGTAGCTGGATGCGCATAACCTGTGGAGCCGAATGTTAACGTGGGATGGATTTGTCGAGTCGGCTTGGCGGCGACAGTGTCAATGGCCGCTTCCGTCGGGCGAACTAGAGCTGAATGGAGGGGCAGCCAAACCTCCGCTTTCCACCCTGGTGAGACCTACAGGAATAAGCAGAATCGACCCACTGCTGTCCTTCAGGATTTCACGGGCTACGGCGCGAGTTGCCGGCCAAACCAGACATTCGTGCACGATCTTGTATCGAAGACAGCGCCTTTGCGGCTCAAGCCAACGTGACTTTGTCTCCAACGGCAATGGTGCTCGGCTCCGTGACAATGCAGTAGATGCCGAGATTTCGCCGATTTTGCCGAACGATAGTCCTGAGAACCTCAGGCTCTTCCACGATGTTCGGCTGCGCGATCATCGTCATCCCGCAACGTTTCGTTTCTTCCGTCGCGCGCATCATAACCGAACCGACACGGATATCGCGCCCCAGCCACATGGACTCGATAAATCCTGGCTCGCAGTCGGTTCTCACGAGGATCGTGGGACGAAACCGTCGTGCGCTTATCCTCCACGGCACCCCGTATGACGACAGTCGATCCAAGGAGGCCGTGGTCACGAGATGGACCGGGCTCGGCAGGTATCTGTTCTTGACCATGCTGGGCTCGCCATCGCCGTAGGGTCGCGCCTCGACCGGAAAGGAAAAATGGCGCTCCAGCCGTGGCGAAAGTCTGTTGTCGGTGACGGCAAGCCATTCGCCATCGGGAAAGCCTATTTCAGGCACCGTGTCCGCAAGTCGAGACCTAAGAAACAACGCGGCGCGCCATCGCTGATCGGTCTCGGGGGTGGCGGGCTTATTCGTCTGGGGATCGACTAGACACCAGGTTCTGTCTCCAAGCGCGCCGTCTGCGCCCAGTTGGGCCGAGGACAACGGCTCCCCGCCGAGGGAGCTCACCGGATAGCGCCAGATTTCTTCTATGATGCCGATTGCGCCTGAATTCATCCACCTCACCTTTAGCCATGCTGCCGCATGCTTCATTGGGCCCTAGATAACGCAAGCGCCCACCCGGACTCTAGGCGGCCACCGACATCGCCAGGGCTCGTTCTCGAAAACTATCGACCGAACCACCGTCTCGTCTTCGGCCTGTCCTCGTCTCTTGCGGCGTGCATCCCATGAAGCCCTTGTAAACCTTCGCAAAGTGCGACTGGCTGACGAAGCCAGAAGCCATCGCGACGTCGATGATCGGGATCATGGAGTTCTCGAGGAGAGCATGGGCGCGCTCGATACGAAGCTGCCTGTAGTATCTTTGAGGGGACATGCCGAGGTGCTGTTGGAACAATCGTTCGAGATGACGCCGAGATATGCCGGACGAAGCCACGAGCTCATCCAAGTTCAACGGATCGGCCACCGTCTCCTCCATGAGCTTGACGACGGGAAGCAGTGGGGAGGAAATCCTCTCGAGCCGCATGTGCAGCGCCATCGCCTGTCGGTCCGCCCGACTGCGGACGCGGCCCTGCAAGGCGACGTCATTTATCGAGTCCCTCAAGTCCTGGCCAAAGTCCTGCTTGATAATCTCCAGGATCAGGTCGAACGAGGCTGCCTCGCCCGCGCATGTATGGAGCAGGCCGTCGATCTCGTAGAAGGCTCGCGAGAACACCACATCCGGGAAGTTCTCGACGCTTAAGCCGAACACGCTCCAATGTACGGCGCAGCGGCGACCGTCGAGGAAGCCATGTTCCGCGAGCATGAGAGCGCCCCGGCCGATCCCGGCCACCGAGACCCCACGCGACAGGGCCTCCCTTGCCCATGAGATCAAGCGTGCAGGGAATGGCCCGCGTCTGTCGCCTGGCAAGAGCGCAAGGAACCGCGTGCGGTCGTAGGGCTTCGCGTTCCGTGCCGCCTCGATGTCGCAATCGACCGGGAGGCAAAGACCGCAGCTTGTGCGAACCGACGCGCCCAGTTGGCCAACGATGTCCCAGGAATAGGCTTCGTATCCCAGAACCTCGTTGGCGATCCGCAGCGGCGCGGTCAGGGAGGTGAACGCCAACAGCGAGAAGCCGTCCGAAAGGAATATGCTGAAGTGCCTGCGCAAGGTCGAGAGCACTGCGGTACCTCCATGCCTATCGTTCGAGCACGCCATCGAGGCCGTCGCGAGGGGTGAGCGGATCGGACAAGTCCACGATGATCTGCGACCGAGTGGTGATCCAACCTCGTCCGGTGACGGTAACCGTGACGCCGTTACGCCCGTGGTAAGGATCGACACTGACGACGTTGGCGAGAAGATCGGTGTCAAAGATGGAAATGGTTCTTAGAGCGTCCCCTACGGAAAGCTTTCCCTGTTCGACCAGTTGGACAAGGACAGCCGTGCTCGGCACACCAGCTGGAGCCCGACAAACACTGTTGCGCGGATATTCATAGCAACAGATGCGTCGCTCCCACTCGCCCTCGGCCACCTTGTCCGGCTCTCCCGCGAACACCACAAACGACAGCGGAACCTCATCGCCAAACACTGGATGGACGGGATGATGATGTTCTCGAATCATGGGAATGAAGTCGCGCGCGAACTCGACAAGCGAAGCTTCGTCTTCCCTGATCAGCTTGAATCCGAGTTCCGACGCGTTGACGACCGGATAGAACGCCCCAGTCCAGATGAGGTCGAATTTGATCTTTCCTCGGCCTGGCATGTCCAGGACAAGGTCTCGGGCGGCCATATATGAAGGAGTGTTCGCCTTATAAGCGACCGACTTCACCTTGCCGTTTTCGCAGTACGCGTCGACGTCGATCAGCCCGCCAGGTGCTTCGAGCACCAGGCTGTTCGGTCCTTCTACCATCGGAAGCCGCCCCATCTCGAGAAGAGCGATAGCGGTGCTCATCGTGTTGGTGCCCGAAATCAGCGGGTAGCCCATCAACTCCATGATGATGAAAGCCGCGTCGGCCTTGGGGTTCTTGGGCTCGACCACCAGGTCGGCATAGAGCGACGGGTGTCCGCCTCGGGGTTCCTCCAGCAGTATTTGCCGCAGTCCATCGGCGTTGTCACGAAGGTGAGTCATTTTCTCGAGAACGGACTCACCGGGCAATTCGACGATACCGTCGAGAACGATACGATGCAGGTCGCCGCCGACATGGACGTCGACGACGTCGATGACACCTGAACGAGGCGAGATTGGAAGCTGAGACGTTTGAGACATCGAAATCGTCCTGTTTTGGGTGTCCGAGGATTGCGGGTGACCTGATTAAGCTGGCCCAGGAGTTGGGTCGACGTCGTGGCCAACGGTCTAGGATCGAGAGCCATCCTTGATGTACCAGCCCCACGGTTCCGCGCTCGCGAACCGGGTGATTTGTTTGGTTTCGAGGTAATTCTCGAGACCCCAGCGGCCGAGCTCGCGCCCGATACCCGACTGCTTGTATCCACCCCAGGGAGCCTCCGTGAACGTAGGCTGGCTGCAGTTGATCCAGACGATTCCCGCGCGCAAGGCGGCGGCGACCCTTTCGGCTCGCTCGTCGTCTTTTGACATTACCGCGGCGGCCAGGCCGAACTTGCTGTCGTTGGCAAGCTTCACCGCTTCCGCTTCGGTCGCGAACGGACGCAGGCACACGACCGGCCCGAAGATTTCCTCGTTCCACGCGTCGCTATCCAACGGGACGTCGATCAGCACCGTCGGCTCGACAAAGAAGCCCCTGTTGAAGCCCGCGGGACGCCCGCCGCCGACCGCGACTTGGGCTCCATCGGCGCGGGCTTTGTCTATCGCGGACAGGACCTGATCCATCTGCCGCCGCGAGACCAAGGGCCCGAGCAAGACGCCGGGCTCCTGGCCGTCGCCGATCTTGATCTTCCTCGTCTCTTCAACCAGGCGGTCGAGGAAGCTGTCGTAGATGCTCTCCTGTACCAAAACCCGCGAAGTCGCCGAGCAGACTTCACCCTGGTTCCAGAAGATGCCGAACATGACCCATTCGACGGCAGCGCCAATATCGGAATCTTCGAATACGAGAAACGGCGACTTGCCGCCGAGCTCGAGGCTGACGCGTTTGATGTCGCGCGCGGCTGCCTGCATGATCTTCGAGCCGACGGGGACCGACCCCGTGAACGCCAGCTTGTCGACGTCGGGATGATCGGCGAGGGCCTGTCCCGCAACCGGTCCGGCCCCGGTCACGACATTCAGAACGCCAGGCGGCAGGTCCGCCGCCTGTGCGATTGCCGCCAGCTCCATCGCGGTCATCGAGGTCAGTTCGGCGGGCTTGAGAACCATCGTGCATCCGGCCGCCAAGGCCGGAGCCACTTTCCATGCCGCCATCAGCAGCGGATAGTTCCAGGGAATGATCGCCGCGGCGACACCGACGGGCTCTCTGACGGCCTTGGACGCGAAGCGGGCGTCGGGCAACGCGATAGGTTCCTCAGGCTTGCGGTCGAGTTCCTCGGCGAGGTCCGCGTAGAAATCGAAACAGCCGGCGGCGTCGCCGATGTCCCATTCAGCCTCGGGAATTGGCTTTCCATTGTCGATGGTCTCAAGCCGCGCCAGTTCCTGCAGCCGATTGCGGATGCCCGCCGCGATCGCGCGAAGATACCGCGCGCGCTCGGCTCCCGACATCTTGGGCCAAGGCCCCTCGTCGAATGCCCGGCGCGCCGCACGCACTGCCAGATCGACGTCCTCGGCGGTGCCGGCCGGGCCATGATGCACCACTTCCTCCGTCGCGGGATTCACGATCGGGAAGGTGCCGCCTTCGACTGGCTTCACCCACCGTCCATCGATAAAGAGCTCGTTTCGCATTTGCATCGCCTTCTATGGCGCGGCCTATCGGCCGCGGCGGATTGAATTGAGTTGAGGTCCGTTCCTGTCGCTATTCCGACTTGAAGTCGGTGCTAAGGGACAGGGCTTCCCACTTGGCCATCTCATCGACGAACTGGCCCAGCTTGGTGCGCGCGGGCCAACGCGTCGCTTTCCAGCAGGAGGTGCAGCGGCGGGTTTTCGCTATCGGCCAGGGCGATGATCGCCTTCGCCGCGAGTTCGGGATCGCCAGCCTGACGACCGTCGACTGTCTTGAACGCCGCCGCACTCTTGCCGATCGTCTCCGAATAGGCGGCGTCGGCCGCCGCACTCTCGTCATCCTCTCGGGATCAATAGAAGACGTCACATCCTCGTCCGGTCGCCCTTGGGGTCGTACATCGGCTTCAACGACGCCTCGGCGGGGAAACGCTGGCCCGCGATCTCGATTTCGTATGTCGACGCGAGGACATCGTCGGCACTCTCGCCAGAACATGGGACGTAGCCCATGCCGATCGCGCCGCCGAGGTGGTGGCCGTAATTTCCTGACGTGACGATCGAGACGATCTTGCCGTCCCGGACGAGCGCCTCGTTGTGGAAGAGAAGGGGCTCGGCGTCCTTGAGCCTGAACTGGAGCATCCGGCGCTCCAGCCCGCTCTCGCGCTTTCGCAGGACCGCGTCGCGCCCCATAAAGTCGGCCTTGTCGGTCTTCACCGCGAAGCCAAGCCCGGCTTCCAGGACATGGTCCTCGTCCGTGACGTCATGGCCGAAATGCCGGAAGGCCTTCTCGATGCGGCACGAGTCGAGGGTGTGGAGGCCGCAGAGCTTGAGACCAGAGGTCGCGCCTGCCTCTTCGAGGGCTTCGAAGACATGGGCGGTCTGGTCGGACGACACATAGAGTTCCCAGCCCAGTTCGCCGACATAGGTAACACGGTGAGCACGGGCGAGGCCCATGCCGATCTCGATTTCCTGCGCCGTGCCGAACGGAAAGGCCTCGTTCGAGAAGTCGTTCGGACTGACTCCGGTGATCACCTCACGCGCCTTCGGGCCCATCAGCACGAGAACGGACTCCGAAGCGGTGATATCGGTGATGACGACAAACTCGTCCTCACGGACGTGCTTCCGCATCCACGCCAGATCACGCTGCAACGTCGCTCCGGGCACGACGGCGAAGAAGGCGGTCTCCGAAAAGCGGGTGACCGTGAGGTCGCTCTCGATCCCGCCCTTGCTGTTGAGCATCTGGGTGTAGACGATACGGCCGGGGGCGACGTCCATCTGGTTCGCGCAGAGTCGATTGAGGAAGGTGCATGCGTCGCGGCCCTCGATTCTGATCTTGCCGAAAGAGGTCATGTCGAACAGGCCGACACTGTTGCGGACGGCGAGATGCTCTTCCCGTTGGTTCTCGAACCAGTTCTGGCGCTTCCAGCTATATCGGTATTCGCGCTCCTGATCGGGCCGGGCGAACCAGTTCGCGCGCTCCCATCCGGCGACTTCGCCGAAGACAGCGCCCCGCGCCTTGAGATGCTCGTGCAGCGGCGAACGCCGGATGCCGCGCGAGGTCTCGACCTGGCGGTAGGGGAAGTGGTCGGCGTAAAGCAGGCCCAGGGTCTCGGTCACCCGTTCCTTGAGATACCGGCGGTTCTTCTGGAACGGCTGCGCGCGGCGGATATCGACATCCCAGAGATCGAACGGCGGCTCGCCGTCGTTCATCCATTGAGCCAGCGCGAAGCCAGCGCCGCCGGACGAGACGATGCCGATGGAATTGTAGCCGGCCGCGATCCAATAGCCCCTCACCTCCGGCGCCTCCCCGAGATAGTAGCGGTCGTCGGGCGTGAACGACTCAGGGCCGTTGAAGAACGTGTGGATGCCCGCCGTCTCAAGCATCGGCATACGGTTGACCGCCATCGACAGGATCGGCTCGAAATGGTCGAAGTCTTCAGGAAGCTGGTCGAAGCAAAAGTCTTCGCGGATGCCCTCCATGCCCCACGGCTTCGCCTTGGGCTCGAAGGCACCAAGCATCATCTTGCCCGCGTCCTCTTTGTAATAGGCGCACTCGTCCGGAACGCGCAGCACCGGGAGACGCGTCAGGTTCTCGATGGCCTCGGTCACAATGTAGAAATGCTCACAGGCATGGAGCGGTAGGGTCACGCCGGAGCGCGCCGCGAGGTCCCGCCCCCACATGCCGCCGCAGTTCACCACGAGATCGGTTTCAATCGTACCGAATTCTTCGCCGATCGCCCATGAAACGCCCGTCACCCTGCCGTCGCGCTTATGGACGTCCGTGACCTTGACGTTCTCCACGATCTTCGCGCCCAGCTGGCGCGCGCCCTTGGCCAGTGCCATCGCGATGTTCGTCGGGTCGCATTGACCGTCCAGCGGCAGGTGCACCGCTCCGACGACATCCGAGGTGTTGAGATGCGGATACATCTCCTTGACTTCGCGAGGGGAGACCTCGTTGACGTCGATGTCGAACGCCCGCGCCAATGTCGCCTGGCGATAGATTTCCTGTTTGCGCTCTTCGGTCAGGGCGACGGTGATCGAGCCGTTCTGGCGCATTCCGGTGGCAATCCCGGTTTCCGCTTCCAGCTTCACGTAGAGGTCCGCCGAGTATTTCGCGAGGCGGGTCATGTTCTGCGAGGCGCGCAGCTGACCGATGAGACCTGCTGCGTGCCAGGTCGTGCCTGATGTCAGCTGCTTGCGTTCGAGCAGGACGACATCAGTCCAACCGAGCTTCGCCAGATGGTAGGCGACCGAGCATCCGGAGATTCCGCCGCCGATCACGACGACTCGAGCTTTCGTTGGCAGGTTGGGCATGCGCGTCTTCTTTCGTGGTTCGTCGGTCCTGGGGGGACGGTCGTTGGTCTGGTTTTGCCCGGCGGACGGGCGCAGTTGTCCATTCAGCCCGGAAGCGGCTAGCAGGCTGGTCGTGTGGTGTTCGGAGTCTACGAAGTCAGGTCGACTAGCCCGGCCCTCGTCTTCGTGCCTGCAGTGCGCCTTTCGACACCCGGTCCAGCAGGATCGCGATCGCGACGATTGACAGTCCGGCTCTCAGGCCGAGGCCCATCTCCATACGGGTCAGTCCCCGCGTCACCTCGAGGCCCAGCCCGCCGCCGCCCACGAGGCCAGCAAGGACGACCATCGCCAGGCTGAGGAGAATGCACTGGTTCAGGCCCACGATCAGGGTCGGCATCGCCGATGGAATCTCGACCTTGAAGAGGATCGAGCGTGAAGAAGCGCCGATCGCCTGTCCCATCTCCACCATAGACTTTGGCACCTGATTGAATGCCAAGGTGGTCAACCGGAGCATCGGGGGGATGCCGTAGACGATCGTCGCGATGGCGGCTGGAACGACACCCAGGCTGAAGATCATCACGGCTGGAATGAGGTAGACCCACGGCGGCACCGTCTGCATCACGTCGAGGATCGGTCGGAGGATGGCCTCGACCCGTGGACGGCGCGAGGCGAGGACGCCCAGGGGAAACGCGACGAGCACGGAAACGAGCACTGCGGCGACGACGAGGGCCACGGTCTGCATGCTTGCCGTCCAGAAGCCCGCGAGCAGACAGAAGGCAAGCGACAGGAGGACGACAATTCCGATGCGAACGCTGATGAAGTAGGCAGCCGCAACGGCGGCAATGGCGATCACCACGTATGGCGGTAGGAAGAGCAGCGCGGTCTCGAAGCCGACCAGCGCGGCCTCGACCCCCTTCGCCACGGCGGCGAAGAAAGGGTGGAAGTTGGAGTTGAGCCAGCCGACGACGGGGGAGACATAAGCACCGGGCGAGAATTGAAGCTGATCGAGGTTCATTTCCCACCTGCCTTCGCCCGCTGGGCTGCGTTCTGGGTCACCCGATCAAGAACCGTCGTGAGCACGACAATGGCGATCGCGGCGTCGACAGACGTGGCGATGTCGAGCGTGCGGACCGCGCCGTAGATCGTTTCTCCAAGTCCGCCGGAGCCGACGATGCCTGCGATGACGACCATGCCGAACGACATCATCAGGCTTTGGTTGATTCCGGCCATGATGCTGGGGATCGCGAACGGCAGCCTGATCTTCGTGAACATCTGCCAAGGGGTCAGGCCATTGGCGTGACCCAGCTCGATGAACTCGTGCGGTGTCATCCGGATACCGAGTGAAGCCAGCCGTATCGCGGGCGGCATGGCCACGATCAGCGTCGCGACGAGGGCGGTCGCGGGACCGTACCCCAGAAGCGCGATGGCGGGCAGAAGGTAGATGTAAGGCGGAAGCGTCTGCACAAGGTCAAGCACAGGCTCGAGGGCGGAGTTCAGCGTGGCGAGAAAGCCAGCCGCGATCCCGATCGGTAGCCCGACGACGAGCGCGAGCACGGTGGCGGTGGCGACAAGCGCGAGCGTGCTCATGGTTTCGGCCCAGAGGCCCATGGCAGCGCAAAACGCGAGCGCGATCGCCGTAAGCACGGCCGACACCGGACCGATTGCTCTCCAGGCGATCAGTGCGAGGACGAGGCAAACGACATAGAAGGGCGGAAACTCAAGAAGCCACAGGATGCCATCGTACGTGCCTTCCAAAAGCTGCCTCAACGGGTCGAAAAGCCACTCGCCGTTATCGCTGATCCAGGTCAATCCGTCATCGACCCAGGTGTCGAAACTCTCGGTCAGGCTGGTCGTGTCCATGTCCGCCTCCCTCAGGCCGCCACGCGCGGTTCGACCGGGTTGCCCGCGACACCGCGGAGAAGCCCGCGTGTCGTGACGACACCGACGACCTGGCCGTTGTTCACGACCGCGACCGCGTCCCGGTCCGTCTGCATCGTGAGGTCGATCAGTTGCCCGATGTCAGCGTCGGGCGTCGCCTTGAGCAGCGAGTGGACGTCGATATTCGGATGCGAGGCCCTGAATTCGGCGACCGACTTCATGACCGAATGCGCCTTCACCAGGTGGATGCGGGATATGCCCGCGACGAAATCGGCGACGTAGTCGTCGGCAGGCTTGGTGACGATCTCTTCGGCGGTTCCGACCTGAACGATGAGGCCGTCCTTCATGATGGCGATGCGGTCGCCGATGCGGATCGCCTCGTCGAGGTCGTGGGTGATGAACACCGACGACTTGCCCAACGACTTCGTCAGCTGCCGAAACTCGTCCTGGAGCTGCTTGCGAATGAGGGGATCAAGCGCGCTGAACGGCTCGTCCATCAGGATGATCTCGGGGTCGGACGCCAGCGCCCGGGCGAGACCGACGCGCTGCTGCATGCCGCCGGACAGCTCGGACGGATATCGTGAGGTCCAGTCCGCCAGGCCGACCTTTTCGAGTGCTGCGGTCGCGATCAGGTTTCGCTTCTCCTTGGCGACCCCGCGCGCCTCGAGCCCGAATGCGGCGTTCTCGAGCACTGTTCTGTTCGGCAGGAGCGCGACGCTCTGGAACACCATGCCGATGGTGTTGGCGCGCATCTCGCGCAATTCGGCGGGTTTGAGGGCCGACATCTCGCGGCCCTTCACGGTAACCGTTCCGAGGCTCGGTTCGATCAGACGATTGAACAGGCGGACGAGGGTCGACTTGCCGCTGCCGGACAGGCCCATGACGCAGAAGATTTCGCCGCGGCGGAGTTGCAGGCTGGCGTCGGCGACGCCGACGACGCAATCGAATTCCTGAAGCACCTGCTTCTTCGAGAGACCGCGTTCGATGACGGCCTTCACGGCCGCAGGCGCGCGCGATCCGAATATCTTCCAAACGTTCCGGCAGTCCAGCAACACATCGGCGTCATTGATCTTGTTTTCCATGACATTCCCCATAGCCAGTCCTCGACGGGTCGTTTTTATGAAAGAGGGGCGAGCCAACGCCGATGCTCCGGCTCGCCTGCGAGGGTCATTCGCCGCTGATGTTCTCCCAGCGCTTAATCAGGTCGGCATGGCTGTCCGTCCATTCCTTGACCGCTTCGTCCATCTTCTTGCCGTCGAAGACGGCGCCGTTGATGGCGTTGATGTCCTCGAGGGGGACATAGACGCTGGCGAGCACTTCACGTGCGTGCGGGTGCTCAGCGCTGAAGCCCTTCTTTCCGATCCAGTAGTAGGTCTGGGACGGCGAGAAGACGTTCTTCGGGTCCTTGAGGAACTTCATCGGATACTTCGCCATCATCCAAGAGGGTTCCCAGACGGTGACGGCGATCCATTCGTTGCGCTCGATGGCCGACTTGAGGGCCGCGGTCATGGCGGCGGTCGAACCTTCGACAAGCTGAAGTTTCAGGTCATACGCCTTCATTGCGTCGCCGGCTTCGCGCATCAGGCCCGAACCGGGCTCGACACCGATGATCTTGCCGCCGAACTTGTCGGCGTGGGCGTTGAGGTCTTCCATCGAGTCGATGTTGGCGTACTTAGGCACGGCGACGGCCTGGTAGAGGCCATGCGACACCGGGGAAATCTTCTCGAGCTTCGTCTTGTTCTTGTCCCAGTAGTCCTGAGACACGTAGTTGACCTGCGATGCGAGGATTTCGATGTCGCCCTTCTTGAGAGCGGCAAAGGCGATGCCCCATTCGGAGAATTCCTTGACCTCGACCTCATAACCCTGGTCTTCGAGCACCTTCCTGGTGATGCCGGTGATGGGGGTCAGGTCCTCCCAGCCCATCGTGCCGACGACGATGGACTTCGCTTCGGCGTGGGCGGCCGACAGGAACGTCATACCCACCATCGCGGCGGCGGCCAGCGATTTCAGTAATGCTTTCATTGCTTCACTCCTCAGTTTTTGTTCCCACTGACCGGAGGCCCGGCTAGCGGGCCTCCTCCATTGCGCGGCGAGCCGTGATGCCTCGCTGCGTGCACGCAATTTCAAACTACCCGAGCATTGCGCTCGATCGGGAGCCCCGCCGCCGGCCGCGCGCTCCTTTCACATGTGTCTCGTCAGGCCGCCGTCCACGCGGATGTTCTGACCCGTGATGTAGCCTGCGTCGTCCGACAGCAGGAACGCCGCGGTCTTGGCGATCTCGGCCACGGTGCCGATCCGGCGAAGCGGTATCGGATAAGCCGCCTCGGCCGGATGCGCCATGCTGTCGATGTAGCCGGGAAGGAGCGCGTTCATGCGGATGTTCCTCGGGCCGTACCTGTCGGAATACATCTTGGTGTACGCAGCGACCGCTGCCCGATAGGCGCACGAAATCGGATAGTTCGCGTCCGGCTCGAAGGTGGCGAGTGTCGTGATGTTGAGGAACGCCCCGCCGCCCTGTGCGAGCATGAGGGGTGTCACCAGCTTCGCCATCCGTTGGACCGAGAGCAGGATCGACTGGTTTCCAGCCTCCCAAACCGAGTCCTCGATTTCGAGAAGCTCGCCCGTCGGTGGGTGGGCGGTGTTGTTGACCACGGTGTCGATCCTTCCGTAGGACGACATCGCGAGGCCCACTAGCGCCTCCAGATCGGCGAGACTGGCGGTCGATCCGCGCAGCCCCCGGCCACCGAGTTCGCCAGCCAACTTTTCCGAGCTCGCGGAAGGCGACATGAGGACGAGCTCATATCCGCGACCGCGGAGCTCGCGGGCTATGGCCGCGCCCATTCCGCGGCCCGCTCCGGTTATCACGGCGACTGGTTTCGTGTGGCTCAAGGTCGAATCCCGGTCCGGTTGGAGTTCAGTTCGCAAAGGCTTCGAAGAGGGGCGCGAGCGCCTTCTGAAGCGCCTTGTCCTGTTCCTCGGTCAGCCTGGAAAGCGGCCTGCGGACATTGCCCGTGCCGTAGCCACGCAGCTGGGAAGCTCGGAGGACAGAAGGCGTGTAGTGTGTCCGCCAGATGAACAGGAGGGACGGCAACATCCGCTTCCAGAGCTCGAGCGCCTCCGCATGCCTTCTCGCCGAGACCAGATCGTAGAGTTGGACCGCCTCGCGAGGCATGTAGTTCGCGCCGCCCCAGATAACGCCCTTCGTCCCGGCCATGAGGGCGTAGACCGTGCTCGTGTCGCAACCGTTCAGGACAGAGGCCGACGTTCCGAGGTATTCCTGATGGACCGTGAGGTCGCCCGCGCTGTCCTTGATCCAGTTGAAGTTCTTGAGACCAGCCAGTCGCTCGAGCAGATCGACCGACACCGAGATGCCCGTGGCCTGGGGGATGTTGTAGCCGATAATGTCGATTCCGACCGCGGCATCGATGGCCTCGTAGAAGGCAAACAAGCCGTCGTCGTCGCTCGGACCCTCGAAGTAGGGCGGCAGGATCATGAGGGCGTCAGCGCCGATCGACTCCGAATGCTTGGAGCGGCGGATGACCTCGTCCATGTTCAAGGCGGAGGACTGGCAGATTGCGTTGCAACGGCTGGCAATGCGCTTGGCACCGATCTCATAGAGCTTGTTGCATTCCTGCTCCGTGAGATAGGGATGCTGACCCGTTCCCGCTCCGAGCACCAGTCCGTGGACGCCCGCGTCGACATACTTGTCGATCAGTTCCTCGAACACCTTGAAGTTCACCGACCCATCGTCGTTGAACGGGGTCTGCATCGCCAGATTGATGCCCTTGAGATCAGCCATTCCAATATTCCTTTTCGCTAAACTTCTTTGCCAGCCTGCTTGAAGCGCCATCCAGTGACGAACCGGACGCCCGTCGACGTGATGAGCCTCGGATAGGCCCGCGACGGCGGGACACGCCGCTTGAGGATTTCAATGATGGGGGAGGACCGACCCGCGGCGAGTTCGGCAACGGACTTGCCGAACGACGTGCCGCGGGAGACGCCCGTGCCGTTGCAGAAGGCCGCGCCGTAGACGTTGTCGGCAAGCTGGCCGAAGACCATGCCGCCGTTCTGCGCCAGGGTCAGCAAGCCGCCCCAGCTGGCGACGAAACCCATAGTCGAAAGCTCCGGCCAACGGCGGTCGAACGCCATCTGCTGCTGCGCCTTCGCGCCTTCGACATCTTCGAAGGTGGTCTTGAAGTTGTTGGCGTAGGAATAGACGTTGCGAAGGAGAAGGCGGTTGTCGTTGGTCCGACGGACGGTGGTGCCGAAGCTGTTCGCCGGGATCAAACCATAGGGGCCGTTGTTGCCGACTTTCGCCAGCTCCGACGGCGTGAGCTCCCGCGTCATGCTGGCGAAGGTGTAGAGCGGGATCGCGCTATTGGGATAGAAACCGAACTCCGTCAGATAGCCGGCCGCGCAGATAATGACCTTCTTGGTCTTCATCACGCCCGTCGGGGTCTGGAAGACATGGACCGGGTTGCCATACTGCGCGCCGATGATCGCGGTGTTCTCATGTACGGTGACGTTCTTGGGAAGCGCGCGGGCGGCGTTCTTGAGATACTTCGCGGGCTGGATCAGGATCGTCCCGGGGTGATGGAGCGCGCGGATGTAATGCTTGCTTCCGGTCAAGGCCTGGATTTCGTCCTTCTCGACCCATTTGTATTTTTGTCCCATCTTGTCGAGGGCGTGCGAGAAGCTCACGAGATCGGCGACGCCATGATCAGTCGCGGCGCTATGGTATTTGCCCTGGGGGTCCCAATCGCATTCGACACCGTGTTCCTCAACGGCCGAGCGCAGGTAGGCATTGCCGTCGCGATTGACTTCGAGCTCCTCTCGGTTGCCCTGGATGTCCTCGACGAAATCCTGCTTGCGGGGATTGTGCGCAAGATCGATGGCGAAGCCCATGCAACGGCCGGACGCGTTGTTGCCGATCCGGCCTGCCTCAACGAGAACAACAGATGCGTCCGGACGAAGTTCAGCATAGCGGCGGGCGGCGTGAAGTCCCATCCAGCCTGCGCCGATCACCAGGCATTCGCAGGTGGTTTCGCCGCCCTGGGAGATCAAAGGCAGGTCCGGACCCGATGTCAGATACCAGCCCGAAACCGTCGGTTCGTCATAAGGCCGGGACACAGTAATATGCTCCCGCGGCGCGTTTCGATGTGTCGAAGCCACGTTGTTCTCTCTCAGCTCTGGAAAATTCGCGGGGCCTCCCGAGCATCCCGCCTTCAAGTGTGGCGCAAGCTAAACACACATTTCGCAGGTGCTGTAGACGGAAAAGAAATCAGCTGATATGAATTCCATTCATGTCAAAGCTCCGCTCCCTCGTGCCGTCTCCACATTCCCTCTTTGTGTTTGAGGCGGCGGCCCGAAACCTGAATTTCGCAATGGCATCAAGGGAGTTGAACGTCACCCAGCCGAGCGTTTCCCACTCGATCAAGGCGCTGGAGAAGCATTGCGGTACCGTTCTCTTCACGAGGGAGAATCGGGGAGTGCAACTGACGGAAGCAGGCCGGGTGCTTTACGACGGCATCCGGGCAGGCTTTCTGAGAATGGAGGACAGTTTCAACGCCATCTCACCGGAAGCGACCCAATATCTCACGCTCGCCGCCTCCACATCGACGGCCGCCCATTGGCTGATGCCAAAGCTCTACGAGCTCCAGCACGATCATCCCAACCTGAAGATCAAAGTGGTGACGACGGACCGCGACGTCGAACCGGACTCCGAAATCGACATGACGATCTGGATCAGGGATCGGGGATTTCAGCGACCAAACACGTGGTTCATGTGTGATGAGATGGTGTTTCCGGTCTGCTCGCCCACCTATCTCACCAATCATCCTCCCGTCCGAGATGTCTCGGATTTGGCCGCTCATCACCTGCTTCACTCATTCGATCCGCACCGAAAGCGGATCAACTGGGATGAATGGTTCGATCGCGTCGGTGCAGGCGCTGCGCAAGCGCCGCCGAACATGGTAGCCAGTGACTATCAGCTGGTGATGCAGGGGGCGCTGTCCGGCGAGGGTATCGCGCTTGGCTGGAATTTTTCTGCGCAACTCCTGCTCAAGAACAAGCTCCTCGTCAGGCCGTTGGATGTCTCAGTCAAGACGGGAGGCGCGTTCTTCCTGGTGGCCAACGAACGGCGCGTCGAACAAGACAAGCTGGGCATTCTGGTCGAGTGGTTCCTGTCGCAGACTGCCGACCTCCGCTGACGGGCCTCACGTCTCCTTTTGCCGCAACTTGCTCGTTCAGATGAGCAGGGCGATGGGCCGTCTTCCACCCGGTCTGACCGTTGCATCCTGCCGTGCGAAGTCCGTTTGAGGCCAAAACGGGAATCTGTCGGAGGGCGAACGCTCTGCTCAGAGCGCAGGCGTTGGCTTGTACAGTCTGTATAGGGTAGCTTGAACACGCCGTATAACCAGAGATTATCGATGCGCGATTTCGGCGTGAGCGAAGTGGCAAAGCTTTTGACTGGCTCGTCGATCAATATTTCCGCTCTGCGCGATTTAAGCGTCTCGACGCGGCGACGCAGCGCGATAAGCGCAGCGTGTTGATGCGATTCTGCGAGACCGCCCGGGCCACCTCCCTACAAAAAATTCCGCCAGGAGGACGTCGAAAGAAGTCAACTGAAGCGCAGGGAAACGCCTGGCGCGGCTGACAAGCTGGTGAAGGTTTTGAGGGCGTTTTTCAATTGGGCGATGAAGCAGAAGCCTCCGCTTGTGAGTAGCAATCCCGCCGTCGGCATCGAGAAGCTAAACGCGGCGTCCGAAGGCTGGCACCCTTGGACCCCCGAAGAGATCGACCAGTCCGTGATTATCACGTCATGGGCACGAAGGCACGCTTGGCGCTTGAGATCATGATCAACACAGGCGCCCGCCGCTCCGATGCCGTTCGGATCGGTCGCCAAAGTGGTGAGTGGCTACGCTTCACGGCTTGGAAAATCGTAACCGCAGCCCAACTGTGATCGAAGTTCCTGTAACGCCAGAACTGCGCGAAGCCGCTCGGAGCGCGAAGACGGGCGACTTCACATTCTGGTAACAGATTACGGCCAGCCCTTCACGAGCGCGGGGCTAGGCAGTCGAATGCGGGAGTGGTGCGACGAGGCCGGCCTGCCTCACTGTTCGTCGCACGGCCGACGACGGGCTGCGGCCGTGATGCTCGCTGATAGCGGCGTAAGCGCTCCAGAACTGTGCGCCGTGTTCGGCTGGACGAAGCTTGAAACTGCCGAGATCTACACCCGTCAGGCTCGAAAACGAAAGATGGCAGGCAATGCCTTTGCCCGCCTGGAAGACTATCGGAATCGAGAAAGTGTCTCATTTTCGCAGACTGAAAACCCTGGTGAGACAAAACGAGGAAAAAAGCATGAAAAATCAACGTCGAGAAATGGTGGGCCCGGAGGGACTCGAACCCCCAACCAAGCGGTTATGAGCCGCCGGCTCTAACCATTGAGCTACAGGCCCTGCCGGTCGTCCGGCCGTCGCGAACCAATGGCAATTCGCGGCCCAATGGCTCTAGCGGAAAACTTTTTTGACGACAAGCCATTGCCGCAATGCCTACACAATCGACAAGCATGGATTGACGATAACAACCGGAGAGAAACATCCATGATTTCTACACCCATTGCCCGCTCGGCTCATGTCGTGGCGCTTGCCGCCGCCATCGCGGGTGCCTTTGCGGCTGGCGCTGCGGCGCAAGACAACGGTGCCGGCAAGGGCGACGGCAAGGGGCGTCCGGACGGCGCGCGGGGCCGCCAGGCGGTGATCAAGGTCTCCGGCGAAGGCCGGGCGACGGCCGCACCCGACATGGCGACCCTGCAACTGAGCGTCGTCAAGGATGCCAAGACCGCCCGCGAGGCGCTCGACGCCAACAACAAGGCGATCGCGGACGTTCTCGCCGGGCTGAAACAGGCCGGTGTCGCCGAGCGCGACCTGCAGACGAGCGGCTTCTCGATCATGCCGCAATACAACTATCCGCAGAACAGTGACGGCAGCAACCGGCCGCCGGAGCTCATCGGTTATCAGGTCGTCAACGGCGTCAGCGTGCGTGTGCGCGACCTCACCAAGCTCGGTGAGATCCTCGACAAATCCGTGACGCTCGGCGTCAACCAGGGCGGCGGCATCGAATTTGCCAACGACAAGCCGGAGCCGGTGATCACCGAGGCCCGCAAGGCCGCCGTCGCCGACGCGATCAACAAGGCAAGGGTGCTGGCAGAAGCCGCCGGCGTCTCGCTTGGCCGACTGATCGAGCTTGCGGAACAGCCGGCCCGCCCCGAGCCGCCGGTGCCGATGCGCAGCATGGCCAAGGAATTCGCCGCCGATCAGGTGCCGATCGCAACCGGTGAAAGCGCCTATAACGTCACGGTGAACGTGACTTTCGCGGTCAACCAATAGGCTCGCCTCGGCCGCCGCAGCGTGCTCGCCCTGAGGCGCAACTTCACGCATGCGCCCGCTCTGACCCACGCGGCCACATCCTCAAAAAGAAAGAACCCCCGACGCGATTGCGCGGGGGCTCTTGGTCCGTCACCCCGGGGCGACGGAAAGGGCTGGGGCCTTACCAGCGACCGATAATCGGGCAGCCGCGCACATTGGCGAAGATGATCGCCTGGCGGTCGCCGTGACGACGGCCCTGAACGACGACCTGGCGGCGCGAGACGTCGGCGACATGGGCGCGGCGCAGGCCGCGGTCACGTGCCTTGTCCACGGCGAGCCACGGTTCGCAGCGGCCGCGGCGTTCCCAGCGGTCGCGGCGCCAATCACCTTCATCCCAACGGTCATAGTCGCGTTCGCGGTATTGAACGCCGCCACCCTGGCCGAATTCGAAGACCAGCGCATCAGCCGAAGCCGTGGTGGTCGTACCGACAAGGCCGGTCAGCCCAACGACGGCTGCGACGGCTGCAGTGACAAGAAACTTTCTCATGGCATTTCTCCGTTTCGCGAAGGGTTGGCGGTCGCTCTCTCAACGATTGGTCCAAATCTAGACCGGACAAGCTGAACGATACCGGAACCCTTCGTTCATGCCGCGTTCAGGAAGACTCCCGCCTCCGCGCGTCGATCTCAGCCGATTCGGCCGGAATTGCGGCAGGCCATGGAAACAGCGTGAACGGACGTTCGCTCGCGCTTTTCTCTTCCCGTTCAAGGGGAAACGGGAAAACAAGGAATTCGTTCCTTTGAGTTGTTCAACGCGTGTGCTAACGCTTTGAAAAGCGCGCATTTCCTTCTGCTCGAACTAGCTGGAAAGTTCTCGCTCGAACAAGCGGAGGTTGCGATAGTGGCTGAGCCGCGTGATGACACCGTCTTCGACCTCGAAAATGAAGACGCTCGGGATGGCATAGGCCTGGCCCGACGCCTCCGGGAAGCCGGCCATCGTCTCGCGGTAGGTGCCCCGCGCGGTCGTGTCGGCCGCCACCCGCTGCCCGAACGCATCGCGCATCAGCACGACGTCACCGAAGCTCTCGTCGAAATGGCGCAGATAGCTCATCACCCAGGTTCGGAGCGGGCCGATGCCGAGGGTGCGCTGGCCGGTCAGCGAATCGAAGGCGACATCGTCGTCGAGGAGGCGGGCGAGCGTTTCGAAATCCCGGCCGTTCACGGCCTCGATGAAGCGACCGGCAATGGTCTGGGCGTCCGTCATCGTCTCCTCCTCATGTGAGCACACCGTTCATTCTACAGCAGGACTCTTCGCAGCGGCCAGTGCAGAGGAGCGAGCAGAACGTCAACTGCCGAGATGCAAGACGATTTCGCGGCGGTGCGGGCGATCGCGATGCTCGAAAAGGTAAATCCCCTGCCAGGTACCGAGCGCCATGCGCCCGTCGATGACGGGGACGCCGAGCGAGACCTGCGTCAAGGCCGCCTTGATATGGGCGGGCATGTCGTCAGGCCCCTCCTCGGTGTGGACGACCCCGCCCATCGAAGGATCGGACGCCGGCGGCACGAGGCGCTGGAAGAATTGGAGCAGGTCGCGCCGGACGTCCGGATCGGCATTTTCCTGAATAATCAGCGAGGCGGAGGTGTGTCGTACGAAAACGGTCAGAAGCCCCTCCGAGTTTCCGCACGCCCGCACGAAATCCGCCGCCTCGCCGGTGAACTCGTAGAGCCCCTGCCCTCTGGTGGCTATGGTGATGACGGTCTGCGGCATTGCTGTCGTCCTGCTTCTCCGGCAACGCTGTTCACGCGTCCGCACCCGGTAAGAGCTTGAATTGGCGAACGACCTTATGCCGAAAACGGTCCCGACTTAAAGGCGTATGCTCCCCGCTCGCCGGTCAGAGTTCCAGAAAGCTCTCGAACCCGCCATAGATCATCCGCTTGCCATCGAAGATCGATTTCCATTCGTCGCCCTGGAGCCGCGGGTCCGCCATCACCTTGGCGACGATCGCATCGCGGTCCTGGCGCGACCTGTAAACCACCCACGAGAACACGACCGTCTCATCGTCCTTGGCCTGCACCGCGCGCGGAAAGGATGTCAGCTCGCCATAGGGAACGTCGTCGCCCAGGCACTCGACATAGTTGAGCGCGCCGTGCTCCTTCCAGACCGCACCGGCTTTCCGGGCCAGGTCCTTGTAAGCCTCGACATTCTGCTTCGGCAGCGCAATCAGAAAACCATCAACATAAGCCATGTCCGTCTCCTGCGTTGAAACACAACAAGGACGACTGGAGCGGAAAGGTTCCGACCGGCAACTCAATTTTTTTACAGGAGTGTCGGACCGGCCTCTTGCCGTTCGTCCTCCGCAGCAGTTCCACCGTGGGAGACATGCCATGCAGAAGATCACGCCTTTTCTCTGGTTCGACCATCAGTTGGAAGACGCCGTCGAATTCTATACCTCCATCTTTCGCAACGCCCGTATCCAGGACCTGCGGCGCGGGCCGGATGGCAAGCTGTTCACAGCGACCTTCGAACTCGAAGGCCAGCAGTTCATGGGGCTCAATGGTGGCCCGCACTTCAAGTTCAGCGAGGCAATCTCGTTTTTTGTGCGGTGCGCCGACCAGGCAGAGGTCGACTATTACTGGGACCGCCTGCTCGAGGGCGGGACACCGCAGCATTGCGGCTGGCTGAAGGATCGCTACGGCGTTGCCTGGCAAATCATTCCGGACGCCTTGATGCGTCATCTCGGCGATCCGGACGCGGCCAAGGCCGGCCGGGTTCAACAGGCGATGATGCGCATGGTGAAGATCGACGTCGCCGGCCTGGAGGCCGCGGCCGCCGGCTGAGGCTGGTATGGACCGCTAGAGCAATTCCAGGAAAAGTGTACAACGGTTTTCCGTCCGGAATTGCGTAATTTCAAAGAGTTGGATCATTTCACCGTTTCAATGAAACGATGAAATGATCTAGCCGCCGCAGCCCTGCAACTGCCGCGCATAGAGCGCTGCGACGTTGTTGGCGCGTTTGGCGCCCGTCTTCGCCGTATCGCTCCAATTGCCACGCGCATAGCCGCCGTGGCCATGATAATAGGCGATGTAGAGCCGATAGGGGTCGTTGAGCGCGATGCCGTTCTGCTGGTGGCTTTGACTGTGGTACCAGGCAATGAAGCGGATTGCGTCGGCGAAATCGGTCCGGCGCGCCATCCAGCGTCCGGTTTCGGCCTGATAGCGGGCCCAGGTGCCGTCGAGCGCCTGCGAATAGCCATAAGCCGAAGAGACCCGTGTCCAGGGAATGAAGCCGAAGAGCTTGGTGCGCGGCGGCCGTGCATTATGGCGGAAGCCGGACTCCGTATAGATCGTCGCCATCAGCACGGGCACGGGCACGCCATATTCGCGCTCCGCCGCATAGGCGGCGCGACGCCAATTGTTGAAAAGGCCATCTTGCTGCTCGAAAACCGCACAGGCGTTCCGGGTATCTCTCGGCACCGTTCCGCAGCCGGCCAGCAACAGGAGGACGGCGACAAAAACGCAACGCATCGCGGAACCTCTCGTATGCGAGAGATTGATAAATCGTAAATGTTAAGGAACGGTTTTGAATCGACGTTGAATGACCGCTCACGGGGCGAAAACGAGGGCGAGAAAATCGGAATCGTTTTTCGGAAAGCACGATGCGTAGATTCAAAAGTGCTACAGTATCCTTTGCGCATCTGAAAAGACGCGAGGCGCTAGGTGTCGTGGACACTTATCTGATCCACAGTACGATAGCTGCGATTGTGACGACGGCGAGGTAGTTTCTGGCTGTTTTCTCGAAGCGGGTGGCGACGCGCCGGAACTGCTTGAGCTTGGAAAAGCAACATTCGATCAAATGCCGTTGGGCGTAGAGGTGCTTGTCCAAAGGGTATTTCTGCGCACGCGAGGGGTTGTTGGGGATCACCGCGACAGCGCCCTTCTCGGCGATGGCCTTGCGCAGGCGATCGCTGTCATAGGCGGTGTCGGCCATGACGATGTCGGCGGGCAAGCCCTCGATCAGAGCGTCGGCCTGCGGTGCATCGCCCTTCTGACCCGCGGTGAGCGCGAAGCGGACCGGGCAGCCGAGGCCGCGCACGGCCATGTGGATCTTGGTGCTCAAGCCGCCGCGCGAACGGCCAAGGGCCTGATCTTCAGCCCCTTTTTTGCGCCGGCGGCGTGCTGATGGGCGCGGACGATGGTGGAATCGACGATCAGGTATTCGAAGTCGGGATCGTCCGACATCGCCGCGAAGATGCGCCACCAGATGCCCTTGCGGCTCCAGCGGCTGAACCGGCGGAAGGCGCTGTTCCAACTGCCGAATACCTCCGGCAGATCGCGCCAGGGCGAACCGGTCCGTACGATCCAAAGCACCGCTTCGACGAACATGCGGTTGTCGCGGCCCGACGAACCGCGCGTGCGCTCGTCGCCAATGATGTGCGGCGCTATCCGCGCCCACTGCTCGTCGCTGAGGATCAAACGATCCATAACACCCATGACTGCCTCCAAAAGACAGTCTTGAATCTGATTTGCCCAGCCTCGGGAATCCCAAGAGTCCACGCGACCTAGAGCAATTCCAGGAAAAGTGTGTAACGGTTTTCCGCCCGGAATTGCGTAATTTCAAAAAATTAGATCACTTCACCGTTTCAATGAAACGATGAAGTGATCTACTGCATGTTTCCTTCAATCGTAGCCGATTGAAGGACAAAAATATGCAGCAATTCAAAGTGCTACAGCGTCCTTAGTGCGTCTGATAAGACGCACGGCGCTGTAGTGACGCGGCCGAGGGAACCCGGGCGGACCCTTCGCCGCGGTTTCACGAAACGGTGGCACAACCGCCTCCCGCCCTCCGGCCAGAGGCGGTAGCGTTGCCTAGCCGAGCGTACCGATCAGTTCGCGATAAGCCGCTTCCGGGAAGGCTTTCAGCGTTCGGCTCCTGACATTGCCGTAGGTGCCCAGCGTCAGCGCGAAGCGGGCCGCCACCGCATCGTCCGGCGCCTCGCAGATTGCGACCATGTCGTATTCACCCATGGTGAGATAGAAATCCTTGAAGGAACCGCCCATTTCCTCAAGCACCTTCCTGGCCGCATCCAGCCGTTTCGGCGACTCGCGCACGGACTTGATCCCCTGATCGGTCCAATTGAGGAGTAGGACGTAAGTGGTCATAGCACACCTCCCGCGGAACATCCCGCTCTCGAAGGAGAGCGTCCAAGATGCTCCGATTTTCGAAAGGGCCAGAGCGCTTCTGACGCGTTCAAGTGCTGGCGCTCTCATGCACGGTGGACGCCTGCGGTGCAACTACTCCTCTCGCACTGCAACCAGTGCCCCTTTCGCTGCAAGCCATAAAGTATAATCCCGCGGTCACAACCGAACAAGTTGAGCGCGTGCCGACCGTGCCTTTGCAGGTCTCGAAATGAAAAAAGCCGGGCGCTGGGCCCGGCTTTCCGACTTGCTTCAGGTCATCGATGCCTGCTCAGCTATCCAGGAACGAGCGCAGCTTGCGCGAACGGCTCGGATGTTTGAGCTTGCGCAAGGCCTTCGCCTCGATCTGGCGGATGCGTTCGCGGGTGACCGAGAACTGCTGGCCGACTTCTTCGAGCGTGTGATCGGTGTTCATGCCGATGCCGAAGCGCATGCGCAGCACGCGTTCCTCGCGCGGCGTCAGCGAAGCGAGAACGCGCGTCGTCGTCTCGCGCAGGTTCGCCTGGATCGCCGCGTCGATCGGCAGCAGCGCGTTCTTGTCCTCGATGAAGTCGCCGAGATGCGAATCCTCTTCATCGCCCACCGGCGTCTCGAGCGAGATCGGTTCCTTGGCGATCTTCAGGACCTTGCGCACCTTCTCGAGCGGCATGGCAAGCTTTTCCGCCAGTTCTTCCGGCGTCGGCTCACGGCCAATCTCATGCAGCATCTGGCGCGACGTGCGGACGATCTTGTTGATCGTCTCGATCATGTGCACAGGAATGCGGATGGTGCGGGCCTGGTCGGCGATCGAGCGGGTGATCGCCTGCCGGATCCACCAGGTGGCGTAGGTCGAGAACTTGTAACCGCGGCGATACTCGAACTTGTCGACAGCCTTCATTAGGCCGATATTGCCTTCCTGGATGAGATCCAGGAACTGCAGGCCGCGATTCGTGTACTTCTTGGCGATGGAGATGACGAGACGCAGGTTCGCCTCGACCATCTCCTTCTTGGCGATGCGTGCCTCGCGCTCGCCCTTCTGCACCATCGAGACGATGCGGCGGAACTCGGCAATCGAAATGCCGGTTTCGGTGGCGAGATTCTGGATCTCCTGGCGGATGTCGCGGATCGTCTGGTTCTCGGCCTTGGCAAATTCCTTCCAGCCCTTGCCGGCGAGATTGCTGATCGACTTCATCCAGTTCGGATCGAGCTCGGCACCGGAATACTGTTCGAGGAAGGAGTCGCGCTTGACGCCGTAGGATTCGGCAAGACGCAGCAGCCGGCCCTCGTTCTGCATCAGGCGCTTGGAGATGTCGTAAAGCTGCTCGACCAGCGCATCGATGCGGTTCTGGTTGAGCGACAGCGACTTCACCGCCTTGATCAGCTCGTCCTTCAGCTCCTTGTAGCGGCGCTCCTGCGCCGGCGACAGCGTGCCGGTCGCGGCAAGGCGCGCTTCCACCTGCTGGTCCTGCAGCTTGCGGAGCTTCTTGTAGGTCTCGGCGATGATGTCGAGCGTTTCCATCACCTGCGGGCGCAGTTCCGCTTCCATCGCGGCGAGCGAGAGGTTCGATTCGTCGTCGTCCTCTTCCTCTTCCTCGGCGGGCTGGCCCTCGCCGCCGACATTGGTGATGTCGTCGTCATTGGCCGGAACCCGCGACTTGCGGACCTTTTCCTTTTCCTCGGCCGCCTTGCGGTCGGCCTCGATCTTTTCCGGGCTCTGGAACTGCGGCGCAGCCTTGGCCTCGGGGCCGGAATAGGTCGTCTCGAGATCGATGATCTCGCGCAGAAGCGTCTGACCCTCGTTCAGTTCGTCGCGCCAGATGATCAGCGCCTGGAAGGTGAGCGGGCTTTCGCAGAGGCCCGCGATCATCGTTTCGCGGCCGGCCTCGATACGCTTGGCGATGGCGATTTCGCCCTCGCGCGAGAGAAGCTCCACCGAGCCCATCTCGCGCAGATACATGCGCACCGGGTCATCGGTCCGGTCGGTCGGTTCCTTCTTCTTGCCGGTCGCCAGCGCAGTCCCGCTGACGGTCGCCAGTTCGCCGCCTTCGCTTTCGCCGTCGTCGCCGCCGTCCTCGTCGTCGCCGCCGGCCGCTTCCTCGGCTTCCTCATCCTCGATGACGTTGATGCCCATGTCGGAGAGCATCGCCATCGTGTCTTCGATCTGCTCGGAGGTGACTTCTTCGGAAGGCAGGACGGAATTCAGTTCGTCCATCGTCACATAGCCGCGCTTCTTGGCGGCCTTGATCATCTTCTTGACAGCGTCGTCGGAAAGATCGAGAAGCGGACCGTCCGGAGTGCCTTCGCGTTCAACGTCTGCTTCTTCGTTTTCTTTGACTTTTGTTGCCATTTATTCGTCGCTTTCCTTGTCGCAACCGGCGTGTTCCCGGTGCCCAATGCCGCTCGGGGGTCCGGGCGCGCCGCGCACCCGCCACCGACTCATTTCCCCTGACGTAACGGGATGATGTTTAATTCCTGTTTAACCACGACAGCGATCGCGGTCGAGCGGGCAAGCTTCGACAGTCCTGCCACTGAATCGTCTCTGGCATGATTCCCTATCCGCCGTACCATGTCGCCATTTCTGCTTGAAATGGTGATTCCCAGAATTTTTCATCCCGTCAAGCTTTTCCGGTGAAAAACCGCGCAAATCGGCAAAAAACGCTTATCGACGGGACTATCTCGCCGTTCACCAGGGTTGCTCAAGATGTAGGAGCGCCCTCTTAAAAGACAAGAGGCGCGGACTTTTTCCGGGATCGGCGCGTTGTTCCATTTCGGGATGCAACCCGCAGTCACATCAAAGCCAATCCATCACTACCTTGCCGGAGTTGCCGGAACGCATCGCCTCGAAGCCGTCGCGGAACTCGTCGATACGAATGCGGTGAGTGATGACTGGCGAAAGGTCGAGGCCGCCCTGGACGAAGGCGATCATCTTGTACCAGGTTTCAAACATTTCGCGGCCATAGATGCCCTTCAGGTTGAGCATCTTGAAGATCACTTTGTTCCAGTCGATCTCGAAGCCGGCCGGTGCAATGCCGAGAATGGCGATCTTGCCGCCATTGTTCATCTTGTCGATCATGTCGCGAAAGGCTGGTGCAGCGCCCGACATTTCGAGGCCGACGTCGAAGCCTTCGGTCATGCCGATCGAGCGCATCACATCGGCGAGATTCTGTTTCGATGCATCGACGACATAGTCGATCCCGAGCTTACGGGCGAGGTCGAGGCGCACCGGGTTGATGTCGGTGATCACCACCTTGCGTGCGCCCGACCGCTTGGCGACCAGCGCACCCATGATGCCGATCGGTCCGGCGCCGGTGACGAGCACGTCCTCGCCGACGAGGTCGAAGGAAAGCGCCGTGTGCACCGCGTTGCCGAACGGATCGAAGATCGCGGCGATCTCGTCCGGCACGTCGTCCGGGATCGTCACGACATTATATTCCGGCAGGCAGACGAACTCGGCGAAAGAGCCCGGTCGGTTGACGCCGACGCCGAGCGTGTTACGGCAGAGATGCCCCCTGCCCGCCCGGCAATTGCGGCACTTGCCGCAGACGATATGGCCCTCGCCGGAAACCCGCTCACCAACATGGTGCTTGGTGACCGCCGAGCCAACCTCGGCGATTTCGCCCATGAACTCATGGCCGACGACCATCGGCACGGGAATGGTCTTCTGTGCCCACTGGTCCCAGTTCCAGATATGGACATCGGTACCGCAGATCGCCGATTTCTTGACGCGGATCAGCACATCGTTCGGCCCGACCTCCGGCACCGGTACGCGTTCCATCCACAGCCCGACCTCCGGCTTCGTCTTGACCAGCGCCTTCATCATGTTGGTCATTGCACTATCCTCGCTCCCCCGCGCCTCACGCAGCTTACTCAGATCACCCCTAGTTCGCGTCCCACTTCCTCGAACACCGCAATCACACGCCGCACGTCCGCCTCACTGTGCGCCGCCGACATCTGGGTGCGGATGCGCGCCTGTCCTCTCGGCACCACAGGGAAGGAAAAGCCGATGACGTAGACGCCTTTCTCCAGCATGCGGGCCGCCATCTCCTGCGCCAGCGCCGCATCGCCCAGCATGACGGGAATGATCGGGTGCCCCTCGCCGGCCAGCGTAAAGCCGAGTTTCGACATCTCGGCCCGGAACAGTGCGGAGTTGGCATAAAGCCGCTCGCGAAGCGCATCGCCGTTGTCGATCAGTTCGAAGACCTTGAGCGAGGCCGCGGCGATCACCGGAGCGAGCGTATTGGAGAAGAGATAGGGCCGCGACCGCTGGCGCAGCCAGTCGACGACCTCGGCCTTGCCCGAGGTGTAGCCGCCCGAGGCACCGCCAAGCGCCTTGCCGAGGGTGCCGGTGATGATATCGACCCGCCCCTCGACGCCGCAATGCTCGGCCGAGCCGCGGCCATGCTTGCCGACGAATCCGACCGCATGGCTGTCGTCGACCATGACCATGGCACCGTATTTCTCCGCCAGATCGCAGACGCCCTTCAGGTTGGCGATGATGCCGTCCATGGAAAAGACGCCGTCGGTGGCGATCAGCTTGAAGCGACTGCCCTCGGCCTTCTTCAACTCCTCCTCCAGCGCCGCCATGTCGTTATTGGCGTAGCGGAAGCGCTTAGCCTTGGAGAGCCGCACGCCGTCGATGATCGAAGCGTGATTCAACGCGTCCGAGATGATCGCGTCCTCCTCGCCGAGCAGGGTCTCGAACAGCCCGCCATTGGCATCGAAGCAGGAGGAATAGAGGATCGTGTCCTCCATGCCGAGAAAGGAGGAGATGCGCGCCTCCAGTTGCTTGTGCTCCTCCTGCGTGCCGCAGATGAAGCGCACCGAGGCCATGCCGTAGCCGTAGCGGTCGAGCGCCTTCTTGCCGGCATCGGCAAGTTCCTCGCTGTCGGCAAGGCCCAGATAGTTGTTGGCGCAGAAGTTCAGGACCCTTTCGCCGGAACCGACTTCGATCTCGCCCGCCTGCTTGGAGGTGATGACGCGCTCGGACTTGTAGAGCCCGGCCTGCTTCAGGCCATCGAGTTCCGAACGCAGGTGGGAGAGGAAGGCAGAGGTCATGGCAGCCGCTTTCGAAGAGGGAAAAGAATTTCACGTCTAGACAAATAGCATGCCAATTTTCGATGTGCAGCACTTTCTCAGCGCATTGTTGAGGTGAAACGCGCAGGATTCAAGCAACTTCCGCGCCGCCGACGCGGCGCTGCTGAATCCCTCTGACAAGCGCCGGCATGAGGGAGCGGAAGTCGACGTCCAACCAGCCTCAGCTTCGTCGGGGAACACCTGCCCTTCTCAGCCGCCCTCTTCGAACGCATCGATGACCGCCAGGAAGGCCTCGCCATATCTCTCCCGCTTGCTCTCCCCGATACCGGGAATGTCGATGAGATCGTCGAAGTCGCGCGGACGCTGCTTGGCGAGCGCGATCAAGGTCGTGTCCGGGAAGACGACATAGGGCGGGACGTTTAAATCCTTGGCGATCGAAAACCGCTCGGCGCGCAGCTTCTCGAAAAGCTCAAGATCGGAGCCGGCAAGGTCCGAACGCTCGCGGGCCGAGGCCGATTTCTGCCCGCGCGCCGCCTTGCCGGAACTCGGCCGATCCTTGCGGAAGAGCACCTGCCGCTCGCGCTTGAACACCGCTCGCGCTTCCGGCTCGAGTTTCAAGGCGCCAAAGGCAGCGTGATCGACGGTGATCAGCCCCATTGCGAGCAATTGCCTGAAAACCGATTGCCAGGTTCGCGCCGGCAGGTCCTTGCCGGCGCCGAAGACCGGCATGTCGACATGGCCGAAGCGCTCGGTCTTCTCGTTGACTGCCCCCATCAACACGTCGACCACATGGCCGGTGCCGAACCGCTCGCCGGTCCGATAGACGGCGGCGAGCGCCTTGATCGCCGCCTCCGTGCCGTCCCAGGTCTCGACGGGCTTCAGGCAGGTGTCGCAGTGACCGCAACGGCCGGGATGCGCCTCGCCGAAATGCGCAAGGATCGCTTGCCTCCGGCAGCCGGCCGTCTCGCAGATCGCCAGCAGGGAATTAAGCTTTGACCGTTCGATGCGCTTGATCTCGTCCGGCGCGCCGCCCTCGTCGATCATCCGTCGGCGCTGTATAACATCGGCCATGCCATAGGCCATCCACACTTCGGACGGCAATCCGTCGCGCCCGGCCCTTCCCGTTTCCTGATAGTAAGCCTCGACCGAGCCGGGCAGATCGAGATGCGCGACATAACGCACATCCGGCTTGTCGATCCCCATGCCGAAGGCGACGGTCGCGACCAGGCAGAGATTTTCCTCTTTCAGAAAGGCGTCCTGATGCCGATCGCGCAAGGCGCGGTCCATTCCGGCGTGATAGGGCAGCGCGCGGATACCCTGTCCGTTCAGCCACTCGGCCGTATCCTCGACCTTGGCACGCGACAGACAATAGACGATGCCGCTCGAATCCTTGAAGCGCGACAGGAAGCGCAAGAGCTGCTGGCGCGGCTGGTCGCGTTCGACGATCTCGTAGGCGATGTTCGGCCGATCGAAGCTGGAGGTAAAGACCCGCGCGCCGCGAAGCGCCAGCCGCTCGACGATGTCGTCGCGGGTGTGCGGATCGGCAGTGGCCGTCAGAGCGATGCGCGGCACGCCCGGAAAACGCGCGGCAAGGCAATCAAGTCCACGGTATTCGGGCCGGAAATCGTGTCCCCATTGCGACACGCAATGCGCCTCGTCGATCGCAAAGAGGGCGATGTCCATGTCACCGATCATTTCGGCGAAACCGTCGGTGACCGCGCGCTCGGGCGTGACATAGAGGAGGTCCAGTTCATCCGCCGAAAGCGCGCGACGGACGGCGATCGCCTCGTCGCGGCTGAGCGAGGAATTGAGCGCCGCCGCACGAATGCCGACCTGCTTCAGCGCCTCCACCTGGTCGCGCATCAACGCGATCAGCGGCGAGACGACAATGCCGAGGCCCTTGCGGCAAAGTGCCGGGATCTGGAAGCAAAGCGACTTGCCGGCCCCGGTCGGGAAAAGCACGACCGCGTCCCCACCTGTAACGACGTGCTCGACGACGGCCTGCTGCTGACCGCGGAAGGCGGAGTAGCCGTAGACGCGCTTGAGAATATCGAGCGGATTGCGGGCGTCCTCGGTGTCGAAGGGGCGGACGGTGGAGGCGTCGTCATTGTATGGCATGAAATCGCTTTCGTCGGCGGGCAGTATGAGAATTGGAAACGGTGGATGCAAACGAACAAGGGTTGACTTGCGCCTCATCCTGCAGCTTTGCCCCTCTCCTCGGGTTTAACCCAGGGTTTAGCCCGAGGACTAGCCCTCTCCCGCAAGCGCGGCGAGGGGACAGGTGTGCGCTCCGTTGACAGTCGCCTCATACTCTGGAGGCGGAAAATGCGGGGCAGAGCGAGTGCCTCGAGTCCCTTCGCCCCGCTTGCGGGGAGAAGGTGCCGGCAGGCGGATGAGGGGCAATTCGCGGAAGGAAATCACCTCGCCGCCGGCCCCTTCACTCTCCCCGAAAGCACGCCAAAACCTTCGATGATCGCTTCCTGGTTCTCGAGCCGGGTGACTTCCAACTGAACCTCCTGTAGCGTGCGCAACAGTTGCGGCACGGCCTCGAGATCGCCTTCCTCGGTGGCGTGCGCCAGTTCCCGCTCGAGCTCGCGGCGCTGCCAATTGAGCGCCTTCGTGCGCTTGTGCAGCGCAAGCGCCTGCAGATAGCCCTCGCGCGCATCCTCGGGTGCAGCCGCCGTCGTCGCGGTCCACAGACGCGCATAGCGAATCTGCTGGTCGAGCGCGCCGATCAAAGGGGCGAAACCTTCGGCCTCCAATTGCTCGACGAGCCCTTCCCGCGTCAGCCGCGGGCCGTTTGCCGCCGCGGCGTTCAGGACAGACGCCCAGCAACGCTGTAACTCGCGATGATCGAACTCGATCGTCGAGATCTCGTCATATTCGTCGAAAAGCAGTTGCGGATGATTGACGATCGTCAGCGCGAGCACGCTCTCGCGCAGCATCGGCGCCGCCTGCTGACCGCTGACGAGCGACGAGCGCGCCAGCCGATCGGAAATCGACGTCGGGCCGGCGTTCCGGTCGCCGGCTTGGCGAAAACCGCCTTGCCGCCCACCGCGCTCGCGCCCACCGCGCTCGAACGGCCGCCGCTCGCCCCTGAACGGCGCGCTCACCTGCAAGAAGGCGTTCAGCCGGTCGCGCATGTCCTGGCCGTAATGGCGGCGCACGCTTTCGTCGGCGATGACGGCGATCACCTGTCTCAACCGCGCTTCGAGCTCGGCGCGCTTTTCCGGCGTGTCGAACCCTCCGCCCTGAACCTCGCGCATCCAGACCATCTCCGCCAGCGATCGGGCATTGGCGAGCACCTTGTCGAACGGCTCGCGTCCCTCATGGCGGACGAGGTCGTCCGGATCCTTGCCATCGGGCAGCATGGCGAAACGGACCGACCGGCCGGGTTTCAGATGCGGAAGCGCCAGGTCGACGGCACGGTTGGCCGCCCGGATGCCCGCTCCGTCGCCGTCGAAGCAAAGCACAGGCTGGGGCGTCATCTTCCAGAGGAGGTCGAGCTGGTTCTCGGTCAGCGCCGTGCCGAGCGGCGCCACGGCGTTCTCGATGCCCGCCTGGTGCAGCGCGATCACGTCCATATAGCCTTCGACGGCGATGATCGTGCCCGCGCCATCGGCGCCCTGCGAAGCGCGCCGGGCGCGCGCGAAATTGAAGAGCACATTGCCCTTGTGAAAGAGCTCGGTCTCGTTGGAGTTCAGATATTTGGCCGGTGCGTCCGCGGACATCGCCCGGCCGCCGAAGGCGATCACCTTTTCGCGCGCCGAGAGGATCGGAAACATGATCCGGTCGCGAAAGCGGTCGTAAGAGACCGGGACGTCCGGCCCATGGACGACAAGGCCGCAGGCTTCGATCTGCTCCTTGCCGACCCCCTTGCCGGCGAGAAATTCCTTCAACGCGTTGCGGCTGTCCGGCGCATAGCCCAGCCGGAAGGTCTCGATCGTGCGGCCGGTGAGGCCCCGTTCGCGCAGATAGGCGCGCGCCTTGGCGCCGATCGCGGTCTGAAGCTGGTCCTGAAAGAACTGCGTCGCCAGTTCCATGACGTCGAGCAGGCTCGTCCGTTCCTTCTCCCGACGCTCTGCCTGCGGGTCGGGCTGCGGCATGGCGACGCCTGCCATGTCGGCGATCAGCTGCACCGCTTCGGGAAAACTCAGGCCCTCGAGATCGGTCAGGAAGCGGAAATGGTCGCCGGAGACCCCGCAGCCGAAGCAGTGATAGCGGCCCTTGCGATCCTCGCAGTGGAAGCTCGGCGACTTCTCGCCGTGGAAGGGGCAGCAGGCCCAGTAGTCGCCGCGCGACACATTGGTCTTGCGCCGGTCCCAGGTGACGCGCTTGCCGATCACGTCCGAAATCGGAACGCGGTCGCGGATCTCGTCAAGGAAGGACGGTGAAAAGCGCATGGATACCTCTGGCCAGCTTCCATATAAGCGGCCTGGCCGGAGGAAGCCACCGTTCCTCTCGGTCTTGCCCGCTTTTCACAGGCGGCTATCTAAGCAGGCGGGAAACTGAGGCAGCGCCGCCGATCAGGCGCAGCGCCGCGGACTAATTCAACAGTTCCTTGACGATGCTGGACGCCTTGGCGAAATCCATCTGGCCGGGATAACGCTCCTTCAGCGCATTCATGACCTTACCCATGTCGCGTAAGCCCTGAGCCCCGATTTCCGCGATGATCGCGGCGCAGAGCTCCCTCACCTTCTCCTCGGAGAACTGCTCGGGCAGGAACGCGTTGATGATGACGATTTCCTGCCGCTCCTGCTCCGCAAGCTCCGGGCGACCGCCCTCATCGTAGATGCGGGCCGATTCCTCGCGCTGCTTGATCATCTTGGCGAGGATCTGCATGATCTCGTCATCGCCGGCCGGCCCCTTGCTCTGGCCGCGATTGGCGATGTCGCGATCCTTGATCGCCGCCTGGATCAGCCGAACCGTCGACGTGCGCCGGGCATCCTTGGCCTTCAGCGCTTCCTTCAGGGCGTTTGCGAATTGCTCGCGCATCTCTTTCTCCCTACCGAGCCGCCCCCTGCTGCCTGCAACCGGACCGGCTCGTTTGCCTCATTGTCGTCGTCGTCTTAAACCAGTGCGACAGGTACAATCAAACCTATCGCGCAACCAATTGAATTGTAACGAACTTTATTTCCGGGCAATTCGCGGGCGCCCGGTTGACCCCGGTAAAGCCTTTGTTTATTTTCCGGCACCTGCACGAACATCGGCATGAACCTCTTTCTCGCGGGACTCCGCGCGCCATGCCGCATGCAATTTGAAATGGGCTGAACCGACCGGCTTTAAAGCCGCGCCTTCGCCGCAACGGGATAGGAACGATGACCGCGACACCCGCATGGACAACCCAGAAACCCACTGCCCTGCTCGTTCTGGCCGACGGCACGGTGATCGAAGGCAAAGGCATCGGCGCGACCGGCAAGGTTCAGGCCGAGGTCTGCTTCAACACGGCACTGACGGGGTATCAGGAAATCCTCACGGACCCCTCCTATCTCGGCCAGATCGTCACCTTCACCTTCCCGCATATCGGCAATATCGGCGCCAATGACGAGGATATCGAGGACCTGACCCCCGCCGCCCGCCACGGCGCTGTCGGGGTGATCTTCAAGGCCGACATCACCGATCCTTCGAACTATCGTGCCGCCAAGCACCTCGACGCCTGGCTGAAGGCGCGCGGCGTCATCGGGCTGTGCGGCATCGATACGCGGGCGCTGACCGCCTGGATCCGCGAGAACGGCATGCCGAACGCCGTCATCGCCCATGATCCGGCCGGCGTCTTCGACATCGAGACCCTGAAGGCCGAGGCAAAAGCCTGGAGCGGTCTCGAGGGGCTCGACCTTGCCAAGGTCGCGACATCGGGTCAGTCCTATCGCTGGAACGAGAAGCCATGGGTGTGGAACGAAGGCTACTCGACACTCGGGGAAACCGAAGCCGCCTATCACGTCGTGGCGCTAGACTACGGCGTCAAGCGCAATATCCTGCGTCTCTTCGCCGGCCTTGATTGCCGGGTCACGGTCGTTCCGGCCGAGACGAGCGCCGAGGAAGTGCTGGCGCTCAAGCCGGACGGCATCTTCCTGTCGAACGGCCCCGGCGACCCGGCCGCCACCGGCGAATATGCCGTGCCGGTGATCAAGAACCTGCTGGAGAGCGACATCCCGGTCTTTGGCATCTGCCTCGGTCACCAGATGCTGGCGCTGGCGCTTGGCGCCAGGACCGAAAAGATGCATCAGGGCCACCACGGCGCCAACCATCCGGTCAAGGATCACACGACCGGCAAGGTCGAGATCGTCTCGATGAACCACGGCTTCGCGGTCGATTCGAAATCGCTGCCGCAAGGTGTTGAAGAGACTCACATTTCCCTCTTCGACGGCACCAATTGCGGCCTGCGCTTGAGCGGCAAGCCGGTCTTCTCCGTCCAGCATCACCCGGAAGCCTCCCCAGGCCCACAGGACAGTCACTATCTCTTCCGTCGCTTCCTGAACCTCATCCGCGAGAAGAAGGGTGAGCCGGCGCTGGCTGAACGCTGAGAAAGCCGAAGAGAACGAATGAAGGCCCGCTTGCGCGGGCCTTTTTTGCTTCAGCCTTCGCCGAGCCGCTCCGCTATGAAATCGATCGTCGCACGCACCGAAGGCAATTGGCCGCGACGATGTGGCATCAGTATCGTCGTCGTCACCTTGCCCGCAGTCCACTCCGGGAGGATGTGGACGAGTGCACCCCTTGCAATTTCCTCCTGGCAAAGCGTGCCAGGCAGCGCGGTTACCCCAAGTCCTGCCACCGCGGCCGCCAGCAGCACCCGGGATTCGTCCGCCACAAAGCGCGGATTGGGTGAGATCTGCACGCTCGTGCCGTCTTGGTGCTCGACCAGCCAGCCCAGCGAAGTGAGTGACGTCATCAGCCCATCGTGCTCCTGCAACGCCTCTGCTCGTGCAGGCACTCCCCGCTCTCTTAGATAGGCAGGTGCGGCGACGAGAAGTTTGCTCTGTGTGCCGACGCGGCGCTGCACGAGACCAGAGTCCGGCAGCGGCGCAAAATGATCGCGCACCGCCATATCGAAGCTTTCCTGGACGATATCGACAAAGCGGTCAGTCGCGTGCAGGACGACGCGAAGCTTGGGATAGGCGAGCGCGAGTTCGGGCAATAGCGGGGCTAGCGAAAGCTGCGCCGTCGGAACGGAAGCCGTGATCCTGACAGCGCCGCTCGGTTCGGCAAGCCTGCCTTTGATGACATTTTCCGCCGCTTCCGCCTCCACCAGCATCGCCGCCGCGTGGCGGTAGAAGTCTTCCCCCGTTTCAGTCACCGCGAAGCGGCGCGAGGTCCGGTTTATGAGGCGGACGCCGAGGTTCTTCTCGAGCACCGCCACCCGCTTGCTGAGCGTCGATTTCGGCACGTTGAGCGCACGCGCCGCTGGCGCAAAACCGCCGTGGTCCACGACGTGGACAAAGAAGGTGAAGTCGTTGAGGTTCGCCATGGTCGCCAGCGTCTGCAATTGTGGACGATATATCCACGATAAGCCGTCTACCACAAGACCGTCCACGAATGCATCTCTTTCTCATCATTCAATCGAACCAAAGAGGAAGACATCATGGCGATCTATCAGGGTAAGAAGGCGATCGTGGTCGGCGGCACCCACGGTATGGGGCTGGCGACGGTCAGGCTGCTCGTCAATGGCGGCGCTGAAGTGCTCCTGACCGGACGCAACGAGGAGAATATCGCCAAAGTCAGAGAGGAGTTCGGTCCGAGCGTTCACGCCCTGCCCTCGGATATCGCCGATCTCAGCGATATAGCGGTCCTTGGCGCCTCCGCCGGCCAGAAGCTTGGGGCCATCGACCTCCTTCACGTCAATGCCGGCATTTCCGAACTCGAGCCTTTCGATCAGGTCAGCGAAGCCTCCTACGATCGCCAGTTTGCGGTCAACACCAAGGGCGCCTTCTTCACCGTGCAGCGCCTGGCACCGCTGATCCGCGAGGGCGGTTCGATCGTCTTCACCTCCTCCGTTGCAGACGAGGGTGGGCATCCGGGCATGAGCGTCTACAGCGCCACCAAGGCCGCACTCGTCTCCTTCGCCTCGGTGCTGGCGGCAGAGCTCCTGCCGCGCGGCATCCGGGTCAACTCGGTGAGTCCCGGCTTCGTCGACACGCCGACCAAGGGTGCCGCCGGCCTTACCGATGCGGAACGCGCGGAGTTCAAGGCGCTGGGCGATGCGATCACGCCGATGAAGCGCAACGGTACCGCCGACGAGGTGGCCCGTGCGGTGTTGTTCCTCGCCTTCGAGGCCACCTTCACAACGGGGGCAAAGCTCGCCGTCGACGGCGGCCTCGGCCAGAAACTTTCCGTCCCCGCGTGAGACAAACGTACTTCCTTCCCAAGAAAGCAAAATCAATGAGCAAGATCTCCATTCTCGGGCTTGGCGCGATGGGTGCCGCGCTTGCCGCAACCCTCATCCGCAACGGTCATGACGTGACCGTCTGGAACCGGACGGCCTCTCGCAGCGAACCGCTCGCCTCGGCCGGCGCAACTGTCGCCGCGAGCCCCGCCGCGGCTATCGCGGCGAGCGATTTGACGATCCTCTGCGTCGTCGACTACACAGCGGCACACGCAGTCCTTGCCGACGCGGAGCCGGTTCTCGCAGACCGCGATCTCGTCAACCTGACCAATGGCACGCCGGGAGACGCGAAGAGTCTCGCCGCGTTTCTAGAGGCCAAGGGTGCGGCCTATCTCGACGGTGGCATCATGGCGATCCCGCCGATGATCGGCGACGATGGCGCGCTGATCCTCTACAGTGGTTCAGCGGAATTGTTCGAAAGGCACAAGGCAGCACTCAACGCGCTCGCGGCAAGCCACTATCTCGGCGACGATCCGGGCCTCGCGGCACTCTACGACCTTGCTCTGCTCTCGGGGATGTACGGGCTCTTCTCCGGCTTCATGCACGCCAGCGCGCTGGTGACGAGCGGCGGTGGCAAGGCGGCCGATTTCCTGTCGCTGTTGCTCCCCTGGCTTCAGGCGATGAGCGGCACTCTGCCGGACCTGGCCAACAAGGTCGACGTCGGCCAGCATGACCGAAACGTAGTCTCGAACCTGGCGATGCAAAGGATTGCCCTCGATAACATTGTCAGGGCAAGCGGTGAACAAGGCGTTGCGCCGGACTTCATCGAGCCGATGCTGCGGCTCGCCGCCCGCCGTGTCGCCGACGATCATGGCGCCGACGACATCTCAGGCGTGATTGAAATCATCCGGCCGCAAAAATGAATCGGATTTCAAGCCGATAGAGCCGCCACTTGAATCGAGTTGGCAAACCGTTGAATCGCATTGTGAGCGACAACAAAAAAGCCCGCCGGAATCGGCGGGCTCTTTGCATGCGGCAAAGCTGATCTTACCTGCAAGCGGCGCAGAAACGCTGGATGCGCCGGCAAGCCTCTTCCAGCAGCGCCTCGGAGGTCGCATAGGAGATGCGGAAGTTCGGGCCGAGGCCGAAGGCCGAACCATGTACCACCGCGACACCTTCCGCTTCGAGAAGCTCGGAGACGAAGTCCTCGTCGGTCTCGATGACCTTGCCCGACGGGGCGGTCTTGCCGATCAGCCCAGCGCAGGAGGGATAGACGTAGAAGGCGCCTTCCGGCGTCGGGCAGGAGATGCCGTTCGCCTGGTTCAGCATCGACACGACGAGGTCGCGGCGGCCCTGGAAGATCTCCTTGTTGCGCGGGATGAAATCCTGCGAGCCGTTCAGCGCCTCGACGGCCGCCCACTGCGCGATCGAGGTGGCGCCCGAGGTCTGCTGGCCCTGGATCATGTCCATCGCCTTGATGAGCGGCAAGGGGCCCGCGGCATAGCCGATACGCCAGCCGGTCATCGCATAGGCCTTCGAAACGCCGTTCATCGTCAGGGTGCGGTCGTAAAGACCGGGCTCGACCTCGACCGGCGTCGCGAACTTGAAGTCGCCATAGGTCAGGTGCTCGTACATGTCGTCTGTCAGCACCCAGACATGCGGATGCTTCATCAAGACGTCGGTCAGCGCCTTGAGCTCGTCATGCGAATAGGCGGCACCGGACGGGTTCGAGGGCGAGTTGAAGACGAACCACTTGGTCTTCGGCGTGATAGCCTTGTCGAGATCCTCGGCCTTGAGCTTGAAATTGTTTTCCTGTGTCGTCGCGACGAAGACCGGCGTGCCGCCGCACAGCGCCACCATCTCCGGATAGGAGACCCAATAGGGCGCCGGGATTACAACTTCATCGCCCGGATTGAGGGTTGCCATGAAGGCGTTGAAAAGAATCTGCTTTCCGCCAGTGCCGACGATCGTCTGTGCAGCCGTATAGTCGAGATTGTTCTCGCGCTTGAACTTCTTGGCGATCGCTTCGCGCAGTTCCGGAATGCCGGAAACCGGCGTGTACTTCGTTTCGCCGCGGTTGATCGCGTCGATCGCCGCCTTCTTGATGTTGTCCGGCGTGTCGAAATCCGGCTCCCCTGCTCCGAGGCCGATGACATCGCGGCCTTTCGCCTTCAATTCGCGGGCTTTCTGCGAAACGGCAATGGTGGCGGAGGGCTTTACACGGGAGAGGGCATCGGCAAGGAAGGCCATGGTGTGAGGTCCTGATCGTTTCGAAACGGGCGTGAGACGCTACGGAACGGAAGACCGGACTCCATAGCGGTTAGGTCTATGTCGAAAGACGCCCGGTCTTGCAAGCGCCCGACGCAGAAAAACCGCGGCCAAGCTGCGTAAAATGCGTCACCATGACAAAGTTTCATCACTGCGATCACGCGGCTCGAGGGATGACCGCGCCCGTCCGTATGTGGCGCCGCCAATCCGGACAATTCGTCTTGAGAATATCCCCGCCCTCCAATGCGAAGGGGCTTTCGATCACAGGATCCTTGCTGCGCTCTACGCCGGAAATCCCATGATCCTCACCCGCCCTTATTTCGCCACAGTAACTGTCCCAGTGCGCCGCAATTCCGTCCTTCAAGAGCCGATATCGAGGCGTCTTCTTCCATTGCGCATGCATTGGCATCGTGGGGGTTTGCTATGGTTCTCGATGACGAAATCGCTTCGGCGCGAACGGGCCGCAACGAGGCGCGCTGGGGGTTTTACCTCGCGCTGGCGGCACTGGCAGTCTGCATGGTGATGATTTTCGGCCTGGTGGTCGAGACGACCGCCGAGGCGGCTCCGGGCGAGCAGGAACAGCACGCCGCTATGCTCGTTTCCCAACCCGCGGCCGCGGCGGTGCTGGGCGGCGAGCGGCAGATTTCCGTGGGCGCGACGCTGCTTGCCGCCGCGCTGACGGCGGGCACCACTTTCGTCATCGGCCACCGGATCGCCGCGACGAGCAAGGCAAGAAGCAGACGCCATGGCCGATAACGAAGACGATCTGCCCGAACGACGTGCCGGCTTCCTTGCCCAGCTCTCGGCTACCGAAACTATCATTGTCGCGATCATCGTAATGATTGCCCTTGCCGGCCTTATGCTGATCGGCAAGGGCTTTTACACGAAAGCGACCGCCGAGCTCTTTGCCGCGGAAAAGCAGGTGGCAAGCCAGTAGCCGGTTGGCACCAGCAGGTCGCTGCAGGTCCTCCTCAACCGCTTGTAATGCGCTCGCTGCGGCGCGCACGTCCGATAAAGCCGTTTTGATCGGATTTGACTTGAAGCCAAGGCGACTGGGCACCAGTTTCTCTCCTGACCTGCAAAGACAATCATGCAGAAGCTTGGAGCGTCGATTCGCATGTGGCACTGGGCAAAAACCAAACCGAGCAAGATCCCCGTCACGCTCCTTTCGCCCGCCCTGCCTCTGGCGGCGGCTCTGTTGCTTTCCGCCGCTCTGCCTGCCGCGGCACAAGAGGCCCGGGAATTCCAGACACAGACGGGAACAGTCCTTGTCGAGACGCTCGCGCACGGGCTCCAGCATCCCTGGGCGGTCGAAGTCCTGCCCGACGGGGCGCTGATCGTTACCGAGCGGCCAGGACGGCTCCGCATCCTCCGCAACGGCGAGCTCTCGCCCGCGGTCGAAGGTGTTCCTGATGTCGCGGAACGTGGCCAGGGAGGCCTGCTCGACGTTGCGCTCGACCCGCAATTTTCCCGCAACCGCACCCTTTACCTCACTTTCGCGACCCGTGGCGACGGCGGTTATGGCACCGCTGTGGCGCGCGCGACGCTCGCCGACGACGAGCGAAGGGTCACGGACGTCAAGGAGATTTTCCGGATGAACCGGTTCACCCGGGCTGGCCAGCACTTTGGCTCGCGCATCGCCATCGACCGCGACGGCAGCCTGTTCTTCGGCATCGGCGACCGCGGCGATGGGGAGCGGGCCCAGGACCCGCGCGACCACGCCGGCGCGATCCTGCACATCAATGCAGATGGTTCCATCCCCTCCTCCAATCCCTATCGCGGCGGGACCGAGGGCCTGCCGGAGATCTGGTCGAAGGGCCACCGCAATCCCCAGGGCCTCACCTTCGATAAGGCCGACGGCAAGCTCTTGACCGTAGAGCACGGCGCGCGCGGCGGCGACGAAGTGAACAATCCCCAGCCCGGCAAGAACTACGGCTGGCCGGTAATCACCTTCGGAAAGGACTATTCCGGCGCGGAGATCGGCGAAGGCACCGCCAAGGAGGGCATGGAGCAGCCGCTCTATTATTGGGATCCGTCGATCGCGCCGGGCGCGCTCGCGGTCTATCGCGGCAACATGTTTCCGGAATGGAACGGCGACCTGCTGGTGGCGGCGCTGAAATACCAGCTGCTGGCGCGGCTTCAACGCGACGACACCGGGGCGATCACCGCCGAGGAACGGCTGTTCGACGGCGAGTTTGGTCGCATCCGCGATGTGATCGTCGCACCGGACGGCGCACTGCTGATGGTGACCGACGAGCAGGATGGCGCCGTTCTCAGAGTTTCGAAGGCACCGACCGAATGAGGGCTCTCAGAGAGAGGCCCTGATTTCCTTTCGGAACATGAATTTCAGCCCGGACCACACCGGGTCCACGGCGCAGACCTTTACGTCGACAAGACTGAGTGGCAGGAAGATATTCCGCAGGGCATCCTCGGTCAGGGTGCTGGCGATGCCGGAGGTGCGCTTCGGCCACGATATCCAAAGCATCCCGCCAGGCTTCAGCCGGTCTGCAAGGGCCGCGGCCTTCGCCTCTAGCCTCGCCATCTCCGTGTCGAAGCAATGGATATAGTCGAATCGGCGCGATGCCGTCCCCTCAATCGCGGTGACGAGGTGGGCAAATCCGGGGAACGCGGAAATCTCCGGCAGATGGGCAGGCACATCGAGAAGCAGCGCGGCCTGCCCGTCGCGCAGGCCGAGCTTCTTCGCGAGCGGCGTTCCCGAATAGCCTGCCGGCTTCACCTTTTGCTCCAATCCGATCGACATGCGCGCTCCCTATTCCCATTCGGGCAGCGAGGATGAGGCTTGCCCCGCCAAAACGCAACTGTTAGAGCGGCGATGCAATCACGGGGCGAAGCTGCTTTGATTGCTTTCCGTACAAGTCGCGCGCCCGGGAGCCCCAAGTGACTCGCATTCAGGCCAATCTCTTTCTGCTGCTTTCCGGCGCGATCTGGGGGGCTGGCTTCGTCGCCCAGTCGACCGCGATGAGTGCGATCGGCCCGCTCTGGTTCATCGGCCTGCGCTTTGCAATCGCCACGCTGGTGGCGCTGCCGTTCGCCCTCATAGAAGCCCGCCGGGCCATATCACCGCTCCCGCGCGGCGCGATGCGCAACTTCATTTTCATCGGCCTCGCGCTTTTCGGTGGAGCCGTGACACAGCAGTTCGGGCTTCTCACCACCACCGTCACCAATTCCGGCTTCCTGACGGGGCTCTATGTCATCTTCGTGCCGGTCCTGACGGTCGTCTTTCTCCGTCGCCGGCCGCACTGGATCATCTGGCCGGCCGCGCTGATGGCAAGTTTCGGCATTTTCCTCTTGAGCGGCGGCACCCTGTCGGGACTGAACGGCGGCGATCTGCTGACGATCGTCTGTGCCCTCTTCTGGTCGATCCAAGTCCTGTTGATCGGCATCTTTGCCGCTGGCACGGGGCGGCCGATGCTTCTGTCGATGACGCAATTTGCCGTCTGCGCTTTGTTGGGAAGCCTGCTTGCTCTTGTCTTCGAGCCCCTCAGTCTCGACATCGTCGATGCCGCCCTGCCGCAGATCCTCTATGCGGGTGTGTTTTCCAGCGGCATCGCCTTCATCTGCCAGGTCGTCGGCCAGCGCTATACGACGGCCCCGCAGGCGGCGATTTTCCTGTCGAGCGAGGCTCTCTTCGCTGCGCTCTTCGGCGTGCTGCTGTTGGACGAGCTTATCACCCCGATCGGCTATCTCGGCTGCATCGTCATCTTCACAGCGATGCTGGTCGTCGAACTCGTGCCGGAACTCACGAAGCGGCGCCGGCAGGCGGCAGAAGCCGCCGCTTAGACCTACAAGATTTAGCTACATTGGGAAGCCAAGCTGGACTTACTATATTACTTATTACTCTACACCACCGCTCTACTTTGCCCTCATTTGAAACAGATGGCCTTCGCGAGCCGCCCGCGATGTTCCTTGTATTTTTTCTGCAAGACAAACAACGCAATCGACTCGGTCGCTTGAACCTTCTCGAAGCATGAGACTTATCAGAGGGTTGCGAGAGAGACGGGGAACTGCCCAACATCAAGGCATGCCTGGGAGCGACAAAACTTGACGCAAACAATCCAAATCTAGGATTGGCCCGTCAAAAAGCTGTGGATTCAAGACCTTGCAGCCTCTCTGGAATATCCATCGCAAAAGCGCCAATTGACCTGTTTTTGAGCAATGAGAAGTCTCAATACCTCACCAGAAAAGTTTTGCTTGCCAATTCAAAACAAACTGATCACTCTTACTGTGTTCGGGCAATTTGCGAACGCGGGAAGATCTTGAAATAAATGCGGGCCGGAGACGCAAGCAACTCCGGGCGGAGAACCGAGGGAGGGCCATTTTGCCATCCTTTCCAAGGTTCGTCGCGATAACAGGACCCTTTCCTCAATTGTCGAGAACTGCCTGCCCCACGCCCTTCTGGGCAAAACTGCAATGCCACCCGTCGACGGGTGGAGAGAAAAGGACCTGACGCATGGCCGAAACTGGCACTGTTAAATTCTTCAACACCGACAAAGGCTTTGGCTTCATCAAGCCTGAAAATGGTGGTGCAGATATCTTCGTACATATTTCAGCCGTACAGGCCTCCGGCCTGAGCGGTCTGAGCGAGAACCAGAAAGTCTCCTTCGATACCGAGCCGGATCGCCGCAGCAAGGGCCCGAAGGCGGTCAATCTGCAGATCGTCGGCTAACGCCGCTCTCTGTCAATAATTGCATTTGTAGCCCGGCATTTTTGCCGGGTTTTTTCGTTCAGGCTCCGTTCAGTTTGGGCTATATACAGTCCGCTCATCATGAAAGCCGGGCCTTCAGTCCGGTTCCTCCATGCACAGGATTGAAGCCCATGAACAAGTTCCTCAAAGCAACCGTTCTCTCGCTCGCCGCGGCCGCCATGGTCCTCCCAACGTTCGGCACGGCCCAAGCAGGCGACGATCACGATGATGCGTGGGCAGCAGGCGCAGTGGGTCTGGTGACAGGCACGCTTATCGGAACCGCGATCGGTTCACAGCCACGCTATTACAGCGAACCCACCTATATCGATCCGGAGCCGGAATATTACGAGCCACGTCCGGTTTACCAGCCCCGTCCCGTCTACCGCGCCCGCCCGGCCTATCGTCAGGTTGTCGTCGACAGCTACGACCTTGAGCCTTGGACACCGGCTTGGTACCGCTATTGCTCGCAGCGCTACCGCTCCTTCGATCCGGACAGCGGCACCTTCGTTGGCTATGACGGCCGCAGCCATTTCTGCACCGCCGGCTGATCAGAGCGTCGCCCAATTTTAGACGAGAACCCCCGTGCCTCATATGAGTCACGGGGTTTTTATCCCTGTAATCCGATCAGAGCCCGCGCAGATACGGGTTGGTGCGGCGCTCCTCGCCGATCCGTCCGCCCGGCCCGTGGCCGCAGATGAAACCGACGTCGTCGCCGAGCGGCAGGACCTTGTCGCGGATGGAATCGAGGAGTTGTTGATGATCGCCCCCCGGCAGGTCGGTGCGGCCGATCGAGCCGTGAAACAGCACGTCCCCGACATGGGCGAAGTTCTGGGCGCGGTTGAAATAAACGACGTGCCCGGGGGCATGGCCCGGGCAATGCAGCACTTCGAAGACGTGATCGCCGAAGGAGACCGTGTCGCCGTCTTCGAGCCACTGGTCCGGCAGGACGTTCTGCACCTTCATCGCCAGGCCGAAGCGCTCCGCCTGGCTCTCCAGCCGCTCGAGCAGAGGCAGGTCATCCTTGTGCGGACCGATGATTTCGAGGCCCAGTGCCGCCTTCAATTCCTTGGCGCCGCCGGCATGATCGATATGGCCGTGCGTCAGCCAGATCGCCTTCAGGGTGATACCGTTTTCGCGGATCGTCTGGAGGATGACGTCGACATCGCCGCCGGGATCGACGATCACGCCTTCCTTCGTGTCGCTGTCGAACAACACGGTGCAGTTCTGCTGAAAATGGGTAACCGGGATGATGCCCGCCTGTAACATGCCGACCGCCTCGTGCTTACATCGCAAATAGGCGGTAAACGCCGCCACGCCACCTATAGCGATATATGGACGCGGAAACAGTGCAAATCAGCGAAGCGCGACAATTTCCGTCGTGTTCGCCCCGGTCGGCAACTGCACCGTGGTCAGCAACAGCGCGGATACGGCGAGTTTCGCCGCCACGACAACAAGGACCAGCGGGCGCAAACGCTGGGCGGCAAGCTTGGCCTCGTCGACGGTCTCATACTGCATTTTCCGCACTCCCCGCTGATCATGCCCTTTGGGCAGACGTCGAGACTTCATCCAGTTCCTCGGTGATCGAGAGGCGCCTCGCCACATCGGCAATCGTTTCTCCACCGTCGGCCCAGGCAACGCTCGGCGCCGGCAATATGTTTCATGTTCACATTTCCTGATGTCACGCGGGGAACATCCGGGGTGCGCGGTGCGTTTGGCCCGCATCATAGAAGAGGAGCAAGACGATGAAGACCCTCTCCCCCCACCTGTTCAAAGCGGTCGCGGCAGCGGGTTTGATCCTCGCCGCAGGCATTTCGACCGCTGCCGCGGCGATGAGCGCGACGGCCGTGACTGATCTCAATGTGCGCGCCGGCCCCGGCCCACAATATCCGATCGTCGGCATGGCGGCGCGCGGCAGCACGACCGTGCTCGAGGGCTGCATCGAAGGCAGCCTCTGGTGCCGCGTCAGTGTCGGCGGCGTCAGCGGCTGGGCCTACGCCAGGTATCTCTCCGCCGACCAGAGCGGGTCGACGGTGGTAATTTCCGAACGGCGCGCAGAACTCGGCGTTCCGGTCGTGACCTACGAGGCGACCGGCAGCACCGTGGCCACGCCGGCCGAGCCGCTGGAGCTGATAGGGCCGGTGGAAGAGGTCGATGCCATCACGCCGCCCCAGGCCGTTGGCACCTACATCACCTCCAACCCGGTGGACCCGGTCTATCTTGATGGCGAGGTGGTTCTCGGCGCCACATTGCCGAACACCGTGGCCGTCCGGCCGATCCCGGACTACAACTACGAATATGTGATGGTGAACGGGCAGCCGGTGCTTGTGGAACCGTCCACGCGGCGGATTGTCTATATCTACCGCTAACCATCCTACGCGCCCGCGTTTTTTCAGGCGCACAAAGGTGGGATTGCTGCATGTGTCGTTGACGCTGTCCTATTCCAGGACACATGCAGTCGCTTTGCAGGTTCCTAATCCGCAGCGCGCACAAACGCGCTGCGGATTTTTTCGTGGCGGCCAACGCGCCGCCCCTGCCTCACAGTGCCGCGACGGAATTTGAACGCTATTCCCTTCATCAGGCATAGAATTGTGTCAACAAAGCTGACATGTCTTTCTATATATGTCGCAGAGTGCAATCTGCCTTGAAAGGAAATGACCGCGTGGCCGGCCAATCCAGGGACAACAGCCAGTTCATGACCGATGTCGCTCGCAAGGATGAAGACACGATCGATTTCGAGATCATCGAATTGCTGTTCTTTGCCTATCGCGACTTCACCGGCGATCCGGATGCCATCCTCGAAAAAAGGGGCTTCGGCCGCGCGCACCACCGCGTCGTGCACTTCGTCAATCGGGAGCCGGGCATGACGGTGGCCGACCTTCTCGAAACGCTGAAAATTACCAAGCAGAGCCTCGCCCGCGTCCTCAAGCAATTGATCGACTCAGGCTATATTCGCCAGGTAACCGGTCCGGAGGACAGGCGTCAGCGCATGCTCTATACGACGAAAGAGGGCCAGGCTTTGGCAAGGGCACTCGCAGAGCCACAGTCCCGCCGCATAGCGGATGCATTGGCGAAGACAGGTCCGGGGGCGCGCGAAATCGTCAAGCGGTTTCTCGTCAACATGAAGAACAGCGCCGCGGACTGATGCCCGCACTTTGATACGCGGTCATTCATGTTCGGGAGGAGGACGCATTGATCAGCCGATCGCGCGATCCAGAGGGGAAACAAGGCTCTGCCGAGAATGAAGGTTTGCCAAGGATGATAGCCAAAGCGAAAGTGGCCGATGATGCAGCGCATCTTCTGATCGTGGATGACGACCGGCGCATTCGCGACCTGCTCAACCGTTATCTGGTCGAACAGGGATATCGCGTGACGACGGCCGCCGACGCCGACGAAGCAAGACGAAAGCTCATCGGACTCGATTTCGACCTGCTGATCGTCGACGTGATGATGCCCGGCGAAAGCGGCATCTCCCTGACGCAGAGCCTGAGACAGATCAAGACCGTGCCGATCATCATGCTGACCGCGCTCGCCGAGGCGAATTCACGCATCGAGGGCCTTGAGGCGGGCGCCGACGACTACCTGCCGAAGCCCTTCGAGCCGCGCGAACTCGTGCTCCGGATCAGCAACATACTGCGCCGAAACCAGCCCACACAGGCGCCGAAGGTCGATCAGGTCATTTTCGGCCCCTACACGTTTTCGGTCGTGCGCAAGGAGCTTCGCCGCGGTGCCGAGCACATTCGGCTGACCGACCGCGAACAGGAGATCATGACCCTGTTTTCGCAACGCGCCGGCGAAACCATTCCGCGTCACGAATTGATCGGCGACGACGCCGAGGTCGGCGAGCGGACGATCGACGTGCAGATCAACCGGCTGCGGCGCAAGATCGAGGACGACCCGTCCAATCCCGTCTGGCTGCAGACGGTGCGCGGCGTCGGCTATCGATTGAGTGTAGACTAGTCTAGGGTCCGCTTCGGCATCCCGTTTTGACATCGGACCGCTTCGGCAAAGACGCAGACGACGATGGTAAGCTTTGACAGCCTCAGGCGCAACAGATCGAGCAGCGCCGACAGCGCCTGGAAGCGCCTCACCCGCTGGCTGCGCCGCCGCCTGCCGATGGGGCTTTATGCCCGCTCGCTGCTGATCGTCGTCATTCCGATGGTGCTGCTGCAGTCGGTCGTTGCCTTCGTCTTCATGGAGCGCCACTGGCAGCTCGTCACGCAACGACTCTCGGCCGCGGTCACCAACGACATCGCGGCGATCGTCGACCTGATCACGACCTTTCCGCAAGACGGCGACATAGACCAGATTGTCCGCATCGCCCGCGACGAACTCGACCTCAACATCGCCGTCGAACCGGGCGGCGACCTGCCGCCACCCCGGCCCAAGCCCTTCTTCGAAATTCTCGACCAGATCCTCAGCGAAGAGATCTCCAACCAGATCCGCCGTCCTTTCTGGATCGACACGGTCGGCAACTCGAAAATCGTCGAGATCCGCATCAAGCTCGAAGACGGCCGCATTCTCCGCGTCTATGCACGACGCAACCAGGCATATGCGTCGAACACGCATATCTTTCTCGTCTGGATGGTTGGCGCGTCGCTCGTCCTACTGGCGATCGCGATCCTCTTCCTGCGCGGACAGATCCGGCCGATCCTGGCGCTTGCCAGTGCTGCGGAGAGCTTCGGCAAGGGCCAGAAGATCGATGACTTCGCCCCGCGTGGTGCCGAAGAAATCCGCCGCGCCGGCCTCGCCTTCATCCTGATGCGCGAACGCATCGAACGCCAGATCGAACAGCGGACGGCCATGCTGACCGGTGTCAGCCACGATTTGCGCACGATCTTGACGCGTTTCAAGCTGCAGCTCGCACTCGCCGGCGACAATCCGGATCTCGACAGCCTCAATCAAGATGTCGAGGACATGCAGAACATGCTGGAAGGCTATCTCGCCTTCGTCCGCGGCGAGGCGGAAGAGGATGTCGGCGAGTTGAGGCTCAGCGACCTGATGGCCCGGCTCGCCGCCGAGGCCGAGCTTTACGGCAAGACGCTGACCACCTCGATCGAGGGAGAGGACAATATTCGGGTCCGGCCGAACGCCTTTACGCGCCTCGTCGCCAATCTGGCGTCGAACGCCAATCGCTACGCCGACACGGTGCGGATCGAGGCACGCCATACGTCCAAATGGCTGACAATCACAGTCGACGATGACGGTCCCGGGGTTCCGGAGCGGTCGCGCGAGGATGTCTTCAAGCCGTTCTTCCGCCTGGATGAAGCGCGCAATCTCGACAGTTCTGGCACGGGCCTAGGGCTCGCGATTGCGCGCGACATCGCCCGAAGCCACGGCGGCAATGTCACGCTCGGCAACAGCCCGCTTGGTGGGCTGCGCGCCACGGTGCGCGTCCCGACGTAAGACCGGTTCTCGAAATTGCTATCGCGAATAGGTCGAGGTCATACCACCCCGTTCGTTGACGCGGCGCCAAGTTCTGTCTCGAACATCATGTCGCCTCACATCAGCTTTCTGCCATTCGGAACCGGCTTGTCAGTCGCGGCCAGTACAATCGCGCCCTCTTCGTCTGCAAAGCCGAGCGTCAGAACTTCGGAGCGGAAAGGGCCGATCTGGCGCGGCGGGAAATTGACCACGCCCAGTACCTGCCGGCCGATAAGGTCCTCCGGCCTGTAGTGCACAGTGATCTGGGCCGACGACTTTCTTATGCCGATCTCCGGACCGAAGTCGATCCTCAGTTTGAAGGCGGGCTTGCGCGCCTCGGGAAAGACCTCGGCCTCGACGATTGTGCCGACGCGAATATCGACTCGTTCGAAATCGGCAAACTCAATGACGTCCGACATCACAATCCCTCGGTATATTGGCGCTTTGAAGAAGATCCGACCGCGCCCGGCTCTCGTCACAGAGTGCGACGTTTTCGACTGCCGCGAGCGATCGGCGCCAGCCGCGCAGACACCCAAAGCGGAATGTCTTGGTCCGATGGTCGCGCGCGTGCCTTAGCCGGCAAGTTCTTCGGCGCGCGTGCGCGCAGCCGCGATGGCCCGGTCGAAAAGCGGCTGCATGCCATCGTCCGCCATCAGGATTGCGAGAGCCGCGGCGGTGGTGCCACCCGGCGACGTGACGTTCTGGCGCAACCGTGCGGCGTCGTCGGGGGACTGATGTAGGAGCTCACCAGCCCCCGCGACGGTTTCCCGAGCGAGCCGCATGGCAAGGTCCGCCTCGAGGCCGAGCTTTCGCCCCGCCTCCGCCATGCACTCGACGAGATAGAAGACGTAGGCCGGTCCGCTTCCGGAAACCGCAGTCACTGTATCGATGTCGGCTTCGGTGGCAACCCATTCGACCGGCCCGCTGACCTTCAGGAGATCATGAACGAGCGCGCGTTGCTTTTCGGTCACGCGGACGTTGGCGAAAGCGCCCGTGACGCCGCGGCCGATCATCGCCGGCGTGTTCGGCATCGCCCGCACGACCGCCGCTTCGCCGAGATGGTGCTCGATAAAACCGAGCGTCTTGCCGGCCGCGACGGAAACGATCACCGTGTCGGGGCCGACGAGTCCTTTGAGCGGCGGCAGCGCCGCCTCCATGACCTGCGGCTTCACGGCCAGAAAGACCACACCCGCCTGGACGCCTCCGGGTGCGGTGGCCGCATGGCCCACGCCATTGTCAGCGATCAATTTCGCCATCGCCGGAGGCGGTCCTGGATCGATGACGAGGACATCACCACCGCTGACGCCGCTCTTGATCCAGCCGCCGAGCATGGCGCCGCCCATATTGCCGGCACCGACAAGAACGATGGGACCGGAAACGGCGATGCTCATCTCATGCCTCCCCAACGGTCGCGAACAGGACGGCATCGACGGCGCGCTGCGCGTCCATGCCGGACCAGACGACGAACTGGAACGCCTGGAAATAGGTTTCGCAGGCATCGAGCGCGCTCGACAACAACACTTCCACCTGCCGGTTCGTCGGCTCGGCGCCACCGGCAAGCAAGAGAGATTGCCTGAAGATGATGACCTCTTCTTGGCGCCAGAGATCGAAATGCCCCATCAGCACCTGACCGTTGATCTGCGAGAGCAGGCGGATCACCTCGTTGACGCGGCTTTCCGAAACCTTGATGTCGAAGGCGCAGGCGAGATGCAGCGCCTCGAATTCCTCCATCCAGGAAAAGGAAACATGATAGTCCGCCCACCGGCCTTCGACCGTCATGGCGATCTCGTCTTCGCCGGACCGCTCGAAAGACCAGTCATTGTTGGCGGCGACGAACTCGATCATATCGACCGGGTTGGACTGGCGCTCGACTTCCATTTCCAAAAGGCTCATGCATCACCCTAAAGGCACGGCGCAGGCGCGCAAGATCGCGTTCACAAGACGCAACGCTGCAAACCCGACACCGGATACCGACACACTATGATTGCTGGACCTGCGACTATCCTGGCTTACTTACCCTGCCCGGAGCTTGCGTGGCCCGTTTCGAATCATCATTTAAAATCAGTGTATAACGGCAGAGTCACCCTGCCAGCCCCTGAACCGAAAAATTGCAGGGAAGAACTCTCGTCGCCTTAGGATTTCGATTCAGCGCGGATGCTTAAACGACTCTGCGATAAGGGTTTTTTGGCAGTGTCCACAGGTGGAAAACTTTTCAGCTTTCATTAACCCTGAGGCTGAAGCAGCGATTGCGACGCAAATCACCGGCTCGCGAGTCGGCCGGCCACGGAAATCGCCAGATTCCGGTGGCGCTTGAGCCGTCGGCATGGCGGCTCAAAGGCAAGATTCCAAGTCGTTGCGCCCGCTGGGGGCGACCTTCTACAGCTATTTGCCGGTCGTAACGTCCGCGCCTGCCTGTCCTGCCGTGCCGAGGCGGGCTTCCAGCGCCGCGATGCGCGCGAGCAAAGCGTCGTTTTCTTCGCGCGCCTTGGCGGCCATCTCCTTGACGGCCTCGAACTCCTCGCGCTTCACCACGTCGAGCGAATTCAGCCAGCTTTCGGCCTGCGCCCGAAAGGCCGTTTCAACCTCCCGCCGCACACCCTGGGCCGCACCGGCAGCATCCGTCATAAGCTTGGCCAGATCATCGAGAATGCGATTGGGCCCTGTGCTCATCGTATTTGTCTCCGTTTCACTCCCGCACTACATGCGGCGTGCTTTGTCGATTTCAGGTAGGGTCGTCCGGGCAAGGATGCAAGGAAAATAAGAGCCTACGACCTGAAGACCGGGCCGGCAGCTTGACCCCGCCGGTTTCGATCGTCATGTTCCGCCCAACCAATCGGCCGGTATGAGAGAAGACCTTGGAAACACTTGCAAGCCGCCTTGCCATTCTCCCCTTCCCCGAAATCGATCCCGTGATCTTCACGATCGGGCCGCTCGCCGTGCACTGGTATGGCCTCGCCTATGTCGCCGGCATCCTGCTCGGCTGGCTCTACGCCCGGCGCATGGTCCAGAAACCCGCGCTTTGGCGCAGCGACGCCCCCCCCGTCAACCTGACGCAGCTCGATGATTTCCTGCTCTGGGCGGCCGGTGGCATCGTGCTTGGCGGACGCCTCGGCTACACCCTCTTCTACGACCTCGCCTCGGTGCTGCAAGACCCGATCCGCGCCGTCGAGATCTGGAACGGAGGCATGTCGTTCCACGGCGGGCTTCTTGGCACCACTTTGGCCATTATTCTGTTTGCCCGCAGGAACGCCATCCCCATCTGGAGCCTGCTCGACGTCGTGGCGGCCGTCGTGCCGATCGGCCTCTTCTTCGGCCGTATCGCCAATTTCATCAACGGCGAACTCTGGGGGCGGCTGTCATCGATGCCCTGGGCGGTCGTCTTCCCGACCGGGGGGCCTTTCCCGCGCCACCCGAGCCAGCTCTACGAGGCCCTTCTCGAGGGCCTTCTGCTGCTCGCTGTGCTTGCCTATTTGGTTTATCGACGCAAAGCCTTGAGGACGCCCGGCTTCGTCACCGGCATCTTTGTCTGCGGTTACGCCGCAAGCCGTATTTTCGTCGAATTCTTCCGCGAACCGGACGCGCAGATCGGCTATCTTGCCGGCGGCTGGCTGACCATGGGCATGGTGCTTTCGCTGCCGATGGCTTTGGTCGGACTATGGGCCATTGCGCGGGCGCGCAGGGCGGCAGCCGCCGCCGCATAACTGGACGGGTGCATGACGAATCCTCTCGCCGACAAGATCAAGGCGCTGATAAGGACCAACGGGCCGATCAGCGTCACCGATTATTTTTCCCTCTGCCTCGCCGATCCGCAGCACGGCTATTATCGCGTTCGCGAGCCCTTCGGACCGACCGGCGACTTTACGACGGCGCCGGAGATCAGCCAGCTCTTCGGGGAAATGATCGGCATATTCCTGGTTCACGCCTGGCAGGAGCATGGCTCGCCGATGCACGCGACCATTGCCGAAATCGGGCCGGGCCGCGGCACGATGATGTCGGATATCCTGCGGGTCGTCGCGCGCCTGGCGCCCGATCTCTATGCCGCCGCCAATGTTCATCTCGTCGAGACCAGCGAAAGGCTGCGCAAGATTCAGGCTGAAACGCTCGCCGCCCATGAAGGCAAGGTGCATTGGCACGCAAGTTTCGAAAGCTTGCCCTCCGGCTTCCTGCTTCTCGCCGCGAACGAGCTTTTCGACGCGATCCCGATTCGCCAGTTCGTGCGAACCGCACAGGGGTTCCGGGAACGCATGATCGGGCTCGATGCCGACGACGAACTGGCCTTCGCCGCCGGTGTGGCTGGCATCGATCCGTCCCTGCTGCCGACGCCGGCGCAATCAGTCGCCGAAGGCACGATCTTCGAGATCGCTCCAGCACGCGACGCGGTGATGGCAGCGCTTTGCGAGCGTCTCCGCGTCAATGGCGGCACGGCGATCCTGATCGACTACGGCCATCTTTCGACCGGCTACGGTGATACGCTGCAGGCCGTCCGCGACCACCACTACGATCCCCCGCTTGCCCATCCGGGGCGGGCCGACCTCACCAGCCATGTGGACTTCGAGCAACTGGCGCTGCGCGCCAAGGTGGAGGGCCTGCAGGTGAGCGGCCTCGCCCACCAGGGCGACTTCCTGGTCGGCCTCGGCTTGCTGGACCGTGCTGCGGCTCTCGGCCGCGACAAGGATATGGCGACTCAGGAAAGTATCCGTGACGATGTCGAGCGACTTGCCGGTGCCGGCGCCGGAAATATGGGCGAACTGTTCAAGGTCCTGGTCGTCAGCAGTCCGGAAGTGACTTTGGCGCCGTTCCGGAAGAAGGTCCGGTAGCACATACGCAGCGCGATCTCGCTCCGCCACCCCATTTCGTTGCGGTTCTCGAAGGGGAATTGCCGGCGCGGGCGGGACGCCGTCTCGATGCTCCACGATTGACAGCCCCGGCCCGCCGGGCCAACATCGCCCGGCAAATCAGCCGGAATCATCGGGCCGGACGCGCCCTCAATCCAACGAAACCAAGTAAATACAAGGGCGAGAACACCGAATGCAGGACGACGCCTCGCTTTCACCCGTGCAGAGTCCGCTCTTCGGCGCCGAGGCGGGGCCGGAGATTGACCATGGCTACTTCACCCGCCAGGGCGGCGTTTCCGAGGGCATTTATCGCGGCCTCAATGTCGGCCTCGGCTCCCATGACGATCGCGAACGCGTCGGCGAGAACCGCGCCCGGGTCGCCCGCTGGTTCAACGCCGAGCCGCGACGTCTTGCAACGGTTCATCAGATCCATTCCCCCGATGCAATCATCGTCGACGACAGCTACGACGGCGCGCGTCCGGATGCCGATGCGCTGGCGACGGCGACGCCGGGGATCGTCCTCGGCGTCCTTTCGGCCGATTGCGGCCCGGTGCTCTTCGCCGACCGCCAGGCGCGCGTCATCGGCGCCGCCCATGCCGGTTGGAAGGGAGCGCTCGGCGGCGTGCTCGAAAGCACGATCGACGCAATGGTCTCGCTCGGCGCCAGCCGGAAGCGCATCGTCGCCTGTCTCGGACCATCGATCAGCCGCCAGCACTACGAGGTCGGCCCCGAATTCGTCGAACGCTTCCTGGCGGCCGACGACAGCTACGGATCCTTCTTCAGTCCCTCTGGCCGCAACGGCCATGCCCTGTTCGACCTGCCGGGCCTGACGGTCCGGCGGCTCATGGATGCCGGTGTGACGGCGGAAAACCTCGACATATGCACCTATGCCGACGAGGACCGCTTCTTCTCCTATCGCCGCACCACGCACCGGCAGGAACCCGACTACGGGCGGCAGATATCCGCAATATGCATACGGGAGGCTTGATATGGCGCTTCACTTCGCCGAAGAGGAATATGCATCGCGCCTGGCGCGGCTTACGGCCAGGATGCAGGAAGAAAGGCTCGATGCCATCCTCCTCTTCGCGCAGGAGAGCATGTACTGGCTGACCGGTTACGATACGTTCGGCTATTGCTTCTTCCAGACGCTCGTCGTCAAGCAGGACGGCTCGATGGTGCTGCTCACGCGTTCGGCCGATCTGCGTCAGGCGCGCCACACCTCCAACATTGAGCGCATCGAGATCTGGGTGGACCGCGTCAACGCCGACCCCGCCATGGACCTCAAGAACCTTTTGAGCGAGCTCGACCTGCTCGGCTGCCGCATTGGCGTCGAATACGACACGCATGGCATGACCGGCAGGACGGCGCGCCTCGTCGACAATCAACTCTCCACATTCGGCGAGTTGCTTGACGCATCGATGCTTGTCAGCCGCCTGCGCCTCGTCAAGAGCCCGGCCGAGATCGCCCATGTCGAGAAGGCCGCGAGCCTTGCCGACGATGCGCTCGACGCGGCCTTGCCGCTGATCCGCCCGGGCGGCAGCGAGGCCGACATCCTCGCCGCCATGCAGGGCGCCGTCTTTGCCGGCGGAGGCGACTACCCAGCCAACGAATTCATCATCGGCTCCGGCGCCGATGCGCTGCTCTGCCGGTACAAGGCCGGCCGGCGCTCGCTCGATGCCAATGACCAGCTCACGCTCGAATGGGCGGGCGTCAGCGCGCACTACCATGCGGCGATGATGCGCACGATCGTGATCGGCGAACCCACCAACCGCCACCGCGAGCTCTACAGCGCCTGCCGCGAGACGATCCAGGCGATCGAGATGGTGCTCCGGCCAGGCAACACCTTCGGAACGGTCTTCGACGTCCATGCGAAGATCATGGACGAGCGCGGTCTCGCTCGCCATCGCCTGAACGCCTGCGGGTATTCGCTCGGCGCCCGCTTCTCGCCCTCCTGGATGGAACACCAGATGTTCCACGTCGGCAACCCGCAGGAGATCGAGCCGGACATGTCGCTCTTCGTGCACATGATCATCATGGACTCCGACAGCGGGGCGGCCATGACGCTTGGCCAGACCTATCTGACGACCACCGAGAGCCCGAGGCCTTTGTCGCGCTACGGACTGGACTTCATATCTGCGTAAGGAAATCGTCCTATGCTTTCCGGCGAGAAGTGAGCAGAAGCGCGGCAGCCGGTTTTCCGGCCGCCGGCCTCGCCGAGATCGAGCCAGACGGTGGGAACGATGCGTAAGCAGATCATGCCTATCGCAAGCCTTGGCCTTGCCGCAGCCCTTGCCGGCTGCAACACCACGGACGCCTTGATCCCGCAAGTGGACGTGGGCGGCGGCACCTTCCGCTCGCCACCGGTGACGCAGTCCGACCTGGAAGCCATGTCCACGCAGACGGCGGTGATGCCGGTGGAAAGCGTGCCGGCAAACCGCACCGCCGCCTTCGCGGCGCAGCCGAATGTTTCCAGTCCGCCGACACAATACGCGGCCGGCCACACCGATTATACGGATCCCGCCGGTACCCTTGAAGGCCAGGCAAACCGCCTCGCCGAGGGCGCGGCACCGGTGCAGACGATGCAGCCCCAGCCGGTGCAGGCAGAAAATCCGACGCCGCAGGCAGAAAGTACGGCGCCGTCCGAGGAAGAAACCGCAGAGCCGCCTGCGCAGCCTGACGTCGCAAGCGCACCGGAAGAAACGAAACAGGCCGCCGCTTCGCCGGCTGCCGCAGCGACCGGCTCAGGCGGCATTCGCTTCCTGCCGATCATCGGCGCTCCGGTTCAGGCGGTCACGCCGCTGTCGAAACAGCTCGGCGCCTCGGCTCGGGCGCAAGGGCTTACCATCAAGAGTTCCAGCGACACCACGAGCAACCATATCCTCAAGGGCTATTTTTCGGCGCTCAACGACGGCGGCAAGACGACGGTCGTCTATGTCTGGGACGTCCTGGACGGCAGCGGCAACCGCCTGCACCGCATCCAGGGACAGGACTCGGTGACAAGCAGCGCCGCCGAGCCGTGGAGTGCCGTGCCGCCCGAAACAATGCAGGCAATCGCCAGCAAGACGATCGACGCCTACCTCGAATGGCGCCGTTCCCAGCCCGGTTGACGCAAAGTTTTTAGGATAATAGGCGCTGCGGCGCAGCAATCCCCTTGCATTCACCTTCAAGGACGCTAAAAAGCGGCCGATCAGCTCTGACAGCGGCCATCGCAGCGATTGCCCGCGATCGGAATGGCTCAGGGAATCTGCGCGGACAATCCAGACCCGGACTGCACCGGACGGTGGCCGCGCCAGCTCAAGGCGGACCGTCTATGAAGGTTTTCGCAGGCAATTCGAACCGGCTGCTGGCCGAAGCGATCTGCAACTATCTCAATCTGCCGCTCGGCAAAGCCACGGTGCGGCGCTTCGCCGACCAGGAAATCTTCGTCGAGATCGGCGAGAACGTGCGCGGCGAGGATGTGTTCATCGTCCAGTCGACGTCCTTCCCGACAAACGATCATCTGATGGAACTGCTCATCATGATCGACGCCGTCCGCCGATCCTCGGCCCGCCGCATCACCGCCGTGCTCCCCTATTTCGGCTACGCCCGGCAGGACCGCAAGCCCGGACCGCGCACGCCGATTTCCGCCAAGCTGGTCGCCAACCTCATCACCGAAGCAGGCGCCGACCGCGTTCTCACCCTCGACCTCCACGCCGGCCAGATCCAGGGCTTCTTCGATATCCCGACCGACAATCTCTACGCGGTGCCGATCCTGGCGCGCGACGTCAAGGAGAACTACGACCTCAAGAACGTCACGGTCGTGTCGCCGGACGTCGGCGGCGTCGTCCGCGCCCGCGCGCTTGCCAAGCGCCTCGACTGTCTGCTGGCGATCGTCGACAAGCGTCGCGATCGCCCCGGCGAATCGGAGGTGATGAACGTCATCGGTGACGTCCACGGCAAGGATTGCATCCTGATCGACGACATCGTCGATTCCGGCGGCACGCTCTGCAACGCCGCCGAGGCGCTGCTCAAGAACGGCGCCACCAGCGTCACCGCCTATATCACGCACGGCGTGCTCTCCGGCGGCGCGGTCGCCCGCGTCACCTCCTCGATGCTGAAGGAACTGGTGATCACCGACTCCATTCAGCCGACGACGGCCGTGCAATCGGCACACAATGTTCGCGTCATCTCGACCGCCGGCCTGATCGGCGAAGCGATCAGCCGCACCAGCCAGGAAGAATCGGTCTCGAGCCTCTTTGACTGAGGTTCCATACCGGGCCAACGGTCTCTCGAAAGTTGGCGCTGGCCGCGCTTAAATGCGGCCGGCCGGTTATCTTTTTTCGTCCAGCATATATGACGCCGCTTCGCCAGCGGGCATCGCATCGCTCGAATAGGTGAAGGTGCCGTGCTCCCTGACCTCCCGTGCGGCACGCACCAGCGCGCCAAGCGCTGCCCGGGCGAAGGAGCCTCCGACACTGATACGCTTGACGCCGGCCTCCTGCAGTTCCTTGACCGTAAAAATTTGCCCGGTCAGGCCCATGACGACGTTGACCGGTCGCCTGACGGAAGAGCAGACCGTTCGGATCGCCTCGAGACTTGGCAGCCCAGGGGCGTAAAGAACGTCCGCACCAGCCTCCTCGAATGCAACAAGGCGCCGGATCGTATCGTCCAGATCAGGTCGCCCATGCAGGAAGTTTTCCGCCCGCGCGGTCAAAATGAAAGGGTGCTTGCGGGCCGCTTCAGCAGCGGCGGCAATTCGTTCCACGGCCAAACCAAACTCGAAAATTGGGTCGTCCGGATCGCCGGTGGCGTCTTCAATAGAACCACCGACGAGACCAACCTCCGCCGCCATCGAAACCGTCGTGGAACAGTCCTGCGGATTGGCGCCAAAACCGTCCTCCAAGTCGGCCGACACGGGCAGATCGGTCGCTTCGACGATATTTCTGGCATTCTGCAGGATCGCATCGCGCGAGATTGCCGCTGCCGAATCCCGCCTGCCGATGGAGAAGGCGAAACCGGCGCTCGTCGTAGCCAAAGCCTCGAACCTAAGCGCCGTGAGGATGCGTGCAGAGCCGGCATCCCAAGGATTGGGCATAACGAAAGACCCCGGTCGCTCGTGCAATGCACGGAAGGTCTGATGCTTGCTCGCCTGATTGTCCATGCGTCACCTCTCGCAGACTATGGCGAGAGATAGCATTTATCGAACAAAAGCGGAACACTCAAATTCGACGGATCAGCGCTGGATCGGTACCGCACAAGCCTCGCCGCCGCCGAAGAGACGCGACCTCGTGAGGAAGCGCTTCTCGCGGCCATTGTCGAGCGAGAACATCCCGCCTCTTCCCGGCACCACGTCGATGATGAGTTGCGTATGCTTCCAGACTTCGAACTGGCTGGCGCTGATATAGACCGGCACGCCATCGATTTCGCCGAGCTTCACGTCGTTGTCGCCGACGATGTAGTCATCCGCCGGGTAGCACATCGGCGACGAGCCGTCGCAGCAGCCGCCCGACTGGTGAAACAGGATATCCGGATGATCGCGGCGGATTTCGCGGATGAGTTCGATCGCGGCATCGGTCGCAAGCACCCGCGGCTCGCCATTGGTTTCCGTCATCATTCCCTCCTTCCAGGACGCCGATGGCTCCCGGTGAAACACCGGGAGCCTGCCGGGAGGATCGCCGGCACGAGCGGGATGGGAAATTTGAGCGGTCCCCCACTCTCATCCCCGCTCGAACTCTTGGGCCGGGATCAGAAGAAGCCGAGCGCCTTCGGGCTGTAGCTCACCAGCATGTTCTTGGTCTGCTGGTAATGGTCGAGCATCATCTTGTGCGTCTCGCGGCCGATGCCCGATTGCTTGTAGCCGCCAAAGGCGGCATGCGCCGGATAGGCATGGTAGCAATTGGTCCAGACGCGACCGGCCTGAATCTCGCGGCCGAAGCGGTAGCAGCGGTTGGCATCGCGGCTCCAGACCCCGGCGCCGAGGCCGTAGAGCGTGTCATTGGCGATCTCGAGCGCCTCGTCCTCGGTCTTGAAGGTCGTCACCGACACGACCGGCCCGAAGATTTCCTCCTGGAAGATGCGCATCTTGTTGTGCCCGCGGAACACTGTCGGCTTGACATAGTAGCCGCCGGAGAGGTCGCCTTCGAGCACGTTGCGCCCGCCGCCGATGAGGACCTCGGCCCCCTCCTGCTTGCCAATGTCGATATAGGAGAGGATCTTCTCAAGCTGCTCGCCGGACGCCTGGGCGCCGATCATCGTCGCGCTGTCGAGCGGATTGCCCTGCCGGATCGCCTCCACCCGCTTTACCGCCCGCTCGATGAAGCGGTCGTAGATGCTTTCCTGGACCAGGACACGGCTCGGGCAGGTGCAGACCTCGCCCTGGTTGAGCGCAAACATGGCGAAGCCTTCGAGCGCCTTGTCGAAATAGTCGTCGTCCTCGTTGAGCACGTCGGCAAAGAAGATGTTCGGCGACTTGCCGCCGAGCTCGAGCGTCACGGGGATGAGGTTCTGGCTGGCATATTGCATGATCAGCCGTCCGGTCGTCGTCTCTCCGGTAAAGGCGATCTTGGCGATGCGCGGGCTGGTCGCCAGCGGCTTGCCGGCCTCGAGCCCGAAGCCGTTGACGATGTTGAGCACACCCGGCGGCAACAGGTCGGCAATCAGTTCGGCGAGCACGAGGATCGAGGCCGGCGTCTGCTCGGCCGGCTTCAGGACGACGCAGTTGCCGGCGGCAAGCGCCGGCGCCACCTTCCAGGCGGCCATCAGGATCGGGAAGTTCCAGGGAATGATCTGGCCGACGACGCCGAGCGGCTCGTGGAAATGATAGGCGACCGTATCGTGATCGATCTCGCCGATCGAGCCTTCCTGGGCACGGATGCAGGCGGCGAAATAGCGGAAATGGTCGATCGCCAACGGAATGTCGGCGGCCATCGTCTCGCGGATCGGTTTGCCGTTGTCCCAGGTCTCGGCGCGCGCCAGGAGTTCGAGATTGTCCTCCATCCGCGCCGCGATCTTCATCAGGATGTTGGAACGTTCCGTCGTCGAGGTCCGGCCCCACTTCTCCTTGGCGGCATGGGCGGCATCAAGCGCGAGCTCGATATCGGCCGCATCTGAACGGGCGATCTGGCAGAGCGAGCCGCCGGTGACGGGCGTAGTATTGTCGAAATAGCGGCCGGCGACCGGTTCGCGCCACTCGCCGCCGATGAAGTTTCCGTATTTGTGCTTGAACGGGTTGTCGAGAATTTTCTGATGCAGCATGGCTTCCTCCCTTAGAAAAACAGCACTCCAATTTGCTGTGGAAGGAGAGTGAAGCCGGATGGGGATTTGCGGTAGAGTGCCGCGGCATCCCGCTTCGCCATCTGTTTCAGAATTGAGACAGGTCGGCTTTGCCTGTCATGCTGCAGTGCAGCGATGGCCTGATGGAGAAGGATTTTCGTGCGTGGCGGCGCCCTCATCCCGCTGCCGCGACCTTCTCCCCGCCAGCGGGGCGAAGGGACGATGCCGCCGCCCAAGTCCCCTCTCCCCGCATGCGGCTAGTCCTCGGATTAAAGCCGAAGAGAGGGCCATTCTCGAGAAAACTCAATTCAGCGAAAGCCGCTTCATTTTCCGATAGAGCGTCGCGCGGCTGATCCCGAGAAGGTCGGCGGCCATCGACACATTGCCGTTGGTGCGCGACAGCACGCGGCGCAGGGCCGCCCGCTCGGCGTCCGGCAATTCGGCGCCCTCGCCGGGAGCCCCCTCCTGCAGCAGGTCGGTGGCCGGAATGCCGGCGGCGATGCGCTTGTCGTCGAGCCCGAGCCACTGCCTTGCCGCTCGCGTCGCGCCAAGCACGAGATCATCACGGTCGACGGCAAGCAGAGCCGGCCCTTGTCGATCGACCGGGACAAGCACGATCCGCGCCTCCGCAAAGGCCCGGCGGAACAGGTTGGCCTCGATACGGGCAGCCGCATCGCGCACCGCCTGCGAGAGGATCGACAGCGTCCCTTCCGAGGCGTCGTCGCGGCAAGTGGAAATATCGAGCGCCGCGGCAAGGCGCCCGGTTTCGTCGCGGATTGGCGCTGTCGCGCAGCTCAAGCCGATATTGCGGCTGAGGAAGTGCTGGTCGCGATGAATGATGACCGGGCGCTCGTCGGCGATCGCCGTGCCGATGCCGTTGGTGCCGACGCTCGCCTCGCTCCACACGGCGCCCGACCACAGGCCGACGCCGCGAAAATCCGCATCGTCCCCGCCTGCCCCGCGGCGCTCGAGCGCAACCCCCTTCTCGTCGGTGAGCAACAGGCAGCATCCGGCCTTGACGATGACGGCGAACAGCCGGTCGAGTTCCCCGACGGCTTCCGCAATCAGCACCCCGGAGCGTTCGCGCGCCTGCAGGAACTCGCCATCCGAGAGGCGCCATGGCAGACGCGCCTCCTCGGGCGCAAGACCGTGCAGGGTCATGCAACGCCGCCACGAGGCGGCGACCGGTGAGCTGACGCCTGCTGACGGCTGTTGCGCGGTCTTGTAGACGTGTTCCGTATGCTCCCTGACTGCAGGCATTCGCCCCCTCCCTGAAAGCGTCCTCCGGCGTTGGATCGCGGGGGGGCCGATCCCAGGTTCGGCGCCGCGTCGGCCGTCACTATAGGCTGAGGTTGACCGGCCGGTCTAGCCAGACGAAGGTCGTGCGGCCCCGTCCTCCGCCGATACGCCGGCCTGCGGTATCGACACGGCTGCCAATATGCTAGAGCCGGTTCCTGCGACTCGCCCGCAACATCCGGTTGTCCGCCATGCTTCGTGATTTCTCCGTCCAAAGCCTCTTCATGGGCGTGCTGATCGCCTTTGTCGGCTTCGCAAGCTCCTTCGCCGTCGTTCTGCATGGCCTCGCCGGCGTCGGCGCCACGGAGGCCCAGGCGGCCTCGGGCCTGATGGCGCTCTCCATTTCCATGGGCGTCTGCGCGATCGTCATCAGCATCGCCACACGGCTTCCGGTCAGCATCGCCTGGTCGACACCCGGCGCAGCGCTGTTGGCGACATCGGGAGCCGCCCCGGGGGGCTTCAATGCCGCTGTGGGCGCCTTTCTGGTATGCGCCCTGCTGATCGTCGCCGCCGGCCTCTGGAAGCCGCTCGGTCGGATGGTCTCTTCCATTCCGCCGGCTCTGGCCAACGCGATGCTCGCCGGTGTGCTGCTGAGCCTCTGTTTCGCGCCGGTGAAGGCGATCGCCTTCAACCCGCTCTTCGGCCTGCCGATCGTCTTCGCCTGGGCGATCGTCGGCAGCGTCAACAAGCTTTATGCCGTGCCGGCCGCACTTGTCGCCTTCGTGCTGGTCATCGCTTTCGGCGTCGAGATGCCGGACAATGTCTTTGCGCAATTTTCATCCGCTCTTGTGCCTAGGGCTGAACTCGTCCCGCCGGTCTTCAATGCGGCGGCGATGGTCAGCATCGCCCTGCCGCTCTTCATCGTCACCATGGCGTCGCAGAACATTCCCGGCATCGCGGTGTTGAAGGTCAACGACTATCACCCAAATCCCGGCCCGCTCTTCGCAACGACCGGGCTCTTTTCCCTGTTCAGTGCACCGTTCGGCGGCCATGCCGTCAACCTGGCGGCGATTACCGCGGCCATGTGTGCCGGCCCCGACGCCCATCCGGACCGCAGCCGTCGCTACTGGTCGGCGATCACCGCCGGGATCGCCTACATTCTATTCGGCCTTCTCGCCGGCGCCGTCACCACCTTCGTCAGCTTGGCCCCACCGGTGCTGATCCAGGCCGTCGCCGGCCTGGCGCTGATCGGCGCCTTCTCGAGTTCCGCCGTGGCCGCCTTCACGGAGGCTCAGACCCGGGAGGCCGCCGCCATCACGTTCCTCGTCACGGCGTCCGGCGTCAGCTTTGCCGGCGTCTCCGGCGCTTTCTGGGGCTTGATTGCCGGCGGCCTCATGCTGGCGTTGGCGCGTTTTTCCAGGCGGCAACGCTGAGAGGCGCTACGCTCCTTGCAATTCGGCCGGTTCTCCGCTAAGGACCCGGCGTCCGCGCAGACACCCTTGGAGGCAACGCGGATGGGGCCGCCACGCGGCTTCAAGTTTTTCCGCCCGTGGCGGACGAACTCTCCAAATAACCAGAAAGGTCTATCCATGAGCCAGACTTACGAGCTCAAGGCCGAGACGCGCGAACGGGTTGGTAAGGGGTCCTCCCGTGAACTTCGCCGCAACGGTCTTATCCCGGCTGTCATCTACGGTGACAAGCAGGCCCCGCTTTCCATCGCACTTTCCACCAAGGAAGTGACGATGAAGATCCACGCCGGCGGTTTCATGACCACCGTCGCGACGATCGACGTCAATGGCGAGAAGATCCGCGTCCTGCCGAAGGACTACCAGCTGGATCCGGTTCGCGACTTCACCATGCATGTCGACTTCCTGCGCGTCTCCAAGGGCAGCCAGGTGTCGGTTCAGGTTCCGGTCCACTTCGAGAACGAAGAGAAGTCCCCGGGCCTGAAGCAGGGCGGCACGCTGAACATCGTTCGCCACGAAGTCGAACTGAACGTTTCCGCCGACAACATTCCGGAGTTCCTGAGCGTCGATCTCAGCGGCCTCAAGATCGGCGACACGGTCCACATCTCGAACGTCAAGCTTCCGGCTGGTGCGACCCCGGTCATCGCCGATCGTGACTTCACGATCGCCACGATCGCCGGCCGCGCGCAGGAAGTTGAAGCCGAAGAAGAAGCAGCCGAGGGCGAAGCGGAAGCTTGATCCGCGGCTGACGCCCCATTCCGGTCGCAGCATTCGAGAAACCCGTCCCAACCCCAGGGGCGGGTTTTTTTATTCCATATTGCACCACACACGAGCCGCGGGCACGCCTCATGAAATCTCGGCGTGCAATTTCAGCAACATTTAAGATTTTGATGATGTTCTGCACGCGGGGAAAAAAGCGTGGCAGTGCAGAGTATCCGAATGTTGAGAGTGGTGACGTCCGTCATCGGGAGCATCCGATGATGCACTCGGTTGAGAACCGGTTTATTGCGATCGTCTGCGGCGCGATGCTTGTGTTCGTAGCGCCCCTGTTGGCACTCTTCCTCGCCATATCCAGCGAGCGCCTTGCACGAGAGCGCCTGCAGAACGTCGAATTGCTGATGCAGGCAAGCGGCGAAGCGCTTGGCAAGCCGATCTGGGACTTTGATCAGGACGGCATCGAGCGGATCGCTCATTCGCTCGCAAATGCCACCGACATTCGCGCCGTCACGATTCGCGATACTGCCGGAAACGTCCTTGTCGCACTGCCTTCGGGAAGCGCTGAAACTGCAGTCGGCAAGTCCCTTGAAACGGCCATTTCCTACGATAGCGTCAAAGGCCCCGTGCCCGTCGGCGCGCTGACGGTCGTCGTTCCTACGTCCGGCCTCCTACTGCGCTTCAGTACGGACGAGTGGGCGATCCTCGGCATCCTTCTTTTTGCCGTCGCAGCGGTGTTCGCGGCGGCGCTGATCGGCAACCGCTTCATGGTCGTACGGCCGCTGATGCGGCTGACCGCTGCAGTCGAAGCGACCCGGCGCCTCGGATCGCGCCATCGGGTCGACTGGAATTCAGATGACGAGATGGGCGCTCTGGCTGGCAACTTCAACGTGATGCAGGACCGGCTGGAACGTGAGGAAAAGGAGTTGAAGAGCGCACATGCCCGGGCGACGGAAACCTACAACCTGACGCCGGCCATGCTCTTCTCCCTCGACGCCGCGGGCCGGCTGACCGCGGTCAGCGACTATTGGTTGCTGGCGACCGGTTATCTCCGCGACGAGGTCATCGGACGCAGCTTCACCGATTTCATCGACCCTTCCTGGGACGAAGCCTACCACCTGCGCTCGAAAGCGGCAGCGGCCGATGGTCACGGCATCAGCGACCTGACCCTGCCCTTCCGCAAGGCCGACGGCACGTTCATGACCGTGCTGATCCTGGAGACGGAGACGAGCGGCGGCGGGATCTCGCTGTCGGTGATGACCGACGTCACGGCCCTGAAACAGGCCGAAAGCCGCAATCATGCCCAGGCAATCACCGATCACCTGACCGGGCTTTTGAACCGGCAAGGCTTCGAGAACGCGCTCGACGAGGCGATTCTGAGCGCCGACCAATGCGGCATGCAACTCGCCTGCCTGTTCATCGATCTCGACCGCTTCAAGTGGATCAACGACAATTTCGGCCACGCCGCCGGCGACGCCGTCCTGCGCCAGACGGTGGAGCGTATCCAGGCGGCGCTTCGACCCGAAGACGTGATCGCACGGCTCGGCGGCGACGAGTTCGCCATTCTCATTGCCGCAACGGACGTCGAGGCGCTGGCAAGCGACATCGGCGAGAGTATCTGCACTGCGTTGCACGAAGCGATGCCGGTCGCCGGCAACGAACTCTTCGTCAGCGCCAGCGTCGGCGTTTCGGTTTACCCGAGCCACGCCTCGGGTGCCTCGGACCTGCTGCTCAAGGCCGACATGGCCATGTACGCGCGCAAGCGCGACGGCAAGAATGGCCTGCAGGTTTTCGATGCCGGCATGCTCGATGCCGCGCGCGAACGCCATGAGATCGAACAATGCATCGAGGCCGGCCTCAAGGAGGATTGGTTCGAAGCCTGGCTGCAGCCGATCGTAAGCCTCGGAGACGGGCAGATCGTCGGCTTCGAAGCGCTGATGCGCCTCAATCATCCGGAAAAAGGCCTGATGCCGCCGGGCAAGATCATCGGGATCGCCGAGGAGACCGGCACGATCGGCCGAATCGGCGACCGTGTTCTGGAAAAGGCGATCCGTCATCTCGCCGCAATTTCCGACCTGGACGGAACCCAGAGCACCTATCTCGCCGTCAACTTCTCGCCGTTGCAGTTCGAGGTAACGCTGCCCCACAAGCTCGCCGCGCTCCTGCTCAAGCATCACATTTCGCCACAACGCATCGTCGTAGAGATCACCGAAGCGGTGCTGATGCTCGACAATCCGGAAGTCCATGCCGTCCTGAAACAGCTGAATGAATTTGGCTGCCGTATCGCCCTTGACGATTTTGGCACCGGCTTTTCGTCGCTCAGCTACCTCAACCGCTTCCCGGTCGATATCGTCAAGGTCGATCAGTCCTTCACCCGCTCATTGAGCTCCGGAGCCGCCGACGTGCGGCGCAAGAGCCGAATGTTGATCAAGGGCATTCGGACGATCTCGCACCAGATGGGTTGCACGGTCGTAGCCGAGGGCATCGAGACGAAAGAACAGTGGCAACTTCTGCGCAAGCTCGGTGTGGATAATGGTCAGGGTTATCTCTTCAGCCGACCGATGCCGATCGACCATATGCTGGCCATGCTGGAGAACGAATCCGAAGCCAAGGCCAGCGCTCCTGCCTAGCGCATCGGCCCGAAAATCGGACCCGATTTTCGGAAAGCACGATGCGCAGGTTCAAAGTGCTACAGCGACCTTTGCGCGTCTGATCAGACGCGCGGCGCTGTAGGAGTAGGCAACAAGGAGTTAAGGCGTGAAGCAACTGATCCTGGCATTCTTCCTCGGTCTTTCCGCCGCCGCCCACGCAGAGACGATCCATTTCGTCACAGAGGAATATCCGCCTTACAATTTCTCGACCGACAAAGGCCCAAGCGGCGCGTCGGTTGACCAGATCGCCCTGATCATGGAGGCCGTCAAGCTCCCCTACGAGATCGAGGTGCTGCCTTGGGCGCGCGCCTTTGCGCTTGCCGAAAAGGAGCCCTTCCATTGCGTCTTCACGACCGGCCACGACACCGAACGGGACAAGAAGTTCAAGTGGATCGAGCCGCTTCTCGTCGACCACATGATCATGGTGCGTGGCAAGGATTCGGCCACCAGGCCGCGGTCGCTCGATGAGGCCAGAGAGTTCATCGTCGGGACGCAACGCGAGGACTTTTCCGCCAATTATCTGAAGGAACACGGCTTTCAGAAGATCGACTATGCCGCCAATCTCGACTCGACGCTCAAGAAGCTGATCGCAGGTCGCGTCGACCTGATGATGACCTCGGAAAAGACCTTCGAGACGATGCGCGCCGACGGCAAGCCCGTCGAGGCGGCACTCGTGCTCGAAGGCAAGCAATATGGCATTGCCTGCCACAAGGACATGCCCGACGAAATCGTAGCCGGCATGCAGACGAAGCTTAACCATCTGATCGCCCAGGGAGTCCAGGACCGGATTTTCGAGCATTACGGCATTCGCCCGGCAGGCATAAGGCAGGCGGCGAAATAGGGATTGACTCGGCCGGTCCAGGGGTGATTTTGGGTTGAGCGACGGGCTACGGCGGAAAATTGCCCCTCACCCTGACCCTCTCCCCGTCAAGACGGGAGAAGGTCGCAGCAGCGGGATGAGGAGCAAGAAACCTCGCCTCTCCGCATGGGCATCCCGTCGAAGCAGAAGCATCAGGAGTTCGCCGCATGCTGATCATCGCGGGACTTGGCAATCCGGGATCGAAATATGCCGGCAACCGCCACAATATCGGCTTCATGGCGGTCGATGCCATGCAGCGACGCCAAGGCTTCTCCTCCTGGTCGAAGAAGTTCAAGTCGGAGATCGCCGAGGGCGAGATTGGCGGCGAGCGCGTCCTGCTGATCAAGCCGCAGACCTTCATGAACCTTTCCGGCGAAGCGGTCGGCGAAGCCATGCGCTTCTACAAGCTCGCGCCGAAGGACATCGTCGTCATCTATGACGAGCTGGATCTCCCGGCCGGCAAGGCGCGCATCAAGACCGGCGGCGGCCATGGCGGCCATAACGGCATCAAGTCGATCGACGCGCATTGCGGCAAGGAATACCGCCGCCTGCGCCTCGGGATCGGCCATCCCGGCGTCAAGGACCTCGTGCATGCGCATGTGCTCGGCGACTTCGCCAAGGCCGATCAGGCCTGGCTTTCGGCCCTTCTCGACACCATCGCCGAGAATGCCGGCATGCTCGTCAAGGGCGAGGATTCGCAGCTCATGAACAAGATCGCCCTCGCCACCGGCGGCAAGTCCGACGCGGATGAGCCGCAGGCACCGAAGAAGCCGGTCGCCAAATCCCACATCCACCAGGCCCGCAATGCCGCCCAACCCAAGAAGCTGCCGACAACCGGTCCGATGGCCGAGATGCTGAAGAAGATGTTCGGCTCCAAGGGGGACTGAGGGCACGATCCCCGGCCGCAGGGCACCGCGTCGACAGCGCCGTCGAACGTCGCACGCTCAAAGGTCGCTGCACCTTGGATTGCTGGATTTTCTTATCGTTAGATCGCCGATCCAGGTGCTGTCCGTGGCATCACTCCTGCTCCTCCTGTGCCCGGACGGCGGATTTGCGCGACTGTTCTGAGTCCGACGGACTTCTTCTATCAGAGGACGTTTTCCAAGAGACTTGTCGCGCACGCGTGAGCGTGAACGCGCGCGTCGCAGCGAGGAGCAGAAACCAGAGACCAAAATCGCTCATCCGTCTTCCTCCTGGATGTTGCCGGTGGAGCGCCGCCTCTACTCAGATGCGATAGCCCGCGGGCGTTCCCGCGGCCTCATGGCATCGCGCAAGCCGCTCAAGCCACAGGGCCAGGTCCTCGGGGATTTCCGCTTCACCGCTCTCCATGGCCTCCACCCACGCGAGTTGGCATTGCAGCGCCGATGTGAGATCGATTGCGGTCCATCTCAGGCTGGTGAGGCATTCGACAAAACGTTCGGGCGTCATCGGCCGCACTACGTCGCAAGGCAGGGGAGAGGTCATCGGTTCAACATTGCACGGCGCATAGGTCCACTGCGGTGCCTAAGCCCCGCCAGGAAGTCCCGACGGGGCATCGACAGCTCACACGAACAGGAAGTCGCTGAGTGCCAGCGTCGATACGTGCGTGCTGCTATTCGCAAGCGTCACGATCAGCTCGGCGTCATAATTGTTGCCGGTGCCGTCGCGGTCGTACCAGAGGCGGCCATTGTCCGTTTCGAACAGGAATTGCGGACCCGTTCCCGAAGCTACGGGGTTGGCACCGACGACAAATCCCGGATTGCCGGTTGCCGCCATGCCGAAGTCCGAGCGGTCTATGACGAGCTTATCCTGGCCGCGCGTGAAGTCGACGATCTGGTCGCCGGTGCCAAAACCGTCGCTGTGGAACACGAACTGGTCCTTGCCGGTGCCGCCCTGCAGCAGATCCCCGGCCGCGCCGCCTTCGAGCACGTCGTCTCCGGCACCGCCGAAGAGGAAGTCGTCCGCGCCGCCCCCGAAAAACGTCTCGTTGGCGGACGTGCCGCGAATGTCGTCGTCCTGGGCCGAGCCATAGACGACCTCGATGCCGGTCACGGTCATTCCCTTTGCCATGCCGCCATTGGTGGCATTGTTGGCAAGGTCGAGCTTCACCGACATCGAGGAGCTGAAGCCGAACTTCAGTGTATCCGTGCCGGCGCCGCCATCGAAGCTATCGGTGCCAACGTCGTTGGTGCGGATCAGCGTGTCGTTGCCAGCGTCGCCATAAAGCTTGTCGTTTCCGGCGCCATCCTCGAGGCGGTCGTCGCCCGCGCCGCCCCGCAGCGCATCGTTGCCGCCATTGCCCTTGAGCACGTCGTTGAGAGCGCCGGCGGTGACACTGTCGTTGCCGCTGGTGCCGTAGAATTCCAGGCTTTCGGCGCCGGTAAATTTGGTAGCCGCATTGACCGTCACGGTGCCGTTCGAGAAGGCAAAGCTTACCCCGGTCGCCTGGTTGGCGAGATCGACATAGACGCGGTCGGTGCCCGTGCCCGCATCGGCAAAGTCGCCCTGGTTGATGCGCAGGCTGTCATTGCCGGCACCGCCGTAGAGCTTGTCTGCCTGCGTGTCGAACTGCGTGCTGTAGGTCGCCTGAAGCGTGTCGTTTCCGTCACCGCCTTCGAGCCGGTCGGCTCCGACCCCGCCATAGAGCCGGTCGTTGCCGGCAAGACCCTTCAGCGTGTCGTTTCCGGCGCCGCCATGGAACAGATCGTTGAGGGCGCCGCCCGTCAGGCTGTCGGTGCCCGATCCCGTCCAGATCTGCACGGCTTCGATGTTCTTGAGCGTCACGTCGCCATTGGTCAGCACCGCGTTTGGCGACACCACAAAACTCATACTGGCGGTGCCCATGGAGCGGTTGACCGAAACCGTGTCCGTTCCCGCGCCGCCGTCGACGGTGAACTTGCCGGCAGTAAGTCCGCGAAACGAGTTGATCTTCACCAAGTCGTTGCCGGTTCCCAGCAGGATCGAATTGGCAGCGGTGCCTGTGCCGATCTCGATGTCCACCAGGTCGTTGCCGGTGCCGGCATCGATCGTGTTGGCGCCGCCGTCGTCATAGATCGTGTCGTTGCCGTCGCCACCCCTAAGCGTATCGTTGCCCGCTCCGCCGTCGAGCAAATCGCTGCCTTTTCCGCCCGTGAGCCTGTCGTTGCCGTTAGCGCCATAGAACTTGACGGAAAGTGCCGCGCCGGCGGTGAGTGTATCGCTGCCGGAACCTGCATGGATCGTGTAGTGCTCGGCGTCGGTGACACTTGTGCCGTCATTGAGCGTGCCGGTCACGCCGGTGATCGCAAACGTAAGGTTGGTGGTCGCATCACTCCGAACGATGGTGACCGAGTCCGTGCCGGCACCGGCCCTGATCGTGTCCTTGCCGCCGTTTGCGACCAGAATCGTATCATTGCCGTCGCCACTGTTGACGATGTCGACGCCGACCCCGGCATCGATCGAATCGTTGCCCTTGCCGCTGGTGAGCGTATCGTTTCCGCCCCACGCGACCATCGTGTCGTTGCCGTCACCCGTGGTCCAGTTGTCGACGGTTGAACTGCCTATACCGCTGTTGAGCGAATAGGCCTCCATGTTGATGAAGGTCGTGCCATCCGACAGTGTATTGGAGAGATTGGACGCCTTGGCGGTGAAGGTGCCGCTCAGGTTCAGGACTTCGAGAATATCGGTGCCCGCGCCGCCGTTGATGGTGTCCCGGCCGTGGCCAATCGTGACGCCGACGCGGTCGTTGCCGTCTCCGCCAATGACGTTGTCGAGACCTAAGCCGCCGTAAAGAGTGTCGTTTCCGCTCCCTCCATCGAGAGTGTCGTTCCCGCTCACGGTCAGGTTGAAGGCGGCATCGCCCCACAGCATATCATCGCCGTCGCCGCCCGACAGCGCGTCGTCCCCGTTGAAGCCGGTGAAATTGTCGTTACCGGCCTCGCCGAAAAGCTTGTCGTTGCCGTCGCCGCCATCGCCCATGTCATTGCCGTAGCCGCCATTGATCGTGTCCGCGCCGGCTTCGCCAGACAGAATGTCGGAGCCGTTGCCGCCATTGAGCGTGTCGTCGCTGTCGGCGCCGTCGAGCATATCTCGACCGATGCCGCCGTTCAGCGTGTCGTTTCCACCGCCGCCGTTGAGGAAGTCATTCCAACGGCCGCCGGCGATCGTGTCGGCGAAATTCGTCCCGACAATCATAAACTGCTCGACGTTGGTGACCTTGATTCCGCCGGCAAGCGTCGATTGCCCAATCGGATCCGGCGCGACGAAGGTGAGCGCGGTCGTTCGTTCCTCGAACATAAGCGCCAACGTATCGAATCCCAATCCGCCATCAACGACGTCCCCGTCGCCATCAGCCAAGTCGAAAGCCATGACCATATCGTCGCCGGTGCCGGCATTGATCGAATCGGCTCCGGCTCCGCCTTGAATGTTGTCGGAGCCGGAACCGCCGCTGATTGCATCGTTCCCGACGTCACCGTTGATCGTGTCATTCTGGAAACCGCCGGACAGCACATCATCGCCGGCGAGCCCGAATATCTGATCGGAGCTGAAGCCGCCGGACAGGGTATCGGCCGTGTCCGTGCCGAGGATAAAGTCCTGCTGGTCGGTGCCTGGATTGGTTGCCATTCTCTTCTTCCCTCTACAATGGACGCAAGAAACCTGCTCGCCGCGCGCAGCGAGGCAGCTTGGAATCGTTTCAGTTCTGGCTGGGCGGTCCGGACAAGGTGAAGCAGCCCGTCCGGTCGTGTCATCAGAGTCGTGTCGGACGTAGGGTTTAGAAACCGATCGGCCGTTTGTGAAATTCAATATTCATATGGGCTCGATCCACGCGGTAAATGCAGCCCATCAAGATCGGCATCATCTTGCCGTCCGGCATGCCGAGCAATTGGCCGGGCCGACCCTTCCCATCTGACCGATCGCCTGTACCCGTGGAAACAGGGGATGCACGGGGAACTGCGATACAGGCTCCTGAAACGGCTGGGCTGCAGGTCCATTCAGAATTGCCACCGACGTGCGCTGGCTATTGAACTTGCTGCCTCTTCTGTGCGTCTGGTCATTTGCCGTTTGACAGGATAGCTATTCTCGGGATCGGTCCGGCAAGAATTGCGGCCGCATGGGGCACATCGATGAATTTGAATGCGTTCGACCTCAATCTTCTGCGAGTTTTCGACGCCCTCATCCGCGAGCGCAGCGTAACCCGCGCCGGCGACCAGATCGGTCTTAGCCAGCCTGCGGTCAGTGCGGCGCTGAAAAGGCTACGCGACCTCCTGGATGACCAGCTCTTCATCCGCCGCGGCAATGACATGATTCCGACTCCGCGCGCGCTGGAGCTCGGCTCCCCCGTCCGCGACGCGCTGGGCAAGATCGAGTTCGCTCTGCACAAGCGCAGACACTTCGACCCGGCGACGATTCAACGGCGGTTCACGCTTCTCGGCTCGGACATATTCTCCGTCATGGCGATGTCCGCGCTCTCCCGCTGCTGCGCGGAAGAAGCGCCCGGGATTTCGCTTCATCTCGTCGATAGTGCCTTGGGAAACGCCGAGCGCCTGCTCCAGGAAGACGCGGTGGATATCGCCCTCGAGACCGAACTCAATGTCCCTGATTGGGTGTCGAGCATGCCGCTGCTGGCGGCACCCTATGTCGTGGTGGCTTCAGCCAAACATCCCGGGATCGCGGCGGCAGGTATTGCCGCGCGCGAAGCGATCCCCCTTGATCTCTTTTGCCAGTTCCACCACGTGGCGCGGTCGTCCGCCGGTGTGCTAAACTGCGTCGTCGACGCCGAACTCGCCAAGGTCGGGCGCAAGCGGCACGTGGCGCTAACCCTGCCCCACACTTTGGGGGTTGCCATCGCGACCGCCAATTCCCTGCATCTCGCCACGGTTCCTCGGCAATTCGCGGAACTGATGGCCACCCATCTGGGGCTGAAGATCTACGAGGCGCCCGTGCCGCTTCCCGCGACGAACATTAACGTTTTCTGGCACTCCCGCCACGATGGCGATCCTGCACATCAATGGCTGCGCCGGCAAATCGTGCGGGTCCGGGATGAATTCGATGCGAAGATGCGCACGCGCACCAACCCCGCGCTCTCGATAGGATGCCCGTTCGACACCAACGAGCCGACGAAAACGACTCGGAGCGACGACGGCATCGCCGCCCGCGTCGCGTCCAACAAAAGCCCGGCAACGCTGCACGTCTCACCAGACGCACAGAAAATCGCCGCGGACCTTTGAGATTTCGACCGTTCCTAGCCTCTGCTCGATTGATCGCAGGCCCTACTCTTCCGGCTCGGTCGTGAACATCAGGGGGTAGCCGGCTTCCTTGCCGAGATCGGTCGCCTCCTTGGCCTTGGTCTCGGCTATGTCCCGGGCGCAGACCACGACCACCGACGTGCCGAGCTTGTGGGCGGTCATCATCACCCGGTAGCCGGCCTCCTCACTCATGCGAAAAATGGCCTTCAACACCATCACCACAAAGTCGCGCGGCGTGTAGTCGTCGTTGACGAGGATGACCTTATGGAGCCGCGGCCGCTCGAGCTTGGGCTTCACTCTCGTTTTTCGTTTTGGGGCAACTTCATTGTCACTCATCGGAAACTTCACCCGTTGATGACATGCGATGGGCCGAAATCCAGTATCGCGCCTGCGGCGTCGGCGTTCAAGTCGAAGCCGGCCAAGTTCCACCCAATGCGCGCGAAGCGCTTGACCGCCCCGCTCCTTTCCCCCATAGCCACGCCCAAGAAATTCAAGAACGACAGGTTTAGGCCATGGGCTTCAAATGCGGTATCGTCGGGCTGCCGAATGTCGGCAAGTCCACCCTCTTCAACGCGCTGACCAAGACGGCGGCGGCGCAGGCGGCGAACTATCCCTTCTGCACGATCGAGCCGAACACCGGCGAGGTCGCCGTGCCTGACGCGCGCATGCGCAAGCTTGCCGACATCGCCAAATCGAAGGAGATCATCCCCACCCGCATTTCCTTCGTCGACATTGCCGGCCTCGTGCGCGGCGCCTCAAAGGGCGAAGGCCTTGGCAACCAGTTCCTCGCCAATATTCGCGAGGTGGATGCCGTGGTGCACGTGCTGCGCTGCTTCGAGGATGACGACATCACCCATGTCGAGGGCCGCATCCATCCGGTCGAGGACGCCGAGACGATCGAGACCGAGCTGATGCTCGCCGATCTCGAAAGCCTCGAGCGGCGCACCGAACAGACGCGCAAGCGTGCGATCGGCAAGGACAAGGAGTCCATGGCACAGCTTCCGATCATGGACGCCTCGCTGAAGCTCCTGCAGGAAGGCAAGCCGGTCCGCACCCTGCTGCCGAAGCTCGATGCCGAGGAACTGCGCATCCTCCAGGGGCTCAACCTCCTCACCGCCCACCCGGTGCTCTACGTCTGCAACGTCGCGGAGGCAGACGCCGCAACGGGCAACGAACACACCCGCGCCGTCGCCGAGATGGCCAAGGCCCAAGGTGCAGAGACGGTTACCATCTCCGCCGCGATCGAATCCGAGGTCGCCCAACTGCCGGAAGAGGAGGCCAGGGAATTCCTCGGCGCTCTGGGCCTCGAAGAGGCCGGCCTCGACCGGCTGATCCGGGCGGGCTACAAGCTGCTCGACCTCATCACCTATTTCACCGTCGGCCCCAAGGAGACGCGCGCCTGGACCATCGCGCGCGGCACCAAGGCGCCGCAGGCGGCCGGCGTCATCCATTCGGACTTCGAGCGCGGCTTCATCCGCGCCAACACGATCGCCTATGACGACTTCGTATCGCTTGGCGGCGAGACCGGCGCCAAGGAAGCCGGCAAGGCGCGCGACGAAGGCAAGGAGTATGTCGTCCAGGATGGCGACGTGATCCACTTCCGCTTCAACACGTGACGTGTAAGGGTGCGGTTCTATCGTCGCATCCTTCCGGCTGCATGGAGAGGGCATGCTCTATTTCGAGGATTTCACGCCGGGGCGGCGCTTTGACTATGCGCCCGTTCAGATGCAGGCTGCAGATATGATCGCCTTCGCCGGCGAGTTCGACCCGCAGCCGATGCATCTCGACGAAGAGGCAGGTCGGAAAAGCATTCTCGGTGGCCTTGCCGCCTCCGGCTGGCACACCAGCGCCATCGGCATGCGAATGATGATCGATGCCTTCCTTGGCCATTCGTCTTCGCAGGGCTCGCCCGGTATCGACTTCATGGACTGGAGGAAGCCCGTGCTGACGGGCGACGTGCTTTCCGGTTTCAGCCTGGTTCTGGAATCGCGCCCGTCCAAGTCAAAGCCCGGCCTCGGCATCGTCAAGTTTCGCAACGAGATCTGCAATCAGAGCAACGAAGCCGTCGCCGTCTCCGAATGCTCGATCATGTTTCGACGCCGAGAGGGCCGGCGGCCATGATGACGCTGGAGGAACTCTATGCGGCCGGCCGCAAGACCACGATCGGCAGCCTGACATTCGGGGCAGAGGACATCATCCGCTTCGCGCGCGATTTCGATCCGCAGCCTTTCCATCTCGACGAGGAGAAGGCAAGGGACTCGCTTTTCGGCGGTCTTTGCGCCTCCGGCTGGCACACCTGCGCCGGCTGGATGAAGTGCTTCATCCGCTTCTGGACGGGTGAGGTCCGGCGCCTCGCGGCAGAAGGACTGCACGCGCCGCGGCTCGGACCTGCTACCGGCTTCCGGGCGCTCAAGTGGCTGAAGCCGGTCTATGCAGGCGATACCGTGGCCTATGCCGTCACGCTGCTGGAATCGCGCGCCATCGCCTCCCGCCCCGGCTGGCGAATCAACGCGATCCTTTGCGAGGGCGAGAACCAGCACGGCGAGCCGGTGATCCGCTTCGAAAGCAAGGTGATCGAATTCACGTGAGAGACCGGCGGGGAGCCTTTGCCTTTGCCTTCGTCTCCCTCAATGGCCCTCGAACTCGATCAGCGTACGGACCTTGACGCCGAGCGCCTCGAGCTTCTTGCGCCCGCCGAGCTCCGGCAGGTCGATGATGAAGCAGGCGGCAATGATGTCGGCGCCCATTTGTTGCAAGAGCTTGGTGGCGCCCTCGGCGGTCCCCCCCGTGGCGATCAGGTCATCGACCAGGATCACCTTTTCGCCGGGTGTGATCGCGTCTCTGTGCATCTCCATCTCGTCCACGCCGTATTCCAGGCTATAGGCGATCCGGACCGTTTCATGCGGCAGCTTGCCCTTCTTGCGGATCGGCACGAAGCCGGCCGAAAGCTGGTGCGCGATCGCGCCGCCCAGGATGAAGCCGCGCGCTTCGATGCCGGCGATCTTGTCGATCTTGGTTCCGGCATAGGGGTGGACAAGTTCATCGATCGCCCGCCGGAACGTCTTCGGGTTGCCGAGCAGCGTGGTGATGTCGCGAAAGACGATGCCCGGCTTCGGATAGTCAGGAATGCTCCGGATGGCGGAAGTCAGTTCCGATTGAACAGCGTTCATGGTGTGGAAACGGCCTTTATGGAAGTCTTGAGGATGGCAAAGCCATAGCACCATCGAACGGCATGTTCACAGGAATTTCTTTGAGCGGTGAGCGCCTGGAACAATTTGGCCCGGCCGCTAGTTGATGTTACGCTTAGCTGTCGGCAGGTCCCGGCCGCGGCTGTGCTCAAATTACAATGACGACCAGAGCGGGAGAGGCAAGGTGTCGGCGGTCCTCCGCCCGTCCCGCTCCACTTCTTGGAAGCAACCACGATGCTTTTGGCGCGATGCGAAAGCATGCTGATCCAGAGGAAGGAGAACACCATGCGCCTATTCGAATGCGGTTCGCTTGTCCCGGGTTGCGCCTGGCACACCCGCGCGGAGAACGATGCGGAAATCGTCCGTCGCGTTATCGAGCACATGCGCGACACGCACGGCGAGACGGTCATTCGCGAAAACATGGTCGACAACATCAAGGCTCGCATCGTCGACGAAACCCAGGCCGCGTAATCCTACAACGCGCTGTCGGTCAGCCTGAACCGACCAGCGATTCGAGCCGGGCGACCAGCGTCGCCCGGTCGACATTGAAGTTGCGGTCGATCCAGAAATTTTCAAGCTCGGTCAGCAGTTCCCCGACCCTCGGCCCGGCGGGGACGCCCGCCTTCAGGACATCGGCCCCGTTCAGCGGGAAGACCGGACGCTGCCACTTTTCCGCACGCGCCAACAGCCGCTGAAAGGCGGCAGTCTCAGCCAGGAACGCCGGATCCGTTTCCGACTTGCGGCGAGCCGAAGCGAGCGAAAGCTTGAGTCGGGCTATGATGCCTTCCGACCCCTGGCGGTAGAGCTCCCGAGCGAGCGCGGTGTCCGCAAGTGTGGCCGCAACGGCTGGCGCTTCGGAAAACCGGGCGAGGAAGGCCCCTTCGGCTTTCGAAAGGCGCAATCGGGCCGCCATCGCCTCGAGCCGCGCGGCATCGGGCGGAACGATTGCCGCCAGCCGCAGAAGCGGCTCCGGCGTCCAGGCAAAGATCTTCTCGGCGGCAATCAGACCCGGAATGGCGTCAATACCCCATTTCTCGGTTTCAGGCAGGACCTCGCCGAGCACGCCTGCCTGGCGCATCCACAGAAGCGCTCGGCCCGGATCCTCTGCGGCCAGCAGTTTTTTCATCTCGCCCCAGACGCGCTCGGCCGAGAGCGTTGCTAGTTTCGCGCGCGCCTGTGCACAGGCTTTGAGCCCGTCCGCATCCGGCCTGCCCTGGCCGTAATGCGCGAAAAAGCGGAAGAATCGCAGGATGCGCAGGTAATCCTCCGCGACCCGCTCGGCGGCGCTGCCGATGAAACGCAGAGTCCGGCTCTGGATGTCGGGTAAGCCGCCGACATGGTCGAAAATCTCGCCTTTCGCGTCGGCATAGAGGGCGTTGATCGTGAAGTCGCGGCGTTCCGCGTCCGCTTTCCAATCGGTGCCGAAGGCCACCTCGGCGCGGCGGCCGTCCGTCGCAACGTCGCGGCGCAACGTCGTCACCTCATACGGAATTCCGTCGATCACCAGCGTGACGGTGCCGTGGTCGATGCCGGTCGGCACCACCTTGATGCCGGCGCCCTTCGCCCGTTCCGCCACTTCCTCCGGACGCCAGGTCGTGGCGAGGTCGACGTCACCGGCCGGCAAGCCGAGGAGGCTGTTTCGAACGGCGCCGCCGACGACGCGCACCTCGCCGCCGGCGGCGTTCAACAGCTCGAAGACGCGGCTGAGCGATGGAGCCCGGAACCAGGGCTCGGCGGCGATGGAAGTCATGCATAAAGCCTTTCGTAGAGCATGCGGACGATACCGGCGGTGATCCCCCAGATGTTCCGTTCGCCATAGGGCATCCGGTAGAAATGCCGTTCCGCGCCCTCCCAGTGGCGGCTGCCCCGCCCGTGATTGCCGGGGTCCATGAGAAAGGAGAGCGGAACCTCGAAGACGCTCTCGACCTCTTCGGGATTTGGCGCGAGTTCGAATCCCGGCTGGACGACGGCAAGCACCGGCGTGATGCGGAAGCCGGACATCGCCATGTAGTGCGGCAGGCGGCCGATCGTTTCGACGAACCGCGGATCGAGGCCGATCTCCTCCTGCGCTTCGCGGAGCGCCGCCGCCTCGATGGAATGATCTTCGGGATCGACGGCGCCGCCGGGGAACGCGATCTGGCCGGAATGCTTGCGCAAATGCGAGGTGCGCTGGGTGAAGATGACGCTTGCATCGTCGCCATCGTCGACCACCGGCACGAGCACCGCTGCATCCTTCAGATGCAGGGACTCGAGATAGGGCACGATGCCGGGGTTGAGGAGAAAGTCGCCGTGATCGCGCCAGGCGGTCTCGATTGGACCGCCCGCCTGCCTCAGCGCACGGTGGCGAAACTCGTCAGCGGAAAAAAGCGGGTGACTCATCGAGACAGCGCTTCCAGTTCGGCTGCCGGCATGACTGGGAAGACCGCTCCTGCGGACCGGACACAGTACATGTCGATGCCGTCGATCGGGACGGTTTCGCCGAGTTCGACGATGTCGTACATGACCGGCCGGGAAACGAGCGCCTCCAGGCGGCCGCGCACGTGCAGATAGGGCTTCAGCTCGCGGTTGTCGCCGTGGATGACGAAGCGCAGCGGATGCTCCGGTCCGGCCTCGACGACGTCGCCGACATTGGTTCGGAAGGTAAGTACCGTTTCGCCATCCCTGGCCGTCACACTCATCTCGACGGCGATGAACGGCGCATCGGCGACGCGGATGCCGACCCTTTCCACCGGTGTGACAAGGTAGGTCCTGCCGTCGTTGTCCTTGCGGAGCACCGTGGAAAACAATCTCACCAGCGGCTGCCGGCCGATCGGCGTGCCCATGTAGAACCACGTTCCATCGGAGCGGATTTCCATGTCGATGTCACCGCAGAACGGCGGATTCCAGCGCTCGACCGGCGGCAACCCTTTTGCTTCGCCGCCTGTCTGGCCGGCAGCGCGCGCGATCAGCGCGGCAAGCCCCGCCGCGTCGCTCGTCTGCTCAATCTTGGTCTCTGCCATCGTTCTGTCCCGTTTGGCCCCAATCCTGCCTTGGAAAGTACGTCGATGCGATGTTCGTCACCGGTTACGAGCATCTTGACCGAACGTCGCGCTTGGCGGAGAAGCCGGAATGCTTCAGGGCTTCCTGAAGCTCACGAGATAGTGCGTTGGGGGCGGCTTGTCAGCCGTCTGCCAGGGTCTAAATTGAAAAAAGGGAAGCCGAATGCCGGGTAAGGCCGAATCGGTTCGCCACGCAGGAGCGGGAGACAGGCGATGAGTGTTATGAAGGGCGCGGCCGAAGCGGCCGACGAGAAGGCGATCGTCGCTGCTGCGGAAGCGGCTCTCGGCGAAATCGCCCTCATCCGCGCGGAGGTCGGCAAGGTTATCTTCGGCCAGGAGAGCGTGGTCGAACAGACGCTGCTGGCGGTGCTTTCCGGCGGCCATGCGCTGCTCGTCGGCGTGCCCGGCCTCGCCAAGACCAAGCTCGTCGCCACGCTCGGGACCGTCCTTGGGCTCGCCAACAGCCGCATTCAGTTCACGCCCGACCTGATGCCCTCGGACATTCTCGGTTCAGAAGTCATGGACCAGGATCAGGCCGGCCACCGCTCCTTCCGCTTCATCCCCGGCCCGATCTTCACCCAGCTTCTGATGGCCGACGAAATCAACCGGGCCTCGCCGCGCACCCAATCGGCGCTGCTGCAGGCCATGCAGGAGTATCACATCACCATCGCCGGCGCCCGCAAGGACCTGCCGCAGCCCTTCCACGTGCTCGCGACCCAGAACCCGCTCGAGCAGGAAGGCACCTATCCTCTTCCGGAAGCCCAGCTCGACCGCTTCCTGATGCAGGTCGATGTCGGCTATCCTGAGCTCGCCGCCGAACGGCAGATCCTGCTGGAGACGACCGGCGTCACGGAGGCCGAGGCCCGTCCCGTCATCAATGCCGAGCGCCTGCAGCAGCTCCAGAACCTCATTCGCCAGATGCCGGTCGGCGAGAAGGTCGTCGATGCCATTCTGTCGCTTGTCCGTTCCGCCCGCCCCGGTAACGGCAATCCGGCCACCGACAAGAACGTCGCCTGGGGACCGGGTCCGCGCGCCGGCCAGGCTCTGATGCTCTGTGCCCGGGCCCGCGCGCTCTACGACGGCCGGCTGGCGCCCTCCATCGACGATATCCTCGCGCTTGCCGAACCCGTGCTGCAGCACCGCATGGCGCTGACCTTCGCCGCCCGCGCCGAGGGCATGACGGTTCGCGACGTCATCGCCGAACTGGTGAAGCGAGCCAAGGGATAGGCTATGGCCTCGATCGGGCAGACAGTCGCGCGTACACCGTCCGGAGAAGTCCTGTCGCGCGCCCAACAGCGTGCGATGCTCGTCCCCGACTGCCTTGTCGAGGCCCGTCGCATCGCCAATACGGTGATCGCCGGCTGGCACGGCCGCCGCAAGCGCGGCATCGGCGAAAATTTTTGGCAGTTCCGTCCCTACAGCCAGGGCGAAAGTCTGTCGCGCATCGACTGGCGCCGCTCCGCCCGCGACGATCACACCTATGTTCGCGACCGCGAATGGGAAGCGGCACACACGATCTGGCTTTGGGCCGATCTTTCGCCCTCGATGATGTACAAGTCGACGCTCGGCGCCGTCTCGAAGGAAAGCCGCGCACTGGTATTGATGCTGGCGCTGGCCGAGATCCTCGCCCGCTCCGGTGAGCGGATCGGCTGCCCAGGCGTGATGGAGCCGGTTTCCGCCCGCAACGCCGCCGAGCGCCTGGCGACGGCGATCATGCTGAGCCCGCTTGGCGAAGGCCTGCCTGAGACCGGCATGATCCGTGGCGCCAGTGATCTGGTCCTGATCGGCGACTTTCTCGACCCGGCCAACGAGGTGATGGGTAGACTCGGCCCGCTCGCCCGCCGGGGGTTGCGCGGGCATGTCGTCGAGATCGCCGACCCCGCCGAAGAAGTCTTCCCCTATGCGGGCCGCACCGAATTCACCGATCCGGAAAGCGGCGAAAAACTGACGGCAGGCCGCGCCGAGATCCTGCGCGAGGACTACCAGCGCGCCTATCGCGCCCGCCGCGACAGCCTCGGCGAGAGCCTCCGCCATGTAGGCTGGACCTTCATTCCGCATCGGACCGACCGGCCGGCGTCGGAAGCCCTCGTCGCCGTTCACATGTATCTTTCCGGAATGCCCACCCGCGCGACACACGGGGGGCAGCTATGATCGGCGGCCTGGCCTTCGCCTTTGCCAACCCTGCGATACTGGCGGCGCTTGTCGCCGTGCCGGTGATCTGGTGGCTTCTGCGCATGATGCCGCCGAGGCCGGCGGCGGAGGTGTTCCCGCCTTTGCGCATCCTCGCCTCGGTGATGAAGCGCGAGGAGACGCCCTCGAAAAGCCCCTGGTGGCTGACGCTGCTCAGAATGCTGATGGCCGCGGCGGTGATTTTCGCGATCGCCGACCCGGTCTTCAATCCCCGCAGCAACACGCTTGCCTCCTCCGGTCCGTTGGCGCTCATGATCGATAACAGTTGGGCAACCGCGCCCGATTGGGAGCGAAGGGTCGAGGCTACGTCGGCGCTGATCGACGATGCCGAGGCGAAGGATCTCGCCGTTTCGATCGTTTTCACCGGCGATCGCCAGCACGATGCGACACCGGCATCCGCGGCCGCAGCACGCACGCGGCTCGCCGCCGCCGCGCCCGAGCCGCTTCCCGCCGATCGCCGATCGGCGCTTGCGGCGCTGAAGACGGCCTTTGACACCAGCCCGCCCGGGACGATCGCCTTCGTTACCGACGGCATCGAACCGGCCGATGCCAAGACCATGGAGGCGCTGGACCAAATCGGCGCAGCCGAGATCCGGGTGATCGAGGCCGACGGCGGTCAGGCGGTGGCACTGACCGGCACGAGCAATGAGTCGATCGGCATGTCGGTGACGGCGACCCGCCTCAAAACGGACGACCGCCGGTCCCTTTCGATCGTCGCTTACGACAGCCGCGGCCGTGCCATCGCCGACGGCGCGATCGATTTTGGCCTGGGCGCAGCCGTCGCCAAGGGAACGATCGAAGCCCCGTTTGAGCTGCGCAACGATTTCGCCCGCATCGGCATCGAAGGTGCCGCCACCGCCGGCGCCACCCATCTCCTGGACGACGGATTCCGCCGGCGCCGCGTCGCACTCCTGAGCGGCGAGGCGCGCGACCTCTCGCAACCGCTTCTGTCGCCGCTCTACTATATAAACCGCGCGCTCACCCCCTATGCCGATCTCATCGAACCGCGCGAGACCGATCTCGCCGTCGCCATTCCCGAACTCCTGGAACAGCGTCCCTCGGTTCTGATCATGGCCGACATCGGTCGATTGCCCGAGGAAACCTATCCGCTGCTGGCGAAGTGGATCGAGAATGGCGGCATGCTGATCCGCTTCGCCGGCCCGCGGCTTGCCGCCGCACCCGCAGACGATCCGCTTGTGCCGGTGACCCTGCGGCAGGGGGAACGGGCGCTCGGCGGCGCGCTCTCCTGGTCGGAACCGCAGCCGCTCGCCGACTATCCGGCCAACAGCCCCTTCGCGGGCATGGCGAAGCCGAGCGATATTCTCGTCAAACGGCAGGTTCTGGCAGAGCCGACGGCAGATCTGGTCGAACGCACCTGGGCAAACCTCGCCGACGGCACGCCGCTGGTGACGACATCGGCGCGGAGCAATGGCCGCATCGTCCTCTTCCATGTCAGCGCCGAGGCGACCTGGTCGAACCTGCCGATTTCCGGGCATTTCGTAGAGATGCTTCGCCGCAGCGTCCAGCTTTCGCGCAGCGGCGGCGTCGCTGGTGAAGGCAAGGCGGTGCAGGCGCACACGCTGGCGCCTTTCCGGCTCCTCAATGCCGACGGCGTGCTGGTTGCTGAAACCGGCAATGCCCGCCCGCTGGAAGTCCAACCAGGCAAGACGCCGGTCACCACGCCGGACAACCCGCCCGGTCTCTACGGCTCCGAGGACGGGTTTACGGCCTTGAACCTGTTGCCGCGCGACGCGGAACTCAAACCGATCGACATGACTCTTGCCGGGCCGCACATCGTCGAAAGGCTCACTCGGGCGGAGAGCTGGTCGCTGAAACCCGCCCTGCTGACACTGGCCCTGCTCCTGCTCATCGCCGATGCCGTCATCGTGCTGTTCATGGGCGGCGCCTTCTCTCGTCTTCGCATGGCACGCGCCGCATCGGTGCTGGTCCTGATGGTTGCCGCGGGCGCCCTCTTCACGCCGCAGCAGGCCTCTGCAGACGACACGCGCCCGGATGATGAGCGCATACTCGAACGTCTCGACACGACCCATCTCGCTTATGTCGTCACCGGCGAGGACGAGGTCGACCGGCTCTCGGAGAGCGGGCTTCGCGGCCTGACCGATTTCCTGACCTACCGCACGACGCTTGAACCCGGCGCGCCGGTCGGCCTCGACATCATGAGGGACGAGCTCAGCCTCTATCCGATCATCTATTGGCCGGTCTCGGCGAGCGCACCGATGCCGAGCCCGCAAGCGGTCAGCCGTATCGACGCCTATATGCGCGCCGGCGGCACCGTCCTCTTCGACACGCGCGACCAGTTCTCCTCGCTCGGCGCCGCCTCGAGCGGCACCAGCCCGAACACGGAGCGGCTGCAGGCCATTCTGGCCAATCTGGACATACCGCCGCTGGAGCCAGTGCCTGCCGACCACGTCCTGACCAAGGCCTTCTACCTTCTGACGAACTTCCCCGGTCGCTACACCGGCAGTCCGCTGTGGATCGAGGCGCAGTTCGAAAATCGCGACGAGCCGAGCAATCGGCCGGCCCGTTCCGGCGACGGCGTCACGCCGATCATGATCACCGGCAACGACTTCGCCGGGGCCTGGGCGGTGGACACGAACGGCGTCGCCCTGCTGCCGACCATCCCGCCGGACGAGATGCAGCGCGAATATGCCTTCCGCTCCGGCGTCAACATCATGATGTACATGCTGACCGGCAACTACAAAGCCGACCAGGTACACGTCCCGGCCCTGCTCGAGCGGCTCGGGCAATGAGGCAGCGATGACGATCGATTTTTCACCGCTCCTTCCCTGGCCCTACCTTGCCGCCCTCGCGCTCATTGCAGCGGCCCTGGCGGCGTTCGGCATCTGGCGAGGGGTTCGCGGCGCCTGGCTCCGCGCCGCAGCACTCACGGCATTTTGCCTTGCGCTTGCCAATCCGGTGTTTTTCCAGGAAGAGCGCGAGCCGCTTTCGACCATCGTTGCCGTCGTGGTCGACCGCAGCCAGAGCCAGGACAATGCCGGCCGGCGCGAGCAGACCGACAAGGCACTCGCCGACCTCCAGGAGCGGCTCGCCCGCTTCCCGCAGATAGAGACGCGCGTCGTCGAGGCAAAGGACGGCGAGGAGAGCGAGGCGCCCTCGACAAGGCTCTTCGGCGCTCTTTCGACGGCGCTCGCCGACGTGCCGCCCGCCCGCGTCGGCGGCGCCATCTTCATCACCGACGGCCAGATTCACGACGTGCCCGACGTCAACCAGAAGCTCGGTTTCGAGGCGCCGATCCACGGATTGATCACCGGCAAGCCGGACGAAGTCGACCGGCGCATCGAGATCGTCAACGCACCGCGCTTCGGCATCGTCGGCGAGCAGCAGAAGCTGACCTTCCGCGTCGTGGACGACGGCACGGCCGCGGGCGGCGGTGCCGAAGTGACGATCCGTCTCAACGGCAACGAGATCGCCACGGAGCATGTCGAACCGGGAACGGACGTCCCGTTCAGCTTTACCGTGCCGCGCGGCGGCAACAACATTCTCGAGTTCGCGGTGAACCCGATCGAAGGGGAAGTGACGGAGGTCAACAACCGCGCCGTTCACGTGCTGGATGGCATTCGCGAGAACCTGCGCGTCCTCCTCGTCTCCGGCGAACCGCATGCCGGCGAGCGCGCCTGGCGCAATCTTCTGAAGTCCGATGCCGCCGTCGATCTCGTGCATTTCACGATTTTGCGGCCGCCCGAGAAGCAGGACGGAACGCCGATCAACGAACTCTCGCTCATCGCCTTTCCGACGCGCGAGCTCTTCGTCGACAAGATCAGCGAGTTCGATCTGATCATCTTCGACCGCTACCAGCACCGCGGCGTGCTGCCCATTCTCTACTACGACAATATCGCCCAGTACGTGCAGAACGGCGGCGCACTGCTGATTGCGGCGGGGCCAGAACATGCCGGCGACGACTCGATCGCGGCAACCCCGCTGTCCGCGGTGCTGCCCGCAAACCCCACCGGCGTCATGAACGAGAAGGCTTTCTTCCCGCGGCTTTCCGACGAGGGCCGCAAGCATCCGGTGACCCGCGGCCTCGAAGGCGCCGCGAGCGAGCCGCCCGGCTGGGGACGCTGGTTCCGCACCGTGGACGTCGACCGGCCGCTCGGCCAGACCGTCATGGAGGCGGCGGACGGCAAGCCGCTGCTTGTCCTCAACCGCGTCGGCAAGGGACGCGTCGCCATGCTGCTCTCCGACCAGGGCTGGCTCTGGGCGCGTGGCTTCGAGGGCGGCGGGCCGCATGTCTCGCTTTACCGGCGCACCGCCCACTGGCTGATGCAGGAACCGGCACTCGAGGAAGAAGCGCTGACTGCGCGCGCCCTTGGGCGGACGCTGGAAATCACCCGGCAGACGATCGAAGGCGACCCCGGCCAGGCGACACTCACCTACCCTTCCGGCAGAACACAGGAGGTAGGCCTCACTGAACGTGAACCGGGCCTCTACAAGGCAGAGGTGAAGACCGACGAAATCGGTCTCTTCGAAGTCGCCAATGACGAGCTGACGACGCTCGTCCATGTCGGCAATGCCGATGCGCCGGAGTTCAAGGCGGCGATTTCGACCGAGGAAAGGCTCAAGCCCTGGGCGGAGAAGACCAAGGGCATCGTCCGCCGTCTCGCGGATGCGGATGGCCCTGTCGACCTGCCCTCGATCCTGCCGGTCCGGGGGGCCGTGCGTGTTGCGGACGACCAGCGCCTATCGCTGCGCATGACCGACGAAACCGTGCTCAAGGGCGTCAATTCGCTGTCGCTGTTCGCCGGCCTGTTCGGCCTCGCCGCCCTGCTCTTCCTGATCTCAGCAATGTGGTACCGCGAGGGACGGTGAGAGGGGAGTCACGAAGTCAACTCGCGCCCTGCCTCCGGCGGAATTTTGCTCCCGTTGGACTTGCACGCTGCAAACCTCCTCTCTGTTCGTCATCCTCGGGCTTGACCCCATATGCGCTAACTTAGACTTGACGGTGATGGATTTAGATGATTCACCGTGGTGATGAGCGAATCATTGCAAGCGCTGGATTGGGACGAGCTGGTCGGACGACTGGGCTCGGCGGAAGCGTTGGAGGCGAGCGCGCGGGAGGCGGGCGCGCTGCTTCGCAAGCGGCAGGTGGGCGGGGCAGTCGACCTGTTGCGGTTATGCTTTGCCTATGTGCTGGGCGGGTTTTCGCTGCGGACCCTGGCGGCCTGGGCCGAGCAGCGGGCGCTGGCGTCGATGTCCGACGTGGCGATGCTCAAGCGTCTGAAGGGCAGCGCCGATTGGGTGGGCGGCTTGGTTGCGGCGCTGCTTGCCGAGCGCTGCCCCGAGGCGTTGACCGGCGTCGCCGGCGAACTGCGGCTGATGGCGGTTGACGCTACGGCTGTGGCACCCGCCCGGGCCGAAGCGGGACTATTGGCTGGTGCACACGGTGTTCGACCTGTCGCGGCTGCAGCTCTGTTCGGTGCAGGTCAGCGACCGCCGTGAGGCGGAGCGGCTGTCGCGCGGCGCCAAGGCCGGCGAGCTTCGCATCGCCGACCGTGCCCACGCCAAGGCGACCGATCTGGCCCAGGTGGTCGCGGCCGGGGCCGATTTTCTCGTCCGCGCCCCTTCGAACTATCCGCGCCTGCTGGACGGCAACGGCCAGCCGTTGGATCGTCTGACCCTCTGCCGCGAAGCGGGCGAGAAGGGCGGGCTCGATCGCGCCGTGCGGGTCCAGGACGGCAAGTCCAAGGCCGAAGTGGCGGCGCGGCTGGTGATCTTGCCCTTGCCGGCCGAGGCGGCCGAGAAGGCCAGGCGGGCGGCGCGCCGGGCGGCCTCGAAGGCGCAATACCAACCGAGCCAGGCCGGCATCGAGATGGCCGGCCATCTGGTGCTGCTGACGTCGCTGGCAGGCTCGCCGCGACCTATCGCCTGCGGTGGCAGATCGAGCTGGCCTTCAAACGCATGAAGTCACTGGTGGGACTGGAAGACCTCCGCGCAAAGGATGCCGACCTGGCCCGCCTGTGGATCAACACCGCCCTGCTGGCCGCCCTGTTGGCCGAGGACGACCTGCCGGCCCTCGATCCCGAGGCGCCGGACTTTCTCCCCCTGGCCGCCTGAAGCGATCCACCTTGCCGATCTGGCGCCTCGTCGTCATCGCCATCACCAACATCGCCATCGCCGTCTTGCACGGGCCTATCCGGGCGATCCCCATCGACCGGTTGCTGCATCGACTGCGCGAGCCACCGCGAAGGCGACGCGCCATTGCGCATCGACAACTAAGTTAGCGCGTATGGGGCTTGACCCGAGGATGACGAGGAGGAAGAAAAGCGCCTGACTGCGGCAAGGGGCCCAGCGCCCAAGAATCAGGCGGCAGCGCCCGTAGAGGCGCACGCGCTGAGTTCGGCCGCAGGGGCAATGCTGCTGTCCTCCCGCCAGGCAATCACACCCTCGAGCCGCCTGTGAACATCGGCAGCGATCGGCACGACGAGCACCCGGGCGGGATCGACCGGACCGGGGAATTCAAGTGCCGCGTAGCGCACCTTTTCGAAGCCCAGCGGCTGATAATAGGGCGGATCGCCAACCAGGATAACCGCTTCGGAACCTTTCCGCCGCGCCGCCTCGACGGCAATCCGGACCAGTTCCCGACCGATACCCTTGTTCTTGTGCGACGGCCGCACGGCGAGCGGACCGAGCAGGTGTCCCTTGACCGATCCGGCATTCACCGGCGTCATCCGCACGGATGCAATCGTTTCGCCATCGTCGGTGCAGATGAAGGACAGCGACCGGTCGTGCGGGCCCTGTTCGCGGATTCGCGCAGCCGCACGGGCAAACCGACCCGGCCCGAAGGCTTCCTCATTGATGATTTCGATGGCTGCGTCGTGGGATGCGTCTTCGATCAGATAGACGAGATCGTGCTTTTTCATGGATGTCGAGAACCGGCAAGCGAACAGACAATAGGGATGGCGCGCCCTAAAGGGGCGTTTGCAGCATCAGCGTCGTCGCAGGCTTCCCGACAGGATCATGACCAGATCGTTTCCAAGAGTGAAAAAAGCTTCGGATCGCCGATAGCAGAAAATCGCCGACCGTCAAAGCCTAAAACGCACTGTTCCGAATTTCACCCCTATCGGCGCGGCGATCGCGCCTTATCTATCGAGTTGGAAAGAACAGGAAGGATCACGTTCATGGGCAGGCTGGTGGACGGCGTCTGGCAGGACGTCTGGTACGATACCGTGGAAACCAACGGGCATTTCAAGCGCAGCGTGTCGCAATTCCGCAATTGGGTCACCGCCGACGGTTCACCGGGCCCGTCCGGCGAAGGCGGCTTCAAGGCCGAGGCCGATCGTTACCATCTCTATGTGTCGCTTGCCTGCCCCTGGGCGCATCGCACGCTGATCTTCCGCAAGCTGAAGAAGCTTGATGAATTGATCCCGCTCTCCGTCGTCGATCCGCTGATGCTGGAAAACGGCTGGGAATTCAAGGGCGAGAACGGCGGCACCGTCGATCACCTCTTCGCCTCCAAGGCCCTGTGGCAGGTCTACGCACGCGCCGACTCCAACTATTCCGGCCGCGTCACCGTACCGGTGCTCTGGGACAAGAAGAAGGACACGATCGTCTCCAACGAGTCCGCCGAAATCATCCGCATGTTCAATTCCGCCTTCAACAATCTTACCGGCTCGACGGCGGACTTCTATCCGGCGGATCTCAGGGAAGAAATCGACGCGCTGAACGCCCGCATCTACGACAAGGTCAACAATGGCGTCTACAAGGCCGGCTTCGCCACGCGCCAGGAGGCTTATGCGGAAAGCGTCACGGCCCTGTTCGCCATGCTGGACGAACTGGAGAGCCGCCTCGCTGCGCAACGCTACCTATTCGGCGACCGTTTGACAGAGGCGGACTGGCGCCTTTTCACGACACTTCTGCGCTTCGATCCGGTCTATGTCGGCCACTTCAAGTGCAATATCCGCCGGATCGCCGACTATCCGAACCTGCAGGGCTATCTGCGCGACCTCTATCAGGTGCCGGGCGTCGCAGGGACCGTCAACATGCACCACATCAAGGAGCACTATTACCGCAGCCACAGGATGATCAATCCGACCGGCATCGTCCCCGTCGGACCTGAGTTCGATCTTCAGGCGCCGCACGGGCGCGACAAGCTTTAGATTACCAGACGGTATCCGGCATCGCCGTTCCGGCGAGTTCGGCAAGCCTGCGGCGCGTCGCCGGCGTCACGTCCGCGGGCAGGCCGTCGAGCGGGAAAAAGCAGGCGGCGGCGATTTCCAGGTCTGCAACTTTCGGCTTTTCCTGGCGAACGCCGTCGCAGCGGAAGAAGACGACATGATCGCGCTTGCTGGTTCCGGGGTTGTAGTAGACCTGCACGAGCAGCGGCGGCGCACTCAGTTCCAGATTGCCTTCCTCCCGGAGTTCGCGGACGAGCCCGTCGACCGCCGTCTCGCGCCGGTCGACGCCCCCGCCGGGCAAGTGCCAGCCGGGCAAATAGGAATGCTTGACGAGGAACACCCGACCCTCCTCATCGAAGCAGGCTGCCCGCACGCCAAGCGTCATGCCGCGCGACACGGCAAAGTACATGTGAGCAAGCCGCGCCAGGGGCCAGAGCCAGTTGCGCACCTCTTGCGGGCGGTGCTGGTCCATGGGTTTCTCCTTCGCGGCAACTCATTATGCGGCAGCAACCCGGGTGACGTCTGATTGGGCCTGCGCCGCCGCGTCGGGATAACCCATACAAGTGATTCCCCTGCCGCCGAATATGCGCTAGACCGACGCGATGTTCAAACTTGCGCATATTTCTGACGTCCATCTCGGCCCCCTGCCTGACCTGTCGTTTCGCGAGCTCGCTTCCAAGCGCATCACCGGCTTCGTCAATTGGCACAGGAACCGGGCGCACCACCTCTTTCCGGGCACGCTCGAATGCCTGATGGACGACATCGAAAAACGCGACCCGGACCACCTGGCGATCACCGGTGATCTCGTGAACCTCGCCTCCTCCCGGGAGATCGAAGTGGTTACCGAATGGCTCGCCGAGGCGGGCGACCCGCAGAACATTTCCATCGTGCCGGGCAATCACGACGCCTATGTTCCGGGCGCCTACGAAAAGACGGCGCGCGCCTGGTATCCCTATATGCGCGATGACGGCGGACCGTCCGGATGGATGAAGGATCACCACTGCTTTCCCTACATGCGGGTGCGTGGCTCGGTCGCCCTCATCGGCTGCTCGACGGCGGTGGCCACGCCCCCCTTCGCAGCCAGCGGCTATTTCGGCCCGCGTCAGGCGCGCGCCACGGTCAACCTGTTGCGCGCAGCCGGCGAGGCCGGCCTGTTCCGGGTCGTCATGATCCATCATCCGCCGATCCGCGGCGCGACATCCATGCACAAGCGCATGATCGGCATCCGCCGCTTCGCCGCGACCATCTCGTCGGGCGGTGCCGAATTGGTGATCCACGGCCACACCCATTTCAACACGGTCTATTGGCTCAGAGGACATCCGGCGCCGGTGCCGGTCGTCGGCATCGCCTCCGCCTCACAGGGCCCGGGCGGCAGCAAGCCGGTCGCCGCCTACAACCTCTTCTCGATCGGAGGTGAACCGGGCGCCTGGACGCTGACCCGCGATCGCTACGCCCTCGGTGCGGACGCCAAGACCGTCACGCTTGCCGAAACGACCCAGTTCCACCCTTGAGCGAATGCTGAGCGAAAGAGATTTTTTCGATGCCCGCCGAATAATCGGCAAGGCTCCGGCGTCTATTTCGCGTTGGGAGGTCAACAGCCGCCGGAGCGACACCTGCGTCGGCCGGTCAGCGTCCACCGCGATGTTCACAGGAGACACGCATGATGAACCGAAAGGTAGTTCTCTTCACCCTTGCGGCCTTTGCTGCCTCAATGGCGGGCCAAGCGGCATGGGCCGTCGGTGATGATACCAGCGCACCGCCGAAGAAGACGAAGACGAGCACCCAGTGCAAGGACGGCAAGGTCTGGGACGCCAAGAGGAACAGATGCGTCGAAGCGAAGCGGAGCGACCTCGGCGACGATATCCTGTTCGACGCGGCACGTGAGCTCGCCTATGCCGGCCAATACGAGAATGCGATCAAGGTTTTGGGCGCCATGAAGGAGCAGAGAAGCGCTCGCGTCCTGAATTACCTCGGCTACGCCAATCGCAAGGCCGGGCGCATGGAACTCGGCATGCAATACTACAAGCGTGCACTTCAGGCCGACGAGAACTACATTCTCGCGCGCTCCTATATGGGACAGGCTCTGGTCGAACAGGGACGGGTCGAGGAAGCGCGCGTGCAGCTCGTCGAAATCCGCGATCGCGGCGGCGAAGGCACGTGGGCATACAGGGCACTGCTCCAGTCTCTCGGAGGTGTACGTCAATACTGACGGCCGTGCGGCAAGGATGATATCTGAGGAGCGCCGTGCAGCAGCCCCCGGAAAATCCGGATCCGGAACGCAAAAAACTCTTTGCGTTCCGGCTCTTCCCTTGCAGACTTCGGATCAAGTTTCATATCATGGGCCGTGCCTTCGCATGGCGAATAGACGGATGATCCGGCACGTCTCACTGGAAGAGAAATGCGCCCAGCGGCAGAGATGAAGGATTTCAGACGGGATTTGGTCAGCCTGCTGCCCAAATTGCGCCGCTTCGCGATGACGCTGACGCGCAATGCCAACGATGCCGATGACCTCGTCCAGGAGGTTTGCGAGCGGGCGATCAGCCGCAGCCACCTTTGGAACGGCGAGAGCCGGCTGGAGAGCTGGATCTACGCCATGACACGCAATCTCTGGGTGGACGAGGTTCGTAAGCGCAAGGTCCGCGGCACTGGCGGCATGGTCGACATATACGATCAGGACACGCTGAATGTCGAAGCCACCGCCGAGAAAGCCGTCTATGCCAATCAGCTGCAGGAGATGATCCTTTCCATGCCGGAGGGACTGGCGAGCGTCTTCCTGCTGGTCAATGTCGAGGGCCACAGCTACCGCGAGGCGGCAACGATCCTCGGCATCCCGATCGGCACGGTGATGAGCAGGCTTTCGACGGCCCGCCTGCGGCTTGCGGCGATGTTGTCCGAGGATACCGAAAGGAGGGCCTGACCGTTGCAGCAGACGAAGGGGCTGGCGCTCGAAGTGCGGTTGTCCGCCTATATCGATGGCGAACTTGGCGAGGCGGAAAGGTCCGAGCTCGACGCCCTTTTGGCGCGCGATGACGACGCCAGGAGGCTGCTCGATAAACTGCGGGCAGGCAGCGCATTCGGCAACAGGGCGTTCGAGGATTTTCTTCACGACCCGGTGCCGCTGGCATTGGTGCGGCAGATCAAGCAGGGACCTGGCATCAACCCGAAACTGGAGCGGGTGACGACGTCGAACCTTCCCAAGCGAAGCGTCCGGATCTTGCCACGCCTGGTGGCCGCATCGGTAGGCCTGGTGCTTGCGGGAGGGATCGCGGGGTTCATTCTGGGCAGCACGACCAATTTCGTCGACCCGGTGATCGAGACCGCCGCAAGCCCCTGGATCAACGAGATTGCCGACTACCACCGCATCTATTCGCGTCAGAAGGCGCATCTTGTCGAGGTACCGGCCGCTCAGGCGGGCGAGATAGAACGTTGGCTGACGTCCAGCGTCGGCGTTCCGTTCAAGGTGCCCGATCTCGCGCGTAAGGGGCTCGCCTTCGTGGGCGCAAGGCTGCTGGTCGCGAATGGAAAGCCGGTGGCCCAGCTCGTCTACCGTGACCAGGAAGGCGAGATCTTCGCCATCTGTTTCCTACGAGGCGGCGATGGCGCGGGGACGGCCGAGCTCAGCGAAACCATTCGCGGCGATCTCGGATTCGTCTCCTGGCAAAAGGAGGGCGCCTCCTTCGTCTTCGTCGGGCCGTCCTCGGCCGCCGAATTGCAGGATCTGGCGCAAACGGTAGCTGCCGTCATCTGACTCGGAGTCGCGGTTTCTGCCCCTCATCCGGCCTGGCCGGCCGCCTTTCTTCCCGCAAGCGAGGCGAAAGTGACGTGCCTCACTGCTGCAGGCCCCCTCTCCCCGCTTGCGGAGAGAGGGTCAGGGCGAGTGGCAATCGCAGCGCGCGCAGCCTTCGGCCACGGTTTGCCGGCTCCCGGCCGAGCTTATTTGCCGGTCATCTCCAACACCCGGTTGGCGGCCGAGACGATCGCTTCGAGCGAGGCTGCGACGATGTTGGTATTGATGCCGGCGCCGAACAGCGTGCCGCCCGGATACTCGACCTCCACATATGCGATGGCGGCAGCATTCGAGCCGTGCTGCAGCGAGTGCTCGGAATAGTCCGCGACCGAGAGTTCGATGCCGAGATAGATCGACAGCGCATTGATGAAGCCGTCGATCGGACCGGTGCCCTTGCCTTCGATCCGCTTGGTCTCGCCGTTGTCGGTGATCTCGGCGGCGACAACCCGCACGCCCTTGTGCTCGCCGACCGGATAGGTGTGGTGATCGACGAACCTGATGCGCGCGCCCGGCTGTTCGACATAGCGCTCCAGGAAGCGCTGATGGATGCGCTTCGAGGGAAGCTCCTTGCCCTCCTGGTCGGTGATGCGCTGAATGTCTTCGCGGAACTCCACCTGCAGGTTGCGCGGCAGGTTGATGCCGTAATCCTCCTGCAGGATATAGGCGATGCCGCCCTTGCCCGACTGCGAGTTGATGCGGATGATCGCCTCGTAGGAGCGGCCGACGTCGCGCGGATCTATCGGCAGGTACGGGACCTCCCACAGCGGCTTGTTGGCGGTCTTGATCGCCTTCATGCCCTTGTTGATCGCATCCTGATGCGAGCCGGAGAAGGCCGTATAGACCAGTTCGCCGACGTAGGGATGGCGCTCCGGAATGACCATCTGGTTCGAATATTCGTAGACTTCCTTGATGCGCTCGATATCCGAGCAGTCGAGTTTCGGATCGATGCCCTGGGTGAACATGTTGAGCGCCAGCGTCACCACGTCGACATTGCCGGTGCGCTCGCCATTGCCGAAAAGCGTGCCTTCGACGCGATCGGCGCCGGCCATCAAGCCCAGTTCCGTGGCGGCGATGCCGGTGCCGCGATCGTTGTGCGGATGCAGCGAAATGATCAGGTTCTCGCGATTGTCGAGGTTGCGGCACATCCATTCGATCTGGTCGGCATAGACGTTCGGCGTCGCCATCTCGACGGTCGAGGGCAGGTTGAGGATCAGCTTGTTGTCCGGCGTCGGCTTGACGATCTCGGTGACCGCGTTGCAGATCTCTAGTGCAACTTCCAGTTCGGTGCCGGTGAAGCTCTCCGGCGAATATTCGAAACGGTAGCCGCCGCCGGCCTTGGCAGCCATCTCGGTGATCATCTTGGCGGCGTCGGTGGCGATCTGCTTGATGCCGGCGACGTCCTTGCCGAAGACGACGCGGCGCTGCAGCTCGCTCGTCGAATTGTAGAAATGCACGATCGGCCTATGGGCGCCCTGAAGCGCCTCGAAGGTCCGGGTGATCAGCTCCGGTCGGCACTGCACCAGCACCTGCAGCGAGACATCTTCGGCGACATTGCCCTCCTCGATGCACCAGCGGGCGAAATCGAAGTCGGTCTGCGAGGCCGAAGGGAAGCCAATCTCGATTTCCTTGAAGCCCATGTCGAGCAAGAGCTGAAACATGCGCGCCTTGCGGTCGTGACCCATCGGGTCGATCAGCGACTGGTTGCCATCGCGCAGGTCCACCGAGCACCAGATCGGCGCCTTGTCGATCGTCTTGGACGGCCAGATGCGATCCGGCAGCCCAACCTGCGGATAGGGCTGATATTTCACCGCGGCCTCGGGCATGCCGGTCTTGATGGGATGCGATTTCAAAATCATTGCAGCTTCTCTTCGTCACTGGAGCGTAGCTTGCCGGATGCAATAGCCGATCACGGGCGATATTGCGAGGCTGATGCCGACGCGTTTTGTTTCAGCTTTGGGAATTCGAGGAGCAATCTGCCGGCAAGGCTTTTCGGCCGCCGGGCGCTCCTCACCGGACCCGGCAACCGCGAGTAAGACCGAGAAGAAGAAGCGAGGCAAAGGCACGCGAAGGGGCACGATCGTGATCGTGTCCGGAGAAGATCGCTGCGATCTTGTGCGCGTATGCCTTGGTCATGGGAGTGCCTATACACGGCCCGCCGGCCCGGAGCAAGGGGCAACTGCCGGTTCGCTCGCCACTGCGCCCCAGGGCACCCTGTGAAGTACAAAAGGCAACGGCGTCTCCGCCGGTGCCTTGGATGGTGCCCCGCCGGGAAGAAAAATCCAATCAGATTTCTGCGACGGAGGTGACGATCCGCGAGACGAGCCCGTAGGACTTCGCCTCGTCGGCGCCGAGCCAGTAATCGCGATCCGTATCCTTGGCGATCTTCTCGACCGGCTGGCCGGTCGCTTCCGAGAAGATCTTGTTCAACCGCTCATTCATCTTGATGATCTCGCGTGCCTGGATCTCGATGTCCGAGGCCATGCCGCGGGTGCCGCCGGACGGTTGGTGGAGCAGGAAGCGGGTGTTCGGCAGGCAGATCCGCCGCTCCTTCGGCGGAGCGACAAAGATGAGCGCGCCGGCGGAGGCGACCCAGCCGGTACCGATCGTCCAGACCTTCGGCTTCACGAACTTGATCATGTCGTGGATGCTGTCGCCCGATTCGACATGTCCGCCCGGCGAGTTGACGAAAAGGCGGATGTCTTCGTCGCTGGCCGAAGCGAGCGCCACGAGCTGCGAGCAGACCTTCTGCGCCAGTTCCTGGGTGATCGTTCCGTAGATGAAAATCGAACGCGACTTGAAGAGGTTCGCCTCGGTTTCCTTGCCCAGCGGCAGCTCGGTCTTCTTTTCTTCCTGGTCGTCGTCGTTCATCCGCATGCTCCGGACTCCTCATGAAATGTCTCAAGGTCAGATAATGCGACTCGACGCCGAAGACAATGCAAACCGTCCTTCGCCGGCCGGATTGGGTCACCAGCGCTGTCGCGATGGTAAATGCCACCACCGTCAAATGCCGTATGGACAGCGGACGAAAGCCCCATAAGATCAGCGCATCAAAGCGGACGGATCGCCTCCCGGGCCTGTCGACAAGTGGGGACCAGAATGAAGACACGCATGCTCATTGCCACCGCGGCGCTCGGCGCTTCCGCCGCGCCCGCCGTCGCGCATCTCAATCCGGCCGAGCACGGCTCGCTGGCGGCGGGTCTTTCCCATCCGCTTTTCGGCGCGGACCATGTTCTCGCAATGGTCGCCGTGGGCCTCTGGGCCGCGCAGATCGGCGGCCGCGCGCTCTGGGCTGTCCCCGCCGCCTTCGTCGCCATGATGGCTGTCGGTTTCGGACTTGCGCTTGCCGCCGTTCCCCTGCCCTTCGTCGAGCCGGCAATCCTCGCCTCGGTCGTCGCCCTCGGGCTGATCGTCGCGATGGCCGTGCGCCTCGACGCGGCTTCGGCCGCCGCGGTCGTCGGCGTTTTCGCGCTCTTCCACGGGCATGCCCATGGCGGCGAGTTGGGTACGGCCGGCGCCTGGTCTTTCGCGACGGGATTCGTCATCGCGACCGCATTGCTGCACGCCATAGGCGTTGGTCTCGGCATTGCTCTCCGGCGGCTGTCGAGCAACGGCGCACTCGCCCGTTTGCTCGGCGGCGCCACCGTGCTGGCCGGAGCTGCGCTGCTCTTCGGTTGAAAGGCACGACTGCGCTGCCGAAAGCGACGGGGCTCCCCGTCGCCTTATCCACGGCCGCGATAGGTCGGCACGCCCTGATCCGGCAGCCAGACGCCTTCGGGCGGATTGCCGGTCTGCCAGAACACATCGATCGGGATGCCGCCGCGCGGATACCAATAGGCACCAATCCTCAACCACTTCGGCGAAAGCAGCGACACCAGCCGCTTGGCGATGTCGATGGTGCAATCCTCGTGGAAGGCGCCGTGGTTGCGGAAGGAATGGAGAAACAGCTTCAGCGACTTCGACTCGACCAGCCAGCCGTTCGGCACATAGTCGATGACGATATGCGCGAAGTCCGGCTGTCCCGTCATCGGGCAGAGCGACGTGAATTCCGGCGCGGTGAAGCGGACAACAAAGTCCGTGCCCTCATGACCGCTCGGCACCCTTTCCAGCACCGCCTCCTCCGGGCTCTGCGGCAGGTCGACCTTCTGCCCGAGCTGTGAAAGTCCTGTTACGTCCGTCTTCGTCATTTTCCTCAATTCCGTAAGTTAAGCGATGCGGGCCGAAAAACCGCAGATATCTTTCCTCAGCCCAATCTGGTTTTGACGCGCACGCCGTGCGCCTTTTCGCCTTCCGGCTCGACATGAATGGCGATCCTCGCGCCCGGTTGGACGGCGCGGATCGCATCCTCGATCCGGTCGCATATATCATGGGCGTCGCCGACCGGCATCGCCTCGGGCACGACCATGTGGAAATCCACGAAGGTCGCCGAGCCGGCCTGCCGGGTCTTCAGGTCGTGAACGCCGAGCGATCCGCCTGCAGCCGCGGCGATCGCCTGCTTGATCGCTTCCTCTTCCGCTGCCGGAACGGCCCTGTCCATCAGCCCGTCGATGGAGCGCGAAATGACGCCCCAGCCCTGGAACAGGATATTGCCGGCCACGACCACCGCTAACAGCGGGTCGAGGATCGCATAGCCGGTAGCAATGGCAAGAACAAGGCCGGCAAGCACGCCCGCCGATGTGATGACGTCGGAGAGAAGGTGATGCCCATCAGCGCTCAGCGCCGGCGAGCGGTGCGCTCTACCGGCGCGGATCAGAACATAGGCCCAGATCGCGTTGATGACGCCGGCGGTAAAGTTGATCGCAAGACCGAGCGCCGGCGCGTGCAGCAGGGACGGCGCCAGCATTTCGGGCACGGCCTGCCATATGATCAGAAGCGCTGCCACGACAATCAGCACGCCTTCGACAACCGCCGAGAAATACTCCGCCTTGTGATGCCCGAACGGATGGTCGGTATCCGCCGGCTTCGCCGCGTAGCCGATCACCGCATAGGCGATTACCGCAGCGATGACGTTGACGGTGGACTCCAGCCCGTCCGAGAGGAGCGCCACGGACCCCGTCATCCACCAGGCGAGCATCTTCAGCCCCATGACGCCGAGGGAAAGCGGAATGCCCCAAAAGGCGAGCTTCAGAACCGTTCGGTTGTCGGACGCGGTCATCTTCATTCCTCGCGCAGATGCAAACGAGTTGCAAATGCATGCCCATTCAAACGCAAAACCGCCCGCGCGGGTTTTCGCGCAGGCGGGTTTTCATGCTCATATGGGCGATGTCGGCGAACTTGTCAAAGGGGCGAGTGCGAATTCCCCCGTGGCCCGTCAGGCGGCTTTGACCTTCGCCCTTTTTGCCAGATGGGCCACGACGTTCTCGATCATCCGCATGCCGGCGTCGCCGCCGAGCGTCATGATCGATTCCGGATGGAACTGCACGGCCGCCACCGGCTCCTTGACATGCTCGATGCCCATGATCGTTCCGTCCTCGCTTTCGGCGGTGATCATGAAGTCGCGCGGCAGGCTCGACGGATCGGCGAAGATCGAATGATAGCGCCCGACCGTCACCTCCTTGCCAAGACCGGAGAAGACGATGCCCGGTTCCAGAACACGGATGCGCGACGGCTTGCCATGCATCGGGATCGCCAGCTGGCGCAAATCGCCGCCATAGGCCTCGGCCAGCGCCTGCAGGCCGAGGCAGACGCCGAAGATCGGAAGCTCACGCGCCCGCGCCTTCTTGATCGTCGCCTTGCAGTCGAAATCCTTCGGACTGCCCGGCCCGGGCGAAAGCACGACGAGGTCCGGTTTGACGCGGTCGAAGATCTCGTCGGCGACCGGCGTGCGAACCGTGGTGACGGTCGCGCCCGTCTGCCGGAAATAGTTCGCCAGCGTGTGGACGAAGCTGTCCTCGTGGTCGACGAGCAGGATATTGACGCCCGCGCCGACCGGCGCAACGTCAGGCCCGGCCTTGGCGCTGTTGGCGGCTTTGGCGTCGCGGATGGCTGCAATCATGGCGGATGCCTTCAGTTCGGTTTCGGCTTCTTCTTCTTCCGGATTGGAATCGTAGAGCAGCGTGGCACCCGCTCTCACCTCGGCAATCCCGTCCTTGATGCGGATGGTGCGCAAGGTCAGGCCGGTGTTCATGTCGCCATTGAAGCCGACCATGCCGATGGCGCCACCATACCATGCGCGCGGGCTCTTCTCATGGCTTTCGATGAAGCGCATCGCCCAGAGCTTCGGCGCGCCGGTGACGGTGACGGCCCAGGCGTGGCTCAGGAACCCATCGAAGGCGTCCATGTCATCGCGAAGCCGCCCTTCGATATGGTCGACCGTGTGGATCAGCCGCGAATACATTTCGATCTGGCGGCGGCCGATCACCTTCACCGAGCCCGGCACGCAGACGCGGCTCTTGTCGTTGCGGTCGACGTCCGAGCACATGGTGAGTTCGGACTCGTCCTTCTTCGAGTTCAGCAGCTTCAGGATCTGCTCGCTGTCGGCGATCGGGTCGTCACCGCGCTTGATCGTGCCGGAGATCGGGCAGGTCTCGATGCGGCGGCCGGACACGCGTACGAACATCTCGGGTGAGGCACCGACGAGATATTCCTGATTGCCGAGATTGATGAAGAATGAATAGGGCGACGGGTTGATCGCCTTCAACCGGTTGGAAATCTCCGAGGGACGGCTTTCGCAGCGCTCGTAGAACTTCTGCCCCGGCACCACCTCGAAGAGGTCGCCGCGGCGGAAGCTTTCCTTCGCCTTGACGACAAGCTCGGCGTATTCGCCGGGACGATGGTCCCCGTGCGGCGGGATGCTGTCGACGGTGAGGAACGGCTCGGGCGCGATATCCGACGCCTGGCCCTCGGTCGACACCCCGTCCCTGGCGAAATCGTAGCGGTCGATCCAGGCCTTCGCGGCATAGTGGTCGACGACGAGGATTTCATCGGGCAGGAAGAGCACCATGTCGCGCTGGTCGTCCGGCCGGGCGAGCTTCAGGTCGATCGCGTCGAACTGGAAGGCGAGATCGTAGCCGAAGGCGCCGTAAAGGCCGAGGCTCGCATCCTCCTCCGAATGGAAGAGGTTCGTCACGGCGCGAAGCATCGTGAAGACCGTCGGCATCTTCGAGCGCTCTTCTTCGGTAAAGACGCGATCGGGCTCATTGATGCTGAGATCGAGACGGCGGTCGGTCAGCGTCCCGAGCGTGATGTCGGCAACCGTTTTCAGGTGCTCGGCGATCAGCGCCAGCAGCACCTCGCCGCGCCCGTTATAGGCTTCGATCCAGAGCGAGCGACCGAAGGAGGAGATGGCGAGCGGCGGATCGACGACGGCGGTATCCCAGCGCGTGTAGCGGCCGGGGTATTCGTAGTTCGACGAGAACACCGCGCCGCGACGCTCGTCGAGCCTGTCCACATAGGAGGCGATCGCATCCGCATAGGACGCGTCGCGCCGCCGCCGCGTCACGACGATGCCGCCATTCGTGGTGTAACTCTCCGCGCCGTCTTCCAGAATTACCGTTGCCATTCGCCTCGCTCCGTAAAAGCCCGGTCATTCCACGCGGCTCGAATACGAAAAAAGCCGCCTCGAAATCTCCGGGCGGCTTCATGTCTCAATCACGCATGACTGGTCAAGGCCGCCTCAGCGAGCCCACCACCAGATCGAAATGTTCTGCGTGTTTGCCATGGGCGAAGTGTTAGCGTGCCTTTTGGCGGCACGCAAGCGGGAAAACGGCACCGAATGTTCGCGCGCCCCGAAAGAAAAGAGGCGGCCCTTTCGAGCCGCCCCTCCATGCAGTCGTCGACGCGAAGAAGGCTTAGAACTTCGCCTTCGCCGTGACGAGGAACGTCCGGCCCCGGCCGGTGTCAACCGTGCTGCCGGCGATCGTGCTCGACGCCGGGGTGTAGGTCTTGTCGAAGACATTCGTCACGCTGCCGGTCAGTTCGAGACCGTTCTCGAACTTGTAGTTGGCGAAGAGGTCGACCAGCCCGTAACCGTCGACGAAAGCCGAAGCAGGCGGCGTCACGTTCACGTCGCCGATGAAGGCCTGCGAAACGGCATAGAAACGCGTGCCCACGGTCAGACGCTGGTCCTCCAGGAAGCGCGCCCCGACGGTGGCGCTGAAGATGTCGTCCGGCAGGTAGCTCTGCACGCCGAAGCCGTTGATCTGCGACGGAAGCTCGCTGTCGGTATGCGTGTAGGCGAGATTGCCGAAGACATAGCCGGCATCATAGGCAGCCTGCAGCTCGAAGCCCTTTACCGTGGAAGTCCCCGGGTTGTTGACGAAGAAGAATTGCGGAATAAACCCGCTCATCGCCATCGCGCCAGTGATGTAGTTGTCCACCCTGGTGTAGAAGTAATTCGCCTTCAGCCGGAAGCTGTCGCCGGCGTCAAGCACGCCGTCAAGACTAATATTGGCGCCGAACTCCCAACCTTTGGATGTCTCCGGCTTGAGGAAAGGATTCGGGAAGAACATCTGGGTGGATCCCGGGTGCGAACCGCCAACGAAGATTTCGTTGACCGTCGGCGCGCGCGAGGTCTCGGCATAGGTCACGTAAGGTTGCAGCCAATCGGTGGCATTGACGGCGAGCGTGATGTTGGGATTGAGGCGGCCGTCCGATTCGTCGACGCTATAGGCGCCCGCCGGCATGCCGAGCGGATTGCCGGCACTGACCGAGCCTGAGCCGTCGATCGTGAAGCGGTCATAGCGCAGGCCGGCGGTCAAATCGACGATTCCATAGGTGAAGGTGGTCGAATTGAAGATGCCCGTCGTCGCGTTCTTGCCGCTGCCGTTGACGCCGCCAGTCGGCTGCGCCGCGCTGTTGATGACATCGTAGTCATCCTGGAAATACTCGACGCCGTAGTTGGAGCGGACGGCCACCTCGCCGAGATCGAAAGTCGAGGTGTTCGAGATGTCGAAGCCGATGCCGGTGTCGGTGATCCGGCGCCCCGCCGCCGCGCCGGCGCCCAGAATGTTGGTATCGTACTTCATCCGCAGCCGGTTCCAGTAGGCGTTGGCGCGGAAATCGATCAGCTCATTGTCGGGTGTGTAGGCATAGTTCGCGCTGACCGTCTGGTTCCTGACGTTCTGGAAATAGGAGTTCGCGAAGAAATCATTGTCGTAGGACATCGCGCTGAACTTGAAGGAATGGTCCTTGTCCGGCGTGATTTCGGCCTTCAGGAGGCCGGAAAGCAGATCCTCTTCGGTGAAAGGAACTTCGATGCCGTCGCCGTTGTCATAATTCCCCGGATCGCTCTTGCTGATGCCGCCAAGCACCGAGACGACGTCGTTGAAGCGATAGGCGCCGAGCAACGATTCAGACCAGCCGCCACCATTCGTGCCGTAGGTGGCGACAGCCTGGCCGCCATAGTTCTTGCCGTCCTGGATCAGGTCCTCGATGTCATAGGTCTTGAAATTGACCGAGCCGGCAAGAGCGCCGCCGCCGACGCCGGTAACGGCGCCGCGAGTCAGGTCGATCTCGGAAAGGAAAGCCGGATCGACATAGGCGAAGCCCTGGGCCTCGTGGCCGGTGAAGCGGAAGTTCTGGCGCACCCCGTCGATCATCATGTTGACGCGGCCCGAGCCTTCGAAGCCGCGAATGTTGACGGCAACGCCCGGGTTCTGGGGGTTGTTCGCCGTCGAAGTGCCAGGAACGCTGCGCAGCAGATCATCGGTCTCCTGGCCGGACTGAAGTTCGATTTCGTCCGTGCCGACGACGCTCGAGGGGCCGGGTTTCGCATAGGGATCGGCATCACGCCCGCCCTTGACGACGATCGGCGAGAGATAAGTCTCGCCTTTCCTTGCGGCTTCGGCTTCTTCGGTCTCCGTCTGCTTGGAGGTCGTCGCGCTTTGCGCGAAGCTGTCGGAAGCGACGGACAACGCGAGTGTCGCCGTGCATGCGAGAAGAGCCAGGCGATGATGCCGGTTGAGCATGGACCAGTCCTTTGAAATTGTCGGCCGGGCTTGCTGTTGAGCGGCACTCAAGGGCTGGCTGGGCGGTGTCGGAATCGGCGAAAACGGTCATGTCATCGCCTTAATTGGGCCACATAAAAAACATGACAAAAAAAGTCAATATAATTTTAGGGGCACCGGCAAAACATCCTTCTTCCGGCACTACCAGGGCTTTTCTCCTCAGTTTGAGCACAATTTGAAACAGGATTGTCCCCTCGTGCGTTTGGCGAGGACAAACGGGAAGGACCTGCATGCGCGTAGCCGGAGTGATCCTGATATCCGCCTTGATGCTCTCCGGGGCGAGTCTTCCGAGGAAGGGCCCCTTGCCGATCGCAAGGCCCGCCGCTGAGGGCGAGCAGCCGACGCCAACGCCAAAACCCGCCGTGCCGCAGAGTGATCGTCAAGCGCCCGACCAGGGAAAGGCCAGCGGACAGCCCAGAGGCGGCTTGCCGCCGGGCTGGAAAGACGACGATCTCCGGTCCGTGCCCGAGGCGAAAGAGGTGATCCTGGAGATCGAGAAGGAAGACCCGAAAGCCTATGCGTCCTGCCTCGCCGCTCTGAAGGAAATCGGCAGCACGTTCAAAGAGACCGCCCGCGTCGATGACGGCAAGGGTTGCGGGATCGACAAGCCGATCGGTGTCAGTGCGGTATTGCCGGGCCTGGCGCTCAAGCCCGAGGGCGTGATGCGCTGCGAGACGGCCCTGGCGCTCGCCCGCTGGGTCAAGGAGACCGCCGCTCCGGCGGCGAAGGCCGCTTTCGGACCCGAAGCCCGCATCTCAGCCTTGAACCAGGCGTCCACCTATGTCTGCCGGCTGCGAAACAATGCGAGCACCGGCAAGATATCCGAGCACGCACGCGGCAATGCAGTGGACATTGCCTCCTTCAGCCTCGCCGATGGCAAGACCATCGAGATCCAGCCGCGCGACGAGGACGGAACGCTGGCCGGCGCCTTCCAGCGCGCCGTGACGGCCTCCGGCTGTTTGTACTTTACGACCGTGCTCGATCCGGGCAGCGATGCAGCGCATGAAACGCACCTGCATTTCGACGTCATCGAAAGGAAGAACGGCTATCGCTATTGTCGATAGGCACAAATCGAGGAGGCTTCGGCCCGGAGTCTTTTTCAGGGAGGCAAAGATATCCGCTGCCGGTTGAACCCAGAGCAGGTCGATACGATCTATCGAGCAGCACCGACGGAAGCCATAGCCTTCCGCTTCTGCTTCGGCTGCAATCACCGCCTTCAGCGAGGAACAGTTCCATGCCTCTGACAATGTACGCGCTCACCATTCCTACCTTCACCCGCGGCTTTGCCGCACTCGGAGGGCTCCTCGACAAGGCCGAGGCCTTTGCCGTGGAATCAGGCACGCCGATCGATGAATTCTTCAGGGCGCGGCTCGCGCCGGACATGCTGCCGCTCTCGGGCCAGGTCCAGCGGGCGAGCGACACCAGCAAGAATGCGATCGCCCGGCTGACGCCGGTCGAGGTGCCGCGCTTTCCCGACGACGAGCAGAGCTTCGCCGATCTGCGCGAGCGGATCGCCAAGACGGTGACGTTCTTCGAAACCGTCACCCCGGAACACCTCGAAGGCAGCGAGACGCGCGAAGTGACGCTCAACTTTCCGAATCTGAAGGTCAGCTTCAGCGGCGAGGACTATCTCCTGCGTTTCGTTCTGCCGAACTTCTATTTCCACTTGACCACCGCCTACGACATCCTGCGCCACAGGGGTGTGCCTATCGGCAAGGCGGATTTCATCGGCCGCCTCGATTGACGATCGGCGCGGCGCGGCGTCAGAACAAGCCCTCGATGTAGCCCGCTTCGTTGAGGTGGATCTTCTCCGATGACGGCACCTTCGGCAGGCCCGGCATCGTCATGATCTCGCCTGTGATGACGACGACGAAGCCGGCGCCGGCCGCAAGGCGGACCTCGCGGATCGGTACAGCATGGCCGCTCGGTGCGCCGCGAAGGTTGGGATCGGTGGAGAAGGAATATTGCGTCTTGGCCATGCAGATCGGCAGGTGCCCGTAGCCCTGGTCTTCCCAGGTCCTCAACTGGTCCCGTATCAGCTTGTCGGCAATGACTTCGCTGGCATGATAGATGTCCTTGGCGATGGTCTCGATCTTGTGGAAGAGCGGCATATCGTCCGGATAAAGCGGCGAGAACTGTGTGTGTCCCGCATTGGCAAGATCGACGACCTTGTGCGCGAGCTCCTCGATGCCGGCTGATCCCTCGGCCCAGTGCCTGCACAGGACCGCCTCGGAACCGAGCGTTCTGACATAATCCTTGATCGCCTGGACCTCGGCCTCCGTGTCGGAGGTGAAGTGGTTGATGGCGACAAGCACCGGCACGCCGAATTTCTTGACGTTCTGCACATGGCGTCCGAGGTTCGCGCACCCCCTCCTCAGCGCCTCAAGATTTTCCTTGCCGAGGTCATCCTTTTTCACGCCGCCATTCATCTTGATTGCCCTGACGGTGGCAACAATGACGGCGGCGTCCGGCTTCAGGCCGGCCTTGCGGCACTTGATGTCGAAGAATTTCTCGGCGCCGAGATCCGCTCCGAAACCTGCTTCGGTCACGACATAGTCGGCGAGCTTCAGCGCCGTCGTCGTCGCCACCACCGAATTGCAGCCATGCGCGATATTGGCGAAGGGGCCGCCATGAACAAAGGCCGGATTATTCTCGAGCGTTTGCACCAAATTCGGCTGCATCGCATCCCTGAGCAGGACCGCCATTGCCCCGTCCGCCTTGATGTCCCGCGCATAGACCGGGCTCTTGTCGCGCCTGTAGCCGATGATGATGTTGCCGAGACGCTTTTCCAGGTCCTTGATGTCGGCGGCAAGGCACAGGATCGCCATCACCTCCGAGGCGACGGTGATGTCGAAACCCGTCTCGCGGGGGTAGCCGTTGGCGACGCCGCCGAGCGAACCGATGATCTGGCGCAGGGCCCGGTCGTTCATGTCCATCACCCGCCGCCAGGCGATGCGGCGGATATCGATCGCCTGTTCGTTGCCCCAATAGATGTGGTTGTCGATCAGCGCCGCGAGCAGGTTGTGCGCCGAGGTGATGGCATGGAAATCGCCGGTGAAATGAAGGTTGATGTCCTCCATCGGCACGACCTGGGCATAGCCGCCGCCGGCCGCACCGCCCTTGATGCCGAAGCAGGGGCCGAGCGAGGCCTCGCGGATGCAGACGATCGTCTTCTTGCCGATCCGGTTGAGGCCGTCGCCGAGCCCCACCGTCGTCGTCGTCTTCCCCTCGCCGGCCGGAGTCGGGTTGATCGCCGTCACCAGGATCAGCCGGCCGCTTCTCTTTTCCTTCTGCGCCGCAATGAACTCGGCGCTAACCTTCGCCTTGTCATGGCCGTAGGGGAGCAGATGTTCCGGCGGAATGCCGAGCTTCGCGCCGATCTCCAGGATCGGCTTCTTCCGCGCTGCGCGCGCGATCTCGATATCGGACTTGACCTCCGGCATGGCTCTCCCCCTTTTAAGCGCTGCGCGTCCGCGCAAGCCGCCATCGCCACGTTTGACCGCCCGCTCATCCCGCCTCCTCTGCGGAATGCGCACGCTTCGTTGCTTTCTGCTTACGCTGCCATGCCGGCCGTCAGCGGGCAAGGATGTCGCGCATCTCAACGAGGTTCGACCGCACGCGGAGAATATAGAAGCCCATCGTCGCCAGATGCGTCGGCATGATCCAGCCGTCCTCGCGGCCGTTCGAAATGATCAGCGGCTGGATGCGCAGCGCCGAGCGAAGCTGCTTCATCGTTTCCGTGTAGATCGGCATCAGCCCGCGCTGGGCGACGACATTCTCGAAATCGGCACCGGCCGCCGAGAGAATGCCGTAGTAGCCGTAGAGCTGGCCGAAGGCGAACCAGAAGCGGTCGTCGGCGCGCGTATCGAACCAGCCGCCATTGTGGAACTCCGAGCGCTCGCGGATGATCGCCGAGGTGTTGCCGAGGTCGTTGGCGATGCGGTCGAGGAACTCGACCATGTTGTCGGAGCGGCCGTCGAAGATCGCCTCGCATTTGCCGAGCGAAACATTGAACTTCCGAAGGTCGCGCTCCGCGGCGCGGTAAAAGCTTGGCGTCGGAGTCTTCGGACCGAACGGATTGATGCCGAAATACCAGGTTTCCTCGTCGAACTGAATGTTGCCGCGGGCCGCCTGCAGGTCGTTGTTGACGCCGGAGGTGCCGCGTACGCGGCCGAGCGAGTCGACCAGTTCGACGGTGGTGCGGCGCACCGCCTGGTTGATGCCGCGCTGGAACGAGGCCTTATTGTCGAGCCAGGGCGTGTCGTCCCAGTCCATCCCGAACAGACCGAGCTTGTAGGCGAGCATCGAAGAAATCCAGGCGTTCTGGTTGACGTTGAGGTCGATGAGATCGGCCGCGACATCGACGATCGCCGAGGTCTGGCAGACCGTGCCGGCAGGCAGCTGCACCATGTCGAGCGCTTCGGTGGTCGACCCGTTCGGGGGCACCACGGCTGCGGCCTGGCTGGCAGCCGCCGCGCTGCCGGATTGTCCCGTCGTGGCGCCGGGGCCGCTGATCGGCGAACCCGCCGGCACCTTGCGCTCGGCGAGCTTGTAGCGATTGACATAGTCCGGATCGAAATTGGTCCAGGCCTGCGTCTGCCAGATGAAATAGCCGTAGAAGAAAATCAGCCCGAGCAGCACCAGGCCGATCGGCCCCTTGATGATCCAGCCCCGCGCCCGATACCAGTTGGCGAGCGCAACGAACGGCCAGAGGAGCCAGGAAACCGCCAGACCTATGCCGCGGCCGATCGCCGTGAACACGCGCTGAAAAAACACAACGATCGGATCGAGCATGTCCTATTCCTCTTTGAGACCGTAAAGCTTGTGGCGAAAGGTGGTCTTGTCTTTCAGATATGTGCCCGTCAGGGTCGCCACAACATATTCGCGGAACTTTTCGCTGTAGTGCTCGTAAGCGCCATAGAATCCCTGCTTGTCGAACACGAATCGCGAGACGAAGTCGCGCGGAACGAGCTGTGCAATCAGTTGGTTGACGAGCCATCTGTCCGGATGGTCGGGAGCGGCCCGTACCAGCAGGAATCGATTCTCTGCGGCAACGTCCTGCATCTTGATCGTGCCCGTCGCGGCGATCGACCGGGACATTTCCTGCAGGAAGGGATAGCTGCCATCGCGAGCGACGAGTGCGGCATTGCGATGGATCCAGGTCTGCAGCCAGATCCGATCGGCGTTGAGGAGATCCGCATCAGGATCCGTGTCATTGATCAACCCGCGGATGGCCATGTCGGCGCGATGCTGGAACAGCCCCGATTCCTGCACCCAGGACGCCTGCGGCAGTTGCAGCCGATTGGTCGACGCCAGGAAATCGTAGATGCGTGCATGATCGGTGATGGCGATGTAGCTCACCTGCCATGGGCGCGAACGCCGGAAGCCGGGTACGGACGGATCGCAGATCACCGTCGTCGTCTTCTCGTCGAGGAAGACATAGACGCCGCCGAAGTGATTGGCCCAGAAGGCCTCGTGGCGAAAGACCAGTTCGTCGGGGACCAGCGCATTCTGGCGGATGTCGCCGGTCAGCTTGGCAAGCTCCACCATGCGATCCAGCATCGCGTCATCGGCCCAGGCGTTCGGCACTTTTTTCAGTCGATCGACCAATTCCCGAAGTTCCGCCGCCTTGCCGAGCATGTCCTCGGCGGAAAGCACGCGGAAGCGGACCTCGTTGATCGACAGCAGATCGTCGATGTCCTCGACCACCGACACCGAGTCCTCTATCTCGCCATAGAGCGCATCCTTGATGGTGACGGCGTTGATCGCCCGACTGTTGGCGTTGAAGAACTCATGCATCAGCGCCGCGGTGTTGGAAAAGCTCGTGTGGACCACCGGCAGGTCCGCCTGGGCAGGCGTCAGGATGATGAATCGCCGATTAACCCGGTTCGGGTCGAGATAGTCGCGGTCTCCGAGTTCCTGGGCAATTTCGGGCGAAAAGCCGGTCATATCGATGCTGAACCGCGAGAGCCCCGTCGGCTTCAGCCCGAAGCCTTCGAGCGCCTTGTTGTAACGCGCGACAAGATGCGGCTCGGAAATATCGAGCAGCCGACCATAGATGAGCTCGGCTTCGAGAAGGCGCTTCATGGGGCAGTGTTCTCTTCCGTCATCCCTGCCACCTGCCCTCGCGTTTCATCGTCTCGATCTCGCCGATCGCCTTCTCGCGCTGACGCTCGCGGCGGATGATCTCGGCGACGGCCGCGTCGTCGGACTTGTCGGTGTAGCGGAATTCGCTGTCGGCGTAGCGGTTGATTTCCTGCAGCACGATCTCGATGGTGATCGGGCCGCGCAGTTCCTCGATCATCGCCTTCTTCTCGTCGTAGGACTTGCGCATGAAGGAGCCCGCATCCTTGAACCAGTCGTCCGGCAATTCGACGTCCATCGCCCGCATCTTGATCGCGTCGGTGATGTTGCGGATCGCCCGGCCGGTGAAGCGCGGTTCCGCCCCCTTGATCATGTGCAGATAGGCGCCGACATCGGCGAGGGAGGCGATCTTGCCCTTCTCCTTCTCGTAACGCTCCCAGACCGCCGCAAGCCCATCCTCCTGTGGCCGTGCATGGGCCGCATAGGATTGCGAGACGGCGCGCTTGATCTCCTGGCCGGCATAGAGATCGTGCCCCCCGAGCGGGATCTTGTGGTTCTTGCCGACGAGCAGCGCGAAGATGTCGATATAGTCGGCCTCCGTCTGCGGTCCGTCGACCAGCCAGCGTGCGCCGGCCCTCTGACGCAGGGCATCGTCGACATTCTCCGGATGGTTCGAGAACATGCCGAAGGTGCAATTGCCGCGCACCACGGTCGAAGCGCCGGCGAAGCTCTCCATCAGCACCGCCGTCACCTCGTGCTGGCCGGCGGAAGCGCGATCGTCGGACCGCTTCGCCGTCACCTGGTCGACGTCGTCGATCGTGCCGAAGCCGATCGCTCGCGGGTTCATCACGTTGTTGACGAACTCCTTGCAGTTCTGGCCCGATTTGCCCTGATAGGAGGAGATCTGGTCGACGCCGAAATTCTCGTAATGGAAGGCGTATCCGGCGACACCGCAATAATCGTGGAGCATACCGGCAAGCATCTGGATCAATATCGTCTTGCCGGTGCCCGGCATGCCGTCGCCGATGAAGGTGAAGAGGAAGCCGCCAAGCTCGACAAAGGGATTCATCTGCCGGTCGAAGTCATAGGCCATCAACATCTTGGCGAGCTTCAGCGCCTGATACTTGGCGATGTGATTGCCGATGATCTCCTCCGGCTTCTTGAAGGTCATGACCAGCGGCTTGCGCTTCTGCCCGGGGGCGACATCGAAGCCGTTCAATGTGAAGTCATCCTGGTCGAGCCGGATGTGGACATTCTCGAAGTTCTGCAGCCCGGTGAAGCGCGCCTTGCGGGCAAGCAGACCCTCGATCGCGACGCGTGAAAAGGCGCGCGCCCGCGCCGTCAGGGCCAGATCGTCCGGCGCACCGGCAAGGCTGCGATCGAGGCCGGCAACCATGCTCTTCAGCGCGTCCTGGGGCGTATCGAAGAGAAAATCCGGCTCGGCGGCATCGTCGACCGGCTCTCCCTCGCCCTGCAACGTCGCGCCGAGATAGGCGGCAAGCGTGAAGGCGGCGATATAGGCGGCGGCCGAGAGCAGCGCCTTGAAATGTCCCGCATCCTCGCCGGCGAGCGGTGCGCTCGAGTTGCGCGCCTGCAATTGCTCGAGTTGCGTCTGCCGTGCAAACACATCGGAAACGGCGAGCGCCACCTGAATGCCGCGCCGTGTTCGATAGAGGACGGCGTGCTGTGCCGGCGAAAGCAGCGGATCGGCGCCGCGCACAGACTGGATCGTACGGGCGAGTTCCACCTCTCGGGTGCGGCGCTGACCGCCGGTCGAGACGGTCGAGACGAAGCGGCGGCCCGTCCCCGCAATCGGCGTGCCCGCCGAGGGTTCGTCCCGCTCGAGGATGACGAGCTTGGTGACCAGGCTCTGGGCCACCGCCTGATGGTTGGCGATCTCATCTTCGTGCAGTGTCGTCAGGCCCGTATTCAGCGTCATCGCTTAAACCTCGCTCACCACCTGGTTGCCGGAGATCACATGCACCTTGTAGTCCCCGAAGACCTGCGCCGCCTCGCCGGCCGCGTAGAGCGCCTGATAGGCGTCGTGCGGCACCAAGGCATGTTTCTCATAGGCGCTGACGCCCATGCGCGCGGCTTCGAGATTGTCGGTGTCGATATGAAATTCCTCCTGCGCCGGCGTCGTCGACCAGAAGCCGCGCTCGGCCGGTCGCTCGGCCTGGGAGAAGACTTCCTGCACCGTCCAGGTCAAGAGCCATGCATTCTCGGTCTTCCGCACCTTCGAGAGGATGTCGTTGATCCGGGCATTGTTCTCGGTGATCCCGGCCGAATAGAACGGTCCGAGCACGATGCGTCGCAGCTGCTTCGGATGCAGTTCCGGAAAATCCTTGTCGAGATTGGTGGCGATCGTCACCGGCGTCAGCGAATAGGCGCTGTTCTTCGAGGCGAAATCGTCGAAGCGGCTCGCAAGCTCCGGATTGAGCAGCCCGCCGACCGGCAGCGGGATGTCGACCTGCGGATTGAGCTTGCCGTCTTCGGTAACCAGCATCTCGACGATGTTTTCCGAAGAGTCCTCGATCGTCGCCATGTAGATCATCGGCAGCGTTTGCGTGCCGTCAAAGGCACCCCAGGCGACGACGTAATAGGGCCGCATCGTCTTCGGATTGACGGCGACCCGGATCGTCTCCGGCAGGATGAAGGGCGAGAAGATATCTCCCTTGCCGATCTGCTCGAGATAGAGCCGCTCGGCCATGCGGGCCTGCAGCGCCTCCGGAAAGGCCTTCTGCCGGAGTATGAAATCCACCATCTCCTCTCGCAGCGCATCCGCGGAGGGGATGCTCGCCAGTCGCTTCTCCGCGCTTTGCCGGTCATTTTCAAGTTCCAGCACGTTCTGGAAGACGGGAAAGCCGCTCTCCGCGCGCGAGATTCGAAAATGCTCGACGAAGCCGATGCGGTTTTCCCAGCAGGCAACCGAAGCCTTCAGCCGCATGAGATAGGGAACGATAACTTCGCCGACGACCGTGTTGCGATAGAGCGGCGAATTTCGGTCGCCGAGAAACAGCTCCAGGCCGGCCAATGCGGCCCTGATCGAGGTGAAATATTGCCTGACGGCAGGCGATACGGCGGTATTCATGTAAACCCCTCCGGCAACGGCCGAAAGGCGGTCGGAAAGCTGGTCATTGCAGCCTTGCCGATCACTGCTTCACGTAGTTTGCGGCATTGTGCTTGTCCATCACCGACTGGAAGCGGCGGGCAAAGGCGTCGTCGGCGAGCTTCTTGCGCCGCTGGATATCCTGCGTCGCAAGCATGTTCTTTTCATGCATTTCGAGCAAATCGCCGATGTGGCGTTGGGCGGCAGCGCCGATCCCGGCCATGGTCTCTTCCGCCGCGGTGTCGACCTGGCTGCCGAGCGTGTTGATCTTGTGCGCCACATCCTGCTGCGCCGCTGTCTTCAGCGAATCCTCCAGCGATTTGTAGAGCACGATGCGCTGCTCCGTATCGATCGTCAGCTTGTTGATCAGCGTGTTCTGCGCGGCGATCTGGTTGTTGAGCGAATCGACGAAGGTCTGGAACATCGCGGTATAGCGCTCGAGCGTCTGGCTCTCGGCGAGCAGTTCCTGTTCCTTGGCCTGCTTCTCGTTGTATTCCGTCGCCAGCCGCGAGCGCTCGGCCTCGAGGTCGGTGCGGGTCGTCTGGTCGGTGGAAGCCGCGATCCGGTTCTCGATGTCGAGCAGCAGCGGATTGAGTTCCTCGATGCGCTTCTGGGTCTCCACGAGCGCCGCCATCGTGCCCTTGCGGCGCTCGATCACCTGGATGAGGCTCTGCTCGGAGGTCTTGTAGCGCTGATCCAGGATCGCCTTCTGCTCCTTGAGGATGCCGACGATGGTGTCGGACTTGACGAGCAGCTCCTGGAGGTTGCCGGCGAGCGACATGTTGCGCACCCGGTCGGTGCGCATCCGCTGCATCGACTGCTTGGAGAACATGCCGATGAACTTCTCGTACCCCGTATAGTTCTTCATGCTCTCGAACTCGGCACCGAAGACGTTCGTTGCATCTTCGAGGCCGATGATCAGATCGGCGATATTGGCTTCCATCGCCTTCTGCTGCTTGAGGACGTCCTGAATGCGGGCGTTCTCGATGTCGAAATTGACATCGCCGAGCTTGGTGTCCGCCTTGGCGAATTGCTCCAGCACGACGCCCGACTGTTCGAGCTTGCCGCGCATCTCGTCGACGACGCTCCGCGTCTTGGCGATCTCGGCGTCAAAATTCTGAAGAGTGGCCATTTCCTATCCCCTTCGTCCGTCCGGGCAGCTGTGCCCGCGGACCAAACTGCTCAGCCCTTGATTGCAGTTATATAAAGGGTGTTTAGCAGGTCAGGACAAGAGACGCCGGCGGGCTTTTTTTCGCAGTAAGGCGAGGCTGGGCGGCGCCTTCATTGGTGTCGCCATCCGCCTAGGCTGGGCATCGCGACAAGGGCGAGGCAGATGGCGAGGACGATGCACCGCATCCTTGGACCTCCCGTTGAAGACCGGCACGCCGTCCTCAGACGTCGAGCATCTCGTCTTCCCAATGGCGACGGCAGTAGGAGACGTATTTCTCATTGCCGCCGACATCGACCTGTGCCCCCTCGCGCATGACCTTGCCGTCGCCGTCGAGGCGCACGACCATCGTGGCCTTGCGCCCGCAATGGCAAATCGTCCTGACCTCGCGCAGTTCATCGGCGATCGCCAGCAGGACCATGGAGCCGGGAAAGAGCTTGCCCTGGAAGTCGGTTCTCAGGCCATAGGCCATGACCGGAATGCCGAGGCGGTCGGCAACGCGCGCCAGTTGCCAGACCTGGTCGTCCCCGAGGAACTGCGCCTCGTCCACAAAAACGCAGGCGATCTCGCCGGAACCGTCGCCGTTCAGCCGCTCGACGAGGCCGTAAAGATCGTCGTCTCCACGGAACGGGATCCCCTCCGATTGGAGCCCGATGCGCGACGCGATGCGTCCCGCCCCGGCTCGATCGTCAAACGCGGCGATCAGCATCACGACGCGCATGCCGCGCTCCTGATAGTTGTAGGCGGCCTGCAGCAGCAGCGTGCTCTTGCCCGCATTCATCGTCGCGTAGCTGAAATAGAGTTTGGCCATGATCACGGTTTCCAGACGTCGATCTCCGCTAAATGACCGTGCAAAAGGCTCATGACCAGAGCGCGGCGGCGCGACCCACAGATTTTCGCCCTAGCGGAATTTGGTCTGGCCCGCGTCGCATGTCAGCCTATCGATGTTTGTGAAGCGTCATTTCGCAGGCATTGCGACATTCAGCGTCGTTTTGTGCACCCCCTTAATGGAATGAGACAATACACTTCGTTCGACGCCAAGGCCTTGAATTTGGGGCGCATTGGTGTTTGGCTAAAAAAAGAACACAGGCAGGGGAACGACAATGATGATAAGGACATTCTCACTCAAATTCATGCTCGCGGGTGCCATCTGTGCGGCAGCTCTGACCGCCGGAAACGCGGCTGCGGCCGAGGCGGAAAGCTGCGGTACCGTCCGCTTCTCCGACGTCGGCTGGACGGACATCACTGCCACGACGGCGACGGCGACCACGATTCTCAAGGCGCTCGGCTATGAGACGGACGTCAAGGTGCTTTCGGTCCCCGTTACCTACACGTCTCTGAAGAACAAGGATATCGACGTCTTCCTCGGCAACTGGATGCCGACGATGGAAGCCGACATCAAACCCTATCGCGACGACAAATCGGTCGAAACCGTGCGCCAGAACCTCGAAGGCGCCAAGTACACGCTGGCGACCAACGCCAAGGGTGCCGAGCTCGGTATCAAGGACTTCAAGGACATCGCCGCCCAGAAGGATGCGCTCGAGGGCAAGATTTACGGCATCGAGCCCGGCAACGACGGCAACCGCCTGATCATCGACATGGTCGACAAGGGTACGTTCGATCTCAAGGGCTTCGAGGTCGTCGAATCCTCCGAGCAGGGCATGCTCGCGCAGGTGGCGCGCGCCGAGAAGGATGGCAAGCCGATCGTCTTCCTCGGCTGGGAGCCGCATCCGATGAACGCCAACTTCAAGCTGACCTACCTTTCCGGCGGCGATGACGTCTTCGGCCCCAACTTCGGTGGCGCCACGGTGCACACCAACGTGCGTGCTGGCTACACGACCGAATGCCCGAATGTTGGCGCCCTGCTCAAGAACATGAATTTCTCGCTCCAAATGGAAAACGAGATCATGGGCAAGATCCTGAATGACGGCGAAGACCCGGAGAAGGCCGCTGCCGCCTGGCTCAAGGACAACCCCTCTGCCATCGAGCCCTGGCTTGCCGGCGTAACCACCAAGGATGGTGGCGAGGGTCTCGCTGCCGTGAAGTCCGAACTCGGTCTTTGATTGCCGTAGCGCCGCGCGTCCAATCGGGCGCAAAAGGTCGCTGCAGCACTTCGAATTGCTGCATGCCTCTGTCCTCAAATCGGCTCTGAATTGAAGGAAACATGCAGTCGGGCGGGGAAACTCCCCGCCTTTTTCCACCGCTCCATGCGATCGAGTGTTTGACCCTGACAAGAGGGATCCAGTTCGTGGAATTTCTGACTGAAAACCGCATCCCGATCGGCGGCTGGGCCAAGGCCTTCGTCGACTGGCTGACGACGAATTTCGAGCTGTTCTTCGACCAGCTTGCAAATCTGCTCTCGGGGATCATCTCCGTCCTGCTCTACATCCTCCAGACGCCGCACCCGCTCGTCGTCATCGCAATCGTGACCGCCCTTGCTTGGTGGTTCCGCCGTTCCATCGGCATCGCCGCCTTCACCTGTCTCGGGCTGCTCCTGATCGTCAATCAGGGCTACTGGCAGGAAACGACGGAGACGCTTGCGCTGGTGCTCGCCGCAAGCTTCGTCAGCATGGCGGTCGGCGTGCCGCTGGGCATCGTGGCTGCGCGGCGTGCCTGGGTCTACTCGATCATGCGGCCGATCCTCGACCTGATGCAGACGATCCCGACCTTCGTCTACCTCATTCCGGCGCTGATCCTCTTCGGCCTCGGCATGGTGCCGGGGTTGATCGCCACGGTCATTTTCGCCATTCCCGCGCCAATCCGCCTGACGCGTCTCGGCATCATTTCGACGCCGCCGTCGCTGGTCGAGGCGGCGGAGTCCTTCGGTGCCACGCCGTGGCAGGTGCTGCGCAAGGTCGAGATCCCCTTCGCGATGCCACAGATCATGGCCGGACTGACGCAGACGATCATGCTGTCGCTGTCGATGGTGGTGATTGCTGCGCTCGTCGGTGCCGATGGCCTTGGCGTGCCGGTCCTGCGGGCGCTGAACACGGTCAACATCGCCAGAGGGTTTGAATCCGGCCTCTGCATCGTCATCCTGGCGATCGTCCTCGACCGTCTTTTCCGCGCGTCGGATGAAGGAGAAGGCGCATGACCGAAGCCGTCGTTTTCAAGAATGTCGACATCATCTTCGGCAAGAACCCCCAGCCTGCCCTGCAGATGGTCGATCAGGGCAAGACCCGCGACGAGATCGGCGCTGCCACCGGCCACGTGCTCGGCGTCGCCGGCGCCTCGCTGGCGATCCACGAAGGCGAGATCCTCGTGCTGATGGGCTTGTCCGGCTCCGGCAAGTCGACGCTGCTGAGAGCTGTCAACGGCCTGGCCCCGGTCGTGCGCGGCGAGGTCGAGGTCAAGACTTCGAGCGCACCGCTGAACCCCTATCGTTGCAACGCCAAGGCCTTGCGCGACTTCCGCATGCACACCGTATCCATGGTGTTTCAGCAGTTCGCCCTCCTGCCCTGGCGCACCGTGGCCGACAATGTCGGTTTCGGCCTCGAACTGGCCGGCGTCGCCGACGCCGAGCGAAAGAAGCGCGTCGGCGAACAGCTCGAGCTCGTCAATCTGACCAAGTGGGCAGACCGCAAGGTCAACGAGCTTTCGGGCGGCATGCAGCAGCGCGTCGGTCTTGCCCGAGCGTTCGCCACCGGCGCCCCCATCCTGCTGATGGACGAGCCTTTCTCGGCCCTCGACCCGCTGATCCGCACGCGCCTGCAGGACGAGCTGCTCGAGTTCCAGCGGCGGCTGAAGAAGACGATCATCTTCGTCAGCCACGACCTCGACGAGGCCTTCCGCATCGGCAACCGCATCGCCATCATGGAAGGCGGGCGGATCATCCAGTGCGGTACGCCGCAGGAGATCGTCAAGAACCCCGCCAACCAATATGTGGCCGATTTCGTCCAGCACATGAACCCGATCACCATGCTGACGGCGAAGGACGTGATGCAGTCCGGTGTCGGGCGGACCGCGGCCACGACCGGCGTGACGGCAACCGCCAAGCCGACGACGCCGCTCGTCGACATCCTCGATGCCATGTCCCGCCAGCCGGGGAGCATCGGCGTCGTCGACAACGGTGCGGTGGTCGGGACGATCGACGCGCAAAACATCGTCGAAGGCCTGACGCGCCACCGCAGCAAAGATTGACGCCACGAGCCGTGGGGTTCAAAAGAAGCCTGGAGCGGCCGCTCCGGGCTTTTTTGTGTGAACTGACCGCGAGGAAGCGCATCATGAGCGACAAACCGAACGTCTTGCGTGAGACAGACGACGAAGCGCGCAGGCTTGCCCGTGTGTTGCTCCGGTCCGCGCGCAGCGGCGCGCTCGCAGTGCTCGAACCCGACGGCAACGGCTTTCCCTTCGTCAGCCGTGCCTTGATCGGCATCGACATCGACGGTGCGCCGGTCATTCTCGTCTCACGGCTTTCGACCCATACCCAAGCGCTCCTTGCCGATCGGCGCGCATCGCTGCTGACGGGCGAGCCGGGCAAGGGCGATCCCCTCGCCCATCCGCGCCTCACCGTTCAATGCGAGGCCGAGGAGGTTCTACGCGACAGCGCCGCGCATGGGCGCATCCGCGAACGTTTCCTTCGCCGCCATCCCAAGGCCCGGCTCTATGTCGATTTTCCGGATTTCGGCTTTTTCCGCCTCATGCCGCTGCGTGCCAGTCTCAATGGCGGCTTCGGCCGTGCCTATGTGCTGACCGCCGAGGATCTCGTCATTGCGTCGCCGGTCGTGTCCGCGCTCGCCGAGATGGAGAAGGGCGCGATCGAGCACATGAACGCCGATCATGCCGATGCCGTGAAACACTATGCGACCGTCCACTGCCGTGCGGGCGATGGCGACTGGAAGATCGTCGGAATCGATGCGGCCGGTCTCGACCTTGCCGACGGCGAGCGACTGCAACGTCTCGAATTCGAAGCGTTTATCGAGGACACGGCCCAGTTGCGGCCGATTTTGAAAAAACTTCACAGTTAATCGACACTTAGCTACCCCCAATTCTTGCAGTGGGTGGTTGCCCTTTTATGCATCACGTCTAATTATCGTGCTTCGTAAAACATAAATACGTGTGAAGTAATTCTCGCATGGAGCACGCAATGCAGCCTCTTTCGCCTGAAAAACACGAGGAAGCGGAGATCGCAGCCGGTTTCCTCTCGGCCATGGCAAATCCAAAACGCCTGCTCATTCTCGACTCTCTGGTCAAGGAAGAAATGGCGGTGGGCGCATTGGCCAACAAGGTCGGGTTGAGCCAGTCCGCTCTTTCCCAGCACCTGTCGAAGTTGCGTGCCCAGAATCTGGTTAGCACCCGCCGTGACGCGCAGACGATCTACTATTCCAGTTCGTCCGATGCCGTCATGAAGATTTTGGGCGCATTGGCCGAAATTTACAGCCCGGCCACGAGCGTGGTGGTGGAAAAGCCCCTCGTCCGCAAGTCGGCCTGACTCCCAAGACGCCGACAAGCTGCGAAATCCGAAAGCCCCGTCGAGCAATCGCGGGGCTTGTTCATTGCGCGAGCGAAATTTCGCTGACCGTCGGCAGGCTTGACGCTCGCAGGGGCGCTGTTAATTTGACCAACGGGTAAAAAAATCCGGATCCGATCGGCGGCTCACGCTGCCGGCAACAGGATCCGCCGAGGAGAACTGGACATGTCGGACCGTCTTAACACCACCCCGAACGATCTCCGCGCCTTCTGGATGCCGTTCACCGCCAATCGGCAGTTCAAGAAGGAGCCGCGGCTGTTCGTCGGCGCCAAGGACATGTACTACACGACCCATGACGGGCGGACCGTGCTCGATGGAACGGCAGGGCTCTGGTGCGTCAATGCCGGCCACTGTCGGCCGAAGATCACCGAGGCGATCCGCGAACAGGCGGGCGAGCTCGATTATGCGCCGGCCTTTCAGCTCGGCCATCCGAAGGCCTTCGAACTCGCCAACCGGCTCGTCGACATCGCACCCGAAGGGCTGAACCATGTCCTCTACACCAATTCCGGCTCGGAATCGGTCGACACCGCGCTGAAAGTGGCGCTCGCCTATCACCGCGCCAAAGGCAACGGCTCGCGCTTCCGCCTCATCGGCCGCGAACGCGGCTATCATGGCGTCAATTTCGGCGGCATTTCGGTCGGCGGCATCGTCGCCAACCGCAAGATGTTCGGCACGCTTCTGACCGGCGTCGACCACCTGCCGCATACCCACCTGCCGGGGAAGAACGCCTTTACCCGCGGCGAGCCCGAGCACGGCGCCGACCTCGCGAGCGAATTGGAGCGGATCGTCACCCTCCACGACGCCTCGACCGTCGCCGCGGTCATCGTCGAGCCGGTCGCCGGCTCCACGGGCGTGCTCATCCCGCCGAAGGGCTATCTCCAGAAGCTGCGCGAGATCTGCACCAAGCACGGCATCCTGTTGATCTTCGACGAGGTCATCACCGGTTATGGACGTCTCGGCACGCCCTTTGCCGCGCAATATTTCGACGTCAAACCGGACATCATCACCACCGCCAAGGGCCTGACCAACGGCGTGATCCCGATGGGCGCGGTGTTCGTCACGTCGGAAATCCACGACGCCTTCATGACCGGGCCCGAGCATCTCATCGAGTTCTTCCACGGCTACACCTATTCGGGCAATCCCATCGCGTCCGCCGCAGCACTCGGAACGCTCGACACCTACAAGGAAGAAGGGCTGTTGACGCGCGCCGCCGAGCTCGCCCCCTATTGGGAGGAGGCGCTGCATTCGCTGAAGGACTGCCCGCATGTGATCGACATCCGCAACATCGGCCTGATCGGCGCGATCGAGCTCGAACCGATCGCCGGCGAACCGACGAAGCGCGCCTTCTCCGCCTTCCTGAAGGCCTACGAGAAGGGGCTGTTGATCCGCACCACCGGCGATATCATCGCGCTGTCACCGCCGCTGATCATCGAGAAGCACCAGATCGACGAACTTTTCGACAAGCTGCGCGACGTCCTGACGAACAATATCTGATAATTCAGCCTCGCGATTTCTCGAACCCTTTCCCCGCGCACGGGGAGAGGGTTATTCTCAAAATAAACAGAAGGGGCGAGGTGCAGGCATGTCCGAGGCGCTGGAACGGTGGATCGATCAAGGCGTCGGCCGCAAGCCGGCCGATATCGTCCTCAAGGGCGGGCGGTTCTTCGATCTCGTTACCGGCGAACTCGTCGCCTCCGACATTGCCATTTCCGGCGACCGGATCGTCGGCACCTGCGGCGACGACTACCGGGGGCGCGAGGAGATCGACGTCTCCGGTCGCATCGTCGTCCCCGGCTTCATCGACACGCATCTGCACATCGAGTCCTCGCTCGTCACCCCGCACGAATTCGACCGCTGCGTCCTGCCGCTCGGCATCACGACGGCGATCTGCGACCCGCACGAGATCGCCAACGTGCTCGGCACCGAGGGCATACAGTTCTTCCTGGACTCCGCGATAGAAACGATCATGGACATCCGCGTCCAGCTTTCCTCCTGCGTGCCGGCGACGCATCTCGAGACGGCCGGAGCCGATCTGCCGATCGAGCGACTGACGCCCTTTCGCCACCATCCCAAGGTGATCGGCCTTGCCGAGTTCATGAATTTCCCCGGCGTCATCCACAAGGATCCGCTCTGCCTCGCCAAGCTCGACGCCTTCCAGGGCGGCCACATCGACGGCCACGCGCCGCTGTTGCGGGGCAAGGAACTGAATGGTTACCTCGCGACCGGCATCCGCACCGACCACGAATGCACCAGCGCCGAGGAAGCGCTCGAAAAGATCCGCAAGGGCATGCATATCCTCGTGCGCGAAGGCTCGGTGTCGAAAGACCTGCATGCCCTGATGCCGATCATCACAGAGCGGCTGTCGCCCTATCTGGCGCTCTGCACCGACGATCGCAATCCGCTCGACATCGCCGAACAGGGCCATCTCGACCACATGATCCGCACGGCGATCGCCGCCGGCGTCGAGCCGCTGGCGATCTATCGCGCCGCCTCGATCTCCGCGGCGCGCGCCTTTGGTCTGCGCGACCGCGGCCTCGTGGCCCCGGGCTGGCGGGCCGATCTCGTCGTCATCGACAGTCTGGAGAACTGCAAGGCCGAGATAGTCTTTTCCGGTGGAAAACGCGTGACTGACGCCCTCTTTGCCCGGCGCAAGCCGGTCGAGCCGGTGGGGCTCGACAGCGTCAAGGCCGACGAGATCAAGGCGGCCGACTTTGGCGTTCCCTACAGCGAAGGCGAGACCTCGGTGATCGGTGTGCTGCCCGGCAAGATCATCACAGAGCACCGCCGCTATCGTCTTCCCGCCGAAGGCAACCAGACTGGCGTCGATCTCGGCCGCGACATCATCAAGGTCGCCGTCATCGAGCGCCACGGCATCAACGGCAACCATGCCAACGGCTTCGTCCAGGGCTTCGGACTGAAGAAGGGGGCGATCGCCTCAACTGTCGGCCATGACAGCCACAATATCTGCGTCGTCGGCGTCAACGAGGAGGACATGGCGGTTGCCGCAAACCGCCTCGGCGCAATCAGGGGCGGTTTCGTCGTCGTCGAGGATGGCAAGGTGACCGGCGAGATCGCATTGCCCATCGCCGGGCTGATGAGCCTTGAGCCTCACGAGCGGGTCCGGGATATCCTCCACCATCTGCGCCAGGCGGCCTTTGCGCTGGGCGCGACGCTGGAGGAACCCTTCCTGCAACTCGCCTTCCTGCCGCTGCCGGTGATACCGCACCTGAAGATTTCGGACCGCGGCCTTGTCGATGTGGACAAGTTCGCGCTGATCGGGTGAGACTGGCTGCGGGCCGTCATCGCCAACTTGCCACGTTCCTCCAATACTTCGCTCGCCGGCCGCCATCCTCGGCCTTGAGCCTACGGGCACCGCCCTCTCCTCTCGCTTCGTCATCCTCGGCCTTGAGCCGAGGATCCAGGCGCAAGTCTTGACGCACGACACAAGAGGATCGCGCGACCAAAACATCACGCCCGAGAAATTCGAAGCCACAGTTCGGGTTTGCGGCCTCGTGGCTGGATCCTCGGCTCAAGGCCGAGGATGACGGGGGAAAGAGGGCCGCTCACCTCAGCCTTCCGCAGAAAACGTCGTAGCCGGCAAGCGTGATCGCATTATCAGCGAAGACGGGCGCAAACCCAGGCATCGGCAACACCTCGGCGATCGCAAGGTCTGCGGCGAGCTGAACGACCTGCGGCTCCCCCGTCAGATTGAAGACGAAAAGCAGCGTCTCGCCGCCCTTCTTCCGGGTGAAGGCCAGCACATCCTGATTGGTCGCAAGGAACGCCATGTCGCCGTCGAGGAGGGCCGCATGCGCGCGACGGAAGGCGAGCGTAGCGCGGTAGTGCTCCAGCACCGACCCCGCGACGCCCTCCTGTGCATCGACCGCCAGGAACCGCTGGTCGTCGCGCACCGGCAGCCAGGGAAACCCGGATGAAAAGCCTGCATTCGCCTCGTCTCTCTCCCAAACCATCGGCGTCCGGCAGCCGTCGCGGCCCTTGAAGGCCGGCCAGAATCGGATGCCATAGGGGTCGCGCAGTTCCTCATAGGTAAGTTCCGCCTCCGGCAAGCCCAGTTCCTCGCCCTGGTAGAGGCAGATCGAGCCGCGCAGGCTGGCGAGCAGGGAAATCGCGAGCTTCGCCACCCGTACCCGATCGGCCTCGCGCAGTGCAAAGCGGCTGACATGGCGCATGACGTCGTGGTTGGAGAAGGCCCAGCAGACCCAGCCATCGGTGACGATCGCCTGGAAATTCTCGACGCAGCGGCGGATATGGCGGGCCGAGAGATCCGGGCCGAGCAGGTCGAAGGTGTAACACATGTGCAGCTTGTCGCCGCCGCTCGTATAGGCGGCAACGGTCTTCAGCGAACGAGCGCCGTCGCCGACCTCGCCCACCGTCGTGCGACCGCCATATTCGTCGAGCAGTGCCCGCATGCGGCGCAGGAAATCGACATTCTCCGGCTGGGTCTTGTCGTAGAGGTGGTCCTGCATGCCGTAAGGGTTGACCTCCGGCGCATCGTTGCTCGTCGCATCTGGATCCGGCACGAGCGGCGGGTTGTCCCGAAGATGCCGATCGTGGAAGTAGAAGTTGACGGTATCGAGCCGGAAGCCGTCAATCCCCCTGTCCAGCCAGAAACGCACGGTCGCGAGCAAGGCCTCCTGGACGTCGGGATCGTGAAAATTGAGATCCGGCTGCGACGACAGGAAATTGTGCATGTAATATTGCTTGCGCACCCCGTCCCATTCCCACGCCGGGCCGCCGAAGATCGAAAGCCAGTTGTTCGGCGCGGTGCCGTCCGGCTTCGGATCGGCCCAGACATACCAGTCCGCCTTGGCGTTGGTCCGGCTCGAGCGGCTCTCGACGAACCAGGGGTGCCGGTCGGAGGTATGCGAGATCACCTGGTCGATGATCACCTTCAGCCCGAGCCGATGCGCCTCCGTCATCATGGCGTCGAAATCGGCAAGCGTGCCGAACATCGGATCGACGTCGCAATAGTCCGAAACGTCGTAGCCCATATCCGCCTGCGGCGACTTGAAGAAGGGCGACAGCCAGATGGCGTCGACGCCGAGCGATGCAATATGCGAAAGACGTCGGGTGACGCCGCGCAGGTCGCCGATGCCGTCGCCATCGGTATCCTGGAAAGAACGCGGATAGACCTGATAGATCACCGCGCCACGCCACCAATCGTCGCCAGACCCCGATCCAACCGCCATCCGCATACCCCGCCGCTTCAACTGTTGACCAAGAGATGTATCGCCGCGCGTTCATCGAGTAAACGGCGCTCGCAACATTCGCTTGCTGGCCAGCCGATAGATCGCTAACCCATTGGCGGCGAGGCAAATGGAGGAGAAGCGCGAATGGCCGGCAGCATGCTTTCAATCGGCGAATGCATGGTCGAACTGATGCAGGCGGAGGGAGGTTTGCTGCGCAAGGGTTATGCGGGCGACACCTTCAACACCGCCTATTACGCGCGTCTGTTCGCACCTGCCGACTGGACTGTCGAATATCTGACCGCCGTCGGCACCGACATTGTGTCGCAGGAAATGCTCGCCTTCATTGAAGGCACCGGCGTCGGTACCGCGCATATCGCCAGGATCGAGGGCCGGATGCCCGGGCTCTACATGATCCATCTCAAGGACGGCGAGCGCAGCTTCTCCTACTGGCGCTCCACCTCGGCCGCAAAGCTGCTCGCCGACGACGCCGATCGGCTGCGGGCGGCAATCGAAGCAATGGACGTGGTCTTCTTCTCCGGGATTACGCTGGCAATCCTTGCTCCGGATGCGGGCGAAACCCTGCTGTCGGAACTGCGCCGGGCAAAGGCGGGCGGCAAACGCGTCGTGTTCGATCCGAATATCCGCCCGCGCCTCTGGGACGACGTGGCACGGATGCGCGCAACCATCGGGGCCGGCGCGCGGGCGGCGACGCTGCTGCTGCCGAGTTTCGACGACGAGGCAACGCATTTCGGCGATGCGTCCGTCGGCGACACGATCGAACGCTACTGTGCGCTCGGCGTCGCCGACATCGCCGTCAAGGACGGCGCCAACGGCGTCACGCTCCAGTTCGGCGAAGGCGAGCGCCTACATATCCCGGCAGCACCCGTTGCCCGCATCGTCGACACCACCAGCGCCGGGGACAGCTTCAACGGTTCCTTCCTCGCACGCCTCGCCGCCGGCGACACCCCGGCCGACGCAGCCGCCTTTGCGGCGCGGGTCGCCGCAGCGGTGATCGGCCATCATGGCGCGCTGGTCGGGCGGGAGAAGTTGGAGACTGTCCGTTAAGTCGGTTTTCACCGAGCCTTCTACCCCATCCGCCCCGATGAGCCAAATATTTTGGATGGAGAGTGTCCCGCGCCGCAGACGCGCGGCGCTGCAGGATTCCTGTGACAAGCACAGGAATGAGGGCTTGATTGTGAAGCGGCGATGCTTCCTTCAAGCCTTAGCAAAAATGTCTCGTGGCGGGAAATTTCTTTTGCGGCGCCGCACTGTCCTTCCCTCATTCCTGTGCTTATCACAGGAATCCAGCCACGGCGCGTCCGCGCCGTGAAAGACAGTTTCGGCCAATCACCGCCTCTTGCGCGCCTTCGATTCGAAAGGATTGTCCGAGGCGCGGAAATGAACGCGGATCGGCACGCCCGGCATGTCGAAATCGTTGCGCAGGCCGTTGATCAGGTAGCGGACATAGGATTCCGGCACCGCTTCGGGGCGCGTGCAGGAAATCATGAAGCCCGGCGGGCGGGCCTTCACCTGGGTCATGTACTTGAGCTTCAAGCGGCGGCCGGAGACGGCCGGCGGCGGGTGCTGCACCTGCTGCGATTCCAGCCAGCGATTGAGCCGCGCCGTCGAAATACGCCGGTTCCAGACCTTGTCCGTCTCGATGATCGCCTGCATCAACCGATCGAGACCATAGCCGGTGTGGCCGGAAATCGGCACGGCGCGGATGCCGCGGGCCTGCGGCAGCAGCCGCTCGGTCTTTTCGCGCAGATCGGCAAGCACCGCCTGCCAGTCCTCGACCAGATCCCATTTGTTGAAGGCGAGCACCGCTGCACGGCCCTCACGCAGAACCAGGTCGACGATCTGCAGGTCCTGCTTCTCGAAGGGGATCGTGGCGTCGAAGACGATCACGACCGTCTCGGCGAAACGGATGGCGCGCAGTGCATCGGCGACCGACAGCTTTTCGAGCTTTTCCTGAACCTTCGCCTTGCGGCGCATGCCGGCCGTATCGAACATCTTGATCGTGCGGCCGCGCCAATCCCACTCGACCGAGATCGAGTCGCGGGTGATGCCGGCTTCGGGGCCAGTCAACAGCCGGTCTTCGCCGAGGAAACGGTTGATCAGCGTCGACTTGCCGGCATTCGGCCGGCCGACGATCGCGACGCGCAGCGGCTTGGTTTCGTCATAGGCGGGTTCCGCCTCTTCGTCCTCGCCTGCCCGCGTCGGGCGGATATCGACATCGGTCTCGGCGACATCCTCAGCCGGCGGAAAGGCCCTATCCTCGCCGAGTGCGACGACGATCGCATCGCGCAGGTCGAGCATTCCCTGGCCATGCTCGGCCGAGATCGGGCAGGGTTCGCCGAGTCCGAGCGTGAAGGCGTCGTAGAAGCCGCCGTCGGAACCGCGCGCTTCCGACTTGTTGGCGACGACGATGACTGGCTTGCCGCGCCGGCGCAGCATTTCGGCGAGCGTCTCATCGGCCGGCGTCAGGCCCGCCTTGGCGTCGATGACGAAGAGCGACAGATCCGCCTCGTCGATCGCCTGTTCGGTCTGCGCCCACATCCGACCCTGCAGGCTGTCGGGCGCCGATTGCTCGAGCCCGGCCGTATCGATGATACGGAATTTGAGATCGACGAGCTTCGCATCGCCCGGCCGGCGGTCGCGCGTGACGCCAGGCGTGTCATCGACAAGCGCCAGCTTCTTGCCAACCAGACGGTTGAACAAGGTCGACTTGCCGACATTGGGACGCCCGACTATGGCGACGGTGAAACTCATATCAAACGCCTCAAGCCTTGCCGCTCGCCGCAATCACATCGAGCAGCATCTGCGCCCGGTTGACGACGCCGCGCGGGCTTTCGGTGTCGTCTGCGATCTGCTGGAACCAGCCTTTCGCCTTGGCGAAATCACCCGCCTTGAACGCTGCAAGACCGAGCGCCTCACGCGCCGAATGGCGCATGGCGTTCTGCGGCACCGCCAGTTGCTCGACCTCGGCCGAGACCTCGTCATAGGTGCCTGCGTCGATGAGCAGGTAGGCCGCGCGCAGCCGCGCCGCGTCGCGAAGTGCGGCGGGAATGCGGGTGTCCTTGCCAATCTCGGAAAACGCCGCGACGGCCGCATCGGTCTCGCCCTTCTGGGCCTGCAGCGTCGCCGCGCGCAGACGTGCGAGAACCGGATAGGAGCCGTAGCCCTCCTGTTCCAGCTTGGTGAGTGCGGCAAGCGCCTCCTCCGACTTGTTTTCCTTGGCAAGATCAAGGGCTACGAGGAAGGCGTCTCCCGACTGCGACGAGGAACTCTCCTGCCAGTAGTCATAGCCGACCTTGCCGACGGTGCCGAGGACGATGAGCGCTGCGATCCCGATGATGACGCCACCGAACCGCGTCCAGATGGCTTTCATCTGATCCGAGCGGAGTTCTTCGTTTACCTCGCGGATAAAGCTGTCGTCCTGGTTTGCCATCTCTCGCCCCGGCCTTCCCTGCACCCTGGCGCGCAACCCCGACAACCGACACCGATGTCCGGAAAGGATACGCGCAATCTCAAACTGTTCGAGCATCCGTTACGCGTCCGGCCGGACGCGCGTCGCTCTTTGTGGATTTTGCGCCTTCTACCCGATTTTGCGCCGCTTGTAAGGGGGCCGGCGACATTTAGCCCATAACGATAGGCGGGACGCCGATCAACCAATCGTGCAGTTTCCAGACGAAGAGCACATAGGCGGCAAGGCCGATGAGCACCGCCAGCACGTCGCTCTGCGCCGACTTGAACACGGGAAGCACGGTTTCGCCCGCGCGCTCGCGTCGCTTCAGCGAGATGCGCAGGATCACCGCCCAGGCGAGAAACGAGCCGAAGAGCAGGACGGAAGAGGTCTCGCCGTTCGCGAGGAGGTGCGCCAAGGCCCAGACCTTGATCGAGAGGATCTGCGGATGCTTGACCGCGACGGCAATGCGCCCCGCCGGCAGGAAGCCCGCGGCAAGGAAGACAAAGGCAAAGAGCATCAGCAGAAGAGCGATGTGGCGCAGGAAGACCGGCGGATCGTAGAGCATCCCCGTTTCGCCGCGCGCCTGGCCGAAGCCATAAATGATGAGACAGAGGCCGACGAAACTGACGGCCGCATAGAGCCCCATCCATGTACCCTTGCCGCGGTTCTCGATGACGCCGGCGCGAAGGCCGGGCGCAACCACGCGAACGAGATGCATGCCCAGAAAGATCACGATACCGAGGACCAGTAGAGTCATAAGTCACCCACGCTAGATTGCATCGAACCGGGGAATCCGGATTGTGAACGCATCGATCAACAATTCGGAGCGCGATGCAAGCCATAGCCTGCGTCGAACCTGCTGCATCCCGCTTTATTCCTTTGTTTACTATCGCATAACGGTATCCACAGCGAATTTCGGGCGAGACCAAAGGATTGCCGCATTGTTGAAGAAGGGACGGCGAATACAACTTGTCCGCTGATTCTCCCAAGAAGCCGTCCCCATGCCCCGCAAGATCCTCGCGCTCTCGCTCTGTCTCCTTCCCACGGTGGCGCTCGCCGATCCGCCTTCGGCGCCCCTGCCCGCCAAGGAAAAGCAACTCGTGATCGTCTCCTTCGACGGTGCACACGACAATGCGCTGTGGGAAAAGAGCCTCGCCATGGCCAAGCGGCATGGCGCGCATTTCACCTATTTCCTCTCCTGCACCTTCCTGATGACAAAGGCAGACGGCAGAGCGAGCTACAGGGCGCCCGGCCAGAAGCCCGGCCGCTCCAATGTCGGCTTCGCCCAGAGCCGCGAGGAGATCGCCGTTCGCGCCGGCCATATCTGGCAAGCGCATGTTGAAGGCCACGACATCGGCAGCCATGCCTGCGGCCATTTCGACGGCAAGGGCTGGAGCGAGGCGGATTGGGAGAGCGAATTCGCCGCCTTCCGCACGGCACTCGTCGACGCCTGGAAAAAGGCCGGCAAGGCGGACTCGGAGCCGCAAGGCTGGGCGGGCTTCGCCCGCACCGGCGTCAAGGGTTTCCGCGCGCCTTACCTCTCGGTGAGCGACGGCCTCCTGCCGGCGCTCGAAGCCTTCAAATTCACCTATGATGCGAGCCTCGTCACCAAGGGGCCGGGCTGGCCCAAAACCGAGGACGGCATGCCGCGCTTCGGCCTGCCGCTCATCCCGGAAGGGCCCTCGCACCGACCGGTGATCGGCATGGACTACAATCTCTTCATCCGCCATTCGATGGGCGTCGAAAACCGAAGGGACAGCACCCGCTTCGAGGAACGCACGCTGGCGGCATACCGGGAGGCATTCCGCAAGGAATATGACGGCGAGCGCGTCCCGCTGCAGCTCGGCTTTCACTTCGTCGAGATGAATGGCGGCGCCTATTGGCGCGCCCTCGACCGCTTCCTGACGGAAACCTGCGGCAAGCCGGACGTCGCCTGCGTCAGCTATGCGGAGGCTCTGCCGATGATCGAGGATGCGAGAAAGAAGGCGGATCGCTCCGCCTTCTGATGACATTCGTTACAAGGCAAGTTCTTCCTTGCCGCCGGCCTCGATGAACTGCTGGTCGATCTCGGGCAGCGGCTCCTCGTCGAGCACCGACTCGAAGGCGCGCAGACGCTTATAGATTGAAAGAAGCTCGACGATCGTCGGCCAGGAATTGACCAGATATTGGAATGACGAACTCACCTGGCCGAACGCGCCGGAAATCTGGTTCAACGCCCCGAGCGAAATTTTTCCCGCGATGATCGAAGGCGCCAGGATCAGCAATGAGAAGATGTTGTTGATCTGCAGGTAGAAAATGCGCGCGATATTGAAATACAAATAGTGGAAATACAGGCGGAAATAGTTCATGCGCACGTTGCTGAAAAGCTCCGCCACCGTTTCCGGTTGGGCGCGATCCATGTGATCCTCGCCGTAAACCAGCTCCTTGCGATAGGCGGCTTCCACACGCTGGTTGCGAAACTCCAGTCCCGGCAGCTTGATCCCGACCAGAGCGAGGAAAACGGTACCGAAAAGCGACCACAGGACGGCTGCCGTGACCAACGGGTAGGGAATGATCCCGACGATCGGTAGTTCGGTGACGTTCTCCGATAACCGGATCAGCACGGGCGTGAAGGCGATCAAAGTCATGACACTGTCAATAAGGCTGACACCGAGCCCTTCAACAGTCGTGGAGAATCGCATGGTGTCTTCCTGCACGCGCTGCGAGGCGCCCTCGATGTGACGCAGTTTGCCCCAGTTGGTCATGTAGTATTCGTTCATCGCCGTTCGCCAACGGAAGATGTAGTGGCTCACGAAGAAGCGCGTCATGACCGCGACAGCAACGGCGACCATGGCGATTCCGAGGAAGGTGCCAATCTGACCGTAGAATTGTTCCGCCGTGACAACCGCCGCCTTAGAAACGGCGGCTTGGATCAGGTCCCAGAACGGACCGTACCAGTTGTTGATCGCGACGCTCACCTGCACCTGGAAATAGGTGACAAAGAGGATGAGAGCCGATCCCCAGATAGACCAGCTCTGCCAGCGGTGCGGAGAATAGACCTGCCAGAAGGCGGCGAAAATCGCCACCACCAATCCAAAGTAGATGTAGAACCAGATGAAGGCAGGTGACCAGAAGGCCGAGATACCGACGATCGGCGGTGCATCGGCTGGCGTCGGCGGCAAACCAACGAGCGCGCCGATGCTTTCACCCCAGCCGTACCAGAAGGCAACGGCAATCAGCGACCAGACAATGACGGAGATGAAGAACAGCTTCGGCTTGGGGAAGAAGGATTGAAACAAGGGACGGCACTCTCGCTATTTGGAGGACAAGGACTTGCCTCCTGATGCGGCCGAAACTAGGGCAAATTGCCTGTTGCAACAATTACGCATTGCGAATGTTACTGTTATTTCATGAAGCTCCGCCGGGTTTATTCCCCCTAAGCGCCCGGAAGTCGTTGAGCTTCACCGGCCCAGCGCCGCCCTGATCCGGCGCATCTCCAGCACCACCACACCACCGCAACCAAACAGCACAACGGCAGCCACCAGCGTCGGCAAGGCGAAGCTTCCGGTCCGTTCCGCCAGCCACCCGGCAACGAGCGGCCCGATGATCTGGCCGATGCCAAAGGCGGCGGTCATCAAGGCGAGGGCCCGGCGCGGGCTTTCAGGCGCAAGCTGACGGCCGATCTGCAGGCCATAGGCGGTGACCATCATGAAGGTGGCGCCGAGCATCAGGCCGCCGACGAGCGGCGCATAGGGTGAAGGCAAGGAAACGGTCAGCACGAGGCCGGCGGCCTCCACCAGCAGGCCCGCCGCATAGACGCCTGCGAGCCCGAGGCGCGGCACGGCGAAACGCCATAGGTAGATCGACAGCGCAGCCGTGACGCCGGTGATGAGCCAGGCAAGGAACTCGACGCTGTGACCGCCGCTGGCATCGCGCGCCATGGCGACGAGGAAGGTCGCGGTAATCACATAACCGAAGCCGAAGAAGCCGTAGGTGAGCGTGACGACGCTAAGGGGCCGCGTCCAGGCGAGCGGCGCCTCGCGCTCAGCGCCCTTTCCTGCGTGATGGCTGCCCGGCAGCAATACGGCGACAAGGACGGTTCCTGCAAGCGCGACAAGCGCGCCGGTGAACCAATCCGCCTGCGAGGCCGCAAGGCCGGCGACGCCCGCGAGCGGTGCCGCCCAGACGCAAAGCGAGGAAAGCGCGATTCCGAAACCGACGCCGCCGAAATGCACCGACGGCACATGCTCGGATTTCGCGCGCAACCCATGCCCTAACACGATCCCGGAGACGAAGATCATCGCGAAGGCGCTCGCCAGACCGGCCAGGAAACGGATGAGACTATAAACGAGAACAGACGAGGTGAGGCCCATCGCCGCGAGCAGAAGCGTCGTCGCACCGAGCGCCGCAATGCCGATCCGCCGCTCGTGACCATGCGCCCATCCATAAGCGGCAAGCACGGCACCAGCGAGATAGCCGACGAAATTGGCCGAGGCGATCAGCCCGGCATCCGCCGGAGACAGCCCCGCATCCGCCATCATCGCCGGCAGGATTGGCGTATAGGAGAAACGGCCGAAGCCCATGGCAACGGCCATGGCGATGGCGCCGGCGATCGCCGTCGCGGCGAGTCTGCCGCCCGACACCGCACCAGGCGCGGGAGACGACGTCTCCTCGGCGTGAGCCGCCCGATATGTGCCGGCATGCCTCGACCGGTCTTCGTTGCGATCCGGCAATCTGTGAAGCGTGCTCATGCGTCCTTATTGCATCGCAGCAAGAAGGCGACAAATCATAATAATTGAAGCTTCGATTGACGGAATCGAACGATCTCAGCCGTGCCGCGCTGATATCCACCTCAGCCAGGCAGGGTGACGACCAATGGTCCGCCGCGGGTGACGACGAGCGTATGCTCGTACTGCACCGTCGGGGCGCGCGGTTCGCTGTAGAGTGTCCAGTCGTCGTCGCCGCTCTCGGCCCAGTGCGCCCCCATCGAGAGGAACGGCTCGACCGTGAAGACCATGCCCTCCTTCATGCGGCGACGCTCCGAAGGATCCGGCCAGGTGGCGATCTCGGCCGGCTCCTCGTGAAGCGACCGGCCGATGCCGTGGCTGGCGAGGTTGGTGACGAGCGAATAGCGGTTCTTGCGGGCGAACTCGCCGATCGCATTGCCGATCGCCGCCAGCGCCTGGTCCGGCCGCACCTGCTTCAGGCCCACCCACATCGCCCGCTTGCCGTCGCGGCAGAGCCGGTCGATCGCGCTCGTCACCGGCGGCACCGGGAAGGAGGCGCCGGTATCGGCAAAGAGGCCATCCTTCTCGGCGGAAACGTCGATGTTGACGAGATCGCCGGCGCGGATCACCCGGCTGCCCGGAATGCCATGGGCGATTTCCTCGTTGACGCTGATGCAGGTCGCGCCGGGAAACTTGTAGCAGAGCTCCGGCGCCGAACGCGCGCCCGCCTCCTCGAGCACCCTGCGGCCGATCGCGTCGAGCTCAGCCGTGGTGATGCCCGGTTCGAGCGCAGCGCCCATAGCCTGCAGCGCATTGGCGCAGATACGGCCGATTTCCTTCAGCCGCTCGAGATCTTCATCGTTGTTGAGGGTCATGGTGTCTCGCTTTCGCGGCCACATGTAGCGTGGCGGCGCGGCGGATACCAGTGGCGGCTGGTCCGCTACCCGCTTGCTTCCGCCAGCATCTCGCGAACCAGCGGCGCGACCTTGGTGCCGTAGAGCTCGATGCCGCGCATGATCTGGTCGTGCGGCATCGGGCCGATCGCCATCTGCAGCAGGAAGCGATCGTTTCGGAAGAGTTTCTGGTGCGCGACGATCTTTTGCGCGACCGTCTCCGGGTCGCCCAGGAAGAGATTGCCGGTCGGGCTGCGCGCCTGGTCGTAATGGGCGCGGTTCGTCGGCCCCCAGCCGCGCTCGCGGCCGATCCGGTTCATCACCTCCGCCTGCGGCCCGTAGAACTGGTCGGCGGCCTCATCCGTTGTGTCGGCGATGAAGCCGTGCACGTTGATGCTCGTCTTCAGCCTAGATGCATCCTGCCCCGCGCGGCGCGCCGCCTCGCGATAGAGATCGAAGAGCGGCGCGAACCGCCGCGGTTCGCCGCCGATGATCGCGAGCGCCATGGGCAAGCCCAACGCGCCGGCGCGGGCGACCGACTGCGGCGTGCCGCCGACGGCGATCCAGAGCGGCAGCGGATCCTGCAGCGGCCGCGGATAGACGCCCCGACCGTCGATCGGCGGACGCATTTCGCCCGACCAGGTGACCTTCTCGCTGTCGCGGATCGCCAGCAGGAGATCGAGCTTCTCGGCAAAAAGCTGGTCATAGTCGTCCAGCGACTGGCCGAAGAGCGGGAAGGATTCGATGAAGGAGCCGCGCCCGGCCATGATCTCGGCACGACCATTGGAAAGAAGATCGAGCGTTGCAAACTGCTGGAAGACACGAACCGGCTCGTCGGAACTCAGAACCGTCACGGCGCTGGTCAACCGGATGTTCTTCGTCCTGGCCGCAGCCGCCGCCAGAATGACCGCCGGCGCAGAGGCGGCGTAGTCGGGCCGGTGATGCTCGCCAAGCCCGAAGACGTCGAGTCCGACCTGGTCGGCAAGCTCGATTTCTTCGATCAGGTTCTTGAGGCGACGTTGTCCTTCCCTGCCCTTGTTTTCGGCGTTCGGATCGACGTCCGCGAATGTGTAAAGCCCGAGTTCCATGCTGCCCGTCCTGTTTCTGTTTTGACAACAGATAGTTGGCGCACGCATGGGCAGCAAATGCTCATCCGGGAAACACATCGTTTCCCGGACAAGTCGATCGATGTCGGCGGACCTTGTGTTCACTTCACTTGAGCGGCGGAACGACCACTCCGCCATCTCGTGGCATAGGGGAGCGCGAACATATAGAGGCCACTAAACAACAGCAGGAACAGAGGAAGCAGCGGCGAATAGACGATCCAGGCGGGCGGCTCGCCCAGCGCCATGGCGACGAAGTTGGCAATCACGGTCGCCGTAAAAATGATCGACAGCCAGCGGTGAACTTGCCGAATCCAAGCACTCATTAAAACCTCCCAGGAAATTCGATGACATACGGTTCTCGCCGGCTTCAATCGAGCCGTGCCAGAACCTGCTCCAGATTTGCAAGGAACTGTTGCCACCCGGCCTTGGCGCCACCAAAGGCCTGGCGCTGCTCCGGACGGAAGCCCGATTGCTCCATGCGTAGCTGGGTCCCTGTGGTCGTTGGCGTGAGGATGAACGTCACCACGCTCTTGAGGTCGAAGGCCGCATCCTCGTGCGCGAAATTCCAAGTATATGTCAGCCTTCTGTTCGGCTCCACGGCGAGGACTTCGCAGTCCAGCACACCACCCCATTCTCCGCGCAGATTGAAACGATGACCGACGACGGCCTGAAAGTCGTTCTTCATCAGCCATTCCTCGACGAGGTGCGGCTGGGTGAGTGCGCGCCAGATTTTCTCCGGCGGATGCGGTAGGTCACGCTCGACCACGACGGTGCGGGTTTCGTTCATTGGTCCATCCTTTTCAGCAAAGCTTCGAGATCGTCGAAACGGTTCTGCCAGAATGCCGCCATCTCGCTTGTCCAGTCGACCAAGGGGGCGAGCGCGCCGAGTTGGGCGCTGTAATAGGTGTGGCGGCCTTGATGGCGATCACGCACCAGGCCGGCTTGCTTCAGCAGGCCGAGATGCTTGGAGACGACCGGCTGAGAGACACCCGCCCGCTCCGTCAGCGCTCCGACCGTTCTTTCCCCTTCGCGGCATAGTCGTTCAAAGAGGGCCCGTCGCGTTGGATCGGCAAGCGTCCTGAAGAGAACATCCTGAGCCTCTGACATGTCAGATCCATACCTGCTTGACTATGGGTTGACGTATAGCCAATTAGCTATGCGTAAGTCAAGCCTGCACTTGTCGGATGAAGCCTCTCAGGAAACGTGCGGACAAGGCTGTCGGTCGCGCTGCCGGAAGCGGCGAGCTTGCGGGATCAAGCGATGCATTCAGGCATCGAGCGCATGGCGGGATGTCAGGCGCGAGACGCGCCCGATATCCCCCATTGACTATGCATTTCGTGCCGGATGCCGGGGCCGTGGCCCTCTTGGAGAAAGCGCGACCAGCTACGGAAAAGGCAAACCGCCCAGCTACGCGGCCATCAGCGTCCGCTTCACCGCACTGCGCCAGCCCTTCAGCTTGCCCTTGCGGGTCGTTCCGTCCATCTTCGGCTCGAAGCGCCGGTCGCGCGCCCAGGACTTGGCAAACTCCTCCTGGTTCGGCCAGACGCCGGCGCGGCTGCCGGCGAGCCAAGCGACCCCGAGCGCCGTCGTCTCGAGGATGACGGGCCGGTCGACCGGCGCATCGAGGAGATCGGAGAGCCTCTGCATCGTCCAGTCCGAGGCGACCATGCCGCCGTCGACCCGCAGCACGGTGTCCTTGCCGTTGCTGTGCCAGTCCCTATGCATGGCGTCGAGCAGATCGCGCGTCTGGTAGCAGACGGATTCCAGCGCCGCGCGGGCGAACTCGGCGGGCCCGGTATTGCGCGTCATCCCGTAGATCGCGCCGCGGGCATCCGGATCCCAGTGCGGGGCGCCGAGCCCGGTGAAGGCCGGCACCAGATAGACCTCCTGCATCGGATCGGCGCTTTCGGCCAGCGTGCCGGTGTCGGGCGCCGCCTTGATGACCTTGAGCCCGTCGCGCAGCCATTGGACGGCAGCGCCCGCGACGAAGATCGAACCTTCGAGCGCGTAGGTGGTTTCCCCGTTCAACCGGTAGGCGATGGTGGTGAGCAGCCGGTTCTTCGAGCGGACGATGTCCTTGCCGGTATTGAGCAAGGCGAAGCAGCCGGTGCCATAGGTGGATTTCAGCATGCCCGGCTTGAAGCACGCCTGGCCGATCGTTGCCGCCTGCTGGTCGCCGGCGACGCCGAGAATGGGGATCGGCGCACCGAGGATCGACGCGTCCGTGACGCCGAAATCGGCGGCGCAATCCTTCACCTCCGGCAGCATTGCGCGCGGAATGCGCAGGATGTCGGTGAGTTCGTCGTCCCAGAGATTGTCGACGATGTTATAGATCAGCGTGCGCGAGGCGTTGGTCGCGTCGGTCGCGAAGGACTTGCCGCCGGTGAGCCGCCAGATGAGGAATGTGTCGACGGTGCCGAAGCAGAGTTCGCCCTTTGCGGCGCGCGCCTGCGCACCCTTGACGTTGGTCAACAGCCAGTTGAGCTTCGTGCCGGAAAAATACGGATCGAGCAGCAGTCCCGTCTTTTTGGTGAAGGTCTTTTCGAGGCCCTGCTTCTTGAGTTTGTCGCAGAAGGAGGCGGTGCGGCGATCCTGCCAGACGATAGCGTTGTGGATCGGCTTGCCGGTCTCGCGATCCCAGACGACCACCGTCTCGCGCTGGTTCGTGATGCCGATCGCCGCCAGATCACTTGCGGCAATGCCGGCCTTCTCGATCGCCTGCCGGATGGTGGAGAGGACGGTTTCCCAGATTTCCTCCGGGTCGTGCTCGACCCAGCCGGATTTCGGAAAGTACTGCCTGAACTCCTTCTGGTCGATGCCCGCGACCTGCTGCTTGCCGTCGAAGACGATCGCGCGCGTGGACGTCGTACCCTGATCGATCGCGAGAATATATCCGCCCATATGCCCCTCCTCGGCACGCAACAGACGGCCACCTTCCCTCTGGAGGCAGCCTTCGGAAGACTTCAATACGATGGGCAAACGAATGTCAAACGAAAACAAAACGCAACTGCCGTACTCTTTTGAGCACGGCGCCAAATCTGCGTCGCCGGACCGAAAAACACAATTGTCACCGCCGCGCTTTTGCGCGTAGGCTGCGGCTGTTGCGTCGCAAAACCAGCGCGCGGACGGGTATGAATGCGGCACGGGTCTGCGGCGCCGAGGGAGAGATCGAGAATGACGAAAACAGCGGTCATAACGGGTTCGACGAGCGGCATAGGGCTCGCCATCGCCAAGGCCTTTGCGAAGAACGGCGCCAATATCGTGCTGAACGGTTTCGGTTCGGCTGACGAAATAAGGACCGTGACGGACGAGGTCGCCGGCCTCGGCTCCGGCACCGTGCTTCACCATCCCGCCGACATGACGAAGCCGGCCGAGATCGCCGACCTGATCGCGACCGCGACCGCGCGCTTCGGCAGCACCGACATTCTGGTCAACAATGCCGGCGTGCAGTTCGTCGAAAAGATCGAGGACTTTCCGGTCGAGCAATGGGACCGGATCATCGCCATCAATCTCTCCTCTTCCTTCCACACCATCCGAGCGGCGATCCCCGCCATGAAACAGCAAGGCTGGGGCCGTGTCGTCAACATCGCCTCGGCGCATGGCCTGGTCGCCTCGCCTTTCAAGTCCGCCTATGTGGCAGCCAAGCATGGTATCATGGGTCTTACCAAGACGGTGGCGCTCGAGGTGGCGGAAAACGGCATCACCGTGAACTCGATCTGCCCCGGCTATGTGCTGACGCCGCTCGTGGAAAAGCAGATACCGGACCAGGCGAGGACTCGCGGCATCACCGAAGAGCAGGTGATCAACGAGGTGATGCTCAAGGGCCAGCCGACCAAGAAGTTCATAACCGTCGAGCAGGTCGCCTCGCTGGCGCTCTACCTTGCCAGCGACGAAGCCGCCCAGATCACCGGCACGCATGTCTCGATGGACGGCGGCTGGACGGCGCAATAGAGCGGGATCGAGAAGGACGTGATGGCACAGGCATCCGGCAGCATCCGCTTCATTCTGAACGAGACGGAGATCGCCCTTTCCGAGGTCGCGCCGGCCGCTACGCTGCTCGACTTTCTCAGGCTCGAGCGCCGCCTCACCGGCACCAAGGAAGGTTGCGCCGAGGGCGATTGCGGCGCCTGCACCGTGCTCGTCGGCCGGCTTGCTGACGACGGTCGCAACGGTGAGAGTCTCCTCTACGAGAGCGTCAATGCCTGCATCCGCTTCGTCGGCTCGCTCAACGCCACGCATGTCGTCACCGTCGAGCATCTGGCGGCAAGCGACGGGGCGCTGCATCCGGTGCAGCAGGCGATGGTGGATTATCACGGTTCGCAATGCGGCTTCTGCACGCCCGGCATCGTCATGTCGCTCTATGGGCTATGGCTGACGAACGACAACCCGAGCCGCGCCGCGATCGAGAAGGCGCTGCAGGGCAATCTCTGTCGCTGCACGGGCTACGAGCCGATCGTGCGGGCGGCCGAAGCCGCCGCCAAGGAGCGGCCCTCGGCGATTTTCGATCCGATCACTCGGACGCGGGAGACCGTAGCGGCCCGGCTCAAGGTGTTTCAGGCGACGGAAACGATCGTCATCGGCCCCGGCGAGGACTGTCTTATCGTACCGGCGGATACAGCCGGCCTCGCAACGGTGCTCGCCGAAAATCCGGCGGCGACGATCGTCGCGGGCTCGACCGATGTCGGCCTCTGGGTGACGAAGCAGATGCGCCCGATCAACCCGGCAGTGTTCATCAGCGGCATCGCCGAATTGCAGCGGATCGAAAGCTCTGGAGCCGGCCTGACCATTGGCGCCGGCGTCACTTATACATCCGCCTTCGAAGCCCTTTCCTCGGCCTTTCCAAGCTTCGGCCCGCTGCTCGACCGCATCGGCGGCGATCAGGTGCGCAATATGGGCACGATCGGCGGCAACATCGCCAACGGCTCGCCGATCGGCGACAGCCCGCCACCGCTGATCGCCCTCGGCGCGACGGTCACCCTGCGGTCGAAGGATGGCAGCCGAACGCTGCCGCTCGAGGATTTCTTCATTGCCTATGGCAAGCAGGACCGCAGGCCCGACGAGTTCGTCGAGAGTATCTTCGTCCCGGCGCTGCCGGCGGGCGACCGCTTTGCCGCCTACAAGGTGACGAAGCGCCGCGACGAGGACATTTCCGCCCTGCTCGGTGCCTTCCGCATCTCGCTCGCGGGCGATCGGGTCGAAACCGCCCGCATCGCCTTTGGCGGCATGGCGGCGACGCCAAAGCGGGCAAAGGCCGTCGAGGCAGCGCTGATCGGCCAGCCCTGGTCGGAGGAGACGGTGCGCGCAGCGCAAGCGGCCTTCGAGACGGACTTCCAACCGATCACCGACTGGCGCGCCAGCAGCGCCTATCGCATGCTGGCGGCGAAGAATCTGCTGATGCGCTTTTTCCTGGAGAACGTCGGCGAAAAGGCGCAGCTTCAGCGTTTCGAGGATGTGGCATGAGTGCTGTCTTCGATGTCGGCGTTGTGGAATTGCCGCTCTCCTCGGGTTCAACCCGAGGACTCTCCCCGGTTGCGTGGAGAGGGAACGGAGGCGGCGCCGCGACGTCCCGTCTCCCCGCCTCGCGGAGAGAAGGTGCCGGAAGTTGGATGAGGGGCGTCTTCTTCGAAAAGGACCATCGGCATGGATAAGTCCACGTTCGAAGAACCCCAAACCATCGCCGGCCCGATGCACAGCGAACTGCGCCACGACAGCGCCCACAAGCATGTCGCTGGAACTGCCGACTATATCGACGACATCCCGGAACCGGCCGGCACCTTGCACGGCGCGCTGGGGCTCACCGACCGGGCCCACGCCGAAATCCTCGAAATGGACCTCTCCGCGGTCGCCGCCCTCCCCGGGGTCGTTTCAGTGCTGACCGCCAGGGACATGCCGCATTCCAACGACATCAGCCCCACACATCTGCACGACGAGCCGGTGCTTGCAGACGGCCGTGTGCAGTTTCATGGTCAACCGGCCTTTGCGGTAATCGCCGAGACGCGCGATATTGCGCGCCGCGCGGCGCGGCTGGCGAAGATCACCTATCGCGACCTGCCCCACAGGATTGATGTCGCCGATGCGATGGCCGGAGGCGGCGAGCTCGTCACGCCGCCATTGACGCTGCAGCGCGGCGACGCGGAGGGCGAACTGGAGCGTGCACCGCGGCGGCTGAAGGGTCGGATGCGCATCGGCGGCCAGGAGCATTTCTATCTCGAAGGACACATCGCGCTCGCGATTCCCGGAGAGGACGACGAGATGACCGTCTGGGTCTCGACCCAGCATCCGACCGAGATCCAGCATATGGTCGCGCAGGTGCTCGGCGTCCCGTCGAACGCCATCACCGTGAATGTCCGCCGCATGGGCGGCGGCTTCGGCGGCAAGGAGACGCAGGGCAACCAGTTCGCTGCACTCGCCGCCGTCGCCGCGCGCAAGCTGCGTCGGGCCGTCAAGTTCCGGCCCGACCGCGACGATGACATGATGGCCACAGGCAAGCGCCACGACTTCCTCGTCGATTACGACGTCGGTTTCGATGATGCCGGGAACATCCTGGCAGTGCAGGCGACCTATGCCGCGCGCTGCGGTTTTTCCGCCGACCTTTCCGGGCCGGTCACCGACCGGGCGCTGTTCCATGCCGACAACGCATACTTCTATCCGCATGTGAAGCTGACCTCGCAACCGCTGAAAACCAACACGGTTTCCAACACCGCCTTTCGCGGCTTCGGTGGCCCGCAAGGCATGGTCGGCTGCGAGCGAATCATCGAGGAGGTCGCCTACGCGCTCGGCAAGGACCCGCTCGAAATTCGCAAACTGAACTTCTACGGCGACAAGGATTCGGGCCGCGACATCACGCCCTACCACCAAAAGGTGGAAGACAACATCATCCGTCAGATCGTCGAGGAGCTGGAAGCAAGCGCGGACTACCAGGCGCGGCGTGCCGCGATTGTCGACTTCAACAGGTCGAGCCGGGTGATCCGCAAGGGCATCGCCCTGACACCGGTCAAGTTCGGCATCTCCTTCACCCTGACCCATCTCAACCAGGCGGGCGCGCTCGTTCACATCTACAAGGACGGCTCGGTCCATCTCAATCACGGCGGCACCGAGATGGGCCAAGGCCTCTACACCAAGGTGGCGCAGGTTCTCGCCGACAGTTTCCAGATCGATATCGACCGGGTGAAGATCACCGCGACGACGACCGGCAAGGTGCCGAACACCTCCGCAACCGCCGCCTCCTCCGGCTCCGACCTGAACGGCATGGCCGCATTCGACGCCGCCCGGCAGATCAAGGAACGCCTCGTCGCCTTCGCCGCCGAACGCTGGCAGACGACCGCCGAGAACGTCACCTTTGTGCCGAACCATGTGAAGATCGGCGAACAGCTCGTGCCCTTCGCCGAGTTCGTCGGCCAGGCCTATATTGCCCGTGTGCAACTCTCGGCCGCTGGCTTCTACAAGACGCCAAAGATCCACTGGGACCGCGCCGCCGGGCGCGGCACGCCCTTTTACTATTTCGCCTATGGCGCCGCCGTCTCGGAAGTATCGATCGATACGCTGACCGGGGAATATCTGGTCGACCGGGTCGACGTGCTGCACGACGTCGGCCGCTCGCTCAACCCGGCGATCGATATCGGCCAGGTCGAGGGCGGCTTCGTGCAGGGCTTGGGCTGGCTGACGACAGAGGAGCTCTGGTGGGATGAGAAGGGGCGGCTGAGGACGCATGCCCCCTCGACCTACAAGATCCCGCTCGCCTCCGACCGGCCGAAGATCTTCAACGTCCGCCTCGCCGAATGGTCGGAAAATGCCGAAAAGACGATCGGCCGGTCCAAGGCGGTGGGTGAGCCGCCCCTGATGCTGCCGATCTCCGTGCTGGAAGCCCTGTCGATGGCGGTCGCCAGCGTCGCCGACTATCGCGAATGCCCGCGCCTGGATACGCCGGCGACACCTGAACGGGTCCTGATGGCGGTGGAGCGGTTGAGAGAGAAAGCATAGATCCGTTCTCTCCTCATAATAATTTCCCGACCGCGTCCAGCAGCGCACCGGGCGTTTCGAGTTGGGGCATATGTCCCGCTTCCGGAATTGTCTGGAACTCGGCTTGCGGAATATAGCGGTGAAGCTGCCTTCCACGCTCAAGCGGAATCCATGGGTCCTTTTCGCCCCAGATGATCTTAACGGGGCATCGCACGGCACCAAATGATGGCTCTATTTCTGCAGTATATTTTTCGTCCGCCTGAGCGAATTGCCGATAAAAGCTATGTGCGCCATCCTCGGTGAGCCAGGGCTCGATCAACCTGTCGAGATCGCTATCATTGAGCGGACGGACCAAGGCGCCCCGGATGTAGGCTTCCACAATTGCACGATGAATATGCTGCGGAAGACCCTGGAAGGCTTCGACATGTCTTCCAACATGATCAAAAAACGCCGATCCCCAAGGCCGAACTGCGACCACGTTCATGAGCACATACCGCTCGTACTCACAACCGTGCAACAAATGGGCGCGCAAGCTAATCGCTCCACCGAAATCGTGGGCAATGACGGATGGGCGGCAAAGCCTCCAATGCGTGAGCATTTCCACGAATATTTCGCCCTGCACGTCGAGCGAAGTGCGGCGATCCGGACGCTTTTCGGAATGGCCATAGCCGGGCATGTCGTACCAGTGAACCCGATACCTTTGCGCGAGCGTTGGAATAACCTTGTGCCACGAGAACGAAGACCACGGCCAACCATGCGCGAGAACCAGATCCGGTCCTTGCCCGGTCTGACCGGCCGAAACAACTCCCGCCGATGTCTTGACGGTTTCAGTCAGTGCCCAATCGCTCATGCCATTCTCCCGTATCACCTTTATCGATGCAATAAACGGTGATAATGTGAACGCACCCAATATCACTGTCAAATCAAAATTTAAGGGTAAGAAATGACGACTGGATCGGTATGGGAGGAAGAAGATTTTGTTGGCGGACATGTCGCCCTTGACTTCCTGAATACGGCTGGAGGGGCGAACAAAGCTCGGGATGTGGAGCGGCTTGTCGACTACGGCGCAGCTCTCCGGTGGGGTACGGCTACCAAGCTTTTAACCGAGGACGAAGCTAGCCAGCTGACGCGGCTTGCGCATACGGGTCCGCAAACCGCACAGCATGCGCTGGATTCTCTGCGGGCATTTCGCGAGACGTTGCACATTTGCCTGATGGCCGAACAGGCGGGATCCGAATGGCCCTGGTACGAACGGTCAAAGGTCGAAAAGCAAATCAAGGCTGCGCTCTGCGAGGCTAGCCTCGACAGAGGCGACGAGCGCTTTCTCTGGACCGCATCGGCCCAACAATGCGGCTTGGCGTTGCTTCTTGCACGGATTGCGATCGCCACTGAATCACTGTTGCGGAGTGATGACCTGCCCCGCATGAGGAACTGCGAACGGTGTTCCTGGCTCTTCATTGATCGTGGCCGTGGAAAGCCTCGTCGCTGGTGCAGCATGGCGGCCTGTGGCAGTAGGGCGAAGTCGGCTCGCTACTACCGCCGTCATAAGGAAGGCCAAAATCGCGACGGAGTTTAGCGCGCGAAGCATAAGCGCCAGCACCGTCGCAATGCCCGAAAAAGGGGGCGGTCTCGCACGAAAAAGGATGGACAGTTGCGAAACCGCGGTGTGCTACCGCCGCATCTCGTCCTCGCAACGTGGCATGCGCCCATCGAGGAAACCCAGATCCTTTTTCATGTATTCGGACGTGGAGTCGAGGTCGAGATTCAAGCGCCGCCCTCTCATCCGACGAAAGGCAACGGTGACTGTCCGGACTGCTCCTGTGAACGAGAGAAGCGGTTTTCTTTCAGCATATTCCAATACATCGCAGGACATCTGAGCACCCTCGAATCCGGTGAAGTTGACTTGCAGCATGCCGCCGAACATGCTCGAACTCCAATCGAACATCCGTCTGCATGCATCAAGAGAGCTTATCCATGAAGATGTCGAAGCAGTTCCCGCTCAATGCGCTGAGGGTCTTCGAGGCCGCCGCCCGGCTCGGCAGCTTCACCAAGGCGGGCGAGGAGCTTGGCATGACCCAGACAGCGGTCAGCTACCAGATCAAGCTCATCGAGGAGAACGTCGGCGAGCCGCTGTTCCTGAGGAAGCCGCGCCAGGTGACGTTGACGGAAGTGGGCCAGCGGTTGTCGCCGAAGGTGACCGAAGCATTCGAACTGCTGCACGACGCGGTCGCCTCGGCGCGCGGCGACACGGAAGCGGCTCTGCTCATCAACTCGACTGCGACCTTTGCCTCGCAATGGCTTGCCCGAGAGATCGGCACGTTCCAGCTCGCACACCCGAATATCGCCGTACGTCTCGTGGCGAACGACGCAATCATCGATTTCAACAAGGAGTCGGTCGACGTGGCAATCCGCTCCGGCAATGGCGAATGGCCGGGCCTTGTGAGCCATCAGCTGATGCGGGTGGAGTTTACCCCGATGCTCAGCCCCGCCCTAGCCGCGACGATCGGCGGCGTGCGCTCCCCGCGAGACCTTCTGAAGCTCCGCATCATCGACCCGCGAGATCCCTGGTGGCAGTTATGGTTCCGCGCCGCCGGCGTCAACGACCCGGATCTGGCTGGCCGCACGGCGAGCCGGCTCGGCGCCCAAGCCTTCGAGGCGCGGGCAGCGGTCGCGGGCCAGGGCGTCGCGATCCTGATGCCGGAATTCTATGGCGACGACGTTGCCCTTGGGCGGCTTTACCAGCCATTCGAGCTGCGCTGCAGCGATGGTCACGACTATTGGCTGGTTTATCCCTATGCCCGCCGCAATACCCCCAAGATCCGCGCCTTCCGCGACTGGATCCTTGGCAAGCTCAATCCAGGCGACATTGCAGGCCAGTGATGAACCGGCTTCCGAGAACGCCGCTCTAACCTTTTGGACAAAATCGGTTTCAAGGGCGCCGGCATTGGCGGTGGATTACGATCGAGTGATTGTGTCACCCCTTCCCCACTCCCGTTTTTTCTCGCAAGCTGCGACACCGGAGAGAAAGGGGACCTGAATGTACGAATTCGCCATCGCCTGGGAATGGCTGGCCTTTGCCGTCCGCTGGCTGCATGTGGTGACCGCCATCGCCTGGATCGGCTCGTCCTTCTATTTTATCGCGCTCGACCTTGGCCTGGTGAAGCGCGACCACCTGCCGCCCGGCGCCTATGGCGAAGAATGGCAGGTGCATGGCGGCGGTTTCTACCACATCCAGAAATATCTGGTGGCGCCGGCCACGATGCCGGAACATCTCACCTGGTTCAAATGGGAGTCCTATTCGACATGGCTCTCGGGCTTCGCAATGCTCTGCATCGTCTATTACGGCGGTGCCGATCTCTTCCTGGTCGACCGGCATGTGCTGGATATCTCAGCCACAACGGCGATCCTGATTTCGCTTGCTTCGCTCGGTGTCGGCTGGATTTTCTATGACCTTCTCTGCAAGTCGCCGATCGGCAACAACACCTGGGGCCTGATGGCCCTCCTTTATGTCGTGCTCGTCGCCATGGGCTGGGGCTATACGCAGGTCTTTACCAGCCGCGCGGCCTTCCTGCATCTCGGCGCCTTCACGGCGACGATCATGTCTGCCAACGTCTTCTTTATCATCATCCCCAACCAGAAGATCGTCGTCGCCGACCTGATCGCCGGCCGCACGCCCGATCCGAGGCTCGGCGCCCAGGCCAAGCAGCGGTCGCTGCACAACAACTACCTGACCTTGCCGGTCATCTTCTTCATGCTGTCGAACCACTATCCGCTCGCCTTCGCGACGGCGTTCAACTGGATCATCGCGGCCCTGGTGCTCCTGATGGGCGTGACGATCCGCCACTGGTTCAACACCACCCATGCGCGCAAGGGCAAGCCGACCTGGACCTGGCTCGCGACAGTAATCCTCTTCATCCTGATCGTGTGGCTGTCGACCGTGCCGAAAGTGCTGACCGGCGAAGAGCGGGCTGGGGCGGCACCCGCTTTTGAGCGCTTTGCCGAGAATGAACATTTCCCCGCAGTCAGGAACACGATCTCGACCCGCTGCACCATGTGCCATGCCGCCGAGCCCGTCTACGAGGGCATTGCCCGCGCCCCGAAGGGCGTCATACTCGAGGGCGACGCCGAGATTGCCGCGCTGGCGCGTGAAATCTATATCCAGGCGGGGCGAAGCCACGCCATGCCGCCCGGTAACATAACCGACATGACGGCGGACGAACGCAGGCTGCTCACAGCCTGGTTCGAGAGCGCCGCCGGGGAGACACGATGACACCCACCCTCATCCGCGGCCGCACGCTGAGCTTCAACCGGGCGCCGGAGAGCATCGACGACAGCGCCGCCTATGCCTATGAAAGCGACGGCGCGCTGCTCGTCGAGGATGGGGTGATCAGGGCTTGCGGCCCTTACGCGACCGTAAAGGCAGCAGCTCCGGAAGGGGTGGAGGAGATCGATCACCGCCCGCACCTCATCGTGCCGGGCTTCATCGACACGCATCTGCATTTCCCGCAGATGCAGGTGATGGCTTCCTACGCGGCCAACCTGCTGGAATGGCTGAACACCTACACCTTCCCGGAGGAATGCCGCTTCGTGGAGACGGCACATGCGGAGCGGATCGCGGTGCGCTTTTTCGACGAGATGGTTCGCCACGGCACGACGACGGCGACGGCCTATTGCTCAGTGCACAAGGCGTCCGCTGATGCCTTCTTTGCCGAGAGCCTCAGACGCGGCACCTGCATGGTCGCCGGCAAGGTGATGATGGACCGCAATGCCCCGCAGGGCCTGCTCGACACGCCTCAGATGAGCTATGACGAGACGCGGGCGGTGATTGCCGATTGGCACGGCAAGGGCCGCAACCACGTCGCCATCACCCCGCGCTTCGCGATCACCTCGACGCCGGAGCAGATGGAGGTGGCGAAATCGCTGGTCCGCGAGTTTCCCGACCTGCACGTGCAGACGCATCTCTCCGAAAATCGCGACGAGATCGCCTTCACCTGCGAACTCTATCCGGAAGCCAAGGATTATACCGACGTCTATGCCCGCCACGGCCTGCTCGGGCGCAAGAGCCTCTTCGGACATTGCATTCATCTCTCAGAGCGCGAAGCCGATGCGATGAGCGAGACCGGCTCGGTCGCCGTCTTCTGCCCGACATCCAACCTCTTCCTCGGCTCCGGCCTGTTTCCGCTTCGCGCTTTGACGCGACGCGACAAGCCGGTGCGCGTCTCGGTCGCCTCCGACATCGGCGGCGGCACCAGCTATTCGATGCTGAAGACGCTCGACGAGGCTTACAAGATCCTGCAGTTGCAGGGCGAGCGGCTGAACCCCTTCGACAGCTTCTACATGATGACCCGCGGCAACGCCGAGGCACTATCGCTCGTCGACCGCATCGGCACGCTGGAGCCGGGCACGGATGCCGACCTCACGGTGCTCGACATGGCGGCGACGCCGGCCATGGCGCTCAGGGCCGAAGTGGTCAACTCGCTCGCCGACGAGCTCTTCCTTTTGCAGACGATGGGCGACGACCGCTCGATCGTCGAGGCCTATGTGGCCGGCAAACCGGCAAAATCGGTGCTCGCCATCGCCTGAGAAAAGAGGTCAATTTTTTTTACCTCTTTTCTGTTGCAACTATTACAACCCTTTTCGAAACATGATAAGGCGTCCGTAATCTCCATTCGATGAGGGCGAACCATGGCGCAAATCCTCGACATCAGCGACCTCAAGGAACTCGCCAGGCGGCGGGTGCCGAAGCTCTTCTTCGACTACGCCGACAGCGGCGCCTGGACGGAGGGCACCTATCGAGCCAACGAGGAGGATTTTGCGAAGATCAAGCTGCGCCAGCGGGTGCTGGTCGACATGACCAATCGATCGCTCGAAACGACGATGATCGGCCAGAAGGTGTCGATGCCGGTCGCCCTTGCCCCGACCGGCCTGACCGGCATGCAGCACGCCGACGGGGAAATGCTGGCGGCCCAGGCAGCGGAGGCCCATGGGGTCCCCTTCACGCTCTCGACCATGAGCATCTGCTCGATCGAGGACGTCGCCTCGGTCACGACAAAGCCGTTCTGGTTTCAGCTCTATGTGATGCGCGAGCGCGAATTCGTGCTCAACCTCATCGACCGGGCGAAAGCGGCGAAATGTTCGGCGCTCGTCCTGACACTCGACCTGCAGATCCTCGGCCAGCGCCACAAGGATCTTCGCAATGGTCTGTCGGCGCCGCCGCGCATGACGCCGAAGCATCTCTGGATGATGGCGACGCGGCCAGGCTGGTGCATGAAGATGCTCGGCACGAACCGGCGCACCTTCCGCAACATCGTCGGCCACGCCAAGAGCGTCACCGACCTCTCCTCGCTCCATGCCTGGACCGCGGAGCAGTTCGATCCGCAGCTCTCCTGGAAGGACGTCGAGTGGATCAAGGAGCGCTGGGGCGGCCCGCTCATCCTGAAGGGCATCCTCGATCCGGAAGACGCGAAAATGGCGGCGAAGACCGGCGCCGACGCCATCATCGTCTCCAACCATGGCGGCCGCCAGCTCGACGGCGCGCCGTCTTCGATCAGCATGCTGCCGAAGATCATCAACGCTGTCGGCGATCAGGTCGAGGTCCATCTCGACGGCGGCATCCGCTCCGGACAGGACGTGCTGAAGGCCGTCGCGCTGGGTGCCAAGGGCACCTTCATCGGCCGCCCCTTCCTTTACGGTCTGGGCGCGATGGGCAAGGAGGGCGTGACCCTGGCACTCGACATCATCCGCAAGGAGATGGACATCACCATGGCGCTCTGCGGCAAGCGCAACATCAACGAAGTGGGCCGCGACGTCATCGCCGACTACGCGATGTGACGCGCCAAGCGCAGTGCCGGCACGCAGCAGCGCTTCAACCGGATCGGGCCTTGCTCTAGCTGCCGCGATAGGTCGAATAGCCGTAGGGCGAGAGCAGCAGCGGCACGTGATAGTGGCTCGCGGCATCGGCGATGCCGAACCGCAACGGGATGAGGTCGAGGAAGGCCGGTTCCGACAGCGACGCGCCGACCGCACGCAAATAGTCGCCCGCATGAAAGACCAGCTCGTAATGGCCCGCCGCAAATTCCGCACCCTCGGCGAGCGGATCGTCGACCCGGCCGTCGCTGTTCGTGCGGACGGTGCGGATCAATTGCCGCTCCCCGCCGTCCAGCCGATAGAGGTCGATCCGCAGCCCCGCTGCCGGCTTGCCGAGTGCGGTGTCTAGAACATGGGTCGTCAGACGGCCGGTCTTGCTCATCGCGTGCTCTCCTTCGACAACGGATCGAGGATGACGAAGGGCTCCTCGTAGAAGAATTCCTCGAGGTTGTTGTCCGGGCCATCGCGATCGACGACGAGGAAATCGCTGGCGGCATCGACCGCCATCAGCGGATGGTGCCAGACATTGCGACCGTAATTGACCCCCTGCCGACCGCTTGCCAGAAAGACCCGCGGCCGGCCGGGACGCCCGCCTTCGTCCTCGGCGACGACGGCCAGCCAGGGCCGATCGTCAAGTGGCGAAAAGCTCTGGCTGCCGAGCGGGTGGCGCTCCATCATGGCGAGCCTATAGGGGAAGGCCCGCGCCTGGCCGCGAAAGATGTTGATGATGACCCTGGCGCCTTCGCCGACGGCATCGGCCACTGCAAGCCCATGAAACCGTTCGGTATTGCCACCATTGATGAATCGTGCCGACACCGGGTCGGCCTCGATGACGCTGCCGAACGGAGCGAAGGCTTCCTTCGTCAGCGGCTCGATTGAAATGAGATGCGACATCAAACCCGGGACCCGGCTGTCCAGCCGTTGAGGCCAGGGCGCGAAACGCCGCAGGCGGCCGGTTCGGCAACGGTTATGTCAGGCATTATCTTCTCCCGGAAGCATGGAATTGAGCCGCAGCCGGGCGATCTGCTCCACCTGCGCACAGGCGGTTTCAAATTCCTCTTCCTTCGAATTGTCAATCCGCTGTTCGAAAGCAGCGAGAATATCGTCCTTCGTCAGCCCCTTCACCGCGATGATGAAAGGAAAGCCGAATTTCTTCATATAGGCTGCGTTCAGCCCCGTGAAGCGGGCATGCTCTTCCGGCGAAAGCCGGTCAAGCCCCGCCGATGCCTGCTCGAACTTCGAGTCGGCGGTGAGCTTGCCGGCGACGGCCAGCTTGCCGGCAAGATCCGGATGCGCGCGCAAGACCGCGAGGCGTTCTGCCGGCGACGCCGCACGAAACGCGTTGCAGAGCGCCGAGTGGAGGTTGCCCTCCGTCAACCCCGACGCGGCGGCATGATCGAACGCACGCTCCGCCACCCAGGGCGAATGCTCGAAGATGCCGCCGAAGCGGCGAACGAACTTCTCGCGTTCCAACATCAGCGCAATCCTTCCGGTCGATGATGCTCGTACCAGTGGCGGGCAATGTCGATGCGTCGTGGCACCCACACCTTGTCGTGCGACATCACGTAATCGATGAAGCGGGCGAGCGCCGCCGCCCGGCCGGGCCGGCCGACGAGACGGCAGTGCAGGCCGATATTCATCATCTTCGGACTGCCTTCCTTGCCTTCCTCATAGAGCACGTCGAACGTGTCCTTGAGATAGGTGAAGAACTGGTCGCCGGAATTGAAGCCCTGATTGGTGGCAAAGCGCATGTCGTTGGCGTCGAGCGTATAGGGAATGATGAGATGCGGCTTGTCGGGGGTCAGCCCCGGAACCCAATAGGGAAGTTCGTCCGCATAGGAATCGCAGGAATAGAGGAAGCCGCCCTCCTCCAGCACGAGCTTCAGGGTATTGACCGAAGGCTTGCCCTGATAGAGGCCGAGCGGCCGCTCGCCGGTCAGTTCAGTATGCAGGCGCACCACTTCGCGAATATGTTCGCGCTCGACCTCCTCCGGAAAATCCTTGTATTCGAGCCAGCGCAGCCCATGGCTGGCAATCTCCCATCCGGCCTCCTTCATCGCCGCAACCGCCTCCGGGTTGCGTGCCATGGCGAGCGTCACGCCATAGACCGTCAGGGTGACGCCGCGGCTCGTGAACATCCGCCACAGGCGCCAGAAACCGGCGCGCGCGCCGTATTCGTAGATCGATTCCATGTTGAGGTTGCGCTGACCCGCCCAGGGCTGCGCGCCGACGATCTCCGACAGCAGGCACTCGGATGCCGGGTCGCCGTCGAGAATCGAGCTTTCGCCGCCCTCCTCATAGTTCAGGACGAACTGCACGGCGATTCGCGCGTCGCCCGGCCAGTGCGGCTGGGGCGGCGTACGCCCATAGCCGATGAGGTCGCGCGGATAGGGAGTCTCGACCATGAAATCACCTTCGCTTTTTCCGAAACGGTAACACCGCCCACCGGATTGTCGAGATGAAATTGGCGGCGCGAGAGCCGCTTAGCGTATCGCGGAGAGGGAACCGGCGCCGTGTGGCCAAGGGCGTCCAGTATCGGCCGATGCACGCATCGGCACCGGCGGACGGGCGGAAATCTTGCCGAGCGGATGCTGGGAATGAACGCGCATCGGCGCCCCGGCCTCCGGCTCGACGAACAGGGCAAGGCTGTGGAGGATAAGCGGTTTCGCAAGATGCGGCTCGAAGACCTCTCGCAACGGCACTTCCAGGCCTCGCCCGACGTCGGCGGCCAGTGGGCCGGTCAGTTTCATGTGGAAGCGGTACTCGTCCATCACGAAGGGATTGCCCCAGCGGTGCAGGTTGGCGAATTGCGGAGCCGACAGCTGATCGGGATCGGAGCGTTCGATCTCATCCTCGCTGAGCGGTGCGCGGAACCGGTCGAACACGTGCAGGACCCGCGCGGCGAGCCTGTGCATCGCATCGCTCGGCACCTGCGGCAGCAGGCCCAGGCATTGGCTGAGGCGCGCCACCTGCAGCGGCTCGATTGCGAACGGCGTTTCGGCGCTGGTGAAGTGCATCAGCGCCCTCAACAGTTGCGCCTCATCCGACCCTTCGGCGAGGCGGAAGGGCGCCATGATCATGGCGTGAAAACCGAAACGGCGCGGAACCGCCGTGTGGAAGGCTATCTCCGAAACGCGAAGCCCGGCGATCGAGGGCGGCTCCACGGGCTCGCCCGAATAGACGCTGCGGCCGAGCCAGCTCGCCGCCGCCGCAGACAGCGGGTCTCCCATCGGCGGCGTAAAACAAATGGCGTACCGCATTGCAAGGCTCCGAAATTCGGTTCGATAGCCGCCTCTTAGGTGATTTGCGTGACAGATTGACGAAGTGGAATGGGGCTATTGCAGTGCCGCGAGATGGGTTTCGCACCGGAAGGCTTGCGGCAGTTCGACGTTCCTGCGCCCGACAATCTCGTCGATGACGAAGCCCGCCAGGACATGCGCCATTCCAAAACTGACCTTGAAGCCGCCCGTCAGCACCGACAGCCTCTCATGATCCGGATGCCGGCCGACCATCGGCTCCCTGCCGGTTGCCTTCGGGCGCAGCCCGGCCCAGCGTTCGATCACCGGCGCGCCGCGCAGGTTCGGGGCCAGAGCGACGGCCCGATCGATCAGCGCGTCCAGTTGCGCGTCCGTCGAAAACGGCGCGGAGAAATGGCTTTCGCTGGTGCTGCCGACGGCGACATGGCCGTTTTCATGCGCAACGATATAGACACCGTCGGTGAAGATGGTCGGCGAGGCGGGATCGATGTCGGCTCTAAGCAGCGCCGCCTGCCCCTTTACCGCGCCGCCGCTCGGCGCCTGCGGCCGCTCCGCCAACCGGTCGATCAAGGGGAAACTCTCGACGCCCGCTGAGAGTATGCACTGTCCGAACGCCAGTTCCCGCCCGTCGGCAAGCGCCAGCCGGCCACGCTGCGGGTCGATCGAGGAAACCTCGGCACCCTCTTCGACCCGGACATGAGGAAACTGAACTAATGCCGTCCGTAGCGTCGTCAGCAGCCTTCGCGGCGCCACGCGCGCCGCAAGCGTATCGTGGACGACGCCGAAAGGCGCTGCGCTCGCCGCTGGCCAGTCCCCGATACCGGCATCGCCGACATGCCAGTGGAAACGCCGGTCGCCCGCAATCCAATGCCGCTCCGCGTCCTTCTCGTGGCCAAGTGCGATGTCGCGCAGATGCTCTCTGCCGAGCGGCATAATCCGCCCCGAGCGGCGATAGCCTGCCGAAAGGCCCGTCTCGGCTTCGAGCCGGGCAATCTCGCTTTCGAGAGAAACCAGGGCATCGAACTGGAACTGTTTCTTGGCATTCCAGCGGTCGGGCATATGCGGCATCAGCGCTCCAAGCAGACCGCCGCTCGCCCCCGCACCGACGTTCTTCCGCTCGAGAAGACATGTCTCGATGCCGGCCCGGCCGGCCATGAGCGCCGCCCAGAGCCCCATGATCCCGCCGCCGACGATCAAAACTTCGCTCATCGATTGACGTTCCCCAGACACAAGACTATCGCCATTGCCATGACTGCAACCGATCTACGCCAGAGCCAGCCGCCCGCCAGCCAAAGCCTCGAATGGCATGCGGGCGATATGCCCTATTCGGTGGAATTTGGCGATCACTTTTACTGCCGCACCGATGGCCGGCTGGAATGCGGCCATGTCTTTCTTTCGGGCAACAGGCTGCCGGCGCGCTGGAGCGCAGGCGGGACCTTTACGATCGGCGAGCTCGGCTTCGGCACCGGCCTGAATTTCTGTGAGACTTGGCGCCAGTGGAAACTGGTGCCGACCTCCGGTGGCCGGCTGCACTTCGTCTCCTTCGAACGCTTTCCGATGCGCGCCGGCGAGATTGACCGGGCGCTTTCCCATTGGCCGGAGATCGACGCAGAGCGTCAGGCGCTTGTGGCTCATTGGCCGGATATGCCCGCAGGCCGGATCGACATTGCGTTCGGCGACGTGCGTCTTACGGTGGTCTGCGGTCCGGCGCTCGAGTGCCTCTCCGCCTCACGGGAAAGTTTTGGCGCCTGGTATCTCGACGGCTTCGCGCCTTCCCGTAACCCCGACATGTGGTCGCAAGAACTCATGCGCACGGTCTTCGACAAGACCGTGCAGGGCGGCACCTTCGCCACTTATGCTGCCGCGGGCTTCGTCCGACGCAATCTCGCCGCCGCCGGCTTTGCCGTCGAGCGTCTTCCGGGCTTTGCCGGCAAACGCGAGATGCTGCGGGGCGACAAGAACTGAAACTGCCTACCCGGGAAAGACCACGGACTTGACCGTAGCGATCAGCTGGTCTGTCGGAACTGCGACGCAGTTGCGGTCGATCTCGGCAACAGTCTTTTCCTTGACGTGATGCGAGAGCAGCTTCCTGAGATCGCCGAGCGTCCGCGGCGCGGCGCAGATCACCAGATTCTCGAAGGCGTTTTCCAGAGCATAATGGTCGAGCTTCCCGGCAATCTCGACGGCGAACCGGTGCTGTTCCTCGCGGACCGGATCGCTGCTGTATTCCATGGCCGAGCGACCATGTCCCACCGACGAATGGCTGCGACCCGGTTTGTCGGCCATGATGTCCTGAGCGCGTCTCCCCTCGATCTCGTAGGATTCCACTTCTGGCTGCTGATGCCCATCCTTCAACAAGTTTACGTCCTTGACGATGCGCGCCGCGTTGCCATCGGCTGCCAGTATCCAAATCCGGTTCCGCACTGGTTCCTCTCCTGTCTCTCGATTGGCAGATAGGTCGGCGAAGGCTCAAGGAACGGAACGGTTTGAAGTCGCGTCAGGTTCCCGATCGCCGAAGGTCCTTTTTGTCCAATGCCACGCGGCTTGGCTGGAAATGCGCAAGGCAGGCATCGAAATCGGGTTCCCGCGTCGGCTCGTACCCTCTACTCCCGCCGACCTGGAACCCGCAATCCCCGGCACAATTCGCATCTGGCCGGCAGCTGCAACGTGCCCGAGAATGCTGAGGCCAAGCCGAAGGATTGTACGCTCCGGCGCTTCTTCTGCAAGGCTTTCATGCAGCGTGACCGGCGACACGACCTCGCCGGACTGTCATCAGCGGTGCCCCTCCATCGGAGGCCGATGCAGGACGCCAAATTCGCACGCGCAAAAGATGCAGCTTGACTTTTCAGCCCAAAACAACGACATGGACAGCGCGTCACCTTCCGGCCGCCGCGTGAGCGCGCCCTCGGCAGACACTTCAAGCCGTGAAGAAGGAAAAGCGCGAGACATCGCCGCAATCGGCGGCACAGGCGCTTGACGATTTTTCTTTAACCCACAAGTTCCCAATTCACGCGGGGTTCTTGACGCCAGACGACACCGGAATTGCAAGAGGCGATTCCGGCGCATGCGTTTGGCGCCCCCGAAAGGTATATCCCTTGTCCACTTTCAAAGAGCTTGGCCTCTCGCAGCAGATCCTGGCCACCCTCTCCGCCAATGGCTTCGAGAAGCCGACGCCCATCCAGATGCAGGCCATCCCGCTCGTCCTCAAAGGCCATGACCTCATCGGTCTCGCCCAGACGGGCACCGGCAAGACGGCCGCCTTTGGCCTGCCGATGATCGAGAAGCTTCTCGCCGACGGCCGGCGCGCCGACCCGCGCAACATCTGCGCGCTCGTGCTTGCCCCTACCCGCGAACTCGTCAACCAGATTGCAACCAACCTCAAGCTCTTCGTGAAGAAGAGCCCGCTGAAGGTCGGCGTCGTGGTCGGCGGTGTCTCGATCAACAAGCAGACCGAACAACTCGCCCGCGGCGTCGACATCCTCGTGGCAACGCCCGGCCGCCTGCTCGACCTCGTCGCCCGCAAGGCGGTGACGCTCACCCAAGCGCGCTACCTGGTTCTCGACGAAGCCGACCAGATGCTCGACCTCGGCTTCATTCATGACCTGCGCAAGATTTCGAAGCTCGTGCCGAAGAACCGCCAGACGCTGCTGTTCTCCGCGACGATGCCGAAGCAGATCGCCGAGCTTGCCGGCGAGTACCTCACCGACCCGGTCAAGGTTGAAGTCACGCCTCCGGGCAAGGCAGCCGACAAGGTTGAGCAATATGTGCATTTCGTGCCGGGCAAGGACCTGAAGACGACGATCCTCAAAAAGTCGCTGGCCGACAACCCGGATGGGTTGTCGCTGGTCTTCAGCCGGACGAAGCATGGTGCCGAGAAGCTGATGAAGCATCTCGACCATGTCGGTTTCAAAGCCGCTTCGATCCATGGCAACAAGAGCCAAGGCCAGCGCGAGCGGGCCTTGAAAGGTTTCCGCGATGGCGAAATCCGCGTGCTCGTCGCAACCGACGTCGCCGCCCGCGGCATCGACATCCCGGGCGTCACCCACGTCTACAACTATGATCTGCCGGAAGTTCCGGATGCCTATGTGCATCGCATCGGCCGCACGGCCCGCAACGGCCGCGACGGCATTGCGATCGCCTTCTGCTCGCCGGACGAAATCCGCCTGCTGCGCGACATCGAAAAGCTGATGGGTATCCAGATCGCCGTCGCCAGCGGCGACGCGCCGGCCGACCAGGCTCGGCCCGCAAAGGGTCGCGGCGGTCGCGGCAACGGCCAGCATCGCGGCAACGGCGGCGGCCAGCATCGCGGCAATGGCGGTGGGCAGCGTCGTGACGGAGATCGCCCGCCCAAGCGGTCGGCGCAGGAGACGCCGCGGACGGGTGGGTTTGCCGGCGACGATCTGCTGCACGACGACCGCCCGCAAAAACACGAGCGCCGGGATCACCGCGCCGCGGGCACAGGCCATCATGACGGCCGGTCCGAGGGCAACCGCAACCACGAAAACCGGAAACATCATGGCCGCCCGGGCGCGAAGCAGGACGGCCGTCGCCACGGCGACGGACAGCCCGGCAATCGCCGCGAGCGCGGCCAGGGCCAGCGCCGCGCCGACAATGGCGGCCGGCAGGGCTGAGGCGCTGCATGACATTGCGGCCGGCCGCGGAAGGCCGACCTCTGTGACCAGGATGATGTGACAACTCGGTCGCGGGACTGTGTTCCGCGACCGTTTTTTTTTAAGAAAGTCAGCCGCCAATGGCGGCGAGTTCGATCAGAAGGCTATTTCAGCAGCGGGGCGAACCTCGACCTGGCCTTGCCCGCATCGAATCCATCCAACGTTTCATTGTGATGCGCAACGATCTCCGGAAACGTGAGCGCTCCCGAGTCCGCGGTGGTGTGGCCGTCGGCAATCAGCGTCACATTGTATCCGAGCGAAACGGCCCGCCGCACCGTGGTATCGACACAGAACTCGGACATGCAGCCGCCGATCACCAGATGCGTTGCGGAACGCTCCTCGAGGCGTTCGGCAAGGTCGGTCTCGAAGAACGAGTCGCAGCTTTTCTTATGAATGACGACATCGCCCTCGGCTGGCGCGATCTCGTCGCGAATAACCCAGCCGGCGGTTCCGACCGCCAAGCGATGCTCTGCATCGCCGTCATGCTGGATCAACACCACCGGAACGCCAGCCGCTGCGGCACTCTCCTTGAGAATGCGAAGCCGCGCGACCGTCTCGTTCAGCGCCGCATCGATTTGCGGCTGTCGAGCCGGAGCGGCCTTTCCTGAAAGGATCGCGTTTTGCACGTCGATTATCAACAGTGCCTTGGTCATAGAAAGCGCCTTCTAATTCGCAGAACCTGCCACGGCTTTGTTCGCATGCTCACGTGAAAGGGCCTCGCCGGTCGTCTTGCGATTGGTAAGGTAAACGCCCGTCACCGCGATGACGGTGCCGATTATCATCGGCCAGGTCAGGGCCTCACCGAAGAAGAGCGCGGCCTGAACCGCCGCGAGCGGCGGCACCAGGTAGATGAGCGATGCGGCGCGAGAGACCTGGCCGCGCCGGATGAGATAAAGCAGGAGCGCGATCGCCCCCATCGACAGGCCGAGGACGGACCAGGCGAGTGCAGCGACGAGTTCGATGTTCCAGGTGACGCGCAGATCCTCGAGCATCAAGGCGAGCGGCACCGTGACGATCAGGGCGCCGACATATTGCAGCGCGGCGATCGACCGGATGTCGCCGTTCTGCAGGTACCGCTTCTGGTAGAGCGTGCCGTAGGTCACCGCTGCCATCCCGAGCACGTTGACGGCGACCGGCAAAAAATGGATGGGCGTCGATGCGGTGTCGATCGCCAGGGTCTTCGGCAAGACGGCGAGTGCGATGCCGCAAAAGCCGAGCATCAGGCCAAACCGCTGCTGCCGGCTGAGATTTTCGCCGATCAGGAAGGGCGCCACCGCCGCCGTCATCAATGGCTGCAAGCCGGCGATGATGCCGGATATGGCCGCGGGCACGCCCTGCCCGATCGCCCACCACACGGCGCCAAGATAAAGACCGTGAAGGAAGATTCCGGACACGACTGCATGGCCGACCGTGCTCCAGGAGCGCGGCCAGCGCGCACCGGTCGCAGCGCAGAAGCCGATGAAGAGCAGGATCGCCACGCTGTAGCGCAGCGCCAGGAAGGTCAGCGGATCGGCAAAGAAGGCGGCGTATTTCGCAACCACCCAGCCCGTTGACCAGAGCAGCACGAAAATGGCCGGGGCCAGGCGGGCAAGCAGCATTGGCGTTTCCCCAGTAAGGCGGACCAAGCAAGGCGGATCCCGAAGATCCAAAGAGGTCGTCGCCGCGGCGATAGAACGCGTGCCGCGCTCGGTCAAAGCAATTTTTCTGATGATTGCGATCAGCGAATCGGAACCATCAGGCGCAGCGGGGATGCAGCCGGGGAAACGAACCCGGCCTCGTATTCTTCGCGATAGTGAAGGTGCGTCGTATCGACGGCATATCCCTCCGCAGCGATCCAATCGATCATCTTGCGGTATTGGACGAAAACATCTCCTCCCTCGGGATGGTGCATCGTCGTGGCGAAGCGCATCGCCGGCAGATCCAGGTGCTCGGGCGAGGCAAAGGTCGTGTGATCCTCGCCCACATAGCCGATCAGATAGGTGAAGCCCTCCGGCCGGACATTCCAGGAGAGACCGATGAGAGCGGCATGGTCTCGCGGATGCGTGCGCCGGCGATGCTCCTGTGTCTCGGCGATCAATCGGTGGACGGCGCCGTCGGCCGCTTCGACGAACGTGCCGTCCCAGAGGCAGCCGGTGACCCGTTGCGCCGGCCGTTCCGCGATCTCGTATACTGCGTCCATTCCGCTTCGCCCTGCCGTCATCACCTGCCGGCGCGGACATTTTACGCCTGCCCCATGGACGGACAAGATCGACAAGGCAATCCGCGACGGCAACCCTCGGTGGGGCGCCGAAAATTCAGGCATCTGCCCACCTGACGGTCAGGAAGGGAAGGCTGTCGGCGCGTCAGCCGCAGGTTGCGTTCGATCTGACCGAACGACGAGGGCCGAAAGCGCTTTCAAAATTTCTTCGCCAGCGAACGTGCACGCTTCTTGCATTGCGTCAAACGTTGTACTCAAATGATCGAAAATAAGGGGATTACGCCTTTGGCATTTGATGAAATGATCAATGCGGACAGCAGCCCGCGCCAGCCATATTCGACCTATCATCAATGGTATGCCGGCCAGGACAGAAACCGGCTCATAGCGAAATCGAAGGAAGCCGAAAACATCTTCCGCAAGACGGGCATCACCTTCGCGGTTTACGGACACGCCGATTCCTCCGAAAAGCTCATCCCCTTCGACCTCATTCCCCGCATCATTTCCGGCCGTGAATGGCGCCGCCTCGCCCAGGGCATCGAACAGCGGGTCATTGCGCTTAACGCCTTCCTGGACGACATCTACCACAAGCAGGAAATCATCCGCGCCGGCCGCATCCCGCGCGAACTGATCGAGAAGAACGATGCCTTCCTGCCGCAGATGATCGGCTTCCGCCCACCGGGCGGCGTCTATACCCACATCGTCGGCACCGATATCGTCCGCACCGGCGAAGACCAGTTCTATGTTCTGGAAGACAATGCCCGCACGCCGTCCGGTGTCAGCTACATGCTGGAAAACCGGGAAACCATGATGCAGATGTTCCCGGAACTCTTCCATCAGAACCGCGTGCGGCCGGTGGAAAACTATCCCTACCTGCTCCGCCAGAGCCTGGCATCGCTGGCGCCCCCCGGTTGCGCCGGCAAGCCGCGCGTCGCCGTGCTGACCCCCGGCATCTACAATTCGGCCTTCTACGAGCACGCCTTCCTCGCCGACATGATGGGCGTCGAACTGGTGGAAGGGTCGGACCTCAGGGTCATCGACGGCAAGGTGAAGATGCGCACGACCCGCGGCTACGAGGCGATCGACGTGCTCTACCGTCGCGTCGACGACGATTTCCTCGATCCCCTGACCTTCCGGCCGGACTCGGCTCTCGGCATTCCCGGCATCATGGACGTCTATCGCGCCGGCAACATCACCATAGCCAATGCGCCCGGCACGGGCATTTCCGACGACAAGGCGATCTATTCCTACATGCCGGAGATCGTCGAGTTCTATACCGGCCGCAAGCCGCTGCTCGAGAACGTGCCGACCTGGCGCTGCTCCGAGCCGCAGAGCCTCAAATACGTGCTCGAACATCTGGAGGCACTCGTCGTCAAGGAAGTCCATGGCTCCGGCGGCTACGGCATGCTCGTCGGACCGACGGCGACCAAGAGGGAGCGCGCCGCCTTCGCCGAAAAGCTCAAGGAGCGCCCCGGCAACTATATCGCCCAGCCGACATTGTCGCTCTCGACGGTGCCGATTCTCGTCAACAAGGGCATCGCGCCGCGGCATGTCGATTTGCGTCCCTACGTGCTCGTTTCCGATAAGGTGCAGATCATTCCCGGCGGCCTGACGCGCGTCGCGCTGAAGGAGGGCTCCCTGGTGGTGAATTCCAGCCAGGGCGGCGGCACCAAGGATACCTGGGTACTGGAGGACTGAGGCCATGCTGGGAAGAACTGCGAACGGCCTCTACTGGATGTTCCGCTATATCGAGCGCGCCGAGAACAGCGCCCGGCTGATCGACGCGGGCCTGCGCATGTCATTGACCCGCAGCGAGTCGAGCGAGGGCGACTGGGACGGCGTCTTGCAGAGCGCCGGCGTTCGCGAGCTCTATGACGAGGTGCACGACACGCTGACGAGCGGGGACGCCATCGATTTCCTGCTGCGTGACCGGGCCAATCCGTCGAGCGTCATGTCCTGCATCGAGGCGGGCCGCCACAATGCCCGCATGGTCCGCACCGCGCTCACCCGCGAGACCTGGGAAGCCACCAACGAATGCTGGATCGAATTGAAGGCGATGCTCGCCAAGAAGGCGCGGGCGGCCGACATGCCCGAGATCATCGACGCCATCAAGCGCCGCGCCGGCCTCATTCGCGGCGCCTTCCACGGCACGATGCTGCGCAACGAGATCTTCAATTTCTCGCGCATCGGCACCTTCATCGAGCGGGCCGACAACACCGCCCGCATCCTCGACGTGAAGTATTATGTTCTGCTGCCGGCGGTCTCCGCCGTCGGATCGTCGGTGGACAACGTGCAGTGGGAATCGATCCTGCGCTCCGTCTCGGCGCACCGCGCCTATGGCTGGGTCTATGATGCGGAACTGAGGCCCGCCAACATCGCCGACTTCCTGATCTCGAACGGCCGCATGCCGCGCTCCCTTGCCTATTGCTACGAAAAGATCGTCAGCAATCTCGGTTATCTCGCGCGCGAATATTCGGAGAGGCACGCCGCGCACGAAACCGCCGAAGAGACGCTTGCCTCGCTGCGCAGCCAGTCGATCAGCGACATCATGGATCGTGGCCTGCACGAATATCTGGAAGAGTTCATCAGCCACAACAACCGTCTGGGCCAGGAAATAACCGACGGCTACCGGTTTTACCAGTAAGGTCCGGGAGAGTGGAATGCACCTGAAAATCAGCCACACGACCGAATACCATTACGACGAGCCAGTGCCTTATGCGCTGCAGCGGCTGCGTCTGACGCCGACGACGCAGCCGGGCCAGACGGTCCTGAACTGGAGGACACTCGTCGAGGGCGCCGTGGTCGAGGCCAGCTACGACGACCATTTCGGCAACCGCACGCACCTCGTCAGCGTCGACGCGGATCGGACGACCTTCCGGATCGAGGCGAGCGGCGAAGTGGATACGGAGGACAAGGCCGGCGTTTTCGGCCCCCACCAGTCCTACGTTCCGCTCTGGCTCTATGCGCGCGAAACCCCGCTCAGCAAGGCGGGCAAGCTGATCCGCGAGCTTGCCAAATCCGCCACCGGCGAGACCGACCTCGCGCGCATGCACGCGCTGATGGAGATCATTCACGAAAGCATCGAATACAAGCCCGGCGAGACCCATGCCGAAACCACCGCGGAAGAGGCGCTCGAGCGCGGCAAGGGCGTCTGCCAGGACCACGCGCACATCCTCGTCTCGGCCGCCCGAACGCTCGGCCTGCCGGCCCGCTACGTCTCCGGCTATCTGCTGACCGAAGGCCATCCCGAGCAGACCGCAAGCCATGCCTGGGCCGATGTCCACATCGCCGGCCTCGGCTGGGTGGGCTTCGATCCCGCCAACAAGATCTGCCCGGACGGCCGCTATGTCCGCGTCGCTTCCGGCCTCTGCTACCGCGATGCCGCACCGGTTTCCGGTCTGGTCCACGGTGTCGCCAGCGAGACGCTGAAAGTGGCGGTTACGGTGGAGCGGCAGGGGCAAAGCCAGAGCCAGGGTGAGCAGAGCCAAAGCCAGAGCCAGTAGACGTCTCTGCCGAAATTGCCCCTCATCCGGCCTGCCGGCCACCTTCTCCGCGCAGGCGGGGCGAAGGTGACTCGCGGCACACCGCTCGATCCCCCCGCCGTCGACGGGGGGCGTCTGGAGCGGGTAGCAGTTCGGAATTGCCGCTCAGCGCGAAGCGGTCGACTGCAGCAGCCGGCAGAGCGAGACGAGCCCGCTGTCATAGCCGCCGCTCACAACGTCGCGACAGCGTTTCAGCAGCTTCGTCCTTTCATCGGGGGACATGGCGGTGAAAGCGGCGACCGAGGCAGAGCCCGGTTGCCCGACGGCCCCGCCGCTTGCTGGCCCGCCGGCACCGGTACCGCTTCCGGGCAGGACGCCAAGTCCGAGACCGCCGGCACTGCCCGCCGCGGCGCCAACGGCAGCATTCAATCCGCTGCTACCTGAGCCGGCGTTCACTGCGGCGTTGGCACCGTTGCCTGCACCAAGCTCGACGACCGCATTGGCATTGGTGCCGTTGCCGCCACCCACCGTCGCATTGACATTGGCATTCACGCCCTGCCCCCGGCCAAGCGAAGCCGCGGCCGAGGCATTCGTGCCGCGCGCGCCGCCGACGGATGCGTCAACATCGGCACCGCTGCGGCCAACCGCGGCATTCACATTTGCGTTAACGCCTTTCGTGCTCCCAAGCGAAACATCGACATTCAGGCCGGTGCTTCCGTTGGAACTTTGAGCGAAGGATGGCGTCACCAAGAAAGTGGCCGACAAAAACAAGACAACAGCTGTCTTCCGCATGTTCGTCCTCCTAAGCGATCAGCGGCCCAAACGGTCCGCTTGCAGAGATAAGACGGAACACGCCAATAAGTTTCAGAGGATGCAACATTGAGGGAATGCGAACCTGCCGCCCGAGCGTCTGATGAGACGTGCAGGAGGGGCACGATCAAACGAGAGCGGCGGCACGCACGTGGAGGTCGCGCCGCCGCTCTATCGGTCTGTTTTTTGCCGCGGGGCCAGGTGATACCACCCGGCTGCAAAATGCCTAATGGCTGTCGCGGTCCATCGGGATGCGATCGCCGCGCGCGCCGACCAGGAAGTCGAGATCGGCGCCGCTATCGGCCTGCATGACGGTCTTGATGTAGAGGCCACCATAGCCGCCGGTGAGCGGCTTGACCGGCGACACCCAGGCAGCGCGGCGGCGGGCGAGCTCTTCGTCGGAAACGTCGAGGTGCATGGTCCGGTTCGGAATATCGACCGCGATCAGGTCGCCGTTCTGAACGAGCGCCAGCGGTCCGCCCTCGGCCGCTTCAGGTGCCGTGTGCAGGATCACGGTACCGTAGGCCGTGCCCGACATGCGCGCATCGGAAATGCGGATCATGTCGGTGATGCCCTTCTTCAAGACCTTCGGCGGCAGGCCCATATTGCCGACCTCGGCCATGCCCGGATAGCCCTTCGGACCGCAGTATTTCAGCACCATGATGCAGGTCTCGTCGATGTCGAGATCCTCGCGGTTGATGCGGGCGTGGTAGTCCTCGATGCTTTCGAAGACGACCGCCCGGCCCTTGTGCTGCATCAGATGCGGCGAAGCGGCGGACGGCTTCAGGACGGCACCCTTCGGCGCCAGATTACCGCGCAGCACCGCAATGCCACCCGATTTCGTCAGCGCCTTTTCCCTGGGCAGGATCACGTCTTCGTTGTAGTTCGTTACGCCCTTGACGTCGTTCCAGATCGTGTCGCCGCTGACGGTGATGGCGTCGTTGTGTAGAAGCCCCATCTCGGCGACCGCCTTGATGACCACCGGCAGGCCGCCGGCATAATAGAACTCCTCCATCAGATACTTGCCGGAGGGCTGCAGGTTGACGATCGTCGGCACGTCGCGGCCGAGCCGGTCCCAATCGTCGAGCGAGAGATCGACGCCGATGCGGCCCGCAAGCGCCAGCAGATGCAGCACCGCATTTGTAGAGCCGCCGACCGCGCCGTTGACGCGAATGGCGTTCTCGAAGGCCTGCTTGGTCAGGATGTCGGAAGGCCTCAGGTCTTCCTTGACCATCTCGACGATGCGGCGGCCGGTGAGCTGCGAAATCACCCGGCGGCGGGCGTCGACTGCGGGGATCGCGGCGTTGCCGGACAGCGTCATGCCGAGGGCTTCGGCCATCGACGCCATCGTCGAGGCCGTGCCCATGGTCATACAGCTTCCGGCCGAACGGGCCATGCCCTGCTCCGCATCCATAAACTCCTGGAGACTCATCTCGCCGGATTTGACCATTTCCGAGAACTGCCAGATCGCCGTGCCGGAGCCGACGTCCTTGCCGCGCCACTTCCCGTTCAGCATCGGCCCGCCCGAGACGACGATCGCCGGAATGTCGACGCTCGCCGCGCCCATCAGGAGGCTCGGCGTGGTCTTGTCGCAGCCGCCGAGCAGCACCACGCCATCGACGGGATTACCGCGGATCGCCTCTTCGACATCCATCGCCGCCAGGTTGCGGAACATCATCGCTGTCGGGCGCAGCGTGCTCTCGCCGACGGAGAAAACCGGGAATTCGACAGGGAAGCCGCCCGCCTCGTAGACGCCGCGCTTCACGCGCTCCGCGAGATCGCGCAGGTGCGCGTTGCAGGGCGTGAGTTCGGACCAGGTATTGCAGATGCCGATGATCGGCCGGCCGTCGAAGGTGTCGGCGGGCAGCCCCTGGTTCTTCATCCAGGAGCGGTGCATGATGGCATTCTTGCCCGTACCACCGAACCATTCCTGCGAACGGAGCTTGCGCGGCCACTCAGCTTTCTTCTTCATCTCTTCCTTCCTTGGAGGCCCGTGGGTGCGGGCGTCGGCTTCGGAGCGGGATGCGGGCATCCCGCTCCTGGTCTTTAAGCCAGCGTGTAGGCTGTCTTGACGGTTGTGTAGAATTCGGCGGCGTATCTGCCCTGCTCGCGCGGGCCGTGCGAGGAGCCCTTGCGGCCGCCGAAAGGCACGTGGAAATCGACGCCGGCGGTCGGCAGGTTGACCATCACCATGCCGGCCTCGGCATTGCGCTTGAAATGCGTCGCATGCTTGAGGCTGGTGGTGGCGATGCCGGACGACAGCCCGAACGGCGTGTCGTTGGCGACGGCCAGCGCCTCGTCGTAGTCCTTGACGCGGATGACCGCGGCGACCGGCCCGAAGATTTCCTCCCGGGCGATCCGCATTGCATTCGTTGCCTCGGTGAACAGCGCCGGCTGCAGATAGAAGCCGGGGGTGTCGCGCGAAATCAGCTCGCCCCCGAAGGCGAGCCTGGCGCCTTCCTTTTGGCCGATTGCGATATAGTCGGTGTCCTGGTTCAGCTGGCTCTGGTCGACCACCGGGCCGATATGGGTGCCGGCCTTCAACGCGTCGTCGACGACGAGGCCCTTGATGCGCTCGCCCATCGCCGCGACGAACTTGTCGTGGATGCCCTCGGTGACGATGATCCGCGACGAGGCGGTGCAGCGCTGGCCGGTCGAGAAGAAGGCGGAGTTGACTGCCGCCTCGACGGCCACCGAGAGGTCCGCATCATCGAGGACGACGAACGGGTTCTTGCCGCCCATCTCCAGCTGGAACTTGCGATTGTGCTCGACCGAGGCCATGGCGACGCGTTTTCCCGTGCCCACCGATCCGGTGAAGGTGATCGCCTGCACGTCCGGGCTGTCGAGCATCGCCTGGCCGACCACCGAGCCCTTGCCCATGACGAGGTTCAGGACGCCCTTCGGCAGGCCGGCGCGATGCAGGATGTCGACGATTGCCCAGGAGCAGCCCGGTACCAGCTCGGCCGGCTTGAAGACGACGGTGTTGCCGTAGCAAAGCGCCGGGGCGATCTTCCAGGCAGGAATGGCGATCGGGAAGTTCCACGGCGTGATGATGCCGACGACGCCGACCGCCTCGCGGGTGACCTCGACGCCGATGTTCGGACGGACCGAGGGGATCGTCTCTCCGGCCAGCCGCAAGGCTTCACCGGCGAAGAAATCGAAGATCTGGCCGGCGCGGATCGTCTCGCCGATGCCCTCGGCAAGCGTCTTGCCTTCCTCGCGCGACAAGAGCCGGCCGAGTTCATCCTTGCGGGCGAGGATCTCGTCGGCGGTTTTTCTCAGGACGGCGTGGCGCTCGAGGATGCCGGAGCGCGACCAGGCCGGAAAAGCGGCCTTCGCCGCGGCGATCGCGGCGTTCGCATCCGCGGCACTGGCCCGGGCATATTCGCCGATGACGTCGTTGGTATTCGACGGGTTGATGTTGGCGATGCCGTCGCCGCCGACCCATTCGCCGGCAATGAGATTCTGGTGAAGTGTCATGGGCTTCAGCCTCCTTGTCTTCTTGTCGCAAGCGACCGCCTGTTGCGGCCCGCCGCTGCTATAACAGATATATCAGAGCTGATGTATGGCGATCTCTTCTTCCGCGGCGATCGCCAGCGGATTGCGGAGCGCAAGGCCGAAATCCTTGGCCTCGATCTCGAAGACGTCTCCCGCCTCGGTGCGGATGCCGTCACCGAAGGAAAGCGTCGCGGTGCCGAACATGTGCACATGCACGTCGCCCGGTGCACGGAAGAGACCGTATTTGAAGTGGTGATATTCCAGGTTGGCGAAGCTGTGCGACATGTTGGCTTCGCCCGAGAGGAACGGCTTTTCCCACAGGACCTTGCCGCCGCGCAGGATACGCGAGGTGCCGCGGATGTCGTCCGGCGCCGCGCCTATGCGGATTTCCGGGCCAAAACTTGCCTGCCTGAGCTTCGAATGCGCCAACCATAGGTAATTGACCCGTTCGGTCTTGTGGTCGGAGAACTCGTTGGCGACCGCAAAGCCAAGACGATAGGGCTCGCCCTTGTCGGAGATGACGTAGATGCCGGCCATTTCCGGCTCCTCGCCGCCGTCCTCGGCGAAGGAGGGCGACGTGAGCGGCTGGCCCGGCGCGATCGCGGCGGTGCCGTTGCCCTTGTAGAACCACTCCGGCTGGACGCCCTTTTCGCCGGCCTTCGGCTTACCGCCTTCTAGGCCCATGCGGAACATCTTCATCGAATCGGTGAGCGTCTCTTCGGCCGCCTCGGTCGTCTTCTTGTGCATCGCATCGCGCGTTGCGGCCGAGCCGAGATGCGTCAGCCCGGTACCGGTCAGATGCAGATGCGCCGGATCGGGATGGGTGATCGGCGGCAACATCCGCCCTTCGGCATAGGCCGCCTCGAGGTCAATCGTCTCTCCGAGGCCCTTGGCATCGATGACCGCCTGGAGGCTCTTGCCGCCATTCGCCGCTTCCATCGCTAATGCGTAGACGCTTTCCGCGTCCCTGACGACGCGCGCCGTTTCACCCGGCGCCCGCACTGCGACTGCTATCGATCCGTCTTGCTTCCTGACTTGGGAAATCAGCACGTCTCTATCCTTCCTGATCGAGTTGGCTTCGGCCACGCCTTCCGCTTTAGGAAAGGCAACGCTCCGCCTCGAGAGTGGCTCGCGCCACCCAGCTTAAGCGGCTACGGCCGCCCGTTCATGATGTGGTCAATGGGAGCTAACCGGATTTCCGATCAGCCCTTGCCTTTGTTCTTGTTGTAGACGTCGAAGAACACTGCTGCGAGCAGCACGAGGCCCTTGATGAGCTGCTGGTAGTCGATGCCGATACCCATGATCGACATGCCGTTGTTCATCACGCCCATGATGAAGGCGCCGATCACCGCGCCGGTGATCTTGCCGACGCCGCCCGAGGCCGACGCGCCGCCGATGAAGCAGGCCGCGATGACGTCGAGCTCGAAGCCGACACCTGCCTTCGGAGTCGCCGAATTCAGGCGCGCCGTGATGATCATGCCGGCAAGCGCCGCGAGCACGCCCATGTTGACGAAGGCATAGAAGGTCAGCCGCTCGGTGTTGATGCCGGAGAGCTTGGTGGCCTTCTCGTTGCCGCCCATGGCATAGATCCGGCGGCCGATCGTCGAGCGAGTCGTGATGAAGGTATAGGCGGCGATCAGCACGCCCATGACGATGAGCACGTTCGGCAGGCCGCGATAGGTCGAAAGCTGGAAGCCGATGAATAGGGCAACGACGCCGATGACCGCCATCTGGACCGCGAAGAATACGAAAGGCTCGTTCTCGGTACCGTGCTGCTCGTTGATGCGGCGGTTGCGGATGCCGGCATAGATCGCATAGCCGACGAGGGCCAGGACCGCCACGAGCGCCACCATATTCTTGATGATCTCCGGGCTTGGATTGAGGAAGTAGAGAAAATCAGGAACGAAGCCGGTCGAAAGGATCTGGAAGTCCTTCGGGAACGGACCGATCGGACGACCGCCGAGCACGACATAAGTCATCCCGCGAAACACCAGCATGCCGGCGAGCGTGACGATGAAGGAGGGGATCTTCTGGTAGGCCACCCAGTAGCCCTGCGCCGCCCCCATGATGCCGCCGACGACGAGACAGGCGGGAACGACGACGATGGCCGGCAGGCCCCACTTGACCAGCATGATCGCCGAAATCGCCCCGACAAAGGCAACGATCGAGCCGACCGACAGATCGATATGACCAGCCACGATGATCAGCAGCATGCCCAGCGCCATGATGACGATGAAGGAATTCTGCAGCACCAGGTTGGTGATGTTGACGGGCTTGAAGAGGACGCCGCTGGTGACGAACTGGAAGAACAGCATGATGATCACGAGCGCGACCAGAAGGCCGTATTCGCGGATGTTGTTCCTGAGGTAGTCCCCGATCGACGGTTTGGTGGTGTGGGTGCTCGTGTCGGCGACCATTAGTGTTTCTCCCCTGAACGCATGATGGCCCGCATGATCGACTCCTGACTTGCTTCCTCCTTGGAAAGCTCCGCCACGATGCGGCCCTCGTTCATGACATAGATGCGATCGCAGGTTCCGAGCAGTTCCGGCATTTCCGACGAGATCATCAGGATGCCTTTGCCCTCGGCTGCGAGCTGGTTGATGATGGTGTAGATCTCATATTTCGCGCCGATGTCGATACCGCGGGTCGGCTCGTCGAGTATGAGGACTTCGGGATTGGTGAACAGCCACTTGGAGAGCACGACCTTCTGCTGGTTGCCGCCCGAAAGGTTCACCGCCTCCTGATAGATCGAATGCGACCGGATTCGGAGCTTCGAGCGGTAGTCGGAGGCGACCTTCCGCTCCTTGCGCTCGTCAATGACGCCGTTCGCGGCCACCGCACTCAGATTGGCAAGCGTGGTGTTCTCCTTGATGTTGCTGATCAGCACGAGACCGAGTTGCTTCCGGTCCTCCGTCACATAGGCAAGACCTGCCTCGATGGCGCGGGGAATCGTGCTGACGTCCACCCGTTGGCCGCGCATCGTCACCTCGCCGGTGATCTTGTGGCCCCAGGACTTGCCGAAAATGCTCATTGCCGTCTCGGTGCGGCCGGCGCCCATCAGACCGGCTATGCCGACGACCTCGCCGGCGCGGACCTTGAAACTGACATCATGCAGGAACTGCCGGTCGCGGTGATGCTGGTGATAGACGTTCCAGTTCTTCACTTCGAGCAGCGTGTCGCCGATCTTCGGTTCGCGCAGCGGATAGCGGTCTTCCATCGCGCGGCCGACCATTCCCTTGATGATCCGGTCCTCGCTGATGTCTTCCTTGTGACAGTCGAGCGTCTCTACCGTGCCGCCATCGCGCAGGATGGTGATCTGATCGGCGACCTTTTTGATCTCGTTCAGCTTGTGCGAGATGATGATCGAGGTCATGCCCTGATTGCGAAACTCCATGAGCAGCTTCAGCAGCGCGTCGGAATCGGTTTCGTTGAGGGATGCGGTCGGCTCGTCGAGGATCAGCAGCCGGACCTTCTTTGAAAGCGCCTTGGCGATCTCCACCAGCTGCTGCTTTCCGACGCCGATGTCGGTGATCAGCGTCGCCGGCGATTCGGTAAGGCCGACCTTCTTGAGCAGTTCCTGCGTCCGGGAGAAGGTCTGCGGCCAATGGATGACGCCCTTGTCGGCGATCTCGTTACCGAGGAAGATGTTCTCGGCGATCGATAGCAGCGGAACGAGCGCCAGTTCCTGATGGATGATGATGATGCCGAGTTCTTCGCTGTTGGCGATCGTGCTGAAGCGCCGCTCCTCGCCGTCATAGTGGATCTCGCCATCGTATGTGCCGGCGGGGTAGACGCCGCTCAGCACCTTCATCAGGGTCGACTTGCCGGCACCGTTTTCGCCGACCAGGGCATGAATCTCGCCCTCGCGGACCTTGAACGAGACATTATCCAGCGCCTTGACGCCCGGGAACGTCTTCGTGATGCCCCGCATTTCAAGAATGATATTGTCCATATTCAGCCATTCCAGCGGCAATCTGCGAGAGACTGCTGGCTTCCACCCGCTGCATGGTCCCCGGATCGGTCGAGATCCGGGCTACCGATGAGCAGTTCAAATTATCACAGCGACCATGGTGCGTCTGCACAGATGCACGTCGCATCAGGCGAAAGGGTCCGCGGTCAACCGCGGACCCTCGAGTGAGATCAGTTGTTGATCTGGTCTTCCGTGTAGTAGCCGGAGCCGACGAGAACGTCCTTAGCGTTGGTCTTGTCGACGGAAACGGGCTTCAGCAGGTAGGAGGGAACGACCTTGACGCCGTTTTCATAGGTCTTGGTGTCGTTCACTTCCGGCTCCTTGCCATCCATGATCGCGTTGACCATGCCGACGGTCACCTTGGCGAGTTCGCGGGTATCCTTGAAGACGGTCGAATACTGTTCGTCGGCGAGGATCGACTTGACCGAAGGCAGCTCCGCGTCCTGGCCGGTGACGATCGGCATCGGCATGTCGCCGGAGCCGTAGCCGACGCCCTTCAGGGCCGAGATGATACCGATCGACAGGCCGTCATAGGGCGACAGAACGCCATCGACCTTGGCATCGGTGTAGGTGGACGACAGCAGGTTTTCCATGCGGGACTGGGCAACAGCACCGTCCCAACGCAGCGTACCGACCTGGTCCATGCCCGTCTGGCCGGACTTCACGACGATCTTGCCGCTGTCGATCAGCGGCTGCAGAACCGACATCGCGCCGTCATAGAAGAAGAAGGCGTTGTTGTCGTCCGGCGAACCACCGAACAGTTCGACGTTCTTAGGCTCCTTGGCTTCCTCGAGCTTCAGGCCCTGGACGAGCGACGTCGCCTGCAGCACGCCGACCTGGAAGTTGTCGAATGTCGCGTAGTAGTTGACGTTGCCGGAATCGCGAATCAGGCGGTCATAGGCGATCACCTTGACGCCCGCGTCGGCGGCCTTCTGCAGGATGTCGGAGAGCGTCGTGCCGTCGATGGCGGCAATCACGAGAACCTTCGCGCCCTTCGTCACCATGTTCTCGATCTGGGCGAGCTGGTTCGGAATGTCGTCGTCGGCGAACTGCAGATCCGGCGTGTAACCGGCTTCCTTGAACAGCTTCTCCATGGTCTCGCCGTCGGAAATCCAGCGGGTCGACGTCTTCGTCGGCATGGAGATGCCAACCGTGCCCTTGTCCTGGGCGAATACCGGCGCAGCGAAGGCGGCGACGGACATCGCCGCGGCTGCGAGAAGCGAAGTAATCAATTTCATCAGATCTCTCCCTGAGTGTTGAAGCCGGCGGCCGGAGCCTCCGTCATATGCGCAGCGATTCACCGGCCCGGAGCGTTCGTCCCCGGCGGCGTTTCAAGATAAAGGAGGTCCTCCCTGTCTCAGCATACTCCCGCATGCGCTGGCGCACATGGACGGAAACTGGAATCAATTGCCATAACTGTCAAATACAATATCGCTTTGCTTACATACCAAAAATGGTATATCGCTGTTAAAGAGTGTGATTTTTGAATCTCTTGAATAGCAGGCCTGAAAAATGACCCTTGACAGCAAGCCGAGCGTTGCGACGCCGGTGGGAGACCTCTTCGACACCGGCCTCTCCCGGTCGGGGCTGAAGATCAATCACCTGCGGCTCATTCTGGCGATCGACGACCATCGCCGCATCAGCGCCGCGGCCGATTCGCTCGGCGTCTCACAGCCGGCCGCCTCGCGCATGCTCGCCGAAATCGAGGCGATTGTGAAGGCGCCGATCTGCGCGCGGGTGGCGCGCGGCGTCGAACTGACCCGCTACGGCGAAGCCCTCGCCCGGCGGGCGCGGACGATCTTTCTCGAATTGCGCGAGGCCGCGCGCGAGATCACCGAACTGAAGACGGGCAGCGGCGGCTCGGTGTCGCTCGGCTCCGTGACGGGCCCCGCCCTCAATCTCGCCGTACCCGCGATCCGCCAGGTTTCGACGGCCTATCCCGGTATCGAGATCAACGTGCAGATCGACAACAGCAATGTGTTGACGCGCGAGCTGCTCGCCGCACGCCACGACTTCGTCGTCGGCCGCATCCCGGACGACCTCAATCCCCGGCTCTTCAACTTGGTCGAAATCGGCTTTGAGGAGGTCTGCCTGATTGTCCGCCAGGGCCACCCGCTGCTCGAGCATGCTTCCGCCGGCGCCGACGACCTGCCGGGTTATGATTGGGTGTTCCAGCCGCCGGGGACGCTGCTGCGCCGCGCCGTCGAGGACAGCTTCATTTCGGCCGGCGTGCGACTGCCTTCGACCGTCATCAACACATCCTCGATCATCCTCACCCTGTCGATCGTCCGCAACACGAATGCCATCGCCCCGGTCGCGCTCGACGTCGCGAAGCTCGTCGCCGGCAATGGCACCCAGGCCGGCGAAATCCGCATCCTGCCGACCGAGTTCCCGATCCGCATCAAGCCGTACGGCCTGATCACCGCCGAGGGTCGGGCGCTCCCCCCGAGCGCGAAATTGCTCTACGACCTGATTCTCAAGCAGAGCCGGACGTGATCAGGCTCGCATAATCCTCGATGGGCATGATCGCCACCGTTCGCACGCGCTTCGGTTCGTTGTGTGCGGCAGACCACGGGAGACTCCATGTTCGGCATGTCGGTGTTTCAATCGGTGCTCGAGCGCCTGAAGTCCGAGGAGGCCCTTGAGGGAGACAGTGAGGCGGAGACGTCCGACGGCCTGCAGTCACCGATCGGCCGTTCGCCGGCCTTCGTCGTCGACACGCCGGCATCGACCACCGCAGCATTCTGCGCCGTCGAGAGCGCCTATCGCGATCTCGCCGCAAGCGAACGGGCCGACAGACCGCCCGCAATGCCCGACCATTTAAAGCGCACGGGCCTTGCCGATGTCGCGGCCGAACTTGGCCTCGGCGAAGCTGAAACATCGCTCACGCTCGCCGCCAAGCGCCGGCGCTTTGCGGCCGCGAACCATCCCGACCGGCTTCCCCCGGAATTCCGGGAGAACGCCACGATCCGGATGAAACTTGCCAATATGCTGATCGACGAAGCCTCGCGAAGACTGAGGCAGCACTAGCCGCTACTTCGTCTCATTACCCCCGCCGGTTCCTTTTTCGTCCGGCTGCTTCGGTTTGTAGAAGAGCAGGAGAGCCGCTCCGGCATAGGCCGTCACGACGAGAAAGATCGTCGCCCACATCATCTGGCCGCCATAGAATTCGACACCTGTCCACGCCGCACAGAGGCCAACGATGAGCAGCCGGATCCAAAGCGGCCGATAGAAGGGATGATCCGGATCGATGAATTTGATCATGACATTGCCTCTGACGAAAGCGCACGGCCTGCCTCTCGTCTACCGCATAATTTTTCAAATCGATACCGGCTAAAGGACATAATCCTGCGGCAATTCTCGGTGCTGGAACGGCATTTGCCATCGGCAGGGGGATGAATACCGTGAAGATGGCGGATCGCCCTCTACGGCGGTCGGCGGTAGCTTGACGTCGGAACACAAAATGGAATAAACATTCCGAAAACAAATTGCGTAGCTGTTTCATTCCGAATTGGGAGCATCTGTCGGGAGGCAGGACTCAGGATCGGACTGCTATCCGCGGATGCATCAGCCCGCAACGCCTCCGCGCGATGAGCGTCCATATCATCGCGCACCACCCGGTCTGGAACCGGAATTCGAGAGAGACGAAGATGACAGTAAGATTTGGTCTTCTGGGCGCCGGTCGTATCGGCAAGGTTCACGCCAAAGCCGTCAGCGGCAATGCGGACGCCGTTCTTGTCGCGGTCGCCGATGCCTTTCCGGCAGCGGCGGAGGCCATCGCCAGGGCCTATGGCTGCGAAGTCCGCTCCATCGAGGCGATCGAGGCGGCATCCGACATCGACGCCGTCGTTATCTGCACGCCGACCGACACCCATGCGGACCTGATCGAGCGCTTCGCCCGGGCCGGCAAGGCGATCTTCTGCGAAAAGCCGGTCGATCTCGACGTCGATCGCGTCAAGGCATGCCTGAAAGTGGTCTCCGAAACCGGCGCTAAGCTGATGGTCGGCTTCAACCGCCGCTTCGACCCGCATTTCATGGCCGTGCGCAAGGCGATCGACGCCGGCACGATCGGCGACGTCGAGATGGTGACGATCACCTCGCGCGATCCGGGCGCACCGCCGGTCGACTACATCAAGCGCTCGGGAGGCATCTTCCGCGACATGACGATCCATGATTTCGACATGGCGCGCTTCCTGCTCGGCGAGGAGCCGGTTTCGGTGACGGCAACCGCCGCCGTGCTCGTCGACAAGGCGATCGGCGCAGCCGGCGACTATGACAGCGTCTCGGTCATCCTGCAGACGGCATCGGGCAAGCAGGCGATCATCTCCAACTCGCGCCGCGCCACCTATGGCTACGACCAGCGCATCGAAGTGCACGGCTCGAAGGGCGCCGTTTCGGCCGAGAACCAGCGCCCCGTCTCGATCGAAATCGCCACCGGCGAGGGCTATACGCGCCCGCCGCTGCACGATTTCTTCATGACGCGCTACACCGAAGCCTACGCCAACGAGATCGAAAGCTTCATCGCCGCGATCGAAAAGGGTGCGGAGATCACCCCGTCCGGCAAGGACGGCCTTGCGGCGCTCGCGCTTGCCGACGCAGCCGTCCGCTCGGTCGCCGAGAAGCGGCAGATCAGCATCGCCTGACGCTGACGGCAATCTCGACTGCCAAAGGCCGGGCATCCCCCGGCCTTTATTTTTGCTAAGCGAGGATGCGCCTCGCCGTGCAGGGCTCAGGCATGCCCGGCGGTGGTGATATCGCCGTCGACGGCGCCGAGCGCTCGGTCGAGATGGCCGTCGAAGACAAGCCGCTGCTCGTCTCCGACGACGGTGATCTCCGGCAGGCCTTCGAGGCGCACCTGCAAGGATTGCGCAAGCCCCTCCTCCACCCCCTTCTGCAGCAGGTCGAAATAGCGCGTCCCCTGCCCCGTGACGTAGATCGGCATCGGCTCGTAGAGGCTCAAGAGGCGGGATATGCCGTTGCCAAGCGCGATGCCGGCCTGGCGGAAGGCATAGCCGGGCATGCGCTGGCCCTGCCGCGCCCCGGCGGCGATCTTGTCCATTTCGGCAAGCGGCACGAATTTCGCCGGGATCGTGTCGGACGGCACCTCGAAGGCGGCGCGCAGGATGCCGTAGAAACCGGCCGCGGCCTCGATGCAGCCGACAGAACCGCAGCGACAGAGCCCGGCGGAGGGAGCGTGCAGCATGTGCCCGAAATTCGGCGCGAAGACGTCGAGCTCGCCCGCCCGGCCCCTTCGGGCAAGACCGAGACCGATGCTGTGGCCGAGCGAGATGGCTGCAAGCGACCGGAAGGCATCGCCCTTTTCCTCCGCCTTGGCCGCCAGCGCCTGGGCGACGAGCAATGTCTCGTTGCTGAGCATGATTCGGGCGCGCCATTCCTCCTCGAGCAGTTTCCCGAAATCGAGCTCCTCGCTGCCGAAGACCGGCGACCAGAGGAGCCGCGCGCCGTCGCCCGCCACCAGCCCCTTGCTGCTGATCGAAACGGCAAGCACCCGGTCCTTCTCGATCCGCGAGCGCTGCAGCAGGCGCTCGAGCGCCGCCACGAAGGCCCGCCCGAAAGCCGCCGTGCCGCCGGCCTCGTGGCTGCGCGCCTCCTCGAAGCGATCGAGGAGCACGCCGCCATAATCGGCCAGCGAATATTGGACGATGTCGGAGGAGATGCGTACGACGATCACATAGCCGCAGTCGCGGCGTGGCGCGAAGAGCACGCGCGGCCGTCCCCTGCCGCCCTGAACATGCTGCTCGGTCTTGGCGATCGTGCCCGACCGCTCCAGTTCGGCGGTGATGACGGAGATCGTCGCCGAGGCGAGGCCGGTCTGCTCGGCGATCTCGGTGTGGGATAGCGCTCCCTTTCGCCGCAGCGCCGAAAGCACCAGCGCGCTGTTTTGCTGACGCACGACTTCGGTGCTCGTTTTGGTCAGCATCAAACGGTCCTGGCCCTGGCGGATTGCGCGATCACGTGCCCTCTCAAAGCACCTGTTGACTGGCGAAACAAGACGTTACGGGCCTTGTTGACAGCCTTCTAAAACTCTGACATTTATTTTCTCGACTGTCGAGAAAAAAGCCTTGCACCTGTGGCGGCGATGTTTGCGACAGCAGATCACGGCTCGTCGGGGATGCGTGCGGGAGGTTCGTGCGCGCGGCGCAGCCACTTGGGAGGATAGAATGAAATCCATTTTGAAGCTGATGGCAGGGGCTGCCATCATCGCGTCCATGCATTCGGCAGCGGTCGCCAAGGACCTCGTCGTCGGCGTCTCCTGGTCGAACTTCCAGGAAGAGCGCTGGAAAACCGACGAGGCTGCCATCAAGGCCGCGCTCGAGGCCTCCGGCGACAAGTATATTTCCGCCGACGCGCAGTCGTCTGCCGCCAAGCAGCTCACCGACATCGAATCGCTGATCGCCCAGGGCGCCAATGCGTTGATCGTGCTTGCGCAGGACTCCGACGCGATCGCGCCGGCGATCGAAAAGGCGACTGCCGAAGGCATCCCGGTCGTCGGCTATGACCGCCTGATCGAGAACCCGGCCGCCTTCTACATCACCTTCGACAACAAGGAAGTCGGCCGCATGCAGGCCCGCGAGGTGTTCAAGGCGAAGCCGGAAGGCAATTTCGTCTTCATCAAGGGCTCCTCCTCCGATCCGAACGCCGACTTCCTCTTCGCCGGCCAGATGGAAGTGCTGAAGGAAGCCGTCGATGGCGGCAAGGTCAAGAATGTCGGCGAGGCCTATACCGACGGCTGGAAGCCGGAAAACGCCCAGAAGAACATGGAGCAGTTCCTGACCGCCAACGACAACAAGGTCGACGCGGTCGTCGCCTCGAACGACGGCACGGCCGGCGGCGCGATCGCGGCACTTTCGGCCCAGGGTCTTGCCGGCTCCGTTCCGGTCTCGGGCCAGGACGGCGACCATGCGGCGCTCAACCGCGTCGCCCTCGGCACACAGACGGTTTCCGTCTGGAAGGACGCCCGCGAGCTCGGCAAGAAAGCGGCTGAAATCGCCGCGACGCTTGCCGGCGGCAAGACGATGGACGAGATCGAAGGCGTCCAGACCTTCAACGGCGGACCGAAGGGCGTCGCCATGAAGTCCGTCTTCCTGGCGCCGATGGCGATCACCAAGGACAATCTGAACGTCGTCATCGACGCCGGCTGGATTTCCAAGGACGCCGCCTGCCAGGGTGTGGCTGCCGGCTCCGTCGCCGCCTGCAAGTGACGGACGGACGTTTGAAGTGACCCTTGAAGACGCCGCAACGGGGTTCCGTTGCGGCGTTTGCATGAGGTCGGAACGGTCTGGTCGCGTGGATGCTATGATTGCGGCAACGCCGCGTGAGCGACCGGTAAACACGTAAAGTAGTGGGGGACGGCGGCCATGGCCGACACGACACATACCGCATCTTTCAATCGCGCCCGCAGCGCGGACGAAAGCCCGGTGAAGCGCTTCTTCCGCGCCACCGAAATCGATACGCGCCTGCTCGGCATGGTCGGCGCGATGCTGATCATCTGGATCGGCTTCCATTTTCTGTCGGGCGGCCTGTTCCTGACGTCGCGCAACCTCTGGAACCTGTCGGTGCAGACCGCCTCGATCGCCGTCATGGCGACCGGCATGGTGCTGGTCATCGTCACCCGCAACATTGATCTCTCGGTCGGCTCGATCCTCGGCTTCGTCGGCATGATCATGGGCGTGCTGCAGGCGGAACTCTTGCCGCAGCTTCTCGGCTTCAACCATCCGGCCACCTGGATCATCACCCTCTTCGCCGGCCTGCTGCTCGGCGCCGCGATCGGCGCGCTGCACGGCGTGATCATCGCCTTCCTCAACGTGCCGTCCTTCATCGTCACGCTCGGCGGCCTGCTCGTCTGGCGCGGCGCCACCTGGTTCGTGACGAGCGGCCGCACCGTCGCGCCGATGGACTCGACCTTCCGCCTGATGGGCGGCGGCACGGAGGGCTCGATCGGCGCAACGGCGAGCTGGATCGTCGGCCTCATCGCCTGCATCGCGATCGTCGCCAGCATCATCCACTCGCGCAGGCAGCGCAAACGCTTCGGCTTTCCGCGCCGCCCGGTCTGGGCCGAATATTTCCTGTCGGCGGTCGGCTGCGCGCTCGTGCTCGGCGCCGTGGCGATCGCCAATAACTACGGCTGGCCGGTCAACATCGCCCGCAAATACGCCGACGCCAACGGCATCGCCTGGCCGGAAGGCGGCCTGTTCATTGCCCACGGCATCGCCATTCCCGTGCTGATCGCCATCGCCATCGGCATCATCATGACTTTCATCTCGACGCGCCTTCGCTTCGGCCGCTACGTCTTCGCGCTCGGCGGCAACCCGGAAGCGGCCGAGCTTGCCGGCATCAAGACGCGCTGGGTCACCGTCCGCATCTTCGCGCTGATGGGCATGCTCTGCGCCATCGCCGCGGCGATCTCGACGGCCCGCCTCAATGCCGCCACCAATGCGCAAGGCGAGCTCGACGAGCTCTACACGATCGCCGCGGCCGTCATCGGCGGCACGTCGCTTGCCGGCGGAATGGGCACGATTGCCGGCGCCATGCTCGGCGCGCTCGTCATGCAGTCGCTGCAGTCGGGCATGGTGCTGCTCGGCATCGACAGCCCGCTGCAGCGCATCGTCGTCGGCATGGTGCTCGTTACCGCCGTCTGGCTCGACACCGTCTACCGCGCCCGCGCCAAGTAACCAGGAGTTCGAACAATGACTGAACAACGCACTCCGCTCGTGGAAATGAGGAACATTTCCATCTCCTTCGGCGGCATCCACGCGGTCGACAACGCCTCCGTCGACCTCTATCCCGGCGAGGTCGTCGCCCTTCTCGGCCATAACGGCGCCGGCAAGTCGACGCTGATCAAGATCCTTTCCGGCGCCTACCGGCGCGATGCCGGCGAGATCCTGATCAATGGCGAGCCGGCCGAGATCGGCAACCCGCGCGACGCCAAGAAATACGGCATCGAGACGATCTACCAGACGCTCGCCGTCGCCGACAATGTCGACGCTGCCGCCAACCTCTATCTCGGCCGGGAGCTGCGCACCCCCTGGGGCACGCTCGACGACGTGGCGATGGAGGCGAAGGCGCGCGAGGTTATGGGCCGCCTCAACCCCAACTTCCAGCGCTTCAAGGAGCCGGTGAAGGCGCTCTCCGGCGGCCAGCGGCAATCGGTGGCGATCGCCCGCGCCATCCTCTTCAACGCCCGCATCCTGATCATGGACGAGCCGACCGCGGCGCTCGGGCCGCAGGAGACCGCCCAGGTCGGCGAGCTCATCAAGCAGCTGAAGCGCGAGGGCATCGGCATCTTCCTGATCAGCCACGACATCCACGACGTCTTCGACCTCGCCGACCGTGTCTCGGTGATGAAGAACGGCCAGGTCGTCGGCCACGCCCGCACCGAGGACGTCACCAAGGACGAGGTGCTCGGCATGATCATCATGGGCAAGGTGCCGGCGAAAGCCATCCCCGGCCCCGGCGCCATGCAGATGGCTTGAGATAAGGGCGGATCGAAAGGCCAGAAGCGCCCTCGAACACCCTACGGCCTGCCCGCGAAATCCGCTCACGCCTCGATGCCGCATCCTCCCGGATGCGGCATTTTTCTTGGGCGGGAGGCGCAGGATAAGCGATGCACCGAGACCACAGCCTCCGCGCGGAAATCGAATTTCCCCCGCACTCTCTTGCAATTGGCCATTGAAGCGGCACGCAAGCTAGGCTAAGAACCGCTCACAGCCTGCTTCGGCGGCCCTGGCCGCCAACGGATGCACCCGTAGCTCAGCTGGATAGAGTGTTGGATTCCGATTCCAAAGGTCACAGGTTCGAATCCTGTCGGGTGCGCCATCAGCTTCTCATCTTTGTCACCACATAAGTGCGAACTCGCACCCGCGGTTCGCGAACTGTAGCCACCATAATTGCGAACTGAGTGTGGTCGATCGACTGCAGGCGGATCACGCTATCGAGGGGCTCTCCTCCTCAATTTCTCCGTCTGGAAAGTTGACAACGCCGAATCCCTTGGCCGATCCCGCCATAAAAGCGGATTCTGAAAAAAATTGAAGTTTATTTCGGATGATTTTGCTGCACTTGCGAGAATGAATAACTGCTCGCCTTCGGCCGAGATCGACTTCGACGGTCAAACACAGAGCATGTAATTCCGAAGTGCGTCGGGGCCGAAACCAGTGGAGTTCGGAATGTACTTGCAATGCGAAAGCAACGCCGTTTTCGATGCCCAAGAGGGGCCAGGGTCAGCCTTTTACGAATCCTTTGGCCAAGGATTTAATCCTGCGATGCCGCCTCATTGCAAAGACACTTCGTATTCATCGCCGTCCTGCACCTGCTTGAGAAGCGCGGCTCCTTCGTGAGACCACTTGCGGGCCATGCTGGAAGCCTTATTCCCGGTCTTGATCTTGCAATGGTATCGATTGTCTGAGGAGCGCAGATCGATGCCCTTCTCGTCTTTGATGCGGTTGAGAAGGTGGTTTGCGGCCTGCCAGTTCGGCAACCCGATCCGTTGAGACAACTGTGTCAGGGTATAGGGATGGGACTGGTTGGGGTTATCGATGACCGTGATGCCCAGAAGTTTCGGAAGATAGTCCTTCTCGCCGGCGACGCGCTCATCCTACATCGGGCATGCTTCCAAGTGCCTCGTCCACAATGATCAGCCTGAATCCCGCTCCGGTACCGGTTGGTTAGCGCCACGCTGGGCATTCCTCGACCACGGCCACCGACCATCGATCTCGGCCTCGAGGGAAAAGCTCAGGAAAGTTCGAATGAGGACGATGAGCCCGAGAAGGCCGACGCTTTCCCACGTCAGAGGAGCAATGATAGTGGCGATGATATCGGCCCCTATCAGGATTTCGAGCCCAAGCAATATCCCCCGCCCGAGATTGGCGCGATAGCGCTCATAGGCATCGCGTTGTCCGGACGAGAGCAGATCCCGGACGTATCCGGCCGTCGCCACGGCCACGCCGATCCGGATTACGCCGACCCCGAAAAATTCGAGCCCGGTTGCAAGCGGCTTCAACACGGGAGCGATCAGGTTGGCGAGACCGCTCGCTTCACTACCAATGTCCATCTCAGTATCCTCTGTAATAAACTGAAAAGCCCTGACGTCCAGTTTCTGTCAATTGGGCTCGGCACCTGACGTGCTGGCGAAGAGAGCAACGGCGGCGATGATGGCTGGCAGGCTAAAGGCGGCCGCGGGGATGAACATGTAGCCGGCCGCTCCGGCGCCGCATCCAATGGCAAACGTCAGGACAGCGGTGGCCATCTTTTTCACCCGTGCTTTTGCGACGGTGATTTCCTGGGCTTTCGAGTTGGCAAGGATGTCGGCAAGATCGAGCATGATTTGTGTCGTCGTACCCGTCATCAGGGTGGTCGGCGGCGCTTTCGACAGATGGGACCGGTGAAGACCGTTCTGTATGGCCATTGCCGACACCAGTGTCATCGCAACTGCAAACGTAACGCCATTCTCGTCGCCGTGGAATGGACCATAAACAATGGCAAGGACCGCTACCGCGGCGAGCAGGATCAATTTTACGACCAGCATGGGCCGGACGGGGGAGCGATTCCGGTTTTGAAGTTTCAGGCAGACCAGCCGGGACGCGAAGACGACCAGGCAGAACATCGGAAGGACCAGCAGCTTCGATAATGCTCCGCCAAGGCCATGCGCCATCGTTGCGCCCAAGGTCACGAAGTTGCCTGTGACATGCGCAGTAAAAAGCCCTGAAAGAGCCAGAAAGCCGAGCGTATCGACGTAGCCGCCATTGAAACTCAGAAGGGTAGGAAGGGAGGGAAGCTTCATTTCTTGAGCTCTATTTCTGTTAGGTGCCGCGACGTTGCTCGCGACGTGGCTCCAGTTTTGAAGTCAGAATGCCGGCTTCAACAATTGCATCAATTGTTTCGAGTTCATTGCGCGTGGCGGCATAATGGGCAGGGCGGCGGCTTCGGCCGCCCTGCCCAAGTCTTCGTTAAGCTGCACCTGGTCGAGTGATCGTCAGGAAATGGCGTACGACGGGTTTGTCCGGACCAACATGGTAGGCGAGCACCTTGCCCTGCAGGTCAGCGTCGGCATTGGAAACCCGCTTGTGCTGGCGAAGATGTTCAGCCCAGGATTCCACCATGAACCATTCGACGATCTTCTCCGGGTCAGCCGAGTCCTCTGTGACACCCCAGCCATAGGCACCATCGCGGCGGCGTTCGTTGGAAAGATGATCGATGGCGTGCAGGAATGCGCTGCGATGCTGCTTCTCGACCTTGTACTCGATCAGGATCAGAACCGGACCACGGTCATGGGCAACGGGTTCCGCAACAAGCGGCTCAGGCCAGTGGTTGGACGGCACCATGTCGGCATCGCCTGCAGGAAGCTTCACGCGGTGCATGAGGAGCCCGGCCACAAGCAGTCCGGCGGCTCCGATGAGCAAGGTAGACCGGATGCCGACAGCTTCGGCGACAGCACCCCATCCGAGGCTTCCAGCAGTCATCGCACCATTGAAGACGGTCAGGTAGACGGCAAGACCACGACCGCGCACCCAGTTGGGTAGAACAGCCTGCGCTGCGCCGTTGAGCGTGGTCAGGGCGGTGATCCATGCGCCCCCGAGGAACAGAAGAACGATGATGGCGACGATCTTCGGCGGGGCAAGCGACAGGAAACCCAAGACGACTGCGGTGATCAGCGCGGCACCAAGAAGCAGACCGTCCGAGTTCAGGCGTTCGCGAAGCCTCGGCATGACCAAGGCTCCTCCGATCGCACCAGTTCCGACCGCACCAAGCAGGATGCCGTAGAAGCTGGCATCACCACCGAGCAGTTGCCGGGCGACGAGCGGGAGGAGCGCCCAGACGGCGCTGGCGAAGGCGAAGAAGATCGCGGCGCGCAGGAGGACGACGTGGAGCGGTGTGCTGGAGCGGGTGTAGCGAAGCCCGGCCCGGAAGGCACCGAAGAAGTTCTCCTGAAGCGCGTCGTTTGCATTCTTCGCCCGTGGCCACCAGACCAGAGCTGCGATCACCACGGCGTAGCTTGCGACATCCGCGCCGTAGGTGATCCCGGCTCCAAAGGCTGCGAGAAGCAGGCCGCCCGCAGCAGGCCCGATGGAGCGGGCGATATTGATGCCGAGCGAGTTGAGCGCCACCGCGCTCTTCACGTCCTCACGTTTCACCAGTTCCGGAACGATCGCCTGCCAGGTCGGCCCCATCAACGCGGCGCCAATGCCGCCGAGGAAGGTCAGGCCGATCAGTGCGCTGACCGAAAGCATGCCTGTCTGGGACAGAACCATCAGGGATATACTGACGGATGCCAGCAGGAGCTGGACAGCGATCAGGAACTTGCGGCGATCGAGGATGTCGGTGAGAACGCCTGCCGGGATGGCAAGCAGGAAGATCGGCAGGGTTCCGGCCGCCTGAACCATGGCGACTGCGGCGGGCGATGCGGACAGATCCGTCATCAGCCAGGAGCTGGCGACGTCGCGCATGAAACTTCCGGTATTGCCAAGGACGGTGGCGGTCCACAGAACAGCAAAGACTGGCTGTGCGAGGGGCGCGAAGGTCCCCCCGGATGACTTTGCGGCACTCATTTGCCTGCTCCCTTGGTGAGGTCAAATGCTGCAACGAAGACGAATGCGCCTGCGAGGCCCAGGTGCTCGAAGAAGGCGTTGGTCGCCATCATGCGATCCATGCCCGGGACCATTTCCCAGAAGCGGAGAGCGATGAAGGTCGCGAGAAGTGTGAAGCCAGCCAGCGCCAGGGCGCCTGCCCAACGCAGGAAGCCCGAGACCACCATGGCTGAAGCCGCAAGTTCGAACACGATGACGGCAACTGCGAAGAATGCGGCTGGGTGGAGACCGAAGTGGTTCATTTCGGCCAGTGCGCCGTTGAAATCGAAGATCTTGGTGAGCGGGCCCTGGATGTAGGCGACGCAGAGCGCAAGCAGCGACACGGTTCGCGTGACCGGAGAAGCGACGATGCGTGCCAGACTGCTCCGCACTGGATTCGACATATGGGATTGGTAGGTCATATCTGCTCCTGCATGTTCGCCGATCTGATCGAGCGGCTGCGTTTGATGGAGCGATATTGGCCGGTTACCGTCTTGCCAACAATTGCAGCAATCGTTTCGATTTAATTGCGGTTTTTGAAATTATCAGACGGATCGCTCGGGCGGCGGCGTGGCCGCCCGAGCGAAAGCTGAGTTTAGACCGCCCAGCAGGAGCAACCGAGTGCGCCAAAGAACCCCTTGAGGTCGGCGATCGGAAGCTTGGATGTCCAAGCTCCGGCATGGTCGTGGCCGTGCACGCCGCAATCGCTGGCGCATCCGCATGTGGAGATCGCCGTGCGGCGCAATGAACGAGCGCCTGCGCCTTCCGGTTCGCCCCAGGCCGCGTAACCGCCGAACTTGCGTACGGGAGACCAGTCGGGCATCGCAGGCGGGATGTCGTTCTCGTCGAGCGTCTTGAAGTCGCCCGCGCCATAGACGATCTTGCCGCCGACCATGGTCAGTTCCGAGGTGAGGAACGAAATCTCGTCCTCGGCGCAGGAGAAGAAGTCCTTGTCCGGCACCACGAGGTCGGCAAACTGGCCCTTCTCGATACGGCCCTTCTTACCCTCTTCGTTCGAGAACCATGTGACTTTTTCGGTCCACATGCGCAGCGCCGTCTCGCGATCGAGGCAGTTTGCACGCGGGTAGAGCTGCATTCCGCCGACTGTCTTGCCGGTCACCATCCAGGAGAGCGAGACCCACGGATTGTAGGAGGCGACGCGGGTGGCATCCGTACCTGCCGAGACATTCACGCCCTTGTCGAGCATGCGCTTGATCGGTGGCGTGGCTTCCGCCACTCCATGGCCGTAGCGCTCAACGAAATATTCGCCCTGATAGGCCATGCGGTGCTGAGTGGCGATGCCGCCACCGAGTGCGGCGATGCGGTCGATCGAGCGATCCGAGACGGTTTCGGCATGGTCAAAGAACCAGTTCAGTCCTTCGAGCGGAATGTCCTTGTCGACCTTCTCGAACACATCGAGGGCGCGGGAGATGGTCTCGTCATAGGTGGCGTGGAGACGCCAGGGCCAGCGGTTCTCGACGAGAACGCGGACGACCTCTTCCAGCTCGCCTTCCATTTCCGGAGCCATTTCCGGACGGGGCTGGCGGAAGTCCTCGAAGTCGGCAGCCGAGAAGACCAGCATCTCGCCGGCACCGTTGTGACGGAAGTAGTCGTTGCCCTGCTTGTACTTGACCGACTGCGTCCAGTTCAGGAAGTCCTGTTTCTCTTCCTTGGGCTTCTGGGTGAAGAGGTTGTAGGCCAGACGCACCGTCATCTGGTTCTCATCGGAGAGCTTCTGGATGACCTCGTAGTCGTCCGGATAGTTCTGGAAGCCGCCGCCCGCATCGATCACGCCGGTCACGCCGAGGCGGTTCAGTTCGCGCATGAAGTGACGGGTCGAGTTGACCTGGTAGTCCAGAGGAAGCTTCGGCCCCTTGGCGAGCGTCGAGTACAGAATGCCCGCATTCGGCTTAGCGAGCAGCATGCCCGTCGGGTTGCCGTTGGCATCGCGCGTGATTTCGCCGCCGGGCGGGTTCGGCGTGTCGCGGGTGTAGCCGACGGCGCGGAGAGCGGCACCGTTGAGCAGCGCACGATCATAGAGGTGCAGAAGGAACACGGGCGTGTCGGGCGCGATCGCATTGATCTCCTCGATCGTCGGGAGGCGCTTCTCGGCGAACTGGTGCTCGGTGAAGCCGCCGACGACGCGCACCCATTGCGGCGCGGGCGTGATCGCCACCTGGCGCTTCAGCATGTCCATCGCATCGGCGAGCGACCGAACGCCGTCCCAGCGCAGCTCCATGTTGTAGTTCAGGCCACCGCGAACGACGTGGGTGTGGTTGTCGATCAGACCCGGCAGGACGCGCTTGCCCCTGAGGTCGACAATCTTCGTGTTGTCACCAGCCAGCGCCATAATCTCGCTGTCGGATCCGACTTCGAGAAACAGGCCATCCTTGATGGCGATCGCCGTGGCGTTCGGATTGGTCCGGTCGAGGGTCGTCACGCGGCCGTTGTGGAGGATCAGGTCGGGATGCATGGTGTCTACTCCGGTCTGGTTGGGATCGGCGGCTTTCGCCGGGGAGAAGAGGTTCGAGAAAGCCAGGCTCGACGCGCCCCCAAGAAAGGATCGACGAGTCGTCATCAGCTCCGGTCCCCCGCTTTCGCCTCTGCCTGATGGGCGAGGTCGATAAGATCGCCGCCCTTCGGCAGGTGGCCGAACATGTGCGGCTTGATCTGATGAAGCCATGAAACGGCCGCTGGCTCCCTGCTCCACAAGGTCTTTGCGAAAGGGATGATCTGTTCGCCGACGAGAATGCCGAGAAGGCCGACCAAGGCGATGACAGGCGGAGCCGGCGAGCGGACGTTTAGGAGGCTGTAGACGATGCCCACAAGCAGACCTGCACCGAGAGAAAGAAGATAGATTTTCATGGGATGTCCTCCACGGTTAGAGAAAGGCCGCTCCGACGGGCTTATCGGAGCGGCCTGATCAGGCCGTTACTTGGCTGGGTTCGGGCCGATGCGCTTGCCGTGCTTGACGCGTTCCTCTGCGCCGTGAACCATCGTGTAGGCGTAGTCGATGCCCATGCCGTATGCGCCGGAATGCTCCTTCACGAGGGTGGTGACAGCATCGTAGGTTTCCCTGCGGGCCCAGTCGCGCTGCCACTCGAGCAGGACCTGCTGCCAGGTGACCGGGATCACGCCTGCCTGAACCATCCGGTCCATCGCGTATTTGTGCGCGTCTGACGACGTACCGCCGGAAGCGTCGGCAACCATGTAGATTTCGTAGTCCGGAACATCGTGGAGAGCCGAGAGCGCGAAGGTGGTGTTGCAGACTTCGGTCCACAGACCGGAGACGACGATCTTCTTGCGGCCGTTGGACGCATTCTTCGCCAGCGCGTCACGGACGTTCTGGTCGTCCCAGGAGTTCATCGAGGTGCGCTCGAGAATATCGTTCTCCGGGTAGACGGCAAGCAATTCCGGAAACGTGTTGCCCGAGAAGGATTGCGTCTCGACCGTGGTGATCGTGGTGGGGACGTTGAAGATCTTGGCGGCCTTGGCGAGGCCGACGACATTGTTCTTCAGCGTCTGGCGATCGATCGACTGGACACCGAACGCCATCTGCGGCTGCTGGTCGATGAAGATGAGCTGGCTGTTTGCCGGGGTCAGGACTTCGAGCTTGGACATGGGTCAATTCCTCTTCGGTTGTTTGGACCGCCTGTTGCGGTGTCAGAAATGGGCAGCAGCGGTCGATCGGACGTCGCGGCGCGACCCTCGTTCTGCAATCCTTGGAGTGTTTCTGGGTCCGTACGGCTCCGCTCACTCGTTGTCTTGGCTGCTGAATAGAAATCTAACGCATCGGATAACGGCACGGAATTGCAATATTGATTGCGAATGAATTACGGATTTCGCAACAATTCCCACTGAGGTCGCCTTCCCCGTTGCGGCAAAGCGCCCGCCGCTCACCCGATGCACGGGGTTTTCGCGCTTAGTCGGAAGAAGGTCTTGTCAGATATTCAGATCCATAGAACAAAAGACAGGCAAATCTTGGCGTGCGCCGAGCGCTTGCGTGTCAGGCGTTTCGCCGCCAGATGCCGGGAGTCGTACCGACGACATTCGAGAACACGCGAGTAAAGTGACTCTGATCCGAGAAGCCGCAGGAGATTGCCACTTCGGAGAGAGCAGCATCCGTCTCGAGCAGCAGCGTCCGCGCCCTGGTTATCCGCTCGCGCAGCAGCCATTGATATGGGGTCATGCCAGTCGTTTCGCGGAACGCGTGGATGAAATAACCGCGGGAGAGACTGCAAGCCTCCGCGAGCTTCGCGATCGAGACGTTGCCGTGAAGATTGTCGAGGATGAGCGACTTGCGACGTTCTCCTGGGTACGCGAGAGCTTACGCGATCTCGATCCGGTCGAGATGACACGGTCGCCGTATTGATGGACGACGTGGGTTCCGATTGCGGCCGTCAGTTGATCGACGAACAGCCTGCTGGCCTTTTCCGGGTTTTCGAGCGCAGGTATCAGAGCGCGCGCCAGATTGGCGAGAACACGATCCGGATGGGCAGTGATGGTGTTCAGCGCCGATACTGTCGGGAGGTCGGCTTCCTCGGCGATCAGGGCAAGCGAGTCGGGAGAGATCTCGAGGAGAAGGAAATCGAAGGGGGCCGCGAGGTCGGCCTTATAGGTCTCACCGAGACTGCGAATGTAGATGGAGTCAGGTTCGAAGACATGCGTTGTCGCATGGTGCTCATGAAAGATACGGCGGGTATGGCCTGGAACCGTGGAGACACCGACCACAAAGCCGCGATCACTTGGCAGCGTGGATACCTGCTGCAGGAAGGCTTCCCGTGACCCCTTGCGCAAGACGGTCAGGCCAGCACCGCGAATTGTCTGGTTCCTGTAGAGCTTGTCGAAAGGGCAGCCGAAGTTGTCGGTCGATTCGTCGGTGGGAATTTCCAAGGGAGTGGTGGATTTCCTCAGCAAACACGCTACCTTCCAGTTCGACTAAGCCAACAGGCGGGTCTCTTTCCCCATCACCTCCCGGAAAGATCGAGGTACTTCACTATCGTAATATGACCGGGCGCGCCACAACGGTGGATTGAACGGAAATTTGCTAACCAGCGCCCGGGACGTCTGTCCGGCTTCCAGGCCCTATTCATACGAGTTCATTGTGAGTGGGCGAATGGTTCCAGGCAGGCAGTGCTCGCACTCTCGTGACGAGACCTCTCCGGGAAACCGAGATGACGATGGCCCACGTCGCCCGCGATTACGCCGAGCATGATCCTGCTGTCGTCATCCCGCCGATGACGCATCGTGCTCCATCTGACCGATGTCGAGCATTCCGACATCTGGCAGGACCGACCGCCATCTCCGCTCAGGATCTATCCGGAAGGATCCATCTGTCTCATCAACCTGGCGAAGGGCGCTGCGATCGCCGTACGCGGACAGTTCGAAGCACTCGTGATCCATCTCCCACGCAAGCATCTAGCCGAGCTTGCGGAGCAGACAGGTGAACCCCGTGTCGACGATCTGGCTGTCTGTCGCGGCATGGACGATCCGACCGTGCGGGACATCGACGCGGCACTTCTTCCCCTGATTGGCCAGGATGAGGTGGACCAGTCGCTCGTCGCGCATATCGCGCTCGCGCTCAACGCCCACAGAGCCCATTGCTAAGGGCGCTCGCGCAGGACGCACTGAACGCGCCGCAAACACAGAGGTTCGCGGCGCTCAGGTCCTCATGGCACGAAAGAGCGTTCCTCCGTCAGGCTGCCAGCGGCACGAGGTTGGCCTGAATCTGATCCCGGTAGTCCTCGTATCGGCTCGGGAGCTTGAGGGCCTCCCCAAGATGCGCGGTGTCCTCGTCACGGTTGAAGCCAGGCTCGTTCGTGGCGACCTCGAAAAGGATTCCGCCCGGCGTGCGGAAGTAGATGGCCCAGAAGTAGTCGCGATCGATCACCGGGGTGACCTGGTAGCCAGTGTCCATCAGCGCCTTACGGACCTCGAGCTGCTTCTCTCTGTTGTCTACGGCGAACGCAATGTGGTGAACAGACCCCGCGCCCTGTCGTGCAAAAGGCGTCTTCGGCAACGCTGCCAGATCGATGGTGTCCGCGCCGTTGCCATCAGGGATGATGAAGCGTGTCACGTCGCCCTCCTTCTCGGCGCGCTGGTACCCCATGAACCCGAGCAGCTCCTCCGTTGCAGCGGTGTCGTGCAGGCTGAAGCGTGCGCCGGCGAAACCGCGGATGGCCGCATCATCAGCGATTCCGTCCGCTAGCCATGGAGCGCGCTTGTCGTCAGCGGATTCGATTAGTGCGAAGCTGTCGCCGTCCGGCCCCATGAAGCGAAGGCGGTCGGCGCCGAAGACAATATCGCGTTCCAGACCGTGCACGCCTTGTGCGGTGAAGCGATCCTGCCAGAACTTCAGCGATCCCTTCGGAACGGAAAACTGGGTCTCGCCGACTTCACCGACTCCGGGTCGGCCGAGCATCATGTTCGGGAACGGGAAGTAGGTCATCACGGTCCCGGCCGAGCCCGTCTCGTCACCATAGTACAGGTGATAGACGCTCGGGTCGTCGAAGTTGACAGTCTGCTTGACGCGGCGCAGGCCGAGAGTGTCGGTAAAGAAGCGGTTGTTCTGCCGGGCATCCGATGCCATGGAGGTTACGTGATGCAGTCCCTTGATGTCCTTGATCATGTCGATGCCTTTCGGTGTTTGTGTTCCGGTTGATATGAATGTAGACCCGTTGATCACGACGCAGAATTGCAATATTTCTTGTGATTGAATTGCAAATTTTGAAACAATGAGATGAACGACTACAAAGCCCTCCGAACCTTTCTGCTCGCCGCTGAAAAGCGGAACTTCGCTCAGGTCGCCCGCGAACTGGACATGACACCCGCCGCGGTGACACGGGCGATCGCCGCTCTCGAGGCGGAACTTGGCGTGCAGCTCTTTGTGCGCACGACCAGGCAGGTGTCCTTGACGACCGACGGGGCGATCTTTGCCGCACAGATCCAGCCTGCGGTGAAGACGTTGGAGGACGCGCGGCGCGAGGTGATGAACGCTCACAAGGCGGATGAGGGGCGGCTCCGGATCAGCGCGCCGACGTGGTTCGGCAAGGCCGTGCTCCCGCCAATCCTTTCAGGATTCAAGGAGCGCTATCCGAAGATGAGCTTCGAGATCTCGCTATCGGATGGATTGGTGAACATCGTCGACGACGACTACGACCTGGCAATCCGAATCTCCTCGCAGCCCTCCGACAAGTTCACCATCTGGCGGAAGATCAGGGTGGTGCCACGCATCCTGGTTGCCGCCCCCGGGAGCCGGTTCGTCGACATGCAGCACCCGAACGAACTCACACCTGATGACTGCCTCGCGTATAGCGGCGAAAGCCGGCGTGAGAACTGGGTCCTGTCGGACGGAGGATCGAGCATGACGATTTCGGCTGGCCGGGCCTTCAGTGCTAACAACGGTGAAGTATTGGCAGACATGGCCGCCGATGGCGCAGGCGTTGCCATGCTGCCGGGCTTCCATATCTCCGAGCACCTGCGAACCGGGCGACTGGTCCATGTCTTCAAGGGGTGGGCGCCACCTGACTTGTGGCTGACCCTCTACTATCCGCCATACCAGGCCCTGCCGCCGCGGATTGCATCCTTCTCGAAGTTCTTTGAGGAGCAGGTCCCCGCCCAGATGGTGATGCTGGACTAGGCCGCAAGCGCCTCAGGAGGGCTGACGCGCTGTGATCTTGGCGGCGACCAATGCCTGTAGATGCCATAGGTTCCGATACCGGATCCCCTCGGCTTCAAGATCAACGATCGTGTTGCGCAGGTACTGCGCGCAGGATCCACCCTGCCCGCAGGCTTTGGCGATCAGCGCAGCCGTTGTCTCCGTCGGCAATGGCTTCGTCAGGCCGGACCGTCTGGTGCTTGCCCAGAATGTCAGGGCCATCATGGGCCCTTCAGGTGTGTGGACATGTATCCAGCGGACCATGTCGGCGACCTCGCGGTACTTGATTTCACGAGCGACGAGAGCGCGGAGATCATTGCGGCGGTTCTCGTTTGACAAACGTAGAACCATGCCGTCACATCGCCCGCCGCGCTCCAGAGCCATCATTAGGCCCGGCTGTTCGCTGGTGGCTCGCCAGCGTTCGATCCTCAGCGAAAACGATCGGTGCCATCCATATGCGGATGCTCGCATACGGGCTGTCGGCTTGAACTCAGGATTCCAGATAAGAGAACCGTAAGCGAAGACCCAAATCGGTTCGCCACCTACCTCTCGTTCAATCCTGTCGACGAGACGGTCAAGTTCCGCCTCGGAGAGTGGTGTCCAGCCCGGTTCTGGGCCATCGTCCAGGACGTCTCGCAACGTCAGGGCAACAAGCTCTGGGGTCAACAGCATCATGGTCCCGTTCAGAAATTCGTTCTGTGTTCAATAAAAGATCGGAGCCGCGATTGCTTTCACATCGCGGCTCCGATCTTGTTTAGGCCTGAACGAAGGCCAGAAGATCGGCGTTCAGCACGTCGGCATTGACTGTCAGCATGCCGTGCGAGAAGCCTGGATAGGTCTTCAGCGAGCCGTTCTTCAGAAGCTTGGCCGACTTCAACGCCGAGTCCGCGATCGGAACGATCTGGTCGTCTTCACCGTGCAGGACGAGCGTCGGAACCGTGATCGCCTTCAGGTCTTCCGTCTGGTCGGTTTCGGAGAAGGCCTTGATGCCGTCGTAATGGGCCTTCGCGCCGCCCATCATGCCCTGGCGCCACCAGTTCTGGATCACGCCTTCCTGAACCTTGGCACCTTCCCGGTTGAAGCCGTAGAACGGGCCGGCCGGAACGTCGCGGAAGAACTGCGCGCGGTTGGCCGCAAGCGCCGAACGGAAACCGTCGAAGACTTCCATCGGCAGGCCTTCAGGATTCGCTTCAGTCTTGAGCATCAGTGGAGGTACGGCGGAAACGAGAACCGCCTTGGCGACGCGACCGCTCGGCTGGCCGTGCCTGGCGACATAGCGGGCGACCTCGCCGCCACCCGTCGAGTGGCCGATATGCACGGCATTCTTCAGGTCGAGCGCTTCTGCGACGGCAAAGGCATCGGCCGCGTAATGATCCATGTCGTGACCATCGGCCACCTGAGCGGAACGGCCGTGACCGCGGCGGTCATGGGCGACGACGCGATAGCCCTTCGACAGGAAGAACAGCATCTGGGCATCCCAGTCGTCCGACGACAGCGGCCAGCCGTGGTGGAAGACGATCGGCTGCGCGTCCTTCGGACCCCAGTCCTTGTGGAAGATCTCAACGCCGTCCTTGGTGGTTACATATGCCATTGTCTTGTTGCCTTTTGGGTTGGTGGCGGGAGCAGCCGTGGCTGCGAAGCTGAGAGCGGGTGAAATTGCCATGGTCGCTGCGGCGGCGCCTGCGGAGAGCAGTGCGCCCCTGCGTGTCATGGAAAAAAGGTTCTGGGTCATCTCGCGTCCTGCGATTTCATCATTGAGAACGTCAGGCGACACTGAGTTCGTCTGACGGATGGATAATGCGGCGGGATACACGAGCCTACAATTGCGATAATGGTTTTCACTTTATTGTCGATTTCGCAATAATGCGCGTGGCTTCATATCGTGGGGTCCTGCTTCTGACCGGCGATGTGCTGGCATTGTGGTCGCTCTGGCAGTTACGTGCGGAGCTCGTGAAGAAACACGGAGCCAGCGTTACGTTCGGCAGGTTGCGCCGGATGTCGGCCATGGGCTGCGATCGCTCGGTGGATACCAACGGTGAGCCCGCTGACCGCTCGCGTTTCATGCTCGCGTCCAGCTCAACGAGGAGCGCGTCCGACTCTAGGCAGCAACAGATGCCGCACCCGTTCGCGTCGAAGTCGCTCACGCTTCTTGCGGCTCAACGAGGTCATGCTGGCGCGCAAGCGATGATCGGTGCTGCCTGCCACCTTGGAACCGGTGTGGAGCTCGATCGACTGCGTGCTACACGTTGGCTTAGGGCGAGCGCCGAGCAAGGTAATCGGCTCGCGCAAGCATATTTGCCAAGAGTAGAAGCTGAACTTACCCCTGATGAACGAATGCTTTTGCAGAAGGAAATTGCCGATTCAGCCGGGGCAGACCAAAGTTAGGGCGGTTGGCGTGAGCGTTGTTTCTTCGATGAAAAATTAAATTGTGAAAACAATCATATAGCAGTTCCCAGTTTCATTCCCTCCGGCGCGCCATTTGTCCGCATGGAGGACGTCTTCCTCGATGCGGAGCGACTTGGGAAGGCATGCGGCACGCCAACATCGTCAAGACCGGCGACGGGCGCGACTGCATCATCGTCGACTGGGAGAGCATGGAGGCGCTGGCCGCCAGTCGGCCTCAGATGATCGCCACGCTCGACAGCTTCCGCGAGTCGCTCCGAGGCCTGGGCGGCGGGATCGGTTGTCCGCTCGTTGAAATAGAAATCGCGCAGCGTCTTTGCAGCATGGGCGATCGAAACGCATCACCCCTTGAACAACACCTGCGCAACCACCGGCTGCTCAATCCCCTTGAGCCTGTAGGTTCGCGTTTGCGTGCCGGCCATCAGGTTCGGCGCCTGCGCCGCTGCTTCGGCCGAGACCAGGATCTCGCCTGCGGCGGCTTGAGATTCGAGCCTTGCGGCCAGGTTGACGGCACTGCCAATTGCCGTGAAGTCACTGCGGAAGGTCGAGAACTCGCCGATCTCGACCTGGCCGGTATGGACCCCTATGCCGACGCCGAGGGCGTCGAGCGCAAGTCCGTCGGCGTGCAGATCGAGACTCCTGAGAGCCGACGTGCATGATCGTTGGATGTCGAGTGCTGCCGCGATGGCGGCGTCGACGTGATGCCTGATCTTGATCGGAAAGTTGAAGATCGCCATCAGGCCGTCGCCCATCTGCTTGTTGACGATCCCGTCATGATCCCAGACCGCCTGAGCACATCGATCCTGGAAGGCGCTGACGATTTCACTCAGGATCAACGGGTCCATCCGCTCCGAAAGATGCGTGAAGCCGCGGATGTCGGCGAACAGAATGGTCGCGGCGGCCGATATGTGCTGTTGCTTCTTGACGTATCGAAAGGAACGCTCGCAGATCGTGCAGATGTTCGGGTTCATCTTGCTCCGGGTGATGCCGAAAGCACGAAACGGAAGCGCCAGCGGACCCCGGATCGGGATTGGTACGTGCATCTGATCCCAGCAGCCACGGCAGATGCGAGCGGGACTGCGTGCTGTCGATTCCATCTGAACGCTCCTCCACGTTTCGGCCGGTGATTAGCCCCCGCGCCCATTAAGCTCCAGCCACGCCTTCAGCGCCACCGCATTGTTGTGGCTCTCATCCCGCGCCGCATAAAGCAGCGTCACCGCCCCCTTCTTGAGATGTACCCGGAGTTCTGTCGCCGCCGCCCGCGCCGCCTCGCCTTCCAATTCCTCTGCATAGGCCGCGCAAAACGCCTCCCAGTCCTCCGGCTTGCCATGGAAGCGCTTGCGCAGCGCGTCGCTCGGGGCGATGTCCTTCAGCCAGAGGTCGATCCCCGCCTTGTCCTTGGCAATCCCGCGCGGCCACAGGCGGTCGACGAGAATGCGTGTTCCGTCCGACGCTTCCGGCGCCTCGTAGACGCGCTTCAGCTTGAGCGATGCCATCCGATCCCCGCAATAATTCAGGGCGGCTCACCCGCCCCGGAAAATGTAGCGGACCTCCACTAGCTGTGGAAGTACGTCTGGATCTCTTCGGGCGTGACCTTGCCGTCGCGGTTGGCGTCCACCTTGTCGAAGATCCGCTTGTGGATGGTGCTGATCTCCTCGAAGGAAAGCGCGCCGTCATTGTCGGCATCGGTGATGGCGAACATGATCTTCATCATCTGCCGGTGCATCATTCCGCCGCGCATCCTGCCGCCGTGACGCATCCGATCACGCATGCTGTCACGCATTCCGCCCATTGCGTCAGGCCTATCCCCTTCCGCGTCCTGGGCCTGGTCGGGCATTTCCGCGGCCGGCGGCATGGGAGCGGGCGTCTGGGCGGCGGCAACGGCCACCGAGGTGATGGTCATGAGCGCGGCAAGCGCGGTTACAGCCGGCAATCTCATCGGTGACATGTGTTCTCCTCCTCGATTTGCGTATCGGTGGTTTGAAGCGCCTTCGTCATCCGCAGCAGGGGCACGGCGGCTCCGCCGCGATCATCGAATAGCTGTTCCAACGGTTCAAAACCGCAAGCGCGGTAGAGAGGTTCCCCGGCCATCGTCGCCATCAGCTCGACGCGGCTGAAGCCCTCGGCGCGTGCCGCCGCCTCGCAGAGCGACAGCACCAACCGGCCGATGCCGCGACGCGTGAAGTCCGGATGGGTGTACATGGCGCGCACCCGCGCCGGATCGGTCGCGGGATCAAGCAATGCGTCGTTGCGGCCGGGCGAGCAGTCGCCGCCGTAGAGCGTGGCGCGACGGCTCCAGCCGCCGCAGCCCGCTATGGCGCCATCCTGCTCGACGACGAAGTAGGTTCCGTCGTCGATGAGCCGCGTATCGAGACCCATGCATGTCCGGCTCGATTCGATCTCGGCGGCATTCAGGAACGGCTTCTGCAGTTCGGAGATCGCCGCCTCGATCAGCGCCGAGAGAGCAGGAAGGTCGTCGCGGGTCGCCAGGCGATGCGTGAAGATATCGATGGCAGAGCCCGGATCACGCAAGCGTGCAGTCTCGGGGTCGGTGCCACTGCCCCCGATCGCCCGCCAGGCGGCTATGATCGCGTCGGCGGCGATCTCTCCCTCGCGATCGTCTGTCAGCCACGAGATGACCGAGATCCGCATCACCTTTCGCCCGCGCCAGGTCGCGCCGCCGGCAAAGCAGACGCCGTCGGCCTGCAGCCGCTCGACCGTCTGCTGGGTCAGCCGGTCGGCCTCTTCGTCCGGCCGTCCCGAACCGAAGCGGAGCATGAACTGGTTGAGCACGACCTGGTTCAGGACGGCGATGCCCTGTTCGCCGCCGAGCCGCTCGGCCATGGCACGCGCGATCCGGCAATGGCGATCGACCATGGCGGCGATGCCCTTTCGGCCGAGATGTCTGATCATCGCCCAGGTGGCAAAGCCGCGGGCACGGCGCGAAAGCTCCGGCACGAAATGGCTGGGATCCCGTTCTCCCTCATGGCTCGGCGGCAGGTAGCTCGCCGCGATCGTCATCGCCCGGCGGTGAGCGTCGGCATCACGAATGATGGCGTAGCCGCAATCATAGGGCGTCTGCAGCCATTTGTGGCCGTCCGTCGCCCAGGAGTCGGCCGTGTCGGCTTCGCTGGCGAGCGCTCGCTTCTGCGGGCACGCCCGGGCCCAGAGGCCGAAGGCGCCATCGACATGGACCCAGGCGCCGATGCGCCGCGCGATCGGGATGAGAGCGGCGAAATCGTCGAAGCCGCCGGTGTTGATCTGCCCGGCCTGCAGGATGACGATCGCCGGGCCGGAAATTTTCGCTGCCGTCTCGGTGAAATCCGATGTGCTGATGCGGCCCATGCCGTCGGTTTTCAGGCGCAGGACACGGTCGTGTCCGAAGCCCAGGAACTGCAACGCCGAAAAGACCGTCGCATGCGCGTCGTCGCCGATCAGCACGGTAACCGGCGGTGCGCCGAAAAGCCCTTGCGCCTCGGCATCCCAGCCGACACGCCTCAGGACCGCGCCGCGCGCCGCGGCGAGACAGACGAAATTCGCCAAGGTCGCCCCCGTCGCGAAACCGACGGAACTTTCCCGCGGCAGGTCAAGGAGATCGAGGAGCCAGCCCGCGGCAACCGCTTCCGCCGCAGCGGCCGCTGGCGTCGCATGGTGATTGCCGGCATTCTGACCCCAGGCGCTGGTCATCCAGTCTGCCGCAACCCCGACCGGATGCGAGCCGCCGATCACCCAGCCAAAGAAGCGTGGGCCGGTCATCGCGTGAAGGCCGGGCTCCGCCTTGACGGCAAGATCGTCGATTACCTCGCCGCCGGATGTCCCATTCTCCGGAAGCGGCTCGCGAAACGCCTCCAGCGAGCCGAGATAGTAAACCTGCGGCCTTTGCCTGCGATCGGAAATGGTGTCACGGAACCGCGCGGCATGCTCTGCTGCGCGGCGAAAAAGGTCATGGACCGATCCGTCATCCATACACGGCCTCCCTTTCGGCATGCGGTCACGCACCGCGCGTGATCGGCTCGTCAATGAACTCCGATCCCGTTCAAGCGACGCCGCGCAACTCGGTCGGGCGCACGTTCTGGTTCATCCGGAACAGGTTCTGCGGATCGTAGCGGCGCTTGACCTCGACGAGACGCCGGTAGTTGCCGCCATAGGCCGCCTCGACCCGGTCGACTTCGTCCTCGGGCATGAAGTTGATATAGGCCGTGCCGGCCGCATGCGGCTTGGCGGCCTCGAAGAGTTGCCTTGCCCAGCCGATGCAGGCCTGGTCCATGGCCGGTTCGCGCCAGCGGGCGTGAACGTTCATGACGAAATGCGAATTGCGCTGCGGGAAAGCCGTCTCCTCCACCGCGACCCGGCCGGCGGCCCCGCCGACATGGGCGATGAAGACCTCGCATTCCGGTCCCGGCAGTTGCCGGATCGCATCGGTGAGGATGCCGATCGCCTGGTCCGAAAGCTCCATGAAATCGTGGCTCTTCCAATAGTTGCGGGCGCCGGGCGAAAGCAGCGGATCGAAGGCCTGCTGCCAGGCGACGAAGGGCACGGGCCCAACGACATCGGCGATCGGCTCGCCGATGGAGCGCAACTCCGCGGTTGGCTTCTCGCCTGCTTCGGGGTCGCCGCAATAGCACATCGCCAGCGCGAGGATCTCCTTCCCATGCCATTCCTCGGGCAGGAAGGGCAGCGGCGGCGCCTGCCGCATGACCACCCAGCAGGTAAGTTCGTCCGGAGCGTTTTCCAGGGCCTGCCGATACTGGCTGAGGACGTTTTCGGCATCGGCGAAGGGATGCACGACCAGCCCCGCGACAACGTCCGGGCCGAGTTCGTTGAGCGCGAATTCGAAAGCAGTGACGACGCCGAAATTGCCGCCGCCGCCCCTCAAGGCCCAGAAGAGATCGCGGTGCTCCGTCTGGCTGGCGCGCAGCAGCTCGCCATTCGCGGTCACGACGTCGACCGAAACGAGATTGTCAACCGTCAATCCGAACTTTCGCGTGGTCCAGCCGAAGCCTCCCCCGAGCGTCAGCCCGGCGATGCCGGTGGTCGAGTTGATGCCGGTCGGCAGCACCAGGCGGAAGGCCTGGGTCTCCTTGTCGACGTCGGCAAGCGTCGCACCGGGCTCGACCCAGGCGCGCTTCGTCGTCTGGTCGACGCGCACCGATTTCATCGGCGAGAGGTCGATCATCAGGCCACCGGCGCAGACCGCATTGCCGGCGATGTTGTGTCCGCCGCCGCGCACCGCGACGAGCAACTGGTTCTCCGCCGCGAACCGAACCGCATTGACGACGTCGGAGGCGCCGGCAGCCTGCACGATCAGGCCAGGCCGGCGGTCGACCATCGCGTTCCAGATGCTGCGCGCCTCGTCATAGGCCGGATCGCCCCCGTCCAGCACCCGGCCGCGCAGCTGCCCCGCAAGGGCCTCGATGGCTGCGGCGCTGACGGTTGTCTTTCCTGCTTGCAGATTGGTGAGGCTCATATCGTTCATGATTCGATCCTCCCTCGGTGAACCACGCCCCAGCAGCGCCGCATTTTGCGCCTTTGGCGGACGCCCGGCAAGCGAAGCCGCCCGCCGCGGCCGGTACGCAATTCGGGCTAGCTGCCAGAGCCTGCAAACCGGGGATTGCCGCTGTTGTTGCAATCGCGCTGAAAATGCTCCAATGAACCGCCGGAACGCCGGCCACACGGGCGGCAGCTTTGAAGAGGCAGGTTCGAGCATGAAGGTCGTCATTCTCGCCGGCGGATACGGCACCCGCATCTCCGAGGAAAGCCACCTGAGGCCCAAGCCGATGATCGAGATCGGCGGACGCCCGATCCTCTGGCACATCATGAAGATCTACAGCCATTACGGCTTTTCCGATTTCGTGATCTGCCTCGGCTACCGCGGCTACATGATCAAGGAGTATTTCTCCAACTACATCCTGCATCTGTCCGACGTTACCTTCGACATGGCGACAGGCGAGACGATCTACCATACGAGCAAGGCGGAGCCCTGGCGGGTGACCCTGGTTGACACCGGGGCAGAGTCCATGACCGGCGGACGCTTGAAGCGCGTCGGCGAGTATCTCGGCGACACCTTCTGCCTCACCTATGGCGACGGGGTGGCCGACATCGACATCCGCGCGCTCACCGATTTCCACCTCCGCCACGGCCGCGAGGCGACGGTGACGAGCGTCGTGCCGCCGGGACGCTACGGCGCGCTGGCGGTCGAGTCCGGGCAGGTGAAAAGCTTCACCGAGAAGCCCGCCGGCGACAACGGCCGCATCAATGGCGGCTTCTTCGTGCTGAACCGTTCCGTGCTCGACCGCATAGACGGCGACCACATCGCTTTCGAAAGCGCACCGCTCGAAGGGTTGGCGCGCGACGGACAGCTGATGGCATTCCCGCATGACGGCTTCTGGCGTCCGATGGATACGCTGCGCGACAAGAACCAGCTCGAAGAGCTCTGGCAGCAGAACCGCGCACCCTGGAAGCTCTGGCCATGAGCCGCCTGCCCGATCCGGATTTCTGGGCCGGAAAGCGTGTTCTTCTGACCGGCCATACGGGGTTCAAGGGCAGCTGGGCGAGCCTGTGGCTGAAGAAAATGGGCGCTGCGGTCACCGGTTACGCCCTGCCGCCGACGTCCGACCCATCACTCCATGCTCTCCTCGATGATGGTGGCTTGCAGGACGGGCAGCTCGGCGATATCCGCGACGGCGAGGCGCTCGCCACAGTCACGTGCAAGAGCGAGCCGGAAATCATCCTGCACATGGCGGCCCAACCGTTGGTGCGCGAGAGCTATGCAACGCCCGCCGAGACCTTCGACGTCAACGTCATGGGCACGATCCGGCTGCTGGAGGCGGCGCGCGCGGTGCCCTCGGTGAAGGCGATCCTCGTCGTGACCACCGACAAGGTCTATCGCAACGACGAGAGCGGCCGGCATTTCCAGGAAAGCGACACGCTCGGCGGGCACGATCCCTATTCCGGCTCCAAGGCCGCCTGCGAGGTGGCCGTGGCGACCTGGCGCACTGCCTTCCTCAGCGATCGCGGCATCCGCGTCGCCACGGCCCGAGGCGGCAATGTGATCGGCGGCGGCGATTTTTCGGCCGACCGGCTGGTGCCGGATATCGTCCGCGCCGCCCTTGCCGGCAGCAGGCTCAACATCCGCAGCCCGCTCGCGACGCGCCCCTGGCAGCACGTGCTCGATTGCCTGAACGGGTACTTTCTCTTCGCCGAAGCCCTCTATAGCGGCGCAAGTGCCGTCGATGCCCTGAATTTCGGCCCCTCGCCCGCCGAACCGCAGATCCCCGTGCGCGATGTGGCGAACGCCATCCAGGCGGCAATGGGACTCGACCCCGAATGGGACGACGTCTCGTCATCGAAGCAACCCCGCGAGATGCAGACGCTCGGCCTCGACCCGGCGCTTGCTGGCGAAAGCCTCGGCTGGCGCGCCCGATTCACCCAGCAGCAGGCGATCGAATGGACCGCCCGCTGGTACGACGGCTGGCGCCAGGGCAAAGCCGCACTCCCGCTGACGCTCGATCAGATCGACGCATACACGAAAGGCCGCTGATGTCTCACTCCTGCCGCTTCTGCTCGAGCCCGCTTGAAACTGTGGTCGCCGACCTCGGCGCCACGCCCTGGTCGAACTCGTTTCTCGAGCCGACCGAGGAAGCCATCGCACGGGAAAAGGCCTTTCCCTTGAAGGTAATGGTCTGTTCGGAATGCCTGCTCGTCCAGACCACCGAGACCGTGCCGGCCGACGAGATCTTCAACGCCGACTATCACTATCTCTCATCCTTCTCGACGAGCTGGCTGGACCACGCCCGCCGCTATGCCGAAAAGATGACCGGGCGCTTCGGCCTCGACGGCACGTCGCAGGTCGTCGAGGTCGCCTCGAACGACGGCTACTTGCTGCAATATTTCGCCGCCGACGGGATCCCGGTGCTCGGCGTCGAGCCGGCCGGCAATGCCGCCAAGATTGCCGAAACGCGCAATGTGCCGACCCATGTCGCCTTCTTCGGCCGCGATACCGCGAATGAACTCACCGGCCGCGGCATCCGCGCCGACCTGACGGCCGCCAACAATGTCCTCGCCCATGTGCCCGATATCGCCGATTTCGTCAGCGGCTTTGCCATCCTCCTGAAGCCGGATGGCGTCGCGACCTTCGAGTTCCCGCATCTGCTGCGGCTGATCGAGGGCATCCAGTTCGACACGATCTATCACGAGCACTATTCCTATCTGTCGCTCGTCGCCGTCGAGCGGATCTTCGCCGCCTGCGGCCTGAAGGTCTTCGACGTCGAAGAACTTCCGACCCATGGCGGCTCGCTGCGCGTCTATGCCCAGCCGCTGACCGGCACGCGGGCGGCGACCGAGGGGCTTGCGAAGGTGCGAGCGGACGAGGCGAAGGCCGGCCTTACGGATATGGCGACCTACATCGCCTTCGGGCAACGCATCGCCGCCGTCTGCGAGGGTTTCCGCGCATTCCTGGAAAGGGCGAAGAGCGAGGGCAAGCGGGTGGCCGCCTATGGCGCCGCCGCCAAGGGCAACACGTTCCTCAACGTCTGCGGCGTAACCGCCGCCGACATCGATTTCATCGTCGACCGCAATGACCTGAAGCAGGGCAAGCTCTCGCCGGGCAGCCATATTCCGATCCACGAACCGGCCAGGCTCGAAGCGGCGAAACCCGACTATGTCGTCATCCTGCCCTGGAACCTGACCGACGAGATCGTCAGTGCCCATGCCTATATCCGCGCCTGGGGTGGCCGCTTCGTCGTCGCCATCCCGGAAGTGCGGGTGATTTGAGCCCGGGGGGCTCGGCGCAGCGAGGCCGAAAGCAAAAGGGGCCGTCGCTGTCGCGAACGGCCCCTCTCTTCGATTGATGCGGCGATCCTGTCGCGCGACGGTCACAGCCGCTTCAGGAAACCGTCCGGCGCAACCGTGACCATCAGCTTGTTCTGAACCGACCTGTCGATCTCGAATTCCCCATGGGATTGCAGATACTCATGCACCGCGGTCTTCGGATTGTCGCCGACATCCCAGGGACGGTCGCTGAAGAAGCCGGCCGGCAGGTCCTCGACCAGCGTGTCGAACACGACGCAGTAGCAGCCGGGCGTCACCAGGGGAGCATAGGCCTCCAGTTCGGCAAGCACATGCGCGTGCGTATGCATGGAATCGAGGCAGACCATGACGCGCTTGTAGCCCTCCGACGCCTCACAGACCTGCCGAACGATCTCGGGATCGATGGCCGAGCCCTGGAACATCTGGATGCGGCTCGCCATCGGGTGGCTTTCGATTGCCGCGCGATTGTGGGCGCGAATGTCGATGTCGATACCGATGACCTTGCGTTTGGACTGGCTGGGATCGAACGAAACGCCCGCTTCGATGGCATCGCACATGTCGAGCATGGCGAGCAGCGAGGCGCTGAGGATCAGCGAGCCGCCATGGGCAATCCCGGTCTCGATCACCAGATCGGGACGTGTCGCCCAGACCAGCTCCTGCATGGCCACCATATCCTGCGGATACTGTATGATCGGACGGCCGAGCCAGTCGAAATTGTAGACATAGCGCTTCGCCATCGTGGCTTCGCGCCACTGATCGGAGAGCGCCTGGAAATCGCCGTCGCGGCCATAGCTGTCGATCGTCGCCACCCGTTCGGAGCGGAATTGTTCGATTGGGTCCATGTCAGGTCCTGTCTTCATGTGGAAGGCCGCGGATCGGTATCGGGCCCCGATCCGCTCATGCCCAGGATTTCAGAGATGCGCTCTAGCACAGGTGTGGCGGCAAAAGCGAATTCCTCTTTCACCCGTTCATTGGAGATCGGCGCAAGAGAAACGACCGGCGCCACGTCGTTTACGGCAACGGCGCACCCTGTGCAGGATTGTATTGCCGCGCACCAGTCCGCGTGACTGGTCCGCCGGCCGCTTGCCACATTATAGACCGTGTGACGCCCCTGCTGAGCGATGCGGAGCAACAGATCGACGGCGTCGTCGATCCAGATATAGTCCTTGGCGGAACTGAGGGCCGTCTGGAGCTGGATATGCCCCGCCTTCGCTTCCCGGCAGAGCGCGCCCAGGAACGTATCCGCCTCTGCCTCATCGGGGCCGACGACATTCGACAGCCGGGCGACCCGCACGTTCTCGCGTCCGGAGGCGAGGCAGATCGCCTCCCCCGTCAGTTTCGAGAGATTGTAGAGATCCGAGGGATCGAGCGGCGACGCCGACAGATGGGCAGTTTCGCGCGTATCCTCACCGTTGGCATAGACCCGCGTCGATGAAAGATAGAGAAAGGAGGAAAACGCGTTGTGGCGCAGTACATCCGCCGCCAGCGACACGTGCGCCTCGATGGTGTCGAACGGCCGGGTGCGGAAGTCGGCGGTCAGGCCGACGGCATAGATGACGTGGCCGAGATCCCGGTTGGCGAGCGGCAGGTCGGCGCGCGCGGGGACATTGACGGCGTGTCCGAGCGCGCGCAAACGGCGGACCAGATTGCGCCCGATGAAGCCGGAGCCGCCGAGAACCGTGAACATCACGACCTCTCGCCGAGCCGCCGCAGCGGATTGCCGCCGCAGATCGTGTAGGCGTCGACCTCGCCGCGCACGATCGAGCCGGCGGCAATGACGCAGCCCTTCCTGAGGATGGCGCCATCGAGGATCACCGAATTCGCTCCGATCCAGACGTCCTCCTCGACGACGATGCCGCCGCGGCTCGGCTGGAAGCCCTGTTCGCGGATCAGGCGATCCCTGTCCTTGAAGCCGTGATTGACCGGGGCGAAGGTGCAATTGGCGGCGATCAGGACGTTGTCGGCGATGCGTATGCCGTTGCCGGTGTAGAAGACGCAGCCGCTATTGACGTAGCAGAAGCGGCCGATCGTGAGGTCGCCCGAGCCGCCGGCCGGCTTGATCTTGACGAAGCTGTCGATGACGGACGCCTCGCCAATGACGATCCGGGTCCCGCGAACGGAATCCTCGATGTCGCTGAGCGGGCTGATCCTCGCCGTCGGGTGCACGTCGATCATGGTGGCTCCAATGTCGTTCGGCACTCTTTTCAGTTACCGCTTGCCGCGTCAACGTTTGATCGTGCAAGAAACGGTTCGTAAAGGCACCACCTCCCGAGGACCATCATGTCGCGCTTCAACCGTATCCAGACCCCCCTGCCGGACCTGATCGTCATCGAGCGCAAGCAGATGGGCGACGAACGCGGCTTCTTCTCGCGCTTCTTCTGCCGCGACGAGCTGGGCGATTTCGGCGTGGACGGTTCCGTCGCGCAGATCAACCACACTTTGACGCGGATCAAGGGGGCAATCCGCGGCATGCATTTCCAGCGGGCGCCGCACGACGAGACGAAATTCGTCTCCTGCCTTTCCGGCGCCGTCTTCGACGTCGCCGTCGACATCAGGCCGGATTCGCCGACCTATCTCCAATGGCACGGCGAAATCCTGAGTGCCGAGAACGCCTGCTCGATGATGATCCCCGGCGGTTTCGCGCATGGCTTCCAGACGCTGACCGAAGACTGCGAGCTTTTTTATCTGCACGACAAATTCTATGCGCCGGGCTCCGAAGGCGGGCTCAACCCGCTCGATCCCCGCCTTGCCATCGCCTGGCCGCTCGAGGTGACGCAGATGTCGGAGCGCGATCGGGCTTTTAGCTTGCTCTGATCGGGAAAGCGGGTGTGGATACCCCCCTCTGCCCTGCCGGGCATCTCCCCCACAAGGAGGGAGATCGGCAAGGATCGACGCTTTCGCCGGTCGGCAACGCCGCAGATTGAGCTAAGGGCTTATCGTGCCGCCTCTACTTCGCGCTTAGTGCTATCGGAAAATTGGAGCAGGGAGCCCGCGCCTTGCCAATCTCCACCCTTGTGGGGGGGAGATGCCCGGCAGGGCAGAGGGGGGGTGCCGGCCCTCGGCACCTCGGAGACGCCGCTTTACGATATCTGAGCGTCGTCCACCCAGAAGCCTCACGCGCTCTTCCGCCGAAACCCCTTGCTCGCCACCATCAGGTTGCGCGTGTAGTCCTCCGCGATGCGCCCCGCGACGAGATCCGCCGACGTCAGCCGCTCGACCACGCGGCCGCCCTGCATCACCGCCAGCCGCTCGCACATATGGGTGACGACGCCGAGGTCGTGGCTGACCATGAGAAAGGTCAGCTTGCGGTCGCGGCGCACCTGTTCGAGCAGGTTCAGCACCTCGGCCTGGACCGACGCATCGAGCGCCGAGGTCGGCTCGTCGAGCAGCAGGATCGAGGGCTCGAGGATCAGCGCCCGGGCGATCGCCACGCGCTGGCGCTGGCCGCCGGAAAGCTGGTGCGGATAACGGAAGCGGAAGCCGGAGCCGAGGCCCACTTCGTCGAGCGCCTTCAGAATGCGGCGCTCGCCGTCGCCGATGCCGTGGATCGCCAGTGGCTCTACCAGTTGCCGGTCGACGGTCTGGCGGGGATGCAGCGAACCATAGGGATCCTGAAACACCATCTGGACGGCGCGATAGAACGCCTTGTCGCGGCGCGCACCGTGAAGTTCGCGCCCCTGAACCCGGATCGCACCCTCGCTCACCGGAGCAAGCCCGGCGATGGCTCTCAGCAGTGTCGACTTGCCCGAACCGGACTCGCCGACAAGACCGAAGGATTCGCCGGCCTCGACTTGCACGCTGGCGGCGTCGAGCGCCCGGAAGTCGTCATAGACGACGCTGAGGTTTTCAACCGAAACAGTCACGGTCATAGCGCCCACTCCGGCTTGCGGTCGAGAACGGGCAAGGGATGGCGGTCGGCACCGATCACGGGCATGCAGTTCAGCAGCCCCTGGGTATAGGGGTGCCTGGCATTGGCGAGTTCCGATGCGGCGATTTCCTCGACGATCCTGCCGGCATACATGACGAGCACGCGATCGCAGAAGGACGAAACCAGCCTCAGATCGTGCGAGACGAAGATCAGTCCCATGCCACGCTCCGCAACCAGCTTGTCGAGGATCGACAGCACTTCGAGCTGCACCGTCACGTCGAGGGCCGAGGTCGGCTCGTCGGCAATCAGCAGCTCGGGTCCCGCGACCAGCATCATGGCGATCATCGCCCGCTGGCCCATGCCGCCCGAAACTTCGTGCGGATAAAGGTCGAAGACGCGGGCGGGATCGCGGATCTGCACCGCCGCCAGCATGTCGAGCGCCCGCTCGCGTGCCTCGGCACGGCTGACCCTCTCATGGCGCCGCAAGGTCTCGACGATCTGCCGGCCGATGCTCATCACCGGGTTCAGCGAGTATTTCGGATCCTGCAGGATCATGGCGATCCGCTTGCCGCGAAGATCGCGCCGAAGCTTCGGCGGTGCCGAGATGAGGTCGATGCCGTCGAAGGCGAGCTGCTTCGCTGAAGCGTCCGCATGCGGCGGCGTCAGCCCCATGATTGCCCGGCCCGTCTGCGACTTGCCGGAGCCGCTCTCGCCGACGATGCCGAGGCGTTCGCGGCCGAGCGTGAAGGAAACGCCGCGCACCGCCTCGACGACGCCGGTGCGGGTCGGGAACCGGACGCGGAGGTCTTCGACGGTGAGCAGCGCACTCATTGGCCGCTCTCCCGTGGATCGAACGCATCGCGCAGGCCGTCGCCGAGCAGGTTAAAGCCGAGGCTGACGATCAGGATGGCGATGCCGGGCATGGTCGCGACCCACCATTGATCGAGGATGAAGCGGCGGCCGGAAGCGATCATGGCGCCCCATTCAGGAAGCGGCGGCTGGGCGCCGAGACCGAGGAAGCCGAGGCCCGCCGCTGTCAGGATGATGCCTGCCATGTCGAGCGTGACGCGCACGATCAGGGACGACATGCACATCGGGATCACGTGGCGGAAGACGATGCGCGCCGGCGAGGCGCCCATCAGGCGCACGGCGGCAATGTAATCGGAATTGCGCACCGTCAGCGTCTCGGCGCGGGCGATGCGCGCATAGGGCGGCCAGGAGGTGATTGCGATGGCGATGACGGCGTTTTCGATGCCGGGGCCAAGCGCTGCAACGAAGGCGAGCGCCAGGACGAGTTTCGGAAAGGCGAGGAAGATATCGGTGATGCGCATCAGGATCGCGTCGATCCAACCGCCGGCATAGCCGGCGACGGCGCCGACGATCAGGCCGACGGGCGCCGCGATGATGGCGACGAGCACGACGACGGCGAGCGTCAGCCGCGACCCATGGATCAGCCGCGACAGGATGTCCCTCCCTTGGTCGTCGGCGCCGAGCAGATATCCCTCGCTGCCGGGCGGCAGCAGCCGCGCGCTGGCGAGGTTGCCGATGACCGGCGAATGCGGCGCGAGAAGGTCGGCGAATGCGGCGACGAAGACGAGGCCGAGGAGAATGAGAAGACCGAGAACCGCGAGGCGGTTCGCCGAAAACCGCCGCCAGGTCATGTAGGCGCGGCCGAGGCGGGCCTGCAGCCGCGATTGCGGCCGGTCGGAGAGCAGCCACTCGCGGCGTGTCATCGGGCGTGTTTCCGTGGCAAGGCTCATCGCGCGCGCGTCCTCGGGTCAAGCGTCCGGTAGAGGAGATCGGAGAGCAGGTTGATGCCGATGAAGACCGATCCGATGATGATCGTCCCGCCGAGGACGGCGTTCATGTCGGCGTTCTGCAGCGAGTTGGTGATGTAGAGGCCGAGCCCAGGCCAGGAGAAAACTGTCTCCGTCAAGACCGAGCCTTCGAGCAGCCCGGCATAGGAAAGCGCGATCACCGTGACCAGCGGCACGGCCGCGTTGCGCAGTGCATGAGCCCAGATGATCCGCGCCTCCGAAAGCCCCTTGGCGCGGGCGGCGACGATGTATTCCTGCTGCAGTTCGTTCAGCATGAAGCTGCGGGTCATGCGGCTGATATAGGCGAGCGAGAAATAGCCGAGCAGCGAGGCAGGCAGGATGATGTGACGGAAGACGTCGCGGAGCACGTCCCATTGCCTCTGCCACAGCGCATCGACCAGGTAGAAGCCGGTGATCGGCGAGAAGGTGTACTCGTAGACGATGTCGATGCGGCCGGGATAGGCGACCCATTTCAGCCGTGCGTAGAAAACGAGCAGCGCCAGCAGCGCCAGCCAGAAGATCGGCACCGAATAGCCGACGAGGCCGATGACGCGGACGATCTGGTCCGCGATGCTGCCACGCTTGACGGCGGCGAGCACGCCCAGCGGTACGCCGATCAGCGCACCGATCAGCGTCCCGACCGTCGCCAGTTCCATGGTCGCCGGAAAGACGCGGCGGATGTCGGTCATCACCGGGTTGGTGGTCAGTACGGAGATGCCGAAATCACCGGAAAGCGCCTGCCGGCAATAGATGACGAACTGCTGGTAAAGGGGCAGGTTGAGCCCCATCGCTTCGCGCGTCCGTTCGACGACGTGCGCGGGCGCCCGGTCGCCGAGAACGGCGAGCACCGGATCGATCGGGATCACCCGGCCGATGAAGAAGGTGACGGCGAGAAGCCCGAGATAGGTGGTCGCCACGACGACGAGAAACTGCAGCGCCGCGGCAACCGCCTTCCGGGAACGGGCACGCCGGCGCCCGTTCATTCGCTCTGCTCCGCTTGTGCTCAAGGAAATGGTCCTTCCGACTATTCCTTGGAGACGTTCCAGACGTAGTTCGTGTCGAAACTCGGACCGAGCTTGAACCCCTTCAGGTTGCTGCGAAGCCCGGCGACCTCCGTCTGCTGGAAGATGACGACGAAGGGGCTGTCCTCGAGGACGGTCTTCTGCAAGCCCTTGTAGATCTCCGCGCGCTTGGCACTGTCGCGCTCGAGCAGTGCTTCCTTGGTCTTCTTGCTCAGTTCCGGAACGTCCCAGGCATTGCGCCAGGCGAGCGTCTTGTTCTTGCCCTCGTCGGAATTGTCCGGGTTGTTGGTGAACGTATCGGCATTTGAATGCGGGTCGAAATAGTCCATGCCCCACTGGCCGATATACATGTCGTGATTGCGGGCGCGATACTTCGTCAACGTCTGCTTGCCGTCACCCGGAATGATTTCGAGCTTCACGCCCGCCTGACCCAGCGTCTGCTGGAAGGATTCCGCAACCCCCGTCACCGGCTGCGTGTTGCGCACGTCCATGGTGACGGTGAAGCCGTCCGGATAGCCGGCCTGCGCCAGCAGTTCCTTGGCCTTGGCGACATCGAAGGTGTAGGGGTTCTCGTTGAGCGCGCCGAGAACGTCCTTCGGCAGGAAGCTCTGGTGGATTTCGCCGATCCCCTTGATCAAGGTTGCACCGATCGCGTCATAGTCGACGAGATATTTGAAGGCCTTCTGTACCTCAGGCTTCGCCAGCTTCTCGTTCTTCTGGTTGAGGCTGATGTAATAGACGGTGCCCTTCGGAGCGCTGGTCGTCGCGAGATCGGCGTTCTTGGAAGCGGCCTCATAGTCGCCCGGCTCGAGATTGCGCGCCACATCGATATCGCCGGCTTCGAGCGCCAGACGCTGGCCGGCGCTTTCCTTCATGTGACGGTAGATGACGCGGGCGAGCATCGCCGGTTCGCCATAGTAGTTTTCGTTGCGCTCCAGCACGACGACCTCGTTCGCCCGCCATTCGCGCAGCTTGAAGGGTCCCGACCCGGCGTAACCAGTCTTCAGCCACTCATTGCCGAAATCGTTGTCGTATTTGTACTTGTCGTCGGGCGTCACTGGCTTGACATGCTCGAGCACCAGCTTCTTGTCGACGACGGAAGCGACGGTCGCGGTCAGGCAGTTGAGCACGAAGCTCGGCGCATAGGGCTGGTCGACGGTAAAGACGAAGGTCTGTGCGTCGGCGGCCTTGGCCTTCTCGGTGACGTTGTCGCCGGTAAGACCGAATTGGGTGAGGATGAAGGCCGGGCTCTTGTCGAGCTTCACGGCGCGCTCGAAGGAATAGGCGACGTCTTCGGCGGTGATCGGGTTGCCCGAAGCGAATTTCATGCCGGGCTTCAGCTTGAACGTATAGGTCAGGCCGTCGTCGGAAACCGTCCAGTTCTCGGCCAGATCGCCGACGACCTTGGAGGTGTCGTTGAGATCGAGGCGGACGAGCAGGCTGTAGGTGTTGCTGGTCATCTCGGCGGTCGAAAGCTCGAAGGCCTCGCCCGGATCCATGGTGATGATGTCGTCGAACGCAAAACCCTCGACCAGGGTGTCCTTCGGCGTTTCAGCAAAGACCGGCTGAGCGGCACCCATCACGAGCGCGAGCGTCGCGGTAGCAGTCAGAAGTCGAAAACGTCCATTGAGCTTATGCATCATTTTGCGCTTCCCTCTTTCTAGCCCTTTGCGGGCTCTTCTTCATGGGTTCAGGCAGCCTCGTGCCAAGCCTGTCCCAGAACTCTCAGCCAGTTCTCGCGGCATATTTTTGTAAGTTCGCGGTCACCATATCCGGCGGCCCTGAGCGCGACAACGAGCTTCTGATTGCCCGCCGCGTCGCCGATTTCCTCCGGTATCGTCGCCCCATCGAAGTCCGAACCGAGGGCAATGCAGTCGATACCGACTCGCTCGACCATGTAGTCGACATGGCGCACCATGTCGGAAAGCGGCGTCGCCGCATCCTCCTGCCCATCGGCCCGCAGCATGGTCGTCGCATAATTGAGTCCGACCAGCCCGCGGCTCTCGCGAATGGCATCGAGCTGCCTGTCGGTAAGGTTGCGGGCGACCGGCGTCAGGACGTGGGCATTGGAATGGCTGGCGACGAGCGGCTGGTCGGTCGTCTCCGCCACGTCCCAGAATCCCTTCTCGGTGATGTGGGCGAGATCGATCAGGATGCCGAGCCGGTTGCAGGCCCGCACCAGTTCGAACCCGGCCTCGGTGAGACCGGGGCCTGTGTCCGGCGATGATGGATAGGCGAAGGGCACGCCATGGCCGAACACATTGTGGCGACTCCAGACCGGCCCTAGCGATCGCAGCCCGGCCGCGTGGAAGGTCTCGAGCGCGGCAAGGTCCGGTCCGATCGCCTCGCAGCCTTCCATGTGCAGGACGGCCGCGAATGTGCGATCCGCCACCGCGTCGCGGATTTCGCCGGTCGAGCGGCAGAGTCGCCAGGCGCCCGCCCGGTCAAGCCTGACCGCAATATCGGCAAGCTCGATCGCCGTCGCGAGCGATGGCAAGTGATCGAGCGGCTCCGACAGCGGCGTCGCGTAATGGCCATTCTTGTCCGGCGTTCTGAGCACCAGATCACCCGATGGGATGTAGATGGCGCACAGGCCGCCGACGAGACCGCCCGCCCTGGCGCGCGGCATGTCGATATGACCCTTGTCGGTCCCTTCGATGAATTCGGCCACCGGGTCGCTTCCACCACGCGCATGCTGCCAGAGGCGCAAAAGCACGTCGTTATGGCCGTCGAAAACCGCCTGCATTCCCAAGATTCCTCATTATTTCAGGGGGATCGGCTGAATACCGCATCCGGTCAGGGACCCGACGATGCTATTGAAAGACATCCCGCTTTTCAATGAATATCAGGGGGATTTCCCGCTCCGGTTCTGTAGCGAAATATTGCACAAGATCCGCAATCGAATGGCGCGCGGAAGTCCGCTGCAGGCATAAAAATCATCGCAAAGGCTGTCCTGACGCGCAAAAATCTGCCATTTCTTCGCTGAAGAGAGAACGCTGTCCGATAGTCGCCGGTCATGACGACCGGTTCGGGTCGTGCTCAAGAGGGGGCTCGGAGTGCCGTCGATCGCTGGGGGAAACCTGACCGCGCGGGCGAGCCGCGCCTTGCTCTTCCTGGGCCTGTTATTCTGCCTTTCCGGCTGCGGCGGGCGTCCCGTCGGCGTCCTTGTCCCTTCCGGCTCCGCCGCGGGCGCCTCGGAAGTCGACCTTCTTGTGGCGACCACCCGCGCCCCATCCAACGATCCCGGCGTCCTCTTTTCGGGCGAACGCAACCCGGAACTCTCGCTGACCGAGATCGTCGTGTCGATCCCCCCCGAGAAGAACCGCAAGGTCGGCCAGGTCCAATGGCCGAAGAAACTGCCGGCCGATCCGAGCCGCGATTTCTCTACCGTCAGCGTCAAACCGCTGGAGCCCGGGGCGGAGACGCAGGCTTGGCTCCACGGGCATCTGCCAAAGAACCGGCGCGTCCTGATTTTCGTCCACGGCTTCAACAACCGCTTCGAGGACGCCGTTTACCGCTACGCCCAAATCGTCCATGATTCCGATGCCGATGTCGCGCCGGTCATCTTCACCTGGCCGTCGCGCGCCAGCATCTTCGACTACAATTACGACAAGGAAAGCACCAACTACTCGCGCGACGCTCTCGAAGAGCTGCTCCATCGCGCCGTGCAGAATCCGGCCGTTGGCGAGATCACGGTGATGGCGCATTCCATGGGATCGTGGCTCACTGTCGAGGCGCTACGGCAGATGGCAATCCGCGACGGCCGCGTGCCCTCGAAGATCACCGACGTCATCCTCGCCTCGCCCGATCTCGACGTCGACGTCTTCAAGAAGCAGATGCAGGCGATGGGCAAATCGCGGCCGAAATTCACGCTCTTCGTCTCTCGCGACGACCGGGCGCTCACGATCTCGCGGCGGATCTCCGGCAATATCGACCGGCTCGGGCAGATCGATCCCGCGGCGGAACCCTACCGGAGCCAACTCGAGAGGGCGGGCATCACGGTGATCGACCTGACGGCACTCAAAGGCGGCGACAAGCTCAACCACGGCAAGTTCGCCGAGAGCCCCGAGGTCGTGCGGCTGCTCGGCAACCGGTTGATCGCCGGACAGACCGTGACGGATTCGGATGTGGGCCTCGGCGAACGGATGGGCGCTGTCGCCCTCGGCACCGCCCAGACCGTCGGCAGCGCCGCCAGCGTCGCCGTCTCGACGCCGATTATGATTTTCGATCCGCGCACCCGTCGAAATTACGACGCGCAGCTCCGCCGTTTTGGCCAATCGGTGGGGAACACCGTCGGATCAACCATCACGCCGTAAGGTGCAAAGCGCGGCCGATGCGACGGCAACGCCTCAATGGAATGTCGACTTCGAGAAGAGATTGAGGACCAGCACCCCGGCGATGATCAGCGCCAGGCCGAGGATCGCCGCCGGGTCGAGCTTCTGTCCGAAAGTGACGTAGCCAACCACCGAAATCAGCACGATGCCGACGCCGCTCCACAGCGCATAGGCGATCCCGACGGGAATATAGCGCAGCGTATAGGACAGGAAGAAGAAGGCGACGGCATAGCAGACCACCATCAGCACCGTCGGCGCGAGCCGCGTGAAATGCTGCGCCGCCTGCATCGCGGACGTGCCGAGCACCTCGAAGACGATGGCGATCACCAGGACGGTGTAGAGCATGGCGGGGTTCACGGCACGTCTCCGAAAAGTTCGAGTTGGATGGATTCCATGTGGTCGGCGATATCACTGCAGTGAAAGCGCCTTGAGCTTTTGAAGCAGGTCGGCCCTCGTGTCTTCATCGACGGCATGGCTCTGCATCAGGTCGGCAAGCCAGATGCCGTCTGCGGCAAATCGGGCGAGCAGGCAATCCGGCGAGCCGTCGGTCTCGGCGAACTCGGCCGAGCGCCGTTCCACCCAATCGCGCCAGCGCGCCTTGAGATGCGGCTCCGCAAGCAGCGCGATCGTCAGCACCCGCCAGCCCTGCCCCTCCGCCTGCGCTTCGAGCTGAAAGCAAACGGTGAGATAGGCGCGCGTAAATCGCCCGCGCTCCTCCGCATCGCCGGCCATCGCCGCCTCGATCGCCCGATCGAAGCGGCCGATCAATTCGTCGAAGAGGCCGTCGAGCAAGGCAAGCTTGTTGGGAAAATGATGCAGCAGCCCGCCTTTGCTGACCCCTGCCGCCTGCGACACCTTTTCGAGGGTGACCGCGGCGATCCCCTGTTCCAGCGACAGCCGCGCGGCGACGTCCAGCAATTGCTGGCGAACCCGCTCCGGCTGCTTCTTTCTTTGATAGGCGTTTGTCATGACTGCCAAAGATACCGTCTGGACGGTTTTGTCAAGCCCTCTTGGATGAAAGACCTCTGACGCGATGAAACGCCGCAAGGCAGGGGCCGACATTGTGCCCGGCGCCGGGCCGCTATACGAACGTGAGCAAAGGACAGGATCATGACGGAAACGAAAACCACGACGCTCTACGAGGCGATCGGCGGCGATGCCGCGGTCCGCGCACTGACGCGGCGGTTCTATGAGCTGATGGACAGCCTGCCCGAAGCGACCCGCTGCCGTGCCGTGCATCCGCCGGATCTCTCCGGCAGCGAGGAAAAGCTCTATGAATATCTGACCGGCTGGCTCGGCGGGCCGCCGATCTATATTGAGAAGCGCGGCCATCCGATGCTGCGCCGGCGGCACTTCATCGCCGAAATCGGCCCGGCCGAACGCGATGAATGGCTGCTCTGCTTCACCCGCGCCCTCGAGGAGACGGTGACGCACCCGAAGCTCCGGGAAATCATCCTCGAACCGATCACCCGGCTCGCCCATCACATGCAGAACAAGGAATGATCATCAAATGCCGAACCGCGGGATGCGTGGGATTGCGCTTTTCATTGCCGGGCTGATGGGTGTTTTCGGCGTCGCCGCCGCCGCGGCCGCTTCACATGGTGCGGATCCGCGGCTGCTCGGCGGGGCATCCGCCATGTGTCTCGCCCATGCGCCGGCTCTCGTCGCGCTCCATGCCGGATGGGCGCATTTCCGCACGGCTCCCCTCGCCGCACTGCTGCTAGCTGCCGGAACCGCACTCTTTGCTGGGGACCTCACCATGCGTCACTTCGCCGGTCACGGCCTGTTCCCGATGTCGGCGCCACTTGGCGGTCTGACGATGATGGCGGGATGGCTGGCCGTCGCTGCGGGGGCGTTCCTGCCCCGCGGCTGAAAAAAGACGGCTCAGGCGCCCTCGACGACCGTGTAGCCTTCGAATTTCGGCGGCCCCAGATACATGGCCCGATTGTCGGCGGCATTGCGATGGGCGGCCCGGAAGTTTTCCGATTTCGTCCAGGCGACGAAGGCGTCCCTGCTTTCCCAGTTCGATTTGGAGATGAACGGAGTATAGCCTTCTGCAGGCACGCTCTCGCCGCGCAGCAGATGGAAGTCGATGAAGCCGGGCATGTCTGCAAGGCTCGAATCACGCCCTTTCCAGACGGCCTCGAATGCCTCTTCCTGACCAAGGGCGACGTGGAAACGGTTCATGGCGACAAACATCGGGCTACCTTTCACGTGCCTTCTTCTCCGGGATCCCGGCTTCGCTTCGCGGGAACGGCAGGATAACGGCGTTTGCCGCCGGCGCAACTCCGAACGGCTCGCGGACCGGAGGACGGGCCTGCCATGCCGGGAATTCCGCCACGTTGGGATTGTCCTCCAGCAAGCGGGCACGACGCGTCAGCACTTCGTAGAGTTCCGGCACCAGCCCGTCGCCGAGCTCCGATGCGAGCTTGTGAAGACCGATCATCATCATTTGATCGGGACGTTCTTCGTTCATCATCGATTCTCCGTGCGGCCGGCACCCAGGGAGAAGGTCGCCGCCGCTGTCGTCAAGAAATCAGTTGTCGCCGCCGTTCGTGGACAGGTCCTGAAGGGCCCTCTCCAGGCTCGATTTCGAGCCGTTGCGCAGCGGCACGAAGGCCTTGCCCCACTTCTTGCAGCCGGTCTTCACGCGCAGACATGCATCGTGGCTGATGCAGTCGATGGGGCAGAAGACGCAGTCGACAGACGGAAGAACGCGATCGATGCGCGACACGGCCTCTCGCAGACCGCCGTCATGGTGGAGGAGTTCCGCACCATAGGAACTGGCGATCTCGCGCAAATGGGCAACTTGGCAATCGCGGCCGCCGACATAGAGGAAGCTGCGCCCCTCGAGCGTTGCCTTGCCGCCGTTGGGCTGCACTGCAGGCGTTTCCTCCCTCGCCTTTCCCTTGCCGCCCTTGCCTGCATGTCGCTTGCCGCGCATCCGTTCTCTCCGTCCTGTCGGCGAAGCGGGTCCCTGCCCTGGTCGCCATCTAAATTCGTTGGCACACACCGATCGGTTGTGCGACGGCGGCAACTTATTAAACTTGATTATCGGAGTAAAGTATAAACTTGAGTATTCAAGTCATATTTATTCAGACAAATGCGAGCCTTCCGCATCGCTTCCGACAAAGAAAATTACCGTGTGAAATCAACGGGAACTGTGAATGGCCAGCTGCCACGGCGGGCTTCCGCGGGGATTGGCGGAAAAGGCGTAGCGCGGCGGACAGTATCGAGGGCTGCCTGATCGAGAATCGGCGAACCTGAGCTTCTCGCCAAACCGACGCCGGCGAGCCCCCCGTCGGACGTGACCGTGAAGCGTACGTGAGCGACGCCGCGCAGACTTTGGCGTTTGGCCTCGGCGGGATAGCGTTTGGCCCGATTGAGCTTGCGCTGTACCTTGCCCTTGTAGTTGTCGAGAACGGCATTGCCCGCTTCCCGAGCCACGGAACCTTGCCTTACGCCAGTGGCGGCGCTGGCCGTTGCATTTTGGGCGCCGTCCGCCTGTCCCTTGACCTGCGAGCTCGCCTGCTCGCCCCCTTCCCCGGCCTTTTTCCGCGTTACCTTCTTTTTCTTTACCGGCTTCTTGGGCTCCGGTTTCTCGACCTTCTTTTCGATCTTTTCCGGTTCCGGTTTCTCTTCCGGAACGACGGTTTCGACCGGGGCCACACTGGCCGTGACCGGAGCCTCGGCGACCTGCGTCACCGGCATCTCCTCTGCCGGCAGAATGACGTCCGCGTCGGTCGGCGTCACTTCGGACGGCTGCTCCGAGACGACATCTGGAGTCGTTGGCTCGACCGCCTCCGCGATCTCTTCCGGCGACTGGATTTCGGTCGGCGTCAGCTCCTCGGAGGTCTCTTCCGTCGGCTCGACGACATCGGACGGATCGCCCGCCTGCAGAGTCTCATCGAAAGCATTGCCAAGCAGCGCAACCTCGGTTGCCTCACCACCGGCCATCTGAGTATCGTCGTTGCTAGAAGCAAACAGCATGGCGCCGCTCGCATGCGCCAGCAAGGAAAGGCCGATCGCCGCGGCCCATTTCATGATGTGCTTCATTTATGCGCCTGCCTTCCATCGGCACGTCAGCGAACGGGATCGTCTCAGCCCTTGAGTTCAACCGCCGATTTGGACCCGGTCTTGAGCCCCGTCATGCAGGCGCCCTTGTCGATGCCCTCGCCGACGCAGGCGGGTGCATCGTTGATCAGCAGGCTCTTCACCGCCTCGCATTTCGTGCCCGGCAGGTCGAACTGCCGGACCTTCGTCTTGCCGGCAGGCAGGTCGCGAAAATCGAGCACAGCCATCCGCTCGACCAGCCCCTTCTGATCGAAGAGGACGAATTCAAACGAAACCTTGGAGAGGGATTGCGGCAGACCGTTGCCGGCGACGAAGGTCAGCTTGCATCCCTTCGCGGACGGCGCAACCTCGTTGAGCTCGATTGTCAGCCCGCTGGCGGCTGTTGCCTCCTGTGCCATGGCCGGCGCTGCCAGCGACAGGATCATCGCTGCGATCGAAAACGCGATACGGGAAAGACAGGCCATCATCACACCACCCAAGCTCCGCATCCGAACCGGCTCTTCCAAGCGGCGGAGGCGATCAATTAACTTGACTATAACTATCCGGTATTGCGTCCTTAAAGAAATATGAGTAATGCAGTCAAGATAGTAATTGGAATGCGCGAGAGGAATGAGGGGATATCGCCTTGCTTCCGCCCCTCGTGAACTGGCCGAAACCGTGACACCAAACGACCCCGATACCCCCCGACCCTCGCAGCCGCCGAGCGCGACCAACGGCTCGCAGCCGATCGTGGAAAGTCACGAGCTTTTCCGCGGCGCCAGCGAGATCCTGATTTCCCATGACGGCGCGATCTACCGGATGCGGATCACCCGACAGGGCAAGTTGATTCTGAATAAATAGCGAGACGACCGATGATCGACAGCACGCGCCCCACGCCCCATGAGATCCGCGCCTACCGCGCGGCGAACCCGAAGATGCGCGAGCGCGACATCGCCGCCCAACTCGGCATTTCCGAAGCGGCCCTCGTCGCTGCCGAATGCGGGCTGACGGCAAGCCGCATCGATGCCGATGCCAATCGTTTCCTGGAGCGCGCTGGGGAACTGGGCGAGGTCATGGCGCTCACACGCAATGAATCCGCCGTCCACGAGAAGATCGGCGTCTATGAGAACGTCAAGACAGGCACCTCTGCAAGCCTCGTGCTCGGATCCGAAATCGACCTGCGGGTTTTCCCATCCGCCTGGGCGCATGGCTTCGCCGTATCGAAGACCGACGCCAATGGCGAAGTCCGCCGCAGCCTGCAGTTTTTCGACAAATGGGGGAACGCGGTTCACAAGGTCCACCTGCGCCCGACGTCGGACCTTGAAGCCTACGACCGGATCGTCGCGGACTTCCGCCTCGAGGACCAATCGCAGGAATGCCTTGCCGAGGCCGGCGCGCCGGCCGCCGACGACGGAACCGCTATGGTCGATACGCAAGCACTGCGCGACCACTGGACGAAGATGACCGACACCCATCAGTTCCACGGCATGTTGCGCAGCCTGAAAATCGGTCGGCGCCAGGCCCTGCATGCCGTCGGAGACGACCTGGCTTGGCAGCTCGACGCCGGTAGCATCGAGACGATGATGCGCGGTAGCGCCGAGATCGAGCTACCGATCATGTGCTTCGTCGGCAGCGCCGGCGTCATCCAGATCCACTCCGGTCCGGTCGCCAACATCGCAACCATGGGGCCGTGGCTCAACGTCATGGACCCGACATTCCACCTGCATCTGCGCACGGATCACATCGCCGAGCTTTGGGCGGTACGCAAGCCGACGTCCGACGGGCATGTGACCTCGCTCGAAGCCCTGGATGCCAAGGGCGAAATGGTCATCCAGTTCTTCGGCAAGCGCAAGGAAGGCTTTGCCGAAAGACCGGAGTGGCGCAACCTCGTCGAGACCCTGACGCGCCTCGACAGCATCGCCGCAGCCTGAGGAGACAAGGGATGAACGGCTTCGATTTCCGCCGCCTGCGCCGCTGGGAACTGGCGCTCGCTGCCTTCGCACTGTCGGCGCCCTTCCTGCTGCCGGCGCTCGCGCCTGGTTCCGCCTCGATTGTCAGCCCCGCAATGGCTGAGACCGTCGAGCAGCCGGATACCTCGCGGGTCGTTTCGATCGGCGGCGCGGTGACCGAGATCATCTATGCGCTCGGCGAGGAGAACCGGCTCGTCGGCCGCGATTCGACGAGCACCTACCCCGAAGCAGCGGCGAAACTCCCCAATGTCGGCTACATGCGGCAATTGGCGCCGGAGGGCATCATCGCCGTCAACCCGGCGGCAATCGTGGCAATCGAAGGCAGCGGGCCGCCCGAGGCGCTGGCGGTGCTGAAGCAGGCGAATATCCCCTTCACGACGATTGCCGACACCTACGACAAGGCCGGCATCCTCGCGAAGATCCGCGCCGTCGGCGCGTTTCTCGGTGTTCCCGACAAGGCCAAAGCCCTGGCCCGGTCCGTCGAGCAGGAGCTCGACGCGGCGTTGGCGGACAGTGCCGCCCGCCCGACAAGCGAACGCAAGCGCGTCCTCTTCATCCTCAGCACCCAGGGCGGCAAGATCATGGCCTCGGGCACCGGTACCGCCGCCAACGGCATCATCGAACTTGCCGGCGCGATCAATGCCACCGGCAATTTTCCCGGCTACAAGCCGCTGACCGACGAGGCGATCGTCGAGGCGAAGCCGGACGTCGTCCTGATGATGGACCGGGGTGGAAGCCATGCCGTAAGCGCCGACGAACTCTTCGCCCTTCCGGCGCTCAGCCTGACGCCGGCGGCGAAAAGCAAGGCGCTCGTCCGCATGGACGGGCTGCACCTGCTCGGTTTCGGCCCGCGCACCGCAAGCGCGGTCCGGGAACTGAATACGGCGGTCTACGGAAAGAAGACCAATGCCTCGCAGTGAGGCCATTGGCGGCACGGGCGGACCTGCCTTGGCTTCGAACTTTGCCCATTCCCGGCAGAAAGGCGATCGATCGGGTGTGGCGCGCGTGCTCATCGCCGCCCTCGTGGTGCTCGCCGTCGCCACCTTCGCGACCTCGATCATGACGGGCGCCGCGGACGCTTCACTCGGAAACGTCTTTGGCTGGCTCGTCGGCGAAACGGCCGCCGACCAGACCTTGAGCATGCGCGATCGCATCATCATCCTGGATATTCGCTTGCCGCGCGCCGTGCTCGGCATGCTGGTCGGTGCGGCGCTTGCCGTTTCCGGCGTCGTGATGCAGGGACTGTTCCGCAACCCGCTGGCCGATCCCGGTCTTGTCGGCGTGTCTTCGGGCGCAAGCCTCGGTGCGGTCCTGGTGATCGTTCTCGGCAGCACGATGCTCGGACCGGTTTTTGCGCTTGTCGGTTTTTACGCGCTACCGCTTGGCGCTTTCCTCGCCGGCCTCGCCACGACGCTTCTCCTCTACCGCATCGCCACGCGCAGCGGCCAGACATCGGTCGCAACGATGCTGCTCGCGGGGATAGCTCTTGGCGCACTCGCCAACGCGGTAACGGGCGTGCTCGTCTTCATCGCCGACGACAAGCAGTTGCGCGATCTCACCTTCTGGGGGCTCGGTTCGCTCGCCGGCGCCAATTGGACGAAGATCCTGGCCGCCGGGCCGATCATCCTCGTTTCGCTTTCCGTCGTCCCTTTCCTGGCACGGGGCCTCAACGCCATCACCCTCGGCGAGGCGGCCGCCTTCCACATGGGGGTGTCCGTGCAGCGCCTCAAGAACATCGCCATTTTGAGCGTCGCCGCGGCAACAGGCGCCTCCGTCGCGGTCAGTGGTGGAATCGGTTTCGTCGGCATCGTCGTGCCGCATCTGCTCCGGCTCGTCATCGGCCCGGATCACCGCTACCTCCTGCCGGCGTCGGCCCTTCTCGGCGGCACGATGCTGATCTTTGCCGATATGGTGGCCCGCACGATCGTCTCCCCCGCCGAACTGCCGATCGGCATTATCACCGCCTTCGTCGGAGCGCCGTTCTTCCTGTGGGTTCTCTTGCGCGGGCGCTCGAACATGGGACTTTGACATGATCCGCGCCTCCGACATCTCCGTTCGCCTCGGCGGCCGGCCCGTGCTCCACGGCGTTTCGTTCGAAGCCGCGCCGGGAAGGATGACGGCGATCGTCGGACCGAACGGCTCCGGCAAGACGACGACCTTGAAGGCGATCTCCGGCGAGCTTCGCCTTTTCAGGGGCGAGGTAACCATCAACGGTCATGACATCGCCCGGCTGAGGCCGTGGGAATTGGCCGTGAAACGGGGCGTCCTGCCCCAATCGACGGTCATCTCCTTCCCGTTCACTGTCCGCGAAATCGTCGGACTCGGCCTGTCAACGGGCGGTTCCGATGCTTCCGGCTTCGACCGCACGGTCGACCATGCGCTCGATGCCGTCGATCTCGCCGGCTTTTCCGGCCGCTTTTATCAGGAACTGTCGGGCGGCGAGCAGCAGCGCGTCCAGCTTGCCCGCGTGCTTTGCCAGATTTCCGCGCCGGTCAGCGACGGCGAGCCGCGCTACCTTCTACTCGACGAGCCGGTGTCGAGCCTGGACATCCGCCACCAACTGACCATCATGCGGCTGGCGCGCCAATTCTGCGAGCAAGGCGGCGGCGTCATTGCGGTGATGCACGACCTCAACCTGACGGCGATGTTTGCCGACCAGATGGTGATGATGAAATCAGGCCGCATCCGCGCCCTCGGCGCGCCGAAGGACGTCCTGACCAACGAGACCATGGAAGCGGTGTTTGGATGCCGGATGCAGGTCAGCATGGCACCGGCCCGCGATGTGCCCTTCGTCCTGCCGCAGACCGCGTCGCTTTGATATTTCGGACGCCGGCGCTGCGTGGCAACGTCAAGATTTAGCGAAACAAATTTCTCCCTTATGCGTTGATCCCGGGCGTGCCACGTCCGGCGCGCCGCCGAGAATGTGCCGGACGTTGGCCGGCAGCGAAGCGAAGGGAGCGACAAGATGGCGACGGGTCTCTTTTCAAGTTCAAGCAGCAGGAAGCGCAACGGCGGTGCGGTCGACGCATCGATAGAGGACCAACTCCAGGAAATTCGGGAAGACATAGCGCAACTCGTGGCGCTGATCGCCGATCGGGGCGTGGAAGCCTCGCGGGAAGTGAAGGCCAAGGCCCGCAGCACCCGCAAGCAAGCGGAATCCGACCTGAAAGACCTGCTGGAGAACGGCGAGCAGATGCTTTCCGATCTGCGCAGCCGTTATGCGGATACCGAAAGGGAGGTTCGCCGGGCGGTGCGCGAGCATCCGGTCGCCACCCTCGGCGCCGCAGCGGCGATCGGCCTCATCGCGGCCGCGCTTCTGCGACGCTAGCTGCCGCGCGACAGTCGGGGCGGAGCGAAACATATGGCTCAAAGCGCATGTCGCCCATTTTCGGTGCGCTACGATGGGGAGAAGCTGGCATGCAGACCTTAGGAGCCGTCTTGACCGCCTTGCTTGCAGCCGACTTCGGCGCCGCGGCCTCGCGCTACAAGCGCAATGCGCTTCTATGGGCGCTCGTCGCCGCGCTTCTCGGCACCGCCTATGTGTTCGCGCTTGTGGCGATCGCCCTTGTTCTCGCCGACCGCTATTCGCCGGTCGTCGCCACGGCGGCGATCGCCATCGCGCTTCTCGCGGCTGCCCTCGTCATTGTTGCCGTGATGGCTGCGCTGAACGCCCGCGACCGGCGTATCCTGGACGAACGCCGCCGGCGTTCGCTGCTTCAGACGAACCTCGCGCTTGCCGCGGCCACAAGCCTCCTGCGCAAGCAGCCGCTGCTGGGAGTCGGCACGGCGATCGCCGTGGGGCTGCTGCTCGGTCTCGGCAAAGGGCGGCGTCGCGGCGACCGGCATTGATCGCTCGCCTCAGCTGTATCGACCCCGGAAACACGTGGTCAGAGAGGCAGCCGGATCAACGCTGTGACGCCCGCCGGCAGATATTCGACCTTGACGGAACTGCCGATGATCTTGTCGAGGCTCCGCTCGATCAGCAGCGAGCCGAAACCGCGCCGGCGCGGTTCACGAACTGGCGGACCGCCGACTTCCGTCCAGGTCAGGTGCAGCACGGCCCCGCCTTCCTCGACGACCCCGCGCGCCGTCAGAACGATCTTGCCCTTCGGTACCGACAGCGAGCCATATTTCACCGCATTGGTCGCCAGTTCATGCAGCACGAGGCCGAGGCCGACCGCCTGATCAGGGCCGAGCAGAACCTCGTCCTTGTGGATTTCCACCTGCTCGGCATAGTCGCTGACATAGGGCTTGAGCTGCTTGGAAATCAGCTCCGCTAGGCGGATCGTCCCCCATTCGTAATCGGAAAGCAGCCCATGCGCCTCGGAGATAGCCTGCAGCCTGCCGGCAAAGGCGGTCATGAACTCGGCCGGGTCGCTGGTCTGGCGAAGCGTCTGGCGCGCCAGCGATTGCAGCATTGCAAGGGTGTTCTTGACCCGGTGATTCAATTCCTTCAACAGCAGCCGCGTCCGCTGCACAGAGGCCTGCTGTTCGGTGACATCGATCGTCATGCCGAGAAACGTCAGCGCCGAGCCCTTGCTGTCCCGGTCGTGCACCCGGCCGCGGCCGAGCAGCCAGCGTCCGTTCGCGCGAATCCGGAACATGCCGTCATACTCCTCGTTGGCGGCCATCGCCTGCCTGAGCTTGAAGAAGGTCGCACCGCGATCGTCCGGATGGATCGCGCCAAAGACGGCCCTGGCGGTCAATATCCGCTCCGGCGGAAGCCCGAACATGCGCATCATCGCGCCATTGCCCGCCACGGTCCCGGCGCGAATATCCCAGAGCCAGCTGCCGACATTGGCGGCGTCAAGTGCCATCGCGAGCCGCTGTTCCTCGCGGGAGAGCGCGGCCTCCTTGAGCGCGCGCCGACGCGCCTCGTCCTTGAGCTTGAGCAACGAGGCGGCAGAGTCGGCAACAAGCTGCAACGCGTTTAGCTGTGTCGCGGTGACGTCGGTGCGTGCGGCCCGGTCGAAGACGCAGACAGTGCCCACCGCCTGTCCGCCCAGGACTATCGGGGCGCCTGCATAGAAACGCAGGAAGGGCGCTTGCGCGACCTTTCGATTGTGACGCAGGGCCGGATGCAGGGACGCGTCGAGCACAAGAAATGCACCATGACCGCCATTGCCGATTGCATGGGCTGAGAAGGATTCGTCGGCGCGCGTCCTGGTCTCCGTCGTCCCGACGGCTGCCTTGAACCACTCCCATTCATGATCGACGAGCGTGACGAGGGCCATCGGCGCCTCGAACAGGCCGGCGGCCAGCTTCGCCAGCGGTTCGAAGTCGCTGTCGGCGACGGCCATGTCCGGCGCCGTCGCATGCAGCACGCCGAGCCGCTCTCGTGAACCGAGCGTCTCAGCCATTGCCGGAAGCATTGCTTGTGCCTTCTCGTGCATTCCGCCCGAACTCCAACCCCCATCCCGCCCGCAACATCGAGTGGTTAGGAACGCCGGGGCTCATCCGTCGAAGCAATGAGACCCGTGCCCCACTTCGCGGCTGGCCCGTGGAACTATGCAGCAATTCTAAACGCCGCCGCAATCCATGCTTCGAGTAAACGCGCATTGCAAAGCAGAAATAAGGAAGGAAGCGCCGTGGCGATGAGGACTTGTCAGGACACGAAGGCCCGCGACGTGATGGGCGCCGAGGTTTCGTCCGGCCCATAGTCGTTCTCGCCCTGGATCTGGAGAATCTCCTGGAGGCGCTGGCGTGCTCGGTTGACGCGGCTCTTGATCGTGCCCAGCGCGCAGCCGCAAATCGTCGCGGCCTCTTCGTAGGAGAAGCCCGAAGCGCCGACGAGAACGATCGCCTCGCGCTGGTCCGGCGGCAACTGGTCGAGGGCGCGGCGGAAATCCTGCAGGTCGAGCGAGCCGTATTGTTCCGGATGGTGTGCCAGCGTCTCCGTGAAATGACCGTCGCTGTCCTGGATCTCGCGGCCGCGCTTGCGCATCTGGCTGTAGAGTTCGTTCCGCAGGATCGTGAAGAGCCAGGCCTTCATGTTTGTGCCCATCTCGAAATGATCCTGCTTGGCCCAGGCTTTCATGATGGTGTCCTGCACGAGATCATCGGCCCGGTCGTGGCGGCCGATCAGCGACATGGCGAAGGCGCGCAGGCTCGGCAGGGCCGCAAGCATCTCACGCTTGAACTCTTGGTTTTCCGACTGGTTGTCCGACATCCCGGCGCTCACTCCTTGCCATCCAGCATGGATCGTTTTTCCACGGCCTCAAGCTTTTCCAGAAGATCGAGGAAGCGAGCGGGAATTCCCTCTTCCTGTACCGACAGGTAAAGTGCTTTCAGCTTTGCCGCGATCTGCGCGTTCGGATCGTCAGACTTCGGACGCATTCCGACCGTCCGTCCTGCCCCTGAAGTATATCTCATCGTATAACTGCCGCCCTTGAAACTTCGCCTGCACCATAACGCGGCGGAAAAATGAAATGTTCCGCGCCGGAACCTTTTTTTCATCGGAACGTTTCCGCAGCGGAACCACGTTCAAAAGACAACGTTCAAAAGAACATGGATTGAGGGAGTCCTGCATGACACTGTCCACCCGCATAGCTCCATTTCTCCCCTATCTGCGCCGCTATTCACGCGCCTTGACCGGATCGCAGACATCGGGTGACGCCTATGTCGCGGCCGTGCTCGAAGCGTTGATCGCCGATACCTCCATTTTCCCCGAGGCCAGCAGCGACAGGGTCGCGTTGTTTCGTCTCTTCAGCTCGCTGTTCGGTTCTTCGTCCGTGTTCGTCCCCGAGCCGGTCTCGCCATTTGCCTGGGAACAGCGCGCCTCCGTCAATCTTGCGGCCGTATCTCCGGTCGCACGCCAGGCCTTCCTGCTGGTGTCCGTCGAAGGCTTTGCCCCGCAGGAAGCTGCGGAAGTCCTCGACGTCGATACGGCCAAGCTCACCGCGCTGCTCGACCGCGCTTCGCAGGAAATCTCCCGTCAGGTCGCGACCGACATCATGATCATCGAGGATGAGCCGCTGATCGCCATCGACATCGAGCAGATGGTCGAAAGTCTCGGCCATCGCGTGACGGGCATTGCGCGCACCAAGGACGAGGCGATCGCTCTGTTCAAGACGGCAGCGCCGGGAATGGTGCTCGCCGATATCCAGCTCGCCGACGGCAGCTCCGGCATCGACGCGGTCAACGAAATCCTCAAGACCAGCATCGTCCCGGTGATATTCATCACTGCTTTCCCCGAGCGGCTTCTAACCGGCGAAAGGCCGGAGCCGACATTCCTGGTGACGAAGCCCTTCAACCCGGAGATGGTCAAGGCGCTGATCAGCCAGGCCCTGTTCTTCAACGAATCGACCAGGGCCGCCGCCTAAAGCTTCAACGACAGAAGGAAGCGCCCTTGTCGGGGCGATTGCGCTGCGCCTGATGTGGACGCGGCCGACGCGGTCGGCTTCTAAAAATTCTGAAAGCAAAACCAATCGAGACCTGCAAAGGAAAACAGCCAGTGCCGAGGGAAGGGCACTGGCTGAGGTCTTTCAACTCACTGAGGGGGATGTGAGTTGGAACCGGCGGTATGCCTCCGACGTCACATTGGGGGCGATGTGCGTCGCCGCTCGGTTATTGCCAATAATGCGCGAGCAGCGAAAAGGTTCCGCGAAAAATTCGGAGTTTCTACCTATTCGATCGACTCCAGTTCGGCGCGGTGCCGATAGAGCGCCAGGAAGCGTCGGTAGTCGCGGTCGTAGAGGTCGCGCAATGCCGGGTTCGGATGCCTCTCCTGTCCGGCCGAGGCCATGGCGCCACCCGCATGTGCGAGGTCGGGATAGAGGTTGCCGGCCACCGCGGCTGTGATGGCAGTCCCGAGCAGAACGGCATCCGGGGCCTGCGGCATCACCACCCGGCAGCCGGTGGCGTCGCAATAGAGCTCCATCAGCAGCGGATTGCGCACGTGGCCGCCGGTCACGTGCAGCGTATCGAGGTCGTAGCCCGCCTCCTTCATCATCTCGAGGATGTGGCGAATGCCGAGCGCTATGGCGACACAGGTCCGCCAATAGAGGCGGCAGAGCGCGTCGAAGGACGAGTCGAGCGCCAGCCCGCTGACGACGCCAAGCGCATGCGGATCGGCAAGCGGCGAGCGGTTGCCGTGAAAATCGGGAAGGACATGCAAGCGGTCGGCGAAGCCGTCGCCGTGCTCGGCGCGCAATTCCTGCACGCGCCCGATGATCCTGCTGTGGGTTTCGGCCGTCGGCTGCAGCCCGCCCCCGTGCAGGCGCACGACATGATCGAGCAGCGCGCCGGTCGCCGATTGCCCGCCTTCGATCAGCCAGAAACCGGGCAGCACCGCTTCGAAATAGGGCCCCCACATGCCGAAGCCCGGCTTCATCTCCTTCGAGAAGGCGACGATGCAACTCGACGTCCCGGCGATCAGAGCCAGTTGGCGTTCGAGCTTCGCCGGTTCGCCGGCGAAGCCTGCGAGCACGCCCAGCGCTCCCGCATAGGCATCGATCAAGCCCGGCGCGACCCGGCATTCGGTGTCGAGACCGAGTTCCGCGGCGGCCTTCGCCGCGAGACTTCCGACGGCACGCTCCACCGGCAGCGTCTCTTCGGGCAAGCCACCGCGCTCGAGAAGGTCTCCGAGACCGATCCGCTCGAGATAGTCCTGCTGCCAGCCGCGCTCCTTATGGGCAAGATAGTTCCATTTCGCCGTCAACGTGCAGCGCGACCGCGCCGCGTTTCCCGTTGCCCGCCAGGACATATAGTCTGCAAGATCGAAGAAATAGCCTGCTCGCTCCCACTGGCGAGGCAGGTTTTTCTTCAGCCACATCAGCTTCGGCATCTCCATCTCCGGCGACATGACCCTGCCCGAGTGATCGAGGACCGGATGCTCGGTCGCCGTGCAGAAATCCGCCTCCGCCAGCGCCCGATGGTCGAGCCAGACGATCGTGTCCCAGCGCGGTTCGCCGCGGCGGTTGACCGACAGCGGCGCGCCGTCACGGTCAAGCACGACCAGCGAACAGGTGGCATCGAAGCCGATTGCCGCAATGCTCTCGGCGCCAATTCCCGCCATCTGGCGCGCCGCCCGCACCGCTTCGCAGACGGCGGCCCAGATGTCTTCGGAATCGTGCTCGGCGTGGTTCTCCTCCGGCCGGTTCATGGCAATCGGCCGGTCGGCCCGGGCCAGAAGCGCGCCTTTCCGGTCAAAGATGCCGGCGCGGGCGCTGCCGGTTCCGATATCGACCGCCACGACATATTCGCGCATCAATGGATGACCCCGTCCCGAGATGATTGTTGGATTTTCAGCTAGCCGGAGCAGTGCAGCCGGGACCGCCCCACCCTGCTCTCCCTATTGCCGGACAAACTGTATCAATTCGCCCATGTCGTCAAACAAGACGTCAGGATCAAGGCCGGCGAGCACCTGCCGATGCCGCTCGTTTCGGGCGTGGCTGGCGCCAGCGAAGGCAAAGACCCGCATGCCCGCCGCCTTGGCCGCCTCGATCCCGGCCGGACTGTCCTCGATGACGATACAGTCCGCCGGCGCGTAGCCCATTTCGGCGCTCGCATGCAGGAACAGATCGGGAGCAGGCTTGCCGCGCGCCACCATGGTCGCGCTGAAGATATGCGGCTCGAAGAGATCGATGAGGCCGGTCACCGTCAGAGACAGGCGAATGCGCTCCGGCTGGCTGGAAGAGGCGACGCAGCAGGCCGCGCCGAGCTGTTCGACCGCCTCGCGTATGCCGGGAACGGACTTCAGTTCCTGTCGAAACCGCGCATAAAGCTGCTTCCTCATTGCTTCGAGAAAGGCATCGTCGGTCGCAAGCCCGTATTCATCGTGCAGGATTGCCGACATGCTCTTGAGGCTGCGGCCGAGGAATCGCTCGCTCGCCTCCTCCGTCGTCATCAAAACGCCGGCCGCATCCAGCGCCTCGACAAGCACGCTGAGCGAGATCGGTTCGCTGTCCACAAGCACGCCGTCGCAGTCGAAAATGACCAGTCTCGTGGCGTGCCCCGCCATCGCAAGAGCCTTTCATGTCTAAATGGAAGCAATTCTGCCGGTGCAGGTTTTCGTCAGGGCAGAGGCGATTGGCGAGGATCGTACCCGCATGTACGGCCGAGGCGATCGCCTCTGATCCTGGCGGAAAGATGTCCGGCCCTTCGGGTTGGCTGAAGCGGGCGGCCTGTTTGCTCGGCTGGCTTGGACGTATGCTTTGGCTACGCCGCGCGCCAGCCGAGCAAACATTCCACTCCGCTTGAGCCAACAGAATTGGTTCCATTTAGACATGAAAGGCTCTAATCCCCGAGATTGTCGTCCAGATAAAGTTGCAGCGTGGCGCGCGTACCCTTTTCCCAAAGTGTTTTCAAGGCATGGGCAAAGCGGCGGCGGAAAAGGTTGGACTGCGCCACCTCGCCGAAAATGTCGGAAAGCGCGAGGAAGGCCATGGGGTCGTCTTTCGCCGCAAGGGCGGCCGCCTCCAGACGGTCGGCATTCGCGTCGTTGAAGGCGATCGCGTTGCCGCTGTCGGACGTGCCGGCGAAATAGCGGCACCACAGCGCCGAAACCAGCGACAGCCCGACTACGTCCTCACCGCGGCGCAGGCGGTCGGCGGTCGATGGCAGGATGAATTTCGGCTGCCGGTTCGAGCCGTCCTGCGCCAGTCGAGCGATCGTGTCGCCGATCTTCGGATTCGCAAAACGCGTCTCGATCAGCTTGTAGTAGTCCTTCAGGTTCGTATCCGGCACCGGCGGAATGACCGGGATGATCTCCTCGTGCTCGAGCTTGGCCAGGAAGGCGCGGATCAGCGGCTCCTCCATCGCCTCGTGTACGAAATGGACATCGAGCAATGCGGCCGGGTAGGCGATCGCCGCATGGCCGCCATTGAGAACGCGGATCTTCATGTGCTCATAGGGCGCCACGTCCGGGACGAACTGCACTCCGACCTCTTCGAGCGCCGGGCGGCCTTGCGGGAATTTGTCTTCCAGCACCCATTGCTTGAACTCTTCGCAAAAGACCGGCCAGGCATCGTCGATGCCGTAGTCCGTAGCAACGATACCGATCTCGCGGGCGCCCGTCGCCGGCGTGATGCGGTCGACCATGCCGTTCGGAAAGGCGACATTGGCATCGATCCAGTCGGCAAAAGTCGGGTCCGACAGACGAGCGAGGCCGGAGACGGCCGCGTGCGTCACCTCGCCATTACCGGGAATATTGTCGCAGGACATGACGGTGAAGGGCGCTATCCCCTTCGTCCTTCGCTCGGCAAGGCCCGCCAGTATGAGACCGAACACCGTTTTCGGCGACGCAGGATTCCGGGCATCCCCGGCGATCGCCGGGTGGGCGGGATTGAACACGCCCGAGGCCGGGTCGATGAAATAGCCGCCTTCGGTGATGGTCAGCGACACGATACGAATGTGCGGGCTTGCGAGCTGGGCCACAATGGCAGGTATGTCGCCGGGCCTCAGATAGGCGATCATCGCGCCGGTGACGTGAGCGCCAGTGCGATTGTTGTCCTGCTCGACCACGGTGGTCAGGAAATCCTGCGCCTCGAGCTTGGCGCGCATCACATCGTCGGATGGCAGGACACCGGCGCCGATGATCGCCCAATCATGGTCACGCCCCAGATTGAAGAGATCGTCGAGATAGACGGCCTGATGGGCGCGATGAAAGTTGCCGACGCCGAAATGGACGATCCCGGCCCTGAGGGCATGCCGATCATAATTCGGAACGCCGGCCTTCGCCTTGATCGCGTCCAAGGTGGCGAGGGAGAGTTTGGTCGTCATCCTAATAGTCCTTTCGAACCCATCCTTCGGACCGGTTTCAGCTCATCCATTGGCCGCCATCGACGTTGTAGGTCTGCGCAACGACGTAGTCGCTCTCCGGCGAAGCGAGGAAGATCGCCATGCCGGTCAGATCCTCCGCCGTACCCATGCGCCCGTAGGGAACCGCCTCCCCCACCAGCCGCTTCTTCTCTCCAAGGGGACGGTTTTCGTATCTGGCGAAAAGCGCATCGACGCCGTCCCAGTGCTCGCCATCGACGACGCCCGGCGCGATGGCATTCACGTTGATGCGGTGCTTGACGAGGTCGAGCCCGGCGGACTGGGTGAGGCTGATGACCGCTGCCTTGGTCGCGCAATAGACCGCGACCAGGGCCTCGCCCCGCCGGCCCGCCTGGCTTGCCATGTTGATGATCTTGCCGCCCCGCCCCTGCGCGATCATCTGCTTGGCTGCTGCCTGCAGCGTGAAAAGCGTGCCGGCGACGTTGATCGAGAAGAGCCGCTCATAGCTTTCGCGCCTGATCTCGACGATCGGCGCGAGGTCGAAGAGCGCGGCATTGTTGACGAGGATGTCGAGCCCACCGGCCTGCCGCACGACGGTGGCAACCGCCGCATCGATCGAATCCTGCCGGGTGACGTCCATCTCGACCGGATAGGCCGATGGCCCGATCTCCGAGGCCGCCTGGCTTGCCCGCTCGATATTGATATCGGCGATCGCTACCGTGGCACCCTCGCGCGCATAGGCCTCCGCGAAGGCGCGGCCGATTCCCCGCGCCGACCCGGTGATCAGTGCGCTCTTGCCTTCAAGTCGTTTCATCGAATTGCCAGTCCCTTTTCGTCGAACTTGTGCAGGCGCTGCGGGTCCGGTGTCAGGAAGACACGGTCGCCATGCGTAACTGGGAAATCACCGCTCACCCGCGCCGTCAGCGTGCCGATGTCATCCGCCCTCACATGAAGGAAGGTGTCGGAGCCGAGATGCTCGGCCACGCCGACCGTGCCCTGCCAGGTGCCGTGATCCTTCGACAGCACCAGGTGTTCCGGCCGGACGCCGATCGTGTGGGCCTGATGGCTGGCCGCCGGACCGCCGGAAATGAAGTTCATCTTCGGCGAGCCGATGAAGCCGGCGACGAAGAGATTGTCGGGCCGGTGGTAGAGCTCGAGCGGCGAGCCGACCTGCTCGATGCGGCCGCGGTTCAGGACGACGATCTTGTCGGCCATGGTCATGGCCTCCACCTGGTCGTGGGTGACATAGATCATCGTCGTCTTCAACTGCTGGTGAAGCTGGCTGATCTCGAGCCGCATGTTGACGCGCAGTGCCGCGTCGAGGTTGGAAAGCGGTTCGTCAAACAGGAAGGCCTCCGGCTGGCGGACAATCGCCCGGCCGATCGCGACGCGCTGGCGCTGGCCGCCGGAAAGCTGGCGCGGCTTGCGGTCGAGATAATCGGTGAGGTTCAGCACACGCGCCGCATCCTCCACCTTCTTGTCGATCACCGCCTTGTCCTCGCCGGCCATCTTCAGCGGGAAGGCGATGTTGGCGCGCACGCTCATGTGCGGATAGAGCGCGTAAGACTGGAACACCATCGACAGGCCGCGCTTGGCCGGCGGCAGTTCGGTGGCGTTCTTGCCGTCGATGACGATCGCGCCGTCGCTGACGTCCTCGAGCCCGGCGATCAACCTTAGAAGCGTCGACTTGCCGCAGCCGGAGGGGCCGACGAAGACGACGAACTCGCCATCATTGATATCGAGGTCGATCGACGGGATCACGGCGTGCGCGCCGAAGACCTTCGAGACGTTCTTGAGTGTGATGCTTCCCATGAGTCTTACCCTTATTTGACCGCGCCGAAGGTGAGGCCGCGCACGAGCTGCTTCTGCGAGAACCAGCCGAGAATGAGGATGGGGGCGATCGCCATCGTCGAGGCCGCCGACAGTTTCGCGTAGAACAGGCCTTCAGGGCTCGAATAGGAGGCGATGAAGGCGGTGAGCGGTGCCGCCTTGGCGGCGCTGAGATTCAGGGTCCAGAACGCCTCGTTCCAGGCGAGGATGATGTTGAGGAGCAGCGTCGAGGCGATGCCGGGGATCGCCATCGGCGTCAGCACGTAGATGATCTCCTTGGCGAGCGAGGCGCCGTCCATCCGGGCCGCCTCGAGGATCTCGCCGGGGATCTCCTTGAAATAGGTGTAGAGCATCCAGATGATGATCGGCAGATTGATCAGCGTCAGCACCAGCACCAGTCCGGTGCGCGTGTCGAGCAGCCCCGTATTGCGGAATATCAGATACATCGGCACCAGCACCCCGACAGGCGGCATCATCTTGGTGGAGAGCATCCACATCAGCACATCCTTGGTGCGCTTGGTCGGCGCAAAGGCCATGGCCCAGGCGGACGGAATCGCGATCACGAGGCCGAGCAGCGTAGAGCCGAAGGAGACGACGACCGAGTTCATGAAGTGCTTGAAGTAATCCGAGCGGCTTTGCACCTCGAAATAGTTCTCCGTCGTCCAGTCGAAGAACAGGAAAGCCGGCGGCGAGGCGATCGCCTGCGCCTCAGTCTTGAAGCTCGTCAGGAAGGTCCAGAGGATCGGGAAGAAGATCAGGATGCCGATCGTCCAGGCCACCACCGTGGTGACCAGCTTGCGCTGGGTCGAGACATTGCGTGCCATGGGTATCAAGCCTCCAGCGTCTTGCCGATCATCCGCATCAGGAAGAATGCGACGATGTTGGCGAGGATGACCGCGATGATGCCGCCGGCGGACGCGCCGCCCACGTCGAACTGCAGCAGCGCCTGCGCATAGACCAGGAACGTCAGGTTCGTGCTCTGCGTGCCCGGGCCGCCATTGGTCGTGACGAGGATTTCCGCAAAGACCGAAAGCAGGAAGATGGTCTGGATGAGGATGACGACGGTGATGGCGCGCGAGAGATGCGGCAGGACGAGATAGATGAAGCGGCTCAAGGCGCCGGCGCCGTCCATCTGCGCTGCCTCCTTCTGCTCCTCGTCGAGCGACTGCAGTGCCGTCAGCAGAATGAGCGTTGCAAAGGGCAGCCACTGCCAGGCGACGATGAGGATGATCGAGAAAAGGGGCGCATTGGCGAGGAAGTCGAAAGGCTGCAGGCCGACGAGTTTGGCGAGCCAGGCGAAGAGCCCATTGACCGGGTTCATGAACATGTTCTTCCAGACGAGCGCCGCGACCGTCGGCATGATCAGGAAGGGCGCGATCACTAGGATTCGCACGATCCCCTGCCCGAACATCGGCTGGTCGAGCAGCAGCGCAAGCCCGATACCGCCGACGACGGTGATAAACAGCACGCCGAGCACGATCGCGAGCGTGTTGAAGACCGCCTGGAAGAAGGCGGGGTCGGTCAGAAAATAGGTATAGTTGGAGAGGCCCGCGAACTCCTCCATTCCCGGCATCAGCAGATTGTAGCGCAGGAGCGAAAAATAGATCGTCAGCGCCAGCGGCACGATCATCCAGGCCAGAAGCAGAAGCACCGATGGTGCGATCATCAGCCGCGCGGCGGAGCGGGTATGCAAGGTCGCCATGGCGTCCCCCAATGTGATGTCAATGCAAATCCAAGAAGAGGCATGCGCCCGTAGGCCAAAAATCAGAGCGGGACGCGGGTGAAGGCGGGGTTCGCCCCTGTCCTCGTCCCGCTCTGGAGGTGGCCGGGGCGCCGGCCGTTTCCGGACGGCGCCCCGGCCCCTTGGGAGCCTCACTTGATATAGCCGGCCTTGGTCATTTCGCGTGTCGACAGTTGCTGCGCGCTGGCGAGCGCCTGATCGACACTCATCTGACCGGCGAGCGCGGCCGAGAACACCTGGCCGACCGCCGTACCCAACCCCTGGAATTCCGGGATCGCCACGAATTGCACGCCGACATAGGGCACCGGCTTTACCGCCGGGTTCTTCGGGTCGGCCGCATTGATCGAGTCGAGCGTCATCTTTGCGAACGGCGCCGCCTTCTGGTATTCCGGGTTCTCATAGAGCGAGGTGCGGGTGCCGGGAGGCACGTTCGCCCAGCCTTCCTTCTCGGCAACGAGCTTCAGATAGTCCTTGCCGGTTGCCCAGGCGATGAACTTCTGGGCCGCTTCCGCCTTCTGCGATCCTGCGGGAATCGCGAGGTTCCAGGCCCAGAGCCAGTTGCCGCGCTTGCCGAGGCCCGTGTCGGGGGCAAGCGCAAAGCCGACCTTGTCGGCAACCGTCGACTCATGCGGGTTGGTCACGAAGGAGGCCGCGACCGTCGCGTCGATCCACATGCCGCATTTGCCGGTCTGGAACAGCGACAGGTTTTCGTTGAAGCCGTTGGAGGAGGCGCCGGGCGGGCCGGCGTCGTTCATCAGCTTGACATAGAAATCGAGCGCGTTCTTCCACTCCGGCTGATCGAACTGCGGCTTCCAGTTCTCGTCGAACCAGCGCGCGCCGAAGGCGTTGGCCGTCGCCGTCAGGAACGCCATGTTCTCGCCCCAGCCGGCCTTGCCGCGCAGGCAGATGCCGTAGATCTCATTGTTCTTGTCGGTGATCTTGCGGGCGGCATCCGCAATGAACTCCCATGTCGGCGCGTCGGGCATCGTCAGCCCGGCCTTCTCGAACAGGTCCTTGCGATACATCACCATCGAGCTCTCGCCGTAGAACGGCGCGGCATAGAGCTTGCCGTCGATGGTCAGGCCGCTGCGGATCGCCGGCAAGAGGTCGTCGACGTCGTAGTCGGCGCCGAGATTGTCGAGCGGCAGGAGCCAGCCCTGCTTGGCCCAGATCGGCACTTCATAGGTGCCGATGGTCATGATGTCGTACTGGCCACCCTTGGTGGCGATGTCAGTCGTCACGCGCTGGCGCAGCACGTTTTCCTCGAGCGTCACCCACTCGAGCTGAATGTCCGGATTTTTCGACGTGAATGCCTCCGTCAGCTTCTGCATGCGGATCATGTCGCCGTTGTTCACGGTCGCAATGGTCAGGGTCTCTGCTTGGGCCAGGCCTGCCAAAGCGACTGCCGAGCACGTGCCCAGCAGGAAAGTTCTCAAATTCATCGACTTCCTCCCAGAAGAAATTGAGCATTTGCCTTGCTCGTGAGCAATTACTCACCTGTTGGCGAAAAAAGTCAATGCGCATTCGTCGCCGCCAAGCAGCGAACGCGCTAAGCGCTCATTTTTGTTGAAGAATATTTTGTTCGCTATGGACCGGGAGGACGCAGGCGATCCGGTCTATCGCCGCTGCGGATCGCTCCCCACAAGTAGACTCAATCGCCGAGCAGGTACTCAGCAGTTGTCTCATCGGTGATGAGGCCGTTGATGATCCGCCCCTTGAGCGCCGCTCTCAGGGCCTCGTATTTTCGCTTGCCCTTGGCGATGCCGATCACCGCGGCCCGCTCGCGTGGCGGCAGCGGCACGGAGGCCACGCGCTCGTTGATGCTGCCGGTAAGAAGAGCGCCGTCGTGGTCGAACATCCAGCCGCAGATCTCGCCGGCAGCACCCGCCGCCGTCAGCCGCGCCATCTCGTCGCGGGCCAGAAAGCCATCCGCGCAAAGCGGGGCATCCGGCCCGAGTTCGCCAACGCCGACAAAGGCCGCATCGGCCTCGGCGCCGAGCTCCAAAGCCATTCTGACGAGGCTCTGCTTGTGCAGCACTTCGCGCTCCTCGGCCGACGAGACGAGCACCGGCAAGGGCATCGGGAAATGCCGCGCATTGATCGTGTCGGCCATGCTGAAGATGACGTTGTAATAGGCGGCCGAACCGTCGAGGCGGATATTGCCGGTGAGAGAGACGATGCGGTGCTGCGGGCATTCCATGAAAGGCAACTGATCGATCGTCGCCTTCAGCGTCCGCCCCGTGCCGATGGCGAGCACGACCGGATCGGTCGACTTCAGCCAGCGCTCGATCTCAGCCGCCCCGGCTTCCGCGATGCCCACGGTCGTCGAACTGGATCCGGGATCGCTCGGCACGACATCGACATGCCGCAACTCATACTTTTCCTTGATCCGCACTGCCGCTTCTAGGCAGGCGGCGATCGGATGATCGAGCCGCACCTTGATCAGCCGTTCGGCCATGGCGAGCGATACGAGGCGCTGCGCCGATTGGCGCGAAATCCCCATGATCGACGCGATCTCGTCCTGCGTCCGGCCGGCCACATAATAAAGCCAGCCAGCCCGGGCCGCATCGTCCAGCCTGTTGTTGATCTCCGCCTTGCGCGCCATCGCCACCCACTCCCTGCCGTCGATTTGCTGCCACTATTTGCCGTGCACGTCAAACAAAGCGCAAATCTACGCTGCAGGAAAAACACCCGCAGCACGCGGATTTCGGGAAAAGCGCGACCAAAATTTTACCGTTTGATAAAAAAATAAAGCGTGTTACCGTTCCCTATCCTGAGAATACATTGGGAGCCAAAAATGGGAACGACGCAATCTGGGATTCTCTACGGGCGGCTGCCGCTCGCGGAGTACGAAGCCAATTTCTCCGATCTTCATCCGCCGCTCGACAGGCACGAAGCGCTGGTCGCGGCCGACCGCTGTTATTTCTGTCACGACGCGCCCTGCATGACGGCCTGTCCCACCTCCATCGACATCCCGTTGTTCATTCGGCAGATCGCCACGGGCAATCCGATCGGCTCGGCGAAAACGATCTTCGACCAGAATATCCTCGGCGGCATGTGCGCCCGCGTCTGTCCCACCGAAACGCTCTGCGAGCAGGCCTGCGTGCGCAATACGGCGGAGGAACGGCCGGTTGAGATCGGCCGCCTGCAGCGCTATTCGACCGACGTCGCGATGAAGGAAAACAAGCAATTCTATGCGCGCGCCGACGCAACGGGGCGCCGCATCGCCGTCGTCGGCGCAGGGCCGGCGGGACTGGCCTGCGCCCACCGGCTGGCCGTCAAGGGTCACGACGTGGTGATCTACGATGCGCGTGAGAAATCCGGCGGCCTCAACGAATACGGCATCGCCGCCTACAAGACGGTGGACGATTTCGCCCAGAGAGAGGTCGACTACGTCCTGTCGATCGGCGGCATCGAAGTGCGCCACGACCAGGCCCTCGGCCGCGACTTCTCGCTCGCCGACCTCGCCGAGCAATATGATGCCGTCTTCCTCGGCCTCGGCCTCGCCGGCGTCAATGCGCTCCGGATCGAGGGCGAGAACGCTGAAGGCGTCGAGGATGCGGTCGACTTCATCGCGGCACTTCGCCAGTCGAAGACCAAGGCCGACATTCCGGTCGGCCGGCGGGTCGTGGTGCTCGGCGGCGGCATGACGGCGATCGACGCCGCAGTCCAGGCGAAGCTGCTGGGCGCCGAGGAAGTGACGATCTGCTATCGGCGCGGCAAGGAGCACATGAACGCCTCGGAATTCGAGCAGGACCTGGCGGCATCCAAGGGCGTCACCATCCGCCACTGGCTGCAGCCGAAGCGCATCGCCGTGAAGGACGGCAAGGTCGCCGGCATCGAGCTCGAATACACGACCCTTGAGAACGGCAAGCTGACGACGACCGGGGAAACGGGTATCATTGCCGCCGAGCAGATCTTCAAGGCCATCGGCCAGACGTTCCAGGCCTCCGGCCTCGGTGCCTTGCGGATGGAAAGCGGACGCATCGTCGTCGATGCAGAAGGCCGCACCTCGCTCGCCAAGGTCTGGGCGGGCGGCGACTGCGTGCTCGGCGGCGAGGACCTGACGGTATCCGCCGTGGCGATGGGACGCGATAGCGCCGAATCGATCAACCGGGCTTTCGCCGCGGCCGCGCCGCTGGCGAGCGCCGTCGCTTGAAACGGATCGAGAGGACGAGACAATGGCTGATCTTCGCAACAATTTTGTCGGCATCAAATCTCCGAACCCGTTCTGGCTCGCCTCGGCGCCGCCGACGGACAAGGCCTATAACGTCGAGCGTGCCTTCAAGGCGGGCTGGGGCGGCGTCGTCTGGAAGACGCTCGGCGAAGAAGGGCCGCCGGTGGTCAACGTCAACGGCCCGCGCTACGGCGCGATCTGGGGCGCCGACCGCCGCCTGCTCGGCTTGAACAATATCGAGCTCATCACCGACCGCGATCTTTATGTGAACCTGCGCGAGATGAAGCAGGTCAAGATGAACTGGCCGGACCGGGCACTGATCGCTTCGATCATGGTTCCCTGCGAGGAGCAGGCGTGGAAGGCGATCCTGCCGCTGGTCGAGGAAACCGGGGCCGACGGCATCGAGCTCAACTTCGGCTGTCCGCACGGCATGTCCGAGCGCGGCATGGGTTCCGCGGTCGGCCAGGTGCCGGAATACATCGAGATGGTGGTGCGTTGGTGCAAACAGTACACGCGCATGCCCGTGATCACCAAGCTGACGCCGAACATCACCGACATCCGCAAGCCCGCCCGCGCCGCCAAGGCCGGCGGCACCGACGCGGTGTCGCTGATCAACACGATCAACTCGATCACGTCGGTCAACCTCGACACCTTCTCGCCGGAGCCCTCGATTGACGGCCGGGGCAGCCATGGCGGCTATTGCGGCCCGGCGGTGAAACCGATCGCCCTCAACATGGTCGCTGAGATCGCCCGCGATCCGGAGACCTACGGCCTGCCGATCTCGGGCATCGGCGGCATCACCACCTGGCGCGACGCGGCCGAATTCCTGGCACTTGGCGCCGGCAACGTGCAGGTCTGCACGGCGGCAATGACCTACGGCTTCAAGATCGTCCAGGAAATGATCTCCGGTCTTTCCGACTGGATGGACGCCAAGGGTCACAGGACACTCGACGACATCTGCGGCCGTGCCGTGCCGAACGTCACCGACTGGCAGTATCTCAACCTCAACTATGTCGCCAAGGCGAAGATCGACCAGGACGCCTGCATCAAGTGCGGCCGCTGTCACATCGCCTGCGAGGACACCTCGCACCAGGCGATCACCCAGTTTGTCAATGGTGTGCGCCATTTCGAGGTGATCGAAGAGGAATGCGTCGGCTGCAATCTTTGCGTCAACGTCTGTCCGGTTGAGAACTGCATCACCATGGAGCCGCTCGCGGCCGGCACCCTCGACAAGCGCACTGGCAAACCGGTCGACCCCAACTACGCCAACTGGACGACGCACCCGAATAACCCGATGGCCCGCCAGGCGGCCGAGTAGCAACAGTCGACAGGACAGCATGGCCGCCGGTAAAATCGCCGGCGGCCATGCTCGTTGTGGTCCATCAGAATTCGATCACTACCTTGCCGAAGGGGCCACGATCGAGATGCGCGAGCGCCTCACCGACTTCGGTAAACTTGTAGCGCTTGTCGATAACCGGCTTTAGCCGCAAGCGATCGACGGCACCGACCAGGTCTTCGAGCGCCCGGCGATGTCCGACGCTGATGCCCTGCAGCACCGGCGATTTCGTGAGCAACGGCGCAACCGGGCCGGAAACCTCGAAGCCTTCGAGCACGCCGATCACCGAAATGCGCCCGTCCGGCGCGACCGCCTTCAGCGACTGGCCAAGTCCGGCGCCGCCCGCGATCTCCAGAATGTGGTCCGCGCCATGGTCGCCGGTCAGCGCGTAGACGCGCTCCACCCAGTCCTCGCTCAAGCGGTTGATGCCGTGGTCGGCGCCAAGGGCGAGCGCCTTCTCGAGCTTTTCGGAACTGCTCGAGGTCACGATCACCTCGGCGCCGACTGCCTTGGCGATCTGCAGCCCGAAGAGGGCGACGCCGCCCGTTCCTTGGACAACAACGCGGTCGCCGGGCCTCAGATGGCCCTTCTCGATCAATGCGAACCACGCGGTGAGACCGGCGCAAGACAGAGTACTCGCCTCCGCGTCGTCGACACTTTGCGGCGCGGCGACGAACCAGTCTTCGGGGAAAGCGACATATTCCGACAGCACGCCCGGGTGGACGCCGCCAAGTGTTGCGTAAGCAGGCGTTCTGCCACTTCCCTGCCGCAGGCCATCGAGCCATCCCGGCGCGAAGGTCGAAATGACGCGGTCGCCGGAGCGGAAGCGGGTCACACCCTTGCCGACCGCTGCGACGACGCCGCTCATGTCCGAAGCCGGTACGAAGGGAAAGGCAAGATCCAGCCCCATGCCGCTTTCCAATACCAGCTTGTCGCGATAGTTGAGCGACACCGCCGTCGTGCGGACCAGCACATCAAGCTCGCCGATTTCCGGCACCTTGCGCTCGGTGATCTTCAGCTTGTGCGGGCCGACCGCCTCCGTGCTCCATTCCTGCATCCATTTCGACATGCTCGTTCCTTTCGGTTTGTGGTTTGAACAAGCATAGTGTTGAAACATGATCGCCAGTTGCGATAATATTTCCCATTATTGGTTCCAAAGTGGATACAATTCGATGGAGCACCTGAGTGGAATCGCGGTGTTTGTCGAGGCCGCGGAAGCCGGCGGCTTTTCCGCAGCGGCGGCGCGCATGAACCTTTCGCGCTCCGCCGTCGGCAAGACCATCGCCCGGCTCGAGCATCGGTTAGGCATCCGACTTTTCCATCGCACCACGCGGGCGCAGAGCCTCACCGAAGAGGGCCAGCTTTTTTATGAGAGTTGCCAGAAGGCGCTGGGCGAGATCCGAACTGCCGAGGCCCTTCTCGAATCCGGCAGGCAGGAAATTCGGGGCCGGTTGCGTATCTCCATGCCGGTCCTCTTTGGCCGGCAATGCGTGGCACCGCTCTTTCGCGACCTGTTGCGCAGACACCCGCATCTCGAACTCGATCTGTCCTTCAACGACCGCGTGGTCGACCTGCTCGACGACGGTTTCGACCTCGCAATCCGCAACAATGTGTTGGGCAATGATTCCGGCCTGATGACACGGGTGATCGCCGAACAGCACATGACGGTCTGTGCCTCGCCGGCCTATCTCGCTGCACGCGGCGCGCCGCCAACCGTGGCGGACCTCGTAGATCACGAAGCCGTGGTCTACTGTCGCGGCGGCCAGCAGCGGCCATGGTCCTTCCCCGGCGAAGGCAGTGCCGAAGACACCATCCTGCCGAAGACCCGGCTGCGGCTCGACGATCTCGCGGCGATCGCCGATGCGGCAGCCGAAGGGCTCGGCCTTGCCTGGCTGCCATGCTGGCTGGTCCGCGAGCGCGTACAGCACGGCGAACTCGTTCGCGTCCTGACAGATCGGCCGGGTCTCGTTTTCAAGGTCCATGCCGTCTGGCCGCGAACGCGGCACCTGCTGCCGAAACTCCGCGTGGCGATCGATGCCCTCGCCGCCGGCCTGCCGCGCATCATGGAGTAGCTAAGGCTGCCCACCCTAACTCGCTCAAACGCATGCATATTCCTGCAATTGACGGGACGGTCGAGCGAACACGATCGCTAAACACATTGTGTAGAAAACGTAAGTTGTCGCCACCGACAATCTGGTCAATAAGGGGAAATACCAGCAGCAGCCGGCGGCAGCCGGCAGACCCGGGCAGACTATTTGACGATCCTTTCCGCCAGTACACGCAAGAAGACGCACCTGATCTCAGGGGCCGTGCTCGGCGTCTTCGTGCTCTCGCATTTCACAAATCACGCGCTCGGCCTGATCTCCATCGAAACTATGGAGGCCGGCCGGCGAGCCTTTACCTTCGTCTGGCAGAGCATACCCGGAACCATCCTGCTCTACGGCGCCCTGCTCCTGCACTTTCTGATGGCGCTCGACAGTCTCTATCGCCGCCAGACGCTGAGGATGCCGGTCGGCGAGGCCCTGAAGATCTTCTTCGGCCTGAGCCTGCCCTTTCTGCTGATACCCCATGTGGTCGCTACCCGGGTGGAGCCGCTCCTGACCGGGATCGATGCCGATTATCCGGCCATCCTGCGCGCCCTCTGGTCGAGTTCAGCCGGCACGACCCGTCAGACAGTCGCGTTACTCTTCGTATGGAGCCACGCCTGCCTCGGCGCCTGGTTCTGGATGCGCGGCCGGGACTGGTTTCCACGCTACGAATTTCTACTCTACACCGTTGCCCTGCTCGTGCCGATTTTCGCGCTGCTAGGCTTCGTCAACGGCGCCCGTTCCCTTGGCCGCGACTATGCGGAACATGGCGGCTACGGCGACCGGGCCTATGCCAGTCGGCAAACGCGCCTCGATCCCGGCGTTGCCCAAAACATCCGGCTTGCCTTTTATGCGGGCTTTGCCGGCCTGATCGGCGGCACCCTGGCGCTGCGTGCCATGCCGGCGCGCGGCCGCATCCGCGTACGCTATCCGGATGGGCGCGTGGCGGCGGTAAGCCTCGGCTTCAGCGTGCTCGAGGCAAGCCGCGCCGCCGGATTCCCGCATGTCTCCGTCTGCGGCGGCCGCGGCCGGTGCTCGACCTGCCGTGTTCGCGTCATTGAGGGTCTCGTTGGCCAGCCGGCGCCGGAGGCAGCGGAACTTGCGACCCTCAGCCGGATCGGCGCACCCGAAAATGTGCGTTTGGCCTGCCAGTTCCGGCCCACCCACAATGTTACCGTCGTGCCCATTCTCGACACCGACAGCCTTGGCATCAAGACGCAGCTTGCCCGGCAGAACGGCGGTGGTCGCGAGCGGCGGGTGGCGGTGCTGTTCTGCGACTTGCGCGACTTCACCCGCATTGCCGAGCACAAACTGCCCTATGACACGGTGTTTCTGCTCAACAGCTACTTCGAGATGGTGGGCGAGGCCGTCGAGGGCTCCGGCGGCGTTATCGACAAGTTCATCGGCGACGGAGCGCTGGCAATCTTCGGACTGAAGACGCCTTTGCCGGAGGCCTGCCGCCAGGCATTGACCGCTGCCGCCCGCTTGTCAGACGGGATTCGCGCCCTCAACCTGACATTTGAAGACGAGCTCGAGCAACCGCTCAGGCTGGCGATCGGCCTGCATGCGGGGCCTGCGATCGTCGGCGAGATGGGCTATGGTCAGGCGACGTCGCTGACGGCCGTCGGCGACACGATCAACACGGCAAGCCGGCTGGAAGGCTTGGCCAAGGAGCACGACGCCGAGCTTGCCGTATCGGTCGAGCTCGTCGAGCGCGCCGGTCTCGACCTCGAAGGCAACAGGCGAATGGTAATAGGCCTTCGCGGACGGAAGGCGACCCTCGAAACCTGGATCGTCGACGATGCCGCGCGGCTTTCCGGAGTGATGCCGGCGCCGGATTAGACTACCTTACTCGCGGACCTGTAGCCCATCGACGAACAGCCGCTCGAGAAAACGCGCCGCATCCTCGAAGCGCCCGTCGCCCGCCTGCTCCTGGCCAAGCACCGCCCGCACCTGTACGTCGAAATCAGCGTAGTGCTGCGTCGTCGACCAGATCGCGAAGATCAGGTGATAAGGGTCGCATTTGGCGATCTTGCCGGCCTTTGCCCAGGCCTGGATGACCTCGGCCTTTTCGTCGACCAGTTGCTTCAGCGGCCCCTTCAATTCGTCCTCGATATGGGGAGCGCCCTGCAGCACCTCATTGGCGAACAATCGGCTTTCGCGCGGGAAATCGCGCGCCATCTCGAGCTTGCGCCGGATATAACTGCGGATTTCGGCAACCGGATTGCCCTCGGCATTGAATTCGCGCAGCGGGTCGAGCCAGGTATCGAGCACACGGTCGATCAACGCCCGATGCATCGCTTCCTTCGTCCGGAAATAATAGAGCAGGTTCGGCTTCGACATGCCGGCCACTTCGGCAATCTGGTCAATCGTCGAGCCGCGGAAGCCGCTCGCCGAAAAGACTTCGAGCGCCGCTTCGAGGATCCGCTCCTCCTTCTCCTCCTGGATGCGCGTGCGCCTCTGAGTTTTCGCCGCTCTTGGAAGTACCATCTCTCCCCCTGCCGATGACCGCACCGTCGCGTTCTGCCCAAATTTCGGACGCGCCATTTATTTGGGCAACAAACTGTTTTTTTCTTTTTCCGGCTTGAGTGCAGCTACGGAAGTTGTAATGTTTACCAACCGGTCAAATTATCAGCCAGATTGCCGACAAAGGCAACGACTGATCGAAGGGCATACAAGACAAAGCTCCGATTTGGCCAACGGGAACATGAGGGCTATCCCCGGGAGGGTCTAGCCGAATAAAGAGGAGAGCGCCATGGCTGCACCTGGCGAGAATAGGCGCGTCAATGCCGACCGCCTGTGGGATTCGTTGATGGAAATGGCGAAGATCGGCCCCGGCGTTGCCGGCGGCAACAATCGCCAGACCTTGACGGACGCCGACGGAGAGGGCCGCCGGCTCTTCCAGTCCTGGTGCGAAAAGGCCGGGCTTTCCATGGGTGTCGACAAGATGGGCACCATGTTCATGACCCGCCCCGGCACTGATCCCGATGCGCTTCCCGTCCATATCGGCTCCCATCTCGACACGCAGCCGACCGGCGGCAAGTATGACGGCGTGCTCGGGGTCCTGAGCGGGCTCGAGGTCATCCGCACGCTGAACGACCTCGGCATCAAGACCAGGCATCCGATCGTCGTCACCAACTGGACCAATGAGGAAGGCGCCCGCTTCGCGCCGGCCATGCTTGCCTCAGGCGTCTTTGCCGGCGTTCACACGCTCGACTACGCCTATGCCCGCAAGGACCCGGAAGGAAAGAGCTTCGGCGATGAATTGAAGCGCATCGGCTGGGTGGGCGACGAGGACGTCGGCGCCCGCAAGATGCACGCCTACTTCGAATATCACATCGAGCAGGGGCCGATCCTCGAGGCGGAGAACAAGCAGATCGGCGTGGTCACCCACTGCCAGGGCCTGTGGTGGCTGGAATTCACGCTGACCGGCAAGGAAGCCCATACCGGCTCGACGCCGATGAACATGCGCGTCAATGCCGGCCTCGCCATGGCCCGCATCCTCGAAATGGTGCAGACCGTCGCCATGGAAAGCCAGCCGGGCGCCGTCGGCGGCGTCGGGCAGATGTTCTTCTCGCCCAATTCCCGCAACGTGCTTCCAGGCAAGGTCGTCTTCACCGTCGACATCCGCTCGCCGGACCAGGCAAAGCTCGACGGCATGCGCGCCCGGATCGAGGCCGAAGCGCCGAAAATTTGCGAACCGCTCGGCGTCGGCTGTTCGATCGAGGCCGTCGGCCATTTCGACCCGGTCACCTTCGATCCGAAGCTGGTGTCCACCGTCCGCGGCGCCGCCGAGAAGCTCGGCTACAGCCACATGAACCTCATCTCCGGCGCCGGCCACGATGCCTGCTGGGCCGCCAAGGTCGCGCCGACGACGATGATCATGTGTCCCTGCGTCGATGGACTGAGCCACAACGAGGCGGAGGACATTTCCAAGGAATGGGCCGCCGCCGGCGCCGACGTCCTCTTCCATGCCGTGCTCGAAACGGCAGAGGTCGTCGAGTGAGCTTTCACGGGGCGGGACGAAGGTTCCGCCCTTCTTCTTTTGGTATCCCGCGCCCGCTGAACGCATTCTCGCGAAGGAATATGACCATGAGCACCGTCATCAAGGGTGGAACCGTCGTTACCGCAGACCTGACCTACAAGGCCGACGTCAAGGTCGAAGGCGGCAAGATCGTCGAGATCGGCCCCAATCTATCCGGCACCGAGACGCTGGATGCGACCGGCTGCTACGTCATGCCGGGCGGCATCGATCCGCACACGCATCTCGAAATGCCTTTCATGGGCACCTATTCCTCGGACGACTTCGAGAGCGGCACGCGCGCGGCCCTTTCCGGCGGCACGACAATGGTCGTGGATTTCGCCCTCCCCTCGCCGGGGCAGTCGCTGCTCGAAGCGCTGACCATGTGGGACAACAAGTCGACCCGCGCCAATTGCGACTATTCCTTCCACATGGCGATCACCTGGTGGAGCGAGCAGGTCTTCAACGAGATGGAGACGATCGTCAAGGACAAGGGCATCAACACCTTCAAGCACTTCATGGCCTATAAGGGCGCGCTGATGGTGGACGACGACGAGATGTTCTCCTCCTTCCAGCGCTGCGCCGCGCTCGGCGCGCTGCCGCTGGTCCACGCGGAAAACGGCGACGTGGTGGCCCAGCTTCAGGCGAAGCTGCTTGCCGAAGGCAATAGCGGCCCCGAGGCCCATGCCTATTCGCGGCCAGCCGAGGTCGAGGGCGAGGCCACCAACCGGGCGATCATGATCGCCGACATGGCCGGCTGTCCCGTCTACATCGTCCACACCTCCTGCGAGCAGGCGCATGAGGCGATCCGGCGCGCCCGCGCCAAGGGCATGCGCGTCTTCGGCGAGCCGCTGATCCAGCACCTGACGCTCGACGAGACGGAATATTTCAACAAGGACTGGGATCATGCCGCGCGCCGGGTGATGTCGCCGCCGTTCCGCAACAAGCAGCATCAGGACAGCCTCTGGGCCGGTCTTGCCTCCGGCTCTCTGCAGGTGGTCGCGACCGACCACTGCGCCTTCACGACGGCGCAGAAGCGTTCAGGTATCGGCGATTTCACCAAGATACCGAACGGCACCGGCGGACTTGAGGATCGCATGCCGATGCTCTGGACCTACGGCGTTAACACCGGCCGCATCACCATGAACGAGTTCGTGGCGGTGACCTCCACCAACATCGCCAAGATCCTCAACATCTATCCGAAGAAGGGCGCCATCCTCGTCGGCGCCGATGCCGACCTCGTCGTCTGGGATCCGAAGCGCTCGAAGACGATCTCGGTGAACACCCAGCAATCGGCGATCGACTACAACGTCTTCGAGGGCAAGACCGTCACTGGGCTCCCCCGCTTCACGCTGACGCGCGGCGCCGTGGCGATCGAGGAAGGGGCGGTCAAAACGCAGGAAGGCCACGGTGAGTTCGTCCGCCGCGATCCCTTCCCGGCGGTCAGCACGGCGCTTACGACCTGGAAGGAAGTGACGGCACCGCGCGCCGTGCAGCGCACCGGCATTCCGGCAACCGGCGTGTGACGGAAGTCAGATGCAGCATTCGTCATCCGCCATGCGTGAGAGGGTCGGCCGGCACCAGCCCGTCGAGTTCGGGCAGCAGCACGACGCTTTCCTGCTCCTTCGGATCTGTCCGGGCGATGACGGCCGTACAGGGGCTGTCGGAAAGGTTGGCGGGCATGTGCGGAAGGCCGGCCGGGATGTAAAGCATTTCTCCGGCCCTGACGAGCACGCGCTCTTCGAGCCGCTCGCCGAACCAGGTGTAGGCCTCGCCGGCAAGCACGTAGATCGCCGTCTCATGGCTCTCGTGGAGATGCGCCTTGGCCCGCGCGCCCGGCGGCATGGTGATGAGATGCATGCAGATGCCGGAGGAACCCACCGTCTCCGCGGCAATGCCTTCGAAATAGTTAAGCCCCTGCTTGCCGGCATAGCCGCTGCCCGGCCGCACCACGCGACAGCCAGGATGGGATGATCGAGACATGACCGTTCTCCAGAATTCGCTGAAAAACCTTGAACAGGGGCCGTCCGCGGTAAATCCGCGATTGCATGTTGGAGGTCCGAATAGCAGTCTGGCACAGACACGCGACAATGAGAATCCATCCATGACATCCAATTCCGCCTCCGTGGTCTCGGCCCGAAATCTCGGCCTGACATTTCAGACCAGCGACGGGCCGGTCAACGCGCTGACGGACGTCAATCTCGACGTGGCCAAAGGCGACTTTGTCTCCTTCATCGGTCCCTCCGGCTGCGGCAAGACGACCTTTCTGCGCATCATCGCCGACCTCGAGAAGCCGACCGCCGGCACTATCGCCGTCAACGGCATGACGCCGGAGGAGGCTCGCCACAATCGCGCCTATGGCTACGTGTTCCAGGCGGCCGCTCTCTACCCTTGGCGAACGATCGAGAAGAACATCGCGCTGCCGCTCGAAATCATGGGTTACGCCAAGGATGAGCAGAAGGCGCGCATCGAACGGACGCTGGAACTCGTCAACCTCACCGGCTTCGGTAAGAAATATCCCTGGCAGCTTTCGGGCGGCATGCAGCAGCGCGCCTCGATCGCCCGCGCGCTCGCCTTCGACGCCGACCTCCTGCTGATGGACGAACCGTTCGGCGCGCTCGACGAGATCGTCCGCGATCACCTGAATGAGCAGCTCCTGAAACTCTGGGCGCGCACGAACAAGACGATCTGTTTCGTCACCCACTCGATCCCCGAGGCCGTCTATCTCTCGACCAAGATCGTGGTGATGAGCCCGCGCCCTGGCCGCGTGACCGACATCATCGAATCGACGCTGCCGAGGGAACGGCCGCTCGGCATCCGCGAGACGCCGGAGTTTCTGGAGATCGCCCACCGGGTGCGGGAAGGCCTGAGAGCGGGGCACAGCTATGATGAATAGCTGTCGCGCGGGAAACACCCCTCCGCAACCTTGGCGAGGAAAGACCCCTCCCCAACCCCTCCCCACAAGGGGGAGGGGCTTCACCGCGTATGCCGCTCGCCTGAGTTCCAACTACCCGTCCAGCCCTCCGGCGGTGCCCGCGCGGCGGCGTGGCACGAATCGCTCTCTTACTTGCGACAACAAGAGACTGGCACCGCACAAGGCCACTTCGGGATCTGGACGGATCAAATTTAGGGACGACGGCGTGGCGGGGGTCTCCCTCCCCCTTGTGGGGAGGGTGGTGAGCGCAGCGAACCGGGAGGGGTCTTTGGCACACTCGAACATCGATCCCAAAACCAGGCAACGCGCCAAAAAACTCCGCACGGAAATGACCAAAGCCGAGGGGGCAATGTGGAAAATGCTGCGCGACCTGCGTCTATTCGGCGCCCGCTTCCGCAGAGAAACGCCGATCGGCCCCTACATTGCAGACTTTGCTTGGCTATCCGCTCGCATCATTGTTGAAGTGGACGGTGACAGTCACGAGACGGAATCCGGCAGGCGCCATGATCAACGGCGCGACCAATTCCTAAGAGCACAGGGCATCACTGTCCTCCGCTTCGACAGTTCTCAAGTGCTTGACGGTCCAAACTATGTGTTCCTGACCATTCGCGACCACGTCGCCTCGTTCCTTAAGAAGGAGCGCCCCCTCGCCTCAAAAGAGGCGAAACTTGGGACCGGAGGCGCCGATGCGTAAACCGATCTTTCTCCGCGACAAGCTGCTGCCGATCTCCACCGTCGTCGCATTTCTGATCGCCATCTGGTATATCGCCGCCATCTTCCTGAACGCCCCCTTCGAGCGCGACACCGCCGCGCGCGCCGGCACCGAGATCGCCCTCTCCGACCTCGTCAGGAACACCATGGTGCAGGAAAGGCCGGTGCTGCCCGCGCCCCACCAGGTCATCGCCGAAATCTGGGACACGACCGTCAACAAGGCGATCACCTCGAAGCGCAGCCTCGTCTACCACGCCTGGATCACGCTGTCGGCCACCCTGCTCGGCTTCGGTATCGGCGCAGCGCTCGGCGTGTTTCTCGCCGTCGGCATCGTTCACAATCGCGCCATGGACCGCTCGCTGATGCCCTGGGTGATCGCCAGCCAGACGATCCCGATCCTGGCGATCGCGCCGATGATCATCGTCGTCTTGAATGCAATCGGCATCGCCGGCCTCTTACCGAAGGCGCTGATCTCCACCTATCTGTCGTTCTTTCCGGTGGTGGTCGGCATGGTCAAGGGCTTGCGCAGCCCGGAGACGATCCAGTTGGACCTGATGCACACTTACAATGCCTCGCCGGCCCAGACCTTCTGGAAGCTGCGCTGGCCCTCCTCCATGCCCTATCTCTTCACCTCGCTGAAGGTCGCCGTCGCCATCTCTCTCGTCGGCGCCATCGTGGGCGAACTGCCGACGGGCGCGGTGGCGGGGCTCGGCGCGCGGCTGCTTGCGGGCTCCTACTACGGCCAGACCGTGCAGATCTGGGCGGCGCTGTTCGTGGCCGCAGCGCTCGCCGCCGTGCTTGTCATGATCGTCGGCTTCGCGCACTCCGCCGTCCTGAAGCGCATGGGAGCCAAGCCATGAACCTTCCCGCGCTCGCCGGCGCCATCCTTTTCTGGCTGATCGCCTGGGCCCTCAACGAATGGCTGGTCCGTCAGCATTTTGCAAACCGCACGATGAGCAACGCCGCGCGCTTCGCGGTGCCGTTTATCTTCGGCGTCACGATCCTGGTCCTTTGGGAGGGCATCGTCCGCGGCTTTGCCGTTCCCTCGGTGCTGCTGCCGGCACCGTCGATGATCTGGCAGCGGCTTCTCAATTCGCTGCCCACGCTCGCGGCCGATTTTCGCCAGACCTTCCTGAAATCCGTGCTGACCGGCTATGCGCTCGGCTGCGGCCTCGGCTTCCTGGTGGCGATCCTCATCGACCGCTCCCCCTTCCTGCAGAAGGGCCTGCTGCCGCTCGGCAACTTCGTCTCCGCCCTCCCCGTCATTGGCGTCGCGCCGATCATGGTCATGTGGTTCGGCTTCGACTGGCAGTCGAAGGTCGCCGTGGTCGTCATCATGACCTTCTTCCCAATGCTGGTGAACACGGTGTCGGGGCTTGCCACCGCGAGCCACATGGAGCGCGACCTGATGCGCACCTACGCCGCCACCTGGTGGCAGATGCTCGTCAAACTGCGGCTGCCCGCGGCCTGGCCTTTCATTTTCAACGCACTCAAGATTAACTCCACGCTGGCGCTGATCGGCGCAATCGTGGCCGAATTTTTCGGAACGCCCATTGTCGGCATGGGTTTCCGTATCTCCACGGAAGTGGGGCGCATGAACGTCGACATGGTCTGGGCCGAAATCGCCGTCGCAGCGGTGGCTGGCTCCGCCTTCTACGGAGCGGTCGCGCTCGTCGAGCGCACCGTTACCTTCTGGCATCCGTCCATGCGCAGTGGCCGGGGCTGACACCAAAGCAATGATAAGAGGGAACTGACATGAACAAGAAACTTGCATCTCTGCTGGCTGCCGGCGGCTTTTCGCTCGCCGCCTTCCATGCCAATGCCGCCGACAAGGTCACGCTGCAGCTGAAATGGGTGACGCAAGCCCAGTTCGCCGGCTACTATGTCGCCAAGGACAAGGGCTTCTACGAGGAGGAGGGGCTCGACGTCGAGATCAAGCCGGGCGGCCCGGACATTGCCCCGGCCCAGGTTATCGCCGGCGGAGGCGCCGACGTCATCGTCGACTGGATGCCGTCCGCACTTGCCACGCGCGAAAAGGGCGTGGCGCTCGTCAACATCGCCCAGCCTTTCAAGAAATCCGGCATGATGCTCACCTGTCTCAAGGAATCGGGCGTGAAGACCCCCGAGGACTTCAAGGGCAAGACGCTTGGCGTCTGGTTCTTCGGCAACGAGTATCCGTTCCTCTCCTGGATGGCGCATCTGAAGATTCCGACCGACGGCGGGCCGAACGGCGTGACTGTGCTGAAGCAGGGCTTCAACGTCGATCCGCTGCTCCAGAAGCAGGCGGCCTGCATTTCGACGATGACCTACAACGAATACTGGCAGGTCATCGACGCCGGCATCAAGGAGGAGGACCTCGTCACCTTCAAATATGAAGACCAGGGCGTCGCCACGCTCGAAGACGGCCTCTACGTGCTTGAAGACAAGCTTAAGGATCCGGCCTTCAAGGAAAAGATGGTGAAGTTCGTCCGCGCTTCGATGAAGGGCTGGAAATATGCCGAGGAGAATCCGGACGAGGCGGCGGATCTGGTGCTCGAAAACGACTCGACCGGCGCCCAGACCGAGAAGCACCAGAAGCGCATGATGGGCGAGATCGCAAAGCTGACGGCGGGGTCGAACGGTGCGCTCGACGAGGCCGACTACAAGCGAACGGTCCAATCGCTGCTCGCCGGCGGCTCCGATCCAGTCATCTCCAAGGAGCCGGAAGGCGCCTGGACGCACGAGGTCACCGACGAAGCGCTGAAATAGGCTTCCGATCAAGCAACTTGAAAGCGCGCGGCAGTATGCCGCGCGCTTTTTGCCAACTCGCTCCGGTTGTTGAGCTTGCATTTGGGTCGCGGCACTATAGCCTCGGGCAGCGGTGGAGCAAAAAAATAATGAGGCACCATCGCTTCTGCGCCCTTGTAAGCATTTGCTACCACGCTTACATAGGCCGGAACGTTTGACTGGGGAGCAGGCGCAGGGAGGAACCGGTTTCTCTTGAATGCACCCCGGCAAGCAAAATTCTCCCACCCGGTACCTTTGGTTTGAAACCGTGGGCCGGATATTTCGATTGCGCGGATCGCGAGTGTGACGGTCGGGACGCCGACGATACCCGGCGGTACTCGCTGGAATAGCATGATTGCAGCCGGATCTTCACCCTTGCTGAATGGCGATACGGCATGGTTTATTTGTGTCAGGACGATAGGCCGATGGCTCAGAAACTCCTCCCTCTTCTCGGCGCATGCGCAGCGATGACGCTCGGCGTATTTTCCGGCGTCTCGGCCGAGGAGGCTGCAAAAGAGCAGCCCTCGCAAGCCCTGCCTTCGATCGTCGTTACGGAAGCGACGCAGCGCACGATCAGCGATCGGGTCATCGCCACCGGCTCGATCGAGGCGGTCGAGGAAACCTATGTCGCGCCACTTGTCGACGGCCTTTCCATTCGCTCATTGAATGTCGACGTCGGCGACCGGGTTGATGCGGGCAGCACGCTCGCTGTTCTCAACGACGACGCACTGCTCCTGCAGAAAAGCCAGCTCGAGGCCAATCTCGCCAAGGCGGAGGCCTCGCTCGCGCAACTCAACGCCCAGCTTGCCGAAGCCACCGCGAATTCCGAAGAGGCAACGCGCGTCGCCGATCGGGCCGTGCGGCTTTCGGAGAACGGCACTGTCTCGACCGCTGAGGCGGATCGCCTGAAGGCACTCGCTGCTGCCACCCGCGCCCGCCTTCGCTCGGCGGAACAATCGGTCGGTGTTGCAAAAGCCGACATCAAGGTTGTCCAAACGCAGATCGACGACATCGACCTCAGGCTTGCCCGCACCGCGGTCAAGGCCCCTGTCAGCGGCGTGATCTCTGCCAAGAATGCCAAGATCGGCGCGATCGCGAGCGGCAATGGCGAGCCGCTCTTTGCGATGATCCGCGACGGCGAGATCGAAATGACCGCCGATGTCACCGAGGCGGACGTCATCAAGCTTGCCATCGGTCAATCCGCAACTGTCAAACTCGCCGGCAGCAACACGACGGTCGAAGGCAAGATCCGCCTGATCGCCCCGACGGTCGATTCCGAGACGCGGCTTGGCAAGGTGCACATCACCCTCGCCGACACCACGGAGGCCCGCGCCGGCATGTATGCGAGCGCGGTCGTAACGGTCGAGGAAAAGCAGACGGTCGTGTTGCCGCAAACTGCTGTCACACTGGAAGACGGCAAGTCTATCGTCCGCAAGGTCGAGGGCGGTGTCGTCCGCCTGGTTCCGGTCGAGACCGGCATTCAGGACGGACAGTTCGTCGAAATCCTCTCCGGCCTCCAGCCGGGCGAGCAGGCGGTGGCAAAGGCCGGCGCCTATGTGCGCGACGGTGACCGGATCAATCCGGTCAAGTCCGACCAGCCGATAACCAATTGACGGGAACAGAGACCATGAACTTCTCCGCCTGGTCTATCCGCAATCCGGTCGCGCCGATCCTGGCGTTTTTCGTGCTGGTCGTGCTCGGCTGGCAGTCCTTCAACGGGCTGCCGATTACCCGCTTCCCTAATATCGACGTGCCGATCGTCTCGATCAACGTCGCGCAGAGTGGCGCCGCTCCTGCCGAACTCGAGACCCAGGTCACCAAGGAGATCGAGGACGCCGTCGCCGGGATATCCGGCGTTGACCACATCGAATCGACGATCACTGACGGCACATCCACCACCGCCGTCATCTTCCGCATGGAAGTGCCGACGACCCAGGCGGTGCAGGACGTCAAGGATGCGATCGACCGCATCCGCGGCGACCTGCCGACCTCGATCGAGGAGCCGATCGTTTCCAAGGTCGACGTGGAAGGCCAGGCGATCCAGACATTTTCCGTCTCCTCGCCCGGCATGACGCTGGAGGAACTCTCCTGGTTCGTCGACGACACGATCAAACGCGCCATCCAGGGCCAGACCGGCATCGGCCGCGTCGACCGCTACGGCGGCTCCGACCGCGAGGTCCGCATCGAGCTCGACGAGGACCGGCTGAATTCCTTCGGCATTACGGCCGCCGACGTCAACGGGCAGCTTCGCCGCATGAACATGGACCTCGGCTCCGGCCGCGGCCAGGTCGGCGGCAGCGAACAGGCGATCCGTACGCTCGGCGATGCGCGCGACGTTTCCCAACTCGCCAACACGATGATCTCGCTGCCGAACGGCCGCTTCGTCCGCTTGTCGGAACTCGGCAATGTGATCGACACCTACGAGGAGCCGAAGTCGTTCTCGCGCTTCAACGGCCATCCGGGCGTCACCTTCGCGGTTTTCCGGGCCAAGGGCGCGAGCGAAGTCAGCGTCGCCGAAACGGTCGCCAAGACCCTCGACGAGATCCGCGCCAAGCATCCGGACGTCACCATCGAGATGGTCGACGATCTGGTCTACTTCACCTACGGCAACTACGAAGCGGCGATCCATACGCTGATCGAGGGTGCTCTGCTCGCCGTCGTCGTCGTGATGCTGTTCCTGCGCAACTGGCGCGCCACCTTGATCTCGGCGGTTGCCCTGCCGCTTTCGGCCATTCCGACCTTCTGGATCATGGAGCTGCTGGGCTTCTCGCTGAACCTCGTGAGCTTCCTGGCGATGACGCTCGCAACCGGCATTCTCGTCGACGACGCAATCGTCGAGATCGAGAATATCGAGCGCCACATCCGCATGGGCAAGTCGCCCTACAAGGCGGCGATCGAGGCAGCCGACGAGATCGGCCTTGCGGTCATCGCCACCACCTTCACGATCATCGCCGTCTTCGTGCCCGTCTCCTTCATGCCGGGCATTCCGGGGCAATACTTCATCCAGTTCGGCCTGACGGTCGCTGTCTCGGTCTTCTTCTCGCTGCTCGTCGCCCGCCTGATCACGCCGGTGATGGCGGCCTATCTGATGAAGCCGACGGATGTCGGCGGCGGTCACCACGATGACGACGGCTTCATGATGCGGCAGTACACGCGGGTCGTGCACTTCACCACGAAACGCTGGTACACGCGCTACTCCACGCTGGTCGTGGCGATCCTGCTCACGATCGGCTCCGTCGCCGCGCTCCTCGTCTTCGTGCCGGGTAGTTTCCTGCCGCCGGAGGACAATTCACGCGTCAGCCTGTCGATTGAACTGCCGCCGGATGCGATGCTCGAGGATACGGACCGGACGACCACGGAGATCTACAACCGCATCAAGGATATCGAGGGAGTCGAAAACGTCTTCGTGCTCGGCGGCGCCTCGCCGAAGGGCGATCTCGAACTGCGCCGCGCCGCCGTCACCGTGCTGCTCAAGAAGCTCGATCACTCGCTCGTCAACAAAGTCGTCAACGACGTGATCGGCCGCACGCCGCTGATCGGTGAGTATCTGCCTAAGCTGCCGCCGGCTGGCCGCACCAAGCCCCAGTCGCAGATCGAGAAGGAAATCTTCGCGCGGCTGCAGTCGATCCCGGACCTCCGCGTTACCAAGTTGAACGATCGCGGCGAGCGCGATCTGTCGTTCAACCTGCTCTCCAACAACGAGGCGGATCTGGAGACGGCCATCGCCACGCTCGAAGCGAAGCTGCGCAGGGATCCGCTGCTCGCCAATGTCAGCCCGGACGGGGCCCTGCCGCGGCCGGAACTGCAGATTCGCCCGCGCGACGAACAGATGTCCCGCCTCGGCATCACCACGGCGCAGATCTCCGAAGTCATCCGCGTCGCGACGATCGGCGATATCGACGCACAACTGACGAAGATTGCACTCGACGGGCGACTGATCCCGATCCGGGTCCAGCTCAACCGCGATTTCCGAACCGATCTGGCCGCGATCCGTAATCTCAGGGTTCAGACGGCGTCCGGGGCAACAGTCCCGCTCGCGAGCGTCGCCGACATCAACTATGGCGAAGGGCCGAGCTCCATCAAGCGCTATGACCGCAACCGCGTCGTGAAGCTCGGCGCCGATCTGCCCGTAGGCGTCGCCCTCGACACCGCGTCGGCCCGCTTCAAGCAGATCGCCTCCGAAGCGAAGCTGCCGGGGACCGTCGAGTTCCTCGAAAGCGGTGACGCCGAGGTGCAGGCGGAAATGCAGCAGAGCTTCGGCAATGCGATGCTGCTCGGCCTGATGATGGTGCTGGTCGTGCTCATTCTCCTGTTCAAGGACGTCATCCAGCCCTTCACCATCCTGTTCTCACTGCCGCTGGCGATCGGCGGCGTGGCAGCCGCTTTGATCCTCACTCAGAACGCGCTCTCCATGCCGGTCCTGATCGGCATCCTGATGCTGATGGGAATCGTCACCAAGAACGCCATCCTGCTCGTCGATTTCGGCATCGAGATGATGCATCACGGCATGGACCGGACCCTGTCGATGATCGAGGCTGGCCGCAAGCGCGCCCGCCCGATCGTCATGACTTCCATCGCCATGTCCGCCGGTATGCTCCCCTCCGCGCTCGGCGTCGGCGAAGGCGGCTCGTTCCGGGCGCCGATGGCGATCGCGGTCATCGGCGGTATCATCGTCTCGACGGTCCTGAGTCTCGTCGTCGTCCCCTCCTTCTTCCTGATCATGGACGATCTGTCGCGGCTGCTCGCCTGGATCTTCGGCCGTTTCGTCGGCAAGAAGGACGAGGAAGACCTGCCGCTCGACCGCGAGGCGCTGAGCAAGCTCGCCGCAGAACAGGGCATCACGATCGAAAGCCTCGAGGAACGCATCAAGGCTTTGGAAGGGGAGCGCCGCGGCAAGTCCGAGGGCAAGGTCATCAGCCATCCGGCGCTCGCCGCCGAATAGGCATCTCCCAAAGAACTGTGCCGCACGCCCGAGGGTCGTGCAGCAGCATTCTTTTCGCGAAGTTGTTTGATGCGGGTCAATTCATGACCGGCGACGAACCGCTAGGTTGGTCTCGATTTTTTCGGGACCAGCGGTATGAAGACTTTGCGATTGACCATGAGCGACCGGGCCATTCTCCTCAGCGCGCGTTTCTTCGCGCGGTTGCCGCGAACCGCGGCAGAGGCAATTCTCGAGGGCGCCACCGTCTCCACACACGAAGCGCATGATACGCTGTTTCGCCAGGATGACCCGACCGATGACGTGATCGTCGTCCTCTCCGGTCTCGTCCGCCTCTTTCGCCTCGGCAAGGACGGCCGCGAGGCCGATATCGCCGTCTCCCAGAAAGGCGAAATGATCGGTGTGAACGCCGTGTTCCTGGATCGCCGCGCCACCGCCAATGCGCAGGCCGCCGAACCGTCGATCGTCGCGCGACTGGAAGGCGGCAAGTTGCGCCAACTTGCCGCCGAAGACAGCGACGTCGCCCAGGCGCTTCTCGAGCTCGTTTGTCACCACGGCAAGATGACCGAGGATTGCCTAGCCGAGGACCGCCTGCTCACCGCGCCGCAGCGTGTCGCGAACTACATTCTCAGCCATTGCCCGATCGGCTCGGAGAGTTTCTCCTTCCGCCTGCCATTCCAGAAGAACGTGCTCGCCGGCAAACTCGGCCTCGCCCCCGAGGCGCTGTCGCGGGCCTTCTCCACGCTTCGCCGGTCAGGCGTGATCGTTAAGGGCCGGATGATCGAGATACGCGACCGTCAGGCGCTGGAGCAGTTCTGACGGCGGCCGCTTTCCTTCGGCTCAGAGCCCGCCATGCACGGTCAGGAACTCGACGATCGGGTCGATGCCGTCGCCGCGCTTCATGTCGGAAAACACGAACGGCCTTTCGCCGCGCATCCGAGTCGCATCGCGTTCCATCACGTCGAGATCGGCGCCCACATAAGGGGCGAGATCCTTCTTGTTGATCACCAGCAGATCCGACTTGGTGATCCCCGGGCCGCCTTTGCGCGGAATTTCCTCACCCTGGCAGACGGAGATCACGTAGATCGTCAGGTCCGCAAGGTCGGGTGAAAAGGTGGCGGCGAGATTGTCGCCGCCGGATTCGATGAAGACCACATCGAGATCGGGGATGCGGCGATTGAGATCGGCGATCGCCTGGAGATTGATCGAGGCGTCCTCACGGATCGCCGTATGCGGGCAGCCGCCGGTCTCGACGCCGACGATGCGTTCCGAAGGCAGCGCCTGCATGCGCACCAAGGCCTCGGCATCCTCCTTGGTATAGATATCGTTGGTGACGACCGCGACCGAATATTTCTCGCGCATCGCCTTGCACAGCTTGTCGGTAAGGGCCGTCTTGCCGGACCCGACAGGACCGCCGATGCCGACGCGAAGGGGGCCGTTTTTCGATGGCATTTCCTAAGTCCTTTCTACTCGTCAGACGCACAGCGTCCGCAGGCCCCGCTATGAGCGGAACAGGCGCGAATGCAGTGTCTCATGTTTCAGCGACGCGATATCGGCGACGATCGCCGCCGAGCCGAGCTCGTCGAGCGATCCGCGTGCGGCACGGGAGGCGACGGCCGCAATCCCCGCCTCCAGACCGGCAACTACACCGACACCATCGCGCTGGCCGATGACGCCGCAACGGATGGCGACCGATACGGCACTCGACATCGTTGCGTTGAGAAAGGCCGCGATCGTCGGCTCAAGTCCGGTCCGATGCGCACCGGCGACGGCACCGACCGCCACCGGATAGGCGGCCGTCGATCCGAACGTCTCCAGCACCGGGTGCGGCCAGTGGCCGGCGGCGGCAAGAAACGCCTCGCCGAGGAGCATGGTTTCCATATGCCGTTCGCGTGAGCCGGCGAGCGCCTCGGCAAGCTCGGCGACCGCCTGCAGTCGTGCCGGATCATCGTGGCCGCGATAGCTTTCGGCCAGAAGCAGCGCGTCGTTCCAGCCCGGGCCGTGGTTCACGAGCGTTTCGAGCCAAAGCCGCAGATCGTCGGCATTCGCCACGAGGCCGTCGTGAACCGCCTGTTCCAAACCGCCGGAATAGGAAAAGGCACCGACCGGAAAGGCGGGCGAAAGCCAGGTGACGAGACGCAGCAAAGCCTGCGTGGCGGCCCCCTCAGTCATGGTGGTGGTGGTGGCCGTGTCCATGGTCGCCGCCGGTACCGTGATAGGCACCGCGCAGGGGTTGAAACGGCTCGACCACGTCGCTCACCGTCGCGCCCAGGCCTTCGAGCATGGCGCGGATCACGGGATCGCGGGCAATCAAGATCCGCCCCTCTTCGATCGCCGCCGGCAGGTGCCTATTGCCGAGATGCCAGGCAAGTCCGACCAGATGCACCCTGTCGCGCGGGCGTATCTCGTAGAGCGGCTCCTCAGCTGCCTTCACTTCGATGTAGCCGCCGCCCTCCAGCACCAGCAGGTCGCCGTCAGCGAGCATCACCGGCTCCTTGAGGTCGAGCATCACGACATCGTCGTTTTCGAGATGGAGGAGCTTGCGGCGCAGATGCCGCTGGTCGTGGGTGAGCGTCACCCGGTGAAGCGGCCTCTTGTCGGCAGGACCGGGCGAAAGAACGTCGGTCGAACGATAGGGCACGTCAGATGACCTCGACCTTTTCCGGGTGGACAACCTCGATGCGGACTTCCGCCAGGAGATCAGCCATCGCCGCCTGGAAGGCCTTCAGATGCGGCTCGATAAAATGCGCATCGACGGCCGCCCGGCTCTTCCAGGTCTCCACGAAGACCAGCACGTCCGGCTCGGTGATCTTGCGATAGAGATCATAGCTGATGCAGCCGTCCTCCTGGCGGGTGGCCTCGATCAGCGGCGCGGCGAGCGCTGCGACCTCGTCGCCCTTGCCTGCATGCGCCCTCAGATGTGCGATGACGTAAACCATTGAATTCCATATCTCCGACGGGCTTCACTTTAACAAGAAAAAGCCCCGGCGCCAGCAAGAAGGCGAAAATCCGAAGAGTTTCAAGCCTGCTTGCGGCAGCCGGGGCCTTCAAGATCAGAATGCCGGATCAGGCAGCGATCTTCTGCGACTTCAGCGTGTCGAGAATGTTCTGCGGCGAGGAAACGCCGTAGGGATCGCTGTCGCAGTTGTCGGAGTAGCCTTCCTCCTCGAACCACTGCTCGACCGTGCCGTTGTTAACGACGGCGGCGTAGCGCCAGGAGCGCATGCCGAAGCCGAGATTGTCCTTGGCGACCAGCATCCCCATCTTGCGGGTGAACTCGCCCGAACCGTCCGGAATGAGCTTGACGTTTTCGAGGCCCTGCGACTTGCCCCAGGCATTCATGACGAAGGCGTCGTTGACCGAGATGCAATAGATCTCATCGATCCCGAGCGCGCGGAACTCGGACGTCAGCTTTTCAAAATCCGGCAGCTGATAGGTCGAGCAGGTCGGGGTGAAAGCGCCCGGCAGCGAGAACAACACGACGCGCTTGCCGGCAAAATAGTCGTTCGAGGAAACATCCTGCCAGCGGAACGGATTGGGACCGCCGACGGATTCGTCGCGGACGCGGGTACGGAAGGTCACAACGGGAACTTTTCTGCCGAGCATCATCATCTCCTTTAGGTGGGGCAGCCGGCGTCAAGTCGTGGGAGGAAACGACAACCGGCGAAAGGGAAGGCCCCTTCTACCGAAGATTCCGCTGCAGCGCAGCACGAAAGCGTCCATTCCGGCCGCGCCGCATGGCAGCCATGCGCGCACTGCACGGCTGCAGGGCCGTCGCCGTGGATCAGTTGTAGAGCCCGAGAGAAAATTCCAGGGACATCGGAAGCGGATTCCAAAGCCCTGTCCGCAGTCCGGCTTTTCGCAGGGCATTCGCCGTCCACGTGTTGCATCCGAACAAGGCGTTGAAATAGCCGTGCGCCTCAAAGAAGCGGTCGTTCGGTCCATAGGAGAAGTCGGCCACGGGCATGACTGCACCCGCCTCCCGCCGGAAACTGTCGTCGATGAAATCGAGCAATCGCCGGTAGTCCTCGACAGGAATATCGAAGCTTGCGACCGAATCCTGCGGCTCGAGGATATGTCCGGCGACATCGACATGCATCACGGACCGATCGACGCTGAGAGCCTTCAATACCGGCAATGGCTTCAACTCGCTCCAGGTCGGCGTCTCCAGATAGAACGCGCGACCTCCCCAGCCAAAGATCAGCCATTCGGCAGCCGGATGACGAAGAGGCACGCCTGCACCTTCGACAAATGCGAATCTTGCCCGCATTTCGTCATCCAACGGAATGGCGATATCCGTATGAATAGGACCGGACAGCAGCAGGATTCGACGCAGCCCGGGCGTCTCCGCCGACGCATAGGCGGGCATAATCGGCCGCGGAATCAAGGTTCCGCACGCGGTGGCGAGCAGGAAGACGAGGACAGCGCCGAGCAGCCACCGGACCCATTTCATTCGGATCGCTCCAGAGCAACCGGGGCCGACTAGAACAGGAAATACCGCTGCGCCATCGGCAGCACGGTCGCCGGCTCGCAGGTCAGCAGCACGCCGTCGGCGCGCACCTCATAGGTTTCCGGATCGACCTCGACATGCGGCGTCAGGCTGTTGTGGATCATCGACGCCTTGCCGATGCCGCCACGGGTATTCTGGACGGCGACGAGTTGCTTGGCGACGCCGAGCCTCCCGGCGAGCCCCGCATCAAGCGAGGCCTGCGAGACGAAGGTGACCGAAGAATTGGTCCGGCTGCGGCCATAGGCGCCGAACATCGGCCGGTAATGGACCGGCTGCGGGGTCGGAATCGAGGCGTTCGGATCGCCCATCGGGGCGGCGGCGATCGTGCCGCCGAGCAGCACCATGTCCGGCTTCACGCCGAAAAAGGCCGGGTTCCAGATGACGAGATCGGCGCGCTTGCCGACTTCCAGCGAGCCGATCTCATGGCTGAGGCCATGGGCGATCGCCGGGTTGATCGTGTATTTGGCGACGTAGCGCTTGACGCGGAAATTGTCGTTGTCTCCGGTCTCTTCCTTCAGCCGGCCGCGCTGGCGCTTCATCTTGTCTGCCGTCTGCCAGGTGCGGATCGCCACCTCGCCGACGCGGCCCATGGCCTGGCTGTCGGAGGAGATGATCGAAAAGGCGCCGATGTCGTGGAGGATATCCTCCGCCGCGATCGTCTCCTTGCGGATGCGGCTTTCGGCAAAGGCGATGTCTTCCGGGATCGAAGGCGACAGGTGGTGGCAGACCATCAGCATGTCGAGATGCTCGGCCAGCGTGTTGAGCGTATAGGGCCGCGTCGGGTTGGTCGAGGATGGGATGACGTTCGGCTGGCCGCAGATCTTGATGATATCCGGCGCGTGGCCGCCGCCTGCCCCTTCCGTATGGAAGGCGTGAATGGTCCGGCCCTTGATCGCCGCAATCGTATCCTCGACGAAGCCGCTTTCGTTCAGCGTGTCGGTGTGGATCATCACCTGCACGTCGTATTCGTCGGCGACCGACAGGCAGCAGTCGATCGCCGCCGGCGTCGTGCCCCAGTCCTCGTGCAGCTTCAGCGAGGTGGCGCCGCCGAGCACCATCTCGACGAGCGCGCCGGGGAGCGAAGCGTTGCCCTTGCCGGCGAAGGCGAGGTTCATCGGAAAGGCATCGGCCGCCTCGATCATTCGGGCAAGGTGCCACGGTCCCGGTGTGCAGGTGGTGGCGAGCGTGCCGTGCGCTGGTCCTGTGCCGCCGCCGAGCATGCAGGTGAGCCCGCTCATCAGCGCCTCTTCGATCTGCTGCGGGCAGATGAAGTGGATGTGGCTGTCCATACCGCCGGCCGTCACGATCTTGCCCTCGCCGGCGATCGCCTCGGTGCCCGGGCCCACGATGATGTTCACGCCGGGCTGCGTGTCGGGATTGCCGGCTTTTCCAATTGCCGCGATCCGGCCGTCCTTCAAGCCGACATCCGCCTTGACGATGCCCCAGTGGTCGACGATCAGCGCATTGGTGATCACCGTATCGACGGCGCCGCCCTCGCGCGTCACCTGGCTCTGGCCCATGCCGTCGCGGATGACCTTGCCGCCGCCGAACTTCACCTCTTCGCCGTAGGTGGTGAAGTCCTTCTCGACCTCTATGAAGAGCTCGGTATCGGCTAGCCGCACCTTGTCGCCGACGGTCGGACCGAACATGTTGGCATAGGCCGCGCGCGACATTTTGTAGGACATGGGTTCAGGCTCCTTGGGAAAAGTCTGGCGAAGGCAATGGGTTGAGGCGGCGAAGTCGCCCTTGCGCCGCAAGCGCATCGACATAGCGCCGCTCGGCCGCGAAGGGATGCCACTCCCAGCCGCTGTGACCGAAACCGGCGAGCACGATCTCGTCGCCGGCGGAGGCGACGCTGGACAGGACGTCGGCGATCACCACCAGGCCGCTCGACGGGGCAACGTAAGGCGCCGGCGCGAAGCGGGCGAGATCGCGCTCGAGCCGCTCATGCGTCTCGGCCGGCACGATCCGATGCTGCCGTCCGGTCGCCCGCGCGAAACTTTCGAAGCCGGTGGTGTAGTCGTCGCAGAAATCGTCGAGATCCGGATGGGTCTCGGCAAGCATCGCCCGCATCGCGGCGAACTTCGCGCCGGAACGCACGCTCCAGAATTCTCGCGCCTGCCGTACCGGGTCGCGCGTCTTCCAGCGGCCGCCGCCAAGCATCGCAAGCGCCGGGCGGCCGGTGTTGCAGACAGCGACGATGTCGGTCTTCGTCCCGCCCGGTCCGACCGAGCGGCAGTCGTTGAAACGGATCACCAGGTCGGCGGCATCGATCGTTGCGGCAGCGCCTTCCGGCACCTCGCCATTGCCCACGACCATGATGACGCGCCGGCTTTGCAACGCTCAGTTCCCTTGAGCCTCGAGAAGTTCCTTCAGTTCGGCGGTGCGCTTTCGGGTTAGGTCCGCGAGGCACCCCGAAACCAGCATCGGCTCCATCGAGCCACCCCGCGCCTCGAACCCCGCGAGCTCGCACTGGCCGTCGCGATAGCCGATCCAGGATCGCTGCGCCTTCTTCAAGGCGTCGACGGCGCCGACATAGGCGGCGTCGAGATCACCGAGCTCCTTGTCAGTCTTCTGCATCGCGTCGACGGCCTTGCGGTAGACTTTGTTGAGTTCCGTATCAGCCGCCTGGTACTCCTGATCGGCGCAGATGTTCAGATCCATCTGCGTCTCTGCCTTTTGGCAGTCCACCTCAGGCTGGTCCTGGGCGGACGCAGAAATCGCGAATATCAGCAAGAGGCCGATGGCAGGAGCGGCTGCCCTCATAGCTTGCCCATCACCTGCTGGCGGAAGCCGAAAACCTCACGCTTGCCGGAAAGCGGGATCAGCGTGACCTGCCGGGTCTGGCCGGGTTCGAAGCGCACGGCCGTGCCGGCCGGAATATCGAGCCGCTTGCCGCGCGCTGCGTCACGATCGAAGATCAGTCCGGGGTTCGTTTCCGCGAAATGATAGTGGCTGCCGACCTGCACGGGCCGGTCACCGGAGTTGGAAACCTCGATGGTCACGGTATCGAGGCCGGCGTTGAGTTCGATGTCGCCCGCGGCTGCGATGATCTCGCCTGGAATCATGCTCGTGTCCCCTTAAGCGGCCTTATCCGGCGCACAGCCTTCCGGCTTCAGCACGCGCTCCGTGGAGGCCGGATATTTCTTCAGCATTGCCGCCGGGCGCACCGGGCGGCGAACCAGTTCGCCGCTGCAGTTCGGGCAGATCCCGCGCAGTTTCGTCTCCACGCAATCGCTGCAGAAAGTGCATTCGAACGTACAGATCATCGCCTCCCGGCCCTCGGGCGGCAGGTCGCGGTCGCAGCACTCGCAGTTCGGGCGCAGGCTCAGCATCGTGGTCTCCTATCGGATCGGTTCATGAACGGTGACGAGCTTCGTGCCGTCCGGAAAGGTCGCCTCGATCTGGATGTCGTGGATCATTTCCGGGATGCCTTCCATCACCTGAGCACGGGTCAGCACATGCGCGCCGGCCTCCATCAGTTCGGCAACGGAGCGGCCGTCGCGCGCCCCTTCGACGACGAAATCGGTGATGAGCGCGATCGCCTCCGGATGGTTGAGCTTGACGCCGCGCTCCAGCCGCCGCCGCGCGACCATCGCCGCCATGGAAATCAACAGCTTGTCTTTTTCGCGCGGGGTGAGATTCATGCGTCGCTATCCAGATTGATTGCGGGATCAGAGAGTCCAGACTTTCGGCACAGATGCGTCCTTACGCAAGTGCGAAATGAGCGGCACGAGGATTTTTCTAAGCTCGAAACCATCGGCAGCGACGACACGAGCGACGAGCTTGTCACGGTCGCCGACCCTGTAGTGGCTGACACCCGCCCGCACGACCGGTGCGAGCAATCCGCGCAGTTTCGAGAGCATCGCCTCGCAATCCGGCGCGGCATAGAGGAGGGTGGCGAAGGCGGTTGCGCCGCCAAGTGTTGCCGGCCTGGCCGCAAGCCTTGCAACGTCATCGGCAAGCGCCAGGTTCTCCGCATGCACCAGCCTGCCGCCGCTCCTCACCCGCCAGCGATCGCGAAACAGACCAGCCTGCACCGTCTCGCCCATCGCCTTGCGGCCGAGGAGCACCGCCTCCACCGCAAGGAACCGCGCATCGGGCGCCAAGTCGACCTCGAGCGAGCGCGACAGCGAGGCGCGGTCGAAGAGGATCGTTTCCTGCGGCAGCCAGTCGACGCGGCTTCCGGCCGCGACCGATATGCGCGTAGCGATATCGGCCGTGCCCGCGCTCGCCTTGTAGATCTTCTCGCAGGCCTGCGTCGTCAGCGTCAGATCGGTCCCCTCGCCGGCTTCGAAACCCCATTCGAGCCGGTCGCCGCCGGTGACGCCGCCCGAGGAGTTGATGAGCACCGCTTCCATGGAGGCATCGAAGGTCTTCGGCAAGCGGATCTTGGCGCAGCCTTCCTGATAGAGCTCGGCGATGCGCGTGCGTCCGCGTTCGGACTTGGCAACAAGCCGCCCTTTTCCCCACGCCCTTTGCGGAGCGATGATTGCCGCGTCATTCAAGGTGTTCAAATAATCCCTGCCGGCACGCCCCTGCGACGTGCACGTGATGCGGTATCGTCCAAAATGGCACGATTAAAGTCAAGTCACTGTTTCGCAAGCACAATCCGCCCCGCCCAAGGAACTCTGCGGACCGGCCAACTTGAACGCACAGGCTGCGGGATAACCAAAAGGAAGGCGCCGGTTTGCGGCGCCCTCCCCACGACGATTTTGGCACGCGCCATCCTAGGCCTGGGCGAACTCCAGCAAGTCCTTGTTCAACTGCTCTTTGTGAGTATCCGTGATGCCGTGCGGGGCGCCCGGATAGACCTTCAGTTCCGCATGCGGGATGAGTTTCTTCGAGGCCCGCGCGGCAGCGTCGATCGGCACGATCTGGTCGTCGTCGCCGTGGATGATGAGGGTCGGCACGTCGAACTTCTTCAGATCCTCGGTGAAGTCGGTCTGCGAGAAGGCGACGATCGAATCATAGGTATTCTTGTGGCCCCCCGTCATACCCTGCAGCCAGAAGCTGTCGATCATCCCCTGCGAAGGCTTCGCGCCCGGCCGGTTGAAACCGAAAAAGGGGCCTGAAGCGATGTCCTTATAGAGCTGCGAGCGGTCGGCGACGCTTGCTGCCTGCAGGCCGTCGAACACATCCTTGGGCAGGCCGCCGGGGTTCTCCTCGGTCTTGACCATCAGCGGCGGCACCGCGGAGATCAAGCCAGCCTTGGCGACGCGGCTGGTGCCGTGACGACCGATATAGCGGGTGATCTCGCCGCCGCCGGTGGAGAAGCCGGCCAGGAAGATATCCTTCAGATCCAGTTGCTTGATCAAATCGGCAAGGTCGTCGGCATAGTGGTCCATATCGTTGCCTTCCCAGGGCTGGCTGGAGCGGCCGTGGCCGCGGCGATCATGGGTCACGACGCGGAAGCCGTTATTGGCCAGATGGAAGGCCTGGGATTCCCAGCTGTCGGACGACAGCGGCCAGCCGTGGCTGAGGATGACAACCGGGCCGTCCTTCGGACCCCAGTCCTTGTAATAGATTTCAACGCCGTCGCGAGTGGTGATCCTGCTTCCCATGGTCCTTACTCCTTCCGTGGTTGATGGCTTTACTTTATCCGCTGCGGCGACCGGCTGCGAGACAGAGAGCACGGCAGCCGCGCTGGCAGCGCCGAGTGCTCCCGTCAGCATCTCCCTCCTGGAAACGGTGGCTGTACTGTCCTGAACCTTCGTCATCGAATTGTCCCTTTGCTATTAAATCGAGCACGATATAAATCAACAAACAATTTTCATTGCTGTCAATTAAATCGTGCACGATGTTTACCGAACGCAATTCGCGGTGTCAATACCTTGCGATTATATCGCGAGCGATTTATTATCGTCTGCAGAACCTGGAACTGGCCATGGCAAAGACAGACACCTCCTCCCCCGAAGAGTTGATGAAACTCGATAATTTCCTGTGCTTTGCGATCTACTCCGCGAATCACGCATTCACGCGCGTCTACAAGCCGCTGCTCGACGAGTTGGACCTCACCTATCCGCAATATCTCGTAATGGTCGTTCTATGGGAAAAGGACGATCAAACCGTTGGCAGTCTCGGCGAAAGGCTCTTCCTGGAATCGAGTACGCTCACGCCCATGCTGAAGCGTCTCGAGGCGATGGGATATATTTCGCGGGTTCGCGACCGCGCCGATGAGCGCCAGGTGCGCGTGTGCTTGACCGAGACGGGCCTCACGCTCAAGGAAAAGGCCAGCGCCGTTCCTCGTGGCATCATCGAAGCGACAGGAATGGAGCCCGCCGAGATCGGCCGGCTCAAGCAGGAAGTCGCAGCACTCCGCACCTTGCTGTTGCGGTAGCAGCCGAGCGGATCCCTCGCCTAGAGCAATTCCAGGAAAAGTGTGTAACGGTTTTCCGTCCGGAATTGCGTCGTTTCAGAGAGTTAGATCATTTCACTGTTTCAACGAAACTGTGAAATGATCTAAATACCGAGGACAACCGCCCCTCCGGCCAACCCCGCACCGGCCGCCGTCAACAGCAGCTTTTCCCCGCGGACGAAGGGTCTCGCTTTGTGCGCCAGCGAAAGCGAAAGCGGGATCGTCGCTGCCGACGAGTTGCCGTGGTCCTTGATGGTGCGCACGGTCCTCGAGGGGTCGATGCCGAGATTGTCGCAAACCGCATCGAATATCCGGACATTCGCCTGGTGCGGCACGAAGCGGCTCACTTCCGCCGGGCCGATGCCTGCACCGGCGAGCGCACGTGTTGCGCACGCCGACATCATTTCGACGGCGCGGACAAACACCTCCCGCCCGTCGCGCATCGTCATCAGCACGTCCTCGGCCGGCATGCCGGACGCGAAGGGCCGGTTGCTGCCGCCGGCGGGGATCGTGATCAGATCGTAGCCGCTTCCGTCCGACGCAAGGTCGACACCGAGCACGCCCTTCTCCGGATCGCCTGAGGGCGCGACGACGACGGCGCCCGCCGCGTCGGCAAAGAGCACCGCGCTTGCCCTTTCCTTCGGGTTGATGCGACGGCTCAGGATGTTGGCGGCAACGACGAGGACCGGCTTGCCCTGCGCGCGGACGAACCCGTCTGCGAGCGTCAGCGCATAGAGGAAGCCCGAGCAAGCGCCGGCCAGGTCGATCGCACCGGAATTGCCAAGCCCGAGGCGATGGGCGAGCAACGGCGCCGAGGGCGGCAAGAGGTGGTCGGGCGTCGAGGTCGCAAGCAGCGTCAAGGCGATGTCGTTCCGCGAGACCCCCGCATCCTGAAGCGCCGCCTCGCCGGCTTTGGCCGCCAGGCCGCTCAGCGTATCGCCGTCCCCAACCCAGCGCCGCGCCCGGATGCCGGTGCGGCGCTCGATCCAACCCGACTCAAGGCCAAGCTGCGCCTCGATTTCCGCGTTGTCGACGCGGCGCGCCGGCACGGAATGGCCGAAGCCGGCAAGACGGGATGACCGGACGATGCTCATAGCCGACCCGCCGCAAAGGCCGATGCCGCCTCGTCGATCGCGTCATAGGCGCGATCGAGATCGGCCTCGGTGACGCAATAGGGCGGCATCAGGTAGATGACGTTGCCGAGGGGGCGGATCAACAGCTTGCGCTCGCGAAAGAAGGCCCTGAGCCGGGGTCCGACATCCGAAAGATAGCCGCCCGCCGGCACGGAAAGGTCGAGCGCCGCGATCGTGCCGGCCTGGCGAACATTGCTGATGCGCGAATCCGCCGAGAACCGTTGCAGGCGTCGCCGCTGGTTTGCGGCAAGCGCTTCGATGCGCCCGCTGACCGGCTCCCTTTTCCAGACCGCGAGATTGGCGACAGCCGCCGCGCAGGCGATCGGGTTGGCGGTATAGGAGCTGGAATGGAAGAACGTCCGGCGCCGGTCCGCCGAGAGGTGCGCGTCGAATATCTCGGCCGTGCAAAGCGTCGCCGCCAACGGCAGCGCGCCGCCGGTCAAGCCCTTCGACGTGCACAGGACATCGGGCGCGATGCCCGCCTGTTCGCAGGCGAACAGGCTGCCGGTGCGGCCCCAGCCCGTCATCACCTCATCGGCAATCAGCAGGCTGCCATGCCGTTCGGCAATGCGCTTCAATTCGGCAAGGACGAAGGCCGGATAGATCTTCATCCCACCGGCGCCAAGTACAAGGGGCTCGACGAGCAGCGCCGCCACCTGACCGGAGGCGCAGAAGGCCTCGAACGCGTCGAGCGTCTCCTGTTCGCGACCGGCCTCCGGGAACGGCACCCGATCGACGGCGAAGAGAAGCGGCTCGTAGGCCGCATTGAAGACGCCGCGCTCACCGGCCGACATCGTGCCGATCGTGTCGCCGTGGTAGCCGTGTTCCATGACGCAGATGCGGCGACGTGGCGAACCGATGTTGTGGAAGTAGCCAAGCGCCATTTTCAGCGCCACCTCCACGGCGGTCGAACCGCTGTCGGAATAGAAGACGTGCTTCAGGCCGGTGGGCGCGATCTCGATCAGGCCCCTGGCCAATTCTTCCGCCGGTGCATGGGTGTATTCGGCAAAGATCACCTGGTCATAGGTTTCCGCGGCGCACCGGATCGCCTCCATGATCGCGGGATGCCGATGGCCGTGGGTAATCACCCACCAGGAGGAGATCGCATCGAGAACGGGCGCGCCATCCTCGTCGATCAGGTAGGCGCCCTCGGTTCGGACGATGCGTTTCATCGCCGGTTCCAGCGCGTGCTGGGTGAAGGGATGCCAGACGGGAGAGCCTGTCATGCTGACACCTCGCGGAACTGGTCCAGTTCGAAACACTCGCGGAAGGTCTGCCGCAGGCCATCCGGCGTCAACGGATCGAGCCGTGGCAATCGCCCGAGCATCCGGACGCCTCCCAGTTCCGCGATCGTCCTTTGCGTGTCCGCTTGCTCGTCGCCGATGAAGGCAACGCCAAGGACCGGGATCGACCGGACGCGCAGCGCTTCGAGCGAGAGCAGCGTGTGATTGATGGTGCCCAATCCGGTGCGCGCGCAAAGGACGACGGGAATCCGCCAGCCCTGGAAAACGTCGGCAAAGACCGTCCGCTCCGTCAGCGGCACCAGGAGCCCGCCTGCCCCTTCGATGACGAGCGGCGCCTCGGTCCGAGGCGGCGAAAGCGTGTCCGGCAGGATCGTGACGCCGTCGAGCCTGGCGGCGAGATGCGGCGATGCCGGGGTGGCGAGCCTGTAGGCCTCCGGCAGGATGCGGCAGGGCTCTAACCGGCCGAGCCGTTCGACGGTCTCGCTGTCCGTTTCGCCGTCAAGCCCGGATTGCACCGGCTTCCAGTAGCAGCCGGCAAGGGCATCGGTGAGCGCGGCGGCGAAGACCGTTTTGCCGATGCCCGTGTCCGTGCCCGTAACCACGATCCGAGTCGTCATCATCGTTCCTCCGCCATCGCGAGCTTCAACCGGTCCAGCATCCGCGCGATCGCCGGTCGGTCGACATTCAGGGTGATCGCGATCCTCAGCCGCGCCGTCCCCTCGGGGACCGTCGGCGGCCGGATCGCCCGGATGTCAAAGCCCTCGATGCGCAGGCGCTCGGCAATCCTCACGGCACGCGCATTGTCGCCGATCGTCACCGGCAGGATTTGCGATCCGCTGCCTCCGACGCCAAGCGCTGCAGCGAGCGCTTCATTGGCGAAAGCCCTGAGGTCATCGAAGTCCGTCCGGCGCTGTGGTTCGTCCGCGGCGATCCTCAACGCCTCGCGAACGGCGGCCGCCGTGAGCGGCGACGGCGCGGTGGAATAGATGAAGCCGCGGGCACGGTTGACGAGATAGTCGCAAAGGATCCGGTCGGCGCCGAGCAATGCGCCGGAGACGCCGAGCGCCTTGCCGCATGTATGCAGCACCACGACATTCTCCCGGCCCTTGAGCGCCGCCGAAAGCCCGTGCCCGCCGGGGCCGAAGACACCTGTGGCATGAGCCTCGTCGATGACCAGAAAGCCGTCGTGACGGTCTGCGAGCGCGGCAAGCTCCATCAGAGGCGCCCGGTCGCCGTCCATCGAATAGAGGCTTTCGACCGCAATCCACGGATGTCCCGTCCCACCGGCGCGGCGCCACGCATTGATGGCGTCGGCAAAGGCGTCGACGTCATTGTGCGTTGCCGCGACCGCCCGTGCCTTGCTCGCGGCGATGCCCTCATGAGCGCTCGCATGGATCAATGCGTCGTGGACGATGAGGTCGCCGCGCTGCGGCAGGGCCGAAAACAGCGCAACATTGGCCGCATAGCCGCTGCCGACGAATAGCACTCGATCGGCGCCGAAGAAGTCGGCCGCCTCCGCCTCCAGCGCCTCGTGCTCCGGATGATTGCCGCGCAGCAGCCGCGACCCGCCGGCGCCGACCGGGACGCCGCGGTCGAGTGCCGACAGGATCGCCGACTTCAGGCGCGGCGAGTGGGCGAGTGCCAGATAGTCGTTGGAGGTAAAATCGACGCCACCCTGGGCGACAAGCGCCCGTCGCCGCCCCTTGCGTTCGAGCCCTGTCAGCGTTTTTTGATAGCGGCGGATGCCGGCGGCGATCATTCGGCCGGCTCCGTCTCCGCCGGCTGAAATGCCATCGGCTCCAGCCCGAGGCGGCGAAACAGTGCCGCGTCGTGGTCTTCGCCGGGATTGTCGGCGGTCAGCAATGTCTCGCCGACGAAGATCGAGTTCGCCCCGGCGAAGAAACAGAGCGCCTGCATCTCGTCGGACATGTCCGTGCGACCCGCCGAAAGGCGGAGATGAGATTGCGGCATCAGGATCCGGGCGAGCGCGATCGTGCGGACGAAGTCGATCGGATCGACCGGCGGCGCATCGGCGAGCTTCGAGCCGGGAATCGGGATCAGCATGTTGATCGGCACGCTTTCCGGTGCGGCCGGAAGATTGGCGAGCGTCACCAACATCGAGATGCGGTCATCGACCGTTTCGCCCATGCCCAATATCCCGCCGGCACAGACCTTGATGCCCGCCCCGCGGACATTGTCGAGTGTCTCCAGCCGATCGGCAAAAGTGCGGGTCGTAATGATCTCGCGGTAGTAGCGCTCCGAGGTATCGACATTGTGATTGTAGTAATCGAGCCCGGCATGGGCGAGCCGCTCCGACTGGGCGGGCGACAGCATACCGAGCGTCATGCAGGTTTCCATTCCGAGGGCTTTCACACCGCGAACCATGGCGACGATCGCCTCCATGTCGCGCTCCTTCGGGCTGCGCCAGGCGGCGCCCATGCAGTAGCGCGTCGCGCCGCCGTCCTTGGCCTTGCGCGCCTCCGCGATGACCCGCTCGACCTCCATCAGCTTCGACGCCTTGAGGCCGGTCGGGTAATGCGCCGACTGGCTGCAATAGCCGCAGTCCTCCGCGCAGCCACCGGTCTTGATCGACAGCAGCCGGCTCATCTGCACGGCGTTCGGATCGAAATGCGTGCGATGGACAGTCTGGGCGCGGAACAGGAGATCGTTGAAAGGCAAATTATAGATTTTTTTCGCCTCGACGAGACTCCAACATGTTTCGCCGGCACCGGAGCGGGCCGGGTTCGCTCCATACTCTATGCTCATATCCCGCATTCGTGCCTGTCCCCTCTGTTCACGATCATCGATATAGATAGAATCAGATATTATCTATAATTTGATGTTCGAGGGGGAAGCAACCGCCTATCGGGATTCTTCACACCGATATCCCCGCAGGCTAGACCTTGGAGCCCGCCATGCTTGCCATCCCCGCCGACAGCGGTTCTGGCCATGTGCACAAAAATTAAGGCCCGGCGCTTGCACGCCGGGCCCGCTGACGCTGTCAAAGCGCCGGAACGAAACTATTCGTTCTGGAAGTAGCTGTACTTGCCGTCTTCACCCTTCTTCCAGGTGTACATGACGTAGTCCGGACGGGTGATGTCGCCCTTTTCGTCATAGCCGAGCTCGCCGATCGCGGTCTTGAACGGACCCTTGGCCTTGATCGCTTCGGCAACGGCCTGCGCGTCGTTGCCGCCGGCAGCCTTGGCGGCGTCAGCGACCACCTGCAGCGCAGCATAGGAATACAGCGTGTAAGCTTCCGGTTCGAAGCCGGCGGCGCGGAACTTCTCGACGAGTTCCTTGGAAGCCGGGTTCTTGCGCGGATCCGGCGCGAAGGTCATCAGCGTGCCGTCGACCGCGTCACCGGCGATCGAAGCGAGTTCGTTCGAAACGATGCCGTCGCCCGACATGAAGGTTGCCTTCAGGCCCTGGTCCTTCATCTGACGCATGATGAGTCCGGCTTCCGTGTGCAGACCGCCGTAGTAGACGACCCCGACACCGGCTTCCTTCATCTTGGCGATCAGCGCCGAGAAGTCCTTGTCGCCGATGTTGATGCCTTCGTAGAGAGCCTCGGTGAGACCCGCTTCGTTCATCGACTTCTTGGTTTCATCGGCAAGGCCCTGGCCGTAAGGCGTCTTGTCGTGGATGACGGCGATCTTCGCGTCCTTGAAGTTGGCGGCGAGATAAGCGCCGGCAACTGCGCCCTGCTGGTCGTCACGGCCGCAGGTGCGGAAGGTGTTCCACATGCCGCGCTCGGTGAGCTGCGGGTTGGTCGCAGACGGCGTGATGACCAGGATGCCGTTCTCGGCATAGACTTCCGATGCCGGGATCGTCACACCGGAGTTGAAGTGGCCGACCACGAATTTCACACCGTCGGCAACGAACTTGTTGGCGACCGAAATGCCCTGCTTCGGGTCCGAAACGTCGTCGCCGAGGACGAGCTTGATCTGTTCCCCGTTGATGCCGCCTGCCGCGTTGATGTCCGCAGCCGCCTGCTCCGCACCTTTCTGAAGCTGGGCGCCGAATGCGGCGTTCGGGCCGGTCAGAGGACCGGCAACACCGACCAGAATATCAGCCCATGCGGTGCCGCTGAAGGCGACCATTGCTGTCAGCGCCACGGCCGACAGAAGAGACTTTTTCATTTTGTTACTCCCAAATATTCGAGCGGGTCTCGTTTCATAAAGCCAGCGCAATGCCCACCATAATTGCGCCGGTGTTCCTTCGCACCGGCCGCACCCGACCGGCACGCGCTGTTCCCTTATTTGGCCTTCCAGGAGAAAGGTGAGGTCTTCTCGTAGAGCCAGTAGTAGTTGTTCGACATCTGCTTGGTCCGGTAGTACCGGTAACCAGCGGTAGCAAACAACAAAAGGACGAGCGTGTCTACGACATAGTACTGCAGGCTGAACATGGTGCCGCCGAAAAGTGCGTGGTGCACGAAGCGGATGGCAAGTCCCAGCAGCGCCACGTAGACGAGCAGCCGCGGCACCTGTCCCCAGCTTTCGGCAACGCTTTTGCCCGTGCGCCAGGCGGTCCAGCCGCCGAGGACGCAGGTGATGAACAGAAACTGCCAGATGGAAGCTTCTTCGTAGAGAATTCCCTGCATGTCACTTAACTCCAGCGTGCATCAATGACGGCCGCCTTCGAGATAGGCCGCACGGACCTCCGGATTGGCGAGCAGGTCCTTGCCCGTTCCGCTCATCGTCACCCGTCCGTTGACGAGCACGTAGGCGCGGTCGGAGAGCTTCAGCGCCCCGAAGGCGTTCTGCTCGACGAGGAAGACCGTCAGGCCCTCTTCCTTGTTGAGCTTCTTGATCGCCTCGAAAATGCCCTTGACGATCAGCGGCGCGAGCCCGAGCGAAGGCTCGTCGAGCAGCAGCAGCTTTGGTCGGGCCATCAGCGCCCGGCCGATCGACAGCATCTGCTGTTCACCGCCGGACAGCGTCCCGCCACGTTGAGCCTGCCGCTCCTTGAGGCGCGGGAAGAGCGTGAAGACCTTTTCCACGTCCTCCTTGAAGTGCTTCAGTTCGTCGAGGCTGGCGCCCATCTGGAGGTTTTCGAGCACCGTCATGCGCGGGAAGATGCGGCGTCCCTCAGGAGACTGGGCGATCCGGAGCCGCGCGATCTCGTGAGTCGGCAGGCGCGTAATGTCCTGCCCTTCGAAGGAGATCGTCCCGGTGCGCGCCTGCGGCCTGCCGAAGATCGTCATCATCAGCGTCGACTTGCCGGCGCCGTTTGCGCCGATCAAGGAAACGATTTCCCCACGATGGACTTCGACATCGACGCCGTTCAGGGCCCGGATATTGCCGTAATAGGTCTCGACGGCTCTCACATTCAGCAGCGGAGCAGTCATGGCTGGGTGCCTCCCTGCTCGCTTTCGATTTCCTCGATCTGTTCGATCACCTCTTCAACCTCTTCGTCTTCGACGCCCAGATAGGCCGCGATGACCTTCGGATCGTTCTTCACGTAATCCGGATTGCCGTCGGAAATCTTCTGTCCGTATTCGAGCACGACCACGTGGTCGGAGATTTCCATCACCACCGACATGTCGTGCTCGATCAGCAGGATCGAAGCGCCCGTGTCGCGACGAATGGTCTGCAGCAGCTGGTTGAGGGCAAGCGACTCGCGCGGGTTGAGGCCGGCGGCGGGCTCGTCCAGGCAAAGCAACTCCGGACCGGTGCACATGGCGCGGGCGATCTCGAGCCGCCGCTGTGCGCCATAGGGCAAATCGCCTGCCGGATCGTCGGCCCGGTCGACCAGCGACGCCATTTCGAGCCAGTGCTTGGCGAGCTCGATCGCCTCCTTGGAGGCCTGGCGGTAGGCCGGTAAGCCGAGCAGTCCCAGGACCGTATAGCCGGACGCCTGCATCAGCTTGTTGTGCTGCGCCACCAGCAGATTTTCCAGGACCGTGAGCCCCGAGAACATCCGGATGTTCTGGAAAGTGCGCGCCACCTTGGCGTGCTTGGTGATTTCGAAGTCGGCCAGGCGCTCCAGCAGGTACTCCTTACCGGACCGCTGCTTCAGGGTGATCATGCCCATCGTCGGCTTGTAGAAGCCGGTGATGCAGTTGAACACCGTCGTCTTGCCGGCTCCGTTCGGCCCGATCAGCGCGGTGATGTCGCCGCGCCCGGCCTCGAAGGAGAAGTCGTTGATGGCCATCAGACCGCCGAAGCGCATCGACAGGTGCTCGACCTTGAGAATGGGGTCTTTCGTCATAGTGCTTGTCTCGAGGGCCATCAGCCGTGCCCTTCCTTAGTGAAGCTACCGGAGACCGCCTTGCGTTCGCGCAGGAAGGCAGTCGGTTCGCGCGATCCGACGAAGCCGCGCGGCTTCAGGACCATCACGATGACCATGGCCAGGCCGAAGATCAGCATGCGATAGAGTTCAGGCGTGAAGCTCTCGCCGAAGATCACCTTGAGGAAGGTCAGTTCACGCAGGATTTCGGTGCCGCCGATCATCACGATCGCTGCAATTGCGATACCCGTCAGCGAACCCATGCCGCCGAGCACGACGATAGCCAGGATGACTGCCGACTCGAGGAAGACGAAGGATTCGGGCGACACGAAACCCTGTCGCACCGCGAAGAAGGAGCCGGCAAAGCCGCCAAACATGGCGCCCGTCGCGAACGCCGTGAGCTTCGTGGTCGTCGTGTTGATGCCAAGCGAACGGCAGGCGATCTCATCCTCGCGCAGCGCTTCCCAGGCCCGGCCGACCGGCATGCGGCGCAGCCGGATCGTCACGAAGGCCGTAATCAGGCAAAGGCCCAGGATCAGATAGAACAGGAAGATCTTGTAGTAGGCCGAGGAGATCGGCAGCCCCATCAGTGCTGCAAAACCATCCTTTGAGGCATCGAACTTGATACCGAAGAGGGTCGCCTTGGCGATGCCGGACACGCCGAACGTGCCCTTCGTCACCTCGGTCCAGTTGATCAGCACGAGGCGGATGATTTCGCCGAAGGCGAGCGTCACGATCGCGAGATAGTCACCGCGCAGGCGCAGCACCGGAAATCCGAGGACCACCCCCCAGCAGGCCGCGAGAAGCCCGGCCACCGGCAACAACACCCAGAAGGACAGGCCGAAATAGCTGGACAGCAGCGCATAGGAATAGGCGCCCACCGCGTAGAAGGCCACATATCCAAGGTCGAGCAGGCCGGCGAGGCCGACGACGATGTTGAGGCCCCAGGCGAGCATCACATAGATCAGAATCTGCACGCCGAAATTGTCCACCCACTTCAGCGACCCCTGGACGCCGAACAGCGCGAGGATGATCGGCGGATAGAGCACCAGAGCGGCAATCGCGATCTTGGAGAAGTGGCGGCCGAAGAAGCCTTCCTCCTTCACCACTTCCGGCGCGGCCGCCTTGGCAGCCTTCCGCTGGGCGAGCCAAGGCTGGACATAGGCGACCATCAGGAAGCGTCCGACCATGGCGACGACCACGAAGATCGCCAGCAGGCCCCAGCGCTGGGTGAGGATCAGCTCGTTGCGGATGTTCTGGTCGGTCTTGAGCCCGACGAAGAGCACGAACAGTCCGAGCGTGATGAGCCCCGAGAAGACAGCCTCGCGCAGGGCCCGCGCCGTCAACTCAGTGCCGGCGCTTGCAGTAGTAGAAGCAACATTTGCCATGGAATTATACCTTCTCGACTTCCGGTCGTCCCAGAATACCAGACGGCTTGAAGATCAGGACGATCGCGAGAATGGAGAAGGTCGCGACATCCTTGTAGTCGATGGTGAAATAGGCCGACCACAACGACTCGATGAGACCGATCAGCAGTCCGCCGAGAACGGCGCCCGGCAGCGAGCCGATGCCCCCGAGAACGGCGGCGGTGAACGCCTTGACCCCCGGAGCAAAGCCGTCGGTAAAAACGACCACGCCGTAATACATGAGGTACATCGTGCCAGCGACGGCAGCGAGCGCCGCACCCATGATGAAGGTCACCGAGATGGTGCGGTCGACATCGACGCCGAGCAGCGCCGCCATCTTGCTGTCCTGCTCGGTGGCGCGCTGTGCGCGGCCGAGCGGCGTCCGGTTGACGATGTACCAGAAGACCGACAGCAGGATTGCGGTAATGACGACGATGATGATCTGCTTAAGCGAGACGGTAATCCCGAACAGGTCATAGACCGAGGACACGAGCGGCGGGATCGGCTTGTTGCGCGGTCCCTGCGTCACCTGGATGAAGTTCGACAGGACGATCGACATGCCGATCGCGGTAATCAGCGGCGCCAGACGGAAGGACCCGCGCAGCGGACGGTATGCCACCCGCTCGATGGTCCAGTTCCAGAATGCCGCCGTCAGCATGCCGACGATCATCATAAGCAAAAGCGCCAGTACAACTGGTACGCCTGCCATGAATGTCGTGAGAAGCAAGAAGACAATCAAAGCGGCGAAGCCGCCCAGCATGAAGATATCGCCGTGGGCGAAGTTGATCATGCCGATGATGCCGTAGACCATGGTATAACCGATCGCGATCATACCATAAATAGACCCAAGCGTCAGCCCGTTGACGAGCTGCTGGATGAAATACTCCATCAATCTTCCCCTGGACCGGATCCTGTTGGTCCGATCTCTTTTTATTAGTTTTCCTTCATGAGCGTGCTCTCAGAGGATTTCATACCTCTTTCAATTGAAAATGAAAGTCAAAAATTGCGAGGCCTGCAGATTCTTCCGCGATAAAATCGATTTGACGTTTTTCCTGCCAGAAAAATCAAAAAAATTGCAGCCTTCGCTTCGAAAATGATCAGATTTCGGCTCGGAATTGAGAAAACGGCCGTGTCTGCGTCATGAACCTATGACGAAAAAATATGACCGCCCCGGACAGTATTTTACAGTTGATTTCGCCTGATATGATCGAGATCAAGAATCGTCGGCCGTGTGGCACGAATCGACGCCGCGATGGCCCTCAGAGAACGGGACGATGCTGGAAATATTGGAGAGATCGGCGATCGCAGCCGGGCGGGCGATCATGAATGTCTACGGTGCCGGCCCGGCCGTCAGTTACAAGGCGGACACCTCGCCGGTGACCGACGCGGACCATCGCGCCGAGCGCATTATCCTTGCCGATCTAGCCTCAGCCTTTCCCGATATCCCGATCATTGCCGAGGAAGCGGTCGCCGCCGGACACGTGCCCGATATCACCGGTCAGTCGTTCTTTCTCGTCGATCCACTTGATGGGACCAAGGAATTCGTCGAGCGCAACAGCCATTTCACCGTCAATATCGGATTGATCGTAGCGGGTACTCCGGTCGCCGGCGTCGTCTATGCGCCGGCGCTTGGCGTCATCTATGGGGCAAGCAACGGGATCGCTCGAAAGGCAACGGTGGAGGACGATCGCCTCGCTGGAGCCTGGCAGCCCATCGGCTGCCGCAAATGCGGTGACCGGCCACTCGCCCTGACGAGCCGTTGGCACAACAGCGCCGAAACGCTCGCCTATATCGCCGAACACGGGATCACCGACCACGAGGCCGTCGGCTCATCGCTGAAGTTCTGCCTGCTCGCCGAGGGATATGCCGACCTCTACCCGCGTTTCAGCCGCACGATGGAGTGGGATACCGCGGCCGGTGACGCCATCCTGCGGGCCGCAGGTGGAGAAACGCGGACGGCCGGGGGAATGCCGCTTGCCTACGGAAAGCGCGAACAACCGGACGACAGCGACTTTGCCAATCCCTGGTTCATCTCGCGCGGCAAGAGGTGAGCCGCGGCGGGTAGGATCAGGGATTTCCCGGCCGGAAGGCGGCCACTATCAGGCTGCTGAGGCTGCCCTCGCTGAAAGGCTTTTCGATCCTCGGAATGTCGCGGAGATGGCTCGGCAGGGCCAGCAAATCGCCATACCCGCTGGTAAATCCAAAATTGATGCCCCGGCCGATCAACAATTCGGCAACGGCGAAGCTTGTCTCGTCGCCGAGATTGATATCGAGAACGGCGAAGTCGACCGGATGTGCCGCGACGATCTCCATCGCCTTTTCAACGCTGGTGGCGATGTGCACGCTCTTGACGCCGAGCGCATTGAGGATTTCTCCCATATCCATGGCGATGAGGAAATTATCCTCGAGAACGAGGACCGATTCGATGGCCGGCGAAATCTGACTTGTCATCTATTAGCATCCCTCGGTCTCCTCGTTCTGCCGAGAACCGACCACTTCGCGCACGCTAGGCCAGACGGACAGACGTGGCATTTAAAAAAGACATATCGCGTCCTTCGAACGACGTATTCCGCGTCAAATCAGCGGCCTCTTCAGTTCCCTTAGCCCCTCCCATCCAGCCAGGGACAACAAGCCGTCGATCTGCAGGACATTGCACCCTCCTTCGGCCCAGCGGATGAGCTTGAGCGCGGCCAGTTTCCTGAGCGTCTTGTTGGTGTGCACGATCGACAGGCCGAGCGTGTCGGCAAGATGTTGCTGGGTGATGGGAATGACGCCCCGGCCACCACGGAAAAGCTCCAGCGTCTCCGCCCTCTGATAGAGAAAAGCAACCAGATAGGCCGCCCGTTCGAGTGCCGAACGCCGGCCGATGCTCAAGAGGTTCTCGTCCAAAATGCGCTCCTCGCGGGCCGCGATCCAGGTCAGGTCGTAGGCGAGTTCCGGATAGCCCCGGTAGAGTTCGCCGAGCCTGCTTCGCTTGAACACGCACAGCGTGACCGGCGACAGCGCCTCGATCGAGTGCTGCATCTCGCCCATGAGGCTGCCCTGCAGTCCGACGATGTCGCCGGGCATCACATAGTTCAGGATCTGCCGGCGGCCGTCGTCGAGCATCTTGTAGCGGAAGCCCCAGCCGGAAAGCACGGTGAACAGATGCGCGCTCGTCTCGCCCTCGGCAAGGATCGTCCCGCCGCTTTCGACCGTTTGCTCGCCGATCTTGAAGTCCGACACAAAGGTGAGTTCTTCAGCCGTGAAGGGACGGAACACCTCGAGCGGCCGCAGGGGACAGTCCCGACACGGTATGCCTTTGCCGAACTTGCCTTCAAAAGCCATGGAATGTCTCGCGGGAGGTGAACGCACGCACTCAGCGACCGGGCAGGCGGGAGGATATTTCGAAGAAGTGTCGGCGGCCCATCCCTCATGGACTTGTGCGCCGCCGGGCCCTATCTCTCGTCGATCGTCCGTCGCAAGCAGGATTGTGAACCATGTTGTCCTTTTCCGCCATCGCCAAAAACAATGTCGCCGTCGTCACCGGCTCCGCCTCCGGCATTGGGCTTGCCGCAGCAAAATGTTTTGCCGATCGCGGCATGAAGGTCGTGCTTGCTGACCTCGCCGGCGAGCGGCTGCAGGCGGCCGCGGCGGAAGTAGCGAAGCTTGCCCCCGGCGGGGCGGCGGACGTCGCTGCAATCGCCACGGACGTCTCCCGGCCCGACGAGCTCGTCGCCCTGGCGCGGGCGACGCACGAGCGGTTCGGCCATGTGCATGTGCTGATGAACAATGCCGGCGTTCAGCCCGGCAGCTCGATGTTCGGCCCACTCGAGAACTGGGAATCGGTGCTCGGTGTCAATCTGTGGGGCGTCATCAACGGCTCGCGCATTTTCGCACCCGCCATGATCGCCCATGGCGAGCCGGCGCTGATCATCAATACCGGCTCCAAGCAGGGCATCACCACGCCGCCCGGAGATCCGGCCTACAATGTTGCGAAGGCGGGCGTGAAGGTCTTCACCGAGGCGCTGCAGCACGAGCTGCGCAACACCGAGAACTGCCAGGTCAATGCGCATCTGCTGATCCCCGGCTTCGTCTACACGGCGCTGACTGCGCATGGCCGCACCGAAAAGCCGGCCGGCGCCTGGACACCCGAACAGACGGTCGATTTCATGCTGGAAAGCCTTGCCCGCGGCGATTTCTACATCCTCTGCCCCGACAATGAAGTCGAAAGGTCCACGGATGAAAAGCGCATCCTTTGGGCGGCCGGCGACATCGTCGAGAACCGCCCTCCCCTTTCCCGTTGGCACTCCGAGCACGGCGAGGCGTTCCGCTCCTTCCTCACCGGAAATCGGGATTGATCCGCAGACCGGCTTGATCGATCCTTTGGCAATGAACCGCCACGATGGCGGCAAGGAGGGCTAAGTCCGTGACCAGCGGCATTCACCACATCACGCTGATCAGTCGCAGGGTCCAGGCAAATGTCGACTTCTATGTCGGATTTCTCGGCCTGCATCTCGTCAAGCGAACCGGCGGTTTCGAGGATCCCAATCAGTTGCACCTCTTCTACGGCGATGCGTCGGGGTCGCCCGGCTCGCTCGTCTCCTTCCTGATCTGGGAGGATGGCTCACCGGGGCGCGTCGGCGCCGGCCAGCCTAGCGAGATCGCCTTCGCCGTCCCGACGCACAGCATCGGCTTCTGGCTGACGCGCGCCCTGCAATTCAATATTCAGGCAAGCGGCCCGGTACAGGAGTTCGGCGAACCGGCGCTGCGGCTCAAGGATCCGGACGGGGTGATCGTCAAGCTGGTCGGCACTGACGCGCTCGCCGAGCCGGCGCCCTGGGCGAGCCGCGACATTCCCGAATCGGATTCGATCCGCCGCCTGCGTGGGACGACCGTGCTGACCGAAAAGCCTAAGGAAACGGCGCATTTTCTTCGGAGCCATTTCGGGTATCGGGAGGCTGTGGCGACGGAAACGATCCATCGCCTCGTCTCTTCATCCGGCGACGTCGTCGACGTGCGCGACGCCACCGGCTTCTGGGCTGCCGCACCCGGCACCGGCACGATCGACCACATCGCCTTCCGCGCCCCGGACGAGGCGACCGTGCTCGCCGTGCGCGCCGACCTCGAGCAGGAACATGCCGGCGCCACCAATGCCCACGACCGGAAGTATTTCTTCTCGCTCTATGTGCGCGAGCCGGGCGGCTCGCTTTACGAGCTCGCCACCGACGGCCCCGGCTTTGCGGTCGATGAACTTCCGGACGCGCTCGGTTCAAAACTCTTCCTGCCACCGCATTTGAGCAGCGATCCGGCCGCGACCGTGGTCCGGTTGCCGCAATTCGCACTTCCCGGTGAGCCGCGGTTGACGCTCCGCGACCTGCCCTTCATCCACCGCTTCCATCATCCGGAGCGGATGAACGAGCGGACGTTCGTGCTGCTGCACGGCAGCGGCGGCAACGAGACCGACATGCTCCCCTTCGGGCACCAGCTCGATCCGCGCGCGACGCTGATGGGCGTGCGCGGCCGCAGCACCGAGGAGGGCTTTCCCCGCTGGTTCCGCCGTCTGTCGATGACCACATTCGATCAGTGCGACATCCGCTCGGAAGCGGAGGCCTTCGCCGCCTTCGTCGAGGAGGCGCGCGAGGCGTACGGGCTCGATCTCGCAAGGACCGTGTTCGTGGGCTATTCGAACGGCGCCAATCTGCTGGCGGCCGTCATGCTGCTCCATCCGGGCGTGATCAGGAATGCGGTGCTGATGCGAGCCATGGCGGCCCTCGAGGATGCGCCGAAGGCGGACCTATCGGGCACGAACGTCCTGATGCTGACGGGCAAGGACGACATCTACGGCAGGCATGCGCCGCAGTTGAAGGCGGAATTGCAGGAAAGCGGCGCGAATTTGGAGGCGGTGGACCTCGACACCGGACACGGCATCGGCCCGGAAGACGTCGCGGTGATCCGCCCGTGGTTGACCGAACAAGGCTTCTAAACCGGAAAGTCTCCGCCGGCTGGCGTCCCGGATGAGCATCGGCGCCCCAGCTCCACTTCTCCCTCGGTCGAGAAAGAGGAAGCCAGGTGACACTGGCTTCCATTATTCGCAATGGGACTCCTGCGAGCTCGCCAAATGCGACTATACAAACAGGAAGTCGCCGGAATTGAAGTTCGCGAGAGCGTTGCGCGTCGCGATATTGTCCAGTTCCGCGACGAGCACCGCGCCGCCGGCCGCACTCGCATTCGCATCGTAGTAGACGGCTGCATGACCGAGATCGGTGTTGTAGAACACGAACAATGCACCGGTCGTTATGGTGCCGTAGCCGTCGATCGTACTCTGGACCGTTGCGTTGGATACGTCTGCGTCCGTCTTCACCGCCAGTTCCGTGCCGGCTGCATTGATCGTCCCGTTGCTCCCCGATTTGAAACCGTCAACTGCCGTATTGTTGTTGCCGACGGCGAATTCAAACGTCCCGCTGCCGACGTCGAACTGAAGCCTGTCGACGAATGTGTTGCTTGTCCCGGCACTGAAGTCGTTGACATGATTGCTTGTGCCGAAGAGCTTCTGGAAGACGAAGGTATCGTTTCCTCCACCCCCGTTCAGCACATTGTTGCCAGCACTCCCGTTCAACGTGTCGTTTCCGCCCTGGCCGAACAAGGTGTCGTCTCCGCCAAGGCCGAACACCATGTCGCTGCCGCTGCCGCCATAGAGCACGTCGTCACCCGATCCTCCGCTTGGGCTGTCCGCGGTATTGCCGTTGCTGCCCGTAACGATCGTGAAAGTTTCGGTTTTTTCGTATGCCGCCCCGGCCGGGTCGCCGGTCTGTATCGCCTTCACGGTCACCGTAAATGTGCCGTTTGGTGCCAGATCCTCGGAACGCAGCGTGTTGCCGCTGATCGAGAACAAGCTGGCATGCGACTGCGAAGCAATGCTGAAGACGAATGCGCCTGCATCGGGATCGGCCGCGCTCAGAGATCCGATGAACTCGAAATTATTGAAATTGGGGGCGTCCGTCGCGACGACGGGGGTCAATTTGATGTCCGTCGGCGCCTGCCTCGGTGACGCATCGTCAGCGCCGGTGATGTCGACGCCAATCGCATGGCTGACGGTGCCGTCGAGCGAGGTGACCGTCAGCGTGTCACTGACGGTCTGGCCCGCGCTCAGCGCCTGTGTCGCCGCCCGCTCGTTGTCGAGTATATAATCCCACTCGCCCGTCGCTGCATCGAAACTGAAACTACCGTAGATGCCCGCGAGCGAGACCGGAACCTGGAACGCCGCTTCGCCGGCGTCGACATCCGAGACGCTCAGCGTGCCGGAGGCATCCGGGTCACCGAAATCTGCGATCCCCGCCTCGCTGACCGAACGATCATCGACAACAGAAGTATCGACGACGATCGCCGCCGCATCGTTGCTGCCGGTGATGTCGACGACGATCGCATGGCTGGCGGTGCCGTCCAGCGAGGTCACCGTCAGCGTGTCGCTGACCGGCTGACCGTCTTTGAGAGCCTGCGTCGCCGCCCGGCCGTTGTCGAGGATGTAGCTCCACGCGCCGGTCGCCGCGTCGAAGCTGAAGCTGCCGTAGACGCCGTCGAGCGATGCCGGCGTCCGGAACGCCGCCTCGCCGGCATCGACATCCGAAATGCTGAGCCTGCCGGAGGCATCCGGATCGCCGCTGCCGGCGGCGCCTGCCTCGACGACCGCCCGGTCGTCGGCAATGCTCGCGTCGACGACGATCGCCGCCGCATCGTTGGCACCAGTCAGCGTGAGCGACACATTCGCCTCGCTCAACGTACCATTGCCGAGCCGTATCGCGTAGACGAAGCTGTCCTTGATGGTTTCGCCGGCCGAGAGGGAATTGATATCGACGCCGGCCCCGGGAGTTCCGCTTCCGTCGCTCAGACGATATTCGATTTTCCCGTTATTGATTCTGACCCAGTTGCCGAGCAGCGTCTTCTCCCAGGCCGACGCGCCGGTCGATCCGACGTCTTTCGCGAGTAGCTCATAATCTGCGGTGATCGGATTGCCGTCGCCGTCGTCTACCGAAAAAAGGGACTTGGCTTTTCCACCGAGATCGTTCGCCATCACGTCGAGAATGATGGTGTTGCTGACCGGGTTGTAGTTCTGCAGATTGAGGATCTGGTCTTCTGACCAGACGTAGCTATCGTCCTGTGCCTGTGGAGTATTGGTGAACGAAGTCGCACTGCCGCCGCCGCTCTGCGTAGCCATTAAAGTACCTCTTAATCAAAAAGAATTATATAAAAATGACTATATCAAAATTCAGAGAGACTTTAGACCGATACCGTTCGAGGATAAAGCTCTGTGTTCCCTTAAAAAAGACGGATCAACTTGTCTCTTTGCGAATTTCTACCACATCGCCTGTAAAAGGGAAGTAGTTTTTATAGATCGCTTGATTTATCGCAGCGGAAACCCGCTGCGCCCCGCTCTAATGCGCTTTCACCGCCGCCACATATTCCGCAAAAGCCTGGACGAAGGTGCGCAGCCGCTCCCGGGTCTCTTCGTCAGTCAGTTGTCCCTGGCCGTCGAAGAGCGTCGCGGCCTTCGGCACCATCAGCCGCTTGCCCGACCAGAGCTCGGCGCCGAGCGTTCTCATCACGGAAAGCCAGGCATTTTGGCTGAGGATCGTCCCGAAATTGCCGGGCGAGGCGCCGGCGATGGCGAACGGCCGACCGCCGAACACTTTGCGAATATCGGCCGGCGGGCGGCTCAGCCAGTCGATCGCGTTCTTGAAAACGCCGGGCATCGAATTGTTGTATTCCGGCGTGAAGAGAATGACGCCGTCCGCCCCGATGATCCGCTGTTTCAGCACCTCTACCGGAGCCGGCACGCCGCTTTCGGCCTCGACGTCCCCGTCATAGAGCGGAATGCCATGCAAGGTCGCGGTCTCGAACTCGACCCCCTCGGGCGCGACCGATCTTGCAGCCGTGAGCAGGCCGGTGTTGAAGGAAGCCTTGCGCAGGCTTCCCGATATGCCGAGTAGTTTCGTCATCGATATGTGCATCCTCCGGTCTGTTCGGTCGCGAATTCCTAATTGCAAAAAACTAGGCGCGAGGAGACGAAAGGAAAGGCAGCGATCGCACCGGCTTCGCTTGTGGGGGCGAATATGAAAACGGACGCGCCAGTGCTATTCCAATGGCTTCAGCCGCGCCTCGATCTGCTCCCGCTTCGGCTCCAGGAAGGGCGGCAGCGACAGGCTCTCCCCGAGCGACTCCAAGGGCTCGTCGACGGCAAAGCCGGGGCCGTCCGTGGCGATCTCGAACAGAATGCCGTTCGGCTCGCGGAAATAGAGCGAACGGAAATAAAAGCGCTCCACCTCGCCGCTCGACGGCAGATGAAAGCCCTTCAGCCTCTCGGTCCACTGGTGCAGATGGTCGACGTCGGGCGCGCGGAAGGCGACGTGGTGGACGGCGCCCGCTCCCTGCCGCGCGATCGGCAGGCCCGGCTGGACCGCGACATGGAGTTCGGCCGCCGCCCCGCCCTCGCCCATCGAGAACACATGCACCTTGCCGTTTCCGTCCGGCGAGGGATAGTGGCGCACCTCGCGCATGTTCATAACATGGGTGAGCACCAGCGCCGTATTGGTGATATCCGGCACGCTAATGGTGATCGGCCCGAGACCCCTGATCTGGTGCTCGGCCGGCACCGGGCTCCTTTCCCAGGGATGCGAAGGCTGAAGCCCGCCGTCGTCCACTAGTAGGAACCGCTGGCCCTCACCGTCCTCGAAATCGAGATAAACCCGACCGTCGATTTCGCCGACCTCGCCTGAGGACACGTCGAGCTCGTCAAAGCGCCGCTTCCACCATTCCACGCTTTGCGCACTGCCGACGCGGAGCCCGGTGCGCGAGATGCTGTGCGTCCCGCGCCCTTCCGGTCCGACCGGCCAATCGAAGAAGGTCAGATCCGAGCCCGGCGTCGCCTTCCCGTCGGCGTAGAAGAGATGGTAGGCCGAGGTGTCGTCCTGGTTGACGGTCTTCTTAACGAGCCGCAGCCCAAGGGTCCTCGTGTAAAAGCGCAGATTTTCGGGCGCGTTCGCGGTAATCGCCGTCAAGTGGTGAATACCTGTCAGTTGCAAGCTCATGATTGCCCTCCTGATGCCTTCCGTTGAGCCGAATATCGGCGTCCGGCCAAGCATTCTGCAAGTGGGGACGGCTCGAACGGATTGTTCCTTGACAGCGAACGATCGAAATCAGACCCGTCTGAGGTCCTTGAGGTAGGTATTCTCCGCTCGTGAAATGGCAAAGGCTTGCGGGTCGATTTCCGCATAGATCACGATTTCGTCGGCGGAATTGGCTTTCGCCATCACCTGTCCGTCAGGCGATGCGATGCAGGAAAGACCGGCGAAGGAGAACATCGCGTCCGAGCCGCAATGGTTGACATAGGCGACGAAGACCTGGTTCTCGAAGGCCCGGGTCTGGATCATGTGATCGGTTATGAAGGTGCCCGACCAGCCGGCCGGAAGTGCGGTCGGCACCAGCACGGCATCGGCACCGGCCGATGCCAGGCGGCGGACATTTTCCGGGAATTCGACATCGTAGCAGATCAGCATGCCGCAGGTGACGCCGCGATGTTCGAAGAGGCGCGTCGAGGGTGCCGCGGGTGTGAACAGCGCGCGCTCGTAGTCGCCATAGAGATGCGATTTCCGGTAGATCGTCGGCGCGGCATCGCCATCCACATGGACGGCGCTGTTGTAGACGGCCGCGCCTTCCCGTTCTGCGAAGCCGGCGATGATGGCGATGCCGGCGTCGCGGGAAATTCGCCGCAAAGATTCAACGGTCGACCCGTCGGCCGGCTCCGCGAGCGCGCGGATGTCCTCACCCGCGCCGTAACCGGTAATCCCGAGTTCGGGTGTCACCAGCAATGTCGCCCCCTTGGCCGCGGCCTCGGAAGCCGCGCCCTCGATACGGGCGAGATTGGCGGCGAGATCGCCGCCAACGCTTTTCATCTGCAGGGCCGCGAGCTTCATCATTTTTGATCGGATGCCATGGCGCCGAGCAGCTTCGGCAGGTCGCCTAAGCGGGCGACGAGACCGAAGATGACCGCCGCCGTCGAAACGAAGAGGACGGTTACCGAAGCCATGGTCGGCGTGTAGCCGTAGCGCAGCGCGTTGAAGATCTTGATCGGCAGCGTTTCCATCGTAAACCCGACGGTCATATAGGCGACGATATATTCGTTGAGAGACAGCACGAAGGCGAAGGCGTAGCCCGAGACAATATAGGGCAGGATCAGCGGCAGCACCACAGTGCGGAAGATCGTCCGCTCATCGGCGCCCATCGTCGCGGCGACCTCGACCAGCGAGCGATCGATCGAGGTAAAGCCCAGCGACAGCGTCACAAGCGGCAAGGTCACGAAGAAGATCGCGTGGCTGACCACCGCCGTCCAGGGTTGGCCGTAGAAGCCGGCGGTCGCCCAGAAGGTGAGCAGGCCAAGCGCCGTGATCACCGGCGGCAGCGTGAAGGGTGCGACGCCGAGGAGCTGGAAGATGTTCGCCCAGGGCGCCACCCGCCGCCACAGGAACCAGGCGAGCGGCAAGGCGATGGCGACGGCGAGTGCGGCAGAGAGCACCGCGAGCGTCACTGAGGCGAGGAGAGCGTTCCGCCATTCGGGGTTCAGGAAAATTTCGCCGTACCAGGATGTCGAAAAACCTTCCGGCGGAAAGGCGAGCGTCTGCTTCTGGTTGACCGAGACGCCGGCGACGACGATCAGCGGCAAGGCGAGAAAAAGCCCGATCAGGAAGAAGTAGAACTTGCGGAAAACGGACGTCATGCCGCTTCTCCCTTCCGTCCAGCAATCACCGTCAGCGCCACCAGGCCGAGCGTCACCAGCACCAGGAACACGGCCATGGCGGCGGCAAAGGGCATGTTCGACTGGTAGATCGCCTGATCGGTGATCAGCACCGAGAGCGTCCAGTGCTGCGGCCGGCCGAGAAGCTGCGGCAGCAGATAGGAGCCAAGTGCAAAGATGAAGACCATGATCAGCGTCGCGACGATGGTGTTCCTGAGCGCCGGCACGACGACGGTGAAGAAGGCCTTGAGCGGCGAGGCACCGAGCGTGCGGGCTGCCTCGGTCAGCGTCGGGTCGAGCCGGACGAGCGCCGGAAACAGGACCAGCACCGTGTAGGGAAAGGCCTGGTAGACCATGCCGGTCAGCACCGCCGCGAAGCTCGGCGTCAGAGCCTTCGCCTCGCTCATCAGGCCGAGCGCGACGAGAATGTTGGTGATGCCGGCGGTGCGCGAGAACAGCGTCGACCAGGCAAAGCCGATGATGACCTCGGAGAGCGACAGGATCGAGAGCAGCGCGACCAGCCAGACGATCTGCACGCGACGCGCCATGCGTGTCAGCAGATAGGTGAACGGCAGTGCCAGCACCACACAGCAAATGGCGACCGCGATCGCCATCATCAGCGAGAAGCCGAGCACGCCGCCGAAGAAGGCCGAAAGGAAGCGCTCGTAATTGTCGAAGACGAAGGCTGGCGTGTAGAACCCACCCTGCTGCCGCTGGAAGAAGCTGACGGCGATCATCGTGCCGAAGGGCACGACGAAGAAGATGGTGAGCATCGCCGCGGGGAAGAGGAGCGGCGAATAATCGCCGAGGGTCTGGGGCGGTTCGCGTCTCATTTGCGCAGCACCACGCAAACATCCGGCGTGAGGGCCACGCCCACCTGCTGGCCGACCGTGACCTCCGGACGCTCCCGCGGCGTCGAGACCGCGACGATCTGGCGGCCGGCGACATCAACGAAGGTCTCGATCGTGCCGCCGAGGTCGCGCACGAAAGTGACGGTGCCGGTCAGCGCCCCGGCCCCTGGTGCGGTCAGGTGAACGTCTTCCGGCCGGATCGAGATCGTCGCCTTGGCGGCGCCTGTCGGCAATTGCAGCCCCGGCACCGGCTGACCGAGCACGGTCACATGGTTCCGGCTATCGGATTCGGCTTCGATCAGATTGGTCTGGCCGATGAAGTCGGCAACGAAACTGTCGGCCGGCCGGCGATAGATCTCGATCGGCGAGGCCGCCTGGCGGATTTCGCCGCCGCTCATGACGACCACCGTATCGGCCATGGTCATCGCCTCGCGCTGGTCATGGGTGACGACGATCGTGGTGATGCCGAGCTTCTGCTGCAATTGCCGGAGCTCCACCTGCATCGCCTCGCGCAGCTTGGCGTCGAGTGCCGAGAGCGGCTCGTCGAGCAGGAAGAGCTTCGGCGAGATCGCCAGCGCCCGGGCGATCGCCACACGCTGGCGCTGCCCGCCCGACAGCTTGGAAACCGGCCGGTCCGCATAGCCGGGAAGATGGATCATCGACAGGAGCTCGTCGACCCGCTTCTTCTGCTCCTCCTTCGGCGCACCGCGGATGCGCAAGGGGTAGGCGATGTTCTCGCCGACCGTCAGATGCGGAAAGAGCGCCAGCGACTGGAACACCATGCCGAGATTGCGCTTGTGCGTAGGCACCCGGGTGATGTCCTCGCCGTCGAGCCGGATGGCGCCCGCGGTCGGCAGGTCGAGCCCGGCTATCATCCGCAGAAGGGTCGTCTTGCCGCAACCGGAAGGGCCGAGCATGCAGACGAATGTGCCGTGCGGCACGGTGAGGTCGACGTCGTTGACGGCCCGGAAGGCTCCGAATTCCTTGACGACGTTCTGAAGGGCAAGTCCCGACATGTGTTCCCCTGCTCTCGCGCCTCATGCGCGGATGCCGGCCGCGCCCCGTCCAGTTGCGGGCGATACGGCACAGCAGCATTCTTGAATTTCCGCATAGGTTATCCCCAAAACGCTTGCGCTTTAAGGGATCGTGCATCGAGCCATCCGTGCCCGCCCCGAATCTTCAGGGCGGGCACGTTTTCGTTGCCTCATCAGCCGACGATCAGTTCCGTCCACTTCTGGTTCAGCCAATCGGACTTCGTCTGATAGAGATCGTAGCGCGGGACGATCGGCTCGATATCGGACGACACGGCGGCAAATTCCTTGTCCGTCAGATCGGTCGACTCGCGCTTGACGGTCGGCGAGGTTCCGACCTTGCGCGACAGCGTCGCCTGAATGGCGGGCTGGCACATATAGTCGATGAAGATATGCGCCTCCTCCGACTTCTGCGAGGCGCGCGAGAGGGCCCAGCAACCGGAATCCTGGATGCCGCCTTCCTTTGGGAAAGTCGAGCGCACCGGGTGGCCGTCTGCAGCGGCAAGGCCAGTGACGTCATGGTAGTACTGGCCCATCGGGATTTCGCCCGACTTCAGCGCCTGCTCGAACTGCGCCTCGTCGCGGTACCAGAGGCGGACATTCGGCTTCACTTCGGCGAGCTTCTCGAACGCCTTCAGGATGCCCTCCTCAGTGTCGAGCGCATTGGTGCCGCCCATGTGAGTCTTGGCGGTCACTTCGAGCAGGAAGGAGTTGGAAACCAGCGCCAGCAGGCCGAGCTTGTCGGCGTTTGCCGGATCCCAGAGAGCCGTCCAGGAGGTCGGCGCTTCCTTATAGACGTTGGTGTTGGTGACGAGCGTGATGTACCAGGAGACAGCCCCGACACCGGCAACGCGGCCGTCCGGATACTTGTTGACGAAGCGGTCGAGCAGGTCCGACGCATGCTTGATCTTTGCCATGTCGATCGGCGTCCACAGCTCGGTCGCCTGACCCTTGAGCATCGCGACCTGCGACATCATCGAAACGTCCGCCGGCGCCTGTCCCGCCCGGGCGGCCTGCTCGAGCTGGACCAGCCAGGCCTCGCCCGTCGGTTCGGCGATCGACTCGACCGCAATGCCCGTCGCCTTGGTGAACTCCGGGAAGATGTTCTTGTCGAAGGAGTCCTTGAAGTAGCCGCCATAGACGCCGACTTTCAGCGACTTGTCCTGGGCTCTCAGCACCGCGGGCATGGCCAGCATCGATGCACCGGCGAGCCCCGCCCCCAGCAGCGTGCGGCGCTTGATGGAACTGATGTTCATTGCATGTCTCCTTTGTTTTGACGGCAGTCGCCGCGTTCCCGTTATCTTGAATTTTATAACCGTCCAGTGGAAATTACACGCGTTCCTCGCGCGGTTAGCGCGATCTTGCAGCCCTTACCCCTTGCTTACGACGCTGGGGCTGAAGACCATCAGGCTCAGGATTTCGAAGAGCACCTGGGCGCCGGCATGGGCGGTATTGGTCGTAGCGTCATATTGCGGGGCGACCTCGACAACGTCGCCGCCGACGATATTGACGCCCTTGAGGCCGCGTATCAGCTCCAGCACCTCGCGCGTCGTCAGGCCGCCGACCTCGGGCGTTCCGGTGCCGGGCGCGAAACTCGGGTCGAGGCTGTCTATGTCAAAGGAAAGATAGGTCGGGCCGTCGCCGACGATCTTCTTCGCCTTTTCGATGATGGCGGGGATGCCGAGGCCGGTGACTTCCTCCGCATGAATCACCGTCATGCCGGACTCGTAGGAGAATTCCCAAAGATATTCGGCCGAGCCGCGAATGCCGATCTGGATGACCCGCGTCGGGTCGAGCACGCCGTCGAGGACGGCATTGCGGAACGGGCCGCCGTGATGGAACTTGGTGAGATCATAGGCGCCGCCGGTATCGCAATGCGCATCGATATGGATCATGCCGACGGGCTCTCTTTTGCCGACCGCCTTGAGGATCGGATGGGTCATCGAATGGTCGCCACCGACTGAGAGCGGCACGACGCCGGCATCGACGATCTGGTTGAGGCGCTTCTCGATGTCCTCATGGCTGAGTTCCAGCCGGTAGCGGCTGCGGAAAGGCACGTCGCCGATGTCGGCCACCCTAAGATCATGCACTGGCGCGCAGCCGAGAACGTGGTTGTACGGCCCGATCCGCTCGATGGCGCGCAGCGCCCGCGGTCCGAAGCGGGAGCCCGGGCGGTTAGTGACGCCGAGGTCCATGGGGATGCCGACGATTGCCACCTGCAGATTGCCGAAATCCGGCTGCTCGGCATCGACTGGCATATAGGGCGCGGTCAGGAAGGTGGGGATGCCGGAATAGGGCGCGAGCCGCGTGCCGCTCTTGGTGAAGATCTTGTCCGCCACCTTGCGGAAGGTCGGATCGAAGAGTTCGCCGCCATGGCTTTCGCCATACTTCGCCTTCAATTCGCCGAGCTTTTTCTCATCCCAGGCCATGCGCCGGAGCCTCCTTGTCATTCGCCGGGGAATGAAAGCGTCGCAACACCGATCGCAACTCGCGGTGCTGCCGAGCAATACAGGCGCAATCATGTTCCCCAGGCTTTTGCCCTTGTTGGAACCTATTAGGTGACAAAACCTCTGGAAAATCAATTGACATTGTTATAGCTTTTTGTGTGAGAAAAACTCACATGCTGAACCTATCGGAGTTCCGTTGTCGAGCCGCCTACCCCCATTGAACCCGCTGCGCGCCTTCGAGGCGACCGCCCGGCGTGGCTCGGTTTCCGCGGCGGCCCGCGAGCTCAATGTCACGCATGGGGCGATCAGCCATCAGATTCGCGCTCTGGAGCTTTCCTTCAACGCACCGCTCTTCGAGCGGGGCGGCAAACGACTGAGGTTGACGCCCCAGGGCGCACTGCTGTTGCCCGCCGTCATGCACGCCTTTGCCGAGATCGCCGCCGCCACGGCGGCGATGACCCGCCCCGCCACCAGCGGCGAACTCCGGATCACCTGCGTGCCGGCGCTGCTCTCCTTCTGGATGATCCCGCGCCTGCATCAGTTCACCGAGCAATATCCCGACGTGCAGCTGACGCTGATCGCCTCCAACGACGCGGCGCATCTCCACTCCCCCGACGTCGACGTCTGCCTGCTCTATGGCGATGGCAATTGGGGAGACAGCTGGGCAAAGCTCTGGAGCCGGCTGGAGCTGTTTCCGGTGGTGAGCCCCACGCTCCTCAACATGCGGCCGCTGCGCTCGGTCCGGGACCTGCGTGACCATGTGATGCTGCATGGCGACGACGGCCGCGAATGGAATACCTGGCTCGCCGCCGCCGATGCGACCGACCTCCAGCGCGGCCGCCAGCATTTCATGAGCGATGCGCGGCTTTCGACGGAGGGCGCCCTGCACAACCAGGGCGTGGCGCTCGGCGATACGATCACCGCCGGCAGTCTCATCGCCCGCGGCGAGTTGATCGCGCCCTTCGACCTGACGGTGCCGGCCAACGACGCTTTCTTCGTCGCTTGCCGCAACGAGGTACGCGCCGCGCCGATCGTCCGCGTCTTCATCGACTGGCTGTTTGCGGCGCTCGAGAGCGACCCGATGCCGGAGCTCCAGACATCCGCCCGCACCATGATCCGTAGCCGCAGGCAGGAAGATCCGAAACCGGCAGCGGAGAGCTTTCGGCCGGTTTCGTCACCCCGCAGCCGGCGCTTGGAAACCCCGCAAAAACGCAAGATCAAGTCATAGAGCCGGGTACGCCCGCGCCACTCGCCAACCACAGGATACGCCGATGCCTCATCTCAATCCGCTCATCGCAAAGCTCTCGCCGCCGCCGGTCCCCTCCGTGCTTGCCTGGGCGAAGGCCTATGACGGGGCAAAGGGCCCGCTGATCGACCTCTCCCAGGCGGTCCCCGGCTATCCCGCCCATCCGGATATGCTGAGATGGCTCGGCGAGGCAGCGGCATCTCCTGCCTACACCGGCTACGGCGTGATCGAGGGCGAACCGGAACTGCGCAGCGCCTATGCCGATCAGGTGGCAACGCTCTATGGCGCGCCCATTGCTGCCGACAACATCCACATCACCTCCGGCTGCAACCAGGCCTTCATCTGCGCCGCCATGGTGGTTGCCCGCGCGGGCGACACGGTGATGATGACCAACCCCTACTATTTCAACCAGGAAACGACGCTGGCGATGCTCGGCATCAATGTCGAGCTTGCGCCTCTGGACGCCGGCGCCGGCTTCCTGCCCGAGGTCGAAACGATCGCCGCCGCACTTCGTCCGGGCGTTCGCGCCCTTGCGCTCGTCTCGCCGAACAATCCGACCGGCGCCGTCTATCCGGTGGACCTGCTGCAACGCATCTATGAGGTCTGCCGCGCCAACGGGACTTGGCTCATCCTCGATGAGACCTATCGCGACTTCCTGCCCGATGCCGCGGCCGCGCCGCACCGCCTGCTTCAGACCAAGGACTGGCAGGACGGTTTCATCGGCCTCTACAGCTTCTCCAAGTCCTTCTGCATCCCCGGCCATCGCCTCGGCGCCATTATCGCGGGGCCGGCGGTCGTCGAGCAGGTCACCAAGATCATGGACAATCTGCAGATCTGCGCGCCGCGCTCGGCCCAGGCAGCTGTCGCGAAAGCCATACCCGCACTCGCCGACTGGCGGCTCGCCAATCGCTCCGAGATCACCGCCCGCGCTGACGCGCTGAAGGACGTGATGAGCCGCCTGCCGCAATGGAAGCTTCAGGCCGTCGGCGCCTATTTCGCCTATGTCCGCCATCCCTTCCGCGACATCGACTCGCAATTCGTCGCCGAGAAGCTGGCAAAGCTTGCCGGCATCGTCTGCCTGCCGGGCGATTATTTCGGCGAGGGCCAGGAGAGCTATCTGCGCTTTGCCTTCGCCAATGCCGATGTGCCTACGATCCTGAAGCTGGAAGAGCGGCTGGCAGGGTTCGAACTGCCGGGCATTTGATCTAACCGCGGCGGGCGATGAGGATGCCGATGAGCACGATCGCGCCGCCGGTGGCCTGCATGATACCGACGGGCTCGCTGAGCAGGACCCAGGCGAGCACGGCAGCCACGACCGGCTGCACGAGCAACGTCAGCGAGGAAAACGCCGCTGGCAGATAGGCGAGCGCATAGGTGATCGCCACCTGTCCGCCGGCGTGACTGACGAAGGCAAGGCCGAAAAGGATCGCCCAGCCGAAGCCCGTTGGCGGCAGCAGCGAGGGCTCGGTAAGCACTGCCATCGGCAGCGTGCAGACGGCGGCCGAGGCGGTGCTCCAGATCATGATGCGATTGGTGCCGAAGCGGCTGCGCAATTGCCCGATGGCGAGGATATAGCCGGCATAAAACATCGCGGCGACGATCGCGATGCCGTCACCGAGGAGGTCGCCGCCGCCAAGCGCACCCGGGCCGCCTTTCAGCACGACGACGCCGGCAACGGCCGTGACGAGGCCGGCCATGAAAATGCGGCTCACAGGCGAGCGGAACAAGGCCCAACTGGCAAGCGTCACGAAAACCGGGGCGAGATTGGCAAGCAGCGTCGCGTTGGCCACGGAGGTCAGGGTGAGCGAGAGGTGCCATGCTCCGAGGTCGACGGCGAGGAAGACGCCCGGCAGGACGAGCAGCGCATAGTCGGACAAGCGCTCCGGGCGCCGGTCGGCGGATGCATCCCTGCCAAGCCCCGACCAGGCAAGGAGCGGAATAAGCGCCAGCGCCACACGCCAGAAGGCCGTTGCCATCGGCCCCACTTCCGAGAGCCTGACGAAGATCGGCGATCCGGCAATGGCGACACCACCGACGAGCAGCGCAGCCATGGCGAGCGATTGTTGCGGGGAGGCGGAAGTGACGGCTTGACTCACGGTAATGTCCGGATGCTGGGAGGAAGCGCCCAAAGGCGCCCCCGCCAGCTATCAGAACTGCCTGGCGAGCAACAGCCCCGAAAATTCGCCCGGAGAGGCAATTGTCGGCAGCCGTTGCAACGTACTACGCCGCGTCCGGCAGATGCACCGTCTTCACCTCGAGAAAATCCTCGAGGCCAAAGGTGCCGCCCTCACGGCCGTTGCCAGACTGCTTGTAGCCGCCGAAGGGGCTGCCGTAGCGGTGCGGCCCGCCATTGATATGCACCATGCCGGCGCGCAATCGCGCCGCGACCCGCTCGGCGCGCTGCCGATCGCCCGTCTGAACATAAGCCGCGAGACCATAGTTCGTGTCGTTGGCAAGCGCGATCGCTTCCTCCTCCGTGTCGAAGGGAATGATCGCCAGCACCGGCCCGAACACCTCCTCGCGTGCGATCCGCATCGAGTTATCGACGTCCGCGAAGATCGTCGGCTTGACGAAATATCCGGTCTCGAAGCCCTCCGGCTTGCCGGGGCCGCCGACGAGGAGCCGCGCCCCTTCGCCGACGCCCACCTCGATCAGCGCCTGGACCCGCTCGTACTGGATATGGCTGACCAACGGGCCGATATGCGAACCTTCGCTGGTCGGATCGCCGACCGCCGCCTCCCGACCCACGCGCCGCGCGATCGCCACCACATCGTCATAGACGCTGCGCTCCACCAGCATGCGGGTCGGCGCATCGCAGGATTGGCCGGAATTGTTGAAGCAATCGAGGATGCTGCCGGTCACCCTCTCCTCGAGATCAGCGTCGGCAAAGACGATGTTCGGCGACTTGCCGCCAAGTTCCAGCGTGACGCGCTTGACCGTGTCGGCGGCGTCCTTGCTGACGGCGATGCCGGCCCGCGTCGAGCCGGTGAACGACATCATGTCGATGTCCTGATGCTTCGAGAGCGCAGCGCCGGCATGAAGGCCGTCGCCATTGACGAGGTTGAAGACGCCCGGCGGGAAGCCTGCCTCCTCGATCATCTCCGCATAGAGCATGGCGTTGAGCGGCGTGAACTCGCTCGGCTTCAACACGCAGGTGCAGCCGGTCGCCAGCGCCGGAACCACCTTGAGGGCGATCTGGTTGACGGGCCAGTTCCACGGCGTGATCAAGCCGCACACGCCGATCGGCTCGCGCATCAGCGTGTCGCCGTTCGGAAGCTTTTCGCGCAGCTTCAGTCGCTTCAGCGCATCGATATAGCCCTGCAGGTGGCCGACGCCGACATCGGCCTGTTGTTCGCGGCTCATGGTCTTCGGCGCGCCGAGCTCGGCGGTGATCGTATCGGCCATTTCGTCGTATCGGCGCTTGTAGATCGCGAGCAACTTTTCCAGGAGCGCCAGTCGCTCCTCGACGCTCGTCCGGCTATAGCTCTGGAACGCCTTTTTGGCGGCAGCGACGGCTCGGTCTATGTCGACCGCCGTACCAAGCGAAATCACCGCGATCGGTTTCTCGGTTGCCGGATTGAGCACGTAAAGTTCGTTCTGTGCAGCGGGTTCGACCCACTCGCCGTTGATGTAGAATTTGCGTTTGTCGAGCATGGGCTCTCTCCTCCCGTCGGTGTCTTCGACTTGAGCGGAGGCTACGACGCCGGAGACACTGCCTGCAAGGGGAACGATTTTACGCTCGCGGGCCCTCAAGCTGAAAGCAAGATATCGTTTCGAAGTCGGGCGTAGCGTGCAGCCCTTGGGAGCCGACCGACCCCTCAGATGGCGCCGATCACCAGCGCCGAGATGAAGCTGAAGGCCGCCACGATGGCGATCGAATGGGGAAGGAGGTTGACTGGGCGACGCCGGGTCGGCTGCGCGGGATAGATCGCGTATCGGGATTGGGTCATCGCCTTTGTCGCGTTCATTTTTCTCTCCGCTGTTGGCGTTGGCCTATACCTATGTTCTCCTATATTCTCGATTGAGTTTATAGATATTATTTTCCCCAGAACCTGCGGGAGATGAAAAACCGTTTCCGCCGAGGTCAGTGGCTGTTGTTGCGCTCGCGCTCCTGCAGTGGCGTGACCAAGTCTCGCTGAACCACGGGTTCAGCAGCGAAACGTCGGCCGAACGGTGCGAGCGGCTGAGCCCGCTATCGGGCTCCACCGACGTCCAGACGGTGAAGTGCGTCAGCTGATGCTTGCCGAAGGTCTGGATCAGCGGAATGTCTGCCGCATCCCGGCCCCGCGCGACAGGAATGCGGCCGGCACGCCGCCCATTGTTCTTGGCGTCGAACGTGTACCACCGGTCGCCGAGGAACACCTCGAACCAGGCGTTGAAATCCATCGGCGCCGGGCTGTCCGGTGCGCCGATGTCGGCCATGTAGCCGTGAACGTAGCGGGCCGGCATGTTCATGCAGCGGCAGAGAGCGACGGCGAGGTGGGCATAGTCGCGGCTGACCCCCAGCCGGTCCTCGTGCGCTTCGAGCGCCGTGCGCATCGCCTGCGCATAGCCGTAGCTGAAGATCAGCCGGTCATGCACATAGTCTGAGATGGCCTGCACCCGTTGCCAGCCTGCCGGAATGCTGCCGAAGAGCCGCCAGGCGAGCGCGCTCAGCCGATCGGTCTCGCAATAGCGGCTGGCGCAAAGATAGGGCAGCAGAGAGGGAGGCAGCTTTTCGACCGGCACCGCATCCGCCAGAGGATCCGACGCGTCGAGCCGCCCGTCGTCGCTGATCACCGCGTCGTAGCCGAGCCGGGTTTCACCCCGGGAGAGAACCATGCGCAGGCAGATATTGTGATGCGGGTCAATGATTTCCTCCATCGGGATGAGCGGCGAAGCGACCGGCCCACGCTCCGTGACGACTGCACTGCGCCGTTCCTTCGCGACGGACAGAAACGTCATCATCGGCGTGGGTTGCGGGCAATCGATGCCAATCTCGTAACCGAAGCGGATGAACATATTCGACCTCCCCACTGCGATTTGCCGACACTTGCTCCCGCAGGCTGAAACGCCGGCGACAGCCCGGGATTGCAACCCGTTCGAAGCTCAATCCCTGAAGTTCCTTTGATTTCCGCGCCAAGCCGGCGGGCCACCCCGCCCGCGCGCCGGAATACTAGCGCATCGCCGCATTGAGCGGTATCGATTTCGAGGCGAAGCCAGCACCCGCCGGCAGCCGCAAGGCTACCAGCCGACGGCGTCCTTGAAGGAATACCACCAGGAGCCGATCGTCGAATATTGCGCGCGGAACATTCGCCCACCGGGAAAGGGATACCAGGGCAGCTTCTCGAACATGTCGAAGCGCGACTGATCGCCGTCGATCGCCTCGGCGAGCGTCCGGCCGAAAAGATGCGAGCCTGTCACCCCATGACCGCTATAGCCATGGGCGAAATAGGTGTTGGCCCCAATGCGGCCCATCTGCGGCACACGCGTGAAGGACAACGCGAAATTGCCGCTCCAGGCATAGTCGATCTTCACGCCCTTCAAACGCGGGAAGACCTTTTCGAGATTGGGCCGGAGCTTCGCTACCACGTCGGCCGGATCGGTTCCGCCATAGACGGTGCCGCCGCCGAAGATCATCCGCTTGTCGGCCGACAGCCGGAAATAGTCGAGGATATAGCGCACGTCCTCGACGCACATGTCGCTCGGGATCAGCGATTGCGCGAGTTCCTCGCCGAGTGGCGCCGTGGTGATCATCTGCGTCGAGACGGGCATGACGCGCGAGACGAGCTCGGGCACCGCATCGCCGAGATAGGCATTGCCGCAGAGCACGACGATGCGCGCTGAAACTTCGCCCTCCTTGGTATGGACGGTCGGCCGCCCCGCCTTGTGATCGACACGGGTCACCGGCGACATCTCGTAGATGATGCCGCCGAGGCTCTCGAAGGCGCGCGCCTCGCCGAGCACCAGATTGAGCGGATGCATATGGCCGCCGCTGATATCAAGCATGCCGCCGCAATAGGCCTCGGAATCGACGAGCTTGCGCAAATTCTCCCGGTCGAGCAGCAAGTGGTCGTCCATGCCGTATTTGCGCCAGAGCGCCTGCTTGGCCTCGAGTTCCTTCATATGCGCGCCGGTATAGGCGGCATAGATGTTGCCTGACTTCAGGTCGCAGTCGATTCGATACCGGCTGACGAGTCGCCGGATGATCCGCCCGCCTTCCTGGACGAGGCCGCCGATAAAGCGCGCCGCGTCCTCTCCGAAGCGATGCTGGATCGCCGAGAGACTGGCGTTGAGACCATTGACGACCTGGCCACCGTTCCGTCCGGAGGCGCCCCACCCCACCTGCGCGCCCTCGACCACCGTGACCTTGTAGCCCTTTTCGGCAAGATGAATCGCCGTCGCGAGCCCCGTGTATCCGGCGCCGACGACGCAGATGTCGGTTTCGACGCGCCCCTTCAGCCTGGTCGGCGTGCGGATGATGTTGCGGGAGGCGGCATAGTAGCTCGCCGGATAGCCGCCGTCGCCGGCATAGGACTTCGTGACGCTCACCCCGTGGATTCCCGTCTGACGTAGGTCTTTGTCGGCACGAGGCATATCGCAAATCTTGCCCCTTGACCATGCGGCGCGACGGCTGTCATATTGCTCAGATGTCAGACCAATTCTGAGGCGGCGAATGCCCGAGCCCGGGAAAGCGATGCTTCTGCCCCTGCCCCCGGTGGACCGGGTGCAGCAGGTGATTTCCGCCCTCGCCGACTACATTCAGCGATCGGGCCTGGAGCCCGGTGACCGGCTGCCGGCGGAGCGCGAATTGATGGCGGCACTCGCCGTCGGCCGATCCACGGTGCGCGAGGTCATCAGTCATTTCCAGGCGCTCGGCGTCGTCGAAGCGCGCAAGGGCAGCGGCACCTATCTGCTGCGCGCCATCTCCGGCGCGACGATCCACATGCCGCTGACGCTCGACACCCGCCATCTTCGCGACGCCCTCCTGCAGACGCTCGAAGTTCGCCGCGGCATCGAAGTCGAAGCCGGCATGGTCGCCGCCCGCCGCCGCACCGACGCCGACCTCATCAACATCGAAACGAAGCTCGACGCGATGGAGCGTGTGCATCTATCCAAGGGCACCTCCGGGCCGGAGGATCTCGCCTTTCACCTGGCGATCTACGACGCGACCCACAATCCCCTCTTTCGACAGCTGCTCGAGCAGATGCGCGAGGCCTTCGAGCGCTTCTGGGAAAAGCCCTTCGACCGGCCGGATTTCGCCCGGCGGTCCTTTCCCTTTCACCGAACCCTCTTCGACGCGATCGCCTCGCAGGATCCGCACGCCGCCCGAGAAGAGACACTAAAAATCCTCGCGATCGTCGAGGAAGACATCAAGGAAATGTCCAAATGAATGACGGCCTCGATCCGTTCGACAGAGCCTCGCTGATCGCCGCCCATGACGAGGGCCACGCCTTCGACGCCGTCGTTCCGCCGATCGTCCAGACCTCGCTCTTCACCTTCAAGGACTATGACGAAATGATCGCCTCCTACCGGGGCGAGCGCGTCCGGCCGATCTACACCCGCGGTCTCAACCCCACCGTCAGGCTGTTCGAGGAGATGCTGGCGCAGCTCGAGGGTGCCGAGGATGCGATCGGCTTTGCCAGCGGCATGTCCGCGATCTCCTCCACGGTTCTGTCCTTCGTCGAGCCGGGTGACCGCATCGTCGCGGTGAAGCACCTCTATCCGGATGCCTTCCGGCTGTTCGGCACGCATCTGAAGCGCATGCGCATCGAGGTCACCTATGTCGACGGGCGCGACGAGGAGGCGGTTGCGCAAGCGCTGCCCGGCGCCAAGCTCTTCTACATGGAGAGCCCGACAAGCTGGGTGATGGACACCCATGACGTGGCCGCTCTGGCCGCACTTGCCAAGTCGCAAGGGATCGTCACCGTCATCGACAACAGCTGGGCGAGCCCGGTGTTCCAGCAGCCGATTTCGCTCGGCGTCGATCTCGTCATCCACTCGGCCTCGAAATATCTCGGCGGCCACAGCGACGTCGTCGCCGGTGTCGTCGCCGGCTCCAGGGACCTGGTCGGCCGCATCCGCTCCGAAGCCTATCCCTATCTCGGCGGCAAGCTCTCGCCCTTCGATGCCTGGCTGCTGATCCGCGGACTTCGCACCCTGCCGATCCGGATGAAGGCGCATGAGCGGTCGGCGCTTGCGATTGCTCGGCGCCTGCTGGAGCATCCGCTGGTCGAAACGGTCTGCCATCCTGGCCTCGGCAATCACCTGCCGCCGGGCCTCTCCGGCACGTCCGGCCTCTTCTCCTTCATCTTTCGCGACGGCGTCGACGTGCGCCGCTTTGCCGATCACCTGCAATTCTTCAAGCTCGGCGTATCCTGGGGCGGCCACGAAAGCCTCATCGTCCCGGGCGAAGTCGTCCTGGCGCAGAAAGCGCAACCCAATTCCGCGGCCGCCTTCGACATTTCTCCGCGGTCGGTACGGCTCCATGTCGGCCTGGAGGGAACGGAGGCCCTCTGGAGCGACCTCGAAGCGGCGATCGACGCCGCTTCCTCAGGCTGACAAGGGCGGGATGGGGGAAGCGATTTTTCCGTCCGCGTCCCGCCTTCGAAAAGTTGATCAACCATCAAGAACAAAGGGAACAAAGATGAGGAAACTGATCACAGCCACCCTGCTCGCCACGCTGATGGCCGGCAGCGCACTTGCCGATACCAAGCTGAAGCTCGTCGAGGTCATCACCAGCCCCGAGCGCACCGAAACGCTGAAATCGATCGTCGCCAAATTCGAGGCGGCGAATCCCGGCACCACTGTCGAAATCATCTCGCTGCCCTGGGGCGAAGCCTTCCAGAAATTCGCCACGATGGTCTCGGCCGGCGAAATCCCCGACGTGATGGAAATGCCGGACACCTGGCTGTCGCTTTACGCCAATAACGGCATGCTCGAGAGCCTTGAGCCCTACCTTGCGAAGTGGGAGCACACGCCGGGGCTGACCGAACGCGCCCTGGAACTCGGCCGCGACGTCAACGACACCGCTTACATGCTGCCTTACGGCTTCTACCTTCGAGCGATGTTCTACAACAAGAAACTGCTCTCGGAGGCCGGTGTCGCCGAACCGCCGAAGACGATGGACGATTTCGTCAAGGCGTCGGAAGCGGTCTCGAAGCTGCCCGGCAAGTCCGGCTACTGCCTGCGCGGCGGTCCGGGCGGCCTCAATGGCTGGGTGATGTTCGGCGCCACCATGGCCGGCGACAACACTTTCTTCAAGGAGGACGGCACCTCGACGATGAACAGCGAGGGTTGGGTGAAGGGCCTGACCTGGGTGATCGACCTCTACAAGAAGGGTCTCGCGCCGAAGGACAGCGTCAACTGGGGCTTCAACGAGATCGTTGCCGGCTTCTACAGCGGCACCTGCGCCTTCCTCGACCAGGATCCGGATGCGCTGATTGCCATTGCGCAGCGGATGAAGCCGGACGACTTCGGCGTCACCACCATGCCGAAGGGCCCAAGCGGCAAGGCGTTCACCACGATCGGCTTTGCCGGCTGGTCGATGCTGTCGGCCAGCCAGAACAAGGATCTCTCCTGGAAGCTGATCGAAACGCTCGAAGGGCCGGAAGGCAACATCGAGTGGAACAAGCGCACCGGTGCGCTGCCGGTCCACAAGTCGGCAGAAAAAGACCCCTTCTATGCGAGTCCGCAATTCAAGGGCTGGTTCGATGAGCTTGCCGACAAGGACGTCGTGTTGACGGTCATGCCGACCTACTTGGAGGAATTCGCCTTCTTCAAGGATTCGCTCGCCATCAAGACCACCCAGGAAGCACTCCTCGGCGACATAACGCCGGAAGAGCTCGCCAATCAGTGGGCTGAATACCTGACCAAGGCACAGCAAAAATACCTGGCGAACAAGAAGTGATCCGACATGAAGGGCGGCAGGTCGCCTGCCGCCCTTTATCAACGTGAGACTGAACCGCCCCGCCGGGCGGCAGGAGGACCTCCGATCGATGGATTATGCCGCAAGCCAGCACGGCCTGTCCGCAAGCCGCCGGCCGCTGATGAAGCGCATCGCGGACGCCTCGGCGCCCTATCTCTACAGCGCGCCGGCGCTGATCCTGATCGTCACGGTGATGCTGGTGCCGCTGGTGCTCGGCGTTTCCTATGCGTTCCGCGACGTGCAGCTCCTCAATCCGTTCTCCGGCGCCTTCATCGGGCTCGATCATTTCCGGGCGCTGGCGCAAGACCAGGCGTTCTTCCGCTCGCTGCGCAACACGCTCTGGTGGACCGGTGCATCCGTTCTTCTTCAGTTTGCCTTCGGCCTGATCCTGGCGCTACTGCTCGACAAACCGTTTCGCGGCCGCGCCATCGCCCAGGCGCTCGTTTTCCTGCCCTGGGCGGTGCCGAGCTTCCTTGCCGGCCTCAATTGGGCCTGGCTCTTCAACCCGGTCGTCGGGCCGCTGCCGCACTGGCTCTACGCGCTCGGGATCATGAGCCAGCCGGCGAACATCTTGTCGGATCCGCAGCTTGCGATGTGGGGGCCGATCGTCGCCAATATCTGGTGGGGCATTCCCTTCTTCGCGATTACGCTGCTGGCCGCGCTACAGGCGATCCCGCGCGACCTCTACGAGGCGGCGAGCATAGACGGCGCCGGCGCCTTCCAGCGCTTCCTGTCGATCACGCTACCTTTCCTCGCGCCGACGATCGCGATCACCATCCTGTTGCGCACCGTCTGGATCTCGAACTTCGCCGATCTCATCATCGTCATGACAAATGGCGGGCCGGCCGACCGAACCCAGATCGTTGCCAGCTACATCTTCACCCAGGCCTTCAAGCGGCTCGATTTCGGCTATGCCTCGGCAATCGCGCTGGTGCTCCTGGCGCTGCTGCTCGCCTATTCGCTGCTGATCGTCATCCTGCGGCAATGGCTCCTGAGCAAGGATTGAACCGATGCGCGCCAAGTCAGCCCTCCTCACCGTCGCGCACCGCCTGGCAATCCTAGCCTATATCGCCTTCGCGCTCTTTCCGCTCTTCTGGCTGCTCAAGGTCGCCGTCACGCCCAACGACCTGCTCTATTCCGAAGGCATCCGCCTCTGGCCGTCGCGCGCCAGCCTCGAGCACTTCGACTTCGTGCTCAGGCACAGCGCCTTCCCGGTCTTCTTCCGCAATAGCCTGATCGTCTCCGGCTCGACGGCGATCGTCGTGACGATCCTTGCCTCGCTTTCCGGCTATGCACTGTCGCGCTTCCGTTTCCGCGGCAAATACTGGCTGGTGACGCTGATGCTCCTGACGCAGATGTTCCCGCTGGTCATGCTCGTGGCGCCGATCTTCAAGATTCTCTCGCCGCTCGGGCTGACCAACAGCCTGACCGGCCTTGTCATCGTCTACACCGCCTTCAACGTCCCCTTCGCCACCTTCCTGATGCAGTCCTTCTTCGACGGCATTCCGAAGGATCTGGAAGAGGCGGCGATGATCGACGGCGCCACGCAGTTCGTCGCCTTCCGGCAGATCATCCTGCCGCTGACCCTGCCCGGCATTGCCGCCACGCTCGGCTTTGTCTTCACCGCCGCCTGGAGCGAGCTGCTCTTTTCGCTGATGCTGATCTCCGGCAATGAACAGGCGACGTTCCCGGTCGGGCTCCTGTCCTTCGTCTCGAAATTCTCGGTCGATTTCGGTCAGATGATGGCCGCCGGCGTCTTGGCGCTGATCCCGGCCTGCCTCTTCTTCCTGCTCATTCAACGCTATCTCGTCCAGGGCCTCACGGCCGGCGCGGTCAAAGGCTAGGGATTGCTCATGGCTTCCATCGATATCGCCAATATCCAGAAATCCTACGGCATCCACCCGGTCCTGCACGACGTCGACCTGAAGATCCGCGACGGCGAATTCGTCGTGCTCGTCGGCCCGTCCGGCTGCGGCAAGTCGACCCTCCTCAGGATGATCGCCGGGCTCGAAAGCGTCACCGCCGGCGAGATCCGCATTGCCGGCAAGCGGGTCAACGAACTCGCGCCGAAGGACCGCGACATCGCCATGGTGTTCCAGTCCTACGCGCTCTATCCGCACATGTCGGTGGCGAAGAACATGAGCTACAGCCTGAGGCTCCGCAAGACGCCGAAGGAGACGATCGCAACCGTCGTCGCTGGCGCCGCCGCCAAGCTCGGCCTCGATCCCTTGCTGGAACGGCGGCCGAGGGCGCTTTCGGGCGGCCAGCGCCAGCGCGTCGCCATGGGCCGCGCCATTGTGCGGCAGCCGAAGGCCTTCCTCTTCGACGAGCCGCTGTCGAACCTCGATGCCCGCCTGCGCGAGCAGATGCGTGCTGAGATCAAGAAGCTGCACAAGGATCTTGGCGCCACCTCCATCTACGTAACGCACGACCAGATCGAGGCGATGACGCTGGCCGATCGGATCGTCGCGATGAATGCCGGCGTCGTCCAGCAGGTCGGAAGCCCCCTCGACCTTTACGATCGTCCCGCCAATCTCTTCGTTGCCGGCTTCATCGGATCGCCCGGTATGAACTTTTTCGAGGGCACGTATCACGCCGGCGACAGGCCGCTGTTCGAGATTGCGGACGACATTGGGATTCCGCTCGACGCATCTCCCCCGCTTGCGAACAATGCCAGGGCGACGCTCGGCATTCGTCCGGAGCACATCGTGCTCGCCGGCCATGGGCCGGAGACGCTGCTCGCCACCGTCGATCTCGTCGAGCCGACCGGCTTCGGCATCATCCTGCATCTGTCGCTCGGTCGCGCCGGCTTCAAGGCCTTCACCAATGACCGCTCGTTCCTGACGGCCTCCGGCACGATCCCCGTTCACTTCCCGGCGCACAGCCTGCACTTCTTCGATAGCGAGGGGAACCGCGTCTGACGGGTTGCTATCCCGAAGGAGCAATTGACTTCTCCCTCGTGAGGACTAGCTTCTTTTCTGTCGCAAGTATCAACCGCTCCGGCGCGCATTCCTAGAGAGCAAGCACCGCCAAAGCCAGAATTGACGATACTCTTCTTTGCCCGCGCCGGGCGAAATTGGGGAAGTATCATGCGAGTTGCAGTTGTTGCCCTGTCTTTTTCGGCGCTCTTTCTCTGTCCGGCCGCCAGCCAGGCCCAGGAGGGCGATGCCGAGGCCGGAGCCACCGTCTTCAAGAAATGCGCCACCTGCCATGTCATCGACAAGGACCAGAACAAGGTCGGCCCGTCGCTGATGGGCGTGCTCGGGCGAACCGCCGGGACCCACGCGGATTTCAAGTATTCGAAGGCCATGATCGAGGCAGGCAAGGAAGGGCTCGTCTGGGACGAGGCGGCATTGCATGAATATCTCCGCGATCCCAAGGCCAAGATCAAGGGCACAAAAATGGTCTTCCCGGGCCTCAAGAAGGACGAGGAGATCGTCAACGTGATCGCCTATCTCAAGCAACACCCCAAATAGGAGCAAACCGCGGGAAGGCAGAATTCTCCGCCTTACCGATGATTTGCCAGTATTATCCGTTCGTGCAATAATTGTGATTGGAACGCTCCGGATTGTGTATTCGTCTCACGGCCAATCACGGCGGGGAGGGACAGGAAATGGCGGTGGTAGTGATTCTGGTTCTGTTGGCCGCCGGATCAGTGTTGTTCCATTTGTTGAGCCCTTGGTGGTGGACCCCGATCGCCTCCAACTGGAATTACATAGACAATACCATCGTCATAACCTTCTGGATCACCGGCATCGCCTTTACCGCCGTGGTCCTGTTCATGGCCTATTGCGTTCTGCGCTTCCGATACCGGCCCGGCAGGACCGCCGCCTATGAGCCCGAGAACAAGAAGCTTGAAGGCTGGCTTGCGACGAGCACGACGCTCGGCGTCGCCGCGATGCTGGCGCCCGGCCTGTTCGTCTGGAACCAGTACATTACCGTCCCGCAGGATGCTTCGGAAGTGGAGGTGATCGGAGCGCAATGGCTCTGGAGCTTCCGGCTTCCCGGCGCGGACGGGCGGCTCGGCACCAGCGAAACACGCGACATCACCCCCGAAAATACGCTCGGCCTCAACCGCAATGACGCCGCCAGCCTCGACGATCTCATCATCGAGGGCGGCGAGCTTCACCTTCCTATCGGCAAGCCGGTCAAGATGCTCCTGCGGTCGGTCGACGTCCTGCACGACTTCTACGTGCCGGAATTCCGCGCCAAGATGGACATGGTGCCGGGCATGGTGACCTATTTCTGGCTCACCCCGACGCGCACCGGCACCTTCGAAATTCTCTGCGCCGAGCTCTGCGGCGTCGGCCATCCGCAGATGCGCGGCACCGTCGTGGTCGACACCGAGGAAGACTATCAGGCCTGGCTCGCCGAGCAGCAAAGTTTTTCGCAACTATCCGCATCATCCGAAACTAGCCCGGCGGCAACGGTTGCCGCCGCAGCGGCGCAGTAGGAGGCGCCGTGGAGTAGCAACCTGGGGAGGATTATGATGGTCGACGTCCGGTCCGGTATTGGCGAGGCGCTTCCGCCTCCCGAAGTCGAGGATGTGGAGCTCTATCATCCGCATAGCTGGTGGACGCGCTACGTCTTCAGCCAGGATGCGAAGATCATCGCCATTCAATATGCGACGACGGCGATCGCCATCGGGATGGTGGCGCTGGTGCTGTCCTGGCTGATGCGCCTGCAGCTCGGCTTTCCCGGCACATTCGACTTTATCGATGCCGATGCCTATTACCAGTTCATCACCATGCACGGCATGATTATGGTGATCTACCTGCTCACGGCGCTCTTCCTCGGCGGCTTCGGAAATTATCTCATTCCGCTGATGGTCGGCGCCCGCGACATGGTGTTCCCCTACGCCAACATGCTGAGCTATTGGATCTATCTGCTCGCCGTGCTGGTGCTCGTCGCGAGTTTCTTCGCACCCGGCGGACCGACCGGGGCCGGCTGGACGCTCTATCCGCCGCAGGCGGTCCTTTCCGGAACGCCGGGCGGCAAGGATTGGGGCATCATCCTGATGCTCTCGTCGCTGATCATCTTCATCATTGGCTTTACCATGGGCGGCCTCAACTATGTCGTCACCGTGCTACAGGGCCGCGCGCGCGGGATGACGCTGATGCGCCTGCCGCTGACCGTGTGGGGCATCTTCACTGCAACGGTGATGGCGCTGCTCGCCTTCCCCGCCCTCTTCGTCGCCTGCGTCATGATGCTCTTCGATCGGCTGCTCGGCACCAGCTTCTTCATGCCGGCGATCGTCGAAATGGGCGAACAGCTGCAGCATGGCGGCGGCAGTCCGATCCTATTCCAGCATCTCTTCTGGTTCTTCGGCCACCCGGAGGTCTATATCGTCGCGCTCCCCGCCTTCGGCATCGTTTCCGATCTGATCAGCACCCATGCGCGCAAGAACATCTTCGGCTACCGGATGATGGTCTGGGCGATCGTCATCATCGGCGGCCTCTCCTTCATCGTCTGGGCCCACCACATGTATGTGAGCGGGATGAACCCCTATTTCGGCTTCTTCTTCGCCACCACGACGCTGATCATCGCCGTGCCGACGGCGATCAAGGTCTACAATTGGGTGCTGACCCTCTGGCGCGGCAACATCCACCTCACCCTGCCGATGCTCTTCGCACTCGGCTTCATCGTCACCTTCGTCAATGGCGGGCTGACGGGGCTTTTCCTCGGCAATGTCGTCGTCGACGTGCCGCTCTCCGATACCATGTTCGTCGTCGCGCATTTCCACATGGTCATGGGCGTGGCGCCGATCATGGTCATCTTCGGCGCGATCTACCACTGGTACCCGAAGATCACCGGGCGCATGCTCAACGAAGCCCTTGGGCAGATCCATTTCTGGGTCACCTTCATAGGCGCCTATCTGATCTTCTTCCCGATGCACTATGTCGGCCTCGTCGGCGTGCCGCGGCGCTACTACGAGCTCGGCGAGATGGCATTCGTGCAGGAGTCCGTCCACACGCTCAACGCCTTCATCAGCGTCATGGCGCTGATCGTCGGCGCTGCGCAGATCGTCTTCCTCTTCAATCTCGTCTGGAGCCTGCGCCGCGGCCGCGAAGCCGGCGGCAATCCCTGGCGCGCGACGACGCTCGAATGGCAGACGCCCGAAACGCCGCCGCCGCACGGCAACTGGGGCAAGGACCTGCCGGTCGTCTATCGCTGGGCTTACGATTACAGCGTCCCGGGAGCGCCGGAGGATTTCATCCCGCAGAACCAGCCGACACCGAGCCGCGTCGGCCATGAGGCAGTCTCATGAGCGTGGCTGTAATTTTCCTCACGCTGGTTGCCGCCGTCATCGTCTGGTGGCTTGCCCGGCAGCGGCTCGCTTCGCGCCCCTGGCTCGAAGTCGGCCACGTCTACGACCGCCGGAGTGGCACACCGCCGCCGGCGGCAAAGATCGGGCTCGGCGTTTTCCTCGGCGTCGTCGGCGCGCTCTTCTCGCTCGCGATCAGCGCCTATTTCATGCGCATGGCCTCGTCCGACTGGGGCACGTTGCCCTTGCCCGGTCTGCTCTGGGTCAATACCGGCATTCTCGCGGTCGGCAGCATCGCGCTGCACCGGGCAAAGATGGAGGCGGAGCGGCGCAACGAAGAAGCGACCAGAACCGCCTTGCTTGCAGCGCTGGCCGCCGGCCTTGCCTTCCTCGTCGGGCAACTTTTCGCCTGGCGCGAACTGACGGCTGCCGGCTATTTCCTGGCCGGAAATCCCGCCAACAGCTTCTTCTACCTGCTGACCGGCATGCACGGCCTGCACATCGTCGGCGGACTTGTCGCGCTCGGCCGGCTCACCGTCCGCGCCTGGAGCATGCCCCTGGACCGCCGAGTGCGCCTGTCGGTCGAACTCTGCGCCACCTACTGGCATTTCATGCTGTTCGTCTGGCTGGTTCTCTTCGCCCTTTTTTCCGGCTGGGCCAGCGACGTCGTCGATTTCTGCCGCCAACTGCTGACATAGGAACCGCTGACAATGTCTGCCCCGATCAAGACCCCCGCAGCAGAAACGCTTTCCCGCCCGGCCGGTTTGGCCGGGCTGGCATCGGACTGGGCCTCGGACCAGCGCACGTTCAAGAACGTCTCCTGGGGAAAGGCCATGATGTGGATCTTCCTCCTCAGCGACACCTTCGTCTTCGGCTGCTTCCTGCTCGCCTACATGGCGGCGCGCATGTCGACCACCGTTCCCTGGCCGAACCCGAGCGAGGTCTTTGCCCTCGAGATCGCCGGCACGCATATGCCCTTGATCCTGATCGCCATCATGACCTTCGTCCTCATTTCCTCGAGCGGCACCATGGCGATGGCCGTCAACTGCGGCTATCGCCGCGACCGGAGGAAGACTGCGATACTTATGCTGGTGACCGCCCTCTTCGGCGCCACCTTCGTCGGCATGCAGGCCTTCGAGTGGTCGAAGCTGATCGCCGAGGGTGTGCGGCCGTGGGGGAATCCATGGGGAGCGGCGCAATTCGGCTCCTCCTTCTTCATGATCACCGGCTTTCACGGCACCCATGTCACCATCGGCGTGATTTTCCTGCTGATCGTCGCGCGCAAGGTCTGGCGCGGTGATTTCGACACGGAGCGGCGCGGCTTCTTCACCAGCCGCAAGGGCCACTACGAGATCGTCGAGATCACCGGCCTCTATTGGCACTTCGTCGACCTGGTCTGGGTTTTCATCTTCGCGTTCTTCTATCTCTGGTGAGGAGGGCACCATGGCGCATGCAGAAGCTCAAGCCGCGCAACATGCGGCGCACACGGAACAGCAACAGCACCCGATCAAGCTCTACCTCCTGGTCTGGGGCCTGCTCTTCGTGCTCAGCGCCTTTTCCTACCTGGTCGATTATTTCGGTCTGCAGGGATATCTTCGCTGGTCGCTGATCCTGATCTTCATGATGCTCAAGGCCGGGCTCATCGTCGCGGTGTTCATGCACATGGCCTGGGAACGCCTGGCGCTGACCTATGCGATCCTGCTGCCGCCGCTGCTGGTCCTCGTTTTCGTGGCGCTGATGGTATCGGAGTCGAACTACGTTCTTTTCACGCGCGTCACTTTCTTCGGCGCGGCACCATGAGGGCTAGGCATGAGCCTGCCGCACGCGATTGAGAAAACGAAAATCCATGCGTTTTCTGCCCGCTGCGAACGGGTTTGGATGCATAATGCAGGTCAAATCACTGATTCTTACGTGCGTGATCCAAAATTCATCGCCACGAACTAGCAGTTTCCACTGAAGTCCCTTGCGCATTAAATCGGCAAAAACTATTTAGTTAGTAAGAAATAATAGATTTTCGTTCCCTGCGCGTCGCCATCGGGCGCGTGCGCGATCGACACCATCCGAGTCCCACGATGCTTACGAAAAAAGGCAAGTACGGATTGAAGGCGCTTGTTGATCTGGCACGCCTTGGTCCGGGAGAAACCGCGTTCGTGACAGAGATTGCGACGCGCAACAACATCCCGAAAAAGTTCCTCGACACCATTCTCCTGGAACTGCGCAACACCGGCATCCTGCGCTCGAAGAAGGGCCCCAATGGCGGCTATTCGCTGTCGAAGCCAGCCTCGGAGATCATGATCGGCCAAGTCATCCGCGCGCTGGACGGACCGCTTGCGCCCATCCGCTGTGCGAGCCGGACGGCCTTCGAGGCCTGCGACGACTGTAGCGATCCCGTCGGCTGTCAGGTCCGCCTGTCGATGACCGAGGTTCGCGACGCGATCGCGACCATCCTCGACAACATGACCCTGGCGCAGTTCGTGTCCAAGGAACGGACGACCCCCGTCGAGGAAGCGCTCATCGCCGGCGAATAGGCTATCCTCAGCCTGTAAACAGCGTGCGTCCCAATTCCGCGAGCAGGTGCCCGGTGCCACGCGTGCCGTCGATCGGAAAGGCGATCTCGATGGTGGTGGCAAGTTTCCCCACTTCTACGACGCCGGCCGGCGTGGCGTTCACTTGAGCGAGGTCGAGGGCGGTCGAAGCCCGATCGATCAGCGCCGCCAGCGTCTCGATCTCGACCAGGAACCGCCCGATCCGCTCGTCCCAGGGCCGGTCGCCCGAAGGACGGCCGTCACGCCACAGGGCCAGATTGCCGGCCAGTTGCCGGCGCTTTTCGCCGAGGACGGTCGCGGCCTGCAGGATCGTTCCGAGCGATCGGGAAAGAAGCAGCGCATCGCCGTTGGGCTGAAGCACGGCGCCGGCCGGCACATGCGCCTCGTCGAGGCGGTAGAGTGTCGGCTCGCCGGGCCGCACGATCTCGGCCTGGGTGCTGCCCCGCTGCGCGAGCAACAGGCTCGGCGCCCCGGCCTCGTTCAGCGCCAGCACGGCGAACCAATCCGGCTCGCCGAGACTGGCTGCCTCGAGCTCACCACTCAATTTGAACCCGATACCGTCCGGAATGTAGTGCAGCGTTGCGGCCCGACCTACAGGGCCTGCTGCCGACAGCCGCTCACCCGCGGCGACGCGCACATAGATACTGCGCCGCTGCTCTTCGCTGCCGGCATTGCGGACCAATTCGAGGATACGGAAATGCTCGGCGAGCGCAGCGGCAGCGGCCGGCTGGACTTCGGCGATCCGTGACACGGCCTGTGCTATCAGTCCGTTCGACACGTCGGCGCCGTCGAAATCGGAGGGGATGGAAACGGCCAGCAGGCCGGACCGCACCAGTGCGTCTGAGAGAACAATTCCGGGAGCATCGGCGCCGAGTACGACGACGTCGCCAGCCGCCGTCAAGACCTCCTCGTCGGAGGCTATTCGAAGCGGCGCCGGTCGCAGACGCTCATGCAGGTGTGTAATGGATCCCATCGCTCATGCATCCTTGCTGATGCTGGCCCGCCAGGCCAACGCTGCGATTGTGTGGGCGGCTTTCGGACGCCTCGCAGGCCAACTGAACCGATCGGATGAGCTCAGGGGCCGCGCATAATCTCGCCAGCCCGCTCTAGAGAACCGGAAACAATCCCCAGAACAGCGCCTGCTGGCGTGCCTGTTCCTCGTCGCTCCGGTCGACAGTGCCGGTCGTCATCTCATCGGTTGCTTTCTGGGATGTGCTCTCGGAGCGGATACCCCGTTGCCGGAGTTGCTCGCGCCAAGGGGCGAACAGATCGAAGGAAAAGTTCACGATACCGAGCGGCATTCGGCATTCCTCCTATTGGACCCTTCATGAGCCAGCGCGCAGTGTCGCCGCATTCTGCTCATTCGTCAATAATTTCGATATAAACTGTGCAGTATGTCGGATCCGACGGCTCCGCCAAAGCCGGCAGACCGGTGCCGATGAGTCTCTAGTCGGAAAGCGCAAAGTACCGGCCCCCACGATAGATCAGGGATCCGCCCCCGCCGATGCGAATGCCGACCACCCGACCAAGCACGATGGCGTGGCTGTGCCGTTCGATGGCCTCCTCGACCTCGCAGTCGATGGCCGCCACCGCATCCTCAAGTACGGGCGCTCCGCTGATAAGGCGGGTCCATTCGGCGCCAGTGTAGCGATTGGGGCCCTTGAGCCCGCCGCGACCGGCAAATTGGTCGGCGATCATTTCGTGGTGTTCACCGACGACGTTGACGCAGAAATGACCGAACCGTTCGACGACCGGCCAGGTCGAGGACGTACGATTGAGGGACACAAGCATGCGCGGCGGTTCGACGGAAAGGGCCGTGGCCGATGTGACCGTGGCTCCGGTCCGCGCCTCGCCCTCTCCCGCCGTTATGATGCTGACGCCGCCGCCCAAGGCGCGCAGCGCCTGCTTCAAACTGTCGGCATCGGCCGGGCGGTTCGCGGAATGATCGGTAATCCCCTCGACATCGAAGGCCCGCACGGAAGGCTGAACGGACATCCCATTACTCCTCTTTCCAGCAGATCCAGTGTCTCGCGATTGGTAGCAGCGGCGTCACGCCTCCCATAGACATCGAATTTCTTTCTCTATATAGTTTATAGAAAATATGACTAGACGGATAGCCCAAAGGACACTTCGAAGCCGCCGCTCGAACCGAAGGGAGATCGCAATGCTGAGAATAACGCTGCCATTGCAGAAAAACGCCGCGCCGGTACCGGCAATCGGTCGAGTGGCCATCATCGGCGGAGGCTTTACCGGCGCCACCCTCGCCCGCCTGCTCGCTTTGCATGAGCAATACTGGCCTCACGAAATCGTCGTCTTCGAACCGCGCGCCCATCTCGGCGGCGGTCTGGCCTACGATACCGATGATCCGTCCCTTCGCCTCAATGTCGCGGCCCACCGGATGCGCGCCGTGCCGGGAGATCCGCAAGCCTTTGTCCGCTGGCTGTCCGACTCGGGCCGCCTCGAGCGCGACCCCGATGCCGTCGCGAACGGTGCGGTCTATGCGCGCAGAGGCGATTTCGCGGATTTCATGAGAGGGCAGATCCAGCCCTTTCTCGACAGCGGAATCGTCAAGCATCTGCGCCAGCGCGTCGAGCGCATTCACCGTCGGCGCGGCCGCTGGCAGATCGAGGGAGACGGCGGCGCCATGCTGCAGGCAGATGTCCTCGTCGTTGCAACCGGCCATCCGCCGCCGACGCCGCCGAGCGCGCTTGCCTCGCGCCTCGTCGGCGACCCTCGCTTCGTAGCGAACCCGTCGCGGCCTGGTGCTCTGCGGGATATACGCCAGAACGACAACGTCTTCATCGTTGGTGCCGGCCTGACGGCGCTCGACGCCGTGGCAATGTTGCGCAATGGCGGCCATTGCGGGCAGGTCACCCTCCTGTCGCGGACGGGACATCTACCGCAGCCGCAGGCCGCCGGCGATTTCGCGCCGCATGGTGACTTCCTGATCGGCGTGCCGGACACCGCCCTTTCCGTGCTGAAGCGCGTGCGCTTCGCACTTGAAGAGGTGACGGAAAACGGCCTGCCCTGGCAGAGCGTCTTTGAAGCCTTGCGCCACCAGGGTCAGGCCATCTGGCGGGGATTGCCACTCCTCGAACAGCAGCGCGTCCTCCGTCATCTTCGCCGGCGCTTCGAAGTGCACCGTTTTCGCATGCCGCCGCAGATCGCCGAACTCGTCGGCCGCGAAAAAGCGACGGGCGGCCTGCGGGCCTGTGCGGGGCGCATCGTTGCGGTCCAGCCCCGCCGCGAAGAAATCGTCATCGACATTGCGGCGAGACCGCACGGGACGATGGAGCGGCACGGCGCTCAATGGGTTCTCGTGGCAACCGGGCCGGACCACGGGAACGCAACCGGCAGCCAGACCTGTCTTTCCGAATTGCAACGCCTCGGCCTCCTTAGCAAGGACCCGTGCGGACTCGGCATTGCGTGCGACGCCGAAAGCCGGGCCCTGGCGCGGGACGGCTACCCGATGGAGGACCTTTTCATCGCCGGACCGCTGGCGCGCGGGACCTTCGGCGAACTATCCGGCGTGCCGGAGATCGCCGCCCAGGCAGAAAAGATCGCCCAGCAGATCCTGGAGATGAGCTTCGCAACGACGAGAACGATCACGATTCGGTCGATGTAACCAAACCTGGCAGACGCGTTTCAACGGTCGCCGAGGATCGCATCGAGCAGTTGGCGCTCAAAGACCGCGAGAGCCGGATCGCCGTGGTGACGCGGATGCCCGGTCGGAATGTCGAGATCGAGTGCTACCCTGCCGCCGTCAAGCACGATGACGCGGTCGGCCAGATGCACGGCCTCGCTGACGTCGTGGGTCACCAGGATCGCCGTAAACCCGAGTTCCCGCCAGACGCGGCTGACGAGCTGCTGCATCGTGATGCGCGTCAACGCGTCGAGCGCCCCAAGCGGTTCGTCGAAGACCAAGAGGCCGGGTCGGCTGACGAGCGCGCGAGCGAGCGCCACCCGCTGTCGCTGGCCGCCCGACAGGCGCGCCGGCCATTGGTCCGCCTTGTCGGACAATTGTACGTCTTCGAGCGCCTTCAGCGCCTTTGCCCGCGAAAGGCTTTCCTCGACGCCCGGGCCGAGGCCGACCGCCACGTTGTCGACCACCCTCGCCCACGGCAGCAGCCGCGGCTCCTGAAAGACGATGCGCGCATTGGCCTCTACAGAATCGCCGGATCGGTCGGCGAAACGGAGCGAACCGGATGCCGGGCTGTCCAGGCCAACGAGCAGGCGCAGCAGCGTACTCTTGCCGCAACCGCTCTTTCCGACGATCGCCAGGAACTGACCTGCCGGAACGTCCAGGTCGATGCCGCGAAGGACGCGGTTCTGACCGAAGGACTGCTCGATCCGCCGCAGCTGGATCGAGACCGTTTCGGTTGGTGCGACGGAGACCTTCTGCTGATGTTCTCCGCGCGGCTCGACAGTGTCGAAAGGCGAGGCAGCGGTTCGGCTGACATGACGGCTCATAGCAGTCTCCTACTTCTGATAGACCGGGTTCCACGACAGTGCATTGCGCTCCAACGTCCTCGCGATCACGTCGGCGAGCTTGCCGAGCGCCGCATAGATGAGCAGGGACAGGACGACCACGTCCGTCATCATGAACTCCCGCGCCTGGTTCGCCATGTGGCCGATGCCCGAAGATGCGGCGATCGACTCCGAGACGATGAGCGTCAGCCACATGATGCCGAGCGCATAACGCAGTCCGACGAATATCGAAGGCAGGGCGCCGGGCAGGATGACTTTCCTGAACAGCGTCCAGCCGCTCATTCCGTAGATCCGGCCCATCTCGATCAGCTCGCGATCGACGTTCCTGACCCCGTGAAAGGTGTTGAGATAGATCGGAAAAAGCACGCCCAAAGACGTGAGGAACAGCTTCGATTCCTCACCGATCCCGAACCAGAGGATCACCAGCGGGATCATGGCCAGATGCGGAATGGTCCTGAGCATCTGCAGTGACGTGTCCGTCAGTTGCTCGGAAAGCTTGGAGACGCCGTTCGCAATGCCGAGCAGCAGGCCGATCGTTCCGCCGACGACAAGTCCGGCGAGGGCGCGCGCCCCCGAAACTGCCACGTTGTGAAGCAGTGCGCCGGAGAGCAATTGGTCGACGAAGGCGGCTGCCACATCCGTCGGCGCCGGCATGATCCGCGTGGAAATCCAGCCGAGCGACGAGAATGCCTGCCACACCAGAACCAGGAGGATCGGCACGGCATAGGGCAAGAGCCCCTCTATGCGGATCGGCCGCGCCGATAGGCCTGGCAAGACCCAGCTCCGTCTTTGCCGCGGGCGATCGCTTGCAACGTCATATGCGGTCATATTCTTCTCCTTCTCGATTGGCGAGCACGGGTTTCGCAGTCGGGATCAGGAGCCCGCGACGACCCGCAGATTGCCGCCATGGCCGCCACCAGCGAAAAGCGGCTGCTCTCCGAAGGACGAGCGGATCTGGTTGCGCGGACCAGCAAGGCCGATTTCCGGGAAGAGCAGTTCGGAAACCCGATAGGCCTCCTCGATATGCGGATAGCCGGAGGCGATCACCGTATCGATGCCGAGATTCTGGTACTCCCGGAGACGGGCGGCCACCGTCTTCGGCGAGCCGACAAGTGCCGTCCCGGCGCCCGAGCGAACGAGGCCGATGCCGGCCCAAAGGTTGGGCGACACCTCGAGCCTGTCGCGCCGGCCTCCATGCAGCGCCCGCATGCGGGCCTGGCCGACGGAATCGGAATTCCTGGCAAATCCTTCCTGGGCAGCGGCGATCGTCTCGTCCGAGAGCTTGGAGATCAGCCGGTCGGCGGCAGCCCAGGCCTCCTCGTCGGTCTCGCGCACGATGAAGTGCAGGCGAATGCCGAAGGTCACCTCCCGCCCCTTGGCGGCAGCGGCCTTGCGGACCGCGGCGATCTTTTCGGCGACCTGGGCCGGCGTCTCTCCCCAGGTCAGATATTTGTCGACCACGCCCGTCGAAAATTCGATCGCGGCATCCGATGATCCGCCGAAATAGAGCGGCGGACGCGGCTGCTGCACCGGCGGGAAGCCGAGCTCTGCGTCGTGCGCTTTTATGTACTTGCCGTCGAGATGCGCCTTGCCCGTCTCGAGGAGCCGGTTGAAGACCTGGAAGAACTCCTCGGCATGTGCATAGCGTTCGTCGTGGGGCAGGAAGACGCCGTCGCCAGCAAGCTCCTTGGCGCTTCCGCCCGCAACGATATTGAGGAGCAGCCGCCCCCTCGATACACGATCGAGCGTTGCGGCGAGCCGGGCGTAATAGGCGGGCGAAGCGATGCCGGGGCGAATGGCCACGAGAAACTTCAGATTCTCCGTGGAGGCTGCGAGGTGCGCTGCAAGGACGAAAGATTCCTCGCAGGCGAGACCGGTCGGGATGAGCACGCCGGTATAGCCCAGCCGATCCGCCGCCGTGGCGATCTCGCGGAAATAGCCGATATCCGCGGGGCGGCTCAGATCATCGGAGCCGAGATAGGCGCCATCGCCGGAGGTCGGGATGAACCAGAGGAAATCGAGCGGCTTTTCTGTCCTTGTCATGGTCTGTTCCTTTCAGGTGCGGCGTTTCAGCTTGCCTTCGGTCGCCAGGCGACGTCGGCGATCGTCAGCGTCTTCGGCAGGATGCCGAGACCATGGAACTCGTCCGCCAGCGCCTGCTGGTAGCTCAGCGCGTCGTCCGACAGGGTCGCCACCTGGCTCAGGTCGGCCCCCTTGCGCGTGAGGATCGTTCGGGTCACCTCGGTTGGAATGCCGGTGATCTCCGCGAGCGCCGGAACGGTCTCATCGAGATTGGCCTGCGCCCAGGCTCCGACCTTGGCCAGTTCATCAATCACCTCGGCGATGACCTCCGGCTCGGAGGCGGTGAAATCGCCATTGCCGAAGAAGAAGCTCCAGCTGTCGACGATGCCTTCCGCCGTGGTCAGGACCCGTGTCCGCGGATCCGCCTCGGCAACGGCAAAATAGGGGTCCCATATCGCCCAGGCGTCGATACCTCCGGTCTTGAAGGCGGCCGCCGCATCTGGCGGGGCGAGATCGGCCGCTTCGATGTCGTCGGTCGTCAGGCCGACTTTGCGCAGCGCCTTGACTGTGAAATTATGGGCGCTGGAACCGCGCTTGAAAGCGATCTTCTTCCCCTTCAGCTCCTCGAGCGCAGTGATCGGCGAATCCTTCGGCACGAGGATGGCGGAGCCCGATGGCGTGCCCTTGTAGCTCCCGACGTAAAGAAGATTGGCCCCGGCAGCCTGGGCGAAAAGCGGCGGAACGTCGCCGGTCGGACCGAAGTCCAGCGAGCCGGCGCCGAGTGCCTCTAGGAGCGGCGGACCCGAAGTGAACTCGGCCCAGCTCACCGTCAGGCCGCGTTCAGCCAACCGCTTCTCGAGCGCGCCGGTCCGCTTCGCCAAGGCGAGCACGCCGTTCTTCTGCCAGCCGATTCGAAATTCCTTTGCCGCCCTTGCCGACCGGATGCTCGGCGCGCTCAAGGCCGCGGCGGTTGCGCCGATGAACGCGAGGGTCTGTCTGCGAGTTATCATTTTTCACCTCTGTCTTGTCGCTGAAGAACAATGCAGCTCGAGAAAATGATAAGATAGTCTATAAATTTACTAAGGAAACTTTTTCCAAAGAGTCCCTTGCTGGCGGAGTTTATCGTTACTCGCGGACGCGAGATGCGAATGGATTGCTGCAACCCCAGAAAGCGAACGGGCAGATGCGGCTCGTCACCCCACTAGCCACCGGTGCCGCCATCCGCTACGGCATGGCTGTGGTCGTGCAGCACGATGATTATGTCGTAGACAGGCTCAACTCGCATCGCTGCAAAATCTAATATCCGGCTTCCATACCAACTAGGGTCGCAAGCAATGGCAGAGTTTCCGCAAAGGGCGAAGGTCGTAATCATCGGTCTGGGTGGCATCGTTGGCGCGTCGATCGCCCATCACCTGATCGAGCGTGGATGGGACGACATCGTCGGCATCGACAAGTCGGGAGTCCCGACCGACATCGGCTCGACGGCGCATGCCTCGGACTTCTGCTACACGACGAGCCACGACTATCTTTCGGTCTGGACGACACAGTATTCGATCGACTTCTTCGAGAAGATGGGCCACTACGCCCGCATCGGCGGCCTGGAAGTCGCGCGCACCGGCGACGACACCTGGATGGAGGAGATCAAGCGCAAGCTTTCCTCCGCCAAGGCCTTCGGCACCCGCGCGCACTATGTCTCGCCGGCCGAAATCAAGCAGATGTTCCCGCTGATCGAGGAAGATCAGGTCATGGGCGGCATGTTCGATCCGGATGCCGGCCTCGTCATCCCGCGCTCGCAGACCGTTGCCGGCAAGCTGATCGACGCGGCGGAAAAATCCGGCAAGCTGCAGGTCTTCGGCAACACGCCGGCAACCTCGCTCCTCGTCGAGAATGGGCGCATCAAGGGCGTCGTCACGCATCGCGGCACGATCATGGCCGACCATGTCATCGTCTGCGCCGGCATCTGGGGCCGCCTGATCGCCGAAATGGTCGGCGAAGACCTGCCGGTCATGCCGGTCGACCATCCGCTGACCTTCTTCGGCCCGTATAACGAATTCGAAGGCACCGGCAAGGAAATCGGCTTCCCGCTGCTGCGCGACCAGGGCAACTCCGCCTATATGCGCGACACCGGCGACCCGAAGACCACCGAAGGCGGCCAGATCGAGTGGGGTTACTACGAGGCCGCCAGTCCGCGCCTCTGCCATCCGCGCGACATTCTCGAAAAGCACGAGGCACGCCTGTCGCCCTCGCAGCGCGACCTCGAGATGGAGCAGATCATCGAACCGCTCGAGCGTGCCATGGAACTGACGCCGATCCTCGGCGAGCTTGGCTATAACGAGGGCCACTCCTTCAACGGCCTGCTGCAGGTATCGGCAGCAGGCGGCCCCTCCTGCGGCGAGAGCCAGAAGGTGCGCGGCCTCTGGTACTGCGTCGCCATCTGGGTGAAGGACGGCCCGGGCTACGGCAAGCTGATCGCCGACTGGATGACGGACGGGCGCACCGAGATCGACCATGCCTCGATCGACTATGCCCGCTTCTACCCGCACCAGCTCGCGGAGAAGTTTATCGAGAACCGCTGCTTCGAGGCGGCGCAGAAGATCTACTTCCCGGCCGTGCATACGCGCGAGCCCTATGCGAGCAGCCGCAACGTCAAGCGCTCGCCCTTCTACGAGCGCGAGAAGGAACTCGGCGGTTACTTCATGGAACTCGGCGGCTGGGAGCGCGCGCACGGCTATGCCGCCAACGAGCACCTCCTGGAAAAATACGGCGACCGCGTTCCGGTGCGCGAGAACGAGTGGGACAGCCGCCATTTCTGGCGCGTTTCCAACGCTGAGCATCTGGCGATGAGCGAGGATTGCGGCATCGTCAACCTCTCACACTTCCACATGGTCGACATCGAAGGTCCGGACCACGTCGAGCTTCTCGAATGGCTCTGCGCCGCCAAGATCGGCGGAGAGGGCAATATCGGCAAGGGTATCTACACCCACTTCCTCGATGACGAGGGCATGGTCAGGGCCGACTTCACCGTCTTCCGCATGGCCGACCGCTGCCGTCTCGTGAACGGCGCCGATGCCGGCCCGCGCGACTTCCACTACATGCGCCGTGTTGCCGAAGACCGTGGCCTCGACGTCACCATCACGGACGTTTCGGAGAAGTTCATCACCATCGGCATCTGGGGCCCCAATGCCCGCGAAACGCTGAAGAAGGTGGTTGCCGATCCGGCCGGCCTCGAGCTTGAGAACTTCCCCTTCGCCGCGATCAAGCAGATCGAGATCGCCGGCAAGTCGGTCTCCGCCTTCCGCATCTCCTATGTCGGCGAGCAGGGCTGGGAACTGCACATGAAGTACGAGGACGGCCTGGCCATCTGGGATGCGCTGCGCGCCACGGGCGTCATGGCCTTCGGCGTCGAGACCTATGCGAACTCGCGCCGCATGGAAAAGAGCCTGCGCCTGCAGAACGCGGACCTTCTCACCCAGTACAACCTGATCGAGGCCGATCTTGCCCGTCCGAAGGTCAAGGACGTGGACTTCCGCGGCAAGGCGAAGCATCTCGAGTACAAGGCGCGCGACCACCAGCCCGCCATGCTCTGCACGCTCGTCATGACCGAGAACACCGACAGGAACGGCGTGCAGCGCTATCCGGTCGGCAACCTGCCGGTCATGGACCCGGCGACCGGCGAGGTACTGGTCGACGAACTCGGCCGCCGCTCCTACACCACCTCCATCGCCTACGGCCCGACGATCGGCAAAAACATCGCCCTCGCCTATCTGCCCTGGTCCCATTGCCAGGTCGGCCGCAAGCTGCAAGTCGAGTATTTCGCCGAGACCTATCCGGTAGAAGTTGCAGGCGTCGGCTACAAGCCCCTCTACGACCCGGAAAACCTCAAGCCGCGCAGCTAACGGGGCTGAAAGAGCGCCTTTCAAGGACGCCAGGCGAGCCTGCTCCACAGAGCAGGCTCGCCTTTTGTGCAGGGACGCCGCGTGGACAGACCTATCGACAACCCCGGTCGCCGCGGTCACTTCTCGTTCGCGACTGAGTTTCTTGCCGCTTCAGCTTCCCCTAGCGCCGTCGCGCGTTCCTCGCAGCAGACCTCCACGGTCTTGTCGCCGAGCTTGACCTTGATGCTCTGTTGATCGAGTTCGCAGTCGCAGGCGGCACAGGTTCTCTGGTTCATGGTGTCCGCCTCCTCTTCCGTCGTTTCGACGTCTGCAAGAAGACCACGTCCGCCGCCCGCCGGCTGTCAGATTGTTTAGTGATTTAACGCAGTCGAAGGCTGCGCTGGAATTCGGCCGGCGTCCGGCCGTATGCCTGCCTGAAGGCGGAACTGAAATGGCTGTGGCTGGAAAAGCCGAGCTCGAGGCCGAGCGCGGTCAGGTCGTGATGCGATCCGAGCAGGTCGAGCGCCCGTGCCAGCCGCAGACGCAATTGATAGCGGTAAAGCGGCATCGCTTCGAGCTGTTGGAAAAGCTGGGTCAGATAGACAGGCGAGACACCCACCTCCTTCGCGACCTCGCTGAGTGTCCAGCGGCGAGCAAGATCGCTCGAAAGCACCAGCTTCGCGCGGTCGACCAGCTTCTGGCCACCATAAGTGCCGGCCGCCCCATGTGACGTCCGTTCGCCAAGGGAGTGCCTGATGAGCGTGAGGTCAGGGTTTCCGCTTCCAGCGTCTCAGCGACACCACGAGCCAGGCTGTGACGCAACAGCGCCACCAGCGCCTGGGCGCGCGCGTCGATGCGCCGTCGCTGGCGCCTGAAGGAGACATCTCCGCCGGAGCGCAACTCTTCCTTCGGCGCGAGCTCGGCGAGGACCTCTTCGCTGGCCTTCACGTCGAGACAGGCGTCACCGCCGGCGACCGGATGGCTGACGCGATAGTCTTCGCCTCGGTTGAAGAATATCAGCTGATTGGATTCGGCCACCGCATCCGTCCCGCCGACATGCCGCATGAAGACGCCGCGGTACGGGTAAACCAGGCTCGTCGAATGCGCGCATTCCTCGGCACCTCTGCCCCGGCATGACCCATCGCAGACCACGTCTCGAAGCGTGACGGTCGACGTCGCAAGAATGGTCTGGCACGACAACTGGGACATTGCGATCCTACACATCTCGTAGAAATCGTTGTATGCCGCACTGCGCGACAGGCCAATATCCTTCAACTGATGGTCAGAGAGCTGGAGCAGGTCCAGGCGACCGCGCCGCGTATCCATCCATCGGGCGAGCCGCGCCAGCAGCCGAAATGGCAGGCTCCGTCCTTCGAGCGCGGCAAAGGCGGAAACGCTCGGCTGCGGCGGAACGAGTCGCGCCAAGACGTAGTGTTGCGTCCCATAGGTCAAGGTCCTATCCGACATCGAATGATCTCCCCTCATCGTGTTCATGAGAGGAAACTGACGCATGGCGGCAGCCGGCGCTGTCAGATTGTTTAGGGATTGCGATGGCGCGGCCGCGTGCCCCCGGCCCGGACCGGAATTCCGACGAGATCATTATAAATCCGGCGAAAAGGACGCCGCCAAGCAGGGCGTACCGGTTCCGCCCGAACTCCGGTGACGCGGCCGGCGCGCAATAACCGTCGCCAAACAACGTCCATTGCCTTACCTTCGAGCACGTGGGACGGTGACTGCTTGCGAGGCACAGCCATCGGGGTTGGCGCCACCTTGCTCGGCCTCCGTCACCAGATAGCGGATCGCCTCGATGATATCGCGCTGGGTGCTTCTGGCTGCTTCCTATGTTCTCGGCGCCGGCACCGCCGAGGGGCAAGACCCTGCAGCCGTGGACCTCCAACTTGTCCTGGCCGTCGACGTCTCCTATTCGGTAGGGCTGGACGAACTGCGGCTTCAAAGGACGGGCTACGTCGAGGCGTTTCGCCGGCCCGAGATCATCAGGGCAGTCAAGACCGGGCCGATCGGCAGAATTGCCGTGACCTATGTCGAATGGGGCGGCAAGGCCATTCAGGTGCTGCCCTGGACGCTGATCGAGGACGCCCAAGGTGCGGCACAATTTGCCGAAACATTGGGCCGTCAGCCGATCAGGCGGATCTCGTTCACTTCGATCTCGAACGTGCTTGCCTTCGCGCGAAGGCTTATTCACATGAGCCCCTATCGGGCAAGGCGACGCGTGATCGACATATCGGGAGACGGACCCAACAATGCCGGGGTGCCAGCGCCGGTTGCCCGAAACAGCACCGTCGCCCAAGGGATCGTCATTGACGGGCTCGCAATCATGTTGAAAGGCACGCCGGATTCAGCGTCGATCCCCGATCTCGATGCCTATTACAGGGAATGCGTTATCGGCGGAGAAGGGGCGTTCGTCATGAAAGTGACGGAGGCCAGCCAGTTCTCCGCTGCCATTCTCGCCAAGCTCACCGCCGAGATCTCCGGATTGAAAGTCAGCGGAATTTGGCAGCGCTGGCCGGAACTAAGACGTGCCGACTACGCTCAATCCTACAATTGCTTTGTTGGCGAGGAGCTTCAGGAGCGCTCCATCGGCAGGTGAGGTCTAGCGGAGGCCACGCACGCCTCGGGCAACATGCATCAGAATGTCGGGGGCGTGCAGGCGCTTATGACCTCGCATGGGACGGGCCCCACGCATCGGAACCGGTGAGGACGCCGGCTCTCGAAATAGTAGGCGTCGCCGGGCCCGAGTATCCGCCGGTCATTGTCGACGGTCACTTCCAGGCGCCCCGAGAGCACGATGCCGCCCTCTTCGCCCTCATGCACAAGCGGGATCTTGCCCGTGTCCGCGCCCGGCTGGTAGCATTCCTTTATGATCTGCAGGCTGCGGCCGAAGAGGTTTTCGCCCACCTGGCGGTAGGAAATCGCCCCTTTGCCGATCTCAACGAGTTCCTCTGCCGCATAGAAGGCCTTGCGCGGCGTTTCCGGCTCGAACGCAAAAAACTCGGCAAGCCCGATCGGTATGCCGTCGAGGATGCGCTTCAGCGCTCCGACCGATGGATTGGAGGCGTTGGACTCGATTAGCGAGATTGTCGAGTTGGTCACCCCTGCCCGTCGCGCCAGCTCGCGTTGGGAGAGATTGTGCGCGATCCGTATGTGGCGGAGCCGGTTGCCAATATCGACAGACATCTTGCACCTTGTGTTTCGGATGTTCGAAATATGGAAATTACCGTCACTCGTCTCTCATATTTTCAATGACTTAAAAATACCAAGAAAAGGACTTGTTCGACGATAGGAAATCACTGATTCCATGGCAACCCTGAAGGAGGACGCCATGGACAATCGCAGCAAGACCAACACCCCTGTTCTCGACAATTTCTGGATGCCCTTTACCGCCAACCGGCAGTTCAAGGCGGCGCCGCGTCTGCTGGCGAGCGCCGAGGGCATGTATTACACGGACGTCGACGGCAATAGGGTGCTTGACGGCACGGCCGGCCTCTGGTGCGTCAATGCCGGCCACGGGCGCAAGCGGATCGCCGAAGCGGTCGAGCGGCAGCTTCGGACCATGGACTTCGCGCCGACCTTCCAGATGGGCCATCCGATCGCCTTCGATTTTGCCGCAAAGCTTGCCGCAATCGCGCCCGGCGGCGCGGCCGCGAAACTCGACCGTGTCTTCTTCACCGGTTCGGGCTCCGAATCCGTCGATACGGCTTTGAAGATCGCCATCGCCTATCAGCGCGCCATCGGTCAGGGAACCCGCACCCGCGTCATCGGCCGCGAGAAGGGCTATCACGGCGTCGGCTTCGGCGGCATTTCCGTCGGCGGCCTCGTCAATAACCGCCGCGTCTTTCCGCAGATTCCGGCCGACCACATGCGCCACACGCTCGACATCGAGCGCAATGCCTTCTCGAAGGGCCTGCCGGCGCACGGCGTCGAACTCGCTGAGGATCTCGAGCGCCTGGTCGCGCTGCACGGTGCCGAGACGATAGCCGCCGTCATCGTCGAGCCCATGTCCGGGTCGGCAGGCGTGATCCTGCCGCCGAAGGGCTATCTCGAGCGCCTCCGCGCGATTGCCGACAAATATGGCATCCTGCTGATCTTCGACGAGGTCATCACCGGTTTCGGCCGCCTCGGCACGCCGTTTGCCACCGACTATTTCGGCGTCGTGCCCGACCTCGTGACGACCGCCAAAGGCCTGACGAATGGCGCAATTCCGATGGGTGCGGTGTTTGCCAGCCGCAAGGTTTACGACGGCCTGATGACCGGCGCCGACAACCAGATCGAACTCTTCCATGGCTATACCTATTCAGGCCATCCGGTCGCCAGCGCCGCCGGCATCGCGACGCTGGAAATCTACGAGGAAGAAGGATTGCTGACGCGGGCCGCGGAACTCGCCGATCATTGGCAGGAGGCACTGCATTCGCTGAAGGGCCTGCCGCACGTCGTCGACATTCGCAATCTCGGCCTCGTCGGGGCCATCGAACTCGCCTCGCGTGACGGCGCCCCCGGCACACGCGCCTATGATGTTTTCGTGGATTGCTTCCGCAAGGGCCTGCTGATCCGCGTCACGGGCGACATCATCGCCCTGTCGCCGCCGCTGATCATCGAGAAGGACGAGATCGGCAAGATCGTTTCGATCCTCGGTGAGGCCCTGAAACGAGCCGCTTGACCACTATGGCAGCCGGCTCGGATATGGACCGGGTCGGCTGACCCCTACTGCGAAGCACGCGGCATTCGCCCGACTTATGTGAAACGGTCGGCGTTCGACGGGCCAGACCAACCGCCGCGCAACGTGCCGCTCCATGCGGCCGAATTCATCCGGCAGGACGTCGCGGCCTGAGCGCCGGACACATGCCGTTACAAAAGCTCCGTCCGGCAGACACATCCTCAATACACGCACCCGCTCAAATGGCGACACCGACCTCGAGGACGAGGTCTCGACCGCCAACTGCGTGAAAGGATGAACACTATGAAAACGTCTCGGATCATGACGGCTGCGCTGCTGATCGCTGGAACCGGATTGGCGCTGCATTCGGCCAGCGCACAACAACCGTCAATTCAGCGCACTGATCTCCTGCAGCATGATCTTGGCGCGCCCGGCCGCGAGGCCGTCCAGGTGCGCGTTGATTTCGAACCCGGCGCAGTCTCCATCAAGCACTCTCATCCGGGCGACGAGGTGGCCTATGTCCTCGAAGGCTCGCTGGAATATCAGCTTGCCGGTCGAGCGCCGGTCACGCTTCATGCCGGCGAGACCTTGTTCATCCCGGCCGGCGTGGCGCATGTGGCAAAAAATGTCGGCAGCGGCAAAGCATCGGAGCTTGCGACATACATCGTCGAGAAAGGCACCCCGCTTGTCGTTCCGGTCAAGTGAGCGCTCGACATCGATCCCGGAACCACAAAGAAGGACGTGCGAAGATGACCGCACAGCAACCGACCGACACTTCCGCACTCTCCCGCCGTGCTCTGCTTCTGAACGGAGCCGCGGTCGCGGCCCTTGCGTTGCTTCGCCCGTCGACGGCGGATGCCGCGGTGCCTTTGGAGGCCGGTGACATTCGCCCCTTCCGTGTGGATGTCCCGACCGCAGAGCTCGTCGAACTCCGGCGGCGCCTTGCCGGGACACGCTGGCCCGAGCCAGAAACGGTCGATGACCGCTCCCAGGGCGTGCCGCTTGCGAAGCTTCAGGCGCTCGTACGTTACTGGGAAACGGACTACGACTGGCGCAAGGCAGAGGCGAAGCTCAATGCCCTGCCGCAATTCCTGACGAATATCGACGGCCTGGACATTCATTTCATCCACGTTCGTTCGCGCCATCCGAACGCATTGCCGCTCATCATGACCCATGGCTGGCCCGGTTCGGTCTTCGAACTGCTCCACGTCATTGGCCCGCTGACCGATCCCACGGCGCACGGAGGGAAAGCGCAGGACGCCTTTCATCTCGTGCTGCCGTCCATTCCCGGTTTCGGCTTTTCGGAAAAGCCGAAAGGCACCGGCTGGAATCCCGAGCGGATCGGCCGTGCCTGGGACGTTCTGATGAAGCGGCTTGGATATGCGAACTACGTGTCTCAAGGCGGCGACTGGGGTGCCATCATTTCCGATGCGATGGGCCGCCAGGCCCCTCCGGGCCTGCTCGGCATCCACGTGAACAGGATTGAGCGCGCGACCACCATTCCGCCGGAGCTTGCCAGGGCGTTGAGAAGCGGGGATCCCGCGCCGGCGAATTTGACCGCCGAGGAACGGGTCGTGTTCGACCAGGCCCGAGAGTTTCTTAAGACGGGTTTCGGATACGCCGCGATCATGGGGACGCGTCCGCAGACCCTCGGCTATGGCCTCGCCGACTCGCCAGTTGGCCTGGCGGCGTGGTTCTATGACAAGCTTGCCGACTGGGTGTTCACCCGCGGCGAACCGGAGCGCGCGTTGAACCGCGACGAGATTCTCAACAACATCACGCTTTATTGGCTGACGAACAGCGGGACCGCGAGCGGCCGAATTTACTGGGAGAACAATGCCGGCAATGCCAAGCGGACCGCTATCTCGATCCCCGCGGCAGTGACGATTTTCCCGGGCGAGGTTTACAGGCCGCCGAGGAGCTGGGCGGAGCGGACCTACCGCAACCTGATTTACTACAACCGCGTGGACAAGGGCGGACACTTCGCCGCCTGGGAAGAGCCGCAGCTGTTCAGCGCCGAGCTGCGCGCCGCTTTCCGGCCATTGCGCCGATTCTAGCTTCGCTTCGTCGCTGCATGCGCCGGTGAATACTGCTACCACGGCGTTCTCATTTTGATAGTAAATGGCAGTTGAACGGTGGAGTCGCGCAGATGGAGCACATCGATCACATCCTGATCGTCGACGACGATCGGGAAATCCGGGAGCTGGTGTCGGCTTACCTGAAGAAGAACGGTCTGCGCGTTACCACCGTCGCCGATGGGCGCCAGATGCGCATATTCCTCGATGCCAATACCGTCGATCTGATCATTCTCGACCTCATGATGCCGGGCGACGACGGCCTTGTCCTGAGCCGCGAGTTGCGCGTCGGCAAGCACAAGGCGACACCGATTGTCATGCTGACCGCCCGTTCCGACGAAATGGATCGGATCATCGGGCTGGAAATGGGCGCGGACGACTATCTCGCCAAGCCGTTCTCGGCCCGCGAGTTGCTCGCCCGCATCAAGGCGGTCCTGCGGCGGGCGCGCATGCTGCCTCCGAACTTGCAGGTCTCCGAGGCCGGTCAAGTGTTGCGTTTCGGTCAATGGAGGCTCGACACGACGGCAAGGCACCTCATCGATGTCGACGGCACGGCGATCGCGCTCAGCGGCGCTGAATACCGTCTGTTGCGCGTCTTCGTCGATCACCCGCAGCGTGTCCTCAACCGCGATCAGCTTCTCAATCTCACACAGGGACGCGAGGCCGAACTCTTCGACCGTTCGATCGATCTCCTGGTCAGCCGGGTTCGCCAGCGCCTCGGCGACGACGCCCGCGAACCGACCTACATCAAGACCGTCCGCAGCGAAGGTTATGTCTTTTCGATGCCAGTCGAAATCGTGGAGCCACGCTGATGGCGAGGCCTGCGGTCCTCGAGGGAATTCGTCTATGGCCGCGCACACTCCGAACGCGGCTATTCGTTATTCTTCTTGCCGGCCTGGCGATCGCCCATGCCATGTCGTTTGCGGTGCTGTTTTCCGAACGCTACATCGCCGCCCGGTCGGTGATGTTCAATACGCTCGAAACCGACGTCGCGACCTCGATCGCCATCCTCGACCGGCTGCCGGCGGCGGAACGCGCCGCCTGGCTGGAGAAGCTTGAGCGCGGATCCTACAGCTTCGTTCTGGGGCAGGGTATTCCCGGCAATCCGGCGCTTGAAGCCGACGACGCCGAGATCGCCTCCAGGATCCAGGCCGCGATAGGCGCGAAATACCCAATCGAGGTTGAATCTCTCCCCGGTGGAATCCGCCGCCTTCAGGCACATCTTCGCTTAAGCGATGGCGAGCCGCTGACGATCGACGTCACGCCAAGGGGCGTCATGCCGGTGGCTGACTGGCTGCCTTACGTGCTCCTTGCGCAGCTCTCGCTCCTCGTGCTGTGCAGCTTTGCTGCGGTGCGTCTCGCAGTCCGTCCCCTCGCCAATCTGGCGAAAGCCGCCGATGCGCTTGACCCGAACAGCAACACGCCGCGGCTCAGCGAGACTGGGCCAAGAGAAGTTGCGCATGCGGCAACGGCTTTCAATGCGATGCGAGACCGCATCGCGCAGTATCTGGAGGAACGCGTGCAGATCCTGGCCGCGATCTCGCATGATCTGCAAACGCCGATCACGCGAATGAAGCTTCGCGCCGAAATGGCCGAAGACTCCATCGACCGGGACAAGCTCATTCAGGACCTCGGCGAAGTCGAGCGTCTCGTCAAGGAAGGAGTCGCCTATGCGCGCAGCGCCCATGGCAAGGACGAAAAGGCCTCGCGCATCGATCTCACCTCGTTCATCGAGAGCCTGGCCTATGACTATCAGGATACCGGCAAGGCAGTCACGGTCGGCGAACTGAGCGACGGTGCAATCGTGACCCGACCGCACGCCTTGAGACGGATCCTCACCAACCTGATCGACAATGCGCTCAAATTTGGCGGCAGCGCCGAAATCGAGGTTCAGCGCTCCGCCGACGGCACCGTGTCCATACGAGTGCTCGATCGCGGTCCCGGCATTCCGGAAAGCCAGCTGAAAGCGGTCCTGCAGCCGTTTTTCCGCCTGGAGCAATCGCGCAACCGCGATACCGGCGGAACCGGGCTCGGTCTTGCCATTGCCCACCAGCTCGCATCGGTCATCGGCGCCTCGCTGACCTTGCGCAACCGCGACGGCGGTGGCCTGGCAGCCGAAATTACCCTCGGAACGGCGTGAGGGCGGCCGAAGCCGCCCCATATAGGCTCTCTCCAAACGGCAACCGCTTAGTATCGCAGCGGTTCGCCGGATTGTTCCCGGATCATGTACTCGGCGTACCAGATAGGCCAGTCCTCGTCCCGGTGGCCGAGCTGCTTCTCGTATTGGCCGTGAGCGGCTTCCGCGCGCCGGAACGCGCTCGCCAGATCGGCGGCCGACGTAAATGTCGTGGCGCCCGCATCGACGCGCCCGGGGAACCGCGTCGTGACCTCCTGCAGCAGCCAGCTATTGCCATCCGGATCGGTGAACGTGGCGTAGGAGAAGTAGCTGCGCCGCTCCGGATCTGGGCCATTGACCGGCTGCTGCCCTGGGCCGGCCCGGTGGAAGATTTCGCTCACTTCTACGCCGCGACCGATAAGGTCGGCGCGCGCGGCGGCTATGTCGGACACGACGAGATAGAGCCCGGTTGCCGAGCCCGGTGCGGTCGAGGTGATGCCCTTGCCGAAGTGGATGGAGGACGGCGAGCCCGGGGGCGTGAACTGGATGCCCCGAAACGTATCGCCAACGACGAAGTCGGCGTCGAGACGCCAGCCCAGATCGCTGTAGAAGCGCTTGGCACGATCGACGTCGGAAACGGGGATGACGACGACCTCGAGCTTAAAGTCGACGCTCGAGGCCCTCTCGATGCTGGTTGCAGTTGTCACGGTGTTTTTCCTTTCGACAGAGTTGACGACGCGGAGGCCGGATTTCCGCTCCGACTGTCGAGGCACACATGGCGCTCCGCACATGTATGGGATGTTTCGCGACGGGGTGAAAATGTAATCCAGTTTCTCACAACACCGACGCAGACACATTGTGATACGAAGGCACTGTCGCGGCCGAAAAGCGCGATCAAGGGCTATCCGACCGACGAGCAAGATCGTCAGCTCCGCCAAGGCAGAGGTGCCCTTGCATCGTATTCCGGGCGGATTGCGGGTCGCTCCGCGGCCTGCGGGGAGCGGTGGGTGACGGCTGTCATCGGGCACCGCCCGCAGCCGCCACGCGTGATCAGCGAAAGCGATCAGAAACGATCGACATCGACTACGGCCTGGGCAAAGGCCTGCGGCGCCTCCTGCGGCAGGTTGTGACCGATGCCGCCCGTGATCAACCGATGCTCATACCTGCCCGAGAATTTCCTGGCATAGGCCGAGGGCTCGGGATGCGGGGCACCATTGGCATCGCCCTCCAGCGTGATCGTCGGTACGCCGATCACCGGGAATTCGGCGAGCCGCTCCTCCAGATCGTCGTACTTCCGCTCACCGTCGGCCAAACTGATCCGCCAGCGGTAGTTGTGGATCGTGATGTCGACATGATCCGGGTTCTCGAAGGCGGCCGCGCTTCGGTTGAACGTGGCGTCGTCGAACTCCCATTTCGGCGATGCCAGCTGCCAGATGAGCTTCGCGAATTCATTTCGATTTCGCTCGTAGCCGGCACGCCCGCGTTCCGTGGCGAAGTAGAACTGGTACCACCAGGCAAACTCCGCGCCGGGCGGCAGCGGCATCTTGTTGGCTTCACGGCTGCCGATCAGGTAGCCGCTCACCGAAACCATGGCCTTGCACCGCTCCGGCCAGAGAGCGGCGATGATGTTGGCAGTTCGCGCGCCCCAATCGCAGCCCGCGATGATGGCATTCTCGATCCCGAGGGCATCCATCAGCGCGATGACATCGGCGGCGATCGCCGACTGCTGGCCGTTGCGCGGGATATCGGCGGAGAGAAAGCGCGTCGTGCCATAGCCGCGCAGATAGGGAACGATCACCCGATAGCCGGCTGCCACTAACAGCGGCGTCACATCGACATAGGTGTGGATATCATAGGGCCAGCCGTGCAGGAGGATGACCACGGGCGCATCGCTCGCGCCGGCCTCGGCATAGCCGACGTTCAGGACGCCGGCGTCCATCTGTTTGATCGACGCGAAGGATGTATTCGTCCCCGGTGTGACGGCGGGAACTTGCGATACTGCGCGGTCATCCGACTGCGCCCCGGCGACGCCCATCATGCCGAGTTGAGCGGCGGCGACGGTCAGCGCCGCCACACCCATGAAACCGCGCCGCGCTTGATTGATTTCCTCTGTCATCGGTTGCTCCGGATTGTGTGAACCCGCGCAGGGAAATGCGACGCTCATGTATCGCCACTGTGAAGGCGCCGGACGGGAAATGCATGCCCGTGTAGAAATAGCGGCATGGAGATACAGTGCGTTACAATCCGCTGCGCCGGAATATGGCCGCAGCAGCTGCCTCACGCTGCAGACGCGCCCTCACGCGCATTCCGCCGGATCGTCTGGGGCGGCTGGCCAAGTGTGCGAAGAAAGGCTCGGCGCATGCGATCGCGATCGGCAAAGCCGGTTTCCTCGGCGATCACGTCCATGGAATGGCGCCCCTGCTCCATCATCAGCCGGGCCGCCTCCACACGGAGGCTCTCCACGGCCTTGGCGGGTGATTGTCCCGTCTCGGTCCGAAACGCCCGGCTGAACTGGCGCGCGCTCAACCCCGCCGCATCCGCGAGCTCTTCCACCGAAAGGACGCCGCGGAGGTTCGCCTTTGCGTAGTCGATCGATCGCTGGATCCGGTCGGACTTCGGATCGAGTTCGAGCAATGCCGAGAATTGCGACTGGCCGCCGGCGCGGCGGTGATAGACGACGAGCTTGCGGGCGACTGCACGGGCGACTTCCTGGCCGTGGTCCTTTTCGATCATCGCGAGCGCAAGATCGATGCTTGCCGTCATCCCGGCAGATGTCCAGACGCTGCCGTCGACGATGAAGATGCGATCCTCCTCGACCTTCACGGCCGGGAACCGCTCCTGGAGCTGTCGTGCGAAGGCCCAATGGGTGGTGGCCCGGCGTCCGTCCAGCACGCCGGCTTCCGCAAGCACGAATGCGCCGGTACATGGCGCCGCCACCCGTCGCGCGGTTTCGAGCGACCGTCTCGCGAATTCAATCAGTCCCGGCGTCATCGGCTCGATCGTCGAGCTGGCGCCGAACATGACCGTGTCGTAGGGGGTGCCATCGAAGGCCTTCGTGAGGACGCCGAAGCCGGCGGACGACTTGACCGCGCCGCCCTTCTCGGAAAGCAGCTCTATCTCGTAGGCCGTTTCTCCCAGTGCGACATTCGCCATCTCGAAGGCCGTCACCGCCGCGAAGCCCATGAGCTGGAATCTTGGAAAGACGACAAAGCCGATCCGATGCATGGCGCGACTCCCTGGGTGGAATTGCTGGATATACGCTCTTTGCGTCATGATATCGACCGCTCCACTGTGCGTGATCCCCGAGGGTTCTTGGCCGGACGGCGCAATGGCGGCGAACGGCCTATCGCAAACACAGCAACGGTTCCGAGCGTCAACATGATGACGACGGCAAGAAAGCCGTCACCGAATGCGAGCGCCCATGCCTGAGCTCCGAGGCCGTAAATCCGATCTGCGTCGAAGGCGTGGTAAAGCGACGCGCTCTCGGCGAGGCCGTCGGAATGGAACCTCTGACGCTGCGTAACGAAATTCGAGACGACGCCGACGCCGAACGTCGTGCCAACCAGGTTGCTTATGTTGAAAGCGAGCGATGCCGTCGGGAGGTCCGCGAGCTTCAAGCTCCCGGTGCCGACGACCATGGCCGGGGCCAGGAGCAGGAGCTGGCCCGCCGAATAAATGGCGAGCGCCTGACGGAACTGCTCGCCGGCGGCAAGCGCCGTCCCATTGACCATGAGCACTGCACCAAAGGCCAGGAGAGCTACGCCAAGTCCCATGACCACACGCAGATCGCATAGGTGCACGAACCACCAGACCAGCGGGAGAGCGAGCACATGCGCCGCCGCCGCCCACAGCATGAGTTCGGAGATTTCGACCGGGCTATGTCCCTGCACGATCGCAAGGAACTGCGGGACCAGATACAAGCTCACCACGAGGCCCGCACGCAACAGGAAATTGAGCCCGATCGGGATCCCGAACGTCCGAGTGACCAGCAGCCGCGGTGCTATGAGCGGCAGCGAGGAGAAACGGACCGCGAATACGAATCCGATCCAGGCGACAACGGACACGAGCGTGCCCCAGACGATGATTTCGCTTTCGAACCAGAACCGGCGCGTTCCCTGATTGAAGACCAGAACCAGGCTCGCCAGGGCAAGCGACAACAGCGTAATCGCCACCCAATCGGTCTTGAGCGCCGGCCAGCTGGGCGCTTTGTGCGGAACCCACAGGCGGGCAGCAAGAGCGAACAGCGCGCCGATGGCTGCCTGTATCAGGAAAAGAGCTCTCCACCCGAAACTGTCCTCGACAAAACCGGAAATGACCGGCCCAGCCGTTCCGGGAAGGAGGAGCGCGAATGCCAGGATGATGATGACATAGGGCAAACGCGGCCCACCGGCGACCATGAAGGTCGCGACGAACGCCGCAGGTCCGAACCCACCCGCCGCGAAGCCTTGCACCGAACGGAACGCAATCATCGCGCTGAGGTCCGTGGTCGTGGCACAGCAGAACGCGGCAGCGGCGAACAGGACCGAACTCGCGACCAGATAGCGCCCGATGCTCAACGTGCCAATCAGGATGCCAGAGGTAACCAAGCCAGCGCAGCTGGCCATCGTATAGGCGGTGAGTATCCAGGACCCCTCGTCCGCGGTGGAGGAAAGACCGGCCTGGATGTCGGCGATGTTGGTCGTTGCGAACTGGGCCGACAGGTTCACGAGGAATGATCCCGCCAACCCCGTGGCCAGGAACAATAGATTTCGTAGCGCCAGGGTTGGCGTGCTCATCTCAGTTCTCCTTGGTGAGGCGTCACCACCTTGTCGTCGCGTTTCGGGAGGATGCCTCGACGGCCGCGATCAACCGACCGCGGCCCGATAGCGAGCGGCGGGGACGCTGCGGGAAAGGTTCGGCATGAGCCTCTGGCGCGCCGCTTCGTAGGCCTCCCAATCGGCGGCGTCCGGAAGCGACGGAATGGTGACGCGCTCGCCGAGATCGAGGCCGGCAAGCGCGGCGTCCACCATGTCCTCGGCGGGCATCACGATCTCGCTCGGCACATGCTCGAGAGGAGAGCCGGCGATGCCCCAGAAATCGGTGGCGGTCGCGCCCGGAAGCACGGCTTGAACTCGGATATTCTTGTCGGCAAGCTCCTTCTGCAGCGACAAGGTGAAGGCGAGCACGAAGGCCTTGCTGCCGCCGTAGACGCCGTTCAGCAACTCTGGCGCGACGCCGACGATCGACGCGATGTTGATGATCGCACCCGCTCCGCGGGCAACGAAACCGGGGACCGATGCATAGGTAAGCCGCGTCAGCGCGTTGACGTTCAGCGTGATCATCTCGTCCACCTTGTCGGCATCAGAGGCTAGCAGTGGCGCCGTGGCACCGACGCCGGCGTTATTGACCAGCAGGGTTATGCTGGCGTCGGTCTGAAGTATCTTCTCGACGCGGCCGAGATCGGCCTTGTTGCCAAGGTCCGCCGCGACCACCTCGACGGCACGGCCGGTATCGTCGCCAAGACGCCTTGCGAGTTCATCGAGGCGGCGTTGATTACGGGCGACGAGGATCAGATCGTATCCCCTGCGCGCCAGGCGATCGGCATAGATCGCCCCAATGCCGGAGGAAGCGCCGGTAATCAGCGCGGTACCTTTCGAGTGCTGGGTCATGACGGGCTCCATTCCGTTGGATGTGGAGCCCTGATATTAGGTCGAGACGGCCATGTCTCAAATGTCATATATCCAGCATTTTAGGACATGAACTTGTGTGGCGCGAGTCTTGTCAATTGAACGGGCCGTTCAGCCCGCGCTTCGGGATCGCCTGCACCGAACCCCAGTCGGACGAAGCCATTCGCCCGCCGAAGAGCGCGGCGGTTGCGGACGGCTTTCGCGGATCGGTGTCCCAGGCACAGGGCGCGGCCGCGAGCGCGAAGATGGCGATGCCCATCACAAGAATGCGCATTCGAACTCCTATTTGTTTTTGAGCCAGGATGCTCATCCGAACGTGAAGACGAAGGCTTCGACGCCCGGATCTAGGAAGCGGATCTCGAACGTCCGCTCACGGACCTCGCCCGACTGCCTTACGAGCTGATAGAGACGCGTCTCGGTTACCGCCCCCTGCCCGGCGGAGTCGATGTCCGAACCGTGATCCGGACCCGGTGCGACGCCATCGACCTTCACCTGAAAGCGCACCTTCTTGCCGTCTTCCCCGGGTCCGAGGACAAGGTGCAGGTCGCGCGCACTAAACCTGTAGGTGATCGCTCCGCCGGAGCGGTTGAGTGTCGCTTGCTCTGCCCGGACGGTCCAGTTTCCGGCGAGCCCCCACTGGTTGAGGCGCGGTTTGCCGACCGTATAGTCGCGCGGCTCATCGGCTGCGACGCCTTCGGGCGAGACGAAATTCCCGGCACGCATGTAGCCGACATAGTCCTCGCCGGACTGGAGGTTGGCGATATCGGGGGCGGCTGCCGCACCCGTGGCGTCCGGCCTGACAAGACCGCCATCGGCAGCGCGGCCGCCTGCCGCCTCCGCCAGCAGCTTCTGGATGACGCGCTCCGACTGCTCATAGTCGCCTTCGCCGAAGTGATGGTGCCTGATCCGACCCTCGGCATCGATGAAATAGTGCGCCGGCCAGTAACTGTTCCCGAAGGCGCGCCAGATCGCAAAATCGTTGTCGATCGCAACGGGGTAGCCGATCCGAAAATCCCGGACCGCGCGTTTGACGTTGTCGATCCGCTTCTCGAAGGCGAATTCGGGCGCATGCACGCCGATCACGACCAGTCCTCGATCCCGGTACTTTTCCGCCCAGGCGCGAACATAGGGTATCGTCCGGATGCAGTTGATGCAGGAGTATGTCCAGAAATCGACGAGGACGACCTTGCCGCGCAGCTGCTCCGCGGTCAGCGGCTCGGAATTGAGCCACTCAACGGCCCCGTCGAGCGAGGGGAAGGTACCTTCGACCGGCAGGCCGCTTCGATAGGTGCGCCGGGCATCATCCGCTGCCTGCGCCACGCGGTTGCTCGCCGTCTTGTCCGCTGCTTCCACTGCGTCGCCATGCAGGCGATCCAGCAATGCCTGCTCGAGGCCGGTGGTCCGCGCATAGGAAAGCCGCGCCAGCAGCCCGGTATCGAGGCCGAGGGCGATCGCTATGACGCCGGCGAGCACCGCAACGCCGGCGCCCTGTCGAAGGCGATCGCCGACACCGAGCGACCGTTTCATCGCCGCGAATACCCTTCCGCCGGCAAGAACGGCCATCGCCAGAGAGGTGGCGGCACCGGCGGCGTAGGCGGTCAGTAGCAGCGTCGTCTGCACGTTCGCCCCATGGAGCGCGGCGCCGGTCAGCACCAGCCCGAGGATCGGCCCCGCACACGGCGCCCACAGAAGCCCGGTTGCAACGCCGAGAAGGAAGGATGCCCCCACATTCCCCTTTTGCCCGGCCGCCCTTCGTGAAAGCCGGTCGCCGAGCGCAACTGCCGGGCGGGTCAGCACGGCGGCGATGCGCGGCGAAAGCAGCGTCGCGCCGAAGGCGGCGAGCAGTGCAATTGCCGCGTAACGGCCGATCGCATTCGCCTCCACCGCCCAGTTTCCGCCAACCGCGGCAAGCGTTGCGACACCCGCGAAAGTCACGACCTTGCCGAGGAGCATCGGGAGGGCGCTCCTCGAAAATGGCTGACCAGCTCTAGAGAACACGAAGGGCAAGACTGGAAGGATACAGGGGCTGATGATGGTCAGCACCCCTGCGAGATAGGAAATCGTGAAGAGAATCATGGTCGTCCCTCTGCAGTGGACCAACGCATTCCTGCGACGGTCGCTTGACTTTCACTGCAAGGGGATCAGCACGAAGTATCCCGCTTGTGTCCTACCTCACTGGAATCTGTATCAAAGTCCAGGAGGCCCTGGGCCTCCCGATGGTGTCGTAGAACGGATCCCTCGATCCGGCGCCGCTGCAGAGAATTACCCCAGAAGCTTGAGCAGTTCTCTCGCAGCCGAAGTCGACGAGGACGGGTTCTGGCCCGTGACCAGCCGGCCGTCCACGACCGTGAAATCGGCCCAATCCGCGGCCTTTTCGTACTGCCCGCCGAGACGCTTCAACGCGTCCTCGACGAGGAATGGCACGATATCGGTCAGTTGAACGGCCTCCTCCTCCGAATTGGCAAAGCCGGTGACGCGCTTTCCCTTGACGATGGGCTGCCCCTGATAAGTAACCTCTTTAAGAACAGCCGGGCCATGGCAGACAGCGGCGACCGGCTTGCCGTCGTTGTAGAAGCCTTCGATGAGGGCGATCGAGTTCCTGTCGTTGGCGAGATCCCACAGCGGGCCGTGGCCGCCGGGATAAAAGATTGCGTCGAAGTCGTCGGCTTTGACGTCGGCAAGCTTCGAGGTGTTGGCCAGTGCCCTCTGCGCTGCAGGGTCATTCTTGTAGCGCTCCATCGCTTCGGTCTGGTTGCCCGGCTCGTCGCTCTTCGGATCGATCGGCGGCTGGCCGCCCTTGGGCGACGCGAGCGTGACCTCTGCCCCGGCATCCTTGAATTCGTAAAAGGGTGCCGCGAACTCCTCAAGCCAGAAACCGGTGGGCTTGCCCGTATTGCCGAGTTGATCATGCGACGTCAGAACCATCAGGATTTTCATGGTCATTCTCCTTCGTTGAGGCGTATCCAAACGCAGGATCGCCGGGACGCATAGAGGGGCTTTGCTCACCTGATGTAGGGCGGACGGAGACCCGGTCCCGCTTCGGCGCCCTGGACGCAGCCTATTCTCCGTCAGTGATCCCTTTATTGGCCGAGGCTCTCGCCGGATCCCCAGCCAATGCAACTCCGCTGCCATATTTGCCTGATGCCGTTTTCGGGTGAATACTTGCCCAGTGGCAGTCACCATCCCGAAAGGCGGCAGAATAAAATGGATCGCATCGATGCAATGAAAGTGTTCGTCACCGCGATCGACGAGGGCAGCCTCGCGGGAGCGGCCCGCCGCCTGAAGCGATCGCCAACGGCGGTCAGCCGGGCGCTTGGCTTCCTGGAAGCGCATGTCGGCGTCGAGCTCTTGCACCGGACGACCCGCACGCTCAGGCTGAGCGAAGCCGGCCAACGCTACGCGGCCGCCTGCCGACGGGTGCTGACCGATCTCGAAGAAGCCGACATGCTGGCAGGAGGGGAGCGCTCCGCCCCGCGCGGCATATTGACGATTTCCGCGCCACCTATACTCGGGGAGGAGATCCTTCGCCCCATTCTGGACGATTTCCTCGATCTCCACCCGGCCGTTTCGGCTCGCCTTCTCCTCTTCGATCGGTTCGTCAACCTGATCGATGAAGGCGTCGACATTGCCCTGCGGATCGGCCAGCTGGCGGATTCGTCCCTCATCTCCACCCGGCTCGGCGGCGATGTCCGGCGCGTCGTTGTCGCCTCGCCCCGCTATCTCGCCGGTCATCCGCGCATTGATGAACCGGCCGATCTGGCGAAACACCAGGTCGTGGCCTTCACCAATTTCGGCCTGGAGTCATGGAGCTTCGCGCCGGCGAAGGGCTCGTCCGTCCCCCGCATCGTCCAGTTTTCACCGAGATGCATCGTCAACAGCGTGCGCGCTGCCGCCGCTTCGGCCGCTGCCGGGCGTGGTGTGACCAGGCTCTATACCTACCACGTCTCCGAATATGTGAGAGACGGAAGCCTAAGGATCGTGCTGGCCGATGCCGAGCCCCCGCCCCTGCCGGCGCATCTCATCGCACCACAGGGTCGCATGTCGGTTCCCAAGGTCCGCGCCTTTGTCGACTTCGCCGCACCGCGTCTGCGCTCTGAATTCGCTCGCCTGGCAGGAGAGGCAGGCGGGCTCAATTGATTATGCCGAAATCCGGCCGAGTGTATCCCACGCGCTGACAATTCTCCCGAATACTGCATTAGTCTAATTTTTGATTGCACCAACGACAGCATCCCCTGACCGGCTGGACGTCGTCCCGCCGATAGCGAAGCCTTGCGTGGAAGGAAAAGCAATGGACAAGCAATTCTTTATCGGCGTTTTTGCCGCACTCTTCGCGGCCTTTGCCTTTTCGCTCAATTTCATCGTGCCCTTCATCATCGGTGACTACTCCACCTTTGATTTTGCCCTTATCCGCCACGTCGTTTCGGCGCTGGTCGGCCTTTGCATCCTGTTTTCGGTAAAAGGTGTGATGCAACATCTGACGCTCCGAAACTGGCTTTCGACGACCTGGCTCGCCTTCATCGGCTATGTCGGCTACTTCCTGACGGTGACGGGAGCCGCGATCTTTGCCGGCCCGGTCATCGCACCCGCCTTTCTCGGCCTGGTCCCGATCGTTCTGGCAATCGTCGGCAACCAGCGGCAGGGATCGTTGCCATGGCGATTTCTGATGGTACCGCTCATGCTGGTGCTGGTCGGCCTCGTTCTCGTCAACGGCTCGGCATTCACAGCGGAGGGGTTGAAGTCCGTCCGTTCGCTCTGGATCGGCATTCCGCTGGCACTCGCAGCCGTGGCGTTGTGGGTCTGGTTCGCCATTACCAACGAGGGTGCAATCGCCGCCCGACCCGAAATGCCCTCCGCTGTGTGGTCGGCGCTGACCCTGGTCGGCGGGGGCGTGTTGATGCTGGCCTTCTACCCTATCGGTGCGGCAATGAACCTCTTCCAGCTTCCGAAGCTCGGTTTCGGGTGGAACGCCGCCGGTTCGCTCTATCTTTGGGGAACATCCCTGGCGCTGCTGGCCACGGTGGGCGGCGTGTGGGCGTGGAATGTCGCCTCCCGAAGCCTGCCCGTCGCACTGACCGCACAACTGATCGTCGCGGAAACCGCCTTCGGCGTCGTTGGCGGGCTTCTCGTTCATGGTCGTTGGCCGACCGCGATGGAAGTGGCCGGGATCGCTATCCTGATCGCCGGGGTCGTCCTGTCGATCCGTGCTTTCCATCAAGAGCAGGTTCGATCGGCCCTGTCGAACGAATCCTGCGGTTCACAGCTGGCCACAGCATCCTGATTTCGAATCCGCTTACGCCGCGCTCGGGGACCTATTGCGACGCCCGAGCGCGGCGGCCACGCCTCGGTGTGCGTGCGGCCAGCCATTCCGTAACGCGGCCGGCATGGTCCTTGGGCGCCTTCGTCGCCGCGCGTTTCGCGATGCTCGCCAGCGTGTGAGCCGCCAGCACCTCTCTGGTCCTCTTCTCAGCCTCGAGCATGACCGCATGGATCGAGCAGACCCCGTCCACCGCCCAACCGGGCGTGCGGTCGTCGAAAAGCGCGCATTGACCGCGGATCTCCTTGCATTCGAACAGGGCCTTCCGCCCATCGACAGCTTCGACGACGTCGAGCGCAGTAATGTCTGACGCGGCCCGTGCCAGCGCGAAGCCGCCGCCAATGCCCTCGCGCGCGACGACGATACCCGCCTTCTGAAGCTTGGTGAAAAGCTTCGCGACGAATTCCGCAGGGATCTTCTGTAATTCGGCAAGATCTCGCGCACTTGCCGGTTGCCCCAGTTCCTGCGCGTCGACGAGGAAAAGCAGGCAGTGAAGAGCGTATTCGACGCCCGCACTCACATGGGCCATGACACCCTTCGCTAACACCGATTGTTTTGGTCGCAGATATCATGGAACCCCTGTTTCTGCAATCCTCCTCCCGTCTCCCGCCCGTTGACAATGCGTCCCCCAAATGCGGCCGCATTTATCGTTGCTCATTTACTCCGATCAAGTTAGTCGTAGTTATGCGACGCCGATGATCGTCGCAAAACCGTCTCCCTTCGGAGACGACGAGCTGAAACGCCAAAAGGAGAAATGCCGTCATGAATGCACGATCCATTATCGGCGCAGCCTGCGCCGCCTTCGCAATCGCCACCGCAATGCCTGCCGCAGCGCATGATCTTGGCGAAACCGTTACGCCGCACTTCGAGAAGGCGATACCGAACATTTCGGGCAAGACGCTGAGCGCCCTGGTTGTCGACTATGAGCCGGGCGGTGCCTCGCTCCCGCACGACCACGCAAAGTCGGCCTTCATCTTCGCCTACGTCCTCTCCGGAGAAATCGAGTCGAAGGTGAACGACGGTCCGACGCAGACCTTCCGCGCCGGCGAGAGCTGGTACGAACCGCCGGGGTCCGCCCATCTCGTTAGCCGCAATGCGAGCAAGACCAAGCCCGCAAAGCTGCTTGCGGTCATCGTTGCCGATAGTAACGAAAAAGAACTGACCACACCCATCGAATAAAAGCGGCGTTCGAAAACCGGAACACCCTAAGGACAAAACAGATGAGCAAACGTCTCGACTACAATCAGATCGCTCCGGCCGGTGTCAAAACCCTTGGCGGAGTCTACGGCTACATCACGCAGAGCAGTCTCCCTGCGGTGCTGATCGATCTGGTCTATCTTCGTATTTCGCAGATCAACAACTGCGCCTATTGCCTCGACATGCATACCCGCGACCTCATCAAGAAAGGGCAGAAAATCGAGAAGATCGCGCTGGTGCAGGCATGGGCGGAAGCCGGCAATCTCTTCGACGAGCGTGAGCGCGCCGCCCTTGCGTGGGCCGAGACGGTGACGCGCGTCGCCGAGACCGCCGTGCCCGACCAGGCTTACGAGGCCGCCCGTGCGGTTTTCGACGAGCGGGAACTCGTCGACCTGACGATCGCGATCGGCCTGATGAACGCCTACAACCGCATGGCGATCAGTTTCCGCAATACGCCACAGGCGGCGGTCTAACAGTAGGACCGGCGTCGCGTCGAAGCGCTAATCATGGAGTTGGCTAATGAGAATATTGATTGCAGGTGCCACGGGAGCCGTCGGCTTGCCGCTCGTGCGGGCACTCTCGACCCTTGGCCATCAGGTGACCGGCATGACGCGCCCCGGTCCGGGATCGGATCGGCTGCGCGAACTGGGGGCGGAGGCGTCTTTCGCCGATGCCTTCGACCCGGCGGCAGTTCACCGCGCGATCGAAGCGGCATCGCCGGACGTGGTGATCGACCAGCTTACCTGGCTTCCGGCGGATCCCGCCGACATCATCAAGGCCATGCCCGACGATACCCGCCTTCACCGCGAGGGAGGCGCCAATCTGCTCGCCGCTGCAGAGAAGCTCGGCGTCCGCCGCTACATCATGCAGTCTCGCGGCTTCTACCTGGAGGCTCCGGCAGGGCGGCTCGCCGACGAGACCGCAAGGCTCCGCTACGACGCGCCCGGCGAGATCGGCGAGAGCACGCGTACCATCGGCGCCTATGAGGACCGGGTGCTCGCCTCGCCGTCGCTCGACGGCGTCGTGCTGCGCTACGGCTTCTTCTACGGTCCCGGCACCTGGTACCGGCCGGACGGAGCCATTGCGGATCAGGCGCGCAAGGGCCAGTCGGCGATCATTGGCGGAGGCAATGCCGTCTGGTCGTTCGTTCACATCGATGACGCGATCGCCGCGACAGTCGCCGCGCTCACGGCAGAGCCTGGTGCCTACAATATCGTCGACGACGATCCCCTGCCCGTCGCCGAATGGCTGCCGGCCTTTGCCCGGTGGGTCGATGCGCCGGAGCCTCGTCGCGTGAGCGTCGAAGACGCGCTGAAATCGTCTGGCGAGGAAGCTGTCTACTACCACACCCGCCTGACCGGAGCCGCCAACAGCCGGGCTAAGGCTGGCCTTGGCTTCTCGCCACGACCGCTTCTGTGGAAGGACGCATAGAAATCCTCATGGCGACTCGCCATATTGAGGCAACAAATGAACGGAGATAGGGCAATGACCTATGCAAAGACCGACGATGCGGTCAGGAAGCTTACGCCCGAGCAGTATCGGGTAACCCAGCAGAACGGCACTGAACGCGCCTTCACGGGCGAGTATCATGACAATAAACGGCCCGGAATCTATGTCGACATCGTCTCCGGCGAACCGCTGTTCGCCTCGTCCGACAAGTTCGATTCCGGCTGCGGCTGGCCGAGCTTCACCAAGCCGATCGTGTCTGCCAATGTCAAGGAACTGCGGGATGACTCCTATGGTATGATCCGCACCGAGGTGCGCTCGAACCATGGCGACAGCCACCTCGGCCACGTGTTTCCCGACGGCCCTCAAGACCGGGGTGGCTTGCGTTACTGCATCAATTCCGCCTCCCTGCGCTTCATTCCGCGCGAAGATATGGAGACCGAGGGCTACGGCGCGTTCATCAACCAGGTAGAGGATATCTGAATGACCGAGAGAGCTGTTTTGGCCGGTGGCTGCTTCTGGGGGATGCAGGATCTGATCCGCAAGCTCCCCGGCGTCATCGAGACCCGCGTGGGCTATACCGGCGGCGATGTGCCGAACGCGACCTACCGCAATCATGGCACCCATGCCGAGGGCATCGAGATCATCTTCGATCCCGCAACGATCAGTTACAGGCGGATTCTGGAATTCTTCTTCCAGATCCATAATCCCACAACGAAAAACCGACAGGGTAACGACGTCGGCAGTTCCTACCGTTCGGCGATCTATTACGTCGACGATGAGCAGAAGCGGATCGCCGAGGATACCATCGCGGACCTCGACGCTTCCGGCCTGTGGCCAGGCAAGGCCGTGACCGAGGTCGAGCCGGTGGGAGACTTCTGGCAGGCGGAACCGGAGCACCAGGATTACCTGGAGCGCTACCCCAACGGCTACACCTGCCACTTCCCGCGCCCCAACTGGGTGCTGCCACGGCGATCGGCGGCCGAATAGCAGGCCGGCCAAAGGATACCGGGTTCAGGACTCATCAAAGTCGGTTCGCCAGCTTCCGTTCTTCACGTGTTAAACTAGCCGGCCAATTTGATGCCGCCGTCCCGGCGGGGGCGGCGATGCCGGATGTGGGAGGTGCCATGTTGAGGGGCACGTGCTTGTGCGGCAGTGTCTGCCTTGAGGTCACAGGTCCAGTTGAACATCAGCCCGAAGCTCGCCATTGCAGGATGTGTCGGAAACAGTCCGGCCACGGCCTCGCTGCAGTGAATGTTCGGCGCGATGCGCTCTCGGTCGGCGGCGAGCAACACGTCCGTTGGTACCGATCGTCCGACAAGGTCGAGCGTGGGTTCTGTTCCAAGTGCGGTTCGACGTTATTCTGGAAGCCGACGATCGAAGGCTATCAGTTCACCGCTGTCGCGATGGGTCTATTCGATGGTCCGACCGGACTGCATCTCTCCAAACACACATTTGTCGGGGAAAAGGGCGACTACTACGAGATTGCAGACGGTCTGCCGCAGAGCGACAGCTACTGACGTTCCGCCTTTCCCGGTGCGTTTGGCCGAATGCAGGACGAGGCTGACGTTCGGCCAACCCCTGGTTCGATCCGCTGCGGCCGCCAGCACGCATAAAAGTCCGGATGGGCTGAAGCTGCCGTAAGGTTCCGTCTGATCAATGCGTCCTGCCTGTCGGTCGCCCTTGCAGATATAGAACAACCTTGCCTTAGAGCGAAGGAGCGTCACCATGGCTTTCAACACGCAACGGCTCCAATTCACCGGCCATTCCGGCGCGACGCTCGCCGCCCGCCTCGACCTGCCCAACGGGCCACTGCGCGCCTATGCGCTGTTTGCCCATTGCTTCACCTGTTCAAAGGACCTGGCGGCGGCGCGCCGCGTTGCGGCGGAGCTTGCGCGCGAAGGCATCGCTGTCCTGCGCTTCGATTTCACGGGGCTGGGTTCGAGCGAAGGCGAATTCGCCTCGACGAATTTCTCCTCCAATGTTGCCGACCTTCTTTCGGCCGCCGACTATCTCCGACAGCATTACCAGGCGCCGTCATTGCTGATCGGCCACTCGCTCGGCGGCGCAGCGGTCCTGACCGTCGCCGGCAGCATTCCCGAAGTGCGCGCCATCGCCACTGTCGGTGCGCCGGCCGATGTCGGCCACGTGTTGAAGAACTTCGGAACGAGCCTCGAAGAGATCGAGAGAAGCGGTGCGGCGGAAGTCGACCTCGCCGGGCGCAAGTTCCTTATTCGAAAGCAATTTGTCGAGGATGCGCGCAAGCAGCACATCAAGGACGCTGTGGCGGCATTGAAAAAGCCGCTCCTCATCCTTCACGCGCCGCTGGACCAGACGGTCGGAATCGAGAACGCCACCGAAATCTTCCAAGCCGCCAAGCATCCCAAGAGCTTCGTTTCGCTGGACAAGGCCGACCACCTGCTCACCGACCCTGAGGACGCGGCCTTCGCCGGCCGGATCATTTCGGGATGGCTGACGCGCTATCTCGCCGCCGACACGCCACAAGGCATGGGACCGATCGAACATGTCCGCGTGACGGAGACGGGCGAAGGCAAGTTTCAGAACGCGGTTCAAGCTGGCGGCCATCGGCTTTTCGCCGACGAACCGGAAAACGCGGGCGGGCTCGACTCCGGGCCATCGCCCTATGATTTCCTGTCGATCGCACTTGGCGCCTGCACGTCGATGACCCTGCGTCTCTATGCCGATCACAAGAAGCTCGACCTCGGGCGCATCGGTGTCGACGTCTCGCACGCCAAAATCCATGCGAAGGACTGCGAGGAATGCACCGAATTGGAACGCGGCAATGGCGGCAGGATCGACCGTTTCGAGCGCGTCATCTCCGTCGACGGCGAGATCTCCGAGGAGCTTCGCGACAAGATTGCCGAGATTGCCGGCAAATGCCCGGTCCATCGCACGCTCGAAGCCGTGGCGAAGGTAAGAACCGTCGTTAGATCGGAACGCCAAGCGACGGAGAGTTAGCTTCGAAGCACAGAGCGGGAACTGCTGGCCGGCGAGCGTCGTTCGAGCAATTCCCTCACTTCAAGCTTCTGGACCCATCTCATATCGCCGCTGGTTCTCCAGCAGCACTTCGTCGAGGCTGCGGCCGGGCGCAAAGCCTGCGAGCCCCGCCGGCACCTCAACATCCGGCAATAGCCGCGGACAGGTCTCGAACTGGCCGATCACGGTGCAGACCGGGATGACACCGGCCCAGATCGGCAGCGCATAATCGTCCTCATCGTCTCCGACGCCTGCCGCACGCATCTTTGCGGAGGCTTCCTCGATCTCCATGCCGACCACCATGGTCGCCTTGATTTCCTGCCGCTCGATCGGGCGAAGCAGGCTCGTGCGTCCCGGATAGAAGCGCTCGATCAGCGCATCGAGCGCATGCTCCTTTTCCGCCTGGTCATCGATGATCCGTGCCATGCCGAAGCACATCGCCGAGCGGTAGTTCACCGAATGATGGAAGCCGGAGCGGGCAAGCACAAGACCATCGAGATGGCTGACCGTAAGGCACGCGCGCGCACCGGCCTTGAGTTGACGCAGCATGCGGCTTGCCGACGAACCATGCCAGTAGAGCCGGTCGCCGTCGCGCCAATGGATCGTCGGCGTGCAGTAAGGCTCGCCGTCCATCGAATAAGCAACATGGCAGAGCATCGCCGCATCGAGCACAGCATGGACCGTCTCGCGGTCATAGCGTCCGCGCTCGTGCAGCCGACGCACCCTGTTGCGTTCGGATATGGAATAGGAGCCTGAATTGGCCTCGATTTCGTTGGAATGAAGAATCGTATCGTCGGACATTGGATGCCGCACCTTGTTTTCATGAGCCTGTTGGTTCATCAATGCACCCCTCAATTGGTCCAGAAAAGATCCAATCAAATGCAAAAAAGTAAGACCAATTTTCCGGATTTGTCGGCACTCATTCCTGTGATGCCGGAGCCTGGCAAGCGATCGCGCGCGCTCTACACCGCCATTCGCCGGCTGATCGAGACGGGGCAGTTGCCGGCCGGCGCCAAGCTTCCGACGACGCGCGATCTGGCGCGCCGTCTCGGCCTTTCGCGCGGTGCGGCCGTGGATGCCTATGAGGTTTTGATTGCAGAGGGATTTGCGGAGGCGCGCGTTGGAGCCGGCACATTTGTGGCGGCCGAGGTGCCTCAACTGAAGGCGGACGTGCCGGAAATCGTCGACGACGGGGCGGATTATTCCGGCCCGCCGCACCCTTGCACGCTCGGTATCGCTATTGCCGATGAGCGCACCCGGCGGGTATTTCGCCAGCTTCTGCATCGCCGCCTGGAGCGGCCCCAGCCGAATTTCTATAGTTACGGCGATCCGCGCGGCGAGCACGAACTGCGGCAGGCGATCGCCGACTATGCACGGGTAGCGCGCGGCGTGCGCTGTCATCCGGGACAGGTGGTCGTAACCTCGGGCATCCGTCATGGATTGGACCTCGTGATGCGAGCCGCCCTGCACCCGGGCGACGCGGTCTGGGTAGAAGATCCCTGCTATCTCTCGGCCCAGGCGACCATTACGGGCGTGGGCCTTCGAACCGTCCCGGTGCCGGTTGATAGGGAGGGCATCGACGTTGCCGCCGGCGAAGTCATCGGTGGAAAAGCGAAGGCGGTCTACTGCACGCCATCGCACCAGTTTCCGCTCGGCGTAACGCTCACCATGCGCCGCCGGCTTGCCTTGATCGACTGGGCGAAGCGCAACGATGCGTGGATATTCGAAGACGATTATGACAGCGAGTTCCGCTTTTCCGGTCCCCCGCTCGCCTCGATCCAGGGCATGGATGATGCCGGCCGGGTCATCTATCTCGGCAGCTTTTCAAAAGTTCTCTTCCCCGGTCTTCGCATCGGCTATGCAATCCTGCCGGAACCGCTGGTCGAGCCCGTGTTGGCGCAGCGCCAGCAGATGGATCGGCAGCCGCCGAGCCTGCCGCAGGGCGCGATCGCCGATCTCTTGAACGAAGGCCATTTCGCCGCCCATCTGCGGCGGGTACGCAAGCGGGCGGAAGCCTGCCGGGATGCATTGGTCGACGGGCTCGGTGCGGGCGGCAACAGCTTTTCCGTGGCCGCGCCGGAACAGGGTCTGCACCTCATCGTCAGCCTTGCCGACGAGTTCGATGACGAGAAGCTGGTGACCGCAGCCGCAGAGGCGGGAATCGGCGCGTTGCCGCTTTCGACCCACTATCTCGCCGCGCCGATCCGCAAGGGCCTGGTCCTCGGCTATTCCGGCTTCGAGCCCGAGGACTTGCGGCGGGCAGGCAAGAAGCTTGCAGGCATAGTGCATGATCTGTCGCCGGCAACTGCGGACGGTCCATGAGGTCGGAGTGACGCGACTGCCGAATTGACGATTCGATCGGCACGTTCGCCGCGGCCGCCAGCCAGGGGCTGGCGAGCGCCGATTATTCGGCGCCTGCCATCCATTCGCGGAATGCCAGGTTCGCCTTCGCCCCGATGGCCGTGAACGGCTGAGGTGGCAGGGCTTTGGGCAAGTCGAAACGTTGATAGATGTGAGTCAGTTCGGAACTGCGCCCCAGCATCAACTCCGCGGCGGCAATGCCGGAAGCCGTTGCCTTCGAAGCGCCGACGCCGTTGCATCCACAGGCGGCGAATACACCAGCTTCGATCTCGCCGAATGCCGGGACTGCGTTCCAGGTCACGGCCATCGCGCCGGCCCAACGATACTCCATCCGGATGTCGCCGAGGATCGGGAAACGGGCCTGGAACTTGCGGTCGTGCTGGGCGCCTGCCCGTTTGAGCGATCCCTCACCGACCACCTGGCCGGAGTGGTAGCTGTAGCGTGAGCGAATGAGTATACGGTCGCCACGTTGCCCTGGAATGCGGCGAACCGACGTGCCCATCGGAAGAGCCGGCGTCGCGGCCCATTTTCTTTCGCCGGGCAGGCGGCTCGGATCGAACGCCTGTGTCATCGACGCATAGGTGAATATGTGCAGGAGGCGGCCTTCGAAGAAGCCGAAGCTCTCCGCGTGCCCGTTGTTGGCCAGGATGATCTTGTCGCAGGTGATCGATCCTTGAGGGGTCTTTACCAGCCATCCCTGTCCCGTGCTCTCAAACGACGTCGCCGGCGTTCTCTCGTACAGGGTGATGGGCCGACGGAGGGAGTCGGCGACACCTCGTATGTAGGCGGCAGGCTGGACGATGACGGTGCCCGGGGTAAACAGAGCGGACGTATAGGACTGAGTACCCGTCACTTCCGAAATCTCGCCTGCGTCGAGCAGGCGGTGCTTTTCGCCCAGCTTGGCAAGCTGCCCCGCATAGGCGACCAAGTGCCGGTCACCCTCATCGGTGATGGCGACGCTATACCGGCCACACGGATCGAAGATTTCGCGGCTCCACCCTTCCTCCGCAGCAATGGCGCTCGCCAGCGCGATCGCCCTGCGGCCGATGAAAATGGCCTCCTTGCTCTTGCTCATGGAGTCGCCGCCATAGTCGTCGGCGGAGACTTCATGCGGCAGGTCGATGATGAAGCCGGAGTTCCGCCCGGCAGCGCCTTCGCCGACGGCGCCGGCTTCGAGAACCGCGACGCTGACGTTGGGATCGATTTCAGAAATTCGTCGTGCTGCTGACAGCCCGGCAAAGCCCGCACCGATCACGACGACGTCGGCGGTGACGGACCCCTCGAGCCTCGGCTTTTCGATGCGAGGCGGAAGCATTGCAACCCACGCCGAAACGCCCGTGTGCTTCGGAAGTTTCGATGCGACGAACGCCCTTTTCGAGTTCGCGCTCACCGGCTTCACGATTCCCGCGCGGCAAGATCACCGAGAGCGGCCCGAAGAACCTCGATCCGGTCGCCGGACAGGCTTCTCAGCGGCCGACGGGGACTGCCCGCGCCATAGCCGGTCAGTTCAGCGGCCGCGTAGACCGATTGAACATAATCCCCTTCCCAGAGCAGCGACATGACAGGCTCGAGCGCCGACCAGATTTCGCGCGCTTCGTCCCATTTCCGGTCCGCCGCCGCCGCCACGAGGGCAAGGCAGGTTCGCGGGGCAAAATTCGCGCCGCCCCAGATGAGGCCGCTGCAGCCGGCGTAGAGCGCATAGGGCACGAGCTGGTCGGCACCGTTCATCACCGGCAGCCCCGTGCGGATGAGCGACGCCTGCTTTCCGAGATCGCCGCTGCTGTCCTTGATGGCGCAGAAATTCGGGATGGCGCAAAGCTCTTTCAGCAGCGACGGAGTGACCGCGACGCCGACCGCCTGCGGCACGTTGTAGCCGATGACCGGCAGTCCCGCCTGCGCGACTTCGGTGTAAAAATCGATGATGCCCTGATCGTCCGTCGGGCCCTCGAAGAACGGCGGCAGGACCATGACCCCATCGGCGCCGCAATCAGCGGCGTGCCGGGTGCGCTCGACGACGTCGTCCGAGAGGAGAGCAGACGTCTGCGCGATGACTTTCGCGCGCCCGTTGATGATCTTCGCACCGCGCTCAACGAGTGCCTTCGATTCTTCCTTGGAAAGGTAGACATGCATGCCAGTGCCGGAGCTCAGGACGAAGCCAGGAACGCCGAGCGCCAAGTAGCGCTCTATGTTGGCCTCCAGCCGATCAAAATCAATGCGCCCTTGCGCGTCGAAAGGCGTGGTGATTGCGAGATTCAGTCCGGGAAAAGGGAAATTCGGCATCTTCAGTTCCGCAGCTTTGGCGCCGAAAGATCCGGCGGCGGTTGACACGCGTTGAAGACCGCCCCGAAGGCGGTCAGATATGAAATGGCATGTCCAGCCCTTCCGGGGTCGCGTACATTGCCATGTTGCGGCGCGACAGTTCGATGTGGGCGAGCGTAATGTCGCCCGCTTCGGCCGCATCCCGTCGCCCAAGTGCGTCAATGATCGCGTCGTGCTGGTTCGCGGCTGTTTCCAGGTCGTCCTGCATCTGCTTGTTGTTGGGATGCTGGTAGAAGATCTTGCCGATGCGGGCGTGATCTATGAGGCAACGTCTCAGGCTTGGCAGCAGGTAGGCGTTGTGCGCCATCTCCCCAATCTGCTGATGGAACTGGTCGTTGAAGAATACGCGCCCTTCGACATCGAGGTCTTCGATCGCAGCGCGGAACCGCTTCTGCGTCCTCTTCAGGCCCTCGAGTTCTCCGGGCGTCCCGTTTTCCGCGGCGAGCTTTGCGGCCGCGACGTAAACCATCGGCGCGAACAGAAAATAGGCACGCAGCGACTGATAGCTCAACGCGGCGACGCGCGCGGGCCGATTCGGCTCGAGTTCTATGTAACCCTCCCCGGCCATCTGCCGCATCAATTCACGAACCGGCGGTCGGGACAGACCGAATTCTTCGCTCAGCGCGACCTCGTCGAGTACGGATCCCGGCGCGACCTGCATGGTGAGAATGCGCCTGCGAAGCGCGTTTCCAAGCGTCGCCTTTCTGTCCGGGCCGGCTGCGGCTGGATCGGCACCATTGTCTGGCTTGTTGCTCATTTCTTTCGCCATACTACAATATGTAGACATTACGTAGGCTCTCTGTCAATCCATTATTCTTATGATAGACATGTACGGCCGCAATTGGACGGAGGGTGCCAATCGCCTTGAGGAAACCGCATTTTCTGACCTCAATTGAAGGCAAGCGACTGCAAGGGGCGCCCTTGCCTCACGCTGCTCGACCCTCCAGAATGTCGGGGGACGCTGCACGAGACATGAGAAGATGAAAATGATCGGAGCAAGTCATGTGTCGAAACATAAGACCCCTATTCAATTTCGATCCGCCGGCGACCGACGAAGAGATCAACGACGCCGCGCTTCAGTTCGTGCGCAAGCTGAGCGGAACGACCAAACCGTCGAAACGCAATGAGGCGGCGTTCGAGCACGCGGTTAAATCGATCGCTGCATGCGCCCGGGAACTGATCGATTCGCTGGAGACGTCGCAACCGCCACGCAACCGCGAGGAGGAAGCGGCAAAGGCGCGCGCCAGAATGGCGATCCGATTCTCCTGACGCAACCACCCATCAGCCTGCCGTAAGTCTCGTCCCGTTACCCCGCATAGAATGCGGCGTGGCACGAGAGGCGCGCCCTCAGTCCATGTTCATCTCTTTGAAGACTTCCTTGGCGACCCGAAAGCAATCCATCGCCGCGGGCACGCCGCAATAGGTTCCGATCTGAACGAAGATCTCCTTGAGCTCGTCCTTGGTGAGGCCGTTGTTCAAGGCACCTCGGACATGCAGCTTGAACTCGTGGGAGCGCCCGAGCGCCGCGATCATGCCGAGATTCAGGATGGAGCGCGATCGGCGGTCGAGGCCCGGACGGTTCCAAGTCGCATCCCAGCACCACTCCGTCGTCAGTTCCTGCATGGCCCAGGAAAATTCGTCGGCCTCCGATACGGCCTTGTCGACGTATTCTGCACCCAAAACCTCACGGCGCGTCTTAAGGCCGCGCTCGAAGCGTTCAGACCACTCTTTCTCAGCCATAGCTCTGTTCTCCAAAAAAGGATTGACGGCATTCAGCCGTAACTGAACGCGGCGGGTTTCTCGACCGTGAATTCCTTGAGGAGCTCAAAATCCTGATTGACGCCCGCGCCCGGATTCACGCGCGCCGCCGAAAAGACTCGGCCCACCCCCCGCGATTTCGGAGGTTTGCCGGCGAGCCGGCTGCGTCGCATTGTCGCGAGTCCGATGAAAATTGCCTGACAGATGCCGGCTCGGCAACGGTTTTCAATAAGTAAGTAATATTTATCTGTATAACATAATTGATAATAGATATTGACTTCTCTTCCGCGTCCAGTATGACGGGCTCCAACAGCGGCAGTTGGAAATCAGCGAGGCAGGAGAGCGACGTGGCAGATGCACGGTTTAAGGTGGTCCTGGGCGTAATCGGCGCCGACTGCCACGCAGTGGGCAACAAAATCATCAAGAGCGTGCTGGAGCCCTTGGGCATCGACGTCGTCAATCTCGGCGTCATGGTCAGCCAGGACGAATTTATCGACGCGGCGGTCGAAACCGGCGCGCAGGCGATCCTCGTTTCCTCGATCTACGGCCACGGAGAAATCGATTGCGCCGGCTTCAGAGGCAGGTGCGTCGAACGTGGCCTCGCCGATATCCTCCTCTATGTCGGCGGAAACCTGGTGATCGGCAAGCGAGAGTTTTCCGCTGTCGAGGCGATGTTCAAGGACATGGGCTTCGACCGCGTGTTCAAGCCCACGGTCGACCTGGAAGAGGTCGCCGAGCTTCTGAAGGCGGACATTTCCCGGAAAGTGCTGGTCTGCAACGACGACCATGAAGTCGTCGAGCTGCGCATCGCGGGATGAGGCTCGTCTCCATCGACATAGGGTCGACGTGGACCAAGGGCGCCGCTTTCAGGGCCTCTGCGGACGGGGGGCTCCAGCTCCTCGACCGTGCGAGCCACCCGACCACGGTGGAAAATCTCTCGCGGGGTTTCGATGCCGTGCTCCGTGAACTCGTCGAGGACGATGAGAGTTACGACCTCTACTATTCGTCCTCCGCCAAGGGCGGGTTGGCGGTGGCTGCCGTCGGCATCGTCCCCGACATCACCGCAGAGATGGCGAAGATCACGGCATACTCGTCCGGCGCAAAGCTGACGCACAGTTTCGCCTATGAACTGGGCGAAGACGACATCGCGGCGTTGCAGCGAGCGACGCCCGATATCATTCTGCTTGCCGGCGGCTCTGACGGCGGGAACGCCTATTACCAGGTGCAAAATGCCCGAAAGCTCGCCGGAGCCGGGCTGTCCTGCACGATCGTCTATGCGGGAAACCGCCACGTTCGAGAAAATGTCCGCGCGATCCTCGACGGCCATGATCTGATCTGCGTCGACAACCTGCTACCCGCTCTAGACTTCCCGAATCCGGAGCCCGCGAGGGCAGCGGTGCGCGACGTCTTCCTGAGCAAGATCACCTCCGGCAAAGGGCTGGACCGCATCATCCGCAGCACCGGACGCGAGCCATGTCCGACGCCTTACGCTCTTTATGAATACTGCAGCCATATCGCACGGCATGCGCCTGAATTCGGCGATTTCCTTCTTGTCGACATGGGCGGCGCGACAACCGATGTCTACTCCTGCCATGACGAGGTCGTCGTCGCGGGCGTCGTCCGCCGCGGCTTGCCGGAGCCGAAGATCAAGAGAACGGTCGAGGGCGACCTCGGCATGCGTGTCTCCGCGTCGACGGCCGCCGAGGCTGTGCTGAGCCTGATGCCGCCGGCCGAAGATCGCCTTGCCGCGTTTGAGAGCTTTGTCTCGAAAGTGACGGCGACGCCGGAGATAGTGCCGGTCGAGCCCGAGGAAATTCGCTTCGACGCGATGCTGGCAGGCGCCAACATTGCGACGTCGCTGATGCGGCACGCCGGACGCGCCCACGAGGTCTCGACCGCGGACGGGCTTGTCACGGTGCAAGTGGGACGGGACCTGACATCGGTTCGAACGCTCATCGGCACCGGAGGATATCTGTCCAGTGCTCCCGAGTTCGACCCGCGCGACCATGTCGCCCGGATCGGTCTCGACGCGCGGGGCAAGCGTGTCCTCGTGCCGCGATGCAAGGAATATCTCCGCGATCCGGCGAACCTTCTTCCCCTTTTGGCAAACATCGCCCGGGGACACCCGGTCGCCGCTGTCACGGCCGGATTGCGACTGTTGGGCCACGAAGCATCCGACGAAAACTCCATAGTCAGATCAAAGATTGCGACCACATGACCGAGCCCTCTTCCCACGAAATCGAAAACCGGAAACTGGATCGCGGCACTTATGAGCACGAGCGCGATACGGTGTTGCAGACCTGGCATACCGGAAAAGATGTCGACTTCGCCAAGGGCGTGCGCCGCCATCACGAGATGCCCGATTCCAAGAAATTCTCCGTCGCGCTGGCCAATGCCGAAGCGGCGCACAAGACCCTGCTGCAGCCTCGTGCGGGGGTGGCGCTCATTCGCGAGCAGATACAGTTGCTCAATGACCTGTCGCCGCACTGCGACGTGCTGCCGACCACCGTGGATGCCTATACCCGGCACAACCGGTACGAGGAAGCGCAGGCGGGGATCGACAGATCGCGTGCGGCAGGCACGTCCTTGCTGAATGGATTCCCTCCGGTCAACCACGGGGTTGAAGGTTGCGAGCGGCTGGTCGACAACGTCAGCAAGCCCATCCAGGTCCGCCACGGGACGCCTGACGCGCGTTTGATGGCGGAGATCACGCTTGCATCGGGGTTCAGCAGCTTCGAGGGTGGCGGGATCTCCTACAACATCCCCTACTCGAAGAACGTGCCGCTGGCGCGCTCGATCCGCCACTGGCAATATTGCGACCGCCTCGTCGGCCGCTACGAAGAAGAAGGCGTCAGCATCAACCGGGAGCCCTTTGGCCCCCTCACCGGTACCTTGGTGCCGCCCTTCGTCTCGCACGCCGTGGCGCTGATCGAGGGACTGCTGGCCCTAGAGCAAGGCGTCAAATGCATCACGCTCGGCTACGGGCAGGCCGGCAACCTATCGCAGGATGTCGCGGCGATCCGTTCCCTGCGTCAGCTCGGCCATCACTACTTCCGCGAATTTGGCCACGACGACTACGCACTCTCCACGGTCTTTCACCAATGGATGGGCGGCTTTCCGGAAATCGAGGCGCGCGCCTACTCGGTCATTGCTCTTGGCGCCGCGGCGGCCAAGTTCGGCGGCGCGACAAAGATCATCGTCAAGACCCCGCACGAAGCAAGCGGCGTCCCGACCATGGAGGCAAACCGCGCGGGACTGCAGGCCACCGAACAGATGATCAACATGATCGGCGATCAGGGTTACCTCGAAACGGACGAGATTGCCCAGGAGATGGCACTCATCGAGCGCGAAGTCCACGCGGTGATGGACAAGGTGATCGATCTCGGCCAGGGGGACATCGCCCGCGGCGCCGTTCGCGCCTTCGAGGCCGGCGTGATGGACATCCCCTTCGCGCCCGCAAGCGTCAATGCCGGCCGACTGACACCGGTGCGCGATAACAACGGCGCGATCCGCGTCTTCGATCAGGGCAGCATACCGCTCCCTGCCGATGTGATCGCCTTTCACAAGGAAAAGATCGCCGAACGCGCTGCCGCCGAAGGGCGCGACGCATCCTTCAAGATGGTGGTGGACGATGTCCGGGCGATTTCCGCCAGCAAGCTGATCGGCCGTCCCAATTAGATCTCAACCGACTCCCGATCCAGAGAGACCATTCGATGAAGATTACCAATGCGCAGTTCAGCTCCGGCTTCTCGTCCTTCTATTTTGACGATCAGGCGGCGATCAAAGGCGGGGCCGGCATGGATGGCTTCACCTATGTAGGCCCAACAGCAACGCCGGGATTCGATGAGATACGGCAGTCGGGCGAAGCGGTTTCGGTTCTGCTGCAACTGGAAAACGGGCAATGGGCCGAGGGCGATTGCGCTGCCGTGCAGTATTCCGGCGCCGGCGGCCGCGATCCGTTGTTCACAGCCGAGCGCTACATCCCGTGGATGAACGAGGTGCTGCGGCCGCTGCTGATCGGTCGCGACGTGGACGACTTCGTGGCCAATGCCCGGTTTGTCGACGCGATCGAGGAAGACGGCAGGCAGATCCATACCGCCATCCGTTATGGACTGTCGCAGGCGCTTCTCGATGCCGCCGCCAAGGCCTCCAATCGGCTGAAGGTCGAGGTCGTCTGTGCCGAGTATGGGCTGCCGATCGATCTCTCGCCGCTCCGGCTGTTCGGTCAGAGCGGAGACGACCGCTACAATGCCGTCGACAAGATGATCATGAAACGGGTCGACGCGCTGCCGCACGGGCTGATCAACAATGTCGCGACCAAGCTCGGCGAGAACGGCGGCAAGCTCAAGGAATACGTCACCTGGCTGACGCAGAGGATCCAGAAGATCCGTAGCGGCCAGGACTACGCGCCGACCCTTCATATCGATGTCTATGGCACGATCGGCACGATATTCGACAACGATGCCGAGAGGATCGCCCTCTACCTGGCGGAGCTCGAAAACCGGGCACTGCCCTTCCCCCTCTATATCGAAGGGCCGGTCGACGCCGGCAACAAGCCCGACCAGATCCAACTTCTGGCGGCAATCAGAAAGGTGCTCCGCAAGGTCGGAAGCAGCGTGCGCATCGTCGCGGACGAATGGTGCAACACCTATGAAGACATCATCGAATTCGTCGATTCGGATTGCTGCGACATGGTGCAGATCAAGACGCCGGATCTCGGCAGCATCCACAACACCATCGAGGCGGTGCTCTATTGCCGCTCGCGCGGCGTCGAGGCCTACCTCGGAGGCACCTGCAACGAGACGGACGTCTCGGCCCGGACCTGTCTGCATGTCGCTCAGGCGACCCGTCCCGAGCGGGTGCTGATCAAGCCGGGCATGGGCTTCGACGAGGGCCTGACGATCGTCGCGAACGAGATGCGACGTAACCAGGCCATCCTCAAGACGAAACACGCCATTGCGGGGTGACACCATGGCTACTGCCGCCCAGATTTCTGGAACCGACAAACCCTACAAGGACCTCCTCGTCGTCTCGATCGAGCAGGCGGTCGCCGCACCGCTCTGCTCGTGCCACTTCGCCCAGGGCGGAGCGCGCGTGATAAAGATCGAGCGTCCGGAAGGAGACTTCGCCCGAAAATACGACCAGGCCGTGATGGGGGAATCCTCCTATTTCGTCTGGGCCAATCACGGCAAGGAGTCGCTCTGCCTCGACATCAAGGATCCGGAGGACGCCGCATTCCTGCATGTCCTGCTCGGCAAGGCCGACGTTTTCATCCAGAACCTCGCCCCCGGCGCGAGCGCGCGAGCAGGGTTTGACAGCACGGAACTGCGTGCGCGCTACCCGCGGCTCATCACCTGCGACATCAGCGGCTACGGAGAGACCGGCAGCTACCGGGACATGAAGGCCTACGACTTCCTCGTGCAGTGCGAGAGCGGCCTGGTGGCGGTCAACGGCGCACCGGGCGCGCCGGGCCGGATCGGCGTCTCGGTCTGCGACATCGGCGCGAGCATGAATGCGGTGATCGGCATACAGCAGGCGCTCTATCGACGGTCGGTCACCGGGACGGGCTCGGGCGTCAAGGTCTCGTTGTTCGATACCGCCGCCGACTGGATGACCGTCCCGCTGATGCATACGGTCTATGCCGGCAAGGCGCCGGAGCCGGTCGGGCTGCATCACCCGTCCATCGCACCCTATGGCGGCTTTGCAACGTCCGACGGGCACATGCTCGCCATTTCCATCCAGAACGAAAGAGAGTGGCGTCGCCTCTGCTCGGACGTGCTGGGCGATGCCGATTTGGCAACCGATGCGCGCTTCTGCAATGCTTCGCTCCGCGTGAAGAACCGCAGGGATCTGGACGCGATCGTCAGCGCCTTCTTCGCAAGGCACTCCAGGGTCGCATTGGAGGAATTGCTTCGAGCGGCCGCGATCGCCTATGGCGGCGTGAACTCGGTCGAAACCTTTGCCGGCCATCCGCAGCTCCGGCGACGTACCGTCACGCTCGAGAGCGGCAAGTCAGCCAAACTTGCCGGCGCTCCAGTCCAGTACTCCTACGAAAATCCGGATGAGCCATTCGGGCGTATCCCCGCCATCGGCGAGCACTCCGATGCTATTCGCCGCGAATTTGCCGGGGGAGCAGCCAATGCCTGACAAACGCTTGCCGCGCTGGCGATCGATGCTGTTCATGCCCGCCCACGAGGCGCGGTTCGTCGAGCGCGCACATCTGCGCAGGGCCGACGCCATCATTCTCGACCTCGAGGACAGCGTTGCGCCTGCCTCCAAGGCAGCAGCGCGCGAGCGTCTGCCGAAGCATGTGGCGCTGCTGGCCGAACGCGGGCTCGAAGTGATTGTGCGCGTCAACCGTGACCTGTCGAACTGCGTCGCAGACCTGACGGCTGCCACGATGGAGGGCGTCAGCGCCATTATGTTGCCGAAGGTCAGGGGACCTGACCATGTCGCGCTCGTCGATGAGTTCCTGATCGAGAAGGAACAGGAGCGCGACCTATCGCCGGGCTCTATCAAGCTCATCAATCTGATCGAGACACCGGCCGCTCTCAATGTCATGGCGCCGATCGCCGCGGCTTCCGACCGGGTGGTCGCACTCGCCATTGGAACGGAGGACTTCAGCGCCGAATGCGGCTTCGCGCCGACATTCGACAATCTCTTCGTTCCCTGCCAGCAGTTCATCTTTGCATGTCGCGCGGCGCGCGTTCTGGCGCTCGGCCTGCCCGGCAGCATCGCCTCGTTCGAAGACGCCGACGACTTCCAGCTTTTGGCCTCGCAGGCGAAGGCGATGGGATTCGACGGGGCGCTCTGCGTGCATCCGCGCCAGGTCGAGATCGTGAACGTCGTGTTCCGTCCGAGCGCTGCCGACGTGGAATTCGCCGCCCGCGTGGTCGAGGCCTACAACGAAGCCCTGCGGAGCGGCCGGGGTGCCACCAGCGTGGGCGGCGTGATGGTCGACGAGCCCGTAGCCAAGCGGGCCCAGGCGTTGCTGGCTACTCTGAAAAAAAGCGACGCATGAAATCCGGGCCTTCGTTGTTTACGAAGGACTTGAAGCTCGATGCCGCCGGACTGAGGCGCTTACCCTTCAGGTGAACCACGAACCATTCGCGCATCGCCGGCATGCCTTCGGCGGCGAGCACGCGCAGCTTGTTCGCCTGGCGTTCCAGCGCGATGGTGTGGGCGGAAATAAACGCTATTCCCATGTTGGCCATGACCGCCTGCTTGATGTTCTCGTTGCTGTCCATCTCCATTGTCGACGGCAGGCGCAGGTCCTGGCTCGTAAAGAAATAATCATGGATCATGCGGGTGCCGGAGCCCACCTCCCGCGCGAGGAACTGAAATTGCGTCAGTTCGCGCGGTGTAATGAGGCTTTTGCCCGCCAGCGGATGGGCGGGGTGGCTTATCAGCACATAGGGATGCTGCGCGAAGGGAGTGGCTTCGACGTCAATGCGTTGCGGCGGACGCCCCATTAGAGCCAGATCCGCGTGGCCGGTTTCCAGCCGCTCTATCACCTTCTCGCGGTTGGCAATGGTTGTTTCGAGGGAGATGTCCGGATGCGCTTGGCCGAACTCCTGGAGAAGATGGGGCCCGAAATTGCGGGACGTGGTGACCATCGACACGCGGACCAGCTTGTCGAACCGCCCCTGCAGCGCGTCGATCACATTGCACGCTTCCGTCAGCGCCTCCGTCATTCGCTCGGCATAGGGGATCAGCGCCGTCGCCGCAGCGGTCAATTGGATCGACCTGCCGTCCTTGTCGAAAAGCGGCGCGTCGAGGAATTCCGACAGCCGGCTCATCTGCATCGAGACCGCCGGGGGTGTCAGCCTGAGCTGCGAGGCGGCACCGACGAAGCTTCGGTGCTCGACGACGGCTAGAAAGATCTGAAGCTGGCGAAGCGTAATCTTGTCGAGGGCATCCGGCTTCATTCTTTTTGCGGCTCAGGGTTGGATGGTGAAGAAATCATTCCCCTTGTCATCTATCACAACAAAGGCGGGAAAATCCTTTACCCTGATTTTGAACACCGCCTCCATACCGAATTCCGCGAAATCAACGGCTTTGATGTCGAGAATGCAGTCCCTTCCGAGCACTGCCGCCGTCCCGCCGACCGATCCGAGATAAAATCCACCATGCGTCTTGCAGGAGCGCACCACCTGCGGCGAGCGGTTGCCCTTGGCGATGGTGACAAGCGATGCTCCCGCGGCCTGGAAATCCTCCATGTAGGGGTCCATCCTGGCTGCCGTCGTCGGGCCGAAAGATCCGGAAGCAAATCCGTCAGGCGTCTTCGCAGGACCGGCGTAGTAGATCGGGTGCTCCCGGAAATAGGCGGGAAGCGCCTCGCCCGTGGCAAGTCGCTTCGCCAGTTCGGCATGGACCAGATCGCGAGCGACGATCATCTCGCCGGAAAGCAGGACGGCTGTGGATACGGGAAGCTTCGACAGCTCTTCGCGGATGACGGCCATGGGCTGGCCGAGGTCGACATGCTTGGCATGCTGTGCCTCGAAGCTGGACTGTGGCAGGAACCGAGCCGGGTCGGTCTCCAAAGCCTCGATCCAGGCGCCGTGCCGGTCGATGCGGGCCTTGATCTGTCTGTCGGCGGAACAGCTGACACCGAGGCCAACGGGCAGGCTTCCGCCGTGTCGCGGCAGGCGAATGACACGCACGTCATGGCAGAAATACTTGCCGCCGAACTGGGCTCCAAGGCCGAGCGACTGGGTCAGCCGCAGCACGTCCTTCTCCAATTCGAGATCGCGAAACGCCCGCCCCGAGGCGTCACCTGAGTTTGGTAGATTGTCCAGCGCCTTGGTGGAGGCAAGCTTGACCGTTTTGAGGGTCTGGTCCGCCGACAGGCCGCCGATGACGATCGCCAGGTGATAGGGCGGACAGGCCGTCGTCCCGAGCGTCCGTATCTTCTCGCCGAGGAAGTCGACCAGGCGCTGGCGCTCCAACAGGCGCCGCGTTTCCTGGAACAGGAACGTCTTGTTTGCCGAACCGCCGCCCTTGGCTATGCAAAGCAACTCGAAATAGTCCGTCTGGGTCGCTTCGATATCGATCTGGGCCGGCAGGTTCGTTCCGGTGTTGCGCTCGTCGTACATGGTCAGCGGCGCCATCTGTGAAAACCGCAGGTTTCTCGTCTCCCACGTCTCGCTGATCCCGCGGCAGATCGCGTCATGCATGTCACCGTCGACAAGCACCGTTTCGCCCTTCTTGCCGATGATGGTGGCAGTGCCGGTGTCCTGGCAAATCGGAAACACGCCCTCGGACGCGATCACCGCATTCTTGAGCAGCTCCAGCGCCACGAAACGATCGTTCCCAGAGGATTCGGGATCGTCGAGTATCGCTCCGAGTTGCTCGAGATGAGCAGTCCTGAAGAGATGCGACACGTCGCTGAAAGCGGTCCTCACCAGATCGGTGAGGAGTTGCGGACTGACCGACAGGAATGTCCGCGAGCCGGCGAGGACTGGAGTCACCCCACCATTGCTGACAAGTCGAAAGTTTGTCCGATCGTCGGCAAGCTGGAACAACGGGGAAAAGATTCCCGTTTCGAAGGCGGGCATGGAAATCATCAGCAACGCTTATCTATATAGAGAAACAGATAAGCAATCTTATTGCCCGTGGGAAGATTTTTCAATCCTAAAGCTCCCCGACTGGCTATCGAAGAGATGGCAGCCCGGCGCATCCGGGCTGCCGTCGGTCTCATGCGGGAAGAACGCCGTTCTTCTTGGCGGTCCAGGTCGCGATATAGTCCATCAGCGCGGGATTGAGGCAGTCGTAGGGCTCGAGCCCCAGTTCCTTCAGCCGCGCCCGGACATCGTCCATGCCGGACGGATCGAAGCCGCTCTCGATGATCGAGGAGACGAAGGCGGCAAAGCCCGGCTCCGCCCAGCCTTCGTCCTGGAAGCGTTCCGGATGGATGAACGACAGCCCCTTGAACGGATGATCCCGCTCGACGGGGCCGTAGAGGTGCACGCCGCACGCCTTGCAGGCATGGCGCTGGATCAGCGCGGACGCATCGACGACCGCAAGCTTGTCACCGTTTTCCAGCACCTCGACGCTGTCCGTCGGCGCCACGGCGACGACCGAGAAGTTGGCGCCTTTCGGCTTCCAGCACTTGGTGCAGCCGCAGGCATGGTTGTGCGCGATGTCGCTCTTGACCCGCACCTTTACCGGATTGGTGACGCATTCGCAGACCAGCGTGCCGCCGGCAAAGGATCCTGCTTGCTGCTTTCTGCCGCCGTCGACCGACGGGTGAATGGCGATGCTACCCATACACGTCTCTCCTTCCCTTGGTTGTGCCGGACCCGATGCCCGGCCGTTTTGATTTCATGCTTGTTTCTTCAGCCGCTCGGCATGCCATCGCAGATGGTCGTCCATGAAGGTGGAGATGAAGAAATACGAATGCCCGTAGCCTTCCCGCAGTCTCAGCGTCAGCGGAATGCCGGCGGCCGCGCAGGCGCTTTCAAGCTCGCCCGGCCTGAGGCCGTCCTCGAGGAAAGTGTCCGCGCGCCCCTGATCGACGAGAAACTCCGGGAATCTATGGCCGTCCTCGATCAGCGCGCAGCTATCATACTGCCGCCACGCCGTTTCGTCGCTGCCGAGATATTTTTCCAAGGCCGGTTTCGACCAGCCGGAGACGCTCGGATGGCTGATTGGCGCGAAGGCCGAGCAACTACGGTAGCGGTCCGGTTTCTTGAGCGCGATCGTCAGGGCCCCGTGGCCGCCCATCGAATGCCCGAAGATGCCCTGCCGTTCCATGTCGGCGGGGAACGACGCCGCGACCAGCTGCGGCAGTTCCTGCGTCACATAGGAATACATCCGGTAGTTGGCGGCGAACGGCTGCTGCGTCGCATCGACGTAGAAGCCGGCCCCCTTGCCGAACTGCCAATTGTCCGGTTCATCGGGAATACCGTCACCACGAGGGCTGGTATCCGGGCAGACGACGATGAGGCCGAATTCTGCGGCCAGCCGCCGATACTCGCCCTTCTCCATGACGTTGGCGTGGGTGCAGGTCAGCCCCGACAGATACCAGACGACCGGACACGGCCGTTCGGCCGCTTGCGGCGGCACGAACACCGCGAAGGTCATGTCGCAATCGCACACCTCGGAACGATGCGCGTAGACGCCCTGAATGCCGCCATGCGACTTCTCTTTAGAGTTCGTTTTCATGGTCAGTAGAGGACCACGCTTCTGATGCTTGTTCCCGAATGCATCAGCTCGAAGCCCTTGTTGATGTCTTCGAGCGGCATGGTGTGGGTGATCATCGGGTCGATCTCGATCTTGCCCTCCATGTACCAGTCGACGATCTTCGGCACGTCGGTGCGGCCGCGGGCGCCGCCGAAGGCGGTGCCCATCCAGGAGCGGCCGGTGACCAGCTGGAACGGCCGGGTGGCGATCTCCTGGCCGGCGCCGGCCACCCCGATCACCACCGACTTGCCCCAGCCGCGATGCGAGGCCTCGAGCGCCTGGCGCATGACCTTCACATTGCCGGTGCAGTCGAAGGTGTAGTCGGCGCCGCCGATCTGGTCGGCGCCGCGCTTCGTCAGGTTGACGAGATAGGCGACGATATCGCCGTCGATCTCGGTCGGGTTGACGAAGTGGGTCATGCCGAACTTCTCGCCCCAGGCCTTCTTGTCGTTGTTGAGATCGACGCCGATGATCATGTCGGCGCCGGCAAGGCGAAGCCCCTGGATGACGTTGAGGCCGATGCCGCCCAAACCGAAGACGACCGCGGTGGCGCCCATCTCCACCTTGGCGGTGTTGATCACCGCGCCGATGCCGGTGGTGACGCCGCAGCCGATATAGCAGATCTTGTCGAAGGGGGCGTCCGGGTTGACCTTGGCGACGGCGATCTCCGGCAGCACGGTGAAGTTGGCGAAGGTCGAGCAGCCCATATAGTGGTGGATCTTGTCCTTGCCGATCGAAAAGCGGCTCGTGCCGTCCGGCATCAGCCCTTGCCCCTGGGTGGAGCGGATGGCGGTGCAAAGATTGGTCTTGCGGGACAGGCAGGAGGGGCAGGACCGGCATTCCGGCGTATAGAGCGGAATCACATGGTCGCCCTTCTTGACCGAGGTGACGCGCGGACCGACGTCGACGACGATGCCGGCGCCCTCATGGCCGAGGATCGCCGGAAACAGCCCCTCCGGGTCGGCACCCGACAGGGTGAAATCGTCGGTGTGGCAGATGCCGGTCGCCTTGACCTCGATCAGCACCTCGCCGGCCTTCGGGCCCTTTAGCTGTACGGTCATGATTTCCAGCGGCTTGCCGGCCTGAACGGCCACGGCGGCACGTACGTCCATTGTTCGATCCTTTTGAGTGGTGATGGAATTGCTTGCCCGACTGGACCGGACCCGCGCGGGCTGGCCCGGTTGTCGTCCTGATCCAGGCCGCCTCAGAGCGCCTTTTCGAGCTCCGGCAGAACGTCGAAGAGGTCGGCGACGAGGCCGTAGTCGGCGACCTGGAAGATCGGTGCCTCCTCGTCCTTGTTGATGGCGACGATGACCTTCGAATCCTTCATGCCGGCGAGGTGCTGGATGGCACCGGAGATGCCGCAGGCGATGTAGAGGTCGGGGGCGACCACCTTGCCGGTCTGGCCGACCTGCCAGTCGTTCGGGGCATAGCCGGCATCGACGGCGGCGCGCGACGCGCCGACGGCGGCACCGAGCTTGTCGGCGACCGGCAGGATCACTTCCTTGAACTTCTCCGACGAACCGAGCGCCCGGCCGCCGGAGATGATGATCCTGGCCGAGGTCAGTTCCGGCCGGTCCGACGACGACAGCGCATCGGAAACATGCCTGGACAGATCGGAAGAAAAAGCTGTCGCCGAGATTTCCTCGACGACAGCCGAGTTACCCGCCGGAGCGGGGGGGAAAGATGCAGTGCGAACGGTGATGACCTTCTTGGCGTCGCTCGTCTGCACCGTCTGGATGGCATTGCCGGCATAGATCGGCCGCTTGAAGGTGTCGGCAGAGACGACTTCGATGATCTCCGAGACCTGGGCGACGTCGAGGAGCGCGGCGACCCGCGGCATGACGTTCTTGCCGACCGAGGTGGCGGCCGAGACGATGGTGTCGTAGGAAGCGGCGAGCGAGACGATCGTAGCTGCGAGCGGCTCTGCCAGATTGTTGGCAAGCGACGCGTCGTCGGCGACGAGCACCTTGGAGACGCCGGCAAGCTTCGCGGCTTGCTCGGCAACGCCCTTGGCGTTCGCGCCGGCGACGAGAACGTGGACGTCGGACCCGATCTTGGAGGCCGCCGTCAGCGCCTTGGCCGTCTGGTCGGAAAGGTGGGTGGTGTCGTGGTCAGCCAGAAGCAGAATGGCCATGATGAAAGTCTCCCTTTCCTTAAAACTTAGAGTACGCCGGCTTCGGACTTGAGCTTGTCGACGAGCTCGGCAACCGACTTGACCTTGATGCCGGCCTTGCGGCCGGACGGCTCCTCGGTCTTCAAGATCTTCAGCCGCGGCGCGGTGTCGACGGCGAAATCGGCCGGTGTCTTCTTGTCGAGCGGCTTCTTCTTCGCCTTCATGATGTTCGGCAGCGAGGCATAGCGCGGCTCGTTCAGGCGCAGATCCGTGGTCACCACCGCCGGCAGCTTCAGTTCGACCGTCTGCAGGCCGCCGTCGACCTCGCGGGTAACATCGACCTTGCCGTCGCCGATCTCGACCTTCGAGGCGAAGGTGCCCTGGGCCCAGCCGAGCAGCGCCGACAGCATCTGGCCGGTCTGGTTGCTGTCGTCGTCGATCGCCTGCTTGCCGACGATGATCAGCCCCGGCTGCTCCGCCTCGGCCACACCCTTGACGATCTTGGCGACCGCGAGCGGCTCGACGGCATCGTCGGTCTCGACGAGGATCGCCCGGTCGGCGCCCATGGCGAGCGCCGTCCGCAGCGTCTCCTCGGCCTTGGCCGGGCCGATCGACACGACCACCACTTCCGAGGCCTTGCCGGCTTCCTTGAGCCGCAGCGCCTCTTCGACCGAGATCTCGTCGAACGGGTTCATCGACATCTTGACGTTGGCGAGTTCGACGCCCGAACCGTCCGCCTTCACCCGGATCTTGACGTTGAAGTCGACGACCCGTTTTACCGTGACTAGGATTTTCATGCTGGTTCCCTTGACTGTTGATTGTTCCGCTCGACTGACTGCTAGTCGGGCCTGTTGGCCAGCAGCACCCAGAAGGCAAAGAGCGCTGTATCGACGGAGCGCATGGCGTGCCGGATTCCCGGCTCGTTGTAGAAGGAACCGCCAATGCCGGGCGAGAACCACGCCCCCTGCCCTTGCCGGAATTCTCCCTCTGACAGGACGAGATAGACCTCTTCCGGCGCGTGATCATGGTCCGGATAACGGACGTTCGGTGCCATCAACGTAACGCCGAACCATAGGTCCCGCCGATCCTCGAGGCCGCCGGGTCCTATGATCATCGCATTGGCGTGGCCGTCGAGGTAATTGCCGCTGGCGGAACTGTGGTAGTTCGTGCGGCGCCGCCATTCGAGCCGCGGTTCGATCGCCTTGAACCGTTCGACCAGGCGGTGGAGCGACTCGTGTTCCGTTTCAATGGCAAACGCCGTGTCGAGCTGCGAGCACACCGGCAGCTGGCTTCCGGGACCGGACCTTTCCGCGCCAGGCACTTCGAGCGCGGAAAAAATTTGCCGGATCGACCGGCGCGATTCCGGGGCCTGCGCGAACTGGTCGAACGCCGCGAAGGCAGCATCGACGAACAACTGCAGAGCTTCGCTTCGACCTGTCATTGCGTATCCCCTGTAAGGGGCCGCCCCGGGGCGGCCCGACTCGATGTCAGATGTCCTTGAGAAGGCGAAGGGCGTCATAGATAGCCGCGTGCGTGTTGCGCGCCGCGACCGCATCGCCGATGCGGAAGAGCTGGAACTTGCCATCCGCGTTGCGCCAGACGGCTTGCGGCCTGCCGGCGATCAACTGATCGTGCGACATTTCACCAAGGTTGCTCGAGGCCGGCTTCAGTTCAAAATAGAGCTCGTCGAGCGGAATGGTGCCATGGTTGACGACGATCTGGTCGAAGGACCGTTGCTTTTCGACGCCGCCGTAGTCGCTGCCGACATGGGCGACAAGCTGGTTGCCGTTCTTCTCGACCGCTTCCAGACGGTAGGTGACCGTGAAGGTCACATCGAGCTTCTGCAAGGAGCGCATGTAGGGGACGAGGTTCATCGCCATGACTTCCGGCGCGAAGGAGCGATCGGGGGTCATGATCTCGACCTTCGCGCCGGCATTGGCGAGAAATTCGGCGGCCTGCAGGCCGGCATGGTCGCCGGCGTCGTCGAAGATCAACACGTTGCTGCCCGGCTTGACGTCGCCGGAGATGATATCCCAGGCGGAGACGACGAGCTCGTTGCCCTTGGAGAGCACTTCCGTATGCGGGAGCCCACCCGTCGCGATGACGACGACGTCCGGGCTTTCCGCCGCGACGGTCTCGGCCTCCGCCCAGGTGTTGAAATGGAAGGTGACGCCGAGCTTCTCGCACTGGCTCATGCGCCAGTCGATGATGCTGATCATCTCCCGGCGGCGCTCGCTCTGGGCCGTCAGCCGGATCTGTCCGCCGGGATCATTCGCCGCTTCGAACACGACGACCTCGTGGCCGCGCTCGCCAGCGACACGCGCGGCCTCCAGGCCGGCCGGTCCGGCGCCGACGATCACGATCTTCTTGCGACGGTCCGCCTGGGCGATCGTGTGCGGCATCGTCAGCTCGCGCCCGGTCGCCGCATTGTGGATACAATAGGCGGCGCCGCCCTGGTAGATGCGGTCGAGACAGTAGTTGGCGCCGACGCAGGGCCGAATGTCGTCCTCGCGCTTCTCGATGATCTTGCGGACGATATGCGGGTCGGTCATGTGGGCACGGGTCATGCCGACCATGTCGACCTTGCCGGACGCGATCGCATGACGCGCGGTCGCGACGTCGGGGATCTTCGCGGCATGGAAGGTCGGGAAATTCGTAGCAGCGCGGATTTCGCCGGCGAAATCGAGATGCGGCGAATTGGCCATGCCCTGGATCGGGATGACGTCGGTCAGGCCGGCGTCCGTATCGATATGCCCGCGGATGACGTTCAGGTAGTCGATGAGCCCGCTTTCCTTGAGGCGCTTCGAAATCTCGATGCCCTCTGCCTTGCCCGTCCCGCCGGGAAGACATTCGTCGGCCGTGTAGCGCACGCCGAGGATGAAATCGTCCCCGACTCGCGTGCGGATCGCCTTCAGGACGTCGAAACAGAAGCGCATGCGGTTGTCGAGCGAGCCGCCGTAAGGACCATCGAGCTCGTTCGTCAGCGGCGAATTGAACTGGTCGATGAGGTGACCGTAGGCCTCGAGTTCGACGCCGTCCATGCCGCCGGCCTTCATCCGCTCGGCCGCATCGGCGAAATCCTTGATGATCCGCTCGATGTCCCAGTCCTCGATCTTCTTCGGAAAGGCGCGGTGCGAGGCTTCGCGGTGATGCGATGGGGCGACGACCGGCAGCCACTCACCCTTGTCCCACCGTGTACGGCGACCGAGATGGGTGAGCTGGATCATGATCGCCGCGCCTTCCTCGTGCACGGCGTCGGTCATCTCTCTTATCCACGGAACGATCTCGTCCTTGTAGGCGAGAAGGTTGTTGAACACCGGCGGACTGTCCTTCGAGACGGCCGCCGATCCGGCGGTCATCGTCATCGCCACCCCACCCTTGGCGCGCTCCACCGTGTAGGCGCGATAGCGCTCTTTCGGCATGCCGTCTTCCGGATAGGCCGGTTCGTGCGCGGTCACGATGATGCGGTTGCGCAGCGTCAGGTGCTTGAGCTGATAGGGCTGAAGAAGGGGATCGTTCGACATCTGCCGGGCTCCGGATTAGAGGTGTTCAGGAGCGTAATGGGAAATGTACACTTGTGTCAACACAGATATCGCGTAAGTCATGCTAATGGACAGTGGTGTACATTTTTCTTGCACTACTCGTTTAAATTTGTTAGGAGAACGGTATGGAGCAGACCATGAACGATAGCGGTTGGCGTGGTTCCCCGGATGTCTGGCTGAGCGCGGCTTACGAGTCGCTGCTGGAGGCTGGCGTCGATTCCGTGAAGATCCAGCCCCTGGCCAAGAAGCTGAACCTGTCGCGAACGAGCTTCTATTGGTTCTTCAAGGATCGCGAAGAACTGCTTGAAGCGCTGGTTGCGCGGTGGCGCGAGAAGAACACGGGCAACCTCGTCAAGCAGGCCGATGCCTATGCCGAGACGGTTGCCGAGGCGATGCTGAACGTTTTTGACTGCTGGCTGGATAGCAGGCTTTTCGACTCGCAATTCGAGTTTGCGGTGAGAAGCTGGGCCCTTCAGTCACCCGAAATTCTAAGAGAGGTCCAGAGCGCCGACCAGCAGCGTCTCGATGCCCTGTCGCGCATGTTCCTTCGATTTGGGTACGACGCACCCCACGCCGATGTTCGGGCACGAACGATCTATCTGGTGCAGATCGGGTACATTTCGATGCAGACGACGGAAGACGTCTCCGTCCGCATGAAGCGCATCCCGGAATATGTGGAAATTTTCACCGGGCAGGTGCCGGAGCAGAGGGAGCTCGATCGCTTCTCCGCACGGCACGGTTACTCCGGATAAGGCGAAGACGGGCGAAGATGAGCGACGCGCTGAAAATCGGCATCATTGGCGGAAGTGGCTGGCTTGGCGGGGCTATCGTCGAGGCGATCCTCGATAGAGGGCTCGCCTCCCCCGAAAACCTTACACTGTCCTATCGAAGCGAGCAGCCGACAGGCGTACAAGGCGTTCGCTGGACCAAGAACAACCAGGAGCTCGCCGATCGCTCGGACATGATCATTGTCTCGGTCCGTCCTGCTGACTGGCCGCCGCTCATGGTCGATGTCCATGGCAAGCTCGTGGTTTCCGTCATGGCCGGCGTTCGTTTGCGCGATTTGGCTCACCATCACAATACGGAAAGGGCCGTCCGCAGCTTGCCCAACGCCGCGGCTGAGGTCGGCAAATCCTATACGCCCTGGATCGGCTCGGAAGGTGTGAACGAGCAAGACCGCGCGACCGTCCGCGCGATCTTCGACGCCTGCGGAACACAGGACGAGGTCGCGAGCGAGAGCGACATCGATTACCTGACCGGGCTTTCCGGTTCGGGGCCGGCTTTCCCCGCTCTCTTGGCTGACGCCATGATGCGCGATGCCGTGTCGCGCGGCATCAAGCCGGATGTGGCACGGCGAGCGGTAACCACCGTGCTGGTCGGATCCGGGCGTCTCTTCGAGAAGAACGGCGAATGTCCCGCCGATACGGTCGAGGCCTTTGTCAGCTACCGCGGGACGACCGCCGCAGCAATCGAAGCGATGCGCGCCGCCGGCTTCGACGCTGCCGTCCGAGACGGACTTGCGGCCGCATATCAGAAATCGATGAACATGGGAGAGCGCTCCTGAATCGATCGGAGCTGGCGATCGCGGCAAGCCAGCTTCGCCAACATATGCCGCCAGAACAAGGGGAACGAAAATGAGGTACCTACTTGCATCAACATGCCTCACGCTTGGCGTACTGGGAGGCGCGTCCGTCGCGGGCGCCGCGGAATGCGGATCGCTGACCATCGCGAGCATGAACTGGCAGAGCGCGGAAGTGCTTTCCAACCTCGACAAGATCATTCTGAACGAGGGTTACGGCTGCGAAGCCGAAATCACCATCGGCGACACCGTCCCGACGATCACCTCCATGGCAGAAAAGGGCGAGCCCGATATCGCGCCCGAGGCCTGGATCGACCTGCTGCCGGACGTCGTCAAGAAAGGCACGGAAGAAGGCCGTATCATCAAGGTCGGCTCTCCGCTTCCAGATGGTGGCGTGCAGGGCTGGTGGATCCCCAAATATTTCGCGGATGCCCATCCGGACATCAAGACGATTCCCGACGCGTTGAAGCATCCGGAACTGTTTCCTGATCCGGAAGACCCGAGCAAGGGTGCGATCTACAACGGGCCACAGGGCTGGGGCGGCACCGTCGTCACCTCGCAGCTCTATAAGGCGTTCGATGCCGAGAAGGCCGGCTTCAAGCTCGTCGACACCGGCTCGGCCGCCGGCCTGGACGGCTCCATCGCCAAGGCGTATGAGGCCAAGAAAGCTTGGGTCGGATACTATTGGGCGCCGACCGCCCTCGTCGGCAAATATCCGATGGTCAAGCTCGAATACGGCGTTGCGGAAGACCCAGCGGAGTGGAAGCGGTGCATTACCGTGGCCGATTGCCCTGACCCGAAGCCGAGCGCCTGGCCGGTCGACACCATCGTGACGCTGGTGGCCAAGCCCTTCTCGGAGAAGGCCGGCCCCGAGGTCATGGACTACCTGAACAAGCGCTCCTGGAGCAATGACACCGTCAGCAAGCTGATGGCCTGGATGACGGACAACCAGGCGAGCGGCGAAGAAGGTGCCAAGCACTTCCTCGAAGAAAACGAGGACGTCTGGACGAAGTGGGTCACGCCGGAAGCCGCCGAGAAGATCAAGGCGGCGCTCTAAGCCACCTGACAAGTGGGGCGCGCGCCAAGCGCGTCCCATTCCATGGCCGAAAAACAAGAAAAAGCTCACAACGGCTTCTTTGAAAAGGGGAACCGAATGGACTGGTTTTTTAAATTTCCAAACATGAACGACGACTCGCTCCGAGAACTGAAGAAGGTCATCGACGAGGGATTCCGGGCGTTCACGCGCGCCTATGGCGATATCATCGAAGGCTTCTTCTCGCCCTTGCAGCATTTCCTGATCGCCGCCGAGCGCTTCATGACGAAGACGCCTTGGCCGATCATCATGCTGATCATCCTGGTGATTGCCTGGGGGGCGAGCCGGAGCTGGAAAGTGGTCGCCGGCTGTCTCGTCACGCTGCTGGCGATCGGCTATTTCGACATGTGGGACGACACGATGCGGACGGTCTCGATGATCTTCGTCTGCACCGTGCTGTCGATCGCCATCGGTATCCCGATGGGCATTCTGATGTCGCGTTCCGACCGGATGCAGCGGATCGTGAACCCGGTGCTCGACGTCATGCAGACGATGCCGAGCTTCGTCTATCTCATTCCCGTCGTCATGCTGCTCGGCATCGGCAAGGTGCCGGGGCTGATCGCGGTGGTCATCTATGCCATCCCGCCGATGATCCGGCTCACCGATCTCGGCATCCGCCTCGTCGACAAGGACGTGCTCGAGGCGGCCGACGCCTTCGGCTCGTCGAGCTGGCAGAAGCTCAGGAACGTGCAACTGCCGCTCGCCTTGCCGACCATCATGGCCGGCATCAACCAGACGATCATGATGGCGCTCGCCATGGTCGTCATCGCCTCGATGATCGGCGTCCAGGGTCTCGGCCAGCCGGTGCTGAAGGCGATTGCCAACCAGTATTTCACCCTCGGCATTTTCAACGGCCTTGCCATCGTCGGCATCGCCATCATCTTCGACCGCGTCAGCCAGGCCTATGGCAAGCGGCTGCAGAAGCACAGGGAGGTCGTCCATGGCTGATCACCACTTCGACGGGATCAGGATCCGCAACCTCTACAAGATCTTCGGACCGAATGCCGCAACGCATGTCGAGGCCGTCCGCAACGGCCTCTCGAAAACCGAACTGAATGCGAAGTTCGGCCATGTGCTCGGCCTCAAGGACATCAATATCGAGATGCCCTCCGGCTGCATCCAGGTCATCATGGGCTTGTCCGGTTCCGGGAAGTCGACGCTGATCCGGCACATCAACCGGCTGATCGATCCGACCGCCGGCGAGGTGCTGGTTAACGGGGTCGACGTCGTCAAGATGACCGAGATGGAGCTGCGCGAGTTTCGCCGGCACCAGACTGCGATGGTGTTCCAGAAGTTCGCGCTTCTGCCGCACCGCAACGTTCTCGACAACACCCTCTACGGCCTTGAGGTCCAGGGTATCGAGCGCTCCAAGGCTGTCGATGTCGCGATGCGCTGGATTGAGCGGGTCGGACTGAAGGGCTTCGAAAGCAAGTACCCGAACCAGCTGTCGGGCGGCATGCAGCAGCGCGTCGGCCTCGCCCGGGCGCTTTCCAACGACGCGCCGGTGCTGTTGATGGACGAGGCCTATTCGGCCCTTGATCCGCTGATCCGCATGGACATGCAGACGGTTCTTCTCGACCTGCAGAAGGAGATCAAGAAGACGGTTGTGTTCATCACCCACGACCTCGACGAGGCGCTGAGGCTCGGCGACCAGATCGCCATCCTGCGCGACGGCGAGGTCATCCAGCAGGGCACCAGCCAGGACATCGTCCTCAGGCCCGCTGACGACTACATCGCCAACTTCGTCAAAGACGTCAACCGCGGCCGCGTCATCCATGTCGATGCCGTCATGGCTCCGGTTGCGCCGGGCCATCCGGTCAACGGGGCAACTCTGTTGGCAGGGGGCTCGATCGAGGACGCGATCAAGATCCTCGCCCACGGGGAGGCGAAGGATCTGGTGGTTGTGAACCCGGCTGGTCTGCCTCTCGGGGTCGTTGACCTCAAGACATTGGCTTCTGCAGCCGTGTCGAGCCACTGACGGGTTCCAGGAAACCAACGTGGCCGCGCATGACTCCCTTCGCATCGGATTTAAACATCCGATGCGAAGGGAATTGCACGACAAGTTGCATGCGCGGCCCGTGACCACGAATTCCCGGCCGGCTGGCTCATGCCTCAACTTACCGAACTGGGTATTCCGGCGCGCCAGATCAGCGACTGCGCCGCGGCGGGCCCCATATGCCTTTTTACCAAGCAAGAAAAACTGGATTGGAGATTCAGCATGTCAGATGAGGTCTCACTCGGCTTGGCGCAAGCAGAAGAACTGGCGAAACGCGCTTGCCTGGCGGCCGGCGCCAGGGAAGCCACCGCCCGCTCACTCGTCGACGCAACCCTGTCGGCGGCGCTCTACGGCCCTCCCGTGCTCGGATTTCCGCACATGGTGGATTACCTGAACAGCTTCCGCGAGGGGCGTATCAACTGCGATCCGGCACCGACTCTGCAACGCCCGTTCCCGGCCTTTTTCGTTTGCGATGCCGATCGGGGTATCGCACAGCTCGGTTTCGATCGCGCCTTCAAGGATCTGGTCGGGGCGGTGCGGCAATTGGGGGTGGCGGTCTTCACGCAGACGAACAGCTACACCGCCGGCGAACTCGGCTACTTCGTGCGAAGGCTCGCGGCGGAGGGCATCGTCGGCATCGCAGCGACGAACGCCAACGCGATGGTGGTCGCAAAGCCTGGCGGACCCGCCGTCTACAGCACCAACCCAATGGCATTCGGCTTTCCGCTCGGAGAGGGTTCGTTGCCGTTGATCATCGATCAGGCGTCGAGCGCGACCGCCTATGTCAACATCGTGGCCGCCGCCGCCGAGGGCCGCACCATCCCCGAGGGGTGGGCCGTCGACGAAAATGGTGTGGCCACCCAGGATGCCACGAAGGCCCTCGCCGGCGCACTCCTGCCCTTCGGCGGTCGCAAGGGAGCGAACGTGGCGTTGATGGTGGAAATGCTGTCGGCCGGGCTGTCCGGCGGGCCGTGGTCGTTGGACACGGCCGATTTCATGTCGGGCACAACGTCTCCAGCGGTGGGCTTGACGGTGGTCGCGATGCTGCCGGGTCCCGCCGGTGCTGATCGTGTCGGGCGTGCGCGCGAACAAGCTGCCCGGCTCCAAGGCCACGGCGTGTTCGTGCCGGGGGTAAGCGGCATCCAATATCCGCGGCCCCCGTCGGAGGGCATTCGCATGCCGCGCAGCGTGTACGATAATATCGTGAAAATCGCGGGCGCGTGATGGCCGCCCGCCATCGATTTGGCCGATGGACTTTACCCTTCATGTCACAAGGAAGTGCGAAATGAAAAAGACGACACGACCCGAAGGCGACACTGAAGAACACTCGGATGAGTTGCTGCGGAACTACAGGCCATTGGCCATAAAGGCCGTCTTGGCCGGCTGCGCTGTAAAGCCGGAGCCCCCGAAGCCAGCGCCGCGTAGGCAGGAATCATTCGGTCCTCTGCCGGAGGGCTTCCATATGCCTCATGAGATCGATGACTAGAGCGGCTTTCCGCCCCGCACCCGCACTGACTAGAATTGATCACCTTCATGATTTTAAGTCGACGCGACCTAAAATCATGGGCGACCCGCAGCAGCGCGCAGACAAGCATCGTTTGCCAGCGCTTCCGAGTAGACATAATGCGCGTCGTTTGAGCTCACACGACGCGCATTCGCATTTTGCCGATATTTGCGACTTCGCCATGAAAAGCGTGCGATGCCATTTTGGGGCACCGCAGGTTGCTCGCAGCACCTAAAGGGCGGCTTCGACCTTCTCGGCGATGTCCGCGGGAACCCACTTGGTCCAGATGTCCTTGCTTTCCTCGAGGAAGTGCTTGGCGCCCTCTTCGCCCGTTGCCTGGTTTTCGGTTTCCCAGGCCATGAGCTTGCCGACCGTCGCGTTGCTCCAGCCGCGCGTGTTGAGATACTCCATGACCTCCGGGCTGGTACGGTCGGCGAATTCCTTGGTCACGACCGTATAGACCTTGTCGACGGGCCAGGCGTTCACCTTGGGATCGGGGCACGCCAGATTGGTGATGCAGCGCTTCCATTCCGCAGCGTCGTGCGGGACGGATGCACCGAGCATCACCATTTCGTATTTGCCGAGCAACGATGTGGGAGCCCAGTAATAGGTGATGAAGCCTTCCTTGCGCTCATAGGCCTTGGCGATTGCGCCGTCGAGACCCGCCGCGGAGCCCGGATCGAGCAGCCTGAAGCCCGTTTCCTCGGCTTTGTAGGCCTTGTAGAGCTGAGCGGTCACGACCGTCGCGCCCCAGCCTGCCGCACCGTTGAAGATAACGCCCTTGCTGGAATCCTCGGGGTCGGGGAAAAGCTCCGGGTGCTTGAGCGCGTCGTCGACCGTCTTGATGTCGGGATGGGCGTCAGCCACGTATTTGGGAATCCACCAGCCCTGTACGCCGCCGTCCGGCAAGGCGGGAGCCGCGAACACGATCTTGCCTTCCTTGATGCCGCGCGGAACGACTTCCGGCAAGAGGTCAACCCATGTTTCCGGAGAGACGTCGGGGTCACCCTTTTCGACCATGGAGGTGGTCGTCGGCACGGTGTCGCCAGGTACCGTCTCGACGTTGCAACCGTATCCTTCCGTCAGAATGAATTTGTCCACATAAGCGAGGACTTCGGCGCTTTGGACATTATGGATAACGATACTGACATCGCCGCATTCGGCGGCGTTGGCAGACACTGCTCCACCGGCCAGACCGACCAGCAGACATGTAGACGCAAGCATTCCTCTCATTCTCGTTCCCTTTTATTTGCGGCGTGAAAAAAGAGGACAGGGTGCCGCATTAACCCGTCCCAATAGAAGTCAGCCATTGCTCCCGCGTCGCTCCGCGGATGGCGGAACACCTTCGCCGACAGCGACAAACCCGTTGACAGGAAGGCGATATCGGATAAGAGATATCGTATACTATATCTGAAAGAGCTTGAAAACCCCGGATGAAGCTCACGATCGCAGCGGCCGATTTGTTCAAGGCAAGAAGCGATGGAGAAGCTGGACAGCTTAACGAGCGAGATGCGCATCGTACGCGACTGCTTCGCGCCAATTCGGGTTGTGCAACTTTAGCAGGAAGGACGTTATGGCTTTTAAGAGGACAATCCAGGCGGTCGATACCCATGCGGGCACTCCCATGCGCGTGGTCACCGGGGGTATCCCGCACATCCCCGGAAACTCCGTCTATGACAAGATGAGATGGCTGGAGACCAATGACGACCAGTTGCGCAAGCTTCTGCTTCGCGAGCCGCGCGGATACCCGGCGCACTGCTGCAACATCATCGTGCCGCCCACGCATCCCGAGGCTGATGCCGGCTACATCATCATGGAGCAAATCGAATATCCGATGATGTCCGGAGGCAATACGATCTCCGTGGTTACGGTATTGCTGGAAGTGGGTATGGTGCCGATGAAGGAGCCGGTCACGGAACTCGTCCTTGAGGCGCCCGCCGGTCTGATCCGGATAAAGGCCCAGTGCGAGAACGGCAAAGTCAAGAGCGTCACGTTCAAGAACGTGCCCGCCTTTGCGGCCCATCTGGACGCCGTCATCGAAGTGCCGCAGCTTGGAAAGGTGACCGTCGATGTCGGCTGGGGCGGCATGTTCTACGTCATCGCGGATGTCCGGCAGTTCCGCGGCCTCGAACTGATCCCGGAGCACGGTCGAGAGCTTGCGCGCGTCTCGTCGATGATCAAGCAGGCCGCCATCGAGCAACTGCCCGTTGCCCACCCGGACTATCCGGGAATCGGCATCACCGTTGCCCAGCTTTCAGGGCCGACGGACGACCCGAACGCCGACTGGAAGAACACGGTGACCATGTCATCGGGTGATTTCTCCTGGGACAATCCCGCCACTTGGACAGGGGCGCTGGATCGCTGCCCCTGCGGCACGGGCACCTGCGCAAAAATGGCCGTCCTGCATGCAAAGGGTGAACTACCGCTTCACCAGGATTTTCGGCACCAGGGAATTCTGGGAAACATATACACCGGCCGGCTCGTCGACGAAGCAAAAATCGGGGACAAACCTGCCGTTGTGCCGACCCTCACCGGCACCAGCTGGATATACGGCCTGAATACCATCGTTCTGGACAACGACGACCCCTTTATCGAGGGTTTTACGGTAGGGGACACGTGGGCCTGATTGGACCCCTAGTAAACCGATGCATCACTGCCTGCTGCATGTTTCCCAAATCGCAGACGATTTAAGGATACGACATGCAGTAGGTGACATCGGCCTGATCGTAGCGGACGGCGAAGACCAGGCCATGAACCATCTTCATCGGCCAATCCCGAGCGTCGACTGCGCGCAGGCGTCAAATTGGCGACCTTGCCTCTGTTACTGAGCCAGTGCGACGAGCTCGTCGTATTGCCGCATCGTCAACGGAATGCCGTTCCTCTCCGACTGGGCGCGGGTTTGATATCTGCGATCCGACGGCAGCCGTGCCTGGCCGGCGTCCCTGACGCAGTCGAGCAGGGTCTTCACCCGTTCGGCGAAGGCTCGCGTTTCGCCGCGTGTCGGATCGATGACGATGATGGTCTGCCCCGTCTTCGGCGTTTCAGCCCCTGCATGGGCCGAGAAATCGACCTCGTTAGAGAACTGCCCTCCGGTCAGGGCCGATGCCAGAATCTCGACCATCAGCGAGATCGAGGCACCCTTGTGCCCGCCAAACGGTAGCAGCGCTCCTCCGCTCAGGATCGCGTCGGGATCACCGCTCAATGCGCCATCCGCATCGATTCCAGTTCCCAACGGCACGGTGTGTTTGGCCTTCGCAGCGAGCCTCAAGTCTCCATTGGACATGGCGCTCGTGGCGAAGTCGAAGATCAGCGGCCTGGATCCGGCAACCGGCGTCGCAAACGCCAGAGGGTTCGTTCCAAAGATCGGCTTTCGGCCGCCTGGCGGTGCGACGCAGGCGAGGCCCGAAACCATGGCAAGGCTGACCAAACCCGCGTCCGCGAAGGGTTCGAGGTCGGGCCAGAGTGCGCTGAAGTGATGCGAGTCGCGGATCGCCACCATCGTCACGCCGGCTCTCGCGACGGACTCGCAAATTAGGGGCATCGCCGCCGCCAATGCCGGCTGCGCGAAGCCGTTTCGAGCATCGACACGAATGAAAGAAGGCCCATGCTGCTCAATGGCGGCGACAGCCCTGCCGTCAACCCAACGGCTGTTGAGAGACGCCACGTAGCCGGCAATGCGGAACACGCCGTGGCTCAGCGAGCCATCGCGCTCGCATTGGGCGCAGTTTGTCGCGAGAATTCTGGCGTTCGGGACGGACGTCCCGAAACGAACAAAGATGCGCTCGAGCAGCGCGACGAGTTCCGCAAATGCGATGCGCCTTGGTTCTTCCAGGTTCCTGCTCATCGTTATCCATTCCGCAGGTTGTCATTTCGGCTGCAGGCCGGCATTCAGAGGCTCGCCGGCGACAACCCAATCCGAGGGCGAGACCTCGGTGAAGATCACCGTCGTGGCGCTCGGCTTGATGCCGGCGACCGCCTTGAGCACTTTCGTGATCTCGCGGGCGACCTCGGTCTTGGTCTCGGCGCTGCGGCCAGTCAGCAATTCGACTCTCACGATCGGCATCAGTCGCTCCTCAAAGTTCCATTGGCCAAGTATCGGAGAGCCGATACCCGCCCTGGAAGGGATCGTCGGGATCGACCATCAGCTGCTTGGTGCCGACCACCCAGGCCCGGCCGGAGATGATCGGGCTGATCCCGGGGGTGCCGTTGATGTCGACCGCGCTGTCGATGCTGCAATGGAATTCGGTATCGATCAGCGAGACGCCGACGAAGCGGTCGCCGACCTTCATCTGGCCCTTGGCATGGAGCACGGCCATGCGCGCCGAGCATCCGGTGCCGGTCGGCGAGCGGTCGATCTTGCCGGGGCGGATGGCAACCGCATTCTTGCCCGTCAAAACACCGTCCTTCATCGCCACCGGATTGGTGAACTGGCAGAAGGAGATGTGGCCCCAGTCGTTTGCCGGGTGCTTGAAGCCAAGCTGCTCATTGGCGGCCCTGGTGATCTTCATGCCGGCCGTCGCCAGATCGCGCGCCTGATCGGGCTCGAGCCGGAGGCCGGCGGAGGCCGCATCGACGATCACGAAACTGTCGCCACCATAGGCGGTATCGACAGTCAGCGTGCCTATGCCCTCGACCTCGAGCTTCGCATCCAGCTTGTCCGCGAAGGAGGGAACGTTGCGGACGCGTATACGTTCGGCCTTGCCATTGCGGCATTCGGCCTCGACCTCGATCAGGCCGCCGGGCGCTTCAAGCACCATCCGGGTGATCGGTTCCTGCATCGGGATGATGCCCGTATCGAGCAACACCGTCGAGACGCAGATCGAGTTGGAGCCGGACATCGGCGGTGTGTCGGCCGGTTCCATGATGATCCAGCCCATCTGCGCCTTCGAGTTCTTCGGCGGCACCAGCAGGTTGACGTGGCGGAAGACGCCGCCGCGCGGCTCGTTCAGCACGAAGTTGCGGAGCGTTTCATCCTCGGCGATCCAGCGGGCCTGTTCCCAGAGGGTCTCGCCGGGAGGCGGCGCGACGCCGCCGACGATGACGTCGCCGACTTCGCCTTCGGCATGGCAGCTCACCACATGCACGATCTTGGATGTACGCATGCTCTCCCCTAGCTTTGGCTGATAGTTATAATATCGTATACGATCTACGATGAAAGTCAAGGCGCAGGCACCGGGCCACCGTAACAACGATTTGAGAAGAAAGGGGCCCTCGGCAAGCAATTTCTTGAACGTCGGGATCGTCTACGATATTCCAGCGGAGCTTTCGTCTCGTACGCAAATGGAGCCTGGAATGCCCTTCAACACCGCGCAGGTGACTGATCTCGGGAAAGCGCCGACGGCTTCGGACGTGATCTTGAAGTTTATCCGAGATTCGATCGCTGACGGCTCACTTGATGAAGGAGAACCGATCCGCCAGGACGACGTTGCGCGGCTATTCAATGTCAGCAAGATTCCCGTCCGGGAGGCGCTGAAGCGGCTCGAGGCCGAAGGCTTGGTAGAATTCCACCGGAACAAGGGTGCAATCGTCACGAGTGTCTCTGAGCCTGAGATTGCCCAGATTTTCGAGGTGCGCGCGATCCTGGAATCGAACGCCATCAAACTCTCGATCCCTCACATGACGGAAGAGACCTTCGAAAGGGCCCTCGCCTATTGCGACGCCTTCGCGAAGGAGACCGACGTCGCTCGATGGTCGGAATTGAACTGGCGTTTCCACAGCTGCCTTTACGAGGACGCTCAGCGGCCGTTCCTCGTCAGCACGATCCGCTCCGTGAACGATCGGCTGGAACGCTACCTCAGAGTTCAACTGACGTTGTCGCACGGTCAGCAGACGGCGGACCGTGAACATCGCCAAATTCTCGATGCGTGCCGGGATCGGGATGAGGAAAAGGCGGCGAACCTTTTGTTCGCCCACATCATGAACGCCTGCAAATCCCTCCTGACGCACCTTCCCGGTAAGAAGGTCGCTGACCGATAAGCCCTCCCAAGTCCCAACCTCTTTCACATGACGCGACCCCAACCCCGGCTCTAAGCGGCCTTGACCAGCCAATCCGCAAACAGGCGGGCCTTGGGTGTCGCCTTGGGATGGATCTTCAGATGGAAGGGCACCGGTGAGGGAACGGTGTCGGCCACCAGTTGCACAAGCCGCCCCTCCTGCATAAGGCTCCCAACCAGCCCGTCCCAGCCCAGCACTGCGCCGACATCGTCCTGGGCGGCTTGGAGTGCGATCATATAGTTGTTCACGTAGAAGCTGCGACCTTTCGGGAGCACGCGCCCAACCTCCCGGAACCAGTCGGCCCAGGTCGTCCAGCCGTTTTCCTCGTTGCTCATATGGATCAATGGCGCCTTGAGCAGGTCCTCGACGCCCACAATGCCATGCTGGGCGGCGAAGGCCGCTGTGCCCAGAGCGATGATGCGATCCTGAAAGAGCGTGCGATATTCGACGCCATTCTCCTGCGGATCGCCGTAGTGAATGCTCAGATCGCAGCGGCCGGTCATCCCCGGAACGTCGCTGACAACCTGCGAGACGGTAATCGCGGGATGGATTTTCCAGAAGGCTGAAATTTTTGGGGTGAGCCACAGGGAACTGATTGCCGTGGTCGTGCGGATCGTCACGTCCACCGTTTCCTGGCGATCGCGCAATTGCGTGACCGCCTCTGAAATCGTCTCGAATCCACGCTGGATCGCAAGAAACAGGAAGGCGCCCTTCTCAGTGAGTTCGACACCGCGGCTACGGCGCAGAAACAGGTTGCATCCGAGATCCGTCTCCAGCGCCTTGATCTGGTGGCTGACGGCCGCAGGCGTCACATTCATTTCCTGGGCGGCCTTCTTGAAGCTCGCATTGCGGGCGGCCGCCTCGAAGCAAATGAGAGCGGTCATCGAGGCGAGATCATAGGGTCGTGGCATAGGGCAGCCCCTTCAACGCGCATCTCTCCGGCACCGGCCGAAGCGGTCCGTGAGATTAGTTAAACTAACTCATGATGAAAAAAAGTGCTATTGTCAAAAGGGCTTGCCGGCAAGAAGATTTCAGCACAGTTGAACACAACGAGCATGGAATTTTCCAATGACAGCCCCCTCGCCCTCCCTATATGACCTGCTTGCGCGCCGCGTTCCGGGCTACGCCCTCGAACAGCCGTTCTACACGTCTCCGGCGATATACGACCTCGACCTGGAGCATATCTTCTATAAGGAATGGCTCTACGCGATCCCGGCCTGCCAGCTTTCGAAGGCGGGCAGCTACGCCACGATGCGCGTCGGCGCCTATGAGGTGGTCATCGTTCGCGGACGCGATGGCGAGATCCGCGCCTTCCACAATTCTTGCCGTCACCGTGGCTCGCTCATCTGCAAGGCGCGGCAGGGCCAGGTTGCCAAGCTCGTCTGTCCCTATCATCAATGGACCTACGAACTTGACGGCAAGTTGATCTGGGCGAATGACATGGGGCCCGGCTTCGATGCGTCGAAGCATGGCCTGAAGCCGGTAAACCTGCGCCATCTCGAGGGCCTGATCTACATCTGCCTTTCGGAGACGCCGCCGGATTTCGAAGCCTTCGCGGATCTGGCCCGTCCCTATCTCGCGATCCACGACCTGACCGACGCGAAGGTCGCCTATAGCTCGACCATCGTCGAAAAGGCGAACTGGAAGCTCGTCTGGGAAAACAACCGCGAGTGCTACCACTGCAGCAGCAATCATCCTGCCCTCTGCCGTTCCTTCCCCCTTGACCCGAATGTCGCCGGCGTGTCTCCGGACGGGTCGGTTTCGGATGTCCTTCAGGCGCATTTCGACCGTTGCGAAGCTTCCGGCGCGCCGTCGCAATTCAGAATCTCCGAGGACGGCCAGTATCGCCTCGCGCGCATGCCGCTACAGGAAAAAGCGCTGAGCTATACGATGGACGGCAAGGCCGCCGTCGGCAAGCACCTCGGCCGGGTCGCCCTGCCCGACGCGGGCACGCTGCTGAAGTTCCACTATCCAAGCACCTGGAACCACTTCCTGCCGGATCATTCGCTGACCTTCCGGGTCACGCCGATCGGCCCTTTGGAGACCGAGGTCACCACCACCTGGCTCGTGCACAAGGATGCCGTCGAAGGCGTCGATTACGATCTCAAGCGGCTGACCGAGGTCTGGATCGCCACCAATGACGAAGACCGTGAGATCGTCGAAACCAACCAGCAAGGGATTCTGTCGCCCGCCTATATTCCCGGACCCTATTCGTCGAACCAGGAAAGCGGTGTCATCCAGTTCGTCGATTGGTACGCCAGCTGGCTCGAACGTTCGCTGACGCCTATGCGGCAGGCCGCGGAGTAAAGCGGATGACCGCGTTCAAAAACCTGACCTTCTGGAACGATGCGGAAGAGCTCGAATGCGTCACCCGTACGCCGGAAGCGCCGAATGTCGTGACCTTCAGCTTCCAGAGCCCGACCGGTGCGCTGTTCAACCATGATCCGGGGCAGTTCCTGACACTGGAACTGCCGGTTCCCGGCGGGCCGCTCTATCGTACCTACACGATCTCTTCCGCCCCCTCGCGACCGACGGCACTGACGATCACGGTCAAGGCGCAGGAGGGGTCGATCGGCACGCGCTGGATGCTCGACAATCTGCACAAGGGTGTGCGCATCAGGGCGATCGGACCGGCGGGGAAGTTCTCGATCGTCCATTACCCAGCCGAGAAGTACCTCTTCATCTCCGCCGGCTCCGGCATCACACCCATGGTGGCGATGACCACCTGGCTTTACGATTCCGGGCGCGAACCGGATATCGTCTTCATCAACTGCGCGCGCCGCCCTTCCGAGATCATCCTGCGTGACCGGATGGAACTCATGGCGTCGCGCATCGTCGGCATCGATCTGAAATGGGTGGTTGAAGAGGCCGATCCCTTCCGGCCCTGGACCGGCTATCGGGGGATGTTCAACCAGATCATGCTGGGCCTGATGGCGCAGGACTACCTTGAGCGCGAGGTGTTCTGCTGCGGCCCCGAACCCTTCATGCGGGCGGTGCGCGAGGCGCTTGCCGCTCTCGGCTACGATATGAGCCGCTACCATCAGGAAAGCTTCCAGGCGGAGCCCCAGGACGCCGAGAACATTCCGAAAGATGTCGTTCCAAATGATCGAAGCGAGGCCGAAATCGAATTTGCGCTCTCCGGCATCTCGGCAAAGTGTACAGAGACGGTCACGATCCTCGCCGCCGCAAAAGCCGCGGGCCTGGTGATCCCGTCGGGTTGCTCGATGGGCATCTGCGGGACCTGCAAGATCCGCAAGACCGAAGGGCAGGTGCACATGGTGCACAATGGCGGCATCACCGACGAGGACATCGCCGACGGCTATATCCTCGCCTGCTGCTCCAACCCGATCGGCCGGGTCAGCCTCGAAATATAGTCTTGCCCCACACAAGAGACACACCTGCGGTGACGGCAGCTGGCCCTGGCTTCGCTTGCGTCGCTGCAAGCGCCAGCCGTTGCGATCGCGCCGTGGAGACGCAGCGCGGCGCAAGCTTCACGCCTCGACGCAGCCCCACCCATGAGGACGAGCAGAAATGCACCAGTTCACCACCCTCCGAGACGACTCATTCGGCCAAACGGTGTTCAAGGACGAGAGAAAGCAAGCCTATCTCAACCCGGAAGGCGCGGACAGGCCGCTCAAAAGCCCGGTATCGGCAAGTGTCCTCGACAGCGCCAGGCGCTACCGGCTGGGTCGCCTCAGGAGCAAAATGGCTGAGCATGACTGCTCTGCCCTGTTGCTCTACGATCCGGTCAATATTCGCTATGCCTTCGACTCGTCGAACATGAGCATCTGGACCATGCACAACGCGGCCCGTTATGCCCTGATCCTGGCCGAAGGTCCGGCGATCCTGTTCGAATTCGAGGGCGCGGAGCACCTCAATCAGGGGCTTCCAGGGATCGACGAAATCCGCCCGGCCAAGTCATGGATTTTCTTCACAGCGGGCGATCTGGTCGAGACGCGCCTGTCGGAATGGGCGGACGAAGTTCCGGACATCGTCATGACGGAAGGGCACAATCGGCGCCTGGCCGTCGACAAGCTCGAACCGGCCGGCGCTTTTGCGTTGCAAAGACGTGGACTGGAACTCGTCGACGGCCAGGAACTCGCCGAACGGGCTCGATCGATCAAGAGCCCGGACGAGATCGAGCTGATGCGATGGACGATCCGGGTGTGCGAAGCCGGCATGGCGCGGATGTACGAGGTCTCGGAGCCCGGCCGCACCGAACGGGAGATCTGGGCCGAACTCCACTTTGAAAACGCGCGCAGCGGCGGCGAATGGCTTGAAACGAAGCTTCTCACCGCAGGCGCCAGAACCAACCCCTGGTACCAGGAATGCTCCGACTATGTGATCAAGCGAGGAGAACTGATCTCCTTCGATACGGATATGATCGGACCCTACGGCTATTGCGCGGATCTATCGCGTTCCTGGACATGCGGCCATGTTGCAATGAGCGCCAAGCAGCGGGAACTTTACTCCGCCGCCCGGGAGCAGATCGAGCATAATCTCGGACTGTTGAAGCCTGGACTGACCTTTGCGGAGTTCAACGAGCGGTCCTGGCGGATTCCCGAGAAGTACCTGCCGTATCGCTACACTCTGGCGCTGCATGGAACCGGCATGGCCGACGAGTGGCCGGGCATATTCCTTCATCCGGACTTCGACCGGAACTGCAGCGGAACGATCGAGCGCGATATGGTGCTCAACGTTGAAAGCCTGATCGCCGAAGACGGGTCCGAGAGCATCAAGCTCGAAACGCAGGTGCTGATCACGGCGACCGGAGCCGAACGGCTGGACACGTTCCCATGGGAAGAAGTGTGAAGCGCCCGCGGGATGCGGCGACGGAACAGTTCCTCGGCCGGCAAACCCTTTCGCCGCGCCCCGATGAGCTGGTCGGCCAACCCCGAGACGGGATCGCCCAGTTGCTGCTTGAAGCAGCCGTTCATCGAAGCGCTGTCGTCGGGCCGCGGCCTTGAGTGTCGGTGTGTGGTTGTGCTAGCCGTTGCGTGAAGCGGATGACGCGCTGCTGCATGTTTCCTTCCATTCCGCCCGGAGGCGCTCTATGGCTGAGGTCCTGCTGTTTCATCACGCACAGGGGCTGACGGCCGGTGTCCGCGCGTTCGCCGACGACCTGCGGCAAGCCGGGCACACCGTACACACACCGGACCTGTTCGGCGGACGCACCTTCCAGAGCATCGACAAGGGTCTCGCCTACATCGAAGAGACCGGATTCGACGAGATGCGCGAGCGCGGTGTCCGCGTCGCCGACGAACTGCCCATCGATCTCGTCTACGCAGGGTTCTCGTTCGGCGTGCTGCCGGCGCAAAAGCTCGCACAAACACGGCCCGGAGCCCGCGCAGCGCTGCTCTTCCACTCCTGCCTACCGATCAGCGGCGCGTGGTCCTTTGGACCATGGCCGGACGGCGTCTCGGTGCAGATCCACGGGATGGACAACGACCCGGTCTTCGTCGGAGAAGGCGACATCGATGCGGCCCGCGAGATCGTCGAGAAAGTCGAGGACGCGGCGCTTTTCCTGTACCCCGGCGATCAGCACTACTTTGCCGACAGCTCGCTCCCGTCATTCGACGCCGATGCGGCGGCGCTCCTCACTCGACGGGTGCTTGAATTCCTGAACCGCGTCTGACGATGCTGGCCTTGAGCGTGGGAGTACAGACGTAGGCCCAGGGCAAAGGCTCGTCGAGCTAGCTGCTGGGATGACCGTTGACAATCCCGCTGAGGACGCCGGTCAGATAGGCAAACGGCCCGACGTCATTGAATTTGGCGTTTCGCCGATGGCTGAAAACGGAGAGGTTACTTGGTATCGTTAGGTGTTCAGCTCTCCTCATTTTCCGCAAGAGAAAGTCACCTTGAACAGGAAATCACCCGTCTACCTGAATGCGTTGCGCGCCTTCGAAGCCAGTGCTCGTCATGGCAGCTTTTCCGGCGCCGCCGAGGAACTCAACGTCACCGCGGCGGCGGTCGGGCAGATGGTGCGCGGGCTTGAGGACTGGCTGGATATGCCGCTGTTTCATCGTAGCGCCACCGGGAAGACGAGACTTACTCCAACCGAAAGCGCCGAGCGCGCGCTGCCGGACATCCGAGCCGGGCTCGATCGCCTCGGGATCGGATTCGACCGGCTTCGGGAGTCAACGACGAGCGGTATCCTCAACGTCACCGCCAGCCCCGCCTTCGCCGCCAAATGGCTGCTTCCACGCATCGACCGCTTCCAGGCCAGATGCCCGGACACCGACATTCGGCTCGAGACGAGCTTGAGGCTCGTCGACTACAAGGCGCATGGTATCGACGTCGGGGTTCGATACGGGGACGGGAACTGGCCTGGGCTTATCGCGGAAAGGCTGATGGACGAGGAGATCTTTCCGGTCTGCTCACCCGGTTTCCCTGACATTGGTCGTCTGACCGAACCCGCCGATCTCACGCGAACAACACTGATCCACGACCTCTCTGTGGATCCGGCGATCGGATTCGTCACCTGGGACATGTGGCTTCGGGCTGCCGGCGTACCCGAGAGCCAACCGCAGAGGGGCATGAGGATCGACAACTCTGCTGCGGTGCTCCAGGCAGCAATCGAAGGGCGAGGCGTGGCTCTGGCACGCAGCATTCTGGCGCGCGACGATCTGGCGGCCGGGCGGCTCCGGCGCCTTTTTCCCGAAGTCCAAGTGCCTTCGAAATTGGCCTACTATGTCGTCTATCGGGCGGAATACGCTTCGCTGGCCAAATTGCAGGCGTTTCGCAACTGGCTAATCGAGGAGGCGACGCCGCTCCGGTCCTGAGCAGCAGTTATCAAAGACGACTGACGAGGACAGCGGCAAAGTTTTTCTTTGCTGCTGGCAAGAAACTCTCATTTGTCAGGGCGGCCTTTCAACGGCATTCAAGTGTCCATTGCGCACGTGTCCGCACTGGAAAATCTCCATCCGACACGGCTCCTCACAGAAATCCACTGCCTCGCTTGCGCACCTTATGCCAGGCGACGCTAGAGAGAGGATGATCATGGCCTATCTTGAAATCACGCTGCAGATCGCTGCCGAGAACCGCCGTGCCGCCGCAGGTGTCTGTATAAGGAGCCTTTCCTGTCGCAGATCGCGGGCGCGACCTCCAAGGAGCTTCTCATACGCGACGACGACGTTCAGGTGCTTCACGGATTCAACAGCGTCGAGGACGCAAAGGCGTACCTGGAAAGCGCAATGTTCAACGACGATGTCGTTACTGGGCTGAAGCCGCTACTGGCGGCCGCACCGGAAACCCGAATCTACGCCGTGGCCTGAGCCGCGCCTAAAGGAAGGGCCGGATCACCAGCCCCTAGTCTTTACGATGAGCTCATCCGTGTCACAAACCATTCTGATCGTTGGTGGCGGGCTTGCAGGTCTGACTGCAGCCCGCCTCCTCCATCAAGCCGGCATCGGCTTTCAGCTTCTTGAGGCGCGTGACCGCTTGGGCGGCCGCATTTTGTCGGTCGACGCTACCGGTGAAGCATCGGATGACGGCTTCGATCTTGGACCATCCTGGTTCTGGCCCGGCATGCAGCCAGCACTGGGCAACCTCGTCAATGATCTCGGTCTCACCTACTTTGAGCAGAACAGCGACGGCGACGTGGTCTTTCAGCGGATGTCCCGCGAATCCCCTCAGCGCTATCGCGGAATGCGGCAGGAACCGCAGTCAATGCGGCTCGCGGGAGGTACGGGTGCCATCATTTCGGCGCTTGCCGCGGGCCTGCCCGCGCAAAGCATTCAACTCGGTGCGCGGGTGACGCATGTCTCGCTCGAGGGCCAAGACGTCGTTGTGCAGTACGTCGATGCGAGCGGATCGGCACATAAGCAGCGGGCATCGCATGTCCTGTTCGCATTGCCGCCGCGTCTGCTCGAGGCAAAGGTTCTGTTCTCACCCGCTCTCGACGTCGTGACATCCGAGCGATGGCGGCGGACCCCGACCTGGATGGCGCCGCATGCAAAGTTCTTCGCGTTATACGACCGCGCATTCTGGCGCGACGCCGGCCTGTCGGGCACGGCGCAGAGCATGGTCGGGCCGCTGGTCGAGATTCACGATGCGACAACCGCTTCGGGCCAAGCCGCCCTGTTCGGCTTCGTCGGCGTTCCCGCCGGAGAGCGCGCGGCCGTCGGACGCGATGCGATCGTTGCGGCTTCGGTTCGGCAGCTTGCGCAATTGTTCGGGCCGCAGGCCGCCAGCCCCCGCGCAACCTTGTTCAAGGACTGGACGGACGACCCGCTGACCGCAACCGCGGATGACAGCCAATCGGGTGGCCATCCGAGTCCTGACCGACGGCCATGGGTCAATGGAAAATGGCGGGACTATATTTCACTGGTCGGCAGCGAAACGAGCCTCAGTGAACCCGGCTACCTCGCCGGCGCCGTCGAAGCTGCCACCCGGACCGTCACCGAGCTCATGAGCAGGCTGAACGGGTCCGAGAGACACAGGTTCTCCGCTCCGTCCTTAGACTCCCAGACATAGGACAGGAACCATGAAGACCACATATCGAGCCATGCAGGTGACGACGCCCGGCACACTCGAACTGGTGGAACGCGAGGCACCCAAACCAGGACGTGGTGAGGTGCTGATCGCCGTCGAAGCATGCGGCATCTGCGGCGCGGATGCGAGCGACATCGACAAGGCCGATCCGACACTGACGCCGCCGCGCGTTCCCGGTCACGAGGTGGTCGGCCGCATTGTTGCCGTCGGTCCGGACGCGCCTTCGATCTGGAAGATCGGCCAGCGCGTCGGCGTCAGCCGTCTCGGCGGCCACTGCAACGAATGCCGCGAATGCCGCCGCGGCCGTTTCAATCTTTGCCGTAACCAGCCCATTGTCGGATCGTCCTGCGACGGGGGTTATGCCGAGATGATGATTGCGCGGGCGACTGGCCTCGTTTCCATCCCGGATGAACTATCGTCCGAAGAGGCCGCGCCCATCCTCTGCGCCGGCATCGCCACATTCAACGCACTGAAGAAATCGGGCGCCGAGGCGGGCGATACCGTCGCCATTCTCGGAATCGGCGGCCTCGGGCACATGGCGCTGCAATATGCCCGCAAGATGGGATTCCGGGTGATGGCGATCGGTCGCGGCGAGGACATCGCCGCGGATGCCATGAAGCTTGGCGCCCATCGCTACGTTGACACGAACAAGGAAGACGCCGCCGATGTTCTGAACGCTATTGGCGGTGCGAAAGCCATTCTGACGACGATCGCCAATCCAACCGCCGTTACCGCATTGATGCCGGCGCTGGCGCCGGAAGGTCGGCTTGTCGTACTCGGCGTCGGCAAGGATCCGCTGCCGGTCTCGACGAGTTACCTTGTCGGTGCCGAGCGTGGCGTTATCGGCTCGATTACAGGATCGCCGTTCGAGAATGAGAAGACGCTGGATTTCAGCGCGCTGGCGGGGGTACGTCCGATGATCGAGACCATGCCGCTGGAGCGCGCCGCCGAGGCGGTTCACAAAATGAGTTCCGGCGACGTGAAGTTCCGGGTGGTCCTGACGATGGGAGACCAGTCCAATGCGCATCAATGAAGACCTGACGAAACCGGTAATCGTCCACGCCGCCCGCCTCGACTGGCTTCCAAGCCCCGCCGCTGGCGTCGATCGTCGGATGCTCTATCGCGTCGGCGGCGAGGTTGCCCGGGCGACCTCGATCGTGCGCTATGCGCCGGGCAGCGCCTTTCCGCGCCATGTCCATGCCGGGGGCGAGGAAATACTCGTGCTCGAGGGGACCTTCCAGGACGAACACGGCGACTATCCGGCCGGAAGCTATTTCCGCAACCCGCCCGGCACCGCCCATGTGCCTGCATCGGAAGGCGGCTGCACGATCTTCGTGCGCTTATGGCAGTTCCGGGAGGGCGACCATGTGCAAATTGTTCGCCAGCCTGGTGAGGGTGAAGCGGCACCTCTGCGCGAAGGGGCCGACGCAGCGCGTATTCTGTTCGAAGACGAAAAGGAACGTGTTTCGATCGAGGATTGGCGGCCTGGCTCCGCCATAACAGTGGAAAATTCCCGCGGTCTCGAGTTCCTGTTGCTTTCCGGCAGCCTGAGCTTTCAAGGCGAGAAACTGCAGCCGCAAGCTTGGGCGCGACTGCCTGCGGGGCAACCACTTGAAGCGACGACGGGCACCGAGGGCGCTGAGATCTGGATCAAGGAGGCGCCGCCCCAGCACACTGATGTGTTGCCGATGCCGGCTTGAAAGAGGGAAGGAATGCTATCCGCCGGGCTGAGCCGCCACCATCCCTCACACGCGCGAGGCCATACTTGGCAGGCGCCGTGCAGGCATCCGCTCGGGCCATCCAAGACGTCGTTCAGAAATTCACTTCCAACAAAAGCTGAAGGGATCTTACGCATGGGGATCGTCGAGTTCCGCGACACCACCGGTTTGTCGGAAGAACCTTCACTTTTCCAGACCTATGTTCTCGGCAGCCCGTCCTTCTGGTTCGCCGACGGAGCGATATACGAGCTGGAGGCCAGCTATGCTGAAAGACATCGGCAAGTTGAAGCGGATGTGATCCTCTATGTCGGCGGCCTGGAGACGTCACGTTACGATCCCGCACGAAAGGGAAAGACCCGCGATGTTGTCGCCGGCATGCGTAAGTTCGAAGAGCGTCTTCGCGCGCGGGTATAGCGGTCTCGAAATCACCTCGACAGTCATAGCCGGCAAGGATCACATCGGCTCCGTGAGACCGGGATTTCAGTGGGGGATCACAACGGCGCTTCGCGATTGAACATTCGCAATCACGGCAATGGTGACGGCAAGCTTCAGAAAGCCGTCGATAGGGGTCGTCTCCTCCTCGCTCCTCGGAGATCAAGGCAAGGGTGCGCGCCCCATCTCGCCGGCCAGTTTCAGGAAGCCATCGATATAGGAGGTCGTCTCCTCCCCTCGCCGGACGCCCAGATTGATGCTCTTCTGGATACCGGTATCGCCGAGACGAAGCGCCCGGATCGGCATTCCAGATGCATCCTCATGCAGCAGCCAATCCGGAAGAACCGTCACTCCCCTGCCCGCGCAGACGAGTTGCAGCATCAGATCGATGGTTTCGGCTGTGCGATGCTGTCGAGGCCGGCAATGCGCGGGAACGAGGAACTTGGTGTAGATGTCCAGGCGCTCCAACGTCACCGGGACCGTGATCAGCTCCTCTTCAAGCAGGTCCTGGGGTTGCACGCTTGTTCTGCCGGCAAGCGGGTGCTTCTCGTGCACCATCAGGACCAGCTCGTAGTCAAATACCGGCGTGAACTGCAGTTCCGGCGCTTCGACCGGGTCCGGCGTTATCAGCAAATCGATCTCGTAACCGAGGAGTGCCTCGACACCATCGAAGCGAAAGGCAGTGCGCACATCGAAGTCGACGTCCGGCCAGCGAACCAAATAGGGGGTCGCAATGCGCGTCAGCCATCGCTGGCAGGGATGGCATTCCATGCCGACGCGCAGCGCTCCCCTCCTTCCTCGCGCAAAGTCGCTCAGGACCCGTTCCGCATGCTCCATCTGCGGGAGAACCCGCTCGGCGACAGAAAGCAGATATTCACCTGTTTGTGTCAGGCGAAGGCCTCTCCCCGTCTTCATCCAGACCTTGATGCCGTGCCGTTCTTCGAATTTTGCGATCGTATGGCTCAAAGCCGACTGGGTGACGTTCAGCTTCTCGGCCGCCGCGGTGACGCTACCGCGGCGGGCAACTTCTCTGAGGATTGCAAGGTGCTGCCTATCCAGCATTATGATGTCCGTTCATGAGCAGATGAAATCATACCATTTCCGCTCATAATGCAATGCGGTTAACCTCTTCGTCAACCTGGCGCCATCCAAGGCAGCCCAAGACGGACGAAAGGAAACCGCTGTGACGAAGCTGGCAACTGCAAGACATCCCGACGCGGATCAGATCCGGACGTCATCGATTTTCGATGAGATCATCCACCGCAAGAACAGCAACTCGATGAAGTGGGCCTACGCCGACAAATTGCTGACGCCGGACGAAGCTGCCGCCGATCCCCTGCCGATGTGGGTAGCCGACACCGACTTCAAGGCGCCGCAAGCCGTCATCGATGCGCTTCACGCGGCCGTCGATCATGGTGTGTTCGGCTATCCGGGCGGCGCGACCGCATCTTATCTCAATGTCGTTGTCGGATGGCAGCAGCGGCGTTTCGGCTGGGACGTTCCGAAGGAGTGGATCCTCCAGACGTCCGGCATCATCACCACACTGAAAACCGCGGTACAGGCATTTTCGGCGCCGGGCGACAGCGTCCTGATCCAGCCGCCGGTCTATGCGCATTTCCACAACGACGTCCTGCTGAATGGACGCCATCTGGCCTACGCTCCGCTCGAGTTCACCGGCGACGGCTATCGTTTCAACGCAAAGACCTTCGAAGCGGCTATCCGCCCCAATACCAAGATCTTCATCCTGAGCCATCCGCATAATCCGACCGGCAATGTCTGGTCGGAAGACGAACTTAGGATGATGGGGGAAATCTGCGCCCGCAACGGCGTGCTGGTCATCTCCGATGAAATTCACGAGGACCTGATCCTCAACCCGGCAAAGAAGCATATCCCGTTCGCCTCGCTCGGCGAAGAATTTGCCCAGAATAGCATCACCTGTACCGCGCCCAGCAAGACCTTCAACCTGCCGGGCCTGCAGAGCGCAAACGTCTTCGTTGCGAACAAGCGGATCCGGGACGAACTGAATCGCCAGTATGCGCGCAACGTCTTCGAACTGGTCAACGTACTGGGCATGGTTGCCGCGGAAGCGGCTTATGCGCATGGCGAGCCGTGGCTCGAGGAGATGCTGGGCTACCTCAGGGCAAATCACACGCATTTCGCCAAGGCGATCAACGAGGCGGACCCGCGCCTGAAGGTCCTGCCGACCGACTCCCTCTACCTCGCGTGGATGGATTGCCGCGACCTCGGAATGGATGCCGAACGGCTCAACAGGTTCATGCTGACCAAAGGCCGTGTCTGGCTCGACAAGGGCCAGAAATTCGGGATCGAGGGTCACGGCTTCATGCGCGTCAATCTCGGCTGCCCGCGTTCCACCGTCGACGAAGCCATCCGGCGCATCACCGCCGCCGTTTCCACCATCTGAACGGAGCTCCCATGTCGCAAAGCGTCCCCCAGCGGCTCGCCGAACTGAGCCTCGTCCTGCCCGCAGCTGCGAAGTCCGTCGCCAATTATCTTCCGGTCGCGGCAAGCGGAAATCTTGTCCTGACCTCCGGACAGCTGCCGCTTGCCGACGGCAAACTGGTCGCCACCGGTCTGCTCGGCCGTGATCTAGATGTTGCCCAGGGCATGCTCGCCGCCCGCCAATGCGCCTTGAACATTCTGGCGCAGGTCGAGGCGCATCTCGGCAGCCTCGATAAGATCGGTGCGATCGCCAAGATCACCGTGTTCGTGGCGTCTGCGCCGGGTTTCACGGAGCAGCATCTCGTCGCCAATGGCGCTTCGGATCTTCTCGTCGCCGTCCTCGGTGACAAGGGCAAGCATGCGCGCTCCGCTGTCGGCGTGGCGGCGCTGCCCTTGAACGCGCCGGTCGAGATCGAAGCCATTATCCAGACCGCCTCATGACACCGATCTTTGCCGGTCCTGACCGGCAAAGACGCTTCGGGAACGCAACCGATCCGGACGCGGAAAAAGCGGCAACAGCCACCGCCAACGGATCATCAAACGGGAGAAAGACCATGAAAACGATGATAGCAATTGCCACGGTGACAGCGGCGACGCTGAGCGCGGGTCTGGCTTCAGCCGGCACACTGGCCGACGTCCAGACGCGCGGCAAGCTCAACTGCGGCGTGACCGGCGGCCAGGCAGGCTTCTCGGCTCCGGATGCCAACGGCGTCTGGCACGGAATGGACGTCGATTATTGCCGGGCGATCGCCGCAGCCGTGCTGAAGGACCCGAACGCGGTCACCTTCGTTCCGACGACTGGCCAGACACGCTTTACGGCATTGGCCTCCGGCGAAGTGGACATCCTCGCCCGCACCACGACATGGACCTTCTCCCGCGACGTCGACCTCAAGTTCTCGTTCGCCGGCGTAAACTATTATGACGGTCAGGCTTTCATGGTGCCGAAGTCGCTCGGCATCAGCAGTGCCAAGGACCTGGACGGCGCCACGGTCTGTATCCAGACCGGCACCACCACCGAACTAAATCTCGCGGAATATTTCCGCAGGATCAACATCAAGTACGAGCCGGTCCCGGTCGAAAACAATGCTGATGTGCAGCAGAAGTTTCTCGCCGGCGCTTGCGACGTCATCTCGTCGGATGGATCGGATCTGGCCTCGACGCGCTCGAGCTTCAAGAACCCGCAAGACTACATCATTCTTCCCGAGATCATCTCCAAGGAGCCGCTTGGTCCGCTGGTGCGTCAGGGCGACGATCAGTGGGCCGATATCGCCCGCTGGACGCTCAACGCGCTGATATCCGCCGAGGAACTCGGCGTCACGGCCGAAAATGCCGATAAGGACGCGGCCGAAGCCGACAATCCGGACATTGGCCGACTGCTCGGCAAGGACGACAAACTCGGCGAAATGCTGGGCCTCGATAACGAATGGGCCAAGCGCGCCGTTTCCGCCGTCGGCAACTATGGTGAGATATTCGACCGCAACCTCGGCGAAAAGACGCCGATCGCACTCGAGCGCGGCCTCAATTCGCTCTGGACGAAGGGCGGCCTGATGTACGGTCTGCCGCTTCGCTGAGAGACCATCGGGCGCGGGATCATTCCCGCGCCCTTTGCTTTCGCTCTTCTGCTTTTCGTTCTGCCCTGTCGCATTCGAACCCGTTTTCGATGCATGCGCAGCGAACCCTAAGGGGGATTTCGCATGGCCATAACCAGCGGCGCCCAGCGCCAAGCCTTTCACCTGAACATGCTCTTCAACGATGCGCGCTACCGCGCCCGGACCATCCAGGTCATCGCATTTTGCATCCTCGTGCTCGCCGCCGGTTGGCTGATCGACAACACCGTCCGCAATCTGGCAGCCCTCGGCAAGGATTTCTCGTTCGGCTTTTTGTGGAGCACGGCCGGTTACGACATCGCGCCGCATTCCATCGATTATTCAAGCGCCAGCACCCATGCCCGAGCGGCTTTGGTGGGCCTTCTCAACACGTTGATCGTCGCCGCGATGGCCTGCGTGACCGCCACCATCCTCGGGGTGTTCGCCGGCGTGCTGAGGCTTTCGAACAACTGGATCGTCGCCCGACTGATGACGGTTTATGTCGAGAGCTTTCGCAACATTCCGGCGCTGCTCTGGATCATCGTCGTCGCGGCCATGTCCGAATCCATGCCGGCGCCAAGCGCCTTCCGTGGAGAACATCCGCAGGCGTCGATGCTGTTCTTTGACAGTATCGCCGTGACCAACCGTGGCATCTATTTGCCGGTGCCCGACTTCGCCCGCAGCCTGGGACAATTGCCGGCTGCACTCGGGTCGCTCGATGTGAACTACGTCGCTATCTGCGCGCTGCTCGTGCTCGCGTTTCTGGCCCATCGGACTGTGCTAAGGCACGCCGAGCGGGTCCAGAGCGTCTCGGGCGAGCGTCCCTCCACCTGGTGGAAGAGCCTCTGCATCTTCGTGCTGCTGCTCTTCGGCCTGCTCTACGCACTCGGGTTTCATTTCGACTATCCCGCCCTTAAAGGCCTGAACTTCACAGGCGGGCTGCAGTTGCGAAACGCGTTCATTGCGCTCTGGATCGGGCTGAGTGTCTACACCGGCGCATTCATCGCCGAGATCGTTCGCTCGGGCATCCTGGCGATTTCCCGCGGCCAATCGGAGGCCGCTCACGCCCTTGGGCTCACGCCGGCACGCACCATGCGCCTGGTGATCCTGCCGCAGGCGCTCAGGATCATCATCCCGCCAATGATCTCGCAGTTTCTCAACATCACCAAGAACACCTCGCTGGGCTTGGCCGTCGGCTACATGGACCTGCGCTCGACACTCGGCGGCATCACCATCAACCAGACCGGGCGTGAACTCGAGGGCATGCTGCTGATGATGCTGATCTATGTGTCGATCAGCCTTGCGATCTCCGGCGTCATGAACGTCTACAATGGCCGGGCCCGGCTGAAGGAGCGCTGAGATGAATATGCACAACATCTCCTGGGTTCGTCAGGACATCGTCGCACCGTCGCCTCGCCCGCCTGGCCAGGGTGGCGTCATGGACTGGGTGCGCAAGAACCTCTTCAACGGCTGGGTCAGTTCGTTGCTGACGGTCGCCTCGGTGATGGCGATCGCCTGGGGGGTGATGGCGATCGCGCCCTGGCTCGGCAATTCCGTCTGGCATGCCGGCTCTCTCTCCGAATGTCGCCAGATCCTCGACGGTGCGCCCGGCGCCTGCTGGGGCGTCATTCGGGACCGCTGGACCCAGCTTCTCTTCGGCTTCTATCCCACGGCGCTCTATTGGCGCCCCATGCTTGCCTTCGTCCTCCTGTTCGCGGCGTTGGCACCAATCCTGTTCCGCGGCCTGCCGCAACGGGCACTCTGGTTCAGCGCGGTCTATCCGGGTCTTGCGTTCTGGCTGATCTGGGGCGGTAGCCTGTGGCTGCCGGTGTCGATCTATCTTGGATTTGCCGTTGCCACCGGCCTGTTCTCGATCGCGGTACGATCGGGTGTCGGTCTTGCCGCTACCGCTGCCATTGTCGGCGCGGCGCTTTGGTGGCTCTACGCCACGCCGGCTCTGGTAGAAATCGCCACTGATACCGCCCCCATCTTGCTTGTCCCGGTGACGTCACGCGAGCTCGGCGGCTTTCTGCTCTCCATCGTCATCGGCGTGTCTGGTATCGCACTGTCGCTGCCGCTCGGCATCCTGCTGGCTCTCGGACGCCGCTCCGGCCTGCCGCTCATCCGCATGCTCAGCGTCACTTTCATCGAATTCATTCGCGGCGTGCCGCTGATCACGCTTCTGTTCACCGCCTCGTTGCTGCTTAACTATTTCCTGCCGCCGGGGACGAGTTTCGACCTTATCCTGCGCGTCGTGATCATGGTCACTCTCTTTGCCAGCGCCTATATGGCCGAGGTGATCCGCGGCGGTCTCGCCGCCCTGCCCCGTGGCCAGTATGAAGCCGCCGGGGCCCTTGGGCTTGATTACTGGAAGGCGCAGCGACTGGTGATCCTGCCGCAGGCGCTGAAGATTTCGATCCCCGGCATCGTCAACTCTTTCATCGGGCTCTTCAAGGACACGACGCTCGTCATGTTCATCGGGCTCCTGGATCCGATCGCGCTCGCCGCCGCCATCCGCGCCAATACCAATTGGCAGGGCATCTATTGGGAACTCTTCATCTTCATCGGCGCCGTGTTCTTCGTCTTCTGCTTCGGCATGTCGCGCTACTCGCAATATCTCGAGCAGCGTCTGAGGACGGATCATCGTTGGGAGGAATGCGCATGAACAACACAATGACGCAACGAGTATCCGCGCACAAAGACCGGCTCGCAGTCGCCGGTTTCGCCGTCGAGATCGCCGGCATGAACAAATGGTATGGCGATTTCCACGTCCTTCGCGACATCAATCTTACCGTCAGGCTTGGGGAACGCATCGTCATCTGCGGACCGTCGGGTTCCGGAAAGTCGACGATGATCCGCTGCATCAACCGACTTGAGGAGCATCAATCCGGCACGATCGTCGTCGACGGGATCGAACTCACCAGCGATCTCAAGAAGATCGAGGAAGTTCGTCGCGAAGTGGGCATGGTGTTCCAGCACTTCAACCTTTTTCCGCATCTGACGATCCTGCAAAACTGCATGCTTGCGCCGGTCTGGGTGCGCAAAGTCCCGGAAAAGCAGGCCAGGGATCTCGCCATGCACTTCCTGGAAAAAGTACGGATTCCCGATCAGGCGCACAAATATCCGGGCCAGCTTTCGGGCGGACAGCAGCAGCGCGTCGCGATCGCACGCGCGCTCTGCATGAAGCCGCGCGTCATGCTGTTCGACGAGCCTACCTCGGCGCTTGATCCGGAGATGATCAAGGAAGTGCTCGACACAATGATCGCGCTCGCCGAGGAGGGCATGACCATGCTCTGCGTCACCCATGAGATGGGCTTCGCCCAGGCGGTGGCGGACCGGGTGATCTTCATGGACCAGGGCCAGATCGTTGAGGAGAATGGACCCAAGGCTTTCTTCAGCGCGCCGCAGTCTGAGCGGACCCGTGCCTTCCTGGGTCAGATCCTGGGCCACTGATCTGATGAAAGCTTGCAGCGAAACCGCAGTGATCGCCCGCGAGCGGCGGTCTCCGCGGTTACCTGTGACCGATTGGACGTGTTCCGCCACCAGCTGGCCGTCATTCTGATCGATGCCAGCGCGGCTGCCAACCTGCTCTCTTTGCGAGCGCCGACATCAGCGAGACTGCCGTCAGTCTTCGAGGACGAGACCCTTTGCTTTCAGCACGGCTTCCAGTTTGCTGACTTCAATGACCGACTTGCCGGCCTTGTATGCGGCGATGTAGTCGGCCTCGGCGTCCTCTCGGGCTTGCGCCAGCTTCGCCACGTCGCGCGCCTCCGACCGCCGAACGACGACCAGGCCATCCGCGTCGCCGGCGATGATATCGCCCGGGTGCACGATTTCGTCGCCGATCAGGATCGGCTCGTTCGTGGCGCCGAGCGTTTCCTTGACGGTGCCCTTGATGCAGACGCTCAGCGAAAAGACCGGAAAGCCGAGTTCGCGCAATTGCAACGTGTCGCGAACGCCCGTGTCGGTCACAAGGCCGCCGATGCCTTTTGCCAGGCAGGCATTGGCGAGTACATCGCCGAACGACCCGGCTTCCTCGTATTCGCCGGCGGAAACAACGATGATGTCGCCGGGTTGAGCGTAGTTGATCGCGACCTGAAGCATGATGTTGTCGCGCGGCGCGCATTTGACCGTGAAGGCCGGGCCGCAGAGCTTCATGCGATAGTCGATCGGCTTCAGTCGGGAAGACAGCGCGCCCCTGCGGCCCTGCGCCTCATGAAGGGTAGCCGGCGAAAACCTGGCGATGGCCTCGATCTCGTCCTTGCTCGGGCGCTCGAACCTTTGCTTCAGTTTGATCATTTTTGACGTTCCTTCATTTGATGAACGCTGCGGGGCTCCCCGCAGGCACGACCGTCCCGTGGTGCGGCATGAGCGCATGCCGCACCGGGGAAGCGAAAATCATGGCACTCAGGGATTACGGGATCGGCTCGAACTTCAGTTCGGTGATCGGGACGACCTTGTCGGTGCGGGTCATCTTGTACTCGGTGCTCGGTCCGAGCCACTTGTCCCAGATCTTGTTGATCTCGCCGGACTTATCGAGCGAGACCAGGATTTCGTTGATCTTCGCGGTCAAGGCCGGCTCGTCCTTCTTCATCCCAATGCCGATCGGCTGGAAGAGCATGGGCTCTTCGATCATCCGCATCGCGGCACCCTTGGTCTTCGACTCGTTGACGATTTTCGTCGTCGTCATCGTGTTGGCGACCAGGCCACGGGCCTTGCCCTGCTGGACGGCCAGATACGCCGAACCGGTATCCTGGAAGGTCAGCGGCTTTGACTCGTTCTTGCGGATGGCGAGTTCCGAGGTCGAGCCCTTCGTCGAGGCGAGGCGGACACCGGCGAAATCCGCCTTCTTCTGGCCCGGGTCGTCGGCCTTCACGATCAGCATTTCCTTGGCGAGATAATAGGGATGGCTGAACTGGATCTGTTCGGCGCGGCTGAGCGTATAGGCAAGGTTGGCCACCGCGATATCGACATGTCCGAGTTTCACTTCGGGAACACGCGCTTCGACCGAGAGCGGCTTGATCTCAGCCTTGACGCCGAGTTCGCGGGCAATCGCGTTGCAGAGATCGACGTCGAAACCGGCCATCTCGCGCGTTTTCGGGTCCGGGGCCGCGAAGGGCGGCACGTCGGCGAAGGTGCCGCAGCGGATCGCCTTGGCCGCCGTGATGTCGGCAAGCTTGTCGGCCTTTGCCGGACCGGCAATCGCGGTCACAGCGAGCGCGGCGCCTATGGTCCATGACTTCAATTTCATTGCTTGAGTCTCCTCTGGGGTTGGTTTTTTTGGTCAGTGCCGCAATTCGCTCAGGAAGCGCTGCGCTCGCGTGGTCTGTGGGCGAGAGAAGAATTCTTCAGGCGGGGCGGATTCGACGATCTGTCCCTGATCTATGAACCAGACGCGATCCGCGACATCACGCGCAAACCCCATCTCGTGGGTGACGCACATCATCGTCATGCCGTCCGCCGCCAGGCCTTTCATGACCGAGAGGACCTCGCCGACCATTTCCGGATCCAGCGCGCTCGTCGGCTCGTCGAACAGCATAACCGGCGGCTCCATCGCCAAGGCGCGCGCGATCGCGACGCGTTGCTGCTGGCCGCCCGAGAGTTGGCCGGGATAGGCATTGGCCTTGTCGGTGAGACCGACGCGTTCGAGGAGCTGAGTGGCCTTGGCATAGGCGGCGTCGCGCGAAACGCCCTTTACTCGGATCGGTGACATTGCAATGTTGTCGATCGCCGACAGATGCGGAAACAGGTTGAAGCTCTGGAAAACGAAACCTATGCGGCTGCGCAACCGGTTGAGTTCCTGGGCAGGCATCGGCCGATGGATGTTGTTGCCGTCGCAACTTATCGAGCCGCTGCCGATCTCCTCGAGCCGGTTGACGGTCCGGATCAATGTCGACTTGCCGGAGCCGGACGGGCCGCAGATGACGACGACCTCGCCGCGAGCCACTTCGGCATCGATTCCTTTAAGAACCTCGTAAAGGCCGTAGCTCTTGCAGACGCCTTTCAGCTCAATCATTGGCGTATTCTTCGAGGGCGCGATCGTGTTCATGATGGCTGATCCGTGAGAGCTGCGAGTTTAAGGGACTTCGCGGTTGGCAGCGGCACCATGCCGGCGCGCTTGCGGGTGATCCGGCTTTCCGTGGCTACGGCCACCCGGGTCAACGACCAGCAGATCACGTAGTAGACGGCTGCGAGGATGAAGAAGACCTGGAACGGCTGCGTCAGCAGCTGGTTGTTGATCTGGCTGGCAGCGAAGGTGAGGTCGGGCACGTTGATCACGTAGCCGAGCGTCGTGTCCTTGATCGTCGAAACGAAGACCGAGATAATGCTCGGGATCACGTTGTAGAGCGCCTGGGGCAGGATGACGTAGCGCATCGCGCCGAGATAGCTGTGGCCGAGCGCCCGGGCCGCCTCCATCTGGCCGTGGCCGAGCGCCACGATACCGCCGCGGACCACCTCGCTCAGGAAGGCGCCCTGGTAGACGACGAGCGTCACCAGCATGGTGAGGAAGCTCGGCACATTGGCGCCGGTGGCGAGCGGCACCAGGAAGTAACCCCACAGGATCAGCATCAGCAGCGGCACGCCGCGTGTGAAATAGACGAGCGCGGTGACGGGCCAGTTCAGAAACGGCGATTTCGAAAGCCGGGCGAGCGCCAGAGCGATGCTCACCGGAAAGGCGAAGGCGATCGCGAGGATGGACAGGATCAATGTCGCCGCAAGTCCTCCGAGCGGGCCATTCGGATACTGCCCGATGAGCAGCAGCAGCCAGTAATCGCGGATGATGACGATGATGTCGCTGATCATGCCCGTGCCCTCCTGAGCGGGTCGGCTCTGCGAGCGACGTAGGCGCCGGCCGCCATGATCATCAGCGAGAAGACGAGGTAGAGAACGGTTACCAGCAGGTAGCTCTCGAAGGTGCGGAAGCTCAGGTTTTCGATCTCCTTGACCGCGTAGGTGAGCTCCGCCACGCCGATCGCGACGGCAAGGCTGCTGTTCTTGAACAACGAGACGCTGTGGTTGACGAGGGCGGGCAGCGCGTTTCTTACCCCTTGTGGGACCATGACGAAGCGCATGGACGAAACATAGCTGTGGCCAAGGGCGCGGGCCGCTTCCATCTGGCCGGGGCTGACCGCCCGCATGCCGGAGCGAAGGTCCTCGCTGAAATAGGCGGCCTGGCAAAGGCCCAGGCCGATCACCGCAAAGATCGCCTCGGCATTGTGATCGTTCAGCCAGAAGGTGACCGGGTCGGGCATCAGCGTGAAGATGCCGAAGTACCAGAGCAAAAGCTGCACCAGCGTCGGGACGTTGCGGTGATAGGAAACGTAAGCCGTGACGAACGCATTGCCGACCGGCCCGGGCGCATAGCGAAGCCCGAGCAGCAGGAGCGCGAGCGTCATGGCGAGAACCCAGGAGCCGATCGCCACGATGAAGGTCATCTTGATGCCGAGGAGCAGCATCGAGACATATTCCGGATTGCCCAGGATCTCGGAGAGGTCGAAGCTACTCACAGCCTTGATCCCCGCTCTTCGGAGACTGTGGCTTGGCCGTCTGCAGACCGCCCATCACCTGAAGTGTCGGCGTAATCTCCATGTGGCCGATGTTAACAGCGACCGGCGCGGCGATCGCGAAGGCTATGGCGTTGGCGATGTCTTTTGCTTCGGGAAGCTCGAAGCCATCGAGGAAACGTTCGCGGATCTCGGGACTGTCACCATGCACATGGGCGAAGATGTCGGTGGCGACCCGCCCTGGGCAAATCTCCGTCACCCGCACGCGCTTGCCGAAGGCATCGATGCGCAACTGGTTCGACAGCATGCTGACCCCGGCCTTCGTCGCGTGGTAAGAGGAGTTTCCGCCGAAACTGTACGTACCAGCGATCGACGAGATATTGATCACATGGCCGCAGTCACGCGCCACCATTCCGGGAACCACCATGCGGCACAGATGGAGAACGGCGCGAAGGTTGACGTCGACAAGCAGATCGATGTCGCCATCCTCGGCTTCCAGGAACTTCTTGGGGCGATCGACCCCGGCATTGTTGACGAGAATGTCGAACTTGACGCGGCTGGTGAGATCGGCGAGGGCGGCGCGGTCCGTGACGTCGATCGCATGCGCGACGCAGCCGGTGCGCTCTGCAAGCTTGCGGAGCGGCTCGGCACTGCGCGCGATCGCGTGCACTTCAAGCCCTTCGGCCGAGAAGCGCTCAACGATCGCCGCTCCAATTCCGGAAGAAGCACCGGTGACAAGCGCGGTTCTGTAATCGGAAAATGGCATCAGCGATCCCCTTTGTTTCAGGAACCTTAGCTGAGCTTTCGAGCCTGCGATAATTCCGATTATCTTTGGAGGGATAAGCCTATCTTATGAAGCGCGTCGCTCTGCGGTAGCCGATTGATTTCACAACGCTAATCTGTACGATCCGATCGTGATCGGACTGGCTTCCGGCCAGACCCGCGGCCCTGCGACGTTCGAAATGGGGACCTTTGAGCGGCCGCGTGAGAAAAACACAGTCAGGCAGTAACCATTCAGGCCGGCTGCAACAGCGAGCGCAATTCGCCGATGGATACCAGACGCTTCAAATCTTTCGTCGTGATCGTCGACACAGGCAGCATCACGAGAGCTGCGGATATCCTCCATATTGCGCAGCCTGCACTCAGTCAGCAACTGGCAGCACTGGAGGAGCATTTCGGAGCGAAGCTTCTGATAAGGAGCCAGCAGGGTGTCGTGATGACAGACGCCGGCGCCGAAGTTTACCGGCACGCGCAGATCATTCTCAGGCAGATGGAACAGGCGCGCGCCGACGTGACTGCGGCCGGGAAGCATCTCGCCGGTCGCGTGTCCGTCGGCTTGACGCCATTCAGCAGCGCGGCGACCCTTTCAATCGAACTTCTGGCCGAGACGAGGCGGCGCCACCCGGGCATCGTCCTCCACCTCACCGAGAGCGTTGGCCAGACCTACAGCCAGATGCTGATGAACAACCGGCTGGAAATCGCCCTGATCCACGGCGCCGGTCCGATAAAGGGCGTGCGCTTCGATCCGCTTTTGCGCGAGGATTTCTACCTTGTCGCGCACGAAAAATTCGGTATCGAAGCCGGCGAGACGCCGGTGGCGATCTCGGCCCTGGAACCGCTGCCATTCCTGATGCCGCCGGCCTACAACTTCGTGCGACGCGCGGTGGAGGCCGCCTTCGCAAGGAGTCGGGCGAATTTGACCGTGATCGGCGAGGTCGAGGTCATCCGGACGCTGACGCGGGCCGTCAGCAGCGGCCTCGGTGCGACCATCATGCCCAAGGCCGTGGCGGATCGCATCGTATCCGAGGGCGCCGGTCCAACCATTTGCCGGAGCATCTCGCCGAAGATCGAAGAGACGCTCTCCCTATGCGTATCGGAATTCGCGCCGCTGTCGGAACCGGCGCTGGCCGTCCAGGAGCTGCTGCGCGAACTGACGGAGCGGCTGAAGCATTGATGCATGTGCCAAATATGCGGCGGTCCCGAGAGAACGAGACCTTCCGAGCCAGTGGGATGGCACCCCCCTCTGCCCTGCCGGGCATCTCCCCCACAAGGGGGGAGATTGGCAAGAGGCGATGGTTCACCCCCCAATAATCCGTCTACCAGTTCATGGATGTGGTGGCTTCTGCTTCCTCGAATTCATCGTGGGGCAGGTCGTTGCCTCCAGCCGATCTCCCTCCTTGTGGGGGAGATGCCCGGCAGGGCAGAGGGGGGTATCGGCACCCGCTATCCCAAATCGGTCGCGTGCTCCACGCCCTATCGCAGATCCTTGCAGAACTGCGCGATCCGGTCGCAGCCTTCCGCGAGCTTCTCCATGCTGGTCGCATAGGAGATGCGGAAGAACGGGCTCATGCCGTAGGCGGCGCCCTGGACGGTTGCCACATGCTGCTCATCCAGCAGCGCCATGACGAAATCCGTGTCGGTTTCGATCTTGCGCCCCGACTTGCTCGTCCTGCCGATGAGCCCGGCAATGCTTGGGAAGAGATAGAAGGCGCCTTCCGGCTTGTGGCAGGTCAGGCCGTCGATGCCGGCGAGCCTATCGAGCACGAAATCGCGGCGCCTGCGGTAGATCGCCGCGCGCTCTTGCAAGAGACCCTGGGGTCCGTCGAGCACGGCCACGGCCGCAGCCTGGGTGATCGTCGAGGTGCCGCCCGCGTTTTGGCCGTTGACGTTGCTGATGGCGGCAATGAGCGCCTTAGGCCCACCGCAGAAGCCCAGCCGCCAGCCGGTCATGGCGTAGGCCTTGGAGGCGCCATTGACCGTCAGGACCCGGTCGTAAAGCCGGGGCTCGACCTCCGCTATCGTGCAGAACTCGAAGTCGTCGTAGACGAGGTGCTCGTACATGTCGTCGGTCATGATCCACACATCCGGATGACGCAGCATGACCTCGGCGATCGCTGCCATCTCGCTCCGCGAACAGGCCGCGCCAGTTGGGTTGTTCGGGAAGTTGAGGAACAGCCACTTCGTCCGGGGGGTAATGGCCGCTTCGAGATCCTCGGCGCGAAGCTTGAAGCCGTTCTCCTGGCCGCAGGCGACGGGAACCGGCACGCCCCCTGCGAAGCGAACGATGTCGGCGTAGCTGATCCAGGCCGGGGACGGTATGACGACCTCGTCGCCCGGATTGCAGGTCGCCAGGACGGCATTGAAGATCACCTGCTTGCCGCCGCCGGAAACGAGGATCTGGCCGGGCTCGTAGTCGAGATTGTTGTCCCGCTTGAACTTTCGGGCGATCGCCGCCTTGAGGGCCGGCGTGCCGTCGAGCGGCGGATATTTGGTATCGCCCGCAAGCGCCGCGGCATGGGCTGCCTCAATCGCATGGGGCGGCGTCGGGAAGTCAGGCTCGCCCGAGGACAGGGAAACGACGTCGATGCCTCGCGACGCGAGGTCGCGGGCACGCTGCGTCATTGCGGCAGACGCGGATACGGTGACGTTCTTCAGTCGGTCGGCAAGGGTCGGCATCGTTCTATCTTTCAAGGTCGTTAGGGTGTCAGGTTTTTGCGACGCACTTTAGGCGAGGACCTCGCGGGCGGGCACGATCGTCGCTCCGGCGGCCTCGATCTCGCTGCGGACGATCCGGGCCAGTTCGAGCGAACCCGGCGTGTCGCTGTGGACGAGGATCGAGCGAGCGCGGACCTCGATCGTCCGGTTGTCGATCGTCGTTACGGTTCCGCTTTCGAGGAATTGCCGGACCCGGGCACGAACCGCGGCTTCGTCCTTCAGGACGGAGTTCGGCAGTCTGCGCGAAACAAGCTGACCGACCGCATCATAGGCCCGGTCCGCCAGGAAGAGCGTGAGGGTCCTCAAGCCGGCGCGTCTGGCGGCCTTCTCTATTTCAGTATTGGGCATTGCGAAGACGATGAGCTCCGGATCCACTGATCTGACGGCTTGCATGATCAGGTCAGCGAGCGCGGGATCGCGGCTGATCCTATTGCCCATCGCGGCGTGAAAGCCGATGTGAGCGACCGGCACGCCTTCGCCCCTGGCGATCGCGGTCAACGCACCCAACTGGTAAAGAACCTGCTGGCGCATCTCGTCAGCCTCGACGGGCATCTCCCTGCGCCCGAAACCAAGCCGATCGGGGAAGCCGGGGTGAGCGCCGACCCCGACACCACGGGCCTTTGCCAACCTCACCATCCGCGCCATCGTCTCCGGATCGCCGGCGTGAAAGCCGCAGGCGATGTTGGCCGACGACACCACGTCCATGAGTGCTTCATCGTCGCAGAGCCGGTAGGGGCCGAAACCCTCGCCCATGTCCGAATTGAGATCGATTTTCATCGTTGCCTCTTTGGTCTTGGCTTGGTCAGCACAGCAAATTACCGGCGCGACATGACTGCGATCGCCTGGACGAGCATGGGCACGGTGCGACGGATATCCTCGAGATAGGCCTCTACCGCCCGCTCCACCGCAAGCGCCTCGGCGACACTCGACCGGACGAACCGGAGGCGGCTGCCGATCCGCGCCTGACCCAGCCGCCACAGATCGATGTCGATGACACCGGCAATCTTCGGGTAGCCGCCGGCGGTGTTGGCGTCGCTCATCTGGACGATCGGCTCGCCCGACGGCGGCATCTGCACGACGCCGGGAACGACGCCGTGCGAGCGCAACTCCACGGGGGAAGCGAGCTTGATCGGCTCGCCCGAGAGCCGATAGCCGGTGCGGTCGCTTTGCGAGGAGATCTTCCAGGTCTGGGACCAGAACCGTTCTGCCTCGCCACCGAAGAGAGCGTATTCTCCGGCGGGAACGGCCCGGACGAGAAGCGTGCCGTCCTCAGAAGCCGGGAAGTGATCGGCCAGCGCCGCTTCGGGCGGCATTGCCCCGAAACCGCCTGGCGGCATCGCATAGGCACCTGCGCCGCCAATGCCCAACCGGTCATTCACCGCGAGAAAACGACCGTCCAGCCCTCCGAACCCGCCCCGAAGCGACGTGCTGCGCGATCCCATAACCGGCGCGACATCGATGCCGCCGGCAAAACTCAGATAGGCACGCGCTGAGCGTTGGGGCGTATCGAGTTCCAGAACCTGGCCGGCCGAAACCGCTACCGCCCACCAGGGCGGAAGCCTGCCGCCATCCAGACGCGCGTCGCAATCCGCACCGGTGATCGCGACGGTCGTGTCCCGATTAACCCGAAGACGAAATGGAAAGGTCTGGACTTCAAGCGCGGCCTCCCCTTCGCCGTTGCCGACAAGCAGGTTTCCAACGGTCAGGGCAAGCCGATCCATCGCGCCGCTCGAGGTCACGCCGGCGTTGCGGAAACCGAAGCGGCCGAGATCCTGCACCGTGTTCAGGGGGCCGGTTTGAAGAACTTCGATCATAGTTCGATCCTCTCGGGAACGAAGCGGACCTTGTCGCCGGGCGCAAGCAGCGCCGGCGGGCTCTTCGTCGGGTCGAACATCGGCAGTTCGGCAAAGCCGATCGAGTTCCACCCGTTCGGGCCGGTCAGGACCGACACGCCCGTCTGCATGCCGCCGATCGTCACCGTGCCCTTGAGCATTCTGAGCGACGGCACGGTCTTGCGCGGCGTGTGGATGCGTGGATCGAGGCCGTGCAGATATCCGAAACCCGGCGCGCTGCCGAGGGCCACGACCGTGTAATCGCCTTGCCAGTGCAACTGCACGACCTCCCGATCGGTCAGCCGCGTGTAGTCGCAGACGGCGGCAAGGTCCGTCGCATGCTCGCCACCATAGGTTACGGGAATCTCCACTGTCTTGCCGACGAGGTCGATGGCTCGCGCACAGTTCCATTCGCTCAGCAGACGAGCCTCGAATTGTTCCGGCTCCACGGGCGTGCGCTTGAGGATCACCAGCAGGTTGGTGACTCCGGGAACGACTTCCCGGACTTCGGGCCACTGCTCCACGGCATGCGCCAGGGCCCAGATGCGCCGCTGTGCCTCGAGGTCGAATGCCCCCGGCGCCTCGATCAGGTAGGCGCCGGTGCCGATAGCGGAGATCTTCGGCTCGCCGGCGGGGACCGCAGAGATGAAGGCTGGCGTCGAGAGTGGTTTGTTTTGAAAGGAAATCATTGTCACGGCTCAATCAGAAAAACGGTGTCGCCATATCCGACCAACGCCTCGGGCTCGATGCAGCAACCCTCCAGCCTTCCTGACTCTTCGACCCGGACAGGCATGACGAGCGGCCCTATCTTGACGAAGCCGATGATCTGTTCCGGGATGACGGCCGCGCCTATGGTCGCTTCCGCCCTGTCGCGTGCCGGGTGCACGGGCAGGAAGTGGCCCGCAATAGGTGCCTTGACGGGCATCGCAGGCGAAACCGAGAGATCCGGGTTGCTGTCGGTGTTGTCGGTAGACACGCCCGCGCCGGCCACAATCCGAACGAGCCGGCCGTCTTTCGTCTCGATCTCGATCGAATTGACCCCGGCCTCGTCGAGCCAGAGAGCGATCTTCCCCAGGATCACCGGATCCAATACCTGCTCGGCGATCGAGCCGCTCTTTCGCTTAGGGCCCTTTATCATTTCTTTCGCTCGCCCAGCCACTTCTCAAGGTAGTGAATATCGGTCCCGCCAGTACAGAATGCCGGGTCCTCAAAGAGCTCCCGATGGAGTTGAAGGTTGGTCGATATCCCGTCGATCCTGGTGTCTGCCAAGGCCACCCGCATCCGGCGGATGGCCTGGTCTCGCGTCGGCGCGTGGACAATCAGTTTTGCGATCAGGGAATCGTAGTGCGGCGATACCTTGTAGCCGCTCGTCACATGGGTATCGACGCGGATACCGGGCCCACTCGAAAATTCGGCATTGGTGATCCTGCCCGGTGACGCGGCGAAGGTGAAAGGATCTTCGGCGTTGATCCGGCACTCGAAGGAATGGCCATGCGCCCGCACATCGGCTTGGGCAATGGAGAGCGGCAATCCTTGGGCAACGCGAAGCTGTTCGCAGACGATATCGATCCCAGCGGTCATCTCCGTTACAGGGTGTTCGACCTGAAGACGCGTATTCATTTCGATGAAGTAGAACGCGCCATTCTCGTAGAGAAACTCGAAGGTTCCGGCGCCCCGGTAGCCGATCTGTCGGCACGCTTGCGTGCAGCGCTCGCCCACCGCCGCAACAAGCTCGACAGGGATGCGGGGTGCCGGCGCTTCCTCGACCACCTTCTGGTGGCGTCGCTGCATCGAGCAGTCGCGGTGGCCGAGCCACACGGCATTGCCGTGCTCGTCGCAGAGCACCTGGATTTCGATGTGGCGTGGATGCTCGAGGAATTTCTCCATGTAAAGCTCCGGCCTGCCGAATGCCCTTCGAGCCTCCTCGCGTGTGACCGATACGGCATTGCCGAGCGCTGAGGGGTCATGAACGACGCGCATGCCGCGGCCGCCACCACCGCCTGCCGCCTTGACGATCACTGGAAATCCTATGCTCTCGGCAATGCTCTCAATCGGCTTGATATCGTTGGGAAGTGCGGCGTCCGGACCGGGCACGCATGGCACGCCCGCTTCGATCATTGCGCGTTTGGCGGCGATCTTGTCACCCATCGTGCGGATCGCGGAAGCTGGCGGCCCTATGAAGATAAGTCCCGCGGACTCGACGGCTTCCGCGAAGCCCGCGTTCTCCGAAAGAAATCCGTAACCCGGGTGAATTGCGCCCGCGCCGGTTGCCCGTGCTGCCAGCAGGACCGCGGCCTGATTGAGGTAGCTTTGGCCTGGGGCGGCGGGTCCGATACAGACAAATTGGTCGGTCGTCGTTCGATAGGGCGCATCCCGGTCGGCATCCGAGCAGATCATGACGGTGTGTAGCCCGAGCTCCCGGCAGGCACGCTGAACACGCAGGGCGATCTCGCCGCGATTGGCGATCAGCACCTTATCGAACCGGCGTCCGCTCCCAGCCTCGCTTCCCATTTGCGCTGGCGCCATCATCCGATCTCCATCAACGGCTGCCCCGCTTCCACTTCCTGACCATCCTCGACAAGAATCCGCGTGATCGGCCCGGCAGTGTGGGCGGAAACGGTATTGAAGACCTTCATCGCCTCGACGATGCAGAGGCTTTGACCCACCTCGACGACATCTCCGAGCTTGACGAAGGCGGGTGCGCCGGGATTGGGCGACCGATGCAATACTCCGAACACCGGCGCCACTACAATTTTGCCCGCGCGTGTCTCACTTTCAGGCCGCCGCTCGCCTCCAGCAGCGACAGAGGGCTCCGCAACCTGGTGGCGTGCTGGAGTGGGAACCGAGCTCCGTGGGGACAACCCATTCGATATCCTAACGGTGACACCGTCCTCGGTCACCGTGAGTTCGGAAACGCGCGAACGGCCGACGAATTCGATAAGTGCTCTGATCGTTTCCAGATCCATCACGGTCCACCCATTCACCGCTTCCAGGTCATCTTTCCAAATGACAAATCAGATCGGCGACCGCGTAAGTCCAAGGATCCGTTGAAGCGACTTGGATAGTTACACGACGGCGCTGTTGATGGGGGCAGACAAAGTTCCTATGGCCGGCGCCCTACCAGGGACGCGCCGCTCCCTCCCCGTCCGGGGGACCTGAGGCTCGGGATCGCCGAGAGCCGACTCCTCTTGAAAGAGTGCACTCCAAAGATCGGCCAAGATTTTCTGGCGGACGGACGGATTAAAATCGTTGAGCCGCGCTGTCATGCGGCCATGCCCCAGCCTGGCATGGTCTCAACCGTCGATCCTAGAACCGACGCCCCTAGAAGAGCGCGGCTGGTTTCGTAACGGATCGTCATCCGGCAAAAGCCGATGGCTTTACACGCCCGCCGTTCGCTCCTCCAATGCTGGTTCATCAGATGTGCGACAGCTCGCCGCTTTGCTGCGGGCGTCACCACTTCTTTTCCAAAAGGTCTTTTAAAGCAGCATTGTCGAGCATGGCATCCGCCAGAAGCCGCTTCAGCTTCGTGTTCCCATCCTCCAGCGCCTTCAGCCGCTGGGCTTCGGGCACGTGCATGCCGCCGAACTTGGCTTTCCATTTTATAGATGCCGGCATCGCTGACGGCCTGCTTGCGGCTCAGCTCCGAGACCGGCGTGCCCGCCTCGTGCTCCTTTAGAATGCCGATCGTCTGCTCGTCTGCGAAACGGTTGCGCTTCATTCTCTGGTCCTCTCGATGGGCCAGAACTTATTTCAAAATGGATGATTTCAACGGGGCAAGTGGTGCACGGCCGGTTCGATCGGCGCGCGGGCGCGGGCGTGCGATGACAGGTTCGGGGATCTGCGCGTGCCCGCCGTGCCGCCTTCCTGCCGGGATTGTTTGCGTGAGGGGCCCGAAACGGCAAAAGCGCCCCGGAGGGCGCTTTTTGAATGGGCGTAGATTTGGTTGCGGGGGCTCGCAACCAACGATTCCTGCGACTGGTGGAGCGCAATATTCCCCGCGCTTTCGGAATAGCGGCCAGTGATAACACGCTGTTTGTTGGCCACTTGAGACTTACGACTTAAAACCAACAGGATAACACGGTTCTGAGTGCAGCCCGAATTTAGGCGAGTAAGAATAGAATGCACTCACCTCGTGCCTGCTTTTTCGACAACTTGCTAGGTGCTGGAAACGGGCGCTGCATATGTGAGCAGAAACCGCACTGCTTCAGCGGCAGGCTCACCGGCGTGAAATCCCCTGGCGGCGCCCAAGGGTATTGTGAGAGAATCTGCTTCTGCGGAAGATGCTTGCAGCAACATTCCTATACCGGTCATATGACCCGAGTGACCTCCCCTCGCGCTCTCGCCCGATCTGCAAGTGAAAATCAAAACTTCGTCTGCACATTTCGACGATATTAGCATTTCGGCCAAGTGCCAAGCGCGACCAAACGCTCCACTTCCCTCCACCGCAACCGCACAGACATGCGCATTAAATTGCGCTGCAAGCGTCGTCGCCGTCGCACTCGGCAGAGTGTGTGGAAACATGATCGGATTAAGGCGGTTCGCACCGGCCTCCTGTAGTCGTTGAGCAAAAGTTGAAGCCACTTCCATGTGAAGATCTCCACCAGCTGTTAAAATGGCTCGCCGATTTCCACGCGCCCAGGGAAGCAATTGCCGCACAGCAATTTCGCCCATAACCGACGCAAGCGAGCAATATCTTGCGTGTCGAAGCTGTGTAATTGCAAGCAGGCGTTTTTTTGCGGTGTCGGTCGCGATCGGCGTCAGAGCCGAAATCGAAAAAGGTGGAAGTTGGGGAGACAATCCAGCCAGCGCGTTCACAAACCGGGCTGTGATCATGTTCCGACCACCACTGCAACATTATTGCCGCCGAACCCGCTCGCCGTAGCGAGGATCGGCTTTCTTGCTTCGATACGCTGCCCGTGGGTCGTAAGCTGGACTGAAGGCCATGCAAGACCGTCGCCAAGCGTTGGAGGAAGAAGCCCCGACCGCCAAGCCTCTGCGGCCACAGCGACGTTCAAGAGCCCAGCCGCCCCCATAATATGTCCGACAGCGCCTTTCACAGAGACGACAGGCACCTTTTGGGCCCCAAAGACTCGCGTCAAAACCTCTGTCTCGACAGTGTCGTTCGCACGCGTTCCTGTTCCATGGGCGACTACGGCTTCAACGTCGCTTGGGGCTAGACCTGCAATTTCGATCGCATCACGTATTGCCTTTTCGAGCCAAGCACCAGACGCGTCTGGATGGGTAGGATGGCCGGCATCACAAGTCGCTGCCATGCCTATGATTCTTGGTTTTTCACTGGCACGTTCGCTGGCAAGGGAGAGCGCCACGGCGCCTTCCCCAACGCGCATACCTGCCGACGACTGACGTAGCGGTGAAGACAACTCGATACCAGTGGCGCCAGCATTGAGAAAGCCGGCCACACCTATCCGGCTCAATGCGTCCCCAGCTACCACAACAGACTGTCTAACGCCTTGTTGCGCACTGAGATAGGCAAACCAAAGAGCATGCAGACCGCTCGAGCAAGCCGAACTCAGCCAAGTCGCGGTGCTCGCACCGAAAGTCTCGGAAGAAAGCGGCACTGTATGGATAGACGAAGTCAGCGCCGCCAAGTCAGCTTCGCCATGGTTACTCGCTGCCCATAATTTTTCAGGTGGCTCTCGTCCCCTGCATGCCTCTTCGCAGGCCATATGCATTAGCCGGGCGGTGGGGCCGCGACCATCTGCGTCTATACTTCTTTCCAAATTTTCGATGATACTGACACACACATCAAGACCATACTCGCTCGCTGAACTCCTAGACTCTCCGGCAAGGAGCCCCTTCCAAGTTTCAATCCAGCTTGAGCCAAGCGGGGTAACAGCACCAATGTCCTGGATTTCAAGTCGAGTACGCATGATGCCCCGAATATTTCTTCACGGCTAAGATAACTTTCGCAACATATTTTCCGTCCACTCGCAGTATGGCGCGGAAGCCTGCAGAGTCCGTCGTGATGATAGTTGGTCGAACTTCTGCCTCTACGGTTGCTCGCGCCGAGACAGGAGCGTCAAAGCTGCAATTCAACCTTCCCAGCAACGCAGCATCGGTAGGCAGCAGCCATCCAATTCGCCTACCAAGTAGCCAGGCCGATTGAGCGGCTTGTTCAGCTAGCAGCACGCCAGGCAGGACCGGACCTCCAGCGACGCCATGCGCGTCGACGAGCTTTTTGTGAGCAGCAAAACTCGTCGAAGTGATAATCAGGTCGGGCGGAGCGAGTTCTAGGACTTCGTCTACAAAGCGGAAGGCCTCACCATATGGAAGCCATGTTTTCCACTCTTCTGACTTCCAAGTCATTCATCCGCCCCCTTCGATGCCGCGGCGTCCAAGGCAAATATGACGATAGACGAGGGAGTCGACAATTGAGGTCCAAGCTCCTCAAGGTTTCCAGGCACTTTTAGCCCGTACGTTTCCTCGAGATTGATCAGGATCAGAAGCAAGCCAAGAGAATCGATGCCTAAGTCATCGAAAAGGTTCACCTCTGGCGTTACTCTCTCCAACGGTACATCGGCAGCGTCAGCGACGAACGCCCGCACCTGCAGAAAGACACTGCGTTCAGCGTCTCCCCATTCTGGCGGCTCATCAAAGGCCGTTTCAGTCATTGCAACGTCACCGGTACCACGACAGTCCAATCTTGGGGCGGATTTTCTGATGGCTCAGGGACTTCCACAGCGATTGGAATTGTTCCGTTGTTGGTCGTGCGCAAAAGACGCTCCACTTCTCCGCCTTCACCTACGAGGTAGTGAATGACCCGCAATCTGTAGCTCAATTGAAGAGCGCCGACCGCCGATTCGCGCTCGAGGTCGTCATCGATCAGAAGAGCCTCGGTGCCTTTGATTGCAGGGATATCTACAATAGATCCGATGTCGCGCCATGAGATCGTGGAAGCGCCTTGATCCCCAGGCGACGAGAGTAGCCATGAACTAATACGACGCTGAAGCAGCACTCGATATAGACTTGCTCCCTGATCGGCAGTTTCCACGCGAAACTGAAATTGCACAACGGGCGGATTGACGCCGTGTCCCTTACGGGCAGGGGCTAGTTGTGTGACCTCAAGCTCTGGCCGCACGGGTATCACAAACGGGGAAAAAGCGCTCCATTCAGACCTCAAATATCGCCATTCGGGTGGAGCTTCTGAAGTTACGGGCTGTGCGACCCGAATCCGATATCGGTATTCAAAGTCGCTATCCATAAGGCTGATTTTATCGTGTGCGAAGTAATCGATTAGCGCTGGACTGGCGAGTTTACCTGCCGGCTCGTCGAGTTTTGTCAAACCATGCGCTGGGTCCAGACCGCTTACGGCGGATACAAATGGCTCTTCTGGCGGGGGGGCGTCGTCATCCGGCTCCACGACCTCACCGAGCAACCATCGTAGAGCAGCGAGATCAACCCATTCACGTCTGAGAGCCTGCCCGTCCTTGGATGACTCGATAAATTTGAGGGCCTTCCATTCTTTGCCATTTTCACTGAACGATCGAAACTTTCGAGCCTGATTTACGCGACGGAACTGCCGATCAATTTCGATGAGAGACCCAGCCGGGAATGCCTCCTCGTCCCAAGCAACGAATAGACGTGCTTCGAATGCGGCAGACGCATCCGCGAGCTTTTTGGGGCGCCAGCGCTGATCCGTGGAGGACGTAAGCTTTGGTTCTGTGCTTGAACGAACGCTCCACACGCGAGGTGCGAGTGGCGGCGCAGGCTTCACACTTGCTGGCAGCTTCCTAAAGACAGTCGGCCACTCCTCTATGGGAGCCGCCACCTCCTGTGCGGAAACCGACGCGATCCACCAAACGGCGACTTCTTCCGTACCCCCTCCAATGGGGACAAAACACTTAAACTCGGACGTATTATCGAAATCGTGGTTCCAGATGTCGACAACGGGTGTGCCGAGATAAACCCAGCACCGGCCGGGAGTCTTTGAATTGGGAAGCCTCACATTTTCGAAAAATTGGAGGTCAATCCGATTGACGCTGGTCTGATCTTTCCCTCTGAAACGCAAGGCCGTCCCATAGGCGACTAGACCGGTCTCGAACTCAACACGGACCAGTACCGGCTGACGCCCCGAGAGCAGCAGGTTGGCGAGTGCCGCATCCACGGTCTGTTCGGCTACGAAAAGGGTGTTGGCGCTGCGATCCAAGACTTTTAGGGACAGCGCACCCTCTTGCTCTGAATTCGCACGCTGAGGAGCGCGTGCCGCGTACAATCGAAAGAGAGTGGCGTCGGCCTGGACATTGGCCGAACTTCGGCTGGGAAGTGAAGGGAGGCGCCTTGCAAGCGGCGTGTAGGTCCAGTTGAGCAGTTGGAGTCCACGGAAGCCGACCAGGGTGTGCTGCTTCAGATGGGCGGACGAGGACTTTAGGTCATGACTAATGATATCGCGCACGATTTCCCATTGATCCTCCGTTGGCTTCGGATTTGATCCGAACTCCAAACGTCGCATTGCTGTTTCCGCAACTCGCGCCTGACCATAACCCAAACCTTCGGCGAGCCACGCAGCCACCTCCGGCGTCTTGGGGCTTCCGTCGTCTTCAACCGGATTCGCTAGTAACCTCAAGAGAACGAGGTCACGATCCATCGAGGGTGGGGGCAAAACTGGTTTGGACCATATGAAGATCGAGTGCGCAGCCTCCGCGCTCCGCGCCGGAGCAAAATTTGGCACAGCAAGGGACGGCGACTGTGCTACGGCGCCGTCTGCCGGGGATTCGGCTTCATACTTCGGCTTGGCAGCGCGAAACTCACCGTTTACTTTCTCTGTCGACTGGACCGTCCGGTTCGCGACCGAGGGCTGCCAGAATGGCTTATAGCGCTCGACAACGGAAAAGCCCACAATTGCTCGATATTCGAATCCGTGCGCGAGGTGGTCCAACGCGAATGACACTTTGACCGGACTACCGTCATTTGGAGGCGCCGTCTGTGTCGCGCGCCAACGGGTCCATCCCTCGAGCTCCAAACTTCGTAGAGCGGCCTGCCACGGCGGTGAGGAGAACAAGGCATGATCTGTGGCAATGCTCAATGGCCGCTCAGTTGTCGGCTCGACACGGCGTACCAGGCGCCGGCGCATGATCATTACGGTCGCGACAATTGTCTCTGGCATGATCTTGGCCGGTAGCACGCCGACAGTCTCGTATCCTCCGAGATGAAATTCCCTAGGAACCGAAAATTGAACATTCAATTGGCCCCTATCCTTTGCCAGAACAAGCGCGATATCGTCCCGGTCGCCCTTGGGCGGCGGCGGTAACGTGGTGCGATGGCGAGGCGAGAAAATGAATGTCTCCACCTCTCCAACATCCGGATCGGCGGTTCGCACAGGAACGGGCGAGCTTTCTTGGTCAAGGCCATCAACTGCAGTGACCCAGAAGCGATATCTCTGAGGGCGCGCACGAGCGGGAGGGCGAGATGTGTCATCAAATCGCCAGTAATAGGGATTCCATGATGTGTTTACAGGTGCTCCCGGATCCCATCCTACTTTTGAAGCACTAGCACCAGAACCCATCCCCTGCCGAAGGTCTAACGACCAGGTAGCGTAGCCGGCATTGAGTTCATAGGGAAGTGGTTGCTCTCGATCAGCGACCGAAGGCATAGATTCGGGGGTTCGGTCTTCAACGGACGACGTACGAATCATCGCTGGATGCCAGGCCGGATCCTGCAATTCAGCATTCAAGTTTGGGTGAAGCACGCCATTGATATTTGGAAGAGCACCGGTAAGATCGCGCAGCAGGGAATATCGACGGGTAATCAACCAAGGCTTTAGCGCCGCCAAATCGGCGGGCTCTGCTCCGGAAAACCACCGATCCGTTGATGACGAAGCACCTTCCCATACGCCATAGACATTGAAACCCATCACGTTGTTATCAGCGGCGGGAGCCCTCTTGATGAGGAGTTCCAGGCGTCCATCGCCGGTGGCATACGCCTTTGCCACGCTGGTGCCGACATCAAGGTTATTGGAAAGTCTATCGGCGTCCATCCATTGCTGGGTGAGATCGTAATTGATCTTGACGTCTTGCGGCACAGGCGGAGGACTGGATGAGCCTGTGTTCAGTGCTGAATCCAGGCCAGCCTTACTCAGAAGGGATGTACCTGGTTCGTAACCTTCCGTCACATTACGGGTGACAAAGCGCGGCAAAGCGCTGTCAGTCGTCAGGAACGGAGACTGTGATGTTTGGTGAGTTACAGCAAAATGCTGCACCTCGATGAGCACGGCATCCGAGGAGCCTTGCGGAAGATTCCGCCAGGTATGAATGTCGGCTTCGGAGAAATTCCCGACATCAAGGCCCAACCCGAACAGCTGCGCTGCGATTCGCTGTTTACCGCGGTCCGCTTCTGGAGGATTTTGTGTCTGACCATTCGCCCAGAAGTCAATCATTCGCCCTCCCTGCAAACTACGGAGCCGCAGTTGAGAGCGGACGCGTTCGGCCTCGTCCCTTACATCGAGTCCATTTTGAATTGCTGCTTGATCCGCGGCCAGTGCCGCAAGCGCGGCAAGATGGCGCCATCCCTGGGCAGCAGATGTGGCAATAAGACGCCCGCCCGAGAATATCCCATTAGAAGAGCCGTTCTGAACGGAGGCAGCGAGTTGGGCCACGTGCTGGCCAAGATCGTACGCGTTCGGCCGTCCCTGCATAGCCGCTTCAGTTAGATAAAGTGCTGCCGCTTGTGCAGATTCGGCAAGAGCTACGTCCGTATCGAAGATTCGGGCGACAGTGGCATGTTCAAGAATTGCCCTACGGAAGATGCCTAGGATCTTCGTGGCAACATTGATACGGTCTGTGTGTTTCAAGAGGTGAATGACGCCAAGAGCAAGCGAACCGCTGGGAGTCGCCAAGTTGTCAGGCGTGGGATCAACAGGCTCGGTCGGAACGACAGCGGAAAGCCACTGGCGTTCGCCGGGAGGAGAGGAACCTGGAATATCAGCGACCTCGCGCGGCGGGTCGATCATCGCGTAAGGGGAAGGTCGAACGATGAAGGCATGATCATCTGGAGCCCAGGTCTGCCCATCCGCTTGCAGAAACCCACCGGCCGCGCTCAGTCGTCGAAGACGAACCTCAAAGTAGTCATCCGCGCCCGGCAGGTCGTTCGCCTGATGGTCTTTCTCATTATTGGCGCCAAGGATCCAGCGTATCGAGAACCCATAGCTGGAGCCAGCGCGGCGTAGCGCCGACATGACAAAGATCTTTGATGGGTCGGTTTCGGCAGCAGGGCGGATCAGACGATTTCTACGTGCCATTGTTCTATCTCCTGATCACCCATACTTCGACTTCGACCCAAGCCTCATAGCGGACGCAGAGGATTTCGACCTCGACCTTGTAGCCGGTGATCGAGCGCATCGTCTTAATCCCTTCTTGGGTATTTCCGGTGACCGCATACCGCGCGTAAGCTGCAACTTTAACGGAGGCGATTGTCACACCCATAAAGACAGCGCTTCCGCGTCCCCATAGGTCTCCGTACAGCTCGGCCGTGAAATGCAACTCGGGCAGCCCGAACGGGTCTATCAGACGCCTATCCAACGCTTCGAGAAACGGAGCAGCAGCCAGCGCTGCTGCAGCGATTTCGTCTTCATCAGAAGGCAACAAGGGCAGGTTTTGTACGGGTCGCTGGGTGAGCAGCAAGTGCGCGGCAGGAGCCGGCAACCTCGTTAAAACTTGCGGCTTGCCCAATGTGAGGATGAGCACCCCTCCGAGAGTGACGCCGAGTTCAGCCTCAGCGCTCGCCACGCCTGCGGCCCCACCCTTGTAACTCCATGTCCAACCCGCCCGCACGGCAATACCAACGGTTAGCGACTGACCTTCACGATATTCGACGAGCAGGCCTCCCCAAAATGTATTGATCGGCCAAGCTTCGGCTAACATGACTTTAGTGGACTTACTCCAGTCGCGCTCCAGACCAGGACCATCCACACGATCGGGCCACCCCAGACTGTACTTGAAATACCGATCTCCACTGTAGTTGATACTTGCGAACACGAACCCGGGGTGGATCTCGATTTCGGTTTTGCCGGTTTCCGGTATTTTGATGCCAGGGAGTTGAGCGCCGGCCGAAATGATCTTCGCCTTGGTGTCGAGTCCAAAGAAAAATCTGGTCATGAGCGCGTCTGAGCTCATGAGCTTGAGCCAAGCGTCGAGACGCAATTGTCCGTTATCTGTGAAGATCAGGTTTGTCAGATAACGTCCGCTAGAGTCATCTTTGCTCTTCGCGGAGCCGGCAACCCGCTCATCAAACTCCAGGTATCCGGACAAGGCGACAACAGTGCCCATAGACGCAGAAGGCTGCCACTCCTTAAGCCACGCACGGTCGCCCTTCTGTTTCTCAGTGCCATGTGCAGCCGGTTTGCTGTCCCGCAAAACTCTAAGATTTTTTGATGGGTCGGCTATCACCTCTGTAAGATTCGCAAGCGCCGCGCCATGGCCGACGACAAGAAGTGGCTCGTCGACAGAGGCCACGCCGAGATCGAGTCTAGGTAAGGAACTTCCCGCTATCCAAAATGGGCGGCCACCCGCTGCGCCGGTTCTGAAGGCCAAGCTGAAAGGCTCACCATCGCTTGTCTTTGGATCTAATGGACCTCCGGAGATTGTCAGTTCGCCCCAGAATTCTCTGTCGGCTTCATCGTCATTCCGCCACTCGAGTTTCGCTTTTACGCCGATGCCAGCAAAGCCAAGCTCCCCTTCGATCGACTCCGGCAAGATCTGGTAGTCCCAGTCATCCCCCTTTCTGCCCAATAGAACGCGAACCCCGAAGCTGCGGAGATTGGGAAGGCCCAGTTCAACGCGACCGGTAAAAGTCAGTCGCGGGTCCGCATCGAGCTCAATACGAATAGCCTGGATTACCAGAGGCCACTTGCCCAGGAGCTTTGTGCGAATCTCGTGTTTCGTCACGAGGGAAAGCGCCCCAGGCTTTTCATCCTTTAGATTGTACGCTACGGCCGCTTGAAAAGGCGTGCCCTCCGGCAGGTCGAAGGCATCAATAAGTGATTTCAGTTTGTCAGATGGAGTGAATTCAAGGTCTGCTTGAGCAGTTTTGAAGTCTGTCGAAAAGCCCGCAAGGCGAACCTCGTCAAACCCGGGGATACTTTTCGTCGCAATTGGCCCCTCTCCGCCCCGCATCGCCACGCGACCGAAGGGGTCATCGGCACCAAAGTTGAAATCGAAGTCGCCAATGAGAGCCGGTGGTTCGTCACCATCGTTCTCGGCAAGGAAGGGTAGACTCACCCTAATTTTCGCGCCGGCTCTCTTTGTTGTTCCAGCGAAGCCCTGAAAAACGGCCTCCTCAACCTCAATGCTGAGGTACTTGACGAGATCCTTGCCACAAAGCTGAATGGGCTCGACCGGCTCTAACCTCGAAGACCAAGAAGCTCCAGATGAATCAAGCCAACCGTAGTCGAGAACGAGCGCTTGGTTAAAGGCCTCAACCAGGTTCTTCAGATGGGGGAAGTCTTTATAGATAAGGGCTAGGGCCTCGCTAGGAATGTTCAAGTTGAGAGCAAAGTCCCTGAAGAAGAAGCCCTTCCATTCCGAGTGACTGGGGTCTCTCGCCTTCGTATCGACTGCCGATAAGCTGGGCCAAAGATATTTATCGTCTCTTGCCAAGCTGACCCAGTCCAGTCCGAGCCCGACAACATTACTGAAATCGAATGCGAATAAGGACGCCGCAGTTGCTTTCCGCGCCCTTGCGACATCAAAGGCGCTCTGTGTCACGCCTCCTTCTGTCTGGCGAAGCAAGACAGCGAGGCCGGGTCCTAAGGGGAACAAGATTTTTCGAGCGCCGGGACTGGCGTCATTCAGATTCACGTTGATGAAATCGTCCATCGCAGTGACCGATTCTGGTTCGTTGCCGCGGAAAATGACACGGATATCATCGGCCGCGGCGCTCTCGACGTAGGATTTCAGCTTTTTCCCGTCGATCAGGCGAAGATTGATCTTGAACTCCTTCTCGCCGATGAACGTCTCGCCCTCAGCCGCCTGAAAATATCGAATGGCCAGATAGGAAAGCGAAGCCACTAAAGTGGAAACAGCAAGCACGTCCTGGCCATTGGCGTCTCGATGCTCGACCATCTCCGTTTTCGAGTGACGTTCGTATCGTTGTTCCTCGCTGGAAAGCCTCGGCGTCGATGAGTCTGGAAGGCGCCGGAGTGTGTAGCCAAAACCTGGGTGCTCGAGCAGGCGAAATGACTGATCAGACGCGTAGTCGAATGTCTGAAGCCAGTCCTTTTCGCGTGGTACGATCCCTGACGCCTTGAAATCGAACATCATAGGAGTGGCACGCCCAAGGGTGAACGAGGCGTAGTTCTCGGACACATTTTGCCGGCCCCGCACCCTCGCACCTGCCGGACCGTTTGGACGGCCCTCTAACCTCGCCTCCGCAATGGAAAAACCATCGTTGGTATCTATTGAGAACGCTTCGCCGCAGACCAGCCTCATGGCCCCCACAGGCATTTCGAAGCGCCTCTTGCCATTGTTTCTTTGCTTGGCCATCAATTTTGGTGACGGCTGGATTGAACCATCAAGGTACTCCAGCCGCAGGCCGGCGCGCAGCACGAATTTATCGGAAGCATTGAGCGTGACTGCTGCGTGAGAGCAATCCAGTCTTTCCCGCGATGTTCGCACGCTGGAAAGACCTGCCACAGTCAATCCATCGAACCTTTCTGAGATGGCCAAATAGTTCCGGCCGCTTATTACACGGGGATCAGTGAATGTGAGTTGCGCCAATAGCCCATGCGGCAACTGTCCAGCTGTCGCCGGCAATCTAAGCGCGAACTGGAAATGGCCTGCGTCGCCTTCCAAAGCAGCGCTTTGCGCTAGGCCTTTTCCCAAGACGGACGCGACTGTCCTTCCCCCATGAAAATTCGCGACAGTCAGCAGTCCACTCTCGATAATAATCGTGCTCGGAGCCGATGGCTTGGCGGTGGCTTGCGTTTGAAGTTGCAGTCCACTTGCCTTCGGCAGGACAAGGAACATTTGCTTTTTCTTATCAAGGTCGGGAGCGACGCCTTCGAGAACAGTCCTGGAAACGGAACCGCCGCCAGGATCCGATACAACATGGCGCAGTTCCGCGTCTTTGCCGACCTGTACCACTGCTGCCTGGATATGAGAGATGTTGAATTGGTTGCCCCGAGACCCAAACCGAAGCTCATAGCCGTTTGCAGTGGGCTCGACGATGAAGGCAACGAGCCCGGTGACCGGATCGCGGACCTTATCAACCCCTGTTTCCGTCCAGCCGCCGCCCGCCGCGCTCGGACTGCAGATTTTCGACGCCGACGGGTCAGGCTCCACACTTCCAACAAAAGACAAAGAGGCGCGTCCGAAGCCCAATGCAGCCCGAGACGTGCCCGATTTTTTTGCGATCCAAAGGTCGCTGGCCGCCAGGCGAGGCGCGCTTGTCGCATCACCGATCTCGCCTGCGAAGACAAATAACGTGGCTTGGGCTTGCGCCACCCGGTAACTTCCAGGCTTTCCGGTCACGGATACTCGCGCGTCGCCAGCACCATTGAACTCAACAGTCCCAGTCTGATGGCCGAGAAAAAAGATATGGAAGGGCCCGTCCAGCCGACCTGAAACGACCCGGCCGGTATCGCTCCTCAGCTCTGCAAACCCCGCGTAGCCAGGTATCTCGATTACGATCACGGTTCGGACTCCTTGGATCGAGGGCGTGTGCGCGTGACGAACACGGTATCACCGGGATGGAGGAGAAAGGCGGTGGGAGGTGTTTGCTTGGCTCTAACCTCCAGGTAGAAGGGAGCTTCGGCATTAGAAGAGATGGTCTTACGCGGAACGACGACAATGTAGGCTCTGCGAGCGAAGTCGCGATAGAAGAGCCTACCGAAGGCCTTCTCGTATTCTTGCTCCGCTATGCTCGGTACGGTTGCACCATAATAGAACGGGATTGTGACTCGACGGCCGTCTTCATCGACGAGTGACCAGGTCCGCGCAGCAGGGGCCATGCGATAAACGAGATCGGAAATCGTAGCGGCGCCGTCCTGGGTTTCTGGTGCAAGTGCTCTGCGAACCCCGGCTCTCCAACATGGCGATGATCTATCACTTTCATCAAAAAGCTCTCCTTGCGACAGACAGACGGCGAGTGCGTCAAGCGTCGGTTGTCGATCAATCGACAGACCGGGGTCGGCCAGTTGCAGAACCCCGTTGGAGTGCTCGAGCTGGGAAAAAGCTGCGCGTGCCGCCACATCGTTGGGCCTATCAACCGGATTTGAAAGCTTGCCAATCGACGGGAAAAGGACCCGTCCGCGCGCGTCGACTTGGAGGTCGAAAGCCTCACTCTGTGTGAACGAATACGGGTCTGGGTGCGACTGACTGTCTTCGCCGGAGAATGCGACTTCGACTCGATAGCGTCTCGTCAACTTAACTGTGTCACCGACCGCTAAAAGATCCGGCTGATCTGCCGGCTCGAGCCAAAATCGGAGTTTTTGCCGCTTGCTTTCAACGCCTAACGGGAGGGCATGATTATTCTCTTTTTTGATCCTATTTGCAGCAGCCCTGACTTGTGCCCATGTCTTGCCTGTGAGCGACAGATTGAAGATCGCCGGACTTGGATCAAGTGCCTTCGATCGGAAAGAAAGCAAGACACCGTCAGCAAGAGCAACCGGAATACGGAAGACCGGAGACGCTTCCGACTGCCATTCGTCAGCACCATCGACCTCCACCTTCTCGATTGGTTCGCTTGTTCCATTCGGCCCAATGATTTTGAAAGCAAGGACGTCGCTACTCCGAAGAGGGTAATCTGGCGCAGGCTCTCCCTTGATGAAATGCGAAATACGGCTCGCCGGATAGGTTGTTGTTGCGGTCTGCAATCCCTCAAAACGGAGCGGAGCGCACCCACTCGCGCAAACCAACAAACCTATAAAGAGTAAACGCACGCCACGGCGCCGAGCCCCCGCTGTCGACATGCACGTCTCCCAATAGCCCAGCTCTGGATCTTCCCCCGCTACTTTGCGTAGCGGATACCCGAAACAAATGCAAGGTAAGAGTTTATCGTCAGCTGAGTCTTTACTTTGTGGTTGTTAATTGCCCTTAAGAACAACACACGCGGAGTTATTCTTTGCATCTGTAAACGTGAGTATCGTGTTTCGGAGTCGGTCTTGGTGGACACACATGTCGAGCGCGGGCGCACTAGGTCGCTGCATCGGCTAAGGTAGTGTTCTGTAGCTTAGGATTGTCGCGAGGAAGCGCAACCAATGATTCCTGTGATTGGTTGAGCGAGAAATACCAAAGCTGGCAGCGTAATGAGCGTGAGGTAGCTCTGTCTGAAATCGCTTAGAACGGCGGCATTTGGCGGTAAAAAGTTCAAATCGGCACAGGGTCGAATAGTGAATTTCGGTCCCTCTTGGGTTGTCGAATGTTTGTTTTCTGTTCTAAGTGGGCGTCGCTCAAACCAATCCGGATTCCCACTACAATTCCACCAATTTTAACCGTTCGAATATAGGAGACGATAGCGTAGATAATGTTCCCGTCATCGTTTGAATATCCGAGACAGAAAAATGGATTTTCCAAAGGCCGGAAACACTTACGTACAGGAACGGCGGGGCATCGCCGCCGTACAGGGTTATGCGGCCAAGACGGGACAGATTTGGCGCGAAACTGGGACCGGCGATGTGGGGATCGACGGGCAGCTTGAGTTTATCACGACGGAGGGATTCGCGACCGGCCGTACCGTCGCTGCCCAGGTGAAAGCAGGACGTTCCTTCTTTCTTCATCGCACCGAGGCCGGTTGGAAATTCTATCCCGAAGACAAGCACCGAGCTTATTGGGAGCAGTTTCCTTTGCCGGTGCTGCTCATTCTTCACAACCCCGATACCGGCCACAGCTATTGGATCGACGTGCGGCAAGCGTTGCGCATTCCTGTTCGCAAAGAGCGTGCCTTTATCGAAGTTCCCGAGGCCAACCTCCTTGAGGCAACCGATCCGGCGGCTCTCTTCGAGAACGCCGGTGTACTGAACCAGCGCTTCATTCCTGCGATTGAGGACGTTCTCACAGAACTCATCACGACGGTATCAAACGAGGGGACCTTTCCTCTCAGCTACTTCGATCTCTTCGTGCATGGGCTGACAAACATCTGCCGTAGCATCTACTACGGCATGGACCTCGTATGTGATGCTGTTGAGTACAATCTAGATGCACGAGGGTCCGAGTTCGGCATGGGCATGGGCGCCCCAGAGCACGAATTCATCTTCGGATTCGTAAAGTTCCTGCTCGCGCAGAACCTCGCGCAGATCGATTATTCGGATTGCCTCATCGATTGGGTAGATCGCGAAATGCAGCCTCACTTCGTAGCGCCTCTTACCTCAAGAGGCAGAGCGCTCGTCGCTCTGATCCATAACGAGGAGGCACGACTCGTCGCGAATGGCGCGCTGCCCGATGATGGGCATCGCCATGTGGCACAGGAGGGCTTCGTCCAAATGGTGGCACAGTCCTATTTTCCGAGATTCCCCAGGATCAGGCAATTTCAGGAGGCGGTGACAATGGAGAAAAAGGGCACCAAGGCATGAACCAGCGCAGAAGTGAGGTGCTGCGATGGCCGGAGTTTCCCTCCCCACCTGCCGCCAACGTAGGTCTGAAGGGCTTCTCATCGGACTCGCCTGCCGAGCGCATCATCGAGCGAGATCGCCCTAAGGCCTACAATCCCATGTTCGAAGCATGATCTTATCTCACCGTCGCATTTGCCGAGAAGCAGGGCTCGAGAACACTCCAGCTGAGTAAAAGCACCATAAGCCCGATCGTTCGATGGGCGAAAGGCTCCACATCGTCATGCACGGCGGGCAGAATGTCTGGCCCCTCGTCAACGAACCCTGTCTCAGCTCGAACGGAAAACCAAACTTCAAACCTTAGTCTCCTTCAAAAAAAGGGGCTGCCGTCGGGACCCGTTCGACGGCAGCCAAGTTGCCCTTGGGAGGGCTGGGAGAAGATTGCAGGATTGCAGCAGTTGCTTCCTTCCATGCGGATCAGTCGCGAATAGCGGCTCCTGTCTGCGGGTCGAACCAGTGAAGCTTTTCGAGATCGACGGTCAGCGGCAGTCGCTCACTGGGCTTCGGCGTCGCTGCTGGAGGAATCCGCGCCACCAGGCGATTGGTGCCCTTGCGCTTGAACTCGTCCTCTTCGGCGCCGTTGACATCGACGGGCGGTGAGGCGATGTCGAAGAAGACATAGGTGTCGGCGCCGAGCGCCTCGGCGACCGGGATCGGCTCGTTGAACAGCGCCTCGGCTTCGGGACACACCAGGAACATCTCCGGCCGTATCCCGGCGATGACCTGGCGCCCGGCATAGGCGGACAGTGCAGCGCTCGCGGGAACCGGAAGAGAAATCCCGGTCCCCGCGATTGCCGCGCGCAGGCTTGCCCCCTCCGCCCGGAGTTCGGCCCGCACGAAGTTCATGGCCGGCGAGCCGATAAAGCCTGCGACGAAGATATTTGCCGGCCGGTCATAGAGCCGCTGCGGCGTGTCGATCTGCTGCAGGTTGCTTTCCCCGGCATTGCCGACGGGTTTCAGCACCGCGACGCGGTCGCCCATCGTCATTGCCTCGACCTGGTCATGGGTCACGTAGAGCGTGGTGACGCCGAGGCGCTGATTCAGGAGCTTGAGCTCGGCGCGCATCTGGACCCTGAGCTTGGCGTCGAGATTGGAGAGCGGCTCGTCCATCAGGAAGGCCATCGGGTGACGGACAATGGCGCGGCCCATCGCCACACGCTGGCGCTGGCCGCCCGACAGCGCGCCGGGCTTGCGGCTCAGGTATTTTGTCAGGTCGAGCATCTCGGCGGCGTCGCGCACGAGCCTGTCGATCTTGTCCTTCGGCATCTTGCGCTGCTGCAGGCCGAAGGCCATGTTCTCGTAGACGCTCATATGCGGATAGAGCGCGTAGTTCTGGAACACCATTGCGATGTCGCGGTCCTGCGGCTCGGTGTTGGTGACATCCTGATCGTCCATGAGCAGCCGGCCGTCGTTCGGCGTCTCCAGCCCCGCCGCCATTCTCAGAAGCGTGGACTTGCCGCAACCCGACGGTCCGACCAGCACGACGAACTCGCCGTCGGCGACCGTGAAGCTGACATTGGCGACGGCGACGGTTCCGTCCGGAAAGGTTTTTCCGATCCCGTCAAAGGTCATGGACGCCATATTTCGTTCTACTCCCAGTATGAAGAGGCGAGGCAATCCGTCCGCGGAATGCCTCGGGATTTGGTCACTGCGTCAGCCGATGGTCACGGGCTTGCCACTGGCGACGGACTCCTCGATCGCCGCCAGAACCCTGGTGTTGGCGAGGCCGTCATTGGCGTCGGCAAGCAGGGGCACGTCGCGCACCACGCTGTCGACGAAGCGGGCAATGGATTCCTGGACGAAGCCGCCGATGCGGGAGGCACCGGTCGGCGTCATGCCGATGTAGTCGTTGAATTTCATGCCGCCGTCGACGATGCGGCGTAGACCGCCGCTATGGGTGGGGTCGGCCTGGATCTGGCCCTTCTCGCCGACGAACTCGACCTTGAAATCGACGAGCGAAGGATTGTCGCGCGCCAGGATCCAGCTGTTTTCCATCGTCACCACCGTGCCCTTGGAGAATTCGAGGATCGAGGCATGAAAATCCTTGGTGTCGACGCCGCCGGCGGCAAGCGTGCCGGACCGGGCAACGGCATAGACGCGGGTCACCTCGTCCGCCAGGATGAAGCGCAGCACATCGACGAGATGACTGCCGAGAAACCAGAGGGCGGAGGATTTTGCCGCCCAGCTCAGCATCTCGAAGGGCACGAAGGTGGTGTTCGACAGCCGCGCCGTGCCGTGTCTGGCGAGCCCGATCTGACCGTCCTGGATCATGTCGCGGACCTGCGCCAGGATCGGGTTCACCCGGTTGTGGAAGTCGATCATCAGCTTGCCCTTCGACTTCACGGCAGCCTCGGCGATCTCCTCGGCTTCCCTGACGGTCGTTGCCAGCGGCTTTTCGCTCAGGACATGCTTGTCGGCTTTGAGGGCGGCAAGGATGATCGGCGTGTGGGTGAAGTCGGGCGTCGCCACCGACACGGCGTCGATGTTCTCGCTGGCGATCAGCTTGTTGTAATCGGTAAAAGCCTCGGCCGCGCCAAAACTCTCCTTCATCTTCAGCGCCCTGCCCTCGTCGAGGTCGCAGACGCCGACCAGCTCCGTTTCCGGCAGGACATTAAATGTGTGAGCGTGGTTGTTGCCCCAAAGGCCGGCGCCGATAACGCCGATGCGAAGTTTGCTCATTCGATTTCTACTCCATTCAAAAAGGGGGCGATCAGCCTTTGACCGAACCGAAGGTGAGGCCGCGGACGACGTAGCGATCAAAAACCAGGAAGATGATCATCGGCGGGATCATCGCGAGCACGGCAGCCGCGGCGATGTAGTTCCAGGTGACGCCGCTGGTCGCGAAATATCCAAGCGTCCCGATCGGCAGCGTGGCGGTCGCGCGCGAGCTCAGCACGAGCGGAAAGGCCGCGTTGTTCCAGGCAAAGACGAAGGCGAACATCGAGGTGACGATGATGCCGGGGCGAACGATCGGCAGCGTGATGCGCCACATGATCGTATACCAGCGAGCGCCGTCGACGCGGGCGGCCTCTTCGAGCTCCGCCGGCACCTCGTCGATGAAGCTCTTCATCAGCCAGACCGAAAACGGGATCGTCAACGTCTGCAGCACCAGCACCATCGAAAAGTACGAACCCTGAAGCCCGATCCGGTTGATCAGCACGAAGTACGGGATCAGGAAGGCGATCGGCGGCGCCATCAACAGTCCGAGATACCAGAGCATGATGTTCTTCTTGCCGCGCAGCTTGAAGCGGGAGAGCGCGTAAGCAGCCGGCACCGAGAACGGCAGATTGAGCAGCACCGCGCCGATCGCGACGATAAGGCTGTTCACCAGTTGCGGCGCATTGGTGCCGGGATCGAGGAGGATATGCCGGAAGGCATCGAACGTCGGCTCGAAAGTCAATTGCGGCGGCATCGCAAACGCCGTTTCAGCCGGACGGATCGCGAGCGCCAGGAACCAGAGGATCGGTCCGATGAACACGGCCAGGAAAAGCAGACCTGCGGCATAGGTGAGCGCGGTATAGAAACTCGTGCGGCTGGACATATCACCACTCCTCATTGCGGAAGGCGAAGAACACGTAAAGGGCGACGATGACGTTGACGATCAGCACTGTGATCCAGGTCTGAGCACTGACGAGCCCGACATTGAAGTTGACGAGGCCCTGCTCATAGAGCGAATAACCGAGCGTGCGCGTTGAGGTGCCCGGGCCGCCGCGCGTCAGCACCAGCACGGTGTCGAAGGTGTTGAAGATCTGCATGAAGCGCAGCATGACGATGATGATCGCGGTGCGCCGGATGAGCGGCAGCTTGATGCGCATCAGGATCGTCCAGGCCGAGGCGCGGTCGAGACGCGCGGCCTCGATGATCTCGTCGGGAACGGCCAGCAGGCTGGCATAGAGCACGATGGCGAAGAAGGGCGTCCACTGCCAGATGTCGACGAACAGGATGGCGGCGAGCGCCGTCGAGGGCGAGCCGAGAATACCTTCCGCCGGAATGGGCAGCGCGAGCGACTGCAGCACCCAGGTCACAAGGCCGCCGCCCGGATCGTAGAGATAACGGAAGAGGAAGCCGACGACGATCGGCGCGATCGTGGTCGGGAGGATCAGAAGGGCACGCACGACATTCATGCCCGGCAGTGCCTGCAACAGAACGAGCGCGATCGCTAAGCCCAGCCCGAACTCAATCGCTGTGCCTAGCACCGACAGGATCAGCGTGTTGGTGAGTGCCGCGCGGAAGTCGAAGGCATTGAGGGCCTGGACGTAATTGTCGAAGCCGACGAAGGCCAAGGGCTGCGGGCCGACCTGCAGGTTCCAGAAATAGAAGCTCGATTTCAGCGCAAAGAGCAGCGGATAGGCGATCAGCGCCAGGAGCATGATCACCGAAGGCGCGATCAGCAGGTAGGGCAGGTTTCGCCGGACAAAGCTCTTGCGGACAGGCGCAAGCGCCTGCGGCGAGGCAATGGTTGCAGTGTGCATGATCGAGGTCCAGTTCTTCTTCGCGCATGACTGCCGACGCGGGCGTACCGCGCCGGCACGAGGAGAACTCTATTATGCCTTCCCGAGCGTGCCGATCAGGGTCTTGGCCCCGTCGAGCGTGTCCGAAAAACTCTCCTTCTGATAAGGGATCATCAGATTGCCCTTGAGGATGCTTTCGAACAGGCCGTTGGTGCGCTCGAGCGCAGTCTTCGGATCTTCACTGCCGGTCAGCAGTTGGTTCAATGTGAGGCCGAGCACGCTCTCGACGGCCGTGTAGCCCGGAACAGGCGGACGGGTGATCTTGCCGTTGCCCTGCTTCATCATCGCGTATTGCACGTCGAGATAGGGATAGACCGCCTTCACCTCCTCGTCCTCGTAGAGCGATGCGCGGGCGAAGTCCGAGAACTGGTAATTGAGGTCCGGCCAGAGCGCCATCTTCTTCTGGGTCGCCTTCGACGTCGCCCATTTGATGAACGCGTAGCCCGCCTCCTGCCGTTCGGAGCTCGAGGGAACGCCGAGGCTGTAGCCGCCGAGGCTGACGGTCTGCGGCAGCCCCTCGGCCTTCGGCAGGGCCGCGGTTGCGTATTTGTCCATGACATCCGACTTCTTGCCGGTCATGTAGCCGGAATTCTTGACCAGGTAGAAATACGGCGTCCACCAGTAGAACATGCCGATATCGCCCTTGGCGAAGCGCGTGCCGGCATCGAACCAGACATAGTTGATCGCTTCCGGCGGCGAGAGCTTGTAGAGCTGCCGGTAGATCTCGACCGACTTTACCCAGGCGGGACCGGTCAGTTCTGGCGAGAAGTCCCAGGGAGCACCCGGGAAGGACTTGAACCAGCTGGCGCCATGGCTCACCGAAAGCTGGGTGAACATGTGGGTGATGGGCGAGGGTTGCGAACCGCAGACCACCGTCGGGAACAGCGGATTGCCGCCAAACGACTTGCCTTCGAGCGCCTTCAGCGTCTCGAGATATTTCGTCCAGGTCCAGTCTTCCGAACTCTCGGCCGGAGGTGCGGCGATGCCGAACTCGTCGAAGATGTCCTTGCGGTACATGACGCCCTGCGCATAGGCCGCGACCGGCAGCGTGCCGATCTGCCCGCGCCACATGTTCGAGGAATACAGGACCTCCGGAATGAAGTCCGACAGATCGAGGTCACCGTCCTTGGCAATGAAGTCGTTGAGCGAAATGATCCAGCCATTGTCGAGATACTGGCCGAGCCACATCTGGTCGACGGCGATGACGTCGGCATCCGAGGTCTTGGCGACGAAGGCGGAGACGAGGCGGGTCTGCAGCGCATCATAGGAGAGGCTTTCGAGCTCCACCTTGATCCCGGTCTCCTTCTCGTATTCCGGGATCATCGCCTTCATCGCGAAGAAGAACGGGTCTTCGACCGAGAGAACCCGTACCGTGTCGGCGGCGGCTGCACGCCGCGGCGCCACCAGCGACCCGACGCCTGTCGCCAGGAGAGCCGCAGCCGAAGTGGTCTTCAGCATATCCCGGCGCGACAAATTTCCGATATCGAATGTCATGAATGCCTCCTCAGTTGTCTGTAATCCAACCTCGATCGTTCGGGAGACCGGTGGCCGCCCTGCCCGATTTTGATTGTTACCCCTCGTCTGCCGTTTGCAGCAGTTTGTTTGTACTTCGCACAAACTTATGGTACTGTCAACAAGTCGTCACAGAGATTCCGGCAGAGCGGCCTGAGCCGTGACAGTCTGGGTGTCGGTGGACGCAAGCAAGCGCCATCTGGCCGAGCAAGCGCTCACAGGCTAGAAAGACCGGCCGCCAAACGGAGAAGCAATGTTGAGATTCGAAAATCAGCCATCTTATTCGCTGGGGCAGCGCAGTCCTTCCCACAAGGAAGCTGGCGACGGTGGCAATGTGACGCTTGTTTCGCAGTCGACGCTCGGCGAGATCAACCGCGGCCGGGTTTTGCAGGCACTCTACGACCATGGCCCCAAGAGCCGAGCGGAGCTGGCGCGCTTGGCGGGGGTGAACCGGACGACGATCACCGGCATCGTCCAGCCGATGATCGAAGAGGGACTGCTCGTCGAATTCGACGCGGTCCCTTCCGACTTCAAGGGCGGCAAGCCGGCGCGGCCGATCTATTTCAATCCGGAGGCGCCGATGCTCGGCGCCGTGCTGCTTCTGCCGGGCAGGATCCAGACGTGTCTGGTGACGCTGAGCGGCGAGATCAAGGCGCTCACCAGGGCGGAATTCGATCCGTATGGCGACAGGGATGTGTTCCTGGCGATCTTGAAGGACACCTTGTCGGCGACGCTGTCTCAGGCCCGCCAGGCGCCCTTCGGGATCGGCATTGCCTCGGGCGGCATGATCGACAGCGATAACGGTGTGATCCTTGCTGTCAATCTCGCACCGGTTCTGAGCGGGCTTCCACTGGTCGACATCCTGCAAAGGGATTTTTCGCTTCCCGTGGTCATCGATCACCACCCGCGCGCACTCCTCGTCGGCGACCGCTGGTTCGGGCCGGGACGAGGCCAACAGACCTTCGCGGCCATCTATACCGGCGAGGTGCTGGGCGGAGCCTTCTACATCGACGGACGGGTTTATCGGGGGCTTGCCGGCTCCGGCGGCGAGCTCGGCCACACCGTCGTCCAGATCGATGGCGAACTCTGCAATTGCGGCAAACACGGATGCTGGGAAACCGTGGCCGCCCTACCCTGGCTACGGCGAGAAGCGGCTTGCCTGGGTATGGCGAACTCCGAAGGTGTCACCTGCGCGCGCCTCGTCAAGGAGGCGGCCGAAGGATCAAAGGCCGCCGATGATCTGCTCGATCGCTACACCCGCAATGTGGCGTTCGGGATCCTCAACCTGCAACAGACTCTGTCCCTCAATTCCTATCTCCTGCATGGCGACATCGCAGGCGGCGGCGCTGATGCTGCCGAGCGCGTCAGGCAGCATGTCGAAAGCCTGGTCAGGAAGAGGCCGAACCAGGAGATTTCCATCACCGTCAATGGGATCGGCGAAGGGCATACGGCGCTGCGGGGCGCGGCCGGCCTGGTTTTGTCCAGCCATCTCAAGTTGGTCATCTGACGTCATGGCTGGACAGGTAAACTAGCGGCAGACTTCATAGACAGCCGTCGCAAGGCTGTTGCTATTCCAATTCACCATCTTCGTCGCCTGCTGTTCCAGTTCGACGGGTGTTCTCTGCTGATTTCGCCGTCTAATGCCAATGATCGGCTTAGGTCGGCTGAAGGCCCGTAAGGCGAGATCGATCTCCGTCTGAATCCAAAAACGGTCATAAACGTACATTCCAGCCGGCACTATCACGCAACTAGCCTGCCGAATCTGTTCTTTTAGCCGATCCTTCAACACGGCGATCCGTATGGTTTCGTTCGGAGCAACGATCGGTTCATTCCGTGGAACGCTGTAGTCGCGATACGAAAACCAAGACAAGTTTTGAGTTGCTATGTCGAGCAGACGAACGACACCTTCGTAACGTTCGCTGTAGCTCCAGGCGTGACTAATAAAAACGTCGTATGTCATCGATTTTCAAGACTCTAGAAGCTGTTCTATGATTTCTTTGATCCATATGCGGTCCTGAGAATCGCCAGGAAGTGCGTCCATGATAAAGCCAAGGTTTTTGGCTGTGGTCTTGGGCTCCCAAACTTCCCGGACGTGCGGAAGTAAGTCCGCAAGTTGAGCATCACTTGCAGCCTGGTCTTTTCCCAACACCGCGAGCTCCAGCAACGTTGCATAATCCCAGTAATCGGCAGCACCGTTAGCAATCTTTCTCTTGACGGCGTATTCGACGACTGCGCGAAGCTGGGGGATACGCACGTCCGAGGGGTCTGCGACATGCATCAACGTGACCGCATTTATCCCAGGGTAGGCGTCCCTCCAGTCAGCCTCAAAGCCTTTGCGATATGCTTCGATGGCTTTCTTTAGGTGACCTTTGGCTTTGGTTTCCTTGTTTTCCGCTTTTGCTGCATCCCACCTGTCTTTGTAGACGCGGCCGAGCAAGCCATAGGTCTCGCTGCTTGGACCCCGTTGATCGATGAGCTCCAAAAGCACCGACTCGGCGAGGTCGCCTTCACCATTCCGATTGAGCGCAAATGCATATTGCTCTCTGAGCAAAATCGTGGCGCGTAGCGCAACGTCGATCCTGTCAAACATTCGGATCATGTCGGCCCACGCTTCCACGCTGCGGTACGAGAGGAAGAGATCGACGATAACACCAGCCTCTTCGTCGTCTAACTCACCGAGCGAAAGTTCGACCTCATAAATTGCATCTCGTCCGAGTTTTCGAGCCTTTCGGAGCTTCGCCTTCAATTCTTCCGCATAGGCAACTTGCTCCCTGAAGACATCCGTCTTCTCATGGGCCAACTTAATCTCCGGATACTCGTCGATGAGCTGGAACAGGGGGCTATCCTTGTCCACGTTTTTTCGAGCCGCCTTAAGTTTGGCGACAAGCCCTTTGATTGCCTCTTTCTTGTTGGTCGGACCGCCCTTTTCGCCGATCGAATACGGCATCGCCCGCAGAGGAGCGACATCAAATGGCAATCTCCCCTGCCCCTCCGCAAACAGAAGGACCGTGGTCCGCGGCTTTGCGGCATGCCGAACGCCTAACTCGTAAAATACGTTCGCGTTTGCCGTGGTGAGGTCCGCGATAGCATACTCGCATAGTACCAGGCGCTCGAACATCGGCTTGTGGATAATACCTCCTGCCTGCTCTTCATCGGCTCGAATGGGCTCCAAGCCCGCCTCTTCCACGGCGGGCTTTATGAAGTCATTGTAGACTGCGTCGAAGTTAATCGGCTTATCGCCTCCGGCTGATTTAATCCCGAAAGGCATCAAAACGAAGCATAGCGGCTTGCGAGCCATACCGAATCTCCCAACTCTGCGATCAACCATAGGTTCTGGGTTTGGAAACGCAATCAAACCTGATCAGCCAGAGCGGGTTATCCAGCCTGCAATTCGCCTAAATTCCTGCATACAAATCGAAGCGGAGTCCTGCTGCGCTGAATTCCTTCGCTAGACCGATCTTCCAGGATCCCGCCGCGTCGTAATCGACCGTTAAAACACCGCCAAAGTCGCTTGGTGTCTCAAGCTCGCCGGATCTTACGACTGCGACGCGGGATGGGCCTAGCTTAGCCAGAAAGTAACCAAGCTCGAATACGACGTTCTGACGTGGACGATAGGATTGTTCCCCACCTTTAATTCCACCCACGTCATCGGGCGTAAGCAGGACGACTGCGTACTCAACACCTTCGGCCAACTCGGATAGCTTAGAAATGACCGTTCGACCTTTGTTGGCGTGTTCGTTGAGAATGATCTCCTCGAGACCAATTTTGCTGATCCAGCGAGCGACACCGTTTAAAACCGCCTGATCATGTCCGTGAACAATAAATACTTTATTTCGCGTCTCATCTGGCTTTTGTATATCCTCTGCAATGTTGAGTAGCTCTTCCTTTACTGCCGGCGAATTTACCGGGGTGTATAACCCTTCCTCTTTCAGCAAGCCGATCAGATCTACATTTTTCACCGCCCAGTGGCTACGATAACTCTCGCCATGGCTCATGGCGATGTTTAGCTTCTCTGAAATTCGATGGATCTCCTTGGCAGGGATCGGCGCAACTGTCTGATCGATCTCGAATTCAATACGGACTTCCTTTGGACCGGCGTGAACAGCGGTAACGCGACCAACCCTGGAGGGTTTTGGCAGATCGTCTTCGTCGGCAGGCAGACGCTTCGCGAACTCGTAGGTAAACAGGGCAGGAATTCCGACAACCTTGCCAATTGAGTCGCCTTGAAGCGGCAGAAATTGCTCTTTGACGTCGGGGGATGTGTACTCGAAAACGCGGTCCCATCCGAGGCTCGTCTCCGCCGTCTCGTTCCAGTATCCCTCAACGCTCGTCATAAACAAATGAAACATGGTACATCCTGAGTGTTGCGCCTCCGTCGACTGATAGCGGCAGATCGCATAGAAAGTGTAAAAGCTGCAGTCCAACTTGAGGTCGTGTTCGAAATGTTGATCGCGGGAGGGCTATATCGAGAAGTCTGCGAAACGCCATATTGGAACGAGGAAATGGGCTCTGGCGTGAGGGCGGCGGCAGCGCTTTCTAACCTTTGTCCCTCCCTTGAACTATACACCTACAGATCAACGGCGATCGGCCAGGCGTTCGACTATCTAACGGGGATGGGGGTGATTGTTCACTGTTCGCCTCGTTCACATGACATTGCGTTCGCCTACTTTCATCCATTGTCCACACCGCACATTGAGCCAACGATCTTGCCCGTGCGAAGCGCCCCGATGGTCGTAAAGGGCCAGAACGTGCTGCGATTCGGCTTCCTCGAAGGTTCTGCGGTCGTAAATGCTGAACGGGCCGTTTACGATCCACAAACGGCGCGATGCATCGAACGCTTCTCATCGAATGGTTCTCGCGCGGAGAAGCTGGCGTTAGTCCTGAACGAGGCCGAGTTGCGCGCCTACACTGGTATTGATGATGTGGAAGCAGGCACAGCTTTGCTGCTGCAGAACAACGAAGCGGAAGTCGTAATATTGAAGCGTGGTGTCCGAGGGGCCCTAGCGGCAAGCAAAAATGGTTCCATGAGCACTATTCCTGCTTATCAGTCTCGTCGCACCTTCAAGATCGGCACGGGAGATATATTCAGTGCGGTGTTCGCCTTCTACTGGGCCGAGTTGCGGTGCTCGCCGGTTGAGGCTGCACACTTGGCGTCCAAAGCGGTTTCCTTCTATTGCGATTTTCGGCAGGTCCCTCTGCCTCTGAATTTCGCTGACGACCGTGTCCCAATAGTAGGCCCTTCGCCTTCGTGCGTGATATTGAAAGGCTCCACTGCGACCCTTGGTCGAAGGTACTCACTCGAAGAAGCTCGTCATTGCATTGAGACGTTAGGCATTCGCGTCATTGCGCCAGACATCGATCTATCGACGCATGCACAAGACGTCGGTCTGGAGGCATCGCTTTTGATCCTGGCCGACGGCCTCGCAGAAACTGAAATCCGAAGCATCCTCGACGAGCATTCCGAACGCGAAACTCGGATCATCCTCGACGAGGAGAGACGCGCATCGCTGGCCAGTTTGACCGGTGTAACAGATGACTTCACAACGGCGATTTATTCGGTGTGTTGGGGTCACACTTCATAGAGTATTAGCAGTTTCAAGTTGAGCTTCAGCGGCAAATCTATACCTTGCAGCGAGTCGGGGGAGAGAGTCGCGAAATGGCGGATGTCTATGTCATCCACTCGAGTGAAGATAATGACAAGACAAGTGTCATCGTCGAACTACTTGAAGAGCATTGGAACGTCTGGTGGGATGACCAACTCGTTGGCAACTTTGCGTTTGAGATCGAAAAGGAGCTTCCGCAGTCTAAGTGTGCAGTTGTGGTTTGGTCGGCGGATGCCTGCAAGAGTCCCCTGGTTCGCGACGAAGTCCGGATTGCCGATGAACTTGGCATTCCTATCATTCCGGTGCGCCTTGATGGTTCAAGCTTGCCGTATCCCTACGGCGGCTTAAGCACGGTCAACTTCTCAGCTTGGGACGGGGCGAACACTCACGCAGCCTTCCGGCAGTTGGCTCGAAAGATTGCCACAAAGGTGCCTCGGCGCATTCCACCAGTGAGGCCGCAAACCGCTCCTTCGCTCCGGTTGTCCCTACCGACTGTTTTTCTTTCGGTTTCTTCACACGAAACGCAACTCGTGCCCCTGGAAGCTATCAAGGCACTGAGGGTGTTCGGGGCACCGACGATACTAATCTCCGCTTATGACCTGCTGCCCGAGCGACGGCCGAAAGGCATCATCGCCGAGCTGCGGCAAATACGCAGGAATGGGGGATTCGTTCTGGTGGATTCGGGAAACTACGAGGCGACCCGCCGCGAAGACAGCAGCTGGACCCCCGATCTGTTTGCGGAAGCAATGAAAGGCATTCCGCACGACTGGGCGTATTGTTTCGATGTCATGAAACCATCTCTCAAACCTGATGTTGCGGTCCGGGAGATCGTGGCTGCCATCGAACGCGACAGAGCAGCGTCAAAACATGTATTGCCAATTGTTCACGCACCCAGAAAGAGGCTGAGCGGTTATGATGTCCAAGGCCTCCCCTACGTTGTTAAAGAGGTCGCGAGCCAAACATCCGCGCCGCTCGTAGCAGTGGCGGAACGGGAATTGGGCTCTGGCATAATTGAACGAGCCAAAACAGTCCAACGCATCCGACAGGAGCTCGACAAGCTACCTTCCTATTTGCCACTTCATATACTTGGCACCGGTAACCCTTGGAGTATCGCGATTTTGACCGCAGCCGGCGCTGACAGCTTCGATGGCTTGGAATGGTGCAGGATGGTCATCGACCGCGATACCCATCGCTTGAACCATTACCAACATTTCGATTTTTTTGCCTTCCAAGCAAGCCTTGCCGATTCGCCAGTCACTGTTTCCGCATTGAGCGATGATAAGGTCGCCTATGCAGGACGGGTGGCTTTTCATAACCTGGACTATTATCGGGAGTTCGCGGCTGATCTAGCTCAGGCAGCGCATGAGAGGCGCATGGAAGCATTTTTGGTGGGAATGATGGGTCGGGCAAGCACGAAACAACTAAGGGAAGCAGTTCCGGGGCTTTTCGCATGAGAGAGGCAGGGCAAGATCTCGAGCGCGCCGTCGTGGCGATCTATCCTGAGATCGAGGGGCGAGCATACGCTATAGCTGGAGATCTTTGCGAAAGGTCGCTTTGGCGCGAGCTATCCTGCTGCGTTCTGAGCAGCCAGGTTCCATACGCTGTCGCGGTGGCTGCAGCAGAGGCTATTGACCGTCAGGGACTTCTTCACCTGAATTTCGACGGCGATTTGACGCATGAACTTACGACTGTTCTCAAAACCCCGTTGACGGTCGGAGGGTCGCTGCGAAATTATCGATTCCCCGCATCCAGGGCTCGCCAACTTTCATCAACGAAACGGGCCGTCTGCGCTGCCTCCGGATCCCTACGAAACCTCCTTGACGGCGACACCGATCCGGTCGCCCTTCGGTCTTGGCTGGTCAATAATGCGCCGGGCCTCGGCCCCAAGCAGGCCAGTATGTTTCTTCGCAACAGTGGGGTTACCTACAGTTTAGCTGTCCTGGATCGGCATGTGCTGGATTTTATGAAGGAGATGGGGCTCTACAGCGGACCCGCAAACCACATTTCGGGCCTGTCCGCGTATGGAAGGTACGAAAGCGATTTGCGCTCCTATGCCGAGCGCCTTGGAGCAGCGGTAGGATTGTTGGACTGGGCCATATGGATCGTGATGCGAGTCTTCAAGGGCGCCCGAAAGGAGATTGCAGCATGAGCGTCGTTGCATTGGTTTCGGGCGGCTTGGACTCAACCTTGATTGCGTACTTGGCGATTGAAGAAGGCGTCAAAATACATCCGATTTTCGTGAACTATGGCCAGCGAGCATTGGATCGCGAACTGGCCGCTTGCGAAGGTGCGATGCGGAAGTTGGGCCTGGAGCTCACAGTCGCGGATCTCTCGGGTTATGGCGTGCTCATTCGATCCGGGTTGACCGATCCGAGCCTCCGTGTCCTGGAAGACGCATTCACGCCCGGCCGCAACATGTTGTTTCTTCTAGTCGCTGCCGCTCATGCATATCAGGTGGGAGCCGATGCAATATCTATTGGCCTTCTGCACGAGGAAACGAGTCTTTTCCCCGACCAAACTTCGGCGTTCCTTCAGGAAGCCGAAGCCCTCATCAGCCGGATCATGGGTCGCTCAATAAAGGTCTTGGCTCCGCTGGCAGACTTCCACAAGGATGAGGTGATCGCTCTGGCTAAGCAGAAGGGCGTCGAAGCAACCTATTCGTGCCACTTGGGGCAAGAGACGCCCTGCGGCCACTGCATTGCCTGCAACGAATTCAACGTCGAGGAGGTCTGATATGGGTGGAGGCAGCAGCGGTAGCTGGAGCAGACTCGGCGATATCCGATCCCTGGAGGAGAAAGCTAAAGCCGCCCTGCAGGGCGGCAAACGGAACGTTTTTATCAGCTTTGCCACCGAGGATATGAACGAGGTAAACCTGCTCCGCGCGCACGCGAAGAATGAAAACAGCGATATCGAATTCAACGATCACTCAGTGCGCGAGCCGTACGACAGCGATCGGGCGTCTTACATCAAGCAGAAGATCGCAGAACGCATCGCCCGCTCTTCAATCACGGTGGTTTATCTCTCGGAGAGCACTGCACTCAGCCAGTGGGTTCATTGGGAAGTGCAAAAGAGTATTGAATTGAACAAGAAAGTTGTTGCGGTGTATCCCAAGGGCAAGCTACCCGCCCAGCCACCAAAATGGATCTCGGACTACAATATCAAGGCCGTTCCGTGGGGCAAATTGTCCGACGAGTTAAAATGATACGAACCTGTGCGGTTCAGAGCTAGCGTCGCATCTGTAGGTAGATAACTTCTGTGACAGACCAAGATTTTCCCGCCCTGTTTCGTTCATCGGATAACTTATCGAAGCGATCGCAGAAGATTTTTCTCGCCACCTTAGGCGTTCATTTGATCGCCCTTGTTGCAGCCGCCGTGTTGTCGGTCGTGGGAACGTCAACCTTTTCGCTGGCATTAGCGCAGCTCATGATCCTGCTGATCGCTTTGGCCTGCTCGATCTATTTATCAGCGGCCCGGCCCGACAGATATTGGTACGGGGGGCGCGCGCTCGCAGAATCGGTCAAAACCATAACGTGGCGCTATGTCTCGAAGGCGGAACCCTTCCACGAATCCGATGCTCTCGCGGACGCGGAGTTCCGTAATGCGCTGAAGTCGATTTTTGAACAGAATAAGGACGCGAGCAGTCGCCTCACCGATCATCTTAATGATGTGCAGATCACCGACGGGATGCGGCAGATGCGGTCCACGCCCTTGAGCGCAAGACGCTCGACTTACGCAAAATTGCGAATTGAGGATCAACTCTCCTGGTATACGAAAAAGGCCGCATTCAACAGAAACCGAGCAAGCCAGCTTTTCTTGCTTTTGATAGCAACCAACTCGTTGGCGGTGCTTTTCGGCGTCTTGCGGTTCAATTATCTGACCAGCCCCTTCTGGCCCACTGACGTCATTGTCGCGACTGCGGCGAGTTTGCTTGGTTGGATGCAGGCACGCCGCTTCTCGGAATTGGCTGCCTCATACACGCTCGCCGCTCATGAAATCAGCTTGATTAGGGAAAGGGCGCACTTGCCTGATACCAACGAAAAATTCTCGATTTTCGTGGGCGATTCCGAGAATGCGTTTTCGCGCGAACACACTCAATGGGCGGCACGCAAGGATCAGTAAGCGGTGTGCATGTCGGCGCCAAAGGCCCATACTGCAGTCCTTCATGTCCGGCGACGCTCATCCGGTAGAGACGCTCGCCTCGCCTTCGCAAATCCCCTATCCGTCTCCATGAACCTAACCAGCATCGGCACGATCAGCTTCGCTGGATCGGGTGGTGATGGCTCACCACTGTCGCGCGCAAGAATTGCCGCATAGGCCTGCAAGTCGCGAAACACTGCCGCCGGCAGCTCGACGGTGACCTTCACTGGCTTGTCGTCCGGAATGGCGGAAAGCTTGAGCTTGGTCATGTCGGCTCCTTCGTGGCACCATAGGCCTGCATGACGAGGTCTCGGTTGACGATGACGCGAACGGGGAACCCACGTCGAATGGTGAGAGTCGGCTGGATGTTGAGCTGCCGGCTGACGATCTGCTGGCCGACATTCGACGCCGTGCCCTGAGCGCTTTCGCGTATCGCCTCGGCGATCTCGCTTTCCTCGTTGTCGCTGCCGATCTGGGTGCCGACCCCAAGCAGCGTCGAGAGTGCAGCCGCCTTGAACAGCTGTCCCCAGTGATAGTCGACCTCGTCCTCGAGGCCGGAGAAGCCTTGGGGATCGGTGCCCTGAAGGCGTTCGAGCACAATGGAGGTGCCGTCCGGCATGACCACGCGGTTCCAGACAAGCAGCACGCGCGACTGCCCGAAGGCGACCTGACTGTCATACTGGCCGATGAGACGGGCACCCTGCGGAATGAGCAGGTGCGCGCCGGTGGGGCTGTCATAGACGTTTTCCGTGACCTGGGCGGTGATCGAGCCTGGCAGATCGGACTTGATGCCGGTGATGAGCGCGGCGGCGATCACAGACCCGGCCTGCAGGACATAGGGCGAGGCCTTTTCCTGAACACGATCCGGACTGATGGTTTGCCGGTCGGCTTCGGCATTGACGAAGGCGAGCTTGCGGTCCTGCATGTTCTGGGCCGAACCCGCGTCGAGCGGCGGCGTGGCATCAGGCTGCGTCAGCAAAGCATTGGGGTCGGTCGTGCTCTTGCGCATATCGAGCGCCTGATTGTTGTCGGTGCGCTCGCCGCGGCTGTCGGTAAAGAGCTTGGCGACACGCGCGGCTTCGAGTTCGGCCAAGCGCCGCTGCTCCTCCGGATCGGCGCGCGGCGTCTGGATGGTCGGAACGATAACCGGCTTGCCCTCCTCTTGCGCCTTGAGGATCGGGCGGCCGAGATCGCCGGGAAGCGCCGGCCCGAGTTTCGGGATGCCGGTATAGTCTTTCGGCAGATTGGCGAGCCCGTCTGCCGGCGTACGGTTTTCGGTGTTGTAAAGTTCATCCGGCATCTGATTGCCACGCGGGCCGGTGTCGAGCGCGAAAAACAGGGCTGCAGCGATGGCGAGACTCGATATGGCGCCGAGACCAATCAGCACCTTACGCGACAGGCGCGTGACGCGCGCCGGTTCCGGCCTGAGCCGGAACTCCGCTTTAAGATCGGACGGACCTGTCATCGGCTTCTCTCCGCGGAGAACAGCGTCGTGCGATTGGCAATCCGGCGGCCGTCGGCGCGCACGATGCGCACGCGGCGCTGGCTGTCCTTGTCGCCGAGCCGGAGTTCAGCCGCCGCAAACAGCCGATCGACGACATAGTAGTTCTGCCGGGCGCGGTAGTTCACGAGCTCGGAATTGCCGGACGGGCCGACGACGAAGAGCGGCGGCATTTCGCCCTGAGCGATGCCGCTGGGGAATTCGATGTAGACCTTCGACCCGTCATCGAAGGCGCGCAGCGGCCGCCAGGGGGCGCCATCGCCTTCGATGCGGTAGCGGAAGTTGAGCTTCGAGATATCGATGCCCGCCGCCACGGCCTGTGTTTCGACGGCGCGGGTGTTCTGGCGGCGAAGCGCGATCAGCTGATCGGCCGGATATTGCCAGGAGACAGAGGCCATATAGGTCTTTTCCGTCGAGCGCAGTTCCAGATGATAGGTACGCAGATTGGTGTTGATCACTAGATTGGTCTGCAGCTCCGATCGCGTCGGCTTGACCAGGATATGCACCTGCTTTCCCGCACCGGTGCCGCTTTCGGTATCGCCGATGATCCAGCGCACCGTGTCTCCGGCCGCGACAGGACCTGCGCCGACCAACTGCTCGCCCGGCTGCAGCGCGATGTCGGTGACCTGGCCGGGTGCGGCATAGACCTGATAGAGCGCGCCGATGGCGAAGGGATAGACCTGCACGGCGTTGATGAAGCCGTCCCTCACCGGCTGCATGCGCGCCGCCTCGTTGGCCGCGGCGATCCGTGCTTTCGGATCTGAGGGTTCCGGTTTCTTCTTGCCTTCTTCTACCGGTTTCAGTTGCCCGGGCAACGGCAGCGGCTTTGCCACCTCGACCACCTTCACCGGCCCGACCGGGTCGGCGAACTTCACGGCCGGTGCGGCATCGTCATAGTCGATCTCGGGCGGGATGTATTTTTTTGCGCAGCCGGCAAGCGCGGTTGCCGCGAGCAATGCTGCCGCGAGCACGGCGGCTCTTCCCGACCGGATCCTGTTCATGGATGTTCCTGTTGCCCCCTTCATTGCGAAAGCTCCTTCGACCAGTTGATAGCATTGACGTAGACACCGAGCGGATTGGCGCGCAGCTTGTCGGCCGTGCGCGGCTGTTCGATCACGACAGTGAGGATGGCGGTCCAGCGCTCGGTGGTGGACAGTTGCCCGTTTTCGTAGCGGCGCTCGGCCCAGGCGACACGAAAACTCTCGGGCGAGGCGCGGATGACGGAGGAGACATCGACGGCGACCTGCGCCTTGCCGACCTTGGAGAAGGGGTCGTTGGCGCGGGCGTAGTCGTTGAGCGCGACGGCACCGCGATCGGTGGTGAACTCGTAGGCGCTGAGCCAGTTCTGCCGGACGATCACCGCATCAGCCGGGATCGAGCGGACGTTTTCGATGAAGCGGGCCAGGTGCCAGGCGATCTGCGGATCGGTCGGCCGGTAGTCGGCGACGGCCGGCGCCACCGCCTGCGCTTCGCCGATCCTGTCGATCTGCACCACCCACGGGACGACGGTCCCGCGTGTCGATTGCCAGATGAGCGCGGCGGCAAAGCCGCCGGCGAGCAGTAACGAGCCGAAGGCCATCAGCCGCCAGTTTCGCGCCTGGACGCGGGCGGAGCCGATGCGCTCGTCCCAGGCCTGCGCGGCGCGTCTGTAGGGTGTTTCGGGCTCTGGCGCTCGGGCATAGCGCACGGAGGCGCGTTTGAACGGATTCATCGGTGATCATCCTGATTGAGGGAAACGGACATGGAGCCGCCGCCGTGATCGCCGGAGCGGACGGAATGGGCGGCGGTGCTGACGCCATGGTGGAAGGCCTGTTTGCGCTGCATGCGCTCGGCCCAAGCCGGCGGCGAGGAAGTTTGCGAGGCTCCGCCTGCGCTATCGCCGGCAACACCGGTAGCGCCCGCGCCAACGTCGTTGCCGCCGCCCGTGGCTTTCCAGGCAGCCGACTGCCCTGCCCCATAGCTCGACCGCAAAGTGTCTCCGGACCGGCCGGCGGCTTCCTTCGCCTTGCTCATCACGAAGCCGGCGCCGGCCTTGGCCATACCAGCGAAACCGGCCGCGGCGCGTCCGGCGCCGCCCGCATCGGAAGAGGCGCTGGCGAGGCTGTAGGCGGTGCTGGCGCCGCCGGCAACGGCGGCTCCTCCCCGCATCGCGCCACCGACGGCGCCGGCCGCAGCACCGATACCGGCACGGGCGCCGACATAGCCGGCGGCACCGAGACCCGCGGCCGCGAGACCGGTTCCGACCGCTGCCCCCGCGCCAAGCTGCGGCGCGCCGGAGACGAGGCCGGTGGCAATCCCCGGTCCGAAGATTGACAAGCCCATCAGCGCCAATGCGCCGAGCACCAGCGACAAGGCCTCGGAGATCGTCGGCTGGTCAGAAAAGCCGGCGGTGAATTCACTGAAGAGACGCGAGCCGATGCCGACGATCATGGCAAGAACGAGAATCTTGACGCCGGAGGCGACGATGTTGCCGAGCACCTTTTCGGCGAGGAAGGCGGTCTTGTTGAAGAAGGCAAAGGGGATCAGCACGAAGCCGGCAAGCGTGGTGAGCTTGAACTCGATCAGCGTGACGAAGATCTGCACCGCGAGAATGAAGAAGGCGACGAGCACGATGACCCAGGCGGTCAGGAGCACGAAGATCTGCACGAAATTCTCGAAGAAGCTGACATAGCCCATCAGGTCGCCGGCTGCCTGCAGGATGGGATTGCCGGCATCGATCCCGACCTGGGCGACACGGCCGGGCTGCAGCAGCTCGGTGCTGGAGAGCGAGGCGCCGGCCGCCTTCAGGCCGAGGCCGGAGAAGCTCTCGAACACGATGCGGGCGAGATTGTTGAAGTTGCCGACGATGAAGGCGAAGAAGCCGATATAGAGGGTCTTGCGAACGAGCCGCTGGATGACGTCCTCGTCGGCGCCCCAGGCCCAGAAGAGACCGGCGAGCACGATGTCGATGGCGATCAGCGTCGAGGACAGGAACGCGACTTCGCTGCCGAGCAGGCCGAAGCCGGAATCGATATAGGAGGTGAAGGTCTCCAGGAAGCGATCGATAATCCCGACATTGTTCATGGCTTCACCGTCCCACCGGCGCTTGATGCCGGCGCCGTGGGCCGGACGGTGTCTGAGGGTTTGAGGAAGCGGCGGCGGCTTTCCATCCAGGCTTTGAGGCAGGCTTTGTCCTTGAGCGCTTCGGGTCCGAGATCACGGCAGCGCAGCAGCTCCTGCCGCGTCCCGTCGATCTCGGGCTCGCCGCCCGGATCCAGCGACCGGAAGACGGGGGTCTCTTCCGGTCCCTGTCGCTGGCTGAATGCCATGAGCGTCGCGGTCAGTCCTGCTCCAATGGCGATGACAGCGGTCACCCGGGCGGCGATCTTGAGGTCCATGGTCAAAAGCTCACTACTGATGGAACATCTGGACGCTGGACGGGCTATAGGCGGAGCCGGTCATGAAGCGGCCGAACTGTTCGCGCGCCTGCTCCTGGGCCGCAGCTTCTCTGGCCTTCTCGAGCGCTTCCGCCCTGCCCTGCGCGGCCAGCATGGCGGTGAGATCGGACATCTGCTTCGCCTGGACCGCGAGCAGCTGGTTGCCGGCCTGGGCGGCCTGCAGCACGCCGAGGGCCGACTGGCTGGCGGTGACCAGTGTAGAGGTCTGGGCCTGGGTGCTCTCGATACCATTGACGGCGACGGCGCCCGTCTTCAGCGAGTCCTCGAAGGCCGAGACCGACTGCTGCCAGCGCTCGCGCGCCGCCGTCACGAGCTGGTCGTTGTTCTTACCGGTGGCGAACGTCTCGTAGGTGGTGCTGAACTGCTGATCGATGTTTTGGACGTTGTAAGCAAGCTGTTCGGCCTGATCGAGCAGGCTCTTCATTTCGGAGAAATTGCCCTCGATCTCAGAAAGCATCGACGTCGGCAGGCTGGTGAGATTGCGCGCCTGGTTGATCAGCATCTGCGCTTCGTTCTGCAGCGAGGTGATCTGGTTGTTGATCTGCTCCAGGGCGCGGGCGGCCGACAACAGGTTCTCGGTATAGTTCTTCGGATCGAAGACGATCAGCGCATGGGCCGGCCTTGGCAGAACCGTGACGGCAACGATCGGCACCAGCATGGTGGCGCCAAGCGCAATGGCGAAGGCACGGCGGGCATGGCCGGTGCGGAAAATGAAACGGGTCATCGAATGGTTTCCTCTTCAGGGGATGGGGGGATTGGAATTTGGTCGCCGCCACCGGTTTCAGCGGGGGCGGCAATATTGGTGAGGACCGGCACGAGATCTGCGGCCCAGGAGAGACCGCGCGCAGCAAGCCAGACTTCGAGGAAACGGGGCCGTTCGCCGTCTTCGACCAGATCGTTCATCGCCGTATGCGCGGCCTTGTCGGAGGCGGCGCAAAGCGCCAGCGCCACGTCGCCTAACCCGAGCTCGAAGAGCCGGTTGCCGCGCCGGGACTGGCAGTAATAGTCGCGCTTCGGCGTGGCGCGGGCGACGATTTCGATCTGCCGGTCGTTGAGACCGAACTGGCGGTAGACGCTGGTGATCTGCGGTTCGACGGCCCGCTCGTTGGCGAGGAAGATGCGTGTCGGGCAGCTTTCGACCAGCACCGGCGCGATCGGCGAGGCTTCGATGTCGGCAAGCGACTGGGAGGAAAAGACGACGCTGACATTCTTCTTGCGCAGCGTCTTCAGCCATTCCTTGATCTTCTGGGCAAAGCCGCCATCGTCGAGCGCCCGCCAGCCCTCGTCGATGATGAGCAGCGACGGGCGACCGTCGAAGCGCGCCTCGATGCGATGGAAGAGATAGGCGAGCACGGCCGATGCCGCCCCCGTGCCGATCAGCCCTTCGGTTTCGAAGACCTGGACGGAAGCATTGCCAAGCCATTCCATCTCCGCATCGAGCAGGCGGCCATAGGGTCCGCCGATGCAATAGGGCCGGAGTGCCTGCTTGAGGGCCGTCGACTGCAGCAGCACGGTGAGGCCGGTGACCGTGCGCTCCGCGACTGGTGCGGAGGCAAGCGACGTCAATGCCGTCCAGAGATGCTCCTTGACATCAGGCGTGATCGGCACACCTTCGCTGACGAGAATGTCGACCAGCCAGTCGGCCACCCAGGCCCGCTCCGGCGTGTCGTGGATGCCGGCGAGCGGCTGTAGCGCCACCATGCTCAGAAACGATGTGGCATCGGAGATCGAACCGCCGAGATCCTGCCAGTCGCCGCCCATGGCGAGCGTCGCCGCGCGGATCGAACCGCCGAAGTCGAAGGCGAAAACTTGGCTCAGCTCATAGCGCCGAAACTGCAGCGCCATCAGTGCGAGCAGCACCGACTTGCCGGCGCCGGTTGGACCGACCACCATCGTGTGGCCGACATCACCGACATGCAGCGAGAAGCGGAAGGGCGTCGCGCCTTCGGTCCTCGCATAGAAGAGCGGCGGCGCATCGAGATGCTCGTCCCGCTCGGGACCTGCCCAGACCGCCGAGAGCGGGATCATGTGGGCGAGGTTGAGCGTCGAGATCGGCGGCTGGCGGACATTGGCGTAGACATGGCCGGGAAGGCCGCCGAGCCAGGCCTCGATCGCGTTGACGGTTTCCGCAATGCAGGTGAAGTCGTGGGCCTGGATGATCTTTTCGACCAGCCGCAGCTTTTCCTCGGCGATGCGCGGATCGGCATCCCAGACGGTGACGGTGGCGGTGACATAGGCTTCGCTGATCTGGTCGGAACCAAGGTCCTGCAGGGCCGCATCGGCCTCGTTCGCCTTGTTGGCCGCGTCGGAATCGACCAGCACCGATTGTTCGTTGGTGAGCACCTCTTTCAGAATGGCCGCGATCGATTTGCGCTTGGCGAACCACTGCCGCCGGATCTTGGTGACCAGGCGCGTTGCGTCGGTTTTGTCGAGCATGATCGCGCGTGTCGACCAGCGATACGAGAAGTCGAGCCGGTTGAGATCATCGAGAATGCCGGGAAAGGTGATGGTCGGAAATCCGATCACCGTCATCGTTCGCAGATGAACGTCGCCGAGCCGCGGCTCCAGCCCGCCTGCAAGCGGCTGGTCGGCGAGCAGCGCATCGAGATACATCGGCGTTTCGGGGACCCGCACGCGGTGGCGGGAGACCGAAACGGTCGAATGCAGATAGGTCAGCGTTTCCTCGTCGTCGAGCCAGCCGGCTTCCGGCACGAAGCCTTCGAAGAGGTGCAGCACCCGTGCGGTGCGGTCGACAAAACCCTTCAACAGCTCCCACGGATCGACACCGGCGCGATCGCGGCCCTCATAGAGCCAGGCCTCCATGCGCGAGGCTTCTTCGGCCGGCGGCAGCCAGACGAAGGTGAGGTAGTAGCTGCTCTCGAACAGAAGCCCGCTTTCTTCGAACTGTTCACGCCGTTCGACATCGACCAGGGCGGAGGCGGTGTCGGCAAACAAGCTCTCGGGATAGTCGTTGGCCGGATTGCGCTGCGCCTCGACGAAGACGGCCCAACCGGAGCCGAGACGGCGAAGCGCGTTGTTGAGGCGTGCGGTCGTCGCCACCAGTTCGGCGGGCGTGGCACTATCGAGGTCGGGTCCGCGAAACCGCGCCGTCCGTTGAAACGAGCCGTCCTTGTTGAGGACGACACCGGGGGCGATGAGCGCCGCCCAGGGCAGGAAATCGGCGAGGCCGGCATTCTTCTTCCGGTATTCTGCAAGGTTCAACATCAGCCGCACCTCACACGCCAAGATGCGCGGGATAGCGCAGGTGCCGGCGGCCGACGTCGACGAACTGCGCATCGCGCCGCGCCGCCCAGACCGCCGCGAAATGGCCGATTGCCCAGATTGCCAGACCGGCAAGCCAGAGGCGAAGCCCGAGGCCGACGGCGCCGGCGAGCGTGCCGTTGACGATGGCGACCGCCCGAGGCGCACCGCCGAGCAGGATCTGCTCGGTCAGCGCCCGGCGGACCGGCGCGTAGTAGCCGCGGATCTCGTCATGTTCGTTTGCGAAGGCCGCCATCAGACCAGCGCCCCGCCACCGAAGGAGAAGAAGGAAAGGAAGAAGCTTGACGCGGCAAAGGCGATCGACAGACCGAAGACGATCTGGATCAATCGGCGGAAGCCGCCCGACGTATCGCCGAAAGCGAGCGCGAGGCCGGTGGCGATGATGATGATCACCGCGACGATCTTGGCGACCGGTCCCTCGATGCTTTCGAGGATTTTTTCGAGCGGTTCCTCCCAAGGCATGGACGAACCGGAAGCGTGCGCGGGCAGCGCGGACATCAGCGAGATAGAGGCCAGCGTGGTCGCCCAAACGAGACCGCGGCGGGCTCTATTGACGAGGGAAACTGCGGGCAAGGTCATGTGTCTTCTCCTTTCGGGAGCGGTTGGCGGTCGGGAGCAAGGTGAGCGTTGAGGGTGCGGTAGTCGCCGGTCACCGGATCGAGCCCTTCGACAAGCGCGATCTCGGCAAGCCGGCGGGCAACGCCGCGGCCGGAGAGCACGGCGATCAGGTCGATGGTGTCGGCGATCATCGCCCGCGGCACCGTGATCACCGCTTCCTGCACCAGTTGCTCCAGGCGCCGGAGTGCGCCGATCGCTGTATTGGCGTGAATGGTGCCGATGCCGCCCGGATGGCCGGTGCCCCAGGCCTTGAGAAGATCGAGCGCTTCGGCGCCACGCACCTCACCGATAGGGATGCGGTCGGGTCTGAGGCGCAGGGACGATTTGACCAGATCGGATAGAGAGGCGACGCCGTCCTTGGTGCGGAGCGCGACGAGATTGGGGGAGGCGCATTGCAGTTCGCGCGTATCCTCGATCAGCACCACCCGATCGGAAGACTTGGCGACTTCGGCCAGCAGCGCATTAGTGAGCGTCGTCTTGCCGGTCGATGTGCCGCCGGCGACGAGAATGTTCTTCCGTCGTTCGACTGCGAGGCGCAGCACATCGGCCTGCGCCTCTGTCATGATGCCGGCGGCGACATAGTCGGCGAGCGTGAAGACGGCGACGGCGGGCTTGCGAATGGCAAAAGTGGCGGCAGCGACCACCGGCGGGAGCAGCCCTTCGAAGCGCTCACCGGTTTCCGGAAGCTCGGCCGATACACGTGGGCTTCCGGGATGCACTTCAGCGCCGACATGGTGAGCGACGAGACGGACGATGCGCTCGCCATCGGCCGCAAGCAGCCTCTCGCCGGTGTCGGTGAGCCCTTCCCTCAGTCTGTCGACCCACAGCCGGCCGTCCGGATTGAGCAAGACCTCGACGACCGCGGGGTCTTCGAGATGGCGTGCTATGGCGGGCCCGAGCGCTGTGCGCAACATGCGCGCGCCACGCGACATCGCTTCCTGGTTCTGGTGGTGCTGTCCCGGCATGGTGTCCCCGCTTCCGGCGATCGGCCAAGGGGCGGATCGCGACGGGGACAATCAAGAAAGGCAGAAATATGCGCGCAGCAACAAGGGAATCCTGGGCGTAGTAGCCGGGCGTAGCTACTCGTAAAAATACTTGCGCTGTCGTAGGCGCGTTCGCCGGCTGACGCGTGGCAACTGGCGACTCAAACGACGCAGCGGAAGGTCTCGAAGAAGTTCTTGAGAACTGGATTGGAATTGTCCGGCCGCCAGCAGGCGATGTAGCCGAGCCGGATGCCGCCATTGCCATCATGCACGGGTCGGAGCACGACGCCCTGCCCAGGCGTTAGCTGTACGCCCTCGCACTGCAGGCTGATCCCCTGCCCGCTCGCAACCTCGCCCAGAATGCTTTCGCGGCTCAGCTGCCGCGTGATGATCTCCGGATGATCGGAAGGTGCTGCAAGATGACGAAGAACGATGTTGCGGATGTCGGGACCCGGATCATCGTGAGGCAGTAGAAACCGCTCACCCTTCAGCTCCGACCAATAGACCGTCGCCTTTTCGGCCAACGCGTGGTCTTCCGGCAGGGCCACCATCATTTGCGCGGACCACAGCGGCATGGAGTCCAGAAGCTCAGTCCGGCCCGTTTCGCCGAGGACGATGGCGAGATCGATGGTCCCCGACATCACGCCGGCCTTGAGCTCGATATAGGAGGCCTCCATCAGCTCGATGTCCGCGCCTGGAAACTTGCTCCGGAACGTCTTCAAGGCCATGCGGAAGCAACCAGATGACATTGATCTGTAGAAGCCGATCACAAGGCGTCCGGTGTTGCCGGCGCCACTTGCCCTCGCCCGCTCGGAGAGCCGCTGAAATGCGTCGATGATGCGCCGGGCGCCGACGACGAACTCTTCGCCAGTGGGCGTCAGCCGTGCCCCCGATGTCGCCCGGTCGAAGAGGAAAACGCCGAGTTCGTCCTCAAGCTCGCGGATGCGCTTGCTGATGATCGGCTGGCGCACATTCAGTTCGTGGCCAGCAGCGCTGAAGCTTCCGTTGCGGGCGGCTGCAACCACATATCGCAGATGACGTAGGTCCATTTGTCCTCCTCACAATTTTTCTTCCTCAGGATCGACAGCCTCGTCGCGGTTTGACATTGCCAAAGCCAACCTTTGGAATACTCAGAGAAAGCGGCTGCCGTCGGGACCTGTTCGACGGCAGCCAAGGCGCCTCGGGAGGAGGCGGGGGAAAGCGTCGGAGATTTTCTCCGTTTAGATCCCGATCGCTTCATAGGCATCTGCAATCTGCCGGATCGACGCGACATAAGCGGCGGTTCGGTAATCACTGAGTTCCGGTTGCTGTTCGATCAGGTCGGCGATGCGTATCCAGGTGCTGCGCATGACGTCTTCCAGTCCGGAACGAACAAGATCGATTTCAGCGCCGCCTTCCAGGAACTCGTCGCGTATATCGGCGGGGAATTCCTTGCCGGTCATGCGCTCTAGCGTCGTGGCAATCGTCTGGTTGCGCCGTTCGCGCCGGCGCCGTTCCATCAGGCCAAAGGGGATATGCGTCAGGTTCTTCACCCACTCGAAATAACTGACGACCACGCCGCCGGCATTGACGTAGAGATCGGGAAGGATGGTGACGCCACGGGTGCGCAGCACCTTGTCGGCATCGAAGGTCACCGGGCCGTTGGCGGCTTCGACCACGAGATGCGCCTTTATGCGCACCGCATTGCCGGCATGGATGGCATTTTCCATCGCCGCCGGAATGAGCACGTCGCAAGGCTGCTCGATGCCGCTCATGTCGCCGGGAAACGAGGTGGCGCCCTCGAAGCCCAGGATGCTGCCGGTCTTGATCTGATGCTGCTTCAGTGCCTCGACCGCAATCCCATCGGCGTTAGTGACATAGCCGTCGCGTTCAGCAACGATCGTCACCCGGGCACCGTCTTCTTCGGAGACGAACTTTGCCGCGTGGTAGCCGACATTGCCAAATCCCTGGACGATAACTGCAGCACCCTTCAAGTCGCGCTTGCCGTTCAAGCCGGCAGTGCGCGGATCGCGGAGATAGCTCTGGATGGCAAACTGCACGCCGCGGCCGGTGGCTTCGGTGCGGCCGGCAATGCCACCCTTCGACAACGGCTTGCCGGTGACGCAGCCGCGCGCATTGATGACGTCGGTCGGGTTGGCGCGGCGAAACTCGTCCATCATCCAGGCCATTTCGCGCTCGCCTGTGCCGATGTCGGGTGCCGGCACATTGACGCCGGGGCCGATCAGTCCACGTTTGTTGAGTTCCTGGGTGAAGCGGCGGGTAATGCGCTCAAGCTCCTGCGGCGTCCATTCGCGCGGATCGATCTTCAGCGCCCCCTTCGAGCCGCCGAACGGCACATCGACGAGCGAGCATTTGAGCGTCATCAACGCGGCAAGCGCCTCGACCTCTTCGGCATCGGCATTCGACGCATAGCGGATGCCGCCTTTGACCGGCTCACAGTGCTCGCTATGCACCGATCGCCAGCCGATGAAGCTGAACATGCGGCCGCGCAGTCGGACGCCGAAGCGCACCGTATACGTCGAGTTGCACTGCATAATGCGGTCGGACAAGCCTTCCGGCAGGTCGAGGAAAGTCATCGCATGGCGGAAGTTCTGGTCAACGCTATCCAGAAAGCCGGCGGAACTCGTCTGTCCGGGGTGTACATCGCGTTGGGGTATTGCATTCACTTGGGGTTCCTCCTGGGTCGGGAAGTCTCGGGCCGCATTCGTCTCAGCTCAGCAGAACTCGAGGGTCGGCATTGCGAATGAGTAGGGCGTAGATCAGCGTGAACAGCCGGCGGGCGGTGTGGTTGTCGATATTCACTTTCGCTGACAACCGGGCTCGAAGCAGTTCGGCAGCCTCGTTATGGACGCCACGCCGGCCCATATCGATCGCCTCAAGGCGCTCAGGCCCGGGGTGGCGGACGGCGTCGTAGTAGCTCTCGCAGATGCGGGTGTAGTCTTTGAGCAATCGCCGGAAGGGCGTCAGCGACAGGTGATGACTGACGACATGGTCGCCCTGATTATCGGCGACATGCAATGCCAGGCGCCCGTCAACCGCTGCGATCCTGAGGCGATAGGGTCCGCCGTCGTGGCCGACGGGAATAAATGTGTTGGATTCCAAGAGGTCGATGACCGCGAGCGCTTGCTCTCGCTCAATTCTCGCATCCCGGCCACCAAACGACCGGTCGAGCGATACGTCGCAGAGACGATATTCGGTGGAGGCCATAAGCTTGCCTCCTCAAAGCGCTTCCACGCACATGGCGACGCCCATGCCCCCGCCTATGCAGAGCGTTGCAAGCCCCTTGGAAACGCCGCGGCGCTTCATTTCGAAGAGCAGCGTGTTGAGCACGCGGGCACCGGAAGCGCCGATCGGGTGGCCGATGGCGATCGCGCCGCCATTGACGTTGACGATGCCAGGATCCCAGCCGAGGTCCTTGTTGACCGCGCAGGCCTGGGCGGCGAACGCCTCGTTGGCTTCGACGAGTTCGACATCGCCGATCGCCCAGCCGGCCTTTGCCAGCGCCTTGCGCGAAGCCGGGATCGGGCCGGTGCCCATGACCTGCGGATCGACGCCGGCGGTTGCCCATGAAACGATGCGGGCAAGCGGCTGGATGCCGCGCTTGGAAGCCTGTGCTTCGGTCATCAAAAGCGTGGCGGCAGCGCCGTCATTGAGGCCGGAGGCGTTGCCGGCGGTGACCGTGCCTTCCTTGTCGAAGGCCGGACGCAGCTTCGTCATCTGGTCGAGCGTTGCGCCGTGGCGGATGTATTCGTCCTGGTCGACGGTGACGTCGCCCTTGCGGGTCTTGACGATGAAGGGAATGATCTCTTCCGCGAAGCGGCCGGCCTCCTGTGCCGCCTCAGCCTTGTTCTGAGAGGCGAGCGCGAACGCGTCCTGCTCGTCGCGGGAAAGCTGCCACTGGCGGGCGACGTTCTCGGCGGTTATGCCCATGTGGTAGCCGTGAAACGCGTCCGTCAGGCCGTCCTTGATCATCGTGTCGATCATCTTGAAGTCGCCCATCTTCACCCCGCCGCGCAGATGCGAGCAGTGCGGCGCCATCGACATCGACTCCATGCCGCCGGCGACGATGATATCCGCATCACCCGTTGCAATCTGCTGCATGCCGAGCGCCACGGCGCGAAGGCCCGAACCGCAGAGCTGGTTCATCCCCCAGGCGGTCTTGCCCTGCGGGATCCCTGCCTTCATCGCCGCTTGACGCGCCGGGTTCTGGCCCTCGCCGGCCGGCAGCACCTGGCCGAGGATCACCTCGTCGACCTCGCTGGCTTCGACGCCCGCCCTCTCGAGCACGCCCTTGATGACGGCAGCGCCGAGCTCGTGCGCCGGCGTGTTGCCGAACGCGCCGTTGAAAGATCCGACCGCGGTACGGGCGGCGCTGGCAATGACGATCGATGGGGTGCTCATGATGGTCTCCTCTCTTGGTCCTTGCGAAGCCGGCAACGGCCGGCTCCAGCGTCTCGGCAAAAGCCCGCAGGCTCAGTTGACGATGGTTGCATCGGTGGCGCTGCGGATCTCGCCGTCGGTGACACCGTCGGCAAGCTCGACCAGCTTCAGTCCGCCATCGACGACGTCGAGCACACCGAGATTGGTGATGATCCGATCGACGACGCTTTGTCCGGTCAGCGGCAGGGTGCATGCCTTCAGCACCTTGGATTCGCCCGCCTTGTTGGTGTGGTCCATAACGACGACCACGCGCTTGACGCCGGCAACCAGATCCATCGCACCGCCCATGCCCTTGACGAGCTTGCCGGGGATCATCCAGTTGGCGAGGTCGCCGTTCTCGGCCACTTCCATGGCGCCGAGGATCGCCATGGCGATCTTGCCGCCTCGGATCATCGCGAAGCTCTGCGCCGAGTCGAAAAAGGCCGAATGCGCCAGGGCCGTCACCGTCTGCTTGCCGGCATTGATGAGATCGGCATCGATCTGATCCTCCGTCGGGAACGGGCCGATGCCCAGCAGACCGTTCTCCGACTGCAGCGTCACATGGACGCCTTCGGGGATATAGTTGGCAACCAGTGTCGGAATGCCGATGCCGAGATTGACGTAGGTGCCGTCTTCGAGTTCGCGGGCGGCGCGCGCCGCCATCTGGTTTCTGTCCCAGGCCATGTCTCTTCCCCCTGCCCTTCAAGCCGCCGTGCGCGTGGTGCGCTGCTCGATGCGTTTTTCGTGCTGACCCTGGATCAGACGATGCACGTAGATGCCCGGCACATGGACGTGATCGGGATCGAGACTGCCAACCGGGACGATCTCCTCGACTTCGGCGACGCAGATCTTGCCGCAGGTGGCGGCCGGCGGATTGAAGTTGCGCGCCGTCTTGCGGAAGACGAGGTTGCCCGTGGTGTCAGCCTTCCAGGCCTTGACGATCGATAGGTCCGCGACGATCCCGGTCTCGAGAACATAGGTCTCGCCGTTGAAGGCCTTCGTTTCCTTGCCCTCGGCAACGACGGTACCGACCCCGGTCTTGGTATAGAACCCGGCAATGCCGGCGCCGCCGGCCCGCATCCGTTCTGCGAGCGTGCCCTGCGGATTGAACTCGAGCTCAAGTTCGCCGCTCAGATATTGCCGCATGAATTCGGCGTTCTCGCCGACGTAAGACGAAATCATCTTTCTGATCTGCTTGGTCTTCAGCAGAACGCCGAGGCCGAAATCGTCGACGCCGCAATTGTTCGAGGCGATCGTCAGGTTCTTGGTGCCCGCCTGACGGATTGCGTCAATCAGCAGCTCTGGAATGCCGCACAGGCCAAAACCGCCCGCGGCGATGAACATGCCGTCGAACAGCAAGCCATCAAGTGCCGACCGCGGATTCTCGAAAATCTTGTTCATACTCCCCCCATCAGGTTCGTCGATCGCGACGCCGAGGCGCCTCGCAAATTCAGTTCATTGGTTTTCGGGCGCTCGCAGCGGTATTGAGCCGGTGCGAGCAACTTCGTTCACCCACGATTGATGCAAACGACCTTCGGCTGGGTCATCTCTTCATAGGCGAAGTGAACGCCTTCCCGGCCCATGGAGCCGTATTTGGAACCGCCGAATGGCATGGCGTCGAAGCGGTAGTCCGAGGAGTCGTTGATCATCACCCCGCCGGCTTCGATCCTGTTTGCGGCGTCAAGTGCGACCGACAGGTTGCTGGTGAAGATGCCCGCATGCAGGCTATATTCCGGATCGTTGGCCAGATCGATCGCTTCATCAAGCGTCTCGAACGGTGCAAGCATGACGACAGGGGCGAACACCTCCTCGTGCCAGAGGCGGCAGGTCACCGGCGTACCTTCCAGCACAGTCGGGTGATAAAGCGACCCCTCGCGCTTGTGACCGCAGAGCAGTTTCGCGCCGACAGCAATCGCATCATTGACCGCCGCTTCAGTGCGCTCGGCGACTTCCTTTGAGATCATCGGACCGACATCCGTGTCCTCGCGCAGCGGATCGCCGGCCTTGAGCTTTTTCGTCGCGGCGACGAAGGCGTCGCGGAACCGCTCATAGATGTCGGCTTGCACGAGGACCCGCTGGGCGCCGATGCAGTTCTGCCCGGCCGCCCAGAATGCGCCGGATACGCAGCCTTCGACCGCCTTGTCGAAGTCGCAGTCATTCATGACGATGACCGGCGCATTGCCGCCGAGTTCCATCGCCAGTTTCTTCAGGCCCGCCTTGCGGCTGATGGCTTCACCGGTAGCAAAGCCGCCGGTAAATGAGACCATGCGGACCTCCCGTGCGGAGACGAGAGCCGAGACGATTTCTCGATCGCCGTGAACGACGGTAATGATCTCGCGCGGCAGGCCGGCTTCCACCAAGGCTTCGACAAGATTGATCGAGGAAAACGGCGTCAGGTTCGACGGCTTCAGCAATACCGCATTGCCGCCGGCGATCGCAGGACCCAGTTTATGCGCCACCAGGTTCAGCGGATCGTTATAAGGCGTGATGGCGGTAATGATGCCGAGCGGCTCGCGGGTGAACCAGCCCTGGCGCTGCTCCGATCCCACATAGGCGTCGAAGGGTACGATTTCGCCGGCATTGCGCTTTGCCTCTTCGGCAGACAGCTTCAAAGTATTGACGCAACGAAGCACTTCCTTGCGCGCCTGAACGATCGTCTTGCCGGCTTCCCGCACGATGGTTTCGGCGAAAGCGTCACGGCGGCTTTCGATAATCTGCGCAGCCCCTTCCAGGATGCTCGCACGCTTGTGTCTTGGCAGCTTAGCGGAAAGCTCCGCACCGCGACGGGCGCGGGCGAGGAGTTCACCGATTTCGCTCGCATCTGTGGCCTCAATCGTTCCGAGGACAGACCCGTCGTAGGGGCTATGGACGGTGATCGGAGCCAAGCTGGTCGTGATATGAAGTTTGGCGGCGGTCATGGGCCGGCTTCCTCTTTCCCTGATGGTGCGCATCTGTGCAACGGTTGAGTTCATTGGTCAGGGCAAGGGTATGGCCCCTGCCCTGTTCGGATTTCGTTGGAAGCGAGTAGGTACGTGGGGAGCTACCCAGCCGTCTTCGCTTAGATTTTCTTGCCGTCGCGAACGAGATCGTCCATGACCGAGCGCACCGCCTTTTCGGCGATGGAGACGATCTCGTCGACTTCCGCCCTGGTGGTGACAAGCGGCGGCGCAAAGCCCAGAATGTCACCATGCGGCATGGCACGGGCGATGAGGCCGCGGTCTCGGGCCGCCTTGGAGACGCGAGCACCGACCTTCAGCGACGGATCGAAGCGCTTCTTGTTCTCGCGGTCGGCGACGAATTCGATCGCGCCCATCAGGCCGACGCCACGCACTTCACCTACGATCGGCAGCTGCGCGAATTTCTCCTTGAGCTGAGCCTGGAAATAGGCGCCGACCTCGCGGGCGTTGCCGGGCAGGTCTTCCTTCTCGACGATGTCGAGCACCGCATTTGCAGCGGCCGCGCCGATCGGGTGGCCGGAATAGGTGTAGCCGTGCGAGAAGGCACCGACCTTGTCAGCCCCCTCTTCCATGACCTTGTAAACCTTCTCACCGACGATCGAAGCGGAGAGCGGGAAATAGGCCGAGGTCAGGCCCTTGGCGACCGTGATCAGGTCGGGTTCTATGCCATAGTGCTGCGAGCCGAACATCGAGCCGGTGCGGCCAAAGCCGGTAATGACTTCGTCGGCGATCAGCAGCACGTCGTGTTTCTTCAGCACCGACTGGATGGCTTCCCAGTAGCCTTCCGGCGGCGGCGTGATGCCGCCGGTTCCGAGAACCGGTTCGGCGATGAAGGCGCCGACGTTGTCGGGACCGAGACGCTCGATCATCTGGTCGAGTTCGGCGGCGCGGCGGGCGGAGAATTCCCGTTCGGTTTCGCCCGGGTTGGCGCCCCAATAGTGATGCGGCACACCCGTATGGACGATCTGCGGCAGCGGCAGATCCATATGGTCGTGGTAGAAGCTCATCCCGGTCATCGATCCGGAGACGACGCTACATCCGTGATAGCCGCGTTCGCGCGAGATGATCTTCTTCTTCGTCGGCTTCCCACGTAGGTTGTTGTAGTACCAGACGAGCTTGGCCTGGGTCTCATTGGCGTCCGAACCGGACATGCCGTAGAACACCTTACTCATCTTGCCGGGCGCCATCTTCACGAGACGGTCGGACAGGATCGCAAGCTCGTCGGTCGTGTGCGCGGCGTACGAGTGATAGTAGGCCAGCCGATAGGCTTGGCGGGAGATCGCCTCAGCGACCTCAGTCCGGCCATAGCCGACGTTGACGCAGTACAGTCCGGCAAAGCCGTCAATCAGCTGGTGACCGTGAGCATCCTGGATGCGGATCCCCTTCCCGGTCTCGACGATCGTCGGCTCGCCAAGCTTGCCCGTGGCAAAGTCCTTGAGCTGTGTGAACGGATGCAGGACGCTGTTGCGGTCCTTCTCGCTGATGTCTTTAATATTGATGTTCACTTTAGTTCCTTTGCTGCTTCTGACGTTTTGAACTAGCTGCTCGACCGCCCTCACTCAGCAGTCCAGCCTCCGTCGATCGAAATTTGGGTTCCGGTGACCTGGCGAGCAGCATCGCTTGCGAGGTAGAGGGCGAGCGCTCCAATCTCTTCTGCCTTGACGAATTCGTGGGTGGGCTGCGCCTTGAGGATAACCTCGGCCTTTACCTGCTCCTCGGTCATGCCGCGGGCCTTGGCTGTATCCGGTATCTGCTTCTCGACCAGCGGCGTCAGCACATAGCCGGGGCAGATTGCGTTAACGGTTACTCCCCATTCCGCAAGCTCCAGCGCCGCGGTCTTGGTCAACCCCAATATGCCGTGTTTCGCCGCGACGTAGGCGGATTTGAAGGGAGAAGCAACGAGGGCGTGCGCGGAGGCGATGTTGATAATACGGCCTTGCCCTTTAGCCTTCATCAGCGGGATGGCGGCGCGCATGGTGTGAAAGGAGCTCGAGAGGTTGATCGCGAGAATCTGATCCCACTTTTCGATCGGGAAATCTTCGATCTTCTCGACATGCTGGATGCCCGCATTGTTGACGAGAACATCAACGCCGCCAAAAGTCTTCGCTGCGGTCTCGATCAAGTCGGCGATCTGGGCGGGCTTGGTCATATCAGCCGGATGATAGATGACCCCGGCCTTGGACACAGCTCCAAGCCGATCGACAATCACCTCGATTTCGGCCGGGTTTCCGAAACCATTGATGATGATGTTGGCCCCCTCGCTGGCAAAGGCAGTGGCGATCGCCAGACCTATGCCGCTGGTGGAGCCGGTAACGACCACTGTTTTCCTCAAAGTTTTCTCCTCCGACACTGCACGCACGCGAACCCTGCTTGCCTTGGACGGTTTTCGCGACAGGTCTGGGCTTGAGCCAGTCGCGTCTGCAAGGTTGCCGGAGGAGAGAACCGTCTCCTCCGGCAGACGGTCGTCAATCGATCACAATCAATTTGCGCGGATAGCTGGACAGGCACTCGGCCGCAGCATCCGTGATGAGGATGCTCTCAGTGATTTCCATGCCCCAATCGCCGTACCAGAGGCCAGACATGAAGTGGAAGGTCATCCCGGGACGGAGTTCCGTGCGATCACCGATCCGGAAGCTGGCGGAATGCTCACCCCAATCCGGCGGATACGCCATGCCGATCGAATAGCCAGTGCGGCTTGGTTTGGTGAGCCCGTGCCGTTCGATGGCGCTATAATACGCCTCGGCGACATCTTCACACGAGTTCCCGGCAAGAGCCTTGGACAGGCCTGCCTCCATTCCCTCGAGGATAGCCTTTTCCGCGTCCAGGAACTTTTGATCTGGTTTCCCAATATAAAAGGTTCTCGAAAGAGGGCAATGGTAGCGCTTGTGAACCCCGGCAAGCTCGAAGAAAATGCTTTCGTTGGAGCGGAGCGGCCGATCGCTCCATGTCAGATGTGGCGCAGAGGCGTCGGGGCCGGCGCCGATCATGGGTACCGCAGCCGGATAGTCGCCCCAGTAGCCGTCCACGCCTCGTGTACCGGTGTGGTAGATTTCCGCGACAACGTCAGACTGCGTGACACCTGGCCGAAGGACCTCGGACACTTTTTGATGCATCGCAGCTACGATTTTTCCGGCCGCGCGCATGTACTCGATTTCCTTCGGCGACTTTACAATTCGCAGCCACTTCACCAGGCGGGTCGTGTCTTTGAACTTCGCGTTCGGCAACGCCGCCGATAGCGCTTCGAATGCGGCGTGCGTGAAGTAGTAGTTTTCCTTTTCTATGCCGATCGTTCCCGTCGACCAGCCCTTTTCGGTGATCAAGGCACCGAGTGGGGTCATCGGATGATATTGCGACGATTGAACAAAGTGGTCCTCGTAAGACCGGATTTGACTGTCATCCATATAGACGGTGCGACGGGCCCCGTTTTCGTCCTGCTGCCGGCCGAACCACAACGGGTCTTCCGTCATGGACACCAGGACACACTGATGCACGTAGAAAGACCAGCCGTCATAGCCGGTGAGCCAGCCCATGTTGGCAGGATCTGTGACCACCAGAAGGTCGATGCCCGCCTCTTGCATAGCCTGTCTCGTCGATTTGAGACGGGCTTGGTATTCCGAAAGTTCGAAACGCGGATTTTCTGCGCTCATCTTGTATCCTTGTAGAATTCGTAGTGCTTTGAACGGTGAATCGGCCTCGGCAGATGAGGCTAGGCAGGTGCTGTCGCAGTGCGGCCGTCTTCGTCCGACGACCGCCCTGCTGTCGCGAAAAGCGTTCCCACCTCGCTCGCCCGGGATCTCTCAAACGCGAGCGTTGCAATTGCGGTGTCCTGTATACCGGTACCGGTCAAATCACAGATGGTGATCTGGGTATCGTTGGTACGGCCATGCTCTATCCCGGCGATGATCTGTCCAAGTTCCGGGAACACCGCGTCGCTCGCTACCGCGCCCGCATTGATAGCGTGATGGAGCTCGCCCAAACGCCGCGTTTGCTTCAGACTATCGGCAACATAAAGATCAGCTTTGATAATGACGGCGGGGTCAACTTCATTCTTGTGCTCTGCGTCAGAACCCATCGCCGTAACATGTTGGCCCGCTTCCAGCCATTCGGCCTTGAGGATGGGCCGATCAGCCGGCGTCGTGCTCACGATGATCTGCGACCCCGAAACGGCACTTTGCACGTGCTTGCAGGCGGTCACGGGAAAGCCCAAGCTCAATGCAAGTTCACGGGCAGCCGCTTCGGCTTTTTCAAAATCCCGCGCCCAGATGCGGGCCTCGCGCACGGGCCGAACCAGCGCAAGAGCCTGCAATTGCAGCCTGGCTTGCATTCCAGCGCCGAGAATGGCGACAACGGAAGCATCTTCGCGAGCCAAGTGCTTCGCAGCGACAGCGCCTGCCGCGGCGGTGCGAACGTCGGTCAGAAAGCCGTTATCGAGGAGCAGTGCCTGAACCAGGCCGGTCTTCGTTGACAGAAGCACCATCATTCCGTTCGTGCTCGGCAGGCCGTATTTTGGATTGTCAAAAAAACCGGGGCTGATTTTGATTGCAAAACCGTCGAGGCCCGGGACGTAAGCTGTTTTGACATCGACCTCGCCTCGGCTCTCAGGAATATCCAGGCGAAGGATTGGTGGCATCGCCACGGCTTTCGTCGCAAGAGCATGAAATGCTCCCTCAACACACTCAACCGCCGCTGCATCGAGTTTAACGATCTTCCTCAGATCTGCCTCAGTGAGGATAGCGATCTCTCTCATTCCTTATCTCCTCCAAAAGGATCCTGCTCGCCGTTCACGATCCTGCGATGCAGGCCCATGTCGATGTTTCGCCCAGACAGGACAACAGCCACTGGACCAGCTATGTCGGCGATCTTATTGGCAAGCAGAGCGGCAATGCCGACCGCCCCCGCTCCCTCCACCACTTCACGCTCATGTTGGTAGGCGTGCAAAATGCCGGCTGCTATTTCGGCTTCGGAAAGGAGAACGACGTCGTCGAGAAGATCGCGGCACATCGAAAACGTGAAGCCGTTGTCCAGTCCGATCCCCCCGCCAAGCGAATCCGCAAGGCTTGGAAACTCTTCGACTTCGATCGGACGTCCGGCATCGAGGCTGGCTTTCATCGCTGCGCCGCGGCGCATAGAAATACCTATGACTCTGGTCTTTGGATTTTTCGCCTTGACTGCCGCTGTCACGCCTGCCGCCAGTCCACCGCCCGATAACGGGACGAGTACCGTTATCGCGTCCGGCATGTCTTCCAGAATCTCGGACCCCACTGTGGCTTGACCGGCAATGATGTCGCGATGATCGAAGGGCGGCAGCATGGTGAGCCCCTCCTCCGCTACCAACCGTTCGACCTCCCTTTGCGCGTCGTCCTGGGAATTTCCGATGATGCGAACGTCCGCGCCCAGGCGTCGAACTTCCGAAACCTTGTTGTCGGGCACCAGCTTTGACATGCAGATCGTTGCTCGGGAACCGACCGCGCGAGCAGCAAATGCCAATGCCCGGCCGTAGTTGCCTGTAGAGGCCGCTACCACGCCCTTCTCGCGCGCTGCAGTGTCGAGAGAAAGTATTGCATTGGTGGCGCCACGGAGCTTGAAGCTGCCCGTTGTCTGCTGATGTTCAAGCTTAAGCGCAACGGCAAAGCCGCAGCGTTCCGTCAGCGATTGAGAAACGACCAAAGGCGTACGCAGGACATGGCCTCTGATACGTTCATTGGCATCTCGAATTTGACTCGACGAAATCATGAGGCCTCTACTGCGTGCCTATCCACGCGAAGACTATCCTGGGGTTGTGCTGATGGCGAAGCGACTTTGTAGGTACCTCGCCGGTAGCTAAGCTGAGGGCGCAGCTATTCAGAAAGCGAAAAGCTTGCCGAATCCTGATAGCGTACCCGTGTAACCGCCAAGCCTGAGTGCGTCCCAGAGCATGGCCTGGTGGGCCGTGATAACCGGTTTGCCAATCCGCTCTTCAAGGATCGCGATGATCGACGAGGTCCTGAGGCCTGTGCAGGGAATGAACAGAGCATCGGAGTTGCTCGAATTCACCGACTCCGCAGCCTTGATAATGCTCTCGGGCGTGACGTTGATGATTTCATAGTCGTTCTCGATATGAAACGAGCCGCAAGAAGCGACCTCAATGCCGGCTTCCCTTAGGCAGTCACCCATTGCCTCGGTCACCTCATCCGGATAGGGCGTCAACAAATCGACCCGCCGAATTCCGAGACGATCGAAGGCCTTGTAGGCCCCTGTCATTGGAGATGTTAACTTCGCGCCGGGAGCCGTTCGGTGCAGTTCGGCCTCGAGGGTCGCTTGAGAGATCAATGCAGATCCAGATGTGCACCCGTAGGCAAAAACATTCACGGATCCTCTTGGCACGAACAATTCCGCGGCCTTTGCAATCTCGTGTGCATGCCCGCGCAGGTTTTCAATGGTGATCGGATTATGAGTCTCGATCCGGGTCGCGGATATGCTGACCCCATCAAAGGGCAACATCTTCCGCAATTCGTATTCGGTAACGACATCTGTCGATAGTGCGATCAAGCCAATGACGACTTGATCTCCCATGCCTGCGTCTAACGCAGCCTCAACGTGCCTGATCACGGACGTGCTCATGATATTTTTTCTCCGTTGGCTGAGCGCTGGAGGGTTCTGACGATCCCCCAGGCAGCGCGCGCGGCGCGCAGCACGTCATCGTCTGAAACTCCGAATTCCGGAGTGTGAACATGGGTCGTGTTGCCCAGGGCTTCGTTGTGGCAGCCGAACCAGAAATAGACCGACGGAAGTTTTTCTGCGTAAAAGCCGAAATCATCCGCCCCTGCGAGCGGCCGCGTGGGAACAAGCGATGTCGGCCCATAAAGCTCGGTTATCGCTTGCCGCGCGCGCTCGCTGACGACCGCGTCGTTTACGACCGGAGGCTCGCCGCAAACCAGCTTGAACTCCACCTCTCCGTGATGCATTGAAGCAATCTGCTTGGCGAGTTCCTGAAGCCGCGCGCGAAGCCTCTGGCGCGCCTCCGGAGATCGAGTTCGAAGGGTCCCATCGAGCACGACACGGTCGCAGACAATGTTTGTCGCCTCGCCACCATGGAAGCGACCGATCGAGATCACCGGAGCTTCATCCGCGTGGCTTTCGCGAGAGATGAGCTTTTGTATCTCTGTCACGAAGGTCGATGCAATCGCGATCGCATCGATACCGAGCTCCGGCCATGCCGCGTGGCTCTTCTTGCCTGAGAAGATGACCTGAAACTCGTCAGCGGATTTTGTAACCGGCCCGGTGAGGACGGAAAATTTTCCGGACGGGATTTCTGGGTTGACGTGCATGCCGATGGCGCAATCGAAGCCCTCGAGGAGGCCTTGTTTGGAAACTGATCGTCCGCCAAGCGGTTCAGCTTCTTCGGCAGGTTGAAAGACGACGCGCACTCTGCCCGCGAAGTGCTGGCGATGTGCGAGAGCCGCCAGCACAACCCCCAGCGCTGCCGAAGCGTGTGCGTCATGACCGCACGCGTGCATCTTTCCGGCGACGCGGGATCGGTAGGGAAGGTCAGGCCTTGCTTCCAGAATGGGCAGCGCGTCAATGTCACCGCGCACCACGACATTCAAGGGGACGCCGTTGCCCTCCCCTACGATGTCGACGAAAAGACCGGTCTCGTGAAACACGTTGGGATCGCGAAGACCGGCGCCCACCAGAAATTCAGAAATCTTTGCCTGGGTTTTATGCTCTTCGTTCGAGAGTTCCGGGTTCTCGTGCATGTAGTGTCGGAGTGCGAGGATCTTCTCTTCGCTTCCGGCTGGCAAATGCAGTCCGGCCCCGGCCGCGCCGCGTTCTGTGCTGCTAGACGTATCCATCATTCAATCACAATCAGTTGGCGAGGAGAGTTCGCAAGGCATTCCGCCTGCTTGTCGGTGATCAGAATGCTCTCGGTGATTTCGATGCCCCAGTCACCGAACCAGAGGCCGGACATGAAGTGGAACGTCATTCCCGGGCGTAATTCAGTGCGGTCGCCGGTACGGAAGCTTGCCGACTGTTCGCCCCAGTCCGGCGGATAGGCAAGCCCGATGGAGTAACCGGTGCGGCTCGGCTTTTTTAGACCATAGCGCTCGATCACGTCGTAGTAGGCCTTGGCGACATCTTCGCAGTAGTTGCCGGAGACCGCTTTCTCGAGGCCTGCCGCCATTCCTTCGAGAACGGCTTTTTCGGCGTCGATGAACTTCTGGTCCGGCTTTCCAAGGTAAAACGTCCTGGAAAGCGGGCAGTGATACCGCTTGTGGACACCCGCCAGTTCAAAGAAGATGCTTTCGCCTGAGCGAAGCTCACGGTCGGACCAGGTCAGGTGAGGCGCGGAAGCGTCGACACCTGCGCCGATCATGGGGACTGCCGCTGGGTAATCTCCCCAAACGCCGTCAACGCCGCGCGTGGCTGTATGATAGATTTCAGCGACCACGTCCGACTGCTTGACGCCGGGCTGCAGCACTTCGGCCACTCGTTGGTGCATCGCTGTCGCAATCTTCCCCGCTGCCCGCATGTACTCGATTTCGCGAGGAGACTTGACGATCCTCTCCCATTTCACCAGACGGGTCGTGTCTTTGAAGGTAACGTTCGACAGCTTGGACGAGAGTGCTTCAAACGCAGCATGCGTGAAGTAGTAGTTGTCTTTTTCGATGCCGACGACACCGGATACCCAACCGAGATCGGTGATCAGATCGCCGAGCGCGGTCATAGGGTGATATTGCGATGATTGGACATAATGGTCCGCATAGGATCTGATCCGGCTCTCGTCCATGTAGACGGTCCGGCGGGCGCCGTTGGCGTCCATCTCACGACCGAACCAGATCGGCTCTTCGTCCTGGCGAACGAGTACACACTGATGGACGTAGAAGGACCAACCGTCGTAGCCGGTGAGCCACGCCATGTTTGCGGGCTCTGTAACGATCAACAGATCGACCCCCTCGCGCTCCATGGCTTTTCGGGTTGCCTCCAGCCGCGTTCGATACTCGGAAACGTCAAAGCGTAAAGTCGGGGCGGTCATGCGTAGTCCTCTTATCCAGTGCTCATGCAGCACGAAGATTCAGGTGGTTTTCGAGAAGTTTGATGATGGCGGCAGAGATCAGGCTCACCAGAAGGAACCCGGCTGCGACGAGTGTGATTGGTTCAAGATAGCGATAGTTGAAGTTGGCTTGCGCTAGTGCCTCGCCCATCAAGTCCATCACGGTAATCGCCGACAAGATTGGCGTCTCCTTGAACATAGCAATCACGTAGTTGCCGAGCGGGGGAATCATTGGCGGGATCGCCTGGGGCAGAATGATTTCCGTCCAGGTCTGCCGCGTCGTCAGGTTGCACGCTCTTGCCGCTTCCCACTGACCAACGGGAACATTGTTAATTCCAGCGCGGTAGACCTCCGACGTATACGTAGCGTAATGAAGCCCGAGACCAATGACGCCTGCTGTAAATGGCGAGAGGAGGATCCCGAGATCAGGCAGAACGTAAAAGAGGAAGTACAGTTGCACCAGCAGCGGCGTACGGCGGATGCCTTCCGTCGCAATGATGGCAACGCGCCTCACGGACCCGACCGGCGACATTTTTGCAAGCGCGAACAAAAGACCGAGCACCAGTGCAACGACGGAAGACACCAATGTGATTTCCACCGTTACCAGCAACCCCTGCGTCAGGGCCGGCATGATCTGAGCGACGAAATCCCAACTCCAGTCCATTGTTTCCTCACGCTCCCGCGGTGCCGCGGCTAAATCGTCTCTCAAGCAGCCGCACGAGCGCCGTGAGGACAGAAGCGATCACAAGATAAGTGACTAAAATCAGCAGAAACGGGATTGCAGTCTCTCCCGTTTGAGAGCGCACCATTTGCGCCTGGAATGTCAGCTCAGACACGGTGACGAGCGACGCAACGGCAGTAGCTTTCATGATTTCGATTGCCAAATTGCCGAAGCTTGGCAGCATGACGACGACCGCCTGGGGGAGAATAACCCACCACATTGCCTGCCAACGGGTTAGATTTAGGGCAATCGACGCTTCTGTCTGGTCGCGGCCGACCGCTTGAATCCCAGCCCGAACAACCTCCGATCCGTAAGCACCGCCATTCAGGCCAATCGCAAGCACGCCTGCCTGAACAGGGGTGAGCGAGATTCCGACCAGCGGCAAAACGAAATAGGCGGCAAACAGTTGAACGAAGATCGAAGTCCCCCGGAAGAATTCGACATAGATACGGGCGACCGCACGTATGCTGTAAGACCGCGACAGGAGAGCCAATCCCGCCAGGAAGGCCATCAACAAAGCGAGCGCACAGCTAAAGATTGTGAGCTCCACGGTTGCCAAGGCACCACTGAGAATGAACCGTCCGTATCCGATTGTAGCGTCTAAGTTCTGCACAACTTCACCTGAAATCTTCTCCACTGCACGACGTGATAGGCATCGGCGTCAGACCCGCTGTCCGGCCGCGATCACCTTGCGTAAAAAGCTCTTCGTGCGTTCGTGATGCGGTGAGTGGAAGAGTTCGCTGGGCGGGCCATCTTCAACGATCTTGCCCTGCTCGAAGAACAGCACGCGATCTGCAAAATCCTTTGCGAATCCCATCTCGTGCGTCACAAGGAGCATCGTCATGTCTGTTTCGTTTCTGAGATCGGTGATGACGTTCAGCACTTCCTCAACTAGTTCGGGATCGAGTGCAGACGTTATTTCGTCGAGAAGCATAATCTTTGGCTGCAACGCGAGCGCTCTTGCGATGGCGACACGTTGCTTCTGACCGCCAGAAAGTCTTGATGGGTACTCGTCTGCCTTGTTGGCCAAACCCACCTTGTCGAGGAGTTGGATCGCTCGGTCTTTGGCCTCAGCCTTGCTCATCCGGCCGGTCAGGACGGGAGCCAGGGCCACGTTTTGCAGCGCAGTCTTGTGGGGGAACAGATTGAAGTGCTGGAACACCATGCCGATATCGGCGCGCATTTTTCGAAGGTGCGCTTCTGATGCCGGAATGTCCCTGCCGTTTTTCTGCTCTCTGTTCAACGAAACGCCATTGATGAACACATTGCCCGAAGTGACTGTCTCAAGCGTCATTAGAATCCGCAAAATCGTCGTCTTGCCGGAACCTGACGGACCAATCAGCGCGAGATGTTCGCCCGGTTTTACCGAGAACGACAACTGGTCCAAAACTTTGAAGACGCCGTAGCTCTTGCCTACTTCTCGGAACTCGATGATAGGCGCCTCAGCCGACCTATCTGGTGCAATATGCAGCCCCATCGCGATCACTCCTTTCGCGTGCAGCCCGCAGCCTGACGGCTCATCGCCAAGCTGCGTTGCTAAGCCAAGATTTTACCGCCGGCACATTTCCGCAGTCGATTTGGCTTTTGAGAGGAGATCGACATTTGCTTGCAGGCCGTACTTCGCCATGATTTTAGCAAAGTCACCACTTGCTACCAGTTTCGTGAGGCCGGCATTATAGGCGTCGCGAAGAGCAGTGTCAGACTTGTTGAAGGCGGCCGCCGCGCAATCAATCGACGTATCGGCAATCGGGATCACCGCCTCAAGCGAACTATCGCCGGAGCGTTTCTTCATGTCGAGGACACCGTCTCCATTGAGAGCGATCGCATCGATGCGCCCGTCCTGAAGCATTTTGACCGCGCTCGTATTGTCGGGAAAGTTTACGAGATTCTCCATTTTGATGCCGCGGGAGATAGCATCCTTTCCTTGGGTGCCGCCGGCCGGAACGCCGACTTTGATGCCCAGCTCAGCGGCCTGTTTATAGCTCGTCACCTTCCCGGCCATATCATGACGCACGAGAAAGGCCTGTGCAGTACACATTACCGGCTCAGAAAAGATCACTTGATCGCAGCGTTCCGGGCGGATGTTGAGACCGCCCGACGAGACCATCTTAACACGATTGGCCTGGAGCGCCGGAATCATCGCCCCGTAAGCCATGGTAACGCCTGAGAATTTTTTAAAACCAGACTGCTCAAGGGCGGCGCGGTCGATGTCGGGCCCAGCCCCGGACAATGTTCCATCGGGCTTCAGTTCAGTGTAGGGCGGCTCGTTGCCAATGGCCACCGAAACATCTTGATTGACGTCAAGATCTTGTGCCGCAGCAGCGCTTGCGCTGGCAATTGCCAGCATTGCCCCAAGCGCAAGGCGGTACATGCGGAGATCATCCAGAAAAAACTGACTGCGAGTCTTCGGTGCCATTGCCGTTCCCTTTGCGGTTATTCGTCTGCTACCATTTGGATTCAAACGCGGCGCCCGGACACTGACATTGCGAATGCCCCTCATCGTCGCGCTTCGCAATGCCTCGAAGCAGCAAGTATGCCTCTTCAGCTTCGCGAGAAATGCTGATATGGGCGGCTTCGCTCCCAAACTTGACCGCCGACCATCAACATGACAATTTTGCATCCCATGGTCAATTGCTATAATTGCACAATGACAATAAAATCGGTTCGTATGGCAACCCGCATGGTGTATGCAAATTTCAAGCGCATGTTGTGGGTGCAAGACGGTTTATTCGCGCAGACACGCTGAGGAAAAAGCATGACAATTTGGACCCCATCTAAGGACAGTCTGGCTCAACCATATTTCCTGTCCATTGCCGATCAAATCGCTCAAGCGGTGACGAAAGGTGAACTAAAACCAGGTGAGCAACTGCCACCCCAACGACGGCTCGCGGATCAACTTGGGGTCTCCCTGCCGACCGTTTCCCGAGCCTACGAGGAACTTGCACGCCGCGGTCTCATAGCTGGGGAAACGGGGCGCGGAACTTTTATCCGCAATGTGAACGCGAGCTCTGATGCAGTGTCGCCCTACGTTCCGGAGCGGCAGACCGGCCTCATCGATCTGTCCATATTGAAGCCGATCTGCGATACAATACACCTCGAACGCATGAAGTCTACGCTTGCCACCCTGGCCGTCGATATGCCGCCTAGTACCGTCCTCGGAACTCGGCCAAGCGCAATGTTCGCTCGCCACCGCTCCATCGCCGTAGAGTGGCTGAGGCTGTGCGGCCTCGAGACAAACGAAAAGACCATCCATCTCACAAACGGTGGCACACCCGCCCTGACGGTGGCGTTCATCACTGCATGTCAGCCGGGCGCGGCGATCGCTACGGAGGCAACAGGACTTCACGTTATGCTGCCACTGGCGTCCTACTTGGGCTTGAAGGTCCACGGCGTGCCGATAGACGACAACGGGATAATCCCTGAGGCGTTGGAGAGTGCGTGTCAGCAGAACAAAATCCGCGCCCTGTTCATGATTCCCAATGCCTTGAATCCTACCGCCTTCGTTATGAACGAGAGCCGACGCGTCGCGATCGTAGAAATCGCTCGGAAATACGACCTAAACATTATCGAGGATGATGCCTTAGGGCCGCTCGTAAGCAAAAAGCCACCTCCTTTTCAAGCACTTGCACCGGAGCGTACCTTGTACATCACGAGCTTTACCAAGCCGGTGATGCCCGGCTTGCGCACCGGTTATCTAGTTGCGCCAGAGCGCCTTCTCCCTGCCGTAGAAAACCGTCAGCTCGTAACGAACTGGACCGCGACACCTTTGATCGCGGAAATTGCGGCCCGATGGGTTGAAGATGGCACGGGCCTTGAATTACTGGAATGGCAGCGCGCGGCTCTCACTAAACGGCACAAGCTTGTGGCGAAAGTTCTCAAGGGGTTTCCGTACTGCTCTCATCCAGAAGCCATGCATATTTGGCTTCCACTTAGCGAAAAATTTGCCGAAGACGAATTTGTATCGCATGCCCGCAAGCAGGGAGTGGCCGTTGCGCGAGGTTCGGCCTTCGCCATATCTGATTGGCAGCCGGCGGTGCGAGTTTCGGTTGGATCGACAACGGAAGAAGAGCTGCAGCGAGGATTGGCCGTGATTCACAACTTGTTGCACAGCGAACCGGAACCGATCCTCTTCGACATGTAAACCATCTTCGATTCCCTCCGTTGACTAACCACGGACACGAGAATCTCCGGTCGAAATTCGGTTTTTGGTGCTTCCCGCACGAGTCAGTAGATCACGGCTCTCACTTCCACTTCGGAAACCGACCTCGTTTTTTGGATCTACTGCTTCTGGCCCCCTAAATCCTTAGCCGCGCACATCTCGGACTTCTCCGACGACCGGGAAGCTGAGCATCAACTGCGCCTTGAAGTGGGGACGCTTGCGGGCGTTTTCCTTCCCCACAAGGCCGCATCTTCGGCAGTCTGCCAACTTAGAGATTTTTCGGTCGGTAAGACCTTATCGGAATAGAAATCCCCGCCTTTTGACCGAATCTTGCGGATGGGGCTCCATTGCTCACGCCACCACGCCAATGTTTATTGTTATTGCACAATATTATCAATTGACCACGTGACCTAAAATTGTCATGCTTGCCGCCAGCCAATCCATAAAGAAAGCGTGAGGCTATCGCGCCGGGGGAACTGGAGGTAATTGATGAAAATCGGGAGCAACTCCACAGATCGTCGCACGCGGTCGCACTCGGTGAGCTAGCTGTTTCGGCTACCTGCCCGCGGTGCCAAGGCGTTGGTGTTTCGGAGCCGACCCGGTCTCCAATTGAAGCGTGCGATTTCAATCCGATTTGCAGTTCGTCCATGCTCCGGCAGTGCGGGATCACGGCTCGCTATAGCACAAGGCATCCCTGCTCGGCTCGGCGGATGATGAGAAAAACATGAAAGGCCCCGGAATGCGATCCGATATAGAAAAGGTCCCGCTTTCGATCTCCTCGATCGGCACACAGCGCCAGTTGGTCCTGTATCGTTTTGGTGCTGGGCGTCCTGGGCCAAAGATTTATCTGCAGGCCGGCCTCCATGCCGATGAACCGCCTGGAATGGTGATCCTCCATCATGTCATAAAAATGCTGCAGGAAAGGGACGGCGAACCGCGGGGAGAGATTGTCATAGTCCCCTGTGCGAATCCCATTGGGTTGTCCCAAAGGATACAAGGATACCACGCCGGCCGGTCTGATTTGGGCGTTGGCGGCAACTTCAATCGAAATTTCCCCGACGTTAGCGCCCCTATCGTCGAAAACATTTCTACGCTCACGACCAAGGGCGAGGTCGTGGATGAGGCCATCGTCAAGCTGGCACTGCGGAGGGCAGTTGCCGCGCTTGTTCCCAAAACCGAGCTCGACAGCATGAAACAGACCCTCCTCGGTCATGCCATCGACGCGGATTACGTTCTGGACATTCACTGTGACGACGAGGCAGTTGTCTATGCATATGTCTCCGATCCGGCGCATCCCGCCGCGAAACTGTTTTCCCGGCACATCGGCAGTGTTGTCACGATCGGCGGCTCTTACGGCCCTGGGACTTTTAAGGATAGTTGCTTTCGTCCGTGGCGTGCTGCGCAAGAAGTTCTTCCCAATGTTTCGATGACCGGATGCCTTGCTGCGACTCTCGAGTATCGCGGAACAAGAGATGTGCGCGACGAGCTTGCGATCGCAGATGCACGAGGCCTGATTAGCTTTATGGAAGCTACCGGCGTTCTTGATCCTAGTAGCGCAGAACATCTGGAAAACAATTCTCGCCACATAACGCTGGATTGTGTTGACTACATTCAAGCTGATGCGCCGGGGATTATTCTTTTCTCGAAGGGTCCTGGTGATTTTATCGAGGCCGGCGAAGAAGTCGCCCAGATTCTTGATCCCTCGACGGGCGAGCGGACGATAGTAGCAGCGCGCTGCAGCGGGATCGTGTTCGGGCATGTAGCGAGTAGAATCGCGGTACCCGGGTCCTCCATTGCTTCTATCGCAGGAACATCCCCGCTTCCAAAGGAAGCTGGAGACCCATTCCCTTGATGTTCCATTCGAGATCGATCGACAAGCAGAGATAACTACACATGACAATCATAGCTCTGACCGGCGACAGCATCGTTCAAAGGCGACTTCTCAGCAAATCAGACGGAGAAGTGAAGCCCTTATTTGATATTATTCGCGAAGCTGACGTCGCCTTCACAAACCTTGAAGTACTACCCAACGACTATCGAGGAGATCCCGCGCTTGACAGTGGCGGATCGCATTTTGGCGCACCGTCCTGGATCCTCGATGAACTTGTCGAAGCGGGCTTCGATATGTTCGCCACGGCCACAAATCATAGTTTGGACTACAGCATATCAGGCCTGGAATATGTCTTGGATCAGCTTGACAGCCGACGACTGTGTCACGCGGGTTGCGGCCGCGACCTCGAGGAAGCGAGGCAAGTCTCATATTTCACGACGTCATCTGCAACAGTGAGCATGATTGCTTGTGCATCGACCTTTGCTAGAGGCCAACAGGCAAGCAGGTGTACGCGTGCAATGCAGGGTAGACCAGGTCTGAACCCGCTTCGCGTCGAAAGCGTCTACGAAGTTCTGCCTGAACAGCTCGAGCAGATAAAAAAGATATCCTCGGACTTGGGCATCGAGCAGTTGCGGCGCCTCGATATTGACCTCGGCTTCGGTTTCGAAGCTGGCGGCGATATCTTTCCCTTCAACGGCATGAATTTTCGGGCGAGTGCTAAACCTAAGCACCGACAGTCGCCAAACAAGAAAGATCTCGATGAAATCCTACGCTGGGTCGAAGAAGCTCGACGAATGTCTGACATCGTGTTGGTGAGCATCCACGCCCACGAACTGGGAGAACGGGAAGAGGATCCCGCAGAATTTATAACGGAGTTTGCGCACGCTACCATCGACGCTGGCGCTGATGTTATCGTGGGCCATGGTCCTCACATTTTGCGAGGCCTCGAAATCTATAAGAAGAAACCGATCTTCTATAGCCTTGGCAATTTCATCGGCCAGAATGAGTTGGTACAGCGCCTGCCAGCGGATTCGTACGATTATTTCCGCGTGGACGAGAGTCTTACGCCAGGTGCTCTCTACCAAAAGAGATCGGATAACGATCGCATCGGCTTTCCCGCATATGCAAGATATTGGGAGACCGTATTGCCGATCTGCGAGTTCGAAGGTCACGACCTCGTCTCTCTGACAGTACACCCGGTGTCGCTGGGGCTCGGCGAAGCTCGTCATCGCCGAGGAAGACCACGGCTTGCTTCGGGTGATGCGGCATCTGCCATTCTTAAACGATTCTCGGCTCTCTCCCAGCCGTTTGGCACCAAGTTGGACATCAGCGGAGACATCAGCCGGTTGGTCACACACGAGAGAGGCCTTCTTCCGGATATGGCCCACCGCGATGCTCCCGGCAACGCCGGCCACCGCAATGCAAGTGAACCGAAAACAGCGACGGAGCCTTCATTCTAGTCCGTCGCTGACACCCGAAGACCAAGACAGAGAGGAACGACCATCATGATCCATATAAAGCACGTACGCGGGCCATTGGCTGCAACGATACTATCCGTCATCTCACTCGCGTTCGCAGGTCCTACAGCCTCAGCGGAAAGCGACGCCTTAGTCGTCGCGAACGGTTCTCAGCCGCCAAGTCTCGACCCGCATGTCTCGACCGCCACAACGACCAATATACTCGCTCGAAACATCTTCGAAACCCTGCTGACACTCGATGCGAACATGCAAATCCAACCAGGGTTGGCCGAGAGTTGGAACGTCAGCGAAGATGGACGAACATATCGCTTCACGTTGCGTCCCGGCGTCAAGTTCCACAATGGTCGGGCGCTGACACCTCAGGACGTCATAGCCTCGCTTGAGCGGTGGGAAGCCTATTCACAGCCTGGCAAGAATATTTTCCAAGGCGCGACCTGGACCGCTGAGGGAGAAAACACGGTTGCGCTCCAGCTGCCGGTTCCAAGGTTCAATGCGCTGCAAACATTAGCACCACTATTCGCTCAAAGCGCAGTGATTATGCCGGCTGAAATCGTTGCCGCTGCTGGGGACAAGCCCGTCACTGAAATCGTCGGCACGGGGCCGTTTCGTCTAGTCGATTGGCAGGCCGATCGCATGATGGAGTTGGAACGATACGACAAGTATACTAGCTTTGGTGGGAAACAGAGTGGCACTGCGGGCAACCGAACACCCGCATTTGACAAACTGCGTGTCGAATTCGTACCGGATGAATCTACTCGTACACTGGGTCTGTCTACAGGTGAGTACGATCTCGTCAACCCGGTCGCTTTCGACAACATCTCCGAAATTCAGGCTAATGAAAGTCTGAAGCTCGGATCGTTCCCTGGCGTTCTGCTCAACGTGGGTTTCAACTACGGAAAACCAGGAATCTTCCACGATATTCGTGCTCGACGCGCAGTCAGCGTTGGAGTTGAGCGCCAGTCAATTCTTGCGGCTGCAGCAGTAGATCCGAAATTCTTCCGACTAAATAACCATTTGATGCTGCTGGCCCAAAAGCAGTGGGCTCCAAACGTGGGCGAGACGGAATTCAATCCTGCCGACGCCGGCAAGGCAAAGGAACTGCTCAAAGAAGCGGGCTATGATGGCAGTGAGTTGACCCTTATCACCTCGCGTGACTTCGCCGAAATGTACAACTCCGCTATCGTAATCCAGCAACAACTGCAGGGGCTGGGACTGAATGTTAAAGTGGAAAGCTACGACTGGTCGACGTTCGTAAAAGTCCGTGCGGACAAAAATGCCTGGGATTTGATCATAATGGCCGCGGTTCCGAAGGCTGATCCTACCCAGCTGATCTTCTTGAACAAAGACCTTCCCGGGGGGGCTCAAGATGCAGGACTCGAAAAAATTCTTACCAAGTTCCGCAATGCCAAAACCACGGAAGAAGCGCAGAAGCTATATGGCGATCTCGATGCTTGGAACCAAGAGTACATTCCATCGGTCAGAATTGGTGAGGTTGATTACCCATTCGCTATGTCGAAACGGGTCGAGGGACTTCAGGTTCAATACGAACCAATCCCTTGGACGGTTCGCCTAACCGACTGAATGCTCAGCCTGAGCAGTCGAATGCTACACCTCTAACGGTACCGCCCTTGATCCGAAGGGCGGTACCGCAACTTAATTGGAGCAAACGCCATGCTTTCCTACACTCTGCGCAGAGCGGGTGCGCTGCTGCCCGTGTTGCTTGTCGTATCCGTCATCATCTTCTCGCTGGCTTACCTTACGCCTGGCGATCCGGCACGGACCACGCTTGGGCCGGAAGCGCTGGAAGTTGACGTTCAAAATCTGCGCGACAGCATGGGACTCAATGACCCGTTCTGGGTCCAGTATTTCCGTTGGATCTTAAATGCGATTCATGGAGATTTAGGGACTTCCTACTTTCTAAACATGTCCGTGGCGGAAGCCATTGGCCAGCATTTTCTACCGACCCTGCAACTGGCGGTGCTGACGATCTTGTATGCACTCGTCATCTCCATTCCATTGGGTACCTTAGCTGCACGCTGGCGAGGCTCTATCTTCGATCGTGGCGTTGCTGGCTTTACGCTGATTGGACTAACGTTCCCAAGCTTCGTGCTTAGCCTTATTCTGGTCATCGCGTTTTCGGTCTGGCTGCACTGGTTGCCAGTCGCAGGCTACCGCAATCCATTTAGCGATCCTTGGAATGGAATGCGGTATCTGATCCTGCCCGCGCTTTCGCTCGGTACGATTTATGCAGCGGTCATCACTCGCACGGTGCGCGCTTCGGTGCTTGACGTGCTGAAATCAGAATACGTGGATGCCGCCCGCTCACGCGGGGTTAACGAGACCCGGTTGCTCTTCGCACACGCCCTTCGCAACGCCGGGCTGCCGATCATCACGATGATCGGGTTGAGCTTTGCGTCGCTGGTCAGCGGAGCAGTGGTGGCGGAATCAATCTTTAACATTCCTGGAATCGGCTCCCTGCTCGTCAATGCCATTGAGCGGCGGGATTATCCTGTTTTGCAAGGCGTCGTGCTGTTTCTGACCTGCGTCTATCTCGGGCTCAACCTGTTGGTGGACCTGCTCTACGGCCTGATCGACCCGAGGGTACGACTTTCAGATGCAGGAGCGAAGTAAATCATGGCTATGACTGGAACCAACGACACAATCAGGAGCACACGAGGCGGCGCCCTTTCTCGGGCGCTGCACAATCCTCCGCTAATCTTCGGGTTTACCATCATCGCCGGGATGGCATTCGCAGCGGCGGCGCTCCCGCACTTGCTCGGTCTTGACCCGCTAGCAGTCGATCCTCTGCACCGGCTAAAGGCTCCGTCGGCCACGCACCTCTTGGGCACCGACAATTTTGGGCGAGATTTGGCAGCACGTATTTTGGCCGGCGCCTCGACCTCGCTTCGCTTGGCAGCGAGCGTCACCATCCTTGCCGCTGCTATCGGTGTCGCGGTGGGCATTCTGGCGAGTTTTTCTCGTCTTCTGGACCATGTGCTCATGCGGATATGCGATGGCCTAATGGCCATTCCAGCGATGTTGCTTGCGCTGGCGCTGACGGCGACATTCGGACCGAAATTCAGTAATCTGTTAATTGCGCTCGTCATTGTGTTCGTGCCCGGCATCGCCCGACTCGTGCGTGCCCGAGCGCTGGCGCTTCGCACGGAAACGTTTGTCGAAGCTGCCGTCGCCATGGGAGCGAGCAATCTTCACATCATGGCAAGACACATCTTTCCCAATGTTCTGTCGGTTCTTGCGGTTCAGGTAACCTTCATTTTCGCTGAGACAATCGTGATCGAAGCGGCGTTGAGCTTCCTCGGCGCGGGTGTTCCTCCACCCGCGCCGAGTTGGGGAAATATTCTCTATGATGGCAAAGCTGCGATCACAAAAGCGCCTTACATGGTTTTTTTCGCGAGTACGGCCATCGTGATTACCGTGATCGGACTCACCATGGTCGGAGACGGTCTGCGCGATTTGGTGGACCCAAGAATGGGCGTCCGCTCGGAGCCAGGCATGGCCAAAAGGCTCTTTCGCCTTGTCCTGCCACGCACTAGCGAAGGAGAGCGCTAATGAATATGCCCCTCAAAATCGAGAACTTGAAAATCTCCTTTGGCAGAGGCGCGGTAGAGGCTGTGCGCGATGTCTCATTGGAATTGCGACCGGGTGAGATCCTCGCCTTGGTGGGCGAGAGTGGTTCGGGCAAATCACTGACCGCGCGTTCGGTCCTCAAAATGTTCCCCGAGGGTGCTGTTGTCGATGGGCGGATCAGCCTGACCGGAGACAACGTGCTTGAAGCCTCTCCGAACGATCTGGAGCGGCTTCGCGGTGAAGCCGCAGCTATGGTGTTTCAGGAGCCCTCAACCGCGCTCAATCCTGTCTTCACCATCGGCTGGCAGATCGGTGAAGGGCTGAAGGCACACGGAATGCGGGATCCTCGTGAACGCCGCGCCCGCGCCGTCGAACTCCTGCGCGATGTCGACATCCCCGATCCCGAGACGAGGGTGGATTGTTACCCCCACCAGCTCTCTGGCGGTCAGAAACAGCGCGTTGTGATAGCGATGGCGCTGGCGTTACGCCCGGCGGTCATCATTGCCGATGAGCCGACTACAGCGCTCGATGTAACCGTCCAGGCAGGGATTCTTGATCTGCTGCGGCGCTGCAGGGACGAGTTGGGTAGTTCGATTCTGATCATCACCCACAACTTAGGCGTAGTGGCGGACCTCGCAGACCGGGTCGCGGTAATGTACCAGGGCCGGATCGTCGAAGAAGCCTCTAGCACTGCGCTGTTTTCGTCACCGAAAGCAGACTATACTCGCAGGTTGTTAGCGGCAGTGCCTCGTTTGGGTCAAGGGACAGCGAAAGACGACAACACCAGCCGGGAGCGGCTGGTTCTTGTGGCCGATCAGTTGGAGATCACCTATCCCAGCCGCTTCGGTAGAACGCCAGTGCCTGCGGTAAAGAGCGTTAGCTTCGACATTGCAGCCGGCGAAGTCTTGGGCCTTGTCGGTGAAAGTGGGTCAGGGAAGAGCACGATCGGCCGGGCGGTCGTTGGGCTCTCGCCCGTCACAGGCGGCGCGATGCGGCTTTTTGGCGCTGATCTGCGTCATGTCAAAGGTGAGAGCCTGCGCCAATTGCGCAGACGCGTGGGATTTGTCTTTCAGGATCCGGCTTCTTCCTTCAACCGCTTTATGACGGTTTTCGACTGTATCGGCGAGCCGCTGCGTGTGCATCGCGCGCTATCTTCGTCGTCAGAATTCAGATCGCGCGTGCTCGAGTTGCTTGATCAGGTGCAGCTACCGCGTGAGATGGCCACGCGTTATCCAGGAGAGCTATCAGGCGGGCAGCGGCAGCGGGTCGGTCTTGCGCGTGCGCTTGCGCTGAATCCTGAGTTCATCGTGGCGGACGAACCAACCTCAGCGCTGGACGTCTCGATCCAGGCCAAAGTGCTTGAGCTGTTCCGGGCATTGCAAAAGGAGCTGGGGTTTGCGGCCCTGTTCATTAGCCATGATCTGGCTGTGGTTGAAGAAATAGCGCACCGCGTGGGAGTTCTGCGCCACGGACAGCTTCTGGAGCTTGGCTCCGCTCGCCAAGTGATGTCGTCGCCAAGCGATGATTATACGCGGCTGCTCATCAATTCTGTTCCTGTGCCGGATCCACTGGCCCAAGCCAAAAAACGGATGCTCGCGGGTTCCATATCCTAGTTGCGCAATGCGGTCGCTGCTCTTGAAGGGCAACGACCGCACTTAAACTGTTCCGTCAGATTGACATTGAGTGAGATGGCCCGAAAGCCCCGGCCATCCTCCCCACTATTTCCGGAGCGATACAGCGGCGCTGGAGCACGGCGCAGAAGCTGGTCCATGAGACCTGCGAGGCGAATACTACGGTGAGCCTCGTTGCCCCGCCATGGTATTCAGCCGAACCAGTTGTTCGCATGGCGCAGGCTGGCCTCCACGGAGCGCTGACCGCGACGGCCGCCGAGAAAGAAGTCGGCCCCGCTTCGAAATACCGGGCACTTCAGGCCAGGTGCAAGAGTTGCAGCGCCTTTCGATGGAGAGCGAAATGCTCAAGGAAGCCCCCACAATCGCCGGCGGCCAAAAAACAGGTCGCCGTCGCGCGCTCAAACACCAGATGGTGCCCAGACGGCTTCGAGATCGACGCGACAACAAGGAGAAGGCCCGCGTTGCCTTAGCTCTCGATTGTTGCGACCGTGCGAGGCAATCACCCCTGTCGCCACCACCGAAGGCATCAAAAGCGAGGACGTGCAGGCCTCATCACCGCCGTCGAGATCCGCTTCGGCCGCATCGACATGCCGCCACAGCCCTTCGAATGGCCCACCGAAAAGGATCCTGCTTCATCGCCAAGGACACCAAAATCCTTGCTCGGCGACATCGGCAAGCCCAAAATCTACAAGCACGATTATGCCTCGGTCAACCCGATCCCGGACGTCGAAACCGTCATCGTGGGCCTCCGTTCTGGTTTCGATCACGAACACAAGCCTCAGCTGCACAAGGCTTTATGATATCAATCACCGAGCGAGTTCGTTAGCTTGCGATCTTAAACTTGAGCATTTCCGGCCCTTTGGGCGCGACTGCATGCGGCGGATTTGAGAGTTGCTCTCACGCCCACACTAGCTAATGCCGTCATCTTGAATGTGTCAAGGGCTTGGGTGCGATTCTAAGAACGACGTAAATCGCCTAGTACACAACGCGATCCATCCAGCCTGATGTCGTGTTCCTGCCCGCCACGTGCTCGTTGTGAAAACATAAGGCGCCAGCCGCGAAATTTTTTGTGCTTCGCGGCAGCTATATCAGTAACTTATTCGGCACATTTCCGGTGCGCCGAAAAAACAAGTGGTGATTGTCGCATATCCTTTCCGGCGTACTACTGTTGGGAGGATCGAAATCTTATGAGAGTGCTTTCTGGACATCATTCGTGGCTCGGTGTGACAGCCTTGGCCGCAACCCTGCTTTATGTGGGCTTCACCTCCGGGGCGGCTGCACAATCCATGCTCAGGCAGTCGCACTGCGCAACGGAAGCTTTAATGACCCTCGGAGCCACGTGCTACGAGTTCACGGGAGAGGAGAACTGGGATCATCCCAACGGCAAAACGGTGACGCTGCCGGTTGCAGTCTTAAGTAACGGAGACAGTGACCCGCAACTAACTCCGGTCTTTTTCTTTTTTGGAGGGCCGGGGGCGACGCACCTGGCAAATGAAGAGAAGATCCAGGCGACGCTTGAGGACATCAAACCGCGGAGGCTCGTACTCGTCGAACCGCGAGGTTTCATGTATGCAAGACCTGCTTTACATTGTCCGGGACTAAACGCCATCAATCACTACTGGCGGCAATTCGCACCCGACGTGTTCGATCCGGTGGATCTCGATACACGCATCAAGCAGCAAAGTGACTATGTTCAGGCTTGTTACCACAAACTAAAAAAAGATGGCGTCGACGTCACAAAGTACACAGACTACGAAATTGTCAGAGACTACGAGGAGATCCGCGAAGCGCTCGGTTATGAGAGCATCGATCTCTATGGCGTCTCTACCGGTGCGGGTACGGTCCTGTCATTCTTAAAATATCATGGAGCACATGTTCGATCGGCCGTCCTCGGATGGCCGTGGATCAATGAACTCCGAAACAGACCTGCAATTGACGAGTTTTTCACCCTAAAACAAGTATATGCGGACATTCTAGCAACCTGCGTGCGCGAAAGCAAAGAATGTTCGCAGAGATTTCCTGGATATATGTTCGAGGTGGACCGCGTGCGGGCCATCCTTGATGCCAAACCTTATGAAACCACCGTGTCCACTGAAACGGGCGGGCAGCGCAAGGTCCGAATCGATGGCGCTGCATTTCTTAGCCAGCTGTATATCTATCTTCCCGACAACTACCATCTGCTACCCAAAGTGCTTGGAGCTATAAAACGGGACGATTATGCTTCGTTGAACGAGTTCTTTAATCTTGGCGCGATCGACAAGGTCCAGCCAGAGACTCCGCCTTGGGCACTCGGACACCTCTGGGCTCACATGTGCGGTGATATGGGAAAAAATCGGCCGACACCTGAAGAATCGATCGCGATGATCAAGCGTGAGCCGGCTTTGATGGGCTTTGAGCCGAACCTGCTGTGCGCGTGGTGGGGAGAGGATTCAGACGTGCCTGTTAATCTAAACACACCACCGGTGGTTGGCCTGCCGGTCCTTGCACTCCACGGTCAGCTAGACACTTGCTGCGGGACAAGATGGAGCGAAATACTGATGAAGACGATGCCCAATCTGCAACGTGTAGAACTGCAAGGGCAGGGGCACGGTGCGGACAGCCCGTGCCGTCACAGAATAATTTCCGCTTTCCTCAGTTCACCTCGAGCGAAGGTCGATGATTCATGCAAAAACGATGAGCCACTTCGAAATTGGCTCTTTGAATAATTGCATAATGCGGCAAATGAGTGACTGAGTGCAGCCGATGTGTTTCTGGCATCTCGTCCTAAGACACGAGATGCCAGTGCGCCAGATCAAGCAGTGAGGAACGTGCGTGCGCCTCAAGTGGGAAAACCGGGCTTACATCAGCCATCTGCCAACAAATTGTGACTGATACCGGCTTCGCCGGGGCATACGTCCCAACCCAATCATCCTGCAGTCTTATTCAGAAACAAAATCTAATGATGATATTGGCGTGTAGTTTGATGATTTGACAACCTTTGTAACTACATAGGATAGATACTTTTCGACGCCAACTTCAGAGACGAGCAAATCGTCGATGATGACTTGGTATTCAGTTGCGCTTTTTGAAACAACTTTGATTATGTAATCTATCCCACCTGCAAGGCCAAAGCATTCAATAATTTTTTTGTTGGCCCTCACGCATCGTTCGAATTTTTCAAAATCATGCGCTCTATGGCGGAAAAGCTTTAGTTCTGTGAAGAAAAAGTCAACGTGCGACAATAAACGAACATTTATCTCTGCGTGATAATTAAGAATCAGTCTCTTTTTCTCGAGCTTACGCATACGCTCCAGGCACGCGCTCGCTGATAGACCGACCTGCATCGCAAGTTCGCTTTTGCGAATGCGTCCATCTGTTTCGAGGGCCATTAGGATCCGCAGATCAATTGAATCCACCTCGACTGCTGGCCATCTACGCGAACCGTACATAAGCGTTGCTCCACCGGCGCCATGGTGATCTATTTGGCGTTGCGACCTTTCCAGATCCACCGTTCGGTAGCATGACAATTTCGGCGCGTCCGGTCAATTGATAAGATTGTATAATGACAATGGCGCTACTTTCAGCGAGGAGACTGTCGCTTTCGTAGCAATGGACTTATCTACGGTCTCAGGCGGCAACATTCGGCCAGCCTTCCCGTGTGGACCGCTCAGAAGTGGTACAACAAAGGTCGTAGAACCTCCAACCATTCCGGCTGTCGTACCCAAGAAAATGACATTCGCTCGTGCCGCCACAGGATTAAGTGTTCCCGGCATCAGCCGGGGGGACTCCCCACCGTTTAACAAGCGGATTTTGGAGCGACCAGAGAGGGGTCGAAGGTGGTGCCAGTTTTCAGCATGATCAGCATAGCGCAGGCGACGGCGAGGAGGCCATCGGCGACTGATCGCTGGGCGCGCCCGTGTGAGGTCGTATTGAACGGCGACGCGCGCCCAATGGTACATGGCGTTGGCCAGTCGCCGACCAGGGTGAAGCGGTCGCGGAAACGATCCATTGTTTCGGATTGATGGCATGTACCCTGAACCCGCGCTCAATCAGCGTCTCGACCACGGGGCCGTGCGGCACCTCAATTGCGAGCTGGATTGCGTCCCTCTCAACCGCGCCGCTCGTCGCCATCAGCAAGGCGGCCATCTCGGCGAGCCCTTCGCCGCCGTGCCTGAAAGACCCTTTGCCGATTTTTCGACGCTTACCGTCCGTGAGGAACACATGATGGCTCTCCGACGCCCCATTGACGCCAGCATAACAATGTTTTTGATCAGTCATGCCTTCTCCCCGTTCGAGCATACGAGCCACCGCGATCTTCGCCGATCCCTGTACTGGCGCTCGGAAAAGCACAGCTCCGGCGCGCTTCAAAGACAAGAACATCAGAATGGTGCAACGGCTCGTCAAAGCCTGGCGCATGGAAATGGCTGGGCTGATTATCCTTGATGGCGGCTGGATAAAGAGCTTGCCCGTATCACCTGCCGTCGCGGCGGCAGGTGATACGGGCACCCAGGCGTTCGCTGCGCTCGGTAACATTCCTAGGTGAGGCAATAGGGGGGGCAATTCCTCGGTTCGCTTGACACGAGTATCTCGAGAACCGCATGTGAAGGGTACGGGGGCTGAGCCTATTAGCGGCGGCTCGGTATTGCGCGACCCGTACGCAGGCACGGGGAACTCCAAGGAAAACCTGTTGGTCCCCTTGAAAGGGTCTCCTTGAGAATAGCGCGGCAACAATTGACGTCATTTAAACGGGACAACATGCAGCTTTCGAGCAATATCCCCCGCGCCACGCATGATTCCACAATGACTACTTAATCGCGTCGACGCAGTACTGCTTGAAGCTGTTCAGGAGAACATCCTCTGGCGTCGGGTGAACTCACAAAGAGCAAGGCCGGCTTGCACGTCCCACGGAAATCTAGGAGTCCCCGGGATTCTTGGTCGTCCTTGCGACCGCCCGGCTGTCATGGGTGCGCGCCGCGAGCGGCGGGCCTCTCTTCAAGACGGTATCGTTCTTCCGGTTCGGCTCGCTTTGGAAAGTCAAGATTCAACCTCATCGAAAATTTCCTGGTGAAGCCTTGGCCCTCCCGCGAGCCGCCGCCCGAGTGCTTCAAGGAACTTGTCATACCGCTCGCCACCCGTTGCACGGGCCGCGGCTTGCGCGGCCGGCGGAAGAGACGCGGTCGAATTCAGCCAGAAGCGGATGAAAAGGGCAAAGGCTTCGTTGGCGATGCTGATGTCACGCTCGAGCCGCTGCATATTGCGATCGATCCGATCGAGACGCTTCGCAAGACCTGCCTCCTTCCGCTCGTCCGCATCTGGCGAGAGAAACGACGCAATTGCCGCCTCGGCCACAAGAGAACAAGACTGCCCTCGCCGCTCCGCGAAATCGGCAAGCTGACGCTTCAACTCCGGATCAAGATAGGCCGACAGTCGCTGTTTCTTGTCAGCGCGTGGTACCATGAGTCACAGCTCCATGCCGTCGTTGGTATCCAGCGAAATCTGCCGCGCAACCTGGCGCATGCTTCGCGCCAGCGCCTGATTGTTCACGGCACCGCGTTCCGCTTCGTTGATGTCGGGCTCGAACTCATTGAAAGGCGACATAGCTGGCTGGGGCGCCACATCCTTGTGCTGCTCGAGGCCGGGCTCACGGCGCAGGCCAGCATTGGCGGCATCATCGGCTGGATCAACCGCTTCCTCTTCATCGGTCTGGTTGGTGATTATGCTGCTCCGCTCCCCGTGCAGTGGGGCCGAGATCGGACGCAGTAACGACCAGTCATCCGTCCTGAGCGCTGCATCAACATGCGGCGCGGAGGAAACCGGAAGGACACGCTGCTTGAACCGCGCATCCTCGTAGTACCGCGCCTTTTTCGTCCGGATCGGTGGCACGCCGGCAACCATGACGATTTCGTCATCCGGCGGAAGCTGCATCACCTCGCCGGGAGTCAGCAGCGGCCGCGCCGTCTCGGATCGCGAGACCATCAGATGTGAGAGCCACGGCGCCAGCCGATGGCCGGCGTAGTTCTGCATCGCCCGCATCTCCGTCGCCGTGCCGAGCGAGTCGGAAACGCGCTTGGCGGTGCGTTCGTCATTGGTGGCGAAGCTCACCCGCACATGGCAGTTGTCGAGGATCGAATTGTTGGGACCATAAGCCTTCTCGATCTGGTTGAGGCTTTGCGCGATCAGGAAGGCCTTGATGCCGTAGCCCGCCATGAAGGCGAGCGCGCTCTCGAAGAAGTCGAGGCGGCCGAGTGCGGGAAACTCATCGAGCATCATCAGCATGCGATGCCGACTATCTCGCGCGTGTAGATCCTCCGTCAGTCGCCGGCCGATCTGGTTGAGAACGAGACGGACGAGCGGCTTGGTCCTTGATATGTCGGAGGGCGGCACGACCAAATAAAGTGTCGCAGGCTGTTCACCACTGACGATGTCGGCAATTCGCCAGTCGCAACGTCGCGTGACGGTCGCCACCACCGGATCGCGGTAGAGCCCGAGGAATGACATCGCCGTCGATAGCACCCCAGAACGCTCGTTGTCGGATTTGTTGAGCAGTTCGCGGGCGGCACTTGCAATGACCGGGTGCGGCCCCTTCTCACCCAGATGCGCCGTCGTCATCATCGCAGCGAGCGTCGACTCGATCGGCCGGCGGGGATCGGAGAGAAAGGCCGCGACACCGGCGAGCGTCTTGTCCTTCTCCGCATAAAGGACATGCAGGATCGCGCCAACCAAAAGCGAGTGGGAGGTCTTCTCCCAATGGTTTCGCTTTTCAAGCGAGCCTTCGGGATCGACCAGGACATCGGCGACGTTTTGGACGTCCCTCACCTCCCATTCGCCTTTCCGTACCTCCAGCAGCGGATTGTAGGCGGCCGAGTTAGGATTGGTCGGATCGAAGAGCAGCACGCGGCCATGCATGGCGCGGAAGCCGGCGGTCAATTCCCAGTTCTCGCCCTTGATGTCGTGGACGATCGCCGAGCCCGGCCAGGTCAGCAGCGTCGGCACGACTAGGCCAACGCCCTTGCCGGATCGGGTCGGGGCAAAGCAGAGCACATGCTCGGCGCCGTCATGGCGGAGATAGGCGTCGTCATAGCGGCCAAGCACGACGCCGTCATTGCCCAGCAGCCCGGCCCTCTCGATCTCCTCACGTGCGGCCCAGCGGGCGGACCCATAGGTATGGACGTCCTTGGCTTCACGCGCCCGCCAGATCGACATGGCGATCGCGGCGGCAATCGCCAGCAACCCGCCGGATGCGGCAATGGCGCCGCCTTCCAAGAAGACGTGGGGGGCATAGGCGTCATAGAAGTACCACCACCAGAACAGCGCCGGCGGTGGATAGACCGGCAGGCCGGCGACCTCGAACCACGGTATTCCCAATTGCGGCTGGAACCCGAGCCGCCAGGCCGTCCACTGCGTGGCCGTCCAGATCGCGAGGGCCACGATCACGAGGACGACGATAATCTGGCCCCAGAGCACGCGCGTGGTAGGCAAGTCGTTGTTCCCTTCCGCAGTCGAAGCAGGACAACAGTGGAAGGCGATTGCACCGCGTGTTGCAACGCGCGCGAAAGCGGACATCGCAAACCGGCGCACGCCATCGAAAAATTACTTGCGGCTCGCGGTTCAAAGACCGAGGCCGCGTTTGCGGCCAAAACTCCAATCGACGCCGCCGTCCGTGCGGCCGACGCCAGAGATGTGTTGCCCGATATGTTTCTCGATCGACGGTGTCCATGGTACGAGCTTAAAGCCGAGGCCATCATCGACCATGGCGAAGCGGCCGGAGGCGAGCGCGAACCGCTGGCGATAGGTGCCGGCGACATACTCCCCTGCAGCCGATGAGTGGAACGGCATGTTCATCTCCTGCGAGAGTTTCTCACCCAGCGCATCGAGCTCGCGTTGACGCAGGGTGCCGAGAAGATTTCGGGCGAAGACGACGCGGCCGGCCTCGCGATGCGCCAAGCCCTCCCCGATCAGATGCTCGGTTCGCGCCTCCATCGCCTGGCCGACCTCGAACCCAAAACCGCCACCGAGCTCGACCGGATCGCGGGCTGTGAGCTGTCGATCGAGCCAGGTCGCGCCCTCAGCCTTGATCTGCGCATCGAGCGAGAGATCGGAGCGGATGGCGAGCGCGACACGACGTGTGCCTCTCGCATCCTCGAAGGAACGTAATTCGACGATCGAGCCCGGCGCGCTGTCGCCCGCCGCCTCGATGTCGGGAAACCGAATGTGATGGGTACGACCATCGGTGCCGTCGACGACGGCGAAGGCGGTCCCCCGCAGCTCGTCGTCGAGGCCGCGCTCGACCAGCCGGCCAATGAGCGGCCGATCCGTCTCACCGGATAGCACGTAATCCGCCTCGCCGCGCTCGATCCCCTGCCCTGCGAGAGCCTGATGCATGCGCTTGATGATGTCGCCGCGGGTCCCGAGTTCCCGCAAGGTTGTCTCGGCTTCCTCGTCGATGATCCACTGACCGGGACCGACGGTTTCGGCAAGGCCGAGACGTTCGAGATGACGCAGCCGCCCGACCTTCTGCACCAGGTACTCGTCGGGCTGGCGGTCAGGCGCCGGCGCGACATCGATGATGCCGTGCCTGCCGGCGTCGCGGACAAGCTGACGATCGAGGTCTGTCCAACGATCCGCCTCGATCTGGCCCTCCAGCGATCGGCTGATCTCGCGCTCGGTGCGAGGCCCAAGCTCCTGGGTGACGAGGTCCTGCGCCCGATCCCGCAGACCGGATCGGATATAGTCCCGGTCGATCACCAAATCCTGCCCGTCATCGGCGCGGCCGCGCAGGATGACATGCACATGTGGATTGTCGGTGTTCCAGTGATCGACGCCGATCCAGTCGAGCTTCGTGCCGAGATCCTTTTCCGCTTGCTGCATCAGTTCACGGGTGAAGCGCTTCAGGTCCTCCATGTCCACCGCGTCTTCCGGGGAGACGATGAACCGGAAATGATGCCGGTCGTCCTTGCAACGATCGGCGAAGTCGTTCGCATCGGCATGGTCGGTCTCAGGGCCGAACATGCGCGCCTTCTCGCCATCACGGGTGACCCCATCCCGGCGCAGGTAGTTCAGGTGCCGTGCGAGCGGTCCGCGCTCACCCTTGTTGCGAACGAAGCGTGCCTTGACGGTGCAATGCCGCGTGCGATTGGTGATGAGGCGATTGGCGCGCACGCTCGCCACGCGCCCTCGGGCGAAGCTCGGCCCGCGGCCCCGGCCGGACGTGATCTTGCTAGATCGCGATACGCGCCCGCCGGCCTTCTCGGCGGCGGCCAGCGCCTGGGCGATGAACGGTCTTGCCCTCTGGGCCTTGCTCGAGCGGATGCGCCCTGGCCGGACGCGGAAATCGTCGTCACGGTTCATGCGTTTTTCCGCCGCGAGGTGCGAAATCCGTTGAAATTACTGGATGATTTGGGGGTGCACACATCGCGCTTGTGAGCCGCGAGGTGCGGAAAAGCTGGAAAAGGCCAATCAAAACAACCGACCGTCCAAGCCGCGATGCGCGGCCTTTTATCTTGCCATACCCGGTTGTTTTCGCACCGCCCCCACCCTCTGCCGCACCAACTACGATCCGGACCTCCATAGCACACCATGCCTCACCCCTCATTGCTGCCGCTCCTCATCGGTTACGCGCTGGACGAATATGTCCGCGGCCCCCGGTGCGAGAGCCGAGAGATCGATGATCGCGGTCGTATTCCCAGAGCGCTTCGATCGTCTGTCCGCCGACCCGTCTTTCACTTGATGCACATCGGCTCGCTGCACGAAGAACAACGGCGCATCGGCCCATTCATTGCGCCGCGACCGCGCCGCGATCCGCACGATTGGCGCAGCTTCCGTGTCAATCATCGGCACGAGTTTTGCCATGTAGTCGATGGTCTCGTGGGGCAACGGATCGCCTGTTACGAGATGCTTTTCGTAGCGGCCTGGCCCGGCATTGTAGGCAGCGAGAAAGCCTGGGGAGCCGTAAAGGTCGTGCAGCTCTGCAAGGTAGGCAGCGCCTGCCAGAATGTTGTCGCGCGGATCGTAAGCGTCGTCGCCAAGATGATGGCGCACGCGCAACTCGGCCCATGTCGCCGGCATGATCTGCATAAGGCCCATCGCGCCTTTCGGTGAAATCGCGGCCGGATCATTGCGGCTTTCGACCCGCATGACGGCGCGTATCCAATGCTCCGGAATGGCGAAGCGTTTGGCGGCGTCGGCGACAAAGCCGGCATAGGGACCGGACGACACGGAAACCGATGAATGGTCAGCCAGACGATTGCTCGATGGCGGATCGGCCGATGCCAAGCCAGGCAGCGCGACGATCATCGCGAGTGCGATCGGCAACGCCATGAGCACTGGCATGATAGCGCAGGCAACACCGTCCCGAACCGCTGCGAGCCTGCCATCGTGCTCGCTGCGGTCAAGGGCAAGGCTTCGCCGCCGGCCGGAGTTTTCCGGACGGGTAGCGGCGGAAGGCATGCCCGTCTCCCGGAAAACTTGCCGCCGCCCTTGACCTTCGCTGCGCGCGCCGGCTGTCCGATAGGCGATCGGGTCGAGGGGATTGACCGGCGTGCAATCGATCAAGGGGATTGGACCTGAAGAGGCGCAAGAGCGACGGTAGCGCATCGCTCAAGCCTGTTCGTCGCGCCGGACTTTGCGCGTCCAGTGGAGGTTCCAGATATCCTTCTTGGTATCGGATTCGAACATCCGGGCGCGGATCGGCTCGACGAAGGACGGATCGTCGATCGACACCGAAAGGTAGCTGCCGGCGCGCTCGCCGGTGCGGTCCCAGGCCGCGCCGACTTCCTGACCGGCGGCAAAGACGCGGTGGTTCGGCGCATTCTCGGCGTCCGATTCCTCGGCCGGCAGGATGGTGACTTCGATGTCGAGGGTGAGCGTGCGGATGCGTCCGAAGAAGCCATCATCCTTGCGCGTGAAGGTACCAATCTGGGTCACGGGTTTTGCCTTTCTGTGGTTGAGGAGGTGGGTGTCGGTGGCTCGTCGAAGGTCCACACCGGGACGGCACGGCCGATAACGGCGGACAGCGGCAGCGCCCCGAAATACCGGCCGTCGAGGCTGTCGCGCACGTCCCAGTTCATGAAGAAGGCCTGGCCCTTCTTGATCGTGATGCAGCCCTGCCAGACGGGGAGCGGCCGACCATGGCTGTCACGCTCGAGGGCCTCGCCATAGATCATGTCGTAGGCGCTCATCGCCTTGCCGTTGCGGCAGACTTTGGTGCCGGAAAGCGCCAGCACGCGCTTGAGAAGCGGCACGCCTTTCGGCAGATAGCCGCGCTGATCGAGGAAGCTCGCGAGCTCGTCGGGCGGCATCACCACGGCAAGATCGGTGACATTCAACTGGTCGACCGGCTCTATGCGATAGAGTCCGATCGGGGCACTCGCCGAGGCATTCCAGATGAGTTTCTTTTGCGGATGGAAGAAAATCAGTCCCGCGGTGAAGAGAGCGGAAACATAGGTGGCGATGATCCAGGCAAGGCGGGTCATCGGGCCTCTCCTTCGTCACCGGGATCGCCGATCGCCGCCCGCTTCAGCCAGGCGCGATGTTGCTCGCGCGAATAGGCGTGGAAGGGTTCGTTGACGCTGAGGCGGTGATGAAGGTGCCGCCAATGGTCGGGCGAGACCTCAGTCGGTTTGATGCCGAGCGCCTCGATCGCGTCGATGGCGAAGAGCACGGTTTCGACCTTCGGCCAGCCGTGTAGCCTGAGCAGGATTTTGCCGCCGGGGCGAACGAAGGGCAGCGTCTGATATCCCTCGCCGGCGCGGACGGCACGTACGATGTCGATACGCGAAATCACCGTGCCGTAGTCGTTGGCTGCCCAGCGGACGAAGGCGAAGAGGCTGCCGGGCGCAAAGCCGACGATGCGTTTCTCGCGGCCGATCCGCTGCTCGGTGGCAATTTCACCAAACCGGATCCAGTGCTCGATCTTGCCCTTGCGCCAGGTCAGCTCGACCACCGTCGCATCTGCGGGGAAGCTATCCGGCCTCTCAAGCGTACTCATGGCGCGCCTCCCACCGTCGGCGCGCGCGGGTTCGGCGGGTCCCGTCGTGTGTCCTTGGATTCGCGGAAGATCCGACCAACCAGCCGCGCTGGCGCTCGAACCGCCTGCGACACGAAGTGTTGCGTCGCTAAGGGTTGGAGATCAGCAGCGATGTCGCTGCAAATCTCCTGCGCAAGCATGGGGCATGGGCGTGCCGCCGCATCCACGCCCATCGTCGATGGATCCAGACCAATGACCGAGGGCGCGATTAAGGGGAGATCCCGTTCAACGATTAAAGGAACGCGAGTCCACGATTTAAGGAGCCGTTCAATCATTTATCGGCCCCGTCCATGCTTTTGGGGAAACCGACAGTCGGTCGGATCGGCCCGCAATCGGATGGTTCACAGCGGTGATTTTGCGGGGGTGCGTTAGGCAGAATCCGAAGGATTCTGTGTTAGGTAAGTTAGAAGGGGCCAGATTCGACCTGTTCTGCCAATGGATTACGACCCGTTCGCGTTCCCGATAGCACGGGGATCGCGTCCCGGATAGCACGGGCTTTGGCGTTCCCGATAGCACGGGCCCATCCACAGCTTGTCCACAGCCGGCGGAATTGGACGAGCGGACAGTCATGGCGCCACCCGTTGCGCGCGCTTGGAAGCGGCGCTTTCCGGTCGTGCCGGACGAAACGTCAGCCGTTCGCGCCCGTTCGGGTCGATGGAAAGTGCCAGCCGGTAGCCGGCCAGTGGCTGGCGGCCGACGATCGCCCGCACCTCGAAGCGGAAGCGACGCAGCGGCGAGAGGCTGCCGGACTTCAGATGCAGATGCTGGAGATCGAAGCTCCAACCCCAGGTCTGGCGGCCGCCGTGCTTGCGTACGAGGCGGTAAAGCCATCGCTCCAGGCCGCCGGTCAGATCGAAATAGGCGTCGTCGATCGTCAGGATCAGCGCATTGTCCAGGACACCGGCATAGAACCAGTCCGGCAGGATCATCTCGACGCCGAGCGGCCTTCCCTTGTCATCCAGCTTCTCCTTCCATTCGGCAATCCAGGAAAAGCGATGGCGGCGCCGCTCCGACGGCTGGCGGATCGAGGTGACGACGGTGGTCGATTGCAGCCGGTCGAGCGCTGCTTTCAGCCGCTCGTAGCTCCGGGCGGAGTCGTCACGATTGATGAAGGTTAGGATTTCATACGGGGTGGCCGACATGAACCGCGACGTGCGCAAGCCCTTGTCGCGCGCCTCGACGATCTGCGACGCCGCCCAGATCAGGATGTCGGCGTCCCAGATGGTCGCCATGCCATGCTCGGCGGTCGCCTCGACCCGGATGGCAACGTCGCCCATCTTGAAGTCGATCGGCCGGACGCGGCGGGACTTGGCGAGCGAGAAGAACGGCCAGGACATCAGGTCCTGCGCGTCTCTTGCCGCGATATCCCCGCCCCTCGCCTGGAAGAGTTCGAGCTGCTGGCCCTGGTAAGTCCGATGCGTCGTCATGGAAACCGCGACCGTCATCGCGCCGTGCCGGCGGCGGGAATGAGGGCCGGCGCCACCCGGGCTTTCGCGGCTTGAGAGGTCGAATGCCGCGCGGCGGCTTCGACCCAGGCTTCGAGATCAGCGACCGAATAGACGACGCGGCCGCCAAGCTTGCGATAAATCGGGCCGGTGCCCTCGCAGCGGTGCTTTTCCAACGTGCGGGGAGAAAGATCGAGCAATCGCGCGGCTTCGGGGGTGCGCACGAAGCGCGGCCAATCGGGATCGGTTTTCTGTGGCATCTTGGGCCTCCGTCACAACCGCCACGGCATTGGCGGATCGGTTGCGACGATGGCGAAGATCAGAGGACAAGGCGGAGTGACAGAGTTGCCGGTCTCCTGCAAATGTCCCCCCAAGGGCTAAGAAGGGGGACATGGTAATGGCCGGCGTAATGCTCTCGGTTTTGAAGGGATTGATTATTCGGAATCTGGCCTGAGCAGGCGGCGATAGCCGCCCTTGATCAGGTCGCGAGCGGCTTTGAGCAGGCGGTGGAGCCTACGGCGCTCGGGGGTGTTCTTCCAGTCGATGGAACGCATCGTCTTGAGCCCCGGGTTCAGCAGCACGCTTGCCACTTCCTGACGGGATGCGCCTTCGGTGACCCCATCCCAGGCGCGCAGCATCAGGCTGAAACGATGGATGCGATAGGGCGAGAAGCGCTGCCAGCGCGGCGGTGGACCAGATGCCTGGCTCGTGAGCCAGCGATGCCATCGCTGCAGGCTTTGGAGGCGTTCGGGGAGATGGGCATCGAGCGGGATGAGGACCGCCGCCTTGAGCGGCGCCGTGCCATTCGGAAACCAAAGCCTATGCACACCATCCGCATCGCGGATGTGGACATGATAACCGTTGCTATGGACGGCATTCTCCGCCGGCAGAGCGTCGGGTTCGAGGAAGAGGCAATCTTCGAAGCCCGGAGGTGCCGGCGTTATGACAAGCGTTGCCGGGAAATGCTGCGGCAGCCAGATGGGATGTGATTTGGTGGCGGGTCGGTATGGATCAGCTGGGAAACGTGAGACCCCACTGCCGGGTCAGGCCCTCCCTCGCCGCAATAACCGTATCAGGGTCCTTGGAGCTCTGGTTCATGACCGAGTCGTAGTGCGCTCGGTACTCGTCATCGCGCCTCAGGAACTCGAAGCTGACCCCGCCCCGATCCAGAAGGCCGAGGTCCTGTTCGAACTTCGGCGAGCGCCAATCCTCTAATGGTTCCATCGGCAAGTCCCTTTCCGGATGCGAACATGAGAGAGGCGGTCATGTATTCATCGCTCCGGGGCTGGAACAACCCCCGATTTTGGAATGGGCGTCTTCGCAATTCACTTATTGCGAGTGCCCGTATGATGGCAGCAACGTGGCGTAAGGGACGCCTCTACTGGATGGGCGGTTCGAGCAGATGGCGGTAGCCGACCTTCGTCATCCAGCGGGCGCGAGCAAGATGGGTGTCGTGGATTCGCTTGGCTCGTTCGGGGTCGGCGTCGGGATCGATGCCAAAGATGATCTGGACCGCCTCGCGCCAGTCAGCACCTTCCGCGTCTGCGTCGAGCAGCCGCAGATAGGTTGCGAAGTGAGCTTCATCGTAATCGTTCACCCTGTCCGTCAGCGGCGGGCCATCGTCCCGCAAGGGCTTGCTCATCGATCACTCCTCACTTTATAGGCGCCGGTTCCCCTTGAGCCGTAACCCGCCGGCGGCCCAAGAGTTTCACAAGGATTAGTTTCCAGCAAGACAGCAAAAGGATTATGTCGGCGGCTGGCCCGCCGGCGAATCGCACAACCAAACGAGCTGCCGTCAGGTGTCATTGCGGAGGAATTCGACCGGGTCGACCCCGAGGGCGAGCGCGAGCTTTTCGAGCATATCGATCGAGGCCGCGAATTCTTCGCGTTCCAGCATGCCGACATAGTTGCGATTGACATGAGCACGATGGGCAAGCTCTTCCTGCGACATGGATTTCTCCTGTCGAACACGGCGCAGGTTCCTGGCGACTCTCTCCCTCAGGCTCATGCGGGAGAAGTCACCGGATACCTAATATACTACCACCCAATATATTAGGTATTCGTCTCAGTCGCCAGTCGCCCGGCGAAAAATTTGCGACGTGGATCCGCGAGCCGGGCGCAAGCCCGGCGAGCGCGCGCGCCAATCCGGCATAGCGTTATACCGCAATTGTGGGTTCACGGCTCAGGCACAATACGGCAGGTTCCAGCGCGTCGACTTGACGCGCGGCGGGCAGACGGACCGGAAGCGAAATCCTCCCTCGCTTCCGGTCCGTTATTTTTGGTCAGACCCGCTCAAGCAGGGTCTTCGCCTTTGCCTCGAGATCGAGCCGCGCATCCTGATGCGACTTGGTGCGGGCGTGCGCCGTCATCCCCTGCACGAAGTCGAAGATGCTTTCCGGCGGGCGTCCTTCCTCCTGCAAGACGACATCGATGATCTTTCCGGTCTCGGCCTTGCTAAAGCCGCGCTTACGCAAGAACGCCTGCCGATCCTCATCGGTGTGGGCAACGATCCGCTCCCGCGCCGCCTTGATCCCGGCGACAAAGGGCGCGGGAGAAGAATTGGCAAACGAGCGCAAGGCGGGTGCTGCCTCATGCGCGAACCGCTGCGCCGCGAACTTCGAATGCCGAATGGTGATCTCTTCGAAATTTTCGCAGCCCCACAGATTGCGGTTCATGCAGACGGCGCGGAGATAGAAGCTCGCTATCCCGAACGTCTTGCTGCCGACTTCGCTGTTCCACGCATAGAAACCCCGGAAGTATAAATCGGGCTCGCCATTCGGCAACCGTCCGGCCTCGATCGGATGGGTGTCGTCCACCAGAAACAGGAAAACATCGCGGTCGCTGGCGTAGAGCGTGGTGGTGTCCTTCGTCACGTCCACGAACGGGTTGTGCGTCATGGTAGCCCAATCGAGCACGCCGGGAACCTTCCACATCGTATCGCCGACGCCATCGCCCGCAATCTTCATGACCGCTTCCACCAATCTCCAATCATGGATGCGACCATAATCCGGGCCCGTAACCGCCCGAAGCTCGATGCGGCCTTCGTCTGCCTCATAGGTCTTCACAAGTTCAGCCTGATGCGAAAGCAGGCCGTGCTGCAAGTTGATTGCCGCAAGCGGCGCGGGAAGCTGGCGCATATAGGTTGCCGGTGCGCCGACAAGGCTGCAAAGCTGCCCGAAACTCCAATGCGTCGGGGCAATGGGTTCGTCCTGACCGGGAACGATGAGCGCAAGCCTCTCGGCATTGTCGCGGCTCGCTTCGACGCGCACGGCGCGGCTTTCCACTGTGCGGGCCGTTGCACGATCCGCCCTCGCCTTCACCGCGTCGTAAAGCTCCGTCAGCGAAAGATAGCGCTCGTCGTCTGGCCGCGAAAACCATTCCGACGAAACCCGCCCGATCCGCTCGCCGCGCGAGATGTCCACCTTGAAACCATGCTCTACCTGCTGGCTATTCATGACGTTCATGTCCTTGCTCCTTTTCCCGTTGATGCCGGAGGCATGTCCCTCGACATGCTTCCCGGGGGCGCGCGAGCGCGCGGGGATGGAGGGGGCAAATGCCGGCGAGCATGGCCGGGCTGCCAGCGTGAGCGGGACCTGGTGGAGAAACTGGGAGGTGATAGTTGTGGTCAGTCCTGCGAACCGGCGGACCTGCCATGCGCAGGCGGCAATTGCGGGGAGCAAGGGGGAAAGTCTCCCTTGGCTCCCCTACTGCACAGCCGGACCAAGACGACGATGTCGCGCGCTAAGCTCTGTGTTGAATTCGAGGTCCGATGACTTCCAGAAGATCTGGCAGAACCAGGGAACTGCCCGGTTACCACCGTCGCCGGCCCCGGCGGCGCTTCGTGGTACGCTTCTTTTGCACTTGCATGGATTGGTAGCCTGTTGCCGCCGGCCGCGGCGTGGGCGCCATTCGATGGTTGCCTAGATTTCGGGCAACGCAACATAAGTCACGCCCGATATTTGCCTGGCGTCTTATGGTCGGTCGACCTCCTCAATGATCTCGCAACTGCCGATAATCGTCTCTAATCCGTGATTGAGCAGGCTCATGACTGCCGATGGCGTCATGGGGACTGTTTCCACTTTTTCCAGATAGATCGGGAAGGCCATATGCCGGTCGGACGCAAGGTCGTCGCGTGTCGAGAACATCTCGCGCCTCGCTTCTTCGATGCTCTCATAAAAGCAAGCTGGCAACTCGTAGTCTCGCCAACGATCTTCATCGAGCTCGATTTTGGACCAAACCGTATAGAACGTAACTACGGGGGCTGAATGCATTGTTATCTCCTTCCAAGTTGCGATTGTCGCCCCAGGAAAGCTAACCATGTTTTTGGGAGCAGCAACGTGCAAAATTGCACCTCGGGAGAGAGCTGCAAAAAATTTCAAGCCACCGCCTTCGATTGAAGGGCTTCGTGCCGGTCGGACGCTTCGACGTGAGGCGCAGCGGCTGGCTGGGCGGGGACATTGAGGTTGCCACCATCCGAGGCCAATTACGACACAAGGAGCTTGGAGTCGGCTGAAGCCCCGCTTGCGCGGGGCCCAGCGGTGCTTGGATCAGCTTGCGGCGCGGCGGCGCGACCAGATGAGCGCCAGTTCCTCGCCTTCGGTTTCGACCAGGCTGGCATAGATCGGGGCGGCGAAGCTCGGATCGTCCAGCTTGACGGAGAGGTAGGAATTGCCCTTGTCGGACTGCTTCTTCCACGCCGCGCCGAACTCGCAAGCCGAGGCCAGCACTCGGTAGTCCGGGCCGTTCTCGGTGTCGCCCTCGGCGGGCACGAACTTCACGGACTTGACGTTAAGGGTGAGAGTTTTGACCGAGCCCGAGATTTCGCCGGTTTCGGAGCGGTGGAAGGTGCCGATGGTAGCCATGATGCAATGTCCTTTCTTGCTGATCGGATCGCGCCTATCGCGATCTCGATGACGGTCGTTGGACCGGGGACGATCGGGCCGCACCCTTGGGCCGGAATGGAATGGAGGGCGGCCGACAACCGCTTTTTTGGCTTCGCGATGCAAAGCCGGCTCTCGGGCCGGCGGCGGAAAAAAGCGGATGGCGGACGTTGCGGATTTGAGAGCGAGGCGGCCATTTCGCCGCCGGTCTTCGGTCAGACCAGATCAATCGAGTTCGCGTTGGGCGTGATCTTGTCAGTGGAATCAGGGCGACAGCATCATGGCTACCATCAGCGCCTTCGCCTCCGTGAATAAAGGCATCTTGGGCTCGCGCAACATGGGGCCGGTTCATTTAGGCCTGTGATGTTTTCCGCCGATCGACATTGCGCGTGTTAGGGCCGGACTTCTGTTGGTCTCGCCGTCAACCGCGTTGGCGCAAGTTGGAAGAGGCCAACGGCATGGTCACCACGGTCCAATCCGCCAAGCTGGATGATCCGCGTTCGCCGCTGAACCTGCATGGTTGGCTTGGAACAGAAGCACCGGACTGTTCTTCAGCCCGGTGCGGTGCTGCGTTGCTGCATGTGGTGTTCATCGCCGGCCTAGCGCGAACGGGGCCGACCGCACGACAGCCCGTCGCCGCTAACCCACCGTCTCCACGATTTCGTAGCTTTTGAGGAAGGCGCCCATGCCTTCATTGAGCAGCGTCAGCAGGTTGGCTTTGGATACTGGAAGCGTTTCGATCTTTTCGATTCGGAAAGCAGGAAGCTCCTCATTCGCCGCCTTCAGATCATCACGCAACCCCGTGACCTCGGCTTTCACCTCTTCAAAGCTGGCGAAGTAGATGTCCGGAATGCCGGTCTCCTACCAACGCGGCTCTTCGTCGTCTCGTACCAGGGAGTAGGTGAACAATTCGAACGATTGATCCTGCTTCATATGCTTCTCCTGCTTCGTTTGAAGTCGTAGCGTGCACATTCCCGTTGGATCGGAAAACTCGCAATACTGTGAATCCTACATAAACGGCCACCGCCGGAGCCGCTTCACCGCAGTTGGGCGAGCCGCACCGCCGCCGAGAGACCGACAAATCCTCCGCTTGCAAGGCAGAGGAAGTGCCTCGCGGGTTCCGACACAGGCGCAGCACCGATGACACCGTACATGAGCGCATATCCTGCGACGGCGGCGGGAGCGGCATAAGCTACGGCGAGGAACAGCTTGGCAGTTGGATTCCGTAGGCCCTCCCGCAGATAGATGAATAGTGCAAGCGACAGAATGCCGGCGGCGACGCCAACAATGCCCGCTGCCATCCATTCCGCACCACATGCGAGCGCCAGGCGGAATGCGGCAAGGCCAAGCATGAACGGTAAGGCATGGGTCGCCAGCGTGAATGCGAGAACGCACATTGCAGCGGCCGACGCGACAGCCAGGAGGATAATCTGTGTCATGGGCGATATTCCCCGCGCTCTCGACATCTGGCGACGATCTGATGCCTGCGCGTTTCGACGGCGATGATGATCGTGTTTGCGTCGAGGTCACGGCCGCGCCCATGTGGCGCGGCCGCAAATTTTCCGATGCGGAGAATGAGGCCGGAGCGCTGTGGCCCCCGGCCAAACCCTGTTCATTCCGCAGCTTCGGAGAAAACAGGCTCGTCGTCCCTGCCGTCGTCTTCGGCATTCACGTGGTCCGGGTCTTCGCCCCGCCGCTCCGCTTCGCGAGGATCGAGGTCTCCGCTGGTGGTCGGGTCCGACGCCTCCGCGTCCGCAGTCCCGTCGCCCTCTGAGGCCAGCGAAGCGGGCCGCTCCGTACGCAGGAGCGGCGGCAACCAATCGGTTTCGCCAAGAAGCTGCTCGGCAGCCTCCGCCATCGGCGTCTTCTTCATGTCCGCGATCCGCTCCGCTGCTTCGTTGCCGCAGGCCTCCCGCACGGCGGCGAGGATATGCGCCTTGGTGACACGGCCAAAATAGCTGCGAACGGTCGGCCTCCAATGCTCGCTCATGTCCAAGGTCAGTGCCGCCGCCACCCTGTCGGCGGTCCGCTGCGCACGCGGGCGCTGCTCCCACGGCTGCTTGACGGCATTGACGGTCAAGGATGCGCAATGGGCAAACAGCGCCATGACGCTCACCTGATCCAGACCTGCAATGAAGGCCCAAAGGTCGGCCAAGTCGCGCGGCATGTCCGTCGCCCAACCCGCATGGCGATCCGCCAGCATCTTCGCCGCCGCCGTGTCCTCGATACCGTCCGCGTGACCGGACAGCGCGGCACTCGTGGGCCGGATTTCGAGGACGTAGGCTTCCGCGCCACGATAGAAGGTCTGCGCGGCGAGCGCATGAGTGACGGCGATCAGCGCGACCTCCGGCTGCTCGCCAAGAGCAAGGCGAAGGCCAAGTGTTCGATGTGCAGTCAGGTCGCGGGTGAGAATGTCGGAAACCGGCTGCGCCGCATCGCCTTCGTCTTCTTCCGGCGCCTGATTGGCGGAACCGTACGGCTGATCACTGCCCTGCCCTTCCGCATCCTCGATGACTTCTCCGTCGGCGTTGACGCGCACGCCATCGATGATGGTTTCGCTATTGTCCGTGCCGTCCGCTTCGGTTTCCGGTCTCTCGTCCTCGGGCCGAATGAAGCCGCGTTCGATGCGAGCCGTGCCCTCATAGTTGAGCGAGACGAATGCGCCGCCGCAGGCGACATCTTCGGCATCGTAGGCATGCCGCAAACGGTCAAAGCGCTCGATCTCGGCTTCAAGCTCCGCAAAACGCTGATCCGCGTCGGGCGGCAGGTCTTCGTCGGTATTCTCCCATTCCGCTGTCAGGCGGTCGAACTCCTCCTGTGCCGCCTCGCGGGCGGCAAGGTCTTCCGTCGAAAGGTCGACCGGCTGCGGGTAGACGCGGCGAAGCCCGTGGGCATGCGGGTAGTCGACGAAGACTTCCGTCCATTTCCAGCCCTCCGTTGCCTGCAGCTCGGCGGCAATGCCTTGCAGCTTCTCCAGAACCAGCCGGTCGAGAAGAGCGGCGTCCTCGAAGTATCCGCCGCGATCCTCGGTAAACAGATCGCGCAGGATCGTGCCGCCCCCGTCGATATAGGCCTCCGCGCCGATGAAGATCGCCTTGCGGTCGTTCGCCTGCACATGCGTCCGGGTGAGCTCGCGGCGGATGATATAGGCCTCGCGGTTGTAGCCGAGACCGTCATAGACCTGCTCCTGCCGCGTATGATCGTCGGTGACGGCGAACGCCATTAGCTGCTCAAGGGTCAAGCCTCCGTCGCGATAGACCTGCATCAGCTTCGGGCTGACCGCACCAAGCCGCAGCCGCTGCCTGACGACATGGGCGGTCACGCCAAAGCGGGCGGCGATTTCCTCCGCGCCCCAACCCCGGTTTTCCGCAAGCGTCCGGAAAGCCTCCACTTGGTCGGCAACCGAGAGATTGGTGCGGGACTCGTTCTCGTCCAGGCTGATTTCGAACGGATCGTTTGCCGTGTCGATGACGCAGCGGATCGGTTCATCCGGCGCAATCTCCTTGCGCTTGGCGCGCAGGACCTGCGCCAGCCTGCGGCCTTCGCCGATGGTCACCAAGTAAAAACCGGTCGACCCGCCATCAGCGCCGAATTCCGGTTCGACGACAAGGTTCTGGAGAATGCCCTTGGCGGCGATGCTCGCCGCATAGGTTTCGATCGTCTCGTTGCTGTGCGGGGTCTTGCGCGCATTGCGCGGCGACTTCTTGAGCCGGTCGAGCGGGATCAGGATTTCCGTCCCACTGACTATGGCAGTGGTCGCTTCCTGCGCATGGATGGTTTCCGCCGGGATCCCCGCAGGGACAGACAGAGCGGCAACGACATTCGTCGTCGCTCCTCCAATGCTCTGGACGTTTCCGTCCGCTGTCACGTCTTCCGTGGTCGTCGCCGTAACGGCCTTCGCCTTCTTCGCTGTCCTTACCATTGTTCCAATCCTTCCTTGGTCAATGCCGGAGGCATGTCCCCCGACATGCCTCCCGGGGGCGCGTGAGCGCGCGGGGATGGAGGGGGCAAATGCCGGCGAGCATCGCCGGGCTGCACGGCGAGCAAGGCGGATTGGAACAGTCGGTGAAATGACGCTTACGCCCGGGCTTGCGAGACGGCGGCCCTGCCATGCGCAGGCGGCGTTTGCAGGGGAGCAAGGGGGAAGACCCCTTGGCTCCCCAATTGGCAAGTCATTGGCCACAGTCGGCATCACTCGCTTCTTAGATTGTGGGCTGAGCATCCTGACTTGCTGATGCGTAGATCAATCAACCGGTGGCCATCCATGTCGAAAAGCTCGTAGCGCTCGCGCCCATCGATCGCGAGGCCGGCCTCCGCATCTTGCCAGAACCGTTCCTATCCAGGTTCTATTAGAGCTCTCACTTCTCGATGACCTCTTCCTTCGGGGGTGCTTGAACATTTCCGAAATCGACCAGCTAGTTTCCCGCAGGATATTCACAGAATCCGTGCGCTCACGAGTCCATCCTCTCCCTTGCCTGCCGAAAGGCCCAGGATCGTGGTGAGAGCCGGGAAGAAGTCCTCCGCCGCCGCGGACTCGACGACGCCTTGGGCGATGCCGGCGCCATAGAGAATAGCGAAGCGATCATCGGCGGGCGCGCCGGGCCGCAGTCCATGCGAGGAGATATATCGTGGCTTGCCAAGGGCACCGGCACCGTTATGATCCGTCCGCGAGACTTCGAAACTATGTCGATGCGGCGCCACATAGGTCGCGATCGACGCTCTCACCCCCTCCGGAACATGGTCGTTGCCGATGTAGTCGGCGCCGAACTCTGCCAGGCGCGCTGTAATCTCCTTGCGATGCGCGTCATTGTTCACGACGACATGCAGTGTCGCGCCTTCGGGCTCGCAAAGGACGCCCGGCAGGACGACGTCGGTCAAGATGGCCGTGTCGATCTGGCTGTGCCCATGGTCGCTCGCTATCGCGATGGCATACTCGTCCAGCTTGCCGGCACGCTCCAGCCGGTGGTGCAATTCACCAACCAAGAGATCGGCCGTCGCGATCGCCCAATGTGAGGCCTCGGTCTCGTAGCCGAAGAAGTGCTGGATGACATCAGGCATCTCGATTTCGGTGAGGATCAGATCCGGCGCAGCATCCGAGCAGGCGATGTCGGCGACTTGCCGCATGATCTGCTGGTCGCAGGCAAAGCCCAGCAGATGCTGCAAGCCAGGCTCGTCTTCGGCAATGCCGCCGTTGCTCACAGGCATTGTCCCGACATAGCCGGCTCGCCCCCGCGGAGCGAGCAGACGCGATACCGCATCCGGGTTCAAGGACTTGGTGAAGCGGCTTCCGTCGATGAAGTCGCGCAGCCACCACGGTGCCTCGTAGATGTCGGTATCTTCAGGGTCGACCATTGCATGGCCTATGCAGGCAACCTTGAGACCCGCCGCGCGGGCGAGGCGCGCGATTGTCGGTGAGGCCACATCATCCGGACGCGAGGCGCGGAAGGTGGTACCGTCGAAGATGTGGTTGCCGAAGACGCCGTGCACCTGGGAGGGCTTGCCGGTGATCATGCTGGTTCGACCCGGTAACGAAGTCCCGGGCACGGGGCAGGACATCCTCCTGACACGCGTACCGCTGCGCGCCAGGCTTGTTAGATAAGGCAGCCGCTGAGAATGCCTTTCAAAATAATCTGCACTCACGCCGTCAATTAGGATCAGGATGAGCTTTCGTTTTCCCTGCATGGTCGACTCCTTCAATGAAATAAAAACGGCCGCTCGCCTCAGTGGGAAGCGGTTGGATAATGGCAGGCTGCATAGTGATGTGGCCCGATGGCACGAAGCGGCGGCTCAACCGCCGCGCAATGGCTCGTTGCCTTCGGACAGCGGGTCCGGAACACGCATCCTGTCGGCGGATTGACGGGGCTCGGCAAGTCGCCCTGCAGCCGGATCCGCTGCCGTGGCCGCCCCTCACCGGTAATCGGGGCCGCCGACAGCAGCGCCTGCGTATAAGGATGGGCGGCATTCTGGTAGAGCGCGTCAGCTGGCGCGCTTTCGACGATCTTTCCGAGATACATCACCAGCACGCGATCGGCGATGAAGCGGACGACGGACAGATCGTGCGAAATGAACAGCATGCCGACGTTCAGACGATCGCGTATGTCCAGGAGCAAATTGAGGATCTGTGCCTGAACCGACAGGTCGAGCGCCGAGACCGGTTCGTCGGCGACAAGGAACTGGGGACCTCCGGCGAGCGCACGCGCAATCCCGACGCGCTGCCGCTGGCCGCCGCTCAATGTATGAGGATAACGATCGGCGAATTCAGCTCTCAACCCTACCTGTTCCAGGAGTTCGATGATGCGACCTCGTCGAGCCTCACCCGTCGCCAAACGATGAATCGTCAGGGCCTCGCCGACGAGATCGCCGATGCGCATGCGCTCGTTGATGCTGTCATAGGGATCCTGGAAAATGATCTGCATGTGCTTGCGAAACGCCCGAAGCTCACGCGCTGTGAGTGACATCAGGTCGACGCCGTCGAAGCGCACGGTGCCCGCCGTGGGTTCGACGAGCCGCAACACGCAGCGACCCAATGTCGTCTTGCCCGAGCCCGATTCGCCGACAAGGCCGACGATCTCGCCCGGAAAGACCTGCAGCGACACACCCGACACCGCCTCGAGCGTTGCCCGCGGCCGCCCGAACAAGCCGCGCCCGACCGCGAAGGATTTGCGAAGATCGGTGACCTCGACCAGCGCTCTCGATGCGGCTGGAATGACGGAGGCGGTTAGACATTGATTGGTGAGAACGTTCATGCGTGCCCCCGGCGTTCTGTTTCGTGAGCAATCTCGCGCCAGCGCAGACACCGCACCCGGCGGCCGTTCTCAGCCTCTGTCAGATCAGGCACGGTCTGGGAGCAGTCCGCTCTGGCTTCGCGGCAGCGGGGATGGAAGGCGCAGCCCGATGGCATCGATCGCGGGTTCGGCACGAAGCCGGGGATCGCCGCCAGGCGACGCCCCACGGCGAATTCCGGCAGCGAGCGCATCAAGCCCTGGGTGTAGGGCATCCGCGGTTGTCTGAGCAGGCTGGGCGTGTCGGCTTCTTCCACGACCCGACCGGCATAGAGGACAACGGCACGATGGGCGACTTCCGCGACAACACCGAGATCGTGGGTGATGAACAGAACTGCCATGCCGGTCCGCCGCTGGATATCGGCGATCAAATCCAGGATCTGGGCCTGCACTGTGACATCAAGCGCTGTTGTCGGTTCGTCGCAGATCAGGAGCTTCGGCTGGCAGGCCAGGGCAGCAGCGATAACGACGCGTTGGCGCATTCCGCCCGAAAGCTCGTGCGGGTATTCACCGAGCCGGCGTGCGGAATCGGGCATACCGACCATATCGAGGATTTCGCCGGCCCGCCGAAGAGCCGCACGACGGTCGTGGCGTTCATGCTGGCGGATAACCTCGGCGATCTGCTCGCCGACGGTATAGACCGGATTGAGGGCGCTGAGTGACTCCTGGAAGATCATGGCAATGTCCTTGCCTCGCAGCCGCCGCAGGCGTTCCTCGCTCGCCTGGACCAGGTCTTCGTCGCCAAACAGGATGCGGCCGCCGGCAATCCGGCTGCGGCCCGCTGGTAACAGCCGCAACAGTGACAGGCCGATCGTCGATTTGCCCGAACCGGACTCGCCCAACAGCCCCAGCGTCTCGCCCTCTCTGATTTCGAACGAGACGCCGTTGACCGCATTCACCGGTCCTTTCGGGTCGAGGAACTGCGTCTGCAATCCCTCGACCCGCAGAACGGCATCGTGCCGGTCGGTCATTTGCCTGCCCCGAACACGAAATTGCCGGGCCGGAAGTCCATTACATAGTTGGTGTAGGGCTGCCATTTGGCGTCGCGGCGCACACCATAGAAATCCGGCACACGGTAGAGGACCGCCCCCGGTGCCTGATCCTCGAACATGTCCAGCATTTCCTGGTAGAGGCGGAAGCGCTCTTTCTGATCGAGTGTCGTTGCCGCCTTGTGCCCGAGGTCCTGAAATGCCTGATTCCCGTCCCACAGAGCAGTGATCGTCCAACTCCACATGATCGTGACATTGGGGTCCGGCAGATCTCCCCAGTCGGAGATATTGCGCACCTCTATGCTTGAATCATCGTTGGACTTCTCGTACCAGTTCTCGTTGACGTCGACCTTTGCGTTGACCCCGACCTTCTGCCACATCGAGACGATCGCCTCCGCGGCCGCCAAGCCATTGGTGTAGTAAACCGGGCTCGTCGTGAAATCGATCTGCTCGCCCTTGTAGCCGGATTCTTCGATGAGCTTGCGGGCACGCTCCGGATCGTATGCGAACTTCGGGCGGTCGGCATTGTAGAGCTCGCCCCATTCCGGGTACTGATGACTGTGCAGTACCTCGGCCTTGCCGTCCCACAGCGCCTTCGACAGGAGTTCACGATCGATGGCGAGGTTCAGGCCTTGACGAAACCGCTTGTCCGCCATCACCGGGTTCGAGGTCCGATAGTTGAGGAGATGGCTGTTCGCCATGACGCTGCGGACCTCACAGCAGTCCAGGTTGTCAATGGCCGGGATCTGATCCGGCGTCACATTGTTGATCACCTCCACCTCGCCGTTGGCCAAAGCGGTTATGCGTGCCGACAGATCGGGGATTTCGCGAAACACCAGCTTGTCCGCGGGAGGTTTGCCGCCCCAAAATCCGGGGAAGGCCTCCATGCTAACGTGGTCGTCGTCGACAGACTCGACGAAACGATAGGGACCGGCGCCCACCGGCTTTTGTCCAAATGCCTCGAAGCCGACCTTCTCGAAATAGTCCTTCGGTACGATGCTGCTGGCGGGGAAGGTCAACATCAGTTCGATCGTCGGATCGGGCTTTTTCGTGATGATCCGCACCGTCAGGTCATCGAGCGCCTCAACGCGGGCGATGTTCTCATACTGGAACTGCGAGCGCGCGTATTGTGACTTCGGGTCGAGGATGCGATCGAAGGTGAACTTGACGTCCTTGCTGGTCAACGGATCGCCGTTGTGAAACGTCAGCCCTTTGCGCAGCTTCAGTTCCAGCGTGAGATCGTCAACGCGGTGCCAGTTCTCGGCAAGCGCCGGCACCAGTTTCGTGCCCGTTCCTTTTCCGTCGCTCTGATAGTCGCGACGGATCAAGGTTTCGAAAACGGCATTGCTGAGTGGAATGCCGGTGTTGCCGGTTTCAATTGCGGGGTCGAAGCGCGGCCGAACGTCCTGCATCCCGATTACAAGATCTTGGGCAGTGGCAATTTGCACGGCGCCCAGGCAGACGCCCGCGGCCAATACGGCAGTGCGTATCAATCGTACCATCATTATTTCCTTGTCTGTTGAGGTGGATATTGGGAGGAGGCGCCGATCGCTCGCGATCACGTGCTGAGTCTTCGGTCGAACAGGTCGCGCAACCAGTCGCCAAGCAACGAGACCGCCATGGTTATCACCACGATGAGAGCGGTCGGGATTGCTGCCAGCCACCAGTTGGTAATCAGATAGTTCCGAGCTTCGCCAAGCATGGCGCCGAGCGAGGTGTCGGGCGGCTGAATGCCTACGCCAAGGAAGGACAAAGCCGACTCGAGGATGACGACCGAGCTGAAGTTGCTCGTCGCAAGCACGGTTAGCGGGGACACAATGCTCGGCAGCACGTGCCGAAAGGCCACTCTCACGGGTGACGCGCCGAGGGCGCGGGCGGATTCGACAAAGGCGCGGTTCTTGATGACCAGAACCTGGGAGCGGACGACCCGGGCATATTTGTCATAGTCGGAGATACCGACAATCAGCACGAGAACCAGCGTGCTCGACCCGGACAGCGCGACTGCCGCCAGTGCGAGCAGCGTCAATGGGACGGACGCCTGCGCATCGACCAGCAGCATGAAGATGCCGTCGACGCGGCGGCCCGCCAAGCCGCTGATCAGACCTGCGAGCCCGCCGGTCACCACGCCCACGATGACGCCCAAGGTCGCGATCACGAGGGTCGTATTGAGCGCATGGAGCAATCTCGACAGCACATCGCGACCGAGATGGTCTGTGCCTAACGGGTGCGACCACGTCCCATCCAAGAATGCGGGTGGCTGGAGGCGGGCCAGAAGGTCCTGGTCTGCTGGCCCGTACGGACTTAGTAAGGGCGACAGCAAGGCGATGAGATAGCACGCGGCGATTGTCACCCCTGCGACCCTGATCAGCGTCGGGGCCCGCCCGAAAAGCTCGCGGATCTGGCGCCACTGCGAGTTCTCCGTCAGTGCCATGGCGCGCCCGGATACGATATCGTTCTGCATGCTCATGACGCCCTCGCCCGAATTCTTGGATCGATCAGGCCGCAGCCGATATCGACGAGTGCATTGGCGAGGATCACGGTCGCGGCTACTGCCAGAACACCGAATTGAAGCATCGGGAAGTCGCGTTGCATCACCGCCGACACCAGCAGCCGACCGGCGCCCGGCCAAGCAAACACCACCTCGACGACTACCGCGCCGCCGATCAGCGTGCCGATCTGCAGTCCAATCACCGTCAGCACCGGCAGCATCGCATTGCGTAGCGCGTGCTTGACGATGACCTTCGTCGGCGGCAGGCCCTTGGCGCGCACGAAGCGGATGTAGTCCTGACCGAGCACGTCGAGAAGACTGCTGCGGGTCAGCCGCGAGATGCTTGCGATACTGGCGATGCCGAGCGTCAGAACCGGCATGACATAGTGCGCCCAACTTCCGGTCCCGCCGCTCGGCAGCAGCCGCAGCGACAGGCTGAAGACCAGGATGAGCACGATCCCGACCACGAAATTCGGTACCGCTTGGCCAATAAAGCTCATTGCCATCAGCCCTCGGTCGATCGGGCTGTTCAGCTTGACCGCCGCCAACGTGCCGAGCGGCAGTCCGATGAGAACAGAAAACAGGAGCGCCGGAAGTGTAAGGTTGATCGTTGCCGGCAGGCGTTCGAGATACATCTCGGTCACCGGTCGGCCGCTCAGAAAGCTTTGTCCGAAGTCGCCGCGAGCGAGCCCGGCGAGATAGTCGCCATATTGCGCGATCACCGGACGGTCGAGTCCCAACTGCTGCCGTAGCACTTGTCGCTGTGCCTCGGGCGTGTCCGGCGGCAGGATATGGTAGGTCGGATCGCCGCTAAGACGCGTAGCGAGGAATGCGACCGTCACGACGATCCAGAGCGTGAGAATGGCTCGAACCCCACGGTGCAGCACGAACGTCATGACCGCTCCTGTCCGCGTGTTCCAGGCGCGTGAAACCCCGCCAGCGACCAGCTTGCGAGCGTGATGCCTTCTCGGTGTCCCTGTGCTACGCCTCGTGAAACAAAGTGCCGGATCGTCTTCATGAGTAATCCCTTATCTGCGACCGTTTCTGAACGATAAAGTGGTTTTGTTACCGTTTTTTGACGGTGAGCCCGGAAAGGTGCAAAAGGAGGTGAGAAGTTGGCCCCTATTGACCGAAACGGTCAAGAACGGGCATAAGCGTAAAGGCAAATTGCCGCGCGCTCTGACAGAAGCCGTCCCTGGAGAGGAAATCTATGAGTACTGTCTCTTCGCAAAGTCATGTTGCCGACCAAACGCCGGCACCCGGATCCAATGAAGCATTCGGAACGGTTCTTGCCGCGAGCCGGCATCGCCAGATCCTGGATCTTCTCGCGACCCGCCAGGAAATTCAGGTGGCGACTCTGGCGAATGAGCTGCAGGTTTCAGTCGAGACGATCCGGCGCGATCTCAGGATGCTCGAGGAAACCGGCAAGCTCAAACGCGTGCACGGCGGTGCTTTGCTCCTGCGCCCGAATGAAGAATTGCCCTATGCGACCCGGATCGAGTCGTTAAGGGAAGAAAAGGAGAGGATCGCGCAAACCTGCCTCGAGAATCTCGATGTCCGAGAAGACCAGCTGGTATTCGTTGGAGGAGGCTCGACGACACTTCCGCTGGCACGAAAACTCGCTCGCGGCCCGAGAATGCGTTTCGTCACCAATGCGATTGATGTCGCCTCCGCACTTGTCGCGACCGGGCAGCACGATGTTGTTTTAACAGGGGGTCGGATCGCAGACAACGAACTTCTTACCGGATACGACGCCCTGAACGCAGTTAGCAGACGACTGTTTGACCTGGTTGTTACCGGTACCAATGCCATTGATCCAGGTCTCGGATTTCTGGAGTACGACGAGCCCGAGGCGCACCTGCACCAGGTCCTTGCCCAACGTTCACGGCGATACGTGATCGTGGCCGACCACAGCAAGTTTGGGAGGACCGCGAGTTATGGCGGACTTCCACTGAGCGCAGTAGAATTGGTTGTCACAGACGTTGCTCCAGCACCGGAGTTTCGCGAAGCGTTCGAACGAAGCGGCGTCCGAGCCGTGTGGTGACAACATACAGAGAGTATGGTTCCGCAGAAGCCTCCTGATCAGATCAAACCCTTCATCGCGTTAGTCAATAAATCGACTTTGGGGGATTCACGCGTCGAAATTTTCCGCTATGGTTACGCTTCGACGCCCTGTTTCCGCCGCATGGTCTACGCTTGAATGCGCGCGGGACGCAGGCAAATCAGTGTTTTGCGCCGGAGTTCGCCACATTGCCCGGGAATTCGCATTCACAGATCGGGGCTTTCAGCCCAGTCTTTGCCCGGAACGGATTGGTCCGTTCGTCGGCGAGGATGGCGTTGTGGCAAGACAGAAGGGCATGGCCGCAAAGCAGGTTCGGGTGGTTCTTCAACCCTCCGCGACCATGCCGGTTTACGATCCCTCGAAACCGGACCCTCGCCTTCGCGATTTCGTGCGCCTTCTTGCACGACAGGCTGCCCGCAAATTCGTCGAAGCCGAACGGGAGCGCGCGTCCCGCGATCGTCTCCCCGACTAGGGAGACCGCCGCATGAAGGTCGCGCTCTACGCCCGCTACTCCTCCGACAATCAACGCGACGCCTCGATCGAGGATCAGCTACGTGTTTGCCGCGCCCGCGCCGAGCGCGAGGGCTGGAGGGTGGTCGACAGCTATACCGACCGGGCGATTTCCGGAGCGTCACTGTTGCGGCCTGGCGTACAGGAACTGATCGCCGACGGCTTGAAGCGCAGGTTCGACATGATCCTGACGGAGTCGCTGGACCGACTCTCCCGCGACCAGGAGGACATCGCCGGCTTCTATAAACGCATGCGCTTTGCCGGCGTCAGCATCGTCACCCTTTCGGAGGGTGAGGTCAGCGAACTGCATATCGGCCTCAAGGGCACGATGGGAGCGCTCTACCTGAAGGACCTCGCCGACAAGACGCGCCGCGGGCTGCGCGGCCGGGTCGAGGACGGCAAATCCGGTGGCGGCCTCTGCTATGGCTACGACGTCGTGCGCCAAATCGACGCTTCCGGGGAGGCCAGCCGCGGCGAGCGGACCATAAACGAGATCGAGGCCAATATCGTGCGCCGAATCTTTGCTGAATATCTCGCCGGCAAGTCGTCGCGGACGATCGCGATGATATTGAACAGCGAGGGTGTACCGGGGCCGCAGGGCAGCGAATGGGGACCATCGACCATCCATGGCAATCCAAAGCGCGGGACCGGCATCCTCAACAACGAACTCTATATCGGCAAACTAGTCTGGAACCGCCTTCGCTACCTCAAGGACCCGGATACGGGAAAGCGCGTATCACGGCTCAATCCGGAAAGCGACTGGGTCAGCCAGGAGGTCCCGGAGCTTCGCATAGTAGACCAGAGCGTTTGGAATCTGGTGAAGGAACGGCAGAACCAACTGGCGCTAGAGCCTGGAGCGAAGCCGGGTGACAATTTGAGTTTAAACGATCGCCGGCGCCCGAAGCATCTCTTCACCGGGCTCGTCAAATGCGGCTGCTGCGGTGGCGGCTATTCGATGATCTCCAAGGACATGCTCGGCTGCACAAATGCCCGCACCAAGGGAACCTGCGACAACCGACTCAATATCCGTCGCGACACACTTGAAGCGAGCATCCTGAACGGCCTCGACAAGCACCTGATGGAACCTCAGTTGTTCAAGGAGTTTTGTGAGGAGTTCACCCGGGAAGTGAACAAGGCCCGGATGGAGGCGAGAGCGACGCTTGATTCCGCTGAAGCCGAGGTCAAGCGCATCGATCGCGAACTGGATGCACTATTGGAGCTTATCCTCCAAGGCGGGGCGGCAAAGCGGATCAACGAGAAGATGGTGGCTCTGGAAAAGCGGAAAGAGCAACTGTCCACGATGCTCGAGACGACGGAAGCGCCGCCGCCCCTGCTGCATCCGAACCTCGCCAAGTATTATCACGACGAGATCGCGGCCCTTCATGACCAGCTCGGCAATGCGGAGACACGGACGCGCGCCGCACAGATGCTGCGTAGCCTGGTCGAGCGGATCGAACTGGTGCCGAATGGTGACGAATTGGCGATCGTGCTGCGCGGCGACCTGGCTGCGATCTTGAAGTTCGCATCGGGCAAGAAGGATCCGGCCTTCCTTGCCGAGACACAAGTGCTTGAAGATTTGCTTCGTAGTTCCGCGAATGATGGCGTGCAGAAACGCAAAAAGCCCCGCGAAGGGGGCTTTTGTGGATCGCAGGGATCGTTGGTTGCGGGGGCAGGATTTGAACCTGCGGCCTTCAGGTTATGAGCCTGACGAGCTACCGGGCTGCTCCACCCCGCGTTATTGGGCGAAGTCTGGAAGAGAAGATGATTGTTTTGTTTTTCTTGCGATTTGCAGACCTGGCAGCGACCTACTCTCCCGCGTCTTAAGACGAAGTACCATCGGCGCTGGGGCGTTTCACGGCCGTGTTCGGAATGGGAACGGGTGCAGCCACCCCGCCAGAACCACCAGGTCGGCAAAGCGCAAGATTTTGCGCGCCGAGGCGCGCAAACTGATGAGAAGCTGGTGAAGCGTTTGCTTCGTTTTGAACACGTCTTTTTGCGTCTTATCCGGATAATTCCAGCAGCCGGCAGAGCCGAGCCGCCGGAGGTCCGGCGCGCCGTCCGCAGCGAAGGCCGAAGGCCGACAGCGTGAGGACAGAAGATAGCATCATCAAACTTCGTTTGATGAGCATGAGCAATGGGAACGATCAAGCCGATCGAACGATTAGTACCGGTAAGCTTCATGCGTTGCCGCACTTCCACACCCGGCCTATCAACGTGGTCGTCTTCCACGGTTCTCGAGGGAATACTCGTTTTCAGGTTGGTTTCCCGCTTAGATGCCTTCAGCGGTTATCCATTCCATATATAGCTACCCTGCTATGCCCTTGGCAGGACAACAGGTCCACCAGAGATATGTCCATCCCGGTCCTCTCGTACTAGGGACAGATCCTGTCAATATTCCTACACCCACGGCAGATAGGGACCGAACTGTCTCACGACGTTCTGAACCCAGCTCACGTACCGCTTTAATTGGCGAACAGCCAAACCCTTGGGACCTGCTCCAGCCCCAGGATGCGATGAGCCGACATCGAGGTGCCAAACAACCCCGTCGATATGGACTCTTGGGGGTCATCAGCCTGTTATCCCCGGCGTACCTTTTATCCGTTGAGCGATGGCCCTTCCACGCGGGACCACCGGATCACTATGACCGACTTTCGTCTCTGCTCGACTTGTCAGTCTCGCAGTCAGGCGGGCTTATGCCATTGCACTCGACGAGCGATTTCCGACCGCTCTGAGCCCACCATCGCGCGCCTCCGTTACTCTTTCGGAGGCGACCGCCCCAGTCAAACTACCCACCATACACTGTCCCGGATCCGGATGACGGACCGCGGTTAGACATCCATGACGATAAGGGTGGTATTTCAAGGATGGCTCCACGAGAACTGGCGTCCCCGCTTCAAAGCCTACCACCTATCCTACACATGCCGACACGAATGCCAGTGTAAAGCTATAGTAAAGGTGCACGGGGTCTTTCCGTCTGACCGCAGGAACCCCGCATCTTCACGGGGAATTCAATTTCACTGAGTCTGCGTTGGAGACAGCGGGGAAGTCGTTACGCCATTCGTGCAGGTCGGAACTTACCCGACAAGGAATTTCGCTACCTTAGGACCGTTATAGTTACGGCCGCCGTTTACTGGGGCTTCGATTCAGAGCTTGCACCCCTCCTCTTAACCTTCCAGCACCGGGCAGGCGTCAGACCCTATACGTCGTCTTGCGACTTCGCAGAGCCCTGTGTTTTTGATAAACAGTCGCTACCCCCTGGTCTGTGCCACCCCATCATGGTT
>NZ_KB905370.1:1455829-1840829 GCF_000378985.1 Ensifer sp. BR816 | reverse complement strand
CCGCTGCACACTTTTGGGCGACATGCATTAGTGTCGTTCGCATCTGACGGAGGAGACATCGACAATGCTGGTACTGGATGCGGTTCAGACACGCGCGGCTCTGCCCTGGGACGGTCTCGTCGGGGCGCTCGGGGAGATGTTCGCGAAAGGATGCGTCATGCCGGTGCGCCATCATCACGATGTCGAAGTGCCCGGCGAGGCGGATGCGACCCTGCTCATCATGCCCGCCTGGCAGCCGGGCGCCTATATCGGCGTCAAGATGGTTTCGGTCTTTCCCGGCAACCAGGCGCGCGGGCTGCCGGCGATCCATGGCAGCTATCTGCTTTCCTCCGGCAAGACCGGCGAGTTGCTGGCGATCGTCGACGGTGGCGAGCTGACGGCCCGGCGGACCGCAGCGGCTTCTGCGCTCGCCGCACGCTACCTGGCGCGCGAGGATGCGAGCCGGTTGCTGATGGTCGGAACCGGGCGGCTTTCGGCCAATGTCATCGAGGCGCATGCCTCCGTCCGGCCCATCCGCGAGGTGACGATCTGGGGGCGCGATCCGAAGAAGGCCGAGGCGACCGCCAAGGAATTCGATCTTCAGGGCATTGCGGTAACGGTCGCGACGGATCTCGAGGCTGCCGCCCGCGAAGCGGACATCATCTCCTGCGCAACGCTCTCTTCCGAGCCGCTCATCCGCGGTGACTGGCTGAAGCCCGGCGCGCATCTCGATCTGATCGGCGCCTTCAAGCCGACGATGCGCGAATCGGACGACCGCGCCGCCGCCCGCGCCAGCATCTTCGTCGATACGCGCGACGGCGCGCTCAGCGAAGGCGGCGACATCGTCCAGCCGCTCAAGGCCGGCGTGATCACCGAAGCGGCGATCCGTGCCGATCTTTTCGAGCTCGCTCGCGGCGCACATGCCGGCCGCAGCGCGCCCGACGAGATCACGCTGTTCAAGTCGGTCGGCGCCGCCCTCGAAGATCTCGCCGGCGCGGTGCTCGCTTTCGAGGCGCATCGCACCAAGGCATAGCCTACCCGCTACCGAAACCTCCGGCGGGCGCTTCACCGAAACGTGACGTCGGCGCGGTACGGCTTGCATTGACGAGACACCGCCTTGCCGTACCCTCGGCCGACAGCAAGGCGGGAGGAGCGTTGGGCACATGATCGGGCGGACCAGAAAAATCATCATGGCTGCGATGCTGGCGCTCGGCCTTGCCGGCGAAGCATCCGCGGCGGACGCCGGCAATTGGGGCGCCGTCGTTGCCGAGGCGAAGGGCCAAACGGTCTATTTCAACGCCTGGGGCGGCTCCGAGAACATCAATGCCTACATTCGCTGGGCGGGCGGCGAAGTGAAATCGCGCTACGGCGTCGACGTCGTGCATGTGAAGCTCGACGATACGGCGAAAGCCGTCGCGACGGTTGTTGCGGAAAAAGCGGCCGGGAAGAGCGACGGCGGCGCGGTCGACCTCGTCTGGATCAATGGTGAGAATTTCGCTGCGATGAAGCGCGAGGGTCTTCTCTTCGGGCCCGACTGGGCGACGAAGCTGCCGAACTGGCGCTATGTCGACCACGAGACCAAGCCGACGGTGCTCAAGGATTTCACCATACCGACCGAGGGACTGGAGAGCCCCTGGGGTGGGGCCAAGCTCGTGTTCTTCCATGATTCGGCGCGAACAGCGAAAGCCGAATTGCCCGATTCGGCGGCTGAACTCCTGAATTGGGCCGAGGCGAATCCCGGCCGCTTCTCCTATCCGCAGCCGCCCGACTTCACCGGAACATCCTTTCTGAAGCAGGTGTTGATCGCGCTCATCGGTGACAAGGCCAAACTGCAGAAGCCCGTCGATGAAGCGACTTTCGCGACCGATGCCGCGCCGCTCTTCGCCTATCTGGACAAGCTGACGCCGCTTTTGTGGCGGCAGGGCAAGGCCTATCCGCAGAACTATCCCGACATGAAGCAGAAGCTTGCCGACGGCGAGCTCGACATCATCTTCGCCTTCAACCCGGCGGAAGCCTCGTCGGCGATCGCCAATGGCGAGCTCCCGCAAACCGTACGCTCCTTCGTCTTTTCCGGCGGCACGCTCGGCAACACGCATTTCCTTGCCATCCCCTACAACGCCACGGCGAAGGCCGGCGCGCTGGTGCTTGCCGATTTCCTGCTTTCGCCCGAAGCGCAACTGCGCAAGCAGGATCCGAGGATCTGGGGCGACCCGACCGTTCTTGCGCTGGCAAAGCTTTCGGCCGAGGATCGATCCGCCTTCGAGAATCTAGATCTCGGCATCGCCACGCTGAAGCCCGACGAACTCGGACCGGCGCTCGACGAACCGCATCCGGACTGGATGACGCGGATCGAGGCGGAATGGATTCGGCGATATGGGGCGGCCAATTAGCAAGGAGCACGAGATCGCCGCGCGCCGCTTGAACGCGAACACGCTTCTTGCCCTCATACTGGGCCTGCCGATCCTTGCCGGCATCGCGGGGATCATCCTGCCTGCCTTCGGCTATATGCCAGCGCTCGGCGGCGTACGCTTCACGCTTCGCCATTTTGCCGAGCTTGCCGGCCAGCCGCATATCCTGCGCTCCAGCCTCACCGGTCTGGCGGTGGGCCTTGCCACCACGTGTGGGGCGGTGGCGATCGTCGGCACCTTCCTTGCGGGCTTCGCCGGGACGCCGATCTTTTCCCGCGTCCAGCATCTCGTTTCTCCGCTGCTTGCGGTTCCGCATGCGGCCGCCGCTTTCGCGCTGGCCTTCCTCGTCGCCCCCTCCGGCTTTCTCCTTCGCCTGGTTTCGCCGGAATTGACAGGCTTCCTGCGGCCGCCGCAATGGCTCCTCCCGAACGATCCGCTCGCTCTCTCGATGGTCGCGGGGCTCATCACCAAGGAAGTGCCCTTCCTCTTCCTGATCGCGCTGGCGGCATTGCCGCAGCTGCCGCTTCGCCAATCGAGACAATTGACGGCGGCGCTTGGCTATGGGCGGCTGAGCGGCTTTCTGGTCAGCCTGTGGCCGGCGCTTTACCGCCAGATTCGACTGGCCGTTTTCGCCGTCCTCGTCTATTCCGTCTCCGTCGTCGACGTCGCCATCATCCTCGGGCCACAACTGCCGGCGACTCTGCCGATGCGAATTGCCCAATGGACGGCGGATCACGAACTGCGCGCGCGGTTTCTCGCCTCCGCGGCCGCCCTGCTGCAGCTTGGCGTCGTCCTTGCGGCGGTGCTGATCTGGCTCCTCATCGAACGGCTTGCGCGACTTGCACTTGCTTGGCTGACCTATTCTGGGCGGCGCCTGAGGAACGACGCCGTGCCCCGGTTCATCTCGGCTTTCGCAATCACGGCCTGCGCCGCTCTGATCTTTCTGGGCATCGCGGTCCTCGGCGCGTGGTCAGTTGCCGGGCTCTGGCCGTTTCCGCGTGCTTTGCCGGCAGAGCTCACGCTGCAAACCTGGCTGCGCACGCTCTCGCCGCTCTGGCCGGCGCTCCTGGTCACAATGGCGCTCGCCCTGTTGTCGGCGGCGCTCGCCCTGCTTTGTGCCATTCTGCTCCTCCACCGAAACGGCGCAGCAGACCGCGGCGGCGACAGGCCGCACCACCGATTGCTCTATCTGCCGCTGTTGCTGCCGGAGATCAGTTTTGTTTTCGGCCTGCAGATCCTGATCGTCTCGGCCGGTCTCAAGCCCGCCTTTTGGAGCGTGCTGGCGGTGCATTTCCTGTTCGTCCTGCCTTACGTGCTCTTGTCGCTCGCCGCACCCTGGCGCGAGCTCGATCCGCGCTTCGAAAGGGTCGCCGCCGGCCTCGGCAAGTCTCAACGGCAGATCCTGTTGAGCGTCCGTCTGCCGCTGCTTTCTCGCGCATGCCTTACCGCCTTTGCCGTCGGCTTCTCGGTCTCCATCAGCCTCTATCTTCCGACGCTGCTGATCGGCGCTGGGCGGCTGACGACGATCGCCACCGAGGCGGTGGCGCTTTCGTCGGGCGGCGACCGGCGGGTGATCGGCGTCTATGCACTCGTTCAGGCGTCACTGCCCTTCCTCGCATTTCTCATTGCGTCGCTTGCCCCCCAGTTGCTATTCCGCAACCGTCGGGCAATGAGGACGTGAATGCTGGAAATCGCCGAGACAAGACCCCTGACGCTGGCGGACGTGACGATCCGGCTGGCGGAGAGGACCCTGCTAGCCGTTTCGGCGACGGTCATGCCGGGCGAGGTGCTGACGATCATGGGTCCGTCCGGCTCGGGAAAGTCCGCCTTGCTCGCCTTCGCGGGTGGCTTCCTCGATCCGGCATTCGACGCCGGCGGCCGCCTGCTGATCGGCAAGGAAGACGTGACGGATGTTCCCGCCAATCGGCGCCACGCGGGCATCCTGTTTCAGGACCCGCTTCTGTTTCCGCATCTTTCCGTCGGCGGCAACATCGTCTTCGCCATGCCCCCTTCCATCAAGGGACGGATGACGCGACGTGCGCTTGCCGAACAGGCGCTCGGCGAGGTCGGGCTCGCCGGTTTCTTCGACCGCGATCCGGAAACGCTCTCCGGCGGCCAGAAGGCCCGGGTGGCGCTGCAGCGGGTGCTTGTCTCGGCCCCGCATTTCCTTCTGCTCGACGAACCCTTTTCAAAGCTCGATGCAGCTCTCAGGCAGCAGACACGTGAGCTGGTCTTTTCCCGGGCGAGGGCGGCGGGTCTGCCCGCCATTCTCGTCACCCACGACAGCGCCGATGCGGAGGCTGCCGGCGGCCGGGTGATCGAGGTCGGCGGGGAGGAGAAGGCCTGATGCGTGACCTTCCATCCCTGCCCGTCCGCGAGATCCTGCCCGAACTTGCCGAAGCGCTCGAGCGATCGCCATCGGCTGTGCTCTCGGCGCCGCCCGGCGCCGGCAAGACGACGCTGGTGCCACTCTTCCTCCTTGATCAGCCCTGGTTGAACGGCGGCAAGATCATCCTGCTGGAACCGCGCAGGCTCGCGGCCCGTGCCGCGGCCGGAAGGATGGCAGCATTGCTTGGTGAGAAGGTCGGCGAGACGGTCGGCTACCGCATGCGGCTCGACAACCGCATATCGGCGAAGACGCGGATCGAGGTGGTGACCGAAGGCGTATTTACCCGGATGATCCTCGACGATCCCGAACTCTCCGGCGTTTCCGCGGTGCTTTTCGACGAGTTCCATGAGCGCTCGCTCGACGCCGATTTCGGCCTGGCGCTGGCGCTCGACGTGCAATCGGCGCTGCGCGACGACCTGAAAATCATCGTCATGTCGGCAACGCTCGACGTCGAGCGCGTCGCCGGTCTTCTTGGCGGTGCGCCGGTCCTTCGGAGCGAAGGACGGAGCTATCCGGTCGACGTCCGGTACGAGAGCCGAGATGCCGGTGAACGCGTCGAGGACGCGGTCGTCCGGACAATCGTCGAGGCACACCGGTCCGAAGAAGGCTCGATCCTCGCCTTCTTGCCAGGCCAGGCCGAAATCACCCGAACGGCCGAACGCCTCGCCGGACGTTTCGATCAGAGCACGATGATCGTGCCGCTCTACGGCAATCTCAGCCAGAAAGAGCAGGACGCGGCGATCCGGCCGGCGCCGAAGGGCACGCGCAAGGTCGTGCTGGCGACCTCGATCGCCGAGACCTCGATCACCATCGACGGGGTCCGCATCGTCGTCGACTGCGGCCTGCAGCGGCTGCCTGTTTTCGAGGCCTCGACCGGGATCACCCGGCTGGAGACCGTGCGCGTGTCGCGGGCCTCGGCCGACCAGCGTGCCGGGCGCGCCGGGCGAACCGAGCCGGGTGTCGCCATCCGGCTGTGGCATGCCGGCCAGACGGCAGCACTTGCCGCTTTCACGCCACCGCAGATTCTCGCCAGCGACCTTTCCGGCCTGCTGCTCGACCTTGCCCATTGGGGCGTCGCCGACCCGTCGTCGCTCAACTTCATCGACCTACCGCCGGACACGACGTTGCGCGAAGCGCGCAGCCTGCTCGTCGAGCTTGGCGCACTCGACGCGCAAGGCGCCCTGACGCCAAGGGGGCGCATCATCCGCGACCTGGCGCTGCCGGTTCGGTTGGCGGCAATGGCGGTTTCAGCGGCCGAAGAAGGGCAGGCGCATGACGCCTGCCTCGTCGCGGTCATGCTCACCGAACAGGGCCTCGGCGGCAACAGCCTCGACATCGAGGATCGGCTGCGCCGCTTCCGGAGCGAGCGGAGCGACCGGGCGGAGGCGGCGCGCGGGCTTGCCAGGCGGATGGCGGCGGAGCTTGGTGCGTCAAAGGTCAATGGCGCGCCCGCCCTGCCGGGTCCCCTGCTGATGCACGCCTTTCCCGACCGCATCGCGCTACAGCGCGGCGGCCGCGGCCGCTTCGTCATGGCCAACGGGCGCGGCGCGGAAGTGCCGGAGACCGAGCGGCTGGCGGCGTCGACAATGCTGGTGATCGCCGACGTGACGGGACGAGCGGGAGCGCAGCGCGTGCTGGCGGCAGCGGAAATCACACGGGCCGATGTCGAAGTGCATATGCCGCAGGCGATCGTTACCGAGGAACAGAGCTTCTTCGACCGGGCAAGCCGCCAGGTCAGGGCCCGCCGGGTGTCGCGGCTCGGGGCGATCATCTTCGACGAGACGCCGCTGCCTCGACCGCGCGGTGAGGCGGCGGCCCGGGCGCTCGCCGATGGAATTCGCCAGCTGGGTTTGGCCGCGGTGCCGTTTCCCAAGGACGTGGATCAATTGCGTGACCGCATCGGCTTTCTTCATCGTTCGATCGGTGAGCCGTGGCCGGACATGTCGGATGCGGCGCTTATCGCCCGCCTCGATGATTGGTTCGTTCCCTTTCAAGGTGATACCGGCGGCATTGACGCAATCAAGGGCCGCGATCTCGCCGAAGGCCTGATGTCGCTCATTCCCTACGACCTGCAGCGCGAGCTTGCGAAGCTCGCTCCGACGCATTTCGAAGCGCCGACCGGGCAACGCCACCCGATCCATTACGACGGCGACGAACCGTTGCTTTCCATTCGCGTCCAGGAACTCTTCGGCCTCAAGGCGCATCCGACAATCGGCGACGGTAGGCTGCCGCTGCTGCTCGAACTCATCTCGCCCGGCCAGCGGCCGATCCAGACGACGCGCGACCTGCCGGGCTTTTGGGCGGGCTCCTGGAAGGATGTGCGGGCAGACATGCGCGGCCGCTATCCCAAGCATCCCTGGCCGGATGACCCGGCCAACGCCGTTCCGACGACAAGAGCCAAGCCGCGCGGCACATAGGGCTGGTTTGTCATTCGCGGATCGCGCTACTGCATGATTCCTTAAATCGGATTCGATTTAAGGAAAAAAATCATGCAGCAATACTAAGTGCTACAGCGACCTTTGCGCGTCCAATTGGACGCACGGCGCTGTAGACTCTGAGGGCGAGCACAACGGGCGCATGAGGGAACGGGCAGGCAGAATGGCGACAATGACACTCGACCACAACGAGCTCAACAGCAATCGCAGCCTGAGACTGCAGACGCTCGTGCGGCTGCGCTGGCTGGCGGTCGGCGGCCAGTCCGTGGCCGTGATCGTCACGGCACTATGGCTGCAGTTCCCCCTGCCGCTTGTTCCCTGCTCGGTGCTGATCGCCAGCCTGGCTCTCCTCAATGTCTTTCTCACCATCCGCTTCCCGCCGACGCATCGCCTGACGGCGGCGGCCGCCTTTGTGCTGCTCGGTCTCGATCTCGCCCAGCTGACGGCGCTGCTCTTCATCACCGGCGGGCTCGCCAATCCGTTCGCGCCGCTGCTTTGCGTGCCGGTGATCATCTCGTCGGCCTCGCAGCCAAAGCCGCACAGCGTTGTTCTTGCCGTCTTCGCGGTCATCGGCGTCACGGCGCTCGCCTTTTCTCCCTTTCCGCTGCCCTGGTATCCCGGAACGGTGCTGTTGATGCCGCGCGTGCTGACGGCGGGCATCTGGTTCGCGATCGTCTCGATGACGGCCTTTGCAGCCTTCTACACCTATCGCGTATCACTCGAGGCAAGCGAGCTTTCCGAGGCGCTGACGGCGACCGAACTGGTGCTCCAGCGGGAAAAGCACCTGTCGCAGCTCGATGGGCTGGCGGCTGCCGCCGCCCACGAACTCGGCACGCCGCTTGCGACCATCACCGTCGTCGCCAAGGAGATGGAGCGGGAGCTGGGCGACGACCCGCGCTTCGGCGAGGATGTGCATCTGCTTCGCAGCCAGAGCGAGCGCTGCCGCGACATTCTGAAACGCCTGACGACACTTTCCTCCGAAAGCGAGGAGCACATGCGGCTCTTGCCGCTTTCCTCGCTGATCGAGGAGGTGATGGCACCGCATCGCGAATTCGGCATCCAGATCAAGCTCATCGAGAAGGGCGACCGCGCCACCGAGCCGGTCGGCAACCGCAATGCCGGTATCCTCTACGGCCTCGGCAATCTTCTCGAAAATGCCGTCGATTATGCGCGCGAGGCGGTGACGGTCACGGTCGAGCACACGGCGGAGCGCGTCAAGGTGACGATCGAGGACGATGGCGACGGCTTTTCGCCGGATATCCTCGCGAGGATCGGCGAACCCTACGTCACCCGCAGGCAGAAGGAAGACAGCGCCGGCGGGCTGGGCCTCGGCCTCTTCATCGCCAAGACGCTTCTTGAGCGATCCGGTGCAAGGCTTCGTTTTGAAAACAGCCCCGGTGCCCGGGTCAGCGTCGAATGGCCGCGTGCGCTGATGGATACGAAGCTGGCGAAATGATTTTTGACAGTTTATTGAAGACTACTACAGCGCCGCGCGTCTTATCAGACGCGCAAAGGTTGCTGTAGCACTTTGAATCGCTGCATGTCTTTGTCCTTAAATCGAGCTCGATTTAAGGAGACATGCAGTAGAAAAACCCACATAGTTTCAGCGCAAACACCCAAGTTTTGGCTCCGGATTTACGAGAATGACCGAAAAATCGCCGGCCGCGCATGCCACCCCTCAAGATGCCGAACTGATCGGAGCGGATAAGACGCTGTTGATAGTCGACGACGACGGCCCGTTCCTGCGCCGCCTGGCGCGCGCCATGGAGGCACGCGGCTTCACCGTCGAGATCGCCGAATCCGTCGCCGAGGGCATCGCCAAGGCGAAGACGCACCCGCCGAAACACGCGGTTATCGATCTCAGACTCGGCGACGGCAGCGGGCTCGACGTGATCGAGGCGATCCGTGGCCGCCGCGACGACACAAGGATGATCGTACTGACCGGCTATGGCAACATCGCCACCGCGGTCAATGCGGTGAAGCTCGGGGCGCTCGACTATCTCGCCAAGCCGGCGGATGCAGACGAGATCTTTGCCGCCCTCGTACGGCGCCAGGGCGAACGCGTCGAACTGCCGGAAAACCCGATGTCGGCCGATCGGGTGCGCTGGGAACATATCCAGCGTGTCTATGAGATGTGCGAGCGCAACGTCTCGGAGACGGCGCGGCGGCTCAACATGCACCGCCGCACGCTGCAGCGGATCCTGGCAAAGCGGGCGCCGAAATAATCAATCTGCGTCGGTAGCCGCATCGCGCGCGCCGCCGACGATATCGCTGATCGATTGGCCGAGTTCTCCATTGCGCTCGGCCGCCCATTCGGCGAGCATCAGGCGCTGCGCCGCGGTGCGGGCGAAGGCCTGCGTCACCGATTTGCGCGTTGCCGGCGCCAGGCGATGCTCCGGCGCCTCCCGCAGCATATGCGCTTCGTAGCCGTCGGAGAGCAGTAGCCCGCATTCCTGCGGGAAGACGTCGAGCGGCACCTCGGCATGGGTGGCGAAGAACAGCCGGTCGCAATGGAGCCGATAGTCCGGCCACTTGCGATCGACGCGAAAGTCCTCGATCGACGTCTTGATCTCGACGATCCAGATCTCGCCTTTCGGCGAAATCGAGATCAGGTCGGCACGCCGGCCGCTGGCAAGCGTCAGTTCCGGCAGCACCGCGTGGCGCAATTCCATGAACAGCCGCTGCACGCCGCGGCGCACCTTCAGCGCCCGCTCGGACTGGCGCCCGTCGGCGAGCGGATTGTCGCCATGGATCGAAAGAATCGTCATCGTCCGGTTCCGGCCTTTCTAAAGCAAATCCAGGAAAAGTGTGTAACGGTTTTCCGTCCGGAATCGCGTAATTTCAAAGAGTTGGATCATTTCACCGTTTCAATGAAACGATGAAATGATCTAGGCCGACCTTGTTGCAAAAAAGCCATCGTCACGGAATTTGCACATTTCGGCCGAATTGCGGCCGCGCAATCTATTGCGCAGGGCACTGCAATCGCAAATAAGCTGGCGGCCGGGCACCCTCCCCCAATATTTCCTGATTCCCTTTTACGAGACCCCCATGCGCTTCCGCAACGCTCTCCTTTTGTGCAGTCTCGCAGCGACTGTCTTCGTCGCCGGCTGCTCGCAAACGACCTCCACCGCAGGCTCTGCTCCCGAGGGCCAGAAAGTAGCAACGAATCAGATCTTTACCGGCAATTACGGCGCCGTTGAGGACCACGGTTACGCCCTGCCCGCTATCCCGATCAAACGCGTCGACCAGCGCTTCCATCGCCAGATCGTCGACTACGACACCAAGGAGCGGCCGGGCACCATCGTCGTCAACACGCCGAATCGTTTCCTCTACTACGTCCTGCCTGGCGGCAAGGCCGTTCGCTACGGCATCGGCGTCGGCAAGTCCGGTTTTGCCTGGGAAGGCGAGGCCTATGTCGCCTGGAAGCAGGAATGGCCGACCTGGCATCCGCCGAAGGAAATGGCCGAGCGCAAGCCGGAAGTCGCCAAATATGTCGAAGAAGGCATGGGCCCCAGCATTACCAATCCGCTCGGTGCACGTGCGCTCTATCTCTTCAACGAGCAAGGCCGGGACACGCTCTTCCGCCTGCACGGCACGCCGGAATGGGCCTCGATCGGCACCGCCGCCTCGTCCGGCTGCATCCGCCTGATGAACCAGGACATCATCGACCTCTATTCGCGGGTTCGTCCGGGACGGAGTGCACGGGTCGTCGTGCAGCAGTAGCGGCTCCTGAAATTCGAGATGCGAAGGGCCGCCGGTCTATGCCGGCGGCCCTTCGTTTTTCTACTGTGCCGCCTGCTTCGCCTTCAGCTCCAACCGCCGGCGGTGCAGCACCGGTTCGGTATAGCCGTTCGGCTGTTCGCGTCCCTTCAGCACCAGATCCAGTGCCGCCTGGAAGGCGATCGATTCGTCGAAGCGGCCGGCCATCGGCGCGTAGTTCGGATCATCGGCATTCTGCCGGTCGACGATCGCGGCCATCCGCTTCAACGTCTCGACGATCTGCGCCTCGCTGACGATGCCATGGTGCAGCCAGTTGGCCATGTGCTGGGCGGAGATGCGCAGTGTCGCGCGGTCTTCCATCAGGCCGACATTGTTGATGTCGGGAACCTTCGAGCAGCCGACGCCCTGGTCGACCCAGCGCACGACATAGCCGAGGATGCCCTGGGCGTTGTTGTCGAGTTCGCGCTGGATCTCTTCCTCCGTCCAGTTCGGCCGCGCCGCGACCGGCACCGAAAGAATGTCGGCGAACCTGGCGCGCGGCCGGCTCTTGAGCCCCGCCTGGACTTCGGCGACATTGACGCGGTGGTAATGCGTCGCGTGCAGCGTCGCCGCCGTCGGCGAGGGAACCCAGGCGGTGTTGGCGCCCGCCTTCGGATGGGCGATCTTCTGCTCGAGCATCGCGGCCATCAGATCCGGCATCGCCCACATGCCCTTGCCGATCTGGGCGTGGCCGGAAAGCCCGCATTCGAGGCCGATATCGACGTTCCAGTTCTCATAAGCCGCGATCCAGGCCGCCTGCTTCATGTCGCCCTTGCGGATCATCGGGCCGGCTTCCATCGAGGTGTGGATTTCGTCGCCGGTGCGGTCGAGGAAACCGGTGTTGATGAAGACGACGCGATCGCGGGCGGCGCGGATGCATTCCTTGAGGTTGACGGTGGTGCGCCGTTCCTCATCCATGATGCCCATCTTGATGGTGTTGGCCGCAAGTCCAAGCGCCGCCTCGACCCGCGCGAAGATTTCGCAGGCGAAGGCGACTTCCTCGGGACCATGCATCTTCGGCTTGACCACATACATCGAGCCCGAGCGCGAGTTTGCCCGCCGGCCGCTCGGTCCGATGTCGTGGAGCGAAATCAACGCCGTCACCATCGCGTCCATCAGGCCTTCGGGCACCTCGCGGCCGTCGCGGTCGAGGATCGCCGGATTGGTCATCAGATGCCCGACATTGCGCACCAGCATCAGCGAGCGGCCCGGCAAGGTCAGCGTCGCGCCGCCCGGCCTGGTGAAGACGCGGTCGGCGTTCAGCTGTCGCGTGAACGTCCTGCCGCCCTTCGTCACCTCTTCCTCAAGGTCGCCCTTCATCAGCCCGAGCCAGTTGCGATAGACGAGGACCTTGTCCTCGGCATCGACCGCGGCAATGGAGTCCTCGCAATCCATGATCGCGGTGATCGCCGATTCGAGGATGACGTCGGAAATGCCGGCCGCGTCGGCCTGGCCGATCGGCGCCGTTGCATCGACGACGATCACGACGTGAAGGTTGTTCCGGGTGAGGACGACCTCGGAAGGCGCCGCGGCGCCGCCGGCGTAGCCGGCAAACTGAGCCGGATTGCGAAGCGCCGTCCTGGTGCCGTTCGTCAAGGTCAGCGAGAGAGAGGCACCGTCGATCGCGAGCGCGCCGACCTCGCTCCAGCGGCCTGTCGCGAGCGGCGCGCTCGCATCGAGAAAATCCCGTGCCCAGGCGATGACCCTGGCACCGCGCACCGGATTGTAGCTTCTGCCGCGCTCGGCTCCGTCCGCGTCGGCAATGGCGTCGGTGCCGTAAAGCGCGTCATAGAGAGAGCCCCAGCGCGCATTGGCAGCGTTCAGCGCATAGCGTGCATTCATCACCGGCACGACGAGCTGCGGGCCGGCAATGGTCGCGATCTCGGCATCGACATTGGCCGTCGACACGGAGAAATCCGGTCCTTCCGGCAGGAGATAGCCGATCTCTTTCAGGAAGGCCTGATAGCCGTCCAAGTCAACCGGCGCGCCATGCTGGCGATACCAGGCATCGATCTTCGCCTGAAGGTCGTCGCGTTTGGCGAGAAGGGCGCGGTTCTTCGGTGCGAGTTCGTGAACAAGCTGCGAGAAGGCGGATAAGAAGCGATCGCCATCGACGCCGGTGCCCGGTATCGCCTCGTCGACCAGGAAGCGGTGGAGGCCCGCATCGATCTTCAGATCATATTTCTCAACGCGGTCCATGCGGCAGCTCCTGAATCACTCTATGCCCGAGTCCAATAAATAGGAGCGGGATGCATGTGGAAAAGCAGATTCAGCCTCTCCCCATTCCGCTCACGCGCGCGGACAGTCTCTCATCAACGGGCTTCCTGTCAATTCGGCAAGGATGCGAAGAATTATTTCCAAATTGGAAAAAATCAGTGATGGGCAATGCGCGGCCTGCCGCTCGCCGTCGCGATGAAACGCGCCTCGACCAGCTTACGGCCGCCCTCGATCTCCGGCGCATCGATCTCTTCCCAAGCGGTCGCGGCGGGTTCCTCCGCGCCGTTGGCGCGGGCCGTCTCGAGCGCCATCGTCTCGGCGCGGCGGCGGGCGACCTGGAAGGCCTCCTCCTGCTCGATGAAGCGCTCGCTCGCGCCGGCGCCGTTGACGATGAAGATACCCTCCTCGGGTGTCGTCACGAAGACGGTGACGGTGGCGCGCACCTGGCCGACGACGGCGCCGACGGCATTGGCGACATCGGCCTCCGCCGGGATCGACGCTTCCGTCGCCAGCATTTCGGCGATCGCCGGGTAGTAGACGGGGGCCGAGGCGCCAAGGCCGACGAGCGGCCGGTCGAGGCCGAGCGAGAAGCGGACGATACCGGGCTCGCGCTTCAACGCCCGGTCGACGGCAAGCGAGGCCGCCGGATCGATGGCGCCGGCACCGTCCTCATGTAAACAGGCCTGGAGAATTACCTCCGAGGATTGCCGCGTCAGCCGGTCGACGATCATCCGCGCCAACATCTCGGCGGAGCCGGCGATCGGCTGGCCGGAGCCGTCCTTGGTCCGGGCGGCGATCTTGAGGCCGAGGCGGGCGGCCTCTGCATTCCACTGCGACTGCCTCCCGAGCACATGCATGGCATCGGACGGCGTCAGGCCGCAGATATGCACCAGCCCGCGGGCGACGAGCCGGTCGAGCGTCGCCTTCTGCGGCGTGCTGACGATCAGGTCGGCGAGCGCCAAGGGCACAGTGCCGATCTTGTCGTAGAGAGCCTGCTCCTGCGGCTGGAGACCGCTCGCCAGATGGTCGGGCAAGCCGGTGCGGACCGCAAGGCGGCCATCGTGGCGACCGGCATGGGTCGCCCGCAACTGCCTGTCGAGCACGGAAATGACCGCCTCGCCAAAGAGCGCCGCCGCAAGGCTCAAGGGCAGGAAGCGGCGCGGACCGAGGTCGATCTTCGCCTTGAGCCCCCGGTCATTGATCTTCACCTCCGAATCGCCGCCGAGGCCATAGGTGCGCATGGCGACCGCCTCGACCATGGTGCGGAAGCCGCCGACGACGGCGCCGTCCGCATCGAGCCGCGGGCGGCCGGCATCGAGAACGGCGACATCCGTCGTCGTGCCGCCGATGTCGGAGACGACGGCGTTTTCGAGCCCGGTCAGATAGCGCGCGCCGACGAGGCTGGCGGCCGGCCCGGAGAGGATCGTCTCGATCGGCCGCAGACGCGCCTCGGCGGCCGAGATCAGCGCGCCGTCGCCGCGCACCACCATCATCGGCACATCGATGCCGCGGGCCTTCAGGAAGTCTTCGCAGGAGCCGACCAGCCGGTCGATCATCGAAACCAGCCGGGCATTGAGAAGCGTCGTCAGCGCGCGGCGCGGACCGCCGAGCTTGGAAGAGAGTTCATGACTGCAGGTGACCGGCAGATGCGAGACTTCACGGATGCGCTCGCGCACCCGCTTCTCATGGTCAGGGTTGCGCACGGCGAAATAGCCGGCGATCGCGAAGGACGATACCTGGGTGGCGAGCGTCGGCAGCGCCTCGTCGAGTGCGCGCATGTCGAGCGGCGTCTCACCGCCGTGGACGTTGTGACCGCCCGGAAGGAAGATTACCGGATCCGACCCGAGCGCCTCCTGCAGACCATCGCGCTTCAGGTCTTCGGGTCCGAAGCCGATCATCACCAGCCCGGCGCGGCCGCCCTGCCCCTCGACGAGCGCATTGGTGGCGAGCGTCGTCGACAGCGAGACGAGGCTGATGGCGGAGACCGGGACCTGCGCCTTTTCCAGGACGGCTTCCACCGCCCCCGATATGCCCTCGGCAAGGTCGTGCCGCGTCGTCAGCGCCTTGGCCTTGGCGACGACACCCGCCGCTTCGCTGAAAAGCACGGCGTCCGTATAGGTGCCGCCGGTGTCGATGCCGAGAAGAAGATGCGAGGTCAAGGTCTGCTCTGTCCAGTATGGAGGATCGGAAGAAACGCGAAGGGATTGCCCGTTGATAGGCCATATTTGCGGGAAAGACCATCGCGTGACGGCGACCTTCGCGTGCCTGGACAGGTCCGATAGCTCCGGCGGATGTGGATACCCCCCTCTGCCCTGCCGGGCATCTCCCCCACAAGGAGGGAGATTGGCAAGCGGCGATGTCTCGTGCCACCATACTGCTGAGCGTCGACCAAATTAGCGAGTTCGGCACTCGCGAGCTCCCTGTCGGGCAACTTCTGTGCGTCTGGCCAATCTCCACCCTTGTGGAGGAGATGCCCGGCAGGGCAGAGGGGGGTATCCCGGAGGCACTACTTCACCGCACCGACACCTTCATCGGCAAGCCGCCTTTCGGCTGGGTCGTCAGCCTCTGCACCGGCCAGGGATGGGTCGCCTCGGTCAGGTCGAAGCGGAAGCGGTGCATCAGGACGGCAAGGGCGATCACCGCCTCCTGCAAGGCGAAGGTCGCGCCAATGCAGATGCGCGGGCCGGCGCCGAAGGGGAGATACTGGAAGCGGTTGACCTTATCGCGGTTTTCCGGAAGAAAACGCTCGGGCATGAAGGCGCGCGGCTTGTGCCAGTAGAGGACATGGCGATGCAGAGTCCAGGGCATGATCAGCACCGATATGCCCTTGCGGATCGGCACGCGTTCGCCTTCCGGCGAGGTCCACTCGTCCGCCTCGATCGCGGCACGGTTGATCGAGGGGGCCGGCGGATAGAGGCGCAGCGCCTCCTCGAAGGCGGCAAGCACATGCGGCATCCGTTCGAGCCATTCGACCGGCTCGGCGCCGGTTGCCAGGACCGTGTCGATCTCCTTTTCCATCGTCTCGCGATAGGCCGGCATGTTGGCGATGCAATAGAGGCACCAGGCGAGCGCCCGGGCCGTCGTCTCGTGGCCGGCGCCGATGAAGGTCAGGATATTGTCCTCGATCTCGGACGTCGAAAGCCCCTCGGGCCCTTCGAGCTGCAGGAGCAGCGTCAGGAAATCGTTCGGAACCTTGCCGGGCTCGGCCCCCATGCGCCGCCGGCGCTCTGCCATCGTCGCGGCGACGACGCCGCGAAAGCGATCGAGAACCTTCCGGCCACCGATCCGGGTGAGGCGCGGCACCCATGGAGGCGCCACGAGAAGATCCATCGGGTCGACGCGACCCATCCGCTGCAGCAGTTCCTCGACATTGGCGGCAAAACCCTCCTTCTCGACGGCGATCTCGCCGGAGAAGAGCGTCTCGGCGAGGATCTCGAAGGTGAGCTCCGTCATGTCGACGGCGACATTGGTGACGAACGGCTCGGAAGCGGTGCGCTCGTAGCGCCCGACGAAATGCTCCGAGACACGCAGCATCTGGCCGGCAAAGCCTTTCGCGTGGCGGGGCGTGAAGACCGGCGCCATCGCCTTGCGCGACCGTTTCCACACCTCGCCTTCCGCCGTCAGAAGACCGTCGCGAAGAATCGGGCGGAGGATCAGCCGCCGGACATTCGACATTTCGTAGTTGGAAGCATTCTCGACGAGAATGTAGCGGATCAGACCGGGATCGTTGACGATCAAGGTGCGCTGGTTGATGAACTTCGTCTCGATCCAGGGGAGCGTATAGGAGGGCTCGCCCCAGAGCTCGAGCGGGTTGCGCAGGACGGTGCGGATAATCTCAAGCCGCGAAGGGATATGGGAGCGCGGGACGGGCGCGGGCGGCTCGAACGGCTCCGGTCGCGTGTCCATGTCGATGCCTTTCCTGATTGCCTACCGTTTCAGTTTTTTACGGCGCAATCAAGAAGATGATTCACGTGAAGCACGATCGGAAATGAGCGCTGGCGCCTAAAGCAAGGCTTCGAGCTCGGCGAGCTTGTCGTTGACCAGCCAGCCGTAATAATTTTCCTCCGGCCAGTGGGCTTCGCCGCCGGCATTCTTCGCTGCAAGGGCCGAGGCGCGCTGGTCCGGGTTGCCGACATTATAGAGTGTCGCCGTCAGGCCGGGATTGTGGGAAATGTCGAGGCCGGCGATTGAGCGATAGGCGTCGATCGAATGGCGGATCGAAGCGGCCATATAGGCAAGCGAGACGTCCGGATCCATGATCGCTTCGTAGACGGCGCCGGCATTGTTCTCGTCGAGGCGGGGATAGCCAGAAACGCGCGACACCATGTCCGAGAGCATCAGGGCCGTCAGCGGATTCATCTGGCCGAGACCGAAGGTCTGGCCGGCGAAGAAGGGCTGGAAAAAGACGGCGCTGAAGCGATTGTTCGGGAAGGCCTGGCCGCCGACCGTGCGGCCACGAAACTCGCTGTCCCAGACTCGCTCGCGGCAGCTCCAGAGGGCGTAGGAGCTCTTCTTGGCGGCGCAGTCGGCAAATTGCGGTCGCTCGACGAATTCGGCGACGGACTCGCCTTCATAACCGAAGTGGAAGCTGTTGCCGGCATAGGCGGCTGCCTTGACGTAATAGGCCTGCAGCCGGTCATAGGCGTCGACATTGTAGGTGTGCTCGCCGACGATGGCGCCGATCATGTGGACCGGTGCGATGCCATAGGCGGCGGCGGTCGACTTGATCTTCGCAACGAGCTCACGGTCGTTGGCGAGCAGTTCGCGCACCTTCTCATATTTCGCGTCGAAGGATGTCCGGCCGGCCTTCGTGCGGCGAACGGAAGCGCCGGGGACGTTCGGCTGCTCGGCATGACGATTGCCCTCCGGAACCAGGCGGATCTCGGCCGCAGCGGATTGGGCCGCTGCGAGCCAAAGCGTGAGAACGGCAAAGAGGCAAGCGGTAAGACGCACGATCTGTATTTCCTGTGAAACTTGCGGACCCGATTCGTCCGGGCGCGGCCCCTAGGGCAGAATCATGTCGGAATGATGCCCTGTCTACATCCGCTTCAGATCGCTCTAGATAAAAAGGGGACGCCTGTCGAGTGACAGGCGCCCCACATCTCGGTGATCGGCGGCATTTTCGCGTGCGACTGCAGCGCCAGTGTCACAGAATGTAGCGCGACAGGTCGGTGTTGGCGGCAAGATCGCCGACATGCTTGCGGACATAGTCGGCGTCGATCATCACCGTGTCGCCGCCGCGATCCGGCGCATGGAAGGAAATGTCGTCGAGGACGCGTTCCATCACCGTCTGCAGCCGGCGGGCGCCGATATTCTCGACATTGGCATTCAGCTGCACGGCGACTTCCGCGAGCGCGTCGATCGCATCCTCGGTGAAGTCGAGCACCACACCTTCCGTCTCGAGCAGTGCCTTGTACTGGCGGATGAGGCTTGCCTCCGTCTCGGTCAGGATGCGGCGGAAGTCTTCCTTGGTGAGTGCCCGCAATTCGACCCGGATCGGCAGGCGGCCCTGCAGCTCGGGCAGGAGATCGGACGGCTTCGACACATGGAAGGCGCCGGAGGCGATGAAGAGAATGTGATCCGTCTTCACCGGCCCGTATTTCGTCGCGACCGTCGTGCCCTCGACAAGCGGCAACAGGTCGCGTTGGACGCCCTCGCGCGAAACGCCGGCACCGATGCCGCCGTCGCGTGCGGCAATCTTGTCGATCTCGTCGAGGAAGACGATGCCGTCGTTTTCCGCCGCCGCCACCGCCTCGCGCTGGATCTGCTCGTTGTCGAGCAGCTTGTCGGATTCGTCGTTGACCAGGAGCTGGTAGGAATCCTTGACCGTCGTCTTGATCTTCTTCGTCCTGCCGCCCAGCGCCTTGCCGAACATTTCCGACAGGTTCAAGACGCCGATATTGGCGCCCGGCATGCCCGGGATCTCGAAGCCGCCGGGAGCTCCGCTTTCGGCGACGTCGATCTCGATCTCCTTGTCGTCCAGCTCGTTGGCCCTCAGCTTCTTGCGGAAGGAATCGCGCGTCGCCGGCGATGCCGTCGTGCCGACCAGCGCGTCGAGCACGCGCTCTTCGGCGTTCTGATGGGCCTTTGCCTTGACGTCGGCGCGCTTCTTTTCGCGCACCAGCGTGATGCCGACCTCGACGAGGTCACGGACGATCTGCTCGACGTCGCGGCCGACATAGCCGACCTCGGTGAATTTGGTGGCTTCCACTTTGACGAAGGGCGCGCCGGCAAGCTTGGCGAGACGGCGGGAAATCTCCGTCTTGCCGACGCCGGTCGGGCCGATCATCAGGATGTTCTTCGGCATGACTTCGTCGCGCAGCTCGTCGCTTAGCTGCTGCCGGCGCCAGCGGTTGCGCAATGCGATCGCGACGGCGCGTTTCGCGTCCTTCTGGCCGATGATGAAGCGGTCGAGCTCGGATACGATCTCTCTGGGTGAAAAATAGTTGCTCATGAATTCCTCTCAAACTCGGTTCGCGTCAGCTCCATGAGGAGGGTGCGACCGGACTCGTCTATCCATTCGGCGAAGGGCACGAAGCCGGCCTTCGCATAGGCTCTGACCGCTCGACGGTTGCCGGCATCCGGATCGATCACGATGCGGGCGGCACCCCGTTCAAACAGCCTTCCGGCAAAGGCCTTCAGCGCCAGGGCCGCGACGCCCTTGCCGGTCATTTCCGGCGGCCCGATGAAGATATCGACACCGGGCGTGTCGGACGACAGATCCTTCGCCCAGGGTTCCTCGTCATATTGCGAGGGAATCCAGGACTGTATGTAGCCGGCCGGTTCGCCGCGGAGATGAAAGATGAAACCGTCGACCTCACCGGTGAGGCATCCGTCGCGAATCAGCCCCAGTTCGATATCCGGGTCACCCCACCATTGCCGGACATGCGGCTCCGAGAGCCAGGCAAGCAGCATCGGCAGATGGCGATCGGCCACCGGCTCGAAGCTGACATCTGCCCGGTCAGTCGGCATCCAGCGTCTCCATGACGACATTGTGGTTGGTATAGACACAGATATCGCCGGCGATCTGCAGGGCGCGCCGGGCGATCTCTTCGGCCGACTTGTCGCTGTCCATCAGGGCGCGCGCCGCCGCATAGGCAAAGTTCCCGCCGGAACCGATGGCGATCGTTCCGTGCTCCGGCTCGAGCACGTCGCCATTGCCGGTGATCGCCAGCGTCACGGATCGGTCGGCGACCAGCATCATCGCCTCGAGATTGCGCAGATATTTATTGGTGCGCCAATCCTTGGCGAGTTCGACGGCAGCCCGCATCAACTGGTCGGGATATTGCTCGAGCTTCGCCTCGAGCCGCTCCAAAAGCGTGAAGGCGTCCGCCGTCGCGCCGGCAAAGCCGGCGATCACGTCGCCCTTCGAGAGGCGCCGGACCTTGCGCGCATTGCCCTTCATCACCGTCTGGCCGAGGCTCACCTGGCCATCGCCTGCCATCACCACCTTGCCGCCCTTGCGCACCGTGATGATGGTGGTGGCGTGCATCGTTCCGTAGGGATTGTGTTCGCTCATGAAAATACCTGTCAGCCCCGGAGGCGAGGCGTTGCGGCTCAAGAAGAACCTAGTTGCTTGAGGCCTATGTAAGTCGGCTCTGCGCGATTGCAAATGGGCAGGAGAAATCACCGGCAGCCACTCCTTTTGATGCGGATCGCACCTGCTGCCGGCGCCGATCGAATCTCCGTCGCAGTTCTGGATATTTCGCGCCCCGCCTGATATGGAGCGGCTCTGGAACGGACCAGCGCGGCGGAAGGCGCTGCCGCCGGCTCCGATCTATCGAGTGCAGACAGGAGAGCCTGATGGCAGACGTGACGCTGAGCCGTAGCGGCCAGGTTTCGCGAAAGACGAATGAAACGGCCGTATCCGTTTCCGTCAATATCGACGGCACGGGCGTCTCGAAGATTGCGACCGGCGTCGGCTTCTTCGATCACATGCTCGACCAGCTGGCGCGCCATTCGCTGATCGACATGGAGATCAAGACGGAGGGCGATCTGCATGTCGACGACCACCACACCGTCGAAGACACCGGCATTGCCATCGGCCAGGCGATCGCCAAGGCGCTCGGCGATCGCCGCGGCATCACCCGCTACGCCTCGCTCGACCTCGCCATGGACGAGACGATGACGCGCGCCGCCGTCGACGTTTCCGGCCGGCCGTTTCTCGTCTGGAACGTGACCTTCACCTCGCCGAAGATCGGCACCTTCGACACCGAGCTGGTGCGCGAATTCTTCCAGGCGCTCGCCCAGCATGCCGGCATCACGCTGCATGTTCAGAACATCTACGGCGCCAACAACCATCATATCGCCGAGACCTGCTTCAAATCCGTCGCCCGCGTGCTGCGCACGGCAACTGAAATCGACCCGCGCCAGGCTGGACGCGTCCCCTCGACGAAGGGCACGCTCGCCTGAGGCGGCCAAGACTGGCTGAAGACCATGGCCTCCTATCTGATCATGACTCCGCCCGGCGCTGCCGCCGACGACGAAAGGGCGCGGTTCATCGCCGACGGCTTTTCCTGGACCGCCTTCTTCTTCCCGGCGCTCTGGCTGATGGCCAAGCGCGCCTGGCTCCTCGGAATCGCCGTTGCCGTTTTGCAAATCCTGTTAATCCTTCTGACGAACGTGCCGGGCGGATTTATCGCCGCGCTGATCATGCAGCTCGCCCTCAGTCTGCTCGTATCGCTCGAAGGCCCACTTTTCATCGCCCGGACGCTTGCGGCGCGGGATTGGACGCTGCGGTCGATCATTCCGGCCCGCAACATCGAGACGGCTGAGGAGATCTACTTCTCGGACACGACAGCGACGGATCAGCACAAAAGCGCAACGCCGTTGCAGTCGATTGATTGGTCCAAGACGACTCGGCCGGAAAGTGCCGCCGGACTCGGCTTCTTTGAATCCTATGGAGAGCGCTGATGCGGGTCGCCATCATTGACTACGGCTCGGGCAACCTGCGCTCGGCCACGAAAGCCTTCGAGCGGGCGGCGCGCGAAGCCGGCATCGCCGCCGAAATCGACCTGACCGACAAGCCGGAACGGGTGGCCTCGGCCGACCGGATCGTGCTGCCGGGTGTCGGCGCCTATGCCGATTGCCGCCGCGGCCTCGCCGCCGTCGCCGGCATGGAAGAGGCGCTCGCACAAGTCGTCGAGAAGGAAGGACGCCCTTTCCTCGGCATTTGCGTCGGCATGCAGCTGATGTCCTCGCGTGGCCTGGAGAAGACGGTGACAAGAGGCTTCGGCTGGATTCCGGGCGATGTCGTGGAGATGATACCCGAGGACGCGTCGCTGAAGATCCCGCAGATCGGCTGGAACACGCTGAGGCTCAACCGGCCGCACGCGCTGTTCGAAGGCATTTCGACAGGAGAAAAGGGTCTGCACGCTTATTTCGTGCATTCCTATCACCTCGCCGCCGCGAACCCGGAACACGTCATCGCAGAGACGGAGTATGGCGGCCCCGTGACCGCCTTCGTCGCAAGCAATAACAAGGCCGGCGCGCAGTTCCATCCGGAAAAGAGCCAGACGCTCGGCCTTGCGCTCATCTCGAATTTCCTCAGTTGGAAGCCGTAAGGCTCCCGCGACCCGATCGGACGAACACATGATTCTCTTTCCCGCGATCGACCTCAAGGACGGCCAGTGTGTGCGGCTGAAGCTTGGCGACATGGACCAGGCGACCGTCTACAATCCTGATCCGGCTGCCCAGGCCCGCGCCTTCGAGGAACAGGGCTTCGAATGGCTGCATGTCGTCGACCTGAACGGCGCCTTTGCCGGCGAGACGGTGAACGGTGCAGCGGTCGACGCCATTCTCAAGGCGACCAGGAACCCGGTGCAGCTCGGCGGCGGCATCCGCACGCTCGGGCATATCGAGAGCTGGCTTTCGCGCGGGCTGAAGCGCGTCATCCTCGGCACCGTCGCGGTGCGCGATCCGGCGCTGGTGATCGAGGCCTGCCGCAGGTTCCCCGGCCGGGTGGCGGTCGGCATCGATGCCAAGGGCGGCAAGGTGGCGGTCGAGGGCTGGGCGGAAGCCTCCGAACTCGGCGTGATCGAGCTTGCGAAGAAATTCGAGGGCGCCGGCGTTTCGGCGATCATCTATACCGACATCGACCGCGACGGAATCCTGACCGGCATCAACTGGGAGTCGACCCTGGAACTCGCCAACGTAGTTTCCATCCCGGTCATCGCCTCCGGCGGCCTCGCCTCGATGGACGACATCCGCCGGCTAACGGCACCCGATGCCGCAAGGCTCGAAGGGGCGATCTCCGGCCGGGCACTGTATGACGGGCGGATCGATCCGAAGGAAGCGCTGGGCTTGATCCGCGCCGCGCGAAAGGCATGAACCGATGACCCTCAAGGCCCGCGTAATCCCCTGCCTCGACGTCAAGGACGGCCGCGTCGTCAAGGGCGTCAATTTCGTCGATCTCATCGATGCCGGCGATCCGGTGGAGGCGGCAAAGGCCTATGACGCCGCCGGCGCCGACGAGCTCTGCTTCCTCGACATCACCGCCTCGTCGGACAATCGCGAGACGATCTTCGACGTCGTCGCCCGCACCGCCGAACAGTGCTTCATGCCGCTGACCGTCGGCGGCGGCGTGCGCCAGGTGTCCGATATCCGCAAGCTGCTCTTGGCCGGCGCCGACAAGGTGTCGATCAACACGGCCGCCGTGAAGAACCCGGACTTCGTCGCCGAGGCGGCCGACAAGTTCGGCAACCAGTGCATCGTCGTCGCCATCGACGCGAAGAAGGTCTCGGCCGCGGGCGAAACAGATCGCTGGGAGATCTTCACCCATGGCGGGCGCCAGCCGACCGGTATCGACGCGATCGAGTTCGCGCGGAAGGTAGTCGACCTCGGGGCCGGCGAAATTCTGCTGACCTCGATGGACCGCGACGGCACCAAAAGCGGCTACGACATCGCGCTGACGCGCGCCATCGCCGACGCGGTGCGGGCGCCGGTCATCGCGTCGGGCGGCGTCGGAACGCTCGACCACATGGTGGAAGGCATCCGCGACGGCCATGCGACGGCAGTGCTTGCGGCTTCCATCTTCCACTTCGGCACCTACAACATCGGCGAGGCGAAGCGCTACATGGCGGAGCGCGGCATCGCCATGCGGCTCGACTGACGGAGTTCATCCCATGACCGAGTTCACTCTCTCAGACCTCGAACAGATCGTCGCAACCCGTGCCAAGGCGGCCCCGGAAGACTCCTGGACGGCCAAGCTGGTTGCGGCCGGGCAGCCGAAGGCGGCGAAGAAACTCGGCGAGGAGGCGGTCGAAACAGTCATCGCGGCGGTCAGTGGCGACCGCAAGAATCTGATCGATGAGAGCGCCGATCTCCTCTATCATCTTATGGTCGTATTGAATGTCGCCGCCATCCCGTTGCAGGATGTGATGAGCGAACTGGCCAGGCGAACGAGCCAATCGGGCCTGCAGGAGAAGGCGAACCGGCAGAATCCATGAGCATCGCCGCGAAAGACATCGAACCGGGCGACGTTCCGGGCAATCTCACGGGGGGCGAGTTTTCCCCCTATCACGTCTTTTCCGCCGATGAGTGGTCGCGCTTTCGCGCCGACACGCCGCTGACGCTGACCGCCGAGGAAGTGAAGCGGCTGCGCTCGCTCAACGACCCGGTCGATCTCGGCGAGGTTCGGCGCATCTACCTGTCGCTGTCGCGGCTTCTGTCCGCCCATGTGGAAGCGTCGCAGATCCTCTTCCAGCAGCGCAAGCGCTTCCTGAGCATGTCGGACGAGACGAAGACGCCTTACGTCATCGGCATCGCCGGATCCGTCGCCGTCGGCAAGTCGACGACGGCCCGCATTCTCGCCGAACTCTTGGCGCGCTGGCCCTCGAGCCCGAAGGTCGATCTCATCACGACGGATGGCTTCCTCTACCCCAATGCGATCCTGCAGCGGGAAAACATGATGGATCGCAAGGGCTTCCCGGAGAGCTACGACATCGGCGCGCTGCTGCGCTTCCTCTCGGCGATCAAGGCCGGCCGGCCGAATGTCAAGGCACCGACCTATTCGCACCTGACCTATGACGTCATTCCCGACCAGTTCCAGGTCATCGACCGGCCGGACATCCTGATCTTCGAGGGGATCAACGTCTTGCAGTCACGCGACCTGCCGGCCGACGGCAAGATCGTCCCGATGGTCTCGGACTTCTTCGATTTCTCGATCTATATCGACGCCGAGGAAAGCCTCATCCACAACTGGTATGTGAGCCGCTTCATGCGGCTGCGCGAGACGGCCTTCCAGAACCCGCAATCCTTCTTCCATCGCTATTCGACGATCAGCGAGGACGCCGCGCGGGCGATCGCCGAGGGCCTCTGGCATAACATCAACCTGAAGAACCTGCATCAGAACATCCAGCCGACCCGGCCGCGCGCCGACCTCATCCTGCAGAAGGGCCCCAATCACCTGACACAGACGGTGGCGCTGAGGAAGCTCTAAACAGTCACGACGGGTGGAAATAGCACCCCTCCCCAACCCCTCCCCACAAGGGGGAGGGACTTTTGGTGCCCGCTGCGCCGGAGTGCCATTCATCAAGCCCGCCGCTACGACCACGAGAAGGCTGCGAGGGTGCGGCAGGTTAAATCCCTCCCCCTTGTGGGGAGGGGTTGGGGAGGGGTCTTGTCGAAAGCTCTACGGATTCACCCGGCGCAAAGTCAGATTGAGCCGGCCGCCGTTCTTCAGAAGCGTCGACGTGTTCGGGTAGATGCGGTCGACGCCGTGAAAGGCAAGCCGCCCCTCGCCGCCGAGCACCACGACGTCGCCGCTTTCAAGCTTGAACGACACGGTCTGGCCGCCGCGCGTCCGTCCGCCGACGCGGAAGAGGCAGGTATCGCCGAGCGAGATCGATACGACGGCCGTTTCGAGGTCGCGCTCGTCCCGGTCCTGATGCAACCCCATGCGGGCGTCGGCGGAATAGAAGTTGACGAGACAGGCCTCGGGCCGCTTGTCGCTCGCCGAAACCACCTGCCAGATCTCCATGAGACCATCGGGGATCGGCGGCCACGGCCTGCCGGTGATCGGATGCTCCGGCTGGTAGCGATAGCCGCGCTCGCGATCGGTGACCCAACCGAGGGCCCCGCAATTTGTCATTCGCACCGACATCGGCTTGCCGGTCTTCGGCATTTCCGGGACGTAGAGCGGCGCCGCGGCGACCACGTCGCGGATGGCGCCGACAAGCTCCTCCTGGCGCGACCGGTCGAGAAAACCGGGAATATGCCTCACGCCTTTCGGCAGCACCTGCATGGCCGGCACCCTGTCGTTCGATGGCAATCACCGGCGTCTTTCCGCGGCGGAAGCAGCTGCCGCAGAAAGGCCCTAGATCATTTCATCGTTTCATTGAAACGGTGAAATGATCCCACTCTTTGAAATTACGCAATTCCGGACGGAAAACCGTTACACACTTTTCCTGGATTTGCTCTGACCACCGAGATGTAGCCTTGGCCCGTGCCGAATGCGACCCGAAAAACGCTTCGCTCAGCCGAGTTCCGGGATGCGCAGCACCTGGCCGGGATATATCTTGTCCGGATGCGTGAGCATCGGCTTGTTCGCCTCGAAGATCACCGTGTTCTTGGCGCCCTTGCCCTTGCCATAGTGTGCCTCGGCGATCTTCCAGAGGTTGTCGCCCTTTTTCACCGTATAGAGAACCGGGGCCTTTGCCGGCGCCGGCGCGGCGCCGCCGGCGGCCACCTGCAGTTCGGAGGCTTCGACCGCGGATATGCCGAGCGTATTGCCGACAGCGACCACCGCCTTCTCGAAAACCGACTGGTCCTTGACGACACCCTTGAGCACCACCTTGTCGTCGACGACTTCGACCTTGACGTCCTTGGTGCCGAGATCGTGCGATGCGAGTTCCTTTTCGACGGTCGCCGTATCCGGCGGGGTATCGTCGTCGCCGATACCGAGCTTCTTGCCGGCGTTCTTGATGAAGCTGAACAAACCCATCCTAGCCTCCCTTCGCAGCATATCCCGGTAAGAAAGGGCGTATCCGTAAAAAGGCAAGGCAGCGACCACAGATTCGAGCAAGCCGCTCAATCGCCGGCCGGTCGGCCGCGCAGCTTCTTGATCTCGCCGCGGCCGGATTTCTCCTTGAGACGCCGCTCGATCGAACCCCGCGTCGGCTTGGTCTTCTTGCGCGGCTTGGGCGGCGGTTCGGCCGCTTTGAGAATCAGCTCCTTCAGCCGCTCGCGGGCATCCTCGCGGTTGCGTTCCTGGCTGCGAAAGCGATTGGCCTCGATCATCAGCACGCCGTCTTTCGAGGCCCGGCGGCCGGCAAGCTTCAGGGCATTGGCCTTGATGCGATCGGATAGCGCGGGCGAGGCCTGGATGTTGAAGAAGAGCTGGACGGCCGTCGATACCTTGTTGACGTTCTGGCCGCCCGGACCGCCGGCCAGCACGAATTGCTCCGTCAGCTCCCAGCCGGCGATGACGATGTTTTCACTGATGTAAAGCGGTTCGCTGGCCATGTTTCGCCCCTACGGCGCCGCGCGTCTGACAAGACGCGTAAAGGTCGCTGTCACACTTTGAATTGTGTCCGGTCTATCGCACAGAGTCGTGCGCTTGAGAACGGTCGGGGCACAAGACGCGAAAACCCGGCCACAAGGACCGGGTTTCACGTGAATCATGGTTTGGAGTCTTTACTCGGCCGCCAGTTTGGCGCCGGGAGCGGCACCGCGGACGCTTCCGTCGACATGGCTTTCGAACTTGGCGAAGTTGGCGATGAACATGTCGACCAGCCGGCGCGCCTGGGCGTCGTAGGCCGAACCATCGGCCCAGGTCGAGCGCGGGTCGAGAATACGGTCGTCAATGCCCGGGACCGAGACCGGCACCGCAAAGCCGAAATTCGCATCGGTGCGGAAGGAGGCATTGTTGAGCGATCCGTCGAGCGCCGCCGAGAGAAGCGCGCGGGTGACCTTGATCGGCATGCGGCTTCCGGTGCCGTAGGCACCGCCGGTCCAGCCGGTGTTGACGAGCCAGCAGGTGACACCGTTCCTGGCGATCAGGTCCTTGAGCAGATTGCCGTATTCGGACGGATGGCGCGGCATGAAGGGAGCGCCGAAGCAGGTCGAGAACGTCGCTTCCGGTTCCGTCACGCCCTTTTCCGTACCGGCGACCTTGGCCGTGTAGCCGGACAGGAAATGGTACATCGCCTGTTCCGGCGTCAGCTTGGCGATCGGCGGCAGGACGCCGAAGGCATCGGCCGTCAGCATGATGATGGTGCGCGGCTGCGGTGCCGTGCCGGTCTCGCTGGCATTCGGAATGAAATCGAGCGGATAGGCGATGCGGGTGTTTTCCGTGAGCGAGCCGTTGTCGAAGTCGGGTGCGCGGCGCTCATCGAGGACGACGTTCTCCATCACCGTGCCGAAGCGCCGCGTCGTCGCGTAAATCTCCGGCTCGGCCGCTTCCGACAGGCGGATCGCCTTGGCGTAGCAGCCGCCTTCGAAGTTGAACACGCCCTTGTCGCCCCAGCCATGCTCGTCGTCGCCGATCAGCGTGCGCTTCGGATCGGCCGAAAGCGTCGTCTTGCCGGTGCCCGACAGGCCGAAGAAGATGGCCGTGTCGCCGGCAGGGCCGACATTCGCCGAGCAGTGCATCGGCATCACTGTTTTCTTCGGCAGCAGGTAGTTGAGCACCGTGAAGACCGATTTCTTCATTTCGCCGGCATAGGACGTGCCGCCGATCAGCACGAGGCCCCTGGTCAGGTCGCAGGCGATGATCGTCTCGCTGCGGCAGCCATGGCGCTCCGGATTGGCCTTGAAGCTCGGCAGATCGATGATCGTCAGCTTCGGCAGGAAGGTCGCCAGTGCCTCGCGCGGCGGACGGATCAAGAGGTTGCGGATGAACAGCGAATGCCAGGCATATTCGGTGACGACCCGCGTCGGCAAAGCATTCTCGGCATCGGCACCGCCAACGAGGTCCTGGACATAGAGCGACATGCCCTTGGCATGCGCCAGCATATCCTGGCGGAGGAGCTCGAAGTTTTCGGGGGTGATGGCGCTGTTGTTGTCCCACCAGATCTGATCGGCGGTGGCGGCGTCGCGCACGACATACTTGTCCTTGGGCGAGCGGCCGGTGTGCTGGCCGGTGCGGGCGCAAAGCGCACCATGCGCCGTCAACTGCGCCTCGCCGCGGCGAAGGGCTTCCTCATAAAGCTCCGCTGCCTCGAAGTTGTAGCGAACGACAGAGAGGTCGGAAAAACCGATCGTTTCCAATCCGTTCGAGGGGTTGCGGCTGCCGAATTGCTCCATGGTCAAGCTTCCTTCGTCTCTGGCAAATGGCGTTGAATTTCCTCGGAACATACCGACAAGGACGAACGAAGACAAGAGAGCTAAATCTAAAACACTAATGATATCAGTATATTAATCGATTTAAAGAAAAATATGCATTTTTTAATCGGTTGAATCGCGACTTGCAAATGTCCTTGCGCGACCTCAATTTCGGGGTGGCTCGCCACACGGTATTTGCGCTTCGCCACAATTTGTTCCACCTTTATACTCCAGTAACGCAGCCGTGACTCGCGGTTGCCGGCGCTTCCAGGAGCGGATTCCGGCCGCCGGCCCCATAGAGACGGAGTTGAAACACGATGCAGACCATCGCGCTTGTCGATGACGACCGTAACATCCTGACATCGGTAGCCATCGCGCTGGAAGCCGAGGGCTACAAGGTCGAAACCTATACCGACGGCGCTTCCGCGCTCGAGGGCCTGCTGGCGCGCCCGCCCCACCTTGCGATCTTCGACATCAAGATGCCGCGCATGGACGGCATGGAACTCTTGCGGCGGCTCCGGCAGAAATCCGACCTGCCGGTGATCTTCCTGACCTCCAAGGACGAGGAGATCGACGAGCTCTTCGGCCTCAAGATGGGTGCGGACGATTTCATCACCAAGCCGTTCTCGCAGCGGCTCCTGGTCGAGCGCGTGAAGGCGATCTTGCGCCGCGCGCCGGCCCGCGACGCTGCCGCGGCTGGAGCCGCCGGTCCCGCCAAGAGCGCCGACGCACCATCCCGCTCTCTGGAGCGCGGTCAACTGGTCATGGACCAGGAACGCCACACCTGTACCTGGAAGAGCGAACCGGTCACGCTGACCGTCACCGAGTTTCTCATCCTGCATTCGCTGGCGCAGCGCCCCGGCGTCGTGAAGAGCCGCGACGCGCTGATGGATGCGGCCTATGACGAGCAGGTCTATGTCGACGACCGGACGATCGACAGCCACATCAAGCGGCTTCGCAAGAAGTTCAAGATGGTCGACGTCGACTTCGACATGATCGAGACGCTCTATGGCGTCGGCTATCGCTTCCGCGAGTCCGCCTGACGCGCCGCTGCGGGGCTTGCCTTCGCGTCGATTGTGGATCATTGAGAACCGGCGCGGCGGCCGAACGAGATCGCAGCTCGCGGATGGCCGCCTCGAGCGGATCCAGAACCCTAGCCGCAATCGCTTCCGCCAGATGGCGCGGGTTTCGGCAAAGGGCGCCGCAATACGCTTGACCTCCAGCCGGAACCCCGGTGCTCCGATCGCGGCAACGGCGGGGGCGGCGCCGACGGATCCCTTGGACGAGCGGCAGGCCGGGGCGCAAACGAAACGGGCGGCGAACATTTCGCCGTGGGAGCGGAAGACTTGGTAGAAGTCTTGCAGGGCGAGATCGAAGATTCCGACGGGCGGTCGTCGGCGCTGCGTGGGCGGCGCCGGTGGGCGCATCCGTTCACTCTGATCCGGCGCCTGTTCGGCAATGCCGTCTTCTCCAGCCTGACGCGACGCATCGTCTTCTTCAACCTCGTCGCGCTGGTCGTTCTGGTCGGCGGGATCATGTATCTGAACCAGTTCCGCGAAGGCCTCATCGACGCCCGCGTGGAGAGCCTGCTGACCCAGGGCGAAATCATCGCCGGCGCCATCTCAGCCTCGGCATCGGTCGACACCAACTCGATCACCATCGATCCGCAAAAGCTGCTCGAACTGCAGGCCGGCGAGAGCATCACCCCGCTTCCGAGCGACGAGGATCTGGAATTCCCGATCATCCAGGAGCGGGTTGCGCCGGTCCTCAGACGGCTGATCTCGCCGACGCGCACGCGCGCTCGCCTGTTCGATGCCGACGCCGACCTGCTGCTCGACTCGCGTCACCTCTACAGCGGCGGCCAAGTGCTTCGGTTCGACCTTCCGCCCGTCGATCCGGAAACGTCGAGCGTCGCGGAGACGATCAGCACCTGGTTCAACCGGCTGCTGCAGCCGGGCGACCTGCCGCTCTACAAGGAGCCCCCGGGCGGCAACGGCTCGATTTATCCGGAAGTGATGAACGCACTGACCGGCGTGCGCGGGGCCGTGGTGCGCGTCACCGAAAAAGGCGAGCTGATCGTGTCCGTGGCGGTGCCGGTGCAGCGTTTCCGCGCCGTGCTCGGCGTGCTCTTGCTTTCCACCCAGGCGGGCGACATCGACAAGATCGTCCATGCCGAACGCCTGGCGATCATCCGCGTCTTCGGCGTGGCGGCGCTCGTCAACGTCATCCTGTCGCTGCTCTTGTCGTCGACGATCGCCAATCCGCTCCGGCGGCTTTCGGCCGCCGCCATCCGCGTGCGCCGCGGCGGCGCCAAGGAACGCGAGGAAATTCCGGATTTCTCCCGCCGCCAGGACGAGATCGGCAACCTGTCGGTGGCGCTGCGGGAAATGACGACGGCGCTCTACGACCGCATCGCGGCGATCGAGAATTTTGCCGCCGATGTCAGCCATGAGCTCAAGAACCCGCTCACCTCGCTCAGGAGTGCCGTCGAAACCCTGCCGCTGGCGCGCACGGAGGACTCCAAGAAGCGGCTGCTCGACATCATCCAGCACGATGTCCGGCGCCTCGACCGGCTGATCAGCGACATTTCGGACGCCTCGCGGCTCGATGCGGAACTGGCGCGCAGCGATGCGAAGAAGATCGACCTGGAAAAACTCCTCGGCGACCTCGTCGACATCTCCCGGCAGATTCGCGGCAAGAAGAAGCCCGTGCTGCTCGACTTCGTCGTCGATCGCAAGGACAATCCGAAGGCGAGCTTCATCGTCAGCGGCCACGACCTGCGCATCGGGCAGATCATCACCAACCTCATCGAGAACGCCCGCTCCTTCGTGCCCGAGCCGAACGGCCGGATCATCCTGCGCCTGACCCGGTCGCGGTCGCGCTGCCTCGTCTACGTCGAGGACAACGGCCCCGGCGTCCAGGCGGAGGACATCGACCGGATCTTCGAGCGCTTCTACACGGACCGACCGGAAGGCGAGGATTTCGGCCAGAATTCCGGCCTCGGCCTGTCGATTTCGCGCCAGATCGCCGAAGCGCATGGCGGCACGCTCAAGGCGGAAAACATCGTCGGCAAGGGCGGCGAAGTGACCGGCGCCCGCTTCATCCTTTCGCTTCCGGCCGAGCCGCATCCGTGAGTGCGCCGCACTGCAACATCCACGGCACCGCGATCGTGCTCGGCACGACCGGCATCCTCGTCACCGGCCCGTCCGGATCCGGAAAGTCGGCCCTGGCGCTTGCCTGCATCTCCGAAGTCAAGCGCCGCGGCCGCTTCGCGGCGCTTGTTGCCGACGACCGGGTCGACCTGACGCTCGCGAACGGGCGGATCGTGGCGCGCTGCCCGCCGACCATCTGCGGCCTGATCGAGATCCGCGGCGGCGGCATAGCCGAGATCGAAACGCTCGCCGCCTGCGTCCTCGACTGGGCGGTGATGCCGGTGCGTGCGCCCTTCGATCCTCGCCTGCCGCCGGAGCAGGAGGAACTGGAGCTTGAGCTCGGGCGAAGCCTGCCGATGCTGCGTCTTCCTGTTGAAACGCTGCTCTCTCCGGTCGATTCGCTCATGGCTTTGCTGCCGGAAAAAATAGGCCTTTAGCCTTATTGAGAGGCAGGGCGGCTGCTTTTTCGGCATTTTTGTCTTGCACTTCGCCTTTTCCTTGCCAAGATGGCCGCCCCAACAGGTGGACGAAATTGCTGCATTGCGATATCTGACCATCGACGAGTTGCAGATGCAGTTGGAGCAAAGATACCCATGATCGGACTTGTGCTTGTCACCCATGGCAAGCTGGCGGATGAGTTTCGGCTTGCCTTGGAGCATGTCGTCGGTCCGCAGAAATCTATCGAGACGGTGTGCATCGGCCCCGAGGACGACATGGACCAGCGGCGTCAGGATATCCTCGACGCCGTCGAAAGTGCCGACGAAGGCAACGGCGTGATCATCCTGACCGACATGTTCGGCGGCACGCCCTCCAATCTCGCCATTTCCGTCATGCGCAGCGGCGTCGTCGAGGTGATTGCCGGCGTCAACCTGCCGATGCTGATCAAGCTCGCCGGCGTGCGGGGCGAAAGCGACATGGACAAGGCCCTCGTCGAGGCTTCCGAGGCCGGCCGCAAATACATCAACGTCGCCAGCCGCGTCCTGAGTGGAAAATGATGGACCACCTGCCCGACGCGGCGCTGACGCGCGAACTTCTCATCATCAACAAGCGCGGCCTGCATGCACGGGCCTCGGCGAAATTCGTGCAGACGGTCGAGGCCTACGAGGCCGAAATCACCGTATCGAAGGACGGGATGACCGTCGGCGGAACATCGATCATGGGGCTGATGATGCTGGCGGCCAGCACCGGGTGCACGGTGTTCGTCACCGCCAGCGGCCTCCAGGCCGAAGAGGCCTTGAATGCCCTCGACGCGCTGGTGCGCGACAAGTTCGGCGAAGAGATGTAACGCCTCAGGCTCGCTGATCCCCCTCCCCGACGATATAAACATATAAAGACCTCTTTATATGAGAGTTGCCCTCCCCGGCGATTCCTGATAGACCGGGCGCACTCTCCCCGCCAGCTTGAAGCGCGGGAGGCATCGTGATGCCGCAGGAACACAAAGCGGCGTGCGCCCCAAGAGACCAGCCTGGAGAACTCCATGACCGCCACTCAGGACTATATCGTCGCCGATATCGCGCTCGCCGATTTCGGCCGCAAGGAAATTGACATCGCCGAAACGGAAATGCCGGGCCTGATGGCCTGCCGCGAAGAGTTCGGAGCATCGAAGCCACTGAAGGGCGCGCGCATCACCGGCTCGCTGCACATGACCATCCAGACGGCCGTCCTGATCGAGACACTGGTTGCGCTTGGCGCGGAAGTCCGCTGGGCGTCCTGCAACATCTTCTCCACGCAGGACCACGCCGCAGCGGCGATCGCCGCAAGCGGCGTGCCGGTCTTCGCCGTCAAGGGCGAGACGCTCGAAGAATACTGGACCTATACGGACAAGATCTTCCAGTGGGCCGACGGCGGCTTTTCCAACATGATCCTGGACGACGGCGGCGACGCCACCATGTACATCCTGCTCGGCGCCCGCGCCGAAGCCGGCGAGAACGTGCTTTCGAACCCTGGTTCGGAAGAGGAAGAAATCCTCTTCGCCCAGATCAAGAAGCGCCTCGCCGCAACGCCCGGTTGGTTCACCAAGCAGCGCGACGCCATCCAGGGCGTGACCGAAGAGACGACCACCGGCGTCAACCGCCTCTACCAGCTCCAGGCCAAGGGCCTGCTGCCCTTCCCGGCCATCAACGTCAACGACAGCGTCACCAAGTCGAAGTTCGACAACAAGTACGGCTGCAAGGAGTCGCTCGTCGACGGCATCCGCCGCGGTACCGACGTGATGATGGCCGGCAAGGTCGCCGTGGTTTGCGGCTATGGCGACGTCGGCAAGGGCTCGGCCGCCTCGCTGCAGGGTGCCGGCGCCCGCGTCAAGGTCACCGAAATCGATCCGATCTGCGCCTTGCAGGCCGCCATGGACGGCTACGAGGTGGTGCAGCTCGAGGATGTCGTCGCGACTGCCGACATCTTCATCACCACCACCGGCAACAAGGACGTCATCCGCATCGAGCATATGCGCGAGATGAAGGACATGGCGATCGTCGGCAATATCGGCCACTTCGACAACGAGATCCAGGTTTCCGCGCTCAGGAACCTGAAATGGACGAACGTCAAGCCGCAGGTGGACCTGATCGAGTTCCCGAAGGGCAACCGGCTGATCCTGCTTTCGGAGGGCCGCCTCCTGAACCTCGGCAACGCGACCGGACACCCGTCCTTCGTCATGTCGGCCTCCTTCTCCAACCAGGTGCTGGCGCAGATCGAGCTCTTCACCAAGGGCGGAAACTACAAGAATGAGGTCTACATCCTGCCGAAGCAGCTCGACGAAAAGGTCGCCCGCCTGCATCTCGCCAAGCTCGGCGCCAAGCTCACCGAGCTTTCGGAAGAGCAGGCAGGCTATATCGGCGTGAAGCCGCAGGGCCCGTTCAAGGCTGAACACTACCGGTACTAATCCCTACCCGAGCAATCCACAACATCTTGTGGCCGCGATCTTGACATGAGATCGCGGCCGCTTTTTTGGGCGGCGCACTTTCCGGCGAATCTTCAAAGAAGTATGGTTAAGTCATTGATTCGTGACGCCGGGGCGGACTTTCCATCGCAGGATTGGAGAGCCGGACGTGCGGGGGCTAAGGCGTTGCGAGCGGGTATGTCTTGTCGGACAGCGGCAAACAGACGGAGACAGACCGGGGATGCAATCGGAACAAGCGCAAACCCTGCTTGAGGGTTTCGGGCATGGCGACATGAAGTCGGCGGCACTTTGCGGGTCGACGGGGACGGCGCCATGAAGACAGAACGATCGAGGTTTTTCGGCGCCGGCTGCAGGGCTAACCGGCTGGTGCGGCGGCTGCTCGCCGGCACGACGCTTTTCGCGGCCACGGATGCGGCAGCCCAGGCTTCCGCTCCGGTTGCCAGGTCCATTTTCGGCTCCTCCGAGGTCGTGACCTTTTCCGTCCTGATCGGCGTGATCTCCGCTGCCATGCTTTCGGCGATCTGGCTTATCCGCCAGCGTGGCAATATCGAAGCGGAAAATCGTGCGTTGCACTCCGACCTTTCGGACGCGAACCAGCGGATTTCCCGTTTCCAGGCCCTCATCGCTGACAAGAACCGGCGAATCGTCGTCTGGGACGGGCTGGCGGAGCGCCCGGAATTTCTCGGGCAGCTTCCCGTCGAGACCGGTGCGCCGCAGGACGACCGGGATTTTCTGGCTTTCGGGCGCTGGATCAAGCCGCAATCGGCAGGCCAACTGGAAAAAGCCATCGAGGCCCTGCGCGCCCAGGCGCAAAGCTTCGACCTGGTGCTCGAAACGCAGCGCAGCGAAGTGCTGGAGGCGCAGGGTCGCGTATCCGGAGGTAGGGCCTTCGTGCGTTTCATCGCGCTCAACAATCTGAGGGCGGAACTCGCCGAGCTGAAGCTCGAGCGCGACCAGTTGCATGCCTCGCTCTCGACATTCCGCACGCTGTTCGACGCGATCGACCTTCCGGTCTGGCAGCGCAGCGCCGACGGCAAGCTCGAATGGGTGAACGAGGCCTATGCCGAGGCGGTCGATGCCCGGAGCGCGTCGGCGGCCACGGCCGAGGGGCGCGAATTGCTGGCCACGGCGGCGCGCGAAAAGATCCGTGCCGTCTCGACCTTCGAAACGCCCTTCCGCGACAAGGTTTCGACCGTCGTCAAAGGAAACCGGACCTTCTTCGACGTCGTCGACGCCCGCACCCCCGCCGGCTCGGCCGGGGTCGCCATCGACGTTTCCGGCATCGAAGCGGTGCGCGAGGAACTGGCGCGCACCTTGAAGAGCCACGCCGAAACGCTCGACCACCTGGCAACGCCCGTCGCCATCTTCGACGGCAATCAGCGCCTGCAATTCTACAACCAGGCCTTCCAGCGCCTCTGGGAGCTGGACATGGGCTTTCTGGAGCGCAAGCCCGACAATGGCGAAGTGCTCGACCGGCTGAGAGCCGGCGGCAAGCTGCCGGAGCCGCTCAATTGGAAGCAATGGAAGGCAAACGCGCTGTCGGTCTACCAGGCCCTCGACACGCAGTCCGACCTCTGGCACCTGCCGAACGGCCAGACGCTCCGCGTCTTCGCGACGGCACGGCCGCAGGGCGGCGCGACCTGGGTCTTCGAGAACCTGACGGAGAAGGTCGACCTCGAAACCCGCTACAACACGCTGGTCCAGGTGCAGGGCGAAACGATCGACCATCTTGCCGAAGGCGTCGCCGTCTTCGGGCCCGACGGGCGCATCCGGCTGTCCAATCCCGCCTTCCGGGCGATCTGGGGCATCAGCGAGGCGGAAGCCAAGCCCGGTACCCATATCCGTGCCGTCGAGCAGGCCTGCCTTTCCTCCTACGACCAGCCGGATGGCTGGAAACGCTTCGCCCATATCATCACCAGCTTCGACGACGAGCGGCCGTCGAGCCGCGGCATTCTCGAGCTGCGCACTGGGCTGATCCTCGACTATGCCGTCATTCCGCTGCCCAACGCCCAGACGATGCTGACCTTCGTCAACATCACCGACAGCGTGCGGGTCGAGCGAGCGCTGACGGAAAAGAACGACGCCTTGCGCAAGGCGGATGCCCTGAAGAACGATTTCGTCCACCACGTCTCCTACGAGCTGCGCTCGCCGCTGACGAACATCATCGGTTTTGCCGATCTCCTGAAGACACCGGCCTTCGGCGCGCTCAACGACCGCCAGGCGGAATATGTCGACCATATCGCCACGTCTTCTTCGCTCCTGCTGACGATCGTCAACGACATCCTCGATCTTGCAACTGTCGATGCCGGCATCGTCGAACTCGAAATGTCCGAGGTGAACCTCCTCGATCTGCTCGACGACGTGGCGCAGCAAATGGCCGAGAGGCTCACCGAGAGCGGCGTCTCGCTGAGGATCGACGCCCCAGACAATCTCGGCCACATCACCGCAGACCAGCAGCGGCTGAAGCAGGTCTTCATCAAGCTCCTGACCAACGCCGCCAATTTCGCGCCCGACGGCAGCATGATCGATCTCAAGTGCGGGCGCGAAGGCGGCGATTTCGTCTTCTCCGTCACCGATACCGGACCGGGCATTCCGCAGGACGTACTGAACACCGTGTTCAACCGCTTCGAGAGCTACGGCCAGAGCGGCGGCGCGGGCCTCGGACTGTCGATCGTCGAGAGCTTCGTCAGCCTGCATCACGGCACCGTCGCAATCCGCAGCAAGGAGGGCGAAGGCACGGAAGTCGCCTGCCGCATCCCCTCCGCCGACATGCCGAAGATCATCGCGGCGGAATAGTTACTCCATGAAGTCTCTCGAACGCCTGCTGAAGGACGAGACCGCGACGATCGCGTTCGGTGAGGATCTGGCGCTCGCCCTCAAGAAAGGCGATTGCGTCGGACTTTCCGGCGATCTCGGGGCGGGAAAATCGACCTTCGCGCGCGCATTCCTTCGGGCGATGGCCGACGACGATTCGCTTGAGGTGCCAAGCCCCACCTTCACGCTCGTGCAGAGCTACGACCTTCGGATCCCGGTCGCGCATTTCGACCTCTACCGCCTCGCCGACGCTTCGGAGCTCGACGAGCTCGGTTTCGAAGAGGCGCTCACGGACGGCATCTGTCTCGTCGAATGGCCGGAGAAGGCGGAAGAAGGGCTGTCTGCACAGCGGATCACCCTCGCCTTCACGCATGAGGGGGAAGGGCGCCGCGTCCGTGTCACGGGTCCCGACGCAGCCTTCGAGCGGATCGCCCGCTCACTCGCCATCCGGGCCTTCCTGTCGGATGCCGGCCATCCGGACGCGCGGCGCCGGCACCTGAGCGGCGATGCCTCGGTGCGGGCCTATGAACGGATCGATACCGGCGATGGTGCGCCGGCGAAAATCCTGATGGATGCGGCAAGGCACAAGCCCGGCCCGATCCTCCAGGACGGCAAATACTACCAGCAGCTCGCCCATATCGCCGAGGACGTCGTTCCCTTCGTCGCGATCTCCGAGCTCTTGCGCAAACGCGGATTCGCGGCACCGGCGATCTATGCCCGCGATCTCGACAAGGGGCTGCTGCTCATCGAGGATCTCGGTTCGGAGAGTCTTCTCGACGCCGAAGGCCGGCCTGCTCCTGAGCGCTATGCCGAGGCCGCGCGGCTGCTCGGCCGGCTACATGCCGCACCATTCGAGCGCGACATCGCGATCGCCGGCGGCATCGTCCACCACATTCCCGATTTCGATCGCACGGCGATCAAAATCGAGACGAGCCTGCTCGTCGACTGGTACCTGCCGTGGAAGCGCGGGCGACCTGCCTCCGACGCGGAGCGAAACGACTACTTCGCGATCTGGGACGAATTGATCGACTGTCTCGGCGCGGCCGAAAAGAACCTGCTGCTGCGCGATTTCCATTCGCCCAACATCCTGTGGCGACCGGAGCGCAGGGGTCTCGAGCGAATCGGCATCATCGATTTCCAGGACGCGATGATCGGGCCGACGGCTTACGACGTCGCCTCGCTGGTGCAGGATGCACGGGTGACGATCGACGGCGCGCTGGCGGACGGGCTGCTCAGCGCCTATATCGCCGAACGCAAGGCCCACGGCCCATTCGACGAGACGGCCTTCCTGCGCGATTGGCACCTGATGGCGGCGCAACGCAATTGCAAGCTCGCCGGCATCTGGGTGCGGCTGAAGGAGCGCGACGGCAAGCCCGGCTACATGAAGCACATGCCGCGCACCTTCGCCTATCTGCAGCATGCGTTGACGCATGAAGTGCTGACACCCTTGCGCGATTGGTGCATTAAGGCTGGAATCCTGGCTAGCGAATCAGCCAACTGACAGGAAATCATGCCTATCACCAATGCCATGGTGCTTGCGGCCGGACTGGGCACCCGCCTGCGGCCAATCACCGATACACTACCAAAGCCGCTCGTCCGGATCGCCGGCAAGCCGATGATCGATTACGTCCTGGACCTGCTCGCGGCTGCTGGCGTGACCAAGGCCGCGGTGAATGTCCATCACTTCGCCGACCAGATGGAGGCCCATCTCAGCCGGCGCGAGAGCCCGCGCATCCTCTTTTCCGACGAGCGGGACGCACTGATGAATTCCGGCGGCGGGCTCGCCAAGGGGTTGAAGCTCTTGGACAACGGGCCGGTCCTGGTGATGAATGCCGATCTCTTCTGGGTCGGCGAGAAGGCCGGGCAACCCTGCAACCTGCAGCGGCTCGCCGCGTTCTTCGACCCGGAGCGCATGGACATGACGCTGCTCTGCGTGCGCCTCGAGGACACGACCGGCCATAACGGCAAGAAGGATTTTTCGCTCTCCGGGGACGGCATGCTGCGGCGGTATGAGGAAGGCATGGAGAATCCGGTGGTTTATGCCGGCGCGATCGCCATGGATTCGCGGCTTTTTGCCGATGCCCCCAGCGATGCCTTCAATCTCAATATCTATTTCGACCGGGCGATCGCCAGAGGACGCCTTTTCGGACTGATGCTCGAAGGCCAATGGATGACCGTCGGCACGCCCGACGCCATCGACGAGGCGGAGGCCGTCGTCCGGCGCTTCGAGCCGGGAGGGTAAGGTGCCCGGACGTGCCTCGAACGTCTTCACGATTCCGGCCGGCCTGCCCTTCCTGAAAACGCTGGCGGAAAAACTCGTGAGCGGCGCGCTGACTCCGGATTTCCAATATGATCCGGCTGACCCGCTCGCCCTTGCAGGCGTGACGATCTTCGTGCCGACCCGTCGCTCGGCGCGCGTTCTGCGTTCCGAATTCGTCGACCTGCTCGGCGGTCGCTCGGCGATCCTGCCGATGATCCGCGCGCTTGGCGAGACGGACGACGACAGCGGTTTCTTCGACGCCGAGGTGCCGGCGATCCTCGATCTGGCGCCGCCGCTCTCCGGCACGGCGCGACTGATCGAGCTCGGCCGGCTGATCCTTGCCTGGCGCAACCGGCTGCCGCAGGTGGTCCTCGACATCCATGCCGAAAGCCCGCTGATCGCGCCGGCAAGCCCGGCCGATGCCATCTGGCTGGCGCGCAATCTCGCCGAGCTGATCGACGCGATGGAAACGGAGGAGCTCGGCTGGGATCAACTCGACGGGCTCGATGCCGGCGAGCATGCACTCTGGTGGCAGTTGACGCTTGCCTTCCTGAAGATCGCCCGGACCTATTGGCCGGAACGGCTGGATGAACTCAAGCATTCCTCGCCGGCGCGCCATCGCAACGCCGTGCTCAAGGCCGAAACGCAGCGCATCGCCGCCGGCAAGGTCACCGGCCCGATCATCATCGCCGGCTCGACCGGCTCGATCCCGGCGACTGCGGCATTGATCGCCGCCGTTAGCGCGCTGCCGAATGGCACCATCGTGCTTCCGGGCCTCGACCTCACGATGAGCGATCCGGAATGGGGGCTGCTGGCAAAGGAGGCCGGCTCGTCGGCACGAGACCCGGCAAGCCGCACCCATCCGCAATATGGCTTCCACCGTCTCCTGAAGCGGATGCGCATCGAACGGCGCGACGTGCCGGTGCTGGGCTCGCTCGACGATGACCTCGCCTATCGCAGCGCGGTCCTGTCGCGGGCGCTGCTGCCGGCCCTGGCCACCGATGGCTGGACGCAGGCGCGCGAGCGTTTCGAGCTGCAGGCGCTGCTTGCCGCCTTCGCCGACGTGGCGTTGGTCGAGACGGCGAACGAACGCGAGGAGGCGACCGCGATCGCGATTGCGCTAAGGCTGGCGCTTGAGGGCGACGAAGACAGCCAGGCGGCGCTGATCACCCCGGATCGCGGCCTGGCGCGGCGGGTCGGGGCGGAACTCGCCCGGTTCGGCATCGAGGCCGATGATTCCGCCGGCGTACCGCTGTCGGCCACGGCGGCGGGCGCGCTTACCCGGCTGCTCATCGAGGCGACCCTCAGACCAGACGACCCGGTCGCCCTGGTCGCACTTCTCAAGCATCCGCTTGCCCGCTTCGGCCAGACGGCGGAGGCTGCGCGGCGTGCAGCAGACGTGCTGGAGCTCGTGGCGCTGCGCGGCGGCACCGCCCTCGCCGATATTGCTGCCCTCGAAATCGTTCTCGACAAGGCACTCGCCCGGCAGCGCACAGAACGGCATCCACGGCCCTGGCGAGGCGGTATCGATCAGGACGATATCGACCGCGCTCAGGCGCTTGCCCGGCGAATTTCGGCGGCCGTCGAGCCCCTGGCGAGCACCATCTCCGGTACCGCGGAAGGCGGTCGCCATCACACGGCCGCCCTGACGCTCGCCGATTGGTCCGAGCGCACCGGCCGGGCGCTGGAAGCGGTTGCCATCGACGAGCGAGGCAGCCTCGGGGGACTTTGGGGTTCGGAAGCCGGCGAAACATTGGCGACGCTGCTCAAGGGCATCATCGAGACCGACGGGCAGATGGAAGCCGACGGGCGGCAATGGTGCGACATCGTCGAGGCGCTTGCCGCCAGCGAAGCGGTCAAGCCGCGCTCGATGCGGCACCCGCGCGTCTTCATCTTCGGGGCACTGGAATCGCGCCTGCAAAGCGTCGATCTCGTGGTGCTCGGCGGCCTCAACGAGGGGACCTGGCCGGGCCAGACTTCGAATGACCCGTTTCTGTCGCGCACGATGAAGTCGGGGATCGGACTCGAACCGCCGGAGAGACGCATCGGCCAGCTCGCCCATGATTTCCAGATGGCCTGCGGAACGCGCCGCCTGATCCTCTCGCGATCCATGCGCCAGGGCTCGGCGCCGACCGTCGCGTCGCGATGGCTGCAACGCCTGCAGGCACTCGGCGGCGAGACACTGACCACGCAGCTCAAGGCGAATGGCGCCATCTACCTTCACTGGATGCGCATTCTCGACGATGGCGCGCCCCAGCTGCTCAGCGAGCGGCCGAAGCCGAAGCCGCCGGCCGAACTGCAGCCGCGCAAATATTCCTTCAGCGAAGTGACGAAGCTTCGCCGCGATCCCTATTCCATCTATGCGCGCCGCATATTGCGGCTGGAGCCGATCGACTTATTCAATCGCGATCCGGGCGCAGCCGAACGCGGCCTGCTCTACCACCGGATCGTCGAGCGCTTCATAAAGGGCGGTTTCGACCCGGCCTCCCACGAGGGAAAAGGGGCGATGGGGCGGCTGATCAGGGAAGCCTTCGACGAGGAAAACCTGCCCATCCACATCGACACGATCTGGCGGCCACGCTTCGAGGCGGTGGCGAGGGAGTTCCTTGACTGGGAGCAGAAGCGCAAGCACGGCATCGTCAGGTCCTTCACGGAAGTCCCCGCCGCGATGGATCTCGGCATTGCCGAGATAAGGCTCACCGGCATTGCCGACCGGCTCGACCGGCTCGCGGACGGCACCGTCGACATCATCGACTACAAGACCGGCTCCAGCCCTTCGGCGAAGGAGGCACGGGCCCTGCTCGACCCGCAGCTATCGCTCGAGGCGGCGGCGCTCAAGGCCGGCGCCTTCGGCACGCTCGGCCCGGCCCGGCCGCATTCGCTGCGCTACGTGCGCCTGAAGCCCGGCGGCCGCTTTGCCGTCGATACCGTCAACAATGAGAACAGCAAGTCGAAGGAGACCAAATCGGCCGACCAACTGGCGGAGGAATCGCTTGCCGAACTGAAAAAGCTGCTCGCCGCGCTGGTCAGCGGAAAATACGGCTTCGCCTCGCGGCTGATCATGCAGAAGGAGCGGGATTACGGCGGCGAGTACGACCACCTGGCGCGCGTCGCCGAATGGGCAACCGCTGACGGCGAGGACGACGATGAGGAATGACGGTTCCGGGCCGGAGGAGAGGACGCCCAAAGCCTGGCTCGACTGGACGACGGAGCGGCAATCGCTGGCCTCCGACCCGGCCCGCTCGGCCTGGGTCTCGGCCAATGCCGGCTCGGGCAAGACTCATGTGCTGACGCAGCGCGTCATCAGGCTGCTGCTCGCCGGCTGCCGGCCGTCCGCCATTCTCTGCCTGACCTATACGAAGGCCGCCGCCTCCGAGATGTCGAACCGCATCTTCGAGCGTCTCGCCGAATGGGCGACGCTCGACGACGCCGCGCTGGAGAAGCGGATCGAGGCGATCGAAGGCAGACGGCCTCCCCTTGCGAAGATCCACGAAGCGCGACGGCTCTTTGCAAAGGCGCTCGAAACACCGGGCGGGCTGAAGATCCAGACGATCCACGCCTTCTCCGAGGCGCTGCTGCACCAGTTTCCGCTCGAGGCCAATGTGGCAGGGCATTTTTCGGTCCTCGACGATCGTGCAGCGGCGGTGCTGCTTGCCGATGCACGGCGCGCGCTGCTGACGGCGACGGCGGCCGAGGACGAGGCGGAGCTTGCGGATGCCTTCGCGACGGTGCTCGACCTCGCCGATGACACGGGTCTCGAAAAGCTGCTCGAGGCAATCGTCGCGAACCGCGCTGCCATCCAGGCCTTTCTGGACCGCGCCCCCGAACGCGGCGGCAGGGAGGGAGAGCTGCGGGCGGCGCTGGGCCTTGCTCCAGGCGAATCGGTCGAGGACGTCATGGCCCGCGCCTGGCCGCTGGCGGGCCTCCATGGCGCAGCACTCGGCCACTATGTCGAACTGGCGCTGAACCACGGCGGCGTGAAACCCCGTGAGATCGCAGAGGGCCTGCAAGCCGTCCGCAGCGCCGAGACTGTGGAGGAGCGCTTTGACGGGCTGCTGAGCGTGTTTTTCAACGGCGGCGGCAAGCCCAGGGCAGAGTCTGCGTTTTTCAACAAGGCGATGCTGGCCCAGGCACCGCATCTGGCACCGCTGATCGACGAAGCCCGCAGGCACGTCGCCTCCTGTGCCGATCGCCTCAGCATCGTGCGCATGTATGAGGCGACGCGCGCGGCGCTGATCCTCGCGGAAAGGCTCAACCGGGATTACGAGAATCTCAAGAAGAGGCGCAGCCAGCTCGATTTCGAGGACCTGATCAACCGCACGGCGGCGCTGCTTTCCCGCAGCGATGTCGGCGCCTGGGTCCACTACAAGCTCGACCAGGGCATCGACCACATTCTCGTCGACGAGGCGCAGGATACGAGCCCGGCCCAATGGACGATCATCCAGGCGCTTGCTGCCGATTTCTTCGCCGGCGAAACAGCACGCCCCGACGAGCGGACGATCTTCGCCGTCGGCGACGAGAAGCAGTCGATCTATTCCTTCCAGGGCGCGCGTCCGGAGCGCTTTTCGCGCGAAAGCATCCTGACCGAGCGGCGCGTGCGCGCCGGCAACAAGTATTTCAGCCCTATCCGGCTGCAGCTTTCCTTCCGCTCGACGGTCGACGTGCTTTCCGCCGTCGATACGGTCTTTGCCAATCCGGGCAATGCCAAGGGGCTGAGCGCCCGGAGCGAGGCGATCGTGCACGCCTCGAACCGGATCGGCCATCCGGGCGCCGTCGATATCTGGGACGTCATCGCACCCGAGCCGACCACTTCCGAGGAAGAGTGGACGGCCCCCTTCGACGCAACGCCCGAGAGTGCACCGGTCAACATTCTTGCCCGACGGATCGCCGCCGTGCTGCAAGACTGGATCGGCAGGGAAACGGTGATCGAAAAGGGCGTTCGGCGGCCGATGCGGCCGGGCGACGTGATCGTGCTGGTACGCAAGCGCGACGCCTTCGTCAACGCCCTGACGCGGGCGCTGAAGCGCCGCAACAATATCCCCGTCGCCGGAGCCGACCGGCTGGTGCTGACCAATCACATCGCCGTTCAGGACCTGATGGCGCTCGGCCGCTTCGTGCTGCTGCCGGAGGACGACCTGTCGCTCGCGGCATTGCTGAAGAGCCCGCTCATCAATCTCGGCGAAGACGATGTCTTCGAGCTGGCGGCACGCCGAGCGGAAGGCGAAAGCCTGTGGCACCGGCTTCAGCAGCTCGGCGCGGAGGAAACGAGCCGATACAATCGGGTCATGCGGACGCTTTCCGGCTATGGCGAGCTTGCCCGCAACCTGCTGCCGCACGATTTCTACGCCCGCGTGCTCGGGGCCGATGGCGGCCGGCGTGCCTTCCTGGCGCGGCTCGGCAGTGAAGTCAGCGACATCCTCGACGAATTCCTCACCTTCGCGCTCGACCATGAGCGCGGCGGGCTGCCCGGCCTCCAGGCCTTCATCTCGACACTCGAAATCGAAGCGCCGACGGTCAAGCGCGAGCAGGACAAGGAGCGTGACGAGGTCCGCGTCATGACGGTGCATGCCGCCAAGGGGCTCGAGGCACCGGTCGTCTTTCTGGTCGATGGCGGCGGCGAGGCATTCGTCCGCCAGCAGGTATCGGATCTGCGCTTCCTGGAGAAAGTCGGGGACGACGGCTCTGCGGCCAGCGTGCCCGTCTGGCGCGCGCCCGGCTCGGCATCGAATTCGCTGATCGCCGCCGACACCGAGCGGCTGAAGCGCCTGGCCGAAGAAGAATATCGCCGCCTCCTCTATGTCGGCATGACGCGCGCGGCGGACCGCCTGATCGTCTGCGGCTATCGCGGCCAACGGCAAAACCTCGACACCTGGCACGCGATGGTGCAGGGCACGCTGTCGCACGATCCGAAAGGCCGGGCCACGCCGATGGCCTTCCGCGCCGGCGGCGAGGAATGGAACGGCCATGCCTGGCGGGAAGCGCATGTACCGGTCGCCATCCCGGCGGGCGGCGACGCGGGAGGCAAACCGGAGGCGATGGCGTCCAGCCTGCCGCGAGCGCTTTTCACCCCCCTGCCGCCGCAGCGACGACTGCCGCGGCCGCTTGCGCCTTCCGGAGCGAGCGTCGCCATCGACGACCCGGATCAAGAGGCGATCGTCGGCTCGGCTCTCTTTGGGGTGCAGGCTGCGCCCAAGTTCTCGATGCTGCGCGGCGCGATCCTCCATCGGCTGCTGCAGGTACTCCCGACGATCGACAGTGCCGAGCGTCGGGGCGCGGCGGAGCGTTACCTAAGCCGTGCCGCGCCGCGCTGGCCGGAGGCAGAGCGGCGTTCGCTCACCGGTGCGGTGATGGATGTGCTCGATCATCCGGAGCTGCAGTCGCTTTTCGGCGAACACAGCCGCGCGGAGGTGTCCGTCATGGGAACGCTCAAGCTCGGTGACCGTGAGTTCGCCGTGTCCGGTCGGCTCGACCGGCTGGCGATAGCCGGCGACACCGTGACAATTGCCGATTTCAAGACCAATCGTGAAGTGCCGGCATCGGTCGAGGGCGTTCCGAGCGTTTATAGGAGGCAGCTCGCCATCTATCGCGAACTCTTGAAGCCGCTCTATCCGGGCAAGCAGTTCCGCTCAGCGCTGATCTTTACCGAGGGGCCGGCGGTCCGGGTGCTTCCCGACGCGATGCTGGACGTGAGCCTTGAAGAGCTGACGACAAAGTGAGATACACGATATTGAAAATCCGGTGGCGAGGCCTCACATGAGGCACAATATCTGGACAATGCCATTCCGAAGGAGCAGCCGATGGCAACTGTAAAAGTCGATGCGTCCAACTTTCAGAAAGAAGTCTTGAATTCCGCCGAGCCGGTCGTCGTCGACTTCTGGGCCGAATGGTGCGGCCCGTGCAAAATGATCGCGCCGAGCCTCGAAGAGATCGCCACAGAGCTTGCCGGCAAGGTCAAGGTCGCCAAACTCAATATCGATGAAAACCCGGAACTCGCCGCCCAGTACGGTGTCCGCTCGATTCCGACGCTTGCCATGTTCAAGGCCGGCGAAGTCGCCGACATCAAGGTCGGCGCCGCGCCGAAGACCGCGCTCAGCTCGTGGATTTCCAACGCGGTCTAAGCGGCCGAATCATTGTCGATTGATAGCGAAAGCCCGGTTTTCCGGGCTTTTTCTTGTTGCCAGTAAGAGAATGATGGATTGCGCTGTCTCCTGGCCTTTCGCGGCACGCTCGGCTCGGCAATCCGGAGCATCACCATTGCAGTTGTCTCGCGTCGAGTTCACGCCCTCCGTCATCCTCGGGTCAAGCCCTGGGCTTGACCCAGGGCTTAACCCGAGGATGACGGAGGGTGGGTCGTCCAGGAGGAAGCTCTCCGCCCCTTATCGCGGCGGCGTGCCGTTCTCCGAAAGCACGTCGCCGACGAGATAGAGGGAACCGCCGATCAGGATGCGCGGCGGCGCCGGGTCTTCCTCGGTAAGCTCGGCGATGAGGCCGAGTGCTTCCGCGACAGAGGAGGTCGCATTGGTCTCGAGGCCGGCTGAAGCCGCGTCGGCGGCGAGCGCGACCGGATCAAGCCCGGCATCCGAGCCGTGGATCGGCACGGTGAAGACCTGTTCGGCGAGGTCCCGGAAGGCCCGGAAGTAGCCGACCGGATCCTTGGTGTTAATCATGCCGATGATCAGGAAGAGCGGCCGCGGGTCGCGCTCCTCGAAAGTAGCCATCGCCTCGGCTATGACCTGACCGGCGCCGGGATTGTGACCGCCGTCGATCCAGATCTCGGCGGCTGGCGGGCCGTAATGCGAGAGCTTGCCGCCGGCAAGGCGCTGCAGCCGGCCCGGCCATTCGACGCCGGCCAGGCCCTTCTCGATCGCCGTCTCCGGAACGTCGAACCCGGCCGCCCTGACGGCACGGATCGCCGCGGCGGCATTGGCATATTGATGCCGCCCCGGCAGACGCGGCAGCGGCAGGTCGGCAAGCCCGTTCTCGTCCTGGAAGACCAGCCTGCCGAACTCCTCATGCGCCATGAAATCCTGGCCATAGACGGACATGGGGCAGCCGAGCCGCTCGGCGGTGTCGACGAGCACGTCGCGCACGCCGTCTTCCTCCTGATGGCCGATCACCACCGGGCGGCCGCGCTTCATGATGCCGGCCTTTTCGGCGGCGATCAGTTCCACTCGATCGCCGAGATAGGCCTGGTGATCGAGCGAAACCGGCATGATCACGGAAACCGCCGGCCGGGCGATCACGTTCGTCGCGTCGAAGCGGCCGCCGAGGCCCACCTCGATGATCGCGACGTCGGCCGGATGCTCGGCGAAAAGCAGGAAGGTGACTGCCGTCAGGATTTCGAAGACGGTGATCTTCTCGCCGGCATTGGCTGCCGCCACGCGCCGCACCGCATCGGCCAGCACCGGGTCGCTGACAAGCGCACCCTTGCCGCCCTTGACGCCGAGACGATAGCGCTCGTGCCAGTTTACGAGATGCGGCGATGTGTGCACATGGACACTGAGGCCAGCCGCCTCGAGGATCGCCCGCGAGAACGCGGTGACGGAGCCCTTGCCGTTGGTGCCGGCGACGTGGATGATCGGCGGCAGGCGGTCCTGCGGGTTTCCAAGCGCGGCAAGCAGGCGCGTGATCCGGTCGAGCGACAGGTCGAATCCCTTGGGATGCAGAGCAAGAAGCTTTTCGATCTCCCTTGCCGCTTCGCTGACCTGTGCCGCCGTCATGTTCCTGCCTCGAAAAAGATGATCCGCTGCTGCATGATTTCTTACTGCATGATTCCTTGAATCGGAATCGATTTAAGGAAAAATCATGCAGCAATTCAAAGTGCTACAGCGACGTCTGCGCGTCCGGATGCGCGCAGCGCTTGAAAACAGCCGTGGATCGGATCGGGGGCGGCGGCCTATGCCCGGGCTGCAAGCGGCAAAGCCGAAACCTGCGAGCCGCTTTCGCGCCTTGCGGCCTCCGCCGGCTTCTTCATCAGGATCTTCAGCACGCGCGCAAGCGTCGCCGGCAGGTCGTGCCGCTTGACGACCATGTCGACCATGCCGTGCTCCAGCAGATATTCGGATGTCTGGAAACCTTCGGGGAGTTTTTCGCGCAACGTCTGCTCGATGACCCGCTTGCCGGCAAAGCCGATCTCCGCGCCGGGCTCGGCCAGGTGGATGTCGCCCAGCATCGCGTAGGATGCTGTGACGCCGCCGGTGGTCGGGTTGGTCAGAACCACGATATAGGGGAGCCCCGCCTCCTTCAGCAGGTTCACCGCAACGGTGGTGCGAGGAAGCTGCATCAGCGAAAGGATGCCTTCCTGCATTCGGGCGCCGCCCGAGGCCGGGAAAATCACCAGCGGGCACTTCTCGGCAATCGCCTTCTCGAAGGCCTTGATGATCGCCTCGCCAGCCGCCATGCCGAGCGAGCCACCGATGAAATTGAACTCGTGCACAACCGCGACGAGCTTGACGCCCTGGACGAGGCCGAGGCCCGCGACAATCGTATCCTCGAGCTCGGTCTTGGCGCGGCTGTCGCGCAGGCGGTCGACATACTTCTTCGAATCGCGGAACTTCAGGGGATCCTGCGCCACCTTCGGCTGCGGCAGCGTCTCATAGATGCCGCCGTCGAAGAGGTCTTTCAGGCGGGCCCGCGCCGGCATTTTCATATGAAAGCCGGATTGCGGGATGACCCACTTGTTCTCTTCGAGATCGCGATGGAACACCATCTCGCCGGTTTCAGGGCACTTGATCCAGAGGTTCTCCGGAACTTCCCTGCGGCCGAGCATCGAATTGATCTTTGGCCGAACGTAGTTTGTGATCCAGTTCACTTAAGTAGACTCCTGAAGATGTCCTTCGGCTTCTGCGCGCCAATATGGGCGATTATTCGGCCGCCGCAAGGCGTGACGCCCGCACCCCGGCCGAGAGCCCGCGAACCAGCGCCTCAACACCGGGAACGGTCGCCTCGGTGACGCGGCCCTCTTCGGTCAGGCTCGAGGCGATCTGATTGACGATCGCCGTTCCCACCACGACCCCGTCGGCCGAGGCGCCGATCACCCGCGCATGTTCGGCGGTCTTGACGCCGAAGCCGACGCAGACCGGCAGCTTCGTATGCGACTTGATCCGCGCCACCGCGCCCGCGATCAGCGAAGGATCGGGCAGCGCCGAACCCGTGATGCCGGTCATAGAGACGTAATAGACGAAACCGGAGGTATTTTCGAGCACCTTGGGCAGGCGGCGGTCGTCCGTTGTCGGGGTCGCCAACCGAATGAAGCTGATGCCCTTGTCGAGCGCCGGAATACAGAGCTCATCATCCATTTCCGGGGGCAGGTCGACGACGATCAGCCCGTCAACGCCGGCCTGAACCGCGTCATCGAGGAAGCGCTCGACGCCATAGATATAGATCGGGTTGTAGTAGCCCATCAGCACGATCGGGGTCCGCTGATCCTGTTCCCGGAAGCGCCTCGCAAGATCGAGCGTCTTGGCCAGCGTCTGGCCGGCTTTGAGCGCGCGCTGGCCGGCGAGCTGGATCGCCGGGCCGTCGGCCATCGGATCGGAAAAGGGCACGCCAAGCTCGATCACGTCGGCGCCCGCCTGCGGCAGCGACCGCATGATTGCCAGCGACGTGTCGAAATCCGGATCGCCGCCCATGAAATAGGTTACAAGGACCGGGCGACCTTCCGCCGCGACGTCGGCGAATCTCTGCTCAATGCGTGCGGTCATACGCGTTACTGCCCCATTCCCAGAATTTTGCCGACGGTGAAGATATCCTTGTCGCCGCGACCGGAGAGATTCATCAGGATGATCTCGTCCTTGCCCATCTTCGGCGCCCGCTTGATGACCTCGGCCAGCGCATGCGACGGCTCGAGCGCCGGGATGATGCCTTCGAGCCGCGTCAGCGTCTGGAAGGCTTCGAGCGCCTCATGGTCCATGATCGGCACATATTCGACCCGGCCGATATCGTTGAGCCAGGCATGCTCGGGGCCGATACCCGGATAATCGAGACCCGCCGAAATGGAGTGGCCTTCCTTGATCTGGCCGTCGCCGTCCTGAAGCAGGTAGGTGCGGTTGCCGTGCAGGACGCCCGGCGAGCCGGCGGTGATCGACGCACAATGCTCGTCGCCTTCGAGCCCCTTGCCGCCCGCTTCGACGCCGACGATCCGGACGCCGTCGTCGTCGAGGAAGGGATGGAAGATGCCGATCGCGTTCGAGCCGCCGCCGACCGCCGCGACGACGAGGTCGGGCAAGCGACCTTCGGCGGCAAGTATCTGTTCCTTGGCTTCCTGGCCGATGACCGCCTGGAAGTCCCGGACCATCTCCGGATAGGGATGCGGGCCGGCGGCCGTGCCGATCAGGTAATAGGTGTTGTCGACATTCGTCACCCAGTCGCGCAGCGCCTCGTTCATGGCGTCCTTGAGCGTGCCGCTGCCGGCGGTCACCGGCTTCACCTCGGCGCCGAGAAGCTTCATGCGGAAGACGTTCGGCGCCTGGCGCTCGACGTCAGTGGCGCCCATATAGACGACGCAGGGGAGACCGAAACGGGCCGCGACGGTTGCCGAAGCAACGCCGTGCTGGCCGGCTCCGGTCTCGGCGATGATCCGGGTCTTGCCCATGCGCTTGGCGAGCAGGATCTGGCCGATGCAATTGTTGATCTTGTGCGAGCCGGTGTGGTTCAGCTCCTCGCGCTTGAAATAGATCTTCGCGCCGCCGAGTTCGGCGGTCAGCCGCTCGGCGAAGTAGAGCGGGCTCGGCCGGCCGATATAGTGGGCGCCGAGGTGTTCGAGTTCCGCCTTGAAGGCCGGATCGCTCTTCGCCTTGTTCCATTCGTCCTGGAGATCGAGGATCAACGGCATCAGCGTCTCGGCGACGAAACGGCCGCCAAAAATCCCGAAACGGCCGTCCTCGTCCGGTCCAGCCCTGAAGGAATTCGGTTTAAGCGGCTGATTCACGTCTTGCTCCCTGATCGTGGCCGTACGGCTTCGGCGCAGCGCACCGCATCGAAAAACGCATCCATGAGCTTCAAATCCTTGACACCCGGCGCGCTCTCGACCCCGGAGGATGTATCGACGGCGCGCGCGCCGGTCAGCGCAAGAGCCTCGCCGATATTTTCTGCATTCAGTCCACCGGAAAGCATGTAATCGACGCTTCCGTCAAGCGCGTCGAGCAGTCTCCAGTCGAAAGACACGCCATTGCCGCCGGGCAGTTCGGATCCGGCCGGCGGTTTGGCATCGAACAGGAAACGATCCACGATGCCGAGATAGGGATCGATCCTGCCGAGATCGGAAGCCTCGCGGATCGACAGCGCCTTCATGACCGGAAGACCGTAGATCGCCTTGACCGTCAGCACCCGCTCCGGATCCTCGGCGCCATGAAGCTGCAGGATGTCCGGCTTGAGCGCGGAAACGATCTCGTCGAGATCGTCATTGTCGGCGTCGACAGTGACGGCGACAATCTTCGCCCGGCCGCGAATGCGCTCGGCAAGGCGACCGGCGTCGTCGGGCTCGATATTGCGCGGGCTCTTCGGGAAGAAAATGAATCCCGTGTGCGAAGCGCCAAGTGCCACGGCATGCTCCACGGCCTCCGTGGTCTTCAGTCCACAAATCTTCACGTCCATTTTCATGGAAAGCGACCTTGCACGAAACGCCGCGCGAGTCGAGCAAAACCGTGGCCATGCTTCGGCAATCAAAAGGATGGGCTTGCTACGAGAGGTTTTGCGGCTCGGTTCACGAGTTTACCACATTCGGCACGGCCGTGCTGTTCGCCGTCAGTACCCTGAGCGTCCGTGCGGGCGTCAGCCGAAGTCGATCGCGTGCAGCATCGTGCCGTTGCGCTTCAGCCAGCGCCTGGCATCGTTGGTATCCGGGCAAAGCCTTTCACACAGCGCCCAGAAGTCGGGACCGTGGTTCATCTCCTCGAGATGGGCGACCTCATGGGCGGCGAGATAGGCAATCACCTTCGGCGGCGCCATGGCGATCCGCCAGGAAAAGCTCAGGTCTCCCTCGGCGGAGCAGGAACCCCAGCGGCTGCGAGTGTCCTTGAGGCTCAGCGAGCGCACCCGGCGGTCGATCCGACCGGCATAGACGGCGACGAGACGCTCCAGTTCGAAGCGTGCCTCCTTCTTCAGGAAATCGGCAATCCGCCGCCGCAGATGCTCTTCCGCGCCGCCGACCCGCAACACTGCCTCGTCATCGACGACTGCGGTCTCGGTGAGGCCGCGAATCCGGCCGGTTCTCTCGATGCGATGGGCGACGCCTCGGAAGAAGATCATCCCGCCGTGCTCGATCTCGCTGTCACCGGAGAAGCGAGCGAGCTTGGTCATCAGCCAGCCCTGATGCCGGCTGAGAAATGCGCTGACCTCGCGCTCCGGCAGGCCTTCCGGAACGGTGAGCTTCAGGGCCCGCCCGCCGGGCTCGATGCGCAATGTCATCCGCGTCGCGCGTGCGTTCTTCCGAATGGTCAGGGGAAGAAGCTTGCCGGCCACTTCGATGTCGCGCGTGACATCGAAGTGCGTTTCACTGCCACGGCGTCGCTTGAAAGAAGGAAACATCAGGCCTTTCTAGCCGATTCGCGGACCTCTGGCAGCCGCCTCAAGACATGTCCGGCGTTTCATGTGAAACGCCGGACATCGGGTTCCACCGGATCAGTTCGTCTCGGATGCCGGACCGGGGCTGCCGTTCCTGCGCTCGCGCATGAAGCGGTCGAATTCCTCCTGGTCCTTGGCGCGCCGGAGCTCGCGGACATAGGCGTCGAATTCCTCGCGCATTTCGTCGAGCTTGCGGCGCTCCTCGTCGAGGCGGGCAAGCTCTGCTTCGCGCCAATCGTCGAAGGCGACATTGCCGGTCCGATGGTGGGCCCAATGGGCGCGATGGTTCCGGCGGAAGCCGGCGCACATGCGGTCCACGCTGTCGTTGGCGTCCTTCTTGAAGGTCCTCAGCTTGTCGCCGAAGAGGATGTAAGCGAGCATCGCCAGGCCGAGCGGCCAGAACACAATGAAACCAAGCACCATCAATGCAATGGTCGCAGGCGTCCAGTCCGGACGGATCAATGCAGATTGGTTCATCTTCAGTATTCCTTGCAGTCAGCGGACCGCCCGTTGCGGCCCGATGAAAACGATGTGGGAAAGGCAGGAGATGACTGCAAGATGCGCCGAATGGGAATCGGACAAACCCTTGACTCTGCGGCAGCAAATCGCTGCCGCAGGAGGCCTCGGGCCAGCGACCGAAAGGTTGGCTAAGTGGAGTTAAGCCGTCTTGCCGCCCTTGATGATCTGCTTCACCGGCCTCGAATGGCGCGAATGCTGGCGCTGGAAGGCGACGATGCGGGGGGCGATCTCGCCGCGGAAGCGAGAACCGTTGAAGACGCCGTAGTGGCCGACATCCGGCTGCATGTAATGCTGGCGCATGTGGTCGGGGATGTTGGTGCAGATCGTCTGCGCCGCCTGGGTTTGGCCGACGCCGGAAATGTCGTCGTTTTCGCCCTCGACGGTCAGCAGCGCCGTTCTGCGGATAGCCGTCGGATCGACGCGCTTGCCGCGATGCATCATCTCGCCCTTCGGCAAAGCATGCTGCATGAACACCACCTGCACCGTCTGCAGGTAGAATTCCGCCGTCAGGTCCATCACCGCGAGGTATTCGTCGTAGAAGTCGCGGTGCTTGTCGGCGGCATCGCCGTCATTCTTGACGAGATGGGCGAAGAACTCCTTATGGGCGACCAGGTGCCGGTCGAGATTCATCGACATGAAGCCCGAAAGCTGCAGGAAGCCCGGATAGACCATGCGCATGAAGCCAGGCTGCGGCCACGGCACCGGCATAATGACATTGTCGCGGAACCATTCGACCGGCCGCTGCTCGGCCAGCTGGTTGACGCCGGTCGGGTTGATGCGCGTGTCGATCGGGCCGCCCATCAGCGTCATCGACGCCGGCGACAGCGGGTCGTTCTCCGCTTCCATCAGGGCGACCGCGGCGAGAACCGGCACCGCCGGCTGGCAGACGCCGATCACATGGGTATCGGGCCCGAGGTGATGCAGGATCTGGATGACGTAGTCGATGTAGTCATCGAGATCGAAGGTGCCTTCGCTGAGCGGCACCATGCGGGCATCCATCCAGTCCGTGATGTAGATTTCGGAATGGGGCAGCAGCGCCTCGACGGTGCCGCGCAAGAGCGTTGCATAGTGGCCGGACATCGGCGCGACGAGCAGCACCTTCGGATCCGGCGCCCGTCCCTTGGGAAGCGACCGCTCGAAGTGGATGAGGTTGCAGAAGGGCGCCCGCCAGACGATTTTCTCGCGGACCGGCACCGTCTGGCCATCGACGACCGTTTCGGGCAGCCCGAATTCCGGCTTGCCGTAACGGCGCGTGGCGCGCTCGAAGACTTCCAGCCCCGCGGCCGCGGCGCGGCCGAAATAGGTGTGCGAAACCGGATTCATCGGATTCTTGAAGGCCAGCCGCATGGCGTCCGCCGCCGTGCGCCACGGTGCCATCATGGCATGGTTCATTTCGTAGAGCTGGTAGAACATGGGACGCGTACCCCTTGTTTCAATCGATCTCGGCGCCGCTCCCAGGTCCGACGCAAGCCTTGCGCGTGTTCGTCTTGGTGTCCGCAATCGGCCCCAGACTACCACTTTTCTTGTGCAGTGCAACAAAAAGACCCCCGTCGTTTTGGGGACATTTGCACACGGGAATCATATTACTAATGTATTGAGATAACATTGCGCGGACCTGTCGCGCTATGACGTTCGTACCTCAGGTCGTGGAAATTCCGTAAAAACGGGCGGCCGTCCCCAAGAAAATCGCCTGCCGCTCCGTTTCCGAACGATCGGCGGTCAGGGCTCTCCCGGCTGCAAACCACTCGGAGTAGTCGGCATCGAGAAGCACAACCGGCCAATCGCTGCCGAACATCACGCGATCGGCACCGAAGGCGTCAATGAGATGGGCCGCGTAGGGCCGCAATCGCTGGACCGACCAGTCTCCACCGGCCTCCGTCACGAGGCCCGACAGCTTGACATGGACATTGGCGCGGCGGGCGAGCGCCGTCATGTCCGCTGCCCAAGGCTCCAGCCGGCCTTCGGCAATGAACGGCTTGGCGCCGTGATCGACGACGATCGGGAGGTCCGGCAGGCGATCGGCAAGCGCCGCGATCACCGGCAGGTGACGCGGCTGGATGAGCGCGTCGAAACGGAGATCCAGTTGCGGCAGCAACTCAAGCGTGGCGATCGCTTCCGGCCGCAGGATCCAGGCGGTCTCGTCAATGCCTTGCAGCATCGGCCGAATGCCCTTGAACTTCGGATGCGATTTCAGTCGCCGAAGTTCGCTACCGGCGTTCGCAGCGAGGATATCGACCCAGCCGACCACCGCCGCGACCGTCTCTTCCTGCGCGGCGATGTCGAGCAGGAATTCGGTTTCCGTGACATTCGGGGCCGCCTGGACGAGGACGGTGCGGCTGATCCCTGCCGAGTCGAGATGGGGCTTGAGATCGTCGGGACCGAAGTCGCGGAAGATCGGCTTCAGATCGGGTCCCGGCCAGTCGTTATGGCCAAGACCTAGGGTCCAGTAGTGCTGGTGGGCATCGATGAGGCTCATGCGGCACCGACGGCGACGACCGCCTTTACCAGACCCGCCTTGTCGTGTGCCCAGCGCGGCAGGTCGTGCACGGCCTGGTCCAGGGTCGTCCTGTGGGTGACGAGCTTATCCACCGGAACGAGGCCTTTGCCGATCGACGCGATGACATGGTCGAAATCCTCCCGCGTCGCATTGCGACTCGCCACCAGCGTCATCTCGCGCTTGTGGAATTCCGGGTCGGAGAAGCGGATGTCGTTCTTGACCACGCTGACGAAGACGAGCGTCCCGCCGTGGGCGACATGGGCAAAGGACCGTTCCATCGAAGCGGCATTGCCGGTGGCGTCGAAGACGACGTCGAAACCGTCGCCGCCCGTCGCCCGCACCACGGCCTCTTGCAGCCCCTCATCGGCGAGAAGACCGGCGGAGAAGCCGAGCTCGTGAGTCGCGAAGGCCAGCCGCTCGGCGCTGGTATCGAGAAGCGTTACGTCGTGTTCGGCAATCCGGGAAAATATCGCCGTTCCGAGACCGATCGGACCGGCGCCGATCACCAATGACCGGGCACCGGGTGCCGCCGCGGCGCGCCGCACAGCATGGGCGCCGATCGCCAGGAATTCCACCGTCGCGGCGGCTTCGGGAGAAAGGCCGTTCGCCGGATAGAGGTTCACAACCGGCATGAGGATTTCTTCGCAGAAGGCTCCATCGGTATGGACTCCGAGAACCCGGATCGCCGTGCAGCAATTCGGTTTCCCCCGCCGGCAGGCTATGCAGTGTCCGCAGGCGATATAGGGATTGACCACAACCAGCGTTCCGGGCGCGAGATTCGAGCCCGGGCCGGCCTCGATCACCCGGGCCGAAACCTCGTGGCCCATGACGCGCGGATATTCGAGGAAGGGATGCTTGCCCTCGAAGATATGGTAGTCGGTGCCGCAGATGCCGACACGGCTGACGGCAAGGCGGGCCCAACCCTCAGGCGGCGCCGCCGGCCGGGGGCGATCGGTGATTTCCAGGTGACCGGGTTCCGAACAGACGACAGCCTTCATGGTGCGTTCCGTAGCTTGATCCTGAATGACAGCCGCGCGCGGCTCAACGCGATCCCCGGCGCCGCAGCTGGTCGAAATAGACGATCACGATGATCAGCAGACCGGTGATGATGCGTTGCCAGAAGGAGTTGACGTTCAAGAGGTTGGCGCCGTTGTTGATGGTCGCCAGGATGAAGGCGCCGAGAAGCGGGCCGTGCACCGAGCCGACGGCGCCGAAAAGGCTGGTGCCGCCGATGACCGACGAAGCGATCGCCTGCAATTCCCACCCTTCCGCCTGCGTGGCGTTGCCGATGCCGATGCGCGAGGCGAGCAGCAGGCCGACAAAGGCGGCGCAGGTCGAGGAGAGAATATAGGCGAGATAGATCGTCCGGTTGACGTTGACGCCGGAAAGGCGCGCCGCCTCGCTGTTGGAGCCGACGGCGAAAAGATAGCGGCCGAAGCGGCTCAGATGCAGGAAGACATAGGCCGGAACGGCGACCACGATCACCATCCAGAACAGGCTTGGCACGCCGAGGAAATCGGCGCGCGAGAAATTGGTGAAGGCCTCGTTGGTGATCGAGATCGTCGAGCCGTTGGTGATCAGGAGGCCGATGCCGCGCAGCGACGTCAGCGTCGCAAGCGTGATGATGAAGGGCGGCAGGCCCATGCGGACGATGCCGAAGGCGTGAAAGGCGCCGATCAGCACGCCGATCAAGAGCGTCGCGATCAGTGCCAGCCAGAGCGGCACGCCGGCGGCCAACAACCAGGCGACAATGACGCTGGTGAAGCCGACGACGGCGCCAACCGAGAGGTCGATGCCGGCGGTGATGATCACGAAGGTCTGGCCGACCGCCAGGATCGCCGTCATCGCCCCCTGGCGCAGGAGGTTGCTGATATTGTTGGGCGTCCAGAAGGCGCTCGTCGCCAGGCCAAGGAGCAGCCAGAGGACGACCAGCAGCCCGAGAAGCGTCAGCCCGAACAGGATGCTGACCCCTCGCTTCGGCGTCGGTCCTGTGCTGCTTTCTACCGTTTCGACACTCATTCTGCCCTCCCTGCAGTCCTTCTAACTCTAGAAACGATCACGCGTTGATCGCCTGCGCCAGGACGTCCTCGTGGCTGGCGGCACGGTAATCGTGGCTGGCGACCAGCCGTCCCTGGCGGAACACGTGCAGGCGGTCGGCAAGCTCGTAGACCTCCGGCAGATAGGAGGAGATCAGGATGATCCCTGCCCCCTTTTCCAGCAGTCGCGCAAAAAGCCTGTAGATTTCCGCCTTGGTGCCGACGTCGACGCCGACGGTCGGCTCGTCGAAGATGAACAGTTTCGCGCCGTGGCTCAGCCATTTGCCGATGACGATCTTCTGCTGGTTGCCGCCGGACATGGCGGAGGCGAGAACGCGGCGCGACGGCGTCTTGATCTGCAGATCGCGGATCTGCCGATCGGCATTGGCGGCCTCCTCGGCGCGGTTGATCGTCAGCCCGCGCGTCAACTTGCGAAAGACCGGCAGGTTGATGTTGAGGCCGATCGGCAGGTTGAGGCAGAGGCCCTGGTCGCGGCGGCTTTCCGGCGCAAGCGCGATGCCGAGCTCCATCGCCCTGCGCTCGTTGCCGATCTCGACCTTGCGGCCCTGCCAATACACTTCTCCGCCGGTGAGCGGATGACGGCCGTAGAGGCCGAGCGCGAATTCGCTGCGGCCCGCGCCGATCAGGCCGTAGAGCCCGACGATCTCGCCGGCCCGGACGGAAAGCGAAATGTCGCTGAAACCGGGGCCGGAAAGCCCCCGCGTCTCGACGATCGTCTCGCCGAGGGCGAACTGCTCCTTGTGGTAGATCTGCTCGATCGTGCGGTTGATCATCAGCGCGATCAGTTCGGCTTCGTTGGTCTCGGAAATATAGCGTGTACCGACATGGGTGCCGTCGCGCAGCACCGAGACGCGGTCGGCAAGCTCGAAGACCTCTTCGAGCCGATGGCTGATATAGACGATGGTGACGCCCTCGCCCTGCAGCCGGCGAATGAGGCGGAAGAGCTGGGCGGATTCCTGCCGGGTCAGATAGGCGGTCGGCTCGTCGAAGATCAGGAAGCGGGTGCCGCGCATCGCCGCGCGTGCGGTCGCGACCAGCTGCTGCTGGCCGATCGTCAGGCTGCCAAGGGTGGCATTGGCCGGCAGGTTGAAGCCGAGATCGTCGAGGACGCCCTGGGCCGCATCGGTCATGGCGCGCTTGCGCATCAGGCCCTTGCTGTTCATCTCGTCGCCGAGAAACATGTTGGCCGCCACGCTCAGATGCGGGCAGAGCACCACCTCCTGGTGGACGGCATTGATGCCGCGGGCGATCGCCTCGGTGGGGGTGGCAAGCTGGACCGGCTCGCCCTGCCAGGACACCTCGCCGGCGGTCCGCGGGATGACGCCGGTCAGGAGCTTGATCAGCGTCGACTTGCCCGCGCCGTTTTCACCGACGATCGCGTGGATCTCGCCGGAGAGGAAGGTGATGGTCGCAGGCTTCAGCGCCTGGACGGCGCCATAGTTCTTCTGCAGCCCGCGCAGCTCCAGGATCGGTTTGCCCTTCGCAACCGCCGCCTCGAGCTCGTCCTCATGTCGCTGGCTGACCTCTTGAAGCCCTGTCATGCTACCCTCCTCACGTTTCGGTCCGCGACGGCCGGCTCCTCCGCCGGCCGTCGCGCCAAAGACAGGTCAGTTGACCTTCGGGTTCAGCAGCGCGTCGATCTTCGGCTCGGCCATGTTGGCCTTGGTGACCAGGTTCGCGCCGGTGTCGACATTGGCCTCGACCTTTTCGCCCTTCGAGACGGCAAGCGCCGTCTTCACGCCATCATAACCCATGCGATAGGGGTCCTGCACGACGAGACCGGCAAGCACGCCTTCCTTGAGAAAACCGACGGTCTTTTCGTCGCTGTCGAAGCCGATGACCTTGATCTTGTCGCCGAGCTTGTTCTCGGCGATCGCCTGACCGGCGCCCTGCGCCATGATCAGGTTCGAGGCGAAGACGCCGACGAGGTTCGGGTTGGCGGTGATCAGGTCGGTCATGATGTTGAGCCCGGTCGTCGCCTGGCCATCGGCAAATTTATCGGCAACAACCTTCAGACCCGGATACTTGGTCTTGACCTGGTCGAGGAAGCCTTCGCGGCGCTGGTCGAGCGAACCGACGCCCGGCAGGCTGGTGATGATGGCGACCTCGCCCTCTTCCTTGCCGGTCGCTTCCTTGATCGCCGCGGCAAGACCATCGGCGGCGATGCGGCCGCCCTGGACGTTGTCGGTCGTCAGGAACGACGAGAAGGCCTTGGAATCGGCCCCGGAGTCGATGCCGATGACCGGTACCGCCTTGGCGGCCTCGTCGATCGGCTTGCCAAGCGCCTTGAACTCGGTCGGGGCGATGACGACTGCGGCCGGCGCGCCGGCGACGGCATTCTCGAGGATGCTGATCTGGCCGTTGATGTCGGATTCGGACTGCGCACCGAGTTCCGGCACGTTGACGCCGAGGTCCTTGCCGGCGGCCCGCGCGCCAGCCAGAACGATCTGCCAATAGAAGGACGTCGTGTCCTTCACGATGATCGGGATCGTGACGTCCTGGGCGAAGGAAGGCACCGGCGCCATGGCCGCGAAGAAGGCTGCGCCGGCAAGCGCGTTAAAGGCACGGCGGGAAAGAGTGCGTTTGGCAATGCTCATCAGGTTTCTCCTCTCAATTCACACCTTGTTCCGTTATCGAGAGCGATCCGCCAGGTGCTTGCGGATCGTCTTTTATCAATAAAAAACATTTTGGCACGCTAATTCAGGCAAATCGAATTGGCAAGCCCTCTTGGTCGCTTCCCTCCATTGCGTTCTCCAAGCGCAGAAAGGATGGTCCCGCCGCCCGTTGGCGGCTGGCCTCGATGTCAGACCCTCACAGCCTCCGCCCCGAGCTCCGGTGCTACCAGCGTGTAGGGCTGGAAAGCGGAAAAATCCTCCGCCGTCATATTCCGTTGAGCCAGCTCCATATTCCGCTCCAGGCTCGAAGGCTTGGCGGTGCCGAGCAGGACCGAGGCGACCTGGGGATTGGCGAGCGGGAACTGCAGCGCCGCTGCGGCGAGCGGCAGGCCCCGCCCGCTGGCAATCCGCTCCATGGCGGCGACCTTCTCCCGGACCTCCTCCGTCGCCGGCATGTAGTCGAAATGCGCGCCCTCCACCGGACCGGTGGCGAGGATGCCGGAATTGAAGACGCCCCCGACCACGAGCGAGGTTCCTTTGCTCTCGCAGAGCGGAACGAGTTCGGCGACTGCCGATCGATCGAGAAGCGTGTAGCGGCCGGCAAGCAGGATGCAGTCGATATCCGCATGGCGCATCACGTCAAGGCAGACGGGCACCTCGTTGACGCCGAGGCCGTAGGCCGAAATGGCGCCGCTCGATTTCAGCTCCTCCAGCGCCTTGAGCCCCGAATCCAGCAATTGCCGCAGATAGACGGCGTTCCTGGCCGCGCCATGGGTATAGCCGCCGATATCGTGGACATAGAGAATATCGATGCGGTTGAGGCCGAGGCGGGCATAGCTCATCTCTACCGACCGCATGATCGCGTCATAGCCATAGTCATAGGCAACGTCGAAATTCAGCGCCTTGACGTAGGAATAATCCGGGACCTTGTCCTCCGGCACCGGATGCAGCAGACGGCCGACCTTGGTCGAAAGCACGTAGCTGTCGCGCGGCTTGTCGCGCAGGAAATCGCCGACCCGACGCTCTGCAAGTCCGAGCCCGTAATACGGCGCCGTGTCGAAATAGCGGATGCCGGCGTCCCAGGCGGCATCGAGCGTCGCCATCGCCGCCTCGCGCGTGCATTCGCGATAGAGGCCGCCGAGCCCTGCGGTGCCGAAGCTGTACTCGGTGACCGCCAAGCCGGTTCGGCCGATCTTTCTCGTCTGCATTCCTTGTCTCCTCCCTCCAAGGATGCGCGTTTCTCACATGCGGCGCATTTCGCCCTCACCCACCCTCTTCCGCCCCCTAAAGCGTCGCCCCCAGATGCCAGGGGACGAACTCATTGTCGCCGTAACCGAAAAGTTCACTCTTGGTCTTGCGGCCCGAGGCCGTGTCGATGATCAGATCGAAGATCTCGCGGCCCAATCCGGCGATCGTCGCCTCGCCGGTGGCGATCACCCCGCAATCGATATCCATGTCCTCTTCCATGGCCCGATAGAGCGCCGTGTTGCTGGTCAGCTTGATCGACGGCGCCGGCCGACAGCCGAAGCAGCTGCCGCGGCCGGTCGTAAAGGCGATGACATTGGCACCGCCGGCGACCTGGCCGGTCGCCGAGACCGGGTCGTAGCCGGGCGTGTCCATGAAGACGAGGCCGTGCTCGGTCACGCGTTCCGCATAGTTGTAGACAGCCGTCAACGGCGAACGTCCGCCCTTGGCAACGGCGCCGAGCGACTTTTCCAGGATGGTGGTCAGACCGCCGCGCTTGTTGCCCGGCGAAGGATTGTTGTCGAGCGAGGCGCCGTGCATCTCGACGTAGTTTTCCCACCAGGAGATCAGCCCGTCGAGTTTCACCGCCACCGCCTCGTTGACGGCGCGGCTGCGCAGAAGATGCTCTGCACCATAGATCTCCGAGGTCTCGGAGAGGATTGCGGTGCCGCCGGCGCCGGCGAGGATATCGACCGCGGCGCCGAGCGCCGGGTTCGCGGTGACGCCGGAAAGGCCGTCCGAGCCGCCGCATTGCAGCCCGACGATGATCTCGCTCACCAGTATCGGCACGCGGCGGGCCGTCGCCACCTCCTGCGCAATTTCCTCAAGAACGCCAAGAGCGCGCTCGACCGAGCGGCGCGAACCGCCGGCCTCCTGGATATTGAAATGCCGCTTTTCCGCGCCGGAGCCGCTCTGGCCATAGAGTGTCAGCTGGTTGACCTCGCAGCCGAGCCCGACCATCAGCACGCCGCCGAAATTGGCGTGGCGGGCATAGCCGGCAAGCGTCCGGTGCAGGTTCTTCATGCCGTCGCCGGTGGACGACATGCCGCAGCCCTGGTCGTGCACGATCGGCACGAAGCCGTCGATGCCCTCGTAGCGGGGCAGGATGCGCCGGTTGGCCTCTTCGGCAATGGCGCGACAGACCGTGGTGGAACAGTTCACGCTGGCGACGATGCCGATATAGTTGCGGGTCGCCGCACGGCCGTCGGCCCGCCGGTAGCCGAGGAAGGTGCGCGCCTTGTCGGCCGCGCTCGCCGCCTCCGGCGGAACCGGCGCACCAATGGCGAGCCTGTCCTGGTCGAAGGCTAGATTGTGGGAATGGACGTGTTCACCGGCGGCGATGTCGCGCGTGGCACGGCCGATCGCCTGGGCATATTTGATGACCGGCTCGCCCGCCGGGATGGCCCGTATCGCCGTCTTGTGACCGGCTTCGATTCGCGCCGTTGCGTTTTGCCCGCCGGGCAGCGTCTCGCCGGGCTCGATCGCCATCGTGGCGACGGCGACATTATCCTCCGGCGAAAGAAGGATCGAAGAGGGTGCGGACAATCTCTGGATCTCCCGGAACGGTTCTCGCGGGATCGGTCCCGCGCCTCTTTGCGTTTGTCTTTTATCTACAATAGACAGAACTTCGTCAATGGGTATTATGGTCAACGGGTATGTTGCTGTCGCGGAAAAGAGTGTGCCGATGCTCCCACCCGATGACGGCATTGCAAAGGCAGGAAGAGAGGCCTCTCGACGGAATCTCACATGGCCCCCGAGACAAACCGGCGCCGCCGGGTTAGATGACCGCACGACCGCTGATCTTCGGCGTCCCCAAAACCCTCATCGGCCGGACTGCAAGAAATGGCGAAGCAGAACACCGTCTTCAAGGATGCCTTCAACCGCTGCCTCGCGCTGCTTTCGGAAACGTCCGCGCTGCCTTCCGAACCGGAGTTGGGGCAGACGCTCGGCGTGAGCCGCACGACCGTTCGCGCGATTCTCACGCGGTGCGAGAAGCTCAAGCTCATCGACTGGGACAAGCGCAGCAAGGTCGTGCTGAGAAGTCCGGAGCCTTCCGACTATTTTCCGACCGAGGAAACGGATTCGCTGGCCGAGAGGATCGAGCGCAGCTTCATGCGCCGGATTCTGGCGGGTGGCGCCGAGCCCGGCATGCAGATCAACGAGCTCGAGTTGGCGCGCGAGATCGGCACCGGCACGACGAGCGTGCGCGAATTCCTGATCCGTTTCAGCCGCTTCGGCCTGATCGAAAAACGCCCGAACAGCCATTGGGTGCTGAAAGGATTTACCCGCGATTTCGCGCTCGAACTGACGGAAGTGCGCGAAATGTTCGAGCTGCGCTCCGCCGCCCGTTTCGCCGCCCTGCCGGAGAACGACCCCGCCTGGCACGAATTGAAGACGATCGAGGCGGAGCACCGGCAAATCCTGGCCGACATCGACAATCGCTACAGGGAATTCTCCGAGCTCGACGAGCGCTTTCACCTCCTGGTGCACAGGTCATCGAGCAACCGCTTCATCGTCGATTTCTACGACGTCATCGCGATCGTCTTCCACTATCACTATCAGTGGAACAAGGCGAATGCCCGCGAGCGCAATGCCCGGGCGCTGGAAGAGCACCTTGCCTATATCGCAGCCCTCCAGTCGCGCGATCTGAAGCAGGTCGAACAGGCCTGCCGCCGCCATCTGAAGTCGGCCCGCGAGACCTTGCTGCAGTCGATTCCCTAAAGCACGTCGCATTTAAACGGAGCCATGCAACGCGCTTTAGATCCTTGTTCTTATGCATGTCGTTGTCCCGAAACCGCCGCACACTTTCGGGCGACATGCATTAGAGCAACGGACGTTCAAGTGAATCCATATCCGGCGGCGTTGAAGTAGTTTCTGCATTCTGCTGGAGAGAACAGGGCGCAGATGTCGCCGATGGCTTTCCAGAGGGCGTCGATGCTGCGGACGGCCTTTGCTCTCAGATGCGCTTTCAGCTTGGCGAAGGCCATTTCGATCGGATTGAGATCGGGGCTGTAGGGTGGCAGGAAGAGCAGCCAGGCGCCCTTGGCGCGGAGCATCTGCTCGACCTTCTGGCTCTTGTGGGCGGCAAGATTGTCGAGGATGACGACATCGCCGTGTCGCAGCGTGGGCGCGAGCTGTGTTTCGACGTAAGTCTCGAAGATGCGCCGGTTCATCGGCCGGTCGACAACGAAGGGTGCCGTCAGCCCGTCGCATCGCAAGCCGGCGATGAAGGTCTGTGTCTTCCAATGACCGAAGGGCGCCTTGCTCTTCAGGCGACAGCCCTTGAGGCAGCGGCCGCGCAGCCGCGTCATCTTCGTCGTTGTGCCGGTTTCATCAATAAAGACAAGGCGATGTGGCTCAAGTCGCATCCTCGGCTGCCGCCTCGTCGTCCAGGCTTCCCGGGCCTGGCGAATATCCGGGCGATCTTGCTCGCTGGCCAGCAGCGTTTTTTTTGAAGCGGTAGCCGTTGCGGATAAACCAGCGGGAGATCGAAGCCGGATCGACATGCGTGCCCGTGGCCGCCAGTTCGGCCCTGAGTTCGGGCATGGTTATATCGTCCTTTTCGCCGATCCGGCGAAGCAGAAAGCTGCGGTGCGGGTCGAGCTTGGAATGCCGCCGCCCGCCGCCGGGCTTGGGATCAAGCCTCCCGGTCCTGCGCCAGACCTGCATCAGCCTGACGACGAAGGAAACCGATACGCCAAAGTGGGCGGCCGCCGCATGACGCGAGTGCCCGGCATCGACAAAGCGGGAAACCCGCTCCCGAAGATCACGTGAATAGGCTTTTGGCATCGCAAATCACCTCCGGACGAAAGTGAATCACGAATGCCAACGCAACGGAATCCCCCACCGACTCAACCTGAGAATCCGATGCTCTAGCCGATCAGTAGCCGGATTCAGTTCGCTTCGGCTCGGCCTCTCCCAGGAATTCCCGGCGCAGCCGCTCCGTCGCGCTGACGAGCAGGGTGACGTCGGTGCCGATCGCCATGAAATCGGCGCCGAGAGCGCGGTAGTCACGCGCCTGCGCCGGATCGAGGGTCATGATACCGCGCGCCTTGCCGGCGTTGTGGATGCGCGCGAAGCCATCGATGATCGCGGCCCGGACCTCCGGATGGGCGGGATTGCCGATATGGCCCATGTCGGCGGCAAGGTCGGAGGGGCCGATGAACAAGCCATCGACGCCGTCCAGTGCGGCGATCTCATCGATCGCCGCCAAGCCTGCCCGGCTCTCGATCTGCAGGATGAGGCAGATTTCGTCATTGGCGTTCTGCAGATAATCGGTTATTCGCCCGAAATTCGTAGCGCGCCCGAGAGCGGCGCCGACGCCGCGAATGCCGTACGGCGGATAGCGCACGGCGCGGACCAGCTGCCGCGCCTGCTCGACATTCTCGACCATCGGGATGAGCAGGGTCTGGGCGCCGGTGTCGAGAACCTGCTTGATCAGGGCGGTATCGCCGACCGGCAGGCGCACGATTGGATGGCTGCCGCGTCCGGCGATGGCGCGGTATTGCGCGGCAAGCAGCGGAAGGTCGTTCGGCGCATGCTCGCCATCGATCAACAGCCAGTCATAGCCGCTGCCGCCCACCACTTCGGCCGCATAGGGACTGGCAAGCGCCACCCAAAGGCCGAGCTGGAAACGACCTTCTCGGATTGCCGCTTTAAATGGGTTTATGGGGGCCGGCATGAACGCTCTCCTCTGACGAAGACCAACGTCTTACCGGCAAACGAAAAAACCGGCCAGAATTTTCCGGCCGGTTCTATGCATCTCAGTGCGTCGTCTCGCCTCAGGCGATACCTCCGAGGCAGACATATTTGATGTCCATGAATTCCTCGATGCCGTATTTCGAGCCTTCGCGGCCGAGGCCGGAGAGCTTGACGCCGCCGAACGGCGCTTCCGCCGTGGAAATCAGGCCGGTATTGACGCCGACCATGCCGTATTCCAGTGCCTCGGCGACGCGGAAGACGCGGGCCAGATCGTTGGCATAGAAATAGGAGGCAAGGCCGAATTCGGTGTCGTTGGCCTGGTGGATGACATCCGCCTCGTCCTTGAAGCGGAAGAGCGGCGCCACCGGGCCGAAAGTTTCCTCACGCGCCACCGCCATCGCCTTGGTGACGTCGGTCAGCACCGTCGCCTCGAAGAAGCTGCCGCCGAGCGCGTGACGCTTGCCGCCCTGGATGACGCGGGCGCCCTTCGAAACCGCGTCGGCGACATGCTCCTCGACCTTGTCGAGCGCCGGCTTGTCGATCAGCGGCCCGAGGATGACGCCGTCCTCCATGCCGTTGCCGATCTTGAGCTTGGCGACGGCTGCGGCGAGCTTCTGCGAGAAGGCCTCGTAGACGGCGTCCTGCACATAGAGGCGGTTGGCGCAGACGCAGGTCTGGCCATTGTTGCGGAACTTGGCGATCAGAGCGCCCTCGACCGCCGCATCGAGGTCGGCGTCATCGAAGACGATGAAAGGCGCGTTGCCGCCGAGTTCGAGCCCGAGCTTCTTGATCGTCGCGGCGCTCTGGCGGTAGAGCTCGGCGCCGACTTCCGTCGAGCCAGTGAAGGTCAGCTTGCGCACGGTCGGGTTCGAGGTCATCTCGGCGCCGATCTCGCGCGCCGAGCCGGTGATCACCGAAAAGAGGCCCTTCGGCATGCCGGCGCGCTCGGCGAGCACGGCAATGGCGATCGCCGAATAGGGCGTCTGCGCCGCCGGCTTCAGCACCATGGCACAGCCGGCCGCAAAGGCCGGCCCCGCCTTGCGAGTGATCATCGCGTTGGGGAAGTTCCACGGGGTGATCGCGGCGACGACTCCGATCGGCTGCTTCATCACCAGGATGCGCTTGTCCTTCTGGTGGCCGGGTACTAGGTCGCCATAGACGCGGCGGCCTTCCTCGGCAAACCATTCGATGAAGCTTGCGCCGTAGACGATCTCGCCGGTCGCTTCGGCAAGCGGCTTGCCCTGCTCGATCGTCAGAATCTGGCCGAGATCATCCTTGTTCTCGATCATCAGGTCGAACCAGCGGCGCAGGATCCCGGCGCGCTCCTTGGCCGTCCTCGTCGCCCATTCCTTCTGCACCCGCGCCGCGGTTTCGATCGCAGCCCTGGTTTCGGCGGCGCCGAGCTTCGGCACGCGGCCGATGATCTCGCCGGTCGCCGGGTTGTTCACCTCGATCGAATTCTGCGGGTCCGCTTCGATCCAGGTCTCGCCGACGAGCGCGGCCTGGCGAAACAGCGACGGGTCCTTCAGGTTCATGGCTGGTCCTTCCTCCGAAAAAATCTACAGAACTTATACAACTTTTTTCTGGATGAACAATCTCCCTCGTCGCCGATTCTGCATTTTCCGAATCGTCGAAGACTCCGCACCCACGCCGTCACCCTGGTGCATTCACCGAGTTTCGCCCGAGACGTTGACGACCGGTCATCACTTTTGAGAGAGCACGTTTCAAAGCGAGATCATCTTCGATAGCGTCGCGGCGAATCCCGGTCCCGAACGACTGTCATCCTGGCAGTGGAAGGGGCTCTCCCACGGGATTGAGGCGTAAGGACAAGGACGCTCGTTCGTGACGGAAATCAACCATAGAATTGCCGACCACCCGATCCATTCGATCTTCTTGGAGCGCTGGTCTCCGCGTGCCTTCACCGGCGAGGAAATCAGCCAAGAGGAACTGCTTGCGCTGTTCGAGGCGGCGCGCTGGGCGCCTTCGGCCAGCAACATCCAGCCGTGGCGCTTCGTCTATGCCCGCCGTGGCACCGAGCATTTCGCTAGCCTGCTGGAAACACTCGACGAAGGCAACCAGCGCTGGGCGAAGAAGGCCTCGGCGCTGGTCATCGTTCTTTCGAAGACCCACAGGCTCACATCGGCCGGCGAGGTCAGGCCCGCCTATACCCATGCCTTCGACACGGGCGCCGCCTGGTTCGCGCTGGCGCTGCAGGCGCAGCTTGCCGGATGGCATGCCCATGCTATGGCCGGCGTCGACCGCGACAAGGCGGTGCGGGTGCTCGGAGTACCCGAGCACCACCGCGTCGAGGCCGCCGTCGCGATCGGAAGGATCGCCGATCCGTCCACCCTTCCCGACGATCTGCGCGAACGGGAAAGGCCGAGCCAGCGCAAGCCCATCGGCGAATTCGTCTTCGAGGGCCGGTTCAAGGCCGATTGAGCTGCCAAGCCCGCCTCCTCCTGCCGCTCAAAGGAAAGGCGTGGGACAGTATGCCCCACGCCTCTGGATATTACCCTCGACGGTCCGTTCGCGATGCGACCGGATCGTCAGATGTCGAGGTTGGCGACGCTGAGTGCGTTCTCCTGGATGAAGTCGCGGCGCGGCTCCACTTCGTCGCCCATCAGGCGCGAGAACAGGCCGTCCGCGTCGGTCGCGTCGGAAACCCTGACCTGCAGCAGCGAGCGGACATTCGGATCGAGCGTCGTTTCCCACAATTGCTCGGCATTCATTTCTCCGAGGCCCTTATAGCGCTGCATGGTCAGGCCCTTGCGGCCGGCAGCGAAGATCGCATCCAGGAGAGCACGCGGCCCGCTGATCTCCTGCGTGCCGTCGCGGCGCCTGAGCACCGGCGGCTCGGCATAGACTTCCTTGAGCTTCGTGGTGAGTTGGTCGATGTGGCGGGCATCGGAGGAGCCGATCAGCGCCATGTCGAGGACCGCCACTTCCTTGACGCCGCGCACCATGCGCTCGAGCTTCAGGCCGCCTTCGGCAGTCACCGATCCGGTCCAGCCGCGTTCGGTTTCCTCGGCAATGACGTCGAGCCGGCGCGCCACTTCGGCGGCGACCTTCTGGTAGTCGTCCTGATGGCTGTTGAGTTCGGTATTCAATGCACCGGCAATCGCCGCCTGCTCGACGATCGCCCGGTTGTAGCGCGAATGCAGCCCGTCCATTAGCGAGCGCAGACGCAGCGCATCGTTGATGACCTCGCGGAGATCCTGCCCGGCCCTGACCTCGCCGGAGCCGAGCGTCAATGATGCCTCCTCGAGGCCCATGGTGACTAGGTAATCCTCGAGCGCCTTTTCGTCCTTCAGGTATTGGGCGGACTTGCCGCGCGTCACCTTGTAGAGCGGCGGCTGGGCGATGTAGAGATGACCGCGCTCGATCAGCTCCGGCATCTGCCGGAAGAAGAAGGTGAGCAGCAGCGTGCGGATATGGGCGCCGTCGACGTCGGCGTCCGTCATGATGATGATCTTGTGATAACGCAGCTTGTCGGCATTGAACTCGTCCTTGCCGATCGAAGTACCGAGCGCCGTGATCAGCGTGCCGATTTCCTGGCTCGACAGCATCTTGTCGAAGCGGGCGCGTTCTACGTTGAGGATCTTGCCGCGCAGCGGCAGGATCGCCTGGTTCTCGCGCGAACGGCCCTGCTTGGCCGAACCGCCTGCCGAGTCGCCCTCCACCAGGAACACTTCCGATTTGGCCGGATCGCGCTCGGAGCAGTCGGCAAGCTTGCCGGGCAGCGACGAAATGTCGAGCGCGCCCTTGCGGCGCGTCAGCTCGCGGGCCTTGCGCGCCGCCTCGCGGGCGGCCGCCGCCTCGACGACCTTGCCGACGAGGATCTTCGCTTCGGACGGATTTTCCTCGAGCCAGACGCTGAGCGCCTCGTTGACGAGGCTTTCGACCACCGGACGGACTTCCGACGATACCAGCTTGTCCTTGGTCTGCGAGGAGAACTTCGGATCCGGCACCTTGACCGACAGAACCGCCGTCAGGCCCTCGCGGCAATCGTCACCGGTCAGTGAGACCTTTTCCTTCTTGGTGATGCCGGAGGTATCGGCATAGGAGGTGATCTGGCGGGTCAGCGCCCCGCGGAAGCCGGCCATGTGGGTGCCACCGTCGCGCTGCGGGATGTTATTGGTGAAGCAGAGCACGTTCTCGTGGTAGCTATCGTTCCACCACATGGCCACCTCGACGGTGATGCCGTCCTTCTCGCCGCGGATCGAGACAGGCTTGTGGACGAGCGGCTTCTTCGCCCGATCGAGATAGGCGACGAAGGCTTCGAGCCCGCCGTCATACATCATCTCGTCGCGGCGGATGTCCGAGTGGCGCTTGTCGGTCAGGACGATACGGACGCCGGAATTCAGGAAGGCGAGCTCCCGCAGGCGATGTTCGAGCGTCGCGAAGTCGAATTCGGTCTTCGAGAAGGTCTGCTCGCTCGGCAGGAAGGTGACTTCGGTGCCGGTCTCGCTGCCGGCGTCCCCGGTGATCGCCAACGGCCCGTCGGCGACGCCATGGGTGAAGCTCATCTCGTGAATCTTGCCGCTGCGGCGGATCTTCAGCTTCAGCGAGACGGAAAGCGCGTTGACGACCGATACGCCGACGCCGTGCAGGCCACCGGAAACCTTGTAGGAATTCTGGTCGAATTTTCCGCCGGCGTGAAGCTGGGTCATGATGACCTCGGCCGCCGAGACGCCCTCTTCCTTGTGGATGTCGGTCGGAATGCCGCGGCCGTTGTCGGTCACGGTGCAGGAACCATCGGGATTGAGCGTGACGGTGACGATGTCGGCGTGGCCGGCCAGCGCCTCGTCGATGGCGTTGTCGACGACCTCATAGACCATGTGGTGCAGACCGGAGCCGTCATCGGTGTCGCCGATATACATGCCCGGCCGCTTGCGCACGGCGTCGAGGCCCTTCAGCACCTTGATGGAATCGGCACCATATTCGGCGATTGCGCCGGCTTCGGTCTCAGAGATATCGGTCATTCGGCTTCAGGTCTTTCCAGGTTCTTCGAACGCGGCGATTCGTTGCGAATCACAGCGCGGACGCCTCGCGGACTATAGGAAATTTGTCCACGGGTTCCAAATCCCGGGCGGCGACAGCACGGCCGGGGCGAGGCTTCATCCCCTGTCATTATCAGTAAATGTGGCTTTTTCCAAAATATCTTCCATCGCCTCGATCGCCTCGCCCGAAAGACCGCGAATCCGCTCGCTCAAACGGTTGGCAAAGGCCGTGTGGCCGGGTGGCAGGCCCGAGGTGTCGAGCACCACTCTCGGGTCGGAAATCCGTGCGACCCGGAAGAGTTCGTCGGCCTCGTCCCAGATGACATTGAAATAACCGGCGACGCGCTGCAGGAAATCGAAGCTCGGCGCGCCGCGCTTGCCGTGCTCGAGGGCGGAGAGATAGGCGGGGGAAACCCCGATCGCCGCCGCCATCTCCTTTTGCGAGACGCCCTTGCGGCGGCGCAGCTCGCGCATGGCCTCGCCGAAAGGGGTCATGGGAGATTTCCCCTGGCGCGCGTCAGGCGGACATAGAGCGCACCCTCGCCGCCGTGGTTGCGCGCCGCCGGCTCATAGGACGAGATCAGCGGCCGAAATTCCGGGAGCGAGAACCAGAGCGGCACGGCGCGCTTCAACGCCCCGTCGCTGCCAAGCGAGGTTCCCTTGCCGGTGATGACCAGAACATGGCGCAAGCCCCGCTCATGCGCCTTCAGGAGGAACTGCAGGAGAAAGCCATGCGCCTGGCTCTGGATCATGCCATGCAGGTCGATCCGCGCTTCCAGCGCGAGCCGCCCCTTTGAAATCTTCCGCTTGACCGGCCTCTCGAGCGGGTGATGGCGGTGTTCAGGCCTGCCGCTGAGCGCAATCCCCTTTTCCGGCTTCCCGGAATCCGGCGGCTCGGCCTTCGCTTGCTGCGGAGGGAGCGCAGCCGGCGGCGGTTCGGCCTCGCCAAGCAGGTCCTCGAGGTCCTGCAGACGCCCCGGCATGGGCTTGGTCGAGCGCGCGACCTTGCCCCACAGGATGCGGTCTTCCGGCGACAGCTTCTTTTCCCTAGCCATGGCGGTATCTGGCGGCGGCGGCACGCGGCACGAGGATAAAGAAATCGGCGTCGTTGCGCACCGAGCCGGCAAGTTCGCCGGCCGCATCGCCCGATCCCGTGAAGATGTCGCCGCGCGCCGGCCCGACGATCGCCGAACCAGTGTCGAGCGCCAGCATCAGCCGCCCGAAGGCACGGCCGCCATCGAGATGGGTGAGGCTTTCGCTGGCGATGAAGAAAGGAACGCCGAACGTGTGGATGAGGCGATCGACCGCAAGCGACCTGCCCGGTTCGAGCGGCACCTTGGCCGCGGCGACCGGGCCGAGATCCTCGTTTTCGACGGCCGCTTCGCGGAAGAAGATGTAGGAGCGGTTATGCCACAGGACCTCGTCGACCTTCTCTGGATGGGCCGCGAGCCAGCCGCGGATGCTCGCCATCGACACGGTCGCCGCATCGATCTCACCGCGGTCGATCAGGAGCTTGCCGATCGCGGAAAAGCGGTGCCCGGTCTTGGCCGCATAAGTGATGCGGCGGCGCGATCCGTCCGGATAGATGAGCCGCGCAGCACCCTGGACATGGATGAAAAAGACGTCGACCTTGGAGCGGGCATAGGCAATTTCCAGGCCACGGCCGGCAAACAGGCCCTCGTCGATTGCCCGGCGATCGGGATATTCCTCGATCCGGCCGTCCCGAAGCCGGCCGAAGGCGAAGTAAGGATCCATGCCCTCGGGCCGGTTCGCCTCGTCGATATCGATGAGGTCGGCGGGGCGCCGGTAGAAGGGAAAGCGAAACGCCTCGTCCGGCGTCGCACGAACCTCGACCTCCGGCTCGTAGAAAGCGGTGACGAAGCCTGTCGCCCTGTCCGAGGGTCGGATCCGGAAGGGCACGAACTGGGCCTCGAAGAAGGTGCGCGCTGCCGCTGCACCCGGAAGAACCGCCGCAGCCGCCTCATAGGCGGGTAGCAGATCGGCGACCGACACACCGAGAGAGCCGGTCCTATAGGGTTTCACGGCGGTCACATGATGGTGGCAGCGGCGAAGCGCCTCGATGACCTGTGTCGGGTCATCCTCGTGCCACCCCGGCAATTCCGAAAAGGCGACCGGTTGGAGATCAAAGGCCATTGTCGCCCCTTGCGGTCAATTTTCCGATTCGGTGGCGATCAGCTTCCAGTTCGGATCGCGCGAGCGGATGTCACGCGCAAAGGTCCACAGGTCGTTCACTTCGGCAACCGACTCGGCGTCGCCGTCGATCAGCTTGCCCTGTTTGTCGTAGGTCGCGGAGATGAGCTGGCTGATGATGCGAACCGTGACGTTCTCCTCGGCATCCTTGAGTTCCGCATGGACGACGTCGGCCTTTTCGATGCCGACAAAGGTAGACTTGACCACTTCGCCCTTGGCTTCCCTTTCGGCGATCGCCGCCTCGAAGCCCTCATAGACCTCGCGGGACAGGAGCCCCTTCAGGGTCTTTCGATCGCCATCGGCGAAAGCCATGACGATCATCTCGTAGGCCATCTTCGCGCCGTTGAGGAATTCGGCTGGCTGGAAGCTGGGGTCTGCGTCGCTGAGCGCCCTCAGCTGGGCGTTCAGCGGGGTGCCGGGCTTGGAAAAGCCGTCGATGGCGGCGTAGCGGGACTCGTCCTCCGCGGTGCTCTCGCGCCGCGGGAGCTGCACCACCTTGCCATTGTCCCTCGCCTCCGGTCCCTGCGCCTCGCGCGGCGAATAGGGGTCGAAAGGCGGTCGTTCACTTCCTGTCCTGCGTCCAAGGACGCTGCGCAACTGCAAGAAGATGACCACAGCCGCGATCAGGAAAAAAAACGTGATGAAGTCGAAAGAGCCCATTTCTACCCGGAACCGCTGTTAGAATTTGTCTTGGTGTTCCATATAGTCCGCAAGGATAAACCATTCAAATGGCGATGTCGCACCCATAAACCGGAGACCGGTCAATTGCACTCATCTTCTTGCGAGCACGAGCGATGCGTTCGGTGATCGTTCCTCTCATCATACTCGGCCTGCCGATCGCGGAGATTGCAGGCTTCGTGATCGTCGGCCGGGAACTCGGCGTGGCGCTAACGCTCCTGCTCGTCCTGTTGGGCGGAGTTGCCGGCATCCTGCTGCTGCGCATCCAGGGTCTCGGCATGCTGCGCCGAGTGCAGGAAGCGGCGCGCGCGGGAAAAGATCCGGGTCCGGACGTTCTCGGCGGCGCGCTCATCTTCGTCGCGGCGATCCTTCTGATCGTTCCCGGTTTCATCACCGACATTGCCGGCCTCATTCTCTTCCTGCCGCCGGTCAGGCGCGCCATCGCCGCTTTCCTGCAGACGCGGCTGACCATCCTGACGACCGGAAGCGGCTTCCGCTACGGCACTGGAAGCGGCCCGAGCAGCGACCGGGGGGACGGGCCGACGATCATCGATCTCGACTCGGACGAGTTCTCCCGTAAGGACGAGGACGAAGACGGTTCCCCGCCGCCCAGCAACCGGATTTCTCGGTAGATCAGATCAATATTGGCATTGGTCCCGAAAGGGGCGAGACGCCCTTCAATCCCGGGAACCGCTCCCGGCTTCGAGGGTTGTAAGCCCAGGACCGAAATGCTAGATGGCCTCACCAATTCGAAGTCCGAGGAAGCTCTTATGACGACCGATACCGCATCCAACGGCGGCGCCCAGCAGACCCCGTCGCTCAATATTCTGGCCCAGTATGTCAAGGACCTCTCCTTCGAGAACCCCGGCGCACCGCGTTCGCTGCAGGCCCGCGACCACGCACCGTCGATCAACATCAATGTCAACGTCAATGCCAATCCGCTGGCGGAGAATGATTTCGACGTTGTTCTCTCGCTGAACGCCCAGGCCCAGGACGGCGACAAGGTGCTGTTCAACGTCGAGCTCGCCTATGGCGGCGTCTTCCGCGTTACGGGTTTCCCGCAGGAGCACATGCTGCCGCTGCTGTTCATCGAATGCCCGCGCCTGCTCTTCCCGTTTGCCCGCCAGATCGTGTCGGACGCGACCCGCAACGGCGGCTTCCCGCCACTGATGATCGACCCGATCGATTTTGCGCAGATGTTCGCGCAGCGCATGGCAGAAGAAAAGGTCCGCGCCCAAGTCGCCAACACCAACACCACGACCAACTGACGCCTTCTGATTGCGAAGACTTGAAACCCGGCTCCAGGCCGGGTTTTTTTGAAGATCAGGCCGCGTGATCAGTATTTTGGTGCATGTCATCGTCCCGAAACCGCTGCGCAATTTCGGGCGACATGCATTAGCCGCTGTACTTTACCCAGATCGCCTTGGCGCCGATCTTCGAAACGAGGGCCGCATGGGCTGCGATCTCGGCTTCCGTCAGCCGCGGCGCCAGCAACCGCTCCCGTCGCATGACGACAATCGGACCGTCGTCCGCCTGTATGGCCAGACCGCCGATCTCGCTCGTCACCAGCCCCAGCGCCGCCTGGCGGCCGCCGATCATCTCGATATAGACTTCGGCGAGCAGCTCGGAGTCGAGAAGGGCGCCGTGCTTGGCGCGATGCGAATTGTCGATGCCGTAGCGACGGCAGAGCGCATCGAGCGAATTCGGACCCATCGGATGCTTGCGGCGCGCCAATGCCAGCGTATCGGTTACCCGATCGGTGATAATCGGCGGCAATCCGAGGCGATCGAACTCCGCATTGATGAAGCCGATGTCGAAGGTCGCATTGTGCGCGACCCAGCGCGCGTCACCGAAGAAATCGACGATCTGGTCGACCACGTCGGCAAAGGATGGCTTGTCCTTCAGGAATTCGTCGGTGATGCCGTGGACCGCCAACGCGTCGGGATGAACCTTGCGGTCGCCCGGATTGATGTAGATGTGGATCGTCCTTCCGGTCGGAAACTGGTTCTCGAGCTCGACCCCGCCGATCTCGATCACACGGTCCTCGCGACTGTCGAGGCCGGTCGTTTCCGTATCGAAAATGATCTCACGCATCTATTTTCCTAAGGCAGGGCGAATCAGTTCGGACCGCTCGTTCTCTTGATTCTACTGCATGTTTCCTTAAATCGTAGCCGATTTAAGGAAACATGCAGCAATTCAAAGTCCTACAGCGTCCTTTGTGCGTCTGATAGACGCACGGCGCTGTAGTGTCGTTCGTATCCGAGTTGAAGTCAGGGACCTAGCCCGCCCGCAATTGATCGACAATCGCACGGACCTGCTCTCGGGTGACGTCGAAACTGTGGCTCGTGTCGATCACATAGTCTGCGCGAGCGCGCTTTTCACTGTCGGGCACTTGCCGGGCGAGGATCATCGCGAATTTCTCGGCCGTCATGCCGGGGCGCTTCATGACGCGCTCTCTCTGAGCCTCGGCATCGCAACTGACGACAACGACCCGGTCCAGGCGTTCTTCCGCCTTGGTCTCGAAAAGCAGCGGGATATCGAGAAGAACGAAGGGCGCCCCTGCCGCCTTGTGCCGGGCGATGAACTCCTTTTCCCTGGCGCGAACCAGCGGATGAACAATTTGCTCCAATTCGCCGAGGCGCTCCGGATTGGCAAGGAGCTGCCGCGAAAGTTCCGCCCGATCGATGACGCCATCGCTTGCGACGCCCGGAAAGGCTCTTTCGACCGGCGCCACCGCTTCGCCGCGATAGAGATCGTGGACGATCTCGTCCGCATCGTTCACCGGCACGCCGAGCTCGCGGAACATCTGGGCCGCCGTCGTCTTTCCCATGCCGATGGAGCCCGTGAGCCCGACAATGATCATGCGTGAGCGTCCATATCCTTTATGATGATCTGCCGAAGCGCGTCATCGACAACCGGCCGCTGGCCGAACCATTTCTCGAATCCGGGCACAGCCTGATGCAGGAGCATGCCAAGACCGTCGACGATACGGAAGCCCTGCTCTTCGGCCTGGCGGAGGAGCGGCGTCTTCAGGGGCACATAGACGATGTCGGTGACGACGGCGCCGCTTGCGAGCGGCGAGAAATCGATCGACGGCGCCGGCTCGCCGTCCATGCCGAGCGACGTCGTGTTGACGAACAGGCCGGCACCGGCCATCACTTCGGAAAGTGCCGCGATCGGCTGCGCGTGCACCGCAGCGCCGAACCGATCGGCCAGCTCCTCAGCCCTGGCGGCCGTCCGGTTCACCACATGGATCGTCTTGACGCCGCGGTCGCGGACGGCCTGGATCACCGCGCGACTGGCGCCGCCAGCGCCCAGAATGACGGCCGCCGAAATCCGATCCCAGCCACTGGCACGCTCATCGAGATTGGCAACGAAACCACGACCATCCGTATTCGTAGCCGATATCTGCCCATCCTCGAGCCAGAGCGTATTGGCTGCGCCCAGTTCGGCACTCAGTTCGTCCGGCCGGTCGGAAAGCGCGAAGGCCATCTCCTTATGGGGGATGGTGACATTGCCGCCGCAGAAGCCCGCGCTGCCGTCGCGCAATTGCCGCATGAAATCCGGAAAGGCTTCCGGCGTGACCTGATGCGCCCGGTAGCTTCCGGCGATGTCGAACTGCTTCAGCCAATAACCGTGGATGAGCGGCGAGCGCGAATGCTTGATCGGATAGCCCGTGACGAAAGCGTGGTTAACAAATGTTTCACGTGAATCACGCATCGATCGATCCCAGTTCGCGAAGTTTGGCGAGAAGCGGAAGCATCGGCAGGCCGAGGATCGTGAAGTAGTCGCCCTCGATCTTCTCGAAGAGCTGAATGCCCTCGCTTTCGAGCTGATAGGCGCCGACGCTCGAAAGCGCCTTCTCTCCGACCCGCTGAAGATGCCGTTCGACAAAGCCTCGATCCAAGGCTCGGACGGTCATATGGGCCGTCGACACGTGCCGCCAGACAATATCGCCATCGCGGACGAGCACGATGGCGCTATTCAGGCTGTGCGTCCTGCCGGAGAGCGACAAGAGATGTTCGGCGGCCTCCGCCATGTCCTTCGGCTTGTGATAGACCCGGGCTCCAAGCGACATTGTCTGGTCGCTGCCGATCACCAGGGCGCCATCGAAATGGCGTGCGACATCCTTCGCCTTGGCTTCGGCAAGTGCCAGCGCAACCTCGACAGGCGACGCGCCCGCCGCCTCGAGTGGCCGCTCCAGGCCACGCTCATCCACCTGGGCTGCGCGCGCCGAAAACGCCAGCCCGGCATTCTCGAGGAGCGCGCGTCGAAATGGGCTGGCCGAGGCCAGCACGAGAGAGGATGTCATCGTCTCAATCCCGCAATTCCAGGATCACGATGATCGCCGGATCGTTCCGATCCGGTCATCGTGACCAATTTCCCAAAAGCGACCGCCGTGAGGCTGCAACTCGGGTTCCCGCGACCCGCTCTATCTGAGCCGAGGGCGAAGGGCAACGATTGCCGCGGCCGTTTCCTCGATCGACCGGCGCGTCACGTCGATCAGCGGCCAATTGTTGCGGGCACAGAGCGTGCGGGCGTATTTCAGCTCCTCCGAGATCGATGCCCGATCCGTGTAGTCTTCGCCATGGAAGCTCTGCGTCGTGCCGAGCAGGCGATGCTGGCGGACCTGGGAAAGCCGGTCGGCGCTGGCGATCAGGCCGACCACCAGCGGCTTCGACGCCTTGAGCAGACCTTCCGGCAAGGGCACGCCGGGAACGATCGGAATATTGGCGGTTTTGATGCCCCGATTGGCGAGATAGATGCTCGTCGGCGTCTTCGAGGTCCGGCTCACGCCGACCAACACGACGTCCGCCTCGTTGAAATCCGCCGGCATCTGGCCGTCGTCGTGATCCATGGTGAAATTCAACGCCTCGATCCGGGCGAAATAATCCGCATCCATGACGTGCTGTGCGCCCGAACGCCGACGCGACGGCGAACCGAGATAGGACTGGAACAGCTCGATGATCGGATCGAGGACGGAGACGCAGGGTACGCCGATCTCGTGACATCTCCGGTCGATCATCCCGGCAAGCTCCCGGTCGACAATCGTATAGAGCACGATCCCCGGCGCCCCATCGATCGCATCGAGCACCTGCATCAACTGCTTCTTGTTGCGGATCAACGGGTAGACGTGTTCGAGCGCGTGCGCGGACTGGAATTGCGCAGCCGCGGCGCGGCCGGCGGCGATCAGCGTCTCACCCGTCGAATCGGAGACGAGATGCAGGTGGAAATAGTTTTTTCTGTTCTCCACGCAATTCTCCGGAGGCTGTTGATAGGCCGGGACATGACACAGCTAAAGTCGCGGTCGCCGTTCAGGCAAGTGGAAAAGCGCCGCGTTATTCACATCCCTTGCCTGGACGAAAAACGCCCACGGACCGTTGTGGACAAGACTCAAGCCGAAGACAAATTGTCACGCGGATCGACTCCTTGTCCACAGGAATCACAACTTGTGACATGCGGCCAAGACGATGACTTTCTTGAACTTTCTCGTCTTTGCCAGTTTTGTCGCAAAACCCGTCGATCTTTCTCCCCCGGCGCTGGCCGCGCTTCGTGCCTGTTGGATCAATTGAGGATTGATTTTAATCCTTGATAGTCACCGACTCTAAGAAATAGAAACCTTTTCAATAAGGTTTGATTTTAGATTGGGGAATGGCGAGTGGCTGAGACACGTCGCAAGGTACTTGAGGTGTTGAGCGGAAAATGCCTCACCCCTCCGCCCGTCTGGCTGATGCGTCAGGCCGGCCGTTATCTGCCGGAGTATCGCGCGACGCGGGCAAGGGCCGGCAGCTTCCTCGATCTCTGTTATACGCCGGATCTCGCCGTCGAGGTGACGCTGCAGCCGATCCGTCGTTATGCCTTCGACGCTGCCATCCTCTTCTCCGATATTCTCGTCATTCCCGATGCGCTTCACCGAAACGTCCGGTTCGAAGAGGGCCATGGACCGCGGATGGATCCTATCGATGTCGACGGTATCGCGGGGCTCAAGGCCGACGATGTGTTGAACCACCTCGCGCCGGTCTTCGAAACCGTGTCGCGTCTCCGGCGGGAATTGCCGACGGAGACGACGCTGCTCGGCTTCTGCGGTGCGCCGTGGACGGTTGCGACCTATATGATCGCGGGGCACGGTACGCCCGACCAGGCGCCGGCGCGGCTCTTCGCCTACCAGCATGCGAAGGCCTTCGAGCGGCTGCTGGCGCTCCTGGCAGACATTTCCGCCGACTATCTCGTCGAACAGATCGACGCAGGCGCCGATGCGGTGCAGATCTTCGATTCCTGGGCGGGTGTCCTCGGCGAAGAGGAGTTCGCCCGCTTTGCCGTCGAGCCGGTGCGGCGGATGATTGCATCGGTGCGCGCCCGCCGGCCTTCTGCGAAGATCATCGCCTTTGCAAAGGGTGCCGGCCTGTTGCTCAAGGACTATCGGCGCTCGACAGGCGCAGACGCGATCGGTCTCGACTGGGCCGTGCCACTGTCCTTTGCCGCGGAATTGCAGAAGGACGGACCGGTGCAGGGCAATCTCGATCCGATGTGCGTCGTTGCCGGCGGTGTCGCGATGGAGAGCTCGATCGACCGGATCCTCGATGTGCTCGGCCACGGGCCGTTGATCTTCAACCTCGGACACGGCATCACGCCGCAGGCGGATCCGGACAATGTCGCGGCGCTCGTCGCGCGCGTTCGTGGGACCGAAGGATGATCGAGCGGCAGACGGATAGCGCTCCCGGAAGGCGGGCGCGGCTTCGGGCGATCGTGGCGCTCACCGTCTTCGTCGCTCTGCTGGTTGCGCTCTTCGCCGGGCAGCCGGACAATCTCTATCTCTGGATCAAGGCGCTCCACATCATCGCGGTGATCTCGTGGATGGCAGGGCTTCTCTATCTGCCGCGCCTGTTCATCTATCATACCGACGCGCCGTCCGGCTCAGTGCAGTCGGAGACCTTCAAGACGATGGAGCGACGGCTCATGAAGGTGATCATGAACCCGGCCATGATGATCGCCTGGGTCCTCGGTCTCTATCTCGCCTGGAGCGTCTACGGGTTTCGTGGTGGCTGGCTGCATGCCAAGCTCTTGTGCGTCGTTCTGCTGACGCTGGTGCATGTCCACTTCAGCCGGGCGGTGACTTCCTTTCAGCAGGACGCGAATCGGAAGAGCGCGCGCTACTGGCGGCTGATGAACGAGGCCCCGACCCTGTTGATGATCCTCATCGTTATCCTCGCTGTGGTGAAACCATTTTGAGTTCAATCGATTCGCAGCTGCAATAGTTGCCGCTAAATTGCGACGCCCCCTTGCGGGGTTTCACGTGAATCGCTATTTTCGCCCATCTCCTTCATCCCAAGGCCTGTGAAGAAGTTAGAGTCTGCCCTTCCCCTCGCAGCTCCCTTACGAATCTCACGCCTCCTCCTATTCCCCCTATAAATCATGGACTCTTCATGGCTGAAATGAAGCTTCAAGACCTCAAGAACAAAACACCGACGGATCTCCTCGCCTTTGCCGAAGAACTCGAGGTCGAAAATGCCAGCACCATGCGCAAGCAGGAGCTGATGTTCGCTATCCTCAAGAATCTTGCCTCGCAGGACATCGAGATCATCGGTGAAGGCGTCGTCGAGGTCCTTCAGGACGGATTCGGCTTCCTTCGGTCGGCGAACGCAAACTATCTGCCCGGTCCGGACGACATCTACATTTCGCCATCGCAGATCCGCCGTTTCTCGCTGAAATCGGGCGATACGGTCGAAGGTCCGATTCGCGGCCCGAAGGAAGGCGAGCGCTACTTCGCGCTGCTGAAGGTCAACACGATCAATTTCGACGATCCCGAAAAGATCCGCCACAAGGTTCATTTCGACAACCTGACGCCGCTCTACCCGAACGAGCGGTTCAAGATGGAACTCGAGGTGCCGACGTCGAAGGACCTGTCCGCCCGGGTCATCGACCTCGTGGCGCCGCTTGGCAAGGGCCAGCGCGGCCTGATCGTCGCGCCGCCGCGGACCGGTAAGACGGTCCTGCTGCAGAACATCGCCCATTCGATCACCGCCAATCATCCGGAATGCTACCTGATCGTTCTGCTGATCGACGAACGGCCGGAAGAAGTGACGGACATGCAGCGCTCGGTGAAGGGCGAAGTCGTTTCCTCGACCTTCGACGAACCGGCGACGCGCCACGTCCAGGTCGCCGAAATGGTGATCGAAAAGGCCAAGCGCCTCGTCGAGCACGGCCGCGACGTCGTCATTCTTCTCGATTCGATCACCCGCCTCGGCCGCGCCTACAACACCGTCGTTCCGTCCTCCGGCAAGGTGCTGACGGGCGGAGTCGACGCCAATGCGCTGCAGCGTCCGAAGCGTTTCTTCGGTGCTGCCCGCAACATCGAGGAAGGCGGATCGCTGACGATCATCGCCACGGCGCTGATCGACACCGGCAGCCGGATGGACGAAGTCATCTTCGAAGAGTTCAAGGGCACCGGTAACTCGGAAATCGTGCTCGATCGCAAGGTTGCCGACAAGCGCATCTTCCCGGCGATGGATATCCTGAAGTCCGGCACCCGCAAGGAGGATCTGCTCGTGCCGCGCCAGGACCTCCAGAAGATCTTCGTGCTTCGCCGCATCCTCGCACCGATGGGCACCACCGACGCGATCGAGTTCCTCATCGACAAGCTGAAGCAGACGAAAAACAACGGCGATTTCTTCGATTCGATGAACACCTGATCGATCGCCGATCGCAAGCGTTCTTGATGGCCGGGATTTATCCGATCCCGGCCATTTTGTTGGGTTCTGTGTCGTTAGCCAGGTTGATCCTGCGGCGCCGCTCAGCACCACCGTGAGTGCCTGAACTCGCGCAGTGATTCACGTGAAACAACCACTGATCCCGTATCTGCCTGGCAACCTTGATTTTTGGCCGCGAGGCAGGCATAAGTCTGCGCTCCCGTTCCAATGCCGGACAGCCGTGATGCGTCCAGGCGTCGTGGATGTGGTTGCCGTCTAAGGCGGCTGATGGAACCTCTACACAGAGAAAGCAGGCCGACGCGGCGCGCAGGTTCGAGCGGTGCGCCGACGGTGCTGAATAAGCCGATGCAGTTCACGGATACGATATACGCGCTCTCGAGCGGGACCTTGCCGGCCGGCGTCGCCGTCATTCGCATCAGCGGACCGGCGACGGCCGATGCGCTCAAGCGGCTCTGCGGCCCTCTGCCAAAGCCGCGCACCGCCTCGCTCAGAACGATTCGGACTCGAAACGGTGACATGCTGGACAACGGCCTGGCGATTTACTTTCCCGGCCCGGCATCTTTTACCGGGGAGGACTGCTGCGAGTTGCAGGTCCATGGTGGGCGGGCGGTGGTGCATGCAGTTCTCGACGAACTGGCTGGCTTCGACGGATTGCGGCACGCCGAGGCGGGCGAATTCTCACGGCGCGCTTTCCAGCACGGCAAGATGGATCTCGTCGAAGTGGAAGGCTTGGCGGACCTGATCACGGCGGAGACCGAGATGCAGCGTCGGCTCGCGGTCGAGCAGTCGAACGGTGGGCAGTCGGCCGTCTACCAGGATTGGGCACGCCGCTTGACGCATGCGCGTGCGATGATCGAAGCGGAGCTCGACTTCGCTGACGAAGAGGACATTCCCGGCGCCGTCAGCGAAACGATCTGGACTGACATCGCCAGGCTCCAGGCGGAAATAGACGCACATATCGACGAAGCCGGTCTGGCCGAGATCATTCGCGACGGCTTGAAGATCGTCATCGCCGGCAAGCCGAATGCCGGAAAATCGAGCCTCCTCAACGCACTCGCCCAGAGGGATATTGCGATCGTCACCGAGATCGCCGGCACGACCCGAGATGTTCTGTCGGTAGACCTTTCCTTAGCCGGATTCTCCGTGAAGCTGTTCGACACGGCGGGGCTTCGCGAAACGGACGAGATCGTCGAACGCGAGGGCATTCGGCGGGCACGGGAAGTTATCGGTCATGCCGATCTTGTCCTGCTGTTATCGGAAAAACCGGACGGATTCGTCTGGAACGAACCGGTCGGAGAGAATGTCCCGGTGATCCGGGTGGCGACGAAGATCGATCGGACAGAAACGCATTGGTCGGCTGCGCAAGCCGATGTGTTCCTGTCGATGAAGACGGGCGACGGCATCGCTGATCTACTGGAGCTGGTGAAAATGCATCTTCCCGATCTGGCAGGCCGGACGGCGCTGTCCATGCCATCACGCAAGCGCCATGTGGACTGCCTACGTCAGGCGAGCGCTGCTCTGGCGGGCAGCCTGGCGGCGAATGGCCTTGACATCCGGGCGGAACAGCTTCGCCTTGCAAGCAATGCGCTCGGCCGGATCACCGGCCGCGTCGATGTCGAGAATTTGCTCGACGTGATATTCTCGGAGTTCTGCATCGGCAAGTAAAACCGGGAATGCAACAATAGCGAGTCAGGGCGATGCGTTTCACGTGAAACGCCTTGACTGAATGCGGCGAATTGAGATTCAAGACCCGAGCAAGCGGGAGTGTCTATGACGAGCTTTGATGTCATCGTGATTGGTGGCGGCCATGCCGGCTGCGAGGCGGCTTCGGCGGCGGCGCGGCTTGGCGCGCAGACTGCCCTGGTCACCCATCGGAAAGAGACGATTGGGGTGATGTCCTGCAACCCCGCGATTGGCGGTTTGGGCAAGGGTCACCTCGTCCGCGAAATCGACGCCCTGGATGGGTTGATGGGCCGCGTCGCCGACGCGGCCGGCATTCAGTTCCGAATGCTCAACAGGCGCAAGGGCCCTGCGGTCAGGGGGCCGCGCACCCAGGCGGATCGCCGGCTCTACAGAGAGGCGATGCAGCGGGCGATCGACGCTATCGAGAATCTGACGGTCGTCGAAGGCGATGCCTATGATCTCCTGACGGAAGGCGATGGCGTCGCCGGCGTGATCATGAAAGACGGCCGCGTCTTTCGCGCCGCCGCAGTGGTGTTGACGACCGGCACATTTCTCAAGGGTCTGATTCATATCGGTGACCGCAAGATTCCGGCGGGCCGGGTCGGCGAGGAGCCGTCACTCGGGCTGTCGGAGACGCTCTCCCGCTTCGGCCTGAGCCTCGGACGCTTGAAGACCGGTACGCCGGCGCGACTGGATGGCCGGACGATCGACTGGGATCGCGTCGGGCGGCAGGGACCGGACGAGGACCCGGTGCCATTTTCCTTCATGACCGACACGATCGTGAACCGCCAGATCGATTGCGGCGTCACTCGGACGACGGAGGCGACGCACAAGATCATTGCCGACAATATCCACCGCTCGGCAATGTATTCCGGCCAGATCGAAGGAGTCGGTCCACGCTATTGCCCATCGATCGAGGACAAGATCGTCCGCTTCGGCGAACGCGACGGTCACCAGATCTTCCTCGAGCCGGAGGGGCTCGACGATGACACGATCTATCCCAACGGCATTTCGACGTCCTTGCCGGAGGATGTGCAGGAGGCTTTCATCCGCAGCATCCCGGGTCTGGAAAATGTCGGGATTCTCCAACCGGGCTACGCCATCGAATACGACCATGTCGATCCCCGCGAGCTGCAGCCTTCGCTCGCCGTAAAAAAAATGCCGGGCCTCTTCCTGGCCGGCCAGATCAACGGCACGACAGGCTATGAGGAGGCCGGGGCGCAGGGGCTGGGGGCTGGCCTGAACGCCGCGCTGGCGGCGACGGGTCGCGAGCCCTTCGTTTTCAGCCGCACGGATTCCTATATCGGCGTCATGATCGACGATCTGACCTCGCGCGGCATTGCCGAACCCTACCGGATGTTCACTTCGCGGGCGGAGTACCGGCTGTCGCTTCGGGCCGACAATGCCGACATGCGTTTGACCCCGCTCGGGATCGAACTGGGTTGTGTCGGCGAGGCGCGCCGCACGCGCTTCGCGTCCTGGAAGGGCGCCTATGACGAGGGCCGCACGCTTCTGCAATCGCTGTCGGTCACGCCCACCGAAGGCAAGCGCTTTGGGCTGAAACTCAATCAGGACGGCCAACGGCGTTCGGCCTTCGACATCCTGTCCTATCCGGACCAGTCGATTGAGGGGCTGAAGCCCCTGTGGCCGCAGCTTGATGCTATCGATCGGCGTGTCACCGAGGCCTTGGAAATAGACGCTGCCTATGCCGTTTATATGGAACGCCAGGCCGCCGATATCGCCGGCATCCGGCGGGAGGAGAGCGCGATGATCCCGGATGACTTCGACTATTCCGACTTGCCCGGGCTTTCGAATGAGTTGAAGCAGAAGCTGGCGCAGCAGCGGCCGCGAAACTTGGCCCAGGCGATGAAGGTCGACGGCATGACGCCGGCCGCTGTGTCGTTGCTTCTGTCCTGGCTGCGGCGACAGGAGCGCGGAATGAAGCGTGTGGCGGGGTCCGCGCAATGAAAGCGAGTCCTGCCGAGCGCATGAAAGCGCTGCGTGTTTCACGTGAAACGCTCGACAAGCTGGAGCATTTCGCCGGACTTTTTCAGAAGTGGGCGAAGTCGATCAACCTCGTGGCGCCATCGACGCTGGAAGATCTGTGGCAGCGCCATATCACCGACAGCCTGCAGATCTTTCAGCTTTCCCCTTCGCCGAAGACATGGGTTGATCTCGGCAGCGGCGGCGGCTTCCCGGGCGTCATCACCGCCATCTGCCTCTCCGAGCATTCCGACGGCTGGGTGCATCTCGTTGAAAGCAACAACAAGAAGGCCGCCTTCCTGCGCGTCGCCCTCAATGAAACCGGCGGGCGCGGATCGGTGCATCCGATTCGAATCGAGCAAGCGCCTTCGGTAATTCCCCGTTGCGACGCGATTTCGGCCCGTGCGCTCGCCGATCTCAGTCAGTTGCTGGACTATTGCGCGCCCTGGATGCTTCCGGACGAACCACAAACCGTCGCTTTCTTTCACAAAGGCCGGGATTATCAGCAGGAAATAGACAAAGCCGTTAGCCGCTTTGAATTCGATCTGGTAAAACATGCAAGTGTCGTCGAGCCGGATTCGGTTGTGCTCGAGATTGCAAATCTTTCACGTCGCACGAAGTGATAGGCGAGCGAAGCATGTTTGGCCCAAGAAATCGGATCATCACCATTGCCAATCAGAAGGGCGGCGTCGGCAAGACGACGACCGCGATCAACCTGGCGACAGCCCTAGCGGCCATCGGCGAACGGGTCCTGATCGTCGATCTCGATCCGCAGGGCAACGCGAGCACCGGGCTCGGCATTCAACGTCGTGACAGGCACCTGTCATCCTACGAGCTGATGATGGGCAGCCATCCGATCGGCGAGATTGTCCGCGAAACGGCCGTGCCGAACCTTGCGATCGTGCCGTCGACTATGGACCTCCTCGGCGTCGAGATGGAGATTTCACGGGAATCCGATCGGGTGTTTCGCCTGCGCAAGGCGCTTGCCGCGCCGGAGGCTCTCGCCTATTCCTATGTGCTCGTCGATTGCCCGCCCTCCTTCAACCTACTGACGATGAATGCCATGGCCGCGGCGCATTCCGTTCTCGTGCCGCTCCAGTGCGAATTCTTTGCCCTCGAGGGTCTGAGCCAGCTGCTGGAGACGGTTGACCAGGTCCGACGGACCGTCAATCCAAGCCTGGATATCCAGGGGATCGTGCTCACCATGTTCGATTCGCGCAACAATCTGGCCCAGCAGGTGGTCAGCGATGTCCGCACGCATCTCGGCGAGAAGGTCTATCACACCTTGATCCCCCGGAACGTCCGCGTTTCAGAAGCGCCGTCCTATGGTAAGCCGGCCATTCTCTATGATCTCAAATGCGCCGGCAGCCAGGCCTATCTGCAGTTGGCCTCGGAAGTCATTCAACGGGAGCGGCAGCGCAAGGCTGCCTGATCGTTTCGGTATCGTAATCAATCGGGTGTAGAATGAACGACGACAGCTCCAAAAGACGCCTCGGTCGCGGTCTGGCCGCCTTGATCGGCGAGATGGATCAGCCGTTGCAAAGCGGGGCGGCGCCGGCAAGTGCGTTCAGCCCGGACCGGCGCGTGCCGATCGAATTCGTCTCCCGCAACCCGCGCAATCCGCGCCGCCAGTTCGATGAGGCGGAGTTGCAGGATCTCGCCAACTCGATTCGGCAGCATGGCATCGTCCAGCCCGTCGTGGTTCGCACCGTCGGCCACGAGCGCTACGAGATCATTGCCGGCGAGCGGCGCTGGCGGGCGGCACAGCTTGCGGGCTTCACCGAAATACCGGTGATCGTGCGGGATGTGGACGACCGGACGGCCCTGGAGATCGCCATCGTCGAAAACGTCCAGCGTTCGGATCTCAATCCGCTCGAAGAAGCGCTTGGTTACGAACAGCTGATCGCCGAACACGGCTATACGCAGAACGATCTCGGCGACATCATCGGCAAGAGCCGCAGCCACGTTGCCAACAGCCTGCGGCTGCTCAAATTGCCGGAGCCGGTGCGCGACATGCTTTCCGACGGCAGCCTCTCGGCCGGTCATGCGCGCGCCCTGGTGCCGACGTCCGACCCGGTGGCGCTGGCGCGCTCGATCGTTTCCAAGGGCCTTTCGGTGCGCGAGGCGGAGCGTCTCGCGCAGAATGACATCAAGGCCCAGAACGACCCCAACTTCGCCAAGGGGCGGCATCGCGACGAAAAGGATGCCGATACGCTGGCGCTGGAGCGGACACTATCGGACAGCCTCGGGCTGGAGGTCACCGTCAGCCACAAGGCCTCGGGCGGCCACCTGCGGATCGCCTACAAGACGCTCGACCAGCTGGAAGAGATTTGCCGCCTGCTCGAGCGACGCTGAGGCACGCGCTGCTGCTCTACTCGTCCCCTTAATGGGCACTCCCCTTCCCTCCCTTGGGCGGGCTGGATGAATAGTTCCGGTCCCGCCATGCATTCAAACTCTAACGGGTTCCGCGTCTCTTCAGACCCGCCTCGCTGATGCGCCTGTGCTGCTTGCAGTCCGCGGCCGCTCGGCAACTGCGTTGCTGTTGAGGTATCGTTCCGGTGGCGCAGTACCACTCAGCGCCTTGCCGATTGGATCGCTATCGCCAGCAGGTTCTGTAGCACGAGGCTTTCCTCAAGGCTCTGGCGGGCGCGGCTTTGGTAGATGGTCGCCTGAAGCCGGGCCAGTTCGCGACGGATCGCGGGGGCGGTCCAATGTCGGAGCGCAGCCTCGACGATCGGCTTGCGACGAAAGTGCAGCCCGCGGCCAAGGCTGGCAATCACCTGGCTCGCCGACTGGCGGCTCGCGTCCATTTCGGCGCGCATGACATCCAGTTGCTGGAATTGCCTCAGGCAGGCCTGGAGGACCAGGAAGGCCGGGGTTTTAGAGGTGGTGATCTTCTTCATAGCGTGCAGGAGCGCATCGACATCGCCCTGGAGCACAGCATCGACCGCGTCGTCGACCGAGATGGCACTGGCGTCGCCGACGATGGCGAGCACATCCTCCTCGTCGATCATGTCCTTGCCGCGGCAGTAGAGCGCGAGCTTCCGCACTTCGTTGCGCGACGCGATGCGATCGCCGCCAAGCGCTTCGAGGAGCCGCTCGCGGGCCGCCGGACTTATCCGCAGACCCGCATCGGCGAGCTCCTTGTCGACCAGCGCATGCAGGCTGCGGGCGTCGTCGCTGTAGCAGGCGATGGAGGCGACGGCCCGGGACGATTCGCCAATCTTTCTAAGGGCTGCACCCTTCTTGAGGTCTCCGGCCTCGACAATGAGCGTACTGCCGGTCGGGCTCTCGGCGGCGAGGATCTGCAGGGCCTCGACAATCGCCTTTTCGGTTGAGGCACCGCGGATCCAGACGAGCTTTTCGCCGCCGAAGAGGCCGATGGCGTTGACCTCGTCGAGCACCCTGCCCGCACCCTGCTGCAGCTCCGCCGCATCGAGCTTCAAGACGGCAAAGGGATCGTCGAGGGCGACACCGGAGCGGCCGGCAAGCTGGGCGGCGCGTTCGGAGACGAGGCCGCGATCGGGACCATAGAGGAGGAAAAGGCGGTAGTTCGACGCGCCTCGATTGAGAAAGCTGTCGAATTCGTGCGACTTGACCTCGCTCATCGGAATACCGGTGTCAGCGGCCGAGGGCGGCGGCGATGTCGGCCCTGATGAGCTCCGCCAGTTCCTTGGCAGCGCGATTTTCGGCGTCCCGGACGGCGCGGACCTTGGCGAATTCCTGCTCCGGGAAATCGGCCAGCGCCACCGCCGAGCGGTAGCCGGCCTTCACCGTTTCGCCGGTGGCGGTCCTCGTCAGATTGTAGTCCGCCTTGACGACGATGCGGCCGGCCGCGGCGCGGTCCTCGGCATCGTCGTAAAGCACGCCCATCGTCCGGTGCGAAACGTTGAGGGCGAGATGGTATTGCGGGTTGACAGGTTCGCCCTGACCGCCGGCGGCCAGGAAGATCAATGCATTGCGCACTTCCTGCTCGACCCGGTCGTCGGCTTCGGAGATCTCGATCGAGCCAAGCGCCGCAGAGGTCGCGCCGGTCGGCCCGTCGGAATAGAGCGGACGGACCTGGCAGCCGGCGACCGCTGTCAGCAGCGCCGTACCGGCAGCCAAGCCAAGGAACCGGAGACGAAGGCCAGCTTTCTCAGACGACGACATTGACGATCCTTTGCGGCACGACGATGATTTTTCTCGGGCTGGCGCCGTTGAGCGCCGCTTTGACGGCGTCAAGCACGAGGACGGCGCTTTCGATCGCACTCTGGTCTGCGTCGCGCGCGATTGTCAAATCCGCGCGTTTCTTGCCGTTGATCTGCACCGGCAAGGTGATTTCGTTCTCCACGACGAGCGCCGCATCGAAGGCCGGCCACGGACGTTCGGCGATCAGCCCTTCGCCGCCGATCTCGCGCCAGCACTCTTCGGCGAGATGCGGCATCATCGGCGCGATCAGGTCGATCAGGATCGTCGTGGCATCCTTGACGGCAGCGGTGAGCGTCGCGTCGGCTTTGCCGGCCGCCACCAGGGTCATCGGCGCGGCGAGAACGTTCACCAGCTCATAAATGCGGGCGACCGCCTTATTGAAGGCAAGCTTGTCGTAATCGGCTTCGACGGCGCGCAGGGTGCGATGGGCGGCCTGGGAAACTGCCAGGCCGTCACCCTCCTTAGCCGGCGAAGCATTAACGCCGCGAAGGCTCCCCGCGGCCTCGCCGACCAGCCGCCAGACGCGCTGGACGAAGCGGTGCGCGCCCTCGACGCCGGCCTCGGACCAAATCACGTCGCGGTCCGGCGGCGAATCGGACAGCACGAAGAAGCGCGCCGTGTCGGCGCCGTAGGAGCCGATGATGTCGTCCGGATCGACGACGTTCTTCTTCGACTTCGACATCTTCTCGATCGAGCCGATGGCGACTTCCTCGCCGGTCTCGAGCAGCACCGCACGGCGACGGCCGTCGACCTCGTCGATGCGGATTTCCGCCGGCGTGATCCATTCGCGCTGCGCACCCTCGCCGCGGCTATAGGTCTCGTGCACCACCATGCCTTGCGTGAACAGGCCCTTGAACGGTTCGTCCAGCGCCACGTGGCCTGTCGCCTTCATGGCGCGGGTGAAGAAGCGCGAATAGAGCAGGTGCAGGATCGCGTGCTCGATGCCGCCGATATATTGATCGACCGGCAGCCAGTGATTGGCGGCCTTCGGATCGGTCGGCTTGTCCTCCCAGGGCGCGGTGAAGCGCGTGAAGTACCAGGAGGAATCGACGAAGGTGTCCATCGTGTCGGTTTCCCGGCGCGCATCCTTGCCACACTCAGGGCAGGCGACGTGGCGCCAGGTCGGGTGCCGGTCGAGCGGGTTGCCCGGCTTGTCGAAGGTGACGTCCGGCGGCAGCGTGACCGGCAGGTCCGCCTTCGGCACCGGAACGACGCCGCAATCTTCGCAATGGATGACCGGGATCGGGCAGCCCCAATAGCGCTGCCTCGAAATCCCCCAGTCGCGCAGGCGGAAGTTGACCTTGCGCTCGGCGCGCGGCGTCCCGTCCAGCATTTCCTTCTCGAGCTTCGAGGCGACGGTCTCGAAGGCCTCGTCTATCGAAAGCCCGTCGAGGAAGCTCGAGTTGATCATCACCCCGTCACCGGTATAGGCCTCGTCGCCGATGGCGAAGGTCGCCGCATCGGCATCCTTCGGCATCACCACCGGGACAACCGGCAGGCCGTATTTACGGGCGAAATCAAGGTCGCGCTGGTCGCCGGAGGGGCAGCCGAAAATGGCGCCCGTGCCGTAGTCCATCAGCACGAAATTGGCGACATAGACGGGCAGTTCCCAATCCGGGTCGAAGGGATGCCGAGCTCGGATACCTGTATCCATGCCCTTCTTCTCGGCCGTCTCGAGCGCAGCGAGCGAGGTGCCGGCGCGCCGGCACTCCTCGCAGAAGGCGTCGATCGCCGCATTCTTGGCGGCGGCTTCCTTGGCGAGCGGATGGTCGGCGGAGATTGCCAGGAAGGAGGCGCCGAACAGCGTGTCCGGACGCGTCGTGTAGACGGTCAGCTCCTTGCTCTCGCCGGGGATCGTCGCCGGGTCCAGTTCCCAGCGCAGCAACAGCCCCTCGGAACGGCCGATCCAGTTCTTCTGCATCAGCCGCACCTTTTCCGGCCACTGATCCAGCGTATCGAGCGCGTCGAGCAGCTCCTGGCTGAAATCGGTGATGCGGAAGAACCACTGGACCAGCTCGCGCTGTTCGACCAGCGCGCCCGAGCGCCAGCCGCGGCCGTCGATCACCTGCTCATTGGCGAGCACGGTATTGTCGACCGGGTCCCAGTTGACCTTCGACTGCCGGCGATAGACCAGGCCCTTCTCCAGGAAATCGAGGAACAGGTACTGCTGCCGCTGATAATAGTCGGGATCGCAGGTGGCGAACTCGCGGCTCCAGTCGAGCGACAGGCCCATGACCTTGAGCTGCGCCTTCATCGCGGCGATGTTCTGGTAGGTCCAGCCGGCCGGATGCACGCCGCGTTCCATGGCCGCGTTCTCGGCTGGCATGCCGAAGGCATCCCAGCCCATCGGATGCAGCACGTTGAAGCCGCGGGCGCGCTTGTAGCGGGCGACCACGTCGCCCATCGTATAGTTGCGCACATGGCCCATGTGGATCCGCCCGGACGGATAGGGAAACATCTCGAGCACGTAATATTTTTCACGCGGATCGTCGTTCTGCGTCTCGAAGACCTTGCGTGCGTCCCATTCCTGCTGCCAGCGCGGTTCGGCATCACGCGGATTGTATCGTTCGGTAGCCATGTCTCTGTCGATGTTCCGGAAATTTTTCGGCGCTCGAAGCGCCCTCGTAATAGCTGGCCTGACCTTCATCACGAAACCGCCTGACCGTCAAGTTTTGAAGGCCCGGGGCGTCGCACTTTGGGCCATTTGACGGCCCTCGGCTTCGTCGGGCTTGGCAAGCACGGCAAGTTCCAATAATCCGCTTGGCGGGCCTCGACACCGCAAGGAGCGCAGAATGGACGTGCAGGAACGGCTGAACGATGTCATGAGCCGGATTCGCATGAGCGAAACCGCCGCGAACCGGGCCGAAGGAGCCGTCGCGCTCGTCGCCGTCTCGAAGACCTTCGATGCCGAGGCGATCCGCCCGGTGATTGCTGCCGGCCAGCGTGTCTTTGGCGAAAATCGCGTCCAGGAAGCGCAGGGCAAATGGCCGGAGCTCAAGGCCGAGACGCCGGATGTCGAACTGCACCTGATCGGTCCGCTGCAATCCAACAAGGCGGCCGATGCCGTCGCCCTCTTCGACGTGATCGAAACGATCGATCGGGAGAAGATCGCCCGCGCCGTCGCCGTCGAGATGAAGCGACAGGACCGAAAGCCGCGGCTCTATGTGCAGGTCAATACCGGCCTCGAACCGCAGAAGGCGGGGATAGCGCCGGAAGAGACCGGTGCCTTCGTCGACCTCTGCCGTTCGGAGCTCGGCCTCGATATCGAAGGGCTGATGTGCATCCCGCCCGTCGACGAGAATCCGGGTCCGCATTTCGCCTTGCTGGAAAAGCTCGCGATGAGCTGCGGCCTCACGCGGCTGTCGATGGGCATGTCCGGCGATTTCGAAACGGCCATCGCTTTCGGCGCTACCAGCGTCCGGGTCGGGTCGGCCATTTTCGGCACGCGTTGATTGGTTGCGGGTGACGCGGCAACCCGAGAGCTATTTCTGATCCACTCCGATTCACTACTCTTTCGTCGGGGTTCACCTTTCCCCTCACGCGCCTATCCTTCAGAGCCGAGGAGCCGGGCTGAACGGTCCGGAAGGTCAGTGGAGGAAAACGGATATGGCCAGCCGCTATTCCGAAGTGTATGCCGCATGGAAAGCCGATCCGAGCGGCTTCTGGTCCGAGGCCGCCGACGCGATCGACTGGTTCGAAAGGCCGCGCCGCATCTTTGACGCCGAACGCGGACCTTACGGTCACTGGTTTACGGATGGCGTCACCAACAGCTGCTACAACTGCCTCGATCGCCATGTCGAGGCGGGTCGCGGGGAGCAGACGGCGTTCATCTACGATAGTCCGGTCACCGGCAGAATCGACAAGATCTCCTATTCGGCGCTCCTTGCCGACGTGAAGGCGATGGCTGCGGTCTATGCAAAGCTCGGCATCGGCAAGGGTGACCGGATCATCATCTACATGCCGATGATCCCCGAAGCGGCGATCGCCATGCTGGCGGCGGCGCGGATCGGCGCGGTACATTCGGTGGTGTTCGGCGGCTTTGCCGCCAACGAGCTCGCCGTCCGGATCGACGATTGCCAGGCCAAGCTCATCGTTTCGGCAAGCTGCGGCCTCGAGCCCGGCCGCACTGTCGCCTACAAGCCGCTGCTCGATCAGGCGATCGACATTGCCAGCAACAAGCCTGCCCATTGCCTGATCTTCCAGCGCGACATGCTTGCCGCCGGAATGGTGCCCGGCCGGGATATCGACTTCGCCGCCGCCCTTGCCGCGGCGAAGGAAGCCGGCGAGGAAGCGGCCTGTGCGGCGGTCGCTTCGACCGATCCTCTCTATGTCCTCTACACCTCCGGCACCACCGGCCAACCGAAGGGCGTCGTGCGCGACAATGGCGGCCATATGGTCGCGTTGAAATGGTCGATGGAGAACTTCTTCGGGGTGCAGCCCGGCGAGGTCTTCTGGGCGGCGTCCGACATCGGCTGGGTGGTCGGGCACTCCTATATCGTCTACGGCCCGCTCCTCAACGGCAGCACCTCGATCCTCTTCGAAGGCAAGCCGGTCGGCACGCCCGACCCCGGCACCTATTGGCGGATCATCGCCGAGCACGGCGTCGCCGTCATGTTCACCGCGCCAACGGCACTGAGAGCAATCCGCAAGGAGGACCCGGAAGCCGCCCATGTGGGGCGCTACGACCTGTCGTCCTTCCGCGCGCTCTATCTCGCTGGCGAACGCGCCGACCCGGACACGATCCGCTGGGCCGAGCGGGCGCTCGGCGTACCGGTCATCGACCACTGGTGGCAGACGGAAACGGGCTGGCCGGTCGCCGGCAATCCGCTGGGCCTCGGCTTGCTGCCGGTCAAATACGGTTCTCCCGCCGTACCCCTTCCCGGCTACGACGTCCAGGTCCTCGATGACGCCGGCCATCCGGTCGAGGCCGGCACGCTCGGCAATGTGGTGGTCAAGCTGCCGCTGCCGCCCGGCTGCCTGCCGACCCTCTGGAACGCCGACGACCGCTTTCGCGCCGCCTATCTCGAGGAATATCCCGGCTACTACAAGACGGCCGACGCCGGTTACCTCGACGAGGATGGCTATGTCTTCATCATGGCCCGTACCGACGATATCATCAACGTCGCGGGTCATCGGCTCTCGACCGGGGCGATGGAAGAGGTCTGCGCCAGCCATCCGGACGTCGCCGAATGCGCCGTGATTGGCATTGCCGACCCGCTGAAAGGGCAGATTCCGGCCGGCTTCCTGGTGATCAACGCGAATGTTTCCCGTGAAACATCGGATATCGAGAAGGAGGTCATCGGTCTCGTGCGCGAGCGTATCGGCCCCGTCGCCGCCTTCCGAACCGCGATCTGCGTCAAGCGGCTGCCGAAGACCCGGTCCGGCAAGATCCTGCGCGCGACAATCCAGAAGATCGCCGACCGGCAGCCCTGGAAAATGCCGGCGACGATCGACGATCCGGCGATCCTCGATGAGATCACCGCGGCGCTTCACGCCAGGGGCATCGGCATCTGACGCGCGACATCAGCCCGCCTGCAGTTCGACGACGCCTTTGAACCACGTGCAGAAGGTGGATGCGGCCTTCTGGCGCGTGGCCCTACTGATCAGGAAATAGCTCTCCTCGTCGAGGATCGACGTCTCGGAAAGCACGATGAGGTCGCCGTTCTCGATCTCGCGCCGGCAGACCTCGACCGGGCAGAGCGCGACGCCATGGCCGGCGATGGCGGCCGTCGCCAGCAGATTGAAATCCTGAAAGACCGGGCCTTTCGGTGGCCCCGGCGGGCTCACGCCCGCCCGGGCGAACCATTGCTGCCAGTGGGCCACCGTCTCGTCGTGCAGGAGATCCGCCGCTGCGATCCGCTGCGCATCTCTCAACCCACCCTTCCGTTCAAGATAGCGCGGACTGGCCACGGGCCGGTTGACGCGGGAAAAGAGCCGCTCGCAAATGACGCCGTCGGAGGTGTCGGCGCCGAGCGTAATCAGCACATCGCAGCCGGTTTCGCGCAGGCGTTGCGCGGCCGTGGCATAGATCACCTTGATGGTGACGTCGGCATGGGTCGCGAGGAAAGCGCCGAGCGCCGGGATCAGCCAGCGCGTCGCGATCGAGGGGATGCAGGCGACGGTGATTTCCGACTTCGTCCTGAGCTTCAAGGCTTCCGCTTCTGCGGCAATCCGTTCGAAGCTGACCGACAGGGCTTCGGCGAGCCGTTCGGCCTCGGGCGCGAGGCGAACGCCGCGCTTTTCGCGCAGGAACAGCGGGCGGCCGAACCATTCCTCCAGCTGCCGCATCTGATGGCTCACGGCGGCATGGGTGACATGCAACTCGTCGGCGGCCCGCGAGAAGCTCGCGAGGCGGGCGGCGGCTTCGAAGGCGCGGAGTGCGCCGAAGGGAGGCATCATAATGTAAATTCTCCTCAACTATCCGATGAGGAATCATCGTTTGTATCAAACGGAAATCAAGCGAATAAAGGCATTCGTCGCGATCGACCGGGATCTCTTTCGCGGTTTTTGTCAAATTCCCTTACACGAGGAGAAGGCCATGTTCGTGCGCAGCCTGCAGGATGTCGAAACCACCGATCATTTTGTCGAGTGGGGCAGCGGCACCAGCCACCGCCTGCTGACGGAAAGGGACGGCATGGGCTTCACTGTCTGTCACACGGTCGTGCGGGCCAATACGGTATCGCTGCTTCAGTACCGAAATCACCTCGAAGCCTGCTATTGCATCGCCGGCGAAGGCGAGGTCGAGGACATGGAGGGCAATGTCTTTCCGATCCGCCAGGGGGACATCTATGTGCTCGACAAGCACGACAAGCACTATCTGCGCGGCGGCAGCGACAAGGACCTGATCCTCGTCAGCATCTTCAATCCACCGCTACAGGGCACCGAACGCCACAACCTCCATGATTCGTCAGGCTCGGCCTACTGATTAGCGGCAAGTTCCGAACCGTAGGGCCTCACGAAAAGCCAACAAAAAAACCCGGCCTGATGAACTGACCCCCGAAGTTGGATGTCCAACTTTCGGGTGTCGGTTCACCTGCGATCCGGGTTTATCCAATCGGCGGCGAGGCGATCAGAAATTGTCGTCTTCGTCTTCGTCCTTGCGATCCGACTTCAGCGACTTCAGCTTGGCGAAGACGGCATCGGCGTCGATTTCCTTCTCTTCCTCGCGGTCGAAGCTGTAGTCGAGCTTCTCGGTTTCCCGTGCCGCTTCGAGCGTCGCGCCGACTTCCGCCGCCGTCGGTAGCGGCCGGCCCTTGGCAGCGCGCTCGACTTCGAGGTCCAGGTCGATCTGCGAGCAGAGGCCGAGGGTTACCGGATCCATCGGCGTCAGGTTGGCCGAGTTCCAATGGGTGCGTTCGCGAATCTGCTCGATCGTCGATTTCGTCGTGCCGACGAGGCGCGAGATCTGCGCGTCCTTCAGTTCCGGATGGTTGCGCACCAGCCAGAGAATGGCGTTCGGACGATCCTGGCGCTTGGAGACCGGCGTGTAGCGCGGTCCCTTGCGCTTCGAATCCGGAACGCGAACCTTCGGTTCGGAGAGCTTCAGCTTGTGGTTGGTATTTGCCTCGCCGCGGGCGATCTCGTCGCGCGAAAGCTGACCGGTAGCAATCGGATCGAGACCCTTGATGCCCTGCGCCGATTCACCGTCGGCAATCGCTTTGACTTCGAGCGGGTGCAGCTTGCAGAACTGCGCGATCTGGTCGAACGACAGTGCGGTGTTGTCAACGAGCCAGACGGCCGTTGCCTTGGGCATAAGCAATTGCTGAGCCATGGATATAGTCCTTTTGTCCGTCCGCGCCGGTGTCGCGGGCCGTGGAGTCTACCACTGATTTCCGGGATTTGAGCGTTCTATATCGTTGTTGTCTCGAAATTGCAATTCTTCACTTTCGAATGTGCTTTTGTCTAATTGCGGTCGGGATGCGACCTGCTATGAATCGTCCAAACCGGCGGTTGGAGTGCCGCCCGAGCCTGAATTCAGGGAGGAAAAACATGTCCGTCAAGACCTACCCGGTCCTGGAAGCGGCCAAGAACCGCTCGCTCATCGACAACGCGAACTATCAGAAATGGTACGAGGAAAGTGTCGCCGATCCGGACAAGTTCTGGGGCGAGCATGGCAAGCGGATCGACTGGTTTACGCCCTATACCAAGGTCAAGAACACGACCTTCGAGGGCAATGTCGCGATCAAGTGGTTCGAAGACGGGCTGACCAACGTCTCCTACAATTGCATCGACCGGCATCTCAAGACGCATGGCGACAAGACGGCGATCATCTGGGAAGGCGACAATCCCTACGTCGACAAGAAGATCACCTATAACGAGCTCTACGACAAGGTTTGCCGGCTCGCCAACGTCCTGAAAAAGCACGGCGTCAAAAAGGGTGACCGCGTCACCATCTACATGCCGATGATCCCCGAGGCGGCCTATGCGATGCTCGCCTGCGCCCGCGTCGGCGCCATCCACTCGGTGGTCTTCGGCGGCTTCTCGCCGGAAGCGCTGGCCGGCCGCATCGTCGATTGCGAATCCACCTTCGTTATCACCTGCGACGAGGGCCTGCGCGGCGGCAAGCCGGTGCCGCTCAAGGAAAATACCGAAAGGGCGATCGACATCGCCGCCCGGCAGCATGTCATGGTCAACAAGGTGCTGGTCGTGCGTCGCACCGGCGGCAAGGTTCCGTGGGCGCCGGGTCGCGACGTCTGGTATCACCGGGAGATCGCCACCGTCGAGCCGGATTGCCCGCCGGAGAAGATGAGCGCCGAGGACCCGCTGTTCATCCTCTACACCTCCGGTTCGACGGGCAAGCCGAAGGGCGTGCTGCACACCACCGGCGGCTATCTCGTCTACGCCTCGATGACGCATCAATACGTCTTCGACTATCATGACGGCGATATCTACTGGTGCACGGCCGATGTCGGTTGGGTGACCGGTCACTCCTACATCGTCTACGGACCGCTCGCCAACGCGGCGACGACGCTGATGTTCGAGGGCGTGCCGAACTTCCCGGATGCCGGCCGCTTCTGGGAGGTGATAGACAAGCATAAGGTCAACATCTTCTATACCGCACCGACGGCGATCCGCTCGCTGATGGGCGCCGGCGACGATTTCGTCAAACGGTCGTCGCGCGCGTCGTTGCGGCTGCTCGGCACGGTCGGCGAGCCGATCAATCCGGAAGCCTGGGAGTGGTATTACCACGTCGTCGGCGAGGAGCGTTCGCCGATCGTCGACACCTGGTGGCAGACGGAAACCGGCGGCATCCTGATCACGCCGCTGCCGGGCGCGACCGATCTCAAGCCCGGCTCGGCGACGCGGCCCTTCTTCGGCGTCCAGCCGCAGATCGTCGACAATGAAGGCAATGTCATCGACGGGCCGGCCGACGGCAATCTCTGCATCACCGACAGTTGGCCGGGGCAGATGCGCACCGTCTATGGCGACCACGAGCGCTTCATCCAGACCTACTTCTCCACCTACAAGGGCAAGTACTTCACCGGCGACGGCTGCCGCCGCGACGAAGACGGCTACTACTGGATCACCGGCCGCGTCGACGACGTCTTGAACGTCTCGGGCCATCGCCTCGGCACGGCGGAGGTCGAATCGGCGCTCGTCTCGCACCACCTCGTTTCCGAAGCGGCCGTTGTCGGCTATCCGCATTCGATCAAGGGACAGGGGATCTATTGCTACGTCTCTTTGATGGCGGGCGAAGCCGGCAGCGATGAGCTGCGCCAGGAGCTGGTCAAGCACGTTCGCGCCGAGATCGGGCCGATCGCCACCCCGGACAAGATCCAGTTCGCGCCCGGCCTGCCGAAGACCCGCTCCGGCAAGATCATGCGTCGGATTCTCCGCAAGATCGCCGAGGACGATTTCGGTTCGCTCGGTGATACCTCGACGCTCGCCGATCCGACGGTCGTCGACGACCTGATTGCCAATCGGCAGAACCGGGCGTGATGCGAATTCACCAGCAGAAGATATCGGGCCGCTCAGCGGCCCGATGCACAAATAGCCTCGGCGAGGCTGTCAGGCCTGATAGCGCTCCAAGTAGAGGACTTCTTCGATAGGGCATTCCGGATAGATCCATTCTGCCCAATTGGCTTTGAGCCACGCGGCGGAGATGGATACGGTCCGCAAGACAAATGCTTCCGGCGGGAGGTGAACGAACGTGTGTCCCGCATGGTAACCAGTCGCCACCATGATGCCTAACGGACGCTTCTCATCCCCTGTCTCGACGACCATGAAGTCAACGGTTTCTTCATAAGGATAGGAGCCTTTGACACGAAAGATGGCACCGCGCCAAATTTGCGGTTCTTCAATGGCTATGAGCTTATGCATGTCTGACAACTAACTATCGATGACCGGCTACTTTTTAGCCACGGCGAGCTTTCGATTCGAGAGCGAAACTATCTCCGCCGCGGATTGAAAATGCCTCAGAAGTCGATTGCTCGGCCCTTGATCTCCCAGTCGCCGAAACGGGCGGGATCGAGACCGCCGCGACCGCCGAACTCCTCCGGGATCGCCGCCTGTTGCTCGGCGCGGCGTCGCTCCTCCGCCTCCTTCAAGGCACGAAGCGCGGCCGGTGACAGCGGCCGCTTCGGATGATCGGGTGAATTGTCATTGTCGTTCTGCATGTGACAGCCGGATTTCCCTGACGATATTGAAGAACGGGGGTTTGATCCCCATCATATAAGTCGCTTCCGTCAAAGCGGAACCCTGATTCACGTGAAACGTTTGGGGAGAGATCGCATGGACACGCCGAGCCGGTCCGCCGCGCCTCGTCGCCGAATGAAGTGATCTAAGAATGCCTGGAGCTCATCCATGAATCTCGTGCGCACTGCAATGTTGCTTGCCTTCATGACGGCCCTTTTCATGGCCGTCGGCTATGTCATCGGCGGCCGGGGCGGGATGATGATCGCCATGGTCATGGCTGCGGGCATGAACTTTTTCTCCTATTGGAATTCCGATCGCATGGTCCTGAGGATGTATCGGGCCCAGGAGGTCGACGAACGCAGTGCGCCGGAATATTATGGCATCGTGCGCGATCTGGCGCAGAATGCCGGTCTGCCGATGCCGCGCGTCTATGTCATCGACAGCCCGCAGCCGAACGCCTTTGCCACCGGCCGCAACCCTCAGAATGCTGCGGTCGCCGCCTCCACCGGCCTGCTGCAGTCGCTCTCCTATGAGGAAGTCGCCGGCGTCATGGCGCATGAGCTTGCCCATATCCAGTATCGCGACACGCTGACGATGACGCTGACGGCGACGCTCGCCGGTGCCATCTCGATGCTCGGCAATTTCGCCTTCTTCTTCGGCGGCAACCGCGAGAACAACAATCCGCTCGGCTTCATCGGCGTGCTGATCGCGATGATCGTCGCGCCCCTTGCCGCCGCGCTGGTGCAGATGGCGATCAGCCGCACGCGGGAATATTCGGCCGACCGGCGCGGCGCCGAGATCTGCGGCAATCCGCTCTGGCTCGCCTCGGCGCTCCGGAAGATCGCCGGGGCAGCCCATGTCATTCACAACCAGGACGCGGAGCGCAATCCGGCGACGGCGCACATGTTCATCATCAATCCGCTTTCGGGCGAGCGCATGGACAACCTCTTCTCGACCCATCCGAACACGGAGAATCGCGTCGCCGCGCTCGAGCGGATGGCGGGCGAGATGTCGACGGGCTCGACGGCGCCGGCGCGCCCTGATAATGCGGTGCGCAAATCGCGCTCTGTCCCGAGAACCGGCTGGGGTCGCGGTGGTTCCGAACCGCCGAAAGGCCCCTGGTCCTGATGCCCGAAGACAGACAAAACGATTCACGTCCGAAACGATCCCGATCGAACAAGCCCTCCCGGATGGGAAGTGAGCGGCCCGATGCCAGCGCCCAGGCCAAACCGGGCCTGAAGAGCCGTCAGGCGGCCGCCAAGATCCTGGCGGCTGTGATCGATCGCAAGACGTCGCTCGACGGCATGCTCGACCAGGAGCACGGCAATCCGGCCTATCGCGAGCTCAATGATGCCGACCGCGCGCTGGTGCGCGCCATCCTCAATTCGGCGCTCCGGCACCTGCCGCGGATCCGCGCCGCGATCGATTCGCTGCTGCAGACCCCGCTCCCCGAGGGCGCGCGCGCGCTCGAGCATGTGCTGACGGTCGCTGCGGCACAGATTCTCTATCTCGACATCCCGGATCATTCCGCCGTCGACCTCGCGGTCGAGCAGGCGCAGTCGGATCCGCGCAATCGCCGCTTCGCCAGCCTCGTCAACGCGGTCCTCAGACGGCTGTCGCGCGAGAAGGATGCACTTCTCGAAAACATGCAGGCCGTGCCCGCCATTCCGGCCTGGTTCCATGACCGACTCGTCGCCCATTACGGCCGCGCTGAGGCGGAAGGCATGTCCGAGGCGCAGCTCGTTCCCGCCGCGATCGACCTTACGGTGAAGTCCGACCCCGCCGGGTGGGCCGAGCGTCTCGGCGGCACGGTGCTGCCGACCGGCTCCGTCCGGCTCGGCGATTTCTCCGGTACGATCCCGTCCCTGCCGGGGTTTGCGGAAGGGGCCTGGTGGGTGCAGGACGCGGCCGCCTCCATACCGGCGCGGCTTTTCGGCGATCTTTCCGGCAAAGCCGTCGTCGATCTCTGCGCGGCGCCGGGCGGCAAGACGGCCCAGCTCATTCTCGCCGGGGCGACGGTGACGGCGCTCGACCAGTCCTCCAGCCGGTTGCGGCGGCTCAAGGGCAACCTTCAGCGCCTCGGCCTCGAAGCCCGCACGAAAGAGACCGACATGGCGGATTTCCGCCCGGAAGAGCTTTTCGACGCGGCGCTTCTCGATGCCCCCTGTTCATCGACCGGCACGACGCGCCGCCATCCGGACGTGCTCTGGACGAAAGGGCCGGAGGACATCGAAAAGCTCGCCCGGCTGCAGGAACGGCTGCTGCGCCATGCGCTGAGCGTCGTCAAACCTGGCGGTATCGTGGTCTTTTCCAATTGCTCGCTGGACCCGCGCGAAGGCGAAGAGGTCGTTGAACGCGTCCTTGGGGATGGACTTTGCGAGCGCGTTCCGATCGCCCCGTCCGACTGGCCCGGACTCGAGGCGGCGATCACCGCGATCGGCGAGTTCCGCACGACGCCGGCGATGCTGCCGCTCGACCCTCCCTTCTCCGGCGGGCTCGACGGTTTCTATGCGGCGGTGCTGCGCCGCTCCGATGGCTAGCGCATCGGCCCGAAAATCGGCTTCGATTTTCGGAAGGCACGATGCGTCGATTCAAACTGTTGCAGTGTCCTTTGCGCGTCTGAAACGACGCGCCGCTGTAACATCATCAAGCCTCGTCAACAGGCTGTCTCGCCGTGGCAATTGACGCTTTTGGACTGCCCGCCTATCAATGGTCGCAGATTGATAGAAATTTAATCATCCGTCCGGCACGGTTCCGGTCCATGAAAGCGATTCTGGCGCAATCCCGACAGGTGCTGGTCAAGCGCTTCGAGGGTCCCGTTGCGGAAATCAAGAGATTTGCAGGCGCCGATGCTGTTTTCCAGTAAACGTAGGCTGCTTTACCTGTATCTGCGCGAAGGCTGGCGCCGCTTTTCGCGCCGGCTTTCGCTCGGGCGGCTGTCGGCGCTGCGCTTTTCCGGATCGACGCCGGACCGGCTGATCGTCGCGCCGACGGATCTGAGAGCGATCGATCCCTTCGTGGCGGAGGAAATTCTTCACGGCCGCTATCCATTGGCGGGCCGGGTGCTCGATACGGAGGGCGAATCGCCCTTCGAGATCGACCTGCCTTCGCACGAATTTGCCAATCGGCTCCACGCCTTCGACTGGCTGCGCCACATGCGTGCGGTCCGGGATGAGGCCGGCTTTGCCAGGCTGCGCCAGATCCTCGACGACTGGATGGGCACGCACGGCCGCAATATCGGCGGCATCTCCTGGGATGCCGATGTGATCGCGCAACGCATCATTGCCTGGCTGTCGCATTCGCCGGTGGCGTTGCGCAATGCCGAGCATGGTTTCTATCGCCGCTTCCTGAAGAGCCTCGCCTTTCAGGTCCGCTATCTGCGCCACATCGCCGAAACCGTGCCGGATGGCGAGGCGCGGCTCAGGGTTCGCATAGCGCTGGCGATGGCCTCCGTGTCGATGCCCGTCTCCCCCTCGGCACTACGCCGGGCGGCGCGCAGTCTGGATCTGGAGCTCGACCGTCAAATTCTGCCCGACGGCGGGCATTTCTCCCGCAATCCGCGCGCCGCCCTCGAACTGCTGCTCGACCTGCTGCCGCTCAGGCAGACCTATGTCAATCTCGGCCACGACGTACCGTCGCGGCTGATCTCCGGCATCGACCGGATGTATCCGGCCTTGCGCTTCTTCCGGCATCAGAGCGGCGAGCTGGCGCTCTTCAACGGGGCAACCTCGGTGCCGGCGCACGAGCTCGCCTCGGTGCTGCGCTATGACGAGACGGCGGGCGAACCGTTCCGGTCGCTCCCGCATATCAATTTCGAGCGGCTCTCGCTGGGCGAAACCGTCGTCATCGTCGATACCGGGCGCCCGTTGTCGGTCGATCTGTCGCGCAGCGCCCATGCCGGCTGCCTCTCCTTCGAGATGTCGTCGGGGCGAAACCGTCTCATCGTCAATTCCGGCGCGCCGAAATTCGCCGGCGAACGATTTCGGCAAATGGCACGCGCCACTGCCGCGCATTCGACGGTGACGCTGAACGACACATCCTCCTCGCGCTTTTCGCAATCAAGCTTTCTCGGCGCGATCATGACGAGCGGTGTTTCGCGGGTCGAGGCGGAACGAGGCGACGAGCCCGGTCGCATCGAGTCGGTCCGGGCGCGCCATGACGGCTACCTTGCCGCCTTCGGTTTGATCCACGAGCGCGACATCGGCGTCCTGAACGGTGGTCGGCTGATCCGTGGACGCGATCGGCTTACCGGGGCAAACGGCGGCGATCCGGAGACCGCCGATGCGGCGGTCGCCGTTGCCCGCTTTCACATTCATCCGGCGATCGGGCTGCGCCAGAGCAGCAAGAGCGAAGTTTATCTGAGTGCGCCCGATGGCGAGGCCTGGCTTTTTGCCTGCCGGGATGGAGAACTGGGAATCGAGGAGGACGTCTTCTTCGCCGACCCTTCCGGCGTGCGGGCCTCGTCGCAGATCACGGTCACCTTCGCGGCCGGAGCGCAGCCGGAGATCCAGTGGACGCTGACCCGCGAGGGGTAGGCTGCTGCGCTGAAGCCTATTTTCCACCCCTCACGGCGGCGAAGGTTCCTTCCGCTGGCAAGCTGTGCTAACGGGCAGCCATTCCAATCGCCGGCACCCCACTTTCCAAGCGTCCGGCGCTGCCAAAGGAGCATGGTTGATGGCTGTCGCCTCCAAGAAGATCCCGGCTCCGGACGAAGTCCGGATCCAAACCGCCCTCCTCTCCGTGTCCGACAAGGCGGGCATCGTCGAGCTCGCCTGCGCCTTGCATGAGAAGGGCGTACGGCTGGTCTCGACCGGCGGCACGCACAAGGCGCTGGCGGGGGCCGGCCTGCCCGTCAGCGACGTATCCGAATTGACCGGCTTTCCGGAAGTCATGGACGGCCGCGTCAAGACGCTTCATCCCGGCGTCCATGGCGGCCTGCTCGCCATCCGCGACGACGCAGACCACAAGGCGGCGATGGACGCGCATGGCATCACGGCGATCGATCTCGTCGTCATCAATCTCTATCCGTTCGAAGAGGTTCGCGCTGAGGGCGGCGACTATCCGACCACGGTCGAGAATATCGACATCGGCGGGCCGGCGATGATCCGTGCCTCGGCCAAGAACCATGCCTATGTGACGATCGTCACCGATCCGGCCGATTATGCGACGCTGCTCGACGAAATCGCCAATGGCACGACGCGCTACGTCTTCCGCCAGAAGATGGCGGCCAAGGCCTATGCCCGGACGGCGGCCTATGACGCGGCGATCTCCAACTGGTTCGCCGAGGCGCTTGACACGCCCATGCCGCGCCATCGGGCGATCGGCGGCGTGCTCAAGGAGGAGATGCGCTACGGCGAGAACCCGCATCAGAAGGCGGGCTTCTACGTCACCGGCGAAAAGCGGCCGGGGGTCGCGACCGCGACGCTGCTGCAGGGCAAGCAGCTTTCCTACAACAATATCAACGATACGGACGCGGCCTTCGAACTCGTGGCGGAGTTCCTGCCGGAGAACGCGCCGGCCTGTGCGATCATCAAGCACGCCAATCCCTGCGGTGTCGCCACCGCGCCATCGCTCGCCGAAGCCTATCGCCGGGCGCTTGCCTGCGATTCGACCTCGGCCTTCGGCGGCATCATCGCGCTCAATCAGCAACTCGACGCGGAAACGGCCGAAGAGATCGTCAAGCTCTTCACCGAGGTGATCATCGCACCGTCGGTGAGCGACGAGGCCAAGGCGATTATCGCCCGCAAGCCGAACCTCAGGCTGCTGGCCGCCGGCGGCCTGCCGGATCCGCGCACCCCCGGCCTGACCGCCAAGACGGTCGCCGGCGGCCTGCTGGTACAGACGCGCGACAACGGCATGGTCGAGGACCTGGAACTCAAGGTCGTTACCAGGCGCGCGCCGACGGCGCAGGAACTTGAGGACATGAAGTTCGCCTTCAAGGTGGCCAAGCACGTCAAGTCGAACGCTGTCGTCTATGCCAAGGACGGCCAGACGGCCGGTATCGGCGCCGGCCAGATGAGCCGCGTCGATTCGGCCCGCATCGCCGCCATCAAGGCCGAGGAAGCCGCCAAGGCGCTCGGCCTTGCCACGCCGTTGACGCGCGGCTCGGCGGTCGCCTCGGAGGCCTTCCTGCCCTTCGCCGACGGCCTCCTGTCGGCGATCGCCGCCGGCGCCACGGCCGTCATCCAGCCGGGCGGCTCGATGCGCGACGACGAGGTCATCGCCGCCGCCAACGAGCACGATGTCGCCATGGTGTTCACCGGGATGCGGCACTTCCGGCATTGAGCGGTTAGGCGGAAAGGCACGCCCTCTCCCTTTGTCATCCTCGGGCTTGGCCCAGGGCTTGACCCGAGGATCCACTCACAAGCCGAAAGCTGAACACTCGGCTCGGTGCGGCTCGACCGCCTCTCGCTTTCCTCCGGTGCAGCGCTTGCGCATGGATCCTCGGGTCGAGCCCGAGGATGACGACTGGAAAGGGGGTGCCCACCAAAAACCGTCTGGTAGCAACGGGGTTGCAGGACGTGCCTTTGGTAAACTGCCGTGCCGCGCGGCGAACCCGTTCACGCCGGCCGATGCGCCGGATAGGGCGTGCGCAGCAGCATGACGAGGCCAACGGCGAGGAAAACGACCAGCGCCATCATGCCGATGCGTGCCGAGCCGGTCATCACGGTGATGGTCGCGACCGAGGCGGGCGCCAGGAACGACGTGGCGCGGCCGGAAAGCGCATAGAGCCCGAAATAGCGTCCGGCCTCGTCCGGCGAGACGCTGCGGGCCAGATAGGACCGCGACGAGGCCTGGACAGGGCCGAAGGCGATGCCGACCAGCAGGCCGTAAAGGATGTAAGCCTTTTCGGCGGCGGTACCGAAGAGCCCGTTCGAGTCCGCGGTCGGCAGCGGGACAAGCCCGAACAGCGTAAAGCCGGGACCGGTCGAGACGATGCCGAGCGTTGCGATCGTCAGGCAGACGAGGCTGGCGACAACGATGTTCTTCGAGCCGAGCCGCGCGTCGAGGCGGCTCGCATAGAGGCAGCCGCCGATCGCGACGACGTTGAGGATGATACCGTAGAGGCCGAGTTCCATCGTCTGCCAGCCGAACATGCCGGCGGCGAAGGTGCCGCCGAGTGCCAGCAGGCCGTTGACGCCATCCTGGAAGATCATCCGGGCAATCAGAAAGCGCAGGATTCCCGCCCTCTCCTTGAGTTCGCCGAGCGTGCCCTTGAGCTCCGTCAGCCCCCGGACCGTCGCCTCTCTGAGAGACGTCGTCGCCTTGCCTGCATCCGGGGTGAAGAGGAACATCGGCAGGATGAAGACAAGGTACCAGAGCGCCGAGATCGGGCCGGTGATGCGCGCATCTTCGCCCTTGGCCGGGTCGAGCCCGAAAAGCGGCTCGAGCCCAAGCGCCGTCTTGCCGGTAGCCGGATTCCCGGCAAGGAGCGCGACGACGCCGATAAGCACGATCATGCCACCGAGATAGCCAAGGCCCCAGGCGATGTTCGAGATCCGCCCGACGTCTTTCTCGCCGACGAGACGCGGCATCATCGAATCGTTGAAGACGATCGAAAACTCGGCCGCGACCGTTGCCAGCGTCAGGAAGATCGCCGGGTAGATCAGCGGCGAGCCGGGTACCGCGTACCACAGCATGGCGAGCGAGGCGATCTTGATGGCGGCAAAGAAGCCGATCCACGGTTTGCGCGGTCCAGTCGCATCGGCAATGGCGCCGAGGACCGGCGAGAGCACGGCGATGACGATGCCGGAAACGGTCAGCGTATAGCCCCAGATCGCCTGCCCCGCCGTGTGATCTGCCGTTAGCCGGGAAACGAAATAGGGTGCGAAGATGAAAGTGGTGATGACAGTGAAGAAGGGCTGAGCGGCCCAGTCGAACAGCATCCACCCGGCAATGCCGAGACGGGTGGTCTTCGGCTGCTCCTTCGCGCGTCCAGCTGCAATATCCAAGCTCCCCTCCCGGATCAGGCCGAGCCGCGCCATTCAGCGGCGCGGTGGCCAATGCGTTGAAATCACGCTCGATCCGGGAACGGAATCAGTCCTCCGGGCCAGCGGCCCGGAGGGACTGTGTCATTTCGCCCTGCCGCGTGCAAGATCGCTGAGGAGGCCTGCGGCGACGGTGATCTTGGCAAGCGTCGTCTCGCCCTTTTCGGTCAGGAGCTTCAGCTGGTCGCCTGCACGCGCCACACGCTCACGGTCCTGCTCCTGCCAGGCGAGGATAGGATTGCGTTCCTTCTTCTGTTCGACGAGCGCGGCGACGGTGATATCGCGGCGGGCGGTGGCGATGTCGGCAACGGCGCGCGTCAGCGCCATCGCCTCGAACTGCTCGGTGGCGGGCACCCGGTCGGCGGCCGCCAGTAGGCGGTTGACCCGTAGCGTCTCGGTCACGGCGAAATAGCCTTGCGCCGTGCGATTGAGCGGCTCGCCGGTCACCGTGGAGATCTGCATGATCTCGGGGACCAGCGTCATCAGCGACAGTTCGGCGATTTCCTCGGCAAGCTTTGCCGGCACGCCGCTCTCGATGAAGCCGGCTGCCTTCAGACGGGCCTCCTCGGCGCTTTCGCTCGAAATCGCCCCGCGCATCGTGCCGCGCAGCTTCTGCAGCCCGTCGCGCAGCCGCTGAACGGCGTCGGCAACCGGCCCCTCGGACGCTCGTGTTCGCAAGGCCCGTTCGGAGACCACCGCGAAGATGCGGCCGACCTCCTGGTAGAGCCTGTTCTGGACTGCGCCGCTGATCCTGTTGTCGAGCGCGTCGATTTCTCCATAGATCCGCGGCAGGTCGAAACCGTCGAGCGCCAGCACCGCGGCCTTGACGACATCGGCGGAAAGGAAACCGGTTCCGTCCGTCAGCGTCGACACGAAGGCGGGACCGCCGCGGTTGATCGCTTCGTTGGCGAGCACGGTTGCAATGATTTCGCGGCGCAGACGATGGCCGTGGATGTCCCCGCCATAGGTCTTGCGCATCTTCGCCGGGAAATAGCGTTCGAGCGTCGCGGTGAAATAGGGGTCGTCGGGCAGCTCGCTCTGGATCAGTTCGTCGAACAGTACCAGCTTCGCATAGGAGAGCAGCACCCCGATCTCCGGGCGCGTCAGCGGCTTGCCTCCCTGGTAGCGCTCGGCCATCGCCACTTCTGTCGGCAGGGTCTCCACCTTGCGGTTGAGATGCCCGTCGGTTTCGAACCGCGCCATCAGCCGCGCCAGCGGCGTGCGGTTGGCGAGACCCTGCATTTCCGTGAGCGAGATCGCCAGCGATTGTTGGTAGTTGTTGCGCAGCACGAGGTGGCCGACCTCGTCCGTCATCGCCGCCAGCAGCGTGTTGCGCTTGGGCCGGGTCAGGCGCCCGTCGCGCATCGCAGACGCGAGCGCGATCTTGATGTTGACCTCGACGTCGGAAGAATTGACGCCGGCCGAATTGTCGATCGCATCGGAATTGCAGCGTCCGCCGGCGAGCGAGAAGCCGATGCGTCCCCGCTGCGTGACGCCGAGATTGGCGCCCTCGCCGATGACGCGCGCGCGCACCTCCTCCGCGGTCACGCGGATCGGGTCGTTGGCGCGATCGCCGACTTCGGCGTCCGTCTCGTTGCTGCCGCGTACATAGGTGCCGATGCCGCCGAACCACAGAAGGTCGACCTGACTTTTCAGGATGGCGTTCATGATCTCGAACGGCGTCGCCTTCTGCTTGTCGATGCCGATCGCCGCCATTGCTTCCGGCGTCAGCGTGACCAGCTTTTCGGCGCGCGAGATGATGATCGCTCCGGGCGACAGCGTCTTGCGGTCATAGTCCTGCCAGCTCGAGCGCGGCAGCGCGAACATGCGCGTACGCTCGGCAAAGGAGAGATCGATATCCGGATTCGGATCGATGAAGATGTCGCGATGGTCGAAGGCGGCGATCAGCCGGATCTTCTCCGAAAGCAGCATGCCGTTGCCAAAGACGTCGCCCGACATGTCGCCGACGCCGGCCACCGTGAAGGGCGTCGTCTGGATGTCGATGTCCATCTCGCGGAAATGCCGCTTGACGGCTTCCCAGGCGCCGCGCGCGGTGATGCCCATCTTCTTGTGGTCGTAACCGGCCGAACCGCCGGAGGCGAAGGCGTCGTCGAGCCAGAAGCCGGCCTCCTGCGCCAGCCCGTTGGCCGTATCCGAGAAGGTCGCGGTGCCCTTGTCGGCCGCCACGACGAAATAGGGGTCGTCGCCATCGAGGCGAAGCGTGTCCTGAGGCGGCACGATTTCCTGGCCGACGATGTTGTCGGTCACCGAGAGCAGCGTGCGGATATAGGTCTTGTAAGCCTCGGTTCCGGCCTTGAAGATCTCGTCGCGGCTGCCGCCGACGGGGAGCTGCTTCGGATAGAAGCCGCCCTTGGCGCCGACCGGAACGATGACGGCGTTCTTGACCTGCTGCGCCTTGACGAGGCCGAGCACCTCGGTGCGGTAGTCCTGGGCCCGGTCGGACCAGCGCAGCCCGCCGCGCGCCACCTTGCCGAACCTGAGATGCACGCCTTCGACCTCGGTGCCGTAGACGAAAATTTCGCGGAAGGGGCGCGGTTCCGGCAGGCCTTCGAGCGCCTTCGGATCGAGCTTGAAGGCAAGCACCGGGCGCGGCCGGCCCTCGGCATCCTTCTGGAAATAGTTGGTCCGGAGCGTCGATTGGACGACGTTGACGTAGCGGCGCAGGATCCGGTCTTCGTCGAGGCTCGGCACGGCCGAGAGCGACTCCTCGATTGCCGTGAGCAGGGCGCTCACCTTCTTCGCGCGCGCCTTGGCGTCCATTTTCGGATCGAGCCGCGTCGAGAACAGGCGGAAGATATCGGCGGCAATGGCCGGATATTTGTTCAGCGTGTCGGCGATATAGCCCTGCGAATAGGTGATCCCCGCCTGGCGCAAATAGCGCGAATAGGCGCGCAGCACCGTTACTTCGCGGGCGGTAAGTCCCGCGAGCATGACCAGGCGGTTGAAGTTGTCGTCCTCGATCGTGCCGTTCCAGGCGGCGAGGAAAGCCTCCTCCAGGGCAGAGCCCGTCCTGGCGAGGTGGACGGTGTGGCCGTCGCGGTGAATGAGTTCCATGTCGTGCAGCACGACCTCGCGCGGCTCCTGCCCATGCGGGCGCACACCGATGTCGTGGGTCTGTTCGCTGATGACGCGGAAGCCGAGATTTTCGAGGAGCGGCACGCGGCGGGAGAGCGAGACCGGAGTGTCGGCGTGGAAGATCTTCAGTTCCAGCGCGTCCGGCCTTTCCCGGTCCCGGTGGTAGAAGGAGATGCGAATCGGATCGTCCGCCTGGCAGGCGGCCATGCCGCTAAGGTCGGCATAGGCCTCGGCCGGCGTGAAGGCGGCCTGATAGGCCTCGCCGACCGCAAGCTCGACACCGTCCTTGCGGGCGAGCAGGTTGAAGCGGTCGGTCCAGCGGGTGACGATGGCGCGGACCGCTTCCTCGAGTTTCGCCTGGGGGACGCGCGGCGTCTTGCCGCCGGAGCGCCCGATGATGAAGTGGACGCGGGCGAGACCGCCTTCGGGGAAGGCGGGATAGTAGGCCGAGACGCGGCCGTCATAGACGGTCTTCAGGTAATCGCCGATCTTCTCGCGGACATCCGAATCATATTGCTCGCGCGGCACGAAGACGATGACCGACACGAAGCGGTCGAAGTGGTCGATGCGCGGCAGCACGCGGATGCGCGGCCGGTCGCCGAGCTCGTTGATCTGCTCGCAGAAGGCGGCGAGCACGCCGACATCGATCTGGAAGAGATCGTCGCGCGGATAGGCTTCGAGCGTATTGGCCAGCATCTTGCCGGAGTGGCTCTGCGGATCGTAGCCGAAGTGATCGACGATCTTCTCGATCTTGTGCCGCAAGAGCGGGATCTCCGCTGCCTGGCGCGTATAGGCGGTCGAGGTGAAGAGACCGACGATGCGGAGCTCGCCCACGACGTTGCCGGAGGCGTCGAAGCGCTTGACGCCGATGTAATCCATATAGGCGCGGCGGTGGACGACCGACTTCACATTGGCCTTGGTGACGATGAGGAAGTCCGGTCCTTCCAGGAAGGCGAGGATTTCGGGCGTCGTCAGCACCGCGTCCTTGCCCTGGCGCAGCACGCGGACGTCCGGATTGGAAAGAATGCCGAGGCCCCGGCCCTTGCCGCGCTCGACAGCCGCTCTCTCACCCTTGCCGGAGTAAGTATATTCGCGCATTCCCAGGAAGGTGAAATTGTTATCCCTTAGCCAGCGAAGGAATGCGAGTGCTTCGTCTCGGTCGCTCTTTTTGCGGGACGCATTGTAATCCTCCAGTTCGCGCATGGCCTGATCGAGCAAGGCGGTCATCGCCGGCCAATCGTGGACGGTCTGATGGACCTGTTCGAGCACATCGGTGATGCGCTTGCTCAGCGACCGCTCCTCGAGCGGCGCCAGCTTGCTCAGGTGGATCTGGATATGGCTGACGCGGTGCGCCGGGTCGCTTTCCTCGTCCGGGTCGAACAGTTTCGCCGGTTGGCCTGGTTTCGTGACCAGAATGGGATGAATTGCCAGGTGAATGTCGCGGTGGGTGCTCGTCACCTCCCCCATGACCGAGTCATAAAGGAAGGGCATGTTGCGTTCGGTGACGGCGATGATCGAGACCTCGGTTCCGCCCGGCGCTATGCCCGGCACCGTCTCGACCGAAACCTGCGGTTTGCCGCCGTCCCAGCGGGCGAGCTCTCGGCGGGCATGGGCGGCTGTCAGCGCCAGCATGTCCGGAGAATAGAGATCCAGGTCGTCGTTGCTCGCGCCACCGAAGAGAATTTCCGGCGGCAGAGTCTCGGTGCCGATCTTGGTCATTGCCGCCCGGGCCGCGTCAATATGACGATCCCGTTTCGGATTATGCTTCACGCCCATGAACTCGCTCCCCCAAAATGATAGTCGACCCTAGCAGAACCATGGTCAATGGCGATGGTTTTTATGATGGATTTGGGCGAAATCGAGCCTGTTTTCGGAGAAATTCACGTAGAATCGACCTAAATCCATTTAAATCGGGCGTGATTTTGCGAAAATTTCTCAAAAAACGATGAAAACGAATAAAAACGCCGCAGCACTCCAAAGTCGCCACGGCCGGCTCCCTGTTGACAGGGCTGCGACAGTCGGGCGATCACACGCCGAATCGAAGGATTGGTCCGCCCGATGTCCGAAGCACCCGCCGCCCGCGGCGCCGTCATTGTCATATCCAGCCATGTGGTCCGCGGCACGGTCGGCAATCGCGCCGCGGTGTTTGCCCTGGAGACGCTCGGCCACCAGGTCTGGGCACTGCCGACCGTCATTCTTCCCTGGCATCCCGGCCATGGCCGTTCGACGCGGGTAGTGATGCCGGATCAGGATTTTCAGTCGATCATCGATGATCTCGCCGGCGCCCCCTGGACGGGCGAGGTGCGCGCCATCCTGTCCGGCTACCTGGGCTCGCCTGCCCAGGCGGAAGGCGTTGCCCGGCTGGTCACGGCGCTCAGGGACCGCAATCCGGAGCTTTTCTACGCCTGCGACCCGGTGATCGGTGATGCGACCGGCCTTTACGTGCCGGTCGAGCTCGCTGCCGCCATCCGCGACCGGCTGCTGCCGCTGGCGACACTGGCGACGCCCAACCGGTTCGAGCTCGCCTGGCTGGCGGGCGCCGCGCTTGAAACCAATGCGGCGATCCTCGACGCCGCGCTCGGCCTCGGGCCGTCCCGGGTGCTGGTGACCTCCGCGATCCCGATGATGAGCGGCGGCACCGGCAATCTCTATCTTTCCGGCCGGCACGCGCTCCTTGCCGAGCATCGTTTGATCGACGATCCGCCCAACGGTACCGGAGACCTGCTTTCGGCCGTCTTTCTTGCGCGGCTTCTCCAGGGGCTCTCCGAGGAACGTGCGCTGCAGCTGGCGACCGCCAGCGTGTTCGAGATCATAGCGCGCAGCCGCAAGCGCGGCGCCGACGAACTGACGCTCGAAAAGGACGCATCGAGCCTGGCGACGCCGATGGCGATGGTTCAGATGCGCCGGTTGGTGCATCCGAGCCAGATGCGGCCGAAATAAAAGAAACTGCTCATAATGGATTGATCTGTCGATCACAGCGAGGTAACCGATGGATATGCAGCGCTTCCCGGAAAATCTTCTGAACGGCTATCGCAATTTCATGAACGGCCGGTTCAGCGAACAGCAGCAACGCTACAAGACCCTCGCAGAGACAGGCCAAAAGCCCCGAACGATGGTCATCGCCTGTTGCGATTCGCGGGCGGCCCCCGAAACAATCTTCGATTGCGGCCCGGGGGAGCTGTTCGTCATCCGCAACGTTGCCAATCTGATGCCGCCCTACGAGCCGGACGGCCACTATCATTCGACCTCGGCGGCGTTGGAATTCGCAGTCCAGTCGCTGCGCGTCAGCGATATCGTCGTCATGGGGCACGGCCGCTGCGGCGGCATCAAGGCGGCGCTCGATCCGGACGCGGAGCCGCTCTCGCCCGGCGATTTCATCGGCCGCTGGATGAACCTCTTGAAACCGGCTGCGGAACAGATCCAGAGCAACGCCGTGATGACGCAGGCGGAGCGTCAAAGGGCACTCGAGCGCGTGTCGATCCGCAACTCGCTCGCCAATCTCCGAACTTTCCCCTGCGTCCAGGTTCTCGAGGCGAAGGGAAAACTCAGCCTGCACGGTGCCTGGTTCGACATTTCGAGCGGCGAGCTCTGGGTGATGGACGCGAAGACCGGCGATTTCGCCCGTCCGGGGATGTAAATAGAGAAAGGCCCGCTCCTTTCGAAGCGAGCCCTTTATTCCAATCGTCACTGGGGTGATCAGTCGCCGTCGATCTCGGCGCCGATGATGGCGATCGCCTGCTGGTAGACGCTCGCGGCGTTCCAGCCCTGGATCGCCGCGTAGTTCACCTGGCCCGGCTGGTAACCGCCGCCCGGCTGCCAGCCGTGGCCGCGCAGGAAGTTCGCGGTCGAGGCGAGCGCGTCGGCCCTGGAGCGGACCATGTCGACGTGGCCATTGCCGTCGCCGTCGACGCCGTATTTCAGCACGTTCAACGGCAGGAACTGCGTCTGGCCGATTTCGCCATGGGCAGCGCCGCGGGCGGCCGGGCTCAGGTCGCCGCGCTGGACGAGCTGAAGTGCGGCGTAGAGTTGGTCGGTGAAATAGGCGGAGCGGCGGCAATCATAGGCGAGCGTCGAGACGGCGGAAAGCGTGTGCTCCTTGCCCATGAAGGAGCCGAAGCCGGTTTCCATGCCCCAGATCGCGATCAGCGGACCTGCTGGTACGCCGAACCGCTGCTCGATGCTTTCGAACAGCCTGGCATTCTGGGCGCGCATTTTCCGGCCGCGTGAGATGATCGCCTGGCCGCCGCGCTTCTGCATGAACGCGTCGAGCGACAGCTTGAAGCTCTTCTGGCCGCGATCGGCGCGGATCGTCGCGCGGCTGTAGGAGACATTGGAAAGCGCCTGGTTGACGACCGACGGGCTGATGCCGCTGCCGGCGGCCTCGCGTTTGAACTCCGCCACCCAGGCAGCAAAGCCGCTGCCGTCGTTGCCGCACTGGGCCGCGAAAGAGGCGGCCGGGAGAAGTGCCGTTGTGATGAGGGCGGCGAGCCCCGCCGCCGCGCGCTTTGCCATGTGCATGAGATACCCCGTCATTGCCCGATTTACATTGCCTTCAAAGACGCCGGTGCCGTCGACGCTCTCGTTTGGCCGTTACAGCGCCGTCGCGTCCTTCAGACACATGGTCGCCGTAGCACCTTGAATTGCAGTCGTGCCGCGTGATGGTTTCACGTGAATCCACCGCTCCGGACTTCAATGCGAAACCCCGCAGGTCCCATTCGGTCCGAGCGGGGCTCCGATTGCGATCGATTGCCGCCTTTTCAGGCGGCCTGCTTGCGCGGCTTGATCAGGCCGCGATTGACCAGCAGTTCGGCGATCTGAACGGCGTTCAGCGCCGCACCCTTGCGCAGGTTGTCGGAAACGACCCACATATTCAGGCCGTTTTCGACGGTCGCGTCCTCGCGGATGCGCGAAATATAGGTCGCGTCTTCGCCGGCGCATTCGTAAGGCGTCACATAGCCGCCGTTCTCATGCTTGTCGACGACGAGGCAACCCGGCGCCTCGCGCAGGATCTCGCGGGCCTCGTCGGCGGTGATTTCGTTCTCGAACTCGATATTGACCGATTCCGAATGGCCGATGAAGACCGGCACCCGCACGGCCGTGCAGGTCACCTTGATCTTCGGGTCGAGCATCTTCTTGGTCTCGGCGAGAACCTTCCATTCTTCCTTGGTGTAGCCGTCTTCCATGAAGACGTCGATGTGCGGGATGACGTTGAAGGCGATCCGCTTGGTGAACTTCTTGCTCTCGATCGGATCGGCAACGAAGACGGCACGCGTCTGGTTGAAGAGTTCGTCCATGCCGTCCTTGCCTGCGCCGGAGACCGACTGGTAGGTGGAAACGACGACACGCTTGATCTTGGCATGGTCGTGCAGCGGCTTCAGCGCGACGACGAGCTGCGCGGTCGAGCAATTCGGATTGGCGATGATGTTCTTCTTGGTGAATCCGGAAACCGCATCCGCGTTCACTTCCGGCACGATCAGCGGTACCTCGGCGTCGTAGCGCCAGGCCGAGGAATTGTCGATGACGACGCAGCCCTGCTGGCCGATCTTCGGCGAGTACTTGAGCGATACCGCGCCGCCGGCCGACATCAGGCAAATATCCGTGTCGGAGAAATCATAGGTTTCGAGGTTGGAGACCTTCAGCGTCTTGTCACCATAGGAGACTTCGGTGCCGACGGAGCGCGAGGAGGCGAGCGCCACGACCTCTTCCGCTGGAAATCCCCGTTCGGAAAGGATGTTCAGCATCTCCCGGCCGACATTGCCGGTGGCGCCTGCGACTGCAATCTTGAAACCCATGATCTAAGCTCTCTTTCTGTCTCTCCTCATCTGGTGGAGGCGGAAGCCGCGCGGTTCGTCCGCGAGGTTCCTGTCCCCGGCCGAACCGGGGAGAGAGCGGAGGGCCAGAGACGTCAGACGGTTTTCGTCGTCGTTTTGGCCGTTGTTTTGCGATTGAGCGAGAAAGGGCGAGCCTGCCCGGCAGGGGCCGGCAAGCGCAGCGCAGCGATGGACGAACTGTTCGATCGCATCTCAAGTTTCCTCGTTCGCCGCTGCTCTTAGCGGCTTTTCGGCAAGAGTCAAGCCGGCGGCGGGGTCTCCGCCTTGAATTGCAGGGGGATGCGGGCACCGTTTTCCGCCCGCCGCATTAGACGAAAGTCATAGGACGAAAGCATCTCTGCCTCGGGCACGGCTTTTCTGACATCCTCTCAATCAGGCGTACCACGCTCGCGGCTTCGGGGAGGAGCCGGGAGCGATCCAACGGACGCTCCAATATGCCTTTTGAAGTGGAGGATCATCAAATGGCAAATGTCGCAACAGCGGACGGCATCAAAAAAGCCCGTCCGATGACCGGCGAGGAGAAGAAGGTCATCTTCGCTTCGTCGCTCGGTACCGTCTTCGAATGGTACGATTTCTATCTTTACGGGTCGCTCGCCCTCTATATCGGCGCGACCTTCTTCAGCCAGTATCCGCCGACGACGCAGGCGATCTTCGCGCTGCTCGCCTTTGCCGCCGGCTTCCTGGTTCGGCCCTTCGGCGCCCTGGTTTTTGGGCGTCTCGGCGACCTCGTCGGCCGCAAATATACGTTCCTCGTCACCATCCTGATCATGGGCCTCTCGACGTTCCTCGTCGGCGTGCTGCCGGGCTCGGCCTCGATCGGTATCGCTGCCCCGATCATCCTGATCATCCTGCGCCTGCTGCAGGGCCTCGCGCTCGGTGGTGAATACGGCGGCGCGGCCACCTATGTGGCAGAGCATGCCCCGCATGGACGCCGCGGCTATTTCACCTCCTGGATCCAGACGACGGCGACGCTCGGGCTGTTCCTGTCATTGGTGGTCATCCTGCTGGTTCAATACGTGCTCGGCAAGGAAGCCTTCGCCGCCTGGGGCTGGCGCATACCCTTCCTGCTCTCTTGCGTCCTTCTCGGCGTGTCCGTCTGGATTCGTCTGAAGATGAACGAATCGCCCGCCTTCAAGCGGATGAAGGAAGAGGGCAAGGGCTCGAAGGCACCGCTGACGGAAGCCTTCGGCCAGTGGGGGAATGCCAAGATTGCCCTGCTGGCGCTTTTCGGTGCCGTCGTCGGCCAGGCCGTTGTCTGGTACAGCGGCCAGTTCTATGCCCTGTTCTTCCTCACCGGCGTCCTCAAGGTTGACCCGCAATCTGCAAACCTGATGGTGGCTGCCTCGTTGTTGCTCGGAACCGGCTTTTTCGTCTTCTTCGGCTGGCTTTCGGACAAGATCGGCCGCAAGCCGATCATCATGGCCGGCCTGCTGCTTGCCATGCTCACCTATTTCCCGCTGTTCAAGGCGCTGACCTGGGCCGGCAATCCGGCGCTTGCCGAAGCGCAGGAGAATGTCCGTGCCACGGTTACCGCAGCGCCGGGAGATTGCAATTTCCAGTTCAACCCGACCGGCGTGCAGAAGTTCACGACGTCCTGCGACATCGCGACTGCCTTCCTCACCCGCAACTCCGTGCCCTATGACGTGGTGACGACGGCTGCTGCCGGCGCACCGGCAACCGTCAAAGTCGGAGAGACGACGATCACCAGCTATGATGCAGTTGCTGCCGGCGACAAGGCGAAGGCCGAAGACGCCGCGTTCAACAAGCAGGTCAATATGGCGCTGCAAACCTCGGGCTACCCGCTGGTGCGCGGTACGGCCAAGGTGCCGGAATCGAAGCTCGACGGCTTCGTTGCCGCCAATCCGGAACTGGCACTCGACGCGGCCGCCATCCGCGCCGGCGAAAAGGCCATGGTCCCGGCCGACAAGCTGACTGCCGACAAGCTGCTGACCAAGGAAGAGGTCGGCGGGGCGACCGAGATGGCGGTCTATTCGATCGACAAGGGCGGCGCCTTCACGATGGTGGCCGACCCGGCCCGCGTCAACTGGACGGTGATCATCGCAGTCCTGACCGTCCTCGTCATCTATGTGACGATGGTGTACGGCCCGATCGCCGCGCTGCTGGTCGAACTCTTCCCGACCCGCATCCGCTACACCGGCATGTCGCTGCCCTACCACATCGGCAACGGCTGGTTCGGCGGCCTGCTTCCGGCAACGGCCTTTGCGATGAGCGCGGCCAAGGGCGATATCTATTATGGCCTCTGGTACCCGATCGTCTTCGCCGGCATCACCCTGGTTATCGGCCTGTTGTTCCTGCCGGAAACCAAGGACCGCGACATCCACGCGATGGACTGAGCGGATCGAATTCGAGACGCGGGGTGCGGACGTAAACCGCACTCCGCTTCAGAACAAGCTCTCCTGACTCCGGCGCGGCCCCCGAGCCGGCTTTTTTTTTGCTTTGGGCCCGGCCTCCGCGTCGTCTTTTTTTGGCTTTGGGCGCTGCCTCCGCGCCGGCTTCTATTTGAGCTTCGGCGGGGGACTTGCACTCTTCGGCGCCGGCCAGCCGCCGGCATCGAGGCGGAAGAGCCAGTCCCGCCTGGCGAAGAGATAGGCCCACATCATCGCGGCCCAGAGGCCGAGCAGCAGGCCGACGGCGACGTCGCTCGGATAGTGGGCGCCGACGATGACGCGCGAGACGCCGATGAGCAGCGCCAGGATCAGGAACAGCGGCCGCAGCCCCGGCTTCAGCATTGCGAAGGCGCCGAAGAAGGCGCCGGCCGCCGTCGAATGGCCCGAAGGGAAGCTCTCGAACAGCCAGTCGCCGGTAAAGGGCGCCAGGCTGTAAGCGCCGTAGTCGGCGAAGAGTTCGGGGCGGGCGCGGCCGATCACCAGCTTCAGGCCGTGAACCAGAACGCTCGCCGTGGCGATCGTCAGCAGGAAATAGGCGGACAGGTTGCGCGCGGCGCGCGCCCGCTGCCGGACCGTGTCGCGCTGCGATGCGCGCCGTACGACGAAGGCGATCAGGAGCAGGGTTGCGGATGTATAGAGCATCCAGGCGAAGGTGCCGAAATCGGTGATCGTCCGGTTGAAGTCGACGATCTCGTCCGGCAGGCCGCGCGCCCATTCCGACAGATGCGGATCGAAGGGAACAAGGGCCAGGACGAGAACGATCGTCGTCAGAAGGATCCAGCCTGTGGAGGCAAGCGGTTGGTTCATGTCGGTCTTTCCTGTCGCTTTCCTGCATGTGAAAACGAACGCGGAAAAATCAAGGGATTCCAAAGAAAACACCTCCGGATTGCGTCCGGAAGTGTGCTTGTTCAGGCAGTCGGCGCTGTTCCGGCGGCCGATCAGGCCGAGAGCGCCTTGAACTCGGCGAGAATGGCGTCGCCCATCTCGACGGTGCCGACCTGGCGGCAGCCTTCCGCCATGATGTCGCCGGTGCGGATGCCCTTGTCGAGGACGTTGGCGATCGCCCTCTCCAGATTGTCGGCTTCCTTCACCAGGTTGAAGGAGTAACGCAGGCACATGGCGAAGGAGGCGATCATGGCGATCGGGTTGGCGATGCCCTTGCCGGCGATGTCCGGCGCCGAACCGTGCACCGGCTCGTAGAGCGCCTTGCGCTTGCCGGTCTTGGCGTCCGGTGCGCCGAGCGAGGCCGAGGGCAGCATGCCGAGCGAGCCGGTCAGCATCGCCGCGACGTCCGAGAGCATGTCGCCGAACAGGTTGTCGGTGACGATCACGTCGAACTGCTTCGGCTGGCGTACCAGCTGCATGCCGCCGGCATCGGCCAGCATGTGCTCTAGCTGAACGTCGGAATATTTCGCCTTGTGCGTCTCGGTAACCACCTGGTTCCAGAGCACGCCCGACTTCATGACATTGCGCTTTTCCATCGAGCAGACGCGGTTGTTGCGGGTGCGCGCCAGCTCGAAGGCGACGCCGGCGATGCGCTCGATCTCGTAGGTGTCGTAGACCTGGGTGTCGATGCCGCGCTTCTGGCCGTTGCCGAGGTCGATGATCTCCTTCGGCTCGCCGAAATAGACGCCGCCGGTCAACTCGCGGACGATCAGGATGTCGAGACCCTCGACCAGTTCGGCCTTCAGCGACGAGGCGTTGGCAAGGGCCGGGTAGCAGATGGCGGGCCGCAAATTGGCAAAGAGTTCCAGATCCTTGCGCAGCCGCAGCAGGCCGGCTTCCGGCCGCACCTCATAGGGAACCGCGTCCCATTTCGGGCCGCCGACCGCGCCGAAAAGCACGGCATCGGCGGCAAGGGCCTTCGCCATGTCGTCTTCCGAGATCGCCGCGCCATGGGCGTCATAGGCGGATCCACCCACAAGCCCCTCGTCCGTCACGAAGCCGGCGCCCTGCTCGGCGTTCATGTAAGCGATGATTTTGCGGACTTCCGCCATGGCTTCCGGGCCGATGCCGTCGCCGGGCAGAAGGAAGAGATTGCGCACAGTCATGGAAAGTCCTTCTCGAGGAGGGGAAACTGGGCCGCGTTCTTAGCGCAACTTCGTATCGAGGGAAATCGCGGCGGCGAAAGATTTGTGCGCGGTGCGTTCGGTTCCCGGCGAAACAGATGCCTGAGCCTTCCCATGAGAAAATAGCCGCCGTGGAACCGATCGCCCGGTTCCCGGAGCGCTGAGGGATACCTATGCGCAAATTCGTTCGGGCCATCGCGGAGCTGATCCGCGACACGATCAACCTCTTCACCTTCCGCAAGCCTTCGCAACGGGGTTGACGCCAAGTGGCGACAGCGACCGGTCGTATCCGCCGCCCGGTGTTTCCGCTTGACGGCCCCACCCGCGAACGCTCGAATGGCTCGACTTCACCTTGGGGGATTCGAGATGTCCGAGACGCTTCTTGTCGGTGCCTTCCTCGCCGCGCTGTCCTATACGCTGATCCCCGGTCCCGCCTTCCTGGCGCTTCTCGGCATCGGCGCCGGCCAGGGCCGAAAGGCCGGCGCCCTGTTCATGGGCGGTCATCTCGCCGGCGATATCCTCTGGTCGACGCTGGCGCTCGTTGCCATCGTCGGTGCGCGGTCGATCGGTACCGCGCTCTTCGACGTCCTCGGCCTCTTTTGCGGCGGCTATCTCGCCTGGATCGGCTGGACGGCGCTCAATGCCCGGCCGAGGGGCGAGAACCGGGCGCTCCTGACGGTCGAGCGGCCGCTCCGCCGCGGGCTGATCTTCGGGCTCACCAATCCCAAGGGCTACCCGGTCGCGCTCGCGACCTTCACGGCGCTGCTCGCCGGTTCCGCCAATGCGCTGGAATTCAATGCGCTACCAATGCTGCTCGCCGTCTCGCTCATCGGCTTCCTGATCGCCGACGTGATCCTGATCGCGATCATCGGCGCCTCGGTCGTGCGTCGCTTCTATCGCCGCCATGAGCTCACCATCGTCCGGCTGTCGGGGTTGCTGTTCATCGGCTTTGCGGTGCAGGCGATCTGGCATGCGGCGCCTGGCCTTTTCGGCCTTCGCAAGCCTTGACGACCGCCCCCTGCCCGACCACCTCAAACGTCGCCATCATGAATGTGACTGCGCCGGCTCTGCCGGTGCTGCATGCGAAAGGATCTCCCATGACTTCAAGCGCTTCGCTTAATCCCGCCCTGGTAGACTGGACCGGACACGAGGGCCTGCCTCGGTTCGAGGCGGTGAAGGACGCGGATTTCGCGCCCGCCTTCGATGCAGCCCTCGCAAGCCACGAGGCGGAGATCGACGCGATCGCCAACAATCCGGAGCCGCCGACCTTCGAGAACACCGTCGTCGCGCTGGAGATCGCCGGAGACGAGCTATCGCGCGTTTCGGCGCTGTTCTGGAGCAAGGCAGGTGCCCATACCAACGAAGTGATCCAGGCGCTCGAACGCGACATCGCGCCGAAGATGTCGCGCCACTATTCGAAGATAGGCACGAATCCGGCGCTTTTCAGCCGCATTGATACGCTGTGGGAGACGCGGGAGGCGCTTGGCCTCGATCTCGAGGCGACGCGCGTGCTCGAGCGGCACTGGAAGGGTTTCGTGAAATCCGGCGCCAGGCTTGCCAAGCCCGACCAGGAGCGGCTGGCGGCGATCAACGAGACGCTCGCCGGGCTCGGCGCGAAATTCGGCCAGAATGTGCTGGCCGACGAGAAGAGCTGGGCGTTGCTGCTCGCAAGCGAGGCGGAACTGGCCGGGCTTCCGGACTTCCTGAGGGACGCGATGGCGGCCCAGGCGCGCGACCGGGGCGTGGACGGAAAATATGCGGTCACGCTGTCGCGCTCGATCATCGAGCCGTTCCTGACCTTCTCGGAAAACCGGGAACTGCGCGAACAGGCGTTCAGGGCCTGGACGGCGCGTGGTGAAAACGGCGGCGAGACCGACAATCGCGGCATCATCGCGGAAACGCTTTCGCTCAGGGCGGAAAAGGCGAAGTTGCTCGGCTATGCGAATTATGCGGCGCTGAAGCTCGACGACACGATGGCGAAGACGCCCGAGGCCGTGAACGGCCTGCTGATGCAGGTCTGGGAGAAGGCGGTGGCGCGCGCCCGCGAGGAGGAGGCGGAGCTTGCCAAGCTCGTCGTCGCCGAGGGGCGCAATCACAAGGTCATGCCCTGGGACTGGCGGCATTACGCCGAAAAGCTGCGGGCGGAAAAATTCAACTTTTCGGAAAGCGAGCTGAAACCCTATCTGCAGCTCGAAAAGATCATCAATGCCTGCTTCGACGTCGCGGGCCGGCTCTTCGGCATCACCGCAACGGAAAAGAAGGGCATCGCCGCCTACCATCCGGACGTTCGCGTTTTCGAGATTCGCGACGCGGCTGGCAAGCTCGTTGCACTCTTCCTCGGCGACTATTTCGCCCGCTCTTCGAAGCGCTCCGGCGCCTGGATGAGTTCCTTCCAGTCGCAGCACAAGCTGAAGCTGAAGAACGGTGCGGTCGGCGAAATCCCGATCGTCTACAATGTCTGCAATTTCGCGAAACCCGCCGACGGCAAGCCGGCGCTGCTCTCCATAGATGATGCACGTACCCTCTTCCACGAGTTCGGCCACGCGCTCCACGGCATGCTGTCCAACGTCACCTATCCCTCGGTGTCGGGCACGGGCGTTTCGCGCGACTTCGTCGAACTGCCGTCGCAGCTCTATGAACATTGGCTGACGGTGCCGGACATCCTCAAGACATACGCCGTGCATTACCGGACCGGCGAGCCGATGCCGCAGGCGCTGCTCAACAAGGTGCTGGCCGCGAGAACCTTCAATTCCGGCTTCGCGACGGTCGAGTTCACGTCGTCGGCACTCGTCGACATGGCCTATCATACGACTGAGCCCGTCAGCGACCCGATGGCGCTGGAAGCGGCGACGCTCGATAGGATCGGCCTGCCGGCCTCGATCGTCATGCGGCATCGCAGCCCGCATTTCCTGCACGTCTTCTCGGGAGACGGCTACTCGGCCGGCTACTATTCCTACATGTGGTCGGAGGTGCTCGACGCCGACGCCTTCGCGGCCTTCGAGGAGACCGGCGATCCCTTCGACCCGGCAATGGCCGAGAAGCTCAAGGCCAATATCTACTCCGTCGGCGGCGCGATCGATCCGGAGGACGCCTACAAGGCCTTCCGCGGCAAGCTGCCGAGCCCGGATGCGATGTTGGCGAAGAAGGGGCTGGCGGCCGTAGCGCCGCCCTCGCCCGCCACTTAGCCCGCCTGTTCTACACCGAGGACGGCGAGAAAATTGCGCATCCGCGCCGCCGCCAGTTCCGGCCTGTCGAGCACATTGGCCCGGTCGGCGAGGCGGAAGATGTCGGCATAGTGCGAGAGCCCGCGGGCCGACTGCAGCCCGGCCGGCAGCGTGAAATGGCGCTGGTGGCCGTTCAGCCAGGCAAGAAAGACGACGCCGGCCTTGTAGTATTGCGTCGGCGCCTCGAAGATCTTGCGTGACAAGGGCACCGTCGGCTCGATGACGCCGCGGAAGGTGGTGATATCGCCGGCCGCCAGAGCAGCGAGCGCCTTGGAGGCAGATGGCGCGACGGCGTCGAAGATGCCGAGCAGCGCATCGCTGTATTTTCTGCCGTCGCCCTCGATCAGTTCCGCATAGTTGAAGTCGTCGCCGGTGAAGCAGAGCACGCCCTCCGGCAGCCGGTCGCGCAGCGCCACTTCCTTGGCGTTGTCGAGCAGCGAGATCTTGATGCCTTCGACCTTGGCGCTGCTCTCGCCGATGATCGACAGCACGGTTTCGAGCGCCTCCTCGAAATTTTCGGAGCCCCAATAGCCTTTGAGCTGCGGGTCGAACATGTCCCCCAGCCAATGCAGCACGACCTTGTCCTTCGCCTGGGCGAGGATATGGCCGTAGACGCGCCGGTAGTCGTCCCCGGAGCGCCCGACGCGGGCGAGCGCCCGGCTCGCCATCATGATCGCCCGGCCGCCCTCGCCCTCGACGAAACCGATCTGCTCCTCATAGGCGGCGATGACGTCGTCGATCGACTGTGCGTCCGCGGCAGCGAGATGGTCGGTGCCGGCGCCACAGGCGAGGTCGGCGCCGGGAACGCTGCGCGCCTCGGCAAGCGAACGGCGGATCAGTTCCCGGGCGCCCGCCCAGGAAAGCCCCATGCCGCGCTGGGCGGTGTCCATCGCCTCGGCGATCTTGAAGCCGAGGCTCCACAGATGATGGCGGAAGGCCATCGTCGCTTCCCAGTCGATCGCCGGATTGCCCCACGGATCGGCGTCGCGCAGCGGGTCGGAAACGACATGTGCGGCCGCATAGGCGATACGGTTGAAGGTCGGCACCGTGGCTGGCCGGGCAATCGGCGTTCCCTGGAGCGTATAGTGTTCGAGCGAGCCGTCCTGGCGCGGCAGCAAAAGACTGGTCATCGGCATTGATCCTCCTCAAATGTGCGGCATCGAATAATTTAGATCGTTCCAAATTGCAAGGTGGAAAAATATTGACGCTTGCCGATGCGCACGGCGCACCGCCTGAAGGTTTGTGGATGCGGAAATCACCTAATATGCTGGAAAAATGCATTTTTATCCAAGAAACCGTGTGATCGATCGACTTCCTGCCGAACCGTCATAGCCAGAAAAAAGTGAACGTAAACCTCTTGACGAACTTGGAACGTTCCAATTATTAAGGATGCAGCAAACAAAATGCCAGTGGGAGGACTGTGATGGCGAAGGAGCGGGTGACGGTTGTCGACATAGCGCGCGCCGCCGGCGTGTCGAAGTCGACCGTGTCGCTCGTCCTGCAGGGGAGTTCGCTGGTCAACGAGACGACGCGGGCGAAGGTGAATGCGGTGATCCGCGAGCTCGGCTATGTCTACAATCGCAGCGCCGCCAATCTGCGCCAGGCGAAGTCGAAGATCATCGGCATCGTCGTCAACGACCTGACGAACAGCTTCTTCGCGGAGCTTGCCGTCGGCGTCGATGCCGTGGTGCAGTCCGCCGGCTTCGTGCAGTTCCTTGCCAATACCGGCGAAAAGATCGAGCGCCAGCGCGAGGTCATCGCCTCGATGCGCGAGCATGGCGTCTCCGGTCTGATCATCTCGCCGGCGCGCGGCACGGAAGTCCGCGATCTCGCGCCATTGGTTGCCAGCGGCATTCCGGTGGTTCTCGTCGTGCGCGACATTGCGGAAGCGGGCGTGTCGTCGCTGATTTCCGACAATCATGCCGGCGCCATGGCCGCTGTTCGCCATCTGATCGAGCGCGGCCATCGCCGCATCGCCTTTCTCGGTGGTTTCCCGGACACCGCCGTCTTCGAGGCGCGCATGCGCGGTTATCGCGATGCGCTTCGCGAGGCGGGAATGCCGACCCCCGACGAACTCATCATCGGCTCGGCACCGTCGCGCGCCGGCGGGGTCACGGCGATCGAGCAGGCGATGATGCTGAAGGAACGGCCGACCGCCGCACTCTGCTTCAACGACGCGGTCGCCTTCGGCGTTTGCGACGGGCTTCGGGCACGGCGGCTGGAGCCGGGTGCGGACTTCGCGGTGATCGGTTTCGACGACGTGATCGAAGCAAAGACCGCGGTGCCAGCGCTGACCACGGTCTCGGTCGATCCGCAGGGCATGGGTGATCGCGCAGCGCAATTGCTGCTGAAACAGATCAATGCGGGACGGGCCGAGCCGGAAGCGATCGTCAGTCCGGTGCGGCTCGTCGTTCGCCAAAGCTGCGGCGGCACCGTCGAACGCAGAGTGAAGGAGATATCGTCATGATCCGATGGGGATTGATCGGCGCGAGCACGATCGCGCGCGAATGGGTGATCGGCGCGATCCGCGCCGCCGACGGCGAGATCGTCTCGGTGATGAGTTCGAGTGAGGAGCGTGGGCAGGCCTATGCCGCGGAAAACGGCATCGCCAAGGCGGTTGCCAGCCTCGACGACCTTGTCGGCGATCCCGACGTCGATGCGGTCTATATCTCGACGACCAACGAGCTTCATCACGACCAGGCGCTCGCGGCGATTCACGCCGGCAAACATGTTCTCTGCGAGAAGCCGCTGGCGATGAACCTCAACGACGGCTGCGAAATGGTGCTGAAGGCGTGCGAGGCTGGTGTCCAGCTCGGCACCAATCATCATTTGCGCAATGCCGCCACGCACCGGGCGATGCGCGAGGCGATCGCCGCGGGCCGGATCGGCAGGCCGATTGCGGCGCGCGTATTCCACGCCGTTTACCTGCCGCCGCATCTGCAGGGCTGGCGGCTCGACAAGCCGGAAGCCGGCGGCGGCGTCATCCTCGACATCACCGTTCACGATGCCGATACGCTGCGCTTCATTCTCGACGACGACCCGATCGAGGCGGTGGCGATCAGCCATGCCGCCGGCATGGGCAAGGAGGGGCTCGAGGACGGCGTCATGGGCGTCTTACGCTTCCGCTCCGGCGTGATCGCGCAATTCCACGATGCCTTCACGACGAAATACGCCGAGACCGGCCTCGAAGTGCATGGCACCGACGGTTCGCTGATCGGCCGCAACGTGATGACCCAGCGCCCGGTCGGCACCGTGACGCTCAGGAACGAAGAGGGTGAGGTCGAACTGCCGCTCGACCACCGCAATCTCTACGAGACGGGCCTCGAAGCCTTTCATGCCGCGATCGAAGGAAACGGCCGGCCCTCGGCGACGGGCGAGGACGGCGTCTGGTCGCTTGCCACGGGCCTCGCCGTGGTCAAGGCCGCGGCGACGGGTGTCGCGGCCCAGATCGAAACCGGACTGTGAAGCCAATGTCGATGAGCAAGCATATTTCGCCGGCAGAAGCGGCCGCCCTGATCCCGGACGGCGCCGTCGTTTCGGTCTCCTCGTCCAGCGGTCTTGGCTGCCCGGACCTGATGCTGAAGGCGATCGGCGAGCGCTTTGAGGCGACCGGCCACCCGCGCGACCTGACGACCTTGCACCCGATTGCCGCCGGCGACATGAGCGGTATCAAGGGGGTCGATTACATCGCCAGGAAGGGCCTACTGAAGAAGATCATCGGCGGCTCCTATCCTTCCGGCCCGTCGAGCGCCGAGCCGCCGCTGATCTGGCAGATGATCGGCGCAGATGAGGTTGCAGCCTACAACATTCCCTCCGGCATTCTCTTCGACATGCATCGCGAGGCGGCTGCAAAGCGCCCCGGCGTGATGACCAAGGTCGGGCTCGACACCTTCGTCGATCCCTCGCGCGAAGGCTGCGCCATGAACGCCTCGGCCGCTGCCGAGCCGGTGGTGAAGAAGATTTCCTTCGAGGGCGAGGACTGGCTCTATTTCAAGGCGATCGCGCCTGAGGTGGCGATTATCCGTGCTACCACCGCTGACGAACGCGGCAATCTCACCTACGAACACGAGGGCGCCTATCTCGGCGGGCTCGACCAGGCACTCGCCGCCCGCAACAATGGCGGCATCGTCATCGCCCAGGTGAAGCGCATCGCCAAGGAAGGCTCGCTCAAACCGCATGATGTCCGGGTGCCGGGCGTGCTCATCGATTACGTCGTCGTCGATCCGGAGCAGAAGCAGACGACGCAGACGCTCTACGATCCCGCCATCTCCGGCGAGATATTCCGGCCGCTCGACAGCTTCCGCGTCCCGGAATTCAACATTCAGAAGGTGATCGCCCGCCGCGTCGCGCAGGAGCTCGAAACGGGCAGCGCCGTCAATCTCGGCTTCGGCATCTCCGCCAATGTGCCGCGCATCCTGCTGGAAGAGGGGCTGCATGGTGCCGTCACCTGGGTGATCGAGCAGGGCGCCGTCGGCGGCGTGCCGCTCCTGGACTTCGCGTTCGGCTGCGCCTCGAATGCCGACGCCTTCATGCCGTCGCCCTACCAGTTCACCTATTTCCAGGGGGCGGGCTTCGACGCTTCGCTGCTCTCCTTCCTAGAGATCGATCGCAGCGGTTCGGTGAACGTCTCGAAGCTCAGCTTCCGCCCGCATGTCACCGCCGGCGCCGGCGGCTTCGTCGACATCACCGCGCGGGCGAAGAAGATCGTCTTCTCCGGCATGTTCAACGCCGGTGCGAAACTCGGCGTCGTCGACGGCCGGCTCGTCATCGAGAGGGAAGGCAAACTCAAGAAGCTGGTCAATCAGGTCGAGCACGTCACCTTCTCCGGCCGCCGCGCCATCGAGCAGGGGCAGGACATTACCTATGTCACCGAGCGCTGCGTCATGAAGCTGACGGCGCAGGGCGTCGTGCTGACCGAGATCGCGCCGGGCGTCGATCTTGAGACACATATCCTCGACCAGTCGGAATTCCCGCTGGTCGTCTCCGACAGGCTGAAGGTGATGGAGGCGGCATTGTTCCACGAAGCGCCGCTGGGACTCAAGCTGCCGGCCAAACCCCGGCGCGAGATCGCGGGAGGCGCAGATGGCTGACGAGCGGATCCGTATCGAGATCGACGGCGCGATCGCGACGATGACCGTCGCGCGACCGGAAAAACTCAATGCCTTCGATATCGACATGCTGAAGGCGCTGGCCTCGGCCTGCGACACGGTCGAGGCGAACGGGCAAGTGCGCGTCGTGATCCTCACCGGCGAGGGCAAGGCGTTCTCCGCCGGCGGCGACATCAAGGCCTGGGGCGGCATGGAGCCGGCCGCCTTCGGACATGAGTGGGTGCGCTTCGGCCACCGCGTCTTCGAGCGGCTGGCGACGCTGCGCATGCCGGTCATTGCGGCGCTCAACGGCCATGCGCTTGGCGGTGGCCTGGAACTCGCCGCGGCCGCGGATATCCGCATCGCCGAGAGCCAGGTGAAGATCGGTCTGCCGGAAACGAGCCTCGGCATGGTGCCCGGCTGGTCAGGCACGCAGCGCCTGGTCACCCGCTTCGGCGCGCAGATCGTCCGGCGCATGGTGATCGGCGGCGAGATGTTCACGGCGGAGGAGGCGAGGGCCGAAGGGCTCGTCGATGCCGTGGTCGAGACCGGCACGGTCATGAGCGCGGCGCGGGATTATGCCGCGCGGATCGCTAGCCGCGGTCCGGCGGCGCTGGAAATATCGAAGCTGATGATTGCCTCGGCGAATGGCGAGGACAAGGGCGCGGCCGTCGAGGCGCTGGGCTCGATCCTCGTCGCCAAGACCGGCGACCTCAAGGAAGGCGTCGCCGCCTTCAGCGAAAAGCGCGAAGCGCGCTTCAAGGGAGAATGGTGATGACGGTTCTGCTGAGGCCGAAGCCGCTTGGCGACCACAAGGTCCGCGAATTCCGGATGCTGATCGACGGTCAATGGGTGGCCGGCGCGGAGGGCCGGACAGTCGAGCGCGTGGCGCCCGGTCACGGCGTCGTCGTCAGCCGCTATGCCGCGGCGACGAAGGTGGATGCCGAGCGCGCCATCGCCGCGGCGCGGCGTGCCTTCGACGATGGTCCCTGGCCGCGCATGACCGCCTCCGAACGCTCGCTCATCCTGCTCCGCGCCGCCGACATGATCGCCGCGCGCGCCGACGAACTCGCCTTTCTCGATGCAATCGAATCCGGCAAGCCGATCAGCCAGGCCAAGGGCGAACTTGCGGGTGCTGCCGACATCTGGCGTTATGCCGCAGCGCTTGCCCGCGATCTCTCCGGCGAGAGCTACAATACGCTCGGCGATGGCACGCTCGGCGTGGTACTGCGCGAGGCGATCGGCGTCGTCTCGATCATTACGCCCTGGAACTTCCCCTTCCTGATCGTCGGCCAGAAGCTGCCCTTCGCGCTCGCTGCCGGCTGCACGACGGTCGTGAAGCCTTCGGAGCTGACCTCCGCCTCGACGCTCGTTCTGGGCGAGATCCTCGAGGCCGCCGGCGTTCCGGACGGCGTCGTCAACATCATCGTCGGTACCGGGCCGGAGGCGGGCGCGCCGCTCACCACCCACCCGGATGTCGACATGGTCTCCTTCACCGGCTCGACCGGGGTCGGGCGGCTGACCATGGCGAATGCGGCGCAGACCTTGAAGAAGGTGTCGCTCGAACTTGGCGGCAAGAACCCGCAGATCGTCTTCCCGGACGCCAATCTCGACGAGTTCATCGATGCCGCCGTCTTCGGCGCCTATTTCAATGCCGGCGAATGCTGCAATGCCGGCTCGCGGCTGATCCTGCATCGCGACATCGCCGACGAGGTGACGGCGCGCATCGCCAGCCTCTCGGCGAAGGTCAAGGTCGGCGATCCGCTCGATCCCGAGACGCAGGTCGGCGCGATCATCACGCCGCAGCATCTCGAAAAGATCGCCGGCTATGTAACTGCCGCCGCAGGCGAGGGCGCGGCCGTCAGCCATGGCGGCGCGGCGCTCGATCTCGGCATGGGCCAGTTCATGGCTCCGACCATTCTTTCGTCCGTCCGGCCGGAGATGGCAGTGGCACGCGAGGAGGTTTTCGGGCCGGTGCTCTCGGTCCTGACCTTCGAAACGACCGAGGAGGCGATCCGCATTGCCAACTCGATCGACTACGGGCTCTCGGCCGGCGTTTGGAGCCGCGACTTCGACACGTGCCTGACGATCGGGCGGCGCGTGCGCGCCGGCACGATCTGGATGAACACTTTCATGGATGGCGCCTCCGAACTGCCCTTCGGCGGCTACCGGCAGTCGGGTCTCGGCCGCGAGCTCGGGCGGCATGCGGTCGAGGACTACACGGAGACCAAGACGCTCAACATGCATATCGGTCAGCGTACCAGCTGGTGGATGCCGCGCTGAGATCGGGAGGTAAGTCGGAGATGGGTTCGTTGGCCAGGTTCGCAGGGAGGATGAAGGAGGCGCCGATGCCACGCCCTCCCGCTTCGACCGTGCGCAAGTCGGGCCGCCCCGCCTCAGGACACCTCGGCCGGCTGCGGCTTGAAGCGAAGCTCGGGGTCGAGCAGCAATTGCAGTTCGCCGATATCGGTGCTGCCGCCGATGCGGCGCAGCAGGATGCGCCCCATGTGCTCGCCGGTTTCGGTCAGGTCCTCGTAGATCGTATCGACCCGCGGCTGGATGGCACCCAGCAAGGGAGACGTCTGCTTGGCGACGATGTCGTATTCGAGCCCGAGCGTCAGGCCGCAATCGCTCATGCCGGTGATCGTCGCCAAGGCACAGACCTCGCCGCCGCAGGTGAAGCCGTCCGGCGGATCCTTTTCGGCCTGGCGCTGGCGGATCCGATCGCGGATCGCGCCGGCCGGGCTATCGAGATCGATGCCGGAGAGGATTTCGTAGGCGCAGCCCGCCTCGCGGACAGCCGTCATGAAGCCATGAAGGATGTGGCCGCTGAAGGTGAAGCCGGACGGGCCGCTGATCAGCGCCGGCTTGCGTCGTCCCTTGGCGATCAGCCGCCGCGTCGCCTCGTAGGTAAAGGTGAAGTTGTCGTAGTCGACGAAGGGATGCGTCGTCGCAAGCTCGGTGCGGCCATGCGTGACGAACGGAAAGCCGGTCTCCGAAAGCAGTTTGACGCGCGGGTCGAGCGGTTCGGTACGGGAGAAGATCAAGCCGTCGGCCATGCCGTTGCGGATGATGTAGTTCACCGCCTCGATATTCGCGGCATCGAGGAAATTCGGCATGACGATCAGGTGGTAGGCGGTGCCCTGCAAGGCCCGGGCGATGCCGGCCATCACGGAGGTCCCGTAGCCGAGGATCTCTTCGTGTGGGGCGAGCAGCACGGCAATCACATTGGTGCGTCCGGTCTTCAGGCGCTGGGCGGCGCGGTCCGGCGAGTAGCCGATCTCGAGCGCCACCTGACGCACCCGCTGGCGCGTCTCGAGCGAGATCTGCGGCGCATCGGCAAGCGCCCGCGAGACCGTGGTGACGGCGAGACCAGTGATGTCGGCGATGGTGCGCAGGGTTGGCTTACCGCGCTTTTCCGAGGCCCCTCCGGGGCGGACGAGTTTCGAAGGATCGGCCAAACGAATGCTTTCCTGCGAGAGGTCAAGTGCGGCATTTGTAACGTGCCGCGAACCAATAGGCAATCGCATCATGCAAACGTTTTAAATCGGTGCAAGGACCACGATTTGCTGCGCCGCGGCATCGTCGGCATGGCCTATAATGCAGGGAAATCAGTGTTGTTCGGTCGGAAGAGGGTGGAATAGGGCCGTCCGCTTGACTTGTGGCGATTTGTAACGTTTTAAATTGTGCGGGCGGCGCATGCCGCAAGCCCAGACTGCCCCCTGGGAGGGGGCAGACAATCCAAAAAAGCGGGAGGAGCTTCCGCTTCGGTAACTTGCAAACGGGAGGAAAACGATGCGCAAGTTGATGACGACGACGGCTGTTGCAGCATTGATGTTGGCGGCGACGGCCGCGCGCGCAGCAGAGAATGTGGAAGTGCTGCACTGGTGGACGTCCGGTGGCGAGGCTGCGGCGCTCGACGTCCTGAAGAAGGATCTGGAAGGCAAGGGCATCGGCTGGACCGACATGCCGGTCGCCGGCGGTGGCGGCACCGAGGCCATGACGGTGCTGCGCGCCCGCGTCACCTCCGGCAATGCGCCGACGGCGGTGCAGATGCTCGGCTTCGATATTCTCGACTGGGCCAAGGAAGGCGCGCTCGGCAATCTCGACGACATCGCCGCCAAGGAAGGCTGGGACAAGGTCGTTCCGACGGCTCTGCAGCAGTTCTCGAAGTATGACGGCCACTGGATCGCCGCTCCGGTCAACGTCCATTCGACCAACTGGGTCTGGATCAACAAGGCGGCGCTCGACAAGGCAGGCGGCAAGGAGCCGGCCAACTGGGATGAGCTGATCGCGCTGCTCGACAAGTTCAAGGAGCAGGGCATCACGCCGGTCGCTCACGGCGGCCAGCCCTGGCAGGATGCGACGATCTTCGACGCGGTCGTGCTTTCGCTCGGCAACGACGTCTACAAGAAGGCCTTCATCGACCTCGATCCGGCGACGCTCGGCGGCGACAAGATGAAGGAAGCCTTCGACCGGATGACGAAGCTCAGATCCTATGTCGACGACAACTTCTCCGGCCGTGACTGGAACCTCGCCTCGGCGATGGTCATCGAGAACAAGGCCGGCCTGCAGTTCATGGGCGACTGGGCGAAGGGCGAATTCCTGAAGGCGAAGAAGGTGCCCGGCACCGATTTCGTCTGCATGCGCTTCCCGGGAACGCAGGGCTCGGTCACTTTCAATTCCGACCAGTTCGCGATGTTCAAGGTCTCGGACGAGAAGGTCCCGGCGCAGCTGCAGATGGCCTCGGCGATCGAGAGCCCGACCTTCCAGTCGGCCTTCAACGTCGTCAAGGGATCGGTTCCGGCCCGCACCGACGTTCCGGATACCGACTTCGACGCCTGCGGCAAGAAGGGCATCAAGGACCTTGCCGAAGCCAATGCCAACGGTACGCTCATGGGCTCCATGGCGCATGGCCACGCCAACCCGGCCGCCGTCAAGAACGCGATCTACGACGTGGTGACCCGCCAGTTCAACGGTGAGCTGAGCTCGGAAGAGGCGGTCAAGGAACTCGTCGCGGCTGTCGAGGCTGCGAAGTAAGCGCGGCGCGACGGAGGGGATTGCCCCTCATCCGGCCTGCCGGCCACCTTCTCCCCGCGCGCGGGGAGAAGGGACAAGCGGCGAAGTCCGGCGTCCTCTTGCCCTTTGGGGTGGGGTGAGCCGCTGCGCCCCTGTCCCCTCTCCCCGCCTTCGGGGAGAGGGCTAGTCCTCGGGTTTAACCCGAGGAGAGGGGGCAGACCCGCGGCACGAACGAAACGATAACGGTGGTAACAAACATGGATAGCCGCACCCGGCTGCAGGAGCTTCTGCCCAAGCTCGTGCTCGCCCCCAGCTTTCTCATAGTTCTGGTGTTCGTCTACGGCTTCATCGTCTATACGGGCTTCCTCTCGCTGACGGACAGCAAGATGCTGCCGTCCTACAATTTCGTCGGGCTCACGAACTACAGCCGGCTTTGGGCGCTGCCACACTGGTGGCGGGCGGTCAGCAACCTGGCGATCTTCGCCACCCTCTATATCGTCATCTGCTCCGTGCTCGGCCTGGCGCTGGCGATCCTGCTCGACCAGAAGATCCGCGCGGAAGGGTTCCTCAGGCCGATCTATCTCTATCCGATGGCGCTGTCCTTCATCGTCACGGGGACCGCCTGGAAGTGGTTCCTCGATCCCGGCATCGGGCTCGAGAACACCATGCATCTCTGGGGCTGGGAAAGCTTCTCCTTCAACTGGATCAAGGACCGCAACTACGCGATCTACTGCGTCGTCATTGCCGCCGTCTGGCAGTCGACCGGCTTCATCATGGCGATGTTCCTGGCGGGGCTTCGCGGCGTCGACAACGAGATCATCAAGGCCGCCCAGATCGATGGGGCGACGACGCCGACCATCTACCGGCGGATCATCATTCCGCTGATGCGGCCGGTGTTCCTCTCGGCTTTCGTGGTCCTCGCCCATCTCGCCATCAAGGCCTACGACCTGATCATCGCCCTGACCGGCGGCGGGCCGGGGCAGGCGACGGAGCTGCCGGCGACTTTCATGTATTCCTACACATTCACGCGCAACCAGATGGCCATCGGCGCCTCGTCGGCGATCATCATGCTGGTGATGATCTTCTCGATCATCGTTCCCTATCTCTATTCCGAAATCCGGGGAGGAAAACGCTGATGGGCGCTCCCAGTCCTGAGAACGTCATCTCGCACAATCGCCTGACGCGGGCGCTGATCTATGCGGCGCTGATCCTCTTCGCGCTCTATTCGCTGCTGCCGCTCTACGTGATGCTGGTGAATTCCCTGAAGCCGCTCGATGAAATCCGCCAGGGCGGCATGCTGAACCTGCCTGAGACCTGGACGATCGAGCCCTGGCTTTCGGCCTGGTCGACGGCGCAGATCGGCGTTCAGCCGACCGGCCTTCGCCCTTTCTTCATCAACTCGATCCTGATGGTCGTGCCGGCCGTCGCGATCTCGACGATCATCGGCGCGCTCAACGGCTACGTGCTGACCAAGTGGCGCTTTCCGGGCGCGAACATCTTCTTCGGCATGCTGCTCCTGTCCTGCTTCATCCCGTTCCAGATCGTGCTGATCCCGATGGCGCGCATCCTCGGCATTCTCGGCATTGCGGGGTCGATCTGGGGGCTGATCCTCGTCCATGTTGTCTATGGCATCGGCTTCACGACGCTCTATTTCCGCAATTACTACGAGGCGTTCCCGACCGAGCTGGTGCGCGCCGCGCAGATCGACGGGGCGAGCTTCTTCCAGATCTTCCGGCGGATCATGCTGCCGTCCTCCGGGCCGATCATCGTCGTCTCGGTCATTTGGCAGTTCACCAATATCTGGAACGACTTCCTGTTCGGCGCCTCCTTCTCCGGTCCCTATTCGACGCCGATGACGGTGGCGCTCAACAACCTGGTGAGCTCGTCGACTGGCGTCAAGGAATACAACGTCCACTTCGCGGGCGCGATCCTCGCTGCCCTGCCAACGCTCATCGTCTACATCGTGTCCGGCCGCTACTTCGTCCGCGGGCTGATGTCCGGCGCCGTGAAAGGGTAAGCCAATGTCATTCCTGAAAATCAGCAACCTGCGCAAATCCTACGGCTCACTGGAGATCCTGAAGGACATCAACATCGAGATCGAACAGGGCGGCTTCCTCGTGCTTGTCGGTCCCTCCGGCTGCGGCAAGTCGACGCTTCTGAACACGATCGCCGGGCTGGAGCCGATCACCTCGGGCGACATCGCCATCGATGGCCGCTCGGTTTCGGGGCTGCACCCGTCCAAGCGCGACATCGCCATGGTGTTCCAGTCCTATGCGCTCTACCCGAACATGACGGTCGCCGGGAACATCGCCTTCGGCATGGAAATCCGCGGCGTGCCGAAGGAGGAGCGCGACAAGGCGATCAAGCAGGTTGCCGACATGCTGCAGATCGGCCATCTGCTCGAGCGCAAGCCCGGCCAGCTTTCCGGCGGCCAGCGCCAGCGCGTCGCCATGGGCCGAGCCCTGGTGCGCGACCCGAAACTCTTCCTCTTCGACGAGCCGCTGTCGAACCTCGACGCAAAGCTGCGCGTCGACATGCGGACGGAAATCAAGCGCCTGCACCATCGCATGAAGACGACGATCGTCTATGTGACGCATGACCAGATCGAGGCGATGACGCTCGCCACCAAGATCGCCGTGTTGAAGGACGGCGTGCTGCAGCAGTTCGGAACGCCGGCCGAGATCTACAACAACCCGGCCAATATGTTCGTCGCGGATTTCATGGGATCCCCGGCGATGAACCTGCTGAAGGCCCGGATCGAAGCCGCGGGGGCGAACGTCGCGGTCACTCTGGAGCGGCCGAATGCCGAACCGCTGAAGCTCGCCGTGCCGCATAACGGCGCGCTCTCCGCCTATGCCGGCCGGGATGTCGTTTTCGGCATCCGTCCGGAGGCGCTGACCGATCCGGACGGCGCCGACCGCAATGCGAAGTTCGTCGCCGAGGGCGATTGCCTGATCGAGGTCGTCGAGCCGGCCGGCTCGGACACCTTTGCCGTTACCCGACTCGGCGGCAAGGAAATCGTCGCGCGGCTGAGGGCAGACGCCCGCATCGCGCCAGGCCAGACGTCGCGGCTCGCCTTCAATCTCGACAAGGCCGTGTTCTTCGACCCTGAGAGCCAGATGCGGATCGCATGAGCATGGCAAGCCAGCCGGATATCGTCATCATCGGCTCGGGTGTCGGCGGCGCTACCGTGGCGGCGGGACTTGCCGCCTCGGGGGCCGAAATCCTCATCCTCGAGGCCGGCCACCACATCGAGGACCTGCCGGTCAATCGCGACCAGCGGGCGATCTTCCAGCGCGGCCATTTCCGGCCGAAGGAGACCTGGTACGAGGCGGGCGGCACCGGCTTCAACCCCGGCAACTACTACAATGTCGGCGGCAACTCGAAATTCTACGGTGCAGTGCTGACCCGCTACCGCCGCGAGGATTTCGAGGAGATGCAGCATCTCGACGGTGTCTCGCCCGCCTGGCCGTTTGCCTATGAAGAGCTGGAGCCCTGGTATGCCAAGGCGGAAGAACTCTACCAGGTGCGCGGGCGCCTCGGCGAGGACCCGACCGAGCCGGCGCATTCGAACGACTATCCGCATCCGCCGGTGCCGGACGAGCCGGCTATCGCCAAGGTGCGCAAGCAGCTGCGCGAAAACGGTATGCATCCCTATTCGCTGCCGCTCGGCATCGACCTCGACCGCTGGCTCGCCAAAGGCAAGACACCCTGGGATGCGCATCCGAACAGTTTCGACGGCAAGATGGATGCGGAAACCGCGGCGCTGACCGCGGCGCTCGAATATCCGAACGTGCGGCTGCAGACCGGTTCGCGGGTCACGCGGCTGACGACAGCGCCGGACGGCAAGGCGATTGCTTCGGTGCACTATGTGAAAGACGGTGTGGAACACAGCGTCTCGCCGAAGCTCGTCATTCTCTCGGCCGGCGCCGTGCAATCGGCTGTGCTGCTGCTGCGCTCGGCCGATGACGTCAACCCGACTGGGCTCGCCAACCGCTCCGACCAGGTCGGGCGCAATTTCATGAACCACAATTCGAGTGCGGTGATTGCGATCAGCCCCTGGTATCGCAACGATTCGGTCTACCAGAAGACCTTCGGCCTCAACGATTTCTATCTCTCCGACGGCCAGGGCGGACCACCGCTCGGCAATATCCAGCTGCTCGGCCGCGTCTCCGGCGCAATCCTGAAGGCCAACATGCGGTCGATGCCGGAATGGCTGCTCAGCCAGGTGTCCTCGCGCGCCATCGACTTCTACGCCATGAGCGAGGATCTGCCGTCGCCGGAAAGCCGGGTGGTGGTCGATGGCGACCGAATCCTGCTCAAATGGGTGCGCACCAACTGGGAGGCGCATCTGAAGCTCGTCTCCAAGCTGAAGGCGGTACTGAAGCAGGCAGGCTTCCCGGTGGTGCTGGCCAGGGCCTTCGACAAGCGGACGCCGTCGCATCAGTGTGGAACGGTCCGGATCGGCAATGATCCCGGGCAGGCGCCGCTCGACGTCCATTGCCGCGCCTTCGATCATCCCAACCTCTTTGTCGTCGATGCCGGCTTCCTGCCGACTTCGGCCGCGGTCAACCCGGCGTTGACGATCGCTGCCCAGGCGTTGCGCGTCGCCGACCACATCGTCAAGGGAGACCTTCGGTCATGACGGACAAGGCACGCCCCGTCGCGATCGTCACCGGCGGCCGCCGCGGCATCGGCCTCGGCATCGCCCGTGCCCTTGCGGCGGACGGTTTCGACATCGCCATTACCGGCATTGGTGACGCGGAGGGCGTGGCGCCGGTCATCGCCGAACTCGAGACGCTGGGCGCACGCGCCATCTTCCTCAGGGCCGACGTCGCGGATATTTCCGGCCATCAGCCGACGGTCGACGCCGTGATCGCCGTCTTCGGCCGGATCGACTGCCTCGTCAACAATGCCGGCATCGCCTCCGTGGTGCGCGGCGATTTCCTCGATCTGAAGCCGGAAAATTTCGACACGATCGTCGGCATCAACCTGCGCGGCACGGTCTTTTTTACCCAAGCGGTGCTGAAGACCATGCTCGCGGTCGAGGCGGACGCGCCGCGCTCGATCATCAACATCACCTCGGTTTCCGCGGCGATGAGCTCGCCGGAACGGCTCGACTATTGCATGAGCAAGGCGGGGCTTGCCGCCTTCAGCCAGGGCCTTGCGCTGAGGCTCGCCGATACCGGCATCTCGGTCTTCGAGATGCGCCCTGGCATCATCCGCTCCGACATGACCGCCGCAGTTTCGGGCAAATACGATGCGCTGATCGCCGGCGGGCTGGTGCCGGTGAGGCGCTGGGGCGAGCCCGAGGATATCGGCAATATCGTCGCGGGGCTCGCCAGCGGCAAATTTGCCTTCGCGACGGGCTCCGTCATCCAGGCCGACGGAGGCCTGTCGATCAGTCGGCTTTAGGACAGCAAGGACCGTCTCGCCTGAGGCGTCCGTCAGATTTATCACGCCTTGCATTTGGAACGTTCCAATGAGGCGGTGGAGGAACGGAGAATGGCATTCGACTACATCATCACCGGTGCCGGCCCGGCCGGCTGCGTGCTTGCCAATCGGTTGAGCGAGGATCCGGCCGTCAAGGTGCTGCTGCTGGAAGCCGGCGGCGGCGACTGGAACCCGCTGTTCCACATGCCGGCCGGCTTCGCCAAGATGACCAAGGGCGTGGCGAGCTGGGGCTGGCACACGGTGCCGCAAAAACACATGAAGGGCCGGGTGCTGCGCTATACCCAGGCGAAGGTGATCGGCGGCGGTTCGTCGATCAATGCGCAGCTCTATACCCGCGGCAATGCCGCCGACTATGATCTCTGGGCAAGCGAGGACGGCTGCGCCGGCTGGGACTACCGAAGCGTGCTGCCCTATTTCAAGCGCGCCGAGGACAACCAGCGTTTCGCCGACGACTATCATTCCTATGGCGGGCCGCTCGGCGTCTCGATGCCGGTTTCGCCCCTGCCAATCTGCGACGCCTATATCCGCGCCGGCCAGGAGCTCGGCATTCCCTATAATCACGACTTCAATGGCAAACAGCAGGCGGGCGTCGGCTTCTACCAGCTTACCCAGCGCAACCGCCGGCGCTCCTCCGCCTCGCTTGCCTATCTGTCGCCGATCAAGGATCGCAAGAATCTGACAGTACGCACCGGCGCCCGCGTCGCCCGAATCGTGCTTGAAGGTCGGCGCGCGGTCGGCGTTGAAGTTGTGACGAGCAAAGGCAGCGAGGTGATTGGCGCCGAACGGGAGGTGCTGGTGTCTTCCGGCGCCATCGGCTCGCCGAAGCTGCTCCTGCAGTCCGGCATCGGCCCGGCCGACCATCTGCGTTCCGTCGGCGTCGATGTCCGCCACGATCTTCCCGGCGTCGGCGGCAATCTCCAGGACCATCTCGACCTCTTCGTGATTGCCGAATGCACCGGCGACCACACCTATGACAATGTCGCCAAGCTGCACCGGACGCTGTGGGCCGGGTTGCAATATGTGCTGTTCCGTACCGGCCCGGTCGCCTCGTCGCTCTTCGAGACCGGCGGCTTCTGGTATGCGGATCCGAACGCTCGTTCGCCGGATATCCAATTCCATCTCGGCCTCGGCTCGGGCATCGAGGCGGGCGTCGCGCGGCTGAAAAATGCCGGCGTCACGCTCAACTCCGCCTATCTGCATCCGCGCTCGCGCGGCACGGTCCGGCTGTCCTCCGCCGACCCGGCCGCCGCACCGCTGATCGACCCGAACTACTGGGAGGACCCGCATGACCGGAAGATGTCGCTCGAAGGGCTTGAGATCGCCCGCGAGATCATGCAGCAGCCGGCGCTCGAAGCCTATGTGATGGCGGAACGTCTGCCGGGCAGGGAGATCAAGACCGAGGAGCAGCTCTTCGACTACGGCTGCGCCAATGCCAAGACGGATCATCATCCCGTCGGTACCTGCAAGATGGGAACCGACGGGACGGCGGTCGTCGACCTGGAACTGAAGGTCCGCGGGCTTGAAGGGCTGCGGGTCTGCGACAGCTCGGTGATGCCGCGGGTACCCTCCTGCAACACCAATGGGCCGACGATCATGATGGGCGAGAAGGGGGCAGATATCGTTCGCAGCCTGCCGCCGCTCCCGCCGGCCGTGTTCCAGCACGAACGCAACGACACGCGGCCCAGGGCCCGCGCCGATATTCGCTGAGGGTGAGGGAAGCATGATCCGCCACTGCGTTTTCATCCGCTTCCGCCCGGAGGTGAGCGAGGCCGAAAAGATGGGGATCTTCGCCGAGATTTCCGCCTTGAAGCCGCGCCTGCCGGGGCTCCTGGCTGCGCATGTCGGCACCAATGTCAGTCCGGAGACGGGGATGGACAAGGGTTATGCCGAAGGATTCATCGTCGATTTTGCCGATGCCAGGGCCCGCGACGCCTATCTCGATGACGCAGATCATCGCACGACTGGCGCGAAATTGGTTGCGGCGGCTGAAGGTGGCATCCAAGGTATCTTCGTCTACGAACTCGAAATCCCGGACTGATTCCATGACATCGATCGAGCCGCGTCCCTTCCTGACCTCCCTCTTCGAGGCCGCTGTCGTGGCGGCTGATCCTTACGCCGCCATTCGCGCCCATCTGCCGGCACGGCCGAAGGGACGCACCATCGTCGTCGGCGCGGGCAAGGCGGCAAGCCAGATGGCGGCCGCCTTCGAGAGGCTCTGGGACGGACCGATCGAAGGGGTGGTGGTTGCTCGCCATGGGCCGATCGAAACTTGCGAACGCATCAAGGTGCTGCAATCGGCCCATCCGGTGCCGGACGAGGCGGGGCTGATCGCCTCCACGGCGCTCCTCGAACGGGTCGAGGGACTGACGGCGGACGACCTCGTGATTGCGCTGGTCTCCGGCGGCGGCTCGGCGCTGCTGCCGGCGCCGCCGAACGGCCTGACGCTCGACGACGAAATCGCCGTCAACAAGGCACTGCTTGCTTCCGGCGCGCCGATCTCCGCGATGAACGTGGTGCGCAAGCACGTGTCGCGGATCAAGGGTGGACGGCTGGCCCTCGCCGCCTCGCCGGCGCGTGTTGTCAGCCTGGTCGTGTCGGATGTTCCGGGCGACAATCCGGCCTTCGTCGCCTCCGGTCCGACCGTGCCGGACCGGTCGAGCCTGGAAGAGGCACGCGAGATCGTCGCGCGCTACGCCATGGCGCTGCCGGAGCGGGTCGTCGCGCATCTTCGCTCGGATGCGGCGCGCGCGCCGAGCCCGGACGATCCGGCCTTTGCCGGCAACGAAGTCCATGTGATCGCCTCGGCGAGCGTCTCGCTGGAGGCGGCGGCGGCACGCGCGCGGCAGAGCGGCGTCGAGGCGATGATCCTCTCGGATGCGATCGAGGGCGAGGCGCGCGACATTGGCCGCATGCATGCGGCGCTTGCCCGCGAAGTGGCGCTGCGCAGCCGGCCCTTCACCAGGCCCGTCGTGCTGCTGTCCGGCGGCGAGACGACGGTGACGATTTCCGGCAAGGATTACGGCAAGGGCGGCCGCAACAGCGAGTTCCTCCTGTCGCTGGCGATCGACATCGACGGCGTCGCCGGCATCGACGCGCTTGCGGCCGACACGGACGGCATCGACGGCTCCGAAGACAATGCCGGCGCCTTTGCCGACGGGGCGAGTGTCGGCCGCATGCGGGCGGCCGGTGCCGATCCGCGCGCCCATCTTGCCCGCCACGATGCCTGGTCGGCCTTCGCCGCCAGCGGCGACCTTTTCGTTCCGGGTCCTACCGGGACGAATGTCAATGATTTCCGGGCGATGCTGATACGGTGACTGACTACGGATTTGGTTCGAATCGAGCTAAATTGCAAAGGTGTCTATTTAAAGTTGAATTGAATGCAGCGGTGCGGTAATTCGGATCGAGCCGACTCTGTACGTGATTTGACAACCGTTCGCTGATAAATCTGGCCCCGAGCGAGGCAATTCTCGATTCGGAGTCGCGCCAACATGGCGAAGCGTAATTACATTCTTTATTGCGATGAGTCGGCGAAGAAGGGGCCCTTCTACTCCAATTTTTATGGCGGAGCACTTCTCAAAGCTGAAGACAGAGAGGCTATAGAAAGAATTCTTCTGGAAAAGAAAGAAGAGTTGAACCTCTTTGATGAATTAAAATGGACAAAAGTCACACTGAATTACTTGGAAAAGTATATTCAGTTTGTCGATAAATTTTTTGATTTGATCGAATCGGGCCGAATAAAAGTCAGAATAATGTTCACTCATAACAGGTATGTGGCAAATAATCTTACTCAAGAGCAAAAGGACAATTCATATTTTCTTCTATACTATCAGATGCTGAAGCATGCATTCGGATTAGGTTACTGCAATCCGAACGGCATTGATCGAGTTTATCTCACGATGCTGCTTGATCAAATTCCTCATTCTCGCGACAAAGTAGAGTCATTTCGAACTGAACTGGAATCCCTTTCAAGCAGAAAGCTGTTCCGAAATGCACGAATCAGTGTAGTTCGCGACCAGATCGCAGATGTCGATTCAAAGAATCATTCGATTTTGCAAGGTCTGGATATCGTTCTCGGCAGTATGTATTTCCGTTTGAATGATCTTCACAAAATGAAGCCAGAAGGTGAGCGAAATAGGGGAAAGAGAACTATTGCAAAAGAGAAGTTGTACAAGCATATAAACAAAAGAATTCGAACAATTTATCCAAACTTCAATATCGGAGTTTCCACCGGCACACCGAATGGGTCTATCGATCGGTGGGAGCATCCATACAGACATTGGAAATTTACGCCACGCTCCCACACGGTAGATGAGACGGTTGTCAAAAAACGAAACGGCCCCACCGACGACTACTCATACCTTTAGTGGAACTAAAGGCTTCATCGAAGGCAGGGCCTGTATACATATATAGCGCATGATTCGCTTGACAACAAGAGTAATTTATGACTCGCGAGGTGCGGCAAGCAATGACTTTTCCTCCCTCCGACGCTCTTGACTTGTCGACCATCAAACCGGTCTGAACTGTCGACCATCAGTCTGGTCATGGGAAGGAAAGCCGGTTGTGTCCCTTATTTAAGCCGCGCGCAGGCCGCGGCGATGCGGGTGAGCGCTTCCTTCAGTTCGGCCTCCGAGGTCGCATAGGAGATGCGGAAGAAGGGCGAAAGGCCGAAGGCGGAGCCCGGGACGACGGCGACATGGGCGTCTTCGAGCAGATAGGTGCAGAAATCCGCATCCGTCTCGATCCGCTTGCCGGCGGGCGTCACCTTGCCGAGCATGCCGGCGCAGCCGGAGAAGGTGTAGAAGGCGCCTTCGGGAACGCGGCAATCGAGGCCTTCAATGGCGTTCAGGCCGCTCACCACCAGGTCGCGGCGGCGCTCAAAGCTCGCCGTGCGTCCTTTTAGGAAATCCTGCGGCCCGTTGAGGGCCGCCACCGAGGCCGCCTGGCTCACCGATGACGGGCAGGAGGTCGCCTGGCTCTGGACGACGGCCATCGCCTTGATCAACGCGCGCGGGCCGCCGGCATAGCCGATCCGCCAGCCGGTCATCGCATAGGCCTTCGATACGCCGTTGACCGTCAACGTCCGCTCCTTGAGCCTCGGCTCGAGCTCAGCCGGCGTGACGAAGCGGAAGCCGTCATAGACGATGTGCTCGTACATGTCGTCGACGAGCAGCCAGACATGCGGATGCTTCAGCAGAACATCGAGCAGCGGCCGGTAGTCGGCAGCGCTGTAAGCCGCACCCGACGGGTTCGAGGGTGAATTCAGGAGCACCCAGCGCGTCTTCGGCGTGATCGCCGCTTCCAGCTTGTCAGCGGTCAGGCGGAAACCGGACGATTGATCGCAGGCGATCAACACCGGCTTGCCTTCGCAGATCTGCACGATGTCCGAATAGGAGGTCCAGTACGGCGTCGGGATGATCACTTCGTCGCCGGGATTGATCGACGCCATCATGGCGTTGAACAGGATCTGCTTGGCGCCGGTCGCAACCGTGATCTCGTCCAGCTCGTAGGCGAGGCCGTTCTCGCGCTGGAACTTTTCGCGGATCGCCTTCTTCAGTTCCGGCGAGCCGTCGAGGGCCGTGTATTTCGTCTCGCCGCGCTGGATTGCCTCCCAGGCGGCCTGCTTGACGTGGTCGGGCGTGTCGAAGTCCGGCTCGCCGGCGCCGAGGATGATCACCGGCTTGCCGTCGCGCTTCATGGCGTTGGCGCGCGCGCCGATCTTCAGGATTTCGGAAACGCCGATCGTGGAAATCCGCGAGGCGGGCAGAAAGCCCGCCTCCTTGACCGTTGCATTGATGGTCATGGCCGATCCTGTGCGATGATTATTCGATGTCAAACGAGACGCCCTGCGCCAGCGGCAGAGCCTTCGAATAGTTCACCGTGTTGGTGGCGCGGCGCATGTAGGCCTTCCAGGCGTCGGAGCCGGATTCGCGGCCGCCGCCGGTCTCCTTCTCGCCACCGAAGGCGCCGCCGATTTCGGCGCCGGAGGTGCCGATGTTGACATTGGCGATGCCGCAATCCGAGCCGTCAGCCGCGAGGAAACGTTCGCTCTCCTGCATGTCGCGGGTGAAGATCGACGACGAAAGCCCAGCCGCGACCGCATTGTGCTCGGCGAGCACCGCATCGAAGTCGCTGTATTTGATGACATAGAGGATCGGCGCGAAGGTCTCTTCGAGAACCGGACCGGCCTGCTTCGGCATTTCGACGAGCGCCGGCTTGACGTAGTAGCCGTTGTCGTAGCCGAGCTCGACGCGTTCGCCGCCGGTGACGGCACCGCCCTCCGCCTTGGCTTCGGCAATTGCCTTCTGCATGTTGTCGAAGGCGGCCTTGTCGACGAGCGGGCCGACGAGGGCGGTCGATTCCAGCGGGTTGCCGACGGAGACCGACTGGTAGGCCTTCTTCAGGCGCGGCACGAGTTGGTCGTAGACGCTTTCATGGACGAACAGACGGCGGAGCGTCGTGCAGCGCTGGCCGGCGGTGCCCATGGCGCCGAAGGCGATGGCGCGCAGCGCCATGTCGAGATCGGCCGAGGGGCAGACGATGCCGGCATTGTTGCCGCCGAGTTCGAGGATGGCACGGGCAAAGCGCTTGGCAAGCCGAGGACCGACCTCGCGGCCCATGCGGGTGGAGCCGGTCGCCGAGACGATCGGCACCTTCGGATGGTCGACGAGCACTTCGCCGATCGAGCGGTCGCCGATCAGCACCTGCGACAGGCCTTCCGGCGCATCGCCGAAGCGGGCGAGGGCGCGCTCGAGGATCGCCTCGCATGCGAGGGCGGTGAGCGGCGTTTTTTCCGAGGGTTTCCAGACGACCGCGTCGCCGCAGACGAGCGCCAGCGCTGCGTTCCACGACCAGACGGCGACCGGGAAGTTGAAGGCCGAGATGATGCCGACGACGCCGAGCGGGTGCCAGGTTTCCATCATGCGGTGGCCGGGACGCTCGGTTGCGATGGTCAGGCCGTAGAGCTGGCGGGAAAGGCCGACGGCGAAATCGCAGATGTCGATCATTTCCTGGACTTCGCCGAGGCCTTCCGACGGGATCTTGCCGGCTTCGAGCGAGACGAGGCGGCCGAGATCGGCCTTGAAGGCGCGCAGTTCCTCGCCGAGCAGGCGGACGAGCTCGCCGCGCTTCGGCGCAGGCACGAGCCGCCAGGCGCGGAAGGCCTCGTCGGCCTGCTCGATCTTCCGGGCGGCTTCGGCTGCCGATACGGTCTTGAGGCTGGCGATCTGTTCGCCGGTGACCGGGCTATAGGACGGCATGTCGCCGCCGGTATAGAGTTCCTTGGCGACGCCCATCTTGTCGAGCAGGGCGGCTGCCTCCTTTGCGACGTCGATCTTCTTGGCTGCAATGTTCATCTGTCTGACTCCCGTGTTTTCCTTGTTGGCGCCGGTTGCGGCGACCTAGCCGAAACGAACGCTGCCGAGCTTGCCCGGCGAGGTGAACGACTTCAGGCCGGCGGCCATTTCTTTCAGTTTTTCCGGCGTGTAGAGATCGTAAATTGCCTGGTTGCGGCGGCCGATCGCATGCTCCGCGCTGAAGCTGCCGTGATGCTGATCGACCGCCACGGTGAAGACCCATTCGCGCAAACGCTGCTCGAAGGTCGGGTCGGTCAATAGCGGGCTATCCTTTGCAACGATCAGGTTGAAGTGGACGCCGCCGTCGCCGATATGGCCGAAATCGCAGACCGTGACGCCGGGAAATTTCTCTGGCATGGCGGCCTTCATATGGTCGCAGTAGGCCATGATGTCACCCCTGCGAAAGGACAGATCGAAGGCGATCAGCTTGCCGAGGTGCTTCACGCCTTCCGAGAGCGCATGGCGCAGCGCCCAGGTCTCATGCGGCGGACCGATGAAAGCGTCGGCGAGCGGCGCTTGCTCCAACTCCCAGATTTCCGCCAGCACCGTTTCGAGAACCGCATCCAGCGGCTGCTCGCCCTCGCGTGGTTCCCAGGTGCGGGAGATTTCGCAGAGAATGACGTAGTCGGGGATATTGCCGCCCTGGAACGGATTCTTCAGCGACGGCACATGGGCGAAAGCGGCGGCGATCGCGTTCTTCGACATGCCCTCGAAGGCGGAAAGATAGGCGCCGAGCCGCTCCTCCATGGCGTTCAAGAGCGGCAGCACATGGGCGCCGCTTGCCGGCACGAGGAGAGCCGTTGCCGTCTGCTTCGGAAGGCGCTCGAGGTTGAGCACGCATTCGGTAACGATGCCGAAGGCGCCGGAGGTGCCGATGAAAATCTGTTTCCAGTCGACGCCGGTATTGTTCTTCCTGAGGTCGCAATCGAGGTCCAGCACCGTGCCGGCCTCGTCGGCGAGCACCACCTTCAGGCCCAGCGTGTTGCGGCGGACATCGCCATATTTCAGGAAGCGCGAACCGCCCGTATTGGTGGCGATCATGCCGCCGAGCCTCGGATCGGCGCCGAGATCGATCGGGAAGAAAAGGTCGTGCTCCTCGAGCCGGCGGTTGAGATCGGACAGGCGGAAGCCCGCATCGACTCGGATCGAGCGGTTGTCGAGGTCGAGCTCGAAGTGCCGCGTCAAGCGGTCGACGCTGAGGACCACTTCGGTGCCGGAACCGTCGGGCGTCGAGCCCGAAACGAGGCCGGTATTGCCGGACTGCGGGACAAGGGCGATGCCGTTGCGGACGCAATAGGAGATCGCACCGGAAACCTCCGCCGTCGTTGCCGGACGCAGCACGGCGCCGGCGCTGCCGCGGTCGTAGCGCGCCCCGGTCTCGTAGGCTTCCATTTCTTCCGGACGCGTGACGACGCCCCTGTCGCCAAGGAGGCCCGTCAGCGCGTCGATATGGTTCCGTTCAATCATCGTCGGCGTATCATTCCGCTGCCACGGCGGCGGTCAAGGCCTTGAGGCAGCTTTCGATCGAGGCCTTTTCGATGCCGGCATAGTGATCGAATTCATTGAGGACGGCGGCGCCGAGATCGGCCTCGAAGCGCTTCTGGTTCGGGCTAGCGACGAATTCCTGCTGCGCGCCGTCGCCGAGGTTCGACTGGAAGATACCGGCGGCGCTGACCGGAAGGAAGTCCTCGTAGACGATCGGATCGAACTGAACGAGGCCATCGGCGATCAGCGAATCGAGATTGCGGCGGCCCGGAAGCTTCGTCTGCCGGCCCTTCTCCGTCAGAGAATAGCTGAAATAGCCGAGCCCTGCTTCACGGATTTCCGCCCAGCTGTCCGGAAAGGGCTCGAAAGCCGTTGCAAGCGCCGCCGCATAGTCCCTGGCATTGGAGCCGTCGGCGGCGGGGCGCACGATTTTGCGCGATTCGTCGAGCAGCCTGTCATAGAGGCCGCGGCCTTTCGGGGTCAGCGCGAGGCCGCGCTGTTCGATCTCGCCGAAGCGGGCGGTGTGCGAACCGGTCTTCCAGCCGCCCGCGGCGTCGCGGAACGAGACCGCTTCCTCGAGCGCCTTGAAGGAGGTCTGGCGAAGCAGGATCGGGCAGTTGCGGGTCGGTGGCCCTTCGACGACGGCCTTCGGGGCGATGCCGTATTCGGGCATCAGCGCCTGCACGCGGTCGATGTCGAGGGTGCGCGGCGTCAGATGGTTGATGTGCGGCCCCTTGAAGGAGACGACGTCGGCGATCAGCCGGTGGGCGTCATGCAGGCGCTCGTACATGTCGCCGCCAACATTGGCCTTGTCGTGCCAACGGAAGGTTTCCAGTACTTGCGCCACGAAATGCTCGGCATCGACCTTGTCGAGCCCGCCGTCGCGCTCGGCCTTTTCGGTGAGTTCGACCGCAGCGGGCGTGAAGATCCGGCGCTCGTTCAGGATCGCGTCGGCCTCGGCGCGCAGCGCCTCGTCGGCGATCAGATCCATTCTCAGCAGCGAGGTGAAGACGCGGAAGGGATTGCGCTTCAGCGACGCCTCGCCGACCGGCCGGAAGGCGGTGGAATGCACCGGCACGCCTGCCGTCGAGAGATCGTAGTAACCGACCGGATACATGCCCATGACGGCGAAGACGCGGCGCATCATCGAAAGCTCGGCCGGGGTGCCGAGGCGGATCGCCCCGTGGCGCTCCTCGGAGATGCGGTCGAGCGTATCGGTTGCATCGAGGCGCTCCTTGAGGTTGGCGTCCGCGGCAAGCGTGTCGGCATTGACCTTCGCCACCAGCTCCATCAGCGTGCCGTAGGCCGGTACTTCATCGCGGTACATGGCGGACATCGCGGCGGAAAAGGCCGAGCGAATATCGTCGGCCGATACGTAACTATTCTCTTTCACTGGGGCTCGCCTCGCGCTAAGGGTGACGACAAGATCATTCTTAATTCTGATCATATCGAAAGGTGACGGGCTTGGATCGCGTTGCTTCTGACTATGTTGATGCGAGGCCGGAATGAAGTTGAGCCGCCGATTGGTTCCCGACGTGACAACGCTGCAGGCATTCGAATGCGCGGCGCGCCACGGCAGCTTCACCCAGGCCGCAGCCGAGCTCAACCTCACCCAAAGCGCCGTCAGCCGGCAGATCAAGGATCTCGAAACCCAATTGGGCGTGCTGCTCTTCGAGCGGGTGCGCCAGCGCGTCATCCTCTCGGATGCGGGCCAGAAATTCCTGCCGGAGGTCCGCCGCCTCTTACACCAGACCGAGGAATTGATGGTGCGCGCCATGGCCTCGGCACGGGCCGATTCGAGTCTTTCCGTCGCTTCGCTGCCGACCTTCGGCAGCCGCTGGCTGGTGCCGCGCCTGCCCGACTTCCTGAGACGCCATCCCGGTACGGTGCTCAACATCGCCTCGCGTTCCGCACCGTTCGATTTCGACGAGCAGAATTTCGACCTGGCAATTCACTACGGCCAGCCGGTCTGGGCGCGCGCCATCTGCAGCTATCTCTGCAGCGAGGTCATCGTGCCGGTCGCAAGCCCGGCGCTTCTTGCGGCAAACGCGGCCGAGGTGCCTGACGACATCGGCGGCGGGCCGCTGCTTCATCTGGCGACGAGGCCGAAGCTCTGGGCGCAATGGTTCGACGCGAACGGTGTCGACAGCCATGGCGCCTACCGGGGCAACCGCTTCGACCAATTCTCGATGGTGATCGAAGCGGCGACCGCAGGTCTCGGTTTTGCCCTTTTGCCCCGCTATCTGATCGAGCAGGAACTGGCCGCAGGCACGCTGCGGATTGTAGTCGATCGACCGATGCAGACGGAAAACAGCTATTATCTCGTCGTGCCGGAAGGCAAACTGGAAAACCCGATCAGCCGCGCGTTCCGGGAATGGATCAGCGAGCAGGTCGACTGAAACAGATACAGCCGGGGAGGGTGGACGGCGGCATGTCCAGCGGTTCCTTGGGGATCGCGGCGTCGCCACATACCAGGAAGGGGCCGGATTTGACGGAAGCATTCATCAAGGCTGCGGGAGCGTGCGGCCGCGCCGCATGGCCGCCGCGGCAGGCCAGCGCAAATCGTCCGAGACGGTGCTCGCAATCCTTGCAAGCCGCTGACACTACGGCTAAAAAATGCCACGTTCATGCATCACGCCGCCGTGACATCCAACGCGCCGTCGGCCTTGCGATCTCTAAGCCCCAAGTCCCGGCCGGCGCCCGCTCCCGCGGGTTTCCGGCTCCAGGATGACGAGGGCTGATGGGGGGACACATGACCGTGTCTAGAAACGCGCCGGCGCCGCCTGGATCTTCAGGGCCGCAGCCAATTCGGCAGATCAACGAGAACCGGGCCGATCAACCCCGGTTGGAACCAGAATCCATACCCATGCTCCAACATACGACGTCGTCCAATACACCGCGCGAAACGGAAGCGAAGCAAATCGATTATAACGATTCGATCCGCTCGACCTATTTTTCGATCGACGACCTCAGGGCGTGCGGGGCCGAGCTTGCGCTAAACGGCGTTGCCTCCCTGCCGGGATTCTTTCCCTTCGAGTTCCGCACCAGGCACCGGGAGAATGAAAGGGAGATCTTCCGCGTCTACCGGGCGACGGCCGCCGATGTCGAAGCCGGCGCCTCGATCACGCCGGCGGCGGAGTGGCTGCTCGACAACCACCACGTCGTCGAGGAAGCGATCCAGGAGGTCCGGCGCGACTTTCCGCGCAGGTTCTACCGCCAATTGCCGACGCTGTCGGTCTCCGGAACGACCATACCGCGCACAATGGCGCTGGCCTGGCTCTTCGTGGCCCACACGCACAGCACGGTTTCGCGTGAGACCATCACCGCGATGGTCGAAGGCTTCCAGGAGCATGAGACCTTAAAGATCGGCGAGCTGTGGGCATTGCCGTCGATCCTTCGTTTCGTGCTCATCGAGAACCTTCGACGCATCGCGATCCGCGTCGAGCGCTCGCGCGGCATGCGCCGCAAGGCGAACGAGGTCGCCGACCAGATCATTCGTCTCGGCGATCCGGATCGATGCCGGGCGCTGCTGGCGGACTCGGAGGCGCTCGCCGCCGACAATACCTTCATCGCTCAGCTCCTCTACCGCATGCGCGACGGCTCGCAGACCTCCGGCGCGGTCATCGCCTGGATCGAGGAAAGGCTGGAGCAGCGCGGCACCGACGTCGAGGAGGCGCTGGTCGCCGAGCAGAACCGCCTGTCGTCGGGCAATGCGACGATGAGCAACATCATTCGCGGCCTGCGCGAAATCGACGACACCGACTGGGCCGTCTGGTTCGAGAGCGTCAGCAGGATCGACGCGACGCTGCGCGACGGTTCCGACTATTCGGCCCTCGATTTCGGCTCGCGCAACAAGTATCGGGACACGATCGAAAAGCTTGCCCGCCGGTCCGGCTACAGCGAGCATGAGGTCACCGAAACGGCGATCGAGATGGTCGAGGAGGCGCGGGCCGCCGCCGCGGTCGAGGCGCCGCTGCAGGAGCCGAATGTCGGCGCCTTCCTCGTCGGCAAGCGGCGCAAGGACCTGGAGAGGCGGATCGGCTATTCGCCGTCGGTGCTGCAGCGCATGATCCGCCTGGTGCGCAAGCTCGACTGGTTTGCGATCGCCGGGCCGAACATCCTCCTGACCATCCTGGCGATGATCGCCGTCTACGTGTTCGTCAGCCCGATGGACATTCCGAGCGGCGCGAAGCTGATCATGCTCTTGCTTTTCGCGCTGCCGGCCTCCGAAGGCGCGATGGGCCTGTTCAACACGCTGATCACGCTCTTCGTCAAACCGTCGCGGCTCGTCGGCTACGAATTCCTCGACGGCATCCCCGAGGACGCCCGCACGCTCGTCGTGGTGCCGTGCCTGATCGCCAAGCGCGACCATGTCGACGAATTGGTGCGCAATCTCGAGGTTCACTATCTCGCCAATCCGCGGGGCGAGATCTCCTTCGCGCTGTTGAGCGACTGGGCCGACAGCAAATTCGAGGAAACGGCGGCCGATTCGGACGTGCTGGAATATGCCAAGCGCGAAGTGGCCGCGCTCGCCGCACGCTATGCCTATGACGGCAGGACGCGCTTCTTCCTCTTGCACCGCCGGCGGTTGTTCAACGAGGCCGAAGGCGTCTGGATGGGCTGGGAGCGCAAGCGCGGCAAGCTGCATGAGCTCAACCTCCTCTTGCGCGGCGATCGCGACACGTCGTTCCTCCAGGGCGCCAACACGGTGCCGGCGGACGTGCAATATGTCATGACGCTCGATTCCGACACGCGCCTGATGCGCGACGCGGTGACGAAGCTGGTCGGCAAGCTCTACCACCCGATCAACCGGCCGGTCGTCGACCCGAAAAACCAGAACGTCGTCGCCGGCTACAGCCTCCTGCAGCCGCGCGTGACGCCGTCGCTGACGACGGGCAGCGAGGCCTCGGCCTTCCAGCGCATATACTCGATCAACCGCGGCATCGATCCCTATATCTTCACCGTTTCCGACGTCTACCAGGACATCACCGGCGAAGGCAGCTTCACCGGCAAGGGGCTCTACCACGTCGATGCCTTCGAGGCCGCCCTCAAGGGCCGCATCGAAGAGAATGCCGTGCTCAGCCACGACCTGCTCGAGGGCTCCTATGCGCGCTGCGCGCTGGTCACCGACATCGAGCTCGTCGAGGACTTTCCCACCCGCTACGAGGTGGAAATGTCGCGCCAGCATCGCTGGGCGCGCGGCGACTGGCAGCTCCTGCCTTACATTTTCAGCCTGGCGAACGGGCTTTCCATGCTCGGCCGCTGGAAGATGTACGACAACCTGCGCCGCTCGTTGATCCCCGTCGCCTGGCTCGCGGCCTCCGTCATGGGCTGGTACTACATGGAGCCGGCGGATGCGCTGATCTGGCAGATCGTGCTGATCTTCAGCCTTTTCGTCGCGCCGACCCTGTCGCTCATCAACGGCATCATGCCGCGACGCAACGATATCGTCGCCCGCGCGCATATCCACACGGTGCTTTCCGACATCCGTGCCGCCAACGCCCAGGTTGCCTTGCGCATCGTCTTCATCGCCCACAATGCGGCGATGATGGCGGACTCGATCGTCCGCTCGCTCTACCGCACCTTCGTCAGCCGCAAGCTGATGCTCGAATGGCGCACGGCCGCGCAGGTCCAGAGCGCCGGCCACGGCTCGATCGGCGACTATTTCCGCGCCATGTGGGCAGCGCCGGCGCTTTCTCTCGTCTCGCTGGCGCTCGCCGCCGTCTCCGACACCGGGCTGCCCTTCATCGGCATCCCCTTCGCCCTTCTCTGGGCGGCGTCGCCGGCGGTCGCATGGTTCGTCAGCCAGTCTGCGGAAACCGAAGACCAGCTCGTCGTCTCGGACGAGGCGATCGACGACATGCGCAAGATCGCTCGGCGGACATGGCGCTACTTCGAGGCTTTCGTCACGGCCGAGCAGAACTTCCTGCCGCCGGACAATTTCCAGGAAACACCGCAACCGGTCCTGGCGGAACGCACCTCGCCGACGAATATCGGTGTCTATCTGCTGTCGGCGATGTCGGCGCGCTCCTTCGGCTGGATCGGCTTCGAGGAGACGATCACGCGGCTTGAGCAGACGATCGCAACGATCGATCGCATGCCCAAATATCGTGGCCATCTGTTCAACTGGTACCGCACGCGCGGCCTCGAAACTATGGAGCCGCGCTACATCTCGTCGGTCGACAGCGGCAACCTCGCCGGGCACCTGATCGCCGTGTCTTCCATGTGCCGGGAATGGGCCGAGGCGCCCTCTGCCCATGTCCAGGGCAACCTCGACGGGATCGGCGACGTCGCCGCGATTCTCTCCGAGGTGCTGAACGAACTGCCGGACGACCGCAAGACCGTGCGTCCGCTCAGGCGGCTGATCGAAGAGCGCATCGCCGGCTTCCAGAACGCGCTCGCCGCGGTCAAACGCGAGCACGAGTTCGCCTCGATCCGGGTGATCAACCTGGCGGTGCTTGCCCGCGACATGCACAAGCTGACCGTCAATCTCGACCATGAGGTCCGCACCGCCCAGAGCGGCGAAGTGGCGAAATGGGCGAGCGCGCTGGTGGCGACCTGCGAGGCGCATATCGCCGACGGCGTCTTCGATCTCGGTGCGATCGACTCGCTGCGCCAGCGCCTGCTGGTGCTGAAGGACCGGGCCCGCGACATCGCCTTCTCGATGGACTTCAGCTTCCTGTTCCGGCCGGAGCGGCGGCTGCTGTCGATCGGCTACCGGGTGAACGCCAACGAACTCGACGAGGCCTGCTACGACCTCCTGGCCTCGGAAGCGCGGTTGACCAGCCTGTTTGCGATCGCCAAGGGCGACCTGCCGACCGAGCACTGGTACAAGCTCGGACGGCCGATCGTGCCGATCGGCGCGCGCGGCGCGCTCGTCTCCTGGTCCGGCTCGATGTTCGAATATCTGATGCCGCCGCTCGTCATGCAGGAGCGCCAAGGCGGCATCCTCAACCAGACGAACAACCTGGTGGTGCAGGAGCAGATCAACCATGGCCGGCGCCTCGGGACCCCCTGGGGCATCTCCGAGGCCGCCTTCAACGCGCGCGACCACGAGTTGACCTACCAGTACACCAATTTCGGCGTGCCGACGCTGGGCCTGAAACGCGGCCTCGGCCAGAATGCGGTGATCGCGCCCTACGCGTCGATCCTCGCCTGCATGTACGATCCGAAGTCGGCACTCGCCAATCTGGAGCGGCTGCGGGAAGTCGGGGCGCTGGGTGCCTATGGCTATCACGATGCGGTGGATTTCACGCCGACGCGGGTGCCCGAAGGGCAGAAATGCGCCGTAGTGCGCAACTACTATGCCCACCATCACGGCATGTCGATCGCAGCCGTCGCAAACGTCGTCTTCAATGGGCAATTGCGCGAATGGTTCCACGCCGATCCGGTGATCGAGGCGGCCGAGCTCCTCTTGCAGGAGAAGGCGCCGCGCGACATTCCGGTGATGGCCGCCAAGCGCGAGCCGGAATCGCTCGGCAAGGGCCAGGCCGACCTGCTGCGCCCGGAAGTCCGGATCATCGAGGAGCCGCTGTCGCAGGACCGCGAGACGGTGTTCCTGTCGAACGGCCACTATTCGATCATGCTGACGGCGACCGGCGCCGGCTATGCGCGCTGGAACGGCCAGTCGGTCACCCGCTGGAAGCCGGACCCGGTGGAGGACAGGACGGGAACGTTCATCTTCCTGCGCGACACGCTCACAGGCGACTGGTGGTCGGCGACCGCCGAGCCGCGGCGTGCCGAGGGCGAGACGACGCTCACCCGCTTCGGCGACGACAAGGCGGAGTTCGTCAAGACCGTCGGCGATCTCACGAGCGAGGTGGAATGCATCGTCGCCACCGAACACGACGCGGAAGGCCGCCGGGTGATCCTGCTCAATACGGGGACGGAAGACCGGTTCATCGAGGTCACCTCCTATACCGAGCCGGTGCTTGCCTATGACGACGCCGACAGCGCGCATCCGGCCTTCTCGAAGATGTTCATCCGCACGGAGATCAGCCGGCAGGGCGACGTCATCCGGGTGTCGCGCAACAAGCGCAGTCCCGGTGACCCGGATATCGAGGTCGCGCATCTGATCACCGACAATGCCGGCAGCGACCGCCACACCCAGGCGGAAACAGACCGCCGCCGCTTCCTTGGCCAGGGCCGCACGCTGTCGGAGGCTGCCGCCTTCGACACGGGCGCCAGCCTTTCGGGCACCGACGGCTATACGCTCGATCCGATCATGGCGCTTCGGCGCGTGGTGCGGGTGCCGGCCGGCAAGAAGGTGAGCGTCATCTTCTGGACGATCGCCGCCCCGGACCGGGAAGCGGTCGACCGGGCGATCGACCGCTACCGCCACCCGGAAACTTTCAATCACGAGCTGATCCACGCCTGGACCCGCAGCCAGGTGCAGATGCGCCATGTCGGGATCACCTCTAAGGAAGCCGCGAGCTTCCAGATGCTCGGCCGCTATCTGGTCTATCCGGACATGCATCTTCGCGCCGATACCGCGAGCGTCAAGAGCGGCCTTGCCTCCCAGGCGGCGCTCTGGCCGCTGGCGATCTCCGGCGACTTCCCGATCTTCTGCCTGAGGATCAATGACGACGGCGACCTCGGCATCGCCCGCGAGGCGCTGCGCGCGCAGGAGTATCTGCGGGCCCGCGGCATCACCGCCGACCTGGTGGTCGTCAACGAGCGCGCTTCGTCCTATGCGCAGGATCTGCAGCACACGCTCGATTCCATGTGCGAGAACCTGAGGCTGCGGGGGCTTTCGGACGGCCCGCGCCAGCACATATTCGCCGTCAGGCGCGACCTGATGGAGCCGGAGACCTGGTCGACCCTGATCTCGGCATCGCGCGCCGTCTTCCACGCCCGCAACGGCACGATCACCGACCAGATCGCCCGCGCCACTGCCCTTTACGCAAAGCCTGCGGGCGAGGCGAAGGAGAGCACTCGCATGCTGCCGGTGATCCAGGATGGAGCCTCGGGGGCAGCAGTGACCGTCTCTGGTGACGGCCTCGAATTCTGGAACGGTTTCGGCGGATTTGCCGACGAGGGCCGCCAATATGTCGTGCGGCTGCGTGGCGGCGAGGCGACGCCTCAGCCGTGGATCAACGTCATTTCCAACGAGGCCTTCGGCTTCCATGTGTCGGCCGAGGGAGCAGGCTTCTCCTGGAGCCGCAACTCGCGCGACTACCAGCTGACCCCCTGGACCAACGACACCGTCGTCAACCGGCCGGGCGAAGCGATCTTTATCCGCGACATTGCCAGCGGTGCGGTGTTGACGCCCCACGCCGCCCTTTCGCGGCGCAAGTCGGCGCTGTTCGAAGCGCGTCATGGCCTTGGTTATTCGCTCTTCCGAAGCAGGCAGGACGACCTCGAGATCGAAGCGACCCACACGGTGCACAGGTCGCTGCCGGCCAAGCTCGTCCGGCTGACGATCCGTAACCGCGGTTCGTCTGCCCGCAAGCTGCGCGTCTATGGCTATGCCGAGTGGGTTCTCGGCAACAATCGCAGCCGCACGGCACCCTTCGTGCTGGCGGAATGGCAGGAAGCCGCGAAGGCGCTTCTGGCGACCAATCCCTACAGCATCGACTATGCGGGCCGCACCGCCTTCTTCGCCATCGATGGCGCGACGGCGGGCCATACGGCGAGCCGCCGGGAGTTCCTCGGCCGGAATGGCGCGATCCTCGCCCCCGAGGCCGTCCTCTCGGGCACCGCGCTTTCCGGGTCGACCGAGACGGACGGCGACCCCTGCGCGGCACTGGCGACGGATCTCGCCATCGAACCGGGGAGCGAGCGGCAGATCACCTTCTACCTCGGCGATGCCGACAGCAGCGATCAGGTGGAGGGCATTCTCTCGGAACTGCGCGCCGGTGCCTTCGACAAGGTGCTGGAGGCGTCAAGAACCTTCTGGCGCGAGTTCACCGATGTGGTGAAGGTCGAGACGCCCGACCCGGGCTTCAACCACATGGTCAACCATTGGCTGCCCTACCAGGCGCTCGGTTGCCGGATCATGGCCCGATCGGCCTTCTATCAGGCGAGCGGTGCCTTTGGCTTCCGCGACCAGTTGCAGGATACGCTCGCCTTCCTCACCCACCGGCCGGAACTGGCGCGGGCGCAAATTATCAACGCCGCCTCCCGGCAGTTCGTCGAAGGGGACGTGCAGCATTGGTGGCTGCCGGGCTCCGGCTCCGGCGTCCGCACGATGATTTCCGACGATGTCGTCTGGCTCGCCTATGCGGTCGCGCATTATTGCGTGGTCACCGGCACAAAGGACATTCTCGACGAGAAGCTGCCCTTTATCGTCGGGCCGGCGCTCGAAGAAGGACAGCACGACAGCTTCTACACGCCGGAGATCGCCGACGAGGTGGCCGACATCTACGAGCATTGCGCCCGCGCGCTCGAACTCGCCATCAAGCGCACCGGGGCCAACGGCCTGCCGCTGATCCTCGGCGGCGACTGGAACGACGGCATGAACCGCGTCGGCGAAGAGGGCGAGGGTACGAGCGTCTGGCTCGGCTGGTTCCTGGCCGGTACGTTGCGCGCCTTCCTGCCGCACGCGCGCGAGCGCAAGGACCAGCCGCGCATCGCGCTCTTCGAAACGCATCTCGACATCGTCAAGCGGGCGCTCGATGAGGCCGGCTGGGACGGCGACTATTATCGCCGCGGCTACTATGACGACGGGACGCCGCTCGGCTCGGCGGAAGGCAACGAATGCCGGATCGACTCGATCGCGCAGTCGTGGAGCACGCTGTCGGGCGAGGGTGACGCGGAGCGTTCCCGGCGCGCCATGGATGCGGTGATGGCGGAACTGGTCGACCCGGAGAAGCGCATCGTCCGGCTCTTCACGCCGCCGCTCGAAAAGACAAAGCAGGATCCCGGCTATATCAAGTCCTACCCGCCGGGCGTCCGCGAGAATGGCGGCCAGTATACCCACGCGGCTACCTGGGTCGTGCTGGCCTTCGCCACCCAGGGACGGGCGGAGGAAGCCTGGCGTGCCTTCCAGATGCTGAACCCGATTTCGCATGCGCAGAGTCGCAGCGACGCGGAGCATTACCGCGTTGAGCCCTACGTCGTCGCCGCCGATGTCTATGGCGAGGGAGCGCTTGCCGGCCGCGGCGGTTGGACCTGGTACACGGGCTCGGCGGGCTGGCTTTATCGCGCCGGCGTGGAAGGCATCCTCGGTATCCGCCAGCGCGGCGAGAGGCTGGCGATCCGGCCAGTCTTGCCGGAACACTGGGACGGCTACTCCGCCGAGGTTCGGCTGAACGGTGCGACGCACCGGATTTCCGTCAGCCGCGACAAAAAATCCGGTGAGTTGATCGTCAGCGTCAATAATAGTGTCACAAAAAACGCGCATGAAGGCATTTTGCTGTAACTGCCGGAAATGACACGGAGGAGCCGGCTTTGTACGGAACGTGCGAGGCCGGTTTTTCTTTGCCGTTCAGTTGCGGTCGGCGCGCCCCGAATTTCGGGTCGCGATTTCATAGACGCTGCCGGAAGACCCTCTGGTGCGGCTGCGTCCGGTTTCAACAAGGGGTGGGGCGGGGCGCCAAATCCCGGATAAGGACCGCATGCTGCAAAAGACTTCTTGGGGCGGCAGAGACCCAATCGGAACCGCCCCGGCTATGGCAGGGCGCGACACGCGCCTCGACGTCTTTCGAGCCCTCTGCCTGCTGACGATCTTCATCAATCACGTTCCGGGCCAGTATCTCGAATATCTCACGCACAAGAACATCGGCTTCTCCGATTCGGCAGAGGCCTTCGTCCTGATTTCCGGCCTTTCGGTCGGCGTCGCCTATGGCGGCAGGTTCGTGGCGGGCGCGCGGCTGGCCCTGACGCTCAAGGTCTGGCGGCGGGCGCTGACGCTGTATGTCGCGCATATCATGACGAGCGTGGTGACGCTGGCGATCTTCGCCGGCGGCGCCCTCTATTTCGGCCGCCAGGACCTGATCGGCGAAATCAACATCCGCCCGATCGTCGACCAGGCGGAGCAGGGCATCGTCGCCATGGTGCTGCTCGGCCACCAGCTTGGCTATAACAACATTCTGTCGATGTATGCGGTGCTGTTCCTGATGCTGCCCGGCATGCTCTGGCTGAATGCTGCGAGCCCGCGATTGCTGTTCGGCCTCTCGGCAACGCTTTGGCTGGCCGCCGGCTGCTTCAAGCTGGTGCCATACAATTTCCTCGACGAGGGCTATTGGTTCCTCAATCCGTGGTCCTGGCAGTTCCTGTTCGTGATCGGCATCATCGCGATGACGCATGTGCGCCGCGGCGGCAGCCTGCCCAGAACCTGGTGGCTGATCCTGCCTTCCGTGGCCTATCTGCTGGTGTCAGGCGCCTGGGTGCTGTTTTCCTGGTGGAACATCGACTTTTCCTTCGGCCTACCGGCGGTCCTGACCGGCTTCGACAAGACTTTCCTGTCGCTGACGCGACTGCTGCATGTGCTGGCGCTCGCCTATCTTCTGGCGATCACCCCGCTCGTCAGCCGCCTGACGCGGCTCGATGCCAATCATCCGCTGGTGATGATCGGGCGCAACTCCCTGCCGGTCTTCATCTTCGGAACGATCCTTGCCATGGCGGGGCAGGTGCTGCTCTTCGTCACCGGCAAGAACCCGATCATCGGCTCCCTCTTCGTCGTCGCCGGCGTCGGTCTGCACTTCGTCTATGCCTATTACCTCGACTGGCTAAAGGAGGTGGGGAGCGTGAAGCCGCTGAGGGCTGCGTGAGAGCGCCTCCGGATCGGTCGAGATTTGCATGAATTCGATGTGGCGTAGGATGTGTCCAAGGATTCACCGATTCGTGGATGGGGAGGGCTCATTCCTTGAAAGTGGCCACAGCGCAGACGCCCGTGTCGGCGGCGATTTCGCTAAACGCAACCGCAATAGGCGACATGATCAGGAGAGCGGCGCTTCAAGGCGCGCGGCTGATCAGCTTTTGCGAAGGCGCGCTGTCAGGCTACGGGAAGGCACAAATAGGAAGTCCTGATCATTGGCGGGACTTCGATTGGGATCGGCAGGAAACCGAGCTTCGGAGCATCGCCGAAGTCTGCAGGCAATTCCGCATCTTTGCTGTCGTAGGTGCTGCGCATCGGCTCTCCGGAACCTACCCGCCACACAACAGCCTTTACGTGTTTGCGGACGATGGGAAGCTGCTGACGAGATACGATAAGAGATATCTGTCGAGCAGCGAGCTTGGCGGCTGGTATACGCCAGGACTGCAGCCTGTCACGTTCGAGGTCGATGGTTATCGTTTTGGCTGCGCTGTGTGCATCGAGTCGCAATTTCCTGAGATATTCGCCGAGTACGAGCGTCTTGGTGTCGATGCGGTTCTATTTTCCTCCTATGGCATTCCCCAACACTTCCAGATCGCGCTGCAGGCGCATGCTGGGCTGAACTGCATTTGGATAGCGGCGGCGACGCCGGCACAAGCCGCTCACGAGGGCGCCGGTGGGATGATCGGCCCCGATGGGAGATGGATCACTCGAGGCTCGGAGGCGCTTGAGCCGAGTCTCGCGGTAGCAATGCTCGATCGGGCAGATCCTGCTTACGAAATCCCGCTTCAAAGAGCGCGTCCCTGGCGTGCCAAAGCAAGGCAGGAGACATTTACCGCGAAAAGATGGCGGACGACGCGAGAAGTCTCGACAGGGACGTCTATTAACCTCGCGCGGGCGAGAAGCACATGCGCCTTCCGCGATCATCGCATTGCCTCAAAAGAAAATGCCCCGGAACGGTTCCGGGGCATTCCTTTGTTCGCAGGGGAGGTGGCGTCACGCCGCCGTGAGGCTCTTGCGGACATCCTCGTCCGTCAGGATCCCGCTGGCGCGCAGCAGTGCGGCGAAGCGGCCGTTGCTGTGGCTGAGCTCGTTGAAGCCACCCATCTCGACGATCCGGCCGTGATCCATGAAGATCACCAGGTCCGCCTCGCGCACCGTCGACAGCCGGTGGGCGATGATGAAGGTGGTGCGGTCCTTGCGCAGCGCATCGATTGCATCCTTGACACGTGCCTCGGTCTCGACGTCGAGCGCGCTGGTCGCCTCGTCGAGCACCAGGATCGGCGCGTTCTTGAGGATGGCGCGGGCAATCGCGATCCGCTGGCGTTCGCCGCCCGAGAGCCGGTTGCCGCGTTCGCCGACGAGCGTGTCGTAGCCGTTGAGGCGGCCCTCGATGAAGTCGCTTGCGGCGGCCGCTTCGGCAGCGGCCATGACCTCTTCGAGCGAGGCGTCCTCGCGGCCGAGCCGGATGTTGTCGCCGATCGAGCGGTTCATCAGGCCGGCGTCCTGGAAGACGGTGGCGATCGACCGGCGCAGCGACTTGCGCGTCACCGTCGAGATATCGACGCCGTCGACCAGGATCTGGCCGTGTTTCGGCTCGTGGACACGCTGCAGCAGGTTGACGAGCGTCGTCTTGCCGGCGCCGGTCGGGCCGACGATGGCGATCGTCTGGCCGGCCTTCGCCGTAAAGGACACATTGCGCACGCCCTGGGCGGAGTTGGCGAAGTCGAAGGAGACGTCGCGGAACTCGACTTCACCCACGACGCCGGTGAGCTCCCCGGCGCCGGCCGGCTCATCGCGTTCGCGGACCGAATCTTCGAGCTGGTAGAAGTCCTGAAGCTTGGCGCGTGCCTCGAAGATCTGTGTCGCGAAGGCTTTCATCTGGTCGAGACGGCCGATCAGCAGATTGGCGAAGCCGATGAACGCGATGACCTCGCCGACGCCGAGCTCGCCGCGCTGCACCAGGATCGTGCCGATAACGAGGATCGTCATCATCGAGATGGTCGAGGCGATGCGGTTGAGCGCGCTCGCCAAGGCCCACCAGTCGAGCACCGGGTACTGCGCCGAGAGAAGCCGTTCGGCGAACTTCTTCAGTTCGCGCGTTTCCGCTTCGATGCGGTTGTAGCTGTGAACCACCGAAACGTTGCTGATCGAGTCGGAGACGTGCGAGAAGACCGTGTGATAGTGGTTCTCGACCGAGGCCTGGCCGTCCTTCGTACGGTTCATCACGACCTTGCTGATCACCACATAGGCGGCGCCGAGCACGACGAGGACCATCGACAGGCGGAAATCCATGACGAAGGCGGTCGGCACCAGCAGGACGAGCGCCACGGCGGTCGCGAGATGCTGCCGCATGAATTCGAGCCAGAGGCCGAACAGGGTCTCGCAGGCGCGCAGCAGCGTGTGCAGCGCATTGGAGGTGCCGCGGTGGCTATGCCAGGAAAGCGGCATGGAGACGATCCGGCCGAAGGCCTCGGTCAGCAGCGTTGCGCGACGACCATGCGCAAGACGGTCGGCCTCGCGGGAAACGAGCACGAAGGCGAGGGTGTTGAAGACACCGAAGCCGGCCCACATGAGCAGCATCGGCGCGACTTCCTTCTGCGACGAGATCGCGTCGATGATGCGGCCGAAGAGGATCGGCTCGGCAATGGTGATCACAGCCAGGACGATATTGGCGATGACGATCGCCCCGACACGAAACTTGTGGACAGCAAGATACTGAAGCGCTCTTGCATACACCTGGAATAAAGACACTGTCTCACCCCTTCTGGGCATCGGATTTTTCTGCCGCAACAGCAATGCGGCAATGCGTTGCGCCCCCGGCGGTCAACGCAGGATTGCCCTGCAAAGCCGACGAAGCCGCGCGAGACGGTCCTTCAGAAAAACCTGCGGAAAACGCGAAGCGGGCAAATCAGACGGCTTGATCATCCGGTTCCAAGGGAGGATTTGGTGGACGATCCATCGTTCGCTATCTCTTGCCACACTCCGATTTTTGCGGGTTTCGTACAGGACCGGGCGTGATAGAAGGGATTATCGCGGTTGCAACATGAATGGCTTCTGAACGGCGCGTTCATGGAAGGCTTCGCAAGCGCTCGCTGTCCGTTCTGACCCGTAGGTGTTCCATGAATATAACGTTGCTCGTACAGTTTCTGGCGCTTCTGGAAGAGATGAAGACGCGCGAGGAGATCCTGCCCGAGTTCGAACGGCTGCTCGATCGCTGCGGCTTCGATTTCTACGGCGTGGTGCGCCAGCCCAAACCGCACGAGAACCCATTGAGGCTGTTGCTCGCCGGGCGTTGGCCCGAGGGCTGGCCGCAGATCTACATCCGCAAGAAATATGTCGTCATCGACCCGACCATCCGCTATCTCGGCCACGCCCAGCGCGGCTTCCGCTGGCGCGACACGCTCGTCGCCTTCCGCCTGGGGCTGATCTCCTGACCCAATGGGTTATGGCCCATGTCGCATCTGAAATTGCATCTCATTCCTTGACTCGCTAATAGTTCTTTTCGCGGGTGCAGCATTCCCGCGTTCCAAGTCTATGAGGAGTCCGACTTGTCCATCTCGAAGATCCTTGTTGCCAACCGTTCCGAAATCGCCATCCGCGTCTTCCGCGCGGCCAATGAGCTGGGACTTAAAACGGTCGCGATATGGGCTGAGGAGGACAAGCTGGCGCTGCATCGCTTCAAGGCCGACGAGAGCTATCAGATCGGCCGCGGCCCGCACCTTTCCCGCGATCTCGGGCCGATCGAAAGCTACCTTGCGATCGACGAGGTGATCCGCGTCGCCAAGCTGTCCGGCGCCGACGCAATCCACCCGGGCTACGGGCTGCTGTCGGAAAGCCCGGAATTCGTCGATGCCTGCGATGCCGCCGGCATCACCTTCATCGGTCCCCGGCCGCAGACCATGCGTCAGCTCGGCAACAAGGTCGCCGCGCGCAACCTCGCCATTTCCGTCGGCGTGCCGGTCGTGCCGGCCACCGATCCGTTGCCGGACGATGAGGCGGAAATCCATCGGCTCGCCGACGCGATCGGCTATCCGGTGATGCTGAAGGCCTCCTGGGGCGGCGGCGGCCGCGGCATGCGGGCGATCCGCGACCCGAAGGACCTGATCCGCGAGGTGACCGAGGCGAAGCGCGAGGCGAAGGCCGCCTTCGGCAAGGACGAGGTCTATCTGGAAAAGCTCGTCGAGCGGGCCCGCCACGTCGAAAGCCAGATCCTTGGCGACACGCACGGCAATGTCGTACATCTGTTCGAGCGCGACTGCTCGATCCAGCGGCGCAACCAGAAGGTCGTCGAGCGCGCCCCGGCGCCCTATCTCAGCGACGCACAGCGCCAGGAGCTCGCCGCCTATTCGCTGAAGATCGCCGAGGCGACCAACTATATCGGCGCCGGCACGGTCGAGTATCTGATGGATGCCGACACCGGCAAATTCTACTTCATCGAGGTCAATCCGCGCATCCAGGTCGAGCACACGGTGACCGAAGTGGTCACCGGCATCGACATCGTCAAGGCGCAGATCCACATCCTCGACGGCTTTGCCATCGGCACGCCGGAATCGGGCGTGCCGAAGCAGGAAGACATCCGCCTCAACGGGCATGCGCTGCAATGCCGCATCACCACCGAAGACCCGGAGCAGAACTTCATTCCGGACTATGGCCGCATCACCGCCTATCGCGGCGCCACCGGCTTCGGCATCCGGCTGGACGGCGGCACCGCCTATTCCGGCGCGGTGATCACCCGCTACTACGATCCGCTTCTGGAAAAGGTGACCGCCTGGGCGCCGAACCCGCAGGAGGCGATAACGCGGATGAACCGGGCGCTCAGAGAATTCCGCATCCGCGGCGTCGCGACCAACCTGACCTTCCTCGAGGCGATCATCGGCCACCCGAAGTTCAAGGACAACAGCTACACGACCCGCTTCATCGACACGACGCCGGAGCTGTTCCAGCAGGTCAAGCGCCAGGACCGCGCCACCAAGCTCTTGACCTATCTCGCCGACGTCACCGTCAACGGCCATCCGGAGGCGAAGGGCCGGCCGAAGCCCAACGACGACATCGCCGCCCCGGTCGTACCGTTCATCAATGGCGAGGCCAAGCCCGGCACCAAGCAGAAACTCGACGAGCTCGGGCCGAAGAAATTCGCCGAATGGGTCAAGGCGCAGCCGCAGGTGCTGATCACCGATACGACCATGCGCGACGGCCATCAGTCGCTGCTCGCCACCCGCATGCGCACCTATGACATCGCCCGGATCGCCGGCACCTATGCGCGGGCGCTGCCCAATTTGTTTTCGCTCGAATGCTGGGGCGGCGCCACCTTCGACGTGTCGATGCGCTTCCTGACAGAGGACCCGTGGGAGCGGCTGGCGATGGTGCGCGAGGGCGCGCCGAACCTGCTCTTGCAGATGCTGCTGCGCGGCGCCAACGGCGTCGGCTACAAGAACTATCCGGACAATGTCGTCAAATACTTCGTCCGCCAGGCGGCCAAGGGCGGCATCGACGTCTTCCGCGTCTTCGACTGCCTGAACTGGGTCGACAACATGCGGGTGTCGATGGACGCGGTCGCCGAGGAGAACCGCATCTGCGAGGCGGCGATCTGCTATACCGGCGACATCCTGAATGCCGCCCGGCCGAAATACGACCTCAAATACTATACCGCGCTCGCCGCCGAACTGGAGAAGGCCGGCGCCCATATCATCGCCGTCAAGGACATGGCGGGGCTCCTGAAGCCGGCCGCGGCGCGGGTGCTGTTCAAGGCACTGAAGGACGCGACCGACCTGCCGATCCATTTCCACACGCACGACACGTCGGGCATTGCCGCGGCGACGGTGCTGGCCGCGGTCGAATCCGGCGCCGATATCGTCGATGCGGCGATGGACTCGCTCTCCGGCAACACCTCGCAGCCCTGCCTCGGCTCGATCGTCGAGGCGCTGTCCGGTTCCGAGCGCGACCCCGGCCTGAACCCGGAATGGATCCGCCGCATCTCCTTCTACTGGGAAGCGGTGCGCCACCAGTATGCGGCCTTCGAGAGCGACCTCAAGGGGCCGGCCTCCGAAGTCTACCTGCACGAAATGCCGGGCGGCCAGTTCACCAACCTCAAGGAACAGGCGCGCTCGCTCGGCCTCGAGACCCGCTGGCACGAGGTGGCGCAGGCCTATGCCGACGCCAACCAGATGTTCGGCGACATCGTCAAGGTGACGCCGTCGTCGAAGGTGGTCGGCGACATGGCGCTGATGATGGTCTCCCAGGACCTGACGGTTGCCGACGTCGAAAACCCGGCCAAGGACATCGCCTTCCCGGATTCGGTCGTGCAGATGCTGAAGGGCGATCTCGGCCAGCCCCCGGGCGGCTGGCCGGCGGCCTTGCAGAAGAAGGCGCTGAAGGGCGAATCGGCCTATACGGCCGTGCCGGGCTCGCTGCTGCCGCCCGCCGATCTCGACCAGGAGCGGAAAACCATTGAGGAGAAGCTCGGCCGCAAGGTCGACGACTTCGAGTTCGCCTCCTACCTGATGTATCCGAAGGTGTTCACCGACTATGCGCTGGCCGCCGAGACCTATGGCCCGGTCTCCGTGCTGCCGACGCCCGCCTATTTCTACGGCATGGCGCCGGGCGAGGAGCTGTTCGCCGACATCGAGAAGGGCAAGACGCTCGTCATCCTCAACCAGACGCAGGGCGAGATCGACGAGAAGGGCATGGTCAAGGTGTTCTTCGAGCTGAACGGCCAGCCGCGGCCGATCAAGGTGCCGGACCGCAACCGCGGCGCTTCCGCCGCCATCCGCCGCAAGGCCGAAGCCGGCAACGCCGCCCATCTCGGCGCGCCGATGCCGGGCGTCATCTCGACCGTCGCCGTTCATCCCGGCCAGCCGGTCAAGGCCGGCGACGTGCTGCTCTCCATCGAGGCGATGAAGATGGAGACGGCGCTGCACGCCGAGAAGGACGGCACGATCGCCGAGGTGCTGGTCCGGGCCGGCGACCAGATCGATGCGAAGGATCTGCTGGTGGTGTTTGGGGCGTGATGCTCTCGTGGGGCCACATGGGGCCGGCCGGATTAGTCCCGGCCGGCTCCTGAACGCAGGCTGTTGTCAGATTTCGTGCGAACTGGAGCCAAGATGGCACTTCTGCTCACATTGGCCGGACCTCTTATTGTCTTGTCGGCTGCGGTAATTGGCCTGAGTTTCGGCATGAGACCGCTGACCGGCGCTCTGATCGCATGCTTCGGTTTACTCGCTGGTGCTGTCAGCTTGTACATCGGGGTCGATCATTCTTGCACAATAGCTGAGAACGAGTGCCTCGGAGCCAGCGGCACCGCACTTGTCGTCGGGCTGGTTTGGTTGATGGCAACGATACTTTTCGCGATCAAGCTTCACAAAAGCGCTCGGGTATCATAGCTGCGCGCGGCGCGTTAATCGAGAGACCCAACGCCATTTGCCACGAATACGGGTAGGGCTTTCGACGCCGCAGCTACGACCTGCATCCACTCGAGTTTACTGAGGTATTCAGCATCGCTCAGCTCCAGCCCATACTTCTCGAACACGCGGTCGATCGCGGCAATGATCGAGCGTATCCCTTCCGCCTCGCGGTGATCATAGAGAAACACCCCGATGGTGGATTCGGGATCGCTGGCTAGCTCGGTGTCGTCATAGAGAAAGTGAATTGTGTAATCCAATTCATCGTAGCGGGTGACGTTCGATAGACCTGCCAATTTTCTCGCTGATACTGGTAATCGGCCAAACCTCTTAAGTAAGAAATAAGTTCTGCCCTCATTGTGGGGTATTCGAGTGAAGTCACGGCTCGTTCCATTGGCTCCGATTTACCTCAAATGTCATAGCTCATCGGCGCGCTGAGCGAGGCTATGAACCTTTTCGTCCGCTCACGCTCCGGCACGGAAAAAATCTTCCGCGGCGGGCCGCTTTCGACGACGACACCGCCGTCGAGGAAGACCACGTGGTCGGCGACGCGGGAGGCGAGGCGCAGGTCGTGGGTGGCCATGATCATCGTGGTGCCTTCGCGGGCGAGCCGGCTCAGGACTTCCACCACTTCTTCTGCCAGCTCCGGGTCGAGCGCCGAGGTCGGCTCGTCGCAGAGGAGCACGCGTGGGGACGGTGCAAGGGCGCGGGCAATCGCCACGCGCTGCTGCTGGCCGCCGGAAAGCGTGGCCGGCCAGGCGTCCGCCTTGTGGGCCATGCCGACCTTCTCCAGGAGTTCGAGTGCGCGGGCGCGGGCGCGGTCGGCCGGCCATCTGAGGACGGTCACCAGGCCTTCCATGACGTTGCCGAGGGCCGTCTGGTGCGGGAAAAGCTGGAAGTTCTGGAACACCATGCCAGTCTGGCGGCGGAGCCGCTGGATCGCTTGCCAGCCGACCTTGCGGCCGGGAGCGAATTCCAGGCGCTCGTCGCCGAGGCGGATCGCGCCGCTGGTCGGGACCTCCAACAGGTTGACGCAGCGCAGGAGCGTGCTCTTGCCGCCGCCTGAGGGGCCGACAAGGGCAGTCACCGTGCCCTCCGCCAGGCTGACGTTGATGTCGTTCAGGACCGTGTTGGTACCGAAGCGCTTGACGATATGCTCGAGCTCGATCATGCGCGCGCCTCCAGGAAGCCGCCATAGCGGGCGAAGCGTTTCTCCAGTCTGACCTGCAGGGCCGAAAGCACGGAGCTCATGGCAAGGTAGATCAGCGCCGCCTCGATGTAGAGGATCAGCGGCTCGTAGGTGGTGGCGACGATGCGCTGCGCCGTCTGGAAGAGTTCGGGCACGGTGATCGCCGCGGCGAGCGAGGTGTCCTTGACCAGCGAGATGAAGGTATTCGAGAGCGGCGGCACGGCGACACGGCCCGCTTGCGGCAGGATGGTGCGGCGCATCGCCTGGCTCCAGCTCATGCCGATCGAATAGGCTGCCTCCCATTGGCCGCGCGGCACGGAGGAAATCACTGCGCGAATGATCTCGGAGGTATAGGCGCCGATATTCAGCGTGAAGCCGATCAGCGCGGCCGGAAAGGCGTCGAGCAGGATGCCCATGCTGGGCAGGCCGTAGAAGATGACGAAGAGCTGGACGAGCAGCGGCGTGCCGCGGATCACCCAGACATAGAAGCGCGCCACGGCGACGAAGGGAGCCGGCGCGAAAAGCCTGACGATGGCGGTGACAAGGCCGAGCAACAGGCCGAGGATGAAAGAAAGCAGGGTCAGCGGCACCGTGAAGATCAAGCCGGCCCAGAGCAGGGTCGGCAGCGATTCCGCCATGAGGTTCAGCCAGTTGGGCAAGGGAAAACCTTTCAAAATGCGCGGATCCGCTCCGGGAACGGAACGGATCGTAGTTCATGGAGCATGGTCGGGAAAGGTGGGACGACCGCGTCCCATGCAACCGTTCCGTCAGAACCCCTCCCGGCCCTTCGGGTCACCCTCCCCACAAGGGGCCCACAAGGGGGAGGGATGGGAGGCTTCCGAATCCTGCGCCCGTCTCGCGACGCTTTGCCTGTCGCACTGGCCTACGGCTCTGGACCTTGTTTAGGATGCGCAGGCTTCCTGTGGAGCTCGGCGCCGAGGCAAGTTAGCCCTCCCACTTGTGGGGAGGGTTGGGAGGGGTCAGTCGCCGGTCGCCCCCCCTCGCTTACTTCGAGACGTCGGCGCCGAAATATTTCTGCGAGATCTTCTCGTAGGTGCCATCGGCCTTGATCTCTTCAAGCGCCTTGTTGATGGCTGCGAGCAGTTCCGGCTCGCCCTTGCGAAGGATGATGCCGGAATAGTCGGCATCGGCCTGCTCTGCCGCGATCTTCACGGGGGCGTCCGGCTTCTGCTTCTTGAAGTCGAGGAAGGACAGGCTGTCGTTGATGGTCGCGTCGGCGCGGCCGGTCAAGACGAGCTGGATCGACTGGTCGAAGCCGTCGGTGCCGACGAGTTCGGCGCCCGAGGCTTGCGCAAGCTTGCCGAAGTTGCTGGTCAGCGACTGGGCCGACTTCTTGCCCTTCAAGTCGGCGAAGCCCTTGATCTCCTCGTTGTCGGCCTTGACGATCAGCACCGCCTTGGACGCGATATAGGGCTCGGAGAAGTCGTATTTCTTCCTGCGTTCCTCGGTGATGCCGACCTGATTGATGACGGTGTCGTAGCGGTTGGCGTCGAGGCCGGCGATCAGGCCGTCCCACTTGCCTTCGAGGAACTCGGCCTTGACGCCGAGGCGCTCGGCGAGCGCCTGGCCGATCTCGACGTCGAAGCCGACGAGCGTGCCGTTCGCATCATGATAGGTGAAGGGGGCATAGGTGCCCTCGGTGCCGATCTTCAGCACGCCGGCCGATTTGATCTCATCGAGGTTCGCCCCGGCCTCGGCCGGCGCAAAGGCGGCAATTTGCAGGAGAGTGGCGGCGAAAAGTGTCGGAAGGAATTTCATTGTGTTGTTTCCATCTTTCTGTTCTCCGGCCCGTCATCCGGATTGTGGTCAGCCTCGCACAAATTGCGAGCCGCCTGAGCGCATAAAAGACCAATTCTCGGCTGTTTCGATAGAATATTTTCTCAAGCGGGCCGCACCCCATCGAAACGGCCGCAATCAAAACAGGCAACCTGCGGACCTGTTCCAGATTATCCAAGGTTGAACTCGCACGGCAACGGTGGTATTCACGTTTCTATCGATTAATGCACGTTTATGCACGATTGGGAAAATGTCGACCGAACTGTTGCTGCGCGAAAGAAAATCGCTGATCCAGGATCGGCTGAAGACCGAGGGCCGTGTTCTCGCCGCCGATCTGGCGCGCGAGCTCAACGTCTCCGAAGACACGATCCGGCGCGACCTGCGCGAAATGGCTGCGGCGGGCCTCTGCGAGCGCGTCTATGGCGGCGCCCTGCCGCTTGCGCCGGATGCGGGCTCGCTCAGCGAGCGGGCCGCGCTCGCCCCGGAGCGCAAGGCGGCCCTGGCGCGGGCATCGATCGGCTTCATTCAGCACGGCATGACGGTGTTTCTCGATGCCGGTTCAACCAACCTCGCAATCGCGCGGACGATCTCTCCGGACCTGTCGGCGACGATCGTCACCAATACGCCGCTGATCGCCTCTGCACTGATGGAGAAGCCGGGCCTCAACCTGATCCTGATCGGCGGCACGCTCGACCGAACCGTCGGCGCTGCGGTCGGGGCCAGGGCGCAGCGCGACGCGGAGTTGCTGCGGCCGGATCTGTGTATTCTCGGAACGTGCGGCGCCGACGCCGAGGCGGGGCTCACGGCCTTCCATCTGGAGGACGCGGAATTCAAGCGGCTGATCGCCGCGCGCAGCCGTTCGGTGCTTGCCGCCGTCACTAGCGACAAGCTCGGTACGGCAGCTCCGCACGCGGTGATCGGCATCGGCTCCGGCTCGACCTTGGTCCTCGAGGCGGGTGCGCCGGAGGGTGAGGTCGCCGCCTTCATCGCGCAAGGCGCGAGCGTCGTCATTGCGGAGGAGCGCGCCGGATGAGCATTGCGCATGTCGCCCTCTGGACCAGAGATCTCGAGCGGATCGCGGCCTTCTGGGTCGAATTCCTCGGCGCCGATGCCGGCTCTGTCTATGAAAGCCGGCGTCGTCCCGGGTTCCGTTCGTGCTTCCTGACCATCGGCGCGGGACCGACGATCGAGGTCATGGAAGGGCCGTGGCTTGAGCCGCACGACGGCGTCATGGTCGAGCGCGCCGGCTACGCCCACATCGCCCTTTCGCTCGGTAGCGGTGAGGCCGTGGACGACATGGCGGCGCGGGCCGGCGAGCAGGGCCAGCTCGTTTCCGGAGCGCGGTGGACCGGGGACGGTTTCTACGAAGCCGTTATCCGCGACCCCGACGGCAATCTCATCGAAATCACCATTTGAGCCGGACGAACCGGCGAACAGGAAGATCAAAAAATGGATCAGCGCGCAGAGGCCGCCCCGAAGACCGCAGTCCGGCAGGGCTACATGTCGAGGAACCGGCTTGCCGTTTCCCTCCTGTTCCTGATGAACGGCTTCGTCACCGGCAGCTGGGCGCCGAAGATCCCGGAATTCAAGGACCGGCTCGGGATAGGCGAGAGCGTGCTCGGCCTCCTGATCCTGGTGTTCGGCATCGGCTCGCTGGTGCTGATGCCGATCGCCGGCGCCTACATTGCCCGCATCGGCTCGCAAAAAGTGGCCAAGGCGACGGCGATCATTCTCTCGCCCCTGCTTCTCGTCCTGACGCTCGTGCCCGATGTCTGGACGGCGGCGATCGGCATGTTCCTGCTCGGCGGCTTCGTCGGCGCCATGGATGTGGCGATGAACGCCAATGCCGTCGAGGTCGAGAAATCGATGCGTCGCGCCATCATGTCCTCCTGCCACGCCTATTGGAGTCTCGGCGGGCTGATCGGCGCCGGGATCGGCGGTGTCCTCATGGCCCGCGTCGGCGTGCTGCCGCATGCCATCCTGGTGACCGGCTTCTGCGCCGCGGTTCTTGCGATTGCCTGGCCGATGATCCTCGCCGATGAGCCGCACCCGGCAGCGGCGAAGGAGAAGTTGCGTCTGCCGATGACGCCGCTGCCCTGGCTGGTGGGGCTGATGGCGCTGTTCTCGATGGTGCCGGAAGGGGCGGTGCTCGACTGGGGCGCGCTTTATCTCCGCAACGAACTCGGCGCCTCGGTCGAGCTATCGGGTTTCGGCTTTGCCGCCTTCTCGGCGACCATGGCGGCGATGCGCTTTGCCGGCGATCATGTGCGCGACCGCTTCGGTGCGATCAAGACGCTGCGCGTTTGCACGCTCACCGCCCTCGTCGGGCTTGTCGTCGCGGGGCTCGCACCCACCGCGTCGCTCGCGATCCTCGGCTTTGCCGTCGCCGGCATCGGCATTTCGAACATGGTGCCGATCGCCTTTTCGGCGGCCGGCAATATGCCGGGCCTGCAGCCGGGTATCGGTCTCGCGGTCGCCACGACCATGGGCTATTCCGGCATGCTGTTCGCGCCGTCGCTGATCGGTTTCATTGCCGAGCACAGCGGCTTCGCGGTGATCTTTGCCTCGGTCCCCGTCCTCTTCATCGTCGTGCTGCTCCTGTCGCATCACGCCGTTCATGCGGATCATGGCAAGGGGGATTCATAGCCTACGAAAGGGCGATTTGCCCCTCATCCGGCCTGCCTGCCACCTTCTCCCGCAAGCGGGCGAAGGAGACTCGCGGCGCCGGCGTGCGGGGAGAGGGTTAGTCCTCGGGTTAAACCCGAGAAGAGGGGCAAATCCACTTACTCGCGTCACTGCTCCGACAGCTTCATGTCCGGAAGATAATCCTTGCCTTCCACCTCTTTCACTACCGCCTGGCCGCATTGCATATGCTGGGTGTCGGCGTTGAAGGCATAGGTCGGCGAGCCGTGCAGGCTCCAACCCTGGTTTAATGCCGCCGTCACCTTATGGCAGAACGAGGCGTCGTCGGGGCCGGTCAGGAATCGGTAGAGTTTCAAGGTTTCGCCCTTCGCTGTTCGATGATCTGCGCTTTCGCGGCAAGTTTCTGCGCCTGGCCGAGATGGAGGCGTTCGACCATGCGGCCGTCGAGATTGATGACGCCCTTCTCGGCATGCTCCGGCCGGGCGAAGGCGGCGATGATCGCGCGCGCTTCGTCAAGTGCTGCCTGGTCGACGCCGAAGCGGCGATTGGCCTCATCGATCTGAGCGGGGTGAATCAGCATCTTGCCGTCATAGCCCATGTCGCGCCCCTGCCGACACTCGGCCGCAAAACCTTGCGGATCGCGGAAATCGTTGTAGACCGCATCGATGACGTCGAGGCCGCTGCCGCGGGCGGCCAGCAGGACCTGCATCAGCCAGGGCACGAGATAGGTGCGGCCGGGAAGGGCGGGAACGCCCGTTTCCTTGCCGAGATCGTTGAGGCCGACGATGAAGCAATCGAGCCGTCCGCCGAAGGTGCGACCCAATTCGGCGATGGCCGGCGCGTTGATGACGCCGCGCGGCGTCTCGATCATCGCCCAGAGCCGCATGGTCTCCGGCGCATCGTTTTCAGAAAGCCAATCGAGGGCGCCTTGAATGTCGGCCGGGCTCTCGACCTTCGGCAGGAGGATTGCATCCGCGCGTACGGCGACTGCGGCGACGAGATCCGCGTCGCTGAAACCCGATTCCGCCACATTGATGCGGATGATCGCTTCGCCGTCCGTCCGGTTCGCGGACAGATGGCGGACAAGGTCGTCGCGGGCTTCCGTCTTGCGTTCGGGCGCTACGGCATCCTCGAGATCGAAGATGACCGCATCCGCGGCAAGGTCCTTGATCTTGGCAAGCGCACGGGCGTTGTCCGCCGGAACGCAAAGCACGGAACGGCGCAGCCGCACGGGATGGTGATCGGTCGCTCGAGTCATGGAATTGGTTGTGCCCGCCTTTCTTGCCTTGCGCAAGGTCGAAGGGTCCTCTTGCAAGCGGTGCCGCGAGCCACCACATGCCTGATAGAAAGGTGACGAAACATGCAAAGCATCCGCTCTGTTCTTTTCACGGCCGCAGCCCTGACCATCGCATTTGCGGCCTTCGTGCTGACCGCCTCGCTTGCCTTGGCGCTCGCCGGTATCGCCGCCGTCGTCGTGATCGGCAGCGCGATCGCCGCAAGGTTCAATGCGAAGCCGATGCCGGCGCGTGCCGGTCCGGCTGCCGGCCAGCAGCGCGAAATGCGGATCTGGAACGACGGGCGCGGCACGATCATCGATCTCTAAGGTCTGGACTCAATCAGGCCCACCAGATGATTGTTGCGGCGAGTTCGACGGCAGCGATGAAGTTTCGAGCGAGCTTGTCGTATCGGGTCGCGATGCGCCGCCAGTCCTTGAGCCTGCAGAACATGCGCTCGACCAGGTTTCGCCGCCTGTAGGCGGCTCGATCGAAGGGATGGATGCGTTTGCGGGTCGGGTTGTTGGGAATGACGGGGATGGTTCCGCGCGCGATCAGGAAGGTGCGCAGCCGATCGGCGTCATAGGCGGTATCGGCCGCGCAGGCGCGCGCTGGCGGCAAGGCCGCCAACAACGGGTCGGCCATGCGTACGTCGCCACGCTGCCCCGGCGTCACTTCGAGCGCGATGGCGCGCCCGAGACTGTCGCAGATCGCGTGGATTTTCGTGGTTCTGCCGCCGCGCGATCGCCCGATCGCCTGCGCTTCCGCCCCCCTTTTGCACCGCTGGCCGCCCGATGCGCCTTGGCGGTGGTGGAATCGATGGCGTGGAAATCCTCATCCGGCGAGATCGTTCGCAGCGCCTGGAACAGACGGTGCCAGACCTTGCGCCGCGACCAGCGGTTCCAACGGTTGTAGACCGTCGTATAGGGACCATAGACGGCCGGACAGTCCCGCCAGCGGCAACCGGATTGCAGCACATGAATGATGCCGCTGAGCACCCGCCGGTCGTCCACCCGCCGTGCGCCCGGCTGATTTTTCGGCAGGCAAGGTTCAATTGCTGCCCATTGGGCATCACTCAACCAGTATTCATGGGCCATGATTCGTCTCCTCCGACGGCGAAGAGAATCATGTTCAAATACAAATTCATAGCTCTGATTGAGTACGGACCTTAGGGCGCTGCGCGTTCAGTTGAATGCGCAGCGGACGCTTTGGAATCGAGCCGGCAGAGCCCGGATGCGCAGATTCTCCTTCATTTCAGCGCAAAACTGATCTAAACGCTCTCCCAACACTTCCGCTGAAATCGAAGGCTAGACCATGGACAAGTTCGTCAAGCTCACCGGCGTCGCTGCGCCCCTGCCCGTCGTCAACATCGACACGGACATGATCATCCCGAAGGATTACCTGAAGACGATCAAGCGCACCGGGCTCGGCACGGGACTTTTCGCCGAGGCCCGCTACAATGAGGACGGCACGGCGAATCCGGATTTCGTCCTCAACAAGCCGGCCTATCAGAACGCCAAGATCCTCGTTGCCGGCGACAACTTCGGCTGTGGCTCCTCGCGCGAGCATGCGCCTTGGGCGCTCCTCGATTTCGGCATCCGCTGCGTCATCTCGACCTCGTTCGCCGACATCTTCTACAACAACTGTTTCAAGAACGGCATCCTGCCGATCGTCGTCAGCCAGGCCGACCTCGACAAACTGATGGACGATGCCAACCGCGGTTCCAACGCCGTCTTGTCTGTCGATCTGGAAGCCCAGGAAATTACCGGCCCGGACGGCGGCTCGATCAAGTTCGAGATCGATGCCTTCAAGCGCCACTGCCTCCTGAATGGCCTCGACGATATCGGCCTGACGCTCGAAAAGGCAGGCGCTATCGACAGCTTCGAGAAGTCGACCGCCGCATCGCGTCCCTGGGCCTGAACGGTTCGCGGATGACGCGCAGGCTGATTTCGACCGGATCGCCCTTTGAGAAGACGGCAGGCTATTCGCGTGCCGTCGTCAAGGGCGACTGGTGCTTCGTCTCGGGCACGACCGGATACGACTACGCCAGCATGACCATGCCGGAGACGGTCGAGGAACAGGCGCGCAATTGCCTGAAGACGATCGAAGGTGCGCTGCATGAAGCCGGCTTCTCGCTCTCGGATGTCGTGCGCCATCACTACTACGTCACCGACGCCAGTTTCGCCGACCGGGTCTTCCCGATTTTCGGCGCGGTTTTCGGCGAGATCCGCCCGGCCGCGACGATGATTGTCTGCGACCTGATCCGCCCGGAAATGCTGATCGAAATCGAGGTCACGGCGTTTCGCGGGTAAAGCGGGATGGAACAGAGCAGGCTCATGCAGTTTGAAGGCACCGCCGACTATATCGCCGACAAGGACCTGATGGTCGCCGTCAATGCGGCGATAAGGCTGGAGCGGCCGCTGCTCGTCAAGGGAGAGCCCGGCACCGGCAAGACGGAGCTTGCCCGCCAGATCGCCGCGGCACTTGGCCTCGACCTCATCGAGTGGAGCGTCAAGTCGACCACCAAGGCGCAGCAGGGGCTTTACGAATACGACGCCGTCTCGCGGCTGCGCGACAGCCAGCTCGGCGATGCCCGCGTCAACGACGTGAAGAACTATATCCGCAAGGGCAAGCTCTGGCAGGCCTTCGAGGCGGCCGAGAAAGTCGTGCTGCTGATTGACGAGATCGACAAGGCGGACATCGAATTTCCGAACGACCTCTTGCAGGAACTCGACCGGATGGAGTTCCACGTCTACGAGACCGGAGAGATGATCCGCGCCCGGCACCGGCCGATCGTCATCATCACCTCCAACAACGAGAAGGAACTGCCGGACGCTTTCCTGCGCCGCTGCTTCTTCCACTATATCCGCTTTCCCGATGCCGAGACGCTCGCCCGCATCGTCGAGGTCCACTATCCCGGCATCCGCAAGACCCTGCTGTCGGCAGCCCTTGCCGCCTTCTACGGCATCCGCGAGGTGCCGGGCTTGAAAAAGAAGCCCTCGACATCGGAGGCGCTCGACTGGATCCGCCTGCTGGTCGCCGACGAGATCGATCCGGCGGACTTGCGCGCCGATCCGAAATCGATGCTGCCGAAGCTGCACGGCGCGCTTCTGAAGAACGAGCAGGACGTGCACCTTTTCGAGCGGCTGGCCTTCATGGCGCGCCGCGACGCATGACGCCGGACGCGCACAAGGTGCTGATCTACGCCACCTGGCGGGGTTTGCTGTTGGTCTTTGACGAGCCGGACTTTCCCGAAATCGAGCTGCAGGTGCCGGGCGGCACGATGGAGCCGGGCGAGAGCCCCGAGGAGGCCGCCCGCCGGGAATTCTCGGAGGAGACCGGGCTCACGCCGCCGGACACGTTGACCCAATTCGCCACACAGGATTATCGCTACGCGAAGGGGAACAGGGAAATCTGCCACCGCCGTCACCATTTCCACGTGGCCCTTGAAGGCGAACATCGGCAAACATGGCTGCACCACGAACTGACGCCGGACAGCGGCGGCGCGCCTATCCGATTTCGGTTCTTCTGGCTGAGCCCCACCGAGGCCGTCACGCGACTGGGGTACGGGATGCAGGAAGGTCTGGACTTCTTTCGATGTTGGCGGGATTGCCCCGCTCCTCGGGTTTAACGCGGGGACAAACCCTCTTCCTGCTCGCGGGGAGAGCTTGGGCGCTGCCGCGAGTCCCTTCTCCCCGCTTGCGGGGAGAAGGTGGCCGGCAGGCCGGCTGAGGGGCGCGCCACGCGAGAAACGCGCTCCACCCGTCAGATCGGCTGCCCCGACAGCAATCGCGGGTCCGCTTCGCCTGCAACGCCTGCGGCCTGGCGAATGAAGAAATTCTTGAGCGACGGCACCCGATCGACGAGGCCGAGGCCGATGTCGCGGGCGACCCTGACCGGTGTGATGTCGTTGGAGAACAGCCGGTTCAGCACATCCGTCGTCACCCCCATGCGGAACGTGTCGAAACGCCGCCAGGTCTGGTAGCGCTCGAGGACGGCAAGCGAGCCGATGTCGAGGCCGAGTCGGTCCGCCTCGACGATCGTTTCGGCAAGCGCCGCCACGTCCTTGAAGCCGAGATTGAGGCCCTGGCCGGAGATCGGGTGAATGCCGTGGGCGGCGTCGCCGGCGAGCGCGAAACGCGGGCCCACGAAATCGCGGGCCAGGGTCAGCCCGAGCGGAAAGGCCCTGCGACCGCCGACCACCTTGAGATGGCCGAGCTTGTGGCCGAAGCGGCGCTCCAGTTCCTCCTCGAAAATGAAGTCATCCTCTTTCAACAGCCTTTCGGCATCGTAGCTGCTCTCCGTCCAGACGAGCGAGGAGCGGTTGTTCTTGAGCGGCAGCGTGGCGAAAGGACCGGCCGGCAGGAAATGCTCCTCCGCCGTGCCGCCATGCGGACGCTCGTGCTCGACCGTCGTCACAATGCCCGACTGGCCGTAGTCGAACTCGACGACCTTGATGCCGGCCGCCTCGCGCAATTTCGAACGCACGCCGTCGCAGGCGACCAGCAGCCGCGCCTCCAACGCCTCGCCGCCGGCGAGCGTCACGGCGACGGCGTGGTCGCCGCTCCTGAAGCTCTCGACCATCGCCGATTGCCGGATCGCGATACCGAGATCCCGGCAGGCCTCGCGCAAAGCACCGACCAGCGCGGTGTTCGGAACCATATGGGCGAAGGGACGCCCCTCGCCGCCATCGCCCTCGAAGGTCAGGAACACCGGACGGACGGGATCGGCCGTCTTCGAATCGGTAATCTCCATCCGGAGGATAGGCTCGGCCTCCGGCGCGATCGCACCCCAGACTCCGAGAACATCGAGCATGCGCTCGGCGGCAAGCGCGACTGCGGACGCCCGCTCGTCCCTTTTCCAGGCGCCCTCGGGCGCACCGTCCACGACCGTCACCTCAAGATGCGGAGCCGCTTTCTTCAGCGATACGGCGAGCGACAGGCCGACATAGCCGCCTCCGGCAATCAACACATCGATCATCGCTTCTCTCCCGTCGCATTTGAGCATCACCTCGTGCCTATATAGATCAATGCCACCACCGTTCCTACTGCTGCATGCCTCCTTGAAGCGGAGGCGATTTGAGGAGACATGCAGCAACTCAAAGTGTTACAGCGGCCTTTGCGCGTCTGAAATGACGCGCGGCGCTGTAGAGGAGACCGCCGAGATGTCGCGCCCCGCCGAGACCGCCACGCCCATGGATGCGCTGCTTCAGATCCTCGATCTCGAGAAGCTGGAGGAGAATCTGTTCCGGGGCCTGAGCCCCCAGGTCGGCTGGCAGCGCGTGTTCGGCGGACAGGTGATCGGCCAGGCGCTCGTCGCGGCGCAACGTACCGTGGATGCCGGCCGCTACGTCCATTCGCTGCACGCCTATTTCCTGCGGCCCGGCGATCCCGCCGTGCCGATCATCTACGAGGTTGACCGCATCCGCGACGGAGCGAGCTTTGCGACGCGGCGCGTCGTGGCGATTCAGCACGGCAAGGCGATCTTCTCCATGTCGGCCTCCTTCCAGTATGACGAGGACGGGTTCGATCATCAGTTCGACATGCCCGACGTGCCGATGCCGGAAACGCTGCCGGGCGAACAGGAACTGCGCGAAAAATTCCTCGTCCATGCGCCGGAGGCGATCCGCCGCTATTGGGAGCGGCCGCGGCCGATCGAGATCCGGCCGACTGCGCTGGAGCACTATTTCTCGCGCGACAAGGCCGCGCCGCGGCAGGACGTCTGGGTGAAGGCCGTCGGCAAGGTGCCGGACGAGCGTCATCTACAGGCCGCCGTCCTTGCCTATCTCTCCGACATGACGCTGCTCGACACTTCGCTCTATGCGCATGGCACGTCGGTTTTCGACAGGACGCTGCAGGTCGCGAGCCTCGACCACGCCATGTGGTTCCACCGCCCGTCGAGGATGGACGACTGGCTGCTCTACACGCAGGATAGCCCGAGCGCACACGGCGCGCGCGGCATGACGCGCGGCAGCTTGTTCGATCGTTCCGGCGTGCTGATCGCCTCGGTGGCGCAGGAAGGCCTGATCCGTAAAAAGGCAGTTGAGTAAAAAATAGCCATCCATGAGCCATTTTTTGGCTTTTGCCTATTTTATCGGCTTTTTAATTGGCTGCTTTTTTAGCATTCCGCGCCTGCGGGCGCAGGAATCGTGGTTTTTTCGTGTCTTTTCCCGAATTTAGCCCCTCGGTGTCGAATCTGGCACGCCCCTTGAATGTCATTCTCCGGTTGCCCAGCGCGTCACGCGCTTACGCAGCAAGGAGAGACGGCCTCCCGCTGGAGGCAGACAAGGATGGGAAGCCGATGAAAATTGTGATGGCCATTATCAAGCCGTTCAAGCTCGATGAGGTTCGCGAGGCCCTGACCGCCGTAGGCATCCAGGGTTTGACCGTGACCGAAGTGAAGGGCTACGGCCGCCAGAAGGGGCACACCGAAATTTACCGTGGCACCGAATATGCCGTGAGCTTCCTGCCGAAGCTGAAGATCGAAATCGCGGTTCCGTCGGAGATCGTCGACAAGGCCGTCGACGCGATTGCCTCGGCCGCCAAGACCGGCCAGATCGGCGACGGCAAGATCTTCGTCTATTCGATTGACCACGCCGTGCGTATCCGCACCGGCGAAACCGATTCAGAAGCGTTGTAAGCAGCGCCGATCAGGGAGCATTTCTCGATGTCATTCTACCTTTCCTCCTCTCTTCGACGCGTGGGCGCCGCCGCTGCCGCCTTGCTCGCGCCGGCCGTTGCCTTCGCCCAGGAGGCGGCGCCCGCCGCCGCCGAGGCCGTTGCGGCAACCCCGGTTCCGGACAAGGGCGACACCACCTGGATGCTGCTGTCGACCATCCTCGTCCTTCTGATGACCGTTCCCGGTCTCGCGCTCTTCTATGGCGGTCTCGTGCGCGCCAAGAACATGCTGTCGGTGCTGATGCAGGTTCTGATGATCACCGCCGTCGTGATGATCATCTGGGTGACCTACGGCTATTCGCTCGCCTTCACCGATGGCGGCTCGCTCAACTCCTTCATCGGCGGCTTCTCGAAGATGTTCCTCGCCGGCGTTGACACGACGACACTTGCGGAAAGCTTCTCCAAGGGCGTCTTCATTCCCGAATACGTCTTCGTCGTCTTCCAGATGACCTTCGCCTGCATCACGCCGGCGCTGATCGTCGGCGCTTTCGCCGAGCGCATCAAGTTCTCGGCCGTCATGCTGTTCGTCATCCTATGGGTCACCTTCATCTACTTCCCGGTCGCCCACATGGTCTGGTTCTGGGGTGGTCCGAGCGCCTATACGGCTCCGACCGGCCTGATCTTCTCCTTCGGCGCGATCGACTTCGCCGGCGGCACCGTCGTCCACATCAATGCCGGTATCGCCGGCCTTGTCGGGGCGATCATGCTCGGTAAGCGCACGGGCTACAAGAAGGAGATCATGGCGCCGCATTCGATGACGCTCACCATGGTCGGCGCCTCGCTGCTGTGGGTCGGCTGGTTCGGCTTCAATGCCGGCTCCAACCTCGAAGCCAACGCCTATGCCGTCCTCGCCATGCTCAACACCTTCCTGGCAACCGCCGCCGCCATCATCTCCTGGGCCGTGGTTGAAACGCTGGTGCGCGGCAAGGCTTCGATGCTCGGCGCTGCGTCCGGTGCCGTTGCCGGTCTCGTCGCCGTCACCCCGGCCGCCGGCTTCGCCGGTCCGATGGGCGCAATCGTCCTCGGCCTCGTCGTCTCGCCGGTCTGCTACTTCTTCGTCGACGTGGTGAAGAACAAGTTCCACTATGACGACAGCCTCGATGTCTTCGGCATCCACGGCGTCGGCGGCATCCTCGGCGCCATCGGCACCGGCATCCTCGTCAACCCGGCGCTCGGCGGCGCAGGCATCGTCGACTACTCGACCGCGGACTTCGCCGCCGGCTATGCCGGTACCGCAACCCAGGTTCTGGCGCAGTTGAAGGGCGTGCTCGTCACGGTCGTCTGGTCCGGTATCGGCTCGTTCATCCTCTTCAAGGTAGTCGATGCGATCGTCGGTCTGCGCGTCTCGGTCGAAGCGGAACGCGAAGGTCTCGACCTCTCCTCGCACGGCGAAGCCGCCTACCACGCCAGCTAATCTCGATTGCGGCGCCCACAGAACGGCGCCGCCACCAGTCCCGTCGCGATCCGCATATTTCGCGGATCGCCCTTCGCCCGGATCCTCGCGATCCGGGCTTTTTTTGTCTCGACGAGGCCGATCCACCGCTATTTCGACCCCACACGCGGGATGGTTAATGTCGCATTAACCCACCTCCGCGTAGGTTGATTCCATGGCACGCAATGTGTCCGGAGCATTCTGCGCCGCACCGGTTTCGGAGGGCGGCAAGGATGCCCTGCAATCAATGGCTGGAATGCTCCCACCGTTCACTTCAAAAATGCGTGGCGCTCCGGCGGATCGAAACGGGCAGCAGGCAACATGAGCAGAAGCAACCCCGCAACGCTTGACAGCCGTTCCAACCAGTTCGTGCTGACCATCTTCCTTTGGCGCCAGACCGCGTCGCTGGCTGGTTTTGCGCTGTTCGGCGCCTTGGCGCTCGCCGTCGCCGCCCTCTCGACATGGAACGTCTCCGATCCAAGCTTTTCCTATGCGACCGCTCAGGAGCCGACCAACCTGCTCGGCCATGGCGGCGCCGCCTTTGCCGACATCTTCATGCAATTCTTCGGCCTGGCGAGCGTCGTAGCGCTGCTGCCGGTCGTCGCCTGGGCGCTCGTGCTCATCGGCAACAAGCCCTTCGACAAGGTCGTGAAGCGGTTCGCCCTCTGGTTCGTCGGCTCGGTGCTCGCCAGCGCCGCCTTGAGCTGCGTTCCGGCGCCGATCACCTGGCCGCTGCCGAACGGCCTCGGCGGCGTCTTCGGCGACATGATCCTGCGTTTCCCGGCGCTCTTCACCGGCACTTTCCCGAGCGGCACCTTCGCCACCGTTCTCGCCTGCCTGTTCGCCGGGCCGGCGGCCTGGGCGCTGATCTTCAGCGCCGGCCTGATCGGCGTCAGCGAGGCGGATGAGGAAGAGGACGCACCGGTGCCCGTCCCCAGCAAGGCGCGCACCATTCGCGAAGAACTCGAGGAAGACGACGACGAAGGTCCGCTGACCCTGCTGATGGGCTCGCTCGCGCATATGCGCTTCACGGCGCAAGCCCGGCTGCGGCGCGCCTTCGGCCTGAGCGCCAGCCGCACCAAGCGCCAGTATGACGAGCCCTACGATTTCAACAATGACGAATTCGGCACGCTCAACGAGCCGGCCCGTCCGAAGGCGCAGGGTGGCGCCGACCGCATCGAGCCGTCGCTCGATCGCGCCGAGCGCCGCATCGTCACGCCGCCGCCGATCCTCGCCGATAACGACGACCCGCCCTTCGACATAGACGAACCTCGCCCCGCCGGCATCCTGCCGGACGACGAAGACGACATTGCCGCCGACTGGGCGCCGCGCCCGGCCCCGGCAAGGCCGGCGGTCGCGGCCTCGCGGGTCGCGCCGCCGCCGCCGCGGCCGAAGAGCGGCCAGCGCATCGAACGCGAGGCCCAGCGCTCCTTCGTCGAGGACGATGGCGACTTCGCGCTGCCGCCGATCCATTTTCTCGCGGAGCCGAAGAATGTCGCCCGCGACGCCTCGCTGTCGTCTGACGCACTGGAGCAAAACGCCCGCATGCTCGAGGGCGTGCTCGAGGATTTCGGCGTCAAGGGCGAGATCATCCATGTCCGCCCCGGCCCCGTCGTGACCCTCTACGAGCTGGAACCGGCGCCGGGCATCAAGTCGTCGCGTGTCATCGGCCTTGCCGACGACATCGCCCGCTCGATGAGCGCGATTGCCGCCCGCGTCGCCGTGGTGCCGGGCCGCAATGCCATCGGCATCGAACTGCCGAACCAGCGCCGCGAAATGGTCTATCTGCGGGAGCTGATCGGCTCGCGCGATTTCGAGACCACCAAGACGAAGCTCGCCATGGCGCTCGGCAAGACGATCGGCGGCGAACCGGTCGTCGCCGACCTCGCCAAGATGCCGCATCTGCTCGTCGCCGGCACCACAGGCTCGGGCAAGTCGGTGGCGATCAACACGATGATCCTGTCGCTCGTCTATCGCCTTACCCCGGATCAGTGCCGACTGATCATGATCGATCCGAAGATGCTCGAACTCTCCGTCTATGACGGCATCCCGCATCTGCTCTCGCCGGTGGTCACCGATCCGAAGAAGGCCGTCGTCGCGCTGAAATGGACCGTGCGCGAGATGGAAGAGCGCTACAAGAAGATGTCGAAAATCGGCGTCCGCAACATCGACGGCTTCAACGCCCGCGTCGAGCAGGCGCTGGCGAAAGGCGAGGCGATCACCCGCACGGTGCAGACCGGCTTCGACCGCCAGACCGGCGAGGCCGTCTACGAGACCGAGGAATTCGATCTCTCGCCGATGCCCTATATCGTCGTCATCATCGACGAGATGGCCGACCTGATGATGGTCGCCGGCAAAGATATCGAAGGGGCGGTGCAGCGGCTCGCCCAGATGGCGCGCGCCGCCGGCATCCACGTCATCATGGCGACGCAGCGCCCGTCGGTCGACGTCATCACCGGCACGATCAAGGCCAACTTCCCAACCCGCATCTCCTTCCAGGTCACCTCGAAGATCGACAGCCGCACGATCCTCGGCGAGCAGGGCGCCGAGCAGCTGCTGGGCCAGGGCGACATGCTCTACATGGCCGGCGGCGGGCGCATCCAGCGCGTCCACGGCCCCTTCGTTTCCGACACCGAAGTGGAAGAGGTGGTCGCCTATCTGAAGACGCAGGGCGTGCCGCAATATCTCGATGCGATCACCGAGGACGACGACGAGGAGAACGACGGCGGCGGACCGGCCGGCACCGCGAACCTGGCCGATTCCGAGGATCCCTACGACCAGGCGGTGGCGATCGTGCTGCGCGACGGCAAGGCCTCGACCTCCTACGTGCAGCGGCGCCTCGGTATCGGCTATAATAGGGCGGCATCGCTGATCGAGCGGATGGAACAGGAAGGCATCATCGGCCCGGCGAACCACGCCGGCAAGCGCGAGATCCTGGTGCCGACGGAGGCGGAGATCACGGGCCGGTAAGTGCCGAGGGCCGGCCGGTAACGGTCATTTGAGAGCGGCGGCGCCGCGGCAGCGCATGATGCCTTGAAGGTGCCCCACTTGCGCTCCAAATGACGCTCATATGAAGGAGACTGCGATGACAGAGACAAGAAACGACGACGGCAACACTGGGGCGATCTCGCGGCGCGTCTTCGTTTGCGGCCTGGCAGCGTTGGCGGGCATCGCCGGAACGGCCCTCGATGCGGCTCCGGCCTCCGCACAGGCTTCCGCCGTCGCCCAGAAGATTGCCGATCATTTTTCATCGGTAAAGACGATGGCGGGCGAATTCGTCCAGTTCGGTCCGCGCGGCGAACAGACCGGCGGCAAGTTCTACATCCGCCGTCCCGGACGCATCCGCTTCAACTATGAGGCGCCCTCGCCGATGCGCGTCATCGCCGACGGCCGCTCGGTGGTCATCGGCAACATGAAGCTGAAGACCTGGGACATCTATCCGCTGTCGAAGACGCCGCTCAACCTGCTCCTGAGCGAAAGGATCGATCTCAGCAGCCGCATGGTGCGCAACGTCCGGGTCGAGTCCGACCTGATCACCATCGTGCTGGGCGACCGTTCGATCTTCGGCGATTCGACCATCACCATGATGTTCGATCCGAAGACCTACAATCTCCGCCAGTGGACGATTACCGACGCGCAGAAGAAGGACACCTCAGTGATGATCTTCAACGTGCAGACCGGCATCCAGCTGGACGACAAGGTGTTCCGCATTCCCTATGACGAGGTGCGCAACAAGGGCGGCAAATGAACGGACGAGGCTTCCCTCGCGCACCCAGCTATCGGCCGCCTTCGGGCGGCCTTTTTCATGCTTGTCGATTGGCGCCGGACCTGCTTAAAACGCCTCGGCGAAGGACACCTTTGCTTCTGCCGCCGGCGCGAACTTTCCAGAGGAATGAGAATGACCCTTTCCATCGCCACATGGAACATCAACTCCGTCCGCCTGCGCATGCCGCTGGTCGAGCATCTGTTGGAGACGTGGCAGCCGGACATTCTCTGCCTGCAGGAAACCAAGTGCCCGGACGATCAGTTTCCGTCCGCACCGTTGAAGAAGCTCGGCTACAACTATATCGAAATGCACGGACAGAAGGGCTACCACGGCGTAGCGACCATCTCCCGCCTGCCGCTCACCGAACTGACCGATCGTCGCGACTATTGCGGTGTCGGCGACGCGCGCCATCTCTCGGTCGTCTTCTCAGCCGGCGGCAAGATGGTTCGCCTGCATAATTTCTATGTGCCAGCCGGCGGCGACGAGCCGGACCGCACGATCAATCCGAAATTCGGCCACAAGCTCGACTTCGTCGACGAGATGAAGCTCCTGCATGCCGAGGCCGAAGCCGGCATCTCCTCGATCCTGGTCGGCGACCTCAATATCGCGCCGCTCGAGCACGATGTCTGGTCGCATAAGCAGCTCCTGAAGATCGTCAGCCACACCCCGATCGAGACCGACGGCCTGACCACGGTCATGACCGGCGGCGCCTGGGTCGACCTGATGCGCCAGCACACGCCGCCGCCCGAAAGGCTCTACACCTGGTGGAGCTATCGGGCGAAGGACTGGGCGGCGGCCGACCGGGGCCGCCGGCTCGACCATATCTGGTCCTCAGCCGACCTCGCTTCGAAGCTCGTCCGCGTCGACATCCTGCGGGAAGCACGCGGCTGGGAGCGCCCGTCCGACCACGTGCCGGTAATCGCGCATTTCGAATTGTGAGACAGAAATGGCCCCTCGCCGTATAGCGCCGCGCGCCTGACCGGGCGCGCAAAGGCTATGGCTGCGATGGCGGGCGAAGGAACGACAGCCCTTTGGGACGCACGATCCCGTGAGGTCGCCGCCCCCCTCCGTGGCGATCACACAATCGATGGTGAAATCGGCGCGGTAGAACTCACCGCGCCTGCGTCAGGAAGATCTTCACCGCGAATACGGAAAACACCCCGGCGAAACTATAGTCCAGGGCTCGCATCACCCGCCTGTTGCGCTGCAGCCAGGCCGCCAGCCAGTCTGCGGCGAGCACCACCAGCGCGTTGACCGGCATGCCGATGGCGATGAAGAAGAAGCCGAGAAACAGGAGCTTGCCGGTCACCCCCGGGTCCTCGGCGCTGACGAATTGCGGCAGGAAGGTCATGAAGAAAATGACGACCTTCGGGTTCAGGATGTTGACCGAGAAGCCGGTCGCTATGTTGGAAAGCGCCGTACCCTTCGCCTCCGTCACCTTTGTCACCGAAAGGCTGGAGCCGTAGCGGATGGCCTGGATCGCCAGCCACAGGAGATAGGCGGCACCACCCGTCTTCAACACCAGGAAGGCTGTGGGCGAGGCGGTGATCAGCGCCGAGATGCCGAAGGCGACGAGCAGCGTGTGAACGACGATGCCGAGCCCGGTGCCGACCACGACGAAGAGTGCGGCCTTCTTGCCCTGCGCCAGCGCCCGACTGATCGACAGCGTCATGTCGGGTCCGGGCGTTGCCGCCAGCAGCAGGCTCGCAGCGGCAAAGGCGAGGAGTGTCGGGAGGCTCGGCAGGAAGTCCATGGCTATTCCTCAGGCGAAGGTCATTGCTGATACCGAAGCTTACATCCTTTCGCCAGCAGATTCGTCCGAATGCCGCTTGTTCCGCTTGTATCGCTTCGAGTTCTGGCTAAAGTGCCGCAGATTTTGCACGGCGGCATTTCCGCCCTCGAAAAGCACGGACAGACATCATGGCATCGCACAAAGACGTGAAGAAGGTCGTACTCGCCTATTCCGGCGGTCTCGACACCTCGATCATCCTCAAATGGCTGCAGACCGAACTCGGCGCCGAAGTGGTGACCTTCACCGCCGATCTCGGCCAGGGCGAGGAACTGGAGCCGGCGCGCAAGAAGGCGGAGATGCTCGGCATCAAGGAGATCTACATCGAGGACGTCCGCGAGGAATTCGTGCGTGACTTCGTCTTCCCGATGTTCCGCGCCAATGCCGTCTATGAGGGCGTCTACCTGCTCGGCACCTCGATCGCCCGTCCGCTGATCTCCAAGCACCTGATCGACATCGCCCGCAAGACCGGCGCCGACGCCATCGCCCACGGCGCGACCGGCAAGGGCAACGACCAGGTCCGCTTCGAACTTTCGGCCTATGCCTTGAACCCCGACATCAAGATCATCGCCCCCTGGCGCGACTGGTCGTTCAAGAGCCGCACCGATCTGCTCGAATTCGCCGAGAAGCACCAGATCCCGGTCGCCAAGGACAAGAAGGGCGAGGCCCCCTTCTCCGTCGACGCCAACCTGCTGCACTCCTCTTCCGAGGGCAAGGTTCTGGAAGACCCGGCCCAGGAGGCGCCGGAATATGTGCATATGCGCACGATTTCGCCGGAGGCCGCGCCCGACAAGGCGACCGTCATCAAGATCGGCTTCGCGCGCGGCGATGCCGTCTCGATCGACGGCGTGCGCCTGTCGCCGGCGACGCTGCTTGCCAGGCTCAACGACTACGGCCGCGACAACGGCATCGGCCGTCTCGACCTCGTCGAGAACCGCTTCGTCGGCATGAAGTCGCGCGGGGTCTACGAGACCCCCGGCGGCACGATCCTGCTCGCCGCCCACCGGGCGATCGAGAGCATCACGCTCGACCGCGGCGCTGCACACCTCAAGGACGAGCTGATGCCGCGCTATGCCGAGCTGATCTATTACGGCTTCTGGTTCTCGCCGGAGCGCGAGATGCTGCAGGCGGCGATCGACAAGAGCCAGGAGCATGTGGAAGGCGAAGTGACGCTGAAGCTCTACAAGGGCAACGTCATGGTCATCGGCCGCGAGAGCCCGAAATCGCTCTATTCGGACAAGCTGGTCACCTTCGAGGACGACCAGGGCGCCTACGACCAGAAGGACGCGGCCGGCTTCATCAAGCTCAATGCCCTGCGCCTGCGCACGCTCGCGGCACGCAACCGATAAGACCGGGATTCTTCGAGACAGAGCCGCGGCGGAGCGATCTGCCGCGGCTTTTTTGTACCGAGCGGTTTGAGGCAGGTTTCAGGGAGAGCGGCCATAGCACCCCCCTCTGCCCTGCCGGGCATCTCCCCCACAAGGGGGGAGATCGGCAGAAGCATAGCTCTGCCTGACAGCGAGTTTGCGAAAGCCGACGAGATCACGTACCAAGATATGCGTGAACAGTAATGGCCTGAGCGGGACAGCGCTGCTTGCCGATCTCCCTCCTTGTGGGGGAGATGCCCGGCAGGGCAGAGGGGGGTATCCAAACGGAAAACCGTTACGCTTCCCCGCAATTGTCTCTATTCCGCTGCTTCGCGCAACGGCGCTTCAGCTGATGCCGGCGCGACGAGCGGCCTCAGCCGAACCGTCCTGCGATACCAGACATAGCTTGCTATGGAGATAAAGCCGAAGCCCGGGATGATCGTGCCGAGCGCCAGTGCCGGTGCACCGACGAGAGCGGCGAGCGCGCCGCCGAGCAGGCCGGAACCCATCTGAATGAAGCCCATCATCGCCGACGCCGTGCCGGCGATATGCGGGAAGGGCGCCATCGCCGCGGTCATCATATAGGGCATCACGAAGGCGATGCCGAAAGCATAGACGCCGATCGGCGCCATGACCGACAGGAAGGTCGGATCCAGCGCATGCATTGTGAAGGCGAGAACGATGCTCGCCATGCCGATGAAGAAAAGTCCGGGGGGTACAAGCGCCTGCGGCGTGAACCGCCGCATCAAGAGCCGCACGGTGACCGTGCCCGAAAAGAACAGGCCGGACTGCATCAGCATGCCGACACCGAACTCTGTCGGTGTCAGGCCGACCTCGCTGATCAGCACGAAGGGCAGCATGGTCGCCCAGGCATAGAGCGCGCCGACAGCGCCGGCGATCACCAGCGTCGAGGCCACGAAGCGGCTGTCCGTCAGCAGCTCGCGATAGGCGGCGAGGATCGGCCGCAAATGGGCCTTGCTGCGGTCCGGCGTCGCTGTTTCGACCATGAAGAACTGCACGGTGAAGCAGGCCATCAGGGCGAAGCCGACCATCAGGAAGAAGATCGACTGCCAGCCGAAAATTCCCAATGCGATGCCGCCGAGTGTCGGTGAGACCGCCGGGCCGAGCGCCAGCATCATGCCGATCATGTTCATGATCCGGGCGGCGCTCGTGCCGGTGAACTGATCGCGCACGATGGCGCGGGCAACCGTCATGCCGACGGAGGCCCCAATCCCCTGCACGAGCCGTCCGGCGAGCAGCACGGCGACTGAGGGGGCAAAGGCGGCCATCAAGCTGCCGGCGAGATAGATCGCCATGAAGATCAACGTCGCCGGGCGACGGCCGATGACATCGGAGAGCGTGCCGGAAACGAGCTGGGCGAAGGCGAAGCCGCCGAAATAGAGCGACAGCGTCATCTTGATCGCCGCCTCGCTGGAGGCAAAGGCGCGGACGAGTTCCGGCATGGCGGGCGTATAGAGCGCCATCGAGACGGGCCCGAGCGCCACCAGGAAGGCGCCGATGATACTCGTGCGCCGCTCGCTCATCCTGAGCGTCATTCCGCCTTCTCCTTGCCGGCAAGACAGGGATCAAGGCGGCGAAGGTTGTCGCGCAGGGTCCGGAGGCTGCCGCGCAACTCCTCGCGTCCCTCGTCGCCCAGGCCCTCGGTATAGGCGTTCATCATCTGGCGCAAACCTGCCATCAGTTCGGAAAGCAGCGGATCGGCCTTGTCGGTGATGACGACGTTCTTGGCGCGCCGGTCGGCCGGATCGGGCACGCGCGCAACGAGCCCGAGCGCCTCGAGGCGATCGAGATAGGCCGACAGCGTCATCGGCTCGATCCCCATGCGGGTGGCGATCTCCGCCTGCTTGATGCCCTCGGTCATGGCGACCTGCATCAGCGTGCGCGCTTCTCCCGGCGTTACCCCAAGTGCCATCGCATTGACCTTGCGGTCGAAGGCGCCGCGCAGCAGGCGCGAGACATCGGTGAGCAGCAATCCGATCGTATCGGATTCGAGTTTTCTGGGCATCCGGATCGTTCACAAATGAATTTAATAAGGTTTCCTTATCATATTCATTCAATCCGTTCAACGCGAACCATTGTGAACGACTCGCCGGCAGGGCGGTCGCTGCCGAAGAGGCGGCCATCCGCCATGTCGTCGCGGCGCGAAAGCGCCTCTAGATAGCACAGGCGACGGGCTTCAAAGGGGGTGGGAGATTGGCTCCCGTCAGCCGAGATTGTCGAGCTTCGTCTGAAGCGCGCGCAACTGTTCCTTGAGCTCGTCGATGTCCTTCGCTTCGGCCTTCTTGGTCTCCTTGGCCGGAGGAGCGGCCATGAAGGGGGAGAACATCTGCATCGCCTGATGGAACATTTCGGTGTTGCGCCGCACCTGCTCCTCGACGAGCTGCAGCGGCACCTGCAGGTTCTTGCCGAGCGGCGTGTCGCCGAAGGCCTTGTTGATCTGCTCGCGCATCTGCGCCTGCTGGTCGGTGAAGGCCTGCATCGAATGTTCGAGGTAGCTCGGCACGACCATCTGCATCTGGTCGCCGTAGAAGGAGATCAGCTGGCGCAGGAAGGAAATCGGCAGAAGCGTGTTGCCCGTCTTCGACTCCTGCTCGAAGATGATCTGCGTCAGCACGGAATGGGTGATGTCCTCGCCGGACTTGGCGTCCTGCACGACGAAGTCCTCTCCCCTCTTCACCATCACCGCCAAATCGTCGAGGGTCACATAGGTGCTCGTGCCGGTATTGTAGAGCCGCCGGTTTGCGTATTTCTTGATAACGATCTGGCCTTCGTTCTTCGCCATCAGGGTCTCCTCTTACCCATCGTCCCGTCTTTATTGGATTTTTTAAGAGTATCCGCAAAAGAGCGCTGCTGACAATCTCTTTGTGCGTTGCGGCGACGCAGGTGCAAAACGTGATGAACGGCGCCGCGCCGTGAAGCTTTTGTTGCAGAGCATCAAGGCGTTTGACTTGCGCTCCCGGCTTTGCCAGTCTGCTCCTCCAGGCAAAGGAAACAAGAGGAAACGTCCCATGAGCAATCCCTCCATCGTGATCGCCAGCGCCGCTCGCACCGCAGTCGGGTCCTTCAACGGCGCCTTCGGCAACACAGCCGCTCATGAACTGGGTGCAACGGTCATCAAGGCGGTCCTCGAACGGGCCGGAGTCGAGGCGGCAGAGGTCGACGAGGTGATCCTCGGCCAGGTGCTGCCGGCCGGCGAAGGGCAGAACCCGGCCCGTCAGGCGGCGATCAAGGGCGGCGTGCCACAGGAAAAGACCGCTTGGGGCATGAACCAGCTCTGCGGCTCGGGCTTGCGCGCCGTCGCCCTCGGCATGCAGCAGATCGCCACCGGCGATGCGAACATCATCGTTGCCGGCGGCATGGAGTCGATGTCGATGGCGCCGCATTGCGCGCACTTGCGCGGCGGCGTGAAGATGGGCGACTACAAGATGATCGACACGATGATCAAGGACGGCCTGACGGACGCCTTCTACGGCTACCACATGGGCACTACCGCCGAGAACGTTGCCCGCAAGTGGCAGCTTACCCGCGAGGAGCAGGACGAATTCGCGCTCCGCTCGCAGAACAAGGCTGAAGCCGCGCAGAAGGCCGGCCGGTTCGCCGACGAAATCGTCCCCTTCGTCGTCAAGACCCGTAAGGGCGACGTGACCGTCGACCAGGACGAATATATCCGCCACGGCGCCACGCTGGATTCGATCGCCAAGCTCAGACCCGCCTTCGACAAGGAAGGCACGGTCACCGCCGGCAATGCCTCCGGTCTCAATGACGGTGCCGCCGCGGCGCTGCTGATGACCGAGGCGGAGGCCTCCAGGCGCGGCATTCAGCCGCTCGCCCGCATCGTCTCCTGGGCGACCGCCGGCGTCGATCCGCAGATCATGGGCACCGGCCCGATCCCGGCTTCCCGCAAGGCGCTCGAAAGGGCCGGCTGGGCGATCGGCGACGTCGAACTCGTCGAAGCCAACGAAGCCTTCGCGGCGCAGGCCTGCGCGGTCAACAAGGATCTCGGCTGGGATCCGTCGATCGTCAACGTCAATGGCGGCGCGATCGCCATCGGCCATCCGATCGGCGCTTCCGGCGCCCGCGTGCTCAATACCCTGCTCTTCGAGATGAAGCGGCGCGGCGTCTCCAAGGGGCTTGCGACCCTTTGCATCGGGGGCGGCATGGGCGTCGCCATGTGCGTCGAGCGCCTGTAACCGGTCAGCGGCATGCCAGGGCATCCGCCCGATACGACTACGCGCGCGGTCCGGGACTCCGGGCCGCGGAGAATATTCCTTTGCAATTTGGTTTAACCCGAGTGGGAGGCGAGCATGAGCAGAGTAGCACTGGTTACGGGTGGGTCCCGCGGCATCGGCGCCGCGATTTCCGTCGCGCTGAAGGCGGCCGGCTACAAGGTGGCGGCGAACTATGCCGGCAATGACGAGAAGGCCCAGGCCTTCAAGCAGGAAAGCGGCATTCCGGTCTACAAATGGGATGTCTCCAGCTACCAGGCCTGCGTCGACGGCATCGCCAAGGTGGAGGCCGATCTCGGGCCGGTCGACATCCTCGTCAACAATGCCGGCATCACCCGCGATGCGATGTTCCACAAGATGACGCCAGAGCAGTGGGGCGAGGTCATCAACACCAACCTCACCGGCCTCTTCAACATGACTCATCCCGTCTGGTCGGGCATGCGCGACCGTGGCTTCGGCCGCGTCATCAATATCTCCTCGATCAACGGCCAGAAGGGGCAGATGGGCCAGGCGAACTATTCCGCCGCCAAGGCCGGCGACCTCGGCTTCACCAAGGCGCTGGCACAGGAAGGGGCGGCAAAGGGCGTCACCGTCAATGCGATTTGCCCGGGCTATATCGGCACCGAGATGGTGCGCGCCGTGCCGGAAAAGGTGCTGAACGAAAGGATCATACCGCAGATCCCCGTCGGCCGCCTCGGCGAGCCGGACGAGATCGCCCGCTGCGTGGTCTTCCTGGCCTCGGACGAGTCCGGCTTCATCACCGGCTCGACGATCTCGGCAAACGGCGGGCAATATTTCGCCTGACGCCTTTGACCGATCGCACATTGCGCGGCGCTCCTCGGGGCGCCGCTTTCTTTTTGCGATGTTGGCCTCCACCAGATGGGCGTCCAACCCGCTATATGTAGTAGCTGGCATAAGCTGGAATCGCTCCATCGGCCAGTCCGGCCGGAGTCGCTCCGGGCCACCAGCGCGGGTGAAGCAGCGATTCGTATTCCCGGAATCGGAAGGCAAAAAAACGAATCTTGGTCAAAATTTTCCAGCTATTCTAGACTCTTGGATTCGGAATCCTTTGAGCCGATTCCGCCATCGGCAATCGGAAAGCGTGCCCTTGAGCGGCGTCCAACGCGCGCGTCATCAGGAGATTCAGCATATGGGGGAAAGCGGGCTGGCGTGATCAATATATAGCCCTGAACATACAGTGAATCATTACGAGTCATCGATTCGTCGCCGATTCGTTCCGTCGCTGTTCCAAAAGCCCGCCGGGCGCTGCAAGCGGAGCCGCTAAATATGGTGGTGCGTGCCTTTTTAGTTGTCCTCGCCCCTTGCGTTTGCCTCTCCGCATGGGCATCTGTTCCCCGCCGGGGTGCGCCAGCGTGCCGGCACCTACTGCTTGTTTCCTTAAGTCGCAGCGGATTTAAGGATAAGAACATGCGGCAATCAAAAGTGCTGCGGCGACCTTGGTGCGTCCGAAAGACGCTCCGCGCTGCAGAGACCGCCCGGGATCGATGACCTTGTCCTTTCAATCGATGATCCTGAGCGGCCGCGGCGTGACCGCGGTGCTCGGGCCTACCAATACCGGCAAGACGCATTATGCGATCGAACGCATGGTCGCGCATGACAGCGGCGTCATCGGCCTGCCGCTGCGATTGCTGGCCCGCGAGGTCTATACGCGTCTGGTCGAGAAGGTCGGGCACCACAATGTCGCGCTGATCACCGGCGAGGAGAAGATTTCGCCGCATCGCGCCCGCTATTCGGTCTGCACGGTAGAGGCGATGCCGCGCGAGACGACGGCCTCCTTCGTCGCCATCGACGAGGTGCAGCTCGCCGGCGACCTGGAGCGCGGCCATATCTTTACCGACAGGCTGCTGCATCTGCGCGGCCGGGGAGAGACCCTGCTCCTCGGCGCCGCGACGATGCGGCCGATTCTCGAACATCTTCTGCCCGGCATCACCGTGGTCGAGCGGCCGCGCATGTCGCAGCTTCTCTATGCGGGCTCGAAGAAGATCACCCGGCTGCCGCACCGCTCGGCGATCGTCGCCTTTTCGGCCGACGAGGTCTATGCCATCGCCGAGCTCATCCGGCGGCAACGCGGCGGCGCCGCGGTCGTGCTCGGCGCGCTGTCGCCGCGCACCCGCAATGCCCAGGTCGCGCTCTACCAGGAAGGCGACGTCGACTATCTGGTGGCGACCGACGCGATCGGCATGGGGCTCAATCTCGACGTCGATCACGTCGCCTTCGCCCAGGACCGCAAGTTCGACGGCTACCAGTACCGCGACCTCAATCCGGCCGAGCTTGCCCAGGTCGCCGGTCGCGCCGGCCGGCATATCCGCGATGGCACCTTCGGCGTGACCGGTCGCGTCGATCCCTTCGGGGACGAGCTGGTGCAGCGGATCGAAGCGCACGAATTCGATCCGGTCCGGGTGCTGCAATGGCGCTCCAAGGCCTTCGACTACTCTTCGCTGAAGGCGCTGAAGCACAGCCTCGAGGCGGCACCTGCCGTGTCCGGGCTGACACGCGCCCTTCCCGCCGTCGACCAGCAGGCGCTGGAGCACCTGACGCGCTATCCGGAAGTCATCGACGTGGCCACGACCTCGGAACGCGTCGAGAAGCTCTGGGAAGCCTGTGCGCTTCCGGACTACCGCCGCATCACACCGGCGCAGCACGCCGACCTGATCTCGACTCTCTATGCCGATCTCGTCCGCCATGGCACGGTCAACGAGGACTTCATGGCGGAGCAGGTTCGCCGCGCCGACCATACGGATGGCGAGATTGACACACTTTCGGCGCGAATCGCGCAGATCAGGACCTGGACCTATGTGTCCAATCGGCCCGGGTGGCTTGCCGATCCGACACACTGGCAAGAAAAGACGCGGGAAATCGAAGATCGATTGTCCGACGCGTTACATGAAAGGTTGACGAAACGCTTCGTTGACCGCAGGACATCTGTGCTCATGAAGCGCCTGAGAGAGAATGCGATGCTGGAAGCAGAAATCAGTGTGAATGGTGATGTCTTCGTCGAAGGGCACCACGTGGGTCAGCTAACCGGTTTCCGGTTCACGCTTGTCGCCGGCAGCGAGGGGACGGACGCCAAGGCCGTTCAGGGCGCCGCCCAGAAGGCGCTTGCGCTGGAATTCGAGGCGCGCGCCGCCCGCCTGCATGCGGCCGGCAACAACGACCTGGCGCTTTCGTCGGACGGTCTGGTGCGCTGGCTCGGCGATCCCGTGGCGCGGCTTGCAGCGAGCGACCACGTCATGCGCCCGCGCGTCATCCTGCTCGCCGACGAGCAGCTCCAGGCGAACGCACGCGACCATGTCGTGGCGCGGATCGAGCGCTTCGTGAACCACCACATCAGCACGGTGCTGAAGCCGCTCGACGATATTTCGCGCGCGGAGGATCTCGAGGGCTTGGCCAAGGGCCTGGCCTTCCAGCTCGTCGAAAATCTCGGCGTGCTCTTCCGACGCGACGTCGCCGACGAGGTGAAGTCGCTCGACCAGGAAAGCCGGGCGTCGATCCGCAAATATGGCGTTCGTTTCGGCGCCTACCACATCTTCCTTCCGGCCCTCCTGAAGCCGGCGCCGGCGGAGCTGATCACGCTTCTCTGGGCGCTGAAGAACGATGGGCTGGACAAGCCCGGCTACGGCGAACTCATCCCGATGCTTGCCGCCGGCCGGACCTCGGTCGTCGCCGACTCGTCCTTCGAGCGGACCTTCTACAAGCTCGCCGGATTCCGCTATCTCGGCAAACGCGCAGTGAGGATCGACATCCTCGAGCGTCTCGCGGATCTCATCCGCCCGCTCCTGCAGTGGAAGCCGGGCACGACGCCACGGCCGGACGGGGCCTATGACGGCCGCCGCTTCACGGCGACGACGTCGATGTTGTCGATCCTCGGTGCGACGCCGGACGACATGGAGGAGATCCTCAAAGGTCTCGGCTACCGCGCCGACAGCGTGACCGCGGAGGAGGCCGCAGCCTTCCTGGCGAAACAGAACGCCACGCCGAACGAGGCGAGCGCTACGCCGGAAGCGGCTGCCGAGCACATCGAAGCGGATGCAGATGCCGCAGAGCCTTCCGAGGCGGATGCGACGGCGGCAGATACCGCACCGACAGAAGCCGCTTCGACAGAGCCGAGCGGCGACGAAACGCCCGCAGCGGCGCAGCCGGAAGAGCCGTCGGAACCGAAGCCGGTGCTGCTGTGGCGTCCCGGCACCCGCCAGGACAACCAGCGGGGCGGCCGCCATCAGGGCGACCAACGCCGCGGCGGCCAGCGTCACGGGCAGGGCGAGGCAAGGGAAGGCGGCCGCAAGGGCGGAGCACCGGCGCGCGGCAAGCCTCAGGACGGCAAGCCGGGCGGCCAGCGCAAGGAGCGTCAGGACCGCCACGAGCGGCATGAGCGTCACGACCGCGCCCCGGGCAAGTTCGACAGCCGCCCGCCGCGCAAGGAGAAGCCGATCGATCCGGATTCGCCCTTTGCGAAGCTCGCCGCGCTCAAGGAGCAACTGAAAAAGTAGGCGGGCCATGGAGAAACAGCCACCCTCACCGCCTGCCGCCCGCCAGCGGCTCGACAAGTGGCTGTTCTTCGCCCGGCTGATCAAGTCGCGGTCGCTCGCCCAGAAGGCGATCGAGGCCGGCCATGTGGCCGTCAATGGCGCCCGTACGACACAGTCGTCGGCGCAGGTCAAGGCGGGCGACACGCTGGAGCTTTCGCTCGAACGTCGTGACCTTGTCGTGCGGGTCGTCTTGGCAGGAACGCGGCGCGGCCCCTATGAAGAGGCGCGCCTGCTTTACGAGGATCTGACGCCCGCCGCACCCGTCGAGCGCCGCACGCGCTTCGAACAGGCGACCCGCGAACGCGGCGCGGGACGCCCGACGAAGCGGGAGCGGCGCGAGACCGACCGCCTCAGACCCGACCTCGACGACGACGATTAGGGCGTGCCGCCCGAATTGGGCAGCGGGTTGGGCAATAGAACAAGGATCCAAAGCGCGGTTTTTGTGATCGGCACGAAGCTGCGGGCTGCCGCCGCGGGGGCCCGCAGCAGTGCCCGGGAACGGGCCCGTCCGGCGAATTTGGATGCTTCGATCCGATAGCGCGCCAATGCTGGAAAACTCTGCCCTTTTGGCGGCAAATCGCGCGTGGATTATTCTTGCAAAGGCCGCCCAAAGCCTTTACGTCACAAGCCACGTTACAGTGCCTTGCGCCTGTTCATGCACACATAGGCGCTGTAATAATTTTGAATGCTGCATGGTTTTTCCCTTGGATCGGTGTGACCCACGGAACATGCAGGAGGTGGCATTCGTGGTTTGCTTCAGGCCGCTATGCGCGCCGGACATGCCTAGCATGCGCGGACGATCGAGCATCACCGTGGTTTGCCGTCTGCCATCAAATGTGAGCATTGGCTGGAGTACCTCATGACGTATGTCGTGACCGACAATTGCATTCGCTGCAAGTACACGGACTGTGTGGAAGTCTGCCCGGTGGACTGCTTCTATGAGGGCGAGAACTTTCTCGTCATCCATCCGGACGAGTGCATCGATTGCGGCGTGTGCGAACCGGAATGTCCTGCCGGAGCGATCAAGCCGGACACCGAGCCGGGCCTGGATATGTGGCTGAAATTGAACGCTGATTTCGCGACCCAGTGGCCCAATATCACGGTCAAGCGGGATCCTCTCCCGGAGGCCAAGGAGATGGACGGCGTCGAGGGGAAATACGAGCAGTATTTCTCCGAGAAGCCCGGTCAGGGCGACTGAAGCCCGCGTCGCCCGGTTCGTCGCGGCTGACGCAGGAGACATAGGGGCGAGGCCGAAATCTGGGGAAATCCCGCCGGCGCCTCGCAGCTGCGAGCGTGGTGACTTGATCGTTGCCATGCAGCAAATTATTGATTTCCGCTCTTTTTTGTGATAGGTTCCTGATACTGATCCACAGAGGGTGCTTTTGCGCGCCCGAAAACCAGCACGAAAGCAACTCGATTTCCACGGCGCGGCACTTTCAAAATATGCAACGTTCCGTTGCTTGTGACTGCGACGCAGGAAGCCGTTTGCACTTCGTTGGACGGACCAGGATTGACCCCACCCGGCGGTATCCCCGTCTATCCGGGCCTCACGACCCGGCCCGGCCGATTGAGGCCGGAGCGCAATAGGGAGTGTTTGAAACGAATGACGACCCAGCAGAAAAAATCTTCAACGCGCCAAGGCTTCAAGACCGGTGAATCGATCGTTTATCCGGCCCATGGCGTTGGTCAGATCGTGGCGATTGAGGAGCAGGAAGTCGCTGGCATGAAGCTCGAGCTTTTTGTCATCGATTTCGAAAAGGACAAGATGCGTCTCAAGGTCCCAGTGGCCAAGGCCGTCAGCATCGGCATGCGCAAACTGTCCGAAACCGATTTCGTCGATCGCGCATTGAAGGTTGTGCAGGGCAAGGCACGCGTGAAGCGGACCATGTGGTCCCGTCGCGCCCAGGAATACGATGCCAAGATCAATTCCGGGGACCTGATCTCCATTGCGGAAGTCGTGCGCGACCTCTATCGCGCCGAGAACCAGCCGGAACAGTCCTATTCCGAGCGCCAGCTCTATGAGGCCGCTCTCGACCGCATGGCGCGCGAAATCGCTGCCGTGAACAAGATGTCGGAAACGGAAGCCGTGCGCCTCGTCGAAGCCAACCTGAACAAGGGCCCGAAGCGCGGCAAGGCCATCGAAGAAGACGAGCAGGACGAGGCCGCCTAACCGGCAGCGAAACGCTTCGCAAGCTTCAGCAAATTGGATCAAGGCCTGGCATCACCGCCGGGCCTTTTTTCTTGCCGTGATGCGGTTCGCGCGAACCGGCACAGCTTGAAGTGCATGGCGCGCACCCTGCAATCTAAAAGCGTCATCACCGGAGGGAACTTTTCGACCCTGCGCACGTTTCTCGTTCACGGGACAGGTTTGCGCCTGCGTTCCCGCGCGATCTTGGTTCTGTGAATTCCTCACCGTCTCAGGTCGTATTCTTCGATTTAGGGCACTGCCTGAATTCGTCAAGCAGCGCCGGCCACCCTTCAACCGACCGCCGCCACGGCGTTCGGCCCCTTCTAGGATCAACAGTGTTGGCGTTCGGCGCCAGCCAGGGAGCAATCGATGAAGACCCTCACCGCAGACAGGCGTTTGATCAAGATTGCAATGGATGCCCCCTATCTCGAGCGTGACGAAGAGCATGCGCTGGCCGAGGCCTGGCGAAACGATCACGACCAGGAAGCCCGCAACAAGATCGCCATGTCGCACATGCGGCTGGTGATCGCCATGGCGGCCAAGTTCCGCAGTTTCGGCCTACCGATGGGTGATCTGGTCCAGGAGGGGCATATCGGGCTCCTTGAAGCGGCGGCGCGTTTCGAGCCGAGCCGTGAGGTTCGCTTCTCGACCTATGCCACCTGGTGGATTCGGGCATCGATGCAGGACTTCGTGTTGCGCAATTGGTCGATCGTGCGCGGCGGCACCAGTTCGGCGCAGAAGGCGCTGTTCTTCAATCTGCGCCGGCTCAGGGCGCGGCTTGCCCAGGGCGACCGGCAACTGACATCGCTGGCGATGCACGAGGAAATCGCCGCAGCCCTCGGCGTCAGCCTCGCCGATGTGCAGACCATGGATGCCCGCCTTTCCGGCAATGACGCATCGCTGCAGGCGCCGGTCGGGCACGGCGATAGCGACGGCGGCGCGCGGCTGGATTTCCTCCCCAGCGATGCGCCGCTGCCGGACGAGCAGGTGAGTGAGATGATCGACGGCGAGCGGGCGCGACGCTGGCTGCAGGTCGCTCTGACCCAACTCACCGAGCGCGAGATGAAGATCATCCGCGCACGCCGCCTGTCGGAGGACGGCGCTACCCTCGAGGAGCTCGGCCTCGCATTGGGGATATCGAAGGAGCGGGTCCGGCAGATCGAAACCCGGGCGCTTGAGAAGCTGCGCACCGCGCTGGCGGCAAAGGCCCCGGCGCTGACTGCCGCCATGCACTGATCGCGCGCTGAAGCCGTTATTGGGCGCTCGTTCCTGCTTCATCGAGCGCCGTCAGGATTCGATAGGCGGCCTTCACCCGTGCCGGAATGGGATAGGCCCTGTTGGCGAGAATGACGATGCCGATCCGTTCGGCGGGAACAAAGGCGGCATAGGCACCGAATCCGCTCGTCGAGCCGGTCTTGTTGATCAGCACGTTCTCCCGTGGCACCAGCGGCGGATTGTGCCTCGTCACCCTGTTGGGCTTGAAGCTCACCTCGGGCGAGTTTCCCGCCAGCAGCGGCTCGAGCTCGACCGGGTAGGGATGCATTTCCCATCCAAGCCCCTGTGTCATATCGCCGACGCTGAAATAGCCGGTGTGCGTTGCAGCGATCGCGCGCCGGAGCGTCTCGTCGAGCGCCGCGCCGCCCATGTTTGCCTCGACAAAGCGGATCAGATCGGCGGCCGTCGTCTTGACGCCATAGGCTTCCGAATCGAGCACGCCGGGGCTGACCCGGACCGGCTTGCCGGCTTTCGAATAGCCATGGGCGTAGTCGTCCATCCGATCCTCCGGCACGCGCATATGGGTCTCGGTCAGGCCGAGTGCCGGGAACAGCGTCTTTTCCATGAGATCGTCGAAGGGCTCACCCATGCCCTTGGCGGCGAGGTAGCCGAACACGCCGATGCTGGGATTCGAATAGAGCCTGTGGGTGCCAGGGTCGTAGTCCGGCTGCCAGGCTTTGAAATAGGCGATCATCTCTTTCTGGGTCTTGACCGAAGCCGGGAACTGCAAGGGCAGGCCGCCCGCCGTATAGGTGGCGAGATCGAGCAGCCTGATCTCCTCGAAGCGGCTTCCGGCGAGCGCCGGCAGGTGCTTGCCGGCCCTGTCGGAGAGCGACAGATCTCCACGCGCTTCGCCGTAGGCGGCGAGCGTCGCCGTGAAGGTCTTGCTGATCGAGCCGATCTCGAAAAGCGTCTCATCGCCGACCTTTTGTCCGGTTTCCTTCGAAGCGACGCCGTAGTTGAACACGTATCGTCTCCCCTCGAGCGTCACTGCGACAGCCATTCCGGGAATGTCGTATTCCGTCATCACTGGGCGGACCGCCTCGTCAACGACGCGCTCGATGTTCGCCCGGTCGTCGCTGGCAATCGCCTGGGTGCATGCGCCGCTGAAAAGAGATACGGCCGCAAGGACTGCAAGCTTATGAAAGTGCTTGTTTTTCATGCCGCTCCATCCCATCGAGTAACCGTGAGTACTTACTGCATGTTTCCTTGAATCGTAGCCGAAATAAGGACAAGACATGCAGCAATTCAAAGTTGCTACAGCGGTGAGAGGCATTGCATAGAGGATGAGGAAGGACCGCCGACTGGTGAGCATCACCTATTCGGAAATGATCTTCACCTTGTCGCCCGGTTTCACCGTGGAGGTGACCTGCATCGCGTTGATGAGCCGGAAGAGGTCGAGCTTGCGATCCGTTCCCATCATTCGCGCCGCCAATGTGGCGATCGACTCGCCCGGCCGCACCGTGACCACCCTGATGCGCAGCGGCTTCAAGGCCTGGACCTCGTTCGGCGACATGCGACGGAAGGAACTGCGCAACTGGTTGGCCGTCGCATCGAGCGCGGTCGATCCCTTGGGAACCGCGGTCAGGAAGCGGTAAATTCGATCGCCGAGCCGGATGACGGTGACGTCGAAATCCCAGCGATCGGCAGAAGCGCGCGCCGTCGCGGCTTCGAGGCCGTTGACGGCAACCGGGCGTATGGTGTCCGGCTGCAGGCCGGTCACCCAGCCGCTGGCGATGTAGTCGGTCAGGCTGCGGCGGGCATTGTCGGAGATACCGTCGAATCGGATGGCCACTTCGCCCGGCCCCGTGGCCAGCACAGCTTCCGCCTTGTTGTCGATCTGGAACCCTTGCGGCACGTCGAAGCGTATGCCGAGCTGTCCGTGTAGGAAGGTCTGCCCGCGGACATAGCCTTCCTGAGGGCTGTCGCCGTAGAGCAATCCGTCGATGCCGGCGAGATAATAGTCACGGCCACGGTCGCCGCTCGTTCCTTCGGCGCCGAAGGCGCGGGCGTGCCGGCGCGCCAGTTCGACGCGCTGCGGCGCGTTGGGGTGGCTCGAAAGGAAGTCCAGACTCTGGTCCGCTTCCGGATCGACCGCGGTGAAGCGGCTATAGGCAGCCATCGAATCGAGGAAGCGTGCGGCAGCGTAGGGATCGTAGCCGGCTTCGCCCAGCATCCGCACGCCGATCACGTCGGCCTGCAGTTCCTGGTTGCGCGAGAAGGCCGCCAGCCGCAGCTTGCCGCGGGCGAGCGCCTGCTTGCCGGCAAGGTTGGAGGACAGCACTTCGGAGACGACGCGGCTGGCGATGACCTCGGCCTCCTCGCGCTGCTGGCGCTGGATGCCGTGATTGGCGGTGACATGCGCCATTTCATGCGAAAGCACGGCGGCGACTTCCGAGGCGTCGTCGGCAAGCGCCAGCAGGCCGCGGGTGACGTAGAGATAGCCGCCCGGCAGCGCAAAGGCGTTGATCGCCGGGGAATTGAGGATGGTGATGCGATAGGACTGCTGCGGGTTTTCCGAAACCGCCGTCAGCGCGCCGGTGATACGCGCGACAAGCCGTTCGGTCTTGGCGTCCTTGTATTCGCCGCCGTAGCTTGCGACGATGCGCGGATGCTCGCGCGCGCCGAGCTGGGCGCGCGGATCGTTCTTCTGCACCTCCTCGACGATCTGCGGATTGGAAGAGGGCGAGACGGCCGGTTCATAGGTCTGCTCGATGATCGACTGGCAGGCGGAAAGAAGGCTCAACGAAGACAATGCAACCAACGCTCGTGGCGTCATGCTGCCATGCCACGTCGGAAACCAGCCTTTTGTGACTGTCTGCCTTGCCATTCCTCAGCCCGTTCCATCCGCCGATGCGCCCTGCGCTCGTGAGCCAACAGTCATCAGCGTCGAAAAATCCTACTTTTTCAGCCGCATAAGGGCTCCGGCGCAGGTTTCTCAGCCATCGTCATGCTGTATCGATTTAAGCGCCGCCTGCCTAGCTGATCCCTGTAGAAATAGTTGCCCCGTGGTATCGCAGCAACGGATACGCGAGTAACGCGCGCATCCCGCCGGACGTTCCGCGCGTCGCACGACGGGACGGTCAAATTGTGGCGAACGGCGCATTGTCCGCAAATACTGCAGCCGTTACCCCGAGGGAGTGCCATGAGAGGGCGAAAGACGCTCATTCGTCTCCACTGCTCTCGTCGTTGCCGAGAAACCGATTGATCGCCGCCAGGTCGCGCCGCGCCAGAAAACGATCCACGGCGTCATGGGCAACGATACGCCCCTGGTCAAGGAAAAGCACGCTATCGGCAAGGCTCTTCACGTCATCGGGATGATGCGTGATCATCAGGATCGTGTTGCCCTCCTCGCCATGGAGATCGACGATGAGGTCGCGCATCTCCGCGCGCATGCCGGGGTCGAGTGCGGCGAAAGGTTCGTCGAAGAGCAACAGCGGCCGGTGCCGCACCAGGGCGCGTCCCAACGCCACCCGCTGGCGCTCGCCGCCCGAAAGCGTCGACGGCAGCCTCTTGCCGAAGCCGCCGAGCCCGACCCGCGCCAGCGCTTCTTCGATCCGCTTGCGGTCCGCTGCCGTGAGGCGGAGCGACGGGCTGATCCCGAAGCCGACATTGGTCGCGACATCGAGATGAGCGAAGAGGTTGTTTTCCTGGAAGATGACGGAGACCGGCCGCTCGGCCGGCATGCGCCCCGCCATATCGTCGCCAAGGATCCGCACTTCGCCTGCCTCGGGCGCCTCGAAGCCGGCGATGACGTTGAAAAGCGTCGACTTTCCCGAGCCGGAAGGGCCGGCAACGGCAACGATCCGCCCGGCCGGAACCGCACAATCGAATGTCAGCGCGTTCGTTTCGAAACGAACCTTCACGCCCTTGAGCGACAAGGCGAGCGTACTCATGCGCCTCGTCCTTCCGGCGCCTTCTCTCCCGCCGTGCCCAACACGGTCAGAACGAGGCAGATGAGCCCCAGGACGAGGGCCAGCCCTGCGGCGTCCGCGGTGCGGTAGCTGCCCATCCGGCTGTAGAGGAGCCAGGGGAGCGTCGCGAGATCCTGCGAACCGAACAGGGCAACCGCACCGAGATCGCCGAGCGACAGCGCGAGCGCGAAGGAGAGCGCCGTCAACAGAGGCTTGCGCAACGCCGGCCAGTCGATCCATCGCAGGCGATGCAAGCTGCGAATACCGAGACTGGCGGCAAGGCGCTCGGTGCGCGCGGCATGGGTCGCCATCGCCGGGGCAAGGACGCGGTGGACGAAAGGCAGCGCCATCAGCGCATTGATGGCAATGACGACGAACGGTGCAAAGCGGGCGACGTCGCCGAGGGGCCTCAGGAGCAGGAACCATCCGGCGCCGAGCACGACGGGCGGGACGAGCAGGATGAAGGAGGTGCTGGCACCGATCGTGGCAGCAAACAGCCGGGCCGCAATCCCCCGCTGTCGTCGGGCGAGGACCAGCCTCCGGGCGCGGATCATCAGTGCGGCCATGGCGACGGAGACGATGCCGGAGGGGAGGGCGATGACAAGACTGGTGGCAAGGGCCCGATGGAATACCGGTTCGCTGACGAGGCGGGTTAGGTCGGCCTGCAACCCGGATGTCGCGATGGCGACAAAGGGCAGGCCGACGAAGACGAGTGCGAACGCCAGCCAAGCACCATCCGCTAGGCGAGGCAGCCGGCTCAGGCCGTCGAACCGTCGGATCGCCCTGCCGCTCGTCTCCCCTTCCTCGGGGGGCGGGGCGAGAAATTTCAGGGCGATCAGCAGGGTGCCCGTCAACAGGACCTGGAGGGCGGCAAGGGCGATTGCCCGGGGCGGATCGAAATCGAAACGCAGCGCCTGGTAAATGGCCACCTCGATCGTGCTTGCGGCCGGGCCGCCGCCAAGCGTCAGCACCAGCGTGAAGCTGGTGGCGCAAAGCATGAAGACGAGGCCGACAATGCCCGGCAGGAGCCCCCGGATCACCGGCCATTCGATGAAACGGAAGTTTGTGAGAGAACCCATGCCGAGATTGGCGGAACTGCGCCAATATTCGGCGGGAATGCGTTCGATCCCGGCAAGCATCAGCCGGGCGGCCAGCGGCATGTTGAAGAAGACATGCGCGAGCAGGATGCCGAAGAGGCCGTAGATGCTGATCGGCTGCGGCAGGCCCGTCGCCGACAGCAGAAGGTTCAGGAAGCCCTGCCGGCCCCAGACCTCGATCAGGCCGAGCGCGGCAACGAGAGCCGGCAGGCCCAGCGGCAGGGCCATCAGCCGCAGCATCCAGACACGGCCGGGGAAAGACGTCTGCCGGGCCAGCGCGCGCGCCACGGGGATCGCGAAGAGGATCGACAGCAGCGTCGAGAGGCAGGCCTGCAGCAGCGTGAAGCGGGTGACGCGCCAGATATAGGCGTCGAAGAGGCCGTCGCCGCTCCGGTCACCGGACTGGCCGAGAAGCGTAGCAGCGGCTAGGCCAACGAAAAGCAGAATGCCGCCAAGGCTGAAGGCCCCGGCGGCAATCGTCATCCTGTTTTCGCGAGCGGCGAACAATCCGGCCTCAGTTCTTGCTCATCGCCACCAGCCACTCGTCGATCCAGGCCTTGCGGTTGGCGGCGACCTCTTCCGACGGCAAGAGGAAGGTCTTTTGCGGCTCGACGAGCTTTCCGAAGGCCTCGGGCAGCGGCTCCTTCGTGGCGCCGACCGGCATCATCCAGTTGGTCGTCGGGATGATCGACTGGAACTCCGGTCCCGTCATGAAGGCCAGGAACTTGCGGGCGAGCTCCGGCTCCTTGGCATTCTTCGTCGCGCCGGCCACTTCGATCTGGATGTAGTGGCCTTCGGCGAAGGGGGCTGCCTGGTAGCGGTCGGTGTTCTCCGCCACCATGTGATAGGCGGGCGAGGTGGTGTAGGAGAGCACCATCGGCGCCTCGCCCTTGGTGAAGAGGCCATAGGCTTCCGACCAGCCCGGGGTCACCGTCAGCACCCGCTCCTTAAGCTTCGCCCAGGCCTCGCCGGCCTTGTCGCCATAGACAGATTTCACCCAGAGAAGCAGGCCGAGGCCGGGCGTCGAGGTGCGCGGGTCCTCGACGACGATCTTTTGCGCAGGATCGCCTTCGACCAGATCCTTGAGGCTCTTCGGCGGGTTCTTCAGGGTTTCCGTATCGTAGATCACGGCGAAATGGCCGTAGTCATAGGGCACGAAGGTGTCGTCGGAAAAGCCGCCGGGAACCTTGAGGCCTGCCGTATCGACGCCGTGTGGGGCGAAATAGCCGGTGGCCTTGGCCTCCGCGACGAGATTGGTGTCGAGGCCGAGAACGACGTCGGCCTTCGAGCCCTCGCCTTCGAGCTTCAGCCGCGTCAAGAGTTCGACGCCGTCGGCGACGCCGACATAGTTCACCTTGCAGTCGCAGGTCTTTTCGAAACCTTCGGCGACCTTGGCGCCCGGCCCCCACTCGGTGATGAAGCTCTCATAGGTATAGATCGTCAGCGTCTTTTCCGCTGCGACGGCGTTCGCCGACAACGCGGCGGCAGCCATGCCGGCGGCGGCGAGCCGACCAAGGATCTTTTGGAGTGAACTGGACATCTGGGGCACCTCTCCCTGTTGTTGATGTTGCACGGGAAAAGCGCGTATCGGTCCGATCGCTTCTAATCCCTCCGCCGGTATGAGCCGGATCAGGTTCCGCGGGTTGGCTCGAAGCCTCTCAGCCGTCGGGCCGCAAGCGGCCCCGGGCACCCCGTTAGAGCGCCTCAGATTTAGCTTCCGGCGGCAGCCAAGGCAAGCGGAGTTTCGGACGGTGCATTGGCCCGCGGCGCCGGCTGCGCTATCAAGAGTTTCCGAGAAACCGGAAGGTTTGCCGGCACTCCAATTCCAAACAACGGCGGCGGCGTTTTGTTCGCCAAGCGAGGTCATCTCATGCCGGATATGCTCGTTCGCCTCTATGCCTTGCCCGACGGCCGCGCGTCCCGGCTTGGCCCCGACGTCACCATCCGGCGCGCCATGGCGCCCGAACGCAGGATCGTCGTCGCCTGGATCGAGGAACGGTTCGGCGTCCTCTGGGCGGGCGAGGCGGAGGCCGCCTTTTCCTCGACGCCGACGCGGATCCATATTGCGCTACGCAACGGAGAACTGGCCGGCTTCGCCTGTCACGACGTCACGGCGCTCGGCTTCTTCGGCCCGACGGGCGTGGACGAAGCGATGCGCGGCCGTGGCCTCGGCGAGGCATTGCTTCTCGAAAGCCTCTCCGCCATGCGCGCCGCCGGCTACGCCTATGCGATCATCGGCGGCGTCGGCCCTGCGGAATTCTACGCGCGCGCCGTCGGAGCGGTGGAGATCGCCGATTCGACGCCCGGCATCTATGCGGACATGCTCGCGCCGGACGGGACCGGAACCTGAACCACACAAGTTGCGTTGGCCAAACGGCGGCAACGGCCCCCGAAAAGGCGTTCTGCCCTTTTCCTCAGGCGCCGCTTTGCGCTATGGGCTTCTGCCATGACCCGATCGACCTTCACCATTCTTCTCGGCGGCGCGCTCTCGCTCACGGAGCGGCTGGCGACACAGCTCACCGGCAGCCGGTTCATCGCGGCCGACGGCGGCATGCGCCATGCAAAGACGCTCGGTATCGTCCCGGATCTCTGGGTCGGGGATTTCGATTCGACCGATGCGGCACTGCTGGCGGACTTCGCCCATGTTCCGCGGGAAAGCTACCCGGCCGCCAAGAACGCCACCGATGGCGAGATCGCCGTCGAGGCGGCACTTGCGCTCGGCGCGACCGCGTTGATCTTCGCCGGCGCCCTCGGCGGCACCCGCAGCGACCATGCCTTCCTGCATCTCCTCCAACTCGCCGCCCTTGCCGAAAAAGGGCACGCCGCATTCATGACCTCCGGCGAGGAGGAAGCCTATCCGCTCAGGCCGGGCACCCATGTAATCGACCTGCCGAAGGACAGCCTGTTCTCGGTTCTCGGCTTTACCGACCTTTCCGGCCTGTCGATCGAAAACGTCCGCTATCCGCTCGACGACTTCGCGCTGCCCTTCGGATCTTCCCGGACGATTTCCAATGTCGCGGAAGGTCCGGTTCGCTTTTCCATGAAATCCGGCCGGGCGGTTGTTCTCGCCCGGCCCTATGATCTTTCCGGAGCCTGACGCCTTGGCGCCCCCCATCCTGAAGCTTGACGACATCTTCCTGACCTTCGGCGGCACGCCGCTGCTCGCCGGCGCCAACCTGCAGGTCGAGCCCGGCGACCGCATCTGCCTGGTCGGCCGCAACGGCTCCGGCAAATCGACCTTGATGAAGATTTCCGCCGGCCTTGCCGAACCGCAGTCCGGCGAAATTTTCCGGCATCCGTCGGTGACCATCCGCTACCTGCATCAGGCCCCCGACTTCGACGGCTTCGACACGGTGCAGGCCTATGCCGAGGCTGGCCTCGGACCGAGCGACGATCACTATCGCGTCACCTACCTGCTCGAGCATCTGGGGCTGACCGGCGAGGAGGATCCGAAGCGCCTCTCCGGCGGCGAGGCGCGCCGCGCCGCGCTCGCCCGCGTGCTGGCGCCGGAGCCCGATATCCTGCTTCTCGACGAGCCGACCAACCATCTCGACCTGCCCACGATCGAATGGCTGGAAGACGAGCTCACCCGCAGCCGCTCGGCCCTCGTGCTGATCTCGCACGACCGGCGCTTTCTCGAAAAGGTCTCGACGGCGACCGTCTGGCTCGATCGCGGCCAGTCGCGGCGGCTCGACCGGGGCTTTGCCCATTTCGAAGCCTGGCGCGACGAGGTGCTGGAGGCGGAAGAGCTCGAACAGCACAAGCTCGGCAAGGCGATCGAGCGCGAGGAGCATTGGCTGCGCTACGGCGTCACGGCGCGGCGCAAGCGCAACATGCGCCGCCTCGGCGAGTTGCAGGACATGCGAGCCCGCTATCGCGGCCACAAGGGGCCGCAGGGCACGATCCAGGCAACCGTCGCCGACGCCAGGGAATCCGGCAAGCTGGTCATCGAGGCGGAAAAGATCACCAAGGCCTATGGCGAGCGGACGATCGTCGCGCCTTTCTCGATCCGCGTCCATCGCGGCGACCGGATCGGTTTGGTCGGGCCGAACGGTGCCGGCAAGACGACGCTGCTCAAGCTTCTGACCGGGCAGATCGCGCCGGATTCAGGCAGCGTCAAGCTCGGCACCAACCTGGAGATGGCGACGCTGGACCAGAAGCGCGAGGATCTGAACCTCGACGAGACGCTGGCGCACTACTTGACCGACGGGCGCGGCGAGACGCTTCTCGTCAACGGCGAACAGCGCCATGTCACGGGCTACATGAAGGAATTCCTCTTCCAGCCGGAGCAGGCGCGCACACCGATCAGCGAACTTTCCGGCGGCGAGCGAGCCCGGCTGATCCTCGCCCGCATCCTGGCGCGCGCCACCAACCTCCTGATCCTCGACGAGCCGACCAACGATCTCGACATCGAGACGCTCGACCTCCTGCAGGAGATAGTCGCCGGCTTTGTCGGAACGGTGATCCTCGTCAGCCACGACCGCGACTTCCTAGACCGCACCGTGACCTCGACCGTCGCGCCGGCCAATCCGGAAGCGCCGGACGGCCGCTGGATCGAATATGCCGGCGGCTATTCCGACATGATGGCGCAGCGCCGCGGCGCGATCGAGGAGCGGCGCAGGGCCGAGAAAGCCGAGAAGGCCAGGCCGAGCGACACGTCTGCCGGGGCCGCCGAGCCGCAAAAGGCGAAGGCAAAGCTCTCCTACAAGCAGAAATTCGCGCTGGAGAACCTGCCGAAGGAGATTGCCAAGGCCGAGGCCGAGATCGCCGGGCGCGAAGAGAAGATGCACGATCCCGCCCTCTTTTCCCGCGATCCGAATGGTTTCGCCAAGCTTGCCGCCGAGCTCGAAAAGCTGAAGGAGGGGCTGGCGCGGATGGAGGAGGAATGGCTGGAGCTCGAAATGCTGCGCGAGGAGCTTGAGGGCTAGGGTCGGGCCTAGATCATTTTGCAGTCAGGTGAAACTCACCTGACGTCGCACAATTGCGGCAAAACAAGCAGATGGATCGGGGGCGCGAACGCATGAGAGCGCAACCCGCTCCGGCCCGCGTCGGCGATCAGGGTCGGAGACGAGCTGCCAACGAAAAAAGGGCCGGCGATGCCGACCCTTCGAACTTCATCCTGAAACAGGTTAAACGCTTACGCGTTTTCCTTCGGCGTCAGGACCTGGCGGCCGCGGTACATGCCGGTCTTCAGGTCGATGTGGTGCGGACGGCGAAGTTCGCCGGAGTTCTTGTCTTCGACGTAGGTCGGAGCCTTGAGGGCGTCAGCGGAACGGCGCATGCCACGCTTGGACGGGCTCGTTTTTCTTTTAGGTACAGCCATTTCATTCTCCACTTATCGGGCAAAACACTGTTCAGCAGCCGAAAATGGCCGGTTCAAACAGATGTCGATCTCGGAAATTTCGCGCGCTTATACATGCCCGACCGCGGTTTGACCAGTCCCCGCGCACAAATTTTCGACTCGGGCATCAGGCTTCGTCCTCCGGCACGACCCATGGTTCGGCCCTTGCGGCGTCTTCCCACTTGCGGAAGGCCGGATGCGCCTTGACGGCCTCCATGTAAGCGAGAGCCACCGGATCCGCCGTGAGCTCATAGACCTCCAGACGGTTGACGACCGGGGCGAACATCGCGTCGGCGGCTGTGAAGCGGCCAAAAAGGAAGGGTCCGCCGGAGCGGGCGATCGCCTCGCGCCAGATCGCTTCGATCCGGGCGACGTCGGCCGTGACCTCCTCGGGAAGCGCAATCGCCTTCACCGGCCGGCGGATATTCATCGGGCAGGCGCCGCGCAGCGCCCGGAAGCCTGCGAGCATCTCCATCGAATAGCTGCGCGCCCGGGCGCGATCCTCGCGATCCTCGGGCCAGAGACCGGCCTCGGGGTAGAGTTCCGCCGCATACTCGATGATCGCCAGCGATTCCCACACACGCGTTTCACCGTGGTGAAGCACCGGCACGCGTCCCGTCGGCGATATCTCGCGAAACTTCGGGTTTCCCGCCGGAAAGTCGAAAGGAATGACGACGTCCTCGAAGGGGATGCCGCAGCCTTCGAGCGCCAGCCATGGCCGAAGCGACCAGGACGAATAATTCTTGTTGCCGACATAAAGAACGAGCTTGGCCATGGATCCCTCACTGCATTTGGTTTCGGCGAGAGGATTGCCACATCACCGGCGGCAGGACCAATGAATTGCCTTCATCTCAATCATAAAGACATGTGATGTAGCCGCCCGATCGGCCGGCGCGACGCTCGATCACCGAGGCGAGCCGCCTCAGGCCGCGGCCCGGCTTGCCGGCATTGCGGTCGATCGGATTGGGCAGCGCCACGGCAAGCAGCGCGGCCTGGCGGCGCGAAAGCTTCGCGGCGGAAACGCCGAAGTGATGCCGCGCAGCCGCCTCGACGCCGTAGATGCCGTCGCCCCATTCGGCGACGTTCAGGTAGATTTCCATCATGCGCCGCTTGCTCCAGACGAGATCGGCGACGACGGCGAGGGGCAGTTCCATGCCCTTGCGAATGAAGGAGCGGCCGTTCCAGAGGTAGAGGTTCTTCACCGTCTGCATCGGGATCGTGCTCGCTCCGCGCGTCTGTTCGCCGTCGAGCGCGTCCTCGACGACACCGCGCATCTGCATCCAGTCGACCCCGTTGTGTGTGCAGAACTGGCCGTCCTCGGACATCATCACCGACTGGACGAGGACCGGGGCGATATCGTCGAACGCCACCCATTGCCGGTCGTATCCGCGCAGCAGCACGAGGTCGCGCAGCATCAATGTCGAAACCGGATGGATGAAGCCGGGCAGGTAGACGATGATCAGAAGATAGGGGAGCAGGAGAAGCGAAAGCACCGCGAGAACGAAACGCTGGCGCCGCGTTCGCCATGTGCGGCGCAGGACGGACCACCGGCGGGCGGGCAACTCGCCCTCCTCGCGTTCTTCCGGAACAATGTCCACGGCCTGACTGTCCACCCCTCTATCCATTCCCCGCTCTTACTTCATGGCCCCACTCTTATTTCATGGATCACGAAGATTGAACGGGCTTTCTTGCAAAACACAAGGTCGCCCGTGCACTCATCCCGCACAAAACGCAGGAACTGCGACTAGAAAGTCCGTTGAAAGCCGCTCTCCCCCGTGCCAAAGAGCCTTTCATGCAAGACGAGACATCATTCTTCCCGGAACGCCTCAAGGCCGCGGCGCTGGCGGTCGAGAGCCTGCTGACGAGCCTCTTCGGCCCCACCGTTCAGGAGGACGAGATCGCCCGGCCGATGCAGCTGCTCGATGCCATGCGCCACGGCGTGCTCAATGGCGGCAAGCGGCTGCGCCCCTTCCTCGTCGCCGAAAGCACCGCCCTTCTCGGCGGCAACGCCGACGCGGGCTTGCGGATCGGCGCGGCGCTCGAATGCGTGCATTGCTATTCGCTCGTCCACGACGACCTGCCGGCGATGGACGACGACGATATGAGGCGCGGTCAGCCGACCGTGCACATCGCCTTCGACGAGGCGACGGCTATCCTTGCCGGCGACAGTCTCCTGACCTTCGCCTTCGACATCATCGCCGCACCGCAAACGCCTCTCTCGGATCGCCAGAAGACGGCGCTCGTGCTGGCGCTCGCACGCGCCGCCGGGCATGGCGGCATGGCCGGCGGCCAGGCGCTCGACCTCGCCGCCGAGAGAAAAGCCCCCGACGAAGCGGGAATCGTCACGCTGCAGGCGATGAAGACCGGTGCGCTGATCCGCTTTGCCTGCGAGGCCGGTGCGATCATCGCCGACGCGGGGGCCGAAGACCGCCGGCGGATGCGCGCCTTCGGCGAAAAGATTGGCCTTGCCTTCCAGCTTGCCGACGATCTGCTCGATCTCACCGCCGACGCCGAGGCCATGGGCAAGGCCACCGGCAAGGACGCCGCCCGCGGCAAGGGCACGCTCGTCGCGCTTCACGGCCAGCCCTGGGCCGAGCGCCAACTCGAAAAACTGGTGGCCGACGCGGAAGCGCTGCTGTCACCCTACGGTGCCCGTTCGGCCGTTCTCGCCGAAACCGCCCGCTTCATCGCCAATCGCAGGAGCTAACCCGTGAGCAAGTTCTGGTCGCCGATCGTTTCCACGCTGAAGCCCTATGTTCCCGGCGAGCAGCCGCGCATCGCAAACCTCGTCAAGCTGAACACCAATGAGAGCCCCTATGGCCCTTCGGAAAAGGCGCTTGAAGCAATCCGGGCGGCGGCAAGCGCCGATCTTCGGCTCTATCCCGATCCCATCGCGCTGGCATTGAGGAAAGCGATCGCAAAGCGATACGGCGTTCAAGCGGACGAGGTCTTCGTCGGCAACGGCTCCGACGAGGTGCTTGCCCATGCCTTCGCGGCGCTGCTGAAGCACGACGAGCCGTTGCTCTATCCGGATATCTCCTACAGCTTCTATCCGACCTATGCAGGCCTTTTCGGCATTGACGCGGTGGAGATACCGCTCGACGCCGCCTTCCGCGTCAACATCGCCGACTACCGCCGACCTGCCGGCGCAATCATTCTGCCGAACCCCAACGCCCCGACCGGCATCGGCCTGCCGCTTGCGGAGATCGAAAAACTGGTGGCGGAGCACTCCGACCAGCCGGTGGTGATCGACGAGGCCTATATCGACTTCGGCGGCGAATCCGCGGTCGCGCTCGTGCCGAAATACCAGAACCTGCTGGTCGTCCAGACCTTCTCCAAGTCGCGGGCTCTGGCGGGCCTGCGCCTCGGCTTCGCGATCGGCCAGCGGCCGCTGATCGAAGCCCTGGAACGGGTCAAGGACAGCTTCAATTCCTATCCGCTCGGGCGCACTGCCCAGGCCGGCGCGATCGCCGCGATCGAGGACGCGGCGTGGTTCGAGGCGACGCGCGGCAGGATCATCGCTTCGCGCGAAAGGTTGACGAGCGAACTCGAAAAACGCGGCTTCGAGGTCCTGCCGTCCCAGGCGAATTTCGTCTTCGCCCGCCATCCCGCCCACGAAGGCCAGGCGCTCGCCGCCAAGCTGCGCGAACGCGCGGTGATCGTCCGCCATTTCGCCAAGCCGAGGATCTCGGATTTCCTGCGCATCACCATCGGCACCGACGAGGAATGCGAACGACTGGTCGCGGCGCTCGACGCGATTCTCTGAGGCCCGGCCTATGTCGGGCGACTGCGACTGCCCCTCTCCTCGTGTTTAACCCGAGGGACGAGCCCTCTCCCCGCAAGCGGGGCGAGGGGGTTGAAGGTCGCTGCAGCAGGATGAGGGGCGCGCAGATAACGGCGCTATTCGGCAGCCGCCTGGCCGTGGCCGAAGCGCTTCTCGATATAGTCGGCGACGAGAAGCTGGAACTCCTCGGCGATCCTCGGGCCGCGCAAGGTCATCGCCTTCTGGCCGTCGATGAAGACCGGTGCGGCCGGCATCTCGCCGGTGCCCGGCAGCGAGATGCCGATATCGGCATGCTTGCTCTCGCCGGGGCCGTTGACGATGCAGCCCATCACCGCGACCTTCAGCGCCTCGACGCCCGGATATTTCTCACGCCAGACCGGCATGCTGGCGCGGATGTCCTCCTGGATCTTCTGGGCAAGCTCCTGGAAGACGGTGGAGGTGGTACGGCCGCAGCCGGGACAGGCGGCGACGACGGGAATGAACTGGCGGAAGCCCATGACCTGCAAAAGCTCCTGCGCCACCTGCACCTCGCGGGTGCGGTCGCCGCCGGGCTCGGGGGTGAGCGAGATGCGGATCGTATCGCCGATCCCCTGCTGCATCAGGATGCCGAGCGAGGCGGAGGAAGCGACGATGCCCTTGGTGCCCATGCCGGCCTCGGTAAGGCCGAGATGAAGCGCATGGTCGGAGCGGGCGGCAAGCATCGCATAGACGGCAATCAGGTCCTGGACGCCGGAAACCTTGGCGGAGAGGATGATGCGGTTGCGCGGCAGGCCGAGTTCCTCGGCAAGGTCGGCCGAGAGCAGCGCCGACTGCACGATCGTCTCGCGTGTCACCTCTTGCGCCGTCAACGGCGATCCGTTGGCCTGGTTCTCGTCCATCAGTCGCGTCAGCAGTTCCTGGTCGAGCGAACCCCAGTTCACGCCGATGCGCACCGGCTTGTCGTAGCGGATCGCCATCTCGATGATCTCAGCGAACTGCTTGTCCTTCTTGTCCTTGAAGCCGACATTGCCGGGATTGATGCGGTATTTCGCCAGCGCCTCGGCGCAGGCCGGGTGATCGGCGAGCAGCTTGTGGCCGATATAGTGGAAATCGCCGACGAGCGGCACGTCCATGCCGAGACGCAAGAGCCTTTCGCGGATCTTCGGCACGGCGGCAGCACTTTCGTCGCGGTCGACGGTGATGCGCACCAGTTCGGAGCCGGCCTTCGAGAGTGCCGCCACCTGCGCCACAGTCGCGTCGATGTCGGCCGTGTCCGTGTTCGTCATCGACTGGACGACGACCGGCGCAGCACCGCCGACGATGACGCCGCCGACATCGACGGCGACCGAGGCGCGGCGCGGCTTTGGCTCGAAATCGAAGGCAGAAGACATGAAGGCCTCTTCTTGGGTCCCTTTTGCTGCGAACGCACCCGCGTTCCGCTGTCGCCTTTCAGGTGGCGAAGGAAAGCGTGCTTGTCAACGGCAACATCATGCGCTGACGGCGAATTGATGGCAGGCGGCCGTTCGGCGCGGGGCCGCAAACCTCAAGACTCCTTTTCCATTGACCACCAGCCCCCCGCCGCGCTATCAAACGGTCCTGTGGTGATTTGGCCGGCCGGCTTGCAGCCACGTTAAAGAAATCGCTAAAGGGCCGAGGAAGAACGGATTTCCGAGGACCGGTCGCGATCATTTCGCCGCCGGTTTTTTTGTATTGATCGAGTGGAACCATGCCCATCAAGATTCCCGATACGCTGCCCGCCTTCGAAACCCTCGTCAGCGAGGGCGTGCGGGTGATGACCGAGACGGCGGCGGTCCGCCAGGACATCCGGCCGCTGCAGATCGGGCTCTTGAACCTGATGCCGAACAAGATCAAGACGGAAATCCAGATCGCCCGGCTGATCGGCGCGACGCCGCTGCAGGTCGAGCTGACGCTGGTGCGTATCGGCGGCTACCGGCCGAAGAACACGCCCGAGGAGCATCTGTTCGCCTTCTACGAGACCTGGGAGGAGGTGAAGGGCCGCAAGTTCGACGGTTTCATCATCACCGGCGCGCCAGTCGAGACGCTGGACTATGAAGAGGTCACCTATTGGGACGAGCTCAAGCGCATCTTCGACTGGACGGAATCGCATGTGCATTCGACGCTGAACGTCTGCTGGGGGGCGATGGCGGGGATCTATCATTTCCACGGCGTGCCGAAATATCCGCTCAAGGAAAAGGCCTTCGGCGTCTACCGCCACCAGAACCTCAAGCCCTCCTCGGTCTATCTGAACGGCTTTTCCGATGACTTCGCCGTCCCTGTGTCGCGCTGGACCGAGGTGCGCCGCGCCGATATCGACCGGGTGCCGAGTCTCGAGGTCCTGATGGAATCGAAGGAGATGGGCGTTTGCCTGGTGCACGAGAAGAAGGGCAACCGGCTCTACATGTTCAATCATGTCGAATATGATTCGACTTCGCTTTCGGACGAATATTTCCGCGACGTGGACGCTGGCGTGCCCATCAAGCTGCCGCACGACTACTTTCCGCACAATGATTCGACCCTGCCGCCGCAGAACCGCTGGCGCAGCCATGCGCATCTCTTTTTCGGCAACTGGATCAACGAGATGTACCAGACGACACCCTACGAGCTCGACAAGATCGGCAGCGGAGAGTGATGTTCATCCCCTTCTTCCTCGAACTGAAGGCTGAGAAGATCCCGGTGACGCTCCGGGAGTTTCTGTCGCTGATCGAAGGAATGGAGAAGGGGATCGCCGCCTTCGACGTGGAGGCGTTCTATTTTCTCGCGCGCACGGCGCTGATCAAGGACGAGCGGTATATCGACCGTTTCGACCGGGTCTTCCGGCGCACCTTTGCCGGGCTCGAAACGGTCTCGCCGCCTGAGGGGCTTGCCGAGGCCGTCCTCCCCGAGGAGTGGCTGAGAAAGCTCGCCGAGAAACATCTGACTGAGGACGAGAAGAAGCTCGTCGAGGCGCTCGGTGGCTTCGACAAGCTGATGGAGACGCTGCGCCAGCGGCTTGCGGAGCAGACTGGCCGCCACCAGGGCGGCTCGAAATGGATCGGCACCGCCGGCACCTCGCCCTTCGGCGCCTATGGCTACAATCCCGAAGGCATCCGGATCGGCCAGGAGAGCTCGCACCACCGACGCGCCGTCAAGGTCTGGGACCGGCGCGAATTCAAGGACTACGACGACACGGTCGAGCTTGGCACCCGCAACATCAAGGTGGCGCTGAAGCGGCTCAGGCGCTGGGTGCGACAGGGGGCGGCTGACGAGCTCGACCTCTCCGGCACGATCCGCTCCACCGCGGAGCACGGCTATCTCGACGTGGTGACCCGGCCGGAGCGGCGCAATGCCGTCAAGCTCCTGATGTTCTTCGATGTCGGCGGATCGATGGACGACCACATCCGCATCGTCGAGGAGCTGTTCTCGGCGGCGCGCGCCGAGTTCCGGCACATGGATTACTTCTACTTCCACAATTGCGTCTATGAGGGCCTGTGGAAGGACAATCGCCGCCGCCGCTCCGACATCACCCGCACCACCGAACTCCTGCGCACCTATGGCGGCGACTACCGCGCCATCTTCGTCGGCGACGCCGCCATGAGCCCTTACGAGATCAGTCATCCGGGCGGCTCGGTCGAGCACTGGAACGACGAGGCGGGAGCACTTTGGCTGGAGCGCCTGACGACCCATTTCCCGCGCTCGGTCTGGCTCAATCCGGTGCCGGAGGATCATTGGCGCCACACCCATTCGATCGGCATGATCCGCGCGCTCTTTCACGGGCGGATGTTCCCGCTGACGCTCGCCGGCCTGCAGGCGGCGACCAAGGAATTGTCGCGCTGAAAAGTGTGACTTTCCGGTTGCCGCGCCCCCGGAAATGACGCAGTTTGTCGCCCGCTTGGATAGTGCCGCGAGGGGAGAAAAGATGAGCACCGATACGGAAATCTTCGGCCACCTGCCGTCCGGTGAACCGGTGCATCGGCTGACGCTCACGGGCGGTGGGCTGACGGCCAAGGTGCTGACCTGGGGTTCGGTCATCCAGGACCTGCGGCTCGAAGGCCATGCGGTCCCGCTGGTGCTTGGCTTCGAGGATTTCGACAGCTATCCGGCTCATTCCTCCTATTTCGGCGCCACGCCCGGCCGCAACGCCAACCGCATCGGCGACGGGCGCTTCACGCTCGACGGCAAGGCATTTGAGCTCGAGCTCAACGAGAAGGGCGTAACGCATCTGCACGGCGGCAGCGACAATATCGGCAAGCGCAACTGGACGATCGTCGAGCGGGCGGAGGATAGCGTGACGCTCAGGATCACCGATCCCGATCGCCGCGCCGGCTATCCCGGCAATTGCACGGTCACCTGCACCTATACGCTGAAGCCCGGCGGGACGCTGAACGTCCTCTACGAAAGCGAAACAGACGCGCCGACGCTCGCCAATGTCTGCCAGCATAGCTATTTCAATCTTGACGGCGGCGAGGAGGCGCTCGGCCATGACATCATGATCGCCGCCGACCACTATCTGCCGACGGACGAGCGGCTGATCCCGACCGGCGAGATCCGCCCCGTCGCCGGTACCGCCTTCGACCTCCGCGAGATGATCTCGCTCAAGCGCCAGATGGAAGGCGACAGGATCGCCTATGACCACAATTTCTGCCTCTCGCCGGAGCGCATGCAGAAGCGCTCGGTGGCGCTGGTGCGCAGCATCAATTCCGGCGTGTCGCTGGAAGTGCTGACCACCGAGCCCGGCGTCCAGCTCTATACCGGAGCCAAGCTGAACGTGCCGGTCCCGGGCCTCGAGGGCCGCCGCTACGGCCCCTTCGCCGGCTTCTGCCTCGAAACCCAGATCTGGCCCGATGCGGTGAACCACGAAGGGTTTCCGAAGGCGGTGCTCAGGCCGGGCGAGGTCCTTCGGCAGGAGACGGACTACGTGTTCGCGAAGAGTTGAGAGGCTGCGCGATAGAATCCGTCCCCCACCGGCGTCGTTGCCCGTCCCTCACGTCTCTGGAGTCATGTTCTGCCCAATGGGCTTGCGGTCGATTGCTCAAGCCGCTATCCCCGAATTACAGCGCCGCGCGTCCAATTGGACGCGCAAAGGTCGCTGTAACACTTTGAATTACTGCATGATTCCTCAAATCGATTCCGATTTTAGGAATCATGCAGTCGATTTTCGAGGCCGGCCATGACGATTTTCCAGGCGCTGTTGCTTTTTGTTGCTGGATTCCTGTCCGGTGCAGTCAACGCCATTGCCGGCGGCGGGACGTTTCTGACCTTCGGCGCCATGACGCTCGGCGGCCTGCCGCCGATCGTCGCCAATGCCACCTCCTCGATCGTCCAGTTTCCCGGCTACGTCACCTCGGCCCTCGCCTACGCCAAGGAGATCCGCGCCGACCGGAGGAATGCCGTCCTGCTCGGCGTCATTTCGGCGATCGGCGGGCTTGCGGGCGCGCTTCTCCTGCTGTCGCTCTCCAACCCGTCGTTCCGTGCGATGGTGCCCTGGCTGCTGATTGCCGCGACAGCGATCTTTGCGGCTGGGCCGCTCCTGAAGCCGAAGGCCCGCAGCGATGAGCACCGGATCGGCCCGCTCGGCGTGGCGAGCCAGATGGCGACATCCGTCTATGGCGGGTTCTTCGGCGCCGGCATGGGGATCATGATGCTTGCGGTGCTCGGGCTTGCGACCGGCGGCAGCTATCACCGGCTGAACGCGCTGAAGAACTTTATCTCGATCGTCATCGCGCTGATCGCCATCCTGGTGTTCGCCGCAGGCGGCGTCGTTTCCTGGCTGCATGCGGCGATCATGGTGCCGGGTGCCGCACTTGGCGGCTATTCCGGCGTCTGGGCCGCCCGACGCGTCCCGCAGGCCGTCATTCGCGCCATCGTCGTCGCTGTCGGCCTGCTGCTCGCCGCCTATTATTTCTTCACCGGCTGAGCCGAACTATCCTTCAGTAGATCCGGTCGACGTTCCGCCGTCAGCCGGCGCGCTTCGGCCTCGCGCCACTTGGCGACAGCGCCGTGGTTTCCCGAGGTCAGCACCGCCGGAATCTCATGGCCTTCGAAGACCTGCGGCCGGGTATAGTGCGGATGTTCGAGCAGCCCGCCCTCGAAGCTCTCATGCACGCCGGACAAGTCATTGCCCATCACGCCGGGGAGGATCCTCACGACCGCATCGAGCAGGACCAGCGCCGCCGGCTCGCCGCCGGAAAGGATATAGTCGCCGATCGAGACCTCTTCGAGATTGCGCGCGTCGATCACCCGCTGGTCGACGCCTTCGAAGCGCCCGCAGACGATAACGACGCCGGGGCCGGCGGCAAGCTCGCGCACACGCTCCTGCGTCAAGGGCAGGCCGCGCGGGCTCATCAGTAGCCGTGGCCGCTCGTCCTTTTCCGAGACGTCGTCGATGGCGCGGGCGAGAACATCCGGCTTCAACACCATGCCGGCGCCGCCACCGGCCGGCGTATCGTCGACGGTGCGGTGCTTGTCCTCGGCGAAATCGCGGATCTGCACCGCCTCGATCGACCATTGGCCGCGCTCCAGCGCCTTGCCGGCGAGCGACACGCCGAGATGCCCCGGAAACATCTCCGGGTAAAGTGTCAGGACCGTCGCGCGAAAGGGCATTGTTGGTCTACGCTCACTTGCGCTTCGTCGGGAATTGCTTGTCGAGGCTCTCGTCCTTGTCGTCGACGAGCCCGGCGGCGACCGGATCGACCAGCAGCTTGCCGGCCTCGAGATCGATTTCCAGCACCGACCACTCGGTGAACGGGATCAGCACAGGCCGCCGGCCAGGCCCTTTCAACTCCAGGAGATCGCCGGCGCCGAAGTCGAAGACGCCGGTCACAGAGCCGTAGCTCTTGCCGGTGCCGTCGACCGCCTCCAGCCCTTCGAGATCGGCATAGAAAAACTCGTCCTCGTCGAGATCGTCGTCGGGGAGATTGTCGCGCTCGATGAAGAGTTCGAGGCCGTTCAGCGCTTCCGCCGCGGTTCGGTCGTTGATGCCGCGAAAGCGGACGATGACCACGTTCTTCGCTTCACGGATCTCCAGCACTTCGAAGACACGGCCGTCCTCGCTGTGCAGATTGCCGTAGTCGCCGAGTGCCGTCGGATCGTCGGTAAAGGACTTCACCCGCACTTCGCCGCGCAGGCCTTGCGCCGCACCGATCGTCGCCATCAGGACAGGGTTTTCGAGCTTGGTCATTTTCGGCATCCAGGCAGGAGGGTTCTTGCCACCGCTCCAATTCTTTGCCCGCTCCAATTGTTTTAACGTGCACATAAAGCAAAACGGGCGGCATGAAAATGCCGCCCGTTTGCCACATCGTTTCGACGGATATTATTCCGCGGCTGCTTCCGCAGCGGCAGCGGCTGCATCTTCGGCCTTCTGCTTGGCTTCGGCGGCACGCTCCTGTGCCTTCTTGCCGGGCTGTGCCTTGGTCGGGTTGTTGCGGGCCGGGCGCTTGGCAAGGCCAGCCTGGTCGAGGAAGCGCAGGACGCGGTCGGTCGGCTGGGCGCCCTGGGCGATCCAGTGGCTGACGCGCTCGGCGTTCAGCTCGATGCGCTTTTCATCGTCCTTGCCGAGCATCGGGTTCCAGGAACCGATCTTTTCGAGGAAGCGGCCGTCACGCGGGCTACGCGCATCGGCAACGACGATCTGGTAGTAGGGGCGCTTCTTGGAACCGCCACGGGCGAGACGAATTTTCAGTGCCATTTCAGTTACTCCTTGCAGGCTTTCTTGACCGCTTCGTTCAAGCGGAACGGGTGGTGCCGGCGCTGCCCGCGGGCTGCGAGCGATCGGCGGCGATGGCTTCATGATGCCGGATGACTTCCTTGATGATGAAGTTCAGGAACTTCTCGGCGAAATCCGGGTCCAGATTGGCGTCCTTGGCCAAATGGCGAAGGCGTTCGATCTGGTATTCTTCGCGCGCCGGATCGGCCGGCGGCAGTTTGTGCTTGGCTTTGAGAACACCGACCGCCTTGGTGCAGCGGAAGCGTTCAGCCAGCATGTGGACGAGCGCGGCATCGATATTGTCGATCGACTGCCGGTAGCTCGCCAATTCCTCTTTGATCTCGGGATCAAGCATCCGTCGCGATCCTCATTTCTTCTTAGGCCTCACTTCTTCTTAGGCAAGCCGGGAAGGCCAGGGAAACCGCCGCCGAGGCCAGGCAGCTTGGCACCGCCCAAGCCACCGCCGCCGAGACCCGGAAGACTGCCGGGCCTGCCGAGACCGGCGGCCTCCGCCTGCTTCTGCAAGGCTTCCAGCTGCTTCGGGTCCATCTTCGACAGATCCGGCATGCCGCCGCCCAGGCCGCCAAGGCCCATCTTGCTGGCAAGGCCGCCCATCATCTGCTTCATCATGCCGCCTTTGCCCTTGCCGCCCATCATCTTCATCATGTCCGCCATCTGGCGGTGCATCTTCAGAAGCTTGTTGATGTCGGCGGCATCGGTGCCGGAGCCGCTGGCGATGCGCTTCTTGCGCGAATGCTTGAGCAGATCCGGATTGGCACGCTCGGCCTTGGTCATCGAGGAGATGATGGCGAGCTGACGCTTGAAAAGACTGTCGTCGAGGCCGGCGGCGGCGATCTTGTCCTTCATGCCGGCCATGCCGGGCATCAGCCCCATAATGCCACCCATGCCGCCCATCTTCTGCATCTGGCGCAACTGGTCGGCGAGATCGTTGAGGTCGAACTTGCCCTTGGCCATCTTGGCGGCCATGGCGGCCGCCTTTTCGGCGTCGATGTTTTCCGCCGCCTTCTCGACCAGCGAGATGATGTCGCCCATGCCGAGGATGCGGTCGGCGACGCGGCGGGGATGGAACTCCTCAAGCTCGTCCATCTTCTCGCCGACGCCGATCAGCTTGATCGGCTTGCCGGTGACGGCGCGCATGGAGAGCGCCGCACCGCCGCGGCCGTCGCCGTCCATGCGGGTCAGCACCAGGCCGGTGATGCCGACGCGGTCGTCGAAGTTGCGGGCGAGGTTGACGGCATCCTGGCCGGTCAGCGCATCGGCGACGAGCAGGATCTCATGCGGATTGGACTTCCGCTTGATCTCCGCCATCTCGATCATCAGCGGCTCGTCGATATGGGTGCGGCCGGCGGTGTCGAGGATGACGATGTCATGGCCGCCGAGCTTGGCGGCCTGCACGGCGCGCGCGGCGATATCCGTCGGCGACTGGCCGGCGATGATCGGCAGCGTATCGACGCCGGTCTGCACGCCCAGCTGGCGCAACTGCTCCTGCGCGGCCGGGCGGCGCGTATCGAGCGAGGCCATCAGGACCTTTTTCTTGTCGCGCGTCGTCAGCCGCTTGGCGATCTTGCCGGTGGTCGTCGTCTTGCCCGAGCCCTGCAGGCCGACCATCATGACGACGACGGGAGCCGGCGCGTTGAGGTCGATCGTCACGCCCTCGGAGCCAAGCATGGCGATAAGCTCGTCATGGACGATCTTGACGACCATCTGGCCGGGCTTGATCGATTTCAGGATTTCGGCGCCGACCGCCTTCTCGCGGACCTTTTCGGTGAAGCCGCGCACGACGTCGAGCGCGACGTCCGCTTCGAGCAGCGCACGGCGAACCTCCCGAAGCGCCGCGGAAACGTCAGCTTCCGACAGGGCGCCGCGGCCGGTCAGTCCATTCAATATGGAACCAAGACGGTCCTGGAGGCTCTCGAACATTCTCTCTTCCTTCTGGTTTCCGGTTCGCTTCAGACTCGCCGAAAACTTGGGTACCCTCGCGCGGAAAACAAGGCGCAAAGCCAAAAACCACCCGAGGGCGCAACGCGCTGTCGGGTGTTGACCTCCGGGCTCTCTTTATACCTTGCGGGGCCCGGTCGGCGGCTTCGAAGTCATCACTTGCGAAGGAATTTGCCGTGATAAACAGCAAGGCGACCGAAAAGTCAAGTTAGGGGAGAACCTTGCGCGACGAGGAAAGGCCGCGTCAAGCTCCTTCGCTCACCTGTCGGGCGAGCGTCTCGAAGGCGGCGTCGATCCGTGCCATGACTCTGAGTGCCACGACCACTTCGGTCTGATTGATATCGCCGAGGACCGAATGCAGCATTTCAAGCTCGCGCTGATGGACGGCGTTGAAGAGATCCCTGCCGGCCGGGCTCGGTGCGCAGAAATAGGCCCGCCGGTGTTCCGGATTCGGTTTCTTCTCGACCAGCCCTTTCTCGATCAGGCCGGCGGCGACGCGCTGGACGAACTGGCGCTTCATCGACAGCCGCCTGGCCGCCTCCGGCACCGTCAGCGGCTCCTCGCACAGGAGTTCCAGCACGGCGCGCTCGACAACGCTGATTCCCGCGCCCTCGAGCATCTTCTCGACTGTCCTGCTGACGTTGAGATGCACGGGCCTGACGAGTTTGATGGCTTTGTAGAGCCGTTCCTGTCTGTCGAATCGGGCAAGCATGACCGCATGGTAGCAATCGAGTTGTCATTCTCAAGAAATTCTTAACGGATTTTGCCTCCACACTGTGATCGGGCGCCGGAGCGCCTATCTTTTCGGCATCAAGGCAATCGGACAGCTTGGGACGGCAATGGGCAAAGGCGGCAATCGCTACTACAACGGACCCGTTTCGGATCATTTCGACGGCGTTCGCTTCTTCAATCCCGGCGGCATGGCGCCGCGCGGCTTTGCCGACCTGTTGCGCTGGCAGCTGCGCGGCAAGCGCGTGCGGTGGCCGAGATACTACGAAAGCCCCTTCGTCGAGGTCCGGCCCGAACTCAATGTCGACGGCGACCGGCTGCGGGTGACCATGATCGGGCACGCGACGCTCCTGATCCAGGTGGCCGGCCTGAACATCCTCACCGATCCGGTCTGGTCGCATCGGGTGAGCCCTTTCGCCTTTGCCGGGCCGCATCGGCATAATGCGCCGGGCATTCACATGGACGACCTGCCGCCGATCGACGTCGTCCTCGTCACCCACAATCACTACGACCATCTCGATGTCGAAACAATCGGCACGCTGCATGCCGAGCACGCGCCGCTGATCGCAACGCCGCTCGGCAACGACACGATCATCCGCCGCGCCGTTCCGGATGCGGAGATCGCCGTTCTCGATTGGGGCGAGCGGATCGAGATCGACGACGGCGTCGTCATCCACGCGGAGCCTTGCCACCATTGGTCGGCCCGCGGCACCCGCGACAGGCGGATGGCGCTCTGGGCCGCCTTCGTCATCGAGACCCCGGCCGGCAAGATCTACCATGTCGGCGACACCGGCTTCCACGGCGGCATCAACTATCGCGCCGCCCGCGACAAGCATGGCCCGTTCCGCCTCGCCAACCTGCCTTTCGGCTGTTACGAGCCGCGCTGGTTCATGGAAAGCCACCACCAGAATCCGGAAGAGGCGGTCATGGGCATGCTCGCCTGCGGCGCCGAACACGTGGCGGGACACCATTGGGGAACGTTCCGTTTGACGGACGAGGGCATCGAGGAGCCATTGAGGGCGCTGGAGGCCGCACTCGACAAGGCCGGCATCGAGCCAGGCCGCTTCCGGCCGCTGAGGCCCGGCGAAGTCTTCGACATTCCCGCCTCGGCGGAATAATGCAGCACTGGTAATTTCCGGGCTTTTCCGCCATATACAGCCCGAATGAACGGCCCCCGGGGTCGAGAGCCGAGTTTGGACAATCGCGACATGGCCGATCACGTGCAATTTGCCAGGATGAACGGGCTTGGAAACAAGATCCTGGTCGTCGATATGCGCGGCCGCAAGGATCGCGTCACGCCTGCGGCGGCGATCGCGCTCAATGCCGATCCGGCGACCGCGTTCGACCAGATCATGGCGATCCACGATCCGAGGGCCGCCGGCACCGATGCCTGGATCGACATCGTCAATTGCGACGGCTCGATGGCGCAGGCCTGCGGCAACGGCACCCGCTGTGTCGTCCAGGCGCTTGCGGCCGAAACCGGCAAGAAGGCTTTTCTCTTCCACACGGTCGCCGGCCTGCTCGAGGCGAAGGAGCATGACGACGGCACGATCTCGGTCGACATGGGAGCCCCGCGCTTCGGCTGGAACGAGATCCCGCTCGCCGAGGAATTCCATGATACGCGGCGGATCGAGCTGCAGATCGGGCCGATCGACGATCCGGTGCTGCATTCGCCCTCGGTCGCCTCGATGGGCAATCCGCATGCGATCTTCTGGGTGGAAAACGACGTCTGGAGCTACGAGCTCGAGCGCTTCGGGCCGCTGCTCGAAAATCATCCGATCTTTCCCGAGCGCGCCAACATCTCGATCGCCCGTGTCCGTTCGCGTGAGGAGATGGACCTCAGGACCTGGGAGCGCGGCGCCGGGCTGACGCTTGCCTGCGGCTCCGCCGCCTGTGCCGCCGCGGTCAGCGGCGCCAGGACCGGCCGCACGGATCGGACCGTGACGGTGAACGTGCCGGGCGGGCCGCTGAAGATCGAATGGCGCGAGCGGGACGACCACGTCATCATGACGGGGCCGGCCGAATGGGAATGGTCGGGCACGCTTGATCCCGCCACCGGCGCCTATCAGCGCGACCATGTCACCACCGGCGCAAACGGAGCGCGAGCGCTTTGAGCGGCGTCGAGGTCATAACCTTCGGCTGCCGCCTCAACACCTATGAATCGGAAGTGATGCGGGCGGAGGCCGAGAAGGCGGGGCTGAACAACGCCATCCTCGTCAACACCTGCGCCGTCACCGCGGAGGCGGTGCGCCAGGCGCGCCAGGCGATCCGCCGCGCACGCCGCGCCAATCCGCACGCCCGCATCATCGTCACCGGCTGCGCCGCCCAGACGGAGAAGAAGACCTTCGCCGAAATGGCCGAAGTGGATGCCGTGCTCGGCAATGAGGAGAAGCTCAAAAGCGCCTCCTATCGTTCGCTGCCGGATTTCGGCCTCTCGGCCGAGGAGAAGCTGCGCGTCAACGACATCATGAGCGTGCGCGCCACCGCGCCGCAGATGATCAAGCACATCGACGGCCACGTGCGCGCCTTCATCCAGGTGCAGAACGGCTGCGATCACCGCTGCACCTTCTGCATCATCCCGTATGGCCGAGGCAATTCCCGCTCAGTGCCGATGGGCGCCGTCGTCGACCAGGCGCGGCGCTTGGTCGAAGGCGGCTATCGCGAGATCGTGCTGACTGGCGTCGACGCGACGAGCTACGGCGCCGATCTTCCCGGAACGCCGACGCTCGGGCTGCTCGCCAGGACGTTGCTGAAGCAGATTCCGGAAATCCTGCGCCTGCGCCTTTCCTCGATCGACAGCATTGAGGCGGACAGGCATCTCCTCGACCTCATCGCCGACGAGCCGCGTTTTATGCCGCATCTGCATCTGTCGCTGCAACACGGCGACGACCTGATCCTGAAGCGCATGAAAAGGCGGCATTCGAGCGCCGACGCCCGTGCCTTCTGCGACGAGGTACGCGCCTTAAGGCCCGAGATCAGCTTCGGCGCCGACATGATCGCCGGCTTTCCGACCGAAACGGAAGAGATGTTCGAAAACGCCGCGCGCCTTGCCGAGGACTGCGGCATCGCCCATCTGCACGTCTTCCCCTATAGCCCCCGCCCCGGCACGCCGGCCGCCCGCATGCCGCAGCTCGACCGCGCGCTCGTCAAGGACCGCGCCGCGCGACTGCGCGCGCGGGGGGCAGAACTCTACGCTGCCCATCTCGACCGCATGGTCGGCGGCAAGCAGACGATTCTCGTCGAGATGAACGGCCTGGCGCACACGGAAAACTTCACGCTCGTCGATGCCGCCGGCCTCGAGCCGCGCTCGCTGCTGGAGGTGACGATCTCCGGCCACGATGGCAAGCATCTGGCGATGCAACGAAAACAGATGGCTGCGGCCTGACACCCGGACATTCCCATGGCGATTGGTTTCATCAAGAAGATCTTTTCCTTCGGCAAGGACACCGTCGAAGAGAAACCCGTGTCGCCGCAAGAGGTGGCGCCGGAGGCCCCGGTTATCCCTTCGACGAGCGCCGAGGATGATCGGACTGCCATCGACGAGGCGAAGGCTGGTGCGGACGAGATCGCGCCATCCGCTGACGCGCCGGATGAAAGCGGTACTGTTGATGAAGCCTCTGGGGTGAGTGCCGACATCGCTGCTGGCGAGAGCTTTGCCATCGAAGACGAGCGGCCGCCCCATCCAATCTCCCCCCTTGTGGGGGAGATGCCCGGCAGGGCAGAGGGGGGTGAAGCCCCTTCCGGAGACGCTCCGTTTGCCGGTGAAGCTGCGATACCCCGCTCTGCCCCTTCGGGACATCTCCCCCACAAGGGGGGGGAGCCGATGGCGGCCGAGGCACCCCCTGCGGACGAGGGGGCCGTCGTCGAGGCGGCAGAGGCCGGTGGTGCAGACGAAATTGCGCCGACAGGCGAGCCCGCCCCGGATGAGGTTGATACCCCTGGCGAAGAAGTCGACGAAAGCGCCGCGATAGACGACCAGAGCGCGCCCCATCCACTCTCCCCCCTTGTGGGGGAGATGCCCGGCAGGGCAGAGGGGGGTGCCCCCTCCACGGACCAGGCCGCGCTCCGCGACGAAGCCGCACCCGCACTCCCCAAAGGCTTCGCCGCCTCCGACAAGCGTCCCAAGGAAGCAGCGCTTGTCCCCCAGCCGCAGCTTTCCTGGTACCAGCGGCTGCGCCGCGGCCTCGCCCGTACCTCATCGCAGCTCACCGGCCAGATCGCCAGCCTCTTCACCAAGCGCAAGCTCGATGAGGCGACGCTGCAGGATCTGGAAGACCTGTTGATCCAGGCGGACCTCGGCGTCGAGACGGCAATGCGCATCACCGACACGCTCGCCTCCGAGCGCTACGGCAAGGACGTGACCGGCGAGGATGTCTCGCGCATCATGGCCGGCGAAATCAGCAAGGTACTGGCGCCGGTCGCCAAGCCGCTTGAACTCGACCTCAGCCACAAGCCGCATGTGATCCTTGTCGTCGGCGTCAACGGCACCGGCAAGACGACGACGATCGGCAAGCTTGCCGCCAAGCTTTCCGGCGCCGGGCTGAAGGTGATGCTCGCGGCCGGCGACACGTTCCGCGCCGCGGCGATCGAGCAGTTGAAGATATGGGCAGAACGGACGAAGTCCGACATCGTCGCCTCGAAGCTCGGCGCCGACGCCGCGGGTCTTGCCTATGAGGCCTACCAGCTCGCCCGCGAAAAGAAATCGGACGTGCTGATCATCGACACGGCCGGTCGGCTGCAGAACAAGGCCGAGCTGATGGCCGAGCTCGAGAAGATCGTCCGCGTCCTCGGCAAGCTCGATCCCGATGCGCCGCACACCGTCCTGCAGACGCTCGATGCGACGACCGGGCAGAATGCGCTGCAGCAGGTCGAGATCTTCCGCAATGTCGCAGGCGTCAGCGGGCTGATCATGACCAAGCTCGACGGCACGGCGCGCGGCGGCATCCTGGTGGCGATCTCCGCCAAGCACAAGCTGCCGGTCTATTTCATTGGCGTCGGCGAAGGAGTGGACGATCTCGAACCCTTCGAGGCGAAGGATTTTGCCGAGGCGATCGCCGGCGTCGCCGCCGGCTGATCAAGAAACGCGAAGCTTGCGGCGGCAACGCCGGTTGATATGGTTTTGCCGCAATGCTGGTGTTATGAGCGGCCAGAGAGCGGGACGAGGAAAAGTGTGAAGCGGTTTTCCGCCCGCGTCCCGCTCCAGCAAGGTGATATGACAGAACAGGATCCGCACATGTCGACAATCGAGGCCGAGAAGCCCCGGACGGAGGTAAGCCCGCTCCTGAAGCTCGTGCTGGAGCTCGGGCCGCTCATGGTTTTCTTCTTCGCCAATTCGCGCGGCGACTGGCTGGCTGCGCGTTTTCCCGTGCTAGCCGAGCTCGGCGGTCCGATCTTCATTGCCACCGGCCTGTTCATGGCGGCGACGGCCGCGGCGCTGATCGTCTCCTGGATCATGACGCGCACCCTGCCGATGATGCCGCTCGTCTCCGGCATCGTCGTCTTCGTCTTCGGGGCGCTGACGCTGTGGCTGCAGAACGATACCTTCATCAAGATGAAGCCGACCATCGTCAATACGCTGTTCGGCGCGATCCTGCTCGGCGGGCTCCTGTTCGGCAAATCGCTGCTCGGCTATGTCTTCCACGCCGCCTTCAAGCTCGACGAAGACGGCTGGCGCAAGCTGACAATCCGCTGGGGCGTGTTCTTCCTGTTCCTTGCCGTCCTGAACGAGATCGTCTGGCGCTCCTTCTCGACCGACTTCTGGGTCGCCTTCAAGGTCTGGGGAACGATGCCGATCACCATTCTCTTCACGCTTGCCCAGATGCCGCTGATCATGAAGCACTCGCTGGAACAGGAGAGTGCCGAGTGACGATTGCCGCCGGTACCGACGACAACAGACAGCGCGCCTGGATCTGGCTGGTCGCCTGCCTCGGCGTCGTCGCGATCCAGATCCTGACGCAGTACCTGATGGGACGGCTGTGGATCTGCGAATGCGGTTACGTGAAACTCTGGGAGGGCGCCGTCAATTCGAGCGGCAACTCGCAGCACATTTCCGACTGGTACACGCCGTCGCACATCATCCACGGCTTCCTGTTCTACGGCCTCGGCTTCCTGCTGCTGCGCGGCAGGCCCTTGAGCGCCCGCCTGTTGCTCGCGACCGTCATCGAGTCGGCCTGGGAAATCGCCGAGAACACGCCGATGGTGATCAATCGCTACCGCTCGGCGACGATCTCGCTCGACTATTTCGGCGACAGCATCCTGAATTCCACCATGGACACGCTCGCCATGGCCGCCGGCTTCCTGCTGGCCTCACGGCTGCCGGTGGCGTTGACCGTCACGATCGCGATCGTCCTCGAGCTCTTCACCGGCTGGCTGATCCGCGACAACCTGACACTCAACGTGCTGATGCTGGTCTGGCCGCTGGATGCGGTGAAGGCGTGGCAGGCGGGGCTTTAGCGGTCGTCCGAATATTCCCCTCATCCCGCTGCCGCGACCTTCTCCCCGCAGGCGGGGAGAAGGGACTTCGCGGAAACGCCGAACGCCCTCTTAACGCAAGGCGTTGGAAGGGGAAGCCGCGTTTCCGTTACCTTCCCGCAGGCGGTTCGACGAGGATGAGCGGGCGCCACGAGTCCCCTTCGCCCCGCGCGCGGGGAGAAGGTGGCAACCCCACCTACGACCCCGCCAGCGCCTTCTCGATCGCCGGCAGCAGCCCTTCCTTCAAGGTCTTTTCGTCGAACGGCCCGGCGCGCTTGTAGAGGATCGTGCCGTCGGCGCCGACGAGGAAGGATTCCGGGATGCCGTAGACGCCCCAGTCGATCGCCGCCTTGCCGTTCGGATCGATGCCGACCGCGGAGAACGGATTGCCGAGTTCACCGAGGAACCGGAGCGCGTTGTCGTTGCGGTCCTTGTAGTTGATGCCGACAATGGTCAACCGCGGGTCCTTGGACAGTTCGAGGATGATCGGATGCTCCTGCCGGCAGGGCACGCACCAGGACGCCCAGACGTTGACGAGCGTCAGCCTGCCCTTGACGGCCGCATCGGTGAGCGCCGGCATCGGCTGGCCGGAAGGCGTCGTGGCGCCTTCGAGCGGCGGCAGATCGAGCTTCGGCGCCTTGGTGCCGATCAGAGCCGAGGGAATTTCGCTGATATCCCGGCCGGAATTCAGCTGGCTCCAGAAGATCAGCGCCAGCGCCGCGAAGATCAGAAGCGGAAGCGCCGCGAAGAGATAGCGCAGGGCACCGGGCCTGCGCTCGTCCGGCTGCGGCGCGGGTGTGCTCGTCATTTGCCCGCTCCGTTTGGCATTTCCGCCGAACGGCGGCGAATGCCGGCGGCCTCGAGCGCCTTCAATTCCCGCCGCCGGGCGCGGCCGTCGCCGATGACCCAGAGGGCCAGCCCCGCGACGATGGCGAAGGCCACGGCATAGCTGGCAAAGACATAGGCTGCATGGCTCGTCATGGCGCGAGCGTCTCCCGGCCGGCATTGCGGGCCGCCTGGCGGCGGAGCGACGTCACCCGGCGGCGCCAGATCTCGTTGCGCATGGCGGCGATGTGCAGCGTGAAGAACAGAAGAGTGAAGCCGGCCGCCATGACAATCAGCGGCCAGAGGAATTCCGGATCGATGGTCGGCCCGTCGAGGCGCACGACGCTTGCCGGCTGGTGCAGCGTGTTCCACCATTCGACCGAGAACTTGATGATCGGGATATTGACGAAGCCGACCAGCACCAGCACCGCCGAGACGCGTGCGGAGCGGGCCGGATCCTCCATGGCGCGGTTCAGCGCCATCAGCCCGAGATACATGAGGAACAGCACGAAGACGGAGGTCAGCCGCGCGTCCCACACCCACCAGGTGCCCCACATCGGCTTGCCCCACAGCGAACCGGTGACGAGCGCCAGGAAGGTGAATGAGGCGCCGATCGGTGCCGCCGCCTTGCCCGAAACATCGGCGAGCGGATGGCGCCACACCAGCGTGCCGAGCGCCGAGATCGCCATCACCGTGTAGCACATCATCGACAGCCATGCGGCAGGCACGTGCACGTACATGATGCGCACCGTCTCGCCCTGCTGGTAATCGCCTTCGGTGGTGAAGGACAGCCAGAGCCCGGCGGCGAAGGCGAGAACGGTGAAAGCGGAAAGCCACGGCAGCACGCGATCGGCGAGCGCCAGGAACCGGGTCGGGTTGGCGAGATCGCTGAATTTGCGGATGGCCAGGCTGTTTTCGCTCATGACGGCTCTTTAACGCGGAAGGCCGTCTTCCGCAATTGACCCCGGTCAATCACAATTGCGTCAATGCCGCGGTTTTGAGACAACGCATGCATAAAACAAGGACGCGAAGCGCGACGCACAGATCCCGTCCGAACACGACACGCTTCAGTCGGCCGAATGTCTCAGCGCCGCAGCCGCCGCCACCGGCCCGACGACCGCGAAGAACAGGGTTAGCGCCATCAATATCATGAAAGGCGGCAGGAAGGGGGCAGGGTCTTCGACCGCCGCATAGACCGCGCTGACCCCGAAGATCAGCACGGGGAGGGCGATCGGCAGCACAAGAATCGAGACGAGCAGCCCGCCGCGTGGCAGCGCCACGGCGACGGCGGCGCCGACCGCGCCGATGAAGGTGATCGCCGGCGTCCCGGCAAGCAGCGTCAGCACGGTGGCGCCGATGGCGAGTTCGTCCATGTTCATGAAGAGGCCGAGAAACGGCGAGGCGACGACCAGCGGCAGGCCGGTGGCGGCCCAATGGGCGGCGCATTTGACGAAAACCGTGAGGATCAGCGGCGTCTCGTGCATCAGCATGAGATCGAGCGAGCCGTCTTCGCGCTCCGCCTGGAAAAGCCGGTCCAGGCCGAGAAGCGAGGCGAGCAGCGCGCCGATCCATAGGATCGCCGGGCCGATGCGGGAGAGCAGGTTGAGATCCGGACCGACACCGAAGGGGATGACCGAGACGACCGTCATGAAGAAGAGCACGCCGATCATCGCACCGCCGCCGGCGCGCACCGAAAGCTTCAGGTCTCGGAAGAAGAGGGCGATCAATGCACGAACCCCGTCATCTGCAAAGTCTTCGCCTGTCCAATTCCCAGCGATTGGTGGGTGGCGGCAATGACGATGCCACCGCGCTCGAGATGGTTCGTGACCAGTCCGGCAAAGAGCCTGTCCGCGCCGGCATCGAGAGCCGCGGTCGGCTCGTCGAGAATCCAGATCGGCCGGTAGGCGACGAGAAGCTTCGCCATGGCCATGCGTCGCTGTTGCCCGGCGGAGAGATAGCCGAAGGGCAGATGGGTGATGCCGGCAAGACCGACGGCCGCGGCGGCGGTCGCGAGATCGCTAGCGGAGCCGCCCGGTGAATTGCCGAGAAATCGCTGCCAGAAGGAAAGATTTTCCTCGACGGTCAGTTCCCGCTTCATCGCATTGCGGTGACCGAGATAGTGGCTGAGCTCATGCGGATGCGCGAAGCCGGAGGGTCCGTCGGCGAGGGATATCCGCCCCGATTCGGCCTGCAGGAGACCCGCCAGGACACGCAGCAGGGTCGACTTTCCCGAGCCGTTCGGCCCGGTCACCACCAGCGCTTCCCCACCCGCAAGCGAAAAGGAAATATCGTGGAAAATCAAGTCTTCGCCTCGCCTCGCACTCAAACCCTCAACCAGCAGGCGCATCAATTTCAAGCTTTCCTTGACGCTCTTTTCCGCAGAGCAAAAAAAGTTCCGATTGGACCTTGGTTGGTCTGGCACGATTTCGAGAAATTATCTATAAGGCGGCCAACACGCCAGCGGTCGGCGTGAATTTTATCCAAGCGCCGAACATGGAATGACATTCCACGTACGGACAGCGGAAATGGCCGCACCCGCATCCCATTTCGCGCCTCACAGGCGCTCGGGCGTTCGTACGTCAGTTTTTGGCGATCAGACGGAACGGGGTAATTCCAGTGTCCAAATCCCTAGACAGTTTCAATTGTCGCTCCACGCTCACCGTCAATGGCGTGGACTATGTCTATTACAGCCTGCCGAAAGCGGAAGCGAACGGCCTCGCCGGTGTCTCCAAGCTTCCCTATTCGATGAAGGTGCTGCTGGAAAACCTGCTGCGCAACGAGGACGGCCGCTCGGTCACCAGGAAGGACATCGAAAACGTCGCCGCATGGCTCAGCGACAAGGGCACTGCGGAAAATGAGATCGCCTACCGTCCGGCACGCGTTCTGATGCAGGACTTCACCGGCGTTCCGGCTGTCGTCGACCTCGCGGCGATGCGCGATGCGATGGTTTCGCTCGGCGGCGACCCGGAAAAGATCAACCCGCTCGTGCCGGTCGACCTCGTCATCGACCACTCGGTCATCGTCGACGAATTCGGCACGCCCACTGCCTTTGCCAAGAACGTCGAGCTCGAATACCAGCGCAACGGCGAGCGCTACCGCTTCCTGAAGTGGGGCCAGCAGGCCTTCAAGAACTTCCGCGTCGTGCCGCCCGGCACCGGCATCTGTCACCAGGTCAACCTCGAATATCTCGGCCAGACGGTCTGGACCCGCGAAGAGAACGGCGAAATCACCGCCTATCCGGATACCTGCGTCGGCACCGACAGCCACACCACGATGATCAACGGCCTCGGCGTGCTCGGCTGGGGTGTCGGCGGCATCGAAGCCGAAGCCGCGATGCTTGGTCAGCCGGTCTCGATGCTCTTGCCGGAAGTCATCGGCTTCAAGCTCACCGGCAAGCTCAAGGAAGGCGTGACGGCAACCGACTTGGTGCTGACCGTCGTCCAGATGCTGCGCAAGAAGGGTGTCGTTTCGAAGTTCGTCGAATTCTTCGGCCCCGGCCTCGACAACATGACGCTTGCCGACCGGGCCACCATTGGCAACATGGGTCCGGAATACGGCGCCACCTGCGGCTTCTTCCCGGTCGATGCCGAGACGATCAACTATCTCACCATGTCCGGCCGTGAAGAGAGCCGCATCGCGCTCGTCGAGGCCTATTCCAAGGCTCAAGGCATGTGGCGCGAAGGCGACGGTTCGGACCTCGTCTTCACCGACACGCTGGAACTCGATCTCGGCGACGTCGTGCCGTCGATGGCCGGTCCGAAGCGCCCGGAAGGCCGCATTGCGCTGGAAAACATCGCTTCCGGTTTCGCCACAGCGCTCGAGAACGACTACAAGAAGCCCGGCCAGCTTTCCAACCGCTATGCGGTCGAAGGCACGGATTTCGACCTCGGCCATGGCGACGTCGCGATCGCGGCAATCACCTCCTGCACCAACACCTCGAACCCGTCGGTGCTGATCGCAGCCGGCCTGCTGGCCCGCAACGCCGTCGCCAAGGGCCTGAAGACCAAGCCTTGGGTCAAGACCTCGCTGGCACCGGGATCGCAGGTCGTCGGCGAATACCTCGCCAAGTCGGGCCTGCAGAAGGACCTCGACGCGCTCGGCTTCAACCTCGTCGGCTTCGGCTGCACGACCTGCATCGGCAACTCCGGCCCGCTGCCGGCGCCGATCTCGAAGACGATCAACGAGAAGGGCCTGATCGCCGCCGGCGTTCTTTCCGGCAACCGCAACTTCGAAGGCCGCATCTCGCCGGACGTCCAGGCAAACTATCTCGCCTCGCCGCCGCTCGTCGTTGCCTATGCGCTCGCAGGCTCCGTCCAGACGGATCTGACCAAGGATCCGATCGGCGAGGACAAGGACGGCAAGCCGGTCTACCTGAGGGACATCTGGCCGACCTCCAAGGAAATCCAGGAGTTCATCTTCAAATACGTGACCCGCGAGCTCTACGCGTCCAAATACGCGGACGTCTTCAAGGGCGACGAAAACTGGCAGGCCGTCCAGGTTCCGGCCGGGCAGACCTACGCATGGGACGAAGGCTCGACCTATGTGCAGAACCCGCCCTATTTCGTCGGCATGGGCAAGTCCGGCTCGGGCATCTCCGACATCAAGGGCGCCCGCGTCCTCGGCCTCTTCGGCGACAAGATCACGACCGACCACATTTCCCCGGCCGGTTCGATCAAGGCCGCGTCGCCGGCAGGCTCCTACCTGCTCGGCCATGGCGTGACCGTTGCCGACTTCAACCAGTACGGCACGCGCCGCGGCAACCATGAAGTGATGATGCGCGGCACCTTCGCCAACATCCGCATCCGCAACCACATGCTCGGCCCGAACGGCAAGGAAGGTGGCTACACCATCCACTATCCGTCGAAGGAAGAGATGTCGATCTACGACGCAGCGATGCAGTACAAGGAAGAGGGCATTCCGCTCGTCATCTTCGCCGGCGTCGAATACGGCAACGGTTCGTCGCGCGACTGGGCTGCCAAGGGCACCAACCTGCTCGGCGTCAAGGCCGTAGTCGCCCAGTCCTTCGAGCGCATCCACCGCTCGAACCTCGTCGGCATGGGCGTCATTCCCTTCGTCTTCGAAGAGGGCACGACCTGGGATTCGCTCGGCCTGAAGGGCGACGAGGTCGTCACGATCGACAACCTCGCCAAAGTCCAGCCGCGTGAAAGGCGTGTCGCCAGGATCACCTATGGCGACGGTTCGGTGAAGGAAGTGCCGCTCATCTGCCGCATCGACACGCTGGACGAGGTCACCTACGTCAACAATGGCGGCATCCTGCAGACGGTTCTGCGCGATCTCGCGGCCTGAAGCCGATCGGCCGGGGCCGGATGAGGGTTCCGCACATTCTGCTTCAACGATCTGGCCGGGGCATCAGCCGATGCCCCGGTTTTTTGTTGCCAGCCCTTCCGGTGGAATGGGCTTTCGCTTCGTCAGGCGCGCCTATCCGCCGGTTTTCCGAATTTGGCGACAGGTCACTCCAACGTGACTTTCTGTTGAAACCGGGCCGTCGTATGTAATGTATTCCCCTGATGAAGACGCCCGCCCGACAAACGCAAGTGAAGCCATGACACGCGCCTCAACGCCAATGATCCGCCGCCTGGCCCTGACGATGGGGTTTCTCGGCGTCATCGGCGGCACGGCGGCGGCGGACAAGGACCGGGCGATCAAGGGGGTTGTCGAGCTGTTCACCAGCCAGGGCTGTTCCTCCTGCCCGCCGGCCGACGCCGCCCTGAAGAAGCTGGTCGACGAGGGTGACGTCGTGGCTCTCTCCTATCACGTCGACTATTGGAACTATCTCGGCTGGGCCGACACGCTGGCGACCAAGGAAAACACAGAGCGGCAATATGCCTATGCCCGGATGCTCGGCCGCAGCGGCGTCTACACGCCGCAGGTGGTTCTGAACGGTCGCGACCACGTGAACGGCTCCAACCTCGAGGCGATCAAGACCCGCCTGGCGACGATGGGGGCGAGCGGTGGCGGGCTCGCGGTGCCGGTCGATGCCTCGATGGGTGGCGACGAAATCTCCATCAAGGTCGGCGCCGGCGAGGGCAAGGCGAATGTCGTCGTCGTTTATTTCGACCGGGCCAGGGAGGTCAAAGTCGAAAGGGGCGAAAACAAAGGCAAAGAGATCGCCTATTGGCACGCGGTCAAGGATATCCAGACCATCGGCATGTGGGACGGCAAGCCCGCCCAGTTCACGCTGCCCGCTTCGGTGCTGATCGAGGGGCGCGGCAACAGCGGTTGCGCGATCCTGCTGCAATCGATGAAGGACGCGGAAACGCCCGGTCCGATCATCGGCGCTGCAACCCTTCTCGCCGGCCCGCAGGGCAAGCTTTAGCCGCGCTGCAAGGGCGGCGGAGTTCGCTCGCGGGGGAAGTTAAGCCGATGGGGCCCTTTCAAAGTGCTACAGCGACCTTTGCGCGTCTGATAAGACGCGCGGCGCTGTAGGAGAAGGTGGCCGGCAGGCCGGATGAGGGGCAGGCGCGAAGGAGACCGCGACGCTCGGAATTTCGAGCGGAGGGATGGTTCGGCCCGGCAGCATCGAGGGGCTGGGGCTGAGGGTTCGAAGTTACCGGACCGAACCGGCCATGTCCGCGTTCGGAAACCTCCCGCAGCATGACGACCTGTCCGGACATACGGTGGCAACGACTCTGTCCGGCAGCGCGACGGAGTTTTGCGGTGAATTGGGGCGGCGATTTGACTGAATTGCGGCAAGGGCAAGAATTGCCAGCCTTTACCAACAGCTTCCGGCTTGCATTTCGTCTCTCGTCAGGCACACTGTCATGGTCCTGTCACATCAGAAGGCCGAATTGCCGATGACCGATCAGTCGGATTTTCCGGAGGGCGAAGCGAGTCACCAGGGCCAGACCACATCGAATGTGGTCGTCGATTTTCACGAATACAAACAAGCCAAGAATCCCCCGCCCGTCACCTTCCACCGTCGTGAGCTGGACCTCGTCCTGAGACTCTACGGCCGCATGGTCGGCGAGGGCGAATGGCGCGACTACGCGATCGACCATTTGAAGGACCGTGCCGTGTTCTCGGTGTTCAAGCGTGCCGGGGAAGTCCCGCTCTACCGCATCGAGAAGAACCCTAAGCTCGCCGCCAAGCAGGGTGCCTACAGCGTGCTGAACGCCCACGGCACGATCCTGAAGCGCGGCCACGAGCTGGCTCAGGTCCTTAAAGTCTTCGACAAAGTGCTGAAGCTCGTCGAGACGTGAGCTTTGGAATTTGCCCCTCCTCCGCCTGCCGGCACCTTCTTCCTCGGGTTTGACCTGAGGAGAGGGGCAATCAGTTCCGGTAAAGCGTATCCGGATAGGCGCCCTCGGGCGGCAGGGTATCCGTTCCCTCGCCGAGCGGCAGCTGCATGATCGCGGTATCCAGCCAGCGCCCATGCTTGAGGCCGGTTGCCTTCATCGTCCCCTGATGCTCGAAGCCGACGGCGCGATGAACGGCGATCGAGGAGGGGTGGGCGCCGCCGATCACCGCCACCATCTGGCGGAAACCAAGCGCCGTGCACCTTCTGACGAGCTCCTCGAGCAGCGCCCTGCCGATGCCCTGGCCGCGTGATTCCGGCGCCAGGTAGATCGAATCCTCCACCAGGAACCGATAGGCGGTCCGGGTGCGGAAAGCCGAGGCATAGGCATAGCCGAGCACGCTGCCCCGCTCGTCCGCGGCGACAATATAGGGATAGCCGCTGCCGGTGATCGTCGAGAAGCGCAGCGCCATCTCCGCCTCGGAGGGCGGCGTCACCTCGTAGGTCGCGACACCGTTGAGGACGGATTCGCGGTAGATCTCGGTGATTGCCGGAAGGTCGGTGGCGACGGCGTCGCGAAGCGTGAAGGCCATGGGAGATTTTTTCGTGGTTGGGACTGCCGCAGCATTCGCATGAAGCGGCCGGGCCGATCAAGATTTCGCGCAACAAAAAAGGCGGCCGAAGCCGCCTTCTTCGTCAATTCAAGCTGACTACTCGTTCTTGTTGCCCAGGAACTGCAGCAGGAACATGAACAGGTTGATGAAGTCGAGGTAGAGCGTCAGCGCGCCCATGATGGCCTTGCGGCCGGCGACCGCGACGTCATCGGCCTCGAAGTACATTTCCTTGATCTTCTGGGTGTCGTAGGCGGTGAGGCCCGCGAAGACCAGTACGCCGATCACCGAGATCGCAAAGCCGAGTGCCGACGAGGCGAGGAAGATGTTGACGATCGACGCGATGATCAGGCCGAAGAGGCCCATGATCAGGAACGTGCCGAAGCCCGACAGATCCTTCTTCGTCGTGTAGCCATAGAGCGACAGGGCGCCGAACGAGGCGGCCGTCACGAAGAACGTCTGCACGATGCTCTGCCCGGTGAAGACCAGGAAGATCGAGGACAACGAAAGGCCCATCAGCGCGGCGTAGATCCAGAACGTCGTCTGTGCGGCGGAAACGCTCATGGAGTTGATGCGGAAGCTCATGAAGAAGACCAGCGCCAGCGGTGCCAGCATCACGACCCACTTCAGCGGCGAGGCGTAGATGAGCTGGGCGAATGCCGGATTGGAGGCGGCAAGCGCATAGGTCCCGTAAGCTGCAACGCCGGTCATCGCCAGTCCCAGGGCCATCAGGTTGTAGACCTTCAGCATGTATGCACGAAGGCCTTCATCGATCACGGCACCCGCCTGAGCGCCGGCGGGCGACATTCGGGTTTGGTAGTTTCTCAGATCAGCCATTGTTTCCTCATTTAAGCCCCGGTTGGAATTACGGTGTCGGGCGGCGGGTCTCTCTGTGCCAGCGCACGCCCAGGCGCCGCTGCGGGGCTCCAGCATGCCTGTGGATAAATATGATGGTGAAAGCCGCGCTGCACAAGGCCTCACCCGGTCGGAATCGAGCAAAGCCGGGCGTTTGGGCGATCAAACACGGGTGATTAACGGTAAAATCGCCATCCCTACAGTTCGCGCAGCACCGGAGCGGCCTTCTGCCCGAGGACGCGCCAGGTCCCGGCAAGACCGATGCCGACCGTCACGACAAGGGCGACGGCGATCGTGGCGACGGCGACGTCGGGCAGGAAACTCGAGGGCAGTGTCATGATCCGGCTGACGACGAACCAGGCCGCAGCACCGCCGGCCAAGAGCGCGAAAACGGCGGTGGCGAGGCCGAGGATGAAATATTCGTAGCTGAAGGCGCGGATCAGCGTTCCCCGCGTGGCGCCGAGGGTCTTCAGCACCACCGCGTCATGGATGCGCGCCCGGTTTCCGGCCGCAAGCGCGCCGGCGAGAACCAGCACCGATGCGACCAGCGCCACTGCCGCGGCGGCACGGATTGCCGTGGCAAGCTGCCCAAGCAGCGTGTTGACGATATCGAGCGCGTCCTTGACGCGGACGCTTGTGATTGTCGGGTAGGCGTGGGTGACGGATTTCAACACCGCCGCCTCTTCCGCAGCCGTGGCGTCCGGATCGATGATCGTCGCCAGCCAGGCATGCGGCGCCCCGGCGAAGGTGTTGGGCGAGAAGACCATGACGAAATTGATCGACAGCGACTCCCACTCGACATTGCGGAAATTGGCGATCCGGGCGGTGATATTGCGGCCGAGCACATTGACGGTCACCGTATCGCCGAGCTTCAGACCGAGCTCGCCGGCCTCTTCCGCCGAGAAGGAGACGAGCGGCTCGCCGCTATAGTCCGCGGGCCACCAGGCGCCTTCGGTGAGCGTCGAATTCTCCGGCTTGTTCTTCGCATAGGTAATGCCGCGGTCGCCGCGCAGCACCCATTGCCCGCCGGGCGGCACGGTGCGCCTGTTCACGTCCTCTCCGTTGAGCGCGACGATGCGGCCGCGCAGCATCGGCACCTCGACGATCTTGCCTTTCGGCATGGCCCCGCCGAGCAGCGACCTGAAGCCGTCGATCTCGTGCCCCTGGATGTCGACGAAGAAGAAGTTTGGCGCACGTTCCGACATGCTGCCGGTCAGTTCGCGTCGCAGATTGCCGTCGATCAGCGCGAGGGTGACCAGTAGCGCGAGGCCGAGGCCGAGCGACAGGACCACCGACGGCGTCAAGGCGCCGGGACGATGGATGTTGCCGATCGCCAGCCGAAGCGCCGGCGAGTGGACGCGCGGACTGCGGCGCGCCAGCCAGCCGATGAGGAAGGCCACGGCGCGCAGGACGACGAAGGCGAATGCGATCGCGCCGAGGAAGATCAGCGAGATGTAGCGGTCATAGGCCGTCCAGACGGCGAGACCGGCAAGCGCCGCAAGGCAGACGAGAGCGCCGGCGAGATAGGGCCAGGCGGGAAGACCGGCCGGCTCGAACCCCTGCTGGCGGAAAAGGGCGGTGGCCGGCACCCGGCGCGCCCGACCGAGCGGCAGCACCGCAAAGGCAAGCGCCGTCATGAAGCCGAACAGCGCCGCAAGCGCGAGCGCCGACGGATAGAGCTCGAAGGACGTCGAAACGGGCAGCACGTCGGCCAGGAACTGTGCAGCCACGAACGGTATCAAGGCGCCGAAGACGAGGCCGATGGCGATGCCGATCGCCGCAATCATCAGGATCTGCGCCAGGTAGATCGTCGCCACCAGCGAGGCCGGCGCGCCGAGGCATTTGAAGGTGGCGATGACACCGCGCTTGCCGTCGAGATAGGATCGCACCGCATTGCCGACGCCGACGCCGCCGACGATCAGCGCCGTCAGCCCGACAAGTGTCAGGAACTGCGAGAAGCGGGTGATGTTGGCGTTGAGCGACGGGGCGGCATTGCCGCTGGTACGGATCGACCAGCCGGCGGTCGGAAAGCGCGTCTCGGCCTCGGTCCGAATCGAGGCGACGCGCGACGGATCGGCGAGCCTGATCTTGTAGCTGTGCTCGACGAGGCTGCCGGTCTGCACCAGGCCGGAAGCGGCAAGCGCCTCGGCCGATACCATCAGCCGCGGCGCGAAGCCGAAACCGTCGGACAGCGCATCCGGCTCGCGGATGATCGTGGCATTGACGCGGATCCGCGCGTTGCCGAGGAGGATTTCGGCGCCCGGGGCGACGCCGAGCCGCTCGAGGAGCAGCGGTGCGGCAACGGCGCCGAAGACATCGCCGTCCTTCGCAAGCAGTTCGGCGAGTGGCTTCGCCGGCTCGCTTTCGAGCGCGCCATAAAGCGGATAGGCGCCGTCGACGGCCTTCAATTCCACCAGCGCCTGGTTCGATCCGTCCGGGAGGCGCGCCATGGAGCGTAAGCCTGCGGACGCGGAGACATCGCCGTAGCCGCCGAGAAAGGCGCGCTCCTCGGGGGTGGCGATGCGGTTGTTGAGCTCGAAACGGATATCGCCGGCAAGGATCTCCTGACCCCGCGAGGCGATCGTCGCGCTGATCGACTGCGACAGCGAATTGACGCCGGCGATCGCCGCCGTGCCGAGCGCGATGCAGGCGAGAAAGATGTAGAAGCCCTTGAGACCGCCGCGCATCTCCCGAAGGGCCAGGCGAAGAGCAAGCACGGGGCGAAGGCGATGGATGGCCGTGGCTACGCTCATGCGGATGCGGCCTCCTGGCGGGGCGGTTCGGCGAGCGGCGCTGTCTCGGCGCCGGAAACGATCTCGCCCGAGCGCATCCGCACCTGCCGGGAGCAGCGCCCGGCGAGCGCGGCGTCATGGGTGACCAGAATGAGCGTCATGCCGCGCTCGCGCTGCTCGGCAAAGAGCAGATCGGCGATCTGACGCCCCGTCTCGGCGTCGAGATTGCCGGTTGGCTCGTCGGCGATCAGCAGTTTCGGCGACGGTGCCAGCGCCCGGGCGATCGCCACGCGCTGCTGCTCGCCGCCGGAAAGCTGGCCCGGATAATGCGTCAGCCTTTCGCCGAGCCCGACGGCGACGAGCTCCCGGCGCGCGACATCGAAGGCGTCGCGAACATTGGCGAGCTCCAGCGGCACCGCGACGTTTTCGAGCGCGGTCATGTTGGGGATGAGATGAAAGGACTGGAAGACGATACCGATATTGCGGCCGCGGAAATCGGCGATCTCGTCCTCGTTCATCCGGTGCAGCGCCGTGCCGCCGATGACGATCTCGCCGCGATCGAGTTGCTCCAGGCCGGCCATGACCATCAAGAGGGTCGATTTTCCCGAGCCGGACGGCCCGACGATGCCGACGGATTCGCCGGCGTTCACGGTCAGGCTCACGCCCTTCAGCACATGCACCGAGGCCGCCGCCTCGCCGAGGGTCAGATCGGCATTTTTAAGTTCGATGATGGTTTTTGCCACGCGGAACGACCCTATATGAAAGAAGATAGTTGGAATGACGATAAGATTGCCCGCCGATTTAGGAACGAAAGCATGCGATTGAAAGATTTTCTGCCCTTTTTCTTCTGCCTGGCAATGACAATCGCGTTATCGGCGACGGCCCGCGCCGAAAGCCTGAGTTTCGTCGCTTTCGGCGACAGCCTGATGGCCGGCTATCAGCTTCCGCCGGAGGATGCCTTCCCGGCCCGCCTCGAAAAGGCGCTCAAGGACAAGGGCTTCGATATCACGGTCGCCAATGCGGGCGTGTCGGGCGATACGACATCGGGCGGCCGCGCCCGCATAGACTGGTCGGTGCCGGACGGGACGAAGGGCGTGATCCTCGAACTCGGCGCCAATGATGCGCTGCGCGGTATTCCGCCGGAAGAAACCCGCAACAACCTGGAAGCGATGATCGTGCGGCTCAAGGAACGGGGTGTCGCCGTGCTGCTCGCCGGGATGATGGCCCCACCCAATATGGGTGCCGATTACGCGGCGCGATTCAATTCGATCTATTCCGACCTTGCGAGGGAACACAGCCTCGCCTTCTACCCTTTCTTCCTCGACGGCGTCGTGACCCGGGCGGAGCTGCAACTCGAAGATGGCATGCACCCGAACAGCGATGGCATCGCCATTATGGTGGAGCGCTTTCTCCCAACGGCCGAGCAATTTGTCCGGTCGCTTCAGAAAGGAGAGTGACAAACATCCACAATTAAGCGGACGTTAGTTTCTGAACCCGCCAAATAATAGTTGCGTGCAGAGTTGATGCGTGATTCGCTAAGACATCTGCAAGAGATTCGGGGAGCTCGCCATGCCGAGACTATTCACCGCCCTCGAAATTCCGCGCAATGCAGCAATGAGTCTTTCACTGCTGCGCGGAGGTCTTCCCGGAGCTCGATGGATCGATGTGGAGAACTACCACATCACCCTGCGTTTCATCGGCGACGTCGACTGGCGCACCGCCAATGAAATCATCGACGGGCTCGACCGGATTGAACGGCCGGAATTCCAGTTGCAACTGACGGGCACCGGCGCTTTCGGCTCGAAGAAGCCGCACTCGGTCTGGGCCGGCGTCAGCAACAATCCGGACATGTACGCGCTGCAGGGGGAAATCGAACGCATCTGCCAGCGCCTCGGTCTGCCGCCGGATCCGCGCAAGTTCACGCCGCACGTGACGCTGGCGCGACTACGCGCTTCACGTGTCGACGACGTCGTCGAATATTTGTCAGGGCGCGGCAATTTCATGACCGCGCCCTTTATCGTTCCGCGCTTCGTCCTCTTGTCTTCGCGCGATTCGGTCGGTGGCGGGCCCTACCTGACGGAAGAGGTGTTCCCGCTTCACGAAGGGCGCTCGAGCTTCGCAAGCAGCGAGGAGCAACCCTCCTCCAGCCCCTGGTAGAGCGCATCGAAGGCATCGGCTGTCTCGTAATAGGGATCCGGAACGTCGACGTTCCGGCCCGTGGCAAGCGTCATGAAAAGATGCACCTTGTGTGCCGTTTCCGGCGAAGCGAGGCGCATGAGCTCGCTGACGTTGCAACGGTCCATGCCGAGGATCAGGTCGAAGGCGGCAAAGTCGGCGGCGCTGATCTGCCGGCCGCGCAGATCCTTAATGTCGATGCCGTGGGCTCTGGCAACCGCGATCGACCGCCGATCGGGCGGATGGCCGACATGCCATGCGCCGGTTCCAGCCGAATCGACCGAGACCGACTGGCGATAGCCGGCGCGGCCGACCAACTCACGCATCACACCCTCGGCCAGTGGCGACCGGCAGATATTGCCGAGACAAACGAAGAGAATTCTGACGGGTTTCATGGTATCCATTGGGCTTTCACGGGCGCAACCGCGCGTCCACTCGGCATGGTTAGCCTGAAAAGGGCAGGGAGAAAACCGCATGAGGCCTGACAAGCTCGATGCCGAAGCCATCGCCGAACATCTGCACAGGATGGAGGGCTGGGTTCTCGCCGAGGACGGCGCCTCGATCTGGAAGGCGTTTCGTTTCCGCAACTTCGCCGAAGCCTTCAGCTTCATGACGCAATGCGCTCTCGCGGCGGAGAAGCTCAACCACCATCCGGAATGGTTCAATGTCTACAACAAGGTCGATGTCACGCTTTCGACGCATGACGCCAGCGGACTGACGGAACTCGACTTCAAGCTGGCGGCGAAGATGGACCAGGCCGCCGCCGGCCGGATGCCGGATCATCTGAAATAGGACCATTTGAAATAGCGCCTGCCATGCCCATATCTGGCTGGTGACAAGCGGAACGGACGCGATGGACGACGTGAAGATCGGTGAAATTCTCCTTCCCGGCGAGGAATCGGAACAGGAGCGCCGCGAGCGCAAGGTGCGCCGCAGATTCTGGCCGACCTTCCGCCGGGCAGTCCGCCAGATCCCCTTCAGCCGCGATCTCGTCGCTGCCTACTATTGCGCCGTGGACCCGCAAACGCCGACGCGCACCCGCGGCATATTGCTCGCGGCACTCGCCTATTTCGTCCTGCCGCTTGATTTCGTGCCCGACGTGCTCGCCGCAGTCGGCTTTTCCGACGACGTCGCCGTGCTGACCGCCGCCTTTGCGGCGATTAGCGGCCAGATCAAGGAAACCCACTATCGCAAGGCCGACGAGACGATTGGCGACCGGCCCGATGATTAGGGTCAGGACCTATTAAATTCATCCATTCTGCGCGCCGCTGTAGACCCGCCGCCCGATGGTAAGCGTCGCCGTATTGCCGCCCGCAAAGACAAACTCTTGCCCGATTCTTTGTGACATAGATTCGGAAACGTGACGGCTGTAGGAAAAAACGCTATAGGACGGCGCGTCCGACAAGATTTGAGACAGGGAAATCACCGACCACGACCCGCCGGAACCGACGTTCGACCGAACCGGCAGATCCGCACACGAGAGGACCGCGATGCCCCGAGGACCGGGCATGCGGCCGAAGGGGGCGCCTTCCGCGGGACGATTGCGGCGATCGTTGACGGTTTGGTAACTCGAATTAAGTCAAAATAAATTCAAATCGTGACTATGCGTTGCCCGTGTAAGCCTGGTACGGGCGATCGCAAGCTAGGAAATCGGCAGGAACTCATGTTTGCAAGAAAGATCGCAACTGCAATCGCAATCGTAATAGCGGCAGCCGGCGTGGCTTCCGCGCAGTCGCCGACGCGAATCCAGCAGTTCAATGCCTGGGGCGCCTACTCCTACCAAGCCGGCGGCGGCAAGGTCTGCTATGTCCTGTCGGTGCCGAAGGAGAAGAGCCCCGCCGGTGTCGACCATGGCGACATCTTCTTCCTCGTCTCGCAGCGCCCGGGACAGAACATCAGCTATGAGCCGCAGGCGATGATGGGCTACCCGCTGCAGGACAATTCGAAGGTGAACGTGGTCATCGACGGGCGCACCTTCGTCATGTTCACCAAGGGCAACTCCGCCTGGGTGGAGAACGCCGCCGAGGAGCCGGCCCTGGTCGCCGCCATGAAAACTGGCAAGGACATGTCGGTCAACGCCAAGTCCCGCAAGGGCACCACAACCTCCTACTCCTATTCGTTGTCCGGCATCTCCGCCGCCTTGAAACAGATCGAGGCCTGCAAGTAAGACGCGACAAGGCGTTGTCGATCGCAAAGGCCGGCCGCTCAGCCGGCCTTTTTACTTTTCGGTGAAGCGCTCATGGTGACTCCTCGTCGAAAGAATGCTAAAGGCCGGCAAATTCGGAGCCCCACGCCCCCGTCGAGCGCGCGTCGAGGCTCACCATTTCAATTCGAGCACTGGGAAATAGTCCGGAACCGTTGTCCGGATGCCTCTTTGCTGTACGACAGGACATCGAGAGCATGGCAGCCACCGAGATCTTGAACAGGACGGAGATCGTCAAGGCGCCGCAGGTGCGGCCTCAGCCGCAGGCGGAAAAGCCGTCGCTGATCGGCCTCTTGCGCGAGGACATGGCCAAGCTGCTGGTCGAAAAAGGCGTACCGGAGCGGCAGGTCAAGATGCGCGTCAGCCAGCTCTGGCACTGGCTCTATGTGCGCGGCGTCTCGGACTTCGACCAGATGTCGAACGTTTCCAAGGACATGCGTGAAATGCTCAAGCAGCATTTCACCGTTGCCCGGCCGGAGATCGTCGAGGAGCAGGTATCGGGCGACGGCACGCGCAAGTGGCTGCTGCGCTTTCCGCCGCGCGGTGCCGGCCGGCCGGTGGAGATCGAGACCGTCTATATTCCCGAGGAAGGCCGCGGCACGCTCTGCATCTCGAGCCAGGTCGGCTGTACGCTCACCTGCTCCTTCTGTCACACCGGCACGCAGAAGCTGGTGCGCAACCTGACGGCCGAGGAAATCCTCTCCCAGCTACTGCTCGCCCGCGACCGGCTCGGCGACTTTCCGGAGCGCGACACGCCGCAGGGCGCGATCGTGCCTGCCGAGGGCCGCAAGATCACCAATATCGTGATGATGGGCATGGGCGAGCCGCTCTACAATTTCGACAACGTCAAGACGGCGCTGCTGATCGCCTCGGACGGCGACGGGCTGTCGCTGTCGAAGCGGCGCATCACGCTCTCGACCTCCGGGATCGTTCCGGAGATTTACCGCACCGGCGAGGAGATCGGCGTGATGCTGGCGATCTCGCTGCACGCGGTCAACGACGAACTGCGCGACATGCTGGTGCCGATCAACAAGAAATATCCGCTGAAGGAGCTGATGGCGGCCTGCCGCGCCTATCCGGGCCTTTCGAACGCGCGCCGCATCACCTTCGAATATGTGATGCTGAAGGACGTCAACGACAGCCTGGAAGATGCCAAGGAACTGGTGAAGCTCCTGAAGGGCATTCCGGCGAAAATCAACCTGATCCCCTTCAATCCCTGGCCGGGCACCAACTACCAGTGCTCGGACTGGGAGCAGATCGAGTCCTTCGCCGACTTCATCAACCAGGCCGGCTATGCTTCGCCGATCCGCACTCCGCGCGGCCGCGACATCCTCGCCGCCTGCGGCCAGCTCAAGTCGGAGTCCGAGCGCATGCGCAAGGTCGACCGGCTCGCCTTCGAGGCGATGATGATCGCCAATCACGGCGAGGATTGAGGCGGCCCGTCTCATCTGCCTACCGGCATCTTTTCCGGCGCGTGGAACGAAGGTTAGGGTAAGGGGCCATCCCGGAATGCGAGGTCGATCTAGAGCAACGGACGTTCAAGTGAATCCATATCCGGCGGCGTTGAAGTAGTTTCTGCATTCTGCTGGAGAGAACAGGGCGCAGATGTCGCCGATGGCTTTCCAGAGGGCGTCGATGCTGCGGACGGCCTTTGCTCTCAGATGCGCTTTCAGCTTGGCGAAGGCCATTTCGATCGGATTGAGATCGGGGCTGTAGGGTGGCAGGAAGAGCAGCCAGGCGCCCTTGGCGCGGAGCATCTGCTCGACCTTCTGGCTCTTGTGGGCGGCAAGATTGTCGAGGATGACGACATCGCCGTGTCGCAGCGTGGGCGCGAGCTGTGTTTCGACGTAAGTCTCGAAGATGCGCCGGTTCATCGGCCGGTCGACAACGAAGGGTGCCGTCAGCCCGTCGCATCGCAAGCCGGCGATGAAGGTCTGTGTCTTCCAATGACCGAAGGGCGCCTTGCTCTTCAGGCGACAGCCCTTGAGGCAGCGGCCGCGCAGCCGCGTCATCTTCGTCGTTGTGCCGGTTTCATCAATAAAGACAAGGCGATGTGGCTCAAGTCGCATCCTCGGCTGCCGCCTCGTCGTCCAGGCTTCCCGGGCCTGGCGAATATCCGGGCGATCTTGCTCGCTGGCCAGCAGCGTTTTTTTTGAAGCGGTAGCCGTTGCGGATAAACCAGCGGGAGATCGAAGCCGGATCGACATGCGTGCCCGTGGCCGCCAGTTCGGCCCTGAGTTCGGGCATGGTTATATCGTCCTTTTCGCCGATCCGGCGAAGCAGAAAGCTGCGGTGCGGGTCGAGCTTGGAATGCCGCCGCCCGCCGCCGGGCTTGGGATCAAGCCTCCCGGTCCTGCGCCAGACCTGCATCAGCCTGACGACGAAGGAAACCGATACGCCAAAGTGGGCGGCCGCCGCATGACGCGAGTGCCCGGCATCGACAAAGCGGGAAACCCGCTCCCGAAGATCACGTGAATAGGCTTTTGGCATCGCAAATCACCTCCGGACGAAAGTGAATCACGAATGCCAACGCAACGGAATCCCCCACCGACTCAACCTGAGAATCCGATGCTCTAATCCTCGATCTTGCGCGCCTCCGAGACCAGCATGATCGGCACGCCGTCGCGGATTGGATAGGCAAGGCGGGCCTTTTCCGAGACCAGTTCGTGGGCCTCGGCATCATAGCTAAGCCGCCCCTTCGTCAGGGGGCAGACGAGCAATTCGAGGAGCTTCGGATCGACCCTGCTGGCGTTTGCGTCCATGGCTTCGTCTTCACTGCAGAATGTTGTCGAGATCGCCGAAATTGCGGGCGAGCACGATCTCGGTGATCGCGATCAGCGTTTCGGCGCGCGTCTTGAGATCGGGGGCTTCGAGCAGCGCCTGTTTCTCCGCCGGCCCATAGGGCGACATCATCGCCATCGAATTGACGAGCGTACGGTTGCTTGCGCGTTCGACGCTTTCCCAATCCGCTTCCAGCTTGTTGGCGTCGAGATAGGCGCGGAAGGCGGCGAGCAGCGCCTCGCGGTCGACCAGGGCTTCGTCGTCCGGTCCCTGGAGGTCGGCCGCGAAGGGGCCGATGCGGAAACGGCGATAGCCGCGCACGCCTGAAATCTCTGCAAACAGCCTGTAGCGGCAGACGCCGGTGAGCGAGGTGATATAGCGGCCGTCGCCGGTCTCGGCGAAGGAGGTGATGCGGCCTATGCAGCCGACCTGGCATAGTGCCGGCACAGGCGCGGAATCGATATCGCTGCGGCCCTCTGCAAAGGAGGGCTGGACGATACCGATCAGCCGGTCACCGGAAAGCGCGTCGTCGAACATCGCGAGGTAGCGCGGTTCGAAGATGTTGAGGGGAAGCTGCGCACCCGGAAGAAGCAGCGCGCCTGTCAGCGGGAAGACCGGAATGGTCTCCGGCAAATCCTTCGGACTGAGATAACGCGCATTTCCGACATGCATTTCCGATGGTCCCTGAAGATCGCGGCGTCCCCCGCAGCAGGCGCGCGGACCGCACGCTCAAGAGATGGTGCATCCCTCGAAAATCTCAAGGAGAAAGCGGCGGTCGGCGACGCAAAAAGCAGTTTCGCTTCCCGCCGTCGGCCGGTCAGGAGAACAGAAGCGCGGAAAGCTTGCGGCGGGCGGCGATCGTCGCCGGATCCTTCGGCCCCCAGACTTCGAAGAAGGACAGGAGTTCGCGCCGCGCGGCGTCGTCCTCGAAGCTGCGGTCCCGCTTCATGATCAGCAAGAGATGGTCGGCGGCGCCGGTCCTGTCGCCTTCGACATTGCGGATCTTGGCAAGCTTCAGCCGCGCCGCATGGTCGTCAGGGTTGAGCGCCAGTTGCTGCTCGAGAGCCACCGGATCGCCGAGCTTGCGCGCCTCTTCGATCTGGTCGAGCTTCTTCGAGACGGCGCCGATGGCCGCAGCCTTGCCGATCTCTTCCGGCAGTTGCGAAAGCGCCTGGCGCGCCTCGGCAAGCTGGCCGAGCGCGATCATGCATTCGACCATGCCGGCGATCGCCTCGACATTTTCCGGTTCCGCCTGCAGCACGGCACCATAGAGGCCGGCGGCGTTCTGAGCGTCACCGGCTTCGACGAGCGCCTTGGCGTCGGCAAGCACGGCCTCGACCTCGGCCTTGGCATCGTCCACCGCCGGGCCGGCAATGCGATCGATAAACTGCTTGATCTGGCTCTCGGGGATGGCGCCCATGAAGCCGTCGACCGGGCGGCCGCCGACGAAGGCAATGACGGCCGGGATCGACTGGATGCCGAGCTGGCCGGCGATCGAGGGATGATCGTCGATGTTCATCTTGACGAGCCTGACGCGGCCGGCGGCTTCCTTGACGACCTTCTCGATGACAGGCGTCAGCTGTTTGCACGGCCCGCACCACGGCGCCCAGAAATCGACGAGCACCGGCTGCTGGCGCGAGGCCTCGAGCACGTCGCGCGCGAAGGTGGCGGTGGTCGTCTCCTTGATCAGGTCGCCGGCGGCTGCGCCATTCGGTGCCGGCTGCCCGCCGAACGAGGCCGAGGCCGTCATCTGGTTGCCGAAGGAACCTGCATAGGGATTGTCGCTACCGCCCATTCTTCTCTCCTCGCGGGCTTGCCGCCCGACTTGATGCTTTCCGCGCCAAAGATCGTATGTCAGGCCGTCACTTTCAAGACAAGCGGCTCGTGTCCCGTGGCCTCCATAAAGCGCAGCATATCCTTAGCGGCGATCGACGTCGTCTGGTCGTTCGAGAGGGGATGGCAGTTGATCGTGTCGAATTCCATCAGCCCCTCGTCGAAAATGATCTTCACCTTGCCCGACGTGTCGTTGATCGCGCCGAAGGCGGTCACGGCGCCCGGGATCACGCCCAGATATTCCATCAGCTTCTCCGGTTTGCCGAAGGAGACCTTGCTTGCCGCGCCGATGGTCTGATGGATGGTCTTCAGCTCCACCGTCGCATGCTCCTCGACGGTCAGGAGGAAATAATTGTCCTTTTTGTCCTTGAGGAACAGGTTTTTTGTATGTCCGCCAGGAATTTCGTCGCGCAGCGCCACCGATTCGGCGACGGTGAAGACCGGCTGATGCCGCTTCGTCCGGTGTTCGATACCGAGTTCGTCGAGAAAGCGGAACAACTCTTCCGCGGTCTTCGGCTGCGTCTCGCTCATGCTTCTGATCCTTCTGCCGCCCTAGCGCATCGGCCCGAAAATCGGCATCGATTTTCGGAAAGCGCGATGCGTAGATTCAAAGTCTTACAGCGTCGTTTGCGCGTCTGAATACATGCGCGGCGCTGTAGTGTGCCCCTGCTTTACGAGGAAGGAAGGGCTTGCGCAATCTCAAGGGCGGCGGCGAACGAGCGAGATCGCGGCATTGCGGCCTTTTGGGATTAGTCCGAAAAATTTCTTGCCTTCCACGCCATTTCCCTGTTGCATTTGAAAAATCGATAGGCCATATAGCGCCGGTCGCCGCAAGACGGGGCGGCAACCCACGGTCCACAGACTACCCCGGGCCTGGGTCTGATGAGCGGGTGTAGCTCAGGGGTAGAGCACAACCTTGCCAAGGTTGGGGTCGAGCGTTCGAATCGCTTCACCCGCTCCATTCTTCCAGTTCATACCGAAGACTTGTTTTCAGACATTGCAGCAAGCTCGTACCGAACGGGTTGTCGATGGCTTGCAAAGTCCTCTGCCCAGGTCGACATGCATGATGCTGACGAGCCACATGTGTGCCCCGGATGGGTTCCAGATCCACGAAATGCCCACCGGTGCGGGTGATCGGTCGAGAAAATCCGTGATCGGGGATGACAAGCGGCCTCGTTTGGTGTATGTGCCGCCCCGGTTCGGGTTCTTGCCCGTCGACCATCAACAAAGAATGGTGAAACCGCTCCTGTCCTTGGAAAGAGGGCAAGACCTGAAGGAAATCCCGACAGGTCGGCCGAGAGCGCTCTGGCTGTTTCAGAAGAAAGCAAAGGTTAGACCGATGAACATCATCCAGCAGCTGGAAGCCGAACAGGCCGCCAAGATCGCCGCCAAGCGCACCCTTCCCGATTTCTCCGCCGGCGACACCGTCCGCGTCAACGTCCGCGTCGTCGAAGGCAACCGTACCCGCGTCCAGGCCTATGAAGGCGTCTGCATCGCCCGCTCCGGCGGTGGCCTCAACGAGAGCTTCACCGTTCGCAAGATTTCCTACGGCGAAGGCGTCGAGCGCGTATTCCCGGTCTACTCGCCGCTCGTCGAGAGCGTCGAAGTGGTCCGCCGCGGCAAGGTCCGTCGCGCCAAGCTCTACTATCTGCGCGATCGTCGCGGCAAGTCGGCTCGTATCGTCGAGAACACCGGCACCCGCGCCCGCAAGCTGAACGAAGCCGAGCGCCAGGCAGTCGCCGACGAGAAGGCACGCGTCGAGGCTGAGAAGGTCGCAGCCGCCCAGGCGCTCGCCGCCGAAAAGGCAGCCGCCGAAGCCGCCGAAGCAAAGGCAGCCGAAGAGGCGAAGGCAGCGGAAGCCGCCGCGGAATAAGTTTTCAAATCCTCGGATTTGCGGAAAGGCGGCCTCTCGGCCGCCTTTCTTGTTTAGAACTATCTGCTTGTCTTCCCGACGAAATTCGTGACATTTTCGGTCGCCACAATTTTCGGGAGTTTCTCCAATGACAATCCGCCGCCACGTGCTCGCGGGCATCGCCGCTGCCCTCGCCGTTCCCTTCGCATTTGCCGCGCCTGCCGTCGCGAGCGACCTGCCGGACCTCGGCGGCAAGACGGTCGTCGTCGTCACCGAGAACGCCTACCCGCCGCTGCAATTCGTCGATCCGAAGTCCGGCCAGGCGGTCGGCTGGGAGTATGACGCGATGAACGAGATCGCCAAGCGGCTGAACTTCAGGGTCGAATATCAGAACACCAGCTGGGATGCGATGATCCAGTCGGTATCCGACGGCCAGTATCAGATCGGCATGACCGGCATTACCATCAAGGACGACCGCAAGGAGAAGGTGGACTTCTCCGACCCCTATATGCGTTCGCAGCAGTTCATGCTGGTGCGCGCCGACGAGGCGCGCTTCAAGGATGCCAAGAGCTTTGCGGCGGTCGAAGACGGGCTCGTCGGCGCCCAGCCGGGCACCTCGCCCTTCTACACCGCCGTCTATGAAATCCTCGACGGCAACGAGCAGAACCCGCGCATCAAGCTGTTCGAGACCTTCGGAGCCACGGTGCAGGCGCTGAAAGCCGGCGACGTCGATCTGGTGCTGACCGACAGCGTCGCGGCGAAAGGCTATGTCGACGCCTCCGAAGGCAAGCTCAAAGTGGTCGGCGAGCCGCTCGGCACCGAGGATTTCGGCTTCATCTTCCCGAAGGGATCCGATCTCGTCCAACCGGTCAACGCCGCCATCAAGGCGCTGAAAGAGGACGGCACCTTCGAGGCGCTCAACAAGAAGTGGTTCCTCGACTACAAGATGGGCGGCTGATCGCTACAGATGGCGCCGGTCAATTCATCCGTTTCCGAGAAGGGCGACTATCCCTGGTGGCTGGTCGCCCTCCTTGTAATCGCCGTGGCGCTTGCCGCGGTGATCGCCGCCAATGACATCTTCGCACAGGTCTTCGCGGTCGTCCTGAAGGGTCTCGGCGTCACCGTCTTCGTGACCCTGGTCGGCTTCGCGCTCGCGACCATGCTCGGCCTTGGTGTGGCGCTGATGGCGCTTTCGGAGCACGCGGCATTGCGCCAAGTGGCGCGCTTCTACACCGAAGTCATTCGCGGCGTGCCGATCCTCGTGCTGCTCTTCTATATCGCCTTTGTCGGTGCCCCGGCGCTGGTGACAGCGGTCAACTTCCTGGCGGCGCCGCTCGTCAAGGCGGGCGTCATGGAGCCGCTCGCCGTGCGTGACGTCTCGCTGATGTGGCGGGCGATCATCGCGCTGATGATTGGCTATTCGGCCTTCATCGCCGAGGTCTTCCGTGCCGGCATCCTTTCGGTCGACAAGGGGCAGGTGGAGGCGGCGAAGGCGCTTGGCCTGACGCGCTACCAGCGTTTCCGGCTCGTCGTCTTCCCCCAGGCGATCCGCGTCATCCTGCCGCCGCTCGGCAACGACTTCGCGCGATGGTCAAGGATTCCTCGCTCGTCTCGGTGCTCGGCGTCGCCGACATCACCCAGATGGGCAAGATCTACGCCTCGGGCTCGTTCCGCTTCTTCGAAACCTATTCGATCGTCGCCTATGTCTATCTCATCCTGACGATCGGCCTGTCGCTGGCGCTGCGCGGGCTCGAGCGGCGGCTGAGAAGGGCGGAGGCGCGGTAGGGCGGCAATGCCCCCTCCCCAACCCCTCCCCACAAGGGGGAGGGGTTCCGATGCCGCGCCTGCATGCCCCTTCTGCACCGTTGCAGCCATCTCTCTTGGGACCAAGGAGACGGAAGAGGGTGCCGCGCGCGCCAAACCCCTCCCCCTTGTGGGGAGGGGTTGGGGAGGGGTCTTGACCGTCTACTGCCTTCCATCTCGTCGATTGCCGAACAGTCAAAAAATTGATATGAGCACCGGCCATGGAATCCAAGTTCGGATGTCGCGCCCAGAAAATCGTCGTGCTGCAGGACCACAAGCGTCTGCCGGCACGTTTTTTCGCACGCGTCTGCGGCGCTCTTACGAGCCGCCTATCCTGATCGCCTGATCAGCGTTGTTCCGGCAGCACCGCCGCCGGCTTTTCCGTATTTGAAAATTCGATGGATATCTCGCCATGAGCGCACCGCGTACTCTCTATGACAAGATCTGGGACGATCATCTGGTCAACCAACAGGATGACGGCACCTGTCTGCTCTACATCGACCGTCACCTCGTGCATGAGGTGACGAGTCCGCAGGCCTTCGAAGGCCTGCGCATGGCCGGCCGCAAGGTCCGGGCGCCGGAAAAGACGCTCGCCGTCGTCGACCATAACGTGCCGACCTCGCCGGACCGCCACCTCGGCATCAAGAACGAGGAAAGCCGCATCCAGGTCGAGGCGCTCGCCAGGAACGCTGCCGATTTCGGCGTTGAATATTACTCCGAAAACGACAAGCGTCAGGGCATCGTCCATATCGTCGGCCCCGAACAGGGCTTCACCCTGCCGGGCATGACGATCGTCTGCGGCGACAGCCACACCTCGACGCACGGCGCCTTCGGCGCGCTGGCGCACGGCATCGGCACGTCGGAAGTGGAGCACGTGCTGGCGACCCAGACGCTGATCCAGAAGAAGGCGAAGAACATGCTGGTGCGCGTCGACGGGCAGTTGCCGCCCGGCGTCACCGCCAAGGACATTATCCTTGCCATCATCGGCGAGATCGGCACGGCCGGCGGCACCGGCCATGTCATCGAGTTTGCCGGCGAAGCGATCCGCTCGCTGTCGATGGAAGGTCGCATGACCGTCTGCAACATGACGATCGAGGGCGGCGCCCGCGCCGGCCTGATCGCGCCGGACGAGACGACCTTCGACTATATCAAGGACAAGCCGCGCGCCCCGAAGGGCAAAGCCTGGGACATGGCGCTCGAATACTGGAAGACGCTGCACACGGACGAGGGCGCCCATTATGACCGCGTCGTCGTGCTCGACGCGGCCAACCTGCCGCCGATCGTCTCCTGGGGCTCCTCACCGGAAGACGTCATCTCGGTTCAGGGCGCCGTTCCGAACCCGGACGAGATCCAGGACGAGACGAAGCGCGCTTCGAAGTGGCGCGCGCTCGACTATATGGGCCTGAAGCCGGACACGAAGATCACGGATATCGCCATCGACCGGGTCTTCATCGGCTCCTGCACGAACGGCCGCATCGAGGATCTGCGCGCCGTCGCCAAGGTCGTCGAGGGCCGCAAGGTCGCCTCGACCGTTTCGGCGATGATCGTGCCGGGCTCCGGCCTCGTCAAGGAACAGGCGGAGGCCGAGGGTCTCGACAAGATCTTCAAGGAAGCCGGTTTCGACTGGCGCGAGCCCGGCTGCTCCATGTGCCTGGCGATGAACGACGACCGGCTGAAGCCGGGCGAGCGCTGTGCCTCGACGTCGAACCGCAACTTCGAAGGCCGCCAGGGCTTCAAGGGCCGCACGCACCTTGTCTCGCCGGCGATGGCCGCCGCCGCTGCGGTGGCAGGCCACTTCGTCGATATCCGCGACTGGAAATAGGCCGGTTTTGAGCTTTTCCGGCACAATTGGCCGCCCTTCGGGGCGGCCTTTTTTTGTCGAGGCTGCTACAGCGCCTTGCGTCTTTTCAGACGCGCAAAGATCGCTGCAGCAAGCGGGAAGACAAGTGGCGCCAACGGTGCGACAATCGCCCGATCGATCTTGTCTCGCGAAGACCATCATGTCCGATCCAGATAAAACACCAGCGCGCCGCCTCATGCTGCTTCGCCACGCGAAGTCCGCCTGGCCCGAAGGCGTTGCCGATCATCGCCGGCCGCTCGCCGGGCGCGGGCGAAAGGCCGCCCCGGCGATCGCCGCCTATATGGCCGAGCATGGCCTCGTTCCGGATCTGGCGCTCGTTTCCACGGCACGGCGGGCACAGGAGACCTGGGAGCTCGTGGCCGAGGCCTTGCCGCGCGGCATCGACGTCCGCGATGCCGTCGGCATCTATGAAGTCTCGGCCAAGGCCATTCTCGGCGTGATACGCGGCGTGGAGCCGTCAATACACAACCTGCTGCTCGTTGGGCACAATCCGGGCATGGCGGAGCTTGCCCTCATGCTCGCCGGGGAAGGTGAGGCACTGGCGCGGCTTCACGAGAAATTTCCGACGGCCGCCCTCGCGGTCATCGATTTCGATGCCGGGCAATGGTCGGAGATCGAGCCGGGCCGGGGCCGCCTCGTGCAATTCGTGACACCGCGCAGGCTCGAGCGAGAGCAATGACGGTCTCGGCTACGTTATCCTGACAGCCATGCCGCGGCGCATGTGCCGGACCAGCCGTTTCATCGCCGGCAGGCTGATGGCGATGCAGCCTTGCGTCGGCTCATAGCCGGGGCGGATGAGATGGAAGAAGATCGCGGAGCCGGCATGCCGCCGCCTGGAGGAGATGTTCCAGTCCATGACGAGGCAGACATCGTAAAGCCCGTCATCGCGCATCATCGCTTCGTGACTTGCGGCAAACGGCGCCCTGACCGGGCGATTGTAGGCGGCATGGTCCGGTGCGTCGCACCAGAGCATGTCGCGACGGGTCGCGCGCATCGGCAGTGGCGTCTGCGGCAGGGACACTCGGTCGCGTCGCGTGAAGCCGCCGATCAGCCTCATCGTCGCCCGGGGCGTCGCGCCGTCGCCTTCGCGCTTCATGGCGGTGAGGCCGCCTCGCCCGATCGCCGCCTGCTCCGTTCTGCCGTCGAAGCTCAGAAGCGCGCGACGGCGATCGCGCGGCGCGGCGCGGACGACGATGGTGGACTTCCGCGATCTTACTCCCGACGTTTTCTTGCGCATTATTCTCACGATTTCTTGCTTTGCCGTGATCTCACGGCCACCCTAAGCACGGTTGCACGGCGACAAGATTGAGGAACGGCCGCGCTTTGCCAAGGGCGGCATTTGAGCTAGTTTGAATCCAGGAAGCAACAGGAACTGTCCCATGGCGACGCGCACCATCCTCCTTGTCGACGATGACAATGATCTGCGTGAGACGTTGATAGAGCAGCTTTCTCTCTATGAGGAGTTCGACCTCCTGCAGGAAGCGACGGCCGGCAAGGGCATCCAGACGGCGCGCGCCCGCCAGGTGGACCTGTTGATCATGGATGTCGGCCTGCCGGACATGGATGGCCGCGAGGCGGTGAAGCTTCTGCGCAAGGGTGGATTCAAGGCGCCGATCATCATGCTGACCGGTCACGATACCGATTCGGACACGATCCTCGGGCTTGAGGCCGGCGCCAACGACTATGTCACCAAGCCCTTCCGCTTCGCCGTGCTGCTCGCCCGCATCCGCGCCCAGCTGCGCCAGCACGAGCAGAGCGAGGACGCGACCTTCAGCGTCGGCCCCTACACGTTCAAGCCGAGCCAGAAGCTGCTGACGATGGAGAACGGCCAGAAGATTCGCCTGACCGAAAAGGAGGCGGCGATCATCCGCTACCTCTACCGCGCCGACCAGAAGGTGGTGACCCGCGACGTCCTGCTCGAGGAGGTGTGGGGCTACAATTCCGGGGTGACGACGCACACGCTCGAGACGCATGTCTACCGGCTTCGCCAGAAAATCGAACGCGACCCTTCCAATGCCGAGATTTTGGTGACAGAGAACGGCGGCTACAAGATCGTTCCATGATCGGAGATTTGCCGCTTGTCACTCAATGATGACATCGCACTTCTGTCCAACGTCTCGCTCTTCGCCGAGATTGGCGACGACAAGCTTCGGCTGATCGCCTTCGGCGCCGAGCGCCGTCGCGTTGCCAAGGGCCATGAGCTCTTCCGCGAAGGCGCGCCGGCCGATTGCGCCTATGCGGTTGCCGCCGGAAGCTTCTCGCTGTCGAAACTCGACGCCGAAGGCCGCCCGCAGCCGGTCGACAGCGTCGGCCGCGGCGCGCTGTTGTCGGAACTGGCGCTGATCTCGATGGTCGAGCGCAAGTTCACCGCGACCGCGAACGAGGACAGCGAGGTGATCCGTATCAACCGGCCGCTTTTCCGCCGCATGCTGGAAGAATATCCGGAGGTGACCGCCTTGGTCGAAGCCCGGATCCGCGACAATCTGCAGGCGATGATCCGCCGCGTCGAGGCGCTTGCAGGGCGGTTCGCTTAGCGCATGTCGTCCAAAAAACTTTAGGAAGCTGTTGGCTCTAACCGCCGACGTGCTCGACGCTCGCCTCGATCCGCTCCATGTCGTCGTCGGACAGGCCGAAATGGTGGCCGATCTCGTGGATCAGCACATGGGTGATGATGTCGCCGAGCGTTTCCTCGTTTTCCGCCCAGTAATCGAGGATCGGGCGACGGTAGAGGGTGATCCGGTTCGGGAACTGGCCGGTCTCCATGGTGAAGCGCTCGCCGATGCCGCGCCCCTCGAACAGGCCAAGCAGATCGAAAGGCGTCTCGAGCGCCATGTCTTCGAAGACGTCGTCGCTGGGAAAATCGGCAACTTCGATGATGAGGTCCGTCGTCAGCTTGCGGAATTCCTGCGGCAGGTGGCTATAGGCTTCAAACGCAAGCTGTTCGAATGTGGTAAGCGTCGGTGCGTGGCGTTCCCGCCAATCATCGGTCTGGTCAATGCGGGCCATAGGCACTCCTTGTTGCCCTCATATAGCGATTTCGCGTTTGTTTTTCGAGTGTTGAATTGTGGTCGGGCAGGCGTGAGGAATAAATTCTTATCCTTTGCTGTTGACTCTTCCCGCAAGCTCTGGAATCCATAAGAACATAACATGAACAAATGATGGGAGCTGACCGTCATGGCCGAGAACGCCGTGCAACGGCAAACCATTCTTTCCCTTCGTGACACCATAGCACGGATTGAAAATTGCAGCTTGCCTGGAATTGCGCGGGCCGCCAAGGCGGCCGATGCCGCCGGCTTTCGCCGCGGCAGGGAAGGAACCTCGCATCGCAAGGTCCTGCCGCTCGGGATCGGGCCGCTCGACGATCTCCTCAAGGGCGGGTTGCCGCTCGAAGGGATGATGGAAATCCGCAATGCCGAAACCCGCGATGCGGGCGCGGCCGCCGGTTTCGCGGCGGCGCTTGCGGTGCTCTATCAGCAGGAGAGGAGGGAGAAAGGCCATCTCGCCCCGGTGCTGTGGATCAGCCAGGCGCTCGCTTCCCGCGAGGCGGGTCAGCTCTATGCGCCCGGCGTCAAGTCCTACGGGCTCGATCCTGGGCGCTTCCTCTTCGTCTCGGTGCGCACGGTCAAGGATGCGCTCTGGATCGCCGAGACGGCGCTTTCGGTGCCGGTCTTTGCCGCGGTCGTTCTGGAAATCCGCGGCAATCCCGCCTGTTTCGCCTTGAGCGAGAGCCGGCGCCTTCATGTCCGGGCCCGGGCCGGCCATGTGCCTCTGCTTCTCTTCCGCCAGGCGGGCGAGGAGGAGGCGAGCAGCGCCTTCTTCCGCTTCCAGATCAAGCCGGCGCCGGCCGGCGAACGTCCTCTCCCCGATGGCTCGGTGCTTTGCGGCAGCATCGCCCATCCCGTCTTTCACCTCCTTGTCGAAAAAAGCAGGGCTTATGCCGCTGCCGACATCTTTCTGGAATGGAACGCCCATGACCGCCGCTTCTACCCCCTCGACGCGCGCCGGAGCACCGCTGTTCAGGCCAACGGACAGCCAGAGAATCCTGTCGATCCACTTTCCGCATCTGCCGGCCGATCGCGTCGCACGCAGCCGCTGGGGCGCCTCCTGGCTTTCGCGCGGGCGTCCTGATCATCCGCCGGTCGTTTTTGCTGCCAAGATCGACAATGCCATGCGCCTCGTCGCGCTCGACACGCTTGCCGAGCGGATCGGCCTGAAGCGCGGCCAGGGGGCGGCGGAGGCCCGCGCCATGTGCCCGGCGCTCGACGTGATCGCCGCCGATCCGGCGGCAGACCAGGCCTTTCTGGAGGGGCTTGCCGACTGGTGCGACCGCTATACGCCGCTCGTCGCGCTCGACGGAAAGGACGGCCTGTTCCTCGACATCACCGGCTGCGCCCACCTGCATGGCGGCGAGAAGGGGCTTGTCAGCGACCTCCTGTCCCGGCTTTTCTCGCTCGGCGTCGAGGCGCGGGCGACCGTCTCCTCCGCAGCCGGCCTTTCCTGGGCCGCCGCCCGCTACGGCGATGTGGCCGTCATCGAGGCGGAAGAGGCCGGCCGGGTTCTGGCACCCTTGCCGGTCGCGGGCCTCCGCCTGCCGGAGGAAACCGCCGCGGCCCTCGAGCGGGTCGGGCTGAAACAGGTCGGCGACCTTCTCGAAGCGCCCCGCGCGCCGCTTGCCCGCCGCTTCGGTTCCCTCCTTCTCCTCAGGCTCGACCAGGCGAGAGGCGAGGCGGACGAACCTTTGTCGCCACGCCTGCCGGTGCCGAGCTTTTCCGCCGAGCGGCGGCTCGCCGAGCCGCTGATGGACGAGGAATACATTCTCGAACTCACCCGCCACCTTGCCAAGGATGTCCGCGCCTCGCTGGAGCGTCATGGCGAAGGCGGGCGCCTGTTCGAGCTCCTGCTGTTTCGCGTCGACGGGCGGGTGTTCCGCGTGCGGGCGCATGCGGCCATGCCGTTGAACGATGCCGAGCGCATCGCGGCGCTCTTTCGCGAACGGCTGCAGGCAGTTCATGACGATCTCGATGCCGGCTACGGCTTCGAGATCCTCAGGCTGGCCGTTTTGCGCAGCGAAAGGCTTGATCCGGCGCAGCAGGATTTTTCCGGCGTGCCCGAGGAAAGCCAGCCGCTTGCCGCCTTCATCGACAAGGTTGCCGCCCGTTTCGGCCCCGATTGCCTGATGCAGGCGAGCCTTGCCGAAAGCCACCTGCCGGAGCGGGCGGGCGGATTTGCCCCCGTCAGGAATGTGGCGGCGGTGATGGCGCCGCCTGGCTCTGACGACAGGGTCTTTCCAGAAAACCGCCCGCTTCGGATTTTCGCCCATCCCGAACTGGTGGAGGCGACGGCCGAGGTGCCGGACGGCGCCCCGCGCAGCTTCAACTGGCGCAAGATCCAATATCGCGTCGCCCGCGCCGAAGGGCCCGAGCGGATCGCCGCCGAATGGTGGATCGACGGCGAGGACCATCCGACGCGCGACTATTTCCGGGTCGAGGATCAGGAGGGCCGTCGCTTCTGGCTGTTCCGCGAAGGGCTTTACGGAAGGGAAGTCGCGGCAGTCCGCTGGTTCATGCACGGAGTTTTCGCATGAGCGCGGCGCCGGTCTTCTACGAGCTTGGGGCGCGCACGAATTTCTCCTTCCTCGAGGGGGCGGCGCCGGCCGAGGAGATGATCGTCTTCGCCAGGAAGGTCGGGCTTTCGGGCCTCGGCGTGGCCGACCGCAACAGCGTCGCCGGTGTCGTCCGGGCTCATGCCAAGGCGAAAGTGGAGAATTACCCTTTCCAGCCCGGCGCCCGCCTGGTCCTTGCCGACGGCACGCCGGACATTCTCGCCTATCCCCGGAACAGGCGGGGCTGGGGGCATCTTTGCCGCCTGCTCAGTGCCGGCAACCTGCGTTCGAAGAAGGGCGAGTGCACGCTTCATCTCGCCGATCTCCTCGAATGGCAGGAGGAACTGCTGCTGATCATCATGCCGGGCGAAGGCCGGCCGCAGCCGGAAATGCTGAGCGCGCTTCTTGAGACACTGCGGGAGCATGCCGGCAACCGGCTCTATCTCGGCTTGGTGCCGCGCCATGACGGTTTCGACCGGCATGACTTCGCCGTTCTCGCCGCAGTCGCCCGGAGCCTGGATGTCCGGCTTCTGGCCACCAATGATGCGCTCTATCACGATCCGCACTACCGGCCGCTTGCCGATGTCGTCACCGCCATTCGCGAGCATGTGACGATCGCCAGCGCCGGCTTCCTTCTCCATAAGAATGCCGAAAGGCACCTGAAGAGCCCGAAGGAGATGGCACGGCTTTTCCGCGACTATCCCGAAGCGATCGCCAATGCAGGAAAGTTCTTCAAGCGGCTTTCCTTCAGCCTCGACGAGCTCAGCCACCAATATCCGGACGAGAACGCCGAGGGCGAGACGCCGGCCGAGAGCCTGCGAAGGCTCGTCGCCGAAGGCGCGCGCGTGCGGTACCCTTCCGGCGTGCCGGAAAAGGTAAAGCGGCAGATCGAATACGAGCTCGAACTCATCCACGACAAGAAATACGAACCCTATTTCCTGACCGTCCACAAGCTGGTGAAATTTGCCCGCAGCGTCGACATTCTTTGCCAGGGGCGGGGGTCTGCCGCCAATTCCTCGGTCTGTTTCTGCCTCGGCATCACCGATGTGGACCCGCAGAAGTTCACGCTGCTGTTCGACCGCTTCCTGTCGCGCGACCGCGACGAGCCACCCGATATCGATGTCGATTTCGAGCATGAGCGGCGCGAAGAGGTCATCCAATATATCTACAGGACCTACGGCAAGGAGCATGCCGGTCTCACTGCCGCGGTGATCAGCTACCGCTCGCGTTCGGCCGGCCGCGAAGTCGCCAAGGCCTTCGGCCTGTCGGAGGATGTGCAATCGGCGCTCGTCAGTTCGGTCTGGGGCTGGGGGACCTCGCCCTTCACCGAAGAACAGGCGAAGGGGGCGGGCCTCGACATGGCGGATCCGCTGACGAGGCGCGTCCTTGCCTATGCCAGCCTGCTCATGAACTTTCCGCGGCATCTCTCCCAGCATGTGGGCGGCTTCGTCATCACCCGCGACAGGCTCGACGAGGTCGTGCCGATCATGAATACGGCCATGCCCGACCGCTACATGATCGAGTGGGACAAGGACGACCTCGACCAGTTGAAGATCCTCAAGGTCGATGTGCTGGCGCTCGGCATGCTGACTTGCCTCGCCAGGGCCTTCAAGTTTCTGGAAGCCCATTACGGCGAACAAAAAACGCTCGCCGAAATCTATCAGGATCATCAGGAGGCCGTTTACGACATGATCTGCCGCGCCGATACGGTCGGGGTGTTCCAGATCGAAAGCCGGGCACAGATGAGCATGCTGCCGCGGCTTAGGCCACGCGAAATGTACGATCTGGTGATCGAGGTGGCGATCGTCCGTCCGGGACCCATCCAGGGCAACATGGTGCATCCCTATCTGAAGCGGCGCGAGGCGCAGCGCAGGGGCGAAGCGGTCGATTATCCCAGCGAGGAATTGAAGGCGGTTTTGGAAAGAACGCTGGGTGTGCCGCTTTTCCAGGAGCAGGCAATGCAGATCGCCATCACCGCCGCCGGCTTCTCGCCGAGCGAGGCCGATCGCCTGCGGCGTGCCATGGCGACCTTCAAGCGGACCGGCACGATCCATACTTTCGAGCGGAAGATGATCGATGGCATGGTCAGGAACGGCTATGACAGGGAATTCGCCGAGCGCTGCTTCAACCAGATCAAGGGTTTCGGCGAGTATGGCTTTCCCGAAAGCCATGCCGCCTCTTTCGCCTCGCTCGTCTATGCCTCGTCCTGGTTCAAGGCCTACTATCCGGACATCTTCTGCGCCGCCCTTCTGAATTCGCAGCCGATGGGCTTCTATGCACCGGCCCAGCTCGTGCGCGATGCCCGCGAGCACGGGGTCAGGATGCTGCCGGTCGACGTCAATCATTCGGACTGGGATGCTCTGCTCGAAGGCGAGGCGATGTTTCGCAAGACTGCGATCGACCCGCGCCATGCGGATATGCGGGATGTGATCAAGTCGCAGAAGGCCGTCCGGCTCGGTTTCCGGCTGGTCAAGGGATTGCGGCAAGCGGATATGGAGGCGCTCGTCGCGCGCCGCGGCGAGGGATATCGCTCCGTCCACGATCTCTGGGCCCGCTCCGGGCTGACCCGGGCCGTGCTGGAGCGCCTTGCGGATGCGGACGCCTTCCGCTCCGTCGGGCTCGATCGGCGGAGAGCACTCTGGGCGGTGAAGGCACTCAACGAACAGTCGGCGGTCGAACGCCTGCCGCTTTTCGATGGGACCGGTTCCACGGACCTGCAGGTCGAGCCGGCGGTTGCCCTGCCGGACATGCCCGCCGGCGAGCATGTCATCCATGACTATCGTTACCTGACGCTTTCCCTGAAGGCCCATCCGGTTTCCTTCATGCGCGAGGATTTCGCGCGGCTGGGTATTCTTTCCAGCCGGGATCTGGCGAGGACCGCGGCCGGAAGACGGGTGACGGTGGCGGGCCTTGTGCTCGTTCGCCAGCGGCCGGGCTCCGCCAACGGCGTCATCTTCATGACGATCGAGGACGAAACCGGTGTCGCCAACATCATCGTCTGGGAGAAGACCTTCCAGAAATATCGGCGGCAGGTCATGGGATCGCGGCTCGTGAAGATACGCGGCCGCCTACAGAGCGAAAGCGGGGTCATCCATGTGGTCGCCGAATATATGGAGGATATGACGCCGATGCTCGGCCTGTTGCGCAACGAGGCCCGGCGCTTCGCAGCCAATGACCGGGCGGACGAGGCGCTCAGGCCGACGGCGGATGCCCGCGACAAGAAAGCGCTCCGGCAATTGCGCCTGGCCCCGCCGGCACAGGGGGACGCCACGGAGGCGGGGAGCGCGGTGGCCGAGGTCATGCCGAAGGGGCGCAATTTCCATTGAGCCCTTCGTCAGGCTTGCTACCGGTGATCGTCGCATTGTCGCTTTTCCCAAGCCTTCGCCTCAGGACATGCCTGTGTAAAAATGTCGCAGGCCGTCCTGCCCGTTCTGCAAGCGCAGGGAGAAAAATCGACACCTTAGAGTCACCTAATCTAATGAAAATACGAACTTTTTTATCAAGATTAGAACCGCTCTAATATGTTCCTCAACTTTATGGAGAGGAGTTTTTTGTTGACGGCAAATGTCCTCTTTTGCTTTATCGCAATTTCAGGATGTTGCGTGTGACAGGCAAGACGAAATGTTGGTTTGCAGCTGCAATTTCATCAGCGAGAAAGAGATCGAGGACACGATCATCGGCCTCCTCGACGAGGACTGCTGGCAGCTGATCGTGCCGGCGAAAGTCTATCACGCGATGGAAAAGCGCGGCCGTTGCTGCGGCTGTTTCCCCAACGTCGTCGACATCATCATCCGCACCACCGAGCAATATCACGCCCGTCGCGACTCGACGGAGGCCGAGATATTTGATTTCATGACCCGCCTAAAACAATTCCACGAAGAAAGTCGGAGGGCGGATCTTGAAAGGCGACGCAAAGGTCATAGAGCAGCTTAACGAAGCGCTCTTTCTCGAACTCGGTGCCGTAAACCAGTACTGGGTGCATTACCGCTTTCTCGAAGACTGGGGTTACACGCTTCTCGCAAAGAAGGAGCGTGAGGAATCCATCGAGGAAATGCACCACGCCGATAAACTCATCGCACGCATCATCTTCCTCGAAGGCCATCCCAACCTGCAGACGGTCGCACCGCTGCGCATCGGCCAGAATGTCAAGGAAGTGCTGAAGGCCGACCTCGCCGGCGAATACGACGCCCGCACGGCCTACAAGAATTCCCGCGACGTCTGTCACGCGGCCGGCGATTATGTCTCGATGAAACTCTTCGAGGAACTGCTCGCCGACGAGGAGGGCCACATCGACTTCCTCGAGTCGCAGATCCAGCTGCTCGAAACGATCGGCGAGGAAAAATACGGGCAGCTCAACGCCGCCCCGGCCAACGAAGCCGAATAATATCGAAGTCGTTCAGATGAAGCGCCGCGCGTGGCACGCGCGGCGCTTTTTGTTTTGAGCTTATTGCAGAATAGCCAGCCCCGCAGGGATGCAGACGTTCATCCGCAAGACCCCAATCGGCGTCATAATGTTCGATGCGAGAATCATAGCATCGCACCACGCCCGGATCGCCAGCGGCGATGTTTTCGCCCAACGCATTTGACTGTTCCGGCAGGAACAGGAGAGACCTCGGAACTCGCGCATAGATGGCAGCGGAATGGAAGCTCCGTTCTCGAGGTCATGCGAATGCATGATCCGGTATGGGGTCGAAGCAGGTCACGGAAAATTGCCGGTTCTCGTTCATTTCACGCTCTTTTCCCGGCTCGCTCCTGGTCAGGTCACGGATCGGGGGCGCCTCAATGCGAAAAGCGGCATCAAGATGCGGGGGGCACGTTGGCTACAGCCTGCGGGGCATGAATGGGCAGCGGCCCTTGCGTGTCATCGCTTGGCGCGCCTGGGGCACTTCTCCGAACGATCCGATTTTGACGGGCGAGACATGAGGATCGTGGTTCGAGCCTGCGCGCCCCGAGGCAACCAGTCAGGAGACAGGAATGGGAACTATCACGGGCACCACCGGCAACGATGTGTTGATCGGCAGCGACCTCGAGGCCGACGTCATTGCTGCGTATCAGGGGACCGACATCATCAATGGCGGCATGGGCGGCGACAGGGCCTATGGCTATGAGGATAACGATACCGTCAGCGGTTCCTTTCAGGGGGACGAACTCCACGGCAACGACGGTGACGATACGCTGAACGGCGACAGCGGCAACGATGTACTGACCGGAGACGCCGGTAAGGACAAGGTCAATGGCGGCAGCGGCCGTGACACCATCTCGGCAAGCTCTGTTGACGAGATCGCCGGCGATATCGTCGACGGTGGCTCCGGCACCGATACGGCGAGGCTCGATTATTCGGCATATGGCGCCGGACTCGACATCACAATCAAGGATTGGGCTTCCGTGCAGACCCTGACCGGCGGCATGCAGATAAGCAATGTCGAGTCCTTCTATATCACCGGCACCGGTTTCGACGATGTGATATCCGGGGGCGCCTATGCCGATGTTCTTTCCGGAGGCGTCGGCAATGACGAGCTTTGGGGTGGCCGTGGCGATGATGCGCTGACGGGCCACACGGGTGCTGACATGCTCGCCGGCGGCTATGGTTCCGACCGCCTGTTCGGCGAAACCGGGCATGACATCCTCTTCGGGGACGCTGGAAAGGACTATCTCTACGGGGGTGACGGCGACGACAAGCTCTATGGCGGCGACGGGGATGACGATCTCAACGGCGATTTTGGCAGCGACCTTCTTTCGGGTGGCAATGGCAGGGACATGATCTTCGCCGGTGATGGCGCGGACATTCTCCAGGGAGGGGCGGGCAACGATCTCCTCTTCGGGGGGCTCGGCGACGATACGTCGGAGGGCGGGGCCGGGGACGATATCTTCTTCTACACCTACGGCCAGGGGAAGGACCAGATTACTGATTCGAGCGGTAACGATCGGCTGGAAATCTGGAGCTTCACAGGCGACTTCACGGCGAAAGCGGCAACCGAGGTCAACACGCTCGATGGCGGAACGACGGTTATCGGCATAGAGCACTATTCGATCTTCGCCAGCGGGACCGCCGCGAACCGCATCGTCACCGCCGACGGCAACGACGTTGTCTTTTCCGATGGCGGAGACGATACGGTCGATCTCGGCGCCGGTCGTGATTACGTCAACGCGGGGGCCGGCATGGACAACGTGTCCGGTGGCGACGGCGATGACGAGATGGTTTTCGGCGAAGGCGGACCGGATCTGGCCGACGGCGGTACCGGAACCGATTATGTATCTCTCCACCGCCACTCCGTCACGACGGCCCTGACCTTCGCGGTGAACGGTACTACGGCCACGCTTTCCGACGGCACGAGTCTTGCCAATTTCGAGCGTTACATCGTCAATTTTGGCGCCGGCAACGACGTGGTCGCCTCGGTAGGCTCCGCTGAGAGCGTCTGGTTCTTCGGTCAGGGCGGCAACGACACGCTGATTGGCACCAACGGTGCGGACCGACTGGACGGCGGCGCGGGCAACGACACCCTGACATCCGGCGCCGGCGACGATGTGATCAACGACCTCGACGGGTTCAACACAATCAGTGCCGGGGACGGCGATGACAAGGTTTCGGTCGGCGACGGATCGAGCGGCGCCGGCAATAATGTCGTCGATCTTGGTGCTGGAAACGACAGTTTTTCGCGGAGCGCCTCGAACGGGGTTCTCGACCTCGATGGCGGCACCGGAATCGACTTCGCGACCATCGACTTCAGCATGGCCTGGTCAAATGTCGGATTTGAGCTCTCGGCCGACGTGACTGCTACCGATGCCCCCGTTTTTGTCCGCAACGTCGAGCGCGTCAAGCTCATCGGCGGTCCGGGCAGCAACACCTTCGTCGGCGGCAGCCTCAACGAGTTGAGCGGCGGCGGCAACAACGACACCCTCGATGGCGGCGCTGGCGACGACACGATATCGGGTGATGCCGGCAACGACCGCTTGAGAGGCGGTGCGGGCAATGACATCATTCGCGGCGCAGGCCTCGGCGGCACCGACGGCAAGGACATGATCTATGCCGAGGACGGCAACGACACAGTCTATATGGGGATCGGCGACAAGGCCGACGGCGGCGCCGGAACCGACGTACTGAACCTTGATCTCACTGGGCAGACGCGGGACATCAGTTTTGCGTTTTCCGGCGCCGTCATCGTCGACACGGCGACGTGGTTCAGCGGCTTCGAAGGGCTCGAATATGCGGGTAGCAACGGCCGCGACAGGGTGAGCGGCGGCAATCTCGACGACACGCTCAAAGGCAACATCGGCGACGACGTTCTGCACGGCGGCGCCGGCAACGATACGCTCCGGGACGGCGCCGGAGACGATCTGCTGTTCGGGGATGCCGGCGACGACCTTCTCATCCGCGATGATTCATCGGGCAAGGATGTGTTCGACGGCGGTAGCGGTGTCGACACGCTTTCCTTCATTGAAGGATCGACTTCGGTCGTTCTCGATCTCCAGGACCAGGCGGCGAACAAGGGCCTGGCACTCGGTCTCACGGTGACGAACGTCGAGACCATCAGAGGCAGCGGCGCCGACGACGAGATCCGCGGCGATGCAAACGGCAATATTCTTTATGGCGGGAAGGCCGACGACATCCTTGATGGCCGCGCCGGCAACGACACGCTGGTCGGCGGCAAGGGCGACGATTGGCTGACCGGCGGTGTGGGCAACGACCAGTTCGTCTTCGATAAGGACGGCTTCGACGGCGAGGGGGACGTGATTACCGACTTCGTGCGCGGCCAGGACAAGCTCGTCGTCGAACGTGCCGGCTTCGGCATCGCGGCGGGCGACACGGCGGTGACGCTCGTGACCGGGACGGATCCGGCCGCCACGAGCGGGAAGGCCACATTCCTTTTCGAGACGGACAATGGCCGGCTCTGGTTCGATGCCGATGGATCCGGCACCGACGCCGACCTGCAGCTTGTGGCCATCCTGCAAAAGGTCGGGACGCTCTCGACGAGCGACTTCGTCCTCGCCTGACGAGCTCCGCGCGACGAGCTGCGCCCGTCCCGGTTTGGGGCGGGCGCACGACCGGGGCAGGACCTTCCTACTTCACCAGATGCGCGAAAGCGGTGACGATCTCTTCATAGGCCTTGCGCTTGAACGGCACGATCAGGTTCGGCAGCTCCTGCATCGGTTTCCATTCCCAGGCGTCGAATTCGGGATCGTGGCCGCCGGGCGGCGGGTTGATGGCGATCTCGCTTTCGTCGCCTTCGAAGCGGAAGGCGTACCAGCGCTGCATTTGGCCGCGATATTTTCCCTTGAGGCCGATGCCGATCAAATGCTCCGGCAGGTCGTAGTTGATCCAGTCGGGCGCTTCGGCCAGCAGCGAAACGCTGCGCATGCCGGTCTCCTCGTAGAGTTCCCGATAGGCGGCTTCGAGCGGGTCCTCGCCCTCGTCGATGCCGCCCTGCGGCATCTGCCAGAGCTGCGGCGAGCCGTCATATTCCGAATTGCCGACCGCGAGCCGATGTCCGGCCCAGACAAGCCCCTCTTGATTGAGGACCATGACGCCGACGCACGGCCGATAGGGCAGGTCCTCTGCCTTCAAAACCTTGCCCTTGTCTTTACCCATGTCGCGATTCCCTTGCATGTGCCGACAAACATTCAGCCGATTGCCTGCTTAGATCAGTTTTGTTGCGGATCGTTGACGAGCGCCGAAACGCCGACGAATTCGATGCCGCGCCCGCCGGCCTCTTCCATCCACGTGGCGATCGTCGCCACGCTTTCGTCGAAGGCGGAGGCAACGCCGATCGCCGTGCCGTTGCGCCGCGCGACGCGTTCGAGCTCGTCGAGCTTGCGCAGGATCGCAGCGCGGCTGAGTTCGCTGTCGAGGATGAGATCGGCAAAGCCGTGCGGCACGCCGAAGGCGCCGGAAAGCGTTCCGGAAAGCGATTGCGCCGAGGTGCCGTCGTCGAGGAACAGGAGACCGCGCTTGCCGAGGTCGCGCATGACCGGCTCGAGCGCATCGGGGTCGGAGAGGAACCGGCCGCCGAGATAGTTCATGACACCGGTATAGTTGGTGATCTGTCCCATGCTGCGGTGCAGTTCGGCAAGGTTCTTCGTGGCGTCGCGGGAGACGAGAAGCGCACGCGGCCCGGGGTCGTTGTCCGGGTAGTCGAACGGCTCCATCGGGATCTGCAGGAGGATCTCGTGACCATCGCGCCGCGCATCCTGCATCCAGCGCTGCAGGCTGTTGCCGGCAGCGGCGAAGCCGAGCGTCACCTCCGGCGGCAGGTCGCGGATTGCGCGCTGGGTTCCCGTCTGGCTCAGGCCGAGGCCGCCGACGATGAGGCCGATGCGCGTGCCGCGCGCGCCGGACCAGGGACGGGCATACTGGTCCATCGGCCTCAACCCGTCCGGACCGACGATCGGCAACCGGCCTTGTGCCGTGTCCTCGATCAGGTCCTCGTTCGGAAACGCCGCCATGCGGGGATCCTGGCCGCGCATCGGCCCGGCACTGATCAGCGCCGGTCCGTCGCCGTCGCGCGCCCTCGGCGAGTATTTCGTGACCGTCGCGCCGTCGTCGGTCAGGACTTCCTCGACATGGGCTCCCGAGCGCGCACCGCTGGCGCGGAGCGAACCGGCTCGTTCCTTGGGCTTGGCCGAAGGCGCGGCGTCACCGACGGCTGCCTGGTTCGTTTCAGCGCTTGCCGACGGATCGGGCGCCCGGAGCAGGCGATCGGGTGTCAAAGCGGCCCAGCCGGAGAGCCCCGCGACGGAAAGCGCGAAGATGCCCAGGAATGCATAGCCGAACAGCCGGCGCCGATCGCGCCGGCGCGCCGGCCTCTTCTTCAGGCCTTGGCCAAGGGGGGCATTGAGATCAGTTCCCAAACGGAGCCTCGGTCGACCTGAGGAAAGTTGCCGGTGAGGAATGCGCCCGCTCGTGAAGAATCATCGGCAGTCGGCTACATCGCCGATGCATAATATAAAGGCGCCGGGTTGAACAGCCCGGCGCCTTGTCTGTCTCGCTTGGAAACCCCGCGGGCTCACTTCTTCAGTTCGGCCTGTTCTGGATTGGCCGGGAAGGACGGATCCGTCTTCTTGCCGCGCAGCAGGTCGAGCGCGTAGTTGAGCTGAATGTCGTCCTTGGCCTCCGGCGGCACGTAGGCGACCGAGCCGGAACCCTCGTCGTCCTCGTTCTGGCCCTTGATGTGGCCGCGCAGATCGGACTCGCCCTGGGCCTCGACCTTGCCGAGGAGTTCCGGCGGCAGCGGCTGCTCGACCTTGATGTCCGGGGTGATGCCGGTGCCCTGGATCGACTTGCCGGACGGCGTGTAATAGAGCGCCGTCGTCAGCCGCAGCGCGCCGGCGTCGCCAAGCGGGATGATCGTCTGAACCGAACCCTTGCCGAAGGACCGCGTGCCGAGCACGGTCGCACGCTTCATGTCCTGGAGCGCCCCGGCGACGATCTCCGATGCCGAAGCCGAGCCGCCGTTGACGAGCACGACGACGGGCTTGCCGTCCGCCAGGTCGCCTGGCGTCGCATTGAAGCGGCGCGTCTCGTCGGGGTTGCGTCCGCGGGTCGAAACGACCTCGCCGCGCTCCATGAATGCGTCCGAAACATTGATTGCCTGGTCGAGCAGACCGCCCGGGTTGAGGCGCAGGTCAAGGACATAGCCCTTGAGCTTGTCTGCCGGGACATCCGCCTTGACCTTTTCGATGCCCTTCTTCAGGTCGTCGAAGGTCTTCTCGGTGAAGGAGATCACCCGCAGATAGCCGACATCGCCTTCGACGCGGTATTTGACCGCGCGCACGGCGATGACGTCACGAACGATCGTCAGCTCGATCGGCTTGTCGGCGCCCTTGCGCAGGATCGTGAGCTTAATCGGCGTGCCAACCGCGCCGCGCATCTTCTCGACGGCTTCCTCGAGCTTCAGGCCGCGAACGTCCTGCCCGTCGATCTTCGAGATCAGGTCGCCGGCAAGCACGCCGGCGCGGGCGGCAGGGGTCTCGTCGATCGGGCTCGTCACCTTGACGAGATCCTCTTCCATCGTCACCTCGATGCCGAGGCCGCCGAACTCGCCGCGCGTCTGGGTGCGCATATCCTCGGCATCGGCCGAGTTCATGTAGCTCGAATGGGGGTCGAGGGAGGAGAGCATGCCATTGATAGCATTCTCGATGAGCTTGTCGTCCTGCGGCGGCGTCACGTACTGCGCGCGCACGCGCTCAAACACATCGCCGAAAATCGCCAGCTCGCGATATGTGGACGAATTGGCCGCCACGGCCGGGATCGTTGCCGAATAGACGACGCCCATTGCCGTCGCCCCCATCAGCGCCCCGACCAGAACAAGTGAAGCTCTACGTATCATTTCGCGCCTTTCCAACTTCTGCTGCGGTCCACCACGGTCGGGAATCAACCGGCTTTCCGTCTTTTCGGAATTCAATGTAAATCGTTGGCCTGTCCGTTTCCAGCGTCAAGGCCGCCGCACTTGCCACTCTTTTTGCGCCCATCGTCGCGACCGGCTCGCCTGCCACGACGAATTGCCCCGGGCGGACGCTCACGCCCTCCATTCCGGCCAGCACGATATGGTAGCCGTCGCCGGGGTTGAGGATGATCATCTGCCCGTAGCTGCGGAAGCTGCCGGCATAGACGACCCAGCCGTCCGCCGGCGTGGTCACCAGCGCGCCTGCATTGGTTTCCAGCATGATCCCCTGCAGCGAGTGCCCGGTGCCGTCCGCGTCGCCGTATTGCCGCAGGATTGAGCCTGCGACCGGAAAGCTGAGCCTCTGTTGCAATTCGGAAAACACGTATGCGGGGGCAATGCGGTTTTTGTCGGGCACCGCGCTCTTGGCCAACTCCCGCGCCGCTTCGCGCTCGGCTTCGTTCATCCGCAGCCGTTCCTCCTCCTGGGCGCGGGCGGCGGCAGCCGCATCGCGCACCGAGGAGATGTCCTTTTCGAGCGAGGCGATCAGCCCTTCAAGATTGGTCGCCTGCAAGGCGAGTTCCTCCGCCTTGCGCTGTTCGGAGGAGAGTTCGGTCGCGTTCCGCTGCCGCAGCTTTTCCTTCTCGGCGGCGAGCATCGACATGCGCCGTTCTTCCTCGAGATTGGCCGTCATCGCCGCCGACAGATCATCCCTCTGTGTGGCGATTCCGGCGCGGATGTCGGAGAGCGCCTTGAGGTCGGCGACGAGGCTGTCGGTCTGCTCGCGGATTTCCGGAACGACGGCGCCGAGCAGGATGGCGCTGCGAACGGAGCCAAGCGCATCTTCCGGCGTCACCAGGATCGCCGGCGGCGGGTTCCGGCCCATGCGCTGCAGGGCGGCGAGCACTTCGGCAAGCACGCCGCGCCGGCCCCGGAGCGAACGCTTGACCACGTCCTCCTTGACGCGCAGCTCGCCGAGCTTCTTCTCTCCCTCGGCAATCTGCCGCTCTAGTTGCTGGCGCTTGGCTGCCGAGTCGACGATCGCCGAACGCAGCGCCGCATTGCTCTTGTCGATTTCGGCAATCGTCTGCTCGAGGGCCTTGGCGCGGTCGCGCGAAAGGCTGATCGTCTTCGAGAGCGCGTCGAGTTCGCTGCGCGTGCTGTCGCGCCGAAGGGTCAGGTCGGCGGCGGGATCCGGCGGCCCCTGTTTCGCGGCGGCCGGGCCCGGCGCGGCGTTCACGCCGGCATCCTGCGCCAGCGTCGGGCCGCACATCGACAGAAGAACGGCGGCGATCGCCGCGTGCAGGCCGATCTGCCCGACGGCAAATTTCATCCCGGCCACCTCGGCTCTGTTCCTGGCGCGCGTCATCCTGTCTCGTGGGCTAGAAAATAAATCAGGAAACCCTAGTCCGATTTGCCGGAGGCCACCAATACATATTCTTGTTATCGCATACGAGCGAAGATTCACGCCCGGTGGTAGGGGTGTCCGGCAAGAATGGTCACGGCGCGATAGAGCTGTTCGGCAATCAGGATGCGCGCCAGCTGATGTGGCCAAGTCATCTTGCCGAGGCACAGGACCGCATCGGCCCGGGCGTGGAGTGCCGGGTCGAGCCCGTCGGCACCGCCGATGGCGATCATCAGGTCGCGCTTGCCGCCGTCCCGGAAGGCGCCCAGCAGCGTGGCGAAACTTTCCGAATCGAGGGCCTTGCCGCGTTCGTCGAGCAAGATCAGCAGGCTGCCGTCGGCAAGCGCCTTTTCGAGCTGGGCCGCTTCCTCGCGCTTGCGCGTTTCCGCATTCGATGCCCGGCTTTCGTTGATCTCGACGACGCGCGCGAGTTCGAGGCCCACGGCCGGCCCCGCCTTGGCGAAGCGGTCGAGATAGCGGGCCGCGAGGTCCTTTTCCGGCCCCGCCTTCAGGCGGCCGACTGCGAAAAGTCCGATACGCATTGCCCCGTTCCGTCCCCACCGGCACCCGATCGAAGGGGATTTCGATCGGCAAAAACCCTTCTGCTGCCATCCTCCCAAGTGGGCGATGACAGCCACATCTCAAATCGGCACCGGTCGTCGCTCCGTCCTGAGGCGATTGGTCAGGGACGGGCGGCGCGTCTCAGTGCAGGGTGCTGTCCTCGATCTCCGGGGCGGCCCACATCTTTTCGATGTTGTAGAACTCCCGGATCTCCGGCCGGAAGATGTGAACGATCACATCGCCGGTGTCGATCAGCACCCAGTCGCCACCCTCGAGGCCCTCGACGCGGGGATTGCCAAGGCCCTCGTCCTTCAGGTCTGTCACCAGGTGGTCGGCAATGGCCATCACATGCCTGTTCGAGCGCCCGGAGACGACGACCATGAAGTCTCCCAACGCCGACTTTCCGGCAATGTTGATGGTGATGATGTCTTCTGCCTTTGAGTCCTCTAGGCTTTCGAGGACCAGCGTGAGCGCACGGACAGCGGCTTCGTCGCTCAGTTCCGTGCTGCGCGGGACTGCGGAGACCGCATATCCCTTGGCGTGTGCTGTTGTCAGGGTCTTTCCTTTCCGAATGAACAGAACAAGCACTTCCGGTTCGTGATTCTCGTTGAACCGTGCTTCAAATGTAGGCACCAAACCGGTGCGGTTTCAAGACGCGAGAAATAAATGACGGGAATTCACCCGGAATTGGCGGAACGAAGCGCCGTCGAGCTCAGCGACGAGCGGGGGCCGTGGATGAAGGTCCAGGCCGGCGCCCTTCGAAAGGCAAGCCTCGGCGCGTCGTCCTCGTCGATTCGCGCATGGCTGAAAGTCATCGCCATGCGTGACGATAGAAAGGCGAGCGTCGAACCCGGCCTGTCGATCACCGCGACCGGAAAGGTGCGGACGATCCGGCGCCAGTTCTGCCAGCGGTGGAAATTGCGGAGATTGTCCGCCCCCATCACCCAGACGAAGCGCACGCCGCGATTGCGCGCCCGGACGAATTCCAAGGTGCGCGCCGTATAACTCTGGCCGAGCGCCTGCTCGAAGGCGGTGACCTTGATGCGCGGGTTGCGGGCGATCTTCTCGCTCGTCGCGATGCGCTCGGCAAGCGGCGCGAGATTGTTGCGGTCCTTCAGCGGATTGCCGGGAGTCACCATCCACCAGAGCTGGTCGAGCCCGAGCTTGCGCAACGCCGTCTCGGCAACGAGCACGTGGCCGTCATGCGGCGGGTTGAAGGACCCGCCGAACAGGCCGACGGCCATGCCGCTCTCGGCATGCGGCATGCGCAGATATTCCGGCTTCACATCCGCGGGTGTCGTCAGGGCCGCACCTGTCCCGTGCCGCGCACACGATATTTGAACGAGGTGAGCTGCTCGACGCCGACCGGACCGCGGGCATGCATCTTGCCGGTGGCAATGCCGATCTCGCCGCCCATGCCGAATTCGCCGCCATCGGCAAATTGCGTCGAGGCGTTGTGCAGCAGGATCGCCGAATCGATCTCGGTGAAGAAGCGCTCGACGACGGCCGGATTCTCGGCAATCACCGCCTCGGTATGGGCCGAAGACCAGCTGTTGATGTGCTCGATGGCGCCGGAAATGCCGTCGACGAGCCTCGCCGAGATGATCGCGTCCAGGTATTCGGTCGCCCAGTCGACGTCGCTTGCAGCCTTCAGTCCGGGAAGCAGGCCTTGCAGCTCTTCGGAGACACGCACTTCGCAGCCGGCATCGAGCAACCCCTTGAGCAGCGGTTTTGCCAGCCGGTCGGCGGCATTGCGGTCGATCAGCAGCGTCTCGGCGGCGCCGCAGATGCCGGTTCGCCGCATCTTGGCGTTGACGACAATCTTTCTCGCCATGTCCAGATCGGCGGAGGCATCGACATAGATATGGCAGAGGCCTTCGAGATGGGCGAAAACCGGCACGCGCGCCTCGTTCTGAACGCGGGCGACGAGGCTCTTGCCGCCGCGCGGCACGATCACGTCGATTGCCCCGTTCAGCCCCGAAAGCATGGCACCGACGGCGGCGCGGTCGGCGACCGGCACCATCTGGATCGCGTCCTCCGGCAGGCCGGCAGCCTTCAGCCCTTCGACGAGGCAGGCATGGATCGCCCGCGACGAATGGAAGCTGTCGGAGCCGCCGCGCAGGATCACCGCATTGCCGGCCTTGAGGCAGAGCGCGCCGGCATCCGCCGTAACGTTCGGGCGGCTTTCATAAATCACCCCGATGACGCCGAGCGGCGTGCGAACGCGCTCGATGTGCAGCCCGTTCGGCCGGTCCCATTCGGCGATCACCTCGCCGACCGGATCTTTGAAATCGGCGATCGCGCGGATGCCCTCCGCCATGTCGCGGATGCGAACTTCCGTCAGCGTCAGCCGGTCGATGAAGGACTTGGCGACGCCGCTCTCTTCGGCGTTCTTGAGATCGATCGCATTGGCGGCGAGAATGGCGCTGCTCTTGGCGATGACTGCATCCGCCATGGCGACGAGAGCGGCGTGCTTGCGCTCGGCGCCGGCAATGGCGAGCGGGCGGGCAGCCGCCTTGGCGCGGCGGCCGATCTCCAGCATGATTGCGTTGACGTCTGAGCCGTTCTCGACCGTGTCAAGCATGGAGCTTGCCTTTCTTCTCGTCCTTGTCCGCCCCGGATCGCGGTTCCGAGGGAGCCGTCATCACCATATCGTCGCGATGCACCATGGCCGTGCGCCCCGCATAGCCGAGGATCACGGCGATCTCGGCGGATTTCTTGCCGGCGATCTGACGCGCCTCGTCGGCGTCGTAGCCGGCAAGGCCGCGGGCGATCTCGCGGCCGGAATTGTTGAGGATCGCGATCGTGTCGCCGCGGCTGAACGTTCCAGTCACCTGCCGGACACCGGCCGGAAGCAGGCTCTTGCCGGAGCGCAGCGCGGTCTCCGCCCCGGCGTCGACCGTCAAGGATCCGGCCGGCAGGAGCTGCCCGGCGATCCAGGTCTTGCGGGCCGTCACCGGCGAGCGGGAAGGCGCGAACCAGGAGGAGCGGGCACCGGCCTCGATCGCGTTCAGCGGATGCTCCGGCTTGCCCGAGGCGATGATCATCGCGCAGCCGGCAGTGGTGGCGATCTTGCCGGCATCGATCTTGGTGCGCATGCCGCCGCGCGAAAGCTCGGACGCCGCACCGCCGGCCATCGCCTCGATCTCCGGGGTAATTTCCGCAACCGTCTCGAGGAAGCGGGCCTCCGGATCGAGATGCGGCGGCGCCGTATAGAGCCCGTCGATGTCGGATAGCAGCACGAGCAGATCGGCGCCGACCATCGTCGCCACGCGGGCGGCGAGCCGGTCGTTGTCGCCATAGCGGATCTCGGTGGTGGCGACCGTGTCGTTCTCGTTGATGATCGGCACGGAGCCGAGCTTCAGCAACTGGTTGATCGTGGCGCGCGCATTCAGATAGCGGCGCCGCTCTTCGGTGTCGCCGAGCGTCAGCAGGATCTGGCCAGCGATGATCTGATCGGTCGAAAGGCTTTCCGACCAGGCACGCGCCAGCGCGATCTGGCCGACCGCGGCGGCCGCCTGGCTTTCCTCGAGCTTCAAGGCGCCGCCCGGCAGGTTCAAGACGGTGCGGCCGAGCGCGATCGCCCCGGAGGAGACTACCAGCACCTCGACGCCCTTGGCCCTCAGCGCCGCGATATCGGCGCACATGGCGTCGAGCCAGCCCTTCTTCAGCCCTGTCTTGCGGTCGACGAGGAGCGCCGAGCCGATCTTGATGACGATCCGGCGGTACTTTTCGAGCGGTTTGCGCGTCGCGGCCATGTCAGGCTTGCTCCTCGCCGGCCTTGGCGGCGGCAATGACGTCGCGCAGTGCCCGCAGCGCCTCGGTCATGCCCCTGTTGGTAACGGCCGAGATGAGCAGCGGCTGTGCGCCGCAGGCCTTGGCGAGCGCCTTCGCCTTCGCCTTCAACTCCGCCTCGCCGAGCACGTCGATCTGCGACAGGGCGACGATCTGCGACTTGTCTTCGAGCCCGCCGCCATAGGCCTCGAGCTCATGCTTGACGGTCTTGTAGGCCTTGGCAACATCTTCCTCCTGCGCCGAGACCAGGTGCAGAAGCACGCGGGTGCGCTCGACATGGCCGAGGAACCGGTCGCCGATGCCCACACCTTCATGGGCGCCTTCGATCAGTCCGGGAATGTCGGCGATGATGAATTCCTGGCCGTCGATGGTGGCGACGCCGAGATTGGGGTGGAGCGTCGTGAAGGGGTAGTTGGCGATCTTCGGCCGCGCGCGGGTGCAGGCGGCGAGGAAGGTCGACTTGCCGGCATTCGGCAGGCCGACCAGACCGGCATCGGCGATCAACTTGAGCCGCAGCCAGATGGTCTTTTCCTCGCCCTCGAGGCCGGGATTGGCCCAGTTCGGCGCCTGGTTGGTCGAGGACTTGAAATGGGCGTTGCCGAATCCGCCGTTGCCGCCGGCGGCAAGCCGATAGCGCTGGCCTTCCTCGACCATGTCGACGATCAGCGTCTCGTTGTCCTCCTCGAAGATCTGCGTGCCGACCGGCACCTTCAGCGTCACGTCGGCGCCCTTTGCCCCGGTGCGGTTGCGGCCCATGCCGTGGACGCCGGTCTTGCCCTTGAAGTGCTGCTGGTAGCGGAAGTCGATCAGCGTGTTGAGGCCGTTCACCGCTTCCACCCAGACATCGCCGCCGCGACCGCCGTCGCCGCCGTCCGGCCCACCGAACTCGATGAATTTCTCGCGGTGGAAGGAGACGGCGCCCGCGCCGCCATCCCCGGACCGGATATAGACTTTCGCTTCATCGAGGAATTTCATCGGCTCGCCATTTCTTGCGTGTTCGGCTTCATTCTGGGTAGGGAAGGATGCAGCCGGAAAACGCGCACCCTTGCTCTCTTGCAGTCGCCGCCATCGATATAGGCGGTTCCGGCAGAGGTCAAAGACTATCATGCAAAAGAACCCGCCAGGGTAGACGCCCTGGCGGGTTCGGTTCGTCAAGCCGGCCGGCGCAGGTCCTCGGCCGTCAGGCGCGTTTCGATATGCGCCACCATGGAATTGCGGGCGAGCGCATAGATCTGGCTGCAGCCGGTGATGCGGAAGCCGACCTTCTCCTGCACCTTGAGCGAGGCCGGATTGTCGGCGAAGACCCCCGAATGCAGCACCGCATCCGGCATGCGGCGGAAGAAGCGTTCGACCGCGGCATGGACCGCCTCGCTCGCCAGGCCCTTGCCCCAATAGAAGCGGTTCAGCCAGTAGCCGACATGCCACTCGCCCTTGAGGAGTTCGATGCCGACGCAGCCGATTTGGACGTCGTCGCCGGTGGTGAGGGCGAACGTCCAGTCGGGCAAGACGCTCGCCGTCTGGCGGTTCAGCCAGTCGAAAGCGTCCTCAAGGTCATAGGGGGCGGGCACCCGCGCCAGCATGCGGGACACCTGGAAATCGCCGAGCGACTCGGCGATCGCCGCGGCATCCGACAGCCGGTGCGGCCGGAGCCTCAGCCGGGCCGTTTCGATGACCGGGCAGGGGCCGGGATCGGGGCGGGCGACGACCCGCGCCCGTTCGGTGACGAGCGCGTTCATCGCATGCCTCCCCAGCTTCTGAGCGATACCCAGGTCTTGCGGTCGAGCCGGTACCACTCGACGGCGATGGTGCCGCCGAGCGCCAGGCTGTCGACCATGCCGGAGCCCTGGAACTGGTAGCCGCACTTCTGGATGACCCGGCGCGAGGCCATGTTCATGACCCGGCAGCGCGCATCGATCTGGTCGATGTCGCGGGTGCGGAAGGCCATGTCGGTTAGCGCCTGCGTCGCCTCCGTCGCATAGCCCTTGTTCCAATAGGGCTCGCCCAGCCAGTAGCCGAGCTCGACCGTCTTGCCGTCGGCATGCGGCTCGATCCCGCAGCAGCCGAGGAATGCGCCATTGTCCGCTTTGGTGATCGCGTAGACGCACTTGCCAATCGTGCCGGCTTTGGCGCGTCGCACGAAATCAGCCGCATCCGCCGTGGTGTACGGGTGCGGCATGCGCGAGACCATGGTGGCGATATTGGCGTTGTTGGCAAGATGGGCAAGGGCGTCGATATCGTCTTCGTGGGGCGCGCGCAAAACGAGCCGGGGCGATAACAATATCGGGCAATCGGTCCTTGACCGTTGAGGCCTCAGCCTTTGTTCGGGAGACCGGGATTGGTCTTCCCTCAGGAGCTCGGTTTGCATGGTTCTTCCTCCAGAACGTGAAAAAGGGGAGTTGGGTATTGCCCCATCTCCCCTTTGAGTCTGGCTTCAGAACCTTGCGAGTGCGTCAGCCGGGTCGATGAGACGCCGGCTGTTTTAGAGCGCTACCGGCTTATTCCGCTGCTTCGGCTTTCGGCATTACAGACACGTAGACTCGGCCATTGGCCTTCGTACGGAAGTCCACGTTGCCGGTCGTAAGCGCAAAAATCGTATGATCCTTGCCGAGGCCGACATTGGCGCCGGCATGCCACTTCGTGCCGCGCTGGCGCACGATGATGTTGCCTGCAATGACGGCTTCGCCGCCGAACTTCTTCACGCCAAGGCGCTTGGACTCAGAATCGCGACCGTTGCGCGACGAACCGCCAGCTTTTTTGTGTGCCATTGGTGTTCTCCTTTAACCTTCGATCCGAACTCAGTTTGCAGCTTCAGCTTCAGCTTCGGTCTTCTTCGAAGCCTTCTTCGCCTTGCCGCCGGCGGCAGCGATGTCCAGGATGCGGACGATCGTCTGATGCTGGCGATGGCCGCGCGAGCGCTTGGAGTTCTGGCGGCGGCGCTTCTTGAAGGCGATGACCTTCTTGGCGCGGCCCTGGTCCACAACCTCGGCGCTGACAACGGCACCTTCGACAAACGGAGCGCCGATGGTTGCATCGGCGCCGACGCCGACCATCAGGATCTCGGTGAATTCAATCTTGTCGCCTTGAACGCCTTCCAGCTTTTCGATGGTGATGACGTCGTCGGCTGCCACGCGGTACTGCTTACCGCCGGTCTTGATGACTGCGAACATATTTTATCCTTTCATGTTCGGTCCGGCTCTTTACCCGGAAAGGCAAGGCCGTCTTTTTGTCAGTCGTTGCGAAAAGCGGAGCGATCTAAGGAAATCCTTGACCGCCGCCAGTGAACGGGCACAAACCTTTACCCCTCGCGGTGCGGGCAGGCCACACCACTTCATGGCGCGGATTACGGGAACCGTCCTTCCTTGTCAAGGCGAAAGGCACGGGCTTGAAGATATTCTTCTTTCAGCCCCCTTGTCAGCGGCGGAAACTGCCGCTATGAACCGGCCGCGCTCAAGAGCGCCAACCGGCCCCGCGGAGAGGTGGCAGAGTGGTTGAATGCACCGCACTCGAAATGCGGCATGGGTGCAAGCCCATCGGGGGTTCGAATCCCCCCCTCTCCGCCATAAGTCACGTGCCCAACCAGGTTCCACCGGCCACCGTGCCGCCGCACGCGACCGCCACCTTGCTCCGACTCAGGGCATCCGCGGCCCACTCCAAAGTTCCGCCGGCGGTAGCCAGATCCATCCGCCGGCTTGATCGCCGACGACCTCCGACTTGCCGGCCGCGGCGCAGGCGGCGGTTAGCAGGCAGATCCAGGCGGCGCGTTTCTCGTGGTCGGTTTCGGTGGTGATGTTCTGCAGCAAACCGTCATTGTGCCAGCCAATGAAATCCAGGAGGCGGGCGATGACACCGGTCTCGACGGCTTCGGCATAGAGCCAGTCGAACTTTTTGCGTTTCGCGGCACTTGAGATCGCAAACCGCTCATCGGCGAGAAGGACGCCGAGAAAGGCGTTGGGGAAGGCCTCGATGATCGCGGCGCCGGGGATAACGCATTGGTCGATCGGTGCGGCAGCGGCCAGGTGCCTGACTTGCGCGGCGGTCTCGGCGGCGGCTTTTCTGAGCGCAAGGCCCTGGCCGAAGTGACTGAGGCCCGGTTTGCAGCGTCTCTGGAAGGCGTCGCGGGTGAAGAGGCGCTCGCAGAAGCGGTCGAGGGTGTCGGGCGCGTCCGGCGGCGTCAAGGGGCCGTCGATGGCGATCATCGCGAAAGACGTCGAGGGGGGAATGTGCTGCTGCCGCCGCTCCCAGTCGGTGTGCGTCCTTGCGGAGCCGACGGCATCGCCGAGGCTCCAGGCGATGCCCGTCGTCGGGTGGGACCGGTCGTAGCCGACGTCGATGCCGAGCAGCTTGTCGAAGCGCATCCTTTTCGCTCCCATTGCATCACGTTTCCGCACGAGGCTATGTCCGGTCGGCTCAGCGCCTATTGGCGCGCAGCCACCCTTCGAGGGAAGCAATCACCGACAACCTGAGGCTGGCGCCACGGGCGAGCGCGCCGGCAAGCGCGCGGCCCTCGGCTTCGAATCCCATCTCCCGCATCGCGTCCTCAGGCGTCAGCCGGCGCCGGGCCATGATCGCCTTGATCTCGGCGATGGTGGGGGCAAGCAGGTAGCGGCCGCTCGCGATGGCTGTTTGCGCCCGCCGCGGATCGGAAGGCGTCGGGGCGGGGGAGGTGAGTCTCGGGGCGAGTGGCCCCGCGCCATTGGCGGCAAGCCAGGTCAGGAAGGCGTCGCGCTCGGCATCCGTCGCTTTCGTCCAGGAGTTCTTAAGCTTATCGAGGCGGGTGCGTTCCGGCTCGATGCCAGCGATGACGGAGGCCTTGCGTGCCGAGCCGATCTCACCGGCGAGCAGGGCGCGATAGATGTCCGGGAAATCGGTTTTCAGCCGCTGCAGGTGGCCGTCATCGCGCCTCGTCTTCTTCGACATCATGACCCTCGACACTTGCTCCTGACGGTCCTCTACCGTGCGGGAGCGGCGAGGGCGAGGAAAAACATCGGCCAGCTGGTTGGTCGGCGCTGGATCGGCGGAGTCGCGGCGGACCTCAAGCTCTGCACAAGCCGGCCCTTCCATCCTGGCGCCAACAGCCGGAATGATTCGTGGCGAAGGAAGGACGATGGATGTCTGACATTGTTGAGCACTATACCGATCCGCAGGATGCGAGCTTGGCCCTCTACCTGATGGAAAACGACGGCGACGAACTCACCGATATTCTGGTCGCCGCGCTGGAGGATGCGTTCCGGATCCTCGGTGAGGATTCCCAGACGATGCATTGAGGCGGTCGGCCTACGTTACAGCGCCGCGCGTCTCATCGCGCAAAGGACGCTGTAACGCTTTGAATTGCTGCATGATCTTAATCGGACTCCGATTCAAGGAATCATGCGAAGCCTTGCTGCAACAGGCGCTCCACCGAAACGGCGATCATGAGCAGCATCGCGTCGGCGCCGTTCCGGCCCATCAGCATCAGCCCCGCCGGCAAGGCCAGGCCTCGCATCGGCAGCGTGATGGCCGTCAGGTCGAACTGGTTGGCGACCTGCGGGTTGCGCAACAGCAGATCCTCGATGCGGCGATACTCCGCCTTTTCCCCTTCGACCGAAGCGATGCGGACGGCGGGGATCGGCGTCGTCGGCAGTAGGATCAGGTCGAAGGGCGCCAGCCGCTCGTCCATGGCGCCGGCAAGGGCGCGCCGCGTTTGCAGCAGGGTTTCGATGGCCGTGTCGGGAACGGCAAGACGGCGGCTGAGCGGCGATTTGATGCGGATATCGACCGGCGCATGGTCGTCCTTCAGCCAGTCCGCATGGATGCGGCTTGCTTCGAGGCTGGCGATCGAGCCGATCGCCGTGGCGTCGGCGAAGCGGGCGAGGAGGTCGTCCATCTTGCATTCGGCAAGCCTTGCGCCGGCGCGGGCGAGTGTTTGCAGGCTCGCTTCGAAGGTTCTGGCGATGTCGGGCGTGAGGTCGTCGAGCAAAGCACCTCTCGGAATGCCGAGCCTCAGGCCATGAAGCGGCAGCGGTGTGATGGGATTCGGCGTCTCGCCGGCCATGACGGCGTCGGCCGCCGCGCAATCGGCGACGCTGTGCGCCAGCGGGCCGATCGAATCGAGGCTGGGCGAGAGCGGAAAGGCACCGTCGAGCGGTACACGGCGGGCAGTCGGCTTGAAGCCGACGAGGCCCTGCAGCGCGGCCGGGATGCGCACCGAACCGCCGGTGTCGGAGCCGATGGCGATCTCGCTCGTGCCCTCCGCCACCGAAACACCCGCTCCCGAAGAGGAGCCGCCGGGGATGAGCTTCGCGTCAAGCGCGTTGCCGGGCGGCGGATAGTGCGGGTTGAGGCCGACGGCGGTGAAGGCGAACTCGGTCATGTGCGTCTTGCCGATGATCACCGCGCCGGCGGCGCGCAGGCGCCGGACGATCGTCGCGTCCGCCGCTGCGGGCGGCGCGCTGCGCCTGATGATCGAACCGGCAAGCGTCGGCTCACCGGCGACGTCGAAGAGGTCCTTGATCGAGACGATGCGGCCGTCGAGCGGGCCGAGACCCGTTCCGTCCTCACGCCTGCGGTCCGCCGCGTCGGCTTCGGCGCGGGCGGATTCGGTAAAGAGCTTCATGAAGACGCGTTCGTCGCTGCGGCGCTGTTCCAAGTGCCTGAGGAAGGCTTCGAGCCGGTCGCGGGACGGGGTGTTCGAACGGGTCAAGGCAAAGACCTCATAGGTGCGGCGCCGACGCATACCGGATTTCAGAGGGACGCGAGCGGGCAGGCGAGATGCAACCATTTATAGAGCTGCTGCCCCATTGGTATAGAATGCAAGCGGCAAGGATTTCCAGATTCCGATCAGGAAGACGTCGATGCCGAACCGGAAATCTCTTTTGATCCTCGGTTCTACGGCAATCCAAGCGGTCGCGCCGAATGTTGAGCATCTGGTTGGTCGGCGACCACCGACATTATCATTGCCTCGATGTCCCGGCGCATGTTTACGAACAACGCGAGCAGGCGGAGTCGGCCGTCGCCTATTTCAACCACCACAGCGCCCCCTCATCCCGCTGCCGCGACCTTCTCCCCGCAAGCGGAGCGAAGGGGCAAGCGGCACCTCCCGTCTTTCCAACAGAATGACACGCGAGGCGGCTTGCTCTCTTCTCCCCACGCGCGGGGAGAAGATGCCGGCAGGCAGATGAGGGGCAACGACATCGGCGGGGTTCCTTTCGGGGACCTCCACTCCCTTCACAGAACTGTCGCCAATCCGTTCAAATAGTTTCATGTGCCTGTAAAGCCGCTGACATGCGGGGCGCCAATGGTCCGCTCGCGAGAACGATGATTCGCGAAACGGAACCGGAGGCAGGATTTGGCGGCTGTTCGAGATGCGCTCACCCGGCGTTCTTTTCTCTTTTCGGCCGGCGCCGCCGGCCTCATGGCTTCGTCCGGCCTTGCGACCCCCTTCTATGCCCGCGGCTACGGGCGGCCGGAATTCCTGCATGGTGTGCAGTCGGGCGATGTCGATCCGCAATCGGGGATGATCTGGACGCGGGTGGATCGCCCGGCGCGCGTGACGGTCGAATATTCGACCACCGAGAGCTTCTCGAATGCCGTCCGGCTGCCCGACATCGATGCGACGCCACAGAGCGATTGTGCCATCAAGTGCCGCCTCGACAATCTGCTGCCCGACCAGGACATCTTCTACCGCTTCACCGCGACCGATCTTTACGACGGCAATCGCGTCTCGGAGCCGGTCGCCGGACGTTTCCGCACCGCGCCCTTGCGCAAACGCTCCGTGCGCTTCGTCTGGTCCGGCGACACCGCGGGGCAGGGCTGGGGCATCGACGAGGTCGGCATGAAGACCTATTCGACCATGCGGCTGCACGAGCCGGATTTCTTCATCCATTCCGGCGATACGATCTATGCCGACAATCCGATCCCGGACGAGATCAAGCTTCGCGACGGCGGCATGTGGAAGAACCGCATCGTGACGCCGGAGAAGCGCGACGTCGCCCGCACCCTCGAGGAATATCGCGGCCAGTGGAAATACAATCTGCTCGACGAGCATGTGCGCGGGCTCAATGCCGTCTGCCCGACCTTCTATCAATGGGACGACCATGAGGTCCTGAACAACTGGTCGGCCTCGACCGATCTTCGCGACGATCCGCGCTATCCGGAGAAGGACGTGGCGGTCTATGCATCGCGGGCGGCGCGCGCCTTTCACGAGATGACGCCGATCCGCACGCTGCCGACGCAGCCGGGCCGCATCTTCCGCAAGGTCGCCTATGGGCCGCTGCTCGACGTGTTCTTCGTCGACCTGCGCTCCTATCGCGGCCCCAACCAGGGCGGTGAGGCCGGCCTGCTCGGCTGGCGCCAGACGGACTGGTTGAAGCGCGAACTTGCGGCGTCCAGCGCCACCTGGAAGGTGATCGCCTGCGACATGCCGATCGGCCTCGTCGTCTGGGACGACTATTCGAGGAAGCGCGGATCGGACGCGATCGCCAACGGCCATAATGGCGCTCCCAAAGGGCGCGAGGCGGAATTTGCCGATCTGCTGCGTTTCATCCGCGACAATGCGATCGACAACATCGTCTGGCTGACGGCCGACGTGCACTATACGGCCGCTCATCATTACGACCCGTCGCGCGCCGCCTTCAAGGAATTCCTGCCTTTCTGGGAATTCGTCTCCGGCCCTTTGCATTCCGGTACCTATGGGCCGAAGGAGCTCGACATGACCTTCGGCCCGGACGTCCGCTTCATCAAGGCAGCGGCCGGCGGCATCGACAGCAACCTGCCGCCCTCGGCCGGCCTGCAATTCTTCGGCATCGTCGATATCAGCGGTCAGACCGGCCAACTGACGGTGCGGCTCATGGACCGGCAGGACAAGGAGCTTTGGCGGGTGACGCTCGATCCGGCGGCCGTTGGGTGACTTGCTTTTTGCAAAGCTGCTCCGCGCGCCGGCCCCCTTTCGCTCTTGCAAAAAAACCTGTATGAGCGCGGCAACTGAAAAAGCGGTGCCCGCCCTGACGCGCGCGCCCAGAACTTTCCGAGACAAAAAATGAGCATTCGTAACATCGCGATCATCGCGCACGTTGACCATGGGAAGACCACGCTCGTCGACGAACTTCTGAAGCAGTCGGGCTCGTTCCGCGAAAACCAGCGCGTCGCCGAACGCGTCATGGATTCCAACGATCTTGAAAAGGAGCGCGGCATCACCATTCTCGCCAAGGCGACCTCGGTCGAGTGGAAGGGAACGCGCATCAATATCGTCGACACCCCCGGCCACGCCGACTTCGGCGGTGAGGTCGAGCGCATCCTGTCGATGGTGGACGGCGCGATCGTGCTGGTCGATGCCTCCGAGGGCCCGATGCCGCAGACCAAGTTCGTGGTCGGCAAGGCGCTGAAGGTCGGCCTGAAGCCGATCGTCGCGATCAACAAGATCGACCGGCCGGACGGCCGCCACGAGGAAGTCATCAACGAAGTCTTCGACCTCTTCGCCGCGCTCGACGCGACCGACGAGCAGCTCGACTTCCCGATCCTCTACGGTTCGGGCCGTGACGGCTGGATGAACGTCAATCCCGAAGGTCCGAAGGACCAGGGAATGGGACCGCTGCTCGACCTGGTTCTGAAGCATGTTCCCGAGCCGACGGTCGCCGAAGGCCCGTTCCGGATGATCGGCACGATCCTGGAAGCCAACCCCTTCCTCGGTCGCATCATCACCGGCCGCGTGCATTCCGGTTCGATCAAGCCGAACCAGGCCGTGAAGGTGCTGGGCCAGGATGGCAAGCTGCTCGAATCCGGCCGTATTTCGAAGATCCTCGCCTTCCGCGGCATCGAGCGTCAGCCGATCGAGGAGGCCCATGCCGGGGACATCGTAGCCATCGCCGGGCTCACCAAGGGCACCGTTGCCGACACCTTCTGCGATCCTTCGGTGGCCGAGGCGCTGACGGCCCAGCCGATCGACCCGCCGACCGTCACAATGTCCTTCATCGTCAACGATTCGCCGCTTGCCGGTACCGAGGGCGACAAGGTGACCTCGCGCGTCATTCGCGACCGGCTGTTCAAGGAAGCGGAAGGCAATGTCGCGCTCAAGATCGAGGAATCGTCCGAGAAGGATTCCTTCTTTGTCTCCGGCCGCGGCGAATTGCAGCTCGCCGTCCTGATCGAAACGATGCGCCGCGAAGGCTTCGAGCTTGCCGTTTCGCGTCCGCGCGTCGTGATGCACAAGGATGACAACGGCCAGCTTCTCGAGCCGATCGAGGAAGTCGTCATCGACGTCGACGAGGAGCACTCCGGCGTCGTCGTGCAGAAGATGTCGGAGCGCAAGGCCGAAATGGTCGAGCTGCGTCCGTCGGGCGGCAATCGCGTCCGGCTGGTGTTCTTCGCCCCGACCCGCGGCCTCATCGGCTACCAGTCGGAACTCCTGACCGACACGCGCGGCACGGCGATCATGAACCGGCTGTTCCACGACTATCAGCCCTACAAGGGCGAGATCGGCGGCCGCGTCAACGGCGTGCTGCTCTCCAACGATGCCGGCGAATCCGTGGCTTACGCCATGTTCAATCTTGAGGATCGCGGCCCGATGATCATCGAGGCGGGCGAAAAGGTCTATGCGGGAATGATCATCGGCATCCACACCCGTGACAACGATCTGGAAGTCAATGTTCTGAAGGGCAAGAAGCTCACCAACATGCGCGCCGCCGGCAAGGACGAAGCCGTTCGCCTGACGCCGCCGATCCGCATGACTCTGGAGCGCGCGCTTTCATGGATCCAGGACGACGAGCTTGTAGAAGTCACGCCGAAATCGATCCGGCTCCGCAAGATGTATCTCGATCCGAATGAGCGCAAGCGCTTCGAGAAGTCCCGCACCGCCGGCGCGGCGTAAATTTCGATAAAATCGACAGATGCATGAGAACCCCGGAGCGATCCGGGGTTTTTTGCTGTGTGTGCCTTTCGCGGTCGGCTTGCGGATAAAGTTAAAAACACGTTAACCTTCGCACGGATGCCGTTGAAGTTGCCTGTGGGTTAACCTGGGCGCGGCAGGCCGGCGGGATTCCGGTTCGCCGTGTCGTGTGTTTAGAGTCAGGTCATGAAGACTGTTTCGATCGAGGTCAGGCCCGGGGAGCCGCATGAAGCGGCGGCGATTGCCGATGTGCATCGCGTTTCCTGGCTGCAGGCCTATGGCGGACTCATCCCGCACCGCCCCCTGGTCAAGATGGTCAACCGGCGCGACGAGACCTGGTGGAGGAAGGCGACGCGCGGCCCGGCGACACTGCTCGTCGTCGATGTGGCGGGAACAATAGCCGGCTATGCGACGCTGGGCCTCAGCCGCGCCCGGGCGCTGCCGCAGGAAGGCGAGATCTACGAGATCTATCTTCGACCGGAATACCAGGGCATCGGGCTCGGGCGTGTCCTGTTCGGCGAGGCGAGGAGCCTGCTGAAATCGCTCGGCTGCGAGGGGATGGTCGTCTGGTGCCTCGAAGACAGCGACCTCGCCTATAATTTCTTCCTGTCGGCCGGTGGCCGCGACGTTGCCGAGGGCATGGAAGACTTCGGCGAGAAATACCTGAAAAAGGTCGGCCTCGTCTGGAAATAAGGCCTCCAGGGCAAATGCATTTCGTCGCAAGCCTGCGTGCCTCCCGGCGCTGCGGAAGCTGATATCCGGCTGCTATTGCCAAGCGGCGCCGGCCAAGGCGTCCGGCTACCGACATTCTCCGGGATAAAATCCGTTCTGCCCATATTTGGCCGTGTCGCCTGCCTATGGCAATTCCGCCCAGCCGGACGAAAGTCATGTTGCATCGCCGCATGTTTCCCTTTATCCGACGGGCGACTTCTTAAACGGCCCTGGAGGTGCTCATGCGGATCGACGCGATTTCCATCGGAAAGAATCCACCCGAAGATATCAACGTGATTGTGGAAGTGCCGGTTGGCGGCCATCCGATCAAGTACGAGATGGACAAGGAAGCCGGCACGCTGGTCGTCGATCGCTTCCTCTACACGCCGATGACCTATCCGGGCAACTACGGCTTCGTGCCGCACACGCTCTCCGATGACGGCGATCCGATCGACGTGTTGATCTGCAATACGCGGCCGCTGGTGCCGGGCTGCGTCATCAATGTCCGCCCGATCGGCGTGATGATGATGGAAGACAATTCCGGACAGGATGAAAAGATCATCGCGGTCCCGTCGGCTCACCTGACCAAGCGCTACGACAAGGTCCACGACTATACCGACCTGCCGGAAATCACCTTGAAGCAGATCGAGCATTTCTTCGAGCACTACAAGGACCTGGAGCCCGGCAAGTGGGTGAAGATCTTCGGCTGGAAGGATGCGAGCGTCGCCAAGCAGCTGATCCGCGAAGCGGTCGAGCGCGCCAAGACGAAGAAATAACTACCTCCGCTCACCGACGAGTTCGGCGAGACGTTTCTCGATAGCCTCCGGGTCGGCCTCGATCCGGAGGATTTTTTTGCGCTGTGTGTCGCCGGAGACGAGCGCGATCCTGTTCCGGGCGATGCCGAAGGACTTGGCGAGAAGGGCGATCAGGGCCTGATTGGCCTTGCCCTTTTCCGGCACGGCACGCACCCGCACCTTCAGATGCTCCTCGCCATCGGCCGCCGTTTCCAGGCCGTCGATCGCGTCGCGGCCACCGTTCGGCGTCAGCCGCACGGTCAGTCGCGCATGGTCGCCGAAGCCGGTCAGCGCGCCGCGCGCCACGTCAGCGAATGAGCGCCGGCGCGATCGTCGTGTTCAGGAAGAGCTGGATGAAATAGAGGATGACAAGCACGACGAGCGGCGAAAGATCGACGCCGCCCATGTCCGGCAGGAAGCGGCGGATCGGCCGGTAAAGCGGCTCGGTCAGTTGGTAGAGCGAGCGGCCGATCATGTTAATCGCCTGGTTGTTCACGTTGATCACGTTGAAGGCGTAGAGCCAGGAGAAGATCGCCGACGCGATGATCAGGAACCACGCGATGTTGATGATGAAGTTCAAGGTACCGATGACAGCAATCATGCCCGTCTCCAAATCTTTGTCGCCAGACATGTAGACATTGCGAACCAAACGGGCAAGTACGACGGTTCACCGCCGCGCCATCATGTTTAACGATGCGGGGCCGCGACTACACCGGGGAGTGCTTCCGCAATGTCGGCCGTCCATACTGCGCATCGTCTTGCCGCATTCCGGCATGTCGGCTACCGGCGCTATTTCTTCTCGCGCTTCCTCGCCTATTTCGCCGTGCAGATCATGTCGGTCTCGGTCGGCTGGCAGATCTACGATCTGACGCGGGATCCTTTCGCACTCGGCCTGATCGGACTTTTCCAGTTCCTGCCGTCTCTTGTCCTCATTCTCGTCACCGGCAGCGTAGCGGATCGCTACAATCGTCGCGTCATCATGGGGCTGTGCATGCTCGTCGGCACGCTCTGCGCCGCGGCATTGCTGACGCTCACCGTGACGGGCCTGTTTTCGCCCTGGCCGGTCTACGTCATCCTTATCGTCTTCGGCATCGAGCGGGCCTTTCTGACGCCTGCCGCGCAATCGCTGGCGCCCAATCTCGTGCCAGCCGAGGATCTGCCGAATGCGATCGCCTGGAACTCGAGCTCCTGGCAGACGGCGACGATCGTCGGGCCGGTGGCGGGCGGTCTGATCTACGGCCTCGGCCCTGTCGTTCCCTATCCGTCAGCCTCTGCTTCTTCGCGGCTGCGGCGCTGATGGTATTCGCGGTGCCGAAGCCCGCCCAGCGCACGCCCGCCGCGGCACAGAATTGGCAGACGATCACCGCCGGCTTCCGCTACATCAAGGCGGAGAAGGTCGTGCTCGGGGCGATCTCGCTCGACCTTTTCGCGGTGCTGCTCGGCGGCGCGGTGGCGCTGATGCCGGTCTTTGCGCGCGACATACTGGTGCTCGGCCCATGGGGGTTGGGCCTGTTGCGTGCCGCCCCTGGCGTCGGCGCCGTCGGCATGGCCATCTGGCTTGCCGCCCACCCGATCCGCAACCGCGCGGGCCTCTCCATGTTCATCGGCGTTGCGCTCTTCGGCCTCGCCACGATCGTCTTCGGCCTGTCGGCGACGCCATGGATCTCGATCGCCGCGCTGGTCGTCATGGGGGCGGCGGACATGATCTCGGTCTATGTGCGCGAAAGCCTGATCGCCCTCTGGACGCCGGACGAACTGCGCGGCCGGGTCAACGCCGTCAACGCGGTCTTCGTCGGTGCCTCCAACGAGCTCGGCGAGTTTCGCGCCGGTACGATGGCCGCCGGCTTCGGCGCCGTCTTTGCCGTCGTCTTCGGCGGGCTCGGCACGCTTTTCGTATCGCTCGTCTGGGCGGCCGGTTTCCCGCAATTGCGCAGGATCGATACGCTCGACGTGCCGGAGGAGAAGCGTGCGGCGTGATTTTTGGCGGAGAGGCCGCATGGCCCCTCCGCAACGCCTCCCCACAGGTGGGAGGGGCTTTGGCGCCCGCTGCGACCGACTACGATTTCCCAAAGACGGGAGCCTGTTTGCGACCAACAGAGTCCGCGAAGGTGCGGCAGGTTAAGCCCCTCCCACCTGTGGGGAGGGGTTGGGGAGGGGCAAACTCGCTCTTTCCTTGTCGCCACCGCGCAAAAAGATCAGCTCGAGAAAATTCTCCATCCAGGTGCGCAATGGGTGATCATGTATCATCCGGCCCTCGAGATGCGCCTTGCCCAATTGGGCGCCGGGCAGAACGAAACGGTGGGCGCCATGCACGACCCAGCGATGCATCATCGCCCGTGTCAGTTCGCCGTGAAACTGGATGCCCCAGGCGTTGTCGCCATAGCGGAAAGCCTGGTTCGGATAGGTGTCGCCGGTGGCGAGCAGTTCGGCCCCCTTGGGGAGATCGAAGCCTTCGCGGTGAAAATGATAGACCATGTCAGGCCAGTCCAGGAGTGCCTTGCCCGCTTCCGTGGCTTCAAGCGGATACCAGCCGATTTCGGTCATGCCCTCGTGGTGGGGAGCGACCGTACCGCCAAGGTTGCGGGCGAGCATCTGCGCGCCTAAGCAGATGCCGAGATAGGGTTTGTTTTCGAGCAGCGGCACCGACAGCCAATCGATCTCGCGGCGAACGAATTCCTCCTCGTCGTTGGCGCTCATCGGCCCGCCGAAGATGATCGTTCCCGAATGACCCTCGAGTGTCGGCGGCAGCTCGTCGCCGAGTGCCGGGCGGCGGATATCGAGGGAGAAGCCCTTCTGCTCGAGAATATGGCCGACGCGACCTGCGCTCGAGCGCTCCTGGTGGAGGACGACGAGGATCGGTCTCTTGGCGTCGCGGGCGTCTGGCGGCATCGTCAGCCTTCCTGTTGTGCCTCATTCTCCTCTTCAACCATATGGAACTTGGCGGCTGCCTGCTGGCGTTTCAAGACCCGGTCGCGCCCCGATACGCCGAGCAGGTCGGCGATCCGCCAGATCACATGGTCCTCCATCTCGCTCCGTGCGCCGTCGGCATAGACGATTTCCCACAACATGCCGACGAGTTCGATGCGCTGGTCCTCGGAGAGGTGGCGCTTGATCTCGGAGGTGAAGCGGTAGAAGTCGATCGCCTCGCTTTCGGCGGTTTCGCCTGCCGCGACGAGCGCATTGAGGGCGGCATCGTCGAGCTTGTAGTGCTCCTTGATGACCTTGCGCATCTTGCGCCGCTCCGACCGACGGATGGCGCCGTCCGCCTCCATCACCTGGAAACAGAGCCCGATCACCGCAACACGCGGATCATCCTTGTCGATCCGCGCGGCCGTACCCTTCAGTTCGTCGAGAAACGCTCGAAACCGTTCAAACATGCCTTGTGCCCACAGCCCGTGAAACCAGAACTCAGAACAGCCGGAAGCCGGCCTTGTTGCCTTCCTCCGGCGGCCGGTCACGAACGCCCGGATCATCCGGCGGCCGACCGAAGAAGGGCGGCCGATCTTCGTCCTTGGCGGCGGCCTCCTCGCTCTTGGCGGGCGGTGCGGCGGGTTCCTTTCGCTCGGGCACCTTGATCGGGGCAGGGGTCGGGGCTGGGCGGTCCGCTTCCAGCACGGGCCGGCTTAGTTCGGGCTCGGCCGGTGCCGGCGGTTCCGGTGCGGGTGCCTGCGGTACGGGGGCGACCGGCGGCAGGCTGCGGATCGCATCGTCGATGTTGAGGCGACCGTCTTCCGTCGCGCCGGCGATCGGGGAGGGCGGCGCCTTCCATTCGAAGGCATCGAGCCGGCCGCTCACAGGCGACACCGGCAGCCAGGTCGGCGAGGTGACGCCATCGGCCGTCCAGGCCGGGTCGCGCGGGCTTCTGAGTGCCTGCGCCATCCAGTGGCGGATACGGCCCTCGTCGCCGGTATCGGCCTCCTCGATATCGGCAAGGAGCAGGAAGATGCTTTCGCTCGGCGCCAGCCGAGCCGCGGCCTCGGCCTTCTCTCGGGCGAGCTCCAACTCGCGTGCCTCGAGCGCCGCCTCGGCGACGGTTGCGAGGCTAACCGCATTGTTGCCGCGCAGCGTTTCCAGCCTTTTGGCACGCTTCAGCCGGTCGGCGGCGGAATCGCCTCCGCGCGCCCGGACGTAAAGTCGCGCCACGTCCGGATGCGGCTCCTGCTTCCAGACCTTCTCGAGGACAGAAGCGCCCTTGCGCAGATTGTCCTCGCGAAACAGCGCCTTGGCGGCGATGAGGGCCGCCGGCACCAGCCGATCGTCGAGCTTCAGGGCGGCGAGCGCGTCGTCCCGGGCGGCTTTCGGGTCGGCCTCCAGCTTGCTCGTTGCCCCGGCGGTGAGCAGAACGGCCTTCTTGCGGTTCGTTTCCTTCTTGTCGAGGACGTTGGCGGCGCGGCTCTGGTCGAGAAGACGGATCGCCTCGTCCCACTCTCCCGCCTGGCTGCGCTGGTCGAGGGTCGCAAGTGTCGCCCAGGAAAGGTGCGGCGCCTTTTCGGCAGCGCGTTCGGCATATTGCCGGGCGGCCTCGTTGGCGCCCAGCCGCTTGGCTTCGAGGTAGAGCCCGCGCAGGCCGAGTTCGCGCGTCTCGAGATCATCCGCCATCAGCTCGAATTTCTTGCGGGCGTCGTCATACTTGCCCTCGATGAGTGCCGTCTGCGCCTCGAGCAGGTGGATCAGTGGTTCCTGATCGGCGCTGATGAGGCCGCGGGTCCGGCCCGCCATCTTGCGCGCCAGCATCGCGTCGCCGGCCCCGGCAGCGATCAGTCCGGTCGAGAGCGCCTGGTAGCCGCGGTCGCGCTTTCGGGCGCGGAAGTATCGCGTCACGGTGTGGGGCGAAAGCCAGATCGTGCGGATCAGCCAGACGACGATCAGGATCGCGGCGAAGAGCGAAATCAGGATGGTGGCGGCACGCATCAGGCTCATCTCGATGCGTTGGCCCTGCCAGATCAGCGACAGCTCTCCCGGCCGATCCGCCAGCCAGGCAAAGCCGAGCGCCAGCGCGAGGACGAACAGGATGAAGAACAGTATCCGGACCATGTCGTCTTCTTTCCTTCCTTAGATCACGATGATTTTAGGTCCTCGACCCAAAATCATAAAACGTGATCGATTCTAAGAGTTAGAGCGGGATGCGGGCGGAAAACCGCGCACACTTTTCCTCATCCCGCTCTAGCCTTGCGTGCCGCTTCGCGTCATGGTCGCCGCCACGGCCGCATCGATGGCGGTTTCGACGCGCAGTCGCCGGTCGAGTTTCTGCTTGAAATCCTGCCCGGCGGTCTTTGCCGCGTCAGGAAGGCTTGCCCATTCGAGCGAGGCCCCCTTGAGATCGCCATTATTGAGCTTGTCCTCGATGCGCGCGACCACCGCCTCCGGCGTGTCGCCCTCGACGCTGCCGACCGGCCGGACGCGAATGCCGGACATCGCGCTCGAATAGAGCCGGGCAAACAAGCCCTCGTTCGGGTCGGGCTGATGGAGGGCGTCGAGCATCGCGGTCGCCGCTGCCGGAAATTCGCTGCGCAGGTCCGTTCGCGTGGCGACGCCCGTCGAGGCGTCTTCGGCAAGCTCCTTCACCGCCGCCTCCTCGGGCGCGATGCTGCGCAGTGCATCGAGTTCGGCCAGGAACGGTCCGCCGCGGTCGATCGCGGTCTTCAGGGCGGTGACGGCGACGGCCTTTGCCATCTCGATGTCGTTGACCGGCTCGTTGATTTTCTGCTCCGCCTGGTCGATGCGGCCGGCAAGTTCGGTATTGGCGGTATCCGCTGCCTGTCGGGCATCGGCAAGTTCGGTCTTCAGCGACGCAAGCTCCTTGGTCAGATTGGCGACCTGAGCCTCAAGTGCCGTAACCTCAGGCGCGCCGGCACCCGACGGGGCCGTCTGTTCCAGAGCCGCCAGGCGGCTCTCCAAGGGGCCGATATCCACACCCGACGCCGGGCGGGACTGGACCTCTGTCCTGATCGCCTCGATTTCGCTCTTGAGCTCCTGCTCGACCGATCCGCCGCGATCCGGCCCGGGGGCCGGGACATAGCCGGCATATTGCAGCACGCCGGCACCGGCAAGCGCAACGAGGCCGCCGAGGATGCCCGCGGCCAATGCGCCGGCGCTTGACGGCTGCTTTCTCGTCGGCTCGGGCGTCGCCGTATTGCCCAGGTGCGGAGGCTCTTCGTCGAAGGCGGCCGCGGCCGCGTCGGCGCGGGCTTCCTCAGCCTCCGTCTCGGCTTTCACCTCGGCATCTTGGGCCTCGTCCGTCCGGGTCTCTTCCGTCTGGGCCTCTTTCGTGTCGGCGTCGCCCGCGACCGTCTCCGCCGCGTCCTGTGCCTCGGTCGCCGAGATCTCCGCCGGCTCGTCGGTCACTGAGCCCTCGGCGGCGATCGCCTCCGTCTCCTCGGTCACCGTCCTCTCGGCCTCGAGGTCGATCGTCAGCGGTTCCTTTTCCGGTTTCGCGCGGCGCGGCGGCTTTTCCGATACCATGATGACCTCTTCACCGTTCTGTCGGGCTCTTAAACCAAACCTAGTCAGGGAAACTCAGCAGGGAAAGTCCCTGTGTCCCGTTTTTGCGGCATTTGCCTTAGATGACCTGAGCAACGCCCGAGAAGTCAGCGGAAAATCGTCGCCGTCTTTGCTGATCCCGCCTCAAAGGAGGCTCAACAGGCTTTTCTCGTCGGGCGCCGCTGCAACGCTCGCCGTGGCGCCGACGGGCAGCACCTCCTTGACGGACGCGCTGAGGCAGAGGTAACGGGCCGACACGCCGGTCGCATCGAGGCCGCCCTCGCGCATGAGTGCGACAAGACGTCGAGCCGTTTCGCGCGAATAGAGCAGCACCGCGTCGAAGGGGCCGGCCTGAACGAGAGCAGGCAGCGTCTCCGGCGCGTGGCCCACGGGGTTCATTCGGTAGCATTCGACGGTGACGTGATCGATCGCCCGCTCCCGCAGGGCGTGTTCGAAACCATCGGCGCGCGGCAGGCCGGCAAAATAAAGCAGCGATCCGGTTTCCGGTCCAAGGAAGCCGGCAACCGTTTCCGCGAGCGCCTCGCCGGTTCCCGTCCCCACCCGTATGTCCGTGAAGCCGAGCTCGGTGGCGGCGCGCGCCGTCGCCGCACCGACGGCGAAAAGCGGTGTCGCCAGATGCGGCTGAAGCGCAGGACCGAGCCCGGCCAGAACACGGACGGCTTCGGCACTGGTCACGCCGATCGCATCATGGGATCGCTCGAACCCGGCGCGAACCGCGGCGGCAAAATGCTGCGCCTGCATCATCGGCAGGACAACCGCATCGTGTCCCATCGCTTCAAGTTTCAGCGCCGTTTTTTCGGCCGCCGGCTGCGGCCGGGTGACGAGCACGCGCATCGCTCATGTCCAGCTTGAAAAGAACCCCGGTCCGGCCTTGGCGCGGATCTGTTCGCCGGCCCGGTGGCCAAGTTCCGTCGCCTCTGCGGCCTTGCCTTCGATTTCGACGCGATGCGAGGTCGTGCCGTCGGGCGTCAGGATCATGCCGGAGAAGCGGATATTGATGCCGTCCGACTGGGCGTAGCCGGCAATCGGGGTGCGGCAGGAGCCGTCGAGCGTCGCCAGGAAGCCACGCTCGCAGGCGACTGCCTCATGGGTGCGCGGATCGTCGATGGCGGCGAGCAGCGTGTTGACGCGGCTGTCGCCGACGCGGCTTTCGATGCAGATTGCGCCCTGGGCCGGAGCCGGAGGGAATGCCTCCGGATCGAGCAGTTCGGTCGGAACGTCGGCCATGCCAAGCCGCCTCAGGCCGGCATAGGCAAGCAGCGTGCCGTCGACCTGGCCTTCGGCGAGCTTGCGCAGCCGCGTCTCGACCTGGCCGCGATAGGTGATGACGTTGATGTCGGGCCTCAGCCGCCGGATCAGCGCCTGGCGGCGCAGCGACGACGAGCCGACGGTAGCGCCCTCAGGCAGGTCGACGAGCCTCGGCGCGGTGCGGCCGATGAAGGCGTCGCGGATGTCCTCGCGCGGCAGGTAGGCGGAGAGAAACAGCCCCTCGGGCAGCTTCGTCGGCATGTCCTTCGACGAATGGACGGCGAAATCGAGGTCGCCCGAGAGAAGCTGCTGCTCGAGTTCCTCGGTGAACAGACCCTTGCCGCCGATTTCCGCGAGCGGCCGGTCGGTGATGCGGTCGCCCTTGGTCGAAAGAACGACGACCTCGAACATTTCCGGCGGCAGGCCATGGGCGGCGGCCAAACGGTCGCGCGTCTCATGCGTCTGGGCGAGCGCCAGCGGGCTGCCGCGCGTGCCGATGCGGAAAGGTTTCGTTTGCATCCTTGGCCATCCGTTGTTACTGCATGGTCGCTTAAATCGGAGATCGATTTAAGGATAAAACCACGCAGCACTTCAAAGCGTTACAGCGTCCTTTGTGTGTCTGAAAGACGCACGGCGCCCACTGAGTTCCGTGTACCCACCTTTCACGGTGACCGCAATCTTTGAGTATACCACGTATGTCCCCGCCCTTGCGCATCCTCGGCATTGAGACAAGCTGCGACGAAACCGCCGCTTCCGTCGTGCTGCGGGACGAGGAAGGCGGCGGCCGGATCCTCGGCGACGTGGTGCTGAGCCAGCTCGAAGAGCACAGCGCCTATGGCGGGGTCGTGCCCGAGATCGCCGCGCGCGCCCATGTCGAGGCGCTGGATACGCTGATCGAGGAAGCGCTGCTGCGCGCCGACGTAACGCTGAAGGACATCGATGCGATCGCTGCGACGAGCGGTCCCGGCCTGATCGGCGGCTTGATCGTTGGGTTGATGACCGGCAAGGCGATTGCCCGGGCGACGGGCAAGCCTCTCTACGCTGTCAACCATCTCGAAGGACATGCGCTTACGGCGCGGCTGACGGACGGGCTCTCCTTTCCCTATCTGATGCTGCTCGTCTCGGGCGGCCACACGCAACTGATCCTGGTCAAGGGCGTCGGCGACTACGAGCGCTGGGGCACGACGATCGACGACGCGCTCGGCGAGGCCTTCGACAAGACGGCGAAACTGCTCGGCCTTCCCTATCCGGGCGGACCGGCCGTGGAGCGGGCGGCCCGAACAGGCAATCCGGAGCGCTTCGATTTTCCCCGGCCGCTCGTCGGCGATGCCCGGCTCGATTTCTCCTTCTCCGGCCTGAAGACCGCGGTCCGCCAGGCGGCGCAATCGCTGGAGCCGGTCACGGATGAGGATATCGCCGACATCTGCGCCTCGTTCCAGCGCGCCATCGCGCGGACGCTGAAGGATCGCGTCGGTCGCGGGCTGAAGCGATTCAGGGCGGAATATGGCTCAGTCGATGCGCCGGCGCTCGTCGTTGCGGGAGGTGTGGCCGCCAACCAGACTCTCCGGGCGACGCTGCAGGCGCTTTGCGACGAGCACCGCTTCCGCTTCGTCGCGCCACCGCTTCAGCTTTGCACGGACAATGCGGCGATGATCGCCTGGGCCGGAGCCGAACGGCTGGCGGCCGGCCTGCCGGCCGACGGGCTCGATGTCGCGCCGCGTTCGCGCTGGCCGCTCGACACCCGGGCACAGACATTGATCGGCTCCGGCAAGCGCGGCGCCAAGGCATGACGGACAGAAGATGAGTGACAATCCAACGATCGTGCCAAAGATCGTCGTCTTGGGCGCGGGTGCATTCGGAACGGCGCTCGCGGCTGTAGCGGCGGCAAAGGCCAATGCGGATGTGACGCTGCTTTCCCGACGCGAGGAAGTGGCGGCAGAATGCCGGCTGACCGGGCGCAACGAAAGGGCCCTGCCCGGCATCGCGCTTCCGGCCGGCCTGGCGTTTTCCTCCGACATCGCTGTGCTTGGCGGCGCCGATATCGTGCTCTTCGCGATGCCGTCGCAGGAGCACCGGGCGGCAGCACAGCGTTACGGTGCCGCGATCGGCGCCGATGCGACGATCGTCACCTGTGCCAAGGGCATGGAGCAATCGACGGGCCGGCTCCTGACCGACCTGCTCGAGGAGGAATTGCCTGGCCACCGGATCGGCGTGCTCTCCGGGCCCGGCTTTGCCGCCGATATTGCCAAGGGGCTGCCGACCGCGATGGTCGTCGCCGCGCCCGACATGGCGATTGCGACGGAACTGGCCGAAGCGCTTTCCGGCCCGACCTTCCGGCTCTACCCGTCGACGGATCGTATCGGCGTGCAGCTTGGCGGCGCGCTCAAGAACGTGCTGGCGATCGCCTGCGGTATCGTCGAAGGGGCGGGGCTCGGCGATTCCGCCCGCGCGGCGCTGATCTCCCGTGGCCTTGCGGAAATGTCGCGCTTCATCGCCGCGAGAGGCGGCGAGGCCGATACGGTGCGCGGCCTGTCGGGCCTCGGCGACCTCGTGCTGACGGCGACGAGCCACCAGTCCCGCAACCTGCGCTTCGGCATTGCGCTCGGCAAGGACGGGCGCGCCAATGGGCGTGGCGGCGAGCTGGTCGAGGGCGCCTTTGCCGCATCGGTGGCGGCGCGCGTGGCCAAGGACCTCGGCATCGAGATGCCGATCACCGAGGCTGTCGCCGCCATCATCGACGGCAAGCTCGATGTCCGCACCGCTCTCGAACAATTGATGTCGCGACCGATCACCCAGGAGTGATCCGCACTCGCAACCCTATCATCAGGAGGAATCATGCTCTTCGCACTGCTCTGCACGGATAAGCCCGGTGCCCTGCAATTGAGGCTCGACACGCGGCCCGACCATCTCGCCTATCTCAACGAACTCAACGCCAAGGGCGTTCTGAAGATCGCTGGCCCCTTTCTCGGCGAAGACGGCAAGCCGACCGGCAGCCTGGTGATCGTCAAGGCCGAGACGATCGACGCGGCCAAGGCGATCGCCGACGCCGACCCCTATGCCAAGGCGGGCCTGTTCGCCAATGTCGAGATCAAGGCCTACAACTGGGTCTTCAACAATCCGGAGGCTTGAGCGGCGATGGCGTATTGGCTCTATAAATCCGAACCGAAGAAGTGGTCCTGGCAGATGCAGAAGGATGCCGGCGCCAAGGGCACCGAATGGACGGGCGTGCGCAACTATCTGGCGCGCAATAACATGCGGGCGATGAAGATCGGCGACAAGGGCTTCTTCTACCATTCGAACGAGGGGTTGGAGATCGTCGGCATCACCGAGGTCTGCGCGCTTTCGCATCCGGATTCGACGGCCGAGGGTGACGCCCGCTGGGACTGCGTCGACATCCGCGCCGTGATCGACGTGCCGCGCCCGGTCTCCCTGAAGGAGATCAAGGAAAACCCGAAGCTCGCCAAGATGTCGCTGGTGACCTCCATGCGCCTCTCCGTCCAGCCGGTGACCGAGGACGAATGGATCGAGGTCTGCCGCATGGGCGGGTTCGACAAACCGCCGAAGTAGTGTCCTTGCGGGTCACGCTCTTGAGTCTCCAGCCTTGAAATCCGATCCGGAAAGCTTCATCCGCGCCAATACCGGCATCCTGTCGCCGCCGCATGTGCCGGAAGTTCGCCTGCACCTCGCCAGCGAAGCGCATGATCTGTGGCAGAAGACCGAGGAGGAACTTGAAGAGATCGGCTTGCCGCCGCCCTTCTGGGCTTTTGCCTGGGCGGGCGGGCAGGGGCTCGCCCGCTATGTCCTCGATCATCCGGAGGTGGTGCGCGGCCGCCGCGTCGTCGATTTCGCTTCCGGCTCCGGACTCGTCGCGATTGCCGCGATGAGGGCCGGCGCTGCCGAGGTTCTCGCCGTGGATATCGACCCCTGGGCGGAGACGGCCGTGCGGCTCAATGCGGAACTGAACGGCGTTGCGATCGGCTTCATCAGCGAAGACATCATCGGCCGTGAGCGCGCCGCCGACGTTTATCTCGCCGGGGACGTCTTCTACGACAAGGGCTTTGCCGACCTGCTGCAGCCCTGGTTCGCCGCGCTCGGGCGTGCCGGCGCCGCGGTTCTCGTTGGCGATCCGGGCCGCGCCTATTGCCCGCGCCAGGCGATGACGGCGCTTGCGACCTATGAAGTGCCGGTAACGCGGGCGCTCGAGGATAGCGAAGTCAAGCGGACGACGGTCTGGCGGTTTGGGGTGGGCCGTATCGACGATCGCTGACGAGCCCTGTCGTCTTGCTGTATTGCCGGCCTACGGCCGGATGATGCAGACGCCGTGCTCCCAGGCGCAGGCGCCGGCATTCGTCTGCGGTGAGACGACGATAATCTTCGGGCGCTCCGCCGGCGGGGCTGCCTCGATGTCGTCCCCGGCGACGTAGGAATAGCTGCCGGCCTGGCTGAAATAGATGCCGTTGCCCACCTGCTCGTAGGCCGAAAGGTTGCCGGCATAGGTGCCGAGCCCGGGGATCCCGGACGGAAAATCATAGCTGCCGTCGATATCGCCGCTGTAGCGGCCGCCGCCGTAGCCCCTTCCGTCGATGAAGACCCAGGGGCCGCGATTGCGGTCACGCCGTGCGAAGTGAGAGGGCCAGTGCTTGCGGCGGACATGGCGGGTGCGGGTTTGAACGTTGCCCAGGCCGCCCGTCTCGAAGGAAGAGAAGTCGTCGATGCTGGAGTTGACGGAGCGGTGGCGCCGATGGCCGGCGAAATGACGGTGATGATGCCGCGCCTTGCGCCATGCGTGGTGCGGCGGGCGATGCTTGAGCCGGACGTGCCGGACACGCGTCTCCACTTGCTGTAGTCCCTGGCCGCTCCCGGCTTCCGCAGGCAGGCCGACCGGGATCGCCAGCGTGAGGGCCAGGAGTAGAACTTTGGTCGCATGGACCGCGCGCAACAGATTCATTCTGTCCTGCCCTCCGGGATGCGGTTAACGAATTCTTAACGGCATCCTGATGCAAGCGCCGGCAAATGTCACGGATTCGATTGGCTTTTCCGCCTATATCGTTAACGGCCTCGATGTCTTCGCCAGACATCAAAATGCCGCTTTTCGCTAATCGATTTTATTTATTTTGCACTGCAAACATACTTGTCGTTAAGCAATATGGTGATTAAAGGTCCGGATGACTGAATTGCGCACAATCAGGTGCGATACCGGACGAAAATAGTCTAGTTTAAGGCGTGGACTCCGGATATTTCGTGAGGTTCCGATGACGAATGTCACAAGAAGCCGGCCGCTCTCGCCGCATCTTCAAATCTACAAGCCAATCCCCACCATGGTCATGTCGATCGTGCACCGCATTACCGGCGGCGCACTCTATTTCGGCACCGTGCTGGTCGCCTGGTGGCTGATCGCCGCCGCCTCGGGGGCTGCCTATTACGACTGGGTCAACTGGCTGTTCGGCACGTTGATCGGCAAGGTCGTTCTTTTCGGCTACACCTGGGCGCTGGTGCACCACATGCTCGGCGGTCTCCGCCATTTCATCTGGGACCTCGGCTACGGTTACGAAAAGCATTTCGCGACGAAGATGGCCAAGGCGACGCTCGCCGGATCGGTGGCGTTGACGCTGCTTCTCTGGATCGTCGGTTCTCTGGTTCGCTAAGGGGAAATCACCATGGATATGCGCACACCCCTCGGCAAGGTTCGCGGTCTCGGCTCGGCCAAGGAGGGTACCGATCACTTCTGGCGCCAGCGTCTGACGGCGGTCGCCAATGTTCCGCTGCTGATCTTCTTCGTCTTCTTCCTCGCCCGCTATGCCGGTGCGCCTTATGCAGAAGTCGTCGCGGCGCTTTCGAATCCGTTCGTCGCGGTGATCCTCGGTCTCGTCGTGACCTCGGCGCTCATTCACATGAAGATCGGCATGCAGGTCATCATCGAGGACTACGTTCATGCGGAGGGCGTCAAGATCGCGCTGCTCATGCTCAACACATTTTTTGCGATCGCGATCGGCGGGCTCTGTCTTTTCGCCATCCTGAAGATCGCTTTTGCAGGGTAATTTCGTCATGGCATCGATCAGTTCCCCCGCTGCAAACGGCAAGGCCTACCAATACGTCGATCACGCCTTCGACGTCGTCGTCGTCGGCGCCGGCGGCGCAGGCCTGCGCGCGACCCTCGGCATGGCCGAACAGGGCCTCAAGACCGCCTGCATCACCAAGGTCTTCCCGACGCGCTCGCACACCGTCGCGGCACAAGGGGGCATTGCAGCTTCGCTGCAGAACATGACGCCGGATTGCTGGCAGTGGCACCTCTACGATACGGTCAAGGGCTCCGACTGGCTCGGCGACGTCGACGCCATGCAGTATCTCGCCATGGAAGCGCCCAAGGCGGTCTATGAGCTCGAGCATTACGGCGTGCCCTTCTCGCGCAACGAGGAAGGCAAGATCTACCAGCGGCCCTTCGGTGGCCACATGCAGAACTACGGCGAAGGCCCGCCGGTACAGCGCACCTGCGCCGCCGCCGACCGCACCGGCCACGCGATCCTGCACACGCTCTACGGCCAGTCGCTCCGCAACAACGCCGAATTCTTCATCGAATATTTCGCCCTCGACCTGATCATGTCGGATGACGGCCGCTGCACCGGCGTCGTCGCCTGGAACCTCGACGACGGCACGATCCACCGCTTCGCCGCCAAGATGGTGGTGCTGGCGACCGGCGGCTATGGCCGCGCCTATTTCTCGGCGACCTCGGCGCATACCTGCACCGGCGACGGCGGCGGCATGATCGCGCGCGCCGGCCTGCCGCTGCAGGACATGGAATTCGTGCAGTTCCACCCGACCGGCATCTACGGCGCCGGCTGTCTGATCACCGAAGGCGCGCGCGGCGAGGGCGGCTATCTGGTCAACTCGGAAGGCGAGCGCTTCATGGAACGCTACGCCCCGTCGGCCAAGGACCTTGCCTCGCGCGACGTCGTCTCGCGCTGCATGACGATGGAAATCCGCGAGGGTCGCGGCGTCGGCAAGAACAAGGACCACATCTTCCTGCACCTCGATCATCTCGATCCGGCGGTGCTGCACGAGCGCCTGCCGGGCATCTCGGAATCGGCAAAAATCTTCGCCGGCGTCGACGTCACCCGCGAGCCGATCCCGGTGCTGCCGACCGTCCACTACAATATGGGCGGCGTCCCGACCAACTATTGGGGCGAGGTGCTGAATGCGGATGCCGAGAACCCCGAGCGGATCGCCCCCGGCCTGATGGCCGTCGGCGAAGCCGGCTGTGCCTCGGTGCACGGCGCCAACCGCCTCGGCTCCAACTCGCTGATCGACCTCGTCGTCTTCGGCCGCGCCGCGGCGATCCGCGCCGGCCAGATCATCGACCGCAACGAGGCGGTGCCGGAGGTCGACACGGCTTCCTGCGACCGGATCATGGAGCGCTTCGACCGGCTGCGTAATGCCAGGGGCGGCACGCCGACGGCGGTGCTGCGCGACAAGATGCAGCGCGCCATGCAGGAAGACGCGGCGGTGTTCCGCACCCAGGAATCGCTCGAATCCGGCTGCCAGCGCCTCTCGGCCATCTGGAAGGAGATGCCGGACGTCAAGGTCACCGACCGCTCGATGATCTGGAACTCCGACCTTGTCGAGACGCTGGAGCTCGAGAACCTGATGGCCAACGCCATCACCACGGTCTACGGCGCCGAGGCGCGCAAGGAAAGCCGCGGCGCGCATGCCCGTGAAGACTACAAGGACGGCCCGCTTGGCGGCCGCGACGACGACAATTGGCGCAAGCACACGCTCGCCTGGGTCAACGAGGCTGGCGATGTCCGGCTCGAATATCGTCCGGTGCACACCGAGCTGATCGCCGGCGGCATCGATCCGAAAAAGATCGAGCCGAAGGCGCGCGTCTACTGATCTCGAGGACTAAGGCACATGGTTGAACTCGCTCTTCCCAAGAACTCGCAGGTCAATGAGGGCAAGGTCTGGCCGAAGCCGGTCGGCGCGACCAACCTCCGCGAATACCGCGTCTACCGCTGGAATCCGGACGACGGCAAGAACCCGCGGATCGATACCTATTACATCGACGTCGACGATTGCGGGCCGATGGTTCTCGACGGGCTGCTCTACATCAAGAACAACATCGATCCGACGTTGACACTGCGCCGCTCCTGCCGCGAGGGCATCTGCGGCTCCTGCGCGATGAACATCGACGGCACCAACACGCTCGCCTGCACCAAGGGCATGGACGAGGTCAAGGGATCGGTGAAGGTCTATCCGCTGCCGCATATGCCGGTGGTCAAGGACCTGGTGCCGGACCTCACCAATTTCTACGCCCAGCACCGCTCGATCGAGCCCTGGCTGAAGACGGTCTCGCCGACGCCGGCCAAGGAATGGCGGCAGAGCCACGAGGACCGTCAGAAGCTCGACGGCCTCTACGAGTGCATCCTCTGCGCCTGCTGCTCGACCTCCTGTCCGAGCTACTGGTGGAACGGCGACCGCTATCTCGGCCCGGCCGTTCTGCTTCAAGCCTATCGCTGGCTGATCGACTCCAGAGACGAGGCGACCGGCGAGCGCCTCGACAATCTCGAGGATCCGTTCCGGCTCTACCGCTGCCACACGATCATGAACTGCGCCCAGGCCTGTCCCAAGGGGCTGAACCCGGCCAAGGCGATCGGCGAGATCAAGAAAATGCTGGTCGAGCGCCGGTTCTGACCGGCGCACGGCCAACCATTCAATGGCAATTTGACGGCGGGCCTAAAGCCCGCCGTTGCTTTATCACGGCTCTCACAACGACGTGTCGGTAAGTGATTTGAAAGCCGCTGCCAGGTGCATAGGTAATAGTAGCGTGGAGGGTCGCCCATGCTTCGCCTGGCTGTCGGAATTGCCGTGAGCTGCCTTTTCCTGTCGCCGGTGCGGGCGGCAGAGGCGCAATACGCGATCTTCGCCGGCGGCTGTTTCTGGTGCGTCGAGAGCGACTTCGATGACGTGCCCGGCGTTCTCGAGACGATTTCCGGCTATGCCGGCGGCAAGAGCGAAAATCCGACCTATGAGACCTATGCGAAGGGCGGGCACCGCGAGGTGGTGCGGATCAGGTTCGATCCCGACAAGGTCTCCTATGCGGCGCTCGTCGGCATTCTGTTCCACACCACGGACCCGACCGATGGCAGCGGGCAGTTCTGCGATCGCGGCTTCTCCTATACGACGGCGATCTACGCGCTCACCGAGCAGCAGGCGATGCAGGCCAAGGCCGGGAAGATCAAGGCCGAGGCCGAACTCGGCAGGCCGATCGTGACGCCGGTCGAAGGGAGCGCGACGTTCTGGCCCGCCGAAGGCTATCACCAGGATTTCGCGGCCCGAAACCCGATCCGCTACTGGTACTACCGCAATGGTTGCGGACGAAACCGGGCGGTCGAGGCGCTGTGGGGCGAGCGCGCCTATGCCGGCGTCAGCCACTGAACCGGTCACGCCGCCTTGGGCGAAAAGTTAGTCCCGCCTTCATGCTGTTCATCCGAAGCGTTTCCCGCGGGCAACAGCCAAGGTCGAAATGTGGTGCCTTGATCTCACAGGTGGATTTGCTGTAATTCGGCCTTTATTATCGCGTTGCATCATGGTTCGCGGACAATATCGGGGGTAAAGACATGCGGGTTTTTCATGCGGCGGCGGGCCTTGTTATTGTGCTTGCGCTGACCGGATGCCAGCGGACATCCTATGGCGGCTTCGGTTCTCAGGATGTTTCTGCAGCGCCTGCCCCCCTGCAAGCGCAACCGGTGCCATCGGTCTCGGCGGGCCAACTGCCCGATCCGACGACGAGCACCTCGCAATTCCCGAGCGCTCCGACGGGCACCCCGGCCGGCGCGCCCGCGGGCACGCAGGTGGCCGCCGCCACCAGTGGCCTCGACGTGACGAAGGAATCGATGGTCGGCAATTGGCGCGTTTCGAGCGCCGGCAGTTCCTGCGACATGTTCCTGACGCTGACCAATCTCGGTAGCGGCTCGCGCGGCGGCACGCGCGGTTGCGCCGGCGAACTGACGACGATGGGATCCTGGGAGGTGGCCGGCAAGCAGGTCGTTCTCAAGGATCGCAACGGCAGTCCGATCGCCCGCCTCTACAAGACCGCCGATTCGCGCTTCGACGGCTCGACCAATGGCGGCCAACCGGTCAGCCTCAGCCGCTGAACCTTTCTGTCGCTTGTTGTCGGGGTGGGGCTTCCGCCTGCAGCGCTGAGTCTCTCCTCCCAAAATAGCCCCTGGCTCATCCAGGTGCATCGTGCTCAATCCCGACGACAGTATTCTCCACAAGCTCGAGGCGCTCGCTGCGGCCGGCGAGCGGCATCGTGATCCGGCTCAATTTGCGATCGCGAGGCGGCTTGACCATCTGACGGCGACGCTGATCGCCAGCCGGCCGTCGCGCAAGGCCAATGCGCTCGGCTGGCTGTTCGCGGCCCGCAAGAAGGACCACGCGCCGGTCAAGGGCCTCTACATCCATGGCGGCGTCGGGCGCGGCAAGACCATGCTGATGGACATGTTCTTCGATGCGGTGCCGATCGGGCGCAAACGGCGCGCCCATTTCCACGAATTCATGGCCGATGTGCACGAGCGCATCTACAGGCACCGGCAGAAGCTCAAGAACGGCGAGACCAAGCAGGCCGATCCAATACCGCCGGTCGCCTCGGAGCTTTTCGCCGAGGCGCGACTCCTGTGCTTCGATGAATTCTCGGTGACCGACATCGCCGACGCGATGATCCTCGGACGCCTGTTCGGCGAACTCTTCGCCAAGGGCTGCGTGCTCGTGGCGACCTCGAACGTCGAGCCGTCCGAGCTCTATCGCGACGGTCTCAACCGCGGCCTCTTTCTTCCCTTCATCGACCTCCTGAAAGCCAGCACGGACATCATCTCGCTCGATACGGAGACCGATTATCGCCTGCGCAAGACCGACGGAAATCCCGTCTGGCTGTCGCCGCTCGGACCGGAAACGGAAGCCGCGATGGATCGCGCCTGGTATGTCGAGACGAGCGGCGCAGCCGCCAGTTCGGCGGAGATCGGCCGCAAGGGACGGACGATCCGCGTGCCGGCCGCAGTCGGGCACTGCGCCCGCTTTTCCTTCGCCGATCTCTGCGCCCAGCCGCTCGGAGCGGCCGACTATCTCGCCATCCTGTCGCAGTACAGGACGGTCTTCCTCGACCGGGTGCCGCATCTCGGCCCGCACATGCGCAACGAAACGAAGCGCTTCATCATCCTGGTCGATGCGCTTTACGACCAGGGCGCCCGCCTCTTCGCCTCGGCCGCCGCCGAACCGGAGCGGCTGCTGATTGCCAAGAAGGGGACGGAAGGGTTCGAATTCGACCGCACGGTTTCACGTCTGATCGAGATGCAAAGCGAAGAATACGCCGCGCAACATATTGAAAATATGGAGATTCGATGACGTAACAATGACGAGAATTCTTACCTTTACGTAAGAATTTTATGATCTAACCGATTGAATTTGCTCTGTCGAAAAGTATGGATTGATATTTTACCATTTGCCGTTTAAGGGCTTTCCGCGAAGGTTTGGCGTTTGCCGCGTTTCAGGCCTCGATCATGGATCACAAAGGAAGCACTTTCATGGCGCGCAACAAGATCGCACTTATTGGTTCAGGGATGATTGGTGGCACGCTGGCGCATCTCGCCGGCCTGAAGGAACTGGGCGACATCGTCCTGTTCGATATCGCCGACGGCATCCCCCAGGGTAAGGGCCTCGACATCGCCCAGTCCTCGCCGGTCGAAGGTTTCGACGCATCGCTGACGGGCGCCAGCGACTATTCGGCGATCGAAGGTGCCGACGTCTGCATCGTCACCGCCGGTGTTCCGCGCAAGCCCGGCATGAGCCGCGATGATCTGCTCGGCATCAACCTGAAGGTCATGGAACAGGTCGGCGCCGGCATCAAGAAATATGCTCCGAACGCCTTCGTCATCTGCATCACCAACCCGCTCGACGCCATGGTCTGGGCGCTGCAGAAATTCTCCGGCCTGCCGAAGAACAAGGTCGTCGGCATGGCTGGCGTGCTCGATTCGTCGCGCTTCCGTCTCTTCCTCGCCCAGGAATTCAACGTTTCGGTCCAGGACATCACCGCCTTCGTTCTCGGCGGCCATGGCGACACCATGGTGCCGCTCGCCCGCTACTCGACCGTTGCCGGCATTCCGCTGACCGATCTCGTGCAGATGGGCTGGGTCACCAAGGAACGCCTCGAAGAAATCATCCAGCGCACCCGTGACGGCGGCGCGGAGATCGTCGGCCTCCTGAAGACCGGCTCGGCCTACTACGCGCCGGCGGCTTCCGCGATCGAGATGGCCGAAGCCTATCTCAAGGACAAGAAGCGCGTGCTTCCCTGCGCGGCGCATCTCTCCGGCCAGTACGGCGTCAAGGACATGTATGTCGGCGTGCCGACGGTCATCGGCGCCGGCGGTGTCGAGCGGATCATCGAGATCGATCTCAACAAGGGCGAGAAGGAAGCCTTCGACAAGTCGGTCGGGGCTGTCGCCGGCCTTTGCGAAGCCTGCATCGGCATCGCGCCCAGCCTGAAGTAATCGCCGCCAAGCCGATCAGGCAGGGCCAATCAGACAGGAAAGAACCCATGAACATTCATGAATATCAGGCCAAGGCTCTCTTGAAGAGCTATGGCGCGCCGGTCGCCGAAGGCGTCGCGATCTTCACGGCCGACGAAGCCGAAGCGGCTGCGAAGAAGCTGCCGGGACCGCTTTACGTCGTCAAGAGCCAGATCCATGCGGGCGGCCGCGGCAAGGGCAAGTTCAAGGAACTCGGCCCCGACGCCAAGGGCGGCGTTCGTCTTGCCTTTTCGATCGATGAAGCCAAGGCTCATGCCAAGGAAATGCTCGGCAATACGCTCGTCACCGCGCAGACCGGCCCTGCCGGCAAGCAGGTGAACCGTCTCTATATCGAGGACGGCGCCGACATCGATCGCGAACTCTATCTTTCGCTGCTCGTTGACCGCTCGGTCGGCCAGATCGCCTTCGTCGTTTCGACGGAAGGCGGCATGGACATCGAGGCTGTTGCGCACGACACGCCGGAAAAGATCGTCAACGTCGCGATCAACCCGGAAGCTGGCGTCACCGCCGCTGATCTCGCCAAGCTCACCTCGGCCCTGAAGCTCGAAGGCGAAGCCAAGGCTGACGCCGAAAAGCTCTTCCCGATCCTCTACAAGGCCTTCGTCGAGAAGGACATGAGCCTGCTTGAGGTCAACCCGCTGATCGTCATGAAGAACGGCCGCATGCGCGTTCTCGATGCCAAGGTCTCGTTCGACGGCAACGCGCTCTTCCGCCACGACGACATCAAGGCACTGCGCGACGAGACCGAAGAAGACGCAAAGGAAATCGAGGCCTCCAAGTGGGACCTCGCCTATGTGGCGCTCGACGGCAACATCGGCTGCATGGTCAACGGCGCGGGTCTTGCCATGGCGACGATGGACATCATCAAGCTCTACGGCAAGGAGCCGGCGAACTTCTGCGACGTCGGCGGCGGCGCCGGCAAGGAGAAGGTCGCGGCAGCCTTCAAGATCATCACCGCCGACCCGAAGGTCGAGGGTATCCTCGTCAACATCTTCGGCGGCATCATGAAGTGCGATGTCATCGCCGAAGGTGTCGTTGCGGCCGTGCAGGAAGTCGGCCTCAAGGTTCCGCTGGTCGTTCGTCTCGAAGGCACGAATGTCGAGCTTGGCAAGAAGATCCTGAACGAATCCGGCCTGGCGATCACCGCCGCCGACGATCTGGATGACGCTGCCAAGAAGATCGTCGCCGCGATCAACGGCTAACTGAAGGACCAGACCTCATGTCGATTCTCGTCAACAAGAACACCAAGGTCCTCGTTCAGGGCCTGACCGGCAAGACCGGCACCTTCCATACCGAACAGGCGCTCGCCTATTACGGCACGCAGATGGTCGGCGGCATTCACCCGAAGAAGGGCGGCGAAACCTGGACCGGCTCCAAGGACGAAACCCTGCCGATCTTCGCGTCGGTTGCCGAAGGCCGTGAAAAGACCGGTGCGGACGCTTCCGTGATCTATGTTCCGCCGGCAGGTGCCGCGGACGCGATCATCGAGGCGATCGATGCGGAAATCCCGTTCATCACCTGCATTACCGAAGGCATCCCGGTTGCCGACATGGTGCGCGTCAAGGCTCGTCTCGACCGCTCCAAGTCGCGCCTGCTCGGCCCGAACTGCCCCGGTATCCTGACGCCGGAAGAATGCAAGATCGGCATCATGCCGGGCTCGATCTTCCGCAAGGGTTCGGTCGGCATCGTCTCACGCTCCGGTACGCTTACCTACGAAGCCGTGTTCCAGACCTCCAACGAAGGCCTCGGCCAGACGACGGCTGTCGGCATCGGCGGCGACCCGGTCAAGGGCACCGAGTTCATCGACGTCTTGGAGATGTTCCTGGCGGACGAGGCCACGACCTCGATCATCATGATCGGCGAGATCGGCGGCTCGGCCGAAGAGGATGCGGCGCAGTTCCTCATCGACGAGGCCAAGAAGGGCCGCAAGAAGCCGATGGCCGGCTTCATCGCGGGCCGTACCGCGCCGAAGGGCCGCACCATGGGTCACGCCGGCGCCGTCGTTTCCGGCGGCAAGGGCGATGCGGAATCCAAGATCGCTGCGATGGAGCAGGCAGGCATCCGCGTGTCGCCGTCGCCGGCTCGTCTCGGCAAGACGCTCGTCGAAGTCCTCAAGGGCTGATCTTAAGTCTTCTGCCCGGGCCGGACCGATCCGGCCCGGGCATTCCGAAGCCCGCGTGTTTCCTTGGCTGATGATGTCAGGATACGCGGCAAACCAAGTGCCACGGTGATCCCGGCGCCTCCTTTCGATGCCCGGCGTCGTAGGAAAGGGCGCGGACCGCGCCGAACGAACATGAACGACCGGGACAACCCGGCATCCCAACTTAGAGTCAGGAGGCGGACTCAAGTCCGCGAGAGACCATGACAAGGCAAGAGGCCAACGAGCAATTCCAGCTCACTTCGTTTCTGGACGGCGCCAACGCCGCCTATATCGAGCAGCTCTATGCGCGCTATGAAGCGGATCCGTCGTCCGTTTCGGCCGAATGGCAGTCCTTCTTCAAGGCGCTTGCCGACAGGCCCGAGGATGTGGTGAAGGCGGCCAAGGGGGCCTCCTGGAAGAAGAAGAATTGGCCGATCGCCGCCAATGGCGAACTCGTCTCCGCGCTCGACGGCGACTGGGGCGCCGTCGAAAAGATCGTTGAGAAGAAGGTCAAGGCAAAGGCCGAGGAAGCGGCCGCCGTTGCCGGCGTGCCGGTCAGCGAGGCCGAGGTTCATCAGTCGACGCGCGATTCCGTCCGCGCCATCATGATGATCCGCGCCTACCGCATGCGCGGCCACCTGCATGCCAAGCTCGATCCGCTTGGCCTTGCCGATCCGGTCGAGGATTACGAGGAACTCTCGCCGAAGACCTATGGCTTCGAGGAGAAGGACTACGACCGCAAGATCTTCCTCGACAACGTGCTCGGGCTGCAATACGGCACCGTGCGCGAGATGGTCGAGATCCTCGAGCGGACCTATTGCTCGACGATGGGCGTCGAATTCATGCACATGTCCAACCCGGAGGAGAAGGCCTGGATCCAGGAACGGATCGAGGGGCCGGACAAGGGCGTCGAATTCACGCCCGAGGGCAAGCGGGCAATCCTGCAGAAGCTTATCGAGGCGGAAGGGTTCGAGCAGTTCATCGACGTCAAGTACAAGGGCACCAAGCGCTTCGGCCTCGACGGCGGCGAGTCGCTCATCCCGGCGCTCGAACAGCTCATCAAACGCGGCGGGCAGCTCGGCCTCAAGGAGATCGTTCTCGGCATGGCCCATCGCGGCCGCCTCAACGTGCTCTCCCAGGTGATGGCCAAGCCGCACCGCGCCATCTTCCATGAGTTCAAGGGCGGCTCCTACGCGCCGGACGACGTCGAAGGCTCGGGCGACGTGAAGTACCACCTCGGCGCTTCCTCCGACCGCGAATTCGACGGCAACAGGGTGCACCTGTCGCTGACGGCCAACCCGTCGCATCTCGAGATCGTCAACCCGGTCGTCATGGGCAAGGCGCGCGCCAAGCAGGACCAGATGGCGACCGTGTTCGAGGGCGACATCATTCCGCTGCGCGAACGCGTCAAGGTCATGCCGCTGCTGCTGCATGGCGACGCGGCCTTTGCCGGCCAGGGCGTCATCGCGGAAATTCTCGGTCTCTCCGGTCTGCGCGGCCACCGCGTTGCCGGCACTGTCCACTTCATCATCAACAACCAGATCGGCTTCACCACGAACCCGGCCTTCTCGCGATCCTCGCCCTATCCTTCGGATGTGGCGAAGATGATCGAAGCGCCGATCTTCCACGTGAACGGCGATGACCCGGAAGCCGTCGTCTATGCGGCCAAGGTGGCGACCGAGTTCCGGATGAAGTTCCACAAGCCGGTCGTCGTCGACATGTTCTGTTATCGCCGCTTCGGCCACAACGAGGGCGACGAGCCGGCGTTCACGCAGCCGAAGATGTACAAGGCGATCCGCGCCCACAAGACGGTCGTCCAGGTCTATTCGGCACGGTTGATCGCCGAAGGACTGATGAACGAGGGCGAGGTCGAGAAGATGAAGGCGGACTGGCGCGCCCATCTCGAGCAGGAGTTCGAGGCCGGCCAGTCCTACAAGCCGAACAAGGCCGATTGGCTCGACGGTGCCTGGTCGGGCCTGCGCACGGCTGACAATCAGGATGAGCAGCGCCGCGGCCGGACTTCAGTGCCGATGAAGCAGCTCAAGGAAATCGGTCGCAAGATCTCGGAGATCCCGGCCGGCTTCAACGCCCACCGCACCATCCAGCGCTTCATGGAAAACCGCGCCGGCATGGTTCAGACGGGTGAGGGGATCGACTGGGCGATGGCGGAAGCGCTCGCCTTCGGGACACTCGTCACCGAGGGCACGAAGATCCGCCTGTCCGGCCAGGACTGCGAGCGCGGCACGTTCTCGCAGCGCCACTCGGTCCTCTACGACCAGCAGACGGAAGAGCGCTACATTCCGCTCGCCAACCTGTCGGCGACGCAGGCGCGCTACGAGGTGATCAACTCGATGCTCTCGGAAGAGGCTGTGCTCGGCTTCGAATACGGCTACTCGCTTGCCCGCCCGAACGCGCTGACGCTCTGGGAAGCCCAGTTCGGCGACTTCGCCAACGGCGCGCAGGTGGTCTTCGACCAGTTCGTCTCGTCGGGCGAACGCAAGTGGCTGCGCATGTCCGGTCTCGTCTGCCTGCTGCCGCACGGCTATGAAGGCCAGGGACCGGAGCACTCCTCGGCGCGCCTCGAGCGCTTCCTGCAGCTCTGCGCGGAAGACAATATGCAGGTCGCCAACGTCACCACGCCGGCGAACTACTTCCACATCCTGCGCCGCCAGGTGAAGCGCGACTTCCGCAAGCCGCTGATCCTGATGACGCCGAAGTCGCTGCTGCGCCACAAGCGGGCGATCTCCAGCCTTTCGGAGATGGCCGGAGAGAGCTCGTTCCACCGCCTGCTGTGGGACGATGCGGAGGTCATCAAGGACGGACCGATCAAGCTGCAGAAGGACTCGAAGATCCGCCGCGTCGTGATGTGCTCGGGCAAGGTCTACTACGATCTTCTCGAAGAGCGCGAAAAGCGTGGCATCGACGACATCTACCTGCTGCGCGTCGAGCAGCTCTATCCGTTCCCGGCCAAGGCGCTCATCAACGAGCTCAGCCGCTTCCGCCACGCGGAGATGGTCTGGTGCCAGGAAGAGCCGAAGAACATGGGCGCCTGGTCGTTCATCGATCCCTATCTCGAATGGGTTCTTGCCCATATCGACGCCAAGTATCAGCGGGTGCGCTACACCGGTCGTCCGGCTGCCGCTTCCCCGGCGACGGGCCTGATGTCCAAGCACATGGCGCAGCTTGCCGCCTTCCTCGAGGATGCGCTGGGGGGCTGATCAAGCCCCTCACGGTCTGTCAATCGCTGGAGCACTTCCAGGAAAAGTGCGCAGCGGTTTTCCGTCCGGGAGTGCGTAACGCAAAGAGCTAGAAACAGATATCTGATCAACGGAACAAAAATCATGGCAACTGAAATCCGCGTTCCTACCCTCGGCGAATCCGTCAGCGAAGCGACCGTCGGGACCTGGTTCAAGAAGGTCGGCGATGCGATCAAGGCCGACGAGCCGATCCTCGAGCTCGAGACCGACAAGGTGACGATCGAAGTGCCGGCGCCGGCTGCCGGCACGCTCAGCGAGATCGTCGCGCAGGCCGGTGAGACCGTCGGCCTCGGCGCGTTGCTCGGCCAGATCGCCGAAGGCGCTGGTGCCGCCGCAGCCGCCCCGGCGCCGGCCGAGAAGAAGGTCGAGCCGGCTGCCGCCGCACCGGCCGCGAAGCCGGCCGCCGCTGCCGCACCGCAGGCCGCCTCCTCGATGCCGGCTGCTCCGTCGGCTGCAAAGCTCATCGCCGAGAACAACCTCTCCGCCGATCAGCTCGACGGTTCGGGCAAACGCGGCCAGGTGCTGAAGGGCGACGTGCTTGCGGCGATCGCCAAGGGCGTCTCCGCGCCGGCCGCCGCCGAGCCGGCCAAGGTCCAGGCCCGCGCGCCGGCACCGGCCGAGGACGCGACCCGCGAAGAGCGGGTCAAGATGACCCGCCTGCGTCAGACGATTGCCCGTCGTCTCAAGGATGCGCAGAACACCGCAGCCATGCTCACCACCTATAACGAGGTGGACATGAGCGCCGTCATGAGCCTGCGTTCGAAGTACAAGGACATCTTCGAGAAGAAGCACGGGGTGAAGCTCGGCTTCATGGGCTTCTTCACCAAGGCCGTGACCCACGCGCTCAAGGAGTTGCCGGCTGTCAACGCCGAGATCGATGGCACCGACATCATCTACAAGAACTTCTGCCATGTCGGCGTAGCCGTCGGCACGGACAAGGGCCTCGTCGTGCCGATCGTGCGCGATGCCGACCAGATGTCGATCGCCGAGATCGAGAAGGAAATCGGCCGCCTCGGCAAGGCCGCCCGCGACGGCGCGCTGTCGATGGCCGACATGCAGGGCGGCACCTTCACCATCTCCAACGGCGGCGTCTACGGTTCGCTGATGTCCTCGCCGATCCTCAACGCGCCGCAGTCCGGCATCCTCGGCATGCACAAGATTCAGGACCGTCCGGTTGCGATCGGCGGCCAGGTTGTCATCCGTCCGATGATGTATCTGGCGCTCTCCTACGATCACCGCATCGTCGACGGCAAGGAAGCCGTGACCTTCCTGGTGCGCGTCAAGGAAAGCCTCGAGGATCCGGAGCGCCTGGTGCTCGACCTCTAAGTCAAGGCGGGGGCATCAGCCCCCGTTTCTTTCTCGCCGCGCGAAGCCGTCGACGCGGCCCGCTCGACAGCGATGGGGCAGGAGGCTAGGGTCTTGCAAAGCTCGCTATGCGCGCATTCAGGCTCGTCCGGCACCATTTGAACTTCAACGCACCGGTGACTACCATGAGCGCTTACCTGATCGAACTTGCTTCGCTGATGGCGATCTTTTCCTTCGCGATCGTCTCGCCGGGGGCGGATCTTGCCATGGTGATGCGGCAGTCGCTCGTCAACGGCCGCCGGGCGGCGATCATCACCTCCTTCGGGATCGGCGCGTCGCTGATGTTCCACGTCAGCTACACCGTTCTCGGCCTCGGGCTGATCATTTCGCAATCGATCTATCTCTTCAACATCGTCAAATGGTGCGGCGTCGCTTACCTGGTCTATATCGGCGTCAAGGCGCTTCGGGCCGGCCAGACGGAGATTGACGTCGAGCCGGGCGAGGATGCCGGAGCGCGCAGGGGCCAGTCGGCGCTGAAGGCCTTCGGCCTCGGCTTCGCTGCCAACGCACTCAACCCGAAAGCGGTGTTCTTCTTCCTGTCGATCTTCTCGACGGTGGTCAGCGCGCATACGCCGATGCCGGTAAAGTTCGGCTACGGCCTTGTCATGGCGAGCGCTCTGATCCTCTGGTTCGTCGGCGTCAGCCTGTTCATGACGACACCGCGGATGCGGGCCGCCTTCACGCGGGCGAGCAAATGGATCGACCGGGCAAGCGGCCTCGTCTTCATTGCGCTCGGGCTGAAGCTCGCGACCGAGAAGGCCGCCTGAGATGTTTGGCCGGCCAGCCATCCTCGCTTGCTTCGCGCTGGCGTTGGTCGCGCTTCCGGCGCTTGCGCAGGAGTGCAAGCAGGCCCGCGCCGTCTATGCCGACCCGGCCGGCGGCTACGAGCTGCGTTTCGAGCCGGTCGGATCGGAAGCAGCGGTTACCAGCAATCATTTCAAGATCACCATTGAGGGCACCACATTGTCGCTCGACGGCGTCGTCCTGCCTTCCGGCGAACCGGAACGCCCGAACGGCATCGTCATGAACAATTGCCCGACCGGGGATGTGACGGGCAACGAACTCACGGCCTGCACCGTCTGGCAGGGTCCGATCTACGCCGTCGACGGCGCCGGCAAGATCGGATTGCTTCAGCCGGAAGACGCGCCTGCGGCGCTGCAGATACTGCTCCCGGATTTCGGTCCGTCGCTGCGCCAATCGAGCGCCTGGGGCAAGGGCAAGGCGACGTCCGACAGTTCCGACATCTTTGCGTTCAAGGGATGCGCCGCATGAGTGGCAGCCGCGTCCTTCTCGTCACCGGCGGCAGCCGCGGCATCGGCGCCGCCGTCTGCCTCGCCGCGGCACGCGAAGGCTGGCGGGTGGCGGTCAATTATGCCTCGAAGCGGCAAGCCGCCGAAGACGTCGTTCGTCAAATCTCCGAGGCAGGCGGCACGGCGATCGCCGTGCAAGGCGATGTCGGCTCCGAAGACGGGATAGAGGCGATTTTTTCGGCCATCGATGCCGCCTTCGGGCGGCTCGACGGGCTCGTCAACAATGCCGGCATCGTCGGCCCGCCCGAGCGGATCGATGAGATTTCGACGGAGCGATTGGAGTGGATGCTTCGCGTCAATGTCACGGGATCGATCCGCTGCGCGGCGGAAGCGGTCAAGAGGATGTCGACACGTCACGGCGGGCAGGGCGGCGCAATCGTCAACCTCTCGTCGGCGGCGGCCGTGCTGGGCGCGCCGGGCCAATATGTCGACTATGCCGCCACCAAGGGCGCGATCGACAGCTTCACCATCGGTCTCGCGCGCGAAGTGGCATCTGAGGGTGTCCGCGTCAACGCGGTTCGCCCCGGCATCATCGATACGGATATCCATGCGTCCGGCGGCCTGCCCGATCGCGCCCGCGACATGGCGCCGTCGATCCCGATGCAGCGCCCCGGCACGGCCGGCGAGGTGGCCGACGCAATTCTCTATCTCCTGTCGGACAAGGCGACTTATGTGACGGGAGCCATTCTCAATGTCAGCGGCGGGCGATGACCGCCCTTTAGAAGACTACCCTCCCAGAAGGATAATCAAATGGCTTATGATCTCATCGTTATCGGTAGCGGTCCCGGCGGCTATGTCTGCGCCATCAAGGCGGCGCAACTGGGCATGAAGGTTGCCGTGGTCGAAAAGCGCAGCACCTATGGCGGCACCTGCCTCAATGTCGGATGCATTCCCTCCAAGGCGCTGCTGCATGCTTCCGAGATGTTCCACCACGCCGGCCATGGTCTCGATGCGCTCGGCGTCGAGGTCGCAAGCCCGAAACTCAATCTGCAGAAGATGCTCGCCCACAAGGACGCCACCGTTAAGGCGAATGTCGACGGCGTCTCCTTTCTCTTCAAGAAGAACAAGATCGACGGCTTCCAGGGCACCGGCAAGGTACTCGGCCAGGGCAAGGTCTCTGTCACCAACGACAAGGGCGAGGAGCAGGTCCTCGAAGCCAAGAATGTCGTCATCGCCACCGGCTCGGACGTTGCCGGCATTCCGGGCGTCGACGTCGAGTTCGACGAGAAAGTCGTTATCTCCTCGACCGGCGCCCTTGAGCTCGAAAAGGTTCCGGCGAGCATGATCGTCGTCGGCGGCGGCGTCATCGGCCTCGAGCTCGGCTCGGTCTGGGCGCGCCTCGGCGCCAAGGTGACCGTCGTCGAGTTCCTCGATACGATCCTCGGCGGCATGGACGGCGAAGTCGCCAAGCAGCTCCAGCGGATGCTGGCGAAGCAGGGCATCGACATCAAGCTCGGCGCCAAGGTGACCGGCGTCGTGAAGTCCGCCAATGGCGCGAAGGTGACCTTCGAGCCGGTCAAGGGCGGCGAATCGACGACGCTCGACGCGGAGGTGGTGCTGGTCGCGACCGGTCGCAAGCCGGCGACGGACGGGCTGGGTCTCGCCAAGGCGGGCGTCGTCCTCGATGCGCGCGGCCGGGTCGAGATCGACCATCACTTCCAGACGAGCATCACCGGCGTCTACGCGATCGGCGACGTGGTGCGCGGTCCGATGCTCGCCCACAAGGCGGAGGACGAAGGCGTCGCCGTGGCCGAGATCATCGCCGGTCAGGCCGGCCATGTGAACTACGACGTCATTCCGGGTGTCGTCTACACCCAGCCGGAGGTCGCTTCCGTCGGCAAGACCGAGGAAGAACTGAAGGCCGCCGGCGTCGCCTACAAGGTCGGCAAATTCCCTTTCACCGCCAATGGCCGCGCCCGCGCCATGCTCCAGACCGACGGCTTCGTGAAGATCCTCGCCGACAAGGAGACCGACCGGGTCCTCGGCGGCCACATCATCGGCTTCGGCGCCGGCGAGATGATCCACGAGATCGCCGTGCTGATGGAATTCGGCGGGTCGTCCGAAGACCTCGGCCGCACCTGCCATGCGCATCCGACCATGTCGGAAGCGGTGAAGGAAGCGGCGCTTTCGACCTTCTTCAAGCCGATCCACATGTGACAATTGGCGCGGGGGCTGCGACAAGCGGTCCCCTGCCTCCGGCGCTCGTCCAGCGCAATCATGAACGCACTTCAAGAGCGCAGCCGGACCACCGGCGGACCGCGGAAAGGACGCGTCCATGAAACCTCGCAGCGTTGCCGCCCGCCTGCCGAACGCCTGCCTGCCCGGTGCCGACTGGGCGGATTGCTACGAGCTTCTGTTTCTTGGCGACCGGCTAACCGCGCTTGAAGCGGCGAGGCGGGCGCTTGGAAGCGCGCCCCGCTGGATTCGCAATCTCCTGGCCTTGCGCAACCGCATCGTTGCGCCGCTCGGCCTCAAGGCCGCTGCTCCTGCTGGAGATGCGAGCCTCGTCGGCATCTTTCCGGTCCTGAGCGGCAGCGAGCGCGAAGCGGTTCTCGGCTTCGACGACCGTCATCTCGACTTCCGGATCGTGGTGGAGGTGCGCGACGGGCCGGCCGACAGCCAGGTGATCGGCGTCACGACGCTGGTGCGCCGCAGGAACCTGTTCGGCTATTTTTACCTCGCCGCCATCACGCCTTTTCACAAGGCGATCGTTCCGGCATTGCTCGCGCAGCTGAACGAGCCGGTGCAATCGATCGTCAGTTGACGGGCGTGACGGTGAAGCCCTGCTGGCGCAGGAGTTCGACCAGGCCTTCCTTGCCGGGCAAATGCAGCGCGCCGACCGCCATGAAGACGTTGCCGCCTTTCAGGATGGGTTCGGCCCGTACTGCCATGGTCCTGTTGCGGTCGACGATGATCCGCTGCTCGAAATCGGCGTAGCCGAGATCGCCGGGCGAGATTTTTTCGGCCACTGACCGCATCATCGGCATGATCATGCCGGTGTCGCCGGCGAGATAGAGGTCGGTCATCGTTGTCAGCACGTCGTCGATCGTCTTGCCGAGCGCGAGCGTTTCGATGAGCGCCCGCAGATGCCACTCAACGGGAAGCGAATCCATCGCGGAGAGCTGCTCGACCAGGGTCTCCAATCCCTTCAGGGACTTGCCTCGGCTGACGGCGTCCTCGGCGAGCTTCTTGTCGAGGAAGGAGGCGCCGGCGGACTTGCGGGTGAATTCGCAGGCCGGCAGGGCGACGAAGCTGGCGATCATCCAGGGTTTCATCCTGGCGACCAGGGGGAGCGGAATGCCGCGCGCCTTGAGGCCGTCTTCGAGAAGCGCCTCGTCCTTCGGCTCGAGGAAATCGTTGATCGTCCTGTTGTCCGCAAACATCGTCAGCTCGGGATGCATCAGGATAGCGGCGCTCGCCTTCTTCTCGTCGATGATCTCGTCGGACTCGACGACGACGGTCAGCGCCCCGGCATAGGCATCCGCGGCGCCGGCGGGCATCGCCAGCACGCGCGGATCGGTCACGTGCATGGTGCCGAGCAGGAAGGACGGCGCCAGACCTTGCCCTTCGATCTTCCAGAACAGGCCCTTGCCGTTCGGTACGGCATCGGCTTCGCGGCGTATTGCGGCCAGGCGCGCCGGGTCGGACCGCTCGAGACCGGCGAGAACATTGCTGCCGTCGCAGTCGGCCCCTTCTGCGGCCTCGGCCTGCGAGATCGAGAGCAAGGTGACGAGAAGGCTCGCGGCCAACAAGACGTGCATCAGCGCGATCAGCCACAGCAGGCCGTCGGCCGCCTTGGCGGCAAGAGTGCGAACGGGTTCTGTGAGCGTCGTCATGCGTGTCGGTCCCCCTGCAAATATAGTTCGAACCCTACGCCGCCCCGGTCACGGGTTCCTTAACGCGCGTGGTTAATGGGCGAGCGCGTCGAATTCTAGGACGGTTTCAGGAAAGGCGTGAGCAGTTTTGGGAGTTAATCCTTTTAGGCGCGTGGATGGGCGCGATCGTAGATTTCCAGGAGCCGTGCCGAATCGACGCCGGTATAGACCTGCGTCGTCGAGAGACTGGCGTGGCCGAGCAGTTCCTGGATGGTGCGGAGATCCCCGCCGCCGGCGAGCAGATGGGTTGCGAAGGAATGGCGCAATGCATGCGGCGTCGCCGAATCGGGCAGGCCGAGGGCGGAGCGCAGCTTCTGCATCTCGCGCTGGATGATGGCGGGCTGCAGTTTACCGCCGCGGGCGCCGCGGAAGAGCGGCTCGCCCGATCCGGGATGGTAGGGGCAGAGCTTCCTGTAGGTCGCCACCGCCTCGGTCGCCGCTCCGATCAGGGGGACGATCCTGGTCTTGCCGCCCTTGCCGGTGATGCGCAGCGACGCCACGCCTGAAAAGTCGTCGGGCGTCAGATCCAGCGCTTCCGATATGCGCAGGCCGCAGCCGTAGAGGAGCGTGAGGACGGCGGCGTTTCGCGCAGCGATCCACGGCTCCTCGGCGAGCTGTGCATCGGTGGTCACGACCTTCAGGGCGTCGCGATCGGTCAGCGGTTTCGGCAGCGATTTGGGCTGCTTCGGCGAGCGCACGGCGCCGGCGCCGGCGGCGTTGGCAAGGCCGTTCTTCTCCAGATAGCGAAGGAACGAACGAAGCCCCGCAAGGCCGCGACCCAGTGTGCGCGCGCCGGCTCCGTTTTTGCGCCGCTGCGCGAGAAAGCCGCGCAGATCGGCCGGCCTGAGGGTGCGGATGTCCGCCAGCCGCGGCGGGCCGGCGAGATGCCCGGTCAGAAATGTCAGGAATTGACGCGTGTCGCGCTCATAAGCCTCGATCGTCTGTCCGGACAGGCGACGCTCTTCGGCAAGGCTTGCAAGCCACCGCTGACGCTCCGCCATCACCTCGGGGTGGCCGATCACAAGAAGCTCGTTCATAGGCGCCGTCCGTATCTGATTCCATCGGCGAGCATGCCTCCAGGCCTCTTATGTTTTTGCTAACATGCTCTTGGAATTTGTCATTCTTCGATCATATTGAATTGCGATGTTCGCTCTCAGCAACCAGCGGATGGGACCATGGCGAGACGTGATTCGGCGAGCGCGCTGGCGCATTTTGCGGAGGCAGTGGCGCTGGTCTCGCAAGGGCGCCCCGGGCATATCGTCGACACGCTGATCGCCGAGCGCGGCCAGAAGATCGTCCGCCATCCTCTGTGGCCCGTCATGCGGCCCTTTCTCCATACGCTGCTCAACTATCGCAAGGCGATTGAGTTCGCCAATGCGGTTGCGAATATGCCTGGCTTCCAGGCCTTCGAGCATTTGAGCGCGCTGCTTTCGCTCGACATTCGCGTCGACAAACCGGAGCGCATCCCGGCAAGCGGCGGATTTCTGCTCGTCAGCAACCACCCGACCGGCATCGCCGACGGCATTGCAGTGTTCGATCTCCTGAAGAGCCGCCGCCCGGACATGATGTTCTTCGCCAATCGCGACGCAATCCGGGTCAATCCGCGTTTCGTCGAGATGGTCATCCCGGTCGAATGGCGCGAGGAGTATAAGAGCAAGCTCAAGGCGCGGGAAACGCTGCAGGTGACGAACCGGGCGATCGAAGACGGCAAGGCGACCGTGCTTTTTCCCTCCGGCCGCATCGCTTACTGGGCCGATGGACGCCTCAACGAGCGCCCCTGGAAAAGCTCGGCCGTCGGCTTTGCCCGAAAGTACGACCTGCCGATTCTGCCGGTCCATATGAGCGCGCGCAATTCCGGTCTCTTCTACTGGTTCGCCAAATGGTCGACGGAACTGCGCGACATGACCGTGTTCCACGAACTCTTGAACAAGAAGGGCGACCTCTTCGATTTTCGTGTCGGCAATCTCATCCCGCCGGAGGCGATTGACGGCGACCCGACGGAAGTGACCCGCGCGCTCGAGCACCACACAGTCTTTGAACTCGCCAAGGATAGCGACGCGATTTTCGCCGGACCGGTGACGGGATAGGACATGCCCCCGAATCCGGGCTGCCGGCCAGCTTCTCCGCGCAGGCGGGATGAGGGGCAATTCACCGGCACTCCCGACCCCCAAAGCACGAAGGCCCCGCATCGCTGCGGGGCCTGCGAACGCTGCGCGTGATCTCAGATCGATCAGGCGATCCGCTGGCCGGTCTTGGCCCAGTCGGCGAGGAACATTTCCAGGCCCTTGTCGGTCAGCGGGTGCTTGACCAGTGCCTTCAGTGTCGCCGGCGGGGCCGTGACGACGTCGGCGCCGATGAGGGCGGCTTCCTTGACGTGGTTGACCGTACGGATCGAGGCAGCAAGGATTTCCGTCTCGTAGCCGTAGTTGTCGAAGATGTGGCGGATTTCGCGGATCAGGTCCATGCCGTCGAAGGCGGTGTCGTCGAGGCGGCCGATGAACGGCGACACGAAGGTCGCGCCGGCCTTGGCGGCGAGCAGAGCCTGGTTGGCGGAGAAGCAGAGGGTGACGTTGGTGTGATGGCCGTCCGAGGTCAGCGCCTTGCAGGCCTTCAGGCCGTCAAGCGTCAGCGGCACCTTGATGCAGATGTTGTCGGCGATCTTCGCAAGCGCGGCCGCCTCCTTCATCATCTCGCTATATTCGGTGGCGGTCACTTCGGCCGAAACCGGCCCCTCGACGATCGAGCAGATCTCCTTGGTAACCTCGACGATGTCGCGCCCGGACTTCAGGATCAGCGACGGGTTGGTGGTTACGCCATCGAGCAGACCGAGATCGTTCAGTTCCCGGATTTCCTTTACGTCGGCGGTATCAACGAAAAATTTCATGGGACCGTTCCTTTGGCATTCAGCCGTTCAGACGCCTTTCCGCTTGCGGGGAAAACCACGGCGGAAATCGCGCGCGTTGAAACTCGGGTGGAACCGTGACAAACCCTTGCTCTGCAAGGAGGCGGTTCGCTGTGCAGTTTTCTTTAACTGAAAGCGGTGGCAAGGTCACGGCAAAATGACGCTTGATTCAACCGATTTATTCGGCGCTCTCTTCGACCGTCGCGTGGTGCCCGTTCTGGTGCCGATGCCGGCACTGAGGCCCTATTCCTACGCGGTGCCGGACGGCATGGCGGTCGAGCCGGGCTCGATCGTGCAGGTGCCGCTCGGGCCGCGGCTCGTCGTCGGCGTCGTCTGGGACGGTCTGGACGACGGCACCGTCGATCCGAAGAAGCTGAAGGAGGTCGAGAAGGTCTTCGACTGCCCGCCGCTGACGCGCGACATGCGTGCTTTTCTCGATTGGGTAACGTCCTACACGATCACGCCCCCCGGCCTCGTCGCTCGCATGGCGCTGCGCGCGCCGACCGCCTTCGATCCCGAGCCGATGGTCGAAGCGCTTCGGCTGACCGAACGGCGCCCGGAACGCATGACCGCCGCCCGCGAGCGCGTCCTTGCGACGGCGAGCGACGGCTTTTCCTGGACCCGCTCCGGCCTTGCCCATGCGGCCGGCGTCTCGTCGGGCGTGATCGACGGACTTCAAGCGCAGGGCGTGTTCGAAACGGTGTTCATGCCGCCGCCGCCGGTAGTTGCCGCACCCGATCCGGATTTCGCGGCGCCGCGCCTCGAGGGGCCGCAGAAGCAAGCTGCCGCCGATCTGCTCATGGCCGTCGAGGAAAGAGACTTCTCCGTTTCGCTGATCGACGGCGTCACGGGCTCCGGCAAGACCGAGGTCTATTTCGAGGCGGTCGCCGCGACGCTCCGGGCCGGCAAGCAGGTGCTCATTCTGCTGCCGGAGATCGCGCTCACCGCAAGCTTCCTGGAGCGCTTCCAGAATCGCTTCGGCGCCAAGCCGGCCGAATGGCACTCCGACCTCGCCCCGCGCATGCGGGAGAAGGTGTGGCGGCAGGTGACCACCGGCCAGGTGCGCGTCGTCGCAGGCGCCCGCTCGGCGCTGTTCCTGCCCTTCGAGGATCTGGGGCTCATCATCGTCGACGAGGAGCACGACCCGGCCTACAAGCAGGAGGACCGAGTGTTCTACAATGCCCGCGACATGGCGGTCGTGCGCGGGCGGATCAGCGGCTTTCCCGTCGTGCTGGTTTCCGCGACCCCTTCCATCGAGAGCCGGGTCAATGGCGAGGTCGGACGCTACCGGCCGATCCACCTGCCGACCCGTTTCGGCGATGCGGCGCTGCCGCAGCTTGGGGTCGTCGACATGCGGCGGCATCCGCCGGAGCGCGGCGGCTTCCTCTCGCCGGTGCTCCTGAACCAGGTCGGCAAGGCGATCGGCCGCGGCGAGCAGTCGCTCCTGTTCCTGAACCGCCGCGGCTATGCGCCGCTGACGCTCTGCCGCGTCTGCGGCCATCGCTTCCAATGCCCGGACTGCTCGAGCTGGCTGGTCGAGCACCGCTTTCGCGGCCAGATCCAGTGCCATCATTGCGGCTATTCCGAACGGACGCCGGAGGCCTGCCCCGAATGCGGCACGCTCGATCACCTGGTCGCCTGCGGCCCGGGAGTCGAACGCATCGCCGAAGAGGTCGAGCGGCATTTCCCGGAAGCCCGCACGATCGTGCTCTCCTCCGACCTGATGGGCGTCAAGCGGCTGAGGCTGGAGCTCGAGGCGATCGCCCGCGGCGAGGCGGACATCGTCATCGGCACGCAGCTCGTCGCCAAGGGGCACAATTTCCCGATGATGACGCTGGTCGGCATCGTCGATGCCGATCTAGGCTTGGCCAATGGCGATCCGCGTGCGGCCGAGCGGACCTTTCAACTGCTGTCGCAGGTGACGGGACGCGCCGGGCGGACGGGTCTCAAAAGCCTCGGCCTGTTGCAGACCTACCAGCCGCAGCACCCGGTCATGCAGGCAATCGTGTCCGGCGATTCGGATGCCTTCTACGATCGCGAGATCCATGAGCGAGAACGGGCGGCGCTGCCGCCCTTCGGCCGGCTCGCCTCGATCATCGTCTCGGCGGATACGCGCGGCGATGCCGAGGGCCATGCCCGCGGTTTGCGCAATGCCGCGCCGCGCGTCGACGGCATTTCGGTGCTGGGCCCGGCGGAGGCGCCGCTGGCGCTCATCCGCGGCCGACACCGCTTTCGCCTGCTCATCCACGGACGGCGCAACAGCGACATGCAGTCCTTCCTGAAGGCGATGATTTCGGCAGGCCCGAAGGAGCGCGGCTCGGTCAGCGTCCAGCTCGACGTCGATCCGCAGAGTTTTCTGTGATCTGAGGGTTCGGTCACACGATGCGGCCGATTCACATCGTCGCAAACATGCGCTAGACCAAAAGACGCGCCGCCGGGAATCGCTTTCGGGCGGGCGATAGTGACGATCTGGCGCGGGGATGGGCATGGAGTTTTACATTCCGACGGAAACCGGGGAGTTCCTGGCCTTTTGCGCGGCCGGCGCGGCGATGCTGATCGGCCTCGTCATGCTTTTTGCACCACGTCTCGCCTTTCGCGCCGCCGGTATCGGCATCGCCGAGGGACGGCGCGGCGGCCTGGCGGAGGCGCGCTCGACCATGGGCGGCATGCATGTCGGCCTCGGCCTTGGCGCCATTCTGCTTGCCCAGCCGATGGTCTATCTCGCCGTCGGGGCTGCTTTCGCGCTTGCGGCGTTCGGCCGCATATTGTCGATGATGAGCGACAACGGCGCGACGCTTTTCAACTGGGCGGCACTTGTCGTCCAGTCGGCGCTTGCGATCCTGCCGCTCGCCTATGTTTTCGGGTTCATCTGACGATCCTGGCAGGGGCGCAAATCCGGGCTCCACGAATTTACGGCAAAATTCCGCCGAAGGGGGCGGTGTTATGCCGCATTCCTGCCGTTGGCGTGTTGCGAGTCCAAACATCCTATGCTAGACGAACCGCGAATTGCGGGGGAAGTGGGTCGAAAGGCCTCGATATCCTGCGAGTTATTGCAGCAAATTCAAGATGTTAAGCCAACGGTTCGCCGCAGCTGACGCTCTTGGATGATTTTGAGAGAAGCTTGTGCCCGTGGCAGACACATCCCAGCTTATTTCCGGCGTTGCAGAAAGATATGCGTCTTCGCTTTTCGAGCTCGCCCTCGAGGCTGGTTCGGTCGATGCGGTCGGTACCGATCTCGATCGCGTGCAGGCGCTGATCGACGGCAGCGACGACCTGAAGCGGCTGATCGTGAGCCCGGTCTTTTCCGCCGACGATCAGTTCAAGGCCGTCTCGGCACTCGTCGAGAAGTTCGGCTTCTCCGGCCTGGTCGGCAACTTCCTCAAGGTCGTGGCGCGCAACCGCCGCCTCTTCGCGCTGCCGGGCAGCATCCAGGCGTTCCGCCTGATCGCCGCACGTCACCGTGGCGAAATCACTGCCGACGTCACGTCGGCACATGCGCTCACCGAGGCGCAGCAAAACGAATTGAAGGCGACGCTCAAGGGCGTCACCGGCAAAGACGTGGCGGTCAACGTCACCGTCGACCCGTCTATTCTTGGAGGTCTGATCGTCAAGGTCGGGTCCCGCCAGATTGACACCTCCCTTCGCACCAAACTCTCTACCCTTAAGCTTGCACTGAAAGAGGTCGGCTGATGGATATCCGCGCCGCGGAAATTTCCGCAATTCTTAAAGATCAGATCAAAAATTTCGGCCAGGAAGCGGAAGTTTCCGAAGTCGGCCAGGTGCTTTCCGTCGGTGACGGTATCGCCCGCGTCTACGGCCTCGACAATGTCCAGGCAGGCGAGATGGTCGAATTCCCGGGCGGAATTCGCGGCATGGCGCTGAACCTCGAAGCCGACAATGTCGGTGTGGTTATCTTCGGCTCCGACCGTGACATCAAGGAAGGCGACACCGTCAAGCGGACCGGCGCCATCGTGGACGTCCCGGTTGGTCCGGAACTGCTCGGCCGCGTCGTCGACGCGCTCGGCAATCCGATCGACGGCAAGGGCCCGATCAACGCCAAGCAGCGCGCTCGCGTCGACGTCAAGGCTCCCGGCATCATTCCGCGCAAGTCGGTGCATGAGCCGATGTCGACCGGCCTCAAGGCCATCGACGCCCTCATCCCGGTCGGCCGCGGCCAGCGCGAGCTCGTCATCGGTGACCGCCAGACCGGCAAGACCGCGATCATTCTCGACACGATCCTCAACCAGAAGGCCATTCACGACAATGGTCCGGAAGGTGACAAGCTCTACTGCGTCTACGTCGCCATCGGCCAGAAGCGCTCGACGGTCGCGCAGTTCGTGAAGGTGCTCGAAGAGCGTGGCGCTCTGCAGTACTCGATCATCGTTGCCGCCACCGCTTCCGATCCGGCGCCGATGCAGTACCTCGCTCCGTTCGCCGGCTGCACGATGGGCGAATACTTCCGTGACAACGGCAAGCACGCCCTGATCGGCTATGACGACCTTTCGAAGCAGGCCGTTGCTTACCGCCAGATGTCGCTGCTCTTGCGCCGCCCGCCGGGCCGCGAAGCCTATCCGGGCGACGTCTTCTACCTGCATTCCCGTCTGCTGGAGCGCGCTGCAAAGCTCTCCGACGACAACGGCGCCGGCTCGCTGACGGCTCTGCCGGTCATCGAGACCCAGGGCAACGACGTGTCCGCGTTTATTCCGACCAACGTTATCTCGATCACCGACGGCCAGATCTTCCTTGAAACCGACCTGTTCTACCAGGGCATCCGCCCGGCCGTTAACGTCGGTCTCTCGGTTTCGCGCGTCGGCTCCTCCGCCCAGATCAAGGCGATGAAGCAGGTCGCAGGTTCGATCAAGGGCGAACTCGCGCAGTACCGCGAAATGGCGGCCTTCGCGCAGTTCGGCTCGGACCTCGACGCCGCTACGCAGCGCCTCTTGAACCGCGGTGCACGCCTGACCGAACTCCTGAAGCAGCCGCAGTTCTCGCCGCTGAAGACGGAAGAGCAGGTCGCGGTGATCTTCGCCGGCGTCAACGGCTATCTCGACAAGCTGCCGGTCAACCAGGTCGGCAAGTTCGAGCATGGTCTGCTTTCCTACCTGCGGTCGGAAGGCAAGGCGCTCCTGGATACCATCCGCACGGAAAAGGCGATCTCGGACGACACCAAGGCCAAGCTGAAGGCTGCAATCGACAGCTTCTCCAAGTCTTTCGCCTGAGCGGACCTCAACTAGGACGGACAACGGATGCCTTCACTTAAGGATCTGAAGAACCGGATCGCCTCCGTCAAGGCGACGCAGAAGATCACCAAGGCGATGAAGATGGTCGCCGCGGCGAAGCTTCGGCGTGCCCAGGAGGCGGCCGAGGCCGCCCGGCCCTATTCGCAGCGCATGGCTGCCGTTCTCGCCAACATCGCCCAGGCGGTCGGCGCGGACGACAGTGCGCCGGCGTTGATGACGGGTACCGGCAAGGACGACACGCATCTGCTGGTCGTCTGCACGGCCGAACGCGGCCTTTGCGGCGGCTTCAACTCGCAGATCGCCCGCTTTGCCCGCGATCATATCCGCAAGCTGCTCGCTGAGGGCAAGACGGTCAAGATCATCTGCGTCGGCAAGAAGGGCTTCGATATCCTGCGGCGTGAATTCGCGTCGCTGATCATCGACCGCGTCGACCTGCGCGAGGTCAAGAAGATCGGCTTCGAGAATGCCGACCGGATCGGCCACAAGGTCATCGAACTCTTCGAAAAGGGCGAGTTCGACGTCTGCACCTTGTTCTATTCCGAGTTCAAGTCCGTCATTTCGCAGATTCCGACCGCCCAGCAGCTCATTCCGGCGTCGGCCGGCGCGGTAGCTGCCGAGGCCGACAGCGCATCGGCGATCTACGAATACGAGCCGGACGCTGCGGCCATCCTCACCGACCTCATTCCGCGCAACATTTCCGTCCAGATTTTCCGGGCCCTGCTCGAGAACGTCGCCGGCGAAATGGGCGCCAAGATGAGTGCCATGGACAATGCGACGCGCAATGCCGGTGAGATGATCAACAAGCTGACGCTCAACTACAACCGTCAGCGGCAGGCGCAGATCACCAAGGAACTCATTGAAATCATCTCGGGCGCTGAAGCGCTCTAAGGTTACGAGAAGAGGGTAAGGATTATGGCTAAGGCAGCTACCCCGAAAGAAACCGCAGCGGTGAAGAAGCCCGCTGCTCCGAAGAAGGCAGCTACCGCCAAGACCGCCGCTGTTGTGGCTACGGGTGCTGTCGGCCGCGTGACGCAGGTCATCGGCGCCGTCGTCGACGTCGCATTCGAAGAAGGCCAGCTCCCACAGATCCTGAACGCGCTGGAGACCGACAACAAGGGCAACCGCCTGGTTCTCGAAGTCGCACAGCATCTCGGCGAAAACTCCGTCCGCACGATCGCCATGGACTCGACCGAAGGTCTGGTTCGCGGCCAGTCGGTCACCGACACGGGCGGCCCGATCTCGGTTCCGGTCGGCAAGGAAACCCTCGGCCGCATCATGAACGTCATCGGCGAACCGGTTGACGAAGCCGGCCCGCTGAAGACCTCGGCGCGCCGTGCGATCCACCAGGACGCGCCCTCCTATGTCGAACAGTCGACGGAAGCGCAGATCCTCGTCACGGGCATCAAGGTCGTCGACCTGCTCGCGCCTTACGCGAAGGGCGGCAAGATCGGCCTGTTCGGCGGCGCCGGCGTCGGCAAGACCGTTCTGATCATGGAACTGATCAACAACGTCGCCAAGGCACACGGCGGTTACTCGGTCTTCGCAGGCGTCGGTGAACGCACCCGCGAAGGCAACGACCTCTACCACGAAATGATCGAGTCGGGCGTGAACAAGCATGGCGGCGGCGAAGGCTCCAAGGCCGCGCTCGTCTACGGCCAGATGAACGAACCGCCGGGCGCGCGTGCTCGCGTTGCTCTGACCGGGCTGACGGTGGCCGAACAGTTCCGTGACGAAGGTCAGGACGTTCTGTTCTTCGTCGACAACATCTTCCGCTTCACCCAGGCCGGTTCGGAAGTGTCGGCTCTGCTCGGCCGCATTCCGTCGGCCGTGGGTTATCAGCCGACGCTCGCCACCGACATGGGCGCGATGCAGGAGCGCATCACCACGACGACCAAGGGCTCGATCACCTCGGTGCAGGCGATCTACGTTCCGGCCGACGACTTGACCGATCCGGCACCGGCGACCTCGTTCGCCCACCTCGATGCGACGACCGTTCTGTCGCGCTCGATTGCCGAAAAGGGCATCTACCCGGCCGTGGATCCGCTCGACTCGACCTCGCGCATGCTCGACCCGATGATCGTCGGCGAAGAGCACTACGAAGTGTCGCGCAAGGTGCAGTCGACCCTGCAGCGCTACAAGGCGCTTCAGGACATCATCGCCATCCTCGGCATGGACGAGCTCTCGGAAGAGGACAAGCTCGCCGTTGCCCGCGCCCGCAAGATCGAGCGCTTCCTGTCGCAGCCGTTCTTCGTCGCCGAAGTCTTCACCGGCTCGCCGGGCAAGCTGGTCGCTCTCGAAGACACGATCAAGGGCTTCAAGGGCCTCGTCAACGGTGAATACGACCACCTGCCGGAAGCCGCCTTCTACATGGTCGGCTCCATCGACGAAGCGATCGAGAAGGCCAAGAAGCTGGCTGCCGAAGCCGCTTGATGGGCGATGCTCTAAATCAGTTCTGCTGCGACACCCTGAGGGAGGTCGCGGCAGAACTTCCCGAACCAGCAGAGCCAACGGTCTACATTTCGGAAGGCGGTGTGCTGATGATGGTCGTAGGGATAGTCCAAACCGAGGAAGGGCTCGGTTATATGGATCATGTGGTCATGCACTGCCCGTTTTGCGGAACCAAGTTGCAGGACTCTGAAGCCATCGCTGAAAAGGTAAGTCACTAATGGCCGACAGTTTCAATTTCGAGCTTGTTTCCCCGGAGCGCCTGCTGCTTTCCGCAAAGGTGACCGAAGTCGTCATCCCGGCAACCGAGGGTGAGATGACCGTTATGGCCAATCACGCCCCGACGATGACGACCGTCAAGCCGGGTGTGGTCACGGTCAAGACGGCCGACGGCAAGACCGAGCGTTTCGCCGTCTTCGGCGGCTTCGCCGACATCCTGCCGACGGGCTGCACGCTGCTTGCCGAATCGGCGGTCCATGTCGACGAACTCGATCGCACGGTTCTCGAAAACCGCATCGACGAGGCGCGCGCCGAGCTGGAAGGGGCGATCGACGAGAAGAAGACCCGCGTCGAACAGTTTATCGCAGAACTGACGAAGCTCGGGGAGATCGTCATCCCCGCCTGAAAGGGACATCCCGACAAGGGAAACGACCGATAGACACATCAGACCCTGCCTCGAGCGGGGTTTTTTGTGTCCACTCACGGGCCGCGCTCCCGCATTGCAGCAATGCCGTGGCCGTAGTCTTCTCCTCGCAGGCGGGGCAAGGGGACTGGGAAGGCGTCACGTGTGTCTCTCACCCCGCTTGAGGAGAGAAGGTGGCCGCCAGGCTGGATGAGCTGGAATGCTAAGCTGAGATCGCCACCAACGAAGAACGCCCGGACGATGTCCGGGCGTTCTTCGTTGGTGAGGACGGGAGGATCGCCCTCCGGGGCACCAAGCTTAGCCTGCCGCCCGTTCCGTTTCGCGCTTCTGGGCGTAGTAATGGCCGAAGCGGTTTGTGAGGAAGGTGTCGAGGGAAATGTCTTCCTGGCGGATAAAGCCCCTGGTCGGGATATTGCCTTCGGCGAGCAGGTCGAGGACGGCGCAGATGCTGCCGGCCGTGGTGATCTGGATGCCGCTCTGCATGCGCCCGGCGACAACGCCGCTATAGACCTTGTTGGCATAGGTCTCCTGGATCAGGCGGCCTTGGCGGAAACCGGAAACGGTCACGAAGATGACGACGACGTCCTGGGTCGTGGTCGGCAGCGCGTTTTCGAGAATGTCCTTCAGCACCTCGCGGCGATGGCGCAGCCCGAGATCGTTCAGCAGCGCCTTGAAGATCGCGGCATGGCCGGGATAGCGGATCGTCTTGTAGTTCAGCGTCCGGACCTTGCCCGTCAGCGTCTCGCACAGCGTGCCGAGGCCGCCGGAGGTGTTGAAGGCCTCGTAGGTGACTCCGTCGAGCGAGAACTCCTCGCGCTCCTCCATCGCCGGAACCTCGATCAGCGACCCTTCGACGATCGCCTCGCAGGGCTCGATATATTCGTTGATGACGCCGTCCGTGCTCCAGGTGAGGTTGTAGTTCAGCGCGTTCGACGGATATTGCGGCAGGGCGCCGACGCGCATGCGGACGCTTTCCAGCGTGTCGAAATGCCGGGTGAGATCATTGGCGACGATCGAGATGAAGCCGGGTGCCAGGCCGCATTGCGGGATGAAGGCTGTCTTGGCCTCCGCCGCGATCGCCTTGACCTGGCGGGTCGATTCGACGTCTTCGGTCAGGTCGAGATAGTGGATCTCGGCCTCGGCGGCGGCCTCGGCGATTGCCACTGTCAGGTGGAACGGTGCGGCGCTGAGCACGGCGAACTTGCCGGAGAGCAGGCCGACAAGAGACTTCTTGTCGGCGATGTCGATGACCGCCGTCGAGATCGCCTCATGGCTCTCGACCTGCTGCAATTGCTCGGCGCTGCGGTCGGCGACGCAGACGCGGTAGTCGCCGGTATGGGCCAGCATGCGGGCGATGGTGGAGCCGATCTTGCCGGCGCCGATGACAACGATGTCTTTCATTTTTTCTTTTCCCTCAGGGTATGAGCCTTTTCATTGCCATTGTCCTCCAAGTAGAAGTTGATTCGAAGCTGCAAAATAGCTAAATCGTCGGTCTATAATCGGCACTTTGCCGAAATGGATCGACGATATGCAGGTCACCGATAAGGACAGAGAGCTTCTTGCCATTCTCAGCGAAAACGCCCGCATGCCGACGGCGACGATCGCACGGCGATTGGGCTTGTCGCGCACGACCGTGCAGGCTCGCATCGAACGGCTCGAGCGCGAGGGTGTGATCGCCGGCTATGGCGTGCGGCTTGCCGAAAGCTACGAGAAGGGCCTGGTGCAGGCGCATGTGCTGATCACCATCGCACCGCGGGCGCTGGGCCGCGTCACGCCCGAACTGACTGCGATCAGCGAGATCCGCACGCTGCATTCGGTCAGCGGCAGCTTCGACCTGATCGCCATCGTCGCGGCGGCCTCGATCAGCGAACTGGACTTGCTGATCGATCGGATCGGCGAGATCGAGGGCGTCGAAAAGACGCTGTCGTCGATTATTCTCTCGACACGCATCGACCGCTGACGGCGCCTGACTTTCAGTGCGCGGTACCGCTTCCGGATGCCGTGTTCCAGGCGCTCGGACCGCGAATGACGGAATTGATCGAGCCATCCCCGGGCGCAAGCCACGTCTCGCGGTCGAAGTACAGTTCGGCGGCGCTCTTCGGTTTCGTGCGTGCCGTCTGGTTGGCAAGGAAATTGTAGCGGGGCGTGTCACCCGATTCGCGCCGGAATTGGATGCGGCTGCCGAAACGCTTGAGATCGAATTCGCCGAGCGCCTGTATCTTCAGCGCGATGCTCTCGCTATCGGCCCAGTGAACCTGACTCAGGAAGACCGAAGCAGCGGCGGCGGCCGCGCTGGTGACCGCCTGGGTGTCTTCCGCATGCTCGATGTTGAGCTTCACGCGGAACGAGGTGATTTCATCCTCGTCGCTGCCCTTGACAAGAATGAAGATGGACGAGCTTTTTTCCACGCCCGGGCGGGCAAAGGGGATGAGCGAAGAGCATTCCCATCGACCGCTTTCGGCGGATTTCCATTCAAGCTCGCGGAAGCCGGCCTCCCGCAGGCCATCGCAAAGAGCGCGCGGGTCGCTGCGGATCTGGCGGATGAATTGCTGCTCCGGCGTATCGAGATCCTCGAATGTCCGGGCCGGCAACAGCGCCCGCGGCGGCTCCGCTTTCCTGGGGCGCGTGCGGACGGGCTCGGGCGCAGGCGCGGCCTGAGGGAGCACCTCTTGCAGTCCCATGGCCGTCAGCATCTGCTTCAGGTTGCGTTGCTCGTTGGCTAGCAGCACGGTCGCCAGGATCGCCGTGAAAATCAACGCCACGGCGGACAGGAAGAAAGCAACGCCGGAACGGCCTTTCTGCTTCTTCTCCATGCCACCGTTGCTCCGCCACGAAGCCGATCCCCGACTTTTCGCCCGGGCATCGCTCCACACTCAAAAGACGGCGCACAATACGGGATCATCGCGCCGGCGTCCAAGGGGCATCACGCGCGAAAAGGTCTGTTGTGGGGAGGGGTCGCCGGCGAAAATTCCTATTCGACGCGGGTCCGCCGTGCCTCGGCGCGCGCGGTCCTCCAGGTGGAATGGGCGAAGGCGAGGAGAAAGACCACCGTCATCAGGAGGACGATGGTGGGCGCCGGGGCGCTGTCGATGAAGAAGGAGAGGTAGACGCCGGAGAAGGAGGCCAGCACCGCGACAGCGACGGCGACGATCAGCATGCTGCGGAACGTCCGCGTCAGGAGAAAGGCGATGGCGCCGGGGGCGATCAGCATGGCGATGGCGAGAATCAATCCGACGGCCTTCAATGCGCCGACGATGGTCAGCGACAGGATCGCCAGCAGCCCGTAATGCAGCCATCCGACCGGCAGGCCTACGGCGCGCGCCTGGGCCGGATCGAAGGCGTGCAGCAGCAGGTCGCGCCATTTCAGCGAGAGGATGCCGGCGGCGAAGAGTGCGATCAGGCCCGTTTCGAGGATGTCGCCCCAGCCGATGCCGAGCATGTCGCCGAACAGGATGTGGTCGAGGTGCACGTCGCTCTGGATCTTGGTGTAGAGCACCAGGCCGAAACCGAACATGCCGGAAAAGACGACGCCCATCACCGTATCCTGCTTGATGCGGCTGTTTTCCTTGAGATAGCCGGTCAAGAGCGCGCAGGCCATGCCGGCGGTAAAGGCGCCGACGGCAAGCGGCAGGCCGACGATGTAGGAGACGACGACGCCCGGGAAGACCGCGTGCGAGATTGCGTCGCCCATCAGCGACCAGCCCTTCAGCACCAGGAAGCAGGAGAGCATGGCCGTCGGGATGGCGACCAGCACGGAGATCAACAGCGCGTTGCGCATGAACTCGAATTCGAAGACGGCGGTGAGCATGTCGAGAGACATCATCGCGTGGCCTCCAGGGCTTCGGACGCGCGACGACGGGCGGCGAGCAGCCCATGCTTCGGCGCGAAGACAAAGGCGAGAAGAAAGATCAGCGTCTGCAGCACGATGATGATGCCGCCGGTGGCGCCGTCGAGGAAATAGCTCGCATAGGCGCCGAAGAAGCTCGTGAGCGCGCCGATGGCGATGCTGATCAGGATCAGCCGCGGGAAGCGGTCGGTCAGCAGATAGGCAGTGGCGCCGGGGGTCACGACCATGGCGATGACCAGAAAGGCGCCGACCGTCTGCAGCGCGGCCACCGTGCTTGCCGAAAGCAGCGTGAAGAACAGAACCTTCAGGAAGGTCGTATTGATGCCGATCGAGCGGGCATGGCTTTCGTCGAAGAAGGTGACCATCAGGTCCTTCCACTTCGCCGACAGGATCACCAGCGAGACGAGGCCGATGATGGCGAGCTGCAGCGTATCGGCCGGGGTGATGGCGAGGATGTTGCCGAGCACGATGGTCTGGATGTTCACCGAGGTCGGCGACAGCGACACCATGAACAGGCCGAGGCCGAAGAAGGAGGTGAAGATGAGGCCGATGATCGTGTCTTCCTTCAACCGCGTGCGCTGGTTCAGGAACAGCATGGCTCCCGCCGCGAGTGCACCGGAGAAGAAGGCGCCGAGCGAGAAGGGCAGCCCTAGCATATAGGCGCCGGCGACGCCGGGCACGATCGAATGGGAGAGTGCGTCACCGATCAGCGACCAGCCCTTCAGCATCAGATAGGCCGACAGAAAGGCGCAGACGGCCCCGACCAGCGCGCTGACCCACATGGCGTTCAGCATGTAGCCATAGGTGAAGGGTTCGGCGAGCGTGGAGATCATTCGCTGTCTGTCTCCGTCTCGGGTCTCGCCGGTTGCGTCACCATCTTCCCGGTCGCGCCATACATGACAAGCGGACGCTCGTCGTCCGTAATGACCGCCAGCTGTCGTGGATCGGCATCCTCATGCAGGCTTTCGCCGCCGAGCACGAAATGGCGCAGCACGCCGCCGAAGGCGAGTTCGAGATTGTCGCGGGTAAAGGTGGTCTCGGTCAGGCCGTAGGCGAGCACGGTGTTCTTCAGGAGCACGGTCCGGTCGCAGAATTCCGGGACGCTGCCGAGATTGTGGGTGGAGACGAGCATCACGCGTCCCTCGTCGCGAAGCGCCAGGAGCAGGCGGATGATCGCGTCCTCGGTCTTCACGTCGACACCCGTGAAGGGTTCGTCGAGCAGGATGACGCGGCCATCCTGGGCGAGCGCGCGGGCAAGGAAGACGCGCTTCTTCTGGCCGCCGGAAAGCTCGCCGATCTGGCGTCTGCGGAAATCGCTCATGCCGACCCGCGCCAGCGCTGCCTCGACCGCCTCGTGGTCGGCCCGTTTCGGCATGCGCAGCATGTTCATGTGGCCGTAGCGGCCCATCATCACCACGTCCTCGACGAGGACCGGAAAATTCCAGTCGACCTCCTCGGCCTGCGGCACATAGGCGACGAGGTTCTTCTTCAGCGCCTGCGGCACGTCGAGGCCGAGGATCGAGATATCGCCCTTGGCCAGCCGGACGAAGCCCATGATCGCCTTGAACAGGGTCGACTTGCCGCTGCCGTTGACCCCGACCAGCGCGGCGATCGTGCCGGTCGGTATTTCGAAGGACGCGTCATGCAGAGCGCGATGGCCGTTGCGATAGGTGACGGTGGCGTTGCGGACGCGGATGCCGCTGCCCTCGTCCTGGGGACTCGGGCGCGGCGTCGGCCGGGCCTTTACCTGAAGGTTCATTGCGAAAGACCTTTCGCGATCGTTTCGGACGTCACGCGCAGGAGATCGATATAGGTCGGGACCGGTCCGTCGGCCTCGCTCAGGGAATCCACATAGAGCACGCCGCCATATTTGGCACCCGTCTCGCGCGCCACCTGCTGTGCCGGATCGGGCGAAATGGTGCTCTCGGAGAAGACCACCGGAATATGATTGGCCCTGACCGCGTCGATTACCTTGCGCACCTGCTGCGGCGTGCCCTGCTGGTCGGCATTGATCGGCCAGAGATAGAGCTCCTTCAGGCCGAAATCGCGGGTGAGATAGCTGAAAGCGCCTTCGCTCGAAACCAGCCACCGCTTTTCCGCCGGGATCTTCTCGAGCTCTGCCTTGATCGGTGCGATGGTCGCTTCGATCTTCTTCTTGTAGGCCTCGGCATTCGCCTTGTAGGTCTCGGCATTCGCCGGGTCGAACTTCACGAAGGCGTCGCGGATATTGTCGACATAGATCATCGCCGCCGACGGCGACATCCAGGCATGCGGGTTCGGCTTGCCGGTATAGGGGCCTTCGGCAATGCCCATCGGCTCGACGCCCTCCGAGACGACGACGCCGGGTATCTCGTCGAAGTTCTGAAAGAATTTTTCGAACCAGAGCTCGAGGTTGAGGCCGTTCCAGAGGATGAGCTGGGCGTCATGCGCCTTGAGGATGTCACGCGGCGTCGGCTGGTAATTGTGGATCTCGGCGCCCGGCTTGGTGATCGATTCGACGATCGCCGCGTCACCCGCGACGTTCTGCGCCATGTCGGCAATGACCGTGAAGGTCGTGACCGCCTTGAATTTCTCCGCTGCTGCTGCTGCGGGCAGGAGGGAAAGGACAGCCACTGCCGTTGCTGCCGTCAGTATCATGCGCCGTGTCCGATCGATCATCCATCGCTCCTCAATCCTGAACCGGCGCTATGGGTAGGCGAATGGCCTGCATAAGTCAATGCACATGAGAACCATTTGCAACTGGCTATTCCCAAAAGGTTTGCCCTTGGCTAGTGTCGCCCGCATGAGACAAAGCAAGAATCGGATCACGGAACTGGAAGGCCTTCTTCGTGAAGGGGGCGTGCGCGTGACCCGTCAACGGGCTGCGATTCTGAAGATTCTCGCCGAGGCCGAAGACCATCCGGACGCGAGCGAACTGCACCGGCGCGCCAAGGAAATCGATGCGACCGTGTCGCTCTCGACCGTCTACCGCACCCTGTCGGCGCTGGAGCAGCAGGGGGTCGTGCAGCGACACGCCTTCGAGAATGCCACCGCCCGCTTCGAGACGGCCGATGCGCCGCATCACGATCATCTGATCGATATCGATACCGGCGCCGTCATCGAATTCCGCTCCGACAAGATCGAACAGCTGCAGGCGGAAATCGCCGCCGAGCTCGGCTACGACCTGGTGCGCCACCGGCTGGAGCTCTATTGCCGCAAGCGCAAGGATTGACCTCATCGGCGCGGCCCGTGGACACCCGATTGGGCATCCTTGGTGCGCCACTGGAATTTGCGCGAGTAGCGTCTCTGAGCTAGCCGCGCCTAATACTCTCTCTCGAAAAAGATACCGCCGGCTGCCGCGCCGTCGCCGGCTGCCTCGCCCTTCAGCTTCACGCCGCGGCCGATGTCGAGATTGATGATCGCCTTGCTGGAGGCCGAATCCGAGCCTTGCTGCAGCTCGAGATAGGTCCGGTCGTTCAAATATTTGCCGGCCCGCACCTGGGCACCGCCGCTCTCGTCGGTAGTGATGTCGAGGTCGTCAACGCCGAGCTTGTTGCGCAGGCCGTCGAGCAGCGAGGTCGAGCCGCCGCCGGCAAGCTGGCTGACGGCCGAGGCGAGCTGGGCGATCTGGAATGCCGACAGGTTGTTGAGCGACCGGTTGAAGATCAGCTGCGCCAGGATCTCGTCCTGCGGCAGTGCCGGCGAGGAGGAGAAGGTCACCGTCGGGTTGTTGGCGGGCCCGGCGATGTTGACGGTGATGGTGGTCGAACCGGCGCTCGAGGTGGCGTCGAGGTCGAGCGTCGGTACGAGGTCGCCGCCGAAGCCGATATGACCGTCCGTGAAGGTCAACCGCTTGCCGAGAATTTCGAGCCGGCCGCGCCGCATGTCGAAATCGCCGGAGACGATCGGCCGGACAGCGGTGCCGCGGATCGTCAGGTCGCCGCCGAGTTCGGCATCGATGCCACGGCCGCGCACGAAGAACTGTCCCGGCGAACGGACCGCGAGATCGAAGGCGATGACGCCGCCGCCGTTGACGCCGGAGCCGCCGCCGGACGTATCCCTGCGCACGTCCCGCGCCATCTGCCGCACGCCGGCCGGCGCGTTCCTGTGCTGGATGTCGATCGCCGAGAGTGACGTCGGCAGCCTTTCCGGCACGGTAATGGCTGCCCTGCGGATCGTTAGCTGGCCACCAAGCGTCGGTGTGGCGACGAGCGGACCCTTGAGTGTCAGGTCGCCGGCAAGATTGGCGGTGAAGAGCGTGCCGTCGACATAGGTGGCGTTGCTGAGGCGGATTCTGAGGTCGGCCGGGAAATTGGAACCGGCCGCAATGCCAATCGTGCCGCTCGCCTCGATCGACCCGCCGCTGGCGAGGTTGCCGGAAAGCCTGGTGATCGTCGCCTGTCTGCCGTCGAGCGTGACATTTGCCGCAAGGTCATTGAGCGCGAGATTGCGCCGGACATCGACGAGCCGGCCGCCGGCCGTCGACACGGTGCCGGTGATCTGCGGCGCGCGGGCCGGCCCGGAAAGGGAAAGATCGACCTTGGCCGAGCCGGTGAGGGTGAATCCCTGCTCTGCCATGGTGGCGGCAAGCAACGCGAAGGGGACATCACCGGCGAACTTCATGGACATCGGCATGCTGCCGGCAATATCGATATGGCCGCCGCCTCGGAAGGAAAGGCCACCCGGCCCCGAGACGGTCGCGTCGAGCGTGACGCGGTTGTCGGCAAAGCGCCCTTTCGCAGCGATTTGGAGCCCCGATACGCCGGCGCCGCGCGCGGCCGCCACCGAAGCGCCGCTCCATCTGAGATCATAATTGACGGCGGGTGCCGCGGCGGTGCCGCTGATCTCGACCGTTCCGTCGATCGTCCCTTCGGCGCCGAGCGTCGCCGCGAAAGTGTTGATCAGCGCGGCGGGCAGAGCATTGAGCTTCGCGGAAATGTCGAGCCTCGCGCCGGCGGTTCCGGCGACGGCGATCGTGCCCCTCGACGCCTGGATGGTGAGGTCGCCGAGGCGGACGGTGCCGTTCTCGATGGCGACGACGGTCGGCTTGGCGAGCCTCAGCGGCAATCGCCGCGGCGCCGCCGAAAACGAGGCGAGGCGGATTTCGGTACGGCCGTCGGCGCTTGCCAGATCGCCCTTGGCCGAGAGCGGCGCCCCGTCATACTGGCCGCCGAGATCAAAACCCGTCCTGCCGCCCTGCTGGTCGAAGGCCAGTTCGAAAGCGGAGACGCGGTTCTGCCCCTGGGCGACGCTCTCGGCCCTGACGGTTCCGCGGATCGCCAGCGCGGCGATATCGGCGATGCGGATATCGGCCACGGGCCTGGTGACCGTCAGCGCGTCGCGCTTGATGTTGCTGCCGCTTGCCTTGACCGACACGGAGGTGACGCCGTTCGCAGTCGCGATTGCCGCCGACCCCGAAAGATCGCCGGATGCCTTCTGGCCGGCCATGGCGGCGACCAGGCCGAGATCGGGAAGGCTGAAGTCGATGGTGCCGTTCGGCTTGAAATCCGCCGTCAGCTCGATCGCGCCGGTGACGCGATTGTCGCCGATCTTGGCCTCGAGCGTCGGAATGGATGTGAGGCCTTCCGCCGATACCACTTCGGCCCTGACGTCGATCGGCTGGCCGTCGAGGGCGCCGGTTGCGGTGAGTTTTGCCTGCGGGCTCCCCGGTTTGACCGTCGCGTCCGCGGTGACCGTCAGGTCGCTCAGCGACCGGCCGGCAAGCCTTGCGCCGCTCGACGTCAGCTCTCCCTTGATGGCGAGCGCATCAAACGGGCCGGAAATGTCGGCGTTGAAGCCGGCCTTGCCTTCAGCATCGGCGAGCAGCTTGCCGAGATCGGGCAACGTGCCCTCGACATCGGCCGTCAGCTGACCTGCCGCAACCGTCGCCGAGCCATTGGCGTTGACGGTGCCGGACTGTACGTCGAAGGCGCTCAGCTTGACGCTGCCATCGGCACCGGTCTCGACCTTGCCCGAGACGGTCACCGGCGTGTCGAATCTCGCAGCCAGCCCGCCCGGCAGGAAGCTTGGCTCGGCATGCACTTCGAAGCTTGCCGTTGCCGCTTTTTCGGCGCGGGCGAGACTGCCGGTGATATTGCCGCGGAAGCCGGGGCTCTCGATCACCGTCGGGTCGAAGCTGATCGTCGCCTCCGTGACGGTGACCGTGCCCTTGGCGGTGAGGTCCTGCGGGGCAAGACCGCCGGATCTGAGCGAGGACATCGAGGCGCCGCTCCAGGCGAGGTCATAAGCGATCACCGGCGCCTGCGCTTCGCCGTCCATATCGACGGTGCCGGCAATGGTGCCTTCGGCGCCGAGTGTCGGCGCGAAAGTGTTGATGAGCACGGCGGGCAAGTCGTCGAGATTCGCCCTGAGGTCGAGCTTGTCGCCGGCTGTCCCGGAGACGGCAACGGTACCCGTCGATGCCTGGATGGTGAGGCCGTCGAGCTGCGCTACGCCGTTTTCGATCGCGATCATGGTCGGCGCTGCGAGCTGCAGCGGCAAGCGCCGCGGCGCCGCCGAGGCGGAGGCGAGGCGGATTTCGGTGCGGCCGGCATCGCTCGTCAGCTCGCCCGAAGCCCTGAGCGGTGCGCCGTCATAGAGGCCCTCGGCCGAAAAGCCGGTGCGGCCGCCCTGCTGTTCGAAGGCGAGGTTGAGGTCCGCAACCCGGTTTTCACCCTGCGCAATGCTCTCCGCGCTGACACTGCCCTTGATGGCCAGCCTGGCAATATCGGCGATGCCGAGATCGATCGCCGGCTTGGCGATCGTCAGCGCGCCGCGCTCTACGCTGTTGCCATTGGCCTTGAGCGCCACCGAAGTAACGCCATTGACGGTCTCGAGCGCCGCCGAACCGGCGAGGTCGCCGGAGGCCTGCTGGCCGGCCATGGCGGCGAGCAGGCCAAGATCGGGCAGGGTGAAGTCGAGCTTGCCGTTCGGCTTGAAATCGGCCGTCAGGTCAATCGCACCGGTCAAGCTGTTGTCGCCGATTTTCGCTTCCAGGGTCGGAATGGACGTAAGACCGTCCTTCGAGACGACGTCGGCGCGAATGTCGATCGGCTGGCCGTCGAGCGTGCCAGTGGCGGTAAGCTTCGCTTCGGGACTGCCGGGCGTCGCCGTCGCATCGGCGTTGATCGTGAGTTCACTCAAGTTACGTCCGGCAAGCGTTGTGCCGCTCGACGTGATCTCCGCCTTGACGCCGAGCTTGCTCAGCGGACCGGATGCGGCCGCCTGGAAATCCGCGCTGCCCTTCGCGTCCGGCAGAAAGCGGCCAAGCTCCGGAAGCGTGCCCTTGATATCGGCGGTCAATGTCTGGCCCGATAGCGTGAGCGAGCCGGAGGCTTCGACCGCTTCGGATTTGATCTCGAGGCCGCTCAGCTGGACGCTGCCGTCCTCTTCGGTGACCAGATTGCCGGAGACGGCGATCGTCTTCTCGAATTTTTCGGCGAGCGCCGGCGGCAGAACCGCCGGAACGGCGAAGAGCTTGAAGGCCGCCTCGAGCGTCGAGTCGGCGCGATCGAGGCCGCCGGTGACGGAGCCGCCGATGCCGGGGCTCTCAAGCGTCAGCGGATCGAACCGAATGGCATCCGGCGCGATCGCGATCGTGCCGGCGAGCTTCATCGGCGCCTGTAGCGCCCGATTGAGATCCGCGTTTGCGAACCGGGCCTCGCCGATCTCCACGGTCGCCTTCAGCGATCCCGCCTGCGTTTCGAGGTTGAAGGCGTCGCTTTGCGCTGCGAGCCGGATGGCGCCGAGATTGCCCTGCGGGAGCCCGAGCGAGACGACGTCGGCGGCGACGTCGAGGATCGCCGATTGTCCCTCGCCGATCAGCGACAGGTTTGCCGTATTGATCCGTGCCTGCAGTTCGCCATCCTTCAGCGGCCAGCGGAAATCGAACGGTCCGCCGGTGCCGGCTACGCTTGCCTGAAGGTTGTTCTCGCCGCGGCTGTCGACGGTTCCCGAGGCGTTCAGCGTCAAGGCGCCGGTCGCGAGCTTGCCCGCTTCGATCCGGACCTTGCTCTTCCCGTCGAAGGCGGCGGTCAGGTCGATGCTGGTCGATCCCTCAAAAAGCGGCCTGAAAGCGGCCGGCATCAGCTGGGCGAAAGCCCCGCCGCCGGAGACTGTGAGGTTGTGCATGCCGTCGGCCGCCAGCACGTGGCGGCCTTCCAGCCGTAGAAGCTCGCTGCCATCGAGCGATGCGGTGCCGGAGCCCGTCCAGTCGGAGAGAGGTCCCTGTCCGGTCACCTGGATATCGACTGCGGGCCCTCCCGGCAGCCGCAGCAGCGTGGCGAGCAGCCCGCCCTTCGGCTCGGAGATTTCGGCCTCGAGCCTCAGCGCGTTTCCGGCCGGATTGAAGACGAGATCGGCGATGGCGCGTGCTTCCGGCCGGTCGCGCTCGGCGGCATCGATCGCGAGCGCAATGCTCGAACTGGTGGCGTCGACCTTGCCTTTCGCGGTCAGGAACTGGTCCTTGCCGGCGATCGCCTTGCCGATGACGATCTCCTTGAGATCGAGGGCATCGATCTTCACGTCGACCGGCAAGGCGAGTGTCCGTCGCACTACTTTCGTTTCGGTGGAGGGGATCGGCAGCCGTTCGAGGCGGACGGCAGCCGCCGAGATGCTGCTTGCATCGAAGCGCATCGACAGAAGCTCGGCCGGCGACCAATTCACCGAGAGGTCGCGGACCTCCGCATAGATTCCCTCGCCGTCGAAAAGCGTCACTGTTCCAGCCGTGAAGTCGCCGGTGAGCAGCGCGCCGGGATCGGAAATGCGGACGATCTGATCGGGGGTTGCCGCATATTTTTCGATCGCCCAGGCGACGACGCGTGCGCCGGGCACGGTGAAGCCGAGAAAGGCGACGAGGAGAAGCAACGCGACCACAGTGACGCCGAGAAAGGCGAAAAAGTAGCGCAGCGCTGATCGAAATGTGCCGATAACCTGATTCATGTCCTATCCATAGACCATGTTACGCCGCTCTGGAATCGGCAGGGCGCAAGCGCATTGCGCCTACAGCGACGCGTCCAACCAGACGCGCAAGGTCGCTGCGGCACTTTCAATTGCTGCATGATTTTGTCCCTAACCCGATTCGGATCTCAGGAATCATGCAGTGGCCTATCCTATCACGGCTTGTCCGCGCGCATCAGAAGGATTGGCCGATGCCTGCGTAGATGCCGTAATCGGTGCCGTCCGGATATTTGTTGAGCGGCACTGCGAAATCGAGACGGATGGGCCCGAAGGGCGTCGCATAGCGCAGGCCGATGCCGGCGCCGGCGCGAATGTCGGAAAAATCGGGCGTCGTGCTCGCCGAAACGCTGCCGGCGTCGATGAAGGGTACAACCCCGATCGTATCGGTGACCGCAATCCGGACCTCCAGCGAGCCGTTCACATAGGAGCGGCCGCCGGTCTCCTCGTTGTCGGCATTGCGCGGGCTGATCTCCTGGAAGGAATAGCCGCGCACCGAGCCGCCGCCGCCGAGGAAGAAGCGCCGGGTTGCCGGAATGTCGGAAAGTTCGTCGCCGCCGACCAAAACGCCGGCGCCGAGCTTGCCGGCAAGCACGAAGCGATTTTCGCTACCCGGTGCGTAATAGGCGGAGGCGGAGGTCTCGAAGGAGCTGAAGAAAGTCTGGCCCTCGATCTCGTAGCTCGGCTTCGCATTGATCATCGCCCGATAGCCTTCGGTCGGGTTCAGCTTGTCGTCGCGGGTGTCGCGGACATATTCGAGCGGGATCGCGGCGGTCAGGTAGGAATTCGAGCCGAAGGCGTCGTCGATGTCCGCCCAGCCCAGCTCGGCTCCGAGAGAAACGGTATCCTCGGGCGTAAGCTCGAAACCGGCGCCGGCCGCGGCGGTGATGGTCTTGGCGTTATAGGCATCCGGATCGGCGATTGCCGCCTTGAGGCTTGCCGTGAAGGTCGACGCCGGGCCGAAGGCACCGGGCTTGGCAAAGAGAATTCCGGCCGAATAGTCGAGACCGCCGACATCCGTGGTTTCGCCGATCCGGTCGACGGAGCCCTCGATCCTCAGCGATTCGGCGCGGCCGAAGAGATTGCGATGACCCCAATAGCCCTGCAGGCCGAGGCCGTCGGTCGTCGACACTTGGCCGCCGAAACCGAAATAGCGGTGCTTGCCCTCGGACACCTGGATGTTCATCGGGATCGTGCCATCCGACGCAAGCTGATCGGCCTCGACGATGGTGACGCTGGAGAAGACGTTCAGCGTCCTGAGCCGCTCCGCAGCCTTGCGGATGTTTTCCGGCGAATAGGGCCGGCCATGGTTGAGGCGCGAATAGTCGCGCACGAAATTCGGATCGACGGTCTTGGTGCCGGTAACCGTGAGCGCGCCGACCGGCGCGACCGGTCCGGATTCGGCCCTGATCGTCACGTCGACCGTGGAGGTCGCATGGTCGGCGACGACGCTGCGCTCGGTGATCTTGGCAAGCGGCCGGCTCTGTTCCTTGAGGTCGATGACGATCTGCTCGCCCGCCTTGATGATCAGCGTCGAGTCGGCACGGGCGCCGCGCGTGAGGTCGTAGGTCGCCGGGTCGAGCCCCGCGGCATCGCCCTCAAGCCTGATCGCATCGAGCGTGAAGGCCGGTCCCGGCGAGACGCGCACCGTCACCGGCACCGCCTGGCCATCGGGGAAGGAGGGGTCGGGCGGCAGGCTGTCGATGTCCTGGCCGTTGATCAGGATCGTGATGGTGCCGCCGTAACGCGCCTTTTCGTAGAGCGCGGCCAGCAGCCGCTCCCGGTCGTCGCGCGCCTTGATCAAAAGGCCGAGGTCGCCGGAGACCGGCTTCTGCTGATCCTGATTGAGCTGTGAAGAATTTTCGAGCGCCTCGCGCAGCTCCTCGTCGTCCGTTCCTGGCTCGAATGTAAGCGTGTAGTTGACGGGGTCGAGAACCTGCACCTGCTCTTCGGCGCTCTCGAAAAAACGCATGCCGAAGATTTTGATCGCATGCGCCTTGCCGGCGAAAATCGGCCCGAGCGCCGTCGACGCGGCAAGAGCGAGTGCGGTCGCCGCCTTCCAGTACGCATTACTCGAGCGTGGTGGAGACATCCTCCGCATCCCGTTTCAGGCGACTCTTTACTCACTGCCTGCATGTGCGGCAATGGGCACTCTAGCAGGGCAAAGTTTTCCATTTGTTAACGATCAGCGCCGGTCGCATCCACCCCCGAAGCGGCGATTCGGGTCGGATTTTGCGCAAAAAGGAGTCATTCTGTGGTGCTTCGGGCACAAAAGAGCGGCGGGCAGCCGGCCGGGGCGGACCGGGGCTCCAAGCGGCCGTCGCAGCGATCCTGACGACCGGAATGGACGGTGCGCGCTCGCTTCGCCGCCCGTCGTAGCGGGAGGAACAAGCCCGGCTCATGGCTTCCTGCTCGCGTCCTGCTTCCGGAATGGCTGCCTCTGCGGCGCTCGACATCGCGACCTACTTTTCGTCTGGAGCCGCGCTTTCGACGTAGCTGTCGTGCCAGTTCCACCACTCGTAGGGCGGGGTCTGGGGATAGCCCTCGGGCGAGTCCTCCCAGGCCTCCTGCCGGCCGAGCGGCGTGATGTCGAGGTAATTCCAGGTGCTGCCCATCTGCTCGTCGCCGCGGTTGTTGATGAAGTAGGTGCGGAATATGCGGTCGCCGTTGCGGTAGAACACATTCGTGCCGTGCCACTCGTCCACGCCGAAGTCGGCGTCGAAGCCGTCTGTCACCGTGAACCACGGCACCGCCCAGCCCATCCGCGCCTTCAGCCGCGCGATGTCCGCCTGCGGCGCCCGCGAGACGAAGACGAGGGTTGTGTCGCGGGCGTTGAGATGGGCGAGGTGGGCGACGTGGTCGGCCACCATGGAGCAGCCCACGCAGGCGTGGTCGGGCCAGCCTTCCACGCCAGGCTCGAAGAAGGCGCGGTAGACGATCAACTGGCTGCGGCCCTCGAACAGGTCGAGCAGGCCCACTTTGCCTGTTGGCCCCTCGAACCGATACGCTTTCTCCACGGCCATCCACGGCATTCGCCGGCGCTCGGCGGCGAGCGCGTCACGGGCGCGGGTCAGGGCTTTTTCCTTGACGAGCAGCTGCTTGCGGGCCGCCTCCCATGCCTGCGGTGAAACGACCGGTGGCGTTTGCATGGCTGGCTGTGCGTTTTTCTGTCCGTTCCTCACTGATGTGGGCATGGCCTCAAACCTCCTAAGCCGGCGAAATTTCCGCGCTCCCGAGGTGAAGCGCGATCCCATTCGCCGTTCATCACTCTGTTGGTCCCGAGGTAGTCTTGCACACAAGTGTGGCGGCATGCCGATGAAGCGGCTCGCGTGGTTCGACTTTCCCCGAGCCCTGCACCGCTTGGTCTTGAAGGCTCGCTGCCGCTCCGTCTGTCGACATCGGTGAAAAGCGACCTATCTTGCTCGACTGTCGTCTATCAACGGAGTGTGACATCAATGGCCGACAAGACGTCCATCAAGCCGGCGAAGGTCGCTGCGAAGGCGGGCAAGCCGCGCGAGCCGGCCGCCAACTCCCCGGCCCGAACATCCGCAAAAGCCACGGCGAAGAAGCGGACGGCATCGCCCAAGGCCACCGCGACCAAGACAAGCGCTTCCGCGGCGGCCGCGGATGCGACGCTCCTCTCCGGTGGCAACCCGCAGATCGCCAAAGGCCATGGCGACGCGCCCGTGCAGGCCTATATCGCCGCCATGCCGGGTTGGAAGAGCGACATCGGGCGCCGCCTCGACGCGCTCATTACGCGCACGGTTCCCGACGTGCGCAAGGCGGTGAAATGGAACTCGCCGCTATACGGCATGGAGGAGCAGCACTGGTTCCTCGGCATCCATTGCTTCACGAAATATATCAAGGTGGCTTTCTTTCGCGGCACCTCGCTTAGTCCCGTGCCGCCTGGCGACTCCAAGCAGAAGGAGGTGCGTTATTTCCATATTCACGAGGAGGATGAGCTCGACGAGGCTCAGTTTGCCGCCTGGGTGAAGCAAGCCAGCCAGTTGTCCGGCGAACGCATGTGAGCGGAGGGGGCAAGGGCGTGCGTGACTGCAATCTTGAAGAGAGTGAAACAACCATGGAGAAGAGGATGGAAGGGGAAAACTCTCCCTCTCAGCTGATAGATGCGAGGATCGAAGAGCTGAGCGATTGGCGGGGTGAGACGCTCGCCGGAGTTCGAAAGCTTATCAAGGAGGCCGACCCGGAAGTCATCGAGGAGTGGAAGTGGCAAGGGGTTCCGGTGTGGTCGCATGCCGGGATCATCTGCACCGGCGAAACCTACAAGAGCGTCGTCAAGCTGACCTTCGCCAAGGGCGCTGCGTTGGAGGACCCTGCACGCCTGTTCAACTCCAGCCTCGAAGGCAATACCAGGCGCGCCGTCGATATCCATGAGGGCGAGAAAATCGACGAAGAGGCGTTGAAGGCGCTCGTTCGGGCCGCGGTGGCACTGAACCTGTCGGCCAGAGCGGCCGGCCGCTCTCAGAAGAATGCAAAGAGCGCTTGAGAGCTCATGCAACGGCCCGGATTCGAAACGACCCCGGATCGCTCCGGGGCCGGTTGTCCGATGATCGTCGCGGCAATCAGCAAGCGTCGATGTAGCGGCGGCCGTAGCGGTCGCGGTAGTAGCACTGGCCCGGCTGGTCGGTGACATGGCCGATGACGGCGCCCGAAACACCGCCGATGGCAGCGCCGACGGCGGCGCCGCGCACGTCGCCGGTGATCGCGCCGCCGATGATTGCGCCCGACGCGGCGCCGATGCCGGCGCCCTTTTCCGTCTGCGTGCAGCTTGCGACCGCCAGGGCGACCAGAACGAGTGCGATGGCTTTCTTCATGTTGTCCTCTCCGATATCCACGGATGTCAGCCTGTCGCCTCGTCCGTCTCTTGAGTGATGGTGGCAGGACGCGACCCGCGTCCTCCACTTGAACTTGCAAAGCGGAAAATACCCCGCCGCCCAGGAAAGTCCACTGGAGGCGGCGTGATCGTCCGGCCGCAAGATAATCCGATCCTTCCTGAACAGAAGATGAAGGCGCTGTTCCCGACGTCACATGCCATATCGGCACCCGAGACGGTTGCGACATCCGAAAAAGGACAAATGATACAATGCCGCCAACGGGCCCCGGCACGCCCGTGAACACACTTGGGCCGAATTGGCCCTGCGTTGGCGCGAGAGCGGATGGCGAAATGCCAATGACGCCAGGTGCGCGGCGTCTGCGATGATCGGGCGTTGTTGGTGCAGCTTATCCGCGAAATTCCGGATTGACCGGTGCCCATGTCGACTGCGACATGCATCGTAAGGCGTGGGTGCCGCCCATTTGGCGGTGATCGGCCTTCGGCGCAGGCGCAGGCTCGTCAAGCGCGACCATGGCGGCGCGCGAAGCCGGCATGGTCTCGGTCACGCTCGCGGATGTGACGGCTATTGCATCGAATTTGCTGACAAACCTTCTTGCCCGCGCGGCGTACCGCGCCAAATTCGTCAAGCGTATGACCAGAGGCACGCTCGCGGCTGCCCGACGCGGAGGCGGACACTACAAAAAAGGGCGGCCCGGGCGTCTTTTTTGCAATTGCTTGACTTCGATCAAAGTTAAGGGGATTGAGTTGCCCTAGCCATTTTGGAATAGTTCAAAACTAGGGGCCTTTTGCCGCAGACAGCGCGCGAGGGTCATTCCGGGGTTGACCCCTGGCCCGCTTTGAAAGAACAAAGGCGGCAGGGCATCGGAGATGATGATGGATTTCGAGAGTTTCTTTAAGAACGAGCTGGATGGGCTGCATCAGGAAGGCCGCTATCGGGTCTTTGCCGATCTCGCCCGCCATCGCGGCGATTTCCCCAAGGCGACGCGCTACACGGCCGACGGCGCCCAAGAGGTCACCGTCTGGTGCTCGAACGATTATCTCGGCATGGGCCAATCTCCGGTCGTCACCGAAGCGATGAAGCGGGCGATCGACGAATGTGGCGCCGGCGCCGGCGGAACGCGCAACATCTCCGGAACCAATCACTATCACGTTCTGCTCGAGCGCGAGCTTGCCGACCTGCACGGCAAGGAATCGGCGCTGCTCTTCACCTCGGGCTATGTCTCCAACTGGGCCGCGCTCGGCACGCTCTGTTCGAAGATTCCCGGCGTCATCGTCTTCTCGGACGCCGGGAATCACGCTTCGATGATCGAGGGGATCCGCCATTCGAAATGCGAGCGCGTCATCTTCAAGCACAATTCGGTGGCCGATCTCGAAGCGAAACTGGCGGCGGCCGATCCGCGTGCGCCGAAAATCATCGCCTTCGAGTCGGTCTATTCGATGGACGGCGACATCGCGCCGATTAAGGAATTCTGCGATCTCGCCGACAAATACGGCGCGATGACCTATCTCGACGAAGTGCACGCGGTCGGCATGTACGGCCCGCGCGGCGGCGGCATCGCTGAACGCGAAGGGCTGATGCGCCGGCTGACCATCATCGAGGGCACGCTCGGCAAGGCCTTCGGCGTCATGGGCGGCTACATCACCGGTTCGGCGGCGCTCTGCGATTTCATCCGCTCCTTCGCCTCCGGCTTCATCTTCACGACCGCCTTGCCGCCGGCGCTCGCCGCCGGCGCGCTCGCCTCGATCCGCCACCTCAAGGGAAGCCAGCTCGAACGTTTCGCCCATCAGGAGCGGGTGCGCCGGCTGCGCTCGCTGCTCGACCAGCGCGGCATCCCGCACATGGTCAATCCGAGCCACATCGTCCCGGTGATGGTCGGCGACGCCGCCAAGTGCAAATGGATCTCCGACCTGCTGCTCGACAATTTCGGCGTCTATGTCCAGCCGATCAACTATCCGACCGTGCCGAAGAAGACCGAACGGCTGCGCATCACCCCGACGCCGCTGCATTCGGATGCCGATATCGACCATCTGGTCGGCGCGCTGCATTCCCTGTGGTCGCGCTGCGCGCTGGCACGCGCCGTCGCGTAAGCTACGGCGTACCTATATCAGATCAGCCCGGCCGCCGTTTGCCGGGCTTTTTCATCCGCCGCGAAGACATCCTCCATGGTCGCGGCGGCCGGCAGGTCTGAGAGCCGATCCATCACTTTTTCGACGATTTCAGCCATGGCGAGAAAGCCGATGCGGCCCTTGATGAAGGCTTCGAGGGCAGTTTCCTTGGCGCCGTTCAGCACCGCGCCCTGGATGCCGCCGGCCTCCATGGCGTGTCGCGCCAGGCGGATCGCCGGGAAGCGCGTCTCGTCGGGAGCTTCAAAGTCGAGCCGGGCGAGCTTGGCGAAGTCGAGCCGCTCGATCGGCAGCTCGCAGCGTTTCGGATAGGAAAGCGCGTAGCCGATCGCCGTCCGCATGTCGGGGCAGCCGAGCTGCGCGAGCACCGATCCGTCGCTGTAGCCGACCATCGAGTGGACGACCGACTGCGGATGGACGATCACCTCGATCTGGTCGGGGCGCAGGCGGAAGAGATGGCGTGCCTCGATCATTTCCAGCGCCTTGTTGAACATCGAGGCGCTGTCGATCGAGATTTTCAACCCCATCGACCAGTTCGGATGGGCGCGGGCGACGTCGGCCGTCACATGCCGCATCTCGTCGAGCGTCTTGGTGCGGAACGGGCCGCCGGAGGCCGTCAGGATGATGCGCTCGACGGCATGGCGCTGGTCGTTTTCAAGCACCTGGAAGATCGCGTTGTGCTCGCTGTCGACGGGCAGCAGCCGGCCGCCGCCCTTGGCGACCGCCTCGATGAACAGGCTGCCGGCGGAGACGAGACATTCCTTGTTGGCGAGTGCGATGTCGGCGCCGCGGCGGGCGGCGGCAAGCGTCGGGCCGAGCCCGGCATTGCCGACGATGGCCGCCATGACCCAGTCGGCGTCGCGTTCGGCCGCTTCGATCAGGCCGCTCCGCCCGGCCGCCACTTCGATGCCGCTGCCGCCGAGCGCATCCTTGAGTTCGCCATAGCGGTGTTCGTCGGCGGTTACCGCCAACTCCGCGCCCATCCGACGCGCCTGGTCGGCAAGCAGCGGTATGTTGCCGTTTCCTGTCAGGGCAGCGATTTCGAAACGGTTGCGCCCGCCGAGCCGCTCGACGACGTCGAGCGTATTGGTTCCGATCGACCCGGTGGCCCCCAGTATCGTCAGACGGCGCTTCCTTTCGTCGCCGGATGCCATTGCCAAATCCCGTATTCTTCTCGTTTGATCGATTTAGATAGGCTGTACAGCCGAAAGCCGCCGGCAACAAGGGCAGAGGTGGCCGCTCTTCTCTCTCCGGCACTGCTGGAGTAAGAATCGATGTGGCGGCAAGGTTGCGCCGTTTTCGTGAGGAGTTCCCGATGCTCAAAGCCCTGACAGCCGCGTCCTGTGCCTGCGTGCTGATCGAACTCGCTTCGACGCGATCGGTCGCCGCGGAAAGCGTGCCGGAAGAACTGATCGGCTCGTGGCTGGCCGACGATATTGGCGGTGACAGGGTCATCGATCATCCGCAGACGGTGCTGGAAATTCGCGAGGACGGTACCTACGGCGGCATGGGCGGCTGCAACATGTTCACCGGCGCCTTCAACCTTTCGGAAAAGACCATCACCTTCGGACCCACCGCCGCAGCGCGCACCATGTGCGCTCCCGAAATCATGGAGCAGGAGCAGCGGTTCCTTGATACGCTGAAAAACGAGCTCAGCTGGAAAGTGAATGGCGTGAGGCTCACGCTGACGGGACCGGACGGCACGCCCGTGATGCGGCTCGTGTCGGCAGAGGCGTCGTCTTCCGGGGTCGCAGAGGTGACGCTGCGAATTCCGGGCGCCGACGCGGCCGAGCGGCAAAAGGTTCGCTACGACTGCGGCGGCGAGAGGGTGGAAGCCGAATACATCCATGCTGGCTCCGTCTCGCTCGTCGCCTTCTCGGTCGGCGGTTACTACGTTGTTGCCTCGGGGATCATCTCCGGGTCGGGAGCGAGATATGCCGGCGACCGCTACATCTGGTGGACGGAAGGCGATGGTGCGACGCTCTTCGATGTTTCGAAGGGGGAGGAGGATCCCGGTATTCTGTGCGAGAGGAGGGGATAGGCTGCTCGCGCTCTGCGAGGCGGTTCTCTGCGGCGAGCTTGGTCGCGACAAGCGCATCCTTGAACGTTTCCCTACGACTGCATAGGTGGTGAGTTGCGCACCAGCAGTGCCCGCGGGTGCGGACACTGCCTACAGCGAAGGTGGGGGACTTGATTGCCGCTCCCATGTTTGGAGCGATACCCAAATAATTCGCCACGCAGAAAATTGTTCCGGAGCCTCAGCGAAACCGGCTCGATCGGCCGGTGCCCAGGGTGGGTCGTGAAAAGAGTCGCGGGACATCGCCGCAGGAACAATTGGCCGGAGCCGATCATTATTCCGCCGTTGCAAGCGTGTTCCGGATCGAACGCGAAGGAGAGAGACATGGCGGAGTCACAGGCGATATCCCGGCCACAGCGGGACTCAGACTACCCGGGCCGGCAGGCGGACTGCATTGCGGCTCTGCGGCCCGCGGTCGCGGACCTCGCCGCAACGTCGCAGGACAGCATTGTCGCGGCGATCGGCGGAGAAATGACCGGGGATCTGGTCGCCCTAGCGCACGACGCCGAAGGGGCCGGCTGGAGCTTCAAAGAGGCGTCTGCCGCCATCGAGACCCTGGCGCGGGAATATGAGGGGGCGAAGGGGGCCATCTTCGACTGAGGCCCAAGCGCGGCCTCCACCGATGCTGCGCTACGTGCTGATGGCGCCAAACGGGCGTCGCCGGGGCGGTTCCCCGGCGAGACGGCGTTTGCGTCGGCGGTTCAGTCGGACTTCGGCGTTTTCACCTCGCCAAAGCGCACTTCTTCGCGCGAAGGGTTGTCGGCGATCGACTGCTCCTCTTCATCGTCCGGAAGCGCCTCGTCCGGGTCGAGATTCTGTTCGTCCCTGCTGCGCACCGGAGGCACCCGGCCTTGGAAGACCGTCTGCACTTTCATGCTTTCCGGCGTTCCGGCCGCCTCTTCGGCGGGCAGATTGCGGTCCCTGCGGGGCTCGTCGGGGGTGTTGCGTGCCATCACATGCTTCCTTCTCACTGAGAAAGGAAAGCGGAGGCGGGCGGTTTGTTCCCGTTTCAAGCGAGCGATAATCGTGGGCAGGGCGCGCCTTCTCGGAACAAATCCAATCTCAGGCGATTGATAGTGGGGCGGCACAACCGCCGCTTTTCCGTTCCCATCAGCACTATTGCCGGAACGTACGATGTCCAAAACCGCAGCCGCAGCAGTGATCGTCGTCCTCATACTGGTTGCGGTGCTGTGGACGGTTTTTCCGTTCGACGGCCCTGCCGAAGAGGGACAACCGGCGCCGCATGCGATCGACCAGTCGGAGTGACCGGGAGGCCGCGCCCTCCGGTCACGATCCAACTCTTGGAAGCGATGCAATCCCGAAAAACCGCAGCACGCTTTTCTCTAGAGTATCGGCTTGCCGCCGGTGACCGCGATCGTCGCGCCGGAGACGTAGCTCGACAGCGGGTCGGCCAGCATGACGTAAGTCGAGGCGAGTTCAACCGGTTGCCCCGGCCGTTTCATCGGCACCTGCTTGCCGAAATTCACGACCGAATCCTCGGGCATCGTGGAGGGGATCAGCGGCGTCCAGATCGGGCCCGGCGCGACCGCATTGGCGCGTATGCCCTTGTCGGCAAGCAGCTGCGCCAGGCCGGCGGTGAAATTCTGGATCGCCCCCTTGGTGGTCGCATAGGCGAGCAGGATCGGGTTCGGGGCATCCGCGTTGATCGAGGCGGTGTTGATGATCGAACTGCCGGGCTTCATGTGCGGCACGGCCGCGCGCGTGAGAAAGAACATGGCATGGATGTTCACGCGGAAGGTCAGCTCCCATTCCTCGTCGGTAATGTCTTCGATCGTCGGAAAGGAGGCCTGGTGGGCGGCGTTGTTGACGAGGATGTCAATGCCGCCGAGTTCTTTCACTGCCGTCTCGACAAGACGCTTGCAGTGAGCCGAGGTCTGGATATCGCCGGCGACGAGCACGGCCTTGCGCCCCGCCTCTTCGACAAGCGCCTTGGTCGACTTCGCATCCTCGTGCTCGTTCAGATAAGAGATCAGGACATCGGCGCCCTCCCGGGCATAGGCGATGGCGACCGCCCGACCAATACCGCTGTCTCCGCCGGTAATAATTGCCTTCTTGTCCTGTAGACGGCGGGATCCCTTGTAGGAGCTTTCCCCGTGGTCCGGCAGCGGGTCCATGCGGTCCGTGGTTCCGGGCATGGGTTGGTTCTGACGCTTGAATGGCGGGCGCGGGAAATCTTGCATGGTCCAGGCCTCCTTTGTGGGGTTTTCGCTACGGCGGCTTTCTGCCCCGTCTTCGATCAATGGTCGCCGCCCCAACTCGCGCCTGGAGGGCTTTGTTCCGAGGCCGAGGCTCGTCGGGACGGTCCGTCATGGAACTTCACCTTCGGGCCGACGTTGACCGAGCGACAACCCTTGAGGAGGGCGAAATGGCAAGAACCGACCAAGGACCGAAGCGCGTCCCGGACGCACGGGCGGGCACGAGCGAGCCCGTCAAGACCGACCGCGACCTGCATCCGGAAGCGGGCAGCGCGCCTCTGGAGCCGGATGAGCTCATCAAGCAACGCGCCGCCCGCGAGGCACTGCGCAGAAAAAGGGACGACTATCTCGTCGAGTCCGACCTTGAGGATGAAGACCAACGTTTTCCGCTCCCGGCGATGAAGGAGCAGGACTGATACGGCGGGACGAACAGGAGAAAGATCATGAAAAGCCCCAAAGACGGAGCGCCCGGCACCACGGAGCAATCGCCGCGCTGGGAAGGCCCGAAGGAGACGCGGCCGAGAGGCTATCTGCCGGCAAAGGACGACCCGGAGCATGACCGCGATGCGGCCGGCGAAAACCTCAAGGACCCGCATCGAGGCAAGGTCTCGGACGCATTGAAGACGAAGGACGACTGATCCGCCAACTCGTGCTGCGCAATGCGGAACCGAGAGCCTGCTCGCCGGTTTGAGACACGGACCACATCGACACAAGAAAGGAGCAACCGATGCCCAGGAGAAAAGACTGGAGGCGGGAAGACCCCTATTGGCGCGCCCGCGAATCCGGGAGGGATTGGCAGGGGGACGACCGGCGCGCCCAGCGGCGCTTCGCGGAGACGGTCGAACCGCGTGGCGCAGACTACGAGAATTCCGAGGATTTCCCCGATCAAGAGTCGGGCCGGGCCGGACCCTATCGCCGGATGGACGAGGACTACGGGCGCTGGAACCGAGATCGCGGCTATGGCTCCGATTACGGCTACAGAGCGCAATCTTCCTATCCGCGACCCGATCGGGATTGGGACGAGGACCGGGGATTCTTCGAGCGGGCCGGCGACGAGATCGCCTCATGGTTCGGCGACGAAGATGCCGAGCGGCGGCGCAGAATGGATCAGCACCGCGGCAAGGGTCCGAAAGGCTATACCCGTTCCGACAGCCGCATCCAGGAGGATGTCAGCGACCGCCTGAGCGACGACGGCGCACTCGATGCGTCCGAGATCGAGGTTTCGGTGGCGAATGGCGAGGTCCAGCTCAGCGGTTTCGTCGAATCCAAGTGGGCGAAGCGCCGCGCCGAGGATCTGGCGGAAAACGTCTCCGGCGTCCATCATGTCCAGAACAACGTTCGTGTCCGGGACGCCGGAGGGGCGCCCGGCTGGAACACCGGCGGAACCACCCAGAACCTTTGATCAGACGACGGCGGGGCGTAGTCCCGCCGTCCGCCCGTTCGGGGTGGTTGCCGTCGCCGGAGAATGTGCTGCGCGTGCAAGATAATTGAGCATCCGTGCCTCCTCGACACGCAGGCCAGGGCCGGCGCGTCCACGGCGGCGCAGCTGTTTGGCGGTCGCCGCGCGACCGGAATCCGCGAGAGCGATGATATCCGGATGAATGTAACTCTTGCGGCAGATTGCCGGCGTGTTGCAGAGCACGGAAGCCGCCGCCTCGCACATCCTCTTGACGGTTGGTCGCTCCCCTCCCTCCAACGCCTCGCGCGCTGCCGTAAAGGCGGCAACGCTGCCCGCCCAGGTCCGGAACGTCTTCGCCGACACCGAAAAACCGGCGATTTCCGCGAGATAGCGGTTGAGGCGACCCGAGTCGACGGGGCGCAGGGTATCGGTATCGTCCCTCCAGACGAAGAGCTGCCGTCCCGGCAGGTCGGCAATGTCCTCCAGAAGGCGCTGCAGTTTTGGGCGGCGTAGCCGCCTCTGCACGCGTTTGCCTCCCTTGGCGACGAACCGGAGTTCGATGCAGCCATCAACGAGCCGCAGGTGACGCTTCAACAGCGTCGTCGCGCCATAGGTCGAATTTGCCTGGACATAGGCGGGACTGCCCGTTCTGAGATGCACCTCATCGAGCAAGGCGACCAGCCCGGCGAGAACGGTGCGTGGATCGCCGGTCGCCCCCACCATGTGGCGGCGGATGGTGCGTCGGATTCGCGGCAGAGCCTTGCCGAAAGGAAGAAGCTGGGCGAACTTGTCGCCACTTCTGAGCGCCTGCCACTGCGAATGGTAGCGGTACTGCTTTCGGCCCCGCGCGTCGTAGCCCGTCGCCTGCAGGTGCCCGTTCTCGTTCAGGCAGATCCATACGTTCTCATAGGCGGGCGGCAGGCCCAGCGACAGGATGCGGGCCTTTATGGCCGGATCGGCCAGGATCGAACCGTCCGGCAGCCGGTAGGCGAAGCCCTTGCCGCAACGCTGCCGCCTGATACCGGGCTCGGAATCGCTGACATAGACGAGTTCCCTTGGAGGCTCATCTGGCGGAGTGCGGACAGCGCTCCTCTTGAGGCGACCTCCTATCGGCGATGCACGGTCGGTCGTAGAATTGGAAGTGACTTGCAGCGGCATAGAGTGCCCCGTCGCAGTGCGGTCAGAATTCGAGGATCGCGTATGGGCGGCCGGTCGGCTTCTCGACATGGGCGGCGACGTTGTAGACCGGCGCGCCACCCGGTGTCCTTCCCTTGTAGGTGCCCTTGTGCGCATGGCCGTGCACGACGGCGCTGACCCGGAAGCGGTCGATCGTTTCGGCAAAGCGCGAGGAGCCGAGGAAGGGATAGATTTCCTCCGGCTCCCCCGCGACCGTCTCGGCGATCGGCGCGTAGTGGAGCACCACCACGGAGTGCTGGGCGCTGGTTTTCCTGAGCGCGTTTTCCAGGCGCATCGCCTCGTCGACGGTCGCGGATACCATCGTCTTCAGCGCCGTTTCGCCGAAAGAGCCGAGCATGTGCCGCCCGAAACCACCGACGAAACCCTTCGTGCCGGCAAAGCCGATGCCGGCGATTTCGATCGCCTGCCCGTCAAGGAGATGGACCCCCGCCTTCATGAGGATCGACGAGATCTCTTCGACGGCATCGCATTGGTGATCATGGTTTCCGAGAACGGCGACCACAGGGACGGTGCAGGATTTCAGATCGGCGACGAGAAGTTCCGCTTCGGCAGGCTTGCCGAGATCGGTCAGGTCGCCGGCGATCACGAGCACATCGGCGACCTTCGAAATCTCCGTAAACAAATCCGTATAGGAGACCGAACCATCTTCTTTCACGTGGAGGTCGGCGACCGCGGCCACCTTCAGCTTGCCCATGGTGACAACTCCCTATTTTCCTGTCCGCATCTCGAGGTCGCCGCCGACATCGGCGAAACCCCATTCGGTGACGTCGATCTCGTAGTCGCGTCGCGAGTACATCCTGCCGCGGCAGATCTTCGTCTGGGGCAGCGGCAGATCCCGCTGCGCCGCCAGCCGGCTCAGGAGCTCGTCCATGAGCCAGGCGGGAACCCGGTCGCGCTCGGAGGGATAGATCCACCGGAAGTTCAGAAGGTGGATCAGCAGCACTTCCCAGTGTGCTTCCATATATTCGAGAAGCCTGCGCCAATCGATCCGGTCATGGGTCTTGAGGATCGTGTGGGCGACGTCGGCGCCATCGTAGCGCTCGCGCAGCTGGATGAAGGACTTCGACCAGACCAGTTCGGTCGGCGCGACGATCGATACCGGCGAGGCGCTGAGCTCCACCGGAAGAGCGTGTTCGAACCATGCGTCGTTGACGAGCATCGTTCCGTTCGGCGAGGCGAAGATGACGTCGAAGAAGAACTTGCCCTTGTAGACCTTTCCCAGCCACCGGTCGTCCTCAATTTCGACCGAGTAGCCGCGCGACTTGAAATGCTTCAGGATTCGGGTGTAGTCGCCCGCCTTGCAGAAGACGTCGAGATCCTTCGTCGGCCTCGAAATGCCGGTATAGGCGCTGACGGCGAAGGTGCCGGCGACGAGAAACGGGATTTTCGATTTGACGAGCTCCGCTATGGCGATGTCCACGAAGGCTTCGGCCTTCTCGTCGACAAGCTGTGGCAGGGCAAGGGGAGGGCGGGTCGCCCGCCGCGATTTCGACTTCGGTGGCATTGCCGACGGCATGCTTTCTCTCCTGCGAAGGAACACCTACTGCATGTCTTTGTCCTTAAATCGACCTCGATTTAAGGACAAAGACATGCGGCAATTCAAAGTGCTACAGCGACCTTTGCGCGTCCGATAAGACGCGCGGCGCTGTAGGAGAACACGCGAGAACTCGGCTAGGTTCCGCAGCGCCAAGTCCGTCGATGCCGGAAGCTTGCGGTGGGAAGGATTGATTTCCCGGGTTCAGCCGCGGTCGTCGGTGTGAAGAGCGCCTGCAGCGTCCTGCGTCTTCTCAGACGCAGGACGCTGCAGTACCTGCGGAGTTGCCGGGTGGCGAGCCGCTACAGCGCCGGCGGGCGGTAGCGGTCATGCTCACTTCGAACCTCGTCGAGGCTGTAGGGGGCGGACGCATCGTCGAAGCGCGTCCAGCCTTCTTCCGTGTAGGCCCGCCGGCGAACGGAGGTATCGACGGCGTTGCGGTTTCTGAGGATCGCGTCTGCCTGGGGAAGCAGGGCCTCATCGACCCTGGCCAGCACCAACGTGCCGCCGCGGCGTACACCCTCGGCGTAGAGATGGGCGTCCTCTTCGGGAATGCCGGAATCCGTCAGCGACCCTATGATGCCGCCGGTGGCGGCGCCCGCCACGGCTCCGGCGATCGCGCCCGCCGCCGTCGATGCGAGCCAACCAGCGGCGACCACCGGCCCGACGCCCGGAATGGCCATCAGTCCCAGCCCGGTCAGCAGCCCGACGGCGCCGCCGCCGGCCGCGCCCAACCCGGCACCGACGCCCGCACCTCCGGCCGCCCCGGAGCTCTCCTCCGAGTAGCGATCACCGGCATTGTTGGCGACGATGCTGATATCCTCCGACGGAATGCCGGCTGCCTCCAGGTCGTTCACTGCCTGTCGGGCGTCGTGATAGTCGTCGAAAAGACCTGCCACAGTTCTCATCTTCTTCTCCATTCCGTTACAGCGCCGCGCGTCTCAGTAGGCGCGCAAAGGTCGCTGTACCACTTATAGTTGCTGCAGGATTTCTCCTTAAATCGATTCCGATTTAAGGAATCATGCAGTAGCGCTGGAACGGGAACGAGCGGATTTTCCGCATTCCCGGCTGCAAACATTGACCTACAGGGCGGTGACGTTGCCCTGGTAGTCGAGGGCGACGGTGACGGACTTGCCGTCCTTCATGGCCGTTGCCCGCCAGATTCCCTGGTCGTCGAGTTTCAGGCCCGTGACGTCGGCGTAACCGGCTTCCTCGATCCGCTCGCGCGCCTGATCTTCCGTGAAGCTGTTTTTGCCGGCGACGGGGGCCTCGGGGTTCTTGGTGCCGGGCGTGGCGATCGCCGGTGTGCTGGCGCCCGAGGATGCCGACTGCGCAAGAGCCGGCATTGCCGCAGCGCTCAACAGCACTGCGACGCCAAAGATCGTGTTTTTCATAGTCTTACCTCTCTCGGGGATTCTCGTTCCCGACCAACCAAACCGTCCGGGCATGGATTGGTTCCGCGGCGCTTTCGGGCGGAAGCCGGCGAGGGAGGAGCGTTCGCGCGAACTGTCTCCAAAGGAGGCGGCCAAGAGCGACGAACGAAGAAGGAAGCAGGCGCAAGGACCGACCACAAACAAAAAGGCCGGGCTCGGCCCGACCTTTCATCGCCACCTCCCGCCGCTGCCAGTACATCCGTGGTCAGCGACGAGAGGGACAGTAAAGGCAGTCTAGGCGCCGATTGTTACAGTGGCAAGACGCTAAAAAGGGGGAGGGCATTCAGGTTAGCGCTGGTCGAGAGCTCTGATCGATCGGCACAGGCTCCATGCCAATTCTTTCGGTAAACGGAGCCATGCTACGACATCGGCCTTAGGCACTCCATCACCATCTTAAGTGATGGCTGCGAAGGACAACCGGATGATCCCGTCCGTCTCGACAAGCTCGGTCACCAAGTCCGCATGCAGCGGCGCGACGCCGTCATCGAAGATAATCACAACCTGATCGCCGTCGGCGACCTTTCCCACCGATCGCCTCATGCCCAATCTCCGAGAAGAATGTTGACATGGTGATCCCGGCGCGATTCGAACGCGCGACCCCCAGATTAGGAATCTGGTGCTCTATCCTGCTGAGCTACGGGACCACTCGGTATAGACCCATACAAAAGCAAGGCCTCTTCGCCAAGTGTTTTTGCATTCGCGACCGGCGATTTGCGGTGCTATGGGCACGTCGCAGTTTTGCGAAGGTCCGGTGCGCCGATGCGAAATCATGGGGCTAGCATCGCGGACAGGGTGAATGCTAAGCAGGAGCCGGCGCGGCCCAAGGAGATGCCGCCCGTTCCCGAAGCGACATCCATCCTGGGACCTGATCCGCACATGCTTATCGGAATTGATTGGGGCGGCACCAAAATGGAAGTCATCGCGCTCGACGGCGATGGCGAGACGCGTGCCCGGCACCGCGTTGCGACCCCGACCAGCGGCTATGACGCCTGTATCCGCGCCGTGGTCGAACTCGTCGCCGCCGCCGAACGGACGGCCGGCGAACGCGGGTCGATCGGCATAGGCATTCCCGGAAGCCCCAATCCGCGCACCGGGATCGTCCGCAATTCCAACGCCGTGCTCATCAACGGCAAGCCGCTCGGGCGCGATCTCGAGGCCGCACTCGGTCGAAAGGTGCGGCTTGCCAACGACGCCAATTGCCTGGCGGTCTCCGAGGCGGTCGACGGGGCCGGAAAGGATGCGCATGTCGTCTTCGGCGTCATCGTCGGCACCGGGCATGGCGGCGGGCTGGCGATCGGCAAGAAGGTGCATGCCGGCTACCAGGGCATTGCCGCGGAGATCGGCCACTACCCGCTGCCGTGGATGCGACAAGACGAATATCCCGGCCACAAATGCTGGTGCGGCAAGCTCGGCTGCCTCGACATGTATGCCTGCGGCACCGGGCTCGAACTCGACTATCGCCTGACGACCGGCGTCGAGCGCCGCGGCCGCGACATCATCGAGGCGAAGCGTGCCGGCGATCCGGCCGCGACCGGCGTCTACGACCGCTTCGTCGACCGGCTTGCTCGCAGCCTCGCGCTGCTGACCAACATCGTCGATCCGGATGTTTTCGTGCTTGGTGGCGGCATGTCGAATGTCGACGAGATCTACGGCGAATTGCCGGAGCTGATCACAAAATATCTGTTCGGCGACAGTTTCGAGACGCCGATCCGCAAGGCGGTGCACGGCGACAGTTCCGGCGTGCGCGGCGCAGCCTGGCTCTGGAAGGCGTAGGCGGCGCAGCACGCGCGAACCTTTCCGCGCGTCCCACGTCTCATTTTCCGAATCGACCACGACAAGCGGAGGCATCATGAACATCGACAATGATTTGCGCCGGATCGCGCTTCAGGAACAGCAATTGCAGTTCGAGCGCTTCGACCTCGACACGGCCTGGACGCTCGGCTCGACGCTGCGCCGCATGGCCGCCGAGCGCAAGCTTGGCGTCGTCATCGACATCACGCTGTTCTCCATGCAGGTCTTCTATGCGGCGCTCGACGGCGCGACACCGGACAATCCGAACTGGGTGCGGCGCAAGCGCAACACGGTTTTCCGCCTGTTCAGAAGCAGCTACGCCACCGGCCTCAGCCTCTTGAAGCAGCAGACGAACCTGCAGGCGAAGCTCGGCCTGCCCGATCAAGAGTTTGCCGCGCATGGCGGCAGCTTCCCGATCGTCGTGAAGGGAACCGGCTGCATCGGTGCCGTCACCGTCTCCGGACTGCCGCAGCGCGACGACCATAATCTCGTCGTCGAAGCGCTGGCCGAAATCCTCGGCGCCGATCACGGCGCGCTGAAACTCGAGAATTCATAGGAACAGACGCGGCATGGATATTGTCTTGCAGGCGACGGAACTCGATCGCTGGCTCGCGGAGGCCGCCCTGCCGCTCTGGCGCGAAAAGGGGTTCGATGCGGCGGGCGGCGGCTTCGTCGAAACGATCGACATGGCCGGCGAGCCGACACGGGCCAATCGACGCTCGCGCGTCCAGCCCCGCCAGGTCTATTGCTTCGCCGAGGCAGGGCGGCGCGGTTGGCGCGGCGACTGGCGTAGCGTCGCCGAGGGCGGGCTTTCTTATTTCGACCGCGTCTACCGACAGCCGAGCGGCTTTTATGGTGCGCTTGCCGATGCCGACGGGGAGATCGTCGATCCCTCCTTCGATCTCTACAATCAGGCCTTCGCGCTGCTTGCCTTCGCCTATTTGGCCGAGGTCATCCCGGAACGGAAGGCCGAGATGATCGGCCGCAGCAACGATCTTCGCCAAAGGCTCGAAGCCCATTGCAGGCATCCGGTCGCCGGCTTCGAGGAGGACAACCCGCCGCGTCTACCGCTTGGTTCCAACCCGCACATGCACCTCTTCGAGGCCTGCCTGGCCAGCGAAACGGTCGAGGGATTCGATTTGGTCGCCTGGGCCAATCTTGCCGACGAGATCGCCCATCTGGCGATGGGTTGCTTCATCGATGCCGAGACCGGCGTGCTGCGCGAGTTCTTCGATCACGACTGGACGCCCTTTCCGGGCGAGAAGGGTCGCATCGTCGAGCCCGGCCACCAGTTCGAATGGGCCTGGCTGCTCCTGCGCTGGGCGGAGCGGCGCGGCAATGCGGAAGCGATCGTCAAGGCACGGCGGCTTTTCGAGATCGGCGAAGCGCACGGAATTTGCGGCAAGCGCGGCGTGGCCGTCATGACCCTCTTCGACGATCTATCGGTTGCCGATCCGGTGGCGCGGCTCTGGCCGCAGACCGAATGGCTGAAGGCGGCGATCCGCTTTGCCGCCCTTTCCGACGGCAGCGAACGGCAACGCTATCTCGCCTCGGCCTCGCGTGCGGCCGCAGCGCTGCAACGCTTCCTGGAGACGCCTATCCGGGGGCTCTGGCGCGACAAGCAGAAGGCCGACGGCGCCTTCGTCGACGAGCCCGCGCCGGCCAGCAGCTTCTATCACATTCTCTGTGCGATCTATGAAGTCGAGGATTGCCTGAAGCGGATGTGAGCATCGGCTCCCGTTGCGCCTTCAACGGCCCGTCGCGATCGCGGCGGGCCTTTTCTTTTTCGGTTGTCTATTCGCCTGGCAAAAATTGTGATCAGATCGTATGTTGACATAAAGATATCTTTATGTGACTTAATCGACAAGTATTTGTCGTTTTCAGAACGGGAGATTTCCCATGTCCGCCGCGTCCCTCTTCGGAGATCTCTCCCCCAGGCCCGACGGCTCGGAAATTTTCCGGGCGCTCAACCAGGCGGCAAGCGAGCGCATCCTGATCATGGATGGGGCGATGGGAACCGAGATCCAGCAGCTCGGTTTTGCCGAAGATCATTTTCGCGGCGAGCGCTTCGGCGGCTGCGCCTGTCATCAGCAGGGCAACAACGATCTCCTGACCCTGACACAGCCGAGGGCGATCGAGGAAATCCATTACCGCTACGCCATGGCCGGCGCCGATATTCTCGAAACCAACACCTTTTCCTCGACGCGGATCGCCCAGGCCGATTACGGCATGGAGGACACGGTCTACGAGCTCAACCGCGACGGCGCGCGGCTGGCGCGGCGAGCTGCAAAGCGCGCCGAGGCTGAGGATGGCCGGCGGCGCTTCGTCGCCGGCGCGCTCGGACCGACCAACCGCACCGCCTCGATCTCGCCCGATGTCAACAATCCCGGCTATCGCGCCGTCAGCTTCGACGATCTCAGGCTTGCCTATGCCGAGCAGGTCCGCGGCCTCATTGATGGCGGCGCCGACATCATCCTGATCGAAACGATCTTCGATACGCTGAACGCCAAGGCGGCGATCTTCGCGACCCAGGAGGTTTTTGCCGAGAAGGGGATCCACCTGGCGGTGATGATTTCCGGCACGATCACCGATCTCTCCGGCCGGACGCTTTCCGGTCAGACGCCGACTGCCTTCTGGTATTCGGTGCGGCATGCGGCGCCGTTCACCATCGGCCTCAATTGTGCCCTCGGCGCCAATGCGATGCGTGCCCACATCGACGAGCTCTCGACCGTCGCCGACACGCTTGTCTGCGCTTATCCGAATGCCGGCCTGCCGAACGAATTCGGCCGCTACGACGAGAGCCCCGAGGCGATGGCGGCACAGATCGAGGAATTTGCCCGCGACGGTCTCGTCAACATCGTCGGCGGCTGCTGCGGCTCGACGCCGGCGCATATCCGCGCCATCGCCGACGCCGTCCAAAAATATCCACCGCGCCGGATGCCGGAGATCGAGCGCCGCATGCGGCTCTCCGGCCTCGAACCCTTCACGCTCACCGATGAGATTCCCTTCGTCAATGTCGGCGAGCGCACCAATGTCACCGGCTCGGCGAAGTTCCGCAAGCTGATCACCGCCGGCGACTATGCCGCCGCACTCGACGTAGCGCGCGACCAGGTGGCCAACGGGGCGCAGATCATCGACATCAACATGGACGAAGGGCTGATCGATTCGACCCGCGCCATGGTCGAATTCCTGAACCTCGTCGCTTCCGAACCGGACATCGCCCGCGTGCCGGTGATGATCGATTCCTCCAAATGGGAGGTGATCGAGGCCGGCCTCAAATGCGTCCAGGGCAAGGCGCTGGTGAACTCGATCTCGCTGAAAGAAGGCGAGGAAGCGTTTCTCAATCATGCGCGGCTGGTGCGCGCCTATGGCGCCGCCGTGGTGGTGATGGCCTTCGACGAGAAGGGCCAGGCCGACAGCAAGGCGTGCAAGGTCGAGATCTGCGGACGCGCCTATCGGCTGCTCACCGAAGAGGTCGGCTTTCCGCCGGAAGACATCATCTTCGACCCGAACATCTTCGCGGTGGCGACGGGCATCGAGGAGCACAACAATTACGGCGTCGATTTCATCGAGGCGGCACATGAGATCGTCGCGACGCTGCCGCATGTGCATGTCTCGGGCGGCGTCTCGAACCTCTCCTTCTCCTTCCGCGGCAACGAGCCGGTGCGCGAGGCGATGCACGCCGTCTTCCTCTATCACGCAATCCAGGCCGGCATGGACATGGGCATCGTCAATGCCGGCCAGCTCGCCGTCTATGACGCGATCGACCCGGAGGTTCGCGAGGCCTGCGAGGACGTGGTCCTCAATCGCCGTCCGGATGCGACCGAGCGCCTCCTGGAGGTCGCCGAACGCTATCGCGGGCAGGGCGGTGCGCAGGGCAAGGAGAAGGACCTCGCCTGGCGTGAGGGGCCGGTCGCCAAGCGGCTCGAGCACGCGCTCGTCAACGGCATCACCGAATTCATCGCAGCCGACACGGAAGAGGCGCGGCTTGCCGCCAAGCGCCCGCTGCACGTCATCGAAGGACCGCTGATGGCCGGCATGAACGTGGTCGGGGACCTCTTCGGCGCCGGCAAGATGTTCCTGCCGCAGGTGGTCAAATCGGCGCGCGTGATGAAGCAGGCGGTCGCCGTGCTGCTGCCCTACATGGAGGCCGAGAAGCTTGCCAATGGCGGCGAGGGGACCCGCGAGAGCGCCGGCAAGATCCTGATGGCGACCGTCAAGGGCGACGTGCACGACATCGGCAAGAACATCGTCGGCGTCGTGCTCGCCTGCAACAATTACGAGATCATCGACCTCGGCGTCATGGTGCCCTCGGCAAAAATCCTCGAAGTGGCAAGGCAGGAGAAGGTCGACGCGATCGGGCTTTCCGGCCTCATCACCCCGTCGCTCGACGAGATGGTGCATGTCGCCTCCGAACTGGAGCGCGAGGGCTTCGACATTCCGCTCTTGATCGGTGGGGCGACGACCAGCCGCGTGCACACGGCGGTCAAGATCAATCCGCGCTACAGCCTCGGCCAGACCGTCTATGTCACGGATGCCAGTCGCGCCGTCGGTGTCGTCTCGAGCCTGCTCTCGCCGGAGGCGAGCGACGCCTACAAGCAGACGATCCGCGCCGAATATCTGAAGGTCGCCGACACCCATGCACGCAACGAGGCGGAAAAGCGTCGCCTGCCGCTGTCGCAGGCTCGCGCCAATGCGCAGAAGCTCGACTGGAAGGCGCATCAGCCGAAGACGCCTTCCTTCCTCGGCACGCGCGTCTTCGAGAGCTGGGACCTGGCGGAGCTTTCCCGCTATATCGACTGGACGCCCTTCTTCCAGACCTGGGAGCTGAAGGGTGTCTATCCGCGCATTCTCGACGACGAACATCAGGGGCCGGCGGCACGGCAACTCTTCGCCGACGCCCAGGCGATGCTCGAAAAGATCATTGCGGAAAAATGGTTCGCGCCGAAGGCGGTGGTCGGCTTCTGGCCGGCCGGAAGCGCCGGCGACGACATCCGCCTCTTCACCGACGAGACGCGTAAGCGGGAGCTTGCCACCTTCTTCACGCTTCGCCAGCAATTGACCAAGCGCGACGGCCGGCCGAACGTCGCTCTCGCCGATTTCGTCGCTCCGGCCGACAGCGGCAGGCACGACTATCTCGGCGGCTTCGTGGTGACCGCCGGCATCGAGGAAGTGGCGATCGCCGAGCGTTTCGAGCGCGCCAATGACGATTATTCCTCGATCCTGGTCAAGGCGCTCGCCGACCGCTTCGCCGAGGCCTTTGCCGAGCGTATGCACGAATATGTCCGCAAGGAGCTCTGGGGTTACGCTCCGGACGAATCCTTCACGCCGCAGGAACTGATCGCCGAACCCTATGCCGGGATCCGCCCGGCGCCCGGCTATCCGGCACAGCCCGACCATACCGAGAAGGAGACGCTCTTCCGTCTGCTCGATGCCGAGGCGGCAATCGGCGTCAGCCTGACGGAGAGCTACGCGATGTGGCCGGGTTCGTCCGTTTCCGGCCTCTATATAGGCCATCCGGACGCGTACTATTTCGGCGTTGCCAAAATCGAGCGCGACCAGGTCGAGGATTACGCGACACGCAAGCGCATGGATGTCCGCGAGGCGGAGCGCTGGCTGTCGCCGATCCTCAACTATGTGCCGATGCCGGAGACGCAAGCGGCGGAGTAGACTGCTACCGGTTCCTCGCAAGGATCATCGCGGCCGCTTTCTCGGCGATCATGATCGTCGGCGAATTGGTGTTGCCCGACGTGATCGTCGGCATGATCGAGGCGTCGGCGATGCGCAGGCCCTCAAGGCCGCGCAGGCGCAGCTCCGGATCGACGACGCTCCCCGGGTCCGAACCCATGCGGCAGGTGCCGACCGGGTGAAAGATCGTCGTGCCGATCTCGCCGGCGGCTTGTTTCAGCTCGGCATCGGTCTCGTAGCGCGGCCCGGGCTTGAATTCGACGGGCTGGTAGCGCGCGAAGGAAGGCTGCGAAACGATGCGGCGTGTGAGCCGAATGGCTTTCACGGCAATGTCGCGATCGGCTTCGGCGGTGAGATAGCGCGGGCGGATGTCGGGTGCGGCGGCGAAATCCGGCCCTTTCAGGTGCACCGAACCACGGCTTTCGGGCCTCAGGTTGCAGACGCTGGCGGTTATCGCCGGGAAGGGATGCACCGGCTCGCCGAATTTTTCGAGCGTCACGGGCTGCACGTGATACTGCAGGTCCGGCGTTTCCTTCTCGGGACCCGAGCGGGTGAAGATGCCGAGCTGGCTCGGCGCCATGGCCATCGGGCCGGAGCGCCGGACGAGATATTCGAGGCCGATCGCCGCCTTGCCGAAAACCGAACTCGCCTTCTCGTTCAGCGTCGGAACGCCGGTGACCCTGTAGGCAAGACGGAGCTGCAGATGATCCTGCAGGTTCTCGCCGACGCCGGGCAACGCGTGATGGACTTCGTTCCCGTTGGCGCGAAGGATTTCGGGATTGCCGATGCCGGAAAGTTCTAGAATATGCGGCGAGCCGATCGCGCCGCCGCAAAGCACCGTCTCGTGGCGGGTGCGCACGCTCTTTGTCACGCCGTCATGCTGGAACTCGACGCCCGCGACGCGCCCCGCTTCAAGGATCAGCCTGCGGACATGCGCCTTGGTCAGGATCGTCAGATTGCGCCGTTGTTTAGCCGGCTTCAGGAATGCCTTGGCGGTGTTCCAGCGGATGCCGGAGCGCTGGTTGACGTCGAAATAGCCGGAGCCCTCGTTGCTGCCGCGGTTGAAATCGTCGGTCTCGGGAATGCCAGCCTCGGCCGCCGCCTTCTGGAATGCGTCAAGCACCGCCCAGCGGACGCGCGCCTTCTCGACACGCCATTCGCCGCCTGCGCCATGCATCTCGTTGGCACCGCGATAGTGATCCTCTGATTTCTTGAAGAGCGGCAGCACCTCCTCCCAGCTCCAGCCGGTGCAGCCGAGTTGGCGCCAGAGGTCGTAGTCGCGCGCCTGGCCGCGCATGTAGATCATGCCGTTGATCGAGGAGCAGCCGCCGAGCACCTTGCCGCGCGGATAGAAAAGCGACCGGCCATTGAGGCCCTCTTCAGCGGCCGTGGTGAAACACCAGTCGGTGCGCGGATTGTTGATGCAATAGAGATAGCCGACCGGGATGTGGATCCAGTGATAATTGTCGCTGCCGCCCGCCTCGAGCAGCAGCACGCGATGTGCCGGGTCCTCGGAAAGGCGGTTGGCGAGGACGCAGCCGGCGCTTCCCGCTCCGACGACGATATAGTCGAACGTTTCCATGGGCTTCTCTGAGGGTCAGTGCTTCTGCCGGTGCTCGAAGCCGAGCCGGCGGCCAAGGCGCGAATTGTAGAACTCGCCGACGATGCCGCGGCGGAACAGAAGCACGCAGGCCATGAAGACGACGCCGGTGATGATCGTCACGGGAAATTCCGAGGTGGCCAGATAGTTCTGCAGCGTCACGACGAGTGCTGCGCCGAAGAGCGGTCCGATCAGCGTGCCGATGCCGCCGAGCAGGGTCATCAGAATGACCTCGCCCGACATCTGCCAGCCGACATCGGTGAGCGTCGCGAACTGGAAGACCAGCGCCTTAAGGCCGCCGGCGAGACCGGTCAGTGCAGCCGACATGACGAAGGCGGCGAGCTTGTAGTTCCTGACCGAATAGCCGAGCGAGATCGCCCGCGTCTCGTTTTCGCGGATTGACTTCAGGATCATGCCGAAGGGCGAATTGATGATCCGCCAGATGATCGCGATGCCGATGACGAAGATGGCGAGCACGAAATAGTACATGTTTGAGGACTGCGAGAGGTCGAGGAGGCCGAACAGATGGCCGCGCGGCACCGACTGGATGCCGTCCTCGCCATGGGTGAACTCGGCCTGCAGGCAGAAGAAATAGAACATCTGCGCCAGCGCCAGCGTGATCATCGCGAAATAGATGCCCTGGCGGCGGATGGCGAAGAAGCCGATCACCGCGCCGAGAAGGGCGGCGCCGACGACGCCGACGAGGATGCCGAGTTCGGGCGGCACGCCCCATTCCTTGACCGCATGGGCGGTGAAATAGGCCGCACCGCCGAAGAAAGCGGCATGGCCGAAGGAGAGCAGCCCGGTATAGCCGAGCAGCAGATTGAACGCGCAGGCGAAGAGCGCGAAACACAGGATCTTCATCAGGAAGACGGGATAGAAGAACAGCGGCGCGAGCAGGAGAAGCACGAGGCCGAGCCCAAGAAATACCGTCTGGGCGACGACCGGGGTACGTTCCTTCTGCTTCTGAAGTTCGAATGTCAGTGTCATATCAAGCATCCCGGCCGAAGAGGCCTGCGGGTCTCAGCAAAAGAACGATGGCCATGATCACGAAGATCACGATATTGGAGGCCTCCGGATAGAAGACCTTGGTCAGGCCCTCGGCGACGCCGAGCAGGTAGCCGGTGACGATCGCCCCCATGATCGAGCCCATGCCGCCGACGACCACCACGGCGAAGACGACGATGATGATGTTCGATCCCATCAGCGGCGATACCTGGTAGATCGGCGCGGCAAGCACGCCGGCGAGCGCCGCAAGCGCCGCGCCGAGGCCATAGGTCAAAGTCAGCAGGAAGGGCACGTTGATGCCGAAGGATTGCACCAGCACCGGATTTTCCGTCGCCGCGCGCAGATACGAGCCGAGCTTGGTCTTCTCGATGACGAGCCAGGTGCCGATGCAGACGATGAGCGAGAAGACGATCGCCCAGCCGCGATAGACGGGCAGGAACATGAAGCCGAGATTGGCGCCGCCGGTCAAAAGCGCCGGCGTCGCATAGGGCTGACCGGAGGCGCCGTAGAGATAGCGGAACGTGCCTTCGACCGTCAGCGCCAGGCCGAAGGTGAAGAGCAGGCCGTAGAGCGGGTCCAGCGAATAGAGCCTTCTCAGCATGGTACGTTCGATCGCGGCGCCGAGAAGGCCGACGAGAAGCGGCGCGAGGATCAGCGCCGGCCAATAGCCGATGCCGAAATGGGCGAGCAGCAGCCAGGCGATGAAGGCGCCGAGCATGTATTGCGCCCCGTGGGCGAAATTGATGACCCGCAACAGGCCGAAGATGATGGCGAGGCCAAGACTCAAGAGCGCATAGAAGGAGCCGTTGATGAGGCCGATCAGCAGCTGTCCGAGGAAGGCTTGGAGCGGAATTCCGAAGATCATCGTCATCACTTACACCCCGAGGACGTCGTGCAGCATGTCCATGCGCGCGGAAAGCTCCGAGACCGGAAACTCACCCGCCACCTTGCCGTGATCCATCAGATAGAAGCGGTCGGCGACCTTGCTGGCGAAGCGGAAGTTCTGCTCGACGAGGAGAACCGTCATGCCGCGCTCCTTGAGTTTCTTCAGCACCTCGCCGATGCGCTGGACGATGACCGGGGCGAGGCCCTCGGTCGGCTCGTCGAGCAGCATCATCCTGACCCCGGTGCGCAGGATCCGGGCGATCGCCAGCATCTGCTGCTCGCCGCCGGAAAGCTTGGTGCCCTGGCTGTTGCGGCGCTCGTGGAGATTGGGAAAGAGCTCGAAAATCTCGTCGATCGTCATGCCGCCTTCGGCGACGGCCGGCGGCAGCAAAAGGTTCTCGTAAACGGAGAGCGTCGAGAAGATGCCGCGCTCCTCGGGAACGAAGCCGAGGCCGCGATGGGCGACGCGATGGAGCGGCACGCGGATCAGATCCTTGCCGGCAAAGGTTATTTCGCCCTTGCGCTCGCGCACGATGCCCATGATGGCCCTGAGCGTCGTCGTCTTGCCGACGCCGTTGCGGCCGAGCAGCGTCACCATCTCGCCCTCGCCGACGGTCATGTCGACACCGTGGAGGATGTGGCTCTCGCCGTACCAGGCGTTGAGGCCGGAGACCTGGAGCAATGGTTTCATCTCAGGCTTCCTCCGTGCCCATATAGGCAGTGCGCACGCGCGGATCATCGGAGACCGATGCGTAGTCGCCTTCCGCCAGAATCTCGCCGCGCTGCAGCACGGTGACGTGATGGCAGAGCGTCGCGACGACGGAGAGATTGTGCTCGACCATCAGCACGGCGCGCTCGCGCGCCACCTCGCGGATGATCTCGGCGACCATGCCGACATCCTCGTGGCCCATCCCGGCCATCGGCTCGTCGAGCAGCAGGACCTTCGGGTCGAGTGCGAGCGTGGTGGCGATCTCGAGCACCCGCTTGCGGCCATAGGAGAGATCGGCGGCCAACGCGTTGCGCTCCTTTTCGAGCCCGACGGAGCGGATCAGTTGGTCAGCTTTGCCGTTCAGAGCGTCGAGCGCCGACAGCGGCTTCCAGAACTGGGTCGCCAGCCGGTTCGGCCGCTGCAGGGCGACGCGGACATTGTCGAGGACCGTCAGGTGCGGGAACACCGCCGAGATCTGGAACGACCGCACCAGCCCCATGCGGGCGACCTTGTCGGGCGCCGTGTTGGTGATGTCCTCGCCGAGCAGCGTGATCGTGCCGTGGGTCGGCTGCAGGAACTTGGTCAACAGGTTGAAGACCGTGGTCTTGCCGGCCCCGTTCGGGCCGATCAGCGCATGCACGCGGGCATGATGGACGTCGAGGTCGACGTCCTTGACGGCGGTGAAGCCGCCGAAGTCACGGCGGAGACCGCGGGCGGCCAGAACCACCCGCGGCGCTCCATTATCGAGAGGCACGGCGACGCTCATCGCTCGGCGCCGGTCAGGATTTCACGAGGTCGCAGCCGCTCTGGGCCGGATCGATGAAGGCCTCCTTGCCGGGGATGGTCGCCAGCACCTTGAAATAGTCCCAGGGCTCCTTGCTCTCGTCCGGCTTCTTGACCTCGAGCAGGTACATGTCGTGGATCATCCGGCCGTTCGGCGCCACCGTGCCGTTCTGTGCGAAGACGTCGTTCACCGGCATCGCATGCAGTTCCTTGGAGACCGCGTCGGCGTCATCGCTGCCGGCCTTTTCGATCGCCTTCAGATATTGCGTGACGGCGGAATAGGTGCCGGCATGGACCATGTTCGGCATCTTGCCGGTGCGCTCCATGAAACGCT
>NZ_KB905370.1:973329-1450829 GCF_000378985.1 Ensifer sp. BR816 | reverse complement strand
TTGCCTGACCGCGCATCACCGGACAGATCTCGAGAAGCTGGTCTTAAGATATGGCCTCGAAGTCGCTCGGCGTGACTTCAATGAGGACCATATCGAACACGTCGATGGCATCTGACTGGCCCGGTTGTAAAAGGTAACCGGGCTGTTGGCTGGCGGTGCGGCACACTGAAAGGTGTCCGTATGGCCAGATTTGGCACCCCTTCGAGCGCAAGCGAGGAGGAAAGGTTTGCCAAATCCAACTAAGGATGAGCATTGGCAATGAGAACGATCAAGTGTCAAAAGGGCATTTGGTGGATGCCTTGGCATGCACAGGCGATGAAGGACGTGATACGCTGCGATAAGCCGTGGGGAGCTGCGAATGAGCTTTGATCCATGGATCTCCGAATGGGGCAACCCACCTTAGATGCTTGGAAAATTTAAGCCGTACGATGTACGGCTTAGGTTTCCAAGCATTGTTGAAAGGTATCTTATCCTGAATTCAATAGGGATAAGAAGCGAACGCAGGGAACTGAAACATCTAAGTACCTGCAGGAAAGGACATCAACCGAGACTCCGCAAGTAGTGGCGAGCGAACGCGGACCAGGCCAGTGGCAATGAGGAATGAAGTGGAACGGTTTGGAAAGGCCGGCCGCAGCGGGTGATAGCCCCGTACACGTAGAACACTCATTGTCCTTGAGTAAGGCGGGACACGTGAAATCCTGTCTGAACATGGGGAGACCACTCTCCAAGCCTAAGTACTCGTGCATGACCGATAGCGAACAAGTACCGTGAGGGAAAGGTGAAAAGCACCCCGACAAGGGGAGTGAAATAGAACCTGAAACCGGATGCCTACAAACAGTCGGAGCCCGCAAGGGTGACGGCGTACCTTTTGTATAATGGGTCAACGACTTAGTGTGACATGCAAGCTTAAGCCGGTAGGTGTAGGCGTAGCGAAAGCGAGTCTGAATAGGGCGCCTTAGTATGTCGCATTAGACCCGAAACCGAGTGATCTAGCCATGAGCAGGTTGAAGGTTGGGTAACACCAACTGGAGGACCGAACCCGCATCTGTTGCAATAGATTGGGATGACTTGTGGCTAGGGGTGAAAGGCCAATCAAACTCGGAAATAGCTGGTTCTCCGCGAAATCTATTTAGGTAGAGCGTCGACCGAATACCCCCGGGGGTAGAGCACTGGATGGGCTATGGGGACTCACCGTCTTACTGATCCTAACCAAACTCCGAATACCGGGGAGTACTAGTCGGCAGACACACGGCGGGTGCTAACGTCCGTCGTGAAAAGGGCAACAACCCTGACCTCCAGCTAAGGTCCCCAAGTCATGGCTAAGTGGGAAAGGATGTGAGGATCCCAAAACAACCAGGATGTTGGCTTAGAAGCAGCCATCATTTAAAGAAAGCGTAACAGCTCACTGGTCTAAATAAGGGTCTTTGCGCCGAAAATGTAACGGGGCTGAAGCCATGCACCGAAGCTGAGGATTTGCCGCAAGGCAAGTGGTAGCGGAGCGTTCCGTAAGCCTGTGAAGGGATACCCGTGAGGGGTCCTGGAGGTATCGGAAGTGCGAATGTTGACATGAGTAACGATAAAGAGGGTGAGAGACCCTCTCGCCGAAAGACCAAGGGTTCCTGCTTAAAGTTAATCTGAGCAGGGTTAGCCGGCCCCTAAGACGAGGCGGACACGCGTAGTCGATGGGAACCACGTTAATATTCGTGGGCCTGGTGGTAGTGACGGATCGCTTAACTTGTCTGGACTTATTGGATTGTCCAGGCTTGGACGTGGTCCCGGGAAATAGCTCCACCGTATAGACCGTACCCGAAACCGACACAGGTGGTCAGGTAGAGTATACCAAGGCGCTTGAGAGAACTGCGTTGAAGGAACTCGGCAAATTGCACGCGTAACTTCGGAAGAAGCGTGACCCCATTATGGGCAACCATGATGGGGTGGCACAGACCAGGGGGTAGCGACTGTTTATCAAAAACACAGGGCTCTGCGAAGTCGCAAGACGACGTATAGGGTCTGACGCCTGCCCGGTGCTGGAAGGTTAAGAGGAGGGGTGCAAGCTCTGAATCGAAGCCCCAGTAAACGGCGGCCGTAACTATAACGGTCCTAAGGTAGCGAAATTCCTTGTCGGGTAAGTTCCGACCTGCACGAATGGCGTAACGACTTCCCCGCTGTCTCCAACGCAGACTCAGTGAAATTGAATTCCCCGTGAAGATGCGGGGTTCCTGCGGTCAGACGGAAAGACCCCGTGCACCTTTACTATAGCTTTACACTGGCATTCGTGTCGGCATGTGTAGGATAGGTGGTAGGCTTTGAAGCGGGGACGCCAGTTCTCGTGGAGCCATCCTTGAAATACCACCCTTATCGTCATGGATGTCTAACCGCGGTCCGTCATCCGGATCCGGGACAGTGTATGGTGGGTAGTTTGACTGGGGCGGTCGCCTCCGAAAGAGTAACGGAGGCGCGCGATGGTGGGCTCAGAGCGGTCGGAAATCGCTCGTCGAGTGCAATGGCATAAGCCCGCCTGACTGCGAGACTGACAAGTCGAGCAGAGACGAAAGTCGGTCATAGTGATCCGGTGGTCCCGCGTGGAAGGGCCATCGCTCAACGGATAAAAGGTACGCCGGGGATAACAGGCTGATGACCCCCAAGAGTCCATATCGACGGGGTTGTTTGGCACCTCGATGTCGGCTCATCGCATCCTGGGGCTGGAGCAGGTCCCAAGGGTTTGGCTGTTCGCCAATTAAAGCGGTACGTGAGCTGGGTTCAGAACGTCGTGAGACAGTTCGGTCCCTATCTGCCGTGGGTGTAGGAATATTGACAGGATCTGTCCCTAGTACGAGAGGACCGGGATGGACATATCTCTGGTGGACCTGTTGTCCTGCCAAGGGCATAGCAGGGTAGCTATATATGGAATGGATAACCGCTGAAGGCATCTAAGCGGGAAACCAACCTGAAAACGAGTATTCCCTCGAGAACCGTGGAAGACGACCACGTTGATAGGCCGGGTGTGGAAGTGCGGCAACGCATGAAGCTTACCGGTACTAATCGTTCGATCGGCTTGATCGTTCCCATTGCTCATGCTCATCAAACGAAGTTTGATGATGCTATCTTCTGTCCTCACGCTGTCGGCCTTCGGCCTTCGCTGCGGACGGCGCGCCGGACCTCCGGCGGCTCGGCTCTGCCGGCTGCTGGAATTATCCGGATAAGACGCAAAAAGACGTGTTCAAAACGAAGCAAACGCTTCACCAGCTTCTCATCAGTTTGCGCGCCTCGGCGCGCAAAATCTTGCGCTTTGCCGACCTGGTGGTTCTGGCGGGGTGGCTGCACCCGTTCCCATTCCGAACACGGCCGTGAAACGCCCCAGCGCCGATGGTACTTCGTCTTAAGACGCGGGAGAGTAGGTCGCTGCCAGGTCTGCAAATCGCAAGAAAAACAAAACAATCATCTTCTCTTCCAGACTTCGCCCAATAACGCGGGGTGGAGCAGCCCGGTAGCTCGTCAGGCTCATAACCTGAAGGCCGCAGGTTCAAATCCTGCCCCCGCAACCAAATCACAAGCAACATCAAGGGCTCCGAGATTCTCGGAGCCCTTTTTGCGTTCCTGCTCCGCGCGACCGCTGCGCGTCGGGTTTCCGCGCACCGGCGCCGCGCCCCCGAGCGTAAGCGCGATTTTCTCCGCACCTTTTGCCATTGAGTGCTGTCATGCATGAGGTGTCCACTTAACGGAGGTGGACACCAAGTGATTGAGGACGATGAACAGAAACTGGCGGTGAGGCGCGTTTTGCGCAACAGACGCCGACGTTACGATGCGGCATGGAAGGAGCGCCTCGTTGCGGCCTGCCTTGAGCCCGGCGTGTCGGTATCGAGACTTGCGCTCGAGCATGGGATCAACGCTAACCTCCTTCGGAAATGGATAAAGAACGCCAAGGAGGCCGGCACTCTGCCGCCATCTTCAACATCTGCATTTATTCCGGTTGTCGCCGCGGATCGCAGCCTGCCGATGCAGAGCAGGTCGTTGGATATGCCTGCCACGCGTGGTGAAGAGCGCCTGGCGAAATCGGAGAGGATGGGCCCTTCGTTCTCTCCAGCGAAGGTGAGCGCATCACTACCGAACGGTGTGAGGCTGACGCTGGAATGCGGTGATGCGAATGCGTTAGCGGTGATAATCGGAGCGTTGGGTGATGTTCAAGCTGGGCGCTGACCTTCAGGTCTACCTGCATCGCGAGCCGATCGACTTTCGGGCCGGCATCAACAGTCTTGCGGTCCTGGTTCAGGAGACGATGGCACTCGATCCATTTGCTCCGGCGGTTTTTGCGTTCTGCAATCGCCGTCGCGACCGGATGAAACTGTTGTTCTTCGATCGGTCGGGTTTTGTGCTGGTGCTGAAGCGGCTGACGGAGGACAAGTTCCGCTGGCCCCGGCGTCAGGAAACAGTGATGCGGCTGACGACGGAGCAATTGCACTGGATTCTCGACGGCATCGATATCGATGCGATGGTGCGCCATCCGGTGCGGCAATACCAGGTCGCTGGCTGAGGGCTCTTGAATTGCGCGGTTGACGCGGCGGTACGGTTCAGATTCAAGAATCCGATGAATCGAACCGGCGAACCGAGCGTTGCAGAGTTGAAGGCGCAGTTGGCGGCACATGCTGCCGAAATCGCCGCGCTGAAAGCCGAGAAGGAAGCGCTCTCGCAGCGAGTCGTCAAACTCGAGGAAGAGCTGGCGCTTGCGCGGCTGCATCGGTTTGCGCCGCGTAGCGAAAAACACGTTGATCGCATCTTCAATGAAGCCGAACAGGTTGCCGATGAGGATGTCGCCGGCGGCGAAGATGACGATGTCGTCGACCTGCCGAACACAGGATTACCGGCGATCGAAGGCACGACGGGAAAGAAGCGCGGCCGCAGAGCGCTGCCGGAAAACCTGCCGCGCGAGCGCGTCGAGTACGACCTTCCCGACGATCACAAGGCTTGTCCCTGCTGTCATGGTCAGATGCATCGCATGGGAGAGACCGTTACCGAGCAGCTTCATATCGAGGTGAAGGCGAAGGTTCTGCAGAATGTGCGGTTCAAATATGCTTGCCGCCATTGCGACCGCACCGGACTCAACACGCCAATCGTTATCGCGCCGATGCCCGCGCAACCCTTGCCGGGCAGCATCGCCACGGCCTCGACGCTGGCCTTCGCGCTCGTTCACAAATATGTCGATGGCACACCGCTCTACCGTCTGGCGCAGACATTCGAGCGCGCCGGGGTTCCTGTCAGCCGTGGCGCTCTGGGTCACTGGGTGATCGGCTCGAGCGAAAAACATCTCTCCCGCATCTATGACGCCTTGAAACTGCGGCTCAGATCGCAACCTCTCATCCATGGCGACGAGACGACGGTTCAGGTCCTGAAGGAAAAGAATCGAGAGGCCACCGATACATCGTATATGTGGGCCTATCGGAGTGGCGAGGACAGTGACGAGCCGATCGTGCTGCTCGATTATCAGCCGGGCCGCGGCCAGATACACCCGCAGACCTTCCTCGGCGATTACCGCGGCATCTTGATGAGCGACGGCTATTCCGCCTGGCGCACGCTGGAGGGCGCGATCCACCTTGGATGTATGGCCCATTCAAGACGACGTTTTGTCAATGCTCTCAAGACGAGAAACAAACCCGGCGGGCCGCCGGAGCAGGCGCTCCGGTTCTTCGAACAGCTCTACCGGGTTGAAAGGCAGGCACGGAACAAAAAGCCGGAGCACGGTGAGACGCAGGCCGACAGCATTCGCCGCTTTCGCCAGCAACACAGCGTACCCATCCTGACCGCCCTCAAGACATGGCTCGACGAAATCGCCCCGAAGGTCTTGCCGGACAGCAAGCTCGGCGATGCCGTCTCCTATACCCTGAACCAATGGGAATATCTGACGCGCTACACCGAAGACGGCAGGATGCCGATCGACAACAACCTTCTCGAACGCGATATCAGAGTTTTTGCCACCGGCAGGAAGAGTTGGCTCTTCAGCGATACCGCCGATGGAGCCAAGGCCAGCGCCGTCATTTACAGCCTCATGCTGACCTGCCGCGCCTCACGCGTCGAGCCATTAGCGTGGTTGCGCCACGTCCTCACCGAATTGCCTCAACGCACCGAAGATGCAGATATCACCGACCTGCTGCCCTTCAACTTCCCCAAAGCCTCACCGGCCTGATCAAGCCGGATGCCTTCCCATTCGCACACATTCCGTCGAAATCGCGGGCGTCAACGTGCAGGGAAATGAGCGTTTACCCCCGAGCGACAAAATTGAGCACACCACTTGGGAACCACTTGCGGTCGAAATAGTTAAATTAGGTTGCGCAACCAGGCGGGGGCTCCACTGCAGCGGGAGGGGTCTGTCGTCAAACAGTGGAAGAATCGGTGACATGAACGCTCCGCCAGAACGTTCGTCGAAGAAGTTTCATGATTTCTTCCAGTGTCTGATAGATGGCATCGTCGAGCCGGTGATCGTCAAGGACAATCACTCGCGGTTCATCTCCGTGAACAGCGCGGCATGCGAGCTCCTCGGCCGAGGCCGCGATGAACTCCTCGGACGCACGGATCACGACATACTGCCCAAGGAGGCGGCCGACAGGGTTGTCTCCACCGACCGGACCGTGCTCTCGACAGGCGAGGAGCACAATGTCGAAGTGCAGATCGCTACCGCGGGCAGCGCCGCGCGGACGCTCCTGATCAAGAAACGCTGCGTCCGCATACCGGCCGGCCGGACCGAGGACAAGTTCCTGGTCACGGTGATTGTCGACATCACCAAACTGCGCGAGGCCGAAACGACGCTACGGGCCAGGGAGGAGCATTACCGCTCGCTCATCGACCTTCATCCGCAAGTTCCGTGGACCGCGGACCCCCCGGGAGCGGTCTTGGATGTCGGCCCGCGCTGGACCGAGTTCACGGGGTTGAGCGAAAAGGAAACACTTGGAAGCGGGTGGGCAAAAGCCGTGCATCCGCACGATGCTGCCATGGTCCGCCAGCAATGGCAACGCGCTCTTTCGGGGGGCGATCCGCTCAATGTCGAATATCGTCTCTTGACCGCAACTGGTCATTATCGCTGGGTCCGAGCTCGGGCGGTCGCCAAGCAGGATGCCAATGGGCAAATCGTGCGTTGGTACGGTGTCCTGGAAGACGTCGATGAAAGGCGCCGCGCCACGGAAGCGTTGCGCGAAAGCGAAGCGCGCTTCCGGGCAATCGCCGACGACGCACCGGTAATGATCTGGGTAGCCGATCCATCGGGCGATACGAGCTTCTTCAGCCGCTTGTGGCTGGAGACCACGGGGCAAACGGAATCCGCGGCACTCGGTTTCGGTTGGGTGGAGGTGATCCACCCGGACGACAGGGAGAAGGTGCAGGAAGCATTCTTCAGCGCGACGGCGGGCAAGGCGCCGGTGCGGAGCGAATACCGCTTGCGGCGGGCCGATGGAAGCTGGGCGTGGGTGATAGATGTGGGCCAGCCCCGCTTTTCCGACGATGGAACCTTCCTCGGATATGTCGGCTCGGTTCTCGACATCACGGAACGCCGCGTCGCCGAACTCGCCCAACAGGAAGCGCAAGCTTTCATCAGAAGCATTTTCGACAGCAGCCCCGACTGTGTGCGCGTACTCGATCTCGAAGGGCGACCGTTGCTCATGAACAAGGCTGGCCGGCGAATCTTCGGCCTGGCGGAAGGGGCGCCGCTCACGAAAACCACGTGGGACGTCATCGGCAAGGACACCGATGCACAAATGGTTCTGGATGGCTGGGCAAAGGTCAGAGCGGGCGAGATGTCCCGTTTCGAGATTACCGTACGGAATTCCAGGAACGAAGAAAGATGCATGGACGTGATCGCGGCCCCGATCATCGGGCGCGAAGGAAAACCGGTCAGGATGCTTTCGATCTGGCGCGACATCACCGATGCGAAGCGCGCAAATGAGGAAATCAGCCGGGCGCAGAGGACCGCCGAAGCGGCTGCAGCTCGACTTTCTTCGGTTCTCGAGAGCACCATGGACAGCGTCATGCTCCTCGATCCCCAATGGCGCGTCCGCTATTTGAACGAGAACGCCAAGAGGCTTTTGCGGATCGGGGAGGAGTCTCTTGGGAAAGTCATTTGGAAGCTGTTCCCAAAGGAAAGAAAGGGGAAATTTGCCAAGCATTGCCAGGAGGTCATGAACCGCCGTGTCCGTTCCTTCTTCGAGGATTACTTGTCATCTCTCGATCGCTGGGTCGAAGCAAATGCTTCTCCCACTCAAGACGGCATTTCGATTTTCTGCCGAGACATAACGGAGCACCGCCGGGCAGAGGAGGACAAGTTACTCGCCCAGAAGCAAATGGCCCATTTGGCAAGACACGACATGCTAACCGGGTTAGCAAATCGGATGTTCTTCCGAGAGTGCTTTGAGCGGGCCCTCAGTGAAAAGGGTGCCGCCGGCCGCATGGCTGTGCTGTGCCTGGACCTCGACGGTTTCAAGGCAATCAACGATACGCTTGGACATCCCGCTGGGGACGCTTTGTTGCGCCAGGTTTCCGGGCGGCTCCTCCAGTCCGTGAGGCCAACCGACGTCGTCGCGCGCCTCGGCGGTGATGAATTTGCCATCATACATCCCCTGGCAACGAGTTTGGACGAGGCCGTTCGCCTCGCTCAGCGGATTATCGACACGCTTTGCGAGCCGTTCACAATAGAGGGCGTCAGCGCCACTGTCGGAGCGAGCGTCGGCATTGCTCTTGCGCCGGACGACGGGACTTGCGCGGATGAATTGATGAAGGCTGCGGACATCGCGCTCTACAATGCCAAGGCCAGCGGGCGCGGCACTTACAGGCGTTTTGACGCGGCCATGCATGCGCAGCTGCAAGCACACCAGCAGGCAAAGATTGCGCTCAGAGGCGCGCTGGAACGGAAGGAATTCGAGCTGCACTATCAGCCGCTGATAAGCTTGAGAACACGTCGCGTAACAGGCTGCGAAGCGCTATTGCGGTGGCGCGATCCCGAACGAGGCATGGTTGCGCCCTCTGAGTTCATCCCCATCGCCGAAGAAACCGGCCTGATCGTGCCCATCGGCGAGTGGATTCTCAATCAGGCCTGTCACCAGGCCGCACAATGGCCGGAGCACGTCAGTATTGCGATCAACCTCTCCCCGGCCCAGTTCAAGCATCGAAACCTCGTCAAGGCGGTGGCCGATGCCCTTTCGGCCTCTCGCCTTACGCCCGCGCGGTTGCAATTGGAGATCACGGAATCGGTTCTGCTCGATGAGAGCGAACACAATCTCCAACTGCTCCAGGAGTTGCGCAGCCTCGGTGTGAAAATCGCGATGGACGACTTCGGCACGGGCTATTCATCCCTCGGTTACCTGAGAACTTTCCCTTTCGACAAGATCAAGGTGGATCAAGCCTTCGTACGCGACCTGCCGCATGGCAAAGAGTCGCTCGCGATCGTCAAGGCCGTCGCAGGCCTTGGCCACAGCCTGGGCATGACGACGACGGTCGAAGGCATCGAGACGGAGGATCAATTGGCGGTCGTGAATGCCGAAGGATTTCATGAGGTGCAAGGTTACATCTTTTCGCGTCCCCTGCCCGCGTCGGAAGTCTCCAGATTGATCGACGGACCGCTCGAAAATGGCGGCGCATCACCCGTTTACGAACGTTTTGCGAACAGCCCTGGGAGATAGCAGCAGCATTTAGCCCTACACGTCTCGAGGCGTGTGTGGCACAATTTTGGTACTACCACGCATTGCTCGGCAATGACGGGAACGCATTCGCTGAGACGATCGTTAGTTGCAGACCTGCCAGAGGGCCGAAGTGATGGCCTGCAAGCATCAGACAACCGGCGAGGAAAGTGTAATGAATACCTCACGCGTCGCACTCATAGCCGATGATGATGAATTTTTCCGGATCGCGTTGGGCTTTATTCTGAAGAGCAAATTGCACTTCACGGGAATCATCGAAACCGGGTCGCTCGACGAAGCTATCGAAAGGCTCAGCGAGCATGAGGACATATCGCTCGCCTTGTTCGATTTGGCTATGCCGGGAATGCAAAGCGCGGCGAGCCTTGCGGCCGTCCGCGACGTCCATCCGGAGTTGAAGGTCGCCGTCGTATCGGCGTCGTCGCGCCGGTCGGACATCCTGTCAGCCCTGACTGCGGGCATAAACGGCTATGTGCCGAAGGGGCTGGGGGCTAGCGACCTCGCCGAGGCAATCGGCTCAATCCTCAACGGTGCTGTTTACGTACCGCCATCCATAGCGGGCCGGCCCGCCCCTCCCGAGGAAACAGAGGTCGCTCAGGTCACCCGCGCAAACCAGGACGAACGAAGCCATCGGACCATCGAATTCCTGACGCCGAGGCAGCGCGAGGTCCTCCTGCTCCTTGTCGAGGGATTCTCGAACAAGGAGATCGCCCGCAAGCTGAAACTCGGCGAGGGTACGGTGAAGATCCACATGGCGGCACTCTTCCGCAGTTTGCGGGTGCGGAACCGTCAGGAGGCCGCTGCCGCAGGGGCGCGCCTCTTACCCATGACCGGGAGCCCGCATTAGTCCGGCCGGATAGGCCGGCTCCTAAGCCATCCGGCCGAATAGCCCAAATGCACGCGAGGTCGTACTGACGACGGCAGAGCCACGAAGCTAGGGACGAAAATGCGCCAGCCCGTTTCAGCAGCCAGCTTATCCAGAAGCCCTCATTGCGCCGCCGCGGCGATTGAGGCAGGGGGCGTTCGGTGACCGGGCACACGCTTCCCTCCAAGCTTGCCGAGGAGGTCGCCTGCAGGGTCGGCCTCAGCGTTCCCGCATCGCGAAAAGGCACCTTTGCCTCGGCAATCGCCCGGATCATGGCGCGGCGCGGCATCGACGACAGCAGCCTGCTTCTGCGCCGGCTTGGGCTGGATCAGGATTTGACCGACGACGTCATCGCGGCGGTCACCGTCGGAGAAACGCACTTCTTTCGCGGCCCCGAGCAATTTCAGCTGATACGGCAATCAATTCTTCCCGAACTAACGCGGCGGCCCGACGGCGCGCCTGCCCGGATCTGGAGCGTCGGCTGTGCAACGGGGGAGGAGCCTTACTCCCTTGCCATTCTCTGCGACGAGGAAGGTCTATTGGAAGAAGTTCGCATATGTGCAGTGGACATATCGAGAAGGGCGCTCGGCACGGCCAGGGTCGCCGAGTATGGCGAATGGTCGTTGAGGAACACGGATCGCAAGCTTAAGGAGCGATACTTCACCGGATGTGAAGGTCGCTTTCGACTGAACGAACGACTGCGCCGGCAGGTCGATTTCGCTGTCCTCAATCTTGGCGAAGCCGACCTTCCGGCGCCGGAAAGGGGATTGGCGGACTTCGGCTTGATCCTTTGCCGCAACGTTCTCGTCTACATCGACGCGAGTAAAGTACGTCTGATTGCACGGCAGTTATTCGCCTGCCTTGCGGATGGCGGCTGGCTGTTGACCGCGCCGACCGATCCGCCCTTGTGGAAGTACGCCCCGTTCGAAACGTGCATCACGCCGGCAGGCGTTGTCTACCGGCGCATGATGGCTCATGGAGGCGCTCGCAAGAACCCGACCTCAGGCGTCGTCTCCGCTCGAGGCCAGCCCGAGAAACGCGTCACTCCCATCGCGGCCGCTCAAGCTTGCGTGACGGCTGTGCAGAAAGCACCCGGAGACAAGGTCTCCAGGGCCATTGCCCGGACAATCCGCGCGCGTTACGACATGGGTGAAACCCGAGAAGCTGCGTGCCTCGCTGCGCAGGCGGTTGAGAGTCATCCGCTGTCAGCGGAACTGCATTTCCTGCACGGGCTCTCGCAGATGGCCTACGGTGAGACCGACGCGGCTGCGGCGGCACTGCGACGGGTCGTCTATCTGGACAGCACTCTGGCAGCGGCGCAGTTCTTCCTCGGGCTGTGTCTCCAGCGCAGCGACCCTGAAGCGTCCTTGCGTGCTCTCGAAAACGTGCTGCAGTTCTGCCTCTCTCGTCCGCCAAAGGAACGCGTCTCCCTGGTGGCAGACACGACGGCTGGAGATCTGGTGGAGCGCGCACGGCGGGAGATCGGCAAGATCCGCCGACGTCGGGGGAGCGAAAGCCGATGACGATGCTTTCCCGGCCCGCCGCTCGTCCGGTCGACTGGATCGCCGTCAGAAGACGGATGGAGGCAGCGATAGAACAGACCGAAGCGCTTTTGGAAACGGCACAGAAAGCTGCGCAACAAGAGCAATCACCGCAATCGGCCGGCGATGCGTTCGAGGGCAGTAGCGATGAGCAGACAGTCGGACTTGTGACCTTCATGTTATCGGATCGGCGGTTCGCCTTGGAGATCCGCTATGTTTGCGAGATCGTTTCGAAGGCACGCGTCAGTCCGCTTCCCGGAATGCCCTCGCACGCCTGTGGCGTCTATGATTTGCGCGGCGAGCTGTTGCCCGTTTTCGACCTCAGCAGATTGCTCGACCTCCCGCGATCGGCCGGCAGCGCCAGCGACTGGGCAATCGTATGCGGGCAAACGCATTCCGAATTCCTGATCCTGTCCAATTCCGTTCCGGAAATAGTGGCGCTCCCCTTGCAAGAGTTCGCTGAGGCGGAGCCCGGTACAGGCGAGGGATCCTTCGATTGCGCAACGACGGAAGCCGGCATCGTCGTTCTAGACGGCCACCTTCTCTTGAACGATCGCCGTTTCTTTCTCGAGGACGAGCAGATCATCGCCCCCGGTGAGACGGAAAGGAGCGAAATCCATGAGCCCGCGATGGACGAATAGTCTCTACGGCACCTTGGGCTTGGCCATGCTGCTGTTCGTGGCCGCTTCGGCGCTGCTCGTCGGGTCGAGCTTTATTGCTCTTAGGCAGGTGCGGGCCGATCTTGCGGCGACATCGTCGCTGGGCAAGCAACGCCTTGCCTATCAGATGATCTACGTAGCCGGGCGCCTGGAAAGAGCGGAAGGCTCGGCCCGCATCGCTGCTGCCGACGAGCTGCGCGGTGTGATGGATCGCAACGAGCAGCTGCTTGCCAGTCTGGCCGATGGCGACGAGAGATTCGGGCTGGAGGCAACGACGGAACCTGCTGCCCTCACGCAGCTCGAGCAAGCCCGCCAACAATGGCGGGAGCAGGTGAGGCCTGCTCTTGAAAGCGCGATCGCCAGCGCGCCGCTCGATCCCGCGGCGCTGGATGAGCTCGACCCAAAGATCAGAGACTTCGCGGCGCGCATGGACGAATTGATCAATCGAATCGAGCGGGCAGGGGTGGCCCGGCTCCAGCGCTCTCAATTGCTGCAACTGGGCTTTGCGGCTCTCGCAGTTCTGATGCTTCTCCACGTGTTGCGGGTCGCGCGCCGCCTCGTCCGCCGCACGCGGGCGCTCGCCGGCCAGGCGGAAAGGGTCAGTGCCGGCGACCTGACGCAGAAGGCAGCCGTAGAAGGCAGCGACGAACTCGCGGTCCTCGGCTTCTCCTTCAATGCAATGACGGCGAGGCTTGCCGGGATGATCGACAGTGAACGGAGCAGCAGGGAGCGGCTTGAAGAGCTGCTCGCCACGATCTCGGACACGGCGCAACATCTTTCGTCGTCCGCAGCCGAAATCCTTGCCGGGACCACGCAACAGGTCGAAGGCATGCGTGAGCAATCATCGGCGGTGGCTCAGACCGTGACGAGCGTCGACGAGGTGCTGCAGACGTCGGAACAGGCGGCGCAGCGCGCGCAGCAGGTTGCCGGCTCCTATGACCAGGCCGTCAAGATCAGCAGTGACGGCCGCAGGGCGCTCGACGATACCGTGCACGTGATGAACGCGGTGAGCGCCCGCACCGAAGCGATTGCCGGGGACATTCTTTCACTGGCGGAAAATAGCCTGGAAATCGGTGAGATCGTCACGGTCGTTGCAGAGATTGCCGACCAGACGAACCTGTTGGCGCTGAACGCGGCCATCGAGGCATCGCGGGCTGGCGAGCACGGCAGAGGCTTCAGTGTCGTTGCCAGTGAGATCAGGACACTTGCTGACCAGTCGAAGTCCGCGACCACGCGGGTGCGGCGAATTCTGATGGAAATTCAGAAAGCGACGAACGCGGCGGTCATTGGCGCCGAAGATGGCACAAAGAGTGTCAGCCGCGCCCTCGAGACAGTGAACGAAGCGGGCGAGACGATCCGGCAGCTTGAGGCGATCGTTGCCGATTCGGCGCGATCGGTCGCCCAGATCGCGGCTTCGGCGGGCCAGCAAAGAGCGGGGATGAAGCAGATCCACGACGCGATGCATTACATCGAGCAAGCGAGCAGCCAAAATCTCTCGGCGATCCGGCAAGCGGAAGAGGCTGCGAAAGATCTGAACGAGCTGGGCTCCAGGCTGAAGGAAATGCTCGCTGACCATGGCAACTGACATGACAAAACCCGACCAATTCGACCGTGAATTGCTGCAGATGTTCACCCAGGAAGTGCGGGAGCGTGCATCCGACATAGAGCAGGCATTGCTCGCCATCGAGGACGCCGGCGGGGCCGACGAGAAACTCCGCCTGCAAGAGCAGCTGCTGAGGACCGTGCATAGCCTCAAGGGCGCCGCCGGTCTGCTTCAAGTGCGAGGGGTGGAAGGGATTTGTCACTGGATGGAAGAGATACTCTCCGTCACGGTAAACGAGCAGTTCGTGCTCGAGAAATCCAGGCTGGACCTGCTTCTGTCTGCCGCAGACGCAATCCAGGATGCGGCCCACCGCTTGGAAAGCGGCGAGATGCCTTCGCCCGCGCATGGTGAGAGCGTGGTCGATGCCCTGAAGTCTGCCGTGGCGACAGGGGCGGATGATCCCGGCGGCAGGTCGAAGCCGCGGCCGCCCCAGGTGCCTGTTCGCACCAGCGATACCGACGGCTCCATGCGAGTCTCCGCCGATCGACTGGATGCTCTTCTCTACAGGAGTGGGGAACTGCTCAGTTTTGGCGTGGTCATTCGGCGCCACGCCGAGGAGGCATCCTTGCTGCGGGAGCACGCAAGGAAACTGCGGAGCATAGTCCCCGAGTCCGCCGCGCTGGCGGCAGGTATCGAAAACGGATTGCGTCAGCTTGCGACATCGCTGCGCCGGGACATGAGACTGATGCACACTGTTGCGACAGCACTCGACCACGAGGTGCGGCACGCACGCACCCAACCGTTCGCGGAAGCCTGCAAGGGGCTCGACCGGGTCGTACGGGACATGGCGGCAGCATCGGGCAAATCGGCGGAACTGAAAATCATGGGTGGAGAGATCGAGATCGACCGCTCCATTCTTTCGGGTCTGCAGGACTCGCTTCGCCATCTCGTGCGCAATGCAGTCGCACATGGCATCCAGTCGCCCGAAGAACGCCGAAAGGCGGGAAAGCCGGAGAGGGGAAGAGTCCTCATTGCCGCCGCCATATCGGGGGATCGGCTGCAGGTGCGCGTGGAGGATGACGGCCGTGGTCTTGACGTAGCCCGGCTCAGCAAGGCAGCCGGCGAACACCTGAAAGAGGTGAAAGACGAAGCGGAGCTCCTGAGGCGTGTCTTCGAGCCCGGCCTCTCGACGTCCGCGACGGTTACCAGCCTGTCGGGGCGCGGCATAGGCCTCGACATCGTCAAACGCAATGTCGAAACGCTGCGTGGCACAGCGGAGGTTTCGCAAGTGCCGACGGGAGGTGCGGCCTTTACCCTCACGCTTCCCCTGACCCTCGCGATGGTGCGTGTACTGGAGGTCATCGCAGGGGAGCATATGTTCACGATCGACACGGCGTCGGTCCAGCGGGTGATACGCGTTCATGCCAAAGACTTCGCAATGTCTGAGGAAAGCGGCGAGATCAGCACCTTGACCGGTCCGGTACCCTTTGTGGATCTAGCCGATTGGCTCGGGATGCGGTCGGGCCGCTCCGATACCGAGCATGCCGTGCCGGCGGTTGTGCTAGACGCTCCGGGCGGGCCGGTGGCGGTGCTTGTCGATTCGGTTGCCGGGGAGCAGGAGCTTCTCGCCCGTCCGCTTGGTCCGCGGCTCGCGAAAGTTCGTCGCTATAGCGCTGGCATGGTGCTGGCCGACGGGCGCATCGCCCTCCTCCTGAATGTTGCAGCCCTCGCCGAGGCCGCCGCCCGGGCGCGATCCACGGACGGCGCACGCATGCCCCGAACAATTCCGGCCGCGCGGCGCAAGGTGCTCGTCGTGGACGATTCAAAATACGTACGGACGCTGGTGAAGCTCATCCTCGAGGGCGCGGGGTATGATGTAGCGATGGCAAGCAATGGCCGGGAGGCCTGGCAGCAGCTTCTTGACGACGGCGCCGATATGGTCGTCGCGGACGTCGACATGCCGTCGATGAACGGCTTCGAACTCACCGAGGCCATTCGTCGGTCGGAGCGTTTCACCAACACGCCCGTCGTCCTCGTCACCGGTCGGGAAGCGCTTGAAGACAAGGTGCGGGGGCTGCGTGCCGGCGCAAATGCCTATCTGAGGAAGGACCAGTTCGATGCGCAGCACTTCCTGGAGACGATGCGCCGTGTCGTGTGAGGACGAGGATGACACGTATTCTTCTTGCGACATCGACGCCCGATCTTGAAAATCTTGTCAAAAGGACGGCGCTGGGCGACGCCTCCGTCGAGCTCATAGGCGTCGCAAGAAGCGGCAAGGACGCGGTGAAGATGGCCGGTAAGCTCTTGCCGGACATTGTCGCAGTGGAGCTCCGCGACGACGGCACCGCGGAAACCGTCAAGGAGATCATGATCACCGCGCCGACGCCAGTCGTCATGGTGGCCTACCAGGATGGTTCGCACCTAGGAGCGATGGCCGCGCGCGCGCTCGACTCGGGCGCGCTCGCAGTCATTCCGGCGCCGGCCGCATCCGGCAAGTCGCTCGAGAAAGCGGCGATGGAGAAGTTCCTGTCGACGATCAAGGCCATGGCGCAGGTGAAAGTCGTTCGTCAATGGCGCAAGAAAGGGCGCGGCGATCACCAGCGCAAGGAGGCGCCGCAGCCTGCGGTGAACACCCCACTCGCGATCGTGGGCATCGCTGCCTCCACGGGAGGACCGGCCGCAATCCGTTCGATATTGAAGGACCTGTCCGCCGATTTCCCCGCACCCATCCTCATCGTGCAGCATATGTCGAACGGCTTCATCGAAGGCGTTGCCGCATCCCTCGACGCGACGATTGCGCTCAAGGTAAAAGTCGGCGCGAATGGCGAACGACTGCGGCCCGGCACTGTTTACCTCGCCCCTGATGGCCACCAGCTCGGCGTCTCCGGCAGATCGCGCCTGCGCGTCGTGGACGAGGATCCCATCCAGGGCTTCAAGCCGTCCGGATCCTATCTATTCGGCTCAATCGCTCGCGCTTTCAGGGGCGAGTCGCTTGCCGTCATCCTGACGGGGATGGGCGAAGATGGCACCGAGGGCCTTCGCGCGCTGCATGTTGCGGGCGGGAAGGTGATTGCGCAGGATGAAGAAAGCTCCGTCGTCTTCGGAATGCCGAAATCGGCAATCTCGGCCGGCCTCGTCGATTTCGTCCTGCCGCTCGACGGCATAGCCGGGAAGATCACCGCTCTCGCCAGCGGGAAACGCGAACTTTGAAAGAATGGTGGCGCCGCGCGTCACACGCGGCGCCGCCCTCGCGCACCCCAACTCTCGGCGCCCACCGCGTCCGATGCCGCCCTACACACTCATGATCTGAATGGCTGCCGGCGTAACGATCACCGCGAACAGAACAGGCAGGAAGAACAGGATCATCGGCACCGTCAGCTTCGGGGGAAGCGCAGCGGCTTTCTTCTCGGCCTCGCTCATCCGCATGTCGCGGTTCTCCTGCGCCATCACCCGCAGCGCCTGACCGAGCGGCGTTCCATATTTTTCCGCCTGGATCAGGCTGGTCACCACGGCGCGGACACCCTCGACGCCAGTTCTTTGCCCCAGGTTCTCGAAGGCTTGCCGCCGGTCCTGCAGGTAGGATAGCTCCGCCGTCGTCAAAAGGATCTCCTCTGCGACTTCGGCCGATTGCGCACCAATCTCTTCGCCCACTTTGCGGAAGGCGCTTTCGATGCCCATGCCGGATTCGACGGTGATCAACAGGAGGTCCAACGCTTCCGGCCACGAGCGCTGAATCGCCTGCTGACGCTTGGTAATCCTGTTGCGGATGAAGATCGCCGGCGCAAAGTATCCGAGCGACCCCATGGCGCCGGCGACCGCGACGACGGCGAGCACCGGCGCCTCGGGCCGAAGCACAAGGAACATATAGATGAGGCAAGCGGCAAAGAGCACGAATGGCGCTATCAGCCTGAAGGCAAGGAAGGTCGTCACCGGAGCGCGACCGCGATAGCCGGCCATGCTCAGCTTACGGAAGATTTCGCCATCCTCCGCTTGCTTGGCAAGGTTGAAGCGATCGACGATTGCCTGGAAGAAGCGCCTGGGCTCCGTGCGCAGGGAGACTTTGCTCTTCTCGGCATTCAGGCGAGTTCGCTCGCGCTGCCTGATGCGTTCGCGTTCGCCCTCCACCTTGCGCATCCGTTCCGAGAGCGTATCGCGAAAAACATAGGGCCAGGAAGCCGCCACGACGGCAGAGAAGGCGGCGAGGCCAGCCAACATTGCGGAAAGCTGGTCGGGATCGGGGATGTGGGCGCCAAGGTTCATGTCGTTTCTCAGAAATCGAAGTTGATCATCTTGCGCATGATGAAGATGCCTATGCTCATCCACAGGGCCGAGCCGACGAGCACCATTTTTCCGGCGAACGTCGTGAACAGGAGAGACATGTAGTCGGGGCTGGTCAGGTACACGGCGCCGGCGACGATAAACGGCAACGCGCCGATGATGCCGGCCGAGGATTTCGCCTCCGCGCTCATGGCCTTGATCTTGGCCTTCATCTTCTTGCGCTCGCGCAGCACCTTGGAGAGGTTTCCGAGCGCCTCCGAAAGGCTGCCACCGGTGCGGCTCTGAATTGCGATGACGATCGCGAAGAACCTCGCCTCGGACAAGGGAATGCGATCGCACAGGCGCTCGACGGCTTCGTCGACCGGCAGCCCCAGTGTCTGGTCCTGCGCGATGGTGACGAATTCGCCCTTGACCGGCTCCTGCGCTTCGGCCGCAATCACGCGCAAGCAATCAGTCATAGGCAGGCCCGCCTTGAGCCCGCGGACGATCACGTCGACCGCATTCGGAAATTCGGCAGCGAACCGCTTGAGCCGCATATTGCGCTTGGCGTTCACATAGAAGTGCGGCAAGAAAAGGCCGCCAGCTATGGCGAAGCCCAATGCCGCGAAGGCGCCGAGGCCCTGAAGCGTCACCAGAAAATACGTGACAATTCCCGACCCGGCGCAAGCGGACCAATAGGTTCGGATCGACCAGCCGAGACCGGCCTGACGGAGCCTGACGTGAAGCTTCGCTTTGCCGCCCTTGCGTGCATGCGCCTTCTGCTGCTCGTCTATCTCACGCAGCGACTTTTCCACGGAGCGACGGCGGTCGCGGCGTTCCTCGTCGGTCGTCTCTGTCGCCTTGATTTCCGTGCGTCCGGCGACGCGTTCAAATCTTTGCCGATAGGCGCCGGCTTTCGCGGCCCGCGGATAAAGCGCTGCAAGCATCACGCCGCCGACGGAAGTCGACGCCAGAAAGAAGATGAGCAGGGGAAACAACGAAGTACTCAGCATGTCCATTCAGCCTTGTTGAGATGGCATGGCGTTCGACGAAGCGACCATCACGCGGCCGCCCTGATCTCGGCCGCGTCAAGGGCGGCGGCCAGGCGCGCTTCTTCGCCATAGTAGCGGGCGCGGTCCCAGAAGGCCGGTCGGCCGATGCCGGTGGAGCGATGCCGTCCGATGATGTTGCCCTTCCCATCCTCTCCGAGGATGTCGTAGACGAAGAGATCCTGCGTCGTCACGACGTCGCCCTCCATGCCGAGCACTTCGGTGATATGTGTGATGCGGCGCGAACCGTCGCGCAGGCGTGCCGCCTGAACGATCACGTCCACCGATGAAACCAGCATTTCCCGAATAGCCTTGCCCGGCAGCGAATGGCCACCCATGGTGATCATCGCCTCGACGCGCGAGATCGCCTCGCGGGGAGAGTTGGCATGCAGCGTTCCCATCGACCCGTCGTGACCGGTGTTCATCGCCTGAAGGAGGTCAAAGGCCTCGGGTCCGCGCACCTCGCCGACGATGATCCGCTCCGGCCGCATGCGCAGGCAGTTCTTGACGAGGCTGCGCATGGTGATCTCACCCAGGCCTTCGATGTTGGGCGGCCGAGTCTCGAGCCGCACCACATGCGGCTGCTGCAGTTGCAGCTCGGCCGCATCCTCGCAGGTGATGATGCGTTCGCCATCGTCGATATAACCGGTAAGGCAATTCAGGAGCGTCGTCTTGCCGGAGCCCGTGCCGCCCGAAATCAGCACATTGCAGCGGACGCGGCCGATGATCTTCAGGATCTCGGCGCCCTCGGGTGAGATCGAGCCGTACCGCACCAACTGGTCAAGGTTCAGCTTCTCCTTCTTGAACTTGCGGATCGTCAGGCTCGGCCCGTCGATCGCGAGCGGCGGCGCGATGACGTTGACGCGCGAGCCGTCGGCCAGGCGCGCGTCGCAGATCGGGCTTGCTTCGTCGACCCGACGGCCGACCTGGCTGACGATGCGCTGGCAGATGTTGAGGAGCTGTTCGTTGTCGCGGAAACGGATGCCCGTCTGCTGCACCCGGCCACCGACCTCGATGAAGACCTGGTCGGCGCCATTCACCATGATGTCGGCGATATCGTCGCGTGCAAGCAGCGGTTCGAGAGGGCCGTAGCCCAGAATGTCGTTGCAGATGTCACGGAGCAGCTCGTTCTGCTCGGCCATGGAAATACCAGCCTTCTTGGCCGCGACGATGTCGTTGACGATCGCGCCGATTTCCTCGCGCGCCTGATCGCCGTCCATGGTCGACAGCGCCGCCACGTCGATGGTGGCGATCAGCGCGCTGAAGATTTCTTTTTTTAGGCTGTAATATTGGTCGGCCTTTTCCGCCTTGGCGGCCGGGACTTCGGCAAGCCGCGGCACATCTCGCGGCACGGCGGAGTGCGCCTCGGGCGCCTCACGGACTTCGGTTTCGGTAGTCTTTTGATCCGGGGTGGATTTTCTGCCGAACATCGTTGTCACTTCTCTCGTCGTTGAGATGTCTGTGCTCTTCTGATGCGACAGCGGAAGGCGATCATGCCTTCCGCTTCGCTTGGCGACCGACGCAGTGACTCGGATCGCCTTAGAGGGCCGTCGCGATGGCGGTGAATTTGGCGCCGATGTCAGTTCCGACGGTCTGCACGGCAGTGATGATGACGACCGCGATGAGGCCTGCGATCAGGCCGTATTCGATGGCGGTGGCGCCGGATTCGTTGCGGACGAAGCGGACGAGAAGATTTTTCATGGGACGATCCTTCGAGTGGGTTGGGGTTGCGCCGACGCCAAGTTCGGCATCACAGGTCGGGGCGGCTTCTGCTCGTTTCCCGCTTGCTGTGTGGCCTTGATATAGACTTTATTAACCCTTTTGATCCATTCAGCCTGATGGCCGATACCACTTCCGCGGTAAGGTCGGCCTGTTGGCCTAGTCCAATCGTCCGGCCGCACTATCCTCTTGCTTTGCCAGCCTATTCGAACGGATGGTGTGTCCGTTCACAGAGATCGGGAGCGAACAATGCGAGTGGTTCCAAGGCATGCCGGGGCCGGGTGGCTTGTTCTCGCCCTGATGACCTGTACCATCCTTGGCGCGGCGCACGCGGCGGAAGAGAACCCTCCGTCCTCGGCCCTGGAGCCTAGCCGCCAGACCGAGGGCGTCGTCAGGGTCATTGTCGACTTTGCAAGGCCGCTGATCCTCGCCCGGCCGGCGAGCACGCTCATCATCGGCAATCCCGCCATCGCCCAGGCGACGCTCAGCGACGACAAGACGGTCATTCTGACCGGCAAGACGCCCGGTTCGACGAACCTCATCGTCATGGATGCCGCTGGCGGCGAGGTCGCCAACATCGTTCTCGACGTAGTCGCAGCGGGCGGCCGTCTGGTCACCGTGCACGGCGACGGCGGGCGATCGACCTATAGCTGCACGGAACATTGCGACCCGGTTCAGCCCAGCGATGAAACAACGGCGCCTCCTCCGCCGAGCGCTCCGCCGCTCGACGAAGAGGGCGAACAATGACCGGGGAGCAATACGCTCAGCCGATCGGAATACGCCGCGAAAGAGCGAGGCTGAGCGGAGTCTCGGCCAGCCCGGGGACGAAAAACCGGAACGGATAGCGGATCGACAGGACGCGAAAATCGATGCCGTCGACCGTTTGCTTGCTGACGGTAATTTGCAGCAGATCGGGATCGCCGCTGCCGAACTTATCGCGGACGGCGCTCGTCAGCTTCGACTGCGCCTCGCTATCGGGCGCATCGCGCGCGATCTGACCTATGAGTACCTGCCGGGCGGCAAAGTCGGCGGCATAGGACAGTTCGTTGCGCACGTAGAAGGCGCGGCCGAACTCGACGACGCCAAGGATCAGCAGAAGCAGGGGAAAACAGACGATTGCGAACTCGACCGCCGTCGCGCCGGACTGGCTGCGCCAGGCGCGACGAAGGATACGGAACGACCGGGTCATCGGACCTGCACCTGCATCGAGGAGTTGAGCTGGAAGGGCGGGAGCGCCTCCGGCAGGGACATGGGCTGGTAGTTCTTCGCCGCTTGGAGACGGTAGAATACCAGCTGCTGCGCCGAATTCGCGCAGGGTGTCGTCCCGCATTGCGGCGCGGCCTCCGGCTTGACGTCGGCGTTTTCCGGACAGGCGCAGTAACGCTGTACCGGCGCCAGGGCGACATTGGCTGGCGTCGCGCTTTGTGCCAGCGTCGACTGCAGTACCTTATCGACCTGCGTCGCCCCCGGATCGGCCATGGCGGCTTGCGCCCCGGCCCGAAGCACATGGTCGATCGTCATCCGCTCGTGGAGCGCCAGTGCCACATCGGCCATAGCGACGAGGCCGAGTGCCAGCATCGGTGCAAACAGCGCAAATTCCACAGCCGAGGTGCCGGCCTCTGACGTCTTCAGCTCCTGCGCCTTCTTACGAAGCCCCGCCGCCGCCTTCTGCTTCCGCCGTTGGGTAAACCTCTGCACCAGTCCTGCGATACCTTTCTTCCGCACCCGTCTCTCCCTGGTGCCGCCGACCCGCCAGGCAAGCGATACGATGGCCTGCCCCGCCTTTGACTCGGGTGCCGATTCGATGACCAGCTGGCCGTTGTTGGCCGCCTTGCCGAAAAGCTGGGGATCGAAGGGAACGGATACGCTTTCCTCAAGCCCGACAGCGGCGACGAAGTCCTTCGGCTTGATCTCGGCGAGCTTCGGCGTGTCCGTCCTGTTCAGCACGAGTCTCGGCGGCGGATCGTTGGGGCGCGCCTTCTTCAAGAGGTCGACGAGGTTCTTCACGTTGCGCATCGAGGCCAGGTCGGGCGTTGCGGTGATCACGATCTCGTCGGCCTCAAGCAAGATCTTTCTGGTCCACTGCATCCAGATGTGCGGCAGATCGACGACGATTTGCCAGGCGCTGGACCGGGCGACATCGAGCAGATGATCGACATGCTCCTCCTTGAGATAGAAGAACCTGTTGAGATCGGTGGTCGTCGGAAGCAGGTGCAAATGCTCCGTATAGGAAACCGCCAGGCGCCGCAGCAGGACGTCGTCCAGTCGCTCGGGGCTGCTGAGGACTTCGGTCATGCCCTGGACCGCCTCCACATCGAAATCCAGCCCGAGCGTGCCGAACTGGAGGTCGAGGTCGGCCACCAGCACATCGGCATCGACGCGCTTCGACATCGCATAGGCGACGTTGTGGGCGAGGGTCGACGATCCGGTTCCGCCCTTGGCGCCGATAAAGGCGACGATGCGCCCGAGCTTATTTTCGACAGAGTCGCGAAAGCAGCGATGCACGGCCGCCACGAAGTCCATCGGGTCGAGCGGCATGACCAGATAGTCGCTGACGCCCGCATCCACGAGTCTCTTGTACAAACCCACGTCGTTGGACGAACCGACGACGATGACCTTGGTTCCGGTGACGCACTCAACTGCCAGGGCTTCGAGCGCACTCATGAGGCGATCCTCGTCGTCGGTGTTTTCCACGACGACGAGGTTTGGCGAAGTGACACCCGCGTAAAGCGCCGTCGCTTCCTTGAGACCGCCTTGCTTGACCGTCACGGTGGCGCGAGCCATCCGGCGGTCCATGGCCGCCGCGTGGACCGTCTCCTTCAACGCCTCCGAGCGGCAGAAGACGGCGATGTCCACCTTCGGGATCGACAGGAGCGGCGCGACCGGTTCCCGCGGGATGTCCTGGACTTTTGCGTCGAGCTGTTTCATCTGTCCGTCATTCCCTGAAAATCAATCAGCTGCCACCGGAGCGGGACGGAACCTCGACCATCGACAGCCGCCCACCACTAACAATGCGCACGACCCCCGGTCGGTTTCCTTCCGTCTCGACAACCGGTGCTTCCAGGTTGTCGGCAACCGCCCGCAGCGCAAGCGACACGGTGCCGGAGGCTTCTGCCGCGGCGATGACGGCGATCTGCTCGGGGTCCGCCTCGAGTGTCGCGGTCTTGCCGACCACCGAGGTGCCGTCCGCACCTTCCGAGATGGTCTGATCGACGGCGAGCACTCTTATATTGGAAAGGATCGCCCGGCTGGCCACCTTGCCGTCCTTTCCAGAAGAATCCGGACGCGCGACGGTGTGGATGACGTCGACGTGGTCGTTCGGCAGGATGAAGCCGCCGGCCGTGCTCTCCGCCGTCACGCGGACGGCTATCGCCCGTTTTCCCGAAGGCAGCATGCTGGAGAGGAAACCGCTGCCGCGCTGGGCAAGCTTGTCCTCGCGGATCGGCTCACCGGCGACGAAACCGCTCTGGGCAAGCAGCCCCTTGAGCGTCGCCATCGCATCCGGTCGTGCGCTGCGGCTGATGAATACCGGCGGGATCTCCCCCTCCCACGCCTGCCAGCGCAGGTGCGACGCCTCGAGCGTCGTGCCGCGGGCCAGCTCTTGCGCGGCGACGAGCACCTCCTGGGAGGGAGACTGTTGAACTTCGGCTGCCTCGACCGTCGGCTGATCGGTGAAGCCGAGCGCCAACCAGGAGGCGGCACCGCCGGAGGCGAGTGCGAAAAGGAGAATGACCAAGCGGATCATGGCAGGACCTGTGCGTTACGGACGAAGCGTGTTTTCAGAGAAGGGCGGAGAACCAATGGCTTTCCGGGAGCAGCAGAAGCGCAGCAGGCGCCATCGCCGCACCGTAGGGAATGCCCGATTGCGGTTGGTGCAACCGGCTCGACCAGGCCTGCTTCTTCAAGACGACCGGCAGCGGTACCCTGCGGAACTGCAACAGCGTCAGCGTGAGAACCGCGCCGAGCATCGAGGCGTAGACGACGAAATCGAGGGCAAGCCCCGGGCCGAGCCAGAGCACCGCCACGGGCAGCAGTTTTGCGTCGCCGCCGCCGATCCAGCCGAGGGCAAAGAAGGTGAAGGTGCAGACGAGCACCGCCGAGGCGACCAGGATGCTCGACCAGATCGCGGAAAGATCGAGGCCGGCGAGCGGCGCAAGCACCGCGAAGGCGACCAGCAGAAAACCGACGAGACGGTTCGAAATCGTCATCGTCGCCACGTCCTTTAGGCCGGCATAAGTCATCGTTCCGGCAAAGACCAAGAATGCGAGCCAAGCTGCGGATGTGGAGATCATCACAAGGGCGCCTTTCACGAGGGGCCGGGAAGGCCGTTTCAGGTGCTGCGGAATATGCCTTCTGCGTCGTCCGGTCGCCATTCGGCCTGATGGTCTAAGCGAAGGCCGCAGGGCGCATGGAGAGGACTAGGCCAACCGGCCGAATCGCAACCGCGTCAGCGCCGAGATATATCCTCGGCCGGACCGTCAGCCCTGCAGGACACGCGGATGCGCAAAGGAAACAACGTCATCGAAGTCGAGAAAACGTCGCCGCACCTGCGGCGCTTTTCGCGCGCGTTCATGGAAGACGATGTCGGCGCCGTCGCCGTCATCGCGGCGATCGTGTTCCCGGTGCTGGTTGGCGCCATGGGGCTCGGAGCGGAAAGCGGCTACTGGTATATGGAGAGCCGCAAACTGCAGCATGCGGCAGACGTCTCGGCCCATGCCGCAGCCATCCGCCATCGGGCGGGCGACCAGCAATCAGGCCTCGAGAGCACGGCGCTGAGGATCGCACGCGCCTCCGGCTACTCGCCCGGTACCCTGACCGTCGGCACGAAACCGGGGCTGAGCGCCGGATCGAGCAAGATCACGGTCGAGCTGACGGAGACGCATTCGCGCCTGTTCTCGTCCGTCTTCATAGGAGCGCCCGTGACGATCTCGGCCCGTGCGGTCGCCGAGGTCAAGGGTGGCTCGAAGGCCTGCGTGCTTGCGCTGTCGAATTCGGCGTCCGGCGCGGTAACCGTTACCGGCTCGACGCAGGTGCAGTTGTCGGGCTGCAGCGTGGTCTCGAATTCGAGCGCCGCCGATGCGTTCCTGATGAAGAACGGCAGCGCAGTGATGTCGACCGATTGCGTTTACACCGTCGGCGAGGCCGTGACCACGACGGGCCTGACAATGACCGGGTGCAGCGCGCCCGTCGAACGCGTCCCGCCGACGGCGGATCCTTTTGCCTCCGTCGCGGAACCCGACAAGCTGCATGTCGCGCAACTCCCCTGTCGAACGCTCGCCTATATCTCGGATTCCGCCTACACGTTCGACAAGCTTGCGAACGGGACCCCGGCAATCCGGTTCTGCGGCGGACTGGAGATCAAGGGCACCATCACGCTGAAGCCTGGCCTCTACATCATGGACGGCGGCGACTTCACGGTCACTGCGGGGGCAAAGCTCTCCGGCGACGGGATCACCCTGTTCTTCACCAACGGAGCCGCCGCGAAACTGCTCGGCAACGGCGATATCGATCTGTCCGCCCCGACCACCGGGCCGTTCGCGGGCCTGCTCTTCTTCGGCAGCCGGCGCGACACCGGTGTCGCCCATCAGGTGACGGGCAACTCCGAATCGAGCCTGGAAGGGAACCTCTACATTCCCACCGGCAGCATCGATTTCACCGGCAATTCGACCGTCTCCGGGGGCTGCACACAGATCGTCGCGGACCGGATCACGTTCACGGGCAATTCGACGATGGAAACCTGCGCCTCGCCAACTGACGAGATCGTCGTCGGCCGAACGGTGTCGCTCATTGAGTAGGGAACTGCCCAGGGAACGGGCGGCAAGCCGCTGCCGTTCTCGTCCTCCGTCTTGCTGGTTTCCTTCGGGATGCTGACTTGGCAGACACCGTCAACGCGGATTGGGTCTGTATCCCGGTCCGCTCAGGCGGGCTTCAGGACTGGCGATGCATGATCCAGTGACCAAGATGCGAGATAACCGGAGACCTTCCAGAACAGGAGAGCTAAGGCGCCACCAACGATGCCGTCACATGCATAATGCCATCCGAGTTGGACTGACCCAATTGCTATTATGACCGCAAAACCGGTTCCGGCCCAGCGTCGAACATGCCCCATGCCCCAGGTTACGCAGGCGATTGTGACGGCAAAGACGACGTGCAGGCTCGGCATTGCCGAGATTCCGGAAATCGCTCCTATTTCACTCGTATAGGCGATCCAAAGGCCTTTTTGGGCAGTCAGCGCCCAGACCATCTGTGTCTCCGAATGGACGTGCTCAAGCAGCTGCATCAGCGGGGCATAGGTGCTATCGCCTGTTAATGGCTCTACGAAGCACGGCCCGACCGATGAAAACGTAATCGCGAGAATATTGCCTGCAACAAGCCACCCTAGCAGTGCCGAGAACATGAAGCGCAAGCGTAAGAAATGATTGGAGGTCCACGCCGCCCACACCAGGGCGCATGCGACGAGAATGAGCCACAGGTTGTAGAAGAAGTTTATGAAGATAATGGCATAGGCGTTGCCGAAGAGCGTACTTGTCAGGACATATGGATCGACTCCGCCAAAAAACGCACGGTCGATTTCGATGAAGACGGGATCCCAGGAGAATGGACTGATGGCAGGGATCGTTGACTTGATCGTCGCGAAAACGGTGATCATGCCAATGAATATTGCCATCGAGTGAAGCGCATGGGCATAGCGGTCGTCCCGGACCAGAACATTACGCATGTGCTTGATCAATGCCGCGGTCGGCTGCTCTCTTCGCTCGATTAAAAATCGAACGACAGTCCACAGCATGTAACACATCACGTAAACCAGCATCGCCATGAACGACAGCTGAAGATAGAACTTTCCGGTTCGGTAGTATGGCTCAACTCCCAAATACCAAACCAGCCCACACATAGAAGCGGTGTGCAATATTAGTATCAAGTGCGCAAGGCGGTAATCAGATTTTGTCCGACCCATTGCAAAAAGGAACGCTTTCATCATCGTTGAACCGTAATATTATTTTCCCCAATCAGTAGTTGAGTTGAATTCCTTTAGACGGTCAACTCACCCGTATTTATTAGTTCCGCCGACTCAGCCCGACTCAATGCCGTTATTGACGACGCTTGCTTTCGCCTGAGACGGTTTTAGCTATTAGGCAGAGCCATTACGGCGAGCGCGGCTGCAACCATGATGACGCCGTAGGGGATCTTGCGCGTCGTTCGGATCTCTTCCATGCGCATCACCACGGAAAAGTGCGCCAACTGCAGCGGCATCGGCAACTTGAGGATGAGGAGCGTCCCCACGCCGCCGATCAGCAGGAAGACCGCAAAGGGCAGCATGCCGTGCCAGCCTATGAAGAGGCCGATCGGCAGAAACAGCTTGGCGTCACCCGCGCCGAAGAGCTTGAACGACCATAGGCCAAATCCAAGGGCGAAGAGCAGCAGCCCGGCTCCGACATCGCCGGGAATGCCCGACGAGGAAAAGAGGGCCGCGCCGACATCTTCAGCGGTCAGCAACTGCAGCGCAGCATGAAGCCCATAAACGGCCGTAAGAGCCAGCACGATTGCGTTTGGTATCTTCCAGAGCCGGAAATCGCTCCAGGCGGCATAAAGTAAAAGTAATATTTTTGTCACAATTAAGATGTTGATTGCGGCAATCATCTTTATGGTACTCCATACGCAGCCAAAATTGATTATTTTTAAGAAATTACCGAAGGGTTTCTAATCCCTATGAGCTAATAACACCGAGTATATAATTCAGGCAACGTCAATTCGATATCACTTTTCACGCTTAAAATCCAGAGATATTCGTTTATTATCTTAACCATAAGCAACTTCCGCCGGAAACTGCTAAATATAATGATTGACGATCCGGAGATTAACGGTTTATTAATCAAACCAGTCGGAGAGATGGTCTCAACGGCGGCGCGGCCCGGGGAATTTTGCGGCACGCGGAGTATATTTTGAAAGGATTTTCTCGATGAAAGCTTTCGTAGCTAAGGTATCCGCTTTCGCGCGGGAAGAAGACGGGGTTGCGCTGACTGAATATCTTATTCTCCTGGCCCTGCTGGTCGGCGGCGTGATCACGGCAGTGACCACGGCAGGTGGCAACCTGAGTGCGGCTTGGACGAGCTGGGGTACTTGGTGGACGACTTCAGTATCGGCGCCGTAACGTTTTGTTTCAAACTCTGGAGGGGTTTTTTTAGCCCCTCCTGACAATTTTTATTTTTTTCCAGAGTATTTTCATTACGTGTGGAGTTGTGGGCGATGCGTTCTTCGACGGTCACCAGTCTTGCTGTCGCCGTTTTACTTGCTTCTGCGGCGGTATTCGGGACGCGCACTTATCTCGCGGAGCAGCAGGCCAGGCTTGCTGCCGCCAATTCCAAAAAGGCGCCCGAGAAGACGCTCGTGGTTGCCGCCAAGCCGATGCGCTTCGGCGATCGCGTTTTTCCGGAAAGCCTGAAAACGATCCCTTGGCCGACCGGCGAACAGCCGGAAGGTTCGTTTCAGACGATCGAGACTGTCATCGGTGACAAGGACGAGCCCCGCTATGCCATGGAGGCGATCGATCCCGGCGAGCCGGTGCTCTCTTCCAAGATTACCGGGACCGGCGAGCGCGCCACTTTGTCGGCAGCGCTCGACCAGGGCATGAAGGCCGTTTCCATTCGCGTCAACGACGTGCTGGGTGTTGCCGGTTTCGTAAGACCCGCAGATCGCGTTGATGTGCTACTGACCCGTGTTGTCCGGCGACAGAACAACAGTGAACAGACTTACGTCGACGTGCTGCTCCAGGGCGTAAAAGTGCTGGCGGTCGACCAGACCGCGGATGAGCGGAAGGACGAGCCGTCCGTCGTCAAGACCGTCACCTTCGAGGTGACGACCGACGAGGCGCAGCGCCTCACGCTTGGGGCGAGCATCGGCACGCTTTCATTGGCTTTGCGCAATATCGCCTCATCGAATGTCGAACAGACGCGGCCGATCACCGTTGCCGATCTTGGGGGTGGCCTGATCTCCGCAGACCTCAGCGCGGATCTCGCGAAGAATGAAGACGGGCGATTCGAGACGATCGAGAACCTGGTGCGCAAGGTCGGCGACGAGCTTGGAAACCGGATCGACTCCGTCGAAGACAAAATGAAACAACCTGTTAAAGAAAAACAGGTACAGATTGCAGAGCGAAAAGCAGAACCACTCTTGCCCGTAGAGCCAAAATGGGCCACGGTCGGCGTCTGGAACTCGACGAAGCGCGAAGAGCACCGAGTCGGCATGGTCCAGTGAAGCGAGGGGAGCGGCTTTGCCCGCAGGCGCTGTGGCTGAACGAGGAGCGGAGGCTGAAGCGGGAATGTCCAGGGGACTCATGAAGGGGGCGGCAAGAGCCGGAACCCTCGCGGCGGTAGCCGCAGCAATAATTGCCTATGGTGGCTGGGGGCCTGGTCTGGTGGGCCCCGCCGATGCGCAGGAAAAATTCATAAGCCTCACCGGCTCGGTCCAGCAGGTGACGCTGGCGCCAAACGACACGGTGACGGTCAGGACTGGCAAGCCCTTCGGCGACCTGGTCATCGGCAGCGCCGAGATGATCGACGTGGTGCCCCTTTCCGACCAGTCGCTGTTCATACGCGGCAAGCAGACGGGTGCTACTAATATCTCCGTCTATGACGACAATAAGGCGCTTGTCGGCGTTATCGATGTGCGTATTGCCGCCGATTTCACCGAAGTGGCATCGGCGATCCGCTCCACTGCGCCCTCGGCGCAGGTCCGGGTCTTCAATTCCAATGATCGCATTCGCCTGACGGGGACGGTTCGTGATGCGGTCGAGCTCCAGCGGGTGATTGAAATTGCTCAATCCTATTCCGCGGAACCGGTTCTGAACCAGCTGCGCGTCGCCGAATCACAACAGGTGATGCTCGAGGTCCGGGTGATCGAAGCCTCGCGCCAGACCGGCCGCGATCTTGGCATCGGCTGGTCCGGCCAGGGTAGGAACGGCATCGGCAAGGCGACGACCAGCCAGGGCATCGCGGTCAATGACGACGGCGCGCTTGTCCGAACGTTGGGAGACGCCGCGGGTGCGGCGACCGGTATGCAGCCCTTCGGCCAGCTGATTGCCAAGGTGCTCGAAATTTCCGGCGGCCAGATCGACATCGTCATCAACGCGCTCGAGCAAAAAGGCCTGGTGCGCCGGCTGGCACAGCCGAACCTGATCGCCATGAGCGGCGAAACCGCAAGCTTCCACGCCGGCGGCGAAGTCCCGATCCAATCGACTGTCGCCAACGGTGCGACGCTTGCGACCGAGACCGACTACCGGCCGTTCGGCGTGCGGCTCACCTTCTCGCCGGTGGTGCTCGATGGCGGGTTGATCAGTCTCAAGATCGAGCCCGAAGTCTCCGAAATCGACCCTTCGATCAGCGTCAACGGCAATCCCGGCTTCATCTCGCGCGCTGCGAGCACGACGGTCGCGCTGCGTGACGGCCAGAGCTTTGCGATGGCCGGCCTGCTGCAATCGGTCAATGCCAAGGACGTTCAGCAGTTGCCGTGGCTCGGGCAGGTTCCGGTGATCGGCGCACTGTTCCGCTCGACGAGCTTCCTGAAAAGGGAGTCGGACCTGGTCATCGTTGTCACCCCGCATATCGTGCGGCCGTCGAAGCCTGGCGAAGACCTCTATAGCCCGCTCGAACAGACGCGTTCGTCCAACGACGTCGAGCTTTTCGCGCTCGGCATTCTCGAGGTGGACAAGGACATGCTGCGGCGCTTCCGCAATGGCGAAGGCGTGAAAGGGCCCTATGGCCATCGTCTCGATCTGGATGTGGGAGGCGCAGTTGTCCTTTCCAAGAAGTAAACGCGTACTCATGGTCATTGCAGCCGCCGGCTTTCTCTCCAGCTGCGCCGATTATCTGAACCACCGCGACTCGATCACCTTCGGGCTCGGCAATGCGGTGGAGGCCAACAAGGGCATCCACACGCAAGATCCTTTCCCGCGGGCGGCGTACAACACGCAGATCTCCAGCGATGGCAAAGTCATCCACCGTGCCATCCGCACCTATCAAGGCGGGGCGCAGACAAGCGCGCCGCCGCCATCAGCGGTGATCCTGCCGGTGGCCACGCCGCCGAACGGGGCAACAAGGTAGACTGCGTAGTATTGAAGGAACGGCACTGAGCCGGAAGGGAATAAGAATAGAAATACCAAATTGACCGTAATACTGGGTCTTCGCCAGTCCCAAGTTTATAAAGACGATACGAAATTTAACGGATTTTATTAGCTGAGACGCGGGATGCGAGCGAATTGCCGCTCATGATTTTTCAAAGTCCCGTTCTCGTTTTTTAAGCATGTCGTTGCCCCGAAGGCTTTGATGCCTCGGCAACGAATCAGAGTCTCGGCGGAAACCGCCGTGATCCGAGGAGCATGCCAATGTTGTTGCGTAAGGCTATTAAACGCTTCCTGGATGACAATCGTGGCTATGTCATCGCCTTGACGCTGATTTCCATGCCACTCCTGCTCGGTTTTTCGCTGCTCATCATCGATGTCGGCCGCACCGGCAATCTTCACACCGACTTGCAGAATGCGGTGGATGCCATGGCCCTTGCCGGCGCCCGCGAGCTCGATGGACGCGACGATGCGATTACCCGCGCCGATGCCGCAATCGAGGCGCTCGCCAACAGTGCCGCCTTCGGCGGCGGCGGGACCGGCATGCAGCTCGGCTCGCACATCACCGTCACCTATGATGCGGGGAACGATGCCGGAAGCACGGTCACGGTCATCTACCTCAAGGAAATCCCGGCCGACGACGACAATCCGATCGAGAGTTCGATGATCACCGCGGATCCGAACGAGGCCTCTTATGCCTGGGTCATCGCGAAGGAACAGGCGATGACGACGATCTTCCCGATGCCGGTCGGTCTCAACCGCGATACGATCAATGTGTCCGCCGACGCCGTTGCGGTCTATCGCTCCAGCGCCTGCGACGTCACGCCGATTTACATCTGCAATCCGTTCGAGCCAGCCGGCAACACAAGCGCGACCGCCAACGAGGCGGCGGCGGAGGCACTGCATACCAACTTTGCCGCCGGTAATCTGTATGGCCGCCAGATCGAGCTTCACAGCACCTCCTCGTCGGCGCCGGGGCCGGGCAATTTCGGCTTCCTGGCGACCTATGGCAACGGCGCGAACGTGCTCGCTGAGGCGCTCGCCACCGGTTCGCCGGGCGTCTGCTACAAGCAGGACGCCTTGGAAACGAAGACCGGCGCGATGGCGGGACCGGTCGAGGCCGGGCTCAACACGCGTTTTGGGATGTATTCCGGGTCATTCGGTAGCGCACGCAGTGACGGACGTTACCGACCCGCCCGCAACGTGCGCTCTGCACAGAACCAGACGGGCGGGGCCAACAAGATATGCGGCGAATACAATCCTCTCATGAGCGGCAGCACCGTCGGCGACGTAACCAAGGCCGTGCCGCTCGGCTACGGCGCGTCGATGACCTCGCTGGCCGGCGGCAAGATCAGCAGCGGCAACGACTGGCAGTACAACAGCTACTGGAACGTTGCCCAAGGGAGCGGCGCTCCTTCCGTCAGCACGATCCTCAGCAACCATTCAAGCTATCCGTCACCGACCGGCTCTCCGTCACAGCCCTCGGCCTATGATGTCTACCGCTACGAGCTGAATAATTCCGCGATGATCAACCATGCCTCGGCCAGCGGAGAGACGGGCGCACCTCGGACCGGCGGTCAATGCTACACAGGCCCCGATCTTTCAAACTATACGAGCGGCGACTATGGCGACCGGCGCGAGATCTTTGCCGCCATCGTGAACTGCGGCTACGAAAATGCCGTTGGCCATCTGAACGGTCACAAGGAGACGGAGGCTGTCGCCTTCGCCCGCATGTTCCTGACCAAGCCGGCGATCAAGGCCGGCAGCGAGCGCTACCTTTCGCTCGAAATGATCGACATCACCGGCAAGGGCGGCCGCGGCACGCTCGACGAGTTCCTTCGCGAAGAAGCGGAGTTGGTCCGATGAACGCATTTAGAAAAATCCTTCGCCGTCGGTTGCGGTTCCATTTCTGGTTGAGCGAAGATGCGGCTGTTCTTACTGAGACCATCATCGTGGTGCCATTCGTCACCGTGTTTGCAGCGGGCATCCTGGAGTTCGGCAACCTCTTTTGGGAGCGGATGCAGATCGATGCCGGATTGCGCGACGCCGGACGCTATCTGGCCCGGTGCCGACCGACGTCGCCGACCTACACGTCGACCTGTTCGGAGGGGACGGCGAAACTGATCGCCTTCTATGGAACGCAGAGCCCGGCAGACGGCGCTGTCCTGCGCGTCCCCGGCTGGGGGCCCACCCTTGCCGACATCACCGTCAACGCAGTCGGTGCCGACGGAACGTTCACGATCGAAACCGCACACCTCTACGAGGCCTCTCCGCTGTTCGCCTGGCTCGGCATCGACGAAATCACCATAAGCGCCTCGCATGAAGAGAGGTACATGGGATGGTAATCTCTCGATTCCTCAGGCCTTTCCGGCAGGACGAAAGCGGCGTTGCCCTTACCGAGGCGCTGATCACTTTCCCGATCGTGATGCTGATGTTCGCAACCTTCATCGAATTCGGCTACGCGATGTCGCAATGGAACCAGACCGTCAAGGCGCTGCAATATGGTGCAAGGCTCGCGGCCGTCTCCGATCCGCTCACCAGTGACTTTGACGATGTCTTTCCGACAGAGGCCGACGACCCGCTCAACAACGGCGATGCAACGCCAAATGACGCGACGATTACTTCGACCTGCGGCCCGGATCTTGACAATTGCAGCGATGAGCTGAGCCGCATCGTGCTCGGCAGCGACGGCGCCTGCGGGACGGCGGGCGATCCGCGCCCGGGAATCTGCGACATCAACTGGCGTATCCAGCCGGAGAACCTGGTGGTCACCTATCAGCGCTCCGGACTTGGCTACTGGGGGCGACCCGAGGGTCCAGTGCTGACCATGCGGCTCGAAGTCCGCGATGTTACCCTCGAAATGCTCTTTCTGGGTCCCTTGCTCGGGCTCGATGAAATCGCGGTTCCGGCCCATCCGGTGACGATCACGACCGAAGACCTGCAAACATGCTCGACGTGCTAAACCCTTGATATAGCGTGGGGATGCGAAATGACAGCGCATATGAACTTCGTAGCGACCACAAAGATCCTCGTTCTCTCCGACGACGCGGCGGCCGCAAGCTTCATGCTCGACACCTTCGGCTCGCTTTCGCGCTACGACGTACGGCACATGGCGCTGAAGGCCCTCCGCGAAAAGGGCCGGATCGACCCGACGCAGTTCGACATGATCGTCCTCGATGTCGACAACGGCGATGTCCTGCAACGGCCGGAGCTTATCGCTTTCCGAACCAACAACCGCAACATCCCGCTCGTGGTCGTCTCCGAAGAGCTGCGCGACGACAGGCTGCGGCTTCTCTTCCGCCTGAACGGCAACGACTGGCTGAAAAAGCCCTTGGACCGCCGTGCGCTGATCGACATGATCTCCCTGCATGCGCCGACAGCGGGCGCAAGCGACAGCCGCGTCCATGCCGTCGTCTCGGCGGTCGGCGGGGCAGGGGCCAGCGTGATCGCCTCCTCGCTCGCCCATATTCTGGCGCAGCCGACGAAGAATTCCGCGCCGCGGGTCAATCTTTTCGACCTCGACTTTTCGTCCGGCTCGCTCGGGCAGTATCTCAACCTCGTCAATGACTACGACCTGGTGCCGGTCATTGCCAATCCGTCGCGGGTCGACGTCGAATTCGTCGATCTGGTGCGCAAGCGCCATTCGGGCGGCTTTTCCCTGCTGTCCTTCAAGCAGCCGTCCGTTCTCCTCTCGCCAAAGGGGGCTGAACTGGTGCTGCGCATGCTCGATGTCGTCGCCTTCGAGAGCGACCAGACCGTCCTGGACGTGCCCTACTACCAGACGCCATGGAAGGATGACGTGCTCGGATCGGTCAACAGTGTGACGATCGTTACGGAAATGACGATTCCGGCGCTTCACCAGGCAAAGGATCTGTTCCTCAATCTCACGCGGCTGCGCGGCAGTTCCGATTCCATTTTCGTCGTCATCAACAAGCACCGCAGCAGCCTGTTCAGCCTGGGGCTGCGCCGGCAACAGGCCGACAAGGTGTTCAAGGACACTCCGGCGCATCTCATCGACTATGACTGGGAGACGCTGAGCGAGGCACTCAACCGCGGTGTGCTGCCATTCGAGGTCAATGCCCGTTCCCATTTCTGCCGCGGTGTCGGCAAACTCGGAGCGCTCGTACGATGAAGGCGCGCCCAATGGAAAACAGGATGCCAGAGCGACCCGCCAGATGGCGGAGCTGGATGATGTGCGCAGTGCTCGTCCTTGGCCTGTCTGACCTTGCTGACGAAGCCGTGGCCAACCAACAGGTGCCGCGAACCCTTGGCCCGAGCACGGCAACCATTGTGGCCGCAGAGCAGAGCCATCCGCCGGGCACCATTGTCGTTCTCAGCGACAAGCGCACGCTCGATCTCGTTCTCTCCCGCGATCGTGCTCTCCGCTACCGGATCGGAGTCGGCCGCGACGGCTTCCGTTGGAGCGGCGTGGTGAAGGTCGGAAGAAAGGCCGAATGGCCCGACTGGCGACCGCCCGCCGAAATGAAAACGCGGGTGCCGGGACTTCCCGAACTCGTGCCCGCAGGGCCGTTCAACCCTATGGGGGCGCGAGGGATCTATCTCTACCGAGGCAATGCGGACACGCTTTACCGCATCCACGGCACGAACGAGCAGTCGACGGTCGGTGAATTTGCCTCCTCCGGCTGTTTCCGCATGAGCAACGCCGACGTCATCGATCTCTACAAGCGCGTGAAGGTCGGGGCCACGGTGGTCGTCAAGTAGGTGTAAGGAGTAGGGCTGATGGCGAACGGGTTCATAGGACGCTTTTACAAGCAGCCGCCGCAGGAGAGTGCAGGGCTCAGGCAGATCGCCGAGATTGCCGCCAATGGTGCATCCGCGGTCGCTGCCGTGCCGAAGGAAGCGGTTACCGAAGCGACCGCGGAAGAGCAGGGGCCGCTCGGCCTCGACATGGTGTCGGAAAGGGTCAACCTGCACCGCCACCTGTTGGACCAGATCAATCTTGGCATCCTTGACACACTCGACGAGGAAGAGATTGCCGCCGAGATCCGGCCGCTGGTCAAGGAATATATCCGCCGTAACAACTCGCCGTTGAATGCCAAGGAAATCAATGACCTCGTCCGCGACATCACCGACGAGATGCTCGGGCTTGGGCCGATCGAACCGCTGCTGGCCGACGAAACCGTCGCCGATATTCTGATCAACGGCCACAAAAGCGTCTATGTGGAGCGCCGCGGTCAGCTCGAGAGCACCGCGGTCCGCTTCAAGGACGAGGATCACCTGCTTCGGGTGATCAACAAGATCGTCTCTGCGGTCGGGCGACGGGTCGACGAGTCGACACCAATGGTCGACGCTCGCCTCAAGGACGGTTCGCGCGTCAACGTCGCAATCCGGCCAATCTCCGTCGACGGGCCGCTCGTTTCCATCCGTAAATTCACCCGCAAGCCGCTGACGCTCGAGCGCCTCGTCGAATACGGCGCCATGGCGGATCAGATGCGCATTCTGCTCAGCGCCGCGGTCAAGGGCAGGGTGTCGATGATCATCTCGGGCGGTACCGGCTCGGGCAAGACCACTCTGCTCAATGCGCTTTCCTCGCAGATTTCTGAGAAGGAACGGCTGATCACCATCGAGGATGCCGCGGAACTGCAGCTCCAGCAACCGCATGTCGGCCGCATGGAAACCAGGCCGCCGACACTCGACGGCCGCAACGAGATCCGCCAGCGCGAACTCCTGAAGAACGCGCTGCGCATGCGGCCCGACCGCATCATCGTCGGCGAAGTGCGTGGCGAGGAGGCCTTTGACATGCTGCAGGCGATGAATACCGGCCACGAAGGATCGATGACCACCATTCACGCCAATACGCCGCGCGATGCGGTGAGCCGCCTCGAGCAGATGGTCGGCATGGCCGGCATGCCGATGTCGCAGCTGAGCGTCCGCTCGCAGATCGCCTCGGCGATCACGATTATCGTCCAGGTACAGCGGCTGAGCGACGGCAGCCGCAAGGTCGTTTCGGTCTCCGAGATCACCGGCATGGAAGGCGAGGTCGTGCAGATGCAGGAGATCATGCGCTTCAAGAAGACCGGCACCGACGAAAATGGCCGCATTCAGGGTGAGTTCCGCGCCACCGGCCTACGACCGCGTTTCATCGAGGAATTCGCCGAAGTGGGAGTCATCATTTCCCCGACGATCTTCGAACCCGGTAAACCACTCCACACGGGACCCGGCAAGCCATGACCCTCATCCTCCTCTATGCCGCCGTATTCGTCGCCGCGCTGGTCGCTGCAGAAGCGCTGCTGCGCAGCTATTTCCGAAGCTCGGAGCGTCACAAGGCGGTGAACCATCGCCTGAGCCTCATCGAGGGGAGCGAGGACCATCGCGAGACCTACCATCAGATGCTGAAGGCACGCGGCGTCGACGCGGACTCTCGGTGGCAGCCCCTGACGCAGCGGCTACGGCGGTACTATGTGCAATCCGGCATCAAGTTCGATGCCAAGCGATTTGCCCTCTACGGCGCCGCCGCCGCCATGGCCATCTGGCTGGCACTTCAGTTTCTCCTGCCAAGCAACCTCGTCCGGATACCGCTCTTCCTTGCCATCTGCCTGCTAGTGCCGGCGGTTGTCGTCTGGCGGGTGCGCGCCAGGCGCATGCACAAATTCGCAGAAAAGCTGCCGGAGGCGCTCGACGTCGCCAACCGGAGTCTGGCGGCGGGACACCCGCTTCCAGCAGCGATCGCGCTCGTGGCACGTGAAATGCCGGACCCGGTCGGCACCGAATTCGGCCTTCTGTCGGACGAACTGACCTATGGCGTCACGCTCGACGACGCGCTCATGAACCTCAACGACCGCGTCGGCGTCGAAGACTTGAACCTCCTGGCCATATCGCTCAGCGTCCAGGCTGGGACCGGCGGCAACCTCGTCGAGATCCTGCAAAATCTCTCGAAAACGCTCCGCGACAGGTTCATGCTGAAGGCGAAGGTCAAGGCGATCTCCGCGGAGGGGCGCATCACCGCGATCTTCATGTCGATCTATCCGTTCCTGCTCTACGGCATGATCAAGGCGCTGTCGCCGACCTATTTCGATCCACTCTGGAACAGCGGCTACGGCACCACGATCGTTTCGGGGCTGCTCGTCGTAATGGCGATCGGCAACGTCATTCTCTATAAAATGGTCCACTTCGAGTATTGAGGCGCCGCTATGTGGAACGAGTACGGTATATACCTCATCGTCTTCTTCTCGGTCATGATCTTTTCTGCCGCCGCCTCGGAAGTCGTCTTCCGGCGGCGCGAGGTGGGTGTCCGGCTTTCGGAGGCCAAATCGCGGGTGACGGGCAATGATATCGTGGACGGCGCGATGGCGGATCTCAGCGAGGCCGAGAACCGCCTGATCCGCCGCTATTTCGAGATCACCCGACACGACACCAACGTGAATTCCACGCAGAACCGGCTCATTCGCGCCGGTTATTTCAGCGCCAATGCGGTCACCACCTTCCAGGCGATCCGCGCGATCGCCTGCATCGGCATGATGGTCCTGACGGTCTGGGCGTTCAACCGCTTCTTCCCCGAAACGACGCGGATGATGACCTTGCTTGTCGGCATGTTCGCCGCCGGCACGAGCTTTATTCTGGTGAACATCTACATCGATCGACGCGGTGATGCGAAGGAGCGCGAGTATCGCCGTCTCTTCCCGGATTTCATGGACATGCTGATCGTCTGCCTGGATGCGGGCATGAGCTTGGAGGCCGCGGCAAACCGCGTCGCTCGTGAATTCGTCAGCAAGAGAAAGGACTTCGGGCTGCATCTTTCGATCATGATGCTCGAGGTGCGCGGCGGCCGCCGGCTGCGCGAGGCACTGGCCAATCTTGCGACGCGACTGAGAATCGACGAGGCGCGCGCTCTTGCGGTGCTCTTCCGCCAGTCGGAAGAACTCGGAACCAGCGTCACGCAGACGCTCCGGGTCTACAGCAAGGAAATGCGTGACCTGCGCGTGGTCCGTGCGGAGGAAAAGGCCAATGCATTGCCGATCAAGATGCTGTTGCCGCTCGGAGCCTTCCTCTTCCCGGTAAGCCTTGTCATCGTCTTGGTGCCCGTCGTCATTCGCGTCATCAGTCTCATCGTCGGCCTGACGCCCGGCGGTTAAGGAAAAGCGGGGTTCCCATGCATTTGCTCAATCAGGTTCATGAAGATAGCGCTCCGGAACTCGACGCCCGCATGCCGCTGGCGCCCATGAGCGTGGAAGAAACGGGGCTCGAGTTCTCCTTTCTGCTGCGGCTCGCCGCAAAATGCGCGACCGAGCAGGACACGGTGACGCCATCGCACCTGGCGGAACGGATGAAACTGCCCAAGGCGGTGATCAATCTTCTGGTCAAGGAACTGGTGAAGCTCGCCTATATGGAGGCAAGGGGCTTGGCGGGAGAGGACGTGAGGTCCGACATCCGCTATGCGCTATCGACCAAGGGCATGGAATATGCCCATGCCGCGATCCGGCAATCCTCCTATGTCGGCCCGGCGCCAGTCTCGCTCGACGCCTTCTGCCGCCAGCTCGGCCTGCAGTCCATCCAACACGAGCGCGTGACGCAGGATGGCCTTGTCGCGAGCCTCGAAGGACTGGTGCTATCACCCTCGCTCGTCGAGAAACTGGGTCCCGCTATGAATTCGGGGCAATCCATTCTGCTTTACGGCCCGCCCGGTAACGGCAAGACCAGCATCGCCGAGCGCACCTCGCGCCTGTTCCGACAGACGATCTGGGTGCCCTATGCCATCGAGGTCGGCGGTTACGTCATCAGCTTCTACGACGAAGCGGTTCACCAGCCGGTGACCGGGATGCCCTATCCGAAGGCCGATCAGCGTTGGGTCGAATGCCGGCGACCGGTGATCAAGACCGGCGGCGAACTGACACTCGATCTGCTCGACCTGGCTTACAGCGAAGGCTCGACCGTGTACGAGGCCCCGCTGCATCTCAAGGCCTCCGGCGGCGTCTTCATCATCGATGACTTCGGGCGCCAGCAGGTGATGCCGCAGGCGCTCATCAACCGCTGGATCGTGCCGCTCGAGCGTGGCTATGATTTCTTGACCCTGCATACGGGGAAGAAGTTCAAGGTTCCCTTCGATGAACTCGTCGTCTTTTCGACCAATATTGCCCCGAGGGAACTTTCCGACGAGGCTGGGCTGCGGCGGCTAAAATACAAGATATTCGTCAACAATCCTTCGCGGGCAGAATATATCCAGATATTCGAGGCCTATGCGCGCGGCGTGGCGGTAGAGATGTTAGTGTCGGACCTGGAACTGTTCTACGATCGCAAATACGGTGGCGAATCACTGGGCTCCTGCTACCATCCCAAGTATCTTCTCGACTTCATCGGATCCTATTGCGTATTCAACGGATTGCAGAAGGTGGCGTCGCTGGAGATGCTCGAACGGGCCTGGGAAGGCGTCTTCACGGCGGACTAGCGGTTGGGCGGCGTAGAAGTCCCAAGACTATTGAGGCGCGGCGCTCGCCTCGGCTAAATCGGCCCCCGTCGTCTCGGGGATTGGTAGTTCAGGGCCACGGCCCGGCTTGCGGCGGAGTGAGGTGATGGTTGGCATGACGAATATCGAGGTCGAACCCGACGCGCGGCGCGAACAAAAGGCGGATGAGCCTGTTCGAAAACGGGCTGCGCCATTCATTGCTCTGGCACTGGTGTTTCTGCCGCTGAACGCTGGTATCTTGCTCTACACCGCCAAGAACGCAGCCGACGTCCGAGAAAGCCGCGAAGTATTGGCAGGAGTCAAGCGCTCGATCGACGGGTTAAAGCTGCAACTCGAAAAACAGAGCCGCAACATCGCCAGGGTCGCAGGGGCCGATGAACTGGCGATCGTTCGCCAGCGGGTCGAGAACCTGCAGAAGGCGGTCTTGGAGCTGGATGACGGGATGCGCTCCGGTCTGCCGAGTTCCGGCGGTTCTGTTATCCTGAGCGCTCCGGGCAAGGGGGCGACGCAGCGTCTCGAGCCCTCGCTGACGACCGCTGCCACGGAACTGGAGTCTCAGGACAGCAGCCTGCCCGCTACCGGGACGGAGGGCGTCGTATCGAACTTGCCGCGCTACGAAAGGTCGATTTCGCCGGAGGGCAAGTTGATCCTGCGGAAGGTGCGATAGCGGAAGCTATGCGAGAACCCGCCAACTGCAACGGCGGCGGCATGGGTCGGAAACTTGCGATAGAACTTAACCAGTTCTTAACTTGTAGCCGGTTCAAGAATTAATCGACAAAGGCAGGCAGAAACGCAAAACCCTACAGCGCCGCGCGTCTGATGAGACGCGCGGCGCTGTAGGGTTTAACGAAACATGCGGTAGGCAGTCTGCCGGCTATTACCGCTGCGCGTATTTGACGCTGTTCTTCATCAACTCGAGATTCCGTGCGGTCGTCTCATTCGCCGGGTCGAGCTCGTATGCCTTGAGGAAGTACTGGCGTGCGCGCGGCAAGTCGCCGCGCAGAAGATGGGAATAGCCGATGTTGTTGTAATAAACCGGACTGTTGCCGATCATCTTGGAGAGTTGCTGATAGGCCCGATCCGACGTGTCGAACCGTCCGATCATGTCAGACGAGGCGGCGAAGCCGAGCCAAGCAGCAGGGTCCTTCGGAAAGACGGCAACCGCACGTTTGTAGATCGCGTAGGACTTTCCGTAATTCTTTTCCTTGAACTGCAACCTGCCGGTCGTGATCAGTTCGTCGTTCTTGTAGAAGGCGACGGCCGAGTCGTCCTCGAGAGTTTTGGCACTATCGCCAAATGCGGCGACGTCGTCGAAAGCAGCCGATTGGCATCCGCTCAGGACGAGCGCGGCCAACAGCAATGGCGAAAGGCGACCAAGTCGTGACTGAGTTTGATATGTCAATATTCATCCCCTAAACACTGGGCCAATCTAGAATCACGTTCGCTCACGCTCACGTAAAATCTTACGCGATAGAAGCTAACAAACAAAGAATTCGCGCCAGGAGTCGCCATAAAGAGACACATGCCTCCGGGCGCGATTGCGCTGCCTGAGGGAAGCTTGCGTCCAGCCAGTTCCTTGCCGCCGGCCAAGCCGAGCGGGAATCCCCAGAGAAGGAGCGAGTTGAAGAGACAAGCGAGCTTTCGACTTTAAGCTTCAGAAGCGAAACTTAGGCGCTCTGATTTAGAGAGCGGCAGACGCGGCGCGCGGCTGCCCAATTGAACCTTCGGGATTTCTGGACCGCAATTACCGTGAGGCGAGCGTTGACGCAGCATTCTGACCGAATTCAGCGCTCGGGCTTGTTTGGCTTGCCCACCAAAGAAGCATCGATCATTAGGGCCATACTCTGGTTGACGGCGATCTGAGCTAGTCCATCGTGAGTAGAAATGAACGGCGCGATAACTATCGGAACTTAGCGATAATGACAATGGCGCTCGTTAATAGTATCGATAAAACACAATTAGCGCGAAGTATTGATAGATCGAGAACGTACCATTTTTAATAATTGAATTTATTTCAACTACAATTTTCATGAATTCAACTAGTATCGACACAATAATCCGCAAGACCTAGGGAGTGCCAAGGAGGGCAAAATGGACCGCACTAGCTCGACCCTGAGCAATACTGAAGAGCGCAATAAGGTGTTGCCGAAGAAAAGCAAGGTCGTCATTCTCGCGAAGACCGATCTGTTGTCCGAGTGTCTGACGCAGGCGATCAGCATGCGTTTTCAAGATCAAGACGTCGTAAGCCTTTCCGATCCCGAGGATCTTCTGAACAGCAATCTTATCGGCGTAAGCCTGATCATGCTCTATCGTCTGCCGGCGGCAGTATTTCCATCAATCATGAGGATGATTCACGAGCTCCATCCAAATGCCGCGATCGGCCTGATGGTGCAGAATGCGGAAGAGCTCGACTCGTCGATCGCGGAACTTGTCGACGAAGGGTTGCTTCAAGGCGTGCTGCCCCTGAATCTCAATCTCGACGTATGCCTTAGCGCCATCGATCTCTTGATGAAGGGCGGCGAGCATTTTCCCGTCGCCTTGCTTCGGTGCCTGGCACTGAGAGGGCTCGCAGGGGGCGGCGTTGTCGCGCAAAGACAGGCGACTTCGGAAGATACTAATATGGAACGCGAGACCGACATTGCCCAAAGCCTCCTGAGCACGCGCGAGATCCAGATTCTCGATCTCGTATGCACGGGCACGCGGAACAAGATCATCGCCGATCGTCTCGGGCTTGCCGAAAACACAGTCAAGGTGCATGTCCGCAACATCTACCAGAAGATGAAAGTGAGCAATCGGACGGAGGCGGCGTCGCGCTACCTCGAAGCGACGCTGGTTTCGCCTCGCTCCGCACCAATCGCGCGGACGCCCTGACCGAAGTGTCGACTTGATGCCGTGGCGCCGCGACGACAGCACTGCGCGTCTTATCAGTCGATCGTGAACAACAGGCGGACTTAAACCGGCGAATTCCCACGGCCCTGCAGCAGCACAGGAAGCGCCTGAGCGTGAACCAGTTGATGGGGGCGAGAGAGTCTAGCCGGCGGCAGCCTGCCGGTTCCGATGAAGCCGCTCCTCCGAGATGATGGCAAGCCCGCCGCTCTGTGGCGCCAGCGGTTTTGCAGCGAGTTCTTTGGCAGCTATTAATGTGCAACCTTGGAAGCTGCTAACATCAATTCCTCAGGGTTGGGCGCATTGAACGTTTGGAGCCCGCTCTCCAGGACTTCGGTGAAACTCCAGCGTACGATGCTTTCCCGGTCGAGTAGGAACTGACCGACAAGCTGCTCCTGGTCGAAGGTCATCATCTGTTGATCGGCTTCCGTGATTTCATACCCTTCCTTCCTGTCGAGAAACTCGTCCATTTGGCAGCTCGCCCGGAAGGTCGATCAAGATCGACATGACCGCAACGGGCCGGTCTGCGCCCCTAGCGCGGCCAGGTCCGGATGGCTGCGTCCGGTCCGACAGCGGTCGTGAGCGCGGCGATGCAACGGCGGGGCGAAACAGAAATTCTCGCCGTAAAGCCACCCTGAAGTTTGGAAAATTACAAGCCTCCGTGGCTGCAGGCCCCCGCAACCAAATCTACGCCCATTGAAAAAGCGTCTTCCGGGGCGCTTTTGGCGTTTCGGCCCGTCGCGCAAACAATCCCCGCGCCGGCACAAGCAGATCCCCCGAACTTGTCATCGCCCGCCGGCTCCCGCGCGCCGATCGAACGGGCCGTGCATTGCCCGAGCCCATCCGCGGGCGCAAGCGGCCTTTGCGCGCCTGAAAAGACGCGCGGCGCTGTCGGTACAGGCTACCGCCAGCCGGTTCGAAACCAAGCGTCGGCCACCGTCGCGAGCCTCTCCACCGGTCTGAGGATCAGCGGCAGGGCACAGCGACGGACGGCATCGCGCTGGTCATCGCGGGTGACGTATTCGACCGGCGACTTGCCGTCAATCCGGGCCAGGAGCAAGCCCGGCAGCAGAGCGGCGGCGCGCGCTTCGATGGCGGCGCTCGCCTCCCACGTGACCGCATCGAGATAGGCTTCGGCGAGAGCGTCGAAGGCAGCGCGCAACCCGGCGGACTTCTCCGGCACGGCGAGGCGCTTGAGCAGCAGATGGTTGAGGCAAAAGGCCAGGTCGAAGGCCGGATCGCCGAACCAGGCGCATTCGGCATCGAGGAAGACCGGCCCCTCGGTGCCCACCAGAAGATTCTTCGGGCTGACGTCGCCGTGAACGAGTGCCAGTCTCGTCGTCGCCGTCCGCTCGACCAGCGCGCGCAATTGCGGGGCGACGTCCGGATGCGCGCGGGCAGCGGCAAGCAGATAGGGCTCCAGCCGCAGCGCGTGGAAATTGTCGCCGGAGTCGAACTGGCCGGGGAGATCCGGATCCTCAGTGCTTGCCGCATGAATTCGCGCCGTCGTCCGTCCGACGGCGGCGGCCGTCTCGCGCGCGACGCGACCGCTGAGGAGCTGCGCCTTCCAAAGCGGATGGTCCTCGGTCGAAAGGAAGGACATCGCGAAGAGTCCCGATTCCTGGTCGTGTGCCAGGGGCGTGGGAACATTCACGGGGAAATGGCTTGCGACAAAGCTGATCCGCCCCATTCGAAGGAACTGCGCGAAACCGGCGCCTGCCAGTCGGCCGCGACCTTCAGCTTCGGCAGCGCGCGCTTGATGCAAAGCGTCCGCCCCGGCAGCTCGACCCGGTAAATGTCGGACGACACGCCGCCCGTCAATGGCCGGTAGGAGGCGGCTTCGTTTACCGAGCGCAGCCCATGCCTGATCAGGAACGCGTCGAATAGCTGGATGTCGGTCATGGCTGCCTTTGTGCGTCTGGACAGTTAGTGTATGTCGCCCAAAAGTGTGCAGCGGTTTTGGGACATCGACATGCGCAAAAACAAAGACCTAAAGCGCGTCGCATGAATATGATTGAATGCGACGCGCTTTAGGCGGCCGTCAGGCCGCGGGCCGGTTTCGGGGCTGTTCCGGCGGTTGACCGGAAAGCACGCGGACGACCTCTTCGGCGGCGCGACGGCGCAGCTCTATCAGGGAAGCGTCCGAGGAGAAGGCGACATGCGGCGTGATCATTGCGCCGGGGTGGGCAAGGAGGCGTGCAGGAATCTCCGGTTCCGCCTCCAGGACATCGAGCCCCACGCCGCCGAGCTGGCCGCTTTCCAGCGCGTCGATCACCGCTTCGGTGTCGACGACGCCACCCCGGCTGACATTGATGAGAAGACTGCCGCGGCGCATTCTGGAAAGTGCGTCGGCTCCAATAAGGTGATGCGTGTCGGGCGTCAGCGGCGCATGCACGACGACGATATCGCTGATGGCCAGAAGTTCGTCCAACGGCAGCATGCGGACACCGGCCGCTGCATCCGGCGCATAGGGATCGTGAGCGACAATGCTGCAACCAAAAGCAGCCATCTTGGCCGCCGTGGCACGACCGATGCGGCCGAATCCGATGATGCCGCAGGTGAGCTCGGAAATCCGCCGAAGCCGTGCGCTCGCCGGCTCCCAGTGGCCGCCGCGCACCTGACGGTCGAAATGGACGAGGCCGCGCGTCCACGCCAGGGCAAAACCGACGGCGTGGTCGGAGACCTCGGCGACGCAATAGTCGGGAACATTCGTCACCCAAATGCCGCGCGCCGTGGCGGCATCGACGGCAATGTTGTCGAGCCCGACACCCAGCCGGGCGACGATCCGGAGATCCGGCGCGGCCGCAATCGCGGCGGCGGAGACTTGCGCCCAGCACGTCAGGATCGCTGCGGGCTGGTGGTCTCGCACGAGTGCCTCGATCTGTTCGGCCGGGGCGGGATTGGCCGGCCCGCTGACGAGCCGGCAGCCGGCCGCCTCGATCACCGACCGCTCTATGCCGTCATCCGGCCAGGCGTAATCCGTGAGCAATACGGTATGCGTCATGTTCCCCCTCCCTCGACGGAGCACCCACAATCTTTATGCTAACGTTAGCGCTGAGCGTAAACCCGGTCAAGTGGAATGCGAAGGCTGGGGAAAGGGCTGGTTCTTCACATCTGAATACACGTTGAAAGCAATGTTAACGCAGCTTATGCGCGTGGAAAGGCGTTGAAGCGCCGGCATTTCATGCTATCGTTTGCCGCATGAGTCCAACTGCTGCGGGTTTTTATGGTAACGATCAAAGATCTGGCCGCCGTCCTCAAAGTGTCGCCCTCGACGGTCGGTCGCGCGCTCGCCGGCGACAGGCGCATCAGCGACGAAATGAAACTGAAGGTGCAGCACGCGGCCGAAGAGGCAGGCTATGTCGCCAATCGGGCGGCGCGGATGATGCGCGGGGTTTCAAGCAATCTCGTCGGCCTGATCGTCCCCGACATCCGCAACAGCTTCTATTCGACCATCGCGCATGCGCTTTCTCGCTGCCTGCTTTCGGCGAACTACCAACTGACCCTGTGCGAAACCGATGACGACAGGACGCTGGAGCTGCGGCATATTCGCGAACTAACCAGCGTGAATGTCGCCGGGATCATACTCGTCCCCAGCGCCAAGCCGCTTCCCGAGGCAGCGCGGCTCCTGAAAATGACGCCGCATATCCAGCTCCTGCGAAAGCAGGCATCGCTCGGCGAGCAATGGTTCGGGATTGATGACACCAAAGCGATCTTCGAGGCTGCGAGGCACGTGCTCGAGCTGGGCCATCGCCGTGTCGCCTATATCGGCGGCACGGGCGAGCTTCCGACCGGCATGGCGCGCATCCAGGGATTTCGCGACGCCGTGGCGGCCAGCGGCGCGGAGGTGGAACAGATGGAGGAACTCGGAGCGCCATCGTCGACGGAATTCGGGCGCGAGGCGGTTCGTCGCCTGCTCGAAAGGAAAAGGCCGCCGACGGCACTCGTCGTAGGTGCGGTGCAGAACACGCTCGGCGCAATCGATGAACTCAACCGCCTCGGCATACAGGTGCCCTCGCAGCTCTCCATCGTCGGCTTCGGCGACGAGCTCGGCTATCGCTGGTGGGGTCCGGGACTAACGACAGTGCGGCTGCCCGTGTCGGAACTGGCGACGGCGTGCGGACTGTGGTTCCTGCATCAGCTGCAGAACAAGAGCCAGATCGGCCTACCCTACAGCTCGATCTCTCCGCCCGACCTGATCGTCCGGAACAGCGCCGGCCCGCCGCCGGCCTGATTCAAGCGAAAAGACGCACGGCGCTTAAGGCTGCTCAGCCGCTGTTGCGCAGGCCGGCGGCAATTCCGTTTATCGTCAGGTGGAGCGCCTGTTGCACTTCGGGGCTGCTGTCTCCGCTTCGATGCCGCCGCAGCAGGGCGACCTGCAAGTGGTTCAGCGGATCGAGGTAAGGAAAGCGGTTGAGGATCGACCGGCGCAGCGATGGATTTCGCTCGAGTAGTTCCTTCTGGCCGGTGATCTGCAGCACCTGATCGACGGTCTCGCGCCATTCGTTCCGGACGCGCGAGAAGATCGAATCTCGCAATGCCCCGTCTTCGACCAGGCCGGCATAACGCTCGGCGATGGCGATATCGCTCTTGGCGAGCACCATGTCCATGTTGGACAGCAAGGTGCGGAAGAAGGGCCATTCGGCATGCATTTCGCGCAGCAACTGCAGTCCGGATGCGGGGGCGCGCGCCAGCCACGCCTTCACGGCCGAGCCGAAGCCATACCAGCCGGGCAGCATCAATCGGCACTGGGCCCAGCCGAAGACCCAGGGAATCGCGCGCAGGTCTTCGATCCGCCGCGAAGCCGTTCGCGACGCGGGCCGGCTGCCGATGTTGAGCTTGGCGATCTCGCCGATCACCGTGGACTCCCAGAAGAATTGTTCGAACCCTTCCGTCTCGTAGACGAGCGCTCGATAGGCAGCCATGGCCAGCGCCGACAGGTCTTCCATCACCTGGAGATAGGCGCTCTTGGGAGGCGCTGAACGATCGCTGAGGAGCGATGCCTCCAATGTGGCCGAAACCAGCAGTTCCAGGTTGCGCCGTCCGAGTTCGGGACTGGAGTATTTCGCCGAGATGACTTCGCCCTGCTCGGTGACGCGGATTGCGCCGTCGACGGCGCCGGCGGGTTGCGCCAAAATGGCGTCGAAGCTCGGCCCGCCGCCTCGCCCCACGGAACCGCCACGGCCGTGGAAGAGACGCAACGCAATGCCGCGTTTGCGGAAGAGTTCGATGAAGCCGGTCTCGGCCTTGTACAGCTCCCAGCCGGAGGTCAGATAGCCGCCGTCCTTGTTGCTGTCCGAATAGCCGAGCATCACCTCCTGCACCTGACCGCGTGCCGCCAGGTACCCCGCATATTCGGGCAGGGCGAACAGCACGTCCATCACATCGCGGGATGCGCGCAGATCGGCAATCGTTTCGAACAGCGGAACGATGTTCACGGCGGCGATGCCTTCGGCCGGGCGGTAGAGACCCACCTCCCGCAGGAGCAGCGCGACTTCAAGGACGTCGGAAGGCGCGCCGGCCTTGGAGATGACATAGTTCGGAATGGCCGCCGGGCCGAAACGTTGATGGGCTTGCGCAGCAGCCTGCAGCACCTCGAGTTCACCTGCGGTCTCTTGCGAATAGGCGGCGAACGGTGTTGTGAGGAGGCGCGCCGTTCGCATCTCCTCGCTGAGCAAGGCTATCCTGTCATCCTCGGACAGGCTCCGGTAGCGCGTCCCCGGGCGCGTGCGTTCAAATATCTCGTCCACCACCCGCTCGTGCACGTCGGAATTCTGGTGAAGGTCGATGCCGGCAAGATGGAAGCCGAACACGGCCGCGGCGCGTCTGAGGTTGCGCAGGCGCCCCCGTGCCAGGAGATCGGCGCCGTTTTCGACCAGGGAGTCGGTGATGGCGCCCAGGTCGTCGATAAACGCCTGCGCCCCTCCATAGGCGGGCGCGTCGCCGACCGGCGCCCTGGCGTTCGCCTCATGACCGAGCTCGAGCGCCGTCGCCGCAAGGCGCGCATACACACCCGCGATCGCACGCCGGTAGGGTTCGTTGCGCCGATGCGGTGACCTGTCCGGTGAGCGCTCGGCGAGCGCTGCCAGCTCAGGGCAGACAGCGACGTAGCGATCGTCAAGCGAGAGTTCGGCGCCGAGCTGATGCAACTCGGCCAGATAGTGGGTCAGGGCTCTCTGGCTTTGAAGCCGCAACGCTTGGCGAAGCGTGGCTGCATTGACATAGGGGTTGCCGTCGCGGTCGCCGCCGATCCAGCTTCCCATCCGCAGGAAGGACGGCAGCTCCGCAGTCCCGGCTCCGGCATCCTGCGCCGTCAGCCGGTCTTCGATCGCGGCATAGAGGCGCGGAATTTCCTGGAACAACGTGCTGTCATAGTAAGACAGGCCGTTAGCGACCTCATCCACCACCTGCAGGCGCTGACCGCGCAAACTGTGGGTCTGCCACAAGGTCGCTATCGCCCGGCGCAGTTCGGCGTCGTGAGCGCTGCGTTCGTCGGGTGTGAGCTGGTCGCGATCCAGGCGCGCGAGGATGTGAGAGATCCCGTTTTCGAGATCGATGATGCTCTTGCGGCGCACTTCCGTCGGATGTGCGGTAAAGACCGGCGAGATCAGCGCCCGATCGATCAAGGCGCAAAGGGCTGCCCGCCCGATGCCGGCTTCGTCGATCAAGGAGAGCGTTCGCTCTATCGACCCTTCGCGCGGCGGGGCGAGCCGGATGGCATGGATACGCGCTCGCCGGATGTGGTGCATGTCCTCGGCAATGTCCGCGAGCTGCGAGAACTGGCTGAAGGCCCGGATGACGCGGCTGGAGATTTCGGGGGAGAACGCTTCGCAAATGCTCCTCAGCTCGTCCCCTGCAGCGGTATCGCCGTGGCGGTGGAAGCGCGCGGAAAGCTGGCGAACTTGCTCGACGGTCTCGAATACCGTTTTGCCTTCCAGCATGCCGATGGTCTCGCCAAGAAGCCGTCCAAGCACTCGGATCTCGCTCAACAGCGGCTCGTCCTTCGAACTATCACGTGTCATCGTCGGGCGCCTTCATCAGATCGGCCAATTCGAACAGTTGGGCGCGGTCTCGCGGGGAGGCTTCGCGCCAAGAGCGCAGTTATCTTTGCGCTAACGTTAGCATAACGTTGCATGCCACTAACATACTGTCAAGGAAATGCCACTAATCTCGCTTTTCATGGATCGGCATGAAGCCGCGCTCGCATCGCAATCCGCTGGCAACATCTGTCGAACTAGCCGTGCGCTACCAATTGCCAGGATCGGCCGTGTGATCAACGCTGGCAAATTCATCTGCCTTTTCCCTGTCGAGCGTTAGATTGGTTGCGGTCCTTATCTCGTCGGTGACCGAATAGTGCAGCGGTGCTGGTCCTTTGGTCAGTGCCTGATACATGAGCAAGGCGGCCTCCTCTGCAGTGTCGGCTTCGAACTCTTCCATGACGATGACTGTAAACTTGTGCATGGCCGTGACCTCGTCTGTGCTGGTTTCGAGCCCCATTCTACAGCGCCGCGCGTCTTTTCAGACGCTAAAACCGATGAGGCGGAAAAGGCTCTGTCGTGTGTTTCTCGGATGGTCCGACAGCGCGGTGTTCAGGCAAGCTTCCTGCGCGGTTGGCATTCCTCGCTTACCTCCGCAATTTCAAGGCCGGTCGGTTTGCGCGCAGCGCCGCGATGTAACCCAGGGTACAATTTCATGATGGAGAATGCTCTATCCTCACCATTATCGAAGCGCAGTACCCTCCCACCGCGCGAGATGTCTGCCGGTCGCACTCCTCCTCCTGCACCGGTCAGGTCAAAGACCCCGATGCCTCCTCCAGGCTCGGGGTCTATTTGTGTGGCACCGCGCGTCACGTCCTGCTTCCGTAACCACTTGCCTTCCCTTACAATCCCTTCCGGACACAGAGGAGTTCCGCCATGAGCGAAGACGCCTTCAACATGTCGATCCGCAAGTTCCTGAAGGAAGTCGGCGTAACCTCGCAGCGCAAGCTTGAGGAGACGGTGCGCGAAGGGCAGGCCGGCGGCAAGAAGCTGAAGGTCCGTATGACGCTGACGGCGGAAGGCACAGGTCTCAACCACGTCGTGGACGGCGAGATTGACCTTCCATAGGCCGGCATGGCGATCGAGCGGCTTCGTCGGCAGCCGGCTGACGCTCGACATTCCAGCCGCCCAACCGCTATTTCAATCCTCTGGCCTTTCCGCTCATTGAGAACCACTTGTCGAGATCTCCGCGGCGAGCCATGTGCGGAATGCCTCGAGCGGTGGGTAGTTCGCCCGTGCCTTCGGCCAGACCAGCCAGTAGGAGCCGGAGCCTGAGACCGATCGCTGCAGGAGGGGCTGAAGACGGCCCTCGCTGAGTTCGACATCGGCGAGATAATCCGGAAGGAGCGCGACCCCAAGCCCGGAAATCGCCGCCTGCGTCATCGTCGCGAACTGATCGAACAGCATTCCCGTGACGCTGGGCGAATCCGTACCTTGCGCGGCAAACCATGTCGTCCACGCATTCGGCCGCGTCTCCAGCTGCAAGAGCGGCAGGCCCGCCAAGTCGCCTACATCACTTACGACCCTGACCTGGTTCGAGGAACACGAACCCCTCCTGGCCAATGCCGGTGCGGCCGAATTCGTGCCCGCCTACAATGAGCGCGCGAAGGCCGCGGGCTTCCCCTATCCGCACGCCGAATATCAAGCCGCGGCCGAGTATGCGGCCTGGCAGATCCTGGCGGCCGCCGCCGCGGGTGCGGGCAAGCTCGACGAAGCAGCCATGGCCGAATGGCTTCGGGCGAACACGGTCCAGACTGTGCTGGGACTGCGCGATTTCGAAGGCAAGTTCAATGCCGGAAAAGCGTCCACGAAATTGAAGCAGGTGCAGGACAATCAGTGGGTGACGGTGTTCCCCGCCGATCTCCGCCCGCCGGGGCGGCGTTCGACGCTCCCTGAAGGCCGACCGGCCGCCGGGCTGAGCGGCGGCGCGAAGCTCCACTGATACCGAGAAAACCAAGTGAACATGGGACGGGCCGAGACAGCCCGCCTGATCCCGAGCGGAGGCGAACACAATGGAAAAGACGATGATTGCTGCGCGGCTGCATGCTCTGCATCAGCCGATGTCGCTGGACAGGATACCGGTGCCGAAGCCAAGGGCGACGGACGTGCTGGTCGAAGTGAGGGCCTGCGGCATCGTGCCGAACATGGCCAATGTAATCAACAACTGGCCGACGTGGTTCCCGCACCAGCCGATACCGAAATTTCCGGCCATCTTCGGGCTCGATCCGGCCGGCGTCGTGGCAGAGGTGGGCGAGGCGGTCATCAACGTCAAACCCGGTGACCGGGTCTATGTCAGCCCGTTGCGCTCCTGCGGATCGTGCAAAGCCTGCCGGTCGGGAAACCGGAGCCAGTGCCGGTACTACACCCTGAACGGCTATTTCAGCACCAGCCCGGACGGCCAGCGGATCTTCTATCTCTACCCTTATGGCGGCTTCAGCCAATACATGACAGCGCCGGAATATGCGCTGGTCAGCCTCCCCAACAATCTGAGCTTCCTGCAGGCCGGGCGGTTCGGCTATCTCGGCACCTCCTACGGCGCCTTGAAGAACGCCAAGGCCGGTCCGGGACAGGTCGCGCTGATTGACGGCATCACCGGTACCCTGGGCGTCGCCGCCACCGTGCTGGGTCTGGCGATGGGCCTGTCGCGCATCCTTGGAACCGGGCGAAACGACGAACTATTGCAAAGGGTCAAGGCGCTTGCGCCGGACCGCATCGAGATCATGTCGCTCGCGGATCGGTCGTCGGGCGAATGGGCAAGGTCGCTGACGGGCGGAGAGAGCGTCGATTTCGTCATCAGCGCGCTCGGCGCCAAGGCGCCGGCGGCCACGATGGTGGACTCCATGAGGCGTGCGGCGGGGGGGGGGGCCGCGTCGTCAATGTGGGCGGTGTCGCCGAAGACCTGCCGATCGATGTCAAGTGGCTGATGGACGAGCAGGTCCAACTTATCGGTTCGAACTGGTTTACGGCCGCTCAAGGGCAGGAAATGGCGGAGATGGTCCGCACGGGAGCGCTCGACCTATCCTACCTCGAGCACAAGATCTTCCCGCTCGAAAACGTCAATGAGGCGATTTCCGGCCTGACCGATCGAGACGGCGGCTTCAGCAACTACGTCGTCGTACCGCCGTCGCTGTCCTAAGGCGCGCCGTCTTCGAGCGGCGCTGTAGCGGGAGAATGCGGCAGCAAATGTCAGCGCGGTTTTGTCAGGGCCGTGGAGCGGATGTTCGGCACTGGTGACAACCGGAGCGCCTGCGCCGGTGCCGGGCGCCCGACATGGAATCCCTGAACCTGATCGATCCGGAATTGCCGCATCAGTGCCAATTGCTCCTCGGTCTCCACGCCCTCCACAAGGATCTTGTGGCCGCGATTTCGCACGAGTCCGATGATATCCTGCAGCATCGCCTTTCCCCTCGGATTGTCGCAATCGTGCAGGAAGGAGCGATCGATCTTCACCGTATCGAAATCGATCAGGCGCAGCCACGACAGGCCCGCGAAGCCCGTTCCGAAGTCGTCGAGCCAGATCCTGACGCCGAGCGTCTTGAGATCGCTGATGCAGCGAAGGATATCGGAATGCATCTCCATCTCCAGCCCCTCGGTGATTTCGAGAGCCAGCCTGCTGCCGGCGACGCCGGTTTCGCCGAGAATCGCCGCGACAGAGGCGGCGAAGCCCGGCGATTTCAACTGGATCGGTGAGACGTTCACGCTGACGACCGGGACATGCTCGTCCGCCAGCAGTTCGCGGCACACCCTCCTGATCGCCCAACGCCCGAGGTCGAGGATGGCGCCGGTGCGTTCCGCGATGGGGATGAAGAGGCTCGGAGGAACCGAGGTGCCATCCAGCATCCTCAGGCGCATGAGTGCCTCGACGGCGTCGACGCGGCCGGATGCGACGTTTCGGATCGGCTGATAGACGAGCGAGACGAGGTCCTGGTCGATGGCGATCTTCAGCAGGGCGGCGATGTTTTCGCTCTCATCGCTGCTGTGGGGGTCGTTCGGGTCGAAGAGCCGGGTGCAGTTGCGACCGTTCGCCTTTGCGCCATAGAGCGCCCGGTCCGCCTCGTGGATCAGCCTCTCGAGCTTCGAGCCTGTCTGATTTCTGCTGAAGGCGGCACCGACGCTGACGGTGACGATCGACACGCCGTCGCGTCGCTGCTCGTGCTCCAGGGCAAGATTTTCCACGCTGCAACGGATCGCCTCGGCGAGACCGGCCGCCTGTTCGCTGGTCTCCAGGCGGGCGAGCACGATGAACTCTTCGCCGCCATAGCGCCCGATCGAGCCGCTATACCGCTCGATCGAATCCTTGAGCGCGCTGGCGACGAGAACGAGGCAGCGGTCACCCTCCTGGTGTCCGTAAAAGTCGTTGTATTTCTTGAAGAAGTCGACGTCGATGAGGAACGCCGCGAAACTCGTCCCCTTCTTCTGCCAGTCGCTCCAATAATCCCTTAGCTTCTGGTCGACGGCGCGGCGGTTGTCGAGACCGGTGAGGGAGTCGGTGTTCGACAGCCGCAGCAGCGCCCTGCCGCGCTCGGAAGCCTCCTTCTGCTGAATGCGCGCTTCGAATGCGTTGAGAAAAACTTTGAAGCGCTCCCGGTTGAGCTTCCAGTTCACGTAGGACGTGAAAACGAAGCAGGAGATGTTGAAGGTGCCGAATGCGAGCCGATAGGAGACGTCCGCCGGAGAGAAGGACAGCACGGCCGCAAAGAAAATCATGAGGATGGTGACGGATGCGAACAGCGAAATGCGAAACTGAAAGCTGAAGAACAGGTTGACGCTCATCATGAAGATGGCGCCGAACACCATGTAGTAGGAGATGCTCTCGGTGTCCGCGGTCATCATCGCCGGATAGAGCCAGCCGGCATAGGCGAGCACGAGCGCCGCGGCAGCGGCGGCATCGATGGCATTCGCCCCGACGTTTATTCGGACCTGCGTTTCGATCACCATCAGCGCGACGATGGCGATCGTGAACCGCGCGGCGATCGTATAGTGCGCAACGTCCGGAACCAGCAGAATATCGGTTATCGAAAACAGCAGATAAACCGCGACCGCGGTCCAGAAGCCGTGTCGCGTCGCCTGCTTTCGGGCGCCTTCGCCTTCGTTCTCATAGAGTGCACGAAGCTCAGTCGAGGCCGGTCTCGGCGGCTCGCTGTGGAGGTCGATCTCAACTACGTCGGCCAGCGTGTGCTTCATGCACCGATCCATTGCGTTTGCGTCTTCTTGTAGAGCCCGAAGTCTCTCTGTCGAAGAGTACCGCGGGGATGTCCTGAGCTGCCGCTTGCTTGGGAAAGTTACTGAGTAGCATGCAGCATTGTTCGGCACATTAGTTCAGGTCCATTAAGTTTTGCTGAATTGGGTATGGGTCAAAGACACACCTAATAGTGTAGCGAAATAAGTCAGTCGGTCGGGTTGTTAACCATATTATTCGAAAGTTTGAAATTGGATTTGGCGCACGCCGTGTTCCTGCGCATAATGTTAACGATCTATTAACGAACGAGTCTCGCGTGACCCAAATTCAGATTGCCCTCGACGGCGAAAGCCTGATTACCCCCACAGCCATTACAACCGAACTTTCAACAGCCAAGACCGATCTCCATGATGAGCACCTGGCAACAGGCGAAGCCGAAGTCGCGCTCGCGCTGATGATTGCCCAGCAGCAAATCGAGCAACGCCGCGCTCCGTCGATAATCATCCACCAGCTGATCGGTGCGCTTCATGAAGTGCGCCGCAAATTCGAACCCAGCGTCTGGCAGGCGCTGATCCCGATCGTGCAGAACCATCCGGTGTCGGATTACTTCCATGAGGATCCGTTCACGCGTTGGTCCTTCGAAAAACCGCGCGGCTATTCCGGCGACGCGCAGTTGATCGACTTCATCTACGGTCATCCGAGCGTTGCCGAGGAAATCGCCACGGCCTCTCCGCTCGGGCGCACCCTCTACGACTACACGAAGAATGCGCCGTCGTCGGTCGCCGTCAGGGAACGACGCGACCTCCTGACCCGGCATGTCGACGCGATTGCGGCCGAACGGGGGCCCGAGACGGAAATCCTGACGATCGCCGCAGGACATCTGCGCGAGGCTGATAGCTCCGTGGCGTTGCGGGAGCGGCGCATAAAGCGCTGGGTTGCCTTGGACCAGGACCCGCTGAGCGTGGGCTCGATGGTGCGCGACTTCAGCGGAACCTGCGTCGAGGCGATCGACGGTTCGGTTCGCGGTCTTCTGACCAGATCCCAGGAACTCGGCCAGTTCGACTTCATCTACGCTGCCGGCCTCTACGACTACCTTGCGGACAAGGTGGCGGTGAAGCTCACACAGCGATGCCTGGAGATGTTGAAGCCCAACGGGGTCTTTCTCTTCGCGAATTTCGCGCGCGACATCAGCGATGACGGCTACATGGAGACATTGATGAACTGGGCGCTGCTGTTGCGCTCGGAAGCGGATATGTGGGGGATCATCAATGCCAGCGTCGACCGTAATGCGGTCAACGCCCGACTGGAATTCGGCGAAAACCGAAACATTGTCTACGGCATCCTGCAGAAACGTTCGTAAGCAGCGCGAAAGCCGTCCCCGGACTGAGCCTTTGCCATTCCTCGGTCGTTGAGAGTTCGGGGCATTTCGGAACGGAAATGCCCCGATCCTGTGTCCCTGCCTCGCCTGCACCTCAAAATGGGTGGTGGTCGCTGCACTTCCACAGTGCGAGAAGCTCTCCACCCCGGGTCGCCGTCCATGGGATGGAGAGGCTGCTTCCGGCTCGACTGTATCAGTGCTTCAGTTTCGATCCCTTGCCGTCGAATTGGGACGGTCTCGCATGCAAGTGGGCGGAGACGCCTCCCGGCAAGGAGGGCTTGAGGAGTGCGGCCGGCGGCAGGAGCCGGACGGCGATTGCAGGGGCAGATGGGGCATCGCCGGACCGCCGGCCCGCGTGGGCAAACGGTTTCTGAGTTGCGCGCCTGGCCGCCCTGTGCCCTTGGACCTCCGCCCGCAATTTGAGGCGCAATAGCGCCTCCTGAGCCCTCAGCTTGCAACGGAGATGCTCCGAATCATCGGAGATGATCTCTTCGAAGCTCAGGAACGTGGCGATCGCGGCGTCCCTCTGACCTGCGCCGAGCAAACAGGCGGCCAATTTGTAGCGGACGAGGCCGAGATGCGGGTGGCGGGCAAGCAGGTTCGCGAAGGTCTTGCTCGCCTCGCTGTAGAAGCCTTGGGCCAGTTGGGCGTCGCCGAGCCGGTGCTGGATCTTGGGCGCCTCCCGCAAGGCCGACAGCAGGCCGCGATAGAGATGTTCCGCTTCCGCATGGTCGCCCCTGTCGGTGCAGAGTTGGGCCAGGCCGAAGCGGGCGTATATATGCTTGGGGTCAGCATGGATCACTTGCCGATAGCCCGTCTCCGCAGCGTCCAGTTTACCCCGGCTATGCAGGTCCATGGCGCGCTCGAAGACGAAGTCGATGCTGCGGTGATTCAGGCAGTCGTGCAGATTGCGCCCGGTCCGCGTCTTGACGATGAGGCAGCGGGCGGACAGTTGCGGGCCGAATCCTCTCTCACGGCCGCTGGCATCCTCGCGAATGAACTGTTCGTCGGCGAAGGCGTGGAGCAACCGCTCGGTCCGGACGGAGGCAAGATCAAGACAATCGAACCGCATGCTCGCCCAGTTCTCGCGACGGATGACGCTGGCCGAGGCATCCACCGCCTCGCCCTCGAGACCCGGCGTGCAAAGCAGACCGGTGCGGCCGGAGCCGTGATTGCCGATCATCAGGATTTCATCGCAGAAAAGGCCGCTGTTCTTGTCGCGGTAGGTTGCCACGCGAAGCGGAAGAAAAGCGCAGTACTGCGCCTCGTCGGATTGTTTCAAGGCCAGAATGAACCACCTCTGCTGCCGAGGCAGGTATTGGTGCAGCCAATCCCAGGAAAGAGAAGGGTGGGAGTCGGGGTCGTTCTGATAGAGCTCGTCCCAGATCTTCCGAATACTCTCAAAATCCTCAATACGCTCAATAATTTGAGTAAACATGGCGCCTCGCTTTGAAATAAATGAATGAAATAAACTTCAATTATGCATCAGAAAATAGAGAGAGAAAGCTAGCAATAGGAAAGGCAATTATAGCAATTTCGAGTTATTTCGCAATAAGTAAGCACGCAAGGGGTGTGGTCGGGTGACGAACCCGTTCTCGCCCGACGCCAAGGGCGCGGGCCGAGAGACGAGTCGTCTTGTTGAGTGTCGGCAATCTTCGGTGACGGCCGCGCCCGGCGCCTCAAGCAGCCGGGTGCGTGAAGCCGTACGGCATCGTTTGCGTCGGATGGCGGCCGTCCGGAACTTCGGCTTGCTTCATCGCTCCATGAAGGCGCGCGCCATGCTGTCCCGGATCGGCTTCGTCAGGTAGTCGAAGAAGGTCCGCTCGGCCGTCTGAATGAGAATCTCGGCCGGCATGCCGGGCGTTGGCACGAAGCCGGAGACCCTCGAGACTTCGCTCATCGGCAGGCTCACTCTGGCGAGATAGACTTCCTGCGTGCCGTTGGTCGCCGGGTCCGGCATGGAGTCGGCGGAAACATAGTAGACCTCGCCGTTCAGGACCGGCGTGGTGCGCTGATTGAGGGCGGTAAGCCTCACGGTCGCCTTCTGGCCAATCTTGACGCTGTCGATCTGGGTGCGCAGCACCTGCGCTTCAATGATCAGCGGCACGTCCGAAGGCAGGATTTCCATGATGGGTTTGCCGGTTTCGATCACGCCGCCGGCCGTATGATAGTAAAGCCTGACGACCGTCCCGCTGACCGGAGCGTTGATCGTGGCGCGGCGCAGCACGCTGGCCGCCCCGGTCAGCTGCTCGCGGACGGAGTCGAGCTCGGCCTCCACCTTCTGGAGTTCTTCGAGCGCGGCCTCGCGGTAGGTTTCCTCCGTCTGGCGGATCTGCTGTTCCTGTTTCAGGATTTGCGAGCCGGTTTCCGAAATCTCGGCGGTCAGTCTGCCGGTCTGCCCCTCGGCGTCGGCGATCGCCCGCTGGATGCTCTTGATTTCCGTCTTGCGGATCAGGTCCTTTTCGAGGAGCGACTTCTTGCCGACATACTCTTCATGAAGAAGGGAACGCTGCTGGCGGACAGCCTCGAGTTGCTCCTGGTAGCCTTCCGCCCGGAAGCGGAAGCCCTCGATATTCTGTTTGTACAGTCCTATTTCGCTGTCCAGCTTGCTTCGCCAGGCCCGGAAACTGAGTTCCTGGCTTTGAATGATCGGCTTGACTTCCGGATCCTGCAGATGGGGGCTGAGAATTTCCGGCAGGGCGATCCTGTCGAGACCCCCGACCTGGGCCATGAGGCGGGCGATAATCGCCTCGAGCCTCGCCCGGCGCAGGAACAGCTGGCGTTGGTTGGCAAGTGCTGCAGTCTCGTCCAGCCGCATCAGCGGCTGGTCGGCGACGACATCGTCTCCCTCGCTCACCAGGATATCCTTGATGATCCCGCCTTCGAGATGCTGGATGATCTTGTTCTGACCGGTCGCGACGAAACTGCCCTGGGCGATGACGGCCGCCGCCAGCGGCGCCGTGAAGGACCAGAAGCCGAAGCCGCCGAGCGTGATCGCCATCAGCGCAACTCCGAAGATGGTCTGTTTCCAGATCGACCGCGGAACCTCCGAGTACCATTCGAGATCGTAAACTTTGACTGTGTCTGTCATGGTCGCCTACGTAAGCTGGTTGTGGTCGAGCGGGTTGCCTTCGAGGTTCATACCGCGCGACGAGAGGGCCTTCAGGACGTCCTGGCGCATGCCGAAAAGCGCCACGGTGCCGTTCACCAGAAGCAGAACCTTATCCACGCTGTTGAGGAGGGCGGGCCGCTGGGTAATGGTAATGACGGTGATTTTCTGTTTCTTCGCATGGGCCAGGGCCCGCGTCAGTGCGGCCTCGCCGGCCGTGTCGAGATTGGAGTTCGGCTCGTCGAGCACCACCATGCGCGGATTGCCGAAGAAGGCCCGGGCGAGTGCGACGCGCTGCTTCTGCCCGCCGGAGAGCGGTGAACCGTCGGCCGCCACGAAAGTCTCGTAGCCGTGCGGCAGCAGGGCAATCATGTCGTGGACGTCGGCCAGCTTGGCGGCGGCATAGATGTCGGCGTCCGTGGCGTCCTCCTGCATCCGAGCGATGTTGGCCTTGATCGTTCCGGGAAAGAGCTGGACGTCCTGCGGCAGGTAGCCGATGCTTTCGCCGAACTGGCGCTGATCCCAGTTCCTCAAGTCCATGAGGTCGAGCCGGACGTTTCCGGATGTCGGCAGGATCGACCCGACGAGCATCTTGCCGAGCGTCGTCTTGCCGGCGCCGGAACTGCCGATCACGGCCAGCGAGTCGCCCGGGTTGAGCGAGAAGGTCAGGCCGTTGAGGACGACGCGTTTGGTGCCGTTCGGGACGAACAGCAGTCGTTCGACGTCGAGACGGCCTTCAGGACGCGGCAGCTTCAGCCGCTCGAAGTTCAGCGGCGAGTTCTGGAGCAGCGAAGCGATGCGCCCATAGGCGGCGCGCGACTGAATGACCTGATGCCAGCCTTCGATCGCTCCTTCGATCGGTCCCAGCGCGCGGCCGGCGACAATCGATGCGGCGATCACCATGCCGCCGGTCAATTCGCCGTCTAGCGCGAGGTGGGCGCCCCAGCCGAGCATCATGACCTGGGTGAGCAGCCGAACGGCCTTGGAGAGCGAGGCAAGCGCAATGTTGCGGTCCTGCGCCAGCACTTGCGCCCGGAGAGACCCTGCCATGTCCTTGCCCCAGATGCGGACCGCTTCCGGGATCATCGCGAGCGCATTGATGATCTGCGAATTTCGCGACATGGAGTCGAGATGGAGGTTCGCCTTGCCCTGATAGGTGTTGGCCTCGCCAAACGGCGCCGCCGTCGCCTTCTGGTTCAATATGGTGACGCAGAGCAGAAGCAGAGACGAGGCGATGACGATCGAGCCGAGATGCGGGTGGATCAGGAAAACCGCCAGGACGAAGAACGGCGCAATCGGGGCGTCGAGGAAGGACAGCAGCGTGCTCGACACGAGGAAGGAGCGAAGCTGCTGCAGATCCCCGAGCGTCTGATATTCCCGCCCATTGCCATGGAGCGAGGCTCGGGCAGCGGCGCTCAGGATCGGAGCGCCGAGTTGAGCGGCAACCTCCACCGCCGTCCGCATCAGGATCATGCGGCGAATGCCGTCGAAAATGGCCTGCAGAATGACCGCGCCGACGATCAGCGCAGTGAGCATGACCAGCGTGTCGACCGAGCGGCTGGTCAGCACCCGATCGGAAATCTGAAACAGATAGACCGGTATCGCGAGCACCAGCACATTGGTGGCGAGCGTGAACAGCATCACGACCATCAGGTTCTGCTTGATCGCCCGCAGGCCGGCCTTGAGACTGGCGGAAAAATCGACCGGTCCGAGACGTTTGTGGAAGACGCCTCCGCCGCCGCCTCCGCCGCCATGGCCACCCCCGCCTCCGCCGCCTGACGAGCCCCCCTTGTCGGGGGATCTGGGCTCGGCCTTGATGGGGCCGCGGTCGCCGTCGATCACCACCATCCCCGGTATCGACGTCTTGTCCTTGACTTCGGCCTTGGTCTCGACGCTCGGCTTTTCAAAGCGCGGTTCGGGGTTGCGGGCCTCCTGGACCGGCGGGCAATGGCCGGCATCGGCGCTACGCGTTTCCGGGCTGTTCGCGTTGTCGGCCTTCAGCGGAGGCGTCGTCGGTTGTTGCACGACCTCGACCGTCGCCGCCGCGCTCCGTTCGGATGCGGGCGGGATCGTCGTGTCGGAACGATTGGACTCCTGGCTGGTTCTTGCGGCCGCCGCGCCGCGAAGTCGGTCAATCACCTCGTCGAGCTCCTTAACAGTGCGATCCAGAACAGTTTCCCTACGGTCGATTCTGCGAAGCAATTGCTGCCGGGCAGCCTCCGCATTCGGCGTCTGCGGCGAGGGCTCCGCCTCGTCCGAGGCCTCGCCGCCGTCTGCCGCGAATTGCTCCCAGGATTGATCGCGGTCGTCGGTCATCATCTCCTCCCGCGGTCCGGTCAGGCCAGCATGTTATGCATGGGATCGGCGTTCGCCGTATCGAGTGGAGGCGGGGCGTGATCCGGCGGCTGGGGGCCGGTGTCGGGGGCCAGCATGTCCTCCCCGAGGAAGGCCACGGCCTCGTTGACGAGTGCGTCAGGATTCTGACCGCCGAGGTAGGGTTCGGTCTTGATCAGGTCGGCCTGGATCAGGATCTCGTCGGAATAGGCTGTGCCGCCCGTGTAGATGATCTGGCCGGCATCGACATCGACGATCCCGGCATAGTTAACCAAGTTGTTCGAACCCGTGGAGATCGTCCAGTCGGCGTCCGAATCGGCCGTGAACTTGCTCTTTGCGAGCGCGACCTGGTCGCTGTCACCGAGAATATTGGTTTGCTTGACATAATTAAGGTTGATGAGGTCGCCTGAAATATACAGCACCCTCAAGCCGTTCATCCCCGCGAACGCGCCATCCTGCAGCACGTCGTCCGGGAGCGATTTTTTCCCGCCTGCGAGGTCGCCGAAAGCGTCGAGATAGGACTTCGGCATCGGGTTGACCGTGGCTGCGCCACCGGCCTCCACGATGGTCGCTTCATTCCATAGCAGGTTTCCGTCGGTCGAGGCCGAGCCCTTGCCGGTCGTGCCGAAACCCTCGACGGCGCCGAGCAGGTCGTTGTCGAGCAGGATGTTCATCTGCTGGATGACATTGGCGTCGTAGACGCTGCCGCCGATGAAGATGAGATCGTAGTATTGTCCGAGCTCCGCGAGCGAGACGTTGTTGATCGCGGTATTGTCGCCGGTGATGATCGACGTCATCGCGCCAGCGGCCGCCAGAATGGCCGTGTCTTCGTCGCTCATGAACGTGAATTGCTCGAACCAGTTCATGATCAAGAGGTCGCCCTTGATCTCGGTGATCGCCCAAGCCTTGGGAAAGTCGCCGGTTCCGGCATGCTCTGCATTGCCGGGCTCGGGGTCGAGATGCTTGAACATCGCGATGTTGAAGGCCTCGGTGGGTTTCCCCGGATCGAGGTTCCAACCATTGAGGGCGGGGCTTACGAGATCGTTGTCGCAGAGGACATTGATCTGCACAACCGCATTGAGCTCGACATGGTCGCCGGCGACGGCGAGCACATGCGACTGCAGCCAGTTGCTCGTCAGCTCGACGGAATTGATCAGTGTGTTGCCGCCCGCTTCCAGTTCGACCGATGCCTTGATCGCGACCTGGCCCTGGCCCGCGGTAAAGTTGCCGCTGGCCTCGGTGGACGTCGCGGGCTTCTCCTCCGTCGATTCCTCCGGCGGCGGCAGATAGTCGTTGAGATCCGGAGCTTCCTCTACGAGCTCCCCGTTGACGAAGATGCCTTCGAGAACCTCGGCCTTCGCGACAACGGTGTCTTCCTGTCCGTCCTGTTCGGCGGTGAAGGCATCAAGCTTCTGCACGGCAGTGCTGATGAAGGCGGCAATCTCCTCCGGGGAGCCGGGAACCTCCTCGCCGCCAAGCGGGGAAATCCGCTGCGCCGTCTCGATGAGGTCGTTCAGGAGCGCGCTGTTGTCCACCCGCAGGGAGAACTCCAGGCCGTGATCGCCAAGGTTGACGGAATCGTTGTCGGAAAGTCGGATCTGTTGTGTTGCGTAGACCGCCGTGGATCCGGGCGGATCGATCTCAAATTCGGGTGCGCTCGCGGACGACGAATTCGAGCTGTAGCGGGCGAAAACGTGGGGATTGTCGATGTCGCTGGCCGGGCTCGAAACCGGTATTTCCGGGGGACGCAGGCCGGGATGCAGGCCGGGGGTCGGCTCTGTCCCAACCGGCTCGGCCGGGCGGTAGGGAATACGAGGGTCGAAATCCTTGAGCTCGTAGGATGCCTTTACCGTGACCGGCACGGAAGGGAGCTCTGGTGTTTCCTCCTGCGCTTTCTGGTGCGCCTTGAATTCTTCATAGGCGTCGCGCAGGCGAATTTCTTCAAGAGCGATTGCGAACAGCCCGATGAAGTGGGCGATGGCCTCGGTCGTCTTGTCGAAATACAGGGTCATTGTCAGCCCCCTTTTTTATTTCGGTGCTGTTGGACTGCGCGGGGGTAAACCCGCGCAGTCCAGTTCAATGCCCGATTGCGAAATGCGAACCGGTAGGCGCCGCACCGTCAAGCGGCGTCGTCGTCTTCGCCGATGGCCGTCGAGCTGTAATTGCCGCCGACGACCGTCATGTCGATGGTGTTGCCCTGCAGATTGGCGCCAAGCACGATCTGCTGGTTGAAGGCGTTGGTGTCGATCACGGCATCGGCCGTTGCCGAGGAGATTCCTTCAAGGAAACTATCGTCGCCATTGTAGGAACCCCAGGTCCCGCCCGAGCCACCTGCGCCGCCTGCACCGGTCGTTGCGATGCCGCCTGCACCGCCTGCGCCGCCTGCGCCGCCCGTGGCTGCACCGCCTGCACCGCCGCCAGCCAAGGCATCGCCAGCCCATGCACCAGTGAGGGCAAAGCCGCCATCACCAGCGCCGCCGGTTGCCGCACCGCCGGTCCCGGTTCCGCCCGTGGCGCCGCCGGAGGTTCCGCCGTTCGCGTTGGCACCGCCGCCACCGCCGCCACCGCCGCCGTAACCAGCGCCGGCACCGATACCCGAGCCAATGCCAAGGCCTGCGCCAAGTGCACCGCCGCCGTCACCGGCATCGTCCGAGCTGCCGCCGTTGGCATTGCCGGTCCGACCGACAGCAACGCTGTTGCCGCCATCGTTGTCGCCGCCGTCGCCGCCGAAGTTCAGGATCGGGATCGAGAAGTCGTCGACATCTGCGCCGTCACCGCCGTCGCCAGCATCCTCAGCTTCCGCTTCGTCGCTCTCGACGTCACCCGAGTCGCCGCCGTCGCCGGCTTCGCTATCGCCACCTTCGCCGCCAGCTGCCGCGCCGACGCCAAGACCGAGGCCGAGGCCGAGGCCGAGGCCGAGACCGGCACCGCCGGCACCACCGGCACCGCCCGTTGCACCACCGCCATTGGCGTCACCGCTGCTGCCACCGGTTCCGACACCGACGCTTGCTGCGAGGCCGCCTTCGCCGTCGCCGCCATCTGCGTCGCCGTCATTGTCGGCGTCGCCGCCGATCGCCTTGCCACCGGCCGCGAAGCCGCCAACCGCGAAGCCGCCGTCGCCGCCGTCGCCGCCGTCGGCATCGGCATCGCCGCCGCCCTCGCCGCCGTCACCGCTGGCCGTGATGCCATCGCCTGCCGTGGCGTAACCGCCGTGGGCATTGCCGCTCTGCTCCAGGTTGCCGTCGACCGAGACGCCCTCGAGGTGGTCGTCATCCGACATGATGGCGGACTGGCTGAAGACGTTTCCGACGTCGTTGCCCTCGCCGTTGAGCGAGCCGTTCAAGATGTCCTTGAAGCTGACGCTGGCCATGCCGTCGATGGTCGAATGGTCGATGTCGACGAAATCGTCATCGCTGGGCTGCCAACCTTCGAGGTCGAGATCCACGTCGACGTCGACGTCCACGTCCGTCTTGCTCTCCACGTCGACCTTGGTCTCGTTCTTATTGAGGTTGGCGTTGAGGTTGGCGTTGCCGTTCAGGTTGCCGTTACCGTTACCGTTCAGGTTGCCGTTACCGTTCAGGTTGCCATTACCGTTCAGGTTGCCATTGCCATTGCCATTGTGGTTGCCATTGTAGGATTCACTGTACTGCGACTGGCCCTGCCCCTGGTCCTGTCCTTGGCCCTGCCCCTGGTCCTGCCCTTGGCCCTGCCCCTGGTCCTGTCCTTGGTCCTGTCCCTGACCCTGCTTCTGCAGTTCCAGCTGTGCCTGAAGCTCGGCCTGAGCCTGGTCCTGCGTCTGATCCTGTGATTGGTCTTCCCAGGGCCACAGGAAAGTCTTGTCGTTGCTAGCCATAATGGTCTTCCTCAGATTGAGGCCGCGCCAGCCAAGCCGCTTTTTTCTCTCACGCAGCTAAGGGGTGTGCGGTCCAGTGTTGAAATGTACAAAGCTATCTCAGTGAAAATTTTGATCGCCGGGCGGCCAAGCGCGACCGGAGATCGAATGTTCAAAATATGGTGGTAGATGCCCTCCTTCATGCTGGAGCAGCTTGTCGGGCCTCTCGAAGGGCAGCTGCGCATCCGGCGCAGTGGCGGTCCCCTGGCTCGAGCCTCCCTGCTCGTCATTTTGCCCGGGCAGTCTGTTGCCAAGTCTCAGGAAATGTAAGCTGTCAGTTCGAGCTAGCCCCGTAGGGTAGTCGTGACGGGTGGCGGTCAGCCACTGGTTGATGCGTGGCAGAAAGAATTTTCGCGAAGAGGCAATTCTTAAGAATGGATTTGCAGCTCTACTCCCTTAGGGCTACTTGCAGCCGGCAAGGTTAGGGCCCAAACCTATTTACCCGGAAGACATAAATGGAAGCGGATATGAGCGATCCCGACGGAGACGTTCGGCAACGGCAACCAGCTATGAAGAGATTTCACGAGATTCTTCTTTTAATCGGGCAGCTGAACTACACGTGGACCAACACGGAAAGTCTGCTCATCTACCTGATTGCGGGCCTTGCGAATGTGGACAAGGAAACCGCGGTCATTATCTTCCTGACGCTGAACACGACTCGCGCCCGTATCGAGCTCGTCGAGCGCCTCGCCAAGATGGCCAAGACGCCATCCGATCGCAGGCAGGAGATCCTGGCGGCGACACAGCAGCTGGGACGGCAGGCGAAGCTCAGGAACAAATACAGCCATTGCATCTATTCCTTCGACGAGACCGGAGACCAGGCAAGCACCCAGCTGATGGCCATCTTCGACAGCAAGGATACGATCAAGTATGGCAAGATCGAGCAGATCGACGATGCGGAATTGGCAAGGATCAGCGAGGCGATCGATCAGATCATGAAGATCAACAAGGGAATCTGGGGCATCGTCGAGCGGTATTCCTTCCCGCGCTGACGGCCGGCGGGCGCGCCCTGCTGGATACTTTCCTTGCGAGCCGATTCACGGATGCGCGGGACCGCAGGTCCGGGGCATTCCTGGCAATGTCTGGTGAGAGACTTGAGGAGAGGGAGCCAGCACCGAAACCCTTTCATCTCTTTTAGGATTCTTATGGCGCTGGCTCATCTTCAACCAGATGAACGTGATACAGCTCATCTGCGGGTTTCGATATTTTCTATTTCTTTTTCAGTATAATTGGGAGACAGGGGTTTATCCTGTCATAAATTCTTACGTCAAAAAATGATATGTCATACGATTAGTCATGATAATGTAATATAAATACTTCCGAATCTACGCAGGACACTATCCGGAGACGCCAAAACACCGTGCGACCATTGCAGTGTGATCCGGAATGTGGGGAAGCGATAGATACCAATTATGGTTAGTCTCGGCAGCCGCTTGACGGATCGGCTTCATCTGCGGCGCCGGTGCTGCTGGGGCAAAGAGGTTGCCGTGGCGGATCGGGCGCCGGCGAAAAGAGATCGGTGCCTGGCCGCGTCCGCGATCCCACTCGTCATGCGCGTTAACACAATGTTAACATTGTGAATCCGTTACGGCCGCAGCGACCCTCCGTATTGCCCCGGTGTCAGATCCGGCCAGCGTGGATTCTTTCGGTATCAAGTCAGGCACAAAGCTGCTGCGGGAGCTGGAGCGGGGTGCGCGGGCGCTGGCACGAGGGTCGGAAATAGACTGCGTGCCAGGGGCGATAGCCCTTTGTTGGTATCGCTGGCGGCAGCGGCGGGCTAGAACGTGCGGGGTCGCGATCTACATCCTAGGCTTGAATGTCGTCGCGACCCCGCCGTTTCCGCCCCAGCTCTTGGTCCGCCGATTACCCCTGAAAAGCAAAGGGTGCTCGAACCCGGCGGAAAGTGCACGGCTGCTTCCCGGCTTGTCCAAGGCTTTGGATGGATAGGCCCAAAATTGGTTCGTTTTCGGACGATCTAGACGGCTTCACCCCGTCAATCTAACCCGTTTGGGCTGTTTCATATCCCCCATATTTACGATACATTAGTCATTACGAATTTTTCCGCCGTGGAGAGTTCGTTTTTTATTCGAATAAATTTTTAAACACAGGCGTTCTTCAAGAGGGGTCTTACGCCCATAAGAATTCAGGGGACGCCCAAGGAGGGATAAATGTATCGTGAGAGCTCTACCCTGAGCAATTTTGAAGATAACAACAAGGTTTTAGCAGAGAAAAGTAAGATCGTAATGCTCGCCAAGGCGGACCTGCTTGCTGAATGCCTGACGCAAGCAATCGGCACCCGCTTCCAAGGGCATGAGGTGGTGAGCCTATCGGAAGCCGATAGTCTGCTCGATGGAAATCTCGTCGACGTTGCACTGGTCATGCTCTACCGCATGCCGGCAAGCACTTTCCCATCGATCATCAGAATGATTCATGAATTCCACCCCAAGGCCTCGATCGGCGTCGTGGTGGAGAACGCCGACGAGCTCGACACGTCGATCGCCGGCTTCGTCGATGAAGGCCTGATCCATGGCGTGCTGCCCTTGAACCTGCATCTCGATGTCTGCCTGACCGCCATCGACCTGCTGATGAAGGGCGGCGAGCATTTCCCCGCAGCGTTGCTTCGGCGTTTGGCGCCGCGGGGGTTTGGGGGAAACAGCTCTGCCGTGCAACGGCCGCCGGTCGTCGAGGCCATCGAGGCCGAACGGAGGGGCGAGAGCGGCAGGAGTGTGCTGACGACCCGTGAGATCCAGATTCTCGATCTGATCTGCATGGGTACGCAGAACAAGATCATCGCCGACCGGCTCGGGCTTTCGGAAAACACCGTCAAGGTGCATGTCCGCAACATCTACAAGAAGATGAACGTGCGCAACCGCACCGAAGCGGCGTCGCGTTATTTCCGGCATGAAGGCGATCTGAGCCCGCCGCGGGGCCGCTGGTCCAACTGATATGACGGAAACGACATTCGTGCCGCGCGCCCGGCCCGACGCGCGGCACTTCACCTGAACGCGCGTCGGCCTCACTCGGCTGCTGCCGGCGGGGTGTCGAGCGCGCCGCGCCGGATCTGGTCGGCCTCGATCGACTCGAACAGCGCCCGGAAATTGCCCTCGCCGAAGCCTTCGTCTCCCTTGCGCTGGATGAATTCGAAGAAAATCGGCCCGATGACGGTCTTCGAGAAGATCTGCAGCAGGATCTTCGTCATGCCGCCGTTCAGCACGCCCTCGCCATCGATCAGGATACCGTGCTTCTTCATCCGCTCGATCGGCTCCTCGTGGCCGTGGACGCGCTCGTGCGACATCTCGTAGTAGGTGTCCGGAGGTCCGGGCATGAACTTCAGACCGTTTTCCGCCAGCCGGTCGGTCGCGTCGTAGATCGCCTCTGTGCCGACGGCGATGTGCTGGATGCCCTCGCCCTTGTATTTCTTCAGATACTCCTCGATCTGGCTTGTATCGTCCTTCGACTCGTTCAGGGGGATGCGGATCTTGCCGCAGGGGGAGGTGATCGCCCGGCTCAACAGCCCGGTGATGCGGCCATCAATGTCGAAGAAATGGATCTGTTTGAAGTTAAACAGCTCGCGATAGAAGGCCCACCACTTGTCCATGTTGCCGCGATAGACGTTGTGGGTCAGGTGGTCGAGATAGTAGAAGCCGACGCCGGCGGGCCTCGGATTGCGTTCGCCCAGCCATTCGAACTCGGCGTCGTAGGCGGATCCTTTGGCGCCGTAGGTCTCGACGAAATAGAGAAGTGAGCCGCCGATGCCGACGATCGCCGGCACGACGAGGCTCTTGTCATTGCCGGTATAGGGTTCGGCGCCCTTGGCGACGGCGTGCTCGAAGGCATGCTTCGCGTCGACGACGCGCCAGGCCATCGACGGGGCGCAAGGGCCGTGCTTGTCGACGAAGCGCATCGCATGCGAGCCGGGTTCGGCATTCAGGATGTAGTTGATGTCGCCTTGCCGCCAAACTGTGATGTTCTTCGTCCGGTGTCTGGCAACCGGCGTGTAGCCCATGCGACCGAAGAGTTCCTGAAGCTTCTCCGGCTCCGGATGGGCGAACTCGACGAACTCGAAGCCGTCCGTGCCGGCGGGATTGTCTGCCGAGATGGTTGCGGGCGGGGCATCATGCGGGAACGGACCCATCGAAAATCTCCTCTCGTTCCTCCGAACTTTGTTGGAGTATGGCGCAGATCCGATGCATGATGCTTGTATTCTTGCGCGAATCGGCGCAGATCGTGCATGAATTGTGCAAAATACGATGCCGGGGTGCATGAATGAATCAGCTTGACGGATTCGACCTCAAAATTCTCGACGAACTGCAGCGCGACGGGCATCTGACCAACAACGAACTCTCCGAGCGGATCGCACTCTCACCGTCGCAGTGTTCGCGGCGTCGATCGCGGCTCGAGGCGGAAGGCTTCATCACCGGCTATCAGGCGCAGATCGACCGGCAAAAGCTCGGACTCGATCTGATGGTGGTGATTTCGGTGACGCTCGCCACCCATAACCGAGACAACGCCAAGCGTTTTGCCAAGCTGATCTCGGGGCTGCCCGAGGTGCTGGAGGCCTATGCGCTCACCGGCGAGATGGACTACCATCTGCGCGTCGTGACGCCCGACCTCGCCGGCCTTTCGCGCTTCGTCAACGACGTGCTGCTGCCGCATGACAGCGTCCAGCATGTGAAGACCTCGATCGTCCTGGAGACGCTGAAGAGTTTCGAGGGCCTGCCGATTCCCGAACGCATGAAGCCTTCATCGTTTCATTGAAACGGTGAAATGATCTAACTCTTTGAAATTACGCAATTCCGGGCGGAAAACCGTTACACACTTTTCCTGGAATTGCTCTAGCTGTCGCCGGGGCGCCTGGTGTTCTTCATCGCCCGTTCCACGGCCGACAAACCCTTGGAAAGCGCCGCCATCTCTGGCGCCCCGAGCATCGACAGCAATTCGGCCTGATAGGTGCTCGCCAGCGCCGTCAGTTCCTTGTACGCCTGCTGGCCGGCGGGCGTCAGCGCCAAGTGCTCGAACCGGCGGTCGCGGCCATCCTCCTCGCGCTTCAGCCAGCGCCGCTGCTCGAGGCCGAAGACGGCGCGGCTCACCTTCGTCTTGTGCATCGATGAATGGGCGCCGATCTCGGTCGCCGTCATGCTGCGGTCCGAGCTGCCGAGGGCGGCCAATGTTCGCCACTCGGGCCGGGTCAGCGCGAAACGCGCCTTGTATTGCGCGGCAAAGCGCAGCGATACGAATTCCGCCGCCCGGTTGAGCCGGTAGGGGAGGAAGGCCTCGAGTTCGAACACCTCGGTCAAGCAATCCCTCCGCCGTTGATAGTTACAAAATCAATAGTTACGATTGTAACTAATATGCGGTACTGAAGAGGAGATGCAAACCATGTTGGACAAGGCGGAAAAGCGCCGCGGCGGAGCGACCGGCGAGGAACAGGCGCTCGCCTACATGCCGGGTTTCGGCAACGACTTCGAGACCGAAAGCCTGCCCGGCGCCCTGCCGCAGGGGCAGAACAGCCCGCAGAGATGCAATTACGGTCTCTATGCCGAACAGCTCTCCGGCTCGCCCTTCACGGCGCCGCGCGGCACCAACGAGCGCTCATGGCTCTACCGCATACGGCCGAGTGTGCGACATACCGGCCGCTTCACGAAGATCGATTACCCCCACTGGAAGACGGCGCCGCATGCCGCTGAGCACTCGCTGGCGCTTGGGCAAGTGCGCTGGAACCCCCTGCCGACGCCGACCGAGGCGCTGAACTTCCTTGAAGGTATCCGCACGATGACGACGGCGGGCGACGTGCTGACGCAGGTCGGCATGGCGGCACATGCCTATGCCTTCAATTCCGACATGGAGGACGACTATTTCTTCAACGCCGATGGCGAGCTGATGATCGTGCCGGAAACGGGAGCGATCCGCGTCTTCACCGAACTCGGCAAGATGGACGTGGCGCCGTCGGAGATCTGCATTGTGCCGCGCGGCACGATGTTCAAGGTCACCCGGCTCGGCGAGGAAGAGGTCTGGCGCGGCTATATGTGCGAGAACTACGGCGCCAAGTTCACGCTGCCGGATCGCGGTCCGATCGGCGCCAATTGCCTGGCCAATCCGCGCGACTTCAAGACGCCGGTCGCCGCCTTCGAGGACAAGGAGGCGCCGTGCCGGGTGCAGGTGAAGTGGTGCGGCTCGTTCCATGTCGTCGATATCGGCCATTCGCCGCTCGACGTCGTCGCCTGGCACGGCAACTACGCGCCCTACAAATACGACCTCAAGACCTTCTCGCCGGTTGGCGCGATCCTGTTCGACCATCCGGATCCGTCGATCTTCACGGTGCTGACTGCGCCCTCGGGGGAGGAGGGCACGGCGAACATCGATTTCGTCATCTTCCCGCCGCGCTGGCTGGTCGCCGAGCACACCTTCCGCCCGCCCTGGTACCACCGCAACATCATGAGCGAATTCATGGGACTGATCCAAGGCCGCTATGACGCCAAGGAAGAAGGTTTCGTGCCGGGCGGCATGAGCCTGCACAACATGATGCTGGCGCATGGGCCGGATGCATCCGGCTTCGAAAAGGCGACGAACGGCGAGTTGAAACCGGTGAAGCTCGACAATACCATGGCCTTCATGTTCGAGACCCGTTTCCCACAGCAACTGACCCGTTTCGCCGCCGAACTGGAGACGCTGCAGGACAATTACGTCGACTGCTGGACCGACCTCAAGAAGCGCTTCAACGGGACGCCGGAGGGCGATTGGTCTTGAGTGCGCGCCTTGTCTTGCTTGGCAGCAAGGGCGGCCCGGCGATCCGGCCAGGCGGTCCCTGGCCGACATCGTCGCTGCTCGAGATCGCCGGCCGCACGATCGTGGTCGACTGCGGGCTCGGGGTCACCCGTGGGCTGACCGATGCCGGCGTGTCGCTCAAGGCGCTGGACCTGATCGTCGTCACCCATCTGCATTCGGACCACGTCCTGGAACTCGGGCCGCTTATCCATACCGCCTGGACAGCGGGGCTCGCGCATCCCGTGCGCGTCTTCGGACCCGCCGGCACGCAGGCCTGTTGGCAGGGCTTCCTTCAGTCGATGGCCTTCGACATCGACATTCGCATCGTCGACGAGGGCAGGCCGGATCTGCGTAGGCTCGTCGAGGTCGTCGAATACTCAGACGGTGACGTTTTTTCGGAGGATGGCCTCACCGTATCGGCGCTGCGTGTCGACCACCCGCCGGTCACCGACTGTTTCGCACTGCGCTTCGATCATGCGGAAGGCACCGTCGTGTTTTCCTCCGACACGGCCTATTTCCCGCCGCTTGCCGATCTTGCGCGCGGCGCCGACATTCTCGTCCACGAAGCGATGCTCGCTGCAGGGGTCGACCGTCTGGTGGCGCGCACCGGCAACGGCGCGCGGCTGAAGGAACATCTGCTTGCAAGCCACACATTCGCCGAACAGGCGGGCGCGATCGCAGAGGCGGCCGGCGTCGGCCGGCTCGTATTGCATCATCTCATTCCAGCCGACGACCCGGAGATCTCACAAGCCGACTGGGTCGCGGCGGCGCGTAAAAGCTGGCAGGGCGCCTTGACGATCGCTTCCGACGGCCTTGTTGTGGAGTTTGCGGACGATTCGTCCGTGTAGAGGGAGGACTGCATGAAACTGGCGACACTCAAGGACTCCACACGCGACGGCAAGCTCGTGGTGGTCTCGAAAGACCTGACCCGGTGCTCCGAGGTGGGGCACATCGCCCGCACGCTGCAGGCGGCGCTCGACGATTGGGCCCATGCGGGCCCCCGGCTGGCGCGCGTCGCCGAGGGAATGGAGACCGGATCCCAGCCGACGATGCGTTTCCATGAGCACGATGCGGCGTCGCCGCTGCCGCGGGCTTTCCACTGGGCCGATGGTTCGGCCTATGTCAATCACGTCGAACTGGTCCGTAAGGCCCGCAATGCGGAGATGCCGGAGAGTTTCTGGACCGACCCGCTGATCTATCAGGGCGGCTCCGACAGTTTCCTCGGGCCGCGCGACGCGATCGTCATGGCCGACGAGACCTGGGGCATCGACATGGAGGGCGAGGTCGCCGTCGTCGTCGATGACGTGCCGATGAGCGCGACGCTCGAGGAGGCGCGGCAGGCGATCCGCCTCGTCATGCTCGTCAATGATGTTTCGCTGCGCGGTCTCATCCCCGGCGAACTCGCCAAGGGTTTCGGCTTCTACCAATCGAAGCCGTCCTCCGCCTTCTCGCCGGTGGCGGTGACGCCCGACGAGCTCGGCGACGCCTGGGACGGGGGCAGGCTGCATTTGCCGCTTCGCGTCGATCTTAACGGCAAGCCGTTCGGCCGGGCCAATGCCGGCATCGACATGACCTTCGATTTCCCGCAGCTGATTGCGCACGCCGCGCGCACCCGGGCGCTTTCGGCAGGCACGATCATCGGCTCCGGAACCGTTTCCAACAAGCTCGACGGCGGACCGGGCAAGCCGGTCGCGGAAGGCGGCGTCGGCTACTCCTGCCTTGCCGAACTGCGGATGATCGAAACGATCGAAAGCGGTTCGCCTTCGACGCCTTTCCTGAAATTCGGCGACGTGGTCAGGATCGAAATGAAGGATAGGGCCGGCCATTCGATCTTCGGCGCCATCGAACAGAAGGTGGAAAGATACGAGCGCAGTTGAGGCCCGTAGTGCCATTCATGGAAGTCGGAACGGAGGCAGGAATGGCAAACGAAACCGTCCTCTACGACTATTGGCGCTCGTCGGCGAGCTATCGGGTCCGGATCGCCCTCAACCTCGTCGGTGAAAGCTACCGTTCCGCCCCGGTCGACTTGCTCGCCCAGGCGCATCGTGCGCCTGAGCATCTCGCCCGCAACGCGCAGGGGCTCGTTCCCGTTCTCGATATCGATGGCGAGCGTCTCACCCAGTCGCTCGCCATCGTCGAGTATCTCGCCGAAACGAGAAAGGGCAGTGGATTTCTTCCGGAGGACGTGATCGGACGCCAGCGCGTGCGGGCGCTGTCCTATGCCATCGCCATGGAAATCCATCCCGTCTGCAATCTCGGCATCGTCGCCCATGTGGTGGCGGGTGCCGAGGATGGAGAGGCGGCGCGGCGCGCCTGGATGCGGAAATTCATCGGCGAGGGCCTTGCCGCCTTCGAGCGATTGCTCGATCACCCCTCCACCGGAAGCTTTTGCCACGGCGAGAGTCCAAGCATGGCGGATATCTGCCTCGTGCCGCAGGTCTACAATGCGCGCCGCTGGGAGGTCGATCTTTCCCTTTGCCCCCGGATCGTCGCCATCGACACCCGTTGCGCCGAAGTCGATGCCTTCGCAAGAGCGCATCCCGACCGATCGAAGCCTTAACTTCCCTCGGATGCTTTTCAGAACGGCTGCCCGTGGTCCGTTCGGTCCATCGGATGTCGCGAATGGATCGGCGGGTCGGAAAGCGTCACGGTAGTTTTCGCGTGACTGCCCGTATAAGGGGGCGCGGAAACACCTCAAGAACGAGAGATCATCGATGAAAAGCTATGTGCTGACCGTCACCTGCAAATCCACCCGCGGCATCGTCGCTGCCGTCACCGGCTATCTCGCGGAGAAGGGTTGCTACATCAGCGACAGCTCGCAATTCGACGACCTCGAGACGGGCCTGTTCTTCATGCGCCTCACCTTCATCAGCCAGGAAGGTGCGAAGCTCGAGGAACTGCGCGAAGGCTTTGCTCCTGTCATCAAGCAGTTCGGCATGGCGATGGAGATCCGCGATTCCGAAGAGCGGATGAAGGTGCTCTTGATGGTGTCGCGCTTCGGCCATTGCCTGAACGACCTGCTCTACCGCTGGAAGATCGGCGCGCTGCCGATCGACATCGTCGGCGTCGTCTCCAACCACTTCGACTACCAGAAGGTGGTCGTCAACCACGACATCCCCTTCCACTGCATCAAGGTGACCAAGGAGAACAAGCCGAAGGCGGAGGCGCAGCTGCTGGAGTTCGTCGAGCAGACCGGCGCCGAGCTGATCGTGCTCGCCCGCTACATGCAGGTCCTGTCGGATGCGCTTTGCAAGAAGATGTCGGGGAAAATCATCAACATCCACCACTCGTTCCTGCCGTCCTTCAAGGGCGCCAACCCCTACAAGCAGGCCTATGAGCGCGGCGTCAAGCTGATCGGCGCGACCGCGCACTACGTCACCGCCGATCTCGACGAGGGTCCGATCATCGAGCAGGACATCGCCCGCATCACCCATGCCCAGTCGGCCGAGGACTATGTCTCGATCGGCCGCGACGTCGAAAGCCAGGTGCTGGCCCGGGCGGTCCATGCCCATATCCACCACCGTACCTTCATCAACGGCAACCGCGTCGTGGTGTTCCCGCCGAGCCCGGGTTCCTACGCTTCCGAGCGCATGGGCTGACGCGTCCGCACCAGCCGGCGGCCTGCCAATAGGCATGGTGCCGCCGGCGTTGCCTCGCAGCGTGCGGTGGCTATAGTCGTCTCAAAGCTTTTGGGAGGACTAAGATGAGCAATCGTGATCCGGTGGTAATCGTTTCGGCGACGCGCACGCCGATGGGCGCCTTCCAGGGCGGTCTCAAGGATCTGACGGCGCCGGAACTCGGCGCCATCGCGCTGAAGGCGGCACTCGATCGCGCCGGCCTCGGCGCGGTCGACGAAGTGCTGATGGGCAATGTGCTGCCCGCCGGCCTCGGGCAGAACCCGGCCAGGCAGGCGGCGCTCGGTGCCGGCCTCGGACAGGAAACGCCGTCGACGACGGTCTCCAAGGTCTGCGGCTCGGGCATGAAGGCGCTGATGCTCGGCCATGATGCGCTTGTCTCCGGCAGCGCGTCGCTCGTTGCCGTTGGCGGCATGGAGTCGATGACCAATGCGCCTTACCTCCTGCCGAAGGCGCGCGGCGGCTTCCGGCTCGGCCACGGCGAGGTCAAGGACCACATGTTCCTCGACGGGTTGGAGGACGCCTATTCCGGCCGCCTGATGGGCACCTATGCCGAAGACACCGCCCAGCACTATCAGTTTTCCCGCTCCGACCAGGACGCTTTCGCGCTGCGTTCGCTCGAACGGGCCCTGAAGGCGGCGGATGACAACTCTTTCGCCGATGAGATCGTTGCGATCACCGAGGGCGGCAAACGCGGAACTGCCAATCTCGACCGCGACGAGCAGCCGCTGAAGGCCGATCCGGCGAAAATTCCGAAGCTGAAGCCCGCCTTCCGCGACGGCGGCAGCGTCACGGCCGCCAATTCCTCATCGATCTCCGATGGCGCCGCGGCGCTGATCGTGATGCGCGCCAGCGAGGCTGAGAAGCGCGGATTGACGCCGCTTGCGATCGTCGCCGGCCATTCCGGCCATGCGCAGGAACCCGCCTGGTTCACAACGGCGCCGATCGGCGCCATCGACAAGCTCCTGGACAAGCTCGGCTGGGAAAAATCGAGCGTCGGCCTCTACGAGATCAACGAGGCATTCGCCATCGTCGCCATGGCGGCGATCCGCGACCTCGGTCTTTCCGACGACATCGTCAACATCCATGGCGGTGCTTGTGCCCTCGGCCACCCGATCGGCGCCTCCGGCGCCCGCATCGTTGTCACGCTGCTCCATGCAATGCGCGCGAACGGCGTCAAGCGCGGCATCGCCTCGCTCTGCATCGGCGGCGGCGAGGCAACGGCGGTGGGACTGGAGCTGCTGCAGTAGCGCAGTCCCCTCCCCAACCCCTCCCCACAGGTGGGAGGGGCTCACCGGGCCGCACCGTCCCGCGCAACTCAGGGTCTGACAAAGTAGCGACGGCGGAGGTCATGCGCCAAGGGAGCCGCTAGATCATTTCATCGTTTCATTGAAACGGTGAAATGATCCAACTCTTTGAAATTACGCAATTCCGGGCGGAAAACCGTTACACACTTTTCCTGGAATTGCTCTAAGGAAGCCCCTCCCGCCTGTGGGGAGGGGTTGGGGAGGGGGCTTTTCCGAGGTGTCAGCCCCGCCCGCCTCAAATATGCAACGCGTGCCCCAACCCCTTGAAGGCCGCCTCCTGAAACGCCTCCGACTGCGTCGGATGCGCATGGATCGTTCCGGCGATATCCTCCAGGCGCGCGCCCATTTCTATCGCCAGCGCGAAGGCGGAGGAAAGCTCCGAGACGGCATGCCCGACAGCGTGGATGCCGAGGACGAGGTGGTTGTCGGCGCGCGCGACGATGCGGACGAAACCATCCTCGGAAAGCGTCGTCATGGCGCGGCCGTTCGCCTGGAAGGGGAATTGGCCGATCTTGATTTCGATGCTAGCCGCGCGTGCTTCCTCCGGCGAGAGACCGGCGCTGACGATTTCCGGATCGGTAAAGCAAACTGCCGGAATGCAGCGCTTGTCCCAGCTCCGCTTCTGGCCCGCGACGATTTCCGCGACCATTTCGCCCTGCGCCATGGCTCGGTGCGCGAGCATCGGCTCGCCGGTGACGTCACCGATCGCATAGATGCCCCGCATCGAGGTTCGGCACTGGTCGTCGATGCGGATGAACTTGCCGGAGCGGTCGAGATCGATCTCCTCCAATCCCCAGCCTTCGACGACGGGCCTGCGACCGACCGTCACGAGGACCTTTTCGGCCGGCACCTCGAAGGCGCGGCCGGCCTCTTCGGCAAGCAAGCCGCGCCGGTCTGCCGACAGGCGCTTGGCGGCGGTGCGGGTGAATACCTCGATCCCAAGTTCGCCGAGCCGCTTCATCACCGGCTTCGAGAGATCGGCGTCGTATTGCGGCAGGATGCGGTCCATGGCTTCCAGCACCGTCACCTTCGAGCCGAGCTTGGCGAAGGCCGCGCCGAGTTCGAGACCGATATAGCCGCCGCCGATGACGGCGAGCGTCTGCGGAACCTCTTTCAATGCCAGCGCCCCGGTCGAGGAGATGACGTTGTCGCCGAACGGCAGGTCGGGAAGTTCGACGGGGGCCGAGCCGGTGGCGATGACGATCGCCTCGGCGCGGATACGCTGGACGCCGGTTTCCGTTTCTACGTCCACCGTCTTGCCATCGACGAAGCGGGCCTCACCGACAACGGCCTTGACACCGGCCTTCTTGAGGAGGCCCGAGACGCCGCCGGTCAGGCGGCCGACGATCCCGTCCTTCCAGGCGACGGTTCGCTTGAGGTCGATAGCCGGTGCCTCGAGCGACAGGCCGAGCGGGCTCCTGCCGGAGGCGGCAACGCGAAGCTTGTGAAACTCCTCGGCCGCATGGATCAGGGCCTTGGAAGGAATGCAGCCGACATTGAGGCAGGTACCGCCGGCCTTTGCCTTCTCGACGATCACGGTGTTGACGCCCAGCTGTCCCGCCCGGATCGCGCAGACATAGCCGCCGGGGCCGGCACCGAGCACCAGGAGCTTGCAGGAAATTTCCTTCATGGTCGCGTCACCCTTCAACGAAAATCAGTGCCGGCGTTTCGAGCAGCGTCTTCAGGCGCTGCACGAAGGTGGCGGCATCCCAGCCGTCGATGACGCGGTGGTCGAAGCTCGACGACAGATTCATGATCTTGCGCGGCACGAACTGCGACCCGTCCCATACGGGGCGCACCGCAATCTTGTTGACGCCGACGATCGCCACCTCCGGATGGTTGATCACCGGCGTCGAGGCGATGCCGCCGAGCGCACCGAGCGAAGAGATGGTGATCGTCGAGCCGATCAGTTCGTCGCGGGTCGCGGTGCCGGTCCGGGCCGCTTCGGCCAGGCGGTTCAATTCCGCCGCACAATCCCAGATGCCGCGGGCCTCGGCGTGGCGCACGACCGGCACGGTGAGGCCGGCGGGCGTCTGGGTGGCGATGCCGATATGGACGGCCGCGTGGCGGTGGACGATGCCGGCGTGATCGTCGAAGATGGCATTGACGCCCGGCTGGTCGGCGACCGTCCTGACCAGCGCGCGCATCAGGAAGGGCAGGATCGTCAGCTTCGGCTGATCCGGCTTGCGGTCGCGGTTCATCGTCGCGCGCAGCTCCTCGAGCGCCGTCACGTCCACCTCCTCCACATAGGTGATGTGGGGGATGCGCGACGTGGAGAGCGACATCTTCTCAGCGATCCGCCGCCTCAGTCCGGCTATCTTGATCTCCTCGACCGTCGTCTTACGGGTGAGGCCGACCTGGGCCGGCATGGGCTCGGCGCCGCGGCCGATGAAGAGGTCGAGGTCCTCGTGGGTGATGCGGCCGGCGGGGCCTGTGCCAATCACTTGCCGGAGGTCGACGCCGCTCTCCCGGGCGCGCAGCCTTATGGCCGGCGAAGCCAGCGGCTTCCTTGCTGCCTCCGCCTCGCGTGGCGCCGGTGCTGGCCGGGGTGCGGCCTTCTCAGGTTCGGCCGGCGCCTTGGCCGCCGGCGGGGTGGAGACGGCGACAGGTTCTTCCCGCACAGTTTCGGCGAGTGCCTCCGGAACGCTGTCCGCGGGTGGTTCGCCATCTTCGCCGGCGGTCTCGATCCTGACCAGCGGCGCCTTCACCGCGACCGTATCGCCGATCTCGGCGCCGAGCCAGAGCACCTTGCCGGTGACCGGCGAAGGGATCTCGACCGTCGCCTTGTCGGTCATGACGGCGGCCAGCACCATGTCCTCGCGGACCGGATCGCCCGGCTTGACGTGCCATTCGACGAGCTCGGCCTCGGCGACGCCTTCACCGACATCCGGCATCTTGATGATGAATTCGCCCATTGCCTCAGGCCTCCATCGCTTCGGTCAGCGCCCGCCCGACGCGCGCCGGGCCCGGGAAATAATCCCACTCCTGGGCATGCGGGTAGGGTGTGTCCCAGCCGGTCACCCGGACGACTGGGGCCTCGAGGTGGTAGAAGCAGTGCTCCTGAACGAGAGCGACGAGTTCACCCCCGAAGCCCGAGGTCAGCGTCGCCTCGTGCACGACGACGCAGCGTCCGGTCTTGGTGACCGACTGCACGATCGTCTCGAGATCGAGCGGCAGCAGGCTGCGCAGATCGATGACTTCCGCATCGATGCCGGTTTCCTCCACAGCTGCCAGCGCCACATGCACCATCGTCCCATAGGCGATCACGGTGACCGCCGAACCCTTGCGGCGGATTTCCGCCTTGCCGATCGGGATCGAATAGTGACCCTCCGGCACGTCGCCGAGCGCATGCTTCGACCACGGGGTCACCGGGCGCTCGTGATGGCCGTCGAAGGGGCCGTTGTAGAGCCGCTTCGGCTCCAGGAACATCACCGGGTCCGGATCCTCGATCGCCGAGATCAGCAGGCCTTTGGCATCATAAGGGTTCGACGGCACGATGACCTTCAGGCCACAGACATGGGTGAAGAGCGCTTCAGGGCTCTGGCTGTGGGTCTGGCCGCCGAAGATGCCGCCGCCGGTCGGCATGCGCACCACGATCGGACAGGTGAAGTCGCCGTTCGAGCGATAGCGGATACGCGCCGCCTCCTGGGTGAGCTGGTCATAGGCCGGGTACATGTAGTCGGCGAACTGGATTTCGACGCAGGGCTTCAGGCCGTAGGCCGCCATGCCGATGGCGGTGCCGACGATGCCGGATTCGCTGATCGGCGCATCGAAGCAGCGGGTCTTGCCGTACTTCGCCTGGAGCCCTTGGGTGCAGCGGAAGACGCCGCCGAAATAGCCGACGTCCTCGCCGAAGACGACGACGTCCTCGTCGCGCCCCATCGAGACGTCCATGGCGCTGCGCACCGCTTCGATCATTGTCATTCTGGCCATGTCAGTACCCTGCCTTCTGCCGCTGGCGGCGGATATGCGGCGGCATCTCGGCATAGACGCCCTCGAAAATGTCGCGCACCGACGGCCTGCCGCCGGCGTGCAGCGTGCCGTGGCTTTCGGCTTCCTTCTGCGCCTGGATCACCTGATCCATGATCTCGGCCTCGGCCTGGGCATGGCGCTCTTCCGACCAGGCGCCGCGCACGATCAGGTGCTTCTTCAGCCGCAGCACCGGGTCGCCGAGCGGCCAGGCTTCCGATTCCGTCTTCGGCCGGTAGGCGCTCGGATCGTCCGAGGTCGAATGGGCGCCGACCCGGTAGGTCACGTATTCGATCAGCGTCGGACCGAGATTGCGCCGCGCCCGTTCCGCGGCCCAGCGGGCCACGGCATAGACGGCGAGGTAGTCGTTGCCGTCGACGCGCAGTGCCGGAATGCCAAAGCCCAGGCCGCGCGCCGCAAAGGTGCCGGAGCCGCCTCGGGCGATGCCCTGAAAGGTCGAGATCGCCCACTGATTGTTGACGATGTTGAGAATGACCGGTGCCTTGTAGGTGGAGGCGAAGACCAGCGACGAGTGGAAATCCGACTCGGCCGTCGAGCCGTCGCCGATCCAGCCGGCGGCGATCCGGGTGTCGTTCTTGATGGCCGAGGCCATCGCCCAGCCGACCGCCTGGACATATTGGGTGGCGAGGTTGCCGGAGATCGTGAAGAAGCCGTGCTCCTTCGAGGTATACATGACCGGCAATTGGCGGCCGTGGCAGGGATCGTTCTCGTTCGAGAAGATCTGGTTCATCATCTCGACCATCGGATAGTCGTCGGCGATCAGGAGCCCCGCCTGGCGATAGGTCGGGAAATTCATGTCGCCCTTGCGAAGCGCTCTTCTGAAGGCGCAGCTCACAGCCTCCTCGCCGAGATGCTGCATGTAGAAGGAGGTCTTGCCCTGGCGCTGCGCCATCAGCATGCGGGCGTCGAAGGCGCGCAGCATCATCATGTGGCGAAGACCCGTCAGGAGTTCCTCGTCCGAGAGCAGGCCGGCCCAGGGGCCGACAGCCTCGCCCTCGCGGTTGAGCACCCGGATGATGGAGTAGGCGAGATCGCGGATCGTTTCCGGCTCCACGTCGACCTCGGGCCGCGGCACGGAACCTGCCTTCGGAATCTTGACTGTGGAGAAATCGGGCTGATCGCCCGGCCGGACGGCCGGTTCGGGGATATGCAGACTCAATCGGCTGAATTCATCCATGCGGATTCCGGCCTCCCTTCCGGATTGCGCGTCGCGCATTGGTCAACCGTTGAGCGAAAAGCCCCGCAGCCGTGCGACGTCGATGACGACGGACAACGGCCCGCAGGCGCTGCTCCGCCCCGGGCCGACCGGCCGTCTACAACCCTCGTTCTCCCAAAGGGTTATGCCTACAGACTGCCACGACTCCGGGGTTTGATGAAGGCCTTTCGGCAGCGATCCGGGTGTCCGGGCGAAGAAAGACAGATTCGTGCCGGCGCCCGCTCGGGGCCGATCGCGGAGCCGTGACGGTGCCCCGGCGGCGCGTAATTTTCTTTCGTGACCGGCTTGGGGCAACGGACCTGAAATCGCGCTCAGACGGGCGGCGCGATCTCGATCGGCATGCCGTTTCTCGCAGAAGGGCAGGCGGCGGTCTTCCATCGCTGCATTTTCGGCGGCCGGGATCAAGCCAGTAAGAGATCTCTCCGGCCCGTCATGCACAGCTCCATCCTCGCCGGCGCGTTCTGTCTTTTTCCGATAAAAATACGAATTGCCCGCTTGACAGGCCGGCAGGCTTCGATGTCTGTTGAAAGCAAGGTGCGGGGCCGCAGAGCAGGCGTACGCTGACACAAATCCTACCGATATCGACGAGGCGGACAATGAGCGGACTTCTTGCAGGCAAGCGTGCGGTGATCACGGCCGCAGCACAGGGTATCGGCCGCGCGGCGGCCGAGGCGTTCCGGCGGGAAGGGGCGTCGGTGATCGCGACCGATATCAACGAGGACAAGCTCGCCGAGCTCGCGACCACCGGCGTCGACGTGGCGAAGCTCGACGTGCTGAGCGAAGCGGCGATCGCCGATTTTGCCGCGCACACCGGTGCGATCGACGTCCTCTTCAACTGCGCCGGCTTCGTCCATGCCGGCACGATCCTCGAGGCGAGCGAGAAGGACTATGATTTCGCCTTCGACCTCAATGTCAAATCGATGTTCCGGATGATCCGCGCCTTCCTGCCGGGCATGCTTGAAAAGGGCGGCGGCTCGATCATCAACATGTCGTCGGTCGCCGGCGTGCCGATGGGCGTGCCGAACCGCTTCGCCTATTCCGCCAGCAAGGCGGCGGTGATCGGCCTCACCAAGTCCGTGGCGATCGATTACATCGGCAAGGGCGTTCGCTGCAACGCGATTGCGCCGGGCACCGTGCAATCGCCGTCGCTCGAGGAGCGGATGCGGGCGCAGGGCAACTACGAGGAGGCACGCGCCGCCTTCATCGCCCGCCAGCCGATGGGCAGGCTCGGCACGCCCGAGGAAATCGCCGCGCTCGCCGTCTACCTCGCCAGCGACGTTTCGGCCTATACGACCGGCCATGTGCATGTCGTCGATGGCGGCATGAGCCTCTGAACGCGGGCCTTTTCGTCGCCTGCGGCAATGACTATGCTGCGGCGCATGCCTAAAGCCGACACCGAGCTTCGCCCCGTCCTGCGCATCGATTTCCCGCCCGAGGATCGCCTCGGGCGCGGCAAGATCATGCTTCTCGAACTGATCCGCGAAACCGGATCGATTTCCGCCGCCGGCCGCGCCATGGACATGTCCTACCGGCGCGCCTGGCTACTGGTCGATGCGCTCAATCGGATGTTCAAGGAGCCGGCGGTCGAGTCGCAGCGCGGCGGCAAACAGGGCGGAGGTGCGGCGCTCACCGCCTTCGGCGAGGCGCTGATCGAGCGCTTTCGGGCGATGGAAGCAAGGACCAGGAAGGCGATCGCGGAAGACCTCGATTGGCTCGAGGCGGCGCGGGCCGGCGAAGCATCGCACCGGACGGAAAGCTCATCCCAGAAACGACCTGCGCAATCGTCCTAATAGTCCAGCGCCACGGTCTTGATGATCGCGTGGACAGGCTTGCCGGGCTCAAGGCCGAGCGCCTCACGGGAGAGGCTGGTGATGCGAGCGATGATGATATTGCCGCCGCAATCGACGCGCACGTCGACGCTGCCCTCCCGGGCCGGCGAAAGATCGACGATCCTTCCTTGGAGGACGTTGAGGGCGCTGATCCCTTCCGGCTTCGTCGTGGCGAGCATCACGTCGCGCCCGGCGATATAGAGGCGGAGCCGACGGCCCGGCGCCGTGACGAGATGCGGTATGCGGATCAGGCATTCGCCGGCGCGCACTATCGTCAGGTTATGCGCGGCATCATGGCTGTCGACCGTGCTTTCGATCAAGGCGCCCGTCTCCCGCCGCTCAAGCGCGCCCGTCGGTCGGCTGAGAATGGCGGCGGCCGTGCCGGATGCCTTGACCCGGCCGTTCTCCACGACGACGACGCGTTCCGCCAGCCGTGCCACCTCCGCGACGGAATGGCTGACATAGACGATCGGTATCCGCGTCTCGTCGCGAAGCCGTTCCAGATAGGGCAGGATCTCCGCCTTTCGCGCCTCGTCGAGGGCGGCGAGCGGCTCGTCCATCAACAGGAGCCGCGGTGCGGCCAGCAGCGCCCGGCCGACGGCCACGCGCTGGCGCTCGCCGCCAGAGAGCGTCGAGGGGCGCCGGTCGAGCAGGTCGCCGATGCCAAGCATATCGATGATCTTGGCGAACTCGGAGCCGGATTTGCCGACGCCGGCGAACCAGCGCCCATAGGCGAGATTCCTGCGGACGCTCAGATGCGGAAACAGCCGAGCCTCCTGGAAGACGCAGCCGAAGCGCCGGCGGTGGATCGGCGTGAAGAGCCGCTTCTCGCTGTCGGCTATGACGTCGCCGTCGAGCACGATGCGGCCCTGGTCGGGTCTCAGAAGCCCGGCGATGATGTTGATCAGCGATGTCTTGCCGGAGCCGGAACGACCGAAGAGCGCCGTCACGCCGCCCTCCGACCGGAATGCGGCGTCGATTAAGAAGGAGCCGATGCGGTGACGCGCTTCGACCTCGAGGCTCATGCGGCGACCGTCCGTCGCGCCGCGGCGGCGGCAAGAACTTCGGACAGCATCAGCGCCGTCATCGAGATGACGATCGAGATGACGGCGAGGCGCATGGCGCCGGCGTCGCCGCCCGGAACCTGGGTGAAGCTGTAGATTGCGGCGGACAGCGTCTGGGTTTCGCCCGGAATGTTGGAGACGAAGGTAATCGTCGCGCCGAACTCGCCCATCGCCTTGGCGAAGGAAAGGATCATGCCGGCGACTATGCCGGGAAGGATCAGCGGCAGGGTCACGGTCAGGAACACCCAGATCGGATTGGCGCCGAGCGTTGAGGCGGCGTCTTCGAGCTTGCGGTCGACCGCTTCGATCGACAGCCGGATGCTGCGCACCATCAGCGGAAAGCCCATGACGGCGCAGGCGAGCGCCGCACCGGTCCAGCGGAAGGAAAAGACGAGGCCGAAATTCTCGGCGAGGAAGGCGCCGATCGGTCCGCGCCGCCCGAACAGCAGGAGCAGCACGAAGCCGGTGACGACCGGCGGCAGGATCAGGGGCATGTGGACCAGGCCGTTCAGGACGGACTTGCCCCAGAAACGCCCGCGCGCCAATGCCATGGCGACGAGGAGTGCGATCGGCAGGCTCGCAAGCATCGCGACCGTCGCCACCCGCAGGCTCAACCGGACGGCCGTCCATTCCGCGTCAGTGAGTGCCAGCCAGTCCAAGTTCGTGCTCCAGTCCTCCGTGACGTGCCGCGTCGCCCACGGATGACGTGAACGACGCGAACATGTTCTGCCCGCTCGACGGCAGGTGGCGCAAGGCCCTATTCGAGGACGATGAAGCCTTGTGCCTGGAAAAGTGCCGCAGCCTTGGGCGACTTGACGAATTCAAGATAGGCGGCCGCATCGGCATTCTTGCTCTGTGCGGTGATCGCGATCGGGTAGATGATCGCCGGATGGCTGTCCTCCGGGAAGGTGCCGACCACCTTCACGCCCGGGTCTGCGGCAGCGTCGGTCTGGTAGACGATGCCGTAGGGTGCTTCGCCGCGTGAAACGAGAAGCAGGGCGGCGCGCACACTTTCGGCACCCGCTACCTTTGCCTCGACCGTCGGCCATATGCCGAGCTTTTCGAGTGCTGCCTTGCCGTATTTGCCGGCGGGGACGGAATCGACGGCACCCATCGCCAGCCGGCCGTCGCCCAGGAGAGCGGCAATGTCCAGGCCCGGCTTGATCTCGACTGGACCGGCGTCCGGCTTGGCGGATACGAGGACGATGCGGTTGCCGAGCAGGTTGGAGCGGGTGTCGTCCTTGATCAGCTTCTTCTCGGCAAGGTAGTCCATCCAGGCGAGGTCTGCGGAGATGAAGATGTCGGCGGGGGCGCCCTGTTCGATCTGCTTGGCGAGCGCCGAGCTTGCCGCATAGGAGGCGGTGGTCTCCTTGCCGGTTTCCCCTTTCCATTTGGCATTCACCGCGTCGAGCGCGTTCTTCAGGCTCGCCGCAGCGAATACCGTTACCTTCTCTTCTGCCTGGGCGGGGGCGAATGCCGCGCCCGCCAAAGTCATCCCGAGCGCCAGCATCAAACCGGTCAGCCCGAAGCCCTTGATCCACTCTCTCCGTCCCTTGAGCATGCCTGTCTCCATCTCTTACGTGATATTTATGAGGATATAACGGTTCTCCGTCTTCGTTAGCGCTATATCCGAAGAAATACAATGTTCCGCGACAGGGGTAATCAAAGCGGTGAACGGAAGGGGCAAATGCCACGCGAGCGCTTGCGATGGACGCCCATCGGGCTAAATTCCGGAGCGGAACCACGCGAGGCAAGATCCATGGATGCTACGATCAGGCTGGAAGAGAGCTGGAAGGCCGTGCTGACGCCGGAATTCCGGCATGGCTACATGGCCGATCTCAAGCGCTTTCTCATGGATGAAAAGCAGCACGGCCGGCAGATCTTTCCGAAAGGCGGCGAATATTTCCGGGCGCTCGACCTGACGCCGCTCGACAAGGTCCGGGTCGTCATCCTCGGGCAGGATCCCTATCACGGCGACGGCCAGGCGCACGGGCTCTGCTTCAGCGTGCGGCCAGGCGTGCGCACCCCGCCGTCGCTCGTCAACATCTACAAGGAGCTTCGCGACGACCTCGGCATTCCACCGGCCCGCCACGGCTTCCTCGAAAGCTGGGCGCGCCAGGGGGTGCTGCTCTTGAACAGCGTCCTGACGGTCGAGCGGGGCCGGGCGGCCTCGCACCAGGGCAAGGGTTGGGAACGCTTTACCGACGCGGTCATCCGCGCCGTCAACGAGCAGGAACAGCCGGTCGTCTTCATGCTCTGGGGCTCCTACGCACAGAAGAAAGCGGCCTTCGTCGATCGCTCCCGGAACCTGGTGCTGACAGCGCCGCATCCGTCGCCGCTCTCGGCCCATTCCGGATTCCTGGGCTGCAGGCATTTCTCGAAAGCCAATGCCTTCCTCAAGTCGAAGGGGCTCGATCCGATCGATTGGCGGCTGCCGGAGGATCCTCCCCTCGCCGTCGACCGGCAGACTGCGGCGCTCTGTTGACGCCGTCGGCGCCTCTCCTGTCGTGCATGGGCCTTGCGCCGTCGGTCCCGATCCGCCAAAGACTGGCGAGGCACAGACGGGAGAGACGGCATGCGGCATATCCTGATCATCGGTATCGGGGCGGGCAATCCCGAACACATCACGGTTCAGGCGATCAATGCGCTGAACCGCGCCGACGTGCTCTTCATCCCGACCAAGGGGGCGAGGAAGACGGAGCTTGCCGAGGTGCGCCGCGATATCTGCGCCCGCTACGTGACGCGCAGCGACAGCCGCACCGTCGAGTTTGCCGTGCCGGTCCGCCGGACCGCGGAGCGCAGCTACGTTCAAAGCGTTGACGACTGGCATGCCGGCATCGCCGCGACTTACGAGGCTCTGCTCAATGGCGAGCTCTCCGATGGGCAGACCGGCGCCTTCCTCGTCTGGGGCGATCCGATGCTCTATGACAGCACGATCCGCATCGTCGAAAGGGTTCGCGCACAGGGCCGCGTGGCCTTCGACTTCGAGGTAGTGCCCGGGATCACCAGCCTGCAGGCGCTTTGCGCCAGCCACCGCATTCCGCTCAACCTGGTCGGCAAGCCCGTGGAGATCACCACCGGCCGCCGGCTTGCCGAGAGCTTTCCGCACAAAAGCGAGACGGCCGCCGTCATGCTCGACGGCGAACAGGCGTTTCAGAAGATCGACGATCCGGATGCGGAAATCTACTGGGGCGCCTATCTCGGTACGGCGGACGAGATCGTCATTTCCGGGCGTCTCGCCGACGTAAAGGAAGAAATCCTGAAGGCAAGGGCCGATGCGCGCGAGCGCATGGGCTGGATCATGGACATTTACCTGCTGCGCAAGGGCGCGGATTTCGACGAGTAGCCGCCAGGGAGCGGTTCGAAGGGTACGGCTCGCCGGGCTTTGATCTCTCTCAAGGGCGGTGGCTGTGATATAGGCTCTATCATCGACGCACCGTGTGAGGCTGCGATGGTGCCAGGGACAATGGAACGGGATGACGAGCTGCGCTGCGCCTAAATCACCGATGGAGCTCGGCACATCGATGCGTCGCGGTGCCTGTCCGTCGCTTGCGGCGCCGATGCAGACCGGAGATGGTCTGCTCGTGCGCCTGCGTCCGGCGACCGACGGCCTGACGCCCGCCGAGCTAACGGTACTGGCTGAGGCGGCCGCAGCCTTTGGCAGCGGCATTATCGAGGTAACCGCGCGGGGCAACCTGCAGATCCGCGGGCTGACCGCTCCAAGCGTTCCGGCCCTTGCCGCCGCGATCGGAGAGGCGGGAATTGCCGTTGCCGAGGGGGTCGCGATCGAGACGCCGCCGCTTGCCGGATTCGATCCGAACGAAATCGCCGATCCCCGGCCATTGGCCGCGACCCTGCGCGCCGCCATTGCCGAACGGCGTCCGGCGCTTGCGCTCGCACCGAAATTGTCGATCGTTATCGATGGGAATGGCGGCTTCCACCTGCGGGACGTCGCGGCCGATCTCCGCCTTGAGGCGCGGAACAGCGAGGATGGCCTTCGCTGGCTGCTTTCCCTCGGCGGCGCGGGACGTCCGGAGCGGCCGGTAGCGCTGCTGGAGGCGGAGCGGGTCGTCCCTGCGGTGATGGAAATTCTGGCGGAGCTCGATCACCTCGGCCCAGCCGCACGCGGTCGCGATCTGGATGCGGATGGCATCCGGCAGCGTCTATCCGCCGGCCTCGACCCCTTGCCGGCGACCGGCGGCGCCTTGCCGTTCCTGCCGGCGGGCATCCACGATTTCGGCAACGGCCGCACGGTGCTCGGTGTCGCTCTTGCTTTTGCGCAGACCGATAGCGCCAGCCTGATCGCCTTTCTGAGCCGCGTCGAGGAGCTCGGCGCGACGGAAATACGCCTGGCGCCGCGCCATGGCCTCCTCGTCCTCGGATTGTCGCGCGAAGCGGCGGCTGTCGGGCAGCGCCTCGCGTTTTCCCGCGGTTTCCTGGTCGCCGCCGATGATCCGCGCAATCACATTGCCACCTGCGCCGGCCTTGCCTGCGCCTCGGCGCTGATGGACACCAAGGTGGTGGCCGGGCTATTGCTCGAGGTCGGTGCCGACCTTCTCGACGGCTCGCTCGCAGTCCATCTCTCGGGCTGCGCCAAGGGATGCGCCAGGCCCAGGGCATCTCCGCTCACCCTTGTCGGTGCGCCATCAGGATATGCGCTCGTCGTAAATGGCACTGCTTCCGTCGCGCCAAGCGCCTACACGGATGAAAACGGAATAAGAAGTGCGCTGGCCGGGCTCAATGCGCTGGTTAGAAGAAACAAAGACGCTGGCGAATCGGCGCGCTCCTGTCTTACACGGCTCGGGACCGCGCGCATCGCCGCAGCGTTTGAACAGGGATAGAAATGCCTGACTACGATTATATCCGCGATGGCAATGCCATCTACGAGCGTTCCTTCGCGATCATCCGGGCGGAAGCCGATCTTTCCGGTTTCTCGGAAGCGGAGGCCGACCTTGCGGTGCGCATGGTGCATGCCTGCGGTTCCGTCGAGGCGGCGCGCCAGTTCGTGTTCTCTCCCGATTTCGTCTCGGCCGCGCGCTCGGCACTGAAGAACGGGGCTCCGATCTTCTGTGATGCGGAAATGGTCGCCCACGGCGTGACCCGGGCGCGGCTGCCGGCCGGCAACGAGGTGATCTGCACGCTTCGCGATCCGCGCACGGCGGAGATTGCCACTGAGATCGGCAATACGCGCTCGGCGGCGGCGCTGAAACTCTGGGGCGAGCGGATGGCCGGCTCGGTCGTCGCGATCGGCAATGCGCCGACGGCACTGTTCTATCTCCTGGAAATGCTGCGCGACGGCGCGCCGAAGCCGGCGGCGATCCTCGGCATGCCGGTCGGCTTCGTCGGCGCGGCGGAATCGAAGGACGCGCTTGCCGAGAATTCCTACGGCGTTCCCTTCGCGATCGTGCGCGGCCGTCTCGGCGGCAGCGCCATGACGGCGGCGGCGCTGAACTCGCTCGCGAGGCCGGGGCTGTGAGCGGGGCGGGTCGACTGATTGGCGTCGGGACCGGTCCCGGCGATCCTGAACTTCTGACCGTCAAGGCGGTGCGGGCGCTCAGCGAGGCGGATGTCGTCGCCTATTTCGCCAAGGCCGGGCGCAACGGCAACGGCCGCGCCGTCGTCGAGGGACTTTTGAAGCCCGATCTGGTGGAGCTGCCGCTCTACTATCCGGTGACGACCGAAATCGACAAGGACGACGAGGCCTACAAGCGGCAGATCACCGATTTCTACAATGCCTCCGCAGAAGCTGTTGCCGCACATCTGAACGCCGGTCGGACCGTCGCCGTGTTGAGCGAGGGCGACCCGCTTTTCTACGGCTCCTACATGCACCTGCATGTGCGGCTTTCGGGCCGTTTTCCGGTCGAGGTCATTCCCGGGATCACGGCGATGTCCGGCTGCTGGTCGGCGGCGGGACTGCCGCTGGTGCAGGGGGACGAGGTTCTCTCGGTTCTTCCCGGCACCATGGGCGAGGACGAGCTTCAGCGCCGCCTCGCCGATACCGAGGCGGCCGTAATCATGAAAGTCGGCCGCAATCTGCCGAAGATCCGCCGTGCCCTTGCGGCCGCGGGCAAGCTCGAAGCCGCAGTCTATGTCGAGCGGGGCACGATGAAGAATGCCGCGATGGTACCACTCGGTGAGAAGCCGGACGACGATGCGCCCTATTTCTCGCTGGTCCTCGTTCCCGGTTGGAAGGATCGGCCCGGCTGGAAGGATCGGCCCGGCGCGGAGGGCAGGTCATGACCGGAAAGCTTTTCATCGTCGGCACCGGCCCCGGCAATCCGGCGCAGATGACGCCGGAAGCGCAGGATGCGATCGCCGTTGCGACCGAATTCTTCGGCTATGGTCCCTATCTCGATCGCCTGCATCTCAGAGCCGACCAGCGCCGGATCGCCTCCGACAATCGCGAGGAGTTGGACCGGGCGAGAGCCGCGCTCACACGCGCGAGCGCCGGTGTCGATGTCTGCGTCGTCTCCGGCGGCGACCCGGGCATATTCGCGATGGCGGCCGCCGTCTGCGAGGCGGTCGACAAGGGACCTGAGGAGTGGCGGCAGGTCGACCTTACGATCACGCCCGGCGTCACGGCCATGCTCGCCGTGGCGGCACGCATCGGTGCGCCGCTCGGACACGATTTCTGCGCCATGTCGCTGTCGGACAACCTGAAACCCTGGGACGTGATCACCAGGCGGCTGCGGCTCGCGGCGGAAGCGGGGCTGGTTATCGCCCTCTACAATCCGATCAGCAAGGCGCGCCCCTGGCAGCTCGGCAAGGCCTTCGATGTTCTGCGCGAGGTGCTGCCGGCCCGCGTTCCGGTGATCTTCGGCCGTGCGGCCGGTCGACCGGACGAGCACATCGCCGTCATGCCGCTCGGCGAAGCCGATGCCGACCGCGCCGACATGGCGACCTGCGTGATCATCGGTTCGCCGGAGACGCGCATCGTTGCCCGCGACGGCAAGCCGGATCTCATCTACACGCCGCGGTCCTTTACCGGGGACAGCCATTGATGGATGCGTTCGAGCGCCGCATCGCACGTGCTGACCGACGCCACATCGGCCGGCTTGTGGCGCTCGACCATCACCACCTCGAGCCCGAGCATCCGGGCTGCGACGATTTTGCCGTAGGTGGCGGTGCCGCCGCTGTTCTTGGCGACGACAACATCGATCGCCTGTTGACGGAGCAGTTCGAGCTCGTCGGCTTCGGCGAACGGGCCGTGCGCGAGGACCGCGGTGGCATTGGGAAGATTGAGCGGCGGCGTCACGGGATCGACGCTGCGGACGATATAACTGTGTTGCGGAGCCTTCTCGAAGTGGAAGGCCTCCTGCCGGCCGATCGCCAGGAAGACGCGTCGGGGCGCGGCGCCAAGGGCGGAGACCGCCTCGGCGACGCTTGCGACGCGCGTCCAGTTATCTCCCGGTTGGACCTCCCAGGCGGCTCGGCGCAGCGCGAAGAGCGGCGTTCCTGTTGCCGCAGCCGCAATGGCGGCATTGTGGGAAATCCGCGCGGCAAAGGGATGGGTCGCATCAACGAGCAGGGAAATCTTCTCGAGCTCCAGGAAAACGGCAAGCCCTTCGGCGCCGCCGAAGCCGCCGATGCGCGTCGGCAATGGCTGCGGCCGCGGATCGGCGGTGCGGCCGGCCAGCGAGATCGCCGCGTCGTAGCGGCGATCGGCCGCGAGGCTTTCGGCAAGCTGCCGCGCCTCGGTCGTTCCGCCGAGGATCAGGATGCGAGGTTTGCCCATGGCTGACATGTCGAATAGCGGCTCGGCCACTGTCTTTCCCTGGTTGACCGTCATCGGTATCGGGGAGGATGGTGTAGCCGGTCTCGGCGCCGAGGCCAAGCGCCTCATTGCGGCAGCCCCGATCGTCTTTGGCGGCGTCCGACACATCGAGCTTGCGGCGTCCCTGATCCAGGGCGTGAGCGAGACCTGGCAGAGCCCATTCGAGAAATCGGTCGAGGCGATCATCGCGCGGCGCGGCAGCCCCGTCGTGGTGCTCGCCTCCGGCGATCCGTTCCTCTACGGCGTCGGCGCCACGCTGGCCCGGCGTATCGATGCCGGCGAGATTCGGACGATCCCTGCGCCCTCTGCCTTCAGCCTGGCCGCCTCACGGCTTGGATGGGCGCTGCAGGAGGCGGCAACCGTTTCGCTGCATGGCCGCCCGCTCGATCTCATTCGCCCGCACCTGCAGCCGGGCGCCCGTGTCCTTGCGCTGACGTCGGACGGGAACGGCCCCAAGGCGCTTGCCGAACTGCTCAGCGAAAGCGGCTTCGGTCAATCCCGGCTTACGGTTCTCGAAGCGCTTGGCGGGGAACGTGAGCGCCGTTCCCGGCACATCGCCGCGAGCTTCGCGCTGGAAACGGTCGACGCCTTGAACGTCTGCGCGGTCGAGGTCGTCGCGGATGCAACCGCACGCGTCCTGCCGCTTGCCGGCGGCCTTGACGATACGCTCTTCGAGCATGACGGCCAGATCACCAAGCGCGAGGTCCGGGCGCTGACGCTCTCGGCGCTGGCGCCGCGCAAGGGCGAGCTTCTCTGGGACATCGGCGCCGGCTCCGGCTCGATCGCCATCGAATGGATGCTGACGGATCCGGCGATGCGGGCGATCGCCATCGAAGCTTCGCCCGAGCGAGCTGCGCGGATCGGTCGGAATGCCGGTCGCTTCGGTGTGCCGGGCCTGACGGTCGTCGAAGGCCAGGCGCCTGAGGCGCTGCGCGGGCTTGTCCGGCCGGATGTGATCTTCGTCGGTGGCGGCGGCAGTGAAGCCGGCGTCATGGACGCTGCGATCGCGTCGCTTGCCTCAGGCGGCCGGCTGGTCGCCAATGCCGTGACGACGGAAATGGAGGCGGTGCTGCTGGCCCATCACGCCCGGCTCGGCGGCTCGTTGATCCGCATCGATATCGCCCGCGCCTCGCCGGTTGGCACGATGACGGGCTGGCGTCCGGCGATGCCGGTGACGCAATGGTCCTGGATCAAGAGCTGAGCAGAACAAGAGGTAGACTATGACGGTTCATTTCATCGGCGCAGGTCCGGGCGCGGCAGATCTCATCACGGTCAGGGGCAGGGACCTGATCGGCCGCTGCCCCGTCTGCCTCTATGCCGGCTCGATCGTCTCGCCGGAGCTCCTCCAATATTGCCCGCCCGGCGCCCGCATCGTCGATACGGCGCCGATGTCGCTCGACGAGATCGAGGCGGAATACGTGCGCGCGGCTGAAGCCGTGGAGGATGTGGCGCGGCTGCATTCCGGCGACCTTTCGGTCTGGAGCGCGGTTGCCGAGCAGATCCGGCGGCTGGAGAAGCACGGCATCGCCTATACCATGACGCCGGGCGTGCCGGCCTTCGCCGCGGCCGCGGCGACGCTTGGCCGCGAATTGACCATTCCGACGGTGGCGCAAAGCCTTGTGCTGACCCGCGTTTCCGGCCGCGCATCACCGATGCCGAACAGCGAGACGCTGGCGGCCTTCGGCGCCACCGGTTCGACGCTGGCGATCCACCTCGCGATCCATGCGCTCGACCATGTCGTCGAGGAACTGACGCCGCTCTATGGCGCTGATTGCCCGGTGGCAATCGTCGTCAAGGCGTCCTGGCCGGATGAGCGCGTCCTGCGCGGCAGGCTCGGCGACATTGCCGCCAAGGTCGCGGCCGATCCGATCGAGCGCACGGCGCTGATCTTTGTCGGACCGGGGCTGGAAGCGTCGGACTTCCGGGAGAGCTCACTCTACGACCCGGCCTACCAGCGCCGCTTCCGCGGACGCGAGTAGAGCCAGGTCATTCCGTATCCGGTTCCGCGACGGGCTTCGGCCTGCGCGGGACGTCCGCTCGATTCTCGACGCGGTCGCGGTAAAGAGCGGCCTGGCCGAGCAGCATCAGCGTCACCGGCGTCGTCACGATGACGAAGAAGATGATCAGTAGTTCGTGGAAGATCCATCGGCTCTGCAGCACCGCGAAGCAGAGCATCGAGGCGAGGCAGATGAGGATCGTGCCGCCGCTTGTCGCGATCGTCGGGGCGTGCAGGCGGTCGTAGAAGCTCGGAAGGCGCAGCAGGCCGAGCGAGCCGATGAGCGTCATCGCTGCTCCGAGAAGCAGCAATCCACAAACGGCGATCGCCGCCCAGGACGGCAGGTCGGTCAGATGGCTCATTCGATCACCTCGCCGCGCATGAGGAATTTCGCAAAGGCGATCGAGGAGGCGAAGCCGATCAGGGCGATGATCAGCGCCGTTTCGAAATAGATCGTGTTGGCCGTGCGGATGCCGAAGGCAAGCAGCATCAGCATTGCGTTGATGTAGAGGGTGTCGAGCCCGAGGATACGGTCCTGGGCGCGCGGTCCCTTGATCATCCGGTAGAGTGCGAAGGCCATCGCCAAAGCGAGCATGACCTGGGCGAGCAAGATCGACCAGACGATTGCAAGCGCGATCATTCAAGTATCTCCTTCAGTCCTGCTGCATAGCGCTTGACCGTTCGCCGCCACAGATCCTCGTTGTCGATATCGAGCACATGTATGAGCAGGCTCTTTCGGCGCCGGTCGTATTCGAGCCAGGCGGTGCCAGGCGTCGCCGTCAGGATGCAGGCGAGCAGCGCCAGCGCGTTCTCGTTTTCCAGATCGACGTCGACGCTCATGAAACCGGTATTCGCCGGCCTGCCCCGGGCCCGCAGGATGATCCCGGCAACGGCGACATTCGAGCGAATAATGTCGGCAGCGACCGTGAGCGCCAGGCCTCCCATGAGGCCTAAACGGTGCAGCCGCGATCGGGTCGGCTGCAGCTTCACCATGACCCAGCCGAGCAACGCGCTCAGGAAAACGCCGACGATGATCGAGCCCGGCGCCACCGACTGGTTGAGCAACAACCACATGAGGAAGAGGGCGATCGAGAACAGCGGATAAGGGAGCCAGGCACGCATCGCTACTGTCCTCCCGCCCTGGGCGCGGAAAGGACCCGCTCGCTGTGCGCGAGCGGGGCGAGCAGATCGTTGGCGGTCGCCTGCATGTAGCGCATCGCGGGCCCGGCCTGGAAGCTCAGGAAGACGCAGGCGGCGAGCAGAACGGCGACCGGCGTGATCTCGATGACGACGACGCGCGGTATCGTCCCTTCGATCGAGGCCCAGAAGGTCCGGATGCCGACCCGGTTCAAGGCGATCATGGCGGCGAGGCCCGAAAGGATGAGCAGTGCCACATAGGTCCAGTCGGCGGCGGAAATGGCGATCGCCTGGTTCGCCTCGGGCACGTCGAAGAGCCCGCGCAGCAGTGCGAATTTGGCGATGAAGCCCGAAAGGGGCGGCAGGCCCGACAGGAGAATGGCGCAGAGGCAGAAGCAGAGCCCGAGAATGGCCATCGTGCCCGGAATGGCAACGCCCACTTCCTCCTCTTCCTCATCCTCGTCGAAGTCGCCATAGGCTTCCATCGTCACCGCCAGAACGTCGGCGCCGGCGTCGCGGCCGCGTTCGACCAGCTCGATGAGCAGGAAGAAGGCGGCGATCGTCAACGTTGAGCTGACCAGATAGAGAAGCGCGCCCGCGAGCATTTCCGGTCTCCCGAGACCGATCGCCGCAAGCAGCGTCCCGGAAGAGACGAGCACCGAATAGCCAGCGAGTCGGCCCATGGCCTGCGAAGCCAGCACGCCGATGGTGCCGAAGGCGATCGTCAGCATGCCGCCGGTCAGAAGCCAGTCCTGGCCGAACCCCGCCGATGCGCCCGCCGCGGTCCCGAAGACGAGCATGTGCAGGCGGAGGATGACGTAAATGCCCACCTTCGTCAGAATGGCGAAGACGGCGGCGACCGGGGGCGTGGCCGCCGCATAGGCCGCCGGCAGCCAGAAGCTCAGCGGCCACATGCCGGCCTTGACGAGAAAGGCGACGCCGAGCACCGCGGCGCCGGTTTCGACGAGTTGCCGGGTTCCCGGTGCAAGCGTCGCGAGCTTGGCCGCGAGATCTGCCATATTGAGCGTGCCGGTGGCGCCGTAGATCAGGCTGACGCCGATCAGGAACAGCGACGAGGCGGCGAGATTGATGGCGACGTAGTGCAGCCCGGCCTTGACGCGCAACGGGCCCGAGCCGTGCAGCAGCAGTCCGTAGGACGCAGCAAGCATCATCTCGAAGAACACGAAGAGGTTGAACAGGTCGCCCGTCAGGAAGGCGCCGTTGAGACCGGCGACGAGCAACTGGAACAGCGAGTGGAAATGATGTCCGGCCGTGTGCCAGCGGGCCATCGAATAGACCTGGGCGGCGAGAGCCAGGCCGCTCGCAAGGCAGAGCATCAGCGCCGACAGCCGGTCGAGGACGAGGACGATGCCGAACGGCGCGGGCCAGTTGCCGAGCTGGTAGACGCCGCCTCCCGGCAGGCTGCCTTCGCCTGCCGCCGCAAGTCGCATCAGGATCATCGCGACGATGAAGACGACGAGCGTCGATGCGAAGCCGATGGCTCCCTTCAGCGTGCGGTCGCGTTCGTCGATCGGAATCAGCACCGCCGCGACGGCAAGCGGCAGCAGGATCGGCAGGATCAGAAGATGGTGCAGCCAATCAGTCACCGCGCGGCGGCTCCCTTCCGTCGACATGGTCGGTGCCGGTGAAGCCGCGCGAAGCAAGCAGCACGACGAGGAACAGCGCGGTCATGGCGAAACCGATGACGATTGCCGTCAGGACGAGGGCCTGCGGAACCGGGTCGGTGTAGCGCAGGAGATCCCCCACGCCGCCCGGCTCGAGCACCGGCGGGGCGTTCACCCTGAGCCTCCCCATGCTGAAGATGAAGAGATTGACCGCATAGGACAGCAGCGAAAGCCCGATGATCACCTGATAGGTTCGCGGCCTCAGGAGAAGGTAGATGCCCGACGCTGCCAGCGCGCCGATGCCGGCGGAGAGAATGAGCTCCATTACTGTGCCGCCTCCCTTTCGGGTCGCGCGGCCCGCGCATGGGCGCGCGCTGCGCGGCGAACCGACTGGTGTGCCAGCGCGATCAGCATCAGCACCGTGGCGCCGAGCACCAGCGAGAAGACGCCGAGGTCGAAGAGGATGGCGCTCGCGAGCGGCACCTTGCCGATCACCGGCAGGCTGGCATATTCAGATCGCGATGTCAGGAAAGGATAGCCGAAGAGCCAGGATCCGACCCCCGTGGCCAGGGCCACCAGGAGACCGAGGCTCATCCAGCGAAGCGGGTGGATGCGCAGCCGCTCCTCCACCCAGCGGGTGCCGCCCGACATATATTGCAGGATGAAGCCGATCGACATGGCGATACCTGCGGCAAAGCCGCCGCCCGGCAGGTCGTGGCCGCGCAGAAAAAGATAGGCGGCGAGCATGCCGGTGACGGGGAACATCCAGCGCATGATCACCGAAGGGATGTGAAGATATTCGGCGACGCTTTCGCCCTCCGCCCTCTCGGGATGATCGTCGTCATAGGCGTTTTGCACCCTTTGCTGCTCGGGTGATTCGAGGCTGTCCGGATGTGGACGGAAGCGCAGCAGGAGCGCAAAGACCGTGAGCGCGACGATACAGAGAACGGCGATTTCGCCGAGCGTGTCGAAGCCGCGGAAATCGACCAGGATGACGTTGACGACATTGGTGCCGCCGCCCTCGTGGTAGGCCTGTCCGAGGAAGTAGCTGGCGATCGTATCGGGCGTCAGCGGCCGGGTCATCACCGTGTAGGCGACCAGCGCCACGCCGCCGCCCGCCATGGCAGCGAGCAGGAAGTCGCGCAGGCGCCTGAAACGAACTTTTAGCGGAATATCCGCCGTCTCCGGCTCCTCGATGCGCTTCGGCAGCCAGCGCAGGCCAAGCAGGATGAGCACCGTGGTGACGATCTCGACGAGGAGCTGGGTGACGGCAAGGTCGGGAGCCGACAGCCAGACGAAGGTGATGCAGGTGACGAGCCCGGCGCCGCCGAGGAGCACCAGCGCCGCCAGGCGGTGGAACTTCGCCAGGAAGGCCGAGCCGACGGCGCAGGCAATGCCGATGGCCCACAGCAGCGCGAAGGCGGGATCGATGCCGCGAATAACGAGCTGCGGCAGCCGAAAGCCACCGACTGCAAGCGGCAGGGCTCCCGCGGCGAGAGCCAGGAAAACCAGGAGCCGCATCTGCGGCTGCAGATGGCGGGTGCCGAGGCGCTGCTCCAGCGAGCGGGCCCATTTCCACGAGAGCGTCACCAGGACGCGCTCAAAGATGCGTTGTCCCTGGAGCAGACGGAAGATCGGCGGACCCTCTATGCCCGTCTTGAGATAGGAGCGCATCAGGAAATAGAGGCCGACGCCGCCCGACAGTGCCACGAAGCTCATGATCAGCGGAATGTTCCAGCCGTGCCAGACGGCGAGGCTGTAGCTCGGTGTTTCCTCACGCAGGATTGAGACGACGGCTGTGTGCAGGAACGGCCCGATCGTCTGGGCGGGGATGATCCCGACGACCAGGCAGGCGAGCACCAGGAAGTCGACGGGAGCCCGCATCCAGCGCGGCGGCTCGTGCGGTTTCTTCGGCAGGTCGGACGGCAGCGGCCCGAAGAAGACGCTGTGAATGAAACGCAGCGAGTAGGTGACCGCAAACATGCTGGCAATCGTTGCGACATAGGGGGTCGCCGCGTCGAGTGCATTGACGAGATGCGTCTCGATCGCCTCGGCAAAGAACATTTCCTTCGACAGGAAGCCGTTGAGCAGCGGCACGCCGGCCATCGCAGCGCTCGCGACCATGGCGAGCGTCGCGGTGATCGGCATGTAGTGGAAAAGCCCGCTCAGCCGGCGCATGTCGCGGGTGCCCGTTTCATGGTCGATGATGCCGGCGGCCATGAACAGCGAGGCCTTGAAGGTCGCGTGGTTGACGATGTGGAAGACCGCGGCGACGGCGGCCAGCGGGCTGCCGAGGCTCAGGAGAACGGTGATCAGGCCGAGATGGCTGATCGTCGAATAGGCAAGCAGCCCCTTCAGGTCCTGCTGGAAGATCGCGAAATAGGCACCGAGCAACAGCGTCGTCAGGCCGGCCAGACCGACGATCCAGAACCAGGCATCGGTGCCGGCCATCACCGGCCAAAGCCGCGCCAGCAGGAAGACCCCGGCCTTCACCATCGTCGCCGAATGCAGGTAGGCGGAAACCGGCGTCGGTGCGGCCATGGCATGCGGCAGCCAGAAGTGAAAGGGGAACTGCGCGCTCTTTGTCAGGGCGCCCAGCAGGACGAGAATCAGGATTGCGTTGTAGAGCGGATCATTGCGGATCGCGTCGCCCGATGCGAGCACGGCGTCGAGATCGTAGCTGCCGACGACGCGCCCGATGAGCAGCATGCCGACGAGCATCGCAAGGCCGCCCATGCCGGTCATCGTCAGTGCGATGCGCGCGCCCTCGCGGGCATGGGCGTTGTGATGCCAGTAGCCGATCAAAAGGAACGAAACGATGCTCGTCAGTTCCCAGAAGACCGCGAGCAAGATAAGGTTGCCGGAAAGCACCACGCCGAGCATCGATCCCATGAAGGCGAGAAACAGCGCGAAGAAGCGCGGCACCGGGTCTTCCTCGGCCATGTAATAGCGGGCGTAGAGGACGACCAGAAATCCGATCGCCGTGATCAGCGCCGAAAACAGCCAGGCAAACCCGTCCATGCGCAGTGTGAAGTTCAACCCGAGTTCCGGGATCCAGTCGAGCTCGAAGCGGAGGACGCCACCGGTGGCGACAAAGGGGTAGAGGCCGGCGGTCACCAGGAAGCAGATGAGGGCGATCGCGCCTGCGAACCAGGCCGTGGCGCCGCGTTGATCGGACGGAAAGAAGATTGCGATGACGCTTCCCCCGAATGGGGCGAGAATGAAGACGGACAGCAATTTTTCCGCGTATTCGATCGTTCGGCCCCCTCGGTCTGGGTGTCTCGGAGATTGGAACTGATGGTTCCGGAGGGACCGCCGCCGAAGCAACCGTCGCCGACAATGCCCGCATCATCCGCGAAGCGGCAGAGGCATATGTTTTTATGACTTTTTTCCGTTGGGCTGCCAAGCCTTTCGGGAGAGAAAAACGCGCCGATCTGCCGGGCTGCGCTGTGTCAGGCAGTCTGGTCGCCGCAGGCCCCAGTGGCGGTCCGGCAATCTCAGGCGGCGCGCCACTTCCGCTCGAAGACGAAGGTCGCGAGGTCATTGGCGCTCATCGGCCGGGCGAAGGCATAGCCCTGTAGTCCATGGCAGCCGAGCTGCTTGAGGATGGCGGCGTGTTCGTGGGTTTCCACGCCCTCGGCGATCACTTCGATGCCGAGCGAGGTGCCGATGTCGATGATCGATTCGACGAGCCGGCGTTGCTGGGGCGACTCGAGAATCGGCAGGATCAGCTGCCGGTCGACCTTCAGGCGCCGCGGCGTCAGCTTCAGCAGGCTGAGGATCGAGGCGTAGCCGGTGCCGAAATCGTCGATTTCGATGTCGATGCCCAGTTCCTTGATGCGCCTGATGTTCGACAGCAGCGTCGTGTCGTTCTCGTCGAAGGAGATCGATTCGAGTAATTCGAAGGAAAGCCGCCCTTCGGGTATCCGCATCTGCTCCAGACGGTCGATCAGCCCCTCGTCGCGCAGGCGCGAGTAGGAGAGGTTGACCGAGACCTTGGGTATGTGGATGCCGTTCGCTTCCCAGCGGCAGATCTGAAACAGCGCCTGTTCCAGGATCGTCTGGTCGATGGCGGCAACAACGTTGATGTCTTCGGCGGTCTTCAGGAAGGCGTGCGGCCCGATCAGCCCTTTGGTCGGGTGATCCCACCGCGCCAGCGCTTCGACGCCGATGACCTCCAGCGATGACGGGCAGAACTGCGGCTGGAAATGAGCGACGAACTCGTTCAGCTCGAGGCCGCGAAGGATTTCGTCGGCCGTCTGCTTCGTCTGGAACACGGCGGTCTTGAGCGCGCCGGTAAAGGTCTCGTGCCGGTTGCGGCCACGCCTTTTCGCCTCGTAAAGGGCGATATCGGCATTGACCAGGATCTGCGAGAGTTCGTCGCTCGCCGCCGCCTGGGCGGCGATGCCGATGCTGACGCCGATGCGGCATTCCTGATCCTTGTAGCGCACCGGCGTGCTCATCGCCTCGATGATGCTCGAGGCCAGCGCCACGTCTTCCTCGGCGTTGCCGCCGGCACGAATGATGACAAATTCGTCGCCGCCGATCCGCGCGACGAAGTCGCTCTGCCGCGCGCTGGAGCGCAGCAGTCCGGCGGCGTGCCTGAGTATTTCGTCGCCGGCAGCATGGCCCATCGTGTCGTTGATCTGCTTGAAGCGGTCGAGGTCGATATGGAAGATGCTGACCCGGTCCCGGGCGTCGAAGTGCCGCGTGCGGTCGCCAAGGATCTGGTCGAGGAAGCGGCGGTTCGGGAGCCCGGTCAGGGGATCGTGCAGCGCGTTGAATTCCATCCGGTGCCGCGCCGTCTCCAGCTCGGCGCTGTGCGCCTCGGCCAGGCGCTTGGCTTCCGAAAGCCTTGCCCGCGTTTCGACGTCGGCGGTCACGTCCCAATTGACGCCGACGATCTTCCTGCTGCCGCCTACGCTGATGTGGATCGAGCCGATGGCACGGATGTGACGGATCTCGCCGCTGGGCAGCCGAATGCGGAACTCGGAATTGTAGGCGCCGCCGCTTGCGACTGTCGCGGCGTATTCCGCTTCGGCGCGCGCCAGATCGCCGGGATGCAGCGCCTCTTTCCAGTCGTCGTAATTTTCGCGTATGGATCGGCCGACGCCGTAAAGCTCCTTCATGCGGTTGTCCCACAGCAGCTTGCCGGTATCGATGTCGAGCTCCCAGATGCCGATCTTCGACGTGTCGAGCGCAATCTTCAGGCGATGCGAAAGTTCGAGCAGTTGATCCTTGCTTTGCCGTAGGGCGCGGATATTTTGCTGGCGTTCCGTCGTCAGGTACCCGGTGACGATCATCGGGACGACGATCATCAGGCCGCCGAGCATGATCAGCAGGCGGACCTGCAAGGCATTATCCGGTGTCGCCGGCCATCCGCCCTTCGGTATCGCCGCCATCCGCCAGGAGCCGCCCGGCAGCGTGACGTCCACCTCCACTGGCGCCTTCCCGAAGATCGCCGGATCGCCGAAGAAAATCGCGCCATCGCGTCCCTGCCCGTCACGCCCGGCAATGGCGATGTCGATACCGCGCGCCGAGGAGACAAGGCCACTGTCGCGGTAGAGCTGGTCGATGTCGATGACCGCCGACACAAGGCCCCAGAAGCGCTTGCTGCCGCCGGCATTGGCCGTCACCGGAAAGCGGCCGATCAATCCGCGCCCGCCCTGGACGAGATCGACCGGGCCGGCAAGCACCATCTTTCCGCTTGCGACCACACGCATGACGGAGTCGCGTTGCTTGTCGTTGTTGCGGTAGTTCAGGCCGATCGCCTTCTCGTTGCCCGCCACCGGGTAGACCATCGAGACGATCAGATTGGGTGCTGCGGCGAGGTTGCGAAGTTGCGAGCGCTCGCTGAAGATGCTCTGCGCAAGTTCGCTGAAGCGCTGCTGGTGCATGTCCGGCTCGGTCGCGATCGTGCCGATCAGTCCTCGGACGAGTTGGATATTGCCGTTGACGCTGCTCTCCAGGCGGGAGCGTATCGGATTGAGTTCGTCCGCCACTTCGGAGCGCAGGCGTGCTTCGAAAACGACCCGGTTCTGATTGTCGGCGAGAATCCCGGCAATCACCACGACGAAGGTCGCGATCAGCGCCGGGACATAATTGAGCGTCAGAATCCGCGAGAGCCGGTATTTCCCAAAATAGTGACCGTGTGGTTTTGGCACGAGACGACCCTGCGAATGCGGACGGCGAGACAGATAGCCCGAATATTCCAAACTCTCCTTAACAATTCTTCATTCGGAATCGCTGAAATAGCCGAGGGCGGGAAAGCGTGCGAACTAACCCTTCATCCCGATCATCGCCTGCAGGGTCTCCAGCCTGTCGGCCTCGCGCGGCAGCTTGTCCTGCCTCAACCGGGCGATGCGCGGGAAGCGCATGGCGACGCCCGATTTGTGGCGGGTCGAGCGGTTCAGGCCCTCGAACGCCACCTCCACGACAAAGCCGGCGTCCGGTTCGGCGCGGACGGCGCGCACCGGGCCGAAACGCTCGACCGTGTTGTCGCGCACGTATCGGTCGAGCACCTCGAGCTCGGCGTCGGTGAAGCCGAAATAGGCCTTGCCGACGGGAACCAGGGCGGTGCCGCCTTCTGACTCCGTCCAGACGCCGAAGGTGAAATCCGAATAGTAGCTCGAGCGCTTGCCGTGGCCGCGCTGGGCGTACATCAGCACCGCGTCGATGTTGAAGGGCGCGCGCTTCCACTTGAACCACGGGCCCTTCATCCGCCCGGCGAGATAGGGCGAGTCGAGACGCTTCAGCATGATCCCCTCGATGACCGGGTCCGGCGGGTCCGAACGCAGCCGGTCCAGCTCCTCCCAGGTCGAGAAAGGGACGAGCGGCGACAGGTCGAAATGCTGCGCCGAAGCGGCGTCGACAAGGATCGAGAGCGCCTCGCGGCGGGCGTGGAAGGGTTCGGGCCGCATGTCGCGCTCGCCCGAAAAGAGAATGTCGTAACCGCGAATGAAGGCCGGATAGTCCTCGAGCAGCTTGCGAGTGACGGTCTTTCGATTCAGCCGCTGCTGTAGGTCCCCGAATGTGGCAGTGGCACGGTTGGTGCGCATCGTTCCGCCGACCAGCAACTCCCCGTCGATCACGCCGGCGATGTCGGCAGCCTCGATGATTTCCGGAAAGGCGCCGGATATCTCGTCGCCGCTGCGCGAATAGAGCCGCCGCACGCCGCCGATATTGGCGAGCTGGACGCGGATGCCGTCCCATTTCCATTCGGCGGCGAAAGCGGCCGGATCCAGTCCCTCCAAATCGCCCTCGCCGATCGGGGTCGCGAGCATCACGGAATGAAAGACGGCCGGTGTGGTGAGAAGGGGCATCTCCGCTTCGCCGGAAAGCCACAGAAAGAGCGGCAGATAGGGTGGAGACAGCCCGTGCCACAGCGTTTCGATCTCGCCGATGTCCTTGCTGCCCATGTCGGCCAGCGCCTGTTTGGCAAGCCGTGCCGAGACGCCGATCCGCAAGCCGCCGGTGACGAGCTTCAGAAAGGCGAACCGGCCGGCGGTATCGAGCCGGTCGAGCATGTCGCGGACGAGTGAGCGCACCTCGGAACGCCCCGCCTTCTGCAGCCGCTCGACGACTTCACCGAGCGGAATGTCCTCAGGAACGACTCCCTCCCGCGGCTCCCAGGCCAGCGAAACCGTCTCGGCGAGATCGCCGACATAATCATAGGAGTAGTGGAAGAGCACCTCGTCCATGCGCTCGAGCAGCAGGTCGCGGATCAAGGCCGGTTTCACCGTGTTGAGGGAAAGCGTCCCGGCGATTGCGGCCAGTGCATAGCCGCGGCTCGGATCGGGGGCGCTGCGGAAATAGTCGGCGAGCAGCCGGATCTTGGCGTTGCGCTGGGGTGTGAGGACGAGGCGGCCGAGCAGTTCGGCGAAGGCTTTCATCCGTCACTCCCCCTCGTCGTCGTAGCCGACGAGATGCAGCGGGCGCGCCGGGATACCCTGCAACTCGCACCAGCGCACCAGGGCTTCCTCGCGGCCATGTGTCACCCAGACCTCGGCCGGGGCGATGTCGCGGATGGTGCCGGTCAGTTCGGCCCAGTCGCAATGGTCGGAAATGACCAGCGGCAGTTCGACGCCGCGCTGCTTGGCGCGCTGGCGAATGAGCATCCATCCGGAGGCGAAGACGGCGACGGGGTCGGCAAAGCGCCGCGCCCAGCGGTCAGCAAAGGCCGATGGCGGGCCGAGGACGATTGAGCCGGCGAAATCCTGTCGGGCTTCGCGTTCGAGCGTCGCCGGGCGGAGTTCACCGAGGTCGATCCCTTGGCTCTGGTAATATTCGCAGAGTTTGGCAAGCGCCCCGTGGATGTGGATCGGCTCGTCGTAGCCCTGCTGACGAAGCAGCGCGATGACGCGCTGTGCCTTGCCGAGGGCATAGGCCCCGACCACATGGGCCCGCTCGGGAAACTGCTTCAGCGACGCGAGAAGCCGGGCGATTTCCCCTTTGTCGTCCGGATGGTGAAAGACCGGCAGGCCGAATGTCGCTTCGGTGATGAAGACATCGCAGGCGACTGGTTCGAAGGCCATGCAAGTTGCGTCTGGCCGTCGCTTGTAGTCGCCCGAAACGACGATCCGCGTCCCACCCGCCTCGACCGAGATCTGGGCGGAGCCGAGCACATGACCGGCCGGGTGGAAGCAGACCCGGACGCCATTGATGGCGATCGTTTCGCCGAGCCGGGCGACGTTGCTTTCATCGCAAAAGCCGTCGCCGTAGCGGATGCGCATGATGTCCAGCGTTTCGCGCGTCGCGAGCACGCGGCCATGTCCGGCGCGGGCATGATCGGAATGGCCATGGGTGATCAGCGCCCTTTCGACCGGTTGAACCGGATCGATGTAGAAGTTTCCCTTCTCGCAATAGAGTCCCTTCGGAGCGGGATAGAGCAATGCTTGTGGCTTCATGCGCATAAAGATAGCCGGCAGGCGCGTGCCTGCCAGCTATCCGGGCAAGTTTTTCGTCGGCTGAGAAAGACCGAGAGCCTATCGACCGTTCGCCAGTGTATCGCCGATCAGCTTCAGCACCGCCTCGGCATCGATGCCGATGCACGCCTTTTGGCTCGGCAGATTGTCCCAGGCATTCGGCGGGAAAAGCCGCCCGTCCGGCTTCTGGACGGTCTGGCCGTCGGCGATGCCGCCGCACAGTACGCGAATCGCGCCGCTGCGGGTGCGGAAAAGCTCAGGTGCGACGACATAGGCGCAGGCGCAGCTGTCGTGCACGACCATGCCGTCGATGACATGCTGCTCGTAGAACATGATGTAGAACTGCGAGATGTCGGCCAGAAGCTGCGCCGCCTTGCCGCCGCGCTCGGCAATGTCGGCGAGCGCGGCGCGCGTCATCACCGTTTGCAAGGTGACGTCGAGGCCGATCACCGTCACCGGCCACTGCGCGGTCATCACCGCGTCGGCTGCCTCCGGGTCGCCATGGATGTTGGCCTCGGCCGCCGGCGTGATGTTGCCGGGAACGTCGAAGGCACCGCCCATGATCACCACGGCCTTTACAAGGCCGGCGATCTTCGGGTCTTCGTGCAAGGCGCGCGCCAGATTGGTCATGCGGCCGACTGCGACGAGCGTCACCTCTCCGGGGTTGGCACGTACCGTGTCGATGATGAAGCGATGGGCAGGGCGGCGATCGAGCGGCAGGTCGATCGCGTCCGGCACGTCGATGTTGCCGAGGCCGTCGTGGCCGTGGATGCCGGTCGGCCAATCGATATGCGGCCGGTCGGGATTGAACATTTCGCCGAGGCCCTTGGCGACCGGTGCGGCAATGCCCCAGGTCTGCTTCAGGAAGAGGGCGTTGCGCGTCGTCGTCTCAATGGAGGCGTTGCCGAACACCGAGGTGATGCCGATGAGGTCGATATCGGGGTGGCGGTGCAGGAAGAGAAGGGCCATGGCGTCGTCGACGCCGGGATCCGTATCGAAAATAACCTTGTGCATATCGTCCTCTTTCTCTGCGGGCTTTCAGTCTGAACTTGATCGTCTGTGCCGGCGGCAATGGGCAAGCTGCAGGCGAAAGTCAATCGGGGGACGTCGTTTGGCGCTGCTGGAAACGGCCGATGCTGAAGGGTTGAAGGTCGGTGCCGGCGCCCTTCGACAGGAGCGCGGCGATCTTTGCGCCGGTGATCGCCGAGAGCGTCAGGCCGAGATGTCCGTGGCCGAAGGCCATGGCGATACGGGAATCTCCCGGATGAAGGCTGATGACCGGGACCGAGTCCGGTGTCGAGGGGCGCCTGCCCATCCATTCCTTGCCGCCACTCTCCGGCAGAGCCGGCACATAACGGCGCATCTTCCGGCGCATGGCGGCGGCGCGCGCATAGTTCGGCGGCGCCTCCGGCCGGGCCAGTTCCACGGCGCCGCCGATGCGCAGGGCGTTGTCGAGCGGCGTTGCCACGAAGCCGTGCTCGGCGAAGAAGATCGGCATTTCAAGCTTTACGGGTGGATCGGCGAAGGTGGTGTTGTAACCGCGCTCCGTTTCCAACTGCACCTTCAGCCCAAGCTTGCGGACGAGGGTGCGCGACCAGACGCCGGCGGCGATCACCACCTTGTCGAACACGTGCCGTTCGCCGGTGTCGGCGACGACCGTGATCCCCTCGGCGCCGGGCTGGACGGCCTCGACGCCAGCTTCGACGAGCGTGCCGTATTGCCGGACGTGGTGCTGCAGGTCGCGGAGCAGTTTCAGGGGATCGATAAACGTCTGGTATCCGCTGCTGAAGATCCCGCCGGCGAGGGCGCCCTCGAGCGCGGGGACTCGGCCGCGAGCGGTGCTGGCGTCAAGCCGTTCGACGGTGAAGCCGAGAAGCCGGGCGGTTGCTTGATCGTGCCGGAACGCGGCGTCGAGGGCGGCCTCGCTGTCGAAGATCGTAAGCGCTCCGGTCGGCCGCATATGGCCCGAAATGCCGCAGAGCCTCGCCAGTGCCTGATGTGCGGCGAGAGCGTCGCGCATCAGGCCGAGCAGAGCCTGCCGGGAACGTTCCACCTGGGCGGGCCGAGCCGAAAGAAGCAAACGGAAGAGCCACGGCGTCAGGGCCGGCAGGTCCTGCCAGCGCAGCGTCAGCGGACCGAGCGGATCGACGAGCCATTTCGGCGCCGCGAAGAGCATTTCGGGGCGGGCCATCGGATCGATCTCCGGAACGGCGAGGATGCCGGCATTACCAACGGAGGCGGGCAGGCCGTCGACGTCCTTCTCGAACACAGTGACCGCGTGACCTTCGGCGATGAGATGCGCCGCCGAGGCGCAGCCGATGATACCCGCTCCGACGATTCCAATACGCGCCATGATCCCCCCGGGTCCAAATCGAGAAATGACGCTTCGTTTTTTAGTGATGACGGGCAGGAGAGCAAGTGTCTTGCGTCCGTCCGCTTAAACTTTCCGAAAGGGTGTTCGCCTATCTTCGAGACCGTTCTGTCTTTTCTTGTATTTGCGTCCACAGCGGAGCCGCCTGTGAAGGCTATCCTGAGTAAATTGCGTCCTTCGAAGCGGCTCGTTGTGATCCTCGCCACGGCCTTTGCCGTTTCGGCCGCCTCCGGCGGCGCTGCCGTCTATGTCGGGCGTGACAGGCTTGCAGCGCACCTTTCGGAGCCCTCCGCCTCGGGTCTCGAATGCACGACGCTGAGGACGCTGAAGCTCGACCACCGCGGGCAGCGCTGGATCCGCATGCATGTGAAGACCGACAGGGCCGGCGGACCGGATCGTGTCCGCACGGCACTGCGCGTCGTCGGCGCACTTGCCGGCAAGGAGCAAGCCGATCTCTATCAGGTCGTCGTGCTCGATGCGGCGGGTCCCGAGGATCGCGCTTCGGTGCGCGGTGCCGCGATCGGGGCCGAGGTGCTGTTCGCGCCCGGTCCGCAGAGCGTCAAGGGCATGGACGAACCGTTCCGGGCTTCCTACAACGACGGCGCGGCCAATCCGGACGGCATGTTCCATGGCAAGGTCGTGAGTCTCGGCCTCGACGAGGTTCAGACCATCATGGCCAAGATGGACGATCGGTCCCTCTGCATCGATCCGACTGCGGCCGAGGCCCAGGCAGAAGGTGCGGAGGCTCCAGTGGCTCCGAAATCCAGCGACCATCCGGCCGCGAGTGCCGAAGCGCACGGCGGACACTGACCCCTCCCGATTATTTCCACAAGACACAAAAAAGCCCATCGCTTGCGCAATGGGCTTGTCCTGTCGAGGCTTATTGCTCCGGCTCAATCGCCCTTATGACGACGGGCCGGGAACAGGATGATGTCGCGGATTGACGGCGAGTTGGTCAGCAACATGATCAGCCGGTCGACACCGATGCCGAGGCCACCGGCGGGCGGCATGCCCTGGTCCATGGCGTCGAGGAAGTCCTCGTCGAGCGTCTTTTCCTTTTCGCCGCGGGCGTGCGCCTGCTCCATCTGCTCGACCATGCGGGCGCGCTGCTCGACCGGGTCGTTGAGCTCGGAGAAGGCGTTGCCGATCTCCCAGCCGTTGCAATAGGTCTCGAAGCGCTCGACGAGCCGCGGCTCGCCCGGCACCTCCTTGGCGAAGGGCGAGATGTCCTTCGGGAAATGGATGACGTGGGCCGGCTGGATCAGCGTGGCTTCGACCTTCTCCTCGAAGATGAAGGCGAGGACCTCGCCCCAGGTCGCATCCTTCTCGATCTCAAAGCCGGCATTGCGCGCCGCCTGCCGGGCTTCCTCGTCGGACCGGATGGCAAGGAAGTCGATGCCGGTCGCGTCCTTGACGGCCGCCGGCATCGAGACGCGCTGGAATGGGCCCTTGAACGAGAGCTGTTTGTCGCCGAACTCGAATTCGGTCGTGCCATGAACCGCCAGCGCCAACTTCTCGAACAGGCGTTCGACGAGGCCCATCATGTCCTCGTAATCGGCATAGGCCCAGTAGCACTCCATCATCGTGAATTCCGGGTTGTGCCGGGTGGAGACGCCTTCGTTGCGGAAGTTGCGGTTGATCTCGAAAACCTTGTCGGTGAGGCCGGAAACCAGCACGCGCTTCAGGTAAAGCTCGGGCGCGATGCGCAGATACATGTCGAGCTTCAGCGTGTTGTGATGCGTCTTGAACGGCTCGGCCGTGGCGCCGCCGTAGATCGGCTGCAGCATCGGCGTCTCGACTTCCATGAAGCCTTCGTCCTCGAGGAAGCGGCGAATACCGGAAACGATGCGGCTTCGCTGCTGGAAGCGCAGCTTCGATTCCTCGTTGACCATGATGTCGAGATAGCGCTTGCGGTAGCGCGTCTCGATGTCGGCTAGCCCGTGATACTTCTCCGGCATCGGCAGCAGCGACTTGCAGAGCATGGTGATTGCCTTGGCATTCACCGTCAGCTCGCCGCGCTTGGTGCGGCGCACCTCGCCGGTGACGCCGATGATGTCGCCGAGGTCGATCATCGGCAGCAGCGCGCGCGCTTCCTCCGGCGCCGTGTCCTTGTGCGAGAAGATCTGGATCTTGCCGGAGGCGTCATGGATATCCATGAACATGCCAGAATTGCGCGAGGAGAAGACGCGGCCGGCAACCGTCACCATATCGCCGCTTTCCGTGTCCGGCTCGAGCCCGGCATATTTTTCCGCGAGTTCCGCATTGGTCAGCGTGCGGTGGAAATGCGCCGGGTAGACGTCGCCGATCTGCTCGCGCAGCAGGTCGAGCTTCTGGGCGCGCACTTCCGTGGCGTCGGAGGAAAGGCCGGCGGTTTCAGTCTTCTCGTTCATGGTATCGTCCTTACTTCCCGCTGCCCACCATGGAGGCGACCACTTGTGCCGCCACCTTGAGACGCTGGCGCACCACGGCGCGGCCGAGCAGTTCCATCGAATCGAAGAGCGGCAGCGAGCGCTGCGACCCCGAGACGGCGACGAACAGGGGAGCGACGACGGCTTTCAGCTTCTTGCCCATCCGCTCGGCGCTGGCGCGCAGTTCGGTCTCGATCGATTCCTTGTTCCATTCGAGGATCTTTTCGAGGTCCGGCTGAACGGTGTTCAGCACTTCCAGCATTTCTTCGGGCGAGGCCTTCACACCGGCGAAGGCGGTCGGCTGCAGTCCGAGATCCGACTTGACGAGGAAGGCGGCGAGGTCCGGCAGTTCGCCGAGCTTCGAGATGCGCGACTGCGAGAGCTTCAGGCCCTCCTTGAGACGGTCGTTCTCCGACGCCCAGGCGAGGACACGGGCGGCAAACTCGTCTTCCGAGAGCTTCTCGCGGATCCAGCGGGCGTTCAGCCAGTCGAGCTTCTGGATATCGAAGATCGCGCCGGCCTTCGACAGGTTTTCCGGATCGAACTTTTCTGCCAGTTCGTCGACGGTCAGCAGTTCTTCACCCTCGGCGATCTGGATGAAGAACAGGCCAAGGAAGTTCATCAGCGCTTCCGGCAGGTAGCCGAGCGCCGTGTAATAGGAGATCGACGTCGGGTTCTTGCGCTTCGACAGCTTCGACTTGTCGGCATTGCGCATCAGCGACAGGTGCATGAACTTCGGCGGTTCGAGGCCGAGATATTGGTAGATCAGGATGTGCTTCGGCACCGAGGCGAGCCATTCCTCGCCACGCGCGACATGGGTGATCTTCATCAGGTGGTCGTCGACAACGTTCGCCATGTGATAGGTCGGCATGCCGTCGGCCTTGAGCAGCACCTGCATGTCGACCGCATCCCACGGGATCTCGACATCGCCATAGACGCCGTCGTGGAACTTGCAGGATCCTTCCGTCGGGATCTTCATTCGCACCACATGCGGCTCGCCGGCGCTAACGCGCGAGGTTACCTCCTCGGCGGAGAGGCTGAGGCACAGGCCGTCATATTTCGGCGGCTTGCCGGCGGCGCGCTGCGCTTCGCGCATCTGCTCCAGCCGCTCGGGCGTGCAGAAGCAGCGGAAGCCGTGGCCGTTTTCGACGATCTTCTCGACAAAGGGCTTGTAGATGTCCTTGCGGTCGCTCTGCCGATAGGGCCCATAGGGGCCGCCGATATCCGGGCCTTCCGACCACTCCAGGCCGCACCACTTCAGCGCATCCAGCACCTTCTTCTCGAACTCCGGCGTCGAGCGCGTCGCGTCGGTGTCCTCGATGCGCAGGATGAATTCGCCGCCGTGCTTCTTCGCAAACAGATAGTTGAACAGCGCGATATAGGCGGTGCCGACATGCGGTTCACCGGTGGGGGAGGGTGCAATGCGTACCCGGACTGCAGAATCTGCCATGGTCTATGCCCGTCTTGAGGTGCTCTTGAGCCCTTGCCGGAGTGCCCACCAGCTTCCGGGCGCTTTTTTATGGGAAGGAAGGCCCGCAAGGGTGCCGCTTGAGCGGTATCGGCGGGCAATTCCAGTCGGCAGGGGTGAGACCATAGAAAGTCCCGTATGTCAACGGAAAGAGGAAGGCGCACGCTTCGTCGCCGCTGAGCCGAACAAGTATTGGAACGCTAGCGGCGCGACTGCGTTATCACCTGCGAGGAGGCGGACTGTGACAACCGGACGCGACGGACCTGGAGAACACGGGAATTTTGCCGGTTTCTTCCCGTGGCCAACGAAATGGCAGGCGAGCTCCTGACCCGTCCAGCCCGTATCCTCACCTACCTCCCGCAGCACGAGGCCCGCATTCCATGTGAATGCGGGCCTTTTCGCGGTGTGCCCAAAGGCAACCGTCAATGCAGCTTCTTGGACCGCTGCTTTCTCAGGCGCGCGTTGCGAGCGATCATGTTGAGGATTTCGACCAGTGCCGAGAAGGCCATGGCGGCATAGACGTAGCCCTTCGGTACGTGGAAGCCCATGCCCTCGGCGATCAGCGTCGTGCCGATCATCAGCAGGAAGGCGAGCGCCAGCATGACGATCGTCGGGTTCCTTTCGATGAAGTTGGCAAGCGGATTGGCTGCAACAAGCATCACCGTGACGGCGACGACGACGGCGATAACCATGATCGGCAGATGCGGCGTCATGCCGACGGCGGTGATGATGCTGTCGACGGAGAAGACCAGGTCGAGCAGCAGGATCTGGCCGATCGCCGCCGTGAAGCCATTGATCGCCGAGCTCGCGATGAAGTCCTCGTCGTGATCGCTCGGATCGACATTGTGGTGAATTTCCTTCGTCGCCTTCCAGACGAGGAAAAGGCCGCCGGCGATCAGGATCATGTCCTTCCAGGAAAAGCCGTGGCCGAAGGCTTCGAAGACCGGCTGGGTCAGTTGCACGATCCAGGCGATCGTGCCGAGCAGTGCCAGGCGCATGACGAGCGCGAGGCCGATGCCGATGCGCCGGGCGCTGACGCGGTTCTCGGCAGGCAGCTTGTTGGTCAGGATCGAAATGAAGATCAGGTTGTCGATGCCGAGGACGACTTCCATCACTATGAGCGTAATGAGAGCGATCCAAGCCTCCGGGCTTTGGGCGAGCGTGAGGATTTCCTGCATCGGGCGAACTGTTCCTTTCTAACTGACGCTCACGGATGTCGTGTCGAAGCGACCCCAACATCAGTGGACGTGATCGGTTCCAACAAACCGGAGCGGAATGCGGGCGGAAACCGCGCACACCTTTCCCCTCCAGGGCGCGTCGCCGCGCCAGGCTCGCCGCAGTATTTAAGGAGTAGCGCCGATGTGGCAAGCGCTGCCGCGGTTTTGCGGCAGCGTTTTACCGTTTACTGTTTTATCGGAACCCACATTTCGACGACGCCCGTGCCGGAATCCGGGTCGAACCGCTCGTCGTAACGTTCCATGAGATCGGGCGTTTCGCCGTGCTCGAGCCCGGACTGCGGAAACCAGGTTGTGAAGATGTGATGGGCCGTGGCCGAGATCGCCGAGATGTGGCCGCGATGCAGGAACACCGCATAGCGTTGCTTCGGCAGCTTCAGGGTCGAAAACCCGTTCGGCAATGCGTCCACATCTGCGACTTCGACGGCCGCCATGTAGCGGAAGCTTCCGGCTTCGGCATCCGAATGGGTGCAGACGCCGTAGGCGACATTGCCGCGCTGGCCCGGAATATGACCGAAGTGGGCATTGAAGCGCTGCCAGAGCGAGGGAATGCCTTCGGTGCGACTGTAGGCATAGGTTTCTTCAAGGCCGGCGAGGAGCAGGGCAGGGCCCTCCTCGAAGCGCGGCGGTTCGATCTTCGGATTGCGCGTATCGTCCATCCTGATGGGCTCCACAAGTTCGATATTGCAGACATGCCTCTGCTTGCGGATCGACTCGGGCGTGACCCCGAATTGTTCGCGAAAGGCACGGGTGAATGCCTCGTGCGAGCCGTAGCCCGCATCGAGGGCCGCCTCGAGAATGGTGGAGTTGCCGTCGGCAAGGCGAAGCGCCGCCGAACTCAGGCGGCGCCCGCGGATATAGGCGCTGATCGAATGGCCGGTCGCAAGACCGAAGACGCGCGACAGATGATAGCGCGACAGGCCGGCGGCGTCGGCAATCCGCTCCAGCGAAATATCCTTGGCGAAGTGGCTCTCGATGAACCAGATCGCCCGTCCGATGGCACTCATGTTCACTCCCGTGGCAAGCGACCTAGCTTTTACGGATTTATCGGAGGACGCGTTTGATCGCGGTTGCTGGATTTTAATCGGCGAAGCTTGCCGACGGCAAATTCGGTCCTCTGGCCTTCCCGATCGTCCAGGCTGGACGAACGGAGTCCGCGTCCTACATCGGAGGTCATGGCATTCACCGGCCCTCTCTTTCGCGGCATCAATGTGGTCTCGATTTCGGTGACCGACCTTGATCGTGCCCGCGAGTTCTATGGGAAGGTGCTCGGATTCGGGCCGCCGCTCTACGACCTGCCAGAAGCGGGCTGGATCGAATTCTCCGCCGGCGGCGTCGACGGCAACATTTCGGTGACTTTGGCGGAGAGCGGCTGGACGCCCTCGACGGGGACGACGCTCGTCTTGAATGTCGAGGACTGCCATGCGGCGGTCGAGGACCTGCGCCGCCGCGGCGTCCGGTGCGAGGATGCTGAGGTCTTTCCCGGCTTCGTCACCTTCGCGAGCTTCTACGATCCCTTCGGCAATCGGCTGCAGATGTGCAGCCCGGCTTAGCCCCTTCGGTTTCGTCTAAGCCTCGTTCCGCCGGCCATAGGCGGCCATGAAAACACGGATGGCCGAGGCGACGTTCTTTTCGATCTGTTCTGGCGGAACCGCTTCGCACATCCCGAAGAGACGGCCCTTGAACAGGCCGGCCATGCAGAGTTCGATGAACTGTTTGGCGGCCAATTCCGTATCGTCGATCGACAGCCTGGCTGCCGATTTCTGCTGCTCGAGATAGGCCTTCAGCACCGTATAGCCGTTTTCGGGCGTTGCGGTGAAGAAACGTTGCGCCAGCCGCGGCATCCGGTCGATTACGCCAATCACGGTCCTCATGGCGCGGATCGTGTAGTCTGAGGTTATGCTGGTTACGAGTGTGACGGCGAAATCGTGAAGTGCTTCTTCGATCGGCTCAATGTCGTTTAGCGACTGCTTGATGGTGCTGACGATTCGGCCGCGCTCCTGGGCAATGAGCGCTTCGAACAGGTCCTCCTTGTTCTCGAAATAGACGTAAAGCGTGCCCTTGGAAACGCCCGCCTCGCGGCTGATGTCGTTCATGCTGGCGGCATCGAAATTGCTGCGCATGAAGACGCGCTTGGCACCTTCGAGAATCTGCTCGCGTTTGACCGGATCCTCGCCCGCGACGCGACGGCCGCCGCTCGAAATATGCTGTTCCTGTTGCAGGGATTTCTCCTGCGGTGCGCTTTTCGCTGACGTCATGATCGCCGGACGTGTCCACTCCTCTAGATCACCAAGGCTCTGAATTCCCTCCGGAACCATAAACGTGATCGATGCCGATGAAAGCAAGTGGCGCGGCGAAGGTTCCGCCGATTTTTTACCTTGCCCATCATTTCGAACCGAGCGGTTCGATTTGCTCTTGATATGCGACGCGAAAGGCATTATGTCAAGGTCGATCGAACCGAACGGTTCAGTTTAATTTAGCTAATTTAGCCAGAACGGTGTCTCATGTCCCCCTCCAGCACGTCTAGCGTTGCGCGCGTCCGTCCTGTCGGCGACGATTTCGAAGTCGCCGATGTCCCGAGCACGGAGGCCAAGACCCCGACCGGCGAGGCTCCTGCGGTGGCGGAGCGTCCCGCCACTGAAGCTGCGACGCCTCAGAAGAAACGCCGCAAGCCGATCCTTCCGGCCATCGGGCTGGCGTTGCTCGCCGCCGGGGCTTGGTACGGTTACGACTGGTGGACCAACGGCCGCTTCATGGTCTCGACCGATGACGCCTATGTCGAGGGCGATATTGCGACGATCTCACCGAAGGTCTCCGGCTATGTGGCCAAGGTCGACGTCGTCGCCAACCAGCACGTCAAGGCCGGTGATCCGCTCGTCACGCTCGAGGACGGCGACTACCGGATCGCGGCCGAACAGGCCGAGGCGCAGATCGCGACGCAGAAGCTGGCGCTCAGCCGTTTCGACGCGCAGATCGCCGGCGCCAAGGCAAGCCTGAACCAGGCCGAGGCGCAGAAGACGGCCTTCGAAGCATCAGTACGCGGTGCGGAACTGACCCAGAAGCGCGCCAGCGACCTCCAGTCCAAGGCGTTCGGAACGGACGCGTCGCGCGACAACGCTCAGGTCGCGCTCGACCAGGCACGGGCGAATCTCGTCGGCGCCGACGCCAACATCGCGGCCGCCAAGTCGAACATCACCGTGCTCGAGGCGCAGCGCGCGGAATCGGAAAGCACGATCCGGTCGCTCGAGCTCGCGCGTGACAAGGCGAACCGCGACCTCGGCTTCACCGTGCTCAAGGCGCCCTATGACGGCGTCATCGGCAATGTCGCCGTCCAGGTGGGCGACCTCGTCTCGGCCGGCCAGCGGCTGGCTGCGCTCGTGCCTGTGGACCAGCTCTATGTGGATGCGAATTTCAAGGAAACGCAGATCGCCCACCTAGTACCCGGATCGAAGGTCCAGGTGCATGTCGACGCCTATGACGAGCACCCGATCGAGGGCACCGTCGCATCGATTGCGCCGGCCTCCGGCTCTGTCTTCTCGCTGCTGCCGGCGGAGAACGCCACCGGCAACTTCACCAAGATCATCCAGCGCGTGCCGGTTCGGATCACGCTTCCGGCCGATGCGCTCGCCAAGGGCAACCTCCGGGCGGGCCTGAGTGTCGTGGTCGACGTCGATACCCGCACCGCGCCCGACGCGACGAAGGTCGCCGAGGCGAAGTAGGCGCGCGAAGGAGTGGCGGACATGGCTGCGACGGCAACAGCAGGCCCGGTGGCGACAGGCGGCGCCGGGGCCGAGGAGCGCATGGATCCGCGGCGGCTCATCGCTTTTTTCGCGATGGTGGTCGGCATGTTCATGGCGATCCTCGACATCCAGATCGTCTCGGCCTCGCTTGCCGAAATCCAGGCCGGCCTGTCCGCCGGATCGGACGAGATCGGCTGGGTCCAGACGTCCTACCTGATCGCCGAAGTTATCATGATCCCGCTATCGGGCACGCTCGCCCGCATCGTCTCGACGCGCGTGCTCTTTTCCGTCGCCGCCGCCGGCTTCACGGCCTCCAGCGCGCTCGCCGCAACCGCTACCAATATCGATCAGATGATCGTCTACCGGGTGATACAGGGCTTCATCGGCGGCGGCATGATCCCCTCCGTCTTCGCCGCCGCCTTCACGATCTTCCCGCCGTCGAAGCGCAACATCGTCTCTCCGATCATCGGCCTCATTGCGACGCTCGCGCCGACCATCGGCCCGACCGTTGGCGGCTATCTGAGCCATGCCTTTTCCTGGCATTGGCTGTTCCTCGTCAACGTCATTCCCGGCATCGTCGTCGCAACCCTGACCTGGATTTTCATCGACTTCGACGAGCCGGAACTCGGCCTCATCAAGAAGTTCGACTGGTGGGGGCTGTTCTCGATGGCGGTCTTCCTCGGTTCGCTCGAATACGTGCTGGAGGAGGGCAATGCTAACGACTGGTTCAATGACGACCATATCGTCATTGGAGCGGTTGCCGCGACCATTGCCGCCGTCATATTCTTCTATCGGGCGTTCAAGGTCGAGTTTCCGGTGGTCGACCTCCGGGCCTTCGCCAATCGAAATTTCACGTTCGGCTCGCTGTTCTCCTTCGTGATGGGCATAGGACTCTATGGCCTTACCTATCTCTATCCGCTCTATCTCGGACGCATCCGCGGCTATGATTCGCTGATGATCGGCGAGACCATGTTCGTCTCGGGCCTCGCCATGTTCCTGACGGCCCCGGTTGCGGGCTTCCTGGCTGGCCGCCTCGACCCGCGGGCGATGATGACGATCGGCTTCGCGGGTTTTGCGGCGGGCACCTGGACGATGAGTCAGTTGACCGCCGACTGGGACTTCTGGGAGCTGCTCGTGCCGCAGATCCTGCGCGGCTGCTCGCTGATGCTCTGCATGGTGCCGATCAACAATATCGCGCTCGGCACGTTGCCGCCGGCCCGCATCCGCAATGCCTCCGGCCTCTTCAACCTGACGCGCAATCTCGGCGGCGCCGTCGGTCTCGCGATCATCAACACGATCCTGACGCAGCGCCAGGATTTCCACTACGCCCGGCTCGCCGAGCACGTCCAATGGGGCAATCTCGAGGCGGTCGATCGGCTGAACAACATGGCGTCGAACTTCGACGCCTACGGTCTCGACGGCGCAACGGCCGCCGTCAAGCAACTGGCCGCAATGGTCCAGCAACAGGCGGTGATCATGTCCTTCATCGACGTGTTCCTGCTGCTGACTGCCCTGTTTGCGGCGATGATCATCGGTGTCGTGATGATCAAGAGGCCGGAGGGCGCCGGTCCCGGAGGCGGCGGGCACTGAAGCGGGAGTTTCCCCCTCATCCCGCTGCGCGACCTTCTCCCGCGGGCGGGGAGAAGGTCGCGCAGCGAGCGCATTCGGCACGAATGGCATGCTTTACGGTCCAAACACCTTGCGGCACTATCCCGCCAACCTTGAGACGTCGCGTTGACCAAGGTGCAGGACAGGCGATGATCGACAAACTATTCCTCAAGCCATCCAGGCGGACATTTCTTGCCAGTGCGGCGGGCTTCGGTCTTTCCCTGATGGGAGGCGGCGGCCGTGCCGCAGTGGCCCGAGTCGATGCCACATTTCTCTTTTCCTGCGACATCCATGCCTGCCTCGTTTCGACGGAGGGCCTTGCGCCGAATTGCGAACAGGAGGGCAAGACCGACGCCAACCTGCTGCGCCACATTGCGGCTCTCAACGCCGTTCCCGGACAGCATTGGCCGGAAACGATCAACGGAAAGCCCAGCGGTCTTGCGAGCGCCGGAACGAAGATCGTCCGGCCCTTTGGCCTGGTGCTGGGCGGCGATATCACCGACGACGGCGGCGGCCAGGTTCGCGAGCCGCGCGAAGGCCGGCAGCTACAGCAGTTCCAGAGCCGCTACGAACATGGGCTCGGCCCGCACCACATTCACTATCCCGTCTATGTCGGCCTCGGAAACCATGATCTCGACCAGGATGGCGCGCCTCCGAACACCGACTGGTATCGCCGGGAATTGCGAGACTATGTCGAACTCACCCATCGCCAGTCGGTGTTCTACCGGCCGCCGGTGCCGGTCGCCAACTACGATCCGCTATCGGACAATTACGCCTGGGACTGGGGAGGCCTTCATCTCGTGCAATTGCAACGTTTCGGCGGCGACGAGCGCAAGGGAGCTGTGAGCGGCCTGCCCTGGCTGAAGCGCGATCTTGCTGCCTACGCCGCGGACGGCCGACCCGTCGTGCTGTTCCAGCACTATGGATGGGATGCGTTCTCGACCGAGGTCTGGGACGCTGCGGCAAAAACCTTCGACGACCAGGGCGATGGCGAGCCGCATTGGTGGAAGCCGGCTGAGCGCGATGCCTTGCTCGCGGTGCTCAAGGGCTACAATGTCGTCGGGCTCTTCCATGGCCACGAGCATGACCGGGTGATGGCCTATCGCGCCGGCGAACTCGACATCTTCAAGCCCAAAGCGGCCTATCTCGGCGGTTTCGCACTGGTGCGGGTGACCGAGAAATTCCTCGATGTCGTCTTTGCTGAGGCGCGTGGCGAGACCGGCCATGTCGCATTCACGCACGCCTTCAGCAAGCGCTTCGTCTGAGACGTAGGCGCGCAAGATTGCAGGCTTCTCAGTTATCTCGAAATTTTTGATTTACGTACATCAAAACTTCCTCTAAGGGGTCTGCAGGAGGAAGAGATGCGACCGACCGTTCACGATATTGCAGCAGAAGCGGGCGTCAGCCTGGCGACCGTCGACCGCGTTCTGAACAACCGTCCGGGTGTCCGGTCGGTGACGCGCGACAAGGTCGAGAGGGCGATCGCGACGCTCGGTTATGTGCGTGACGTGGCCGCGGCCAATCTTGCCAAGGGCCGCAGCTATCCGCTGATTTTCATCCTTCCCGCCGGTGAAAACGCCTTCATGCGCGGCCTCGAGGCGGAGGTGCGGGCGGCGATGGCGCGCTCGCCGGCCGAGAGGACGGAAATAGCGCTCCTCTGCGTCCCTGCCTTCGACGCGCGCGCCTTGGCTGATGCCTTGGCGGAGGCGCATCGACGGCGGCCCGCCGGCGTTGCCGTCGTTGCGATCGACGCCCCGGAGGTGACGCGAGCGGTCAAGCGTCTGCGCGATGACGGCATTGTCGTCGTCACCCTCGTCTCGGACCTGCCGGGATCGGCACGCGATCATTTCGCCGGCGTTGACAATATCGCGGCCGGGCGCACTGCCGGGAATCTGATGGGCCGCTTCCTCGGCGGCCGCGAGGGGCCGGTCGCGGTCGTGGCCGGCTCGATGCTGGTGCGCGACCATAGGGAGCGGCTGGAAGGCTTCGAAGCGGTCTTGGGCGAATGCTTCAGCGCCCGTCAGGTGCTGCCGGTGGTCGAGGGACAGGACGACGCGACCCTCGTCGAGAAACTCGTCGCCGCACTCCTCGAACGCCACCCGGACCTTGCCGGCATCTACAGTCTTGGCGCTGGCAATCGCGGCCTGGTCGCGGCGCTCGAACGAGCGGGCAGGGCCAAGACTGTCTGCGCGATCGCCCACGAACTCACGCCCCATAGCCGGGCCGCTCTTCTGTCGGGAACCATCGACGTGCTGCTCAACCAGGATGCGGGGCACGAGATTCGCAGTGCGATCCGGGTGCTGAAGGCCAAGGCGGACGGATTGCCGGTGATCGAGGCGCAGGAACGCATCCGCATCGACATTTTTCTGAAGGACAACCTGCCGAACGGGCAGGCATAGGAGGACACCCATGTACCTCGGACTGGATCTCGGCACGTCCGGCGTCAAGGCCATGCTGATCGATGGCGGGCAACGGATCGTCGGCTCCGCCTCGGCAGCGCTCGACGTCGCGCGGCCGCATCCCGGCTGGTCGGAACAGAACCCGGCCGACTGGTCTCGCGCCGCCGAAGAAGCGATCAACGGTCTCAAGCAGGCGCATCCGCAGGCGCTTGCGGCGGTGCGCGGTATCGGTCTTTCCGGCCAGATGCACGGCGCGACGCTGCTGGACGAGAACGATACGGTGCTGCGTCCCTGCATTCTCTGGAACGACACGCGCAGCTACCGCCAGGCCGCCGACCTCGACAGCGATCCGCAGTTCCGGGCGCTGACTGGCAATATCGTCTTCCCCGGCTTTACCGCGCCGAAGCTCGCCTGGGTGCGCGAGAACGAGCCGGAAACCTTTGCCAAGGTGCGCTGGGTGCTCCTGCCCAAGGACTATCTCCGCCTGTGGCTGACCGGCGAGCACATGTCGGAAATGTCGGATTCAGCCGGCACCGCCTGGCTCGACACCGGCAAGCGCCAATGGTCGGAGAGCCTGCTTGCCGCGACCAATCTCGAAGAGCGGCAGATGCCGACGCTTGTTGAGGGGACCGACAGCGCCGGCATGCTCAGGCCGGAGCTTGCCAGCGGCTGGGGGATGGGTCCGGGCGTCGTTATCGCCGGCGGCGCCGGTGACAATGCGGCGTCTGCCTGCGGCATGGGCACGGTCGGCGAGGGGCAGGCCTTCGTCTCGCTCGGCACTTCGGGCGTGCTGTTTGCCGCCAATGCCAGCTATCTTCCCAATCCGGAGAGCGCCGTTCACGCCTTCTGCCATGCGCTGCCCAACACCTGGCACCAGATGGGGGTGATCCTCTCGGCGACCGATGCGCTGAACTGGCATTCCGGGATCACCGGCAGAAGCGCCGCCGACCTGACCGGCGAACTGGGCGACACGCTCAAGGCGCCGGGTTCCGTGACTTTCCTGCCTTACCTCTCCGGCGAGCGGACGCCGCACAATGATGCAGCGATCCGCGGCGCCTTTGCCGGGCTAGGTCATGAAAGTTCCCGCGCCGCGCTGACGCAGGCGGTGCTCGAAGGCGTGTCCTTCGCGATCCGCGACAGCCTGGAAGCGCTGCGCACGGCCGGCACGCGGCTCACGCGCGTCACCGCGATCGGCGGCGGGTCGCGGTCGCGCTACTGGCTGAAGTCGATCGCGACCGCGCTCGACCTGCCGGTGGACCTGCCGGCCGACGGCGATTTCGGTGCTGCTTTCGGCGCGGCGCGGCTCGGTCTGGTCGCCGCGACCGGCGCCGACCCGGTCGCCACCTGCTTTGCGCCGAAAACGGCGGAGACGATTGCGCCGGATGCGTCGCTGGTGGCTGCCTATGAGGACGCCTACCAGCGCTACCGCCGGCTCTATCCTGCGATCAGGGGAGCGACGATGTAACCAGGCTCCCGGCCTGCCCCGGGTCGCCCGAATGCAAGAATGAAATCGATTACTTTCCACCAAATGGCCGGTTCCGCAGCGAAAGGCGCCGGCTTTCACCAAGGAGACAGCCGTGAGCACGGGATTTTTCGGCGACATCGCCAAGATCAAATACGAGGGGCCGGAGAGCACCAACCCGCTCGCCTTCCGCCACTACAATCCGGACGAGATCGTCCTCGGCAAGCGCATGGAGGATCATCTGCGCTTTGCCGTCGCCTATTGGCACAGCTTCGTCTGGCCGGGCGGCGATCCCTTCGGCGGGCAGACCTTCGAGCGTCCCTGGTTCAAGGATACGATGGATGCGGCCAAGCTGAAGGCCGATGTTGCCTTCGAGTTCTTCCAGCTTCTCGGCGTGCCCTTCTATTGCTTCCATGATGCCGACGTGCGTCCGGAGGGTCGGAGTTTTGCCGAAAACACCAGCAATCTCAACGAGATCGTCGATCATTTCGCCAAGAAGCAGGCGGAAACCGGCGTCAAGCTGCTGTGGGGCACCGCGAACCTGTTCTCCAACCGCCGCTATATGGGCGGTGCCGCGACCAATCCCGATCCGGACGTTTTTGCCTTCGCGGCCGCGACGGTGAAGACCTGCATTGACGCGACACAGAAGCTCGGCGGCGAAAATTACGTACTCTGGGGCGGGCGCGAGGGCTATGAAACGCTGCTCAACACCGACCTGAAACGCGAGCTCGACCAGCTCGGCCGCTTCGTCAACCTCGTCGTCGAGTACAAGCACAAGATCGGCTTCAAGGGCGCCATCCTCATCGAGCCGAAGCCGCAGGAGCCGACCAAGCACCAGTACGATTTCGACGTTGCGACCGTCTACGGCTTTCTGAAGAAATACGGGCTCGAGAACGAGGTGAAGGTCAATATCGAGCAGGGCCACGCGATCCTGGCCGGCCACTCCTTCGAGCACGAACTGGCGCTCGCCAACGCGCTCGGCATCTTCGGTTCGATCGACATGAACCGCAACGACTACCAGTCCGGCTGGGATACGGACCAGTTCCCCAACAACGTCCCGGAAATGGCGCTCGCCTATTACCACGTGCTCTCGGGCGGCGGTTTCAAGTCCGGCGGCACCAATTTCGACGCGAAGCTCCGCCGCCAGTCGATCGATCCGGAAGACCTCTTGATCGGCCATATCGGCGGCATGGACTGCTGCGCCCGCGGTCTCAAGGCGGCGGCGAAGATGATCGAGGACAAGGCGCTCTCCGCACCGCTCGAAAAGCGTTACGCCGGCTGGAGCGTACCGGAGGCGAACAAGATGCTCGAAGGCGGCTTCTCGCTCGAGGAAATCGAGGCCTGGGTGCGGAAGGCCGACCTCAACCCGCAGCCGAAATCCGGCAAGCAGGAATACCTGGAAAACGTCGTCAACCGCTACGTCTGACCTGGCGATTGGATTTCCAGCTGCACTCGCGGACGAATTCTGGCGCCCGCGAGTGCCATTCGAAGGCTCTTCGCGACAAGGCAGAAGCCCATTGCCCCTCGCGACGAATCTGCTAGTTTCTCGCTCCTGCAACGTTGCAGGTATTTAAGATATCGCGAAAATTGCGGGGCGAAGCGCTCGAATACCACTCGACCGGCAGACCGGTATTTCAGAGAACCGATCCACTAGGGAGGAAAATTGCATGAAGACCATCAAGGGACCGGGGCTTTTTCTTGCGCAGTTCGCCGGTGACGCGGCGCCTTTCAATTCCTGGGATGCGATTACCAAATGGGCCGCCGATTGCGGTTATAAGGGCGTGCAGGTTCCGAGCTGGGACGGCCGGCTCTTTGACCTGAAGAAGGCGGCGGAATCGAAGGCCTATTGCGACGAGATCGCCGGCAAGGCGCGCGATAACGGCGTCGAGATCACCGAGCTTTCGACGCATCTGCAGGGCCAACTCGTCGCCGTGCATCCCGCCTATGACGAGGCCTTCGACGGTTTCGCCGCACCGGAAGTGCGCGGCAATCCGAAGGCGCGCCAGCAATGGGCGGTCGAACAGGTGAAGCTGGCGTTGACCGCCTCCAGGAACCTCGGCCTCAATGCCATGGCAAGCTTCTCCGGCGCGCTCGCCTGGCCCTTCGTCTACCCGTGGCCGCAGCGTCCGGCGGGGCTGGTGGAGACTGCCTTCGACGAACTCGCCCGTCGCTGGAGACCGATCCTCGACCATGCGGAGGATTGCGGCGTCGATGTCTGCTACGAGATCCACCCGGGCGAGGATCTGCATGACGGCATCACCTACGAGATGTTCCTGGAGCGCACCGGCAACCATCCCCGTGCCTGCATGCTCTACGACCCGTCGCACTACGTGCTGCAGTGCCTCGACTATCTCGACAATATCGACATCTACAAGGACCGCATCCGGATGTTCCACGTCAAGGATGCGGAGTTCAACCCGACCGGCCGGCAGGGCGTCTATGGCGGCTACCAGGGCTGGGTGAACCGCGCCGGCCGCTTCCGCTCGCTCGGCGACGGCCAGGTCGATTTCGGCGCAGTCTTCTCGAAGATGGCTGCGAACGATTTCGCCGGCTGGGCGGTGGTCGAGTGGGAATGCGCGCTGAAACATCCGGAAGACGGCGCCCGCGAGGGGGCCGAGTTCGTCAAGGCGCACATCATCCGCGTCACCGAAAAAGCCTTCGACGATTTTGCCGACAGCGGCACGGACGAGGCGGCGAATAGGCGGATGTTGGGTATTTAAAGGATCGAGACCCCTCCCCAACCCCTCCCCACAAGGGGGAGGGGCTTTCCGAGCTGCTCCCTCCGTCCCCACCCGCGATATCTCTACTTGCGAACCTGTCGAGTTGGGAATGGAGCGGAGGCGGCAGTTCAAGCCCCTCCCCCTTGTGGGGAGGGGTTGGGGAGGGGGCAGGCGCGTAATTGGCCAAACAGCTAGTTTCAGGAGAAAAACCACGATGGCAATTGAGGGAAGCAATACGGAAACGCGGCAAAGGAGAATCCGGCTCGGCATGGTCGGCGGCGGCTCGGGCGCCTTCATCGGCGCGGTGCACCGGATCGCGGCGCGGCTCGACGACCACTATGAGCTGGTCGCCGGCGCTCTGTCGTCGACGCCCGAGAAGGCGCAGGCCTCGGGTCGTGAGCTCGGCCTCGATTCGTCGCGCGTCTATTCGGATTTCAAGGAAATGGCGATCCGCGAGGCGAAGCTCAAGAACGGCATCGAAGCGGTGGCAATCGTCACGCCGAACCATGTGCACTATGCCGCGGCCAAGGAGTTCCTGAAGCGCGGCATCCACGTGATCTGCGACAAGCCGCTGACCTCGACGCTTGCCGATGCCAAGAAACTGAAGAAGGCGGCCGAGGAAAGCGACGCGCTCTTCGTGCTGACGCATAATTACACCGGCTACCCGATGGTGCGCCAGGCGCGCGAGATGATCGCCAATGGCGAGATCGGCACCGTCCGGCTGGTGCAGATGGAATATCCGCAGGACTGGCTGACCGAGAACATCGAACAGTCCGGTCAGAAGCAGGCGGCATGGCGGACGGACCCGGCCCGCTCCGGCGCCGGCGGCTCGACCGGCGATATCGGCACGCATGCCTATAACCTCGGCTGCTTCGTCTCCGGACTCGAGCTCGACGAGCTCTCGGCCGATCTCGACAGCTTCGTCGCCGGCCGCCAGCTCGACGACAACGCCCATGTGATGCTGCGCTTCAAGGAAAAGGACGGGGCGCGGGCCAAGGGCATGCTCTGGTGCAGCCAGGTGGCGCCCGGCCACGAGAACGGCCTGATGGTGCGTGTCTATGGCACCAAGGGCGGCCTTGAATGGGTCCAGAAGGATCCGAACTATCTCTGGCACACGCCCTTCGGCGAACCGAAGCGGCTGCTGACCCGCGCCGGCGCCGGCGCCTCAGCGGCGGGGACCCGCGTTTCGCGCGTTCCCTCTGGTCACCCGGAAGGCTATCTCGAAGGCTTCGGCAATATCTACACGGAGGCGGCCCGCGCCATCTACGCCAGGCGGAAAGGCGAGGCGGTGGACCCGGCTGTCACATATCCGACGATAGACGATGGCATGAAGGGCATGGTCTTCGTCGATGCCTGCGTACGCTCGTCGCAGCGCAACGGCGCCTGGATCAAGGTCTGAAGCACCCCCGATAGACGGGCGAGGTAGCTCGCCCGCTCCTGCATGTCTCCTTAAATCGACCTCGATTTAAGGACAAAGACATGCAGCGATTCAAAGTGCTACAGCGACCTTTGCGCGTCTGATAGGACGCGCGGCGCTGTAGTTGGTTGACATTTGCCTTCGCCGTATTAGGCCACGGCCAAACACGAACAATGCAGCGGCGTCCGGCGCAGCCGCGCAGACGACGGATTGAATTATGATCGAAGCCAAGAAACTCGCAGAACGCTTTCCCGGTGACTTCGTCTTCGGCGTGGCCACCGCCTCCTTCCAGATCGAGGGCGCCAGCAAGGCGGATGGGCGCAAGCCGTCCATCTGGGACGCTTTCTCCAACATGCCGGGCCGCGTCTTCGAGCGCCACAATGGCGACGTCGCCTGCGATCACTACAATCGGCTCGACCAGGACCTCGATCTGATCAAGAGCCTCGGGGTCGAGGCCTATCGCTTCTCGATCGCCTGGCCGCGCATCATTCCGGAGGGTACCGGGCCGATCAACGAAAAGGGGCTCGACTTCTACGATCGCCTCGTCGACGGCCTGAAGGCCCGCGGCATCAAGGCCTTTGCGACGCTCTACCATTGGGATCTCCCACTGGCGCTAATGGGCGATGGCGGCTGGACGGCGCGGACGACCGCCTATGCCTACCAGCGCTATGCGAAGACCGTGATCGCCCGGCTCGGCGACCGGCTCGATGCGGTGGCGACCTTCAACGAGCCCTGGTGCTCGGTCTGGCTCAGCCATCTCTACGGCATCCATGCGCCGGGCGAGCGCAACATGGATGCGGCGCTCGCCGCACTGCATTTCACCAATCTCGCCCACGGCCTCGGCGTCGCTGCGATCCGTTCAGAACGATCGGACCTGCCGGTCGGCATCGTCATCAATGCCCACCCGGTCTATCCCGGCAGCGACAGCGTCGAGGACAAGGCTGCGGCCGAGCGCGCCTTCGATTTCCACAACGGCGTCTTCTTCGGCCCGATCTTCAAGGGCGAGTACCCGGAGGGCTTCCTCTCGGCGCTCGGGTCCCGCATGCCGCTGATCGAGGACGGCGACATGGCGACGATCGCCCAGCCGCTCGACTGGTGGGGCCTCAACTATTACACGCCGATGCGCGTTTCGCATGATCCGGCGGTCGGCACCGAATTTCCGGCAACGGTCAATGCGAAGCCGGTCAGCGACGTGAAGACGGACATCGGCTGGGAGGTTTATGCGCCGGCGCTCGGGGCCTTGGTGGAAACGCTCAACGCCCGCTACACGCTCCCGGATTGCTACATCACCGAGAATGGCGCCTGCTACAATATGGGCGTCGAGAACGGCGTGGTCAACGACCAGCCGCGGCTCGACTATATCGCCGACCACCTGTCGGTGACCGCGGACCTGATTGCCAAGGGCTATCCGATGCGCGGTTATTTCGCGTGGAGCCTGATGGACAATTTCGAATGGGCGGAAGGCTACCGCATGCGCTTCGGCATCGTCCACGTGGACTATGAGACGCAGATCCGCACGATCAAGAAGAGCGGCCACTGGTACAAGGAACTGGCGGAACAGTTTCCGAAGGGCAACCACAAGCCGGCCTGAGGGCGCAGCCATCGGTATGGCCCGGCCTGTTCTACATAAAAAGAGTAGGCTTTTGCGCCGAGCCGCGGTGCTGGGAAAAATCGTGCCTGTCAAACGGGAGGGTCGGGGAGCATAACAACCCTGGACTTTGCGGCATGGCAGCCATGCCGTACACGACATTGAACCGACCGGTTGCACGATGATAGAGAATTGCTCCCCGTTCCGAATGCGTTGTCGAACGTCCGTGTGACCCGACACGACCCCTGTCCGGGAATGTGACAGGGACGAGAGTTTCGAACATCCGAGAGCATCATGTATCCTGACATCGCTGTGATCCCTCCTGCGGGGGCGACCGGACAATGACCATTCCTGCATCGACAATCGGGACGGACCAAGCCGCCGTCGTCTTCGACGGCGTTTCCAAGCGCTTCGCGGCATCCGGCCAAAGCGCGGCCTTCACCGCGCTCAACAATGTCAGCCTGACGGTCGGCCGCGGCTCGATCACCGGCATTATCGGCCGCTCCGGCGCCGGCAAGTCGACGCTGATCCGGCTGGTCAACGGTCTTGAAAAACCGTCAGCCGGCAAGGTGCTCGTCGACGGCGTCGATGTCGGCGCGCTCGACGAGGCGGGGCTGCGCGAGCTTCGACGCTCCGTCGGGATGATCTTCCAGCACTTCAACCTGCTCTCGTCGCGGACCGTCTTCGGCAATGTGGCGCTGCCGCTCGAAATTGCCGGCATGGACCGTCGGGCGATCGACGGGCGCGTGCGGCCGCTGCTCGACCTGGTCGGCCTCGCCGACAAGCACGGCCGCTATCCGGCCGAGCTTTCCGGCGGCCAGAAGCAGCGCATCGGCATCGCCCGGGCGCTGGCGACCGAGCCGAAGCTGCTGCTCTCGGACGAGGCGACCTCCGCGCTCGACCCGGAAACGACGCAATCGATCCTCGAGCTCCTGAAGCGCATCAATGCCGATCTTGGGCTGACGGTGCTGCTGATCACCCATGAGATGGAGGTGGTGAAGGCCGTCACCTCCGACGTGGCGGTGATCGACAAGGGTGAAATCGTCGAGCGCGGTCACACCTTCGACGTCTTCACCCATCCGAAACACGAAACGACGCGGGCCCTTTTGTCCGGCCTGCCTGGGTCGAAGCTGCCCGAGGCCATCGCAAGGGGGCTCAAGCCCGCTGCGGCCGCTGGCGACCGTCTTGTCGTGCGTCTCACCTTCTTCGGCGCGGCCGCCGAGCGGCCGCTGATCTCGCAGCTCATCCAGTCGATCGGTGCAGAGGTCAACATCATCGCCGGCACGATCGACGATATCGGCGGCAAGCCCTACGGCTCGCTGGTCGTCGCCTACGGCGCGGATCCGGAAACATCGGGTAAGGCGGATCGATTCTTCGCCGAAAACGGACTGGTCACGGAGGTGCTCGGCTATGTCGCCTGATCTTCTCTTGCTCATCGGCAAGGCCACGCTCGACACGCTGCGCATGGTGGCGATCGCCGGATTCATCGGCGCGCTGATCGGCCTGCCGATCGGCATCTTCCTCGCGACCAGCGGCAAGGGCGAGCTGTTTCCGGCGCCAAATGTCAACCGCGCCGTCGGTCTTGTCGTCAACGCCACGCGTTCGACCCCCTTCATCATTCTCGTCGTGGCAATCATTCCGTTCACGCGGCTCGTCACCGGCACCTCGATCGGCACCAAGGCGGCGATCGTGCCGCTGACGATCGCGACCATCCCGTTCTTCGCCCGCCTCGTCGAGGCGGCGATCCGCGACGTCGACCGGGGTCTGATCGAGGCGGCCCGCGCCATGGGCGCCACGCCGATGCAGATCGTCTTCAAGGTGCTGCTCGCCGAGGCCCGGCCGGCGCTGACGCTCGCGCTCACCATGACCATCGTCAGCCTCATCGGCTATTCGGCAATGGTCGGCGCCGTCGGCGGCGGCGGCCTCGGCGATCTCGGAATCCGCTACGGCTACCAGCGCTTCAGGCCCGACGTGATGCTGATCGTCGTCATCGTGCTGATCGTGCTGGTGCAGATCGTCCAGAGTGCCGGCGATCGCCTGGCGCGCGGCTTCGACAAGCGCGGCCGCAAGACCTGATCCTCTCCCAAGACACCAAACTGCAACAAGGAGAACTCCATGAAAAAGCTCATTATCGCGGCTGCCTTCGCCGTCCTCGCTGCCGGGACGGCGCTGGCCGAGACCATCAAGGTCGGCGTAACTCCGGGCGAGCATGCCCAGATCATGGAGAAGGTGAAGGAAGTCGCTGCTCCCAGAGGTCTCGACATCGAAATCCTCGAATTCTCCGACTATGTCGTGCCGAACCAGGCACTCGCCGATGGCGAACTCAATGCCAATTCCTTCCAGCACCAGCCCTATCTCGACAACCAGATCGCCGACCGCGGCTTCGATATCGTCAGCGTCGGCCTGACCATCACCACGCCTATGGGTGTCTATTCGAACAAGGTGAAGAGCCTCGATGAGCTGAGCAACGGCGCGACGATCGGCATTCCGAACGATCCGACCAATGGCGGCCGCGCACTCCTGGTTCTCGCGTCGAAGGGCCTTATCAAGGTCAATCCGGATGTCGGGTTGAAGGCCACGCCGGCCGATGTGACGGAAAATCCGAAGAACATCCAGTTCGCCGAACTTGATGCGGCCCAGCTTCCGCGCTCGCTTGCCGATGTCGACGCGGCCGTGATCAACACCAACTACGCGCTCGAGGCCGATCTTCACCCCAAGAAAGACGCCATCGCCATCGAAAGCGAGAAGTCTCCCTATGCCAACGTCATTGCGGTGCGCGCCGCGGACAAGAATGCACCCTGGGTGAAGACCCTGGTCGAATCCTACCATGATGATTCGGTGAAGGCCTTCATCAACGATACGTTCAAGGGTGCACTCATCCCAAGCTGGTGAGCATCGCCGAGAAACAGCCGCGCGTCTCGACCTGACGCGCGGATTTGTTTGATTGACCGGCAACCGGCGCTATTTCTTCTTCTTTCCAGGGAGGAAGGCACATGAAGGGTGGATGTCTGTGCGGTGCCGTGCGCTACGAAGCGAAGGGGGCACCGATCTATTCCGGGTTTTGCCATTGCCGCGATTGCCAGCGGGCGACCGGAACCGGTCACAGCTGCTACATGATTTTTTCGCGCGCCGACGTCCACGTCGCCGGCGAGCTTCGCTCGTTCCAGACGTTGGCCGAAAGCGGCAACGTGTCGATCCGCTATTTCTGCGACACCTGCGGCAGCCAGATCTTCTCTTCTGGCCCGCCCGGTGACAACCAATGGACGGTTTTCGCGGGGACGCTCGACGATACCGCTCTGTTCGAACCGACAAATGCGGTCTTCGCGCGCAGCCGCCCGCATTGGGATCGGTCCGCTCTCCGCGTGGACGAATACGAGACGCTTCCGGCCTGAGAGCGACGCGGCGAATTGACTTGCGCTCGGCAAAGACTTTAATCGGCCGCATGCCCGTTGCGCTTTCATCCTTCGATCAATCGCTGCTGTCCGGCGAACAAGGCGAGGCTGCCGCCTTCGCCATGCGGCTGCTCGTCCGCTTCGCCGAGGCCGTCGGCGCGGAGCGCTTCGTTGATATCGAGGCGGCGCATATCGACGGCTGTCTCTATCTTGGCCAGGTGAGCCTCGATTTCGCCGAGCATCTGGTGCGCCTCGGCGGCCGCGTCCGCGTGGCGACGACGCTGAACGTCGGCTCGGTCGACCTTATCCATCCGGAGCTTTTTCATGGCAGCGAGGAGATCGGCCGCGGCGGGGCGCGGCTGATGAGGGCGCATGAGGAACTCGGCTGCGTGCCGACCTTCACCTGCGCACCCTATCAGACGATGTTCCGGCCGCGTTTCGGTGCCCAGATCGCCTGGGCCGAATCGAACGCCATCGTCTTTGCCAATTCCGTGCTTGGCGCCCGCACCAACCGCTACGGCGATTTCATCGATCTCTGTTGCGCGTTGACGGGCCGCGCGCCCTATTATGGCCTGCATACCGGCGAGAACCGCCGCGCGCGCGTGCTCGTGGAGATCGAGAGTGTGCCCGAGGAATGGGCGGAAGCGGGGCTTGCCTGCGTCGCCGTCGGACACGCGATCGGCAGGCGCTGCAGCGACCGGGTGCCGGCGATTACCGCCCTGCCGGCCTCGACGGGCGAGGACGATCTGAAGGCGCTCGGCGCGGTCGCGGCTTCCGCGGGCGCCGTTGCGCTTTTCCATGCGGTCGGGCTGACGCCGGAGGCGCCGACGATCGAAGCGGCCTTCCAGGGCAGGGCGCCGGAAGAGGTGATCCGGCTGAGCGCGGAAGACCTTCGCGATACGATAGGCAGGCTTTCGACCGTTCCGGACGGAACGCCATTGACGGCCGTCAGCTTGGGCACGCCGCATTTCTCGCTTGCCGAGTTCGAGCGGTTGATGCCGCTGATCGACGGTGCGCCGCCGGCGATCGATGTCTATGTCAACACCCACCGGGCGGTGCTCGAGGAACTGCAACGGCGCGGCTGGGATGAGCGCCTGAGGGCAGCCGGCGTGACCTTGGTGATCGACACCTGCACCTATGTGACGGCGGTGATGCGCGACATGTCCGGCGCCGTCATGACCAATTCCGGCAAATGGGCCTATTACGCGCCGGGAAATATCGGCGTCGACGTCGCCTTCGGATCGCTTGCGGACTGCGTCGCATCGGCCTGGGCCGGAAAGGTGGTGCGGTTGTGACGGTGCGGCTCAAGGCGACGACGCTGGTGGCGGGATCGGCGGCGGCGGAAACGCTGGTGCTTTTGGAGCCTCTGAGCTTCTGGGGTGGCCTCGACTCGGAGTCCGGCCGGATCATCGACCAGTGGCATCCGCAGAAGAACGCGGTGATGAGCGGTCGCGTCCTGGTGATGCGGGCAGGGCGCGGCTCGAGCTCCGGCAGCTCGGTGCTGGCCGAAGCGCTTCGCCGCGGAACCGGGCCGGCCGGCATCGTGCTGCTGGCGCGCGACGCGATTGTCACGGTCGGGGCGATGGTCGCGGCCGAGCTCTATGGCAAATCCTGTCCGGTGGTCCTCGCCAGCGAGGCGGACTGGACGGCGATCACCGCAGCCGGCTCATTGGCGATCGACGCGCAAGAGGAAGCGGCGACGATCGAGATCTGATGCTGGCTCGAGTCGCGCTTTAGGACGGTGACAGTGCCGCGAGTCTCCTTCGCCCCGCTGGCGGGGAGAAGGTGGCCGGCAGGCCGGATGAGGCGCCAACCGGCGCTTTCCCTTAGCTTCCCAGATGCCGCTCGCCGCGTTTCTTCGCCAAGGCGATCTGTCGCTGCCGCTCCCGGTAGCGCTCCCGGTCCTCGGCGGTGCGGATCTCGTGGCAGTGAACGCAGGAGACGCCCTCTTCGTGAAGCGGCGACTGCAGGTCGGCCAGCGACAGGGGCTGGCGGCAGGCGTGGCAGAGCGTGTGCTCGCCTTCGGCGAGGCCATGGGTAACGGAGACGCGTTCGTCGAAGACGAAACAGGCGCCGTCCCAGAGGCTTTCCGCCGCCGGGACTTGCTCGAGATATTTCAGGATGCCGCCCTTGAGGTGGTAGACCTCCTCGAAGCCCTGTTCCTTCATGAAGGCGGTGGCCTTCTCGCAGCGGATGCCGCCGGTGCAGTACATGGCGATCTTCGGCTTGTTGTGCAGGCCGGTGTTGTTGCGCACCCAATCGGGAAACTCGCGGAAGGTCTTGGTCTGCGGATCGACGGCGCCGCGGAACAGGCCGATCGCCGTCTCGTAGTCGTTGCGGGTGTCGATGACCAATGTGTCCGGGTCGGAGATCAGCGCATTCCAGTCCTTCGGCTCCACATAGGTGCCGACCACCTGGTTGGGGTCGATATCCGCGACGCCCATGGTGACGATCTCTTTCTTCAACCGCACCTTCATGCGCAGGAAGGGCATGGCCGAGGCCCGGCTCTCCTTGTGCTCGAGGCGGGCGAATTCGGGCTGGGCGCGCAGAAAGTCGAGCACTGCGGCGATGCCTGCATCGGTCCCGGCGATCGTGCCGTTGATCCCTTCATGCGCAAGCAACAGCGTCCCCTTCACGCCGTTGGCGTCGCAGATGGCCTGCAGCGGCTCGCGGAAGTCGGCAAAGCGCGGGAAGGAGACGAAATGGTAGAGCGCGGCCACCGGAAACTGGCCTTGCGTCTCCGGGCGCGGTGTCGTGGACATGTCGGTCATGGGCACGCAAATACAGCTTTCGCCCGCCGAGCGCAATTGCAGTGGCCGCGCCCGATCGCCCCACCTGCGGGGCCTCAGCGCCCGGCCTCGAGCCAGAGCAGTTCGACGGTGCGGCTTTCCCACTGCGGATCGTCAAGAAACACGCCCTCGGCCCGCTCGAGCGCTTCCCGCCTCAGTTCCTCTTGCCGGGCGATGACGGCGGAAAGCAAATGCGCCTGGTTCTGGCTGTCGCCGCCGAGCTCCGGCTGTTCGTTGATGAGTGACGTCAACGTGGTGAGGTCGTTCAAATGGCCCAGCACGTCGACCAGCTCTTTCGTCTCCGTCCGTTTCGCCTGCATCGCCGAAGGCCAGGCCTCGCGTAAAAGCGCCAGCTGCATTCTGTAGTCCTGGGCACGCTTGCGCAGGTCATGGAGGCGGGCGGTCTCCGTGCTCGTTTCGCAGGCGGCCCGGGCGCGGGCGGCGCGCTTCAATGTTCGCCGCCAGCCCTTCGCCATTCGACCCGCGGACTTCCGCTTGCCGTCGTCGAAGGAAACATGAGCGAGCGCCGCGAGCGTCTGCTCGCAATTGACGATCGTCGCCTCAATCTTTCCGTCGAGATCGGTCTCGCCCTCGGCGATCCGGTCGCGGCGGGCGGCGAGGATCGAGCAGACCTTGTCGAGTGCCAGCTGCTGCTCCTCGCCTGCCGCGTGCTGACGCAGGTAGCTGGCATTCTCGACGAGGGCGGCCGCGTCGCGGACGGTCGACAGATTGTGCGCCATGCCGCGGATGCGGGCGTTTTCCTGCTTCTGGAAAAGGGGGGCATCGGAGGCGACGAGCCGATAGAGCGAACGCAGGCGCTTGAAGTTCTTGCGCGCATCGTGGATGGCCTCGTGAACGCCGGCCGGCTGCTCCTTGAGCACCGCCATCGCACGCTCGATCTGCTCGGCGCCGACGGCACGAAAGTCCTCGGTGAATGGGCGGTCCGGATTGAAGGCGTAGGTCATGGTTGCGCCACGAGAAGCCCCTCGGTGGCCAGTGATTGGTTGGAATACTGGCGGTCGCCGGTAATTTCTCGCCCCACCCAGGAAGGCAGGGCAGGCAGGTCCGTCTCCCGCTTCATCTCCACTTCGGCGACGACGAGGCCCTGAAGCGCTCCTTCGTAGACGTCGACTTCCCAGGTGAAGCCCCTGTGCGGCACGCGGTAACGGCGTTTCTCGATAACGATGCCGACCGCTTGGGTGAGCAGTTCGCGAGCATCTTCCATCGGCAGGTCGTACTCGTACTCGTTTCGGACCAGGGCCGACTTGCCGATCTTGATGGTCAGACGCGCCCATTTGTTGCCATGGATCCGGACGCGCACCGAACGATCGTCCATGGTGACGATATAGGCCTGGCGCAGCCTTGTGCCTCCGTCGGCGCGCTCCTTCCAGGTGTCGGAAGCGACCAGGAATTTGCGCTCTATCTCCTTCGCCATGGATGTCCTGCCATTTCGAGAGGTCGACTGTCATCAAACTATCGTATTGTAGCTCAGTCTCAAGCCATGTCTTTGCGGTAGATCATCTTTTCATCATACGTCTTATAAGGCGCGGGAGCGAATGCACCTTTTTCGGTCTCGACAATGACGGGCCCCCGGAGTATGCGGGGTGCAGATTCAATCGTTTTAAAAAAGGACGGCGAGCATGAGCGCGAAGACCGACAATCTTCTTTCCATCCTCAAGCTTCAACCGGTGGTGCCGGTGCTGGTGATCGACGACGCGGCGACGGCAGTCCCGCTCGCCAGGGCGCTCGTTGCCGGAGGCTTGAAGGCGATCGAGATCACGCTCCGCACGCCGGCGGCGCTCGCAGCGATCCGCGCCGTGGCCGACGAAGTCGAAGGCGCGGTTGCCGGTGCCGGCACGATCCTCAACGCCGCTCAGTTCGAAGAGGCCGTCAAGGCTGGCTCCGAGTTCATCGTTAGCCCCGGCACGACGCAAGAACTGATCGACGTCGCCAACGACCATGTGGTACCGCTCCTGCCGGGAGCGGCAACGGCGAGCGAGGTGATGGGGCTGCGCGAGGAAGGCTACGACGTGATGAAGTTCTTCCCGGCCGAGCAGGCAGGCGGGGCCGCCTATCTGAAGTCGCTTTCCTCGCCGCTCGCGGGCACGCTGTTCTGCCCGACGGGCGGCATTTCGCTTGCCAATGCGCGCGACTATCTTTCGCTGCCGAATGTCGTCTGCGTCGGCGGTTCCTGGGTGGCGCCGAAGGACCTGGTTGCCAAGGGCGACTGGGCCGGCATCACCAAGCTTGCCGCCGAGGCCTTCGCGCTGAAAGGCTGACAAAGCCAACCAGGGAAGCCACAAGAAGCCGGGCTCCCGTCCGGCTTTTTCGTGTCCGGCGCGTATTTGTATTTTCGCCTCGCGGTTCCTATGTCTCACTCCGCAACGACGCGGCAAGGCGACAGCCTGCCTGCGTCAAACCTAAGGAGCGAGGCCGATGTTCGACGCGAAGAAATTGCTGGATCAGTTCTTGGGTTCGCAGGTTCCCGGCGCCGGCGGGACCATTGGCGGCCGCGCCGATCAGGTGACCAAGCTTGCCAAGGACAACCCGCTGGCGACCGGCGCGATCGCGGCCGTCCTGCTCGGCAGCAAATCAGGCCGCAAGCTGGCCGGCAATGCAGCGGTGCTCGGCGGTCTGGCGGCGATTGCCGGGCTCGGCTACCAGGCCTACAAGAACTACCAGGCCGGCCAGGCGCCGCAACCGGCGTCTCCTGCGCCCGCCCAGCTTCCCGCACCGCCGGCGGATTCCGGCTTTACGGCGCCGGAAGCGGTCAGCAATGATTTCGCGCTCGTGCTCGTTCGCGCCATGATCGCCGCCGCCCGGGCCGATGGTCATATCGACGAAACCGAACGCGGCCGGATCATCGACAAGCTCTCCGTTTCGGGGCTCTCCGCGGATGCTGCGACTTTTCTCGAAGCCGAGCTCGCCAATCCGATCGACATCGATGCCATCGTTGCCGCCGGCAAGACCGAGGAAGAGCGGGTCGAGATCTACACGGCGTCGCGGCTGGCGATCGAGCCGGATGGCCGGGCGGAGCGCGGCTACCTCGACCTTCTCGCCGGCCGGCTTGGGCTTGCCGACGGGCTTGTCGACCATATCGAGGCGACGGTTTCGGCGGCGAAGGTCTCGGTCTGAGATCCAATCCATCGGAATGCGCCTATCTGTGCCGCGCATGTTTCGATCACGAGTTTGAATTTGAAACGGGTGGGCGTCTGTCCTATTGCGGAGGCAATAGAAGCAGGGAGTGGTCGATGCGCGATCTTGCCAACTGGAAGGGATGCCCGGCGCCGCAGCCGGTCTCGATCGAGGGCCGATATGTCCGGCTGGAACCCTATGACCGCGCGGCGCATCTCGAGCCGCTCTGGCACGACGCCTTCGGCGGAATGGCGATCAATCCGCTGCTGAAATATTTTACACAGGACGATTTTTCGGGAATCGAAGCCTTCGACGCCTGGCTCTCGGCGGTTCAGGCAAAATCCGGCTGGATCACCGAGGTGTTTCGCGACAAGGCAAGCGGCAAGGTCGTGGGCATGGCGAACTACATGCGGGCAGACCCGGCCAATGGCGTCGTCGAGGTCGGTGGCGTGGCGCATGGTCCCGCCATGGCGCGCTCGCCACTTTCGACGGAAGTGCATTATCTGATGGCGAGGCACGTGTTCGAGGATCTCGGCTATCGTCGTTATGAGTGGAAATGCCACAGCGACAACCAGCCGAGCCGCACCGCGGCGCTCAGGCTCGGCTTCACCTTCGAAGGCATTTTCCGGCAGCACATGATTTCCAAGCGCGCCAATCGCGACACGGCCTGGTTTTCGATGATCGACGCCGAATGGCCGTTCCTCAAGGCTGCTTTCGAGGAATGGCTTTCGCCGGACAATTTCGATGACGAGCGGCGCCAGAAGCGGCGGCTGGAGGACATCCGCGCGGAACTCACGGCAAAGGAGCAAGCGTGAACACGCCCGAAAAGAAGGATAGGTCGCCGGCGATCGCCGCCGCCATCATCCTGGCGGTCGTAGGCATCGGCTTCTTCGTGCTGCCGTCGATCATGGTGCGGCTCGGCGACATCTCGCCCTGGCTCGCCGCCGGCGTCGGGGCCCTTTTCGTGCTCGGCTTCTTCCTGATCTTCTGGCTGCGCGCCCGCCACCAGCGCCGGCGGGGGCTTTGACATGCACATGTCGAGAGACGAATGCGCGTTGTCGACACCGCGCCTCAATACTCAAGAGCGTCGTTTTGTTCGGACACGTCTGAAGCCGATTCGGTCGGGCGTTAACTCCGGATCGAGCTCGAGCTCATAGCCGAATGAGTACCATGCGTCATAATCACTTCGCGCTCCCGACGGCGGTGCCCAAGAGTGATCAACGACCCAGAACGAGTAGCCGCCGTTGACGTCAGTTGCAGCGATCCCGTGCTTTTCGGAAAGCCAGGACTTGAAGGCGGCACATTCACCCGACCAAATGTACTTGATTGCCCAGCCGTCTCTCCTCAACTTCGCGGCGATTTCCTCAAACTCAAGCGTGTCGAAATTCATCTGCTGTTTCCGTACCAGGCGGAGAAGTGATCGAGGTTTTGCGGAGTTCGCTGACGAGATGACGCGCCTTACCCCTGCAGCGCCGCGCCTAGCAGAACAAGCCCCAGAAACAGCACCAGCAGCGCACCGGCGATCTCGATGCCGTGGGAGAGGCGTGCCGCGGCGGACTGGCTGGAGGCATAGCGGAGCGCGAAGCCCTTGGCGGTGACGGCGAGGGTGGCGAGGATCGAGACGGTGATCGCGGTGCCGATCGACATGGCGAAGACCGAGAGGACGCCGCCGAGATAGAGGCCGTTCAGGAGCGCGAAGGACAGCACGATCAGGGCGCCGGAGCAGGGGCGCAGGCCCACCGCGATGATCGCCGACCAGGCTTCGCTGAGCGCAAAGCGATCGCCCTTCAGCAGCGCCGGGTCGGGTGCGTGGGCATGACCACAGGTGGCGCAGACCTCGCCGGCAGCATGCGCGTGGCCGTGATCGTGGTGGTGATCCGAATGATCGTGGTCGTGATGACCGTGATCATGGTGGCCATGATCGTGGTGGGCGTGGTCGCTGGCAGCCGGCCGCATCATCGACCGAAGCTTGCGGAAGACCAGCCAGCCGCCGAAGGCAGCGATCAGCGCATAGCTTGCAACCTCGAGCGAATGGGTTGCGCGCGTCATGTTGACGGAGGAGCCGCGCAGCACCAGGTAGACGGCGCCGATCAACAGGATCGCCACGACGCCCTGCACGATCGAGGAAAGGAACGACAGGAGCACGCCGCGTTTCAACTCCGTCTCGTTGGCGATCATGTAGGAGGAAATCACCGCCTTGCCATGGCCGGGCCCGGCCGCGTGGAAAACACCATAGGTGAAGGAAAGGCCGATCAGCGACCAGAGCTGCCAGGGGTTCTCGCGCATGCCCTTCAGCGCCCCGGTGAGCAGCCGGTAGAAGCTCTGCTGCTCCATGTTCACCCAGGCGAAAAACCCGCCGAAGACGCCCGTGGTCGGGATCGAAGGCTCGGCGGAGCCGATGCCGAGCGGCGATTGCGCCATGGCGACCGCCGCCGAAAGGGCCGCCAGCAGAAGGCCGGCGGCGAGCGGACCGCCGATCCTGCGCAGGTTCAGCATGTGACCTCGATCCTCGTTGCGAAGAGTTTCGACATGTCTGTCCCGGTCGGGTCGTTCCAGAAGGCGTCGGTGAGCGTGTCCTTGTTCTCGGCCAGCACCTCGTCCGGATCCGGCCGCACCACTTGATGCTGGCAGGCCTCGATCTTCTCGCCGACGACGATGAGGTCGTCGTCGGTCGGGAAGTCCATCGCCGTGTACATGGTCGGGTCGTAGACGCCGAAGGAGAGCTTGCCCTTCAGCGGCATCGCCTCGGCCGGCTTGACCGCGAACATCATCAGGAGTTGGTTGTCCTTGTAGTCGACCGTGATGCTGTCCGGCCTGTTCACCTTCACGGATTTTCCGTTGTCGGAGATCGTCGTGTAATAGTTGTATTCCGAAAGCGACTCGAGCACGGTTTGGCCGACCTCTTTCAACTCGTCCGGATCGAGCGTGGCGTTGGAGTTCTTGTCGAAGTCGAGCACGACGCTGGCCGAAAACAGCTCGTCGAACCGCCAGACGTTGCGCAACTCGCCAATGTTGCCCGTGTCGTCGGAGACGATTTCGAGCCGTGCCTCGGCGAAGATGTGCGGATGAGCGGCGGCGAGCCCGGGCGTCAGCAGGGTCGCAAGGCCGGCCAGGGCGAGGCGCTGTGTGTTCATGGGAATTGGAAATCCTTTTCGGCCGATGCGGACCGTGCGAATCGCCCCCGGAATGTACCGCAAATGGGACGGAATTGGGACTTGGCCAGGTAAACCGCCCGAAGCGCGGCGCGTTCATTGCGGCTTGCGGAACCAGCCATGCAGGAAATCGACGAATGTACGCACCTTCGTCGGCAGATAGCGCCGGTGCGGATAGATGGCATAGATGCCGCGGTCCTTGGGCAGGTAGTCGTCGAAGAGCGTCACGAGCTCGCCGGACTGGACCCTCGGCCGGGCGATGAAATCGGGGAGGACCGCGACCCCGATGCCCGTCACCGCGGCGCGGGCCGCGGCAAGCGGGCTGTTGACCTCGATCGGACCGCTCACCGGCACCGTGAACGGCGACCCGTCCGGCTCGACGAAACGCCAGTTCGAGTAGGACCGGCCGTTGGTGTCGAGGATGCAGGGTATCTTCGAAAGCTCGCTCGGATGCGCGAAGGGACCGGCCTTCGCCATGAAGTCCGGCGAGGCGCAGACCACCACCTGGAAATCGTCGAGCTTGCGGGCGATCAGCGTCGAGTCCTCCAGCCGGGTGATTCGGATCGCCAAATCGAAGCCTTCCTCGACGAGGTCGATGAAACGGTCGTCGGAGACGATCTCCAGCGACAGTTCCGGGTGCTGCCGGCCGAAGTCGATCAGCGACTGGCCGATCTCCGCGTCGACGAAGGTCCGCGGCACTGTGATTCGTAAGCGGCCGCGCAGGTCGGAATTGTTGGCGCGGACGAGATCGGCAAGATTGTCGATCTCCTTGAGGATTTCCGCGGCCGAGCGATAGTAGGTGTGACCGGCCTCGGTCAGCGAGAATTGCCGCGTCGTGCGATTGAGGAGGAGCGCGCCGAGCTCGTCTTCGAGTTCGCGGACATATTTCGACAGCAGCGCCTTGGATTTGCCGACGCGCCGGGCCGCCGCCGAAAAGCCCTCCGCGTCCACGACGTCGATGAAGGCGCGGATGCGGGTCAAGGTATCCATGATTCGTCTTTCTCTCTTATCGTGCGGGAGCCGGAAAACCTCCCTTCGGTTTCGCCACTTCGGGTGGCTCTACCGCGTGCAACCGCGTGGCGGCGATCGTTCATGGAAAGTGAACACTCGCGCCACGGCCCGGTCCAGAAAAAATTAGGGGCGAAGCGGAAAAAACTCTTGATTACGACAGTGATTTTTCTTACCTACGCCCTTGCCCAAAGTCGCACGTGCCTGTGGGTGTCCGCCGACCCTCGATTAGGTGAGGGTATCGGTAAGGTACCTGGAACTAACCCCTCCAGTCGCTATTCCGGCCAACCGGGAAATGCGAGGACATCTTGAAGCAACGACGGTGCGGGCCTTTCTGGTGTCTGCCGGCTCTCCAACAGCCGGGGTTACTGAAGAGGCACACCTTCATTGCCGGAAGTGCGGTTGGGTTATTCCCTCCAATCCATGGCAGACAAAGCCGAATCCTAGCCTTTGCGGGCTTCGATTCACCGTTACGCGCATTCGAGCGCATGCATGGTTCCGGGGTCTCCACCGGCTGGTTCCAGTGCAAGCGCGCGTATGCCCTTTGTCCTCCACAGTCGTGGAGTCTAATGGATCGGGGAATACAGCCATGACCACCGCACGCATCATCGACTTCCTCAACACCCGACGACCCGAAGGCCCCTGCCTCGTTGTCGACCTCGACATCGTGCGCGACAATTTCAAGGCCTTCCGTCATGCGCTGCCCGACAGCGCCATCTACTACGCCGTGAAGGCCAACCCGGCACCGGAGATCCTGCGCCTGCTCGCCGGTCTCGGCTCCAACTTCGATTGCGCGTCCGTCGCCGAAATCGAGATGGCGCTCGATGCTGGCGCGACCCCGAGCCGCATCTCCTATGGCAACACGATCAAGAAGGAGCGCGACATTGCCCGCGCCCACGCGCTCGGCATCAGCCTCTTCGCGGTCGACAGCCATGAGGAAGTCGAGAAGGTCTCGCGTGCCGCTCCTGGCGCCCGTGTCTTCTGCCGCGTGCTGACGGACGGCGAAGGCGCCGAATGGCCGCTGTCGCGCAAGTTCGGCTGCGTGCCGCAGATGGCCGTAGACGTGCTCGTCTATGCCCATCAGCTCGGCCTCCTCTCCTACGGCGTGTCGTTCCATGTCGGCTCGCAGATGACGAAGCTCGACGCCTGGGATGCGGCGCTTGCCGATGCCAAGCGCGTCTTCGTGCAGCTTGCGAAGCAGGGCATCGAGCTCAAGATGGTCAACATGGGCGGCGGCTTCCCGACGAAGTATCTCCGTGACGTTCCGTCGGCCGAGGCCTATGGCCAGGCGATCTTCGGTGCGCTGAAGAAGCACTTCGGCAACAACATTCCGGAGACGATCATCGAGCCGGGCCGCGGCATGGTCGGCAATGCAGGCGTGATCAAGGCGGAAGTCGTTCTCGTCTCGAAGAAGTCGGACAATGACAGCCACCGCTGGGTGTTCCTCGACATCGGCAAGTTCGGCGGTCTCGCCGAGACGATGGACGAGGCGATCCGCTATCCGATCCGCACGGCGCGCGACGCCGACGCGATGGAGCCCTGCGTGCTGGCCGGCCCGACCTGCGATTCGGCCGACGTGCTCTACGAGAAGAACATGTACCCGCTGCCGATCTCGCTGACGATCGGCGACGAGGTTCTGATCGAGGGCACCGGCGCCTACACGACCACCTACTCGGCCGTCGCCTTCAATGGCTTCGAGCCGCTGAAGGCCTATGTGATCTGATCCTGCCTGCTCCCGCTTTCCCGCGGGAGCGGCGACTTCACAATCATCCTTGGTCCGCCTGAAGCGGTTTTGATGACGGGAGGCCCCGATGGCCGCTGTTGTTGACACCTTGCGCGCATTCTTCGCGCCGTCCACCTTTGTGATCGATGCCGAAAATCCGGGCGACGTTGTCGCACGGGAAAACCTGCTCGACCGGGCCATGGGTCCCGGCCGCAGCAGGAAGTCTTCGGAAAAGCTGCGCCGCGGCCGCGTGCCGGCCGAGGGGCTTGCCCTGGTCGCCCGCGACGCTGACGGCCACGTTATCGGCACCGTGCGCCTCTGGAACGTCGAGGCGGGCGTCAGCCGCGAAGGGCAGGCCGTGCCGGCGCTGCTTCTCGGACCGCTCGCAGTCGACCCGGCGCATGAGGGCAAGGGGATCGGCGGCACGCTGATGCGCGCGGCGATCCAGGAAGCCAAGAGCCGCGGCCACGGCGCGATCCTGCTCGTCGGCGACGCACCCTACTACGAGCGCTTCGGCTTCTTCGCCGCGCGGACGCAGCATCTCGTCATGCCCGGTCCGTTCGAGCGAAACCGTTTCCTGGCGCTCGAGTTGAAAGAGGGCTGGCTCGACGGCGCCGCCGGCATGCTCGTCGCCAGCGGCCGCAAGCTCGCTTTGCCGCCGCTCAAGCGCGCCGCCTGATTTTTCCGCCTCTCACCCTGCGGAGGCGGATCACGAACAACGCTCCTGCCGCGAGGCAGGAGCGTTGTCGAGTTTTGCGAGGCCGTGTCAGCTGGTGGCGCGACGATAGAATGCCAGCGAACCGGCAAGCGCCAGCAGCGCGCCGCCGCAGACGCGATCGAGCCAGATCGCGCCGGAGCGCTTCAGGAAGCGCACCGCCTGCGAACCAAGCAGCGCATAGCCGAACATCACCATGAAATCGATCGATGCGAAGACGACGGCGAGCACGGCGTATTGCGGCAGCTGCGGCAGCGCCGGGTCGATGAACTGCGGCAGGAAGGCGGAAAAGAACAGGTAACCCTTGGGATTGGTGACGGCGACGAGGAAACTCTTCAGGAAAATCGAGCGCGGCGTGCTCACGCCGGCGCCCTGCGGCTCCTGCGAGATATCCAGCGTACCGTGGGAGCGAAGCAGTGTGAGGCCGAGGAAGGCGAGGTAAGCGGCACCCGCCCACTTGACCACCGAGAACCAGAACTCGGATGCCGCCAGCAGCGCGCCGAGGCCGAGCGCCACGGCACCGATCAGCACGAAATCCGAGAGCACTGCACCGATCATTCCATAGCCGGCGGCGCGGACGCCAAAGCGCGATCCGTTGGTCAACGCCAAGAGCACGGTCGGGCCCGGTGTCGCGATGCCGATGAAGGCGACGGCGGCGAATGCTAGGATGGCTATCTCGTTCATGACAATCTCCTCTCGCGACCCACAGTCGTTCCATATCTTCGAAGGCGCTGCAACGAGGAATTGCGTGGTTCTGGCAGCGTCAGCATGCAATGCTGAAGCCGCTGCATTTGACAGCGCGCGTCGCTTCGCCTAAGGACGCGGCGGGCGAGGGCCCCTGCCGTCCGCGAGCGTCAAGCTTTGGTAAAGTCCCTCTACTGCATGATTCCTTAAATCGGGATCGATTTAAGGAAAAAATCATGCAGCAATTCAAAGTGCTACAGCGACCTTTGCGCGTCTAATTAGACGCGCGGCGCTGTAGTCGACTCGGTCACGCCGCGAGGCATGCGAACCGGTGGCAATGCGGACTCCCATCCGAATGAGCGCATGCCGCAGCAGGAGACCCTGTCAATGACGCATGGATCGCGCACACTTCCATCCCTGGACACCCTCAAGGACCAGGCCAGACGCCTGCGCGCCCGGCTTTCCGCCGAAGGCGAACAGGTCGGACATTCGAAATCGCTCGAGCTGATCGCCGCGCAATACGGCTATCGCGATTGGAACACGCTGCACGCAGCGGCCGGCAACCGGCCGCCATTCAACCCGTGGATGCTCGGCCCGCGGGTGAGGGGCCATTATCTCGGCCAGCCCTTCGAGGCCGAAATCCTCTCGGCCCAGGCCCTGACCGCGAAGGCGGGCCACTACCGGCTGACATTCAAGTTCGACGTTCCGGTGGATGTCGTCACCTTCGAAAGCTTCTCGGCCTTCCGGCGGAGGGTGACGGCAACGATAGACGAGAGCGGCCGGACGATTGAGAGGACCTCGAACGGCCGCCCGCATCTGGAGGTTGAATGGTGAGGGTTAGCGGGGGGATGGGCCTCATCCCCTGCTGCGTCCTTCTCCCCGCAAGCGGGGCGAAGGACTCGCGGCGTCCTCCCCGCTGGAACGGCTAGAGGGCATTTCTCCAACACTGTGAGGCGGCTACCCCGCCAGATCCACCACGCCGCAATCGCCGGCGGCCGAGCCGAAGGCAAGCTGCCGGCCGCTTCGGTTCCAGGCCATGGCGGTGATCGCGCCCTTGCCGGGGCGGCGCAGTAGCACTTCCTTGCTGTCGGCGAGACGGGCGGCGAGGATCATGCCGTCCTCGTAGCCGATCGCGACGATATCCTCGGCCGGATGACAGGCGACCGTCGTCACCATCGTGTTGCCGCGGGTGCCAAGCTCGAGGGGCGCCTTGCCCATCGGCCCGTCCTTGCCCTGGAACGGCCAGACGATTGCCGCCGGCGCGCCCGCGGACGCGAGCCACTTGCCCTTGGCCGACCAGGAAAGAGACTTCACCTTGGCCGGGTAACCGGTCATGCGCATATGCCGCGCCTCGGCGCCCGGCTTCGTATCGAGCTTCCATCCATGCAGCGCATTCTCCTGCATGGAGGTGACGACGAAGCGGCCGTCAGGCGAGAAGGTCACGCCGGTATGGGCGCCCTTCCATTCGAGGTCGACCGGCTGGCCGGCGATTCCCACCCAATGCAGCGATACGCCATTGTAACGCGCAACCGCGATGCGCAAGCCCTTGGGGGCGAAGGCAATGCCCTCGACGGTGCGCTCCTCGGTGAATTCCTTCGTAGTCCCGTCGGCAAGGCGGACATAGCTCGTCTTGCCGAAAGCATAGGCGACCGCCCGCTGCGGACCGGCGGCCACCTGAGAAATCCATTTGCGCGGCGTCTCGGCGACGTGGCTCGCCGTTCCGTCGGCCGAAACGCGCATCACCTTGCCGTCCTCGCCGCCGGTCAGCAGCGTATCGGTTGCCTCGTCATAGGCGAGCGAAAGCAAGCCGTCATGCAGCTCGGTGGTCTTGTGGCCGAGATCGAGGCGATGAATGGTGCCGGCGGCCCCGGCGAAGAAGGGAATGTCCTTCAGAAAGGCGACGCCGACGACGTGGCCTTCGAGATCGAGCGGAGCGACGGTCGGCATCAGATACTCGGGCTTTCTTCTTTCAGCATGATTTCATTCGGAGGGGCGGATCTGCACGGTATGACCCGTGGTGCTCCAGGATCATGCCTGGACTTCACAGGCCTTGAAGGTGCGCTCGAGCTTCTCGCGATCGAGGTCGCGGCCGATGAAAACGAGCCTGCTCTCGCGCTTCTCGCCCTCTTTCCACGGCCGCTGGTGGTCGCCCTCGATGATCATGTGCACGCCTTGCACCACATAGCGCTCGGCGTCGCCGGCGAAGGCGATGATGCCCTTGAGGCGCAGGATGTTCGGTCCGTCCGTCTGGGTGATCTTCTGGATCCAGGGGAAGAAGCGTTCCGGATTCATCTCGCCGCCGCGCAACGAGATTGACTGCACCGTCACGTCGTGAATCGGCGACGGAGCATGATCGTGGTGATGATGGTGATCGTGGTCATGATCATGGTGGTGATGGTCATGACCGTGATGATGGTGGTGATGGTCGTGATCACAGTCAGGGCCGCAGACGTGGTCGTCGTGTTCGTCCTGGTCGAGGAAATGCGGGTCGTTCTCCAGCGCCCTTTCGAGGTTGAAGGCGCCCTGGTCGAGCACCTTGCCGAGATCGATCTCCGAGCGCTGCGTCCGGTAGATGCGGGCGGAGGGATTGATGACGCGGACCGTCGCCTCGATGCGCTCGAGTTCTTCGGGCGTGACGAGGTCGGTCTTGTTGAGCAGCACGACATCGGCAAAGGCGATCTGGTCTTCCGCCTCGCGGCTGTCCTTCAGCCTGAGCGGCAAGTGCTTGGCATCGACGAGGGCCACGACGGCATCGAGCTCGGTCTTGGCACGCACGTCGTCATCCATGAAGAAGGTCTGCGCGACCGGCACCGGATCGGCAAGGCCGGTGGTCTCAACGATGATCGCATCGAAACGGCCGGGACGGCGCATCAGCCCTTCGACGACGCGGATCAGGTCGCCGCGCACCGTGCAGCAGACGCAGCCGTTGTTCATCTCGTAGATTTCCTCGTCCGACTCGACGATCAGGTCGTTGTCGATGCCGATCTCGCCGAATTCGTTGACGATGACCGCATATTTGCGGCCGTGGTTTTCGCTGAGGATGCGGTTGAGAAGCGTCGTCTTGCCGGCGCCGAGATAGCCCGTGAGCACGGTGACGGGGATCGGCTTCTGCGTGGTCGTGTCTGTCATGGGAGCCTCGAGGATTGGCGATGCACCGCGGGCATCTTATGTCGGGGTTTCATATAGGAGATGACGCAGCGATGCGCAAATGCGCGGCGCGCCTTTTCGCCGCCGCCGGCCGCTCAGGAAAAGTCGCCGACGTCGAAGGCCTGCACATCCTCAAGCAGTTCGATGATGCCACCGACTGCATGGCCGAGAAGGGCTTCGCCGCGCTCCGCCGTGGCGGCGGCCGCATTGCCGGCCACGCCATCCGGGTTGAGGTCCGACATCTTCCAGCCGAAGGCATGCGGGCCATAGGCGCGCAGATGCTTGAAACGCCGCTGGAACTCGCTCTGGCGGGAGGGGAAATGGCGGGCCCTCGCCATGTCGACCTTTTCCGGGTGGAGCGCCAGCATCACCGAAGTTTCGATGTCGCCGCCATGGATGTCGATCGCGTTGTCCTCGGCGCTGATCCAGCCCTCCGGCTGCCCGAAACGGGTCCAGCTCGTCGCGACCGCGAGCATGCCGAAGCGCACCCTGGCTTCGGTTGCAACGATCGTCGTCAGCGGCGAATTGCCGCCATGCGCATTCAGCAGCACCAGTTTGCGGATGCCGAGCCGGCCAAGGTCTTCCGCGGTGCCGAGCCAGCGCGCGATCGCTTCGTCATAGGCAAGCGTCCGGGTTCCGGCGACGTCCATATGCTCGATCGAGTAGCCGACCGGCTCTGCCGGCAGGAAGGTCGCCGGGAGGTCACGGGGCAGCCTTGCAATGACACGATCGACGATACCCTCGGCGATCAGCCGGTCCGTTTCGAAGGGCAGGTGCGGGCCGTGCTGCTCCTCAGCGCCAAGCGGCAGAACGGCGATCCAATCCCGCCGCTCGGCGGGTGCAAGTGCGGCGGGATTGTCGGCCCAGCGGGGCTTCGGCAGCGACATTTCTGTTCGGTCCTCCGCATCGATTGTCGTAAAATCGTTATTTGAGTCATACAGTTCGTAATCTCAAGCTGTATTGCTATAAAGGCAGTGTACGGGATTCGGCCGGAGGTCCAATGGGCAAGAAGAGCAAAGCCGAAAAGAAGGGCAGGAACGGCAAGAGGAAGGACGAGATCGTCGTCGAGGCGCATGACCATGATCTGGCGTCAATGCTTGTCCAGGCTGCCCGCTCGATGCGCACGGTGCTTTCCCGCAACCTCGTTGAAAGCGGCCTTTACGCCGGCCAGGACGGCGTCATGCTGGCCTTGGCAGAAACGGACGGCCTGACCGCCGGCGCGCTCGCGGCGAGGCTCGGCGTCAAGGCGCCGACGATGACGCGCACGATCGGCCGGATGGAAGCCCAGGGCTTCCTCGAGCGCCGGCCGGATGAGGACGATGCGCGGCTGACAAAGGTCTTTCTGACGGTGCCGGGGCGCGATCGCCTGCAGACGATCGCCGAAGCCGGCCAGCATTCCGAAAAGCTCGCCACGCGCGGATTGACCGACAAGCAGGTGCGCACGCTTCTGAAACTGCTGCGCGCCGTCGATAGCAACCTGCAGGCGGCGCGTGCCGCCGATTGACGCGTGGGTTTAGCGCACTTCCCGATTGCAGCGGCGATTTAAACAGTTTAAAGAGGGTTTAAAACGGGCCGAGACGATCCAAGGGCAACGGGGGGCACGGTGGCGCAGAAGGTCAAGCTTTCGACAATCGCGGAAACACTCGGCCTTTCGACGGCGACGGTATCCCTGGCATTGCGAGACAGCCCGCTCGTGGCGATCACCACCCGCGAGAAGATCAAGGAGCAGGCGCGCGCCCTCGGCTACATCTACAATCGCCGCGCCGCAAGCCTCAGGACATCGCGCTCGGGCATCATCGGCGTCGTCGTGCACGACATCATGAACCCCTTCTACGGCGAGATCCTCAAGGCGATCGAGGCGGAACTCGATCGCGACAAGCAGACATTCATTCTCTCCAACCACTACGATTCCGTCGAGAAACAGCGCGATTTCATCGAGACGCTGCTGCAGCTCGGCGGCGACGGCGTCATCATGTCGCCGGCGATCGGCACGCCGCCGGAGGATATTCAGCTCGCCGAGGACAACGGCATGCCAGCGATCCTGATCGCCCGTTCGATCGAGGGTCTCGACGTGCCGATCTTCCGCGGCGACGACGCTTACGGCATCGCGCTTGCCACCAACCATTTGATCGGCCTCGGGCACCGCTGCATCGCGATGGTCGGCGGCACCGACCAGACCTCGACGGGTCGCGACCGCTACCAGGGCTATGTCAACGCCTTGCGCAAGGCGAATATCGAGGTCGATCCGAACCTGCGCCTTCCGGGTCCCCGCTCGAAGCAGGGCGGTTTCGAAGCTGCGGTTCATCTTCTGTCGCTGCCGCAGAAGCCGACGGCGGTCGTGTGCTGGAACGATCTGGTGGCGATCGGCATGATGAACGGCATTGCCCGCGCCGGCCTCGTGCCGGGCGTCGATATTTCCGTGACCGGTTATGACGATCTCGAGGAAGCCTCGATCGCCACGCCGGCCCTGACGACCGTCTGGAACGGCCAGACGGAAGTGGGGCGCAGCGCGGCGCGCGCCCTTCTCGACAGGCTTTCGGGCAGCCACGAGCCCGATGGCATCCATCTGATCAAGCCGGAAATGCGCATCCGCCAGTCGACCGGTCCGCTCCGCGTAACGGCTTGATCCTTCCTCGCGAGTCGGAACAGGATGCGGGAAGCGATCACCCGTATTCTTCGTCATGCTCCGGAAAGGGAAACTCGATGAGCCGTCCTAGAATTCTCGTGCCCGGCAAGATCAACCCGCGCGTCCTCGAACGGCTGCCGGAGATGTTCGAGACGGTGCGTATCGAGCGCGCCGATGCGGCGCTGGCGACGGAAGACATGGCGGATGTTGCCGGCATTGCCGTCTCGGGGAGCTTGCCGACGGAATTGATGGATGCATTCCCGAGGCTCGAAATCGTCGCCAATTTCGGCGTCGGCTATGACGGCGTCGATGCCGCCCGCGCGGCGGCGCGCGGCATCGTCGTCACCAATACGCCGGATGTGTTGACGGAGGAGGTCGCCGATACGGCGATCGGGCTGCTCCTCAACACGGTGCGCCAGCTGCCGCAGGCGGAGCAATGGTTGCGGCAGGGCCGATGGGCGCGCGACGGTGCCTTTCCGCTATCGCCACTGTCACTGCGCGGCCGAAAGGTGGGGCTCTTCGGCCTTGGCCGGATCGGCCTGGCGATCGCCCGCCGGCTGGAGGCGTTCCGCGTGCCGGTCGCCTATCACACCCGGTCCCCACGCCAGGAATTGCCCTTCGCCTATTATCCGAGCCTGTTGAGCCTGGCCGAAGCGGTCGATACGCTGATCGTGATCGTGCCGGGGACGCCGAGCACCGCGAAGGCCGTCAATGCGGACGTGTTCGCGGCCCTCGGACCGCAGGGGGTGGTGATTAATGTCGGCCGCGGCTCGACGCTGGACGAGGCCGCCCTCATCGCGGCGCTCAAGAGCGGCATTATTGCCGGCGCAGGGCTCGACGTCTTCGAGAACGAGCCGCATGTGCCCGAGGCGCTGATTGCCCTTCCGAACGTTTCGCTGCTGCCGCATGTCGCGTCCGCATCGGTCGTCACCCGCAATGCCATGGCCGACCTGGTCGTCGACAATCTCAAGGCCTGGTTTTCGAGCGGAAAGGCCCTGACCCCGGTCGCCGAGACGCCGTTCGAGCGCAAAGCTCGATAGGCGCGGCTATCTCGCCTTGCTCTCCCGATAGGCGCGCGCCGCATCGCCGAAAGCCTTGAAGAGGGCGGCCGAGGGGGCGTCGGTCCGGACCCAGTATTCCGGATGCCATTGGACGCCGACGGCGAAGGCCTTGGCGCCGATGACCGACACGGCTTCGATCGTACCGTCGTCGGCGACCGCCTCGACCGCAAGACGCGGCGCCGTGGCGGCGATCGCCTGGCGATGCAGAGAGTTGACCCGAATCCGGCCGGCGCCGAGGACCGGGGCGAGGCAGCTTCCTTTCTTCACGACCACATCCTGGCGGATGCCGTAGGCGATGTCGAGATCGGGCACGTCCGGCTTGCGATGATCGGTAATTCCGGGCTGGTCCTGAATCTCCGTCGCGAGCGTGCCCCCGAGAGCGACGTTGAGCTCCTGAATGCCACGGCAGATGGCGAGCAGCGGGATGCCGCGATCGAGCGCCCGACGGATCAGCGGGAGACTGGTCGCATCGCGACCCGGATCGAAGGGTCCGTCCGCCTCCGTCGCTTCCCGGCCGTAAAGCGAAGGGTGGACGTTGGAGCGGGCCCCGCTGGCCAGCACGCCATCGACCCGATCGAGGATTTCGTCGATGTCGTTGCCGGTTTCGAGCGCCGGAACGAGGAAGGGCATGACGCCGGCTCCCTCGACGGCCGCACGCACATATTGATGGGCGACCACATGCCAGACATTGCCGTCGAATTCGCGAAAATCGCACGGAATGGCAACGACAGGCTTCGACATCATCAGGCTCCATTCATCGTTTTGAAAAGCCTTGCCGCCAGATCCCGATCAAAGTCAACCGTCCGAAGCGTGGGTCCCGGACGTCGGTGTCTTCACGGACGTTCCAGAGCAGGAATTCGGGTGCGACTGTTCAACATTGGGCGGCCGTGTGGTCCGGTAATGCTCCTTTCTGATGACTGGTTCCAGAGCGGCGGAAGCTGCTATGGTTTTCGCTTCCTTAAGAGTTGCCAATGCGCGGTTGTGGGAAATGGCTTTTCCTAGCGGTTTTGCACCATTTGATTGAAATTTCCGGCGCGCAGCGCGGCCGCTCCGATTTCACCAATTATTCTCGGAAGTTAGGCGAAATCTTTCGTTAAGCCCTCGACCATAACATCCCGCCCGACTGGGAGCTTGGTTCATGATGCGCAATGAACGGGGCGCTCTTCCGACAGATGTCTACTTGTCGTCGGTAAGCTCGCTCTACGAACATCGCCGCACTTTGGTGGTCGGCATGCTGTCGCATGTCGCAACGTTCCTGCTCGTCTACCTGAAGAGCGCCGATCCATTCTATCTCGGTTGCACGATAGCGGTCGTCATTCTCTGGATGCTGCGCAGTCTCGACATGGCGCGCTTCGACCGGCAGGATTTCACCGGAGCGGATCGCGCGACGCTCAGGAAGTGGGAGAACCGGTATATCGTCGGTGGCGTCAGCGCGACACTCACCTGCGGTATCGCCTGCGGCTATGCCATTGCCGTCACGCAGGATTCGTTTTCCCAACTCGCGTGCATCTCGGTGACCTTCGCTTCGATGATCTCGCTCGTCGGCAGGAACTATGGTTCGGAACGGGCGGTGCTCCTGCTCTCGTCATCAGCCTGCCTGCCGATCGTGGTCGGCCTCCTGGCTTTGGGGGATCCGTTCATGCTCGTGCTGGCGATCCTGATCCCGCCATTCATCTTTTCCACTTGGGCGATGGCGAACAATGTGCGCGCCTTCCTCTACGAGAACGTGCTTGCGGCGCAAATCAGGACCATTGCCGGGCAATTCGACGCGGCGCTCAACAATATGACGCACGGCCTGCTGATGCTGGACGGCGATAACCGCATCGTGGTCGCCAATGAGCGCGCATGCGTGCTGCTCGCTCTGGGCGACAAGGTCAATCTCAAGGGGAGGCCGCTCGCCGACGTGCTCGCGCATGTCTGCCGCCGGATGTCGCTCGGCGAGGAAAAGGGCGGGGCGATCGCTCGCCAGCTCGATCGTCTGGTCAAGGGAGGACCATCCCACACGCTCGTCCATATCTCGGACGAGTTGTCTCTCGAATTTTCGGCGAACCGGCGCAACAACGCGGAGATCGTGCTCACTTTCGAAGATGTGACGGCGCGCGTCCAGGCCGAGAAGCAGATCCTGCGGATGGTGCGTTTCGACAGGCTGACCGGACTGCCAAGCCGCGACTATTTTGCCGAACTTGCGCACGACGCCGCGATTTCCGAAGGCGCCCCCGATCGCGACGTCGGCCTCCTCCTCCTCGATGTCGCCGAGTTCAAGCACGTGAATGACACGAGGGGCCATGTGATCGGCGACAAGCTGATCCAGGCGATTGCTGACCGGCTCAGGGCACTTGCGGGCCGTGACGCGATCGCGGGCCGCCTGATGGGGGACGAATTCGCCGTCTTCTTTCCGAACACGGTCGACAGCGCCGATCTGGAAGAGCGGATCCAGATCCTCCACACCGGAATGCACGGAATCTATGCGGCGGCAGGCTTCACGTTCAACATCGTCATGAGTGGCGGCCTCGTGATCGTGAAGGGCAGCGACTTTCGCTTCGAAGACTCGCGAACCAAGGCTGATCTGGCCCTGTCGGAGACGAAAGCCCGCGACAAGGGAGGGTGCACGGCGTTCGAGAGCGAGATGGATGCCCGCTATCGCGACCGGCAGAAGCTCAAGAGCGACTTGCGCAACGCGCTCGGTGCCGGCGCGCTCAGCGTCTCCTATCAGCCGATGTTCACGCCGGATGGAGCGCGCGTCGAGTGCTGCGAGGCACTGGCCCGCTGGATGCATCCCGAGCGCGGACCTGTGCCGCCCGCCGTCTTCATACAGCTCGCGGAGGAGATGGGGCTCGTCACGGAGATAACACGCCTCGTTCTCCTGCAGGCCTGCCGCGATTGCCTGGCCTGGCCCGCGGACGTATCGGTATCGGTGAACCTTTCCGTCCTCGATTTCCGCAACGACGATATAATCGACCTCGTAACCGAGACGTTGAAGGAGACGGGCTTGAGTTCGGCCCGGCTGCATCTCGAAGTGACCGAAAGCTGCCTAATGGACGAACCGGTGAAGGTTTGCGCCGTGCTCCGTGAGCTGCGCGAGCGCGGCATCACGATCGCCATCGACGATTTCGGTACCGGCTATTCGAACCTTAGCTACCTCGACGCGCTCCCCGTAGACATCCTCAAGATCGACCGGTCCTTCGTTCGAAATATCGGCGACGATGCGCGACGCTTCAAGCTGCTGTGTGGGGCGGGCGATCTTGCGCGTGCCCTCGATTTGAAAGCCGTCGTCGAAGGGGTGGAGACGGCCGAAGAACTGCATCTGATAAACGCCTATCGTTGCGCCGACCTCATCCAGGGCTTCGTCTTTTCGGCGCCGATGCCGGCATCGGCGATCGCAGTCCTGTGCAAGACCGATGGGCGCAAGAACAGCACGACGACCTCCAGTTCGCACATCGCCTGACGCGGCCTGATGCCGGCCGCCCTGTCCCCGCGCCGCGCATTCCACCTTCGGTGGGCGTCGATTGTGCCGCAGGCCCGCAGGCAGGGTTTTCGTTGCGAACACCTCACGCATTGTGTATGCGGAAACTAAAGGATCGCTCTCGCGTTTGGCCGGAAGCGACTCCGTTCGTGGATCAAGGCGAAGCCGCCGTTTGGCGGGACCGCAGCATTCTGGAGAGTTGACGATGGCAGAGCATCATACAGGACCGGCCGAGACGGGCGCGCCGATGGATTATTCCGAGCACGAGAAGACCTACAATCTCTTCCTCAATGCCACGAAGTACGGCACCGTCTTTTGCGTTGCGCTTCTGATCGCCATGGCCGCCGGTTTCTTCACCACCATGGGCTTCTTCAGCGCGTTCATACTGTTCGTCATTCTCAACGTCGCCGGTTACTTCTTCCTGCGCTAACCGGTTTCTTCGACACTTCTTGTCGAAGGCCGGGAGGAGGACGTCCCTGCCTTCGTCTCCGGATGCGATCCGGTCTCACCTCACCGCGTGAGGAGCATTTTTCGACGGCGGGCAGGCTCCGCCTTCGAAGGAAGAGTGCCTTTCGCTGCAGCGCCCGCGTGCCTTGGTTCGCACAAGTCTCGCTGCGGCGCTTTGAAGTGCTGCATGGCTTCTCCTTGGATCGGAGTTCTATTCAAGGAGCCAGTATTGGGGGCGGCTCGGTTCAAGCGGCCGGCCCGGCAATCGAACATGTACCCGCAACCAGCGAGGGCCTGTTTGCGGGGCGGAGAGGGGGAGTATTGAGCCAGATTGTCTTTATCGCCAGGGAGTCCGATCCCGGCGAACCGCGCGTCGCGGCGTCGCCTGACACCGTCAAGAAGCTGAAGTCGCTCGGCTTCGACGTCGTCGTCGAAGCCGGCGCGGGCGCGCGGTCGCGCGTGCCGGATCAGGAATTCGAGAAAGCCGGTGCCCGGATCGGGGGGGCGGAAGAGGCGCGCAGCGCCGACGTCATCCTCAAGGTGCGCCGGCCGACGGCCGAGGAAATTGCCGGCTACCGGTCCGGCGCGATCGTCATCGCCATCATGGATCCCTACGGCAACGAGGAAGCGATCGCCGGGATGGCGCAAGCGGGCTTGACCGCCTTTGCCATGGAACTGATGCCGCGCATCACCCGGGCCCAGTCGATGGACGTCCTGTCCAGCCAGGCGAATCTTGCCGGCTACCAGGCGGTGATCGATGCGTCGCATGAATACGACCGGGCCCTGCCGATGATGATGACCGCGGCCGGCACGGTGCCGGCGGCGAAGGTGTTCGTCATGGGCGCCGGCGTTGCCGGCCTGCAGGCGATCGCCACGGCGCGGCGTTTGGGCGCCATGGTCTCGGCCACCGACGTCCGGCCCGCGGCCAAGGAGCAGGTCGCCTCGCTCGGCGCCAAGTTCATCGCCGTCGAGGACGACGAGTTCAAGGCGGCCGAGACGGCCGGCGGCTATGCCAAGGAAATGTCGAAGGAATACCAGGTCAAGCAGGCGGCACTTGTCGCCGACCACATCGCCAAGCAGGACATCGTCATCACCACGGCGCTGATCCCCGGCCGGCCGGCGCCGCGCCTCGTCACCCGCGCGATGCTGGATGCCATGAAGCCCGGCTCGGTCGTCGTCGACCTCGCCGTCGAGCGCGGCGGCAATGTCGAAGGCGCCGAAGCCGGTCAGGTCGTCGAACTCGGCGGCGTCAAGGTCGTCGGCCATCTGAACGTGCCGGGCCGCATCGCCGCCTCCGCCTCGCTGCTCTATGCCAAGAACCTCGTCACCTTCCTGGAGACGATGGTCTCGAAGGAGACGAAGGCGCTGGCGCTGAACATGGACGACGAGCTCGTCAAGGCGACGGCGCTGACCCACGGCGGCGCCGTGGTGCATCCGGCCTTTGGCGGCGCGAATGGGGGGGACAAGTAAATGGCGAACGAACTTCTCGACAAGGCGCTGACCGACCTCGAACGGGCGGTCGAGGCGGTCAGGACGGCGGCCGAATACGTGCCGGACGCGGCCGGCGCGGTGGCGCATGGTGCCACCGGCGGGGCGATCGATCCGTTCATCTTCCGGCTGGCGATCTTCGTGCTGGCGATCTTCGTCGGCTACTACGTCGTCTGGTCGGTGACGCCGGCGCTGCACACGCCGCTGATGGCGGTCACCAACGCGATCTCCTCGGTGATCGTCGTCGGCGCGCTCTTGGCGGTCGGCATCTCCGCCTCCGGGCTTGCCACCGGGTTCGGCTTCGTCGCGCTGGTGCTGGCCGCGGTCAACATCTTCGGCGGCTTCCTCGTCACCCAGCGCATGCTCGCCATGTACAAGAAAAAAGACAAGTGAGGCGGGCCGATGAACGCTAACTTCGCAGCCTTTCTCTATCTCGTCTCCGGCGTGCTGTTCATCACGGCGCTGCGCGGCCTGTCGCATCCGACCACCAGCCGCAGGGGCAACGCTTACGGCATGATCGGGATGGGTATCGCCATCGTCACGACGCTGTTGCTCGCCCTGCCGTCGTTCGGCGGCTTTGTCATGATCGTCGTCGGCCTTGCCATCGGCGGCGGCGTCGGCGCCGTCATCGCGCGGCGCATCGCCATGACCTCGATGCCGCAGCTCGTCGCCGCCTTCCACTCGCTTGTCGGTCTCGCCGCCGTGATGGTGGCGGCCGCGGCGATGTACGCGCCGGAGAGCTTCGGCATCGGCGCCATCGGCGACATCCATTCGCAGGCGCTGGTCGAAATGTCGCTCGGTGTGGCCATCGGCGCGATCACCTTCACCGGCTCCGTCATCGCCTTCCTGAAGCTCGACGGCCGCATGTCGGGCAAGCCGATCCTGTTGCCGGCACGCCACCTCGTCAATGCCGGCCTTGCGGCGGCACTCGTCGCGCTGGTGATCATGCTGGTCTTCACCGAGAGCACCACGGTGTTCTGGCTGATCGTCCTTCTGTCGCTCGTCCTCGGCGTGTTGATCATCATCCCGATCGGCGGCGCCGACATGCCCGTGGTGGTGTCGATGCTCAACTCCTATTCCGGCTGGGCGGCGGCCGGCATCGGCTTCACGCTCGGCAACCTGGCGCTGATCATCACCGGGGCGCTGGTCGGCTCCTCCGGTGCGATCCTCTCCTACATCATGTGCAAGGGCATGAACCGCTCGTTCATCTCGGTGATCCTCGGCGGCTTCGGCGGCGAGACGGCCGCGGCCGGCGGCGACGACGGCATCCAGCGCACGGTCAAGCAGGGTTCGGCCGACGACGCCGCCTTCCTGATGGCGAACGCTTCGAAGGTGATCATCGTGCCCGGCTACGGCATGGCGGTGGCGCAGGCGCAGCATGCGCTCAGGGAAATGGGCGACCAGCTGAAGGCGGCCGGCGTCGAGGTCAAGTACGCGATCCATCCGGTCGCCGGCCGCATGCCCGGCCACATGAACGTGCTCCTGGCCGAGGCGAACGTCCCCTACGACGAGGTGTTCGAGCTCGAGGACATCAATTCGGAGTTCGCCCAGGCCGACGTCGCCTATGTCATCGGCGCCAACGACGTCACCAATCCGGCGGCGCGCGACGACAAGACCTCGCCGATCTACGGCATGCCGATCCTTGACGTCGACAAGGCCAAGACCTGCCTGTTCGTCAAGCGCTCGCTCGGCTCCGGCTATGCCGGCATCGACAACACGCTGTTTTACAAGGACGGCACGATGATGCTGCTTGGCGACGCCAAGAAGGTCACCGAGGAGATCGTCAAGGCGATCAACCACTGAGGATGGCCGGGGCGCGGAAAGCCCGCCCCTCATCCCGCTGCCGCGAGTCTCCTCTCCCCGTCTGCGGGGAGAGGCTTAGGTGCATTCACGATCACCTGATCGCTATCTCCGGGTCCCAGGTAAAGAGTTCCTTTGCCCTTGCGACGCCGCGCAGCGCGAAACGTCCGAGCGATACGGCATTGGCGCGATGCGCCGCCGGAGAGGCCGCGATGAACTCCGAGGACATGATGACGTGCCGTTCGACCGAGCGGCACATCGAGACGATGCGGCTCACCTCGTTGACGGCAGGGCCGACCACGGTGAAATCAAGCCGGTTCTGGCTGCCGATGTTTCCATAGAAGACCTCGCCGATATGCAGCCCGAGATAGACGTCGGTGGTCGGTTTGCCCTCCTCGAGCCGACGTTCGTTCAACTCTGCGAGCATGACGCGCAGTTGCCGCTCGGCAGCGATCGCCGCGCTGCAGGCGTCCTCCGGCTTGCGACCGTTGAAGATGGCGAGGACGCCATCGCCGATCAGCTTCAGCACGCTGCCGCCATGGTCCTGGATCGCTGTGATGACCGTGCCGGAATAGTCGTTGAGGAAGGGAATGACCTCTTCCGGGGCGACGCTCTCGGCGATGCGCGTATAGTTGCGCAGATCGGAGAACCACATGACCGCCTCGATGCGCTCGGCCGCTCCCCGTTCGATGCTGCCCTCGACAACGCGGCGCCCTGCGTCACGGCCGAGATAGACGTCTGCAAGCGTGCCGATGATGCGCACGCACGAGGCCGCCTTGAGGGCAAGCGCGAGCGTCGGCAGCAGCGTCCGTAGCGCCGCGAGGTCCTCGCCGCTGAAGCCTGCGCGTCTTTTCGTCGTCCAGTAGGAGTAGAAGCAATCCATCTGCCCGACGCGGCCGCGGTCGGTGAAATGTTGGATCAGGCAAAGGCAGTCGGTGTGCCCCTCGGCTTTCAGCATGTCGAGCATGTTGAAGGAGATATGCGGCTCCTCGGCAAGATGGATGCGGCGCTCGGTTTCGTTGTCCCGTAGCATGTGGAAGAACACGGAGCGCTGCCAGTTCTCCTGTGCCTCGCCGCTGCTCGTCGAGCCGTAGTGCAGGACCTCCGGCACTTCATCGCTCGCGCTGTTCCACTGGAAGGCGCGTCCCTCGAATTCCGGGTGGAGCGTGTCGATCAGGCCGAGCGCGCGGTCAATGTGGATACCGGCCGCGTGGCACTGTTCGCAGAAGCCCGCGAGAAGATCCTGCTCCTTGAGGCCGCGAATGCCCTCGTCCGACAGCCACAGAACGATATCGTGGATTTCCTGATCCTTCATCCCGGTTCCCGTCGCGCCGGTTCTGCCGACGACCAAAATAGTACAGTGGCGCGCCTTGCCCGGGCGCGCAAGTCGCCGCAGTTTGCCGAAGCGATGCGTCAGCGGGGGGAGGGTGTGGGAAGAGGCCCCCGAGGGAGGGCCTCTGCTGGTATTCGCTCTCTAAGCACTCTGGCTACGTGGGTCAGCCTGCGGGCGCCAGCACCAGATGATCGACGCCGAGCGCGACGTTCAGGCCTTCCTGGACCTGTACATTGACCGGCTGCAGCATGAAGGCCTTGTTCGTGCCGCCGGCAATGACCTTCGCGCCGCCGCCGACGGCGAAGCTAGCATCGGCGCCAACACCGACATATTCGCCGGCGAGCGCATGCTCGGTAAACGGCGTCCCGGTTTTCGCCAGCACATCCCAGATCATCACGGTCTTGCCGGTCGAGCCGACGTCAATGCCGATTTTGGTGATCTTGCCGGCATAGACCGCTCCGGGCGAACCGTCCGCCGGCTTGAAAGTGCACATCAGGTTCTTGGTGGAGGTGACGATGAGACCGACGCCACCTTCGGAGCCGCAGGTGAGGCGGCCGAGCGCCATATAGTTTTGAGCGGGAGCCGCACTCGACAGGGCAACCAGGGCGGCGGCCGCAAGGAAGGTCTGTTTGATCATGACTGATCTCCGTTCTGATGTAATGGTCAAACGGATTGAACTCGGGATGGTTCCGCGATCAGCAGCCGGGTGGGGGCCTGCATAGTTGCGTGGTCGGCAACAAAAAACGCCCGCGACGTGGCCGTGGGCGCTTCGGAAAGGAGCGGGATGCGCTCACATGCGTTCGCACCCCGCCCTATCTGTTTGCTTTTGCCGCATGTGTGCCACGTCAGGTGAGTCCACCTGACTGCAAAATGCTCTACAGCGCCGCGCGTCTTTTCAGACGCGCAAAGGACGCTGTAACACTTTGAATCTACGCATCGTGCTTTCCGAAAATCGATTCCGATTTTCGGGCCGATGCGCTAGGACATGGCCTTGACGCGTTCGAGCCCGGCGCGCGCCGGCTCGTATTTCGGATCGAGCTGCAGCGCGTGCGAATAGGACTTCTGCGCCTTGGCCTTCTCGCCGCGGCGTTCGTAGACCAGCGCCTGGTTTGCCCAGGACTCGGCAAGCTTGCCGTTGAGGTTGATGGCCGTGTTGAAATCCGAGAAGGCATTGTCGTCGTCGCCTTGCGCCACATAGGAAATGCCGCGGCCGTTATAGGGCTCGGGAGAGCTCGGCGACAGCGAGATTGCCGTCGAGAAATCGTCGATCGCCTTGGCGTGGTCGTTGCGTGCCTGATAGATCAGGCCGCGATTGTGGTAGGCGCGGGGATCGGTGGTGTCGAGCTGGATCGCCTTGTTGAAATCGTTGAAGGCGGCGTCGAGCTGGTTGGCCTGCCGGTAGAGATTGCCGCGCCCGATAAAGGCGACGTCGTAGTTCGGGTTGAGCTGCAGGGCCGCATTGTAGTCGGAGAGAGAGGCCTCCTGGTTGCCCATGTTGCGATGGACGAGCGCCCGGTTGGCATAGGCCTGGTAGAAGCTCGGGTTGAGCTTGATCGCCTGGTCGAAGTCGGCGATCGCCCGGCGGAATTCGCCGGCGCGGCCGTAAGCCGAGCCGCGCACGTTATAGGCTTCCGGGTCGCTCGGATTGGAGGCGATGACGCTCGACAGCGAGGCGATGTTTTCTTCCGAGCCCTGCGCCCGCTCGACGCGGATCATCGATTCGGAGGCGTTGTCCGTCTGGCATCCGGCAAGCAGCAGGGCCGAGCCGAGCATAAGCATGGCGGCAAGCTTCGGATTGCGCTGGTGGCGGCGGTGCGCCTCTTGGATGGTGAAACCGGAGACGTCCGCAGTCATGGCAGCAAGTGTCAAAGTCGATCCCTCAAAGCGACAGGGTCCCAGTGCTTTCCTTACGGAGAGCGGCGAAGGCGCGGGGCTCCGGGGCTCAATGAGCGCCTCCGGTAAACCGTCCGGCCTGTTTTTCCGGGCGGCTGAACCGTCGCCAGCTGATGCGGCAGTCACGCTAGACTGCCGACGAACAGGGTGTCCATATCAAAATGGCGGCGGCGATGCCTCGCCCCCGCCACGATTTACATTGGAAAGCGTCGAAAAAACGACCAATCAGCGGGCCAGGAGGCCTTCACGCTGTGCGCGCTTGCGCGCCAGCTTGCGGACGCGGCGGACGGCTTCGGCCTTTTCGCGCGCACGCTTCTGGGACGGCTTTTCGTAGAAATCACGCATCTTCATTTCGCGGAAAATGCCTTCGCGCTGCATCTTCTTCTTGAGAGCGCGGAGAGCCTGATCGACATTGTTGTCGCGGACAAGTACCTGCACGTGAATCCCGTTCCTTTGTTCGAGTTGGCAGCCTCACCATCAGGTTTGGGAGGCAATAAGTCTGCGTTCGCCGAGCCGAAAGCTCTACGATTAGAGGAGCGGATACCAGATGACGGGCCGAAAGTCCAGCGGCGAGATCGCAGCCGCCGGCAAAAATGCGCCATTGTCGACGGGAGGGTGCCATCCCACCCGAAATGCCTGGCGCAGCTTGTCGCCCATGTCGCAAGTCCGTCCAAGTCCGCCGGATCGCGTCGCAAAAGAAACGTTGCGCCGCCAGCGGATTTGCGATTTCTAACGCCGACGAGACGTTTTTCTTTCGGGGTTCATGGAGTAGCAGGCGGATGCGCAAATATTCAGTTTTCGCCGTGGCGCGCGAGGCGTTGCGCGGCCACAAGGGCTGGGGCCCTCACTGGGCCTCGCCGGAGCCACGCCAGCAATATGATGTGATCATCATCGGCGGCGGCGGGCATGGCCTTGGGGCCGCCTATTATCTTGCCAAGGAGCATGGCATCACCAATGTCGCGGTGCTCGAAAAGGGATGGATCGGCGGCGGCAATACCGGCCGCAACACGACGATCATCCGGTCCAACTATCTCTATGAAGAGAGCATGGACATCTACGAGCATTCGTTGAAGCTCTGGGAAAACCTGTCGCAGGACCTGAACTACAACGTCATGTATTCGCCGCGCGGCGTCATGATGCTGTCGCACAACATCCACGATCAGCAGTCCTTCAAGCGGCACATCAATGCCAACCGGCTCTACGGCATTGACAACGAGTGGCTGACGCCGGAGCAGGCGAAGGCTTATTGCCCGCCGCTCGATATCGCCAAGACCGCCCGCTACCCGATCAATGGCGCGGCGCTGCAGCGGCGCGGCGGCACGGCCCGCCACGACGCGGTTGCCTGGGGCTATGCGCGTGGCGCGTCCGACCGGGGCGTGCATATCATCCAGAACTGCGAGGTGACCGGCATCCGCCGCGACGAAACCGGGCGGGTCACCGGTGTCGATACCAATCGCGGCTTCATCGGCGCGAAGAAGGTCGGCATTTCGGCCGCCGGCCACAGTTCGGTGCTGATGCAGATGGCGGATGTACGCGTGCCGCTGCAGAGCCAGCCGCTGCAGGCGCTCGTCTCCGAGCCGCTGAAGCCGATCTTCCCATGCGTGGTGATGTCGAACTCGGTGCACGCCTATATCTCGCAATCCGACAAGGGCGAGTTCGTCATCGGCGCCGGCACCGACCAGTACAATTCCTATTCGCAGACCGGCGGCCTGCAGATCATCACGCATACGCTTGATGCGATCTGCGAGCTCTTCCCGATGTTCCGCCGCGTCAAGATGATGCGGCAATGGGGTGGCATCGTCGACGTGACGCAGGATCGCTCGCCGATCCAGGGCGTTACGCCGGTACCCGGACTCTACCTCAATGCCGGCTGGGGAACGGGCGGCTTCAAGGCAACGCCGGGCTCGGCCAATCTCTTTGCCCATCTCATCGCACGCGGGGAGCCGCACCGGCTCGCCGCAGGCCTGACGCTCGAACGCTTCCGCACCGGGCGGCTCATCGACGAGGCGGCCGCTGCCGCCGTTGCGCATTGATGCGAGGACTTTCCAGATGCTTCTGATTTATTGCCCCTACTGCGAAGAAGAGCGCTCCGAGCTCGAATTCCGCAACGGCGGTGATGCCCACATCGCCCGCCCCACCAATATGGCCGACATCAGCGACGAAGAGTTCGAGGCCTATTTCTTCCTGCGCGACAATCCCAAGGGCGTAATCTTCGAGAGATGGCGCCACATCCACGGCTGCGGCCGCTTCTTCAACGCGGCGCGCGACACGGTCAGCGACCGGTTCCTGACGACCTACAAGGCCGGCGAGCCGAAGCCAAATCTCGACGCGGAGCCCGAAACGAGCGCGACGGTCGAAACCTACGAGGCCCTGGAAGGAGCAGCCCAATGAGCGGGGTCAATCGCATTTCCGGAGCGGGGCGCCTGACGCCGGCCCGCACCGCCAGGTTCACCTTCGACGGCCGCACGCTGACGGCGCTCGAGGGCGACACGGTCGCCTCGGCGCTGATCGCCAACGACATCCATCTCGTCGGCCGTTCGTTCAAATATCACCGCCCGCGCGGCATTCTTTCCGCGGGCGCCGAGGAGCCGAATGCGCTTCTTGATGTCTCGCGCGATGCGGCCCGCCGCCAGCCGAACGTGCGCGCCACCGTGCAGGAAGTCTTCGACGGCATGAAGGTCGCCTCGCAGAACCGCTGGCCGTCGCTCGCCTTCGATGTCGGCGGCTTCAACGATTTCCTGTCGCCCTTCTTCGCCGCCGGTTTCTACTACAAGACCTTCATGTGGCCGAAGGCGGCGTGGCACGCGCTCTACGAGCCCTTCATCCGCCGGGCAGCCGGCCTCGGCGTTGCACCGACCGAGCCCGATCCGGATCACTATGCCAGCCGCTATGCCCATTGCGACGTGCTGGTGGTTGGCGCCGGCGTCGCCGGTCTTGCGGCCGCACTGGCGGCTGCGAAGGCTGGCGCGAAGGTTATCCTGTGCGACGAACAGCCGGAAGTCGGCGGGGCGCTCCACTACGACTCCGGTACGGTCGTCGACGGCAAGCCCGGCTATGGGTGGGCGCAGGAGACCGGCAAGGCGCTTGCGGGCATGGACAACGTCACCGTGCTGACGCGCACGACGGCCTTCGGTTACTACAACCACAATTTCGTCGGACTGGTCGAGCGGGTGACCGACCATCTCGCCGCGCCGGACAAGGCGCTGCCGCGCGAGCGGCTCTGGCAGGTGCGCGCCAAGAAGGTCATCCTCGCCAACGGCGCGATCGAGCGCCACATGGTCTTTGCCAACAACGACCGGCCGGGCATCATGCTGGCATCGGCTGGCCGCGCCTATCTCAACCACTTCGGCGTCGCCGTCGGCAAGAACGTCGGCATCTACACGGCGCATGATTCCGCCTACGAGGCTGCCTTCGACCTCAAGAAGGCCGGCGTCGCGGTTGCCGTGATCGTCGATTGCCGCGAAAAGCCGGGTGAAGCGGTGCTGGAGAAGGCGAGACAGCTCGGCATCGAGGTGCTGACGGGGCACTCCGTCGTCAACACCACCGGCAAGCTTCGGATCGCTTCGATCAACGTCGCCCGCAATGGCGGCGGGGCGCGCAAGATCGCCGTCGATGCACTGTTGGTCTCGGCCGGCTGGACGCCGTCGGTGCACCTCTTCTCGCAGTCGCGCGGCAAGGTGAAGTTCGATGCGGAGACCGAGCGCTTCCTGCCCGGCACCTACGCTCAGGACTGCCTTTCGATTGGCGCCTGCAACGGCACCGACGATCTTCAGTCGACGATCGACGAGGCACTTGCCGCCGGCGAGCTGGCGGCACGCGCCGCCGGCGCCGAAGGTGGCACGCAGGTCGCGCTCACCGGTCAGAACGCCTTCGACTGGACGGGTGGCATGATCGGGGCGGCCGAAGGGGCGGGTCCGGATACGACCGTCAAGGCCTTCATCGACTTCCAGCACGACGTCTGCGCCAAGGACATTCGCCTTGCCGTGCGCGAGGGCATGCACTCGGTGGAGCACATCAAGCGCTTCACCACCAACGGCATGGCTTCCGACCAGGGCAAGCTTTCCAACATGCACGGGCTTGCGATCGCCGCGGAAGCGCTGGGCAAGGGGATTCCCGAGGTCGGACTGACGACCTTCCGCCAGCCCTACACGCCGATAACCTTCGGCGCGATCGTCAACCACTCGCGCGGCAGCCTCTTCGATCCGGCCCGCAAGACGCCGATGCATGCCTGGGAGGAGGCGCAGGGCGCCGAGTTCGAGGATGTCGGCAACTGGAAGCGCGCATGGTTCTATCCGAAGGCGGGCGAGAGCATGCATGAGGCGGTCGCCCGCGAGTGCAAGACGGTTCGCGACGTTGCAGGCGTGTTCGATGCCTCGACCCTCGGCAAGATCGAGGTGGTCGGCCCGGATGCGGCCCAGTTCCTGAACCTCATGTACACCAACGCCTGGGACAATCTGAAGCCTGGCCGCTGCCGCTACGGCATCATGCTGCGCGACGACGGCTTCGTCTATGACGACGGCGTCGTGGGCCGGCTGGCCGAGGATCGCTTCCATGTGACGACGACGACCGGCGGCGCGCCGCGCGTCCTCCAGCACATGGAAGACTATCTCCAGACGGAGTTCCCGCATCTCAAGGTGTGGCTGACCTCGACGACCGAGCAATGGGCCGTCATCGCCGTACAGGGGCCGAAGGCGCGCGAGATCATCGCGCCGCTCGTCGAGGGCATTGACCTCTCCAATGAGGCGCTTCCGCATATGAGCGTCGCCGAAGGAAAGATCTGCGGCGTACCGACACGGCTCTTCCGCATGTCGTTCACCGGTGAACTCGGCTTCGAGGTCAACGTGCCGGCGGATTACGGCCAGGCGGTCTGGGAGGCAATCTGGGCCCGGGCGGAACCGATGGGCGCCTGCGCCTACGGAACCGAGACGATGCACGTGCTGCGCGCCGAGAAGGGTTACATCATCGTCGGCCAGGACACCGACGGCACCCTCACGCCCCACGATGCCGGTGTTTCCTGGGCGGTGTCCAAGAAGAAGCCGGATTTCGTCGGCATTCGCGGCCTGAAGCGGCCCGACCTCGTCAAGGATGGCCGCAAGCAACTCGTCGGCCTGCTCACCAAGGATCCCAAGGTGGTGCTGGAAGAGGGTGCCCAGATCGTCGCCGACCCGAACGAACCGAAACCGATGACCATGCTCGGCCATGTGACCTCGTCCTACTGGTCGTCGAATTGCGGCCGCTCGATCGCGATGGCAGTTGTTGCCGGCGGCCAGGCGCGCCGCGGCCAGACGCTCTACGTGCCGATGGCCGACCGGACCATCGCGGTCGAGGTGAGCGACATGGTGTTCTTTGACAAGGAAGGAGGTCGCCTCCATGGCTGACCAGGCAATCGCAACCCGCAAAGTTCCGCTCGCCGGCCTCAGGGGCGGCTCGCACGCGGCGGTTCTCACGCCGGCAGCACCCGCTTCGCGGATCGCGCTGCGTGCCGGCAAAGACGCGGTTCCGGCGCTATCGGCCGCCCTCGGCGTCACGCTGCCGCAGCGGCCGAAGACGTCGGCTTCGACGGGCACGCGCCATGCGCTCTGGCTCGGTCCGGACGAGTGGCTGGTGATCGACGAGGACGGTGCCGACCTGATGGGCGCTGCCGCAACGAGCGGTAGCCTGCACTCGGCGGTCGATGTCTCCCACCGCAACACGGCGATCATCGTCAGTGGACCGGGCGCGGAAGTGGCGATCAACAGTGGCTGCCCGCAGGACCTGTCGCTGGCGCTTTTCCCGGTTGGCGCCTGCTCGCGCACGATTTTCGGCAAGGCGGAGATCGTTCTCCTCCGCACGGCGGAGGACACGTTCCGCCTCGAGTGCTGGCGGTCGTTCGCCCCCTTCGTCTTCGGCCTGCTTTCGGAAGGCGCTGAAGACGCGGTGCATTGAAAAGGCCGTTTCGGGAACTGGAAAAGCGGCAGAGCGATCTGCCGCTTTTTTCTTGCCTACTCCGGTACCTATAGTCAGGCGCTTGCCGGCCAGCCTTTCCACGCGACCCATCGGCCGTGGTAGTCGGCGCGGCCAATGAGGTGCTTTTCGCCGCCGGGCCATATCTGAAGCGACAATGCCGCTCCGGGCGTTTGGCCGTCTCCCTCCATCTGCAGCCGGGCCAGAGGCGCCTCGTCGGTCGCTGCCGCGCCAGCGGCCGAAATCAAGGTCTCACCTGCCTGCTGTGCGGTCGCCGGCAAGTATTGCCAGGCGATTGAGTGATAGATGACGTGCACGGCGCCCGGAAACCTCATTCAGAACGCGGCGCCCCACGGCGTTTTTCTCGTTCAAGTGCTCCGCAGCCAGCCGGCAGAGGCGCGCAGTGAATGGCGAGCCGAGCTGCTCGCAGGCTTTCGCCTGGTCGCGAAATGCGTTGCGGACGGCCTCGGCCGACCCGTCAGGCATCGGCCGGCCGGTCCTTCGGATCGAACTGGATGATCGTCTGCCATATTGCGGTCAGCGCCGGCTTGCGCTCGCCTTCGATCTCCACGGTCGCGTCATAGGTGATCATCAGCATGCCGGCGCCGCGGAAGCGGGCGTCGGCCATGGCGAAGCGACCGCGTACCCGTGCGCCGCTCTTGACCGGCGCCATGAAGCGCACCTTGTCGAAACCGTAATTGATGCCCATCGTCTGCTCGCGGATTTTCGGCAGGCAATTGTAGTTCATCGCCGAGAGCAGCGAGAGCGACAGGAATCCGTGCGCAATCGTGCCGCCGAAGGGCGTTTCGGCGGCCGCCCGTTCGGGATCGGTATGAATGAACTGGAAGTCGCCCGTCGCCTCGGCAAAATTGTCGATGGTCTTCTGGGTAACGGTGATCCAGTCGGATACGCCGATCTCTTTGCCGATCAGATCCTTGACTTCGGAAAGTGAAATGTCTTGCGGCATTTGATTGTCCTGAACCAGCGGCTTTCCTATCGATCTATAGGCCGGCACGGCAATTTCTAGCAAGTGGCGGTAAAACTTTAGAAAACCTCGACGAGAAAGGTTACCGATCGCGCCGGGGCAACGGCCGGCAGCGCCGCGCCTGAGAGGACATCGCGCCATTCGCCCTCGAGGCTCGGGGGCGGCATGAATGGATGCGAGGCATGGCTGCGGTTGATGACCACGGCAAGCCGCGTCGATCGCTGCTGTCGCCGGTCCTCGGTGGCGAGCACCATGACAAGGTTGTCGGTCGCCGGATGCTCCCAGTCCTCGACGGTCATCGGACGGCCGTCGAGCCGCAGCCAGGCGACGTCCCCCTGGCCGGTGAGGAAGGCCGTCTCGCCGAAGACGCCGAAGCGGCGGCGCATGGCCGAGAGCGCGGCGGTGTGGCCGAGGAGGTGCGGGTCGAGCGCCGCCCAATCGAGCCAGGTGATTGCATTGTCCTGCGCATAGGCATTGTTGTTGCCGTGCTGGCTGCGGCCGCCTTCGTCCCCTGCCGCAAGCATGATTGTTCCGCGCGAGGCGAACAGGCTGCCGGTAAGCGCCATGACGTCGCTCTGCCGTGCCGCCACAATCTCCGGATCCTCGGTCGGGCCTTCGACGCCGTTGTTCCACGAGTAATTCTCGTTATGGCCGTCGCGATTGCCTTCGCCGTTCTCCTCATTGTGCTTGCGCGCATAGGAGACGAGGTCGAAGAGCGTGAAGCCGTCATGGGCGGCGATGAAGTTGACGCTGCGCGTCGTCGTCTCACCCCAGCGCGAGAACGTATCGGAGGAGCCGGCAAGCGCCGTCGCAAACGCGCCGATGGCGTGCCGATCGCCGCGCCAATAGCGGCGAATGTCGTCGCGGGCGCGATCATTCCATTCGAGAAAGGCTTCCGGAAAATTGCCGAGCTGATAGCCGCCGGGGCCGGTATCCCAAGGCTCGGCGATCAGGACGCGGTCTGACAGCACCGGATCGGCGGCGATCGCCGCGAAGAGGGCGGCGTCGCGGTGAAAGCCGCCCATGTTCCGGCCGAGGATCGAGGCAAGGTCGAACCGGAATCCATCGACGCCGGCGGCAAGAACGAAATGGCGCAGGCTATCGACGATCAGCCTTTGGACCATCGGGTGATCGCAGGCAATCGTGTTGCCGCAGCCGGTGTCGTTGATGAGCTCTCCCGGCTGGTCGGTGACATGGCGGTAATAGGCGAGATTGTCGAGCCCGCGCATCGAGAGCGTAGTGCCGTAGCGGTCGCTCTCGCCCGAATGGTTGAAGACGAGATCGAGGATGACGCCGATGCCGGCCTTGTGCAGGGCGTCGACGGTCCTGCGCAATTCCTTGACGCCACCGGGTACAAGGCGCGGGTCGAGCGCCATCGGCGCGATCGGGTTGTAGCCCCAGCCGTTGTGGAGCCCGAGCCCCGGCAGATGCCGCTCGTCGATCCAGGCGACGATCGGCATCAGTTCGACGGCGGAGACGCCGAGGCGTCTCAGATGCTCGATGACGACCGGCTCGGCGAGGGCGGCCAGCGTGCCGCGTTTCTTTTCCGGAATGTCCGGATGAAGGATGGTGAACGGCTTGACCGCGACCTCATAGATAAGGCCGCCGGGCTGGAATAACGGCGGCTTCGGCTTGACTGCCTTGACGTCGGTCACGATCGCCTTCGGCACGAGGTCGGCAGTCTCCTCGCCGAAGACCGTCAGCCGCGGATCGTGGCGAAAGGGGCGGTCGAGTTCCACGGCATAGGGATCGACCAGCAGCTTGGTCGGATCGAACCACAGTCCGTGGTCAGGCGAGTAGACGCCCTCCGCACGGAAACCATAGCGGCTGCCGAGCGGCACGTCGGCAAGGGTGATGCTGTGCACGTCACCGTCGCGCATCATCGGCAGCCGGCACGTTTCCTTGTTGGCCGCTTTGTCGAACAGGCAAAGATCGATGCGGGCGGCATTGTGGGACCAGACGGAAAAGCACCTTCCGTCAGGTGTATGCGTCACGCCGAGGGGTGGAGTTCCGATCGTCGGCATGAGGGCGCGTTCCTTTGATAGTGGCTGCAGATGAGCTTGGGTTCTTCGGGCTACCCCCTCTGGCCTGCCGGCCATCTCCCCCACAAGGGGGGAGACGACTCGGGGCTTACCTCGTGCCTTACCGGAGCATTCCGCTTGTGGAAGCGTTTCGGTCGATGCGAGGGGCAGGCCGCACATATTCTCCCCCCTTGTGGGGGAGATGGCCGGCAGGCCAGAGGGGGTAGGCGGGGAAGAAAGGCGGGCCGCGCGTCGCGACCCTCGCCGTACTGTTCCTCAGGTAATCACGCTCGGTTCCTCGCGGCCGGTGCGCATCTTGATCTCGGCGATCTCGTCGGCAACGGCGATCAGGTCGGCCAGCGCTTCCTGCGTGTCGAGGTCGTGGCGGGCCGGGTCCGGCTCGTAGCGTTCGATATAGACACGCAGTGTCGCGCCGGACGTGCCGGTGCCCGACAGGCGGAAGACGACGCGCGAGCCGCCCTTGAAGAGGACGCGGATCCCCTGGTTCCGGCTCACCGACTGGTCGACCGGATCGTTGTAGGCGAAGTCATCGGCGGTCTCGACAGCGAGCGCGCCGAAGCTCTTGCCCGGCAGCCCGGCGAGCTTGTCGCGCAGCGCGGCGATCAGGCCGTTTGCCGCGTCGGCATCGACGCCCTCATAGTCATGGCGCGAATAATAGTTGCGGCCGTAGGTCGACCAGTGCTGGCGCACGATATCGAGCGCGCTTTCCTTGCGGACCGCGAGGATGTTCAGCCACAGCAACACCGCCCAGAGCCCGTCCTTTTCGCGTACGTGGTTGGAACCGGTGCCGGCGCTTTCCTCGCCGCAGATCGTCGCCAGGCCCTCGTCGAGCAGGTTGCCGAAGAATTTCCAGCCGGTCGGCGTCTCGTAGAGGCCGATGCCGAGCTTTTCGGCGACGCGGTCGGCGGCGCCGCTCGTCGGCATCGAGCGGGCGATGCCGGCCAGTCCCTTGGCGTAGCCGGGCGCCAGCTGCGCATTTGCGGCCAGGATCGCCAGGCTGTCGGACGGGGTGACGAAAATGCCCTTGCCGACGATCAGGTTGCGGTCGCCGTCGCCGTCGGAGGCGGCGCCGAAATCCGGCGCGTCGGGCGACATCATCGTCTCGTAGAGGGCACGCGCATGGACGAGGTTCGGGTCCGGATGATGGCCGCCGAAGTCCGGCAGCGGGATGAAGTTCATCACCGAACCCTTGGGCGCGCCGAGCCGCTTCTCGATGATCTCCTTGGCATAGGGTCCGGTGACGGCGCTCATCGCGTCGAAGACGACGCGGAAGCCGCCGGCAATCAGCTTGCGGATCGCCGCAAAGTCGAACAGGCTTTCCATCAGCTCGGCATAGTCCGCGACCGGGTCGATGACCGTCACCGTCATGTCGCCGATCTGGTGCGATCCCTCGACATCCAGATTGACGTCGGCGGCATTGGCGATCCGGTAGCTGTCGATCACCTTGGTGCGCTCGAAGATCGCATCCGTCACCTTTTCCGGCGCAGGGCCGCCATTGCCGACATTGTACTTGATGCCGAAGTCCTCGGTCGGGCCGCCGGGGTTGTGGCTCGCCGACAGCACGATGCCGCCGAAGGCCTTGTATTTGCGGATGACGTTCGAGGCGGCCGGGGTCGACAGGATGCCGCCGCGGCCGACGAGCACGCGGCCGAAACCGTTTGCCGCCGCCATCTTGATCGCCGTCTGGATGACCTCGCGGTTGTAGTAGCGGCCGTCGCCGCCGATCACCAGCGTCTCACCCGCGAAGCCTTCGAGCGAATCGAAAATGGACTGGATGAAGTTCTCGGCATAGTTCTTCTGCTGGAAGACCGGAACCTTCTTCCTGAGGCCCGAGGTGCCGGGCTTCTGGTCGCCATAGGGGTTGGTGGAGACAGTTTTTATCATCTGTGTTAGCCTTTCGCGAGAAGACCGGAATAGAGCAAAGCGTAGCGTTCCGCACTCTTGGCCCAGGAAACGTCGGACTTCATGCCCTGGTTCTGCAGGCGCGCCCACACTTTCGGCTCGCTATACGCATGCATGGCGCGCCGGATCGCAAGACGCAAGCCGTCGGCGTTGACGGGGCGGAACTGGAAGCCGGTGGCGACTCTGGCCGACAGCGCCGCCTCGTTGGCGTCGATCACCGTATCGTTCAGGCCGCCCGTGCGGGCAACGATCGGTATGCAGCCATAGCGCAGGCCGTAGAGCTGCGTCAGGCCGCAGGGCTCGAAGCGCGAGGGGATGAGGATCGCGTCCGAGCCCGCCTGCATGAGGTGCGACAGCGGCTCGTCATAGCCGGTCACCATGCCGATGCGGCCGCGATGGCGTGAGGCGGCCGCCATCAGCGCCCCCTCGAGCGCGCTGTCGCCGGAGCCGAGCACGATAAGCTTGCCGCCGAGCGTCACGATATCGTCGGCGACCTCGGCGAGCAGGTCCATGCCTTTTTGCCAGGTGAGCCGGCTGATGACGCAAAAGATCGGGCCGGGGTTGCCGTCCAGGCCGAAACGCTCCTCCAGCGCCTTGCGGTTGGCCGCCCGCTGCTTGATCGCGGTGGGACCATAGTTTCGCGCGATGTGAGGATCCTTCTCAGGATTCCAGGTGTCGACATCGATGCCGTTGACGATGCCGGTCAGGTCAAGGGCGCGGCTTGCCAGGAGCCCCTCCATCCCCATGCCGAACTCCGGCGTCAGGATTTCGTGCGCATAGGAAGGGCTCACCGTGGTGATCGCCGTCGCCGTCTGCAGGCCGCCCTTCAGAAACCCGACATCGCCGTAATATTCGACGAACGGCATCGAGAAGGCCTCGGGCGGCAAAGAGAGCTCGGCAAAGACGGACGGCCCGAACTGGCCCTGAAAGGCGATGTTGTGGATCGTCAGCACGGTCGGCGTGTTGCGCGCCGAGCCGAAGCGCATATAGACCGGCGTCAGCGCCGCCTGCCAGTCGTGAACATGGACGAGGTCCGGCTTCCAGCCGGCAACGACGTCGTCGCCGGCAATTTCGGCGGCGGCGAGCGACAGGGCGGCGAAGCGGCGGAAATTGTCCGCATAGTCGCGCCCGGTCGGGTCGAGATAGGGGCCGCCGTCGCGGTCGTAGAGCGCCGGTTGGTCGAGAACGAGCAGGTCCAGTCCGTCGAATTCGGCCGCCAGCACGGTCGCCGGGTGGCCGAACAGGTTGTCGATGCCGCCGACGGCCTTCTTCTTCTTGAGCTTGTGAAGCACGGCCGGATAGCCGGGCACGAGGGTACGGGTGCGGATGCCGTGGGGAAGAAGCGCCGCCGGAAGCGCGCCGACGACATCGGCGAGCCCTCCGGTCTTGACCAGCGGGTAGACCTCGGACGCAACGGAGAGGATGTTCATACGCGGCGGACCTACATTCCCAGCTTGTCGATCATCGTTTGGGTGATCAGGCAGACGCCGTTCTCACTCCGGCGGAAGCGCTTGGCGTCAAGCTCCGGATCATCGCCGACGATCAACCCTTCCGGGATGACCACCCGGCTGTCGATGACGACATTGCGCAGGATCGAATGTCGCCCGACCGTCACGTCGGGGAGAACTACGGCATTTTCGAGTCGGGAGTATGAATTGACGCGGACGCCGGTGAACAACAGGCTCTTGTTGAGCGTCGCGCCGGAGATGATGCAATCGCCCGAGACGAGCGACGAGGTCGCCGAGCCGCGGCGATTGTCGTCGTCATGGACGAATTTCGCCGGCGGCTTGATTTCGGAGAAGGTCCAGATCGGCCAGGTGCTGTCGTAGATGTCGAGCTCGGGCGTGATATGGGTGAGGTCGATATTGGCCTGCCAATAGGCGTCGATGGTGCCGACGTCGCGCCAATAGGCCTCGCGCTCGAAGTCGGAACGGACGCAGGAGTGGGTGAAGCGGTGCGCAACCGCCTTACCGTGCTCGACGATATAGGGAATGATGTCCTTGCCGAAGTCGCGGCTCGACTTCGGATCGGCCGCGTCCCGCCGCAGCATGTCCATCAGGAACTTGGTGTGGAAGACGTAGATGCCCATCGACGCCAGCGCCATCTCCGGGTTGCCCGGAATGCCGGGCGGATCGGCCGGCTTCTCGACGAAGGCGATGATCCGGTCCTCGTTGTCGACATGCATGACGCCGAAGCCGGTCGCCTCCATGCGCGGCACTTCCAGGCAGCCGATCGTCACGTCGGCGCCGGAATCGACGTGCTGCTGCAGCATCAGCTCGTAGTCCATCTTGTAGATGTGGTCGCCGGCGAGGATGACCATGTATTCGACGCCGTGATCCTCGATGATGTCGATGTTCTGGAAGACCGCGTCGGCGGTACCTTCGTACCATTGCGTCTCGGAGACGCGCTGGCTCGCCGGCAGGATGTCGAAGCTCTCGTTGCGCTCGGGGCGGAAGAAGTTCCAGCCGCGCTGCAGGTGGCGGATCAGCGAATGGGCCTTGTATTGCGTCGCCACGCCGATGCGGCGGATACCGGAATTCAGCGCATTGGAGAGCGCGAAATCGATGATGCGCGCCTTGCCGCCGAAATAGACGGCCGGCTTGGCGCGCCGGTCGGTCAGTTCCTTCAGTCGGCTGCCGCGGCCGCCGGCGAGAACATAGGCCATGGCATCACGGGCCAGAGGTTGCGTACGTTTTTCCACCACTTGTCCTCCCCAAGATCAGCTCTTCGAGGACCGCCCGGCGGCTTTCAGCGACGCCTCGCGGGCCCCATCATTTCTTCCTGCCCGTCCGCCGGCGGTGCCGGCAGGACCTGCTCCTCATTCCTGCTCCAGCATCAGTGTCGCCAGCGGCGGCAGCGTGATGGTGGCCATCGTCCTTCCGTTCGGTTTCTTTTCCGCCTGTACGGCGCCGCCGTTGCCCTTGCCGCTTCCTCCATAGATTTCCGCGTCGGTGTTGAGGATTTCCTTCCAGCGTCCCGCGACCGGCAGCGGTACGTCGTAGCTCTCGCGGTAGACGGGCGTGTAGTTGGTGACGACGGCGATCAGCTTCTCGCCCGGCGCCTTTCTCAGCCACGCGAAGACCGAATTGTCCCGATCATCGGCAATCAGCCACTCGAAGCCCTCGCCCTCGCAGTCGCGCGCGTGCAGCGCCGCCTTCGAGCGATAGGTGCCGTTCAGGTCTCGGACCAGCCGCCGCATGCCTTGGTGAAGATTGTATTCCAGCAGGTTCCAGTCGAGCTGGCGCTCCTCCGACCACTCCCGCCATTGGGCGAACTCCTGCCCCATGAACAGCAGCTTCTTGCCCGGATAGCCCCACATGAAGGCGTAATAGGCCCTGAGATTGGCGAATTTCTGCCAGTCGTCGCCGGTCATCTTGGCGATCAGCGATCCCTTGCCGTGCACCACTTCGTCATGCGACAGCGGCAGGACGAAATTCTCACTGAAGGCATAGAGCAGCCCGAAGGTCATGTCGTTGTGGTGGAACTTGCGGTGCACCGGCTCGCGCGACAGATATTGCAGCGTGTCGTGCATGAAGCCCATGTTCCATTTGAAGCCGAAGCCGAGCCCGCCGGTGTGGACCGGATGCGACACCTTCGGCCAGGAGGTCGATTCCTCGGCAATCGTCAACACGCCCTGATGAATGCCGTAGAGGCGGCTGTTCATCGTTTGCAGGAAGCGAACCGCCTCGAGATTTTCATTGCCGCCGTATTCGTTCGGCACCCATTCGCCATGCTTGCGCGAATAGTCGAGATAGAGCATCGACGCGACCGCATCGACGCGCAGGCCGTCGACATGGAACTTCTCGGCCCAGTAGAGGGCGTTGTTGACGAGATAGGAGAGCACCTCCTCACGGCCGAAATTGTAGATCGCCGTGTTCCAATCGGGATGGAAGCCCTGGCGCGGGTCTTCGTGCTCGTAGAGCGCCGTGCCGTCGAACCAGCGAAGCCCGTGCTCGTCGGTCGGAAAATGCGCCGGCACCCAGTCGAGGATGACGCCGATGCCGACCTTGTGGCAACCATTGACGAAGCGGGCAAAGCCCTCCGGTTCGCCGAAGCGCGCGGTCGGCGCGAAAAGCCCGGTGGTCTGGTAGCCCCAGGATGGATCGTAGGGAAATTCGGAGATCGGCAAGAATTCGATATGGGTGAAGCCCATGTCGGCGCAATAGGGGATCAGCCGCTCGGCTAGCTCGTCCCAGGAGAGCATGTCGCCATTGTCACGACGCTGCCACGAGCCGGCATGGACCTCGTAGATGGAAATCGGCTGCCGGCGCGGATCGACCTCTTCCCAATGCTGCCGGTGCGCCTCGTCCTCCCAGACCTGGGCGATTTCGCCCGCTGTCACCGATGCCGTGTCGGGGCGGAGCTCCGATCGCCTTGCGAAAGGATCGGCCTTCAGTGGCAGCAGCGTACCGTCCTTGCCGAGAATCTCGTATTTGTAGGGGGCGCCGGCCGGGACGCCGGGGATGAAGATCTCCCAGATGCCGGTGTCGGCCCGCAGCCGCATGACGTGCCGGCGGCCGTCCCAATCGTTGAAGCTGCCGACGACCGACACGCGCCGCGCGTTCGGCGCCCAGACGGCGAAGTGAAAGCCTTCGGCGCCGTCATGCGCGATCGGGTGGGCGCCCATCCTGTCGAACAGCCTCAGATGCGAGCCTTCGCGGATGTAGTAGTCGTCCATCGGGCCGAGGACCGGACCGAAACTGTAGGGATCGACGACGATCCACTCGCCGCCCTCGTTGCGGGCTCGGTAGCGGACCGGCTGCGCCTTGCGCAGCGCGATGGGGCCTTCGAAAAAACCGGCGTCGTTGCGCCGTTCGAGCGTGCCGATTTCCGCGCCGGAAAGGGCTTCTGCGACCACCTGCTCCGCGCCGGGGATGAAACAACGGGCAAAATAGCCCTTGCCGGAAGCGTGCACGCCGAGAACGGCAAAGGGGTCGCCATGGGTGCCGGAAAGTATTGCCTCGATCTCCTGCGCCGGCAGGAAGCCTGACGCAGCGGGCGTTTCGTCCTTGCCGGGCGGTGACGTCATCCAGCTCTCCAGATTTCACCGGCATACTGCCGGATCGTGCGATCGGACGAGAACCAGCCCATGCGCGCGGTGTTGCGGATCGTCTTCGAATACCAGTCGGACGGGGCGGTCCAGAGCTTGTCGACCTCGCGCTGCGCCCTGGCATAGGCTTCGAAATCGGCAGCGACCATGAACCAGTCATGGTTGTAGATGCCCTCGACGAGGCCGGCGAAGCGGTTGCGATCGTCCGGGGAGAATACGCCGGAGGCGATCGCCGAGAGCGCCTGCGACAGCTCGCGCGACCCTTCGATGACGGCCCGTGGGTTGTGTCCCTCGGCCCGCGCCTTCGCCACCTCCTCGGCGGTCATGCCGAAAATCTTGATGTTTTCCTCGCCGACCCAGTCGCGCATCTCGACATTGGCGCCGTCGAGCGTACCGATGGTCAGCGCGCCGTTCAGCGCGAACTTCATGTTGCCGGTGCCCGACGCCTCCATGCCGGCCGTCGAGATCTGCTCGGAGAGGTCGGCGGCCGGAACCATGACCTCGGCGAGCGAGACGTTGTAGTTGGGTATGAAGACGATTTTCAGCAGGCCGCGCACCGCCGGGTCGTTGTTGATGACGCGGGCGACATCATTGGCAAGCTTGATGATCAGCTTGGCGTTGTGATAGCTCGGCGCCGCCTTGCCGGCGAAGAGCTTGACGCGCGGCACCCAGTCGAGTTCCGGATGCGAGCGGATCTGGTCGTAGAGCGCCACCGCCTCAATGATGTTCAGCAGCTGGCGCTTGTATTCGTGGATGCGCTTGATCTGGATGTCGAACATTGCCGAAGGATCGAGCCGGATCCCGAGGGTTGCCTGGACCAGCTTCGCCAGCCTAACCTTGTTTGCGCGCTTGACGGCGGCGAAGTTTTCCTGGAAGTCCGCCTTGTCGGCAAAGGCGTCGAGCGCCTGCAGCGCTTCGGTATTGTCGACGAACTCGTCACCGATCGCTTCGCGGATCAGCCCGAAAAGGCCGGGATTGCACTGCATCAGCCAGCGGCGCGGCGCTATGCCGTTGGTCTTGTTGTTGATGCGGTCCGGGTAAAGGCGGTGCAGATTGGCAAACACCGTCTCCTTCATCAGCTCCGTGTGCAGCGCCGAGACGCCGTTGATCGAATGCGAGCCGACAAAGGCGAGATTGCCCATGCGCACCCGACGCTCTCCCGTTTCGTCAATGAGCGAGATGCTGCGGATTTCCTCGTCGGCCGCATGCTTCTGCCTGCGCGCCTCGATGAGAACCTTCGCATTGATCGCGTAGACGATCTGCATGTGGCGGGGCAACAGCCGCTCGAAGAGCGGCACCGGCCAGCTTTCGAGCGCTTCCGGCAGCAGCGTGTGGTTGGTGTAGGCGAAGGTCCGCCGGGTAATATCCCAGGCCTCTTCGAAACCGAGCCCATGGATGTCGGTCAGCAGGCGTATCAGTTCGGCGACGGACACTGCCGGATGGGTGTCGTTGAGCTGGATGGCGACCGCGTCCGGCAGCGACGTGAAGTCGGGATATTGCTGCAGATGCCGGCGCAGGATGTCCTGCAGCGAGGCGGAGGAGAAGAAATATTCCTGCCGAAGGCGCAATTCCTGACCCGACGGCGTAGCGTCGGCCGGGTAAAGCACGCGTGTCAGCGACTCTGCCTTGTTGCTTTCGCGCAGCGCCCCGATGTGGTCGCCGGCATTGAAGGCGTCGAGCAGGATCGGATCGATCGGCTGGGCGCCCCAGAGCCGCAAGGTGTTCACGCGTTTCGCCCGCCAGCCGACGGCCGGCGTGTCGAAGGCCGTGGCGATCACCCGTTCCGCCGGCTTCCAGACGTAGCGCTGAACCTCTTCGTCGATATTGACCGTCTCGACGCTGCCGCCGAAACCGATTTCATAGGAGCTCTCGCGCCGCTCGAATTCCCAGGGATTGCCATGGGCCAGCCAGGTTTCGGGCAGTTCCACCTGCCAGCCGTCGGCCATCTGCTGTCGGAACATGCCGTTCGCATAACGAATGCCGTAGCCATAGGCGGGGACGTCGACGGTCGCCATCGATTCCATGAAACAGGCGGCGAGGCGCCCGAGACCGCCATTGCCGAGGGCGGCGTCTGGCTCGAGTTGGGCGATCACGTCGATATCGACGCCCAGCGAGGCAAGCGCGTCACGCATCTCGTCCATCAGGCCGATATTCGTCATGGCGTCGCGCATCAGGCGACCGATGAGAAATTCCAGTGAGAGGTAGTAGACCCGCTTCGCCCCGGTTGCATAGGTCTTGCGCGTCGACTCCATCCACTTGTCGGTGATGCGGTCGCGGGCAACCAGGATGGCGGCGGTCAGCCAATCATGCGGCTTTGCGACCTTGGGATCCTTGCCGATGCGGTATTTGAGGCGCTCGAGAATCTCGACGGCGAGCTGGCCCGGTTCGGAGGATCTCAGTGCCGGCTGCGGCAGTTCGTTGGTGGAGAGCCGATTCATCATGAGAACTGTCAAACCCTTGTTGCACTTCAGGAAACCGTGAGCCGAACCGGCCGCGAAAAGGCATTTATGCATCGATCCGAAGCGCTTGCAACAGGTGTTTTTAAATGGATTAGAAAACTCCGATGGTAGGCGTGGATGCACTTAGGCTGCTATTTCAATAGTTTCGCAGAAAGAAAAATGCCGTCCGGCAAAGGCCGAACGGCATGGCAAAACTCACGGAGAGCGACGTTTACGGGCGGAGCGACCGAAGATCGCAAAGCTCTCCCGGCTCAGATCATTTCGTGAGGCGGGAAACCATCGCCGAGGCGCGCTCGCCGATCGCCTTGAAGGCCGCGACGAGGTCTGCGGTTTCCTCGGCCTCGAAATAATACGAGGACGACGTGGCACAGTATTTCAGCAACTCCTGGCCGCGCTGCGGGGCCATGAACGCGACGCTGTAGATCTCGACCTTGTTGGCCTTGGCGGTGTCGCACCATTGCTTGGTAACCGTATCGTCATTGGCGTAGTTGTTCTCGCCATCGGTCATGAAGACGATGTATTTCGTCGGCACCTGGCCGTTCTTGGCGGCGTGCGCGGTGTTTTCCGTGTCCGCGATGACCTTTTGGTAGGCCGTCTTGAAGGCGCTGCCTGATGCGGTGCCGCCGGTTGCGACCAGCGCATTGACGTAGGCCGCGGCCCCGGTCGTTCCCCAGGCGAGTGTACCTGCCGCATCCTGCGAAGCGTTGTAGGAGACCGCGGCGGTACGGACATAGATCTGATCTGGGTCCGCGACCAGCAACTGCGCCAGCAGGTCGCTGACGGCAGTCTTCAGCGCGTCGATCTTGGTGACGTAGCAGGGGCTGCTCGCCCTCAGATAGGGGTACCTGCTCCAGTTGGACTCGGTATAGTTGGGGCAGCTCGTCTTTGCCGTGTTGATGGTGTTCGTCTTCCATGCCATCGAGCCGGACCGATCGAGGACGAGAAACATCGACAGCGCGTTCTTGGTCTCGGTGGCGCTTTCGGCCGTGGAGCTGGCCTCCAGCTCGATCGAGTCCGTGCCGAGCAGGCGCGTCATGGCGTTGAAGTCGATGACGCGCTTGTTGGTCACGGTGACCTGGAAGATCTTTCCCTTGGCACCGTTCGGCGTTTCCGTGATGTTCACCGCAAGCGTGTTGACGTCGTCCCAGTCGGGTGTCGACGATGCGGCTTCGGAGGGAGTTCCCTCTCCGCTTTCGGCCGGATCATCGGGCGATGTCGTGCCGCCGCCCTGGGTCCTCAGGAACTTGCGGGCGATCTCCTTGGCGGCGGCGATATCCGGCTGTTCATCCGAGACAAGCGCGGACGCCGCCGCAAGTGCGGCCGCGTCGGTCGCATCCTGGAGCTGGTTCTTCGTCATCAGCATGTTGGCCATGTCGATCGAAACGCCGCCGGCTGCGAGAAGCAGCGGCGCCGCGACCGCCGTCATCATTCCAAAATTCCCGCCCCGGTCCTTGAGCATCGTGATGAAGGACCGGCCGATCATGGACCGTCTTCCCATACTTGTGCACCCCCACACGTTGTAGCTTTTCGCCTATGACACTAGTGGTGATGCGTTACAGTCCGATTGAGACAATCGCTGCAATCTTAACGAAACCGGCAGAAAGCCCCTGCCTCTTGGGGGCATTTTGTGATGGCGATCTGTGCGGAAATGGCACGCGTCGTGCCGTTTCGGATCATTCCACGGGAATGACGTCGACGGCCTGTTCGGTTGTGTGGGTGCCGTAGCTTTTCAGCACACCGATGACCGGCGCCACGTCGCCATAATCGCGTCCATGGCCGACGACGATATGGTCGGTGCCCGCCGGGATATTGTTGGTCGGATCGAGTTCCATCCAGCCACCGGTTGTGCCGCACCAGAAGCGGACCCAGGCATGCATCGCGTCGGCGCCTTCGAGCCGCTCCTTGCCGGGCGGCGGCAGGGTTCTGAGGAACCCGCTGACATAGCCGGCCGGGATGCCGAGGCTGCGCAGCGCCACGATCATCACATGGGTAAAATCCTGGCAGACGCCGCGCTTCAGCTTGAAGGCCTCGGCAGGCGTCGTGGTCACGGTCGTCGCCTCGGCATCGTAGGCAAAATCGCGGTGGATGCGCCCGCAGATGGCGGCGCCGATCTGGCAGACCGTCATGTTCTCCCCCGCGATCTCGCACGCATAGGCGGCGATTTCCGCGGCTTCCGGCAGCAGCGGGCTGGGGCCGATGAAATGATGCGGCGAGTCGGCATCGATCGACCAGCAGGCGGCGAGCTGCGAGGGCAGGCCGGTGAGCGGCGGCGAGAAATCGGCAGTGAGCGCCGTTGCTTCGGCCTGGACGCGCGCCTGCATGCGAATGACCAGATGCTCGTGCACGGAGCGGAACAGGATGGAGGTGGTGGCGTTGGCGAAGAAATCGACGCTCTCCGACCGCTCGCCGGGCGCAGGCTGAACCGTGACGGAGCCCGCGATGAGGCGCTGGCGGCCCGGGATCGAAGCGGGCAGCACGCGCACGAGATGGCGGCCGCCGCTCACCGGAACCTCGTAACCGTAGGTGATCTTCAGATTGATGTCATAGAGCATGCGAAGTGACGCCCTTCGTCCGATCCCGATGCAGTCTCGATTCGTGGTTGAAACCCCTCACCAACCCCTCCCCACAAGGGGGAGGGGCTAGGCGCCCGCGGCGATCGCCTGTCATTCCAAGCTTGCGCCGACAAAGGCTGACGGCGAGGAGGGGAGGGTGCGGCATAGAGAGCCCCTCCCCCTCGTGGGGAGGGGTTGGGGAGGGGTGTTCGCGTGCTTCGTTAGCCGCCATGCCGCCTTATACCATTCTAGCCGAGATAGGTTTGCGCGAGCAGGTCCGACAGTCTCTCGAGATCCTGTTCGAGCCGCTTGTAGACCGCCGCGTTCATCGCTTCCGGCGTCATCACCGCCAGACCGGAATGAAGCCGCATCGTTTCCCGGTAGAAGGGCGACATCTGGCCGTTGACGAACGCGTTCGGCAGGAGCTCGACCTCCGTCTTGATCTCGTTCAACTGGAAAAGCACCGAGCGTGGATTGAGCGGATCGAGCGCCAGCAGATCGGTGACCGTCAGGGCGGCCGTGTTGACGTTGTAGCGGCGGCGATGGGTCATGACGCTGTCGCCGATCTCGAGCAGCATGTCGTAGGCCCCGTCCGGAGCCTCGGGTCCGGACATGTGCCCGAGCAGCCGCGTCATGTGAAGGCCGCGCTCGAGATAGCGCCCGACCGACAGGAAGCGCCAGCCGGTAAAACGATACATGTTTTCGTGGACGAGGCCGGCAAAGCCCGCAAGCTTGCGCAAGAGGATGGTCATCGCGTGGGTCGCGTCGTCGCCGGCCTGCACGGTCGCATGGAACCTCCGCGCCGTTTTCGACAGGTCGTTCAGGGCGAGCCAGCCATCGGGGGAGAACCGGTCGCGGATGTTGCCGGCGCTGAAGAGGGCGCTGTCGATATTGGCAAGCAAGCTGGCCGGCACCGGTTGGCGCGCACTGATATCAAGCGCGGACAGATAGTTGCTGACATCCTTCAGGAGCGGCATGTTCGGATCTGCCGCTTCGGCAAAACGCGCGTGCCAGGCGCGCAGAATCCGGAGCGCACCCTCCGCCCGCTCGATATAGCGTCCGAGCCAGAAGAGATTGTCCGCCGCGCGACTCGGCAGGCTGCCCGGCAAGTTGCGGGTGAAGCTCTCCTCCGCCGGGAACAGCGTCGTGCGCTCGACAGGCTTGTCGCTGACGATCCAGACGTCGGCGGCGGTGCCGCCGGCCTGCATGGCGATTGCCGCCACGTCGTCGCCGGAGCCGATGCGGGCGAAGCCGCCCGGCATGATCTGCCAGCCGTCGCGGGTGCGCGCCGCAAAGACGCGCAAGCTCATCGGCCGCGGCGTCAGCCGGCCGCGCACCCAAGCCGGTGTCGTCGACAGCGTCACCACCTCCTGGCCGACGAGCTTGCCGCCGCCTGCGGCCAGCCATTCGGCGGCCGAAGTCCTGGTGGTTTCGCGCAGCGCGGCACCGAGCATCGATTGCCCGTTGTCGTCGAAGAAGGGCCGCGTCGAATAGGCCGGGCCGATGACCATGCCCTCGATATTGCTCGCGACGTGCTGGCGCTCCGGTTCCTGCCCGCACCACCAGGTGGCGATCGACGGCAGTTTCTGCTCTTCTCCGAGCAGATGGCGACAGAGCGTCGGCATGAAGGCGAGAAAGGCGCGCGTCTCGAGAATGCCGGAGCCGATCGCGTTGACGATCGAGACGGAGCCGGCCCGAAGCGCTTCGACGAGGCCGGGCGTGCCGATGTGCGAGGATTGATCGAGTTCGAGTGGATCGGCAAAGGAGGCGTCGAGGCGGCGCCAGAGCACGCCGATCGGCTTCAGGCCGGCGACGGTGCGCACCATCACCCGGCCGCCGACGACCGTCAGGTCCTCGCCTTCAAGGAGCATGAAGCCGAGATAGCGGGCGATATAGGCATGCTCGAAATAGGTTTCGTTGGCAATGCCGGGCGAGAGCACGGCGATGCGGTCGTCCGGATGCAGCTTTTGAGCCTGGAGGGTATCGCGGAACGCCCCGAAGAAGCTTGCCAGACGGTGGACGTGGGTTTCGGCGTAGAGGTTGGAAAAGGCGCGCGTCGTCGCCACGCGGTTTTCAAGCGCAAAGCCGGCGCCGGAGGGCGCCTCGGTCCGGTCGGAAAGAACCCACCAATTGCCGTCCGGACCGCGCCCGATCTCGAAGGTACAGAAGTGCAGAAAATGTCCGTCTGCCGGCTTGACGCCGACCAGCGGGCGCAGGAACTGCGGATTGGAGGCGACGAGCGCCGGCGGCAGCAGGCCTTCGCGGACAAGCCGGTTCTCGCCATAGATATCCGCAACTACCTGTTCCAGCAGTTCCGCCCGCTGGATCAAGCCGGCGGATACGGCGGCCCATTCGGTTTCGTCGATCAGCACCGGTATGTGCGAAAGCGGCCAGCTTCGTTCGGTGTCTCCCTTGCCGTAGGCGCGATAGAAGACGCCGGCGTCGCGCAGGTAGCGGTCAGCGCGGGCGAAGCGGTTGGCGAGCTCCGTTTCGTCCATGCGGCCGAGCGCTGCAAGCAGCCGCTGCCATACCGGCCGGACGTTGCCCTGCGGGTCGAGCATCTCGTCGGCGACGCCCGGCAGGGCGCGATAGCCCGACACCGGGTCGCCAGGGGACCGTCCCTTGTCTATTGCTTCTGCCGCCTGCTTCTTCGCCATTTACACTCCTGCCGGACGCCTCAAGTCGAGCGTCAGGGGAAACTCCGCCGATGGGGCCTCCAGTCGCAGCCGATACATGCCGGTCGTATGGCCCCAGGGTTCGAAGCGCGCCAGCCGGCGTGCCTCCGCCTCGTTGCCGTTGACCGGGAACGTCTCATAGTTACGCCCGCCCGGATGCGCAACATGGTAGACGCAGCCGCCGATCGCCCGATTCGACCATGTATCATAAACGTCGAATGTAAGGGGAGTGTTCACCGGCAACACCGGGTGCAGGCCGGATGCCGGCTGCCAGGCCTTGTAGCGCACGCCGGCAACCGCGATGCCGTTCGTATCGGTTTTCGAAAGCGGCACCGGCCGGCCGTTGCAGGTGACGATGTAGCGATCAGGATTGCCGGTCGCGAGCTTCACCTGGAGCCGCTCGACCGACGAATCGACGTAGCGGACCGTGCCGCCGATCGCGCCCTGCTCGCCCATCACGTGCCAGGGCTCGAGCGCCTGGCGGATTTCGAGCTTCGCCTCTTCGTACTCCACCTCGCCGCAGAAGGGGAAGCGGAATTCGAGCTGCGCCTCGAACCACTCCGACCGGAAGTCGAAGCCATGCGCCCTCAGGTCGGCGAGAACGTCGAGGAAATCCTGCCAGACATGGTGCGGCAGCATGAAGCGGTCGTGAAGCGCCGTGCCCCAGCGTACGAAGCCGCCTTCGACGGGGTTTTTCCAGAAACGGGCGATGAGGGCGCGGACCAGCAATTGCTGGGCGAGCGACATGCGCGCATTCGGCGGCATCTCGAAGCCGCGGAACTCGATCAGGCCGAGGCGCCCGGTCGGACCGTCCGGCGAAAACAGCTTGTCGATGCAGATTTCCGCACGGTGGGTGTTGCCGGTGACATCGACGAGCAGGTTGCGGAAAAGCCGGTCGACGAGCCACGGCAGCGGCGGCATTCGGCCCGCGCCGGGCGACGGCACCTGGGCAAGCGCGATTTCCAGTTCGTAGAGCGAGTCGTGGCGTGCCTCGTCGATGCGCGGCGCCTGGCTGGTCGGGCCGATGAACAGGCCGGAGAAGAGGTAGGAGAGCGATGGATGGCGCTGCCAGTGCAGCACGATGCTCTTCAGCAGATCCGGACGTCGCAGGAAGGGGCTGTCATTGGGGTTGCGTCCGCCGACCACGACGTGGTTGCCGCCGCCGGTTCCCGTGTGGCGGCCGTCGATCATGAACTTGTCGGCGCCGAGCCGGCTCTGGCGCGCCTCCTCGTAGATCGCCGTGGTGATGTCGACGCATTCCTGCCAGGTCGAAGCCGGGTGGATATTGACTTCGATCACGCCCGGATCCGGCGCGACGCGGATGACGTTGACGCGTTCGTCCTGCGGCGGCGGATAGCCTTCGATATGGACGCTGAGGCCGAGCGCCGCGGCGGCCCTTTCGGCCGAGGCGATCAGGTCCAGATATTCCTCGATGTCGGTCGTCGGCGGCATGAAGACGCTGAGCCGGCCCTCGCGCGGTTCGACCGTGATCGCCGTGCGCACGGAACCGCCGATCTCGTCACGCGCGGCGGGCAGCGGCGTTTGCGGCTCCTCGGCGGGTTGGAAGCGTGACTGTTGGGTACGACCCTTTTCAGCGGCAAAGTCCGGCAGGTCTGCGCGCGGAACGGCCGGGTCGAGCGGGTTGATATAGGGATAGGCGGAGGGGGAGATATAGGGCAGGGATCCGAGCGGCAGCCGGTAGCCGACCGGGCTGTCGCCAGGCACCAGAAAGATGCGGCCGCGCCGGGTCTGCCACTTCTCGCTCGTCCATTTCCGCCCGGAAGCCCGTGAATTCCAGGCCTGTACCGGCAGCACATAGCCCGTCGGCGTCGTCAGGCCGCGCTCGAAGACGCGGGCGAGGCGGCTGCGTTCCTCCGGGTCCTTGAGCTTCGAGTTGGACGGATCGACATTGTCCGGCAGGTTCGCTTCCTTGACGATCCACTCGGCCGGGTCCTCATAGGCCGGAACGACCATGTCGGCGGCGAGGTCGAGCTCGCCGGCGATGGCGACGAGCAGGCGTTCGGCATCGCGCTCCGTCACGCCGTTCCGGCTGCGTTCCTCGGCGATCAGCTCCGGCCGCTGCCAGATCGGCAGGCCGTCGCGGCGCCAGTAGAGCGAGAAGGTCCAGCGCGGCAGGCTTTCGCCGGGATACCATTTGCCCTGGCCGTAGTGCAGGAAGCCGCCGGGCGCGAAGCGCTCGCGCAGGCGGCGAATGAGCGCGTCCGCCTTTTCGCGCTTGGTCGGGCCGACGGCCGCGGTGTTCCACTCGTCGGATTCGAAGTCGTCGATCGAGACGAAGGTCGGCTCGCCGCCCATGGTCAGGCGCACGTCGTGGTCGGCAAGCGCCCGGTCGACCTCATTGCCGAGGGCGTTCAGCGCCTCCCAGCTTTCGTCGGAAAAGGGCTTGGTGATGCGCGGATGCTCGGCGACTCGCGCGACCTTCATGTCGAAGGCGAAGTCCGTCTTCGTGTCCGGATCGCCGAAGAAGCCGCCGGATATCGGCGCGGCATTCTTGAAGTGCGGGGTGGCGGCGAGCGGAATGTGGCTCTCGCCGGTCAGGAGGCCGGAGGTCGGATCGAGCCCGACCCAGCCGGCGCCCGGGAGATAGACCTCGGCCCAGGCGTGTAGGTCGGTGAAGTCATACTCGGTGCCGGAGGGGCCGTCGAGGGCCTTCAGGTCCGGTGTCAGCTGGATGAGGTAGCCGGAGACGAAGCGGGCGGCAAAGCCGAGATTGCGAAGGATTTGCACGAGCAGCCAACTCGAGTCGCGGCAGGAGCCCCGGGCGAGACCGAGCGTCTCCTCCGGCAATTGCACGCCCGGCTCCATGCGGATGACATAGCCGATCTCCTGCTGCAGCCGTGAATTGAGGCCGACGACCATGTCTATGGTGCGCCGGCGCGAGCGATCGACGCCTGAAAGGAATGCCGAAAGCCTTTCGCCGGCGGGCTCCGGCGTCATGTAGATCTTCAGGTCCTCGCTGAGGTCCTCAGGATAACGAAACGGCCAGTGCTCGGCCTCCTCCTCGACGAAAAAGTCGAAGGGATTGTAGACGGTCATGTCCGCAACGAGATCGACTTCGATCTTCAGTTCCGTAACCGGATCGGGGAAGACGTAGCGGGCGAGATAGTTGCCGTAGGGGTCCTGCTGCAGATTGACGAAGTGGTTCTCCGGCGAGACTTTCAGCGAGTGGCTGATGACCTTCGTCTTCGAATGTGCGGCCGGTTTCAACCTGATGATTTGCGGTGAGAGCCTTACCGGTCGGTCATATTTGTAATGGGTCAGGTGATAGATACTGGCCTTGATCGACATGCAGCGTTTTTCCCCTCGATGGCGGGTCCGTTGCCCACCATTCGAGAGGACTTTGTGCAATGCAAAGAGAGAAAGCAAGCCGAAACCGAGACTTGGTTTCGGCCGGCCGTGCCCCTTGCGATCGGACGGTCCCCCCGCTTAGACCGGCGGGGGGTTGATCCGGGCGAAGCCCTCCTGTCTGTAGTAAGGGAAGTGGGGGTAGGGCGCCGTCGTCGCGCTCGCTGCATCGAGCCTGGCGATCTGGTCGGCTGACAAAGACCAGCCGGCGGCGCCGAGGTTCTGGCGCAATTGCTCCTCGTTGCGCGCCCCGATGATGACGCTCGAAACCGTCGGGCGCTGGAGAAGCCAGTTGATGGCGATCTGCGGCACGGTCCTGTCCGTTTCCTCGGCAAGGCGATCCAGCACGTCGACGATGTCGTAGAGCTTTTCGTCGTCGACCGGCGGGCCGAAGGCGGCGGTGTCGTGCAGCCGGCTTTTCTCCGGCCACGGCTCGCCGCGACGGATCCTGCCGGTCAGTCGCCCCCAGCCGAGCGGGCTCCAGACAAGCGCGCCGACGCCCTGGTCGAGGCCGAGCGGCATCAGCTCCCATTCATAGTCCCGCCCGACGAGTGAGTAGTAGACCTGATTGGCGACATAGCGCGGATAGCCGTGCCGATCGGCGGCGGCGAGGGATTTCATCAATTGCCAGCCGGAGAAATTGGAGACGCCGACATAGCGCAGCTTGCCGGAGCGCACGAGCATGTCGAGGGTCGACAGCACTTCCTCGACCGGCGTTCCGGCATCGAAGGCATGCAGTTGCATCAGGTCAATGTAGTCGGTGCCGAGCCGCTTCAGGGCGGCGTCGACACCCTTGACGAGGCGCGCGCGGGAGGATCCGGCATCGTTTGGCCCGTCGCCGATCGGCAGCGATATCTTCGTCGACAGGAGCACGTCGTCGCGCCGACCCTCGATCGCCTTGCCGAGGATTTCCTCGGAGGCGCCATCGGAATAGACATCCGCCGTGTCGAAGAGATTGACGCCGGCCTCGAGGCAGATGTCGACGAGGCGGCGGGCCTCGCTCTCGACCGTCGTGCCCCAGGCACTGAAAAGCGGACCCTTGCCGCCGAAGGTGCCGGCGCCGAAGCTGAGCGCCGGTACCTTCAGGCCGGACGAGCCAAGCCGTCGATATTCCATTCCTTGAACTCCTTCATGCTCGTTTGTGACAAGAAGAATGGAGCGGCTCGCGTTTTGGATATAGACTGGCGGCGGGAACATTATCTGTGAGTTGAATTCACATGTCGCGACCCTCAGTCAACCGGTCGGGCGAGATGGAAGTCTTCGCCAAGGCTGTGGAACTCGGCGGCTTCTCCGCTGCCGCCCGCCACTTTCGCATGACGCCCTCGGCGGTCAGCAAGCTCGTGCTGCGCCTGGAAGAGCGGCTCGGCATCCGCCTCGTCAACCGGTCGACGCGTAAGCTGCAGCTTACGCCGGAAGGGCATGCCTTCTACGAGCGCACGACGCGGATACTCGCCGACATCGACGAGGCGGAACGCTGCGCTTCGGCCGGAGAAAGCCCGACGGGCCGGGTGCGGCTGAACGTCAACGCCTCGTTCGGCACCCATATCCTGATGCCGCTGGTCCCTGAAATCCGGGCCCGCTTCCCGGCCGTGACGCTCGACATCATCCAGACCGACGCGGTCGTCGACCTGATGGAGGCACGTGCCGACGTGGCGGTCCGGGCGGGCCCGCTCAAGAGCTCGACCCTGATCGCCCGCAAGCTTGGCGCGACGCGGATGATGATCGTTGCGGCGCCTTCCTACGTCGAGCGCAACGGCATGCCCGCGAACCTCGATGACCTGAGGGCCCATGACCGGCTTGGCTTCTGCTATACCCGGGCGGTCGAAGGGTGGCCCCTACGGGTGGCAGGCGAGACGATCATGCTGCCCGCTTCGGGGACGGTCCAGGTCAGCGATGGCGAGGGGCTGCGCCATCTCGCGCTTGCCGGCGCCGGGCTGGCACGTCTCGCGGAGTTCACGGTGCGCGAAGACATTCGCTCCGGTCGGCTGCTGCCGGTGCTCGAGAATCTGAATCCGGGCGACCTCGAAGAGATCCACGCGGTTTTCTTGGGGCAGGGCGGGGCTCTCCCCTCTCGGGTGCGTGCGGTTCTCGACTTCCTTGCCAGTCATGCCCGGGTTACGCCGGTGCTGCCGCACAACAATCGGCCGGGGGCGCAGGCGCTGGGATAAAAGGCTCGCCAGATTGGCGAGCCTTCTTTTCTCAGCGGCAAGGTATCAGCGCTTCGGCGCAACCAGCGCGAAGAGCGCTCCCTGTGGATCGGTCGCTTGGACGATCCAGGCGCCGCCGGGTACCTCCATCGGCTCCTGAATGATCTTGGCGCCGCCGGCCTTGGCGCGTTCGATCGCCGCGTCGAGCGCCTCGACGTTGAAATAATAGATCCAGTAGGGAGTGGGAATTTCCGTCGGCTTGGTCATCATGCCGCCGATCGGTTGGCCGTTATGGGCGAAGATCTGGTAGACGCCCATCTCGCCCATATCCATCGCCTGGTCCTTGGTCCAGCCGAACAGCTTCGAATAGAAGCCGAAGGCGGTGTCGAGGTCGCCGGCCATCAACTCGTGCCAGCCGATATTCCCGGCGGCCATCTGATCCATGGCGGGCGGGGGTTCGCCGTCCCCCTTGAAAAGCGCGAAGGCAGCGCCATGCGGATCGGTGACGATCGCGAAGCGGCCGACCCCCGGGATATCGTCCGGCGCGCGGTGGACGGTGCCGCCGGCAGCGGCCAACTTCTCCGCGGTGGCGTCGACGTCATCGACTGCCACATAACCGAGCCAGGCCGGCGGCACCTTCATCTCGAGCGCCCCTTCCGGCATGGTCATCAGGCCGGCCACCTGGTGCTCGCCCTTGGAAAAAAGCGTGTAATCCATGCCAGGCATGCCCGCATCGCGGGCAGACCAGCCGACGACGCTCTTGTAGAAGGCTTCCGCAGCCTTCGTGTCCGTCGTCATCAGTTCGTACCAGACGAATTTCCCATGCATGATTGGTCCTCCGGTTGTTGGTTTGCGCGGCGTTGGCCATGTCGCCCTATCGGCGGCGGTACTCCGCCTTCATCAGTTCCTTCCAGCTTCCGTCTTCAGCCTGGACGCGGGCCGTCAATGTCCTGCGATTTGCATCGCTCAACGTTATTCTGTCCTGGTATTTGGCGGACTTGCCGGGGTTCTCAAAATCCGGGCCTTCACAATTCAGTGCGAGCGTTTTGCCGTCGTCTTCGATCTCGCCGTCATAGACCCACATATGGGTCATCATCGAGCCGACCCATGTGCCGACATAGCGGCCGGTGAGGGGATTGAAGCCCAGCGTCATCATGGTCTGGCCGGAACTTCCGTCCGGCATGGTGCCTTGCCCTTCGCAAACGACCCAGAGTCCCTGCATCGAACGGACGTTCTCGACCCATGGCTCACTCGACCCGCCGCTTCCCATCGACTCTTCCGACGTGGCCGTCCATTCGCCGAGCAGCTGCTCCAGCCATCGGTGCTCTTCCTGAGGCTCTGCTTTCACGTTCTCCTCCTTGGCATCTTGCGATTGAATTGCCGCGGTCTGCCCCGCCGCTACCCGGAACGGAGCCTCAGATAGGGCCGACGGCCGCGAAGTCCATCTAACGCTGCAGTCGTTTTCTCCTATCCAATCGTCATGTTGGTCGCGAAACGAATTCCATGCTCGATTCTCGTGGGTGAACACGTCGAACCGTGAATGCATCGCCATTTATGCTTGACTATTTACGTTGATATCAACATTAGTCAGTCATGTCAAAACCGCCGATCTTGCCTTTCTCCACCACGATCTTTGTCAGGGATACCTGTCTGTGCCTGCATGTCCAGCGTGCCGCCCGGGCGCTGGCCCGCCGTTTCGACGAAGCGCTCAGGCCGCTCGACATCACCAACGGACAGTTCTCGCTGATGATGTCGCTCAACCGGCCGGAGCCGCCGAGCATGAGCGCTGTCGCCTCGCTCCTTGCCATGGACCGCACGACACTGACGGCCGCATTGAAGCCGCTCGAGCGCCGCGGTCTCGTGGAGACTTTTGTGGATTCCGAGGACAGACGGCTGCGACGCCTGCGATTGACGGAAGCGGGCGAGCGGCTGCTCAGCGACGCCATGCCGATCTGGACGCAAACGCATGCAGTGGTCGATGAACATCTCGGCGACCGCGGTTCCGACCGGCTGCGGGCCGACCTTCTCGCTCTCACGGAAGCGCCGCCAGTCTGCGGCGCGTGATCAAGTTGACGCGCGACGATCTCCGAGAAGCGTGGCAAGTTCGGTGATCAGCGCCGACGCCTGCCGCAGCCTCTCCTCTCCCATCTCGGCGCCAAGCGCGTTCGCCCAGACGGCCTGTCTTGCCGTGATCTCCTGGAGCGCCGCTTCCCCGCTGGGCGTGAGCGTCATCAGCTTGGCGCGCTGATGTGCCGGATTCTGCCGGTAGGCCAGCAGGCCCTCGGCTTCGAGAACGTCGGCGATGCGTTGCACGCCCTGCCGCGCCAGTCCGAGGGCGCGGGCGGTCTCTGCCACCGACAATGTCGAATGTCGTGCTGCCGCCAATACCTGCCAGCGGGCGCTGGTCTGGCCGGATGGCTGCGCGAGCCTATCTCCTTCCGAGGTCAAGTGTCCGGCGAGGCGCAGGACCGAGATGGTGAATTCGGCGAAGGCGTCGCCGGAGGGAGTCCGTGAGGGCTGATTCATGTTGACAACATGTTGTCATTTGCGGTAGTCGTATTTGACAATACGTTGTCATGCTGGTTGATGATTGGCAAGAGAGCGCCGGGGAGAACGAGATGAAGATGACCTACAAGGGCAGCTGCCATTGCGGAAAGATCCGCTACGAGGCCGACATCGACCTCGAGGCCGGAACCAGCCGGTGCAATTGTTCCTATTGCTCGAAGACGCGCTATTGGGGCACCCTGGTGAAGCCGGAAGACTTCCGGCTGCTCTGCGAAGAAACGAGCAGTGGCGACTATCAGTTCAATACGATGAGCGGCCACCATCGTTTCTGCCCGACTTGCGGCGTCTCGCCCTATGGGACGGGATATGTCGAAGAGCTCGGCGGCGCCTTCGTCTCCATCAACATCGCCTGCCTCGACGATATCGATCCGGCGGTGCTTGCGGCCCTGCCGATCCAGTACATGGACGGGCTGCACGACAACTGGTGGAATGTGCCGGCCGAGACGCGGCACATGTGATCTCAGCCGTTCAAATGAAAAGCTCCCGCTGCGACCCGGCGGGAGCTGTCTTGATTCCGTTCTACCCGACTATCGATCGCCCAGATCACGCACCGCGCCGCGGTCGGCGGAGGTCGCGAAGGCGGCGTAGGCCTTGAGCGCCGTCGTCACCTTGCGCTTGCGCTGTTCTGCCGGTTTCCAGCCCTTGGCGTCCTGCTCGGTGCGTCGCTGGGCAAGTTCGGCTTCCTCGACACGCAGGCTGATCGTGCGGTTGGGGATATCGATGTCGATCATGTCGCCTTCGCGGACGAGCCCGATCATGCCGCCGTTGGCCGCCTCGGGCGAGACGTGGCCGATCGACAGGCCGGACGTCCCGCCGGAGAAACGGCCGTCGGTGATCAGCGCGCAGGCCTTGCCGAGCCCCTTCGACTTCAGGTAGCTCGTCGGATAGAGCATCTCCTGCATGCCCGGTCCGCCCTTCGGTCCCTCATAGCGGATGACGACGACGTCGCCGGCCTTGATCTCGTTGCCGAGGATCGCCTTGACGGAGGCGTCCTGGCTCTCGAACACCCGGGCCGGCCCGGAGAACTTCAGGATGCTCTCGTCGACGCCGGCCGTCTTCACGATGCAGCCGTCGAGCGCGATGTTGCCCTTCAAGACCGCGAGGCCACCGTCCTTGGAGAAGGGATGCTCGACCGAACGGATGACGCCCTTTTCGCGGTCGGTGTCGAGGTCGTCCCAGCGCGCCTCCTGGCTGAAGGCGACTTGCGTCGGGATGCCGCCCGGAGCGGCGCGGAAGAAGTTGCGGACGGTATCGCTCGAGGTGCGGGTGATGTCCCAGCGATCGATGGCGTCGCCGATCGTTTCGCTGTGCACCGTCGGGCAATCGCGGTTGATGAGGCCGCCCTTTTCCAGTTCGCCGAGGATCGACATGATGCCGCCGGCGCGGTGCACGTCTTCCATATGCACGTCGGCCTTCGCCGGAGCGACCTTCGACAGGCAGGGAACCTTGCGCGACAGCCGGTCGATGTCGTCCATGGTGAAGTCGACTTCGCCCTCGTGGGCGGCGGCGAGGATGTGCAGCACCGTGTTGGTCGAGCCGCCCATGGCAATATCGAGCGCCATGGCGTTCTCGAAGGCCTTCTTGCTGGCGACCGAGCGGGGCAGGACGCGTTCGTCCTCCTGCTCGTAATAGCGGCGCGCCAGGTCGACGACGAGATGGCCAGCCTCGACGAAGAGGCGCTTGCGGTCGGCGTGGGTCGCGAGCGTCGAGCCGTTGCCGGGCAGCGACAGGCCGAGCGCTTCGGTCAGACAGTTCATTGAGTTGGCCGTGAACATGCCGGAGCAGGAGCCGCAGGTCGGACAGGCGGAACGCTCGATGACCTGGACGTCTTCATCTGAGACACTGTCGTCGGCGGCAGCGACCATCGCGTCGACGAGGTCGAGCGCGTGTTTCTTGCCATGCAGAACGACCTTGCCGGCTTCCATCGGCCCGCCGGAGACGAAGACGGCGGGAATGTTGAGGCGCAAGGCCGCCATCAGCATGCCGGGGGTGATCTTGTCGCAGTTGGAGATGCAGACCATGGCGTCGGCGCAATGGGCGTTGACCATGTATTCGACGCTGTCGGCGATGATCTCCCGCGACGGCAGCGAATAAAGCATGCCGTCATGGCCCATGGCGATGCCGTCGTCGACGGCGATCGTGTTGAATTCCTTGGCGACGCCGCCGGCCGCCTCGATCTCGCGGGCAACGAGCTGCCCGAGATCCTTCAGGTGCACGTGGCCGGGTACGAACTGGGTGAAGGAGTTCACCACCGCAATGATCGGCTTGCCGAAATCGCTGTCCTTCATGCCCGTCGCGCGCCAGAGGCCGCGGGCGCCGGCCATGTTGCGGCCGTGAGTGGTGGTGCGGGAGCGATAGGCAGGCATGAACGGGTTCCTTCACGGACGAATGTCGATACGCGAATATGGCGATCCTGGAGCGCCGGTAGAGGGTACTAGCGCAAAATTGCGTGCGCGTCATCTTTTGCGTCAGATAATTTCCGGCCCGCCTTGCCCGGCTTTCGCTCCGGTTCGCTCCGGGTCGGGCTCCGCCATGGTCGCGCGTTGCTTGCCAAGCCGCGGCAACAAGTCCATTGTTTTTGCAGCATTCACGCCCACGCCGCGGACGTTTTGGCCGCCGGGCGCCGATCGAGGTTCGTCCGCGATGAACTGCCATGAATGCGGTAGCGAGATAGAGAGCGGCTTCGCGTTTTGCCCGAAATGCGGCGCCAAGCAGAAGAGTTCGTGCCCCGATTGCGGCTATCTCTGTGCTCCGCATTTTGCCTTCTGCCCGCGCTGCGGCACCCGGCTCGGAGCGGTCGTGGGGGTCCAATCGGCGAGGAAGCAGCTCCCGACCCCGTCCGTGCCAACGCCGCCTGCAACATCTGCGGCCCAGGATATCGGCGCCGACCGGCGCACCGTCACGGTCGTGTTTGCAGATCTGTGCGGATTCACCGGCCTCAGCGAGCAGATCGATCCGGAAATTCTGCAGGCGCTGCAGAACGAGCTCTTCGAGGAACTGACGAGTGCGGTGGAATCATTCGGCGGCTTCGTCGACAAGTTCATCGGCGACGCGCTGCTTGCCCTCTTCGGTGCCCCCGTGGCGCATGAGGACGATCCGGAGAGGGCGCTTCGGGCCGCCCTGGAGATGATCAATCGCGCCGCGCAGGTGAGCGACCGCTGGCACCGGCGCATCGGACTGCCGCTCAGCCTCCATATCGGGGTCAACACCGGCCCGGTCGTCACCGGCGGTTTCGGGGCGGGCGACACGAAATCCTATTCGGTCACCGGCGATACGGTGAACACGGCGCAACGCCTGCAGACGATGGCCGGCCCGGATGAAATCCTGGCGGGGCCCGTGACCCACAAGCTCACGCGGCATGCCTTCGCCTATGAAACGCTCGGCGCCGTTGCCTTGCGCGGCAAGACCGGCAGCCTGCAGGTGCATCGCGTGAGCGGTGCGCTCGAGACGCCGCGCCCGGCAAGGGGCCTCGACACGCTCGGGCTCAGCGCGCCGCTCATCGGACGCGATACCGAAATCGCCCGCATGCGCGACTGCCTCGCGCTCGCCTGCGCCGGCACGGCGCAAGTGGTACGCCTTACCGGAGAAGCCGGCATCGGCAAGTCGCGCCTGGTAAGCGACTTCCTGGCCGCGATCGACGATGATCCGCGCTTTGCGCATGTGGTCGTCAGGCGTGCGGCCTGTTCTCCGCTGGGTGAGCCGTCCTACGGGACGCTTGCTACCGTGCTGCGCAGTGCCTATGGCATTTCGACCGGCGGCTCCGCCGAGGAGATGCAGGAGCGGCTGGCCACCGGCCTCACGGAGATCGGCTTTACCGCCGGCGAGGTCGGCGAACTGATGCCGCTCTTCTACCACATACTCGGGATGGGGGATCGAGAAGGCTTCCTGCAGCATGTCGCTCCCGAGCAGGTCCGGCGCCAGCTCTTCTCGGTCATCCGCACCATGTTCGAGCGGCGGCTCGAACGGGCGCCGCTGCTGCTCGTCATCGAGGATCTCCATTGGGCGGATGCCGCCTCGCTCGAGGCCTTGCGCTTCGTGCTCGATCGGCTGGATCACAGCCCGTTGATGGTGATCACGACGCAGCGACCGGATGCGGGGCCGGAACGGCTGATTCCGGCGCGCACCAGTGTCACGGCGCTTCGCCTCGGTCCGCTCTCGCCCGTCGATGGCCAGCGGCTCCTCGAAGGGCTGTTCGGCGAGAATTGCCTTCCCCGAAACCTTTCGGCGCAGATCCTCCGCCGGGCGGGTGGCAACCCGCTGTTCACCGAGGAAATCGTCCGCGGCCTGATCGAGCTGGACAGGCTGCGGCGCGACGGATCTCGCTGGCGCGTTGCCGAGGGTGAGGCGAGCGTCGACATTCCGGTTGGCATCGAGGCGATGCTGCTTGCGCGAATAGACCGGCTGCCGCAGGAGGTCCGGCGTCTCGTCCATAGCGCTGCGGTCATCGGCCCGCGCTTCGACGCCGAGCTTCTGGTCACGATTTTTCCCCAGGCAGCCGGGGTCGAACCGGGTCTGGAGCTGCTTTGCGACGCCGAAATCATCGAGGAAACGGCCCCGGGCGGGGCTCAGGGGGCGCAGACCTACCGCTTCGTGCAGTCGCTGTTGCATGAGGTGGTCTACAACAACCTTCTGGTCAAGCGACGGACGGAGCTTCATGTGGCGGTCGCCAGGGCGTTGGAGCGGCGCCATGGGGAAAATCCCGAGCGTTTCGAGGACCTGGCACTTCTGGGGCATCACTACAGCCAGTCGGACGACCGGGCCAAGGGTGCACGCTACCTGATGGCCGCAGGCGACCGCGCGCGCCAGCTCTGCGCCAACGAAGACGCGATCAGGTTCTATAGCCAGGCGATGGCCGCTCTTGCCGCGCTGGGCGAAGAGAGGCCGGAATGGTTCGCCGCCCGCGAGCGCATTGCCGATCTGCTGGTGCCTTCCGGCGAGCGCGCGCAAGCGGAGGAGCATTACCGGGCCCTGCTTGGCGCCCGTCCCGTCTCCGCAGACCCCATCGCCTCCGCCCGGGTTCTGCGCAAGCTCGGCCATGTTCTCTGGGAATCCGGCAGGCGAGAGCACGCACAGGCGAATTTCGTCGAGGCGGCTGCGCGGCTCGAACATGCGGAGGCACCGGTCGAAAGTGCGTCGCTGCTGCAGGAGCGCGCGCATCTTGCCTTCCGCATGGGCGACTATGTCGCGGCCTCCGAATGGGCGGGCGAGGCCTTGAGCCGGGTCGAGTCGCTCGCGGCCGACGCGAACGACGAACTGCGGCGCGAGGCGGCTCTGGTGACGGCCGAGGCGCTGAACACCAAGGGCGTGGCGCTCGCCCGGGGCGGCAATACGCGAGAGGCGATCGGCGCGGTTGAAAGGAGCGTCGCGGTCGCGGAAGGCGCGGCGCTGATGCATGCGGCCTGCCGCGGCTATACCAATCTTGCGGTGCTCTACACAATCGTCGATCCGAAGCTTGCCATCGAAGTCTGCCGGCGAGGCCTCGATATGGCTCGCCGCATCGGCGACCTCGGCTTTCAGGCGCGGCTGCTTGCCAATCTGGCGGTCGCCTATTGCACCTTCACCGACCGTTGTGCGGCTGAAGGCGTGCCGGCGGCGCAACGGGCGATCGAGATCGACCGGGCGCTGGACCAACGCGACCATCTGCCGGTATCGCTGCTCGTGCTCGGGCAGATATACCAGTGCCACGGCAGGCCGGGCGACGCCCGCGCCCTCTACGGCGAAGCGCTCGACCTTGCCGCCGAAACCGGCGAAGCGCAGGTGCTGTTTCCATGCTATGATGGTCTGGCGACGCTGTGCCTCGACGAAGGCGATCTTGCGGGGGCCGAGCGCCATTTCGGTTCGGCGCGAGACATCTGTGAAAGTCACGATCTCGACCCCGAAGCTCTGGTGGTACTGCCGTTCCTCGACTGAACCGCCCTTCCGCGAGCCCCGCGAGGTGAGGAGAAACAGCCATGGAAGACTTTCGTAGTTCCGGTCCGCTGCAGCCGGGTGATCGCGCGCCGAACGTCGTGCTCGATGCGATCACGCAGGAGGGCAAGATTGCCATTGACGATTTTCGGGGGCACAAGCCTGTTCTGGTGGGCCTGTTCAGGGGGTTGCAATGCCCGTTCTGCCGCCGGCAGATCGCCACGCTGGCGCAACTCAAGGCCGCTCTCAACGAAAAGGGCGTCGAGACCCTGACGGTGATCAACACACCGATCGAGCGGGCGCGGCTCTATTTCCGCTACCACCCCTTGCCGAATTTGCTTGCCGCATCGGATCCCGATAGGCTTTCGCATCGGGCGTTCGGCCTGCCGAATCTCGAATTCACCGAAGACGAGGACGACTGGCCGCGCAAGTTGGGGATGCGGACCGTCATGTCGATGCGCGTCGACTTGCCCGGCGAATTGCCGGAGCCGATGGACCCGGTCGCCGCTGGGGATTATCTCCAGAAGGCCGATGGCTACGAGATGACGGACGACGACAAAAGGATGGAGGCGGCCGCCATGGCGCAACTCGTCGGCGAGTTTCTGCTCGACCGCGACGGTATCGTGCGGTGGGCCTTCACTGAGGCTTCCGGCGAAGGTCGCAACATGTTCCGCAACCCGAGCCCGGACGAGGTGATGTCGGCGGCGTCGCAGGTTGTTCATTGAGAAGCTGGCGGTAGGGAGCCTTCCGCGTTCGCGTTGTCCGAAGGCTCCCGACAAGCATCTTCGGGACTGTGTCGGGCAACAAAAAAGGCCGGGACAAATCCGACCTTCCTCATCACCTTCCGCCACTGCCAGTCCATCCGTGGTCAATGGCGAGGTGGGTCCCTCCTAGCCGCCGATCATGACAACCGCATGACGCGCAATCAAAAAGATGATCGTTCGCGTCGACCGGGGAGCCCGGGAACCGATCCGACTATGTCGAATGCAAGTGTGAACGTTAGAGCTTTCTAAAGAATTCATCGACAAGCTGTCGATATGCGCGGCTTGCTACTCTTCATTGTTGCGTTAACTGGCCTCTGGGCGATCGACCGGATCGCCTGCGAGGGTCGATACGGCCGCGCGGCCTGGCGCGAAGCCAAGGAGCAAGCCAATTCCGTTCGCTATCGGGTGGAATATTGGGTCGATGACATCGTCAGGCTCTAAAGCATTTTGCGGTGAGCTGGAATCACCGGCCGTCGCACAATGCGGCAAAAAGAACAGACAGAGCGGCGGCGGCGCGAACCTTTGGGAGCGCATCCCGATCTACTGCATGCGTCCAGAGTGCTGCAGCGTCCTTAGTGCGTCTGAAAATGTCTGAAAAGACGCACGGCGCTGTAGGCCCTTGATCAACGGCATAATTGGCCGGAACAAGAATGGGCCGGGTTCCCCCGGCCGCCTTTCCCGCCATCTTCAACCTTTGCCGGTGCTCGATGGCGAAGTGCATCCTTCACCGCCGTTGGTCGAGGCATGACGATCTATCTGCCGCTGTGACCTATTGCTTGGGCATGACGCCCTTGCTCACCAGCCACGCCTCGAAGGTACCGGGACACCCATCATTAGTCCATTTCTCGCGGTACGACAAACCAGGGGTTTTGCGCTTAACGGCGATGCTGCCGTCATCGATGCTCTCGGTTACACCTAGTGCTTGTTTCTTTCGGGGATACTTCTTCTTCACCTTCATCAGTCTCACTGCGTGCTTCCCCCGCGGTACACCTAAGAGCCCGAGGGTCGCACAAGGAACGTTTCAGTCAAGGATTACCAGAAATATCAATGGGATAATGATATATGGGCTAAGACCTCTGGCCCATCTTTTGTTGGACTAAGGTCCGAACGAGAGCTCCGGACAAACTCACTCGGCCCCAGGCTGGGTGCGGCTGAGGGTTCGTTTCTCGAATGCTCGTCATAATTGTTTTTCGATGGATTACCTACCCAAATGTGTAACTAGACAGGTCCCATATCGCGAAGCATTTTTACGCCGGAGGGTGGACCATGTCGAGTATGCAGGAACTCGCAAAACAGAATCCCGGCCTTATCTCGGGGTGGCGTCTTTCCGTCACGCTGCAGCCCGGCACATCTCTAAAATGGCTTCTAAGGCACGGGGAAGTCAGGGAGGGTGCCTGCTACCCCGGCGAAGAAATCCCCACAAGCTCCGCAGTGTGGATGCCGGTCGTGAAGACATGGGCAGAACTCGGTATTCGGCGGCAAGAGTCCGCGCCGACGATGTCGTCCGCCGTCGGGCAAATACCTATGAATGGAGGCGACCTTCTACCTTTCCTTATCAAGTACCGATCGATTGTCGAACTCGTACCCGTCTCCCAACAGGGTCGTCAGATAAGGCGGCTGAAAACGGAGTATCCGGAATTTTCTCACCTGGTCGAACAGGCGACCAGACCCGCTGGAGGAAAACCGAAGAGGTTTTCGGGAATCTACAAAAGACACCTGCGGAGGCTGGGGAAGCGCTGAACCGGAGGGCGGTCGTCCGATCGGCCGTTGGAAGGCGTCACGGATGCTTCACACGGTCAACCGCGGACAGGTAGGTGCTCGCCAATGTGCTCCTCCACCGGGCGCAGTCGCGGCAAAACAACGGAAGGCGCTCGGGCAGCCTCCGCAAGGTTCAGTGACCCCAAGGAGCACTACGTAAAAAGGCCTCCCGATTTCCCGAAAGGCCTTTCAAATCAGAAACTTGGATGGTGGGCGTGACAAGGATCGAACTTGTGACCCCTACGATGTCAACACGGTAGCCGCGCCAGAAACGCGGGCTTTCTTGTCGTCGAAGATCGTAAAATCCAACACCTGTTCCGGTTCTGATCCCGCGTTTCTTGGGTATAACTTGGGCGAGCAAGAGGGCACGGTGAAGGTCGCCGCGATGTGGTTGGCTGCTCAAGGGGCCGACATAAAGGGGCCGATCATTCCCCTTCTGCGTACCCGATTTGGCTTCACGATCCTTGAGGCGATCGAAGCTTCCAAGCTAGCTCATCAGTTGAAATATGGAAGGTAACCGCCTGTGGCGCTGCCTTCCGTTAACGACATCCTCTTTGCGTATAAGGCGCTGCATGCCGCGCCTGGACTTTCGGCAGCCGATCGTCGCGTCGGCTTTGCGATCATAGACCATTTCAACAAGAGGACCGGTCAATGCGATCCCAGCATCGGGCGCCTGGCTACGCTGCTTGACATCGACGAGAAGACGGTGCGTCGCGCCACGAATGAGCTTTGCGCGCGAGGTCTGTTCAGGAAAGTCAGTCACGGCGGGAAATCGGGTCGCTCGAGCTATGAGCCATTATGGCCGTCGTTTCGCGCCATCATCGACCAATGGGAAAGGGCGATGCGCTCCGGAAACGAGCCGGAAGACGACGGCGGAGACCGGACAAAAATGTCCGCAGATACCGGGCAAAAATGTCCGGTTACCCCGGGCAAAAATGTCCGACAAACCCATAGAAGGAACCCATTGAAAGAACCCATAGCGCCGTTCGGAGCAAGTGGAGACGCGGATCCGGCTAGCTCGACGGACCCGGAAAAGCGGCTGCGAAAGAGCGAGCCTGAAGGCCGCAATGGGCTCTTGAGAGGGTGTGTGCAGCAACCATCTTCATCTCAATCAGAACGACCTGCGGTTGTGCTTTCTCCGTCTCACAGGGAAGCGGCCAGGGAGCGAGCATTGCAGCGGTGGGATGCCGATTTGCGCTCGCTCGGCTGGCATGCCCACAGCGAGGCGATTGAACACATGACCGACGTCCTGATCGAAGCCGCGACCGTCGCGGAGATGCGCCGCCGAGGTGGCGGACTGCGCGTGCTGATGGAGCGGCTGGGTCATCGCTTGCTGCTCAATGCGGCCGCCGTCGGCCGGAAGAACTGAGGGTGGGGGGGGGAGGGTAAGTCGATGAAGGCCGTTTTTCCTAGACCCGCGCCCCTCACATTCAGACTTTTTTTTTTCTGAGCGGTGCGTTTTTGGAGCCTGCTGGCCGGCAAGAGCGGAAAGCCAATGACAAATAATGAAAACAAAAACAAAGAGTTGCGACTGTCACCCCTACTATATGCTGGGCAAACCGACCTGTTTTCCGATCATTTTTTAACCGCCGATCCGGTTCCGTCAGTTCCCGCCGAAAATCCCCTCTCGCCGGCGGTTGTCGCCGCTTGCGCTGAGTGCGGCGCGACCTTCGAGGCAACTCGGCGCGCGGGCAGACCGTTCAAGTTTTGCTGCGATCCGTGCCGCCTGGCGCACCGATCTGCGCAGAGCCGAGAATGGAACCGCGCTGCTCGCGTCGAGCCGCCTGTGGCTGTGGTGGGCTGCCAGCGCTGCGGTCGTGCGCTGCCCGATCGCTCCGTCGCCGCCGGCCGGATGCGGCTGTTCTGCTCGAAGAGCTGCAGCCAGGCGACGTGGCGCCGGAGGGGCAAGGCCGAGGGCGCCGAAGGGCCTAAGGACCTCTTCGACGGCAAAGGAGGGTGGGCATGACCACTGCTCTCAATCGGCTCGACCATGAGATCTCAGAAACGCGACGGCATCTGGCGGCTCTCCTCGAGCTGCGCGACGAGCTGGCAGCTCCCACGCGGTACGAGCCGCAGATCGGGGCAGCTGGTTTGCTGCGGCAGGCCTGTATCGATCTCGCCATCCCCATAGGCGTCGACGATACCGTCTCTGAAGCGGATGCGGCGCGTTTGCTGGGGCGTTCCAAGCTGACACTGAGAAATCGCCGACTGACCGACAATCCGATCCCTTTCGTCAGGTCCGGAAGCCGCGTCATGTATCGCCTAAGTGACCTGGCGCGAATCGTAGACGAATAAGCGCCAGCCTTTCTGTCAAGTTCGTTTCGGTACGTTTTATGTCGATTTCTGGCGTTTTTTTCCGCTCCAAACGTACCGAAACGAACTACCGGGCGCCTCCGTTGTCGACCACCATCAAGGAACAAACGACAGGAGGTGAAGATGTCGGGTGCATTGTCCGCCGCTCCGCGCGGCATGAGCTTCGTCCGTCTGGCGATCGCAAAGTCGATCGGCGAAAGTCCGTCCGGGGCCGCAATGGTCGCCGCCAACAGGTGGGGCGAAACCAGCGCGCCGGCGCGGATCCTGCGCGCGGCCGTCGGCGCCGCCACTTCGGCCGGCCTGGGGGAAGGATTCGAGGACGCGGCGACGGAATTCTTCGACCAGGTCGCACAGATGTCGATCGTTGGCCGCATGGCCGGGCTTCGACAGGTTCCGCTGCTGACGCCGATTCTTAGCATCGTCTCCGGCGCAACGGGATTTTGGGTGGGAGAGGGCCAGGCAAAGCCGCTGTCGAAGATGATTTTCGCACGCGACAGCCTGCATCCCCTGAAATGCATCGCCCTCACTGTCGTCACGGAAGAGCTGCTGAAGAGTGCCGACCCAGCCGCCGAGTTGGCGATCAGGCGCGACATGCTGCGCGCCGCGGCCGCCGCGATCGACACGAGCTTTGTCGATCCCGGCAATGCCGGCGTCGACGGCGTGGAACCCGCATCTATCACGAATAGCGTTGTCGCTCAGACGGCCGGTTCCGATGCCACAGCCGATCTCAAATCGATGATCGCCAATTTCTCCGGCGATCTGGAAACGGCTTACTTCGTCATGCGGCCTGACGTGGCAGTTTCCCTCGCCGGCGCCGATCGACCGAACATCGGCGCGCGCGGCGGCGAAATCTACGGCATTCCGGCGATCACCAGCCGCTCGGCTCCCGAAGACACGATCATACTCGCCGACGCGGGCGGAATTGCTGTCGGCGAGGGCAGCGCAGCCATCAGGATGAGCCGGCAGCCGGCCATCGAAATGCTCGACAGCGCACTGCAGCAGGATGGAACGACGGGGGCTGGCGCCGCTGTCGTGTCGCTTTGGCAAGCCAACGCAATGGGCATCCTCGCGGAAAGGACGATGAACTGGAGCGTTGAGAGATCCGGCAGCGTTTCGGTGCTCGACGGCGTCGATTACGCACCTTTCGCCACCTGATCAGCGAGACGAACGTTCTTCAACCTGGCACGCGACAGAGATAGAGGCGAGAGGTGAAGCATGAGACTTCCGGCAATCCTTAGCGGGCTGATCAAGCGCCGCCAGCCGTCGGCAATCGAAACGAAGGCACTCTCGAGCATTACCGAAAACCGTGGGGGCTGGTTCCGGCTGTTCGAGAGCTTCCCTGGCGCATGGCAGACGAACGTCGTCGTAGATCGCAACCTGGTGCTCTCCTATCACGCGGTCTATGCCTGCATGACGCTGATCGCCTCCGACATCTCGAAGCTGCGCGTCAAGCTGATGCGCCGTGAGGAGAACGGAATTTGGGCCGAGTTCAAGAACGCCGCCTATGATCCGGTGTTGCGGCGCCCTAACCCGATCCAGAACCGGGTTCAGTTCTGGGAAGGCTGGATGCTTTCGAAGCTCATTCGCGGCAACACCTACGTGCTCAAAGGCCGCGACAGCCGCGGCGTCGTAAACAGGCTCTACGTGCTCGATCCGACGCGGGTGACGCCGATGATCGCGGACGACGGCAGCGTCTTCTACGAGCTCTCGGCCGACAACGTCGCGGGGCTGACGCAAGACGTCATCGTCCCGGCACGCGAGATCATCCACGACCGGATGAACTGCATGTTCCATCCGCTGGTCGGCGTCTCGCCGATCTTCGCCGCCGGCGTCGCAGCGACGCAGGGCCTTCGGATCCAGAACAATTCGGCCTGGTTCTTCGGCAACCGCTCGCAGCCGGGCGGCGTGCTGACGGCGCCAGGGGCGATCAGCAACGAGACGGCGGCGCGGCTCAAGGAAAACTGGGACAACAGTTTTACCGGCGAGAACTCCGGCAAGGTTGCGGTGCTCGGCGACGGGCTCAAATATGAGCAGATGATGCTGACGGCGGAGGAGTCGCAGCTCATCGAGCAGCTGAAATGGACGTCCGAGGTCGTCTGCTCAGTCTTCCATGTGCCGCCCTACAAGGCGGGCGTCGGCGTCATGCCGAGCAACAGCAACATTCAATCGCTGAACATAGAATACTATTCGCAGTGCCTTCAGTCCCTGATCGAGGCCGCCGAGATCTGCCTCGATGAAGGTCTCGAGATGGGGCCAGACATCGGTACAGAGTTCGACGTCGATAACCTCCTACGCATGGACACTGTGACCATGGTCACTGCGGAGAAGGAAGCTGTCGGCGCCGGGATCAAGTCGCCGAACGAGGCTCGCCGGCGCTTCGATCTCCCGCCTGTCGATGGAGGCGATACGCCTTATCTGCAGCAACAGAACTTTAGTCTCGCCGCACTTGCCAAACGCGATTCCCAGCCCGATCCGTTCAACGTCGCGCCCACGCAGCAGGAAGCCGCGCCTCCGCCGGCAGAACCGGAGGGGGGCGCCACCAAGCATGCATTGCCGAAACCCCGATATCGCATTCCCTGCGATCGAAAGGTTTTCGCTGCCGAGGAAACCACGGCAAGCGGCGATCTGATCAAGGCGCTTCTTTCCAACACGATCAGCTACGAGCAGTTCAAGGCGTCCTGGTCCGGTCTCCAGACATCGAGAGCTGAATTCGAAATGGGTGCGGCATGAACGTCGACCGTGTGCGATTGATCGAGCAGGAGTGCATCCTCTTCGAGAGGGTGCTGAAAGCGTCGAACGCAGTGTTTTTCAAGCATGTCGGCCGCCCGCCAAATCAAGAGGAATGGCGGGCGATCTTCGACGCAGTGCTGAAACATTTCAGGGTTCGGTGGCGCCGCGCGTCCTTTCGTGTCGTGAAAAGTGATCAAGCCGGTGACCTGCCCGTCATGCCGGTTTGATCATCGCGGCGGCCGGACCTCCGCGCCGGGACCTCGTTCGGTCGCCGCACCCCGGGAAACCAATCAGGGAAATGACGCATGCCCGAAGGCCGCCCGCCGACAAATCCGATCATTGACGCCGCAGTCGATCGCCTGATTGCTGCCATGCAGGCTCTCGGGGTCCGCGACGACGATATCGTCGGCTCGTTGCTCGGTCGCGCGTCGTTCCTCGCGGCAAGCACCATCGGGCGCAGCGAACTGGCGCGCATCCTTGATCTCTATGCACGGCTCCTTCGAGCCGACGATCATTCAACGGAGCAATGAAGATGGCGACCGATCTGGAAAGACTGCATGTCCAACTCTCCGCCGACATCCGCAAATTCGAAAAGGAAATGGCAAAGGCGCGCGCTGTCTCCAGCCGTGAGTTTAACGCCATCGAAAAGCGGGGTAAGCAGCTCAATCGCAATCTCGACGTGATCGGCAAGAATGCGGCGCGGTCGCTGGTGGCGCCGCTCGGCGGCGTCGTCGCGGCGCTCAGCGTGCGTGAGGTCATCCAGTATGCCGATGCCTGGACGAAGGCCGGCAACGCGCTGAAGGTCGCCGGCGTGCCGGCCGAGCGGATGACCGGCACGCTCGACCGACTGTTCAACATCGCGCAAGGGGCGGGCGCCGATCTCGGCGCGACCGTCACGCTGTTCTCGCGGCTCTCGCAGTCGGCCAAGGAACTCGGCGCCGACCAGGAGCAGCTGTTCAAGTTCACCGAAGGCGTCGGCGACGCGCTGAAGGTTGCGGGCACCGATGCCCAGTCGGCAAGTGGCGCGCTGCTGCAGCTGTCTCAGGCGCTCGGCGGCGCGGTGGTCAGGGCGGAGGAGTTCAATTCCATCAATGAAGGCGCGCGGCCGATCCTGCAGGCGGTCGCCGAAGGCATGGAGGAGGCCGGCGGCTCAGTCTCGAAGCTGCGCCAGCTCGTGATCGACGGCAGCGTCACCAGCAAGGAATTCTTCGCAGCCTTCCTGCGCGGCTCGGCCGGACTGAAGGCGCAGGCCTCGCAGGCGGCGACGACCTTCGACCAGGCGTTCACGAAGATCCAGAACGCCTTTACGCGCTATATCGGCCAGACCGATGAAGGCCTCGGCGCCTCGCAGCGGCTGATCAAGGGCCTCGAGGCGCTGGCCGACAATTTCGAGGGGACGGCTGACGCGGCTGTTGCCTTCGCGAGTATTCTTGCCGCGGGTCTTCTCGGACGCTCGATCGCCGGCATGATCGTGAAACTCGGCGAAGCCGGACTTGCTTTCGGAAAGTTCGTTCGGGAACTGCGTGCGGCTCAGGTTGCGGCGCGTGGCGGGCTGCTGCTTGGTGGGCTCAGTGCTGCCGCGGGACCGCTCGGCGCGGCGATCGGCGTGGCGGCGACCGCGGCTCTGTATTTCGCGACAAGCGCCGATGACGCGGGCAATTCGGCCGAGACGGCGGCGCAAAAGGCCGATCGCTATGCCGAAGCGCTTAAGCGGGTCAAGGGTGCAGCCGATGGCGCTGGGGAGGCCGCCGCCAAGAGCGGCAACAGGTTTGTCGAAACCGAAACATTCCGCCTTTCACAGCAGGTAAAGGGCGATATCGACGAATACAAGAAAACGGCCGCCGAGGTCCGGGAAGCTGCGCAAAGCGCGCTCGATCGCCTGAATGACGTTCGCGGCGAGTTTGGGGATGATCCTGAGTTCCAGGCACAGGTCAGAGCGCTCGAAACCCTCCGGGATTCGCTCGACGGTACAGCCGGCGGCGGTGCGAAGGCGCAAGAGGCGCTGAACAAGCTCGCCACGAGCGATCCCGGGTTTACGAACCTCGCAAACAAGCTGAACCCTCTGCTCGACAAGCTTATCGCCATCGGTGAGGAAGTGCGGGCAACGACATCGGACCTTCAATCGCTTGGCGGAGCACAGGCAGGAGATCCACGCGCGGCCGGCTTCCGCCAACTGTCCGAGCGCGACGTCGAGGATCGCAAGCGTCAGGATTTCCTGCGTGAGCGGCAGACCGAAGCGAGCCGGACGGAATTCCAGCGCGAACTGGATACGCGCACCGACCAGATTCTGAAGGCCGCAGAAGAGGCGGGCGTCGCGCTGTCGGAGGCAGCGGCGCGCATCCAGGCGGAAACGGAACTGGCAGCGGAGAAGGGCGTCAAGACGTTCGAGGGCGCGATCGGCGGCTTCGTTGATCGCGTCGTCGGTGCCGAGAGCGGCGGCGACACTGATGCCCGCAACCCGCGATCCTCTGCAACCGGTCTCGGTCAGTTCATCGAATCCACCTGGCTACGGCTGTTCCGCGAGCACTTCCCTGATCGCGCTGCGAACATGTCGCGCGAGACGATCCTGGCGCTGCGCACCGATGCCGACACGTCGAGGACGCTGATTGAGGCCTATGCGCGCGAGAATGCCGCTCTGCTTCAAAGGGCGGGGGTCTCCGTCAATGAAGCGGCGCTGCAACTCGCGCACTTCCTTGGTCCGCAGGGCGCGATCAACGTCTTGAAGGCAGCACCCGGCACGCCGGTTTCGGAGGTGCTGTCTGCCGGTGCCATCAAGGCCAATCCGGAGATACTAGGAGGCGGCGCCACCGTCGATGATGTGCGCGGGTATGCCGAGCATCGCGCCGGCCTCAATACCGTGCTGGCTCGCGAGAACGAAATCCGGGCGGAGCAGCGCGACCTGATCCGTGAGACCATGGCGGCGCTCTCCGAGGAAACGGCCGGCATCAGCGCAGAGACGCAGATGCTCGGCGCCTCCAATGCCGAGCGCGAACGCGAGCGGGTGATCCGTGAGACGCTGAACGAACTGCAGCGTCAGGGCGTCACCATCACCGACGAGATCCGCGCCGCAGTCGAGGCGGAAGCGAATGCCCGCTATGGCGCCGTCGCCGCCTACGACACGGCGACGGAAGCGGCCGAGCGTCTGCGCCAGAAGCAGGAAGAGCTTGCCGCCGTTAACGACGACATCGGCTATGCCTTCCAGAGTTCGATCAAGGGGCTGATTTCCGACCTGGTGCAGGGCAAAAGCGCCACGGAGGCGCTTTACAACGCGGTCAGCCGTCTCGCCGACCGGCTTCTCGACATCGCCCTCGACCAGATTTTCGCCGGCATTTTCACCGGTGGCGCCGCTGGTGGTGGCTTGCTCGGCGGTCTGCTGGGCTTCTCCTCGGGCGGCTACACCGGCAACATCGCCAAGAACAAGCCTGCCGGCGTCGTGCACGGGCGCGAGTTCGTCGTGAATGCCGAGGCGACGAAAAAGAACCGCGCTCTCCTCGAGGCAATCAACGCCGGCATGAGCGGCTATGCGCAGGGCGGCTATGTGATGCCGCGGATCGGCGGTGGCTCCGCGCCTCCGGTATCCGCGGCGGTGGCTCCGAGCGTCGACGCGCGCACGCAGATCGTCAACACCTTCGACGCGCAGTCCTTCCTGTCGCAGGCGATGTCGACGCAGGCCGGCGTCAAGACCATTCTCAATGCGGTCCGGGCGCAACCCGGCGCATTCAAGGCGGCGCTGAACGGATGAGCGCTCTTCTTGCCTTCGCGGAAAAATCAGCGGTGCACGTGATCTCCGATGCCGCATCGACCGAAGATGACGGCACATTGGGGTTCGTCGGTACGAAGGTCTTCGCGTTGGAGGATCTGCCGGCGGTTCTCGTTGTGCTGGGGCAACAGCCCCTTTCGCGGCTCTTCCTGGAATGGATGTCTGGTCGCGCCATGCATCGCGGCTTTGACGACCTTGCGACATCGCTGGCGCAGCACTTCGCCACGTTCGAAAGCGACGTATTGGCGCCGATCGCCGAGGCCGATTGCGACTATCTCGCGGTCGTGGCGGGATGGTCAGAAGCCGCCTTGGCCCCGCAGATCCGCTATCTCGCCGGGTCGGGACACCGCATGCCGAGCGGCATGCTGCACGACGCCAACGGCTTCCTTGTGCTAGGGCCGCGCGTTCCGATGCCGGCAGAGCTCGGAGGGTTTCTGGCGAAGGCGCGTTCGGGCGCCGATCGCCCGGCCTTCAGCGCGGAAGCTCACGCGCAGCCATATTTCGAGGCAATGCGCCACCATCGTCAGGGCGCCGGCTTCAGCACTGTCGGCGGCTTCCTCGAGGAGGTTGTCGTCGATCGAACCGCAGTGTCCAGGCGTGTGGTGAAGACCTGGCCCGATCGGATTGGAGAGAGAATCGATGTTTGACCAGCGCAACAGGCTAACCGAGGACAGTCAGATCCTTTCCTGGGGTGCTGCCGACGTCACGCCTGAGGACGGCCAGACGACGAAAATCACCGTGATGGATGCCGACCGCAACATTCTCGCGGTGCATTCCGGCATTACGGGCACGAGCTACGAAGTGCCGCTGTCGTCATTCTTCGACGGCGGCAGCCCGTCACAGCTGGTCGAGAGCGCGATCGTGCGCGTGACGTCCGAGCGCGACGGGCTCGAAAGCCTGCAGGGGCACGAGATCACCATCGTGCTTGCGGCGCTGACGATCTCCGGCACTCCCGTCCTGACCGCGACGGAGGGTTCGTCCTATGCCGGCTTCACGGTTTCCGCATCCTATGGCACGCCGCCCTATAGCTATTCGCTTGTTGGCGACTGGCCAGCGGGGATCTCCGTAGATTCATCCACTGGCGCCGTTTCCGGGACGCCGACGGAGGTTGGCAGCTTCACCGGCCTGTCGGTGCGGGTGACGGATGCTGTGAGCGATACCGACGACCTGCCGAGCTTCACGCTCGAGGTGGCCGACGGCTCGACCTATTATGCAGAGCTGACGATCGCGGCCGGCGAGGTCTCGTCGGATCTCACGGATTTCCCCGTGTATGTCGACCTCTCCGACATGCCGGCCGGTTTCTGGTCGCATGTGAAGGAAGACGGCGGCGATATTCGGGTGAAGACGACCGGCGGCGCCCTCATTCCGTTCGACCTCGTCTGGTTCAACCATGCGGCTTCCGATGGTCTGCTCTACTTCAAGCGGACGGTAGCGACCGCGACGGATACGGTCGTTCGAATTCACTATGGCGACAGCAACCTTAATCTGCTCCCAGCGGTCGATACGAATGGTCGCAACGCAGTCTGGTCCGATTATGATGTCGTGATTATCCCAGGCGTGGACATCTTCAACCGCACCGGCAAAAGCCAGGCGCGCGCGTGGGGCTATCCGCAAACCTTCGAACTTTTGTCTTCGGTAACGGTCACGGGCCATGAAGGCGTTATCCCGCTCCCAAATGGCGAGTTTGTTGTGCTCGGGTCGAATGCGCTGCGACGGTATAACGCCGCCCTTGACACCGTGCTGGCAAGCAATCTTGACCCTGCCGGCGACACAGGAACCGCAGCAACGGATGTCGGCGGCGGGTGCGTTGGCGGCGACGGTCGGCTTTACATTTCCGTGGGGTCGCCCTCGCAGATCGCGGTTTTTGATGCGTCAACCCTCGCCTTCATCGAGACTTTCGATACGTCAGGGGTAGCGAGCCCGGTCGGCGGGCCCGGCGCCTACTGCCCGGTCGATGGCTACCTTTATGGTGCGCCTTATGTGTTCTCGCCGGGAACCGATCAGCTATATAAATTCGACCCCGCAACCGGCGCGCACGTCGGCACGATCACGATGTCCGAGCCGCTTCAGAAAGTGCAAGGGGCTGTTTGGTACGGCAACGCTCTGTTCCTGGCGGACGACAATTTCGACCGTCATACCCGCGTCGAGCTGGACGGAACGGTCACTGTAGGTGGATTGTTCGGCAACAGCGGCACTATTCTCGAAGATGGCGGGCCAGCTGGCGGATTTTTCTACACGCTGCGCAATGTGAGCGGAGAGAATTCCATCGTTGAAAAATGGAAGCCGTACGACGGCGCCCTTGGTGGCGGCGCGTGCAGTTTCACATCCGATGCACGGCTCACCGCGCCGATAAGCGCCCCCGGAACGGTCTGGTCTCTCGGCGTGTCCCTCTCGCGCAATGACGGAACGACCCGCGTTGCCGTGGCGTTGGCGACTGCGAGCGCTTCTGTTGGCAACGTTGCCTATATTGCGAGCGGTGGCGCGCGTGTCCGAGCGTTCTTTGATGCAAGCAACAGTTCGCTGGAGTTTGCCTCGACGAAAAACCCAGCAGTCGGCACGATGGCCCGCGTCAATGTCGTCTATGACGGGACGACAGAGCGCCGGGGCTACTACAATGGCGGCGACAAGGTGACGGACTCCACGATCACGGCGGTCGGCTCAACCGTTCAATATCTTGTCTATGGGTCGGACCGCTACGATACGCAGTCGTTCTCATGGCGGGGCAAGGTCGGCTTTGCCTATCTGCGCATGAGCGCGCTCTCGGACGCCTGGATTGCGGCGGAGTATTCGAACCTCAACGCGCCGTCGAGCTTCTACGCGATCGGGGCGGAGCAGGAGACCTAAGGCACGGCTCAACCCCGCTTCGGCGGGGGTTTTTCATTTTCATTGGGCCATCTGCTCGGCGTAGCCATCGGCGGCCGGCTTCGGCATGAACATGTAGATCAGGGCGTCGCAGCCGAGACCGCAGCGCTGATGGTCAGCCGGATGCGTCCAGCGATGGCAGCTCTGGCCGATCGTGTCGATGAAATCGCGGATTGGCATTTCGGCGCCATGCGCCTCGATCAGCCGCGCAACGTCGTAGCGGCCGCGGCGTCCGCAATGCGAGCAGTTCAGGTGCATATGCGACAGGGTGAAATCGGCGAGTGTCTTCAGTTTTTCCGGCATGCGCGATCCTCCTCGGTCGAGGGTTTGATGGTCCCGCATGCCATGGATTTGGCGCCCGCCAGCGCCATGGGGCTGATATGATTGGCGGTCGCCCATAAGTCAATGGGGCCGGTTCTTTGCGCTAGTCTCAATGGGTTAATCGACAAATCCCCCGGATCTGTCACAATGACGACAGCCATATTATTGGCCTTTAACTCTGAGCCCGTGGCCCCCCGTTTCCCTCCATTAACCTTCGCTACGGGCTCTTTCCTTCGGCAAGAGCACGAATGGCCAAAGCCTCGTCGAAGCAGCCCCCAGACACGCCGCAGGATCCAATGCCGCCGCGCGTCGACCCATGCGTCGCGATGCTTGTCGATCGGCCGCCGAGGGGGCCGGAATGGGCCTTCGAGGTCAAATGGGACGGATACCGGCTGGCCGTCCATGTCGAGCCCGGGCGGATCCGCATCATCACGCGCGGCGGCTATGACTGGACCGATCGCTTTCCGTCGATCGCCGCCGAGGCGTCGCAGCTCGGCGTGACGACGGCCATCCTCGACGGCGAGGCGGTCGTGCTCGATGACAAGGGCCGATCCGACTTCGGCATGCTGCAGCGGGCGCTTGGCCGCCGGCCGGCCGCGCATGAGCCCGGCGAGATCGTGCTCTTCGCCTTCGATATTCTCTATCTCGACGGCCAGGATCTGCGCCGGCTGCCTCTCAGCGAACGCCGGCGGCTGCTCGAGCCGATCGTCGCCGGCGGCGACGGCGCCATCCGGCTTTCGGAGGAAGTCGATGCGGACGGCGACGAGCTGCTGCGCGTCGCCTGCGCGCATGGTCTCGAAGGCATCATCGCCAAGCACCGCGACCGTCCCTATCGTTCGGGGCGCCATCCCTGGTGGCTGAAGATCAAGTGCAAGCGACGCGACCGTTTCGCGATCGTCGGCTTCGAACCGTCGACCGCGCCTGGCGGGATCGGCCGGCTATTACTGGCGGCAAGAAGGGGCGGCGGCCTCGTCTATGTCGGCGGAGTCGGTACCGGCTGGTCGCAGGACCTTTCGCGGGAATTGCGCAAGCTCCTCGAGGAGATTGCGACCGAGGCGCCGGCGGTCGATCTGAAGCGCAAGGGCGCCGTCTTCACCGAGCCGTTGCTCGTCGCCGAGATCGAATATTTCGCATGGACGAACGAGGGGAGGCTGCGGCACCCGTCCTTCAAGGGGATACGTGAGCGTGCCGATGAATTGGCGATCTATGAGTTGAGATAGCAGGACGTTCATTGCGCGGCGATCGGGGGCCGTCACATGTGTGCGCCCTAATCGGGGTTTTAGATAGCGCATTACTAGTTGGCCAGATGCTCTCTCCAGGCCTTGAACGCTTCGGACGTCGCGATAATGTCGTTTGCAAACTCCCGCGCGCGATTCAGAGCATTTCCGATCAGCTCATCGCACGCATCTAAAACCTCCGGGTCGGTTTTCCCTACCTTTAGCGACATCACGGCAGTTTCCAGGCTGCTGCGAGCCTCCGACAATAGGGAAGGGCTTGCACTGCCGACCTCGTCTGCGAACTGGTCGAAAACGCTTACCATCGCCTTGCCCTGTACGTTCATTACGATAGCGCTTGCGAAGTCGACGCGGGCTTGTGTCAGGGGGGACTGTCTCAAAATGAACTCTGTGCTCGCGACCGAGGCGAGCAGATCATGCGCATGGCTGCGAGCGCGATTAACGACCGAATCCGTGCGAAGCAGTGTTACGTCGAGAGCCTGTTGATGATGCTTCCGACCGTCGCTTATCTGCCGGCTCAACACGGCCAAGGTGATGAAGGCGGCCACTCCGGCAAACCAGCCGCTGAGGGCCGAGACCCACTCGCGAAAGCAATTCTCCTGGCCCGATCCGCAGAACGGTTCCCTTCCAAAGAGGGTGAGCAGCACGAGTGTGACAACCACGACAAAAGGGATCAGCCAAACGAACCGATCCCACGCTTCCCTAAGTCCCATAAGCTTCCCCCAAACGTTCCGCCTTGGAACGTTTTACCCGTTCCCGTCCGAAACGGGTTTTGGCGCAATTATTCTCGCCGGTAGTCGCGCCGGCTCACTTGCGCCTTGCTGCGGCTATCTGATCGGCCAATTCGGCTGCAATGGCCCTCATTTCCGGCGACAAGGTCGCACCATCCAAGAAAGACTCGAGCAGCGCATTGATCTCGTCGGTCATTGAGCGGCCGTTTTTCTTCGCGGATTCGGCGATGCGGACTTTCATCTCTGGTGAGAGGGTCAGGTCGACATAGGACGTTTTCGTCATGGTGGCGCTCCTGGATGCGATATAAAATCGCTCGCGCTCGCGCTCCAGGCGTTCGAGCAGCGGCAGTGCAATTTGGTCCTCTACGATCGACCAGCTCCTGGCAAATCCGGAGCATTTTCTCGATCCGCTCAAGAGTGATCGGCTTCATCGACATAGGGCGTTTTCATCGCGCGCTCCCCGAGGACGACGAACCGCTCGCACTCATTCCTTTACGGTGCGGTCAAATAGTGCGTCGTAAGCATCCTTGGCCGATGGCACGGTCAATACCACACGCTGACCTCCAATGCGTCGGAGCTGCGTGAACTTCGCTATCGCCTTCGAACTTAATGGAAGTGTCTTCGCGTTTCTCGCTATTTCGCCGCGCTCCTGCAGTATCCGCATCTCCTCAGGAGTTAACTGAATGAGCAGCTCGGCCCAATCCTCCAGCTTTCGTCGGAGCAGGTAGTTCTCATCCAGAAACTTGCCGGTCATAAGCTCGGGTGGCTCGAACGACTGCTGCAGTCGATGAATGATCTCAGCATTCATGGATCTGCCTTCCGCGTTGGCCCATTCCTTCAACTGTTCTCTCATCCCTGGCGGGAGACGGAGCATGAATTTGTCGGCGAGGTCTGAGGGCGGCGGCGCTTTTTTCTTGTTCATAGCGCGAACCATAGTAGCGATTCGACATGTTTTCTATGCTGTCGAGTTGACATCATCCATTTTAGATGCCCATAGTCAAAAGGTGTCGAGTCGACATATCGGAGGGTGAAGAAATGGAAATGGTCTCAATCCAGCTGCGCATCCCTCTGGACCTCAAACGCTTTATTGAGGCAGAGGCGCGCCGCAACCTGAGTTCGCAGAATTCCGAGATCGTGCGCAGCGTTCGGGAGAGAAAAGACAAAGTCGATAGCAGAAACGAAAAAGGCGAAGCAACGGCCTGAGAAACCCGCTTCGCCCTTTGGTGCATCAAAGAAAGGTATTTTCGATGCGGGGTTATATTAGCGTAAGCGTAGAGACAAAGCAAACACCTGATATTTCATGCTGTTCTATTCTGAGTGACGCCGGGTCAGCAAATTTGCTGACCCTAATCGCCACCTACCGGCGCGAACTCGCATTCTTTGACTGCCATGCTCCGGAAGACGATGACGAGCGCGATCTCCTGGCGAAGAATACATTCAAGCGTCCGCTCCGCACACTTGAGCGCTGGGGCAAACCGGCGACCTCGATGGCGGAGGCGATCGAGGCGCTGAGGCTTGCGGACAGGGCGATGCACGACGGTGAGGATCGTATGGCCGCTTCGATGGTGACGGCGGCGCTCGGGTTTTTTGAGCTGAAGGGGTGAAGCCATGCAGGCAGCACGCGATATCGACGCTTCAACAATAAGCCTTGACGATCCCCTTCGGCTGGCTGTCGCCGCTGCGCTCGCCTTTCCCGATGGATCGATGACGGAAAGTGGCCTGGCGCGCGAGTTTCACAGAGGAAGGCTTACCTGCGAGCGGATCAACGGCAAGCTCTACACCACGCTCGCCAACATCACTCAGATGAGGGTGCTATGCCAAGAAAATCGAAAGGAGCCAGGCTCCATCTCAGAAAGGCAAGATCCGGCCGGCCGGCCGCCTGGGTCATCCTCGACGGAGCAACCGAGCGCAGCACTGGCTGCGGCGAAGATGATCGTGGAGGGGCTGAAAAAGCCCTCGAGCGCTACCTCGCGGAAAAGCACCGGCCGGACTGGCGGCAGGGTGATCCCGCTGAAGTAAAGGTCGCCGACGTGATTGCCTTCTATTGCGAGCAGCGCGCGCCTGAATTGGCGCATCCGGAACTGGTCGCGTGGCATATGACGCATCTGTTGGCGTTCTTCGGCGATAGGACATGCGATGTGATCGATGGCACTTCATGTCGTGCCTACCGAAAATCGCGCGAAACCGGGAAGATCGGCCGAAGAGCAGTGACCGCCGGCACAGCGCGTCGCGAGCTGGAGACGCTCCAGGCGGCGCTCAGTTTTGCGTACAAAGAAAAGAAGCTCATCTATCCTGTTCCGGTCACACTGCCTCCGAAGGCGCCGTCGCGCCAGCGATGGCTGACGCGCTCAGAGGCTGCGCGACTGCTCGCCGGGGCGCTCGGCATCGTGCCCGTCGCATTGGATGTCGAGACGCGCGAGCCGGCGAAGTGGGGCCGCATGTTCAAGCCCGTCTATCACGTCGCTCGGTTCATCCTTATTGGTCTCTACACCGGCACACGACACGAGGCCATCTTGGGCCTGCGCTGGGGTGTGAATTCCGATGGGGGTTGGTTCGATCTCGATCGTGGCATCCTCTATCGGCGGGGTGAGGGTCAGGCTGAAACGAACAAGCGGCGGACGCCTGCGCCTATTCCTGAGAACTTGATTCCGCACGTTCAGCGCTGGCGCAGGATCACCGTCAAAGGTCCCGTCGAGTTCGCCGGTCGGCTGATCAAGAAAGAGCGCCGGGGATGGGATCGAGCCCGCGTGCTTGCCGATCTCGGTGACGATGTCACGCCGCACGTCATGAAGCACACATGCATCACCTGGATGCTTCAACGCGAAGTGCCTGTTTGGGAAGTCGCGGGCTTCACGGGCACGTCAGAGAAAATCATCGATAAGGTCTATGGCCACCATTCTCCGCACCATTTGCAGGCGGCAAAACAGCGGTTTCATGGGCGAAACTTGGGCAACCAATAAAACGAAAGGAAGCGGCTATGACGAGGATTGCCGCAACACCTTGTGAAACAAGGGATCGGAATGGTGGGCGTGACAAGGATCGAACTTGTGACCCCTACGATGTCAACGTAGTGCTCTCCCGCTGAGCTACACGCCCATCCGATGCGGCGCATAGACCATAAAACCGGCGTGCGCGTCAATAGGCTTTTCGAAGGTTTTTTGACAGAAATTTTGCTAGCGCCCGCGGGGCGGGATTGTGTGGGCGCGCGTTTTGCCCCTAGCCCGCCGCGGGCGCATCGGGCAGGCTAAATATTTGAAATAGCAGAGGCGGCTGCCGGATGAACGGGCGGCATGACGAACGGGGTTGCGAGACCTGGCGGGGCGAATCACAAGCGGAAGCTGGTCAAGCAGATCGGCTTGGCCAGCCGTTTGACAGACAGGGAAACCGCTTGGGCAGCCTCAGGCGGCCAGCATCTTGTTGACCTCGTTGACGAGGTCGCGAAGGTGGAAGGGCTTTGAGAGGACCTTGGCGTCCTTCGGGGCCTTCGAGTCCGGATTGAGCGCGACGGCAGCAAAGCCGGTGATGAACATCACCTTCAGGTCCGGATCGAGCTCGGTCGCCCGGCGGGCAAGCTCGATGCCGTCCATCTCGGGCATGACGATGTCGGTCAGCAGCAGCGAAAAGGGCTCTTCGCGAAGCCGGTCGTAGGCGCTGGCGCCGTTGTCGTAGGACAGGACCTTGTAGCCCGCCTTTTCCAACGCCTTCACGAGGAAGCGGCGCATGTCGTTATCGTCTTCGGCAAGGAGGATTTTCGCAGTCATGAATTCGGCCGTGGCTACTTCTTTTCAATGCTTGTGGGATGCGGCAGCCTAGCAAACCGCAACAGCGTAAATATCCGGTGAACGGGCGGGGTCAACCCCCGAAACCGGCGGGAGGCCACTATGGACACAGCGGCGGCCAACTGGCAACATGATCAAAACAGCAAGATCCGCATATGGTAAAAAGGGTTCCGATGGGGGAAGTGGCCGAGTGGGACGTGTTCGAGGTCTTGGAGCCCGCCAGCCAGCGGATCCCCTTCGTGTTCAATTCCCCGCATAGCGGCCGGTATTATCCCCAATCTTTCCTCGATCAGTCGCGTCTTGATTCGCATTCGATCCGCCGCTCCGAGGATCACTTCGTCGACGAACTCTTCCAAAGTGCGACGCTTCTCGGAGCGCCGCTGCTGAGAGCCCATTTCCCGCGCGCCTTTCTCGACGTTAACCGCGAACCCTACGAGCTCGATCCGCGCATGTTCGAAGGGGCCTTGCCGGCCCATGCCAATATCAGCTCGATGCGGGTTGCCGGCGGGCTCGGGACGGTGCCGCGGCTGGTGGCCGAGAACATGGAGATCTATCGCAGCCGCGTTCCCGTCGAGGAGGCGCTGGCGCGGATCGAGGTGATCTACAAACCCTACCATGCGACGTTGCGCAAGCTGATCGCCCGCACCCATGTCCAGTTCGGCATGGCGGTGCTCATCGACTGCCATTCGATGCCCGGAAACGTGCACCTGGCGGGAAGTAGCCAGCGCCCGGACTTCATCATCGGTGACCGTTATGGAACCAGCGCCGCCGCGGAACTATCACGCGTCGCGGTGGAGCTCCTGGAGCAACTCGGCTATGCGGTGACGCGCAACAAGCCCTATGCCGGCGGGTTCATCACCGAGCATTACGGCCGGCCGACGCGCGGGCTGCATGCGCTGCAGATCGAGATCAACCGCAGCCTCTACATCGACGAGGCGAGCTTGGTCAAAAAGCCGGGTTTTGCCGCTTTGGCAACCGATCTTGCCACCTTTGTCGCAGAGTTGGCGTGCCATGTAGAGGACTACGGTGCCTATCTGCCGCTTGCGGCGGAGTAGCAGGAAAACCCTCTTTGCGCCTAAAAAGAACCGCGCCAGCGGCGCGGTCAAGTCTAGGGAGGAAACACCCAAGGAGGGTATTTGCAGCCACGCGTGACTGCATGAGAAGATTAATATTGCACTGCACAATTGTCAAGTTTGTGGGGTGCAGGCTTCGCCTTGAGCGGGCGCTGCGTTGATTTGGCGCTCGAGTGCAGTTCCCCGAGCCGGCGCCAAGCGGGGGCAAATCGTTGCCTTTCGACAAATTTCCTCTATTCAGAATGAACTCCCTTCCTCCCACAATGAGCGTGACATGCTGCCCGATCGTTCCTTCTTCGACCGCCTCGCCGACGCCGCCAAGGTGGAAACGCTGCCGCGCTTCCGCACCGGCACAAGCGTCGTCAACAAGCTCGAAGGCGGATTCGACCCCGTCACGGAAGCCGACCAATCGGCGGAGGCGGCGATCCGGCGATTGATCGAAGGGACGTTTCCCGAACACGGCATCCTCGGCGAGGAACACGGCAATATCGGTCTCGACCGCGACCATGTCTGGGTCATCGATCCGATCGACGGAACCCGCGCCTTCATTTCCGGACTGCCCGTCTGGGGAACGCTGATCGGGCTTTATAAGAACGGCAAGGCAATCATGGGGCTGATGGACCAGCCGTTCACCGGCGAGCGCTATTTCGCCGACGGCGAGAGGTCGACCTATCGCGGTCCCGGCGGCGAGAAGGTGCTTTCGACGCGTCCCTGCGCTGCGCTTTCGGACGCCGTGCTGTTCACCACCTCGCCGCATCTCTACACGGGCGACATCAAGGAGCGCTTCGAGGCGCTGCAGGCGAAGGTGCGGCTCTTCCGCTACGGCTGCGATTGCTATGCCTTCGCGCTGCTTGCGGCCGGCCATGTCGACCTCGTCATCGAATGCGGCCTGAAGCCCTATGATGTCGGCGGGCTCATTCCGCTGATCGAACAGGCGGGCGGCGTGATCACCGATTGGCAGGGCGGTCCGGCGGAAATGGGCGGCGAGATCGTCGCCGCCGGCAGCCCGGAACTCCATGCGCAGGCGCTGGAGATGTTGCGATCCCGCTGAACTACAGCGCTGCGCGTCTCTTCGGGCGCTCAGGGACGTTGCGACACTTGAATCTACGCATCGGCCCGAACATCGATTCCGATTTTCGGGCCGATGCGCTTGTCATTGTTTTGATGCATGTCGTTGTCCCGAAACCGCTGCACACTTTCGGGCGACATGCATTAGGCATCTTCCATTGTGCGCGGCGAACGGTCGGCCTCCTCGGCCTCCGCCTCCGGCAGGAAGGCCAGGATCGCGGCGAGCGCTTGAGCGCGGTAGCGGTCGGCCTCCTGGAACAGTTCGTGGCGCGCGCCGTCGATCGGGACCAGGTGGCCGGCGCGGAAGTTGCTGGCCAGAGTTTCCATCGCGAGATAGGGCACGAGTGCGTCGGCGGTCGGCGCCAGTATGACGGTCGGAACCGTGATCCGCGTCAGGTGTTCGCGGCGCGTCACGCGCCGGATCGTTCTGAACGCCTCGCTCAACCAGCGGCCCGTCGGTGACCCGATGCCCAATTGCGGGTGGGTGTCGACCAGCGCCAGGTTGCGCGTGTAGCGGCGGTTGTCCGTTGTCAGGGGGTTATTGCCGAAGGGCGCTGGGCGCTCCTTGTCGCGGCGCACCGGCAGGTTTCCGAGGCCGAACCAGCGCATGGTGGTCGCGACAGCCACGATGCCGCGCTCGCCGATTGCCTGGCCCATCAATCCCATGAAGGGCGCAAGGAGCACCATCCGTTCGATGCGGCTCGCCAGCAACGGCGCCAACGACAGGGCGACCAGCGCACCCATCGAGTGGGCGACGATGGAGAAGGGCAGGCGCGTGTCGGGCAGCACGATCTGCTCCAGGAATATCGTCAGGTCGCGCTCATACTCGGCAAAATGCTCCACATGGCCGCGACCCGGCTGCGGCAGCAGCCGTTCGGATCCGCCCTGGCCGCGCCAGTCGAAAGTGGCCACCCAAAATCCTGCCGCGGTGAGGTCGGCGATCGTTTCGAAGTATTTCTCGATCGTCTCGTTGCGCCCCTGCAGAAGCACGATCGTGCCGCGCGGGGCCGGTGTGTTCGCCTTGAACACCGCATAGCGGATCTTCCGGTTGCCGACGCCGTCGAAAAAGCCCAGCTTGGGCTTGCCCGGTATCGGATTGTCCGGCGTGGAATGAAGGATCGTCGTCATGAAGCGCGTCGGCCAACGGAAGGAAGTCGGTGACATAGGGATAGGCGGCAGTGCCGCGCCCGTCAAAGAAAAAAGCCGGAAGCGGTGGATGAAATCCGGACGATCACCGCTTCCGGCCGCTGAAGGGGAAGGGACATGTCACTTCAGCCCTGGGCGCTTCGCCCAGTGTGCCTCTTTTAGTCCTGCTTGGCTGAACGGCGGCCGAACCCGCCGTTCATGTATCGTTCACCAAAGGTCGGGCGCCGCTAGGCGAACCTTTGAACTCGGGCGACCCTTGAACTCAGGCGATGGCGTTCCCATGTCTTGGCTGCGGACGCCGAAGACGGGTCCGCTCACCGGTCGCGCCACAGCCAAAAAGGGGTGGCAGGCCAGACATCGCAAACCGTTGCTCTTGAAGGAGGACACCATGCGTCACGTTGATTTTTCCCCCCTTTACCGCTCCACCGTCGGCTTCGATCGCCTGTTCACCATGCTCGACAGCCTTGGTCAGCCCGATCAGGCGCAGACCTATCCGCCCTACAACATCGAGCGGACCGGCGAAAACGCCTATCGCATCACCATGGCCGTTGCCGGCTTCGACGAGACCGAGCTTTCTGTCGAAGCGCGTGAAAACACGCTGACAATCAAGGGCGAAAAGAGCGAGGAGAAGGGTGAGGAGAGCCAGTTTCTCCATCGCGGCATTGCCAAGCGCGCCTTCGAGCGCCGCTTCCAGCTGGCCGACCATGTCGAGATCAGAGCCGCCTCGCTGAAAAATGGCCTGCTTCATGTCGATCTCGTGCGCGAAATTCCGGAAGCAGCCAAGCCGCGCCGCATCGCGATTACGTCGATCTCGTCTCAGCCGAAGCAGATCGAGGCGCAGAGCGCCTAATACGACGATCAAGCCTTTGAGAAACGGCGCCCTCCGGGCGCCGTTTTTTCATGAACATTTCTGCCTTGGCAGCGGTCAGCAGCCGGCGAGGAATTGGTCGACGTCCTCAGGTTTCGTCGCAAAGCTCGTGACGAGCCGGTAGAGGCCTTCATCCTCGGCGAGGCTGCCGGCGAGATGGTGCGGCACGTGCCAGTCGTAGAAGACCGCCCCTTGCTGCTGCAGCCGCGCGGCGGCACCGCGTTTCAGGATCACGAAGACCTCGTTGGCGTCCGGTGTCCACGCCAGCCGGCTGTCGGCCAAAGCGGAAATTCCCTCCGCCAGGCGGCGGGCCATGGCGTTGGCATGGCGGGCGAGGTCGAGCCACAGGTCGCCGGCGAGATAGGCCTCGAACTGGGCGGCGATGAAGCGCGACTTGGAGAAGAGCTGGGCCGCGCGCTTGCGCAGGAAGTGCATGTCGTGCGCCTTGGAGAGGTCGAAGAGGATGAGGGCCTCCGCGCACCAGCAGCCGTTCTTGGTGCCGCCGAAGGACAGGAGGTCGACGCCGCGCTTCCAGGTCATTTCCGCCGGTGTCGCGTCGAGGCTGACGAGGGCGTTGGCAAAGCGCGCGCCGTCCATGTGCAGCGGCAGCCTGTGGGATTTGGCGATCGCGGCGATCGCCTCGATCTCCGGAAGCGAATAGACGGTGCCGCTCTCGGTCGCCTGCGTCAGCGTCACCGCCATCGGCTGGCCGCCGTGCACGAATTCCGGCGGAAACCGGCGGATCTCCGCCTCGAGCCGTGCCGCCTCCATCTTGCCGTGCTCGCCGTCGACCGGGCTCAGCCGTGCGCCATGCGAGTAAAACTCCGGCGCACCGCATTCATCGACATTCACATGCGCTTCGCGGTGGCAGAAGACGACGCCGCCGGGCCGGTTGGCGCTCGCCAGCGCAAGCGAATTGGCTGCCGTTCCGGTGCCGAGGAAAAATACCGCGACGTCCCTTTCGAATATCTCCGACAGGCGTTTTTCCACCTGCCGATCGAGATCGCTCGTGCCGTAGGCGGAGACATAGCCATGCGCATGGGCGGCGAGGTTTTCGGAAACGGCCGGATGGGCGCCAGCCCAGTTGTCGGAGGCAAAGATCATTGGCAAATCACCTCATTCTTTCGACCCTGCGGTCGCTGCGGCGAGACCATAGCCGACTCCGTCCGGCAGGCAATGCCTTGCTGCGTGCCAAGGCCAACATCAGACCAGTTTGAAACCAAAGTGAAGAAACGCGCCAGGATGCGTAATTAAATTTCAAAACTGCGAAATTTTCGGCAATGTTCGGCAAAATCTTCTGTACTATTTGCGACGCGCCCCTTGCAGATGGCGGCACTTTCTGGCATAGAGCGCATGAAATAGGACAGGTTTGCTGTCCTATTTCGGTCTAGGGACCGGAACAATCGCCGGAAGGCCAGCGAAAAGCGGCAGCCGGCGGGGAGCGCAAGGGGTTTCGCCGGATTTCATTCGGCTGTTATCGCCTGCCATCACGATGGTCGCGGACATTCGTGCCTGATGAGCAGCGCTTCATTTGCGACCTGATCAGGATCATGCGACGATAATGCCCCGGCTTGCCGCAATGCGAAAACGCAGGACGGCGACAGGCGCGTGGGCCGCGGTATGCCCGGAATCCCGGGTCAACAGGAGGGAAGACGATGACGGATCATTCGCCATCACAACAGATTGGGCTCAACCTCGCACAGAATGCTGCGACGGCTGTGAAAACGCCCGCATTCCCCTCCGGTTTGCCGCGAAAACAGGGCCTCTACGATCCGCGCAACGAACATGACGCCTGCGGCGTCGGTTTCGTCGCGCATATGAAGGGTGAGAAGTCGCATCAGATCGTGCGCGACGGCCTCTTCATGCTCGAAAACCTGACGCATCGCGGTGCGGTCGGCGCCGACCCGCTGATGGGCGACGGCGCGGGCATTCTCGTGCAGATCCCCGATCGCTTCTTCCGGGAGGAGATGGCGAAAGAGGGGGTCACCCTGCCGAAGGCCGGCGAATATGCCGTCGGCTATCTCTTCATGCCGCGCGATAAAAAGCTGATCGCTCATTTCAAGGAGGTGATCAGCGAGGTGGTTGCCGAGGAAGGGCAGCATCTGCTCGGCTTCCGCGACGTTCCGGTCGACAATTCGTCGCTCTCCAAGGCGCCCGACATCGCCGCCACCGAGCCGCACCACGTGCAGGTCTTCATCGGTGCCGGCCGCGACGCTGCCACCAATGCGGAATTCGAGCGGCGGCTGTTCACGCTGCGCAAGGTGATCTCCAACCGCATCTATGCGGAGGCGGACGGCGGCGATCTCGGCTTCTACGTCGTGTCGCTGTCGACCTCGACGATCGTCTACAAGGGCATGTTCCTCGCCTATCAGGTCGGCGCCTACTACAAGGACCTCGCCGACGAGCGCTTCCAGTCCGCGGTGGCGCTGGTGCACCAGCGCTTCTCGACCAACACCTTCCCGTCCTGGAAGCTGGCGCATCCCTACCGCATGGTCGCGCATAACGGCGAAATCAACACGCTGCGCGGCAACGTCAACTGGATGGCGGCGCGCCAGGCGTCGGTGTCCTCGCCGCTCTTCGGCGACGACATCTCCAAGCTCTGGCCGATCTCCTACGAGGGCCAGTCGGATACGGCCTGTTTCGACAACGCGCTCGAGTTCCTGGTGCAGGGCGGCTATTCGCTCTCGCATGCGGTGATGATGCTGATCCCGGAAGCCTGGGCCGGCAACCAGCTGATGTCGCCGGAACGCAAGGCGTTCTACGAATATCACGCCGCACTCATGGAGCCGTGGGATGGACCGGCGGCGGTCGCCTTCACCGATGGTCGCCAGATCGGCGCCACGCTCGACCGCAACGGTCTGCGCCCGGCGCGTTACATCGTCACCAGCGACGATCGCGTCATCATGGCGTCGGAAGCCGGCGTGCTGCCGGTCTCTGAAGACAAGATCGTCAAGAAATGGCGCCTGCAGCCGGGCAAGATGCTGCTGATCGACATGGAGGAGGGCCGCATCATCTCCGACGAGGAGGTGAAGTCGTCGCTCGCCGGCAAGCATCCCTACCGCCGGTGGCTCGACGATACGCAGCTTATCCTCGAAGACCTGAAGCCGGTCGAGCCGAGGGCGCTGCGCCGCGACGTGTCGCTGGTCGACCGCCAGCAGGCCTTCGGCTACAGCCAGGAAGACACGAAGCTCTTGATGTCGCCGATGGCAACCACCGGCCAGGAAGCGATCGGCTCGATGGGCACCGATACGCCGATCTCGGCGATGTCGGACAAGCCGAAGCTGCTCTACACCTATTTCAAGCAGAACTTCGCCCAGGTCACCAACCCCCCGATCGACCCGATCCGCGAGGAACTGGTGATGAGCCTCGTCTCGTTCATCGGTCCGCGGCCGAACATCCTCGACCACGCCGGCATGGCGCATGCCAAGCGGCTGGAAGTCCGCCAGCCGATCCTGACCAATGGCGACCTCGAGAAGATCCGGTCGATCGGCCACACGGAAGACCGCTTCGACACGAAGACGCTCGATTTCACCTATGACATCTCGCGCGGTGACGAAGGCATGCCCGAAATGCTCGACCGGCTCTGCGAGCGGGCCGAAGCGGCGGTGAAGGGCGGCTACAACATCATCGTGCTCTCCGACCGGCAGGTCGGCCCGGACCGCGTCGCGATCCCGGCGCTGCTTGCCACTGCGGCCGTGCACCACCACCTGATCCGCAAGGGCCTGCGCACCTCGGTCGGCATCGTGCTGGAATCCGGCGAACCGCGCGAAGTGCATCACTTCTGCCTGCTCGCCGGTTTCGGAGCCGAGGCGATCAACCCCTATCTTGCCTTCGACACGCTCGTCGATATGCACAAGCGCGGCGAGTTCCCGAAGGAGGTCGATGCCAGCGAGGTCGTCTACCGCTACATCAAGGCGGTCGGCAAGGGCATCCTCAAGGTCATGTCCAAGATGGGCATTTCCACCTATCAGTCCTATTGCGGCGCGCAGATCTTCGACGCGGTCGGCCTGTCGTCGAAGCTGGTCGACAAGTATTTCTTCGGCACGGCGACAACGATCGAAGGCATCGGCCTCGAGGAGATCGCGGCCGAGACAGTGGCCCGTCACAAGGGTGCCTTCGGCGTCGATCCGGTGCTCGCCAACACCCTCGACATCGGCGGCGAATACGCCTTCCGCATGCGTGGCGAGAGCCATGCCTGGACACCGGATGCCATTGCCTCGCTTCAGCATGCTGTGCGCGGCAATGCCGAGGACCGCTACCGGGAGTTCGCTGAGATGGTGAACGAGTCGGCGCTGCGCATGAACACGATCCGCGGGCTCTTCACCATCAAGAGCGCCGAGGCCGTTGGCCGCAAGCCGATCTCGATCGATGAGGTCGAGCCGGCGGCCGAGCTCGTCAAGCGCTTCTCGACCGGCGCCATGTCCTTCGGCTCGATCAGCCGCGAGGCGCATACGACGCTCGCCAAGGCGATGAACCGGATCGGCGGCAAGTCGAACACCGGCGAGGGCGGCGAGGAAAGCGATCGCTACCTGCCGCTGCCGGACGGCTCGATGAATCCGGAGCGCTCGGCGATCAAGCAGATCGCCTCTGGCCGCTTCGGCGTCACCACCGAATATCTGGTCAATGCCGATGTGCTGCAAATCAAGGTGGCGCAAGGTGCGAAGCCCGGCGAGGGCGGCCAGCTGCCCGGTCACAAGGTGGATGCGACCGTCGCCAAGACGCGGCATTCGACGCCGGGCGTCGGCCTCATCTCGCCGCCGCCGCATCACGACATCTACTCGATCGAAGACCTGGCGCAGCTGATCTACGATCTGAAGAACGTCAACCCGGAAGCCGATGTCTCGGTCAAGCTGGTGTCGGAAGTCGGCGTCGGCACGGTCGCGGCCGGTGTCGCCAAGGCGCGCGCCGACCACATCACCATCGCAGGCTTCGACGGCGGCACCGGCGCCTCGCCGCTCACCTCGCTGAAGCACGCCGGCAGTCCTTGGGAAATCGGCCTTGCCGAGACCCAGCAGACACTGGTGTTGAACGGCTTGCGCTCGCGCGTCGCCCTTCAGGTCGACGGCGGCCTGAAGACCGGCCGCGACGTCGTCATCGGCGCCCTGCTCGGTGCGGACGAGTTCGGCTTCGCCACCGCGCCGCTGATCGCGGCCGGTTGCATTATGATGCGCAAGTGCCATCTGAACACCTGTCCGGTCGGCGTCGCCACCCAGGATCCGGTGCTCCGCAAGCGCTTCAAGGGCACGCCGGAACACGTCATCAACTACTTCTTCTTCGTGGCCGAGGAGGTGCGGGAAATTCTCGCTTCGCTGGGGGTCAGCAAGCTCGACGACATCATCGGCGCCTCGGAACTGCTCGAGCGCGACCGGATGATCGAGCATTGGAAGGCGAGAGGCCTCGACTTCTCGAAGATCTTCCACAAGGTGGACGCGCCGAAGGAAGCGACCTACTGGACGACCCGCCAGAACCATCCGATCGACGACATTCTCGATCGCCGGTTGATCGAGAAAGCCAAGCTGGCGCTCGAAACCAAGGTGCCGGTCGCCTTCGAGGCGGAGATCAAGAACGTCGACCGTTCGGCCGGCGCGATGCTTTCCGGTGCGCTTGCCAAGCGTTGGGGCCATAAGGGCCTGAAGGACGACACGATCCACGTCACCCTCAAGGGCACGGCGGGCCAGTCCTTCGGCGCGTTCCTGGCACGCGGCGTCACCTTCGACCTCGTCGGTGACGGCAACGACTATGTCGGCAAGGGGCTTTCGGGCGGGCGCATCATCGTCCGGCCGCCGGAAAACGCGAAGATCGTGCCGCACCAGTCGATCATCGTCGGCAACACCGTGCTCTACGGGGCGATCTCGGGCGAGTGCTACTTCAACGGCGTCGCCGGCGAACGCTTCGCGGTGCGCAACTCGGGCGCCGTGGCGGTCGTCGAGGGTGTCGGCGACCACGGCTGCGAATACATGACGGGCGGTGTCGTCGTCGTGCTCGGCAGCACGGGGCGCAATTTCGCGGCCGGCATGTCCGGCGGTGTCGCCTATGTTCTCGACGAGGAGGGCGACTTCGCCCGCCGCTGCAACATGGCCATGGTCGAGCTGCAGCCGGTGCCGGAGGAGGACGACATGCTGGAGAAGCTGCACCATCACGGCGGCGACCTCATGTACAAGGGACGGGTGGACGTCTCGGGCGACATGACGCGTCACGACGAGGAGCGGCTTTACCAGCTGATCTCCAACCACCTGCACTTCACGGGCTCGCCGCGCGCCAAGGAGATCCTCGAACACTGGGCGGACTACCGGCCGAAATTCCGCAAGGTCATGCCGGTCGAATACCGCCGCGCGCTCGAGGACATGGAGCGCATGAAAATAGCGGTGGCGGCCGAGTAACCGGCCCCTGTGACTGCGGCCCCCGAACCGTTCCTGGTGACGGGGGCCACCACGCGCCTCAGGGCGCCTGTTCGAGATTTGAAGATATCAGGATCGTAAGATGGGCAAGGTTACAGGGTTTCTCGAGATCGACCGGCAGGTGGCGAAGTACCAGCCGGCATCCGACCGCATTCGCCATTTCCGCGAATTCACCATTCCGATGTCCGACCAGGAAGTGCAGAAGCAGGCCGCTCGCTGCATGGACTGCGGCATTCCATACTGCCATGGGCCGACCGGGTGTCCGGTGCACAACCAGATCCCGGACTGGAACGACCTCGTCTATAACGGCAACTGGGACGAGGCGATCCGCAACCTGCATTCGACCAACAACTTCCCGGAATTCACCGGCCGCGTCTGCCCGGCACCCTGCGAGGAAGCCTGTACGCTGAACCTCGAAGACGTGCCGGTGGCGATCAAGACCGTCGAGCAGGCGATCGCCGACAAGGCCTATGAGATGGGCTACATCGTGCCGCAGCCGGCCGTGACCAAGACCGGCAGGAAGGTCGCGATCATCGGTTCCGGCCCTGCCGGCATGGCAGCCGCCCAGCAGCTCGCCCGCGCCGGCCACGAGGTGCATGTCTACGAGCGCGAGTCGAAGCCCGGCGGCCTGCTGCGCTACGGTATCCCGGATTTCAAGATGGAGAAGAACTTCATCGACCGGCGTGTCGAGCAGATGAAGGGCGAAGGCGTGACCTTCCATTGCGGCGTCAATGTCGGCGTCGACCTGGCGGTCCAGACGCTTCTCGACGACAATGATGCCGTGCTCTATTGCGGTGGATCCGAGACCCCGCGCGATGCCGGAATTCCGGGCGTCGAGTTCATCGGCGTGCACGATGCGATGCCCTATCTGGTTCAGCAGAACCGCCGCCTCGGCCGCGAGAACATCGACAGCGTCGGCTGGCCGTCCGAGCCGATTGTTGCCGGCGCCAAGCATGTGGTGGTAGTCGGCGGCGGCGACACGGCGTCCGACTGCGTGGGCACGGCTTTCCGCCAGGGTGCCGTCAAGGTGACGCAGCTCGACATCCGCCCGCAGCCGCCGGAGAAGGAGGACAAGCTTGCCGTCTGGCCGTTCTGGGCGACGAAGATGCGCACCTCGTCGAGCCAGGCCGAGGGTGCCGTTCGCGAGTTCCAGGTCGCCACGCTCGAATTCATCGGCGACGAGGACGGCAACCTGACGGGCGTCAAGTGCTGCCAGGTCGACGACCGGCGCAAGCCGATTGCCGGTACCGAGTTCATCATCAAGGCGGACCTGGCCTTCATCGCCATCGGCTTCCGCGGCCCCTTCACCAACAGCGTGCTCAAGGACCTCGGCGACAGGCTGTCGCTTAACACCGACCGTCGCGGCTCGACCAACGTCATCGCCAACGAGCGGGACTACAGGACCTCGGTCGACAAGCTCTGGACGGCCGGCGACGTCCGCCGCGGCCAGTCGCTGGTCGTCTGGGCGATCCGTGAGGGCCGCCAGGCGGCGCGCGCGATCGACGAAGCCTTGATGGGATCGACGCTGCTGCCGCGGTAGCCGGCGTTAAGTGCTTTGTGCGTGGTGTCCCACGGAGCCTCTGCTGGGCACGCCTCCTTCAACGGTTGTCATCCTCGGGCTTGACCCCATATGCGCTAACTTAGTCTTGACGGTGATGGATTTAGATGATTCACCGTGGTGATGAGCGAATCATTGCAAGCGCTGGATTGGGACGAGCTGGTCGGACGACTGGGCTCGGCGGAAGCGTTGGAGGCGAGCGCGCGGGAGGCGGGCGCGCTGCTTCGCAAGCGGCAGGTGGGCGGGGCAGTCGACCTGTTGCGGTTATGCTTTGCCTATGTGCTGGGCGGGTTTTCGCTGCGGACCCTGGCGGCCTGGGCCGAGCAGCGGGCGCTGGCGTCGATGTCCGACGTGGCGATGCTCAAGCGTCTGAAGGGCAGCGCCGATTGGGTGGGCGGCTTGGTTGCGGAGCTGCTTGCCGCGCGCTGCCCCGAGGCGTTGACCGGCGTCGCCGGCGAACTGCGGCTGATGGCGGTTGACGCTACGGCTGTGGCACCGCCCGGGCCGAAGCGGGACTATTGGCTGGTGCACACGGTGTTCGACCTGTCGCGGCTGCAGCTCTGTTCGGTGCAGGTCAGTGACCGCCGTGAGGCGGAGCGGCTGTCGCGCGGCGCCAAGGCCGGCGAGCTTCGCATCGCCGACCGTGCCCACGCCAAGGCGACCGATCTTTGCGACGTGGTCGCGGCCGGGGCCGATTTTCTCGTCCGCGCCGCTTCGAACTATCCGCGCCTGCTGGACGGCAACGGCCAGCCGTTGGATCGTCTGACCCTCTGCCGCGAAGCGGGCGAGAAGGGCGGGCTCGATCGCGCCGTGCGGGTCCAGGACGGCAAGTCCAAGGCCGAAGTGGCGGCGCGGCTGGTGATCCTTCCCTTGCCGGCCGAGGCGGCCGAGAAGGCCAGGCGGGCGGCGCGCCGGGCGGCCTCGAAGGCGCAATACCAACCGAGCCAGGCCGGCATCGAGATGGCCGGCCATCTGGTGCTGCTGACGTCGCTGGCAGCCGACGATTGGCCGCCGGACCGGCTCGCCGCGACCTATCGCCTGCGGTGGCAGATCGAGCTGGCCTTCAAACGCATGAAGTCGCTGGTGGGACTGGAAGACCTCCGCGCAAAGGATGCCGACCTGGCCCGCCTGTGGATCAACACCGCCCTGCTGGCCGCCCTGTTGGCCGAGGACGACCTGCCGGCCCTCGATCCCGAGGCGCCGGACTTTCTCCCCCTGGCCGCCTGAAGCGATCCACCTTGCCGATCTGGCGCCTCGTCGTCATCGCCATCACCAACATCGCCATCGCCGTCTTGCACGGGCCTATCCGGGCGATCCCCATCGACCGGTTGCTGCATCGACTGCGCGAGCCACCGCGAAGGCGACGCGCCATTGCGCATCGACAACTAAGTTAGCGCGTATGGGGTCAAGCCCGAGGATGACAATCTTGGAGGATGCCCGATACGGTCTTCAGGGCACGGCGGTTCCGGTTTGCCTTGGCAACAGTGACCCGCACTCAATTCCGCAAGAGCGGATTGCTGAGGACGGTTGCCGGCTTTGCCAGCCGGAAGTCGTCGACGCGACCGGCGGGCGCCGCCGGAACCTCGCCCTTTTCAACGAGCAGGTCCCTCGGGCTCTTGCCGGTGCCTTTTTCAGGGGCGCCGGCGCCGAGAAGTGCGGTGGCGCCGTCGAGTGCCGGATCGGTGACGCCGATCGGCGGCGTCTTGACGATGTCCTCGTTGGCGAGCGGTGCGGTGACCACGAGATCCTTGAGTTCCTCGGCGCCCGGCACGCTCGCATCGGCGGCCGCCTCGCCGAGCAGCCTGCGGATGTCCTTCTCGACATAGAAGGCGAGCTTGCGTTTGCCGGCCTTGGTCAGGTTGATGCCGTCGGACCCGCGCAGGCGCACCTGCTGCCCGTTGATGTCGGAGCCGGTCAGCACGAACTTGCCGCCTTCGTCGACGAAGCCGTCCCAGATGTCGATGAACTGCCCGCCGACCTTCTCCACCTCCTCGCGGTAGATGCCGTTGAAGGTGACCATGTCGGCGGTCATGGCGGTCGACTGGAAGGGCGGCATGCCGACCCAGAGAACCGGCAGACTGTCCTGTCGGGCAAGTGCCGCGAGCGCGTTGACGCGCTTGCGGTATTCCGCCGTCCAGAGGTCGGTGCGGAACGTCTCCTTCGTCTCTCCGATCCGCATCATCTGGCGATCATTGGCGCCGAGGCTGACGACAATCACCGAGGGTTTGAGTTCGGAGACGTAACCCGGCAGGTTCTGCGGCCAATTGAAATAGTCGTCGCGGACGAGGCCGGACGAGCCGTTGGCGCGTGTCTCTACCACAACGCCTGGCGTCATTTCGAACGCAGTCTTCAGGCCGTCGCCAAGACTTCCGGCAACGAAGTCGCCGACGACCAGGACCCTTTTCGCGTTCGGCGACTTCTCGACGACCGGAGCGGGCGGGGGCGCGTCCACGACGCGCGGCTTGGAGCGTTGCTGGCGCGGCCGCTGCTGCTCGGCCGGCTGCTGCCGCCGCCTCTGTATGCGACGCGGCCTCGGTTGCGGAGGGTAGGCGCTCGGGTCCTGATATCGACGCTGCGGCGCGAAGCCCCCGAACAGCCGTTGAAAAAGAGTGCGACGCGGAACGGGCTCCTGCGCCTCGGCCATGCTGGCAAGGAAGCCGGTGACCAGCATCGCAGCCGCAGCCAGGAAGACTGGCGCTAGACGGAGCGGGCGTAGAAGCGACCCCTTCCCGGCATCTCTGGTTCTCGACATGCTTACTTCACCATCGACTGGCAGGCGGTCTCACCATACGCCAAATCACGACGATTTGGGATCGAATGATCGACAATCGCCCGTGATCCGGGGTGGTTGCCCGCAGAGCGGGTCACTTGCGCAGGGCGCGCAGGAGATGCTGCGTCGGCTCGCCGTCCGGCGCCAGGCCGTTCTGCGCCTGGAAGGCCTGGATCGCGGCTTTCGAGCCCGAGCCGAAATTGCCGTCCACCTCGCCGTCGTAATAGCCGAGTTCCTTGAGCCGGTTCTGCAGCTCGAATTTCTCGCTGATGTCGAGCGAACCGTCGGGCCGCGGCCAGCGCTGCTGCATGCCAGCATAGCCGGCGACCTGGTCGGCGAGAAGACCGACGCCGAGGGCGTAAGAGTCGGAGGCGTTGTAGCGCTTGATCACGAAGAAATTGCGGGTCATCAGGAAGCCTGGGCCGCTGCCGCCGCCCGGCAGCTTGAGTTCGGCACGGGTTTTCGAATTGCGGAACCCTTTGCCGTTCGGACGGAGGAAGCCGAGCGCTGCCCATTGGCCGAGGGTCTTCGTCTGGCCCGAATATTTGCCGGCATTGGCCGGCGGCACGACCTCGTAGCCCCAGGTCTCGCCCGCCTGCCAGCCGTTCTTCTTGAGGAGGTTGGCAGCCGTCGCCAGCGCATCGGGAACCGAATTCCAGATGTCGCGATGGCCGTTGCCGTCGGCGTCGACCGCGTAGAGCAGGTAGCTCGTCGGGATGAACTGCGTGTGCCCCATGGCGCCTGCCCAGGAGCCGGTCAGTTCGCGCGGCGTGATGTCGCCGCTCTGCAGGATCTTCAATGCCGCAATCAACTGGGTCCTGGCAAATTTCGCCCGTTTCGGGTCGGCATAGGCAAGGGTCGCCAGCGCCCGCGGCACATAATGCAGCCGGTCGTCCTTCTGGAGAACGGCGCCGTAGTTCGACTCCATCGACCAGATCGCCAGCAATATGGTCCTGTCGACGCCGAAATGCCGCTCGATCGCATCAAGCGTGCGTGCGTGCTTGGCTGCCATCTCCTGCCCGATGCGCCTTGTGTAAGGATTGACACGGGAGTCGATATATTCCCAAATCTTGTGCTTGAATTCGGGCTGGTAGTTGGCTTTCTCGATGACGGCCGGGTCCGGGGTCTTCACGCCGGCGAAGGCCTTGCGGTAGGTCGCCTGGGTGATCCCGCTCTTGGCCGCCGTCGCGTAGAAATTGTTGATCCAGTTCTGAAAACCTTGATCCGCCCGCGCGGCCGAGGGGCCAAGCGCGGCGGCAACGACGAGAGCGGCGGCGATATGTCGGAAGAACGTCCTGCGGTTTCTGATCATCTGCTGTCGGTTCCGTTTCTCGGCGGAGCATTCAGCCGGCGTTCATGCCGGACGGATTACTCCGGGTTTTGCAAATGTTGCCCGCAGCGGGCCGCTTGAGGGGCAGCATGCGGTCCTTCGTGAGGCCGAACGGCGGCAGCCGTTTCGGGTCAGTGGAGAAGCCTACAGAAACGAAGTCAACAAAGTCTTTACCATGAAATTGCCGAGTCGTCTTCCTTCGCAAAAAATGACAAATGACGACTAAAACCAAACCAATTCGCCTGTTTCAGGCTAGACTGAAGTCCACTCCAAGGAGGTGTTCATGACCGACAAGCGTAAAGTCCGCAAAGCCGTCTTCCCCGTTGCAGGTCTGGGGACGCGTTTCCTGCCCGCCACCAAGGCGGTGCCGAAGGAAATGCTGACGGTGGTGGACAAGCCGGTCATCCAATATGTCGTCGACGAGGCGCTGGAAGCGGGGATCGAGCATCTGATCTTCGTAACCGGCCGCAGCAAGGCGGTCATCGAGGATTATTTCGATATCCAGGTCGAGCTCGACCAGACGCTGCGTGAACGCAACAAGAAGATGGAGATCGAGCTGCTCGAAGCCATGCTGCCGAAGGCGGGCACGACGAGCTTCACCCGCCAGCAGGCGCCGCTCGGCCTCGGCCATGCCGTCTGGTGTGCGCGCGATCTCGTCGGCAACGAGCCCTTCGCGCTGCTGCTGCCCGACATGATCATGAAGGGCGAGAAGGGGTGCCTCAAGGGCATGGTCGAACTCTACGAGCATAGCGGCGGCAATGTCATCGCCGTCGAGGAATGCGCCCCCGAGCAGGCGCATAAATACGGGATCGTCGGCGTCGGCGACAGGGTCGGCGACGGCTTCAAGATCACCAAGATGGTCGAGAAGCCGGCCCCGGGCACGGCGCCGTCCAACTTCTTCATCAACGGCCGCTACATCCTGCAGCCGGAAATCTTCCCGATTCTCGAGCGCCAGGAACGCGGCGCCGGCAACGAGATCCAGCTGACCGACGGCATGGTGAAGCTTTCCGGGGCGCAGCCCTTCGCCGCCTATCATTTCCGCGGCGAGACCTTCGACTGCGGTGCGAAGGACGGCTTCATCCTCGCAAACGTTGCCTTTGCGCTCGAGCGCGCCGATATTCGCCCGACGGTTGAAGGCCCCCTGAAGGCGCTGCTGCAGGCGCTGAAGTAGTTCTCGTTCGAATTCTCAGGCCGCGTCCGTCGACGCGGCCTGGTTGCGACAGCCGCGACAAAATTGCTCCGGATACAATATTGCAGTTGCGCCGATCCCCCCGGTCGGCAGATTGAGGCGAAACCTCGCCAAGGAGCGCCGTCAATGGCCGAAGCCGCATCCCTTTCAAGATTCTCGCCAACCTATGCAGACATAGAGGCGGCCAGGCGGCGCATTGCCGGTATGGGCATCGCGACGCCGCTGCTCGAATCCCCCTGGCTCAATCGCGAGCTTGGCGGCCGGCTCCTCATCAAGGCCGAGAACCTGCAAGTGACCGGCTCGTTCAAGCTTCGAGGCGCCGCGAACCGGATGAAGGCGCTGACGAAAGACGAGTACGGGCGCGGCGTCGTGGCTCGGTCCTCCGGCAATCACGGCCTGGCGATTGCCTATTGCGCGAGCCTGATAGGTACCTCGGCAGTCGTCGTGGTCCCCGACACCGCTCCGGCCGCGAAGGTCGAGCGGATCAAGGGCTACGGCGCCACGGTCGTACAGGTGCCGATGCAGACTATTGCTGAGATGGCGGCCGATATTGCCGATCGCGAAGGACGTGTCTTCGTCGATCCGGCCGATGACTTTTGGGTCGTCGCCGGCCAGGGAACGGTCGGCCTCGAGATCGCGGACCAGGCGGAGGCGGTCGGGGCGACGATCGACGACGTTGTCGTCCCCTGCTCGGGCGGTGGCCTGGCCGGCGGCTGTGCTCTTGCACTCGAGCAAAGGTCACCTGGGACCCGGGTGTATGGCGTGGAGGCGGCCGGCTTCGAAAAGATGGCGAATTCGCTGGCGGCGGGTCGGCGAATCAATCTTCCGCCGGGCGGGCGTTCGATCTGCGACGCGATCAGCGGTCTCTACATGGCTGAGATCCCCTTCGAAGTCGTCAGGAACAGGCTGGCGGGTACCTTGGCGGCCACGGACGAGGAAGCCCTGACGGCGATGCGCGTCGCCTTCAGCGAGTTCGGACTTGGCGTCGAACCCGGTGGCGCCGTGGCTCTGGCGGCCGTCCTGACCGGCAAGCTGTCGCTCAGCGGAAGGACGGTCGTGGCTGTGGTCTCGGGCCGCAACGTCGATCTCGACCTCGCCCGACGAGCGCTGCAACGGCAGGCAGCCTGATTCCATCCCAGCCACACGGAGCACTTGCCATGGAAATGAACGGCATTCCATTCGGGACCACCGACTGGTCGGCCATCGAGGCGACCGAGCACAAGGGCGAAACGGGCGCGGCTTTTTGGCGGACCCAGCACTTCGGCCCGATTCGCGTTCGTGTCGTCGAGTATACGCCGGGATACCTCGCCGACCACTGGTGCTCCAAGGGGCACATCCTCTATTGCATCGAGGGCGAATTGCACACGGAAGTGGAGGATGGGAGGCGGTTTGTTCTGCGCCCCGGCATGAGCTACCAAGTGGCCGACAATGCCGAGCCGCATCGTTCGTTCACACCGGTCGGCGCAAGGCTTTTTATCGTCGACTGAAGGCCGGCGCCGCTGGGAAAGTGCACCGAGCGGGCTTCAGCGCCGCAGTGTCAGGCCGACGCCGACGCGGGTCGTATCGCTCGACGGGCCGTCGTCCCTGTTCGTGCGCTCGTAGCTGACGTCGCCGGTCAGCGCGAGATAGCGGCTCATGTCCCAGGTCAGGCCGGCACCGGTACGCCAGGTGGCCTCGTCGGAGGCGGCGGCATCCGAGGGGAAATCGCGCAGCGTCAGGCTGTTCGACAGGGTCGCGACCAACGTCGAGCGCAGCCGGTGGGTGATGATGTTCGTCAGCTCGTAGTTGATCGAGCCGGGATTGTCCGCCGTCGTGGACGGATCGAGATAGCTCAGGAGGCCGAAGAGCACGTCGGTGCCGCGCTGCGGCGACCAGTTGACCCGGCCGTCGACCGAAAGGCCGCTCAAGTCGCCCAGCCGGTCATCGTCAAAGCGAAACGTCTCGTAGCCGAGCGCGAGCTCGCCGTTGAGCTTCTCGCCGAGGTCAGCCTCCATGCCGGCCCGGCCTGCATAGCTCATATAGGAACGCTCGAAGCCGAGCGTATCTCGCCTGAGATCGTAGATCGATTTGCCGACCGAGGCTTCGAGGAAGGGGATCAGCGCCGGCGACAGCTCGTAACCAAGACGTCCTGTGAGCGTGCCGGTATTGCGGTTGCGGTCATCCTGCGACAGGGTCGTGCCGTTATCGAGCTCGACATCGCCATAGGTTTGGCGCTCGAAGTCGATCCCGACCGAGCCGCGAATGAGGCCGAGGTCGCGCTCGATTGCAGCGCCCAGCCGGTAGGTGTTGACGGCCGATTGCTCCTCGGCATTGGCGATGGCGTTCGGATCGTTGGCATCTTCGCGCTCGAAGCTGTAGCCGGCGCTCAGTCTGGCCGTCGTTTCGTCGCTGAGATCGAGGCGCAGTTCCGCGTCGACGTCGGCGCGCGGCTCTTCCTCGCCTTCGCCCGATATGTTGTTCTGCAGGACGCCTTCGCCGGTCACGCTCAACTGGTGACGCGACCAGTCCGATGTCAGCGATCCTTTGAGGCCGGTCTCGAGAAAGCCTCGGCTCTGGCTCGTGCTGCCGGTCTTCTGCCGCTCGTGGTTGAAGGTTTCGCTGAGCGCCGGCTTCAGGACGAAGCTGCCGATCCGGACGCCGGGCGCCAGACCGGCATCCGGATCAATACGCGTGCGCAGGCCGTCGATCGTCTCCTCGCGCCGGTTGAGGCGGTTGAAATCCTCGTCCAGCGCCGGTGGAAGGTCGGAGGGCGCGACGGCGGCGGTCGTCTGGGGATCGATGATCGCCGGGGAGGCGCCGGTCTGGCTCGCGCTGCCCGCGAGCGCAGCGCCCGTCGCGGGCGCCGCGTCGAGGCTTTGCGCGGCCGCCGGACTGGCGAAGAGAAGCGCACAGCCCATCAGTAGCCGGGCCCGCTTCCTCGCAAGCAAGGCGCCCGCCGTGATCGAGCGTGAAAACCTGGGCGCCATCTACCGTCTGTCCGCGAACCTGATTGCAATCGTTTCGCAATCGTAAAGGCACGTGGTTAAGCAATCGTTTCTTAAAGGGAAATCGGCGACAGCCGAGCTTGGGGATCAGGCAGGCTCGACAGTCAGTTGCCTTCCGTTGCTTGCGACGATGCGCACGCGCGTGCCGGTGGGCAGGTCCGGCCCTTCGACCACCCAGGTGGTGTCGTCGAGGCGAATGCGCCCGCGGCCCTCGGCAATCGGCTGCTCGAGCACTGCGGTGCGGCCGACAAGGCTCTCGCCGCGCTTGTTCAGGAGCGGTTGGTCGCTTGCCGCAGACGAGACGACGAAACGCCGCCCGACGAAGACCGAGACGAGCGAAAGCAGCGAGAAGACGACGAGTTGCACCTCCCAGATCCAGAAGGCCATGTCCCACAGGATGAGCGACAGGATGCCGGTGAGAAGCGCCGCAAGCCCGATCCAGATCAGGAAGACCCCTGGCAGCATCACCTCCGCCGTGAGGAGGACGAGGCCGAGGACCCACCAGCTCCAGGGGCCAAGCTCGATGGCGATGCGCTGGATCATGGATCGAGCCTCACGCGTTGTCGCTGGAGCCGGGGCCCGTGCGCGGCGTCGACTGGCGCGGGCGAGCAGGAACGGGCTGCCCGTCGCCGAACACTTCCCTGGCGATCGCGCCGATGCCGCCGAGCGAACCGATCAGCGAGGATGCCTCCATCGGCATCAGGACAATCTTCTGGTTGTTCGCGGTGCCGATCGAGGCGAGCGCTTCGGTGTATTTCTGCGCCACGAAATAGTTGATGGCCTGCACGTCGCCGGCGGCGATCGCCTCGGAGACCATCCGGGTCGCCTTGGCCTCGGCTTCCGCCAGGCGCTCGCGCGCTTCCGCCTCGCGGTAGGCCGCTTCCCGCTGGCCCTCGGCCTCGAGAATCGCCGATTGCTTGGCGCCTTCGGCGCGCAGGATCTGGGCGTTTCTGCTGCCCTCGGCCTCCAGCACCTGCGCGCGCTTCTCGCGCTCCGCCTTCATCTGCCGGGCCATTGCCTCGACGAGGTCCGTCGGCGGGGCGATGTCCTTGATCTCGACGCGGGTGATCTTGATGCCCCAGGGATTGGCAGCCTCGTCGACGACGCGCAGCAGCCGGTCGTTGATCGTATCGCGGTTGGAAAGCAGTTCGTCGAGATCCATCGAGCCCATGACCGAGCGGATGTTCGTCATCGTCAGGTTGAGGAGGGCGTTTTCGAGATTGGAAACCTGATAGGCTGCCTGGGCGGGGTTCAGCACCTGATAGAAGGCGACCGCATCGGCCGACACGCTGGCATTGTCCTTGGTGATGACCTCCTGGGTCGGCACGTCGAGGACCTGCTCCATCACGTTCATCTTCGCGCCGATGCGATCGACGAGCGGCAGGATGAAGTTCAACCCTGGTTCGATGGTCTTAACATATCGGCCGAAGCGCTCGACCGTGTAGCTGTAACCCTGCGGGACTGTCTTGACGCATGTGGCAATTACGAGAACTACGAGAACGACGAGCGCGATGACCGCATAATCCAAACCGCCCACGGAAAATCCCCCTTCTTTGCAACTCCTGGGATGGAGCGCTGCCCAGATCATGACGTGGCGATTCGCGGGAAGATTTCAAGCGATAAGCCGATTTTGCGTGTCGGGGCGCTTCCATACCGCACACGGCGGTTCCGATTTAAGAAAACTCAAACGAGTTTGTTGCATAAGTGGGGTCTTATCTATGTGTGAAAGGCCGAACGCAGCGCGATGAATGGCATCTGGGGGCAGTTTGTTGGCAACCTCGCATTTGTAAGCCTGGCAATTTCGGTCTGGGCGCATTTGTCGATCTGGCTCCGGCGCCGGTTTGTCGGACATGAGAAGATCCTGTTCGGACTGATGGCCGGCGTTGCATCGATCGGCTCGATCCTGCTGGCCGTTGAGTTCGGTCCCGGCATCCATATGGACCTGCGCTTCGCGCCGCTTGCGCTCGCCGGCATGTTCGGCGGGCCGATGGCGGCGGCGCTCAGTGCTTCCCTGGCCATCATTTTCCGCGTTGCGATCGGTGGTATTTCCACGGTCGATGGCGTCGTGGCGATCATTGCCGTTACGGGCATGGGCCTGAGCGCCAATCTCCTCATGAAAAAGAAATCGCCGACGCTTCCGCATGTCGTCGTGTTCGGGGCGGCGGTGGGAGCTCTGCTGATCGTGCTGATGGCGGTGCTGCCCAGCCTGTCGAAGGTCCATGCCTTGGCGGCGCTCGGCCTGCCGATGGCCGCGATGAACTGCGCGGCGACCATCCTCTGCGGTTTCATCGTGCTGACGACACAGCACCTGGAACTCGAGCGCAGAATGCTGGAGACCGCGTTCTCGCAGTCGCCGGACTATCTTTACGTGAAGGACAGAGACAGCCGGTTCGTTACCGTCAACGAAAACATGATCCGCCTCTATCGCTTCAGGACGACGGCGGAAATGGTGGGCCAGTCGGACTTCGATCTCCATCCGCAGCGGCTTGCCGAGGAGCTCTATCATCGCGAGCAGGAGGTCATGCGCACCGGCGTGCCGCTGATCGATTGCCTGGAGCATATCGAAGGCCGCGACCTGCTCGCCTCCAAGGTGCCGCTGCGGGACAGGGCGGGACGCGTGATCGGACTGGCGGGCGTGACACGGGACATCACCGAACGGACGGCGCTTGAACGGGAACTCAGGGAAAGCAAGAACCTGCTCTCCCATGCGATGGCGGGGATGTCCGATGGCTTCGCCATGTTCAACAGCGAAGGCTATCTTCTCTTCTGCAACGAACAATACCGCAATGCCTTTCCGTTGTCGGGAAGCGCCCGCGTGATCGGTGCGCATATCAGCGATATCGTCCGCCGCACCGCCGAAACCCGCGAGCGGCTCAACGTCCCTTACGAATCCGTGGACGATTGGATCAACGAGTCTACGTCCACGTTGCACAGCAACAAGGATGAAGAAGTTCAGCTTCAGAACGGCGATTGGCGCAGCATCAGGACACGGCTCGCGACGGACGGAACGGCGATGGTGGTCGTCTCGGACATTACGGTGATGAAGCAGGCCGAAATGGCTCTGAGGCTTTCGGCAGAGCAGTTGAAGAACCTGGCGGAGACAGATGGGTTGACCGGCATCGTCAACCGTCGCGCCTTCGACGAAGCCTTTGTGCGCGAGGCGGCGAAATGCGCGAGGAGCAACACGCCGCTCAGTCTGCTGATGATCGATATCGACCGGTTCAAGGCTTACAACGATACCTACGGGCATCTGCCCGGCGATCAGTGTCTGCGCCTCGTCAGCAAATGTCTTCTCAATTCGGCGACACGGCCGGCGGATATCGTCGCCCGCTATGGTGGCGAGGAATTTGTCGTGCTGCTGCCGGACACCGACGACAAGGCGGCCGCTATCGTTGCCGAGAAATTCGCCGGTCTGCTCGGCGAGGAGAACGTCGTCCACGCGCAAAGCGAATTCGGCCGTGTCACGGCAAGCATCGGCATAGCCTCGGCCATGGGGCATGTCCTGCAGGCCGAACCGAGCCGCCTTCTTTCGGAGGCGGATGCCGCGCTCTACGAAGCCAAGATCCAGGGCCGCAACCGCATTCTCGTGCGCGCGCTTGCCCATGCGACGGATGTCAAGTTGGCTGGTTAGGCGCCGACTTCGGAACCAGGGGCAGGCGTTCCGGCTCAACGATCAGGATCGGGCACTGCGCGCATCATGCGTACGCATACACGCCGTAGTGGATAATCCGCCCACCCAATGATAGTCTGGCCTTGGTCGTCTGATGACATGAAACCGGAGCGGTGTCATGATTCGGTTGGGTACCAAGTATCAACACCTCGTGCACGGTACTGGCTGCGGCTGCTTCAGCCCCGTTCTACAGCAAGCGTCGCGCCGTTTGGATGAATTTTCCCGCAGAAGCTTTCTTGCCGGTGCGGGTGCAGCGGCCGTTACCGGGGTAATGCCTGGCCCATCCTTCGCCCAGGGGCCTGCCTCCAAGGTTCTCTTGAGCAAGGTCCGGTTGTTCGATGGCAAGTCCGACACATTGCGGGCAGGGATCCAGGTCCTGATCGAGGGCAACAGGATCGTGTCCGTCGATGCGACGAACAGCGCTCCGCCGCCCGATGCGACCGTGATCGATTGCGGCGATCGCGTTCTGATGCCGGGCATGATCGATGCGCACTGGCACACGCTGTACGCTGCGGTTCCCTTGGCAGTTATTGCGACAGGCGATCCCGGCTTCGTCTTTTCCGCGTCCACGGCCGAAGCGGAACGGACTCTCCTGCGCGGCTTTACCACTGTCCGTGATCTCGGCAGTCCCGTCTTCTCTTTCAAGCAAGCGATCGACAGCGGCGTGATACCGGGTCCGCGCATCTTTCCGTCCGGTGCGATGATCACGACGTCCGGCGGGCATGGCGACCTTCGCATGCCGAGTGAGATTCCGCGCGACCCGGGGCGGCTCAGCGTCAGTGAACTGGTGGGCGCCGCGGCGATCGCCGACAGCATAGGAGACTTGAAGCAACGCGTACGGGAGCAACTCCTGCAGGGCGCCTCGCAGATCAAGATCGTCGGAGGCGGCGGCGTGTCGTCTCCGCGCAGCCCGCTCGACATGTCGACCTTCAGCGAGGAGGAGCTCCGCGCGGCGATTGACGTTGCCCGGGACTGGAACACCTACGTCACTGTCCATGCCTATGCTCCGAACACCGTCCAGCGGGCAATAGCTGCGGGAGCGCGCTGCATCGAGCATGCGCATCTGATGGACGAGGAGACGGCAAGGCGCATGGCCGACAAGGAAGTCTGGCTCAGTACCCAGCCTTTCCTGTCGACGGAGGATGTCGCGCAGCAGACAGGGCCATCGGCCGAACGCATGCTGCAGGTCTTTGCCGGGACTCCGAGGATCTACGAGCTTGTTCGCAAGCACGGGATCAAGACGGCATGGGGGTCGGATGTGCTGTTCTCCCCTGAAATCACGCAGCGCCAGGGCATCATGCTGACCCATCTCAGCCGCTGGTACACCAACGCCGAAACGCTCCGCGTGGCGACATCGGTCAATGCGGAACTGCTGGCGCTCTCCAATCTCCGCACCCCTTATCCGGGCAAGCTCGGCGTCATAGAGGAAGGCGCGCTCGCCGATATCCTGGTTATCAATGGCAATCCGCTTGAGGACATCCGTCTGATCGAAGACCCGGAAAAGAACCTGGCCGTCGTCATGAAAGACGGCCGGGTCCATAAGAACACGTTGTAGCGCCTTCAGCCCTCGGGGATCTCGCCCGGCCGATAATTGGGCAGCTTGCCGGCGGGCAGGATGGTCAGCAGCGCGAGCCCGGCCATGATCAGGAAGCCGAGCTTGAGTGCCCGCAGCCTCGCCTCGGTGTTGATGCGAAGGGCCTCGGCCTTCTGCTCGGGCGTCGCGGTGGTGGCCGCGACGATAGTCTCGAGCCTTTCGTTGCTGACAAAGGTGATGCTGTCGAGATTGACCTGTGACTGGATCTCGATCGGCAGGGTCGGATTTTCCGCAAGCTGGCGCATGACCGCCGAACTCAGCAGGCCGACGAGCAGGGCGCCGGCGACGGCGGTACCGACGGCGGCGGCGAGGTTGTTCGCCGTCCCCCGAAGCGAACCGACATCGCCTGCCAGTTCCTTGGGCGAGGAGGTGACCAGGACATTGAACAGCAAGGTTACGAGCGACCCCTGGCCGATGCCGAAGACCACCAGGCCGAAGAGCACGGGAATGGAACTCCAGTCATTGCGCACGACGAAAGCGAGCCAGATGAGCGCTACGGCACAGAGCGCAAATCCCAAGCGGCCGATCTGTCGTGGCGTGATCCGGCCGTAAAAGCGGACGATCAGCATGGCAGCAAAGAACACTGTCAGGTTGAACGGCAGCATGGCGACGGCGGTCGCGAGCGGTGAACGCCCCTGGACGATCTGGATGTAGAGCGGCACCGAAAAATTGAGGGCGGCCTCGAGCGCGACCACGGAAAACATGGCGAAGACGGCCGCGCGTTCCTGAGGTGAATCCAGCACGGCGAGCGGCAGAAGAGGCGTGCGATCGGCCGCCTCGCGGCGGCGCGTCCACAGCAGAAACCCCTGGCCGAGCACGATGCCGATGACGATCAGGATCGGTGCCGGCGACAGGCCAAGCACGTTGAACGGTGCCGCCGGCCGTGCCAGAGCAAGTCCCCAACCGTTCAGGTTGTTGAAGCCGAAGCTGATCAGGATGATTGCCGTTGCCGCAAGCAGCACGCCGACGAAGTCGATCCGCACGTCAGGGCGACCGTGATCGGGCTTGAGCCGGAAGCTCAGCACCAGGACGAGCGCCGAAACGGCGATCAGAATTCCAAAGACCGGCCGCCAGCCGATATAGGTGCCGAGCACGCCGCCGATCAGGAATGCCAGCACGCCGGCGCCCGCGCGGGCCGATCCCAACGCGCCCAAGGCGGTCGCCTGCTGGGTGCCGTGGTAGTTCTCGGCGATCAACGCGACGAGGGCGGGGACGATGACGGCGCCGGCGGCACCGCACAGTGCCTGCGCAGTGATCATGGCCGTCGCGTTCGGACTGAAGGTCATGAGAACCTGCGCCAGTCCAAACACAATGACAGCCAGCCGGAAGACGCGTAGCGCACCGAAGCGCTGGACGAGCTTCGCGCCGAGCATGACAAAGCCCGCGACGATCATGGAATAGGCAACGATGCCGGTGGCCACCGTCGTCGGTGCAACCTGGAAACTTTCGACCATGCCGCCGAGCGCGACCGGCAGGGACGCCACATTGAAAGACATGATCGCCTGGCCGAATGCAATCGCGACCATGGGGATCCAGGAGGCTCGCTCTTCCGCAAGTTCCTGCTGGGCAGATGTCGTCGCGGCCATGGATAGTCCCCCTTTTGGACCTGGCGAGTTAATCGGCTAGCTGAAGCGGCGCGCCGGCCATCAACCGGGAGGTGACATCAACAGATCGAGCCCGAGCCGTTGTGACAGGAATTGCGCCACCAATTGTCCCTTGACGCTGTTGCCCGCCTCGTCGAGGGGCGGCGCGAACGTGCCGAGGCCCCCCTTGCCGGGCGAGACGGTGACGATGCCGCCGCCGATGCCGCTCTTGCCGGGCAGCCCGATCTCGTAGAGCCAATCGCCGGAGGTCTCGTAGAGACCGGCGGTCAGCATGACCGCCAAGGCATAGTGGCAGACCTCGGGTCTCACGACCTGTTCGCGCGTCAGCGGATTGAAGCCGCCATGCGCGAGCGTTGCGCCCATGACGGCGAGATCTTTGGCGCTCACATTCAGCGAGCACTGCCGGGTGTAGAGCTCCGTCGCCTCCATGGGGTCGCAATAGATGCGGCCGAGGCTTTCGAGCATCCAGGCAATGCTCCGGTTGCGGGAGTTTGTCCGGGAGGCGGAGGCGTAGACTTCATCGTTGACGGACAGCTGCCGTCCGGCGAAGCGAGACAGGCCCTCGCTGATGAAGCGCCATTTCGCTTCCCCGGACTCGCCCGGCACCAGGCTGGTGGTGGCGATGGCCCCGGCATTGACCATCGGATTGCTGCGGCCTTCCGCGTTACGCTCGGTCCCTGCAACGGAATTGAAGGCGTAGCCGGTCGCATTCACGCCCAGCCGCTCACGCGCGCCGGTGGCGCCGATCACGTCGCAGATCAGTGCGAAGATGAACGGCTTGGAGACGCTCATGATGGTGAATTCGTGTTCCGCATCTCCGACGGAGAACACGCGCCCGCCCACGCTCACGACGCAAATGCCGAACAGATCGCCCGGCACACGGGCAAGGGCCGGATAGACCTGGGAATTCTGTCCCAGCGTGACGGAGGCAAAGCGTTCGTGGGCCTGCGTGACCAGCCGTGCGACGTGATCGGACGGCGGAAGGCTCCCTGTCGAGACATAGGAGCTTTGCGGGTCGAAGAGGGGATCCAGTAGCTCCATGTGCCCTCCTCAGCGGTTGGGCGACGAAATGCTACGTTCAACTCAGCGGTGTATTCTACATCAGAAGAAATGGCGCCGCAACTACAGCCAGCCCTCGAGTTCGCGGCGCACGATGTGGTTGAGCACGGCCATGCCCTCGGCACTGTCGTTCAGGCAGGGGATATGCGCGAACTTTTCTCCACCATTGTGATGGAAGCTTTCGGCCGCCTGGCCGGCAATTTCTTCCAGCGTCTCCAGACAATCGGAAACAAAGCCCGGGTTGATGACGGCGATGCGCTTGACGCCGTCCTTAGCGAGCTTCTCGACCGTCGCGTCCGTATAGGGCTGCAGCCATTCCTCCGGTCCGAAGCGCGACTGGAAGGTCACCTGCAGCTTCTCCTTCGACCAGCCGAGCCTCTCGCGCAACAGCCGTGCCGTCTTCTGGCACTGGCAATAATAGGGATCGCCGAGCTCGAAATAGCTCTTCGGAATGCCATGGAACGACGCGAGCACCACCTCCGGCTGCCAGTCGAGCCTGGCCAGGTGGCGCTCGATCGAGGTGGCGAGCGCATCGATATAGACCGGATCGTCGTGATAGGGCGGGACGGTGCGCAACGCCGGCTGCCAGCGCATCTTCAACAGGGCCTCGAAAGCCTTGTCGTTGACGGTCGCGGTCGTTGCCGCCGCATATTGCGGGTAGAGCGGGAAAACGAGAATGCGCTCGCAGCCCTGTTTCTGCAGCGCCTGCATGCGCGAGGCGATCGACGGCTGGCCGTAGCGCATCCCCCAGTCGACGATGACACGCGGGTGATCTGCGAAGTCTTCGGCCATCCGTGCGGCCTGGTTGCGCGTATAGGTCCTGAGCCAGCTCTCGTTCAGTTCCTTGTTCCAGATCAGCTCATAGGCCTTGCCGACCTTCTGCGGCCGCGTGTTGAGCACGATGCCGTAGAGGATCGGGTACCAGAAGAGGCGCGACCATTCGATGACGCGCCTGTCGCTCAGGAACTCGCGCAGATAGCGGCGCATGGAGGCGAAGTCGGTGCCGTCCGGCGTGCCGAGATTGACCAGCAGCACGCCGACCTTGCCGGAATTCACGGGCGGGTGAGCGGCGGCGGTCGGTTCGACATTTGCTTCGGTCATCGTCTTCCTCATGGGCGTCGATATGGCCTACAGCGCCGTGCGTCTTATCAGACGCACAAAGGTCGCTGTAGCACTTTAAAACGCTGCATGTTTTTTCCTGAAATCGGCGACGATTTAAGGAACATGCAGCAGCGGGACCTCTGTTTTCAAATCCTTCTAAAAAGAAAAGCCGGCGCGGGGAAGCCCGCACCGGCCCTTGCAACAGAGGCAAATTGTCTTACTTCGCCGGAATCTCCAGCTCCCGCCCGATATGCAGTGCTCGCGGCTCCGGGTAACCATTGGCAGCCGAGATTTTCTTCCATTCGAAGCCGTTGCCGTAGAAGGACTCGGCGAGATCCCAGAGCGTGTCGCCGCTGGCGATGACGTGCTTCTGCGGACCGCCGGCGGCCGCGGCCGATTCGGCCGATGGTTGGGGAGCGGGTGTGGCGGCAGCGCTTTCGGCCGGCTTGGTTTTCGCGGCCGGTTCGGACGCCGTCGCGCCGGCGGCAGCGGCGACCTCCGAGATGCGACCATCCATGTAGGGCTTGAACGGCTGATGCGCCGCGAGATAGTCGGCCAGCACCGTTTCCAGGCCCGGACCGTAGTCGTAGGCGTTCTCGCCTTTGGCCTTGAAGACGGCATAGCCGTCGCCGCCGCCGCGCATGAAGTTGTTGCTGACGAGCGAATAGGTCTTTTCCGGATCGAGCGGCTTGAAGGCGTCGCCTTCCTTTACCTCGACCGAAACAAGCCGGCTGCCGGCGGGCTTCGAGCGATCGAAGGAGAATTTGAGGCCGGCCACCTGCGGGAAGCGCCCGCCGCCTTCCTCGACCTGGCTGACGCCGTTCTCCAGCGCCGCGCGGATATCGGCGCCCTTCAACTGGAACGTCGAGAGCGTGTTCTGGAACGGCAATACCGTGATCACCTCGCCCATCGTCACGTCGCCCGCGTCGATCGAGGCCCTGAGCCCGCCGCCATTGGCGATGGCGATGGTCACACCCTGGCCCTTGACGCGATCGAGCATGGCGTCTGCAACGAGGCTGCCCATCTCGCATTCCTTCGCCCGGCAATTCTCGCGCGATCCGTCGATCGGCGCCTCCGTCTTGGCGACGACCTTGGACCTCAATTCCTCGATCGGCTTGGCAAGCTCCTTGATACGCGCCACGACGGCTTCATCCGGCTTGATGGAGGAGTCGACGAGGATCGGATCGCCTTTCGCCGCCTTGACCACGCCTTTGTCGTCGAAGGTGACGACGAGGTCGCCGAGATACTTGCTGTAGGAACCCGCCTGCACCACCGGCACCTTGTAGCCGCCGGGGTTGTCGACCATCGTCGGATAGGGGCCCTCGGCCTTCTCGTCCGTGTTGGAGAGCAGGCTGTGGGAGTGACCGCCGACGACGACGTCCACATCCGGGATCTTGGCGATGGCGGCAAGATCGCGCGGATAGCCGACATGGGTGAGCGCAATAATCTTGTCGACGCCTTGCTTCTTGATCTCCTCGATGGCGCTGGTGATCGTTGCCACGTCCTCGCCGATCAGAATGTCGGGCCCCGGCGACGAAAGCTCCGGCGTGTCGTTGGCGACGGCGCCGACGATGCCGATCTTCTGACCGCCGAGGTCGAGCACGATCGACGGCTTGATCCGGTCGCCGATCTTCGACTTGTGGCTCGGCAGAACGTTGGCGGTGACGACGGGGAACTTGACCTTGTCGAGGAAGCTCGCAAGACCGTCCTCGGCTTCGTCGAACTCGTGGTTGCCGACGGTCATCGCGTCGAACTTCATCAGGTTCAGGAATTCCGCTTCCGCGGCGCCCTTGTAGGTCGTGAAGAAGAGCGAGCCCTGGAAGTTGTCGCCGGCATTGAGCAGAAGCACGTTCTTGCCGGTCAGATCCTGGCGCTTCTGATCGATCAGCGTCTTCAGGCGGGCGACGCCGCCGAAGCACTCGTTCTTGCCTTCCTCCTCGGCCGAGCAGGTCGAATCGAACTTGTTGATCGACTCGATGCGCGAGTGAAGATCGTTGATGTGGAGGATGTTCAATTCGTAATCGGCGAAGGCGGCACCCGATGAGAGGGCGAGAAGGGAGGCGGTGATGAGGCCGGTCCGCACGTATCTGATCATGGTGTTCTCCTGTTGCCTGTCGTCTTCAGCCGATTGCGAAGCCCCGGAAAGAAACCCTCCTGGCCGGGGCGGTTCAGCAGGCCGGATGTTTTCATCAGTCGGGCCGGACTTCAAGCGCTAAACGCATGCCTTGTTTGCCGGATTCGAACTACGGTTAAGCCGGATTCAGAAACAAAAGAAGCCCCCTTAGGGGGCTTCGCGCATGGTCGCTGCTGGCCTTGCTCAGCCCTGGCGGACCAGGGAGAACTGGGCGCCTGCATCGGTCGTGCAGTTCAACTGTGTGGGCGTGACCAGCGCGCAGTTCACACGGGACTGGGTGTTCCGCACCAGCGATGTCATGTTGATCTCGACGAGGGTCGGGCTGACATTCACATAGGTGCCGGATGCGAGTAGCTGGTTGCTGTCCGTGGTGCGGGTCGAGAACGTGCCGCCAGCGAAGGTGGAAACGATTCCGTTCGGATCGACCCAGGATCCATCCACGCCGCTTCCGCGAGCCTGGGGCGCTTCGCGGATTTGACTGGGCGACGACTGGCATGATGCAAGCGCCGTGGCGGCTGCCAGGACGGTCATTATGGCGAGTGGCTTCATCGGCGTTTCTCCCGCGTCACGAGTTGAAGCGGGATGCAAACGCAATGCCGCTACACTTCTGCTTATCCGCTCTACCGCATAATTCGCCCGACCGGAACCGGCTTGACGGCAAATTGAGCAGCGATTCGAAGCGCTAAAGCGACTTTCTTCGCCCGGAGTTGCACGCGTGCCGCAGGCGGCCTTTCGTTTGCGCAGAAAATCCCGAGATCACGCGTCGAGAGCAAGAGTGCGGGGCCGCTACAGCGGCGCGGCGCCCGGGGCGGCGGCTCCGGGCGCGATCGGCTTGCAGCGCCGCCCGTCTTTTCGGACGCGCAAATGCTCTAGCGAACGAGGATGTTCTTGAACTGCCAGGGGTCCTTGGTGTCGATATCTTCCGGGAAGAGGCCGGGACGGCCGTCGAGCGGTGTCCAGTCGGTGTAGTGGCCTTCGACCGGACCGAGATAGGGGAGCTGCACTTCGAGGCAGCGCCTGTAGTCCATCTCGTCGGCTTCGACGATGCCGGCCTTGGGATTCTCCAGCGCCCAGACCATGCCGGCGAGAACGGCGCTCGTCACCTGCAGGCCGGTTGCGTTCTGGTAGGGCGCGATGCGGCGGGTTTCTTCCACCGAAAGGCGCGAGCCGTACCAGTAGGCGTTCTTGTCGTGGCCATAGAGCAGGACGCCGAGTTCGTCGATACCGTCCTCGAGTTCCGTCTCGTCGAGAACGTGGTGCACCGGCTGCGGGTTGCCGCCGTTGCCAAACATCTCGTGCAGCGACAGCACGGCGTCGTTGGCCGGGTGATAGGCATAGTGGCAGGTCGGCCGATAAGTGGCGTCGCCATTCCTGTCACGAACGGTGAAGAAGTCTGCGATCGAGATCGATTCATTGTGGGTGACGAGGAAGCCGTATTGCGGACCCGGCGTCGGGCACCAGCTGCGCACGCGGGTGTTGGCGCCCGGCTGCTCGAGGTAGATCGCCGCCTGGCACCCCTTCTTGTGTCTCCTGGCGTTTTTCGGCATCCAGTTCTCATGGGTGCCCCAGCCGAGTTCGGCCGGCTGCATGCCTTCCGAGATGAAGCCTTCGACCGACCAGGTGTTCCAGAAGACGTTGAACGGCTTCGGGTGCTTGGTGCGCTGGGTATCGCGCTCGGCAATATGGATGCCCTTGATGCCGGCCTTCTTCATCAGCTTGGCCCAGCCTTCGCGGTCGTCCTGATGCGGCTCCTCATACTTCAGGCCGAGGTCGTCGGCGAGATTGAGGAGCGCCTTCTTGACGAACCAGGAGACCATGCCCGGATTGGCGCCGCAGGTCGAAACCGCAGTCGTGCCACCCGGGTTCTTTTCCTTCTCCCGCCGCACCGTCTCGCGCAGCGCATAATTGGTGCGTGCGGCGTTGTCCATTTCGGGATCGAAGTAGAAGCCGAGCCAGGGCTCGACGACCGTGTCGATATAAAGCACATCGAGCTTGCGGCAGAGCTTGATGATGTCGAGCGAAGAGGTGTCGACCGACAGGTTGACGCAGAAGCCCTGGCCGCCGCCTTCGGTCAGCAGCGGCTTCAACAGTTCCTTGTAGTTCTCCTTGGTCACGGCGGCGCGGACGTGGCGCACGCCATGGCGGGCAAATATCTCCGTGTCCTTCGCGTCCTCACGGGGCTCCACCACGATCAGCCGGCTCTTGTCGTATTTGAAGTGGCGCTCTATCAGCGGCAAGGTGCCGTGGCCGATCGAACCGAAGCCGATCACGACGATCGGGCCGGTAATCTCGCCATAGACCGGGTAGCTGGTGTCTGCCATTTTTGCGTCTCTCCTGACAAAACGTCTTTATCGGCTGCTTGAATGCGCGCAGAAAAGCGCGCCCGGGGAATCTTTCGTGAGGCCCTAAATCATAGTTTGGTGTCACAATAAAGGGCCGGCGGGTCAATCCCGAAATCGGATGTTGCTTAACCGGCTATCGACAGCAGGGCCGCGATCAGGGCTTCCCGCTTGCTGACAAGACCCTTGTAGGCCGTCTCCGGCAGCGTCAATTCGCCAAGTTGCTCGATGAACGAACGCGCCAGCGTGGCCGCGTCCGGCCGGTTTCTGAGCGCGGCAAGCGGATCGGAATAGATCCGGATCGTGAAAACGATCGCGCCCGTCCGGGGCAGCTTGCGGAGCGTCTGCCTCTCGACGCGGATGAAGGTGCCATCCTCGGTGAGCGTGATCGCCTCGGCGCCGATACCTTCCGTCTTCGGCTTCGGCAAATGCAGTGCGCCGTCGACATTGACCGACCAGTTGAAGCGCTCGACGAAACGGGCTGGCGAGAGATTGTCGAACATGCGGGAGATCAGCCCTGCATTGCGGCTTCCGGCTTCGAAGCCCGGCACCGGGGCGTGGATTTCGTCCATCGACCGGCCGAATTTTTCGCCAAGAGACCAGGACGACGGAAAGGCGACATAGGCGGCGGTGAGGCGCCATTCGCCATCCTTGCGCTCCAGGATCGCCAGATCATCCTGGATCAGTGACCCGGCGACCACGAGCGGGGCGTCGTCGTCGAGCGCCACACGGCGGCCGCCAACGATCATCGCGCCGTTCGCCCGCCGGTAAATCTCCCCGTAGCGGCGCGGCAGATAGTCGGTCAGAAAGTCGAGGAGTTCTCGCTGCGCAGCCTCCGTCCCGGCCTCGGCAGCAAAGACGTCGTGGCGATTTGCCGCCAGCAGCCTCGTCTTTTCGCGGAGATAGAAGTCCAGCGCCTCGTCAGGTTCGATCCACCGGTCGGGGTCGAGTTGCGTCAGGCCGATCGTGAAGGGCTTCGACGAGCCGTCGTAGGGCGTGTGCTTCATGTGCGAATTCGGCACTTTCTGCAGCTTAACCATTTTCCCTTCGTTTCACATGTTGTACCGCTTGCCACAAGCTTTTCGTGCTATAGCTTTAGTTGATCCGTCCGCTTCGCGCCGTGATTGATTGTATGTTCAAGCTGGAGCAGCAGACCATGACCGGTGATTACCTCAAGGCCCTGATGGGTTTGCAAGCCCGATCGCCCGTTCTGATCTCGCTCTACGATCAGCACGATCGGCTACGCTTTGCCAATGCGGCATTCCGTTCCACCTATCATGTCGGCGCCGACGAGTCGCCGAGCTGGGAGGAGATCGTGCGCCGCAACCATGCCGCCGGCCGGGGCATGATCGTCGGCACCGACGACATTGATACCTGGATCGCAACGGCCCTCGAGCGGCGCGTCAGCGTGCCGTCGCGCACGACGGAAGCCGAACTGCATGACGGCCGTTCGCTGTGGCTGACCGAGACCGTCGACGAAAAGGGCTGGACGCTTTCGATGGCGGTCGACGTGACCGGCATAAGGGAGGAGGAGCGCAAGCACCGGAAGGACAGGGATTTCGCCTTGCGGGATTCGCCGGTCGAGGAGCTGACCCATATGCCCGACCGGCGCCATACGCTCGGAAAGCTTGCCGAATTCATCCAGAACTGCGCCGAAAACCCGCATATGTGGGGCTGCGTGGCGATCGTCGACATCGACTATTTCAAGGCGATCAATGACCGCTATGGTCCCGTTCGCGCCGACGAGGTGTTGCTCGACTTCGCACGTCAGATGCAGGGTTTCGTCCGCCGCTCCGACTGCTTCGGCCGCATTGGCGGCGAGGCATTCATGCTGATCCTGCCCGACACGACGGTCAGCGAGTCGAATCTGATCCTCGATCGCCTGCTGGAAAAAGTGCGCGGCGCCCGCCCGCTGTCGAGCATTCCGGAGTTCTATTACACCTGCTCGGTCGGCCTTGCGGAATATCGCGAGGGGGACAAGGTCAGCGATATCTATTCTCGTGCAAACCAGGCGCTCCATCTGGCCAAGCGCGAGGGTCGAGACCGGGTGAAACGCTACACCCTGCCTGGCTCAGATCACGAGTTCCGCCCGGATCAGACCTCTTAGGGAATTGCCGACATAGAGACGGCCGCGATTGAGGTCGTCGGGCGACAGCCGCGCGACCCGCGCACGCCGCTGGCAGATGAGTTCCGTCCTGAGGACGCCGGCAAGCAGGCCGCACGAAATCGGCGGCGTCTTTAGCGCGCCGCTGCCATCGTCGAGGAAAATCGAGGTGATCGTCCCCTCGCAGACCTCACCGCGCTCGTTGCACAGGAGCATCTCATCGGCTTCGGCCGAGGAGAACTCGTTGCGCGCAGCTTCGTAGACGCCGCGCCGCGTCGTCTTCATGCGAAGCAGCCGGTCGGAAGAATCGAGCCGCGTCGAGGCGATCCGGACGCGCCAGAGTGCATCAGCCGGCAGCGGCGTGAACGGTGCGGTCGTCACCGCAACGGTTCCTTTACGGTCAAGTGTGAGGCGCACCCGCAACGCGCCTCCAGCATCGCGAACTGCCTCTCCGAGCTGCGCCTCGGCCGCCGCGGCGCCGGCAAAACCGAGGCGTCGGGCGGAGCGTGTCAGTCGTGCGAGGTGCAGCCTGAGGCGGACGAAGCCCCTCTCCGGCTCGTAGCGCAGGGTCTCGATCAGCGAGAAATCCGTCATCGGGCGATCTCGGCATCGCCGACGGCGAAGCGGGCCTTCAGCAGGCATTCGTCATATTCGGCTTCCGCCCTGGAGTCGAAAACGATGCCGCCGCCGACATTGAAGATGGCGCGGCCGTCGGCAAACAGGGAGATCGTCCGGATCGCCACGCTGAAGCGCATCACGCCGTTCGGCGCGATGAACCCGATCGCCCCGCAATAGGCGTCGCGGGGGCCGGACTCCAGCTCGTGCAGGATTTCCATGGCCCGCATCTTCGGCGCGCCGGTGATGGACCCGCACGGGAAAAGGGCCGCGAAGATATCGCCGACCGGAATATGGGGCAGGAGCCTGGCGCGCACATGGCTCACCATCTGGTGAACCGTCGGATAGGTCTCGATCTCGAAGAGCTTCGGCACAGTCAGCGTCCCGACCTCGGTGATGCGCGAGATGTCGTTGCGCAACAGGTCGACGATCATCCGGTTCTCGGCCTGTGTCTTCTCGTCTTCGCGCATCTCAGCGATGATTGCCGCGTCCGCTTCGGCGGTGAGCCCACGCGGCGCGGTGCCCTTCATCGGATGCGTCTCGATCCAGCCGTCGGCATCGACATGGAAGAAGAGCTCGGGCGACCGCGACAGCAGGACCGGCCCGTCGAGCGCCACCAGCGCGCCGTATTTGACCGGCTGGCGCTCGATCAGCGACCAGAAGGCGGCACGCGGATCGCCAGACCAGCGCGCATGGATCGGCATCGTCAGATTCGCCTGGTAGCAATCGCCCTGGCGCAGGTGCTGGTGCAGCCGCTCGAAACGCTGGCGATAGGCAGGAAAATCCCAGCCGGCCCGAGCTTCGGAGAGGAACGGTTCGTTTTCGATGCGACGCCGCGGTTCGGCGAGCGGATGGTCTTCGGACGGCGCGTCGAAGACGCCGAAGCACATCAGCGGCGTCTCGCGGTTCTCCTCGGCAAAGGGCGTGAGCTTCGCCTCGAAAAGATGGCCGGCCTCATAGGCCATATAGCCGGCGAGCCATTTGCCGGCACGGCGGACAGCCTCGAGTTCGGAAAGCCCGCGCAGAAACTCGACCCGCGTGCGCGCCGTGATCACGCGCGAAGGCTTGGCGAACACCGTCGTGCGGTCTTCGCTGTCGTCCCGGAAGAGGACAAAGGGGGCGTCTTCAATCATCGAGGCTGGTCGCTGTCAGTCGTTCACGGTTCCGCGCGCGGGCGCGCGTCTCACGTCCTATCAAGCGCCTCCAGTTCGTCGATCAGCCCCTCAATCATCGACAGGCCCTGTGCCCAGAACGACGGATCGGTTGCATCCAGCCCGAAGGGGGCCAGCAGTTCGGAGTGATGCTTGGTTCCGCCGGCCTTCAGCAGGTCGAAATACTTCTCCTGGAAGCCGCTTTCAGCATTCCGGTAGACGGCGTAGAGCGAGTTCACCAGGCAATCGCCGAAGGCATAAGCGTAGACGTAGAAGGGCGAATGGATGAAGTGGGGGATATAGGCCCAGTAGGTTTCGTAGCCCTCCGAGATGCGGATCGCCGGTCCGAGACTTTCGCCCTGCACCGACAACCACAATTCGCCGAGAACATCGGCGGTCAGTTCGCCCTCTCTGCGGGCCGTGTGAACCTTGCGCTCGAACTCGTAGAAGGCGATCTGGCGGACCACCGTGTTGATCATGTCCTCGACCTTCTGAGCCAGCATGGCCTTGCGCTCGCGCTTGTCCCTGGTCCCGTCGAGGAGGGTGCGGAAGGTCAGCATCTCGCCGAAGACGGAGGCGGTTTCGGCGAGCGTCAGCGGCGTCGACGCCATCAGCGCGCCCTGCCCACCGGCGAGCACCTGGTGGACGCCGTGCCCGAGCTCGTGGGCAAGCGTCATCACGTCGCGCGGCTTGCCCATATAGTTGACGAGCACGTAAGGGTGCACCGAGGGAACGGTCGGATGGGCGAAGGCGCCCGGCGCCTTCCCCGGGCGGACCGGTGCGTCGATCCAGCGGTCGTCGAAGAAGCGCCGGGCGATCGTTGCCATTTCCGGCGCAAAGCCATGATAGGCGGACAGGACCGTATCCTTCGCCTCGCCCCAGGGGATCAGCGCGTTCGGCGTTTCCGGCAATGGCGCGTTGCGGTCCCAGAACTCCATCTGCTCCATCCCGAGCCACTTGGCCTTCAGCGCATAATAGCGATGCGAGAGACGCGGATAGGCAGCCTTGACGGCCGCGGCGAGCGCGTCCACCACCCCACGCTCGACCCGGTTGGCGAGATGGCGGCTGTCGGCGATATCCGCGAAGCCGCGCCAGCGGTCGGAGATTTCCTTGTCCTTGGCGAGCGTATTGGTGACGAGGGTGAAGGTGCGGATGTTTGCCTTGAAGGTCTCGGCCAGCGCCATGGCTGCCTTCTTGCGGTTTTCGGAGGACGCATCCTGCAGGAGGTTCAGCGTCGCCTCTAGCGGCAGCGCTTCGCCGTCGACCGAAAAGGTGAGCGAGGCGATCGTCTCGTCGAACAGCCGGTTGAAGGCGTTCGCGCCGGTCATCGACTTTTCCAGGAAAAGCTGCTCGAGCTTGTCGTCGAGCTGGTAGGGCTTGTCCTTGCGCAGATCGAGGATCCACGGCTTGTAATGTGCGGCGAGGCTATCGGCCTCGAGCGCCGCATCGATCACCTCGTCATCGATCCGGTTGAGCTCCAGCGAGAAGAACAGCAGATGCGCCGATATATCGGTGAGCTTTGATTGCGCGTCTCCGTAAAGCTTGCCGTTCGCCGGATTGGACGTGTCCGAGAAATAGGTGAGGCCGGCGAAGGAGGCGATGCGGCCCATCAGGTCCTCGAGCGCCTCGAACGCCTTGACGGCCGCGCCGATCCCTTGATCGCCGGTCTTGGCGGCGGCATCCGCAAGGTTCCCCTTCCACGCCTTCTCAAAGGCGAGCGCGTCGGCTTCCGCCCTTGCGAGGTCGGCACGGAATTCATCGGAGTTGGCGGAGACATAGAGATCCTCGAGCCGCCAGGTGGGCAAATCACCGAGGTCTGCGGCCGGGCCGGTCGCCTGACCCGCTTGCGCGCGCACTGGAGAGGGACCGACGGCGGCGAGAAGGGGCGAAGCGAGGGTCATCGGCGGTTCTCTCGTTTGATTGCGGAAGGCAGCGATATGGGGCGCATTGCTATCGCCCGCAATGGCTAAAATGCAAGCATTTCTCAAAACACGATGTTCAGCCCTTTATGGCACGAATGCCTGGCATGATTTGGCACATGAAGCTGGCCAAAGAGTACCGCGTGTCCTAAGCAGGAGGCTTTCGTGACATCCCATATTCTTGTCATCGATGACGATCCGGTGCAGCGCCGTTTGCTGACGAACATGATCGAGCGGCTCGGTCATGTCGCGCATCTCGCCGACAACGGGCGCAGCGGGCTCGAACTTCTGGAGCGCAAGGGCGGCATGATCAACGTCATCCTGCTCGATCTCCTGATGCCGGAAATGAATGGTCACGGCTTTCTCGAGGCGCTTGCCGAGCGTGGCATCGACACGCCCGTCATCGTCCAGACAGGCCAGGGCGGCATCGAGACGGTCGTCCAGGCGATGCAGGCCGGTGCCTTCGACTTCCTCGTCAAGCCTGTCTCGCCGGAGCGGCTGTCGATCGCCATCGGCAATGCACTGAAGATGGCGAGCCGCGACGGCCGGGTCAAAACCGCTCGCCGGCCGCGCGGCGGCGCCGTCGGTTTCGACGATGTCGTATCGGCAAGCCCGGCGATGATCCGCGTCCTCGATCTGGCGCGGCGGGCCGCCCAGTCGAACATCCCGATCGTACTCGAGGGCGAATCCGGCGTCGGCAAGGAGATGGTCGCGCGGGCGATCCAGGCGGCAAGCGACCGGGCGAGCAAGCCCTTCGTCACCGTCAATTGCGGAGCCATCCCGCATAATCTCGTCGAGAGCATCCTCTTCGGCCACGAGAAGGGCGCCTTCACTGGCGCGACCGAAAAGCACAGCGGCAAATTCGTCGACGCGGACGGCGGTACGCTCTTCCTCGACGAGATCGGCGACCTGCCGCTGGAGGTCCAGGTGAAGCTGCTGCGGGCCGTCCAGCAGGGCGAGATCGAGACGGTCGGCGCGCGCCAGCCACAGCGGGTCAATGTGCGGCTGATCTCGGCCACCAACAAGGATCTGATCAACGAGGTGCGCGAAGGGCGTTTCCGCGAGGACCTCTACTACCGCCTCAACGTCTTCCCGATCACCATACCGGCGCTGCGTCGGCGCAAGGAGGATATTCCCGTGCTGGTGCGGGCCTTCGTCGAGCGCTTCACCGCGGAGCAGAGGCTCAGCCATGCCGTGACGGTTTCGAGCGGCGCGATGGCGCTGCTGACCGCCTATGACTGGCCCGGCAATATCCGCCAGCTCGAAAACGCCATCTTCCGCGCCGTCGTGCTTGCCGAAGGCGGCGAACTGACCGTCAAGGATTTTCCGCAGATCGCCACCCAGATACCGGGCTACGTCGTTGCCGACCGAAGCGGGTTCTCCTGGGGCGAGGCGGGTCCGGAACGCCGCCCGCTGCTTGCTGCCCCCGAGGCGACGGCGGCTTCGCGCGCCGACATTGCGGCGAACCCAGAGCCGTGGGAACCGGTGGCCGACGGCCGGTTCGAAAACGCCATCGCCAGCGTGGACCAGGGCGGTGAGGTGCGCAAACTTGCCGACGTCGAGGAGGAGCTGATTCGCTTTGCGCTGAAGTTCTATCGCGGCCAGATGAGCCAGGTGGCGCGAAAACTCGGCATTGGACGCTCCACGCTCTATCGAAAGCTCAAGGATTACGGCATCGATCCGGACAATCCGCTGCGCGAAGCGGCATAAAATCGACGCATTCACACCTCATTTGCCGTGCAATTCGGTCACCGCCGTTTAGACCTTGTTAGTAAACTGTTCACTATATTATAAGGGGCGGTGACCACTGTGGCATATTTGCCATGCTGTCACCTTATTTGACAGTCATCTGAGACAGCAAAAGCACGGTTGTCCGTCGAACGGGGATTGAATGCCAAATTTGTTCGGTTTGGGGGAGCCTATTGGTTCCTTGACGCGTAGACTCTGCGCGTCAATCACCCGGAAGGGGCCGCAGGTTCTCGCCTCGATCGCCTTGGCGTGCTCGCTCGTCACTCCCGGAATGGCGCCGCCGGTCGAGGCTGCCGGTCAGACGCGGACCCTGAAGCTTTATTTCATCCATACCAAGGAAAAGGCGCAGATCACCTTCAAGCGCAACGGTCGCTACGACTCCAAGGGCCTGCAGCAGATCAACCGATTCCTGCGTGACTGGCGGCGGAACGAGCCGACAAAGATGGATCCGCGCCTCCTCGATCTCATCTGGGAAGTTTACCAGAAGAGCGGCTCGCGCGATTACATCCACGTCGTCTCCGCCTATCGCTCGCCCGCCACCAACGGCATGCTCAGGTCCCGTTCGAAGGGCGTCGCCAAGAAGAGCCAGCATATGCTCGGCAAGGCGATGGACTTCTATCTGCCCGACGTGAGGCTCAAGACGCTGCGCGAGATCGGCATGAAGTTCCAGGTCGGCGGCGTCGGCTACTATCCGACCTCCGGATCGCCCTTCGTGCACATGGACGTCGGCGGCGTGCGCGCCTGGCCGCGCATGACCCGCAACGAACTCGCCCGCCTCTTCCCCGATGGCAAGACGATGCACATTCCCGCCGACGGCAAGCCGCTACCGGGCTTCCAACAGGCTGTTGCCGATTACAAGCGGCGCGTCGGCGCGTCGGCGATCGAGGTGGCCGGCGGCGGCGCGAAGGGGCCGGGCGACGTTGGCACTGGCAAGCGTCGCAATCTTTTCGCCGCGCTCTTCGGCGGCGGTGGGGACGAGGATGAAGAACCGACGGCGATCGCCGCCGGCGCAGGCGAGGGCGGTGACGAGGAAGTTCCGGCCAAGGTTCAGACCGCCTCGGCCTCAGCCGACCAGGAGGCACTGCCCGGTGTCGCTGGTTCGGTCGCCGGTGCGCCGGCGGAAGATCAGCAGACTATCAATGCGCCGGTACCTGCCGTGCGCCCGGCCTTCAGGAATGCCCCCGCGGAAGGTGGCGTAGCCGTCGCGCTGGTAGCACCGGAAAAGAACAGCGCCCAGGAGGCCTTGGCCGCCGCCATGCCGCTGACGGCGGAAACGCCGTCGGAATATGCGGATCTCAGCACGCTGAAGGTGCCGGTCCCGCACATGCTGGAACGGCGTGACATGAACCCGCTGGTGGCCGGCGAGACGCTCATGGCCTCCGCCGACGGCCAGACGCCTGCACTTGGCTTCGTGCCGGTGCCGGGGATGCGCCCGGCCGGGGAAGCGGCGCTCGCCGCCGTCGCCGAGGCCAGTGTCACCGTCCCGCTCGTTCCGGAGCGCCCGGTTGCGGCGGCGTCCGTTGGCGAGACGATCGACATCGGCCGGCCGGCCGAGACGCGCGTCGCGCTCGCGGCACCGACCGTCGAGCACTCCGAGCGGCCGATCCAGGTGGCCGCCTACGCGCCGCAGTCCGACACCGGGTCGCGGGCCGCAGTCTTCGACAGCGCCTTCGACACCGAGGCGGACCTTCCTTCGAAGGGTGCCCGCCCGAAGAAGCAGGATGCGGAAGCGGCAAGCCGCTCCTCCGTCCGGACGGAACCGAAGCTGACGAAGAAGATCATCTCCGAATGGGCACTCTCGACCGGTCGCGTCGCCACGCTTTCGAAGCCCGTCAAAGCGCCACGTTTCGTCAGCAGCTCACTCAGGGCCGCGCCGACGACCGTCTATGCGGCCGGGTTCAACAGCGGTGCCGGGGGCGCGGTCGATACGGCCCGCTTCAGCGGCAACGCGGTGAACTTCATGGAAGTGAAGAAGTTCAGCACCAACTGAGTTCCTTCCTCCGGATATGAAGAAAGCCCGCCAGGTCTGAACTGACCGGCGGGCTTTTTCATTCGGCCTGATCGGGCCTCCAGCGCCGCGCGTCTTTTCAGACGCGCAAAGGTCGCTGTAACACTTTGAATCTACGCATCGAGCTTTCCGAAAATCGGGTCCGATTTTCGGGCCGATGCGCTAGGCGGCTTCGTCGGCGGCGGGGACCATCCCGAGCGCCTGCAGATAGGTGTCGAGGATCGCTTCCTGCTCCAGGCGCTCGTCGGCGTCCTGCTTGCGGATCGAAATGACCTTGCGCAGGATCTTCGTGTCGAAGCCCATGGACTTCGCCTCACCATAGACATCCTTGATGTCGTCCGCGATCGTCTTCTTTTCCTCTTCCAGCCGCTCGATCCGTTCGATGAAAGCGCGAAGCTGATCGCGTGCGAAGCCTTGAGCATCGGACATGGTCTTCTCCTTTGGGGAATGTATTTCTCGGTGCTGACCTGCCGCGAACAGCAGACGAGGTCAAGGGCGATTGCGCAACAGGCGGACCAATTCCTCAGCCAGGCCGGGCGCGGAGGGCGACGACCATGTGGATTGATGTGGATACTGCGGCGCTAACCTGCCCCGACGCAGTTATTCCTTCGGGCGGTTGCGCTCGAAAGCCGCCTGCTGTTCGGCGGAAGCGTCCTTCTGGTAACGCTGCCGCCATTCGTCATAGGGCATGCCGTAGACGATCTCGCGCGATTCATCCTTGGTCATCGGTATGCCCGAGGCTTCGGCCGCTTCCCGATACCAGTTCGAGAGGCAGTTGCGACAAAAGCCGGCGAGGTTCATCAGATCGATGTTCTGGACGTCGCCGCGCTCGCGAAGGTGCTCGACCAGCCGGCGGAAGGCGGCCGCCTCGAACGCGATGCGCTGCTCCTTGCTGAGCTCGGTCATGGTAAGTCTCCCTTCGTCAGCCATCATAGGCGCCGGTGCGCGAAGGATAGCGCTGATAGGCGTGAAGCGCCGGCATGTCGTTCAGCTCCGCGAGGATCGGCGCCAGCCGCCCGGCCCAGGCGGTAACGCCCGCCGTATCGGAAATCAGGTCCTGTCTCACCTCGATCAACGCGTGGGCGATGCCCGGCGCCATGCAATGGCGGTACATCGTATCGCCCCTGAGCGCACCGTCATAGGGCTCGTTGTTGCCGACGACGATGTCGCCGGCCCTCTCGAGCCTTTCGATCAGTGGAAAGACGGCGCGTGGGTCGTTATCCCAGAGCACCGCCGCATGCCAGGGTCGCGCGATGCCCTTCCAGGCAGGCGTGAAGGAATGCAGCGAGATCACCAGAGGCGCCTTTCCGCTCGCCGCAGCGGTCTCGGCGATCGTTTGCGAGACCGCTTGGTGGTAGGGACGATGGAAGCGGTTCAGGCGGTTCTGCCATTCCTCGTCGGTGATCGGGTGGTTGCCCGGAATGACCGCGCCGTCCGAGATCTTCATGATCAGCGTCGGGTCGTCCTCGCCGCGGTTGGGATCGATCAGCAGGCGCGAGAAGCAACCGAGGACCGCGGGCGCGTCCAGTGCCGCCGACAGTTGCCGCACCAAGGGTTCGATGCCGATGTCGTAGGCGATGTGGCGTTCGAAGGCGCTATCGGCGAGACCGAGCCGCCCATATTCCGGAGGGAGGCGGTTCATGGCGTGGTCGGCAAGAAGGACGAGGCCGTTTTCCGGTTTGCCGTCGATGATCTCATAGGGGGAGTAGTGCCGCATTCCGATCCTGTGTCGCTCTCCAACGTTCCGCACCTGATCGCATGCAAAATTGCGCCCCGCAATAAAAAGGCGTGAGTTCAGCCTCTTCTGTCACAGGAATGGCAAATATAATCGATTAGAGTTGCGTTGACTTTCCGGGCTGGCCGTCGCAAGAAAGTGCCACGCAATCTCAAAAACGGAGTTCCGCAGGAAGCCGTGTCTAGATATCCTTTTTCCAAAGCGAAGCCGGGGTCGACGACGTTAGGAGCTAGCCTCCTGTATTCCTTGGTGATTTCCGGAGTATTTCTGTTTTCGGGCGAGGCCCGGGCCGACTTTCGCGTCTGCAATGGGACGCAGCAACTGGTCGGCGTGGCGATCGGCTATCGCGCCAAGGACGGCTGGGTCACGGAGGGCTGGTGGCAGGTGCCGGCAACGACCTGCGCGACGCTGATCGAGGGCGAACTCGAATCCCGCTACTACTATCTCTACGCGGAAGACGCGGCCAAGGGCGGTCGCTGGGTCGGCGACATCAACATGTGCGTCGCCGAGAACGAGTTCAAGATCGTCGGCGTGCAGGACTGCTTTGCGCGCGGCTTCCAGCGCATGGGATTCAAGGAATATGACACGGGGCGGCAGGGGAGCTGGATGGTTCAGCTTTCCGATACGCCCGGCACGCAGGAAAGCCAGAATTGATGAGACGGAACAGAAAAGTCAAAATCCTCGCCACGCTCGGGCCGGCATCGTCCGAGGAGCAGATGATCCAGAAGCTGCACGAGGTGGGGGCCGATCTGTTCCGCATCAATATGAGCCATGCGAGCCATGAGGTCATGCGCACTCTGATCGAGCGGATTCGCAATGTCGAAGCGCGCTGCGGCCGGCCGATCGGCATCCTTGCCGACCTGCAGGGCCCGAAGCTGCGCGTCGGCAAGTTTGCCGAAGGCAAGGTCGACCTCAAGACCGGTCAGACGTTCACGCTCGACAACAGGGATGTGCCTGGCGACAGCACGCGCGTCTATCTTCCGCACCCGGAAATTCTCGAGGCGGTGAAGCCTGGTCATCGCCTGCTGATCGATGATGGCAAGCTGCATCTCAGGGCCGAAAAGACCGACGGCAAGAGCATCGTCACCACCGTCGTTTCCGGCACCAGAATCTCGGACCGCAAGGGCGTCAGCCTGCCCGATACGCTGCTCGGCGTCGGCGCGCTGACCGACAAGGACCGGGCCGACCTCGACGCCGTGCTGGCGACCGGCCAGGTCGACTGGGTGGCGCTTTCCTTCATCCAGCGCCCGGAGGACCTTGCCGAGGTGCGCAAGATCGCTCGCGGTCGCGTCGGGTTGATGTCGAAGATCGAAAAGCCGCAGGCGATCGAGCGCATCGACGAGATCATCGAGCTTTCGGACGCGCTGATGGTGGCGCGCGGCGATCTCGGTGTGGAAATGCCGCTCGAGTCCGTCCCCGGCCTGCAGAAGCAGCTGACGCGGGCCTGTCGGCGTGCCGGCAAGCCCGTCGTCGTTGCGACCCAGATGCTGGAATCGATGATCTCTTCGCCGGTGCCGACGCGCGCCGAGGTCTCGGACGTCGCCACAGCCGTGTTCGAAGGCGCCGATGCGGTCATGCTCTCGGCCGAGTCCGCCTCCGGCGAATATCCGGTCGAAGCAATCGCAACGATGGCCTCGATCGCCAGCAATGTCGAACGCGACCCGCATTATTCGGGCATCATCTATGCCCAGCGCACGCCGCCGGAGGCAACCGGTGCCGACGCCATCTCGCTCGCGGCCCATCAGATCGCCGAGACGCTCAATCTCGCGGCGATCGTCACCTACACCTCCTCCGGCGCGACCGGCCTGCGCGCGGCCCGCGAGCGCCCGCAGGTGCCGGTCATCGCCCTTTCGCCGATCGTCCAGACGGCCCGCCGTCTCTCGGTCGTGTGGGGCCTGCATTGCGTCGTCACGGAGGATGCGACCGACCTCGACGACATGGTCAATCGCGCCTGCCGCATCGCTGTCAGCGAGGGCTTCGGCAAGCCCGGAGACCGTATCATCATCTCCGCCGGTGTCCCGCTCGGAACGCCCGGCGCCACCAATATGCTGCGCATCGCCTATATCGGCTCGGACGGACTCACCGGCGTATAAGCGAGTTCCTCGATCGGCTCGTTGATCGTCAGGCGGGCTTCGGCCCGCCTTGCGAATTGCTGGAGGTCGTGCGGCTTTCCGGCGATCTTCTCGATGGCAGCGACGACGAGATCGGTCACGACATAATCCGGCTTGTGCCCCAGATTGCTGATCCACAGCAGCTCTGATCCCTTGATGGAGCTCGCCAGGCCGCGGGAATGGATATCGGCCAAAACGATGCCGTCCCGGTCGCCGGTTATGATGACGGTCGGCGCGGAGATCTCCGCGTAGCGCGGCGACATCTGCGTGACATAAGCGTGCAGATTGGCGACGTCGACGGCATTGTTGAGAAAGGTGGCTGGCCTCAGAACGAGGTGCGGCGCCGTATTGGCGATGTAGTCCTTCGGGCGCGGATTGGGAGAGAATATTGCTTGCGTCACCCGGTCGATACGCCTCAGCCCGATCGGAATGACGGCCGTGCTGGCGAACAGCCAGCCGACAAACGGCATGGCCGCGAAGGTGATATGCCAGTCTACGCCGCCCGGCCAGGGATGCGTCGCCGGCGCGAGCAGGACGACGCCTGCGGTTCTTTCCGGATGATGAAGTGCGATGCTGGCGGCGATCGCCGCTCCGAAGGAGTGGCCGACGATGACCGCCCGAGAGATGCCGCGCTTCTCCATCAGGCGGACAATGGCGTCGGCCTGGCCGTCCGGGCGCGCATTGGCCGGGCCGCCGCGCTCGGAGTAGCCGTGACCCGGCCGATCGACAAACAGCATTTCGGCACGGCCGTCGAGCGCCGGCAGGAAGGCGTGCAATTGGTCGAGAAGATTGCCGCCGGCGCCATGAATGAAGACGACCGGCGGCAGGTCCGCCGCCCCGCGCGGCCGGATATGGACGCAGTTCATCCGAAAACCGCCGATATCGACCAGCTCGCCGCTGTTCGGGAACCGCATTGCGATCCTGTGTGCCTGCCACCGGCTGAGGGCGAATGCGGCAAGGATGAGGGCGGCGAGGATCAGAAGAGCCAGGAACATGCGTCGGTCATATCACGGGAGCGGCTGCGGTCGAGCACCGGGCGTCGCCGTCACGTACGGCTGCCGGCGAGCTTTTCGGCGAGTTCTCCGAACTGCTCCTGGGCCTTGCGGTCGGAGGGATAGAGATCGAGGAATTGCTGCCATGCCCGCAACGCCAACTCGTTCCTGCCGGCGGCCTCCAGCATGGTGGCCATCCCGGCGATCGCGCCGAAATGTCGGGGTTCGATCGCAAGAACGCGGTTTATGTCGGACATTGACTTCCGGTAGTTGCCCATCTGGAAGTGCAGCGTCGCGCGGCGATTCCAGCCTTCGACGTAGTTGGGCGCAAGCGCGATGACCTGATCGAGAATATCGAGCGCCACCGGCTTCTTTTCGTCGGTAATCGCCTTGTCGGCCGATTGCATCAGAAGGTTTACCGTGGCGCTGCCGGAATCCTGCCACTCGAGGCGAATGCGGTCGGCAAGTTCCCGTGCCTTGTTCTCGTCGCGCTCCTTCTTCAGGTCAAGAAACAGGGCGTCGAGACGTTGCTTGGGGGTGGAGAGACTTGCCGTCTCCGGCTGGGGTGCGGGGTCGGCCGTCTGCGTCAGTCCGGCAGTCGCCGGGACGGTGAGGGCCAGAATCAAGGTCAGAAAAAAGCGCATGGCGGACATCGTAGCCCGCCATGAAACAAGATCAAAATCAAATGTGAATGAGGATCACCGAAGCGACCAACACTCGGCCGGCGGCGCCAGGCCGCCCGAGGGCATCAGCCCTGGCGTGCCTTGAAGCGCGGGTTCGACTTGTTGATGATGTAGACGCGGCCCTTGCGGCGAACCAGGCGGTTTTCGCGGTGACGGGTCTTCAGCGACTTGAGCGAATTCTTGATCTTCATTTTTCCTGATCCGCAGGTTTCGGGGAATGAAAATTCGCCCGGTAATTCCAACAATCAAAAGCGCGCCATTCAGCGCGCTCTTCAAGTAGGCAGGCACATACCTTGTCGCCCCCATCCTTGTCAACCGCGGGGCTGCGGGATTTCGACACGGTGCGCGCAAACCTGTGCTTAGACGGCTCAGAGAAGGCGGGTGAAATGACCCATCTTGCGGCCGGCGCGCGCTTCGGCCTTGCCGTAGAGGTGAACCAGCACGTTCGGCTCGGCGAGTAGGTCCGGCAATTCGGCGATCTCGTCGCCGATGAGGTTCTGCATCACGCAGTCCGAGTGACGCGAAGCGTCGCCGAGCGGCAGGCCGGCAATCGCACGGATATGCTGCTCGAACTGCGACACGACGCAGGCGGCTTCCGTCCAGTGGCCGGAATTGTGGACGCGCGGGGCAATCTCGTTGGCGACGACGCTGCCGTCGGCAAGCACGAAAAATTCGACGCCGATGACGCCGACATAGCCGAGCGCCTCGAGAATGGCGGTCGCGGCCTTGCGGGCGGCCTCGGCAGTCGAGGCGGTGACCGATGCGGGCACGGTCGAGGTGTGGAGAATGCCGTGCCGATGCACGTTTTCGGCCGGATCGAAACAGGCGGTGGCGCCGTCGGGACCGCGCGCGGCGATGATCGAGATTTCGCGCTCGAAGGGGACGAAACTCTCAAGGACGAGCGGCACCCCTCCAAGGGCGGCGAAGGCGCCGGAGGGATCGTCGCCGGCGGAGCGGAACACGCGCTGGCCCTTGCCGTCATAGCCGAGGCGGCGGGTCTTCAAGACGCCGGTGCCGTCGAAATCGGCAAGCGCTGCTTCGAGGTCCGCCTGGCTGTCGACGGCGTGGAAGCGGGCCGTGACGATGCCGCAACCATTGATGAAGCGCTTTTCGACCACCCGGTCCTGTGCCACCTCCAGCGCCTTCGGCGGCGGGAAGACCGGCCGCGATGCGGCCAGCCGCTCGGCTGCGGCCACGGGGACGTTCTCGAACTCGTAGGTGATCAGGTCGGCCGCCCCGGCGAGCTCGTCGAGCCCTTGCGGGTCGTCGTAGGCCGCGACGATCTGGGCGTTCGCCACCTGGGCGGCGGGGCAGTCCGGCTGCGGCTCGAGAATGACGGTGCGGAAATTCAGCCGGGCAGCCGCCATGGCGAGCATGCGGCCGAGCTGGCCGCCGCCGATGATTCCAATGGTCTTCATGCCTGGTCGACCGGGTACTCGGCGACCGAAACGGTCTGCTGCTCGCGCCAGTCGTCGAGGCGGTCGGCGAGCTCATCGTCGCTCAGGGCCAGGACGGCGGCGGCGAGCAGGGCGGCGTTGACGGCGCCGGCCTTGCCGATCGCCAGGGTGCCGACCGGAATGCCGGCGGGCATCTGGACGATCGAAAGCAGGCTGTCCTGACCGGAGAGCGCCTTCGACTGCACGGGGACGCCGAACACCGGCAGCGGCGTCATCGAGGCACACATGCCCGGAAGATGGGCGGCGCCGCCGGCTCCGGCGATGATCACCTTGAAGCCTTCGTCGCGTGCGCCCTTGGCAAAAAGGACCAGCCGGTCGGGCGTGCGATGCGCGGAAACGATGCGGGCCTCGTAGGCGATGTCGAGGGCCTCGAGCGTGTCGGCCGCATTCTTCATCGTCTCCCAGTCCGACTGGCTTCCCATGATGATGGCGACGGGCGGGGTCGTGGTTTCGGTCACGTCTGTCAGGATCCGTTCAGGCGATGATGTCGGGAATGATCTGGTCTTCGATCTTGCTGATCTTGTCCTTGATGGCCAGCTTCTTCTTTTTCATGCGCTGGATGCGCAGGGCGTCGCAGCCGGTCTCGATCATGGCATTGATGGCAACGTCGTAGTCTTCATGTTCCTGCCTCAGGCGCGCTATGGTCAGTCTGAGTTCGGCCTGGTCCTGGTCCGGCATGCAAAACGATCCCCATAAGCCCGGCCGCGTCTGCGCCGCGATCCGGAATTTCCTGCGCCGCTCTATCACATCTTGGGTGGTGACGGGAAGTTATCCGGCGTCATCATTTCGCCTTCGACAAATGAAAAATGGCGTGGCACACTGGTAAGGTTACAACCATGGAACATCCGGCATTTGCGTGCCGGATGCAAGCAAAAGGAAGGGACTGCCAATGACCATTGAGGCTCATCTTGCAACGCTTGAGAAAAAACATGGCGCCCTCGAAGAGGAACTGCATGAAGCGCTCCTTTCTCCCTCCTGCGAGGACGAATTGATCAGCGAACTCAAGCGGCGGAAGCTGCGCATCAAGGACGAAATCGAAAGACTCCGTTCCTCGACACACTGATTGTGAACGGTATTCCCGCGTTTTCGGGAGGCGCCGTTTCGTTGGAGGCGAAACGACGCAACAGAAGGTCAAAACAATCCCAAAACGTAACGGATCGCTCGACCGGGCTTACGGCCCGGTCCGCTTCTCCGGACGGCGTTCGTTGTCCGGGGCATCCCGTCTCCCCATCAAGCTCTCAGGACCAGAACTGGTCGAGCCATAGGTTGAGGCCGTCGAAGCCGGGTCTGTGGATCGCGTAGATACGCCGGGTGCCGCTCGTCGACACCGAGACGAGATTGCAGTCGAGCAGTGCCTTCAAATGCTGCGAGACGGCCGGGCGGCTGATCGGCAGCCCTTCGGCGAGTTCATTGACAGTCTTCGGGGCACGCCGCAGCTCCTCCAGCAAATATCGCCGGTTCGGATCCGCAATGGCATCAAATGGGTCCGCGATCGTCATGGGTCGGACGTTAAGCGAATTTCGGCGGAGCGGCAAGAAATTTGTGCATTGCGATAAGTCCGCATTGCTTTGCAGCATCACGGCTCGCCGCGGCTATCTGCGGAGCGCGCCTTTTGCGAGGCGGGGAAGAGACCTCAGCCGCCGGACAGGAGGCTGGTGAGCCCGTCCCAGACAAGTCTCGATCCGGCGATGAAAGCCATTGCGTACATGAAGGGGTAGAACACCTGCGGCTTCATCCGGCGCACGATCCAGGCGCCGCAGGCCGTCGCGACCATGGCCAGGGGAAAGAGTGTGGCCGATGTCGCGAGGTTGCTGGTGTCGAGTTGCCCGAGCGCGAAATAGGGAATGAGCTTCACCGCATTGAGGATCGCGAAGAAGCGCACGATGGTGCCGGTATATTCGCGCGGGTCGAGCTTCAGCGGCAAGGCGTAGATCTGGAACGGCGGCCCGCCGGCGTGAGCGACGAAACTGCCATATCCGGCGAAGCTCCCCCAGAGCGCGGCAGGACCGAGACGATGCTGCTTGGGAAGGATTGCCGCGCCGCTGCGGCTTCTCCAGACCGTATAGGCGTAGCGCAGCACGAACACCACGGTGATGGCGCCGATGATCAGCCTCAGCGCGTCGCGCGGCACATAGGCGGAGGTCGCCCAGCCAATGGCAATGCCGGCGATCGCGCCGGGCAGCAGCATGGTCAACGTCTTCCGGTCGCCGTTCTTGCGCCAGATCCACAGGGAGACGATGTCCATGGCGATGAGAATAGGCAGAAGCAGTGCGGCCGCCTGGACGGGCGAGACCGCCATGGAGAGGATCGGAACGCCCATTAGCGACAGTGCTTCGCCCATGCCTCCCTTGCTGAGGCCGACGAGCAGGACTGCCGGAACGGCGACGAGATAGAAGTCGAGATCGGGGAGCATCGGTGGCGGTTGATCCTTCGGTCATCTCCGTCTATCGGTTTTCCCGAACGAAATCGAGTAGCGGATTCCCGCCTGCAGCGGGCATCGCCAGGAACGAACAATATGAGCAATACCGAAAACCGCTGCCGCCTCGTGCTGATCGCGCCCGATATGCCCGACATCGCCGAACGTTCGAAGGTGCTCGCCGATGCCCTCAAGGGCGGCGATGTGGCATCGGTCGTCGTTCCGCAATACGGGCTCGACGAGACGGATTTCCAAAGGCACGCCGAAGCGCTCGTGCCGGTGATTCAGAACGCGGGGGCGGCAGCGCTCATCGAGGGCGATACGCGCGTCGCCGGTCGCGCCAAGGCGGATGGCCTTCACATTGCGGCCGGTGCGGATGTCCTTGCCGAAGCGATCGAGCGGCATGCGCCGAAAATGATCGTCGGCGGCGGCAACGCAACCGACCGCCACCATGCGCTCGAAATCGGCGAGGTTCGGCCGGACTACGTGTTCTTCGGCCGTACCGATGGCGACATCAAGCCGGAGGCGCACCCGAAGAACCTGGCGCTCGCGGAATGGTGGGCGTCGATGATCGAAATTCCTTGCATCGTCATGGGCGGCACCGATCCCCAATCGGCGCTTGCGGTTGCCGAGACCGGCGCTGAATTCGTCGCGCTTCGTCTCGCGGTCTTTGCCGAGCCGGGCCAGGCGCCCTCCGTGGTTGCGGCCGTCAACGCCTTGCTTGACGAAAAAGCGCCACGGTTTGAAGATTAGACGTGGCGATGCTGAGACGATCCTCCCTGAAACTGAGCCGGGTCGCGACCCTTGTCGTCGCCATCGCTCTGGCCGCCCTGCCGGCTCGCGCCGAGCAGCCGCCGCCTGCTGCACCGGCGGATGAGGGCGTCGTCCCAAAGCGCGGCCGGATCACGCCTTATAACGGCGCGGTGCTGCCGGAGGGAACGGAAAAGCCGGCCAAGGACGACACGGGTGTCAAGCCGAAGGCCGGCGAGGAAAAGCCGTCCGGCGGCGTCAACGTCATCGATCGCATGGGCGCCGAACTTCCGGCGCTTCCCGCAGAAAAGCCGTTTTCCGGCAAGGTGGACGACGCCTATGGAGCGTTCCAGCGGGGCTATTACCTGACGGCAATGGACCTCGCGCTGCCGCGTGCCCAGCTCGGCGACCCGGCGGCGCAGACGCTGGTCGCCTCGATCCTCGAGCAGGGCCTTGGTGTGGCGCGCAATCCCAAGGATGCCGCCTTCTGGTACGGTCAGGCGGCGAACAACGGCGATCCCGCGGCGATGTTCAAATATGCGCTGATCCTGATGGAGGGGCGCTACGTCAAGCGCGACCGCAAGAGCGCGGATGAACTGATGAAGAAGGCCGCCGATCTCGGCAATGCGGCCGCCCAGTTCAACTATGGACAGACGCTCGTCGCCGACACGCCAGGCCCCAAGGGACTGAAGGCGGCGATGCCCTATTACGAGAAGGCCGCCGAGCAGGGGATCGCCGACGCCCAATATGCGCTGTCGCAGATCTATCTCAATGTCGATGGCATTGACGACGGCAAGCGGGCTCGTGCCCGGGAATGGCTGCTTCGCGCGGCGCGCGCCGGCTATGATACGGCACAACTCGACATCGCGATCTGGCTGATCGAGGGGATCGGCGGCGACCGTAACCTCGAAGAAGGCTTTGCCTGGATGAAGCGGGCGGCCGAGGGCGGCAATGTCGTCGCGCAGAACCGGCTTGCCCATCTCCTCGTCAACGCCATCGGCACGCGGCCCGATCCGATCGAGGCGGCGAAGTGGTACGTGCTGTCGCGCCGGGCCGGGCTCAAGGACGACACCCTCGAGGACTTCTATCTCGGCCTCAACGACACGCAGCAGAAATCGGCGCTCGCCGCGGCGAACAAGTTCCGCTCGTCCTGAGCGGGCGATGAGCCGTGGTTCGATGGGCAGGCGCTATTTCGCTTGAACTTTCGGGGATTTTGTGGTCTTGAAGCCCCGGTTTTGTCCGCGGCCTCCCAGTATCCTACCCCGTGGGCAGAGTGACATCTCACTCGGTTTTTTGACGACGGTTGCGTCTCCTCGCCGACCCTTCGCATGGGGCGGACCGTCAAACAGGTTCCATGTCCGGTCGAGATGGCTCGGCCGGCATTCGCTTTCAGAGGATTGCCCTATGGCCCGTTCTGCCCTTCTCAATGTCATGGTCCAGGCGGCCTTCAAGGCCGGCAAATCGCTGGCGCGCGATTTCGGCGAAGTACAGAACCTCCAGGTCTCGTTGAAGGGGCCGAGCGACTACGTTTCCCAAGCCGACCGCAAGGCCGAGCGGGTCATCCGCGAGGAACTGCTCAAGGCTCGCCCGACCTATGGCTTCCTCGGTGAGGAAGGCGAGGAGATCAAGGGAACGGACGGCGCCCATCGCTGGATCGTCGATCCTCTCGACGGCACGACCAATTTCCTCCACGGCCTTCCGCATTTTGCCGTATCGATTGCCCTGGAGCGTCAGGGCGAGATCGTCGGTGCGGTGGTTTTCAATCCGGCGACCGACGAACTTTATACGGCCGAGCGCGGCGGCGGCGCCTTCCTGAACGACCGGCGGCTGCGCGTCGGCGCCCGCAAGGCCCTTTCCGATGCCGTGATCGGCACCGGTACGCCACATCTCGGCCGGGGCAATCACGGCAAATATCTCATCGAACTTCGCCACGTCATGGGCGAGGTCGCCGGTATCCGCCGCTTCGGCTCCGCCTCGCTCGACCTTGCCTATGTGGCTGCCGGGCGCTTCGACGGCTTCTGGGAGCGTGACCTTGCCGCCTGGGATATCGCTGCCGGGGTCCTGCTGATCCGCGAGGCCGGTGGCTGGGTGACCGACATCGATGGCGGAAGCAAGCCGGTCGAAGACGGGTCCATCATCTGCGGCAACGAGTATATCGCCAAGGCGCTGCGCGAGGTCATCCACCGCCCGGTCTCGACCAAGTAGTCCCGGGGGCCGGCCCGGCGCAGAACAAAGCGGGGCCGCGAGGCCCGCGTCTTATCCCTGAATCGGGCTCTGATCTGGGGAAGCATGCAGTAAGCGTCGGACGAACATATCCGATGCAGGCGACCGAAAGCATTCATCTGCAGGGCCTTCCGTTTTCCCTTCAATTTGGCACAAAGTTCCACTAGTCTCCCGGCCGATAGGGATGGTCTCCGGCCATCGGCGGCATCGTTCGGCCGAGATCGCTATTGATTTCGAGAATGGTCCGCTACTTCAAAGAGTTGCAGCAACCGTCGCCTGTGCGGACAGGCGCGAGCAAAGCCGCAAACCGGGAGATTGGCAAACGCATGACGAAACTGAGTCTGTCCGGCTGGCGTGGGCAGGAAGTGGCGGAGGAGAACTATAATCCGCACAAGCTTTCAAGCCCGATGCCCTATTTCTGGACGATGGTCATCTTTCTGATCATCGTCGGTTTTGTCGCAGCGATCCTCTTCCGGCAGGCACGCGAAGCCTTCGGTGGCAATCCCGGTCTCAACGGGTTGATCCTCGGCGTGCTGGTGATCGGCATTCTGCTGGCGTTCAATCATGTGCTTGGGCTCAGACCCGAAGTGCGCTGGTTCAACTCGTTCCGCGCCGCCGGAAGTGCCGACAAGGTCGGACGCGACCCGGTGTTGCTTGCGCCGATGCGGGCGCTGATCGGCGGGCGCCAGACGACGGCGATCTCGACGATCGCGCTCCGCTCGATCCTCGATTCCATCGCCGCCCGTCTCGACGAGTCGCGCGACATCACCCGGTATCTCGCCGGCCTTCTCGTCTTCCTCGGCCTGCTCGGTACCTTCTGGGGCCTTCTCGGAACGATCGGCTCGATCAATACCGTCATTCAGTCACTGGACGCCGGTTCGGGCACGACGGAGGACCTCCTGAGCTCGCTGAAGAGCGGCCTGTCGGCGCCGTTGACCGGCATGGGCACCGCCTTCTCGGCCTCGCTGTTCGGCCTGTCCGGTTCGCTGATCCTCGGCTTCCTCGATCTGCAGGCGGGACGTGCGCAGAGCCGCTTCTACACGGAGCTTGAGAACTGGCTGTCATCGGTGACCGATGTCGGCTCCGGATTTTCCGCGCCGATCGAGACCGTTGGCGGCGCGCCGGCGGAGGAAATGCGGCGCGTTGCCGACCAGCTCTCCCGCCTCGCGCACGATGGTGGCGTCAACCAGCGCACGACGGCGGCGATGGCGAGCCTCGCCGAGGGCATTCAAGGTCTCGTCAAGAACATGCGCGGCGAACAGCAAATGCTGCGCGACTGGATCGAGGCGCAACAGGAGGAGGCCAAATCGATGCGCAAGACGCTCGACCGGCTGACATCGCGCATCGGCCAGGCCGACCGGATCGCGGTGAACAGCGAGAGGACCGCCTCGCAGGCGAAGCTCAGCCATGCGGACGAAAGCGGGGGTGACTGATCGATGGCGCTCGCCCGAAGGGGCCGCAATCCGCGGACGATCAACTACTGGCCGGGCTTCGTCGATGCACTTTCGACCTTGCTGATGGCGATCATGTTCCTGCTCAGCGTCTTCGTCACGGCGCAGTTCCTGATGGGGCGGGAGATCACCGGCAAGGACGAGGTGCTGAACCGGCTGAACAGCCAGATCAACGAACTCACCCAGCTTCTGGCTCTCGAAAAGAGCGGCAAGCAGGACCTCGAGGATTCGCTTGCCAATCTCCAGGCGTCTCTGGCGCAGTCGGAAGGAGACCGGTCGCGCCTGCAGGCCTTGCTCGACCAGGGGGCGGGCAGCGCCGATGAAGCCAGTCAGAAGCTCGGCCGGTTGGGTTCGGAACTCGCGAACGAGCGGCAAATCAGCGCCCGTGCGATGAGCCAGATCGAGCTTTTGAACCAGCAGATCGCCGCGCTGCGAAGTCAGATTGCCGCCATCGAGGGCGCGCTGCAGGCCTCCGAGGCGAAGGATCAGTCGTCGCAGGCCAAGATCGCCGATCTCGGCCGTCGTCTGAACGTGGCGCTCGCCCAGCGCGTGCAGGAACTCAACCGCTATCGCTCGGACTTTTTTGGGCGGCTGCGGGAAATCCTCTCGGATCGCGAAAATATCCGCATCGTCGGCGACCGTTTCGTCTTCCAGTCGGAAGTACTGTTCTCCTCCGGCAGCAGCGACCTGAACCCCGAGGGCGAGGTGGAGATGGCAAAGCTCGCCGCGGCGCTGCTCGACCTTGCCAAGGAAATTCCGGCAGAGATCAATTGGGTCCTGCGCGTCGACGGCCATACGGATAACGTGCAGCTCTCCGGCACCGGCCGCTTCGCCGACAACTGGGAACTGTCTTCGGCGCGCGCCACCTCGGTCGTCAAGTTCCTGATCTCCAAGGGGGTTCCGGCCGACCGCCTGGTGGCGGCCGGGTTCGGGGAGTACCAGCCCATCGCCGTCGGCGAGAGCCTGGAGGTGCGGGCACAAAACCGGCGCATCGAACTCAAGCTGACCGAGAAATAGGCGTGCACGCTCCTGCTTGAATTGACCTTGACGTGTGCGTAAGAGTCGTCAGGGATGTCTGGGGGAGTCGCCTTTGATGGATTGCGATGTATTGGTCATCGGTGCGGGCCTTGCCGGGCTCGTGGCGGCATCGGAGGCGGCGGCGCAGGGCCGCAAGGTGATCGTTGTCGATCAGGAGGGCGAGCAGAATCTCGGCGGCCAGGCTTTCTGGTCGCTTGGCGGTCTCTTCTTCATCGACAGTCCCGAGCAGCGGCGCATGGGCATTCGCGACAGTCGTGACCTTGCCGGCCAGGACTGGATGGGGTCGTCGCAGTTCGACCGACCCGAGGATCACTGGCCGCGCCTCTGGGCCGAGGCCTATCTCGACTTCGCCGCCGGCGAAAAACGACGCTGGCTGCATGCACTCGGGCTGCGCTGGTTTCCCGTCGTCGGCTGGGCCGAGCGTGGCGGCGGTCTTGCCCACGGCCACGGCAATTCCGTTCCCCGCTTCCACATCACCTGGGGCACCGGCCCGGCCGTGCTCGAACCGTTCATCCGGCTGACGCGCGAGGCGGAAAGCCGGGGCCTCGTCCGTTTCCGCTTCCGCCACCGCGTCGACGAACTGGTAACGACGGACGGTGCCGTGACGGGCGCGCGCGGCGCGTTCCTCAAGGCGGATGCGGTCGACCGCGGCCAGCGCAGTTCGCGCGAGATCGCCGGCGAGTTCGAGATCTCCGCCGGCGCGGTTATCGTCAGCTCGGGCGGTATCGGCGGCAATCACGAGCTGGTGCGCCGCAACTGGCCACGCAAGCGGCTCGGCCAGCCGCCGGCATCGATGGTCAGCGGCGTGCCGCATCATGTCGACGGCCGCATGCTCGAGATCGCGGGCCGCGCACGGGGCTCGGTCATCAACGCCGACCGCATGTGGCACTATACCGAGGGCCTCAGGAATTTCGACCCGATCTGGCCGGACCATGGCATCCGCATCCTGCCGGGCCCGTCTTCGTTCTGGTGCGATGCCGACGGCAATCGCTTCGCAGCACCCGCCATGCCCGGTTTCGACACGCTCGGGACATTGGCCGCGATCCGCAAGAGCGGCCACGACTACAGCTGGTTCATCCTGACGCGAGGGATCATCAAGAAGGAATTCGCCCTTTCGGGGTCAGAGCAGAACCCGGATCTGACCGGCAAGAGCATCGCACTTCTCCTCAAGCGGCTAGGCAAGAATCCGCCCGGTCCGGTCCAGGCGTTCATGGACAAGGGCGAGGATTTCGTCGTCAAGGACCGGCTGGAGGATCTCGTCGATGCCATGAACAGGTTGACGGGCGAGAACCGGCTTTCGGTGCCCCATCTCAAGGCGCAGATCGAGGCGCGCGACCGCGAGATCGACAATCCGTTTTCCAAGGACGCGCAGGTAACGGCCATCCGCGGGGCCCGCGCCTATCGCGGCGACCGGTTGCTGCGGACGGCCCGGCCGCATCGTCTCCTGGATCCGAAAGCCGGCCCGCTGATTGCGGTGCGATTGCATATCCTGACGCGCAAGACGCTCGGCGGGCTGCAGACCAATCTTGCCGGGCAGGTGCTGGAGATCTCCGGTGAGCCGGTGCCGGGCCTCTTTGCTGCCGGCGAAGTCGCCGGGTTCGGCGGCGGCGGCATGCACGGCTACAACGCGCTCGAGGGGACCTTCCTGGGCGGCTGCATCTTTTCCGGCCGCGCCGCGGGGCGGGGCGCCGCAACGAAGACATAGCCGGGCTGCGGGAGCACCCCGGCTAAGTCATGTGTCGTCAATCCATCTGCACGTTTGCGTCGCGCACGACGGGCGTCCATTTTGCCAGTTCCGCTTTCACATGCGCGGCCAGTTCCTCGGGTGTCGAACCGACGATCTTGGCGCTGAACTCCTCCATGCGCTTCTGGACGGCCGGATCGGCGAGCGCCTTCTTGGCCGACTCGTTCAGGCGGGCGATGACCGGCTGAGGCGTGTTGGCCGGGGCGAAGAGCGCGTTCCAGGTATAGGTCTCGTAGCCGGGAATGCCGGACTCGGCGATGGTTGGGACGTCCGGGAAGGAGGGTGCGCGTTCGGCGGTGGTCACGGCGAGCGCCCTGAGCGTCCCCGCCTTGATGTGGCTCGACGACGAGGGCAGGTTGTCGAACATGATCGGCACCTGGTTGCCGATGACGTCGTTCAGCGCCGGGCCGGAGCCCTTGTAGGGAATGTGCTGCATCTCGACCCCGGCCATCTTCTTGAAGAGCTCGCCGGAAAGATGCAGCGGCGTGCCATTGCCGGAGGATGCGTAGCTGTACTGATCGGGCGACGCCTTCAGGAGCGCCAGCAATTCCTGCACCGACTTGGCCGGCAGTTCCGGATTGACGACCAGCACGTTCGGAACGATGACCAGCAGCGAGATGGGCGCGAAATCCTTCTCGGGATCGTAGGGCTTGGTCTTCAGGATCAGCGGGTTCAAGGCGTGGGTTGCGACCGTGGCCATGAGGATCGTGTAGCCATCGGGATCGGCGCGCGCGACATTGGACGCCCCAAGGTTGCCGCCGGCACCGGCGACGTTCTGCACGATGACCTGCTGGCCGAGATCCTCGGACATCTTCTGGGCGATGATCCGCGCAACCACGTCGGTCGAGCCGCCGGCGGCAAAGGGGACGACCAGCGTTATCGTTCGGTCCGGAAACTCTTGCGCCTCAACCGGGCCGCCGAGCGTCAATGCGGAAAGTGTCGCGACGCCGAAGGCGAGGGCTGCGCGGCGGGTCATGCTCATGAACGTCATACGGATAATCCTCCCAATCTCGTCGAAGGCGCTGCCGGCAGAAGCCGGCCCCTTTACAATAGGGCCGCGCTTGCCGGGGGCAATGGCGGTTGGAGGAACAATCGCAGCTCACAGACGAAAGTCGAATGCAGAGCCTGAGGCGCGTCGCGATTAACAGCCGCTATGCGACATGCATCAGGCTTGGGATTCGACGAACAGTCCTTCCGCGCCATGATCGAACTGAAGCCGCGCGAGCTTGGCATAGAGCCCGCCCTGGCGGATTAGCGACGCGTGGGTGCCTTCCTCGACGATGCGGCCATGATCCATGACGAGAATGCGGTCCGCCTTGAGTACAGTCGCCAGCCGATGGGCGATGACGAGCGTCGTGCGCTCCCGCATCAAGCCGTCGAGCGCCTTCTGGACGAGCGTCTCGCTCTCCGCGTCGAGTGCCGACGTCGCCTCGTCGAGAAGCAGGATCGGAGCATCCTTGAGGATCGCCCGGGCAATGGCGATGCGCTGGCGCTGGCCGCCGGAAAGCGTCACGCCGCGCTCGCCGACCAGCGTGTCGTAGCCGCGGTCGAGCTTGGCGATGAATTCGTCGGCCTGTGCGGCAATGGCTGCCTTTTGCACGGCCTCGCGGCTCGCCGCGGGCGCGCCGAAGGCGATGTTGTCATGCACCGAGGCGGCGAAGATCGTCACGTCCTGGGGGACGATCGCGATCCGGTCGCGCAGGTCCTTCGGGTCGACGCTGCGGACGTCCATGCCGTCGACCAGCACGGTTCCCTTGATCGGATCGTAATAGCGCAGAAGCATCGAGAATACGGTGCTCTTGCCGGCGCCGGAAGGACCGACGATGGCAACGGTTTCGCCCGGCGCCACCGCCAGGCCCAGGCCCTTGAGGCTCTTGTAGTCCGGCCGGGCCGGATAGGCGAAATGCACGTCGTCGAACGTGATCGCCCCCCTGGGCGGCTCGGGCATGGCGGCGGGATGCTCGGGCGGACGGATCTGCGGGACCTCACTGAGGAGCTCGTTCAGGCGCTCGGCGGCGCCTGCGGCTTGCGAGATTTCGCCCCAGACCTCCGAGAGCGCTCCGAGACTGCCGGCGGCAAAGACCGAATAGAGCAGAAACTGGCTGAGCGTGCCGGCGGAAAGGGTGCCGCCGAGCACGTCGCGGGCGCCGAACCAGAGGACCGCCACGACGCTGCCGAACACCATGGTGATGGCAAAGGCGGTGAGCGCCGAACGCGCTTTGATCGCGGCGCGGGCGGCGCCGTAGGCCTCCTCGACGGCGCTACCGAAACGGCGATTGGCGCTCTCCTCGCCATTGAAGGCCTGGACCGTGCGGGTGGCGGCGATCGCCTCGCCGGCATAAGCGGATGCGGCGGCCAGCGTATCCTGCGCCTGACGGGAGCGGCGGCGGACGGAGCGGCCGAAACCGACGAGCGGAAAGACGATCAGCGGTATCGCGGCGATGACCAGGCTCGACAGTTTCGGGCTCGTATAGACCATCATGCCGATCGCGCCGAGACAGAGGATCAGGTTGCGCAGCGCAACGGACGCCGTGGCGCCGACCGCCGACTTGATCTGCGTCGTATCGGCGGTCAGGCGCGAAACGATCTCGCCGGACTGATTGACGTCGAAGAAGGAGGCGGAGAGCTGCGTCACCCGGGCGAAGACATCGCGGCGAAGATCGGCGACGATGCGCTCGCCCAGCGAGATGACGAAATAGTAGCGGGCAGCACTAGCCAGCGCGAGCACGATCGCCAACACCATCAGCATCGAGAAATAGGTGTTGATGAAGGCGGAATCGGAGTTCGAAAAGCCGTGATCGATCATCCGGCGGACGGCCAGCGGCAGCGTCAGCGTGGTCACGGCGGCAACAGTCAGCGATATGCCGGCGCCGATCGCGAAGCGGCGGTATCGCCGCACATAAGGCAGCACGGCTGCGAGCGGCCGGACGGACTTGCGCTCGCGCGCTTGGTTCTCTTGTCTTGGCACGTGACCCCCGATCGCCTGTCACGGAGGGTCGATTAAGTCTTCCGCGCGGCACTTGTTATCCCGCGGACCTTCATGTATAGGCACGGCATCGAATTAGAGAAGCCGTGGCCAAGAGCGGTCCGCGGCTTCATTTACGTGTTCGGTCCCGAAGTCGCAATGCCTTGCGACAATTGGACCCTGGAACTCTAGGAAGATCGTTATGAAGGCAGATATCCATCCCGACTACCACACGATCAAAGTGGTCATGACCGACGGCACCGAATACGAAACCCGCTCGACCTGGGGTTCGGAAGGCGCAACCATGAACCTCGAAATCGACTCGAAGTCGCACCCGGCCTGGACCGGCGGCAACCAGCAGCTCATGGATCGCGGCGGCCGCGTTTCCAAGTTCAAGAAGCGCTTTGAAGGCCTCGGCCTCTAATCGCTCGCGATACCGCATTTTCGAAGCCCGGCATTGCCGGGCTTTTTTGTTGGCTGATGTTGGCCTGGATTGAAGATGAAGTGCGGGCACGGTGAAAGACTCAGGTGCAACCTTGGGCTGGCGATCGACCTCCCGCCCGAACTCGAGGGGCGTGTGCATGCATCCTTTTCTCGTGCTACCTCGGACGGGCGGACGCATTGAGAAGAGCCTGCTGACGCATGCAGGACAGACCGGGGGAGGTTCGCGTGCCGCACGCATGAAAAGCCCGGCACGAGGCCGGGCTTCGAAACGTTATCGTGATGGTTTCAGCCTCAGTTGCCGCCAAACGCCGTCTGCAAGAGCTTGATCTGCGCCTTGACGCCGTTCTGGTTGTCGGGGACGAAGGTCGTGGCCTCTTGCGGCCGGTAGATCTCGCGGTCGAGGAGGGCGACGCGGTTCTGCAGGCGCAACGACCGCTCGATCAGATCACGGAAGCTGTCCGGCAGATCGTTCCAGCCGGGCGCGCTGCGGTCGACATTGAAGCTGTCGAGGCGAACCTTGCTCTTTTCCGACAGGACCTGTTCGCGGCTCATTTCACCGTTGTTGACGGCGCGTTGCAAGAGAAGCCAGGAGGCCATCTGCATCAGCCGTGTGGTCAGCCGCATCGACTCGGCGGCGTAGAGCACGGAGGCCATGCGCGGCAAGACCTTGGAGGCGGCTCGGCCAGGTCCGTCGAGATAGCTCGCCGTCTCCTCGACCAGGCCCATCCCGTCCGCATAGAGCGCCTTGAACTGCGCCGAGGACGCAGCATGTCCCGCGAAACTGACGGTATTCAATCCTCTCTCGGACATGGCCTGTTTTTCCCTGGTTCAAAACGCATCACGGTCAGGTAACGAAGCGGCTTTGGGAAAAGTTTCCTTGAGGCCCCTCTATGCTCGAAGAATGATCTGATACCGCATTCCGCGCAAGGGTATTCTTAAGAAAGGGTTAATCTCCACAATTCTTTGAATTTCGCTGTCACGAAACAAAAAAAGAGCCGCGCGGGGCGGCTCTCAAGGTAAAACAGGGAGAAAATCAGACCCATTCCCCAGTCGGTGAAAATGTCTGAGTCCGGAAGGACCGGATGACCGGACAATTACAGAAAATGCCTAATATCGTGTTAAGCAGCGTCCATCCCGGACGCCGAGCTTGCCTTCCGTCAACGGAAAAGCCCTTCGGCGGCCGAACGACTCGCCGACTTGCGGGCACGCTCCGCCTCCAGCCTGGCGATTTCTTCCGTCAACAGCGCAATACGCGCGGTAAGCTCGTCGACGGAGAGCTGCGAGAGGTCGCTGCCGATCTCATGCGCGGTCTTCTTCTTCGGCTGATCGTCGTCAAACAGGCTCATTGGCTTTCCTCCTCTTCGGGATCGTCGACGATGTCTCCGCGCGTCTCCTCAAGCGGTGCTGCACGCGGGGAAAGCTGGAGGCTCTCCGGCGTCGTCGGCGCACCGGCATTGACCGGCGAGAAGGTCTCGCGCTCGGCGACGGGCACCGGTGCGCGCCGGCGGCTGCGGACGATCGCGTAGGCCGTTATCAGCATATGCGCGCAGGCGGTGATCATGAAGAGGCCATAGGGGCCTGTCGCGGTCATCACCGGACCGCCGATCGTCGGGCCGATGATGGTGCCGATGCCGTAGAGGAGGAGCAGGCCGCCCGAAACCTTGACGAAATCCTCCGGCGTGGCGAAGTCGTTGGCATGGGAGACGGCGATCGGGTAGAGCGCGTTGGCGGCAGCGCCGTAGACGGCAATCAGCGTCAGCACGATCCAGACCTGGCCCGGTTCGACGAGGAAGAGAAGGAGACCGGCCAGTGCGCCGACGCCGGCAAGCACCGCGAGCACATAGCGGCGGTCGACGCGGTCGGAAATGCGGCCGGCCGGCAATTGCATGACCGCCCCGGAGAAGATCGCGACGCTCATCATTGCCGCGACGGTGCTGTCGGAAAGGCCCGCCTGGCGGCCGAAGACGGCGCCGAGCGTGCCGAAGGCCCCGTTGGCGATGCCGATCAAGAGGATGCCGAGGAAGGAAACCGGCGAATTGCGGTAAAGGCCGCGAAGGTCGAGCCGCACCTGCTTGAGCGGCGTGGGCGAGGCGGCCTTGGACAAGAGCGTCGGCAACATCGCGACGCAGTAAAGAATGCCGCAGATCATGAAGAAGAAGGTGGTCGTCGTCTCGCCGAAGGGGATCATCATCTGCCCGCCGACGACGCCGAAGAGGGTGATGGCGATATAGAGGGAGAAGATCACGCCGCGGCTTTCATTGGTGGCGCGTTCGTTCAGCCAGCTTTCGATGATCATCGACGTGCCGGCGGTCGAAAAGCCCGTCAGCGCGCGCAAGACCAGCCACCAGATGGGGTCGATCATCATGCCGGTCAAAAGAGAAACGATTGCAATCAGGGCGGTGAAGACACTGAAGGCCCGCACGTGCCCAATGCGCTTGACGACATTGGGGGCGAAGAAGCAGCCGAGCACGAAGCCGGAAGCCCAGGACGTGCCGATGAGGCCGAGGATTGTGGTCGGGTATCCTTCCGCCGTTCCACGCACCGGCAGGAGCAGACCGAGCAGACCGTTTCCGAGAAAGAGGAACAGAGTGCCGAGCAACAGCGCGGCGACGGGAAGCAGATTGTTTCTCATCGTCCATCCGAAAATCGTTCTGCGGCCGGCACGTCGCGGCGGCGCGTGCCGCCGTGCCAACCGGAATCACTACCGCCGGTCATTGCAAATCGGCGGCAAAAACAATAGCCCTCTATGCGTCGAAAAGTGACGGCCGTATGACGTGGCAGCGTCGGCCGCGGAATTCTCCGGAATAATGCATGTCGAAGGCACTGACGCTTCTCCTCCTCATCGCCATGTGTCTGCAGCTCATCAAGCCGCTCGGATATCCCGGACTGAGGCAGCGCCGGGATTTCTGGAAGATCGCCGTCTTCGCCATCGCCGTCATGATGGTCACGGTCTTCATCCGGCCGTAGACCCGGCCGGGCGGCATACCCGTTCCGAATATGCCATGCGCATGGAATGCGCGACCGTCCGACGTTCCCTTTGAAACAGCTAAAATTTCAGGCGCCGGCTACACTTGCGCCCGAAAATGCCCGAACTCTGCGCAGGACATGTAGTCAAGAAAAGGTTAAATTACCGTGCTCGGCCACAAGATGAAAATCGAGGCTCTCTTGGAACGCCGCCTGACTGCCATTCTCGCTGCCGATGTCGTGGGTTACAGCCGTTTGATGGGAACCGACGAGGCGGGTACGCTGGCCGCGCTGAAACAGCATCGCCGCGAGTGCCTGGAGCCGAAGATCGCCGAGCACAAGGGGCGGATCGTCAAGCTGTCCGGCGACGGCATGCTGATCGAGTTCTCGAGCGTCGTGAATGCGGTTGCCTGCGCGGCGGAGATCCAGCGCGGCATGCTGACCCGCAACGAGGGCCTGCCGAGGAGCAGGCGCATCGAGCTTCGGATCGGCATCCATCTCGGTGATGTGATCGTCGAGGAAGGCGACATCTTCGGCGATGGGGTCAACGTCGCGGCGCGGCTCGAGGGGCTCGCCGATCCGTCCGGCATCGCGGTATCCTCGTCGGTGCGCGACCAGGTCGGTTCGAGGCTGGATCTCGGCTTCGTCGACAAGGGCGAATACAGCCTGAAGAACATCGCGCCGAATATCCGCGTCTATACGGTCGCGCTCGGCAACGCGGCGGCCCAGGAGGAGCCGGAGACCGCGGATCCGTCGCTTGCGACCGGCTACGAATTGTCGATCGGCGTCCTGCCCTTCACCAATATGAGCCACGATCCGGAGCAGGAATATTTCTCCGACGGCATCACCGAGGACATCATTACCGATCTGTCGAAAATCGCGCGCCTGCATGTCGTCGCGCGCAACACCGTCTTCACCTACAAGGGCAAGGCCGTGAAGGTGAAGCAGGCCGCCCAGGAACTCGGGGTGCGGTTCATTCTGGAAGGCAGCGTGCGCAAGGCGGGCGGGCGCGTGCGCATCACCGGGCAGCTCATCGACGCGCAGACCGGCGGACATCTTTGGGCGGACCGATACGACCGCGATCTCACCGACATCTTCGCGATCCAGGACGAGATCACCCATGCGATCGTCGACCAGCTGAAGATCAAGCTGCTGCCCGAGGAGAAGAAGGCGATCGAGAGCGATCCGACCACCTCCGTCGAGGCCTATACCTATTACCTCCGAGGCCGGCAGTTCTCGCATACGTGGACCCGGTCCTACCTGCTGCTTGCCCGCCGGATGTTCCTCAAGGCCGTGGAAATCGATCCGAACTATGCCCGTGCCTATGCCGGGATCGCCGAATGCGAATGTGCGATCCGGGATTGGCACGAAAAGGACTTTCCGCTGGAGAGCATTCTCGACATGAGTGCGCGGGCGCTGGCCCTTGATCCAAATCTGGCGGAAGCGCACGCCTCGCGCGGCTTGGCATTGAATCACGACGGGCAAACGGAGGAGGCCGGCCGCGAGTTCCGCCAGGCTCTGGCGCTCGATCCGTCGCTCTACGAGGCGAATTTGTACTATGGTCGCTTCCTGTTTGCGCAGGGGCGGTTTCAGGAAGCGGTGGAATTCTTCGAGCGTGCGGCCGACATCCGGTCGGATGACTATTTTTCGCCGATTCACCTGATGAACTGCTACCTCTCGCTGGGTGTGGAGAGTGAGCGCCAGCGCTGGGCGCGGATCGGTATCGAGCGGGCGAAAACCGCGCTGGAGCGGCACCCGGAGAATGCCAGCCCGGCCCATCGCGGTGCATTGGCGCTCGCGCATTTAGGCGAGGGGGACCGCGCGAAGGAATGGGCGGCGCGCGCGCTGGCAATCGACCCGGACGATATCGTCGCCCAATACAACACGGCCTGTGTCTATTCCTTGCTGGGAGAGAGCGAGCGCGCCCTCGACCTGCTTGAAGCCGTCGTTCCGCAGAGCTCCAGCTACCACCTCCTCTGGTTCAAGCAGGACTCCGACCTGGATCCGATCCGCGATCATCCCCGCTTTCAGGCGCTGCTCCAGTCGATGGAGGACTGCACGCCTGAAGCGCGCTGATGCCAAGCTGCGCTCAGATAGCGATCTCGCCACCCATCACCGGCACGCACTCGCCCGAAACGCTCACCTTGCGGACGACACCCTCCCGCTTGCTCACCTCGACCGTGATGATGCTGCGGCGTCCCATTTCGACGCCCTGCTCGATCGTGATCTCGGTTTCGGCGTCGGCCCGCGGCAGAAGCGAGACGAGATACGCGCCGAGTGCAGCCGAGGCGCTGCCCGTCGCCGGATCCTCGATGACGTTGTCGAGCGGTGCGAACATACGCGCCCGGATCTCCCACGGACGGTCGGGCGTACGGGTGTAGAGGAACAGGCTGAAGCTGTCCGCGGCAATCGGATAGCGGGCGTTTGCCTCGTGGAAGGCACTGACGTTTGGCCGTGCCTTCGAGAGGGTATCGACATCCTTGAGTTCGGCGAAGGCAAAGGGAAGGCCCACGGAAAGGCTGACCGGCGCATGGCTGCGATCGAGGAGATCTTCCGGTCGAAGCGAGGCGCAGGCGGCGATGGTCTCCGCATCGATGACCGGGCCGACGGCGAGCGGCCGAGGCGCGACGATGCGGGCTCCGGTGACGAGGCCTCCCGTGCCAAGCAATGTGACTTCGACGAGTCCGGCCTCCTCCTCGAAGCGCAGGGTGCTGCCCGGTTGCGTGCCGAAAACCTCCGGCTGCCGTCCGAGCACGAAGGCGGTGCCGACATTGGGATGGCCGGCAAAGGGGATTTCGGCGGTCGGTGTGAAAATGCGTACGCGTGCGGTGTTGGCCGGATCGTCGGGCGGAAGCACGAAGGTGGTTTCCGAATAGCCGAACTCGGCGGCGACCGCCTGCATCTGCTCGCCGCTCAGGCCGCGCGCGTCGGGAATGACGGCAAGCTGGTTGCCGGCGAAGCGCTCGGCGGTAAAGACATCGACGGTGACGAAGGGGACCGTGTTCATCAGGGCTCCGGGTTTGGTCGGCAATACCGAGATGTAGAGCTATTGCTGACGTCGCTGGAACAGCAAACTTGTCTCCCTGACAATCGAAAGCCGCGAATTCAAAGGCCCGGCGACATCGCTGCAGCCGGGCCTTCTCCTCTCTCCCCTGTATAGCTCCTTGGGCATCGCTTGATCCGAAAACCGCTTCACGTTTTCGGTCCGATGCTCATGCCCCTCAAGCGGCTTTTTCGAGGTCCTTCTTCCAGCTGCCCTTGGCGGCGAGGCTGCACATCTTGGCGCGGTGCGTGAAGGCGCGCTGGCCGGCGGCGACATTCTCCGGCTTGCCGTTCCAGGCGCTGAGCGCTTCCTGCTGCAGGGCGCGGCCATAGGAGAAGGTCAGCTTCCAGGGCAGGTCGTGGGCCGTGTTCATCGCTGAAAGATGCGCCGTCGCCTCTTCCGTAGACTGGCCGCCGGACAGGAAGGCGATGCCGGGGACGGCGGCCGGGACGGTGCGCTTCAGCACCTTGATGGTGCGTTCGGCCACCTCTTCGACCGAAGCCTTGCGGGCCTTCTTGCCGTCGATCACCATGCTCGGCTTCAGGATCATACCTTCGAGGTTCACCCGCAGGTCGCCGAGTTCTTCGAAAACCGTGCGAAGTACCCATTCGGTTACTTCCTCGGAGCGTTCGATCGAATGGTCGCCGGGGGCGCCGTCCATCAGCACTTCCGGCTCGACGATCGGGACGATCCTGGCCTCCTGGCAGAGCGTCGCATAGCGGGCCAGCGCATGGGCATTGGCCTTGACCGCGCCGAAGCTCGGCAGGGCGCCGGAGATGGCGATCACGCCGCGCCATTTCGCGAAGCGGGCACCGGCGTCGTAGTACTTGGCGAGGCGAGCGGCGAGGCCGTCGAGGCCCTCGGTGATCGTCTCATTGGGGAAATGCGGCAGCGGCTTTGCGCCGGTGTCGACCTTGATGCCGGGGATCGACCCGGCATTCTTGATGACATCGACGAGCGGCGTGCCGTCGGCCGCCTTCTGGAACAGGGTTTCCTCATAGAGAATGACGCCGGAGATATTGTTGCGCATCGCTTCATCCGAGCGCAGCAGCATCTCGCGATAGTCGCGGCGCGAGGCCTCCGTGGATTCCAGCCCAATGCTGTCGAAGCGCTTCTTGATCGTTGCGGTCGACTCGTCGGCGGCGAGCAGGCCCCGGCCGTTGGCGACCATGGCAACCGCAATATCTTCCAGTCTTTCGCTCATCTTTTTCTCCTACACACGGGCGCCGATCCCAACGGATCAGCACATGAAACAATCTCGGTCTGAAGGCGCGAAAGCACGTCTTCCACGCCGCCGAACGCAGGCGCGATAACAGAAGATACTGTGCGGGAAAATGGCAGTAAAATCGACTAAAACGATTTAAAAAAATTTAATCGTTTGAAATATCATAATTATTTAGAGCGCCGACCCGGGCTTATGCGCTTGCCCGGGTCGGTGCGCATGCACCTACTTCTGCTGGCGCAGGATATCGACGCCCGGCAGCGGCTTGCCTTCCATCCATTCGAGGAAGGCGCCGCCGGCGGTCGAGACATAGGTGAAATCGTCGGCGACCTCGGCGTGGTTGAGCGCGGCAACCGTGTCGCCGCCGCCGGCGACCGAGACGAGCGAGCCTTGACGGGTGCGGCCGGCCGCATGCTTGGCTGCAGCCACCGTCGCCTTGTCGAAGGGGGCGATTTCGAAGGCGCCGAGCGGACCGTTCCAGACAAGCGTCTCGGCACGCGAGATCCAGTCGTTGATGGCCGTGACGGATTTCGGCCCGACGTCGAGCACCATCGCGTCGGCGGGTATCGCCTTGATGTCGACGATCTCGTTGTCGGCGCCTGCCTTGAATTCGCGGGCAACCACGCCGTCTTCCGGCAGCACGATGGCGCATCCGGCGGCGGAAGCCGCGGCGACGATCGCCTTAGCCGTCTCGGCGAGGTCGTGCTCGCAGAGCGACTTGCCGACATCGATGCCCTGCGCGGCCAGGAAGGTGTTGGCCATGCCGCCGCCGATGACCAGCGCGTCGACCTTCTTCACGAGGTTCTGCAGAAGATCGATCTTGGTCGACACCTTGGCGCCGCCGACGATCGCCACGACCGGCCGCTTCGGATTGCCGAGCCCCTTTTCGAGTGCCTCGAGTTCGGCCTGCATGGTGCGGCCGGCAAAAGCGGGCATATGATGCGCCAGGCCCTCGGTCGAGGCATGGGCGCGGTGCGCTGCGGAGAAAGCGTCGTTGACATAAATGTCGCCATTGGCGGCGAGTGCGGTGACGAAGGCCGGATCGTTCTTTTCCTCGCCCTTGTGGAAGCGGGTGTTTTCAAGGAGCAGCACGTCGCCGTCATTCATGTCGGCAATCGCATTGGCGGCCTTGTCGCCGATGCAGTCGGCGGCGAAGTGGACGCGCTGGTCGAGGATTTCCTCAACGGCAGGGGCGATCGCCTTCAGCGACATGTCGGCGACCGGCTCGCCCTTCGGGCGGCCGAAATGGGCAAGGAGAATGACCTTGGCGCCCTTTTCGGAGAGCTCGCGGATGGTCGGCACGACGCGCTCGATGCGGGTGGTGTCGGTCACCTGGCCGTCCTTGACCGGAACATTGAGATCGACGCGCACCAGCACGCGTTTGCCGGCGATGTCGGTCAGATCGTCAAGGGTCTTGAAAGTCATCAGTTCGTCTCCAGTGATAGTCTCTGAAAGAGGGTGGGATAGTCGATGACGAGGCCGTCCTCGTCGACAGGCAGGTCGGCGGTGAAGCTGCGATCCTCGGCCGCGTAGCGATAGAGCTTGAACTCATCGAGGCAGGTGTAGTGCTGACCGTCCACGACGGGCTCGAATGTGTCGAACGGCACGTAGAGCATCTTGAGCCTGACGGTGCCCGAGCGGCGATCGAGCCCCAGGCGTCGGATCGGAAGCGTGTTGGTGAAGGGCGTGCCGGCGAGGTCGATGTCGATGCAGCCGTCGAACTCGGGGAGGGCAGCGCCTCGCGCCGTCGCCCATTGCCCCGGGTGATCGGAGCGCAGATGCAAGCTTCGGCCGTCCGTCGTGTCGACCATCAACTTCCGAACCTGCCATGTCTCGTCGCAATCGATCCGGTAGCGCACGCCATAGGACGCGCCGCCGCGGTTGCCGATCAGAACGCTGACGGCGCGGATAACCGCGCCGTCAGCTGTTTCGGTTTGCGTCAGCGTCAGATGTTCGAGCCCTTCCCCCTCGAGCGGACGCCAGCGCACCGTCGTTGAGGAAAGGGCCCGGAACATCGGTCTTAGAGCAGCTTGCTCAGGGCGACCGCCGTATCTGACATGCGGTTCGAGAAGCCCCACTCGTTGTCGTACCAGGTGAGAATGGACACGAACTTGCCTTCCATCACCTTGGTCTGGTCCATGTGGAAGACCGAGGAATGCGGATCATGGTTGAAGTCGATCGAGACGTTCGGGGCGAGCGTGTAGCCGAGAATGCCCTTGAGCGGGCCGTCGGCGGCAGCCTTGATCGCCGCGTTGATCTCTTCCTTGGTCGTGTCGCGCTTGGCGACGAACTTGAGGTCGACGACGGAGACGTTCGGGGTCGGCACGCGCATGGCGAAGCCGTCGAGCTTACCCTTGAGCTCCGGCAGCACGAGGCCGACGGCCTTGGCAGCGCCGGTCGAGGTCGGGATCATCGACAGCGCCGCGGCACGGGCGCGGTAGAGATCCTTGTGCATCTGGTCGAGCGACGGCTGGTCGTTCGTATAGGAGTGGATCGTCGTCATCATGCCGTGGTCGATGCCGATGGCGTCGTTCAGCACCTTGGCGACCGGTGCCAGGCAGTTGGTCGTGCAGGATGCGTTGGAGATGACGAGGTGGTCCTTCGTCAGCTTGTCATGGTTGACGCCGTAGACGACGGTCAGGTCGGCGCCGTCGGCCGGTGCCGAGACGATGACGCGCTTGGCGCCGGCTTCGAGATGGGCGGCTGCCTTGTCGCGGGCGGTGAAGATGCCGGTGCATTCCATCGCGATGTCGACGCCGAGCTCCTTGTGCGGCAGTTCGGCCGGGTTGCGGATGGCGGTGACCTTGATCGGCTTGCCGTTGTTGATGATGATCGCGTCACCGTTGACCTTCACGTCGGCCGGGAAGCGGCCGTGGATGGAGTCGAAGCGCAGCAGGTGGGCGTTGGTCTCGACCGGGCCAAGGTCGTTGATCGCGACGACTTCGATATCCGTGCGGCCGGATTCGACGATGGCGCGAAGGACGTTGCGGCCGATGCGACCGAAACCATTGATGGCGACTTTCACTGTCATGTCGGGTCTCTCCCTATCAGGATGGCGTGGGTAACGAATGGAGGGCGCCGCAGGGCTGCCCCCCGGCTAGATCAGGACAGTTTTGCTTCCGCGGCGGCGACCACCGCTTCCGGCGTGATGCCGAAATGCTTGTAGAGTTCCTTGTAGGGACCGGACGCGCCGAAACTCGACATGCCGACGAAGACGCCGTTGCTGCCGATAATATGATCCCAACCCTGGCGGACGCCGGCCTCGATGGCGATCTTGACCGGCGAGTTGCCGATGATCGCGCGCCGATAGTCGTCGCTCTGCTCGGCGAAAAGCTCGATGCAGGGCACGGATACGACACGCGTCGAAATGCCCTTCTCCTGCAGCGCCTGGCTCGCCTTGACGGCGATTTCGATTTCCGAGCCGGTGGCGAAGAGCGTCACCTTCGCGTCGCTCGCGGGGATCAGGTCATAGGCGCCGCGCGCGCAGAGGTTCTCTTCCTTGTATTCCGTGCGCACCGCCATCAGGTTCTGGCGCGTGAGCGCGATGGCGGACGGGCGATTGCGGCTTTCGAGTGCAAGCTGCCAGCACTCCGCCGTTTCCGTCGCGTCGGCCGGGCGGAACACCAGGAGGTTGGGGATGGCGCGCAGCGAGGCCAGGTGCTCGACCGGCTGGTGCGTCGGGCCGTCCTCGCCGAGACCGATGGAATCGTGGGTCAGCACGTGGATGACGCGGATGCCCATCAGCGCGGCTAGGCGGATCGACGGACGGCAATAGTCCGAGAAGATCAGGAAGCCGCCGGAATAGGGGATCAAGCCGCCATGCAGCGCCATGCCGTTCATGGCGGCGGCCATGCCGTGTTCGCGCACGCCGTAGTGGACGTAACGGCCGGCAAAATTGTCCGGCGTGATCGAATGGGTCTGGCTCGTCTTGGTGTTGTTGGAGCCGGTCAGGTCGGCCGAACCGCCGATCGTCTCGTTGAGCACGCCGTTGATGACTTCAAGTGCGTCCTCGGAAGCCTTGCGGGTGGCCGGCGACGGCTTGGTTTCCGCGAGCTTCTGCTTGTAGGCACTGATTGCCGGGGCAAGGCTCGCTTCGAGCTCGCCGGAGAAGCGGCGGACGAACTCCGCCTTCGTCTCGGCGCCCGCGAGCCGCGCTTCCCATGCCTTGCGGGTTTCGACCGAACGCGCGCCGGCGCCGCGCCAGGCGTCGAGCACGTCGGAGGGAACGGTGAAGGCCTCCGCCTCCCAGCCGAGCGCCTTGCGGGTGGCGGCGATTTCCTCGGCGCCAAGCGGCGAACCGTGCACCTTGTGGGTGCCTGCCTTGTTCGGGGCACCGAAACCGATGACGGTCTTGCAGGCGATCATCGTCGGCTTGTCGGACTTCTGCGCTTCCTCGATCGCGGCGGCGATCGCTTCCGGATCATGGCCGTCGACGGCGATCGTGTGCCACTTGGAGGCGCGGAAGCGGGCGTGCTGGTCCGTCGAGTCGGCGATCGAAATCGGGCCGTCGATGGAGATGTTGTTGTCGTCCCAGAAGACGATGAGCTTGTTGAGCTTCAGATGGCCGGCAAGCGCGATCGCTTCCTGGCTGATGCCTTCCATCAGGCAGCCGTCGCCGGCGATCACATAGGTATAGTGTTCGATGAGGTCGCTGCCGAACTCGTCGCGCAGCTTGCGCTCGGCGAGCGCCATGCCGACGGCATTGGCAATGCCCTGGCCGAGCGGTCCGGTCGTCGTCTCGATGCCGGCGGCATGGCCGTATTCCGGATGGCCTGCAGTCCGCGAGCCGAGCTGGCGGAAATTCTTGATCTCGTCGATCGTGATGTCTTCGTAACCGGTGAGATAAAGCAGCGAATAGAGCAGCATCGAACCGTGGCCGGCCGACAGCACGAAACGGTCACGGTTCGGCCAGGCGGGGTTCTTCGGATCAAAGCTCAGGTAGCGGGTGAAGAGAACGGTTGCTATGTCGGCCGCACCCATCGGGAGGCCCGGGTGGCCGGAATTTGCCTTCTCGACGGCGTCCATGGAGAGGAAACGGATTGCATTCGCCATCCGGTCGTGTTTTTCGCGAGAGATCATGACTTTTCCGTTTGAGTTCGGTGGTCAGGGGACGGCCTCTATCCTCCAAAGACCGTGTGAGAAGCGGCCGAACACATAGCAGGTGCGCCGCCCGAGTCAACAAATACAGGCCTTCCGCCCCCGGTGGCGGCGACCTTTTTGCGATCTTGCCTGAACCGCCCGATCGCGCCGCAAGCATATCACCGGCAGATAAAATCGGCGATCCACAGCTTGCAGGGTGCAATTGGCGAAGCCGCCATTGTTGAGACTTATGGAATGGGTTTAAAAAGGGTGATCCGAGACGGCCGGACATCCGGTCGATTCGGAGCGTGGGGCAAGAGGTTCGGGCCATGGGCGCTGGCCGACCCTGCCACTTTGTTTAGGGCAATGAGAAGGCGTCCGTGCCTGCTCACCCCCTCTGGAGAGGTTTCGAAAGAGATGCCTGCAAAGACGGTCAATGCGGCGATCGAGGAATTGCGAAACGCGATTCAGTCCCTTGAAATCGCAATCGACGGCCGCTTTGACAAGGAAAAGGACGTGAGCGAATTCGAGGGCGAAGTGCGCCGGGTCAATACGGATCGGTCGCGGCTGGCGCAGGAACTCGACCAATCGCAGTTCCGGGCCAATCGACTGGAAGAGGTCAATCGCGAGGTATCCCGTCGTCTGGTGACGGCGATGGAAACCATTCGGGCAGTGCTGGATCGCTGAGGTTCTTGAAGCATGGCACAGGTGACGGTGACGATCGACGGCAAGGCCTACCGCATGGCCTGCGAGGAAGGGCAGGAGGATCACCTGAGCGACCTCGCCGCCCGGTTCGATCAATATGTCGGCCATCTCAAGGGACAGTTCGGCGAAATCGGCGACCTCAGGCTGACCGTGATGGCGGGCATCATGGTCATGGACGAACTGAGCGAGGTCAATCGGCGGCTGAAGAACCTCGAGGCCGAGGTCGGCAACCTGAAAAACAGTCGTGACACGAACCTTTCCGACCAGGCGAGAAGCGAGGACGCGCTTGCCACCGCCTTGACGGAGGTCACGGCACAGATCCAAGAGATCACCGCCAAGCTCAACGGCCGGCCGGTCCCCCCGGCGAATTGAGCTTGTCTGCCCTCCGACTTCGAATTGTCGATCCGAGCACGTTTTCCGCGGCACCCGCTCTGGCGAAAACGGTCAAGACGTTCTATATCTGCCCGGCGGTCTGCGCTTCCCGACAGGAACCACAATCCCCGGGGCCATACACGATCTCAAGGGAACTGTCCCTGTCCGGACTCGTGGGTCCGGACACACGGTGCCCACCTACTTTGTAGGCACCCGGGATCGTAAACTATCCATCGGTCGCCGTGGATCGCACTCCTTCCTTTCAGTCGTTCCCCCGAAAGGCTCGGCGAATGGCGTCGGCCATCGCGTCGATCGTCGGGGAGCGATGATCCGGCCGTGTACGCAGGACGACGTTCGAAATGTCGATGATGCCGAAACCGTCGTCTTCGGTCAGTTCGCGGCAGCCTGCGGGTATGGCGCTGCGCGACATCGGAGCGATGGCGAGACCTGAAGCGACCGCGGCAACCAGGCCGCTACTGGTGCGGCTGACATAGGCGACGCGGCTCTCTATGCCCCGCTTCTTCAGGCTGCGCATGGCGAGATCGTCGCACCACCCGCCTTCGTAATAAGTATAGGTAGCGATCGGCACCGGTCGCCGCTCGTATGGACCTTGCTGGTCGGAACTGGCCCAGACGGTGGGATCCACCATCAGGACTTCGTTCCGGGTTCGGCCCCCCGGCTCGAACACGACGGCGATGTCGATCTCGCCGGCCTCGAGCGATGTCAGGTTGGACATGGAATGCCCCTGCTGCACCGTGACTTCGACGTTCGGGTGGGTTGCGGCGAAAGCGCCAAGTGCTTTCGGCAGGGTGGAGTTGATGTACTCCTCCGATATTCCGATGCGGACGGAGCCGTCCAGGGCAGGCTGGCGAAGGGCCGCCGCCGTGTCGTCGAGCAGCGCTACGATCCGCCGCGCATTGTCGACAAGGCGGCGGCCCTGCGCCGTCAGCACGACGCCGCGGGAATGACGCTCGAACAGCGCGAAGCCGAGAAGTTCCTCGAGTTTCTTCATCTGCATGCTGACGGCCGACTGCGTGCGCCGGACCGCGTCGGCAGCCCGTGTCAGGTTGCCGGTATCGGCAACCGCGAGAAAGGTTCTGAGCAAATCACTGTCGAGCGGAAGGGACATGGTCGTCATAAGAAAATCTGATGATAGTCATGTTCGCAATTCGTTTGTCTCATGTCAACGAAGGGCGGAAGATCGAATATCTGATCCTTCTCGAGGCCTCCGTCATGCCTGTCCTGGTTGTGCCTGCATCTCCAAACGCCCGACAGTCCTCTCCGCTGAAGACGGCCGTCGAACATTTCCGACTGCGCCGCGTGATCGAGGCCTATTGGGCGCTCGTCATCGACCGGGGCGATCCGCATCTCATCGACGATGCCGGCTTGGCCGACATCGAGCGTCCGATGACCGGCTGGTGGCCGGATCCGATCCGGCATTCGCACTGGATGCTATGAGATCAGATCGAGCCTGGCAGCGCGGAACACCGCTTCCGCAAGATTGTTCGCCTGCAGCTTGCGTATTGCCTCTTCCAGGGCCTGGTCGATCCGTTCCAGGGGAATGTCGGTTTCACGCATTATGTCCAGGCGCGCCCGGCCGCGGGCCGCAAGGGTGAGGCAGCGCAGTTCAAGGGGGCCGAGCTGGTCGATCCTGTCCGTCATGGACACGCCCTATCCTTCGGAGCCTCCGGCAGATCGCCGGGTGACAGCCCTTCCAATCATTTGAAATCATGTAGCTCATTGCATGCGGAGCGCATCGCGCGAAGCTGAACCGCGGCAAAGGGTAAAAATCCGGTTAATACTGTTTCGATATGGGAAGGGTGGAGGACTGTCGCGAAATGTTGCAAAAGCGACGGGGACACGGGTTCAGTTTGCCCGAGATCTGCACTACCTCGTTGCCTGTTGCGAACGGTTTGCCGGAAAGGGACGCCTGATGTCACCGAAAGACTTGAAGGCCGCGTTGAGGAACGAGCGTCTGGCCATGCGCGACGCCATGCCGGCGGAGGCACGGATCGAGGCGAGCCTCGCCATGGCGGATCATGCCGGCGACATCATCGCGCTTGATCCCGGCCATGTCGTTTCGGGTTTCTGGCCGATCCGTTCGGAGGCGGACATCCGGCCGCTGATGGTACGGCTCAGGGACCGCGGTGCGAGATTGTGCCTGCCGGTGATCCTTGACAAGAAGACCATCGTCTTCCGCGAACTCGCCGATGGCGTGGCGGTCGTCGAGACCGGCTTCGGGACGACGGGTCCCGGACCGGCCGCACCGGAGCTCGATCCGGATATCATGCTGGTGCCGCTGTCCGCTTTCGATGCTGTCGGCCATCGCATCGGCTACGGTGCCGGTTATTATGACCGTGCGATCGACCGGCTGCGCCTCAAGGGCCACGCGCCGCGCCTGATCGGGATTGCATTCGACTGCCAGGAAGTGGCATCAGTGCCGGCGGAGCCGCACGACGTGCCACTGGACGCCGTGTTGACGGAAACCGGCTTTCGACATTTTTGAGCGGGATTGAACGGCATGCGACTTCTGTTTCTGGGAGATATGGTTGGCAAGACGGGCCGCACGGCGGTCTGGGAGCGCCTCCCGGGATTGGTAAGCGATCTCAAGCTCGACTTTGTCGTCGTCAACGGCGAGAACGCCGCCGGCGGCTTCGGCATCACCGAGGATATCTTCCTCGAAACGATCAGCGCCGGTGCCGACGTGGTGACGACCGGCAACCATGTCTGGGACCAGAAGGAAGCTGTCGTGTTCTGCGAGCGGCATGACCAGTTTCTGCGACCGGCTAACTATCCGGCCGGCACGCCGGGCCGCGGCTCCAACCTGTTCTTTGCCCGCAATGGCGCCCGCGTCCTGGTGGCCAATGTCATGGGCCGGGTGTTCATGCATCCGGAGCTCGACGACCCCTTCACCTGCGCCGAGGCGATCCTCGAAGCCTGCCCGCTCGGCGAACAGGCCGATGCCGTCGTCTTCGACTTCCACGCCGAGGCGACGAGCGAGAAGCAGTGCTTCGGCCACTTCGTCGACGGGCGCGCCAGCCTCGTGGTCGGCACGCACACCCATGTGCCGACTGCCGATCACCAGATCCTGAACGGCGGCACCGGCTATCTCAGCGACGCCGGCATGTGCGGCGATTATGATTCTTCGCTCGGCATGGACAAGGAAGAGCCGCTCAACCGTTTCATCTCGAAGATGCCGAAGGGCCGCTTCGAGGCGGCCTCCGGTCCCGCCACGATCTGCGGCGTCGGCGTGGAGATCTCCGACCGGACGGGCCTTGCCGAAAAGATCGCGCCGCTCCGCCTCGGCCCGCGGCTCGGCGAAACGATCCCGGAATTCTGGGCGTAGGGCGTCTTCGGTCGAATTTCCCGGCAGACAGCGGACCCGACCGGCGGTCCCAATTGCCATAACTCCAGCCCGAAGCGGCCGCAGTCTTCTGCCGCCACGGCGGGATGCTTTTTTCAGTGACAGGCTTTGAAAATGGTGGCAGGTTAGCGCGCAAAATCAGGGCCGTACCGAACGGCCGCTACTTGCAAATTTCCATGTCGATCTAGAAGCCCGAGCGAAATGCATGCGGGTAATCGCATGCACTCTTTGCCTCTTCTCCGCTCTGGCGCCACCCGCGGGCAAATTGCCCCCGGTTCGAAAATGTCGCCACGGCAACTGGATCCATCCAACCCGCGCCCGGCGATCTCGAAGTTCAAGTGCCTGGAGAGCGTGCATGTTGCGAAAGTGGCGTCTGCCGGCAATCGTCGGTGTTTCCATCTCCCTTCTGATGTCCGTACCGGCGGCGGCGCAGGATGCGCAGCTGCCTGCGGTGACCGTTGCCAAGCCGGTCGTGCGGGACGTTATCGATGCCGACGAGTTTATCGGCCGGTTCGCGGCGGTGGACGAGGTTTCGGTCCGTTCTCGCGTCGGCGGCTATCTGGACCAGGTGTTCTTTACCGACGGCGCGTTGGTGAAGAAGGGCGATAAGCTGTTCGTCATCGACCAGCGCCCATTCCACCTGGCTCTTTCCCAGGCGGAGGCGTCGCTCGCCTCGGCACAGTCGACGCTCGCCTTCGCCGAAGCGCAGTTCAAGCGAACCGAGTCGCTGGCCGGCACCGGCACGCTTTCGGTATCCAAGCTCGATGACGACCGACGTGCGCTGCTCGCTGCGCAGGCGAATATGCGCGGCGCAGAGGCGGCCGTCGATCGTGCCAGGCTCGATCTCGAATACACCACGATCACCGCGCCGCTCAGCGGCCGCGTCGATCGGCGATGGCTTTCGCCCGGCAATCTCGTCCAGCCGGACGAGACGGTGTTGACCACGATCGTCTCGCTCGATCCGATCGATTTCTATTTCGACGTCGACGAGCGGCGTCTCCTCTCATATGCGCGCACCGCCCGCGAACGCGGCAGCGCGCTGCAGGAAGGTGCCGGCGCGCTCTCGGTGCTGGTGACGATCGCCGACGCCACCGAACCACCCTTCGAGGGAAAGCTCGACTTCTCCGAGAACCGGGTCGACAATCAGACGGGCACGATGCGCCTGCGCGCCCGTTTCCCCAATCCCAACTTCATTCTGCAGCCGGGGCTTTTCGGGCGGGTCGAGGTCGAAGGCTCCAATACCTACAGGGCGATCCTCGTTCCCGACGAGGCCATCGCCGCCGATCAGAACGAACGTGTCGTCTATGTGGTCGCCGAGGACGGAAGCGTTGCGACGAAAGCCGTGCGCCTCGGACCGCGGCTGCACGGCTATCGGGTCATCCGCAGCGGATTGACCGGCGACGAGACGATCGTCGTCAACGGGATCATGCGCGCACGGCCGGGCGCCAAGGTGAAGCCGGAACTCGTGGTGCTGCCGCAGGAGGCAGCGCAAGCGGCGGAGAATGCCCAATGAGGTTTGCGCACTTCTTCGTCGACCGGCCGATCTTTGCTTCGGTGCTGTCGATCGTTCTCTTGATCGTCGGCGGCATTGCCTATTTCCAGCTGCCGGTGGCGCAATATCCGGAAATCGCGCCGCCTACCATCGTCGTCAGGGCGTCCTATCCGGGCGCGGATGCGGAGACCGTCGCCAATACGGTCGCCACCCCGCTCGAGCAGGAAATCAACGGCGTCGAGAACATGCTCTACATGTCCTCCTATTCGACCGCCGACGGCTCGATGTCGCTGACGATCACCTTCAAGCTCGGCACCGACCTCGACGAGGCACAGGTGCTGGTGCAGAACCGCGTCTCGATCGCCGAGCCCCGCTTGCCGGAGGACGTGCGGCGCATCGGCGTCACCACCACCAAGAGCTCGCCGGACCTGATGATGGTCGTTCACCTGCTTTCGCCGAACGACCGCTACGATCAGCTCTACGTCTCCAACTATGCCCGCTCGCGCATTCGCGACCTTCTCGTCCGGCTCGACGGCGTCGGCGACGTCATCCTCTTCGGCGAGCGCGAATATGCGCTGCGTGTCTGGCTCGACCCGCAGAAGCTCTCCGCCTATGGCATGACGTCAGGCGACGTCGTCGAGGCGCTGCGCCAGCAGAACGTCCAGGTCTCCGGCGGCTCGATCGGTGGCCCGCCGATGTCGGGCGACAGTGCCTTTCAATACACCGTCACCACCGACGGCCGCTTCAGCGACGCGCGACAGTTCCGCTATGTAATCGTCAAGGCGACCGAGGATGGCAGGCTCGTGCAGTTGCAGGACGTCGCCCGCGTCGAGCTCGGCGCGCGCGAATATGTCACCAACAGCTACCTGAACGGCAGCCCGGCCGTTGCGCTCGGCATCTTCTCGCGCCCCGGTACCAATGCGCTGGCGGCGGCGGACGCGATCCAGGCGACGATGGCCGACCTTTCGAAGGATTTCCCCGAGGGACTTGAATACCGGATCATCTACAACCCGACCGAATTCATCTCGGAATCGATCGACGAGGTGTACACGACGATCGGCGAGGCGGTGCTCCTCGTCGCGCTGGTGGTCATCATCTTCCTCCAGTCCTGGCGCACTGCGATCATTCCGATCGTCGCGATTCCGGTCTCGCTGATCGGCACATTCGCCTTGCTCTTCGCCTTCGGCTTCTCGCTCAACATGCTGACCCTTTTCGGCCTGGTGCTGGCGATCGGCATCGTCGTCGACGATGCGATCGTCGTCGTCGAGAATGTCGAACGCAACCTGGCGCGCGGCATGACGCCCCGCGAGGCGGCGCATGTGACCATGGACGAGGTCGGCGCGGCGGTCGTCGCCATCTCGCTCGTCTTGACCGCCGTCTTCGTGCCGACCGCCTTCATTCCGGGTATCGCCGGTCAATTCTACCTGCAATTCGCCGTGACGATCGCGGTCGCGACGGTGATCTCCGCCGTCAATTCGCTGACCCTGTCGCCGGCGCTCGCGGCCATCCTGCTGCGCCCGCATGAGGATCACGAGCAGGAGAGCCGCAATCCGGTCACGCGTTTCGGCCGTGGCCTCGCCAATGGCTTCAATAACGGCTTCGACCGGATGGCCGAAGGCTATGGCTGGGTGGTGCGCCGCCTTGTCGCGACCCGGCTGGCGCTTGTGGCGGCTCTCCTCGTCTTCGTCGCCCTGCTCGGGGCGACCTGGTACATGGCGCAGGTCGTGCCGCGCGGTTTCATACCGACGATGGACCAGGGCTATGCGATCGTCGTCATCCAGCTTCCCGACGGCGCCGCGCTCGAGCGGACCGACGCCGTCGTCCAGCGCGCATCGGCGATGATCCGGGAAGTCCCGGGCGTAAGGGATGCCGTCGCCTTTGCCGGCTTCAACGGCGCGACCTTTACCAACGCCTCGAACTCCGGCGTTATCTTCACGCCCTTCGACAGTTTCGAGGAACGGCTCGAACACGGCCAAAGCGCCACGCAGATCATCGGCCAGATCTTCGGCGCGATGCAGGGCATCCAGGAGGCGTTCATCATCGCGGTGCCGCCGCCGTCGGTTCGCGGCATCGGCAATTCCGGCGGCTTCAAGATGCAGATCATGGACCGCCAGAGCGCCGACATGCGCCGCGTGCTGGGGCTCGCCTTTCAGATGATGGGCGCGGCCAACCAGACCAAGGAGTTGGTCGGGGTCTTCACGACCTTCTCGGCCTCGAGCCCGCAATTCTTCCTGGCGATCGACCGCGACAAGGCGCAGGCGCTGAACGTGCCGATCCCCAACATCTTCGAGACGCTGTCGATCAATCTCGGGACATCCTACGTCAATGATTTCAACGCGTTTGGCCGCGTCTACCAGGTCCGTGCCCAGGCCGACCAGCAATATCGCGTGGAACGCGACGATATCCTTGCCCTGAAGGTGCGGTCCGCCTCGGGTGCACTCGTGCCGCTCGGCACGCTCGTGGAGATCCGCGACACGAGCGGCCCCGCACTGGTGCAGCGCTACAACATGTATGTCTCCGTGCCTGTGCAGGGCAATCCGGCGCCGGGGGTCTCGACCGGCACGGCGCTCGACAAGATGGAGGCGCTTGCGGCGCAGATCCTGCCGCAGGGCACGACCTTCGAGTGGACCGAGCTGGCCTTTCAGGAGCGCCAGACCGGCAATACCGCTGTCTTCATTTTCGCCCTGTCGGTGATCTTCGTCTTCCTGGCGCTTGCCGCGCAATATGAGAGCTGGGTGATGCCGCTGGCGATCATCCTGATCGTGCCGCTCGCCGTTCTCGCCGCCCTTATCGGCGTTTCGCTCCGGGGAATGGACAACAACGTGCTGACCCAGATCGGCCTCATCGTGCTGATCGGACTTGCCGCGAAAAACGCGATCCTGATCGTCGAATTCGCGCGCCAGGGCGAGGAGGAGGGCAAGACGCCGATAGAGGCGGCGATCGAGGCGAGCCGGCTCCGGCTGCGTCCGATCCTGATGACGGCCTTTGCCTTCATCCTCGGCGTCGTTCCTTTGGTCATCGCGACCGGTCCCGGTGCCGAAATGCGCCAGTCGCTCGGCACGGCGGTCTTTTCCGGCATGCTGGGCGTCACGTTCCTCGGCCTGTTCCTCACCCCGGTCTTCTACGTGACGCTGCGGTCCTTGCGCCGCAAGCGTGCGCCGGTGCCGGAGACGGCGGGCGCGCCGGCGGAATGACGCGAGTGCTGCTGCGATGACGCGATTGTGAGCGGATGGCGGTCCTTTGTAAGTGGACGGAGCCGCATGCTTGAATGATCCTGCACGGCGCTGAAAAGCGTGAGAGGTGGAGGATGCTGCTGCGATACCTTACCTACACTCTGCTCGCCATCTGGTTCATTCATGTGGTCTGGCCGGAGCCTGCCCATGCAGAGGACGCGTCCGCCCATGTCAGCCAGTGCCAAGCGATCGCGGAAGCCACGCCGTCAGCGACCTTCGCCAGCTTTGCGACACCCGAAATCTCGCCCGTCGCGGCAAACACCGATGGCGACGTCACCATCACCTATCTCGGCCACTCGACCTTTCTGATCGAGACGCCCGGCGGCATATCGATCGCCACCGACTACAACGGCTGGTTCCGGCCCGCGGCGCCCCCGGACGTCGTGACGATGAACAAGGCCCATTCGAGCCACTACACGCTGACGCCTGATCCGGCGATCCGCTACGTGCTGCACGGTTGGGGCGACGACGGCGAGCCGGCGGACCACGACATCGTCGTCGGCGACGCCTATATCCGAAACGTGACGACCGACATCCGTTCCGGCTTCGAGGGCATGGAGCCCGACGGCAATTCGATCTTCATCTTCGAGGTCGCCGGCCTCTGCATCGGCCATCTCGGCCACCTGCATCACGAACTCGACGACAGCCACTACCGCCAGATCGGCCGGCTCGACGTGCTGATGGTGCCGGTCGACGGCGGCCTGACGATGGGGGCCGAAAGCATGAGCCGCGTCACCTCGCGGCTGCGCGCGGCGCTGATCCTGCCGATGCACCGGCGCGGACCGCCCATCGGCGATTTCCTGGCCATGTTCGGGGAGGACTACGACAAGAGCTTCGCCACCGGCCCGAGCATTACGGTGTCCCTGCGCACGCTGCCGGGCAAACCGCTGATCCACGTGCTTCTGGGCGTCTGACGCTTCTCTTGTCCAGGCTCAGTGCATGCGCTGCGGCCGCGGATTCCGCGTGCCGAAGACCAGGCCCCGCTGGACGAAAAGCGGCAATGAAACTATAAGGCGCCCCATCCCAATAAATTCATGCATGCAGAGGGCGCCATGGCTGGCCATTCACAATTCAAGAACATCATGCACCGCAAGGGCCGTCAGGATGCGGTGCGCTCCAAAATGTTTTCCAAGCTCGCACGCGAAATCACCGTCGCTGCGAAGTCCGGCATGCCCGACCCGGCCATGAACCCGCGCCTGCGGCTGGCAATCCAGAACGCCAAGGCGCAATCGATGCCGAAGGACAACATCGAGCGCGCCATCAAGAAGGCTGCCGGCGGCGATGCGGAGAACTACGAGGAAGTCCGCTACGAGGGCTACGGCCCGGGCGGCGTCGCCGTCATCGTCGAGGCGCTGACCGACAACCGCAACCGCACCGCTTCCAATGTCCGCTCCCTCTTCACCAAGGCGGGCGGCGCGCTCGGTGAAACCGGTTCGGTCTCCTTCTCCTTCGATCGCGTCGGCGAAATCACCTACCCGCTCTCCGCGGGCGACTCCGACAAGGTGATGGAAGCAGCGATCGAGGCGGGTGCCGATGACGTCGCGACGGACGAGGAAGCCCACACGATCATCTGCGGTTTCGAAGAAATCGGCGACGTCTCGAAGGCGCTCGAGGGCGTGCTCGGCGAGGCCGAAACGGTCAAGGCGATCTGGAAGCCGCAGAACACCGTGCCGGTCGACGAGGAAAAGGCCCAGTCGCTGATGAAGCTCATCGACAATCTCGAAGACGACGACGACGTCCAGAACGTCTATTCGAACTTCGAGGTGTCCGAGGAAGTGCTGGCGAAGCTGTCGGCCTGAGGTCTGTTCGGCGCGGGGCAAGCGGGTGCGATACCCCCCTCTGCCCTGCCGGGCATCTCCCCCGCAAGGGGGGAGATCGGCCAGAAGCAGCGCGCTGCCCGACAGTGAGTTCGGGGATGCCGATATGGTGGGCTTCCGTCATGCAAGAAGCATAACTGGTTGAGCGGGACATCGCCGCTTGCCAATCTCCCCCCTTGTGGGGGAGATGCCCGGCAGGGCAGAGGGGGGTACCACACCAGTGTGGTCAGGCTGACCCTGCCAGCGCCCTTTGCGCCTCCGCGAACAGCTTCAACGAATGCAGCCGCGCCTCCATGTCGAAGATCGGCATGGAGATGATCAATTCGTCGGCCTTGGTGAGATCGACGAAGGACGCGATCTTGCGGCGGATGGTTTCGGGACCGCCGACGACCGCATAGCTCATGGCGTGGTCGACGAAGATCGTCTCGTCCGGGGTCCACAGCCCATCCATCGACTGGACGGGCGGCGGGAAGCGGCCTCGCGCATTGCGGCGAAGCGCTACGAAGGACTGCTGCATCGAGGTGAAGAGATAATTCGCCTCCTCGTCCGTGTCGGCCGCGACGCCCATGACGCCGACCATGACATGCGGCCTGTCGAGCTGCGGCGACGGCGTGAAGCGCTCGCGGTAGATTTCGAGCGCCGAGAGAAGCATGTCCGGCGCGAAATGCGAGGCGAAGGCGAAGGGCAGCCCGAGCATGCCGGCGAGATGGGCGCTGAAATGGCTTGAGCCGAGCAGCCAGAGCGGCACGTTCGAATCCGCTCCGGGAACCGCGATGATCTTCTGGTCTTCGCTGACCGGACCCAGGAGCGCCTGCAATTCCACGACGTCGTTCGGAAAATTGTTGGAGCTTGCCTCCATGTTGCGCCGGAGCGCCTGCGCGGTCCGCATGTCCGTGCCGGGGGCGCGGCCGAGGCCGAGATCGATGCGGCCGGGATAAAGGGCCGCAAGCGTACCGAACTGCTCGGCGATCACGAGCGGCGAATGGTTCGGAAGCATGATGCCGCCGGACCCGACGCGGATGGTTTTTGTCGCCGACGCCACGTGCGAGATGACGATCGACGTCGCGGCGCTGGCGATACCCTTCATGCCGTGATGCTCGGCCAGCCAGAAGCGCGCGTAGCCGTTTTCCTCGGCTGCGACGGCAAGCCGGCGGGAGTTTTGCAGCGACTGGGCGACGCTGCCGCCCTCGGTAATCGGCGACAGGTCGAGAATGGAGAAAGGGATCATGGCGAACGCCTTCGGTTAAGAGAAATTGATCGATCGCAATGTAGGTTCAAGTTTCCTAAGGCCAAGGGTTCGGCATCGCTTTTCGGCAGACCCGCAGCGTTTCTGTGTAATGTTTTTGTTTTGTTCACTTTTTGCTGGCAGCGTCCCGTCGACCGACATAGGGTGAGACATGCAGACTACGATTCGCATCATCGGCATCGATCCGGGGCTGAGGCGCACCGGCTGGGGAATCATCGACACGCTCGGCAATTCGCTGCGCTTCGTCGCCTCGGGCACGGTGACGTCGGACGGCGAAATGGACCTCGCCTCGCGCCTTTGTCAATTGCACGACGGCCTTGCCGACGTGGTGCACAGCTACCAGCCACATGAGGCTGCCGTGGAGCAGACCTTCGTCAACAAGGATGCGACGGCGACGCTGAAGCTCGGCCAGGCGCGCGGCATTGCCATGCTGGTTCCGGCCCGTGCCGGCCTCAGGGTCGCCGAATATGCGCCGAATGCGGTGAAGAAAGCGGTGATTGGCGTCGGCCATGGCGAGAAGCAGCAGATTCACATGATGTTGAAGGTCTTGATGCCAAAGGTCGAGTTCAAGGGCAACGACGCGGCCGACGCGCTTGCGATCGCCATCTGCCATGCGCATAACAGGCAGGCGGTCACCAGCCGCCTTGCGGCGCTTGCCGGTTAGTAGAGCAGACAAAGAACGGAAGCCAGATGATCGGCAAGCTCAAGGGCACCATCGACGAGATCGCCGAGGATTATGTCGTTCTCGATGTCCACGGGGTCGGATATGTCGCCTATTGTTCGGCGCGCACACTCGGCAAGCTCGGCTCGGCTGGCGAGGCGGCCGTGCTCTTCATCGACACCTATGTGCGCGAAGACCAGTTGAAGCTGTTCGGCTTCCTGTCGGCGCTCGAGCGTGAATGGTTCCGTCTGCTGCAGACCGTCCAGGGCGTGGGCTCGAAGGTGGCGCTGGCGCTGCTTTCGACGCTGACCCCGGGAGAACTCGCCAATGCCATCGCGCTGCAGGACAAGACGTCGGTTGCGCGCGCTCCCGGCGTCGGGCCGAAGGTGGCAGTGCGGATCGTCACGGAGCTGAAGAACAAGGCTCCGGCCTTTGCCGGCGAGATGTCGGCGTCGATCGGGCTCAAGCAGGAGCTGGGCGAGGGCGTCGCTTCCGCGCCGGTTTCCGACGCGGTCTCGGCGTTGACCAATCTCGGTTATTCGCGCGATCAGGCGGCGAACGCGGTCGCCGCGGCCTTGAAAAATGGTGGCGAGGGAGGCGACAGCGCGAAGCTGATCCGCCTTGGGCTGAAGGAGTTGGCGCGCTGAGGGCGAGCCAAGCCTTTCTGCGGCCACAATGGAATTGGAGTGAGGGGTCATGATGCGATCGCACTGGATTGGCAGACGCGCTCCCACTATGGTCGAGAGGCGCAGAGCGGCGTTGAGCGGCGGCGCGATCCACCCCGCAATGGAAGTTTGAGATGACCGAAGCCGCACGCCTGATTGCGCCGGAAAAGCGGGGCGAGGACCTCGATGCGACGCTGCGTCCGCAGTCGCTCGACGAGTTCACCGGCCAGAAAGAGGCGCGCGCCAACCTCAAGATCTTCATCGAGGCGGCGAAGAACCGCGGCGAGGCGCTCGATCACGTGCTCTTCGTCGGCCCGCCTGGTCTCGGCAAGACGACGCTAGCGCAGATCATGGCGAAGGAGCTCGGCGTCAATTTTCGCTCGACATCTGGACCGGTCATCGCCAAGGCCGGTGATCTCGCGGCGCTGCTCACCAATCTCGAAGAGCGCGACGTGCTGTTCATCGATGAGATCCATCGCCTGAACCCGGCGGTCGAGGAAATCCTCTATCCGGCCATGGAGGATTTCCAGCTCGATCTGATCATCGGCGAGGGCCCGGCGGCGCGTTCGGTGAAGATCGACCTTGCCAAATTCACGCTGGTGGCGGCGACGACGCGGCTCGGCCTGCTGACGACGCCGCTGCGCGACCGCTTCGGCATCCCTGTGCGGCTCAACTTCTACACCGTCGAAGAACTGGAACTGATCGTCCGCCGCGGCGCGCGGCTGATGGGACTCGGCATGACGGATGAGGGCGCGCGCGAAATCGCCCGCCGGGCGCGCGGCACGCCGCGCATCGCCGGCCGCCTGTTGCGGCGGGTGCGCGATTTCGCCGAGGTGGCGCGTGCCGAGGCCGTGACCCGGGAGATCGCCGACGAGGCACTCACCCGGCTGCTCGTCGACAGCATGGGACTCGACCAGCTCGACCGCCGCTACCTGACGATGATCGCCCATAATTTCGGCGGCGGGCCGGTCGGCATCGAGACGATCGCGGCCGGGCTTTCCGAGCCGCGTGACGCAATCGAGGACATCATCGAACCCTACCTGATCCAGCAGGGCTTCATCCAGCGCACGCCGCGCGGCCGCGTCCTGACGGCCAACGCCTGGAAGCATCTGGGGCTCAATCCGCCGAAGGACGTCGAGGCGGCACAGTTCCGGCTGACGCTCGAGGACGACTGAGATGATCACCCGCCGCGGCTTCATGAAAGTTCTCGGCGGCGGTTTCGCGAGCGCCATGGCGCTTGGCGGCTATGCCTTTGCCTTCGAGCCGCTGGTGCGTCTGCGGATCGCGCATTACGGCCTGACGCCGCCCGGCTGGACGCCGGGACTCAAGCTGCGCGTCGTCGCGCTTGCCGACCTGCATGCCTGTGAACCCTGGATGTCGGCGAGGCGGATTGCTTCCATATGCGAGCGCGCCAATGCACTCGGCGGCGATATCACCGTTCTTCTCGGAGACTATGCCTCCGGCATGAATCTCGTTACCCGCTACGTCCATTCGAGCGAGTGGTCAAAGGCGCTCTCGACGCTTCAAGCCCCGCTCGGCGTCCACGCGATCATGGGCAATCACGATTGGTGGGAGGACAGGACCGCCCAGAAGAACGGCGGCGGCGAAACCTTCGGCCATCGCGCTTTGGCCGATGTCGGCATCCCGGTCTACAGCAACCGCGCCATCCGCCTGGAGAAGGATGGTTTCGGCTTCTGGATCGCCGGGCTCGAGGACCAGCTTGCGCTTCTGCCGGGCAGGAAATGGAAGCGCGGCACAATGGGCGGGCTCGACGATCTCGATGGGACGCTGGCGCAGGTGAGCGATGACGCGCCGGTTATCCTGCTGGCGCACGAGCCGGATATCTTTCCGAAGGTGCCGTCGCGGGTCTCGCTGACGCTTTCCGGCCATACCCATGGCGGGCAGGTCCGTTTCATCGGCCATTCGCCCGTCGTGCCTTCGCGCTACGGCGACCGCTATGCCTATGGCCACATCGTCGAGGAAGAGCGCAACCTGATCGTCTCCGGCGGACTTGGTTGCTCGATTGCCCCCATCCGCTTCGGAGTGCCGCCGGAGATTGTCGTGGTCGATCTCGGGTAGGCTCACGTCAACTTTGCCCCTATCCGACCTGGACGATCAGCGATCCTCTGGCTCGAAGCCGATCAATGATTGAGTATTTCCGGCCAACGCCCGGATCGTCGACGCCAGCCTTTCTTCTCCCCCGGGCACCCAGCCGAGCGCGCGCAGCTTGTCTGTCGACATCACGTTGAATTCACCTATCTCCGCGGCCGGCGGCAAAGGGTGCGCACAGCCGGTCACTGCCTTCAGAATGGAAAGGATCTCATGGTTGCCGGTCAGCACGTCCGAGACATTGAAGATTTGGCCGGAAACCCTGGCCGGATCGGCTTCCAGCATGAGGCGCACGGCCTTGGCGACATCGTCGCCATGCACTTCCGTGCCGACCCGCGACGCAACCGGCCGGCCGGCGAGATAGTCGGCAAAAAGACTGCTCCACTTGTGCCTACGGCCGGGTCCGGCCGGTCCGTAGACGCCGGTGACGCGCAAGCTGGCGGTGACGAAGTCGTGGCCGGTCATTGATTTCAGCGTGTCCTCCGTGCCGAGCTTGATTGCGCCATAGAGCGTGTCGGGTTCGGCGGGCGAGGCCTCGTCGACGATAGGCGACGCTCTGTCGCCGTACACGGCGCGGCTCGACAGAAAGACGCAGCGGCGTACGCCGGCAGCACGCGCCGCCTCGAACAGCCGAACCGAGCCGGCGAGATTGGCGCGGCGAAAACCTTGCGGATCCGCGCCTTCGCCGCCGCGGTACTTGCCCTCGACATGCTCGAAGGCGGCGTGGACGAAATAATAGATGTTGTCGAAGGCGGCGATCTGGTCGGCATCCGGATCGAGCCGAAGCGGTACATGGGGCACCGGGCGCGAGAAGAAGCCGTCCGCCGGTTGCGTCCGTCCGCCGACCGAGACCTTGTAGCCGCGCGCCAACAGGTGCTCGACGATGAAACGGCCGACGTAGCCTGTGCCGCCGGAGACGAGGACGCGGGTCACGACGAGCCGGTATCAGTTCTGGCCGGATTCGCGAGAGCCGCTACGTCGGGAATATTCTCGCCGGTCAGGTAGGCATGCCAGAGCTCGATCAGCGGACGCAGCACCTCCATACGCGGATGGTCCTTCTCCCACGGCTTCTCATACTGGTAGTGAAGGACGCCGATCGAGCGCCAGTCCCAGAGCGCCGGCAGGTTGAACCAGGCATATTGCAGCATGTTCATCGTCACAGGCAGGCCGTGCCAATCGGGAAAGAAGCTCTGCAGAAAGGTCTGGTCGGTGCGCGGCCAGAAGGCCTCTGGCGCGTCGAGTGCGGCAAGCATCCCTTCGAAGGTTTCGACCGATGGCTTTGCAACGAAGACGCCGGAGTTCAGCCGGTGAAAATCGGCAAGGCTTTCGTAGACATTCGGGGCTGCGGAAAACTCCGGATAGAGGAAGAGCTTGTCGATGTTGCGCAGCACGAGCGCATCGGCGTCGATGAACACGCAGCGCTCGTATTCGACGAGTTGCCAGAGCCGGAGCTTGCAGAAATTGTCGAGCGGCGAATGGAAGTCCGGTTTCCGCCCCTTGATGAAGGGCGCCTTCTCATGGACGTTGCCGCGTGCATGGCGGGCATTGAATTCGTCCGAAAGCGGCAGCAGCTCGGTCTCGATCAGCCGACAGTCGAATTCGGTCAGCGGCCCGAGTGCGGCGGCGTCGACACCGCCGGTGTAAAGCACGACGATGTCCGCCGGCGTCCGCGTCAGGCGGATCGACCGCAATAGGGCCCGCGCGCCGAGCGCATAGTCGGCATTGGTGACGAGCGTCACGAAGGCATGGCGGCTGGCGGGCGAAGAAGCGGCGCCGAACTCCTCGGGATTGGTCGTTGCCGGGCTCATGAAACGGATTTCAGCCGCTTGCCCTCCGGATCATGGTTGATCAGGGGAGCGATGTCCTTCGTCCAGGCCGAGACGGCCGGTACCCGCGAACGGTCGACGCGATAGGCAAATTTCTTCGCCACGTCGACGATCTCGGAAAGCAGCCCATCTTCGAGCCGGATCGGATCGAGCCCGAGCGCCAGGAACTTTTCGTTCTGCACGACGAGATCGTTTTCCGCCGCTTCCTTGCGCGGGTTCGGCAACCAGGCGATCTCGGAGCCGGTCATCCTGGCGAGCATCTCGGCCAGGTCCCGGACGCGGTGCGTCTCGGTCATCTGGTTGAAGATTTCGACGCGGCTGCCGCGCGCCGGCGGGTTTATGAGCGCGAGTTCGATGCAGCGCACCGAGTCCTGGATATGGATGAAGGCGCGGGTCTGGCCGCCGCTGCCGTGAACCGTCAGCGGATAGCCGATCGCCGCCTGGATCAGGAAGCGATTGAGCACCGTGCCATAGTCGCCGTCATAGTCGAAGCGGTTGATGAGCTGCGGATGCCGGCGCGTCTGCTCCGTATGGGTACCCCAGACGATGCCCTGGTGCAGGTCGGTGATCCGGAGCCCGTCATTCTTCGCATAGAACTGGAACAGCAGCTGATCGAGGCACTTGGTCATGTGGTAGATCGAGCCCGGATTGGACGGGTAGAGGATCTCCTGGCTGACCGTTTCGCCGTCCATGGTCTCGACCCCGACAGGCAGGTAGCCCTCGGGGATCGCCGCGCCGATCGTCGAATAGCCGTAGACGCCCATGGTGCCGAGATGCACGAGATGGGCGTCGAGGTCGAGCTCGACCAGTGCATTCAGGAGGTTGTGCGTCGCGTTGACATTGTTGTTGACCGTGTAGTTCTTGTGGCGGTCGCTCTTCATCGAATAGGGCGCGGCGCGCTGCTCGGCGAAATGCACGATCGCGTCGGGGCGGTGCTCGGCAAGCCACTTCTTCAGAAGCTCGTAGTCGCGGGCAAGATCGATCAGGTTGAAGTGGATGCGCCGGCCGGTCTCCGCATGCCAGATGCGGGTGCGTTCCTGGATGGAATCCATCGGGGTCAAGGATTGCACGCCGAGTTCGGTATCGATCCAGCGGCGGGAGAGATTGTCGAGAATGTAGATGTCGTGGCCCTGATCGGACAGATGCAACGCGGTGGGCCAGCCGACAAAACCATCACCGCCGAGGATTGCGATCTTCATGCACGATTCTCCTGATCGGGAAGAGGACACGGGACCTGATAGGACAGGATTGTGACAAAGCTGCAATGCTTGCAAATGTCTTTTTGATCCTGCACAGGAAAAGCAAAATTCTCCCGGAGAATGCCATGTCACTGATTTCGCTTGCCGGCGAGCTGACCGAGACCGGCCACCGTTTGATCCAGCGGGTCTATTACGAGGATACCGATTTCTCGGGCGTGGTCTACCATGCCCGCTACCTGCATTTCATGGAACGTGCGCGGACCGATTATCTCCGGTTGCTGGGCGTGGAGCAGGCGTCGCTCGCCGTCGAGGGCGATGCGGAAGGCCTCGTTTTCGTGGTTCACCGCATGGAGATCGACTTCAAGTCGCCGGCGCGCATGGACGACGTCCTGACGATCGAGACGTCTACCGAAAAGGCCGGCGGCGCCAAGATGGTGCTGCAGCAGGAGATCCGCCGCGCCGGCGCCCTGCTGATCGCCGCCAAGGTGATCATCGCCGTGATCAACGGCCAGGGCCGCCCGCGCCGACTGCCGGAGGCGCTGGCGACGAAGTTCCTGGCGGCGCAGAGGGCGATCTGAGACGTCCTACTTCACGACCGAGTCCAGCATCTTCTTCGTCAGCGATTGCTTGACCTTGCCGATCTCGCGCCAGGGGTCCGTGCCCGCTTCGATGCGCTCGAGGATATCGCCGATGCGGAAGGTGTTGGCCGCATCCAGCCGTTCGAGCTCGTCCCATCCGACCGGGGTGGCGATCGGTCCGCCTTCGCGGGCGCGGCTGGAATAGGGGGCGATCGCCGTGGCGCCGCGCTCGTTTCTCAGCCAGTCGATGAAGATCCGCCCCTTGCGCTTCGCCTTCGACATGGTGGCAACGAAATGATCCGGATCGCGATCGGCGATGTTCTGCGCCACGGCCTTGGCGAAGCTCTTGGCGTCATCCCATGCCGCCCGCCGGACGAGCGGCACGACGACATGAACGCCTTTGCCGCCGGTGACGAGCGCGAAGGATTGCAGACCGATGTCCGCGAGTTCGTCGCGCAAGGCAATCGCGGCGCTTTTCACGGTCTTGAAATCGACGCTCGGATCGGGGTCGAAGTCGAAGACCAGCCGGTCGGGCGTTTCCAACCTGTCGATCGTCGCACCCCAGATGTGAAATTCGAGCGTGCCCATCTGCACGGCGGCGACCAGGCCCTTGGGATCGCGCACATACATGTAGTTTTCGGTGCCGCCGGACGATTCCTCGATCGGTACTTCCCGGATGTCATCGGGGAAACCATCGCTGGCGTGCTTCTGGTAGAAGCAATGCCGCTGGCCGCCCTGCGGACAGCGCACCAGGGATAGGGGATGGCCGGCGACAAGGGGGAGCATCCGCTCCGCGACCACCGCATAGTAGCGGGCAAGGTCGATCTTGGTGATGCCCTGGCCCTGGAAGAGGATCCGATCGGGATGTGAGATGCGGACGCCGACGACATCGTCGCCGCCATGTCCTGCCCTGCTCGTTGACGAGGCCTTGCTCCTGCCGGTCTTTGACGTCGCCTCTGTCGGCTTCGGTGTTTCGAGCTTCACGGCCTTGGCCTCCTTGTCGTCGCGCAATCCTTCGAACGATCCGTGGCGGATATGCCCGTCAGCGGTAAATTCCGCGAAATCCACCTCCGCCACAAGGTCTGGCTTTAGCCAGACGGCATCCCGGCTCCTTTCCCGTGGCACTTGATCGAAGGGCGGCGTCTGGCGCTTGCGCTTCACAAAGGCGGCGGCAAGCGTCTCCATCACCTTTTCGCCGAAGCCGGTGCCGACGCCGCCCCGATAGATCAGCTTGCCGCCCTCGAACGTGCCGAGGAGCAGCGAGGCGAAGGCACGCCCCTTCTTGGTCGAGGGGGTGTAGCCGCCGATGACGAACTCCTGGCGCTTCGTGCATTTCACCTTCAGCCAGCTTCGTGTGCGGCCGCTGCGATAGGGGGCCTTCGCCTCCTTGGCGATGATGCCTTCCTGCCCGGCCTTGCACATCGCCGCGAGCACGTGCTCGCCGTTCCCGCGGATATGCTCGCTGAATTGCACGGTCGCCGTGGTACCGAGCGAGCCGAGCAGCGCCTTCAGCTTCTCCTTCCTTTCGAGGAGCGGCTTGCGGCTCAGGTCCTTGCCGTCGAGCTCGATCAGGTCGAAGGCGTAGAAGCGCGTGCTCGCACCGGTCCTCAAGGCCTTCTGCAAGGCGGAGAAACTCGACCCTTCGTCCGCCAGTGCCACCACTTCGCCGTCGATCAGGGCGGAGCCGCAATCCAGTTCCGACAACGCCGCAGCGATTGCCGGAAACTTTTCGGTCCAGTCGAGGCCGTTGCGCGTATAGCAGCGCGCGGTCCCTCCGCCGACGGCCGCCATCAGGCGGTAGCCATCGAACTTGGCTTCATTCAGCCAGTCGTCGCCGGTGGGTGCTTTCGTCACCAGGGTCGCGAGCTGCGGCGGCCGGAAGGCAGGTGGCTTGCCGGAGGATTTTCGCGCCGAACGCTTGCTGCTCCCGCCCTCTTGCGCAACTGCGCCCGCCTTGAGATTGGCGGCGGTACTCTTGTTGGAGTGCCAGACACGCGCGCGTTTTTCGCCCTGGCCTTCGGCGATCTCGTCCATCGTTCGGCCGGTCCGCACGCTCACCACGTGCTGTTTTATCAGGCTCTCGCCGTCCTCTGACGCGCTATCGTCGTCCTGCTTGACCAGCAGCCAGCTTTCCCGCTTTTCGCCGTCGCGCGGACGCATGCGCACGAGCGCCCAGCCGCCCTTCATGCGGCTGCCGTGCAGGCGGAAGGCGAGCTTGCCCTTCTTCAAGCCCTTGGCGGGATCATCTTCCGGCTCCCACCATCCGGTGTCCCAGAGCATGACCGTGCCGCCGCCGTATTCGCCTTCCGGGATCGTGCCTTCGAAGTCGCCATAGGCGAGCGGATGATCCTCGGTGCGGATAGCGAGGCGCTTGTCCTCCGGATTGAGGCTCGGCCCGCGGGTGACCGCCCAGCTCTTCAGCACGCCCTCCCATTCGAGGCGAAAATCATAGTGAAGCCGGGTTGCGTCGTGCTTCTGGACGAGAAAGCGCTTGTCTCCGGGCCGTGTGTGAACAACTGCACCCTTCGGTTCGCGCGTCTTCGTAAAATCGCGGCGCCGATTGTATTCGGAAAGCGGTTGGCTGCGCGCGGCCATGGATCGTCCTCACGCCGATTTCCGCCGGCTGCGGCGCGAAGACGCTTGCGACTTTGCCTGCTTCTTCTTCGGTTCGTTGCCTTCGAGGCTCTTCTTCAGGGCGGCCATAAGGTCGACGACGTTGTCGCTGCGGCGCGGAGGCCGATCGCCTTCCTCGACTTCGACACGGGCCGTCTTGCCCTTCATCTTGCGTTTCACGAGATCCCGGAGCGCTGCCGCATAATTGTCCTTGAAGGCGTCCGCGTCGAAGGGAGCGGTCTTCTTCTCGATCAGCGCCGCGGCGACCTCCAGCAGTTCCTTGTCGGCTTTCCTGCCGGATATCTCCGAGAACATCGGGTCGGCCTTCCGCAACTCGTCGGCATACCGCAGCGTTTCCAGGAGGAGGCCGTCGCCGCAGGGTTTCACGGCGACGAGATATTCCCGGCCCCGCAATGTCAGTTGACCGAGCCCGATCTTGTTCGCCGACTTGAGTGCATCGCGGACGACGCGATAGGCATCCTCTGCCAGGTCGTCTGCCGGGACGAGGTAGTAGGGTTTGTCGAAATAGAGCGGAGGAATCTCGCCGACATCGACGAACTGAACGAGTTCCAGCGTCTTCTTGGTCTCGAGTTTGATCGCATCGATCTCCTCGGGGTCGAGCAGGACGTATCGGTCGTCCTCGTACTCAAAACCCTTGACGATGTCGTCGACGTCGACCGGCCCGACGCCTTCGACCACTTTCTCGTAGTGGACCGGTTTGCCGGACGGCTCATGGATTTGCCGAAAGGAAATGCTCGACCCGGAGCGGGTGGCACTGAACAGCTCGACCCCGATCGAGACCAGCGACAGGCGAAGCTGTCCTTTCCAGAGCGCGCGCGCCGCCATCGCTATGCCCCGCACTGCCGCGGCCGCATCCTTGCGGTCGATTGATCGCGACGGTTTCGCCTCGGTCGTCTGCAGGTTTCAGCGCCCATGGTCCGGAAACGTACGAGCTGTGGCGAAGTTCCGCGCCGCACCTTCCGGTGAGGCGCCGATCCGGTAACACTCCCTTAACGATAATAGTGTCTTTATCTGTGTATCAGGATTTGTGCAGTGCACGTCATCCTTTGACCAAAATTGACGGCAAGAAGGCAGGCTAAGGCGAGTAGATCGCAATGCCGCGAACGGCGGCGATGCCGGGGCATTTTGCAGCAGGACGTTTGGGCGACCCGGTCACGAGCATGCGTTGCTCCTGCCGGGTGTTTGGATTCGGGGACTGAGATCGATGGAACAGGTTGGATTGGCCGCGACGAGCGATGTGACCCTCTGGTCGCTGTTCATGCAAGCAGGCTTGGTCGTCAAGCTGGTCATGCTGGGGCTGATTGCAGCTTCGGTCTGGACCTGGGCGATCGTGGTCGACAAGTCGCTGAACTATGGGCGCGTTCGCCGTCAGCTCGACAATTTCGAGCAGGTCTTCTGGTCCGGCCAGTCGCTCGAGGAACTCTACCGTACCCTTTCCGATCGGCAGACGGCCGGGATGGGCGCGATCTTCGTCTCGGCGATGCGCGAATGGAAGAAGAGCTTCGAACGCGGAGCACGCTCGCCGATCGGCCTGCAGATGCGCATCGACCGTGCCATGGACGTGACGCTTGCCCGCGAATCCGAATCGCTCGAGGCTCGGCTCGGCTCGCTCGCGACGATCGGTTCGGCCGCCCCCTTCATCGGCCTCTTCGGCACGGTGGTCGGCATCATGACATCGTTCCAGGCGATCGCCGGCTCGAAATCGACGAACCTCGCCGTCGTTGCGCCGGGTATCGCCGAGGCGCTGCTGGCGACCGCCATCGGTCTGCTCGCCGCTATTCCCGCGGTTATTGCCTATAACAAGTTCACTGCCGACGCCGGCAAGCTTAGTGCCCGCATGGAAGCTTTCGCCGACGAGTTCTCCGCCATCCTGTCGCGGCAGATCGACGAGAAGCTGCAGCCTTCTTCGCGCCAGGCCGCGCAATAACGACCTTCGAGCACGGAGACGACGCGGATGGGTATGGCAGTAGGCGGAGCCAAGGGATCGGGCGGCGGACGCCGTCGACGTAGAGGCAAGGGCGGCACGATCAGCGAAATCAACGTCACGCCGCTGGTCGACGTCATGCTGGTGCTCCTGATCATCTTCATGGTGGCAGCCCCGATGATGACCGTGGGCGTGCCGATCGACCTGCCGGAAACGCAGGCGAAGGCGATGAACGCCGACACCCAGCCGATCACGGTCTCGGTCAATCCGGCCGGCGAAATCTTCCTGCAGGAGACGCCGATCGGCATCGACGAGGTCGTTCCGAAGCTCGAGGCGATCGCCACGACGGGCTACAACGAGCGCATCTATGTGCGCGGCGACACCAATGCCGACTACGGCACGGTGATGAAGGTCATGGCGCGCATCTCTGCGGCCGGCTTCAAGAATCTCGGGCTGGTAACGCTTCAAGAACAGGAAAAGTGATCCCCGGACATGAAGGGCGGTCTTGCTACATCTGCTGTCCTCCACGCCCTGGTCCTGACCTGGGCGCTGGTGTCGCTTGGCAGCCCGGCCGAATTCGAGGTCGCGGATGTCGAGGCGCTGCCGGTCGACATCGTGCCGATCACCGACATGACCCAGATCCAGCAGGGCGACAAGAAGGCGCCGGCTAAGGAAAAGGCTTCGCCCGTCCCGACCAAGAAGCCGACGCCGGTCGAGAACGCCGAGAATATCGGCGACAACGACGTCGACCTGAAGACGCCGCCGAAGCCTGAAAGCAAGCCTGTCGAGAACGAATCTGCGGCTGCCCCGCAAAAAACCGAGAAGGCTCCGCCGACACCCGACCCGGTGAAGGAAGAGATCGAGAAGGTCGAGGAAACGAAGCCTGCCTCGGAACCCGCGACCGAAGTCGCGGCGCTGCCAGAGCCGAAACAGGACGTGAAGCCGGACACCAAACCGGAACCGGCGCCAGCCGAGGAACAGCCCGCCGAGAACCCCGAGGCCGAGGCGTTGCCGGACAAGGTGCCGACACCGCAGGTGAAGCCGAAGGTCGAAAAGCCGGCGCAGACGGCCAAGACGCCGGAGCGCAAGAAGGAAGAGACCAAGAAGGAGCAGAAGAAGGCGTCCTCCCAGAAGGAGAGCGACTTCAACGCCGACGAGATCGCGGCGCTGCTCAACAAGCAGGATTCCTCCGGCGGCGGCGCCAAGCGCTCGACCGAGGAGGCAGCGCTCGGCGGCAAGAAGACGACGAGCGGCAACACCCTTTCGCAGAGCGAAATGGACGCGCTGCGCGGTCAGATCCAGAACAATTGGTCGATCATTCCCGGCATGGCCGATGCGACCGACGTGCGGATCAAGGTGACGATGCGGCTCGACCAGAACGGCGAACTGATCGGCGAGCCGGAAGTCGAGGCGACGGGCGGTTCCGACGCAGCACGCCGGGCGCTGATGGGCGGTGCACGCCGCGCCATCTTGAAATCCGCGCCCTTCACGGGACTGCCGGCCGACAAATACGATTCGTGGAGCGAGGTCGTCGTCAATTTCGACCCGAGCTCAATGCTCTAGTTAGGTTGGGGCGGGATGCAGGCGACAGCACGCAGGCTTTCCTGACCTTACCCGGAAAACGAAATGCTGAAAGGCTTTACGGAAATGCTGAGACGCAATTTTATCCGCCTCCTGATGGTGCTTGTCGCGAGCTGCGGGCTCATGGCCTCGCCGGTGAACGCGCGCGTCGAGATCAACATCAACAAGGGTAACGTCGAACCGCTGCCGGTCGCGATCACCGACTTCCTCCAGGGTGAGCTCGGCCAGAAGATCTCCGACGTGGTCGCCGCCGACCTCAAGCGCTCCGGGCTTTTCGCACCGATCGACAAGGGTGCCTTCATCGAGAAGATCGCCAACCCGGACGCCGCTCCTCGCTTCGAGGACTGGAAGGTGATCAATGCGCAGGCGCTCGTCACCGGGCGCGTCACGCAGGAAGGCGACGGCAGGCTGAAGGCGGAGTTCCGCCTGTGGGACACGTTTGCGGGGCAGCAGATGCTCGGCCAGCAATTCTACACCCAGCCGGAAAACTGGCGTCGTGTCGCCCATATCATCGCGGATGCGATCTATGAGCGGATCACCGGCGAAAAAGGCTATTTCGACACGCGCATCGTCTATGTTGCCGAAAGCGGTCCGAAGAATGCCCGTCAGCGCCAGCTTGCGATCATGGACCAGGACGGTTTCAACGCCCGCGCGCTCACCAATTCGAACGACATCGTGCTGACGCCGCGCTTCTCGCCGAACCGTCAGGAAATCACCTATATGTCCTTCGAAAACCAGCAGCCGCGGGTGTATCTGCTGCAGCTCGAAACGGGACAGCGCGAAGTGGTCGGCAACTTCCCGGGCATGACCTTTGCGCCGCGCTTCTCGCCGGACGGGCAGCGGGTGATCATGAGCCTGCAGCAGGAAGGCAACGCCAACATCTATACGATGGACCTGCGCTCACGCACGACGACGCGGCTGACAAACACCGCGGCGATCGATACTTCGCCCTCCTATTCGCCGGACGGCAGCCGGGTGGTCTTCGAAAGCGACCGCGGCGGCAAGCAGCAGCTCTACGTCATGGGCGCCGACGGCTCCGGACAGACGCGCATTTCCTTCGGCGACGGTTCCTATTCGACGCCGGTCTGGTCTCCGCGCGGTGACCTGATCGCCTTCACCAAGCAGTCGGGCGGCAAGTTCTCGATCGGCGTGATGAAGCCGGACGGCTCGGGCGAGCGCATTCTCACCACCGGTTTCCATAACGAGGGGCCGACCTGGGCACCGAACGGCCGCGTCCTGATGTTCTTCCGCCAGAATGCCGGTGCCGGCGGGCCCCAGCTCTACTCCATCGATCTGACGGGCTACAACGAGCAGATCATCCAGACCAAGGGCTTCGCTTCGGATCCGGCCTGGTCGCCGCTGATGGAATAGCGCGGGACAGAAAAAGTGCGGGCGGTTTTTCGCCCGCACCCTTCCAGAACGTACGACTCGATCACATTCGTGATTCCGACCAAATTCATCGTGATCGCTGTGTCCACAGCTGTGGCGGGAAATGCGGCGAATGTGCCGCTTTCTCGCCGCAAAGTGCTGTTGTAGCAGGCCCTCCGTCGCAGATTGTCGATTTGTTAACCATACCTGTTGAAAAGCAATTAACCGCTTCCGGTTACAGTCTGGCAACCGTGAATTCAGACACTTCTCAAGGAGACCCGGCCCATGAGCCGAATTGACACCCCGGCAGCAAGCCGCATGCAGACCATTGCCCGCAATCCCGTCATGCTCGCCCTCTTCATGACGCTTGCCGTTGCCGGCTGCGCTTCCAAGAAGAACCTGCCGAACGATGCCGCCGGCCTCGGTCTCGGCGCGGGCGCTGCGACGCCGGGCTCGCAGCAGGACTTCACCGTCAATGTCGGCGACCGCATCTTCTTCGATACCGATTCGAGCTCGATCCGTGCGGATGCCCAGGCGACGCTCGACCGTCAGGCCCAGTGGCTGGCGAAGTATCCGAACTACGCCATCACCGTCGAAGGCCACGCCGACGAGCGCGGCACGCGTGAATACAACCTGGCGCTCGGCGCCCGCCGCGCCGCTGCGACGCGCGAGTATCTCGCCAGCCGCGGCGTTCCGGCAAACCGCATGCGGACGATCTCCTACGGCAAGGAAAAGCCGGTCGCCGTTTGCGACGACATTTCCTGCTGGTCGCAGAACCGCCGTGCCGTCACCGTTCTCGGTGGTGCCGGGAGCTGATAGGCGAGCCACTTAAGATGAATTTGAAAGGGCGGCCGCGGGCCGCCCTTTCTTTTTTACCACACTTTGGCCGAACTCCGTTGCTTTTTCACAGCAATTGGAAAACTGTGCGGCACCCGCCTCATGGAATCGTCGGAAAGTACTGCGGAGCGCGATCCGGGGTGGGAACAATCTATCGAACAGGACAAATGAGATGAAGAAATTTGTCGTGGCGGGGCTGATCGGTCTTGCGGCCCTTGCGGGCCTCGGCCAATCGGCGAATGCCATGCCGCTCTCGGGGCTGCTGGCCCGCGCGACCCAAGCCGATGCCGCCAGCAAGGGCGACCTGCCGGTGGTGAAGGTGCAATCGGCCGAAGTCGGCCGGATTGGCCAACTAGAGGAACAGATCCGCTCGCTCAACGGGCGTATCGAGGAAATGAGCTTCCAACTCCTGCAGATGCAGGAGCAGATCCGGAAGTTCCAGGAGGACAACGAGTTCCGCTTCCAGGATCTGGAAAGCGGCAAGTCTTCCTCCAAGAAAAGCGGCGCACTCGAAACGCCGAAGTCCAGCGATCAGGCGTCCGTCACCCCCGAGGTGACGGATAGCCCGACGACGACCGCGCCGGCGGACGGCACGGGGATGGCCAGCGCCGACCCGAATGCCGCGGGCACCGCGCCGCCGCCAAGCACGCTCGGCCAGATCATCTTCGACGAGAACGGCAATCCGGTATCGGCAACCGCGGGAACCGAGCCCGGCGCCAACGCCACGCTTCCGGGCGTCGATACGGGGGTCGCCGATCAGGGCAATGCCGGCCTCAACGCCAATCCCGGAAACGAGCAGCAAACCGCGGCCCTCAGCAATCCGGGCGATCTTTATCAATCCGCCTATGGCCATGTTCTTTCCGGCGACTACGGCATGGCCGAGCAGGAATTCCGCTCCTACCTCGACGCCTTCCCGGAGGGTGACAAGGCGGCCGATGCCAGTTTCTGGATGGGCGAGGCACAATATTCCCAGGGTAAATACAGCGACGCCGCCAAGACTTTCCTGAATGCGCATCAGGCCTATGGCAAGTCGCCGAAGGCACCGGAGATGCTGCTCAAGCTCGGCATGTCGCTCGGCGCGCTCGACAACAAGGAAACCGCCTGCGCAACCCTGCGCGAGGTAAGCAAGCGTTATCCCAAGGCATCGGCTGCGGTGAAGTCGAAGGTGACGAGCGAGCAGAGCCGCTTTGGCTGCTGAGGCCCACCCAATGCCAAAAGCCGTCATCGTTGCGGCTACACGTTTTCTCAGATCCTTTTCCAGGCCAGGCCGAATTCTCGTCGCGATCTCCGGCGGCAGCGATTCCAAGGGGCTCCTCGTCGCGCTTCACTCGGCGCTGGGAGCAGCCGAATTCGACGCGTTCTCGCTCGTCGCCTGCACGGTCGACCATGCCTTGAGGCCGGAGTCCGCCGATGAGGCCGCGGCCGTCGCGGCGTTCTGCGCAAGTCTCGGCATTCCCCACGTCATCTGCCGCTGGCAGGGCGACAAACCGCTCAGCGGAGTTCAGGCGGCGGCGCGTCGCAAACGCTACGATCTGCTGGCCGAAACCGCAGCCACTTTCCAGGCCGACTGTATGGTCACCGGGCACACGCGCGATGACCAGAACGAGACGATCGCCATGCGCGGCGCGCGCGACCAGGGAGAAGGGCCAGGCAGTGCGGGGATGGCGGCAGCCATGCTCTACGGACGCCGTATCTGGGTCTTGCGACCATTCCTCGAGGTGCGACGGACCGACATCCGCGCCTTTCTCGAGGCTCGCGGCATTGGCTGGATCGACGATCCGAGCAATGTCAATCCACTATTCGAGCGGGTCCGCGTGCGCGCCAGCCTCGGGGCCTCCGACCATGTTTCGGCCTCTGCCACGGCCGGACCGAAACGTGCCGCTTCTTCCGCAAGAGCCGCTGCCTTGCTCAGAGAGCATTTGCGCGTTCACGAGGGGCTCGTCGCGGCGGTCGAGGCGACGCAGGCCGCACGGATGGACGATCCCGATTGGCGCCGCGCCTTGATGACCGTAGGCGCGGTTATCGGCGGCCGTGAACATCTGCCCGGACGTACAACGATCAAGCGCCTGTCCGGCTTTCTGCAGTCGGGCGAGGCAGGGCGTATGACGGCGGGGCGCGTGGTCTTCGACCGACGCCGAAGCGGCCTCTATCTCTATCGGGAGCCCCGCGACCTGCCGGTGCTCAGGATCGGTAGAGGGGAGAGCGCGACCTGGGATGGCCGGTTCAACGTCACGAGCCTCGGGCCGGCCCTGACGATCAGCGCCGAGGCCGAAGGCGGGGCGTGGAGGCAGAGGCTTATTGCCGCAGGCCTGCCTCCGGGGGTTGCCGGAAGGGCATCGCTGGCGGCGCCGCGCATCGCGCCAGCGGAGGCCGGCGACCTCGGCCTCGAGGCCACGGCGGCCCGGCTCGAATGCCGGATCGGCCCATACGACACCTTTTTGCCGGGTTTCGACAGGATCATGGCGGATACGATCGCGCTGTCGTTCGGGCGCGACCGATACTCTGCGCCGCCAGTCGATGAGGTTTTGACAGAAATGGCAAGGTAACCGGCGGTTTTCCTTGGCAAGGCGTTGCCGGAACCCTATGTTAGGGAACATAAAGCAGTCCGGCGAAAGCTCGGGCTGTCACTGGTTCCGGGGAGTTCGATGAACCCTAATTTTCGAAATTTTGCCCTCTGGGCAATCATAGCGCTTCTCCTGATCGCGCTATTCAGCATGTTCCAGCAGCCGACAGAGCGGACGGGTTCGCGTGAAATTCCCTTCTCGCAATTCCTGAAGGACGTCGATGCCAGCCGCGTGAAAGACGTCGTGATTACGGGCTCCAAGGTGATCGGTACCTATGTCGAGAGCGGTGCGACGTTCCAGACCTATGCCCCCGCCGTCGACACGGCCCTGACCGAGCGGCTCGAGGCGAAGGACGTAACGGTGACGGTGCGTCCGGAAACCGACGGTTCTTCCGGGTTCCTGAGCTATATCGGCACGCTGTTGCCGATGCTTCTGATCCTCGGCGTGTGGCTGTTCTTCATGCGGCAGATGCAGGGCGGCTCACGCGGTGCGATGGGCTTCGGCAAGTCCAAGGCGAAACTGCTGACGGAGGCGCACGGCCGGGTGACCTTTGACGATGTCGCGGGCGTCGACGAAGCCAAGCAGGACCTCGAGGAAATCGTCGAATTCCTGCGCGACCCGCAGAAGTTCCAGCGGCTCGGCGGCCGCATCCCGCGCGGCGTGCTGCTGGTCGGCCCGCCCGGCACCGGCAAGACATTGCTTGCCCGCTCGGTTGCCGGCGAAGCGAACGTGCCCTTCTTCACCATTTCGGGTTCCGACTTCGTCGAAATGTTCGTCGGTGTCGGCGCCTCGCGCGTCCGCGACATGTTCGAGCAGGCGAAGAAAAACGCGCCCTGCATCATCTTCATAGATGAAATCGACGCGGTCGGCCGTCATCGCGGCGCCGGCCTCGGCGGCGGCAATGACGAGCGCGAGCAGACGCTCAACCAGTTGCTCGTCGAGATGGACGGCTTCGAGGCGAACGAAGGCATCATCCTGATCGCCGCGACGAACCGCCCCGACGTGCTCGATCCGGCGCTCCTGCGTCCGGGCCGCTTCGACCGCCAGGTCGTCGTGCCGAACCCGGACATCAACGGCCGCGAGCGCATTCTCAAGGTGCATGTCCGCAACGTGCCGCTGGCGCCGAATGTCGACCTCAAGGTTCTGGCGCGCGGCACGCCCGGCTTCTCCGGCGCCGACCTGATGAACCTCGTCAACGAGGCGGCGCTGATGGCGGCGCGGCGCAACAAGCGCCTCGTCACCATGCAGGAATTCGAGGACGCCAAGGACAAGATCATGATGGGTGCGGAGCGTCGCTCCTCCGCCATGACCGAGGCCGAGAAGAAGCTGACCGCCTATCACGAGGCCGGTCACGCGATCGTCGCCCTTAACGTTCCTTCGGCTGATCCGCTGCACAAGGCGACGATCATTCCCCGCGGCCGCGCGCTCGGCATGGTGATGCAGTTGCCCGAGGGCGACCGCTATTCGATGAGCTACAAGTGGATGATCTCCCGCCTTGCCATCATGATGGGCGGACGCGTCGCCGAGGAGCTCACCTTCGGCAAGGAAAACATCACCTCCGGCGCGTCGTCCGATATCGAGCAGGCGACGAAGCTTGCGCGGGCGATGGTGACGCAATGGGGCTTCTCCGACCAGCTCGGCCAGGTTGCCTATGGAGAGAACCAGCAGGAGGTCTTCCTCGGCCACTCCGTGGCGCAGCAGAAGAACGTCTCCGAAGCGACGGCGCAGAAGATCGACAACGAGATCCGCCGCCTGATCGACGACGCCTACGAAGCGGCGCGCAGCATCCTGACGGAAAAGCACCACGAGTTCGTGGCGCTCGCCGAAGGGCTCCTGGAATACGAGACGCTGACCGGCGACGAGATCAAGGCTTTGATCCGCGGCGAGAAGCCCGCCCGCGACCTTGGCGACGACACGCCGCCGCATCGCGGATCGGCCGTGCCGTCGGCCGGCACGAAGAAGGAAGCCAACAAGGGTGAGGAACCCGAGGGCGGCTTCGAGCCGCAGCCACAATAGCAGCAGCCGGTGGCAGCCAAGTCATGACCATCAATTCCGCCGCTTCCGAAGGGAGCGGCGGTTTTTTGCGGCGTTAAGGCATCGCCATGCGCGGCGCTTGGTAACGCGCTGTAATGATTTCTGATGATAGAGTTGCTGCCGTTTGCTGTGCATTTGTGCCAAAGATGGCGCAAAGCCGCCCCATTTACCCATTTGAGCGGATGGAGCGTACGGTAATTGAGCGAGGGACGGAAGCGCGACCGCAGTTTCCAGTCCCGCTTTGGATAAGGCCTGCAGACGAGGTCGGGTGGACATGAAAACCAGTCGTGGAACACGCAACCAGACGCGGCCGGCAAAAGAGATCCTGCCGAAGCAGGACGATGGAGTTCTTATGAAGCGCAAGTATTTTGGCACCGACGGTATTCGCGGCCAATCCAATATCTTCCCGATGACCGCGGATCTCGCCATGCGGGTCGGCGTCGCGGTCGGAACCATTTTCCGCAACGGCGCGCATCGTCACCGCGTGGTGATCGGCAAGGACACGCGCCTTTCGGGCTACATGCTCGAAAACGCCATGGTTGCCGGCTTCACGGCCGCCGGTCTCGATGTCTTCCTGCTCGGCCCGATCCCGACGCCGGGTGTTGCCATGCTGACCCGGTCGCTCCGCGCCGACATCGGCGTGATGATCTCCGCGTCGCACAATCCCTTCCGCGACAACGGCATCAAGCTGTTCGGGCCGGACGGTTACAAGCTCTCCGACGACATCGAGCAGAAGATCGAGGAGCTTATCGACCAGGACATGTCCGGGCAGCTTGCCAAGCCGGAGGACATCGGCCGCGCCAAGCGCGTCGACGGCGACATCTACCGCTATATCGAACAGGCGAAGCGGACGCTGCCGCGCGACGTCACCCTGAAGGGACTGAGGATTGCCATCGACTGTGCGAACGGTGCCGCCTACAAGGTCGCCCCGTCGGCGCTGTGGGAACTTGGCGCTGAAGTGGTGACTGTCGGCACCGAGCCGAACGGCGTCAACATCAACCTCGAATGCGGATCGACCCATCCGGAGGCCCTGCAGAAGAAGGTTCATGAGGTGCGGGCCGATATCGGCATCGCGCTCGACGGCGACGCTGACCGGGTGCTGATCGTCGACGAAACAGGCACGGTGATCGATGGCGACCAGTTGATGGCCGTGATCGCCGACAGTTGGGCGGCCGACGGCATGCTGAAGGGCGGCGGTATCGCCGCCACCGTGATGTCGAACCTCGGCCTCGAGCGCTATCTGCAGGCCCGCCGCCTCAGACTCCATCGCACCAAGGTCGGCGACCGCTATGTCGTCGAGCAGATGCGACAGGACGGCCTGAATGTCGGCGGCGAGCAGTCCGGCCACATCGTGCTCTCCGATTTCGGCACGACCGGTGACGGCCTTGTCGCGGCGCTGCAGATCCTCGCCGTCGTCAAACGGCAGGGCAGGGCGGTGAGCGAGGTCTGCCAGCGCTTCGAGCCAGTGCCGCAGGTGCTGAAGAATGTGCGTGTCTCGGCGGGCAAGCCGCTCGAACACGAGGCGGTGCGCCAGGCGATTGCCGACGCCGAAGCGGAGCTCGCCAAGAGCGGCCGGCTGTTGATCCGCCCCTCCGGCACCGAGCCGCTGATCCGCGTGATGGCGGAAGGCGACGATCGCAGCAAGGTCGAGCGGATCGTCGACGAACTGGTCAATGTGATCGGCAGCGTGCGCAACGCCGCCTAGCATTTTTTTGGACGCTCAACACGTTGCGAAGGCCGGCAGTACTGCCGGCCTTTTGCTATGGCGCGCATCCGAACCGGCTATATCTTAATAAACGAAGTAAATTTCTATACTTAATCCAATATTAACCGCGCTATGCGAGTTTTGGTTGCAACAGAAGTTGCATGGCCGCGTCCAGTGAAAACTGTAGCGGCGCAGAAAGACTATTCGCGGAGCATGTTATGAAGAAGACCTTGATTGCGGTCGTCGCTGCATGGTTGGGCGGCACTCCTGCGCTGGCGGCCGACCTTTACGTCGAAGATCCGGTGGACCCGGTGCCCGTTATCGTCGGCGGTTGGTATCTGCGCGGGCATCTCGGCATGAGCAACCAGCGGCTCGGCAGCATGGAGCATGAGTTGTTCGACCAGGTCGCGCTCCACGAATTCGTCGATGAGGGCAGCTTCGACAGCGCCCCGCTCGCAGGCGTCGGTATCGGCTACCAGTTCAACGAGTGGCTGCGCATGGACGGTATCGTCGAATATCGCGGCAAGGCCGATTTCTCCGCTCTCGACCGCTACGACGGCGACGGCGACGGCGTTTTCGACAACACCAACGACTATGACGGAGCCAAGTCGGAGTGGCTGTTGATGGCGAACGCCTATGTCGACATCGGCGACTGGTACGGCGTCAAGCCCTATGTCGGTGCCGGTATCGGCGCGTCGCGCAATACGATCTCCGGTTTCCGCGACATCAACGTGCCGATGGCGGGCGTCGCCTATGCCGACGAAGACCCGACCTGGAACTTCGCCTGGGCGCTGCATGCCGGTGTCGCCTACCAGGCAACGGAGCGGCTGGCGATCGATTTCGGCTACAGCTATCTCGATCTCGGCGACGCCAAGACCGGCAATATCCGCAGTTACGACGGGACTGTGGTCAACGCCCCGATGCACTTTGAGGACATCACCTCACACGATTTCAAGCTCGGCATGCGCTACGCGCTGCAATAGCAGAACGAGTGGCAAGCCGTATCGTGTTTTCCAAGGGCCGCGATCGCGGCCCTTTCTTATTGCCGGAAGCGCGCCGTTAACAAACATAGTTAACTACCGGTTAACTTGTCCCTGACAATAGTTAACGACACTACAGCGCCGCGCGTCCTATCAGACGCGCAAAGGTCGCTGTAGCACTTTGAATTGCTGCATGTCTTTGTCCTTAAATCGAGGTCGATTCAAGGAGACATGCAGTAGCCGACTGCATGTCGGATAGCGTTGACGATTGGCGAGGGCGCGGGAAATGGATTGGCGGAACGGCGTTTGCGGTATCGTTCTCGGCACAGGCCTTCTGCTTTCCGGGGCCGCACAGGCCGCCGACGAGGCGTTGCTCGACGCGCCGGAGATTACCATCTCAACCGAGAAGGCAGACGGGGGGAACCTCTATCTGCGCGGCGATATCGGTTATGCAGGCTGGGTCGATGAGGGCGATCCGTTCTATCGCAACTTCGACAGCGGAACCGGCAGCTATAGCAACGTTCCCTTCGACGACACCCGTTTCGACAAGCCGGTCTCCGGCACGGTCGGCCTCGGCTATCGGTTTAGCGACGTTTTCCGCGCCGATCTGACGGCCGAATATTTCGAAGGCCGTTTCGACGGCTCGTCGTTGTCGGCAAATCCCTGTGTGGGCGAAGGGGCGGGAACCTCCTGCGCCCTGTCCGGCAGCGCCAATTTTTCCGCACTCGGGCTGATGGCGAACGCCTATGTCGATTTGGCGACGCTTGCAGGCTTTACCCCCTATCTCGGCGCTGGCATCGGCGCGACCCATATCGACTGGAACACGGTCCATGAGAGCTGGGCCTGCGTCGCCGGTGGCGGCGCCTGCACGGGGGCAGCGGCCGGCACGTCCTATGCGGCGCGCGACAGCTGGCGTTTTACCTATGCGCTGATGGCGGGCGTCTCCTATGACATTACCGACCGCTTGAAGTTCGATATCGGCTATCGCTACTCGCACGTCGCCGACGGGGACATGTTCAGGTTCGGTGCGGAGTCTCTTGCCGGTGCGACCGGCGCCAAGGGCCTTGATGATGGCCTCTCCCGTCACGAAATCCGGGCGGGCCTGCGGTTCGCGCTCTGGTGAGCCAAAGTCTGCAATACCGCACGATGTGCTCGAAGCGCCAAAAATCTTTTCAAACGCGACGCAAGTTGCTTGACATCCTCTCCGCTCCGCAATATTTCCGACGGCGGGACACCCCTCCCCAACGAGGGGCTTCTATCTGAGAGGATAGCATATGACGAAGCCTGCCAAGCCGGCCGTGCGCCCGGCGAATACTCATTTCTCTTCTGGTCCTTGCGCCAAGCGTCCCGGCTGGACGCTCGAAGCTCTTTCCGACGCTCCGCTCGGTCGTTCGCACCGCGCCAAGATCGGCAAGACGAAGCTCAAGCAAGCGATCGACCTTACCCGTGAAATTCTCGAAGTGCCGGCCGACTACCGTATCGGCATCGTGCCCGCTTCCGATACCGGCGCCGTCGAGATGGCGCTGTGGTCGCTGCTCGGCGCGCGTGGCGTCGACATGCTGGCTTGGGAAAGCTTTGGTGCCGGCTGGGTGACCGACGTGGTCAAGCAGCTGAAGCTCGCCGATGTCCGCCGCATCGAAGCCGGCTACGGCGAGCTGCCGGATCTTGCCAAGGTCGATTTCGACCGCGACGTCGTCTTCACCTGGAACGGAACGACGTCGGGCGTGCGCGTTCCGAACGCCGACTTCATCCCGGCGGACCGCAAGGGGCTGACGATCTGCGACGCGACCTCGGCCGCTTTCGCCCAGGAACTCGATTTTCCCAAGCTCGACGTCGTCACCTTCTCCTGGCAGAAGGTTCTGGGCGGCGAGGGGGCCCACGGCGTTCTCATTCTTTCGCCGCGCGCAGTCGAACGGCTGCTGACCTACGCGCCCGCTTGGCCGCTGCCGAAGATCTTCCGCCTGACCAGCGGCGGCAAGCTGATCGAGGGCATCTTTTCCGGTGAGACGATCAACACGCCGTCGATGCTCTGCGTCGAGGACTATATCGACGCGCTCCTCTGGGCGAAGTCGGTCGGCGGGCTGACGGGCCTGATCGCCCGGGCGGACGCCAATGCCGACGCGATCCATCGGTTCGTCGACGCAAATGCGTGGATTGCCAACCTGGCGATCAAGGCGGAAACCCGCTCCAACACCTCGGTCTGCCTGAAGATCGTCGACAAGGACGTGTTGGCTCTCGATGCCGACGGCCAGGCTGTGTTCGCGAAGGGCGTCGTCGCCCTGCTCGAAAAGGAAGGCGTCGCCTACGACATCGGCCACTATCGCGATGCGCCCTCCGGTCTTCGTATCTGGGCCGGCGCGACGATCGAGACGGCCGACATGGACGCACTGATGCCGTGGCTGAACTGGGCCTTCGAAACCCAGAAGGCGACGCTTTCGCAGGCAGCGGCCTGATCCGACGCGACCGCTTCGCTCTCCCTGAGGGCGAAGCCACTCCCAATTTCGTTCAGACCTGATTTTGAAGGAGGCCTTCATGGCACCTCGCGTTCTCGTATCCGATGAACTGTCGGAAACCGCCGTCCAGATCTTCCGCGATCGCGGCGTCGAAGTGGATTTCCAGCCGAAGCTCGGCAAGGACAAGGACAAGCTCGCCGAGATCATCGGCAACTACGATGGCCTCGCCATTCGCTCGGCCACCAAGGTCACAGAAAAGCTGATTGCTGCTGCGGCCAATCTCAAGGTCGTCGGCCGCGCCGGCATCGGCGTCGACAATGTCGACATTCCGGCGGCCTCGCGCCGCGGCATCATCGTCATGAACACGCCGTTCGGCAACTCGATCACCACGGCCGAGCATGCCATCGCGCTGATGTTTGCCGTCGCCCGTCAGCTTCCCGCCGCGGACAATTCCACCCAGGCCGGCAAGTGGGAAAAGTCGAAGTTCATGGGTGTCGAGATCACCGGCAAGGTGCTTGGCGTCATCGGTGCCGGCAATATCGGCTCGATCGTCTGTGCTCGCGCGATCGGCCTGAAGATGCATGTCGTCGCATTTGATCCGTTCCTGTCCAAGGAGCGGGCGGAGGAAATGGGCATCGTCAAGGTCGAGCTGGACGAGCTGCTGGCGCAGGCGGACTTCATCACGCTGCACGTGCCGCTGACCGACAAGACGCGCAATATCCTGAGCGCCGAAGCGCTCGCCAAGACCAAGCCGGGCGTGCGCATCATCAACTGCGCCCGCGGTGGCCTCGTCGACGAGAAGGCGCTTGCCGATGCGCTGAAGTCGGGCCACGTTCACGGGGCGGGCTTCGACGTCTTCGAGGTGGAGCCGGCCACCGAGAGCCCGCTCTTCGGCCTGCCCAACGTCGTCTGCACGCCGCATCTCGGCGCATCGACCACCGAGGCGCAGGAGAACGTGGCGCTCCAGGTTGCCGAGCAGATGGCGGAATACCTCGTCAAGGGCGCCGTCAGCAACGCCATCAACATGCCGTCGATCACCGCCGAGGAGGCGCCGATCCTGAAGCCGTTCATCCGGCTTGCCGACGTCCTCGGCGCTTTTGTCGGGCAGGTGACGGAAAGCGCCATCAAGGAGATCGAGATCCTCTACGACGGCTCGACCGCGGGGATGAACACCAAGGCGCTGACGAGCGCGGTCCTGGCCGGCCTGATCCGCCCGCAGGTCGCCGACGTCAACATGGTTTCGGCACCGATCATGATCAAGGAAAAGGGCATCATCCTTTCCGAGGTCAAGCGTGACAAGACGGGCGTCTTCGATGGCTACATCAAGCTGACGGTGACGACGGCGAACCAGACCCGCTCGGTCGCCGGCACGGTCTTCTCCGACGGCAAGCCGCGCTTCATCCAGATCAAGGGCATCAACCTCGATGCCGATGTCGGCAACCACATGGTCTACATCACCAACACCGACGTTCCCGGCATGATCGGCTTCATCGGCACGACCCTTGGCGATGCCCGGGTCAACATCGCCAACTTCCAGCTCGGCCGCGAGAAGGAAGGCGGCGACGCCATCGCGCTGCTCTATGTCGATGGTCCGGTTTCGGAGACGGTGCTCGACAAGCTTCGCGCGAACGCGGCGATCCGCCAGGCAAAGCCGCTGGTGTTCAACGTCGACTGACTGCGCATGCAAATGGCCAAATCGAAACGCGCCGGATCACCCCGGCGCGTTTTCGTTTGTCACTTCGGCGGCTTCGGCCGGCCGTGCTCGGCGATCGCGATGCCGCCGAGGACGAGCAGCAATGCCACCAGATGATAGGCGTGGAACGTTTCGCCGACGAGCAGGACGGAGAGCAGCGTTCCATAGACCGGGATGGCGTTGATGAACAGGCCGGCGCGATTGGCGCCGATCATTTCGACGCCGCGGACATAGAGAACCTGAGACATCAGCGACGGAAAGATCGCGGCATAGAGAACGATGGCCCAGCCGGTCGCGTCCGGCACGATGGCGCTGCCGCTTTGACCTTCCCAGACGAGCAGCGGGATGGAACTGATGAGCGCGCCGAAGGCGGGCGCGGCGATGAAGCTCTGCCAGTGCATCGCCGGTTTCCAGCGCAGCGTGACCGTATAGACGGCGTAGACGATGCAGGCGAGGATCATCAGCCCGTCGCCAAAATTGAACTGCAGCCGCATCAGGCTCGTGAAGTCGCCATGGGCGGCTGTCGTGAGCACGCCGATCAGCGTTACCGTGAAGCCGACGATCTGCGCGATTGAAACCTTCGTCCGGAAGAAGACGAAGTTGAAGAGGAAGATCAGCATCGGAATGCCGGCCTGCAGGATCACCGCATTGATGGCGCTGGTATATTTCACCGCCGAATAGAGAAAGGCGTTGAACATCGTAAAGCCGACGGCGCCATAGGCGAGCAATTGCAGCCAGTGGCTGCGGATCTTGTCCCAGTCGCGGCGGATCTGCGGTGTCATCAGAGCAAGAATGACCGAGACCGCGACGAGCCAGCGCAGCGTCGTCAGCATCATCGGGCTGATGTGTCCGACGGCCATCTTGCCGGCAACCGAATTGCCGCCCCAGAAGAGCGCGGTAATGGCGAGATAGACATAAGCTTTGGAATTCACGGCGCTGCGATCCGGATTGAAGGGTGGCGGGAATGGATTGCCGAAGCGGCGGGAGAGATTGCAGATATAGGCGCTAAGGCCATCGCTTGTCATGCAAAAAGGGTCGGCCACTGGGCATAACGGGGTCGCTTTCCGAAAGACAACACAGTATAGATGCGCGGGTTTGAGAACAGCGCAACGTCCTGATGCGCGCGTGAAACAGGAAGAGAATTATGACGAACGTCGTGGTGGTCGGATCCCAGTGGGGTGACGAAGGCAAAGGCAAGATCGTGGATTGGCTCTCGGAGCGCGCCGACATCGTCGTGCGCTTCCAGGGTGGCCACAATGCCGGCCATACCCTGGTGATCGACGGCGTCAGCTACAAGCTGTCGCTGCTTCCCTCCGGCGTCGTCCGCCCCGGCAAGCTCGCCGTCATCGGCAATGGCGTGGTCATCGATCCGCATGCGCTGATCGCGGAAATCGACAAGCTCGGCAACCAGGGCGTCAGGATCACGCCAGACAACCTGCGCGTTGCCGACAATGCCACGCTCATCCTGTCGCTGCATCGCGAGCTCGATGGTTTCCGCGAGGACGCCGCCTCGAACAGCGGCACCAAGATCGGCACGACGCGCCGCGGCATCGGCCCGGCCTATGAGGACAAAGTCGGCCGCCGCGCCATCCGCGTCATGGATCTCGCCGACCGCGACACGCTGCCGGCCAAGGTCGACCGGCTGCTGACGCATCACAACGCGCTCCGCCGCGGTTTGGGCGAGGCGGAGGTCAGCCACCAGGCGATCATGGACGAACTCTCCTCCGTCGCCGCGCGCGTGCTGCCGTTCATGGAGACGGTCTGGCTGTTGCTCGACAAGGAGCGCCGCAAGGGCGCGCGCATCCTGTTCGAGGGGGCGCAGGGCACGCTGCTCGACATCGATCACGGCACCTATCCTTTCGTCACCTCGTCGAACACCGTCGCCGGCCAGGCGGCCGCCGGTTCGGGCATGGGACCGGGCGCGCTCGGCTATATTCTCGGGATCACCAAGGCCTATACGACGCGCGTCGGCGAAGGGCCGTTTCCGACGGAACTCAATGACGAGGTGGGACAGTTCCTCGGCGAGCGCGGCCACGAATTCGGAACGGTCACCGGCCGCAAGCGCCGTTGCGGCTGGTTCGATGCCGCCCTGGTGCGCCAGTCGGTCGCCGCCAACGGCATCACCGGCATCGCGCTCACCAAGCTCGACGTGCTCGACGGTCTCGATGAGCTGAAGATCTGCGTCGGCTATACTCTGGACGGACAAGAGATCGATCACCTTCCCGCAAGTCAGGCGCAGCAAGCTTCGGTAAAGCCAGTCTATATTACGCTCGAAGGCTGGAAGGAATCGACGGTCGGAGCCCGGAGCTGGGCCGATCTTCCGGCGCAGGCGATCAAGTATGTTCGCCAGGTCGAGGAACTGATCGGTGCGCCGGTCGCGCTTCTTTCGACGAGCCCGGAACGCGACGACACAATACTTGTGACCGATCCCTTTGAGGACTAGTGTCGGCTCAAGGAAGCGGCGTCGCACCGCGGCTGCATGACTAGGATTTGAGAAAGCATCTGATGGCGGATTTTGTTGCAGTTATTCGCAGGACCGTTGACGGCCTGTCGGAAAACAATCCCGAAATGCGGGGCAGGGTCTACGAGAAGGCACGCAGTGCTGTGCGTCGCCAGCTCGAAAACATGACCCCGCGGCCATCGGACGACATGATCAACCGGCAGCTCAACAAGCTGGAAGCGGCGATAACCGAGGTCGAAAGCGAACACGCCGAGGCCTTGCCGGCAATCGAAGAGACTGAAGCGCCCGAAACCCCCGAAGTACTCGAGCCAGCCGCAGTCGAAGCGCCCGCCGAACAGGAGCCCGCCCTTCCGGTCTCGCCGGAACCGGAGCCTGTTTCGGCCGAGGCTGCCGAGGCGGAGCAGACCGCAGCCGAGGAACGCATCGAGGAAGCGGCACCGGAAGCCCGGGAAGCCTTCGAGGAACCGACTGCAGCCGAGGAGGTCGCCCCGACGGCAGAACACGAGGCTGCGGATCACCGAGAAGCAGAGCCGGTCGAGGCCTCGTCAGCCGAGCAATACGAAGAGTCGTCCGCGGTAAGCGAGGAGCCGGAGGCTGCGCCGGCCGAGCCGCAGTGGAGCGCGCCGGCGGAGGAGCAGACGGCCGCAGAGGACGTCGAAACCTGGCAGCAGGCGCCCGCTGAACAGGTAGGACCGCCCGAGCCGCGGGCGGATGAGGTCGAACACGCAGAGCCAGCGGCTGAGCCCGAGCCTGTCGTAGCTGCGGGCGAGGAAGAGCCGGTCAGCGAAGAAGCTCCGCCGGTCGAGGCAGAGCCTGCGAAACAGGCGCCCTCCGAATGGGCGCTGCCCGAGTGGGAGGACGTGCCGTCTTCCGCAAGGCCCGGCGAAGAGCCGCCGGCGCCCGAGGCGCCACGCGAGGAAGCGGCGACCGTGCCGGAACGGCTGGGCATGCACCCCGTCGAAGCCGAGACGGGCGAGCCCGCCCCTCGGGCGAACGAGGCGGAGACAGCGCAGGCCTGGTCCTTCGACGACAGCGATCCCTTCGCTGCGCCAACCGAGGCGAAGAAGGACAGGCCGGCCGAACCGGACGTCTCCGAATGGGCCTGGCCCGTGGAGAAGCCTCCAGCCGCTGCGAATGAGGACGAGCGCGCCGGCACGGCGTGGGATCATATCGACGATCTGCTCGGCTTCGATGAAGCGGGCCGGAAGGCGAATGGCCCGGCTGCGGTTGCCCAGGAGGAAGAGAACGGCAGCGATGTGGCGCCGGCCGCCTTGTCCCCGCGCCCTGCCTCCTACCGCGTCTCCCCCAAGCCGTCCCGATTTGGCGTGAAGAAGCTGGTGATTGGCGCGTTGATCCTGCTTGTGCTTGGCGGTGGTGGCGTTGCCTATTGGGTCAACAGGGAAGCGGGCAATGCCTGGCTTTCGGCCATGCTCGCCAAAATCATCCCCGCCGGGCCCGAAACGCAAACGCCGCCAGCCGGCGAAGGCGAGCCCGCCGTGCAGCCGGGCGAACAGCCCGGCACGCAGGATGAAACGGCGTTGCCGGAGGACAAATCGAGCAAGTTTACGCAGCGTTTGCTTGCCGATGGAACCGAACGCGACGAGGGACCGGCGGGCGTGAACGGCACCGAAGTGTCACAGGAGGGCAAGTCCGTCGCGCCGCAGACGGACGCCGGCGAACCGCAAAGCGCCTCGACCGGAGGTCAGCAGGCCGCCGCCCAGACTCCGCAGCCCGCAGCCCAGGACGGCGGAGCGCCGCAAACCGAGGTTTCCATCGCCGATGGCGAGAAAATGTTCCTCTATGAGGAGCGACTTGGCCAATCCTCGCCGACGGCCGTTCCGGGCACGGTTGCCTGGTCCCTCAAGGAGGAATCGCCGGGTGGCGACGCAAAGCCCGAGCCGGCGATCCAGGCCCAGATCACCGTGCCCGACCGTGGGCTCACGGCACTGATGACGATCAAGCGCAATGTCGATCCGTCACTGCCGGCGAGCCACGTGATCGAGTTCGTTTTCTCCCTGCCCGAGAACTTCGAGGGTGGCAGCATCGAGGGCGTCCAGCGTGTTTCGATGAAGCGTACCGAGCAGGATCGCGGCGACCCGCTCATCGCCGTCCCGGCAAAGATCACCGACGACTTTCATATGATCGCGCTCAACGATTTCGCGGAAGCCGTCGGTAGCAATATCGAGCTGCTGCGCAGCCGCAGCTGGATCGACATCCCGATCACCTATCGCAACGGACGGCGTGCCCTGCTCACCCTCGAGAAGGGAGCGAGCGGTACGGAGGCCTTCACCAAGGCTATGCAGGCCTGGAGTTCACTCGGTAGCGCGGCCGCGGCAAGCGGCCAGTAAGAAAATCGAGACGAAACAAAAGCCCCGGCTGGACGCCATCCAGCCGGGGCTTGTTTTGTTCGGAAGGGGGAGGGGCCGGTCAGCGGTCAGGCGCCTTCGACAACCCTCAGCGCGTTGGCGCGATCGAGAGCAGCCTTGCGGACCGCTTCCTGCACCTTCTCGAAGGCGCGGACCTCGATCTGGCGGACGCGCTCGCGACTGATATCGAATTCGGTCGAGAGGTCTTCCAGCGTCACCGGATCTTCGCTCAATCGGCGCGCCTCGAAGATACGGCGCTCGCGGTCGTTCAACACCTTCATGGCGTTGGCGAGCAGCGCGCGGCGGCTGTCGAGTTCGTCCTGCTCGATCAGGATCTCTTCCTGGTTGTCGTGTTCGTCGACAAGCCAATCCTGCCACTGCCCGGAGTCGCCTTCGCTTGCCTTGATCGGTGCGTTGAGCGAGGCGTCGCCCGACAGGCGGCGGTTCATGGAAACGACCTCGTCCTCGCTGACCTTGAGGGTGGTGGCGATTTCCTTTACCTGCTCCGGCTTGAGATCGCCTTCGTCGAGGGCCTGAATGCGGCCCTTCAGCCGACGAAGATTGAAGAACAGGCGCTTCTGGTTGGCGGTCGTGCCCATTTTCACCAGCGACCACGAACGCAGGATATATTCCTGGATGGCCGCCTTGATCCACCACATGGCGTAGGTCGCCAGGCGGAAGCCGCGATCGGGCTCGAATTTCTTGACTGCCTGCATCAGGCCGACATTGCCTTCTGAAACGACTTCGCCGATCGGCAGGCCGTAACCGCGGTAGCCCATGGCGATCTTGGCGACGAGGCGCAGGTGGCTCGTCACCAGCTTGTGGGCGGCGCTGCGGTCGTCATGCTCCTGGTACCGCTTGGCGAGCATGTACTCTTCCTGCGGCTCGAGCATGGGAAATTTGCGGATTTCGTCGAGGTAGCGGTTGAGCCCGCCCTCTCCTGCGGCAATGGACGGCAATGTGTTGCGGGCCATGAAGCACCCCCTTTGTGCATCTCCGGCCTCCAAGACGGCAGGCCGGGCGTGGGTCTTCGTCCAGACCCCACGAGGCTAGAAGATAAGTACGGCGAAAGCATGATTCAAGAACTCCGGTTTCACGCTGTCGTGAGACCGGGGGGAAGGAAGGTTGGTATTGAAGCGCCTCTAAGATCGGCATTCTTCGCAGCAATTTCAAGGGTCTGTCACGTCCCTCAGCGAAGAGCGGCGACCAGCTCCTCCATGTCCGAGGGCATCGGTGCTTCGAAATGCATCGTGTCGCCACTGGAAGGATGCTCGAACTGCAGCATGAAAGCATGCAGCGCCTGCCGGGAGAAACGGTTGACCACACTCCTGGCGGCTTCCGGCAACAGGTTCGCCTTGGTCCGGAAGGCGGCGCCGTAGTCGGGATCGCCGATCAGCGGATGACCGATATGGGCCATGTGGACGCGAATCTGGTGCGTCCTCCCGGTCTCCAGATGGCACTCGACGGTGGAGGCGAGACAGGTTCCGTCCGGCTTCTCATGATAGCGCTCGACCACTTCGTAATGGGTGATCGCCTCGCGCGCGTCATCGCTTTCCGCGCGCTTGACGGCGCGCTTCGTCCGGTCGCCGGCGCGACCGAGCGCGGCACTGATCGTACCCTTCAATTGCCGTGGACGCCCCCAGACGACGGCATGGTAGGCGCGCTCCAGGGGTCCGGTGCGGCCGTGATCGGCAAACTGGTCGGAGAGATGCCGATGGGCGGCATCGTTTTTCGCCACGACCATGACGCCGCTCGTCTCCTTGTCCAGCCGATGGACGATGCCGGGCCGCTTGACGCCGCCGATGCCGGATAGGCTGTCGCCGCAATGGTGAATGAGGGCATTGACGAGCGTTCCCGTCCAGTTGCCGGCACCCGGATGGACGACGAGGCCCGCCGGTTTCACCAGGACGATCAGATCATCGTCCTCATGGAGAACGTCCAGCGGGATGTCCTCCCCCTTGGGTTCGGGGTCCTCGGGCGCGGGCAGGGCGATTTCGAAACTGTCGCCCGGGTGGACCTTTCGCTTCGGTTCGAGGACGGTCTGGCCGTTGATCGAAACGGCCCCCTGCTCGATCAGCGCCTTGATGCGGTTGCGCGAAAACTCGCCCGAAAGCGCCTCCGTCAGGAAGGCATCCAGCCGCCCGGCGGCATTCTCGTCGGCCTTCAGGACTTTCCTATTGCCGGTCGCTTGTTTAAAGGGATCGTTCATTCCGTTTCAATTCCGATAGAAAGCCAGCCATGACTGCAATCGAGCCCGATGAACAGGAAGACAAGCCGCTTGACCCGGCGATGGAGAGTGTCCGCCGCAAGATGGTGCGTCTGCAGCTCGTTTCGGCCGGCGTGATGCTGATCATGCTTATGGCCGTCCTCGGGGCAATTGTCTACAAGGTGACGCGGAACGATACCGGTGCGGAGGCGGCCCAGCCGGCGGTGAGCGTGCCGGGCGATGCGCCGCTCAGTGCGATCGCGGCGCTACCGGCCGGTTTTTCCGTGACCAATGTGTCGCTTTCAGGTTCGCAGCTGCTTTTCTACGGCAGCCTTCCCGGCGCTGAACCGCGCGCGATCGTCTTCGACATCAGGGCCGGGCGCATCGTCGCGGACGTCACCGTCAGGACCAATTGACGCCATGAACGCGGCCCCGTCTCCGATCCGTATCGAGGACCCGTCGGACACGCGCATCGCTGCGTTCATGTCGATCAAGGAGCGGGATCTCACCGGCCGGCAGGGCCGTTTCATCGCTGAAGGTACCGTCGTCTTGCGCATGCTGGCGGCGGCGCACCGTTCGGGATGCGGCGTCGCTGCCGAGGCGATCCTGCTGCTCGAAAACCGGCTCGCGGGTCTCGCGGAGCTGCTGGTGCAGTTTCCCTTCGATGTGCCGGTTTTCGTGGCCGACGCCCGGGTCTTCGACGCGATCGCCGGCTTCAACATGCATCGCGGCGTTCTGGCGCTCGGGCGATCCGACACGATGCCGCGCCGGGACGCTCTTCTCGCCGCCCTTCCTGCCAATAGCCTTGTGCTTGCCGCCTGCGGCATATCGAACCACGACAACATGGGATCGCTGTTTCGCAATGCCGCCGCCTTCGGCGTCGATGCCGTGCTGATGGATGCATCGAGCTGCGACCCGATGTACCGCAAGTCGATCCGGGTTTCCGTCGGGTCGGTGCTGACGCTGCCTTTCGCGCGGGAGGGCACGGCTGCCGAACTGATCGGGCGGCTGCAGGCCGCAGGCTTCGCGATATGGGGACTTTCGCCGCGCGGCGAGATCGACGTCGCCGAAATCCCGCCGGCGCCGCGCACGGCATTGCTGGTCGGAACCGAAGGCGAGGGGTTGCCGGAGGCTATCCTTTCGGCGGTCCGCACCGCACGGATTCGCCAGCGCTCCGGTCTCGACAGTCTGAACGTCGCCATGGCGGCGGGCATTGCGCTGCATCAGGTCGCCAGCGCCAATGGTCGTATCTGAGGGAAGCCCGAGCCGCCCTCATTCAGGAGGCAGCATTTCCTTGGCCCGCGTCGCCAGGCTCTTGCCGGCTCCCGGCTTCCCCGCCTCCTCGCGGGCGAGAAGCCCGTGGATCGGCGAGGATGGGCCCTCCCGCGCCGCCGTGAGCGCCACCATGCCGGCGGCAATCTCTGCGACCTCCTCGCGCAGCGCCTCGTCATGGGCGGCGGATTTCGAATTGACGAGACGTTCCGAGAGCGCCGTCGCGCGATTGCGCAGGTCATCCGAGAGACTGGTCGCAACGGCGTCGAGCGGCGCACCATTCGCTTCAGCCGCCTCATCGATTCCGTCGATCGTGTGCTGAACCGCTCGCTTCGGCAGTTTCGCGCCGGCCAGACGGAGCGTCTTCGCCGCGTCGCGGGCTTCCTGGTTTGCTGCCTTTACGCGTGTTTTCAGCCGCTCGATCTCTTCCGCGCGCCGCTCAAGCGCGGCTTCGCGGTCGGCATTGGCGGCCGTTTCGCGGGCGAGCCTCGCCTCGAGTTGGCGTATTCGGTTTTCTTCCCGGCCCAGGCGCAGCTCCACTTCGCGCGCACGGGCGTTTTCGGCCTTGAGATCGGCGCGCAGGGCCTCGCGCTCGTCGCTGAGACCGGCGGCCCGGCTCCTCAAGTGTTCGATCTGCGTTTCGCGCGCCGCCAGGTCGATGCGCAGGCTGTCGAGCTCGGCTGCCTGTTTGTCGATCTGGCTGTTCAAACTGCGGATCGCCTCACCCTTGGTGCCGTTGTCCCGCTGCTGGTTATCGTGTGACGCCCTCACGTCGGCGAGCCGCAGCTCGAGCTGGCGGATGGTCGAGCGCATGTCGGCGGCTTCGACATTCATGTCGGCAAGTTGGGCGTGGAGATCGGCGTTTTCGCCCGTCAACCGGCGGGCCTCGCCAAGCGCCTTCTCATTCTCCAGCATCAGCGCCACGCCCTTGTCGCGTTCGCGGCGGAGCGTCTGCGAAATCTTTGCGTTCTCGGCGGCATAGGTGGCACGCGCGGCGTCCCTTTGGGCCCGAACCTCCTGTGGGCTCAGCGGCATCGTCTCTTTCAAGCGGTCCTCGGCAAAGCGAACGATACGCCTTTGAATGGCCGGCGCGACCAGAAGGCCGATGATGGCCGCCGTCAGGAAGCCCAGGGCAAAGAGGAGCGCATATTCAATCACGTGCTGGCCGTTTCAAGTCTGGACCGGACCCAATTCACTCATGCTGTCGGCCGGTCACTTCCTTCTCCTGCAGTAAACACGACGGCTCGAAAGCTGCAACAATTACTGCAAGATTGAACGTCCTTCGGTCGCTCCCCGAGGTTCGTATGCGGCCTTTTGGTATCAGAACGGGTTCCACGTCGGCTGCTGCGTCAGCTTCAGATAGCCGACATTGAGGCCGAGCCTCGCGCCGATGCCGGTACGGATCGGCACGACGACGACATGCTCGTCGGTCAATACGGTCATGCCGACGCCGGCGACGACGTAAGCCGAGCCCGATACGCCGCCGAAGCGCTTGTAGAGAGCCGGGACGCTTGGCAGGTTATAGACGAGCATCATCGCCCGGCTGCCCTGACCGCCCCAGTCGAGCCCGAGCGACGGGCCCTGCCAGAAGACGCTGTGCTGACCCACATTCTTGGTGTGGAGTTCGCCCTCGCCATAGGTCAGGCCGGCGATGAAGGCACCGGATCCTTCCTGACCGAGGATGTAGCCGTTCGGCAGGCCATAGCGCTCGAAGGCGCGCTCGACGACTTTCGCAAGTCCGCCGGAGGTCTCGCCGAAGAAGCCGTGGCCGGCATCGACGATCTCCTGCATCGTGTACTGGCTGCCATTCGGAGATTGAGCCTGCGCGGCGGACAGCAGAGCGCTGCCCAAGAGCAGGATTGTCGTCAGAATGGCGCGGACAGCCATTGCGGTTGCCTTCATGATCGGCTGCATCGTTTCCTCCGTCAGGCGCGAATGCGGCTCGCGCGCCGGCCGTCATGACCAGCTCATGCATCGGTTGCGCGGGCCAGCGCGGGTCTCGAACGAGTGCACCTGATCCGCTTTCCGTGGTTCCACTCGAAATCCGGGGGTGCCCTGACAATTTGAACCGATCCTCTTAATAATCGGTTTACCAAATGTGATGTCATTATGGCCTATTGATCGGCGCGGGCTGCATGGCTATGCCAGGCCCGCGGGAAAGCCTCGCCGGACGCAGCGGGGAGCGCCAGGCGTCGATATGCTGATGGAACCGAACGGGAAGAATGATGGCAAAGAATCCGAATCTGACGTTGACGGGACCCGACCTTGCGGCGCTGCTCTGCAGTCGGGTTTGTCACGACATCATCTCGCCGGTCGGCGCCATCAATAACGGCCTCGAACTGCTGGACGAGGGCGGCGCCGACGCCGATGCAATGGACCTGATCCGCACCAGCGCGCTCAATGCCTCGGTGCGGTTGAAGTTCGCGCGGCTTGCCTTCGGCGCCTCCGGCTCGGTCGGCGCGTCGATCGATACCGGCGAAGCGGAGAAGGCCGCCAAGGACTTCGCCGCGGCGGAGAAGAAGACGGAGGTCAACTGGGGCGGCCCGCGGGCGATCATCGCCAAGAACCGGGTAAAGCTGCTCTTGAACCTCTTTCTGATCGCCTATGGTGCGATTCCGCGCGGCGGCTCGATCGACATCACCCTGGAGAACCCGGAGTTCGATGCGGTCTTTACCCTTGTTGCCAAGGGCCGGATGATGCGCGTTCCGCCGCGGCTGACCGAGCTCCTTTCCGGCACCCCCGAGGAGGCGGTAGACGCCCACTCGATCCAGCCCTATTACACGGTCCTGCTCGCCGAGGAGGCCGGTATGGTGATCGACGTCGCCTCGACCGGCGAGGAGATCGTCTTCACCGCTCGCACCGAAGCCTGATCCGGGCGCCTGCCGACCACTCCATGGCATAAAAGAGGTCTCCATCGTCCGTGATGGAGGCCTTTCTCTTTTCTCGGGTTGCCCGAAGTCCCCGCTGCTCCCGACTTCCGGCGGCGGTTTCACAGGTCTCGGCGGACTACTGCCTTGCGAGAAATGAAAATCGGCCGTCAACCGTGGCGGTAACGGTTTCTTTGCCAAATCTCTCTAGTTTTGCTTCATGGACGCCTTTTCGCGTCCGATGAGGCCTGAAGGAGTTGGACATGCGGCGCTTGATGATAGCCGATGGCTCGGATGTTGTGAGGAAGGTCGGGAAGCGCATCCTGTCGGGCATGGGTTTCCTCGTGTCCGAGGCGCCGAGCAGCCTCGAGGCGCTTGTCCGCTGCGAGGCTGAACTGCCGAACATCCTGATCGTCGACTCCGGCCTCGACGGCGCCCTCGAGCTCATCGCCAATATTCGCCGGCTGTCCGAAGGCGCGTCGGTGCGCATCTATTATTGCGTCGTCGAAGCGGATCTCCGGAAGATGATGGCCGGCAAGCGGGCCGGGGCCGACGATTTCCTGCTGAAGCCCTTCGACCGCAAGATCCTGACGAGCGTCTTCGCCGGTCAGTCGATGGCCGCCTGACCCATAGAGACTCTGTAGAAGGATGCAGCCGCGGCACTTGCCGCGGCTTTTTCACGTCCGGCTTTGTGCCGGCAAACTCCCGCCCGACCAGTGTTCAATCTGTCGCCGCAAAAGCAAAACCCGCCGGGTAGGGCGGGTCTGCGGGTAGATCTGTCAAAACCTGGCGGGTGGCGGCCAAGTAGAAATCAGGCGGTTTCCAGGTAATCGTTGCCGTCGGGCTCGCGCAGCACATAGCCGCGGCCCCAGACAGTCTCGATATAGTTGGCGCCGCCGGCGGCGTTGGCGAGCTTCTTGCGCAGCTTGCAGATGAAGACGTCGATGATCTTCAGTTCCGGCTCGTCCATGCCGCCATAGAGATGATTGAGGAACATTTCCTTGGTGAGCGTCGTGCCCTTGCGCAGCGACAGGAGCTCGAGCATCTGGTATTCCTTGCCGGTCAGATGCACGCGTTGGCCGCCGACTTCCACCGTCTTGGCGTCCAGGTTGACGATCAGCTCGCCGGTGGCGATGATCGACTGGGCGTGGCCCTTGGAGCGCCGCACGATCGCATGGATGCGCGCCACCAGCTCGTCCTTGTGGAAAGGCTTGGTCATGTAGTCGTCGGCGCCGAAGCCGAGCCCCCGGACCTTGTCTTCGATGCCGGCCATGCCAGACAGGATGAGAATCGGGGTCTTGACCTTCGACAGGCGCAGGGTTCTCAGGACCTCGTAGCCCGACATGTCCGGCAGGTTCAGGTCGAGGAGAATGATGTCGTAGTCGTAAAGCTTGCCGAGATCGACGCCTTCTTCCCCGAGATCGGTGGTGTAGACGTTGAAACTCTCGGACTTGAGCATGAGCTCAATGCTTTGCGCCGTCGCGCTGTCGTCTTCGATCAGTAGAACCCGCATAGTCTTCCCCTTTTCCGCCGCCCAAGGTCATCGTGGCCCCCTTACGCGATACGGATCCAGTCGTTGCCTGATTTGGAGGCTGCCATCAAATGGTTAACAAATTCTGATTCACTCTGGCAAGGTGTATCGAAAATGTTAAATATTTTTAGCAGTCTCCTGATTCAAAAGGTGAATCTGAAATGGCCTTCCTCATGCGTTAGATGAGGAAGTGCCGCTATCTGACTCTTTCGACTCGCAATTGCTGAAGGCGCCACATTTCGTACCTCAGTATTTACGGAGCCTTAAATCATCGCACCTATGATTAATGATGCCCGTAAACGAAAGGTTACCAGCGGTAGGTATTTGTTAAGACCGCAGTCGTTTTTTGTTTCCGGCCCACACGGGCCGGCATTCGGGCGCAGGAATCGGTAACCGGGGTCTCGCTATCCACGGGAGTATTGCGTATGAAACCACGTGAGAGCCTTACCCGCCTGAAGGAATTTCAGGTGCGGGAGAAGCAGCGTCAGTTGAGCCAGCTTCAGATGATGATGTCCGAGTTCGAGCGGATGACCAAGGATCTCGAAGGCCAGATCGTCTTCGAGGAAAAGAAGTCGGGGATTTCCGATCCCTCGCATTTCGCCTATCCGACCTTTGCCAAGGCTGCGCGCCAGCGCGCCGATAACCTCCAGGTGTCGATCCGCGAGTTGAAGATGCAGCAGGATGCGGCCGAACTCGCGCTTGCCGAAGTTCAGGCCGAGTATGCCAAGGCCGCAGCGCTTGAGGAGCGGGATTCGTCGGCGCGGCTTCGCGCCTGAGAAGAGGCGGTCGGCTGGCACAAACCAGGACCGCAGCGACGGAAGGCCTGCTCGAGGAGTAGCAAAGGCCCGCTTCCCTTTCGGGAGGCGGGCCTTCGTCTTGCGAGAAAAATGGCGGCGGCTATGCCTGGATTGTGTCCTGCCACTCCGGATGACGCATGACCTGTGCGCGCATGAACGGGCAAAGTGGAATGATCTTCCAGCCGCCCTTGCGCGCTTCCTCGACCGCGTGTCTCGCAAGCGCCTGTCCGACGCCTTTACCGCGCAATTCGTCCGGCACGAAAGTGTGATCGACGATCACGAGCTGCGGCGACGATCTGGTATAGGTCATTTCGCCGGTGTGTCCGTCGATGGTCGCCGTGTAGCGGCCCTTTGCGCCCGTTTTCTCCTCAGCGATCTCCATTGGTCTTCCTTCACCTGCCGTCTGCGCCGATCCTACGGGATAAATCTGCGAGGCACAGCCGATTTCGACTACAGTCTATCCCCGAAACGACACCGGCGGCTGCGGGAAGGTCCCGAGCCGCCGGTTCGATGTATGGCCCTGTCGCAAATGGATCAGTGGCGATATTGCTGGATGCGGGTCGTGCGCAGGCCGGCGAGACCGTGGTCGTTGATGGAGGACTGCCAGGACAGGAACTCCTCGACCGTGAGGGTGTAACGCTCGCAGGCCTCTTCAAGGCTCAAGAGGCCGCCACGCACGGCAGCGACGACCTCGGCCTTCCGGCGGATCACCCAGCGCCGGGTGTTGGCCGGCGGCAGGTCCGCGATCGTCAGAGGACTGCCATCGGGGCCGATGACATATTTTACGCGTGGACGCATCATTTCGGTCATGGGACTCTCTACACAAACTCAAGACCATATGGAGGCGACCTTAGCTTGCCACATTTAACATTTGCCTAAGCCGCCGGTAACAATTTGCTCATAATTTGAGCGACCTTGAAGGCCCGAAAGTGCCGGTGAGGGGGGGCTGGAGATACCGCTTTGATCGGCAGCCGCACGGCCGGAACGCCTGCACTCTTGCCCCGCGAAGCACAAGTTTCTATATGTCGCCGCACAGAAAGCCGAAGGAAGACCGCCAGCGCAGCCATGACCAGCGCGCGGCCTCTACAGCGCCGCGCGTCATCAGACGCGCAAGGAGCGCTGTAGCACTTTGACAATGCAGTAGGTAAAAACAGGGCATCGGCAGCGACAGGCCGCGCCCCGATGGCGGATTGGATCCCGTGAACAGTCTCGATTTTGACCGCAAGCCCGAAGATACGCGTGTCGTCGTCGCCATGTCCGGCGGCGTCGACTCCTCCGTGGTCGCGGGGCTGCTCAAACGCGAGGGCTACGACGTTCTCGGCATCACGCTGCAGCTCTACGACCATGGCGCGGCGGTGCACCGGGCCGGGTCCTGCTGCGCCGGGCAGGATATCGACGATGCGCGGCGCGTCTGCGAGACGCTGGGCATCCCCCATTATGTGCTCGATTACGAGGCGCGCTTCCGCGAGACGGTGATCAATCCCTTCGCCGAAAGCTACATCGCCGGCGAAACGCCAATACCGTGCGTTGCCTGCAACCAGACGGTCAAGTTTGCCGATCTCCTGGCGACCGCCCAGGAACTCGGCGCCGACGCGCTGGCGACGGGCCATTACATCCGCTCCCGGCCGAGCCCGAAACCGCGCTATTGCGGGCAGCGCGCCCTCTACCGGCCGACCGACGCGGAGCGCGACCAGAGCTATTTCCTCTTTGCGACCACCCAGGAGCAGATCGACTATCTGCGCTTTCCGCTCGGCAGCCTCTCCAAGCCCGAGACGCGCGCGCTCGCCGAGGAGATGGGCCTCGTCGTCGCCAAGAAGGCCGACAGCCAGGACATCTGTTTCGTGCCGCAGGGCAAGTACAGCGACATCGTCTCGAAACTGAAGCCGAACGCGGCGCTCGCCGGCGAGATCGTCCATCTCGACGGGCGCGTGCTCGGCAGCCATGAGGGCATCCTGCACTATACGATCGGCCAGCGGCGCGGCATCGGGGTCGCGACCGGCGAGCCGCTCTATGTCGTCTATCTCGACGCCCGCTCGCGCCGCGTCATCGTCGGGCCGAAAGAGGCGCTCGAGACCCGCCGCGTCTATCTGCGCGACGTCAACTGGCTGGGCGACGAGGAAATCGACGAAGCAGCCAGCCGCGGCTTCGAATGCTTCGCCAAGGTCCGCTCCACCCGCCAGCCGGCCCCGGCCGTCTTGAAGCGCGATGCCGACGGCGTCTATGTCGAACTTCTCGACGGCGAGGCCGGCGTGGCGCCCGGCCAGGCCTGCGCACTCTATTCCGGCATTGGCGAGGACGCCCGCGTCTACGGCGGCGGATTCATCTGTAGGTCGGAACGCGAGCCCGCTGCGGAGGCGGCGCTCCAGGCGCTCCTGCAGGCGTCCGCGGCCGCCTGAGCAGGACCGCTTCGGCGGGCCGGGAAAAGTTCACACTTTCCCCAAGACATTGCTTGACACTAGCCGGAACAGCACCTTATAAGCCGCCCGTCCAGCCGAGACGGGCTTCGCCAAGAAGCTGCCACGGCGCCGGCGGCGGAGTAGCTCAGTAGGTTAGAGCAGAGGAATCATAATCCTTGTGTCGGGGGTTCGAATCCCTCCTCCGCTACCATTCAGTTCTCCCCAAAAACCGCAGTCTCTCCCATCTCAGAATTGTCGCGACATTTCCGCGAGATAGCCGATATATCCGTCGAGTGAACGGGTATTTTCTCTGGCTTTCGCGTCTCACTCTCTGCTTTGGCGCGGTCTCAGAAGGCCATTCCCGCCAGCCAAAAGATTTCAAGTTTTGGCTGCCTTTTTTCTTGCGACTGTTTGGCTTGTCCGGCCCGCGGTGTTCCTTCAGCCGTCTTGGCTGAGGCTCGGAATACCGTGAACCGTCGAAATGAGGCAGCTTCGGGTCGGCGGATTGTAGCCGTGCCGAACTTGCCCAGGTAAATGGCCGCCGGCAGTACAACTGATCCCTGGTCCTGTTTGCGGCGTCCAGAGATTTTGCCGCTGCCTTGCCATTTCGCCAACGTGAGCTATCGGTCAAGGCCATCCGTGATGCCCGCTCTGAACGCTTCAAATTGCTCTAGTGCAATCAAAGCATTGCATCAGCGGCCTTCCCTGGCGCAGAAAAACAGCGAGATCGTGAACGGGAGTCCGGCCGCGATCGAAAAGCAGGCGGCGCCGCCGGCTGTCATTTGGTTTCTGCACCTCGATCACCTGCTGATGGCGAATATGTCGAGGCGACAGACAAGCCCAGGTGCCAGCATCGCCGGAGTCCTAGCTGTGAGAACGCAGCTCTTCGAAGCTCGGACGAAGCGCACTCACAACGTCCACTCGTGAACATGGCGAGGTACGGTCATGAAAGTCAGAATTGCATATATCGAGGAACCGCCTTTCTATTGGACTGCGCCGGATCATTCAGTGACCGGTTCGGACATCGAATTGGCCGAGGTCGTGCTTCGCGGGATCGGCGTGACATCCATCGAATACCAGCCGACCACGTTCGAAGAGCTCCTGCCTGGTGTCCAGGAGGGCCGCTGGGACATGAACGTTCCGATTTTCATTTCCGCCGAGCGCGCAAAGCGCGTCGCCTTCAGTCTGCCGGTCTGGGCGCTGGGCGACGGATTTCTGCTGCCCGTCGGCAACCCGAAAGCGCTGACGAGCTATGAGGCTTTGGCGGCGCAAAGCGATGCGCGGCTCGGCGTGATCGCCGCGACGGTGCAGATCGACACTGCCAAATCGGCCGGTGTGCGCGACAGCCAGGTCGTGGTGTTCAAGGATCAACCCGATGCAATCGCCGCACTTCTCGAAGGGAAGATCGACGCTTTTGTGGGCACGGCGGTGGGCAACCGTGCGCTCGCCCACGCTCATAGGGAACTGGAAGCGGTCGCGCATGAACAGAGCATGGGCGGCAAGCTCCCCGTCGGTGCCTTTTCGTTCAACAAAGGCAATCATGGCCTGCTCCAGGCGGTCAATGAGCAGCTTCGCGGATATCTCGGTTCGGCCGATCACCGGGCGCGCATGGCAAAGCATGGCGTCACCGCGACAGAGATCGACAGCGTGGTGGCAAGCAACAACGTGTGATCCCAATTCGCCGCTGCATCCATCCGGGATACGCGAACCATTTCTCCCGTATTGAAGGTTTTATCGCCGATCGAAAGCCACAGCGCCCGCGGCGCTGCATGGACGTCATCACATTGCAGCCCGTTAGGAGCTCCAATGCGGCTCTGCACGTGCTTTTGAGCCTGCCTGAGGCCTGCGCCACATTCCCGGGAAAGTGGCTCATTCCCTACAAATTGCTATAGCGCAATTGATTTATTGCAGTGGAGCAATGCCGTATGCGAGCGTGAATTGAAGCAAGCTTCCCATCGTTCGCTTGCGACGGATCACCCAACGGACAATTGAACATATGCAAGGTAAGAACATGACCTCGTTTCAGGCGAACTACGCCACAGGCCAACAGTCTGACTCCGATTCACCAACTCCCCGAGAGTGGGGCGGACGATTTCCCTATAACGAGATCATCTCGCTCCTCGACGTCAACAGGCGGTTCAATCTGGCGGAAAGCACGTCGCAGGACTTGACACTTGGCGAACTTCTGGATTTGCCCGGCCTTGAGGCGATCCGCGATCTGAAGCTTGGCTATGGTAAATCCGCCGGCGCAATCGAGCTTCGGGAGGCGATCGCGGAAGCCTGCAAGGTTCCGGCAGAGCAGGTCGTCACCACACAGGGGACCGCGCTCGGATTGTTTCTCCTGGGCTTGGAAGCCTGCCGGCCCGGCGACGAGGCTGTTCTCATGACACCCTGTTTTCCGCCGAGCCGCGACAGTCTTGTCGGCGCCGGCGCCAAGGTCCGCGAGATCAAACTGTCGTTTGAGAGCGGCTATCGGTTGGACCTGGACGAAATCGATGCGCATCTGACGCCCCGAACCAAGCTGGTAAGCCTCGCGTCCCCGCAGAACCCGAACGGCGTCCAGACATCCCGAGCCGATATCGAGAGGCTTCTCGTTTTGCTGGAGAAGCGATCTCCGGAGGCCATACTGTTCATCGACGAGACCTATCGGGAGGCCACCTATGGCGATGCTGTCGCAGCCGACAGTTTCGCGGGGCTCCATCCGCGAATCGTTACCGGTGCGTCGGTCTCGAAGGCGCTCGGCGCGCCGGGCTTGCGCACCGGTTGGCTGACGGTGGCTGATCCCGACCTGAGGTCCCGCCTGACAGTCGCAAAGATGAACACCGTGATCTCGGGCTCGGTGCTCGATGAGACGCTCGCGGCGGTGCTCCTGCGCAACAGGGAAGGCGTGCTGGCAGCGCGGCGTCGACTGCTCGCCGGCGCCCTGGAGGAACTGGCGAATTGGTGTGCGGGTGAGCACAGGCGCGTCGAGTGGGTGCGGCCGGATGCGGGCGCATTGTGCTGCCTGCGCCTGCGTTCCGATGTCTTCGACGATGCCGCCGTTTCAGGCTTTTGGGATCTCTTGCCACGTCACGACCTGCAACTGGCGTCCGGAGCATGGTTTGGCGAAAGCAGCCGGGTATTCCGGCTCGGCTTCGGTTATCTGCCGCCCGAGCGTCTCGGGCCTGCCTTGTCGGCACTTTCCGCAACTTTGGATGCTGCCGAGCAGAGACGATGACGAAGGAAAGCCGCGTCGCGGAAACAAACTAGAGACACTCGTGCCGAGAATGCAACTGCACCGAGCCAATGCGCGAAAAATCGAGGACTATCTTGCCGCCCATCCGAAGGTCCGCTCCGTGCTCTGGCCGGGCTCGCCGCGCCATCCGCAACATGAACTGGCTGCATCCCAGATGTCGAATTTCTCCGGTCTGTTGTGCTTCACGCTGAAGCAGGACGGCGACAAGGCGGCCTTGCGGCTCGCCGATACCCTCAGGGTGATCTCCTATGCGGTCTCGCTGGGCAAAACCCGAAGCCTGCTCTTCTACATTCCGACCGAAGACTTCATCCAATCGTCCTTCCGCCTCGACGGCGCGAACGCCCAAGCCTATCGCGACAGCGCGGGGAGGGCGTTTTCCGATTCTCGGTCGGCCTGGAGGATGCTGACGACGTCATCGCAGACCTGGAACAAGCGCTGTGATACATCCAGGCAAGGAGACCTCCTCACTCAACGATAGCAATTGGATCAATTGGAATGTGGATTCCGAGGCAGCTTAAGGACACAGGGCCGCGTTACATGGCCATTGTCGGGGCTCTCGCCGAAGATATCGAGCTGGGAGAGGTCGCGCCCGGAGACCGGTTGATGCCGCAGCGCGATCTGGCGTATCGGCTGGGCCTGAGCGTCGGGACGGTCGTTCGTGCCTATCGTGTCGCCGAACAAAGAGGTTTGATCGCGGGTGAGGTCGGCCGAGGGACCTATGTCAAAAGCCTTGCTGCCAGTGGTGAGCAGGCATTTTTCGGCGACGGCGCCCGATCGCCGCACATCGATGAAACGGCGCCCATCGACTTCAGCCTGAACGTAACGCCGATCGGGCAGGACGTACCTCGCCTGTCCGAAGCCCTTCGGTCGCTATCGAAATCACCTGATCTTGATGAGTTGATCCGCTATAGCCCGCATCAAGGATTGCTTCGACATCGTCGTTCCATTGCGAACTGGATATCCCAGACAAACGACAATCGCTTTTCGCCTCCGGTGCAGAACATCGTCGTTTGCAACGGCGCACAGCATGCACTGGCAACGGTTGTCAATGCGCTCTTGTCGCCGGGCGACACGCTCCTCACCGAGCAGGTGACCTACCCTGGAATAAAAGCGATCGCCAGCGACCAGAGCCTCAAGCTCCACGGCGTCGAGATGGATGAGGATGGCATCCGCCCGGAAGCGCTATTGTCGGCATGCGAAAGAACTGGCGCGCGCGTTCTCTACACGATCCCGACGCTGCACAATCCGACCGGCATCACGATGTCCGCCCCGCGGCGCAAAGCCATCGCCAAGATAGCGCTGGAACAGGAGCTGACGATCATCGAGGATGACGTCTATGGCTTTCTGGCGAAAGATGCACCAAGCCAGATCGCCAAGCTCTTGCCCGAACAGACCTATTACATCGGAGGATTCTCGAAGGTGTTCGCGCCGGGACTTCGAGTGGGATATGCCGTCGTGCCGCCTGCTGCGCTCGACCGCGTGCTTGCAGCAATTCGGGCGACGAATTGGATGACATCGCCTCTGCTGACCGAGATCATTTCAAAATGGATCGATGAAGGCATCGGTGCCGACGTGCTTCGCGAGCGGCGCGCGGAAGCAAGGTCGCGTTGCGATCTCGCTCTTCGTACGCTCGGCAAATGGTTGAACCCGGGAACCTACAGGAACCAGGCTTCCTTCCATCTTTGGGTTCGCGCACCGGAGGGAATGTCCGCGGAAGCGTTTGCCGCGGTGGCAAAAAGCCAGGGAATTATCGTCACGCCGCCGAGAGCCGTGGAGGTCGCGCCCTCTCAGGCCCAACACTTCCGTGTTTCGATCGGCGGCGCCCGCAGTGCGCCTCAGCTTCAGGAGGGACTTGAACGCCTGCGAGTGGTCCTGGAGGATCCCGGAATCTCCGTCCAGCCGTGGTCGATCGTTTGAAGGGTCTTCGGTTCGAAGCCCCTCAAGGCGAGGGATGAACCGTCACCTCTACAGCGCCGCTCGTCTTTACAGACGCGCAAAGGGCGCTGTAACACTTTGAATCTACGCATCGTGCTTTCCGAAAATCGATTCCGATTTTTCGGGCCGATGCGCTTGAGTGGCCGTCCTTCTTTGCCCAATCAGCCAACTGTCTTGTCTAGCGAATTTCGCGCGCCACCGACTGGAGCCTTCTGAACGCGTCGTATCTCTGCGCGTGCAGCGCGGCAATCTCACCACTTGCAGGCGCGAAGGTGCGATCCGTATGGGAAAGCCTTGCCATCGCAGAGCCAACCTCCGGAAATTCGCCAGCCGCCACGCTTGCCAGGATTGCCGCGCCGAGAAGGACAGGCTCCTCGGATCGCGTCGCCAGAACGGGCTTTCCGGTCGCGTCCGCCAGAAGCTGGCGGACGAGATCGAGCTGGCCGGCGCCGCCGCTAATGACGATCTTGTCGATCAGGGCACCACATGACGCCTGCGTATCGATGATCTGCCGCAGCCCGTAGCCGATGCCGCACAGTCCGGCCACGTAGAGTGAGACGAGATTGTCGAGATCCCGCTCCATGCCGAGCCCGGCGACGACGGCGCGGGCATGAGGATCGGCAAACGGCGCGCGGTTGCCGAGGAATTCAGGGACGACATGGAGCCCGCCAGCCACCCGCACCGACTCCGAGAGCGACCGGGCCCTCGCCGCAGCGAGCTCCGCCAGAAGAACGGGGAGCGAGACACCGCGGCGCTCCGCCAGCTCCAGCGCCTCGCTGGCGGCCGGGTGGAACGCCAGAAGCTGCTCGATCGCCGCTCCCGCCGCGGACTGGCCGCCCTCGTTCAGCCACATGCCGGGAACCATTGCGGAATAATATGGTCCCCAGACGCCCGGCACGAAGACTGGCTCCGACGTGGAAGTCATCGTGCAGGAGGACGTCCCAAAGACATAGGCGAGGTTGCTTTGCGGTGGGGCGTCGACGCCGACCGTTCCGATACCGCCGGCATGGGCGTCGATCATGCCGGCCCCGACCGGCGTACCGGGCTCAAGGCCGAGCTCCCCGGCGGCGCGCTCCGTCAAGCCGCTTCCAATCGGCGTCCCCGGATCGACGACGCGTTGGCCTATGCGCGCGAAGTCCTCGTCCGCCAGCTCACCAAGGCCGATCTTATGGAAATAGTCCGGATCCCAGCGCCTCTCATGGGCGAGATAGGTCCACTTGCACGTCACCGTGCAGGTCGAACGGGCAAGGTCGCCGGTCGCGCGCCAGGTCAGGAAATCCGCAAGGTCGAAGAACTGCCAGGCGGCATCGAAGACGTCTGGACGATTCTCGCGCAGCCACAGAAGCTTCGGCGTCTCCATCTCGGGCGATATCCGCCCGCCGACATAGCGCAGCACATCGTGACCCTTGGCGTTGATACGCTCCGCCTGATCGAGGGCGCGGTGATCCATCCAGACGATGATGTCGCGCTCAGGGTCTTCTGACGGTCCGACCGGAAGCGATCGCCCATCCTCGCCAAGAACGACGAGCGAACAGGTCGCGTCGAAGCCGATGCCTGCGACCTGGACTGGATCGACGCCTGCGGAGGAAACCGCCTCGCGGACTGCCCGGCAGACGGCGGACCAGATCTCCGCACTCGACTGCTCGACGATGGAACCGGGCTCGCGAAAGAGCGTGATATCGCGCTTGCCTGACGCCAGCAGCCGCCCGGCCAGATCGAAAACGCCCGCTCTGGCGCTTCCGGTCCCGACGTCAACGCCGATGAGATACCGTTCGCCGCCCGTAGGGCGCGCGGAAGAAATGTTGGTCATGGTCACCGCCTGCAATCAGGAACTTGGATCGGTGGAGGCCGCAGCCGCCGCCGGAGGCAATCAGAGATCGACGCTGTTGGGCAGGATCACCAGATCGCGGATCGTGACGTTGCGCGGCCGCGTCAGCATGAAGAGCACCGCATCCGCCACTTCCTTCGGCTGCATGAGGCTGCCGTTGGCGAGCGCCTCCTCCATCTTCGCCTTGGGCCAATCATCGAGCAGCGCCGTCACCACCGGGCCGGGTAACACGGCTCCGACACGGACGCCGTGCGGCGCAACCTGCCGGCGCGTGCTGTGCACGAAAGCCTGCACGGCGAATTTCGACGCGGTGTAGATCGGCTCCCAAACGACCGGGACGACACCGGCGATCGAACTCGTGAAGAGGATGTCGCCCGATTTCTGCTCGATCATATAGGGCAGCACTGCGTGGACTGAACGGAACGCCGCGTTGATGTTAAGGTTGAGCATGCGGTCCCAGGCATCCGGGTCGCCTTCGGCCACAGGACCGCCGATATAGGCGCCGGCATTGGCATGGAAGACGTCCAGCTTGCCCGCGAGATCGAGGATCCTCGCAAGCATGCCGGAAACTTCGGCCGGCTTCAGGAGATCGACCACCAAAGGCAGGGCGTTGTCGCCGAGCTCGCCGCAGAGCTGTTCCAGCTTGTCCTGCGCGCGATCGATAAGAACGACCTTCGCCCCTTCAGCCAATAGCGTCCGGGCGCATTCCAGCCCGATGCCGGACGCCGCGCCAGTGATGGCGGCAACCTTGCCTTTCATCAGGTCAGCCATGATGACAACTCCATTCCGATTGTTGGATCACGCGCGCCCGTGGCTGACGCGGGAGCGGCGAGCCAGGGAATCGACGATGACGGCGATTGCCAGGACACCGCCGGTGATCATGTAGCGAAGTGACGAACTCAGGTTGAGCAGCGTCAGGCCGTTCGAGATCGCCTGGATGACGATGATGCCGAGCAGAGCGGAATAGGCGCTGCCGCGTCCACCGAAGAGGCTGGTGCCGCCGATGACGGCAGCCGCGATCGCGTTGAGGTTGACGTCGCCCGTGCCGGCCTGCTGGCTCGAGGAGGCAAGCCGCGACGCCGAGAGCACGCCGCCGAGCGTAGCGAGTGTCGAGCAGAGCAGGAAGGCGCTCATGTAGATCCGGCGCACATTGATGCCCGACCGCCGCGCGGCCTCGCGATTGCCGCCGACCGCGAACATGGAGCGGCCCCACTTCGTGCGCGTCAGCGCATAGTTGAGGAGCACCGCAAGGGCAACGAACAGGCCGAACATCCACGGCACGCCGCGGCCGAGATTGAGGTAGAAGACGGCGACTTCCAGCGCAACCGTGAGCACCAGCGCCTTGATAATCAGCGCACCGAGGGGCAGGGCCGAGAGGTTTGCCGCCCGACGCTGACGCATCGTCCTCATGCCTTTGCCGATCAGCACTACGCCTGGCACCAGGGCCAGCGCATGGGAGAGCCAGTCCGGCATGATCATGATCTGCCCGAAGCGGACAAGCGAGGAAGCATAGGGCAGGTTGATCGAGCCGGTTGGACCGAGGATGTAGAGCTGCATGCCGAGGAGCGCGAGAAGGCCCGCGAGGGTGGCAATGAAGCTCGGCATTCCGAGGCGGTTATAGAGGGTCGCGTAGATCAGGCCGACGGCGGCGCCGACCAGCAGGGCGACCGCGATCGCCGCGGCGACCGGCCAGCCGGAATTCACCCACAAGACGCCGACGATCGCCGAGGCAAGTCCGCTCATCGAGCCCACGGACAGGTCAATCTCACCCAGCACCAGCACGCAGATGATTCCGAGCGAGATCACGCCCACGGTAGCGCAATCGAAGAGCAGGTTCACGAGGTTGTTCGGCGCGAGAAAGATCGGATTGAGGGCGGAAAAGATGATCGATATGACGATCAGGCCGACCGCGACCGGCAGCATGCCGAGGTCGCCGGACCGCACGCGGTCGATGAACCCCCAAACCATATCGAGGATACCCTCGTCATGGCGTACGCGCTCGTCGCTGCGATCGAGCCGCTGCGGGGTCTGAACGGCGCGGTTCGAAGGATTCTGGCTCATGCGGCTCCTCCGCTCTGCTCATTGACGAGGCCGGTCTTGCGGTCGAGCCGGCGCGAAACGGCGTTTTCCGTCGCGCCGGTGATCGCGGTCACGAGCTCATGGTTGGACGCGTCGGGCAGGAATACGCCGTTGTTGCGCCCAAGCCGCAGCACCACGATGCGATCCGCCACCGCGCGCACGTCTTCCATGTTGTGGCTGATGATGATGACGCCGAGGCCGCGATCGCGGACACGTTCGATCAGGTTGAGGACCTCGGCGGTCTGGGCGACCCCGAGTGCTGCCGTCGGCTCATCGAGCATGATAAGCTTGGGGTCGAGGAGCAGCGAGCGCGCGATCGCCACCGTCTGTCGCTGGCCGCCGGAGAGCGACGCGATCGGTTCGCGCACGGACGGAATGCGCGCCGCCAACTCCCGAAGAAGCGTCCATGCGCGCACTTCCATGGCGACTTCATCGAGTTGCCAGGGCGACAGTTCGTGGCCGAGGAACAGGTTCGCGACGACATCGAGGTTTTCGCAGAGTGCCAGGTCCTGGAAGACGGTCGCAATGCCGAGGCCGAGCGCCCTTGCGGGCGTGTCGAGCGTCACGCCTTGCCCGCAAAACTCGATCGTGCCCGCGGACGGCTGATGCACGCCGGCGAGGATTTTGACGAGTGTCGACTTGCCGGCGCCGTTGTCTCCGACCAGGGCTACGACCTCGCCGGCATTGACGTCGAGCTCGATGTCGGTGAGAGCGGATACGGCGCCAAAATTCTTGGATATGCCGCGAAGACGCAGCACAGGCTCACCTTTCGCGGGAGCACTCTCGATATTGCGTGTCATCGCCTTATGACCTTTCCACTCAAGCGGGATCGCGGAAGAATGTGGACGGTTTTCCGGCCGCTTCCCGCTCCAAGTTGTCAGAACCGAGCATCTTCACGGGCTCGGGTCGTCCGACCCGGGATCGTCGCGATCCGGGAGCGATGTTCGGCCGCGCGGGGCGGCCGAACACGAGGGCTGTCAGAGTCTCAGTTCATGATGCCAAGTTTGCGGCAACCTTCAACATATTCGCCGGTGCAGATCTCTTCCGGCGTGTTGATCTTCTTGTCGAAGATCTCGGCCTTGATGTTCTCGGCCGTGACCACCGCCGGCGTGAAGAGCTGCGAGGGCGTTTCGTACAGCGTATGCGTCGCTTCCGGCTTCTCGCCCTTGATCAGCTTCACGGCGACATTGGCCGCGGCCGCCGCGACGATCTCGGAAGGCTTGGAGATCGTGTTGTACTGGTCCCCGGAGATGATCAGTTGCAATGCCGCAATCGTTGCGTCGTTGCCGGTGACGGGCGGGACCGGCTTGACGCCGGCTGCCTTGAGAGCAGCGATGGCGCCGCCACCGGTTCCGTCATTGGCGGCGACGATGCCCTTGATCTGGTCGCCGAAGCGGGTGATCTGGCCGGCCGTCCATTCCTGCGCCTTCGGCGGCGCCCAGTCCGGCGTATCGTACTCTGCGAGCGTCTTGTAGCCGGAGGCGTCGAGGGCGGAATCGATGCCGTCGCGAATGAGACCGGCGGCAGCGTCAGTCGGTGAACCGTTGATCTGCAGAACGCCGGAACCATCTGCAACGCCGGACGCCTTCAGGTGCTCGACCAGCGACTGAGCGATGGCGCGACCGATACCCTGATTGTCGAACGAGACATAGTAGTCGGCCGGCTTGTCCGGGATCGGGCGGTCATAGGCGATCACCTTGACCTCCTGGGAATGGGCGATCTCGACGAGAGCCGCGGCCGCGGCCGAATCCACTGGATCGAGCACGACGACCTTTGCGCCCTGGGCGATTACCGAATTGAACTGCTGCTGCTGGAGCGCCACATCCGCATTGGCATTCTGGTAGATGACCGTGCAGTTCGGGCAGATCTTCTCCATCTCCGCCTTGAAGCCCGGATAGTCGTGCTCCTCATAGCGGGTGGACGCCTGGTCCGGCATGAGGAAAGCCACGGTGGCCGCTTCCTGCGCGAGCGCCGCGCTGCTGAGCGACACGGCGAGGCCGGTCGAGGCAAGCAAGTAGCAAATCGTCTTCATAAGTTTCCTCCACGTTGGTTTTCCGCCGGCGAGCTGAAGCTTCTTAAGGGCGACGCCCCTCCAATGTCGGGACGGCGTCTGGGTACAAGTTTCGCCACGGCTCCCGCTCGCCCGCCAGGGCGCAACCAGTCGCTCGCTGCAGCGGGTGTTGCAGCGCTGGGTTATATTTGTTGTGTCTGGCTCCTCCAGCCAGATTTACTGGCTTCATCGATTGCGCTCGCTTGCTCAATCGATGAAGCAGAATTGCCACCTAACCTCATTGATGTCAAGGTGACGCGTGAAAGTGGAGATCGAAATTCGTGAAACGCAGGCCTCAGACGAAAAGGACAACCATCTACGATCTGGCCGAATTGGCCGGAACCTCGGCGAGTGCCGTCAGCGCCGTGCTGAACGGAAACTGGAAAAAACGCCGCATCAGCGCCCAGCTTGCAGAAAGAATTACTCGCCTCGCGGAGGAGCAGGGCTATGCCCTAAACATGCAGGCGAGCGTACTGCGCCGCGACCGATCGAAGATCATCGGCATGATCGTCCCGAAATACGACAACCGCTACTTCGGCTCGATCGTCGAACAGTTCGAAACCATGGCCCGCGAGCGAGGGCTCTTCCCGATCGTCACCTGCACGCGTCGCGATCCGGCGTTGGAAATCGAGGCTGCACGCGCAATGCTCTCCTACCAGGTGGACTGCCTGATCGCGACCGGCGCGACCGATCCGGACCGCATCGCCGACATTTGTTCCGCTGCCGGCGTCCGTGCTGTGAACCTCGATCTGCCGGGTTCGCGCGTGCCCTCGGTCATCTCGGACAATTTCGCTGGGGCGCTCGAACTCACGCGGCGTGTGCTTTCGAACTGCGAGAGGGAGTTCGGCGAAAAAGCGCCGCTACTTTTCGTCGGCGGCCGCGGCACAGACCACAACACATCGGAACGCGTGAGAGGATTCCGAGCAGCGCACGCCGAAGCGGGTGTTGCAGTCGACGAGTTGCTCGTCTTGACCTGCGGCTATGCGCCTGAAAAGGCGGAGAACGCCATAAAATCGCTCGCGGCAAAGGTCGGAACGCTGCCGCGCGGCATGTTCGTCAACTCGACCATTTCGCTTGAAGGCGTCATGCGATGGATCCGTCGCTCCAGCCACTATCCCGATCGAATGCCGCACCTTGGCTGCTTCGACTGGGACCCCTTCGTCGCTATGCTTGGGGATCACATCGAAATGGTCCGCCAGGACGTGCCGAGAATGCTCGAAGCGGTCTTCGAGATCATCGACTCCAGCGCGACGGACCCGAAAGTGATCGAGATTCCGCCGATCGTCGAAAAGATCGGGTAAGATGCGGTCGGATAGACTAGAGCCTTTCGAATACGTCGTCGCCGCGCTTCCCATGGGGTTTGGCTGCCAGCCGGTTTCCGCCGGCCAGTTTCCGGACCTGCAGTTACCGAATATTCCTGGCGCCACAATGCGGCTTCTCGCGCTTGGTCGTAACGATCAGCCGCTCGATCCGCTCCCGGAACTGCAACCATGCGCGATGAACGAAACTCACCCGCTGGGCAGGCGCTCGAAGTCGAATATGCCCTGTGTCGCCAAGGCTGCGGCGCCTCTCGCCCAGGAACTGGGCACCCAGTCTGTCTGTATCTCGGGTTTGGAGAAGAACAGGAACTCTTCCATTGATCGTTTGAGCGGATCGAGGAGGGCATTGCCGAACTGGACGGCTTCGCCTCCGACGACGATCACCTCGGGATCGAACAGGTTGACCAGGTCCGCCAGGTGTCTGCCGATGCGCGATCCCGCATTCGCGAGGATCTCCAGGGCGTCTTCGTCACCGGCGGCGGCGGAAGCGACGAAGTCGTCCCTTGTTGCTTCGACGCCTCTGCTGCGTCCCCATTCGGCAATCATGTATGGCTCGGCGGCGTGTGCCATGAGGCATCCGCGCCGGCCGCACTCGCAGAGTTCCCCGCCGGGCACGGAAGTGATGTGCCCGAGCTTGCCGGCCGCGCTGTTGCTTCCGTGGTAGATATCGCCGTTCAGCACCAGGGAGCAGCCTATCCCCGCGCCGATCGCGAGTGCCGCGAAATTGCGGTGGTTGCGGCCAGCGCCGAACAGCTTTTGCGCGATCGCAAAGGCGTTGACGTCGTCATCTATCCAGACGGGGGCGTGAACTCGCTCGGCCAGCATTTCCGCGAAGGGAAGATTGCGCCATCCGAAACGCGGGCTCTGGAGGCAGACGCCGTTCCTCGGATCCACTTCGCCTGGGATCGATACGCCGATCCCCATGATGTCCTTTTCGTCGCGCCTGGCCTGCGCCAGGAGGCGCGGAATGGCGTCCCGCATCGTCTCGATCATGCCCTCCGGGGTGGTGTCGGTAACAGTTGCCTGCAGCGTCGCAAGCGGGGAGGTGGCCAGGTCGGTGAGCACGCAATCGATGCTGCTGCGGTTGAGCTTGAAGCCCAATGCCAGATGGGCCTCGTAGTTGATATCCACCGGTATGGGCCGGCGACCGTTCGAGCTCGCGACCGCCTCCCGTTCCACTACCAACGCCTCGTCCATCAGTTCCGTGACGACGAACGTGACGGCTGCAGGGCTGAGACCCGTCACCGACGCAAGTTCGGCTCTCGACAGGGGTCCGCGGTTGCGCAGCAGGTTCAAGATCAGGCGCCTGTTCAGCGCGCGCGACGTGCTCGCATTGCCTTTCAACGCGGTATCTCCCAGTTAGTTTATTTCTTAAATTAACTCTTGTGCCTGATCCGAAGTTAGGCTAGCTTTTCTCCATTGGCAATGAGGAGGAGGGTGCGGAGCGCCAATTTCCCGAACTCCGCACGATCGCAAAATTTCTTTTCCAAGAGGCCTGGGCGCCGCTCGCCCGGGCGTGGCGGAGCTTTGTCCTGGGAGGATATGGAATGGCATCCAACGACATGATCAAGCTGGTCACGCGCGCCCCGGCGTCGCGTCGGCAGTTCCTCATCGGTGCGGGAACAGCGCTTGCGGGAATGACGCTCGGCGCTCCGGCGATCGCGCAGAGCAAGGAGCTGACGATCATCTCCAACATCGGCAACGCCTCGCAGCGCGAGGTGCTCCAGCGGATCGCGAGCGCGTACGAGAAGGAGAGCGGTGTCAAGGTCGCCATCAACAACATGGACCACGAGGCGCACAAGACCGCCATCCGCAGCTACCTCGTCGTCGGAGCGCCGGACATCTGCTTCTGGTTCTCCGGCAACCGCATGAAGGCTTTCGTCCAGCGAGAGCTTTTCGACGACATTTCCGATCTGTTCGCGCGCGAGAACTACAAGAGTGTGCTTGGCCCGGCAGCGGGCGCCGTCACGGTTGACGGAAGGCAGTACGGCCTTCCGCTCGGCGGCCTGCTCTGGGGACTCTTCTACCGCAAGGATGTCTTCGAGGAGAAGGGCTGGACGCCGCCGAAAAGGCTGGAGGATCTGCTGACCCTCGGTGAAAAGGCCAAATCCGCGGGTATGATTCCCGTGAGCATGGGAACCAAGGAGATGTGGCCCGCGGCCGGCTGGTTTGACCACATGAACCTGCGCATCAACGGTCTCGACAAGCACATGGCGCTGATGGACGGCAAAATGTCCTACACCGACCCCGCAATGCTCCCGGTCTTCGACAAGTGGGCGGAGCTGATCAATGCCGGGCTGTTCAGCCCGAACGGAACATCCTTCGGCTGGGAACAGGCCGCCGCCGCGCTTGCCCAGAAGAAGGCCGCCATGATGGATCTCGCAGGCTTCATCAAATACGGCTTCCCGGAAAGCCAGCAGGACCAGATCGCATTCGCCCCGTTCCCCGAGATTATCCAGGGCATGGCGCGTTACGAGGATTTCGCGCTCAATTCGATCCATGTTCCGAAGAACGCCAAGAACAAGGAAAACGCGCGCGATTTCCTTGCCTACTTCTACAAGCCCGACAACCTCGCGGCTTTCCTGGAGACGGAGAGCGCTGTTCCGCCGCGCAATGACTGCCCGCCGAGCAAGGACCCGCTCGTCAATGCCGCGGTCGAGTCCCTGAAGACCGTCGAAGGCTCCGCGCAATATTATGACCGCGACACGGACCCCGACATGGCGCAGGAAGGTTTGAAGGGCTTCCAGGAATTCATGGCCAAGCCCGACCGGCGCGATCAGATCCTCGAGCGCCTCGAAACGACGCGCAAGCGCATCTTCAAGGCCTGAGCCCGAACCTGAACCCTAAGCTGGCGGCCGCTCTCCTCTCCCAGGAGCAGACCGCAACAGGGCAGGGCCGCAGCACAGACCTGTGGTCCTGCCCGCTTCCGAGAGGCCGGCTTTCGAAGCCTTCGTGAGTGATCTTTAATGTCTACCTTCTGGCGAAACCACCGGCATTGGATGGCTCCGACGCTGTTCATCATGCCCGGAGCCCTGCTGTTCGCGGTCGTGATCATCCTGGCGTCCGCGCAGACCATCTGGGTTTCCTTCTTCGACTGGGATGGCGTCGGAGCAAAACAATGGGTGGGGCTGGCGAACTATGCGCAGTTGCTGGACGACCCGCAGTTCCACGTGTCGCTGAAGAACAACCTGATCTGGCTTGCCATGTTCATGCTTGCGCCGCCGCTGGGCCTGGCGCTGGCACTGCTGCTCAATCAACCCATCCGCGGCATGCGGGTCATGAAGTCGCTGTTCTTCGTTCCGCTGGTGCTGGCGTCCGTGACCGTCGGCGTCGTCTTCACCTGGGTCTATGATCCGACCTTCGGCCTGCTGTCGCTCATCTTCAGTTCCTTCGGAGCGACAGCCCCGGCGCTGCTTTCGGACGAGCATTTCGTCACCTTCGCGGTCGTCGTGGCGGCGCTCTGGCCGCAGGTCGCCTTCTGCCTCGTGCTCTTCCTGGCGGGCCTCAACAATCTGAGCGAAGATCTGATTGGAGCGGGTCGCGTTGATGGCGCACGTGGATGGCCCATGCTCATCCACGTAATCCTGCCGCAACTACGCGAAGTCAGCTTCATTGCGCTCGCGGTAACGGTGATCGGCGCGTTGCGGTCCTTCGACATGGTGGCGGTGATGACGTCCGGCGGACCCTTCGGCTCCTCGACGGTCCTTGCCTATCAAATGTACGAGCAATCGATCTTCTCCTATCGCTTCGGTTACGGAGCCGCGATCGCCACCGTGCTCTTCGTGATTATGGCGGTCTTCATCGCCTGGTATTTGCACACCCTTCTCAAGCCCGAACGGGAGGGCGTCTGATGTACCCACGTCCCTTAGCTGACGACGCGCCCTTCCGGCGGTTCGCATATACGTCGATGGTCGTGCTGATCCTTGCCCTGTGGCTCGTGCCGCTGATGGCGGTCATGGCGACGTCGCTCAGGTCGTTCGAGGAGGTGATGGCGGGCAATTACTGGGGTTGGCCGAAGAGCTTCAACTTCATCGAAAACTACATGGCGGTCTTCACGCAGACTGCCATGGCGCGGTATTTCCTCAACAGCCTGATCGTGACGCTGCCCTCGGTGTTCGGCGTGCTCGTCCTGTCGACGCTCACCGGCTATGTCCTGTCGCGGTATCGCTTCCGCGGGGCGAGCCTGATGTTCGCACTGTTCGTCGGCGGCAACTTCCTTCCGGCCCAGATCATGATGATCCCGGTCCGCGACCTGATGGTCTCGATCGGGCTCTACGATACCTATTATGCATTGATTGTCTTCCACGTGGCCTTCCAGACCGGCTTCGCGACGCTTTTCATGCGCAACTTCATAGCGGCACTGCCGGACGAACTGTTCCAGGCGGCCCGAGCGGAAGGCGCCTCGCCGTGGCAGACGCTGTGGCACGTGGTGCTTCCGTTGATCCGGCCGGCGCTTGCGGCGCTCGCGATCCTCACCTTCACCTTCGTCTGGAACGACTATTTCTGGGCGATCGTGCTGACCCAGAGCGACGCGGTGAAACCGGTGACCGCGGGGCTGAACAATCTTCGCGGCGAATGGGTGTCCGCCTGGAACCTGGTGGCCGCCGCAACGATCCTGGTCGCGATCCCGCCGGTCGTGATGTTCTTCCTCATGCAGCGCCACTTCATCGCCGGACTGACGGTCGGTGCGGTCAAGGGCTGAAGCGCAATTCAAGGAATCCTTCACATGACGAGCGTTGAACTGATCAGCATCGAGAAACACTATGGCGGCTTTCATGCGCTGAAGGACGTCAACCTGAGCATTGACGAAGGCGAGTTCGTGGTCATGGTCGGCCCGTCCGGCTGCGGCAAGTCGACGCTCTTGAAGACGATCGCGGGTCTCGAGACCACGAGCGCTGGAACGCTCCTCATCAAGGGTCGGGACGTGACCCGGCTTGAGCCCGGCGACCGCGGCATTGCGATGGTGTTCCAGTCCTATGCGCTCTATCCGCACATGACCGTCGCCGAAAACATGGGGTTTGGTCTCAGGATGGCGAAGCGGCCAAAGGCGGAGGTCGAGGCGGCCGTCGCGAGGGCCGCGAAAATTCTCAGGCTTGAGGAGCAGCTCGAAAAGAAGCCGAAGCAGCTCTCGGGCGGCCAGCGGCAGCGCGTCGCCATCGGGCGGGCGATCACACGGTCGCCCGACGTCTTCCTCTTCGACGAACCGCTGTCCAACCTGGATGCGGCACTGCGAACGCAGATGCGGGTCGAGCTTTCGACACTTCACGCCAAGCTCGGATCGACCATGATCTACGTTACGCATGATCAGGTCGAGGCCATGACCATGGCGAGCCGGATCGTCGTCTTGAACGGGGGCAGGATCGAACAGGTTGGAGCGCCGCTCGATCTTTATAGCAACCCCGAGAACATGTTCGTCGCCGGCTTTCTCGGCGCCCCGCGCATGAACTTCGTGACCGGCCAGGTGACCGAGGTCAGCGGATCCTCTGCCAGGGTCCTCTGCGCCGGCGGGCTCGAGGTGAGGTTTGAGGCTCTCGTCGGAAAGCTGAGCGTCGGTGAGGCCGTCACCCTGGGCATCCGCCCGGAGAGGCTGCGGCTCGATGATGCGGCAGCGCAGATCCGCTTTGCGGGAAGTGTCAGGCTGACGGAATATCTTGGCCGCGAGACGATCGTCTATGTCGATGCGGGGCCACTGGTCACCACCGGATCTGACAGCGGCACCAACGTGTTCACCGTGCAGATCGCCGATATCAGGCCCCTCCACCTCGGCAGCGCGGTGTCGCTCGGCTTCGATCCCGCCGACGCCTACCTCTTCGCCGCTGACGGCAGAACCATCACGCCTCCCAAGGCCGTCGCGAAAATCTAAGCAAGGACAAAATCATGAAGCGTACCCCTCCGGCGCCGCTCTCGGTCTGGCGCACCCTCAACCTTGACGATTTTTTGCTCGGCGTGCCGCATTATCCGGAGCATGTCGACGAAAGCTATTGGCTGCGCGATGCTGAGCGGATTGCTGCCGCCGGCTTCAACGTGGTGCGCCTCGGCGAATTCGCCTGGCATCTGATGGAGCCGAGGGAAGGGGTGTTCGACTTTTCGCTGTTCGATCGGGCCATCGCCGTGCTCGCCTCGGAAGGCGTGAAGACCATCTTCTGTACGCCGACCGCAACGCCGCCGCGGTGGCTGACCGCGAATTATTCGGAAGTGCTGCGCGTCGATGAAAGAGGCCGAACCGCCACGCATGGATCGCGCCAGCATGCGGACACCAACAGCCCCGTCTACCGCATGCATAGCCGGCGCATCACCGAGGCCTTGGCGCACCACTATGCGAATAATCCGAACGTCATCGGCTGGCAGACCGACAATGAGTTGAACACGACCGCTTCGACATCCTATTCCGAAGCGAGCGAACGCGAATTCCGCCGTTATCTCCACGATCGGTATGAGACGATCGACAAGCTCAATTTCGCCTGGGGCGGAAACTTCTGGGCGCTTGCCTATGACAGCTTTGATCAGATCACCATTCCGCGAAAGGACAATCCGGGATTTGTCGCGCCTGGGCACATGCAGGACTATCATCGCTTCCTCGCCCATGCGACGGCGGCCTTCCAGCATGATCAGGTGGAAATACTGCGCAGAGCCAATCCCGATTGGTTCATCTTCCACAATCTCGGGCGGCTCGAAGACATCGACTTCCGCGGCCAGTTCGGTCAGGATCTGGACTTTCTCGGCTTCGACATCTACCCGATGCTCTATGACGAGATGCGCCGGGCGGGCGGTCATCCCGCCACTCAGGCGCTGCATCTCGACGTCTGCCGCGCCTATGCCGGCAACTTCATCGTGCCTGAGCAGGCATCCGGTTTCGGCAGCCAGCCGGGTTTTTCAACCATGACGCCCGAACCGGGCGAAATGCGCCGGATGGCGTTGAGCTCCGTTGCGCGTGGCGCCGACGGTCTCCTCTTCTTTCGCTGGCGACCGGCGCATTTCGGCGCGGAAATCTATTGGATGGGTATCATCGACCATGACGATGTGCCTCGCCGCCGCTATCAGGAAGCAAGGCAGTTCGCCGCGGACATCGGCAGAATCAGGAAGGACCTCCTCGGCACAACCGTGCGCATGGACGTCGCGATCGCGGGAGCCGACTTCGACAACCAGGAAGCCTACAGGACCTATCCGATGGGCATGCCGAGCCCTCTCGAAGACGGCACGCTGCTCCATCGGTACTGCTATTCGAAGGGCATTGCCTGCGGTTTCATCCACCCCGAGGACGACCTCTCCCGGATCAAGGTCCTCTATGTACCGCACTGGGTGATGTGGAAGCCGGAGTGGAACGAGAACGTCGAGGCCTTCGTCCGCAACGGCGGAACGCTGATTGTCGGTGCGATGACCGGCACCCGCGACGACAACAATCACATACCGACGGATCTCGCGCCCGGCTCTGGGCTCTCGAAGCTCTGCGGCGTGCGCGTCGAGGAGTTCGGCCGGGTGGCAGAACCGGGCGCCGACGGTCTGTTCGGGCTCCATGGCACCGAGTTCGGCTTTCACAACCCGGCGAAGCGCCTGCCGTCCAGCTCGGCGTCGAGGCGCCACCGCTTCATCCTGGGCAATCGGGAGTACGAGGCCGCACACCTTTACGAGCTTCTTGCGCTTGATGATGAGGTCGAGGTTCTGGGGCACTGGTCGAGCCGCTTCGCGAGCGGCAGGGCAGCGGTGACGAGCCGCAAGGTCGGCAAGGGCCGGGCCTGCTATGTCGGAACTTATCTGACCGAATCCCTCGTCGAAGGATTGGTGGACCATGTCCTCGGCGCGGATGTCCAACCTTTGGTACCGGACCTGCCGTCTGCCGTGGAGGTGGTCCTGAGGGAGGCGGAAGACAGAAAGCTGCTTTTCCTGCTGAATTGCGATGCGGAGCCGGTGGAGGTCACGTCCCTGCCTGCCGGGATCGACCTTTTGTCCGGCGATCCGGTGAACGAGACGCTGAGGCTTCAGCCATATGGCTGTGCTGTCATCCGAATGTGAAGAGCGTGCCGCGAAGTATCTGGGGGCAAGAGCGGCCTGTTGAGAGTTTGGGCAAGGGTCGACTATCCGAAACTCACCCACGCAACAGGTCTGCTTCCTGCGGCCAAAGAAAGGTTACTGTCAATTTCGCAGATGCATCGGCGATGATTTCCTGTTAGCTCCCCTTTACTCCGTGACATCCCCCTGGCTCAGCCCCGCTCGTTTGCTTCCCTTTCCAACCGCGCGACTGCAGCGGCGATGTGCTCCGGCTGTTCGTGCTCGAGGCCGACCACTTCGTTACGGGTCTCACGCATGGATACGATAATTTCGTCGAGCTTGGCGTGGATGGCTGCCGTATCGCGATAGCCTTGGATCAGAACGACGCTGGTAATGACGATTGCCACGACCGACAGCACATAGGTGATGACGTTGGTGAAACCAAACGGCACCAAAGCGGTGCTGGCAATCATCGCCACGATCACGAAATAGAAGCCGGGAGGGCGAGAGAGAAAATCAGCCATTCGAAACAGAACCTGATTCACTATGAGTTCTCCGTATGTTGGTGCCCTCATTAACGCGCCAATGCAAATCTGGTTCGGACTCGGCTTCGTGCAGACGAACACGCGCGCAATTCACTCGTCCGTTGTTGACCGGTCGAAGAGGTGCTTCTCATACTTCTGGCGTGATCGGATGCTGCGTCGACGATCATGTCCTCCTGCCCTCCGTCGTGGATGCCGATCCTCTCCTGATGATTCAGGCGTCGATTTCCGTGCGGGTATGGCCGATCGGCGCGGCCCTTGCCGCGCCGCGAATTGAACAGCCGAAATAGGAAAATTGGATTCTGCGGAGATCGGATGATGCGAGCGGAAGAGATTGAAGTTCCATGATGACGCAAGCTCCCTCCGTTGGAACAGTGTGCGTTCATCGATAGATGATCTGAGCCGTTGAATGTGGCTCGGGGGCGATGTGCGTCGATAACACCTCGGCGGCAGCCAGCCACTCGACCGCAGCAATGGCCAGGGCAAGAAGGATAGCCGGCCCAGCGAGCGCTGCGAAGAATCTGAGTTTGCGCATTGAAGACCAATCAATAGTGTGTTGGCGCAACCAATTGCGCCCGTCTGATTAGGCGGGCGCCGAGTCGCCTCCTGACTCTTCGCTCCCATTGGGGACGCCGCATGGAGCTACGTGCGTGGAGCGATTTCTAATAACGCACAGACCCCCAAAGAGTTTCGAAAAATGGACGCTGCTCACCCCTCGTCGCTGTCTAGCAGCGCCTTCAGAAGTTCCTGCCGATCCGTGATATCAAACTCGCGGATCATGTAGAGAGCCCTCAAGCCTTCCATCATCGCGGTGTGGCTCTTCGTGTCGATCTGGTGAACTTCGCACCAGTCGGAGACAACTTGCTCCACAAGCTCCGCCTCGGTCTCTTTCGTCGGCGAAATCTGCATCTTTTTTGTTGAATGCGCCATCGCGGCTCCTCCCAGATACACGCAACCTTACGTCAACCACGGAAGTAGGCGCGTGTGGGACGTCTCCTAGCGGGTGTTCGAGACCTCAGAGGTCTGCGGTGTGTAGACGACTATTTCTGTATTATTCTCCGACCACGCTCCGCCGATTGCCAGGTAAGCGAGAATAACGCCAACCGAGAGCAGCAACAGGCTGATCGGGAGAGCGGTTGAGGCTCTCTGTTCGGGCATATCTTGATGATGCAAGCGATACATTTGAGCCTCCTTCGTGTTCATCACAACGAAGAAGCGGTTCATGGGTTCCCGCTCCCGCGAGTTAAGGGACCTTAGTCCCAACGCAGTACGGCTAAAGGTCCTACCGCCATTGCCGAGCGTTTCTCCGGCCACATATTGGGTAATTGTACCTGCGGACCGGGGATTAAACCCTTGCCGCGTTACGGTGCGAAATCCCAGAGCGATGCATCGGCCGTCCGTAAACGCTCATTTCCCTGCACGTTGACGCCCGCGATTTCGACGGAATGTGTGCGAATGGGAAGGCATCCGGCTTGATCAGGCCGGTGAGGCTTTGGGGAAGTTGAAGGGCAGCAGGTCGGTGATATCTGCATCTTCGGTGCGTTGAGGCAATTCGGTGAGGACGTGGCGCAACCACGCTAATGGCTCGACGCGTGAGGCGCGGCAGGTCAGCATGAGGCTGTAAATGACGGCGCTGGCCTTGGCTCCATCGGCGGTATCGCTGAAGAGCCAACTCTTCCTGCCGGTGGCAAAAACTCTGATATCGCGTTCGAGAAGGTTGTTGTCGATCGGCATCCTGCCGTCTTCGGTGTAGCGCGTCAGATATTCCCATTGGTTCAGGGTATAGGAGACGGCATCGCCGAGCTTGCTGTCCGGCAAGACCTTCGGGGCGATTTCGTCGAGCCATGTCTTGAGGGCGGTCAGGATGGGTACGCTGTGTTGCTGGCGAAAGCGGCGAATGCTGTCGGCCTGCGTCTCACCGTGCTCCGGCTTTTTGTTCCGTGCCTGCCTTTCAACCCGGTAGAGCTGTTCGAAGAACCGGAGCGCCTGCTCCGGCGGCCCGCCGGGTTTGTTTCTCGTCTTGAGAGCATTGACAAAACGTCGTCTTGAATGGGCCATACATCCAAGGTGGATCGCGCCCTCCAGCGTGCGCCAGGCGGAATAGCCGTCGCTCATCAAGATGCCGCGGTAATCGCCGAGGAAGGTCTGCGGGTGTATCTGGCCGCGGCCCGGCTGATAATCGAGCAGCACGATCGGCTCGTCACTGTCCTCGCCACTCCGATAGGCCCACATATACGATGTATCGGTGGCCTCTCGATTCTTTTCCTTCAGGACCTGAACCGTCGTCTCGTCGCCATGGATGAGAGGTTGCGATCTGAGCCGCAGTTTCAAGGCGTCATAGATGCGGGAGAGATGTTTTTCGCTCGAGCCGATCACCCAGTGACCCAGAGCGCCACGGCTGACAGGAACCCCGGCGCGCTCGAATGTCTGCGCCAGACGGTAGAGCGGTGTGCCATCGACATATTTGTGAACGAGCGCGAAGGCCAGCGTCGAGGCCGTGGCGATGCTGCCCGGCAAGGGTTGCGCGGGCATCGGCGCGATAACGATTGGCGTGTTGAGTCCGGTGCGGTCGCAATGGCGGCAAGCATATTTGAACCGCACATTCTGCAGAACCTTCGCCTTCACCTCGATATGAAGCTGCTCGGTAACGGTCTCTCCCATGCGATGCATCTGACCATGACAGCAGGGACAAGCCTTGTGATCGTCGGGAAGGTCGTACTCGACGCGCTCGCGCGGCAGGTTTTCCGGCAGCGCTCTGCGGCCGCGCTTCTTTCCCGTCGTGCCTTCGATCGCCGGTAATCCTGTGTTCGGCAGGTCGACGACATCGTCATCTTCGCCGCCGGCGACATCCTCATCGGCAACCTGTTCGGCTTCATTGAAGATGCGATCAACGTGTTTTTCGCTACGCGGCGCAAACCGATGCAGCCGCGCAAGCGCCAGCTCTTCCTCGAGTTTGACGACTCGCTGCGAGAGCGCTTCCTTCTCGGCTTTCAGCGCGGCGATTTCGGCAGCATGTGCCGCCAACTGCGCCTTCAACTCTGCAACGCTCGGTTCGCCGGTTCGATTCATCGGATTCTTGAATCTGAACCGTACCGCCGCGTCAACCGCGCAATTCAAGAGCCCTCAGCCAGCGACCTGGTATTGCCGCACCGGATGGCGCACCATCGCATCGATATCGATGCCGTCGAGAATCCAGTGCAATTGCTCCGTCGTCAGCCGCATCACTGTTTCCTGACGCCGGGGCCAGCGGAACTTGTCCTCCGTCAGCCGCTTCAGCACCAGCACAAAACCCGACCGATCGAAGAACAACAGTTTCATCCGGTCGCGACGGCGATTGCAGAACGCAAAAACCGCCGGAGCAAATGGATCGAGTGCCATCGTCTCCTGAACCAGGACCGCAAGACTGTTGATGCCGGCCCGAAAGTCGATCGGCTCGCGATGCAGGTAGACCTGAAGGTCAGCGCCCAGCTTGAACATCACCCAACGCTCCGATTATCACCGCTAACGCATTCGCATCACCGCATTCCAGCGTCAGCCTCACACCGTTCGGTAGTGATGCGCTCACCTTCGCTGGAGAGAACGAAGGGCCCATCCTCTCCGATTTCGCCAGGCGCTCTTCACCACGCGTGGCAGGCATATCCAACGACCTGCTCTGCATCGGCAGGCTGCGATCCGCGGCGACAACCGGAATAAATGCAGATGTTGAAGATGGCGGCAGAGTGCCGGCCTCCTTGGCGTTCTTTATCCATTTCCGAAGGAGGTTAGCGTTGATCCCATGCTCGAGCGCAAGTCTCGATACCGACACGCCGGGCTCAAGGCAGGCCGCAACGAGGCGCTCCTTCCATGCCGCATCGTAACGTCGGCGTCTGTTGCGCAAAACGCGCCTCACCGCCAGTTTCTGTTCATCGTCCTCAATCACTTGGTGTCCACCTCCGTTAAGTGGACACCTCATGCATGACAGCACTCAATGGCAAAAGGTGCGGAGAAAATCGCGCTTACGGCCGTCCCTTCGTCATTGCTCTGGGACATCACGTCCGAGATGGTCGACTCAGGATAATCTCAAGCAGGTGAGAACATGTCACTAGTTCGAGTCGGTAGAGCACGCCTGGCGATGGCCCTACCGCAGTATCGAAGGCAACTGCTCTCAGTGAAGAGCCGGGAATTGGATGACCTTTTCGAGGCATATGCACTTGCGGCGGGAGCACTCGAAAAGTTGATGCAGGTACCGGCGCAGCCCGAGCTATCGGCAGAATATCAGACCATATGCGAAGGCATTCAGGCTGCCGTCCTGCGGTTGCTTGAGGATGGCGTACACTCGGTCAGCGCGCAATGATCGACTCGCGCGCCGACATCCGTCTCCCTCCGGCGACCGAATAAGTCCGCTCCTCTCCGTGAAGCGTAAACCCCGAAAAAGTCTCGCGAATCTCCGGTGCATCGATAGGGAATGGTGGGGCAGTGCCGTTTTCGTTCCCTTTATACAGCAGGTGTATGCCCGGAATTTCGAAGAATTCTCGGCAAGGCTTCGGCAGGTCCGGTATTGCTACCCATAGCGACGGCTGCCGTTCACCTCCTTGCCGACGATCTCCCGGATAATGGTCAAGGTTTCCCGGGCGGCCTCTTCTGGCGGCAAGGCCGTGTCTGCGACATTGCTGACAAGTTTCGTAATATCGTGATCGATATTCTTCTGCGACCATCGCTTGCCTTTGGCGACGGTGATGTAGACCGAATAGGCGTGGTGCATGGTTCCGGGCCGTTCACCGATGATGTGGAGAATGCCTCTGATCGTCTCGGGATCCGCTTTCTCGAAAAGCACTTCGCCGATCCGATAGCCGGCTCGCACCCTGCCGCTGGTGACCATGATGTTCTTGTCGCTCATGGTGACACCGGCCTCGGCAAGCAGCCGGCGCATCTCCTCGAGGTAGGGTGCGAGATGTCCGTCGTCCATGATGGCCTTGGCGTTCAGGCCGTCCGAGATGACGATCTGGCCCTTGGGCATGTCGTCACCCCAGGAATCCCTGATTTTCTCAATCTCTACCAGGGCTTCCGGGCTCAGCGTTTCGCCCGTGTTCGGGTGGGCTATGTAGTCGTTGCGGTCCTTGGACAGGGTGCGGACGGGCACGACATCAGGAACGCCGGAGATGAAGGCGGGCGTGAGTTCGGCCCACAGGGACAGCTTGGCGTCGTCGTAGAGGCCCTTCACCTTGGCTGCGAGCGATGGATTGAGATCCCAGATATTCTCTCCGTGCCCTGTCGCGAGGTCGACACCTCTCCCTTCGACTTCCCGCATCTTCTCACGGCCTTCCGCGTAGATCGCGTCCTTGGGCCTCTTATCACCCTTGGCGAGACGGTACTGGTAGTAAACCCAGAGAGGATCTCCATAGTTCTCGGTGTAGGCGTCGTTCTCACCAACGATTCCGATCCGCTTGTAGAAGTCCCACATCGCATCGTTGACCTTGAAGCCAAACTTTCCCCGCAATCGCACGTGGTCCTGGAACGACGTGGTAAGATAGCTCAGCATCGGGTCGTTCTTGGTCGGCAGAGCTATCAGATAGGCGGGATTGGCCGGCATGATCTGATCCTGGCACCAATCCAGGTCTTCAAGGCTGACCGTCATGTGCAGGGTCGTGCAAATGTCGAGGCCGATGGTGAGACCATGGAGCTTGCCCATGACCATGTCTTCGAGGCAGCATCGCACCAGTTGTTCGCGACTCTTGAAGACTTCCGGCCCGATGAAGCCGGCAACATCGTTGACATGAAGCCAGGCGCCGCTCGGCTGCACCTTGGCGAGTTCAAGTCCCACCGCTCTGCTGAAGCCGTATTTCCGGGACTCGAGCACCATCATGTCGACGCCGTTTGCTACGCCGTTGGTGAATTCCGAGCCCTGTCCGGTTTCGAAGTAGAGGCCATATCTTTCCCCATTCTTCGCGCGCGCATACTTCAGGATCTTCTCGTTGGTGATATCAAAGATCTTGTTGCAGTCGTCTGTTCCGGCAAGGCTCTGGAACATCGTGGAAACCGTTCCCGGGAAAGTTTCGTTGACCTCACCCTGGACATCGATGTGCGCGAGCACACACCAGGGGATCACGTCGGCAAGCTTGAACGCATCGACGATGTCCTTCAGGGCACGTTCGACCGCGACGACGCTCGCGACCGTGCTGTCCACCGGGTTGGTGCCGATGACGATGTCTCCGGTTGCATAGGAGAACGCATCGAAAACCTGCCAGGCGATGTCGTCCGGGTGGTCAGTGGGAGAATTGGGCTGGATCCGCGCGCCCATGTATCCCTTCGCCCCCATCCTGGTGCCGGGCATGACATTGAAGATTTTCTGGCTGAGGGCGACCAGCTCCTCGTTGCTCATCAGTTTCGGGACAAGGCCGATCGTGTCGCTGGTCAGGCCATTCATGACACCTTTGATGTTTTCCTCCGGTTCCCTCAGAAGAAACACCTTCAACTGTCCCATGGTCCAGTCCTTGACCTTTTCGTACTGGGCCCGGTCCGTGGTCTGCCAGATCAATTTTTGCAGATCATCCTCGAACAGCGGGCGCTGGTAGAGGTCATTGATTTTGGTATTTGTCAGAAGGGCGCGAGCATTCCGTCGTGTCGTCTCGTTTTCGGCGCTCACGCCGATCGCTTGATCTCCCTCCTTGAACTCATTCGCGGCGCCTATCACCTGCTGGTAGGCAGTCTGGTCAAACCCGCCCTTGATCCTGCTGATATAGGCAAAGACGTCCTCGCCCTGCTTGACCTCGTCGATCGTGAAGCTGCCTCCACCAAGCGCCGCTCTTGCACTATGGCTATAGCTTGCGAGCGCGGCGGCGGCTCCCGCCATTACCAGGAGATCTCTTCTGGAAATCCCGTCATGCTCATGGGAGAACCAGCCCTTGGTCATGGCCATTTCCTTTCTCCAGAAAGTCCAGTGCGATCGGCACTCCGCTGAGCGGCTTGCCGTTGCGGGTCGATGCCGCCTGAGCCTCCCAAGCAGATGGTATCGTTGACGTCACCCAAGCTTGCCGTCGCGCGAAGCTACTGCAGTCTCATCACGATACGACCGTCGATCTTGCCTGCTTCCATGCGATGGAAAATGTCGTTGATGCTCTCCAGGCTCTCCCAGGAGAAATGCGGTGCCACCTTGCCTTCCGCCGCGAATTGCAGCGATTCCTCCAGGTCCTGACGGGTGCCGACGATCGAGCCACGCACCGTTATGCGCTTCAGTACCGTTTCGAACACCGGTAGGGAAACCATTCCGGGAGGGAGGCCGACAAGCGCCATCGTTCCTCGTGAGCGCAGGAAGCCAAAGGCCTGTTCCATCGCAACAGGAGAAACAGCGGTCACGAGTGCGCCATGAACGCCGCCGTTCGTCGCCTTTTGTACCTGTGCAATGGCATCTGCCGCTTTGCCGTTGATTGTAACGTCGGCCCCGAGCTCTTTTGCCAGGGAGAGTTTTTCGTCGAATATGTCGGCGGCGACAACGTTCATGCCCATTGCCTTCGCGTACTGGACGGCCATGTGACCCAGGCCCCCGACGCCCGAGATGGCGACCCATTCACCGGGGCGGACCTCTGTCTCCTTCAGCCCCTTGTACACGGTGACGCCTGCGCAAAGGACGGGAGCAGCGGGTCCGAAATCCAGTCCGTCAGGGAGATAGCCGACGAAGTCCGGATCCGCCAATCCGTATTCGGCGAACGTGCCGTTGACCGAATATCCGGTGTTGGATTGCGATGCGCACAGGGTTTCCCAGCCGGTTCGGCAATATGGGCAGTAACCGCAAGCGCTGTGGAGCCAGGGCACGCCAACCCTGTCGCCTTCCTTTACTCTCTTCACGCCCGCGCCGACGGCCGAGACATATCCGACACCTTCATGTCCGGGAATGAAAGGTGGACTTGGCTTCACGGGCCAGTCACCGTTTGCGGCATGGAGATCGGTATGGCAAACGCCCGTCGCTTCATATTTGACGCGTATCTGCCCCGGTCGCGGGGTTGGAACCTCCACCTCCTCGATGGCGAGCGGCGTACGGAACTGTCGAACGACAGCGGCCTTCATTGTCTGTGCCATTTCCATCCTCCTCCCTCTGGCATGAATCGGAAATGCGTTTCGAGGGCAGCAAAAGGTCGGCAAGCGTTGTTTGGGTCTTCGGTTCTCCGTTCGGTATCCTCGGAATTCGCTTAATGCCGCGTTCCTGCGTGCGCTTGCGATGTGTGCGACCGACGCGCACCGCCTTGCATAGGCGCTTGCACGGTCATTTGCCGCAAGCTCCAAAGTGGCTGTCGGCTCGGCCGTCCGCTACGCAACTCGGCGCGCCGGACGTGGTTGTCAGGTGAACATTCGACGACCCTCGTCGTCATCGCATCTTTGACGCGCATGGGATCTAACTCCGGCAATGCCCTCGGTACCGTCATTAGCAATGAACTACAGCGCCGTGCGTCTTATCAGACGCACAAAGGACGCTGTAGCACCTTAGATTGCTGCATGTTTTTGTCCTTAAGTCGACTACGACTTAAGGAAACATGCAGTAGAGTAAACCTGCCGGAACGGTTCGACAACCATTCTGCCTTTGCCACCTGCAGCCGATCGCGCATGCGGTTTTTCATTGTTGAAAAACATCCTGCGGAATCGAAGCTTCGATCCTCGCATGCTTGATGAGATGGTTCGTCGACTCCGCACCACGTATGGAAGGGAACGCCATGCTTGCCAGCGACATCTCCGTTTTCGGGCGCAGACCATTGGGACGCTCCGGCCTGACCGCCGGTGCCGTCGGATTAGGCGGGTGGGCGATTGGAGGCTTTTTCACTCTTAACGGCAAGCCGGACGGCTGGGGCGAGGTCGATGACGAAGAGTCGATCCGGGCTCTGCGTCTCGGGCTCGACATGGGCGCGTCGCTGATCGACACGGCCGATGCCTATGGGACCGGGCACAGCGAGGAAGTGATTGGCCGAGCGCTGAAAGGGCGAAGGGGCGACGCAATCGTCGCAACCAAGTTCGGCTATACTTATGATCGCGCTGCCCGCGCCCTTATCGGCACCGATGTCAGCCCCGCCTACATCGAGAGGGCGTGCGCGGCATCGCTGCAGCGTCTCGGTACCGACTATATCGACCTTTATCAAATCCATGTGGGGGAGCTTTCGGCCGATCAGGCAGATGCGGCCGGCGAGACGCTCGAAAGGCTGGTGGAACGAGGCGCCATCCGTTTCTGGGGCTGGAGCACCGACAACGCCGCTGCCGCGACGCGCATGGTGAAATTCCCGCATTTCGTCGCGGTCCAGCAGGAACTGAACGTCTTCACCGATGGGCCGGAGTTGCTGGCGATGTGCGAGGCCAACAATCTGGCCAGCCTCAATCGATCGCCTTTGGCCATGGGATTCCTGACCGGCAAGTTCGGGACAGAGACGCGCCTGCCTGCCAACGACGTGCGGGCGGCGGGGCATAGCTGGGTGCGGTTCTTCGAGGACGGACGGCCGCGTCCCGACCATCTGCGGCGCCTTGCCGAGGTGCGGGAACTTCTCAGGACCGGCGGCAGGACCCTGGCACAAGGGGCGCTTGGCTGGATTCTTGCCCGCTCACCCAGCACCTTTCCCATACCGGGCTTCAAGACGGAGGCGCAGGTGCGCGAGAATCTGGGCGCGCTGGAGATGGGGCCGTTGTCGGCTGCCACGATGGCGGAAATCGGCGCAGTGCTCGGCAGCAGGAGCGATTGGTAAGGCGCGCCTTTCGGGCTCCATAGATCGCAGATCGGCCCTGCCGAGATCGGGCGTGGACAAGACAGCGCCGCGGCAAGCTGTTGCTGTTCTGCAACGAATCCGGCGACGATTGCTGCAATCCGAAATTGTGTGTTTGCCAAACCGCCGTTCTCGTGTATGGTGGCCGCATTCGCAATTCAAGCCAGAGGAGGCGTGAAATGGATTCTATTCTCGTGACCGTACGCCTCTCTCGTGGAACGGCTGTCGTGGCTTCGATGCATCGCGCATGCGGCCCTAGCCGATTTGGCTTCCAGGGTTATTAAACCCCGGATTTCTGCGGATTGGCATATCCCCATTTGACCTGACGTGACCGGCTGACGGAGCGATTTTCTCGTATTGTCGCGTCCGCATCCTTGCGTCTTTCCAACCTTCGAGAGGACCTGGCCACGTCGTTGCGCCGGGACGGAAAATCATGCGTGAAGCACAATTATTAGTTGTTGACACTCTTGCGGCAACGGTCGAGGACCTGTTCCGCAAATTCGGCGTCTGGAAGACCGCTCGTGCGTTGCTTCTGGCAGTCTGGAGGCATCGTCGGATGACGAACCAGGTCTCCCATCTGTCCCATCGCATGCGACGCGACATCGGTCTTGCGGAGAATGAGGACCGGCTTTTCGAGGCCAGATTTTCCCTTTGGGATGTCCGGCTTTGAGGTGCCACCCCGACGGGCGACCGCGGTGTCTGGAGAGGGGCGTCATGGGCGCCCCTCTCGCATTTCTTACCTGCGGGGTGAGTAGGTGAGCGCCCGGATATCGGCTGCCGCCGCAATGCACTAACCCAATCGCATGAATGGCGCATGGATGTCGCCCGCAGTATCATGGCGCCCGCTCCTCGCGGGAGGCGAGTGAGCCAAGGAGGACCGAGCCATGCCTATGCCTTCGGTGCCGCGCCGCCTGTGGACAAGCTGTCTGGCGGCGGCCATTGCTTTCATCTCGGCGCATCTGGTGAGTGCTGCCGACAAGCTTCCGCCGGAGCTCGAGAAGCTCAAGGCGTCGCTTGAAAAATATCAGGATCCGGTGGTTGCCGTGCGTGACGGCTATTTCTCAACGCTCGGCTGCGTCACGTTCGCGAGCGGTACGATGGGTGTCCATTTTCTGAACCCCGCTTTGATCGGTCCGGAGCCCGATCCGATGAAGCCGACCCTGCTGGTCTACGAGCCGGTCGGCGACAAGCTGCAACTGGTTGCCGTGGAGTGGCTGATACCGCTCGCCACGGGCATCAAGTCGAAGCCCGAGCTGTTCGGGCAGCCCTTCGACGGGCCGATGGAAGGCCACGAACCGCTTCTACCGGCGCAACTGCATCATTACGATCTGCACGCCTGGATCTTCAAACCGAACCCACTCGGACTGTTCCATCCGGTCAACCCGGACGTCAAATGTCCGGAGGGGCCCTACACGCTCCTGGAAGAGGCGCCGAAATCCGTGCCGCATCACGGGGTTCAGTGAGAAGTGACGGCGCGCGCGCCGGCGACGCGCCCACGGAGGGCGGGATTTGCTGCAAGAACCTCGCGTGGAACCAAACTTGACGTCGGCCGTTCTTCGACAGAGGTGGGAGGTGCAGAATGAGACACACGGACATCCACAAGCTCGAAAAATCCCATGCCAGGCACGTTTGGGACGTGTCGGAGTATTGCAGGCGAAGCGGCCTTCACAAGACCGAGGAACAGCGTCTGATCAAGGTTCTGGGGAGGTATGCCTCAAGTCACGAGCTTCAGATGAATGTCGTGCGTCCGCAAACGCGCATGCGCTGACGCGGCATCGCGCGTGTTTTCCTAAGGAGCAAGCGCGTGTGGGCAATCCTCGCCGGCGCATTCCTGTTTATCTGCGGCGTTCTCGTGATGACCTGGGAAGCGCTTGGCCGACGGCGGCTAAGCGAGCCGCCGCATTCCCTCGAAAACTCCCAAACTCTGGAACCGCGCCATCAAGGCTTGGGGTTTCTCGGTTTGACGCGGAACTGGCACGCAGCGGCGCTGATGGCGGTGGGCGCAGTCCTCCTGCTCTTCGGTGCAATCCGGTACGCCTTGGTCCTCTAGCTTTAGACTACTAGCTTTAGACTACTAGCTTTAGACTAGGGGGTACTGATCTCGACCAGGAAGACCTCGGAGGCGATATCTGCGGAGAGGGTAAGGGCGCCCGATTGCTGAAGCACCGCCGTGTCCCGGGCATGCAGGCTCGCCGAAATGCCTTCGGTCGAAAGCGTCACGCTGCCGCGGTGGCAGAAAAGGATGAGTTCCCGGGCGTGGGAGGTGATCGGCTGCGAGTGCTCGACATGGAGCTTTCGCACTCGGTGCCTGAGCGTCTGCCGGCGGGTCATGACATTCAGGTCGGTGATCGGGCCGTTTGCGAGCTTCGCCGAGGTCGTGACATCGGCCGGGAAGGAGAGGGGCGGATCGGCCACGGTCAAAAGCTTTGGCGGGCGGCCCTCGATCGACAGCGTCATGCCGGCGCCCTCTAGAATGGAGAGCGTCCGGTCAATCCCGGGAAAGCTGGAAAACATGCCGTCATTCGCAACGGTTGCCATGCTGACGCGCCAGTCGAAATCGGAAAGCGGCGCGCGGTCCGGCGACACTGCGATCTCAACGGTCTCGCCACCGCCGTTCTTCCAGGGCATGTGCCTATAGTCGTTTGAGCGCAGTATCTTCATGGTCTCGTTCCTCCATGAGGTCGCGCATCCGGGCGAAATCGTCGTTCATTGGCCGGTCGTCGGCATAGGCCGAGATCGTGCCGCGAATGCGGCCGTAAAGAGCATCGGTGCGCGGCGCCCTGCCGCGGGACTTGGGCTGCAGATCGTAGGCCTGAGCGGCAGAAAGCAATTCGATCGCCAGGACTTGCTCAAGATTATCCAGGATCGACAAGACCTTCCATGCGGCAGGCGTGGCATGGGTCAGTATATCCTCCTGCAGCGCGGATGTGATGCCGCCGTCAAGACTTGCCGGCGCTGCCAGGCGGCGGTTCTCGGCAACGAGGGCCGCTGCGGTATATTGGGCAATCATGAAACCGGAGGCGACGCCGCTGTCGTCGGCGAGGAAAGCCGGAAGTCCGCTGACGAGAGGGTTCACCAGACGGTCAATGCGGCGCTCCGAAATCGCGGCGACTTCGGCCGCGGCGACGGCGAGGCTGTCCAGCGCGAGCCCGAGCGCCGCCCCGACGGCATGGGCCTGCGAATGCACCCTCGGATCCTCCGGCGAGCCGGAGACGGCCGGATTGTCGGTGACGCTCGACAACTCGCGGTCGACGATCTCGCCGACGTGGTCGAAGGTGTCGCGTGCCGCGCCGTGCACCTGCGGTACGGCTCTGAGGCTCAACGGATCCTGCGTGCGGCTGCCGGCCATCTCCGCAAGCATAGGGCTCTCGGCCAGCCAGTCGCGCAAGCTCTTGCCGACCGCCTGAAGGCCCGGCGACTGCCGCAGGGCCAATGGTCCCTCGGCAAAGGCCCTGGCCTGGCTGCCGAGGTTTTCATAGGTCATTGCCGCGGCCGCATCGGCCCAGCGGAACAGCCGTTCCGCACGGGAGAGCGCCAGCACCGCCTGGCCGGTGGCGCAGGGCGTGCCGTTGACGAGGCTCAGCCCCTCTTTCGCCTCGAACCGCAGCGGCTCCAGTCCGATGCGGGCAAGCGCCTCCCTGCCGCTCAGTTTCTCGGCCCCGCGCACAGCCGTGCCATGACCGATCAGAACGAGCCCGATTGCTGCTCCATGGGTGAGATAGCCGACCGAACCGCGCGATGGAATGAGCGGAACGATGTCGGCGTTGAGCAATGCCAGCAGTGCCTCGACCGTCTCGACTCGGACACCGGAGCAGCCGTGCGCAAAATTGGCGATCTGCGCCGCCATCACGGCGCGAGCTTCGGCGCGGCCCAGCGGCTCGCCAACGCCGCAGGCGTGGCTCAGGATGATGTTGCGCGACAGGGCCTGCTGGTTCTCGCGGCTGATGACGACATCGCAAAGCGCCCCGACGCCGGTATTGATGCCGTAGCCGCGGATGCCGCGCTCGACCAGCGCGTCGACGATCCGGCGGGCATCGATGATCCGCTGACGTGTCCGGTCGGACAAGACGAGGCGAGCGCCGTCGGCAACGGCGGCGATCTCTCTCCAGGTCAGCGGTCCATCGATGGTGATCGTTTCAGCCATGCTTCTCGGGCCTCTCCTGCCGGCGCTGGACGAAGCGCGCGACATAGTCGTTTGCCGGATTACTAAGAATATCACCGGGCGTGCCGACCTGCACGACCTGACCGTCCTTCAGGATCGCGATCTCCGATCCGATGCGCAGCGCCTCGTCGAGATCATGGGTGATGAAGACAATGGTCTTGGAAAGGTTCTGTTGGAGTTGCAGCAGTTGATCCTGCATATCGCCGCGGATCAGCGGATCGAGGGCGCTGAACGCCTCGTCCATCAGGATGACGTCGGTATCCGCAGCGAGCGCCCGCGCCAGGCCGACGCGTTGCTTCATGCCGCCCGAAAGTTGATGCGGGAATTTCGCGTCATAGCCCGTGAGACCGACCGTCTCGATCCACTTCATGCCGATCTCGCGGGCGTCGGCTTTCGACACGCCGCGCACGCGCTGGCCATAGACGACGTTCTGCAGCACGGTCCGGTGCGGCATCAGGGCAAAACTCTGGAAAACCATGCTGACGCGCCGCATGCGGAAGGCGCGGAGTGCCTTCGCGTCGAGGTTCAGGATGTTGCTGCCGTCGAAGACGACCTCGCCGCTCGTCGGTTCGATCAGCCGGTTGATGTGGCGCACCAGCGTCGACTTGCCCGAGCCGGAAAGCCCCATGATCACGAAGATCTTGCCGGCGCCGATCTTCAGGCTGACATCGTTGAGGCCGACGCTGCAGCCCGACCGGGCAAGGATGTCGGCCTTGTCCAGGCCGTCCCTGGCCATGGCGAGCGCCTTCTTCGCGTCCTGACCGAAGATCTTGTAGACGTTGCGGATTTCGATATCAGCCATTGCGGGCGTCCTCCGTCCGGGGCTTGCCGAAGCCTTGCGTGATGCGGTCGAGCACGATTGCGAGAATGACGATGCCGATGCCGGCCTCCAGGCCCTTGCCGACGTCGAGCGTCTGGATGCCGTTCAGCACCTGCTCGCCGAGACCGCGCGCGCCGATCATCGAGGCGACGACGACCATCGACAGCGCCATCATGATCGTCTGATTGAGGCCGGCCATGATGGTCGGGGTGGCAAGCGGCAGTTCGACGCCGAACAGGATCTGCGTCGGACTGCCGCCGAAGGCGGTCGCCGCCTCGACAACCTCGCCGTCGACCTGGCGGATGCCGAGATCGGTCAGGCGGATCAGCGGCGGAACCGCATAGATGATGGTCGCAAGGATCGCCGGCACCTTGCCGAGACCGAAAAGCATCAGCGCCGGGATCAGGTAGACGAAGCTCGGCATGGTCTGCATGACATCGAGCACCGGCAGGGTGACGTTGCGGACGGTCCGGCTCTTGGCGACGAGAATGCCGATCGGCACGCCGATCACCACCGAGACAATGGTCGCCATCAGCATCAGGGCGAGCGTCTGCATCGTCAGGTCCCAGAGACCGAGCACGCCGACGGCGAGAAGCAGAACGCCGACGGCCACGGTCAGCGTCCAACGCTTCGAACTCTGCCAGGCGAGCGCCATGAAGGCGAGAATGACGAGCCACCAGGGCAGGCCGCGCAGGATCCATTCGATGAACAGCACAGCCTTCAGGATGATGCCGCTGATCGCCTTGAACACCCAGCCGTAGTTGGTGACAAGCGCCTGGATGAAGTCGTTCACCGGCGCGCGGATCGAAAGATTGAGAGAGTCCGGAAACATCGGAATCGTTCCTTGCTCAGAGCCGCGGGGGGCCATTGCGGCCGGCGCGCGAGCAGCTTGGCAGCCTGCGAACCGCCACGTCCTTCCGTCATTAAACGGTAAGGCGTGGCGAACGCAGGCGGGTTAGGCTCGGCCTTACTTCAGGCTTGCCTCGATTTTACCGCGGGCTTCCTCGGAGACCCACTTGCCCCAGATGTCGCCCTTGGTCTTCAGGAATTCTGCGGCGGCGGCCGTGGCGTCGACCTTATTGTCGACCATAAAGGCGAGGCTGCCGTTGACTTCCTCGAGCGGGAAGGTTGCCTTCTCGAGGATCGCGACGATTTCAGGCGCTTCCGACGCGAAGGTGCTGTTGACGCCGTAGGCGACGTCGACCGAAGGGAAGGCGCAGCCCTGGTCACGCTTGCCGTTGGCGCTGCTCAGTTCCTTCCAGCAGGCCTCGTTGTAGGCCGGCTCTTCAAGCTGGACGAGCTTGAATTTGCCCATGATGGCGGTTGGCGACCAATAGTAGAAGAGGATCGGCTCGCCCTGGAGATAGGCGGACGTGATTGCCGAATCGAGCGCCGTGCCGGTACCGGGGCGGAAGTTCACATAGGCTTCGCCGAGCTTGTAGGCTTCGAGCTTGGCCGTGCTGACGCCCTCGCAAGTCCAGCCGGACGGGCAATTCAGAAAGCGTCCCTTGGACGGCTCCTCCGGGTCGGCAAAGACTTCGACGACCTTCGGGTCGGAAAGCTGAGAGACGCTCTTGAGATCCGGCGCCTTGGCTTCGATGTTGCGAGCCGGATCGCCGTGGACGACATAGTCCGGCACGAACCAACCCTCGCTGGCACCGACGAAGGTCTTGCCGACGGCAACCACCTTCTTTTCCTCGACCGCCTTGTTCCAGACGTCGGAGCGGCCGATCCATTCTTCGGCAAAAATCTGAACGTCATTGTTGGCGGTCGCCTGCTCCAGCGTCACGGAGTTGCCGGGGATGGAATCCACCTGGCAATCGTAGCCCTTGGCGAGGATCGTCTTCATGACCTCGGTGATAAAGGCGCCGCTTTCCCAGTCGATGCCGGCGAAGGTCACGGTCTTTCCGTCGCCGCAATAGGAGGCGTTGGCCGAGCTGGCGGAAGCCGCAAGCATCAGGCCGGCGGCGGCGAAGGTGAGTTTCAGTGTGCTGATCGACATGCGCATTCCCCTTTTTTGATCGTCGACTAGTTCGCTATTTCAGCTTTGTCAGAACCCGCGCGAAGGCGCGGTCGATGTCTTCCTCCCGGTCATGGCGTCCGTTGCGGATCTTCCATTGGCCGGCGACCATGACGTCGCGGACCGTCTCGCCGCCGAGCGCGAAGAGCCAGCGGTCGAGGATCTGGTTGCCGCTTGCGGCGGCGATGTAGGGATTGGTGCCGTCGAGCACGACGAGGTCCGCCCGTGCGCCTGCCTCGATGCCGGCCGTGCCGAGTCCGGCCGCCTGAGCGCCGCCTGCGAGCGTCGCGTCGAAGATAGTTCCGCCGACGGAAGCGCCGGGCGCGGCAAGGCGGTTGCGCCTGCGGTCGCGCAGCCGCTGGCCGTATTCGAGTAGCCGCAACTCTTCCGCGACGCTGGTTGCCACATGGCTGTCCGTGCCGATGCCGAAGCGGCCGCCGGCGGCGAGAAAGTCGGTGGCCGGAAAGATGCCGTCGCCGAGATTGGCCTCTGTGGCCGGGCAGAGCCCGGCGATCGCGCCCGACTTTGCCAGTCGCGTCGTTTCCCCGGCCGTCATGTGCGTCGCATGAATGGCGCACCAGCGCTGGTCGACCGGCATTTCGTCGAGCAGCCATTCGACCGGGCGGCGACCGCTCCAGGCGATGCAGTCCTCGACTTCGCGGGTCTGCTCGGCGACGTGGATGTGGATCGGACCGGAAACCGGTGCCGCGCCGAGGATCCTTCGCATCTCGTCCGGTGTCGCGGCGCGCAGCGAATGGATGGCGTAGCCGAGTTCGGCGCCCGCTCCGGCGCTCGCCGGAACCAGCCGCTCGAGGAGGGCCAGAAAGCGCTCCGGATCGTGCAGGAAGGGGCGCTGGCCCGGATTGGGTGCGGCGCCGCCGAAATTGGCATGGGCGTAGAAGACCGGCAGATGCGTAAGACCGATGCCCGCCGCTTGCGCGGCATTCAGGATCCTGAGCGACATCTCCGCCGGATCGGCATAGGGCGTGCCGTCCGCGGTGTGATGAAGATAGTGAAACTCGACGACGCGGCCGAAGCCGCCCTTCAGCATTTCCACATAGAGCTTTGCGGCAATCGCCTCGACATCGTCCGGATCGACAAGCCCAACGGTGCGGTACATGGCCTCGCGCCATGTCCAGAAGCTGTCGTCGCCGCTGCCCGCCACTTCGGCAAGGCCAGCCATGGCGCGCTGAAAGGCGTGGGAATGCAGGTTCGGCATGGCCGGAACAAGTGGACCGGAGACACGCTCGTCGCCCGCTGCAGGTGCCTGGTCTGTTTCGACCGCGGCAATGTATCCGTCACCGTCGAGGGAAATGACGACGTTCTCCGCCCAACCCGTCGACAGAAGCGCCTGTTCGGCGAAGAGCCGGTGAGCGGAAAAGGCAGGCATCGCTTCCTCCTGTACGTGGTTGTATATGGAACTATAGATATTTTCTGGTGGCGCGCAACCTTAAAATCGTCGAAAACAGTTCCGATTTGCCGGTGGCATGTCGGTCCTGACCGACGAACGGAGAACTTTATGACGTCAATCGAGCGCAAAAGCGACACATCCGCCTTCGAGGATGGGCCCATCCCGCGCTATGAGGCGGTGAAGCAGTTCATCCGCAGCCGCATCGAAAGCGGCGAGTGGCCGGCGCACCACCGCATCCCTTCCGAGAACGACATTGTCGCCGACCTCGGCGTCAGTCGGATGACCGCGAACCGCGCGCTTCGAGAGCTTGCGAGCGAGGGGGCGATCACGCGGGTCCAGGGCGTCGGGTCTTTCGTTGCCGCGCACAAGGGCAGCACCGCACTGCTCGAAGTCCGCAACATTGCCGACGAAATCCGCGAGCGTGGCCACCGTCATACGTCCCGCATCGATCTCCTCGAGGAAAAGTCGGCGAGCCCGGAGATTGCCGACGCGCTGGGGCTTGCGACCGGGGCGCGGGTCTACCACTCGATCATCGTTCACGCGGAGAATGGCGTGCCGATCCAGATCGAGGACCGTTTCGTCAATCCGGTGATCTGCCCCGAATACCTGGCACAGGATTTCTCCAACACGACGCCGAATGCCTATCTGACGCTGGTGGCACCGATCACCCGCACCGAACAGGTCGTCGAGGCGGTGCTGCCACAGCCCTGGGAGTGCAAGCTACTTTCAATCGGCCGCAATGAGCCCTGCCTGATGATCCGCCGCCGGACCTGGTCGGAAAACAGGAATGTCACGGTCGCACGGCTGCTCTACCCCGGCACGCGCTATCGTCTGGAGGGCGTTTCATCGTAGGCACAGCCTCGGAGTAGATGAATGATGGAAGAAGACTCGCTGAAGCGCCGCACTGAACTTCCCAGGCCCGATGTGTCGGCCGACGAGGCGAAGACGATCCTGTTGGAGCACTACGGCCTCTCCGGCGACGTCGCCGAACTCGGCAGCCAGCAGGACCGCAACTATCGCATCGACACGGGCGAGGGCCGATTCGTGCTGAAGATAGCACGGGCGGACTACGAGCGCGTCGAACTCGAGGCCCAAAACGCGGTGTTGCGCCATCTGGGCACCAAGCCCAACGCGCCAATGGTGCCCAAGGTCATCCCGGCGCGCGATGGCGAAGAGATCGTCACCGCAGCCGTGCGCGACGGAAGCTACCAGTTCCGGCTGCTGACCTACCTTGAGGGAACGCCGCTTACGCGCCGCACGCACCTCTCGGCCGAAACCGTCTCGGCCCTCGGCGACCTCGCCGGCCGGCTCGCTGTCGCGCTCGCGGACTTCGATCATCCGGGGCTCGAGCGGCAACTGCAATGGGACCTCCGGCGGGCGGGACCGGTGGCGCTCCAGCTGCTTTCGGCGATGACCGACGCCGACATGCGCAAGCGCATCGCCGAGGCGATGGTGGGGGCGATGCGCCGCGTCCAGCCGCTAATGCCGGAGCTGCGCCTGCAGGCGATCCATCAGGATGTCACCGACGACAACGTGGTGGCGAGGGCGGAGAAGGGCGGGCGCCTCGTTCCCGAAGGAGTCATCGATTTCGGCGACGTGCTCCAAGGCTGGCTCGTCGCCGAGCTTGCCGTCACCTGCGCGTCGCTGCTTCACCACGCCGACGGCGATCCGTTCCGCATCCTGCCGGCGGTCAAGGCCTTCCATGCCGTCTGCCCGCTGACGGAGGCCGAAATAAGGGCGCTCTGGCCGCTGATCGTCGCTCGCGCCGGCATTCTCGTCGCGAGTTCCGCGCGGCAGTTAGAGGTCGAGCCGGACAATGCCTATGTTCAGTCGAACGTCGCGAATGAGCGCGAGATCTTCGATGTCGCCGTCTCGGTTCCCTTCGACCTGATGGAGCGTGCCATCCATCAGGTGATCGGCAGGGAGGAGGCGCCGGCGGCCCTTCCGACTGCGGGCCGCCTGCTGCCGGATATCGACCCGGGCCGGGTCGGCATCGTCGACCTGTCGCTGCTTGGACCGCATCTGCCCGCCGACCGCTGGCACTACGAGGATACCGAGGCGCTGCTCCTGCAGTCCGCGGCGCGGGCGGCCGGTACGGCGGCGACCCGCTATGGCGAATTCCGCCTGACCGAAACGCGGCCTCTCCAGGCCAAGGCCCCCCAAACCCTCGCCCTCCATGTCGACCTATGCCTGCACGGGCAGACGGCAGTTCACGCCCCCTTTGCCGGTGAGCTCCACCAGCGCGGCGGCAGGCTGATCCTCTCGGCGCAGGGCCTCCACCTTCACCTGCTCGGGATCGAGCCGGCAGGCGGCGACGGTGGGGGCGTCAGTGCAGGGGACCGGATCGGCACGATCCCGGGCGAGCCCACGGCGCTCGGCTTCATGCGCGTTCAACTCTCAACCGCCCCGGAGATCGACCCGCCGCCCTTCGCCGCCGCGCACCGGGCGGAAGCCTGGCGTCGGCTCTGCCCGTCGCCGGCGCGGGTCCTCGGGTTCGATTGCGATGCGCCCGTGCCCGATGCGGCCGGGCTGCTGGAGCGGCGCCGGCGACATTTCGCGCGGCCGCAGAAGAACTATTACCGCAAACCGCCGCAGATCGAGCGCGGCTGGAAGGAACATCTCTTCGACATCGAGGGTCGAGCCTATCTCGACATGGTCAACAACGTTGCGATCGTCGGGCACGGCCACCCGCGCCTCTCCGCCGCTGTCGGTCGGCAATGGTCGCTGCTGAACACCAATTCCCGCTTTCATTACGCGGCGGTCGCCGAGTTTTCGGAGCGGCTTGCCGCTCTTGCACCCGAAGGCCTCGATACGGTCTTTCTCGTCAACAGCGGCTCGGAGGCGAACGATCTCGCCATCCGGCTCGCCTGGGCCTATTCCGGCGCGCGCAACGTGGTCTCGCTGCTGGAGGCCTATCACGGCTGGACAGTCGCGAGCGACGCGGTCTCGACCTCGATCGCCGACAATCCGCAGGCGCTGACGACCCGGCCGGCCTGGGTGCATCCGGTTGTCTCGCCGAACACCTACCGGGGGCCCTATCGCGGCGAAAGCTCAACCGGCGACTATCTCGGGGCCGTCGCGGCCAAGCTCCAGGAACTGGAGGAGAGGAGTGAAAGTCTGGCGGGCTTCATCTGCGAAAGCGTCTACGGCAATGCCGGCGGCATTCCGCTGCCGCCGGGCTATCTCGAGGCCGCCTATCGGATGGTCAGGGCGCGCGGCGGTGTGTGCATCGCCGACGAGGTGCAGGTGGGTTATGGCCGGCTCGGTCACTATTTCTGGGGCTTCGAGGAACAGGGGGTCGTGCCGGATATCATCACCGTCGCCAAGGGCATGGGCAATGGCCACCCGCTCGGTGCAGTGATCACCCGCCGCGAAATCGCCGAGGCGCTCGAGAAGGAGGGCTACTTCTTCTCTTCCGCCGGCGGCAGCCCGGTGAGCTCGGTCGTCGGAATGACGGTCCTGGACATCTTGCACGACGAGGCGCTGCAGGAGAACGCCCGCATGGTGGGTCATCACCTCAAGACCCGGCTGCAAGCGCTCGGCGAGCGGTTCCCGATCGTCGGTGCGGTGCACGGCATGGGTCTCTATCTCGGCGTCGAATTCGTCCGCGACAGCGAGACGCTCGAGCCCGCAACCGAAGAAACGGCGGCAATCTGCGACCGTCTCCTGGAGCTCGGCGTCATCATGCAGCCGACCGGCGACCACCTCAACGTCTTGAAGATCAAGCCGCCGCTCTGCCTCGCCCATGAGAGCGCCGACTTCTTCGCCGACATGCTGGCAAAGGTGCTGGAGGAGGGGTGGTAGCGGGAAGGGCTGCGAAGGATGCAAGACCCCCCCCAACCCCTCCCCTCAGGTGGGAGGGGCTTAACCTACCGCACCCTCCGCGCCTCTCTTGATCGTTACAGCAGGGTTCGATTCTTTGGGAATGGTAGTCGGTCGCAGCGGGCGCCAAAGCCCCTCCCACCTGTGGGGAGGGGTTGGGGAGGGGCCTTGTCCCTGTTAAGGAGGCGCGTTCGTGCTGCCTTTTCCCGCCTAAGCCTCGCTCAGCAACTCCGGCTCGCCGGCCAAACGGTCGACGAGGCTGCGGCGAACCCGGCCGATGTCGCGCATCGGCGGTTCGCCGAAGTGGCGCGCATATTCGCGGCTGAACTGCGACTGGCTGTCGTAGCCGACCTGGTGGCCGGCGTCGCCCGCGTCGAGGCGCTCCTCCAGCATCAGCCGGCGGGCTTCCTGCAGGCGGAGCTGCTTCTGATATTGCAGCGGGCTCATCGCCGTGATCGCCTTGAAATGATGGTGGAGCGAGGAGACGCTCATGCTGACCCGGTTTGCCAGGTCGTCGATGCGTAGCGGACGGGAATAGTGTTCCTTCAGCCAGGCGACGGCGCGGCCGATCTGGTGCGGCTGGCTTTCAGCGGTCGTCATCTGCCGCAGCCTGGCACCATGTGGCCCCATCAGCAGCCGATAGAGGATTTCCTGTTCGATGAGCGGCAACAGGACGGGCATCTCGGCGGGGCGATCGAGGAGCCGCAGCAGGCGCAGCGCCGCGTCTTCCAGGTCCGCAGTCAGCTTGTTGACCGTCATGCCGCGCGGAGACGCGGGTGACCTTGCCGTCTGGTCGCCGACCCTGTCGATAAGGGCTGGAATCTTTGCCGTATCGATCTGGAAATTCATGCTGAGATAGGGTTCGTCGCTGGAAGCCAATGAAATCTGCGACAGGACCGGAAGGTCGATGGACGTCAGCAGATAGTCCGATGCCCCATAGACGAACAACTCCCCGCCGAGCAGGACGCGTTTGGCTCCCTGGACGATGATTGCGAGGCTCGGCTTGTAGGCGGCACAATTCGGCTTGGCGGAGCTCGAATGCCGGTGAATGCTGAGGCCCGGAACGATCGTCGGGTGGTCGCCGTCCACCTCGGCGATCCTGGCAATGATCTCGATCATCTCCTGGCGCGGCGTCCGTTGCAGTTCTGACATCTTCGGTATTCTTTCCGGTGCTTGGGGCTTGCGAGATGGGGCACAGATAGGCGGAGGAAGTTGCGGCGCAACGGCCGTTCTTTCATTCTTGCAGGATTGTGCAAAAACTTTGCAGGATCGCACTAACGCAGTGGCGCCCGGGGACAGCATAGTCCGCCTTGCCGCCCGAGGTCCATGCCTCCGCGCGGCGCGCTATTCCCAGACATGAAGGAAAGACCCCATGGCCATCGCAAGAGGATATGCGGCAACGGACGCATCGAAGCCGCTCGCCCCTTTCACCTTCGAACGTCGCGAACCGCGCGACGACGACGTCGTCATCGACATTCAATATTGCGGCGTCTGCCACTCCGACATCCACCAGGCCCGCAATGAATGGGGCAACTCGACCTTTCCCATGGTGCCGGGCCACGAAATCGTCGGCATCGTTCGGGCGGTCGGCTCCAAGGTTAGCAAGTTCAAGCGCGGCGACCGGGTCGGCGTCGGCTGCTTCGTCGATTCCTGCACGACCTGCGCCACGCGCGATCCCGATCTCGAACACTATATGCCCGGCCTGGTCGTGACCTATAACGGCGTCGAGGCCGATGGAAAGACCCCCACCCAGGGCGGCTATTCCGATCACATCGTCGTCAAGGAAGGCTACGTTCTCTCGATCCCGGAGAACCTGCCGCTCGATGCGGCCGCGCCGCTGCTCTGCGCTGGCATCACGCTCTATTCGCCGCTCCGCCACTGGAAAGCGGGGCCTGGAAAGAAGGTGGCGATCGTCGGCATGGGCGGTCTCGGTCACATGGGCGTTAAGCTCGCCCATGCGATGGGTGCGGAGGTCACCGTCCTCAGCCAGAGCCTTTCGAAGAAGGAGGACGGGCTGAAACTCGGAGCCGACCACTATTATGCAACGAACGATCCGCAGACCTTCGAGAAACTGGCCGGAAGCTTCGATCTGATCATCTGCACCGTAGGAACGGAGATCGACTGGAATGCCTATCTCAACCTCTTGAAGGTCGATGGTGATTTCGTGGTCGTGGGCATTCCCGAGAAGCCGGTGCCGGTCCATGCCTTCTCGCTGGTGCCGGCGCGGCGGAGCATTTCCGGCTCGATGATCGGCTCGATCAAGGAGACGCAGGAGATGCTCGATTTCTGCGGCGAGCACGGCATCGTCTCGGAGATCGAAACGATCCGGATGGAGGAGGTCAACGCCGCCTATGAAAGGGTGCTCAAGAGCGACGTGCGCTATCGCTTCGTGATCGACATGGCTTCGATCAAGGCGTGACGTGATAGGCCGCTGCCGTCAAACGAGCGGCAGCGGCCCGTCGTTCTTGATTTCCTCCATCACCGCATAGGTGCGGGTCTCCTTGACGCCCGGGAGCGTCCAAAGCACTTGGCCGAGGAAATTGCGATAGGCGGTCATGTCCTCGAAACGGGTCTTGACGAGGTAGTCGAAGCCGCCGGCGACCATATGACATTCGAGCACCGCCGGCGCCTGCTTGACGGCGGCGGCGAACTGATCGAACACTTCCGGCGTCGTCTTGTCGAGCATCACCTCGATGAAAACCAGCAGCCCGAAGCCGAGCTTGTGCGGATCGAGACGCGCCCCGAAGCCGGACACGTAGCCCTCTTTCAGGAGCCGCCGCAGCCGCTCGCTCGTGGCGGTCGGCGAAAGGCCGATGCGGTCCGCCAATTCGAGATTGGTGATCCGCCCGTCCGCCTGCAGGATGTTGAGGATTCTGCGGTCGGTCTTGTCGATCTGATGCATTTGCGTGCCCCCGCTCGCGTCTCTCAGGCGGCGAGCCGCGCTTCGGCGAGCTTCACCCAATAGGAAATCCCGTGCGGGATCACGTCGTCGTTGAAGTCGTAGGCGGGATGATGAAGCCCGGCGGAATCGCCATTGCCGATGAAGACGAAGGCGCCGGGCCGGGCAAGCAGCATGTAGGAAAAGTCCTCGCCGCCCATCATCGGGTCGAGCGCGGCGTTGACATTGCCGTCGCCGGCGATCGTCGCGGCGACGGCAAGGGCGTGGCCGGTCTCCGCGGAATGATTGACGGTGACGGGATAGTTGCGGCCGTACCAGACATCGACGGTCGCACCGTAGGCGCTGGCAATGCTCTCGGCGATCTGGCGGATCCGCGCCTCGCCGGTGTCGCGCACCTCGGGTGTGAGTGCACGAACCGTGCCGGCCAGAACCGCCTGTTCCGGAATGACATTGTGGGCGAAACCGGCATTGAACTTGGTGACGGAGACGACGATCGAGGCAAGCGGATCGACGGTGCGCGAAGCGATCGTCTGCAGTGCGTTGACGATCTGCGCGCCTATGGCGATCGGGTCGATGGTCTTGTGCGGCTGAGCCGCATGGCCGCCACGACCCTTGATGGTGATGGTGAACTCGTCCGTGGAGGCCATGATCGGGCCGACGCGGCTGCCGAAATGGCCGACGGGCATGCCTGGCATGTTGTGCATACCGTAGACCTCTTCAATCGCGAACCGCTCCATCATGCCGTCCTTGACCATCTCGTTGCCGCCACCGCCGCCTTCCTCCGCCGGCTGGAAGATGACGGCGATGTTGCCGGCGAAGTTGCGCGTCTCGGCGAGGTATTTCGCCGCACCGAGCAGCATCGCCGTGTGGCCGTCGTGGCCGCAGGCATGCATCTTGCCGGGCGTGTTCGACGACCAGGTCTTGCCGCTGGTCTCGGTGATTGGCAGGGCGTCCATGTCGGCTCTGAGGCCGATGGTGCGGCCCGGGCCGAGACTGCCACGGATGATACCGACGACGCCGGTCCGGCCGAGACCGGTCACGATCTCGTCAACGCCGAATTCCTTCAGTTTCTTTTCGACGAAGGCTGCCGTATTTTCCACCGCGAACAGGAGCTCCGGGTTCATGTGCAGGTGGCGCCGCCATTCGGTCACTTCGTTCTGGAGTTCGGCGGCGCGGTTCAATATCGGCATGATGCTTCCCTGTGGGTCTGTTCGGTGGACGGGGCAGGCGGTCAGGTGGAATGGCTTTGCCATCTCCTTGCCATATAGGCTAAATAGCCGGACTATACGAGGCAACTCCGGAAATTCGAGGTTAAGGTAGTGGTGACAGTTCGACTTCTGATGCGCAACAGGGCAGGCGCGATGGGCGTTCTTGCCGGTGTTTGTGCGGCATTGGCGGCGGCGGTTCCGGCGTCGGCCAATCCGCGGCTCGTCGTCGATGTCGCCACCCTCAAAGTCTACGAGCATCAGGACATCTTCCAGAAATGGTATCCGGCGTCGCTGACCAAGCTGATGACGGCTTATACGACGTTTCAGGCGATCAAGGCAGGACAGCTGACGCTGGAGAGTCCGGTCGTCATGACGAAGAACGCAGCCTCCGAGCCGCCGAGCAAGATGTTCTACAAGCCCGGCCAGGCGATGACGCTCGACAGCGCGTTGAAGATGATGCTCGTCAAGTCGGCCAATGACGTTGCCGTGGCGATCGCCGAAACGGTCGGCGGATCGGAACAGGCGTTCATCGATCGGATGAACGCGGAAGCGCGGCGGATCGGCATGACGTCGTCGCGTTTCACCAATGCCAACGGCTTGCCCGGCCAGGGCCAGTACACGACGGCGCGCGACCTTGCCATTCTGGCGATCACGCTGAAGCGCGAGTATCCGCAATACGCCTCGTATTTCTCGCTGGAAGGCTTCACCACCGGCAAGAAGGATTATGCAAACTACAACATGCTGATCGGCCGCTTCGAAGGCGCCGACGGCATGAAGACCGGCTTCATCTGCGCGTCGGGCTTCAACCAGGTATCGTCGGCGACCCGTTCTGGACGCAGCGTCATATCGGTGGTGCTCGGCGAGGATAGCCTCGGCGCCCGCGCCGACGAGTCGGCCCGGCTGCTCCAGATGGCACTGACGACGCCTTCGGCCGGAAAACCGTCGCTGACCGCCATCGCCCCTTACGGCGAGGGCCGGGAAGTGGTTGCGGACGTCAGCAAGGAGATCTGCTCCAAGCAAGCGGCGAAGGTCCGCAGCGAAGGCCGCGACGAGGCCGGCCGGCAGAAGCTGTTGTCGCCCTATATCCACGAGATCGATCGTCCGCTGAAGCTGGCCTTCGCCGGACTTATTCCGGGCAGCGGCGACAAGACCGCCAAGGCAGGCAGCGATGTCGCCGGGCAGGGCGATGTCGCCGAACTCGCCAACGTCCCGGTTCCGGTGCCGCGCCCCAGCTTCTGAGCGCGACGGGAATGCAAGCGCGGTTTCCGCCCCGGATGCCGCCAAGGTCTATGACGGAGTCCTTTCCATGAACGGTCCATTGCCGGTCGTGCCGGTGTCGATCCTCACCGGCTTCCTCGGTGCGGGCAAGACGACCCTTCTGAACCGCCTGCTGAAGGATCCGGCGCTCGCCGACACGGCCGTCATCATCAACGAGTTCGGCGATGTCTCGATCGATCATCTTCTTGTCGAGGCGTCGAGCGACGGGGTGATCGAGCTTTCCGACGGCTGCCTGTGCTGCACCGTGCGCGGTGAACTGGTCGATACGCTCGCGGACCTGATGGACCGGATGCAGACCGGGCGGATCAAGCCGCTGCAGCGTGTGGTCATCGAGACGACCGGCCTTGCCGATCCGGCGCCGGTGCTGCAATCGGTGCTCGGCAACCCGGTCATCGCCCAGAACTTTCGCCTCGACGGCGTGGTGACGGTCGTCGATGCGGTCAATGGCGCGCAGACGATCGCCAGCCACGTCGAGGCGCTGAAGCAGGTCGCCGTTGCCGACCGGCTCGTCATCAGCAAGATGGGGCTGGCGGGCAAGGAGCAGCTAGAAGCGCTTTGCGATATTCTGAAGGACCTCAATCCGCGCGCACCGATCATGGACGGCGACGGGCAGGAGGCAGGGCGCGCCGAACTATTCGCCTGCGGCCTCTACGACCCATCGACCAAGGTCGCCGATGTCGGCCGCTGGCTGCAGGACGAGCTCGACGGAGACGATCACGATCATGACCATCGTCACGGCCATGATCATGGGCACCACCATCACCACGATGTCAATCGCCACGGCTCCGACATCCGCTCGTTCAGCATCGTTCACGACCGGCCGATCGAGCCGATGGCGCTGGAGATGTTCATCGATCTCCTGCGCTCCGCCCACGGCGAGAAGCTGTTGCGCATGAAGGCGATCGTCGCCGTCGCGGACAGGCCCGAGCGGCCGGTGGTGCTGCACGGTGTCCAGACCGTCTTTCACGCGCCCGAACGGCTTGCCGCCTGGCCGGACCCGGCCGACCGCCGGACACGGATGGTGCTGATTACCAAGGGCCTCGAAGAGGCCTTCGTGCGCGATCTATTCGATGCCTTCACCGGCAAGCCGCGCGTCGATCGCCCGGATGCGCAGGCACTCACCGACAATCCGCTGGCCGTGCCCGGAGTGAAGTTCTGATCATGCGGCCGACTGAACGCGGCCGCGCTGCGATCGTCACACGATGAAGAAGTCGGCAGATGTAATCGCCGCCTTGTTGTCGAGAACCGCAAATTGCACGGCCTTGCCCGCGCCCGAGCCATCGGCATCATAGAAGAGACCGCCGGTTTTACTGTTGTAGAGAAGCCGATCGGTGGCGTCGACCTTGGCAACCGCGGCATCCTTGAAGAGACCTAGTGACAGAGTGCCGGGCGTCAAGGCCGTGAAGATCCTGCTCGACAGCACGAACATATCGTCGATGGCAGAAAAATCCCGGATATGATCGACATTGCTTCCACCGAGCGCCGTGCTGAAGACGAATTGATCCTTGCCCGCATTGCCGGAGAGCAGGTCGCTGCCGGCTCCGCCGTCCAGCGCGTCGTTGCCGGCAGCCCCGCTCAGCACATTGGCGGCGGCATTGCCGGTGAGTTTATTGGCAAGACCATTCCCGGTTCCATTGATGGAGAGGCTTCCCGTCAAGAGAAGGTTCTCGACATTGGCACCGAGTGTGGAGGAGACGCTGCTCTTCACCAGATCCGTTCCGGCCGATGCGGCCTCGGAGACGCGGTCACCGCTATTGTCGACGATATAAGTGTCGTTGCCGGTGAGGCCCTGGAGTTGATCGGCTCCGCGTCCGCCATCGAGAATATTGCCAGCCGCGTTGCCAATCAGGATGTCGGCGGCGGGACCGCCTTTGGCGTTTTCGATCACCACGCCATTGGCGATGGTGAAGCCGCCGGTTAGCGTCTCCGAGGTGGAAAGCCAGCCGCCGCCCCCGATCTCGGCTTTCAGCGTCGCCGCGCGCAGATCGATTTTTGCCCGGCTGGTGCCGGTGTAGGCGATTGTGTCATTGCCGCCGGTGTCCCAAAGCGTCGTGTAGCCGCGGTTGAAATCGACATCGTCGCTGAAGCGATAGAGGTCGTTGCCGGTGTTGTGCGCTCTGGCGCCATACATGTGCTGGAGTGCAGCGATATCGATGGCGCCGAGCGAGCCCGGCTGGGCGTTCAGCGTCGCACCGAAATCCTTGGCCGTGGTGAACGGGTTGTCCTCTCCCCAGAAGGCATAGGTATACCCCATGACTGAGTAGATCGAGGAATTGAGGAGGCCTGTGCCCTTGTCATCTTCGTCCACGACTCCGGGCAAGGTTGGGCCAGCAATTGAGTCATGCGTATGTTTGAGGCCGAGGCTGTGGGCGATCTCATGCAGCCAGACGTCCGAGAATGTGCCGAGGCGAATGATGTCGGCCGCCGCCTTCACGCTCTTCGGGTCGATGCCGACGGCGGTCGTCACCGTATCTTCCGTCGGTCCCGGCCCACCGGAAAACCCACCGCCGCCGGTGTCGAGCAGCGTTTGCTTCAGCGTCGCATTTGCGACCGCCGTTTCGCGAAAGGTCACGTTGATGCAGGCCGAGATGTCCTTGAACATCTCGCGATAGAAATCCTTCCAGTCGCCCTCGGCGAAATCGTCGATGCCGTTTTTGTCGATGTCCTGCTCGGCAAAACCGAAGGTCAGGGTTTTCGATGTCCAGGCATAGCCGCCGATCACACCGTCGGTAACCGCATTCTTCGCAGAGCCGACGCGCTTGTATGTGGTTGCCATCGACGAATTCCCCCATCCAAACTGCTTCAATGGGCAGATACAGACCGCTCCCAATCGCCGCAACGGGCGCTCGCCAATCTTTCGCGCCAGGTGGATAACGGGTGCGCGATCAGGCGATTTTGCCGGCAGAATTCATCGGCGTGCCGATGACGCGTGTTCGTTTCGGTAGAGGATTCGCCGGCCAGGATGCATCAATCACGGCGCTACAGCCAGCGGCGGACGCGGGTTTTGTAAGCGCGATAGACGTCGCCGAACTTGCGCTCGAGATAGGCTTCCTCGCGGGCGACCACGCCGTAACGGATGACGAAGTAGAACGGCACCAGCATGAAGAGGAGCCACAGGCTGTCGAAGGCGAGGGCGAGGCCGATCAGGCCGAGGAACATGCCGATATAGATCGGATTGCGGCTGTAGCGGTAAGGGCCCGCTTCGACGATCGCCGTCGTCGGCTGGACAGTCTGGATATGCGTACCTGCCCGGCGGAAGGTCGCCGCCGCGAGGATCAACAACGCCAGGCCGGTGAGGAAGACAAGCGCGCCCAGCCAGCCGGCGGGCACGGCCGCCGGCAGGAACGGGAGAGGGAAGACGGCGTCGAGCACGACCCCAGCGAAGACCGCAAGGGCCCAGGCGACCGGTGGCCGTACCACAGCACCGGAATTGTCGCGGAAACTGCCATTTGGCTCGTTCATCCTGTCGCCCCTTCTCGGCTCGGGATGATAGCAAGAATCCCTGTTACCTTGGAGCCCCGGTTTGCCGAGGGAGCCGATGCCGGGCAAGAGAGAGCGTCGGCGGATGTGAGACAGCATGCCGATCGGCTACGTCTTCTTGCGAATGAGAAAGCGATGTCCGCCGGCGGTCGACGCCGCCTGTTCAAGCCGGTGCCCGTCTTCGTTGCAGAAATGCGGAATGTCGATCACGGCCATGGGATCGGTGGTCTCGATCTCGATGAGCGCGCCGGGCGCGATTGTCTCCATCCGTTTGCGTGTCTTCAAAACGGGGAGGGGGCATTTCAGCCCCCTCAAATCATAGACGATCCTCGTTTCGTCCGGCATCAATTGCCCCAGATCTTCCAGAACGGGCGCTTCTTCGGCGGTTGTTCCGCCGGCGCCGTCTCGCCGCCGGCTACCGGGGCCGTGGCCACCTGAGGATTGGGCTCGGTCGGCGCAGCCGCCTGCTTTTGATCCGTGGCGGGCTGCGGCTGAGCGGCGGCGGGCTGCTGGGCTGTCGGTTGGGCCGCGCTCGGCTCGGCGGGTGCGGCGTTGGCGGTTGGCGCCGCTGGCGCCTCGGCTTCGCCCGGCGAGAACAGGTTCCAGAAAGATTTCCTGGCTGGCGCCGCCTGCAGCGCCGCCTGCTGAACCGGACGCTCGATCGGGTTCTCTTGCGGGACGGGGACACTCTTGCCGTCGCGCGTTGCCTTCTCCAGCGCTTCCTTCTGGATCAGCGCTGCCTGCTTGGCCTCTTCGACCGCTTTCTGATCGGCAAGCCGCTTTTCGAGGTCGCTGACCTTCATCAGCTTGCCGGCGTCAAGCGAGGTGCCAGTCGGTGCATAGGCAAGCTCGCGGCCCTTGCGCTGTTCGGCAACGATTGCCTTGCGCTCCGCTTCGCTCGGTTCATACCAGACCATGCCGTCGTATTTCTTCAGCGCCTTGTCATAGTCGCGCTGATAGTCTTTCGCGAAATTGGTCATGGCCATCTGCAAGGCTGGCGGCGTCGACATGGCGGGGCACTGGCCGGCCGGATTGAAGCTGCCGTCGGTCTGCTGGTTGAAGACGTATTTCTTCTCGCAGACATTGACCTGCGGGGGGCGCTTGGTCACTTCGAACTGGTCGTAGCCGACCTTCAGCATCTTCCAGAACTCGATGTTCGGATTGTCCCGATGGCGCGCCATGTTCTCCGCCGTCATCCGGTAGGGGAAGGCCTGCAACTGCACGAATTCCTGCCCGCCCTTGAAGGCGTCGCGTGCGAGCGCGAAGATCTCGATGATCTGCTCGTCGGTCATCGAATAGCAGCCCGACGACGAGCAGGCGCCATGGATCATCAGGTGCGTGCCGTAGCGGCCGTTCGCCTTGTCGTAGGCGTTGGGAAAGCCGGTATTGATCGCCAGATAGTAGTTCGAGTTGGGGTTCATCTGGTGCGGATAGAGCGGATAGAACCCCTCCGGCGCCTGACGGTCGCCCTCCTTCACCTTGGGGCCGAGCTTGCCGGACCAGGCGCAGATCTTGTAGCTCTTCAGAAGCTGGAAGCGGCTTGACGCATTCGCCTTCCAGACCTCGAGCGTTCCCTCTTCCTTGAAGATGCGCAACAGGATCGGGGATGTCTTCTGCATCCCCAACTCGCTCATCTTGCTGACCATCTTGCCGGAAAGCTGGTATTCCGTCTTGTTCTTGACGGAAGAGAGGTTGACCGAATCGAGCGTTTCGTTGGTGCAGCCGGCAAGCAGGGCTGCGATGGCGGTGGTGACAACAAGATTTCTGAAACGCATTGGCAAAAGCCCGTTTTAGCCAGATTCCATCCGTGCACGCCTCATCCGCGACGGAGAGGGATCAACGAATCAGTAAGTCATTATTCTTCACGAAATCTTAACCGTGCACGCGCCCCGTGCGAACGGCCGTTTCTCATGACCTGATGAATATGGCCAAGATTTGGCCATAGTCCCGATTTCCGGTTGCCGAGCGAGGCAACTTAATCGCGATGGTTCAGACCCGATCCTGTCACGGTTAACGTGGGCTGCGGGCGCGCCGTGCCCGCCTTTCCTCGTCCGTTTAGAGATTGCGGCCGATATTCAGGTACTTTTGCCGCCGGTCGGCCCGCAATTCGACGCCACTGCGCCCGGAAAGTTCCTTCAGCGCGTCGGCGATTGCCGTGCCGGTGCGGCCGATCACGGCCTGCGGATCGCGGTGGGCGCCACCGACCGGTTCGGGAATGATGCCGTCGATGACACCGAGCGACTTCAGGTCCTCGGCGGTGATCTTCATATTGCTGGCTGCTTCCTTGGCGCGCGTCGAGTCGCGCCATAGGATCGAGGCCGCACCTTCCGGCGAGATGACGCTGTAGATCGCGTGCTCCAGCATATAGACGCGGTTGCCGGTTGCGATCGCGATGGCGCCGCCAGAGCCGCCTTCGCCGATCACCACGGTGACGATCGGCACCTTCACGTTGAGGCACATTTCGGTCGAGCGGGCGATCGCCTCTGCCTGGCCGCGCTCCTCGGCGCCGACGCCGGGATAGGCGCCGGCGGTGTCGACCAGCGTGATGAGCGGCAGGCCGAACCGGTCGGCCATTTCCATGACGCGAACCGCCTTGCGGTAGCCTTCCGGGCGCGGGCTGCCGAAGTTGTGCTTGATGCGCGACTTGGTGTCGTTGCCCTTCTCCTGGCCGATCACGGCGATCGGCGAGCCGCGAAACCGCGCGAGGCCGGCCTGGATCGCATCGTCATTGGCGAAGTTGCGGTCGCCGGCGAGCGGCGTGAATTCGGTAAAGAGCTCCGCGGCATAATCGAGGAAATGCGGGCGGGACGGGTGGCGCGCGACCTGTGTCTTCTGCCAGGGCGACAGCTTGGAATAGATCTCCATCATCGCATCGCGGACGCGGCCCTCGAGCCGGGCGATCTCGTCGGAGGTGTTCACGCTCTCGTCTTCGCCGGCAAGCTTCTTCAGTTCGAGGATCTTGCCCTCGAGATCAGAGATGGGTTTTTCGAAGTCGAGATAGTTGTGCATGAGATGCGTTTCCGATCGTTTTGCGACAAGGACCGTCCGGCAAAGCCAACCTGCCCGCCGGTCCTAATCCTGTTTTTTCGCCTGTTTGGCAAGGGGGTGATGGTTTTGCACCAGTTCGTGCAGCCGTTCCTCCAGCACATGCGTATAGATTTGTGTCGTCGAAATGTCCGAATGACCGAGCAGTTCCTGCACGGCGCGAAGGTCGGCGCCATTGGCGAGGAGGTGGCTGGCGAAGGCATGGCGCAGCACGTGCGGTGAGATCACGGCGACCCGGATACCGGCGCGCGCTGCGAGACTCTTGAGGTCGCGGGCAAAGACCTGGCGGGGCAGGTGGCCGGACTTGCCGGAGGAGGGAAACAGCCAGGGGCTTTCGGCTTCCGCCGCGTTCGTGCGCAGCGCATCGCCGTAGGTCCGCATGGCGCGGATCGCCGCCTGCGACAGCGGCACCAGCCTTTCCTTGTTTCCCTTGCCGCGGATGACCAGGAATCGGCCATTTTGCGCAAGCACGCTTGCGGGCAGCGACACGAGTTCGCTGACGCGCATGCCGGTCGCATAGAGAAGCTCGATGAGCGCATGCATGCGCAGCTTCGCGAAGACGTCTTCGCCGCCGGACGCGGCCTCCGTCTCGGCCTGGCCGATCAGCCGGGTGACGTCGTCGACGCTCAGCGTCTTCGGCAGGGTGCGTGCCTTCTTGGGCGCATCGAGGATGCCGGTCGGGTCGTCGCCGCGCAGTCCCTCGGCATAGAGAAACTTGTAGTATTGCCTCAGCGCCGACAGCCGGCGTGCCTGGGAGGAAGACTTGAAGCCCTCGCCGGCGAGGTGCGAGAGATAGCGTCTGAGATCGTTGGCCGTCGCGGTATTGAGCCGCGTGCCGCAGGAGCGCAGGAAGGAGAGCGCGTCCCTGAGATCGCGCTCGTAGGATTGCAGCGTGTTGACCGCCGCACCCCGCTCGGCGCTCATCATTTCCAGGAATGCTTCGAGGTGGGCCTCCGAAAGATCGGTCATTGCGGCTTGTTGACCCGTTCGGAGGGTATGCGCACCGTCACGTCCCGCTCCACCGGCTCGACGAAGGTGACGAGCGCCACCATGGTTCCATAGATCATGCCGGCCACGACCGCGCAGAAGAACAGGAACCGGAAGAGGGTCGGCATTTTAGTCTCCTCTGCATGTCTCTCCGACCGGAAACGATCGAGAAGGTCCATGCAGCGTTCAAGTGCACCCGTGTGGCCCCGTGATGGGCCGTGATCTATATGAACGGCTCGATCGGCAAGTTCAAGAAGCGCCACGTGCTCCGCGCGACGACTTGACGCCCCCGGCCGATTTGTCGATACCGAAGTGGAATGGGGACTATGACGCCTAATGAACGACGTGACCGAACCGGTTTCCGCGACCCTCGCCGAACGGGCGAAACGCGCTCTCGGTAAGCGCAATCTGATTTTCATCGGCCTGATGGGGGCGGGAAAATCGGCGATTGGTCGGCTGACCGCCCAGGCGCTCGGGGTTCCCTTCGTCGATTCCGACCATGAGATCGAGCGGGTGTCGCGCATGACGGTGAGCGAGCTCTTCGCGGCCTATGGCGAGGAGGAGTTTCGCGCGCTCGAGGCGCGGGTGCTGAAGCGGCTGCTGCGGTCGGGACCGCGGGTGGTTTCGACCGGCGGCGGCGCCTATATCAACGAGCGTTCGCGCCGGCAGATCAAGAAGGGCGGCCTGAGCGTCTGGCTGAACGCGGACCTCGACGTTCTCTGGGAGCGGGTGAACAAGCGCGATACCCGGCCGCTGCTCAAGACGGAAAACCCGAAACAGACGCTCGAAAACCTGATGCGCGCCCGCTATCCGATCTATGCCGAGGCGGATCTCGTGGTCCTCTCGCGCGACGTGAAAAAGGAAACGATGGTCGAGGAAGTCCTCGCGGCCGTCGCCGACTGCAAGAAAGTCGAGATGCCATGATGAACGATGCGATGCATGCGGAGCGAAAGGTCCGCGTTAATCTTGGAGACCGTTCCTACGACATTCTTATCGGCCCCGGCCTGATCGCCGCCGCGGGCAGGGAAATCGCCTCCCGCCTCAAGGGCCGCAGGATGGCGGTCATCACCGATGAAAACGTGGCGCCGCGCTATCTGGAGCCGCTGATGGCGAGCCTGAAGGCGAGCGGCATCGAGGCGGTGTCGCTGGTCCTGCCTGCAGGCGAGAAGACCAAGAGCTTCGAGCATCTGGTTCCGGTGTGCGACGCCATCCTCGCTGCGAAGATCGAGAGAAACGATGCGGTGATCGCGCTCGGCGGCGGGGTGATCGGTGATCTCACGGGCTTTGCCGCCGGCATAGTCCGGCGCGGCTCGCGGTTCATCCAGATCCCGACCTCGCTTTTGGCGCAGGTCGATTCCTCCGTCGGCGGCAAGACCGGCATCAACTCGCCGCACGGCAAGAACCTCATCGGTGTCTTTCATCAGCCGGATCTCGTGCTTGCCGACACGGACGTGCTCGATACGCTGAGCCCGCGCGAGTTTCGCGCGGGCTATGCCGAAGTTGCGAAATACGGCCTGATCGACAAGCCGGAGTTTTTCGATTGGCTCGAGCGAAACTGGCAGGCGGTCTTCGCCGGGGGAGACGCACGAATAGAGGCGATTGCGGCCAGTTGCCAGGCGAAGGCCGACGTCGTGGCTGCCGACGAGCGCGAGAACGGCTTGCGCGCGCTTCTCAATCTCGGACACACCTTCGGCCACGCCCTGGAAGCCGCGACCGAATATGACAGCCGCAGGCTCGTGCACGGGGAAGGCGTTGCGATCGGCATGGTGCTGGCGCACCAGTTCTCCGCCCGGATGAACCTCGCAAGCCCGGACGATGCGCGGCGCGTCGAAGCCCACCTCAAGGGCGTCGGCCTGCCGACGCGCATGGCCGATATTCCCGGCGATCTTCCGCCTGCCGAGCGGTTGATGGAGGCGATCGCCCAGGACAAGAAGGTCAAGGGCGGCAAGCTGACTTTCATCCTGACGAGGGGCATCGGCCAGTCCTTCGTCGCCGACGACGTCCCGGCTTCCGAGGTGCTGGGCTTCCTCAAGGAAAAACATCCGCGATGAGCGCCGAGGCGTTATGGCTCTTTCTGGCGGACCATTGGCTGCCGCTCCTCTCGGTCATCTGCCTCCTGCTCCTGTCGGCGTTCTTCTCCGGGTCGGAAGCGGCCCTGACCGCAGCCTCCCGGGCGCGGATGCACACGCTCGATGGTAATGGCGACCGACGGGCCGGCGTCGTCAATCGGCTGATCGAGCGGCGTGACCGTCTGGTTGGAACGCTGCTGCTGGGCAACAACCTCGTCACCATTCTCGCGACTTCGCTGACGACGAGCCTGCTCATCGGCCTCGTCGGCAACTTCGCCGTGCTGGTCGCCACCCTCAGCATGACCGTGCTGCTCGTCCTCTTCTGCGAGGTGCTGCCGAAAAGCTGGGCGATTGCCTCTCCGGACCGGTTCGCGCTTGCCGTGGCGCCGATGGTAAGACGCTTCGTGGCGGTCGCCGGCCCGTTTTCGGCGCTCATCAATGCGATCGTACGCAGCCTCTTGAACCTCTTCGGCGTGAATGTTTCCTCCGACAGGCCGATGCTTTCGGCCCAGGATGAATTGCGGGGTGCGGTCGATCTGCTTCACCGGGAAGGGGCGGTGGTCAAGGCGGACCGCGACAGGCTCGGCGGCGTCCTCGATCTCGGCGAGCTCGAGGTCTCCGACATCATGATTCACCGCACCGCGATGCAGGCGGTCAACGCGGAGGAGCCGCCCGCGGCCTGCGTCCGGGAAATCCTCGGAAGTCCCTTCACGCGCCTGCCGCTGTGGCGCGGCTCGACCGACAACATCATCGGCGTCGTCCATTCCAAGGATCTCCAGAGAGCGCTCGCCGAGCCCGGGGTCGAGCCGTACAATATCGACATCGTCAGGATCGCGCAGAAGCCATGGTTCGTGCCGGACACGACCAATCTCAAGGACCAGCTCAACGCCTTCCTGCGGCGAAAGCTGCATCTGGCGATCGTCGTCGACGAATACGGCCAGGTTCAGGGCCTCGTCACGCTCGAAGACATCCTCGAGGAAATCGTCGGCGATATTGCCGACGAGCACGATCTCGATATCCAGGGTGTCCGGCAGGAGGCCGACGGCTCCATCGTCGTCGATGGCTCCGTGCCGATCCGCGATCTGAACCGGGCGCTCGACTGGTCGCTGCCGGACGAGGAGGCGACCACGGTCGCCGGTCTCGTCATCCATGAAGCCAAGAGCATTCCGGAGGAGCGGCAGGCCTTCACCTTCTACGGCAAGCGCTTCATCGTCATGAAGAGAGTGAAGAACAGGATCACCAAGCTGCGCATCCGCCCGGCCGAGGGCGAGTCGGCGGGGCTTTAGGCTCAGGACCTACCAGCGCGTCGGCTCACCGGGTGCGGCCGGCTCGACGGCCAGCGCGTGCAGGCCGGCATCGAGCTCGGGCTTCAAGAGGTCGTTGATCGCCCGGTGCCGCGCCACGCGGCTCATGCCGGCAAAGGCGCTGGACACGATGCGGATGCGCATATGGGTTTCGCCGCCGCCGTCGAAGCCGGGCTGGTGGCCGGCGTGCAGATGGCTTTCGTTGACGACCATCAGCCGTTCGGGATGGAAGGCCTCTTCAAGCTTCTTTTCAATGCGGCTTTGCAGCGACATGCTTCAAGTCCCAATCTCCTGCGCAAAAGGCGCCGGCGATGCAAAATGCCCGCACAAAGCCAGCAACATTCCGCTTTGTCAATTCTTGTTGTGACCCGTCGCAAACCCCATAATGCATGCCATGAAGCTCGATTCAAAATACTTCGATCGCATCCGCACGCGCCCCAAGCGGGAAGCGCGCGTCGAGCCGTCTGCACCTATGTGCCAGTGGGACGGTTGCGACCAGAAGGGCGTGCATCGGGCGCCCGTCGGCCGCAATGCCGAGGGCGAATACTTCATGTTCTGCTTCGAGCACGTGAAGGAATACAACAAGGGATACAATTATTTCTCCGGGCTGTCGGACACGGAGATCGCGCGCTATCAGAAGGAAGCGGTCACCGGTCACCGTCCCACCTGGACGGTCGGCGTCAACAAGAGCGCCCGAAACGGACCGGCGCAATCGCAGATGCGCTCCGGCAGCGCCGGCTCACAGGCGCGCATGCGCGATCCGTTCGGCTTCTTCAACGAGGCGCGGGCCCGATCGGCACGGCACGAACCGCGGCTGCGAAAATTGAAGACGCTCGAGGCCAAGGCCTTCGAAACGCTCGGACTTGCCGCGACGGCGACCTCCGCCGATATCAAGGCGGCCTACAAGGATCTCGTCAAGAAACACCACCCCGATGCGAATGGCGGAGACAGAGGTTCGGAAGAGCGTTTTCGGGCCGTGATTCAAGCCTATCAATTGTTAAAACAGGCTGGTTTCTGCTAACAACGCGGACTAAGACAGAAAACACTTTTCGCAGGCGAGTGCGCGGCTGCCGTCCGGCGGCCGCTCTGGAGACATGATGAGCAAGATTGACCTCGATATTTCCAACCTCCCCGACACGACGGTCTCGGTCCGGGAGGCTTTCGGCATTGATACGGATCTGCGCGTTCCCGCCTATTCGAAGGGTGATGCCTACGTGCCCGATCTCGATCCCGATTATCTTTTCGACCGGGAAACGACGCTCGCCATTCTTGCAGGCTTTGCCCACAACCGACGCGTGATGGTGTCCGGCTACCACGGGACCGGCAAGTCGACCCATATCGAGCAGGTTGCAGCGCGCCTCAACTGGCCCTGCGTGCGCATCAACCTCGACAGCCATGTCAGCCGTATCGATCTCGTCGGCAAGGATGCAATCGTCGTCAAGGACGGGCTGCAAATCACCGAGTTCAAGGACGGCATCCTGCCCTGGGCCTATCAGCACAATGTCGCGCTCGTTTTCGACGAGTATGATGCCGGACGCCCGGATGTGATGTTCGTCATCCAGCGCGTGCTCGAATCCTCCGGCCGGTTGACGCTCCTCGACCAGAGCCGTGTCATCCGCCCGCATCCTGCCTTCCGCCTGTTTGCGACCGCCAACACGATCGGCCTCGGCGACACGACCGGGCTTTATCACGGCACGCAGCAGATCAACCAGGCGCAGATGGACCGCTGGTCGATCGTGACGACGCTCAACTACCTGCCGCACGACAAGGAAGTCGACATCGTCGCTGCCAAGGTGAAGGGCTTTACGGCCGACAAGGGCCGCGAGACGGTATCGAAGATGGTGCGCGTCGCCGATCTCACCCGCGCCGCCTTCATCAACGGCGATCTGTCGACCGTCATGAGCCCACGCACGGTGATCACCTGGGCCGAGAACGCCCATATCTTCGGCGATATCGCCTTTGCCTTCCGCGTGACCTTCCTCAACAAATGCGACGAGCTGGAGCGGACGCTGGTCGCCGAACACTACCAGCGTGCCTTTGGTGTCGAATTGAAGGAAAGCGCCGCCAACATCGTGCTGGAAGCGACAGCCTGAGGCTCGCCAGGCGCCGGCTCCTGTCCGCAGGGGTCAGCTCTCGGGTAGAATGGTGATGCGCTCGATATCAGCTGAACCTGGCTGAAGAAGGAACTGTCGTGAGCTCGAATTCCAAGGCGAAGCCACCAACGAGGGAGAACGCCGCCGAACCGTTCAAGCGGGCGCTTTCCGGCTGCGTCCGGTCGATCGCCGGGGATGCCGAGCTTGAGGTCGCCTTCGCGAACGAGCGGCCGGGGATGACCGGTGAGCGCGTCCGGCTGCCGGAGCTCTCCAAGCGCCCGACCCGGCACGAACTCGCCGTGACGCGCGGCCTGGGCGACTCGATGGCGCTGCGCAAGGCATGCCACAACGATCGCATCCATGCGACCATGTCGCCGCAGGGCGCGGATGCGCGGGCGATCTTCGATGCCGTCGAGCAGGCGCGCGTCGAGGCGATCGGGGCGATCCGGATGCCCGGCGTCGCCGACAACCTCTCCTCCATGCTCGAGGAGAAATACGCCAAGGCCAATTTCGGCGCGATCGAAAACCAGGCGGATGCGCCGCTCGAAGAGGCGGTGGCGCTTCTGGTGCGCGAGAAGCTGACCGGCAAGAAGCCACCGACCTCCGCCGGCAAGGTGCTCGACCTCTGGCGCGAGTTCATCGAGCAGAAGGCGTCCGCCGACATCGGAAACCTTACGGCGGCGATCAACGATCAGCAGGCCTTCGCCCGGGTCGTGCGCGACATGCTCGCTTCGATGGATGTGGCCGAGAAATACGGCGAGGACGACATCGAGCCGGACGAGCAGGAAAGCGAGACCGACGAGGACCAGCCGCGCAGCCAGGAGCAGGACGAGAACGCCAGCGAAGAAGAGGAGGGCTCCGACGCCGCCCCAGCCGATGAAAACCAGTCTGCCGAGGAGCAGATGGAAGAAGGCGAGATGGACGGCGCCGAAATCTCCGACGACGACCTTCAGGACGAGGGCGACGAGGACAGCGAGACGCCCGGCGAGGTCAAGCGGCCGAACCATCCTTTCGCGGACCTCAACGAAAAGGTCGACTACGCGGTCTATACGCGCGAGTTCGACGAGACGATCACCTCCGAGGAACTTTGCGACGAGGCCGAACTCGACCGGCTGCGCGCGTTTCTCGACAAGCAGCTCGCGCATCTGCAGGGCGCCGTCGGCCGCCTCGCCAACCGCCTGCAGCGCCGGCTGATGGCGCAGCAGAACCGCTCCTGGGAGTTCGATCTCGAGGAAGGCTTTCTGGATACCGCGCGTCTGCAGCGGGTCATCATCGATCCGATGCAGCCGCTTTCCTTCAAGCGGGAGAAGGATACCAACTTCCGCGACACCGTCGTGACGCTGCTGATCGACAATTCCGGCTCGATGCGTGGCCGGCCGATCACCGTTGCCGCCACTTGCGCGGACATTCTCGCCCGCACGCTGGAGCGTTGCGGCGTCAAGGTCGAGATCCTCGGCTTCACCACCAAGGCCTGGAAGGGCGGGCAATCGCGCGAGAGGTGGCTCGCCGGCGGCAAGCCGCAGGCGCCGGGTCGCCTCAACGATCTGCGCCACATCATCTACAAGTCGGCCGACGCGCCGTGGCGCCGCGCACGCCGCAATCTCGGCCTGATGATGCGCGAAGGGCTGCTCAAGGAGAATATCGACGGTGAGGCGCTGATGTGGGCCCACGATCGCCTGCTCGGCCGGCCGGAGCAGCGGCGGATCCTGATGATGATCTCGGACGGTGCGCCGGTGGACGATTCCACCCTCTCCGTGAATCCGGGCAACTATCTCGAGCGTCACCTGCGCGCCGTCATCGAGCAGATCGAGACCCGCTCGCCGGTCGAGCTTCTGGCGATCGGCATCGGGCATGACGTAACGCGGTATTATCGCCGCGCCGTAACGATCGTCGATGCGGATGAATTGGCCGGCGCGATGACCGAGCAGCTTGCCGCCCTGTTCGAGGAGGAGCACCGGCACGGCCGCGTCGGGCGGATGCGCAGGGCCGGCTGATCGATTTGCCGCGCCGCAAATTCGCCGGGATCTCCGTCATCTGCTAAGAGGCTGCCTGTCCCTCAGCGCCCGCGTTGCCTCCCTGGAAGGTTGTGCCTCGAAATGCTCCGCCGAACTCTTGTCGTTCTCTCCCTGTTGGCATCGACCGCTGTGGCCGTGGCCGAGGCGCCATGCGAAATCGCTCCGATCCGGAGCCGGCAAATCTCGCAGTTCAAGGTCGGTTCCGACGCGAAGACATTCGGCAGACTCGAATTCATCGGTGGCATCGAACTGACCTCGCCGAATGCCCTGTTCGGGGCGCTTTCGGCGATCCGCTTCCGGCCAGACGGCCAATCCTTTGTCGCGGTCCTGGATACCGGGCATTGGGTCGAGGGCGCCGTCATTCGCGACGCGGCCGGCCGGCTCGAGGGACTGAGCGATCTTGCGATCACCGCGATGACCGACGGCAATGGCGCGGCCCAGCTCGAAAAGTGGAAGGTGGATTCCGAAGGGCTGGCGTTGCGCGACGGCGAAGTGATCGTCAGCTTCGAGCAGGCGGCGCGCGTCGATGTCTATCCCGATCCGGGCTTCGCCGCGTCCAGGCCCTTGCGCCAGATAAGCCTGCCCTTTCCGGTCGAGGAATTGCGCAGCAATGGGGGGTTGGAGACGATCGCGATAGCACCGAAGGATGGTCCGCTCGCCGGGGCCGCAGTGGTCGTCGCGGAGCGCAGCGTCGATGCGTCCGACAATCTCCTGGCCGGCATTCTCGACGGGCCGATGCGCGGCGCGTTCTCGGTGGTGCGCGAAGATCCCTATGCCGTGACCGATGGCGCGTTCCTGCCGAATGGAGATCTGCTCATCCTGGAACGCCGCTTCAATTTTGCCTCGGGACTCGGCATGCGCATTCGCCGGCTGGCAGCCGCCGATATCCGGCCGGGTGCCGTGGTCGACGGCGAGGTGCTGCTCGCGGCCGATATGGGCTACCAGATCGACAATATGGAAGGGCTTGATGTGGTCGTCCGGCCCGATGGCGAGATGCGGGTCATCCTGGTTTCCGACGACAATCACTCGATCCTCGAGCGCAACCTGATGCTCGAGTTCCGGCTGAGGGACGACTATACCAATTAGATTGGTTTCGCCGCTTCAATCGGAACAGGGCCAAGTCGGCCCTGTTTGATCGTCGATATCGCCCTTACGCCGTGGCTTTGGCCGCCGGCATCGGCTTGATGACGCTCATCAGCGCGCCATAGGGCAGCAGCAGCACGAAGCCGCACAGGATCTTCACGGCAAGGTCACCGAGTGCCCACGAAATCCAGCGCGGCGCTTCGAAGGCGATGACGCCGAGCAGTGGCGCCGCTTCCAACGCAAAACTGTCGTTCGGACCGAGGAAGACGAAGAACGGTGCGAAGGCGAAGGAGAAGAACATCGCCGTGTCGAGGCCCGAGCCGATCAGCGAGCCGGCGAGCGGCGCGCGCCACCAAGTCTGCCGCCGCAGCCGGTTGAATACCGAAATGTCGAGCAGCTGGCCGAGCAGGAAGGCGGAGCCCGAGGCGATCGCGATGCGCGGCGTCGCGGCGAAGAAGGAAAGCGCGACTGCGACCACGAAGCCGGCGACGACGACGCGGCGCGCCATGCGGGGGCCGAACTGGCGATTCGTGAGATCGGTGACCAGGAAGGCGAAGGGATAGCTGAAAGCGCCCCAGGTCAGGAGGTCGCCGAGTTGCATGCCGGCGATCGAGCCGGGCAGCGGATATTGCACGAGGAAGTTCGACGCGACGACCACCAGGGTCATCAGCGCGACATAGACGAAGAACGTACGGTTGATCAGCATTTTTTTATCCTGGGTGATGCCACCAGCGAGAGGGGCCTGCCGGACGCGGGCATCCGGCCAATGAATGTCGAGCACGAGAAAAAGGCTTGCCGGGCGGACCCGCAAGCCTTTCAAGCCGTTCTCAGGAAGGTGCTGGCGCCGATCAGGCGGCTTCGGCAACCTTCTTGACGATCTGGCGGCGCAGCAGGCGAGCGCGCATGCTCAGCTCGTTCTCGTTGGCCTTCAGCAGGAAGGCGTCGAGGCCGCCGCGATGTTCGACCGAACGGAGGGCCGCAGCGGAGACGCGCAGGCGGAAACGCTGGCCGAGTGCATCGGAGATCAGCGTGACGTTGCACAGGTTCGGCAGGAACTTGCGCTTGGTCTTGTTGTTGGCGTGGCTCACATTGTGACCCGACTGGACGCCCTTGCCGGTCAATTCGCAACTACGGGACATGGTACACCTATTTTCTTTTCGCCGCCGGACAATGCGGTAGCGGGCCCAGAGCCCAGGCCGCGTTCCTACTGGCCATTATTGGAAAGTCGCGGTTCTATAGTCAGTGATCGGCCGCCAGTCAAGCCAAACCTGCGCTTTCCTGAAAATCCGCGCCTTTCCAACGATTAGCAAAAAATAGGCACGGTTGCGAGCCGTCATCTTTCCGGCCATGCTGCGCCGCGCTATCTCCATTCGAACGCAGGCGGAGTCGAACCATTGGCTCCCGCCCGCCGAATGAATATGACGAACCGAGCGCAGAAATGCCGCAAACCGCCTGCATTTCAGGGGATTGCGACCGGACCGCGCCGGGCGTCGATCGGACGCACCAAAGACGCTGCAACACTTAGAGCTGCTGCATGGTTTGTCCTCGAACCGGCTCCGTTACACGGGGCCATGCAGGAGAACGGGAATGGGGCTTTCGGGAATGATGTTGCGCACTGGTTTTCGCGTGCCGGCACTCCTGGCCGCCGTGGCTTTTTCCACAGCCTGCTTCGCTGCGGAAATCGAGCATCAAACGGACTATAGCATTGCGCTCGCCGGCCTGCCGCTGGCGCGCGCCTCGTTTCATACCGAGGTCGACAAGAATCGCTACATCATTTCCGGGACGCTGAATTCGGCCGGCTTGGTGAACATCATAAGCCCGACCTCGGGCCAGACCAGGGTATCCGGCACAATCGGACGCGACCGGCTTCGCGCGACGCAGTATTCGATGTCCTATCGCAGCGGAAAAAAATCGCGGGCGATCAGCGTCAGCTACCGCAACGGAAATGTGGTGCGCGCCAGCATGGTGCCGAAGCGCACGCCATTGCCGAAGAACTGGGTGCCGGTGACGAGCCGCGACATGCGCAACGTGCTCGACCCGCTGTCCGGGCTGATCATTCCGGCGACGACCCGTGTTTGCCCCAATACGCTGCCCATCTTCGACGGCGAATCGCGGCTCGACATCAAGCTCTCGGCCAAGGGGACGCGAAACTTCAAGACCAAGGGCTTCGACGGCGAGGTCATCGTCTGCGGCGTCCGATTCGTGCCGAGGGCGGGATACAAGAAGGGTCGCGAGGACGTCGAATATCTGCGCCGGCTGGAAACGATGGAAATGTGGTTCGCGAAGTCGGAAACGGTCGACGTCTACGCACCGGTCTATGTCCGCATTCCGACCAAGATCGGTCCTGTGACCGTGTCCGCGACACGGTTCGGCGGGTAGGTGCGGCGGCCGTTCCTGCTCTTTCGGGATTCGCGGAAGAGCGCTGGATCAATGACAACACCATAAGCCATCGCACGCCTGGCGGCATTCGGGCGAGCCGTCGGCCCGCGTGAGGGAAATCCAGAATGAAGTTCAAGGCAACGCTTGTAGGTTTTTCCGCGATCCTGATGTGGTCGCTGCTGGCGCTCCTTACCGCGGCTTCCGGCAAGGTGCCGCCGTTCCAGCTTTCGGCGATCTGCTTTTTGATCGGCAGCCTGCCGGGCATCATCGTTTTGGCGTCGAAACCTCAACGCCTTGCGCTTCTGAAGCAGCCGGCCAAGATCTGGATCACCGGCATTGCCGGACTTTTCGGCTACCATTTTCTTTATTTCACGGCGCTCCGGAATGCTCCGGCCGTGGAAGCCGGCCTGATCGCCTATCTTTGGCCACTTCTGATCGTCGTCGGTTCCGCGCTGCTGCCGGGCGAGAGGCTTCGCTGGTACCATATCGCCGGCGCGCTTGCCGGGCTCTCCGGCACGATCCTGATCGTGGCACGCGACGGCGTCGCCTTCGACGACGCCTATGCGCTCGGCTATGGAGCCGCCCTTCTTTGCGCCTTCGCCTGGTCCGGCTATTCATTGATCACCCGGCGTTTCGGTGCGGTGTCGACCGATGTGGTGACCGGCTTTTGCCTGGCGACGTCGCTTCTGTCCTTCCTCTGCCATCTTGGCCTCGAGATAACGGTCTGGCCGCAGACACCATTCGAGTGGCTCGCGGTCGCAGGCCTCGGCCTGCTGCCGGTCGGCGCGGCCTTCTATGCCTGGGACTACGGCGTCAAGAACGGCGACATCCAGTTGCTGGGCGTTGCGAGCTATGCGGCGCCGGTGCTCTCGACATTGATCCTCATCCTGTTCGACTTTGCCGAGCCGTCCTGGCGGATTGCCATGGCCTGCCTGCTAGTCACCGGCGGCGCCGTGCTCGCCGCGAAGGATATGGTCTTCAGGAGCGGCGGGACGGCGGCGCAAGCGGCGGAGTAAGGTTCAATCTCGCGGCGGCTGCCAATCCGGTGCGGCCATCTCGAACGCAGAGAAATCGAAGCCGGGCGCGACCGTGCAACCGACAAGAGTCCAGTCTCCGAGCGAGGCGGCCGATTGCCACCAGTCGGCGCGAACGACGTATTGCGGCCGTTCGCCGTTCAGAAGATCGGGACCGAGCCGATGGCGCGTGGCCCGCTTGCCGGGTTCGGCAATGCTGAGTTCGAGCGGCGCCCCGGCGTAGTAATGCCAGACTTCGGCTGCATCGCGGACGCGATGCCAGTGCGATCGGTCGCCCTTTTCGAGCAGATAGTAGATTGCCGTCGAGTGGCCGCGTGGTCCGCCGTCGGCATCGCGGAAGGTCTCGACGTACCAGCCGCCTTCCGGATGCCGGGTCAGCCCCAATGTCTCGATGATCGTCGCCGCAGCAACAGCCCCCGATGCCGCCATCAGAAATTATCCTTGCGCTTGCGGATCTCCGCGAAGACGGCGGCATCGCTCGCCTTCTCCATGCCGAGGTGAGCGCGGATCTTCGGATCGCCGGCGCGCAGGAACGGGTTCGTCCTCTTCTCGAGGCCGATCGTCGTCGGAGCGGTGAAGCCGCCGTCCGAGCGGGTCTCCTCGATTTCGGCGGCGCGTTCCTTGAGCGCCGCGTTTTCCGGGTCGATCGTCACGGCAAAATGGGCGTTCGATAGGGTGTATTCGTGACCGAAATAGACGGACGTATCGTCCGGAAGCGCCATCAGCCGGTTCAACGACCGCCACATCGTCTCCGCCGTTCCTTCGAACAGCCGCCCGCAGCCGAGCGCAAACAGCGTGTCGGCGGCGAAGAGCAATTTATCCTCGGGCAGATGGAAACTGATATGGCCTGCGGTATGTCCCGGCGTTTCGATGACCTCGACCGGATGGCCGGCGAAGTCGAAACGGTCGCCATGGCCCACTTGCTTGTCGATGCCCGGGATCTTCGAAGCCTCGCCTTTTGGGCCGATGATAGTGGCACCGAACCGCTCCTTCAGGCTGACATTCGCCGCCACGTGGTCGCCATGGTGATGGGTCGTCAGGATGTGCGTGAGTTGCCAGCCGCGCCGCTCCAGCGCTTCGAGGATCGGTTGCTCCTCGGGTGCGTCGATCGACGCCGTTGCGCCGCTTACCGGATCGTGGATCAGCACACCAAAATTGTCGGTGCGGCAGAGGAAGAGGTCAAGTTCGAGCGCAGCCATGGCTTGGTCCTCCCATTGGAGCATGCGGCGGGCGAGACGGAAAGACATTGAGGCTTGCCTCTTCCCGCTCCAGCCGAATGTAGCGAGCCTCGCCTTGAAGTCTACCGCTTCAAGGCTAACATGTTGCGCATGCACACCGATATCGTCGATCTCCGTCAATTCTATCATTCCGAGCTCGGTCGGATGGCGGAGCAAGCCGTCAGCATGGCGCTTGCTTCCGTCTGGGCGCGCATGCCGGAAGAGCGCCTGGTCGGCCTCGGCTATGCGGTTCCCTATCTCGAGCGCTTCCGCGCCGATACCGAGCGGACCTTCGCCTTCATGCCGGCCGGTCAGGGGGCGGTGAACTGGCCGGTTGCCGAACTTTCCTCCACGGCACTGGTCTTCGACGAGGAGTTGCCGCTGCCCGATGCCTCGATCGACCGGGTGCTGATGGTTCATTCACTGGAATTTGCCGAGAGCCCGCGCGAAACGATGAAGGAGATCTGGCGCGTGCTGGCCCCCGGCGGGCGGCTCGTCATCGTGGTGCCGAACCGTCGCGGTGTGTGGGCACGGATGGAGCACACGCCCTTTGGTTCCGGCCGGCCCTATTCACGGGGACAATTGACGGCGCTCTTGCGCGAGACGAACTTTACGCCAGGTGCCAGTTCCGAAGCGCTGTTCTTCCCGCCGTCCAGACGAAAGATTATCCTGCGCCTGCGTCACGGACTCGAGCGCATCGGCCGCTCGCTATGGCCGGTCTTTTCCGGGGTGATCATCGTTGAGGCACAGAAGCGGCTCTATCAGGGCCTGCCGGTCGCGGCGCGTGCCTCGCGCCGCGTCTTCGTTCCGGTACTGGCGCCGCATGGTGTTCCCAGCACCCGCATTCGAGCGCCGGAGATCAAAGCCCCGTAGGCGCGGTGTTGACGTCGCACTCGACAAATTTGTTGCGCCCCGGTATTGGCTGGACCGCATTCTTCCCCGCGAAAGCCGATCCGATGAACCTTGCCTTGAAGAGCCCGCAGCCGCGCCCCGGCATCCTGGAGATCGCCGCCTATGTGCCCGGCAAGGAACATGCGCCGGGCGTGGCAAAGGTTCACAAGCTGTCGTCGAACGAAACGCCGCTTGGCGCGAGCCCGCGCGCGATCGAGGCATTCCAGCAGGCTGCGTTCAATCTCGAGCGCTATCCGGATGGCCAGGCGCATGCGCTCAAGGACGCGATCGCCGCGGTTCACGGGCTGAACCCGGCCAATATCCTGTGCGGCAACGGCTCGGACGAGCTGCTTGGCCTCCTCTGCCACACCTATCTCAGTCCCGGCGACGAAGCGATCGTGACCGAGCATGGGTTCCTCGTCTACAAGATCCAGACCACGGCCGCGGGCGGTACACCGGTGACGGCGAAGGAGCGGGATCAGCGCGTCGATGTCGATGCGATCCTGGCCGCCGTGACCGAGCGGACGAAGATCGTCTTCATCGCTAATCCGGCCAACCCGACGGGGACCTACATCCCCGTGGACGAGGTGCGGCGCCTCCATGCCGGCTTGCCGGCCGGCGCCTTGCTGGTGCTGGATGCGGCCTATGCCGAATATGTCCGGCGCAATGATTACGAGGCGGGAATCGAGCTGGTTTCGGCCAATCGCAACGTGGTGATGACGCGGACCTTTTCGAAGATCTACGGCCTTGCGGGCCTGCGGATCGGCTGGATGTATGCGCCGCGCGACGTCGTGGATGCAGTGGATCGCGTGCGCGGCCCCTTCAATCTGAATACGCCGGCGATTGCGGCCGGAGCGGCAGCGATCCGGGATCAAGCCTTCAACGCCGCGGCTGTCGATCACAATCTCGCCTGGCTGGCGAGAGTGAGCGAGGCCTTGACGGCGATCGGTCTTCGCGTCACGCCGTCGGTCACCAATTTCGTGCTGATCCATTTCCCGGAAACGGGCGGCAGATCGGCCGAGGAAGCGGATGCGTTTCTCACGAGCCGCGGGTTTATCCTGCGTGCCGTCAGCGCTTACGGCTTTCCCGATGCGCTGCGCATGACCATCGGCTCCGAGGAGGCGAATGAGGGCGTGATCGCGGCGCTAACCGAATTCATGGGACGGAAATAGATGGCTCAGCAATTCGAAACCATCGCCCTCATCGGCATCGGCCTGATCGGCTCGTCGATCGCGCGGGATATCCTCGACAGGCAAATCGCTGGAACGATCGTCGTCTCCACGCGCAGCGAAGCGACGCTGAAGCGCGCCAGCGAGCTCGGCCTCGGGCATCGCTTTACACTCTCGGCCGCCGAGGCCGTGAAGGATGCCGATCTCGTCATCGTCTCCGTGCCGGTTGGAGCTTCGGGCGCCGTCGCCGTTGAGATCGCAGCGCATCTGAAGCCCGGGGCGATCGTCACGGATGTAGGCTCGACCAAGGGTTCGGTGATCGCGCAGATGGCTCCGCATCTGCCGAAAACCGTGCATTTCGTGCCCGGCCATCCGATCGCGGGGACCGAGCACTCCGGTCCGGATGCCGGATTCGCCGGGCTTTTCCGCGGCCGCTGGTGCATTCTGACGCCGCCCCCGGGAACCGACGAGGAAGCCGTCGCCAGGCTCAGGCTTTTCTGGGAAGCACTCGGCTCGATGGTCGACGAGATGGATCCGGAGCACCACGACATGGTGCTGGCAATCGTCTCGCACCTTCCGCACATCATCGCTTACAACATCGTCGGCACGGCGGACGACCTCGCTACCGTCACCGAGTCGGAAGTGATCAAATATTCCGCCTCCGGCTTCCGCGACTTCACCCGTCTTGCCGCCTCGGACCCGACCATGTGGCGCGACGTCTGCCTGCACAACAAGGACGCGATCCTCGAAATGCTGGCACGCTTTTCGGAGGATCTCGCCTCGCTGCAGCGCGCGATCCGCTGGGGCGACGGCGACAAGCTCTTCGATCTCTTCACGCGCACGCGGGCGATCCGCCGATCGATCATCCAGGCCGGTCAGGATACGGCGATGCCGGACTTCGGCCGCCATGCCATGGACCAGAAATAGACCGGTTCGTCCGGGTCAAAGGGCCGGCAATACACCGATCGGAACAAAGGCCAGGAAGGCGGTGCCGTCGCGGACATTGAGCTTGACGGTCGCCTCGTCCTTGCCGCCGGCGAGCGCCGTCAGCATGTTGGCGATGTTGTTGATGAGGTCGGTTTCCTCGGGAACGGCCTTCACGAGGTTCTCCCGCCATGCGGTGATGTTCATGAGGGTTAGCGAGAACTCGCCCGACAGCAGCCCATGGTCGTTGACCGAGTAGGGACCGGAGAGCCTGGCGTTCATCCCGCTCCCCGCATCCAGCGTCAATTGGCGCAGTTCGCCCTTGGTGCCCCGCAGCATGTGCGGGGAGACCGTGCCGCCGCGCAGCCATTCGGCCTTGCCGGTGACGGTAAGGTCGGCGGCGATATTGGCCGGCGGGGCGAGGCTCGGTCCTTCCTCGGGGCGCAGGTCGAGCTTGTCGACGCTCAGCGCCGCATCGAGATCATCGCCGTTCTGGCGCAGATGGATCTCCCCGTGGCTCGCTCCGAAGCCCACGCCCTTGCCCATCTGCGGCGAACGGACGGTGCCGGTCAGATTGTCATAGGCAATCGACGTACGGTCGACACCCGAGAGCGTCGCTGCGAGGCTGGCGTGCAGGAGCGTCCAGTCGGCCGAGACCGAGATACCCGGCGAGACGCGGATTTCCGCGGGGCCGTCGAGTTCGACGACGGCGCGGCCCGGCTGGTAGACCTGCGCTGCGGTCCTCAAGGCGCCGAAGGATGCGGACGCACCATGGCGGGTGTCGTCGACGCGCACCTTGTCGCAGAAGAGGCCGATCCGGAATGGAAACCCGCGCACCTCGGGTTCGCTGCACTCGCCGCCAAGGCCGCTCGCCTGCCTTTCCGCCAGATAGGCCGGGAGCCGCTTCTCTATCTGGTCGGCGGCGACGAACCAGGTGCCGGAATAGATGCCGGCGACAAGAATGATGCCGGTTGCAAGCCAGAGAAACTTCCTGCTGGCCGGCCGGCCCTTGGCGACCTCGGTTACCGTCATGGTATCGCGTACTCCACTCTTGCGCCGGAAGCGGCATTTCGGGTGGCCGGCTCCGTTCTCACAAACTAACTTCTGCCTAACTTCTGCATGACACGCGCGGGCACCTTTCTTCCGCGCAGCGTCGTAGTCTCAAGATGTTAGGGCAGGATGAAGGCGGAAAACCGCTTCACACCCTTGCCCATCCCGCTTTAGAAAGTTCTGGACGGCCGCTGCCATGCTCACGGGTGATTCGGCGATAGCGGCAACATCGGTTGAATGGCAGCGGATATGGACGAATTTTGGGTCTTTGGCTACGGGTCGTTGATGTGGAACCCAGGCTTTCGCTTCGAGGAGAAGCTGACGGCAAGGGCCTTCGGCTACCGCCGCTCCCTTTGCGTCCACTCCTGGGTGCATCGCGGTACCGAGCGGCATCCCGGCCTCGTGCTCGGGCTCGATTACGGCGGCTCGTGCATAGGCATGGCGTTCCGCGTCGCCCTCGCCGAAAGGGCGGAGGTGACCGGCTATCTGCGTGAGCGCGAACTGGTTACACATGTCTACAAGGAGCGGACCATGCCGGTGCAGCTCTCCGACGGTCGCCGCGTGCCGGCGCTTGCCTATGTGACCGACCGCAAGCATGTGCAGTATGCCGGTGCGCTGACCGCGGAAGCGGCCGCCGCGACGGTCGCAACCGCTGTGGGGAAGTCCGGCAACAACAGGGAATACGTGCTCAACACGCTTGCCCATCTCAGGGAGATGGGCATCCGCGACCATTGGCTCGAGGAAGTCGTCGCCAATCTTAGCGCCACGGTGCCGCGCGTCTTTTCAGCGGCACAAGGGACGCAGTAGGGGGTACTCGGCTCAGGCCTGGTTGGCACCGAGCTCGCGCAGCCGTTGTTTCGCCGTCGGCGGCAACGGCAGATGCGGGTTATTTCTGACGGTTTCCACCAGGAGTTCGTCGCTCGCGGCCTCCGTCACCTCGACCAGCTTTGCCAAGAAGGCGTCCGGATCCAGGCCGGCTTCTATGGGCGGCAGCACACGCACCTTGAAATGGCCGGGAAAGCGCAGGAACTTGCGACGTGGCCAGAACAGCCCCGGATGCATGGCGACCGGGACGACCGGCACCTGCAGGTCGCGGTAGAGCCGCGCAATGCCGTATTTATACTCCGGCGGCGCGCCAGGCGGGCGCCGCGTGCCCTCCGGGTAGATGATCAGCTGGCGTCCGGTCGCCATTTCCCGCTTGGTGCGGTCCATGACTTCGGTCATCGCCTTGCCGCGCGCGGCGCGGTTTACCGGCACCATGCGCTGCTTGATGATGTACCAGCCGAATAGCGGGATCCAGGTGAGTTCGCGCTTCAGGATGTAGAACGGATCGTCGAGCCAGGGCAGAAGCGCATAGGCGTCCCAGAAGGACTGGTGCTTCGGCGCGAAGATGTAGGCCCCCTCGGGGATATTATCGAGACCCTCGATCTCGAAGGTCGTTCCGACCATCTTTTCCATGAGCCAGTGGTTGCTGCGCACCCAGTTCTTCGGCACGAACCAGGCCGTCTTGCGCGGCACGATAAAATAGACCGGGGTCAGCACGATCATCTGGACGATCAGATTGGCATAGAAGACCAGGTTGAAGAGGATCGAACGCAGGATGATCATCAGGCAGGCTCTCGATAGGGTGCGACGCGGACCGCGAGGCGGTGGGCCGTTCCGCTGCCTACACGAAACTCGCACGGAGGAAAACAGGTCTTGAAGGATCGAGCGCGCTACTCTTCCGGCTGAGCAGGGCGAGGGGCGTCGACTTCCGAACCCCGCACCAGGTGCTTGGTCGCAAACTCCCGCAACGACGCGACGGAATATTTGGCGTATTCGAGCAGGATGGCCTTGATGAAGAGCGGATTGCGCAGCCAGTTGGAGGTCTTGAGATCCGAATTGACGACCGGATAAGCAATGAACTCCGTGTCCGGCCGAACGCGGCGCAATTCGAGCAGGCTGCGCGGCATGTGATAATTGTTGGTGACGACGAGAACACGTCCATAGCCGTGATCGCGGATCCATTGCCCGGCCTCGGTCGCGTTGCCGATCGTATCGACCGCTGCGTGACCGATGTCGACGCAGCATTTGAAGAGGTCGGCCGAGCTTTGCGTGTTGCGGCGTATCTGGCTGCCCGTCGTCGCCGGATTGACGCCGGAGATCAGCAGCCGCCTGCCGGCGCCGGACTTCAGCAGGTCGACCGCCTGGTCTATCCGCTGGAAACCGCCGGTCAGCACCACGATTGCATCCGCCCTGGGCGCGGCGGGCGGCTGCAGCGAGGCCACCGTGTCGGCGAAGTACAGAAAGCCCGCGAGGAATACAGCGAGAAGCGCGACCAGCACGAAAAAGCCGCGTCGCAGAGCTTTCCGCAGCAGACTGCGGGACCGGCGGCGGCGCGCGGCCCTGTCTCGCCATTTGCCCCTCTCGGTCATTCCGCTCTCGCGAAGCTCCTCAACCATCATGATTCTCTCACATAGCCGCCGATTGCGGCAGGGGATAGATCGTTTGAGGGGAGATTCGCCGCTTTGGGGGTCCTGGTCCTGCCTAGCCCTGATAGCTATCCGTTCGGCCCGGGTCCGACCGGATTAGGTCGATCTCGTAAATCGTCCGCGTGACGGTGAGCCGCGCCGTCAGCGTCGTTAGCAGGGCAATGACGATGATGATCGCGAAGATGCCCAGATAACCGGTATAGCCGATGGCGAATGTGCCGAAGAGGGCGGTCGCCTGGTCCGTCTCGGGGGTTGCGAGCGTCTGGGATTGCCAGAAGCCGGCGATACCGAAAGACAGTGCCGCAAGCAGCCCGCCGGCACCGGCACCCTTGAGGCTGATTCTGAGGAAGTGCTTCTGAAATTCGGACGCCACGAAGCCCGCCTCGGCCCCGACGAAATGCAGGACCTCGACGATGTGGCGATTGCCGGAAAGCGCACCGCGCGTGGCGAAGACCACCGTCAGCACCATCGCCGAAAAAACAAGCGCCAGCACGCCGGTCCCGATCATCGTCGTGGTGTTCGCCATGGCAACCAGGCGGTCGACCCAGGTGCGATGGTCGTCGAGGAAGGCCTCCGGGATCGTCTCCATCAGGGCCTTGCGCATGGATCCGAAATCCGGCGGGTTGTTTTCGTCGATGGTTATCACGATGAGCCGCGGCACCGGCAGTTCGTCGAGATCGAGGCCGCCGCCGAGCCAGGGTTCGAGGAGCCGGGCGGTCGCGGCGCGGTCGATGATGTTGCCGCCCGTCGTGCCCGGGAAGGTCAATGCGAGGTCGCGCGCGTCCGCGAGCGCCTTCTCCATGTCCAGGTTCTCGTCGGGCTTGATCTGGATTGTGATCTCGCGGGAGATCTGCGATTGCCAGCTTTGCGCCGTCGCCCGCACCATGCTGACGCCGCCGAGCGTGAGGCAGGCGAGGAAGGACATGATGGCGATGACGCACATCAGGGCGTGGCCGGAGACGTTGGCCGAGGGTACGATCGGTCCGGTCGGGCGCACGCGCATCTCGGCGCGACGCTGCTGCGGCGGGTCGGGCTCGTGGCGGGCGCGGTGCTCATTCATAGACGTCAAGCCGCCCCTGTGAAAGGATCATGCGCCGGGCCTCGACCTGGTCCATCAGCGACAGGTCGTGGGTGGCGATCACCACGGCGGTTCCGAGCCTGTTCAGTTCGAGGAAAAGGTTCAAGAGCCGCCTCGCCATGGGCGGATCGACATTGCCTGTCGGTTCGTCGGCGAGCAGGATCTCCGGGCGGTCGATCAGAGCGCGGGCGATCGCAGCGCGCTGCTTTTCACCGCCGGAAAGTACCGGCGGAAGCACATTGATGCGCTCGCCGAGGCCGACCCATTTCAGAAGCTCGAGCACATCCGACCGATAGCTCGTCTCTTCCTTACCGCGCACCCGAAGCGGCAAGGCGACGTTCTCGTAGGTCGTCAGATGGTCGAGAAGGCGGAAATCCTGGAAGACGATGCCGACGCGGCGGCGCAGCATCGGAAATTCCTCGCGCGGGATGGAGGAGATGTTGCGGTCGAACATGCGAATCAGTCCGCGCGTCGGCTTCAGCGACAGAAACAGCAGCCGCAGCAGCGTCGTCTTGCCTGCCCCCGAGGGGCCGGTCAGGAACTGAAAGGACCGGCGCGGAATGTCGAATGTCAGGTCCCGGAGAATTTCCGGTCCCATGCCATAGCGCAATCCGACGTTCTCAAAATGAATCAACGGGACAGCCCAATCTCTCGCCACGACCCTCAACAACCGCCGCAACCGGCCGCCCGCACATCTACAGCGCCGTCTCGCCGGGCGCACGCAACTCGCTGCATCGCTTTGAACTGCCGTGCCGACTGAAGGACCATGCAGTAGGACAGCGCGCCTGCCAAGGCAAAACGGAGTGCGGAACAATGGTTAAGCGACGGTTAATGTCCCAGGAAAAGACGCCGCTTTCGCGGCCTTTACCAAAACATTAACCATTTCGGTTTACGTGTCGTCAGGATTTGATGCAATGCCCTCTTTTTTGCAGGGGTGTTGCCGCAGCGAGCGTGGCGCGTGCTACAGCGACCTTGTGCGTCAGAAAGGCGCGCGGCGCTATAGAGGGCGCGGCACTCCGATGGGAGGGCCCCATGCAGGCATTTTGCACGAAGGCAGCCGGAATAGACCTCATTCCGCCGGAGCGCGTGCCGCGCGCAGAGACCCCAAAAGCCAGGAAACTCGACTTTATCGATGTCGATTTCGAGACCGTGGCTCCGGGTTTGCAGCGCGGCCCCTATCCGGTCTTCAACGACAAGCGGCGATCGGCGCCGCGCCCGGCGACGACCAGTCGGCGCGAAGGCGCAGCGCGGTTGCTGGCGATCGCGGAGACGAAACTGCGGGCGATGCCGGCGCGCCGCTTCGCGGGCCTCGCCGCCGGCCTTGGCTTGACGGCCTTCCTGCTGATCGCGGGCCTCGGGGGTCATGATGCGGCGGACGCTCATCCGCTTGCCATCGAGGGCGTCACCACCTCGCTCGACTACAACGGCGGCATGCGCGTGCTTTCCGTCTACGGCGCCATCGACAACCGGTCGGGCCTCGAACAGCACCTGCCGCCCATGGTCGTCGAAGTCATGAGCAACGGACGGCCCGTGACGGCGACGCGCCTGATGCCCGAAGGCGCCGCCATCGCGCCCGGCGAAAGCCGCCGCTTCGTCACTCGCCTTCCCTATGCGGGTGGTAAAATGCCCGATGTCACCGTTTCTTTCGCGGAAAACAGTGTGTCGCCGCCCTGAGTGTGCTAATCGGCGTTTGCAGGGAGGGCCGGCGTTCTTCCGACTGTTTTCATCCTTAAATCGTAACCGATTTAAGGATGAAGAACATGCAAACAGAAGTGCTGCAGCGACCTTTTGTGCGTCTCGAAGACGCACGGCGCTGTAGGAAAATGGAGGCCCGCATGCCCGTCGTTCGCGGCAAGAATATCGAGATCCTTTACGGCCCCGAGGCGATCGCCACCCGCAATCGCGACATGGCGGAAGAGATTATGCGTGGGCCGCACAAGGACCTCCTCGTCATCTCGATCCTCAAGGGCTCCTTCATCTTCGCGGCCGACCTCATCCGCGCCATGCATGGCGCCGGGCTCGCGCCGGAGGTGGAGTTCATCACGCTTTCGAGCTACGGCACGGGAACCGAATCCAAAGGCGTGAAGATCACCAAGGATATCGACAGCGACGTGCATGATCGCGACGTGCTCCTGATCGACGACATTCTCGAATCCGGGCGAACGCTGCGCTTCGCCAAGGACCTGCTCTACGAACGCGGCGCGCGCCACGTCACCGTCGCCGTACTGCTCGACAAGCGCATGAAGCGCCGCGTCGAACTGGAGGCCGACTATGTCGGCTTCGATTGCCCTGACCATTTCGTGGTCGGTTACGGCATGGACGTCGCCTATGCCTTCCGCGAACTGCCCTTTGTCGGCGTCGTCACGGGCGATGCGGATTAGCATTTTCCGGTCGCGATCCCCGGTTGCGCCGGTTGCAGGACATCAACGATTCCTTGCTCTTCATGGGCGAGAGATGTTGATAGTTCTACCTGACGGCGCAAGATACTGAAAATCGAAGTGATCGCGTTTACCGAAAGCAAACACAAAGCTGTTTGGTTGGAACGGTGTCACGGCCGCTGTCGGCGTGGGACACGTATGTTCAACGACGTGGAGCGTCTTCTTGTGAAAGACGCCGGCGCTCAGTGAGAGCGAACACGGGAGGCCATGATGGCGAAAATCCTGATTACCGAGGATGAGGATGCCTTGCGCTCATTTGTGGCGCGGGCCTTGCAACTCGATGGACACGAAACGGTCGAGGCCGGAGATGGAGCGGATGGGCTTGCGCGGCTCAAGGACCAGCGCTTTGACCTTTTGCTTTCCGATATACGCATGCCCGTCATGGACGGCATCGAACTCGTGCATCAGGCGTCGGCCGCCTTTCCTCAGCTCAAGATCCTGCTGATGACCGGCTATGCGGAGCAGCGCGAGCGCGCTGACGATCTCTCGGGCAAGGTCGTGGATGTGATTTCGAAGCCGTTTTCGCTGCCTGACATCCGCAAGGCGGTCGCGCACGCCCTTGCCGCCTGATGGCCTCCAGCGTATCGGCTCGAAAATCGGAATCGATTTCGGAAAGCACGATGCGTAGATTCGAAGTCCTACAGCGTCCTTTGCGCGTCTGAAAAGACGCGCGGCACTGTAGAGAGCTCTGCCGCTATTCTGCGGCAGGGCCTCAGCGCATGTCGAGCAGGCGCTCGAGATATTGCCGTTCCATCTCCGGCGACAGGTTGTCGCCGAGCTTGCGGCGGATCGCGTCGAGGATCTGCCGGGCGCGCTGCGTGTCGATCTCGTCGGGCACCTTCACCTGGTTGCCGAAGTCCGGTCCGGCGTTCTGCTGGCGCCGCCCGAGTGGGTCACGCCCGTTCTGGCCGTATTGCGGAACGCCTTGTCCAGGGCCTGGACCCTGTCCCTGCGCCTGCATCTGGTTCATCATGTCCTGGGCGCCTTCCCGCAGCGCCTGCAACGCCCGGCCCTGGCTGCCGACGGCCCGTTCGCCCTGGCCCTGCCCGAGTGCGCCTGCGGCGTCGCCCATTTCGCGCTGGGCCTGGCCGAAGCCCTTGCCGGGCTTTATGCCTAGATCCTCCAGACCCTTTTGCAGCTCGCCGAGCTGCTTGGCCAGCCCTTCCTGCTGCTGACGGAGCTGTTTCAAGGCTTCCTTCAGCTGCTCGGCGGTCATGTCGTCGAGCGGATTCGGCTGTCCGTTCGGGTCACCTTGCTGGCCGGGATCCTGCGGCATATCCTGGCCGAAGAGCTCGTTGTCCTCGCCCTGCAGCGGATCGCCGCGCTGCATCCGGTCACGCAGGGCCTGATCCAGCTTGAATGTTTCATCCATCAGCTGCTGTTGTTGTTGCATCAGCTGGCCCAGCTTGTCCATTTGCTGGCGCATGGCATTGTTCTGCTCGCCGCCCTGCTGCATGCGGCCGGCTTGCAGATTGTTCATCATCCGCTGCAGTTCGGACAGAAGCTGCCGCGCCTGGTCGCGGGCACCGGAGCGCGCCAGATTCTCGATCTGGTCCATCAACTTTTCCAGATCCTGCTGGCGCAGCACATTGTTCAGGTCCGGATTGGCGGCGATCGCCGGATTCTTGGCCGCCTGTTCGGCCAGCGCGCGCATATATTCCTGCATGGCCTGGCGCAGTTCCTGCATCAGCCTGGCGATCTCCTGATCCGAGGCATTGCGTTCGAGTGCATCAGACAGGGCCTGCTGGGCATCGCGCAACCGCCGCTCGGCGAGCGACAGGTCGCCATCCTCGATGCCGAGCGCGATCTCCCAGAGATGGTCGGCCGCATCGCGCAGCATGTCGTCGTTGCGGGCCAGCTCCATTCGCGTCCGGGCGGACTGGATCAACAGGAAATGCGTGAGATTCGGGATCGTCTCCTCGGGATAAAGGGTCAGCGCGTCGTTGAGGTCGATGGCGCGGGGCAGTTGATTGGCATCGAGTGCAAACACCTGTCGCTGTTCGGCGACGGCTGCGGCAAGCGGTTCGAAGAACCGCCGCGCCGGCAACACCATTTCCTCCGGGACGCTTCGGCCTTCCTGGCCAGCGGCGTCGCGGGCGACGAGGGTTATCTCCACGCGCTTTCCGGAAAGGGGATGCTCGCTGAGATTCCGGCTCGTCGTTCCCTTGGCCTCGCGAGGATTGCGGCGCGGCAGATCGAGGCGGTATTCCGGCGGCGGATAGAGCGGCCTGGCGTCTGCCGCGGGGTCGTCCAGAGGCTTTATCTCCGCCCAAGCCTGGGAGATGCCGTAGTCGTCATGGGCGAGGAAGCTTACCTCGAGCGACGCGTTGGCCGTCGCACGGGGCGCGCCGTCGAAAGCGATGCTCGGGACACTGTCTGGAATGACCTTGAAGTTCCAGCGCTGCCCGGCGACGGAAAGCGTGCCGTCCCGGGTGATCTTGAAGAGATGATTCCGGGCGCCGTTCGGCGGCGTTCCAGCCGCTTCCGTTGGCTGCGACGACGACTTGGCGGCTGCAGCCGGGATGATCGTCGGCTGCGGGTTGCCCGTGTCGGCGTAGCTGACCTGCGTCTCCTGTCCGGGGCCGGTAATTCGAACCGTCACATCGCTGAACTGCGGGATGGTGATTGCCGCCTGCCCGTCGACGGCTGCCATATCCTCACGACCGGTGAGGAAAATCGGAGCGCGGCCGGTATAGGCCGGCGGCGTCACCCAGGCATCGATCCGGATATCGGGGGTCGCGGCCTGACGCTCCGGCAGCCGAAACGCGTCCGACACCAGGCCGGCGCGGTTCGAATAGGAAAAGGCGAAGGCCACACAGGCGATCAGGATCGGCACGGCCCTGAGCGCGAGAGGATCGTGCCGCGCGACATCGGGGCGCGGCAGGCCGGTGTCGAGGCCGTGGACAAGACGCGCCATGCGTGCCTGATGCTCGCGCCAGAGGGCCGCACCGACGGCCCCGTCCGTTGCCGGCGCGTCGTCCTGCACCCGGATCGCCTGATGGGGCAGTTCGTTGCGGACTTCGAGCATCCTGTCGGCTTCGGCGACGTCCGGCCAGCGAATGCGGGTGAGCGGCAGGAGTGTAAGGAAGAACCCGGCGACGAAGCCGAGCAGAACCACGATATGCAGCCAGAACGGCGCAATCCGGAAAAACCCGAGCCAGCCCACGGAGAGGAAGAGGAGAACGAGCGCGGCGGGTGCGAGCGCACGGGGGAGGACCTGCTCGGCCAGCAGGATCAGGCGCGCCAGGAACCGTTTCGTCGCCAGCATCCTGGCGAAGGCCTTCGGTTTTGGCGTTTCATCCTGCCGCAATTGCGTCATCCGCCCAAATTCCCTTCCATCCCTTTTGACTGCCGCGGCGGTCAAGGGTCAGGATAACATCCTTTGTGGCGAAGGCGAGGGCGACCGGCAAAACAAAACGTGATCACCCGGCGGCGCACCACTTCGAACGGAAGCACGTCGGCTCAGTCAAGCCAGTCCGGCACAGAGTCGAGACCGATCAGATCCTCATAGTCCTTGCGGGGGCGGATCACATGGAAACGATCGCCCTTGACGAGGACCTCGGGGACAAGCAGCCGGCTGTTGTAGGTGCCGGCCTGAACGGCACCGTAGGCACCTGCCGAGCCGATCGCGAAAAGATCGCCCGGCTTCGGCATCGCCATCTCCCGGTCGAGCGCAAGATAGTCGCCCGTCTCGCAGACAGGGCCGACGACGTCCGCCTTGATGCGCGGCGCATTGGCGGCGGAAATCTTCACCGGCCTGATCTCGTGATAGGCCTCGTAGAGCGTCGGGCGGATCAGATCGTTCATCGCACCGTCGACGATGACGAAGGTCTTTTCGCCGCCATCCTTCACATAGATCACTTCGGTGACGAGGATGCCCGCATTGCCGACGATCAGCCGGCCCGGTTCGGTGACGATCTTGCAGTCGAGGCCCTTGAGCTGGTTCTTGACGATATCCGCATAGGCATCGGGGAGCGGCGGCGGATTGTTGTCTTCCCGGTAGGGGATGCCGAGGCCGCCGCCGATATCGACGTGATCGATCACGTGGCCGTCGGAGCGCAGCGTATCGACCAACTCGCGCAACAGCTTGAAAGCATCATCGAAGGGCTGCAGTTCGGTGATCTGGCTGCCGATATGCATGTCGATGCCGGTGACCTTGATGCCGGGCAGCGTCGCGGCATGGGCATAGACGGCGCGGGCCCGCTCCCAGGAAATGCCGAACTTGTTTTCCTTCTTGCCAGTCGAGATCTTCGCATGGGTGCGTGCGTCGACGTCCGGATTGATGCGGAAGGAGACATGCGCCTGCTTGCCGGCGCGCACGGCCCGCTGGTTGAGGATTTCCAACTCCGGCTCGGATTCGACGTTGAAGCAATAGATGCCGGCCTCGAGTCCCAGATCCATCTCGCGCGGCGTCTTGCCGACGCCGGAAAACATGATCCGGGCCGCCGGAATCCCGGCGGCGAGCGCCCGGCGGAGCTCCCCTTCGGAGACCACGTCGATACCGGCGCCGAGGCGGCCGAGCGTCTTCAGCACGGCCTGGTTGGAATTGGCCTTCATCGCATAGCAGACCATTGCATCGACATCGGCGAAGGCTTGCGCAAACACCCGGTAGTGGCGCTCGAGCGTCGCTGTCGAATAGCAATAGAACGGCGTGCCGACGGCACGGGCGATATCGGTGACTGGAACGTCTTCGGCGTAAAGAATTCCGTCGCGATAGTCGAAGTGGTTCACGGGGTGTCGCTCGCTTAGAGGAGGGGGTCAAGCAGGAAGGGGCGGTCTTCAACCGTCTCCTTCGGTTCGGCGGTACCGGCGGGCGCTTTCGTATTGATCGACGTGGTGGCGCCCGGCCGGTCTAGGTCGCCCTTGCGCCCGCAACCGATGAGAACCAGCCCCGGAATCGCCAGCAGGAGCGCAAGCCGGGCCGCCTTCGTGAATGTCATCGTGATTTCCCTCGCCGAAGCTGAAGCCGATAGGTCAGAGCGGCAGCGCGGCGCACGCCTCGCATTCCTCGCTCTGGTGCGATCTCTTATCGGTTTTTCAGCAGCTTGTGCACCCTGTTTCTGCGTGGGCTAATTACGCGCCCGCCACCAGGCAATCTGCCTGCGCACCTCGGCCGGCGCGGTGCCGCCGAAGCTGGTGCGGCTCGCCACGGAGGCCTCGACGGTCAGCACATCGAAAACCTTGTCGGTAATGGCGGGGTTGATCGCCTGCAGTTCGGCAAGCGAGAGAGCGGCAAGGTCGCAGCCTTTCTGTTCGGCAAGCGCGACGGCGCGACCGGTGACGTGGTGGGCGTCGCGGAAGGGGAGACCCGCCTCGCGCACCAGCCAGTCGGCAAGGTCCGTGGCGGTCGAATAGCCGGAACCGGCAGCGGCTTTCATTCGGTCGGCGCGGATCGTCATGTCACGCACCATGCCGGTCATCGCCGCAACGGCCAGTTCGAGGCTTTCGGCCGCGTCGAAGACCTGTTCCTTGTCCTCCTGCATGTCCTTGGAATAGGCGAGCGGCAGGCCCTTCATGACCGTCAGAAGAGCGATCAGCGAGCCATTGATGCGGCCGGTCTTGGCGCGCACGAGCTCGGCGGCATCCGGGTTCTTCTTCTGCGGCATGATCGACGAGCCGGTCGAGAAGGCATCCGACAGGCGGATGAAGCCGAATTGCGGCGTCGACCAGATGACGATTTCCTCGGCGAGCCGCGACAGGTGCGTGGCGGCGATCGACGCGATCGACAGGAACTCGAGCGCGAAGTCGCGGTCGGAGACCGTATCGATCGAATTGCGCGTCGGCTCGCGGAAGCCGAGCGCCTTGGCCGTCATGTGGCGGTCGATCGGAAAGCCTGTGCCGGCAAGGGCTGCGGCGCCGATCGGGCTCTCGTCCATGTGCTCGATCGCGTGGCGGACGCGCGAGCGATCGCGGCCGAACATTTCGACATAGGCCATGCAATGATGGCCGAAGGTGACCGGCTGGGCCGTCTGCAGATGCGTGAATCCCGGCATCACCGTTTCGGCATGCTCTTCCGCCCGATCGAGAAAGGCGCCGATCAGCGCGGTCAGGGCCCTTTCGGTCCTCTGCAGTTCCTCTTTCACCCAGAGGCGGAAATCGAGTGCGACCTGATCGTTGCGGGAGCGTGCCGTATGAAGGCGGCCGGCGGCAGTGCCGATCAGCGTCGCCAGCCGCGCCTCGACGTTCATGTGGATGTCTTCGAGACGACGCGAGAACTCGAAGGCCCCGCTCTCGATCTCTGACAGGATCGTGTCGAGACCGTGAACGATCTTGTCTTTGTCTTCAGCGGAAATGATGCCCTGATGCGCCAGCATGGTGGCGTGCGCTATTGAGCCGCGGATATCCTGGGCATAGAGCTTCTTGTCGAAGCCGATCGAGGCATTTATCTCCTCCATGATCGCATCCGGGCCCGAGGCGAAGCGTCCGCCCCACATCTGGTTGGAGGATTTTGTCTCGGAACTGCCGTCAGCCATCGGGATGCCCGCCTTTGGAGAATGAAATGCAAGACCAGAAGAAACGTCCTCCAGCCGTGAAGTTGTTCGCGCTCGCCGCCCTATTCGGCGTGATCGCCGGTGCGGCTGCGGTATACGTGAAGGAGACCGGGTCTGGCAATGGCGGCGCGGTGCCGACGGCCGACGCAAGCTGCCCGCTCGCCGGACAGAAGGTGGCGATGCTGACGCCGCTGATGCGCGGCCAGGTGGCCGCCATGACGCCGGCCGCCAATCCGCGCCCGATCGGCGGGCTCGACTTCGTCGGTCCGGACGGAAAACCGCTGACGCTTGCCTCCTTTGCCGGCAAGTCGCTGCTTGTCAATCTCTGGGCCACCTGGTGCCTGCCGTGCCGGGAGGAAATGCCGGCGCTCAACGCGCTGCAGGGAGCGCTCGGCGGCGATCGCTTCGAGGTCGTCGCCATCAACATCGATACGGGCGACGACGAGAAGCCGAAGGCGTTTCTCGACGAGATCGGAGTCAACGACCTGCGCTATTATCGCGACGCCTCGATGGGGGTCTTCAACACGATAAAGAAAGAGGGGCTTGCCTTCGGGCTGCCGGCTACCCTGCTCATCGACGAGAAGGGTTGCCTGATCGGCTCGATGAACGGGCCGGCCGCCTGGGACAGCGACGATGCGAAGCGGCTGATCGAGACGGCGATAGCACCGCCTCCGGAAATTTGAGGGATCTCCCGAGGCCTCAGCGTGTCGGGACCGGTACGTCGCCGCGGTAGTCGTAGAAGCCGCGGCCGGACTTGCGACCGAGCCAGCCGGCCTCGACATATTTCACCAGCAGCGGACAGGGACGGTATTTGGAATCGGCCAGGCCGTCATGCAGCACCTGCATGATCGACAGGCAGGTGTCGAGCCCGATGAAGTCGGCAAGCTGCAACGGGCCCATCGGATGGTTGGCGCCGAGCTTCATCGCCGTGTCGATCGCATCGACCGTGCCCACACCCTCGTAAAGCGTATAGATGGCCTCGTTGATCATCGGCAGCAGGATGCGGTTGACGATGAAGGCGGGGAAATCCTCGGCAACGGTGACGGTCTTGTCGAGATGAGCGACGAATTCCTTTGCGGCCTTGAAGGTCTCTTCCTCCGTGGCGATACCGCGCACGAGTTCTACCAGCTTCATGACCGGAACCGGGTTCATGAAGTGGATGCCCATGAACCGTTCGGGACGGTCGGTTGCCGACGCCAGCCGGGTAATCGACAGCGACGAGGTGTTGGTCGCGAGGATCGCGTCCGGCTTCATGACGGGACACACCTGGCCATAGATTTTGCGCTTGACGGTTTCGTCCTCCGTGACCGCCTCAATGACGAGATCGGCCTGCGAAAGATCATTGATGTCCGTCGAGCCCTTGATCAGCGACAGCGCCTTTTTGCGGTCCTCGTCGCTCATCTTGCCGGAGGAAACCTGCCGGGCGAGGTTCCCATTGATGGTTGCCAGTCCTGCCTCGATGCGGTCAGCAGCAATGTCGTAGAGCTGCACCTTGTAACCGGCGCTTGCTGAAACATGAGCAATGCCGCAGCCCATCTGCCCCGCGCCAATAATTCCGATCGTCTTGATCATCGAAGCGAACATCCATCTTAAGAAATTTCGGCAGCGGCGCTGCCGAAGATGTAAAAAAACCGGGCCGATGGATCGGCCCGGTACGATTGTTAATGCCAAGCCGGCAGATTTTCCAGCCTTTTTCGTTCCGGAATGCCGTGCGCTCAGAGCGCCTTTTCGAGCTCCGGCAGGACGTCGAAGAGGTCGGCGACGAGGCCGTAGTCGGCGACCTGGAAGATCGGTGCCTCCTCGTCCTTGTTGATGGCGACGATGACCTTCGAATCCTTCATGCCGGCAAGGTGCTGGATGGCACCGGAGATGCCGCAGGCGATGTAGAGGTCGGGGGCGACCACCTTGCCGGTCTGGCCGACCTGCCAGTCGTTCGGGGCGTAGCCGGCATCGACGGCGGCGCGGCTGGCACCGACGGCAGCGCCGAGCTTGTCGGCGACCGGCAGGATCACCTCCTTGAACTTCTCCGAGGAGCCGAGCGCGCGGCCGCCGGAAATGATGATCTTCGCCGAGGTCAGTTCGGGACGATCCGACGACGACAGTGCGTCGGAAACGTGGCTGGACAGTCCCGGATTGGCGGCAGCCGAGACCTGCTCGACCGCGGCCGAACCGCCTTCGCCGGCCGCGGCGAACGAGGCGGTTCTGACGGTGATGACCTTCTTGGCGTCGCTCGTCTGCACCGTCTGGATGGCGTTGCCGGCATAGATCGGCCGCTTGAACGTGTCGGCAGAAACCACCTCGATGATCTCCGAGACCTGGGCGACGTCGAGCAGGGCCGCGACCCGCGGCATGACGTTCTTGCCGACCGAGGTGGCGGCGGCAATGAGCGTGTCGTAGGAACCGGCGAGCGAAACGATCAATGCCGCCAGCGGCTCTGCCAGATTGTTGGCAAGCGAGGCGTCGTCGGCAACCAGCACCTTGGAGACGCCGGCAAGCTTCGCCGCTTGCTCGGCAACGCCCTTGGCGTTCGCGCCGGCGACGAGAACGTGGACGTCGGACCCGATCTTGGAGGCCGCCGTCAGCGCCTTCGCCGTCTGGTCGGAAAGGTGGGTGGTGTCGTGGTCAGCCAGAAGCAGAATGGCCATGATGAAAGTCTCCCTTTCCTAAATCTCAGAGAACGCCGGCTTCGGACTTGAGCTTGTCGACCAGCTCGGCGACCGACTTCACCTTGATGCCGGCCTTGCGGCCGGACGGCTCCTCGGTCTTCAACACCTTCAGCCGCGGTGCGGTGTCGACGCCGAAGTCGGCCGGGCTCTTCCTGTCGAGCGGCTTCTTCTTCGCCTTCATGATGTTCGGCAGCGAGGCATAGCGCGGCTCGTTCAGCCTGAGATCGGTGGTCACCACCGCCGGCAGCTTCAGTTCGACGGTCTGCAGGCCGCCATCGACCTCGCGGGTGACGTTGACCTTGCCGTCGCCGATCTCGACCTTCGAGGCGAAGGTGCCCTGCGGCCAGCCGAGCAGGGCCGAGAGCATCTGTCCGGTCTGGTTGGAATCATCGTCGATCGCCTGCTTGCCGACGATGATCAGCCCCGGCTGCTCGGCCTCGGCCACACCCTTGACGATCTTGGCGACCGCGAGCGGCTCGATGGCATCGTCGGTCTCGACGAGGATCGCCCGGTCGGCGCCCATGGCGAGCGCCGTCCTGAGCGTCTCCTCGGCCTTGGCCGGGCCAATCGACACGACCACCACTTCCGAGGCCTTGCCGGCTTCCTTCAGCCGCAGCGCCTCCTCGACCGAGATCTCGTCGAACGGGTTCATCGACATCTTGACGTTGGCGAGTTCGACGCCCGAACCGTCCGCCTTCACCCGGATCTTGACGTTGAAGTCGACGACCCGTTTTACCGTGACTAGGATTTTCATGGGTTCTTTCCCTCCAGGAACTTTCGCAGGAAAATGCGCCTTAACAGAGCGGCCTGATTGTCGGTTGGCGACATCGATACGCGTTTTTTCTCCAATTACAATCGCCCACCGCGACGCTAAATCGATATAAGTGCGAGATCATAATTAACGTTTACGTACACGTAAGATAATCATCTGGCAAGCGGACAGTGGAATTACCGCGGAGAAATGACGCGGCGTGCCCGCTGGGCGCGTAGTCCGTTGAAATTGCAGCGTATATTCTGCGCAGGACGAAAGGGCGACCTGACCCTTCAGGTCGGGCGGCCCCAGGGCGTTGGGGGCTTTTGGTTGCCCGGCAGCGGCGCATCCGTTCCCTCGGGCGGGCCGGACTCGTGTTCGACGGCGCGGGGGCTGACGATCGTGCGGTCGAAAAGCGGCACGCCGCGGCGTCGCAAAACGACCACGAGCACGAGGCCGGCGACGATGCCGCCGACATGGGCGCTCCAGGAGACGCTTCCGCCCGGATCGGCGACAAACATGTAGAACTGCTGGCCGATCCAGAAGGCGAGCGGGATGGCGGCGGGCAACGGCAGGGGAATGCGGAAAAGCACGAGGACCCACACCCGCACCTTCGGATGCAGCAGGAAATAGGCGGCGACGACGCCGGAGACGGCGCCGGAAGCACCGATCAGCGGCGCTTCCGAAGCCGGATCGATGAGCCCATGCGCCAGCGCACCGGCGGCGGCGCAAAGAAGATAGAACAAGAGAAAGCGGAAGTGCCCGAGCGCGTCCTCGACATTGTCGCCGAACACCCAGAGAAACAGCATGTTCATCGCCAGATGGGTGAAGTCGCCATGCAGGAAGGAATAGGTGACGAAGGTGAAACCGTCCGGGACGACCGCAAGGGATGGTTCGAGAATGGCATAGTCGAACACGACCGCCGGGATGTAGCCGAATCCGAGGACGGTGGCATTGGCGAATTCCTCGGAGGCGATCGGGCCCGTGACGAGCCAGGCGAGGAAATTGACGACGATCAGCGTGACCGTCACATACTGCATGTCGATATGCTTCAGGGCGTTCCTGTCGTGCAGCGGTATGAACATGCGATCCCCGAAGCGTGAATTTCCGCGACCTTATCTGTTCTTGCCCGGAACCCAAAGGACGTCGGCGCGCCCCTCGTCGTTCGCCCACCGGGCGGCGACGAACAGGAAGTCGGAGAGGCGGTTGATATAGGCGACTGCCTCGCGGCTGACGACCTCGCCTTCTGTTTCGGCAAGTGCCACCATCTGCCGTTCGGCGCGGCGGGCGACGGTGCGGGCGGCATGCAGCGCTGCGGAAGCGGCACTGCCGGCCGGCAGCACGAAGGAGCGCAAGGGCTCGAGATCCGCATTCAACCGATCGATCTCGGCCTCGAGCCGCGCCACCTGGGGGGCAACGATCCTCAGCGGTTCGTAGTCCAGCTTCTCGCCGGTCTCGGGTGCCGCGAGGTCGGCGCCGAGATCGAAGAGATCATTCTGAATCCGCATCAGCATGGCGTCGAGATCCGGCCTGTCGCCGGTGTGCTGGCGCGCCAGGCCGACGAAGGCATTGCTTCGTCGACGCTCCCATAGGCATCGACGCGGAGGTCGCTCTTCGAGCGGCGCGGCCCGGTGACGAGACCGGTCGTGCCGTTATCGCCGGTCCTGGTGTAGATCTTGTTGAGCTTGACCATCGTTTCCGCTTGGTTCTCAGCTTGGGCGGCCGCCGCCGGTGACCCACAGCGTCAGCATGATCAGCACGAGAGCGACGGCCTGCAACACGATGCGCGTCTGCATCAGCTTGTTGGAGGTGCTGCCGCTGCCGCGTCGGGCCATATTCAGCAGGCCGCGGATCAGCACGATCGCGACCAGGCCCATGACGAACAGTGTTACCGCGGTCAGGAAACTGGGCATGTCCTCACTCCTTGCGTTTGATGTGCATGTCGCCCGAAACCGCTGCACACTTTCGGGCGACATGCACCGGCTCGATCAGCCGAGTCGGCCGAGGATACGATAGAACAGCGCCGCCGGCAGGAGCTTCTTGAGCAGCACACCCTGTTTGGCGGGCCTTGTCACTATATAATGCGGCCGTGGCCGGCGTGCCGTCAAAGCGTGTTTCAAAACGTGATAAACGGCGTCCGGCCCGAGCTTGCCGCGGGCCGGCTCGCTCTCGCCGCGCAGACGTTTCAACTGCCTTTCGTACTCCGCCCGGTGGACGGAATTCTTGAGGTCGATATAGCGCTCGATATAGGCGAGTGCGTTGGCCGTGAACTTCGACGCGATCGGGCCCGGCTCGATCAGGCTGACGTCGATGCCGCTGCCGGCCAGTTCCATCCGCAATGTCAGCGACAGTGCCTCGAGAGCAGATTTCGAAGCATTGTAGGCGCCGCGCCAGCGATAGGGGACGAGACCGAGAATCGAGGAGCATTGCACAATGCGGCCCCGGCCCCGGGCGCGCATCGCCGGGATGACGCGGCGCGTCAGGTCGTGCCAGCCGATCACGTTGGTTTCCAGTTGCAGCCGCAGCGCTTCGGTCGGCAGATCCTCGACCGCCCCGGCCTGGCCATAGGCGCCGTTGTTGAAGAGCGCGTCGATCCGACCGCCGCTCAGCGCCATCACGGCTTCCACCAGCGCGGCAATCGTCTCCGGCCTGGTATAGTCCATGATGAAGGTTTCGATGCCTTCCCGTTCGAGTTCCACCTGGTCTTCCGCCCGGCGGACAGTCGCGAAGACGCGCCAGCCGTCCCGCTTCAGCGCCCGCGCGCAATAGGCGCCGATGCCGGACGAGCAGCCGGTGACAATGATGGTGGGGCGTTCAGACATCCGGTCGATTCCTGTAGAAATCCGGACCCCGTTTCCCATATTCACGGTTGGGATACAATTGAATTGCGTGTACTGCCTTTGGTCGCGGGCGGCGCGTCGCCACAGGCTCTGCGCCGCCGATCACGCGGTATGCGCGGGCACCATAGGAGACGGAATGCCGGCATCGCTTCGCATCATCTGGAAGGTCGTGTTCGATGCACTCTGGCATTTCAGCGAAGACGACGGTTGGGCGATGGCGAGCCACGTGGCCCTGTCGTCCCTGATGGCGGTTTTCCCCTTCCTGATCTTCGGCACCGCGCTCGGCAGCTTCCTCGGCGCCGACCAATTCGCCGTGACGGCCGTGCACCTGATCTTCGACGCCTGGCCCGAATCGATCGCAAAGCCCGTCGCCGACGAGATCGTCGAGGTGCTGACCATCCAGCGCGGTGGAGTCTTGACCCTTTCCGTCGTGGCGGCCGCCTATTTTGCATCGAACGGCGTCGAAGCGCTGAGGATTGCGCTCAACCGGGCCTATCGCGTGGCGGAAAGCCGTCCCTGGTACATCACCCGGCTCGCCAGCCTCGGCTTCGTCCTGGCGGGCGTCCTCATCCTTGCCGTCATCAGCATCCTCCTGGTCGCCGTGCCCCTTGCCGTCCGCAATGCCGACCAATGGCTGCCTTGGCTCGATACCATGCTGGCGGCCGTCGACAATTGGGGCCTGGCGCTGGCGCTCACGATGCTGACCGGCGGGCTGCTCGTCTCGCATCTGTGGCTGCCGGACGGGCACCGCAAGATCGTCGACGTGCTGCCCGGCATCCTGCTGACGCTGATTCTGTGGTCGATCGGTGCCTATGCTTTCGCGTCCTATCTGGCGGCCTTCTCCAACTACGTGGCAACCTATGCCGGCCTCGCCTCGATCGTGATCGTGCTGGTTTTTCTCTATATGGTCGGCGCCATCTTCATCATCGGTGCCGAGATCAACGCCGCTATCCTGAAATTCCGGGTCAAGCGCATGGTGGCACGCAGCTTTCAGGGGCGGGGCGAAGGGCCGCCCGCGCCATAGAGAAGCGCTATTGCACGCCAATCATAGCGCGCAGTTCCGCCGGCGAGCGGCCGGCGGCGCGAAAGGCGGCGATGCCCGTGTCCCCGTTGCTTTTCGACAGTTTCCTGCCGTCCGGCCCGAGGATGAGACGGTGATGATGGTAGACCGGCTCCGGCAGGTCGAGGAGCCGCTGGAGAAGGCGGTGAACGGAGGTCGCGTGGTAGAGGTCGCGACCGCGCACGACATGGGTGATGCCCTGCAGGGCGTCATCGACCACCACTGAAAGATGATAGCTCGAGGGTGCGTCCGAGCGCGACAGGACGACGTCGCCCCAGGCGGCCGGGTCCGCCGCGATCAGGCCGGTTTCGCCGGCGGGGCCCGCCCCGGTTTCGCGCCATGTGATCGGCCCGGCAAACAGGCTGACTGCCTTCGCCACGTCGAGACGCCAGGCGTGAGCACGACCGCTCATGGCGAGCGCCTCCTGCCGGCTTGCCGACAGGTCACGCTCGTGACCCGGATAGAGCGCCGTTCCATCCGGGTCGCGTGGCCATGCCTGACCGCCCGCCTCGTAGACGGCTACCGCCGCCTTGATCTCGCCGCGGGTCATGACGGAGGGATAGACAAGACCCAGGTCCCTCAAGCGCTGGAGCGCCGCCCCATAGAGATCGAGATGATCGGATTGACGCCGCACCGGTCGTTCCCAACTCAGTCCCAGCCAGGCGAGATCCTCGAAGATCGCCGTTTCAAATTCCGGACGGCAGCGGGTTCTATCGATATCCTCGATCCGGATGAGGAAGCGTCCGCCCGCCGCGGCCGCCCTGTCGTGGTTGATGATTGCCGATAGCGCGTGGCCGAGATGAAGCAAGCCGTTCGGGCTGGGGGCGAAGCGGAAAACGGGTCGTGCTGGCGGCGGAACGGGCATCGTGCTCCTTTGCCACGGAAGCGGTATGAAGGTCATCCGCTTTCTACGGCGCCCAGCGTCTTTTCAGACGCGTGAAAGGACGCTGCAGTACTTTGAATTGCTGCATGTTTTTGTCCTTGAATCGGATACGATCCAGGAAACACGCGGTGGGAGGGCGCATGCGGATCATTCGGACGATCGACGACATCGAGGCCGGCCTCGCCGGCCTGGTGATGCTCGACGCGCGCCTCGAACATGTCATCGACAAGGCGGGTCCGGTGCCGCTCCGGCGCACGGATCCGGGCTATCGCGGCCTTGCCAATATCATCGTTTCGCAAATGGTCTCCAAGGCGAGTGCGGCGGCGATCTGGAAGCGCATGGAGGGTGCGCTCGGCGAGATCAGCGCTGCCGCCGTGCTTTCCCTTCAGGACGACGACTGCCGGCAGTTCGGACTTTCCCGCGCCAAGGCCGATACTTTGCGGCGGGTGGCGGCGGCGACCGTGGCCGGCGAAATCGACCTCGACGGCATTTGTGACATCGAGGCGGTGGCAGCAATCCACGAACTGACCGCGATCAAGGGCGTCGGGCGCTGGACGGCGGAGGTCTATCTGCTCTTCTGCGCCGGCCATCCGGACGTCTTTCCGGCCGGCGACGTGGCGCTGCAGAACGCCATAGGCCACGCGCTCGGTTTCGAGCTGCGTCCGACGGCAGCCGAGGTCGATTCGCTCGCTGCCTTCTGGTCCCCCTGGCGCAGCGTCGCGGCCCGGCTCTTCTGGGCCTATTATGCGCGTGAGATGCGGCGTGATGCGCTTCCCGTGACGCCTTGAAGAAAAAAGCGAATTCATTGTTCGGATTTTCTTTCCGGCTTCACAATCCTGTCGCAACGGGCCTAATATAGAAGATGCAGATGCCGAATCGCTCAGGAGAATACGCTTGACGATTGCAGTCTCACCTCAGGCCTTGCCGGCGCTTGTGCTGAACGCCGACTATCGGCCGCTGAGTTACTATCCCTTGTCGCTCTGGTCCTGGCAGGACGCGATCAAGGCGGTCTTTCTCGACCGTGTGATAATCCTTGCCGAATACGAACATTCCGTCTCTTCGCCAAGCTTCTCGATGCGGCTGCCGAGCGTCGTCTGCCTGAAGAGCTATGTCCAGCCGTCGCGCTTTCCGGCCTTCACCCGGTTCAACGTCTTCCTGCGTGACAAGTTCGAGTGCCAGTATTGCGGATCCCCGGACGATCTGACCTTCGACCACGTGGTGCCGCGCGCCCACGGCGGGCAGACGACCTGGGAAAATGTCGTGGCCGCCTGTTCGCCCTGCAACCTGCGCAAGGGCAGCAAGCTGCCGAAGCAGGCCCACATGTTCCCGCATCAGAAGCCCTATCAGCCGACCGTGCAGGACCTCCACAACAATGGCCGGCTCTTCCCGCCGAACCATCTGCACGAGAGCTGGATGGACTATCTCTACTGGGATGTCGAACTGCAGCCGTAAGGCGGCGGTGCCCGATTTCACGTCAATGCGAATGCCTTCCCGGCCGATACGCGGGCGGGGCAAGCTGCATTGGCGTGAGCGACCTTACGCCTTGGCGGCGCCACGCAGCGCGATCGCCGCGAGGATCAGGCTGGCGATGACGTTCCATCCAGCAAAGGACAGGCCAAGTATACGCAGGGCGGCTTCCGTGCAGGAAGGGGCGTGCTTGGCGTCAAGGTCGCCGAGCAGGTCGCCGACATTGGAGGAGATCCCCTGCGCCGTCGTGGCGCAGGTCGACGGACCCTCCCAGAAATGCCATTCGGCACCGGCGTGATAGACGCCGATCCCGGCGCCGGTGAGCATCAGGATGCCGACGAGCAGGAGCAGCGCCCGCGTCGTCCAGGCCGGCAGCTTCAGGACGCTGGTGGCAATGGCGAGGATGCCGAGCGGGATGGCGTAGTAATAGGGGTCGCGCTGCAGCAGGCAGAGAGCACAGGGGATGTAGCCGCCGATATGCTCGAAACCGAGCGCACCGCCCACGGTCGCCGCCATGCCGAGCGTGACGATAAGCGCGAGAAGCAGTTGCTGGCGGTGAGCGGCGGAAGCCTCGATCATCAATACCTCATAGCGGGCGGCGTTTACGACGCCCGTCTTCTTATGTAGGTTCGGTTCCGCTGTAAATCGCCGTCACCGGCCCCTGGCCGCACGCTTTTGTGATTGCCGTTGCGAAAATCGCAATTTCTCGATTGACCGGCGCGAAAACGATCGTGTAAATCCCAAGCCGCTGATATCGCTTGAGCCTTGCCCCATTGGCGGAATTGGTAGACGCGCTCGACTCAAAATCGAGTTCCCAAAAGGAGTGCTGGTTCGACCCCGGCATGGGGCACCACTTGATCTCCTCTTTCGACACCGAAAAAGATATCCCGGCGGGCTTCTGTCCCGGGTCAGCCTCCGAGTTTGCCCGCGGCGGCAAGGATCTGCGCCGCGGTGGGGAAAGTGCAGAGGTCGTTCGGCCCGTCGCGCGCCTCGATTTGCGCCCAGCCGACGATGCCGGTGGCGTCGACGAGAAAATGTCCGACGAGCTGAGTGCCATGCTGGGTAAAGATCGCTTTGTCCGCTTCGTCGAGCTCGAAGCCGTCGCTTGCGTTGAGGACGGCGTTGGCTTCCATGGGCTGCAACGGCTCCGGGAACACGCCGGCAGGATTGATGCGAGCCGCCTCGAACTGCGCCATCGATGCGCGATGGGGCCATTCGGGCCGCTCGCTGCTGCCATCGGGCAGGAATTCGCCACGCGGCACGCCGAAGGCCCGATGCGTGTGGCAATCCGGGTCGCACAGAAGCGTTACCGGCGTCGGCCGATGGCGGAAATAGAGGCGAGCGCGTTCGACCGGCGTGTTGATCACCGCCAGGGTTTCGATCCCCGCGGCGCGTAGCGCTGGCTGGAGGCCGGCAAGCTGTTCTACCTGACGCCGGCAGAACGGGCAGTGCAAACCGCGAAAGAAGCCGATCAGGAACGGGCGGCCGCGCAAATCCGCAAGGGAGACCATTCCTTCGAGGTTGGCCGCGGCAAGCGCGAACGAGGGCGCGGGTTCTCCCGGATGCAGCGGACGCATTGGGTCTGCCATGGAATATTCCTCCCTGAAGCATCATGTGGAGGTCATGCAGCATGGGTTGGCACGACTTTGACCTCCGACCGCGGTCGGGCTGAGGTCGCTCGAGCTCCGACTATACCGGAAACGGCGTATTCACTCTATCAGGCAAGGTGTCAGCGGACCTCGCGCCTGTTCCGAGTTCTCTTCAGCCCAAACCCATTGAATTCCACGGGGCGAAAGTGTTAGCTGCTGCGCTGCAGCAAACTCCACCGTCCGGGCCATGCTACCGAAGATCGATACATACGAAGACCTCTACCGCGAATTCCGCTGGCGGATTCCGGAGCGGTTCAACATCGGCGTCGCGGTCAGCGACGCATGGGCGGCGCGCGACCCCGAACGTGTCTGCCTCCAGCATTTCAGCCCGGATGGCGCGCATCATTCGTTGACCTATGGCGCCTTTGCGGCTCGCTCTTCGGCCTTTGCCGGCGGGCTTGCCGCGCATGGCATAAAGCCGGGCGATCGCGTCGCCATCCTGCTGCCGCAGGGGTTCGAGGCTGCGATCGCGCATGCGGCGATCTACAAGCGCGGCGCGGTGGCCCTGCCTTTGGCGCTGCTCTTCGGCGTCGAGGGGCTCAGCTATCGGCTTCAGGACGCGGGCGCGGCGGCGATCGTCACCAACCGCTTCGGCTACGAGCGGCTTCAGGCGATCCGGGGCGAATTGCCGGAGCTCCGGCTGGTGGTGCTGGCAGAGGACGAAGACCTGCCCGGCACGGTACGGTTCGACAGCCTCGCTGCGGGTGAGGGGCTTTTCGACACCGCCGAAACCGGACCGGACGATCCGGCGCTGATGATCTATACGTCCGGCACGACCGGGCCGCCGAAAGGGGCGCTGCACGGCCACCGCGTGCTGCTCGGCCATCTGCCGGGCTTCCAGTTCCACCATCATTTTCTTCCCGAGCCGGGCGACCGGATGTGGACGCCTGCCGACTGGGCCTGGGCCGGCGGCCTTTTGAATGCGCTGCTGCCGTCGCTCTACTTCGGCGTGCCGGTGGTTTCCTCTCCGGCGCAGAAATTCGATCCGCACATGGCCTTCCGCATCATGGAAGAGATGGATGTGCGCAACGCCTTCATTCCGCCGACGGCGTTGAGGCTCTTGAAATCGGTCGATCGACCGCTGGATCACTACAGGCTCAATTTGAGGACGATCGGCTCGGCGGGGGAAGCGCTCGGGCGCGAAACCTTCGAATGGGCGAAGGCTGCGCTCGGCATCGAAGTGAGCGAATTCTACGGCCAGACGGAATGCAACATCGTCATCTCGTCGGCCGCCGATCTCGGCGTCCTGAAGCCCGGCTCGATGGGCAAGGCGGCGCCGGGTCATGAGGTGGCGATCATCGACGGCGAGGGTCGCGTGCTGCCGCCCGGCACGACGGGCCAAGTGGCGGTCAAGCGCCCCGATCCGGTGATGTTCCTCGGCTATTGGCAGAATGAAAAGGCGACCGAGGCGAAGTTCATCGGTGATTGGATGACGACCGGCGATCAGGGCGTCATGGATCAAGAGGGTTACTTCACGTTTTTCGGCCGGGACGACGACGTCATCACCTCGTCCGGTTACCGCATCGGCCCGGGCGAAATCGAGGATTGCCTGGCGGGACATCCGGAGGTCCAGATGGCTGCGGCGATCGGCAAGCCGGACCCGATCCGCACCGAGATCGTCAAGGCTTACGTCGTGCTGAAGCCCGGTGTCGCCGCCAGCGACGAGACCGCGGCCGGGATCCGCGACTGGGTGAAGAACAGGCTCTCCATGCACGAATATCCGCGCGAGATCGAGTTCGTCGACAGCCTGCCGCTGACCACCTCGGGCAAGGTGATCCGGCGGCTCCTGCGGGAGAGGTCGGCTGCCGAGGTGGAGGCAGCGCGCGACCGCTGAAACCTGATCAGCGCCCCGCCAGCGCCCGTATCTTCTCGCGCAGCAGCCGCGCCATGTTGCGGGTGTTGCGGTAGAGGTGGAGCTGGGCTGCGACCTGGCGCACGTCCCGGTCGCGGTTCTGCTGCAGGCCGATCACCAGCGTGCCCATCTCCTCGCGCTCCTGCCAGAAACGGGCGATCATCGGATGATCGGGCACGGCGCAGGAATCGGAGCGGGCGATATTGGCGTCGTCGAGGTGCCATTCGGTGAGCTCGGCAAGCAGCAGCTTGCCCGGCGAATATTTCGCGTAGTCCTCGTTATAGGCGGTCTTCCAAGTATAGGCCTCGCCGGCCATCATGAGCACGACCATCGCGGCGATCGCCTTGCCGTCGAGATCGAGCGTGTGGATGCGCACGCTGTCGGCCTCGGCGAGATTGGTGATCGCTTCCCGCGCGAAGGCGGCGCGGAAGCGGTCCATGATCATGGCGCTGCGCTCGCGCCCCTTCCAGCCGGAAGCCTCGAGCGCCAGGAACTCTTCGAGCCGCCAGCGGATCTCCTCCGGCTGACGCGCGACGCTATAGGCGAGCCGGCCGCGTTTCTCGAGATTGTTCCACTGGCGTCTGAGTTCCTTGAGATGGGGGCGGCTGATCGCCTGGCGCAGATAGGTCGGCCCGTCGAGCAGGCTTTCGAGCATCGGCCGCTCGAAGGTGTCGGTGACGGTCAGCGGCAGGTTTTCGCCGATCGCGACGGCGCGGGCGAGCTGCGCGAACTTGCCCTTGAGCCGCACATCCGGGAGCACCAGCACCTGCGGCAGTCCGGAGGAGGGCGCGGCGAGCGCCGCGTAGAGGTTGCTGATCGTCTCGGCGGCGTCTTCCGCATCGAGAAGCGGCACGCCCAAGGGGCCGAAGGGATTGGACCAGCCGCGAATGATCGGCGCGCCGATCGAAAAGCCCGGCTTCTCGATCGAGAAGGGCATGAGGAAGCGCAGCCGGCTGCTGCGCTCGTTGTGGTCGCGGATGACGGCGAGGCGGATCACCCGGTCCTCCAGGCGCGGCATGGCCGGCGCCAGGAAGCGTCCGCTGAAGAAGACGTTCGGCTCGATCGCGCGGTTGGACAGGAAATCGAGCTCCCGCTGCAGCTCGTATCCGGACCGGGCCGGATAGATCGCGAGGTGGCGGCCCGGCCGCCCCACCGTCAAGGTCCGTTCGGCCTGCACCGGGTCGAGGCCGGGTTGCGCCAATCCGCCCAGCAGGCGGTTCGCCCTTCCGTTCGTATCTCCCGGGAACTGGATATTGCCGCTCATGGCTTGATCGCCTCGTTCTTGTCATGACCGCTGCTCGCGCCGGCAAGCGCCAGGAGCGTGAAGCCAAAGGTGTGTCTTACCGCGATGTGCAGGATGGCAGCTTCCGCGAACATCGCGCCCGCGGTCGCGGTCGCCGCTCCGGTCAGGCCGAAGAGCGGAACGAGCGTGACGTTCAGCGCGATATTGGCGCCGAGCGCGGCCGCATAGAGGATGACGCAGAGCTTTTGCCGGCCGGCCATGGTCAGCAGGGTCTCGGCGGGGCCGACAAAGGCCTTGGCGAGGATGCCGGCGAGCAGGATCGCCATCAGGGGCGCGCCGGCGGGGAAGGCGGGACCGAACAGCGACAGCAGCAGCGGACCTGACAGCACGACGGTGCAGCCGATTGCGAGCGACGGCCAGAAGGACCAACGCGCGCTCTCGATGGCGATTTCCGCCAGTTGCTGCCGGTCATCCGCGGCCATGGCCGCTGAAAAGCGCGGGCCGGCGGCGGCCTTGACCGCGAACATGACGAAATGGACAAGCGCCATGGTCTTTGCCGCGGCAAAATAGATCGCCACGTCGTCGGGCTTCAGATAGAGACCGACGATCACGACGTCGGAATTGGTGAGCAGGAAACCGAAACCGTCGACGAGGAATATCGGGATGGAGACGCGCAGCCAGCGCCCGAGTTCGATTTTCATCGGGCCTCGGACATAGTGCCGGTCGAGACGCCAGATCATCGCGGCGAATTGCCCGAGCGTGGTCACATAGGTTGCGGCAAGTGCTGCGGTCATGGCCGTCGGCGCGTCGTGCGGCAGGCCGGCGACTGTTGCCAGAACCATGAAGGCGAGGATCAGCAGCGGCCGCACGATGTAGGTCGGGCTCAAGGCCGCAATCGGCCAGCTATGGGCGCGCGCCGTGCCATCCATCACGTCGCCGAGCGCAATCATCGGCAGGGTGAAGAGGCCGAGATAGAGCGGCGTGAGATAGTAGCTTTCGATTGCCCCGCCGAAGAGCCACAGGCCGGCTGCTCCGATGGCGGCAAAGGCGCTTGCGGAAAGGAGCGCGAAGACGCGCGCGGTCGTCGTCAGGCCGCGGATTTCGGCGAGCGCGGCAGTGGTCGAGTATTCCGGCAGGAAGCGAATGACCGCCGCGTGCAGTCCGAGGCAGGACAGATTGCCGAACAGGACCGCCATCACCCAGACGAAGATGAAGATGCCATATTCGAACTCTCCCATCAGGCGCGCGAGAAAGATCTGTGAAACGAAGGCTATTGCGGCACTGAGGATGCGGATCGCAAAGGCGATCAGGGCCATGCGCTGCGCGCTGCTGCGGGCATCGGCGCCGGTAAGAACGGGCAGAAGCCGTAGCAGCGGAGGGGACAGGCGGTGCCTCAGCGCCGACGGCAGCATTCGTCCGGCCGTTTGACATACCGCCATCAACACGAAGACACCCTGAATTACGCAATACAGGGCCTCACTTCTGCCAGAACAGCGTTAACAAACGGTTCAGCAAGCCGTGCGGCTTGCAACTCGCCGGATATGAAAATGCCGCCCAGAGGCGGCATTTCGTCAGGCTTCGTAGGTTCCGTGGCAATGCTTGTATTTCTTGCCCGAACCGCAGGGGCAGGGCTCGTTGCGCCCGACATTGCCCCACGTGGACGGGTCGGCCGTGTTGCGCTTCGCCGGGGCAGCGGCAAGCAATTGCGACGCCTGCGCGAAATCGTCTTCGCCGGTAATCGGGTCGAAGTGATGGCCCTCCATCGGCGGCAGCGGCTGTGGCTCCTGCGGCGCCTCGCGCACCAGTTCGACGCGCATCAGCTGTGCCGACACCGCCTGCCTGAGATTGACGAGCAAAGCCTGGAAGAGCTCGAAGGCCTCCGACTTGTATTCCTGCAGCGGGTCGCGCTGGGCATAGCCGCGGAAGCCGATCACCGAGCGGAGATGGTCAAGGTTGACGATGTGCTCGCGCCAGAGGTGATCGAGCGTCTGCAGGACGACCGAGCGCTCGACATATTGCATGATTTCCGGTCCGAAGCGTTCCGCGCGCTCGGCGGCAGCCTTGTCGGCGGCGGCCGTGACGCGCTCCAGAATGTCGTCCTCGGCGATGCCTTCCTCGGCGGCCCAATCGGGCACCGGGAGTTCGAGATTGAGATACTGCTGGACGTCGGCCTTCAGGCCCTCCACGTCCCACTTCTCGGCATAGGCCCGCTCGGGGATGCGCTTGGCGACGATGTCCTCGATCACTTCGTTGCGCATGTCGGCGACGGTGTCGCTGACGCTTTCCGCGTCCATCAGTTCGAGACGCTGCTCGAAAATGACCTTGCGCTGGTCGTTGAGCACGTCGTCATATTTCAAGAGGTTCTTGCGGATGTCGAAGTTGCGCGCCTCAACCTTCTTCTGGGCGCGTTCGAGCGCCTTGTTGATCCACGGGTGGACGATCGCCTCGCCCTCCTTGAGCCCCAGCTTCTGCAGCATGCCGTCCATGCGGTCGGAGCCGAAGATGCGCATCAGGTCGTCCTGCAGCGACAGGTAGAACTTCGAGCGGCCCGGGTCGCCCTGACGGCCGGAACGGCCGCGCAGCTGGTTGTCGATGCGGCGGCTTTCGTGCCGTTCGGTCGCAAGCACATAAAGGCCGCCGGCGGCGAGCGCCTTCTCCTTGAGCTTCTGCACCTCCTCGCGGATTGCCTTTTCGCGCGCCTCGCGCTCCGGCCCGGGCTCGACCTCCGCCAGCTCCTGCTGGATGCGCATGTCCGGGTTGCCGCCGAGTTGGATGTCGGTGCCGCGGCCGGCCATGTTGGTGGCGATCGTGACGGCGCCCGGTACGCCGGCCTGCGCGACGATAAAGGCTTCCTGCTCGTGGTAACGGGCGTTCAGCACCTGGAATTTCGAGAAACCGCTCTTCTTCAGCATGTCGGCGAGCAGCTCGGATTTCTCGATCGAGGTGGTGCCGACGAGCATCGGCTGGCCGCGTTCGTGGGCCGACTTGATCTCGTCGATGATCGCCTTGTACTTCTCGCCCGCGGTGCGATAGACCTCGTCGTCCTCGTCGGCGCGCTGGATCGGCAGGTTGGTCGGCACTTCGACTACCTCGAGACCGTAGATATTGCCGAATTCCTCGGCTTCCGTCGCCGCGGTGCCGGTCATGCCCGCGAGCTTCCCGTACATGCGGAAGTAGTTCTGGAAGGTGACCGAGGCGAGCGTCTGGTTCTCGGGCTGGATCTGCACTTTCTCCTTGGCCTCGAGCGCCTGGTGCTGGCCCTCGGAGTAGCGGCGGCCCGGCATCATGCGGCCGGTGAACTCGTCGATGATGACGATCTCGCCATTGCGCACGATATAGTCCTTGTCGCGCGTGAAGAGCTTGTGCGCCTTCAGCGCGTTGTTGACGTGGTGGACGATCGCGACGTTCTCGATGTCGTAGAGCGACTCGCCCTTCAGCAGCCCGGCCTGGCGCAGCAGGTTCTCGAGCTTCTCGGTGCCATCCTCCGAGAAGTTGGCCGAACGCTGCTTTTCGTCGATCTCGTAATCTTCCGGTGCGAGCAGCGGAATGAAGTCGTTGATCGTGTTGTAGAGGTCGGACCGGTCGTCGAGCGGGCCGGAGATGATCAGCGGCGTGCGTGCCTCGTCGACCAGGATCGAGTCCACCTCGTCGACGATCGCGAAGAAGTGACCGCGCTGCACCATCTGCGCGCGTTCATACTTCATGTTGTCGCGCAGATAGTCGAAGCCGAGTTCGTTGTTGGTCGCGTAGGTGACGTCGCAGGCATAGGCGTCGCGGCGTTGCTCGTCGGTCAGCCCGTGGACGATCACGCCCGTCGTCATGCCGAGGAAGCCGTAGACGCGGCCCATCATGCCCGCGTCGCGCTGGGCGAGGTAGTCGTTGACGGTGACGACATGCACGCCCTTGCCGGCCAGCGCATTGAGGTAGACGGGCAGCGTCGCGACGAGCGTCTTGCCTTCGCCGGTCTTCATCTCGGAGATGGCGCGCTCGTGCAGGATCATGCCGCCGATGAGCTGGACGTCGAAGGGGCGCAGGCCGAGCACTCGGCGCGCCGCTTCGCGCACGACCGCGAAGGCCGGTACGAGGATGTCGTCGAGGGTCTTGCCTGCCTCGAGCTCTCGGCGGAACTCCGCCGTCTTCGCAGCAAGCGCTTCGTCGGTGAGCGCCTTCATGTCGGCTTCGAGAGCGTTGATCGCATCCACCCGAGCCTGGTAGCCGCGCACGCGGCGATCGTTGGCGGAACCAAACAACTTGCGGGCAAGGCCGCCGAGACTGACCATCCGAATGGTCCTTTCCTTTTTTATCGCCCTGGGGGTTTCAGGTCCCGGCTCGAAAAACCGTCTGACGCCGTGAAACGCCCGGAAACTGTTCTGGACGCGAGGTTGCGTGACAGATAAGAGGGGGGTCGGATTATGTCAACGCAATTGCGCGGCCGGCCGGCTACAGAACCGCCACATTGTGGTGCTGTGCAGCCCCTCAGGCAGGGCCGGAGGTAATCGCGCTGGCAGCCAATGGTGAAAGGTAAGAAACATGTCTAGATACAAGACCCTGGCGGCCGCGGCACTGGTCGCGATGATGGCGGCAGGCGTCGCCCGCGCCGAAGGGACCGATCCCGTCGTTGCAAAGGTCGGCGATCAGGAGATCCGCCAGTCGGAACTTGATCTCGCGATCACCAGCCTGGATCCGCAGCTCCAGCGCATGCCCGACGAGCAGAAGCGCGCAGCAGCCCTTTCCGCCGTCATCGACGTCAAGCTGCTCATCAAGGATGCCGAAAAGGAAGGCCTGCAGAACGACGCGATGTTCAAGCAGCGCGTCGCCTTCCTCACCGAGCGCGAACTTCATAATGCCTTCTTCAAGAAGCACGTCGTCGATGCGGTGACGAAGGAAGAGGTGAAGGCGCGCTATGACAAGGAAATCGCCGCCATTCCTGCGCAGGAAGAAGTGAAAGCCCGCCACATCCTCGTCAAGAGCGAGGACGAGGCAAAGGCGATCATCAAGGAACTGGATGCGGGCAAGAGCTTCGTCGAACTCGCCAAAGCCAAGTCCACCGATCCGAACAAGGACGACGGCGGCGACCTCGGCTACTTCACCAAGGGCCGGATGGTACCGGAATTCGAGACGGCCGCCTTCGCGCTCGAGAAGGGCACCTATACAAAGACGCCGGTCAAGACCCAGTTCGGCTTCCATGTGATCCTGGTCGAAGACAAGCGTCCGCAGGCACCGCCGGCGCTCGACCAGGTCGAGCAGCAGGTTCGTCAGCTCGTCATGCGCGACAAGTACCTTGCGCTGCTGGATGCCGCGAAAAAGGCGATTGCGGTCGACATTTCCGACCCGGCGCTGAAGAAGGCCTATGATGAGGCCGGCAAGGCGCGCGAAGCTCAATAAGCGTTCCGGGGTTTCCTGCGGGAAGAGCCCCGCGGCGGAGCGGAACGGAGGCGTTCGTCGACGCTCTCGCTTGCTGAAAAGACCAGGATGCCCGGCGGCTGAATGCCGTTCGGGCATTTCTCGCAACAATCCGAAGCTCTCAAACAGGGTTCGCCATGTCCGGTACCGTTTCTCCGCTCGCTCCGAAATCCTTTGCCGAAGTGCCGGCCCTTCGCGGTGTGCGCATGGCGACCGCCGCCGCGGGGATCAAGTACAAGAACCGCACAGACGTCCTGATGATGGTCTTCGACGAGCCAGTGGCTGTGGCCGGCGTGTTCACCCGCTCGAAATGCCCGTCCGCTCCGGTCGACTTCTGCCGCAAGAATCTCCCTGGCGGTCGCGCACGTGCCGTGGTCGTCAATTCGGGCAATGCCAACGCCTTCACCGGCAAAAAGGGGCGGGAGGCGACAGAGCTCACCGCGCAGTCCGCGGCCAAAGCCGTCGGCTGCAGCGAAGGCGAGATCTTCCTGGCGTCGACGGGCGTGATCGGCGAGCCGCTGGATGCCAGCAGGTTCGCCGGCGTGCTCGACGGGCTTGCGGTCTCGGCCAAGGAGGACTTCTGGTTCGAGGCGGCCAAGGCGATCATGACCACGGACACCTATCCGAAGGTGGCGACGCGCAGTGCCGAGATCGGCGGCGTCGCAGTGACGATCAACGGCATCGCCAAGGGTGCAGGGATGATCGCGCCGGACATGGCGACCATGCTTTCCTTCGTGGTGACCGATGCCGATATCGCTCCGGCGGCGCTCCAGGCGCTGCTTTCGGCCGGCGTCGGACCGAGCTTCAATTCCGTGACGGTGGACAGCGATACGTCCACTTCCGACACGCTGATGCTGTTTGCGACCGGCGCCGCGGCAAAGGACGGGCAGGCGAGGGTCGAGGATGCGGGCGATCCGCGGCTTCAATCCTTCCGCGCCGCGCTCAATGATCTGCTGCGCGATCTGGCGCTGCAAGTGGTGCGCGACGGCGAAGGCGCGCGCAAGATGGTGGAAGTGACCGTCGAGGGCGCCGAGAACGACGCCGCGGCCAAGCGCATCGCGCTTTCGATCGCCAATTCGCCGCTCGTCAAGACGGCCGTTGCCGGCGAGGACGCCAACTGGGGCCGGGTGGTCATGGCGGTCGGCAAATCCGGCGAGATGGCCGAGCGCGACAGGCTGGCGATCTGGTTCGGCGACGTGCGCGTCGCCGTCGAGGGCGAGCGCGATCCGACCTATTCGGAAGCGGCGGCGACAGCCGTGATGAAGGGCGAGGACATTCCGATCCGCGTCGATATCGGTCTCGGCCCGGGCCGGGCCACGGTCTACACCTGCGACCTGACCAAGGAGTATGTCGAGATCAATGGTGACTACAGAAGCTGATGCGGTCGCTCGCGGCGTCGAGGCTGTGGACATGATATCGGACGACAGACGGCCTCCGGTCGATGGCGGGGCGGTTGGAGTTAGCATGGTTGATCTTCCCAGTGTGCGGCGGCTGGAAGCGGTGGGCTTTCGCGCCTGGCCTGCGTCGACGGTTCTTTACGACGGTAGCTGGCTGATCCGGCTGACCGCCGGGCATCCGTCCAAACGGCTGAACTCGATCAATCCGCTCGATCCATCGGACTACCGCGACATCACCATACGGCTCGAGAAGGCGGCGCGGCGCTTTGCCGAGCACGCCCGGCCGCTCACCGTCCGCCAGACGCCGCTCACGCCGCCGCAACTCATCGCTTACATGGACGTCGAAGGCTGGGCATCTTTCAGCCACAGCCGGGTCCTGGAGCTCGATCTTGCGCAGGGCGAGCTTGGCGAGGGCATGGATCACCTGCCGATCAAGGACCTCGGCCGTTTCGTCGACGCCCGGATCCAGATCGGCAAGGAGGATCCGGCAATCAAACCGGCATTGACCGAAATCATCGCCGCGATCAAACCCGAATGCGGCCTGTTTCTTTTCGAGGATCGCGACATCGGGCCGACGGCCGTCTCGCTCGTCGTCCACGATAACGACCTTGCCGGCATCATGCAGTTCTCGGTCTCCGAATCGGTGCGGCGCCAGGGTGTCGGCAGGGCGCTGCTCGACGCGTCGCTGCGCTGGGCGCGGTTGCGCGGCGCGAAAAAGGCCTGGCTGCAGGTGGAAGCCGACAACGAGGCGGCGATCGCGCTTTACCGCAAGGCCGGCTTCACCGAGGTCTATCGTTACCTTTATCGCACGCCGGGGATCTGACGTATGGAAGCATCGGGAAAGCGGATCGTGCTTGTTGCAGCCTGCGCACTGGTCGATTCCGACGGGCGCATTCTCCTGGCGCAGCGGCCCGAAGGAAAGTCGCTTGCCGGTCTGTGGGAGTTCCCCGGTGGCAAGGTCGAGGCCGGCGAAACGCCGGAGGAGACGCTGATCCGCGAGCTCGAAGAGGAACTCGGAATCCGCACAAAGATCGCCTGCCTCGCGCCTTTGACCTTCGCGAGCCACAGCTACGACGATTTCCACCTGCTGATGCCGCTCTATGTCTGCCGGCGCTACGAGGGATTTGCCGAAGGGCGGGAGGGCCAGGTGATCAAATGGGTGCGCCCCAAGGCCCTGCGAGATTATCCGATGCCGCCAGCGGACGAGCCGCTGATTCCCTTCCTGATGGATTTGCTTTAGGTCGCCGCCCTACCTTACGAGAATTACGGGCGCTCGGGCGACAATCCGCCGCCATGCCGTTCAATTCCCCTAAATTCTAAGATTTATTAATCAAAAGTTTATCACCCTCCTCCACAATCGAGCCCATCAGTTTCGGCGCTCCGGTTATCCGGTTGCGCCGGTTCGAGCAGCAGTGGTGGGCGAAGCTTGGGAAGGGTGCGTCGCCCCCGCTCTCTGAGGTGTTTGTGAGGCTGGAATGGTGGACGAGGATTTCTGGAGGACAGTTCAGGACAAGGATCTGGTTTCGAGCCAGTCCCGCCGGACGGGCGTGCTCAATCTGTCGCTGCTGTTCGGAACGGCAGTGATCGCGCTGACGCTGATCCTGACGCCGATGCTTTCATCCAAGAGCGACAAGCGGATGCTCGCAAATACGCCGATCGATTACGACAATATTTCCACGGGCTCGATTCCTTCCGGCGGTACGGCCAAGCGCTACACCGTTCGCCGCAGCGTGCTTCAGGAAATGCCGGGTGCCGTCTGCATCATCGATGCGAACGGCAGCAAGAGCGGCTGCTGATTCGAGCGGATACGCGCGAGCCCGCGTCTTTCGCTCCCATTGACCAATCGACGGTCAACTGGTGTTCCTCGAGGGCGCCGGCGACCGTCACGGGGCCGGAGGACGCATGGACAAGTTGAGATCTCTCGTTCGCAGCCGAGATGGTGCGACCGCCGTCGAGTATGGTCTCATCGCGGCTTTGATTTCCGTCGGACTCCTCCTCGGTTTTCAGGGCTTCTCGAACGAACTGCAGAATGTGCTGACCCTCATCGCCGATGCGATCGAGAACTCCTGGGCCTAAACCAATCCTGAGCGAGGCAGGCAGAGGTGTCGCGGATCACGACGGCTTGCCCGGATCCTTGAGCGCGTGCTCTCGTACCCCAAGCGCCTCCGACAGCCTCTGCTTCGCCGAACCCGGCTTCAACGGCTTTTGCTGGCTTTCGTGCGGTGCCCAGCCCGAGACATATATAATCGAAAAGGTGGCGCGGATCCGGCCGTCCGGGTCGGAGAAGCGTTCCGCATAGATCTCGGCTGTTCTCAGGAAGAAACGCCGCGGCACGGGCCTGCGGCTTCGCGCTGCAAGCGGATTGGTCATGCCCATCGCCCTCAAGTCCTTGAGAAGCCCGAAGAGCGAACCGTAGCGAACCGTGTAGGTCTCGGCGTCCGCCACCGGCAGGGCGAAGCCGGCACGCTGCAGAAGCCCGCCCATGTCGCGCACGTCGGCAAAGGGAACCACCCGCGGGCTTGCTCCGCCGGTGAGTTCCGACTCCGCCGCCAGCAGGGCTTCGCGCAGCTCCTGCAGCGTGCCGCTCCCGGGGATCGCGGCAAGAAACAGGCCGTCCGGCCTAAGGGCACGACGCGCCTGAATGAACATGCCGGGCGTATCGTTGGTGAGATGCAGGGACAGCGGCGACACCAGCAGATTGAGAGACTGCACTTCGGCGGGGACGCGCTCGAGCGGGGCAAGGGTGACCGGTGCATCGGACGATCCGAAACCTTCGTCCGTTTCCACTCGTTCGATGGTGCCCACCTTGCCCGTTTCGGCGAGGCGAAGCGCCGTCGCGCCCGTGTAGCCGTGCAATTCCATCGCTTTGTCGAAATGCCGTTCCACGACGCTGACGCGGTCGGCCAGTTCCTGCGCGACGATGTCGAGAAGGAAGGCCGCCTTGGTGTCTCCGCCGTGGAGCGCGCGGCGGCGGTGCGCCTCGACGAGGCTCTGGTCAAAGATGATTTCCACGATACTCTCTCCGAAATCACGGATGCAAAGAAACCCAGAAGGGAACAAAGTCAACCTTATGGAACGGGCTGGTTGGAGAAATCGGGCAAGGCGTTGGCGATCGCTTCTCGGCGCGATTGGAGCTGCGGCGGTCAATCTCGTCTTTCCGCCAGTCTGCTGCGGATGCGGCCGGCTGACGGGCGACGCGCATGCGGTCTGTCCCTCCTGTTGGGCAGGGCTGCGCCTGATAGAGCGACCCTATTGCGAAATCCTCGGCACCCCTTTCGCCATCGATCCGGGCCGGGGTGCGGTTTCGCCCCAGGCGATCGCCAATCCGCCGGTCTTTGACCGGCTTCGTTCCGTTTCCCTTCACGAGGGAATTGCCCGCGATCTGGTGCACGGCCTGAAATATCGCGACCGCACCGATCTCGCAGCCATGATGGCCGAATGGATGATCCGGGCCAGCGATGGCGCCGTCGCGGCGGCGGACATCATCGTGCCGGTGCCACTCCATGCCTTCCGGCTCTGGCGGCGAAAGTTCAACCAGTCGGCGGAACTCGCGCGCTGCCTCTGCGAGCGCGCCGGCAAGCCCTATCGGCCGGAGGCGCTTCGGCGCGTCCGGCGCACCCGCCGGCAGGTCGGGCTCGGCGCGCGGGCACGCGAGGAGAATGTTCGTGGCGCCTTTGCCGTACCGGAAAGCGCCAGGGCCAGTATCGAGGGCAAACGCGTCGTGCTCGTCGATGACGTCTATACGACGGGCGCAACGGTCTCGGCCGCGGCGCGCGCGCTGAAGCGGGCGGGGGCCGGAGATGTCACGGTCTTGACCTTTGCAATGGCGATGCCCGAGACTATATGACGAAAGTGTCCGGCAACGATGCCGGTGAAGGAGCAATTCGAGACTATGGCTTCGGTCGTCATTTATACGCGTCAGTTCTGTGGCTATTGCGTGAGAGCCAAGCAACTTCTGGAGAGCAAGGGAGTCGATTTCGTCGAACACGACGCAACCCACGACCCGGCGCTTCGCCAGACGATGATCGAAAAATCCAATGGCGGCAGGACCTTTCCGCAGATCTTCATCAACGACGTCCCGGTCGGCGGGTGCGACGATCTGCATGCGCTCGATCGTGCCGGCAAGCTCGACGCGTTGCTCGCCGCCTGAGTTGGATGCCGTGCCCGAACGGGCTACGCTGTATCGTATGAAAATTGGAAGGCATGATCCGGGTCGCATCGGCCCGGTCCTTCGGCTCGGGAGAAGAGAGCGATGACGTTCAAGGCTGCGGCCGTCCAGATGTGCTCCGGCGTCGATCCCGCAAGGAATGTGGAAACGATGGCGAAGCTGGTGCGGGAAGCCGCTTCCGCGGGGGCCAGTTACATTCAGACGCCTGAGATGACCGGTGTCCTGCAGCGCGATCGGGCGGGGCTGCGATCGGTGCTGAGAGACGAAGCCAACGATCTCGTCGTTCGCGAGGCGGCGCGCCTTGCCGGCGAGCTTGGCGTCTATCTGCACGTCGGTTCGACGCCGATCGGTCTTCCGGACGGCAAGGTTGCCAACCGCGGCTTTCTGTTCGGACCGGACGGGGCGAAGATCTGCGATTACGACAAGATCCACATGTTCGACGTGGACCTCGACAACGGCGAGAGCTGGCGGGAGAGCGCCGTCTACCGGCCCGGCGCCACGGCACGGATGGTCGATCTTCCTTTCGGCAAATTGGGTTTCGCGATCTGCTACGACGTGCGCTTTCCGGAGCTCTTCCGCCAGCAGGCGGTCGCCGGCGCGGAGATCATGTCGGTGCCGGCCGCCTTCACGCGCCAGACCGGCGAGGCGCATTGGGAGGTCCTGCTCAGGGCCCGCGCCATCGAGAACGGCCTCTTCGTCATCGCCGCTGCCCAGGCGGGCCGGCACGAGGATGGACGGGAGACCTTCGGGCATTCGATGATCGTCGACCCTTGGGGCAGGGTGCTCGCCCAGGCCGGCCCGACCGGTGAAGCCGTCCTCGTCGCGGAGATCGACGTGGCCGCGGTCAGTGGCGCGCGGGAGCGCATCCCCAATCTCAAGAACGCCCGCGATTTCGTGCTCGATGAAGTGGTTGCGGCAGGGAAAGGGGGCGTGGCAGCTTGATCCGCTACAATCTCTCCTGTGACAATGGCCACGGATTCGAAGGCTGGTTCTCGTCGAGCGACGACTTCGACCGGCAGGCCAGGGATCATCTCGTCACCTGTCCCACCTGCGGTTCCGGCTCCGTCAGCAAGCAACTGATGGCGCCCACCGTTTCCACTGCACGCAAGAAGGAAGCACGGCAGGCCCTGGTCATGGACCAGGCGCAGAAGGAAACCATCGCCAAGCTGCGGGACATGGTGAAAACGATCCGTGCCAACGCCGAAGACGTCGGTGAGCGCTTCCCCGAGGAGGCCCGCAAGATCCACTATGGCGAGGCCGACCAACGTGGGTTGATCGGCAAGGCGACCGCGGAAGAGGCGACGGCGCTGCTCGAGGAAGGCATCGAGATCGCGCCGCTGCCGGTGCTTCCGGACGACACGAATTGATGGAGCTTTCTGGTCGCTCTCAAAGCGGCCGTCTGGCGACGATCATATAGTTGACGTCCATGTCCTTCGACAGGCTCCACTGATTGGCGAGCGGATTGAAGAACACGCCGGTGCGGTCGGTGACCTGCATGCCGCTGGCTTCGATCGGCTTTTCCAGTTCTTCCGGGCGGACCAGCTTGTCGTATTGGTGGGTACCGCGCGGTAGCCAGCGAAGCACGTTCTCGGCAGCGAAGATGGCAAGGGCTGCCGCCTTCAGCGTGCGGTTGATGGTGGCGACGAACATCAGGCCGCCGGGGCGAACCATGTGGGCACAGGTCGTCATGAAGAAGTCGACGTCGGCGACATGCTCGACGACTTCCATGTTGAGGACGATATCAAAACTCTCGCCGGAGTCGGCAAGAGCCTCGGCCGTCACAGCGCGATAATCGACGGTTACGCCGCTTCCCGACGCATGCGTCTTGGCGATGCCGATATTTTTTTCCGAAGCGTCAGCACCCAGCACGTCCGCTCCCATGCGTGCCATCGGCTCGGAAAGCAGCCCGCCGCCGCAGCCAATATCGAGCAGCCTCAGGCCTTCGAGGGGCCGCGGGCTCCTCGGGTCGCGGCCGAACTGTTCGCATACCTTGTCGCGGATATAGGCCAGGCGTACGGGATTGAACTTGTGCAGCGGACGGAATTTGCCGGTCGGATCCCACCATTCTGCAGCCATCGCCGAGAAACGGTCCACCTCGCCCTGGTCGATCGTCGTGCGTGCCGTCTCGCTCATCGGAGCCTCCTCGCGTTGCCGGGCGGAAGCATCGCGTCGGTCGCCGACCTTCGCCCGTCGAAACGTGAAGTCGGACGATCGACGCGCGTTGTCAAGGGTCGACGGCCGAACCGTTCAAGCGGCGGCCGGCTGGTAGTGCAGGATGACGACGCCGGACTTCAGCGGGCGGACATGGACGAGCTGCAGCTTCGTGCGTTCGGGAATGTTCTGAAAGAGCGGCGTACCTTGTCCGAGCAGCACCGGATTGATGCCCAGGCGGTACTCGTCGACCAGCCCCTTGGCGGTCAGCGTGGCAGCAAAATCGGCGCTGCCGAAGATGAAGATCGCCCCGCCATCGCGCTGCTTCAGGCGCTCGACCTCGGCGACGGCGTCGCCCGAGACGAGCGTTGTGTTGCCCCAGTCGGGGCTCTCGAGCGTCTTCGAGAAGACGAATTTCTCCGCACCGTTCATGAAGTTGGCGATGTCGCCTTCGGCCGTTGGCCAATAGGCGGCCATCATCTCGTAGGTGACGCGACCGAAGAGCAGGGTGCCGGCTTCCAATTGGGTCTCGCCGATATAGGCGGCAAGCTCGTCCTCGAAGACGAACCAGTCGATGTCGTGCCCCGGCGCCTCGAAGAACCCGTCGACGCTGACCATGTCCCACATGATGACCTTGCGCATTGTCCTTCCTCCCGTTGAGCATGGCCGCTCGACTTTCGCTGCGGCAATGGCTCCAGGATTGCAAAACTGAATCAATAATACAAGCGGTTTTATTATTGAAGCACTATGGATCCGACGCCCAAGTCTTCCTCTGCCCTCCCATTGCACGCCGCCCCCTGATCCGCTAAGAGACGCCGCGACTTTCTGCTCCGTGAAAACGGTGGCTGACCGATCTGCGAGAAGTCTCTTCAAAGCTTTTTGATCGTCAGGCGCCGGCGGGAGCGCTGTCGAGCGCAGGCGCGAAACATGATGGTACGGTAGAGGCGAAATGGCACGCATCGTGATGAAATTCGGCGGAACCTCCGTCGCGGATTTGAACCGCATCCACAACGTCGCCCGCCATGTGAAACGCGAAGTCGATGCCGGCCACGAGGTCGCGGTCGTCGTTTCCGCCATGTCCGGCAAGACCAACGAGCTGGTCGGCTGGGTCGAGAACATGCCGAAGGTCGCTGGTTCGAATGCCCCGTTTTATGACGCGCGCGAATATGATGCGGTGGTTGCCTCCGGCGAACAGGTAACGTCCGGCCTGCTGGCGATCGCCCTGCAGTCGATGGGCATCAACGCCCGCTCCTGGCAGGGTTGGCAGCTGCCGATCAAGACCGACAACGCCCATGGCGCCGCCCGTATCCTCGACATCGAGGGCGCCGATATCATCCGCCGCATGGGCGAGGGCCAGGTGGCCGTCGTCGCCGGCTTCCAGGGGCTCGGTCCGGACAACCGTCTGGCGACGCTTGGCCGCGGCGGTTCCGATACATCCGCCGTGGCGATCGCTGCCGCCGTCAAGGCCGATCGCTGCGACATCTACACCGATGTCGACGGCGTCTACACGACCGACCCGCGAATCGAGCCGAAGGCGCGGCGATTGAAAAAGATCGCCTTCGAGGAAATGCTGGAAATGGCCTCTCTCGGCGCCAAGGTCTTGCAGGTGCGCTCGGTCGAGCTCGCCATGGTGCACAAGGTGCGTACCTTCGTGCGCTCTTCTTTCGAGGATCCCGATGCGCCGGGCATGGGTGACCTCTTGAACCCGCCCGGAACGCTGATTTGTGATGAGGATGAGATCGTGGAACAGGAAGTCGTAACCGGCATCGCCTACGCCAAGGATGAAGCCCAGATCTCGCTGCGTCGCCTGGCCGACCGGCCGGGCGTTTCGGCTGCGATCTTCGGGCCGCTCGCCGAAGCCCATATCAACGTCGACATGATCGTCCAGAACATTTCCGAAGACGGCTCCAAGACGGACATGACCTTCACCGTGCCGTCCGGCGACGTCAACAAGGCGTTGAAGGTGCTCTCCGACAACAAGGAAAAGATCGGCTACGACGTTGTCCAGTCCGAGGCCGGTCTCGTCAAGGTCTCGGTCATCGGCATCGGCATGCGCAGCCATGCGGGCGTTGCCGCCTCGGCCTTCCGCGCGCTTGCCGACAAGGGCATCAACATCAAGGCGATCACAACCTCCGAGATCAAGATTTCCATCCTGATCGACGGTCCATACGCGGAATTGGCCGTTCGCACTTTGCATTCCGCCTACGGTCTGGATAAGAGTTAGACAGCAGGCATTCGATTTGGGATTCGCGGCCGGCAAAGCTCGCGCGTCCCATCACCTGCCGTCGTATATTCTTATTCGGGAGACCCTACGCGATGAGAGACCTTTCCGCGGGTCCGCGCGTTCTCCTCAAGCGGTTGCGCGAGCTCATGGCGGAACCGCTCGAGCCGCAGGAGCGCCTTGACCGGATCGTGCGCCAGATTGCGCAGAACATGGTCGCGGAAGTGTGCTCGGTCTATGTGCTGCGCTCCGACGGCGTGCTCGAGCTGTACGCGACCGAAGGTCTGAACAAGACCGCGGTGCACCTGGCACAACTGAAGATGGGGCAGGGCCTCGTCGGCACGATCGCCGCCTCGGCGCGGCCACTCAATCTCTCCGACGCGCAGGCGCATCCCGCCTTCACGTATCTCCCCGAGACCGGCGAAGAGATCTACCACTCGTTCCTCGGCGTGCCGATCCTGCGCACCGGGCGCGCGCTCGGCGTTCTCGTCGTACAGAACAAGGCGATGCGCAACTATCGCGAGGACGAGGTCGAGGCGCTTGAAACGACCGCCATGGTGCTTGCCGAGATGGTGGCGACCGGCGAGCTCAAGAAAATCACCAAGCCCGGCCTCGAACTGGACCTTTCACGCCCCGTCTCGATTGAAGGCAACAGCTATGGCGAAGGCATCGGCCTTGGCTATGTGGTGCTGCACGAGCCGAGGATCGTCGTCACCAACCTGCTCAACGAGGACACGGAGCACGAGCTGCAGCGTCTCGCCGAGGCGCTCGGGTCGCTGCGTATCTCGATCGACGACATGCTGTCCAGGCGCGACGTCTCGATGGAGGGCGAGCATCGCGCAGTGCTCGAAACCTATCGCATGTTCGCCCATGACCGCGGCTGGGTAAGGAAGCTCGAGGAAGCGATCCGCAACGGCCTGACGGCCGAGGCGGCGGTCGAGCGCGTGCAAAGCGAGACGAAGGCGCGGATGATCCGCCTGACGGATCCTTATCTGCGCGAGCGGATGCACGATTTCGACGACCTTGCCAACCGGCTGCTGCGCCAGCTCTCCGGCTATGGCGCCAAGCTCTCGGCCGCCGACTTCCCGACCGACGCGATCATCGTGGCACGCGCCATGGGTGCGGCCGAACTGCTCGATTATCCGCGCGAGAACGTCCGTGGCCTCGTGCTGGAGGAGGGCGCCGTCACAAGCCACGTGGTGATCGTCGCACGCGCCATGGGCATTCCGGTGGTCGGGCAGGCTGCGGGCGCCGTGGCGCTTGCCGAGAACCGCGATGCGATCATCGTCGATGGTGATGATGCGAAGGTGCACTTGCGGCCGGTCGCCGATCTGCAGCGGTCCTATGAGGAGAAGGTGCGCTTCCGCGCCCGCCGTCAGGCGCAATTCAGGGCGCTGAAAGACGTCGAGCCGCTGACGAAGGACGGCAAGCGCATCACGTTGCAGATGAATGCCGGGCTGCTGGTCGATCTGCCGCACTTGAACGAGGCGGGCGCCGAGGGCATCGGCCTGTTCCGCACTGAACTGCAGTTCATGATCGCCTCGACGATGCCGAAGGCGGAGGAGCAGGAAGCCTTCTACCGCAACGTCCTCAAGCAGACGGGCGGAAAGCCGGTGACGTTCCGCACGCTCGATATCGGCGGCGACAAGGTCGTTCCCTATTTCCGCGCGGCGGAAGAGGAAAATCCGGCGCTCGGCTGGCGTGCCATCCGGCTATCGCTCGACCGCCCGGGTCTTCTGCGCACGCAATTCCGGGCGATGCTGCGCGCCGCGGCCGGCGCCGAGTTCAAGCTGATGCTGCCGATGGTGACGGAGGTAGCGGAGCTCAAGGTGGCACGCGACCTCCTGCAGAAGGAGATCGAGCGGCAGTCGAAAATTGGCGAGCAATTGCCGCGCAAGCTGCAGTTCGGAGCCATGCTCGAGGTGCCGGCTCTGCTCTGGCAGCTCGACGAGTTGATGACGGAAGTGGATTTCGTATCGGTCGGCTCGAACGATCTCTTCCAGTTCGCCATGGCGGTCGATCGCGGCAATGCGCGCGTTTCCGACCGGTTCGACATACTCGGGCGGCCGTTCCTGAGGATGCTGCGCGACATCGTGCGCGCCGGCGAACGCAACAATACGCCGGTGACGCTGTGCGGCGAGATGGCGAGCAAGCCGCTCTCGGCCATGGCGCTGCTCGGCCTCGGCTTCCGGTCGGTATCCATGGCCCCGACCGCCGTCGGTCCGGTCAAGGCCATGCTGCTTGCGCTCGATGCGGACAAGCTGGCCGATGTCCTCAATGCCGCCCTGGACGATGTAAGATCCGAGACGCCGGTCCGCCAGCTTCTGGTCGATTTCGCGGCGGTGAACGGCATACCGGTATAGATTGATCGAGAGCGTCGTTGTCCCGTCTGGACCAGGTCTGGACGGGATGGATGCATTTGGAGTGACACTTGTTTGGGGTGAGAGTTGGCAAAGCTTCCCGTTGAAAAGATGCGCGAGCTCGAACGGCGGTTCGCAGAGATCGAGGCGCGGATGTCCGCCGGTCCCTCGGCCGATGTCTATGTGAAACTCGCGTCGGAATATTCCGAACTCCAGCCGGTCGTGACGAAGATCCGCGCCTACGAGAAGGCAACGGCCGAGTTTGCCGATATCGAGACCATGCTTGCCGACCGGGCGACGGACAGGGAGATGCGCGACCTCGCGGAGTTGGAAAAGCCCGAGGTCGAGGAGCGGATCGAAGCGCTTGAGCAGGAGATCCAGATCCTGCTCCTGCCGAAAGATGCGGCCGACGAAAAAAGTGCCATCCTCGAAATCCGCGCCGGTACGGGCGGCTCGGAAGCGGCGCTCTTCGCCGGTGACCTTTTCCGTATGTATGAGCGCTACGCCGCGGGCAAGAATTGGCGCGTCGAGGTGCTTTCGGCCAGCGACGGCGAGGCCGGCGGCTACAAGGAAATCATCGCCACCGTCTCCGGGCGCGGCGTGTTCTCGCGGCTGAAGTTCGAGTCCGGCGTCCATCGGGTGCAGCGGGTGCCGGAGACGGAAGCGAGCGGCCGCATCCACACCTCGGCGGCGACCGTTGCCGTCCTGCCGGAGGCCGAGGAGATCGACATCGAAATCCGGCCCGAGGATATCCGGATCGACACGATGCGCTCTTCCGGGGCGGGCGGCCAGCACGTCAACACCACGGACTCGGCGGTCCGCATCACCCATCTGCCGACCGGCCTCGTCGTCACGAGCTCGGAAAAATCGCAGCATCAGAATCGCGCCAAGGCCATGCAGGTGCTGCGCTCGCGGCTCTTTGACATGGAGCGTCAGCGTGCCGACAGCGAAAGGTCGGCGGACCGCAGGAGCCAAGTGGGGTCCGGCGACCGTTCGGAGCGCATCCGCACCTACAATTTCCCGCAGGGCCGCCTCACCGACCACCGCATCAACCTGACGCTCTACAAGCTCGACCGGATGATGGAAGGCGAAATCGACGAGGTCGTCGACGCACTGCTCGCCGACTACCAGGCAAGCCAGCTCGCCCTGCTCGGCGAGCGCCAGAATTGAGCCGGTGATGCCTGAGACACTGGACAGCGTTGTTGGCGAGAGCCGCGATCGGTTGAGGGCAGCCGGCATCCGGGACGCGGCGGTCGATGCCCGTCACCTGATTTCCGGTGTCCTCGGTCTGTCGCTTGCCGGCCTGATGGCGCGAGGAGGGGAGCCGGTCGATCCGGCAGATGCAGCGCGTATCCGTGCTGCCATCGAACGCCGCGCGGCGCGCGAGCCGGTCTACCGCATCCTCGGCGCGCGCGAGTTCCATGGACTGACCTTCAAGCTTTCGAAAGATACGCTGGAGCCGCGGCCGGATACCGAAACGCTGGTCGATTGCCTGATACCTCACATGCGGCGGATTGCCGCCAGGAAGGGAAGCTGCCGGCTGATCGATCTTGGAACCGGCACAGGGGCGATTTGTCTTGCCCTTCTCGCCGCAGTACTTGACGCGCGCGGCGTCGGTACCGATATATCTGAAGACGCCTTAGCAACGGCGCGGGAAAACGCGCAGAAGAACGGGCTGGCAGAACGGTACCAGACGCTTCGAAGCAACTGGTTCGAGGCGGTCGAGGGACGGTTCGACGTGATCGTCTCAAATCCGCCGTATATCCGTTCCAATGTCGTAACCGAGCTTGAGCCGGAAGTAAGATGCTACGATCCGGCCGCCGCCTTGGATGGCGGAGTTGACGGGCTTGATGCCTACCGTGCCATCGCTCTTGACGCCGGCCGCCATCTTGAAACGGACGGCGTAATAGGCTTGGAAATCGGTTTCGATCAAAAGCAGGCTGTAGCGGCGCTGTTCGAGGCGCAAGGCTTTCGCTTGCTCGACAGTTCGAAGGACCTCGGCGGCAACGACCGGGTCCTGATATTTGGGCAGGACGTCAAAGGCAGCCACGACCGTTGAAAAAATGCTGCACTCGCGTCTCTCTTTTCTCGAAGAGCAAAGAAAGGGCTTGGAATCCCCAAGGAAGCGGGCTAGTTTGCGGCCACGCACTGGGCAGAAGGTCATGGACCAAAGATTCGTTCCAGTATGACCTGGCCACGGGGATTGCTCTCAAGAAAGAGTTGCTAGGGTTCAACAGTGCCTTGTGCGGGTACCTGTTAATTTGACGTCAGCCGGCGCCGGGATCGCAAAACAGGCGATCTGCCGTGGCGCGTGTTTTCTCGGGCGCGGACCATCCGGCCGGGATTCGGAACCATATGATCATCATTATCAAGACAATTCAGGTGAATGGACTATGAGGCCAGGACAGCAGAACAAGCGCGGCCGTGGGCGGAACAACAACAACGGAAATAACAACAATAACAACCGCAAGGGATCCAACCCCTTGACGCGGACCTACGACAGCTCCGGCCCGGACGTGAAGATTCGCGGTACTGCCCAGCATATCGCCGAGAAATATTCAGCGCTTGCGCGCGACGCCCAGAGCTCCGGCGATCGTGTGATGGCGGAAAACTACCTGCAGCATGCCGAACACTACAACCGCATCATTGCGGCGGCGCAGGCCCAGATGCAGGACCGCTTCCAGCGCGAAGAGCGCCAGGACTACCAGGATCGCGATATCGACCGCGACCAGGACGATCTGGATCAGGTCTACGCCGAGCCGGCTGCGGCTGCTGTTGCTGCCGCCGCGGCGCCGGCCGTGAGCGAGCCGCAACCCGTGATCGACGGATCCGGCCCGCAGCCGGTGATCGAAGGCATGCCCGCCGAAGTCGCGATGGACGAGGAAACGTCGGCGGCTTCCGGCCGCTCGGCCTCGCGGCGCCGCAGCGCATCCCGGCCGCGGCGTCAGCCGCGCCGCAATGCCGCGGATGAGCCTGCGGCCGAAGAACAGCCGTCGGGCGACGCTCCGGCTCTGGCGGAATAGACGCCGAAACCACAAGATTATTCGTGATTTCGAAGCCCGGCCCGACGGCCGGGCTTCTTGCATGTCCGCCGCTACCCGACGCCGTTCCGCATTGCCGTCGCCTACAGCGCCGCGCGTCTTTTCAGACGCGCAAAGGACGCTGTAACACTTTGAATCTACGCATCGTGCTTCCCGAAATCGATTTCGATTTTCGGGCCGAAGCGCTAGGGCCGCAAGATTCGCGGAACGCCGCTTTCCGACGCCCTTTAATTTCCGGAAATATCGCCCCATATTCCGCTTCGAAGGCTTGATCCCGCGCAAGGCGGGGACGAGCTTGAAATGACAGGCTTGCCGAATGCGGGAGCCTGATCCTGAAACGCCGGCCGGTGCCACGGAGTGGGCTAGCCGGGCTATGGAGGCAAGACATGAATATCGAGAAATATTCCGAACGCGTCCGCGGTTTCCTGCAATCTGCGCAGACCCATGCATTGGCGGAAGGGCATCAGCAATTCACGCCGGAACACGTCCTGAAGGTATTGCTCGACGACGAACAAGGCATGGCGGCGTCGCTGATCGAGCGCGCCGGTGGTGATGCCCGCGAGGCACGTGCCGGCACGGCCGCAGCGCTGGCGAAGCTTCCGAAAGTGACGGGTGGCAGCGGTTCAGTCTACCTGTCGCAACCGCTCGCCAAGGTTTTCACGGCAGCGGAAGAGGCGGCCAGGAAGGCCGGCGACAGCTTCGTGACAGTCGAGCGCCTGCTTCTGGCGCTGGCGATCGAAAGCTCGGCCGCGACCGCATCGATTCTGACGAAAGCCGGCGTCACACCGACGAAACTCAACCAGATCATCAACGAGATCCGCAAGGGCAGGACCGCCGATAGCGCCAATGCCGAGCAGGGTTTCGATTCCTTGAAGAAATACGCGCGCGACCTCACCGAAGAAGCGCGGGACGGCAAGCTCGACCCGGTGATCGGCCGGGACGACGAAATCCGGCGCACGATCCAGGTGCTGTCGCGCCGGACCAAGAACAACCCGGTGCTGATCGGCGAGCCGGGCGTCGGCAAGACGGCGATTGCCGAGGGCCTGGCGCTGCGGATCGTCAATGGCGACGTGCCGGAGAGCCTCAAGGACAAGCGGCTAATGGCCCTCGACATGGGCGCCCTGATTGCCGGTGCGAAGTACCGCGGCGAGTTCGAAGAGAGGCTCAAGGCGGTTCTTAACGAAGTGCGCTCCGAAGAGGGCGAAATCATCCTCTTCATCGACGAGATGCATACGCTGGTCGGCGCCGGCAAGGCGGACGGGGCCATGGATGCCTCGAACCTCCTGAAGCCCGCGCTGGCGCGCGGCGAGCTGCACTGCGTCGGTGCGACGACGCTCGACGAATACCGCAAGCATGTCGAAAAAGATGCGGCGCTCGCCCGCCGGTTCCAGCCGGTGTTCGTCGAGGAGCCGACCGTCGAGGACACGATCTCCATCCTGCGCGGCCTCAAGGAAAAATACGAGCAGCACCACAAGGTGCGGATCTCCGATTCTGCACTGGTCGCCGCCGCGACCCTTTCCAACCGCTACATCACCGACCGTTTCCTGCCCGACAAGGCGATTGACCTCATGGACGAGGCGGCGTCGCGGCTCAGGATGCAGGTCGACTCCAAGCCTGAAGAGCTCGACGAGCTCGACCGGCGTGTCATTCAGCTGAAGATCGAGCGCGAGGCCCTGAAGAAGGAAACCGACGTCTCCTCGAAGGACCGCCTCGACAAGCTGGAGCTCGATCTGGCGGCGCTCGAGGAGCAGGCGGCGACGCTGACGGCGCGCTGGCAGGCGGAGAAACACAAGCTCGGGCGGGCCGCGGACCTCAAGAAGCAGCTGGACGAGGCGCGCAATGAGTTGCAGGTCGTCCAGCGGAAGGGTGAATTCCAGCGGGCGGGCGAGCTTGCCTATGGCGTCATCCCGAAACTCGAAAAGGAGCTCGCCGACGCGGAGAGCCAGGATGGTTCGAGCGCCAACGCCATGGTGCAGGAGGTCGTCACACCGGACAACATCGCCCATATCGTATCGCGCTGGACCGGCATTCCGGTCGACAAGATGCTCGAGGGCGAGCGCGAAAAACTGCTGAGGATGGAAGACGAACTCGCCAAATGGGTCGTCGGGCAGGGCGATGCCGTTCAGGCCGTCTCCCGTGCCGTCCGACGCGCCCGTGCGGGGCTGCAGGATCCGAACCGGCCGATCGGCTCGTTCATCTTCCTTGGGCCGACCGGCGTCGGCAAGACCGAGCTTACCAAGGCGCTTGCCCGCTTTCTCTTCGACGACGAGACGGCGCTGATGCGCATCGACATGTCGGAATACATGGAGAAGCACTCGGTCGCCCGGCTGATCGGCGCGCCTCCCGGCTATGTCGGCTATGAGGAGGGCGGCGCACTCACCGAATCCGTCCGCCGCCGGCCCTATCAGGTCGTGCTGTTCGACGAGATCGAGAAGGCGCATCCGGATGTCTTCAACGTGCTCCTGCAGGTGCTCGACGACGGACGCCTGACCGATGGCCAGGGGCGGACTGTCGACTTCAAGAACACGATGATCATCATGACCTCGAATCTCGGTGCCGAATACCTGACCGGGCTCGGTGAGAACGAGGACAGCGACGCGGTCCGCGACCAGGTGATGGAGGTGGTCAGAGCCGCCTTCCGCCCGGAATTCCTGAACCGGGTCGACGAGATCATCCTGTTTCATCGGCTGCGGCGCTCGGAGATGGGCGCGATCGTCGATATCCAGCTCGGAAGGCTGCGCAAGCTGCTCACGGAGCGCAAGATCACGATCGAGCTCGAGGACGAAGCGCGCGCCTTCCTTGCCGACAAGGGGTACGATCCGGCCTACGGTGCGCGGCCACTGAAGCGGGCGATCCAGAAATATCTTCAGGACCCGCTGGCGGAGAAGATGCTGCAGGGCGAGTTCCCGGACGGATCGACGATCAAGATCCTTGCCGGCTCGGACCGGCTGAACTTCAAGCGTGGCACGGCCGCTGCAAAGGAAGCCGCGTAATCTTGGTACTTGTATACAGAAGGCTGCATTGGGCGGCCTTCTGTATTGTCTTCATTGAAAAGATCTACTGACTTGCGACCTCGCTGGGGTCGTCCTTGCCCAGGAGTTCGTCG
>NZ_KB905370.1:785829-968329 GCF_000378985.1 Ensifer sp. BR816 | reverse complement strand
TCTCGAGAAGCTGGTCTTAAGATATGGCCTCGAAGTCGCTCGGCGTGACTTCAATGAGGACCATATCGAACACGTCGATGGCATCTGACTGGCCCGGTTGTAAAAGGTAACCGGGCTGTTGGCTGGCGGTGCGGCACACTGAAAGGTGTCCGTATGGCCAGATTTGGCACCCCTTCGAGCGCAAGCGAGGAGGAAAGGTTTGCCAAATCCAACTAAGGATGAGCATTGGCAATGAGAACGATCAAGTGTCAAAAGGGCATTTGGTGGATGCCTTGGCATGCACAGGCGATGAAGGACGTGATACGCTGCGATAAGCCGTGGGGAGCTGCGAATGAGCTTTGATCCATGGATCTCCGAATGGGGCAACCCACCTTAGATGCTTGGAAAATTTAAGCCGTACGATGTACGGCTTAGGTTTCCAAGCATTGTTGAAAGGTATCTTATCCTGAATTCAATAGGGATAAGAAGCGAACGCAGGGAACTGAAACATCTAAGTACCTGCAGGAAAGGACATCAACCGAGACTCCGCAAGTAGTGGCGAGCGAACGCGGACCAGGCCAGTGGCAATGAGGAATGAAGTGGAACGGTTTGGAAAGGCCGGCCGCAGCGGGTGATAGCCCCGTACACGTAGAACACTCATTGTCCTTGAGTAAGGCGGGACACGTGAAATCCTGTCTGAACATGGGGAGACCACTCTCCAAGCCTAAGTACTCGTGCATGACCGATAGCGAACAAGTACCGTGAGGGAAAGGTGAAAAGCACCCCGACAAGGGGAGTGAAATAGAACCTGAAACCGGATGCCTACAAACAGTCGGAGCCCGCAAGGGTGACGGCGTACCTTTTGTATAATGGGTCAACGACTTAGTGTGACATGCAAGCTTAAGCCGGTAGGTGTAGGCGTAGCGAAAGCGAGTCTGAATAGGGCGCCTTAGTATGTCGCATTAGACCCGAAACCGAGTGATCTAGCCATGAGCAGGTTGAAGGTTGGGTAACACCAACTGGAGGACCGAACCCGCATCTGTTGCAATAGATTGGGATGACTTGTGGCTAGGGGTGAAAGGCCAATCAAACTCGGAAATAGCTGGTTCTCCGCGAAATCTATTTAGGTAGAGCGTCGACCGAATACCCCCGGGGGTAGAGCACTGGATGGGCTATGGGGACTCACCGTCTTACTGATCCTAACCAAACTCCGAATACCGGGGAGTACTAGTCGGCAGACACACGGCGGGTGCTAACGTCCGTCGTGAAAAGGGCAACAACCCTGACCTCCAGCTAAGGTCCCCAAGTCATGGCTAAGTGGGAAAGGATGTGAGGATCCCAAAACAACCAGGATGTTGGCTTAGAAGCAGCCATCATTTAAAGAAAGCGTAACAGCTCACTGGTCTAAATAAGGGTCTTTGCGCCGAAAATGTAACGGGGCTGAAGCCATGCACCGAAGCTGAGGATTTGCCGCAAGGCAAGTGGTAGCGGAGCGTTCCGTAAGCCTGTGAAGGGATACCCGTGAGGGGTCCTGGAGGTATCGGAAGTGCGAATGTTGACATGAGTAACGATAAAGAGGGTGAGAGACCCTCTCGCCGAAAGACCAAGGGTTCCTGCTTAAAGTTAATCTGAGCAGGGTTAGCCGGCCCCTAAGACGAGGCGGACACGCGTAGTCGATGGGAACCACGTTAATATTCGTGGGCCTGGTGGTAGTGACGGATCGCTTAACTTGTCTGGACTTATTGGATTGTCCAGGCTTGGACGTGGTCCCGGGAAATAGCTCCACCGTATAGACCGTACCCGAAACCGACACAGGTGGTCAGGTAGAGTATACCAAGGCGCTTGAGAGAACTGCGTTGAAGGAACTCGGCAAATTGCACGCGTAACTTCGGAAGAAGCGTGACCCCATTATGGGCAACCATGATGGGGTGGCACAGACCAGGGGGTAGCGACTGTTTATCAAAAACACAGGGCTCTGCGAAGTCGCAAGACGACGTATAGGGTCTGACGCCTGCCCGGTGCTGGAAGGTTAAGAGGAGGGGTGCAAGCTCTGAATCGAAGCCCCAGTAAACGGCGGCCGTAACTATAACGGTCCTAAGGTAGCGAAATTCCTTGTCGGGTAAGTTCCGACCTGCACGAATGGCGTAACGACTTCCCCGCTGTCTCCAACGCAGACTCAGTGAAATTGAATTCCCCGTGAAGATGCGGGGTTCCTGCGGTCAGACGGAAAGACCCCGTGCACCTTTACTATAGCTTTACACTGGCATTCGTGTCGGCATGTGTAGGATAGGTGGTAGGCTTTGAAGCGGGGACGCCAGTTCTCGTGGAGCCATCCTTGAAATACCACCCTTATCGTCATGGATGTCTAACCGCGGTCCGTCATCCGGATCCGGGACAGTGTATGGTGGGTAGTTTGACTGGGGCGGTCGCCTCCGAAAGAGTAACGGAGGCGCGCGATGGTGGGCTCAGAGCGGTCGGAAATCGCTCGTCGAGTGCAATGGCATAAGCCCGCCTGACTGCGAGACTGACAAGTCGAGCAGAGACGAAAGTCGGTCATAGTGATCCGGTGGTCCCGCGTGGAAGGGCCATCGCTCAACGGATAAAAGGTACGCCGGGGATAACAGGCTGATGACCCCCAAGAGTCCATATCGACGGGGTTGTTTGGCACCTCGATGTCGGCTCATCGCATCCTGGGGCTGGAGCAGGTCCCAAGGGTTTGGCTGTTCGCCAATTAAAGCGGTACGTGAGCTGGGTTCAGAACGTCGTGAGACAGTTCGGTCCCTATCTGCCGTGGGTGTAGGAATATTGACAGGATCTGTCCCTAGTACGAGAGGACCGGGATGGACATATCTCTGGTGGACCTGTTGTCCTGCCAAGGGCATAGCAGGGTAGCTATATATGGAATGGATAACCGCTGAAGGCATCTAAGCGGGAAACCAACCTGAAAACGAGTATTCCCTCGAGAACCGTGGAAGACGACCACGTTGATAGGCCGGGTGTGGAAGTGCGGCAACGCATGAAGCTTACCGGTACTAATCGTTCGATCGGCTTGATCGTTCCCATTGCTCATGCTCATCAAACGAAGTTTGATGATGCTATCTTCTGTCCTCACGCTGTCGGCCTTCGGCCTTCGCTGCGGACGGCGCGCCGGACCTCCGGCGGCTCGGCTCTGCCGGCTGCTGGAATTATCCGGATAAGACGCAAAAAGACGTGTTCAAAACGAAGCAAACGCTTCACCAGCTTCTCATCAGTTTGCGCGCCTCGGCGCGCAAAATCTTGCGCTTTGCCGACCTGGTGGTTCTGGCGGGGTGGCTGCACCCGTTCCCATTCCGAACACGGCCGTGAAACGCCCCAGCGCCGATGGTACTTCGTCTTAAGACGCGGGAGAGTAGGTCGCTGCCAGGTCTGCAAATCGCAAGAAAAACAAAACAATCATCTTCTCTTCCAGACTTCGCCCAATAACGCGGGGTGGAGCAGCCCGGTAGCTCGTCAGGCTCATAACCTGAAGGCCGCAGGTTCAAATCCTGCCCCCGCAACCAAATCTACGCCCATTCAAAAAGCGCCCTCCGGGGCGCTTTTGCCGTTTCGGGCCCCTCACGCAAACAATCCCGGCAGGAAGGCGGCACGGCGGGCACGCGCAGATCCCCGAACCTGTCATCGCACGCCCGCGCCCGCGCGCCGATCGAACCGGCCGTGCATTGCCCGAGCCCCTCCGCGGGCGCAATATAAGCAACGGAGAATATCAATCCGGGGGAACTCGGGGATCATGTTACGGCAACGCTTAGTCCTCCCCGTCGCAGGCGTCGTTCTCGTTCTATGCCTCGTATTGGCCGGTTTATGGATTTGGACGGGGAACTCTATCGTCTCCATCATGTCGGAGCGCCTGATCCGCGAGGTGACGCAAGCCGTCAATCGCGACGTCGGCCATCGGGTGCGCGCAGCCGAGAAGGCGGTAGCTCGCGTGGCGAACGACCTTGTCCGCCGCGATGTAGCGCTCCGCGATCGGGAGGCGGTCGCACGCGAGCTTTACGCTTCGCTGGCCGAGGAGCCGGATGTCGACTGGATGTTCTTCGGCAACGAGACCGGCGGGCTCGTTTCGGTCGGGCGGCTGGCGGATTCAAGCGTCGTGTTTCTGATGACCGATGACTTTCGCGCCGGCGTCGTGCACGAGTTCGAGGCCCTGGCCGGCGGCAGGATCGGCCGTTTGCGTAAATCGGAAGGTCCGTTCGATGCGCGCGGAAGGGCCTGGTACGTGAAGGCGAAGGAGACGCGCGCACACTATTGGACCGAACCCTATCTCGGTGTGGCCGAGCCGATTCTGGGCACCTCGCTTTCCGCGCCGGTTGTCGATGAGCACGGCAACTTCGTCGGGGTGGCCGGGATCGATCTCATCCTCACGCAAATTTCGAGGTCCCTGCAGACGCTCAATGTCGGCGACAATGGCCGTGCCTTTATCGTTGACGCCAGCGGCCATTTGATCGGAGCCTCGGGAGGCGTGTCGCCCGTCACTATCGGCGCCGATGGCGGGCATGTGCGCCTCCAGGCATCCGAGGCGACCGATCCAGTCGTCGGCGCGACCGCCGGCTACCTTGCCCGCCATCCAGCCGTCGCCGGGTCGTCCTCGGCCGGGCCGAGCGTGCTTTCCTTCAGCGATCCCGAGCGCGGCACGATCTATGCGGCGGTCGCCCGGGTCGAACCCGCTGCACTCAACTGGACCATCGTCTCGGCTGTGCCGGCTTCGGATTTCCTGACGCCTGTGTTCCGCGCGGCCCTTCTCTCCATCGGCGTCGGCGCCGCCATCATCGCCGGCTTCGTGGTTCTCGGACTTACGATGGTCGGACGCACCTTGCGGCCGCTGACGGCGCTAACGCAGGCGGCGCATGCGATAGCGAGCGGGGAATGGCGGGACGTGCCCAAGGTCCGCCGAAACGATGAAGTCGGGCTGCTTACAGAAGCCTTCTCCCTTATGACCTCCCGTCTCAAGGAGACGCTGGAGGGGCTGCGTCGAAGTGAGGCCAATTTCGCGGAGGCGCAGCGCGTTGCCCATGTCGGCTATTGGGAACGCGATCTCGGCACGGATTGTCTCACCTGGTCGGAGGAGACATACCGCATTTTCGGGCTGGCACCCCGCGCAGGCGCGGTCAGTCTCGTCGAAGCGGTCGATCGGATACATCCGGAAGATCGGTCGAGCTGGAGCAAGGCCGCCGCCGAAGCCGTTCGTGGCGAGTCGCGCTACGACCTTGAATACCGCATCATCCGGCCTACCGGCGAGCAGCGTATCGTCCACAGCCAGGGCGACTTGACCAGGGACATATCGGGCCGGCCGCTCAGCATGTTTGGCACGATCCAGGACATCACGGAACGCAAGCGGGCGGAAGAGGCGCTGCGCGACAGCGAGGAACAGTGGAGAGCCGTATTCGAGAACAATCCGACCATGTATTTCATGGTGGATGCGGCCGGCACGATCGTTTCCGTAAACCCCTTTGGGGCGGAGCAACTCGGCTACACGGTCGACGAACTGATCGGCCGTCCCGTCCAGGACGTTTTTTACGAGGCGGACCGGGACGCCGTGATGCGGCATGCGGCCGCCTGTCTCGAACATCTCGGCCAGGCGATGAACTGGGAGCTGCGCAAGATCCGCAAGGACGGCTCGATGCTCTGGGTTCGCGAGACGGCCCGATCGATGGTGATCAGGAAGCGGCCCGTCATCCTGATCGTCTGCGAGGACATTACCGAGCGCAAGCGCGCAGAGGAGACCGCCCGGCGCAGCGAAGAGGAACTTCGCGAGGTGATCGAGACAGTTCCGGCGATGGTGTGGACCGCCTTGCCCGATGGCCGCGTCGATTTCATCAACCGGCGGTGGCAGGAATTCACCGGTCTGTCGCTCAACGGGGCGCCGCCGGCGAACTGGGAACCCGAAGCCCGGTTCCACCCGGACGACGTCGAGCACTACATGTCCAGATGGCGCGCGTCGCTGGTCACGGGGCGCCTCTTCGAGGCCGAGGTGCGGATCCGCCGGGCGTCGGACGGCGAGTATCGCTGGTGGTTCGAAAGTGCCGTGCCGCTCAGGGACGAGCACGGAAGCATTGTCAAATGGTACGGTTTCCTCGTCGATATCGAAGATCGAAAACGGGCCGAGGAAGCGCTGCAGCAGACGCAGGCGGAGCTTGCCCATGTCACGCGCGTAACGACGATGGGCGCCCTGACATCCTCGATCGCCCACGAGGTCAATCAGCCGCTGGCTGCCGTGGTCACCAACGCCAACGCCGCCCTGCGCTGGCTTGCAGGCCAGCCACCCAACCTCGAGGAAGCGCGGCAGACGCTGGGGCGCATCGTCCGGGACGGCCTCCGCGCCGGCGAGGTGATCGGCCGGGTGCGCGGCCTCCTGAAGAAGACGGCGACGGTCACGGCGCAGGTAGACCTGAACGGCCTTATCGAAGATTCGGTAGCGCTCGTCCACGGCGAGGTCCGCGGCCACCGCGTCACGCTGCGGACCGAACTGGCTCAGGACCTGCCGCCCGTTGCAGGCGACCGGGTGCAACTGCAGCAGGTCATTCTGAATCTGGTGATGAACGGCATCGAGTCCATGAAGAAAGTGGCGGACCGGCCACGCGAGTTGCTGATCACGTCCAGGTCCGAGGCATCCGGAATGGTGTTGGTGGCGGTGCAGGACACCGGGGTCGGACTGGAACCGAAGGATGCGGAGCGGGTGTTCGAGGCGTTTTACACGACGAAGGCCGAGGGTCTTGGCATGGGCCTGGCCATCTGCCGTTCGATCATCGAGGCGCATGGGGGCCGGCTATGGGCCGAAGCGAACGAACCCTGGGGAGCCGTGTTTCAATTCAGCCTGCCTTCGGATCCGGGCGACAGCGATTCCGCTGCGGTGGACGTAGAAGGATCGCCGTAGCGGGGAAGCGAGCCGGGCATCAATCACCTTCGACGTCGCTCCGGCGTTCCAGCGCTGAGCGGATACAGTTCAGCAGTTCCTGCTCGCCAAACGGCTTTTCCAGATAGCCGACAATGTCCGGGCTCAGCCCGCGCGCCCGCAAATTCTCGTTCGGATAGGCAGTGATCAGAACGGTCGGCATGCTCACGCCCTGGTCGATGAGCCGGCGGTGCAGTTCGAGCCCGCTCATGCTTGGCATATGGATGTCCGTAACCAGGCAGTCCGTGTCGCGAAGACGGGGGAAGGCAAGGAAATCGTCGGCGGATGAAAAGGCCTCCGCGTCGAACCCCAGCGATCGCATAAGGCCCGTGGTCGCCTCGCGCATCGACTGGTCGTCATCGACGATCGCAATGAGAGGCTTCTTGGTTGGCACTGCCGCCTCCAAATACGCGATGGCGTCCTAGCGGAAATCGAGCGTTGCTGAGCAGATCGTAACTTACAGCAGCAAGCGGGGGCGACAAAGGCAGAGGAGCCTATACAATGGTATAGCTTTTCGGGAGGGTCGTCGCGACGAGCCTGAATTGCCGGGCTCGCGGGTGCCGGCGATGCCTGCTCGGCAGGGCCCGGACGCTCTGGCCGCCAGCCCCATCGCCCGTAAATGACCTTGTGGCCGAGATAATTCGGGAGCATGCTGAGCTACGAAACCGTTTCGTTTCGGGACTGGCTGAGGAGAGGGGAGTGTTGACATCGCGTCACCGGCGCTCTGTCGCTTCGGCTCCGCGCGATGCCGCAGCGGCGGGTGCAGACAGATCGCTTCCACGAGGCCGGGCTCCCTGTTGGGGAGCGGCGACATGACCGAGGGGCCTGCAACCGTCATCGTCATCGATGACGATCCGGCAATTCGCGAGGCGCTCGGCAGCCTGCTGCGATCCGTCGGCTTCGAGGTGCAACTCCTCGCCTCGGTGAGCGACCTCCTCAGCGCAGGTCGACCAGCCGGGCCGGCCTGCCTCGTGCTCGACGTCCGGCTGCCCGGGCAAAGCGGCCTTGAATGTCAGCGGGAGCTGTCGCGGCGAAACATTTACCTCCCGATCGTCTTCATCACCGGGCATGGCGATATTCCCATGTCCGTGCAGGCGATGAAAGGAGGGGCGATCGAGTTCCTGACGAAGCCGTTCCGCGATCAGGATCTGCTCGACGCCGTTCACGTCGGCCTTGCCCGCGACCGTGCCTGGCTTGAGAATGAAAAGGCGTTGTCCAGCTTGCATGCAAGTTATGAAAGCCTGACCCCGCGGGAGCGCGAAGTGATGGCTTTGGTGGTGGCGGGACGGCTCAACAAGCAGATCGCCGGCGATCTGGGTGTCAGCGAAATCACGGTGAAGGTCCACCGCAGCCAGGTCATGCAGAAGATGCGGGCGAAGTCCTTGCCGGAACTCGCCCGCATGGCGGACAAGCTGAAGCTCGCGCCAGAAAATCCTCAAGGCTCATAGGTTCGTATAAGACACGATTGCCCCACGTATAGGTCATCCCCTCCGCTCCGATGTCCGATCCTTCCTCCGGGCCAATAGCCGTGGCGGACGTTTGCTGTTACCCTCAGGATACTTCTTCCCGTCGGGCCAATTGCTTCCAGATCGGCCCGCTTTGCGCCCCTCCCCATGCCGGAGGGGCTTTTTTTGACGGCATCGAGCTGCGCGGTCATAGATGTTTGATCCCAGGCTTTGATGGAGATCCTTGTCTTCCGAATCAAAGGATGCGCTATGGGCCAGGTTCTGCATGGGAGCGCCACGACGACAGAAGATGGTGCAAGCCTCGGCGCGCGTTGCTTGCCCTAAAGCTCGTCGCATTCAATCATATTCATGCGACGCACTTTGGTTCTTTGTTTTTGTGCAGTCGATGTCCCAAAACCGCTGCACACTTTTGGGCGACATGCACTAATGTATGGTCAAGGACTGCGCCGGAGGGCTGAATTCTTCCTCAACCAGCCGGACGAGCTCCAGCGAGTACCAGGAAAGGCCGAAGCGTGTTCCGGTGACGTATAGCGTAAAGGCGGATGTCCGGGCGGGCATAGCTCCGTGATGCGCGGTCGGCTCCCGTGGCGTGACGCAAAAGGTCATCAAATGCGCTTCCGAGTGCGGATTCGGCCGTGGCGCATAGGCGGGCGGCATGTAGAGCGGATGGCCCGGCAGGGCGGTCCAGCCTTCCGATACGCGCTGGGAGAACAGCTGCAACGGGAGCAGATCGATTTCGATGCTGTTGGGTTCCTGTGTCATGGTCACAATCCCTAGAAGGAACGCGGAGGAACGAAGAGGCAGATGGTGCGCCCCGTGGGCTCGCCCGCCACGGTGCAGTGGTGAAACTGCCCATCCGGGCTGTTCTTGATGCGCGTGTCCCGCGGCATGATGAGCTCGCCAGTCAGCTTGATGACATAGCCGCGGGGGCCTTCGAGAACGGCCTGATCTCGCATTTCGCGGCAGTCCATCCCGCTGCAGCAGGAGAACGGATAGGTCCATCCGTTCGGCTGCGCCGCCGTCGGCGTCGCATCATGCGCAACTGCCGGAACGGCTGTCGCGACGGCAAGGAGAACCGCTGCTGGCTTGCTCATAATCCATACCTCAGCTTGAGCCGCTTCCGCAGCGCCCTTTTGATCATGGCGCCTTTGGAAACCGCTCTCCGCGGGAATATGTATAGCTGAGCATAGCAGCAGGCGCCCCGCCGGAACTATTGATCGGGAGGACGGATCGGATATCAACGAGAAGGGGATCCCCTATACGGCAGTTTAATGCATGCCGCCCAAAGTGTGCGCCGGTTTCGGGAGACGGAATGGAGATGACCAAGAACAAGGCGCGCGGCGTTTGCAACTAGGATTGAATGCGCCGCGCTTGAGCACGCGGAAGGGGACCAAGCTGGCGCGCTTCGCCCTCCGGAACTCGCCGTTGGGAGGCGGCCCCTTACTCAAATCCACGAATACCGGCCGGAAACCTCAGCCCCTGTCACTGTGGGACAAGCGTTCACTTCTCGCCGATCAGACCCTTGATTTCCGTCTCTTCATGCAGCCCGCCTCGTCGCCGGCGTCCGCCATCTTGCGGGCCTCGGCCGCCAAGGTGCTTGGCTTGTCGGTGCTTTCCCCGGTCCGGGTTCCGGTTACCTGCTCCTGGTGGGGCGAGATCGCTTCGGTCTGGGTACCGGTCGATCCGGTTATTTCCGTTCCGACGTCCTTCTTCTGTTCGCCGGTGGTAACTTCTTCCTGGTGCTCCGTAACCGCCCCGCCGGAACCGCCCGTTTCCGCGGATACGATAGCCTGGTCGAGCTTCTCGAGTTCCTGGCGGCAGTCCGCGAATGCCGGCGCAGCCAGAAGAAGGGGGACGGCGGTAGCCGCTATGAGACGTATCGACATTTTGCTCTTCGCTCGCTGTTGGGGGACGCAATGCGTCCGTTATCCTCTGCGGGCCAAACAAAGCTCTGCGCGAAGAGTCCTGACTGTGTTTAGATTCAACGCGTGCTTGAATTTTCACGGATTTTGCGCGCGAGCGTCATGCGCGCTCTACGCCCGTGTAAGGACCGTTACAGCGCGCCTTGTTCAGCGCGCTGTATGACGGCATCGACTCGGGTGTTGCGCCGATCAGCCGGAAAGTGCGCCCGATTTCTTCGCGACCCAGGTCGCCACATAGTCCATCAGGGGTGGCGACAGGCAATCATAGGGCTCCAGTCCAAGCTCTCTCAACCGGCCGCGAATGCCATCCATGCGGCTGGGGTCGACGCCCGCTTCGATGATCGAGGACACGAAGGCCGCAAAGCCGGGCGGTGCCCAGCCCGCCTCCTGGAAGCGCTCGGGGTGAATGAAGTCCAGCCCCTGGAAGGCATGCTCGCGCTCCACCGGCCCATACATATGAACGCCGCACTCGCGGCAGGCATGCCGCTGGATCAGCGCCGAGGGATCGACCACTTGCAATTTGTCGCCATTCTCGAGCACGCTCACCGCGGAACAACCGCGACAATCGAGAAGTACGCCCCGCCGGGCTTCCAGCATTTGGTGCAGCCGCAGGCGTGGTTGTGGGCGATCTGCCCCTCGATCCTCACCTTGACCCGCCTGTCCGTGCAGGCGCAGACCAGCGTGCCTCCGGCAAAGTCCGGGCTGGCCGCCCTGATGCCGCCATCCACCGCCGGATGAATTCGAATAGAACTGTCCATTGCGTGTCCTCCCTGTTGTGCCGAAGCCCAATTCCTCTCGGCTGCTGTGGCGCTTCGGTTGGTCCCAGCGGCCCGCAGATACGCTCAGTAGATCACCACGCTTCGGATGCTCTTACCCGAATGCATCAGCTCGAAGCCCTTGTTGATGTCCTCGAGCGGCATCGTGTGGTGATCATCGGTCGATCTCGATCTTGCCCTCCATGTACCAGTCGACGATCTTCGGCACGTCGGTGCGGCCGCGGGCGCCGCCGAAGGCGGTGCCCATCCAGGCGCGGCCGGTGACCAGCTGGAACGGCCGGGTGGAAATCTCCTGGCCGGCGCCGGCCACCCCGATCACCACCGACTTGCCCCAGCCGCGATGCGAGGCCTCGAGCGCCTGGCGCATCACCTTCCTATCGCACGAGATAGGTCTCGATCTTGCCGATGCCCTTCAGATCGAGGGCGCATCGCGGCTCGAGTGTCCACCGGCCATGCAGGGCGCGCCTCGTCGCCTCCGAGATCTGCACGTTGTCCGGCACCCCTTGCGATTCGAGGCGGCTCGCAATGTTCACCGTTTCTCCCCAGACGTCGTAGACGAAACGAAGCCGGCCGATCAAGCCGGCGACCACCGGCCCGGTATGGACGCCGATGCGAACCCGGAAGCCGTCGCCGCCCGAAACCGGTTCCTGCAACGATGCCAGCATCGCCTTGCCGAGCGCCACGATCCGGTCGGCGTGGTCCACCGAAGGTTCCGGGATCCCGCAGGCAGCCATATACGCATCGCCGATCGTCTTGATCTTCTCCACCCCATGCTGCTCGGTCAGGAGATCGAACGTGCTGAACATCCTGTCCAGCCGCCGGACCAGGTCGGAGGGCTGCAGCCTTGCGGCGATGGGCGAAAAGCCGACGATGTCGGCAAACAGAATCGACACCTCTTCGAAGCGATCGGCGATGATTTCCTCGCCGCCCTTTAGCCGGGCAACGATCTGGTCGGGCAGGATTGCATGAATGAGAGAATCGGCACGCCGCTTCTCCGCCTCGATCTGCTCGAGATAGCGATGCTCGCGGTCGTGCCAGCGCTTCTTCTCGAGGGTTGAGTTGATACGCGCCCGAAGCAGGACGGGATTGAACGGCTTCGTCAGATAGTCATCGGCCCCCGCTTCGATGCAGCGGGCCACCGCGGCGACCTCGTTCAATCCCGATATCATGATTACCGGAATGTGCCGCCGTCGGTTCTCGGCCTTCAGCCGCGACAGGACTTCGACGCCGTTCATGTCCGGCATCAGGATGTCGAGCAGAATGAGGTCGAACTCGTCCTCCGCCAGGTTCGCAAGCGCGGAACGGCCGGAATCGGCGGTGACGACACGATGGCCCTCGCGCCGAAGGCGACGGGAGAGCAGGTCGCGATTGCTGGCGACGTCATCGACGACGAGAACCCTGCCGCCCTGTACGGGCCACGCATCACGCTCGTCCTTGAACAGCAGCCGTTCAAGCGCGGCCGCGTCGATTCCGGTTTGGTCTCTTGGCTGAAGCGCTTCGATGGTTCCCCCGCGCGAGAGACCGGCGATCGCATCGACCTGTTTCAGGAGCTCGGCCGCCGCCGCAAGGATCACGCCGAGATCCTCTTTCAGCGTGCGCGGCTGCAGATCCCCTGCCTCTTCGAGGATCATTTCGGAATAGCCGATGATGGCGTTGAGCGGCGTGCGCAAATCGTGGCGCAGCTGGGACTCGGCCTCGGCTCCGGCTCCCTCCGGGCAGGACGCCTGGTCGTCGAGCAAGCCCCCGATCAGGCCGTTCAATTGTCTTGCTGCGGCGCCGATGCGCTCCAGGTCGGCGAGCAGATCGACCAAACCCAGATCCCGCGCCTGTTCGTGCAGGAGTTCCTGAAATCCCAGGATCGCCTGTGCCGGGCCGGCCATCCGCTGCGCCACATGGGTGGCGAGAGCCTGACGCTGGAATTCGTTCCCGACACTCATTTTCTCAAACGCCGTTCAATGAGACGCAGTGAGCAACTGCTCGATCTTGCGGACAAGCTGCGATAGGTCGACCGGCTTGCTGTCATAGTCGTCGCAGCCGGCATCGAGCGCCATGTCCCGATCGCGCGCCATCGCATGGGCGGTCAACGCGATGACCGGTATCGTAGAGGTGAGCGGGTTCGCCTTGATCTGTCTGGTCGCTTCCCAGCCGTCCATCACCGGCAGGCTCATGTCCATCAGGATCAGATCCGGCCGCTCCGCAGCGGCAAGCTCGACGCCGGCCTTTCCATTCTCCGCAATCAGCACGTCGAAGCCGCGGCGAGACAGCCGCCGTGAAAGCATGTCGCGGTTCATTTCGTTGTCTTCCACCAGAAGGATTCTCGTCATTTCAAGGTCCTCCGGCCTATTGCATGTCGCCAGCGGCCGGCTGACCGGCGGTCTCACGCGATGCGATCTGGCGCTCCAGGGCTTCGACCAGTTGCGACCGGCTGTTTGCCCCCTTGTTCACGACGGCGACCGCCCGGTCGCGCAGCCACCGCAGTTCGTTGGCCGAGAGGTCCTTCGACGTGACCACGACGACCGGGATGTTCTGCAGCTCCGGGATCCGCTGCATCTCGCTGAGTGTCTGGAATCCGTCCATCTCCGGCATCAGGAGATCGAGCAGCACCAGGCGCGGCAGCAGCCGTTTCATCATCTCGAGACCGCGCACGCCATCGCCTGCCTCGTGGACCTTCCAGTTCCGCTTCACCAGAATACGCCGCAGGAACTCGCGCGAAGCCTGATCGTCGTCGATGACGAGCACGTCGCGGTTTCCGCCGCCGCAAGCCTCGATCGTCCGGATCAGCTTGTCGGTGTCGATGGGCTTGGTCAGATATTCGACCGCGCCAAGCGACAGGCCGAGGTCGCGATCCGCCAGAATTGTCGCCAGGATCACCGGGATCGTGCAGAGTTCAGGGTCGCTCTTCAACGTGCGCAGCACCGACCAGCCGTCCTGGCGCGGCATGATGATGTCGAGGATGATGGCGTCGGGCCGATACTCGCGGGCGACGGCTATTCCTTCCGGCCCGCTTGCCGCCTGCATCGAGGCGAGCCCCGCTTCGGCGAGCGCCTTTGCGATCAGGTTGCGGGCGGCCGGGTCGTCGTCGATGATGAGTGCGGTGCGGCCCGGCTGAATGATTTGCGATGGTTCGGCTGTCCGGACCTCTTCGGTTTCCCGCCGGCATTGCGCCGGCACTTCCATGGTGAAGACCGAGCCTTTTCCGACTTCGCTTTCGACATTGACGACGCCGCCGATCATCCGGCTGAAACTGCGGGTGATGCTCAGCCCCAGACCGGTTCCGCCGTAGTTGCGGGTGGTGGACGCATCGGCCTGCGTGAAGGCGTTGAAAAGCCGTTCCTGCTGCTCCGGCGTCATGCCGATGCCGGTATCGGAGACTTTGAAGACAAGCCAATCGCCGTCCGCTCGCGCCTCGCGCCGGGCGGAAAGCGTGACCTTGCCGCCATTGGTGAACTTCGCCGCATTGCTGAGCAGGTTGAAGAGGTTCTGCCGCAGCTTGGTCTGGTCCGAGTGCATCTCGCCGAGGTCGCCGTCGATGTCCTGCACGAAGGCGTTGCCGTTCTTTGCCATCAGCGGTGCGACCGTCGCACGCACGTCGCCAAGCAGTTCGGCGACGCCGAAGGTTTCGAGGAAGACTTCCATCTTGTTCGCCTCGATCTTCGACAGGTCGAGGATGTCGTTGATGAGCGACAGCAGATGCCGGCCGGCCGAGGCAATCTTCTCAAGGTCGGGGACCAGTTCGTCCTCGTTGTGATCGCGTGCCTCCTCGATCAGCATCTCGCTGTAGCCGATGATCGCATTCAGGGGCGTGCGCAATTCGTGACTCATGGAAGCGAGGAAGCGGCTCTTGGCCTCGCTTGCCGCTTCGGCATTGCTTTTCGCCCGCTCGAGCTCGACCTGCCTCCGCTTGAGTTCGGTGATGTCGGTATAGACGGCGACCGTTCCGCCGTCGGGGATCTTGCGCTTGGTGATGCGGACCCACTTGTCGTCGAACCGCCTCTCGTCGACGAGACCCGCCGGATCCTGGTGGAGACGCAGCCGTTCCTCGATCCACTCTTCCGGCGACCTGCCTTCGAGGTCGACTCTTCCCCTGGCGACGTTCTGCTCCAGAATTTCGCGGAAGCTCTTGCCGCGCAGTTCGTTGGGCTTGTGGCTTGGGAATATCTCGCAATATTTGCTGTTGGCGACCAGGATCCTGTCATCCGGATCATAGAGGACGAATCCGTCGGAAATCGCCTCGAGCGCCGCGGCGATCGTCCGCCTTTGCCGCTCGGCTTCGTCCTCGAGCTTCTTCTTCTCGATCGCGTTCTGCTGGAACAGCGAAAGCGTCTTTGCCATTGCTCCGAATTCGTCGCCGCCCTCCTCGGGGATCTGCACGTCATAGCGGCCTTCCGTCAGGTCGCCGATGACATGATTGAGGCGTCGAAGCGGACCGACGATCGAGCGCAAAACGAGGAGCGTGAGCAGCGATCCGATCAGGACGACGCCGCCCACCAGGATGGCGGCGGTCGTGGCGGTCTTCTGCGTCTGCGCCACGACCTCGTTGCGGGCGGCTTCGGCATCGGCCTTTACCTGCTCGACGAGCCGGTTGAGATTGGCATCGACATGGCCGCTATGGGTGCGCGCTTCCGCCAGAAGCGTGTTGCCGAGGATTCGATTGTCCGCTGTATAGCTTTCCGTCGCCTGCAGCGCCGTTTCGACATAGGCGTCGATTTCCGTGCGGATCTCCCGGACCGCGTCTGGAGAATGCTGGGCAAGGCGATCCAACTGGACCTGCAGGCGCTCGCGCGCCTGCTCGGCATTGCGCTGCGAGTTCATCAGCAGGCTGACGGAGAGATCGGTCAGCCAGTATCTGAGATCGCCGAAGGCGACATGTGCCGCCGCCGCCGACGCGGCGCGGTCGAACAGTTCCTGGGTCTCGGCCATCCGTGCGGCGCTGCGATGGAGGGCCTGGGTGAGAAAGACCGACGAGAGGACAAGGCTGATAAGGCCGGCCGCGGTCAGCGTCGCGACGCGGGCGGAGATCGGCAGATTGGCAAGCCGGCCGGCAAGGCTCTTGGCCTGCGCCGGCGCAGCCTCGACGGGCCGCAGCCGCTCTCCCAGCGCGCTCATTGGAACAAGACGATGCTGATCGCACCGCCCAGATCGCCCGCTTTGCCGCCCTCCTTTGGATAGCCGGTGACGTCGATTTCGCCCTTCGGAGCACCGTGACAGGTGAGACAGGAATCGGTGTAATATTCCGGCAGCAGCATGCGGAAAGCAGGGCGGCCATTCACCTCCGTCACTTCCGTATAGCTATCCCCCTTCGGTCTCTGCGGATCCGGGAACACCTCCTTGATGACCTTCGCCTCCCAGTCGTCGGGAAGTGACTTGCGATTGCGCACCAGGACCTCCGGCGCTGTCACACGCACAAGGGCCTCGTTTCCCACCTTGGCGGCGAATTTTTCGTTCATCAGCCGTGCGAAAACGGCCGGGACAAAGCCTTTGAAGGCGATGCCGGGCCGGTTTATGTCGTCCTGGTGCTCGTCGATCACCTCACGCATCGCCTCGACCTGTGCCTGCAGCAGCTTGCGGTCGCGCTCGGCCAGTTCGTCGGAGATCAATTGACTGCCGGTGCGCTTGCCGTAGAGGGCAATCGCCTCCGCAGTGAAACGCTCGCCATCGAGATGTTTGTCCGTAACGGCCGGATCGTTGATGAGCGCCTGATAATTCGAAAGGACGCTCCGGGCCGCCCTCAGCAATTCGGCGAGCCGCGTCCCGGTCGCTATATCAGCGGCCTCTTCGGCCGCCACTGGCGACGAGAGAAGCATACAGGCGGATAGACCAGCGAGAATGCAGTTTCGTGCGAAGACAATGAGAGCTTCCATGTTGCTTTCCCTCCGCAAGGAAGCACAAGGCGGAAAGATATCACAGGAAGCCCATTGGAAGGAGTCATCTCTGGAACAGGGCTGGCCCCGCCCTCATCGCGAGAAGTGTCCATTTTTGGTGGCTACGAGCGGGAAACCAGAAATGCGTTGTGGGCCTCTCCGCCATGCGTAGTGTACGCGGGCTCAATTCCGGGCAGGGGACTCCTTCATGAAGCATATTGTTTTGGTTGCCGCCAGCGTGGCGGCGTTCGCCTTCTCATCGGCGGCTCAAGCCGAGGACCTGATCTTCACCTTGAAGAACGACACGAGCGCGACGCTCGTTCGTTTCCATACGTCGCCGGTCGGGGTAGAGGAATGGGAAGACGACGTGTTCGGCAGCCAGGTTCTGGAGCCGGGCGAAACGATCGAACTGACGATCGCCGACGGCCGCGACGTGTGCGAATACGACATGCGTTTCGAGTTCGATGAGAACTCCGATCTCGAGACGACCGTGGACAAGCAGGATCTCTGCAAGCTGGGCTCCTACACAATTCACGAATGACGACGCTGTGAGCGAAGGGCGATCCCGCTTCGGCAGCGGGATCGCCCTTCAACGTTGGTCATCCATCATCACGCCGGCTACCGGCCGGATGTGGGTTTGAACGGCCAGAGGCGAACAATCCTTTGCCAGAGACTGTCGAACGATTTCCAGGCCCTGACATGCGTCTGCATCGCCGATGTCGCCTGAAGCAGCAACGGTGAAAAATCACCAGGCTCTTGAGAAAGATAGGGCAGCACGTAAGCTTCTATGTCCGCACGGGCTTCGGCTACCGCGCGCCGGATGCTCGCCGTGTCCTTCGGCCGATAGCGGTACCAATGATCCTGCCGCTCGGCACGCAGAAAGCCGATGCGCAGGCGAGCCCGGCATTCATGTTCGGCAAGCCTCGTCCTTGTCGGCCGGGTGTCGGGGGTCACGCCGATGTTGATCGTGAAGCGGGAATCAAGCTCGGTGTTGTTCATCGACCGCTGGACGGAGATGACCTGAACGACGCCCTCCATGCGCCGGTTCCAGGTCTGGTCATGGCGCAGAAAACCGACCGTCCTGAGGTACGGGGCCAACTCCTCGCCGATCACGCGTTCAAACGCACTCATCCCTGCAAATCGACTTTGACGGAACAATTGCCCGGCAGCCGGGCACGCATCTTCTTAGCGGATCGGCACGACAGAGTCAGCGCCGCTTACAGAATGCCCTGACCGGTACCGGTCAGGGCGATTTCTGTTTTTCGAGGTGCGGAAAAGAAGCAGTGGCACGGCAATGCGACCGCAAACGCTACGGGCCGATCAGACCAGGCATCGTCTTTGGTTGTACCAGCGCGGAAAGAAACATACATGGTTGCATCGCTTTTGCAACTAGAAATTAGGGGTTCGGAAAGGGACGCCCCAAGATTTGCGCGGGTTCTTTCCGGTGGTCATGCGCCATTTCAAAATGCACAGCGAACGTTGCACCGCAGATTAGAGGCGCGGCGCTGTACGATTGATCCAGCCGAAGCGGTTGTGCTGGCCGTCGGCTCTCGGCGCGCGATGCTCTGGCCTCCGGGACCTGTGTATATTCTTGCTGGACTCTCATCGGCGATCTGATGAGAGTATAAGGAGATCGCGATTTTGAGGCTTTCACGCCGGAAAATCGATGATAAACTTATACCAAATGGTAAAAAATTGCCGGCACGGTCTTGGGGCAGGCCGAAGCGGGCAAAAAGGGGATCGCAGGCCAATATGGACAATATTGCCATCGAATTGCGCGGGATCGACAAGAGCTTCGGTCCGGTCCACGCCAACAAGGACATCAATCTCAAGGTTCGCAAAGGCACGATCCACGGCATCATCGGCGAGAACGGAGCCGGTAAATCGACGCTGATGTCGATCCTCTACGGCTTCTATCAGGCCGACAACGGCGAGATTCTGGTCGACGGCAAGCCGGTATCCATTCGCGATCCGAACACGGCGATCTCCGTCGGCATCGGCATGGTCCACCAGCATTTCATGCTGGTTGAGAATTTCACCGTTCTCGAAAACGTCATGCTGGGCGCCGAAGACAGCCAGATCCTCAACAAGGGCATCGCCAAGGCGCGCCAGGAGCTGAAGCGGCTTGAAAAGGAATATGCGCTCGAGGTCAATCCGGATGCATTGATCGAGGAGCTGCCGGTCGGTCTTCAGCAGCGGGTGGAAATCCTCAAGGCCCTCTATCGCCGCGCCGATATCCTCATTCTCGATGAACCGACCGGCGTGCTGACGCCGGCCGAGGCCGACCACCTCTTCCGCATTCTCGGCCAGCTCAAGGCGCAGGGGAAGACGATCATCCTGATCACCCACAAGCTGCGCGAGATCATGGCGATCACCGACGAGGTCTCGGTCATGCGCCGTGGCGAAATGGTTGCAACCCGGACGACGCGCGAAACCTCGGTCGAGGAGCTTGCCGAGCTCATGGTCGGCCGCCGGGTGCTGCTGCGCGTCGAGAAGGGCGAGGCGAGCCCCGGCGACGTGAAGCTTGCGGTGCAAGGGCTGACGGTCAAGGACAGCCGCGGCGTGACCATGGTCGACGACGTCTCCTTCGAGGTCCGGGCCGGCGAGATCGTCGGCATCGCCGGTGTCGCCGGCAACGGCCAGTCGGAACTGCTGGAGGCGATCGCCGGCATTCGCAAGGCGACCTCCGGAACCGTGCTTCTGAACGGCAGGTCGGTCGATGTGACGGGCCATCGCGATCCCGCCGAACTCCGGGCGCGCGGCCTTGCTCACGTGCCGGAAGACCGGCATCACGTCGGCCTCGTCCTCAAATTCGAGGAGAGCGAGAACGCCATTCTCGGCTACCACAACGACCCGCGCTATCTGAAGGGCGTCTTTCTCGACATCGACGCGATCCGCAAGGATGCCGAGGAGAAGATCGCCAAATACGACATCCGGCCGCCGAATGCACGGCTGAAGACCGCCAATTTCTCCGGCGGCAACCAGCAGAAGATCGTGCTCGCCCGCGAGATGGAGCGGGGTCCGGATGTGCTGATCATCGGCCAGCCGACCCGCGGCGTCGACGTCGGCGCGATCGAATTCATCCACAAGCGGATCATCGAGATGCGCGACCAGGGCAAGGCCGTGCTGCTCGTCTCCGTCGAGCTCGACGAGATCCGCTCGCTCTCCGACCGTATCCTCGTGATGTTTGCCGGCCGCGTCGTCGGCGAGCGCAGCCCCGAAGCGACGGAGGGTGAACTCGGCCTGTTGATGGCCGGTGTCGAGGGCCGCAAGGAGGCCGCAGAATGAGCACACCTTACGCGAAGCTCCCGGGCTGGGTCGAATATGGCCTGATCCCGCTGATCAACCTTGCGGTCGCCTTCCTCGTTGCCGGTCTCGTCGTGCTGCTCGTCGGCGAAAATCCATTCGAGGCAGCTTACCACCTGATCAATGGTGCCTTCGGCCGCGGCGAATATATCGGTTTCACGCTCTATTATGCGACGACCTTCATCTTCACCGGTCTCGCCGTCGCCGTCGCCTTCCATGCCGGGCTCTTCAACATCGGTGGCGAGGGCCAGGCCTATGTCGGCGGCATCGGCGTGGCGCTCGCCTGCCTGTGGCTCGACCAGGTGATGCCCTGGTATGTGGTCTTCCCGCTCGCCATCCTCGGTTCGGCCTTTTTCGGCGCGCTCTGGGCCTTCCTGCCCGGCTGGCTGCAGGCCAGGCGCGGCAGCCACATCGTCATTACCACCATCATGTTCAACTTCATCGCCTCGAGCCTGATGGTCTATCTGCTGACGCGCGTCCTGAAGCCGCTCGGGTCGATGGCGCCGCAGACGCGGACCTTCGCCGAGGGCGGCCAACTGCCGAAGCTCGACTGGCTGCTGTCGATCTTCGGCCTCAATGTCGGAACGGCGCCGTTCAACATCTCCTTCCTGCTGGCGCTCGCCGCCGCCTTTGGGGTCTGGGTGCTGATCTGGCGCACCAGGCTCGGCTACGAGATGCGCACCATGGGCCATAGCCCCTCGGCTGCCCGCTATGCCGGCATTCGCGAAAGCCGTATCACCGTCATCGCCATGATGATTTCCGGCGGTCTCGCCGGGATGATGGCGCTGAACCCGATCATGGGTGAGCAGTTCCGCATGCAGCTCGACTTCGTCCAGGGCGCCGGCTTCGTCGGCATCGCCGTCGCACTGATGGGCCGGTCGCATCCGGGCGGCATCATCCCCGCGGCGATCCTCTTCGGCGTGCTCTACCAGGGCGGCGCGGAGATCGCCTTCGAGATGCCGTCGATCTCGCGCGACATGATCGTCATCATCCAGGGCCTCGTCATCCTCTTTGCCGGCGCGCTCGAGAACATGTTCCGCCCGGCGATTACCCGCGCGTTCGCCATGCGCGGCCAGCGCACAGCCGCCGTCGTCCAGACCAAGGGAGCCTGACGCCATGGATTTCTTCCACGTCCTCGTGGTGCTCCTCGAATCGACGATCCGCGTCTCCGTGCCGCTGGTCTTTGCCGCGCTTGCCGGTCTCTTCACCGAGCGCGCCGGCGTTTTCGACATCGGGCTTGAAGGCAAGATGCTCGGCGCCGCCTTCGCGGCCGGTGCGGTTGCCGCCGTCACCCAGTCGGTCTGGATGGGGCTCCTTGCCGCTATCCTCATCTCGATCCTTCTGTCGCTGGTCCACGGCTATGCCTCGATCACCCAGCGCGGCAATCAGATCGTCTCGGGCGTTGCGATCAACTTCATCGTTGCCGGCTCGACGGTGATCCTTGGCGAGGCCTGGTTCCGCCAGGGCGGCCGCACGCCGGCGCTTGCCGAGGGCGCCCGGTTCCAGACGATCAATCTGCCCGGCGCGGATACGATCCGCGATGTGCCGGTCCTCGGACCGATCTATGCGGACCTGCTCTCCGGGCATTTCCTGCTCACCTATCTCGCTTTCGCCATGGTGCCGGCGAGTTGGTGGATCCTCTACCGCACCCGCTTCGGGCTTCGGCTCCGGGCCGTCGGTGAAAATCCCGGTGCGGTCGATACCGCAGGCATCTCGGTAATCTGGCTGCGCTACCGCGCGGTCATCTGCTGCGGCATCCTCTGCGGATTTGCCGGCGCCTATCTGTCGCTGGCGATGACGGCTGGCTTCGTCAAGGGCATGACGGCAGGCAAAGGCTATATCGCGCTCGCGGCGCTGATCTTCGCCAAGTGGCGGCCGAAGAACGTCATGTTCGCCTGCCTGCTCTTCGGCTTCCTCGATGCGCTCGCTATCCGCCTACAGGGCACGCCCCTGCCGCTCATAGGCCAGGTGCCGGTGCAATTGATGCAGGCGCTGCCCTATATCCTCACTGTCATCCTGCTTGCCGGCTTTATCGGCAAGGCCATTCCGCCGAAGGCCGGCGGCGTGCCCTACGTGAAGGAGCGTTAATGCATGTCGCCCAAAAGTGCGGTTTTGGGATAACGACATGCACGAAGCAAAGATGCATGTCGCCCAAAAGTGCGCAGCGGTTTTGGGATGACGACATGCACAACATAAGGACAGATCATGCCGAAGAACGAACTCTTCGTGGCGGCGCGTGAGGCCATGGCCAAGGCCCATGCACCCTATTCCAAGTTCCCGGTGGGGGCGGCGATCCGCGCCGAGGATGGCAGGATCTATACGGGCGCCAACATCGAGAATCTGTCGTTCCCGGAAGGCTGGTGCGCCGAGACGACGGCGATCAGCCACATGGTGATGGCCGGCCAGCGCAAGATCATGGAGGTGGCGGTGATTGCCGAGAAGCTCGCGCTCTGCCCGCCCTGCGGCGGCTGCCGGCAGCGGCTGGCGGAATTCTCCGGCGCCAGCACCCGCATCTATCTCTGCGACGAGACGGGCATCAAGAAGAGCCTGGCGCTCTCCGACCTGCTGCCGCACAGCTTCGAAACCGAGATACTCGGATGACCGGCGCGGCGGAATTCCTGAGGGAGAGACTGGGCGAGCTATCGCCGCGCTACGGCGTCGTCCTCGGTTCGGGTCTCGGCTCGCTCGTCGAGGCAATCACCGCGCCGGTCCGCATTTCCTATGCGGACATTCCGGGCTTCCCGGTCAGCAGCGTTTCCGGGCACGCGGGGGAACTCGTCCTCGGCCGGCTCGGCGATGTTCCCGTCGCGGTCCTTTCCGGCCGCGTTCACTACTATGAGCGCGGCGATGCCAATGCGATGCGCGCGCCGATCGAAACATTGAAGCGGATCGGGGTCGAGAATTTGATCCTCACCAATTCGGCCGGATCGCTGCGCGAGGACATGCCGCCCGGATCGGTCATGCGCATCGCCGATCATATCGCCTTTTCGGGCACCAATCCGCTGATCGGCGTCGAAAGCGATGACCGCTTCGTCGGCATGACGAACGCCTATGACGCGGCGCTTGCCGTTCACATGGAGGAGGCAGCCGACCGGCTCGGCATTCCGCTCGCCCGCGGCGTCTACATGTGGTTTTCGGGCCCGAGCTTCGAAACGCCGGCAGAGATCCGCATGGCCCGCATCCTCGGTGCGGACGCGGTCGGCATGTCCACCGTACCCGAAGTCCTCCTCGCCCGGTTCTTCGGCCTGAGGGTTGTTGCCGCTTCCGTCATCACCAACTACGGCGCCGGCATGACCGGCACGGAACTCAGCCATCAAGAGACGAAGGAAATGGCGCCCTTCGGCGGCCAGCGGCTGGCGTCGATCCTCAAAGAGATGATCGCGAGCGAAGGCTGAGATGGCCCTGCTCCCCCAGGAAGTGATCCGCAGGAAGAGGGATGGCGGGCAGCTTGAAGCGGCGGAAATCGCCGCTTTCGTCGAAGGCATGACCGATGGCTCGATTTCGGAGGGGCAGGTTGCCGCCTTCGCAATGGCCACCTGGTTCTCCGGCATGAACCGCGACGAATGCGTGGCGCTGACGCTGGCGATGCGCGATTCCGGCGAGACGCTCGATTGGAGCGCCCTTGGCCGCCCTGTCGTCGACAAGCATTCGACGGGCGGCGTCGGCGACAATGTCTCGCTGATGCTGGCGCCGATCGTCGCCGCCTGCGGCGCCGCCGTGCCGATGATTTCCGGGCGAGGGCTCGGCCATACCGGTGGTACGCTCGACAAGCTCGAATCGATCCCGGGCTATGACATCCAGCCGTCGCCTGAACTGTTTCGCCAGATCGTCGATGAGGTCGGCTGCGCCATCATCGGCCAGACCGCCGATCTGGCCCCGGCCGACAAGCGCCTCTATGCGGTCCGCGACGTCACGGCTACGGTCGATTCGGTGCCGCTGATCACCGCGTCGATCCTCTCCAAGAAGCTCGCCGCCGGTCTCCAGTCGCTCGTGCTGGACGTCAAGCTCGGCAACGGTTCCTTCCTGACGGATCCCGGCGAAACCGAAATCTTGGCGCGTTCGCTTGTCGATGTCGCGAATGGCGCGGGCGTCCGGACTTCGGCGCTGATCACAGACATGAACGAGCCGCTGGCGGATGCGGCCGGCAACGCGCTCGAAATCGACAACTGTCTCGCCTTTCTGCGCGGCGAGAAGGCGGGCACGCGCCTCGATCGGGTGGTCATGGCTTTCGCGGCGGAAATGCTTGTTGCGGCGGGGATTTCGGCGGACCAGGCCGAAGCTGAAGTCATGGCCCGCCGCGTCCTGGAGAGCGGCGCCGCAATGGAACGCTTTTCCCGCATGGTCCATCGGCTCGGCGGGCCTGCCGATTTCGTCGTGCGTCCGGACATTTATCTCAAAAGGGCGCCGGCCATGGTCCCCGTGCCGGCCAACCGCGATGGTTATCTGACCGCCTGCGAGACGCGCGAGTTGGGGATGGCCGTCATCGCGCTCGGCGGCGGGCGAACGCGCCCGGACGAGCGGATCGATCATCGGGTCGGACTTTCCGGCCTGAAGCCGCTGGGGACACAGGTCGTCAAGGGCGAACCGATCGCCTTTGTGCATGCCGCCGACCGGCAGCATGCCGAAGTGGTGAGAGACAAGGTCGCGGCGCTCTACGCGATCGCGGACGAACGGCCCGAACCGCGCCCCGTCGTCGTTTCGAGACTTACTTGACGAGTTGCAGTGCGCCGTCCTCGACGCGGTAGGACGAGAGCCGACTCAGGAAGGACATGCCGACGAGCATGCCCGAGAGCGCCTTGTCCGGCAGGACCATGGCCTCGACGTTTCGAACCGAGATGCCGCCGATCTCGACCCGATCGAGGCTGACATGGGCGGCCTCGACGATGCCGTTGGCGGTCTGCGCCCGGGCATCGAAGGAGAGGCTGCCGACCGCAATGCCGAACCGCCGGGCGGTTGTGACATTGATGGCGATCCTGCTTGCGCCGGTATCGACCAGCCCCTGTTCCGAACGCCCGTTGATCCGGAACGAACCGATGAAATGGCCGGAGCGATCCGCTTCGAGCACGACGCCCTTGCCGCTCGCATAGCTGGCGGTCGTCCGGGCGGCACTTGCGGAGGTCTGCGGCGACGCTGCGGTTTCCGCCTGCCGCGCGAGATAGCTCGAGGCAAATTCCGGAACGACAAGGGCGAGGGCGGCAATCCCGCCGGCAAAGACGATGAGGCGTGTCAACATTCTCGGCTCCAGGCATCGGCGCACGCATGCCCGCCGATATCAGCAGACCATTGCTAACACCGTGCAAAAAAGCCGCCGGAAAACCGGCGGCTTCGCATCTGCTTGGTTGTCTGGTTAGCGAAAACTTACTTCGTCCCGTACATCCGGTCGCCGGCGTCGCCGAGACCCGGCACGATATAGCCCTTCTCGTTCAGATGGCTGTCGATCGAAGCCGTGAAGACCGGCACGTCCGGATGGGCTCCTATAAAGTTGCGGATGCCTTCGGGTGCCGCCAGCAGGCAGAGGAAGCGGATGTTCTTGGCGCCGCGCTCCTTCAATTTGTCGATTGCTGCGATCGAGGAATTGCCGGTGGCCAGCATCGGGTCGACGACGATGACGAGGCGCTCGTTGAGGCTCTCCGGCGCCTTGAAATAATACTCGACCGGCTGCAGCGTCTCATGGTCGCGATAGACGCCGATATGCGCGACGCGCGCCGAGGGCACCAGTTCGAGCATGCCTTCCAGCAGGCCGTTGCCGGCGCGCAGGATCGAGGCGAAGACAAGCTTCTTGCCCTCGAGAACGGGTGCGTCCGTCTCCTGCAGCGGTGTCTCGATCCGCTCCATGGTCAGTTCCAGGTCGCGCGTCACCTCGTAGCAGAGCAGCGTCGAGATTTCCCGGAGCAGCCGGCGGAAGCCTGCGGTGGACGTCTCTTTCTTGCGCATGATGGTCAGCTTGTGCTGCACCAGCGGATGATCGATCACTGTAACGCCGTCCATGGCTCACCTTCCCCGAGAATTGGCATATCCGCCTTCTTTTCCATGGAATGAGCGGACGCTGCAAGGGTGTTGGCGTGCTTCCGGCGAATATCGCGGCTACATATGGAGTGCTTTGAGCAGCCTCTCTCTCGTCGGCTCGTCCACGAAGGCGGCTTCGATCGCGGTTTTCGTCATCCGGTCGATTTCGCCGTCGCCAAAACCCATCACATGCGCGGCGATCTCGTATTCCTGCGCGAGCGATGTGTGGAAGAAGGGCGGATCGTCGGAATTGAGCGTGACGCGAACGCCGGCCTCGTAAAGCGGCCGCAGCGGATGCGAGGCGAAATCCGGGAACACCTGCAGCGAAATATTGGAGCCAGGGCAGACTTCGAGAACCACGCCCTCGTCGGCAAGGCGCTTCACCAGATCCGGGTCCTCGATCGCGCGCACGCCATGGCTGATGCGTGCGGGGCGGACGTGGTCCAGCGCGTCGCGGACGCTGAAGGCGCCGGAAAGTTCGCCGGCATGGATGGTCAGGCCGAGATCCGCGTCGCGGACGACGTCGAAGGCGCGGGCGAATTCGGCGACGCTGTGCATGCGCTCCTCGCCCGCCAGGTTGAAGCCGGTCACCAGCGGGTGGCGGCGCATGGCCGCATATTCGGCGGTCCGGACGACCGATTCCGGGCCGAGATGGCGGATGCCGGTGATCAGCATGCGCGACTCGATCCCGGTCTTCGCCCTGGCCGCTTCCATGCCGGCGGCGAGTCCTTCGAGATAGGCGTCGGCGCCGAGCCCGATCGTCTCGCCGTGGTCCGGCGAGACGATGATCTCGCTATAGATCGTCCCCGCTTCTGCGAGTTCCGTGAGATAAGTCTCGGCGAGCAGCGCATAGTCGCCCTCGGTGCGGAACAGCGAGGCGACCGCGTCGTAGCATTTCACGAAGCTGGTGAAATCCTCCCAGACATAGACCTTGTCGCGGATGATGGCGCTCGTGTCGATACCGTATTTGCGGGCTTGCCTGAGTGCCAGTTCCGGCGGCGTGGCGCCTTCGATGTGGCAATGCAGCTCGGCTTTCTTGAGATGTGCGGTCAAAGAAGGCTTCTCCCATGTGGGCCCGGCGCAATACCGAGATATCGGGCGACCGTCTCGCCGATATGGGCGAAACTGTTGGCCACGCCGATGGACCGGCTCCGGAGCGACGGACCGAACATCAGCACCGGCACGCGCTCGCGCGTATGGTCGGTTCCCCGCCAGGTGGGATCGCAGCCGTGGTCGGCGGTGAGGATCACCATGTCGCCGGGCCGGAGCCGCCGGTCGAGATCGGGCAGGCGGGCATCGAAGGCTTCGAGCGCCGCCGCATAGCCCGGCACGTCGCGGCGGTGGCCGTAGAGCATGTCGAAATCGACGAAGTTGGTGAAGACGAGATCGCCCTCCTCCGCCTCTTCGAGCGCCGCAAGACTGGCGTCGAAGAGCGCCATGTTGCCGTTCGCCTTGGTGAGCCTGGTCACGCCCTGGTGCGCGAAGATGTCGCCGATCTTGCCGATCGCGTGTACCGTGCGTCCGGCCTCCTCGAGCCGGTCGAGGATCGTCGGCTCCGGCGGCAGGACGGAATAGTCGCGGCGATTGCCGGTGCGGGTGAAATTGGCCGGATTGCCGCCGACGAAGGGCCGGGCGATGACGCGGCCGATATTGTAGGCGTCGACGAGCCGGCGCACGACCTGGCAGAGTTCCAAGAGCCGTTCGAGGCCGAAGCTCTGCTCGTGCGCCGCGATCTGGAACACGGAATCGGACGAGGTGTAGCAGATCGGCTTGCCGCTCCGCATATGTTCCTCGCCGTGGCGGGCGATGATGTCGGTGCCGGAGGCGTGGCAATTGCCGAGGATGCCCGGAACGTCGCCTTCGCGGCAGATCGCCTCGACGAGTTCAGGCGGAAAGGCATCGCCCTCGGCCGGGAAATAACCCCAGTCGAACGTCACCGGCGTGCCGGCGATCTCCCAATGGCCCGACGGCGTGTCCTTGCCGCGCGAGATTTCGCTGGCCGCGCCGTAGACGCCGTAGACGCGTTCCGGCAGCGCCATGCCGGCAGGAACCCGCCCGGTTGCCAGCCGCGCCGCATGGACAAGCCCGAGCGCCGACATGTTGGGCAGCTGCAGCGGCCCTTCGCGCAAGCCCGCCCGGTCTCCGGCGCCGGCCGCGCAGAACTCGGCGATGTGCCCGAGCGTATCGGCGCCGAGATCCCCAAAGGCCTCGGCGTCGGGTGCGCCGCCGATGCCGAACGAGTCGAGGACGAAGAGAAAGACACGCGCCATTGAACACCCGCTGGCCCGGAGCGCGGGCGCGGTCCGGTGCTATTGATGAGCGCGGGAGGGATCCCGCGCAATCTCGCAGAAATAGCGCGGGGCCAAATTCAATGCAATTGAGCGAATCGCCGCCTCAGCAATCCGTGCACGCGATCGACGTGCCGCGGCGCTGGCGGTAGTAGGAGGTCTTGGAGAGGTCGATACTGCTAACATTGCTCGAAAGGTCCTGCGAAAGGAGCAGCAGCTCGTGCGGGACGACAAGCTCGGTGCGGATAACGAAGGCGTTTACGGCCTCGAGGTCGGATGGCACCGTGGTCGTGGAATTGGCCGGATAAGGCGTGCCGCCGTCCTGGTCGCGCGACCAGAGGATCGTGCCGGTGGTGGTGCCGGTAACCTGGATGCCGGTGATCTTCAGCGTGTAATTCGTGCCGGCATAGGGGGAAAGAATGCTTTCCGCGACCTTGTCCATATTGTCGAGAAAGTTCGTATCGAGACTCGACTCCTGACTCACGAGGTCGGCGACGGCACTCGACGCTCGGGCGACCTTGCGCACCACGTTCAAGCCGACGGAAAGCTCGAAAGCGCCGATATAGGCCATGATCAAGAGCGGCGCGACGAGGGCGAATTCGACGCCGCCGACACCGCGACGGTCGTGCGACAGACGACGCAAGGGTCCGAAGACGCGGCGGAAAAAGGTCATTCCATGCGAGCGTCCCATGGTGTCCTCAATACTCTTCGTTGCGGAACGTAGCCGTTGCGACCATCAAGTAGTCGTGCGGCATGCTGCTGCCGGCGGGGCGGAGATTGGTGACGTAGGGCCGCACCAGATCGGTGATAACCTGCCAGCGGTAATAGGCGCGCACCATCGTGAACGCCTTCCCGGACCCCGGAGAAAATTGAAAGCCACTCGTGTCGAGATCGGACGAGGCGGCCGAGCCGACTCGCGGCACCGCCACGGGAAACTGTGACGGATCGGCGACTTCGCGGACATCGAGATAGAGTTTTTCCGGCTCGTCGACCTCGGTGGCGGAACAGGTCATCAGAATGGCGATCTCGTCGCAGAAGGCCTGGCGGAATTCCGCCTGATCCATGTCCGTCGACTTGCCCTGGTTGAAGGTAATCTCGCCGGTGCGGATCTTGCGCGCCAAAGTGTCGGTCGCATTTGCCAGCAATTGCTCGCCGGCGAAGGCGACGAACGTCTCGATCGAGGCGAAGACGACTATGAAGAATGGCAGGGCCAGGATGCCGAACTCGATCGCCGTCCCGCCTCTTCTATCGCCCAGCAGGCGACGAAAGAGGTGGCGCGATCCGCGCTGGCTTGCCGTGGATGCTTTCGCTTTTATCGACATTGCGCCGTTCCATCATGTCACGTCGTGAGCGGGATGGGCAAAGTGCATGCAATTTCGCCCGCATCCCGATTTTTGCAATCGGTGCGAGAATAAGCTGAAACTGTTGAAGATTCGTTTTCCAAGACCCGAAGAATTTTAGTGGTCTTGGGAGAGCGTCAATTGGTACTCGACGTAGTCGCCTTGCGTTCCGCGTGACGTTCGCAGTTCGGCGAGCAAGAGAACACGGTCCGCGTCGTCTGCTTGTAGACGCGCACGGTGTTGCCCTCGTCGATCGACACGAGGATGCGCTCGTCGACGATGGCATTGCCGTCCTGGTCGAGGATGACGAGGTTCGTGGTGCCGAAATTGCGCCCGGTCAGAACGATCGTCTTTGAGTCCGCGACCGTCGCGTCGGCGACGTCCGAATTGCCGATGATCACCTTGCTCACCGGACGGTCGAGCTTAAGCACGCGCGCGTGGTCCATATAGACGCGCATCATCTGCTCCGCCGCGTCCGCTGCTCCGGCAGCGAAGATGCCGAAAAGCGCGGCTGCGAGAAAGGCGAGCGTGGCGACCTGCTTGGTCGCAAGATGCGTGTTCATGGCGCGTCCCGATGGCGAATGGCTGCCCGTATCTTGGCCTGTTTTGGTGAATGAAAGGTTACATGAGAGCTGTGCAATCTACTGCTTCTCTTTTCTGGACATTTACCCAAGAAACAGTGGTCACGCTTTTACTTCACGCTAACTGGTTTCCTTAAGCCGATGGCAATTCGCCCCCGATAATTTCAGGGTATCCGATCAACGGCAAACAGTTGGCGGACGTGCTGAACAACAACGTGAAGTAGGAGAACCTCCATGAAGACCATCTTCGCCCGCCTGATGAAGGACGAATCCGGTGCAACGGCAATCGAATACGGCCTGATCGCCGCCTTGATCTCTGTTGCTCTGATCACTGGCGCGACGACGCTTGGTGGGCAGTTGAACACGCTCTTTACCGATCTCGGTACCAAGATGACCACTGCCGAGACCAAGTATTAAGCGGCAGTCTCTCACCTCGGTGTGGATATCGAAGCCGCTTCCCTGCGAAGCGGCTTTCTCGCGTCAGCAGGGTGCAATTTTTCATGCGGCAACCGGATACTGGCGAAGAGCTGCGACACACCTTCTCCACCGGTCCTAGCAGGTTTAATGTGATGGTAATTGCATGTATCTTCGTGGTTTTCCCGATTTGCCTTGCCGTTGCGGCATTCACTGACTTGTTGACAATGACCATTCCAAATCGGGTCTCCGCGATCCTCCTGGGCGCCTTCGTTGTCACTGCGCCGGTTGCCGGGCTGGGTATTGGACAGATTGGTCTCCATTTTTCAGCGGCCGCTACTGTATTTGCTGTATGTTTCTGCCTTTTCGCTCTGGGCGTGATGGGCGGTGGCGACGCGAAACTCCTAACCGCAAGCGCTGTTTGGTTTGGCTTTGACGCGTCTCTGGTCTCGTTCCTGATCTATGTTGCGCTCCTCGGCGGAGTTCTCACACTTGCCATCCTCCTTCTCCGCTCGAAAGAACATGTGATTCTTGCTGCGGGAGTCCCCGTGCCTAGCCTGTTGTTGACGGCGAAGAAGATTCCCTACGGGATTGCTATCGCTCTAGGCGGTTTCGCCGCCTATCCTGCGTCACCGATGATGCAAGCAGCGTTCATGCACCTATCCTGAATTGCTACAACGGCATCGTGTTTTTTACTCTCCGCTAACTCGTTTCCTTAAGCCGATGGCAATTCGACCCCGCTAAATTATGGGGTATCCGATCAACGGCAAACAGTTGGCGGAAGTGCTGAACAACGCCTGAGGAGAATCCAGCATGAAGACCATTTTCGCCCGCCTGATGAAGGACGAGTCCGGTGCGACGGCGATCGAGTACGGCCTGATCGCAGCTCTGATTTCTGTCGCCCTGATCACCGGCGCAACAGCGCTTGGGGAGCAGTTGAACACGCTCTTTACCGATCTCGGCACGAAGATGACCACTGCCGAGACCAAGTACTAACCGGCATCTTTCCACTTGATGCGATTTGAGAGCCGCTCTTCAAGAGCGGCTTTCTTGTTCAGGACGATGCATTCTCCCACGGTTATCTCGCGACAGAGCTTGTTACGTCTCGTTAACCGCGTTCATAAGCGATCCGTTAACTATAATTACACCAATTCCTGATCAATCTGTCCCCGGGGATTTCCAGGGGCTTAGAAGATCATGAAACCGGTGCGCATCATCATTCTGGCGGTGGCCGTGGGTTCCGCGGCAATGGCTGGGCTATTGGCGATGAAGCTCACCCGCGCTCCCGCGCAGCGCATGGCGGAACCGCTTGTCGAGCAGCCGCCGAGCATCAACGTCCTCGTCGCAAGCAGGAGCCTACCGGTCGGCTCCCGGCTCGCGGGTGATTCGATCCACTGGATGGCCTGGCCGAAAGACGGTGTCGCCGAGGGCATGATCACCGAGGAAAATCGCCCGGCTGCCATCGACGACCTGTCCGGGGCGGTCGTCCGCCTGCCGCTCTTCGACGGCGAACCGGTTCGACAGGAAAAGATCGCCGACCCGTCCAACCGCATCATGTCGTCCATGCTGCCGGCCGGAAAACGGGCCGTCGCGACCGAAATCACAGTTGCGACCGGCGCCGGCGGCTTTATCCTGCCCAATGACCGCGTCGACGTGATCATGGTGCGCAAGTCCGACGGCGATGTCTATCTGACCGAAACCGTGCTCAGCAATGTCCGGGTGCTGGCGATCGACCAGCAGGTCGAGGAAAAAGACGACGGCTCGAAATCCGTCATAGGCACCACGGCAACACTCGAGCTTACGCCCGACCAATCGAAAGTGATGACGGTCGCCCAACAGATGGCCGAGCGCATCTCGTTGGCGCTGCGCAGCGTCGCCGATGCCCAGGAGGCCGATACGACGGCGGCCGACTACCTTTTGAGCGGCGACGGCCAACCGAGCATTCAGGTGATCAAATCCGGTTCCATCGTCAAGAACGATGAAACCACCACGCAGAACCAGCAGTAAAATCGGACGGGGCGCAACGTGAAGCGGAGCGGAAACACATTTCGGACCTGTCTGGCAGCCGGTCTTTCATTCTCCCTGGCATTTTCCGGCACGATGCTGCCGTCGGTCCCGACGGCGGAAGCGGCCGCTTCGTCGGTCGTCCGGATCGTCGAGAGCGGTCCGGGCGTCAAGAAGAAGGTCAATCTCGGTCTCAACAAGGCCGTGGTCGTCGATCTTCCGACCGACGCTCACGATATTCTCGTTGCCGATCCGGCACTCGCCGATGCCGTCACGCGCACGTCGCGCCGTATCTACCTGTTCGGCAAGACCGTTGGTCAGACCAACATCTTCGTTTTCGGTCCGAATGGCGAGGAGATCGTCAGCCTCGACGTTGCCGTCGAGCGCGATGTCGCCGGCTTGGAAGCCAATCTGCGCCGCTTCATTCCAGAGGCGGACATCAACGTCGAGATCGTCTCCGACAACGTGGTCCTGACCGGCACGGTTCGCACACCGCTCGACTCGACCAAGGCCGTCGATCTGGCCCGGGCCTTCCTCCAGGGCGGCGAGGCGACGACCCGCAACATCACCGCCCAGGGAACCAATGGCGATGCGGACATATTTGCCGAAGAGCGGCAAAGCTCCCAGATCGTCAACCTGCTGACAGTCGAGGGCGAAGATCAGGTTACCTTGAAAGTGACGGTTGCCGAGGTCAGTCGGCAAATTCTGAAACAACTCGGTTTCAACGCGGCAGGCGCTGGCAGTTGGGGCAGCATCGCGTTCCGCAATCCGACCAATCTCGGGAATGCCATCGGTATCGATCCAACGGCAACGATCGCAAAAACTATCGGGGGAACGGCTATTGAGGCATACGTTAATGCGATGGAACAGGCGGGTGTCATGCGGACGCTGGCCGAACCCAGCCTGACCGCGATTTCGGGCCAGGAAGCAAAATTCTACGTCGGCGGCGATTTCCGGCTGGCAAGCGGTCAGGAAGTATCAAGGGAGCGCGACTCGGACACAGGAGAATTGGTCACCTCGGTCGAACGAGAAACAACGGACGTCGAATATGGCATCCGGCTGAACTTCAAGCCGGTGGTTCTCGGGCCTGGTCGTATCAGCCTCGCGATCGAGACGGACGTATCTGAACCGACCTTCGAGGGTTCGGTCGTAACCGGTGACAAGCTGAGCGACATTCGCGGCCAGACTTACCTCGGCATCCGCCGGCGCGAAGCCTCGACCAGCGTCGAACTCCCCTCCGGCGGCTCGATCGTCATCGCCGGCCTCGTGCAGGACAATATCCGTCAGGCGATGTCCGGCCTGCCCGGCGCATCGAAGATCCCGATCCTCGGCACGCTGTTCCGCAGCAAGGACTTCCAGCGCAACGAGACGGAACTCGTGATCATCGCGACGCCCTATCTGGTGCGGCCGGTGGCCCGCAGCGCGCTGTCGCGGCCGGACGACAATTTCAACCCGGCCAATGATCTCGAAAGCTTTTTCCTGGGCCGCGTCAACCGGATCTACGGACGTCCGGAAGCGGCACCGCCTGTCGGCCGCTATCACGGCAATGTCGGCTTCATCTACAAATAGGTCGGGTCATGCACAACCGAAACGCACTTCCCAAAAGACTTGAAAGGCAGGCCCCGATGTCACCGACCCGCACCTCCGCCCGCATCGCCGCTTTGGCGATCGTGGCCGGCCTGCTCGCCGGCTGCGGCAGCAAGGACAACCTTTCGACCGGGTCTATCCCGGACGACTACCGCACCCGCCATCCGATCGTCATTGCCGAAGGCGAGCGGGTGATCGACATTCCCGTTGCCTCCGGTGACAGGCGGCTGACCGCGGGTACGCGCGACGTCATCCGCGGCTTTGCCACGGAATACCGCAACGCTTCCAGCGGCGTTGTCCAGATCATGCTGCCGCGCGGCTCCGCCAACAGCCATGCCGCGCAACTCGTCCGCAAGGACATCCGGCGCCTTCTGGCCGCCTCCGGCGTGCCGCCGAAGCGGATGATCGAGACCAGCTATGAGGCGCTGGCGCCAGGCGACGCCGCACCCATCCGCCTGAGCTATGTCGCGATCACGGCGCAGACCGAGCCCTGCGGCGAGTGGCCCGAGGATCTGACCGTCAACACCTTGCAGAACCGCAACTACTACAATTTCGGCTGTGCTTCGCAGTCCAACCTTGCCGCGCAGATCGCCAATCCGACCGACCTGATCGGCCCGCGCCAGATGTCGCCCGTTGATGCCGCCCAGCGCGGTGAAGTGATCGACGCCTGGCGCGACGCGGCCGCGGACTGAACGACGGTTGGATGATGCAGGAGTTTCAAAGATGAGCGCGATTGAATACAGCATCGATACCGACGGAGCCGAGTTTGCGGCCGACGGATCGCGCCCGGGCGACCTCGATCAGCTTCGGCCGTTGCCGCGCATTTCGATCCATGCCTTCTGCGAGAGCGAGGCGATGCAGCGCCTGATGGAGCGTTGCGGCCAGGATCGCCGCATGGCGAAGGTGAGCCTGCGCATCACCGGAGGCAGCATCGCCGCCGCCGCCAACATGTTCGCCAGCGTATCGACGCCCAATCTGATCATCCTCGAGACCGCCACGGAGCCGCGATCCCTGCTTGGCGAGCTGGCGCCGCTGGCCGAAGTCTGCGACCCGACCACGAAGGTCGTCATCATCGGGCGTCACAACGACATCGCGCTCTATCGCGAACTGATCCGCAACGGCATCTCCGAATATATGGTCGAGCCGGTGGCGATGGCGGATCTCCTGTCGGCGGTTGCGGCGATCTTCGTCGATCCCGAGGCCGAGCCGGTCGGGCGGAGCCTCGCCTTCATCGGCGCCAAGGGCGGCTGCGGCTCGTCGGTGATCGCCCATAATTGCGCCTGGGGCATTTCCAACCTCTTCTCGACGGAAACCATCCTTGCCGATCTCGATCTGCCCTACGGCACCGCCAATATCGATTTCGACCAGGATCCGCCACAGGGGATCGCCGAGGCCGTCTCGTCGCCGGATCGGCTGGACGAGGTCTTTCTCGACCGTCTCCTCACGAAATGCTCCGAGCACCTGTCCTTGCTCGCCGCGCCCTCGATGCTCGACCGCGCCTATGATTTCGAGGCAGGAGCCTTCCAGCCGATCCTCGAAATCCTGCAGCGCAGCGCCCCCGTCTCGGTGCTCGACGTTCCGCATGGCTGGACGGACTGGACCCGTTCGGTGCTCGGCGAGGCCGACGAGGTGGTGATCACCGCCGCTCCGGACCTGGCGAGCCTCAGGAACACGAAGAACCTGCTCGATGCCCTGAAGAAGCTTCGACCGAACGACCGGACGCCGCATCTCGTCCTCAATCAGGTCGGCATGCCCAAGCGACCGGAAATCGCCCCCGGCGAATTCTGCGAGTCGCTGGAGGTCGAGGCGGCCGCCATCATTCCCTTCGATGCGGTGCTCTTCGGAAATGCGGCCAATAGCGGGCGGATGATCGCGGAAATCGACAGGAAGTCCCCGGCGGCCGAAACCTTCTCGCAGCTCGCCCACCTTCTGACCGGGCGCACGGCGATCAAGAAGGCGCGCAAGGGCGGTCTCGGCAAGGTTCTGGCAAAGCTCGGCAGGCGATAGGCATCCGCGAAGCGGGAGCGCTTTCACCTCCCGCTTCGCTTGAAACTGAAGGATCGATACAGCAGGCGGAATGAGTTGATGTTTGGCAAACGCGGAAATGAAGGTTTTGGCAAGGCCGGCGCGCAGTCGCCCGCGATGCCGCCGTCCATGCCGGCCGCACCGTCGGCGGTGATGGAGCGTCCCGCCGCGCCGATCCTCGCGGAACCGGCGGCCGCCGCGCCCCGTTCGCAGCCGGCCGCCGCCCCGGCGCGCCGCCGCGCCCCGCGGGCGGAGGACTATTACGACACGAAATCGCAGGTCTTTTCCGCGCTGATCGACACGATCGACCTGTCGCAGCTCGCCAAGCTCGATACCGAGAGCGCGCGCGAGGAAATCCGCGACATCGTCAATGACATCATCACCATCAAGAACTTCGCGATGTCGATCGCCGAGCAGGAGGAACTGCTCGACGACATCTGCAACGACGTGCTCGGCTATGGGCCACTCGAGCCGCTCTTGGCGCGCGACGACATTGCCGACATCATGGTCAACGGCGCCGGCCAGACCTTCATCGAAGTCGCCGGCAAGGTCGAGGAGTCGGAGGTTCGTTTTCGCGACAACGCGCAGCTCCTTTCGATCTGCCAGCGCATCGTCAGCCAGGTGGGCCGGCGCGTCGACGAATCGAGCCCCATCTGCGACGCGCGCCTGCCGGACGGCTCGCGCGTCAACGTCATCGCTCCGCCGCTGGCGATTGACGGAACGGCGCTGACGATCCGCAAGTTCAAGAAGGACAAGCTGACGCTGGAGCAGCTCGTGCGCTTCGGCTCGATTACGCCGGCGGGCTCGACCCTCCTGCAGATCATCGGCCGCGTCCGCTGCAATATCGTCATTTCGGGCGGCACCGGTTCCGGCAAGACGACGCTGCTCAACTGCCTGACGCGCTATATCGACAGCGACGAGCGGATCATCACCTGCGAAGACTCCGCCGAACTGCAATTGCAGCAGCCGCATGTGGTTCGCCTCGAAACCCGCCCGCCGAATATCGAGGGCGAGGGCGAGATCACCATGCGCGACCTGATCAAGAACTGCCTGCGCATGCGCCCCGAACGCATCATCGTCGGCGAAGTGCGCGGGCCCGAGGTCTTCGATCTGCTGCAGGCGATGAACACCGGCCATGACGGCTCCATGGGTACGATCCACGCCAACACGCCGCGCGAATGCCTGAGCCGCATGGAGTCGATGATCGCCATGGGTGGCTACACGCTGCCGGCCAAGACGGTTCGCGAAATCATCGCCGGCTCCGTCGACGTCATCATCCAGGCCTCGCGCCTGCGCGACGGGTCGCGCCGCATTACCCACGTCACCGAGGTGACCGGCATGGAAGGGGACGTGATCGTCACCCAGGACCTGATGCGCTACGAGATCGACGGCGAGGACGCCAATGGCCGGATCATCGGCCGCCATGTTTCGACCGGTATCGGCCGGCCGTATTTCTGGGACCGCGCCCGTTACTTCAACGAGGACAAGCGGCTCGCCGCCACGCTCGACGCGATGGAAAAGAACTAATGCATGTCGCCCAAAAGTGTGCGCGGTTTTGGGACAACGACATGCATAGAACCAAGGACCTAAAGCGCGTCGCAGGAATACGTTTAGTCGCGACGCGCTTTAGAGCAATGCCAGGCAAGCGTGCGGGGCACCCGCCCGCGCGCCGGTGAAGCGAAGGAATAGACCAACCGATGTTCGGCATAGACATCACCGTTCTGGCACTGGCCGGCCTCGTCGCGATTGCCGCGGCGGCGCTCGCCTACGGTGTGCTCTATTCCCGCATCGAAAACGACAAGAAGGCGGAGGGCCGGCTGCGCCGCGTCGGCGCCGCCGAGACGGACCGTGCCAAGATCAAGGCGGCGCGCGACCGCGTCAACGAAATGTCCAAGCGGCGCAAGTCGCTTCAGGATTCCTTGAAGGAGCTCGAAAAGAAGCAGCAGGAAAGATCGGCCAATGCCGCCCCTTCGATGAAGAAGCGGCTGGTGCAGGCCAACCTGTCGATCTCGCTCACACAGTTCTATCTCTTCAGCGCGATCTTCGGCCTGTTCGCCCTGATCGTCGTGCTCATCGCCGGCGCTGGCCTGTGGATTGCTTTCGGCGTCGCGATCATCACGGCGGCAGGCCTGCCGCGCTGGCTGGTGGGCGCCATGATCAAGCGGCGCTGCAAGAAGTTCCTCGACGAGTTTCCGAACGCACTCGACGCGATGGTCCGCTCGATCAAGTCTGGCTTGCCATTGAACGATGCCTTGCGGCTGATTGCCAGCGACGGCCAGGAACCGGTGAAGACGGAATTCCGTCGCGTCGTCGAATCCCAGCAGGTCGGTCTCAACGTGCCGGATGCCTGCGCCCGCATGATCCAGAGCATTCCGCTGCCCGAGGTGAACTTCTTCGCGATCGTCATCGCCATCCAGGCACAGGCGGGCGGCAACCTGTCGGAGGCGCTCGGCAACCTTTCCAAGGTCCTGCGCGAGCGCAAGAAGATGAAGGCGAAGGTGGGGGCCTTGTCGATGGAGGCCAAGGCCTCGGCCTGCATCATTGGCGCCTTGCCCTTCATCGTGGCGACGCTCGTCTACCTGACATCGCCAGAATACATGACGATCCTTTTCACCGATCCGCGCGGCCATATCATCATGGGCGCCTCGGCCGTCTGGATGAGCATCGGCATTTTTGTAATGCGCAACATGATCAATTTCGATATCTGAGGCTATCGCGCGATGGACGGCTGGATAAGGACGCTCACCGACCCGAACATCATCATCGCGGTTCTCGTGTCGATGGCCGTGCTTGCGACATTCTACTCGCTCGCCGTCCCCTTCTTCGAACGCGGCGACCTGGCGAAGCGGATGAAGTCCGTCGCCACCGAACGCGAACAGATTCGCGCCCGCGAGCGTGCGCGGCTGAACGCCGAAGCGTCGGCCGGCAAGGCGAGTCTCAGGGCGCAGCACAACACCTCGGTTCGCCAGGTTGTCGAGCGGCTCAATCTGCGACAGGCGCTGGTGGACGATAATACCGTCAACCGACTGAAGACCGCCGGCTACCGCTCGCAGAATGCGCTGAATACTTTCCTCTTCGCTCGGTTCTGCCTGCCGTTCCTGTTTCTGGCCGTTGCCGTCGTCTACATCTTCGTCCTGGGCAACTTTTCCGACAAGCCGTTCATGCTGCGGATATGCTTCGCGCTCGGCTTCGCCTATCTCGGCTTCTATGCGCCGAATATCTTCATCGCCAATGCGATATCGAAGCGCCAGCATTCGATCCGCCGTGCCTGGCCGGACGCGCTGGATCTTTTGCTGATCTGCGTCGAATCGGGCGTGTCGATGGAGCTCGCCATGCGGCGCGTCGCCGACGAGATTGCCGCCCAATCTTCGGCACTGGCGGAGGAACTGGTGCTAACGACGGCGGAACTCTCCTTCCTGCCGGATCGGCGCGTCGCGCTCGAAAATCTCGGCCTGCGCACTGGCCTCGAGGAGGTCAAGGCCGTGATGCAGGCGCTGATCCAGGCCGACCGCTACGGCACGCCGATCGCCCAGGCTCTGCGCGTTCTGGCGCAGGAAAGCCGCGACCAGCGCATGACGGCGGCTGAGAAGAAGGCGGCTGCGTTGCCGCCGAAACTGACGGTGCCGATGATCCTCTTCTTCCTGCCGGTCCTCGTCGCCGTCATCCTCGGCCCTGCCGGGATTCAAGTGGCGGACAAGTTCTAGGTCGGACGCAATTCGAAGCTTGTGAATGGTTCCTCGGGTCAAGCCTGGCTTGACCCGAGGAACCATTCACAGTTCGTGGCGACTGGTACAGTTGCCGCTAGTTCGTATTTCCGTCGTCCGCCTTGGCAAGCTCGGTCCAGGCGCCCTTCTGTGACATCATGGAGCGCAGGTAAGCGACGTTTGCTTCTGCCTGCTCGGGCGTCAGTTCCTGGCGGGCGATCGTCTCGGCCTCCTGGAAACGGCCCTGCAGCCCGACGGCAAGGGCGAGATTCTGGCGGACGCTGCTGTCGGCGCCGGTCTGGTTCGCCGCCGATTTCAGATAGGTCTCGGCGGTTTTCAGATCCTTGGTCAGGAGATAGGACATGCCGAGATTGGAGAGGATGGTCGGCTCGTTGGGCTGGAGATCCAGCGCCTCGCGATACCGCAGCCGCGCTTCGGAAGAGCGGCCGAGCTGGTCGAGGATGGCGCCCTCCGCCGATTTCAGCTTCCAGTCGGGGCGGTCGGGCGTCTGCGCCCGGCCAATGGTCGCAAGCGCCTGCTCGAGCTGTCCGGCGGCGGCCTGAGCCTTGCCGTAGGCGCCGAGGACCTCGCGGTCCGTCGGGTGGTTGATCGCCACCTGCTGCATCACGGCCAGCGCCTGTTCGTTGCGCCCGGTCATGCGCAGCAGATTGGCGTAGTTCAGGCCCGCTTCGCGGTTCTTGGGATCGCGCTCATAGGCCTGGCCGATGTTCTCCGCCGCCGACGCAAGCTCGGTTGCGTTCATCGATTGCACCGGCTTCGAGAGCGTCGGGATGGAGCCGGTCGTCAGCTCCTTCTTGCCCTGGTGTCCGGCACAGCCGCCAAGCGCCAGCGTCAGCAGCGCGACCGCGGCTCCCACCGCGAGGCGATTGAGGGAGGAAGAGAAGATGTCTTGCGTTGTCATGAGGTGGCGTCCCAGCAGGCGATTGGCACCGGAACTCCCAACAACAACAACGGCGCAACTTTCACTCCAGCAATAATCTGTTAACCCTAACAGAGCGTTAATCACCGACAGCGACGCGCCCAATCGGACGCGTCGCTGCAGCACTCTGATCGTAGAATTCGTCAGTCGAGGACATTCATGGCTCCCTTCCAGTTCATCGAGCGGCCGTCGCCGTTCAACACCAGCGCCGGCAAGACGCTGCCCATCTTTGCGGTGACGCCGGCGCATATCGAGACGGGAGCCATCGATCCGATCGCGCTCGACTGGGCGAGGAAGGCGGGCTTCAAGGCGGAGTCCGGCGCGGTCCTGCTCATTCCCTCGGCCGACGGCCATCTCGGCGGCGCGCTGTTCGGTCTCGGCTCGAACCCGTCGGGCGCACCGTTCCTGACCGGGAAGCTCGCCCGCGCACTGCCGGCCGGCAAATGGCATATCGAGACGGCGCCGCTCACCGCCAATCGCTCGGCGCTCGGCTACGGCCTCGGCTCCTACCGCTTCGAGCGCTACAAGCCCGCCAAGGTCGAGGCGCCGACGCTGCTGATTCCGGCCGATGCGGACGCGACCGACATCAAGCGGCAGCTCGCCGGCGTGTTCCTGGCGCGCGACCTCATCAACACGCCGACCAACGACATGGGGCCGGAGGCACTGGAAGCGGCCTTCCGGGCGCTTGCTGCGCACTACAAGGCAGACGTTTCGGTAATATCCGGCGAAGCTTTGCTCACCCAGAATTTCCCGCTGGTGCACACGGTCGGCCGCGCCAGTGCCGAGGCGCCGCGGCTCCTCGAGATGCGCTGGGGCAAGAAGGGCCACAGGAAGGTCACCCTCGTCGGCAAGGGCGTTTGCTTCGACACGGGCGGTCTCGACATCAAGCCGGCTTCCTCGATGCTTCTAATGAAGAAGGACATGGGCGGAGCGGCGAATGTCATGGGTCTCGCGCTGATGATCATGGACGCGAAACTGAAGATCGACCTGCGCGTCATCGTGCCGGTCGTCGAGAACTCGATTTCCGCCAATGCCTTCCGGCCGGGCGACATCTACCGGAGCCGCAAGGGGCTGACGGTGCAGATCGACAACACCGATGCCGAGGGCCGGCTGATCCTTGCCGACGCGCTCGCCTATGCCGACGAGGAGGAAACGGACCTCGTCATCGACATGGCGACGCTCACCGGCGCGGCACGCGTCGCGCTCGGCCCGGACCTGCCGCCCTTCTTTACCGACGACGAGGAATTGGCCCGTGACCTCTCCGAGGCGAGCCTGGCGGTGGACGATCCGGTCTGGCGGATGCCGCTCTACATGGGCTACGACAAGGACGTTTCCGCTCGTATCGCCGACCTGACCAACGCGCCCTCGGGCGGCATGGCCGGTTCCATCACGGCGGCGCTGTTTTTGAAGCGCTTTGTGACGAATGCGAAGAGCTGGGTGCATTTCGACATTTTCGGCTGGGCACAATCCGAGCGTCCGCATTCCCCGATCGGCGGAGAAGCCCAGGCGATCCGGGCGCTCTACCACCACATCGGTCGGTTAGCGGGGTAGCCTTCATCCGGACACAAAAGAAACGCTTGCGTAACGATCGGCTGGCTATGGTGCCGGGACGTGACTTACGCAGGAGTGTCCCTTGCCGGTCGAACTGACGCCTTCCCAAGCGCTGGGGCTCTGGCATGCCGTCTCGCTCGAGCAGGTCCAGGTCGATAGTCGCGACCTGACGCTCCGCCAGATGGCGATCTTGCTCGAAATATATCTCGTGCCGCCGCCACACACGGTGCGCGGTCTCGCCGCGAAGCTTGGCGTGACAAAGCCGGTGATCACCCGCGCCCTCGATTCCATGGGCGCGCTCGGCCTCGTCGACCGGGTGCGCGACGAGCGCGACAGGCGCAATGTCATCATCAAGCGCACGGTCGAAGGCGCACTTTATCTTGAAAAGTTCGGCGATCTGATCATCAATCAGGGTCGGAAACTGTGAGTTCAGCCATGCCCGAAGCACTCGATCGTCGTCTCAACGCCTATCGCGAGGACCTTGCGGAGGAGCGCCTGCGCGGTCTCGTCGAAGCGAAGCGCTTCGTCGAGGGGGCGCCGGCTACGGTGTCGACCCCGGTGACGCCGCTCCGGGCCAGGCCGGATCCCGGCTGCGGCACCGATACGGAATTGCTCTACGGCGAAACCGTGCGGGTACTTGAGGTGGCCCATGGATGGGCCTGGGTCAAGTCCGACCTTGACGGCTATGTCGGCTATGTGCCGCAGGATGCGGTCGCGGTCCCGGCCGCGCCGGCGACCCACATCATCGCCGTGCCGCGCACATTCGTCTATCGCGGCGCGGACCTGCGCTTTCCGCAGGCCTTCGCGCTCTCCATGGGAAGCCGGCTGCACGTCGACGGCGAAACGGAGACGCGCGGCACCCGCTATTTTCTGCTGGACGGCGGATTGGCGGTGGTCGCCAACCATTGCGCGCCGGCGAGCGCGCCGATCGGCGACGACTATGTCGCGATCGCCACGCGTTTTCTCGAAACGCCCTACCTCTGGGGCGGCCGCTCCGGCTTCGGCATCGATTGTTCCGGCCTCGTGCAATTGGCGATGCAGATGGCCGGGCGGAGCGCGCCGCGCGACTCCGACATGCAGGCGAGCGGCCTCGGCAGCGTGATTGCCCGCGACGACCTCCGGCGCGGTGATCTCGTCTTCTGGAAGGGCCATGTCGCCATCATGGAGGACGAGAAGAGCCTGGTACATGCCAGCGGCCACACGATGACGGTTGCGCGTGAGGGGCTGGAGGATGCGATTCGTCGGATCGGCTGGCTCTACGGAGAGCCTACGGGGTATCGTCGGCCGTAGACTGGAGCGAGCTTGGAGGCCGCGTAATTAGTAGCCGGCTACCTTATCTACCACATGTTCCAGAGCCAGCCCGCTTTCGAAGCGATCGATCTGCTCCTCGACATGGCCAAAGAGCGCCTTGACGTCGGAGGAGGCGGCGACGTGCGGCGTCACATAGACGTTCGGCATGGTCCAGAAGCGGCTCTCCGGCGAGAGCGGTTCCGCTTCGAAGACGTCGAGCGAGGCCGCGCGTAGGACGCCGGAATCGAGGCAGTCGAGAATATCGGCCTCCACTTGGCTGCCGCCGCGGCCGGCATTGATGAAGACCGGCGCGCCGAACGGACCCTTGCGGCTGAGCTTCTTGAACAGGGCGCCGTTGAAGATCCCCTTCGTGTCCTGGGTCAGCGGCAGCAGGCCGACCAGAAAATCCGTCCGGCCGAGAAAGGCGTCGAGGCCGGCGGCGTCGTAGGTGTGGATGCCCTCGACCACCCGTTTGCTGCGTGACCAGCCGATCACCTTGAAGCCCATCACGGCAAGCTTGCGGGCGGCGTCCTGGCCGAGCACGCCCATGCCCATGATGCCGACGGTGACGTCGGCCGCCTCAGGCTGGATCAGGTCCTGCCACTCGCGCTTCCTCGCCAGCGCCTCGTAGGCGCGATGCTGGCGCAGATGCAGCAGACATTGCATCACCACCCATTCGCTCATTCGCGTCGTCAGCGTCCGGTCGACGAAGCGCACCAGCGGCACGTCGGGCAGTCCCGGCAGCGTCAGCACGTGGTCGACGCCGGCGCCGCCGGAAAACACGACCTTGAGGTCCGGCGCCCGCGAGAACAGATCGGGCGCCGATTTCCACACCACGGCATAGTCGATCCCCGAGAGGTCTCGCCTTTCGTGGACCGGATCAGCAAGGTTTATCACTTCGCGGCCGGGGAAGGCGCCCTTGAGGGCCGCATCCACTTCTTCCGGAATGAATTTCAGGTCGACGATGACGGGGCTTCTATCGGGCATTGCGAGCTCTACTGACGGACGGCGGAAAGTTTGACGGCCTCAAGGTTGAAGGCAGCGGCCATCAGCGCCTTGGTATAATCTTCGGCGGGCGCCTCGAAGATGCGCTCGGCCGGCCCCTGTTCGACCACCTTGCCGAGCCGCATGACTATGACCTCGTTGGCGAGCGCCCGCACCACTTTCAAGTCGTGGCTGATGAACAGATAGGCGAGATTGTGCTTGCGCTGCAGGTCGCGCAGAAGGTCGACCACCTGTGCTTGCACGCTCATGTCGAGGGCCGATGTCGGTTCGTCGAGCATGACGAATTGCGGTTTCAGCACCATGGCGCGGGCGATCGCGATGCGCTGCCGCTGACCGCCGGAGAATTCGTGCGGATAGCGCCAGCGGGTGGCCGGGTCGAGGCCGACCTCCTGAAGCGCTGCGGCAACGCGCGCGTCGCGCTCGTCGTCGGAAAGCGCGCTTTCGTGGATCTTCAGCCCTTCGCCGATGATGTCGGCAATGGACATGCGCGGGCTGAGCGACCCGTAGGGGTCCTGGAAGACCACCTGCATGCGGTTCCTGAGCGGTCGCATCTGGCGGAAGCTATAGGCGTCGATATCCTGGCCGACGAAGCCAATCCGGCCCTGCGACGAGATCAGCCGCGTCAGCGCCAGGCCAAGTGTCGTCTTGCCTGAGCCCGATTCGCCGACGACGCCGAGCGTCTGCCCGGCGCGCAGCGTCAGGTCGATGCCATCGACCGCCTTCACGTGATCGACGACGCGGCGCAGGAAGCCGGCCTTGATCGGGAACCAGACTTTCACGTCCTTGCCTTCGATGACGATCGGCTTCGACGCGTCGGAAGGCGGTGGCTCGCCCTTCGGCTCGGAGGCGAGCAGGTGGCGCGTATAGGCATGCTGCGGGTTGGCGAAGATCTCTGCGGTCGGGCCGGTCTCGACGATCTTGCCCTTGGTCATCACGCAGACCCGGTCGGCGATCTTGCGGACGATGCCGAGGTCGTGGGTGATGAACAGCATCGACATGCCGTGCTGGTCCTTGAGCGATTTCAAGAGCTCGAGAATCTGCGCCTGCACGGTGACGTCGAGCGCCGTCGTCGGCTCGTCGGCGATCAGGAGTTCCGGCCGGTTGGCGAGCGCCATGGCGATCATCACGCGCTGGCGCTGGCCGCCGGAAAGCTGGTGCGGATAGGCGCCGAGCCGCTTTTCCGCCTCGCGGATGCCGACCTGGTTGAGAAGCTCCAGCGTTCGTGCCCGGGCGGCGGGCCCTTTCAGGTCCTGGTGGAGTTCGAGGATTTCGCCGATCTGCTGCTCGATCGTGTGCAGCGGATTGAGCGACGTCATCGGCTCCTGGAAGATCATGGTGATGTCGTTGCCGCGCACGTGGCGCAGCTCTGCATCGTTCGCCTTCAGGAGATCCTTGCCGTTGAAGAGGATTGCGCCGCTCGGGTGGCTCGCGGCCGGATAGGGCAGGAGTTTGAGGATCGAGTTCGCCGAAACCGATTTGCCGGAGCCGGACTCGCCGACGAGGGCCACCGTTTCGCCTCGCTTGATGTCGAAGGAGATGTGGTCGACGGCGACGGACGTTTCGCCGCCCTGATGGAAGGCGACGGAGAGGTCGCGCACGGAGAGGAGGGTGTCTGTCATCGTCGCGCTCACCGGAACGTCTTTCTCGGGTCGAAGGCGTCGCGCGTCGCCTCGCCGACGAAGATCAAGAGCGACAGCATGACCGACATGGCCCAGAAGGCTGTCAGCCCGAGCCAGGGCGCCTGGAGGTTCGATTTGCCCTGCGCGATCATCTCGCCGAGCGAGGGCGAGCCGGGCGGCATGCCGAAACCCAGGAAGTCGAGCGAGGTGAGCGTGGTGATCGAGCCGGAAAGGATGAAGGGCAGGAAGGTCAGCGTCGCCACCATCGCATTAGGTAGCAGGTGCCGGTACATGATCGTGCCGTTGCCGACGCCGAGCGCGCGGGCCGCATTGACATACTCGAAATTGCGGGCGCGCAGGAATTCGGCCCGCACCACGCCAACGAAGCCGACCCAGGAAAAGAGCAGCATGATGCCAAGCAGGATGAAGAAGCCGGGCGGGAGGATGGCGGCGATGATTAGCAGGATATAGAGCACCGGCATCGACGACCAGATTTCGATGAAGCGCTGCAACAAAAGATCGGTCCAGCCGCCGAAATAGCCCTGCACCGCTCCGGCCGAAACGCCGATCACCGCTGATGCGATGGTGAGCGCCAGGCCAAAGAGCACCGAGATGCGGAAACCGTAGATCATCCGCGCCATGACGTCGCGCGCCTGATCGTCCGTGCCGAGCCAGTTCAGGTTGCCAAGCTTGCATTCGGGATCGGCCGTCCCTTGCGGATAGGCCGAGCAACGCTCCTCCTCGCTCATCAGCCAGAACGGCGCGGTTGGAGCCGAATGCGGGATATTGGAATTGACGGTCTGGTAGGAATAGCGGATCGGCGGCCAGATCATCCAGCCATTCGCCTCGATCTCGTCGCGGATGAAATCGGAGCGGAAGTCGGTCTCGGCCAGGAAGCCGCCGAACTTCTCTTCCGGATAGTTCACCAGCACCGGGAACAGGATCTCACCCTTGTAGGAGGCGACGATCGGCCTGTCGTTGGCGATGAATTCCGCGCAGAGGCTGAGGACGAAGAGGACGAGAAAGACCCAGAACGACCAGTAGCCGCGGCGGTTGGCCTTGAAGTTCTGCCAGCGGCGCCGGCCGATCGGCGTCAGCCAGCCCTTTTCCGGTGCGCCGGCGTAAGTTGCGACTGTGCTCATCAGACGTCCCTCCGCTCGAAGTCGATGCGGGGGTCGACCCAGGTGTAAATCAGGTCGGAGACGAGGCTGACGATAAGGCCCATCAGCGAGAAGATGTAGAGGGTCGCGAAGACGATCGGATAGTCGCGCTTGACGACGGCCTCATAGCCGAGGCGGCCGAGGCCATCGAGGGAGAAGATGTATTCGATCAGCAGCGAGCCGGTGAAGAAGGCGGAGATGAAGGCGCCGGGGAAGCCTGCGATGATGATCAGCATCGCATTGCGGAAGACGTGGCCATAGAGCACTTTGCGCTCGGTCAGCCCCTTGGCCCGCGCCGTCGTCACATATTGCTTCTTGATCTCGTCGATGAAGGAATTTTTCGTCAGCAGCGTCGTCGTCGCGAAGGCCGAAAGCAGCAGCGTGATCAGCGGCAGCGTCATGTGCCAGAAGTAATCGAGGATCTTCTGGTACCAGGGAAGCTCGTGGAAATTGTCCGAGACGAGGCCGCGCAAGGGGAACCAGTCGAAGAAGGAGCCGCCGGCGAAAATCACGATCAGCAGGATTGCAAAGAGGAAGCTCGGCACCGCATAACCGATGACGATGATGCCGGAGGTCCAGACATCGAAGGTCGAGCCGTCGGAGACCGCCTTCCTGATGCCGAGCGGGATCGAAATGGCGTAGGAAAAGATCAGGATCCACACCCCGAGCGAAATCGACACCGGCATCTTCTCGATGATGAGATCGACGACCGAGGTGTTGCGGAAGAAGCTCTCGCCGAAATCGAAGCGGGCATAGTTCCACATCATGCCGAGAAAGCGCTCGAGCGGCGGCTTGTCGAAGCCGAACTGCTTCTCGAGCTTGGCGATGAATTCCGGATCGAGCCCCTGCGCGCCGCGATAACGCCCGCCCTCGTCACCACCTCCCTGCAGGAGATCGCCGCTGCCGCCGGAAAGCCGGTCGGAGCCGCCAGCATTGGTGAGGTCCGAAATAACCTGTTCCACCGGGCCGCCCGGCGCGAACTGCACGACGGCAAAGGAGATCGCCATGATGCCGATGATCGTCGGGATCATCAGCAGCAGCCGGCGCAGGATATAGGCACCCATCAGGCGGACCTCTGGATCGACGTGTGGGCGGAGGCCCGGACCCGCGAAGCATCGGCATGCCGTCTATGGTATCTCAACCCTTGCGTCTCCTTGCGGCTGTCAAGTCCTGGATCGTGCCTGTGGACTTGTTTCAGTGATTCGTTGTTTGCATTTGGAATCGAGACGCCATCGAAGTGCAAGGACTTCATTTGACAGGGGCGTTTTTCGACCACCAGGCATCCGGGAAGCCTGTCCCGTAATACGGAAGCTCCTGGGGACGGGCGAGATGGTTCCAATAGGCGACGCGCACCGACTTCGAATAGAACAGCGGCACGACGTAGTGGTGGGCAAGAAGAACGCGGTCGAGTGCCCGTGTTGTGGCAACCAGTTCCTCGCGGTTTGGCGCGAAGATGATTTTCCGTATGAGTTCGTCGATCGCCGGATCGGCAATGCCGGCATAGTTTCTCGATCCCGGCTGGTTGACCGAGCCCGAGCCCCAGTAGTCGATCTGTTCGTTGCCGGGCACCAATGTCTGCGCCCAGATGCCATAGATCATGTCATAGTCGAAGCTTCTGACGCGATTGGTGTATTGCGAGTCGTCGACGGTCCGTATGCGAGCATCGATGCCGATCTTCTTCACGCTGTTCACGAACGGCGTGACCGTGCGCTCGAAAGACGGATTGGACAGAAGGAGTTCGAAGCTGAAGGGCTCGCCAGTCTTGGCGTTCACCAAGCGGTTGCCCTTGAGCGCGTAGCCCGCCTCCTTGAACAGTTCGAGCGCCTTGCGCAAGTTTTCGCGCACCTTCTGCGGCTCGCCATTGACGGGGTTCTTATAGGGCGTGGTGAAGACGGCGGCAGGAACCTTGTCCTTCAGCCCCTCCAGGATTTCCTTCTCGCGGCCTTCGGGAAGGTTGGAGGCGGCAAGCTCGGTGCCCCAGAAATAGCTGTCGACGCGCTGAAAGGCGTTATGGGCGAGACTGCGGTTCAGATCCTCGAAGTCGAAGGCGTAGTTCAGCGCCTCGCGCACCCGCTGATCCTTGAACTTTTCGCGGCGCATGTTCGGTACGAAGGCCTGCATGATCCCGGTTGCGCGCAGCGGGTTCTCGATCTCCTCGCGGATCACACGGCCGTCCTTCATGGCCGGAAAGTCATAGGCCGTCGCCCAATGGCTTGCGCTGTTGTCCTGGTAGAAATCGACGTTGCCGGCGCGAAAGGCCTCGAACTGCACGTTCCTGTCGCTGAAGTAAGCATAGGTGATCGCGCCGAAATTGTACTGACCGACATTGACGTTGAGGGTCTTGCCCCAATAGTCGTCCCGCAATTCGAAACGGATCAAACCGCCCGGTTGGAACGAAGCGATCTTGTAAGGTCCGGAGCCCATGACCGGTTCCAGCGTCGTGCGGCTGATGTCGCGCTTGTTGCCCTTGGCGTCCTGCCCTTCCCACCAGTGCTTCGGTACGATCGGGAACTGGCCGAGAATGTTCGGCAATTCCTTGTTGTTCTTCTCGTCGAAGCGGAAGGTGATATCGCGCTCGCCCGTTTTTTCCGCTGAAACCACGTGGCGGTAATAGTTGGTCAAGAGCGGATTGTGCTCCTTCACCATCTCAAAGGAAAAGACGACATCCTCCGGCGTAATCGGCTTACCATCGGCCCACTTGGCCTCCGCCCGCAGGCGAAAAGTGGCTGAGGAAATATCGTCGGGATAGGTGACGCCCTCGGCAAGCAGTCCATAGGAGGTGGTGATCTCATCCTCGGCGGATTTCAGCAGCGTTTCAAAGACGTGGGATGCTACGCCGGTCGCCGCTTCGCCTTTGGTGAGGATGGGGTTGAACGTGTCGAACGTGCCGTTCTCCGAGAGCCGCAGCTCTCCGCCTTTTGGCGCTTCCGGATTGACATAGTCGAAGCGCGGGAAGCCTGCCTTGTACTTGGGCTCGCCGATCGACGACGTCCCATGGCGCCAGACGGGCGGTTCTTCGGCATTCGATGCAGGAGCGAGGAGAAGAAGCGCCGCTGTGAAAAGCGTGGCAGGAAGGCCGGGATTCAAGGTCCTGCGGAAGTTTGGCATCTAGCCGGTACCTCTTATATTTCAATCTTCTTTTTTGAGAGCATAGGCCAAATCAGGGCAATTGACAGGTCCTGCCCAAAAACAGGCGAAATTTTTCAGTCACATCCGGGTGAGCCGCAAGGCTGATGCAACCGCGGCGAATCAGGATAGAATCGGCGGGTATTACCGAATGTTCGCGTCGCTGCCGATGGGGGAATGGAATGGGATTTGAAACGCGCGCTGCGCTTCGGCGCTGCGGCTCGGCGCTCTTGGCCTTGGCCGTGAGCACGGGCCTCATCGCGACCGATGCCGCGTCGGCGGACGGCACACCTGCCAAGGAACTTTTCGGCGCCCGGGCCCTGCCGACCGCGGCGTCGCCGACCTCCTATGGGTTCTATTCCAAGGGCTGCCTCGCCGGCGGCATCGCCATCCCCACCGATGGCCCGACCTGGCAGGCCATGCGCCTGTCGCGCAACCGCCGCTGGGGGCACCCCGAGATGATCGCGCTGATCGAGCGCTTCTCCCACGACGCGTCCGCGAAAATCGGCTGGCCGGGCCTGCTCCTCGGCGACATCTCGCAGCCGCGCGGCGGGCCGATGCTGTCCGGCCATGCCTCGCACCAGATCGGCCTCGACGCCGACATCTGGCTGACGCCGATGCCGCAGAAGACGCTCAGCTATGAGGAGCGCGAATCGATCTCCGCGACCTCCATGCTCGACAAGAGCAAGTTCCTGACGATCGACCGCTCCGTCTGGACGCCATCCCATGCGCGGCTGATCATGCTGGCCGCGAGCTATCCGGAGGTCGAGCGTGTCTTCGTCAATCCGGCGATCAAGAAGAAGCTCTGCGACACCTGGCGCGGTGATCGCGCAGCACTCGGCAAGGTCCGGCCGATCTATGGCCATGACTACCATTTCCATATTCGCATCAAATGCCCGGCCGGCTCGCAAGGCTGCAAGGATCAGGCGGCGGTGCCCGCCGGCGACGGCTGCGACAAGTCGCTTGCCTGGTGGTTTACCGACGCGCCCTGGGCGAAGCCGAAGAAGAAACCCGGCGAGACGCCGCCGAAGCCCAGGTTTGCGACGCTTTCCGATCTGCCGAAGGCCTGCGCCGTGGTGCTGAACGGCCCGGCTCCAGCCTCCGAACAGCAGGCGACATTCGGCACGGCCTATGATGCTCCGGCCGCCATTCCTGCCGCGGCGACGAGCATCGAAGCCGTCATTGGCGCCGCGGCCGAGACGCCGCTTGCCGACATCCCGGTGCCGCTGCCGCGTCCCGCTCTGCAATAGCCGGCCTCGGGAGGGTGCGAGCGACTGCACAGGTGCTGACAGCGGGATGCGCTCGCGTGCGTTCGCATTACCGCTGTATCTATTTGTTTTGCCGAGTTTGTGCGAAGCTAGGTGATTCCACCTGACTGCAAAATGCACGCCGAGCGAGATTCCAGCCGGGAGACTCACTCACGCTCAATAAAAGTGCTTGAAGCAGCTACCCACCCGTCATCCTCGGGCTTGACCCAGGGTCAAGCCCGAGGATGACGCGTCTTGGGGTGATGGGGCACCATGGGGGATGGTCGGGCTTTGCAGCAGTTCAATGCGGAAAGGCGCAAGCGCACAGTCCCTTTGCAAATTTCGCGACGCTCCTGTATAGGCGGATCAAATCGATTAAAATCTATCGGTTCCGAAGCGTCCTTGCGCGCTCCGCGTCGTCGTGAACTCTCGTCGGGAGCCTCCCATGGCCGATCGCAAATGTCTCGCCCTGATCGCCCACGATCAGAAGAAGGATGACCTCGCCGCCTTTGTGAAGGCGAACGAAGCGTTTTTTTCCGAGTGGAAGATCGTCGCGACGGGCACCACTGGCGGCCGTGTTCTGGACGCCTGCCCCGGCCTCGACGTCACGCGGCTGAAAAGCGGGCCGCTCGGTGGCGACCAGCAGATCGGCGCCTTGATCGCGACCGGCGACATCGACTGCCTGATCTTCTTCGTCGATCCGCTCACCCCCATGCCGCACGACGTCGACGTCAAGGCGCTTATGCGGCTTGCGATCGTCTACGATATTCCGATGGCGCTCAATCGCGCGACCGCCGAGCAGTTGATCGACTTCAGGCGTAGCTGATACATCTGCGGAACTATTCACGCCGCGATCAGGACGGATCTGCCATGCCCAGTGCGAGTGACTACAGCTTCTCCTTTCCGATCCTGATCGGCGATATCGGCGGCACGAATGCCCGTTTCGCCTTGCTCGTCGATGCGGCGTCCGGACCGACGCAGCTTCCGCCGGTCAAGACGGGCGACTTCGCGACCATCGAGGAAGCGCTGCAGAAGAGTATTTTCGACAAGATTGCCGTCCGTCCGCGCTCGGCGATCCTCGCCGTGGCGGGGCCGATCAAGAGCGATGAAATTCCGCTGACCAACGCCGGCTGGGTGATCCGCCCGAGGGACATGCTGGCAAGCCTCGGGCTCGGGGACGTGCTGGTCATCAACGACTTCGAGGCCCAGGCTCTCGCGATCGCCGCACCGGCCGACGAGGACGTGGTGCAGATCGGCGGCGGCAGCGTCCGGCCGAAGAGTTCCCGCGTGGTGCTCGGCCCCGGCACCGGCCTCGGCGTTGCCGGTCTGGTCTTTGCCCAGGACACTTGGATTCCGGTGCCGGGCGAAGGCGGGCATGTCGATATCGGCCCGCGCAGCGAACGCGATTTCCGGATATGGCCGTTCCTCGACCCGATCGGTGGCCGCATGGCGGGGGAGCAGATCCTTTGCGGACGCGGCATCATGAATCTCTACCGTGCCGTCTGCGCGGCCGATGGGCTGGAGGCGTCGTTCAAGGATCAGGCGGAGGTGACGACCAGCGCACTTTCCGGGCAGGATCCGGCGGCGGTCGAGACCGTTTCGCTGTTCTGCACCTATCTCGGCCGCGTTGCCGGCGACATGGCGCTTGTCTTCATGGCCCGCGGCGGCGTGTTCCTCGCCGGCGGAATTTCGCAGAAGATATTGCCGGCGCTGATGAAACCGGAATTCCGCGCCGCCTTCGAGAACAAGGCACCGCATTCGGCGCTGATGCAAACGATACCGACCTTTGCGGTCGTCCATCCCATGGCGGCGCTTTCCGGGCTTGCCGCCTTCGCACGCGCGCCGAAAGACTTCGGTGTTGCAATGGAGGGACGACGCTGGAGAAGCTGAACGGGCCGGCCGACGCAAAGACTCGCCAAAAAGGCTTCAAACCACTATAGAGCGGCCCGACACTTGGTGCCGACGTGCGGCATGCCGCGCGTCATCGGACGCGCAAAGGTCGCTGTAGCACTTTGAATTGTGCTGCATGTTTTTGTCCTTGGATCGGCTACGATTTAAGGAAACATGCAGGAGAGGCCAGGAAAGAAGGCTTTTTGAACGCCAGGGACAGAAAACAGCACGCAGTCGATTCCGAGACGATCACCGGAATCCTGCGACGCGTCATTGCCGAAAACGGCCGCGATCACATCCGTGGCTATGCCTTTGCCATCACCTGCCTCATCGTGGTGGCGGCAACGACGGGCTTCACCGCCTGGATCATGGAAACCGTGATCAACGAGGCCTTCGCCAATCGTCGGGCTGACATCGTGCTGGTGATCTGCGGCGCCATCTTCGCCGCCTTCGTGCTGCGCGGTCTCGCCACCTACGGGCAAGCGGTTGCGCTCTCGAAGATCGGCAACAATATCGTGGCGCGCTATCAGCGCCGCCTTTACGCGCACCTGATGGCGCTCAGCGTCGGCTATTTCCACGAGCATCGCTCGGCGCAGCTTGCCGCCAAGATCAGCCAGAACGTCAACGGTATCCGCGACGTGCTCAACATGACGGTCACCTCGATCGCCCGGGACTTCCTGACCCTGATCGGTCTCGTCGGCGTCATGTTCAGTAAGGACTGGCTCCTATCACTCATCGTGTTCTTCGTCGCACCGCCCATGCTCCTCGGCCTGCGCTATATTTCCAAGCGCCTCCGGCTGGCGACCCGTGAGGCGGTCGAGGTGAACAGCCGCGTTCTCGGCGCGATGCAGGAGACGATCCAGGGGATCACCATCGTCAAGTCCTTCACCATGGAGAACGAGCTGCGCCGCAAGGTGGAGACGATCATCGACCGGGCCGAAAACCGCGCCAACCGCATCGCGCGTCTCAGCGAGCGCACCGCGCCGATGACAGAGACTTTCGCGGGCCTCGCTATCTCGAGCGTCCTCGCCTATGCGGCCTTCCGCACGATCTACGGCAACGTGCCGCCGGGTGCCTTCTTCGCCTTCGTCACAGCGCTGCTCATGGCCTACGACCCGGCGCGGCGGCTGGCGCGGCTGCAGGTGTCGCTGGAGCGCGCCGCGGTCAATGCCCGGATGATCTACGAGATCCTCGACACGGTTCCGCATCAGCGGGATCGCCCGGACGCGACCGAGCTGAAGCTCGGCGAAGCGACGGTCGAACTGCGCGACGTGCGCTTCGCCTATGGCAAAGGCGAGGAGATCCTGAAAGGCGTCAGCTTCCGTGCCGAGGGCGGCAAGACCACGGCGCTGGTCGGCCCCTCCGGGGCCGGCAAGTCCACGATCATCAGCCTCATCCCGCGCTTCTACGACCCGCTGGCGGGCCAGATCCTGATCGATGGCCAGGACATCGCCGGCGTCACCAAGCAATCGCTGCGCAACGGCCTCGCTTACGTGTCGCAGCAGCCCTACCTCTTCGAGGGCTCGATCCGCGACAACATCCGCTACGGCCGGCCGGATGCCTCCGATGCGGAGATCGAGGAGGCGGCGCGGCTTGCCTATGCGCATGACTTCATCCTGGCGCAGCCCGAGGGCTACGATACACCCGTCGGCGAGCATGGCGTGACCCTTTCCGGCGGCCAGCGCCAGCGCCTGTCGATCGCCCGTGCGCTGGTGCGCAATGCCCCGATCCTGCTTCTCGATGAGGCGACCTCGGCGCTCGACACCGAGTCGGAGGCAGCCGTGCAGAAGGCACTCGAACAGGCGATGAGCGGACGCACCGTGATCGTCATCGCCCATCGGCTCTCGACCGTCGTCAATGCCGACAAGATCGTCGTCATGAAGGATGGCACGGTCGTCGAGGAGGGGTCGCACGAGGCGCTTGCGCGGCGCCCGGACGGACTCTACGCTCGCCTCCACAATCTGCAGGGCAACGGCGCCGACCTGCCCGACGAAGCGAAAATCCTATAGTACGGGGAAGTTTGACGATGAGCGAAACGGAGATGAAGCTCGTGGTGGTCGGCGCGGCCGGTCGAATGGGCCAGACGCTGATCCGGACCATTCACGCGACGGCCGGCGTTCGTCTGCATGCCGCCATCGAGCGGTCGAACTCGCCCTTCATCGGTCGTGACGCGGGCGAAATCGCCGGGCTCGGGCCGATCGGCATCCCGGTCACCGACAAGCCGCTCGAGGCCTTCGTCGAGGCGGAGGGTGTGCTCGATTTCACCGCGCCGGCGGGAACCGTCGAATTCGCCGGCCTCGCGGCTCAGGCGCGCATCGTCCATGTCATCGGCACCACCGGATGCTCCGCGGACGATGAGGCGAAGATCCGCGCCGCGGCGCGCCATGCCCGGGTCGTCAAGTCGGGCAATATGAGCCTCGGCGTCAACCTGCTGGGCGTGCTCACCGAGACCGCAGCGCGGGCTCTCGGGCCGACCGATTGGGACATCGAGATTGTCGAAATGCACCACAAGCACAAGGTCGACGCGCCTTCGGGCACGGCGCTCCTCATCGGCGAGGCGGCGGCGAAGGGTCGCGGCATCGATCTTGCGGACCATTCCGTCAAGGTGCGCGACGGCCATACCGGTCCGCGGCCACAAGGAACGATCGGCTTTGCCACGCTGCGCGGCGGGTCCGTCATCGGCGAGCACTCGGTGATTCTTGCCGGCGAGGGCGAGATGGTGACGCTGTCGCACAGCGCCACGGATCGTTCGATCTTCGCCCGCGGGGCCGTTTCGGCTGCCCTCTGGGCCCGCAATCAGAAGCCGGGCTTCTATTCCATGCTCGATGTTCTCGGGCTCAATTGACACCAAACTGTTAAAGAGGAAATCGAAATGAGCGGCACTCTCGTCCTCGTCCGGCACGGCCAGAGCGAATGGAACCTGAAGAACCTTTTCACCGGCTGGCGCGATCCGGACCTGACCGAGCTCGGCGTCACGGAGGCGAAGGCCGGCGGCAAGGCGCTTGCCGAATACGGCATCAAGTTCGACATCGCCTTCACGTCTGTGCTTATCCGTGCCCAGCGCACCTGCCAGATGGTGCTCGACGCCGTTGGCCAGTCCTCGCTCGAAACGATCTTCGACCAGGCGCTCAACGAGCGTGACTACGGCGATCTCTCCGGCCTCAACAAGGATGATGCCCGTGCCAAATGGGGTGAGGAGCAGGTGCATATCTGGCGCCGCTCCTATGACGTGCCGCCGCCCGGCGGCGAGAGCCTGCGCGACACCGGCGCCCGCGTCTGGCCGTACTACCTGACCGAAATCCTGCCGCGCGTGCTGGCCGGCGAGAAGGTGCTGGTGGCTGCCCACGGCAATTCGCTGCGCTCGCTGGTCATGGTGCTCGACCGGTTGACGAAGGAGCAGGTCCTGAACCTCAACCTCGCGACCGGCGTGCCGATGGTCTACAAGCTGAAGGCGGATTCCACCGTCGCCTCCAAGGAAGTGCTCGGCGACATGTCGGCCGCGCATTGAGCGTCCACATCTTCGATCGAAACAAAAGGGGCGCCGCGGCGCCCCTTTTTTTGTCTTATGCCTTTCCCGCCTCCCAGCCGAGGATCGCCCGCTTCCGCGTCAGCCCCCAATGGTAGCCGGTGAGTTCGCCGCCCTTGCCGAGTGCCCGGTGGCAGGGCACAACGAAGGAAATCGGATTGCGCCCGACCGCCGCGCCGACGGCGCGTGACGCGGTCGGCTGGCCGATTTCGCCGGCGATCTTCGAATAGGTTGTCGCCTTGCCGAGCGGAATGTTCAAGAGCGCCTGCCAGACCCGGATCTGGAAGTCGGAGCCGATCAGCACGATGTTGAGCGGCTCGTCGGCACACCAGCGTTCCGGGTTGAAGATGCGTGCGGCATAGCGCGCCGTGGCCGCGCTGTCCTCGATATAGCTGGCGTTCGGCCAACGGCGGGCCATGTCCTCGAAGCTTGCGCGCTCCTCGCCCGCATCGGCAAAGGCAAGGCCCGCGAGGCCGCGGTCGGTCACCATCACCAGCGCCGTGCCGAAGGGGGAAGGGTGGAAGCCGTAACGGATCGTCAGCCCGGCGCCGCGGGCTTTCCACTCGCCGGGCGACATCGCCTCATGGGTGACGAAGAGGTCGTGAAGCCGCCCCGGGCCTGACAGCCCGACCTCGATGCTGGTCTCGAGCAGCGGCATCTCCTCCTGGCGCAAAAGCCGCTTGGCATGGTCGAGCGTCACCGCCTGCAGGAAGGCCTTTGGCGAAAGTCCGGCCCAGCGGGTGAAGACCTTCTGGAGCTGAGTCGGCGACTGACGGAGGCGGCGGGCGATCGTCTCGAGTTGCGGCTGGTCGCGGTAATCCTTCGTCAGCATCTCGATGACGTGGCGCACCGTGTCGTAATCGGTGCCGTCCGGGGTGATGTCGGTGGGAATGGTTGTCACGACGTTCATGGATCATCTCCTGTCATGCCGCAGGAAACCATGCGGGGGACCGGTTAACCACCCGATTCTTGATTCATCTCGACCGGGCCGTGGCCAGTGCGCGGGAAAAGGCAACGGCAAAAGTTTCGCGATCGTCGCGGTTGAGAAACGAACCGATATCGGTCTGCCGGCCACCACCGCTGATCTTCATCGAGACGATGCCGATCTCCTGGTGGCGCCTGATGCTGAAGCGGGCCCAGAAGGGGTTGAAGCGATGTTCGGTCATGCTTCCCGACGGCGCGAACTTCCTCACCGACACGTCGGTGCGCGAGACGCTGACCTCCTCGCGGGCGCGTGCCGAATGGTAGTTGAGCCAGAAGGCGCCGAAGAGCAGCACGAAATCGAGCCCGAAGAAGAACACGATCGGCCAGGCGCCGATGATGAGAAACACCAGGACATGCACGGCGCTCATCGCAGCCGCGATCATCAGCAGGATCTTGAACCCTTTGAGGCCGAGCGAACGGTAAGGGGTGAGTTCCGCTGAAAAGATCGGTTCGTCGTTGATGCTTGTCGCGGCGTTGCCTTCGGTCATAACCAATGACTATAGATGCAGCATGAAAAACGTGAAGCTCAAATTGTCGCCCGGATCCGCGAAACCGCGAACGGCAACGGCCGCCCGCCGACCCACGCGGCAGCGCAGCGTCTATAGCAAGGCGGAGATCGAGGAGATCTTTCGCCGCTTCTCGGTCCAGCGGCCGGAGCCGAAGGGCGAACTCGGACATGTCAACGCCTACACGCTGCTTGTGGCGGTGGCGCTTTCGGCGCAGGCGACCGATGCCGGCGTCAACAAGGCGACACGGCCGCTCTTTGCCGTCGCCGACACGCCGGAAAAGATGCTGGCGCTCGGCGAAGACAAGCTGCGCGACTATATCAAGACCATCGGGCTTTACCGCAACAAGGCCAAGAACGTCATTGCGCTCAGCGAGCGGCTGATCGCCGATTTCGGCGGCGAGGTGCCGAAGACGCGCGAGGAACTGATGACGCTGCCGGGCGTCGGCCGCAAGACCGCCAATGTGGTATTGCAAATGGCCTTCGGCCAGTCGACCATCGCCGTCGACACGCATCTCTTCCGCATCGCCAACCGCATCCGCCTGGCGCCGGGAAAAACGCCGGACGAGGTCGAGGCCAATCTGATGCGGGTCATCCCGGAGACATATCTCTACCACGCCCATCATTGGCTGATCCTGCACGGCCGCTATGTGTGCAAGGCCCGCCGGCCGGAATGCGAGCGCTGCGTCATCGCCGACATCTGCAGGTCGCCGGAAAAGAGTTGCGACATCCCGGCGCCGCTCGTCGAACTGCCGCCGCAGGTCCTTCCGGTCGCCGGCTGACGGCCCGGCTCTTCAGGGATCGATCAGGCGATCGATCAGCCTGTCGATCGCATAGGCATAGTCGGCCCGCGCCGCCCCGGCATCGATCTCGAGCGCAGCCCGGTCGAAGGCGGCGGACAGGAGGAAGGCCATCGCCTTGACCGCCTTCTCCTCCAGGCGGCGGGGAGCCATGGCGGCGCTCAATCCTTCCTCCAAAGTTCTGCCGCCATGCGCGGCGTCGATCGCCGCCATTTCGGTGACGCCGAGGACGGCCGGGCCGTCGAGCAGCAACAGGCGCACGCGACCGGGAACGGCCATCGCGTCGAAATAGGCGGCTGCTCCGGCAAGCAGCGCCTCACGAGGCGAAAGGCCGTCGGGAGCAGACTGCTCGATCGTTGCCGCGACTTCGCGCGCCTCCCTTTCTATCACCGCCCGAAACAGCGTCTTCTTGTCCTCGAAATGGTGATAAAGCGCGCCGCGCGTAAGCCCCGCCGCGGCGACGATCTCCGGCGTTGCCGTGTCGGCATAGCCCTTGGCGACGAAGAGTGCGTGTGCCGCGTCGATGATGGCAGCGCGGGTCGTGTCTGAACGTTCGCGATTCGAGCGTCGCGTCTTTTCCTGTTGCATACATACAGCCTGTATGTTAAAGAAGATACATGCAGATTGTATGAGAATAATCGATGGAGGAAAAGCATGAAAACGACGAGCTATTATCCGGTGATCATGACGGCCGACGTGCGGGCGACGGCCGACTTCTACGTGACGCACTTTCGCTTTGAAGTGCTTTTCGAGAGCGACTGGTACATGCATCTGCAGTCGACGGAGGACGAACATGTCACGCTTGCCGTCCTCGACTATCGTCACGAGACGGTGCCGGAAAAGCGCCGCGCCCCCGTTCAGGGCCTGCTTCTGAATTTCGAAGTCGAGGATCCCGACCGGCTCTATGCGGAGATGCGGGATGCCGGGCTTCCCATTCTCAAGGCGCTCTGCGACGAGGACTTCGGCCAGCGCCATTTCATTACCGCCGATCCGAACGGCGTGATGATCGATGTCATCAAGCCGATCCCGCCAAGTGCCGCCTTCGTGGACGCCTATGATGAAAGGGCGCTGCCGGCGTAATGGCGGCATTTCGCAGCATTCTTGGAGCTCCGGCGCTACTCGCGGGCCTTAAAGGCGGCACGGCTCTTCCAAATGGTCGGAAAACCGCTATTAACGAACACCGGCCATTCAGGAAACCGGACGGAGCTCATGACGAAATTCGATGTACTGACGATCGGCAATGCGATCGTCGATATCATTGCGCGCTGCGATGACAGCTTTCTCGTTCACAACGGCATCATCAAGGGCGCAATGAACCTCATCGATGCGGAGCGGGCGGAACTCCTCTATTCGCGCATGGGCCCGGCGGTCGAAGCCTCCGGCGGCAGCGCCGGCAACACCGCCGCCGGCGTCGCCAGCCTCGGCGGCCGCGCCGCCTATTTCGGCAAGGTCGCCAGCGACCAGCTCGGCGAGATCTTCACCCACGACATCCGCGCCCAGGGCGTGCATTTCCAGACTAGGCCGCTCGAGAGCCTGCCGCCGACGGCGCGCTCGATGATCTTCGTCACCGACGATGGCGAGCGCTCGATGAATACGTATCTCGGCGCCTGCGTCGAACTTGGTCCGGAGGACGTCGAGGCCGACGTCGTCGCTCAATCGACGGTCACCTATTTCGAGGGCTATCTCTGGGATCCGCCGCGCGCCAAGGACGCGATCCGCGAGGCGGCAAGAATTGCCCATGCCCACGGCCGCGAGACGGCGATGACGCTGTCGGACAGTTTCTGCGTGCATCGCTACCGGGACGAGTTCCTGGATCTGATGCGCTCGGGCACCGTCGACATCGTCTTCGCCAACAAGCAGGAAGCGCTGGCGCTCTACGAGACGGAGGATTTCGAACTCGCGCTCAAGGCTCTGGCAAAGGACTGCAAGCTCGCCGCCGTGACGCTCAGCGAGGAGGGCTCGGTGGTCGTGCGCGGCGAGGCGCGGGTGCGGGTCGGCGCCACTGCGATCAAGCAAGTGGTCGACACGACCGGCGCCGGCGACCTTTACGCGTCCGGCTTCCTCTATGGCTATACGGCCGGCCGGACGCTCGAAGATTGCAGCAAGCTCGGCAATCTGGCGGCCGGCATCGTCATCGGCCAGATTGGACCGCGGCCGATGATATCGCTCGCCGGCGCCGCCAAGGAAGCCGAGCTTCTCTAAATTTAGCCCGGATCTACTTGAAGGCTTCGCCCGGATAGGCGCCCCAGATCTCGCTCTGGGCGATCCAACCTTCGACGCCCTGCGTCTCCGCATGGCACCAGTCGCCATTGCATTCGCCGATGTGCAGCAGCACGCCCGGCTGCATGCGGGCGACGATCGGTGCGGTGCTCTGCGGGTCGCGTCTCAAATTGACGAAGACGCCTTCACCCTTGCCGCGCATCCACGGCGCGGCGACGGCGGTGCGATCGCCGGAAAGCAGCGCCTGGTTGACCCAGCCCTCGGTGCCGTCGGCGTCGCGGATGCGGCGCCAGTTGTCGTATTCCTGGATGATCTCGACGGGAACGCCCGACCTCAGATAGCGGAAGGCGACCGCGTAATCGAGGCTCGGCCCGATTCGCAGGTTGACACTCCTGGACTTGAGGCTGACGAAACGGGGGAGCGGTAGCCCGCTCGCACCCTTGGCCGCCTGGGCAAAGGCGGCGGAACTCATGATGGCCGCCCCGAGCAACGTGGCCAGCAACAATAGAGAGGCCTTGGAAATGAAGTGACGCATGACGAAGCCCATATTCCGATCGTAAGCGAAGCCTTGCGGCGTTCCCACAGCGCCGGGCGCCTTCTCGGACGCACAAGGGCCACTGCAGCACTTTGAATTGCCGCATGTCTTATTCCTGGGGTCGTCTCCGATCCAAGGAAGCATGCGGACCGCGCCCGGCCGGACGCGCGCCGCGAATCTGAACCCGGACAGCGACTTTCAATTGTCTTCCCCACCGGGTCTGGTAGAAATTGCGGCTATAGGGAGAAACTATTACCCAACTTGGTTAAGGACCCGTCAACGAGGGCCGCTCGCAGGCATGACAAGCAAAAAGAAGCCAACCGTCTACATCACCCGGAAACTGCCGGAAGTCGTGGAAACGCGGATGCGCGAGCTCTTCGACGCCGAGCTCAACATCGACGACACACTCCGCAGTCAGCCCGAGCTGGTTGCCGCGGTAAAACGGGTCGATGTGCTGGTTCCGACATTGACGGACCGGATCGACGCGGCGCTGATCGAACAGGCGGGGCCGCAACTGAAGCTCATCGCGGCCTTCTCGAACGGCGTCGACAACATCGACGTCGATGCCGCCGCCCGCAAGGGAATCACCGTCACCAACACGCCGAACGTCTTGACCGAAGACACCGCCGACATGACCATGGCGCTCATCCTCGCGGTGCCGCGCCGGCTCGCCGAAGGTGCGCAGGTCCTCACCGACCGCAAGGGCGAATGGGCTGGATGGTCGCCGACCTGGATGCTCGGCCGCCGCATCGCCGGCAAACGCATCGGCATTGTGGGTATGGGGCGGATAGGCACGGCGGTAGCCCGCCGCGCCAAGGCCTTCGGCCTGTCGATCCACTATCACAACCGTCATCGCGCCAAGCGCGAGACCGAGGAGATGCTGGAGGCGACCTATTGGGACAGCCTCGACCAGATGCTCGCCCGCGTCGACATCGTTTCCGTCAATTGCCCGTCGACGCCCGCCACCTATCACCTGCTCTCGGCGCGGCGTCTGGCGCTGATGCGCCCAGACAGTTACATCGTCAACACCGCCCGCGGCGACGTGATCGACGAGACGGCAATGATCAAGTGCCTGCGGGAAGGCAAGATCGCCGGTGCCGGCCTCGACGTCTTCGAGAACGAACCGGCCGTCAACCCCAAGCTCATCAGGCTCGCCGGCGAAGGTAAGGTCGTGCTGCTGCCGCATATGAGTTCGGCGACGCTCGAGGGCCGCATCGACATGGGCGACAAGGTGGTGATCAACATCCGCACCTTCTTCGACGGTCATCGCCCGCCGGACCGCGTGCTGCCGGGACGGGATTGAGACGCGGCGGTACCGCCTCGGCCACAGGCGAAGTCTTTTCGTTTCATTCGGACGACGCCTCACCACAAGGGAGGGGCCCATTCGCTGCACGATAGGTTCCCACCGCCCCGAGCAGGTTCACAACCAAAGCATTTTCCGCATCTCGATCGAGGTCGGGCGCGTGAAGCCGGGATGGGCGGAGCGTCTTGTCTCGACGAAGCCCCAGGCCGCGAAGGTGGCGTGATTTTCGGTCAGCTCGATTCGCGTCTGCAGTCTCAGCGCCGGGAGCCCGAGGATTTGGGCGGTCTCTTCCGCGGCGGCAAGCAGCTTGCGACCGATGCCCTTCTTCTGCAAACCGACGGCGACGGCGAGCTTGCCGATATAGAGGCAATCGGGCTCGGCTTTGCAGAAGACGCAGCCCAGAAGGTCTTGGCCGGCGACGACGGCAAAGCCGACCTCCTCATGCGCTTTCCGCTGCAGCGATGCCACGGTCAGCGCATGCGCGGAGGACGGCGGATCGATCCGCCCGTCCATATAGGCAAAGGATTTCCGGATCAGCACCAGGAGCTCCTCGTAGCGGTCGAAGCTCCGGTCGAGGCGAATCGTTTCCATCCTGCCCTCAACCCTTGCCGCGTCGGTAGCGGATCGTGTTGAAGGCGGCTGCGAGGCCGTCATAGAGCAGCAGGCGGCCGACGAGCGGCGCGCCGGTGCCGGTGATGAGCTTGATCGCTTCCATCGCCTGCAGCGTGCCGATGACGCCGGTGAGCGCCCCGACCACGCCGGCCTCGGCGCAGGCCGGCACCGCACCCGGCGGAGGCGGCGTCGGGAAGAGATCGCGATAGGAAGGATTGGGATAACCGTCGGCGTCCGCCTCGTAAGGTTTCAACACGGTGACGGAGCCGTCGAAGCGCCCGACGGCGCCGGTGACGAGAGGGACCCGTGCCGCTTCCGCGGTGTCCGCCGCCAGATAGCGCGTATCGAAATTGTCGGATCCGTCGACGATGAGGTCGTATTGCCGGAAGATCGCTTCGGCATTCTCAGGTGCGAGACGCAGCGCGTGTGGCGCGACCTCCACATGCGGGTTGAGGTCGGCGATCGCGGCGGCGGCGCTTTCGACCTTCGATCGGCCGATATCGCTGGTGGCATGAATGACCTGGCGCTGCAGGTTCGACAGCGAGACGACATCGTCATCGACGATGCCGAGTGTGCCCACGCCGGCGGCGGCGAGATATTGCAGCACCGGGGCGCCGAGTCCGCCGGCGCCGATGACGAGGACGCGCGCGGCCTTCAGCTTCTGCTGCCCGGCTCCCCCGACTTCTGGCAGCACGATATGGCGGGCATAGCGCGCGATTTCCGATGATTCGAGGGCTGCTGCGGTCATTTCCGTCTCCGTGGGATATCGGCTTGGCGCCTCGTTCCGACGCGCCATGGAGGAGGGGATGTCACTCCGAAACGCGGCCGTTTGCAACTGTCAGATAGTGCGCCCGCTCACCAAGCGCCTCGAACATCGCCCGGTCCGTCCCGGTCATGAAGGCTTGCCCACCGAGTTCGTCGACGCGATCGAAGAGCGCGGCGCGCCGTCCCTGGTCGAGATGCGCGGCAATCTCGTCGAGCAGCAGCACCGGCGCGTGCCCGGTCATGTCGCCGACGAGGCGCGCATGGGCGAGCACGAGCCCGACGAGCAGGGCCTTCTGTTCGCCCGTTGAGCAGCGCTCCGCCTCCATGTCCTTTTCCCGATGGCGGATCATCAGGTCGCTGCGGTGCGGTCCGTCGAGCGTTCGGCCCGCGGCCGCATCGCGGGCGCGGCCGTCCTTGAGCATTAAGAGATATCGCTCTTCGAGATCGTAGGCGGGCAGGCCGTGGCCATCGTCGAGAAATCCGGCAAGCGAAAGGCTGGCGGACGGGAAGCTGCCGCCGCCCTGGCTGCGTTCCACGAGCGCCGTAAGCAGGCCGAGCATCTCCAGGCGAGCGAGCGCCATCGATACGCCCAGTCCCGCCATTTCCCGCTCGATCGCGCTCAGCCAGGCAGCGTCCTGCCGGAATTCCGAGAGCAGCCGGTTGCGGCTGCGCATGGCACGGTCGAACTCGCTGGCGCGCCGGCCGTGCTCGGGATCGAGCGAGAGCACCAGCCGGTCGAGAAACCGCCGGCGGTCGGAGGACGGGCCCGTGAAGAGGCCATCCATGGCCGGCGTCAGCCACAGCACGCGCAGATGGTCGGTGAGCTCGTCGACGGTGCGGGCCGGCGTGCCGTTGAGCCTGAGGCGGCGTGATTGCCCTTCCTCCGCACCCGCCGTACCCGTGCCGATCTCCACTGCGCCATCCATGCCCTCGACGGCCGCGAAAACCGAGAAGCCGTCCGCCGCGCCGACGCGGGCGACATCCGCGTAAGCCGCGCGGCGAAGGCCGCGGCCCGGCGAAAGAAACGAGATCGCCTCCATAAGATTGGTCTTGCCCGCACCGTTGTCGCCGGTCAGCACCACATGGCGCTGGTCGAGATCGAGCGCGAGGCCCGCATAGTTGCGAAAATCATTGAGCTTCAGGCAGGTGAGATAGACCTTGTGGGGCATTGCGGGTCCGGATTCGACGTGTCTGTCAGGTAGGACGAATGGCCGGCCAAGGCAAGGTGAAAGGGTCCGCCCGAGGCGCAACCCGGTCCCGTGGCCGTGCGGCGAGCCGAAACCCCTGTGGGAAAGCCCTGATTTTCAGCCGCTGCGGAACTATTCATGCGCCCGCACGTGCAATATGACAGCAGTATGACAATCGACAACCGTATGGATCGCTGATGCTCGGCCTGTTTCGCAAGCTCCTCCCCCGTGAAGACCAGTTCTTCGATCACTTTGCCGAGCATTCGCGCACCGTCATGGAAGCGGCGGAGGCGTTGAACACGCTGCTCGCCGGCGGCCCGGACATCGAACGCCATTGCGACCGCATCGTCCAGCTCGAAGATGAGGCCGACGGGATCACCCGGGAGGTTCTGCTTGCGGTGCGCCGCAGTTTCATCACGCCCTTCGACCGTGGCGACATCAAGGACCTCATCCAATCGATGGATGATGCGATCGACATGATGCACAAGACGGTGAAGACGATCCGGCTCTACGAGCAGAAGAGCTTCGATCCCGGCATGCAGGCCATGGGTGCCGCCGTCGTCGAGGCTGCCCATCTCGTCGCCGAGGCCATCCCGCTCCTCAACCGGATCGGTGTCAACGCGCACCGCCTGAGCACCATCGCCGAAGAAGTCACCCGCGTCGAGGGCCGTTCCGACGAACTGCACGATCAGGGCCTGAAGGACCTGTTCAAGCGCCATGGCAGCACCAATCCCATGGCCTATATCATCGGCAGCGAAATCTATGGCCAACTCGAAAAGGTCGTCGACCGCTTCGAGGACGTCGCCAACGAGATCAGCGGCATCGTGATCGAGAACGTCTGATGGACGCGACACTTGCCTTCCCGCTGCTGGTGGGTCTCATCGCGGTTGCCCTGTTCTTCGACTTCCTGAACGGCTTGCACGACGCGGCCAACTCGATCGCGACGATCGTCTCGACACGGGTGCTGCGGCCGCAATATGCGGTGATGTGGGCGGCCTTCTTCAACTTCATTGCTTTTCTGTTCTTCGGCCTGCACGTCGCCGAGACGCTCGGAAAAGGGATCATCAATCCCGGCATCGTTACGCCGCAGGTCATCTTTGCGGCGCTGATCGGCGCGATCGTCTGGAACATCCTGACGTGGATCTTCGGTATTCCGTCGAGCTCCTCGCACGCGCTCGTCGGCGGCCTCGTCGGCGCGGGCCTTGCCAAAGCCGGCTTCAGTTCCATCGTCTGGAGCGGCCTGCTGAAGACCGCCGGTGCGATCGTCATGTCGCCGGGCATCGGCTTCGTGCTCGCTCTGCTGCTGGTACTCATCGTCTCCTGGCTGTTCGTGCGCCAGACGCCCTTTGCGGTCGACAACACCTTCCGGGGGCTGCAGTTCGTTTCGGCCTCGCTCTATTCGCTCGGCCATGGCGGCAACGACGCGCAGAAGACGATGGGCATCATCGCCGTGCTCCTTTATTCCCAGGGTTATCTCGGACCGGAGTTCCACGTGCCCTTCTGGGTGGTCATCACCTGCCAGGCGGCAATCGCCCTCGGCACCCTTTTCGGGGGCTGGAGGATCGTCCACACGATGGGGTCGAAGATCACCAAGCTCAATCCGATGCAGGGTTTCTGTGCCGAGACCGGCGGCGCCATCACGCTGTTCGCTGCGACCTGGCTCGGCATTCCGGTATCGACGACGCATACGATCACCGGCGCGATCATCGGCGTCGGCTCGGCCCGGCGTGTCTCTGCCGTGCGCTGGGGCCTCGCCGGAAACATCGTCGTCGCCTGGGTGATTACGATGCCGGCGGCGGCGCTGATTTCGGCCCTTTGCTACTACGCCGTTGATCTCATCGGCTGAGACTGGTCCAGAAATGGTGCGGCGCATGGAACTCCGCACCGTTGGCATCATTCCTGGCCGGGAGTATATTCCGGTCACTGATCATAGGGTCGCATACAATGCGGTTGACAGCTTACTCGTTCTGATTTCGGGAGGGGTAGATGGCGGATATCGATTGGACGATCAAGGGCCGTGAATTCATTCATTGCAACTGCGCCTATGGCTGCCCCTGCCAGTTCAATGCCTTGCCGACGCACGGGCATTGCAATGCCGTGGGCGTTATCGATATCGACGAAGGCCATCACGGCGACACCCGGCTCGATGGCCTGAAATGCGGCATGATCGTCGCCTGGCCCGGCGCCATTCACGAGGGCAGGGGCGAGGTTGTGTATATCGTCGACGAGCGTGCCTCGGACAAACAGCGTGAAGCGCTGCTGCGGATTATGCGCGGAGAGGACACGGAGCCGGGCGCGACCTTCTTCCAGGTGTTCGCGACGACCTTCGAAACGTTTCACGATCCGGTCTTTGCGCCGATCGATTTCGAGGTCGACATTGAGGGCAGGACGGCGCGCGTCAACGTGCCGGGATGGATCGCGGCGCGGGGCGAGCCGATCCTCAATCCGGTGACGGGTGACAAGCATCGCGCCCGGCTCAATCTGCCGAACGGCTTCGAGTACGATACCTGCGAAATGGGGCGCGGCTGGGCCGACACGACCGGTTCCCTGCCTCTGTCCCTGGCGGACTCGCACGCCCACTTCGCCAGGATACATATGACCCACCGCGGCGTTGTGCATTGACACCGTGACCGACACCACACTCGAATCCCTGTTACGCCGAGACCGGGCGATCGTCGCTGCAGCGATCGCGATGCTGGCGGCGATCGCCTGGATCTACATTGTCTGGCTCGCCGCCGGCATGGACATGGACGGGATGTCGATGCCCGGGGCGGGTGGCGACGCAGCCATGCCCATGGAGCCCGGTATGCACATGGATATGGACATGGACATGGGAAGCGCGCCGAAGGCCGGTCCGCTCGACGCAATCCTCGGTATTTCGCCGCATCCCTGGAGCGCAGTCGACGCCGCCTTCACGATGACCATGTGGGTTGTGATGATGGTCGGCATGATGCTTCCTTCCGCGTCGCCGATGATCCTTCTCTACGCCCGCGTCGGGCGGCAGAGCCTCCGTGACGGCAAGCCCTTCGCCTCGGCCGGTTATTTCACCGGCGGCTATCTCATGGCCTGGGCGGGGTTCGCTCTGGTCGCGACTCTCGGTCAATGGTTGATCGAGGGGGCACTGCTGACCCCGGCGCTTGCGAGCGCCAGCCGTGTCTTCAGCGGCATCGTGCTGATCGTCGCGGGGCTATACCAGTGGACGCCGCTGAAGGACGCCTGCCTGGCGCAATGCCAGGCACCGATCGTCTTCCTGCAGCGGCATGGCGGCTTCCGTAGAGATCCGCGCGGCGCAATTGGGCTCGGTTTCCGTCACGGCCTCTATTGCGTCGGCTGCTGCTGGGCGCTGATGGCCCTGTTGTTCGTCGGCGGCATCATGAATGTGCTGTGGATCGCCGCGATCGCGCTCTTCGTGCTGGTCGAGAAAGTGCTGCCGGCCGGTCGCATCCTGTCGCGGATTGCCGGTTCGGTGCTTGTCGTCTTTGGCATTTGGCAATTGGTGGGAGCGACGCTTTGATGTCTGCCGCCGCTCCGGCAATGACGATCAGCTCCAAATATCGAGGCGCCGCGCGTCGGACTGACACGCGGCGCCTCGATTGATTTTGGATCGCGCACTATTCGCTCAGCGTATCGAAGAAATCCTTCATGCGGGAGAAGAAGCCCGTCGACTGCGGGTTGTTCTCCTTGGAGGAGATCTGCTCGAACTCCTGCAGCAGTTCGCGCTGGCGCTTGGTGAGCTTTTGTGGCGTCTCGATCTGGATCTGGATGTAGAGATCGCCGGTCTGGTTGGAGCGCAGCACCGGCATGCCCTTGCCCTTCAGACGGAACTGCTTGCCGGCCTGAGTGCCTTCCGGCACGGTGACGCGCGATTTTGTGCCGTCGAGGGTGGTGACGTCGAACTTGCCGCCGAGCGTCGCCGTCGTCATCGAGATCGGCACGCTGCAGTAGAGATCCGCCCCGTCGCGCTGGTAGAACTCATGCGGTTTGACCGACAGGAAAATATAAAGATCGCCCGCGGGACCGCCGCGCAAGCCCGCTTCGCCCTCGCCGGAGAGCCGGATGCGCGTGCCGTCCTCGATGCCGGTCGGAATGTTGACCGACAGCGTGCGCTCCTCGGTGACACGACCCTGGCCATGGCATTTGGTGCAGGGATCGGTGATCGTCTGGCCGCGGCCGCCGCAAGTCGGGCAGGTGCGTTCGATCGAAAAGAAGCCCTGGGCGGCGCGGATGCGGCCGGACCCCTGGCAGGTGGCGCAGGTCTTGGGGCTGGTGCCCGGCTTCGCCCCGGAACCGGTGCAGACGTCGCAGGTGACCGATGTCGGCACGCGGATCTGCGCCGTCTTGCCGGAAAAGGCCTCCTCGAGGGTGATCTCCATGTTGTAGCGGAGATCGGCGCCGCGCTCGCGCCCGCCGGACGAGCGGCGCTGGCGTCCGCCCATCATCTCGCCGAAAATGTCTTCGAAAATGTCGGAGAAGCCGCTGGCGCCGCCTCCCGCAAAGCCATTGCCGAAACCGGCTCCCATGCCGCCCTGCTCGAAGGCTGCGTGACCGTAACGGTCATAGGCGGCGCGCTTCTGCGGGTCCTTCAGCGTCTCGTAGGCCTGGTTGATTTCCTTGAAGGATTTTTCCGCTTCCTGGTCTCCGGGGTTGCGGTCCGGGTGATATTTCATCGCCAGTTTACGGAAGGCGCTTTTCAGCTCCTTCTCGTCCGCGTTTTTTTGAACGCCAAGCGTTTCGTAGAGATCACGTTTCATTCTTCAACGGTTGTCCAGTTGACAAGGCTTGCCAGCGCGAAGGGTCCGACCTGATTATCTTGCCACAGGATTTAGTAAACCTTGAAGCGCGATACCATAGCCCAAACGGCGTCCGCGTGGTTTTTTGTCGGGAATAATGGTGTTCCCGCACGATTTCCCGACTTTATCGCCTCGTGATGCGTTCGCCTGCCCGCCCCGTGGGCCGGGTTTTCATGTCGCTGCGAGTGCCTCGGGGATACAGAAAAGCCCGGGATCGCTCCCGGGCTTCGTTCGTCCGAGGACGCGATTTATGCCGACCGCTTGCGGTCGTCCTCGTCCTTGACTTCCTCGTAGTCTGCATCGACGACATCGTCGCCGTCGCGCTTGGCGTCGGCAGCCGCATCGGCGTGCGCGGCTTCGGCCTGCTGGGACTCATAGATCGCCTGGCCGAGCTTCATGGAAACTTCCATGAGCGTGTTGGTCTTGGCCTTGATGTCTTCGGCGTCCGGCTCGGACGCTTCGACGGACGTCTTCAGTGCCGCGATCGCGTCGCTGATCGCCTTGCGATCCGTCTCGGAAACCTTGTCGCCATATTCCTTCAGCGACTTCTCGGAAGAGTGGACCAGGCTTTCGGCCTGGTTCTTGGCTTCGACCGCTTCGCGGCGCTTCTTGTCGGCCTCGGCATTGGCCTCGGCGTCCTTGACCATCTTCTCGATGTCGGCGTCGGAAAGACCGCCGGAGGCCTGGATGCGGATCTGGTGCTCCTTGCCGGTGCCCTTGTCCTTGGCCGAAACCTGCACGATGCCGTTGGCGTCGATGTCGAAGGTGACTTCGATCTGCGGCATGCCGCGCGGTGCCGGCGGAATGCCGACGAGGTCGAACTGGCCGAGCAGCTTGTTGTCGGCAGCCATCTCACGTTCGCCCTGGGAGACGCGGATCGTCACGGCGGACTGGTTGTCATCGGCCGTCGAGAAGACCTGGCTCTTCTTGGTCGGGATCGTCGTGTTGCGCTCGATCAGGCGGGTGAAGACGCCGCCGAGCGTTTCGATGCCGAGCGAGAGCGGCGTCACGTCGAGCAGCAGCACGTCCTTGACGTCGCCCTGCAGCACGCCGGCCTGGATGGCGGCGCCCATGGCGACCACTTCATCCGGATTGACGCCCTTGTGCGGCTCCTTGCCGAACAGCTGCTTCACGGTTTCCTGGACCTTCGGCATGCGGGTCATGCCGCCGACGAGAACGACTTCGTCGATCTCGGCAGCCGAGACGCCGGCATCCTTGAGGGCTGCCTTGCACGGCGCGATGGTCTTCTGGATCAGGTCCTCGACCAGGCTTTCGAACTTGGAGCGCGACAGCTTCATCGTCAGGTGCTTCGGACCGGAGGCATCGGCGGTGATGAACGGCAGGTTGATCTCGGTCTGCTGCGACGACGACAGCTCGATCTTGGCCTTTTCGGCAGCTTCCTTGAGGCGCTGCAGCGCAAGCTTGTCGTTCTTGAGGTCGATGCCCTGTTCCTTCTTGAACTCGGAGGCCAGGTACTCGACGAGACGCATGTCGAAGTCTTCACCGCCGAGGAAGGTATCGCCGTTGGTCGACTTCACCTCGAAGACGCCATCGCCGATTTCGAGCACGGAAATATCGAAGGTGCCGCCACCGAGGTCGTAGACGGCGATCGTCTTGCCTTCCTTCTTGTCGAGGCCATAGGCAAGTGCTGCCGCGGTCGGCTCGTTGATGATGCGCAGCACGTCGAGACCGGCGATCTTGCCGGCGTCCTTGGTGGCCTGGCGCTGGGCGTCGTTGAAGTAGGCCGGAACGGTGATGACGGCCTTCTCGATCTTCTCACCGAGATAGGATTCGGCCGTTTCCTTCATCTTCTGAAGGATCATCGCGGAGATCTGCGACGGGGAATAGCTCTTGCCGTGTGCCTCGACCCAGGCGTCGCCATTGTCGGCCTTGACGATCTTGTAGGGGACCATCCCCTTGTCCTTCTGGGTGGTCGGGTCCTCGAAGGTGCGGCCGATCAGGCGCTTGATCGCAAAAAGCGTGTTTTCCGGATTGGTGACCGCCTGGCGCTTGGCCGGCTGGCCGACGAGACGTTCGCCATCGTCGGAGAAGGCCACCATCGACGGCGTGGTGCGCGCGCCTTCGGCGTTTTCGATCACCTTCGCGTCCTTGCCGTCCATCACGGCGACGCAGGAGTTGGTCGTTCCCAGGTCAATACCAATAACTTTAGCCATGTCGTTCTCTCCTTGCAGCGGACTGTCGGAACCCGGTCAGGCATTCATGGGACAGTCCCTAACGGGATGCTCTTCGGATTTGATCGCAGCCCGCGGGCTGCGTCGATGCGGCGTATATAAGGACCGGCGTTTCGGACTGCAAGGCATTCTGCAGGTCGAGCAGGGCCAAATGCAAGCCGCTCTTTCCCGGTCCGATGCGCGCGGTGGGTGCGGTGATGATCGGGTGCCGTGGGCCGGCCGGTGGCGGGTCCCTGTTCAGCCGCCGGTCAGGAGTTCGAAAAGTGTCGTGCGGCGGGTCGCACCGGTCGTCTCGCCAACGCCGGCCGGCGGGACCGGGCCGCCGGTCGGCTCCGTTGCCGGGCGGGTCTGGTCGACGGCGATCGCACCGTCCATCGCCGCCGGCCGTTCGGGGAAGGCCGCGGGATCACCGACGCCATCGGGCAGCGCCTCGCCGCCGGCGACGGGGCTGCCCTCGTCGAAGACCGGCTGGATGCCGGTGGTGCCGAAGAGCGGCGAGGGCGACAGCCCCTCATGCGCGGCGACCATGAAATCGTGCCAGGCCTTGGCCGGCAGCCCGCCGCCGGTGACCTTCTTCATCGACTTGCCGTCGTCGTTGCCGAACCAGACGCCGGTCGTGAGGTTGGTCGTATAGCCGACGAACAGCGCGTCGCGGAAGGATTGCGTCGTGCCCGTCTTGCCGGCCGCCTCCCAGCCGGGCAGGCGCGCCTTCTTGCCGGTGCCGTCGGTCAGCACCCGCACCATCATCCCGTTCATCTCGCTGACGATCGCCGGATCGAGCACGCGCGGCGGGTTGTCATAGGTATTCTCGTAGAGCACGGTTCCGTCGGCGGTGGAGATGCGGCGGATCACATGCGGCGTCGCCTTGAAGCCGCCATTCATGAAGGGCGCGTAGGAGGAGGTGAGCTCGACGAGCGTGACTTCCGATGTGCCGAGCGCGATCGACGCATTCGCCTGCATCTCGGAATCGATCCCCAGCCGATGCGCCAGCTTGACGACGTTCGGCGGTCCCACCTCCATGACGAGCTCAGCGGCAATGGTGTTCAGCGAGTTGGCAAGCGCGTCGGCAAGCGTCACCTCGCCGCGATATTTCTGGTCGTAGTTTTCCGGTGTCCAGTTGCCGATCCTCACCGGCGCGTCGTTCCTGACCGACATGGGGGTGCGGCCGATTTCGAGCGCCGCCGCATAGACAAAGGGCTTGAAGGCCGAGCCAGGCTGGCGCTTGGCCTTGGATGCCCGGTCGAACTGGCTCTCCGCATAGTCCCTGCCACCGACCAGCGCCCGGATCGCGCCGGTGCCGTCGATCGACACGAGCGCCGCCTGCGAGGCGTTGAGCTTGCCGCCCTCCTCGTCGAGGGTAGCGGCGATCACCTCCTCGGCCTTCTTCTCGAGCGTCAGATCGATGGTGGTGTCGACGATCAGGTCCTGCTTGATCTCGCCGATCATGCCGGGAAGCTGGTCCATCACCATGTCGGCGACATAGTGCTCGGCGCCCGACCAGAAGCTCTTGGCCCGCGTCGGCGTCTGCGACATCGCCGTCTTGATCTCGGCGTCGGAAATGAAGCCTTCCTCGCGCATGGTGCCGAGCACCACCTGGGCGCGCGCTTCCGCCGCTTCCGGGTCGCGTGCCGGCGACAGCCGCGAGGGCGCCTTCAGCAGGCCGGCAAGCATGGCCGCTTCGCCGAGATTGACGTCGCGCGCCGACTTGTTGAAGTAGCGCCGCGACGCCGCCTCGACGCCATAGGCGTTGGAGCCGAAGAAGACGCGGTTGAGATACATCGCCAGAATCTGGTCCTTGGTGTATTTCTGTTCCAGCCAGAAGGCGAGCAGCACCTCCTGCACCTTTCGTTCAAGGGTGCGTTCCGGCGACAGGAACAGGTTCTTGGCAAGCTGCTGCGTCAGCGTCGAGCCGCCCTGGACCATGCGACCGGTCGTGATGTTGGTCAGCATGGCGCGCGCCAGCCCGAGCGGGTCGACGCCGAAATGCGAATAGAAGCGGCGGTCCTCGATGGCGATCACCGCCTGCGGGATGTAGGGGGACATGTCCTCGAGCGCCAGCGCCTCGCCGCCGGTCGCACCGCGGTTGGCGACGATATCGCCGTTGACGGCGAGGATCTTGACGTTCGGCGGGCGCTCGGGGATCGACCAGCTCGTCGCACTCGGCATGCGCGCGCCATAGTAGAGCACCAGCCCGCCGACGCAAATCGCCCCCCAGATGCCGAGCACGACGCACCAATAGGCGAGCCGCCGCACCATTCCGAAGAATCCGCCGCCGGACCCGCCGCCTCTGTTGGAACGCCTGCCGCGCGCCTCGCGCCCGCCCTTGCCGCTCGGCCGCGTGCGCTTGGCCTTGCGTCCGCCACCGCTGACTCGGTCGCTCGCGTCGACGCGCAGATCGTCGTCGTCATCGTAGTCGCCGCCAAAGGAAGGCTCGATCCGTTGTCCTGATTTTCTGCTCGCCATGCCGGAAGGATCTGTCTCCTGAAGCCGGACCGGTGATCGTCGCTGTCAGGCGACACCGGCGGCGCAATTGTCGTACGGCGCCGGTCTTTCCGTCCCGCTCACGCCGATCCCTCGACTCTAAATGCGGCAATTTAAGGGGGCGTTAAGAACGAGATCGGGGAAAAACCGAGCGCCTTCAAAACCTTGGCATCGCCACCTTCGTCGCTGGCATGGTGCACATGCGGGCCTTGCGCTCGATCGACGAGATATTAGATTGGCGATGCGCGCATCCGACAATGGCGCTGGCAGCGACGGATCGAACCGGTGACCAGAATCAATTGCCTTCCGCCTTCGGAACTGAGTGGGCCGCACCTGGTTGCCGAGTATCGCGAACTGCCGCGCGTCTTCGCGCTCGTCCGGGCCGCCATCGCGCGCGGCGAGAGCCCCGCCGATCCGCGAAATCCGCCCGCTTATACGCTCGGCAAGGGCCATGTCCGGTTTTTCTATGGTCGGCTTTTCTACCTCGCCAAGCGGCAGGCAAGCCTCATCGCCGAGATGCAGCGGCGCGGCTATCGGCCGACCTTTCTCGAGCCCGGAAGCCTGTTGAATGGATTCCCGTCGGAATGGTGCGATGACTGGGAGCCGACTTGCGAGGCCATGGCGCTCAACCGCGATCGTATCCGGGAAAGAGGCTCCTGCGGTCGCGAGCCGAGCGGTTGATGATCCATCCGCCTTGCATCCGCTGCAATGCTGCGATGCAACATTGGCAATATTAAATCAGCCGGAATGACTTATGATCATCCTCATCGAAGCGCTGCACCTCCTCCCGCGGCGCCCGATGCGGGTCGGTTTCACTCCTCCTCCCAGGAACCGGCCAAGTTTGAAAGACCCCGACGCCACCTCCTCCCGGCTCGGGGTCTTTTTCTGTCAACGCCCCCGATTCTCGGAGCCACTGTGGCGCGTCCCCGGTGGATGCACGAGAAAATCGTGGTCCAAGCCGCAAGACGCGTGTATTGGCGAGCGCATGTCCAAAGCAAACGGCTATGTCTTCGCGCTGCTCGCGATCGTCATCTTCGCGATTCAGGACGGGCTTTCCAAACATCTCGGCACCAACTACCCGCCGGTCTTCGTGGCCATGATCCGCTATTGGGCCTTTGCCGCCTTCGCCGTCGCGCTGGCGTGGCGGTCGCCGGCGGGTCTGCGGGCCACCGCGATCACGAAAAAGCCGCTGCTCCAGCTACTGCGCGGGGTGCTGCTGCCGGCCCAGATCGTCGTCGTGATCACCTCATTCACCGTCGTCGGCCTGGCCTTGTCGCAGGCGATCCTCGCGGCGACGCCGATCTTCGTGGCGCTCTTGTCGATGCCGCTTCTCGGTGAACGCGTCGGATGGCGCCGCTGGTCGGCGATCGCGGCCGGGCTCGTCGGCGTGTTGTTGATCCTCAAGCCTGGGGAAGGCTTCTTCGACGTGAAATTTCTCCTGCCGCTCGCCGGCGCGCTGATGTTTGCGGTCTACGCCATCGCGACACGGCTCGTCAGTCGCGGTGATTCGGCGATGACGAGCTTCTTCTATACGGGCGTCGTCGGTGCGGCGGCGATCAGCCTCGTCGGCCCGTTCTTCTGGGCCACGCTGTCGGGGCCGGACTGGGTGTGGATGATCCTCCTCTGCGTCACCGGCAGCCTGAGCCACTATTTCCTCATTCGCGCCTATGACCTGCTCGATGCCGTCGCGGTGCAGCCGCTCACCTATCTGCAGCTCGTCTTCGCCTCGATCATGGGGGTCTCGATCTTCGGCGAGACCCTGACGGCCAACATGATCATCGGCTCGCTTCTGGTCGTGGCGGCCGGGATTTTCACCGTCTGGCGCGAGCGGGTGGTCGCCCGGCGCAAGGCAGGCCTGCCGCCGGAGTAAGGGCTCTCAACGCAAAATCGTCGTGATCCTGACCAATCCTGTCTGCCTCGGCGGCCGGCGATTCGGTCGGCCGTGAGCATTCTGCGAAAGGAAGACGATGCGATCTCGTTCGATCATCCTGTCGGCATTGGCGGTCCTGTCGCTATCGAGTGTCGAGGGCAGGGCACAGGAGCCCGCCCCTTATGTCGATGACCGTTCCGATGGCGCGGCGCTCATTCGCTCGCTCTACAACGCCATCAATCGCAAGGAATATGCCAGGGCCTATGCCTATTTCGGCGATGCGAAGCCGGTCGGCGAGTTCAAGGCCTTTGCCGATGGTTACGCCAAGACCCTCTCGGTCGAGGTCCGGATCGGCAAGGTGACGACCGAGGGCGCCGCCGGCAGCATCTACGCGGCCGTCCCGGTGGCGATCAGGTCGGTCGAGCAGGAAGGCAAGATTCGCTTCTTCTCCGGTTGCTATGTCGCGCGGATCATCAACCCGTCGCTGCAGGTGCCGCCCTTCACCCCCTACCAGATCGAGACGGCGCGCCTCGAAGCGGCGGAAGGACCGATCGACAAGGCGATTCCAAGAGAGTGCAACGCGCCCTGATGGCGCTACGATCCCTCCGCGTCGCGCTGCTCCAGGAAGCGCGAATGCTCGAAGACGAAGATGACGACGAGCGCCATGACGAACGGGATCAGCAGGTAGAGCAGGCGGAAGATCGCCAGTGCCGCCAGCACGTCGGCCGGGTCCATCTCGGGGAGCGCGGCGATGAAGACGAGTTCGAGCACGCCGAGCCCGCCCGGCGCATGCGAAAGCAGCGCCGCCGAAAAGGAGGCGAGGAAGATTCCGAGAATGACGATATAGCCCGGATTGCCGGCCTCCGGCAGAGCGAAATAGATGATGCCGGCGGCGCCGAGGAGTTCGACCGGGGCGATCACCAACTGCCGGAGCACGATCGCCGGCCGCGGGTAGTGAAGCTGGAACCATCGGGTGCGCAGCGGCCGAAGGCCGACCAGGCTTCCGAGAATATAAAGACCGATAAACGTCAGAAGCAGGCCGCCCGTCGTCAGCGACATCTCGATCGGCAGCACCTCGGCAAAGCGTTCGATGATGTCCGGCTTGGCGAGCAGCACGATCGCCGACAGCACCAGCGTTCCAAGCGTGAAGGTGAAGGAGCAGAAGGCGACCAGAACGCCGATTTCGCCGGGCGTCAGCCCCTTCGAGCGATAGGCCCGGTAGCGGACGATGGCGCCGGAAAATACCGACGCGCCGAGATTGTGCGAGAGTGCATAGGTCGTGAACGAGCAGAGGGTGATGAACCAGATCGAGATGCGGTGGCCGAGATGGTCGAGCGCCAGCTTGTCATAGGCGGCAAGGGCCGCATAGGCGATGAGCGTCGAGCCGATGGCCAGCAGCCAACTGGCGAACGAAATCGCCTGGAAACTTGCGACGAATTCAGCGAGCGAAAGGCCGCGCAGTTCATGATAGAGCGCGTTCACCGAAAACAGAATCGCCGCCAGCCCCACCACCGGCCAGAAATATGCTTTGAGGCGTTTCATGCTCTGATCAGGATGCCGGCCGGATCGAGGCGTGCCTGCAGCACCGATGAGTTGCCCGAGCGGCCAGGTCCGTTCGGGCGATGAAAAATGCGCGCCCGCAACGCGACGCCTCGGTCCTCACCCATGCCAATAGCCCATTCCCCATTCTGATCTGTTTTCAAAAAAGGGAAGCATCCTGCGGCGGGCAGGTCAAGCAGCGATGGCCGGATATCTGCTCGGATGTCCTCAAATGAGAGTGAGCCGCCGCGACAGGTTCGGCGGCGGCTCGGCCTGTCAGGCCGCAAGCGCGTCGAGGATGCGGATCCACGAGCGGATGCCTTTGTGGAACGAGGTGAGCTCGTATTTCTCGTTCGGCGAGTGAATACGGTCGTCGGCAAGGCCGAAGCCGACGAGCAGAGATTCCATGCCGAGCATTTTCTGGAAATCGCCGACGATCGGGATCGAGCCGCCCATGCCGATGACGATCGCCGGCTTCGGCCATTCGGCGGAGAGCGCCGCCTTGGCGGTGGTCAGCAGCGCCGAATCATACGGCAGATGAATAGCCGGCGAAGCACCATGGGGGCGGAACTCCACGGAGCAGTCCGCCGGAATCTTCGAGCGGGCATAGGCCTGGAAGCTTTCGCGGATCTTTGCCGGATCCTGGTCGCCGACGAGGCGGAACGACACCTTGGCGGAAGCTTGGGCGGCGATCACCGTCTTGAAGCCTTCGCCGGTATAGCCGCCGATGATCCCGTTGACCTCTGCCGTCGGGCGTGCCCAGGTCAGTTCGAGGACCGAGCGGCCCTTCTCGCCGGAGGGGATCGACAGACCGACATCGCCGAGGAATTTCTCCGCGGTCCGGCCGAGCTTTTCCCAGGTCGCCTTGATCTCGGCCGGTGTCTCCTCGACGCCTTCGTAGAAGTTGTCGAGCGTGACGCGGCCGGTTTCGTCGTGAAGCCCGGCGAGGATGTCCGTGAGAATGTGGATCGGGTTTGCCGCGGCGCCGCCGAAAAGGCCGGAATGCAGGTCGCGGTCTGCCGACGTGACGATGATCTCCTCGCCGACGAGACCGCGCAGGCCCGCCGAGATCGCCGGCGTCTCGCGGTCCCACATGCCGGTGTCGCAGATCAGCGCGTAGTCGGCCTTGAGTTCGGCGGCATTGGCCTCGAGGAAGGGTTTCAGCGACGGCGAGCCGGACTCCTCTTCCCCTTCGAAGAGAATGGTAATGCGGCAGGGAAGCGCCCCATGCGTCTCCTTGTAGGCGCGCACCGCCTCGACGAAGGTCATCAATTGCCCCTTGTCATCGGAGGTGCCGCGGCCCGTGATCACCTGGCGGCCGGGTTCGAGTTCCTTGATTCCGGGTTCAAAGGGCGGCGCGTCCCACAGGTTCAGGGGATCGACCGGCTGGACATCGTAATGACCGTAGAAGAGCAGGTGTGGCGCGCGCGCGCTTTCGGCGGCATGGTGGGCGACCACCATCGGATGGCCGGGCGTGTCGCGCACGGAGGCTTCGAAGCCGAGTGCTTCGAGTTCCGCAACCAGCCACTCGGCCGCCTTGCGGCACTCGGCCTTGAAGGCCGGGTCGGTGGAAATCGACTGGATGCGGACGAGGTCGAAAAGCCGCTCGAGGCTTGCGGCGAGGTTTGCGTCGGCGCGTTCGAGCACGGGGGTGATGTCTGCCATCATGCGAATCCTTTGTGGTTTCGCGGGCGAACCTAGAATCGAATGCGGGCGGCTTTAAGCGAAATCTTTTGATGCAACGACAAATTGTCCGTTGCCGATCAGGAGGGGTCGCCACCGCGGGCCGCATTGGCGAGCGCCATGCGCATATATTCGAGCATGAGCTCCTTCTCGAAGCGGCGAAAACCGGCGAGAAGCGATTGCTCCGCCGCGACGGCCGCCTCCTTGGCCGCGGCCTCCATGTCGCGGGCCCGGCCCGTCAGGAAGATCTGCTGCGAGCGCCGGTCATTGGGATGCCTCCGCCGCTCGACGAGGCCGTCACGCTCCATGCGTGCCAAGGTATTGGCCATGGTCGCCTGTTCGATGTCGAGACGATCGAGCAACTGTTTCTGCGTCAGGCCGTCCTCGGCCCATAATTCCAGCAGGATGGGAAATTGCCCCGGCGCGAAGCCGAGTTTCTGGGCCCGCTCCTGAAGGGCGCGCGAGAAGCCTCTTGCCAGCAGGCTGGCGAGATAGATCGCAGAATCCATGCGCTTGAAGGCCATAGCGCATGGGTAGGCCCGAATCGGGACGAAGACAAGTTACAAAGCAGGCGATGGAGTGGCCTGCCTGATCCCGACAAAGGAAAGCCATCTCCAAACAAAAACCGCTACGGCGCGGAGGCGGCGCCGTAGCGGCTTCGTGAAAGCGGGACAAAGGCCCGGAGAGGGGGATGAGGCCTTTGTCCACATCTGGTGCGGGCGGGGGACAGGCCAATCACCAGACGACGGCATCGTTTAAGTGCCGCTCACCCTGATTTGAGGATTCAAATGTGGCTTTTCAAGGATTGTCCGACTGAGTCGCACATTACAAATGCGTAACGTTTCCGTGAGGCGCTTCACCGTCGAATATCCGGTTTGACGACCGGGAATGCCGTATCATTCCGGGTGCCGAAATGGGCATGGCAGTTCCTGTTTGCAAGCAAAACCGCGATGGACCTTTGCCTGCCCGCGCGCTATCCATGGCCGCATGACAAACGGTGATCATCTCTTCCTCGTCGACGGCTCGGGCTTCATCTTCCGGGCGTTCCACGCCATCCCGCCGCTCAACCGCAAGTCGGACGGGCTTCCGGTCAATGCGGTTGCTGGCTTCTGCAACATGCTCTGGAAGTTGTTGACCGATGCGCGCGACACGTCGGTCGGCGTGACGCCGACGCATTTCGCGGTGATCTTCGATTATTCCTCGAAGACCTTCCGCAATACGCTCTACGACCAGTACAAGGCGAATCGCACAGCGCCGCCGGAAGATCTGATCCCGCAGTTCGGGCTGATCCGCCACGCCACCCGCGCCTTCAACCTGCCCTGCATCGAGAAGGAAGGCTACGAGGCGGACGACCTGATCGCCACCTATGCGCGGCTTGCCGAGGAGGCGGGCGGCGGCGTCACCATCGTCTCCTCCGACAAGGACCTCATGCAATTGGTCACCCCCAATGTGTCGATGTACGACAGCATGAAGGACAAGCAGATCACCATCCCCGACGTCATCGAGAAATGGGGCGTGCCGCCCGAGAAGATGATCGATCTCCAGGCGATGACCGGCGATTCGACCGACAACGTGCCGGGCATTCCCGGCATCGGCCCGAAGACGGCAGCGCAGCTTCTCGAAGAATATGGCGACCTCGACACGCTGCTTGCGCGAGCCGGCGAGATCAAGCAGCAGAAGCGGCGCGAAACGATCATCGCCAATGCCGAGATGGCGCGCCTGTCGCGCGAGCTCGTCACCTTGAGGAAGGACACGCCGCTCGACGTGCCGCTCGAGGATTTCCGGCTCGATTCGCAGGACGGCCCCAGGCTCATCGCCTTCCTGAAGGCGATGGAGTTCACCACCCTGACGCGTCGCGTCGCGGCGGCGACCGAGACCGACGCCGAGGCGATCGAACCGGCGCATGTGCCGGTCGAGTGGGGGGCTGCGGCGCATGGCCCGGACCTCGACGTCGGCGAGGCCGCCGGGCCGCTGCCGACGGCGCAATCATCGAGTGCCGCGCCGCCGCGCGGGACGGCCGCCAAGGCGGCGGTTTCCTTCCTCACGGGCATGGGCGACGCGGACGCCACCGGCGCGACGCCGCAGGAGCTGGCCCAGGCGCGTGCGGACTTCTTCGCCAAGGCGCCCTTCGATCATTCGGCCTATGTGACGATCCGCGATCTCGAAACCCTCGACCGGTGGATCGCCGATGCGCGCGAGGCGGGCGTTCTCGGTTTCGATACGCAGACGAACTCGCTCGACCCGATGCGGGCGGAGCTCGTCGGCTTTTCGATGGCGTTTGCCGATTACGGCAAAAATCCGCTAGGGGGCACCATCCGCGCCGCCTATCTGCCGCTGATCCACAGGAACGGCGTCAGCGACTTGTTGGGCGGCGGCCTGGTGGAAAATCAGGTGCCCGCGCGGGAGGCGTTAAGCCGGCTAAAGGCACTGCTGGAAGACCCGTCGGTGCTCAAGGTCGCCCAGAACCTGAAATACGCCTATCTGGTCATGAAGCGGCACGGCATCGTCCTGCAGAGCTTCGACGACACCATGCTGATGTCCTATGTGGTTGATGCCGGCAACGGCGGGCACGGCATGGATTCGCTCTCCGAGCGTTGGCTCGGCCACGTGCCCATCCCCTACAAGGACGTCGCCGGCACCGGCAAGGCGTCGGTGAGCTTCGATTTCGTCGACATCGACAGGGCGACCGCCTATGCCGCCGAGGACGCAGAGGTGACGCTTCGTCTCTGGCATGTCTTGAAGCCGCGGCTGGCCGCCAAGCGCCTGACGCGCGTCTATGAGCGCCTCGAAAGGCCGCTGGTCGCCGTCTTGGCGCAGATGGAGGAGCGCGGCATCACCGTTGACCGGCAGATCCTGTCGCGCCTTTCCGGCGAATTGGCGCAGGGCGCCGCAGCGCTCGAGGACGAGATCTATCGGCTGGCCGGCGAGACCTTCACTATCGGCTCGCCGAAGCAGCTCGGCGACATCCTGTTCGGCAAGATGGGCTTGCCGGGAGGCTCGAAGACGAAGACCGGTCAATGGTCGACCTCCGCTTCGGTGCTCGAAGAGCTTGCCGCCGTCGGACACGAACTGCCGCGCAAGATCGTCGACTGGCGCCAGCTCACCAAGCTCAAATCCACCTATACGGACGCCCTTCCGGGCTACGTGCATCCGGAGACCAAGCGCGTCCATACCGGCTACGCGCTTGCCGCCACGACAACGGGGCGGCTTTCCTCGTCCGAGCCGAACCTGCAGAACATTCCGGTCCGCACCGCCGAGGGCCGCAAGATCCGCACGGCCTTCATCGCGACGCCGGGCCACAGGCTGGTTTCGGCCGACTACAGCCAGATCGAGCTCCGGGTGCTGGCCCATGTCGCCGACATTCCGCAGCTTCGCCAGGCTTTTGCCGACGGTGTCGACATTCACGCGATGACCGCATCCGAGATGTTCGGCGTGCCGGTCGAAGGCATGCCGGGCGAAATCCGCCGGCGCGCCAAGGCGATCAATTTCGGCATCATCTACGGCATTTCCGCCTTCGGCCTTGCCAACCAGCTCTCGATCGAGCGCTCGGAAGCGGGCGATTATATCAAGCGCTATTTCGAACGCTTCCCCGGCATCCGCGACTATATGGAAAACACCAAGGCCTTTGCCCGCGAGCATGGCTATGTCGAAACGATCTTCGGGCGCCGCGCCCATTACCCGGATATCCGCTCCTCCAATCCATCGCACCGCGCTTTCAACGAGCGTGCCGCCATCAACGCCCCGATCCAGGGCTCGGCCGCCGACATCATCCGCCGCGCCATGGTGAAGATGGACCCGGCGCTTGGGGAAGCCAAGCTTTCCGCCCGGATGCTGCTACAGGTGCATGACGAACTGATCTTCGAGGTCGAGGAAAGCGAGATCGAGCGCACTCTTCCGGTGATCGTGTCGGTGATGGAAAACGCGGCCATGCCGGCCCTCGACATGAGGGTGCCGTTGAAGGTCGACGCCCGCGCCGCGCAGAACTGGGACGAGGCGCATTAGAGCGGGATGCGCTCACATGCGTTCGCGCTGTCCGGAATTGCGTAATTTCAAAGAGTTGGATCATTTCACCGTTTCAATGAAGCGATGAAATGATCCAGCTGGGCAGAAACGCCAGCACTCAGGCGGCGGACTGGGCGGAAAGCGTCTGCCGGAAGCTCTCGAAGAGGCGCCTGAGGGCGTCCCGTCCTTCGGCCGCCAGATCGAAGCGGCGGCCGAAAAGCAGCCATTCGGTAAAGAGCCCTATCACCATCCAACGCAGCGCGCGAACGGCAGCAGCCGGCGTCCAGTTCTCCCGCAACTGGCCGCGCTCCAGGGCGCGGGAGAAGGCAAGTTCGAGCATGGCGGTGTGGCGCTCCTCCATCTCCTTCTTGCGGTCGAGCACGGCGGCCATCTCGCTGTCGTAATCGCATCGGAGCATGATCGCGAGAATGCGCTGCCGCTGTTCGTCCATGGCAAGCGTCTCGAGCCATTCGCCGGTCGCCGTTTCGACGATCGCCAGCGTGTCGAAGGCCTCCGTCTCGATTTCGCGCGCGATCATGTCTTCCTGCGGCAGCGGCACGGCGTCGTAGAGTGCAAGGAAGAGATCGGTCTTGTTGGCGAAATGCCAATAGATGGCGCCGCGGGTGACGCCCGCCTCGCTGGCAACCTCGTCGAGGGTCGTGCCGGAAACACCCTTCTTGTAGAAGACGCGCTCCGCGGCGCTCAGGATCTTCTTGCGGGTTTCCGCGGCATCGGCCTTCGTTCGGCGCATGTCGTTCTCCTTGCAGTTTCGAGCGGGATGCGGCGGACAGCGCATCATCCGGCTTATCCGACGGCCCGCCGGTGAGGGCGGGCCGTTCTGACGCATTACTCTGCGGGCGTGGCGCTCCCGGATGCGGCCTCAGGTGCCGCGCCGGTTGCCTTTCTCCACCCGAAGATCTTCATGACGAACACGAAGAACACTGGTACGAAGAAGATCGCCAGCACCGTCGCCGAGATCATCCCGCCCATGACGCCGGTGCCGATGGCGCGCTGGCTGCCGGAGCTTGCCCCCGTCGCGATCGCCAGCGGCAGGACGCCGAGGGTGAAGGCGAGTGAGGTCATCAGGATCGGGCGGAAGCGCAGGTGCACGGCTTCGAGCGTCGCCTCGATCAGCGGTTTGCCCTGTTCGCGCAGCTCCTTGGCAAACTCGATGATCAGGATGGCGTTCTTCGCCGAAAGCCCGATGATGGCGATCAGGCCGACCTTGAAGTAGACGTCGTTCGGCATGTCGCGCATCGTCACCGCCAGCACCGCGCCGATGACGCCGAGCGGCACGACCATGATGACCGAGACCGGGATAGACCAGCTCTCGTAGAGTGCCGCCAGGCACAGGAAGACGAGCAGGCAGGAGAGCGCGATCAACAGCGGCGCCTGTGTGCCCGACTGGATCTCCTGCAGCGATTGCCCGGTCCATTCATAGCCGAAGCCCGGCGGAAGCTCAGCCACCAGCCGCTCCATCTCGGTGATCGCATCGCCGGAGGAGTAGCCCGGAGCCGCCTCGCCGCTGATGCGGACGGCCGGGTAGCCGTTATAGCCGACCGTCTGCGTCGGTGCCTTGACCCACTCGATATTGGCAAAGGCCGAGAGCGGCACCATGCCGCCGTTCGAATTGCGGACATTGAGGTTCAGGAGATCGGCCGGCTGCATGCGCTGGTTCTCGTCCGCCTGCACCGTCACGCGCTGCATGCGGCCGGCATTCGGGAAGTCGTTGACATAGGACGAGCCGAGATTGGTGGAGATCGTCGAGTTGATGTCGGCAAAGGTCACGCCGAAGGTGTTGGCCTTCTCGCGGTCGATGTTGACGCTGACCTGGGCCGCATCCGGCATGCCCTCGAAGCGAACGCTCGTCACCACCTTGCTCTGGGCGGCAAGACCGAGAAGCTGGTCGCGTGCCTCGGCCAGCGCCGCTTCGCCGAGCCCGGCGCGGTCCTGCAGCCGGAAGGAGAAGCCGCCGGTCGTGCCGAGGCCCTGGATCGCCGGCGGCGACAGCGCGAAGCTGATCGCGTCCTTGATCTGGCTCATTGCCATCGTCGCACGGCCGGCGATCGACTGGGCCGCGTTGTCCGCATCTCGCTCGCTCCAGTCCTTGAGCGTCACGAAGGCAAGCCCCGCATTCTGGCCGGTGCCGAAGAAGGAGAAGCCGTTGATGGCGACGATCGTGTCGACCGCCTTCTCCTGGCCGAAGATATGCTCCGCCTGTTGGATGACCTCGGTCGTGCGGTTTCCGGTCGCTTCCGACGGCAGCTGCATCATGACGATGACGAAGCCCTGGTCCTCGTCCGGCAGGAAGGAGGAGGGGAGCTGCATAAAGGCCCAGGCGAGGCCGCCGAGCAGCGCCAGATAGATGATCATGAAGCGTCCGGTGCGCGTCACCATGCGTCCGACCATGCCGGTATAGCCGCGCGAAGTGCGGTCGAAGCTGCGGTTGAACCAGCCGAAGAAGCCGCGCTTGGCGTGATGGTGGCCCTTCGGAACCTGCTTCAGGAAGCTGGCGCAGAGCGCCGGCGTCAGCGACAGCGCAAGAAACGCCGAGAACAGGATCGAAACGACCATGGTGAGGCTGAACTGGCGATAGATCACGCCGACGGCGCCCGGGAAGAAGGCCATCGGAATGAACACCGAGGCGAGCACCAGAGTGATGCCGATCACCGCTCCGGTGATCTGCTTCATCGCCTTACGGGTCGCCTCCTTCGGCGTCAGCCCTTCCTCCGACATGATGCGCTCGACGTTCTCGACGACAATGATCGCATCGTCGACGAGGATGCCGATCGCCAGCACCATGCCGAACATGGTCAAGACGTTGATCGAGAAGCCCATCGCCAGCATCACCGCGCAGGTGCCGAGAAGGGCCACCGGCACGACCAGCGTCGGGATGATCGTGTAGCGGATGTTCTGCAGGAACAGGAACATCACCAGGAAGACGAGCACCATGGCTTCGACGAGCGTCTCGACCACCTTCTGGATCGAGACGGCGACGAAGGGCGAGGTGTCGTAGGGAATGGAATATTCGAGCCCCGGGGGGAAGAACTCGGCGAGCTCGTCCATGCGCGCCTTGATCGCCTCGGAGGTCGAGATCGCATTGCCGCTCGGCGAGAGCTGCACGGCGATCGCCGCCGAGGGCTTGCCATTGAGGCGGGTCGAGAAGGAATAGCTCTCGCCGCCGATTTCGATGCGGGCGACGTCGCGCAGCCGGACGGCAGAGCCGTCGGCGTTCGCCCGAAGCACGATGGCACCGAATTCCTCCGGTGAGGAAAGCTGGCCCTTGATCACCACCGGGGCGCTGATCTGCTGGGTGATTGGGTTCGGCTGGGCGCCGATCGAGCCGGAGGCGATCTGGGCGTTCTGCGCCTGGATGGCCGCGGTCACGTCGGCGGCGGTCAGGTTGAGGCCGAGCATCTTGTCCGGATCGAGCCAGACGCGCATCGAGCGCTCGGTCGCGAACATCTGGGCGCGGCCGACGCCCTGAACGCGCTGGATTTCGCTCAAGACGTTGCGGCTCAGATAGTCGCCGAGACCGATCGCGTCCATCGAACCGTCAGTCGAGGTCAGCGAGATGATCAGAAGGAAGCCGGAGCCAGCCTCGTCCACCTGGACGCCTTGCTGCTTCACCGAATCGGGCAGCCGCGGCTCGACGCGTTGCACCCGGTTCTGGATGTCGACCGAGGCCTGGCTCGGGTCGGTGCCCGGTTCGAAGGTCGCGTTGATCTCGACGGAGCCCGACGCGCTGGAGGTCGATTCGAAGTAAAGCAGGCCCTCGACGCCGTTCAGCTCATCCTCGATCAGCCGCGTGACGCTCTGATAGGTGTCCTGCGACGAGGCGCCGGGATAGGTGGTATTGATCGAGATCTGCGGCGGCGCCACGTCCGGATATTGCGACACCGGCAAGAGCGGGATCGCAATGATGCCGGCGACCATGATGAAGATCGCCACCACCCAGGCAAAGATCGGCCTGTCGATGAAAAAACTGGGCATGGATGTGGTCTCACTTCACTGCGTTGGCGGACTTGTCGCCGGCGGCCGCCGCGCTCTGCTGTCCGGTGCCGGGCTTGGTGCCCGGGTTCCAATCGGTAGGTTCGACGGGAGCGCCGGGGGCGATCTTCTGGAAGCCTTCGACGATGACCTTTTCGCCCGCCTTGAGGCCGGCAGTTACCTGCCAGCGCTCGCCGACGGTCCGTCCCAGCGTGACGTTGCGGAACTCGACCTTCTTGTCGGCGGTCACGACATAGACCTGCGACTGGCCGGCATTGTTGCGCTGCACCGCCTGCTGCGGAACGGTGATCGCGTTCTTCTCCAGCCCCTGCTGGATCTGCACGCGCACATACATGCCCGGCAGCAGATCATTGTGCGGATTGGGAAACTCGCCGCGCAGCGTCACCTGGCCGGTGGTGGCGTCGACCGCCGCCTCGGAGAAGAGCAGCCGGCCCTTCAAGCCATAGGGCGTACCGTCGTCTAGGATGAGCTGCACTTCGGCCTCGTTCTTGCCGCTGATCAGCTGGCCATCCTGAAGCGCCTTGCGCAGCCGGATGAGGTCGGTCGCCGACTGGGTGAAGTCGGCATAGACGGGGTCGAGCTGCTGGATGGTTGCGAGATTCTGTGTGTCGCTCGCGCTGACCAGCGCGCCCTCAGTGATCAGCGCCCGGCCGATCCGGCCGCTGATCGGCGCAGTGACATTGGCGTATTGGAGGTTGAGCTTCGCCTCCGCGAGGCCCGCCTCGGCAATGCCGATGTCGGCCTCGGCCTGGGCGAGCGTCGCGATCGCGTCGTCATACTGCTGAACGGCCGCGACCTGCGCCTCCTTCAGCCGCGACTGCCGGTCGGCGGTCTGCTTGGCCTGGTCGCGCACGGCAATTGCCCGCTTCAGCGTCGCCTCGGCACTGTCGACCTTGACCTGGAATGGCGCCGGGTCGATCCGGTAGAGCACGTCGCCTTCCTTGACCATCGTGCCCTGCTCGAACACCCGTTCGACGACGATGCCGGAAACGCGCGGCCGAACCTCGGCGATCCGCGTCGGCGTGATGCGGCCGGGCAGCTCGTTGGTGATCGGCAAGGGCTCTGCCGCCGTCGTGAAAACGGCGACCGCGGCCGGAGGGAAAGCCGGGGCGGCGGCCTGCTCTTCGTTCTTCTGGCAGCCGGCGAGAAGGAGCACGGCTGTCAGCGAGGCGGCCAGTATCGGTCGGGTCATGTGCATCGCAAATGTCCAATATGCAAAGGGACCGTCTCGCGGCGCCTGCCGCGCGGTCCGTCAGGGAGATGACGCCGGAATCGGGGGAAGATACCGGAAAGCTAATATACAAACAGGAATGTATGTTAATTTCGGGCGCAGCGCAACAGGCTGGCGTGACAGGCGGGGAAGGGCAGAAAAGTTAATTGGCGCAGGCTCTTCGTCGCTGCGGCCCTTGGATGATCACGGAGGTGTGATCGCTTCAGAGCGACCCCCTCCCCAACCCCTCCCCACAAGGGGGAGGGGGCATGCATCCGCCGCCACGGCTAATGTCGTCTTAGGCACCCGAGAATGCGGAACGGCGCATGAACGGGGCGGGCGCGGCACGGCAAGCCCCTCCCCCTTGTGGGGAGGGGTTGGGGAGGGGAAGCCTCGCGCCGCTTTCGAGCGTAACTTGGATTGCGCCTACCGCCCGGAATTGATCACCCGGCCCTCGGCGTCGAAGCGGTGCATGCCGCCGATCACCGGGGTGGCGTGGACGACGTCGTCGGCCGCGTAGCGGTGTTCGCCGAAGAGCCGCACCGTCAGCGGCCCGACCTCGTCGGATTCGAGGTAGACGATCGTGTCGGCGCCGAGATGTTCGACATGGATCACCTTCGCCTTCCACTGGCCACCGTCGCGCGAAAGGCCGATATGTTCGGGGCGGATGCCGACCGTCTTGGCACTGTCGCCGAACCTCTCGCCGTCGATGAAGTTCATCTGCGGCGAGCCGATGAAACCGGCGACGAAGAGATTGGCGGGACGGTTGTAGAGCTCCATCGGCGAGCCGACCTGTTCGATACGGCCTCCGTTCAGGACGACGATCTTGTCGGCAAGCGTCATCGCCTCGACCTGGTCGTGGGTGACGTAGATCATCGTCGCCTTGAGGCTGCGATGCAGCCGGGCGATTTCGAGGCGCGTATTGACGCGCAGCGCCGCATCGAGGTTCGACAGCGGCTCGTCGAAGAGGAACAGTTTCGGCTCGCGCACGATGGCGCGGCCGATCGCGACGCGCTGGCGCTGGCCGCCGGAAAGCTCGGCCGGACGGCGGGCGAGATAGGGCTCGAGCGACAGCATCCCGGCCGCCTTGCCGACCTTCTCCTCGATCTCGGGTTTCGGCACGCCGGCCTGCTTCAGCCCGAGGCCCATATTGTCCTTCACCGTCAGGTGTGGGTAGAGCGCGTAGGATTGGAACACCATGGCGATGCCGCGTTTCGCCGGCGCCACATGGCCGACCTCGACACCGTCGATCTGCACGCTTCCGGAGGTTGCGTCCTCGAGGCCGGCGATGGTCCGGAGCAGGGTCGATTTTCCGCAGCCCGAAGGGCCGACGAAAATGACGAACTCGCCGTCCTTCACCTCGAGGTCGATGCCCTTCAGCACCTCATGGCCGCCATAGGCCTTGCGGATGGATTGGAGTTGCAGTGATCCCACGTTTCGCCCTCTCGGATTAAAGCTTGACCGGCTTGCCGGTGCGAACGCTTTCGTCTGCCGCCAGGCAGATCCTGAGCGATTGCACCGCATCGTCCATGTGTCGGTCGAGATTGATGTCTTCGCGAATGGCCTTGAGAACGAAGGCCTGTTCGCGGTCGCAAAGGTCCTGGTGACCCGGTTCGCCCTCCATCAGGAGGTCCTCGTCGGGTGTCAGGAAACGGCCGTCGGGACCGGTCGCGGCGCTGTGCAGGCGGATGACGGCGGTCTTGGTGTGGACGTCGATGTCGTCCGACTTGGCGTCCTGGTCCATGACGATCGACACCGATCCGTTTGGCGAGATCACGTCCTTCACGAAGAAGGCGGTCTCGGAGATCATCGGTCCCCAGCCGGCCTCGTACCAGCCGACCGAGCCATCCTCGAAAATGACCTGCAAGTGGCCGTAATTGTACATGTCGGCGGCGATTTCGTTGGAGAGCCTCAGGCCGATGCCGCGCACTTCGACGGGTTTCGCGTCGGTGATCTGGCACATGACATCGACATAATGGACGCCGCAATCGACGATCGGCGCGGTCGTCTGCATCAGCGACTTGTGCGTCGCCCAGGTCTGTCCGCTCGACTGCTGGTTCAGGTTCATGCGGAAGACATAGGGCGGTCCGAGCTTGCGCGCCTCGGCAATCAGCCGCATCCAGGATGGATGGTGGCGCAGGATATAGCCGACGATCAGCTTGCGGCCGTTGGCCCGGGCGCAGGCGACGACCCGCTCGGCATCGGCGACCGTGGTCGCCAGCGGCTTCTCGACGAAGACATGGCACCCTGCCTCCATCGCCGTCACCGCATAGGCCGCGTGGCTGTCCGAATAGGTGTTGATCGAGCAGAGCTCCGGCCTGAGCTCGAGGAGCGCTTCGCGCAAGGAGGGCAGGATCTCGTAGCCGGCAAGCGCCTCCGGCAGTCCGACCTTCGAGCGGTTGACGAGGCCGGCGATCTCGAAGCCGGGGTTGTGGTGATAGGCGAGCGCATGGCTGCGCCCCATATTGCCGAGCCCGGCGACGAGCACGCGGATCGGGTTTGCGGAAGAACTCATTTGACCGCTCCTGCCGTGATGCCGCGGATCAGCTGCCGCGAGAAGATGACGTAGAGGACGAGCACCGGGAAAATCGCCAGCGACAGGGCGGAGAGGACCGCGTTCCAGTTGGTGACGAACTGGCCGATGAAGATCTGCGAGCCGAGCGTCACGGTCTTGGTGGTTTCCGCCGGTGCCAGGATCAACGGGAACCACAGGTCGTTCCAGATCGGGATCATGGTGAAGACGGCGACCGTCGCCATGGCCGGCCGCACCAGCGGCAGCACCAGCCGGAAGAAGATCGCATACTCCGACAGCCCGTCGACGCGGCCGGCGTTCTTCAGGTCGTCCGAGACAGTGCGCATGAATTCGGACAGGATGAAGACGGCGAGCGGCAGGCCCTGCGCCGTATAGACGAGGATCAGTGCCGTCAGGGTGTTGACGAGGTTCGTCGCCACCATGCCCTGCAGGATCGCCACGGTGCCGAGCCGGATCGGGATCATGATGCCGAGCGCCAGGTAGAGCCCCATCAGCGTATTGCCGCGGAACCGGTATTCGGAGAGCGCGAAGGCGGCCATGGCGCCGAAGAGCAGCACGAGTGCGATCGACACGACGGTGACCACGACGCTGTTCTGGAAGTAGCCGATGAAATCGCCCTGCTTCAGTACTGTCTCGTAGCCGATCAGGCTGAAGCTCTCGGGCGTCGGGATCGCCAGGGGCTCGCGAAATATCGCGTTGCGGTTCTTGAACGAGTTGGCGATCGTCAGGAACACCGGGAACAGCGCCACGAGCGTATAGGCGATCAGCGCGACATGGACGGCGCCGGTCCGGGCGATGGAGGTTCGTGCTTTCGACATCCTGGTCTCCTCAGAACTGGTAGCGGCGCATGCGGCGCTGGATGGCGAACAGATAGAGCGACACGCCGGCCAGAATGATCAGGAACATGATCGCCGCGATCGTCGCGCCCATCGATCGGTCGCCGAGCTGGAGCTGGAACCCGAAGAAGGTGCGGTAGAGCAGGGTGCCGAGGATGTCCGTCGACTTGTCCGGGCCAGCAAGTGCGCCCTGCACCGTGTAGATCAGGTCGAAGGCGTTGAAGTTGCCGACGAAGGTCAGGATCGAGATGATGCCGATCGCCGGCAGGATCAGCGGCAGCTTGATCTTCCAGAACTGGCTCCAGCCGGTGACGCCGTCGAGCTCGGCCGCTTCGATCACCTCATCCGGGATGTTGAGGAGCGCCGCATAGATCAGCATCATCGGGATGCCGATATATTGCCAGACCGAGATCAGCGAGACGGCGATCAGCGCCGAATCGGGCCGGCCGAGCCAGGGCGCGAACAGCCATTTGAGGCCGACGATATCCATGAGAAAGGGCGCCACGCCCCAGATCGGCGACAGGATCAGCTTCCAGATGAAGCCGACGATGACGAAGGACAAGAGCGTCGGCAGGAAGATCGCCGTCCGGTAGAAGGCACTGAAACGCAGCTTCGGGATCGACAGCATGGCGGCAAGCGCAATGCCGATCGGGTTCTGCACCACCATGTGGATCAGGAAGAAGACGCAGTTGTTCCTGAGCGCGTTCCAGAAATCCGCAGCCCAGCGCGGATCGCCGAACAGAACCTGGAAATTGCCAAGGCCCACGAAGGCATATTGGCCGTCGACGGTGTTGTAGAAGGATTGGCGCAACGTCTCGATCAGCGGCAGGATCATCACCGCCGTGTAGACGATCAGGGCCGGCAGCAGAAAGACGAGGATATGCCAACGGCGGGGGCGCTTGATCTCGCTGACGTCCATTGTGGTTTCGCGTGGTTTCATGGCCTCTGGCCCGCTTCTCCAGGGACTGTTGCTCTTGGCACAGCCCGATTTTCGCTCGAATTGCCGCCGCCCGTCGCGCGTCATGGAGCGCTGTCATGGACATTGTCGGCACAGCCGCGTTCCGATCCGTCCGGCCTGGCGCCGGCGTTCACCGCGGCATTGGTTCTCCTCGTGACAAAGCTTCGCGGGGAGAATGAGGTGCGGCGAAGGCTGGCGCCGCACCCCGGTCGGTCTTATTTTGCCGGCTTGAACCAGCTGTCGAGGCCGTCCTGCAGCTTCTTGGCGGCCACCTCCGGCGTGTCGGTGCCGTTGATGACGTTGGCCGATTCCACCCAGGTCTCGTTTTCGAGGTTCGGCGTGCCGCGCGACAGGATCTGGTAGGTCGAGCGGATCGTCGACTTGCACTTCTCGCGCCAGGAGACGAATTCCTGGGCGAGCGGATCGGTCATCTTCACGGCCGTCGAGTTCAGGCTGAAGAAGCCGGGCAGCGCGTTGGCATAGATATCCGCAAATTCCGGCGAGGCGACCCAGGTCAGGAAGGTCTTGGCGGCATCCGCGTTCGGGCTCTTGGCGTTCAGGCCGATGCCGATGTCGGTGTGGTCGGATATGTAGCAGGTGTCACCGGCCTTCTTCACCGGCGGCGGGAAGGCGCCCATCTTGAACTGTGCCTGGGTATTGAAGCCGGAGATCTCCCACGAACCGGCCGGATAGATCGCGGCGCGGCCGAGCGTGAAGAGGTTCTGGCTGTCCGGATAGGTCTGCGCCTCGAAGCCGTCGCCAAGATAGTCCTTCCACTTGGCGAGCACGCGGTACGGCTCGACCCAGGCATCGTCGGTCAGCTTCTGCTCGCCCTTGATCAGCGCCAGACGCCCTTCCTCGCCCTTCCAGTAGTTCGGGCCGATGTTCTGGTAGCCCATGGTCGCGGCTTCCCAGAGATCCTTGGTGCCCATTGCCATCGGGATGTAGTTGCCGTCGGCCTTGATCTTGTCGAGCGCGGCAAAGAACTCTTCTTCGGTGGTCGGTATGGACAGCTTGAGCTGGTCGAAGGCATCCTTGTTGTAGATGAAGCCGTGGATGACCGAGGCCATCGGCACGCAGAAGGTCACCTTGCCGTCATCAGTGGTCCAGGCGGATTTGGCGACGTCGGAGAAGTTCTCCATGCCGGCAAGGCCGGTCAGGTCAGCGAGGTGCTTCTTGTTGTAGAGCTCCAGCGACGGGTCGAACGGGCGGCAGGTGATGAGATCGCCGGCCGACCCGGCATCAAGCTTGGCGTTGAGCGCGGAATTGTATTCGGTCGGGGCGGACGGCGAGAAGACGACCTTGATGCCCGGGTTCTTCGCCTCGAAGGCGGGGATCAGCTTTTCCTGCCAGATCGCCAGGTCGTCATTGCGCCAGCTCTCGATCGTCAGCGTCTTGTCCTGTGCTTGCACAAGCCCGGCCGAGCCGAGAATGCTCGATGCGAGCAGCAAGCCTTTGATTGTCGTACGGGTCATTCAGGTTCTCCCTCTTATAGGCGCCGCCACGGCGCGGTTCTGGTTCCCGGTTTCATTCGCCCGTGACGATCGCGATCGCCCGGCGCAAATTCTGATTGGCCTTCTCAAGCGCGGCTTCAGCGGCCGCCACGTCCTTGGCTCCCGAGGCCAGCAGCACTGCCAGCTTGACCGAACCCGAGGCGACGCTGATGAGCCGGCCCGCTTCGCCGGCGCCGACCCCGGTGATGTCCGAGACGATCCGGATGGCGCGGCCGCGCAGCTTGATGTTGTCGGCTCTGAGATTGACCATGTGGCCGTCGAGCACATGGCCGAGCTGGATGCCGACCAGCGTCGAAAACATGTTGAAGGCGACCTTTTGCGCCGTGCCGGCGCCCATCCGCGTCGAGCCGGATATCACCTCCGGCGGTGTCTGGAGCAGGATCGCGACGTCGGCTCGCTCAAAGAGCGCTGCGCCAGCATTGTTGGCCACGCCGATGACCTTGGCACCGCGCTTTCTCGCCTCGTCGGCGGCAGCAAGCGCATAGGGGGTCGATCCGCTGGCGGAAACGGAGATCAGGCAGTCGCCCGCCTGGATGCCTGCGCCTTCGACGTCGGCACGGGCGAGATCCATGTCGTCCTCGTAGCCGCCGGCGAGATCGCTGAGGCTTGCGGTGCCGCCGGCGAGAAGAATGACGATCTGTTCCTGGGGGATGCCATAGGTGCCTGGCAGTTCGAGCGCGTCCGCCATCGCCATCAGGCCGGAACTTCCGGCGCCCGCATAGGCAAGCTTGCCGCCGGCGGAAAGAGCATTCGCGGCAAGTGCCGCTGCGGCCGAGATCGCTTCGATCGCCGTGTCGACGGACTTCGCTGCCGCCTGTTGGCCGGAGGCGAGCAGGCCAAGCGCGAGCGCCGGATGCATGAGATCCAGCCCCTTGGCTTTGTCGTGGCGCTCTTCGGTCTTTACTGCCGGCATTGCGTCGTTCTCCTCTTTTCCAAATTAATGCCAAAAAAATACCAATTGTCTAGGAGATTTTTAACTTCTGGCTAAACAAAAAGCATCAGATGAAAATTATTCAAAAAAAATCAATATGATAACTGAAACGCCTTTGCCCCGCCGGAATTGCGCTTGGTTAATGGTATTTTTTTGGTATGTTAGATGGCGGAGGTGCCCATGACATCCTATCTGATCGGAATCGATGGCGGCGGAACGAGTTGCCGGGCGGCAGTTGCAGGCTCGGACGGTCGTATTCTCGGTCGCGGAAAATCCGGCGCCGCCAATATTCTCACGGATCCTGAAACGGCGCTGCAGAATATTGCCGATGCGGCGCGTACTGCCTTCGAGGATGCCGGTCTGGATCCCGCCGGCATCGCCACGTCGCGCGCCATCCTTGGCGTTGCCGGCCACAATGTCGGCGACGCCGTCCATTATGTGAAGCGGCGGCTGCCCTTCGCCGCCGCCGATATCGAATCGGACGGACTGATCGCGCTGCAGGGCGCCCTTGGCGACAGGGACGGTGCCGTCGCCATCCTCGGGACTGGCACGATCTATATCGCCCGAGAGGGCGAAGCGGTCAGCTATATCGGCGGCTGGGGCTTTACGATCGGCGACCATGGCAGCGGTGCCCGCATCGGCCATGCGCTGCTGCAGGAAAGCCTGCTTGCCTATGACGGCATTCACGAAGCCTCGCCCGTGACCCAGTCCGTGCTGGCCGAATTCAACAATGATCCCCGCGACGTGGTCGATTTCGCGCGGCTGGCGAAGCCCGGCGAATTCGGCCGCTACGCTCCGCGTGTCTTCGACCATGCCGGGCGCGGCGACCCGGTGGCGGCGCGCTTGCTCAAGGCGGCCGCGGCGACCGTGGACGAGGCGCTGGACGTGGTGGTCTTGAGGGGCAGCCGGACAATCTGCCTGCTCGGCGGGCTGGCGCCGCTCTATCGTCCCTGGCTCGCTAGACGCCACCAGCCGCTCTTCGTCGAAGCGGAGGCCGACGCGCTGACCGGAGCCGTTGCGCTCGCCGCCGCCCGCTTCGGGGGCCGGCCGGAGGCCGTCGCATGAACCAGCAGCTTGCCGCCATTCTTCCACTCGAGAGCCTCCAGTCGGGCGGTGCAGGCCCGCTCTATCTCAAGCTCCGGCAATCGCTCGAAGAGGCGATCCTGTCGGGCAAGCTCAATCACGGCGACGCGCTGCCGCCCGAGAGGGACCTCGCCGACTACGCCAATGTCAGCCGGGTCACCGTCCGCAAGGCGGTCGACGATCTCGTGCGCGACGGGCTGCTGGTGCGCCGCCACGGTTCCGGCACTTTCGTCGTCCGGCCGGTCTCGCGCGTCGAGCAGTCGCTGTCGCGTCTGACCTCCTTCACCGAGGACATGGCGCGGCGTGGCCTCAATACAAGGGCCGAATGGCTGGAGCGGGGGCTCTTTCACCCGTCGCCGGACGAGATGATGACGCTCGGCCTGCCCGCCGATGCCCTGGTCGCCCGTCTCGGGCGGCTACGCATCGCCGACGACATGCCGCTTGCCATCGAGCGCGCCTGCGTTTCGGCGGAGTTCGTTCCCGATCCGCTTGCCGTCACGTCTTCGCTCTATTCCGCGCTCGAGAAGTCGCATGCCAGGCCGGTCCGCGCCGTGCAGCGGATTTCCGCCTGCAACATCAAGAATCCCGATGCGACGATGCTCGGTGTCGCCGTCGGTGCGGCCGGCCTTTCGATCGAGCGCGTCTCCTATCTTGCGTCGGGGCGCGTCGTGGAATTCACCCGCTCGCTCTATCGCGGCGATACCTATGACTTCGTCGCGGAGCTGACGATCCCGGAGAACTGAGGCGAACCGGAGCGGGATGAGAGACAAGTCGGCGGTTCCCTGCCCCCATCCCGCGCTATACTTATCTGAGGAAAGGACCTGACGATGCAGACCAACATGCGCCGAGAGATCGACGAGATCCCGGAGGCCGCCGCACGATTGCTCGACCGCTCGGCCGCAGCGCTTGCCGCGGCGGGCGCGGCACTCCGCGCCAAGGATCCGGCCTTCCTGGTGACGATCGCCCGCGGCTCCTCCGACCATGCGGCGCTGTTCCTGAAATATGCGATCGAACTCACGGCCGGCCGCCCCGTCGCCTCGCTCGGGCCCTCGCTCGCCTCGATCTACGCCGCCGACCTGAAGCTCGGCGGCGCTGCGGCAATCGCCATTTCGCAATCCGGCAAGAGCCCCGACATCGTCGCGATGGCCGAGACCGCGACACGAGCCGGTGCCGTCTCGATCGCGCTGACCAACACGCTGCCGTCACCGATCGCGGCGGCCTGCAGCCATCCGCTCGATATTGTCGCCGGTCCCGAACTCGCCGTGGCGGCGACCAAATCCTATGTTAACTCCATTGTCGCTGGCCTTGCCGTCCTCGGCGAATGGACGGGCGACGCGGCCCTGAAGCGCGCCGTCGCCGATCTGCCGGAAAAGTTCGCCAAGGCGGTGAAGCTCGACTGGCAGGAATTCGCCGCCGACCTCGGCGAAGCCGAATCGCTCTATGTGCTGGGTCGCGGCCCGGCCCTGGCGATCGCCAGCGAGGCGGCGCTGAAGTTCAAGGAGACGTCCGGCATGCATGCCGAGGCTTATTCCGCGGCGGAAGTGCTGCACGGTCCGGTGGCGCTCGTCGGCGCCCGCTTCCCGGTGCTGGTGCTGGCCGCCCGCGATGCGGCGGAGGCGTCGGTCACGGAGATCGCCGACGGCATGAGCGCCAAGGGGGCAGTGGTGCACGTCACCTCGGCCCGGGCACAAAAGGCAAAGCGCCTGCCCTTCGTAGAGACCGGCCATCCGATCACCGACGCACTGGCGCTGATCCTGCCGTTTTACGGTTTTGTCGAGGCCTGGTCGCGCTCGCGCGGTCTCAACCCGGATGCACCGGCGAGCCTGAAGAAGGTAACGGAGACACGATGACTGCGAAAAGGAAGATCACCGGGGCGCGGATTTTCGACGGCATCGACTGGCACGACGGCTGCGCGCTCCTCATCGAGGCGGGGCATATCAAGGGCATCGTTCCGGCGGGTGTCGCGGTCGCCGCCGATGCCGAAACGATCGACGCCCGCGGCCAACTGCTCGTGCCCGGCTTCATCGACCTGCAGGTGAACGGCGGCGGCGGTGCGCTCTTGAACGAGCAGCCGACGCTCGACGGCATCCGGCAGATCTGCGCGGCGCACGCGCAATTCGGCACGACGGCGCTGCTGCCGACGCTGATCACCGACACGCGCGAGATCCGCAGCAAGGCGATAGAAGCCGGCCTTGCCGCCAGGGCTGCGGCGGTGCCGGGCTTCCTCGGCCTGCATCTCGAAGGTCCGCATCTTTCGGTCGCCCGCAAGGGCGCCCACGACCCGGCGCTGATCCGCCCGATGGAGGATGCCGATCTCGCCGAGATGCTCGCCTGCGTGAAAGCGCTCGGCGCGTTGATGGTCACCGTCGCTCCAGAAAATGCGACGAAGGAGCAGGTGCGGGCGCTCACCGCCGCCGGCGCCGCCGTCAGCCTCGGCCATACGGACGTCGGCTTCGAGACGGCCTGCGCCTATGCGAAGGCGGGCGCTCGGACTGTCACCCATCTCTTCAACGCCATGAGCGGCCTCGGCCACCGCGAAGCAGGCGTCGTCGGCGCCGCGCTCGCGACGGGCACGCTGCATGCCGGCTTGATTGCCGATGGTTTCCACGTCGACCCGGCGGCGATGGGCATTGCGCTGCGCGGCAAGCAGGGGCCGGGACAGATTTTTCTCGTCACCGACGCGATGTCGCCGATCGGCACCGATATGACCAGCTTCCTCCTCAACGGCCGAGAGATCCTGCGCAAGGACGGGCGCTTGACGCTTGCCGACGGCACCCTCGCCGGCGCTGATATCGACATGCTGTCCTCCGTCCGCTTCGTGCACGAGAGGCTCGGCCTGCCGATCGAGGAAGCAATCCGCATGGCCTCCGCCTACCCCGCCGACGTCATGGGCATCGCCACGCACAAAGGGCGGCTGCTCCCCGGAACGGACGCCGATTTCGTGCTGCTGACGCCGGAGCTAAAGATGAAATCGACCTGGATCGGCGGGGAGGCGGTCTTCGCCGCTTAGGAATTCCCCTGCAGCGAGTCGATCCGCGCCCGCATCGCCCTGACGGTCGCCGCATCGGTGCGGCGGCGTTCCGGCGGGGCGAAGCCCAACTCTACCACGCGCCTGTCATTAGCCGGCTCACGAACAGAGCAGGATGAGTGCACCTCCGTCACCGCAAGCCTCGGCAGGAGCCGATCGATCGTATCGATGGTTACACCGGAACCGGGCATGATCGAGAGCCGGCCGTCCGCCAGTTCCACGAGCCGCACCAGCGTATCGACCACCTCTGGCGCGCTCCTGGCACCGCCGGAGGTCAGGATGCGCTCTAAACCGAGGTCCGCCGCAATCTCGATCGCCTCGTCAAAATCCGGCACGAGATCGAAGGCCCGGTGGAGCGTCAGCCCGAGGCCGGCGGCATAACGCGTCAGTTCGCCGAGCGCCTGCGCGTCGAGACGACCGTCGCGATGCGATGCGCCGAGCACCACGCCCGCAAGCCCGGCCTCCCGTGCCGCATCGATGTCGCGCCGCATGATGTCGAGTTCGGCGGCGTTGTAGACGAAATCGCCGGGGCGCGGCCGGATCATCGCATAGGCCGGCACCGGCGCGCGGGCTGCAAGCGCCATCAGGCCGGCACTCGGCGTCAGCCCGCCGACGGCAAGCGCGGCGCAGAGTTCGATGCGGTCGGCGCCGCCATCGATTGCTGCTTGCAGTCCTTCGGCGTCGTCGACGCAGACCTCGAGCAGGATACCGCGCATCAGCCCTTCCCTCCGACGCCGAGCAGCGCGGCGCCGATCAGGCCGGGTTCGACCCGGCATTCGCCGCGCACCACCAGCGGTCTTTCGAAGCGGCGGAGGATGCGTCCCCGCACGGCTTCGTCGATCTCGGCGAGCAGCGCCTCGCAATTGGCGAGGCCGCCGCCGACGGGCACGATCGTCGCACCGGTGATGTTGATGACGAGCGCCAGCGGCGCACTGACCAGATCGACGAAAATGTCGACCGTCTGTGTCGCCTCGGCTTCTCCGCGCTGCCAGGCCGCGACGATCTCCTGGCTCGCGAGCGTCCGGCCATGGATCGTCTCATGCAGCCGCTCAAGTCCGCGCGCGCCGCCGATCGTGTCGACGCAGCCGCGCTGGCCGCAACCGCAGTCGAAGGTGGGGATGGAAATGGGCGGGTGCCCGGCATGGGTCGCCGCGACCGGACCGTGGCCCCATTCGCCGGCAAAGCCGCCATCGGCGTTGATGAGCCTGCCGTCCACCACCAGGCCGCCGCCGACGCCGGTGCCGAGGATCGCGCCGAAGACGATGCGATGGCCGCGGCCGGCGCCGATCCCGGCTTCCGCGAGCGCGAAGCAATCGGCGTCGTTGGCGATCACCACGGGCAGGTGCAGTGCCGCCTCGAGCTCCGCCGCCAGTTCCCGCCCGTCGATGCAGGGGATATTGGCGCATTTGATGCGCCGCGTCTCAGGGTCGATGACGCCGGTGATCGAAATGGCGATCCGGTCCGGCAGCCCGCCCGCTTCGTCGAGCACCGATTCCATCGCTTCGACGAAGCGGCGGAAATCGGTGAGCGGCGTCGTCCGACGGGGCAGGGGAAAGATCCGTTCCGGCGAATGCGTGATCGCGCCCTTGATCGCCGATCCGCCGATATCGAAAGAGACGATCATGCCTCGCCCCGGATCAGTGCCTCGAGCGCGAGCGCCGCGGAAAGCAGCCGGTCGTCCTGATGGTGCGGTGCGGAGAGGAGGAAGCCGACCGGCATACCGGCGGTGCCGGTGCCGCAGGGAATCGACACGCCGCAGAAATCGAGGAAATTGCCGATCGACGTGTTGCGCAGCGTCTTCGCGTTCACCTTGAAGAACAGATCGTCGTCGGCAAGCAACGGGTCGATCGGCGGCGCCACATGCGGCAGCGTCGGATGGGCGATCAGTTCGCCGGGCTTCAGGCTCTCGAGGGTCTCGTGGATCAGACGGTCGCGGGCGTCGAGAAGGGCGATATAGTCGCTGACGGTGATCTTCTCTCCAAGACGGGTGCGGACGACGACGCGCGGGTCGATCCGGGCGGCATCCGGTCCGGCAAGCCGCTCGCGGTGGAGCGCATAGGCCTCCGCATTCACCAGTGCGCCGTGCCGCGCCATCAGCTCGAAGATTTCGGCGAAGGTCGGAAACGCCTGGCGCCGCACCCGGACGCCGGCCGCCTCGAGCCTCTTGATCGCCGCCTCGAAGGCGGCGACGACCTCGGCTTCCGCCTCGTCAAAGACGATCGTTTCGGGAATGACGAGCGAGAGATCGGCGAGATCGGCGCGGCGAATGACCGGCGCCGTCAGGCTGTGCATGGCCGCATCCGCCCAGACGGCGTCCTGCACGGTGTGGCAGAGGGGTCCGAGCGAATCGAGGCTCTGGGCGAGCGGAAAGACGCCCTTCATCGCGTAGCGCCCGCGCGTCGCCTTGTAGCCGACAATGCCGGTCATGGCCGCCGGAATGCGCACCGACCCGCCCGTGTCGGTGCCGATCGCCAGGGGCACGAGACCGGCGGCGACCGCCGCGGCCGAGCCGGAGGACGAGCCGCCCGGAATGCGATGCACGTCCGTCGAGGCAGGGTTGCGGGGCGTGCCGTAATGCGGATTGATGCCGAGACCGGAAAAGGCGAACTCGCTCATATTGGTGCGGCCGACGCTCACCATGCCGGCGCCGCCGAGGGCAGCGACGACCGCCGCGTCGGCAGAAGCGGGAGCGTTGTCCTTCAGCACGACGGAGCCTGCGGTGGTCACACTTCCGGCCATGTCGAAGAGGTCCTTCCAGGCGATCGGCAGTCCGTCGGTGAGGCCGAGGGAACGGCCGGCCTTGATCCGTGCGGAGGCCGCCTTGGCCTCCCGTTCGGCGCGGTCTCGCGTCAGCCCGACGAAGATCGACTGGTCCGCATGGTTTTCAATTCGGCTCAGGGTTTCGTCCGTGAGCGCAACCGGATCCAGTTGTCCCGATTGCACGAGAACGGAAAGGCTCGAGAGCGTCCTGTGGTTGGTCATGGCGTTTCCCCTGGTGGCTCATTGATCCGCGCGGCGTATCAGACGACTTTCTCGTAGCATATCGCCCTGCATGCGGTTTGCCAGCGCCTGTTGTTCCTGCCGCATGGAGGAAGGCCGGCGCAAGTGCCTTGCCGACGCCGGTGCGGCTGCTTACATCGAGCCCACTGTCCTTTATGGAGATCGATCATGATCCTCGACTCGGCGCGGCTCGCCTTCGCCAATCTCTTTGCCGCCGAAACCCGCGCGGTTTTCTGGAAGGTCATCGGGCTCACGCTGCTGGCGCTCGTCGCCCTCTGGTTCGCGCTTCGCGAGCTGTTCGTCTGGCTGGCGCTGCCCTGGATCGACGTGCTGATGCCCGGCACGCCCGAATGGGCCGGCTGGATCACGTTCGTCGTCGGCATTTTCGCCAGCCTCGGCCTTGCCCTCGCGCTGGCGCTGCTGCTTGCCCCGGTGACGGCGCTGATCGCCGGCTTCTTCCTCGACGATGTCGCCGAGGTGGTCGAGAAGCGCAACTATCCGGCCGAGCCGCCGGGCAATCCTCTGCCGCTCGCCGAGGCGATGGTGAGTTCGGCAAAATTCCTCGGCGTCGTCATTCTCGGCAACATCATTGCGCTTTTTCTGTTGCTCGTGCCCGGCGTCAACCTCATCGCATTCTTCCTCGTCAACGGCTATCTGCTCGGGCGCGAGTTTTTCGAGTTCGCCGCCATGCGCCACCGTTCGCCTGCCGAGGCGCGGCTCTTCCGCGTCAAGCACCGCGCCACGGTGTTCCTCGCCGGCCTCGTGGTCGCGGCGTTCCTGGCGGTGCCGTTCATCAACCTGCTGACGCCGCTCTTTGCCGCCGGCATGATGGTGCACCTGCACAAGAGGCTTTCGGCACGCGATCCCGGCTTTTCCGCCGTGACCGCCGTCGCAGCCGGGGCACGCGGCTGACCGCTTGACGGCGCCACCGGGCCGCTCAATCTGCCCGCCGATTTGAAAGGAATGAGGAGAAGCGCATGAGCGACATGGACAAGCGGATCGTTCGCCTGGAGGAGATGGCGGCGCATCAGGCGCGGGTCATCGAGGAGCTTTCGGAACAGCTTGCCGAGCAATGGAAGGTGGTCGAGCAGACGCGGGCCAAGCTCGACCGGCTGACCGAGCGTTTCCTGAGCCTCGAGGAACAGGCGCAAGAGGCAGTTCCGGTGACACGGCCGCCGCATTATTGAGCGAGGCAGCAAAAGGCCGCCGGTTCATGCGAACCGGCGGCTTACTGCATGTCGCGCAAAAGTGTGCAGCGGTTTTGAGACAACGACATGCACAAGTCAAACCCTAAAGCGCGTCGCATGAATACGCTTGAATGCGACGCGCTTTAGCGAAGCGTTTTCCGATCAGTACGGGCAGGTCTCGTCCGTCATGTAGTCGTGCACCTGCACTTTGCCGGCGATGATGTCGGCCTTCACCTTCTCGACCGCATCGAGCATTTCCGGCGTGATCAGCGGCTTGTTGTTCTCGTCCAGCGCGTAGCCGACGCCGTCTTCCTTGAGGCCGAGATTGGAGATGCCGAATTGGAACTTGTCGTCCTTGGCCGACGTGAAGGCGTCATAGACGGCGACGTCGACGCGCTTCAGCATCGAGGTCAGGACCTTGCCCGGCTGCAGCATGTTCTGGTTGGAGTCGACGCCGATGCCGAGCTTGCCCGCATCCGCTGCCGCCTGCAGGACGCCGACGCCGGTACCGCCGGCGGCGTGATAGACGACATCCGCGCCCTGGTCGATCTGCGACTTGGCGATTTCACCGCCCTTGACCGGATCGTTCCAGGCGTCCGGCGTCGTGCCCGTATAGGCTTCGAGCACCTTGACGTCCGCGCCGGTTGACTTGGCGCCGCCGACATAGCCGCAGGCGAACTTGTGGATCAGCGGGATGTCCATGCCGCCGACGAAGCTGACGGTCTTCGACTTGGAGGCAAGACCGGCCAGCACGCCGACCAGATAGGAGCCTTCCTGTTCCTTGAAGACGATCGATTTGACGTTCGGCTTTTCGACCACCATGTCGATGATGGCGAATTTCGTATCCGGATATTCCGCCGCGATCTTTTCGAGCGACGCGGCCCAGTTGAAGCCGGCCATGACGATCGGGCTATTGCCGTCGCTGGCGAAGCGGCGCAGAGCCTGTTCGCGCTGGGCGTCGTTGGCGATCTCGAATTCGCGGTATTCGATGCCCGATTCGGCCTTGAACTTTTCAGCGCCGTTGAAGGCCGCCTCGTTGAAGGATTTGTCGAACTTGCCGCCGAGGTCGTAGATAAGCGCCGGCTTGGTGTCGGCGGCCAGCGCCGTCGCCGACATCATCGAGAAAGCAAAGAGACCGAGAATGGTTTTTTTCATCGTGCAGCCCTGTGGTCGTTATTGGATCTTTTTCGGGTTTTCCGGCGGCCGGCAGGAGCCTGTCCGCGGAGCCCGCCCCTCTTCTGTTTAAGGCTTGGGTGGCCGCATCCTTGCACGGCTTCCTCAAAAAAACATCCAAAATTTTTCAGATGGTAAAAAAGCCGCCGGCGCCCTGCGGAGCGCTGGCGACCGGCGCAAGCAGACCGACTTCGCTTCAGCCGATCGGGCAGCTGACGCCGGTGCCGCGCAGCCCGCAATAGCCGCCCGGGTTCTTGGCGAGATATTGCTGGTGGTAGTCCTCGGCAAAATAGAAGGGTCGGGCAATCGCAATTTCCGTGGTGATTTCGCGGCCGTGGTTGAATGCGTTCAGCGCCCGCTTGAAAGTGTGGCGGGCTGCATTCCCCTCGGCAAGCTGGCCCTCGTCGAAGACATAGATCGCCGAGCGATAGGTCGTGCCGATATCGTTGCCCTGCCGCATGCCCTGGGTCGGGTCGTGTTCCTCGAAAAAGGTCTTGAGCAGGCGGGCAAGCGTCACTTTTTGCGGATCGTAGACGACCAGCACCACCTCCGCATGGCCGGTCAGTCCCGTTGTCGTCTCCTGGTAGGTCGGGTTCGGCGTCAGCCCGCCGGAATAGCCGACCGCGGTCACGTGGACGCCGGGGATCTGCCAGAACAGCCGCTCGGCGCCCCAGAAGCAGCCCATGCCGAAGAGGACCTTCTTCATACCGTCCGGATAGGGGCCTTTCAGCGGCCGGCCGGAGACGAAGTGCGCCGCGGCCGTCGGGATTTCCTCGGTGCGGCCGGGCAGCGCAATCTCGGCGTCGGGCAGGATGGTCTTCTTGTTGAACATGTCGATCAGAAACATCCGCGGTTCCCTTCGTTTCACCGAAAGCGTTGAACGGAACGGGGCGGCCTTCAGGCCGCAAAGCGTCCGGCGGCCGGCTTCTTCTTGTATCCCGCCATCCACAGAAGGAGGGCGATGACGAGGAGAACGGCGAAGGCCGGCTGCATGAACACCCAGTGCAACGCGGTCAGCCAGATGGCGGGCCCCGCATCGGTTCGCTGCAGCGATTGCACCCAGTTGAGCGCGTCGGACCCGAGCAGCGCGATCCCGTCCGCAAGCGGCGTCAGCACCGGCTCGGAGGCCGCCACCGACTGGATCGAATCGATGGTGCCGGCAAGCACGGCGGCCGTCAGCGCGAGAAAGCTTGCAAACCGCAGCAAGAGCCGCATCCATCCTCCTTCGGCCGGTTCCCGCGCCTCAGCCTGTCGAGCGATTCTCGCCCGTGCGCGAGACCGATTCTCGCATTTGCTCGTCTCGCTCCAAGAGATAGGCCCGCCATCGGGCAAGCGCAATGGTGGACAGCGCCCACAACATCTCACGCGATGTCAACAATCTGTCAGAAACCAGTTGATCCGCCGCCAATCATCGGTATATATCGCGCCCGTCCGCCGGTTCTTGCCGGCAGCACGGTGGAGTCTCACTCCCCCATCCAGCCGAACTGACCAACGGCTGCAGACGGATGGACAGGTGGCCGAGTGGTTGAAGGCGCACGCCTGGAACGCGTGTATACGTGAAAGCGTATCGAGGGTTCGAATCCCTCTCTGTCCGCCATCACCTTGCCAGTCTCGGCGCCTCCGCCCCAAGTTCGCGTGACAGCTGCGCCGCCCCGTGGCATAGGGGTGCCCGCAACCCCATCCAGGCCGTCTTCCCCCATGATCCGTATCGAGAATATCAGCAAGTCCAACAGTCACCGCATTCTCTATATCGAAGCCTCCGCCGCCTTGAACCGTGGCGAAAGGATCGGGCTTGTCGGCCCGAACGGCGCGGGAAAGACGACGCTCTTCCGGATGATTACCGGCGAGGAAGAGCCGGACGAGGGGCAGGTCTCGGTCGAGAAGGGCGTGACGGTCGGCTATTTCGACCAGGACGTCGGCGAGATGGCGGGTCACTCGGCCGTTGCCGAGGTGATGGAAGGGGCCGGACCGGTCAGCGCCGTTGCGGCGGAGCTGCGCGAACTCGAGGCGGCCATGTCGGATCCGGAGCGGATCGACGAAATGGACGCGATCATCGAGCGCTACGGCGAGGTGCAGGCGCGCTACGAGGAGCTCGATGGCTATGCGCTCGAGGGGCGCGCCCGCGAGGTCCTGGCCGGCTTGAGTTTCAGCCAGGAGATGATGGACGGCGACGTCGCCAAGCTGTCCGGCGGCTGGAAGATGCGCGTGGCGCTCGCCCGCATCCTCTTGATGCGACCGGACGTCATGCTGCTCGACGAGCCGAGCAACCACCTTGATCTCGAAAGCCTGATCTGGCTTGAGGATTTCCTCAAAGGTTATGACGGCGCCCTCCTGATGACTTCGCATGACCGCGAGTTCATGAACCGGATCGTCACCCGGATCATCGAGATCGACGCCGGCGCGTTGACGAGCTATTCCGGCGATTATGGCTTCTACGAGGAGCAGCGGGCGCTGAACGAGCGACAGCAGCAGGCCCAGTTCGAGCGCCAGCAGGCCATGCTCGCCAAGGAGATAAAGTTCATCGAACGCTTCAAGGCCCGTGCCTCGCACGCCGCCCAGGTGCAGAGCCGCGTCAAGAAGCTCGAGAAGATCGACCGTGTCGAGCCGCCGCGCCGCCGCCAGACGGTCGCTTTCGACTTCCTGCCGGCGCCGCGCTCCGGCGAGGACGTCGTCAATCTCAAGAATGTGCACAAGGCCTATGGCAGCCGGACGATCTATGACGGCCTCGACTTCATGGTGCGCCGGCGCGAACGCTGGTGCATCATGGGCATCAACGGCGCCGGAAAGTCGACGTTGCTCAAGCTCGTCACCGGCACCGCCCAGCCGGACCAGGGCAGCGTGTCGATCGGCGCCAGCGTCAAGCTCGGCTATTTCGCCCAGCATGCGATGGATGTGCTCGATGGCGAGAGCACCGTCCTCCAATGGCTGGAGGAGCGCTTCCCGAAGGCCGGGCAGGCGCCGCTCCGGGCGCTCGCCGGCTGTTTCGGCTTTTCCGGAGATGACGTCGAGAAGCGCTGCCGGGTGCTCTCCGGCGGCGAGAAGGCGCGGCTGGTGATGGCGGCAATGCTGTTCGACCCGCCGAACCTTCTCGTTCTCGACGAGCCGACCAACCACCTCGACCTCGATACGAAGGAAATGCTGATCAAGGCACTGTCGGCTTATGAGGGCACCATGCTGTTCGTCTCGCACGACCGCCGCTTCCTGGCGGCACTGTCCAACCGGGTGCTGGAGCTGACGCCGGACGGGATCCATCAGTATGGCGGCGGCTATACCGAATACGTGGAGCGCACCGGGCAGGAGGCGCCGGGCCTGCGCGGGTAGGTTCCGCGCTGGTGTAGGGAGCGCTGCAGAGCGGGAATCAGTCCTCTTCAGGCGGCTCTACCGGATCGAGAATGTCCGCCGCATCATATCTCGGCGAGCCGACCTTCCGGTCGATCGGCCACATGGTCATCAGCTCCTCCGGGAATGGCTTCATCAGCTCGGAAGGATCCGGCTCCTGCGAGAGCCAGCGTTCGTAGTCCGTCCGGTTGAGGATCAGCGGCATGCGGTCGTGGATCGTCGCCATCATCGCGTTGGGCGGGCAGGTGATGACGCAGAACGTGCGGATATCCTCGTCCGTTTCCGGGTTGCACCAGGTCTCCCAAAGACCGGCAAGCGCGAAGGGCTCGCCGGACCTCATGGCGACGGCATAGGGCTGCTTCATCTTGCCGGTGCCGTAGATGTCCTTCCACTCGAAGAAGCCGTCGATCGGGATCAGGCAGCGGCGCCGGCGATAGGCGTCCTTGAACAGGCCCACTGTTGCGATGCCTTCGCAGCGCGCGTTGACCGGCGGCGGTCGGCCCGGCGCCTTCATCCAGCGCGGAATAAGGCCCCATCGGGCACTGACGAAGGTCGGACCGGACACGTCCGGCTCGCGGATCACGTCGGTAATGATGATCGGATAGTAGAGCGAGGGTGCCCCGTTATAGCGCGGGAACTGGTTCGCCATCCCCTCCACCGCCTCCCGCTCGGCGAGTGAGAATTCGCGCAACAGGCCGTCGAGATTGCTCTTGATGTAGACGCGTCCGCACATCCGCCTGCCTCCCTCACCGCAAAGGTATCGCGGCGGTCCTCGAGATCAATGTCGGGTCCTACAGCGCCGCGCGTGTTATCAGACGCGCAAAGGTCGCTGTAGTAGTCGAACGGTGATGTGATAGCGCGGCGCTTGCCGCTCCAAGATCAGGCTTCGACGAAGGCCTTGATGTTCCGGGCCTGGATTTCCCAGCCTTCCTCGTTGCGGGACAGCGCTTCCTCGCGGCGATCCTTCGGCAGCGACTCGAAGCCGGACTCCTTGATCGTCAGATGCGTGCCCTTCGTTGTCGGCGTCAGGCGGAATTCGACGCGCATCGAAGGGGAGCTCGAAATATCGGCGCCCGGATCCTCGGAATGCGGCCAGCGGAAGGCAAAGAGACGGGGCGCGTCCATCTGCTCCGTCACGGATTTCCACTTGACACCCTCGTGACCCGGATAGGTGATCTCGCCGGTGGTGGTCTCTCCGACGACGAAGGGACCGTGAAGCTTGACGCGAAACCATGTGCCGAAGGCCTGATGGTCGGTCAAGGCGTGCCAGGCCCGTTCGATCGGAACGGCCAGTTCTATGCTCTTCTCGATGCTGTCGCTCATGATCTGCCCTCCGTCGTGACGTGTGTCACGTGTCTGCTGCGGCTCAGCCCCCGGCTTCGTCCGGCCGCGTCGTCAGCCGGTTCTCGACGCTCTGCACGCCGATGACCGAGGCGGCCGCATCGCCGGCACAGGCGATATCCGCTTCGCACGCGACCGTGCCCGACAGCACGACCATCTTGCCGAGCGCGATCACCTCGATGCCGCTGGTGTCGATGAATGTCGCGTAGCGAAGAAATCGCAAGACCTTCTGGGCCAGATCGTCATCGGTGAGATGCGGATCGTCGTCCTTGTGCGAATAGGTCGGATGCTCGCTCGACATTCCTGTGATCCCGGTCCCTAAACGGCAACGCTGCTTGACGCCGGAATGTTCCGCTTCTTCGTCCGCCGCCCTTGCCTCCGGGGTTTGAACGGGTCTATGCCTCGGGAACCATCTGCATGAGCAACGCGCGGCCTCGGGCGCGCTTCGCTCCGTCCTGTCCCTTGGAATCGGTCGTCGCCGGTCGGTTCAGCCCAAGCGTCGATTCAAGGCTCACGCATGTCCGATGTTTTCCTGAACGTCGTTCCGATCTTCATCCTGATCCTGACCGGCTGGTTGATCGTGAAGTTCGGCTATCTGAAGCCGGCCGTCGGCGAGGCGCTCGGCGATTTCGTCTTCAGGGTGGCCGTACCGGTCCTCTTGTTCCGCACGATCGCCGAAGCGGATTTCAAGGAGGGATCGCCCTGGCCGCTCTGGGTTGCCTATTTCTCCGGCGTCGCGGTCACCTGGACCATCGGCCATCTGGCCGCCACCCTCGGCTTTGGCCGCGATCAGCGCATAGGCGTGCTGGCCGGCGTCTCTTCGGCCTTTGCCAACACCGTGTTCATCGGCCTGCCGCTGGTTTCACGCGTCGTCGGGGAGGAGGGGATCGTTGCGCTGTCGATCCTGCTTTCGGTGCATCTGCCCGTCATGATGATCGCCGGAACCGTGATGATGGACCGCGCCGACCAGAAGGCCAGCGGCCGGCCGCGGCAGAGCCTCGTCAAGCTTCTGGCGGGGGTCGGCCGCAATCTCGCCCGCAATCCGCTGGTGATCGGGCTTGCCCTCGGGGCGCTCTTCCATCTTGTCGGCCAGCCGCTTGGCGGACCGGCCAAGATCGTCGTCGACCAGCTTGCCGGCGTCGCCGCGCCCGCAGCACTCGTCTCGATCGGCATGGCGCTCGACAAATATGGTCTTGCCGGCAATACCGGCCTCGCCACCGTCACCAGCACGCTGAAGCTCATCGTGCTGCCGGGCGCCGTCTTCGCCGCCTGCCATCTCCTGGGCCTGAGCGACAGCTGGACCGCCGCCCTCGTCCTGACCTCGTCCGTGCCAACCGGCGTCAATGCCTGGCTGATCGCCAACCACTTCAATGTTGGCCACGGCCTTGCGTCCTCGACCATCACGCTGACGACCGCCCTCGGCGTCGTCAGCGTGTCGGCCTGGGCCTATATGCTGATGTAGTGTAGGTTTTCGCGCCCTTGCGTGCCCTCATGTGAGGAGCCGAGAGTATCGCTGTTGGTCTAGAACAGCCGGTCGAGCCAGCCGTGCCGGTCGGGCGCACGTCCGTTCTGGATATCGAGCAGCGCCGCCTTCAGGCGCTGGGCCACCGGGCCGGCACCGCCATCGCCGATCGTGACGTTGCGGGTGCGGCCCTTCACCTTGCCAATCGGCGTCACCACCGCGGCCGTACCGCAGGCGAAGGCCTCGGTCAGTCGGCCGCTCTCGGCATCCGCCTGCCACTGATCGATCGAATAGGGCTCCTCGCGCACCGTGAGGCCCAGGTCGCGGGCCAGCGTGATCAGCGAATCGCGGGTGATGCCCGGCAGGATCGTGCCGGTGAGCGGCGGCGTCTGCAGCGAGCCGTCTGAGAAGACGAAGAAGATGTTCATGCCGCCGAGTTCCTCGATCCAGCGCCGTTCGACGGCATCGAGGAACACGACCTGGTCGCAGCCCTCGCGGCTTGCTTCCGCCTGTGCGGCAAGGCTTGCCGCGTAGTTGCCGCCGCATTTCGCCTCGCCCGTGCCGCCGGGCGCCGCCCGCGTGTAGTGTTCCGAGACCCAGAGGGTGACCGCCGGTGCGCCGCCCTTGAAGTAGGAGCCGACCGGGGAGGCGATCACGCAATAGAGATAGTCGGACGACGGCTTGACGCCGAGGATCGCCTCGGTGGCGATCATGAACGGCCGCAGATAGAGCGAGGCGCCTTCGGCCGCCGGAATCCAGTCGCGATCCGTCCGCACCAGGGCGCGCACCGATTCGACGAACAGTTCTTCCGGCAAGGGCGCCATCGCCAGGCGATTGGCGGAGTTGGTGAAACGGCGCGCATTGGCGTCGGGCCGGAACAGCGTCGCGCCGCCGTCCGGCAGGCGGTAGGCCTTCATGCCCTCGAAGATCTCCTGGGCGTAGTGCAGCACCACGGTAGACGGGCTGAGATCCAGAGCTTTCCGCGGCTCGATCCTGGCGTCATGCCACCCGCGTCCCTCCGAATAGCGGATCGTCGCCATGTGGTCGGTCAGCACGCGGCCGAAGCCCGGGTTCTTGAGCAGAGCCTCGCGCTCGCCCGCTGCCATGGGGTTCGGATGTGTCTCGAACAGGAAAGTCTCTGTACCACCGCTGGTCATCTATCGTCCGCTCCTTCGTTCCGAGCGGTTCCGTCCCGCTCGTCGTGAAGACGGGACTTAGCTCGGACCGGATCGCATTTGGTTGGGTTCACATTGTCATTTGCACAGATTTTAGACATTGCCAAAGGAAAATCCGACAGAAGTTGCATCGGCCTCGTCATCCCTTTGCCAGGACGAAAAAAGCCCGGTCGATCGACCGGGCTTCCTCATCGAAAATCGAACGCTCAGTTTGCCGGAGCGGGAGCGGGGGCGGCGGCCTGCCCGCCTTCAGCCGGTGCCGGTGCTGCTTCGGTGGCGGCGGCTGCATCTGCCGTCGGCAGCGGCGCCGGGCTGTCCGCCTTTTCGCGCAGCCAAGCGATCAGGTTGGCGCGCTCGTCCGGCTTCTTCAGGCCGGCAAAGCCCATGGCCGTCCCCGGCACGTGCTTCTTCGGCGCCTCGAGGAAGTAGCTCAGGTGGTCGTAGTCCCAGACGACCTTGCCGCCTTCGGCAAAGGTCTTCATGCCGGCCGAATAGGCGAAGCCCTCATGCGAGCCGACCGGACGGTTGACGAGTCCCCAGAGATTCGGGCCGACCTTGTTCGGTCCGCCCTTCTCTATGGTGTGACAGCTTGCGCATTTCTTGAACACGGCTTCGCCGGCGGCGGCGTCGGCCTTGGCGAGCAGCGGGCCGATCGGCTCCGGCTTCGCTTCTTCGCCGCCGGCCGCACCGGCTTCGCCCGCCGGTTCCTCGGCGACGATCGCGAAACCTTCCTTTTCGGGAGCTTCGGAATGGAAAATGCCTTCAGAAGCAATGGACACGGTCATCAGCACGAAGACCGTACCCAACAAGGCACCCACACCCATGTTCACATATGGATTCATCTGCAAACGCTCCCTTTGCCACCGGCGCAAACAAAAACCCGGCCCATCTTGAAATCGCGCGGAACCTATGTCTTTTGGCTCTGCGTTGCAACAGAGATTATCGGCCCCGAAGTGAGACGTTTTGACACTTTCTCCGGGGCTTTTGAAGGCAAGACGATGAATCGTGAAAATTCGGGCAAGGCGCTTGTGCTCATTCCGGCGCGCATGGCTTCCACCCGGCTGCCGGGCAAGCCGCTCGCCGACATCTGCGGCCTGCCGATGATCGTCCAGGTCGCCAGGCGCGCCGCGGAGGCCGATGTCGGCCGAGTGGTCGTCGCCGTCGATCATGACGAGGTTTACGAGGCGGTGCGCGACGCCGGCTTCGAGGCGATCATGACGCGTGTCGATCACCAGTCCGGCTCCGACCGGATCCACGAGGCGCTCAGGAAGGCCGATCCCAATGGCGAGGCCGAGATCGTCATCAATATCCAAGGCGACCTGCCGACGATCGAGCCCGGGCCGATCCGCGCCGCCTTGAGGCCGCTCGAAAACGCCGCGACCGATATCGCCACGCTGACGGTCGAAATCACCGACGAGCACGAGAAGACCAATCCGAACGTCGTCAAGGTCGTCGGGTCGCCGCTGTCGGAGAGCCGGCTGCGCGCACTCTATTTCACTCGCGCGACGGCGCCCCATGGTGCCGGGCCGCTCTATCACCATATCGGTCTTTACGCCTACCGGCGCAGGGCTTTGGAGACCTTCGTGTCGCTGAAGCCTTCGACGCTCGAAAAGCGCGAATCGCTCGAACAGTTGCGCGCGCTCGAGGCCGGGATGCGCATCGACGTCGAGATCGTCAATTCCGTGCCGCTCGGCGTCGACACGCCGGCCGACCTGGAAAAAGCCCGCCGCCTGCTCTCGGCCTGAAAGGGGAAGCCAAAGTGACCGCCAAAACCAACAGGATTTCCTTCCAGGGCGACTTCGGCGCCAATTCCGACATGGCTTGCCGCGACATGTTCCCGTCCATGGAGCCCTTGCCCTGCCAGACATTCGAGGACGCGTTCCTGGCGGTCGAGAACGGCGACGCCGATCTCGGCATGATTCCGATCGAGAACACGATCGCCGGGCGCGTCGCCGACATCCATCACCTGCTGCCCGAATCGCGCCTCCATATCGTCGGCGAATATTTCATGCCGATCCGCTTCCAGCTGATGGTGCTTCCGGGCGTCAGGCACGATGAGATCCGCACCGTGCACAGCCATATCCATGCGCTCGGCCAGTGCCGCAAGATCGTCCGCGCCAACCGCTGGAAGCCGATCGTCGCAGGCGACACGGCCGGAGCCGCCAAACTCGTTTCCGAGACCGGCGACCGCTCGATGGCAGCGCTCGCCCCACGCCTGGCCGCCGACCTTTACGGGCTGGAAATCCTCGCCGAGAACGTAGAGGACACCGACAGCAACGTCACCCGCTTCGTCGTGCTGTCGCGCGAGGAGCAGCGGACGACGCGCAAGTCGGACGACGAACTGATCATCACCACCTTCGTCTTCAACGTGCGCAACATCCCGGCCGCGCTCTACAAGGCAATGGGCGGCTTTGCCACCAACGGCATCAACATGACGAAGCTCGAAAGCTACCAGCTCGGCGGTAAGTTCGTGGCGACGCAGTTCTATGCCGATATCGAGGGCCATCCGGACGACGAAGGGGTGCGCCACGCCATGGACGAGCTGCGCTTCTTCTCGGAGAACGTCCGCATCCTCGGCACCTACAAGGCGCATCCGATGCGCGGCGTGCTCTGAGCGGCGTTAACCGGCTACGCGTCCAGTGCATGCCTAATTTGCAATCATGGAACTACTGAAATCTTAGGCAAATGCCTATTTGACCTCCGTCAAGAACAAGAAAATGGAGTGTCAAAAATGAAGATCCGTCAGAAGATCATGGAATACGCAAGATTGCGCCGTGCGGTACGCGAGCTGAACGCTCTCAACGACCACGCGCTGAGCGACATCGGTCTTTCCCGTTCCCAGATTCAGGCTGCCGTCTACGGCCGCTAAACACACGCATGGCCGCGCGTCCATTGAATGCGCGGCGTGAAAGTCTTCCACACCCCGCCGGCGTTTCCTGCGGGGTGTGAGCGAGATCTTCGCTATCCTGTTCGCATACTGTGCGACACGCCTCAGTCGTCGTAAAGGCAGACACGCAGGCGATGCCCGTCCGGATCGAGGGCGACGAATGTCGGTCCGAAATCCATCTTCGTCAGTTCCTGCGCAATCGGCAGCCCCATCGCCTGCCATTCCTCATAGTGCGCGCGGACGGCTTCTTCTCCCTCCACCATGAATGCGAGCTCGGCGCGGCTGCCTTCGCCGACAGGCTGGGGCTGCACCTTCTCCCGTGCCCACAGGCCCAAGGTGAAGCCTTCCTTGAACTCGAAGGAGGAGAAGGTCGGAAAGGCGACCGTCGGTTCCTTGCCGAGCAGCTTGCGATAGAATTCGACGCTGGCCAGCGGATCGGCGACATAGAGGACGATGAGATTGGGTTTTGCCATGATGGTCTCCTTGTTTCGGGACCTTCAAGCTATCGGCACATGCTGCCAGTTTTTGTCAGCAGTATGCGCACCGGACGGAAATGAAATCAGACCCCGGCGGGATCGACGCCACGGGCGACGCGCCAGTCCTTCAGCAATGCTTGGCGCCGGCGTGGATAGCGATTGTCGAGCATGTCCGCCTGCCTGATCCGGTCGGTGCGGAAATGGCGGAAATCCTGACGGAGCTCGCACCAGGCGGCGAGCACCCGTGTCTCCTCGAAAAATCCGAGCGCGAAGGGCCAGACCGTGCGATGGCTGTCACGACCGTCATTGTCGAGATAGTGGAGCGCGAGCTTGTGTTCACTGCGAATGGCCTTGCGCAACAGGCCGAGGTCGATCCGGTCGACAATCGGCTGGCGCGGCCCCACGAGCAGTGTCGAACCGTCGAGCTTATCCTTGAGCTCGCCCGGCAGCACCGAGCCGATCTTCGCCAGCGCGTCGACGGCCGCTGCCGCGAGTCTGTCGTCGCCGCGTTTCGCCACCCAGCGCGAGCCGAGCACCAGCGCCTCGATCTCCTCCTCGGAAAACATCATCGGCGGCAGCAGGAAGCCCGGCCTGAGGACATAGCCGACGCCCGCCTCGCCCTCGATTTCAGCGCCCTGGGCCTGAAGGCTGGCGATGTCGCGATAGAGGGTGCGCAGGCTGACGCCGGTCTCCTCGGCCAGTTGCCGGCCGCTCACGGGTCGCCGGTGACGTCTCAGCACCTGGATGAGATCGATGAGCCGTTCCGATCGCGACATTCATTCCTGTCCCTTGTTGACTGGGGAAAGGGGGCTCAGCCTCGCTCCGGCCAGGCGAGCCAGTCGCGCATCAACTGGTGGGCGATCGCCCCCTTCGGCGGCGGGATATGCTCGTCCGGCGTATTGGCGACGCCGGTCGAGCGCTCCAGCATCGCTTCGGTCTCGGCACGGGTGAACCAGCGCACATCCTCGAGTTCCTGCTCGTCGCGCCTGATGACCGTCGATCGCGCCTCGGCATAGCAGCCGATCATCAGCGAATGCGGCAGTGGCCAGGGTTGCGAGGCATGATAGCGCACCCGGCCAACGCGGATGCCCGATTCCTCCTGGGTTTCCCGTCGCACGGCATTTTCGATGGTCTCGCCCGGCTCGACGAAACCGGCAAGGCAGGAATACATGCCCGGCGCGAAATGTGGGCTGCGGCCGAGCAGGCAGAGGTCACGCTCGACATCGACCGTCAGCATGATAACGACCGGGTCCGTGCGCGGAAAGACCATATGGCCGCAGGCGGTGCAGTTGCGCCGGTAGCCCCCGGCCGCACCGTCCATCGGCCCGCTGCAGCGGCCGCAAAAGCGGTTGTTGGCGTTCCAGGTGATCAGGCTCGAGCCTTGGGCGAACTGCCCGAGCAGGTCCTCAGGCAGCATCTGCTGCCGGTAGAGCATGCGCGCATCGGCGATCTTGAAGGGCTCCGGCACGGTTTCCTCGGTCAGCCCGGAAGGCACGGCGAGCCGCGGTTCGCCGTTCGGCAGGTAGCCGAGCAGCACCGCCTCGTCGATCGTCGGTTCGAGGCCCGCGAGTTCGTAGGGGGCGAAGAGCGGGTCGATGATCTTCTCGTCATGCTTGACGATCAGCTTCGCTCCGGAAAAGGCGAGGAAATGCGCGCCCGGATGTTTGAGTGCCTTCTCGACGCAATCGTCGGCGCGGTGCTCCGATTGCCGGTCGAGATGGTTTTCCGCGAAGGCGACGAAGGTGCTCGGCTCCGGATGGGGGCTGTGAAGATCGAAGATCGTTTTCGTCATGTTCAGAGATTTTCCAGAATACGTGCTGCGAATGCCTGGTGCTCGTCTTCCGGCCATGGCTCGGCCTTGCCGAAACCCCAGACCGGGCCCGGCCAGTTGGGATCGCCCTCCCTGCGGGCGATGACGTGCACATGCAGCTGCCGGACGATGTTGCCGAGCGCACCGATGTTGATCTTCTGCGCTCCGGTCACCTTCTTGAGCGCCGTCGCCACCATGTTCGTCTCGAAGGTGAGCATCGTCTGGTCGAGCGGCGTGAGCTCGTAGATTTCGGAAACGTCGGCCCGCTGCGGAATGAGGATCAGCCATGGCCAGCGGCGGTCGTTCATCAGGCGCATCTGGCAGAGGCCGATCGAGGCGATCGGTATGCCGTCGCGCTCGAGGCGCTCGTCGAGCGTGAAGCTGGTCAAGAAAGTCTCCTCGTGATCAAGGGGATTCGCCTTGTATTCTATACCGATAGCAGTTTTTTGGCGGCTTGGCTTGCATTTGCTTCAGATATTGCCGATATGGAAGCCGGGAGGTTGGTGGTGGACGAGCCACTCGCCAACCGGGTCAGGTCCGGAAGGAAGCAGCCCCAACGAGCCCCGGCACGGGTCATCGTGCCAGCCTCCCACCTTCTCCGTCCTGTCGGGACAAGAGTTCGAACAGCGGCAGGGTCGATGAGCGACGAAGCGCCCATTTCATCCCCAGTTTCAACCGTCGAGAAACCGGCCGCCTACCGCGTTCTGGCGCGCAAATACCGCCCCAAGGATTTCTCCGATCTGATGGTCGGCCAGGAGCCGATGGTGCGCACGCTCACCAACGCCTTCGAGACCGGCCGCATCGCCCAGGCCTATATGCTGACCGGGGTGCGCGGCGTCGGCAAGACGACGACCGCCCGCATCCTGGCGCGGGCGCTGAACTACAAGACCGCCGAGATCGACAAGCCGACGATCGACCTGCGTGTTCCGGGCGAGCACTGCCAGGCGATCATGGACGGCCGCCATGTCGACGTCATCGAGATGGACGCGGCCTCCCATACCGGCATCGACGACATTCGCGAGATTATCGAGCAGGTGCGCTACAGGCCCGTCTCGGCGCGCTACAAGGTCTACATCATCGATGAAGTGCACATGCTCTCGACCCAGGCCTTCAACGGCCTGTTGAAGACGCTCGAGGAGCCGCCGGAGCATGTGAAGTTCATCTTCGCGACGACCGAGATCCGCAAGGTTCCGATCACCGTCCTGTCGCGCTGCCAGCGCTTCGATCTCCGGCGCATCAGCGCCTCCGACCTGGTCGGGCTCTTCTCCACCATCCTGAACAAGGAGGCCGTGTCCTTCGAGCCCGAGGCGCTGGCGATGGTGGCGCGTGCGGCGGAGGGTTCGGCGCGCGACGGCCTGTCGCTGCTCGACCAGGCGATCGCCCATGGCGGCGGCTCCGTCGAAATGGAAACGGTGCGCTCGATGCTCGGCCTCGCCGACCGCGCCCGCATCGTCGATCTCTTCGAGCACATCATCAAGGGCGACGCGGCGGCGGCACTCGGCGAATTCGCGGCGCAATACGAGGCGGGCGCCAATCCGACGGTCGTGCTGACCGATCTCGCCGACTTCACCCATCTCGTGACCCGCATGAAATATGTGCCGGAGGCGGCGAACGATCAGTCCTTGAGCGAGATCGAGCGCCGCCGCGGCGCCGAATTCGCCGGCAGCGTGGCGGTGACTACCCTGTCGCGCATCTGGCAGATGCTGTTGAAGGGCATTCCCGAGGCCGAAAGCTCGGCGCGCCCCGCCGGTGCAGCCGAGATGGTGCTGATCCGGCTCGCCCATGCCGCCCATCTTCCCTCGCCGGAGGATGCGGCCCGACGCTTGCTCGAACTTTCGGGCAGCGAGGCTGGCGACGGTCGCCCGGTGCCGGCCCGCAATGGCGGCGGTACGCAGTCTCAGGCCGCCCAGCCGCCGGTTCAGGCCCGATCCCTCGAGGCAGCGCCTGTCCAGCGGTCGTCCGGCAATGGCGCCACCATGCTGCGCGCCGTAGCGGATGCCGCGGCCCAGCCGATCGGCGTCGGGCGGATCGAGGAGAGGCCGGCACCTGTGGCTGCCGCCAAGCCGGAGCCGAAGGTTCCGGTCAACTCGGTGAGCGATATTGCCGATCTCTGCGCGAAAAACCGTGACATCAAGCTGAAGACGCTGGTGCGCGGCTTCCTGCGGCTGGTGCATATCGAGCCCGGCCGGCTCGACGTCAACCTTCCCGAAGACGCGCCGAAGACGCTGCTCAATGAGCTGGCCGTCAAGCTCAAGGAATGGACCGGCATCCACTGGGTCGTCAGCTACAGCCGCGAGCCGGGCGAACCGACGCTCGTCGAGGCCGAGCAGCGTGCCCAGGAGCAGCGCGTCAACGACGCCCGCCAGGATCCGGATGTTGCCGCGATCCTTGCGCGCTTTCCGGGTGCGAGGATCACCGACGTGCGCATCCGCGCCGCGGAGGTGGAGGTTGAGAACCTCGCTCCGGCAACGGCCGAATCCGAGGACGGCGACATCGTCCCCGGCGACGACATCGAGTAAGTGCGCGACGCAGAAGCGGCGCTTGAGTTTCAGGCAGACAGAGCAAAGGACAGGAGACGACGATGCGCGACATCATCGGCATGATGGGCAAGGTCAAGGAAATGCAGGCCAAGATGGAGAAGATGCAGGCGGAGATCGCCGCGCTCGAAGTCGATGGCACGTCCGGCGGCGGCCTTGTCACTGTCCGGCTCGACGGCAAGGGCCACATGAAGAGCCTGAAGATCGATCCGTCGCTGTTCAAGGAGGACGATGTCGAGATTCTCGAGGACCTGATCGTCGCCGCCCACAAGGATGCGAAGGAAAAGGCCGAGGCGGTGCAGGCGGAAAAGACCCGCGAACTCACCGCCGGCCTGCCAATTCCGCCGGGGATGAAGCTGCCGTTCTGATCGGTAAGTCGCGACTTAATTCGGCAGGCGCGGACAAGCGTGTTGGCGTGCCGCCGCTTCCAGGGCGCCGGATCGGTGCCGGATGGCGGGTTTTGTGGTCTAGCGGAAGGATATCCATGACCGTCGCTACGCTGCTCGTCTTTGCCGGCGCGCTGTTGATCGCCGCCGGATCGCCTGGGCCGAGCATCGCGGCGCTTGTCGCGCGCGTGCTCGCAAAGGGCGCGCGCGACGTGCTTCCCTTCCTCGCCGCGATGTGGGTCGGCGAGGCAATCTGGCTCTCCTTCGCCGTCGCCGGCCTGGCGGCGATTGCGGAGACCTTCCATTGGATGTTCGTCGCCATCAAATGGGCGGGCGTCGGCTACCTGCTCTTCCTCGCATGGAAGATGTGGTCGGCCGAGCCGGCATTGCCGGGCGACAACCTGCCGGAGGCAAGATCGGCATCGAAGATGTTTCTTGCCGGCCTGACGATCACGCTTGGCAATCCGAAGATCATGATGTTCTACGTGGCGCTTTTACCCTCGATCATCGATCTAGGCTCGGTAACGTTCGTCGGCTGGACGGAGCTTGTCGCCACCATGTTCGTCGTTCTGATAGCGATCGACGTCGCCTGGGTGGTGATGGCGGCAAAGGCCCGGCAGTTCCTGAAGAGCCGCCGTGCGGTGAGATTCGTCAACCGCGCCAGCGCCGGCACGATGGCCGGCGCGGCCGTCGCGATCGCGGCGCGGTGATCACCGTCAAAGCGATTCCGTTTGTCGGCGAGATGCGCTAAAAGCCGGCCATGGCAAAGCGAGTCACCGGTCCAGAAATCGAAAAGCTCATCCAGCTCCTGGCGAAGGTGCCCGGTCTCGGGCCCCGCTCCGCGCGGCGCGCCGCATTGCACCTCGTCAAGAAGAAGGAGCAATTGCTCGGGCCTCTCGCCGAGGCGATGGGCGAGGCACACCGCAAGGTCAAGATCTGCTCCTGCTGCGGCAATGTCGATACGATCGATCCCTGCACCGTCTGCACCGACGAGCGCCGCGACCAGGCGGTGATCATCGTCGTCGAGGACGTCGCCGATCTCTGGGCGCTGGAGCGGGCAGGCGCCTTGAACGCCGCCTATCACGTGCTCGGCGGCACGCTGTCGCCGCTCGACGGCATCGGGCCGGATGATTTGAACATCAAGGCGCTCGTCGATCGCGTCGCCAAGGGCGGCGTGCGCGAGCTGGTCATCGCCGTCAATGCGACCGTCGAGGGCCAGACGACGGCTCACTACATCACCGACCAGCTCGAAGGCATCGAGGTGAAGATCACCCGTCTCGCCCATGGCGTACCAGTCGGCGGCGAGCTCGACTATCTCGACGAAGGCACGCTGACTGCCGCGCTCCGGGCGCGTACGACGATCTGAAGGGATGCCGATGCGTTTGAAGTCTCGTATTCGCTCGTGGTTTTCCGGTCCTGCAGGGGCCGCCCCCCTCTGCCCTGCCGGGCATCTCCCCCGCAGGGGGGGAGATCAGGTTGGGGCGGGCGCACAACCCCACAACACCGCCGCCGCGCACGCGTCTCTTTCAGCAGCGGGAAGCCCTCGCCACACGCCAATCTCCCCCCTTGTGGGGGAGATGCCCGGCAGGGCAGAGGGGGGTAAACCTCGCGCACTCCTAATCCTCGCCGCCATCGCATCACTCCTCGCCCTCAACCTTCCCGCATACGCCGCCACCAAGGCCGATGTCGAAGCGCAGTTCCGCCAGTGGCTCGCGAACGATCTCTGGCCGGAGGCGAGACAGGCCGGCATTTCCGCCTCCGCCTTCAAGGCAGCCTTCGCCGACGTGAAGCTCAACTGGGACCTGCCCGATCTGGCGCCGCCCGGCTTTCCGAAGGCGAAGGAGCGCAAGCAGAGCCAGGCGGAGTTCTCCTCGCCGGGTTCCTATTTTTCCGAAAAGCGGCTGCAGGGCCTTGCCGCGACCGGCCGCAGCCTTGCCTCCGCCCACGCCTCGACGCTGAAGCGGGTAGAGCGGAGCTACGGCGTCCCGGGGCCGATCATCCTTGCCATCTGGGGCCGAGAATCCGGCTTCGGCCGGGCGAAGATCCCGCATCCGATCGTCGACGTGCTGGCGACCAAGGCCTTCATGTCGACGCGGCCGGAGCTTTTTCGGCGCGAACTGATAGCAGCGCTGACGATTCTTGAGAGCGGCGACGTCAAGGAAGCGGACATGCGCGGTTCCTGGGCCGGCGCCATGGGCCAGCCGCAGTTCCTGCCGTCGAGCTTCCTGAAATATGCGGTCGACTTCGACGGCGACGGCCGCCGCGATATCTGGAATTCCGTGCCGGACAGCCTCGCGTCGATCGCCAACTATCTTGCCGAGAAGGGTTGGCAGAGCGGCCGTGACTGGGGCTTCGAAGTGTCGATCCCGGGCGACGTTTCCTGCGCCCAGGAGGGGCCGGATCTGGCGCGGCCAATCGCCGATTGGGCCGGCATGGGGATCACCCGCGTCTCCGGCAAGGCCTTTCCTTCCGCCGAGCGTTCGGCTTCCGGCATGATGCTGGTGCCGGCCGGCACCCACGGGCCGGGCTTCGTCGTCACGCCGAATTTCTACGTGATCAAGGAATACAACAATTCCGACCTCTACGCCCTCTTCATCGGCAATCTTGCCGACCGGATCGCCGCGGGCGGCGGCGCCTTTCGCGGCGCATGGGGCGATGTCGGAAAGATGCTGCGCTCCGACGTGCTCGGCATGCAGAAGGCGCTGGTCGCGACCGGCTACGACGTCGGCAAGGTCGACGGCCTGCCGGGCTACAAGACCCGCCGCTCGCTCGGCGACTGGCAGGCAAAGAACGGCTTGAGGCCGACCTGCTTTCCGGATCCGTCGCTGAAGGCGAAGCTACGCTGACTTTGGGTCGGGGTGGTGAAAACCTGACGCGTCAGTACCCGACGCAGGCTCCGCTTTGGGGTGGAGGGCCGGCGCTCAACGCGTACGCACCTCACAGCCACCTTTGGGTACAGACGACTGGGTACAGACGACATTCAGGACCATGACGGCACGCTGGAGGCCGTTCGCTCGTTGCTCGTCCACCAAATGTCAGGATTGGCCGGTCGACCCTTTAACAAAGTCGATGAACGCCCTCAGCGGCGTGGGCACCAGGCGCCGTCCGGGATAGTAGAGGAATGGCCCCGAGAAGCGCTCCCACCATGGTTCGAGAACGGGCTCGAGGACGCCGCTGTCAAAATGCGGACGCAGCCAGTCTTCGAACAGGCGGACGATGCCGAGACCGGCGATCGCCGCATCGACGGCGAGGTCGCTGGCTCCGCCGGCCGTCACGACCAGCGGACCGGTCGGATCGATCCGCACCGCCTCGCCGTCGCGCTCGAACTCCCATGGCGGCATCATGCCGCTGGGAAAGCGGTGGCGCAGACAGGCATGGCCAAGCAGGTCGCGTGGATGCTCGGGCCGACCGTGCCGATCGAGATAGGCGGGAGAGGCGGCAGCGGCAAAGCGCTGTCGGCGCGGTCCAATCGGCACCGCGATCATGTCCTGGTCCAGCCGCTCCTCGTAACGGATCCCGGCATCGCACCCGGCCGCGAGCACGTCGACAAAGCCTTCTTCGGTGATCACCTCCAGCCGGATATCGGGATAAGCGGCGAGGAATGCGGGAACGATCCGCGGCAGCACCAGCCGCGCCGCACTGACCGCCACATTGAGCTTCAGCGTGCCGGCCGGCCTGTCACGAAAGCCGTTCACCACGTCGAGCGCGGATTCCATCTCGCGCAAGACGGGGCCAAGCTGTTCAAGGAGGCGCGTTCCGGCCTCGGTCAGCACGACGCTGCGCGTGGTCCGGTGCAGCAGCCTGACCCCGAGCTGGCCTTCCAGACGCCGCACCGCTTCGCTGAAACCCGACGCGCTGGCGCTGCTCTGGCGCGCGGCGTCGCGGAACCCGCGGGCGCGTGCCACCGCCACAAACGCGTTCAGATCGCTGAGTTCTACCTTCATCGTTCGCCGATCCGCACAGCCTGTGCAGATTGTACCGGATTATCGTGCATTCCAGCAACGCTTATCTGTGCTTTGTCAGATAAGGAGAAAAGATCATGACCAGCATCGACAAGTCAGGAACCTTCGCGCTCGGCGACCGCACCGTAAAGCGCCTCGGCTACGGCACCATGCAGCTCGCCGGGCCCGGCGTATTCGGCCCGCCAAAGGATCAGGAGGCGGCACTGGCCGTGCTGCGCGAGGCCGTGGCCGCTGGCGTGAACCACATTGATACCGCCGATTTTTACGGCCCGCATATCACCAACAAGCTGATCCGCCAGGCGCTCGCACCCTATCCCGACGATCTCGTCATCGACACGAAGATCGGCGCCCGACGTGACGAGAATGGCGCGTGGCTGCCCGCCTTTTCGGCCGAAGACCTGACGCAGGCGGTGCATGACAACTTGCGCAACCTTGGGCTCGACGTGTTGGAGGTGGTGAACCTCCGCATCATGTTCAATGCGCACCACCCTGTTGAAGGGTCGATAGAGGCGCCACTCACGGCTCTGGCCGAGCTTCAGCAACAGGGCCTCGTGCGCCATATCGGCCTGAGCAACGTCACGCCTGCACAGGTCGCCGAAGGACGCCGGATCTGCGATATCGTCTGTGTTCAGAACCACTACAATCTGGCGCATCGCGCTGATGACGCCCTGATCGACGATCTCGCTCGCGACGGCATCGCCTATGTTCCCTTCTTCCCGCTCGGCGGGTTCACGCCATTGCAGTCGTCCACCCTATCCGCGATCGCCGAACGCCTTGACGCTACACCGATGCAGGTCGCGCTCGGATGGCTGCTTCGTCGCGCGCCGAACATCCTTCTGATCCCCGGCACGTCGTCCGTCGCCCATCTGCTTGAAAACATCGCTGTGGCCAAAATCAATCTGTCGGATGATACGCTCAAGGATCTGGACTATATGGCGTAAAATGCCGGTTCCGCCTGACAATCTAAAAACGCGAAAACGATCTCAAGCTTCGCAACGGCTTTGGTGGGTGAGGGGCGGATGCGCCCCCCACGCGCCTCGAATCTAGTGGATAGGCCGTAATAGACCGTAACCTCGAGAGCCAGCTTCGCGCTCGAAAGCGGGCTCCAAACGCGCGCACTCTAGACGAAGCAACGGGTCGAAACGAGTATTCCTCTCCGCTATGAAGCGTCAGATCTTCGTGTCCGTCCTCAATGCATCTCCGCCGGCTGCTTGTAGCGCTCGTAATGCCCGGGAACGATCGTCTGGCGCTCGATCAGCCGGTGCACGTATGGCGGCCGGGCGCCGCGGTGCAGTGCCGTCAGCCTGTCGCCGACGGCGGCGTCCGCCTGGGTTCGGCGCTGGTTGTGGCGGACATATTCGACCCAGGTCGGCACGTGATAGGTCTCCGTCCAGGTCGTCGGGTTTTCGAGGTCGCGCATCAGCGCCCAATGGCCTGCGCCGTCGCGGATGCGGATGCGGCGCCGCTCCGCCATGGTCGTCAGGAACTCTGGGATGTCCGCATCGTCGATCTCGTAGTCGATCATCACGACGATCGGGCCGCTTCGGGGCTTCAGGTCGAGCGCGAGCAGCGGCTCGTTGAAACGGTTGAGCGGGTCGAGGTTCAGCGACGTGAACTCCGGCAGCGCGAAACGCAGGCCGATGGCAATGCCGGCGAGCATCAGAAGACAGGAGCCGATGAGCGCATTCGAGGCACCGTATTCTTCGGCGGCGACGCCCCACAGCCAGCTGCCGCCGGCAATACCGCCGAAGGTGGTCGTCTGGTAGAGCGAGAGCGCGCGGCCGACCACCCATCGCGGCGTCGAGAGCTGCACCGTGGTGTTGAACAGCGACAGCGCCAGCACCCAGCAGGCGCCGGAGACGGTGAGAGCGAGCGAGGTCAGCCAGGCCGCGGTGCTGAGCGCCGTGACGATCGCGCTCGCCGCGAAGCCGGCGAAGGCGAGCCGCACGATCGCTTCGCTCGACAGGCGTTCCCGGAGACGCGCGCTGAGCAGCGCGCCGCCGATCGCTCCGAGACCGAAGGCGCCGAGCATGATGCCGTAGGTGAGCGGTCCACCCTTGACGAGGTCGCGGGCGACAAGCGGCAGCAGCGCCAGGATCGCGCTTGCCGAAAGGCCGAAGGCGAAGCCGCGCAGAAGCACCTTGCCGATATTGGGCGACATCGCCACATAGCGCAGCCCGGCCGAAACCGCCCGGCCGAGCCGCTCGCGCGGCAGCGCGCTTTGGGGGACGCTCGGCCGCCAGCGGGAAATCGCGAACAGGATGGCGAAATAGCTGAGCGCGTTGACCGCGAAGGCCGCGGCCGCTCCGGCGGCGGCGACGATGGCGCCGCCGATTGCCGGGCCGACGCTGCGGGTGATGTTGAAGCCCATGCTGTTCAGCGCGACGGCCGCCGGCAGGTCGTCGCGCGGTACCATGTCGCCGACCGAAGCCTGCCAGGACGGGTTGTTGAGCGCGGTGCCGCAGCCGATCAGAAAGGTGAAGAGCAGGAGCAGCCACGGCGTGATGAGCCCGTAATAGGCAAAGATCGTCAGGAGCGCCGAAACGGCGAGCATGAAGGCCTGCGCGACCAGCATGATCCGCCGCCGGTCGAAATTGTCGGCGAGCGCGCCGGAGACCAGCGAGAACAGCATGATCGGCAGCGAGGTCGAGGCCTGCACCAGCGCCACCATGTTCACCGATTGGGAGATGGACGTCATCAGCCAGGCGGCACCAACCGCCTGGATCAGTCCGCCGAAATTGGAAGCGAGGCTGGCGATCCAGATGATCCGGAACGTGTCGTGCCGGAAGGGGGCCAGCGGCGATATGCGGTTCGTCACCTCGTGTCTCTCTCGTTGCCGATGTGCGTGTGTGGCTTCGTTTATAAACCGCGAAATGCGGCACGCCAGCCGCTTAAACTTGCCATTGGCCAAGCTTTGTCGCGATTTCTGCCGTTTGCCCGCCCGAACTGCCGCAAGCCTTGCAATTTACGGCGATGGAGCGTATATGACCCTCAAATTCTTGATCGGTAGATGAAGAGTGGGCCCGACAGGACCCGCTCTTTTTTATTAGCCGATGCGATGAGGAGATGATCGTTTGTCCGATCCGGCCACGGCTGAAACTGCAAATGAACCAAGGCTGATCACCGAAACCGGCCTCGACCGGCGCATTGCCGACATCATCGAGCCCGTGCTGGTGCAGATGGGTTTCCGCCTGGTGCGCGTGCGCATGTCCGGCCAGAACGGCCTGACGCTGCAGATCATGACCGAACGCAACGATGGCACGATGACCGTCGAGGATTGCGAGGAGGTTTCCAAGGCCGTCTCGCCGGTTCTCGATGTGGAAGATCCGATCGACAAGGCGTATCATCTCGAAGTGTCGTCGCCGGGCATCGATCGCCCGATGGTGCGCAAGTCCGATTTCGTCCGCTGGCAGGGCCATCTGATGAAGTGCGAGACTTCGATCATGGTCGACGGCCGCAAGCGCTTCCGTGGCAAGATCCTGTCGGTGGACGAGGAGGGTTTCCGCCTCGAGCGCGACCAGCCCGCCTATGGCGAGGAGGCCGTCGCCGCCATCCCGTTCACCGCCCTTTCGGAAGCACGGCTGATCCTGACCGACGACCTGATCCGCGACGCGCTGGCGGCCGACAAGAAGGCGAAGGCGGCGCGCGCCGCCAACGAAAATTTCGCAGACGAAGATAGAGATATCGAATGAGGCAGGGCGCGCTTTTCTAGGCCCCTGTAACCAGACGGAGACAAGACATGGCAGTCAGTGCTAACCGGCTCGAGCTTCTGCAGATCGCGGACGCTGTGGCCCGCGAAAAGGTGATCGACCGCGAGATCGTTCTGGCCGCGATGGCAGACGCGATCCAGAAGGCGGCCCGCTCGCGCTACGGTTCGGAATCGAACATCCGGGCGGACATCAATTCGAAGACCGGCGAAATCCGTCTGCAGCGTCTTCTCGAGGTCGTCGAGCACGCCGAGGACTATTCGACGCAGATCCCGCTCGAGCTCGCTCGCGACCGCAATCCGGACGCCAAGCTCGGCGATTTCATTGCCGATCCGCTGCCGCCGATGGATTTCGGCCGCATCGCCGCGCAATCCGCCAAGCAGGTGATCGTGCAGAAGGTTCGTGAAGCCGAGCGCGACCGCCAGTATGATGAATTCAAGGACCGGGTCGGCGAGATCGTCAACGGCACCGTCAAGCGCGTCGAGTATGGCAACGTCATCGTCGACCTCGGCCGCGGCGAAGGCATCATCCGCCGCGACGAGATGATCCCGCGCGAAAACATGCGCTACGGCGACCGCGTCCGCGCCTTCGTCTACGACGTTCGCCGCGAACAGCGCGGCCCGCAGATCTTCCTGTCGCGCACCCATCCGCAGTTCATGGTCAAGCTCTTCACGATGGAAGTGCCGGAAATCTATGACGGCATCATCCAGATCAAATCCGTCGCCCGTGATCCCGGCTCGCGCGCCAAGATCGCCGTCGTCTCGAACGATTCGTCGATCGACCCGGTCGGCGCCTGCGTCGGCATGCGCGGTTCGCGCGTCCAGGCGGTCGTCGGCGAGTTGCAGGGCGAGAAGATCGACATCATCCCGTGGTCGCCGGATCCGGCTTCCTTCATCGTCAACGCCCTGCAGCCGGCCGAGGTGACCAAGGTCGTTCTCGACGAGGATGCGGAGCGTATCGAGGTCGTCGTGCCCGATGAGCAGCTGTCGCTGGCGATCGGCCGCCGCGGCCAGAACGTCCGCCTCGCCTCGCAGCTGACCGGCTGGGACATCGACATCCTCACCGAACAGGAAGAGAGCGAGCGCCGCCAGAAGGAATTCAACGAGCGCACCCAGCTCTTCATGGACGCACTGGACGTCGACGAGATGGTTGGTCAGGTTCTGGCGTCCGAGGGCTTTGCCCAGGTCGAAGAGCTTGCCTATGTCGATCTCGACGAGATCTCCTCGATCGATGGCTTCGACGAGGAGACCGCGACGGAAATCCAGACGCGCGCCCGCGAATTTCTCGAGAAGATCGAGGCCGAGATGGACGCCAAGCGCAAGGAACTCGGCGTCTCCGACGAACTGCGCCAGATCGATGGGCTGACCAGCCAGATGCTGGTTGCCCTCGGCGAGGAAGGCATCAAGACGATCGAGGATTTCGCCGGCTGCGCCGCCGACGATCTCGTCGGCTGGACCGAGCGCAAGGACGGCGAGACCAAGCGCTTCGAGGGCACCTTCTCGAAGCTTGAGGTCAGCCGCGAAGAGGCCGAGACAATGATCGTCCAGGCGCGCCTGGCGGCCGGCTGGATCACTGAGGAAGACCTCGCGACCGCTCAGGACGAGCCGATCGAAGTCGCCGAAGGCTCGGAGCAGGACGCCTGATCCCCGATGACAGCCGCCACCGAAATTCTGCCTTCAGACAGGGGCCCGAAGGACCGGAGCGGCAGCAGCCGGACCTGCATCGTCACGCGCGAGGGCCGGTCCCCGGATGAGCTGATCCGCTTCGTGGCCGGGCCGGACGGGCGCGTCGTACCCGACCTGAAGCGGCAGCTGCCGGGGCGTGGCTGCTGGGTGAAGGCCGAGCGGCGCCTTGTCGAGAAGGCGGTGGCGAAGAAGCTCTTCGCCCGCGCCCTTCGCACCGAGGTGAAGGCCGAGGCGGCGCTCGTCGACGAGGTCGACAGGCTGCTCGCCGAGCAGCTCGCCGGAATGATGAACATGGCGCGCAAGGCCGGCCAGTTCGTCTCCGGAGCGACGAAGACGGAGCAGGCGGTGCGCGGGCTCGCGGCGCTCGGCGTTTTCCACGCGATTGACGCGGCCGCCGACGGCGTCCGCAAGATCGACAAGGCTCGCAAGGCGATGAGCTTCGTCGCCGAGGATGAAACGGAAATACCTGCGTTCCGCCCGTTTGCGGCGGCGGAAATGGAGGGGCTTTTGGGAAGTAATGCTTTTATCCATGCCGCAGCGCTTGCAGGGCAGGCGGGTGAGGGTGTAGTGAAGCGCGCAATCATGCTCGAAAAGTACCGAGGATCCGTCCCGGTCCGGGCCGAAGGCGGCGCTGACAAGCCACAGCAATGACACGCGTCACCGGCAGAGGCCGGCATCGCGAGCGCTGCTTGAGACAAATTGGAAGACGGGGTCAGATGTTTCGCATCCGGCCCTGATCGCTAGGAACGGAACGGAATGACCGACAACAAAGACGACAAGACACTCAGCGTAGCGGGCAAGAAGACGCTGACCCTGAAGCCCTCCGGGGTGACGCAGGGGACGGTGCGCCAGGACATGGGCCGCGGTCGCACGAAGGCGGTCGTGGTCGAAACCAAGAAGAAGTTCGGCCTGACGCGGCACAAGGACGAGCGGCCGATTACGCCGGTGAGCGCGGCGCCCGCGGCGCGGCCCGCCGAGCCGCGCCCCGTTCAGCCGCATCCGGCCGGCCGTCCGGCCCCGCAGCCGCAGCCGCACCAGCCGCGTTCGGAGCAGAACCGTCCCCGCGGCGTCGTGCTGAACGACCTGTCGGCCGGCGAGATGGAGGCCCGCCGTCGTGCGCTTGCGGATGCCCAGGTCCGTGACGCCGAGGAGGCCGTGCGCCGCGCCGAAGAGGAAGCGCGCCGCCGCGTCGAGGAAGAAGCCCGCATCGCCCGCGAGAAGGAAGAGGCTGCCCGCCGCGCCGCCGAGGAAGCCGCTCGCCCGGTCGCCGTCGAGGCGGTCGAGGAGACGGTCGAGGCAGCACGCCCGGCCGTTGCCGAGCGCCGTGCCGAAGCGCGCCCGCAGCCTGTCCGTCCAGCGTCCCCTGCGCCCTCCGCGCCGTCCCAGGCACCTGCGGGTGCCGCGCCGCGCGGCCGCCGCGCGGGCGAGGAAGAAGAGGATGAGCGCCGGCGCGGTGGAGCCGGCCCGGCCCGCGGCAAGGTCGTGCGTCCCGAGCCGGCAAAGCCTGCTCCGCGCGCCAAGGGCGACGAGGGCCGCCGCCAGGGCAAGCTGACGCTGACCGCTGCCGTCGACGAAGAGGGTGGCCAGCGCGGCCGTTCGCTCTCGGCGATGCGCCGCCGCCAGGAGAAATTCCGCCGCAGCCAGATGCAGGAGACGCGCGAGAAGATTTCTCGCGAGGTCATTCTGCCGGAGACCATCACGATTCAGGAACTGTCGCAGCGCATGTCGGAGCGCGCCGTCGACGTCATCAAGTACCTGATGAAGGAAGGCCAGATGATGAAACCCGGCGACTTGATCGATGCGGATCTTGCCGAACTCATCGCTGGCGAATTCGGCCATACGGTCAAGCGCGTCTCGGAATCGGACGTCGAGGAAGGCATCTTCAACATCGCCGACACGGACGAGACCATGGTGTCCCGTCCGCCAATCGTGACGATCATGGGCCACGTCGACCACGGCAAGACATCGCTGCTCGATGCGATCCGGCACGCCAATGTCGTCGCCGGCGAAGCGGGCGGCATCACCCAGCATATCGGCGCCTACCAGGTCGAGCAGAACGGCCAGAAGATCACCTTCATCGACACCCCCGGCCACGCCGCCTTCACGGCGATGCGTGCCCGCGGCGCCCAGGCGACGGACATTGCCGTTCTCGTCGTGGCGGCCGATGACAGCGTCATGCCGCAGACGATCGAATCGATCAACCACGCCAAGGCGGCGGGCGTGCCGATCATCGTGGCGATCAACAAGATCGACAAGCCGACGGCGAACCCGCAAAAGGTCCGCACCGAGCTGCTGCAGCACGAGGTCTTCGTCGAATCGATGGGTGGTGAGGTGCTCGACGTCGAGGTTTCGGCGAAGAACCAGACTAATCTCGACAAACTGCTCGAAGCGATCCTGCTGCAGTCGGAAATCCTCGATCTCAAGGCCAATCCGGATCGGACGGCCGAGGGTACCGTGGTGGAAGCCGAGCTCGACCGCGGTCGCGGTGCGGTTGCCACCGTTCTCGTCCAGAAGGGTACGCTGACGCCCGGCCAGATCATCGTCGCCGGCGACCAGTGGGGCCGCGTCCGCGCGCTTGTCAACGACAAGGGCGAGCATGTGAAGTCCGCCGGCCCGTCGACCCCGGTCGAGGTTCTCGGTCTTTCCGGTACGCCGGCGGCCGGCGACAAGTTTGCCGTCGTCGAGAACGAAAGCCGTGCGCGCGAGATCTCCGAATATCGCCAGCGGTTGGCTCGCGAGAAGATGGTTGCCCGTCAGTCCGGCTCGCGCGGCTCGCTCGAGCAGATGATGAGCCAGCTCCAGGCCTCCGGCCTGAAGGAGTTCCCGCTGGTCATCAAGGGCGACGTGCAGGGCTCGATCGAAGCGATCGCCGGAGCTCTCGACAAGCTCGGGACCGACGAAGTGCGGGCGCGCATCGTGCATTCGGGCGCGGGCGGGATCACCGAGTCGGATATCTCGCTTGCCGAAGCCTCGAATGCCGCGATCATCGGCTTCAACGTCCGCGCCAACAAGCAGGCGCGCGACGCGGCCGATCGGTCCGGCATCGAGATCCGCTACTACAACATCATCTACGATCTGGTGGATGACGTGAAGGCGGCGATGTCCGGTCTGCTGTCGCCCGAACGGCGCGAAACCTTCCTCGGCAATGCCGAGATCCTGGAGGTGTTCAACATCACCAAGGTCGGCAAGGTCGCGGGCTGCCGCGTCACCGAGGGCAAGGTCGAGCGTGGCGTCGGCGTCCGTCTGGTGCGCGACAACGTCGTCATCCACGAAGGCAAGCTCAAGACGCTCAAGCGCTTCAAGGACGAGGTCTCCGAGGTCCAGTCCGGCCAGGAATGCGGCATGGCCTTCGAGAACTACGAAGACATCCGCGCCGGCGATACGATCGAGTGCTTCCGCGTCGAGCACATCACGCGGACGCTCTGATCTGCCAAAATGCGCGATGAGGGCAGTACGAGAAGAAGAGAGCCATCCGCCGAACAGGTGGATGGCTCTTGGCACATCGCCGCCTATTGGTCCGAAGTGGACAGGGACAAGGCGGCTTATGCAACGGGCTCCTATTATCGTGCGAGGCGAAGGAGCTGGACCTTTCTGAAGGCCGTCGTGCGAGCCTGGGTGATATTTCTTACTTTCCTGTGCGTGGTGACGGCGGCATTCTTGGTCTCGGGGATTGTTTTCGAACTGTCGGCTGGTTTGATCGCTGACGAGTTCACGAGCCTCTACTTTGTGTCGTTGCTTGCGAGCACTACAGGTCTGCTTTTCGCTGCGATACCAATCGTCTTCAAAGCGTACGCGCGAAGCAAACCGAACGGACTGGTCTACCCGCTAACTCAGATATTCGGCCGTGATGGCGTAATCAGCGAGATACCGGGGTGGAGAAGCGAAGTCGGATGGGCTTACATTTCCGATTTCATAGCGCAGGGCGGCTATTTTTTATTGTTCCACCGTGCAGGTTATTACATAGGTGTGCCCCGAAACGCTTTTAAACGAGAAGATGAAACGCTTTTCGAGGACTTTTGCAGGCAGGCAATAGCCAGCGCGGCTGAACGGCCTTCCCTCGACTAGCTTGACCTTCTGTACCAAAGGGAGCATGAAGCCACTCCCTTGCCGGGTTCGAACCCCGCCAAAATAGAGAAGTAAATGACCAGATCCACATCCTCCGCTCCGTCCCAGCGCATGCTGCGCGTCGGCGAACAGGTGCGCGCCGCGATCACCCAGGTGCTGCAGCGCGGCGACGTGCGCGACCCGCTGATCGAGAAGACGGTGATTTCGATTTCCGAAGTGCGCATGTCGCCCGACCTGAAGATCGCCACCGCCTATGTGACGCCGCTCGGGGTTGCCGATCACGCAGTGGTCATCGAGGCGCTGAACAAGCATGCGAAATTCATTCGCGGCCGGCTCGGGCCGCAGCTCCGGCAGATGAAGTACATGCCGGACGTCCGCTTCCGGGACGACACCAGCTTCGACAATTACCAGAAGATCGACGCACTGCTGCGCTCGCCGGACGTCCGCCGCGACCTCGATACCGACACCGACGACGAAGAATAGAAAGATCCATGTCCAAGCCGCGTAAACCCAAGGGCCGCCCAATCTCGGGCTGGCTGATCCTCGACAAGCCACTCGATTTCGGCTCCACCGAGGCGGTGTCCAAGATCAAGTGGCTGTTCAAGGCGCAGAAAGCGGGCCATGCCGGTACGCTCGATCCGCTGGCCTCCGGCATGCTGCCGATCGCCCTTGGCGACGCCACGAAAACCGTTCCCTATGTCATGGACGGCCGCAAGATCTACGAATTCACCGTCGCCTGGGGCGAGGAACGTGCGACCGACGACCTCGAAGGTGGTGTCGTTCGCTCGTCTTCGGCGCGTCCGGGCGAAGAGGCGATTCGTGCCCTGCTACCGAAATATACCGGGGTGATCGCGCAGGTGCCGCCGCAGTTTTCGGCAATCAAGATCGATGGCGAACGCGCCTATGATCTTGCGCGCGAAGGCGAGACCGTCGAGATCCCGGCGCGCGAGGTCGAGATCTTCCGCCTCGCCCTGATCGGCTGCACGCCGCATCTCGCCCATTTCGAGATCGAATGCGGCAAGGGCACCTATGTCCGTTCGCTCGCCCGCGACATGGGCCGCGATCTCGGTTGTTTCGGCCATATCGCCTCGTTGCGCCGGACCTTCGTCGCCCCCTTCGGTGAAGAGGACATGGTCGCGCTCGCGGATCTCGTCGCGCTGGAAAAGATCGAGGACGATGCGGAACGACTTGCCGCTCTCGACGATTATCTGATCGATACCGGCGAGGCGCTTTCCGATCTGCCGCATGTTGCGGTGAGCGACGATCAGGCGCACCGCCTGAGAATGGGCAACCCGATCATCCTGCGCGGCCGCGATGCGCCGATGCCGACCCCGGAGGCCTACGCCACCGCGCGCGGCAAGCTCGTCGCCATCGGCGAAGTTGCAGAGGGCGAATTTCGACCGAAGCGTGTGTTCGCCAGCCCTTGACCCGCGGCCTGCGCGTAGCCAAGAATCGATCGGTCAGCGCGAGCGGCGTAACCACGTTGCGTAGGTTCAAAGGGTTACAGCGCCCTATACGCGTCTGAAAAAGGTGCACGGCGCTGTAGAGGCGCGCGGCGCTGTAGGCGGCGAAAGGCAGTTCGATGCTCAAGGCCCCGGAGAGAAGTGAGGGCGAGGTCCCATCCGGCGGTCTGCAGGCCGTTGCGGCTTTCGTTCGCCAGCATCTTCGCAGGCCGTTCAGCTTCTACCTGCTCTCGCTGCTGTTGATCGCAATCGTTCCCCCCTTCATCTTTTCGTTCATCATCGTGAAGCGAAGCGTCGATACCCAGGAGCAGGTCGTCACCTCGCTGCTCAGAGCCTCGACCGGTTCCGTGACCCGGATCGTCGAGCGCGAGGTCGAGGGCATGATGACCACGCTCAGGGTGTTGTCGACCTCCGGCGCCGTCGATCTCCGCGATCTGCGCGGTTTCTACGACCGCGCATCGAGCGCATTGACCGGCACCGATTCCAATCTGATCGTCGTCGACGGCGATCATAATCTCAGGATGAGCACCCGCGCTCGCTTCGGAACACTGTTGGGACCGGCGTCGGATCCGGACGTCGACCTTGCGTTCAAGAGCAACGGCCCGCTCGTTTCCGGCGTGTTCTTCGCCGATGCTGGCAAGCGCTGGGCCTTCACCGTCTATCTGCCCGTCGGCGGTCCGGACGGCGGGCGATATCTGCTGGGCCTCACCCAGGATGCGGCCCGCATGGCCAAGGCGGTCAACCGCGACACGCTCTCGGCGGGCTGGAATGCCGCCCTGGTGGACGGCAAGGGCAAGCTGATCGCCTCCTCGGATCCCGCGGTCCGGTCCGGCGAACCGTTCTTCCTGGACAAGCTCCCTCAAATCAGCATCGGTGTCGGCGATATCAGCGAGAATGGCGTCGACTATCGCGTCGTGTCCGAATTCTCGACAATCACCGGATGGCGCATCGTTGCATGGGCTCCACGGGAGATCGTCAACGCGCCGATCCTCTGGTCGTTTCTCTGGCTTTCGCTCGGTGGCATCATCTTTGCAAGCATCGCCATCGCCGGCTCGTTGATGATCGCGCGGCTGCTCACGCAAGGGGTCAGGCTGCTGGCGCTCGACGCGCGGCGCCTGGGCGCCGGTGAACCCATCGAGGCGCGCCGCTACGTCATTACCGAAGTCGAGGCCGTCTCGGCCGCCCTGGCGCGCGCTGCGGCCACGCGAACCAGGGCCGAGACGGAAATTCGCCTCCTGATGCGCGAAGTCGCACATCGCTCGAAGAACCAGCTGACGGTCATCCAGTCGATGCTGGCCCAATCCGCCCCGTCGAGCGAGGACACGTCGGAGTTCGTCGAGGCGTTCCGCAAGCGCCTCGCGGGGCTGGCCCGTTCGACGGACCTGATGATTGCCAATGCCGCGACCGGCGTGGACTTCCGCGAACTCGTCCAGGACCAGCTTCAGCCCTTTGCACCCGACGATCCGGACCGCATCGCGCTCGACGGCCCCGCCCTGCGCCTCGACACGCAGATGGCCCAGACGCTCGGCATGGTGCTGCACGAACTCGCCACCAATGCGATCAAGCATGGCGCACTCGCCAACGCGACGGGGGCGATCAGGCTCGAATGGTTCCTGTCCGATGGTGTCATCGTCATCCGTTGGCGTGAAAGCGGCGCCGATCTCGTCGCCCCCGCCGGGACGCAGCGCAAGGGCTTCGGATCGGTGGTGATCGAGCGCATGCTCGGCATGGCGCTGCGCGCCGAACTGGAAAGGCTGATGCATGCCGACGGCATCGAATGGCGCATCCGCATCCCCCGCAGCGGCGGGGTCGAGGATGGCTCGTAGCACGCGATGCCGTCCGCCCGCCGGGGCGGGGCGGGACCGATCGATGGCCGGCTCGATCGCCCTTTCCTTTTGCGTCCGTTTCGGTTATAGGCACGCCAGCGAAAGGCACCGCCTCTTCGTGTGAACGGCCGCGGCTGGACGACATCCCGGCTGCCGGCGACCCTAAAATCCTCGAAAACGAAAGGATCAACCGATGTCGATCACTGCAGAGCGCAAGGCTCAGCTCATCAAGGATTTCGCAACTGTCGAAGGCGATACCGGTTCTCCGGAAGTCCAGGTTGCGCTCCTGACGGAACGGATCAACAACCTGACCGAACACTTCAAGGACCACAAGAAGGACAACCATTCCCGCCGTGGTCTTCTCGCGATGGTTTCCAGCCGCCGTTCGCTCCTCGACTATCTGAAGAAGAAAGACGAAGCGCGCTACAGCAAGCTGATCGGTGCCCTCGGCATCCGTCGCTAATCGACTGTCCGGCGGGTCGCTAGGCGATCCGCCGGTCTTTTGTTTGGGCGTTGAGCGCCCGCCGATATTCTCCCGACCGCCGGAGGCGTAAGACGGGAGCGATGTCCAGCGAGCCGGATGGGCCGGTATCGCGGATCAACTGATGGCCCGTCATGGGGCAGGATTGCAGGATGCTTCGGCGCCTGCTTGCCGAAGCGCTTCCATCCGGGTGAGCGCGGCAAAGCGGTGAGCGGCCGGTTCCGATTGAAGCCTCCCGTTGTCTTGCCCGTGATGCGCCACATCAAGCGGCACCAGGATCGCCCGCGCTGCAACAGCCGCGGACGGTCCCCCGCACACGAAGGACAGAACATGTTCGAGACCCACAAGGTAGAAATCGAATGGGCTGGGCGTCCGCTCAAGCTCGAAACCGGCAAGATCGCCCGTCAGGCCGACGGCGCCGTTCTCGCCACCTACGGTGAAACCGTGGTCCTCGCGACCGTCGTTTCCGCCAAGGCTCCGAAGCCCGGCCAGGATTTCTTCCCCCTGACCGTCAACTATCAGGAAAAGACCTACGCGGCCGGCAAGATCCCCGGCGGATACTTCAAGCGTGAAGGCCGCCCGAGCGAAAACGAGACGCTCGTCTCGCGCCTGATCGACCGTCCGATCCGTCCGCTCTTCCCGGAAGGCTACAAGAACGACACCCAGGTGATCGTCACGGTCATGCAGCATGACCTCGAGAACAATCCGGACGTTCTTTCGATGGTTGCCGCTTCCGCTGCGCTGACCCTGTCGGGCATCCCCTTCATGGGCCCGATCGGCGGCGCCCGCGTCGGCTACATCAACGGCCAGTACGTGCTCAACCCCCACCTCGACGAGATGGACGAATCGACGCTCGACCTCGTCGTCGCCGGCACGCAGGAAGCCGTGCTGATGGTCGAGTCGGAAGCCAAGGAACTGCCGGAAGATATCATGCTCGGCGCCGTCGTCTTCGGCCAGAAGGGCTTCCAGCCGGTCATCGACGCGATCATCAAGCTCGCCGAAGTGGCCGCCAAGGAGCCGCGCGAGTTCCAGCCGGAAGATCATTCCGCGCTTGAAAACGCCATGCTTTCGATCGCCGAAGACGAGTTGCGCAACGCCTACAAGATCACCGAGAAGGCTGCCCGCTACGCTGCCGTCGACGCCGTCAAGGCCAAGGTGAAGGAACATTTCCTGCCGGAAGGCATCGAGAATCCCGCCCACACGGCGGAAGAGATCGCCTCCGTCTTCAAGCACCTGCAGGCCAAGATCGTTCGCTGGAACATCCTCGACACCAAGAGCCGCATCGATGGCCGTGACCTTGTGACGGTTCGCCCGATCGTCGCCGAAGTCGGCATCCTGCCGCGCACCCACGGCTCCTCGCTGTTCACCCGCGGTGAAACCCAGGCGATCGTCGTTGCCACGCTCGGCACCGGCGAAGACGAGCAGTATGTCGATTCCTTGACCGGCATGTACAAGGAAAACTTCATGCTGCACTACAACTTCCCGCCCTTCTCGGTCGGTGAAACGGGCCGCATGGGCTCTCCGGGCCGCCGTGAAATCGGCCACGGCAAGCTCGCCTGGCGCGCCATCCATCCGATGCTGCCGACGGCGGAACAGTTCCCCTATACGCTGCGCGTCGTTTCCGAAATCACCGAGTCCAACGGTTCTTCCTCGATGGCAACCGTCTGCGGCACCTCGCTGGCGCTGATGGATGCGGGCGTTCCGCTCGCCAAGCCGGTCGCCGGCATCGCCATGGGCCTGATCAAGGAAGATGACCGCTTCGCCGTCCTCTCCGACATCCTGGGTGACGAGGATCATCTCGGCGACATGGACTTCAAGGTTGCCGGTACCGAAGCCGGCATCACCTCGCTGCAGATGGACATCAAGATCGAGGGCATCACCGAAGAGATCATGGGTGTTGCGCTCAACCAGGCCAAGGGCGGCCGCCTGCACATCCTCGGTGAAATGGCCAAGGCCATCTCCGAGAGCCGCGGCCAGCTCGGCGAATTCGCGCCGCGCATCGAGGTGATGAACATTCCGGTCGACAAGATCCGCGAAGTCATCGGCTCGGGCGGCAAGGTCATCCGCGAAATCGTCGAGAAAACCGGCGCCAAGATCAACATCGAGGACGACGGCACCGTCAAGATCGCCTCCGCCTCGGGCAAGGAAATCGAAGCCGCCCGCAAGTGGATCCACTCGATCGTCGCCGAGCCGGAAGTCGGCCAGATCTATGAAGGCACGGTCGTCAAGACCGCCGATTTCGGCGCCTTCGTCAATTTCTTCGGCGCCCGCGACGGCCTCGTCCACATTTCGCAGCTCGCCTCCGAGCGCGTCGCCAAGACGACCGACGTCGTCAAGGAAGGCGACAAGGTCTGGGTCAAGCTGATGGGCTTCGACGAGCGCGGCAAGGTCCGCCTCTCCATGAAGGTCGTCGACCAGGCGACCGGCAAGGAGATCGTCGCCGAGAAGAAGGACGGCGGCGAAGCGGCCGAATAAGGCGGCTTCAGCCAGTTGAGATGGGGCGCGGAGCGGATGGCTCCGCGCCCCTTTCTTGTAAGAAGAAGAATGGAAACGACCCATGAGCCGCGACGCGCTGAAAACCCTGTTCCACCCCTTCGAAACCGGCATCATCGATCCGCCGGGGGAAGGCGAGCGTGTGCTCTTTCTCGGTGCTGAGGCAGGCTACAGGCTGCCTGAGGGCTTCGTGGCATCGATTTCCGCCGTGCAGCCCCTGCGGCCGCTTTACCGTGCCCTGGAGGCGATGCGGGCCGATGTGAGTCCTGTCGTTGGGGGTGAGGACTATGATGTCGCTCTGGTGCTTTGCGGCAAACACAAGGGCGAGAACGAGGACCGTATCGCGGAGGCGTTGAAGCGCACGCGCGAGGGCGCCCTCATCGTCGTTGCCGGAGGCAAGGAGGACGGCATCCAGTCGCTGAAGAAGCGCATCGCCAAATTCGGCTGGGATGGCGATTCGATGCCGAAATATCACGGCGTCGCCTTCTGGTTTACACGGCCGCAGGATGTGGCCGATGCCACGCATCAACTCGCCAAGCTCCCGGTGCGGGTGGACGGCCTCTTCGAGGCGGCACCGGGCATGTTTTCGCATGATCGCGTCGACGCCGGCTCGGAGCTTCTCGCCTCACGTCTGCCGAAGGATTTCACCGGCCATGCGGCCGACTTCGGCGCCGGCTGGGGTTATCTCTCGGTGATGCTGACGCAGGCATCCCCCGGGCTCAAGGGCATAGATCTGTTCGAAGCCGATCACGATGCGCTGGAGGCGGCGCGCCGCAACGTAAAGGCGAACGCACCAACGACGCCGGCGCGCTTCTACTGGCATGACCTGACGAGCGAGGATACCCGCGACAAATACGACCTGATCGTCATGAACCCGCCCTTCCACGAAGGGCATGCCGCCGAGCCGGCGATCGGATCAGCGATCATCAAGGCAGCGCTGAAGGCGCTGAAGCAGGGCGGCAGGCTCATGCTCGTCGCAAATCGCGGCCTGCCCTACGAGCAGGTTTTGGCAGAGAACGCCAAGGAGTATGGCGAGACCTGCCGCAATGCGCGCTTCAAGGTGCTCTGGGCGAAGCGTTGACGCGCGTCTTCAGATCCGGGTGGTCCTTAAGTCGGAAGCAATTTTGGAATAGAATCACTTGGCAAGGCCACGGCGGCCATTGCGTGTCCGAAGGGATGCGCGACGCCGAAGGCTATCGTTTCTCCTCGGGGAGCAAGCCATGGGATTTGGACCTGCCCGGGCACCCTTTATGGAGGATGTCGCGGAGGTGATTGCCCGGGAAATCAAGAGCGCCGAGGGACATGGCGGCACGTCGGAAGTGCCGATGCCCTTTCTGCGGGACTCCTGCCGCATGCCGATGCAGAGCGCCCGACGGGGGCGCGAGCACATTGGTCTCGCCCCGTATGCCGCCGTCGCTGCTGCGATCGCCCTGGCGATCGCCTGGGTCTGGTAGGGGTAGGTCGGGTATGGTTCCCGGCCTTCGAGCCGACAAGGCCGCGCTTACTCGGCGTCTGCGGTTCTGAGCGTCTCGAGCGCCGGCATAGAGGTGATGTTGTAGCCGGAATCCACGTAGTGGATCTCGCCGGTGACGCCGCGGGAGAGATCCGAAAGCAGGTAGAGGGCCGAGCTGCCGACGTCCTCGATGGTGACGGTGCGGCGCAGTGGCGAGTTCTTCTGCTGCCAGGAGAGCATGGCGCGTGCGTCCGAGATACCGGCGCCCGCCAGCGTGCGGATCGGGCCGGCCGAGATGGCGTTGACGCGGATGCCGCGCGTGCCGTAGTCGGCGGCGAGATAGCGCACCGAGGCTTCCAGCGCCGCCTTGGCGACGCCCATGACATTGTAGTTCGGCATGACCCGCACCGAGCCACCATAGGTGAGGGTCAGCATCGTGCCGCCGTCGCCCATGAGCTCGGCGGCCCGCTTGGCGATCTCGGTGAAGGAGAAGCAGGAGATCACCATGGTGCGGCTGAAATTGTCCCGCGTCGTGTCCGCGTAGAGACCCTTCAATTCGCTCTTGTCGGAGAAGCCGATGGCGTGGACGATGAAGTCGAGCTTTCCCCAACGCTCCTTGATCGCCTCAATGGCGCTATCGACCGAAGTCAGGTCCTCGACGTCGCAGGGCAGGACGAAGTCGGAATTCAGCTCGGCGGCGAGCGGCTTGACGCGCTTGCCGAGTGCCTCGCCCTGATAGGTGAAGGCGAGTTCGGCGCCTTGGCTCGCGAGGGCCTTGGCGATTCCCCAGGCAATGGAATGATTGTTGGCCACACCCATGATGAGGCCGCGCTTTCCATTCATCAATCCGTTCATCTGGTTATCCGTTGTAGCGCTGGAAGACGAGCGTGGCGTTGGTGCCGCCGAAACCGAAGGAGTTCGAGAGAACCGTGTCGATCTTGGCGTTGTCGATGCGCTTGCGGACGATCGGCACGCCTTCGAACTCGGGATCGAGCGTGTCGATATGGGCGCTTTCGCCGATGAAGCCGGCCTGCATCATCAACAGGCCGTAGATCGATTCCTGCACGCCGGCCGCGCCCAGCGAATGGCCGGTCAGCGATTTCGTCGACTGGATATGCGGCATCTTCTCGCCGAAGACCTCGCGGATGGCGCCGATCTCCTTCTGGTCGCCAACCGGCGTCGAGGTTCCGTGGGTGTTGATGTAGTCGACATCGCCCTTCACGGTCGCAAGTGCCTGGCGCATGCAGCGGACCGCGCCTTCGCCGGAGGGGGCGACCATGTCATAGCCGTCCGAGGTTGCGCCATAGCCGACGATCTCGGCATAGATCTTGGCGCCGCGGGCCTTGGCGCGCTCCAGTTCCTCGAGCACGAGGACGCCGGCGCCGCCGGCGATGACGAAGCCGTCGCGGTCGACGTCATAGGCGCGCGAGGCGGAAGACGGCGTCTCGTTGTATTTGGAAGACATGGCGCCCATGGCGTCGAAGAGGTTCGACATGGTCCAGTCGAGGTCCTCATGGCCGCCGGCGAACATCACGTCCTGTTTGCCCCACTGGATCATTTCCGCGGCATTGCCGATGCAATGCGCCGAGGTCGAGCAGGCGGACGAGATCGAGTAGTTGACGCCGTGGATCTGGAACCAGGTGGCAAGCGTGGCGGAGGCCGTCGAAGACATCGCTTTTGGCACCGCGAAGGGACCGATGCGCTTGGGGCTCACGTTCTTGCGGGTAATTTCGGCCGCTTCGACGATGGTGCGCGTCGAGGCGCCGCCGGAGCCCATGATGATGCCGGTACGCTCGTTGCTGATGTCGGCGGCCTCGAGGCCGGCATCGGCTATCGCCTGCTTCATCGCCACATGGTTCCAGGCGCCGGCCTGCGACAGGAAGCGCATGGCGCGCCGGTCGACGAGGTCGGTCGGGTCGAGCGTCGGCTGGCCCCAGACCTGGCACTTGAAGCCGTGCTCGGCGAAATCCGGGGAAAATGTAATGCCCGATTTTGCTTCGCGCAGCGACGCGGTGACTTCGTCGGCATTGTTACCGATCGAGGAAACGATGCCGAGGCCCGTTACAACAACCCGTCTCATGGTAGATGACCTTTTCTTTATCTCGCTGGATGCGGGAGACGCCCCGCGGCTTAGTCGGCCTTGTCCTTGGACAGACCGACACGCAGATCGCTCGCCTGATAGATAGTTTCGCCATCGGCCTTCAGCCAGCCGTCGGCGGTGCCGAGGACGAGGCGCCCGCGCATGACCCGCTTGAAGTCGATTCCGTATTGAAGCAGCTTGGTATGGGGACGAACCATGCCCTTGAACTTCACTTCGCCGGTCGACAGCGCCATGCCGCGACCCGGTTCGCCGAGCCAGCCCAGGAAGAAGCCGGTCAATTGCCACATGCCGTCGAGGCCGAGGCAGCCGGGCATGATCGGGTTGCCCTGGAAATGGCAGGGGAAATACCAGTCGTCCGGACTGACGTCGTATTCGGCGCGGATGAAGCCCTTGTCGAAGTCGCCGCCCGTTTCCGAAATCTCCGTGATGCGATGAACCATCAGCATCGGCGGCAGCGGCAGCTGCGCATTGCCGGGGCCAAACAGTTCGCCTCGGCCGCAGGCAAGGATTTCCTCATAGCTGAAGCTGGATTGTCTGGTGGTCATGAATGGTTGCTTCCCCGAGTTCTCAAGTGTTCTCCGACCTGCTTTAGAGCATGTTCGGCCTGAATTGAAGCGCAGCCCGCCCTGGTCGCTGCCGGTTGCAGTGTGTCACGTTCTTCCAGGCAGGGCGACATGCGCGTGGAAAAACCTGTCTCTGGATCCTTCCGCACACCGCTTTCCCGGCGATATCGTTCCGCCGTCGCTTACAGTATGAATGTGGCGTCTGCCAGAGTTAAATACCAGCCTTCCCCCGCTTTAGGCTGATTTTCAGGCCTTTGCGGCCGCTTCCGGGGCCGGAATCTATTGAAAGCCTCGACGCTAGAAGTTATATCGCAAGCTGATACTCCATGAAGCTGGCAGGAATATCGGAACGGCTGCGCATGACGAAAGCAACGGAAATGTCTTCGCAGGAGAGGCTGCGCAATTCGGGCCTGCGCCCGACGCGCCAGCGGATCGCGCTCGCCGATCTGATCTTCGCCAAGGGCGACCGCCATCTGACGGTCGAGGAATTGCATGAGGAGGCGGTCGAGGCCGGCGTTCCGATATCGCTCGCGACCGTCTACAACACGCTGCATCAGTTCACCGAAGCGGGCATGATCCGCGTTCTTGCCGTCGAGAGCGCCAGGACCTATTTCGACACGAACGTCTCGGATCACCATCATTTCTTCATCGAGGGGCAGAACGAAGTCCTCGATATTCCGGTGAGCAACATCCAGATAGGCAATCTCCCCGAGCCTCCGGAAGGCATGGAGATCTCCCATGTCGACGTCGTCGTCCGGCTGCGCCGCAAGACGCAGCGCTGAGTCTACATGACCTCGTCCGGATCACGGCCCGGCCCGGCCTTGCCGCTCGGCAGCGTCCATCCATAGCGCAGCGCCCCGCCGCGGACCGCAAAGGCAGCAACAACGCCGAGCGCCGAACTCGCGGCAAGCGGCAGGCCGACGAGTGCCGCCACCACAAAGGCGCCGGCGCCGACAAGTGCGGCGGTGACGTAGATCTCCGGTCTCAACAGCACCGACGGTTCTCCGGCCAGGAGATCGCGCAGGATGCCGCCGAAGGTCGCCGTCAGCATGCCCGTGACGATCGCGACCGTCGGTGAACCGGTCGCCGCCAGCCCCTTTGCCGCACCCATGACGCAATAGGCCGAAAGCCCGACCGCATCGAGCCAGACGAGCAGCCGGTAGCGCGACTCGAAACGGTGCGAGGTCAGGAACACCAAGAGCCCGACCGCGGCGCAGACGAGGACGTAGGCCGGGTTCAGCACCCAGAAGACCGGCGTCGCACCAAGGATCACGTCGCGCATCGTGCCGCCGCCAATGCCGGTGACCGAAGCGAGGAACAGATAGCCGACGATGTCGAGTTGCTTGCGCGAGGCCGAAAGCGCGCCGGTCGCGGCGAACACGGCGATACCGGCATAGTCGAGAATTTCGAGGATCGGCATGGGTGCTCCGCTTGGGATGGCGATTCAGGATCATTAGCGCAGCGCCGGCAACAAGTCAGGTGGCACGCGCGTTCTCGCCGCCGTGTTGCCGTCCCGAGCCTATTTCACTCTGGCAGCAGCGCCTGCGTTCGGCCGAGCAGATAGTAGACAAGAAGCCCGGTCCATTCCTTGGCGGCGGTGGTCGCCAGCTGCGCGTTCAGCGAGGGCTGGGTGAAATCGAAGCCGAGCCGCACCCTGCCGCTCGTCCGGTAGTCCGCCGGCCAGGGAACGACCTCGATGCCGTTCGCGCGGAAGAGGCCGACGGAGCGCGGCATATGATAGGCCGAGGTGACCAGCGCACAGCGTTCGAGACGGTTCGCCGCGAGCAGGTCCCTGGTGTAAGCCGCGTTCTCGAAGGTCGTGCGCGAGGCTTCTTCGCGGATCACCCGATCGGCGGCAATCCCGAACGCGTCGAAGAACCCTTGCGAGGCCCGCGCATCGCCTTCATAGGCGCCGCTGATGGAGCCGTCGCCGCCCGAAACGAGGATGCGCGCCGCCGGATAAGCCTTGGCGAGCCTGATCGTCTCGACGAAGCGATCCGCCGCCTGGTTGAATTCGATCCCGCCGCGGCTCGCGATCACCACATTCTCGAAGGCGCCGCCCAGTACGATGATGCAGGAAATTTCCCCCGGCGGCGGCGAGGGGCGGGCAAACCGCTCCTCGAGCGTCTGCAGGAAGTACGGGCCTGCGGTGGTGAAGAGGCTGAGGAACAAGACAACGAGACCAAGGGAGGCGAAGACGCCGCCGCTGCGGCGGAAACGGGCGAAGATCAGCAGCACGCCGGCAAGGATGCTGAGGAAGGCGAGGGAAAGCGGCTGGGCGACGAGCCAGAAGATTTTAGAGGCGAGGAACATTATCCCTTAGTTAAGATTTGTTGAGCCAGCCATCGTATTGCGCCGGATAAAAAATAGTCAAATCATGCAACTTTTCGTCATTGAGAATATTTGCTTCGAGCTGCAGTGATTGCAGCAACGCCTTCTGAGAACATCTGTTCGGCATCAGGAACTACCAGAGTTCGGTTTAGGGACTTTAGTAAGACCTCTTGCGTGACCACGAGTACACCTTGACGTTCGGCTTGCTCAAGATTGGCTTTCACTTCGTCGCGAGTGCGGGTCGTGACCATGACCGGTATAACCGTGAGATGTGAGTTGCCGCTCTTTGCAAGCCTCTGTTTGACTTGCACTGTTCTGCTTAACAGCTGGACAAGCTTATCACCTGGTAGGAGGGCCGTCGTGCATTCAACCACTGCCACGTTTCCATTGGGGCTGCACACCAGTAGATCAGGCGCATCGGATGCTCTTGGATTGTACCCGAGCGCAGCTGGACTAAATCCGAGCATCCAACTGAGCCAAGAGACTCCATCCTCTACGTCACGGGAATTGCCTTTGCCTTGGTCCCGCGTCAGGTAATCTTGGATAACCTCGAGCTTTGTATCGAAGGTTTGATAGACCGCTCGTCGTGCATTTTGGACATTGATAGGGTCTGCTATCCATCCTTCATTTTGGGCGATGCCGTCATAACTCGCATAACATTGAATCACCGCCGCGCTTGGGACGCTAATTTGCTTGAGCCCCCTTAGGTGCAGCTCGTTCTCAGACCATTTCATTTCACGCCCGGCCACGACAGACCGGGTAACGACTGCGTTATTGCTGACGACCCGGTAGCCAAGGCTTGCCTTGTTTGTGTCCAGACCCTTTGCGAGTAGGAACCCAAGATCTGCCTTCTCACCCTGAACCCTGAGACTCAGGTCGACCGCAACAGAGGCATGTGCCTCAAGTTGAACTTGTGTGAACTCAGCGGTTAGTGGACCCACTCCGTACTCGGTCATTAGCTCTTGAAGGTTGTCGAAGGGCGTTGAAGCAGACTTTAGCCGCCAATCTGTATCAGGCTGAGTGATGACCTCAGCACGCACGATGCCGGGCACTGTAAACGTGCTAACACGGCTGCGACTTAGTAAGCCCTCCGGATGCAGCGGCGCGTAAACCGCTTCGCTCAGCAGAGTCGATGAGCTCGCAAACACCACTCTGCCAGCGTCGGTTTCAACTCCCCCATGAAGCAACGTGCTCAAGAACTCGCGCGGTGCAACGTTCAAATCCTTTAGTGTGTGGCGTCCAGCCAATATCTTATCGTGCCTAAATTGAGGCAGCTCTTCGAGAGGGTTGGGGCTGAACACCAGTCGCCCTTGCAATAAGAAATACGTACCGCTTGCTTTCTCGATTGCTACGAAATTGAACGTCGCATGCGATAAAGGCGAGTGAAAGCGCTCAGTTTCGGTAAAGAAGGTCTCTTCTCGAAGTTTAAACTGGGTGCCCATTGCGCCGCTCCGTAGCTGGTCGGACCAAAGTTAGATTCTGGCGGGAATCTCTTCAATGATCTCCATGGGTTAATCCCTGATCGTTCAGTCCGGCGAGAGACGTGCAATTCTCAGGCTAGTGGATCCCCGCCTGAAGTCGTCTAGGCCCTTGGTGTGAGAAATTTTTGGTGGAGCTAAGCGGGATCGAACCGCTGACCTCTTGCATGCCATGCAAGCGCTCTCCCAGCTGAGCTATAGCCCCATCAAGGGTCCGGCAGTGCCGGTTCCGGGAAGTTCGTCGGGCGTTGTGCCCGGCGAGTGGCGGCTTATTACTTCTGCTTTTGGCAGATGGCAAGCCGAAAATTGAGGGCCGGGGCGAATTTATTTTCTCTTCCGGCCATCCGCCCGGCCGCCGCATGATCGCGCGGCCGGAGCGGCTTTTATCCGTCTTTTGAAACGCTTAGACGTCCTCGTCCTCGTCGGAGACGCCGATGAGGTCGCTCATGTCGTCGTCATCGTCTTCGTCGTCGGCCTCGAGGAAGGTGTCGTCGTCGTCGCCGTCGATCTCGACGTCGTCATCGCCGAGATCCGGCAGGTCATCGCCGCCCGATGCCTCGTCGTCGGCATCCTCGAGCGAAACGAGTTCGACTTCTGTGTTCTCTGCATCGACTTCCGTGACGTCTTCCTCTTCTTCCTTCTCGAGCACCTTGGCGACGGAGCTCTCCTCGAAGAAGGACAGCGGATAGGACTTGCCGGTATAGGGGGAGACGATCGGATCACGGTTCAGATCGTAGAATTTGCGCCCCGTTTCCGGGTCGATGCGCTTTGTTCCAAGTTCCGGTTTTGCCACAGTCAAAGCCTCTTGAATGGCCGGCGAGCCGGCTCTTGCCGGTAAAGCCGGCGGTTAGAAAGGTATCAAGCTGATGATGATTAGCCGGTCCCCATAATCGTCTTGGTGTCGTCTGTCAAAGGCAAACTTCCGCGGCCGGAGGAGGCGCATTTTCTTCAAGGGGGAGGATGACCCCTTTTGCGCTTTGTGTTAGGGAGCCCGCAACACCGGCGGTTCCCCGTTCAACCCCAAGCAGCGCTTGATCCCTGGGCCGCCGACGAGCCGGATTGTCAGAGGTAAACATCATGTCCCATGGCCTGAGCCCGCGGCCCGCCACCGCCAAGAAGTCTGCCGATCTCAAGGGCACGGTGCGCATTCCCGGCGACAAGTCGATTTCGCACCGTTCCTTCATGTTCGGCGGCCTTGCCTCGGGCGAGACGCGCATCACCGGCCTGCTCGAGGGCGAGGACGTCATCAATACCGGCAAGGCCATGCAGGCGATGGGCGCCAAGATCCGCAAGGACGGCGATACCTGGATCATCGACGGTGTCGGCAACGGCGCGCTGCTGGCCCCGGAGGCGCCGCTCGATTTCGGCAATGCCGGCACCGGCTGCCGCCTGACCATGGGCCTGGTCGGCGTCTATGATTTCGATTCCACCTTCGTCGGCGATGCCTCGCTGACCAAGCGGCCGATGGGCCGCGTGCTCGATCCGCTGCGCGAAATGGGCGTCCAGGTGAAATCGGCCGAGGGCGACCGGCTGCCGGTGACGCTGCGCGGACCGCAGACGCCGAGCCCGATCACCTATCGCGTGCCGATGGCGTCTGCACAGGTGAAATCCGCCGTGCTGCTCGCCGGCCTTAACACGCCCGGCATCACCACCGTCATCGAGCCGGTGATGACGCGCGACCATACCGAAAAGATGCTGCAGGGCTTTGGCGCTAACCTGACGGTCGAGACCGGTTCGGATGGCGTGCGCACCATCCGCCTCGAGGGCCGCGGCAAGCTCATCGGCCAGGTGATAGACGTGCCCGGCGACCCGTCCTCCACCGCCTTCCCCCTGGTGGCAGCGCTGCTCGTCCCAGGCTCGGACGTCACCATCCTCAACGTGCTGATGAACCCGACCCGCACCGGATTGATCCTGACGCTCCAGGAAATGGGCGCCAATATCGAGGTCATGAACCGGCGCCTCGCCGGCGGCGAGGACGTCGCGGATCTGCGCGTCCGCCATTCGGAGCTCACGGGCGTCGAGGTACCGGAAGAGCGCGCCCCGTCGATGATCGACGAATATCCGGTGCTCGCCGTCGCCGCCGCCTTCGCCGAAGGTGCCACTGTGATGAACGGCCTCGACGAACTGCGCGTCAAGGAATCCGATCGCCTCTCGGCCGTCGCCGACGGCCTGAAGCTCAACGGCGTCGACTGCGACGAGGGCGAAGCCTCGCTCGTCGTGCGCGGCCGCCCCGACGGCAAGGGCCTCGGCAATGCCGCCGGCGGTCAGGTGAAAACCCATCTCGACCACCGCATCGCCATGAGCTTCCTGGTCATGGGCCTGGCCGCCGAGCACCCGGTCACAGTCGACGACGCGACGATGATCGCGACCAGCTTCCCGGAATTCATGGATCTGATGACGGGATTGGGTGCGAAGATCGAGTGATCGATAGGACATCGGTCGGGCTCGCATTGAACCGAATCGGTGCAAAGGCGAAATCGGCACCGACCGGACGGCCGACATGGTGTGTCATAAGCATCCGTGGAGGCGACCTTCCCCGCAGCCTCGCTTTTTAGCCGTCGCCCGAAGGCGACGGCTCATACGTTACTGCGTGCCACCCGATGGGGCTTGCTGAGTGCCCTGTCCTCCTGTGGGAGCGGGTTGCGTCGTCTGTCCTGTGGGAGCGGGTTGTGTGGTCTGTCCGCCTTCAGGCGCCTGTTGCGTTCCCTGCCCACCAGCCGGTGTTTCGATGGTCGGGGCGTTGACATTGACATCCGTGTCACCTCCGCCGCCAGCACCATCGAACAGGTCGCCTCCAAAGAGGAACAAGGCGCCGACGACAAGCAGAAGCAACACTATAGCGACGGCCCAGCCGCCGCCACTACCAGTATTCACAACTGTTGGACCTCTATCAGCCATTTAACTTCTCCTTATTCTTCACTATGTGGCAAAACTCACGGGAGTGATTTAGGTTCCACCAAGAAGAAGGGCGATAAAGCGGTGCGAAATGTGCCTGTGGACGGATTTGAAATCGCGCTTAAATAGATCGACGCAAAATAATGTTGGTGTTCTTCAGTCGAATGGAAAAACTCACCTATTTTTTGCCCGGTCTGCAAGTTGGATGTCGCTCTGGATAGCGTCACCGGGCGAACCGTAAAATTATCGAATGATCGTGGATTCTCCGGCGATTTTGATCTATCAGGCCCCGCAGAAACGCGCAGGACCACCAATGATCACCATCGCCATCGACGGGCCCGCAGCCGCCGGCAAGGGGACGCTTTCGCGCCGCATTGCCGACGAGTACGGCTTCCACCATCTCGATACCGGGCTCACCTATCGTGCCACCGCCAAGGCGCTTCTCGATGCCGGTTTGCCGCTCGACGACGAGGCGGTCGCCGAGAGGATGGCGCGCGAGGTCGAGCTTGCCGGGCTCGACCGCTCGGTGCTCTCGGCGCACGCGATCGGCGAGGCCGCCTCGAAGATTGCCGTCATGCCGGCGGTGCGCCGGGCGCTCGTCGAGGCACAGCGCGCCTTTTCGCGAAGAGAGCCGGGTACGGTGCTCGACGGGCGCGACATCGGCACCGTCGTCTGCCCCGATGCGACGGTAAAGCTCTATGTCACCGCCTCGCCCGAAGTCCGGGCGAAGCGGCGCTACGACGAGATCGTCGCCGGCGGCGGCACGGCCGATTACGCGGCGATCTTCGCGGACGTGAAAAAGCGAGACGAGCGCGACATGGGCCGGGCCGACAGCCCGCTGAAGCCCGCCAAGGATGCGCACTTGCTTGACACGTCCGAAATGGGTATAGAGGCCGCATTCCAGGCGGCGAAGACGCTGATCGACGCTGCCCTGAAGCAATGATTTGAAGAAAGACTCCTCTTCGGCGCTTGCCGGATCCGTCTTTCTCGAAAAGCCTGAAATTCCGTCCATGCGCCGGATTGCCCTTGAGAAGGGCGGACTGGGTTCAGGCCTGTTCAACACCAGCCCCCGGCGCACATGCGTCTCCGGCAGGAGATGCAGCAGGAGATTACATGTCTGCAACCACCCCCACCCGTGATGATTTCGCAGCACTTCTCGAAGAGTCCTTCGCCAAGACGGACCTCGCTGAAGGCTATGTCGCCAAGGGCGTCATCACGGCCATCGAAAAGGACGTCGCCATCGTCGACGTCGGTCTGAAGGTCGAAGGCCGCGTTCCGCTGAAGGAATTCGGCGCCAAGGCCAAGGACGGTTCGCTCAAGGTCGGCGACGAAGTCGAAGTCTATGTCGAGCGTATCGAAAACGCGCTCGGCGAAGCCGTTCTGTCGCGCGAAAAGGCTCGCCGCGAAGAAAGCTGGATGCGCCTGGAAGTGAAGTTCGAAGCCGGCGAACGCGTCGAAGGCATCATCTTCAACCAGGTCAAGGGCGGCTTCACCGTCGATCTCGACGGCGCCGTAGCCTTCCTGCCGCGTTCGCAGGTCGACATTCGTCCGATCCGCGACGTCACGCCGCTGATGCACAACCCGCAGCCCTTCGAAATCCTCAAGATGGACAAGCGCCGTGGCAACATCGTCGTTTCGCGCCGCACGGTTCTCGAAGAGTCGCGCGCCGAGCAGCGTTCTGAAATCGTTCAGAACCTCGAGGAAGGTCAGGTTGTCGAGGGTGTCGTCAAGAACATCACCGATTACGGTGCGTTCGTCGACCTCGGCGGCATCGACGGCCTGCTGCACGTCACCGACATGGCATGGCGCCGCGTCAACCATCCGTCGGAGATCCTGAGCATCGGCCAGCAGGTCAAGGTTCAGATCATCCGCATCAACCAGGAAACCCACCGCATCTCGCTCGGCATGAAGCAGCTCGAGTCCGATCCGTGGGATGGCATCGGTGCGAAGTATCCGGTCGGCAAGAAGATCACCGGTACGGTCACGAACATCACCGACTACGGTGCGTTCGTCGAGCTGGAGCCGGGCATCGAAGGCCTGATCCACATCTCCGAAATGTCTTGGACCAAGAAGAACGTTCACCCCGGCAAGATCCTGTCCACGAGCCAGGAAGTCGACGTGGTCGTTCTCGAAGTCGACCCGACCAAGCGCCGTATCTCGCTCGGCCTCAAGCAGACGCTCGAGAACCCGTGGCAGGCATTCGCGCATAGCCATCCGGCCGGCACCGAAGTCGAAGGCGAAGTCAAGAACAAGACCGAATTCGGCCTGTTCATCGGCCTCGACGGCGATGTCGACGGCATGGTTCACCTGTCCGACCTCGACTGGAACCGTCCGGGCGAGCAGGTCATCGAGGAATTCAACAAGGGCGATGTCGTCCGTGCTGTCGTTCTCGATGTTGACGTCGAGAAGGAGCGTATCTCGCTCGGCATCAAGCAGCTCGGCAAGGACGCTGTCGGTGAAGCTGCCGCTTCCGGCGAACTGCGCAAGAACGCCGTCGTTTCGGCCGAAGTCATCGGCGTCAACGATGGCGGCATCGAAGTCAAGCTCGTCAACCACGAGGACATCACTTCGTTCATCCGCCGCGCCGATCTGTCGCGCGACCGTGACGAACAGCGTCCGGAGCGCTTCTCGGTTGGCCAGGTTGTCGACGCCCGCGTCACCAACTTCTCCAAGAAGGACCGCAAGATCCAGCTGTCGATCAAGGCTCTGGAAATCGCGGAAGAGAAGGAAGCCGTCGCTCAGTTCGGCTCGTCCGACTCGGGTGCTTCGCTCGGCGACATCCTGGGTGCAGCGCTGAAGAACCGCCAGGGCAACGAGTAATCGTTGTCAGGATGGAAATGACGAGCCCGCGGGGAGCGATCTCCGCGGGCTTTTTTCGTGACGAGATCTATAGGTCGGCGTTACGGCGACGTACACGAAGAAGGCGCTCACCCCAGCCCGCCGAGTTTTCGGTAGAGGTCATAGGCGTCGCTTGAGTCCGGCGGTTCCGCCGTCTCGTCGCCGCCGTTTTCGGGATCCTGACCTTTCTGCTCCTCGTCCCGGTCCTCCGGCTCCGTGCCGGCGTCGCCCTCGCGGTCATCCCGCGGGGTACGGTCGGTCTTGCCATGCCCGTCATCCGCGTCCTCCTTGGCCGGCAGATAGGGAACCATTGCGAAGGGGATGATCTCCGGCAGGCCGCTTTCGACGAGGAGGGCGATTGCCTGTTGCATGGCGATGTCCTCGCCGGCCGGCGCTGGCCGCTGAACGGCAGGGGAGCCTCCGGACGGAGGCTCCGGTTTTTTCGCGATCGGTTCGGCAAGGGGTTGGTCATCCGCCGCATCATTGTCCGACCGCGGGCCATCAGGGAGACGCTCGGGCACATCCGGCGTCGATCGGGTCGGTTCCGGTTCTCGCTCGGCACGCCTCGACGCCAACGCCGGCCGGTTTTCGGTCACGATGTCCGGCAAGTCGAGGCCGCCTTCCAGCAGCGCCGCGGCGACGTCGGCGAGTGTGGATTCCCGGAGGGCCGCGCGGGAAGTCGGGACCGACTGCGGTCTGTCTTCTCCTTCGGCGCGCGATGGCCCATAGGTTCCGTCCGTCTCGAACCCGTCCGCAGCGCCTTGCTGTGTTGCCGGTTCCGCTTCGCAGGGCGTCTGCTCATGCGTTTCTTCGGCTGGCTCGGCCGACGCTTGGAGACCGGCCGCCTCGCTGCCTTCGAAATTGGCTGGCAGGGTCTCGTCGCCTGTCACAGTCGCCGCGGCGGTCTCCGAAGTGTCCGCCGCTGCCGGCTGCATCACCTCGGCCACCTCTGTGGCGTCCTCTACAGCCCCGCCCGAAACCGTTGCAACATCGCCGTCGCCCGTCGGTGATTGCGCGGGTCGCGCGGTTGGGGCCGATACGCGCTGGGGCGCCGTCCGGTCCGGCTGAGCGGCTTCGGCCTGTGGCGTGTCATCGACTATGAGTTCGGCGGCCGTCCCGTCCTCATCCGCGCTGTAGGTTTTTCTCAGCATCGCCTGCAGCAACGCCAGGTCCCCGGCTGGAAGCGTCTGAGCTGCAGCCGGATGCTGGGGCATCGGAAGCTGCAGCGGCAGGTTTCGAATTCCCGCATGGCTGGCCGGCAGGGGCGTCGTGGGGGACGCGGAGCCGGTCGATGGCCCGCTTTGCGTCAGGGTCGCCAGGCGCCGCGCCAGGCTGCCGCCGCCGAGCTGCCGCTCGATCGCCAGCCGTTCCGGCAGCGGCAGGGATTCCACGAGCTCGACCAGACGCCGAATGAAGGCGCGGCCGGTCTCCTGCGGCAGGGGCGGAAATTTGAGAACGCGCGCCAGATCCTCGATGAGCCGCACCAGCGCGTCACGCGGAAGAACCTCCTTGCCGGAAAGATGACGGCCGAGCATGTCGAGCAGCTTCTGGATCGCCTCGGCGCGCTGACCGGCAGGCAGCAGGACCCGCCGCACGACTTGGACGGTATCGTCGCCGGGGGTGCTTGCGTTCCTGATCGTGCCAATCGGTATCGGCATCCTCGTCTCCAATTGCGCGCGCCGGCACCAGGTGGAGCCACGCTCGCCATCGAACGTCCTTGCTGCTGGAGGGCGCCTCATGCGCGTAGCGGCCGACCGGCCGGGCCCGCCGCGGCCTCGCCGCCGGCATGGGACATTCAGCGCCGCGCGTCTTGTAATGCGCAAAGGTCGCTGTAGCGCTTTGACTTGCTGCACTCCTTGAATCAGCTCCGATTCAAGGAGACATGCAGCAGGCATGATTGCCGAGGATAGGACAAAGAAGTTTATGAAATGTTAACCATGACCGCGTAGCGCGGCGACCATAGCCGCCCGTTGGCTTCGGCCTTGCAGGAAGACCGCTCCGAGTTCATCCTGCCAAGCCCACAGTCGCGTTGATGGAGCTGCCGATGACTTTCCGTCCGCCGCAATCGCTCGGCCGTTTCGATGTCGGAAGGAGCGTGAACGTCCTCGAATACGAACTCATGGCCGAGCGCGCAGATGCCTTGGGGCGCCACGGTCTCAAGGTTGAAAAGGCGATCGCATCCCTCACCGGTTTCGACAGGGATCGAGGCTCGCCGGAGGAGCGCCAGCGGCTTCTCGACGAGGCGGCCGACGCCGTCTGGGCCTTTCTCATCCAGCGCGAGATCTGCGGCTTGCGCGACAGCCGCGACGCGGTGCGCCGCTATGGCATTCCCAAGGAGGTCATGGCGCGGCTCGGCATCGTCAGAAGGCGATAGTCCGCGCTTCCGCGGCGCGCGATGCGGTAGCACGCTCGCATCGCGCTTCAGCAATCAGGGAGGCCCGGCGGAAGCCGCCGCGCCTCGTTCGAACGAGCCTCTACCAGCCGTACCTGTAATACCGATGGCCATAATAACCGGGCCGGTAGTAGCGGTGCGGAGCACCGTAATATCGGTATGGATAGTAGCCGGGATAGTAGCCCGGGCCGTAATAGCGGGTCCCGTAATAATACCGGTTCCCGTAATAGTGGCGACCCGGATAATATCCACCCGACCCGAAATAGAAGGCGATGCCGGCCCGGCGATAGCCGGGATAATAGCCCGGCCAGCCGCCATAGTAGCCGCCGCGCCAGCGCGGATAGTAGCCCCGGCCATAGTAGCCACGATGGGTCACGTTCTGGACGTCGGCGGGTGCCTTGATCTCTATGTCGAGCGCCGGGCGCGGCATGGCCTGGACCGGCGCGACAGGGGGAATCATGGAGGCGGCCGCCAGTGCGCAGCTCATAACGAAATTCCGAAATCCCGTCATTTTTTCCTCACTTTCCGAAAGACGTGCTTTCCGGTTTGTCCCTGCTCCACAGACGTTTGTTTTCGTTGATTTGTTCCATGACGCTGGGGCGCGCGCATGCGTATTCTGCCGCCGGATTTCCGCGCCGCTGAGCCATCCTCGAAGGATGCGCCTCTCCGGCGCTCATGTCACTGAAATTCTTGCCCTATCGTTTGCGCGTTCGAGCCGCTCCAACGCGACCGGTGCAAGGCGAGCCGCAAGGAAAAGATCCCCTCTTCGACGGTTTTTCGCATCCTGGCATGAAAACTTCAAAATGCCTGTTGACACTTCGTCCCCGGCCTTTTACATGCCGGTCCGTCGCCCAGATGGCGGAATTGGTAGACGCGCAGGTTTCAGGTACCTGTGCCGCGAGGCGTGGAGGTTCGAGTCCTCTTCTGGGCACCATTTCCCTTTAGAAATGCAGAAAAAGCCCGGTTCTCCGGGCTTTTTGCATTTTCAGGACATGGGATCGGTGCGGCCTTACGTTCTCCGCCCGCCTATGCCGCCGTGCCCGTCTGCTCGCCGGCCGGCCCGGCGATCGCGGCGGTCCCCAGGACCTCGTAGATTTCCAAAACACTGGCGCGGCCCTTTGCCTGGGCGGAGCCGAGCGGGCGGAAGGCGATGGCGTCGCTGCTTTGCGCCACCACGGCACCGCTCGCGAGGATCGTCGTGCCGTAGTCCTTGTTCATGCCCTCGAGCCGTGAGGCGACGTTCACCGTGTCGCCCATGGCGGTATATTGCAGCCGCTCCTTCGCGCCGACGCTGCCGACGACCGCCGGGCCGGTATGGATACCGAAGCGGGTCCGAAATTCCGGCAGTCCCATCTCTCTCTGCTTGGCGTTGAAGGCGACGAGCCGCTCTTCTGCGGCGAGCGCGCAGCGACAGGCGTGTTCGGCATGGCGTGGATCAGCGATCGGCGCGTTCCACATGGCAAACACCGAGTCGCCGAGAAACTGGATGATCGTGCCGTCATGGGTCGCGACCACTTCGCTGAAGATGTCGAAATAGTCCGACAGCATCGCGACCACCGCCTCCGGCGAGTGGTGCTCGCTGATCGTGGTGAAGTCGTAGATGTCGGTGAACAGCGCCGTCACCTCCTGGCGCCAGCCGGAGCGGCCGGTGAACTGTCCGGATTCGATGCCCTTGCGCACCAGCTCCCGCGGCACGTAGAGCGCGAAGGTGAAGATCGCATCGCGGGCCCGGTTCATCGCGCTGTTGAGGGTCGAGATTTCTGTGACGTTCGAAGACACGTCGATCGGCGTGGTAAAATCGAGATCCTGCAGCCGGTTGGCGCTGGCAGTCAGCTGGTTGAGCGACTTGGTGATCAGATGCGCCAGCACCAGCGAGAAGAGGACGGCAAGCACCACCACCGAACCCGAGATGGCGAGGCTCTGGACGAGCGTCTCGTTGGCGGCGGCCATCAACTCGTCGAGCGGTGCCGCGACGACGACCCGGTGCCCCGACAGAAGTTGCGCCGTTTCGAGCGGCGTCACCATGACCAGATAGGTGCGCTCGCCGACATCGACGAAGCTCGCCTTGCCTGGCGGCTGCGGGTCGCGCCGGATGCTTTCGACGAGCGGATCGGTCTCGGGCATCGCGACCGGCGCGATGCTGTCCTTCGTGGCCAGGATGCGTTTCATCGCCGCCGGGTCGGAATGGATGATCGGCCTTCCGACGGCGTCGAGAACAAGAGATACGGAGTCCTTCGTCAACCGCTCGCGCGACAGGAAGTCGATGATCGTGTCGAGCACGACATCGGCGCCGATGACGATTTCCGGGTTGCCGCGATGGGCCTGCGCGATGGTCATGCCGAGCTTGCCGGTTGTTGCCGTCTCATAAGGTCCGATGGTCATCGGAACCTTGCCGTTGACGGCCGCACGATACCAGGGGCGTGTCCGCGGGTCGTATTCCGTTCGGGCCACTTGGCGTTCGGCGAACTGCAGGCCGCTTGCATCGAGGAAGAGAACCCGGTCGAGGGGCTTTCCCTGGTCGTCCCGTTCCATCGAACGCACCGCGAGCGTAGCCCCGCGTGGCGAGTCGAGCGCCATCCGCCAGGCAGCCGACCTCAGATCGACCACATGGAAGAAGGCGCCGCTCGGATAGCCGACATAAACGCCATCGATATGGGGTGAGCGGATGATGCCTTCGCGCAGCAGCGCCACCTTGTCGTTGATGCGCTGCGGCGGCGGCAGCAGGAATGCGTTGGCGACGGATGCAACGAGGCCGACGAGCGCGGACGTATCGCCTGAAAGCATGCCGAGCCGACCGACGAGCCGGTCCACGAAGGCTCCCATGCTGGTTTCGGCCTCCTCGATCGCGGCGTTGCGGGCACGGCGGTAGTCGAGCCCCACGAGCGTGGCGGAAACGACGACGAGCACGGCGACCATGACGAGGCTCAGCAGCGACCGGAGCGTCCAGGTCTCGAGACGCCTGTTCTCCTCTGCGCCGCGCATGTCCGTGCCCCTATGCGGTACCAGGTCCTGAGCCTAATTGATTTTGGCGCCAACGCGCTGATTTGCATAGGGCCGTTTGTTGCCGCTGTCAGCAGGGCGGCATCAATTGACGCTGACCGGCCGCGACCGCATCCGCGCCACCGTCTCGCGCTCGGCCCGCTTGCAGCGCATCGGCGGCAGGTTGCGATCCATCAGCTCCATGTCCTCGAGCACCATCTCACCCATCTTCTTGAAGGCCTGCTCGAGCGCCCCGGCACGGTGCGCCGAGCGCAGGAAGCCGGGAAGCCGCCGCACCGGATGGTCGAGCGGCAGCGGTTCCTCGGGGAAGACGTCGCTTGCCGCGACGATCCGGCCGGCGGCGACCGCGGCCATCAGCGCATCGAAATCGACGACGCCGGCGCGGCTCAACAGGATGAAGGCCGCTCCCGGGCGCATTGCCGCGAAGGCCTCGGCACCGAGAAAGCCTTCGTTCTCGCTGGTGACCGCGGCGACGACGAAGACGAAATCGCTGCTCGACAGCACCGTCTCGAGCGATGCCGGCTCGACCCCGGCGTCGCTGAGAATGGAACCGGGCAGCCAGGGATCGTGGACGCGGATTCTGGCGCGAAACCCGGAAAGCACGCGGTTCAATGCCTTGCCGAGATCGCCGAAGCCGATGATGCCGATCTCGGAACCGGAAAGGAGCCGCGCCGATTGGTTGCCGTCGCCGCCCCAGAGCTCGCGTCCTTCGCGGAAGGCGACATCGGCGTCGACGATGCCGCGGGCGAGATTGAGCGCCATGGCGAGCCCCATCTCCGCCACCGGCTCGGCGAAGACCTGGCCGGTCGTGACGACATGAATGCCGCGGCGGAAGAGCACCTCGTAGGGCATGTTGTTCAAAAGGTTGCTTTCGACGTTGAGAACGGCGCGTAAGCTCGGCATGCGCGCGAGTGTCCGCTCGTCGAGCGGCGGCTGGCCGATGATGTAGCGGGTCTCGGCGAGCGTCCCGTCGTCAAGTCCGGCAATGTCGTCCGGGTCGGCTTCGACGATGCGATACCGCCCGTTGAGCGCGTCCAGCGCTTGCCGGCTGAAGATCAGCGCGAGCGTGCGGGGATATGGCGCGCTGATGACCAGCGGTCGGTTCGTCTCGGGCATCGCTTTCCTCCATGCTTAGCCGGCAAATAATCCCGCACCTTCCTGTTTCAATAGTTCAGGCCACGTTTCTGCCGTTCGAGCGACGGCGGCAGTTGCCCGCTTTGAAAGATCGGGCCGTCGCCCTTGCGGCAGCGATAGATCGTGTCGTAGCGGGGGCGGCCATGCGAGGGCTCGAAGGGTCCGTAGCGGTCGATGAAGACCTGTTCGCAGACCGTGCTCTCGCCGCCCTGCAACGGGTTCAGTGGCCGCACCCCGGGAAGGTCCCGAAAGCCCTGCGCAAAATTGAGGCGCGCCTCGTCCGCCAGACCGGCATTGGCCGAGAGGCCGAGCATCAGGGCGGCGAGCGAAAGCGACAGTGCGGTACGGAACGGAGTCATGCGGATGAACTCTCGGGAGGGGCGGCGGCACGCCGACGCAGTGACACGGTATCGCGGCCGACAAACTTGCGCTATAGGCCAGCTACGCTCTGCAGCGCCGCGCGCCTCCTCAGGCGCGTAAGGTCGCTGTAGCACTTTGAATCGCAGCCTGTTTCCTTGAGTCCATACCGATCCAAGGAATCAAGCCGTAAACGATCTGGGGATTCTCGATGGCGAATACAATACGGTTCCACGAAGGTGACATTTCCGCGGCCGATGCGGCCCGCTATAGCGGCGCGATCGCCATCGACACGGAAACGCTCGGCCTCGTTCCCCGCCGCGACCGTCTCTGCGTCGTGCAGCTTTCGCCGGGCGATGGCACCGCCGACGTAATCCGCATCGCCGCCGGCCAGAAAGAGGCGCCGAACCTCGTTGAGATGCTTGCCGATCCGGCGCGCCAGAAGATTTTCCATTTCGGCCGCTTCGACATCGCTGTGCTGTTCCATACCTTCGGCGTCACCGCCGCGCCGGTCTTCTGCACCAAGATCGCCTCGCGCCTGACCCGCACCTATACGGACCGCCATGGCCTCAAGGACAACCTCAAGGAACTGCTCGACATCGATATCTCGAAGCAGCAGCAGTCTTCCGATTGGGCCGCCGACATCCTCTCGCCGGCGCAGCTCGAATATGCCGCCTCGGACGTGCTTCACCTGCACGCGCTGCGCGACAAGCTGACGGCCCGCCTCTTGCGCGACGGCCGCATCGACCACGCCGAAGCCTGCTTCGCCTTCCTGCCGACGCGCGCCAAGCTCGACCTCCTTGGCTGGGAGGAGACGGATATTTTCGCGCATAGCTGAGACTATGATTTAGGACGGCATCAGCCACAACAGCGCCGCATAACGCGCCGCCTTGCCGATCGTCACATAGGCGAGGAAGGCGGCGAGCGGCATCCGGAGCAGTCCGGCCGCGAGCGTCAGCGGGTCGCCGATGATCGGCAGCCAGGAAAAAAGCAGCACCGGCTGGCCATAGCGCGCGAAGAGCGTTTGGGCCTTTTGCCGCGCTTGCGGCGAGACCGGAAACCAGCGCCGGTCCTCGAAGCGGATCGCGAAGCGACCGAGGCCGTAATTCACCAGCGCGCCGAGTACGTTGCCCGCGGTCGCTGCGAGAAACAGCGCCGCCCGGCTCGTCTCGGCCGTCAGTGCGGCGGCAACCACCGCCGCCTCGGAAAGACCGAAGAGTAGGGTCGCGGAAAGGAAGGCGGCGCCGAAGACGCCGGCAAGCGTGACGAAATCCAGGGCTTCAAGTCCTGTCGACGTGGCCGAGATCGCGCTCCGGCTCGATCACGTCGCGGATCCGCTGCTTCAATTCCTTTGGCCCGGGAAAGCCGCCGTCACGCTTGCGCTCCCAGACGAGTTCGCCATCGACGCGAATCTCGAAATTGCCGCCGGTGCCGGGGATCAGCGCCACCTCGCCGAGCGTATCGGCAAAGGTCGACAAGAGCTCCTGCGCCATCCAGCCGGCGCGCAGCAGCCAGTTGCACTGGGTGCAGTAGAGGATCGTGACGCGCGGCTTCTCAACCATTTCGAATGTCCTGTTTGAGGGCCACCATAGCGACGCCACGCCCTTCGAACAACCGGTGCCTCACCGGCTCTTCACATTAATGTCAACTACAACGGTCATGTTTTTATCGCCCGGTTCTTGTTTTCCGAAGGATGTGCGGCAAGAGACTTTGGCATTGCATAACCATCCGAGAGGGAATCCATGACCACTGCAACCAACACCCGCCCGCGCGCCATCCTGCCGGCGCTCGAGAAGATCTACCTGCCGCTCAACACCTTCGCCGAAACGCTGCTGCGCGTGCTCGCCGGAGCGCTGCTCGTCACCCATGGCTATGGCAAGATTCTCGATCCCTTCGGTGCTGTCGGCATGGTCGAAGGGCTCGGCTTCTATCCGGGCGTCTTCTGGTCGCCCCTGCTTTCCGCCACCGAGTTCTTCGGCGGCATCTTCATTGCTGTCGGCTTCCTGACCCGGCCCGCCGCCTTCGCGGCCACCATCGTGCTCCTGGTCACCGTCTATTTCCACGGCATCGTCCTGGGAGAGGGTCTCGGCGGCGCCGAGAAGTCGATCCTCTGGGCGGCCATCACCTTCTTCTTCGCCATTCGCGGCGCCAACGGCCAGTCGGTCGACGCCAAGCTCGGCAAGCAATTCTGAGCTTTATGCCGCCACGCGGCCGGAGTGATCCGGCCGTGTTTCTCCTATCGCGCGGTCTTTTCGGCAGCCCTTGCACGTCCGCCTTACCCGTGGTCATCTCCGGCAAACAGGGAGGTGACGGTATGAATGACGCGATCGAAGGCGGCTGCTTCTGCGGCCGCATCCGCTACCGGCTGAAGCGCCGGCCGATGTTCGTCCATTGCTGCCATTGCCGCGATTGCCAGCGGCAGGTCGGCAGTGCCTTCGCGATCAATGGCCTCGTCGAGGCGGAAAACCTCGAGATGCTATCGGGCGAGCCCGTCATGGTGTCGCTTTCGACCGACAGCGGCCGGCCGCACGACGTCTATCGCTGCGCCGAATGCCAGTCGGCGCTGTGGAGCGACTATGGCCGGCGCAAGTGGCTCTGCTTCCTGCGTCTCGCAACGCTCGACCGGCCGTCCGAATTTCCGCCCGACGTGCATATCTACACGCGCTCCAAACTCGCCTGGGTGCCGCTGCCGGCGGGCGCAAGGGTCTTCGAAGCCTATTACGATACGCAAGCGGAATGGCCGCAAGAGAGCCTCGAGCGACTCAACGTGGCCCGCGCCAAGACCAAGGGGCAGGCGAGGCCGTGACGAAAAGCGAGCGCGAAAAGATGGCGGCGGGCGAGTGGTACACCTGCCTCGATCCAGAGTTGGACGCGCTGCGCGCCCGCGCGCGCAATGCCGTTCACCAGCACAACACGATGGCACCGGACGAGCGCGGCCGCATGGCGCCGGCGCTGGAGGCGATTTTCGCGGCCGTTGCGGCGGACGCCTTCATCGAGGCGCCGTTCCATTGCTCCTATGGCATCAACATCACGCTCGGCGCCGGCGTCTACCTGAACGCCGGCTGCGCCATTCTCGACAGCGCCCCTGTCGCCATCGGCGACCGCTCGATGCTGGGTCCGGGTGTGCATATCTACTGCGCTGAGCATCACAAGGACGTGGCGCTGCGCCGCGCCGGGCTGGAAATCGCCAGGCCGGTGACGATCGGCAAGGACGTCTGGATCGGCGGCGGCGCCATCATCCTGGCCGGCGTGACGATCGGCGACGGCGCCATCGTCGGCGCGGGCGCGGTGGTGACGCGGGACGTGGCGGCCGGGGCGAGGGTGGTTGGCAATCCGGCGCGGGTGCGCTGACAAGAGAAAGACGAATCTCGATGGCAGAAGCAGTTACAGCGATCACCGTTCGCCCGGCGCGCGCGGAGGACGTGCCGGCGCTCCGCGCTTTCATCAACGAAATCATAAAGATCGGCGGCACTACGGCGCATGAAACGCCGTTTACCGACGCAAGCTTCACCGCTCACTTTCTTTCAGGAGCGGGCTTCGTCAGTTGCTTCGTTGCCGAGGACGCCGACGGCCGCCCTTGCGCCTTCCAGGCTCTGGAACGCTGGGATGGTCTGCCCGAGGGCTGGGCGGACATCGGCACCTTCGCCCGGCCGCACGCGAAGCGTCCCGGCGCCGGCACTGCGCTTTTCGCCGCGACGAAGGCGCATGCCCGTAACGCCGGCTTCGTGGCGATCAATGCGACGATCCGCGCCGACAACATTGGCGGCTTGGCCTATTACGGAAAGATGGGCTTCGTCGATTACAAGGTCGACAAGGCGGTGCCGCTGAAGGATGGGCGGACGGTCGACCGGATCTCGAAGCGGTATTTGCTTTGAGGCGAATGCGCAAGGTCTTGGCACTGGTCCCGTCGTCGCGAGGCTTGTGCGTGGATCCTCGGGTCAAGCCCTTGGTCAAGCCCGAGGATGACGGAGGGAGGGGTTTACGACAATCTCTTCCGGCGTCTGTCTGCGGCAGCCGCTTGCCTCTGCGCAACGTATGCCTCAGTCGCTCGGCGCATAGCCGGTGCCTCGCGTCGCCCGCCTTCACCCGTCATACTCGGGCTTGACCCGAGTATCCATGCACGAGCCCTCGACTTCAAAACCCCCTGAAGGCGAAATCCGAGGCGGCGACAATCTTGTCGCGCTGGTTTGACAGATCGCTGACCAAGTCGCCGAATTCGCTGACCGAAATCGCGACCATGAGATGGATCGCGACGACGTAGGCCTCGCCCTTGATCGTCACCCGCGGGTTGAGGCTCGCCATGACGTGGGCAATGTCAGACGTCGGAATGAGAGGCGCGACGATCCTGGTCTTCAGCGCATCGAACAGTTCCGCCTGAAGATCGACGACGAATGTTTCGCTTTGCTTCAGCCGGTAGACATGAAAGCGGGCCATCAGAACTGCCGAAGCTTGGCTAGCGGCAGCCCGCGTTTCTCGACAAAGTCATTGGCATCGGCGATCGATTTCGCGTTTTCCACGCGCCAAAGCCGTTCCTGCTCGGCCCTGATTGCCTGGGCGATGCCCTCTTCAGCGGCCCGCGAAACGTTGATTTTGAGATCGCGCGCCTGCGAAAGCAGATCGCCGTCAAGTGATAGATTGGTCGGGCGTCTGGCGGTCGATCGTGTCATGTTCGCTCCCCAGAAAAGATGCGCACAGTATATGCGCATCTTCAACGGGAGAAAACAATCACTCGTCGCCCATCTTCAGCGCGGCGATAAACGCCTCCTGCGGGATCTCCACCTTGCCGAACTGGCGCATGCGCTTCTTGCCTTCCTTCTGCTTTTCCAGAAGCTTGCGCTTGCGGGTGGCGTCGCCGCCGTAGCACTTGGCGGTCACGTCCTTCCGGAGCGCGCGCACCGTTTCGCGGGCGATGATGCGGCCGCCGATCGCGGCCTGGATCGGGATCTGGAACATGTGCTGCGGGATCAGGTCCTTCAATTTCTCGCACATGACGCGGCCGCGCTTTTCCGCCGCCGAGCGGTGGACCAGCATCGACAGCGCGTCGACCGGCTCTGCATTGACGAGGATCGACATCTTGACGAGGTCGCTCTCGCGATAGTCGGCGAGGTGGTAGTCGAAGGAGGCGTAGCCCTTGGAGATCGACTTCAGCCGGTCGTAGAAGTCGAACACCACTTCGTTGAGCGGCAGGTCGTAGGTCAGCATCGCCCGGCTGCCGACATAGGTCAGTTCCGTCTGGATGCCGCGCCGGTCCTGGCAAAGCTTCAGGATGCCGCCGAGATATTCGTCCGGCGTCAGGATCGTCGCCTTGATCCAGGGCTCGCGGAACTCGGAGATCTTGACGACGTCCGGCATGTCGGTCGGGTTGTGCAACTCGATCTCGGTGCCGTCGATCATCGTCAGCTGATAGACGACCGAAGGGGCGGTGGCGATCAGGTCGAGGTCGAACTCGCGCGAAAGGCGCTCCTGGATGATTTCGAGATGCAGGAGACCGAGGAAGCCGCAGCGGAAGCCGAAGCCCAGCGCCGCGGAGGACTCCATCTCGAAGGAGAACGAGGCGTCGTTGAGGCGCAGCTTGCCCATGGCGCTGCGCAGTTCCTCGAAGTCCGCGGCATCGACCGGGAAGAGGCCGCAGAAGACCACCGGCTGCGCCGGCTTGAAGCCGGGCAGGGCTTCCGTGGTTGGGCGCCTCTCGTCGGTGATCGTGTCGCCGACGCGGGTGTCGGCCACTTCCTTGATCGAGGCGGTGATGAAGCCGATCTCGCCGGGACCGAGCGAATCCATCGCCACCATCTTCGGGGTCAGCACGCCGACGCGCTCGATCGTGTACTTTGCGCCGGTGCCCATCATGCGGATGGTCTGCCCCTTCGTCAGCACGCCGTCGATGATGCGCACCAGAACCATGACGCCGAGATAGGTGTCGTACCAGCTGTCAACGAGCAAGGCCTTGAGCGGCGCCTTGTCGCCGCCCGGGCTCTTCGGCGCCGGCAGCTTGTGGACGATCGCTTCGAGGACATCCGGTATGCCGAGGCCGGTCTTCGCCGAGATCAGCACCGCGTCGGAAGCGTCGATGCCGATCACCTCCTCGATCTGCTCCTTGATGCGGTCGGGCTCGGCCGCCGGCAGGTCGATCTTGTTGAGCACGGTGACGAGCTCGTGATTGTTGTCGATCGCCTGGTAGACGTTGGCGAGTGTCTGGGCCTCGACTCCCTGGCTGGCGTCGACGACGAGCAGCGAGCCCTCGCAGGCCGAAAGCGAGCGCGACACTTCGTAGGCGAAGTCGACATGGCCGGGCGTGTCGATCAGGTTCAAGACATAGGTGTCGCCGTCATTGGCCTTGTAGTGCAGCCGCACGGTCTGGGCCTTGATGGTGATGCCGCGCTCGCGCTCGATGTCCATGCTGTCCAGCACCTGCTCGGACATCTCGCGCTCGGCAAGACCGCCGGTCGACTGGATCAGCCGGTCGGCCAGCGTCGATTTGCCGTGGTCGATATGGGCCACGATCGAGAAGTTGCGGATATGCGACAGGGGCGTCTTGGAAGATGGTGTGCTCATGGGCCGCATATAGCAGCGCGACCCGGCGGCGCAAAGCGGGAAATGAAGGCTTCGTTCACTATAAACCCGGCTATTTCGATGGCGCTTCCGCCTCGGCAAGCGCCCCGGCATTCGGCACCTGCGCGCTTTTGATCTCGAAGGTCTCGCAGAGCTGCGGCGGCACGCGCTCGCGCATCCGCAGGCGGATGAGCACGAAGGCGGCGTAGAGGATGGCAACGGCGATCGTCGCTCGGATGAACAGCTGTGCGCCGAAAACGGGCGTCAGCAGCGTCACGAGCATTGGTATGAGCGTCGCGGCCGCCGACCAGGCGACGAGCATGGTGCTCGCCAGCGGCACGAAATCGCCCGGATCGGTGCGGTCGTTGGCATGCGCATTGGCGATCGAATAGACCGTTTCGACGGCGCCGGCAAAGAGCGCGAAGACGAGCATCAGCAGCGGAAGGCTGTCGAAGGAGACGACGAGCGCCGCGAGCCCTGCCGCCACGATCAGGCCGCAGGTGGCGATGAGAACGATGCGCCGGTCGAGACGGTCGGAAAGCGCGCCCATCGGATACTGGATGACGAGCAGGCCGAACTGCATGACGAACATCAGGCTCGCCACGTCCTGCTGGCTCATCGCATTGGCGGCGGCATAGATCGGCGTGAAGCCCTGCACGAGCATCGACAGGCCGCCTGAGGCCAGCACGCCGATGAAGGCGACCGGGGAACTGCGCCACACCATTGCGATGTCGATGCTGACCTTGGCGGGGGGCGGCGGCGTCGGCAGGCGCGTCAGCCCGATCGGCAGGATGGCGATCGCCGTGAAGAAGATGGTGATGATCGGCGCAAGGTTGCCTTCGACGGGGATGCGCCCGAAAATCCAGGCGCCGGCGCCAAGGCCGATCACATAGGCCATGTAGAACAGCGCCATGGCCTTGCCGCGCCAGCGGTTGTCGCTGGCGTGGTTCAGCCAGCTCTGGGCGATGATGAAATTGGTATTGGCAGCCGCGCCGTAAAGCGCGCGGGCGAAGATCCAGAGAATAGGATGGACGCCAAGGCTGATCAGCACCGCCGCGAGGATGACCAGCGCCATCGAGCAGGAGAACGCCCGCGCATGGCCGACGCGGCGGATGAGCGGACCGGCCAGAACGCAGCCGATCAGGCCGCCGAAGGCGATCGCGGTGACCGCCGCTCCGGGGATCCAGGCGGGCGCCGCCGCGCGGGTCAGCACGAAGGGAACATAGGCGAGCATCATGCCGTTGCCGATGGCGACAGCCGTCATCGAGGTAACAATGCTGGCAATCGACAGGAGCGACGACCGGTCGCTTTTCATTTGCCTCTCCTCCACGAGCCGCTTTTTGTCGAACGCAAGCTAGCGCGGAGCCGGCCGTCGCATTGTCGCCGGAGCGGCATAGGAGAAATTTATTTTGGACCGGCGTCCGCTTGACTCCATTATATGAGAAATGCAATCTCAAATAATGGAACAGGCAATCTCCTCTCTTGAACGGACGATCGGCGAGCGTGTGCGCGAGATGCGCGCGGTTCAGGCGCTGACGCTGGACGAACTGGCAACGCGCTCCGGCGTCAGCCGCGCGATGATCTCGCGCATCGAGCGCGGCGAAGCGAGCCCGACCGCCCAGCTCCTGGCAAGACTCTGCAGTGCGCTCGGCACGACGCTCTCGGCGCTCTTTGCCTCCGCCGCGGAGAATGCTTCGCCGATCGCGCGCCGGGCGGAGCAGCGGCTGTGGCGCGATCCGGAAAGCGGCTATCTGCGCCGATCGGTCTCGCCGGAGGGTCTTGGCTCGCCCGTCGACATCGTCGAGGTCGAGTTTCCGCCGGGCGCCCGAGTCGTCTTCGAGCGCCAGCCGGCCGACCGCGGCATCACGCAGCACCTCTGGCTTTTTTCCGGGCGGCTGGAGCTGACGATGGAGAGCGGACCGCAGGTGCTCGAAGCCGGCGATTGCCTGTTCATGGGTCTCGAAGAGGCCCACGTCTTTCACAACCCCTATGACGAGGCGGTGCACTATGCCGTCATCCTCTGCCGCACCAAGGTGTAACCATGCCCGACGTAGCGATCCGCGTACTGACCGAGGAAGAAACCCGTGCCAAACTGCCGGCACTTGCCGAGGTCCTCTCCGATTGCGTCGAGGGTGGCGCTTCGGTGGGCTTCATGCAGCCCTTTCCGCCAATAACCGCTGTCCCCTTCTGGGAAGCCGTTGCCGCCGCGGTCGGCCGGGATGAAACCGTTCTCGTCGTCGCCGAGGTCGAAGGCCGGGCGGTCGGCACCGTGCAGCTCGGCATCGCCACGATGCCGAACCAGCCGCACCGCGCCGATATCAAGAAGCTGCTGGTGCACCGGGACGCCCGCGGCCTGGGCCTTGCCCGCCGTCTGATGGAGAAAGCGGAAGCCGAAGCGCGGAAGCGCGGCCGGCGCGTGCTGGTGCTCGACACGGCGACCGGTGAACCGGCGGAAGCGATCTATGAGCGTTTCGGCTGGCTGCGCGCCGGCGTCGTTCCCGACTATGCGCTGATGCCGGACGGCCGCTATTGCGCGACGACATTCTTTTACAAGCATCTTTCGATTTAGAAGGAGGCCTGCCTCTTGTGTGTCGCGACCGAATTCATCGAGTAAATTCCAATAGCATTCCCCTAAATCAGGACACCAAAAATGCGCGTTTTCTATTCCGAAGACCACAAGCTCCGAGACGCTAAGACCGAATTGCATGGCGGCGAGCTCGTGCCGCCCTTTGAGGCGCCGTTTCGGGCCGAATGGATCCTCGCTGCCGTCAAGGAGGCGGGCTTCTCCGATGTTGTCGCGCCGGAACGGCATGGCATGGAGACGGCGCTGAAGCTGCATTCGGCGGATTATCTCGCATTCCTCGAGACCGCCTGGGAGCGCTGGGTCGCCGACGGCTATCGCGGCGAGGCGATCCCCGCCTGCTTTCCGGCGCGGCGCATGCGCCAGCATCCGCCGAAGGATATCGACGGCGCGCTCGGTTACTATGCCTTTGCCGCCGAGACGGCGATCACCGAAGGCACCTTCGCCGCGGCGCGCGCCGCGATGGATTGCGCGATTTCGGCAGCGAACCACGTCGCTGGCGGCAATGCCGCCGCCTTCGCGCTCTGCCGTCCGCCCGGCCATCACGCGGCGATCGATCTCTTCGGCGGCTACTCCTTCATCAACAATGCCGCCTGTGCTGCCCAGCGCCTGCGCGACCGTGGTGCCGCGAAGGTCGCCGTGCTCGACGTCGACTTCCACCACGGCAACGGTACCCAGGATATCTTCTACGAGCGCGGCGACGTCTTCTTCGCCTCGCTGCATGGCGATCCCGTCGATGCCTTCCCGCATTTCCTCGGCTTTGCCGACGAAGAGGGGGCGGGCGAGGGCCTTGGCTCCACCAGGAACTATCCGTTGCCGCGCGGCACGACCTTCGCGACCTGGGCCGCGGCGATGGACGACGCCCTGTCGCGGATCGCCGGTTTCGGCGCGGAAGCGCTGGTCCTGTCGCTCGGCGTCGATACGTTCGAGCGCGACCCGATCAGCTTCTTCAAGCTGACGTCGGAGGATTTCTTGCGCATGGGCGAGCGCCTTGGGAAGACGGGCCTGCCGGTCGTCGTCTGCATGGAAGGCGGCTATGGCGTTCCGGAGATCGGCCTCAACGTTGCCAATGTGCTGAAGGGGATAGCCGATTGACGATCGCTCGGCGGACTCTACGACACGAAGAACTGCGACAGCCCCTGGCCGGCGGCAAAGGCGAGATAGGCGAGCACGGCAAAATAGACCGTGGTCGCCACGAGAAAGAGATAGCCGCCTGCGACCATCAGCCCGTCGCGCTGGATGATGCCGAGCGACAACAGCAGGATGGCGATGCCCGGCAGCGTGTTCGACATCGGGATCAGTCCGAGCGGGAACATCAGAAGCACGCCGCCGGCCATGATCATCAGCCCGTTGAAGCGGTTCATGACGGCGCCCTGGGTCAGGAAATGCAGCCTCGGGCGCACATAACGGTCGAGTTTCGAAACCAGCGCCGCCCCCTTCTCAAGCGTCGGCACCAGTTTTTCGGTCTCGATCTGCCGGTCGAGAATGCGCCGCGGCAGCCAGGGCAGGCGGTTGAGGGTGATCGCCAGCGAGATGAGAATGATGGCCGCGCCGAAGACCGTGCTGACGCCGGGGATCGACACCGGAATCAGGAACGGCAGCGTCAGCAGCGCGCAGAGAAGCAGGAAGCCGTGCTCGCCGATCTCGATCATCAGTTCGCGCAGCGTAATCGTGTTGCCCCTGATCGAGGCGATCATGCCGGTCAGCGTATCGCTGAGACTGCGCTGCGTATCGCCGAACTCGACTGCCATCTATGGTCCCTCTCGCCTGATTCCCGGCCCGGCAGATTACATCCTGGCGCGAGCGTGTGAAGCTTCGGTTAGAGCATTTTGCAGTCAGGTGGAATCACCTGACGTCGCACAAATGCGGCAAAAACAAACCGATAGAGCGGCGCGAACGCATGTGAGCGCATCCCGCTCTAGCGGGCGCTCTGGACAGCAATGTGGCAAAGCACAGCCCAAATGCTGCAGTGCCGAAGCGTCGCGTTTTGCTCGCCAATGTGGAAAGCGTCGCACCTCTTCATCTTGCTGCCGCAATCGATAGTATGAAGCACCTTTAGCACCAATGGGGACCATTGATTCGATGATCAAGAAATGCGCCATCCTGGCTGTCGCGGCCATCTATCTTTCCGGATGCACGACCACCGATCCCTATACGGGAGAACAGAAGATGTCGAACACGGCCGGCGGCGCGTTGATCGGTGCGGGCCTCGGCGCCGCGACCGGTCTTTTGGTCGGCGGCAGTTCCGCGGGACGCCGCGATGCCGCACTCGTCGGCGCCGGTATCGGTGCGCTCGGCGGCGGCCTGATCGGCAATTACATGGATCAGCAGGAATCGGAATTGCGCGCGCAATTGCAGGGCACTGGCGTCTCGGTGACGCGCCAGGGCGACCGCATCATCCTCAACATGCCGTCGAACATCACCTTTGCGACCGACCGCGACCAGGTGATCCCGCCCTTCTATCCGACGCTCGATTCGGTCGCGATCGTGCTGCGCAAATTCAACAAGACGCTTATCGACGTCGACGGCCACACGGATTCGACGGGCAGCGCCTCCCATAACCAGGGTCTTTCCGAGCGCCGCGCCGCTTCTGTCGCCAACTATCTCGCCGGCCGCGGCATCGACCAGCGGCGCATCTCGACCATGGGTTACGGCATGGAACGGCCGATCGCATCGAACGCCAGTGAGATGGGCCGCGCCCAGAACCGCCGCGTCGAAATCTCGATCGCGCCGATCAAGCAGGGCTGAGCTGGCCGACAAATTCGTTGATGCAAGGCCGCGTGGTATTCCGCGCGGCCTTTTTGCTGCGCCGGTTGTTTAGCCTTGCGGCGGATAGACGTGCTCATTCCCGCGGAAATCCGTGACGGTGTAGCAGCCGCCGCCTTCCGCCTCGATCGCGCTGGCGCTGATGACCGCCTTGCCGTGGCCGCCGGGAATGTCGAGGATGTAGGTCGGCTGGCAGAGGCCGGAGACGCGGCCGCGCAGCGAGGCGACGAGCGCCTGGCCCTCTTCGATCGACAGTCGGAAATGGCTGGTGCCCGGCGCGAGGTCCGGATGGTGCAGGTAATAGGGCTTGATCCGCGTCTCGACGAAGGCGCGCATCAGTTCGGCAAGGATGTCCGGGTCGTCGTTGACACCCTTCAGCAGCACCGATTGGCTGATCATGACGATCCCCGCATCGATCAGCCGAGCCGCGGCGGCCCGCGCTTCGTCTGTCAGTTCGCGCGGATGATTGGCGTGCAGGGCCACATAGGCCGCATTGCCGCTGCTTTTGAGCGCCGCGACGAGCTCGGTATCGACGCGGTGCGGCTCAACGACGGGCACGCGTGTGTGGAACCGGACCACCTTTACATGGCCGATCGCGCCCAGGCGTTCCATGATCTCGCCAAGCCGGCGCGGTGAGAGCACCAGCGGGTCTCCGCCCGTCAGGATCACTTCCCAGATCTCGGAACGCTCGGCGATATAGGCGATCGCCGCATCGAGTTCGGCGGGGGTGAGCGTGCCGAGCCCCTGCGGACCGACCATCTCGCGGCGGAAGCAGAAGCGGCAATAGACCGGGCAGACATGCACGGCCTTGAGCAGCACCCGGTCAGGGTAGCGATGGACGATGCCGGTGACGGGGCTGTGCGCGCGATCGCCGATCGGATCGGCCCGCTCTTCCGGCATCAGCGTCAGCTCTGCCGCGTCGGGCACGAATTGGCGCGCGATCGGGTCGTGCGGGTCGTCGCGGTCGATGAGGCTTGCGATCGCCGGGCTGATCGTGACGGCGTAGCGCGACGCGACGCGGGAAATCGCTTCCTCGGCCGCAGCGTCGACAAGGCCGGCTTCGACGAGATCGCCTGCCGTCCTCAAGGAACGATGTGCGCTCATATCGCCGCCTCCGCCACCGGCGCCCAGAGGACCTGGTCGATGCGCGAGGCGCCGGTCGCCAGCATCACCAGCCGGTCGAAGCCGAGCGCGATGCCGCTCGCCTGAGGCATGATGGCAAGCGCCGCGAGGAAATCCTCGTCGAGCGGGTAGGTTTCGCCATAGACCCGCGCCTTTTCCGCCATTTCCAGCTCGAAGCGGCGGCGTTGTTCCGCCGCATCCGTCAATTCGCCAAAGGCGTTGGCAAGCTCGACCCCGCAGGCGTAGAGCTCGAAGCGCTCGGCGACGCGGAGGTCGCGCGGGGTCGGCCGGGCGAGCGCGGCCTCGGCGACCGGATATTCGTCGAGGATCGTGGCGCGCCCGAAGCCGAGATTGGGCTCGACCTTTTCCACGAGCACGCGGCTGAAAAGATCGGCCCAGGTATCGTCCTCGGCGACGCGCAGGCCAGCTTGCCGCATGGCTGCGGCAAGGACTTCGCGATCGGTCGTGCCGTCGTTTTCGATCGAGGCGAGGAGGTCGATTCCAGCGAAGCGCGCGAAGGCCTCGGCGACCGAAAGTCGTTCCGGTTCCCGGAAGGGATCGCAGCTTCGGCCCCGGTAGGAGAAGGTCGGCGCCCCGGCGGTCTCGGCGGCAAGCGCGAGGATCGCGGCGCAATCGCGCATCAACGTCTCGTAGCCGTCCTCGGCGCGGTACCATTCGAGCATGGTGAATTCCGGATGGTGCAGCGGGCCGCGCTCGCGGTTGCGATAGACATGGGCGAAGCAGGCGATGCGCCTTTCTCCGGCGGAGAGCAGCTTCTTGCAGGCGAATTCGGGCGAGGTGTGGAGATAGAGCGGCTGCACCGATCCGTCATGCCCGACTGCCTGCGTTGCAAAGGCGTGGAGATGCGCCTCGTTGCCCGGTGACAGCTGCAGCGTTGCCGTGTCGACCTCGATGAAGTCCCGCTCGGCGAAGAACCGGCGCAGCGCCGATTGGATTCGATTGCGCCCGATCAGGAAGGGGCGTCGGTCGGCATGGACATCCGGGGTCCACCAGGGAGAAGCATGCGGCATGGTCGGTTCGATCCAAGCTTTCTTCGGCGCCAATGCCGGCTCAGGCTGGCTATTTGCGCGAAATTAGGATAGTGGCGGCGCGAAATCTAAAATTTTCGCGTCCTTCCGGGCCGAGTTCCGGCCCGCGCGTGTCGCGCATACCTCTGTTACAAGGAAGACTAATGGTCAAGGTCATCGCTTCTTCAGTCCGCAAGGGCAACGTTCTCGACGTCGACGGCAAGCTCTATGTCGTTCTCACCGCGCAGAACTTCCACCCGGGCAAGGGCACGCCGGTCACGCAGGTCGACATGCGCCGCATCTCCGACGGCGTGAAGGTCTCGGAGCGCTACCGCACGACCGAACAGGTCGAGCGCGCCTTCGTCGAGGACCGCGAGCACACCTTCCTCTACGAAGATGCCGAAGGCTTTCACTTCATGAATCCGGAGAGCTACGACCAGCTCGTCATGTCGGCCGAGGACATCGGCGACCTGAAGGCTTACCTCCAGGAAGGCATGGCGGTGATGCTCTCGATCCACGAGGGCATTGCGATCGCCATCGACCTGCCGCGCCACGTGACCCTCGAGATCACCGAGACCGAACCGGTCGTCAAGGGCCAGACGGCGTCTTCCTCCTACAAGCCGGCCCTTCTTTCGAACGGCGTCCGGACCTCGGTACCGCCGCATATCCAGGCGGGCACCCGTGTTGTCATCGCGACGGAAGACGGCTCCTACGTCGAGCGCGCCAAGGACTGAGGAGCGCCCGGAGCGCTGTTGAATCGGGGCGGCAGGTTACCTGCCGCCCTTTTTCTTGGCCGCCTTCACAACTCAGGATGCGGATGCGGAAGGCCTGCAAAATTGAGCGTGCATTTTTGAGGCTCGCTGTTTAGGGTCACCTGCCGCCGCCTAGGTTCAAAATGTTGCGGCGTCCTTTGCGCGTCTGAAAGGACGCGCTGTAGGCGAGACGAGATCGAGGGATTGCATGTTTCCACTGTCGCATATGATGAAAGCCTTCATCCGCAAGGGCAGCCTGACCGTGATCGATGCCGACGGCAAAAGGCACGTCTTTTCCGGCGAACCCGGGCCGAGCGTCACCATGCGGCTGACCGACAAACGGCTCTATCGCAGCCTCGTCCTCAATGCCGAGCTAGCCGCCGGCGAGGCCTATATGGACGGCACGATGCGCTTCGAGGAGGGGTCGACGCTTCGGGACTTCCTCACCCTCTTCTCGATCAACCGGCTGTCGCTCGGCTCCTATCCGATCCAGAAGCTGCTGCGGGCGGTCAAGATGCGCTTCCGCAAGCGCCAGCAGGCCAATCCCAAGGGCAAGGCGCAGCAGAACGTCGCCCATCACTACGATCTCGGCAACGATTTCTACAAGCTCTTCCTCGACGAGAACATGCTCTATTCCTGCGCCTATTTCCGCGAGCCGGACGAGACGCTGGAGGCGGCGCAGCGCAACAAGCTCAGGCTGCTGGCGGCGAAACTCTGCCTGAAGCCCGGCATGAAAGTGCTCGACATCGGCTGCGGCTGGGGTGATCTGGCGCTCTATCTCGCCGCGCTCGAGAATGTCGAGGTGCTCGGCGTCACGCTCTCGAAGGAGCAGCAGGCGCTCGCCTCCGAACGGGCCCGCGCCGCCGGCCTGGCCGACCGCGTCCGCTTCGAGCTGAAGGACTATCGCGACGTAGAGGGGCCCTTCGACCGGATCGTCTCGGTCGGCATGTTCGAGCATGTCGGCGTTCACCACTATGACGAGTTCTTCAAGAAGCTCAACGCGCTGATGCGGGACGACGGTCTCGCCGTGCTGCACTCGATCGGCCATATGAGCCCGCCCGGCATGGCGAGCCCCTGGCTCAGGAAGTACATTTTCCCCGGCGCCTATTCGCCGGCTTTGTCGGAAGTCTTCGAGGTGGTCGAGCGCAACAGCCTGTGGGTGACGGACCTCGAATTCCTGCGCGTGCACTACGCGACGACGCTCGCTCATTGGGGCGCGCGCTTCGAGGAAAACCGCGACAAGGTGATCGCCATGTACGACGAGCGTTTCGCCAGGATGTGGGAATTCTACCTGATCAGCGCCGAGATGATGTTCCGCACCGGCAGCCAGCTCGTCTTCCACATGCAGCTGTCGCGCTCGCGCGATGCGGCGCCGATCGTGCGCGACTACATCACCGACCAGCAGCGTGCCTATATCGAGAAGGAAAAGGCGCTCGATCTGGCGATTTAAGCCGGCATTGGCAGTTCCGCTTTCCATCTGCGGTGAGAGGGGGAGCGGCGTCGGCACGCCTTGCACTTCGCCCCGCTTGACGCGCACCGAGTCGGAATCTATTTCTTTAGAATTATTCTAAAGAAGGTTGTTGCCGATGTTTTCCCGTCTCTTCTCCCGTTCGAAGCGCCCGTTCCTGTCGCTGAGCGAACAGGAGATCCTCGCGCTCGCCATCTCGTCGGAAGAGGACGACGGCCGCATCTACCTCGCCTATGCGGACGCGCTGCGCGAAAAATATCCGCGCTCCGCCAAGGTCTTCGAGGACATGGCCGAAGAGGAGAGCCATCATCGGCAGGCGCTGATCGACCTGCACGTCACTCGCTTCGGCAGCCGCATTCCGCTCATCCGGCGCGAGCATGTGCGCGGTTTTCCGGAGCGCAAGCCCGACTGGCTGATCGCCGAAATGCCGATCGAAAAGGCACGCGCCGAGGCGGAAGCCATGGAGGAGGCGGCCCACCGCTTCTATCTCGAGGCGGCGGCGCGGACGCGCGACGCCGCGACGCGCAGGCTGCTCGGGGATCTGGCGATCGCCGAAAAGACGCATGAATCGCTCGCCCGCCGGCTCGGCGAGCGACATACGCCCGCCGACGTGCGCGCCGAGGAAGACCAGACATCCCATCGCCAGTTCATTCTCACCTATGTCCAGCCGGGTCTGGCGGGCCTGATGGACGGCTCGGTTTCGACTTTGGCGCCGATCTTCGCCGCCGCCTTTGCAACCCAGGATACCTGGCAGACCTTTCTAGTCGGGCTTTCCGCCTCGGTCGGTGCGGGCATCTCGATGGGCTTCACCGAAGCCGCCCATGACGACGGCAAGCTTTCCGGCCGCGGTTCGCCGGTCAAGCGTGGCCTCGCCTCCGGCATCATGACGGCGCTCGGCGGCCTCGGCCACGCGCTTCCCTATCTGATCCCGCATTTCTGGACGGCGACGTTGACAGCGGTGGCGATCGTCTTTTTCGAGCTCTGGGCCATCGCCTTCATCCAGAACCGTTTCATGGAAACGCCATTCCTGAGAGCGGCCTTCCAGGTCGTGCTCGGCGGCGGGCTGGTCCTCGCGGCCGGCATCGTCATCGGCAATGCCTGATCTGCCCCGACTGCGCAGCCGTTTGGGATAACGGCAAGCATCTGAAAAACCGGCATGAAAAAAGGGCCGAGAAACGGCCCTTTTGATCGGAGTGTCCGGCCTTTTACTTGCCGACGGAGCCGACCAGCACCTCGGCGCTGTTGTCGATCGTCACCCAACGGCCGCTATTGTTCGACGCCTGTCGCTTCAGGAAGCGGTAGGGCGTCTTGGTCCAGAGCTTCACGCTGTTTTCGAGATTGTCGAGGATGAAATCGCCCTGCGCGGTCCGCACCGTCAGCACCGCGTGGCCTTCACCGTCGGGCTTGCGCACCACGGTCATCAGCAGATTGCCGGCGGCAAAGCCGCGCTGCATCAGGCGGCGGCGCTTCTCCAGCGCGAAATCCTCGCAATCGCCCCGGCCTTTCGGATAGGCCCAGACCTCGTCCCGGCCGAGAAGCTCCTGGTCGGTGACCGGCGAAATCTCGCGGTTGACGGCGGCGTTCACCTGCCGGATGACGGCCCAGCCGCTCGCCGTGACACGCGGCGCCGCGCCCGCCCGGGACCGGACGCCGCATTCAGTCCGGTTCTTCTGACAGAACTCGAAATGCCCGATCGGCTGTGAGGTTGCCGACCCGGTCTGCATCGAGGGAGAGGCTCCCGACTGGGCGGGAATTGCCATGTTCGCCGAAATGAAAACTGCGCAGAATGCAGCGACGCCTGCCTTTACCCCGGTCCAGAATGCCATACAGATCCCCTGCAGCGCGTGCACTGCACGCGCAATCTCAAGTTGATGACAGCTTTTGTAGGCTTCCCCTAGCGCTGCTCTAATCGTTAATAAAGAGTTAATATTGTCGGGGGGGATGAGTCAATCTACCGATTCGTCTGATTGACCTTTATGGTTAAGATCATCCACTATAAGGCAGCGGAAGCCTTGCATCCCGGGCTGTCCGGGATGGTTCCAAAAACGGGGCGGTGTGTTGACGGGTGCCGGCCGGGAAGTCAGGCCTTGGCGAGCATGGCGCTGATCGCCTGTTTCAGTTTGACGATGTCGTCCTCGCGCGACAACCGGTGGTCGCCGTCGCGAATGAGGGTCATGACCACGTCGTCCGCCGGCATGTGCTCCATGAGCTTCAGCGCATGCGTATAGGGCACATCCGGATCGCGCATGCCCTGGAGGATATGCACCGGACAGCCCGTCGCGATCGGCCCCCTGAGGACGCGGTTTTCCCGTCCATCCTCGATCAGGGCGCGGGTGAAGACATTGGGCTCGGGACTGTATTCGGACACTTCTTCGAAATAGCCCCGTTCGGCAAGCGAGCTCCGCTCGGCCTCGGTCAGGTTGGGTTCGATCAGTTCGGCGGTGAAGTCCGGGGCAGGGGCGATCAGCACCAGGCCGGCGACGCGTTTGCCCTGGCCGCGCGCTCTCAGCTCTTCGATGAGGCGCAGGGCGACCCAGGCGCCCATCGAGGAACCGATCAGGATCATGCGACCGGCGACCGCGTGATCGACGACTGCGAGGCTTTCCTCGAGCCAGCGGGAGATCGTGCCATCCTTGAAGTCGCCGCCGGAGGCGCCGTGGCCGGAATAGTCGAAGCGGATGCAGTCCGTGCCGATCGCCTGCGCGTGGCGCTCGACCTCGAGCGCCTTTGTGCCGGTCATGTCGGATCGGTAGCCGCCGAGCCAGACGAGGGTCGGCTTTTCCGAGGCCATTTCGGCGCGGAAAAGCCGCATCGCGATGTCCCGCGCCGCGGCGTCCGTACCCACCCTTATCCGTGTGATTTCCGTCTCGACCGGCATTGCTGACATCGCTTGTTTCCTCGCAGGCGCCCGTTTCGACCAGATATCCCGCTAAAAACGGATTCGCCAGAGTGATTTTCCTTGCGGCCCATGCTATTGACTCTCGAGCCGCAATTCACACATTGCCGTCAGTGACTGTTTCAAGCGACCAGTTTGAGATGACGCTGATCGTTTGATTGACCACAATTACTTAAAACAGCTCGAGGAGAGTACGACCATTCGCAGACCGTTCAAAGCGGACGCCCCAGTCAAGGAAGGGCCGCGCGCAAACAAGGAAATCCGGGTTCCCCGGGTTCAGCTCATCGATGCCGAAGGCCAGAACCTGGGCAGCGTTCCAATCGACCAGGCGCTCCGCATGGCGGATGAGGCCGGTCTCGATCTGGTGGAGATCGCACCCAATTCCGAGCCGCCGGTGTGCAAGATCCTTGATCTTGGCAAGCTGAAATACGCCAACCAGAAAAAGGCGGCCGAAGCGCGCAAGAAGCAGAAGATCGTCGAGATCAAGGAAATCAAGATGCGCCCGAACATCGACACCCACGATTACGAGGTGAAGATGAAGGCGATGAACCGCTTCTTCGAAGAAGGCGACAAGGTCAAGGTGACGCTGAAGTTCCGCGGCCGCGAAATGGCGCACCAGGAGCTTGGCATGAAGCTGCTGCTGCAGGTCAAGGACGATACGCAGGCGATCGCCAAGGTCGAGGCCGAGCCGAAGCTCGAAGGCCGCCAGATGATGATGGTGCTGGCGCCGAAGTAAGCACGAAAGCGTGGACCGCACGCGAAACCAATCCCATGTAAAAAGCCGCCGTGAGGCGGCTTTTTCCGTTCCGGCGCATCTTTGGCGGCGCCTGACAGAATGCTGACAGCCGCGCTCAGCCGCCTGTCAGTTGCCAAATGCCAGTCTCTGCCCGTTCCGAAACAAGGAAAGGGATTAAGATATGCACAGCGCATTCAAAAAAGTGCTGCTCGTTTCCACAGTGAGCTTGATCGGCGTCGTTGGAGGACCAGTGACGATGGCTCTTGCGGATACCGGCGCGGCCAGCAGCTTCGAAGCCGGCCCTAACGGCGGCTTCGACACGAGCAGCCCCGCCTCAGTCGGCGAAGGCGGAACCGGCGGCGGACAGGACACTGGCACGGGCGGCGGACAGGATACCGGTACGGGCGGTGGACAAGACACTGGCGGCAGCACCGGCGGTGAAGGCGGCGGCGCTGGCGGCGAAGGCGGCGGCACCGGCGGCGAAGGCGGCGGCAC
>NZ_KB905370.1:0-785729 GCF_000378985.1 Ensifer sp. BR816 | reverse complement strand
GGTGGCGGCGGCGAAGGCGGAACTCCAGCGGGGAACTGATCCGCTTTCGGCTGAGCCTTTCACTGCGGCGGTGGCTTTCGCCATCGCCGTAGTCGTCAAATTCGTGCCTCTTGCAGCATTCCCGCTGCGAGGGGCGCATCCGCTTCAGCAAAAATCGAAGCGCCACCCGTGTTTCGGTCACTTTTCTGACCGATGTTGCCGCGACCTGTTATCGAGGGGACAATGAGAGACCAAATCTGCCTTGGGCGGGCTGCGCCGCCGCGGCCCTCTTTGCCGATGCGGCGAAGTCTGGCTGCGTTTCTTTGCTGGTCGTTGGCGTCGTGTATCGTGCCGTTGTCCGCGAGCGGGGCCGCTTTGGCCGACGACGGCAAGAGCGGCCGCGACAAGTCGGGTGCCGGCGGCAGCGCCGCCGATACCGGTACCGGCGGCGAGAGCCCGTCAGGCCCCGAGGACAACGGGAACCGGGAAACCGGGGGCCAGGAGGATGCGCGCGAGGCCGTCGTCAAGGGGGAGATCCTGCCGCTCAGGAAACTGCTCGCCCTCGTCGATCGCGATCGCTACGGCATGGTCATCGCGGTCGATCTGGTGCGGTACATGGGGAGCGCCATCTATCGGCTGAAGACACGTGATGGCGCAGGCGTCATCCGCGATTTGAGGATCGATGCGCGCACCGGCAGATTCGTGAAATTCTGAGGCAGACATGCGCATACTTCTGGCAGAGGACGATCCCAATATCGCTGGCCATGTCCGCGGCAAGCTCGAGGCCGAAGGCTACGCGGTCGATACGCTTGCGCACGGCCCCGACATTTGGGAGAGGGGCGAAGACGGCGGCTATGCGGCCATCATCCTCGACCTCGGCCTGCCCGGCCTCGATGGATTGTCGATCCTCAAGCGCTGGCGCCACGACGGCGTCGAAACGCCCGTCGTGGTCCTGACTGCCCGCGGATCCTGGATGGAACGCGTCGACGGTTTCGAGGCCGGCGCCGACGACTACATACCCAAGCCGTTTCGAGCCGAGGAACTGCTGGCGCGGCTGCGGGCGCTGCTGCGGCGCGCCGGCCCGCGTTTCCAGGTCATCAAGTCGGCGGGCCGCTTTACGCTTGACGAGGCGACCCGCCGCGTCACCTTCGACGGCGAGGCGCTCGAACTCAGCCCGCTCGAATTCCGGATGGTTGCCTACTTCATCGAACGCAAGGGCGAGGTGCTCAGCCCGCTCGAACTGGCAGGCCATGTCCAGGGACGCGACGACGATTCGGCCAAGAATGCCGTCGAAGCGATGGTCGCCCGTTTGCGCCGCAAGACCGAAAGCGGCGCCATCGAGACGCGGCGCGGTTTCGGCTATCTCCTGCCGGACGCCCCTGCATGATGCGCTCGCTGCGGCTGCGACTGGCGGTCGGAGCGGTAATCGCGATCGGCCTTGTCTTGCTCGTGGCATGGCTTTCCCTGACGCGGCTGTTCACCGACCACGTGGTCGGGCGCTACCGCAGCGAGATGATGACGACCGTCGACACGCTCGCCGCCGAACTCGCCGTGCGGGGCGGCAAGCTAGTGCTCGCCCGCGAGCCGGCCGATCCGCGTTTCGACCTGCCGAACGGCGGCCGCTATTGGCAGATCTCGCCGGTCGACGGCAACGATATGCTGCGGTCGCGCTCGCTTTGGGACGTGTCGATCGATCCCGGCGCGCCGCCCAGCCTCCACTATGAGGGGTTTACCACCAGCGAAGGTCCGGACGGGCGTCCGATGCTGGTGCACAGCCAAACGCTGTCGCTTGGCGAGGATGCCCGGCCGGTCCGCTTCGTCGCGTCAGCGGCGTTTCCGCAGCGGGAACTGGACGAGGCGCTGGGGGATTTCCAGGCGCCGTTGCGGCTGATGCTGCTTGCCACCGCCGGGGTCCTGGCCGCCGCCGCCTTTTTCCAGAATGCCATAGGGCTTGTACCGCTCCGCCGCCTCAGCGAGCGGGCGGCTGCCGTGCGCGCCGGCCGCGAACGGGATTTCGGGACCTCCGGCCCGAGCGAGGTGCAGCCGCTGGTCAGCGAGATCAATCTCCTCCTCAAGGAGCGCGAAGAGGCGGTCGAGCGCGCGCGTGCCCGCGCCAGCGATCTCGCCCATGGCCTCAAGACGCCGCTGACGGTGCTGGCGCAGCTTGCCGATCGGCTTCCGCCGGAGGATCGCGCCTTGGCGCTCAGACAGGTGGAACTCGCCCGCCAGCGGGCCGACCGGCAGCTGCAGGCCGCGCGCATGGGCGTCGAGCGGATGGCGACGACGTCGGTCATGGGGCTCGGCGGCAAGCTTGTCAGCGTCCTTCGTCCCGTCACAGCCGAGCGGAACGTCGCCTGGGAGGTCTCGATCGACGGCTCGCTCTCTCTTGACGTCGATCCGGCCGACCTTGCCGAGTGCCTCGGCAATCTCCTCGACAACGCCGCCAAATGGGCGCGCTCCTTCATCCGCTTCTCGGCACGCCGGGCGAACGATGCGATCACCATCGTGATCGAGGACGACGGGCCCGGCATTGCCGAGCGGGACCGCGAGGCGATCCTCAAACGCGGCGCGCGGATCGACAGCACCGACGAGCGGGAACCGGAAGGCACCGGGCTGGGTCTGGCGATCAGTGCGGATATCGCCGACGCCTACGGCGCCTCCTTGATCCTCGATCAGTCTGATCTCGGAGGGCTGAGAGCGCGGCTGACCTTTCCTGTCAGGGTCGTGCGGCGTCCGTTGCGCGGCCCCGCCTGACGCCGTGGGCTCAGGATCTACTGGCGGCTTGCGCTTTTGCGGGACTTCGGCTACAAGCCCTCGTCCGAACGGTCCGGCAGGGCATGCCGTGGCCGTTCTTAACGCTGGAAACCAGCCTCGTCAGCCGGTTTCGCATATCAAAGAACAATGGAGTAGCAAAATGCCCAAGATGAAGACGAAGTCGTCTGCCAAGAAGCGGTTCAAGGTCACCGCTACTGGCAAGGTGCGCGCTGCCGCTGCTGGCAAGCGCCACGGCATGATCAAGCGTACCAACAAGTTCATTCGCGACGCGCGCGGGACCATGGTTCTCGCCGAGCCTGATGGCAAGAAGGTCGTAAAGAACTACCTGCCGAACGGTCTCTGAGACTTCAGGCATATTGGACACGTTAAGGAGATCATGACATGGCACGTGTAAAACGCGGTGTAACCGCCCACGCCAAGCACAAGAAGACGCTCAAGGCCGCCAAGGGTTTCTACGGCCGCCGCAAGAACACGATCCGCGCCGCCAAGGCAGCGGTCGATCGTTCCAAGCAGTACGCCTACCGCGACCGCAAGGTTAACAAGCGCAATTTCCGCGCCCTCTGGATCCAGCGCATCAACGCTGCTGTCCGTGAATTCGGCCTGACCTACGGCCGCTTCATCGACGGCCTGAACAAGGCTGGCATCGAAGTCGACCGCAAGGTTCTGTCCGACATGGCGATCCATGAGCCGGCAGCATTCGGCGCGCTCGTCGAGGCTTCCAAGAAGGCGCTTGCCTATCTCAAGGAAGCCGGCACGGCAAACGAGTTTGAAAGCGCTGTCCGTTAAGCCAGCGTTTTCCCAAGACCGTTTCTGAAATTGTTGGGAAACCCGCGCTGGCAGGGCTGGCGCGGGTTTTTCTTGTTCGGCTCGATCGCCGGCGATCCCATCGCTGAAGTGCTTGAACCGATACCGAACCATTCCCGCATCGAGGCAGACAGAATGAGCGAATTGGAGACATTGGAACGGACGTTGCTGGCGGAAATCGATGCCGCCGCCGACGAGGGAGCGATCGAGGCGTTGCGCGTCGGCGCGCTCGGCAAGAAGGGTTCGATATCGGAACTCTTGAAGACGCTCGGCACGATGAGCCCGGACGAGCGCCAGACCCGCGGCGCCCGCATCAATGCGCTGAAGAATATCGTCAGCGAGGCGATTTCGGCCCGGAAGCTCGCCCTCAAGGATGCGGCGATCGCCGAACGTCTGGCGCGCGAGACCGTGGATATCAGCCTGCCGGTCCGCTCCTCGCCCGCCGAGCGTGGCCGCATCCATCCGATCAGCCAGATCGTCGACGAGATCACCGCCATCTTCGGCGACATGGGCTTCTCGATCGCCGAGGGGCCGGACATCGAGACGGACTATTACAACTTTACCGCCTTGAACTTCCCCGAGGGCCATCCCGCCCGCGAGATGCACGACACGTTCTTCTTCCAGCCGGACGAGAAGGGCGAGCGCAAGGTGCTGCGCACGCACACTTCGCCGGTGCAAATTCGCACGATGGAAGCTGAGCAGCCGCCGATCCGCATCATCATTCCCGGCAAGACCTATCGCCAGGATTCCGACGCCACCCATTCGCCGATGTTCCATCAGGTCGAGGGCCTGGTCATCGACAAGACGGCGAACGTCGCCAACATGCGCTGGGTGCTGGAAGAATTCTGCAAGGCCTTCTTCGAGGTGGACCAGGTGACGATGCGCTTCCGCCCATCCTTCTTCCCCTTCACCGAGCCGTCCTTCGAGGTCGATATCCAGTGCGATCGCTCTGGCCCGATCGTCAAGTTCGGTGAAGGCAAGGACTGGATGGAAATCCTCGGCTGCGGCATGGTGCACCCGAATGTCTTACGCGCCGGCGGCCTCGATCCGGACGAGTATCAGGGCTTCGCCTGGGGCATGGGCCTCGACCGTATCGCCATGCTCAAATACGGCATGCCGGACCTGCGCGACTTCTTCAACGCCGATGTCCGCTGGATGACCCATTACGGCTTCCGCCCGCTCGACATGCCGACGCTGTTCGGCGGCCTCTCTGCTTAGTTTGGCGTGAAAATATTAGGACACAGGTGAAATCATGAAGTTCACGCTTTCCTGGCTGAAGGACCATCTGGAAACCGACGCCTCGCTCGAGGAAATCTGCGCCCGCCTGACGATGATCGGGCTCGAGGTCGAGGACGTCGATGACAAGGCCGCCTTCAAGCCCTTTGTCATCGCCAAGATCGTCTCCGCCGAACAGCACCCGAACGCCGACAAGCTGAGGGTGCTGATGGTCGATACCGGCAACGGCGCGCCGGTGCAGGTGGTCTGCGGCGCGCCGAACGCGCGCAAGGGTCTCGTCGGCGCCTTTGCCGCCCCCGGCACCTATGTGCCCGGCATCGACGTGACGCTCTCGGTGGGTAATATCCGCGGCGTCGAAAGCCGCGGCATGATGTGCTCGGAAAAGGAGTTGGAGATTTCCGACGACCATACCGGCATCATCGACCTGCCCGAGGACGCCCCGCTCGGCACCAGCTACGCGGCTTACGCGGGCCTCGACGATCCGGTCATCGAAATCAACCTGACGCCGAACCGCCCGGATTGCACGAGCGTTCACGGCATTGCCCGTGACCTCGCCGCCTCCGGTCTCGGTACTCTGAAGACGCGGGCGGCGCCGTCATTCCCCGTCGAAGGCGCAACGCCGGTCAAGGTAACACTCGAGCTTGGCGAAGACAGGCATCTCTGCCCCGGTTTCGCGCTGCGCCTGGTGCGCGGCGTCAAGAACGGCCCGAGCCCGGCCTGGATGCGCCAGCGGCTGACGGCGATCGGTCTTCGGCCGATCAACGCGCTGGTCGACATCACCAACTACCTCACCTTCGATCAGGGCCGCCCGCTGCATGTCTTCGACGCGGCCAAGGTCGCCGGCAACCTGACGGTTCGCCGCGCCAAGGAAGGCGAGAAGGTGCTGGCGCTCGATACGCGCGAATACACGCTGTCGGCTGCCAATGTGGTGATCGCCGACGAGGATGGCGTCGAATCGATCGGTGGCGTCATGGGCGGCGAGCATTCCGGCTGCGACGAGGCGACCACCGACGTGCTGATCGAATCGGCGCTCTGGGACCCGATGAACATCGCCAAGACCGGCCGCACCCTCGGCATCATCACCGATGCGCGCTACCGTTTCGAGCGGGGCGTCGATCCGGAATACATGGTGCCGGGCCTCGAACGCGCGACCGAACTGGTGCTGGAGCTCTGCGGCGGTACAGCCGCGAAACTGGATGTCGTCGGCTATGACGGCGACACGGCCAAGGTCGTCGACTTCCCGGTCTCGGAAGTGAAGCGGCTCACCGGCCTCGAAGTATCCTCCGAGGAGAGCATCTCGATCCTGCAGAAACTCGGCTTCGGCGTCGAGGGCTCCGGCGAGCGCCTGTGTGTCACCGTGCCTTCCTGGCGGCCCGACGTCGACGGCAAGGCGGACCTCGTCGAGGAAGTGATGCGCATCCATGGCGTCGACAACATCGTCGCCGCAGCCTTGCCGAGCCACAACGCCGTCAACGGCAAGATCCTGACGACGCTGCAGATCCGCACCCGCCAGGCGAGACGTGCGCTTGCAAGCCGCGGCATGCTCGAAGCGGTTACCTGGTCCTTCATCTCGGAGGAGCAGGCGAAGCTCTTCGGCGGCGGCCAGGCGGCGCTGAAGCTCGCCAACCCGATCGCCGCCGACATGTCCGACATGCGGCCGTCGCTCTTGCCGGGTCTTCTGACCGCCGCGCAGCGCAATGCCGACAAGGGCTATGGCGACGTGGCGATCTTCGAAGTGTCCGGCACCTATGAGGGCGACACGCCCGAGGCGCAGCGCCGTGTCGCCGGCGGCGTCCGCCGTGGCACCGCATCGATGAACGGCGCCGGCCGGCTCTGGTCGAATGCCGCCAAGGGCGGCGGCAAGCCTGTCGACGTCTTCGACGCCAAGGCCGACGCGATCGCTGTCCTGGAGGCCTGCGGCGTGCCGATGGGCAATGTCCAGTTCGAGGCCGGCGGCCCGGCCTGGTACCATCCCGGCCGCTCCGGCACGATCAAGCTCGGCCCGAAGATCGTGCTCGGTGCCTTCGGCGAGTTCCACCCGAAGACGCTCGACGCGCTCGATGTCTCCGGCCCGATCGCCGGCTTCGAGATCTATGTCGATGCCATGCCGGAGCCGAAGAAGAAGACGACGCGCACCAAGCCAGCGCTGGAGCTCTCGCCCTTCCAGGCGGTCAAGCGCGACTTCGCCTTTGTCGTCGACAAGCAAATCGAGGCGGGCGCTGTCGTCCGGGCCGCATCCGGCGCCGACCGGAAGCTGGTGACAGCTGTCAACGTCTTCGACGTCTTCGAGGGCGCCTCGCTCGGCGAGGGCAAGAAGTCGATCGCCATCGAGGTCACGATCCAGCCGGTCGAGCGAACGCTCACCGACGAGGACTTCGAGGCACTGACCTCGCGGATCGTCGCCAACGTCGCCAAGTCCACCGGCGGCGTGCTGCGCGCCTGAGGAAGGGCGGTACGGCCAGAGTGAGACGGAGCGGCGGCGAATGCCTCTCAAGATTCGCGCCGAGGCCGAAGACCATCCGGCCGCGAGCGGACTGCCCCTCATCCCGCTGCCGCGAACTTCTCCCCGCAAGCGGGGCGAAGGGACTTGCCGCGCCGCCCAAATCCCCACTCCCCGCCTGCGGGGAGGGGGTTAGTCCTCGGGTAAGTCCGAGGAGAGGGGCATTCTTACGACCAGATCTCGAACTGGGAATTCGCCCGTTCAGTCCTCCGTTAAAAGCGGATGAGTTCACAGAGGTTCGCGCCGAAGCCCTCCCGGCAGGATGGATGCTTCGGTCCTGATCGAGATGATGCGATCTCCCGCAGAGCCGCTAGTTCAGCGGAATGGCGTTGTTCTCCTTCCCGGCCTGGTAGGCGGCTGAGAGTTCGGCGTATGTGCGGGTGATCGCCTCGGCGCGCTGTTGAAGCCGGTCACGGTCGGGCTCGGGAATGGTGGCAATCAGATCGTGGATCGACTGACCTTTCCAGAAGGCGTTCGTCCGATTGTAGCCGCCCGGCTCCAGCGTGAAGACTTCCTTGAGGATCTTCAGGTCGTGCGGGATCGAAAAGGAGTCGCGCGAATCCTCGTGGCTGAAGAAATAGTAGAAATTGTCGAAGCCCGCCCAGGTGATCGCCGACAAGCACATCGAACAGGGTTCGTGCGTCGACAGGAAAATGAGGTCGCGCGAATCCGGGCGTTCGGTGCCCGCCAATTCGTAGAACCGCTTCAAGGTATGCACTTCGCCGTGCCAGAGCGGATTCTCGGTTTCGTTGTTGGTCTCGACGAGGACGATCGAGAGGTCGGATTTCCTCAGCAGTGCGGCACCGAAGATCTTGTTGCCGGCGGCGACCCCGGCTTCCGTCGCCGGGATGATCCCGTCTTCCATCGTGGTCAGAAGGGCTTCGAGCAGCCCGAGCACTTCGTGTTGTTGTTGCATGATTGTTCCTTGTTGTGTCCGCGTCGCTCGGGCGAGACGACAATTCGATGTGGATCAGTGCGCTTCCGACGCGATCACCGGCACCTCGATGCCTTTCGCGTCGTAGAGCTTGCCATTGAGGAAGTAGTCGCCATCGTGCAGCCGCGCGATGTCCTGGTACCGGAGCGTCCGCTCCGTCCCGGCGACAAAGACCGATTGCTGGTCGGAGTTGCCGGTGGTCAGGTGGTTGAAGATCAGATTGAGGCTGATCGCCATCAAGGCGGCGGAACTGATGCCGGAATGGAAGATCGTCGCGAACCAGGCCGGGAAGTGCTCGTAGAAGCCGGGGGAGGCGATCGGGATCATGCCGAAGCCGATTGAGGTGGCGACGATAACGAGGTTCATATTGTTGTTGTAGTCGACCTTTGAGAGTGTCCGGATGCCACTCGCCGCAACCGTGCCGAAGAGCACGATGCCGGCGCCACCGAGCACGGCGCTCGGAACCGCTGCGACGATGCGGCCCATGACCGGCAGCAGGCCGAGCATCACGAGAAACAGCCCGCCGGTCGCCACCACGTAGCGGCTCTTGACGCCGGTGACCGCCACCAGCCCGACATTCTGGGCAAAGGCGCTCTGGGTGAAGGAGCCGAAGACCGGCGCGATGAGGCTCGACAGCATGTCCGCCCTCAGGCCGTCGCCGAGGCGGCGCGAATCCACTTTCGTCTCGATGATTTCGCCGACGGCAAGGATATCTGCCGAGGTCTCGACCAGCGTCACCATGATGACGATGAACATCGACACGATCGCGGCAATCTCGAAGGTCGGATAGCCGAAGTGAAAGATTGTCGGAAGTGCGAAGAACTGTCCTTCGGCGACCCGCGAAAAATCGGCCATGCCGGCGAAGTAGGCGATGCCGGTGCCGATGATCAGCGCCAGCAGGATCGAGAGCCGCGAGATCGCGGCGCTTCCGAGCTTGCTGAGCAAAAGCACGATGACGAGTGTTACCGCCGCAAGCTGGATGTTGGCCGGACTGCCGAAGTCCGGTGCGGCGCTGTTGCCGCCCATCGCCCAGCGTGCCGCGACCGGCATCAGCGTCAAGCCGATGGTGGTAATCACGATGCCCGTGACGAGCGGCGGGAAGAAGCGGGTGACCCGCGAAAAGATCGGCGTGATCAGAAGACCGATCAGCGATGCGGCCATGACCGCGCCCAGCACCGACTGCATGCCGCCATTGCCGGAAATGGCGATCATCGTCGCGACGCCGGAAAACGAAACCCCCTGGACCAGTGGCAACCGGCTCCCAAAGAAGGGCAGGCCGAGCGTCTGCAGGATTGTGGCGAGGCCGCCGGCAAAAAGCGACGCCGTGACGAGCAGGCCGATCTCGCCGGGACTGAGGCCGGCCGCCTGACCGAGGATCAGCGGCACGGCAACGATGCCGCCATACATTGTAAGCACGTGCTGCAGGCCATAGGCCAGGTTGGCGCCGATGCCGAGCTTCTCATCCTCCGGGCGCGCTTGCGCCGCAGTTTCCTCTGCGCTGTTTGCCAAGGTAATCTCCTCCAATACCTTTGCGTGCATTCCCCACACCTCCTCCACGAGATGGGTGGCAAACTATGGCATCGGCTGCGGAGCCTGACTTTATCGAAAAAGGGGAAACAGTTTACGGTTGCAACGCGGTAATGCGTTCGATCAGGTCCGATGCGCGAACAATGGACCGGCTCCCCGCCGCAAGGAAAGCGAAAACCGGAGCTGTTGCCAGCCCCGGCGCGCCGCATCTCCGTTCGTGTGCGCCGCCCGAACATCCGGGCGGCGCTTTTCTCGCTGGACTTAGTTGGTCTGCCAGCTCTTGACCAGCTCGTCGTAGTTGACGGTGACCGGCTTTTCCTTCTCGTTCTCGACCTTCAGCTGCGGCGCGAGGTTGCCGGCCTTCACCGCTTCCGCGTTCCAGTATTCGAGGTCGTGCTCTTCGGCGAGCTTCGGACCGATATCGCCCTGGATGCCGGCGCGCTCGAGGCGCTGCAGCACCTTCTCCTGCTCGGCGCAAAGCGAGTCCATCGCTTCCTGCGCGGTCTTGGCGCCGGAAGACGCATCGCCGATCGCCTGCCACCACAGCTGTGCCAGCTTCGGATAGTCAGGCACGTTCGTGCCGGTCGGCGACCATTGCAGGCGGGCCGGTGAACGGTAGAACTCGATCAGGCCGCCGAGCTTCGGTGCGCGCTCGGTGAAGCTCGGATGGTCGAGCGTCGACTGGCGGATGAAGGTGAGGCCGACATGGCTCTTCTTCACGTCGAGGGTCTTCGAGGTGACGAACTGCGCATAGAGCCAGGCGGCCTTGGCGCGGTCGTCCGGGGTCGACTTCAGCAGCGTCCAGGAGCCGGCGTCCTGATAGCCGAGCTTCATGCCGTCTTTCCAGTAGACGCCATGCGGCGAGGGGGCCATGCGCCATTTCGGCGTGCCGTCGGCGTTGACGACCGGCAGGCCGTCCTTGACCATGTCTGCGGTGAACGCCGTGTACCAGAACATCTGCTGGGCGATCGCACCCTGAGCCGGCACCGGACCGGACTCGGAGAAGGTCATCCCTTGAGCTTCCGGCGGAGCGTAGCTCTTCAGCCAGGTCAGGTACTTGTCGATCGAGTATACCGCGGCCGGGCCGTTCGTGTCGCCGCCACGTGCGACGCAGGAGCCGACCGGACGGGAATTCTCGTCGACCTTGATGCCCCACTCGTCGACCGGGCGGCCGTTCGGGATGCCCTTGTCGCCGTTGCCGGCCATCGACAGCCAGGCGTCGGTGAAGCGCCAGCCGAGCGACGGGTCCTTCTTGCCGTAGTCCATGTGGCCATAGACCTTCTTGCCGTCGATCTCGCGGCCGTTGAAGAATTCGGCAATGTCCTCATAGGCCGACCAGTTGACCGGAACGCCGAGGTCGTAGCCGTACTTGGCCTTGAACTCTTCCTGGATCTTCGGGTCGTTGAACCAGTCGTAGCGGAACCAATAGAGGTTGGCGAACTGCTGGTCGGGAAGCTGGTAGAGCTTGCCGTCCGGAGCGGTGGTGAAGGATTTGCCGATGAAGTCGTCGATGTCGAGATTCGGGTTGGTGACGTCCTTGCCTTCGTTGGCCATCCAGTCGGTCAGGTTGCGAGCCTGCTGGTAGCGCCAATGGGTGCCGATCAGGTCAGAATCGTTGATATAGGCGTCATAGACGTTTTCGCCCGACTGCATCTGCGTCTGCAGCTTTTCGACGACGTCGCCTTCGCCGATCAGGTCGTGGGTGATCTTGATGCCGGTGATCGCGGTGAAGGCAGGCGCCAGCACCTTCGATTCGTATTCATGGGTGGTGATCGTTTCGGAAACGACCTTGATTTCCAGGCCGGCAAACGGCTTCGCCGCATCGACGAACCATTGCATTTCCGCTTCCTGGGCGCCGCGGTCGAGCGAAGAGAGATCGCCGACTTCCTTGTCCAGGAACTGCTTTGCCTCATCCATGCCGGCGAAGGCCGAGCCGGTAAGTGCCAGCAGCATGGCCGCCGTCGTTGTCAAAAGGTGCCGTCGCATAAATTTCCTCCCTTTGGGTTTTGCGATTGCGTTTCCTTGCAGTTTCGAAGGGCGCAACCGCGCCCCTCATTCCGATGCCTCAGACGTAGCGGAACACGCCGATGGCGTAGATCACCGAGAGGGCGAGCGCCCACCAGAGATTTGCGCCGACCAGCCCCAGCCAGGCGAGGTGAATGAATGCGCTTCCGAGCAGCGAGACGAAGAGCCGGTCGCCACGGGTCGTCTCGAAGCGCAGGATGCCGACGCGCGGGTTGCCGCCCGGCGAGACATATTCCCAGACGCCCATGCCGAAGAGCATCAGCGCGATCGTTAGGAAGAACAGCGCCGTCGGCAGCGTCCAGGCCATCCATGAAAAGTCCATGTGCGAAATCTCCCTAGAGTGGTCGGAGGTCTAGACGCGGCCGAGCGCGAAGCCCTTGGCGATGTAGTTGCGGACGAAGTAGATGACGAGCGCGCCGGGGATGATCGTCAGCACGCCGGCGGCGGCGAGCACGCCCCAGTCGAGGCCGGAGGCCGAGACCGTGCGCGTCATGGTGGCGGCAATCGGCTTGGCGTCGGTCGTCGTCAGCGTGCGGGCGATCAGGAGTTCGACCCAGGAGAACATGAAGCAGAAGAAGGCGGCGACACCGATGCCCGAGGCGATCAACGGCACGAAGATCTTCACGAAGAAGCGTGGGAAGGAATAGCCGTCGATATAGGCGGTCTCGTCGATCTCCTTCGGCACGCCCGACATGAAGCCTTCCAGGATCCAGACGGCGAGCGGCACGTTGAACAGGCAGTGCGCAATCGCCACCGCGATATGGGTGTCGATCAGGCCGAAGGCGGAATAGAGCTGGAAGAAGGGCAGCGCGAAAACCGCCGGCGGCGCCATCCGGTTGGTCAAAAGCCAGAAGAACAGGTGCTTGTCGCCGAGGAAGCGGTAGCGAGAGAAGGCGTAGGCCGCCGGCAGCGCCACGCTGACCGAGATCAGCGTGTTCATCACCACGTAGGTGATCGAGTTGATGTAGCCGTTGTACCACGAGGGATCGGTGAAGATCACCGCGTAATTGCGAAGCGTCGGGTTCTGCGGCCACAGCGAAAAGGTGCTGAGGATCTCGCTCGTCTCCTTGAAGCTCATGTTGACGAGCCAGTAGATCGGCAGGAGCAGGAAGACGATATAGATCGTCGGCACCAGCCAGGAGAGGCGCTGCGAAAGTGGTTGTTTGTTGGTCATCATGATGGTTCCTCCCTCCTGTTCTCAGCCCTGCGCGTCGCTCGTGGTCATCACGGTGTAGAAGATCCACGAGAGCAGCAGGATGATGAGGAAGTAGATGATCGAGAGGGCTGCGGCGGGGCCGAGGTCGAACTGGCCGATCGCCATCTTGACGAGATCGATCGACAGGAAGGTGGTCGAGTTGCCCGGACCGCCGCCGGTAACGACGAAGGGCTCCGTATAGATCATGAAACTGTCCATGAAGCGCAGCAGGAAGGCGATCAGCAGCACGCGCTTCATCTTCGGAAGCTGGATGTAACGGAACACGGACCAGCGCGAGGCGCCGTCGATCTTGGCGGCCTGGTAATAGGCATCCGGGATCGAGACGAGGCCGGCATAGCAGAGCAGCACGACGAGGCTGGTCCAGTGCCAGACATCCATGATGATCAGCGTCACCCAGGCGTCGAGCGGGTTCTGCACGTAATTGTAGTTGATGCCGAGCGTGGCGAGCGTGCGGCCGAGCAGGCCGATGTCGACGCGGCCGAAGACCTGCCAGATGGTGCCGACGACGTTCCACGGGATCAACAGCGGCAGCGCCATCAGCACGAGGCAGATCGGCACGCCGATGCCCTTCTTCGGCATGTTGAGGGCAATCACGATGCCGAGCGGGATCTCGATCGCCAATATGATCGCCGAGAAGATCAGGTTGCGGGTGAGCGCATCCCAGAAGCGGTCGGATTCGAGCACGTCCAGGAACCAGTCGGTGCCGGCCCAGAAGAACTCGTTGTTGCCGAACGTGTCCTGTACCGAATAGTTGACGACGGTCATCAGCGGGATCACCGCCGAGAAGGCGACGAGCACCAGAACCGGCAGGACCATGAACCAGGCCTTGTTGTTCCAGGTCTTTTCCATGTCAGGCCTCCTCGCCGACGCGCCAGGAATCGGCGTAGATATTGATGGCCTTCGGATCGAAGGTGACGCGCGGCTCGGCGGGGATCTCGCCGTCTTCGTCGACGATGATCGAGATCGGCCGGTCGGCGAAACGGGCGCGGACGATCTTGTGCCGGCCGATGTCCTCGACCTTGGTGATCGCCACCGGCATGCCGTCGCGGCCGAGCGAGATGAATTCCGGGCGAATGCCGAGTTCGGTCTTGGCGCCTGCCGCGACCTTCGGCTGGAAGGTGAGGGCGATGCTCTCGCCGCCGACAGCTGCCCTGTTGCCGGCGATCTCGGCCGGCAGGACGTTCATGCCCGGCGAACCGATGAAATAGCCGACGAAGGTGTGGCGCGGCCGCTCGAAGAGTTCGGCCGGCGTGCCGATCTGGACGATCTGGCCGTCATACATGACGACGACCTTGTCGGCGAAGGTCAGCGCCTCGGTCTGGTCGTGGGTGACATAGACCATGGTGAAGCCGAACTGCTTGTGCAGCCGCTTGATCTGCGAGCGCAGCACCCATTTCATCTCGGGATCGATGACGGTCAGCGGCTCGTCGAAAAGGATGGCGCTGACATCGGAGCGCACCAGGCCGCGGCCGAGCGAGATCTTCTGCTTCTGGTCGGCCGTCAGGCCACGCGCCGTCTTGTTCGCCCAGCCGCCGAGGCCGGTCATCTCGATGATTTCCTTGACGCGGCGGTCGACTTCCGTCTCCGGCACATGGCGGTTGCGCAGCGGAAAGGCGAGATTGTCGTAGACGGTCATCGTGTCGTAGATGACCGGAAACTGGAACACCTGGGCAATGTTGCGGTGCTGCGTCGTCAGATGCGTGACATCGGTGCCGTCGAAGAGGATGCGGCCTTCCGACGGGTTGATCAGCCCGGAAATGATGTTGAGCAGCGTGGTCTTGCCGCAGCCCGAAGGGCCGAGCAGCGCGTAGGCGCCGCCGTCGTTCCATTCGTGATGGACTTCCTTCAGCGCGTAGTCGGCTTCCGACTTCGGCTTGGCGCCATAGGCGTGGCGGATATGTTCGAGATTGATGCGTGCCATGGTCTCCTCCCAGCGCCTCCCTTTAAGCGGTTCCGCCGATCGCCCGGCCATCAGGCCCGAAGGCCATCAGGTGGCGGGTGTCGACGAAGACCTCGAGGGTCGCGTCCGGTTCGATGTCGTGAACGCCGGGAGCCAGCATGACCCAGCGCGCGTCGGCGTAGCCGACGTGAATGAAGCTTTCCGACCCGGCGATTTCGGAAATGGCCGTCTTGACCGTGAGCGAGTTGCCGCTGCCGTCCGGCCGGTCGAAAGAGATGTGGTGCGGCTGAAAGGCGACCGTACACGGCCCGTCGGAGACCGCGGCAAGATGCGGGGGAACGGAAAGGACCGGCTTACCTTCGAGCGCGAAATGCGAACCCGCTTTGACCAGTTCGATCGTGTTCAGCGGCGGATCGGCGAAGGTGCGCGCGGTGACGATGTCGACCGGGCGGCGGTAGACGTCGATGGTGCGGCCGAACTGGGTGATGCGCCCCTCGCTCAACGAGGCCGTGTTGCCGCCCAATAGCAGCGCCTCCGAAGGTTCGGTCGTCGCGTAGACGAAGATGGCGCCCGAGGCGGCGAAGATCTTCGGCAGTTCCTCGCGCAGTTCCTCGCGCAGCTTGTAATCGAGATTGGCGAGCGGCTCGTCGAGCAGCACCAGATCGGCATTCTTGACGATAGCTCGGGCGAGTGCGGTGCGCTGCTGCTGACCGCCCGAGAGGTTGAGCGGCGTACGGTCAAGATAGGGGGTGAGCTTGAGGAGTTCGGCGGCCTTGCGGACCTCCCGGTCGATCGTGGCGTTGTCGGCACCCTTGATGCGCATCGGCGAGGCGATGTTGTCGTAGACCGTCATCGCCGGATAGTTGATGAACTGCTGGTAGACCATCGCAACCGAGCGGCTCTGCACCCGCAGCCCGGTGACGTCGGCGCCGTCGAAATGGATCGAACCGGAGGCTGGCTTGTCGAGACCGGCCATAAGCCGCATCAGCGACGTCTTGCCGGACAGCGTCGGGCCGAGCAGCACGTTGAGCGACCCCCGCTCCAGCGCAAGGTTGGTCGGGTGAATATGCGTCTCCCCGCCCACGACCTTGGATATGTTCTTCATTTCAAGCATTGAATTCTCCGGTGTTCCACCCAGCCATCGGCAGTTTCAATAAGGACGTCAGGCAGCGGCGTTGACCGCGCCGCGCATGTAGTCCTCCAGTTCCGCGGTCTCTGCCGGCGTGAGCTTCAAACCCAGTTTCGTGCGGCGCCAGAGCACGTCCTCGGCGCTGCGCGCCCATTCCTGCCCGATCAGCCATGAGACCTCGACCTCGTAGAGATCGGCACCGAAGCGCCGCCCGAGATCGGCCTCGCTCGCAGCGTGGCCGAGCAGATTTGCCGCCAGCGTGCCGTAGAGCCGGACCAGCCGGCGAGCATGCGAGGCTGCGAGAAAAGGGTAGCGCGCCTTCAGCAAATCGACTTCGGTGTCGTAGCCGGTTACCGGGAAGTCCCCGCCCGGCAGGCGCGACGCGGCCGTCCATCCATTGCCCTTCGCCCCAATCGCCTCGCCGATCTTCTCGAGCGCCGATTCGGCCAACCGCCGATAGGTCGTCAGCTTGCCGCCGAAGACGTTGAGAAGCGGCGCCTGGCCGTTCTGGGCTTCAAGGCGCAGGACATAGTCGCGGGTCGCCTCCTGCGCCTTGCTTGCCCCATCGTCGAAGAGCGGGCGGACGGCCGAATAGGTCCAGACGATATCCTCCCTGGTTACCGGGTCGCTGAAATACTCGCTCGCCGAGGCGCAGAGATAGTCGATCTCGGCATCGCTGATGCGCGCCTCCGCGAGGTTGCCGGCAAAATCCCGGTCGGTGGTTCCGATCAGGGTTAAATCGTCCTGGTAAGGGATCGCGAACATGATGCGCCCGTCCGGATTCTGGAAGAAATAGGCGCGCGGATCGTCGAAGCGTTTCCTCACGACGATATGGCTGCCCTGGACGAGGCGGACATTGTGGACATCGTTCTTGCCGATCGCGTCGGCGAGCACCCGGTCCACCCAGGGACCGGTGGCGTTGACGAGCAGGCGGGCGCGGATGGTTTCACGCGTTCCCGTCTGTGTGTCCTCGGTTTCGATCGCCCAGCGACCACTGTCGCGCCGGGCCGAGACGACGCGGGTCCGGGCCATGATGCGGGCGCCGCGATCGGCGGCGTCGCGGGCGTTCAGCACCACCAGGCGGGCGTCATCGACCCAGCCGTCGGAATATTCGAAGGCCTTGGTGAAGAGACGCTTCAGCGGCGCGGCGGCGGGATCGCGGGTCATGTCCAGCGTGCTCGTCGCCGGCAAGAGCTTGCGCCCGCCGATATGGTCGTAGAGGAAGAGCCCGAGGCGGATCAGCCAGGCGGGGCGCAGCCCGCCCTTGTGATAGGGAAGGACGAAGCGCATCGGCCAGATGACGTGCGGCGCCATCGCCCAGAGCACCTCGCGCTCCATCAGCGCCTCGCGCACCAGCCGAAATTCGTAATGCTCGAGATAGCGCAGGCCGCCATGGATGAGCTTGGTGGAGCCGGACGAGGTGCCGGAGGCGAAATCGTTCATCTCGGCGAGCGCCACGGAATATCCCCGGCCGACCGCATCACGCGCAATGCCGCATCCGTTGATGCCGCCGCCTATGACAAAGACGTCGAAGATTGCCTGCTCTGACACCGTGATTTCCCCTCCACTTTTCGCAATGCACAAATTGATGCGATCGCGAAAGTGAAGGCAGTTAAAACGAAAACATTTCGAATGTCAAACGAATGTTTCCCGAATCTGGCGGAGCAGGCGTTCGGTGCGATCAGGCCTCGGTTTCGACCAGCTTCACGCCTTGCTCGGAACAGATTTTCCGAACGTTTTCAACGATGCAACGGTCGGTGATGAAGGTCTGGACCTGGGAAATGTGGCCGATCCTGACCGGTGCGGTGCGTTCGAACTTCGTCGAATCCGAAACGAGGATGACGTGGCGTGCATTGGCGATGATCGCCTGTGCGACTTTCACTTCGCGGTAATCGAAATCGAGAAGCGCACCGTCATGGTCGATCGCGGAGGCGCCGATGACGGCGAAATCGACCTTGAACTGCCTGATGAAATCGACCGCCGCCTCGCCGACGATGCCGCCGTCCGAACCGCGCACGACGCCGCCGGCGATCACCACCTCGATCGAGGGATAGATGCGCAACCGATTGGCGACATTGATATTATTGGTGATGACCATCAACTCCCTGTGGTCGAGCAGCGCCTCGCCAACCGCTTCGGTAGTGGTGCCGATATTGATGAACAGCGACGCGTTGTCGGGAATAAGAGCGGCAGCGGCGCGGCCGATCGCCTGCTTTTCCGACGCGGCGATCTGGCGGCGGGCGTCGTATTTCACATTCTCCTTGCCGCTCGGAAAGATCGCGCCGCCGTGAATGCGGTTCAAGACCCTGGCATCGCAGAGGTCGTTCAGGTCCTTGCGGATCGTTTGCGGCGTTACCGAGAAACGGTGGGCAAGTTCCTCGACGAGCACGCGGCCTTCAGCCTTTGCCAGGTCCAGAATCTCCGCTTGCCGTCCGGTGAGATACATGCTTCGCTCCCTCTGCTTTCGTTTACCTTCATAATATGCAAAAACGAAAGCCGTGCAATTTCAGAATCAGCGATTGGTTGCGAATTCGATCTTCGGGTCACAATCGCCGAAACCAACCATTGCAATCCATCGTGCGCTGCGCCAGCGTGGCTTTTCTAGAGGGAGGAGGCCAACCATGTATCATCCGGCCTTGTTCAAGGGCGTGAATGTGGTGGTGACCGGCGCCGGCCGGGGCATCGGCCTCGAGGTCGCCCGGCAGTTCCTCGATTGCGGTGCGCGGGTTCTCATCCATGCCGGCCGGACGATTTCCGGCACGCGCCCCGATTTTCTCGAGCTGGCGGCGGCTGAAGGCAGGGCAATCCTCTCGGCGGCGGATTTTCTTGCCGCCGGCGGCGTCGAGAGCCTCGCCGACGAGGTGAGGAACCGCTTCGACAGCCTCGACGTGCTCGTCAATAACGCCGGCACCATGGTTGGTCGTTTTCCGGCGGCGGACCTGACCGACGATCAATACCGAACGATCGTCCAGCTCAATCAGACCTCCGTCGTGGAGATGACCCGAGCGATGCTGCCGCTGTTGCGCAAGGGCACGCACCCGGCGATCGTCAACACCGTGTCGATCTCGGCGCGCTCCGGCGGCAGCGCCGGTTCGTCGATCTATTCGGCCACCAAGGCCTTCATCGCCACCTATTCCAGGGCGCTTGCGCGCGAGCTGGCGCCGGAAGGCATCCGTGTCAATTGCGTCTCGCCCGGCACGATCACCACCGATTTCCACGAGCGCTACTCGACCGCGGAAAAGCTCGAGGCGACGCGCAGGTCGATCCCGCTCGGGCGGCTCGGAACCGCGGAAGACTGCGCCCCCGCCTATCTCTTTCTCGCCTCGCATGCGCTTTCCGGCTATATCACCGGCCAGGTGCTGGAGGTGAACGGCGGGCAGTTGATCGCTTGAGCGGCCATTCGAAATCGATTCTAAAGGCCAGGCATGATCGATAAGCTGGAGTTCTTTCTCGTCCTCGCCCGCGAACGGCATTTCGGTCGCGCGGCGGAGGAGTGCGGCGTGACGCAGCCGACGCTCTCGGCGGCGATTCGCCAGCTCGAGGACCAGCTCGGCGTCATCCTCGTCAATCGCGGCTCGCGCTTTCAGGGGTTGACCCCCGAGGGCCAGCGGGTGCTTGAATGGGCGCGGCGGATTGTCGGCGATACCCGCACCATGCGCGAGGAGATGCGGGCGGCGCGCAAGGGTCTCTCTGGCCATATTCGCCTTGCCGCCATCCCGACGACCCTCTCGATGGTGCCGCTCATCACCGCGCCATTCCAGGAAAAGCATCCCGACGTCACCTTCTCGGTGCTTTCGACCACCTCGCTGCAGATCCTGGCGCTCCTCGAAAATCTCGAGATCGATGCGGGGCTCACCTATCTGGAGAACGAACCGCTCGGCCGCGTCACCAGCGTACCGCTGCAGATCGAGCAATATCATCTGGTTACTGCCGCCGGCACGGCGCTTTCGGATCGCGAAAGCGTGACCTGGAAAGAGGTTAGCAATATTCGGCTTTGTCTATTGACGGCCGACATGCAGAACCGGCGCATCATCAATCAGCATTTTGCCGAAGCCGGGGCGGTGGCGAGCCCGACGCTCGAATCGAACTCGATGATCGTGCTCTTTTCGCATGTCCGGACCGGCCGGTGGGCGACCATCATGCCCTATAACGTCGCGAAATCATTCGGTTTTCACGAGGATATCCGGATGATCCCGATCATTGAGCCGGACGTGCGCCACACGGTTGGCCTGGTCGCGACCTATCGTGAGCCGTTTACGCCGTTGGTCTCGGCGCTGCTGCACGAGGCGCGCATTCTCAGCGAGCGCAACGCTGTTCAATAGATTTTTTCTATCGATCAACGGAACAGCATTATTGACCCTTTCGGCCTTAAGCGCGAAGCTTGTTGTCTGTGCAGAGGCCGAAGAGGCTCCGATCTCTGCAAGAGCGTATGAAATCCGGTGCAGGGCGGTCCGGCAGACCTTGCTATGCGCCGCGAGCCGGGAGGGCTCTTCGCGTGAATATTCATCTGCACGGCGCAGACGTGACCGAGCGTACGCTGGCGATTGTCGGCGAACTCAAGGGGCTGGAAGGCCCGCTCCTGCCGATCCTGCACGAGATCCAGGACGAGTTCGGCTATGTGCCGGAGGAGTGCCTGCCGGTCCTCGCGCGCGAGCTCAACCTGTCGCGCGCCGAAGTCTACGGCGTCGTCACCTTCTATCATGATTTCCGCAAGCATCCGGCCGGGCGGCATGTGCTGAAGCTCTGTCGCGCCGAGGCCTGTCAGTCGATGGGCGGCGACCGGCTTGCGGAGCGTGCCAAGGCGCTGCTCGGCATCGATTTCCACGAGACGACGCCGGACGGCGCCGTGACGCTCGAGCCGGTCTACTGTCTCGGGCTCTGTTCCTGCTCGCCGTCGGCGATGCTCGACGGCGAGGTGCATGCGCGGCTCGACGATGCCGAACTGGAAGCGCTTGTCGCGGAGGCACGCCGATGACCGTGAAGATCTACATTCCACGCGATGCAGCGGCCCTTGCACTTGGCGCCGAAAAGGTTGCGACGGCGATGGCCGAGGCAATCGCCGCCCGTGGCCTCGACGCCACGATCGTCCGCAACGGCTCGCGCGGCATGCACTGGCTGGAACCGCTCGTCGAGGTCGAAACCGCCGAAGGCCGCATCGCCTATGGTCCGGTCAAGGCGCGCGACGTCGCCTCGCTTCTCGATTCGGGCTTGCTTTCCGGTGGCACGCATCCGCTCTGTCTTGGCAAGACGGAAGAAATCCCCTTCCTCAAGAACCAGACGCGGCTGACCTTCGCCCGCTGCGGGGTCACCGATCCCCTCTCGCTCGACGACTATCGCACCCACGGTGGCTTGCGCGGCCTTGAGAAGGCCGTCTCGATGCAGCCGGCGGCGATCGTTGCCGAGGTCACCGAAAGCGGCCTGCGCGGTCGCGGCGGCGCCGGCTTCCCGACCGGCATCAAGTGGAAGACCGTTCTCGAGGCCCAGGGCGCGCAGAAATACATCGTCTGCAACGCCGACGAGGGCGATAGCGGCACCTTCGCCGACCGGATGATCATGGAAGGCGACCCCTTCGTGTTGATCGAAGGCATGGCGATCGCCGGCATCGCCACCGGTGCGACCAAGGGTTACATCTATACCCGATCCGAATACCCGCATGCCATTGCCGCGATGAGCGCTGCGATCGAGAACGCCCGCGCCGCCGGCGTGCTCGGCGCCTCGGTGCTCGGTTCCGCCCACGCCTTCGACATGGAGGTCAGGACAGGGGCGGGCGCCTATGTCTGCGGCGAGGAAACCTCGCTCTTGAACAGCCTCGAGGGCAAGCGCGGGCTGGTGCGCGCCAAGCCGCCGCTGCCGGCCCACAAGGGCCTGTTCGACCGTCCGACGGTGATCAACAACGTCATCTCGCTCGCCTCGGTGCCGGTCATCATGGACAAGGGCGCTGCCTACTACCGCGACTTCGGCATGGGAAGGTCTCGCGGTACGATCCCGATCCAGATCGCCGGCAACGTCAAGCATGCCGGACTTTACGAAACCGCCTTCGGCCTGACGCTCGGCGAGATCGTCGACGAAATCGGCGGCGGCACGGCGAGCGGCCGGCCGGTCAAGGCGGTGCAGGTCGGTGGTCCGCTCGGCGCCTATTTCCCGCGGGCGCTGTTCGACACGCCTTTCGACTACGAGGCCTTCGCCGCGAAGGACGGGTTGATCGGCCATGCCGGCATCGTCGTCTTCGACGACACGGCCGACATGCTGAAGCAGGCCCGCTTCGCGATGGAGTTCTGCGCGGTCGAGAGCTGCGGTAAGTGCACGCCCTGCCGCATTGGCTCGACGCGCGGTGTCGAGGTGGCGGACAAGATCGCGGCCGGCATCGAACCGGAGAAGAACCGCGAACTGCTCGCCGATCTCTGCAACACGATGAAGTTCGGCTCGCTCTGCGCCCTCGGCGGCTTCACGCCCTATCCGGTGATGAGCGCCATGACGCATTTCCCGGAGGATTTCGCGCCGGCGCCGGTGGTGGAGGCTGCGGAATGATGAACGCGGCGAGCACCCCCCTCTGGCCTGCCGGCCATCTCCCCCACAAGGGGGGAGATCGACTCGCGGCGCCCCGCCCGCTGCCGCCAAAACGATTCCGCGAGTGGACCCCTCTGCTGGGGACGCAGATCGTGCCACATCCATTCTCCCCCCTTGTGGGGGAGATGCCCGGCAGGGCAGAGGGGGGTGAGCCCTCGCTGAACGCAATTTCTCAGGAGGCCCGTTAATGTCTCTCATTCATGAAATCAATTACGGCACTCCTGCTTCCAAGTCCGAAAAGCTGGTGACGCTGACGATCGACGGGCAGGAAATCAGCGTGCCGGAAGGCACGTCGATCATGCGGGCGGCGATGGAAGCCGGTATCGAGGTGCCGAAGCTCTGTGCCTCCGACATGATGGATGCCTTCGGGTCCTGCCGCCTCTGTCTGGTCGAGATCGAGGGCCGGGCCGGCATGCCGGCCTCCTGCACGACGCCGGTCGCACAGGGCATCAGCGTTTCGACACAGACGCAGCGCCTGAAGGACGTCCGTCGCGGCGTCATGGAGCTTTACATCTCCGACCACCCGCTCGACTGCCTGACCTGTGCGGCCAATGGCGATTGCGAGCTGCAGGACATGGCGGGCGCCGTCGGCCTGCGCGACGTGCGCTACGGCTATGACGGGTCCAACCACGTCCAGGCGCGCAACAATGGCGAGATCAATCGCCAATGGGCGCCGAAGGATGAATCCAACCCGTATTTCACCTTTGATCCGGCGAAGTGCATCGTCTGCTCGCGCTGCGTGCGGGCCTGCGAGGAAGTGCAGGGCACCTTCGCGCTGACGATCAGCGGCCGCGGCTTCGATTCGCGCGTCTCGGCCGGCATGAGCGAGGATTTCGTCTCCTCCGAATGCGTCTCCTGCGGCGCCTGCGTGCAGGCCTGCCCGACGGCGACGCTGACGGAAAAGTCGGTGATCGAGATCGGCCAGCCGGAACATTCGGTCGTCACCACCTGCGCCTATTGCGGCGTCGGCTGCTCGTTCAAGGCGGAGATGCGCGGCGAGGAACTGGTGCGCATGGTGCCGTGGAAGGACGGCCAGGCGAACCGCGGCCATTCCTGCGTCAAGGGCCGTTTCGCCTATGGCTACTCCAGCCACAAGGACCGCATCCTCAATCCGATGATCCGCGAGAAGGTCAGCGATCCCTGGCGCGAGGTTACCTGGGAAGAGGCCTACGCGCATGTCGCGTCCGAGTTCCGCCGCATCCAGTACCAGTATGGCCGTGATTCCGTCGGCGGCATCACCTCGTCGCGCTGCACCAACGAGGAAACCTATCTGGTGCAGAAGCTGGTGCGTGCCGGCTTCGGCAACAACAATGTCGACACCTGCGCCCGCGTCTGCCATTCGCCGACCGGCTACGGCCTCAACCAGACCTTCGGCACCTCGGCCGGCACGCAGAATTTCGACAGTGTTGAGGAGACGGAGGTTGCGGTTATCATCGGCGCCAACCCGACCGACGGCCATCCGGTCTTCGCCTCGCGGCTGAAGAAACGGCTGCGCGAGGGCGCAAAGCTGATCGTCATCGATCCGCGCCGCATCGACCTCGTCCGCTCGGCCCATGTCGAAGCCTCGTACCACCTGCCGATCAAGCCCGGCACCAACGTCGCCATTCTGACGGCGCTCGCCCATGTCATCGTCACCGAGGGCCTCGCCAACGAGACCTTCATCCGCGAGCGCTGCGACTGGTCGGAATTTGAGGATTGGGCGGCGTTCGTCGCCGAGCCCTATCACAGCCCGGAGGCGACCGAAGCTTATACCGGCGTTCCGGCGGAGCTCGTGCGCGGTGCCGCGCGTCTGTACGCTACCGGCGGCAACGGCGCGATCTATTACGGCCTCGGCGTCACCGAGCACAGCCAGGGTTCGACGACGGTCATGGCGATCGCCAACCTCGCCATGGTGACCGGCAACATCGGCCGGCCGGGCGTCGGCGTCAATCCGCTGCGCGGCCAGAACAACGTGCAGGGCTCCTGCGACATGGGCTCCTTCCCGCACGAGCTGCCCGGCTACCGGCATATTTCCGACGACGCGACGCGCGAGACCTTCGAAAAGCTCTGGGGCGTGAGCTTGAGCAACGAGCCGGGCCTGCGCATCCCGAACATGCTTGACGCGGCGGTCGACGGCACCTTCAAGGGGCTCTACATCCAGGGCGAGGACATCCTGCAGTCCGATCCGGACACCAAGCACGTGGCCGCCGGCCTCGCGGCGATGGAGTGCGTCGTGGTGCAGGACCTCTTCCTCAACGAGACGGCCAACTACGCGCATGTCTTCCTGCCCGGCTCGACCTTCCTCGAAAAGGACGGCACCTTCACGAATGCCGAACGGCGCATCAATCGCGTCCGCAAGGTGATGCGGCCGAAGAACGGCTATGCCGACTGGGAGGTGACGCAGAAGATGGCGCAGGCCATGGGGCTCGACTGGAACTATCGCCACCCGTCCGAGATCATGGACGAGATCGCGGCGACGACGCCGACCTTCGCCTTGGTCTCTTATGACTATCTCGACAAGATGGGTTCGGTACAGTGGCCCTGCAACGAGAAGGCACCGCTTGGCTCGCCGATCATGCACGTCGACGGTTTCGTGCGCGGCAAGGGCAAGTTCATCCGCACGGAATATGTCGCCACGGACGAGAAGACCGGACCGCGCTTCCCGCTGCTGCTCACCACCGGCCGCATCCTCAGCCACTACAATGTCGGCGCCCAGACACGGCGCACCGACAACGTCGTCTGGCACCCGGAAGACCGGCTGGAGGTCCATCCGCACGATGCCGAGCAGCGCGGCATCCGCGACGGCGACTGGATACGGCTTGCCAGCCGCTCGGGCGAAACGACGTTGCGCGCACTCATCACCGATCGCGTCGCGCCGGGCGTCGTCTACACCACCTTCCACCATCCGACGACACAGGCGAACGTCATCACCACCGACTTCTCCGACTGGGCAACCAATTGCCCGGAATACAAGGTGACGGCGGTGCAGGTCTCGCCCTCAAACGGTCCTTCCGACTGGCAGGTCGACTATGACGAGCAGGCCCGCCAGTCGCGGCGGATCGCCGGCAAGCTGGAGGCGGCGGAGTAGGGGGCGGAATGGCGGACAAGCGACTTCCTCCCTCTCCCACGGCAGCCGCAGTCGCCGCGGCCGACAGGACCCGGTTCAAGACGACGGCGAAGGTTCCGCAAGCCGCCCGGCGCGCGGGCGCGATGATCCGGCAATCGCGCGTCGTGCCGGAAGAAACGGCGATCGCCTTGACCTATGGCGGTTCTACCCATGCGGTGATGATGGCGACGCCCGCCGATCTCGAGGATTTCGCCGTCGGCTTCAGCCTGACCGAAGGCATCATCACCGACCCGGACCAGATCGAGACGGTCGATGTCGTTGCCGAGGACAAGGGTATCGACCTGCAGATCATGCTCAGGGACGAGCAGAACGACGCGCTGCGGCTGCGCCGTCGCCACATGGCCGGGCCCGTCGGGTGTGGCCTCTGCGGCATCGAATCGATCGAGCAGGCCGTGCGGGCGACGCCGGACGTCTCGGGCTCGGCCCTCAGGCTCTCCGAGCAGGATATCGTGCAGGCCGTCGGCCTGCTCAACGGCCAGCAGCCACTGCACCTCGAGACCCGCGCCGTGCACGGCGCCGCCTTCTACGTTCCGGGCCGGGGACTGATCGCGGTTCGCGAGGATGTCGGCCGCCACAATGCGCTGGACAAGCTGACCGGTGCCGCCGCGCGCGCCGGCTTCAAGGGCGCTGAAGGCGCGGTCGTCGTCACCTCCCGCGTCTCCGTCGAGATGGTGCAGAAGACGGCGATCGCCGGCAGCCCCGTGATCATCGCCATTTCGGCGCCGACGGCGCTTGCCATCCGCACGGCGGAGGCGGCCGGCATGACGCTGGTCGCGCTGGTGCGCGGCGACGAATTCGAAATCTTCACCCATCCCGAGCGCATAGAGAGCGGAGCAGTCGCCGATGTCGCCTGAAAATCCCAACGCCAAGCTGATCTATATGGCGAACCAGATCGCGACCTTCTTCCAGAGCCAGCCGGCCGACCAGGCGGCGCAAGGGGTGGCGACGCATATCAACAAGTATTGGGAGTCGCGCATGCGCCGCAAGCTGTTCGAGCATATCGAGCACGGTGGCGAAGGACTGAACCCCCTGGTGCTTGAAGCGGCGCCGAAGATTCGTCGCCCGGAAGCGGCATAGCCCAAACAAAGGGCCGCCTCGCATAAGCGAGACGGCCCGATCGGTTGGATTTGCCGATGTCAGGCGGCGAGATCCTCGACCTCGCGTTCCTTGAACATGCGCGCGAGGTTGAGGAAGCAGATCATGCCGTTTTCGTTGGCGATGATGCCTTCGGCGAAACTCTTGTCGAAGGAGGCGGTGACTTCGGGTACCGGCTGCACCTGGCTGCCCTGCACCGTCAAAATGTCCGAGACGCGGTCGACGACGAGGCCGATCACCATGTTGTGGACTTCGGCGACGACGATGGCGCTACGCTCATTGGCGACGGTCGATTTCATGCCGAGCTTGTGGGCGAGGTCGATGATCGGAATCACCGTGCCGCGCAGGTTCATGACGCCGATCACTTCCGGCGGCGAATGCGGGATCGGCGTCGACGGCGCCCAGCCGCGGATTTCGCGGATCGTTGTCGTCTTGACGCAGAACTCCTGGTCGTGGAGACGGAATGCGATGATCTCCAGCGTCTCGCCGTCAAATCCAGCCGTTTTCAACGTGCCTGTCATTTAAAGCTCCTTGCCGTCGGCGCCTGTAAGGCGCGACTCGGTGATGAGGTCCGCCGACGACATCCGGCGACGCGCAAGCCGCATCATGCGCGGGGAGCCCGCCTTGCGCTTTGGCGGACATCCTAGTCCGGGATTCGTTAAGACTTGCTTTTTGCGAGGCCCTGCAAGGCTGGCCTTCCCCGCCGAGGCCGGACTCAGACGGAAGCGAGCACCGCGGCAAAATGCTCAAGCGCCCAGTCTACCTCAGCGGCGGTGATGACCAGCGGCGGGGCGATGCGGATCGTGTCGCCATGGGTATCCTTGGCGAGAATGCCGCGCTCCTTCAGCGCCTCGCAATATTTGCGGGCGCCGCCGGCCTCGGGCACGAGTTCGACGGCGAGCATCAGGCCGCGGCCGCGGACCTCTTTGATCATGTTGGAGCGAATGTCCGTCAGCCCGGTCATGAAACGCTCGCCCATCTGCGCCGAATTCTCGATCATGCCCTCTTCGGTCAGCACCTTCAGCGCAGCCCTGGCGATCGCGCAGGCGAGTGGATTGCCGCCGAAAGTGGAGCCGTGCTGGCCGGGTTTCAGGACGCCGAGCACCTCCGAATTGGAGAGCACGGCGGAGACGGGGTAGAAGCCGCCGGAAAGCGCCTTGCCGATCAGCGTCACATCCGCCTCGATGCCCTCGTGCTCTTCCGCGAGCAGCCTGCCGGTGCGGCCGAGACCCGTCTGGATCTCATCGAGCACGAGCGTGATGCCGTGCTGCGTGCAGAGCTCGCGCACCGCCGCGAAATAGCCCACCGGCGGCACGATCACGCCGGCCTCGCCCTGGATCGGCTCGACCAGAAAGGCGACAGTGTTTTCGCTGATCGCCGCCCGAAAGGCGTCGATGTCGCCGAAGGGGACGATCTGGAAGCCGGGCGCAAAGGGCCCGAAGCCGTCATGCGAATCCGGATCGGTGGAGAAGCCGACAATGCCGATCGTGCGGCCATGGAAATTGTTGGAGCAGACGATGATCTCGGCCCGGTCGCGGGCGACGCCCTTCACCTCGTAGCCCCATTTGCGGACGGCCTTGATCGCCGTCTCCACCGCCTCGGCACCGGAGTTCATCGGCAGCACCTTGTGCGAGCCGGTGAGGCCGGCGACCTCCTCGTAAAAGAGAGCGAGCTGGTCGTTGCGGAAGGCGCGCGAGGTGAGCGTCAGCTTCTGCGCCTGCTCCACCATCGCCTTGAAGATCTTCGGGTGGCAATGGCCCTGGTTGACGGCCGAATAGGCCGAGAGGCAGTCGAGGTAGCGGTTGCCTTCGACGTCCCAGACGAAGACCCCTTCGCCGCGCGTCAGCACGACGTCGAGCGGCTTGTAGTTGTGAGCGCCGAGCCGGGATTCGGTCTCGATCAGGGCAGCCGTGGTCTTCATCAACGCTCTCCGCTCTGTCTTGCGGCCGCCGCCTCGATCGGCGGCGGTACGGGTTTTATTCTCAGGCGCTGCGGGTCGGACGGTCAAGGATGCGGCGGCCGAAGAGGCTTGCCGTCAGTTCCACCAGGACGCGGGCGCTCTTGCCGCGATCGTCGAGGAACGGGTTGAGTTCGACGACGTCGAGCGAGGAGACGAGGCCGCTGTCGCAAAGCATCTCCATGATGAGATGGGCCTCGCGGAAGGTGGCGCCGCCCGGCACCGTGGTGCCAACGCCCGGCGCAAACTCCGGATCCATGAAATCGACGTCGAGGCTTACATGCAAGAGGCCGTTGGCGGCGCGCACCTCGTCGAGGATCTGACGCATGATATGCGCCATGCCGATCTCGTCGACGGCGCGCATGTCGTAGACATTGACGCCGTGCTCGGCGATCTCCTCGCGCTCGCGCGCATCGACCGAGCGGATACCGACCTGGTAGACCCGTTTCGGATCGACGAGCGGCCGGTTCTTCTCAAGGATCGGTGCGAACTCCGCCTCGCCGCAGAAGAAGGCGACCGGCATGCCGTGCATGTTGCCGGAGGGCGAGGTCGACGGCGAGTTGAAGTCCGCATGGGCGTCGAGCCAGAGCACGAAGAGCGGCCGGCCGACTTCGTCCGCATGGCGCGCCATGCCCGAGACACTGCCCATCGAGAGGGCGTGATCGCCGCCGAGAATGATGGGGAAATGTCCCTTGCGGGCCGTGTCGTGCACCGTGTCGTTGAGCGCCCGGGCAAAGGCGGCAACCATCTGCAGATTGTTGGCGCCCGGATGGTTCGCGAGGTCGCGGGCCGGCAGCGGTCGCAGATCGCCTTCATCGTGAACCGTATGGCCGAGATCCGCGAGGACCGTGTCGATGCCGGCGATCCGAAGCGCCGTCGGGCCCATGGCGGCGCCGCGGCGGCCGGAACCTTCCTCGATGGGTGCGCCGATCAACGTGATGGTCTTCATGTCCGCCTTCTCTCCGTTCGAATCCCTAGGGTCGATGCGGATTATCGCCAAAAGCTGTGACGGCAAAAAGATGGAAAACTGCCGATTAGAAGGCTACACTTCGCATTATGATAAGCTGTATTTGACAAAGTGGCAGTGAATGGACGATCTCGACCAAGCCCTCATCAGCGCCCTTCGGCAGAATGCTCGAACCCCGGTCTCGACCCTATCGGCGATGACCGGCGTATCGCGCGCCACAATTGCCGCGCGCATCGACCGGCTGGTCGCCAATGGAACAATCGCGGCCTTCACCATCCGGACGGGATCAGAGATCCCCGCCTCCGGGGTTCGCGCCGTCGTCATGATCGAGGTTCACGGCAAGATGGCCGATCGCGTCGCCGAGCAATTGCGCGGTCTGCCGCAGGTGCGGGCGCTGCACAGCACCAATGGGCGGTGGGACTTCATCGCCGAACTCGAGGACCGCGACCTCGCCAGCTTCGACGAGACCTTGCGGCGCATAAGGTTGATCGACGGTATCACCGTCACGGAAACGAACATCCTGCTGAAGACCAGCAAGCTGACCGGGGCCTTCTGATTGCATGTAGTTTGTTCTTGATTTGTTCTCATGGTCGTCTAAGATGCTCCGTCTCAGCGAACAAGGGAGGATGTCATGGCCATTTCCGGTGGCGGCGCAATGGCGCGACAGATCTGCATAAAACTGTTCGTCAGGCACGGGGACGAGGAGCGGGCAATCGCCTTTTATCGCGAGGTTTTCGGTGCCGAGCTCTTACAGCGTCACGAATGGAGCGGCATTCTGACGAGCGCCGATCTCGGCATCGGCGACTCGATTTTCCGGGTGGCCGGCGCCAATCCGCGCCGCGATGCCGAACCGCGTCTCGGCGGGCCGCGCTCGCCGCATGCGCTCGGCACGACCGCAGCGATCCTCGAACTGCATGTCGATGACGTGGATCGCGTGCTCGCCCGGGCGATGGGCGCCGGCGCCAGCCTGCGCAACGCCGTCGAGACCCTGCCGACCGGCGACCGCGTCGCCGCCCTCATCGATCCGTTCGGCCATATCTGGGCACTGTTCACGGCGATCGACGAGAGCGAGCGTCTGGACGCCTTCGGAGTCGATCGGAATGCGGCTTGAGCGAGGGCCGCCTTTCGGTAGTGCCCCGCCCACCTCACAAGGGACCCAAACGGGGAGGAGGTGGGCGTGGCAGACTTCAATGCGACCTTGAAAGGTCTCTGTTCCGGGGGCAATTACTCGGATTATGCGTGGCGATGCCAGATCTTGTTGACGATCAGCCAACGCCCGTCGACCTTCAGCAGCGACAGGTAGTCCGTGTAGCGCGAGCCGCCGAATTCGTCGATCACCTTGACGCTCGCCGCGTCGCCGGTGATGTGGATCATCTCCACCTCCATCAGCGGCTGCGTCTCCGGCGGCGCCGATCCCTCCGCCACGACGGCGGCGATGAAGGCGTCGCGGCTCAGCCACTCGACCGAGTCTTGAAAATTGCCCACGATCGAGGCGCTCGGGTGAAAGGCCTTTCGCAGCGCCGCCTCATTGGCGAAAGCCATGCCATCGACATAGAGATGGACGACTGCGCTGATGGCCTGTTCATCGGACATACCTGGTTCCTCCATTTCCGGAGCGGGCAGGGCAACGCTCTCGCGCGTGATCGAAGCCGCCTCCGATGCCGCTCCAGTCATAATCGAGGCGGACACCTCATAGTTAGGGTATCACAACGGAATTGCGATACCCGTGGTCCGTACTCGGCACTCAGCGGTTCGTCAGAGCCAGCGATGCCTCGGTGTACCGCTTGCCGGCGACGAGTGCGGGGGACAGCGCCTCGCCGAGTTCGGCGCGTTCCGCTGCAGAAAGAACGATATCGACAGCGGCGATGTTCTGCTCCAGATGATCGAGCCTGCGCGCACCGGGGATCGGCACGATGTCCTCGCCCTGGTTGATGACCCAGGCGAGCGCAAGCTGGGCGGCCGTCACGCCCTTCTCCTTGGCGAGGCTCTGCAGCTTTTCGATCAGCGCGGCATTGGCGTCGAAGTTCTCCGCCTGGAAGCGCGGCAGCGAGCGCCGGAAATCGTCGGCTTCGAGATCTTCGACCTTGCGGATCGCGCCGGTGAGCATGCCGCGCCCGAGCGGGCTATAGGGGACAAGGCCGATGCCGAGCTCGCGACAGGTGGCAAGCACTTCGTCTTCCGGGTCGCGCGACCAGAGCGAGTATTCGCTCTGCACCGCCGCGATCGGATGGACGGCGCGGGCGCGACGGATGGTGGCAGCACTCGCCTCGGAAAGGCCGATTGCCCGAACCTTGCCCTCGCGCACGAGTTCCGCCATGGCGCCGACCGTGTCCTCGACCGGCACGTCCGGATCGATGCGGTGCTGGTAGTAGAGATCGATGACATCCGTATCCAGCCGCTTGAGCGAGGCTTCTGCCACCGCCTTCGCATGTTCCGGCCGGCCGTCGACGCCCTTGATCGCCTGGGCGGCCGGCACGCCCGATTCGATACGGAAGCCGAATTTCGTCGCGATCACCACCTGGTCACGCCTGTCCTTCAACGCCCGGCCGAGGAGCTTCTCGTTCTCATAGGGCCCGTAGACCTCTGCCGTGTCGAAGAGGGTGACGCCGAGGTCGATGGCGCGATGCAGCGTTCGGATCGAGTCGCCTTCGTCCGCCTCGCCATAGGCGAAGCTCATGCCCATGCAGCCGAGGCCGATGGCCGAGACGGTGAGTTCATTGCCGAGCTTGCGGGTCTTCATAGGATTTCCTTTCCGGCTGGAACAACGCGGAGACGCGGTCATGCGGGAGGGACCAAAGCGGCTGCGTCGAAATGAGAGATGACCGAGGAGGCGTGGTTCTGCAGCGCCTCCGACGACGAGGGAAAGATACGCTCCGCATCGGCGGCTGAAAATCGCTGCCAATTCTCACGGGCTGTTCTATTATTTCGATCAATGAATCGCACCCAACTCTCCCAGCTCGCGGTCCTCTCAGCCGTTGCCGCCCATGGCAGCTTCCGCGGCGCCGCCAAGGAACTCGCGATCGCGCCTTCGGCCGTCAGCCACGCCGTCGCCAGCCTCGAAGCGAGCCTCGGCGTGCGCCTCCTCGCGCGCACCACACGTAGCGTCGCGGCGACGGAGGAGGGTAGATGCCTCCTCGATCGGCTTCGGCCGGCGCTCGACGAAATTGCCCACGCGCTGGAATTGGCGGTGGATGCCAGGCAGCGCCCGGCCGGTAATCTGCGCATCACCGCGCCGCGCTTTGCCGCCGATCTGCTTCTCGCCCCGCGGCTCGGCGACTTTCTCATCCGCTATCCTGACATCGTGCTGGAGATCGCCAATGAGGACGGCTTCACCGATATCGTCGAGGCGGGTTTCGACGCCGGCATCAGGCTCGGCGAGAGCCTGGAGGCCGACATGATCGCGGTCAAGATCGGCCCGGATTTGAAGAGCGCGGTCGTCGCCTCGCCCGCCTATTTCGAGCGGTTCACACGGCCGCTGCATCCGCGCGACCTAGCAGCGCATCGCTGCATCCGGCGACGCTTTTCGAACGGCACGTTCTATCGCTGGGAGTTCGAGAAGGAGGGGGAGGAGATCACGGTCGCGGTGGCTGGTCCGCTGATCCTCGGCGAGGACCGGCCGATCATCAAGGCGGCGATCGGCGGCGCGGGCCTCGCCTACCTCTTCGAGCCGCGCGTCAGCGGCTATGTGGCCGAAGGGAAATTGCTGCGGGTGCTCGAGGATTGGTGTGCGCCCTATGCCGGCCCCTATCTCTACTATCCAAGCCGCCGGCAGATGCGCCCGGCGCTCAGGGCCTTCATCGATTTCTTCCGGCATGCGGATTGACCGGCGACCGGCCGCCAATAGAGCGGGATGAGAAAAGAGTGCACGGTTTTCCGTCCCGCATCCCGCTCTAGCTCAAGAATCGGATCAGGCGGCTTTCTTGTTCGATTTCGCCGTCGCAAGCTTCGTCAGATCCTGGTCGGTGACGACTTCTTCCTTCAGCGTTGCGTCGAAAAGCGGTACCGCATCCTTGAGGCCGATGGTCTGGGCCCAGCTCTTCAAGGTGCCGTAGCGAGCAATCTCGTAGTGTTCGACGGACTGCGCGGCGGAGATCAGCCCGGCGTCGAGGGCTGGCGTGCCCTTGAACTCGTCCATGATCTCCTCGCCCTCGGCAATAATCCCCTCGATCGCTTCACAGGTTTTGCCTTGCGCCCGCTTGCCGATCAGTTCGAAGACCTGCTGCAGCCGCTCGACATGGATTTCCGTCTGCTCCCGATGCTTTTCGAACGCTGCTTTGAGCTCCGGCGCCTGCGCGCCGCGGGCCATCTTTGGAAGAGCCTTCAGGATCTTGCGCTCGGCATAGTAGATGTCCTTCAGCGCGTCGTAGAACAGGTCGTCCATTGTCTTTTCCCTGGGCATTTGTCGATTTCCTTCCTTGTCCGGTGGGGAGGTTGCGATGTGACGCCCAACCAACATCAGACAGGGGTATTTGTTCCTTTCTTCGGGGAAAATGCGTGGACGCCCTTCATTCCCGTCGATCTTGAGCGCGGCCGCTTCCGCTTCAGCTGAAATCGGGTGGCAGCGGCCGCCACCGTCTGGGATTTTCGATCCGTCGATATCAATGGCGAGGAAGATGAAATGCTGAGACTTGCAGGAAAGGTGGCGATCGTGACGGGTGCGAGTTCGGGAATAGGCCGTGCGGCCGCCCCCCTTTTTGCGCGGGAAGGCGCAAAGGTGGTGATCGCCGCGAGGCGTGCCGCGGCTCTCGAGCAACTCGTGGAGGAGATCGCGCAAGAGGGCGGTGAAGCGGCAATGCTTGCCGGCGACCTGCGCGACGAAGGTTTGAACGAGGCGCTTGTCGATCTGGCGCTGAGCCGCTTCGGCGGATTGGACGTCGCCTTCAACAATGCCGGCGGGTTGGGCGCCATGGGCGAGGTCTCGTCGCTCTCCGCCGAGGGATGGCGCGAAACGCTCGACACCAACCTGACCAGCGCCTTTCTCGCCGCCAAACATCAGGCTCCGGCCATGATTGCGGGTGGCGGCGGTTCGCTCGTCTTCACCTCGAGCTTCGTCGGTCACACGGCGGGCTTCCCCGGTATGGCCGCCTACGCGGCCAGCAAGGCGGGGCTGATCGGCCTGGTGCAATCCTTGGCGGTCGAGTTCGGAGCGCGCGGGGTGCGGGTCAATGCACTGCTGCCTGGCGGCACCGACACGCCCTCCAATGCCGCGAACCTGCCGGGTGCTTCTCCCGAGACGCGCGGCTTCGTCGAAGGTCTGCACGCGCTGAAGCGCATGGCGCAGCCGGCGGAAATTGCCGAGGCCGCGCTTTACCTCGCCTCCGAGGGTGCTAGCTTCGTCACCGGCACCGCATTGCTGGTCGATGGCGGCGTTTCGATCAGCAGGACGTGACGAACGGGCGGAGGGGGAAGCATGAGGAAACCCGGGTCGATGAAGGCGCTGGAAGATCTCGGCCGCGTGCGCCTGTCCAAAAACTTCTTCCTGCGCGATTTCCTGCATTCGGAGATCGCCGATTTCTACCGTATCCCGAACGTCCCGGATGATCCTGAGCTTGCAATCGCGGCTGGTCGCAAGCTCTGCGAGGAACTTCTCGAGCCGCTGCAGGCGACCTTCGGGCGGCTCCACATCCGCTCCGCCTATCGCAACCGCGTCGTCAACGACTTCGGCAACAGGAACAAGCTCAACTGCTCGACGAATGCCGCAACGGCGGCTGACCATATCTGGGACATGCGCGACGCGGACGGCTGCATGGGGGCGACCGCCTGCATCGTCCTCCCCTGGGTCTGGGACCGGGAGCGCGGGGAGGGCGGCTGGCAGAGCCTGGCCTGGTGGATCCATGACCACCTCCCCTATGCCTCGCTCTGCTTCTTCCCGAAGCTTTGGGCCTTCAACATCCAATGGCACGAGCGGCCGCAGCGCAGAATCCGCAGCTTCGCCGAGCCGCGCGGCCTTTTGACGAAGCCGGGCATGGCCAATCACGAAGGCAGCCACGCGGATCTATACGCCGGGTTTCCGGCGCTCGTGAGGGAGTCGTAACGAAAGGCCCTCCCCAACCCCTCCCCACAGGTGGGAGGGGCTCGCACTCGTCGCCCCGTCCGGTGCCATACGCAACATCCGGGCTCGATAGACCGTTGAAATTCTCATGGGCGGACGCGGCAAGTTAAGCCCCTCCCACCTGTGGGGGGTGGGGAGGGGTCTTCTCGCGCGCGCGTCATCCGCTCACATCGTTCAGCCGCTGGATCGCCTCCTCCGAGAGCTTGACTTCCGCCGACCTCACGAGGCTTGCCAGCTGATCGAGATTGGTGGCGCTGGCGATCGGCGCGGTGACGCCGTCGCGGGCGATGATCCAGGCAAGCGCGATCTCCGCCTGTTTCGCCCCGGTCTCCTCGGCGATCTCGTCGAGCACGCCGAGAATGCGCATGCCGCGACCGTCGAGATATTTTTCGACGCCGCCGCCGCGCGCCGAGCCTTCGAGATCCGTGTGCGAGCGGTACTTGCCGGAAAGAAAGCCCCGGGCGAGGCTGAAATAGGTGATGACGCCGAGCTCCTCGGCGATGCAGAGGTCGCGCAGCGGCCCATCATAGGCGGCCCGGTCGTAGAGGTTGTATTCGGGCTGCAGCACGTCGTATCGCGGCAGATTCTTCGCCTTCGCGACTCCGAGGGCGTCGCCGAGTTGCCTTGCATCGAGATTCGAGGCGCCGATCGCCCGCACCTTGCCCTGGGCGAGGAGCGTGTCATAGGCGGCGAACGTCTCCTCATAGGGGGCTTCCGGATCCGGCCAATGCGCCAGGTAAAGGTCGATATGGTCGGTCTGCAGGCGCTTCAGTGAGTCCTCGACCGCCTGCAGGATCCAGCGGCGCGAGAGACCCTTCCGCCCCGGGCCGAGTTCGGAGCCTACCTTGGTGATGATCACCGCCCTGTCGCGCGGACGTCCGAATTGTCTCAGCCACCTGCCGATGATCGTCTCGGATTCGCCGCCGGTGTTTCCGGGGACCCAGGAGGAATAGACATCCGCCGTGTCGACGGCGTTGAAGCCTGCATCGAAAAAGGCATCGAGGAGGGCGAAGGACGTTCTCTCGTCCGCCGTCCAGCCGAACACGTTGCCACCGAAGACCAGCGGGGCAATGGAAAGACCCGTACGGCCAAGTCTGCGCATTTCCATGGTTTCGCTCCACAGGGTTGGATGAAAACAAGCTGCGATCGGGAGGATTGCCGGAACAACATAGGTCAGAGCCCGTGCGATGACACCCTTCGTCACCGAATTTCTGATCCGCGCACCGCTTGCTAGGCACGTACCTCGGCGATAGTGTCGGTTCGCTTGATCGCGCGATTTGGATAATCGTACCGCGATCGGTCCTCGCTAAAAATGCGAGCCATTTTCCGCCCGCGTCCCGCTCCGAGCTCAGCAATCTATCAGGATGCGGGCTCGTCAAGAGCCTCACTTCACGTTCCGCTCGAAAAGGAGACTGTCCCATGTTGCGCTTCGGAATTCTGTCGACGGCCAGGATCGGCCGCGAACTCGTCGTGCCCGCCATTCAGGACGCCGAGAATTGCGTCGTCACGGCAATCGCCAGCCGCGAGCGGGAGAAGGCGCGGGCGATGGCTGACCGCTTCTCGGTGCCGCATGCCTTCGGCTCCTATGAGGAGATGCTCGCCTCGGATGTCATCGATGCCGTCTATATCCCGCTCCCGACGTCGCAGCATGTCGAATGGGCAATCAAGGCAGCCGATGCCGGCAAGCATGTGCTTTGCGAAAAGCCGCTGGCGCTGAAGGCCGAGGAAATCGATGCCGTGATCGCGGCGCGCGACCGCAACAAGGTGCTGGTTTCGGAAGCCTATATGGTCACCTACAGCCCCGTCTGGCGGAAGGTGCGCTCGCTCATTGCCGAGGGCGCGATCGGCAAGCTCAGGCATGTCCAGGGCGCCTTTACCTATTACAACCGCGATCCCGGCAACATGCGCAACGTCCCGGCGCTCGGCGGCGGCGGCCTGCCGGATATCGGCGTCTATCCGGCGATCACAACGCGCTTCACCACCGGCAAGGAGCCGTTGCGCGTTCAGGCCGATACGGACCGCGATCCGGAATTCGGCACCGACATCTATTCAAGCGTGCGCGCCGACTTCGGTGATTTCGAGCTGAGCTTCTACATCTCCACCCAGCTCGCCGCCCGCCAGGTCATGGTCTTCCATGGCGACCAGGGTTTCATCGAGGTAAAATCGCCCTTCAATGCCGATCGCTACGGCCGCGAGGAAGTGGAACTCACCAACCAGAACCACGCCCAGTCGCAGCTTTTCCGCTTCCAGGATGCGCGCCAGTACAAGCTCGAGGCGGAAGCCTTTGCGCGTGCGGCGAAGGGCGAGACGGAAGAGGTCGTGACGCTGGAAAGCTCGCGCCTCAACCAGAAGTTCATCGACGCGATCTACCGGGCCAGCGAGAAGGATGGCTGGGAAACGGTCTGAGGCGAATCGAAAGACGGTCCGCCAAACGCGGACCGTCGCATTCGTTGGCTGGACGCTAAGCTGCCGGTCGCATGCCCGCCTGGGCGGCACCTTTCAGTTTCAGGAGGAGAAAGTCGGCGACGCCGATCATCGCCGCGACGATCAATCCGATGCCGATTGCCGTCAGCGACGCATAGGCGAGCGCGAGAATGGCGAGACTGGCAACCTGCCAGAGGATGTCACCGGCAATGCTGATCCGGGCAGCCAGCGGGCTCGGCCCTTCTTTTCTTGCCGAGACCAAGTGGAAAGCACCCCAGAGCAGGAGGCCCACGCCGAGCGCGCCGATAACCATCGGCGCCACAACGGCGCCGAGCAGCGCCGCCAATGGTGCGGCGTCGACGATCAAAACCGTGCCGGCGACGAGCGAGACGATGCCGTCGGCAATGAATGCCTTGTTGAGAAGCGAACGGTGGGAAAGGGCGAGCATGTCGATCTCCTTCGGTTATCGATGATGCGATGCTGGCCTGATGCGGTCATCAAACCAATTACCTCTGAGGTAATGGATTTCCCGTTGTGTTCGGCCCATTCTTGCCGCGCAGCGAGGAGAGTGGCATGGGATTCGGCAGTCAGTTGAAGGAATGGCGTGGTCATCGCCGCATGAGCCAGCTGGATCTCGCGACCGCGGCGGGCATTTCCACCCGGCATCTTTCCTTTCTCGAGACCGGGCGGTCGCGGCCGACCGAGGGGATGATCCTCAGACTCGCCTCGGTGCTCGATATCCCGGCGCGCGACCAGGGCTCGCTCTTTTCCGCGGCCGGCTATCGGCCGCGCATGACGACGCGTCCTGCCTCCGGTCTCGACGCGATGCCGGCCGCCATCGCCGGCGCGATCCGTTTGATGCTCGACCGGCACGACCCGTACCCGGGCCTCGTCCTCGATCATCAGTACAGCGTACTAATGGCCAATCCGGCCCTTGCAGCGCTCGCCGAGGCGGCCGATGTGCCGTTCGGGCCGGGCGAGAATTTCCTCGACGCTTTCCTCGGCACCGAGAGCGTCCGTCGCCTCGTCGTGAATTGGGAGGCTGCAGCCGCCGACCTTGTCCAGCGGGTCCGGACGGAGGCCTGGCTGCAGGGGCCGCGCAGTCTGCTGCAGCGCCGGCTTGACCGGCTCGCCGCCGATCCGGCGGTCGCCAAGGCGCTTGACAGCTATCCCGCTACGGATCGTTTGCCGGTGCTGCCGATCGAACTGCGTGTCGGCAATACGGAACTGCGCTTCATCACGACGCTGTCGACCTTCGGTTCGACCCAGGACGCGCTGGTGGAGGGCGTGCTGATCGAATCCTTCTTTCCGGCGGACGAGGCGACGCGGCGCTTTTTCGAGAAGGCGACCTCGCCAGAAAAACCGTAGATAGGCGCGCGTGCCTGCTGATCTTCGGCGCCCGGTCGGCTACAAAGGGCGCATGACTTCGTTTTTCGATTCCGATTCTCCGTCCAATGTCGCCGAATATTCGGTGTCGGAGCTGTCCGGCTCGATCAAGCGCACGCTCGAGCAGGCCTTCGAGCATGTGCGGGTGCGCGGCGAGATCTCCGGCTATCGCGGGCCGCATTCCTCTGGCCACGCCTATTTCGCGCTGAAGGACGATCGCGCCCGGATCGAGGCGGTGATCTGGAAGGGTACCTTCTCGCGGCTGAAATTCCGGCCGGAGGAGGGGATGGAGGTGATCGCGATCGGTCGCGTCACGACCTTCCCCGGCTCGTCGAAATACCAGATCGTCATCGACTCGCTGGAGCCCGCGGGCGCCGGCGCGCTGATGGCGCTCCTCGAGGAGCGCAAGCGCAAGCTCGCCGCAGAGGGACTGTTCGATGCGGCGCGAAAGCGGCCGCTGCCCTTCATGCCGAAGGTGATCGGCGTCGTCACCTCTCCAACGGGCGCCGTCATCCGCGACATCCTGCACCGGATCGCCGATCGCTTCCCGGTCCATGTCGTCGTCTGGCCGGTGCGCGTGCAGGGTGACGGGGCGAGCGACGAGATCGAGGCCGCCATCCGGGGCTTCAACGCGCTCGACGTCGGCGGACCCATTCCGCGTCCGGACGTGCTGATCGTCGCGCGCGGCGGCGGCAGTCTCGAGGACCTCTGGTGCTTCAACGACGAAGCAGTCGTGCGCGCCGCGGCGGCCTCCGGCATCCCGCTGATCTCGGCCGTCGGGCACGAGACCGACTGGACGCTGATCGACCATGCCTCGGACCAGCGGGCACCGACGCCGACCGGTGCGGCCGAGATGGCCGTGCCGGTGAAGGCCGATCTCGAGGCGCAACTCGCCAATCTTTCTGCCCGGCTGCAGGCGGCCGCGACACGGCAGATGGATCATCGGCGCCATGCGCTGCGGGCGCTCGCCCGGGCGCTGCCGTCGCTCGACCAGTTGCTGGCGCTGCCAAGGAGGCGCTTCGACGAGGCCGCCGCCGGGCTCGGCCGCGGGTTACAGATGAACACCGCCAACAAGCGCCGCAGCTTCGAGCGCATCGCCGCCCATTTGCGACCGGAACTGCTGACAACGAAGATCCGCGAGCAACGCCGGCATCTTCTCGAGGCAATGAACAAGGCCGAGCGCTGCGTCGAGCGCCAGCTCGACCGCCGGCAGGCGCGCGTTTCCGCCGCCGACGCATCGCTTCGGGCGCTGCCGTCGCGCCTGGTCAGCCAGATCCACCGCGCCTCGGACCGTGTCTCGGGCTTGAGCGCGCGCGCCGATGGAGCGATCGCCGCCGAGATGCGCCGGCTGAAGGGCGCGCTCGCGGCGCAGGACCGCGTGCTGCAGTCGCTTTCCTATCGCAACGTCCTGCAGCGCGGCTTTGCGCTGGTGCGTGATGCGGCCGACAATCCGGTGAAGCAGGCGGCGGCAGTGACGGCGGGCATGACGCTGTCGCTCGAATTCGCCGACGGCCGCGTCTCCGCCGTCGCCGGCGAGGAGGGCGCCTCCCCGCCGCCATCGCCGAAGAAACGGCCGGCGCGGCCGGCAGAGCCGACGAAGCAGGGCAGCCTGTTCTAGAGCAATTCCAGGAAAAGTGTGTAACGGTTTTCCGCCCGGAATTGCGTAATTTCAAAGAGTTGGATCATTTCACCGTTTCAATGAAACGATGAAATGATCTAGGAAGGGCGGCGCGATGCGAATTCTGATGGTGCTCGCCCATCCGCTCGAGGACAGTTTTGCGGCGAGCGTCGCCCGCGCCGCCAAGGAGACCTTGGAGGGCCGCGGCCACCGCGTCGATCTGCTCGATCTCTATCGCGAAGGCTTCGATCCGCGGCTGACGATTGCCGAGCGCGGCAGCTATTTTGCCGAGCGCGGCAGCTATTTTGCCGAGCGCTATGACGCCTCCGACGTCGCCGGCTGGATCGAGCGGTTGAAGGCGGCGGAAGGCCTCGTGCTCGTCTTTCCGCAATGGTGGTTCAATTTCCCGGCGATCCTTAAGGGCTTCTTCGACCGCGTCTTCGCGCCGGGCGTGGCCTTCGAACACGATCCGGCGGGCGGACGCATCGTCCCGCGGCTCACGAACATCAGGCTCTTCTGGGCGCTGACGACCACGGGCTCACCCTGGTGGGTGGTGCGTCTCTATATGGGCGATCCTGTGCGCCGTCTGCTCAAGCGCGGCATCGCCGCCTTCTGCAGCAAGGATGTCGATTTCCGGATGATTAGCCTCCACGACATGGACCGCGCGACGGAGGCGAAGCGTAAGCATCATCTCGAGCGTGTGCGCGCTCTGATGAGCCGCATCTGATCAGCTCATTCGAAGGTCGCGAGGAATTTCCTGAGCAGCGCGTCGAGCGCTTCCCGCTCCTCGGGCGCGAGGCTTGCGATCAGGCGCTGCTGGTTGGCGACGTGGGCGGCGACAGCGGCATCGATGCGCTTCAAGCCCTCTGGCGTCAACGCGATGATCACCCCGCGCCTGTCTTCGGGATTATCCAGCCGCTCGACGAGGCCTGCTCTTTCGAGTTGGTCGATGCGGTTGGTCATGGTGCCGGAGGTCACCATTGTCGCCGCAAGCAGTTCGCCGGGCGAAAGCTGAAACGGCGGGCCGGAACGGCGGAGCGTCGCCAGCACGTCGAAGCTTGCCGATGTGAGGTCGTGTTCGGCAAAGACCGTTTCCTGTTCCCTGGCGACATGGGCCCTGAGCCGCGCCAAGCGCCCCAGCGGACCCATGGCGGAGATGTCCAGCTCAGGCCGCTCCCGGCGCCACTGTGCCAGGATCTTGTCCACGTGGTCCGTATCGCTTTGCTTCATTTTTTGGCCGTTGCCCGATAAGCGGAGCCGCTCCGCGCCTTCGTCATGGCTCTAAACGCCTAGCATCTTGACGTCAAGATAAATTCCGCTAATGTATCTTGATATCAAGTCACTTGAGATGAAGATAATGAAGAAGCAAAACTTGGACCTTGCCTTCACCGCCATAGCCCCGGCAATTTGGGGAAGTACCTATCTGGTTACCACCGAATTCCTGCCGGCCGGCTACCCGCTGACGGTAGCGATGCTGAGAGCGCTGCCTGCCGGCCTCCTGTTGCTGCTCGTCGTCCGGCAGATGCCGAAGGGCATCTGGTGGCCGCGCAGCTTTCTGCTCGGCGCGCTCAATTTCTCCTTCTTCTGGGCGATGCTGTTCGTCTCGGCCTACCGCCTTCCCGGCGGCGTCGCCGCGACCGTCGGCGCCATCCAGCCGCTGATCGTCATCATGCTGTCGCGTGTCGTGCTGGGTTCGCCGGTCAAGGCGCTGAGCGTCGTTGCCGGCATCGCCGGCATTGCCGGGGTGGCGCTTCTGGTGCTGACGCCCGGGGCGGCACTCGATCCGCTCGGCGTCGCGGCTGGCCTCGCCGGCGCGGTCTCCATGGCCTTCGGCACGGTGCTGAGCCGGCATTGGGCCCCGCCTGTCTCGCCGCTCACCTTCACCGCCTGGCAACTGGCGGCCGGCGGGCTTCTCCTCGTGCCCGCGGCACTCTTCTTCGAGCCCTCCCTGCCGTCGCTCACCGCCTCCAACCTGATGGGTTTCGCCTATCTCGGCCTGATCGGCGCCGCCTTCACCTATCTTCTATGGTTCCGCGGATTGTCGCGGCTCGAGCCGTCCCAGATCTCGCCGCTCGGCTTCCTGAGCCCGGTTGTAGCGATTCTGCTTGGCTGGGGCGTGCTTGGCCAGCAGTTGACGGCGGTGCAAGTGTTCGGGATCGCCGTCGTGTTCGTGAGCGTCTGGATGAGTCAGCGTGCCCAGATGGCGCGGCGCGCCGCATCCCTTAGGACATAGCAATCGAACTATGCAGGGGCATCGCCGCGCTCAGAGCCATCCTTCGATGGCTGGACATGTGAGCTGAGGCGGCCTTCATCACCCCCCTCTGCCCTGCCGGGCATCTCCCCCACAAGGAGGGAGATCGGCTCGGCGCAATGTCTTGCCCGACCGGAACGTTTGGCGTTGCCGAAGCCGCAGCGAAAAGTCGAGAGTAGCAAGTCGAGCGATGCATCACCGCTTGCCAATCTCCCCCTTGTGGGGGAGATGCCCGGCAGGGCAGAGGGGGGTGTAGTCGGGTGCCAGCGCAAGACTTACATGGACTTAAGCCCACTCGCCCTGGCGCATCACCGGCACATGGGCGCCGTCGGCGCGCACGCCATCAATGTCGACCCTGCCGGAGCCGATCATCCAGTCGATATGGATGAGGCTCGAATTGCCGCCCTGGGCGCGGACCTGCTCCTGGCTGAGGCTGGCGCCGTTCAGGAAGCACTTCGAATAGCACTGGCCAAGCGCGATGTGGCATGAGGCGTTCTCGTCGAAGAGCGTGTTGTAGAAGAGGATGCCGGAGGCTGAGATCGGCGAGGAATGCGGCACCAGCGCCACTTCGCCGAGCCGGCGGGCACCCTCGTCGGTGTCGAGCACCTTCTTCAGCACTTCCTCGCCGCGCGAGGCCCTGGCCTCGACGATGCGCCCCCCTTCGAAGCGCACCTCGATATTGTCGATCAAGGTGCCCTGGTGCGACAGCGGCTTGGTGCTCGACACATGCCCCTCGACACGCAACGCATGCGGCGTCGTAAACACCTCCTCGGTCGGGATGTTCGGGTTGCAGGTGATGCCGTTCTTCGCGGTCGAAGCGCCGCCGTGCCATTCGTGGCCGTCGGCGAGGCCGACCGTCAGGTCGGTGCCCGGGCCGCTGAAATGCAGCGCAGAAAAGCGCTCCTCGTTCAGCCAGGCCGAGCGCCGGCGGAGATTGGCGTTGTGCTCCGCCCAGGCGGCGATCGGGTCGTCGGCGTCGACGCGGGAGGCGGCGAAGATGGCGTTGGCCAGTTTCTCGACGGCGATCGCTTCGGGATCGTCGGAAAACACCTGCTTCGCCCAGGACGGGTTCGGATAGGAGACGATGTTCCAGTTGATGTCGAAGTTGGAGATCTTTTCGAGCGCCGGCTTGTAGGCGATCGAATTCGCCCGGTTCGCGCGGGCCACTTTTTGCGGGTCCTCGGACGACAGCAGCATCGGGTTGTCGCCGGCGATCGCCAGACGAGCCGCGCCGCCTGCGAAGGCCTTCGCCATGCCCTCGTAGAGCCAGTCGCTTGCCCGGTCGAAGCTCTCGTCCGGCGCATGGGCGTAGCGGGCAAGCGTCGCCTCCTCGTCGGCATAGAAGGTCGTTACCAGCCCGGCGCCGGCCTTGTAGGCATGCCTGGTGATGAGACGCACGAGCGGCAGGGCGGCGATCGGCGCGGTCATCAACAGGTCCTGGCCGCGCTGCAATTGCAGGCCGACCTTGATGGCGACCTCGGCGAGTTTTTCGAGCTTGGCGGCATCGACGGGATTTCTGGCCGACTGGAGGGGGGCGTTCATGGCAGCTCCTGTTCTTCTTCCTGCGGGTGTCATGCGGTTTTAGACCGCTTCCGGCAAAAACAGAAGGCTCCGTGTTTCCCCAATTCAGGCCGCGATCTTTCCCGTTTTCAACAAGGCCGCGTCGTGTTTCTCGAGGAATGCCATCAGCCGCGCGGCATAATCGTCGCCGACCGCTGCCTTGACGCTCGGACGCGCGGCCAGCGCCTTCCGCCAGTTGGCAACACGCGGCAGACCGTCGAAGATGCCCTGCTCCGCGATCGTGTCGAAGACGTCGAAATAGCGGAAGACCGGCGCGAAGACGGCATCGACCAGGCTGAAACCGACTCCGGCAAAATAGGGTCCATCGCCGAGTTCCGCCTCGACGGTCGCGAATTTCGCCTTGAGCACGTTGCGCTTGACTTCGAGCGTGTCACCATCTTGCGTGGTCTCGTAGACCCAGAGATCGGAAAGGATGGAGGAGCCGAATTCCATCCAGCCGCGGTGTCGTGCCCTGGTTAGCGCATCGGCGGGGTGCAGCTTCGCGCCCGGCTGCGTCTCTTCGAGATATTCGCAGACCACCGTGCTTTCGAAGAGGATCGCTTCGCCCTCCTCTTGCGCAATGCGCAGCAGCGGCACCTTGCCGAGAGGCGAGATCTTCAAGAACCACCCGGGCTTGTTCGCAAGGTCGATATAGACGCGCTGGAAGGGCATGCCCTTTTCATGAAGCGCAATCGCGGCGCGCTGCACATAGGGGCAGAGATGGTGGCTGATCAGGGTGAGGGATGATGGCATCGGGGCTTCCTCTGTTGATCACAAAGTAGATGCAATTGCATATATAATGACTTGCCAAATCCGTCAAGATAGATGTAATTGCATCTATGAGGAATGAGGACGGATCTGGGCGAAACGCGCCGACCTTGGCGACCACCGAGGCCTGGGTCGGGCTCATGCGGGCGCAGCAGCGCGTGCTTGCTGCCATCGAGAAGGAGTTTAAGGCGGCAGGTCTCCCGCCGCTTTCCTGGTACGACGTGCTCTGGGAACTGGTGAAGGTCGAAGCAGGCAGGCTACGCCCGTTCGAGATCGAGGCTCGGACGCTTCTTGCCCAATACAATCTTTCCCGCCTGATCGATCGGCTGGAAAAGGAAGGACTAGTGCGCCGCGAGTCCTATGACGAGGATGCGCGCGGTTGCTGGGTCACCGTCACCGAAGCGGGGAGGGCGATGCGGGCTCGCATGTGGGAGACCTATTCGCAGTCGATCGAGACGCATGTCGGCACGAAGCTCAGTGAGCCAGAGGCCAAGGCGCTCGCCGCCCTGCTTTCAAGACTCTCCTGACGTCGTCAGGCGATCAGCGCCGCCTCAATCGCCCTGAGAACCGCCCGCACATCCTTCGGGTCGAGCCGCACCTGCAGCCCGCGCTGGCCGCCATTGATGAAAACCAGCGCTTCCGCGAGCGCCGCTTCTTCGATCGCCGTCGGCACGAGCTTCTTCTGGCCGAAGGGGCTGATGCCGCCGACGTGATAGCCGGTCAACCGCTCGGCGTCGGCCGGCTTCATCATGCTGGCCGACTTGCCGCCGAAGGCGGCGGCAAGCTTCTTCATGCTCACTTCCCGGTCCGACGGCACGATGCAGCAGACCGGCTTGCCGTCCACCTCCGCCATCAGCGTCTTCAACACGCGCGAAGGGTCCTCGCCGAGCGCTTCGGCCGCCTGCAACCCGACGCGCTCGGCCCCCGGATCGTAGTCGTAGCTGTGCACCGTGAAGGCGATGCCGGCCTTGGTGAGCGTCTGCGTTGCCCGGGTGGTCCTGGACATCGAGCTCAGGCGCCGAATTCGGCTTCGTAGAGCTCGGGCTTGAAGCCGACGACGAGCTTGCCCTCGGCTTCCAGCACCGGCCGCTTGATCATCGACGGCTGCTCCAGCATCAGCGCGATCGCCTTTTCGGCGGTCAGATCCTGCTTCTCCGCCTCCGGCAAATTGCGGAAGGTCATGCCCTGTCGATTGAGGACCGTCTCCCAGCCGAGTTCGGCGCACCAGCGCTCGAGGTGAGCGCGGTCGATGCCCTCGGCCTTGTAGTCGTGGAACCGGTAGGCCGCGCCGCGGCCGTCGAGCCAGCCGCGCGCCTTCTTCATCGTATCGCAGTTCTTGATGCCGTAGATCGTGACCGTCATTGCCTATTCTCTTCCGCCGGATTCGGGATCACACATAGCCGCAGGCGGCGGCGGAGAAAAGTCCGGAGGCGGCGATCTCAGGTCACGCCGACATAGCGTCCGGGCCTGTGGTTGATCGCCAGCATCATATTGACGACGGTTGCCCCGAGCACCGAGAGCATCAGGTTGGCGGGCGGCAGCACGAAATAAGCGGCGGCGAGAATTGCGAGGTCGACCGCCAGTTGCAAATAGCCGGCCCGGATGCCGCTCTTTTCCTGCAGGTAGATCGCCAGGATGTTGATGCCGCCGAGGCCGGTGCGGTGGCGGAAGAGGACGAGCAGCCCCATCCCCATCAGCCCACCGCCGACGATCGCCGCATAGACCGGGTCGAGCCGCGCGAACTCGACCCATTCAGCCGTCAGCCGCGAGAAGAGCGAGACGAGGCTGACGGCGAAAAAGGTGCGCAGCGTGAAGAGCCACCCGAGCCGCCTGATCGCCAAGATGTAGAAGGGCAGGTTGACGAGCGAGAACATCAGCCAGAAGCTGGTGCCGGTCGCATATTGCAGGAGCAGCGCCAGCCCGGCGGTGCTGCCGGTCAGGAGCACCGCCTTGCTGTAGATCACCACCCCGAGGGAGACGATGAGCGTGCCGGTCAGGATGGCGAGCACGTCCTCGTAGAGTTTATGGCGTTCGACCGGAGAGTCGACCGCTTCGCTGTTGGCTGTCATCCGGCGGTCCGTTCAAAGGCTCGTGAATTTCTGGATGACGCCGGCGACCTCAGCCGTCTTCAGCCCGGCAATGTTGATGCGGCCCGAGCCCGGCATGTAGATGCCGTGTTCTGTCCGGAGTCGCATCACCTCCGCTTCGGTCAGCGGCAGCATCGAGAACATGCCCTCCTGGTCGGCGACCGCTCCAAGGCTCTGCCAGCGGCTCCTCAGCCCTTCGGCAAGCGCCCGGCGGATGCCGGTCATGCGCAGCCGCATGCCTTCCAGTTCCTCGGCCCAGTCGCGGGCAAGCTCGGGATCCGCAAGGATGGTGCGGACGACCGCCGCGCCGTGGTCTGGCGGCATGGAATAGCTGGTGCGGGCAAGGCCGGCGAGATTGGAACGTACCGTATCGGCGGACGAGGCCGAGGCAGTGACGCCGAAGATCGCGCCGGTGCGCTCGCGATAGAGGCCGAAGGATTTCGAGCAGGAAACCGCCACCAGCGCTTCCGGAACGACGGTCAAGAGGTGCCTAAGCCCGGCGACATCCTGCTCGGGGCCGCGGCCAAAACCCTGATAGGCGAGATCGACGAGCGGCAGCAGGCCGCGCTCGGCGACGAGGGCGGCGATCTCCATCCATTGGGGTTCGGTCAGCACGCCGCCGGTCGGGTTGTGGCAGCTCGCATGCAAGAGCACCGCGTCGCCGGCGGCAGCACCTTCGAGCGCGCTGACGAGATTGTCGAAGGTCACCGACTGCGACGGAATGTCGAAGAAGTCGTAGGTGGCGATTTCGAGGCCTGCCGCCTTGAAGATCGGCGCATGGTTCGGCCAGCTCGGCAGGCCGAGCCAGATCCGTCGGCCGCCCATTCTGTAGATCAGATCCGCCGCCAGGCGCAGCGCGCCGGAGCCGCCGGGGGTCTGCACGCCAGCCACATGGCCGCGCTCGACCGTGTCGCCGCCGACGAGCGTCCAGAGATGATCGAGGAACACCAGGTCGCCTTCGGGCCCGACATAGGCCTTGGTCTCCTGCGTTTCAAGGAGGCGCTTCTCCGCCGCCTTGACGGCCCGGAAGATCGGCGTGCGGCCGGTTTCGTCGCGATAGACGCCGACGCCGAGATCCACTTTGCCGGGGCGCTCGTCCTTGCGGAAGAGGCCGATCAGGGCCAGCAGCGGATCGTCGGGTTGGCGGGCGAGGGCGTCGAACATCTGGAAAATCCTTGGAACTGGGATCAGTCGATAGTCGTCTTGCGTTGGCTCAAACGCAAGCCGCATTAGCGGCTTGTCGGTTTCCTATGTAGAACAAGCCTGGCGCAAATTCGACGCCGTATTTGCCTGGATTTGCCGCTACTCATGCGCATTTTTGCGATAGAATGCGTACATACTGCATCAAATTTGCTCAAGCCCGCGGTGAGGCCTCATGGAAATCGAAAGAACGGGACTGGACGCGACCGACCGGCGGATCATCAGGCTGCTGATCGACGACGCATCGCTGAGCAACAACGAACTCGCCGCCCGGATTGGCCTGTCGCCGGCGCCGCTGTCGCGGCGGCTGGCGCGTCTCTATTCGTCCGGCGTGATCCGCCAGACGGTGATCGTCGACCCGAAGGCGCTGGGGATCGGATTTCACGCCTTTGTCGAGGTGACGCTGGAACGCACCGCCAGCAAGGTCGGCCAGCGCTTCATCGAACTGGTGTCGCGCATGCCGGAGGTGGTCGAGTGCCACACCGTCGCCGGCGATTTCGACTTCCTGCTGAAGATCGCGGTGCGCGACGTGGCGGATTACAAGCGCCTGCTGTGGAGCGAGTTCGAGCAGATCGCGGAGATCAAGACGCTGCGCTCGACCATCCTGCTCGACAGCCCGAAAATGCAGGGTGGCGCTACGCCGTAGGCGGCGGCACTCAAAGAGTCACGGTTCCAGCGTACCCGGCCTGCGGATCGCCCGCGACGGCTCGGCGCAGGCGATCTTCATCAGGTCCGACCGGCGGCGGGCGATGCGGGTCGAAACGCGGGTGACGATCAGGCCGTCCTGGGGCGCCCGAACCTCGACCGCTCCATCCGGCATGCCGGGCCTCGTCAGGATCGTCGCGAGCAGGTCTCCGGTTTTGATGCGCTCGCCGATGTCCTTGTGGAAGAGGATGGCGCCCGCCTCCGGCGCACGGATCATCTCGATATTGTCGAGCGGCGCAACGACCCCGCCAAAGGCCGGAAGGGACGCGCGATCCGCCGCGACGACGCCGCGCGCAGCGAGGAAACTGTAGAGTCCTTCCGCATCCTTGCGGGCCATTTCCGGATAGACGTCGCGCGTGCCGCGAAGTTCGACGGTCACCGAGAGCCGGTCGCGCAGGGCCTTCTTCTCGCCGGTGTTCTCGCACTTCCAGGCATAGGCGACGGCCTCCTCGAAGGCGGAGCTTTCGCCATCCGAGAGAAACACCGCATCCATGCCGAGTGCAGCGGCAAGATCGGCCGCCTCGGGCCAGAAGGCCTCGTCGATATAGGCGTATTGCAGCCCCTCGTCGTCGCAATGCAGGTCGAGAACGAGATCGCAACTGAGTGCCTTATGCAGAAGCTGCCGCTTCAGCCGGTCGATGGCCGAATGCCGGTCGAGATCTTCAATGAGGCCGGCGCGCTCGCCGAGTGTGATCAGGGGAAAATCGCGATTGAAATTGGTGCGGGTGCCGAGATCGAACCGGCCCTGCAGCTCGCCGAAATGCGTCTGCGCCGAGCCGATCGGATTTGCCTGTGGGACGACGGTGATGTCGCCGAGGATTGCGCCTTCGCTTTCGGCCTGGCGCAGTCGCTCCACGAGAAAATGAAGCAGTGCTGTGCCTGGCAGTTCGTTGGCGTGGAGGGCGGCCTGGATATAGGTCCGCGGTGCCTCGGGTCTGGTCCCGGTGAACCGGAACACCGGCAGCCGCCATTCGAGGCCAGGCGTGTCGCCGGCGATGATGATCTCGGAAATTTCCACTTTGCCGTCCTCAATGGTTCGGGCGATACCCATCGCTATTTGCTTGAGCCTCGCCACGCAAGCCGATTGACTGGCCGAATCAATCCTCTTCGACCGTGGGCAGGTCGAGCGCGGAGCGCAGCACTCCCTTTCCCCGCTCATAGAGCATCGCATAGCGCGCCGGCTCCAACAGGTCGGCACGCGGCGCAAATCCCGCGACGACCTTGTTGAAGGGGATTGCGCCTCAGCCTGGCGTAGGGCAATCGAATTTGCCTTTGGGACACCGGCTGAACTTGCAGAGGCGCCCGAGATAACGGTCGCTGCCCGGTTCGAACAGGAAGCCATCGACCTCATTGCTCGGAACGCTCATGCCTGCTCCCGCTTCGAAGGCCGCGCGCAGGGCCCTGGTGCACGCTTTCCGCAGGTCGCCGAGCCGCTCCTGCGAGTCGATCCAGATGGCCCTGTCGAGATCGCCGCATTCGTGCCAGACCTCGATGCCGCGGCGGCGAAAGTCTCTGAAACGGGGACCTCCTTCCACAGCGGCTTTGCAACCGAGCCGATGACGGCGATCGCCTCGACTTCCGGGAAGGTCGCCCAAGCGCGAGCGATGATGTCCGCCGCCAGGCGGTAATCCTGCGGTCGCTTGAGAAGATAGCGGTTCTGGCTGTCGATCTCGGCGCGACGCATTCGATCACTCCAGGAGCTTCATGAAGTTGCGCTTGCGGTTATGCTGCGCCTTCAGTTCGGCGAGATAGGCCGAGTGCTCGGTGGCGTTTCGCCAGCTGCCGATGCGCGCGATCAGCGCTGCCGCTTCCTCGTAGTTGTGGTTGCCTCCGAGCTTGACGAGCTCCTCCACGCGCTCGGCATAGACCCGGACTGCGTGCTGCGGATGAGTGGCTTCGCTCGCGCGCGCGAGACTTTGTCTCTTATAGACCGATACGTCGTATTTTTCCGCCGCCGCCCAGGCTGTGTCGAACCGATTTTCTTTTATCAGGATCTCGATGAGAAGATCGGGTTGGGCGAAACGAAAGCCATCCTGTTTGGCGAACCGGGACTCGATGAGCCTTACCGCCTTGTCGCATGCGGCCTCCCCCTCCAACTGGCGAAGCCGTTCATAGAGCGCGGAACTCGGAGATTCGAAGGCACGCCACAAAAGCTGCAAGGCTTCCGTACCCCGGCCAACCTTCGTCAGCAGGTCGGCAGCGAGGAAGACGAGCCGCTCGTCCTGCCGTTCGTCTTCGAAGATCCACAGGCCCTCCTCGACCCAGCGAAGAGCCTCGTCCTCGCGGTCATGCCGCCGGCAGAAGTCAGCCAGTTCCAGATAGTTCGACGGTGACGACAGGTCCTTCGTGCGCAGTGCGATGCGCGCCGCGATATCGCCTTCGTCTGCGGCGACCGTATCGAGGATGCGCTGCAACTGACCATAACCGGCTACATATTCGGTTCGGTTCCGCACGCCGCCGCCGCGCCTTGGCGGCAGTTTCTCCCATTCCACGAGGGCGAGACGGCGATACTCGGCGAGCCCCTCTGCACCCAGGACATCCGCATAGATGCCGGCGGCGTTGAAGAACGTGTCGTAGTCCCCGCCCATCTCGCGCTCGAAGAGGTACTGGGCGAGCGTAGCGGGGTCCGGTCGAGCAACGCGCACCGAAGCGAGATGGATGTCGCGGGCCTGAGTGAGAAGCTCGCTGCCGTGGCCATCGGAATCATCGATGTCCTGGAGCGCGTCTTCGATCCGGTCGATCGACCGTTCCGCAAGTTCGCGTGCAAGCGCGCCATGGCCAGCAGCAGAGAGGCCGGCGAGAGTGTCGAGCACCGCCGCCACGCCCGCGGCCCATTCGTCTGCCTCGCGATATCCCACGTAGCCGTCCGTATGTGTGGCGCCGTCGATCGCCCGGAGCATCCGCGTCTGGATCGCCTTGCCGTCGCCATGCGTCGCAGCGGCGGCCATGTCCAATCGGCGGAACAGCGCCAGATCGAACTCGCTGAGGTCCATGATCATGTCGATGAGCGCGTCGACGCCCTTGCTTTGCAAATAGGTGCGGATACGCGTCGCCGCATCGACGCCGTCCTCTTCGGCCCCCTGGCCGCCAGCGTTCGCCGCCAGTGCGGTCGCAACCATGTGCTTGCAACAGCCCCGATCCTCGAAGGCCGGGCAGGAGCAGTTGCCGTCGATCGTCTCGCCGCGGCCGTTAAGCTCGACCCGGTAGTCCTCGGTGCCGTTCACCTGCGCCAGCACGCGTTGCGGCTGAACGGCGAGGAGCTCGACGCGATTGTCGCGAAAATACGCCTCGCCGCGTGCATAGACCTTGCTGCCGACGAGGTTGCGCAAGGCACCGGTGCTAAAGCGTGGTTTGCTTGCAGAGTTCATAGGGGCTGAAGCACCTCTTCGGTTCGATGAGGTGGAGCGCCTCTTCGAGGGGGACGCCGGAATACAGGCGCCACCATCGCCCCGTGTGCCTGTACCACATGACGTCGAACAGGACGTCCGTGAGGCTTTCCTCCCGATGATCGAGGCGTGCAAAGCCCGTGTCGAATTCCTCGCCGGCATTGTCGGCAAAGCCGGAGCGATAGCGCGTGATGAAGCTGTACTTGCTGCCCCGCCACTTGCCGAGAATGTCGATCGGGTAGTTGAACGCCATCGGCCGAATCTGCGGACGGAAGCGGGGTTTCAGTTTCTCGGCGATGAATCTTTCGCACGTGGCGGCGATGGCGGCTTTCTGGTCAGGGGCGAGCGTCTTGACCCACGTCCATCCTGCCTTTGCCATCGTGCTCCCCTCGCCGCATGCATGAAGCGGGGCCAGCCTATACGGAAATCGCTCGGACACAAGTTGTTGGACGGATTGTCCTCAGCGAACACACCCCTGCCTTGTCGGGGGTCCGCCCCTCACTCCCACTCGATCGTGCCCGGCGGCTTCGAGGTGACGTCGTAGACGACGCGGTTGATGCCGCGCACCTCGTTGATGATACGGGTCGCCGCGCGGCCCAGGAATTCCATGTCGTAGTGGTAGAAGTCGGCGGTCATGCCGTCGACCGAGGTGACGGCGCGCAGTGCACAGACGAATTCGTAGGTCCGCCCGTCGCCCATGACGCCGACCGTCTGCACCGGCAGAAGCACGGCGAAGGCCTGCCAGATGGCGTCGTAGAGGCCCGCCTTGCGGATCTCGTCGAGATAGATGGCATCCGCCTCGCGCAGGATTTCGAGCTTCTCGCGGGAAATCCCGCCGGGGCAGCGGATGGCAAGGCCGGGGCCGGGGAAGGGGTGGCGGCCGATGAAGCTGTCCGGCAGGCCGAGTTCGCGGCCGAGCACGCGCACCTCGTCCTTGAAGAGCTCGCGCAGCGGCTCGACGAGCTGCATGTTCATGCGCTCCGGCAGGCCGCCGACATTGTGGTGCGACTTGATCGTCACCGACGGGCCGCCGGTGAAGGAAACGCTTTCGATCACGTCAGGATAGAGCGTGCCCTGGGCGAGGAAATCGGCGCCGCCGAGCTTCTTCGCCTCTTCCTCGAAGACCTCGATGAACAGTCGCCCGATGATCTTGCGCTTGGTTTCCGGATCGCTGACGCCCGTAAGCTCGCCGATGAAGCGGTCGGAGGCATCGATATGGAGGAGATGCAGGTTGTAATGCTCCTGGAACATGGCGACGACATTCGCCGCCTCGTCCTTGCGCATCAGGCCGTGGTCGACGAGGATGCAGGTGAGCTGGTCGCCGACCGCCTCGTGGATGAGGAGCGCTGCAACGGAAGAATCGACGCCGCCCGAAAGCGCGCAGATCACCTTCTTGTCGCCGACCTGCTCGCGGATCGCTTCGACCGCCTTGGCGCGGTAGGCCGACATCGTCCAGTCGCCGCGGATTCCGGCGATCTTGTGGACGAAGTTGGAGATCAGCTTGGCGCCGTCGGGCGTGTGCACCACTTCCGGATGGAACTGCACGGCGTAATATTTGCGCGTCTCGTCGGCGATGAAGGCGAAGGGGGCATTGGACGAGGTCGCCACCACCTCGAAGCCTTCCGGCAGCGCGGTAACGCGGTCGCCATGCGACATCCAGACCTGATGGCGGGAGCCGAGCGACCAGACCCCGTCGAAGAGGGCGCATTCCTTTTCGACTTCCAGGAAGGCGCGGCCGAATTCGCGATGATGGCCGCTTTCCACTTTGCCGCCGAGCTGCGCGCACATGGTCTGCTGGCCGTAGCAGATGCCGAAGACCGGCAGGCCGCTTTCGAAGATCGCCGAAGGCGCGCGCGGCGAGCCGATGTCGAGCGTCGAGGCCGGGCTGCCGGACAGGATCACGGCCTTCGGCTTCAGGCGCTCGAAGCCCTCTTCGGCCGATTGGAACGGCACGATCTCGCAATAGACGCCGGCCTCGCGCACGCGCCGCGCGATGAGCTGCGTTACCTGGCTGCCGAAATCGACGATCAGGACGGTGTCGGGATGGGCTGTCTGGGTCATGGCGGGCCTTCAGGCAAGCTTGATCATGGCGAGCCTTTAATGAAAGGCCGCCCTTGGCGCAACGATTTCATTGCACCCCGACAATTTCGGACCTCCTGCAGAACCGTCAGAGCCGGATTTCGCCGCTTGCGAGAGCGTCTTCGAGCCGATCGATGGCGCCTGCCAGCCTCTCGTCGATGATGTGCAGATATTCCGTCCAGTCGTCGACATGTTTCAGCTCGGCCTTGCCGTCCGATATGCCGCGCAGCCCGATCAGCGGTACGCCGAAGGCCTGGCAGGCGCGCAGGATGGCGTAGGTCTCCATCTCGACCATGTCGGCGTCGATATCGTCATAGGCCTTGCCGGAGACGATATTGGCGCCGGTCGAAAGCCGCGCCTCCTTCACGCCCGGGACGCGATGCGGCAGCTTGACGACGGCCGGCAGGTCGAGAAAGGGCGTCGCGCCCTTCTCGAAGCCGAGCGGCGAGGCGTCCATGTCGCGATAGCCGACCGAGGTCGCCTGGTAGATTTCCGTTTGTTCGAGCGTCGAGGAACCGGCGGAGCCGAGCGAGACGAGAAGATCCGGCAGCCTGCCCGAAGCCTTGAGCTCGCAAAGCGCCCTGGTCAGGCCGACGGCCGCCTCGACCGGGCCGACGCCGGTCATCAGCGGCCTGATCCGGTCGCGAAGGCAGGGGCCGTATTCCGGGTCGACGGCCATCACGTAGAGGATGTTCTTGCCGGCGACCGGCTTCAACTCGAAACTCATCCCTCGATCCCCTCGCGGCCGCGCACCACCATCATCGTTCCGGTCATCGAGGCGATCAGCTTCGCCGGCCCGTCCGACCTCACCGCATAGGCCTTGCCGTCCGAAACGATGATCGTCGTGCCCGGCTTCGTAACCTCGCCGCGAAAGAGGAAGCGCTCGCCGCGGCCGGGCGACAGGAGATTGACCTTGAATTCGATCGTCAGCAGCGAGGCGTCGGGATCGATGAGCGAATAGGCCGCATAGGTGCCGGCGGCATCGAGTGCCGCCGAGATCACGCCGGCATGCAGGAGACCATGTTGCTGCGTCAGCTTGGGATCGAACGGCAGTTCGATTTCCACCGTGCCCTGCTCGACGAGGGTGAGTTCCGCCCCGATCGTGCGCATGGCGGCCTGGCGGCCGAAACTCTCCCGGATGCGGGCACGAAAATCGTGCGGCTCGCTGTCGTCCATCAGTTAAAAAGCCCCTTGCCGAAACGGACCGGAATGCCCGATCGCGCCGACAGTTGCATGCGTCGCGACCGAGGACAAGCGCAATCGTCCGCACGTCACGGCCGCGAACCCGGTGCCGACGGACTTTCGGGAGGCACGTCGCATCCATATATCATCCTGATGAGGAATTTCAGGCGCATAGAGATCCGCCCGGCCATACCGGATGACGTGATGATGATCGCGTCGGTGCTGGTGAGCACCTGGCGCGCGACCTTTCGCGGGATCATTTCCGATGCCTATCTCGACGCCATGAAAGTCGAGGACCAGGCTATCGGCCATGCGCGGCGAATGCGGATTCCAGCAGCCTTCCTCCTGGTCGCCGTTGATCTCTCGAAAGAGCGGGTGATCGGCTTCGCCAATTACGGCCGGGCGCGGTCCATGCCACCGGCCTTCGACCGGGAACTCTACGAGCTCTATCTTCTGCCGGAATTTCACGGCGCCGGCATCGGCTCGGCACTGGTGCGCACCGTCGCGGCCCATTGCCGGGAAATGCAGGCCTCGTCGCTCTTTGCCTGGGTGCTGGCAGCCAATCCGAACCGGGCCTTCTACGAGCGGCTCGGGGCACGAGCGGTGGGAGAGGGGCGGGTCAGCGTCGGCCGCGAGAGCCTGGAGCAGATCGCCTATCGCTGGGATGACCTGGCAACGCTTTCGGGGCTCGGGGATCGTTCGGCCTGATTCCGGAGAAGACCTCTCCCCAACCCCTCCCCACAGGTGGGAGGGGCTACGCGGCCGCGGCGATCGCCTGCGCAGCTTCCCGCCATTGCGCTCGTCGAAGCGCTGAAACAGAAGTGGAAACGGCGCGGCAGGTTAAGCCCCTCCCACCTGTGGGGAGGGGTTGGGGAGGGGTCTTTCATCGATCCGGCGCTATCCCAGCCGGACGATGTGCTGATCCCAGGCGACCGGGCTTCGGCGGTCCCTGAACCGGCCGTCATAGGAGGAGACGGCGAAGCCGGGCTTCGCGGCGGCAACGCCCGCCGCATCCGCGACCCGTTCCTCCTTCAGGACCGCCCCCGTTTTCGCATCGAGCGTCACAGCGACATTTCCCTTCGGCGATGTGAGGCCGACAAGTCCCTCGCGGCGGTTGACGGCGATGGCGCCGACATAATTGGCGAGGGCGGCGGTCGTGCGCTCGGGCAGGGGGACAAAACTCAGTTCCTCTCCCTTTTTGAAATACCCGACAAGCGGCGGCAGGTCGTCGCGCGCGCCCTCGTACTGGCAGGCGAACCAGACCCGGCCGTCGGCGCCGATGTCGACGTGGCGGGTGGAAAGCCGCTTCAGTTCCGGTGGCAGGCCGTGTTTCTCGATCAGCGCGCCGGTCGCGGTGTCGACGAGCGCGAGGCTCGGCTCCATGTGGTCGAGATTGAGCTTGGTGCGGCCGAAATCCGGATGGGTCTCGATGCCGCCATTGGCGATTGCGAGCGTCCGGCCGTCGGCGGTCAGCGTCATGTCGTGCGGGCCGATGCCATAGGTCGGGAATTCGCCGGTGCGGATAAAGCCGCGCGTCCCGTCATAGACGCCGATCATGCCACGATTGGCGGAGAAATCGTTCTCCGTGGCGTAGAGCAGCCTCCCGTCGACCGAGAAGCAGCCGTGGCCGAAGAAGTGGCGGCCTTCGGCGGCGGTGATGACGACCGACTCGGCAGTGCGATCGGTCGCCAGGATCATCGCATAGGTTCCCGGCCGGCGCGCAAAGGCGACCGCCCGGCGGGTCGCCGGCGAGAAGGCCATGCCGTGCGCCCGCGCCGGCAAGAGCGTTCGCTCGACGATCTCTCCCTCTTCCGTCAGCGTCGCCACGCCATAGCTGCCGTCCGGTGCCATGAAGGCCGAGGCGAAGACGGCGTCGGTCCGCTCGAGCGCGAAGGCGCCGCGCGCGCCAAGCGTCGCCATCCAGGCGGCCCCGGCCATTTTGACGAAGCTGCGTCGATCGACGAGGTTTTTGGTGCTCATGCGACTGGCCGGGTGGTCGACAGTGAACTGCTCTCGACGGAGAGGCGGTCCTGAGGCGCAACCCCTCCCCAACCCATCCCCACAAGGGGGAGGGACTTACAGTGTCGCACCAAATCCGCCCGGCTCGAACAGTTCCGCGAGTTCGGACGTCGCAGATGGCGCTCGGCGGGCCGCGGCGGGCAAGCCCCTCCCCCTTGTGGGGAGGGGTTGGGGAGGGGTCCAGACCGCATGATCTACAGCCAGCCTCGGCGCTTGAAATAAAGATAGGGCAACAGCGCGGAAACCGCCATCGCCGCCAGTGCATAGGGGTAGCCGAGCCGCCAATGCAGTTCCGGTATGACGTCGAAGTTCATGCCGTAGATCGAGGCGACGAGCGTCGGCGGCAGGAACACGACCGCCGCGACCGAGAAGATCTTGATGATCTGGTTCTGCTCGAGATTGATCAGCCCCAGCGTCGCATCGAGCAGGAAGTTGATTTTGTTCGACAGGAACAGCGCGTGGTCGCCCAGCGAGGCGGCGTCGCGCTGAATCAGCTTGATCCGCTGCCGGCTCTCCTTGGCCAACTTGCGCGCCGTGCTCCCTTCCGCCGCGACGTGATAGGCGACGAGCCTGCCGATGCTGACCAGGCTTTCGCGGATGGTCGTCAGAAGGTCGCCCTTCTGGCCGATCTGCTCGATCAGCGACTGCAGGTCGCGCGTCTTCTTGGTGGCGCTGGCATGCGACTTGCGGAAGACCTCGCGCGAGATCGCGTCGACCTCGTTGCCGGCCCGTTCGAGCGCGTCGGCAATCCGGTCGATCATCGCCTCGAGCAGACCCAGCATGACCAGTTCGCCCGTCTCGCAGACGGCGCCGTTCGGCTTCTGGATGCGGGTTGCATAGACCTGGAACGGCTTCGGGTCGGCGTGGCGGACCGTGACGAGCGTCGCGCCCTTCAGGACGAAGGTCACCGGCACCTTGGCGGGATAGTCGCTGTCGAGCTTGGCGGTCGCGGTCATGGTCATGAATTCCGCGCCGTCCTCCTGGTAGAGACGGTCGGAGAGTTCGATTTCCTGCATCTCGTCGCGGGTGGGGATGGCGATGCCGAGATGCTCCTCGACCAAGCGCGTTTCATCGGCCGAGGGGTTGAAGAGGTCGAACCAGGTCACCGGCTCCTGGAAGGCAGGACCGGTGGCACGATCGACGAGCATGAGGTGGCCGTTCTGGCTTGTGTAGATGCTGAGCATTCTGGGCTCCATAGGCGAGGTCATCCGACCGCCTGGAGCCCTGATCAATCAGGTCCGTGCGGCCGCAATGAAGACTCGACTTCGACTGTCGGGGTTCATCTTGGGTTGGTCCTTCGTGGGTGAAGCATGCCCGCGAGACGGGCATGGATGCGCTTTGCTCCCAAATTCGCGGCTTGTCAACCTGGGGCTTTTTCACGCTACTGCATGTTCCTTAAATCGTAGCCGATTTAAGGGCAAAACATGCAGTAATTCCAAGTGCTACAGCGTCCTTTGTGCGTCTGAAAGGACGCACGGCGCTGTAGTGTCAATCGCCGTCCGCGAAGGAAAACCCCGCCCCGAGCCCGATCGCGCCTCCGAAATCCCGGTTCAGCCGGTCGAGGAGATCGGCGGTGTTGAGACCGATGAAGTCGAGTCTGGAGCGTTGCTTCTCATCGGTGAGCGCTGCATCGATCGGGCCATCAATGCGGTCGGTCGCACTGATCAGCGCCTTGAAGAGAAAATTCACCGAACCGGCGATCGAGCGGCTGTCGCCGGGAAGCAGGTTCTCCATGCCGGCGACGTTGAAGAGGGTCTGCAGGCCGCGGAGATTCGCGGCAAGGGACGCCATCGTATTGCCCGAACGCCAGTAGATGGCGAGTTTCGGGCGGCCCTTGTCCGCCTTGCCGGCGGTCGGCCCGGCATAGAACGGACGCAGCCGCTGGTCCTTGATCATCTCGACGCTGTGTACGAGAACACCGAGCAGTTCCGTCGCCGCTTCCTTATTGTCGCGGAAAAGCGGGTTGTCGGGGCCCGCCTTCTTCCAGGCGGACTGGATGCCATCCGGCTTTTCCCAGGCGGCAAGAAGCTCGCCGGCAATCGTCGTCAGGTTCTGCGCGATCGCCATTCCGTAACGGCAGCGAAATCCGCCTTCCTCGCTGGCGAGCGACTCGGCTCCGGTGCCGTAAAGAACATATTCGAGCGCGCCGAGGCCCTGTACCGCGACGCTCTTCGACTTGAGGCTCTCTGCCTGCGTCGCACTCTCGTCGCGCTTGGCAAGAATGGCTTGCACCTGCTTGAGGCCGGTGCTCTTGCGATCGGGATAGAACAGGAAGCGCTCGAACCTGTTCTGCTCGAGGGCCGGTCCAAGGCGGATGATCTCGATCGCCGACCATTTGCGCACGACATCCGAAAAGGCCGCTCGCGCTTCATCGAGTGCCGCGGTGGACGGAGTCGCGCAAAGCGCGGCGTTTTTCTCGCCGAGGTCGGCCGTCGCCCGCGACAGGTCGCGATAGCCGGGAATGATGAAATTATCCAACGCCTTCGCCATCACGCCCGGAAGTGCCGCTTCGTCGAGGACGCGCGGCGAAAGGGCGTTGCCCTCCTGTGCCACCACGGGCGTGGCGGCTGCAAGAAGCAGGAAGCCGAGAGTCAAGGAAAGGCTCAGGCGCATCAGAGCGACTCCAGAAAGGAAAGCAGGGCGTTTCGGTCATCCTTCGACAGGGCGGCGAAGGCATTGCGGGCCTTTTCCGCCTCGCCGCCGTGCCAAAGGATGGCCTCGGTGAGATTGCGGGCACGCCCGTCGTGGAGCAGGAACGTATGGCCGCTGACGGTCCTGGTCAGGCCGATCCCCCAGAGCGGCGGCGTGCGCCATTCGCGTCCGTTGGCAATTCCGACCTGCTGGCCGTCGGCGAGGCCGTCGCCCATGTCGTGCAGCAGGAAATCGGAATAGGGCCAGATGAGCTGGAAGGCCAGCTCCTTGTGCGGCGCATCGCGCCGGGTGACGTATTTCGGCGTGTGGCAGGTCGGACAGCCCGCGTCATAGAAAAGCCGTTTGCCCTCTAGCGTTTGGGGAAAGCTTGCCTTGCGCCGGGCCGGCACCGCGAGATTGGCGGAATAGAAGGTGACGAGGCCGAGCACCGGGTCGGGCGCCTCGACCGGCCCGAGCCGCGCCTGGACACCGGTCGGAAGCGTGAGGCAAGCGCCCTGCGCCTTGGTGCAGTCGCCATGGCCGCTGTCGAAGGCCGGCGTTGAAATGCCGATATCGACCGCAAAGGCGTCTGCGGCCTGTTGGCGAATGGTCGTGTTCTGGGCCTTCCAGCCGAAGCGGCCGAGCGTGATCGCGCCACCGTCCCGGTCCCGGACGAGTGCCGCCCGTCCGCTGATGCCGTCACCGTCCCGGTCGTCCGGGTCGTCTTTCGCAAGAATGTCCGCTTCGTGGATCATCTCGATGAGGCCGAGCCCGATCATCGCCGGCGCGACGCGCGGCGAAACGGTCGTCATCGGGTCCATCGGGCCATAGCCGAGATCGGTGACTGCATACTGCGGCTTGCGGAGCTGGACGACCTCGCCATCCGCAAGCGGCACCGCCTCTTCCCGGTAGCTGACCTTGAGACGACCTTCGGCGGCGAGCCCGGGCACGGCACCGTCCTGCAACTGCGCGCCGTAGACGGGATCCGGGAAATTGAGCGTCCGGTGGTCAGCGAGGAGGCGCCGTTCGGCTTCGTCGCGCGGCGGACGGGCGAGACGGTAGACCGTCGACGTCGCATCCGCCCCCTCCGGCGGGCGGCCCCGGCCATCGCGCGGATGGCAGCTTTCGCAGGCGCGGGCGTTGTAAAGCGGGCCGAGCCCGTCGGAGGCTTGGGTCGAGGAGGGGGTGGAGACCCAGAGTTTTTCGAACAGCGCCTTGCCGAGCTTGAAATTCTCTTCGTCCTCGAACGGCAGGTTGTCCGAGAATTGCTGGAAGACCTTCTGGTCGATCGGTGCGACCGTGGTCGTGGCGCCCGCCGACATCGCCTCGAATTGTTCGGCCTTGGAAAAGTCCTGGGTCGGCCGGGTTACGGTTTCGACGCGTTTGAGATCCTGTTCGGAAAGGTCGTCGCGGGCCGGCAGGCACCCCCCTCTGCCCTGCCGGGCATCTCCCCCACAGGGGGGGAGATCGGCAAGTGGCGATGTCCCGCTCAAGGAATTCGCCTGCGCGCGATCGGTTGAGTTCGACGGGTTCGATATTTGCGAGCTGATGGGGCAAGGCCTTGCCTCCGGCCAATCTCCCCCCTTGCGGGGGAGACGCCCGGCAGGGCAGAGGGGGGTATCAGCGCGGGAGTCGGGGCCAATGCCCGACGTCACTGATGCCGCGGCAGCAGCGCCGATAAGCGCGGCGAGCGGCAACGCGAGGAAGTGGGCAGTCAGGACTTTCATCGGACGAGAGCCGGGCCGCACCTCTTCGGGAGCGACCCGCCTTTCCGGCTTATTGGAAAACCGCGTTAGGATTATCCAGGCTGTCCGAACCTTCAAGCTCGATCGTGCCGAGGTCGAGCGCCGCGATGACCCGTTCGACGGTCTTGGCCTGGGTGATCAAGCCGTCGATGGCGGTCTGAACGGTCGCGTTGCCTTCCGCATTGCCTTCGCCGATCATCTGATCATAGGCCTCGGTTTCGGCCCGCTTGGCCATCGCCTGCATCTTCTCGACCGTCGTCGCGAGATTGGTCGTCATCTCCTTGTCGAGCGCGGCGTCCTTGGCGGCGACGAGCTCTGAAAGCGACGGGCCGGTGAGCTTCGTGCCGTCGATCCGGGTGTATTCGCCCGTATAGGCGGACTGGATGCCGATCGCGTCATGCAAGTGCGAATTGTGGGTGTTGTCCGAGAAGCAATCATGCTCCTCTTCCGGATCGTGCAGCAGCAGGCCGAGCTTCATGCGCTCGCCGGCAAGTTCGCCATAGGAGAGCGAGCCCATGCCGGTGAGGATCGCCGCGAGGCCGGCCTTGGGGTCGGTTTCCACCCCCTTGGCCGCGGCGCCCTCCGGTGCCCAGTTGGCGGCCATTTCCTTGAGGTCGGAGACGAGCAGGTCGGTCGCCGCCTTCAGATAGGCGGCGCGGCGGTCGCAATTGCCGTTGGTGCAGGCCTTGGCGTCGAAATCGGTATAGGTGCGTTTGCCGGCGCCCGGGCCGGTGCCGTTCAGGTCCTGGCCCCAGAGCAGGAATTCGATGGCGTGGTAGCCCGTCGCGACATTCGCCTCGATGCCGCCGGCTTCCTGCAGCGTGCCGGCCAGGAATTCCGGCGTGATGTTCGCCGCGTCGACGTCCTTGCCGTCGATCTTGATCGTCTTGTTGGCGATGACATTGGCGGTGAAAAGGGCGTTCTCGTCGCTCTCGGTGCCGTAGCTCGGATCGACATAGTCGATCAGGCCCTCGTCGAGCGGCCAGGCATTCACCTTGCCTTCCCATTCGTCGACGATCGCATTGCCGAAGCGGTAGACCTCGGTCTCCTGGTAGGGGTTGCGCGCCTTCAGCCAGGCCTCGCGCGCCGCCTTCAGCGTCTCGTCGCTGGGGCTGGCGATCAGCGCATCGACGGCCTTGTCGAGGGCTTCGGCGGTGGTCAGCGCGTCCTCATATTTGGCGTGCGCGATCGCCGCATAATGCTTGACGACGGCGGCCGCGTCTGTCGCGGCGTTGGCCGGCTGCAGGGCCAGCACGGACGTGGCCGTCATGAGTGTCAGCGCGGCGGCGCGGATGAAATTCTTGGTCATGACCCTCTCCTTCGCTTTTTGCAGGCCGGCCGAGCGAAGCGGCTTGAGGCCGGTAAAGCGCCCATGTCATGAACCAAAAGCAAACTGGTGTCAAAGCGTATAGTTTAGAACATTTTCAATTTTGCGACTTCCCCTTGCAGGCATTTGTTTCGGTGTCTGCCGTTGCCCCAATCGCTGCACTCTTTTGGGCCACATGCACTGGGCCCACTAGCTTTTCCTGCCCATCAGGCAGAAGAAGAAGCCGTCGGTTCCGGTCGATGCGGGCGTTAGCGTGACGGTCTTCATGTCGGCGGACCAGGGCTGCGGCTTGTCGGTGCCGAACAGCGTCGCCCATGTCTCTGCGGCCGAGAGGATCTCGAACTCCGGATTGTCCTCGCAGAAGCCGTAGACCTGCGCTTCGTTTTCTTCGGGAAGCACGGAGCAGGTCACATAGATCAGGTGCCCGCCGGGGCGGACAAACTGGGCGGCGCCGGCAAGCGCCTCCTCCTGCTGTGCCAGTCGCTCCTCGAGGTTCTTCTGCGTCAGGCGCCACTTCGTATCCGGCCGGCGCCGCCACGTTCCGGTCCCGGTACAGGGGGCGTCGACGAGCACCCGGTCGCAGCGACCGACGAGCGTTGCAAGCGAATCTGCCGACTCATGCACCTGCACATTGCGGGTACCGGCGCGCTTCAGTCGCTCGATGATCGGCGCCAGCCGCTTGCGGTCGGTGTCATAGGCATGCACCTGGCCCTTGTTGTTCATCGCCGCGGACATGGCGAGCGTCTTGCCGCCGCCGCCGGCACAATAGTCGAGCACCTGCTCGCCCTCGCGCGGGAAGACGAGATCGGCGACGATCTGCGAACCTTCGTCCTGAACCTCGAACCAACCCTTCTGGAACGAGATTTCGGCGGTGACGTGCGGCAGGCGCGCGGCGCCTTCGCCGGCGGGGATGCGCACGCCATGGCGGGCAATGGCCGCCGGTTCGGCGCCGCTGCGCTCCAATGCCTTCAAGACCTTGTCGCGGCTCGCCTTCAGCGTGTTGACGCGAAGGTCGAGGGTCGGCCGGCCGGCGAGCGCCCTGGCTTCGTCGAGCCAGTCGTCGGAGAAGTTTTCTTCGAAAGAGGCCTGCGTCCACTCAGGGATATCGCCTTGCACGTGGAGCGGTGCGCCTTCGATACGGCGCTCGCGGAACGCCTTCATCGTCTCTGCCGACGGGGCTTGCGGGGCGAACTTGTCGTCGGAGAGTTCCGCCGCGAGCCTGTCGGGCGTGAAGCCCCATTGGCGGTAGATGACCGCGTGGCCAAGGGCGGCCGGGCTGTCGCTATCCATCAGATAGGCGTGGGAGAGTTTCATCCGCAGCGCGTCATAGACGATGTTGCCGATGGCGGCGCGGTCGCCCGATCCGGCAAAGCGATGCGAGAGGCCCCAGTCCTTGAGCGCGTCGGCGACTGGGCGCTTGCGCTTCTCGATATCGTCAAGAACGTCTATGGCTCCAGCGAGCCGTCCGCCCAATCGCATCTTCGATCAACTCCTTTTTCGCCGTGGTAGCGGCGATGGCACCGAAGAGCAAGTGAGCGGTCGCATTATGTGCGGGAGCAATCGCGCCCCGCGGAACAGAACCGTCCAGCCTCAAGCCGACGGTGAGGGATCAGGAATTGACGACCTGGTAGCAGATGCTGGCAGTGCCCGAGCGGATCATGCCGATCTGCGAGGCGGCCGCCTTGGAGAGATCGATGACCCGGCCGCGAATGAACGGACCGCGATCATTGATCCGCACGACGACGGTCTTGCCGTTTCGCCGGTTGGTGACCTGGACCTTGGTGCCGAACTTCAGGCTTCGGTGCGCGGCCGTCAGACGCGCGGCGTTCATGCGCTCGCCGGAGGCGGTTTTCGAGGTGAGGGCATACCAGGAGGCGCCACCACAATTCGGTGCCTTTGCCTGGCTGTCGGATGCCGAGACGAGACCCATCCCGACGGCGAATAGCGCTGCGGCGGCAGCAGTCTTGATTTTCGCGGGCTTCAAGCGACGACCTCTTCGGATTGAATGTTCGACTAGTTCCCTTTTCCGTTCGAGCTAATTAGGGCGAAACATGGCAAAAACGTGCTTCAACCTTTAACCATTCATTAGGATTTATTGAAAAATCCCGTCGTTTTAAAACGGGATGCCGTTTTAATTGCTTTAGATAGGCCAAAGAAGTTCTTTTGAATCAGCGCCTAAACGTTTCCTTCGCGCTTTGGTTCCGCGCAACTGCCCGGCCGATGTAAAAAATCATTTAAAATTTCGATTCGCGTGAATTTCGACGAGTTTCCATCATCAAATTCTGCAGCTATCGTCTAGGTTGTGGAGCGTGGCGAAGTATAGGTCAAAATATGGCAGTATGAGGCAGTCAAGGTGAGTCGTCCGAATCTATTACTTTCGGATGATCTCACAGCATGCTTTTGGCGGTGGAGAGATATTCTGATCGACGTATCGGCGACGTGGATTTACTATCCACGCCAGGTCCCGCTTGCCCATAGCTGTGCAAGCGAAACGCGATAATTCGGAAAGGCAAAATCGAAGCCGGCCTCGCGCAGCCGCGCATTGGAGACGCGCTTGTTCTCGCCGTAGAAAGTGCGCGCCATCGGCGACATCTCCGCGGTTTCGAACGGCACTTCCGGCGGCGGCGCGACGCCCATCAGGCGGGCGGCCTCCGCGACCACATCCTGCGGCGGCCCGGGTTCGTCGTCGGTCACGTTGAAAACGCCGCCCAGGCCGCGTGTCGCAAGAAAGGCGGCGGCGGCGCCGATATCCTCGACGCGGATGCGATTGAAGACCTGGTTCGCCTTGACGACCCGCCGCGCCGTGCCTTCGGCGAGGTTGCGGAAAGCGTTGCGCCCCGGCCCGTAGATGCCGGCGAGCCTGAGCACGGCAACGGGCATGCCCTGCTTCGCGCCATGGTCCAGCCAGGCATTCTCCGCCTCGACCCGCTCGACGGATCGCTGGGAGACCGGCTTCAGCGGCGTCGCCTCCGATACCCAGCCGCCGTCATGATTGCCATAGACGCCGACGGTGGAGAGATAACCGACCCAGCGAAGGTTCGGCAGGAGCTCGTCGAGCGGCGGCGTCCCGGCGCGGAACATCGGATCGCCATCACGTCCCGGCGCAATCGACTGGATGAGGTGCGTCGCCGTGCCCATCGCGCCGGCGAGCTCCGCGGAAATCGTCGCTCCGTCGAACAGCAGGGGCTTTATGCCGGCCGCATCGAGGCCCGCCAGCTTGTCCGGCGAGCGGGTCGTTCCGGTCACCGATTGTGCGGCGGGGGCAAGCGCCTTCGCAATCGCCGTGCCGGAATAGCCGGCGCCAAGTATCAGGACATGCATCGGCTCACTCCTGCCATTTCCCATTCCGAAAGCACCTCGTCGTCGGTTTCCTGCCCGCACTCCCCGGCAAAGGCGGCGAGCTCATCCGCCTCGATCAGACGCGAAAGCGCCCAGACGGCCATCCCCCTGACGGCCGGGGCGGCGTCACGCGCCAACGCCTTGCAGGCGGGTACGAACCTCTCTTCACCGGAATTGCCGACGGCGATCAAGACATTTCTGACGAAGCGGTCGCGGCCGATGCGTTTGACCGGAGAGCCGGAAAACAGGCTGCGGAAGGCGGCGTCGTCGAGTGTCAGCAGGGAGGCGAGCTCCGGTTCCTTGAGATCTTCGCGCGCCTTGAGCTTCATTTCCGAGGCCGAGCGGGCGAATTTGTTCCAGGGACAGACGGCGAGGCAATCGTCGCAGCCATAGATGCGGTTGCCGATCAGCGGTCTGAGTTCGCGGTCGATCGGCCCCTTGTGCTCGATCGTCAGGTAGGAGATGCAGCGCCGCGCATCGATCCGATAGGGCGCCGGGAAGGCGTCGGTCGGACAGGCGTCGAGGCAGGCCCGGCAGGAGCCGCAACGGTCGCGCTCGGGATCGTCGAGGTCGAGGTCGGCCGTCGTGAACAGGCTGCCGAGAAACAGCCACGAGCCGAATTCGCGGCTGACCAGATTGGTGTGCTTGCCCTGCCAGCCGATACCGGCCTTTTCCGCGAGCGGCTTCTCCATGACCGGGGCGGTATCGACGAAGACCTTGACGTCCGCGCCGGCGCGCGCCGCAAAGCGGGTGGCGATTTCCTTCAGCCGCCCTTTGACGACGTCGTGATAGTCCCGGTTCTGGGCGTAGACGGAGATTGCGCCCCGGTCGCGCTTGGCGAGGACCGCGAGCGGGTCGGTGTCTGGGCCGTAATTCATGCCGAACAGGACGATCGAGCGGACCTCGCTCCACAGCACGCGCGGATCGGAGCGCCGCCCCGCCGTCTCGGAAAGCCATTCCATCGTCCCGTGACAGCCTTCGGCAAGGAATTGCCGGAGCCGGCCCGGCGCTTGCGGAATCGCGTCCGGTCGGGTGATCCGACAGAGGTCAAAACCCTTGGCCGCGGCTTCCTCTTTCAGGAAGGCGGTGAGCGTCCGTCGTCTCCTGCCCTGGTTCTCCGCTCTTGCAGCGTCGCCGGGCATCGTCGTGTCCTTAGAAATCGAGATCCGCATAATGGGAGACGGGGGTTACGCCGCGCACCCGCTCGGCGAGCAACGGGCGGAAGGACGGTCGGGATTTCAGCCGCTGGTACCACTCCTTGGCGGTCGGCGCGTCGGACCAGTCGATTTCGCCCAGATAGTCGAGGACGGAGGTTGCGGCGGCCGCCGCGAGATCGGCATAGGAGATGCGGTCTCCCGCAAGCCAGGGGCGCGAACCGGCGAGCCAGGAGAGGTATTTCATGTGCTGGCGGATATTGCTCCGCGAGGTCCTGAGGACCTTCGAATCCGGAGCGCCGCCGCCCTGGTCGGGGGTCATCTGCAGCTTGAAGACACGCTCGCGCACCAGCGGCCGCGTCACGTCGGCCTCCATCTTCTGCAGGAACCATTCGGTGAGCCGGCGAATCTCGGCCCGCTGGAACGGATCCTCCGCCAGCAACCGGCGATCGCGCTTCATGATACCGCTGGTCTCGTCGAGATATTCGGAGATGATCGTCGCGCCGCAAAGGGCTCGCATGCTGTCATCGACATAGACCGGCAAGGTGCCGGCCGGGTTGAGCGCAAGGAAGTCGCGCCGGTTCTCCCAGGGCTGTTCTTCGCTCAGTTCCGTCTGATAGCCATATTCCGAGAGAATAAGGCGTACGAACCGCGAGGCAGAGGACATGGGGTGGTGATACAGTGTCGGCATCGATGATCAGATTGGAGCTGTTTACGGGGATCCACAGCGCCGTGCGTACGCACAAAGGACGCTGTAGCACTTTGAATGGCTGCATGTTTCATCCTTAAATCGGCCCGATTTAAGGAAACATGCAGTAGGCATCGCGGCATATGCAACTGGCCACGGCTTCATACAACGAGCTATAGGTAGTTGCGGTGGCAAACACAAGAGAATCGACCTTCTCCTCCCAAATCCAAGCATATCAGGAACCGTTCATATATGGCCGATCAATCGATCATCAGCGCGCTCGTGCTCGGGCTCATCGAAGGGCTGACGGAGTTTATCCCCGTCTCGTCGACGGCGCATGTCCTTCTCGCCGGGCACTTCCTCGGCTTCAAGTCGCCGGGCAACACCTTTGCCGTTCTCATCCAGCTCGGTGCCATCCTTGCCATCCTGCTCGTCTATTTCCAGAAGCTCCTGTCGATCGCGCTGGCCCTGCCAACGAGCCCCAAGGCGCGGCGATTCGTGTTCTCGGTGCTCATCGCCTTCCTGCCGGCGGCGCTCATCGGGGCGGCGGCGCATGATTTCATCAAGTCGGTCCTGTTCGAGACGCCGATGCTGATCTGCATCGTGCTGATCGTCGGTGGCGTCATCCTCTATGTCATCGACCACCTGCCGCTGACGCCGCGCTACACCGACGTCTTCGATTATCCCCCGTCGCTTGCCCTGAAGATCGGCCTCTGCCAGTGCCTGGCCATGATCCCGGGCACGTCGCGCTCAGGAGCGACGATCGCCGGCGCGCTGCTGATGGGAACCGACAAGCGATCGGCTGCCGAGTTCTCCTTCTTCCTCGCCATGCCGACCATGGTCGGCGCCTTCACCATCGATCTCTACAAGAACCGCGACGCGCTCTCCTTCGACGATATCAGCTTGATCGCCGTCGGCTTCATCGCCGCCTTCGTCGCGGGGATTTTCGTCGTGCGCTCGCTGCTCGACTTCGTCTCGCATCGCGGTTTCACGCCCTTCGCGATCTGGCGCATCATCGTCGGCACCGCAGGCCTGATCGGCCTCTGGGTGCTTGGGTAGGCTCAGCCCGAAAAACATAAAGCCGCATGCGCCTCTTTCGAAAACGCATGCGGCCCCTGGCCCCCGCCAAAAACCTAAAGATCTGCCTCCCGAACCGCGACTGTCGTCACCGCGGTGAGGCAGGTGGCCGGCTTACCAGCCGGAAGCGCCGACCGACGCCGTCGTGCACGGGTCGACGCCATAGGCAGGCGTGCAGCCCTTGCTGCTGCTCGCCACAGTACCCGGTGCGATGAATGAGCCAGCCAGAATGATCAGTGCCGCAGACGCAAAAAAGATTGCGATCGACTTGCCCATGGGACGTTATGCCTTTCGAGTATGATGTTGTCACCGCCTGCGCTCGCCGCGCCGTGGGTGCGAGCGGTGTTTATTCGCCGGGCGTGTCATGATCAATATCAGGGCATGCTGAATCTGCGGTAAACACCATTCCCGTTTTCGACTGCGGCAGAACTGCAACGCTGTGGCATCATGGCCACAAGCAAAAGCCGCCGGCGGCACCGGCGGCTGCAATCAAACGGTAACAATCAGGCCGCGCGGCCGCCGCGCGTATACTGGCCGTGCGGGCGAAAACGCACCAGATAGGTCGGCAGGATCGAATCGAGCAAGGTCGGCTCGATGCCGATTCCGCTGAGCGTCCGGCCTTCCGCTTCGGCCGCCGCGGACACGACATTGTCGGATTTCAGCAACACCACCTGGTCGGCGGTAATCGGCGGCGCGATGAAGGGCACGAGCGACGCGACGCTGCCGAGAAGCGATGCGATGCCGAAGGGGATCGAGACGAAGGAACGCTTGCGGTCGATCGTGTTGAGCGTGATCTCAAGACATTCGCGGAACGACAGCACCTGCGCACCGCCGAGCTCATAGATCGTCCCGCCCTTGAGCTTACCGTCGACGGCGCGGGCGACGGCTTCGGCGACATCCGTCACATAGACCGGCTGGAACTTGGTCTGGCCGCCGCCGATCAGCGGCAAAGCGGGCGCGAAGCGCGCCATGCTGGCGAACTTGTTGAAGAAGTCGTCCTCGGGGCCGAAGATGATCGACGGGCGCAGTATGACCGCCTCGGGGACGGTTTCGAGGACGGCGATCTCGGCGCGGCCCTTGGTACGCGCGTATTTGGATTCGGAATTGGTGTTGGCGCCGATGGCCGAAACATGCGTCAACGTCGCACCGGCCGCGCGAGCGGCTTCGGCGACGGCCCGGGCGCCGAAGTCCTGTACCGCGTCGAAGGTGTTGCGGCCGCTCTCGAAGAGCACGCCGACGCAGTTGATCACATGGTCGGCGCCCTCGACGGCGCGATCGACGGACTTGCGATAGCGCAGATTGGCTTGAACGAAGGAAATCTGGCCCATGGTGCCGAGCGGCTGGAGGTGACCCGCAAGATCAGGCCGGCGCACCGCGACACGGATGCGATAGCCTCGCTTGGCAAGCGCGCGCACCACATGACGGCCGACAAATCCGGATCCGCCGAAAATCGTTACCAGCGGCGGAAGGTTGGACAAGGTCATGGGAAGCGCACTCCTGGAGTCGTTGGCAAGAACTGCTTGCTACATAGCCGAAGCGGCGGGCAAGGTGAAGCCATTCCGCGCATGCCCGCGGAGGCAGCGTCCGCCGATTTTGGCGGGCCAGGCAGCGTCTTCTCAGACGCCCTCCACCACGACCATCTCGGCATCGGCGACCTCCTGGCGGATTGCCGCGGCGATCTGGTATTCCGGGGAGTTGTAGCAATCGATCGCGTTCTGCAGGGACGGAAATTCGATCACCACATTGCGGGCGCGCACCGCACCCTCCAGCCGTTGGAATTCGCCGCCGCGCGCCAGGAAGGTCGCGCCATATTTCTCGAAGGCCGGCTTTGCGGCCGCCACATAGTCCTTGTAGCGCTCGGGGTCCCTGATATCGACCCGAGCAATCCAGTATCCCTTGGCCATTGCGAGCTCCTCGTCTTTCCAAAAAGCACAGACGGGATCGTTACTTCCGGCAATTCTGGGTCGAGGTCAAGCACGCCGCTCACTGGAAGTCGATAAAGCCACAGGGGTTGCCGCCTGTCGGCGGATCAACCGGAAAGGGCGCTCTCCATCTCCGCCAGGATGGTGCGGCTGGCAGCCAGCGGATCGGCGGCCTTAACGATCGGTCGGGCGACGACGAGATGGCTCGAGCCTGCCTTGATCGCCTCGGCCGGCGTCATCACCCGCTTTTGGTCGCCTTTCTCCGCACCGGCCGGACGAATGCCGGGTGTCACCACCGCCATCTCCGCGCCGATGATCTTGCGCACGGCGGCGGCCTCCTCCGCCGAACAGACGATGCCGCCCATGCCGGCGGCGCGCGCCTGTTCGGCGCGGCGCAGCACGAGACGATGCGGGTCGGATCCGTAGCCGGCATCGATCACGTCCTGCGCGTCCATCGAGGTCAGCACCGTGACGCCGAGCAGGCAGAGATCGGAGCCTCTCGCCGCTTCGACCGCCGCCTTCATCGCTTTCGGATAGGCGTGCAGCGTCAGCATCGACATGCCCATCCTGGCGATGTTCTCGACGCCCTTCGCCACCGTGTTGTCGATGTCGAGCAGCTTCATGTCGAGGAAGACCTTCTTGCCGCTTGCCGCGAGATCGCGGGCGAATTCCAGGCCGCCGGCAAAGGCGAGCTGATAGCCGATCTTGTAGAAGGCCACCTCATCGCCGAGCGTAGAGACGATCTTTTCTGCCTCGGCGATCGTCGGAATGTCGAGGCCGACGATCAGCCGGTCGCGCGCGCTTGTTTCCATGTCGAGATCACCCCTGCCAAAATTCCATCGGCGTCCAGTCGCATGTGATGGCGCGATCCGCAAGACGGAAGGCAAAGAGATTGCCGCCGCCCGGCAGCTGGTCGGCGCTGCGGGCGATCGGCTTGCCCGTCATTCGGCATTTGAGCAGCGTGCCGACGCCGCCATGGCCGACAAAGGCGATCGGGATAGCCGGATCGTGGCGGTCGAGGATGGAGAACACGGCCCTGGAGATACGCGCCTGGGCGTCGATCGCGCGCTCCCAGCCGGCATGGCTCTCCTCGGGACGGGCGAAGAAGCGGTCCGCCGCCCTCTCGAAATCCTCGGGCGGCAGGAAGCCCGTCGAGGAGCGGTCGTTCTCGCCGGTTTCCTCGTCGGTCTCGATCGGGACGCCGGCGGCTTCGGCGAGGATTGCCGCGGCTTCCAGCGCTTTCCGCTCCGCGCTGGAGATGATGCGGCCGAGCAGCCGGACCCATGGCTGTTCGGCGGTTACGCGCAGCCGCTCGCGGCCGAGGTCGGACAGGCCCCATTGCGGCACCGCGACGGCAGGATCGATCTTGACTTGCGGGTGCGTGAGATAGACGCCGAACACGGGCAGGCGGTCTAATGGGCCTTGCTGTAGACCCAGAGCTGAGCCGGCGGGATGTTGCGCACGACGAAATCGTAATGCTGGATGCGGTAGCGATCCGGCATGGCGACGACCGGCGACATCGGCCCATAGGAGATCTGAACGACTGGACGCCCGAAGGGGATGCGCGACAGCAGGTCGTCGATCAGCTCGACGCGGCGGTGCATGGGGAAGTTGAGGAGGGGGACGGCGGAGACGACGCTGTCGAACTGCTGGCCGTTCAGCGGGCCAAGCGTGCGTGAAAGGTCGAAGGCATCGCCGTTGATGAAGTGCACGCCGGCAAAATCCTCCTTCAGCTGGTTGAAGAATTCGGTCGAGTATTCGACCGATACCAGCCGCTCGGGAGAGATGCCGCGCTCCAGGATCGCCTTGGTGATCACGCCCGTCCCCGGCCCGAGTTCGAGCACCGGCAGCCCGGAACGCGGGTTGACGACGCTTGCCATGCGTCGCGCCGTCACCGTGGAGGTCGGCAGGATCGCGCCGACGGCTTTGGTGTTGTTCATCCAGCCCTTGAAGAAGCGAATCTCTTCGTCGAACTTCTGACCGAACTTTTCCTTCACCTTCAGGCGCAGACTCATCGAATCCCCTCAGCTTCTTTGTTCCATGACTAAGCGCGCGTCGCCGCAATCCGGCGGCCCCGCGCGAACATCTGCCTCATAATGTGCTCCCATCTGCGGCGAAAACAAGTCGCCCTGCGTCTGAAAGCGACACTTTATCAACAAACAGCGACGTCGCACCTGTGAAAAACCCGCCAGGCGGCGCATGGCGGGTCTCAATTCGGTATCGTGCCACCGCAGGCTGCCTCGAAATCGCAGCCACATTAAGGGTCAAAACGTGCAGCAATGCAAAGCGCTGACGCGACCTTTGCGCGTCTGATCAAGACGGAACGTCCCGCCCACGTCTCACACGCGCATCGGCATGAGCACGTAGAGTGCGTCCTCCGCGGCCAGGTCGCGCACCAGCGTCGGCGAACCCGGGTCCGCCAGCATGAAGACCGCTTCATCGCCGGTCAGCTGGGCGGTGATGTCGAGCAGATACTTGGCATTGAAGCCGATTTCGAGCGGATCGCTCTCGTAACCGACCGGCAATTCTTCCGTAGCGCTGCCGGAATCGGGATTGTTGACCGTCAGCGTCATCTGGCCCTCGTTCAGGGCAAGCTTGACGGCCCGGCCGCGTTCCGAGGAAATCGTCGAGACCCGGTCGACGGCCTGCGCAAAGGACTGGCAGTCGACGCGCAATTCCTTGTCGTTCCCGGCTGGAATCACCCGCTGATAGTCCGGGAACGTGCCGTCGATCAGCTTCGAGGTCATGACGATCGAGCCGATCGTCAGGCGGATCTTCGCATCCGAGACCTCGACCGTCACCACAACGTCCGGCGTGTCGAGCAGCTTCTGCAATTCGCTGACCGTCTTGCGCGGAATGATGATGCCGGGCATGCCCTCGGAGCCGGCCGGCGCCTCGATGTCGGCGCGCGCGAGGCGATGACCGTCGGTCGCAACGGCGCGCAGCTTGAGCTCGCCCTTGTTCTCCACCGTGTGGACGAAGATGCCGTTCAGGTAGTAGCGCGTTTCCTCCGTCGAGATCGCGAACTGCGTCCTATCGATCAGCATCTTCAGATCCGTCGCCTTGAGGCGGAAGGAATGCGAGAAGCTTCCGGCCGTCAGATCCGGGAAGTCCGATTGCGGCAGGCATTGCAGCGAGAACTTGGAGCGGCCCGAGGCGACCGTCATCGCCGTGCCCTCGGCATTGGTGGCGAGCAGCACCTCCGAACCGTCCGGCAGCTTGCGGACGATGTCGTAGAGGAGATGGGCCGGAACGGTCGTGGCGCCGGCCTGTTCGACCTGAGCCGGGGTTGCCTCGGTGATCTCCAGGTCGAGGTCGGTCGCCTTCATCTCGAGGCTGGCGCCGTCGGAGCGCAGCAGCACGTTCGACAGGATCGGGATCGTATTGCGCCGTTCGACCACGCGATGGACATGGTTCAGCGATTTCAAAAGGTTGGACCGCTCGAGAGTAATGCGCATGGGATGCTACCGCTTTCAACCATTGCCGGACGGGCGGGCGCCCGCCGCAGCGTCAAACTGCGTGTGTCCCGGCCGGTCGGCCGGAGCGATGTGGACGGGCAAAATGGCAGAAAAATTGCCGCGAAAGCAAGCGGTTTCGCGGCCTTTTCCCAAATGCAGACGCCCGCGCGGATGAGGCACCCTTGCCCTCAGCTTGCCGCTCACTCATAAAGGGCGCGAACCGGCAAGCCGGGCATGAGCGGGAACATGGCGTTGGACAAGCAGCAATCGACCGAGGCGGCGGAGAAGGAGAGGCACCGCAGCTTCCGCCTGCACAATGCAAGCATTCCGGCGCGCCCCCTGGAGCCGGCGCTCTATCTGGTGGCGACGCCCATCGGCAACCTCGCCGACATCACCTTGAGGGCTCTGGAGACGATTGCCGGCGCCGATCTGCTTGCCTGCGAGGACACGCGGGTGACGCGCGTGCTCCTCGACCGCTACGGCATCGTCAATCGGCCGGTCGCCTACCACGAGCACAATGCCGCCGAGGCCGGGCCGCGGCTGCTTGCAGCGCTCGCCGAGGGAAAGTCCGTCGCGCTCGTCTCCGACGCCGGCACGCCGCTTGTCTCCGATCCCGGCTACCGCCTGGCGCAGCTCGCCATCGACGCAGGCCACAAGGTCGTCCCCATTCCCGGACCGTCGGCACCGCTCGCAGCGCTCGTAGGATCGGGACTTCCGAGCGACGCCTTCCTTTTTGCCGGCTTCCTGCCCACCAAGGACAAGGCGAGGCGCGACCGGCTCAGGGAATTCGCCGGCGTCCCGGCGACGCTCCTCTTCTTCGAATCGCCGCATCGCATCGCCGCGACGGTGGCCGCGGCCGCCGAGATTTTCGGTGCGGAACGGAAGGCGGCTGTCTGCCGCGAACTGACCAAAACCTTCGAGGAGTTTCGCCGCGGCACGCTCGGTGCGCTCAGAGCCTTTTATGACCAAGGCGCGAACGTCAAGGGCGAGATCGTCCTGGTGGTCGCTCCGCCGGATGCAAAGCCGGCCCCTGCGGCCGAGGATGTAGACGCGCTGCTGAACGCGCTTGCCCGCGACATGCCGATGGGCAAGGCGGCGACGGAAGCGGCGCGCCAAACCGGCCTGCCGCGCAAGGAACTCTACGACAGGCTCCTGGGCCTGAAGGGTGGCCATGAGGACTGAGCGTCCGGATTCCCGCAAGCTCAAGGCGCTGAAGCGCGGTCATCTCGCTGAATACCGCGCTGCGCTCTGCCTGATCGTCAAGGGCTACCGGATCGTCGCCATGCGCTATCGCACCAAGCTCGGCGAGATCGACATCATCGCCCGGCGCGGCGACCTGATCGCCTGTGTCGAAGTGAAGGCCCGGGCGAGCTTCGACGGTGCCGTCTTCGCCGTCTCCGATACGGCGCAAAGGCGGATCAGGGCGGCGAGCGATATCTGGCTGTCGCGTCAGGCGGATTTTCACCGTCTCTCGGTCCGCTACGACATCGTCGCCGTCATGCCTTGGCGCTGGCCGCGGCACCTGCCGGACGCGTTTTGACCAAACGATCAAAAATGTAATCGATCCGACACAAAATCATTACGGGCCTGTCACCGAAGGTCACTACTCCACTGCCACCGCAACCACGGTGGAGAGGGACCCCAGACATGTTCAAAACGACTTCGCTTGCAGCCATCGCTGTTGCATTTTCCACGACGACGTCGCTTGCCGCGACCAACATCACCTGGTGGCACGGCATGGCCGGCCGCAACGGCGAGGTGATCAACGAGGTCGCCCAGAAATTCAACGCCTCCCAGAGCGCTTGCGCCCTCACCCCCGTCAGCAAGGGCACCTATGAGGAGGCGCTTGCCTCCGGCATCGCCGCCTTCCGCGCCGGCGAACAGCCGAACATCCTGCAGGTCTTCGACGCCGGTGCCGCCACCATCATCAACGCCAAGGGCGCCGTCATTCCGGCCGAAGACCTGATCACCAAGGCAGGCTACAGCTTCGACCGAGCCGCCTTCATCGACGGCGTGCGCCATTTCTACGCCGATAGCGAAGGCAAGTTCGTCGGCATGCCGTTCAATTCCTCGGCGCCGATCATGTATATCAACGACGAGGCCCTGAAGAAGGCCGGCGTCGAGGCTCCGAAGACCTGGGAAGAGTTCGAGGCCATCGCACCGAAGCTGAAAGAGGCCGGCTTCATTCCGCTCGTCCAGTCGCAGCTCACCTGGCAGTTCACCGAGAACTTCTTCTCGCGCAACAACATCCAGTTCGCCACCAACAACAACGGCTACGACAGCGTCGTCGACACCAAGCTCAAGGTCACCGACCCGAACCTCGAAATGATGTTCGAGAAGCTGAAGGCCTGGAAGGATGAGGGCTATTTCGCCTTCTACGGTGCCGGCTGGAACGACAACCAGAAGGTCTTCGAAGACGGCAAGGCAGCTCTTTGGATCGGCTCCTCCGGCTCCTTCGGCGGCCTGCAGAAGACGGCTACCATGCCCTTCTCGGCGACCTTCCTGCCCTATTGGAGCGCGATCAAGGGCGCCGGCACCAACTCCTTCATCGGCGGCGCCGCACTCTTTGCCATGTCCGGCAAGTCGGACGAGGAAAACAAGTGCGTCGCCGATTTCTTCCAGTTCCTGACCTCGCCGGAAGTCCAGTATTTCTACCACAGGGCCACCGGCTATGTTGCGATCACCAAGGCGGCCTATGAGCTTGCCCAGAAGGACGGCTACTACAAGGAGAAGCCGGTCGCCGAAGTCGGCATCAAGCAGCTCCTGCTGCCGGCCGGCGAATGGTCCAAGGGCTACCGTCTCGGCTTCTATCCGCAGATCCGCGAGATCATGGAGCGCGAATACGGCCGCATCTTCTCCGGCGAAGCGACCGTGAAGGATGCGCTTGAGGCGATCGAGAAGGAAGGCAACGAACTGCTCGCCCGCTTCGCCAAGACGGCCGGCTGATTGCGATGAGCGAGGCGAGCCCCTCTCCCTGGCCCTCTCCCCGCGCGCGGGGAGAGGGGAATGCTGCCGACAATGGAGCGTCCCTTCTCCCCGCAATGGCGGAGAGAAGGTGGCCGGCAGGCCGGATGAGGGGCCGCTTCAAAGATCAAGGACAGCAGGCAGCCGCCAAGCGCGTGCAATTCGCCTCGCCTTTCCTGCCCTACCTCTTTCTCGCGCCGCAGCTCGCGATCATCTTCGTGTTCTTCTACTGGCCCTCGGTGCAGGCGATCCAGTCCTCCTTTTATCTCGAGGATCCGTTCGGTTTCGGCTCGACCTTCGTCGGCCTGACGAACTATGCCGACGTCCTGAAGTCGACCGAGTATTTCGGCATCGCGCGATTCACGGCGATCTTCACCGCCCTCGTCACCTTCTTCGCGCTGGCGATCGGGCTGCTGCTCGCCGTCAAGGCGGACGGCGTCATTCGCGGCAATGCGGCCTACAAGACGCTGCTTATCTGGGTCTATGCGATCGCCCCGCCTGTCGCCGGCCTGATCGGCATGATGTTCTTCAACCAGCATATCGGCCCGCTCGTCGAATTCGCCCGCTGGTTCGGTTGGGACATCAAGGTCGGGCTCGATTATTTCGACACGGCCTTCGCGATGATCGTCGTCGCGGTCTGGAAGCAGATCCCCTACAACTTCATCTTCTTCCTCTCGGGACTTCAGGGCATTCCGGTTTCGGTGCGCGAGGCGGCGGCGATCGACTGCCGGTCGGAACTGCGCCGTTTCTGGACGGTCATCCTGCCGCTGCTTGCGCCGACGGCCTTCTTCCTGCTGATCATCAACGTCACCTACGCGCTTTTCGACACGTTCGGCATCATCGACGTGATGGTGAAGGACAAGGCCGCCAACAATCCGATCACGCTCGTCTACAAGGTCTATATGGACGGTTTCCGCGGCAGCGATCTCGGCGGTTCGTCGGCGCAGTCGGTGATCCTCATGGTGATCGTCCTGGTGCTCACCATCTTCCAGTTCCGCTTCATCGAGCGGCGCGTGCACTATAATTGAGGTGATGCCGATGCATCGCACCCGCTTCTTCGACCATGTCATTCTCCTGATCGGCGTCTTCATCATGGTGGCGCCCGTCGTCGTCGCCTTCATGACCTCGACCCATGAGGCGGCCGACATCCACCGCAACGGTCTCAGTCTCACCTGGGGCGGCCATTTCGCCGAGACCTATGAGACGGTTTTGACCCGCGAGGGCGGCTTCACCGGCAAGGTCACCGGCTTCAACATGATGCTGAACTCGATGATCCTCGGTCTCGGCTTTGCCGTCGGCAAGATCGTGCTCTCGATGCTTGCGGCCTATGCGATCGTCTATTTCCGCTTTCCGCTGGCGAGCTTCTTCTTCTGGGTGATCTTCACGACGCTGCTCCTGCCGCTCGAGGTCCGCATCCTGCCCTCCTACGAGGTGATGAACGCCCTGAAGCTGACGAACACCTATACCGGGCTGATCGTGCCGCTTCTCGCGTCCGCGACCGGCACCTTCTATTTCCGACAGTTCTTCAAGTCGGTGCCGGACGAGCTCCTGGAGGCGGCGCGGATCGACGGCGCGGGGCCGTTCAAGTTCTTCATCGACGTGCTGGTGCCGCTGTCGCGCACCATGATGGCGGCGATCTTCATCATCATGTTCGTCTACGGCTGGAACCAGTATCTCTGGCCGACGCTGATGACGACGGACGAGGGCTTCTTCACGCTGGTGCGCGGCATCAAGCAGATCCTGCTCGTCTGGGTCGGCTCCAACATTCCCGATTACAACGAGGCCTTCGCGCTGGCGATCCTCGCCATGCTGCCGCCGGTGATGATCGTCGTCATCTTCCAGCGCTGGTTCATCAAGGGGCTTACGGAAAGCGACAAATAGAGCATTTCCAGGCGAAGTGTGTGCGGTTCGCCGTCCGGAATGCGGAAGCAAATAGAGCATTTCCAGGCGAAGTGTGTGCGGTTCGCCGTCCGGAAATGCGGAAGCAAAGAGAGCATTTCCAGGCGAAGTGTGTGCGGTTCGCCGTCTGGAAGTGCGCGGACACAAAAAGTGGAACGACCGGAGGCGCGGCGGGTTTTACACCGTTCCCGCTCCGCATTCCGCATTGACCAACGGAGCTAGCATGGCGGCGATCGATATCGCAGAGGTGTCTAAAATCTACTCGGGCAATGTCGAGGCCGTAAAGTCGGTCTCGATCGACATTGCCGACGGCGAATTCATCGTCCTTGTCGGACCCTCCGGCTGCGGCAAGTCCACGCTTCTGCGCATGGTCGCCGGGCTGGAAACGATATCGAAGGGCAGCGTGACGATCGGCACGCGTCTCGTCAACGATGTCGATCCGGCCGAGCGCGACGTCGCCATGGTCTTCCAGAACTATGCGCTCTACCCGCATATGACGGTCTACGAGAACCTCGCCTACGGCCTCAAGAACCGCAAGACGCCGAAGGCGGAGATCGACGCGCGGGTCGCGGAAGCCGCGCGCATGCTGGAGATCGAGCCCTATCTCGACCGCAAGCCGCGGGCGCTTTCGGGCGGCCAGCGCCAGCGCGTCGCGATGGGCCGGGCGATCGTCCGCAAGCCGGCCGCCTTCCTTTTCGACGAGCCGCTCTCCAACCTCGATGCGAAGCTGCGCGTCTCGATGCGCGGCGAGATCAAGCGCTTGCAGAAGCGGCTCGGCACCACGTCGCTTTACGTGACCCACGACCAGCTCGAAGCGATGACGCTCGCCGACCGGCTGGTGGTGCTGAACGGCGGCCGCATCGAGCAGATCGGCCGGCCGCTCGAGGTCTATCACGCACCGGCCTCGACCTTCGTCGCGAGCTTCATCGGCTCGCCGGCGATGAACCTCCTCAAGGGCGTGCTGGAAGGCGGCCGCCTGCATGTCGGCACGCATGCGATCGACCTCGATTATCCGGCGCCGGCCGAGGGGGCGGTGACCGTCGGGCTCAGGGCGGAAGACTTGCGCCCGGCGTCTGCCGGCGAGCAGGCCTTGCTCTTCCGCGTCGACTATGTCGAGGAACTCGGAGCGCAACGCCTGGTGCACGGCGCGGTCGAGGATCAGGCGCTGACCGTCGCATTGTCGCCGGAAACGCCGCTTGCCAGCGAGCTTGCGATCGCCATGCCGACGGATCGGCTGCATTTCTTCTCGGCGGAGAGCGGCAAGCGGCTTCCTCGCCCAGCGGTGACCGGCATGGCGACAGCTGCACCTGCCCGCCCGCAAACCGTGAATTTGGAGCATGCACTGTGATCGAAGAGACCGTAGCGACACTCACCGCGCCCTCGCGGGCCGACCGCGAGGGCTTTCTCCGCATGGAACGCAGCATTGCCGTCCATGACGCGATCATGGCGGGGCTCGAGGCGATGAACGTGATCGAGATCGGCGGCGCCGCCACGGCACCGGCGCCGCTTGCCTTTCCCTTCACCGTCGCCGCCTGGAACCTCGAACGCTGCCTCTTTCCCGAAGAAAGCGCCGACCATCTCCGCGCGACCGGTGCGCCTGTCGTTCTGCTTTCCGAGATGGACAACGGCATGGCCCGCACAGGACAGCGGCATACGACGGCCGAGGTCGCGGCCGCACTGGAAATGCAATATGCCTATGGCGTCGAATTCATCGAACTGGGGCTCGGCTCGGATACCGAGCGCGAATTCTGCAGGGACGACTTCAACGACAAAGGTTTTCATGGCAACGCCCTGCTGACCTCCAGCCCGGTCCAGCGCTCCTTCCTTTTGCGGCTTTGGGGCGAGCGCCTGTGGTTCGGTGACAGCGACCAGCCGCGCGTCGGCGAGCGCATCGCCCTCGGCGCCGTGATCGAGACCGAGACCGGCCCTCTCATCGCCGTTTCCACGCATCTGGAAAGCGCCACCACCGCTGCCTACCGCGAGCGACAGGTCAAGGAACTGATCGACGCCCTGGACGCCGCCTTTCCAGGCCTCCCGATCCTGATCGGCGGCGACCTCAACACGGGCAATCATATCGGCGGCGATTTCGAGGCGGAGGGTCTTTTTGCGGCGAGCGCCGAACGCGGCTTCACCCGCCACGGCGGACCGATCGATCAGATGACCACCCGTCCGAGCCTGATCACCCGTTGGCCGAAACGGGCGATGAAGCTCGACTGGTTTTTAGCGCGGGGGCTGAAGATCGGCGAAAGCCGCATCGTTCCTTCGCTCGACGCGTCAGACCGTCCGCTCTCCGACCACGACCTCATCACCTGCGTCGTCGAGGGTTTCGAATAGGCGCCGGTCTCCTTGCCTAAGCGCCTTGCGCATTCTACATGTTGCGGGCTCCTGCGGCGCCATAGGCCGTTTCGGGTGCACGATCGTCGCGGTAGCGCTTTGAATTGCTGTATAATTTCGCCGAAGCGACATCCGCCTCGAAGGAATGCGGCAAGGGAACCAACGGGAACGGGAAAATGGCAGGTATCGTCAATGTCGGGGTCCAGATGGACCATGTCTCGGGCATCACCATTGCGGGCGATTCGACCTTTGCCATGAGCCTCGAGGCGCAGGCGCGCGGTTACCGGCTGTTCCACTACACGCCCGACAGGCTGTCGCTGCGCGACGGCAAGGTCTATGCGACCGCGCAGCAGATGACGCTGCGCGACGTCAAGGGCGACCATTTCACCCTGGACGAGCCCGAGCGGATCGATCTTTCGACCATGGACGTCATCCTGCTTCGCCAGGATCCGCCCTTCGACATGGCCTATATCACCTCGACGCATCTCCTGGAGCGGCTGCACCCGAAGACGCTCGTCGTCAACGATCCGGCCTGGGTCCGCAATTCGCCGGAAAAAATCTTCGTCACCGAATTTCCCGACCTGATGCCGCGGACGCTGATCACCCGCGATGCGAGCGAGATCGCCCGATTCCGCGAGGAGATGGGCGACATCATCCTGAAGCCACTCTACGGCAATGGCGGCGCCGGGGTCTTCCATTCGGCGCGCGACGACCGCAATCTCTCGTCGCTCCTTGAAATGTTCGGCCAGATGTTCCGCGAGCCCTTCATCGCCCAGGAATACCTGCCGGCGGTCCGCAAGGGCGACAAGCGCATCCTGCTCGTCGACGGCGAGCCGGTCGGCGCGATCAACCGGGTTCCGGCCGAACACGACGCCCGCTCCAACATGCATGTCGGCGGGCGCGCCGAGGCGACCGAACTCACCGCTCGCGAGAAGGAAATCTGCGCCCGCATCGGCCCGGCGCTGAAAGCCCGGGGCTTCCTCTTCGTCGGCATCGACGTGATCGGCGATTACATGACGGAGATCAACGTCACTTCGCCGACGGGCATCCGCGAGGTCAAGAAGTTCGGCGGCGCCGATGTCGCCAGCCTGCTTTGGGACGCGATCGAGCAGAAACGCGGCTGACCGGCCGACCCAAAAGCATATCGCGTCGTTTGTTCTATTATTGTTCTTGTTTTTAAGCGCGTACCGTGCAAGATTTGGATTGCTACCGGCGGCGGTTGTGTGGTGCAGGCTGGAGCAATGGGGGCATCATGGTCGCGCGCGTCAGCACGGTTGCGTTTCAGGGTATCGAGGGTGTTCCGGTCGACGTCCAGGTGATGGTGGCGCCCGGCAAGGTCGGTATGCAGATCGTCGGGTTGCCGGACAAGGCGGTTGCCGAAAGCCGCGAGCGCGTTCAGGCGGCGCTGCACGCCTCGGGTCTGGCGTTGCCGGCCAAGCGTGTCACGGTCAATCTGGCGCCGGCGGACCTGCCCAAGGAAGGCAGCCATTTCGACCTTGCCATCGCGCTCGGGCTGATGGCGGCGCTCGGCGCGATACCGGCGGACGCGCTTTCCGGCTATGTCGTCATCGGCGAACTCAATCTCGACGGCACGATCGCGCCGGTCGCCGGCGCGCTGCCGGCGGCAATCGGTGCCAATGCGCTCGGCAAGGGGCTGATCTGCCCGGCCGAAAGCGGCGCGGAAGCGGCCTGGGCCGGGTCGGAGATCGACATCCTCGCGCCACGCAGCCTGATCGCCATCGCCAATCATTTCCGCGGCACGCAAGTGCTCTCGCGCCCCGAGCCCGCCATCCGTGCCGCGGCCGCCAATCTTCCCGATCTCGCCGACATCAAGGGCCAGGAAAGCGCCAAGCGGGCGCTGGAGGTGGCGGCGGCCGGCAACCACAACCTGCTGATGTTAGAGACAAAGGACCTCGGGCTGGTTTCCCGTGGAGAGGTTATTGGCCACAGGAGGATACCCCCCGGAGCTGGGGGATACCCTTTCTCATTGCCGTCTTACGCCGCAGCAGGTGCGTCAGCATTTGGGAGCGGCTCTGCGCCCCGCCTGGACGGAAAGCTGAGCCGCCAGCGGATCATATCGGCAAGAATTGGGTAGATGTCGTTATGTTTAGCGCCGAAGCGCATCAGCCCGCCCTGATGACTTCCGATGTCCCTGTTCCCGCTTTCCTCGCTCGGCAAATAAGCTGACAGGCCGGTAAGGCCATGTGCGTGGCGCTCAGCATCTGTCAACTCGTAATACCGCCAGAGCGGGTTATCGTGGCTGAAATCGATGTCGGTCAACTTCCCGAGGAGATCATCGACAAGCTCGTCACCATTGGCCGGCCGGCGGTTGCTGAAAGCGAAATCGTAGACCAGTTTGGCCAGTGCCTTAAGCACGACCGGCTGAGCAGCTACGGTCTTCTCGCGCGCCTTGTCCTCGCCGAAGCCTGGGATTGCATCGACGGCGGTCCAAAAGCGATAAGCCACGCCGGTTTTCCCATGAACCATCGCCGGGCTGGCGCCGTTTATGTTGGTCTTGTTCAGGAACAACAGCGCATTCACGGCTACGAGATCTTTCCGAGTGATACCGCCTTCATCGTCATTCCAATTCTTTACGTCCTGCTCGGTGACACGGAGGCCGAGCTTGTCCACGAGCTCGTCTTTGATGAACAAGTTGACCGGGTTGGAGTTGTCGAACTGAAGGGCGAGATTGGTGTCGACCTTCTTACCCAGCCTGTTCAAGTCGTGGAACAGCTGGCGCTCTTCGTCCGGCTTCAGGCCAAGATGAACCTCAATCAACAGCGTGCAGTAAGTACGGGCGACTTCGAAGCACTCCTCCCAGGCTGTCAGCTCTTCAGTTGAGAGCGCCTCTCCATCTTTGGAGCCAAAGAGGTTGGCACCCTTTTTCGGATAGGTTTTGGACGCCCGTATGGTGTCGAGGAATTCAAACACGATCTGCATCGCCTTACGGCGGTGCTGACCGTCGACAACCCAGAGAACATGCCGCTGGGACAGGAAGACCTTAAAGGATGCCGTTTCGTCAGTCCGGCGATCCACCATCCGATCCCCTCGAATGTCGTTGCCGCGAGGATCGCATTCGCGAACATTCACGACAATCGGCTGAATCGCCATGTAGGGCTGCCGACCCAGCGCGTGCATGATCTCGTTCAGGCGGATTGAAGGGGATTTCTTCAGAATGTCACGCCGCTCAATGGCCGCCGATACGAGGCCCTTAAGAATGTAGTGAGCCAACTTATTCGCGTGCGTGGGGTCAAGTTTGCGCTGCGCGATTGCATCCCCATCGCGGCCAGGGTCATTCGCCACCTCGGACATAGCGAAGAATTCGTGCATGGGCATCTGCATCAGAAAGGTGCGATTGCCAAGATTGTGGCCGATGAAGACCTTCATGGGTTTCTCGGAGGTGTCACCGCCGTCGAGGATTTCATCGAGCGTTGCGAGGGGGGAGGGAAGGCCGTTCTGAGAGGGGATCATTCGTGCGTCTCCGGTTGATAATGACGACCAAAATAGCTCCCAGGGACGCAAAGTCAACATCATGAACATCAAAAAAAATATCCCAGGGGACTTTTTACGGATGTGCCTGGAGATTGATCGTTCGGTTCACCGCACGAGAATGCCTCCAGACGCATCACAAGCTCAGCTCGACGGGTCGGTACTGTTTCACATTCCCAGACGATCAATACTTCCCACCCGCGCGACAGAAGCTCCTCTATGGCGCGATTGTCACGCTCGACATTAGCTCGCAGTTTGGGCTCCCAAAAATCCAGGCGAGATTTAGGTAGTCGCGCGAGCTTGATGGTGTGAACGGGGAGGCGTCGAAGGCTGCCACATCGCCGGTAGTGGTTCGTTGGATGTTCTGGCGGTTGGCCAGATGTTCCGCTGTGTTCGCGTACCGTTCATGTCGAGGGCTTTATTCGAGGGTTCTTATAAGCTACGTTTTGATTGCGGAGGATGATTCGCCTCAGCCAATGGCTGTAGCTCTTCTTGGATAGGAGCCTCATGAACGCAGTTCGTAAGCAGTCGTTCGAAGCAAGGCCGGAATACTTGAAGGCCAACTTTCTCGAACACATCGCCGCGATGGGTCGACCTCGGGACTGGCAGTACATCACACATGCCCCTCCACCCGATGGCGACGTCGAAGTGCTCCTTGAAGGCTTCGTGCTGCCGAGGGAGAGTGTGCGGCTTCACGGTCTTGCCGCCTGCCCAATCTGCTCCCCGGAAAGTCCGAAATACATGAAGGGCCACTTGCTCTGGTCGCGCGTCGATGGGGGCCTATACGCGGTAGGCCATTGCTGCGGGCACCACTACTTTCAAGATGGTTTGCTTCGGCAGGCGCTCAGGCGTCATTCGTCAAGCGAGCGGCGCAAGGATGATGAGCGGCTTCTCGAACATAACTGGATGATCCCTCAAGCCATCGTTCGGGCTTGGGACGGGATGCAACCACAGGTCCGCGCTCTTGACGCGGTCACAAATGCATTGCGGGCGGGCATGAGTGCTGGCCTTTGTCGGAGCATCCACCGGATGGTCAAGGACACCGGCTACCTGCTCGTGTCGGAGAAGGTCGACCGAAAAGAGGAAATGCGCGGCGCGCTTCGATCCATCGAGGTTCCCTTCGGGGACCGGCCTCTTGCGGGGGCATCGCTCCTGCGTGGTGGCAGCCGCCCAATGGCCCAGGAAGGGAAGATCGGGGGCCTCGTTGCGGCCATTGATGCGGTCGCGTGGGCATCACAGGATGACGCCATTTGGTGGATGTGCGAGCAGCCAGACGGGGAGCTTCGTCGCTTGGTGAGCATCGTGGAGGAGGTGCTGGATTGCATGAGGGCTGCGCTCGCAGACTTGGAAGCTCTCCGAGCGTTTCTCGATCCCGACAATGTCGAGATCATCACCGCGTGGTCCCGGCAGGCTCATGGCCGAGGGCAACGCATCCAGCTTTTCAACGAAGAGGGCGTGATTTCGATATGGCGGGGAGGGAAGCGACAGAAGAAGTTCCGGCTGCCTGCCTCTATCCTCCAAGACGCAGGCGTGGTTCCATCCTTGGAGCGGCCTTAGCGGGCTATCGCCTCGGGGCGCTGCCGCTAAGGCCGCATAGCTGGCGAAGTGGGTCCATCATGGTCAACGAGAGGCTACATCCATCTCCTCCGCCCGAACTTCGAATAGTCCGACGTGACGATGGCCCCTTTTGCCTCAGGATTGGTCTGCGCGGGCAAGACGGGTCTCGGAGTACAGTGTTCCGGTTCTGGTCAGACAGAAGAAGGGGTAACACACGGGACGACATCTACATCGCGAGCAGAAGCATCGCGGGTGCATTGAAAGTCAGTCTACATGCATCTGGGAAACGGCAGGTGAGCTTCACCCGTCAGTACGCTGACAGGGAGCCAAGCGAGCGCATTCCTCTCCCGAAGAACCGCCACCTCGTTTCGTGGGATGCTCCACACTGGGTAGCTGATGGATTGGCTTGGGAGTTCATCGTCCGGTTTCCTGAGGGCCAACTTCGCAAGCTGCCGGTCGCGAAGGGAAGCACGGTCGAGTGGATAGATGTGCCCACACCAGCGCCGGGCGTTGACCTTCTACTTCTCGCATTTGAACCGGGACGAGACTACAACATCACTTTTCGAGGGGCGACACCGATGTTCGGACATGGACTTCCAGATGGCCGATACATCATGCTGGCCGCAAGAATACACCCCCTGCGTCCGACCAGTCCGAACGCCAGCGGTAGTGACACCTCCACGGCTGACGAGATCGATCGCGGCCCTGAGGAGGGTCATCGAGCACTCCTCCTCTTCACAACGAACGAAGGCGTTCACGGCTTCGCAGACTACGCCGTTGACAATGGCCAGATGACCATAACGGCGTGACGGTCGATCTGGTGCACCTGCATGAAGCGACGAAAAAGCATTATCGCTCCCACGAAAGACAAGATGGGAAACCATCAAGACGTTTCGGCCTTACGAGTTGGCATCATCCCGCAACATCCTGAAGACGCTCGACCGGCTCACGCCCAGCTCCTCGATGATGGAGTCAATGGTCTTCCCTTCAGCCTTCATCCTGCGAATGTCCTCTGCCTTCCTCCTCGCTGTCGGTGCTCGTCCCTGATACTTACCTTCGGCCTTCGCCTTGGCGATGCCTTCCCGCTGCCGTTCCAGCATCAGCTCCCGCTCGAACTCAGCAATGGAGCCCAGCAGGTTCAGCATCAGCTTGCCGGTGGGTGTGCCAGTGTCGAGGTTCAAAGCCAGCACACGCAGCTCCACGCCCTTGGCCTTCAGCTTGCTGGTGATGTCCACAAGGTTGGCCATCGAGCGGGCGAGGCGGTCCAGCTTAGTCACGACAAGCGTGTCACCCTCACGCACATAGTCCAGTGCTCGCTCCAGCTCAGGGCGCTTGGTATCGACGGACGACACTTGCTCTTGGAACACCTTCGTGCAGCCAACCGCTTTCAGGTCTCGAAGCTGGGCCTCAAGTCCTGCGGTCTGGTCGAGGGTGGAAGTGCGAGCGTAGCCAATGATGGCAGATGTCATGGTGGTGTCCTCTGTAGTGCCGTTGAAGTCTTAGGTGTTGTGACACTAACAGTGCCAAAAGTCAACACCCATTCATGTGGCACTGCGGTAAGGCGTCTTTCGAGAGAGTCACATGACCCTGCCCTGTGGCACTGTAAGACCGCCTTGAGACAGTCACCCGGTATCTGTTACCGGGGTTAGGCCATCGGGGGATGATGTATGCGGGACGGGATGAGGGAGGGCACATGGTTGAAGTCTTCAAAGTAGCCGACCAATACACCAGGGAGCAGGTGGCTACGCAGATCGGTATGCCCGTTGAGCGGCGTGGAGGGGCGTGGGATACCGGCTACGACGAGTGGAACGGGCAGGCGTTCATCTTTGCCAACGTAGGGATCGCGGGCCGCACTGGGCACGACTACGGCAACAGGTGGGAGGGCAAGAACCTAATTTGGTCTGGCAAGACAAACGCGAGGCGGGGGCAGCCTCAGATCGACCGAATTATATCCAACTCCATTGATGTCCACGTGTTCTGGCGCGGGACCGACCGTTCTCCCTTCACCTATGCCGGTCTAGGTACAGCCATTGCAGCCACAGACGGTACGCCCGTCCAGGTGACCTGGAGCTTTGAACGGAATGATCCGGGCGCTGGACCGGCCCTACCAAATACTTCGCCAACGTGGCGGCGAGGGCCTCCGCCTGTTTCGGGTGAAGCCATTGTTGTGCGCCAGAGTGGCGAAACACACGTCTATCTACTTCGCCTAGAAGGCCCGGTCGGCGCGTTTGTTGATCTGCCACCTGGGCACAGTGTGATCAAAATCGGCATGTCTGGGAACGTCGAGCGTCGTGTCGCCGAATTGAACGCAGGCTTTCCACCAGGTTCTAAGGTTCGATGGTGTGCGGTGCGAACCCACAAATTCGACGCTGCTCGGGCCGCATGGGAATTGGAAGGGCAACACCTTGAAGCGTTGCGCAAGGACGGAAGGTGGATAGGCGGCGAGTTCGCTGTGGTGCCTGACGGCATGATGGAGGAGCTGCTGTCATGACGCTCCAACGCGGGGTGCCGGGGGGAACCGAGCGAGCCTTATATCTGATCTGACCTCTCAAATTTCTTCGGCAATTATTTTGGGGCATGCTTGTCGCACGACCGGGAGGAGACGACGACAGCCTCTCTCAAGCCGTAGTCGTCCCATTCACCGGGAGGTTTCAGTCCCTTTCGGGTGGCCTCAGTCGGACATCTCCGGCCCACCTCTTGGCACTTGGCCTGCCATCGTCGAAGTCGATCTCGACCCAGCCCACATGCCCCCGTCGAGCGAGGACATCACAGGCCATAGGGCCGGGGAGCGAGGTAATCTCGTTGAGCACTTCTCCCATGAACTCAAGCCGATAGCGTCGAAGACCGTCCTTCCGCCTGGGCAGGAGAAGAGCATCGACATGAAGGGCTGCTGTCGCTGCTGTCATCGAGGGTCTCCTTCTCAAGCGACCGTAGAGAGGCGTTCATGGTTGGACGGGTGATTGTCCATCTCGGCGTCTGAACCCTCATGAATGTGGCCCTGACACGGCTTTCTGAGCGGCTTAACGCGAGGCCTACCGTGGTCATCGTCCTCGACCGTCATGCCAGCGGCTTTGACCAGATCGGGGAAGACCATGCGGGCGTACGACCGTGAGAAGTCCCACATCTCCGCTCGACCAGAGAGACCCATCGAAGCCAGATATTGGCAACCATGAGCGGACGGGAGGTGTGTACCGAGGATGACAACGCGGCCGTTGAAGATGACCGAGTAGAGGGTGTGCCGCTTATCCCGCTTGGTCGGGACGATGTAGAAGCGGTGGGCGTAGGCGGTGTTGGTATGAGTGATCATGCGTTCGTTCCTTGGGTTTGGTGAAGGATCGAACAGGCGCGGTGTTCATCGATGCGGACGGTGTTGTGCGACCGGCACAGGAGCGAAAGGGCCGACCAAGGTTTGCAAGGCCTTGGCCGACTGCTCTCCCAAACCACAGGATGAACAAATGAACGACCTGTTCCCGCGAGGTGCAGGTGCGCATGGGGCGCTGGTCGATGGTGATGATGGTGGTCAGTCGGGGATGTGGCCCCAGCTTCGCCGGGTGATGACAAACCAGATCGCTGGCTGCTTCACTCCGAACTGTCGGGCGATCACTGTTTGAGCAACGCCATCACGGTGCAACTGGCGAATGACCGGGATGTCGGCTTCGGTCAGCTTGGCGCGGTAGTGCTTGGAGCCACGGGCGTGGTTCATGAGAATGTCCTTGTGGAAGGTTGATGTGGAAGTGACGGGGCCGGAAGCCGTCGTGATACTGCACTGGTCAGGCGACAGCCGGGATGATGATGAGGTGATGGTGTCGAGGGAGGACACCATCCTCAGACCTCAACCACCATCACCCACAATAAAGATCACCCCAGCTTGTCTCGTCGAAGGTTACCTATATATAGAGATGTCAACCAGCTAAGCTGTTGATAAAATTTGAGAAACACCGTTTTGGAGGTCTCCCAAATGGCCATTCTGCGTGAACAGTTGAAGCTCCTCGTTCACTATCATTGAACAGCCAATGTTTGGACACCGCTTGACGGGATACACCGAGGCGTCTGGCAATCTCGGCCTGTGACATCTTCCCGAGTCGCAAACACCGCCTGACCTTCTCTCTGGTCGGGAGTGCTTCATCGAGCTGTATCGTCTCTCGGTCCTCTGGGAAATCCTCGTTGAAGAACGGGCCGCTGCTGATACGTGCAGCCCGCGTTCCCCGCTCCCGTGTCTCCCGCAGCTCCACCTCAAGGGCTTCACAGGGCTGCTCTCGGAGACGCCTGACGGTGCGTTGGGAGATGTCCAACTCCCCGGCAATGGCGCATGTCGTCCATCCCAGCTCGATCAGGATGTGGACGGCCTTGTGGTTGAACTCTGTGGCCTCCTTGCGAGCTTGATTGGCTCTCTTGAGCGGGAGTTCAACAGGCCGGGGCGGGTCGTCCTGATCGACACGGCGAAGGGCCTCAAGCGCCGTGGCGAAGGGTTGACTATGAATGTCAATCGGCAGCGTGTCGCCGCCGTGGTCTGCGTGTACGTCCATACGGAACGTCCTCATTTCGTTGGCTATGATGTTGTTGTCGACTGCGTGCTCCCTCGGGCGGCCCCGAAAAGACGATCTCCCCGAACCGTCAGGAACGAGGAGACCGCAAGCAGGACCAACGATGAGGGATGTGATGAAGTCTCATCACGCCGCACTCCCGGCTGTCGGATCGCCATGAGTTGGCAGTGCGGTAGGCTGACCGAAGCCAGCGGGGGACAGATGAACGCTCTTTATCCTAAATTGCGGGGTAATTGCGCGCTCAATTTTATTCCAATGCAAGGGGTAATTAGAGGTTGCCGTCTCTATCAATAACAACCAGATGATCACCCTCCGATCTTTTCCGTATGCGTGGGGCAATCTCGATTTCTCTATCCGTATGGTGGCGGTAATCGACCGAGCGATACTGAGCAGGGGCTGATCGGTCTCTGCGTCGTTGAGTTTCTTTCGGCCACTGCCTCCAGCCCGCCCTCATGAGCCTCGCAGACCGGAGGAGCGGGCGTTGGCCTCGACATGACCGGCGCACCCAAACGCCTCGCCACGGTCACGCCTGATCGAAAGACTGCATTCCATAAGCAAAGCCCCCGAAGATCGCTCAACGGGAGCTGTGAAGGTCGTGTGAGGTGGAACTGATCAGGCCGCGCTCGGTAGCTTTGGATCGGGGACGGTGCGGCCCTCGTTCAGCTCAGTCTCCAGAGGCATGGCATACACAATCCCCGTCTGCTCCCCCTCAGCGTGTTTCCAGTGGAACCATAGCTGACCGTCCCGATAGTCTACGACGACCTTCGAGAACAACTGCCGCATGGTCGCGTTGATCTTCGCGACATCACGCTCCTCGTCCTGCGTCTTCGCCACCAGCTCCTTCACGGTGTTCTGCACCCGGTTGGTCAGGCTGTCGGCTATCAGCTCCTCGATCTCCTCCAGCCTCTTATCGATCTCGTCGCGCTCATGCTCCATCGTCCTCAGGCGGCTCAGCAACGCTTTGGAGTGTCCTGCCCGGGCGATGGCCTCGACCAGCCGCTCGATCTCCTCGTACATGACGCTACGGTGGACAAGCAGTTCCTCCCACTTAGACTGCAGCCCTTCGTGCGGTGAAGGTAGCCCGCCAAGCAGCGCCTCGACATGATAGAAGATGGCGTGCTCGACGTTCTCCATCCTGACCTGCTTATAGTCACACCCAGCGCCCACCTTGGCCCGTGAGCATACCAGATAAGGCCTCCCCTGCTTGGTGCCTGAACCCTTATTGATGCGCGTCATTGAGGCGTCACATAGAGGGCACCGAGCAAGGCCAGCTAAGATGTTCGCTACTGGCGCACGCGTTGATGTCGGTCGGGCACTGATCATCGAGGCCACACGTTCGAACGCCTCACGCTCAACCACGGCAGGGAAATAGCCCTCGATAGTCCCGGTCGGAATACGGACCTTCTTACCGTTGATCCTCTCGGCACGGTGTGGCGTGAAGTTTCCAATCACTGCGTGGTCTGCCAGCATCTTGTTGACGTAAGAGCGCTGCCACATCTTCCCCCGCCCGAAGACAGGGACACCGTCTCGGTTCAGCCTCTCAGCGATGCTGTGCTGCCCCACGCCGTCCAGCGTAAGGGCGAAGACATAGCGGACTATGTCGGCACGCTCGGGGATGACATCGAAGCCGGTGCGGTCAGCGTTCAGTCGAAGCCAGCCGGGGCACAGAGCGGTCAGTGGCTTGTTGCCAGCCTGGGCCTTGTCCCGCTTATTCGCCCACGCTGCAGCGACCCTTCGACCCTTTTTGGCGCTCTCCTCATGCGCACGGGATGCCACCAGCAGCGCGACCATGAGGGCCAAGGGGTCTTCATCGAGTGTCTCCTCGGTGTATTGGCGACCATCATCGAGCGTGACAACGGTAATGCCCGCTTCACAGATGCGCTCCAAGACCTTCACTGCCTTCCTCGGCTTCTGGCGGCTGAGGCGGTCAAGGCTCTCTACGAGGAGATAGGCGCCTCTCTGAATGTCCCCGTGATGGACAGCAGCGAGGAATTCACCAAGGCGTCCCGTTTCCTCGTTAGCGCCAGTGAAGGCCGAGACACCGAGATCACGGAAGGTGAGCTTATCGTCAAGCTCAAGTCCCTGCAGGGCCGCGTAGCGTACTGCCGCTTCCGTCTGACGACGTAGGCTATCGCCAAGCTCTTGCTCTGGCGTCGAGAAGCGGATGTAGCTGTAGGCCTTGGGTTTGGTCGTAGTGAGGTCGTTCATGGTCAGGCGCATATCACAGAAGCTTTCGAAAATGTATGGGTCTCTTGTATCTACCATGCTGATGGTCGGGCCGCCCGGTTCCGGCAAGTCGATGCTCGCCGCACGGCTGCCGTCGATCCTGCCGCCGCTGTCGCCGTCCGAGTTGCTCGAAGTGTCGATGATCCATTCGATCGCCGGGCAATTGCCGGGCGGCAAGCTCTCCGACCGCCGGCCGTTCCGCGCGCCGCACCATTCCGCCACCATGGCGGCGTTGATCGGCGGCGGCTTGCGGGCAAAACCCGGTGAGGCGTCGCTCGCCCATCATGGCGTCCTGTTTCTCGACGAGTTTCCGGAATTTCCGCCGCAGGTGCTCGACGCGCTGCGTCAGCCTCTCGAAACCGCGGAATGCGTCATCGCCCGCGCCAACCACCGCGTCAGCTACCCGGCGGCGATCCAGCTCGTCGCGGCAATGAACCCCTGTCGCTGCGGCATGGCCGGCGAGCCGGGACGCAGTTGCGCCCGCGGACCGCGCTGCATGGCCGATTACCAGGCGCGGATCTCCGGCCCGCTGATGGACCGCATCGACATCCGTATCGACGTGCCCGCCGTCAGCGCCGCCGACCTCATCCGCCCCGGCACCGCCGAGGCGAGCGCCGCCGTCGCAAGCCGCGTTGCGCGTGCCCGTGAACTGCAGCGGGATCGCTTCGCCGCCCACGGCCATCCGGAACTCACGAGCAATGCCCGCTGTTCGACGGCGATGATCGAGAAGATCGCCGAGCCGGACGCCGCCGGCCTCCAGCTCTTGAGGGATGCTGCGGAAAAGATGAAGTTCTCCGCGCGCGGCTATCACCGTGTGCTGAAGGTTGCACGAACGCTCGCGGATCTCGACGGCACGCAGACCGTCGGCCGCATCCATCTTGCCGAAGCGATCTCCTATCGGGTCGCCGGCGAGCGCCTGCCGGTGGCGGCGTAGCGATGGTGAGTCAGGTTACACGCAATCCGCCTGCCGACCGCGATACGTGGAGAGAATTGGCGCCCTACGCGCCCAACCCCTCGAACAGCACGGTCGAAAGATAGCGCTCCGCAAAGGACGGAATGATCACCACGATGGTCTTGCCGGCGTTCTCCTCGCGCTGGCCAACTTCGATGGCGGCCTGCAGTGCCGCACCGGATGAAATGCCGACCGGCACGCCTTCGAGCCTCGCGACGAGGCGGGCCACCTCGACGGCTTCGCCCGCGTTCACCGTGATCACCTCGTCGTAGACGCCCGTGTCGAGGATCGACGGCGCGAAGCCGGCGCCGATGCCCTGGATCTTGTGCGGCCCGGGCGCACCGCCGGAAAGGACCGGGGACTCCTCCGGTTCGACGGCGATCACCTTGACCGACGGCTTGCGCGCCTTCAGCACCTGCCCGGCGCCGGTGATCGTGCCGCCGGTGCCGATGCCGGAAACGAGGATATCGACGCTGCCCTCGGTGTCGTTCCAGATTTCCTCGGCGGTCGTCTTGCGATGGATCTCCGGATTGGCCGGATTTTCGAACTGCTGCGGGATGATGGCGTCGGGCAGCGTCTCGGTGAGTTCCTGCGCCTTGGCGATCGCGCCCTTCATGCCCTTCGCGCCTTCGGTCAGGACCAGTTCGGCGCCGAGCAGCGACAGCATTTTGCGCCGCTCGACCGACATGGTCTCCGGCATGGTGAGGATCAGCCGATAGCCCTTGGCGGCGGCGACGAAGGCGAGCGCGATGCCGGTATTGCCGGATGTCGGCTCGACCAGCGTCGTTCGGCCGGGCGTGATCTTCCCCTGCGCTTCGAGCGCCTCGATCATCGCGACGCCGATGCGGTCCTTGACCGAGGCGATCGGGTTGAAGAATTCCAGCTTGGCGAGCAGGTTCGCCTTCACGCCCTTTTCCCCGGCGAGCTTGTCGAGCCGCACGATGGGCGTGTCGCCGATCGTCTCGGTGATCGAGGAAAAGACGCGGCCGCGGCCGGGTTTGCGCGCTTCGGGCATGGGTATCTCCCTTCGTTCTGAAATACTGTGGCGACAATAGGGGCATTGATCGGCCTGTGCCAGAGCAGCATCGTCGCGCCTGCGGCGGCCGAGAGAAAAAGCGGCCGCAAAACCCCTGGTTGGCAGATCATTTTTTCAGCGCCTGGCGGGGCGGGTTTTGCGGGAAAAATTGATCGGGTGACAAGAACGGCATTGTCGGGCGCCGGGCGAACCGACACGTTCCGGAAACCGTGGATGGGGGACGCATCGTGCCGGAAATTCAGAACCTCGTGGTCTTCGCCCTGATAGCGCTCGGCATGGTGCTGACGCCGGGGCCAAACATGATCTACCTGATCTCCCGTTCGATCTGCCAGGGTCCGGGCGCCGGCCTCATCTCGCTCGGCGGCGTGGCACTCGGCTTCGTCTTCTACATGGTCTTCGCGGCGCTCGGCATCACCGCCCTGTTGCTCGCGGTTCCCTTCGCCCACAACGGGCTGTGCTTCGCCGGCGCACTCTATCTCCTCTTTCTCGCCTGGCAGGCCGTGAAGCCCGGCGGTCGCTCGCCGTTCCAGGTCCGCGACCTGCCGCAGGACGGACCGCGCAAGCTCTTCGTCATGGGCCTCGTCACCAGCCTGCTCAATCCGAAGGTGGCGGCGCTCTACCTTTCGCTGCTGCCGCAGTTCATCCGACCGGAATCCGGAAGCGTGCTCCTGCAGTCGCTCGTTTTCGGCAGCCTGCAGATGGCAATCAGCGTCAGCGTCAATGCGCTGATCGCGGTGACCGCCGGGTTGATCGCCGCCTTCCTCGCAGGCCGGCCCCTCTTCATGCTGGTGCAGCGCTGGATAATGAGCACCGTGCTGGCCAGCCTCGCCGTCAGCATGGCTGCCGAGGCGCGCCGGTAAAGCGAGGTCGCCCCGAAAGGCCAGCTTGCACCCGGGGGACGGTTGCGCGATCCTCCTCGGCGTGGCGGAGATTTTGACCATGTCCGGCAGATCAGCATCCTTCAGCTTGACCGCGGCCCATGTCGCGCAGGTCCACAGAGCGGTTGCGGACGGCGGTCCGGGAGCCGGGACGATACTGCACACAGATGCGGACTATGACGACTGGGTGGCGCGGATGACGAAGAGCCATCCGGCGCCGGGCTCGCCAACCCTGCTCTTCGCCTATGGATCGCTGATCTGGAGGCCGGAGATCGAGCATGTCAGGGAAGAAATCGGCATCGCCCGGGGCTGGCATCGATCGTTCTGCTTGCGGATGCTCCGCTTTCGGGGAACACCCGAAGAGCCGGGCCTCATGATGGCCCTCGACCGCGGCGGGCAGTGCCGCGGCGTTCTCTACGAACTGCCGAACGGCGACCTCGAAGGCCAGCTCGGAAGGCTGTTCCGGCGAGAGTTCACCTATAAGCCGCCCAACAGCATGCCCCGCTGGATCAAGGTCGAGACGGCACGGGGATCCGTTCCTGCCCTGGGGTTCGTCATGAACCGCACTTCGTCGTTCTATGCCGGAAGCCTTCCCCTCGAGGTCGTCGCCGAAGTCCTGGCGCGCGCCTGCGGCCATGTCGGCTCGGGCGCGGAGTATCTCCTCAACACGGTGACGCATCTCGAGGCCAGGGGCATTCGCGACCGCAACTTGTGGCGCCTGCAGGCGCTCGTAGCGGAGTGCATCGAGCGCAATGCTGCGCCCTCAGGCGGTCCTCATTCGAACACTGGACGCATGAAGCTGCGCTCGTAGCTGACGATGCAGCGCGTCTCCTCGGCATAGGCGAAGGCCGCTTGGCATTGCGGATCGGCGGCCATCTGCTCGCGATAGGTCTCGTAAATTGCGAGCGAGGGAAAGCTGAAGAGCGCGAGCGCGATGTTGTTGGCGCCCTCATGCGGCATGAAGTAGCCGTGATGCGTGCCGCCGAGCCGGTTCACCAGCGGAATCCAGAGCTTGGCGTAATGCTCGAATTCCTTGAGCTTGTAGGGGTCGACGACGTATTTCAGGTAGCAGGTGATCATGAGGCGCTCCGCTCGGTTTGCCGGTTGATGAGGGGAAGCGAACGCAGCGTCCAGCCGAGATTGGTGCCGGCTGCCGCAACAAGGATCGCAGCCGATCCGGCGATCTGTACCGGCTGTAATTCGTGCCCGAAGGCGACCCGGTCGACGAGGATCGCGGCGATCGGATAGATGAAGGAAAGCGCGCCCGTCACATGGGTCGGCAGCCTCTGGATCGCACCATAGAGCAGGATATACATGATGCCGGTGTGAACGACGCCGACGGCGATCAGCAAGGTCCATTGAAACGCAGTCTGCGGCAGGGGCGCGGTCATTGCGAAGGGCGCGAGCATCGCCGCGCCGGTGACGACCTGGATCAGCGCGATGAGTTGCGGCGGCGTGCCCTTGAGAAGCTTGGTGACGATCGCCGCGATCGCGTAGAAGAAGGCCGCGCCGAGCGAAAGCGCGATGCCGGCTAGATAGTCGCCGGTTGCGGTACCGCCCGCCGGCTTGGCGGAGACGATCGCCAGCATGCCGACAAAGGATACCGAGAGCCAGAAGAGCTTGGTTGGGGTGATCTTCTCGCCCAGGAAAAGCGCCCCGAGCCCCAGCAGCATGAAGGGCTGCGTGTTGTAGACCATCGTCGCAATCGAGATCGAGGCGTGCGAATAGGCCTCGAAGAGCAGCAGCCAGTTGACGACGATCGCCACACCGCCGAGCACGGAGAGAGCCACGATTCTCGGCCGGAAGTGCCTGAGGTCGATCAGGCCAAGCAATACGGCAAGGATCGCCAGCGTCACGGCCCCGAAGACGCAGCGCCAGAAGACGACGCCGGCCACCGGCTGGCCCGACATCAGCACGAACCAGCCGATCGTCCCTGAAATCAGCATTGCTGCCGTCATCTCCGCGCTTCCGCGCCGCAAATCGCTGTTCATCGCTCTCGCTCCATTGCTGATTTGACTGCCAGAGTAATGAGTCTGTTTGTGGGAATATATGGATAAACAAAGGATAATGTGAAATAATGCCTAATTATCAATGGCAAATTGCCGAACTATCTTATGGAGCTGCCAATGCTCGACGAGCTTGACCGTCGTATTCTGGAAATTCTCGCGGCAAATGCCCGCGTGTCGTTGAAGGAGCTCGCGCTGGAAGCGGGGCTCTCCTCGCCGAGCGCCGCCGAGAGGCTGCGCAAGCTCGAGGAGCGCGGCGTGATCAACGGCTTCACCGTCTCCGTCAATCCGGCGCGGCTCGGCTATCCGCTGCAGGCGGTCGTCCGCGTCAGGCCGATGCCGGGCATGTTGCATATCGTCGAAAAGCTCATCCAGGAGACGCCGGAGATCGTCGAGTGCGACAAGATCACCGGTGACGATTGCTTCGTCGCCAAGCTCCTCGTCCGCGACATGGGCGAGCTGGACACGATCCTCGACCGCATCGCCGAGAAGGCGCAGACCAACACGTCGATCGTCAAGTCGACGCCGGTCAAGCGGCGCCTGCCGCCGCTTTAGATTTCTTGTTTATGCATGTCGTTTCCCAAAACCGCTGCACGCTTTCGGGCGACATGCATCAGTTAGCTCCAGTCGAGCCGAAGCCGCCGGCCCCACGGGCGGTCGCCGTCGCGCCGTCCGCCTCGCGGATTGAGACCTGGATCACCGGCGCGATCACCATCTGGGCGATGCGCATGCCGCGCTCGATGATGAAATCCGCCTCGCCGAGATTGACGATGAGCACCTTCACCTCGCCGCGATAATCGCTGTCGACGGTGCCCGGCGTGTTGAGGCAGGTGATCCCGTGCTTGAAGGCGAGGCCGGAGCGCGGCCGCACCTGGCCTTCATGGCCGGCGGGGATTTCGAAGATGAACCCAGTCGGCACCAGCGCCCGCTCGCCCGGGGCAATCGTCAGCGGCTGATCGGCGGAAACGGCGGCACGCAGATCCATGCCCGCGGCACCCGCCGTCTCGTAGGCCGGCAGGTCGAGGCCCTCGGCATGCGGCAGGCGGACGAGGGTAAGGGCGTGGTGTTTTTCGGGAGCGCTCATGGTCATTCCACCATAAGCAGGGTCGGGGTCCCGGCAGTCAATTGCATATTGCCGCCCAAGCCTGTAAAGGACGCCGCAACTCACAGGATACTCAGATCATGGCCGAAAGCATTGCCGAGGCGGTCTCCCGCCGCCGCACATTTGCGATCATTTCGCACCCGGACGCCGGTAAGACGACGCTCACCGAAAAGCTGCTGCTCTTCGGCGGTGCGATCCAGCTCGCCGGCGAAGTGAAGGCCAAGAAGGATCGTATCCAGACCCGTTCCGACTGGATGAAGATCGAGCGCGAGCGCGGCATCTCGGTCGTCACCTCGGTGATGACCTTCGAATACGACGACACCGTCTACAACCTTCTCGACACGCCCGGCCACGAGGATTTTGCCGACGATACCTATCGGACGCTGACGGCGGTCGACGCGGCCGTCATGGTGATCGACGCCGCCAAGGGCATCGAGCCGCGCACGCTGAAGCTCTTCGAGGTCTGCCGCCTGCGCGACATCCCGATCATCACCTTCGTCAACAAGATGGACCGCGAGAGCCGCGATCCCTTCGAGATCCTCGACGAGGTCGAGCACAAGCTGGCGCTCGACTGCGCGCCGGTCACCTGGCCGATCGGCCGTTCGAAGACATTCTGCGGCACCTATCATCTTGCCACCAACGAGGTGCGCGGCGCCGACACGCAGGAGCGGCTGACCAAGGTCAACGATCCGGAAATGGCCTCGCATCGCCTGCCGGAGAACGAGCGCGACGCCTTCATCGAGGAGACGATGCTGGCGATCGAGGCCTGCAAGCCCTTCGACCGCAAGGCTTTCCTCGAAGGCCATCTGACGCCGGTCTTCTTCGGCTCGGCGCTGCGCAATTTCGGCGTTCGCGACCTGATCAATGCGTTGAGCGACTTCGCGCCGCCGCCGCGCGCCCAGGTCGCCGACATCCGCACCGTCGAGGCGACCGACGACCGCATGACCGCCTTCGTCTTCAAGATCCAGGCGAACATGGACCCGAACCACCGTGACCGCATCGCCTTCGTTCGCGTCTGCTCGGGCAAGCTCGAGCGCGGCATGAAGGCACGGCTGTCGCGTACCGGCAAGCAGATGGGGCTGACCGCGCCGCAGTTCTTCTTTGCCTCGCAGCGCCAGCTTGCCGATACCGCCTTCGCCGGCGACGTCGTCGGGATCCCGAACCACGGCACGCTCAGGATCGGCGACACGCTGACCGAGGGCGAGCCGCTCGTGTTCCAGGGCGTGCCGAACTTCGCGCCGGAAATCCTCCGCCGCGTGAGGCTCGAGGACGCGATGAAGGCGAAGAAGCTGAAGGAAGCGCTGCAGCAGATGGCGGAAGAGGGCGTCGTGCAGCTCTTTTCCCCGGACGACGGCGCGCCTGCCATCGTCGGCGTCGTCGGTGCGCTGCAGCTCGACGTGCTGAAGGAACGCCTGCAGGCGGAATACGGCCTGCCCGTTTCCTTTGAAATGTCACGCTTCTCCGTCTGCCGCTGGATCTCCGCCGACAATCCGGCCGAACTCGACAAGTTCATCACGGCGCGCCGGGGCGACATCGCCCGCGACCTCGACGGCGATCCGGTGTTCATGGCCCAGGACGGCTTCTCGCTGCGCTACGAGTCGGAACGCTACCCGGCGATCAAGATGGTGGCGATCAAGGAGTATCACGTCGCCAAGGCGGCGTGATCGACCCTTACGAGAACGACATTCGCAGCGCCAGGATCAGCTGTGCGACGCGGATCGTGACGATCACGTAGACCGCGGCGACGAGAAGCTGCAGCGCCACATGCCGCCGGACTTTCGATAGCCTGTAAAGACCGTCGACGAAGTTCATCAGGAACAGCGCGATACCGATCGCAAAGACGATATAGCCGGCGACCGAGATATTCAGCAGTCCCTTGGCTTCGATGAGGTCGGGGTTTTCGACGGCGTGGATTCCCGCCGCCGTGACCAGTGTCGCGACGACCAGGTTGCGGGCGTGACGGAAGATCTCTTCGAGCCCGCCGCGATCGAAGAGCGCCTGCTTGGCGCGTGCAGCAAGTGATGGAACGCCTCGATCAAGCATGGATTTGATCCTCGCTGTCGCGATTGGTACGCGCCTTAGCCGTTCAAAGCTTTTTGGCAGCAGTGAGGCGATGACCAAGCGAATGGTGGCCGTTCAGCAATCAAGACGCGGCGCCGTCCGGCCCAGTATCGCGCGCCGAGGCTCGACGGACCAGACGGCACGGATGGCGGCGCCAAGTTCGTCGGTGAGCCGTTTCACATCAGACGACGCGCCGGCATGCAGCGCCTCGGCGACGATCAGCACGCGCTTTGTCTCGTCGCGCACGGCCGAATAACCGCTCTGGCGATTGGTCCAGCGCCGCGCATGCGCCCGCCCTTCCGCATCAGCGAAGATGACTTCCTGCGGCTCGGGATGTTCGGTTTCACCGGCAAAGGTCGTGTAGATCTCGCTGCCGGCAGCTCGGCGCACTTCGAGATGGGCCGCCACCTTGTCGAGATCGAAGACTGCGATCGGAACCGCAAAGGCGAGCGAAGCCGCATTGCAAAGATCGATCAGCGGATGGATTTTGGGTAGCGTTCCCTCCTTCCTGAACCGCCTGAGCAGCGCCTCCGAGGCTGAGCGATATTGCGTCGGCTTCATCCCCATGCGCGAAAAGGCGCGGCGCGCCAGGCCTGTATTTCGGGAAGATCACCCTCTGCAGCTTCTGCAAGTCGGGCTTTCGCGACGGCCTCGAACTCATCGCCATGGGCTGCGACGGACATGTCGCGATGGATGCCCTCGACATGGAGGACGCCCGCCGCAAGTTCGGGGAACTCTGTCCAGATATCGGTCGAGTGACGGAAATGCATGAGGCTGCTCCTGTTCAATCAGGTTCGGGCCGTATTGGCAGGCTGAGTCGTCGGTCCGAAAATGCCGAGGCAGAGTACCGAGACAAGGACGCAGCCGATGCCGAGCAGCTGATTGAGAGCCAGCGGTTCGCCGAGCACCGCGAAAGCAAGCAGCACCGCGGAAACCGGCGCAAGCGCGGTGAAGACCGACGCTTCGGTACCGCTCACCTTGGCCAGCCCCGCATACCAGAGCAGGAAGCCGCCGACGGTCGGCACCAGTGCATAATAGACGACGGCGGCAATGGCAGCCGTGGTTATCGATCCGGCCCAGGGAACCTCCGCAAGCGCAATCGGCGCGGCGATCGCGCCGCCGAGGCCCGCCATCAGGCCGGACAGCGTCAGCGGTGGGATTACGCGCTTCAATCGCTTGTTGAGGAGGATGAACAAGCCTTCGCAGATGACGGCGCCGAAGATCAGCAGGCTACCGGTGAGCGAATGCATGCCGCCCGTCTCCGATCGGAAAACGATCGTCAGCACGCCTGCGGCGGCAAGAGCGATCGCGAGAAGCGTCGAAGGATGCGGTCTTTCACCAAGGATGATGATGGCGATCGCCGCCGAGACGACGGGAAGCGTACCGATGATTACGCCGGCATCTGCCGCGGGGGTGAACTTCAAGCCGGAAATGAGCAGGGTCGTATAGCCGACGCCGCCGGCGCCGGCCTGCAGGAAAAGGATGAGCCAGTCGCCCCTTGGGAGCCGCGGCCACGGCGTTCGGGTTCCCCGCATCAGCAACAGCAAGAGCGGGAAAGCGATGGCGAAGCGCAGTGCCGTCGCGGTGAAAGGCGGCAGGCCGGCGGCGATGATCTTGCTCGTAGCAACCGTGCTCCCCACCAGAACCATCGCGAGAGACAGATAGAAATACCCCTGAACTTGCTTCGACATGCTGCCGCCATTTACTTGTTTGGAGGCGGCAGAAAATCGCATCGGGGGTTGGCGGTCTTGTACGGAATTGCAGGTCATAAAGCGCGTCGCATTCAACCATATTCATGCGACGCGCTTTGGGTCTTTGTTTTGTGCATGTCGTTGTCCCAAAACCGCTGCACACTTTTGGGCGACATGCACTAACCGACAGCCCGCGCATAGGCGCCTGGCGAAAACCCATACTTGCGGACGAATACCCGCGTCATATGGCTCTGGTCGGCAAAGCCGCCGGCAGCCGCCGCCTCCGCAAGCGGCGTACCCTTGCCGATCAGGCGGCGGACGATATCGATGCGCCGCTGCATGAGATAGGCATGCGGCGTCAAGCCGATCGCCCTGGCAAAGCCGCGCACGACCTGGAAACGGCTCAAGCCGCTTTCGCGGGCGAGGTCCGCCAAGGTGAGCGGCGTCAGCGGATCGTCGTCGATCAGGTTGACCGCCGCTGCAATTGAAGCGGGCACTTTTTGCCCGGCGGCGGATCGGGGGACAAGACGCATCGCCTCGGCAAGCAACGTCACCGCCAGTTCCTCCCAACGAAGCTTGGACTCGTTGCTGCCTGCGGTCGCCGCGGTCGCGAAGATCGCGCGAAAGCGGGCGGCAAGGGCAGCGTTCCGGATGACAGGATCCGCGAACTCGCAGGTCTGTCTCCGGCCTTCGCTGATGTCGCTGACGATAGCCTCGACCAGCGACGGCGCGAGATAGAGCATCCGCCAGGAGCGACCGGAGTCGCCGATCGGCGTACCGTCGTGGACCTCGCCCGGATTGACGGTGATCACGTCGCCGGCTTCGGCCTCGACGGTGCCGCGCCCGCTCAGCGACTTCTGCGCGCCTTGGTGAATGAGGCCCATGCCGAATTGCTCATGGGTGTGGCGCGCGAAGGAATGGCGTGTCGCGGCTTCGACCACGTCAACCCCGTCAATGCGGCGCGGCATCACGCTGAATTGGCCTTTCGTCACGATCCGATCGCCGTCTGTGTTCTTCGTTGAGCCCGAATGCTGGTATAGCCTTTCCGTCGTCCCGCGGCAAAGCGGCACGCGGTTCGGATTCGAGGAGGCGGCAATGCTTTACACCGGGAGAGCGCTGAAGCGGTTGCGTCTGATGCGTGGCATCAAGCAAAGCCACGTGGCGGAGCTGCTGAACGTCACGCAGGCGACCGTTTCGCGCTGGGAGACAGGCGTCCTGATGCCTGCGGAGGATCAGCGAGCCGCTCTCGAACGCCTCTTCGCACCCCAGGCATCGACCGCCGATCAAGCCATCAAGCGGCTCGTCGAAACCTCGACAGCGCGCGTCCATCTGATTTGCGACCACTCGCATCGACTGCTGGCGGCGTCGCCGGGCCGGCGGAACGAATGGCGACGAGACATGCTCGGAACGCCGATGTTCCGCTATGCGTCGGAGGGCATTCAGCAGGCCGAGGCGGCGCTTCAAGATCTTGGCTGGTATCACGGCCAGACGTCGTCGCTTGTCGTCGAGACCGGGCCGAACGGCCGCGACGACGTGCCGATCCTCGCGGGCAGCGTGCTGTGGGAACGCATTCCCCTTTCGGACGGAGCGATCGGTCGCCTGGTGACGACGCTGACGTGATCGCGGGGGTATAATTTATGCCTTGTCGCTCCCCTGCGGCCGCGTTTAGCCTTCCAGGAAACGAGGAACGAACGGATGACGACTCTGGTGACGGGGAGCGCGGGCCATCTCGGCGAGGCGCTGATGCGGGTATTGCGCCGGGCGGGGCGCCCGGTGCGCGGCATCGACATCAAGCCCTCGGAATTCACTGACCATGTCGGCTCGATCACCGATCCCGCCTTTGTCCGGCACGCCGTCAAGGGCGTGCGCGCCGTCATCCATGCGGCGACGCTGCACAAGCCGCATGTGGCAACGCACGGCTATTCGGAATTCGTCGAAACCAATATCACCGGGACGCTCAACCTGCTCGAGGCCGCAGCCGATGTCAGTGTCGGCGCCTTCGTCTTCACCAGCACCACCAGCGCCTTCGGCTCGGCGCTGACGCCGGCACCCGGCGCGCCGGCCGCCTGGATTACCGAGGATGTCACACCGATTCCACGCAACATCTACGGCACAAGCAAGCTTGCGGCGGAAGGACTTTGCGAACTTTTTGCCCGGCGGCACGGGCTGTCCGTCATCATCCTGCGCACCTCCCGCTTTTTTCCCGAGGCCGACGACGATGCGGAAATCCGTGGCCGCTATGAAACGGAGAATGCGCAAGCGAGCGAACTCCTCTACCGCCGGGCCGATATCGAAGACGTGGTGAGCGCCCATCTGGCGGCGCTGGAGCGCGCAGAGGAGATTGGCTTCGGGCGCTATATCGTCTCGGCGCCGACGCCCTTTTCGCCGGACGACCTGGCCGAGCTCAGGACGGACGCCGCGCGCGTCGTTCTGCGCCATTTCCCGGAATGCGAAGCGCTTTATGCAGAACGGGACTGGAAGCTCTTTCCGTCGATCGACCGGGTTTATGTGAGCGCCCGGGCAGTCTCATCTCTCGGCTGGCGGCCTAAATATGATTTCCGGCACGTGCTTTCTTGCCTAAGCCGGGGAGAGGATTTCCGAAGCCCGCTCGCGCGCGAAATCGGCTCAAAAGGGTATCATGACACGGTATTCGCCGAGGGACCCTATCCGGTGGCGTAGTCATCGGTTCGCGGAGATTGCGCGGGGTTGGATCTGTGGAGTGCCCCTGGGTCGCACCCCCCTCTGCCCTGCCGGGCATCTCCCCCACAAGCAGGGAGATCGGCAAGGCGCGGTGTCTCGCTCGATCAAATACACTGAGAACATGCCGTTGCCTTCGAGGGCTTCGGCATTTGCGGACTCATCGCCTGGCAGCGCATTGCTTCTGGCCAATCTCCACCCTTGTGGGGGAGATGCCCGGCAGGGCAGAGGGGGGGTATCAACACCTCTCTTATTCCCGTGACCTGCCCGGGAGTTCGCCGACGTCGACCCAGGGCAGGGCGGAGGAGCACCAGATCTGCGACCGCGGCCTGAGTTCGCGCCGCTGGTTGATCGTGCCGACGCGGATGCCGATCTCCTCCGCATCCTCGCCCTCGCCGGTCGTATAGACCGGCGAGCCGCATTGCGGACAGAAGAATTGCAGCCGCTTGCGGCCGTTCTCGGCAGTCTTGATATAGAGCTTCGGCTCGCCGCCGGTCAGCCGGAAGGAGGCGCGCGGCGTGCCCGCCGTCACGCGATAGGCGGAGCCGGTGAGTTGCTGGCAATCGGTGCAGTGGCAGATCGACACGTCCTCCGGGTCGATCTCCGCCTCATAGGTCACGAAGCCGCAATGGCATTGGCCGTCGATGTGCATGGGAGGGCTCCTCGTCGCTTTGCCTCAGCAAGATACGATAGGGCGCCCGCTCGATTCGTCGAGTGTATTGCCGCCCCGGCTCAGATGCCGGTGAACAGCCACTCGTGTTCCTTGGCGTTGTGGAACTTCCAGATCCGCTTCGGTCCGGCCATGACATTGAGGTAATAGGAGTCGTAGCCGTGGATGGCCGCAACCGGATGGTAGCCCTTTGGAACGAGCGCCACGTCGCCGTTTTCCACCGCCATGGTCTCGTCGAGCGTGCGGTCGTCCGTATAGACGCGCTGCATGGCAAAGCCCTGCGGCGGGTTGAGGCGGTGGTAATAGGTTTCCTCCAGATAGCTTTCGGCCGGCAGGTTGTCCTGGTCGTGCTTGTGCGGCGGGTAGGAGGAGGTGTGGCCGCCGGGCGTGATCACCTCGACGACGAGCAGCGACTGTGCCGAACCGTCGTCCTCCGGCATGATATTGGTGACGTAGCGAGTGTTGGTGCCCTTGCCGCGTGTCATCTGCGGATGCGTGCCGGGGCGGATGACCTTCGCCTTGAAGCCTTCGCCGCCGGGTGCGGAGCAGACGGCGAGCTCGAGGTCCGTCGTCGCCTCGGCCTGCCACTTGCTGCCCCTGGGCACGTAGACGGCATAGGGCTGACCCTCGAAGGGCGTCATGCGCTCGCCCAACTCCCCGAAATCCTCGCCGTCGACGGAGATCTGCGCCTTGCCGCTGACGAGCACTAGGCAGAGTTCCTTGTCGCCCGCTTCGCCTCCGGTCTTTTCCCCCGGCTTCAGCCGGTTGAGCGCAAAACCGACATAGGTCCAGCCGGCGCTCTCCGGCGTGATGTCCTGCACCAGGCCGGATTGTGCCTTGGGTTTGACGAGCAGTTTGGACATGTGACGGTCTCCTGTTTGTTAGGTTCCGGGCGCGGCGCTTAGCCCCTCTCCTCGGGTTTAACCCGAGGACTAGCCCCGCAAGCGGGGAGGGGACTTCGACGGCCCGGCATATCCCTTCTCCCCGCAAGCGGGGAGAAGGTGGCGGCAGCCGGATGAGGGGCAGTTATGCCCGATCCAGTCCCGCTTCCTTGGCGAACGCCTTCAGCGACTTCAGCCCGAGCGATTGGAATTCGAATGGGTTGCGTACGGCCGAATCCTGCTCCGCCTCGATCACCAGCCAGCCGTCATAACCATGCTCGGCCGCGATCTTCAGCACCGGCAGGAAGTCGACGCCGCCTTCGGAATCGCCCGGCACCGTGAAGACGCCGCGGCGCACGCCTTCGAGGAACGAGAGGCCTTCGCCCTCGACCACTTTGCGGACCGCCGGACGGACGTTCTTGCAATGGATGTGACGGACACGGTCCATGTATTTCCTGGCGACGTCCGCCGGATCGGAGCCGCCGAACCAGGCGTGCCCGGTGTCGAGCAGCAGCTTCGTCGCCGGGCCGGTGTTTTCCATCAACAGGTCGATCTCCTCGCCGGTCTGGACGATCGTGCCCATGTGGTGGTGATAGACGAGATCGATGCCCTGGGCGGCGCAATACTCAGCGACCGCTTCGAGATCGGCGCCGAACGTCTTCCACTGGTCGGCCGGCAGCACCGGCTTGTCCTTGACGAGCGACTTGGAATCGTCGCCGTGGATGGCGTTCGAGGTCTCGCAGACGATCGCCACCTTGCAGCCATTGTGCTTCAAAAGGTCGAGATGCGGTTGGATCGCCCGTTTCTCGGCTTCGACGTCATGGGTCAAGAGATTGGTCGAGTGCCAGCCGGAGACGAAGACGAGGTCGTAGGAGCCGAGCTTCTGCTTCAGTGCCTCCGGATCGGACGGCATCTTGTGGCCCTTCTCGATGCCGTCGAAGCCGATCTTCTGGCAATCGGACAGGCAGTCCTCGAGCGTCAGATGCGCGCCGATCGAATGGTCGTCGTCATTGCTCCAGGCGATCGGGTTGGTTCCGTAGCGGATCATGTCTTTTGCTTTCTATCATTGCTTGAAGCGATTGCTTCGCTGTCTCTCGTCTTATGTGTAAAGGGCGGGCTAGCCCCTCATCCGGCTGCTGCCACCTTCTCCCCCCATGCGGGGAGAAGGTGTATGTCGCGCCCTCTCAAGTCCCCTCTCCCCGCGAGCGGGAGAGGTTTAGGGTGAGCAATTGATTGCAGTATCAGCCGAAGCGCTGCGACTGGAGCGCCTTCTCGTAACCTTCGCGGGCCACTTTCACCTGCTCGCGCTCCGAGACTTCCGGAACGGCGACGTCCCACCAATGGCCGCCGGCCTCGGTCGTGATCAGCGGATGGGTGTCGATGACGATGACTGTGGTGCGGGCCTCGTTGGCGGTTTCGGCAAGCGCCGCTTCGAGTTCGGGGATCGAGCCGACCTTGCGGGTGACGGCGCCCATCGCGGCCGCATGCGCGGCGAAGTCGATCTGCGGCAGTTCGACGTGGTGCGTGTCCTGAAGCAGGTTGTTGAAGTTGGCGCCACCGGTTTCCATCTGCAGCCGGTTGATGCAGCCGTAGCCGGCATTATCCAGGAGAACGATGGTGAATTTGGCGCCGAGCATGATCGAGGAGGCGATTTCCGAGTTCAGCATCATGTAGCTGCCGTCGCCGACCATGACGATCACGTCGCGCTCGGGCCTGGCGAGCTTGACGCCGAGGCCGCCCGCGACCTCGTAGCCCATGGTCGAGAAGCCGTATTCCATGTGGTAGCCGCCGGGCTCTTCCGCCTGCCAGAGCTTGTGCAACTCGCCGGGTAGACCGCCGGCCGCGCAAACGAGCGTCGTCTTCTTGCCGCCGCGGGCGCGCTGGACGGCGCCGATGACCTGGGCGTCGGAGGGAAGCGCCGCATTGGTCGTGGCCGTCGCCTTGTCGGCGGCCTCCAGCCATTCGGCCTTGCCGGCCTTGGCCTTCTCGGTCCAGCTCGCATCTGCCTTATAGCTGCCGAGCCCGCCGGACATCCGGTTGAGGCCGACCCGCGCGTCCGAGATCAGCGGCAGGCCGTTGTGCTTGCCGGCGTCGAAGGGCTGGACATTGAGGCCGATGATCCTCAGGTCGTCGTTCTTGAAGAGCGCCCAGGAACCGGTGGTGAAATCCTGCAACCGCGAGCCGACGGCAAGCACGAGATCGGTCTCCTCGGCAAGCCGGTTGGAGGCGGACGTGCCGGTGACGCCGACAGAGCCCATGTTGAGCGGATGCGAATGCGGCAGCGCCGACTTGCCGGCCTGCGTCTCGACGACCGGAATGCCGTACTTCTCGGCGAAAACCGCGAGGTCGCTCGTCGCTTCGGAATAGAGCGCGCCGCCGCCGGCGACGATGATCGGTTTCTTCGCCTCCTTCAGCGCCGCAATCGCTGCCGCCAGCTCGTCGAGATCGGGCTCGATGCGGCGCGGCACCCAGACCTTCTCGTCGAAGAAGGTTTCCGGATAATCGTAGGCTTCGGCCTGGACGTCCTGGCAGAGCGAAAGCGTCACCGGGCCGCAGTCTGCCGGATCGGTCAGCACCTGCATGGCACGGCGTAGCGCCGGGATGATCTGTTCCGGCCGGGCGATGCGGTCGAAATAGCGCGACACCGGGCGGAAGCAGTCATTGGCCGAGACCGTGCCGTCGCCGAAGCCTTCAACCTGTTGCAGCACGGGATCAGGCCGCCGGTTGGCGAAGACGTCGCCGGGCAGGAACAGGACCGGCAGGCGGTTGACATGGGCAAGTGCCGCGGAGGTCACCATGTTGAGCGCGCCCGGGCCGATCGAGCTCGTGCAGGCCATGAAGCGGCGGCGGAAGCTTGCCTTGGCGAAGGCGATCGCGGCGTTCGCCATGCCCTGTTCGTTCTGGGCGCGGTAGGTCGGCAGGGTTTCGCGGATGGCATAGAGCGCCTCGCCGACGCCGGCGACGTTGCCATGGCCGAAGATCGCGAAGACGCCGCCGAAGATCGGCACGCGCTTGCCATCGATGATGGTCATCTGCCGGGTCATGAACCGCGCCACGGCCTGTGCCATGGTCAGGCGCACGGTTTTCTGGCTCATCTTGAATTTCCTCCAGGTGGCGAAGTCCGCTCCGCCCATTGTCGTTTTTGATGCCGCAGGCCGGCTATAAGTAGAGCAGGCTTCGGGCGCTTCCCACGTCCTCGTCCTGCTTAGGCGGCCTTTGTTTCACCCAAGCGCAGCCAGAGATCCACCAGCGCCTTGAACTTCGCCGCCATGTCGGCGACGGCCTCGTCGTCGGTCATCGAACCGGTGAGCCAGCTCTTGGCGGCGTCGGCGAAGATCGTCCGGCCGACCGCGAAACCCTTCACCGTCGTCGACGTCCTTGCCGCGGCAAAACCGTCCTTCAGCACCTCGTAAGGGGCCTCCAGGCCGAGCAGGACGACGCCCCGGCAGAGAGGGTCACGGTTTTCGATGACGGCGTCGATGGCCGCCCAGGCGCCGCGGCTCGCCTGCGGCTCGAGCTTCCACCAGTCCGGCTTCAGCCCGGCATCATAAAGCTCGTTGAGCGCCCGCGGAATGGTCTGGTCGTCGAGCGGCCCGTGCTTGCCGGCGATGATTTCGATCAGGATTTCACGGCCGACCTTGCGGGCCGCCTCGAAGGCCGAACGAAGCTTGGCGACCTGCGTGGCCTTCAGTTCGGCCGGATCGTCCGGGTGATAGAAGGAGAGCACCTTGATGCAATGATCGACGGGCCAATCGATGAGCCGGCTGCCGAGATCCTGGCTGAATTCGAACTGCAGCGGCCGCGACCCTGGCAGCTCGATCGGCTTGCCGATCCAGAAATCGCGGTGTGCGCCGGCGGCGAAAAGCGCGTCGCGACCGTATTTGTCGTCGATCAGCATGCCGAAGCCGGGCCGGCCGGCAGCGACCTGAGCGGCCGCCTTGACGGCCAGCGCCTTGAAGGCCGGGATGCGCGCCAGCAGCTCCGGCTTGCCCTCGGCGATATCCTCCAGCTGGCTGCGATGGTCGATCGCGAGCGCCATCAACAGCGGGATGTCGCGGCGGCGCGTCGTCGCCCAGTGCACGTGGTTGATCGCCTCGTCCTTGCGCAGCGCCTTTTCCTTGCTGCCGTATTCGAGGAAGAACTGGAGCTCGGTCCAGGTCGGGATCTCCGGCGCACAGAGCAGCCGCGACACCGCGAAGGCGCCGCAGGCATTGGCCCAGGTGGCGGAGGTCGCATGGGGCTCGCCCCTCAGCCAGCCGCGCAGGAAGCCGGACATGAAGGCGTCGCCGGCGCCGAGCACGTTGTAGACCTCGATCGGGAAGCCCTTGCCGACGATGCCGTCTTCGAGATCGTCCGAGATCGGCCCGTCATAGACGATGCAGCCCATCGGCCCGCGCTTGAGCACGATCGTTGCCCCGGAGAGAGAACGGATGGTCTTGAGGGCCTGGAGCAAGTCGCTCTCGCCCGAAGCGATCAGCACCTCTTCCTCGGTGCCGACGATCAGGTCGCAATCGCCGAGCACGGTCTTGAGATGCGCCGAGACGCGGTCGGAAGCGATGTAGCGGCTTTCGCCCGCATCGTGGCCCGCGAGACCCCAGAGGTTCGGGCGATAGTCGATGTCGAAGACGATCTTCGCGCCGTTCTCCTTGGCGATCCGGATCGCCTTGCGCTGGGCGGCATCGGTATTCGGCTTGGAGAAATGCGTGCCGGTGACGAGGATCGCGCGGGCGGAGCGGATGAAGTCCTCCGCGATGTCATGTTCATTGAGCGCGTTGTCGGCGCAATTGTCGCGGTAGAAGAGCAGCGGGAAGGACTTTTCGTTCTCGACGGAGAGGATCGCGAGTGCAGTCAGCCGTTCCGGATCGGTGACGATGCCGCGCGTCTCGACCCCTTCGCGCTGCAGCTGCTCGCGGATGAAACGGCCCATCTGCTCGTTGCCGACGCGCGTCAACAGCGCCGATTTCAGCCCGAGGCGCGCCGTGCCGACCGAAATATTGCAGGGGCAGCCGCCGACGGACTTGGCAAAACTCGCCACGTCCTCGAGCCGCGTGCCGATCTGCTGACCGTAAAGATCGACCGAGGCTCTTCCGATGGTGATGATGTCGAGGGGCTTGGCGCCCTTTGCCGAAGGAATTTGGGCTGATGGAGTTTGGGCCGATGGAATCTGGCTCACTGCTTCCTCCCCGCGGACGCCGCGCCGGCGCCGACAGTTATGATTATGTCATGGGCGATGAGCTTATGAAACATAAATTCCGTAGTTTCGTCAACATGGAATTTCTGTTCTATATTGCTGCATCTCCCGCGCGGCGACGCTTCTCGGCAATCGCCACGGTCAGCGCCATCGCAAAGGCCATGCTGGCCGAAAGCGAGCGGAATCCGGCGTGATCGGCCTCGACGAGTTCGAACCAGACCTTCGACGACTCGGCGAGCGGAGAGAAGGCGGAATCGGTCAGCGACACGACCGGAATCTTGCGGTTGGCAAGCAGGCGCGCCTGGGCCGCACTTTCCGACGCATAGGGCGAGAAGCTGACGGCGAAGGCGGCATCCTGTCTGGTCGCCATCGCCAGCATATCGTCGTCGATGCCGGCCGCCGTGCCGACATGCTGGTACTTCACCTTCAGCTTGCCGAAGGCATAGGCCATGTAGCTGGAGATAGGGTAGGAGCGGCGCTTGGCGATAAGGTAGATCGTATCGGCCTTGGCGAGGATGTCGACGGCCCGCTCGAAGGCTTCCGGATCGACGGATGTTGCTACATTGTCGAGCGAGCGATGCGCGGCCGCGACGAAGCCGTTGAAGATCGAGCCGCTTTCGAGCCGGCTGTGGTCATCGCCGCGCAACGCCTTCAGCCGCTCCTCGTAGCCCGGCGTTCGTTCGCGCAGGCGCGCCCGAAAGATTTGCTGCAGGCTCGAAAAGCCTTCGAAGCCGAAATGCTGGGCGAAGCGCACGAGCGTCGAGGGCTGGACATCGGCGGAGGTGGCGATGCTCGCCGCCGTGCCGAAGGCGATCTCGTCCGGATTGTCGAGCGAATAGGCGGCGACCTGTTTCAGGCGCTTCGGCAGTTGCGCCTTGCGCTCCAGGATGACGGCCTTCAGCGCCTCGAAATCCTGCGGCACATCCGTGGTCGTCTCCGGCGTTGACATCGTTCAGCGTCTCCAGGCTTGCCCGCGTTCCGTTTGCCTCACTCTAATCGATGAGCCGTCGCGGGTATAGAACGAACGTTCTATTTTGGACGGGTTCTCCACCCGCAATCCGGGATCAGCCGATGTCGATCCACGCGTTGGTCCTGGCCGACCGGTAGGTGGCGGAGAGCACTTTCTGCACCTCGTAGCCCTCGCGGAAATCCGTCGAAGGCTTGCCGCCCTTGGCGATCGCCTCCAGGAATTCGTGCGCCTCGATGGCTTTCAGATCGTTGAAGCCGATCTGGTGGCCGGGCGCCACGCAGAAGGCGCCGTAAGGCGGGTGCTCCGGCCCGGCCCAGATGGTGCGGAAGCCGCGGCTCTTGATGTCGTCGCCGGTAGAATAGACCTTGATTTCGTTCAGCCGCTCCTGGGTGAAGACGATGCTGCCCTTGGAGCCGTAGATTTCGAAGTCATGCTGCATCTTGCGGCCGGTGGCGATCCAGTTCGCCTCGAAGCTGCCGCTCGCGCCACTTTCGAAGCGAACGAAGGCGCGGGCTATGTCGTCGACTTCGACGGGGCGGGTCTCGGCCGCGCCGCGGGAGACCGGGCGCTCCGCTATGTGGGTGATCGTCTCTGCAAGCACCGATTTGATCGGTCCGACCAAGTGGCGCATGCAGGCGATGATATGACTGCCGATATCGGCGAGCGCGCCGCCGCCGCTTCTCGGATCGAGTCGCCAGGCCCATGGGATATCGGCATCGGCCATGAAGTCTTCGGCATGGACGCCACGGAACGACCGGATTTCGCCGATCTCGCCGCTGTCGATGATCTCCTTGGCAAGGAAGATCAGCGGGTTTTTCAGATAGTTGAACCCGACCTGGGTGACGAGGCCGGCCTTCTCGGCCGCCGCGACCATTTCGGCGCAGTCGGCAACGGTCGGTGCCAACGGCTTTTCGCAGTAGACGTGCTTGCCATGCGCAATCGCCGCAAGCGCCATCTCCTTATGCAGCAGGTTCGGCGTGGTGATGTCGATGATGTCGATGTCGGGATCGCTCAATAGCTCCCGCCAGTCGGCCGTCGCCTTGCGGAAGCCGAGGCGCGCGCGGGCCGCCTCGGCGCTCTCCGCAGTCACGTCCGCAACCGAAACCAGATCCAGTTCGAAGGGCAGGTCGAAGACCCGCGAGGCGATCGTGAAGCCGAGGGCATGGGCCTTGCCCATGAAGCCCGTGCCGATCAGGCCGACGCCCAGTTTGCGCTTGCCGCTCATGTTTCCTCCCGGGTCGAGCCTTAGCATGACGGGGTGGAAATGAAATGAAGTGTGCGGCGCTTGTCAATATGGAATGTTTATTCGAAATAGCTTTCTGATGTGCCAGGCGAAACAGCGCCCTCGAAGGTCTCTCGCTACTGTTGAAAAGGACGGCCTTGCGAAAAGTGTTAACGCATTTTTACCATGTTCCGTTGGAACATCGCCGTGACGATGGTCAGCGAATCGCCTTTTATCGAAGTCCCGCAACCGGAGTGATCGACGCATGTGCCGCTGGGCAGCCTATCGTGGAGAGCCGCTTTATCTCGAGGAACTGGTGACGTCGCCGGCGCATTCGCTGATCGAGCAGTCCCATTGCGCGACACGGGCGAAGACCGCCACCAATGGCGACGGTTTTGGCATCGCCTGGTATGGCGACCGCGCCGAGCCCGGCCGCTACCGCGATATCCTGCCCGCCTGGTCCGACTGCAACTTGCGGAGCATTGCTCGGCAGATACGCTCCCGGCTCTTTCTCGCCCATGTTCGCGCGGCGACCGGCGGCGGCACGCGACGCGACAATTGCCACCCCTTCGTCTTCGGCCGCTGGGCCTTCATGCACAACGGCCAGATCGGCCATTTCGAGCATCTGCGCCGGCCAATGGAAAACATGCTCGACGACGATCTCTACGCGGCGCGCACCGGCACGACGGATTCGGAGCTGCTTTTTCTTCTGGCGCTGCAGTTCGGTCTCGACCGCGACCCGCTCGGCGCCGTTGCCGAGGCGCTCGGCTTCGTGGAGCGCCTGGCAGAACAATTGAACCTGAAGGTGCTCGTCCGCTTCACCGCGGCGTTTTCCAACGGCCAGGATCTCTATGCGGTCCGCTACGCCTCCGACCGCAAGGCTCCGACGCTCTATGCCGCCCCGATGGGACCACAGGGCGGCTACTGCCTCGTCTCGGAACCGCTCAATGACGACGACAACGCCTGGGCCGAAATTCCGGACGGCTCGGCAGTGATCGTCGGCGAAAATGGCGTCGATGTTCGCCTTTTCAACGCCATTGAAGCGCCCGCGCGCGATCCGGTTCATACCGCGCCGCTTTCCCGGGCGGCCGGCAAGGATGTTCAACTCGCCTGAAGTCCCGAACCGCAGCTATGCGGAAAGTTTCGCGGCAATCAGCGCGGCCAGCCTTTCGGCCACCTCGTCCTTGCCCATCTCCGGCCACTCCTCCGTGCCGTCGCGGCCGATCAGCTTCACCCGGTTATGGTCGCCGCCCATGATGCCGGTTGCCGGGGAAACGTCGTTTGCCAGGATGTAATCGGCGCCCTTTCTTTCGAGCTTGGCGCGGCCGTTCGCGGCGACGTTTTCCGTCTCGGCGGCAAAGCCGATCACCAGTTTCGGGCGTGACGCATGATGGCCCACCGTCTTCAGGATGTCCGGGTTCTCTGCAAGCTGCAGCGGCGGCGGGGCTTCGCCCGGCCGCTTCTTAATCTTGTTGCCGGCCGCGGACGCAACACGCCAGTCGGCGACCGCCGCGACCATCACCGCGACATCGGCCGGAAGCGCGGCAACGACCGCGTCGCGCATCTCCTCGGCGCGCTCGACATGCACGACACGGACCCCCGCGGGCTCGGCGATGGTCACGGGACCGGACACGAGCGTGACGTCAGCCCCGAGCCGGGCGAGCGCGGCGGCGATAGCATGGCCCTGTTTGCCGGACGAGCGGTTGGCGATATAGCGGACCGGGTCGATCGGCTCGTGCGTCGGCCCGGAGGTGACGATCGCCTTCCGCCCGGCAAGCGGTTTGGCGCCTGAGAGCAGGTCCTCGATCGCCGCGACGATCTCCACGGGCTCGGCCATCCGGCCTTCGCCGGCCTCGCCGCTTTCCGCCATCTCGCCGGAGGCCGGCCCGACGAAACGGATGCCGTCGGCGGCAAGCGTCGCACGGTTGCGGCGGGTCGCGGGATGCATCCACATCATCGGGTTCATCGCCGGAGCGACAAGCACGGGGCGGTCGGTTGCGAGCAGGACCGTCGAGGCAAGGTCGTCGGCATGGCCGTTCGCCATCTTGGCCATCAGGTCGGCGGTCGCCGGCGCCACGAGGACGAGGTCGCACGCGCGCGCGAGGCGGATATGCCCGACATCCTGCTCGTCCTCGCGCGAAAAGAGCTCCGTATAGACGCGCGAGGCCGCAAGCGCGCCGACTGCAAGTGGCGTCACGAACTGCTGCGCCCCCGCCGTCATCACCGGCCGCACCGCGGCGCCGCGTTCGCGCAGCCGGCGGATGAGGTCCAGGCTCTTATAGGCCGCGATGCCGCCGGAAATGATGAGGAGAATGCGCTTGCCCGACAGTGTCATTCCGTTTCGGCCTCTCGCCGCTCCTTGCTGTTTCACGCGACCCTACTGCATGATTCCTCAAATCGGAATCGGTTTAAGGAATCACGCAGCAATTCAAGGTCCTACAGCGACCTTTGAGCGTCTGATAGGACGCGCGGGGTTGCAGCGGAGCGAACGGGTTGCGCGCAACTGGGGCGGGAATGTACCCGCGGCGGGGAGCCGCCGCGGGCAAAGCCGTGACCGAAGCGCAGGTCAGCGCTCGTACGTAACCTCGACAGTCGCCTGGTCAAGCGCATTCGCCCGGACGAAGAATCCGACCATCGCCCCCGGAGCCTGGCTGTCGAGTGGGAGCTTGTCGAGCGATAGAGCGTATACGGTGAACTGATAGCGGTGCGGTCCATGACCTTCCGGCGGGCATGCACCGCCGTAGCCGGAGGCGCCGAAATCGGTGCGGCCTTCTATGGCGCCGGCGGGAAGCTTTCCGCTGCCGCTCGCTCCGTTTGCGACCTCCGTCGCATCAGCCGGAAGGTTGAACACTGTCCAATGCCACCAGCCGGAGCCGGTCGGGGCATCAGGATCATAGGCCATGATCGCGAAGCTCTTGGTGCCCGCAGGCGCGCCCGACCATTGCAGTTGCGGCGAGATGTTCTTCCCGCTGCAGCCGAAACCGTTGAAGACCTGCGCCTCGGCCATGGGTTTGGCCGCCACCAGATCGTTGGACGTCAGTTTCATTTCGGCATGGGCTGCAGTGGCGCCGAGGAAGCTCAGGGCGAGAAATGTGGTGATGAAGCGCATGGATCTTTCCTGCAGTTGCTGGAGCAATTCCAGGAAAAGTGTGCAAGGGTTTTCCGTCCGGAATTGCGTAGTTTCAAAGGGTTAGGTCATTTCGGTGTTTCAAGGAAACAATGAGATGATCCAACAAAGCAACCGTAGCCTCAGGCGGACACAGCGTCTCTCCTGATCTGCTCAACTTCTGTCCCGATCCGCTCAAAAAATCCGAGATCTCCGCGTACCTCGCGCGGATTGATGCCGAACCGCTCCTTGAACCGGGCCGAAAACTGCGATGGAGAGTCGTAGCCCACCTCCTGGGCGACGTGGGCGATCGGCAGGGTGGTCGTCTGCAGGAGCGCCAGTGCCCGCGTCATGCGCGTGTCGCCCAATGTCTCCGTGAAACTGGTGTCTTCCGCCGCCAACTTACGCCGAAGCGTGGCCTCGCTCATGTTGAAGGTGCGGGCAGCGTGGCCCAAGGTCCAGTCGCGGGCAGGGTCGGCCTCGATCATCTGGCGCAGGCGATGCTGCAAGAGGGGGCTTTCCCGGTCGCCGAGCACGGCCCCGCTCAGGGCGAACCAGGTGATGAGTTCCATCAAGCGGACCGTGGCGACGGGGACGGGGAGCCTCGACATGTTCTCCGAGCAGCAACAGAAATCAAACAGCGCCATGGCCTCGGCGGGCAGGTCGACGGCCTTCACCGGTCGTGCTGTCCGCGGAGGCGTAATGAAAGGAAAATGCGCGTAGGTCTCCTCGAACAGGGGACGTGGAACAGGCAGGATGCGCGCTTCGTAGTTCTGAGGCGCCTTGGGAATGTTCTCCATCGTCATGGGCTGGTGGTCGGGCAACAGGCCAAACTCGCCGGCCGTGAGGAGCAAAGCTGTGTCGTGGACAACCACCTTGTTTCCCGAGCGCACGTGAATGAGCACCGGAGTTGTATTCGTCAGGCGATGAAAGCACGTCCTTCCGCCCTGTCGGATGGTGGCGCCGGCTTGAACGGGGTGGGCTTCATGCTTCATGTGTCTGGTCTCTCGGTTGGCAAACGGCATGGCAGTTCCGACGATTGATCGCAAGACGCGGGGAAAGTGAATCGGTCCGACCTTCCCTCTGCCCTTGCAAGGCAGCAGGACATCTTCGTTCCGCTCACCCTCGCAATCGCGCCATGGCAAAGACGTCGGCATAGTCTCCGTCTCGCAGTGCATAGGATTTCAGGACACCTTCGGTGACGAAACCCGCCTGGCGATAGAGGCCGATCGCCGCCTCATTGTCGGTAAAGACCGTCAGTTCGAGGCGGGCGATGCCGAGCCAGCGGTCCGCCGCCTCGATCAGCGCCTCGAGCAGAGCCTTGCCTATGCCGCGCCGGCGGTAGTCGTCGTGGACCACATGCCGAGGTCGGCCGAATGCTGCCGCCGCCCTTTGTGGCGGTGCAATCCGGCGAGCCCGACGACCTGCCCCTCGAACTCGGCGACGATGACCATATCGTTTTCCGTGAGGCTTTCGAGCCAGCGTCGCGTCTGCTCCGGCGGGGCGAAAGGCAGGCGCAGAGTTCCGGAGCGGACGCCGGGCAGATCGCGTAAGGCGGCGAGCGCCTGCCAGTCGGCAGCGGATGCAGCGCGAATATGGAGGTCGGGCGAGGCTGCGTTCATTGTTTCCTCTCTCTACTGGCCGAGGAAACAGAGCTGAACCCTGCTCGCCTCGGCAGGGTTTGCGTGAAGACAGTTCGCTTAGCGCGCCAGGCCTCCCGCACACCCCGGGGTCCGCGTGGTCACCATCATCGCAAGCGAAAAACGACTGTCCATCAACGGATGCTATCCCAGGATGCAAGAAATCGGAAGTGACTTTGCGTCTGGGTCAGGCCAACCGCCAGGCAATATAAACGAGCGTTGCCGCAATTACCCAGAGCGCCAGCCGGCCGGAGCGCGTATGGCGTGCCTCCGCCTTGCCGATTGCCTCCGCCGTCTCCGCATCGAAGCGCAGGCCGTTCTCGGTCATGGCCATGATTTCCGCCGAGAACCGTTCGGTGCGGGCGGCGATCTCCGGAAGGGCTTCGGCGACGCGGAGTGCGGCGTGCAGCCCGTCGCGCAAATCGGCGACGATGCGCTTCGGGCCGAGATTGTCGCGGATCCACTTGCCGACGACCGGCTCCGACGCCTTCCACATGTTGAAGCGCGGGTTGAGCGTACGCGCCACGCCCTCGACGACGACCATGGTCTTCTGCAGCATGACGAGCTCGGGCCGCGTCTGCATGTCGAAGAGCTCGGTCACCTCGAAGAGCAGCGTCAGGAGCTTGGCCATTGAGATGGTTTCGGCCGGCTGGCCGTGGATCGGTTCGCCGATGGCGCGGATCGCCTGGGCAAAGCTCGCCGCGTCGTGATGCGATGGCACGTAACCAGCCTCGAAATGCACGTCGGCAACGCGCTGGTAGTCGCGGGTGATGAAGCCGAAGAGGATTTCGGCGAGGAAGCGGCGTTCCTTCTTGCCGAGCCGCCCGACGATGCCCATGTCGACCGCAACGATATGGCCGGCGTCGTCGACGAACAGATTGCCCTGGTGCATGTCTGCGTGGAAGAAGCCGTCCCTCAGCGTATGGCGCAGGAAGGACTGGATCAGCGTTTCGGCGAGCGTGTTGAGATCGTGGCCGGCGGCTTTCAGACCTTCGATGTCCGACATTTTCACGCCGTCGATCCATTCCATCGTCACGACATCGCGGCCGGTGCGTTCCCAATCGACCTTGGGTACGCGAAACCCGGAATCTTCCTTGGTATTCTCGCCGAGTTCGGAAAGGGCCGCCGCTTCGAGCCTCAGGTCCATTTCGACCTTGGTCGTCTGTTCGAGCGTCTTCGTCACCTCGACCGGCCTCAGCCGCCTTGTATAAGGCAGGAACCGTTCCTGCATGCGCGAGACCAGGTACATCGCCTCGATATCGGCGGCGAAGCGCTGGCGCACGCCCGGGCGGATGACCTTGACGGCCACCCTTTCGGGCCGGCCGTCGCGCAGGACCACGGCCGGATGGACCTGGGCGATCGACGCGGCGGCCATCGGTTCGGAAAATTCGGCGAACAGCGCATCGACGGAGCGGCCGAGCGAGCCTTCTATCGCGGCCCGGGCCTCGCTCTCGGGAAACGTCGCCATCCGGTCCTGGAGGAGCGACAGGTCGGCTGCGAGCTCCGCGCCGACTACGTCCGGGCGCGTCGCGAGAAACTGGCCGATCTTGACATAGGAAGGGCCGAGCCGTTCGACGGCCCGGGCAAGCCGGCCGCTGCGCACCTCGAGCCGGGCCCGGCGGCGGGCGAGCAGCCCGGCGAGCCTCTGCACGAAACGCGCCAGCGGCGGCAGGTGTTCGGCAGGGACGGCCGAAAAGGCATCCTCGCGCGCCAGCACCCAGCCGATCCGCACGAGACGGAAATATGCTCCAGGCGTGCTCATGTGGTCAGATTTTCCAGCCGGAATGCAAGGCGGCGATGCCGCCCGTATAGTTGGTGAAGGAGACGCGGCCAAATCCGGCAGTGCGGATCATCGCTGCGAAATCGCGCTGGTTCGGGAACTTGCGGATCGATTCGACCAGATATTGATAGGGCGCCTCGTCACCGGTGATGAGCTTGCCGAATTTCGGGATCGCGTTGAACGACCAGGCGTCGTAGAAGCGATCGAGCAGCGGCATTTCGACCTCGGAGAATTCGAGTATCAGCAGCCGCCCGCCGCGCTTCAGCACGCGATAGGCTTCCGTGAGCGCCACCTCGATGCGCGGCACGTTGCGAATGCCGAAGGCGATCGTATAGGCATCGAAGGAATTTGCCGCGAAGGGCAGGTCCTCGGCATTCGCCTCGACGAATTCGAGATTGGCGGTGAGCCCCTTCTTCCTGGCGCGCTCGGCGCCGACGGCGAGCATCGAGCCGTTGATGTCGAGTACCGTCGCATGCGCTCGGCGCGCCGAGGCCTCGACGATGCGGAAGGCGATGTCGCCCGTGCCGCCGGCGACATCGAGGACCCGGTAGTCCTCCAGGCGCGGCGGATTGAGCGCGGCGATCATCGCGTCCTTCCAGACGCGGTGGAGACCGGCCGACATCACGTCGTTCATGATGTCGTAGCGTTTGGCGACCTTGTGGAAGACATCGTTGACGAGCGGCTGCTTTTCGCCCGTGCCGACTTCGCGGAAACCGAAGGAGGTCTCCATTCCGCCATCGGCCGATACGCGCTCATCCGTCATGCGAAACTCCACTTCAACGAATTTTGCCGCAACCATAGCGAAATCGTTCCGCGCGCGCTATCTCAGCGGCGGGGCATGGCTGCGACATAGCGCTCCCTATAGGCCATCAATCCTGCCATGGGAATGGCGCGCTTGCGGTGCGGGCGGATGGAATGAACAAAGAGTGAAGGAAGACGGCCGATGCCGGAATTGCCCGAGGTGGAAACGGTCAAACGCGGACTGTCGCCGACGATGGAAGGGGCGCTGCTGGTGCGCGCCGAACTGCGCCGGCCGGACCTGCGTTTTCCTTTCCCGGAGAATTTCGCCGCCGCCGTTTCGGGGCGCCGCATCGTCGCGCTGTCGCGTCGGGCGAAGTATCTGATGATCGATCTCGAGGGCGGCGACGTGATCGTCGCGCATCTCGGCATGTCCGGGTCGTTCCGCATCGAGGCCGGCGCGGAGCCCGTCGCGCCCGGCGCGTTCCATCAGCCGCGCGGCAAGGACGAGAAGCACGACCATGTGATCTTCCATCTCGACGGTCGGTCCGGCCCGGCGCGCGTGATCTACAACGACCCGCGCCGCTTCGGCTTCATGGATCTGGCGCGGCGCGACACCATCGCCGAGCACGCCTTCTTCCGCGAACTCGGCGAGGAGCCGACGGGCAATGCGCTCGACGCCGCCTATCTCGCCGCCCGCTTTGCTGGGAAGATACAGCCGCTGAAGGCGGCCCTTCTCGACCAGAGGATCATTGCCGGGCTTGGCAATATCTATGTATGCGAGGCGCTGTGGCGCTCGGGCCTGTCGCCGAAGCGGGCGGCCGGTACGCTTGTCGACAGGCGCGGCCGCCCGAAGCCAGCGCTCACTGCGCTCGTCGAGGCGATCCGCGCGGTGATTGCGGACGCGATTGCCGCGGGCGGCTCCTCGCTCAGGGACCACATCCAGGCGGATGGCAGCCTCGGTTATTTCCAGCACGCCTTCTCCGTCTACGATCGAGAAGGCGAGACTTGCCGCACATCGGGCTGCGGCGGTACGGTCGCCCGGATTGTCCAGGCGGGGCGTTCGACCTTCCATTGCCCGCGCTGCCAGAAATAGGCTCACACGAGGTCGTGCGCGGGGCGATGTCTGCCGCGCGCCCTTTTTGAATAGAGAATCTTGAAGTGGAGGAGACGACATGAGTTACGAGACGCTGCTGGTCGAAACGCGCGGGCGCGTCGGCCTGATCACCCTCAACCGGCCGCAGGCGCTCAATGCGCTGAATTCGACCCTGATGCGCGAGCTCGATCAAGCGCTGAAAGCCCTGGACGCGGACAGGGGTGTTGGCGCGATCGTCATCACCGGCTCGGAGAAGGCCTTCGCGGCCGGCGCCGACATCAAGGAAATGCAGTCGCTCGATTTTGTCGACAGCTATCTCGGCGACTTTCTCGGCGGCTGGGAACACGTCGCCGGCGCCCGCAAACCGATGATCGCGGCCGTTTCCGGCTTTGCGCTGGGCGGCGGCTGCGAGCTCGCCATGATGTGCGATTTCATCATCGCATCGGAGACGGCGAAATTCGGCCAGCCGGAAATCACTCTCGGCGTCATTCCCGGCATGGGCGGCTCGCAGCGCCTGACCCGGGCGGTCGGCAAGGCGAAGGCGATGGACCTGATCCTCACCGGCCGCATGATGGACGCGGCCGAAGCGGAACGGGCGGGCCTCGTTGCGCGCATCGTCGCGCCTGACAAATTGATGGAAGAGGCGCTCGCCGCGGCCGAGAAGATTGCCTCCTTCGCACTCCCGGCGGTGGTGATGGCCAAGGAGGCGGTCAGCCGCTCGCTGGAGGTAACACTTGCCGAAGGCCTGCGTTTCGAGCGCCGGCTTTTCCAGGCGCTTTTCGCGACCGAGGACCAGAAGGAGGGGATGGCCGCCTTTGTTGCGAAGCGCAAAGCGGAATTCAAACACAGGTAAGTCTGGAACGCGCCGGTTTTCTCAAAATGCGCGTTGACGTGAGGGCGGTTTCCCGTTATACGCCGCCCTCAGTTTGAAACGCCATCTCGCATGGCTTTCCGATAATGCTCCCGAATTGCTTGGATGACAGGTCGCAGTGACCCGGCACGGCGAGGGCGGGGTTCATGTCAGTTTTCGAAGAGAGGCATCAATGGCCAATACAACTTCGGCGAAAAAGGCGACCCGCAAGATCGCACGCCGTACCGCAGTGAACAAGGCTCGTCGTTCGCGCGTCCGCACCTTCGTCCGCCAGGTTGAAGAGGCGATCGCTTCCGGCGATCAGGCAGCCGCCGCCGCAGCGCTCAAGGCAGCGCAGCCGGAACTGATGCGCGCCGCCACCAAGGGCGTGCTGCATGCCAACACGGCATCGCGCAAAGTGTCCCGTCTGGCACAGCGCGTGAAGTCGCTTTCGGCCTAACCCGGCTAAATAAAAAGCAAATGATGAAAAGCCCGGCGCCTGCGCCGGGCTTTTCGGATTCATATTTCTGCCACGGTCATAGTTAATCTGCCGCGAAGGCATCTGTGTCAGTGGGGTGACATAACTCTCTCAATAATTTCAAAGGGTTGCGCGAGGATATCGCGAGCGCCGCGTCCCGGTGCGCCGGCGTCTTCGACGCAAGGTGAGTCAAGAGAATTTTTATTTTTTTTCTTTTTCGCCAGCTAAACATGGCCGCAAAAATCAAAACCCTTGATTCAAAAGCGATTCTTGCGGGACTCGCAAACGCCCATGCAAAACGCTGCACGAGAGTCAACTGGCAGCGCTTAAGAAGCGGTAAAAATCACCATTGATCTTGCCCCACGATCCTGCCTAAATGACTTCCACAGGGGACACGGATCACATCTGTAATAAGGAGGTTTGAGGTCATTTCAACGAGATGGCTTCGGGCATTCTGTTCCCTGTGGCGGGGGAAATCCACGTCGCTCAATCAGACAAGTCGAGATGGTTAAGCCGGGCGAGCCTTCGCCGCGGAACGAGGACATTTCGTCTTGTGGTTGTGGTGCGCGTGGTTCCCGTCGGTACTGTGCGGGTGTGTGTTCAGGATTGACGGAGACCTAGGCTACCCGCTTCGTACGAGGGCGCGGTGTAGTCATAAAAGGGTAAGGCCGGATAGCTTGAAAACAGCCGCACGGAATCGATAGGACTACAGCGCCGCGCGTCCGATAGACGCGCAAGGGTCGCTGTAGCACTTTGAATGGCTGCATGACTTCGCCTTAAATCGATTCCGATTTAAGGAAGCCATGCAGCAGGCGCGAGGGGACATTCGCTTGAACGAGGCGAGCGAGTGAGCGCAGCGCGCAACGGGGCGGGATATGAGGAGCCTGGTTTCGTTGCGACAGAGCGTCCGTCGGGCGCGGCATGGCATTGGAGGCAGCCGTGTCCGATGGACATAAAAGAGATGAGGCCGGCAGCGATGACGGCATCGGATAATATATTGGAAGGCGGCAAAATGCAGATGAATTTGGCGACGGCGTCTGACGGATTTCAGGCCGGAAGCAATCAGTCTCAGGCGGCGGGGGAAAAACACGACATGCGGCATGACGCACTTTTCGAGCGGGTAAGTGCGCGCCTGAAAGCCCAGGTCGGTCCGGATGTCTTCGCAAGCTGGTTCGGGCGTCTCAAGCTCCATTCGGTATCGAAAAGCGTCGTGCGCCTGTCGGTGCCCACGACGTTTCTGAAGTCCTGGATCAACAACCGCTATCTCGATCTGATCACGAACCTTTTCCAGCAGGAAGACGGTGAGATCCTGAAAGTGGAGATCCTCGTTCGCACCGCGACCCGCGGCCAGCGTCCGGCTGTTCACGAGGAGGCTGTGACCGCGGCAGCCGAACCGGCGCCGGCTGCCCCGGTCCGCCGCACCTCGCCGCAGCCGGTCGCCGCTGCCGCCGCCACGGTCGCCGCCGCCGCAAGGCCGGCGCAGGCGCCGCTGTTCGGCTCGCCGCTCGACCAGCGCTACAATTTCGAGAGCTTCGTCGAAGGCTCGTCCAATCGCGTGGCGCTCGCCGCTGCGCGCACGATCGCAGAGGCCGGCGCCGGCGCCGTGCGCTTCAATCCGCTGTTCATCCATTCGAGCGTCGGTCTCGGCAAGACGCATCTGCTGCAGGCGATCGCGCTTGCCGCCTTGCAAAGCGCCCGGGCACCGCGCGTCGTTTACCTGACGGCCGAATATTTCATGTGGCGCTTCGCCACTGCGATCCGTGACAACGACGCCCTGTCGCTGAAGGAATCGCTGCGCAACATCGATCTTCTCGTCATCGACGACATGCAGTTCCTCCAGGGCAAGTCGATCCAGCATGAGTTCTGCCATTTGTTGAACATGCTGCTCGACTCGGCCAAGCAGGTCGTCGTGGCGGCGGACCGGGCACCCTGGGAACTGGAATCGCTCGACAGCCGCGTTCGCTCGCGCCTCCAGGGCGGCGTGGCCATCGAGATGGAGGGGCCTGACTACGACATGCGCCTCGAAATGCTGAAGCGCCGTCTCGAGTCTGCACGCCAGGACGATGGCTCGCTCGACATTCCGCAGGAAATTCTCTCGCATGTGGCGCGCAACGTCACGGCCAGCGGCCGCGAGCTGGAGGGCGCCTTCAACCAGCTCCTCTTCCGCCGTTCCTTTGAGCCGCAGTTGTCGATCGAGCGTGTTGACGAACTCCTCGGCCATCTGGTCAATGCCGGCGAACCGCGCCGCGTCCGCATCGAGGATATCCAGCGCGTCGTTGCCAAGCACTACAACGTCTCGCGTCAGGAACTGGTCTCGAACCGCCGCACCCGTGTCATCGTCAAGCCGCGCCAGATCGCCATGTACCTGTCGAAGACGCTGACGCCGCGCTCCTTTCCGGAAATCGGTCGCCGCTTCGGCGGTCGCGACCACACCACCGTGCTGCACGCGGTGCGCAAGATCGAGGAACTGATCGCCGGCGACACGAAGCTCAGCCACGAGATCGAGCTGCTCAAGCGGCTGATCAACGAATAGGTAAGCTGAGGCTTACAAAAAGGCCCGGTTCGCCGGGCCTTTTTGCGTTATGAGACCAGCCGGCGGTGTCGCTCGACAGCCCTCTCGGCTTTTCGCCGCATCCGAAATCCGCAAGGCAAGGAAAGGCCACCACCGTCAGGGGCGACCCGTCTCGGTTCCTCCTTCGAGATGGAGCGTCGACGAGCATTTTTTTCGCCCCGCTTGTCGGCTATCTCTTTCGTCATTCGTCTTTTCAATCGAAGCGGGAGAGGTCTCGATGCTTTACGCGGTGCTTTGCTACAATTCGGAAGATGTGACCGGCGGCTGGACCAAGGAGGAAGACGACAAGGTCATGCGCGACCTGACTGCCGTCCAGCGCAAATATGTCGAGGCCGGCAAGCTCGGCCCCGTTGCGCGGCTCCTGCCGACGACGGCGGCCACGACCTTGCGCCACAGCCCGGGCGAGACCATCGTCATCGATGGACCTTTTGCCGAAACCAAGGAGCAACTGCTCGGCTTCTACCTGATCGATTGCGCATCGCTGGACGAGGCGCTCGATTTCGCCCGCGAGCTGAGTGCAGCCAATCCGGCTGCGGGTTCTTACGAAATCCGCCCCCTTTCCCTCTATAAGCCGAGCGAGCTCGCCCCATGACCGACACCGCCTGGATCGATCTTGCCTTGGTTTCGGCGCGGCCGCAGGCCATGGGCGCGCTGCTGCGCTATTTCCGCAATCTCGATCTGGCGGAGGAAGCCTTCCAGGAGGCCTGCATCCGGGCCTTGAAGACCTGGCCGAAGAACGGCCCGCCGCGCGATCCGGCAGCCTGGCTGATTTTCGTCGGCCGCAACAGCGGCATCGACAAGGTCCGGCGGCAAGCGCGCGAGACGGCGCTGCCGCCGGAGGAACTGCTTTCCGATCTCGATGACAGGGAAAGTGAGCTTGCGGACCGTCTCGATGGCGTGCACTACCGCGACGACATCCTGCGGCTGCTCTTCGTCTGCAGCAATCCGGCCCTGCCGGCGACGCAGCAGATCGCGCTGGCGCTGCGGATCGTGTCCGGCCTTTCCGTCCGGCAGATCGCCCGCGCCTTCCTCGTCAGCGAGGCGGCGATGGAACAGCGCATCACCCGCGCCAAGGCGCGCGTCGCGGCCGCCGGCATCCCCTTCGAAACGCCGGACGCTTCTGACCGGGCCGAGCGTCTCGCGGCCGTCGCGACGATGATCTACCTCGTCTTCAACGAGGGCTATTCGGCGATGAATGGGTCCGAAGGCGTTTCGGCCGACCTCTGCGACGAGGCGATCCGCCTGTCGCGGCTGCTGCTGCGGTTGTTTCCCGCAGAACCGGAGATCATGGGGCTGACGGCCCTGTTGTTGCTTCAGCATTCGCGTGCCCGTGCCCGCTTCGATGCCAATGGCGCCATCGTCCTGCTCGACGACCAGGACCGGAAGTTGTGGAGCCGGCCGATGATCACCGAAGCCCTGGCGATGATCGACAAGGCGATGCGCCATCGCCGCCCCGGTCCCTACCAGATCCAGGCGGCGATTGCGGCGCTGCATGCGCGCGCCGAGCGGCCGGAAGCGACGGATTGGGAGGAGATCGACCTGCTCTACCAGGCGCTCGAGCGTCTGCAGCCGTCCCCGGTCGTCACCCTCAACCGGGCGGTGGCCGTCTCGAAGCGCGACGGGCCGGAGGCGGCGCTGGCGCTGGTCGAGCCGCTCGCCGACAGGCTCTCCGGCTATTTCTATTTCCACGGCCTGCGCGGCGGCCTGCTCAAGCAGATGGGCCGGTCGCGGGAGGCGCGCACCGCCTTCGACCGGGCGATTGCGCTTGCTACCAACACGGCGGAAGCCACCTATATCCGTCAGCAGCTCGATCATCTGGCAGATGAGGCGGACACCTCGGACCTCACCGCAAAATAAACGAAAAAAATCGACGACCGCTGTCGGGACCCGACCTGGCCGGCCGTCCTATGCATGAAGCCATCAAGGAGGAATTCAAAAATGACCGCAGCGACCGACATCAAGCCTGCCGACGAACGCGAACTGGTTCTGATCCGCCTGATCGATGCACCGCGCGAAAAAGTCTATCGCGCCTTTACCGACGCGGAACTGCTGAAGCAATGGTTCGCACCCCTGCCGTGGACGATCACGGAAGCGGAACTCGATGTCAGGCCAGGCGGCACCAATCGCTTCGTCATGCGTTCGCCGGAGGGCGATCTCTATCCGAACCAGGGCGTCTATCTGGACGTCGTGCCGAACGAGAAGCTGGTGATGACCGACGCCTACACGGAGGCCTGGAAGCCGTCCGAGAAACCCTTCATGACGGCAATCCTGACCTTCGAGGACGAGGGCGGCAAGACCCGCTATACGGCTCGCGCCCGCCACTGGAGCGCCGCGGACCGCGAGGCGCACGAGAAGATGGGCTTTCACGACGGCTGGGGCCAATGCGCCGACCAGCTCGCCGCCCTGGTCGCAAAACTCTGAAGGGGGTATGAGCCATGTCCACCACCGAGAACAGCACCGCAAACACCGCGGCAATTCGGGCGGTGATCGAAGACTGGGCGGAAGCGCTGCGGCAGAAGGATGCAAGCCGCGTGCTTTCCCACGGCACGGAGGATTGCCTGGTCTTTTCGCTGGCGCCGCCCCTGAAGGCCTCGGACGCCGATGCCGGGGGACTGGAAAAGTGGTTTTCCACCTGGAAGGGTCCGCTCGGCTACGAGCTTCAGGACCTCGACATTTCATCAAGCGATGATGTCGCCTTCGCCACGGCGTTGGCGCATCTTTCCGGCGAGAAGCAGGACGGGGCGAAAGTCTCGCTCTGGCACCGCCATACGCTCGGCCTGAAACGCACCGACAAGGGCTGGAAGATCGCCCACCAGCACGAGTCCGTCCCCTTCTATATGGATGGGAGCTTCAAGGCGGCGATCGATCTCGAACCCACGTCAAAGATCGACTGGAACGCGCCCTCGCATCCGCCGATGGCTGGCGTCATCGCCTATCTCAACGTCGAGAATGCGGACGCAACCGCCAAATTCTACAGCCGTGCCTTTGGCGCCAAGGAGGAGGACCGCAAATATGCCGAAGACGGCAAGCGCCTCATCCATTGCCACCTGACGATCAACGGCGGCGCGCTGATGCTGAACGACCCCTTCCCGGAATTCGGCATTCCCTGGAAGCCGCCGGAGGGCTTCGTCCTGCACCTCATCGTCGACGACGCCCATTTCTGGTGGGAGCGGGCCGTTGCGGCGGGGGCGGAAGTGACGATGCCGCTGGAGATCGCCTTCTGGGGCGACTATTACGGCCAGCTCCGCGATCCCTTCGGCATTACCTGGGGGATCGTCGCGCCGGTGAAGAAGAGCGATTGAGCACTTGCGTACACCCACGGCCGCCGCGCGTGAAACAAACTTGCGCGGCGGCCGGCGAAACAGAGCGCAAATCTTGCGGCTGATTTCCTATTCTTCGCGGAGCGACGTAGGTTCACGCGAGGCAACATAATCCTGTATTATCAGACGCACTCCCCCTTCGCCCGAAAGGTGCTCGTCTTTGCCCATGAAGCGGGGATAGCCGCCCGGCTGGAGGTCATCCACCACGAGACGAGCCCGACATTGCGCAACGATCGGGTGTACGCCGAAAATCCACTCGGCAAGGTGCCCGTGCTGCTCCGTGCAGATGCGGCGCCGATCTTCGATTCCGATGTGATCTGCGCCTATCTCGATACCATCCACGGCGGCAGAAGGCTCGTTCCGGAGGACGGTGAAAGCCGCTGGCAGGCATTGACGCTGCAATCGGTCGCGCAAGGGCTGGCCCAGACGGGAATTGCGTTGCGCTGGGAAACCGTTCGACGGCCGGAACCGCTGCGCTACGAAGCGCTTCGCGATGGCTATGCCGAAAAGATCGAGGCGACCTATGACTGGTTGGAGACGACACCGGACTTCGAGGCGCCGCTCCATGTCGGCCATATTGCGCTGGCGACGGCGCTTTCCTGGATGGCGTTCCGCGGCCTGCCGTCGTTTCGCGATCGACTGAGGCTGGCCCGGTGGTTCGATGCATTCGAGCGGCGCCCATCCATGCAGGCGACGCCGCTTTCCGGCGAGACGCACGACTGAACTGTACTGCAAGGGGCCAGCGCTCTGACACGGCCGCGCGACGCTGTCCGTGTCAGCAAGCGAGGTCGGCGACCACCGCGTCGAGGATCAGCATGCCGGCCGGCGTGCAGCGCAGGCGCGAATTGCCGAGCCGCTCGATGAAACCGTGCTCGATCAGGAACTGTTCGCGGTCCGGATCCGGATCGCGGCCGGAGAGGCTCTGCCAGCGGGCGAGATCGACGCCTTCCCGCAGTCTCAACCCCATCAGCAGCAATTCGTCGGCCTGTGCCTCGTGGTCGAGCGATTCCTGCTCGATGATGCCGTAGCCGTGCTCCTCGACGAGGCGCAGCCATGCCTCGGGATTGCGTTCCGTTGCAGTCGCGATCTTGCCAGGCCCGACGGTCAGGCGCCCATGGGCGCCGGGGCCGATCCCCGCATAGTCGCCATAGCGCCAATAGGTGAGGTTATGCCGGCTTTCCGCCCCCGGGCGGGCGTGGTTGGAAACCTCGTAGGCGGGCATGCCGATCGCCGCGGTGATCTCCTGCGTTGCCTCATAGAGCACCGCCGACTGTTCGCCATCCGGCACGACGAGCTTGCCGGCCTTGTGCAGCCCGAAGAAGGGCGTGCCTTCCTCGATGGTGAGCTGGTAGAGCGACAGATGGTCGACGGCATAGGAAACAGCCTCCTTGAGCTCGCGCTCCCATTCTTCGACCGTCTGCTTCGGCCGGGCATAGATCAGGTCGAAGGACATGCGCGGAAAGATCTCGCGCGCCAGCCGCACCGCTTTCAGCGCATCCTCGACATTGTGCAGCCGGCCGAGGAACTTGAGGTCCCGGTCGTTCAGCGCCTGGACGCCGAGCGAGACACGGTTGACGCCAGCCGCCCGGTACCCGTGGAAGCGTGTCGCCTCGACGCTCGAGGGATTGGCCTCCATGGTGATCTCGATGCCGTCCGGCACGTGCCAGTGCTTCGCGATGCCGTCGAGGATCGCGGCGACGGTCGCCGCGTCCATCAGCGACGGCGTGCCGCCGCCCATGAAGATGCTGGTAACAGTTCTCTGGCCGGAGAGCGCCCGCACCGCCGCCATCTCCTGAAGGAAGGCCGCGACGAAACGCGGCTGGTCCACCGGCTGGTGGCGGACATGGCTGTTGAAGTCGCAATAGGGGCATTTGGCCGCGCAGAAGGGCCAGTGCACATAGACCCCGAAGCCTGGGTCCATGCCGTCACCGATTGCCGAAAGCGGGGCCGTCTGGATCATTCTCGTTCTCAGGCGCCGAGGCAGGTCTCGGCAAACAGCTTGAAGGCGCGGGCGCGATGCGACAGGGCTGTCGCATCACCCGGCTTCCAGCCGTGTTTCTCTTCCGCGCTCATCTCGCCGAATGTGGTGGCGTAGCCCTCCGGTTGGAAGACCGGATCGTAGCCGAAGCCGCTCGTGCCGCGCGGCGGCCAGACGACCTGGCCCTCGACCTCGCCGCGAAACAGCTCGACATGCCCATCCGGCCAGGCGAGGCAGAGCACCGAGACGAAGCGGGCCGTCCGTTCCTCCGGCGCCATTGCGCCCTTTTCCTTGAGTTCTTGCTCGACCTTCTCCATTGCCATGGCGAAATCGCGGCTGCCATCCTCGCGCTCGGCCCAATTGGCCGTGTAGACGCCGGGGGCGCCGCCGAGCGCATCGATGGCGAGGCCGGAATCATCCGAAAGCGCCGGCAGGCCGGAGGCCCTGGCCGAAGCCAGCGCCTTGATCGTCGCGTTCTCCTCGAAGGTCGTGCCGGTCTCCTCCGGCTCGACAAAATTCAAATCGGCGGCCGATTTTGCCTGGAAGCCGAGCGGACCGATCAGGTCGCGGATCTCACGGATCTTGCCGGCATTGTGGCTTGCGACCACGAGCGTCTTGTCAACGAGTTTGCGCATTCCGTTCCGTTCCGTCCAAACTTTCAAAGCCGCATCAATCAATGGCCCAGAGGCCGGGTTCGGCACATTCCAGGCTGTTCCCCGCCGGATCGCGGAAGTAGAAGGAGCGGGCGCCGTTCGGCCAGCGGATGTCCGCCTCGATCGCGACCCCGGCCGCCTCCAGCTTCGTCTTCCACGCATCGAGCGCTTGCGTCGCGACACGGAAGCACATGTGCCCTTTGCCCTGCGTGCCATGCGGCGGCACGGGCAGCGCGCCGGCCGGCGGCGGCTTTGTCGTTTCTGCCGCGTTGAAGATCAACAGCACGCCGTCGCCGCAGCGGAAGAAGACGTGGCGGTTGCCGGCACGCGTGATCCGCGCCAATCCGAGCACGGTGCCGTAGAATGCCTCGGCGGCGTCAAGATCGTCCGCGTAGAGCGCGGTTTCGAGGATGCCTTCAAGAGCCGGAGCCAACGCCAATCCTCTCATCTGTCAGCCAAGGCGGGCGCGCGCCCGCCGACCGCTAGCCGGCGATCGCCTGCTTCTGCAACGCGACGAGCTCGGCGATGCCATCCTTGGCGAGTTGCATCAGGCTCGCGAATTCTTCCTCGCTGAAGGGCTTTCCTTCGGCGGTTCCCTGGATCTCCACCAGGCCGCCGCTGCCCGTCATGACGAAATTGGCATCGGTTTCAGCCGCCGAGTCCTCGAGATAGTCGAGGTCCACCACCGCCTGGTTGGCGAAGATGCCGCAGGAAATGGCGGCGACGTGGTCCTTGAGCACCCGCTCGAGCTTGATCATGTTGCGCGCTTCCATCCATTTCAGACAGTCGTGCAGTGCAATCCAGGCGCCGGTGATCGAGGCGGTGCGGGTGCCGCCATCCGCCTGGATCACGTCGCAGTCGATCGAGATCTGGCGCTCGCCGAGTGCCGGCAGGTCGACCACGGCCCGAAGCGAACGGCCGATCAGCCGCTGGATCTCCTGCGTGCGGCCGCTCTGCTTGCCGGCCGATGCCTCGCGCCTCATCCGCTCGCCGGTCGCCCGCGGCAGCATGCCGTATTCGGCGGTGATCCAGCCCTTGCCGCCATTGCGCAGCCAGGCCGGGACCTTCTCCTCGAGGCTCGCCGTGCAGAGCACATGTGTATCGCCGAAGCGTACGAGGCAGGATCCCTCGGCATGCTTGGAGAAATTGCGCTCGAAGGAAACCTTGCGCATTTGGTCGGTTTTTCTGCCGGATGGCCGCATCGTCAACTCCTGTCGTCTCTGCTGAGCCTTCTAGAGCATGGCATCAATAAAGGGAACCAGTTGATATCCGGGGAGGGGAGTGATTTTTCCCTTTTGCCATTCACCCGGCCGGTCACTATATTCTGTGGGACACGAATGGTTGTTTGCACGGAGTGACATGGTACTGCGCAACCCTCAAAAGAAGGGGATCGCATCGACGCTGGACGAGCGCTCCGGCGAGATCTTTCGCCGCATCGTCGAGACCTATCTGGAAAGCGGCGAGCCGCTCGGGTCACGCAATCTTTCGCGCCTCCTGCCAATGTCGCTGTCTCCCGCCTCAGTGCGCAATGTGATGAGCGATCTCGAGGATCTGGGGCTGATCTATTCGCCTCATGTCAGCGCAGGCCGTTTGCCGACGCAGACCGGCCTGCGCTTTTTCGTCGATGCATTCATGCAGGTCGGTAACCTTTCCGCCGAGGAGCGCGCCTCGATCGATCGGCAGGTGCGGCGGGGGGAGCGCGATCAACCGGTCGAAAGTCTTCTCACCGAGGCAAGCCAGATGCTGTCGGGCATGTCCCGCGGCGCCGGCCTCGTGATCACGACGAAGAGCGATCCGGTGCTCAAGCACGTCGAATTCATCCGGCTCGCGCCGACCAAGGCGCTCGCGGTCCTCGTCGGCGATCACGATCAGGTGGAAAACCGGATCATCGAGCTGCCGGCGGGCATCACCAGCGCGCAGCTCACGGAGGCGGCGAACTTTGTCAACGCGCATCTTGCTGGCCAGACCATCCCGGAACTGCGAGGCCAGTTGGAGAGGGTCAAGGAAACCGTGCGCGGCGAACTCGACGCGCTATCGCATGAGCTGGTCGAGCGCGGACTTGCAATCTGGTCGGGAAGCGAGGGCGACGAAAAGCCCGCCCGCCTCATAGTCCGCGGCCGTGCCAACCTGCTGGAAGGCCTGGAGGGAAGCGAGGACATCGAACGGCTGCGCATGCTGTTCGACGATCTCGAAAAGAAGGATAGCCTGATCGAACTCCTCGATCTTGCCGAAAGCGGTCCGGGCGTGCGCATCTTCATCGGCTCGGAAAACAAGCTGTTTTCGCTGTCCGGATCGTCGCTGATCGTCGCACCCTATCGCGACAGCGACGACCGGATCGTCGGCGCCGTCGGCGTCATAGGCCCGACGCGGCTCAACTATTCGCGGATCGTTCCGATGGTGGATTACACCGCCCAGCTCATGTCGCGACTGTCGCGTTAAAGCCGTCCTTTTGCGCATCGGGTTCACTGGACCCTTGATTTTTCGAGCTCAAACCTCGATATCGGCTTCAAATCCAGGCAACAGAACGTTCAAGCAAAGCGACTTCCGCTGGTTTGATGATGCCGAACACCAAAGAGATGACATTCGGAGAACGTCATGACCGACGAAACGAACAAGAACGGACCTGAGGCCGCGGCGCCGGAAGAGACTGTAAAGACTGCCGCTCCCGAAGCGGAAAAGCCGGAGGCCGATGCTTCCGCCGCTGCGCCGGACCCGCTGGAACTCACCAAGGCGGAAAATGCGGAGTTGCGCGACAAATATCTTCGCCTGGCCGCCGAGATGGACAATCTGCGCCGCCGCACCGAGCGCGAGGTGAAGGATGCAAAGTCCTATTCCGTCGCCGGTTTTGCGCGCGACATGCTGGCCGTCTCCGACAATCTGCGCCGCGCGCTGGAAGCCATTCCGGCCGAGGCGCGGGAATCCGGCGATGCCGGCCTCACGGCGCTGATCGAAGGCGTGGAGATGACCGAGCGCTCGATGCTGTCCGCGCTCGAGCGCCATGGCGTGAAGCAATTGGACCCGACCGGCCAGAAGTTCGATCCGAACTTCCACCAGGCCATGTTCGAGGTTCCGAACCCTGAGGTTCCAAACAACACGGTCGTCCAGGTCGTCCAGGCCGGCTACACGATCGGCGAGCGCGTGCTCCGCCCGGCCATGGTCGGCGTCGCCAAGGGTGGCCCGAAGGTTGTTGCCGCGGAAAGCGAAACGCCGGCTGCCTGAGGACGGAGGAGGAGTTGCGCCTGACCGACGCAATTGAAAATGCGCAGAAAGAAATCTGCGAGAAATACGGCACGGCTTACTACCCTTCGTCACCAGGGATGAAGGTAGGGATTGCTTTGAACGGCTGGGATGGCACAACGCCCATAAATGGCTTGCGCCATCCGCCCGAAGGCGACACCACCGGCTGGTATATATGGACCGGTGAAGAGCTATCTGCCGACCCAGATTTCTTTGAACCACTGCATGTGCGGCATTTGGATGGTTGGTGGCCAGAGGTTCAGAAGTATCTTGCTTTGCCGCCCGGATGGCGATTTCTGGTAAGCGGGAACTATGAGGATGTTTGGTACGACGAGTCGCTATTGAACGTCTGATGTTTTGGTGTGCTGCTAGCAGCCGGTTCGGTGCCCCAACTGTTCGTCCGACCCGCGTTCGGCGCCACCGCGTAAGGTGAAGTTCAAACGACCTTGCAAGAGTCCCTATCCAAAGAGCTGCCGGAGGTGGTCGTTGAGGAAGCGGCCCTCCGGGTCGACTTTCGCTCTTAACGCCCGGAAGTCGCCGGAGCGCGGATAGAGCGCCGTCACGTCTTCGGCGCCGAGGAAGTGCAGCTTGCCCCAATGCGGGCGCGAGCCGTATTGCCGCAGGATCGTGTCGACGTCCTTCAGGTAGTCCCAATAATCGGTGCCCGGCTCGCCGGAAACGGAGAGGGTGATCGAATCCTGCTCGAAGAACGGGCTGATCCAGCCGGAATCGCCGGCGGTGAAGCGGTATTCGATCGGGTAGATACAGGTCGGGTGCTTCTCCAGCATCAGCTTGCGCACCGCCTGGACCGCTTCCTTGCCGTGCGCGACCGGCACTGCATATTCGAGCTCATGGAAATTGGGGACATATTCGATCGGGTAGATCTCCGAGGAATAGGCGATCCGCTCGAAGGCGCCGTCCATCGGTGGCTGGTCGGTGATGTCGATCACCTTCATTTCGCAGACGTCGGCGGTCTTTTCCGTCGTCGAGGCGGATGAGGTATCCGGCAGGCAGTAGCAATGGCGGCTTTCCGGAACCGGGCACCAGAAGAAGCCGAAATGCCGGTGCTTGGCGGCGAGCTCGTCATGCTGCTCCATGCATTCGTCGAAGTCGCAGCGCCACAGCTTCTCATGAAGGTTGTAGCTGTCCATCACCTGCAGCGTGATTTCCGAGATGACGCCGAGCATGCCGACGGAGACTCGCGCCGCCTCCAGCAGATCCGGGGTCGTCTCGTCGACGACGAGGATCGAGCCGTCCGGCTGCACGAGGCGCATGCCGACGATCTGCGACGCCATGTTGCCGAGCGCCGCGCCGGTGCCGTGCGTGCCGGTGGTGAGTGCGCCGGCGAGCGCCTGGCTGTCGATGTCACCCTGGTTGATGAGCGACAGGCCGTTCGATTTCAGCGCCTTGCCGAGCTGGTTGATCGTTGTTCCGGCGCTCACCGACACCCGTTTGCGTGCCTGGTCGATATGGGTGACGCCCTGCATGCCGGACAGTGTCAGGTGCAGGCCGCTCGTCAGGGCGACGGGGGTGAAGGAATGGCCGGAGCCGGCGCAGCGCACGTTGAGACCGGCGGACGTTGCTTCCCGCACCATCTCGGCAAGCGCCGCTTCGCTCTCCGGCGCGCCGCGATGACGGACGATGCAGGACTGATTTCCGACCCAGTTACGCCAATGACCACCCGCTTGCAGCATGCTTTGTCTCCTCAGACGGCCGTGAAGCAATTGTCGACGAACAGGTGCGTGCCGTTGACGAAGCTCGCCTCATCGCTCGCCAGGAACAGCGCGGCATTGGCGACTTCCATCGGATCGCACATCCGCCCCTGCTGGGCGGCGATTGCCGCCTCGGACACATCGACCCCGTATTTGCTCAGGCCCACCAGCTCGCGCTTGCCGTGATCGGTGGCGATGAAGCCGGGGCAGACGGCGTTGCAGCGAATGCCCCGGTCACGAAACTCGACGGCAATCGCCCGGGCGAACATGTGGCAGGCGCCCTTGGTCGTGTCGTAGAGCACTTCCATCGGCGTCGCCGCGACCGCCGAGATCGACGAGGTGCAGACGATGCTGCCGCCGCCGGCGCCGATCATGCCCGGGAGCACCGCCTTGGTCATCAGGAACATGCTCTTCACATTCACCGCCATCAGCCGGTCCCACTCCTCTTCCTCCGTTTCGAGGAAAGGGCCGACGGCGAGAATACCGGCATGGTTGAAGAGCACGGTTATCGGGCCGAAGGCAGCCTCGACGGTGCGGACGGCGGCGCTGACCTCGGCCGAGACCGAGGCGTCGGCGGCCGCGAACACGGCTTGCCCGCCCTCGGCGCGAATGGACGCCGCGACCTCCTCGCCCTTGCTCTTCGGCAGGTCGACGATGCCGACTTTGGCGCCCTCGCGCGCGAAGAGCCGCGACGCCGCCAGCCCGCAGCCGCCGGCGCCGCCGCTGATCAGCGCAACCTTGCCCGAAAGCCTTCCCGTCATGATGTACTCCTCCCGCAGATCGAACGCTCAGGTGGATTATTGTCGACGACGGGTAAGCTGTCGATAGCCGCCGGGGATGGGCGACAGCAACCTTTCGGAGATAGGCGGGCAGCAGCGCAACGCTTGAATTACGTGATTATTCGCGCCTGCAGACCTTGGGCGTCGACAAGCGATGACGCTTGCCGAAGGCGTGGCCGCACCGGTCTCGGGTCGCTTGCACGCTACGGCGTTAAATCAGCCCCGATTCAAGAAACATGAAATGCCAGCCGTCTCTCACGCGGCGTGCGAGGTCGTGTCTTCGTTGAGGAGCATATAGATGGCGCTTGCGGACTCGGTCGCCCGGATCCGCGTCACCATGTCGTGGTCGCGCAGCACTCGGGCAATGCGCGACAGTGCCTTCAGATGATCGGCTCCGGCGCCCTCCGGCGCGAGCAGAAGGAAGACGAGGTCCACCGGCTGGTCGTCGAGCGCCTCGAAATCGACCGGCGTCTCGAGCCGTGCGAAGATGCCGACGAGCGATGAAAGATTGCTGAGCTTTCCGTGCGGAATGGCGATGCCGTTGCCAACGCCGGTCGAGCCTAACCGTTCACGCTGCAGGATGACGTCGAAAATCTCCCGTTCCGGCAGACCGGTGAGTTTCGATGCTCTTGACGCCAATTCCAGAAGGAGCTGTTTTTTCGAGTTGGCCCTCATGGCCGGGATGATCGCATTTTGATGCAGCAAGCCTGCCAATGCCATTCTTTTATCCTCGTTCGCCGGTTAGAGCCTGACAACTTCATCACAAATATGCCGCAATGGCTCTAACCATCTTTAGCCTGGTGGATCCCATGCACAGAAAAGTCGAGCTTTTCGGGCGGCCCACCGATCGGAGCGGCGGGGAAGGCCGGCCACGCCGGCATCCCCCTATCCCACTCATCCTTTGATATTGGCGGCGTCGATCCAGCCAATATTTCCATCGTTGCGCCGATAGACGATGTTCAGATCTTCCTTGCCGGGGCTGCGGAACATCAGCACCGGTTCGTCCGTCATGTCGAGCGCCATGACGGCGTTGGCGACGGACATCGTTCTCAATTGTTTCGTGCTTTCGGCAACGATGGTCGGTGCATAATCATCGGGAACTTCCTCGTCCTCGAAAGGAACCGAGTCCATTACCCTGTAGGCCACCTCGGTAGCATTCTGTCCATTGCCGTTGTGATGGTCCTTGAGCTTACGCTTGTAGCGCCGGAGCCGCTTCTCGATGCGGTCCGAGGCTGCATCAAAGGCCGCCTGTGGCTCATTCGCCTGACCGTTTGCCTGCAAGACCACGCCCGTATCGAGATGAAGCTTGCAGTCGGCGCTGAAGCGTGAGCCGGACTTTTCCACAGTGACCTGGCTTGAATATCCTCCGTCGAAATATTTGGCTACGGCCTCTCGGATCTGCTCGCCTATGCGCGAGCGAAACGATTCACCGATTTCCATATGTTTACCGGATACACGCACACTCATGGAGTTTCCTCTCTCGTTCGTGACTTGCGCATCCAGTCTATTCCAAGCGCTTCCGTCATCCAAGCGTTTCGGCAAGGGGTGCGGATGGGCCGCCTTGAGCCGCCGAAGTGGAGTGGTGGCCTCGGCAATTCGCGGCGGCCTAATATCGCCTGCGCCGCGGGGAGTCAATTGCAGCCGCAAAAAAACCGCAATCAGAAGCCGGCCGCCTTGGCAAGGGCGCGCTTCTCGCGCCGCCGCTGGACCGAGGAGGGGATGTTCATCGCCTCGCGATATTTGGCGACGGTGCGCCGCGCGATGTCGACGCCGGCTTGCTTGAGGATATCGACGATATCGTCATCGGACAGCACAGCATCGGCGCTTTCCTGAGAGATCAACGTGCGGATGCGGTGCCGGACGGATTCCGCCGAATGGGCGTCGCCGTTCTCCGCCGAGCCGATCGAGACGGTGAAGAAATACTTCAGTTCGAAAAGGCCGCGCGGGGTCAGCATGTACTTGTTCGACGTAACGCGGCTCACCGTCGATTCATGCATCTTGATCGCGTCGGCGACGATCCGGAGGTTCAGCGGCCGCAAATGGTCGACGCCGTGAACCAAAAAGGCGTCCTGCTGCCGAACGATCTCGCTGGCGACCTTCATGATCGTCCTGGCACGCTGGTCGAGGCTGCGCGTCAACCAGTTGGCGTTCTGCATGCATTCGCTGAGGAAGGCCTGCTCGGCGCTGTTTTTGTGGGCGCCGCGCGAGATTTCGGCGAAATAGGCGTGATTGACCAGAACCCGCGGCAGCGCGTCGGGATTGAGCTCGACCAGCCAGCCGCCATCGGGCGCCGAACGCACGATGACATCCGGTATGATCGACTCGCTGACCCCGGTCTCGAAGCTGGTCCCCGGCTTCGGATCGAGCTTGCGGATTTCCGCAAGCATGTCGATGAGGTCCTCCTCGTCCACGCCGCAAATCTTCTTGAGGCTCGCGAAGTCACGGCGCGCCAGAAGCTCGAGATGGGCGACAAGCGCCGCCATGGCCGGATCGAGGCGGTTGCGCAAGCGCAGCTGAATGGCGAGGCACTCGCTGAGCGAGCGCGCGAAGACGCCGGGCGGATCGAACTGCTGCAGCACGAGAAGCACGCGCGTCACATCCTCCGTGGCCGCGCCGAGCCTTGCCGCCGTTTCGGCGATCTCCGCATGCAGATAGCCCGCTTCGTCGAGTTGGTCGATGAGATGCTGGGCAATCAGCCGGTCGCCGCGGGCACCGAGCGCAAAGGGGATCTGCTCGAGCAGGGTCTCGCGCAGGGTCTTCCGGCCGGCGACGAAATCGTCAAGGTCGTATCCCTCGCCATCGTCGCTGCCGCCGGCGCCCGGCATCGATTTCCATTGGCCGAGCAGTTCCGGCGCATCGGCGCGCTGCGGGGCGGTGTCGTCCTGGAAGACGTTGGCGAAATCGGCGTCGAGCTCTTCGCTGAGCCGCTCGCCGGAGCGTGACGTGGCACTGTCATAGAGGTCGCCCGTGCCGGCAGCCTGCTCCGTGCCGCCATCCGCCTCGGCCGCCAGGCCGGCATCCTCGCGCTCGGACCGGTCCGAGCCGAAGCCGCCGGTCTCCTCGGCCGATTGAAATTCAAGCAGCGGGTTCTTTTCGACTTCCTGGGCGATGAACTGGCCGAGTTCGAGATGCGTCATCTGAAGCAGCTGGATCGACTGCATCAGTTGCGGCGTCATGACCAGCGACTGTGACTGTCGCAAATGAAGGCTGGCGGACAAAGCCATGCAGACGCGAAACTCCCGTCATATCTCCGGGCCTGTCTTGCGTGGACGGGCCATTTATTAATTGGCCCAAAAATTGCTTATAACTTGGATTTGGTCAAGCGCCGAGGCGTTGTACCGGCCGATTCGCCGGCACGGATCGGTTACAGGCTGAAATTATCGCCGAGATAGAGCCTGCGCACATCCGGATTGGTGACGATGTCGTTGGCACGGCCATGCGTGAGCACTTCGCCGGCATGGATGATATAGGCGCGGTCGATCAGTCCGAGTGTCTCGCGCACGTTGTGATCGGTGATCAGCACGCCGATGCCGCGCGACGTCAGGTGCCGCACCAGCGCCTGGATATCGGCAACCGAGATCGGGTCGACGCCCGCAAAGGGTTCGTCGAGCAGCATGAAGGTCGGGTCGGTTGCCAGTGCACGGGCGATTTCCAGGCGTCGGCGTTCGCCGCCCGAAAGCGCGATGGCAGGCGATTTGCGTAAGTGCGTGATCGAAAATTCGCCAAGCAGGTCGTTGAGCTTGCTCTCGCGCCGATCGACATTCTTGTCGTGGATCTCCAGCACCGCGCGGATGTTTTCCTCCACCGTCAGCCCACGGAAGATCGAAGCCTCCTGCGGCAGGTAGCCGACGCCGAGCCGTGCCCGGCGGTACATCGGCATGGTGGTGACGTCGTTGCCGTTGATCTCGATCGATCCCTCGTCGACGGGGACCAGGCCGGTGATCATATAGAAGCAGGTCGTCTTGCCGGCGCCGTTCGGGCCGAGCAGGCCGACCGCCTCGCCGCGCCGCACGACGAGCGAGACGCCATTGACGACGCGGCGCGAGCGGTAGGATTTCGTCAGGCCACGGGCGATCAGCGTGCCGTCATAGCGCGCCTTGTCAACCGACCGCTCAGCGACGCTTGCCGCCGACGGCTTCTTGACCCGTTTGCGTTTGGGAAAAAAGGGAATCTGCACGTCCGAATCTTGCATCAATTCTGCTTGCGGGACTGCGGATCGAGCTGAATCTGCACGCGGCCGCCGCAGGCCTCGAGCTGGGCTTCGCCCGTATCCATCTGCACATTCAACTGGCAGCCGACGAAGACATTCTTGCCTTCCGACAGCACCACCTTCTCTCCCTTGAGCACGATCGTCTGCTTGGTCAGGTTGACAAGGCCGGTATCGCCCGTGGCCTGTTGGGCGCCGGAACTTAAGAACACCTTGTTGCTGACCTCGATCCGGTCGATATCGGCGTTGCCGCTGGTGATCGTCGCACCCTCGGTCGCCTTGTAGAAGACGGTCATGTTGCCGGCCTGCAGCGTCGTCGTGCCCTGTACGACCTTCACATTGCCGGTGAAAATCGCCTTGCTTTCAGGGTCCTTGATCTCGAGCTTGTCGCTCTCGATCTGGATTGGCTGGTCGTTGGAAAGCTGCATGCCCTTCATGCGGCTGGATGTGGCCTGCGCCAAGGCGCCGGATGCAATCATCAAAGCGCCGATCCCGGCGGCAGCCAGGGCGGCGGATACCTTAAAAGAAACAGAAGAAGTGACCGACATGGGGTGCACCGGGTCCTATTTGGCGTTTTTGCGGATGGCGCTGGGTTCGACATTGACCCGGACCATGCCTTCGAATGTTACAATACGTCCCTTATCTGTCATTCGCAGCGACTGCGCAATGATCGATCCGCCGTTCATGCTGATGGCAATCGGACGTTTCGTTTCCATTTCGCCGGCGTTGATATCCAGATAGGCCGTCTGGAAATCGGCATTGACCCCATTATTCATAGAAATAGTGAACGGGGCGTTCATATCGAGCGTATTTGCACCGCGATCGTAAATGCCGCTCGTCGCTTCCACCGTGGCGACCAGCGTGTCGTTGACCGGCATTTCGGCATGGATCCGCTCAAGCGTGATGAGGTCCGGGTTGGCGATGTCCTGCAGCGCCCTCCGCGCTTTCATGGAATAGCTGATGTCCTGCCGGTTGCGGCCGGAAATTGCCGGATTCTGCATGACGATCTTGCCGTCTTCGATCGTTGCGGTCTCGAGCTGCAGGTCTTCCGGCAGAAAGGCGCGCACGAAGGAAACGGCCGCAAAGACGAGGGCAATGACGCCGGCCGCGAGCGGCAGGACGACTTTCAGGCTCCTGACCCGCGCGGAGTGGCGCGCCGCCGATGCATAGGCATCCGCAGGACTCGTGCCCGAATCGGAAAAGATGTCGGGAAAGCGCGCTTGGTTCAGCATCAAGGGCCCGTCAGTTCTCTTGAGATCCTGCGATATCCGCCGGATCCGCATTTACATACAATGGCGTAAGTCACGGCGAATATGGTTATTTTGTTATCGTCCGGCAATGGAGGGACAAAAACTTTGAAGGGGCTGCGAAAAACGCGGGTTTTGGCTTTCCTCAGCCGCCAGCCGCGCCTATCTAGCCTGCCACTGCGCGCGCAGATAGCATGTTCCTGAGGAAACTGACAGGACCCGCGCCAAAATTCGGGAGATATTCATGGACGAACTCGCCATTGCCGATCGCCGCAGCCTGCGCAGGAAGCTGAGTTTCTGGCGCTGGGCGGCTGCCGCCATTCTTGTTCTCGGCGGCCTCGCGTTGCTTGCCTTCTCCGGCTGGACCGACGTCGGCGAACGCGCCCGCGATCACGTTGCGCGCGTCACCGTTACCGGCGTCATCCAGGACGATCGCGAACTGGTCGAGAGACTGGAGACGATCGCCGACAATAGTTCCGCCAAGGCCCTGATCGTGACGATATCGTCGCCGGGCGGCACTACCTATGGCGGCGAAGTGCTCTACAAGGCGATCCGCAAGGTCGCAGCCAAGAAGCCGGTCGTCGCCGATGTCCGGACGCTCGCCGCCTCCGCCGGCTATATGATCGCGCTTGCCGGCGATCGCATCGTCGCCGGCGAAACCTCCATCACCGGTTCGATTGGCGTCATCTTCCAGTATCCGCAGGTCAAGCAACTGATGGACAAGGTCGGCGTGTCGCTGGAGTCGATAAAGTCGCGGCCGCTGAAGGCCGAGCCCTCTCCCTTCCACCCGCCGAGCCCGGAGGCGAGAGCGATGATCCAGACGATGATCGACGACAGCTACGACTGGTTCGTCGATCTGGTGGCCGAACGGCGCAAGCTGCCGCGGGCGGAGGCGCTGGCGCTCGCCGATGGCCGCATCTTTACCGGCCGGCAGGCCCTTCAGGGCAAGCTCATCGATACGATCGGCGGAGACGACGAGATCCGGGCCTTTCTAGCCGAGCGCAAGGTGTCGAAGGATCTACCGGTGGTGGATTGGAAGGCGCCGGGCGGTTCCTTGCCGTTCGGTCTCGGGGCGGCCGTCTCCCATTGGCTCAAGCTGTTGGGATATGACGCTTTTCCGGCGATGAACGGGCTCGAAAAGATCGGCGGCGACAAGTTGTTTCTTGACGGTCTTGTTTCGGTTTGGCAGGTTGATGGTCAATAGGGAAGGCGCGACAAGTTGCCCTGAGGCGCCATGAGGGCCCTCGCCGTAAGATCGGCCGTGGGACGAGGCTTTCCAAGCGTCACAGAACAGACAGAAGAAGCAAAAAAACCAAGGGGGCGAAAGTGATCAAGTCAGAACTGGTGCAGATTGTCGCCGCGCGCAATCCGCACCTCTATCACCGTGATGTCGAAAATATCGTCAATGCGGTTCTCGATGAGATCACTGATGCGCTTGCGGCCGGAAACCGGGTCGAATTGCGCGGCTTCGGTGCTTTCTCGGTGAAGAACCGGCCGTCGCGCTCGGGCCGCAACCCGCGCACCGGCGACTCCGTCTTCGTCGAGGAAAAATGGGTGCCCTTCTTCAAGACCGGCAAGGAACTGCGCGAGCGGCTCAATCCCGGCATGAACGACAGGGAAGATGACTGAACGAGAGGCGCGCCGGCCACGGCCGGCCGTTTTCCGAATCGGCAAGCGTCCCCCCATTCCAATCTGCGCGCCGTGCCTGCCGAAGAGCATTCCGAGCCGGTGCCATAGCCGGAGCGGTGCATGATCAAGAAAATCGTCAACATCCTCGTGCTCGTCCCGCTGGGGGTGATCCTCATCGCCCTGAGCGTCGCCAACCGCCAGACGGTGACGCTGGCGCTCAATCCGTTCGACACCGCCGACAACGTTCTTTCGGTGTCCGGGCCCTTTTTCCTCTTCCTGTTTGCCGCAGTCATCGTCGGCCTGGTCCTCGGAGCGGCCGCGGTCTGGCTCAACCAGGGAAAATACCGTCGCCGTGCGCGCAACGAAGCCCACGAGGCGCTGAAGTGGCATCGCGAGGCGGAAAAGCACCGCAGCGAGGCTGAAAGGCTGGCGCAGACGAACCTGCCGGCGCCGCAGAACTGACGGGGGATAGGGCAGGCTTCCCCCGCCCGACCGGAAACGGCTTTGCCAAGAGCATCCGCGATGCTATTGCACGCATCGAGCATGCGGCGCGCCCGTTCGGGATGCGCCGGCGAGGCGTATTCTGTCTTGTTGGACACGAGCGGATGTGCCGGCGGTCGAGCGAAAATCCAAGGGTCAGCGCGTGAAGGAAAAAGATCGTCGATCGAAGAACGCCTCGGTCACGGCGGCCAAGGGCCGCGGCGCGGAGGCGCGTGGCGGTCGCCACGAGCAACGGCATCCATCGGCAAAGAGCGGCGCCCCCAAGGGCAAGGCCGGCGCCACGCCCGCGCCCAGGGCGCCCGACACGACGCCGCAGAAACCGCAACGGCCGGCCGCACAGGAAAACACCCCCGCCCGTGTCATCGGGCCGCGGAGCGGCGAGAAGCCGGCCGAGACGGTGCCGCTGATCCTCGAAACGGTACCGACCGGCGGCTATCATCTGATCGACAGCGGCGACGGCGAGAAGCTGGAGCAGTACGGACCCTATCGCATCGTCCGGCCCGAGGGGCAGGCGCTGTGGCCGAAGGCATTGCCGGGCGCCGTCTGGGAAAAGGCGGATGCGATCTTCACCGGCGACACCGAGGAGGACGGCATGGGGCGCTGGCGCTTCCCGCGCGAGGCGCTCGGCGAAACCTGGCCGATGCAGCTGCTCGACACGGATTTTCTCGGCCGCTTCACGTCCTTCCGCCATGTCGGCGTTTTTCCGGAGCAGCTTGCCCACTGGTCGTGGATGAAGGACCAGGTGGCATCGGCCGGCCGGCCGCTGAAGGTTCTCAACCTGTTCGGCTATACCGGCGTCGCCTCGCTGATCGCCGCAAAGGCGGGCGCGGAAGTGACCCATGTCGATGCGTCGAAGAAGGCGATCGGCTGGGCGCGCGAGAACCAGGCCATGGCGCGCGCCGAGAAATTGCCGATCCGCTGGATCTGCGACGACGCCATGAAGTTCATCCAGCGCGAGGAGCGGCGCGGCAGCCGCTATGACGTCATCCTGACCGACCCGCCCAAGTTCGGCCGGGGACCGAACGGCGAAGTCTGGCAGCTCTTCGACCACCTGGCGGCGATGCTCGACATTTGCCGCGAAATCCTGTCGCCCGATGCCCGCGGCCTGGTGTTGACCGCCTATTCCATCCGGGCAAGCTTCTATTCGATCCACGAGCTCATGCGCGAGACGATGCGCGGGTGCGGCGGCCGGGTGGAATCGGGCGAACTCATCATCCGCGAGGGCGGTCTCGACGGCACGGCGCCGGGGCGGGCGCTATCCACCTCCCTCTTCAGCCGCTGGGTACCCAAATGAACTCTGACAGAAGCGATCACGGCACGCCGCGCGTCGGCCAGGTTAAGGAGGTCACGAGCCTCACCAATCCGATCATCAAGGACATCCGCGCCCTTGCCCAGAAGAAGCACCGCGACGAGACGCATGCCTTCATGGCCGAAGGGCTGAAGCTGGTGATCGACGCGCTCGATCTCGGCTGGAAGATCAAGACGCTCGTCTATGCCAAGGCGGCCAAGGGCAAGCCGCAGGTCGAGCAGGTGGCGGTCAAGACGGTGGCAAAGGGCGGGCTCGTCCTTGAGGTCAGCGAGAAGGTGATCTCGACGATCACCCGCCGCGACAACCCTCAGATGGTGGTCGGCATCTTCGAGCAGCGCTACCAGCCGCTGAAGGACATCCGCCCGCAGGAGGGCGAGACCTATGTGGCGCTCGACCGGGTGCGCGACCCCGGCAATCTCGGCACGATCATCCGCACGGCCGATGCCGCCGGCGCCTCCGGCATCATCCTGGTCGGCGAGACCACCGATCCCTTCTCGCTCGAAACGGTGCGCGCGACGATGGGTTCGGTCTTCGCCATGCCGATCGCCCGGGCCAGCGTTGACGAATTTGTCCGTTGGCAAAAGTCGGCGGCGGTCCAGGTCGTGGCGACGCATCTGGCGGGCTCCGTCGACTACCGCACCATCGACTACCGGTCGAAACCGGTCGTCCTGCTGATGGGCAACGAACAGGCCGGCCTGCCGGTCGAACTCGCCCGCGAAGCCGGCGCATTGGCGCGCATTCCGCAAGCCGGCCGGGCCGACTCGCTCAATCTGGCGATCGCCACCGGCATCATGCTGTTCGAGGCGCGCCGCCACCTTCTTTCCTTGGATGAGCGCTGATGAGCGAACACAACACCGTCTTTTCCAGGCCGCTGCCGATCGCGCTCTTCATTGTCGTCGCGCTCGTTGCCGACCAGGCCATCAAATACCTGGTGGAAGGCTTGCTGCCCTTCCAGGAGGCGGTGCCGGTCATCCCGATGCTCGCGCTCTATCGCACCTATAACTACGGTGTCGCCTTCTCGATGCTGTCCGGCATGGAGGGCTGGTTCATCGTCGGCATGCGCCTGGCCGTCGTCGCCTTCGTGCTCTGGCTGTGGCGCCGCACCCCGAAGGACCGCTTCTTCGCCCATCTCGGCTATGCGATGATCATCGCCGGCGCACTCGGCAATCTCGTCGACCGGCTGCTCTTCGGCTATGTCATCGACTACATCCTGTTCCACACCGCCACCTGGTCCTTCGCCGTCTTCAATCTCGCCGACAGTTTCATCACCGTCGGCGCCGGAGCGATCATCCTGGACGAGCTGTTGCAGTCGAAAAAAACGCGGTCGCTAAAACTTTAGAAGTCCGTTGAAGCCATTCGGAAGGCTTGCCATGTCAGGTTGAAGGCATGAGCGAGCCTTCACCAGCCAAGCAGCCCAAACGAGCCGGCTCGGGCGCAAGATCCGACGCCATTGACGTCGCATCATCCGCCATGGTCACGGCGATCGCCGGTGGCCTTTCCCGGTCGCCGACCGGCCGGGAAATGTCCGTTGGCCGCATTTTTCTTGCTCTCGCCGGTCTCTGTGCCGCAGCGCTTCTCCTCGTCGTCGGCGTGCGCGCCGGCCTTCATCTGTTCCCGGCCCTTGCGGCCGTCGGCGCTCTCGCCGGCGCATTCCTGCTGCTCTCCAGCGACAGCGCACCCCCCCAGCCGGGCAAAGTCGCAAGCGATGCGGAGCGGCAATGTGCGGAAACCGCCAAGCTGCTTTCGACCATCCATGACGCGCTGGGGGACATTGCCCTCATTCGTGGAATGGATGGGCGGATCGTGCAGGCGAATGGCGTCTTCCGTCGGATGTGCGGCCGGACGGACGTAGGCGGGCTGACCTGCGCTTCGCTGGGCCTCATTTTTGAGCCGCGGCCGGATCCCGACCGTTTCATCGTGCGGTTCGCGACGCCGGCCGGCACGCGCCTCTACGATTGGCATGATGTCGTCATCCGTGAGCCGGCAAGCGGCCGGCTGATGCGCCACAGCATCGCCCGGGACGTGACGGAAGAGGCGCAGGCAGCGCGTCGGGGGGAGGAGGCGCGGCTGCGCGCCGAAGAGGCGAGCCAGGCAAAGTCACGCCTGCTTGCGACCGTGACACACGAGATCCGCACGCCGCTTTCCGGCATCCTCGGGATGAGCCATCTGCTCGCCCAGACGCAATTGTCGCCCGAGCAGCGGAACTATCTCGCGGACATGCAGCAGTCCGGCCATGCCCTGGTACAACTCGTAGAGGACCTGATCGATTTCTCCGCGCTCTCGGCCGGCCGGTTCCAGTTGCATCCGTCCGAGCAGGAACTGCGCCTGGTGATCGAGAACGTGGTCGAGATGCTTTCTCATCGCGCCCACGAGAAAGGTATCGAAATCGGTGCGGCGATCGATGCCACGGTGCCGACCCGCTTTGCGTTCGATTCTGCACGCCTGCGGCAGGTCCTGTTCAACGTCATCGGCAACGCCGTGAAATTCACCGAGACCGGCGGCGTGCTGGTCACGGCCGACGTCGTCGGGGGACAGATCCGCATTCGTGTCGATGACAGCGGCCCCGGCATGTCGGCAGACGAACTGGCGCGCGTCTTCGAGGACTTCGAGCAGGCCGGTGACGACGCCCAGCGTTCCAAGGGAACCGGTCTTGGGCTGGCGATATCCCGCCGCATCATGGAGGCTTTCGGCGGCAACCTGACGGCGTCGAGCGTCGCGGGAGAGGGAAGCCGCTTCGAAATTTGCTTTCCGATCGAGGGGGCCGATTCAGCGGCTCATCCCCGCCGCGGCATCCTCGCCGCCGCGCATGTGCTCGTGCTCGCTCCCGACGGCCCCGCTTCGACGGCCCTTGCCTCGACGATCGAGACGCTTGGTGGCCAATGCCATCGCGCCCCGACGCTGTCGGCCGCGCGCGGCGTGGTGGCCAAGGTGCTCGCCGGCCGCTTGCCGCTGACGGACATCATCGTCGATCACCGACACGCCGCGCAATTCCGCGAACTCCTGTCCCTGGAGCCGGCAATCGAACGTCAGCAATGGCGCAGGACCTGCCTGATCAGCCCGGAAGAGCGCACGAGCCATCCGGTGAACCGGATGGGCGGGTACGAAGCCTGGCTGATCCGTCCCTTGCGGGAAAAGTCCCTGGTGGAGGTGCTGCTCGGCCGGCTGACGGGCATCGAGAAACGCGACGGCATCAACGACAACAGGCCAATGCTGAGGGCGGAACCGCCCAAGGCGGCGGCGGCCCTGCAGGATGGTCGCCGGGTTCTGCTCGCCGAGGACGATCCGGTAAACGCCCTGGTGCTGCGGAAGATGCTGGAGAGGGACGGCAAAGCCGTAGACCACGTCGGCGACTTCGCGGCGCTCGAGGCGTTCATGCAGGGGAAGGGTGCACCGGGCCTCATCGTAACGGACTTCAACATGCCGGGTGGCGACGCCCTTGACCTGCTCCGGCGTCTTCGAGGGGGGGAAGCGCCCGGGAGCTGGAGCCGGATACCGGTGGTGGTCCTGACGTCGGACGCTCGCCGCGATCTTCATCGGTTGTTGCTTGCGAGCGGTGCGGAGGCAGTGCTGACAAAGCCGGCCGAACCGGAGCGGCTCCTCGCCGAAGTCGCTCGGCTGCTCGAGGCCGGGAAGGCGTAGTTTCCGTCTTCAGGCATTGCCCGGATCGGGGGTTGCCTCGCCCCTGCGTGTCACTATGCTGTTGCAGAAACGTGGTTTAAGCCCGACGGACACTGACGATTCGGGATGACACGGCATGACGATCGACCTTTTGGATTCGACGAGCGTGGTTGACACTTCAAAGGCTTGCGTCCGCAAGACGATTGCCGCACCGGCAACCGATGTTCTCGGGCGCATCGCCAATCTCGAAACGCGGCTCGCCCGTTCTGCGGCGGAGATCGACGCCGCGCAGGCCGTCCGTTACCGGGTCTTCGTCGAGGAGATGAAGGCGCAGGTGACCCCCGACGCCGAACGACGCAAGCGCGACGTCGACGGTTGGGACGCGATTTGCGACCATCTGCTCGTGCTCGACACAGCCATCGAAGGCGATCCGGAAGAGCAGATCGTCGGCACCTACCGCCTGTTGCGCCAGGAAGTCGCCGCGCGGGCGGGCGGCTTCTATTCGGCTTCCGAGTTCGCCCTCGACGCCCTTCTCGCGCGTCACCCGGACAAGCGCTTCATGGAACTCGGCCGCTCCTGCGTGTTGCCGGAATACCGGACCAAGCGCACCGTGGAACTTCTCTGGCAGGGCAACTGGGCCTATGCGCTGAAACACGGCATCGACGCCATGTTCGGCTGCGGCTCGCTGCCGGGGGTCGTTCCCGCGGAGCACGCGCTGGCGCTTTCTTTCCTGCATCACAATATTCTGGCTCGCGACGAATGGGCGGTCGCCGCCCGGCCGGAGCTCTACCGCACGATGGATCTGATGCCACCGGAGGCGATCAATCCGAAAAAGGCGCTTGCCGCCCTGCCACCGCTCATCAAGGGCTATATGCGGCTCGGCGCGATGGTCGGAGAGGGGGCCGTGGTCGATCACGCCTTTCGCACGACTGACGTGCTGATCGTTCTGCCGATCAGCAATATTTCCGGTCGCTATCTCAACTACTACGGTGCCGACGCGGGACGTTTTTCTTCACCCGTCTCCTGATCTCTCCATCACGCCGATCATTTGAACCGCTCCCAGCGAGGCGGAGCCATGCCATTTTGACGCCGTCTAGAGCATTAACCAGTTATTAAGTATATGTTTGACTTCTAACATAAAAATACGACAGTCTAGTCTCGTGGTTGGATCGGATTTTCATCACGAAGCAGTGTAGAAAACAAAGGAGTAATCGCTGCCCCAGTCCGTGACAGGTCGCGGCATCGACAAATTCCTACATTTTTATGACGTAAGGCGAAGACCAGCCGCAAGATATTGAGCCCACTTCCCTTCCCAAGGACGTGGGCTCTTGTTTTGTTTAGAGACTCTGTGCCGTTATTGCACGTTTCTCGAAATGCATTCGAACTGCGACAAAATTGACCGTCCTAAAACGGCACGCCGACCCCGTCACGTCCCGGCATTGTAGGCGGCGATCGCGGCCAGGTTGACGATGTCGGAATCCTTGGCCGACATGGAGACGATCTGCACCGACTTGTCGAAGCCGACGAGCAGCGGACCGATCACCGTCGAGCCGCCCAACTCCTGGAGCATCTTCGTGGAGATCGAGGCCGAGTGGAAGGCGGGCATCACCAGCACGTTGGCGGTGCCGGACAGCCGGCAGAACGGATATTGCTCCATCACCCGGTGATTGAGCGCCACGTCGGCGGCCATCTCGCCGTCATATTCGAAATCGACGCGGCGCTTGTCGAGGATCTTCACCGCCTCGCGCACCCGCTCGGAGCGCTCGCCCGAGGGATGGCCGAAGGTCGAATAGGCGAGCATCGCGACGCGCGGCACGTAGCCGAGCCGCTTGGCGAGGCCGGCGGCCTCCTCGGCAATATCGGCCAGTTCCTCGGCCGACGGCATGTCGTGCACGGCGGTATCGGCGACGAGCACGGTGCGGCCGCGGCAGAGTGCGATCGACACGCCGATCACCCGGTGGCCGGGTTTTGCGTCGATGCAACGGCGGACGTCCTCGAGCGCCGTCGAATAGTTGCGCGTGAGACCGGTGACCATGCCGTCCGCATCGCCAAGCGCGACCATCGAGGCGGCGAAGTGGTTGCGGTCGTTGTTGATCAGCCGCTGCACGTCGCGGAAGAGATAGCCCTTGCGCTGCAGGCGCGCATAGAGGAAATCGGTATAGGCGCCGACGCGCTTCGACAGGCGGGCATTGACGATCTGGATGCCGGGCCGGTCGAGGTCGATGCCTTCCCGCTCGGCGGTTTCGCGCATCTGTTCCTCGCGCCCGAGCAGGATCGCCGTGCCGAGCTGCTGGTTCGCATAGGCAATGGCCGAGCGCATCATCTGCACTTCCTCGCCCTCGGCAAAGACGATGCGCTTCGGTTGGCGGCGGACGCGCTCGAAGATGCGCTGCAGCGTCGAGGCGATCGGATCGCGCCGGGCCGAAAGCTGCTGGCCATAGGCATTGAGATCGGTGATCGGCTTGCGCGCAACGCCGGTCTCCATCGCCGCTTTGGCGACCGCCATCGGGATCGCCGAGATCAGCCGCGGATCGAAGGGCACCGGAATGATGTATTGCGCTCCGAAGCGCGGCCGGTTGCCCTGATAGGCGGCGGCGACATCGTCGGGCACGTCTTCCTTGGCGAGGCTGGCAAGCGCTTCCGCCGCGGCGATCTTCATCGCGTCGTTGATCGTCGAAGCGCGCACGTCAAGCGCGCCGCGGAAGATATAGGGAAACCCGAGGACGTTGTTGACCTGGTTCGGATAGTCGGAGCGGCCGGTCGCGACGATCGCATCGTCGCGGATCTGGGCAACCTCTTCCGGGGTGATTTCCGGATCTGGATTGGCCATGGCGAAGATGATCGGCCGTGGCGCGAGCGAGCGCACCATATCTGGCGACAGCGCACCCTTTGCCGAGAGACCGAAGAACACGTCGGCGCCCTCGACCGCCTCGGCCAGAGTCCGGCGATCGGTGTCGACCGCATGCGCCGACTTCCACTGGTTCATGCCCTCGGTGCGGCCCTTGTAGATCACGCCCTTGGTGTCGCAGAGGATGATGTTTTCCGGGTTGAAGCCCATCGCCTTGATGAGCTCGATGCAGGCGATGGCCGCAGCGCCGGCGCCGTTGCAGACGAGTTTTGTCGTCTTGAAGTCGCGCCCCGTCAGCGTCAGCGCATTGATAAGTCCGGCGGCGGCGATGATCGCCGTGCCATGCTGGTCGTCGTGGAAGACGGGAATGTCCATCACCTCGCGCAGGCGCTGCTCGATGATGAAACAGTCCGGTGCCTTGATGTCTTCGAGGTTGATGCCGCCGAAGGAGGGGCCGAGGAAGCGCACGCAATTGACGAACTCGTCGACATTCTCGGTATCGACTTCGAGGTCGATCGAATCGACGTCGGCGAAGCGCTTGAAGAGCACCGACTTGCCCTCCATCACCGGTTTGGAGGCAAGCGCCCCGAGATTGCCGAGGCCGAGGATCGCCGTGCCGTTGGAAATAACCGCCACCATGTTGCCGCGCGCCGTGTAGTCATAGGCCGTCGCCGGATCCTCGGCGATTGCCTTGACGGGCACGGCGACGCCCGGCGAATAGGCGAGCGACAGGTCGCGCTGCGTCGCCATCGGCTTTGTCGGTGAGATTTCCAGCTTTCCGGGACGACCCTGGGAATGGAAGTCGAGTGCTTCCTGTTCAGTAACGCTCGTCCTTGTGCGGTCGGACTTGTCGGTAGCCGGCATGTTTCCTCAACCTCCTGTGGGCGACCCTTTCGATCAGCCTCTTTGTTGTTGTCGTCTATAAATGCTTGCGGATAGTGTGACATCTCTTTTTTTGGAACAATCATGAATTTCATGCGTGACGCATCGAGCCGCACGGGCGACGTCCTTTCCGTGTCCGATCTGGCGAGCGAGGAGAGCCGTTCCACCGCCACGCCGATGATGGAGCAGTTCATCGAGATCAAGGCGAACAACCCTGATTCGCTGCTCTTCTACCGCATGGGCGATTTCTACGAGTTGTTCTTCCAGGATGCGGTGGACGCGTCCCGCGCCCTCGGCATCACGCTGACAAAGCGCGGCCAGCATCTGGGCCAGGACATCCCGATGTGCGGGGTGCCGGTGCATGCCGCCGACGACTACCTGCAGAAGCTGATCGCACTCGGCTTCCGGGTCGCCGTCTGCGAGCAAGTGGAAGATCCCGCCGAAGCCAAGAAGCGGGGCAGCAAATCCGTCGTGCGCCGCGACGTCGTCCGGCTGGTGACGCCCGGAACGATCACCGAGGACAAGCTGCTCTCGCCTTCGGAAACGAACTATCTGATGGCGCTCGCCCGCATCCGCAGCGGCTCCGAGCCGGCTTACGCGCTCGCCTGGATAGACATTTCCACCGGCATTTTCCGCCTTGCCGAGACGGCCGAGAGCCGGCTGCTCGCCGACATCCTGCGCGTCGAGCCGCGCGAGCTGATCCTGCCGGATACCGTCTTCCACGATCCGGAACTGCGCCCGGTCTTCGACGTGCTGGGCCGGGTGGCGGTGCCGCAGCCCGCGGTCCTGTTCGACAGCGCGACGGCGGAGGGCCGGATCGGCCGCTACTACGGCGTCAAGACCCTCGACGGTTTCGGTACCTTTTCGCGTGCCGAGCTCGCGGCCGCCTCGGCGGCAATCTCCTATGTCGAGAAGACGCAGCTCGCGGAGCGTCCAGCGCTCGGCGTTCCCGAGCGCGAGAGCGCCGCCTCGTCCCTCTTCATCGATCCGGCAACCCGTGCCAATCTCGAACTGGTCAAGACGCTGTCCGGCACCCGCGACGGAAGCCTGCTGAGAGCCCTCGACCGGACCGTCACCAGCGGCGGCGCGCGGCTGCTCGCCGAGCGGCTGATGTCGCCTCTGACCGATCCGGAGCGGATCAATCAAAGGCTCGATTCGATCGAGGTCCTGCTTGACCAGCCGAGCTTCGCCATGGATGTCCGCGACGCCTTGCGGCGCGCGCCGGACATGCCACGCGCCCTGTCGAGGCTCGCGCTCGGCCGCGGCGGCCCGCGCGACCTTGGCGCCATCCAGGCTGGCCTTCGGGCAGCGGCGGCGACCTCGGCGCTGCTTGCGAAAGCGCTGCTTTCCGCGGAGCTGAGCGAGGCGCAAGCCGCGATCGCCGCCTTGCCGGCGTCCTTGTTGGTGCGCCTCGATGCGACGCTTGGCGAAGACCTGCCGCTTCTGAAACGCGACGGCGGTTTCCTGCGCGAAGGGGCGAGCGGCGAACTCGACGAAATGCGGGCGCTGCGCGACCAGTCGCGCCGTGTCATTGCCGGCCTGCAGCTCCAATATTGCGAAGAGACCGGCATCAAGTCGCTGAAGATCAAGCACAACAACGTGCTCGGCTATTTCATCGAGGTCACTGCCGGCAATGCCGGGGCGATGACCGACACGGACGCCGGCCGCGCCCGTTTCATCCATCGCCAGACGATGGCGAGCGCGATGCGCTTCACCACCACGGAACTTGCCGAGCTCGAAACGAAGATCGCCAATGCCGCCGACCGGGCGCTCGCGATCGAACTCGATGCCTTCGACCAAATGACCCGCGAGGTCGTTGCCGAGGCCGACGCGATCAAGGCGGCGGCGCTGGCGCTCGCGACGCTCGACGTCTCGGCGGGGCTTGCCGTTCTCGCCGAGGAGCAGAACTATGCCCGGCCGCTCGTCGATCACTCGCGGATGTTCGCGATCGATGGCGGACGCCACCCCGTCGTCGAGCAGGCCCTGAGGCGCCAGGCGGCCAATCCCTTCGTCGCCAATGGCTGCGACCTCTCCCCTCCGGACGGTCCGGAAGCCGGGGCGATCTGGCTGCTCACCGGTCCGAACATGGGCGGCAAGTCGACCTTCCTGCGCCAGAACGCACTGATCGCCATCATGGCGCAGATGGGCTCCTTCGTTCCGGCCAACGCCGCCCATATGGGTATCGTCGACCGGCTGTTCTCGCGCGTCGGCGCCTCGGACGATCTCGCCCGCGGCCGCTCCACCTTCATGGTCGAGATGGTCGAGACGGCGGCGATCCTCAACCAGGCGACCGACCGTTCGCTGGTGATCCTCGACGAGATCGGCCGCGGCACCGCGACCTTCGACGGCCTGTCGATCGCCTGGGCGGCGGTCGAGCACCTGCACGAGGTCAATCGCTGCCGCGGGCTCTTCGCCACCCATTTTCATGAATTGACCGTTCTGTCCGAAAAGCTCGGGCGCCTGTCGAACGCCACCATGCGGGTCAAGGAGTGGGACGGCGACGTGATCTTCCTGCACGAGGTCGGCCCGGGTGCGGCCGACCGGTCCTACGGCATTCAGGTCGCCCGCCTCGCGGGTCTTCCCGCCTCCGTCGTCGCGCGGGCGAGGGACGTGCTCGCCAAGCTCGAGGATGCCGACCGCAAGAACCCGGCAAGCCAGCTGATCGACGACCTGCCGCTCTTCCAGGTCGCGGTCAGGCGCGAAGAGGCGGCAAGGGCCTCCGGCCCCTCCAGGGCCGAAGAGGCGCTGAAGGCGCTCAATCCCGACGACATGACGCCGCGCGAGGCGCTGGATGCGCTCTACGCCTTGAAAAAGGACTTTGCCAGCCGCTGACGTGGGGCGCATCTCTACGCGCCAGCGCGTTTGCAGTGCCCCGATTTTCCCTGTCAATCGACCGGCAAAAAGGCTATACAGCGCCGCGTGCCTTTTCATGAGGGCATGCAGTAGTGCTTGAAATGCTGCATGATTCCGGCGCTTGCACATGCAACGAACCATACGATCAGTCGGACAGGACGCCTCCCGGCACTAAATGGCCAAACACGAAACTTCCTTCCTCGAAATTCTCGACGTCGCCGCGCTTCGGGCGAAGTGCGGCTTCATTGCGTCGGCCCATGCCGAGCAGCGTGAGCCGATGCGCCGCGCGCTTCTCGCCGCCTTCAAGGAAGCGAACAATGCCGGCCGCGCCAAGGCACGCGAACTGCTTGCCGTCGACGGTGCGGGGATCAAATGCGCCGAGCGCATCTCCTGGCTGCAGGACCAGCTCATCACGGTGCTGCACGATTTCGTGCTGAACGAGGTGTTCGACGCGGCCCAGGCGCCGCCGGCGTCCCGGCTCGCGGTGACGGCGGTCGGCGGCTACGGTCGCGGCACGCTTGCGCCGGGCTCGGATATCGACCTGCTCTTCCTGCTGCCGTCCAAAAAGGCGGTCTGGTCGGAACCGGCCATCGAGTTCATGCTCTATGTTCTGTGGGACCTCGGCTTCAAGGTCGGCCATGCGACGCGGACGATCGACGAATGCATCCGGCTGTCGCGCGCCGACATGACGATCCGCACGGCAATTCTCGAGTGCCGCTACATTTGCGGTTCCGAGGCGCTGGCCGGCGAACTCGAGCAGCGTTTCGATCATGAGATCGTCCGCAACACCGGCCCCGAATTCATCGCCGCCAAGCTTGCCGAACGCGACGGGCGGCACCGCAAGGCGGGCGATACCCGCTACCTCGTCGAGCCGAACGTCAAGGAAGGCAAGGGGGGGCTGCGCGATCTGCACACGCTGTTCTGGATCGCCAAGTATTTCTACCGGGTCAAGGATCCGGCCGATCTCGTAAAGCTCGCGGTGCTTTCGAAGCAGGAATACAAGCTGTTCCAGAAATCGGACGACTTTCTCTGGGCGGTGCGCTGCCACATGCATTTCCTGACGGGAAAGGCGGAGGAGCGCCTGTCCTTCGACATCCAGCGCGAGATTGCCGAAGCGCTCGGCTATCACGACCATCCGGGCCTCTCGGCGGTCGAACGTTTCATGAAGCACTACTTCCTCGTCGCGAAGGACGTCGGCGATCTCACCCGCATCTTCTGCGCGGCACTTGAAGATCAGCAGGCGAAGGATACGCCGGGGATTTCGGGCGTCTTCAGCCGCTTCAAGCACCGCACGCGCAAGATCGCCGGCACGCTCGACTTCGTCGACGATGGCGGTCGCATCGCGCTCGCAAGCCCGGATGTCTTCAAGCGCGATCCGGTCAACCTGCTGCGCCTGTTCCACATCGCCGATATCCACGGCCTGGAGTTCCATCCGAACGCGCTGAAGCAGGTGACGCGTTCGCTCGGCCTGATCACGCCGCACTTGCGCGAGAACGACGAGGCCAACCGGCTGTTTCTGTCGATCCTCACCTCCCGGCGCAATCCGGAACTGGTCCTGCGGCGGATGAACGAGGCGGGCGTGCTTGGCCGCTTCATTCCTGATTTCGGCAAGATCGTCTCCATGATGCAGTTCAACATGTATCACCACTATACGGTGGACGAACATCTGCTGCGCGCGGTCGACGTTCTCTCGCGGATCGACCGCGGCCTCGAGGAGGAGGCACACCCGCTGACCGCCATGCTGATGCCCGGCATCGAGGACCGAGAGGCGCTCTACGTCGCCGTGCTGCTGCACGACATCGCCAAGGGCCGCCCCGAGGATCACTCGGTCGCCGGCGCCAAGGTGGCCCGCAAGCTCTGCCCGCGTCTGGGCCTTTCGCCGAAGCAGACGGAAACGGTGGTCTGGCTGGTCGAGGAACACCTGACCATGTCGATGGTCGCGCAGACCCGTGATCTCAACGACCGCAAGACCATCCTCGACTTCGCCGACCGGGTTCAATCGCTCGATCGCCTGAAGATGCTGCTCATCCTGACCGTCTGCGACATCCGGGCGGTCGGCCCCGGCGTCTGGAACGGCTGGAAAGGGCAATTGCTGCGCACGCTCTATTATGAGACGGAGCTGCTTCTCTCCGGCGGCTTCTCGGAACTGTCGCGCAAGGAGCGGGCAAAGCACGCCGCCCATATGCTGAGCGAGGCGCTCAAGGACTGGTCGAAGAAGGAGCGGGACGCCTATGTCCGGCTTCACTACCAGCCCTATCTCCTCACCGTGGCGCTCGAGGACCAGGTGCGGCACGCCGAGTTCATCCGCGACGCCGACCGCGCCGGCAAGACATTGGCGACGATGGTGCGCACCCATCATTTCCACGCCATCACCGAGATCACCGTGCTGTCGCCGGACCATCCGCGCCTGCTGACGGTTATCGCCGGCGCCTGCGCCGCCGCGGGCGCAAACATCGTCGACGCGCAGATCCATACGACCTCGGATGGCCGGGCGCTGGATACGATCCTCGTCAACCGCGAGTTTTCGGTCGACGAGGACGAGACGCGGCGGGCGGCGAGCATCGGCAAGCTGATCGAGGACGTGCTTTCCGGCCGTAAGCGCCTGCCGGAGGTCATCGCCAGCCGCACCCGGGCGAAGAAGCGCAGCAAGGCCTTCTCGGTGACCCCGGAGGTGACGATCAGCAACACGCTGTCGAACAAGTTCACCGTCATCGAGGTCGAGGGCCTTGACCGGACCGGCCTGCTTTCGGAGATCACGGCGGTGCTGTCGGACCTGTCGCTCGATATCGCTTCGGCCCATATCACCACGTTCGGCGAGAAGGTGATCGATACCTTTTATGTGACCGACCTCGTTGGCGCGAAGATCACCAACGAGAATCGGCAGGCCAATATTGCCGCGCGCCTGAAGGCCGTTCTGGCTGGCGAGGTGGACGAGGCGCGTGAGCGCATGCCCTCCGGCATCATCGCGCCGGCCTCGGTGCCGCGCGCATCCGACGCTTCGAGAACCACAGAAGCCGAAACATGAGCCTGGTCAAGAAATTCGCAACGGTCGGCGGCGCGACGCTCGGAAGCCGCGTCTTCGGCTTCGTGCGCGAAACCTTCATGGCGGCCGCGCTCGGCACGGGACCGGTCGCCGACGCTTTCAACACCGCCTTCCGACTGCCGAATACCTTCCGCCGGCTTTTCGCCGAAGGGGCTTTCAATTCGGCCTTCGTGCCGCTCTTCGCCAAGGAGATTGAGCAGCGCGGCATGGACGGTGCCCGCCGCTTTTCCGAAGAAGTCTTCGGCGTGCTCTTCACCGTCCTTCTGTTCCTGACCATCGCGATGGAACTGGCTATGCCGTTCATCGTGCGCGAACTGATCGCCCCCGGCTTCGCCGACGACCCGGCGAAATTCGCGAACACCGTCACCTTCGCGACGATCATGTTCCCATACCTCGCCTGCATGTCGCTCGCGGCGATGATGGCCGGCATGCTCAATTCGCTGCATCGCTATTTCGCGGCGGCCATCGCGCCGGTGTTCCTGAACGTCATCCTGATCGGCGTGCTTGGCTATGCCTGGTATAGCGGCCAGGACGCGGTCGCCGTCGGCTACAGCCTTTCCTGGGGCGTCATGGCGGCTGGCCTCGTCCAGCTCGCGATCGTCTGGATCGCCGTCCGCAACGCCGGGATCAAGATCGGCTTCCGCCGTCCGCGGCTGACGGCCAATGTCCGGCGTCTGCTCGTCCTGGCGCTGCCGGCGGCGATTACCGGCGGCATCACCCAGATCAACCTGTTGATCAACACCAATATCGCCTCGGCGCAGGAAGGAGCGGTCTCGTCGCTCGTCTATGCCGACCGCATCTACCAGCTTCCGCTGGGTGTCGTCGGCATCGCGGTTGCGACCGTGCTCCTGCCGGAACTGGCGCGCGCGCTTCGCGCAGGCAACCTCAACGAGGCATCGAACCTGCAGAACCGCTCCGTCGAGTTCACCCTGTTCCTGACCTTGCCGGCCGCGGCCGCGCTGCTCGTCATGTCGGAGCCGATCGTTCGGCTGCTTTTCGAGCGCGGCAAGTTCTCGCCGGAATCGACCGTCATCGTCGGGCATATCCTCGCGATCTACGGTCTCGGCCTGCCCGCCTTCGTGCTGATCAAGGCCTTCATTCCTGGCTTCTTCGCGCGCGAGGATACCCGCACGCCGATGATCTTTGCCGCGATCTCCGTCGTGGTGAACGTGTCCTTGGCGCTGACGCTGTTTCCGTCGCTCGGTGCAAGCGGCATCGCCACCGCCGAGATCGTCGCCGGCTGGGTCAATGCGATGCTCCTCTTTGCGACGCTCGCCTGGCGCGGCCACTGGGGCCGCGACATTCCGCTTCTGACCCGCATGCCGCGGCTCGTGATCGCCGCCGCGATCATGGCGACGGCGCTCTATTATGCCATCCAGTGGCTGACCTTCCCGCTTTCATCGGCAGCGCCGCTCGCTGTCCGCGCCGCAACCGTCTGCGCTCTCGTCGCGGCTGCGATGGTGATCTATTTCGCCGCGGCCTTCGGACTTGGCGGCGCCAGCCTGGGGATGATCCGGCGCAGTGTGAAGCGCAAGGCGGAACAGTCTGCCGGACCGGCCGAAGGCACGGACGGCCCATGAGACAGACTATTGCCCGTGTCGCCATTCTCGTTCCGGACTACGACGAGGGTCTTGCCTTCTATTGCGGCCGGTTGGGCTTCGACCTGATCGAGGACACCGATCTCGGTGGCGACAAGCGCTGGGTGCTGGTTCGGCCGAGGGGCGCGAGCGAAACCGCGCTGCTCATCGCCAGGGCAGAGGGCGATCGGCAGCGGGCGGCGATCGGCAATCAGGCCGGCGGCCGCGTCGGCTTCTTTCTCTTCACCGACGATTTCGCCCGCGACCATGCGGCGATGCTTGCCGCCGGCGTCGAATTTCTCGAGACGCCGCGCCATGAAGCCTACGGGACCGTCGTCGTTTTCACCGATCCGTTCGGCAATCGTTGGGACCTCCTGCAACCCGCCTGACTGCGTCCTGCCTCTTGATTGCATTTCTCCCGCCGTGCATAAGCGCGGCGATATCAATCGGTGGGCCCTCCACAAGCCCGATGGGGACGACATGAACGAATTCAAGCCGCTCGTATTTTCCGGCGTGCAACCGACCGGCAATCTGCATCTCGGCAACTATCTGGGCGCGATCCGCAAGTTCGTCGCGCTGCAGGAGAACAACGACTGCATCTATTGCGTCGTCGACCTCCACTCGATCACCGCGCAGCTCGTGCACGAGGACCTGCCCGGCCAGATCCGCTCGATCGCGGCCGCCTTCGTCGCCTCCGGCATCGACCCGGAGAAACATATCGTCTTCAACCAGTCGGCGGTGCCGCAGCATGCCGAACTCGCCTGGATCTTCAATTGCGTCGCCCGCATCGGCTGGATGAACCGGATGACGCAGTTCAAGGACAAGGCCGGCAAGGACCGAGAAAACGCCTCGCTCGGCCTGCTCGCCTATCCGAGCCTGATGGCGGCCGACATCCTCGTCTACCGTGCCACACATGTGCCTGTTGGCGACGACCAGAAGCAACACCTCGAACTCACTCGCGATATCGCCCAGAAGTTCAATATCGACTTCATGGAGCATATCCGGGTGCGCGGCTACGGCGTCGACATCGTCGTCGGCGAAGAGCCGATCCATGCCTATTTCCCGCCGGTCGAGCCGCTGATCGGCGGCCCGGCGCCGCGCGTCATGTCGCTGCGTGACGGCACGAAGAAGATGTCGAAGTCCGATCCATCCGATCTGTCGCGCATCAATCTGATGGATGACCCGGAGACGATCGCCAAGAAGATCCGCAAGGCCAAGACCGATCCCGATGCGCTGCCGAGCGAAGCGGAGGGGTTGAAGGGCCGTCCGGAAGCCGAAAACCTCGTCGGCATCTATGCGGCGCTTGCCGACCGGACGAGGGACGAGGTTCTCGCCGAGTTCGGCGGCCAGCAATTTTCGGTCTTCAAGCCGGCCCTCATCGATCTCGCCGTCGAGGTGCTGTCGCCGATCACCGGCGAAATGCGCCGCTTGATGGACGATACGGCGCATATCGACGCGATCCTCAGGAATGGCGGCGAGCGTGCGCGGGCGAGGGCGGAAAAGACCATGCGCGAGGTTCGCGAGATCATCGGCTTCTTGCAGTAATCCGCCGAAATGAGATCTTGCGGGACGCGTGCGGCGATGTAATGTTCGCCGCATGGTTTCTGCCCGACTCTCACGAATGGAAGGTCATCGCCGCAAGTTCATGGCGGTGATCGACGACACGCCCGAATGCGGCCGTGCCGTGCACTATGCAGGCATGCGCGCGAAGAACTCGAATGGCGGTCTCGTGCTGCTCTACGTGATCGCCGACGCCGACTTCCAGCAATGGCTGGGTGTCGAGGAAATCATGCGTGCGGAGGCGCGCGAGGAGGCGGAGGCGACGCTCGCCAAGGTCGCCCAGACGGTGCGCGAGCGGATCGGCATCGAGCCCGAAATCGTCATTCGCGAAGGTATTGCCACGGACCAGATCTACGCGCTGATCGAGGAAGATCGGGATATCGCCATCCTCGTGCTTGCCGCGGGATCGGCCAAGGAAGGCCCTGGCCCGCTGGTATCGTCGATTGCCGGGAAGGCGGCGGCCTTTCCCATTCCCGTCACGGTCATTCCCGATCTCCTGACCGATCAGGAGATCGACGCGCTGACCTGACCTCTACAGCGCCCTTGCGGGGCCGAGGCGATGTCCCTATATTCTTTTGAACCATTCTAAAGAGCCGGTTGAGACGCGTTCCCGGCGCAACGGAGTCAATCATGTTCATCCAGACCGAAGCCACGCCGAATCCGGCCACGTTGAAGTTCCTGCCGGGCAAGGTGGTGATGGAGAGCGGTACGGCCGAATTCCGAAGCGACGACGAGGCGCGCGCCGGTTCGCCACTCGCGGCGCGTCTGTTTGCGATTCCCGGCGTGACCGGCGTCTATTTCGGCTACGACTTCATCACGGTCAGCAAGGTAGGGCAGGAATGGCAGCATCTGAAGCCCGCGATCCTTGGCTCGATCATGGAACACTTCATGTCCGGCCAGCCGATCATGTCGGGCGCCAGCCGGGCTGAAGAGACCGACCAGGAAGACGAGTTCTATGACGAAGGCGACGAGGCGATCGTCGCCACGATCAAGGAACTGCTCGATACGCGGGTGCGGCCGGCCGTCGCCCAGGACGGCGGCGACATCACCTTCCGGGGTTTCAAGGACGGCACCGTGTTCCTGAACATGAAGGGGGCGTGCTCCGGTTGCCCGTCCTCGACCGCGACGCTCAGGCACGGCGTGCAGAACCTGCTGCGCCATTTCGTGCCCGAGGTCGAATCGGTCGAATCGGTCTGATCCGAAACCGGCCGAGTGGGCAATGGGCGAGCGGCACCGCTTCGGAACCGCTCTTCCTGCCTCGATTCGGATCGTAGCGATTTCAGGCTGACCGCAGCCCTGCAAGATTTCGGGATACCTAACGACAGGCAAAGCCTTGTAGGCTTCGCGAGTCGCGCCTACAGCGCCGCGCGTCTGATAAGACGCGCAAGGGTCGCTGTAGCACTTTGAAATACTGTATGTTTCCTCACGTCGGCTAACCTTCAAGGAAACATGCAGTCGCGGCAGGGGAGAAGTGTCTTCGCGGCGTTCGGGCGGCGAAGCGGATGAGCGAGGTCGTGACGGCTGAAAATGTTGGTTCTTGCCATCGATACATCGGGTAGTGGTTGTGCCGCGGCGGTCTACGACGGTGCGGCGGGCGAGGTTCTTGCCCGTGCCGGTGAGGACATAGGTCGCGGTCATGCCGAGCGCCTGATGGATTTCGTCGATGAGGCGCTGCTCGCCTCCGGCAGGCAGCTTGCTGAGATCGACCGCATCGCCGTAACCATAGGACCGGGATCGTTCACCGGCATCCGCGTTGGCGTCGCGGCGGCGCGTGGCCTGGCACTTGCCCTTGGAAAGCCGGCAGTCGGCATCACCACGCTTCAGCTCGTGGCGGAGAGCGCCAGGGAGAAGCAGCCGGGCCGGCCGGTGCTCGCAGTCATCGATGCGAAACGTGACGAGGTCTATGTCCAATCGTTCACCGCGCTCGGCGAGCCGGGAGGGGAACCCGAAATTCTGCCGCTCGGCGCGGCGCGCGACCGGTTTTCCGGCTTTGCCGGCGTCCTTTGCGGTTCCGGCGCGTCTCTTGTCGCCGCGGCTGAGACGGTTGGCGGGCCGGACGAGATCGACATTGCACTCGTCGGCCGGTTGGGCGCGGCGGCCGATCCAGCCTCGGCCAATCCGAAACCGCTCTATCTGCGCGGCCCCGATGCGAAGCCTCAGGCCGGCTTCGCGGTGACGAGGGCGACCGCAGGATAGGCCCGTGCAGTCAACCGAAATAGCGGGCCGGCACCCTTCAGGGGAGCGGCACCGTCGAGCCGGATACGTAGGACCGAGATGAGCTTCACCGACTATTTCACTCGCCGGACTGAATTCGACATCTTCCCGCTGGAGGAGGCCGACCTCATGGCCGCGGCAGCGCTGCACGGCCAGCGTTTCGCGGCGCCGTGGAGCGACGGCGAAATTCACGCGCTCCTGCTGCAGGACACTGTTTTCGGCTTCGCCGCCCGCCAGACGAATGGCACGATCCGTCCGGCCTTCGGCGGCTTCGTGCTGTCGCGTGCCGCCGCGGGTGAGGCCGAGATCCTGACGATCGGCGTTGATTCGCGCTTCGCCCGTTCGGGCCTCGGCTGGCGGCTGATGCAGGCCGTGATGCGCGAGGCGTTCGTCAAGGGCGCCGAGACGCTGTTCCTCGAGGTCGACGAGACGAACCTGGCGGCGATCGGCCTCTACGGCAAACTTGGCTTTGCCAAGGTCGGCGAGCGCAAGGCCTATTATCAGGCAACGCTCGGAGCGCGCACCGCCGCCCTTGTCATGCGGCTCGATCTTCGCTAGTCCCATCCAAGTGGTCGGATCAGAGAGTCTTTCCGGATGATCAACTGGGTACGGGTCGCGCTCTACGCCGTCTTGCTCGCGATCGTTTCTATCCTGCTGATGCCGGTCCAGATCATCTGCCTTTGGCTGGATCTGAAGCCACGCCGTTTCCTCCCACGCTTCTGGCATCGCATCGCCTGCCGCTTGCTCGGCCTCCGCGTTCGGGTGCACGGGGAACTGGACCGGCGGCGGCCGCTGCTCATCAGCGCCAATCACGTCTCCTGGAAGGACATACTGGTCCTGTCGTCGGTCGCCGATGTGGTGTTCGTGGCTAAGTCGGAGGTCAAGGGCTGGCCCGTCTTCGGCCTCCTCGCCCGGCTCCAGGCTTCCGTCTTCATCGAGCGCGACCAGAAGCGCACGACCGGTGACCAGGTGAGCGAGATCGGGCGCCGGCTCGCGGACGGCGAGGTCGTCGTGCTGTTTCCGGAGGGCACGACTTCGGACGGCAACCGCCTTCTCGAGATAAAGACATCGCTGTTCGGCGCTGCCGCCTCGGCCGTGCCGCAGTCGCCGACCGGTGTCGTGCATGTGCAGCCGGTGGCGATTTCCTATACGGGCATCCATGGCATGCCCATGGGCCGCTACTACCGACCGATCGCAGCCTGGCCGGGCGACATCGGGCTGCTGCCGCACCTTGTCGGGGTCCTGCGGGAAGGGGCGATCGATGTGGAAGTGGATTTCGGCGAGGCCGTGGATTACGACCGGCACTCCAACCGCAAGACCATCAGCCGTCTCGTCGAGCAGCGGATCCGCAACATGTTGTCGGACCGGCTGAGGGGCCGGGCGCCGGCCCGCGAGAGAACCGCGGCCTAGAAATAGCGAGCCGCCCGCCGCCTTGGATCCTCCCCGAAAATACTTCAACTTTGGGCCGCTTTGCACTAAAGAACGCCCATGACCCAGGAAACCGCTCTTCTGCCGAAATCCCCCGTTGCGGGCGACGAAAACGCGCCGGCGCGCAAGGTCTTCGTCAAGACCTATGGCTGCCAGATGAATGTCTACGATTCCGATCGCATGTCCGATGCGCTCACGCGGGACGGCTACGTCGCGACGGACGTGCTGGAGGATGCCGACTTTGTCCTGCTCAACACCTGCCACATCCGCGAGAAGGCCGCCGAAAAGGTCTATTCCGAACTGGGCCGCCTGCGTGAATTGAAGAAGGCAAAGGCGAGCGAGGGCCGCGAAATGGTGATCGGCGTCGCCGGCTGCGTCGCCCAGGCCGAGGGCAACGAGATCCTGCGCCGCTCGCCGGCCGTCGACCTGGTCATCGGCCCGCAAACCTACCACCGGCTGCCCGAAGCGTTGAAGCGGGCAAGGAACGGCGAGCGCGTCGTCGAGACGGACTACGCCCTCGAGGACAAGTTCGAGCATCTGCCGGCGCCGGACAACGCGAAGACACGTTTGCGCGGGGTCACCGCCTTCCTCACCGTGCAGGAGGGATGCGACAAGTTCTGCACCTTTTGCGTGGTGCCCTACACCCGTGGCGCCGAGGTCTCGCGGCCGGTGGCGCAGATCCTCGCCGAAGCGGAAAGACTGGTCGATGGCGGCGTGCGCGAGATCACGCTGCTCGGCCAGAACGTCAACGCCTGGCACGGAACGGGACCGGACGGCCGTGATTGGGGCCTCGGCGATCTGTTGCGGCGTCTCGGCGAGATCGACGGCTTGGCACGCCTGCGCTACACGACCAGCCATCCGCGCGACATGGACGAGAGCCTGATCGAGGCACACCGGTCGATGATGAAGCTGATGCCCTATCTGCATCTGCCGGTCCAGTCCGGCTCCGATCGTATCCTGAAGGCGATGAACCGGCGCCATACGGCGGCCGAATATCTCGCCCTCGTCGAGCGCATCCGCGCCGTCCAGCCGGACCTCGCCCTTTCCGGCGATTTCATCGTCGGCTTCCCCGGCGAGACCGAGGAGGATTTCGAGGACACGATGCGCCTGGTCGCGGCGGTGGGTTATGCACAGGCATTCTCCTTCAAATATTCGAGCCGTCCTGGCACGCCGGGGGCCGACCTCAAGGATCAGGTTTCCGAGGACGTGAAGGCCAAACGCCTGGAAAGATTGCAGACTTTGCTCGTCAACCAGCAGCGCGACTTTGCCGCCGGCTGCGTCGGCAGGGAGATCGATCTGCTTCTGGAAAAGCCCGGCCGCATGCCGGGCCAGCTGGTCGGCCGCTCGCCCTGGCTGCAGCCCGTGAATGTTGATGCAAAACGATCGCAAATCGGTGACATTATCAAGGTACGAATCACCAAGGCCGGCTCGAACAGCCTGTTTGCCGAGGTGATCGAATAGGGCAGAGGCACGAGATGCGTTCTCGGGAGCTTTTGCTGAGTTACGGTGTTAGAACGTTCTCTGCGCGTCATTTTACGCGCGGCGCTGTAGATCAAGAGCGAGGAGCCTGAACCGCTTGAACGGACACGAAATGATTTCATCCTCATCGCGCCATTCGAAGACAACCGCGACAGACGCCAATCACTTCGTGCTCACCTTTGAGAACAACCGGTTTGCCAGCGAGCTCTTCGGCCAGTTCGACCAGAATTTGAAGCTGCTCGAGGAGCGGTTGCGTGTCGATGCCCGACCGCGCGGCAATTCCGTTGCCATCTCTGGCGATGTCGTGGCGACCAATCAGGCGCGGCGCGCGCTCGACTATCTCTATGGAAGATTGCAAAGTGGGGCCTCGATCGATACGTCCGACGTCGAAGGGGCAATCCGCATGGCGGTCGCTGCCGACGACCAGTTGCAATTGCCGACCATGGAGCGCAAAGCCAAGTTGACGATGGCGCAGATTTCGACGCGCAAGAAGACGATCGCTGCGCGCACGCCGATGCAGGACGCCTATATCCGTGCGCTCGAGCGGGCCGAACTCGTCTTCGGCGTCGGCCCGGCCGGCACCGGCAAGACCTATCTCGCCGTCGCCCATGCCGCCCAGCTTCTGGAGCGCGGCGCGGTCGATCGCATCATCCTGTCGCGGCCGGCCGTCGAGGCGGGCGAGCGTCTCGGCTTCCTGCCCGGCGACATGAAGGAGAAGGTCGATCCCTATCTGAGGCCGCTCTACGACGCGCTCTATGACATGATGCCGGGCGACAAGGTCGAGCGGGCGATTTCGGCGGGCGTCATCGAGATCGCGCCGCTGGCCTTCATGCGCGGGCGCACGCTTGCCAATGCTGCCGTCATCCTCGACGAGGCGCAGAACACGACATCGATGCAGATGAAGATGTTCCTGACCCGCCTCGGCGAAAACGGCCGGATGATCGTCACCGGCGACCCGAGCCAGGTCGACCTGCCGCGCGGCGTGAAATCCGGTCTTGTCGAGGCGCTGCAGATCCTCAGGGGCGTGGAGGGCGTGTCGGTCATCCGCTTCAAGGATGCCGATGTGGTGCGCCATCCCATGGTGGCGCGCATCGTCAGGGCCTATGAGAGCCATACGGCCGTTCACGATGAAAGCGAACAGAGCGATCGCTGACGCGGTCGCGAGCGATCATGACGGCTTTGGATATTCAGATCAGCGTCGAGGAGGGGGACTGGCCGTCGGAGGACGAGCTCGAGACCTTTTCCAGCCGCATTCTCGGTGCGGCCGCGGATTTTCTCGCCGCAGAAGAAAAGCAGCCGTTCCCGGGCCAGCCGCCGGAACTGTCCTTGCTCTTCACCGACGATCGGTCGATCAGGGAGATCAACGCCGAGTGGCGCCACCAGGACAAGCCGACCAATGTGCTGTCCTTCCCTGCCTTTCCGGTGGTGCCCGGCAGGGTGCCGGGGCCGATGCTCGGCGACATCATCGTCGCCTATGAGACGCTGAAGCGTGAAGCGGAGGAGTTGGAGAAGCCATTCGAGGAGCATCTGACGCATCTTCTCGTGCATGGATTCCTCCATCTTTTCGGCTATGATCATATCGAGGACGACGAAGCGGAAAGAATGGAAGGGTTGGAGACTCGCATTTTGGCGCGTCTTGGCCTATCTGATCCCTACGGGGGCCGACCCCCGGGTTGACAGTTTGGAACAATGAGCGACTTCAAGACACAGCCGGCAACGGTTGCCAGCGAGGAGGCCGATGCCTCCGGCGATGCCGACGCGGGCAGTAGTAGTATCACCGCCCGAGCAGAGGGCAACAAACCAATCTCATCCTTCTGGAGCCGTGCGGCCCGCCTGTGGCGCGGTGCGGGGGCGTCGAGTCTGCGCGAGGATCTCGCCGACGCGCTGATGACGGATGCCGACAGCAACACCGCGTTTTCGCCCGAGGAGCGGGCGATGCTCAACAACATCCTTCGCTTCCGCGAGATCCGCGTCGAGGATGTGATGGTGCCGCGCGCCGACATCGAGGCGGTGGATCAGAGCATTACGCTCGGCGAGCTCATGGTTCTCTTCGAGGAATCCGGACGCTCGCGCATGCCGGTCTACAGCGAGGGGCTCGACGATCCGCGCGGCATGGTCCATATCCGGGATCTGCTGGCCTATGTGACCCGGCAGGCCCGCAACCGCCGCCGCAACGGCCGGGCGCAGCCCGCAACCGCCGCCGACAAGGCTGAGAAGACGCCGCGCCAGCCGAAGCCGAGTTTTGATCTCTCGCGCGTCGACCTGAACAAGACGGTCGAGGAGGCGGGCATCGTCCGCCAGGTCCTCTTCGTGCCCCCTTCGATGCTCGCCTCCGACCTGATGCAGCGCATGCAGGCCGCGCGCATCCAGATGGCGCTCGTCATCGACGAGTATGGCGGCACGGACGGCCTCGTCTCGCTCGAGGATATCGTCGAGATGGTGGTCGGCGACATCGAGGACGAGCATGACGACGACGAGGTGATGTTCGCCCGCACATCGGACGACGTTTTCGTGGCGGACGCGCGTGTCGAGCTCGAGGAGATTGCCGAGGCGATCGGACCGGATTTCGACGTGCGCGAGCAGCTCGAGGACGTCGACACGCTCGGCGGCCTGGTCTTCGCGTCCCTCGGCCGCATTCCGGTTCGCGGCGAAGTGGTGCAGGCCATTCCCGGTTTCGAGTTTCAGATTCTCGACGCCGATCCGCGTCGCGTCAAGCGCGTGCGCATCATGCGCAAGCGGCCGCCGGCGCGCCGCCGGGCGGTCAAGCCCGAAAAGGAGACCTTGCCCGAAGCACCGCCGGCAAACGGTGGCGGTCAGGCAAACGTCCTCCCTCCGTCTTCGGCGGAGTGATCGCGGCGTCGCTGCACGCTTCCGCGCTATTCGGTTGTCAGGAATTGACGCTTTCGTCGGTCGGCTTGACCGACCGAGCCATCCCCTGTGGATGGCGATCGATCTCGCTGCGCAACGAGGTGAGGTCGATGAAGTGGTCGGCCTTGCGGCGCAACTCGTCGGCGATCATCGGTGGTTGGGTCGAAAGCGTCGACACCACGGTAACCTTGCGGCCCTTGCGCTGCAGCGCTTCGACGAGCGTGGTGAAATTGCCATCGCCGGAGAAGAGGACGTAGTGGTCGACGACGTGACACAGGTGCATGGCGTCGACCGCGAGCTCGATATCCATGCTGCCCTTGATCTTGCGCCGCCCCAAGGCGTCGGTGAATTCCTTGGCCGGTTTGGTCACGACCGTATAGCCGTTATAGTCAAGCCAGTCGATCAGCGGCCGGATCGAGGAAAACTCAAGGTCTTCGATCAGCGACGTATAGTAATAGGCCCGCAAGAGATAGGCGCGGTTCTGGAATACGCTCAACAACTTCCTGTAGTCGATGTCGAAGCCCAGGCTCTTCGATGTCGCGTAGAGATTGGCGCCGTCGATGAAAAGCGCGACTTTTTCGCGGGAATCGAACATGGTGACCCCCTGTTATCTGTTTGGATCGCCTGCACTGATTTGGCTTGCCTGCACTGAGCCCGTTGCCCGGGCGGTGCCTATGCCAAACTAATGGCATCGTACCCGCGATGGAACAACCTGCAGTGGCCGATGCAAAGATTTCGACAACTGTGGTTAATCCTCAATCATCATATCTCAACCAGTCAGCGAGGTCATCCGGGTGATCGCGCTCCCTTCATGTCGCCATGATCGCCGGGCAATCGATCTTGATCTGTTGCCGTGAGACAAGGCGAGCAACGCCTGCAGTTTCCCTCTCCTGAAACAACGGTCGCGGCCACGGGACAAGCGGACGGTTTTTTGGAAAACTGCCGGCAATGATTCGATCTTCCGCGTCCGGCCCGTGCGTCCGGCGCCAATGGAGGCTGCATGGAAAGACTGGCAGGCAAGATCATATTGCTCTCCGGAGCGTCTCGCGCATTTGTCGGCTTCCTCTGCGGTCTCCTGGCAATGTTCGCGCAGCCGCCTTTCGGCATCTTCGCCGCGGCCTTCGTTTCCTTCCCGATGCTCGTCTGGCTGATCGATGGGGTAACGACGCATCCGGACGACGGTGTTGTTCGACGGCTCCTGCCGGCCGCTTCGATCGGCTGGAGTTTCGGCTTCGGCTATTTCCTTGGCGGTCTCTGGTGGCTCGGCAACGCTTTTCTGGTCGAAGCGGACCTCTTCGCCTGGGCCCTGCCGCTAGCCGTCGTCGGCCTTCCCGCCTTTCTCGGCTTGTTCTATGCGCTGGCAGTGGTCATTGCCCGCGGCCTCTGGTCCGATGGCATCGGTCGCATTGCGGCTCTTGCCGTCGGCTTCGGCGCCGCCGAATGGCTGCGCAGCTTTCTCTTCACGGGGTTTCCCTGGAACGCGATCGGCTACGCGGCCATGCCGATGCCGCTGATGATGCAGTCGGCGAGTGTCCTGAATGTTGCGACGATCAACATGCTGGCGGTCTTCGTGTTCGCCGCCCCGGCCCTCATCGGCACGGGCAAGGGCGCTCGGATCGGCCTTTCCTTCGCAGCCGCGCTGTTCGCCGCGCATATCGGCTACGGCTATTACAGGCTTTCACTGCCGGCGCCGCAGCCACTGACCCCGGAACGCACCGTTCGCCTCGTCCAGCCGGTGATCGACCAGGCGAAGAAGATGGACGATCGCGAGCGCGCGGCGATCTTCGAGGAGCATCTGGCCCTCACGGCCGCACCGCCGCAGGCGGGCGGCAAACGGCCGGACGTCATCGTCTGGCCGGAAACCTCGATCCCTTTCATCCTGACGGACAATCCCGATGCCCTGACCCGCATCGCGGAGGTCCTCCAGGAGGGGCAGATTCTCGTGGCCGGCGCCGTGCGCGCCGAGGATGCGGGGGCGGGCCTGCCGCCGCGCTACTACAATTCGATCTATGTCATCGACGACCGTGGCCAGATCGTCAGCGCGGCGGACAAGGTACATCTCGTTCCGTTCGGCGAGTATCTGCCCTTCGAGGACGTTCTCAATTCGTGGGGGTTGAACTCTCTCGCCGCGTCGATGCCCGGCGGCTTCTCAGCGGCATCGAACCGTTCGATCCTGACCTTGCCCGGCGGCAGGACCTTCTATCCACTGATTTGTTACGAGGCGATCTTCGCCGAAGAGATCGACGGCAAGGCGAGCCTGGCCGAAGCGCTCCTGAACGTCACCAATGACGCCTGGTTCGGCGACACGCCCGGGCCGCGCCAGCATTTTCATCAGGCGCAACTGCGCACCGTCGAAACCGGAGCGCCGATGATCCGCGCCGCCAATACCGGTATATCAGCAATTGTTGATGCACGTGGTGTTTTAGTGGTAGGATTGGGATACAATTACAAGGGAGTGGCCGACGCAATTCTGCCGGGCAAGATGCCCACGACGACTGACAGCGCAACGCGTGGCAGGATTTTCTGGTTCACGGGCGTTTTTCTATTGTTGGTTGCGGCAATCTCGCGCAGGAGTTTAAATTTTCGGAAGAATTGACGTAAAACCCCTAAAATTGCATAGTGGTTCTTACCATCAACCCATGCCTGCCACTGGAGCCCTGCTTTCGCTGGCAGGCTGTTTGTCATGTGCCATGGCAATGACGAGTTGTGGCTTATCGAAACAGCGTGTTCAGGAACGCGACTATGGTTGAAAACAAGAAGAAGCCGAACCCGATCGACATTCATGTCGGTAGCAGGATTCGCCTTCGCCGGACGATGCTTGGCATGAGCCAGGAGAAGCTCGGCGAGAGTCTGGGGATCACATTCCAGCAGATCCAGAAATACGAGAAGGGGACGAACCGGGTTGGTGCGAGCCGGCTGCAGAACATATCCTCCATCCTCAACGTCCCGGTCTCGTTCTTTTTCGAGGACGTTCCGGGCGAGGGCGGCGGATCCGGCCTGGCGGAACCATCGAGCTCGAATTATGTGGTGGACTTCCTGTCTTCCTCCGAAGGCCTGCAGCTCAACCGGGCATTCGTGAGGATCTCCGACCCGAAGGTCCGGCGCAAGCTGGTCGATCTTGTGAAAGCCCTGGCGGCGGAGGCCGAGAGCGAATAGCGGAGCTTTCCGATCCTTCGAAAAAGCGGCCCAGGGCCGCTTTTTTCGTATGCGCTGGTCCCTGCTGAGACAGTTTTTGCCCTTCGGCGCGGCTTCGGGCAATGCCGTTCCATCCACCCTGGCAATACTGATATAAAGATATATTTATGTCCTTGTGCGCTTGTTTTTCGGCGGCAAAACCACTAACAGTGAACCCGCTTCTTTCATTGAGGGGACTTCCCGTATGCGCGCAAACTACCTGTTCACCAGCGAATCCGTTGCCGAAGGTCATCCGGACAAAGTGTGTGACCGCATTTCCGACGAGATCGTCGATCTGGTCTACCGCGAAGCGGCGAAATCCGGCGTCGACCCCTGGACCGTGCGCATTGCCTGTGAAACGCTGGCGACGACCAACCGCGTCGTCATTGCCGGTGAAGTCCGCCTGCCGCCGAGCCTTCTGAAGAAGGACAAGAACGGCAACGACGTCATCAACCCCTCGAAGTTCAAGGCCGCCGCCCGCAAGGCGATCCGCGACATCGGCTACGAGCAGGACGGCTTCCACTGGAAGACGGCGAAGATCGACGTGCTCTTGCACTTCCAGTCCGCCCATATCGCACAGGGCGTGGACAATGCCGCCGACAAGCAGGGCGAGGAAGGGGCTGGCGACCAGGGCATCATGTTCGGCTATGCCTGCCGCGAGACCGCCGAGCTCATGCCGGCGCCGATCTACTATTCGCACCGCATTCTCAATCTGCTCGCCGCTGCCCGCAAGAAGGGCGAGGGCGATGTCGCCAAGCTCGGCCCGGACGCCAAGAGCCAGGTGACGGTGCGCTATGTCGATGGCAAGCCGACCGAGGTGGTCTCCATCGTGCTTTCGACCCAGCACCTTGACGATAGCTGGGACTCCGCCAAGGTCCGCAAGGTCGTCGAGCCCTTTATCCGCGAGGCCCTGGGCGACCTGAAGATCGCCGACGACTGCACCTGGTACATCAATCCGACCGGCAAGTTCGTCATTGGCGGTCCGGATGGCGACGCCGGCCTCACCGGCCGCAAGATCATCGTCGACACCTATGGCGGTGCTGCCCCGCACGGCGGCGGCGCCTTCTCCGGCAAGGACACGACGAAGGTCGACCGCTCGGCCGCCTATGCCGCCCGCTATCTGGCGAAGAACGTCGTAGCAGCCAATCTCGCGGAGCGCTGCACGATCCAGCTCTCCTATGCGATCGGCGTCGCCCAGCCGCTGTCGATCTATGTCGATCTGCACGGCACCGGCAAGGTCTCGGAAGATCAGGTCGAGAAGGCCATCCGCCAGACGATGGATCTGTCGCCGACCGGCATCCGCCGCCACCTCGACCTCAACAAGCCGATCTACGCCAAGACCTCCGCCTATGGCCACTTCGGCCGCAAGGCCGGCCGCGACGGTTCCTTCTCCTGGGAGAAGCTCGATCTCGTCAAGCCGCTGAAGGAAGCGATCTCGCTCGACACGACGGCGATCAACAGCCGCGCCGCCTAGCGCATCGGCCCGAAAATCGGGACCCGATTTTCGGAAAGCTCGATGCGTAGATTCAACGACTTACAGCGTCCTTTGTGCGTCCTAAAGGACGCACGGCTCTGAAGGCCTTTCTGCGGGAGGCCAGGAACCTCTCGCACTGAAGACGACGCCACGGCGTGGGTCCGGCGAAGATGACATCAAAACGGGGCGGATGCTCGCAATGAGCCTCCGCCCCGTTTGTTTGTGCGGGAATGTCTGAACGTTCCGGAGCCTGCGTCTGGACATGCCGAACTCGATCATGTTTGTGATCGTCGATCGAATGAACCCCTAGCCGTCCTGACCCAAGGAAGTATTGAGATGACCGAACCGCGCCGCGCCAGAGCAACAGAGGCCTTCTTCGGTCGCCGCAAGGGCAAGCAGTTGCGGGAGCGCCAAGCCGCCCAGCTCGAAAATTTGCTGCCGGTCCTGAGGCTCGACCTGAACGAGCCGGCGCCAGACGACCTGTCGGCACTTTTCCCCGCAGCGGTGAAGCAGATCCGGCTGGAGATCGGCTTCGGCGGCGGCGAGCATCTCATCCATCGGGCAGCGGAGGATCCGTCGACCGGATTCGTCGGTGTCGAGCCCTTCATCAATTCCATGGCAAAGCTGCTTGGCCAGATCGAGGCGAGAGAGATCGACAATGTTCGGCTCTATGACGACGACGCGACCCAGGTGCTGGATTGGCTGCCAGAGGCCTCCGTCGATCAGGTCGACCTGCTCTATCCCGATCCCTGGCCGAAGCGGAAGCACTGGAAGCGGCGCTTCGTCTCGAAGGTCAATCTCGACCGCTTCGCGCGCGTCCTGAAGCCGGGCGGCCTCTTCTGCTTCGCCTCGGACATCGACAGCTATGTCAATTGGACGCTCATCCATTGCCGCGATCACGCCGCCTTTGACTGGACGGCGGAAAGATCGGCGGACTGGCTGACCCCGTTTGCCGGCTGGCCGAGCACGCGCTACGAGGCCAAGGCCCGACGGGAAGGCAGAAGCTCGGCCTATCTGACGTTTCGTCGCGCCTGAAACCCCTTCGCTTTGCCCTCTCCTCGGGTCTAAACCCGAGGACTAACCCTCTTGCCGCCAGCGGGGCGAGGGGACACGCTCAAATGATCGGCCTTTGCGGCGGGCGGAAGCAGCGCCGGAGGTCCCTTCTCCCCGTCGGGACGAGGAGAAGGTGGCGGCAGTCGGATGACGGGCGGAATTCAAATGTATTTGCACGTCATCAATGCAGGCTGACGGTGCGAAGGTCGTCCTCGGCGGCCTTGAAGAAGGTACTCGAACGGTTGTCGGTCAGGAGGATCGGCGTGCCGTCCGCCGCGAACAGGGCCCAGAGATCGATGCCTGGTCCCATCTCGGGCGCTTCCGGAAAGCAGCGGGAGACCTCCTCCGATCGCATCTTGCGGATATAGCCGACTTCGCCCGCGCCGAGATGCGCAAGGTCGTTCTTCGACAGCGATGAGGTGATGGTTTTCAGTCCCATGGTGATGCTCCGTGGTCGCCGGCGCGGGAGGAAAATCCCGCCGGTTATCCTATTCTGGGACCGAAATATTAATTTTCTTTACCATACGGACCGGCTCGGGGCGCACCAGATCGACCGAAAGAAGACCGTTGCGCAACTCGGCGCCGAGCACTCGCATGCCGTCGGCAAGCACGAAGGTCCGCTGGAACTGCCTGGCGGCGATGCCGCGATGAAGGTAGTCCCGCTCGCCGGTCTCGACCTGGCGGCCGCGGATGACGAGCTGATTTTCTTCCGTCGTCACCTCCAGATCCTCGTCGGAGAATCCGGCAACGGCGAGGGTGATCCGCAGCCGGTCCGGCATGTCGGCAGCACTATCGCCGCGAATGCGCTCGATATTGTAGGGGGGATAACCGTCGTTCGCCTTGGCGATCCGCTCGAGGGTCTTTTCCATGCTGTCGAAGCCCACCAGGAGCGGGCTCGTAAAAGGCGTAATCCTGCTCATTCCCAAGTCCTTGTGAGTTCAAGCGACCATTTTTCGGACCTGCCAAGCAGCATCCCTTGGAACGCAATATGGTAGCTGTGCGCAATGAGTGCAAGCGGCTTGCCTCGGGCGCGCACGCAAATCATAGTCCGCTGCGAAGTCCTAAATCCCGGCGCAGGCGAAGGCCGCTGCATGGTATTTTCGCTTCGCCGGCTCGTTGAACCCGACCGGGTCATGGCCGAGGCCATCCGGCTCGCAGGAGGAAGACGTGACAAACGCGAGAAAGATCATCATCGACACGGATCCGGGGCAGGACGATGCGGCTGCGATCATGCTCGCCTTCGGCAGTCCGGAGGAAATCGACGTGCTCGGCATCACCGCCGTTGCCGGCAACGTGCCGCTTACGCTGACGACGCGCAACGCACGGATTGTTTGCGAGCTCTGCAACAGAACCGACATCAAGGTCTTCGCCGGTGCCGAGCGGCCCGTGGCGCGGCCGCTAGTGACCGCCGAGCACGTGCACGGCAAGACCGGGCTCGACGGCCCCGTGCTCAGCGAGCCGACGATGGCTCTCGAAGAGCAGCACGCCGTCGATTTCATCATCGAGACGCTGCTTGCAGAAGCGCCGGGCGCGGTGACGCTCTGCACGCTGGGCCCGCTGACGAATATCGCCCTGGCGCTCACCAAGGCGCCGGAGATCGCACCGCGGGTGCGGGAACTGGTGATGATGGGCGGCGGCTTCTTCGAAGGCGGCAACATCACGCCGGCCGCCGAATTCAACGTTTATGTCGATCCGGAAGCCGCCGAGATCGTCTTCCGCTCCGGCATCCCCATCGTGATGATGCCGCTCGACGTGACGCATCGTGTTCTCACCCACAAGGTCCGTGTCGAAAAGATCCGCGCCATCGGCAGCCCGGCGGCGGTGGCGCTCGCAGAAATGCTGGAGTTTTTCGAGCGCTTCGACATCGAGAAATACGGCACCGACGGTGGGCCCCTGCACGATCCGACGGTGATCGCCTATCTGTTGCGGCCGGAGCTCTTCACCGGTCGCGATTGCAATGTCGAGATCGAGACGACGTCGGCGCTGACGACGGGCATGACGGTCGTCGACTGGTGGCAGGTGACCGGCCGAAAGCACAATGCCAAGGTCATGCGCCATGTCGACGACGAGGGCTTCTTCGAGCTTCTGACGGATCGCCTGGCACGCCTCTGACAGCCCGCAACGGCGTCGACCGCCTCAGAAACGAAAATGGCGCCGCTCGGGCGCCGTTTTCAGTTTCGTGCCGCTCCGATCAGAACTCTTCCCAACTGTCCTGGGCAAGGGCGTTGGCACCCGAGGTCTGGGCGGGAACGCGGTGAGTCGGGGCCGGATGGCCGGCGCGTGCCGCCGGCCTTGTCGGCTGGCTCTCCGCGGCGACGGGGCGGTGAGCCTCTGCGGTCCGCATCCTGGAGGCGGCGCCGCGCAGCATCTCGGAGGAGGACTGGGCGGCTGTTTCCCGGGCAACCCGGAACCTCGAGACCAGCGCGCTCAGCGTGCGGGCCTCCTCGTTCAGCGTCATGCTGGCCGCCGTCGTCTCTTCGACCATCGCGGCATTCTGTTGCGTCACCTGATCCATCTGGTTGACGGCCGCGTTGATCTCCTTGAGCCCGACTGCCTGCTCCGAGGCGGAGCTGGAGATCTGGCGGATGAGGCCGTTGATCTGCACGACCTGCTCGGCGATCTTCTTGAGCGCACCGCCCGTCTTGCCGACCAGATCGACGCCCTCGCGCACCTGTCCGGCCGAGGTGTTGATCAAGGTCTTGATCTCCTTGGCGGCATTGGCCGAGCGCTGCGCGAGTTCGCGGACCTCCTGCGCGACGACCGCAAAACCCTTGCCGGCCTCGCCGGCGCGGGCCGCCTCGACGCCCGCATTGAGCGCGAGAAGGTTGGTCTGGAAGGCGATCTCGTCGATGACGCCGATGATGCGGCTGACCTCGGTCGAGGACTGCTCGATGCCCTGCATCGCCGCAATCGCCTTCTGTACGACCTCACCGGACTCAGCGGCGTCGCTGCTCGCCAGTTCGACGGATTTTGCCGCGACCTTGGCGTTTTCGGCGCTGGCATCCACCTGCGACGTCAGCTGGTCGAGGGCGGCCGCGGTTTCCTCCAGGCTTGCGGCCTGCTGCTCGGTACGATGCGAAAGGTCGTTGGCGGCGCTGGAGATTTCGCCGGTGCCGCTGCCGATGTTGACGACCGAGTGGTTGACGGTGCGGATCGTCTCTTCGAGGCTCCCCATCGTCGCATTGAAGTCGCGCTTCAGCTGGGCGTATTCGCCCGGGAACTCGTCGGCGATCCGGTAGGCGAGATCGCCGGAAGCGAGGTGCGAGAGACCTTTGCCGAGGCGGGCGACGATGTCGCGCTGCAGCGCGCCGGTTTCGGCCCGCTCGTTTTCCGAGCGGCCGCGCTCCAGTTCGGCCTGTTCGCGCTCGTGACGGGCCTCGGCTTCGAGGCGCTTGGTGTCGGCGAGCCGATGGCGGAAGCCTTCGAGGGCCTTGGCGACCGAGCCGGTCTCGTCGAAGCGATCCTGCCCGGAGATCGGCTGTGCGTAGTCGCCATTGCTGAGCGTTTCGACGTCGCGGACGAGTCCGGCGAGCGGCTTCTGGACGAAGCGGCGGACGGCGAGATAGAGGCCGGCGAGCACGGCTGCGAGAACGACGATACCGCCGATGATCATCATATAGGTCTGATCGTTGACCGGCGCATTGATGGCGGTGCGCGGCACATCCACGAGGATGACCCAGCTGGCGTTCACATTGGGCAGCTTGAAGGGATAGACGACGCGGTCAAAGGGCGCGTTCCCGTCATAGGTGAGGTTCTTGATCATGCCGGAAGCATCGGACGACAGCGCCTTCTCGATGACGTCCGCACCCTCGCCTTCATAGTCCTTCATGATGAGATCGGGGATGGGGGCTGCGAGCCACTTGCCGCTCTGCGACAGAAGGTAGACACGGCCCGAACCGAAGGGCTTCAGCGTTCCGAGCCGGTCGGCAAGCGAGGCGAGCGAGATGTCGACGCCCGAGACGCCGATCATCTTGCCGTCGGACAGCACCGGATAGGCGATCGACGTCATTGTCGTCGGAACGTCGGTGCCTTCGGCCATGTAAGGCTGGGTGATGGCGCCTTTGCCGCTCTTGGCGGCCAGCGCGTACCATTCGGCCGCATAGTCGGCACGGAAGGTCGAGAGCTGCGCCTGGCCGTTGCGGTCCTTCGACCAATAGGGCGTGAAGGCGCCGTCCGCATTGCCTCCGAGTTCGGTGTTGTTGACGACGTCCTTGCCGTCGAAGGCCTTAGGCTCTTCGGCGAACCAGCTGCCGAAGGCGAAATCATGCTGATCGAGGTTGGCCTTCAGCAGATTGATGGCGCCGGCACGGTCGGTCGATTTTCCGGCATGGCCGCGGCCAAGCACGCCCGACATTGTGTTGGCGGCGGCGGCCAACTCTCCGACGCTGCCGGCGATATCGGCGGCAATCGCGCGGGCCTCCGTCTTCGCGCCGTCGAAGACGAGCGTTTCGACACGATCCTGGGTCTGCGAGATAAGAACGAAATTCGACGCGAGCAACACGAGAGCGATCGTGCCGCCCGTGACGGTGATCAGCTTGGTGGCCAGCGATTTCGCATGGAAGTTGAACATGAAATCCTCACGCACTGAGAGGTCCGCAGGTTTGCGCCGCGGCATGACATTCCAAAATGTGGGTGAAGCTCCATCATGGAGCGCGTGATGCCGACCGGCATGAAGGAGCCGGCCCGATGCAAGTGGGCCGTCTCGCAATCTGGATAAATCATCAAAGATTAAAATACGGCCAACGCGCACGCCAATTCATGGCTGTCCAGGATGGAATCTCGGCGGCAAGTATCGTTGTCGCGCCAAATACTATCCAGATCACGAAATGGGCGAAAATTGCCTGCAGCGGGTCAGAGGCGCGCGGCGACCTCGGAGGTGAGGGGGATGGACGGCTGCGCTCCAGCTTTCAGGCAGGCGAGCGACCCCGCAACCGCCGCGCGGCGGAGTGCGTCGGAAAAGGCGAGGCCCGCGTCGAGGCTTGCGGCGAGATAGCCGCAGAACGTATCGCCGGCGCCGACCGTGTCGATGGGTTCGATCGTCAGCCCCTTGGCCCGATGGATTTCGCCCTGATGGACGGCGGCGACACCCTCGGCGCCGAGGGTGACGATCACCGTCTGTCCGGTTTCGTCGTGGAGGCCCTTCATTGCCGCTTCACGCTCGGCGCCGGCGATGCCGCTCTTTCCGGCCAAGAGCTCGAACTCGGTCTCGTTGGCGATGACGATATCGGCCATGCGACCGAGGCGTGCGGCCTCCGGCGTCAGCGGCGCGATGTTGATGATCGAGCGGATGCCCCGGCGCTTTGCCTCGACGAGCGCCTTTTCCACAGAGGCAGCTGGAATTTCGAGCTGCAGCATCAGCGTGTCGCCGGCCGACATTTGCTCGACCGCGGCAACCGCGTCGCTCTCGCTGACTGTCGCATTGGCGCTGGCGACGACGACGATCACGTTCTCGCCATCGCCGCCGACGAGGATATGCGCCGTCCCGGTCGGCTCGTTCACGGTCTTGGTAAGGGCAAGGTCGGTGCCCGCCTCCTTGAGCAGGGCAAGCGCGCCCTCCGCGAAGCTGTCGGAGCCGACGGCGCCGGCCATGCGCACGGCTGCGCCGGCGCGACGGGCCGCCAGCGCCTGGTTGGCGCCCTTGCCGCCGGCGGCGGTGGAAAAGCCTGTCCCGGCAACGGTCTCGCCGGGCTTCGGAAGGCGTGCGGTGGTGGCGATCAGGTCCATGTTGATGGACCCAAAAACAGTGATCATGTGGAATGTCCCGTCGGGTTGCTGATTTTGCCGGAGAGTGCCCGAGGGCATCAGTCCTCGTCAACCACCCGGAGCTTCAATTGCCCGATGCGGTTGTCGACAGTCCGGCCACCGCCGTCGCCCGGCGCCTTGTCACCATGGCCGGCGGGCGCGGCCGCCTCCAGTTCCAGCGCCTCGATCTTGGCGCCGCGGCGCGTCAGCTTGTCGGAGGAGATCAGGATGTCCTCGACGTCCTTCTGTGTCATGGCGAAGTGGCCCTGCAGCTTTCTGACCCGCTCGTCGAGCCGCGTCAGATCCTCCATCAGCCGCACCACCTCGCCCTGGATCAGATGCGCCTGCTCGCGCATGCGGGCATCCTTCAGGATCGCCTGGATGACCTGGATGGAGAGGAGCAGCAGCGACGGCGAAACGATGACGATGCGCTGGCGGTGCGCCTTCTGCACGATCGCTTCGAAATGCTCGTGGATCTCCGCGAAGATCGATTCGGACGGAACGAACAGGAAGGCCGTTTCCTGCGTCTCGCCCGAGAGCAGATATTTGCTGGCGATATCGCGGATGTGTACCTCCATGTCACGGCGGAAGGATTGCGACGCCTGCTGGCGCCGCTCGGCACTTGCCGCGTCACGCATGGCGTTCCAGGCTTCGAGCGGAAACTTCGCGTCGATGACGAGCGGCGGCTGGCCGTTCGGCATGCGGATGATGCAGTCCGGCCGCGCGCCGTTCGAAAGCGTCGCCTGGAAAGTGAAGGCGCCCATCGGCAGGCCATCGGCGACGATCGCCTCCATCCGCGACTGGCCGAAGGCACCGCGCGTCTGCTTGTTGGAAAGGATGCTCTGCAGCCCGGCCATGTCCTTGGCGAGCGACTGGATGTTGCTCTGGGCGCTGTCGATGACCGCAAGCCGCTCCTGCAGCCGCCTCAAATTCTCATGCGTCGCCTTCGTCTGCTCGCTGATCGACGCGCCGATCCGATGCGTCATGCCATCGATGCGCTGGCTGAGCGACTGGTTGAGCTCCGCCTGACGCGTGCCGAAAACATCGGCCATCGCGGCGATGCGTCCCTGCATTTCGGTTTGTGCCGCGAGCAGCGCCGATAGCTGCTGGTCCTGCTCCTCGGCGCGAAGCGCGCGGGCACGGCGCAGGGCGGCGATCGCCAGAAAAGCCAATAGGACGGCGGCAGCAGCGACGAGGTGGCCAGCCGTTACGGGAAAGGTGCCGAGCAGGAACAACGGCTGGTCGAAAGCGAAGGCATTGGGTTCCATGGCCGCAGCCTAACAGATTCGCGTCTGAAAAACAGATCAAAACAAGAACAGATTTATCGGGGTTTTGCAGTTGATTTTTGTACCGGCAGCCACCTTACTTGCGACGGGTAGGAATAGGGCGCCTTGCGGTGAGCCGCTTTCTGGTCCGAGCAATGGTGACCCTGGACAGCGAGTTCATGAAAATCTTGGCCATATCCGGCAGCGCCCGAAGGGATTCGACCAATACGGCGATGCTCCAGGCGATCAGAGAGGTGGCAGCGCCCGGGTTCGACATACGCGTTTTTCATGACATTGCTGCGCTGCCCGTTTTCTCGCCGGACCTCGAAAGGGAAAACACCCCTGGCATCGTTCGCGATTTCATGAAGGCGGTTGAGGCGAATGACGGGCTGATCGTTTCGAGCCCGGAATATGTCAGGACCCTTCCGGGCGGTCTGAAGAATGCCATCGATTGGCTCGTATCGGCGGAGGTGATTGTCTACAAGCCGGTTGTCCTGGCCCATGCCTCCCATAGAGGCGACGATATGCTTGCGACGCTTCGCAATGTCATGTCCACGGTCACGTCGAATTTCAACAGCGAGATTTTTCTGCGTTTTCCGCTCATGAAGAAATCACCGGAAGAAGTCCGGCAGATCGTCGGGACGCCCGAAAATCGAGGCTGTGTCGACAGGTTCCTCGAGGAATTTTCAGAGTTTTGCCAAACGGTTCGCGCTGACGCCCCGGGTCAATGATAACCGCGCCGGTTTTCGGTCGTCTGTGAGCGGCAATTTTCTTGCGCCCGAAGGAAAAGATCGGCTATGGGAGCAGCATGACGATCAAGCCGCTCATCATCCTTCCCGATCCCCTTCTGCGCCAGGTTTCGACGCCCATCGAGACGATCGACGCCGACATTCGCCGTCTTGCCGACGATATGCTCGAGACGATGTATGACGCTCCCGGCATCGGGCTCGCGGCAATCCAGATCGGCGTGCCGAAGCGCCTCCTGGTTCTCGACGTCTCGAAGGAAGGCGAAGAAAAGAAACCGCTCGTCTTCATCAACCCGAAGGTCGTGAAATCCTCCGAGGAACGCTCGGTCTACGAGGAAGGCTGCCTGTCGATTCCGGACTATTATGCGGAGGTCGAGCGGCCGGCGGCCATCACCGTCGAATATCGCGATCGCGACGGCAAGGAACAGGCGGTGGAGGCCGACGGCCTGCTTGCCACCTGCCTGCAGCACGAGATCGACCACCTGAACGGCGTTCTGTTCATCGACTACATCTCCAAGCTCAAGCGCGACATGGTGATCCGCAAGTTCACCAAGGCCGCCAAGACACGCGGCGCCAAGGCCATTTGACCGTCGCGCGCTGCGCCTCGCGGGGCGTTTGGCTCGGAGCCGCTGCAGTCTCAAGCATTTGAGAAAGACGGAGTTCACCGCCTTGCCGCTTCGCATCATCTTCATGGGAACACCGGAATTCTCCGTGCCGACGCTCTCTGCCCTCGTCGAGGCGCGTCACGAGATCGTCGCCGTCTATACGCAGCCGCCGCGCCCGGGCGGCCGGCGCGGCCTCGACCTGCAAAAGTCGCCGGTGCATCAGGCGGCCGAACTTCTCGGCGTTCCGGTGTTGACACCCGTCAACTTCAGGCAAGCGGCGGATCGGCAAACCTTTCGGGATTTCAATGCCGATGTCGCGGTCGTCGTCGCCTATGGCCTGCTGCTGCCGGAGGAGATCCTCTCCGGCACCCGCCATGGCTGCTATAACGGCCACGCCTCGCTGCTGCCGCGCTGGCGGGGTGCGGCGCCGATCCAGAGGGCGATCATGGCCGGCGACCGAGAGACCGGCATGATGGTGATGAAAATGGACAGGGGCCTAGACACCGGCCCCGTGGCGCTCGTCAAGTCTGTCCCGATCGGCGAGACGATGACGGCCGGCGAGCTGCACGACAAGCTGATGCATGTCGGGGCCGCGCTGATGAAGGAGGCGATGGTGCAGCTCGAGATGGGCGAACTGACGCTGACGCCGCAGCCCGTGGAAGGCGTCGCCTATGCCGCAAAGATCGCCAAGGACGAGACGCGCATCGATTTCACCAGGCCGGCAACCGATGTCCACAATCACATCCGTGGCCTCGCGCCCTTTCCCGGCGCCTGGTTCGAGCTCGAGATCGCCGGGCGGATGGAGCGGATCAAGGTGCTCGGCTCGGAGCGCGCTGCGGGAACCGGCGCGGCCGGCACGGTCCTGGACGACGGCCTGACGATCGCCTGCGGCGACGGCGCGGTGCGGCCGACGCGCTTGCAGCGGGCCGGCGGCAAGGCGCTTGCGACGCCTGACTTTCTGCGCGGCACGCCGATCGCCGCCGGCACGAGGATTTCCTGATGCCGCGCTATCGCCTGACCGTCGAATATGACGGCTCCGACTATGTCGGCTGGCAGCGGCAGGAGAACGGCCCCTCCGTACAAGGGGCGATCGAGAAGGCGGTGCTGTCCCTGACCGGCGAGACCGTGTCGATCCGCGGTGCGGGACGCACCGATTCCGGCGTTCACGCCATGGGCCAGGTGGCGCATCTCGACATGACCCGCGAATGGAAGACGCACACGCTGCGCAATGCGCTGAATGCCCACCTGACGCTTGCCGGCGAGCGGGTCTCGATTCTCGACGCGGCCGAAGCCCCACCGGAATTCGACGCGCGCTTCTCGGCCCTCCGCAGGCACTATCTCTACCGCATCATTTCCCGCCGTTCGCCGCTGGCGCTCGAGGCGCGGCGCGCCTGGTGGGTGCCGAAGACGCTGGACCACGAGGCGATGCACGCGGCCGCACAACATCTCGTCGGCCATCACGATTTCACGACGTTCCGGTCGGCCCATTGCCAGGCGACCAGTCCGCTGCGCACCATCGATCGGCTGGATGTCACCCGCAGCGGCGAATTGATCGAGATCCGCGCGACGGCGCAAAGCTTCCTGCACAATCAGATCCGCTCCTTCGCCGGCTCACTGAAGCTCGTCGGCGAGGGCAAGTGGAGCCCCGACGACCTCAAGGCCGCACTCGAGGCGCGCGACCGCAAGGCCTGCGGACCCGTTGCCCCGCCGGATGGCCTGTTCTTCATGCAGGTCGATTACTGACCCCTTCGCTCAGCCGGGTATCAGCCCGAAGAGGTGCTGGAGATATTGCACGAGCATCATCGACGGCAGCAGGTAAAGAGCCGTCAACGCGGCGGCGAGCAGGTTCTGGTTGCCCGTTACGGTGCGCAGCAGCCGGAAGAGCAGGAAGACGCCGGCAGCAAGGACGATCAGCGACAAGAGAACCGTGAGCTGATTGCCACCGCGCGCCAGCAGCAGGATCGCAGCCGGAATTGCCATGGCATAGGAAAGCGGGACCGAAAGCCAGTTCGTCGTGACGACCACAGGCACGACCAGTCCGGCGAAGCCGAGCGGGCGCGAGAGCGCGGCGATCAGCACGATCGGCAGCAGCCAGCTGACGAGATCGACGACGAGCAGCTTGAGGAAAAAGCCGATGCCGACCGTCGTGCCGCCCGGCATCGCCGAAAGATAGTAGAGCCGCCAGGACGCCCAGGACACGGCCATGGCCGGCAGCGACCAGAGGATGGCCGCGAAGGAGCGCCACAGGCCGCCTTCGCTGATGTCCAGCCACTGATAGCCTTCCTGCTTGCCCTGGATCAGCAGCCAGAGCCCCTTGATATAGGCGAGAACCTCATCAAGCAGCGGCATGGTCGAACCAGCGGGCGATGAAGGTCTCGTAGATCTCGGTCAAGGTCTCGAGATCGGCGACGGCGACGCGCTCGTCGACCATGTGCATCGTCTGGCCGACGAGGCCGAACTCGACGACCGGGCAATAGTCCTTGATGAAACGGGCGTCCGACGTGCCGCCGGTGGTCGAAAGCTTCGGTTGGCGCCCGGTCACGGCCTCGACCGCACCGGAGAGCGAATCGATCAGCGCATTGTTGCGCGTCAGGAAGACCTGGCTCGGGCGCTCATTCCAGACGATGTCGTATCTCACCGGATCGCGGCCGGGCCGGAGCGCACCGTCCTTCGCCGCACGGTCGAGACGGGCGACGATCTCCGCCTTCAGGCTTTCCGCCGTCCAGCGGTCGTTGAAGCGGATGTTGAAGGCGGCGCTCGCCTTGGCCGGGATGACGTTGACGGCGGCGTTGCCGACATCGATCGTCGTGACCTCCAGATTGGACGGCTGGAAATTCTCCGTGCCATTGTCGAAGGGCGGGTCCATCAGTGCTTGCGTCAGCTGCAGAATGCCGCGCACCGGACTGTCGGCAAGGTGTGGATAGGCCGCATGGCCCTGAACGCCGTGGACGGTGATCCGGCCGGAAAGCGAACCGCGACGGCCGATCTTGATCATGTCGCCGAGCTTGTCGGGATTGGTCGGCTCCCCGACGAGGCAGGCATCCCAGCGCTCGCCTTTTTGGGCGGCCCATTCGAGAAGCTTCACCGTGCCGTTGATCGCCGGGCCCTCCTCGTCGCCGGTAATGAGGAAGGAGATCGAGCCGTTCGGACGCCCATGCTTTTCGACATGACGGGCGACCGCCGCGACGAAGCAGGCAATGCCCCCCTTCATGTCGACGGCGCCACGCCCGTACATTTCACCGCCGGCGATTTCGGCGGAAAAGGGCGGGTGGGTCCAGGCGGCCTCGCCGCCGACCGGCACGACATCCGTATGGCCGGCGAACGTCAGATGCGGGCCCTCAGTGCCGAGCCGGGCGTAAAGGTTCTCGATATCCGGTGTGCCCGCGTGCTTCGCCACGACCCGATCGACTGTGAAGCCGAGCGGCGCCAGCATCGATTCGAGCGCCGTGAGCGCGCCGCCTTCGGCCGGGGTGACCGAGGGGCAACGGATGAGGGAGGCGAGATTGGAGATCGGATCGGTCGGGAACATCGGGTGGAATGCCTGCGGAGCCGGTGGGCCAAGGAACTGAGATCGCTGGTTTATCCGATCGGTCCCCAACTGTCACGCCCGATTGGACAGCGTGCGCCATTGAAACGAAAGCGGGCCGGACGAAGGTCCGGCCCGCTTTATGCAATCCGGCGGGAAAGCTACTCGCCGGGGGTCAGATGCGGCGCCTCGATATGGCCGCCGGCGTGCTTCAGCGGCCGCTCGCCGGAGAGCTTGCGGATCAGCACGTAGAAGACCGGCGTCATGAAGATGCCGAAGGCGGTGACGCCGATCATGCCGGCAAAGACCGCAACGCCCATGGCCGAGCGCATTTCCGCGCCGGCGCCGGTCGAGGTGACGAGCGGCACAACACCCATGATGAAGGCCATCGAGGTCATCAGGATCGGCCTGAGGCGCAGCCGGCTCGCCTCGATCGCGGCGCTGACGGCGCTGCTGCCGGAGAGCTCCAGCTCGCGGGCGAACTCGACGATCAGGATCGCATTCTTCGCCGAGAGGCCGACGAGCACGATCAGGCCGATCTGCGTGAAGACGTTGTTGTCGCCGCCCGTCAGCCAGACGCCGGTGAGCGCCGCCATGATGCCCATCGGCACGATCAGGATGATCGATATCGGCAGCAGCAGGCTCTCATACTGGGCCGCCAGCACCAGATAGACGAGCAGCAGCGCCAGCGGGAAGATCAGGATTCCCGAATTGCCGGCGAGGATCTGCTGGTAGGTCAGGTCCGTCCATTCGTAGGAGATGCCGGGCGGCAGCGTCTCGGCCGCGATCCGCTCAATGGCCGCCTGCGCCTGGCCGGAGGAGAAGCCCGGTGCCGGCCCGCCATTGATGTCGGCGGCGAGGAAGCCGTTGTAGCGGATCGCTCGCTCGGCTCCGACCGTCTGCTCGACCTTCAAGAGCGCCGAGAGCGGGATCATCTCGCCCGATTGCGAACGGACCTTCAGCTTGCCGATATCGTCGGCGTGGCTGCGGTAGTTCGCGTCGGCCTGGATGCGCACACTGTAGGTGCGGCCGAAGGCGTTGAAGTCGTTGACATAGAGCGAGCCCAGATAGATCTGCAGCGTCTCGAACACGTCCGTGACCGCGACGCCGAGCTGCCGCGCCTTGGTCCGGTCGAGGTCGGCATAGAGCTGCGGCACGTTGATCTGGTAGCTCGAATAGAGCCCGGCCAGTTCCGGCGTTTGAGCAGCCTGCGCCAGGAAGGCCTTGGCCGCATCGTCGAGCGCCCGGTAACCGAGGCCGTTCTTGTCCTCGATCTGCAGCTTGAAACCGCCGGTCGTGCCGAGGCCCTGGACGGGCGGCGGCGGGAACATGGCGATGAAGGCGTCCTGGATCGCGCCGAACTCCTGGTTCAACTGCATGGCGATCGCCCCGCCCGATAGTTCCGGCGTCATGCGCTCCTCGAACGGCTTCAGCGACACGAAGACGATGCCGGAGTTCGAGGAATTGGTGAAGCCGTTGATCGACAGGCCCGGGAAGGCGATGGCGTGCTCGACGCCGGGATGCTTGAGGGCGATGTCGCTCATCCGACGGATGACGTCCTCCGAGCGGTCGAGCGTCGCCCCGTCCGGCAATTGCGCGAAGCCGATCAGATATTGCTTGTCCTGCGCCGGCACGAAGCCGCCGGGGACGGAGCGGAAAAGGACGAAGGTGACGCCGATGAGGACGACATAGACGCCCATGATCAGCGACTTGCGCGTCAGGATGCCGCCGACGCCGCGGCCATAGGCCTCCGAGCTCGCCCCGAAGAAGCGGTTGAAGCCGCGGAAGAACCAGCCGAACAGCGCGTCCATGATCCGCGTCAGGCGGTCCTTCGGCGCGTGGTGGTCCTTCAACAGAAGCGCGGCAAGCGCCGGCGACAGCGTCAGGGAGTTGAGGGCGGAAATCACCGTCGAGATCGCGATGGTCAGCGCGAACTGGCGGTAGAACTGGCCGGTGAGCCCGGTGATGAAGGCCAGCGGTACGAAGACGGCGACGAGCACCAGGGCGATCGCGATGATCGGCCCGGAGACTTCCTGCATGGCGCGATAGGTCGCCTGCACCGGCGAGAGGCCCTGGGCGATGTTGCGTTCGACGTTTTCGACGACGACGATCGCATCGTCGACGACGATGCCGATCGCCAGCACCAGGCCGAAGAGGCTGAGCGCATTGATCGAGAAGCCGAAGACATACATCACCGCAAAGGTGCCAACGATCGAGACCGGAACCGCGACGAGTGGGATGATCGAGGCGCGCCAGGTCTGCAGGAAGACGATGACGACGAGGACGACGAGCGCGATCGCTTCGAGCAGGGTGTGGACGACCGATTCGATCGATGCCCGGACGAATTGCGTCGTATCGTAGACGATTTCGTAGTCGACGCCCTCGGGCATCGTCTGCTTCAGCTCGGCCATCGCCTTGTGGACGTTTTCGGAGATCTGGATGGCGTTGGAGCCGGGCGCCTGGAAGACGCCCATGCCGACGGCAGCCTTGTTGTCGAGCAGCGAGCGCAGCGAATAGTCCGCCGCGCCCATTTCGACGCGGGCAACGTCGCCGAGGCGGGTGATTTCGCCATTGGCGCCGGATTTAACGACGATCCCGGCAAAGTCCTCCGGCGTCCTGAGCCGCCCCTGGGCGTTGACGGAGAGCTGCAGGTCGAGGCCGGCAACGGACGGCGAGGCGCCGATCACGCCGGCGGCGGCCTGGACGTTCTGTCCGCGGATCGCATTGGCGATGTCGCTCGCGGCGAGACCGCGCTCGGCGGCCTTCTCCGGGTCGATCCAGACGCGCATCGAATAGTCGCCGCCGCCGAAGATCTGCACCTGGCCGACGCCCTCGACGCGGGCCAGCCGGTCCTTGACGTTCAGGACGCCGTAGTTGCGCAGATAGTTGATATCGTACTGGCCGTTGGGCGAGATCAGGTGCACGACGAGCGTCAGGTCCGGCGAGCTCTTGACGGTGGTGACGCCGAGCCGGCGTACTTCCTCCGGCAGGCGCGGTTCGGCCTGCGCGACGCGGTTCTGTACGAGCTGCTGGGCCTGGTCCGGATCGGTGCCGAGTTCGAAGGTGACGGTCAGCGTCATCAGCCCGTCGGCGGTCGCCTGGCTCTGCATGTAGAGCATGCCCTCGACGCCGTTGATCTGCTCTTCGAGCGGGGTCGCGACGGTTTCGGCGATGACGGCCGGGTTGGCGCCTGGATACTGGGCGCGCACGACGATCTGCGGCGGCACGACCTCCGGATATTCGGAGATCGGCAGGCCTGTCATGCCGATCAGGCCGGCGACGAAGATGAGCACGGAAAGAACGCCCGCGAAGACCGGGCGGTCGACGAAAAAGCGTGAGAAGTTCATAACGATCCCCCTTGGGAACTTCGGGCAAACAGAGGGCGTCTGCGGCGGAAAGGTCCGCCGCGAGCCGATGCATGCCGTTGGATGTCTACTCGCTTCCCTGCCCTCAGAGGCAGGGCGCGCCTAACTATGGTTTCGCGATCGACGCGGTTGCCTGCTCGACCGGTTGCGGCGCGACGACGACGCCGGGACGGACACGCTGCAGGCCGTTGACGACGATGCTTTCGCCGGGCTTCAGGCCGGTCTCGACGATCCGCAGGCCGTCAGCCGTCGGTCCGAGGGTGACCTGCCGGTATTCGACCTTGTTGTCGGAACCGACGACCAGCACGAATTTCTTGTCCTGGTCGGAGCCGATGGCGCGGTCGCTGATCACCAGCTTCTCTGCCGGCGCCGGATCGCCGATGCGGATGCGGACGAACTGGCCCGGGATCAGCCGGCCGTCGGCATTTTCGAGCGCCGCCCGGACGCGGATGGTGCCGGTTGCCGCATCCACCTCGTTGTTGATGAGCTGGATATGGCCGCTGATCGGCGTGCCTTCATCGGCGGCGGTGCCGATCTGCACCGGAATGCGCTCGATCGCTTCGGCATCGGCAGAAGCGGAAAGCTTGGCGAGTGCCGCCGCAACCACTTCCTCGCTGACATTGAAGCTCGCATAGATCGGATCGATCGAGACCAGCGTCGTCAGGATCGGCGAGGCGGAGCCCGCGGCGACGAGATTGCCGGAGGTTACCTCGAGCCTGCCGACGCGTCCGGCAATCGGCGCGCGCACCTCGGTATATTGCAGGTCCAATCTGGCGGAGCGCAGCGCCGCTTTGGCCGAGCGGACATTGGCCTGTGCCTCGTCATAGGTGCTGAGCCGCTGGTCGACGCCGCTCTGCGGGATGGCGCTGGTGGAAACCAGCTTGCGGCCGCGTTCGAGTTCGGTTTTCGCAAACGCCACCCGCGCCTCCGCCGCCGAGACCTCCGCTTCGGCGCGCTCGACGGCCGCCGCATAGGGCTCAGGATCGATGGTCACGAGCAGGTCGCCCTTGTCGACGAGGGCACCCTCGCGGAAATGGGCGCTGAGGATCGAGCCGCCGACGCGGGGACGGACTTCGACGCGCTCGATCGCCTCGAGCCGGCCCGAGAAGCTCTCCCAGGTCGTGATCCGGCGCGTCTCCGCCTTGGCGACGGAAACCGGAACGGCGGGAGGAGCAGCGGGTGCCGCTTCGGTTGCGGCATCCGCCTGCAGGCGGGCGGGCAGGCCGAGAAAGACGGCTGCTCCGCCGGTGACGGACAATAGAATGCTGAGGCCGGCGCCCCACAGGGCGCGGCGAGTAACGCTCGACGTCATGGTCTCTCCTTGCCGGGTGGGAGCCGGCTCTAAATGTCTGCTTACTTCTGTGTGGCCTTCGCTCCCGCCTTCTCGAAGAAGCGGGAGAAAATGCCGGATATGATTTCTTCCTGTTCGGGCCAGCTTTGCTGGGCCGAGACATTGGCCGGGACCCACGCGGCACGGCCGGGCAGGACGTGCATCTCCACCGGAACCCCGGCTGTGCGCAGGCGCTCGGCATAGGCCTTGGCCTCGTCTCGCATCGGACACTCCTCGCTGGTGACCACGAGGGCCGGAACGAGACCGCCGAGCCGGGTGCAATGGCCGGGCGCCGCGTAAGGGTGGGTCAGGCCGCTGCCTTCGCCGAGATATTGCTGCCAGCCGTCGGCGATCGATTGGACCGAGCTCTGCGGACAGAACTTGCGGAACGACGGCGTCGCCAGGCAGGGATCGAGCAGCGGCGAAAGCAGGATCTGGCCCTTGAGGTCGGTCAGAAACTGATCCCGCGCCATCAGCGCCAGGCCGGCGGCGAGGTTGCCGCCCGCCTCCTCGCCGGCGACGAACAGCAACGACTTCTTGTGCGCGAACTGCGGACAGCGGCTGCGCATCGAAGCGAGCATGGCATAGGCGGCGTCGAGAGCCGCCGGAAACGGGTTGAGACAGGCCGACGGATATTCCGGCGAGATGACGACCGCACCGGCAGCGGAGAGTGCTCCTGCGACCTTCTCTCCGGCCGCGACCGAATCTCCCGTGAAGCTACCGCCGTGCAGATGCAGGACGACCGGCGGCGGTGCGAGCAACGACGCACCCTTGTAGACGCGCGCGCGGCACGAGCCCTGGCCCGTCTGCATCGTCTCTTCGGTAAAATGCGTGTCCATCTCTTGCCTCGACAATGGGTGAATCCCTAGATGAGGGACAACCCGCGACGGTCACATCCTAACATTGTCTTTCTTCTGGAATAGTCCGTGGGCGCTGATTACACTATTCGGTATTTCGAACAATTGGCTATTGAAAATGGACCAGCTTACGGCCATGCGCGTGTTCCTTCGAGTGGTGGAGACCGGCAATTTCACCCGGGCCTCCGCTTCTCTCAACATGCCGAAGGCGACCGTTACCAATCTCATCCAGGGCCTGGAGGCGCATCTTCGCACCAAGCTTCTCAATCGCACGACGCGGCGGGTTCTGGTGACGCCGGACGGTGCGCTCTACTACGAACGCGCCGCGCGCCTGCTCTCCGACATCGATGAACTGGATGGTAGCCTTTCGAGTGCCCAGAGCCTGCCGAAGGGCCGGCTGCGCGTCGAAACGGCGAGCGCCTTCGCCAACCTGATCATCATTCCGGCGCTGCCTGAGTTTCACCGCAAGTATCCCGATATCCAGATCGATCTCGGCGTGTCCGACCGCAACGTCGACTATCTGGCCGAAAACGTCGATTGCGCGATCCGCGGCGGTGCGCTGACGGACCAGTCGCTGATCGCCCGGCGCATCACGGAGATGAAGTTCATCACCTGCGCCACGCCGGACTTCCTCGAGAGGCACCCAGCGCCGCAGCATCCCTCCGACCTCGAGAAGAACTGCTATGCCGTCGGCTATTTCCGCCCGACCACCGGTCAGCAGATGCCTTTCCACTTCCGGCGCGGCAGCGAGGAAATCGAGGTCAATTGCCGCTATAGCGTGGCGGCGAACGAGGCGACGAGCTATGTCGCGGCCGCGCGCGCGGGAATGGGGGTCATCCAGGCGCCGCACTTCATGGTGCGCGGCGATCTCCGCGCCGGCACCATGGTTCCGGTGCTTGCCGATTGGCAGGTCGAATCGATGCCGGTCTATCTGGTCTATCCGCCGAACCGCCATTTGAGCAGCCGGCTGCGCGTCTTTGCCGACTGGGTGGTGAAAGTGGTCGCGCAGTCGCAAGTCGACGGCGCGTAACCCGAATAAATCAGGCCTGACGGTTCTTGGCGTTGTTGCGCTTGGCTTTCGGCTTGAAGTCGCCGGCTGCCTTTCTCGCGTCGGGCTTCCCCTTCTTCTTGCTCCAGGGCTTTTCGTCGCGCCTCTCCGGATGCGCGTCCTGGCCGGCGGCAGGCTTCTTTTCGAATTTGCGCTTCGGTTCGAAGTCCTTGTGGCCACGCTCCGGCTGAGCTTCTGCCGGTCGCGGCCGCTTCTTCGCGAATTCTTGCTTGTCGTCGCGCGGCCGCGAGCCGTCCGGGGCGCCCGGCAGCGTCTTAACGCGAATGCCCTTTTCCAGGGTCCGGTTCGGGCCGATCGCCGCGAGGAAGCGCTCGGCGCCCTCGGCCGTCAGCTCCACATAGGTTTCCTCCGGCTGCATGCGGATCGCGCCGATGTCGCGCTTGGTGAGCTTGCCATGGCGGCAGAGCATCGGGATCAGCCAGCGGGGTTCGGCGTTCTGCTTGCGCCCGACGGAGAGCGAGACCCATTGGCCGTCGGCGAAGTCCGCGCGGGGCGCGGGGGCGCTGTCTCCAGCAAAAGCCGGGCCGTCGCGGCGACCCTTTTTCCGGTCATCGGAAAGGGAGACATCGGAAAGATCTTCGGGGGCGGAACGGTTGGAACGGAACTGCCGCAGAAAGGCGGCGGCGAGCTTCTCGGCGCCGTGACGCTTGATCAGCGCCTGCACGATCTCTTGTTCGTCGTCGCGGAGCGGCTCGTCGAAAGCCGTATCGGCGAGGAGACGCTCCTCGTCGCGGCGCGTCACCTCGTCCGCCGACGGCGGCTTCGCCCAGGCAGCGGTGATCCGGGCGCCATCCAGCAGTCGCTCCGCCTTCCGCCGTTGATTGACCGGCACGATCAAGGCGCTGACGCCCTTCTGACCGGCGCGACCGGTGCGGCCGCTGCGGTGCAGAAGCGTCTCGGAATTGGTCGGCAGATCCGCATGGATGACGAGCTCGAGGCCCGGCAGGTCGATGCCGCGGGCGGCGACGTCCGTCGCGATGCAGACCCGGGCACGGCCGTCGCGCATCGCCTGCAGCGCGTGGGTGCGCTCGTTCTGGCTGAGTTCGCCGGAGAGGGCCACGACCGAGAAGCCGCGATTGTTGAAGCGAGCCGTCAGGTGGTTGACCGCAGCGCGGGTCGAGCAGAAGACAATCGCATTGCGGGCCTCGTAGTAGCGTAGCACGTTGATGATGGCGTTCTCGCGGTCGCTCGGGGCGACGAGGAGGGACCGGTATTCGATGTCGCCGTGCTGCTTCTGTTCGGAAGCGACGCCGATCCGCACGGCGTCGCGCTGGTAGTTCTTGGCGAGCGTCGCGATCGAGCGCGGCACGGTCGCCGAGAACATCAGCGTTCGGCGTTCGGCCGGCGATGCTTCCAGAATGAATTCCAGATCCTCGCGGAAGCCGAGATCGAGCATCTCGTCCGCCTCGTCCAGCACCACGGCGCGCAAGGCGGAGATATCGAGCGAGTCGCGGCGGATGTGGTCGCAGAGCCGGCCCGGCGTGCCGACGACGATATGGGCGCCGCGTTCGAGCGCGCGTCGTTCGCTGCGGATGTCCATGCCGCCGACGCAGGACGCGATCGTCGCCCCGGCAATCTCGTAGAGCCATTCGAGCTCGCGTTTCACCTGCAAGGCCAGCTCGCGCGTCGGCGCGATGACGAGCGCCAGCGGCGCCTCCGGGGTGCCGAATTGCCTTGCCGCTCCGAGCAGCGTCGGCGCCAGCGCCAGGCCGAAGGCGACGGTCTTGCCGGAGCCGGTCTGAGCGGAAACCAGCGCGTCGGCGCCGTCGAGCGCCGGGTCGCGCATCGCCTGCTGAACCGGTGTCAGCGTGTTGTAACCGCGTTTCGCCAACGCCTCGGCGATCGCCGGTGCGATCCCTTCAAATTCTGTCATCTCTCGTCTTTCGGAGTTCGGTTCGCGCCGGTAGACGAGCGGACCTCGATCAGGTCGTCATCGGGCGTCGATAGCCGCGGGCAACACGTCGCGGCCCAGTTCATTGCCGCGCTACATACGCTTTGGGACTAGGAATGTACAGGGGCCGATGGTCAACGCCTCGGACCGTTGCGGCGCCCGCCGAATTCGTTGGCGCCTTGCGCGCCGGGCCAGAGACAGAGCGCGATGAAGACGATGGGGCTCAGCACCGGAATGAACAGACAAAGGGCGAGCGGGCCCGGATAGCCGATATCATGCAGCCGCTTGATCGCCAGCATGGCGATTGAAACGGTCGAGGCGATGCCGGAGCCGATCATCGCCAGCGTCCAGAGCGCCAGCGCCGCGTCCTGGTCCTCGTATTTCAGCATCTGCATCAGGATGACGCCGCCGACGACGAACCAGAAAAGCCAGGAGAGGAAGAAGGGCAGGCGGCCGATCCGGCCGGAGGGGCTGAAGAACAGCCAGGTCATGCTCGGCTGCCGCCCCTCCTCGGCCATGATCAATCCCGGAGCAGTTCGTTGATGCCGGTCTTGGAACGGGTCTTCTCGTCGACGCGCTTGACGATGACGGCGCAATAGAGGTGCGGCGCCGGCTGGCCGTTGGCCATGGTCGAGCCGGACGGCATCGAGCCGGCGACAACGACGGAGTAGGGCGGTACTTCGCCATACATCACTTCGCCGGTGGCGCGGTCGACGATCTTCGTCGACTTGCCGATGAAGACGCCCATGCCGAGGACCGAGCCCTCGCGGACGACGCAGCCCTCGACGACTTCGGAGCGGGCACCGATGAAGCAATTGTCCTCGATGATCGTCGGCCCGGCCTGCATCGGCTCCAGGACGCCGCCGATGCCGACGCCGCCGGAAAGATGCACGTTCTTGCCGATCTGCGCGCAGGAGCCGACTGTCGCCCAGGTATCGACCATCGTACCCTCGCCGACATAGGCGCCGAGATTGACGAAGGAGGGCATCAGGACCGCGCTCGGAGCGATATAGGCGGAACGGCGCACGACGCAGTTCGGGACGGCGCGGAAGCCGGCCTTCTCGAACTCGTTGACGCTCCAGCCGTCGAATTTGGAGGGGACCTTGTCCCACCAGACGGATTCGCCCGGTCCGCCCCTGACGAGTTCCATCGGGTTCAGCCGGAAGGAGAGCAGCACGGCCTTCTTGAGCCACTGGTTGACGGTCCAGTTGCCGTCGGCGCTACGCTCGGCGACGCGCACCTTGCCGCCGTCGAGCAGGTTCAGCGCCGCCTCCACTGCGTCGCGGATCGGGCCGCGTGTGCTGGTGCTGACGGCCTCGCGATCATCAAAGGCGGTCTCGATCGTCTGCGACAGGGAGGCGAGGTCGTGGTTCGTCATCGGATTTCCTTAGGTTCGCGTTGTCCAGCAAGCTCTACTGCATAATTTCTCGAATCGGAACCGATTAAAGGACGGTTTGGCCGGCCATTCAGCGGGCCGCAGCCCCCATTTACGCCCGAAGAAAGTGCATCCTTGCGGCGCCCGGGCCTGAAAAGTTGAATGGCTTTTCGGCCCGCTCTCCGAACGGGGGACTTGGCAAGCCTGCCCGTTTCCGGCAGAGAGACGCACTTATGGCCGAACGGCACAGGAATGGACATGTCCGGACGAGATGCCGGCTGTCCGGAACGCGACGGGACGAGAAATATGGGACGCATGAAGAAGCGCAACCTGCGCGGCAAGGGCGGGGTCTGGGATCCTCTGGCAGACAGCTCGCAAAGCAGGCAGCGCGCCTCGACCGTTCCGCTGACGCCCCAATCGGCCTCTCCGACCTATCGGCTTGCCTATGTCGACGACGATTTCCTGTGCCGCGAGGAACTGAGGCCCGTGCGCCTGCAGCTCGAGCTCCTGAAGACGGAGATGATGCTCGAGGAGCGCGGCATCAACTCGACCGTCGTCATGTTCGGCGGCGCGCGCATACCCGAACCCGGCGGCGATGCCTGGGCGGCCAAGAACGAGACTCAGCGCAAGAACCTGGAAGCCGCCTCGGTCTATTACGACGAGGCACGCAAGTTCGCCCGAATCTGTTCCGAGCAGTCCGCCAAGCTCGGCCACAAGGAATATGTGATCGTCACCGGCGGCGGTCCCGGCGTCATGGAGGCGGGAAACCGCGGTGCGGCGGACGTCGGCGCACCGTCGATCGGCCTCAATATCGTTCTGCCGCATGAGCAGGCGCCGAACAGCTACGTCACGCCGGAACTGTCGTTCAACTTTCACTATTTCGCCATCCGCAAGATGCATTTTCTGCTGCGCGCCAAGGCGGTGGCGGTCTTCCCGGGGGGCTTCGGCACGCTCGACGAGCTGTTCGAGACCATGACGCTGATGCAGACCGGACGCCTGGCACTCGTGCCGCTCGTTCTCTTCGGCGAGAAGTTCTGGCGCTCGATCATCAATTTCGAAGCGCTCGCCGAATTCGGCACGATCGCCCCGAACGACATCGACCTCGTGCATTTCGTCGAAACCGCCGAAGAGGCCTGGGAGATCATCGCCCGCTTCTACGCAACCGTGGATCCGCGCGCCGTCCCGATGGCGTCCGGCCAGCGGTAGGTTTCGGGCGGGCGTTTAGCCCGCCGACACGACCCGGCGCAGGAATCCGGCGAGATCCTCGGTGACGTAATCGATCTGCTCGTCGGCGTCGCTGGAGGTCTCCCAGGCTTCCGCGAACTCATATTCGAGGTTGCGCGGCACCAGGAGCACGGTCTTCATGCCGAGCGCCTTCGGCACCAGGAGGTTGCGCGGCAGATCCTCGAACATCGCTGCATGCTGCGTGTCGACGCGGTGCAGGCTCATGAACTTGTCATAAGTATCGCCGGCCGGCTTCGGCACGTAGCCGGCGGCGACAATGTCGAAAATATCGTCGAAATGGTCGAGGATGCCGAGCGCGCGCGCCGTCATCTCCGCATGGACGACACTGCCATTGGTGAAGATGAACTTGCGGCCGGGCAGCGCCTTGATCGCCTCGCCGAGATCGGGATTTGCCGGGACGACGCTGTAGTCGATCGCATGCGCCCGTTCGAGAAAATCGTTCGGATCGATGCGGTGATGGATCATCAGCCCCTGCAGGGTGGTGCCGTGATCGCGGTAATATTCCTTCTGCAGCTTCTTCGCTTCCGAGGGCTCGAGCGACAGGAGCTCGGCCACGTAAGCCGTCATGTTGCGGTCAATCTGCGCGAAGAGATTGACGTGGTGCGGGTAGAGCGTGTTGTCGAGATCGAAGACCCAGTCGGTGACATGGGCGAATTCGGCGTGGGTCGGCAGGCGATCGAGCTTTTTCATCGCCGCCTTATGACATGGGTATGGGCGCCGGCAAACGAGAAAATGCACGGCCGCTGCAGGGGCCGGCCTGCCGCCGCCAACATTTCTACTTTGAATTGTCAAAGAGGCATGGCATCTTCCGGCCGGCTTGGTTTTCGCTCGGGGGATGCCGGTGCCGATGTCGGACGAACTGTTCTATCTGCTGTTTCTGTTCGGATTCTACTTAACGACGGTCGTCACCTATTTCGCCCTCGGCTACGGCCTGACCTGGGTCAACGACCGCAATCCTGAGCGGAAGATCCAGAAGGGGCGCGGTTCCGACAAGCGCCGCAACGCGGAAATCCGCCAGAGCCTGGCGTCGATGTTCAGCGCCTGCCTGCCGCTGACGATCGGCCTCTACGCCCAGCAAAAGGGCTGGGCGCCGGCCCCCTGGGCCTTCAACTGGTGGACGACGGTGCCGCTCTTTGTCCTGTGCATGTTCCTCTACGATACCTGGTTCTATTTCATGCACCGGCTGCTGCACACCAAGTGGCTCTATCCCCTGCACGCACTGCATCACAAAAGCGTCGCGCCAACGATCTGGAGCACCTATTCGGAGGATGTTCTCGACAATTTCCTATTGCAGGGCTTTTCAGCCGTCATCGTATTCGTCGTCCCGTTTCCGCCGGCGATTCTCATCGCGCAAAGACTGTTCGAGCATTTCAACGGCATGTTCGGGCATTGCGGCTTCGAGTATTTCGCCTCATCGACGACGCGTTATCCGTCGCCTCTGTTGTCCACGGCGTTCCATGACCAGCATCATTCCGGGTTCCGCTACAACTACGGCAACTATTTCTCGTTCTGGGATCGCGTCCTGGGCACGATCTCGCCGAACTACGACGAGCGCGTGAAGAATTTCGAGCAGGACGGGCCGCCGCTCGTGTTCGGTCAGGCCGTCAATCTGGCGGAGGCTCAGGAAAAGCGGATCGAAACACCGTAGCTCCACGGAGTTCTTGGCAATGTCCGGACCTGCGTGCTAGCTCGCAGCTATGGAAACCTGGGTTCTCATCACCATCGGCGCGGCCTTTCTGCAAAATATCCGCTCCTCCATGCAGAAGCATCTCAAAGGCGCCATGGGCACGACCGGCGCCACCTTCGTGCGTTTCGGCTTCGGACTGCCCTTCGCGCTCCTCTATCTCCTCCTGCTCTGGCGCGTTTCGGGCCACCCCCTGCCGGTGCCGAACGGCTCCTTCTTTCTCTGGGCAATCATCGGCGGCCTGGCACAGATCGCCGCGACATTCCTGCTGGTTCACCTCTTCTCCTTCCGCAACTTCGCGGTCGGCACCGCCTATTCCCGCACCGAGCCGGCCCAGGCGGCGCTCTTCGGGCTGATCTTTCTCGGCGAAAGGGCAAGCCAGGGGACGCTGGTGGCGATCGCAATCTCGGTGGTCGGGGTCATGCTGATCTCCGTGGCCCGCACGACGCTCAGCGCCCGGTCGCTGCTGACCTCGGTCTTCAGCCGCACCGCCGGCATAGGCCTCATGTCCGGCACTTTCTTCGGGCTTTCGGCGGTCTCCTATCGTTCGGCGTCGCTGGCACTCGCCCCCAGCCTGCCGGCGCCGGACTACATCATGCAGGCGAGTTTCACGCTCGGTTTCGTCATCCTGCTGCAGACCGTCGTCATGCTTCTTTGGATCGTGGCGCGCGAGCCCGACGAACTGAAGCGGATCGGTGCGGCCTGGAAGCCCGCCTTCATCGTCGGCTTCGTCGGCTCGTCGGCATCCTTCGGCTGGTTCATGGCGATGACGCTGCAGCAGGCGGCGATCGTCAAGGTCGTGGCACAGGTCGAGATGCTGTTCACCTTCGCCTCGTCCTTCTTCGTCTTCCGCGAATGGATCAACCGGCTCGAACTCGTCGGCTGCCTGCTGATCGTGCTCGGCGTCGTGATGCTGCTGGTGCTCTAGCCGGCGCATTCCGACGTAGAATAAGCGCCCGAATTTCGGCGGACGATTCAATCATAGGATGCTACAAACGCGGCATGCTTTTCGATTTGCCGAACGACGACATCCTTTACGACGCGCAGCTGGCCCGCAGTTCCGACTATGAGGGCCAGGCCTTTGCCTGCGTGAAGAGCACCGGCATCTTCTGCCGACTTTCCTGCCCGGCCCGCAAGCCGAAGCGGGAAAACACGCTGTTTTTCGACAGCATCGCGGCCTGCGTCAATTCCGGTTTCAGGCCCTGCGAGCGATGCCGGCCGCTGGAGCAGGCTGCCGGCAAGGAGCCGCTCGTCGAGCAACTGCTGAAGCTCCTCGATCGCCATCCGGACCGGCGCTGGACCGAAGACGATCTCGTGGGGCGCGGCCTCGATCCGTCGACCGTCCGTCGCGCCTTCAAGCGGAGCATGGGCGTCACCTTTCTCGACCTGGCCCGCCAGCGGCGCATGGTAGAGGCTGCCCGCCAGCTATCCGCCGGTGCCAGTGTCATCGCGGCGCAGGTCGAAGCGGGCTACGAATCGCCAAGCGGCTTCCGCACCGCCTTTGCGAGGCTGATCGGCGCGGCGCCGGCCAAGGCGCAAGGCCGCGAACTGCTCTTCGCCGACTGGATCGACACGCCGCTCGGGCCCATGGTGGCCGTCGCCGACCAGACGCACCTCCATTTGCTCGAATTTCACGATCGCAAGGCATTGCCGGCCGAGTTGGAAAAGCTGAAACGAACGACGCGCTCGGCCGTCGTGCCGGGCAGGGCCGCGCCCATCGAACAGATCGAGGCGGAACTCAAGGCCTATTTCGCCGGTCAGTCAGGCGAATTTCTCACCCCCCTGGCTCTCGATGGCAGCGCCTTCGAGCGGCAGGTATGGGCAAGGTTGACGCAAATACCGATCGGCGAGACGCGATCCTATAGCGACATTGCGCGGGAAGTCGCTACGATGCAGGCGGTGCGCGCCGTGGCGAGAGCCAATGGCGCCAACCGCATCGCGATCGTCGTCCCCTGCCATCGCTGCATCGGCGCGGACGGATCGCTGACGGGATACGGTGGCGGCCTCGAGCGAAAGCAATGGCTGCTTCGGCACGAAGGAAAAATGAGACCTGTCGGCCTGTTTACGGAGGAGATGCGATGAACCAGGAGGAAAGGGCGCGTGCCTTTCAGGCGCTGCACCGCAAGGGCGATCCGATCGTTCTTTACAATATCTGGGATGCGGGCAGCGCCCATTGCGTGGCCGAGGCCGGCGCCAAGGCGTTGGCCACGGGGAGTTGGTCGGTGGCGGCCGCGCATGGTTTCGGGGACGGGCAGAAGATCCCGCTGCAATTGCTGGTCGAGATCGCCCGCGAGATCGTCGCCGCGACCGACCTGCCGCTGTCGGTCGATTTCGAAGGCGCCTATTCGGAAGACCCGGCCCAGGGTGCGGCCAATGTGGCGCAACTGATCGATGCCGGTGCGATCGGCATCAATTTCGAGGATCAGGTCGTCGGCAAGGGCGGGGTTCACCCGACCGGCAAGCAGGCGGCCCGCATCCGCGCGATCCGCGAGATGGCCGAACGCCAGAACGTCCCGCTGTTCATCAATGCTCGCACCGACCTGTTCCTGCAGGAAGGCGATGCGACCCGCCATGCCGGGTTGATGCACGAGGCGGTCGCCCGCGCCAAGGCCTATGCCGAAGCGGGCGCCAGCGGCTTCTTCGCGCCGGGGCTCGCCGATGCCGAGCTGATCGCTAAGCTCTGCGCTCAGTCGTCCCTGCCGGTGAACGTCATGATGAAGCCGGGTGCGCCGGACCTCGCAACCCTTGCCGCCGCCGGCGTCGGCCGCGTCAGCTACGGGCCGTTCCCCTATCGGGCGATGATCGCCTGGCTGCGGGGCGAGGCGGAGAAGGTGTATGGGGGTGCTGGGAAATAGGTTGGCGAGAGTTTGCCCCTCATCCCGCTGCCGCGACCTTCTCCCCGCAAGCGGGGCGAAGGGGTTTGCCGCACCGCCTTAGTCCCCTCTCCCCGCGTGCGGGGAGAGGGCTAGTCCTGGGGTTGAACCCGGGGTTGAACCCGAGGAGAGGGGCAATTCTCGCGGGGCGTGAGGGCAATTCGCGCTGAAACGCCTCACGGCACGATCAGCGTACCGGCGCCGCGCTCGGTGAAAATCTCCAAGAGCACCGAATGGGCGGTCTTGCCGTTGAGGATGACCACGCCCTGGACGCCGGCCTTGATCGCTTCCATGCAGGTCTCGACCTTGGGGATCATGCCGCCGGAAATCGTGCCGTCGGCGATCAGCGCGTGCGCCTGGGCGACCGAAAGCTCCTTGATGAGATTGCCCTGCTTGTCGAGAACCCCCGGAACATCGGTCAGGAACAGGAGGCGCGTCGCATTGAGCGCGCCGGCGATGGCGCCTGCGAAGGTGTCGGCGTTGATGTTGTAGGTATGGCCGTCACGGCCGGGCGCCACCGGCGCGATCACCGGGATCATTTCCGAGCGCGCCAGAAGGTCGAGAAGCGTGCGGTCCACTTCGACCACCTCGCCGACGAAGCCGAGATCGAGGATGCGTTCGATATTGGAATCCGGATCCTTGATGGTCTTGCGCGCCTTTTCCGCAAAGACCATGTTGCCGTCCTTGCCGCAAAGGCCGATCGCCCATTCGCCGGTCTGGTTGATGAGCGCGACGATTTCCTTGTTGATCGAACCGGCGAGCACCATCTCGACGATTTCGACGGTCTTCTCGTCGGTGACGCGCAGCCCGCCCTCGAATTTCGATTCGATGCCCATCTTGTTGAGCATGGCGCCGATCTGCGGGCCGCCCCCGTGGACGACGATCGGGTTGACGCCGGACTGCTTCAGCAGCGCGATGTCGCTGGCGAAGGCGCGCCCGAGCTCGGGATTGCCCATGGCATGGCCGCCATATTTGACGACGATCGTCTTGTTCTCGTAGCGCTGCATATAGGGCAGGGCCTGGGCGAGCAGGCGTGCCTGGATTTCACTTTCTGATGCGGACATGGCGGACCCTCGAAAATAACCGGCTGCTGTTTAGCGCATGTTTCCTGCCGATGGAATGATCCGGGCGCAACATACGATCGGAATGGAATCTTCTCACGGCGCCCCGGCGACCTTTACGCGTCTTGCTGATAGAGTGTGCAGGCTGGCTGCGTCACGCTTTCCGTCCTATGGTTGTGGCCTGGCCATGCAGTATTTCAAACAGCTGCGGCAACCTTTGTGCGTCTGATGAGACGCGCGGCGCTGCTAGGGGGCATGCGACGATGGCCGATGAGGAGATTTCCGCGCTGCTCGGCCGCGTGGCTCTGCGGGACCGTGCCGCCTTTGCCGCACTCTACCGCCAGACGAGCCCGAAACTCTTCGGCATAGCCTTGCGTATCTTGAAGGATCGCAGCGAAGCCGAAGAGGCGCTGCAGGAAATCTACGTCAAGGTCTGGGAACGCGCCGAGCGCTTTGCGAGTGGCGAGGCCAGCCCGTTGTCGTGGCTCGCGGCGATTGCCCGCAATCACGCGATCGACCTCTTGCGCGTACGAAAACCCGTCGCCAACGCGATTGACGAGGCCTATGATTTGGCTGATCCTGCTTACGATCCGGAGCGATCGGCCGTTATCCGGTCTGAAGGCAGGCGCATCGATGCGTGCATGGAGGAGCTTGAAAAGGACCGCGCCGACGCGGTTCGCCGGGCCTATGTCGAAGGACTGAGCTACGAAGAACTGGCCGAAATGTTCGCGGTGCCGCTCAACACCATGCGGACTTGGCTGAGGCGCAGCCTCCTGAAGTTGAGAGAGTGCATGGAACGATGACGACACAGAAGCCCGAGAGTGGGGACTCTCGCCGCGACGAGGTGATCGCCGGGGAATACGTATTGGGCGTTCTGTCCGCCGAAGACCGACGCAAGGTCGAGGCACGCATGGCAACCGATCGCAATTTCGCGGCCATGGTCAGCCGCTGGCAGAGCAACCTCGCCTCCCTCGACGCCGCCTATGAGCCCGTCGCGCTGCCGCCGCATGTTTACGCCGCCATCGAGCGCCGAATTTTCGACGCAGCGACGGACACGCGCCCATCTCCCGGTCTCTGGAACTCCCTTGCCCTGTGGCGCAGCCTTGCCCTCGCGTCGCTTGCAGCCGTCGTTGTCATGGCGGGGGCGATGGCAGGTCTCTTCAGCAGCGCGCCAAGCGGCCAGCGCCTGGTGGCGGACCTTGCCGGACAAGGCAATGCCGTCAATCTCGTCGCACGTTTCGACGCGGCCTCGGGGCGCCTGAGCCTGACGCCGGCGGCGGCCAGCCAGGCGGAGGAAAAGTCCCTCGAACTCTGGCTGATCAAGGGCGACGATCCGCCGATCTCGCTCGGCGTGCTACCGCAGTCCGGCGAAGGCGGCATCCTCCTTGCACCGGGCATGCATAGGCAGCTCACGCCGGGTTCGACACTCGCCGTCAGCATCGAGCCTCTGGGCGGATCCCCGACCGGCGCGCCGACGGGAGCAGTCATCGCACAGGGCCGCGCCCGCAGTCTTTAGAGGCGGCCCGTAGCTGCTTTTACCCAGTTTGACAAAAAACCAATTATTTACAATTGGATAGTGAAAAAGGCGTGCGACTGAAACTCTTTCCTCGCGCCTCCCGTTGCTTGTCGTGTTCCCCCGGTGGGGAACCGAAGAACGCCAGAGGAACCGTCTTGATTGCGGTCCCGTGGCCAAGTCGCAACAGGAAGGAACAGAAGATGCTCACGTCCGCGATTCGTTCACTATTCGCCGCCTCCATCCTCGCCGCAGGTGCGGCTGTCGCTTATGCGGAAAATCCGATGGTCGGCGGCGCGCCGATGCTTGCCGAGAAGAATATCGTCGAGAACGCCGCCAATTCGAAGGACCACACCACGCTAGTTGCGGCCGTGAAGGCGGCCGGCCTTGTCGAGACGCTGCAAAGCAAGGGGCCGTTCACCGTCTTTGCCCCAACCGACGACGCGTTCGGCGCACTGCCGGCCGGGACGCTCGACATGCTGTTGAAGCCCGAGAACAAGGACAAGCTCGCCAAAATCCTGACCTGCCACGTGGTGGCGGCGGATGCGATGTCGTCGACGATCGCCAGGATGATCGAGGGCGACGGCGGTGCACACGACGTCAAGACCATCGGCGGCTGTATCCTCAAGGCCAAGGCCGACGGCGGCAAGATCGGCCTGACCGACGAGACCGGCGGCACCGCTTGGGTGACAATTGCCGACGTGAAGCAGTCGAACGGCGTGATCCACGTCATCAACAAAGTGCTGTTGCCGAAAGGTTGAGCGCCCGGCCACCGGTCTGCGCGCCTCGCGCGGGCCGGTGGCATTCCATCGTGGCCGGTGCTTCACGGCGGTTTGATCCGCATTGGTTTGTCGCTTCAGGCGCAGGCCCTCTATACTTCAACCGAGATGGCGGCGACGCCGCCGACGGGAGGTTCCGATGACGAGCCGACGCAATTTCCTCATGGCGGGCGCGGCATTTTCCGCCTGGATCGCCGCAGACAGGTTCGCCCCGCCCGCGCAGGCTTCGAATCACGGCGAGGCCTTCGAAATCACCAGGACGGATGCCGAGTGGCGAGCGGTCCTCAGCGAAGCCCAGTACCGCATCCTCAGGCAGGAGGATACCGAACGGCCCTTCAGCAGCGCGCTCAACCACGAAAAGCGCAAGGGCATCTTCCATTGCGCTGGATGCGGTCTGGCGGTCTATTCCTCGGAGGCGAAATACGACAGCGGTACCGGCTGGCCGAGCTTCTGGCAGTCGCTTGCCGGTGCCATCGGCACGCGCGCGGACAATTCCCTGTTCATGACGAGGACCGAGTGCCATTGCCGGCGTTGCGGCGGTCATTTCGGCCATATTTTCGATGACGGACCGCCGCCGACCGGCGAGCGGCACTGCATCAACGGTCTTGCGCTGACCTTCGCGCCGGCGGCGGTGTGAGGGGCGAACCATTTCCCCCAACCTCACCCGGCAGCCCGGGTGAGGGGCAATCTCCGACGAGGCTCAAAACGTCCCCGCTTGCGGCGACGGTGTCTGCGCATCCGAGAGGGCCGCCTGCAGTTTCTGCTCCTGCTCGGGCGACAGCGATGTCTTCAGCACCCGGCCGCGAAGCCCCGCGAGTTCGGCGAGAACCTTTTCCGGCTGCACCTTGCGCACCAGGATGAAGAGGGCAGAGGAGTTATTCGGGATCGTGCTGCCGAGCGACTTGATGAAATCGTCGTCGATGCCATAGTCGGCGAGCGAACCGGAAAGGGCTCCGGCGCCTGCGCCGATCGCGCCGCCGATGGCAAAGCCGGCGAGCGGGTTCAGGAAAAGCAAGCCGACCAGTCCGCCCCAGAGCGAGCCTGACAGGAGGCCGGAGGCCGCGCCGACGGTGGGCAGATTGATGCTCTGTTTCAGATGCACCTTGCCTTCGGCGTCGCGCACCACGACGACCGCATCTTCCAGATCGATCAGATATTCCTTCTTGAGGCTGTGGAGCTTGAGGAGAACCCGGTCGGCCTCCTCTGGCGCGTCGAAACCTATGACAATCAAGTCGGACATGTCTCTCTCCTCTGACCTTGAGGCGACGAGCATCCGCCGCCGCCAGCCAGGAGATAGGGCAGCGGACGTGTCCGGGTAGTGAGGGGTCCAAAGAGTTGCGCAGCGCCCGTCGGCCGGCGCTGCATGGGCCGGCCTCAGCGCAGCACGGCGTTTTCGATCGCGGCGCGCAGATCCTCGATCCCGGCGCCCTTCTCCGAGGAGGTCGACAATACCTCCGGATAGGCGGCCGGCCGCTTCTTGATGGTGTCGAGCGTTTCGGTAATCAGCCGCGGCACGCCGGCTGCCTTGATCTTGTCGGTCTTGGTCAAGACGATCTGATAGGAGACCGCCACCTTGTCGAGCAGCGCCAGCACCTCTTCGTCGTTCTTCTTGATGCCGTGGCGGGCGTCGATCAGCACATAGACGCGCTTCAGCGTCGAGCGCCCGCGCAGATAATCGAAGACAAGCTTCGTCCAGGCATCGACCTGTTCCTTCGGCGCCTGGGCGTAGCCGTAGCCGGGCATGTCGACGAGCGCCATCGGCGGCAGGTCATCGGCCTCGCCGGAATAGCCGTCGGGCACGAAATAGTTGAGTTCCTGCGTGCGCCCCGGCGTGTTGGAGGTGCGGGCGAGGCCCTTGTGGCCGACGAGGGCATTGATCAGCGACGACTTGCCGACATTCGAGCGTCCGGCAAAGGCGATCTCCGTCGGCCCCTCCGGTGGCAGGAACTTCATGGCGGGTACGCCGCGAATGAAGATCCACGGCCGGCCGAATAGCGGCTTGTCGTCTTTGGTTCTGGTTTCGGCCATCGGCAGGGTCCTTCATCGAGAAAGCGCATGGCTTCCCGGTTTTGGCCATGGATGTCAAGGCGTCGGCGTCCGAACTGGCCGCCTGGGGCCGTTCTGCTGGCGTCGGAACTCGTTGAAGAGATAGGCAAGCAGCGCCAGGAAGATGAGAGCACCGCCGATGATCGTCCGGCCACTTGGCACCTCGCCATGAATGATGGCGACCCACACGGGGCCAAGCACGGTTTCCGCCGTGCCGAGCAAAGCGGCAAGCGCCGACGGCACCAGCCGGGCGCCTGTGACGAACAGTGCCATGCCAAGTCCGAGATTGAAGGCGCCGAAGACGAAAAGCAAAGCGAGCTCGCCCGACGTCACCGAAAGGTCGGACGACTGGCTTGCCGCAATGGCGCAGGCGGCAAAGCAGCCGAAGCAGGTCGCCGGCGTCATCCGCACATGCGGGTAGCGGCGGGTGATTACGGTTGCAAGTGCGAAGACGACGGGGATGAGCAGCGCGAGCGCATCGCCGACCGGCGAGACGGTCCCCGTCAGGCTCTCCGACACCATGATCGCGACGCCGAAGATCACGGCGGTGATCGCCCCCCAGGTAAAACGCGAGACCCGTTCACGAAACAGCACCCAGCTCATCAGCGCCGCGAACAGGGGCACGCCGGCTCCGAGCAGAACGACATTGGCGATCGTCGTGTAGGAAATGGCGATGATGAAGGAGGTCGAGGCAGTGGTGAAGCAGAGCCCAACGGCAATGCCCTGCCAGCCCATTCCCCGGAAGAGCGCCAGGGTGCCGCGCGGTCCGTCACGAACGAGCATGAAGGCAAGCAGAAAAAGACCGGCAAACAGGCAGCGCCAGAAGACGATCGTCCAGCTATCGGAAATATGCAGGAAGCGTGCGATGGCGCCGCCGAAGCTCCAGAAGAAGGCCGAGCCGAAGACGAGCAGGGCGCCAAGCTTTTCGTTGGCGGCGAAGGGAGCGGAGGTGGTCGACGGGTCCGTCATGCAAATTGTTCCGAAGCATGGGCGGCTGCGCCTCCGCTTGAAGGGACAGAGGTCGCCGCCGCCTGACTGGCTGCATCATTGCCGAAAAATCGAATCCGATCCGCGCAGTGATTTGAGTAGCGCCAGATGCCCGTGCGGCGCGCCCGCGTCAACGCTATTCAGTGTCGCGATGGCGCCCAAACGAAAAAGCCCCGGACTTGAGGTCCGAGGCTTTGTGATCGCTGCACCGGCCGGCTATTCCGCCGGCTTGGGTTTCTTGGCGAACATCCCCTTCAGATTGTCGAAGAGCTCGATCTTGACGCCCTGGCGCTTCATGATGATGCCCTGCTGGGTGATCGACAGCGTGTTGTTCCAGGCCCAGTAGATCACCAGACCCGCCGGGAAGGACGCCAGCATGAAGGTGAAGACCAGCGGCATCCAGGTGAACAGCATCGCCTGGGTCGGGTCCGGCGGCGTCGGGTTCATGCGCATCTGCAGGAACATGGTGACGCCCATGACGATCGGCCAGATGCCGAGATGCAGGAAGGCCGGTCCGTCGAAGGGCAGCAGGCCGAAGAGATTGACGATCGTCGTCGGATCGGGGGCGGAGAGATCCCTGATCCAGCCGAAGAACGGCGCGTGACGCATCTCGATGGTGACGTAGATCACCTTGTAGAGTGCGAAGAAGACCGGGATCTGGATGAGGATCGGCCAGCAGCCCGCCAGCGGGTTGATCTTCTCGTCCTTGTAGAGCTGCATCATCGCCTGCTGCAGCCCCATGCGGTCGTCGCCGAACTTCTTCTTCAGTTCCTCCATCTTCGGCTGGACCTTCTTCATGTTCGCCATAGACGCATATTGCTTGTTGGCGAGCGGGAAGAAGATCAGCTTGACGACGATCGTGGTGATCAGGATGGCGATGCCGAAATTGCCGAACAGACGGAAGAAGAAGTCCATCATTTTGAACATCGGCTTGGTGATGAAGTAGAACCAGCCCCAGTCGATCAACTTGTCGAAGTTCGGGATCGCATAGGCCACTTCATAATTGTCGACGACCGGCACTTCCTTGGCGCCGGCGAAGACGAGGTTCTTGACCTCCGCGGACTGCCCCGGTGCAACCGTGATCGCATCGCTCTTATAGTCGCTCTGGTAGCGCGGGCGGCCATCGGCGAAGTGAGAGAAGCGGATGTCGAATGGCGTCTCCTGTGGCGGGACGATCGTCGCGGCCCAGTACTTGTCCGTGATGCCGAGCCAACCACCCGTCGATTTGCCCGGTTCCACTGGCTGGTCATCCTCGACCTTCGAATAGCCGACTTCCTGCAGGCCGTTTTCGCCGGCGACCCCGATGAAGCCTTCGTGCAGCACGTAGATGCTCGGCGTTGTCGGCTTGTTGAAGCGTGTGACGCGGCCGTAGGAGGAAAGCGACACCGGCGCGGCGCTGTCGTTCTTGATGCTGTCCACGACCTGGAACATGTAGCGATCGTCGACGGAGATGGTCCGCGCGAAGGTGATGCCCTTGTCGTTGGTGTAGGTGAGCGTGACGGGCGTGGCCGGCGTCAGCTTGTCGCCGCCCGAAAGCGTCCAGACGGTCTGCGGGCCCGGCATCGAGCCGGTCGCGTCGCTGCCGATATAGCCGATCTCGGTGAAATAGCCGTCGGCGGTTTCTGCCGGACTGAAGAGGGTGATGACCGGGCTCTTCGGGTCGACCGTCTCGCGGTACCCCTTGAGCTTCAGGTCGTCGAAACGGGCGCCGGTCAGGTTGATGGAGCCGGAAAGCGCCGGCGTGTCGATCGCCACGCGGGCAGACTTGGCCACCGCCTGCTCGCGGCTTTCGCCGGGGACAGCGCCACCGGGCAGTGCCTGGCCGGGTGCGGCCTGCTGGCCACCCTGCTGGGGCTGGGCCTGCTGCGTCTGCTGGGCCTTTTCCGCAGCGATCCGGTCTTTTTCCATTCTCGGATTGACATAGAGGAACTGCCAAGCAACGAGGATCAGCACCGAGAGCGCTATCGCCACGAAATAATTGCGGTTGTTTTCCATCATGGTTTCCTGGAACCGGCCGGGGGCCGTTTCTGTTTCGGCTTGTTTTCGATGCGATCCTTGAGCGCCCGGGTCAATGCGTCAAAAGGTGCATTCAGGAGATCGCGTCGGGCGACAATCACATAGTCGTGTCCGGGTTTCATTGCAAACCCGGCGGAAAGCCGCACGGCTTCTTTGAGGCGTCGGCGCATGCGGTTTCGCTCGACGGCGTTGCCGTGTTTCTTGGTGACGGTGAAGCCGACGCGGGCCTCGCCTTCCGGTTCGTTCCGGTCAAGCACTTCAAGGAGGAAGTGCGACCCTTTTCGGGCTTCTCCCGCCCTGACCGCTAAAAACTGCGGACGGCTTTTCAGCCGTCCGACAGGGGTCTTGTCTTTTTCTGACGTCATGTGCCCAAACAATGCTTTCGGGCAGCTTCGGCTCAGGCCGAAAGACGCTTGCGGCCACGAGCCCGGCGGGCTGCGAGGACCTTCTGGCCACCCTTGGTGGACATGCGTGCACGGAAGCCGTGACGGCGCTTGCGAACAAGCTTGGACGGTTGGTAGGTACGCTTCATTTATTTAATACCGCGGTGTGCGGCCCTTCTTGGGTTTGCAGATTGCAAGAGCGCTTACGTTACCGGGCATGGCTCCGCTGTCGGACGGCTTGACCGGACGTGCGCGGCTTATAAGGACAAATGTCCGGCAAAGTCAATTCCCGCCGCGTTCTTGCCGTGGAACGTAGCGGGCGTATGCAGCCAGATTCCAGCCACCGCATCAGTTATTTCTTAACCACACGTATTTTAGTATTTAATAATACGTGTATGCCGTGCGCCTCTGCCCGCTAAAGGCGAGCGGCGGCCCGGGAGGGAGCAGGAAAATGAGAATTCGCGGAAAGATCTACCTGATCGTCGGCATCATGGGCCTGCTGGCGGTCGCCATCACCGGCATGTCGTTGATGATCGTATCCAGATACAACGACGAGCTTGAGCAATTCCAGAACGCATCCGAGCGCAGTTTCAAGGGCGAGCGGCTCAATCGTCTGGTCACGGCCGTCGTCATGGAATCACGCGGGGTCTACGCCGCGCCGACGATTGAAAAGGCCACCCCTTTCGCCGAGGGCATCGTCAAGAACCTCGGTAAGATCGACGCGCTGCTTCAGGACTGGCGACCGCTGGTTCCGGCCGACCGGTTGCCGGCCTTCGACGCCGTGGCCAAACGCGCCGAGGAATTCAAGGCATTCCGCACGGAAACGGCCCGCCTCGGCCGGGAGGTCTCGCCGCAGGCGGCCAACGAGCAGGGCAACAACGAGGCCAACCGCGCCAACCGCAAGGCCTTCCAGGCGGAGATCGACGTCGTCGTCGACGCCGACCGCGAATCCCTTCAAGCCATCACGGATGGCATTGCCGCCTTCGAAAGTGCTGTCATCGTTATCGTTCTCGGCATCGCCGGCCTCGGTATGGCCGTCGGTATCGGCGCGGCCTTTTATGTAGGCACCAATCATCTCAGCCGGCCGATCGTCGACCTGACCGGCAGGATGAAGCTCCTCGCCGGCGGCGACCTCTCGGTCGACGTGCCATTTGCCGGGCGCCAGGACGAGATCGGCGACATGGCCGCGGCCGTCGAAGTCTTCAAGCAGAACGGGCTCGCCGTGCGCGAGCTCAATGCCCAGGAAGCGGCGCTGCGCGAAAAGAGCGCCGACCTTCAATCGAGCATCGGCATCGTCGTTGCGGCCGCGGCCGCCGGCGACTTCGCCCAGCGCATCGGCAAGGATTACGACAACGACGATCTGAACCGCTTCGCCGCGAGCGTCAACGCGCTCGTCGGCAGCATCGACAGCGGCATCGCCGAAACGCGGCGGGTGATCGCGAGCCTGGCGGCCGGCGATCTGACACAGAACATGGACGGCCACTTCCAGGGCGCCTTCGCGGAACTGCAGAAGAACGTCAACGAAACCTTCTCGACCCTGCAGAAGACCATGCGCGAGGTGCGTTCGGCGACGGACTCGATCAACGGCAACGCGTCCGAGTTGCGCTCGGCGGCCGACGACCTGTCGAAACGGACCGAGCAGCAGGCCGCCGCCCTGGAGGAAACCTCCGCCGCCCTCGACGAGATCACCGCGGCGGTGAAGAGTTCGACCGAGCGGGCCCATGAAGCGACTGTCATGGTGACCGAAGCGAAGGAAAACGCCGCCGAATCCGCTTCCGTCGTGCGCAACGCCATCGAGGCGATGGGGCGCATCGAGCAGGCCTCGAGCGAGATCGGCCAGATCACCAACGTCATCGACGAGATCGCGTTCCAGACCAACCTGCTGGCGTTGAATGCGGGCGTCGAGGCGGCACGGGCCGGTGACGCCGGCAAGGGGTTCGCGGTGGTCGCGCAAGAAGTCCGCGAACTCGCCCAGCGTGCCGCCAGCGCCGCCAAGGATATCAAGGCGCTCATCTCGAAATCCGGCAGCGAGGTGGCCACCGGCGTCAAGCTGGTGCAGGCGACCGGCGCCGCCCTCGGCGAGATCGAGACGCGGGTGCTGAAGATCAACGACCACATCCATTCGATCGCCACCGCCGCGCGCGAGCAGTCGACGGGGCTTGGCGAGGTGAGCACCGCCGTCAACCAGATGGATCAGGTGACCCAGCGCAATGCCGCCATGGTCGAGGAGGCGAATGCGGCGACGCACAAGCTCTCCGCCGAAGCGAACGGTCTCGCCACGCTCATCACCTATTTCAAGGTCGAGCGCGAGCCGGCGCGTGCAGCCAGCCCGGCCAGGGAGACGAGCCGCCCGGTCGCTTCGCCCGCCCGCCGCATGATCGGAACGGTCGCCCGTGCCTTCGGTGGCGGTTCGGCGGCTGTTGCCGCGCGCAGCGAATGGGAAGAGTTCTGAAGTTTAGGCTCGTCAAGACCCACGCAATATCAAGGAGCCCGCCGGCCGCCGCCGGCGGGCTTTCCTGTCTCACGGCAACGTGAGTTGTCACAGCCGCCCGATCACGCTGTCGTTTAAGGGCGCGACCACTCTTTACTGGTTCGCGGAGCGGAGTCCTTTTAAGCCAAGAACAGTATCGCCGAGAGCAAAGTTCATGAGCCATGGTGCCAGAAACGGGGCAAAGGAGGCGACGGCCCTGAGCGCGCCGTCGGGCCGGGAGGCCGGCATTTCCGGACGGACCCGGTCGCTTTGGCGGGTCGTGCCGCTCGCGCTGCTGCTTGCGGGTGGGGTGGCGGCCTATGCCCTCGGGTTGCAGGACCATATTTCGCTGTCGGCGCTCGTCCGCCATCAGGAGGCGCTGAGCCTCCATGTCGATGCCCATCCCGTGCGTTCCGGCCTGGCTTTCTTTGTGGTCTATGTCGCCGCGGTGGTTTTTTCGATCCCCGCGGCATCGGTGCTGACGATCGCTGCCGGCTTTCTGTTCGGCCCCTTCCTCGGCGGCATGGTTGCGGTTTTTGCCGCCACCTTGGGGTCGAGCCTGTTGTTTCTCGCCGCGCGCGGGGTTCTCGGCGATCTCTTGCGAAAGCGCGCCGGCCGCTTCCTGGAGCGCCTCGCCGACGGGTTTCGGCGCAACGCCTTCCTCTATTTGCTCGTCCTGCGATTGGCGCCGATCTTTCCATTCTTCATCGTCAATATCGCGCCGGCCTTCTTTGACGTGAAGCTGCGCACCTTCGTCGCCGCCACGCTCATCGGCATCGTTCCGGCCACCTTTGCCTATGCGTGGCTGGGCTGCGAGCTCGATGATGTGATCGCCCGCGCGGGCGAGAGCGGCCATGCGCTGTCGCTTTCGGATTTTGCGACGAAGGAAATTTCGCTTGCCCTCCTCGCGCTGGCGCTGTTTGCGGCATTGCCTCTGGCCTACAGGCTAATAAAGTCACATCGGCAAGGTTGACGGCAAGAAGGGCGTGCGGCGTGGGGACCATACTCTATCCGGACATCTGCGTGATCGGCGGCGGGGCGGCCGGCCTGTCGGTCGCCGCCGGTGCGGCTGCCTTCGGCGTCCCTGTCGTTCTCGTCGAACAGGGCAAGATGGGCGGCGATTGCCTGAACTATGGCTGCGTGCCCTCAAAGGCGCTGATTGCGGCAGCCAGGCAGGCGCAGTCGATGCGCCAGGCCGGCGAGTTTGGCCTCGTGGCCGCAGAGCCGTTCATCGACGGCGAAAGGCTGCATGCGCGTATACGCGCGGTGATCGAGGGCATCGCGCCGCATGATTCCGCAGAGCGCTTCGCCGGCCTCGGCGTAAAGGTCATCCACGAAACGGCCCGCTTCGTCGATGACCGGACGGTCGCTGCCGGCGATCTTCTCATTCGCGCCCGACGCTTCGTCATCGCCACGGGCTCGTCGCCTGCCATTCCGCCGATCGCGGGCTTGGCGGAGACGCCGTACCTGACCAACGAAACGCTGTTCGACTTCAAGCACGTGCCGGGTCATCTCGTCGTCGTGGGCGCCGGGCCGTTCGGTCTCGAAATGGCGCAGGCCCATCGCCGATTGGGAGCCCATGTTACGGTTGTCGAGACAGCCGATGCGCTTGCGAGGGAGGATCCGGAACTGAAGACGGTCGTCCTCGACGCCCTCCGGGCCGAAGGCATTGCTGTCCATGAGCGAACCACCATCCGTTCCGTCGAACGCGATGGCGATGGAATCCGGCTGCATTGCGACATTGAAAACGGACCGTTCGACATCGACGGCAGCGACCTGCTACTGGCCACGGGCCGCGCTGCCAATCACGGCGCCCTCGATCTCGGCGCGGCCGGCATTCGCCACGATGCGGAGCGGATCGAGGTCGGCGCGGACCTGCGCACGAGCAACCGCCGCGTCTATGTGATCGGCGACGCGGTCGGCGGTCTGCAGTTCACCCATGCGGCCGGTTATCATGCCCGGCTCGTGCTGCAGCAGATCCTCTTCCGTCTGCCGGCGCGCGAAATGCGAAACATCGTCCCGCGGGTCACCTTCACGGACCCGGAGATCGCCCAGGTCGGCCCGACCGAAGACGAGGCGCGTGCAAGCTTCAGCGCGGTCGAACTGGTCCGCTGGGAACTGTCAGAAAACGATCGGGCCCGAACGGACGGCCTGGGACGGGGAATGGTCAAGGTCGTGGCCGGCCGAGGCGGCCGGATCCTCGGCGCCGGGATCGCCGGCGCCGGTGCGGGCGAGATGATCAACCTCTGGGCCTTCGCCATTGCCAATCGGCTGACGCTCAAGAGTTTTCGCGACTATGTCGCGCCCTATCCCACGCTTTCCGAGATTGGAAAACAGGCGGCGATCTCTTATTATTCTCCCATGGCGCGAAATCGCTTCGTTCGCTCTGCGATCCGCCTCTTGCGGCGTTTCGGCTGAGGCAGGGAATAGTCACGGATCATGGTAGAAGACGCACGTCCGGCCAATGAGACTGCGCCGCCGCGAGCGGCCGTCGGATTTTTGCGCGGGCTCTCCGGCAAACTCCTGTTGCTGACGATCGCTTTTGTCATGCTGGCCGAGGTGCTGATCTTCGTACCGTCCGTCGCGAACATGCGGATCCGCTGGCTCGAGGACCGGCTGAACACCGTGGCCGCTGCCGCCGTCGTCGTCGACGGGCTCCAGAACATCGAACTGCCGCGCGCCGTGCAGCGCGAGACCCTGATGGCCACCGGCACCAAGGCGATCGTCATCCGCCGCAAGGACGCCTCGCGGATGATCGCCACCGTCGACATGCCGCCGGCGATCGACGGCGAATACGACATCGCCAATTTCACGGCCCTCGGCGCGATTCGCGACGCTTTCGATATGCTGCTTTTCGGCGGCGGCCGCGTCATGCGCGTCTATGGGCCGCTCGGCGAGAGCGACGCGACGATCGAGCTGGTGATGAAGGATACGAGCCTGCGAAAGGCCATGCTCGTCTATTCGCGCAATGTCTTCCTGCTGTCGATCGTCATTTCGCTGATCACCGCGGCGCTGATCTTCCTCGCCATCAACCGGATGCTGATCGCGCCGATCAAGCGCCTGACGGCGAGCATGCAGGAATTCTCCGATGAGCCCTCCAGCCCGGAACGCGTCCTCGTGCCGCCGGACGGGCGGGACGAACTGGCGGTCGCCGGCCAGCACCTCGCCAGCATGCAGCGCGAGTTGCAGAAGACATTGAAGCAGCAGAAAAGCCTCGCCGAGCTTGGCCTTGCCGTTTCGAAGATCAATCACGACATGCGCAACATCCTGTCCTCTGCGCAGCTCATCTCCGACCGGCTGGCCGATGTCGACGATCCGGTGGTCAAGCGCTTCGCGCCGACACTGCTCAGAACCATAGACCGCGCCGTCGGCTACACCCAGGAGGTTCTCTCCTATGGGCGGACTGCGGAGGCCGAACCGCATCGCCGCTTCGTGGCACTCCGCCCGCTGGTCCAGGATGTCGGCGAGCTCCTGGCGGTCGATCGCAGCGACATCGAATTCGACGTCCAGGTCCGCGACGACATCATGGTCGATGCGGATAGCGAGCAGCTTTTCCGCGTCGTCCACAACATCTGCCGCAATGCCGTCCAGGCGCTGACCAGCCACCACCCCGAGGACGGCCGCCCGAGGGCGATTTCCGTCTCGGCCGTCAGGACCGGCAGCGTCGTGACGATTTCGATCGAGGATACCGGCCCGGGCATGCCGCCCAAGGCTCGCGAAAATCTCTTCGCCGCCTTCCGCGGTTCGGCGCGCTCCGGCGGCACCGGGCTTGGCCTGGCGATCGCGCGTGAGCTGGTGCTCGCCCATGGCGGCACGATCGCGCTCGTCGAGAAGCCGACACCCGGCACGCTGTTCCGAATCGAGCTTCCGGACCGCCCGGTGCGGCTCGATGCTTTCCGCGCGAAGGGACGCTCCTGAAGCCTCTCCTGCGACGGGATTGTTAGCGCAACGCCGGCTTGTCCACCGCTCGCAAAAATGAAGTTTTTTGCCGAAAGGCGCTTGCAATCCCCGAGAGGACGCTTTAGAGGATCGCCACGCAAGCGGTGGTCACCGCTTCAGGCACGCACCCGTAGCTCAGCTGGATAGAGCACCAGACTACGAATCTGGGGGTCAGGAGTTCGAATCTCTTCGGGTGCGCCATTCTTTCCAAATTGACGATTGTCACGCTATTTTGCCTTGTTGGCCGCGATGGCGCCTTTGGCCCTCACTGCGGTCTCTCGCAGCAGTCCCCGCGACATAGCCAAAAGGTGGTGCCTGCTTATCCAAACGAAGTACTGCCGTTGGTTGATGAAAATCAACTAAGCAAGATAGTGGATACCGATCACCTTAATTGAAGCTCTTCGCTGCGAAACAGTCTTGCTACGCTGAACGTTATGCTTGCGGATCATCGGCGGCGTGCGCGCACGACCCGTAGCAGCCGCGCATGGCAGGAAGGATCACGGATGGCTGATCTAAGAAGGTCCGTGGCGACGTGCGACAGCTCTGTATGCCCCAGCAGCGATGGACGAACGAAGGCGGCTTCACGTCATCGCGGTCAGCACGTCTTTCTTGAAGCCGCGCTCCGCTTCATTCCAATCTGCCTTATTGTGCTGTTTGCACCTTCTGCGGGAGGCCAGTCGGCAACTGACGACAGACTCGCCCCGCAAGATACGGTCGAGATACGCGTTTCGGGATGGCTGCTGAACGACACTTTTACGATCGGGACAGACGGGACACTCGAACTTCCGGCGATCGGACGCCTACCCGCGGCAGGTCTGCGTGCGAGTGAACTGGCAAAACGGATAGCCGATCGCTTGCAGGCCAGAAGCGGTAGCGACCTACGGCCGGTCGCGAACGTCCAACGACGAATGCCGGCGCCCGAACTACAGTCATCGCGGGCGCCAGCGGAGGAGCCGCGCGCGGTGGAACCCGAGGCGCCGGAGCCATCCCGAGCTCTGGACCGCCGCAGAGCGGACGATTTGCTCCGTCAACTGGCGGCTACCCGCAACGATGCATTCCAATACAAGCAGAGCCTCGCTGGAGATCATCGACGGATGGCCGCCTTGACGCAGCAACTTGCCGCGGCACGGCAAGAGCTCAAAGCCAACAGGGCTCAGCTGGAGCAGGTAGCGAGTGCGGCGGAGCGAGACAGACGCGCTGCGGAAATTTCGATCAAGGTAGCTCGTGAGCTGGCGGCGCGTGAACGGGCCAAGGGCGTCGCATCGGAGGAAAAGCTCCTCGCGGCCCGCAGGGAAGTCGACGCAATCAAGAACAGCGCTCAAATGGCCGCTGGCGAGCGTGAGCAAATTCTCCGCCGGGAGTTGGACGCGGCCAGGAGGGATCTCGACAGGGCACAGCAGGCGGCCGCCGACGCTGGCGCACGGGCGCGAAAATATTCCGAGATCGCGGCTGACCAGGGACGAGCCCTTGAACAACAGCGGCAAGGAGCCGAAGGGCTCGCGCGCGATCTGATGGTGATGATCCGCGAAATCGAGCGTCTGGAGGATGAGGCGGCCGGACTCACCCGCTCAAAGGCCGCCGTGCTCCGGGCGCGAAACGCTGCGGAGGTGTCGCTGGGGAGCGCCAGACGAACCCTTGAACAGGAACGGCGAAAGTTTGCGGAGGTCGAACGCGACCTTGCCCTGGCCCGACAATCGGCCGCCACTTTGGAGGCTGGCGTCAAGCAGGCAGCGGCAGACCAAGCCGCCGCGGTCGCGGCCGGAAAGCGTGCCGAGGCCGCGGCAACGCGGGCCGGGGAAGCACTCGCCTCGGAACGCGAGAAGGGAGGATTGCTGGCGCGCGATCTCGAAATCGCACGCCGGGAGCGTGAGAGGGCAAAGGAGGAACTGGTCCGGCTATCGGCCGCCGCTGCACAGGCTGGCGTGAAGCAGGCGGCAGAGCAAGCCGCCGCGATTGCGGCCGGAAAACGTGCCGAGGCCGCGGCAACGCGGGCCGGGGAAGCACTTGCCTTGGAACACGAGAAGACAAGATCGCTGGCGCGCGATCTCGAAATCGCACGCCGGGAGCGTGACATGGCAAAGGAGGAGCTGGTCCGGCTATCGGCGATGCAAAGCGGCGAGAACAACCAGGCCCCGGCAGAGGGTCACGACGTTGCAACGGGATCGACGGAAACCGGCGGACTCAAGGCTAGGGTTCAGCGCGTCAAGGCGAGCGTCGAGCGGGAACCGAAGGCACGCGTCGGCAAGCGAACCAGCGAACGTGCAAAGGCGGTTGCGCGCAGGCGCGCCGGATCGGCCGGTGAAGCAAAATCGTTGGAATTCCGCAAGGTCGAGGTCCTCAACCCAGCACCATCCGTTCGATCGTTCACGGTAGCGCTCCCTAGCGCACTGCTCCCAAGACGGTCGCCGGCACGTAGCCGCTGATAGAGAAGATGGAAGGCAAATGAGGAATCGAGCAATGCGCAAGTACTTGGCTGCCACATTGTTGATTGCTGTTGCGATTGGACCTGCTTTGGCCCTTGACGCCGGCCTTGGCGCCAAGGTCGGACCCGTCGGACTCGGCGTGAGTGTGGGGGCCGGCAAGGGCGGCGTGTCGGCTGGGGTCGGCGGAAACGTCGATGGTGTAGGCGGAGCCACAGGCGGAACCTCGGTCGGCACGAAGGGCGCGTCGGTCGGGATTGGAACGTCTGGCAGCGGCGTCGGCGGTGCCAACGCTGGCTCCTCTGTCGGAACGAGCGGCACATCGAGTGGCGGAGCGTCGGCGGCAGCCGCTCCGAAAAGCGGATCGTCGACAGCCGGGGCCGCCGGCACAAATCCGGGGAGCGCTGCAGGGGTCCGGGCAGGTTATGGAAGTGCCAATACGACGACCGTCATCGCTCCGGCAACGGGCGCAAGACCCGCTATCGTGCTGCCGCGAATCCTTTGGCCGTTGAAGGCGAAGCGCCCAGCGAACGAGCGCGGCGAATGGGCTTATCCCTTGCGGCTGCCGATGTCACTTGTTGCTGTTCCGGGTACCCCGAATAATGTGGTTCTCACCTGCCGCCAAGCCATCGCGTCGTCTGCGAGGGCCCTTGGCGCCGTGCGGGTGCAGGCGGCAAGTGCCGGACATTTACTGCGGCATCGCGGCGGTGCGCTCACGGCGCCGCTTGCTGTGCGCATAGACTATCCAGATCAAGGCGGCGTCCAGGTCCGCCAGGCGCGAATCCGCTGTCGCCTCGACCCCTCAGGCACGGTCGTCGCTGTGATCTAGGGTGTGTGCACGATGTGACCGGCTGGCCCGCAACCCGTCGGCGACGCGTGCACGCCCGGGCTCGTCAATACATAACTGTGTTGAGTGTGACGTAGACAGGCGAACCAGCCTCGACCTGTGTGCTGCCGCGTGCGACCAGCCAGCCATCCGCCCGCTCCAAGCGCGCGACGATCCGCAGCCTTGGCGAAGCAGTCGAGCTTGCGGGCGGGAGCAAGGAAAAGGCTATCGCCTTCGACCCGCCGTCGCTCTTGATGCGCGTATCCGAGGCGCGACGTCGCGCATTATCCTGAATGCCAGGGTCGTCGAGGTAAATCTCAAGGTGACCTTCCGGGATGACCGCGCCGCCTTCGAAGGTAACCGTGCCGCGAATCTCCGTCGATTGCGCAGCGACTGCCCCGGCGACCGCGGCGACAGCCGCAGCTCCGACGGTCAACAATATTGTGCGGCGGCCGGTCGGGCGCTTCATCTCACACTCTCCCATGATCGCCCCGCAAGATCCTTGCGGTAGCGGTCTACAACTGAAGCACCAGGCGGGGCGCCTGAAAGCGCCCCGCCTGCGGTCGAGTCAGATGATAACGAAGTCGGCCGCCGAGAGCCTCAGATTTGTGCTCAGTTGCGCAAACTGAATGGCCGCAACCTCGCCGCCGCCATCGGCGTCATAGGACAGGATGCCGCTATCGGTATCGTAGATAATCCGGTCGTCGGCGTCATGAGCGACACCCGCCGCACTCCCGTAGAACGCGCCCAAGGCGAGCGCGCCGTCGGCACCGACGCTCTCAAAGACGAGGTTGTCCAGCAGGATCGTGTCGTCGATGACCCTGAAGTCCTTGATCCAGTCGACATTGCTGTTTCCAAGCTCGGTCGAGAAGCGGAATGTATCCTCTCCCTCGCCGCCGGTAAGCGTGTCGGCCGCCAGACCGCCATCCAGCAGATCGCTGCCAGCGCCGCCATCGAGCGTGTCGGATCCCGCAACGCCCGGCTGGGGCGGCGCAGGGGGGAATTCGACCGATACGTTCAACTCGTAGGTCGAGCCCGTCGGCACGGCTTCCGCCCAGCCATCGCCCGGCACCGTTGGCGACCAGCTGCCTTCCAGTATGTAATAGCTCCCGGTCTCCTGAGCGACGAATACCAGGCTTGAATCCCGGTTGCTTGCAGAGCCGGGGTCGCCGCCGCCATCATCGTTCTGGGCGACGATGTTGCCGGCGCTGTCGAGCAGCCTGACCCAGCTGTCATGGACATTCGGATCGGCAATTCCGTCGATGTCGATCGTAATGACGGTACCGGCCGCCAGGTCGATCTTGTAGTATCCGCCCTGGCCGTTTCCGGTGGCGTTGACGGTCGTATGAGGCACCGTCGTCGAATCGAAGATGTCGGGGTCGGCGGTCAGGGAGAAGTTGTTGGAGATGTCGAAGGCGGCTGCGATGGAGTTGTTCGTCGCGTCCGGTCCGAGCGTCGCATAGCCGGTTCCCATGCCCGGGCGTGGCGGCGCGTCGCCCTGATAGGCAAAGTCGCCGAGCAGGGTGTCATCGCCGCGGCCGCCGTCGATCCTGTCGTTGCCGCCCTGACCGGTCAACACATTGGCTGCGCCGTCGCCGGTCAGACGGTCATTAAATCCCGAGCCGGCAAGATTTTCGATGGAGACATATCTATCTCCGCCGGACCTGCCTCCATCAAGACTGAGCCTGACACCGCTCGTCGCGTCGGCGTAGTCTGCCGTGTCGCTGCCGGCGCCGCCGTTCAACCGGTCCGCGCCGCCGCCGCCGGTCAGCGTATCGTCGCCAGTCCCGCCGGAGAGCGCGTTGGCAAGTGCACTGCCGATCAAATGGTCATCGAAAGACGAACCGACGGCATTTTCGAAGCCCTCGAGGATATCGTGCCGGATCGCAGCACCTCGGCCGACGATTTGCACCGGACCGTCACCGTCGCCGCCATTGGCGGTGCCGTTCTCAAGATCGATCGTCACACCGTCGGAGCTGCCGGCGTAGATCACCGTGTCGATACCGGAGCCGCCGTCCAGATAGTCCTGTCCGGCGCCGCCGATGATCGTGTCGTTGCCGCCTTCGCCATAGATGATGTCGCCATCATTGCCGCCATCCAGAATGTCGTCGCCGTCGCCGCCGTTGAAGTAATCGCCGCCGCCCTGGCCCCAGAAATGGTTTGCGGCGGCCGTGCCGATGAAGCGGTCGATGCGGTCATCTGAACCGATCAGGTTTTCGATGCTGTAGAAAGTGTCACCCGAGGCAGTACCGCCGCTGGCGACATTGGTGGCGAGGTTGACCAGCAGCTGGAAGGGGCTCTCCTTGCTGAAATCGACCGTGTCGACGCCCGCTCCGCCCCTGAATATATCGATACCGTCCTGGCCGCTCAGCGTATCGTCGCCATCGCCGCCGTCGAGAATATCGTTGCCCTGGCCGCCGAGAATGGTGTCGTTGCCGCGGCCGCCGTAGAGCGTGTCGTTGCCGTCGTCGCTTTCGGTCTGGTCTTCGAGGTCGTCCACATCGATCGTGTTGTTGATGTCGCGGCTGGCAAGCGAGTCGCGGCCGCCGATGATCAGGTCGTCACCGCCCTGGCCGAAGATCGTGTCGTCTCCGGCGCCGCCGTCAAGCGTATCGTTTCCGTCGGTGCCGAAGATGATGCTCGCCATCGTGCTGTCGCCGATGCTGGGCGGGGTCTCGCCGCCGCCCTCGCCGGGCTGGATCGTCGACTCGTCGGCATAGATGATGTTTTCGACGTTGGCGATTTTCCTGATCTTCAGGTGCCTGGACAGGAGGATGACCGTGTCGTTGCCGCCGTTCGCCTCCTCGCGAACGATGTCCTGCCATGAATCGACGAAATAGATGTCGTCGCCGCCATTGCCGGCCATGCGGTCGCCGCCGGCGCGGCCGTCGAGCGTGTTGGCGCCGTCATTGCCGATCAGGATGTCCTTAAACCTGCTGCCGATGCCGTTCTCGACATAATAATCGGTCGCATCCGCATTGTGTCCGGCGAAGATCGACACATTGTTGCTGTGGCCGTTGACGCTGGAGAACTGTCCGGCGCGCAGGTCGAGGATCGTGCCCGCCGTCGAGCCGGAGAAGTCGATCGTGTCGGTTCCGCCGGTGTCATGGATCGCAAAGCCGATGTCATGCTGCATGCCCGTGGAGGTCAGCTGGTAGCCATACTGCGTGCTGCCGAAGCCGTAGACATTGTCGCCGGTGTTGAGCTCGATGTGCTGATAGGTGCGCACGCCATTCTCGTCGACGGTCGAGAAAAAGCGGCGAATGACGGCCTCGATGTCGGCGATCAGCGGCGTCGACGCAGACCAGCGGCTGGTTTCGCCGACATCGATCCCATCGAAATAGGACATGACGCTGTATTGCTGGCGGTCATAGGTCCAGGTCGCATTGTTCAGATAGTTGATCTGCACGCCGCCGGGACCGCTGTAATTGTAGAGCCCGGGATGGTTCAGCCCGAATTCATGGCCGAATTCATGGATGAAGGAATCGAAGACGTAGCCGCCGATATCGGTCTTGTTGGGTTCCGTGTCGTGGAAACGCTGACCGACGCTGACATAGCGATCGCTCGAATAGGCGCTGCCGTCGTCCTCCTCGCCGAGCTCGGGGCTGACAACCTCCATCCAGTCCGTGGTGCTGTCGAACGGCGCGTCGTCGACGATTTCGAATTTCAAAGGTGTGACAGCCGCCCACATCTCTAAAGCGCCGATCGCGGCCGCCTTGTATTCCGGATGGTCGTTGAGCTCATAAACGTTGATCCTCAGCGTTCCCGCTGCAATCTCCGGCGTCAGACTGCGGGGCAATGCCCCAAGATAGTCGAGAAAGGATTCATAATCCTCGCTCTTGCCATAAGGGTTGTCCGGCGTCTGATCGTTCACCCACCATTCGTCGCTCGTCTCACTTGGATTGGGCATCGTGAGGTTCCCTCTCTGAGGATTGTGCGCAGTTACGGCCATACCGTTCTGCAGCTAGCCAATTTTCCATCACACGCGTCGCGTGCGCCTGCCTGCCAGCCCCGTCACCCGGCGCGAATAATGTTATTGCAACCTTTGATTTGTCACCCCCACAAAGACGGGGGTGATGTTAACAATTGGGAGCGCGGCGAGCGTCCTGGAGGACGTCAACGGAACGTTGCGAAATTCAGAGACAGACACGCAGCGCGCGCGACGCCGCGCGCTAGATCACTTCATCGTTTCATTGAAACGGTGAAATGATCCAATTCTTTGAAATTACGCAATTCCGGACGGAAAACCGTTACACACTTTTCCTGGAATTGCTCTAGATAAGCCTCGCGACGAAACAGAGCATTACGGATGGGGATTGGCGCGTCCTTGCAATGACCATGAACGGGATCAACGCCGCAGCGATCATAACGCTGCTTCTATCGCGTGCGATCGACCGCTCCGCCTGATGCCGCTCCAGGCGCTGCCGGTATCGCGCCGGCGCGCGCGGCATTCTGCGGCGACCTGTTGCTCGATGCGAGCACAAGCCGCCGCGTCTCGATTTCCTCGGCTGCCGGATGGATACGGGTCAGCCGTCGGCCTCCGCCGTCTTCAATTTCGGCTCGAGCTCATCGAAATGCCCGTGCACTTCGATGTCGTCCAGCAGGCCGACCCAGAGCGAAGCGCATAGGCCGACCATCACGATCAGGAACGGCGCGGCGGCGATGATCGACGCCGTCTGAAGGCCGCCGAGGCCGCCCATGACGAGCAGCACGCAGGCGGAGGCGGCGGCAAGCAGCCCCCACAGCATGACGACGCCGGCCGGCGGATGCACGGTGCCGCGCGACGACAGCATGCCCATGACGACCGAGGCCGCATCGGCGCCGGAGACGAAGAAGATCGCCACCAGGAACATCGCCACGGTCGAGGTCAGCGTTGTCGCTGGATATTGCGACAGGAGCGAGAACAGCGAGACCGGCGCTCCCTTGTCGTTGACCGCTTCGACCAGACCGCCGGCGCCCATCAGTTCGGAATGCAGAGCGGTGCCGCCCATGATCGTGAACCAGACGAACGTGACCGCGCTCGGGATGACCAGCACACCGATCACGAACTCGCGGATGGTGCGGCCACGGGAGATGCGGGCGATGAAAACGCCGACGAACGGCGCCCAGGAAATCCACCAGGCCCAATAGAAGATCGTCCAGCTGCCCAGCCACTTGCCGTCGCTGAAGGCGGCGGTGCGGAAGGACATGGAGACGAGGTCGCTGAGATAATAGCCGAGAGACTCGATCAGCGTATCGAAGATGAACACCGTCGGGCCGGCGATCGCCAGGAAGAGCAGCAGGAGCACGGCGACGGCCATGTTCATGTTGCTCAGGAACTGGATGCCTTTGCCGACGCCGGACACGGCCGACAGGATGAAGGCGAGTGTGAGCGCCGCGATGATCGCCAGGGCGATGGCCGGCGTCTCGCCGGTGTTCCAGAGGAAGTTCATGCCGCTGTTGATCTGCTGTGCGCCGAGGCCGAGCGAGGTCGCCGTGCCGAACAGGGTGGCGCTGATCGCCAGCACGTCGATGGCGCGGCCGATCGGACCGTGGATCTTGTCGCCGAGGAGCGGGTGGAAGGCGCTGGAGACCAGGGTCGGCAGATCGCGGCGATAGCTGAAATAGGCGAGCGACAGACCGACGACGGCATAGATGGCCCATGGATGCAGCGCCCAGTGGAAATAGGCGTACTGCATGGCAACCAGCGCCGCTTCCTTGCTCTGCGGCTCGGCCATGCCGTGCGGCGGAGCGCCGAAATGGAAGATGGGTTCGGCAACCCCCCAGAACATCAAACCGATGCCCATGCCGACGCTGAACATCATACAGACCCACGAGACGGTGGAGAACTCGGGCCGCTCGTCGTCATGTCCGAGCTTGATCCGGCCGAAGCGGCTGATCGCCAGGAAGATCGCGAAGATGAGGAAAAATGCGGTCGAGACGACGAAGCTCCATCCGAAGCTCCGGATAACACCGTTGAGAACGGTACCAGCTACACTTGACAGGCTGTCGGGCGCGACGACGCCCCACAGGACAAATCCGCCGGCAATGACGATTGCAGGCAGGAAAACGCCGGGGTCGATGCCCCGCACTTGCGTCGTTGACATCCGCGATGCCTCCATTTGTAGTCGCCCCGTGCGCCCGGCTTCTTGTAGGAGGGCATTTCCTGATTTTGGGATCAGGTCGGTGCGCACCTTGCTAATGGCCGTATTGCCCAGCGTGAGGCCTATCGGTTGCGACTTCAGGGGAAAAGATTCCGACGTTTCCCCAAATAGGGGCAATGCGCCGGCCGAGGCAGAGGGGGTCTGTTTTGCCACGGGAAGATTTGCGGCCCGGCTTGTGAAGTATTTTATGGGAATTCGGAAATGCAGGAGAAGAAATTTATCCCGTAACTGAATGAAATTGTGTTGAAAATTTTAGAATTTTATCGCCGGAATATCGAGGGTTGCACTATGGTGATGCAGATAGGCTTGCAAGTCCACGCAAGCGCTTCCGCTTTTAACAGCGCCTTCCGCTTTTTTGCGGATGCATAGGGTTCATCGCAGCACTTCGATGTGCTGTGTTCCATCCTTGCAGCGAACTCGGTCCATGCGTCGCGTCGGGAACTGCGCATACGCTGAATGCCCGCGCAGATCGCGGCGCGCCATGCATGCAAGAACCGTTCGGCCCATCAGTGAGGCATCTGCGTCACTCAGCCGGGATGGCTGAAGCGGGCCACCTGGGCGTCCCTCGTCAGGTTGCGGAAACTCGTGCCGCTCATATGCACCAGGGTCCTGTGGTCGCCGCCCTCGAAATAGACATCGTTGGCCTTGTCGAGGCTCTCGTCGAGGATGACCGGCACGCCATAGGCCGACCCGATGGGCGGCACGGCGCCGATCTCGCAATCGGCAAAGAGCGTGCTGACCTCCTCCTCGGAGGCGAGGCCCAGGCGCCGGTTCATGACATCCTGCAGTGTCGAGAGCTCGACCCGGTGCGTGGCCGGCACGACGGCGAGCACATAGCCCATCTCGTGGTGCACGACCACGGATTTGGCCAGCCGGTTGCCCGGAACGTGGGCTGCCTCGGCCGTCTGGCTGGTCGTGGCGGTGCGATGATGAGGGACGGTGTCGTAGTCGATGCCCTCTGTCTCGATATAGTGCTGGAGTTTCTTTGCAATCGTCATCGTAGGCGTCCTTCTGTTTGAGCAGTGACGCAGGGATGATTTTATTCTGCTCTGATCGTCTGCGGAGTCAACGGCGAATGGATCCGGCAAAGGCGGCGCTACCGCCTTCGACGGCAGTCACCACACCAACGGAACGAGCCGATAGCGCACCCGTTCCGCATAGGCGTCGTAGTCCGCAAGGCCGGCGCGCAGCGCCTTTTCCTCGATGCCGATGCGGATGGCGAGCAGGGCCGCAAGCCCCAGCGCGGCGAGGAGACCCCACCAGGAACCGAGCAGCAGCGATGTGCCGGCGACGAAGAGCAGGCTGCCGCTGTAGAGCGGATGGCGGACATAGCGATAGGGCCCGGTGGTGACCACTCTTTGTCCCCGCTCGCTCTGCACCTTCACGACGGGTGCGGCGAAGCTGTTTTCGCGCATGACCCGGTAGCTGAAGCCGATGGATAGCACCAGCAGCAGCGCCCCCGCAGCCTGCACCCATGGCGGCACCGCCGACCATTTGAATCGTGCTGCATCGAGCGCCATGAAGGCGAAGGCGAGGAACAGGAACGGCAGAAGTACGGCAAGGAGCACCTTGTCGGCCTTGGGCTGATCCTTCTGGATCGGTGCGGCCAATCGCTCCTTGAGCAGCGCCGGATCGTGCCAGGCAAGCAGCAGCCCGGTGACGAGCGAAAGTGCCAGCATGATGGCGAGGTAGATCCATGCGGCCGGCCAGGCGAAGGTTCCGGCCGAGGCGAAGAGTACGGCTCCCATGATCCCGAACCAGATAACGGTCTGGGCGATCAACCTGACGACCATGAGCGAACTCCTTGCAACGCTTGTCTGTCGTGGGGCGACTGCTCTCGAACCTAACGGTGCACTGAGGCACGTTTGCGGCAGACCCCGTTTCCATTTTCGCGCGTACACGATGTTGTGCATCGGGCGCGTCTCAAAACCGCTGCTGCGGATTCCCACATGATTCCCGTTGGTAAGCCGTTGAAAGGAGGGGCCTGAGTGTATCGCTACATGATGAAGGAGCTGATGCTGATCATCGTCGCCCTGACGGCCTGCGCCCTTCTGATGTTGTTCATCACCTACTGCATGTGTCCTTAAATCGTAGCCGATTTAAGGACAAAAACATGCAGCAATTTAAAGTGCTACAGCGTCCTTTGTGCGTCTGATAAGACGCACGGCGCTGTGGTTGCCGGTCGCATCGCTTTGAGGCTGGTCGGTGTTCACGTCCTGCCGAGAATTTCCGTCGTTCGAGGATCCCTGGTGCCATCGTAATAGCGGTCGAGCGCTTCCTTGAAGGCGGCGATAGTCGGGTCGGCGGTCGCGAAGAGCGTCATCGACGAGCGGAACTTGAGATCGTCCGGCCGACCGAAGATTTCCAGTGCGCTGCACCCCCTGACAGCATTCACGGCTTCCGTGCATTCGACAAGGCGCCGGCCGAGAAGCGGGTGTGTGAGATAGGCCCGCGCCTCGTCTATATCCGCCAGTGCATAGTATTGTGCCATCGACGAATGGCCGAGGCTGCGGATCTGCGGGAAGACGAACCACATCCAGTGGGTCCGCTTGGCGCCGGCGCGAAGCTCCGCCAGCGCGGTCTCGTAGACGCCTTGCTGTGCCGCGACGAAACGCTCGAGATCGAATGCTTCGCTCATCATTGGCTTGCCTTGTCCGGCCGTTAGGCAAGCGCCGTCGCAGCCCTTACCATCTCTGATGAACATGGACCTTGATCAGCCGCTCGTAAAGCGCGGCGATCGCCTCCATGGCCGCTCCGTCAATCGGGGCAAGCGCGCTGGCGGCCGCATTGGATTGCGCCTGAGCCGCGTTGCGGGCGCCGGGAATGACGACGGAGACAGCCTCCTGCGCGAGGATCCAGCGGAGCGCGAATTGCGCCATCGGCACATCGGCCGGGACCAGGTTGCGCATCTGTTCCACCGCTTCCAGCGCCGCCTCGAAGGGCACGCCGGCGAAGGTCTCTCCGACGTCGAAGGCTTCGCCGTGACGGTTGAAGTTGCGGTGGTCGTCTGCCGCGAAGACCGTATCCCTGCCGATCTTGCCCGAAAGCAGGCCGGAGGCGAGCGGTACGCGCACGATGATGCCGACATTCTTCTTCCTCGCCTCGGCGAAGAAGAGATCGTGCGGCCGCTGCCGAAAGATGTTGTAGATGATCTGGATCGTGGCGACGCCCGGATACTCGATCGCCTTCAGGGCCTCCTCGACCCTTTCGACCGAGACGCCGTAGTAGCGGATCTTGCCCTTGACCACGAGATTGTCGAGCGCGCCGAAAAGATCCGGACGATAGTAGACGTCGGTCGGCGGGCAGTGAAGCTGGACCAGGCCGAGCGTCTCGACGCCGAGATTCGTGAGGCTCCGGTCGATGAAGGCTTCGATATTGGCGCCCGTGTAGCCGTCGGCGACATGCGGATTGAGCCGGCGCCCCGCCTTGGTCGCGACGAACGGCTTCTCCCCGCCTCTTTCTTTCAGCACCGCGGCGATGATCTTTTCCGAACGCCCGTCGCCATAGACATCGGCCGTGTCGATGAAGGTGACGCCGTTGTCGAGCGCGGCGTGCAGGGCGCGCTTGCCGTCCTCCTCGCTGACATCGCCCCAGGAGCCGCCAATTTGCCAGGCGCCGAAGCCGATCTCCGAAATTGCTGCGCCTGTCCGTCCCAAAGTTCTCGTTTTCATCCGCAGGTCTCCTCGATCACGCTATCGTCGTGGCGGCGCCACGCATGTTTTATCGATCATTTGTATGATGATTATGAGACCTACAGCGCCGCGCGTCTTGTCAGACGCGCAAAGGTCGCTGTAGCACTTTGAGTTGCTGCATGTCTTTGTCCTTGAATCGAGGTCGATTCAAGGAGACATGCAGTAGGAAAAGGGCGATCAGTTCTCGAGCGCTATGATTGCCCTGCCGCGGCTGAGATCGCTCACCAACGCGAGCGTCGCTTCCTCCTCCTCCTTCCGCAGTTCGATCTCCAGGACCGCACCCGTGTCGGTAAACCGCTCGCTGGCGATCACGACGCCGCGGGCGGTGAGCCGCGCCTTGAGGATAGCCAGATCGGCGAAGTCGCAGGAGACCGTGGCACGCAGCCTCTCGACCAACTCGACCTTTTCCGCCGCCCTGAGGCAGAGCGCGGCGGTGCCGCCATAGGCGCGGATCAGACCGCCGCTGCCAAGCAACACACCGCCGAACCAGCGCGTAACGACGACCGCGACGCCGGCGAGCGACTGGCCGTCGATCGCCGCAAGGATCGGCTTGCCCGCCGTGCCGCTCGGCTCGCCATCGTCGTTGAAACGATAGGTCTGGCCGACGCGCCAGGCCCAGCAATTGTGATTGGCGGTCGGATCGGAATGGGCGGCGAGAAAGGCCTTTGCCGATTGCTCGTCGTCGATCGGACCGGCGATCGCCAGGAAGCGGCTCTTCTTGATTTCCTGTGTGGCAGTTTCGATGCGCTGGAGGGTGAACATCCGCTTCGTCCGGTTTTTCGAGCGGTGATAGCGGAATGGGGGAGGGTGCGCTAGCAAAGTTCGAAGCGCGATGGGCAGCCCCTCATCCGCCTGCCGGTACCTTCTCCCCGCATGCGGGGAGAAGGGACCATCGGCGGCGCCTTGCCTCTCTTGGGCTTGCTGAGAATGAGAGATTCATATGGGGCACGTACCCTCTCCTCGTCAAAACGGGGAGAGGGTGAGTCCTGGGTTAAACCCGAGGAGAGGGGCAAGATCGAGTGGACTCCTCGCACTCAGCCGATTGCCATCAGGCTGGCATTGCCGCCGGCCGCGGCCGTGTTGATCGAGGTGGAAACCTCCTCGACCAGCCAGTTCAGGCAATAGGCGTCCGGATTGCGGGCGATCTCCTCGCTCGAGGCGGCCTGAACCAGGAGGAGCGGACCGGGCAGCGCTGCGATCGCCTTGTTGACCTCGCGGATGCGTTCGGCATCGCCCTCGACGAGTGCCCCGGCAAAGGGGCCGTCGGCGGCCCAGTCCTTTGACCAGGAGACGCGCAGCGCGACGCTGTGCGGCAGGCTTTTCAGCGAGGCTTGCAGGCCGGAGGCGGCGTCGATAACGGCGCTGTTGCCGGTTGCGAGCGCGGCGGCGAGCTGGTGGTAAAGGCCGCTCTCGCTCGCCGGTACAAGGAGGAGGCGGCCGCGCGGATGGAGCGCATAGAGGTTGCGCTCGCCGACCGGGCCCGGGAGCTCCAGATACATTCCCAGCGCCGAGCTGCTGCCGGCATTGCGAGCCGCTTCCGCTTCGGCCGTCGCGCCCCGACCGTCGAGCCAATTGGCGAAATCGAGAAGCGTCGGGTCGGTATGCACGGAGCTGTGCTGCGGCGGCACCGGTGCGGTCGTCACCAGCCGGCCGAGATAGAGCGGTCCGCCCGCCTTGGGGCCTGTGCCCGAAAGGCCGCGGCCGCCGAAGGGCTGCACGCCCACCACCGCGCCGATGACGTTGCGGTTGACATAGAGGTTGCCAGCCTTGATGCGGCTCGTCACATGGGCGATCGTCTCGTCCAGGCGCGTGTGCAGGCCGAAGGTCAGCCCGTAGCCGGTCGCGTTGATGTCGTCGATCAACCGGTCGAGCTTGTCGCGACGGTAGCGGATGACGTGCAGCACTGGCCCGAAGACTTCGCGCGTGAGATCGGCGAGCTTCTCCAGTTCGATGATCGTCGGCGGCACGAAGGTGCCCTTTTCCGTTTCGGCGGCAAGGCCGATCTGCTCCACCTTGCGGCCGAGCCCGCGCATCCGCTCGATGTGCTTGTCGATGATTTCCTTCGCTTCCGCCGTGATGACCGGGCCGACATCCACGGAAAGCCGATCGGCGCGGCCGATGTTCAGTTCGTGCAGCGCCCCTTTCAGCATGGCGAGCGTACGATCGGCGATATCCTCCTGCAGGCAGAGCACGCGCAGTGCCGAGCAGCGCTGGCCGGCGCTGTCGAAGGCCGAGGCGATGACGTCGCCGACCACCTGTTCGGCGAGCGCCGAGGAATCGACGATCATGGCGTTTTGGCCGCCGGTTTCGGCGATCAGCGGGATCGGCCGGCCGGCGGCCGAGAGACGATCGGCGAGCTGCGTCTGAATGAGCCGCGCCACCTCCGTCGAACCCGTGAACATCACGCCCGAAGTCTCGGACGCTGCCACCAGCGCGGCGCCGACGCGCCCGTCGCCCGGAAGGAACTGCAGCGCACCTGCCGGCACACCGGCCTCGTGCAGGATGCGCACGGCTTCGGCGGCAATCAGCGGCGTTTCTTCCGCCGGCTTGGCGAGCACCGGGTTGCCGGCGACCAGGGCTGCGGCGATCTGGCCGGTGAAGATTGCCAGCGGGAAGTTCCACGGGCTGATGCAGACGACGGGACCGAGCGCCCTGTGGCCCGGGCCAAGGGTGCGGCGCGTCTGATCGGCGTAGTAGCGCAGGAAATCGATCGCCTCGCGCACCTCGGCAATGGCGTTCGGCAGCGACTTGCCCGCCTCGCGGATGATCAATCCGAGAAGGGTCGGCATGCGCGCCTGCATCAGCTCGGCGGCGCGATCGAGGCAGGCCGATCGTTCGGCCGGCGAAACGGCGGCCCAATTCGATGCCGCATCGGCGGCAAGGCGGGCGGCCCGCCTTGCATCCTCCTCGGAGGTCTCGGTGACCGAGCCGACGCGGTCGCGATGGTCGCCCGGATTGACGACCGGGCGGGTTTCGCCGTCGGCAACGCCCGTTGCGAGCTGCGGTGCCGCCGCCCATGCGATCGTGGCGCTTGCCTTGAGCATTTCGGTCAAGTCGGCGAGTATCGCCTCGTTGGAAAGATCGAGCCCGGCCGAGTTCGTGCGTGCGGCGCCGAAGAGCTCTGCCGGCAGCGCTATTTTCTCGTGCTTGGAGCCGACGACCGGCATGGCGCGGACGATTTCCACCGGATCGGCGACCAACTCGTCGATCGAGACGCCCGGATCGGCGATGCGGTGCACGAAGGAGGAGTTGGCACCGTTCTCGAGCAGGCGGCGCACCAGATAGGCAAGCAGCGTCTCATGCGTGCCGACCGGCGCATAGATGCGGCAGGGCCGGTCGAGATTCTCCTGCCCGACGACTTCCTCGTAAAGCGGTTCGCCCATGCCGTGCAGGCATTGGAACTCGTACTTGCCGACCTGAAAGTCCTTGCCGGCCATATGATAGATGGCTGCGAGCGACTGGGCGTTGTGGGTAGCAAACTGCGGGAAGACCACGTCGGTCGCCGACAGCAGCTTGCGGGCACAGGCGAGATAGGAGACGTCGGTGTGGATCTTGCGGGTGAAGACCGGAAAATCCTCGAGGCCGTCGAGTTGCGCCCGCTTGATCTCGGCGTCCCAATAGGCGCCCTTGACGAGCCTGACCATGATGCGCCGTCCGGCGCGCCGCGCCAGATCGATGACGAAGTCGAGCACGAAGGGGCAGCGCTTGCCATAGGCCTGCACGACGAAGCCCATGCCGTTCCATCCGGCGAGATCGGCATCGAGGCAGAGCTCCTCCAGAAGATCGAGCGACAGTTCCAGCCGGTCGGCCTCCTCGGCATCGATGTTGAGGCCGATATCGTATCTCTTGGCGAGGAGGGCGAGGGCCTTCACCTTCGGCAGCAATTCGCCCATGACGCGCGACGCCTGTGCCCGCACATAGCGCGGATGCAGGGCCGAGAGCTTGATCGAGATGCCGGGGCCCTCATAGATGCCGCGTCCGGCGGAGGCCTTGCCGATCGCGTGAATGGCGCGCTCGTAGTCCCGGTAGTAGCGCTCCGCGTCGGCGGCGGTCGTCGCCGCTTCGCCGAGCATGTCGTAGGAATAGCGGAAACCCTTCTGTTCAAGCGCGCGGGAACGGCGCAGCGCTTCATCGATCGTCTCGCCGGTGACGAATTGCTCGCCCATCATCCGCATCGCCATGTCGACGCCGCGGCGGATCACCGGCTCGCCGCAGCGCGAGATCAGCCGCGTCAGCGCCGCCGCGAGGCTGCGGTCGTTGACCGTCGCCGTCAGCTTGCCGGTGACGACCAGGCCCCAGGTGGCAGCGTTGACGAACAGCGACCGGCCGCCGCCGAGGTGCGACTTCCAATTTCCGTCGGCGATCTTGTCGCGGATCAGCGCATCGCGGGTTGCCGTGTCGGGAATGCGCAAGAGCGCCTCGGCAAGGCACATCAGTGCCACACCCTCCTGGCTCGAGAGCGAATATTCCTGCACCAGCCCCTCGACGCCCGAACCCTTGTGCTTGGCGCGCAATGCCTCGACCAGCTTGCGGGCGGTCCGGGCGGCGGCGTCTCGCGTTTCGCGGGTCAGCGTCGCGGCTTCGACGAGCGGCGGCAGGCATTCCGTCTCGGGCCGGCGATAGGCGGCCGTAATCGCCTGGCGCAGCGTGCTCTGGATCCGGATCGGTGGCGCGAAGTCTGCAAACGGCGCGTGGCCGGCGTCGGGGGTGATGCTGGGCTTTTGAAGCTGGGTCTGGCTCATCGAACACGGTCCTCCACGCGGGGTAGCAAGGCGCTCTGGCGCGCTTATATTCGTGGCCGAAAAATACGCTCTGTGGCGCCGAACATCCATCCGGCAATTTTGCCATGCCGTAGGATTTTTCTCTATGCACGCCGCGACAATGGGAGAAACATACGGATCATGCGGGGATGGTCCGGATGGTTCTCACAATTCAAGCCGCGGCGCCGAAAAGGCGTTCGCGGGCCATCAGGCATTCGTCGTCGCCGGGCATGCAAGTCCGGCAGACGATCGGTCGCACGGCGTAGACCTTGCAGGCGACGAATTTGCCGAGCGTGCCTTCGAGTGCCGTGCAGCGGTCGTTTTCGCAGCGCATGCCGCCCAGGTCGGCTGCGACGTGATCGGCCGGTATTCGCTCCAGCTCTTCGTCCGTCTCCAGCGAAAAACGTGGCCATTCGGCCGAATAGGCGCAACAGGCGCCGCAGCTTTGGCAATCGAAGTCGTGGACGGGAGAAAGGGAAAGGGTCATGGCGCCAGCCTATCACGAAGCCGATGGCGCCGGAATGGCTGAAACCGTGCCGTTTTCGACCTTGCGAGGCGCCTCAGGCGACCGCTGCACCGCGCCTGGCGATCTCGTAGTCTTCGGTGTGGACGAGCACGCCGTCGCGCGTGACCAGCGCTATTCCGTAGGCGGCAGGCTCGTCCACCGAGAGCGAAGCGTCCGGAAGTTCGAAGGGCATGGGCTGCTGATGGACGGTACTCTTGAAGATGGAGAAGGAGATGCCGCGGCTGGAGCCGCTTATGGTGCGGTGCACGTGGCCGGCGAAGATGTGGCGCACATTGCCGTGCCGTCGCACCAGCCCATAGAAATCCTCTTCGTTGATGAGGCGGATCATGTCGATGCCGACGAAGCCGGTGACGTGCGGCGGGTGATGCATGAAGATCAGCACCGGCCGGTCGCCGGCGCTTGCCAGTTGCCGGTCGAGCCAGGCAAGGCGCCTGTTGCAAAGATAGCCGGCATGGCTGACCGGGTACTCGTAGGGCGGCGCAAACAGGGTGTCGAGGAGGATGGCGCGGCAATCGGGAAAATCGATCACCTGCTGGACGAAACCATTGTCGTCCTTTGCCGCCTCGGCGAAGACGTCGAGAAAAGTCTCGCGCCGGTCATGATTGCCGATCATGATCGCCGCCGGCGGATTGAGTTCGCCGAGAAGAGATTTCAGTCGCTGGTAGGATGCGCGGTCCGCTTCATGGGTGAGGTCGCCCGCGAAGATCACGCGGTCCGCGTCCGGATGGTAGCGATTGACATGCGCAATGCCGGCGGCGAGCCGCCGATACGGGTCGATCCCGATGATCGCCATGCCTTCGGGAACCATGTGCAGGTCAGTGAAGATGATGAACTTCGTCATCGGGCCGCCCGGAGCGATGCGTCTTGTGTCCACGCTCCCGCGCTTGCGCCCGAGCGTCAAGCGGCAACTTTGGGTGCATGGGGAGCGCGCGTGCCCTTGATAAAAGCTCTTGCCACTGCGCCCGTCGGTGCTCTTGCGGCCGGACCGCGAAGGCTGTATGGATCAAGTCGGGGTACTGATATATCAGGAGCCTCGTACGCCAGATCCGGAGTCACGGTCATGAGATGGAAGCGCACGATCCAGCTGCTGGACGTTCATTGCGAGGGCGAGATCGGCAAGGTGGCGATCGGCGGCGTGCCGAAGATCCCGGGCGGCTCGATCGCCGAGCAGCTGAACCATATCAACACGGTCGATGACAGCCTGCGCCGCTTCCTCTGCCTCGAGCCGCGCGCTGCATCGATCGGCTCCGTCAATCTATTGCTGCCGCCGAAGCGGCCGGAGGCGGATGCCGGCTTCATCATCCTGCAGGCCGATCAGGCCCATGCCATGTCCGGCTCCAATTCGATCTGCGTTGCAACGGCGCTGCTCGAATCCGGCATGATCGAGATGAAGGAGCCGGAAACGGTGGTGATGCTCGACACGGCCGCGGGTCTCGTGAAGGCGACGGCCACCTGCCGCGACGGGCGTTGCGAGAGAGTGAAGCTCACCATGGTGCCGTCCTTCGTTCACGAGCTGGATGTCGGGGTGGACACGCCCGAATGGGGCCGCATCAAGCTCGATCTCTGCTTCGGCGGGGTGTTCTATGCGCTGGTCGACGTCAACCAGATCGGGACGACGATCGACAAGGCGAATGCACGCCGGATCGTCGAAGCGGGCATGGCCCTGAAGGACATCGTCAATCGCACGCTTCCCGTCGTGCATCCGGAAATCCCGGAGATCAAGGGCGTAGCCTATGTGATGTTCCGCGATACGGAGGCGGACGGAACGGTCCGGACCTGCACCACCATGTGGCCGGGGCGGGTCGACCGCTCGCCCTGCGGCACCGGCAGCTCCGCCAATCTCGCCACGCTCCATGCGCGCGGCAAGGTCAAGCCAGGCGACGTGCTGAAGTCCCGCTCGATCATCGGCTCGGAATTCGAAGTGGGTCTCGAAGCCGTGACCACGGTCGCTGGGCGGGAGGCGATCATTCCGACCATTTCGGGCCGGGGCTGGACCTTCGGTCTTCATCAGCTGGCGCTCGACCCGTTCGATCCGCTCGCCGATGGCTTTGCGCTGACCGATACCTGGGGGCCGCAGGCGGGCGAGATTCGGTGAGGCCGGGTTTCGGCGTATGGCGCGCGAACGTTGCCTTCACTGGAGCGGGTCCGTCTTCGCCCGTTCGAACCACTGCGCCGCAAGGGCGCCGTCGACCCGCGTGCCGACGCCGTCTCGATAGGCGACGGCGAGATTGCGGGCGGCGATGACATTGCCCGCAGCCGCAGCGCGCTGATAGAGATCGAAGGCCGCTTCCGTTTCGCCGCGCTCCACAAGGCGGGTGCCGTACATCGCCATCGCCAGGGCGTGGCCGTTTTGCGCGGCCTCGCCGAGAATGCGAAGCGACTTCAGTTTCTCGCCGGCCCGGTCGAGAACGCGGGCAAGCTGGAACTGCGCCCGCGCGCCGCCATGCTGGTTATAGGCCTCGCGGCAGGCCGACAGCGCGACGCCGATGCGGATATCTTCAGTGGCGACGGGCGGAAAGGTTCTGTTGCGCTCGAGATCAAGTTCGCTGCCGGCCTCCCGGTCGCATAGGTCGGCGGCGGTGAGATCGGCGGCGTGCGCCGCAGGCGCGGCGATCGCGGCGAAGGACAGAAGCAGCGCAGTCGCAAGGTGGCTTGCGATGCGATTGGTCGGTCTGATGCGGGTATTCATGACAGTCTCCCTTGTCCGGCCACGATCCTAGAACTGCCGCGAGGCGGCGCCTGTTCCAAGCGAAACAGCCGGAACCCTGAGCGTCCGGAACCTGACAGGGGCCAGTAAGGCGTCTTGCATCCTCTATGCGCCGGTCTATCCTCGGCTGGAACAGGGAGCGCTGCCTCGGCGCAGCGGGAAGAAGCCGATGCCGCAGCTATATATCAGAAGAAGGATGCTGCTCGGCGGCCTGGTCATGGCGGCAATCGGCGGCCGGATGGCTGCGGCCGCCAGCGGTTCGGTCGTCGGCAAGGCGCAGAAGATACGCGGCAATGTCCGCCGTCGGCAGGGGGAGGCCGAGGAGCGGCTTGCCGCAGGCGGTGCCGTACTCGACCGGGACTACGTCACGACGAGTACCAACAGTTTTGCCGATCTCGCCCTCAGCGAAACCCGCATCCTGCTTGGACCCCAAACGGAACTGTTGATCGACAGTTTCATCGCCGGCGAGGGAGGCACGCTCGAGCTCGGCCTCGGCCGAATGGTCTTCGACCGGCCCGAGGGGCTGCCGAAGGTGGACGTCGCGGTCCGCACGGCATTCGGGATGATCGGCGTTCGCGGCACGAAATTTTTCTGCGGTCCGAGCCGCGCGGCTGCCTTCGCCGTCTTCGTCGAACACGGTGCGGTCAGCGTCGCGGGCGGCGGCAGGACGCGGATGCTGACCGCCGGCGAGGGCGTGGATTTCGACCGCCCTGGCGCAGCTCCAGGCGAGGTGACGCGATGGGGACAGGCGCGCATACGCGAGGCCTATGCGAGCGTCGGGCTGAGATAGACTAGTTCAGGCCACGTCGGCGACGGTGAACAATTCCATCGATCCGAAGCTGCGGATCTCATGCTCGCCGAGCGCGCGAAGCGCAACTGTGCACTCGGCGGCGGCTGCCGGGCCGATGCAGATCGCCGTGCCGAGGAACTTGTTGGCTTCCTGGAGACGCGCGGCAAGGCTGACGGCGTCGCCGTGGGCGGTATAGTCGAGCTTTCCGCCGGCGCCGACTTCTCCAAGCACGGCCGGTCCTGTCTCGATGCCGATGCGGGTCCTGCCGAAATCATGCGCGGCAAATTGCGGTCGCTGCCGCATTTCTTCCGTCAGGGCGTGGATGGCGATGGCGCATCGAACGGCCTTGTCGACGTGATCGACGAGATCTTCCGGCGCGTTGAAGAGCGAATGGACCGCATCGCCGACCACCTTGTCGACCATGCCGCCATGGCGGGCAACGAGCGCATTCACCTCCGTGAAATAGATGTCGAGCAGGGCCACCAGGTCGCGAGGCCCGAGTTTCTGAGAAAGCGTCGAGAAGCCTTCGATGTCGGTGAACAAAGCGGTTACCGGTCGCTCTTCGCCGGTCGCACCGCCGCGGTCCGGATCGTCTATGTAGCGAGCCACCACCGATTGCGGCAGATACTGCGAGAATTTCTGACGGGCGATCGCTTCGGCGCGCCGCACCCGGGCGAGTTGCAGTGCGCTCGTCACCACGAGGATCGCCACCAGCGCGACCGAGATGCCGACCGCGTCGAAGAGCCAGCCGGTCGTGCCGTAGATCACGGCGGCGAAGGCACTGACGAAAAGCACGGCCGCGGTGCCGAGCGTCAGGGTCGTCAAGGGACGGAGTTTGGTTGCGCCATAGGCGGCAGCGACACCCGCAGCAAGACTGAACAATGCCTCGATCAGGGGCAGGTCGCCATCGCGATAGGGCACGAAGCCCGTCACCACAGCGTTGGCTATGTCGGCATGAATCTGCACCGAGGGCTCGAGCGGCATCGAGGCGGTCGGCCTCAGCCCGCCAAGGCTCGGCATGCTGCTGCCGAGGAACACCAGCTTGCCGGCGATCCGGCTTTTGTCGATCCGGCTGGCCATCACGTCGGCCGCCGAAACCGTCCGGGCGGCAAGGGCTGCTTCCGAACTCGCCACGAAACGAAGGTTGCCGTCCGCGTCGAGTGGAATGATCGCGTGGTCGAGCCTGAGCCAGGCCGGCTCGCCGCCGAGCACCGGCGTGCTGCTTGCCGCGCCGAGCCGGCCCGCTTCGATGCCGAGTGCCGGAAAAGCGTCATTGTCAAGGATGGCAAAGGCCTGCGCGCGCCGGACGCGCGCATCGCCGTCTCCGACAAGGAATGCCGCCGTCGCCGCCTTCGACCGGTCCATGAAGATCGGGCAGGCGGTCTCCGCGCCCTGGATGAACCATTGCTCGGGGACGGCAAGCTCTCGCCGCAACGCCAGCGGAGGTACCGGGCGCGGGTGCTCCAGGGCGCGTTCGGCGGCCAGGAAGCCGAGCACCACCGGCGCTTCGCCGATCGCCGAGGCGAGGGCGGAATTTGTCGGCGTTGCCGGATCGCAGTCGGAGCTGAAGACGAAGTCGACGGCAATCGCCTTGGCGCCGGCGGCTGCAAGCCGCGATATCAGTTCGGCCGTCGCACCCCTGTCCCAGCTTTCCGATCTCGCCTCGAAGGCCACCCGATCGATGTCGACCACGACGATGTCTGGCGAACGCGGCGAGGGGACCCATTGGGTGAGATTGTCGAAGAAAAGCTCACGCGGCGTGCGGAACACCGTTTCGGCATTGAGGTAGAGCATAAGCGCCGCAGCCAGACTCGCAATGATCCCGCCGGCAAGCGGGCTGATGCGGCGATGCGGCCATGGCGTCAGGCTCAATCGGCCTAGTCCTCCGGTGGATCGGCGATGTTCAACAGGCGTCCCACATTACACGAGACGATGCCGTCCGTCCGCTTGAGAGCGCCGCATTCCTCCAGCCAGACGATGGCGCGGTTCACCTTCGGCCGGCTGGCGCCGAGAATGGCGGCGATGTCGGTCTGGCTCAGCGCCAGGCGAAGATTGGCGCTTGCCGGCAGTTCGTTACCGTGGATCTGCCTGAGCGTCGCCAGAAAGAAGCGTGCGACGCGGGCGTTGAGATCATAGAGCGCGATCGTTTCCAGTCGGTCCGTCGTGTCGCGCAATTGCGCGCAGAGGAAGCGGATGACCGCCTCGGCGATCCTTGGCTTCTGGGTGATGAGATCGAGGAAAGCCTTCTTGCCGATCACATAACCCTCGGCGACGGTGACCGCGGTTGCGTCGGCCGAGCGCGGCTGGTCGTCGAGCACCGCCATTTCGCCGAACAGCGCCCCCGCCTCGTGCTGGCGCAGGATCAACTCCCGGCCCTGCGGCGTGAACAGCGAAAGCTTGATCCGCCCGGAAACCACGACGATCATGTGGTTGCCCTCGTCGCCGCGCTGGAAGATGACCGTGCCCGCGGGCCATTTCCGGTAACTGACGATATCGGCGAGTTCGCAGAGCGTTTCCTTGTCGAACTCTTCAAAAATCGGAAAGGACCGCCAGAAGGCGGGACTCCGGTTGATTTCGGTCATGAGATTTCCCCGCGTGCCCTAAGCGCGGGAATTTTTCACACAGTCGCGGCTTGTTGCAACAGAAAAGAGCTTGGCGACCGAGGCATTTGCCGGAAAGCGTTGACGACATCACGCCGTCGTCTCGAAATTGTGAACGATCTGTTTCCGCCAGGGCGGCTGGCCGATTCGCAAAATGCTGATATTCCTGCTGCAAATCAGTTTCCAACAGGAGCCTCGCGCATGCCTCAGAATGTCATCGTCCTCATCGGGCGCGTTCTTCTCTCGATCATGTTCATCGTCTCCGGCTTCGGCAAGCTCGCCGATCCGGCGGGCACCGCCGGCATGATCACCAATGCCGGATGGCCTGCGGCAACGGCGCTCGCCTATCTCGCCGGTCTCTTCGAGCTCGTCGCGGGCCTTGCCGTTCTGGTCGGCTTCCAGACGCGCGTCGCGTCCTATCTGCTCGCCGCCTTCTGCCTCGTCACCGCCTTCGTTTTCCACAGCGGCCCGATCAACGTTCCCGACTTCCCGGAAGCGGCAAACGGCCTCTTGTCGATGTTCAACCAGATCATGATGATGAAGAACATCACCATTGCCGGTGCCTTCCTGGTGCTTGCCAGCTTCGGCCCGGGTGCGCTCTCGGTTGACGCACGCGTCGGCAACACTGTCGCCGCCTAACGGCGACCGGGTCGTGCGATGATAAAAAGGAACCCGCCGGCACCGCCGGTGGGTTCCTTGCGTTATCGCGTGACCTCAGGGATAGATCACACCCTTGCGCAGGATGACATTGCCGTAGAGCCGAGGTTCGCTGGTCTGCACGACCGTATGGGCAGCTTTCACGCGCGGATAGAAATCTCCGCCGAGAAGCGCAACGACCGGCTGCGACGGTTCGTGCTTGCGGCAGCATTCGACGATGTCCCGGTGAACCGGATCTAGGGCGTCCTTGTCCTGCTTGACCGTGGCACGGAAGATTGCCGCGGGCACGAAATCATCGATCGGCAGCACGCTGAGGATGGCATCGAGCGCCGGGATCAGGTGGTGGCCGTCGAGCCGCACCAGCCGGCGCGCATGCTCCTGGCCCGGATAGTTCCCGTCGACGAGCGCGATCTCGTCGCCATGCCCCATCGCCCTGAGCGCGGCCAGCAGTTCCGGGCTCAGGATGGGGTTTATTCCTTTCAGCATCAGGTAAGCTCCTTGAAGAGGACGTTCGTATCGAGCAGATAGCGGGAAAAGAGGGGCAGGCTCGCTCCGCCGATCGCCCGCGCGTGGCTTCCGACCGCACCCTCGACGAGGTCCGGAACCGTGACGCCCTGAAGGTCGAGTTCCTGCAGCGCCTTGCGCGTCGCGGCCAGCAGGCGGGCCCGCACCCAGGGCGGGAAGCCGCCGTCGATCACGGCGGCGGAGAAGTCGACGATCGACACGGCCGAGACGATGGCCTGGGCAAGGGCTGCCGCCGAATCCTGGATCCAGACCTCGAGCGGCTCGCCGAAATCGATCCAGTCGTCGGCCGAATACCAGAGCGGCTTCGGATCCATGCCGCGATCGCGCAGCAGTTTTTCCAGGACGAACACCGAGGCGATCTTCAGCAGTTGCGTCGTCTTGCCGTCCTTGCCCGAAACCGGCAGCGGACCGACGGCACCGGCCGTGCCGGTCCGGCCGGAGAACAGGGCGGAATTGAGCACGACGCCGCCGCCGATGAACGAGCCGATGTAGAAATAGACGAAATCCGGATAGTTGGCGCCGACGCCGAAGGCGAGTTCCGCGCCGCAGGCGCTCGTGCCGTCGTTCTGCAGGAAGACCGGGTGCGGCGTGCGCGCGGCGACCGCCGCCTCAAGGTCGAAATCGCGCCACCTGTCCATCTCTTCGTGCGGCGCCCCGACCTCCTCGGCCCAGTTCCACAGTTCGAAGGGCGTTGCGATGCCGACGCCCACGATGCGCTTGCGATCCTCGGGGGCGAGTTCCTTTTCGAGTTTGGCGATGCCCTCGACTATGAAGGCGACGAGTTCCTCGGGCAGCGGATAGATGTGGATCTGGTGGAGATGCAGGCGGATGGTGCCGAGAAAATCCATCAGTACCAGGTCGGCGCTGCGGCGGCCGATCTTGACCCCGAAGGAGTAGACGGCATCGGGATTGAGGCGCATGGGGATCGAGGGCTGGCCGACGCGGCCGCGCACGGGCGCGCCGCGCATCAGCATCCCGTCCGCCTCCAGCGCACGCATGATCACCGACACGGTTTGCGCTGAAAGGCCGGATCGGCGCGCAATATCTGCCTTCGACAGGCTGCCGTGGCGGCGCACCAGCGACATGACAAGCCGTTCATTATAGGCGCGCACGCGCGTCTGGTTCGCCCCGCCGCTCGGGTCGATCACATCGGGTTGCGCCGATCCTCCATGCGGATCTGTCAGTGACATGCCACCGTCTCCTCCCGTTGGCATCCTGCTCGCGAGATCTGTCGTTTCTTCTCCCGCCGGCTCTGTCGGCCGCCGGGCGCTCGCGCCGTGGTCTGATACTGCACGCAGAATGCCACATCCAAATAATAATTCAATTTGATTTATTTATTGACACTCCGAAAAATTGGTGTTTGATTGACGCTCGGAAGCGCCGTCCGCAGGAGGAGAATGCTGCGGCGGTGAAGCCTGAAGGCCGGTTCCGGCAATATTTGAACCTTGGGAGGGTTTGATGAAGAAAACTGTTCTTTCCACCGCATTCGGCGCGCTCGCTCTCGGCGTTGCCTTCGCGTCGCCGTCGCAGGCGGCCGACGTTTCCGCCTGCCTCATCACCAAGACCGACACCAACCCCTTCTTCGTCAAGATGAAGGAAGGCGCGACCGCCAAGGCACAGGAACTCGGCGTCACGCTGAAGGCCTATGCCGGCAAGGTCGATGGTGACCACGACAGCCAGGTTGCCGCTATCGAATCCTGCATCGCCGATGGTGCGAAGGGCATTCTCATTGCCGCGTCCGATACCAAGGCGATCGTCGACCAGGTCAAGAAGGCGCAGGCCGCCGGCGTTCTGGTGATCGCGCTCGATACGCCTCTCGATCCGGCAACGGCCGCAGACGCGACATTCGCGACCGACAACCTGCTGGCGGGCAAGCTGATCGGCCAGTGGGCGGCCGCAACGATGGGTGAAAACGCGAAGACCGCAAAGGTCGGCTTCCTCGATCTGACCCCGTCTCAGCCGACCGTCGACGTGCTGCGCGATCAGGGCTTCATGATCGGCTTCGGTATCGATCCCAAGGATCCGAACAAGATCGGTGACGAGGACGATCCGCGCATCGTCGGCCATGACGTGACGAACGGCAACGAGGAAGGTGGCCGCACGGCGATGGAAAACCTTCTGCAGAAGGATCCGGACATCAACGTCATCCACACCATCAACGAGCCCGCCGCTGTAGGCGCCTACCAGGCGCTCAAGGCTGTCGGCAAGGAGAAGGACGTGCTGATCGTATCGGTCGACGGCGGTTGCCCGGGTGTCAAGTCTGTTGCCGAGGGCGTCATCGGCGCCACGTCGCAGCAATATCCGCTGATGATGGCCGCGCTCGGCATCGAGGCGATCAAGAAATTCGCCGAGACCGGGGAGAAGCCGAAGCCGACCGAAGGCAAGGACTTCTTCGATACCGGTGTGGCGCTCGTCACCGACAAGCCGGCTGCCGGCGTCGAATCGATCGACACGAAGGTCGGCACGGAGAAGTGCTGGGGCTGATCGCCCGCCTGTCCGGAAGCAACCGATAGGAAGGGCGGCCCCGGCCGCCCTTCGCATAAGCGCCGATCTCTTTGACAAGGCGCGAAACCTGCGCAAATTTGAGAGCGGGATAGACGGAAGTCGCGATGCGCTTTCGCGCGCGCACCGCTCTGGCTTCTCGGAACCGTCACGGTTGCGACCTGGATGGACAGTCCGGACTGACCGTGATCGAAAAAGGTTCTGAGACCTGCCGTGACAACCGGCGGGCCGCGCATCCGGCAATAATGCGCCCCCTTGAGAGTGGGGGTTATGGGAGGAGTCTCCATGGCCGAGCCAAACACAGCCGCACAACCATCCCAGGAATTCGAAAAGGTCCTGGTCAACAGTTCGACGGATGTGGCGTCCTTCGACACGCACGACAAGACGCCGCTTCAAAAAATCCAGCATTTTCTCCATTCGACGCCAGCCGCCGTGCCGTTCGTCGTCCTCGTCGCGTCGATCCTCGTCTTCGGTCTGGCGATCGGCGGCAGGTTCTTCTCGTCCTACACGCTGACGCTGATCCTTCAGCAGATTGCTGTCGTCGGCATGCTCGGTGCGGCGCAGACGCTGGTGATCCTGACGGCCGGCATCGATCTTTCGATCGGCGTCGTCATGGTCATCTCGGCCGTCGTCATGGGCAATTGCGCCGTGAGTTACGGCCTGCCGGCGCCGATCGCCGTGGCGGCCGGTTTCGTGGTCGGCGGCGCCTGCGGGCTTTTGAACGGTCTTTTGGTTTCCCGGCTGAAACTGCCACCCTTCATCGTCACGCTCGGCACCTGGTACGTCATCATGTCGACGAATTTCATCTACTCGGAAAACGCGACCATCCGCGAGGCGGACGTAACCGCGGTGACCCAGTGGCTGCATGTCTTCGGCGTGACCTTCAAGGTCGGCGCGGCGGTGTTGACCCTCGGTGTCGTCGCCATGGTCGTGCTCGTCTTCGGCCTCTGGTACGCGCTGAACCATACTGCCTGGGGACGCCATCTCTATGCGGTCGGCGACGACCCGGAAGCCGCCAAGCTCTCCGGTATCCGCGTCGGCAAGGTGCTGCTCAGCGCCTATACGATCGCCGGCCTGATCGCCGCCTTGGCCGCCTGGGTCTCGATCGGCCGAAACGGCTCGATCTCCCCGTCGGCAGCCGTTACCGACTATAACCTGCAGGCCATTACCGCGGCCGTAATCGGCGGCATCTCGCTCTTCGGCGGCCGCGGCTCGATCCTCGGAACCCTGATCGGCGCGATGATCGTCGGCGTCGTGTCGATGGGCCTCAACATGCTTGGTGCCGACCCGCAATGGAAGGTCTTCCTGACCGGCGTGCTGATCATCTCGGCCGTCGCAATCGACCAGTGGATCAGAAAGGTAGCAGCGTAATGGCACAGGAACCCATTCTCACCGCCCGCGGCCTCGTCAAGCGCTATGGCCGCGTCACTGCCCTCGACAACGCCGATTTCGACCTCTACCCGGGTGAAATCCTCGCGGTGATCGGCGACAACGGCGCCGGCAAGTCCTCGATGATCAAGGCGATCTCCGGTGCCGTCACTCCGGACGAAGGCGAGATCCGCCTCGAGGGCCAGCCGGTGCACTTCCGCTCGCCAATGGAGGCGCGTGCTGCCGGTATCGAGACGGTCTACCAGAACCTTGCTTTGTCGCCGGCGCTGTCGATCGCCGACAACATGTTCCTCGGTCGCGAGATCCGGAAGCAGGGCCTTTTGGGCAAGCTGTTCCGCACTCTCGATCGCGCCGCCATGGAGAAGATGGCGCGGGCGAAGCTGTCCGAGCTCGGCCTGATGACCATCCAGAACATCAACCAGGCGGTGGAAACGCTCTCGGGCGGCCAGCGCCAGGGTGTGGCCGTGGCGCGCGCTGCCGCCTTCGGCTCCAAGGTCGTCATCATGGACGAGCCGACCGCGGCGCTCGGCGTCAAGGAAAGCCGGCGTGTTCTGGAACTGATCCTCGATGTGCGCAGTCGCGGTCTGCCGATCGTGCTGATCTCGCACAATATGCCGCACGTCTTCGAGGTTGCGGACCGGATCCACATCCACCGCCTCGGCCGCCGGCTCTGCGTCATCAATCCGAAGGAATACACGATGTCGGATGCCGTCGCCTTCATGACCGGTGCCAAGGCGCCGCCCGGCGAGGCAATCGCCGCATGAATGTGCAGTCCTTGAAGGACGAGATCCTGAAACGGGCGGCGGGTGCCGGCCGTTTCATCGTCGCCGTCGCCGGTCCACCGGGAGCCGGCAAGTCGACGCTTTCCGACGGCCTTGCCGAGGCGATCGCCGAGGCGGGGGAAAGCGTCGCGGTGCTGCCGATGGACGGCTTCCACATGGACAATGCCGTCCTCGAGCAAAAGGGATTGCTTCCTCGCAAGGGGGCGCCGGAGACCTTCGACGTGCGGGCGTTCCTGGCGACGCTGGCGGCGGTCCGCGCGGATGACGGTGAGGTGCTGGTGCCGGTGTTCGACCGGTCCCGCGAACTGGCGATCGCTTCGGCGCGAGCGATTGCGCCGGAAACGCGCATCGTCCTCGTCGAAGGCAACTACCTGCTGCTCGACGAGGCGCCGTGGAACAGGCTCGATGGCGCCTTCGACTATTCGATCTTTATCGATCCGGGCATCGATGTGCTCGAGCAACGGCTGCTGCAGCGCTGGTACGACCACGGCTATGATGACGAGACCGCGCGGACAAAGGCTTTCGGTAACGATATCCCGAACGCCCGCCGCGTCGTCGGCAGCCGTCGCGCCAGCGATCTCGTGATCCGGGATTTTTGAAATATGCTTCGAGCCATTGTGTTCGGCGGAGCAATGATGATATCGAGGCGCGGTTCACCACATGAGTTACCGCCCTTTCAAGCGCATCGGCCGGCTTTGACGCCGCCCGCGCGGATCGGGCGCGAGCATCGGGAGAAAGCCTAAATGCAAGAGCTCGCTATTCGCCGCCCGGACGACTGGCATCTCCACCTGCGTGATGGCGACGTTCTGCGTGGCGTCATCGGCGACACGAGCCGGCATTTCGCCCGCGCCATCGTCATGCCCAATCTGGTGCCGCCGGTGGTGACATCGGCGGATGCGGCCGCCTATCGCGAACGCATCCTTGCCGCGATCCCTGCCGGTGACCGGTTCGAACCGCTGATGACGCTCTACCTCACCGAGGGAACCGACCCCGACGACGTGGAGGCCGGCTACAGGAGCGGTCTCGTCAAGGCGGTGAAGCTCTATCCGGCCGGCGCGACCACCAATTCGCACAGCGGCGTCCGCGACATCACGAAGGCGATGCCTGTTCTCGAGCGCATGGCCGAGATCGGCATGCCGCTCTGCGTCCACGGCGAGGTGACGACGCCGGAAGTCGATATCTTTGATCGCGAGGCCGTCTTCATCGAAACGGTTCTCGACCCGCTTCGCCGGCGCCTGCCGGATCTTCGCATCACGATGGAGCATGTGACGACGAAGGACGGGGTCGACTACATCAAGGAACATGCGGCCAACCTCGCGGGCTCGATTACCACCCATCACCTGATCATCAACCGCAATGCCATCCTCGTCGGCGGCGTCAAGCCGCACTATTATTGCCTGCCGGTCGCCAAGCGAGAGAGCCACCGTCTGGCGCTCAGGGAGGCTGCAGTCTCCGGTGACGTGCGGTTCTTCCTCGGCACCGACTCCGCCCCCCATGTCGATCCGCTCAAGGAATGCGCCTGCGGTTGCGCCGGCATCTATACCTCGCTCAACACGATGAGCTGCCTTGCCCATGTCTTCGAGGAGGAGGGGGCACTCGACCGGCTCGAGGCCTTCACGTCGCTGAACGGCCCCGCCTGGTACGGTCTGCCGGCGAATGAGGAAACGATCACCTTGCGCAAGGGCAGGGAGCCGGTCCGCTATCCCACCAAGATCGAGACGGAGGCCGGCCTGATCACCGTATTCGACCCGATGTTCCCGCTCTACTGGGCGGTTGCCTAGTTAAGATTTTTTCGCGTGACTAATCCGAAAACCGATGCCGACTTTTCGGGTCACGCTTTTGAAGGAGAGGTCATGTTTTCGAACGCGTTCACCGACAAGGCGGTGATGGCCGAACTGGTCGCGAAGATGCTTTGGGAGATCAAGGCGGTGCATTTTCGCGCCGATCAGCCCTACAAGCTCTCCTCCGGCATGGCGAGCCCGGTCTATATCGACTGCCGCAAGCTGATCTCCTATCCCCGCATCCGCTCGGCGGTGATGGACTTCGCCGCCGCGACGATCCTCAGGGAGGCCGGCTTCGAGCGTTTCGACGTGGTCGCCGGCGGCGAGACGGCCGGCATCCCCTTTGCGGCGATGCTTGCCGAACGCCTCGGCCTGCCGATGATCTATGTGCGCAAGGCGCCGAAGGGACACGGCCGCAACGCTCAGATCGAGGGCCACATGCCGGAAGGCGCGCGTGTCCTGGTGATCGAGGACCTGACGACCGCTGGCGGCTCCATGTTCAAGTTCATCGACGCGATCCGTGCGGCCGGTGGCGTTGTCGAGCACGGCATCGCCCTCTTCTATTACGACATCTTCCCCGAAGCGCGGGGCGACATGAAGTCCAAGGGAGCCGACCTGCATTACATCGCCACCTGGCGCAATGTGCTTGCGGTCGCCCGCAGCCAGGCGCTGTTCGACGAGAAGACGCTGAACGAGGTGGAATCCTTCCTCAATGCGCCGCTCGCCTGGTCAGCCCGCAACGGCGGTGTCGGCGAACTCGCTGCCCAGTGACGCGACGCTGGTCGATGGAATAGTTTTCAAGGGAGGACGTTGATGATTGTTTGCTGCGGAGAGGCCCTGATCGACATGCTGCCGCGCGAGACGGCGGCCGGTGAAAGCGCCTTTGCACCCTATGCCGGGGGCGCCATCTTCAACACGGCGATCGCGCTCGGCAGGCTCGGCATTCCGACCGGCTTCTTCACCGGGCTCTCCGACGACATGTTCGGCGATATCCTGCGGGAGACGCTGAGAGCGGCGAATGTCGATTTCGGCCCCTCCGCGACGCTGCCGCTGCACACCACGCTCGCCTTCGTGAAGCTCGTCAACGGCCATGCGAGCTACGCCTTCTTCGACGAGAATACCGCCGGGCGGATGATCACCACCGATCATCTGCCGGCCTTCGGCGACTTCTGCGACGCGCTGCATTTCGGCGCGATCAGCCTGATCCCCGAACCCTGCGGCTCGACCTATGAAGCGTTGATGACGCGGGAGCACGAAAAGCGGGTGATCTCCTTCGACCCGAATATCCGCCCCGGCTTCATCAAGGACCGCGAGGCGCATCTTGCCCGCATGAATCGCATGGCGGCGATGTCCGACATCGTCAAGTTCTCCGATGAGGACCTCGCCTGGTTCGGCATGGAGGGAAGCCACGACGCGCTCGCGGCCGAATGGCTGAAGCGCGGCCCGAAACTGGTGGTGATCACCAGGGGCGCGGACGGCGCTGTCGGCTATACGCGGAATCACAAGGTCGAGGTCGCAAGCGAGCGGGTCACGGTCGTCGACACGGTTGGCGCCGGCGACACGTTCGATGCCGGGGTGCTCGCCTCGCTGAAGCTCAACAACCTGCTGACCAAGCAACAGGTCGCGGACTTGAGCGACGAGGCCGTCCGGCAGGCACTCGCTCTCGGCGCCAAGGCAGCCGCCGTCACAGTGTCGCGCGCCGGCGCCAATCCGCCTTGGAAATATGAAATCGGGCTCTGACGCCAGCAAATCCGTGTGCGAGAGGGCGCCAGTTGGCGCCCTTTTTTTGTCCGTCAGCGCGCCGCCTGTAGCAGCGCCGCAACGAGGCCGGCGGTCGAGGAATCGTGGCCCTCGGCGCTCGCCTTACCTTCGACGACCGGCAACAGGCCGGTCGCCAGCTCCTTGCCGAGCTCGACGCCCCATTGGTCGAAGGAGTTGATGTTGAAGAGCGCGCCTTCGACAAAGACGCGGTGTTCGTAGAGAGCGATCAGCCGGCCGAGCGCGAAGGGATCGAGCTGGTCGTAGACGAAGGTCAGCGACGGCCGGTTGCCGGTAAAGACGCGGTGCGGCGCGATCTTGTCCGCCTTCGCCTCGTCCATGCCCTTCGAGGTCAGCTGCGCCTTGGCTTCGGCAAGCGTGCGGCCCTTCATCAGCGCTTCCGACTGCGCCAGGCAGTTGGCGATCAGCAGCTGATGCTGGTGGCGCAGGTCCTTCTCATGGCCGTTGGCGGCGATCATGAATTCGGCGGGAATGATGTCGGTGCCCTGGTGGATGAGCTGGTAGAAGGCGTGCTGGCCGTTGGTGCCGGGCTCGCCCCAGACGACCGGACCGGTCGCAAATTCCACCGGCTTGCTGTCGAGCGTCACGGCCTTGCCGTTCGATTCCATGTCGAGCTGCTGCAGATAGGCCGGGAAGCGGGAGAGGCGCTGGTCGTAGGGCAGGATCGCCCGCGACGGATAGCCGAGCACGTTGCGGTGATAGAAGCCGATCAGGCCGAGGAGCATCGGGATGTTTTCGCGCAGCGGAGCGGTACGGAAATGCTCGTCGATTGCATGGCCGCCATCGAGGAAGCGGCCGAAATTCTCACTTCCGACCGCAAGCATCAGCGGCAGGCCGATCGCCGACCAGATCGAATAGCGGCCGCCGACCCAATCCCAGAAGCCGAAGACGCGGGCGGCGTCGATGCCGAAGGCGGCGACCTTGTCGAGGGCCGTCGAGACCGCTGCGAAGTGGTGACCGACCGCCGCTTCGCCGAGCCTGCCGGCGATGAAGGCGCGCGCCGTCGCCGCATTGGTCATCGTCTCGATCGTCGTGAAGGTCTTGGAGGCGACGATGAAGAGCGAGGTCTCCGGGTCGAGCAGCTTCAACGTATCGGCGATATGGGCGCCGTCGACATTGGAAACGAAGTGCAGCCGCGGACCGTCATGGAAGGGTGCGAGCGCCAGCGTCACCATCGCCGGACCGAGGTCGGAGCCGCCGATGCCGATATTGACGACGTCGGTGATCTGCTTGCCGGTGGCCCCCTTCAGCGCGCCGGAGCGCACGTCGTCGGCGAAGGCGCCCATCGCATCGAGCACGGCGTTGACGTCCGGCATCACGTCCTTGCCGGCGACGACAACCGGCCGGTTCGAGCGGTTCCTGAGCGCCGTGTGCAGGACGGCGCGTTCCTCGGTGATGTTGATGATGTCGCCGCGGAACATGGCGTCGCGCTTTTCCTCGACCTTGGCAGCCTTCGCCAGCGCCTCGAGACCGTCGAGAATCCGGTCGTTGACGGCGCATTTCGAATAGTCGAGGAGAAGATCGTCGAGCCTCGTGCTGAAGCGCGCAAAGCGGTTCGGATCTGCCGCGAAGGCAGCCCGGATGTCGGCTGCATTGGTCTCCTGTGCAGTGGCTTTGAGGTTTTCGACAAGCGCTTTCATCGCAGGGCTCCTTGCATCGGAAATCGGCTGCGATAGCTAGTCGCTTTAGACGTGGCAAATCAAGGGCAGGTGTGCACTGCAGCGAAAAAAGGCCGCCCTCGGGCGGCCGAGAGGTGTCGAGTGCGAGGCGTGCGCTTAATCGCGCAAATCCTTGCGCAGGATCTTGCCGACATTGGATTTCGGCAGTTCCTCGCGGAATTCCACGTGCCGCGGTCGCTTGTAGTTGGTGAGGTTTTCGGCGCAGTGGCGCTTGACGTCCGCTTCCGTGAGGTTCGGATCCTTGCGTACGACGAAGAGCTTGACCGCCTCGCCGGAATGCGGGTCGGCAACACCGACCGCGGCGCATTCCAGAATGCCGGGATGGGTTGCGACGACCTCTTCGATCTCGTTCGGGAAGACGTTGAAGCCGGAAACGAGGATCATGTCCTTCTTGCGGTCGACGATCTTCGTCAGCCCCGCGGCGTTCATGAAGCCGATGTCGCCGGTGCGGAAGAAGCCGTCCGGCGAAATCGCCTTCGCCGTTTCGTCGGGGCGCTGCCAATAGCCGGCCATCACCTGCGGGCCGCGGATGCAGATCTCGCCGATTTCGCCGGTCGGCAGCGCATTGCCGTTCTCGTCGCGGATTTCGACCTCGGTGGAAGGCAGAGGCATGCCGATCGTGCCGGTGAACTCGTCCGTATCGAGCCGGTTGGCGGTGGCGACCGGCGAGGTTTCGGAGAGTCCATAGCCTTCATGGATCGGGCAGTGCGTCATCGCGAGCCAGCGCTCGGCGACCGGTCGCTGCACGGCCATGCCGCCGCCGAAGGTCAGGATCAGCGAGGAGAAGTCTAGCTTCTGGAATTCCGGATTGTTCATCAGCGCGTTGAACAGCGTGTTGAGGCCGGGGAAGATGTTGGTCTTGTACTTGCCCAGTTCCTTGACGAAGGCTGGAATGTCGCGCGGATTAGGGATCAGGATGTTGTTACCGCCGGTCGCGAGCCCCATCAGCGAATTCACCGTCAGCGCGAAGATGTGGTAGAGCGGCAGGGCGCACATGAAGGTGAGGTTTTCCGGGCGCGGCTTGCGCAGGAAGGCCGTGTTCAGCCAGAGCTCCATCTGCGCCATGTTGGCGAGAAGATTGGCATGGGTGAGGGTGGCGCCCTTGGAAACGCCGGTCGTGCCGCCGGTATATTGCAGGAAGGCGATATCGGTCGGCCCGATATTGGGTTTCGCAAGCTGAAGCTTCTCGCCCTTGGCAAGAACCGTTCGGAACGAGTGGTGACCCGGCAGCGACCAGGCGGGAACCAGCTTCTTGACGCGGCGTACGACGAGGTTGACGACGAGGCCCTTCACCCCGAGCATGTCGCCCATTGTCGCGACCACCACATGCTTGACCTTGGTGCGGGCGACGACCTGCTCGACCGTATGGGCAAAGTTTTCCAGCACGAAGATCGCCTTGGCGCCGGCATCGACCAGCTGATGCTCGAGCTCGCGCGGCGTGTAGAGCGGATTGACGTTGACGACCGTGTAGCCGGCCCTGAGGATGCCGTAGACGATGACCGGATTCTGCAGGATGTTCGGCATCATCACGGCGACGCGATCGCCTTTCGCCAGGCCGAGCGATTGCAGCCAGGCGCCGAGCCGGCTCGAATGGACATTGAGATCGGCAAAGCTCAGCGACTTGCCCATTGATGTGAAGGCGGGTCGCCAGGAATGCTGCGCCACCGCATGGTCGAAGAACTCGCCGAGCGATCGGTAGGGGAGTGGTCCGATGTCGGCGGGCACGCCCGGCGGATAGGACTTGACCCAGTTTTTAGCCGCGCCGGAACCCGCCTGCTGCATGCTTGCTTCCGCCATGATCTCTCTCCCTGTAATGGCAACGAACGGCCTTGCTCACGGCGAAGAAAAATCCCTCCCGATCTTCCCTCCCGAGCGAAGATGCTGCTTTTCCAGCGTATCTTCAAGCACTAATCGGAATTATATAACTTTGACGTAAACGTCAATAATGCCGATGCGATGCGCGTGACGGATTTTGACGGCAACGGCGCTCGAATGCATCGAAATCTCCCTGTCATGTCCGTCCGCTACGCCTTCGCCGGACGATCACGGCAATTGTGAATTGATCGCTGACCGTGGCGATGATTTGGAGACGCAGCTCTCTTGATGTCGAAAGCTCTCATAGGGGCAGGAGACGGGCTGGCAAGCCTGCGGGATTGATGTAAGGTTCTTGAAAGACGGAGGACTACAGGTGCAATTGGGCAATCGTGAGCGAGAAAATCTCCCGGCGGAGCCGCGGCTCTTCGGGCAGCCTCCCCATTCGCGCTCGGCCCTCGTCCTGCCGATTTCGGCTGCCCGCTGGCTGCTCGTCCTCGTGCTCTTCGCCGGTGTCTACTTCTTCCACGGCTTCGTCGTCCCGGTGCTTGCCGCCGTCGTCATCGGTTTTGCGAGCTGGCCGATCTATCGGCGGCTGCTTCAGGCCCTGACCGGCAATCGGACGCTTGCGGCGACCATTGCGATTACCTCCGTTGTCGCCTTTATCGTCGTGCCGATTTCGATCGCCGCGGCCTATGCGGTGGACGAGGTGCGCGACTGGCTCGTCTGGTCGGTGGAAACCAACGTGAATGGAGCGCCGGTCCCGGCCTGGCTGACGACAATCCCCGTCGCCGGCGCCTGGCTTGGTCAGCAATGGGTGAAATATGTCGGGCATCCGGGCGCGCTTGGCGAACTGGTTCAGCTCGTCAGCGGCTCCAATATCGGCAACATCTACCGCGGCGTCCTGGTGATCGGCGCTTCTGCCTTCCAGTCCTTCCTGACGCTGCTCTTCATGCTGATCACGCTGTTCTTCGTCTATCGCGACGGCCATGCCTTCTCGAAGCAGCTCGATCGCCTCGGCGAGCAGATCTTCCCGATGCGCTGGGAGCGGCTGTCGCGCGTCGTGCCGCTGACGATCAGCTCGACCGTGACCGGCATGGGCACCATCGCGATCGGCGAAGGCATCGTGCTCGGCGTCGCCTACTGGCTGGCCGGCGTGCCGTCGCCGGTGACGCTCGGCATCATCACTGGCCTCATGGCGCTCATTCCGGGCGGCGCACCGCTCTGCTTCACGCTCGTTTCGATCTATCTGGTGGCGAGTGGCTCGCCCTTCCACGGCGTTGCGCTCTTTGCCTGGGGTACGACTGAGCTCTTCATCGTCGACAAGACGCTGCGTCCGAGGCTCGTCGGCGGCCCGATCAAGCTTCCCTTCCTGCCGACCTTTTTCGGCCTGGTCGGCGGGGTCAAGACGATGGGCTTCCTTGGCCTTTTCGTCGGCCCGGTGCTGATGGCGCTGCTGGTCGCGATCTGGCGGGAGTGGATGCACGAAGTGGCGAACCAGCCGGAACCGACGGCCAAGCCGGTTGCCAGAGTCGATATCGCCGCCAAATAGGGCCGTGACAGGCGGCACGGCGCTGCGGGAGTGAACCTTCTCCAAGGACCGAGTTCGAGAGATTGCATGTCCGAGATTGATCGCGACCTGGCGAGCCGCCCCGATCCCGATGCCCTGCTGGCGCTGGCCGAACGAGGCGGCAGAGGCAAGCTGACGGTGTTCCTCGGCGCCGCGCCCGGCGTCGGCAAGACCTACGCCATGCTGACGAGGGCACAGCGTCTCAGGCAAGAGGGCGCCGACATCGTCATCGGACTTGTCGAGACCCATGGACGCAGCGAGACCGCGGCGCTGCTCGAAGGGCTGGAGATCTTGCCGCGCCGCGACGTCGCGCACAGCGGACGCACGCTCCACGAGTTCGATCTCGACGCCGCACTGGCCCGCCGTCCGCGGATCATCGTCGTCGACGAACTCGCCCACACCAATCTCGGCGAAGGCCGCCATCCCAAGCGCTACCAGGATATCGAGGAACTGGTGGATGCCGGCATCGATGTCTGGACGGCGCTCAACATCCAGCATCTCGAAAGCCTGTCGGACATCGTCGCCCAGATTGCCGGCGTGCCGGTGCGCGAGCGGATTCCCGACACGGTCCTGAACCGGGCCGACGAGGTGCTGCTGGTCGACCTGCCACCGGCGGAACTGATCGACCGGCTGAAGGAAGGCAAGGTCTACCTGCCCGACAGTGCCAAGCGGGCCGCGGACAATTTCTTTCGGCTCGGCAATCTGACGGCGCTGCGCGAGTTGGCGCTGCGTCGGACCGCCGACCGGGTCGACGACCAGATGGTCGACTACCTGAAGCAGAACGCCATAGAGGGTCCGTGGCCGGCGGGCGAGAGGCTTCTCGTCTGCATCGGCCCGGATCCGCTGTCGGAAAAGGTGGTGAGGACGGCAAGCCGGCTTGCCTCGGGATTGAACGCGGACTGGATCGTCGTTTCCATCGAGCGCGCGGATCGAGAATCGGGCGACGGCGAGGCGATGCGGCAGCTCGACGAGACCTTCCGTCTCGCCGAGCAGCTGGGCGCCGGGACGCTCCGCATCGTCGGCAGCGATTTCGTCGAGGAGATCCTGAAGCTCGCAAGGCGCGAGAATGCGACGCAGATCGTCATCGGCGCGCGCCGCCACTGGTTCCCGCTGAGCCTGTTCCGTGCCTCCTTGCCGGATGCGCTGGCCAAGCGCGTTTCCGGTGTCGGCATTCACCTCGTCACGGGCAAGAGCGAGCCGCCCGCGAAGCCGAGACGGACAAGCAAGCGGCCGCTGCCGGAGGGACTGGGGCGGGCCTTCGGTATAGCCGCTGGTACGGTCGGGCTGGCGACGGCGTTCGGCCTACTGGTCGAGCAGTTCATCATCCTGCAGAATATTTCGCTTCTCTATCTGCTCGCGGTGATCGCCTCGGCCATTTACGCCGGCTACTTCGCGGCTCTGGCGGCCGCGCTGTTTTCCGTTCTCGCCTATAATTTCTTCTTCATCGAGCCGGTCGGCACATTCACGGTGGCCGAGCCGCACGAGGTCTTCGCTCTCTTCGTTTTCCTGGCGGCAGCGGCGCTCGCCGGCGGCCTTGCCTCGCGCATTCGCGAGCAGGCGAAGACGGCACGGGGCCGAGCGACAACGACGCAGGCGCTCTATGATTTCTCCCGCAAGCTTTCCGGCACCGCCAATGCCGAAGACGTGCTCTGGGCCGCCGTCACCCAGATGCAGGCGACGCTGAGGCGCAACGCCGTGCTGTTGCTGCCGGAAGACGGTGATCTTGCCTTGAAGGTGGCCTGGCCGCCGGACACCGAACTTTCCGTCAGCGACAGGATGGCGGCGCGCTGGGCCTTCGAGAAGAAGGAGGCGGCCGGCAACGATACCGGAACGCTGCCGAACAGCCCGTTTCAGTTCAGGCCGCTCACGAGCCCACAGGGTGTCGTCGGTGTTTGCGGCTTTCTGCAGGAGGACCGGCCGCTCGAGATCAACGAGGAGCGGGCCCTTGCCGCGATTCTCGACCAGACCGCGATTGCCGTCGACCGCGCCCGGCTGTCGCGTGAAACCTCCGATCAGGCTGCCCAGCTCGAGGGCGAGAAATTCCGCGCGGCCCTACTTTCGTCGCTCTCCCAGGACCTCACGACGCCCCTGGCGACGATTGCCGGCGCCGTGACCACCCTCCGCCAGATTGGCGACGGAATGCCGAAGGAGGACCGGGAGGATCTTCTGCAGTCGATCGAGGAGGAAAGCGGCAGGCTGACGCACTTCGTCGCAAACCTCTTCGACATGAACCGGATCGAGGCCGGGACGATCAATGCCAGGCGCGATCGGGTCGATGTGGCTGAAGTCGTTCACGTCGCCGTCGAACGGGCGCGGAAATACTTTCCCGGCCGCATATTCGAGACAAGCATCGCCGCAGACCTGCCGTCGATGCGCGGCGACGGCCTCCTGCTCGGCCAAGTCCTCTTCAATCTGCTCGACAATGCCGACCGGTTCGGCGGCGACGAACCGGTCAGCATCTATGCCCGGCGGGAGGGCGACGCGGTCGTGCTGTCGGTGACCGACCTCGGCAAGGGTATCGCGCCGGCCGATCTCGAGCACGTCTTCGACAAATTCTTCCGCAAGGGCAAGCCGGACGCTCGCTCGCTCGGCACCGGCCTCGGCCTGACGATCAGCAAGAGCTTCGTCGAGGCCATGGGCGGACGGATCAAGGCGGAGAGCCCGGCGCTCCGGCGCCGCGGAACGCGTATTTCCATGCGCTTCCCCGCTGCTGACGCTGGAACCGCGGAGAAGGGCGGTGGATGACGGCGCATTCGACGCCGTCGCCGCTATCCAGTCGCGCGGCGACGGAAGTTGCTGTTAGGCCGCCATATGGCCTTTGCCGTGAAGTTGTTTTATGACGGACTGCAATCATGAATTTGTAAGGGCTGGGGTCCACAGAGATGAATGTCGCTCCGGATGGCGGAGAGCCCGGCGGGCCGGGCGCTGATCGGCGCCCCATTGCGGCGCGAGACAGCGGCTTCGCGCGTCGCCTGACGGCGCTGCTCCTCAAGACGCCGATCACGCCGAACGGGATTTCGCTGTTGAGCATCGGGTTTGCCGCGATCGGCGCGGCGGCGCTCGTCTTCGCGCCGCGCTGGCCGTTGCTCTATCTCGTCGCCGTCGCCGGCATCCAGTTGCGGCTTCTCTGCAATCTGCTTGACGGCATGGTGGCTGTCGAGGGCGGCCGTGGCTCGCCGGTCGGCGCGCTCTACAACGAGTTTCCCGATCGTGTCGCAGACACGCTGCTGATCGTGGCGCTCGGCTACGCCGCCGGCGCCGGCTGGCTCGGCTGGGCTGGCGCGCTTGCCGCGGCCTTGACCGCCTATGTGCGCGTCTTCGGCGGCTCGCTCGGCCAGGCCCAGGACTTTCGCGGTCCGATGGCCAAGCAGCATCGCATGGCGCTGATGAGCCTTGCCTGTCTCCTGGCGCTCGGCGAAGCCTGGCTGACGGCGGAGCGCATCGTGCTTTACGCGGCTGGGTGGATCATCCTCGCCGGCGCGCTTCTCACCTGCTGGACCCGCACCCGGGCGATCGTCTCGCGCATTTCGGGAGCCGCAAAGCCGTGATCGATCTGCTTTTGATCGGCCTCACCCGGTTTCTCGTCGGCGGGCAGGCGCAATGGATCGGGGCCGTGCCGGATACGCGCCAGCGCATCTATTTCGCCAATCACGCCAGCCATCTCGACACGCTGTTGATCTGGTCGGCGCTGCCGCGGCCGCTGCGCGCATCCACCCACCCGATCGCCGCCGCAGACTATTGGGGCAGGGGCAAGCTCCGCCGCCACATTGCGCTCAAGGTGTTGAATGCCGTGCTCGTCGACCGTGCCACGCAGGGTCCGCCCGGGGCGGCGCTCGCCCCCTTGCGCGGCGTGCTCGCCGAGGGCGAGTCGCTCGTTCTCTTTCCCGAGGGAACGCGCGGCAGCGAGCGCCTGCCGGGACCGTTCAAGAGCGGTCTCTACTGGCTGTCGCAGGAATTCCCGGAGGTCGAACTGATTCCGACCTATCTCGACAACCCCTCGCGCGCCTTCCCCAAGGGAACCTTCCTGCCGGTGCCGATCAGCTGCACGGTTCGCTTCGGCGCGCCGCTTGTAAGACGGCCGGGTGAGGAGAAGGACGAATTCCTCGAACGCGCCCGCACCGCCGTCAGCACGCTCGCTTCGGATCCGGTTTCATGAGGCCGCCATGTCCTTGAGCGACAAGCTGTTCATCCTCTTCGGCGGCATCTCGACGCTGCTCGGCATCGCCTCGGTGATCGGCTTCGTGCTGTCGCGCAAGGTGACTTCGGAGAGTGGCCGGGCGACGGTGGATAATCTCAACGCCCGCATCAAGGCCTGGTGGGCCATGGTCGCGATCTTCGCGGTCAGTTTCGCGCTCGGCCGCGGCGTGACCGTCGTGCTCTTCGCGCTCACCTCCTTCTACACGCTGCGCGAGTTCATATCGCTGACGCCGACGCGCGGCGCCGATCACCTGCCTCTGGTCGCCGCCTTCTACGTGCTGCTGCCGCTGCAATACTGGCTGATCTGGACCGACTGGTACGCGCTCTTCACGATCCTCGTCCCGGTCTACGGCTTCCTTCTCCTGCCGAGCCTGGCCGCGCTGAAGGGCGATGCCGACGAGTTCTTGCTGCGCGTCTCGCGCATCCAGTGGGGCCTGATGCTGACCGTCTATTGCATCAGCCACGCGCCGGCCCTGCTGACGCTCGACATTCCCGGCCGTCCGAACGAGGGCTTCCTGCTGCTCTTCTTCCTGATCACCGTCGCGCAGTTCAGCGACGTGATGCAATACGTGTTCGGCAAGCTGTTCGGCCGCACGAAGGTGGCCCCCGTCGTCAGCCCCTCGAAGACCGTCGAGGGCCTTGTCGGAGGCGGCCTATCCGCCGTCGCCGCTGGCGCCGGCCTCTGGTGGATCACCCCGTTCACGCCGCTGGAAGCCGCCGCCATGGCGCTCGCCATCGTCGCCATGGGTTTTTTGGGCGGCCTGTCGCTCTCGGCCGTCAAGCGCTCGATGGGGGTGAAGGACTGGGGTACGATGATCTCCGGCCACGGCGGCGTGCTCGACCGCATGGATTCGCTGAGCTTTGCGGCACCGGTGTTCTTTCACCTGGCGCGGTATTTTTATACGTGAGGAGCGGGAATCGACTGTGTCACGGTAAGCGGTGCAGGAAGAGAATGGTGCCGCTTACGTGACTCGAACACGTGACCCCATCATTACGAATGATGTGCTCTACCGACTGAGCTAAAGCGGCACTAAAGCGTCCCGCGGGTGGCCGCGGAACGAATGTGAGGCGCTGATAAACGCAAAGCGCCGGGATTTCAAGTCATCAGTTTCGAGAAGTTGAAAATTCCTTCGGCGCGGTGAGGCCGGCCGAGGAGGCGAGGCCGAGGCGGGCGCGGGCGGCGTCGTATTCGCGCTCCAGCCGGTCGACCAGTTCCGCGACCGGGCTGACCTCCTGGATGGCGCCAATGCCCTGGCCGCAGCCCCAGATGTCCTTCCAGGCCTTGGCCCCGTCGGTGGCCTTGCCGAAGTCCATCTTCGACGGGTCGGCTTCCGGCAGGGTATCCGGATCCATGCCGGCGGCGCGGATCGAGGCCTTGAGATAGTTGCCGTGAATGCCGGTGAAATAGTTGGAGTAGACGATGTCGGCGGCGTTGCCGTCGACGATCGCCTGCTTGTAGGCGTCGCTGGCGCGGGCCTCTTCGGTGGCGATGAAGGGCGAGCCGATATAGGCCATGTCGGCGCCCATCGCTTCCGCCGCGAGGATGGCGTCGCCGGTGGCGATTGCGCCCGAAAGCAGCAGCGGACCGTCGAACCAGGCGCGGATTTCCTGGATCAGCGCGAAGGGCGACAGGGTTCCGGCATGGCCGCCGGCGCCGGCGGCGACTGCGATCAGCCCGTCGGCCCCCTTGCGGATCGCCGAGTTGGCATGGCGGTTGTTGATGACATCGTGCAGCACGATGCCGCCATAGGAATGGATCGCAGCATTGACCTCCGGCACCGCGCCGAGCGAGGAGATGACGATCGGCACCTTGTATTTGACGCAGAGCATCAGGTCCTGCTCGAGCCGGGCATTCGACTTGTGGACGATCTGGTTGACGGCAAAGGGGGCGGCCGGACGGCCTGAATGCTTGGCGTCGTGGTCGGCGAGCGTTTCGGTGATCTCGGCGAGCCACTCGTCGAGCTGTGCTTGCGGACGGGCGTTGAGCGCCGGGAAGGAACCGATGACGCCGGCCTTGCATTGGGCAATCGTCAGCTTGGGATGCGAGACGATGAAAAGCGGCGCGCCGACAACCGGCAGTCTCGTCGTTCCGGAAAAAATTGGCGGCAACGGCATCGGGTCTCACTCCATCCCAATTTTTGACGTTTGCGTAAACGTCAATGTAGATAGCAGCAAAGGCCGTGCTTGCAAAGAGAGGTTTTCCGCCCCGCATTTTGACGGGTCAAGGCGCCTTTTCCCCGTGCAAGACCCGGCCGCAACGCCGCCGGACTTGCAGATTCCGAAAGCAGCGGTTACCCAATCGTTAATAAAACCAACGGCGTGCCGCGGGAAGAGGCGGGGCCCTCCGATACTTGCCCCCGTTTGGGCGTAAGCCTGGTGTGCAGAAGGATTTGATGTGAGCGGACTCGAGACGGCAATCAGGAATGCACTGGAACGCTCGGAGCGGAGCAATGCCGAAGTCCGCGCGCGGATCTATCAGTCGGCCCGTCAGGCGCTGGAAAATGGCCTCCAGAAGCAGGAGATCGAGGACCCGGACATCATCGCCAAGCAGCGTCATCGGCTGGAAGCGGTCATTCACGCGATCGAGACCGAGGAGCGCGCTGCCCTGAAGGCGCGCGCCGCGACGCCGGTCGTCAGCCTATCGGACGTGAAAGGCAAGGCCGATGCGGCAGCGCATGAGCCGGGCTTCAAGGCCGAGGCGCGACCGGGATCGGCCGTGGACGGCGGCCTCGGCGCCCTTCGCCCGGAGCGCGACGGGCAGACGCAGCCGGTGACCAACGGTGGCAAGTCCGTCGAGCCGGGAAAGCCCGGCTCGATCGCGCCGGATCTGGGCGTTACGGACAAGCGCCCGCCGAAGCGCAGACGCGGTCGGCTTCTCTCCTTCGTCATGGTTGTCGCGACGCTTGCCGCCGCGGCGGGCGCGGGGGTCTGGTGGGTTCAGACCAATGACCTCCTGAAATCGCCCGCCGAGCGCGACACCAATGTCGCCAATCCGCCGGCCGTCGTGGAAACGGAGGATTTCCCCGCTGCCAGCTTGCCGACGCTCGGCGCGCAGGAGGGCTTTTCGGGCGAGTGGATCGAGGTCTTCACCTCGGCGGACGCAGCGGCCGTCAAGCCTGGCGCCCGCGCCAGCGCTCAGCCGTTCGACGACGATGGCGGCGAGCGCATCCGGTTGACGTCGTCGGCCGGCTCGAAGGAGGGCGAGGTGGCGGTCGACATTCCCGCCGATGTCCTCTCCCAGCTTTCGGGCAAGTCCTCGACGCTGGCGCTGAGTGTCCAGGCACTGCCGGGCAAGACGACGGAGTTCTCGGTCGAATGCGATTTCTCGGCGATGGGCGCCTGCGGTCGCCATCGCTTCACCGCGCATGACGAGCGCATCGACATGCTGTTCAAGATCAGCTTCGATCGCCCTCTCGCGCCTGGCAGTTCCGGAAAGTTGCTGATCAACAGCGATGTCAGCGGCGCCGGCAACAGCCTCGATCTCTTCGCCATCCGCGTGCTGCCGGGTCAATGATCCGGCATCGCGCAGCTTCGCAGATCACCTGAGGAAGCCGGGCCCGGAGCCGATGACCTTGTCGTCCGCCTTGCCGATCGCCGCCTTGTCCTTGCCGTCGTAGTCGAGCTTCGTCAGAATGTGGCGGATCAGGTTGATCCTGGCGCGACGCTTGTCATTGCCGCGGATGACGGTCCACGGCGCGTGGTCCGTGTGCGTTTCCTTCAGCATCCGGTCGCGCTTCGCGGTGTAGTCGTCCCATTTGGGCAGAGCCGCTATGTCCATCGGCGACAGCTTCCAGACCTTCAGCGGATCATGCCGGCGATCGTGGAACCGCTTCAGTTGCATCTCGCGGCCGATATTGAGCCAGAATTTGAAGAGCTGGATGCCCTCGTTGACGATCATTTTCTCGAAGCGCGGTGTCTCCTTGAGGAAGTGTTCGTATTGCTCCGGCGTGCAGAAGCCCATCACCGGCTCCACGCCGGCGCGGTTGTACCAGGAACGGTCGAAGAGGACGAATTCGCCGGCCGTCGGCAAGGTCGAGACATAGCGCTGGAAGTACCATTGGCCGCGCTCGGTCTCGGTGGGTTTGGTCAACGCGACGATGCGGGCGGATCGAGGATTCATATAGGCCATGGTCGCATGGATGGCGCCACCCTTGCCGGCTGCGTCGCGCCCCTCGAAAACGGCCATGACGCGCTTGCCGGTCGCCTGCATCCAGAACTGGACCTTGACGAGCTCGATCTGCAGCTTCGTCAGCGTCTCCTCGTATTCCTCCTCGCTGAGCTTCTTCTCGTAGGGGTAGTCGTCGGACGAAAAGGCTTCGTCGTCGATCCATTTCGGCAGTTCCGGATTGTCGATGTCGAACACCCGGGTCTTGCCGCCGATCTCAAGCTCGACCGCCCGGCTCCCGGGCTGGGCCGCGTTTCCCGCCGCTAGTGCCATTTTGCCTTCCTCCCGCTGGTGCCCGATATCTCCGGAGCAGGCCATAATTGCGTTGCGGATTCAAGCACGTCGTGAAAATCATGTCATGAAGCGCCGCTATCTCTCAGCCCTTGCGGCCGAATCGGGAGAGGGAACGCAATGTTCTGTTTCCGCTCTCGGCACGCGCCACCGGGGACGGATTTCGCCTGGTGGTCGGGATTGCACCGCACGAGAAGGGTCTGGCAGGAGGCGGCAAATTGGAAAATGAGGGTATCGTCTTGGATGGCGCGAAGGTGTTCTGGCAGGACCTCAAGCCGAAACTGAAGGCGGAGCGCTGGATTCTTGGCCTTTCCATCGTGCTCGCCGTCCTCGCGGCCCTCGCCGGCATCCATATCCTGGCGGTGCTTCCTTTCTGGATCGTCCTCGTGACAGCACTTCTCAAACGAAGCGCGCCATTGGCGAAGGCAGTGCCGGAGGTGGCGCCGAGAATGATGGAGGCGCGGACGGACCCGCTGACCCCGGTTCTCAACGCGCTCGACATGCCGGTGCTCGTCATCGCCGCGGATGAGACCGTCCTCTTCCAGAACGCGGCCGCCGAGAAGGCCTTCGGCACCATTCCCCCGGAAAGCTACCTCTCGGCACGTGTCCGCTCCCCCGGAATACTCGACATGGTCCGCGAGACGATCGCGACCGGCAAGGTCAACCAGATCGAGCATTCGGAGCGCCTGCCGTCGGATGCTGTCTATGTCGTCCGCGTCGCCCCGGCCGATATCGGCGGCGATAGCCCGGGCGGGCGGGTCTTCCTGCTGACCTATCGCGACATCTCGCAGACCCGCCGCATCGACCGGATGCGATCGGATTTCGTCGCCAATGCCAGCCACGAGCTGCGCACGCCGCTTGCCTCGCTGCGCGGCTTCATCGAGACGCTGCAAGGTCCCGCCCGAAACGATCCGAAAGCGCAGGAAAGATTTTTCGGCATCATGCATGAGCAGGCGACCCGCATGAGCCGCCTCGTCGATGACCTCCTGTCGCTGTCGCGGCTGGAACTGAAATCGCACATCGCCCCAGAGGACACGGTCGATCTGGTGCCGCTGCTCGGACATGTGCGCGACAGCCTCCAGCCGCTGGCAAGCGATCTCGACGTGACAATCGTGCTCGACGTGCCCGACGGGCCGGTCCTCGTCCAAGGCGATCGCGACGAGCTGATCGAAGTCTTCGAAAACCTCATCGAGAACGCCTGCAAATATGGCCAGGAGGGCAAGAAGGTCGACGTGCGGCTGACCGGCAAGGGTAACCAGGCAGAGGCGACGATCACCGACTACGGTCCGGGCATCCCGGCCGAGCATGTGCCCCGAATTACCGAGCGTTTTTATCGTGTTAACGTCGAAGCGAGCCGCTCGAAAAAGGGGACCGGCCTCGGGCTTGCCATCGTCAAGCATATCCTGACCCGCCACCGTGCCCGGCTGCTCATCCATTCGCAGGTCGGCAAGGGCACGGTCTTCACCGTGCGCTTCTGACACAAAGGCGGCATGTCGTCCGCGGGCATCATGAATATATAAGTATATTCAAAGGCATAGCCTGTCATAAATGTTTCACCAAAGTGACATAAAACCAGTAGTCATCGGCGGCTAACTAGGGCAGCCGATCAGACGGCGATGAGAGCGCTGGACCTTGGCGCACCAACACGAGCCCATTCCGGGAGAACATCTATGAAAGTCCTTAAACTCACTGTAGCGGCGCTGGTTGCATCCGCCGCTTTCGCCGGTGCCGCAGCGGCTCGCGACCAGATCCAGGTCGCTGGCTCCTCGACCGTTCTTCCCTATGCCAAGATCGTTGCCGAGACCTTTGGCGAGACCTTCCCGGACTTCAAGACGCCGGTCGTCGAATCCGGTGGCTCTTCCGCCGGCCTCAAGGAATTCTGCAAGGGCGTCGGCGAGGACACCATCGACATCGCCAACTCCTCGCGCAAGATCAAGGACAGCGAGATCGAGGCCTGCAAGGCCGCTGGCGTCACCGAAATCCAGGAAATCAAGATCGGCTATGACGGCATCGTCTTCGCGACCGACGCCGGCAATGCAGACCTCGCTCTGAAGCCGGAGCAGCTCTACAAGGCGCTCGCCGCAGAAGTCGTCGTCGACGGCAAGCTCGTTGCCAATCCCTACAAGAAGTGGTCCGAAATCGACGCTTCGCTGCCGGACGCTGAAATCGCGGCCTACATCCCGGGCGAAAAGCACGGCACGCGCGAAGTCTTCGAAGAGAAGATCCTCGCCCACGGTTGCAAGGACGCTGGTGCCGTGGACGTCATCAAGGCTGCCATCAGCGACGAAAAGGCCGCCGCCAAGAAGTGTGTGGCCGTGCGTAAGGACGGTCTTGCTGTCGACATCGACGGCGATTACACCGAAACGCTCGCCCGCATCGCTTCCAACAAGAGCGGCATCGGCGTGTTTGGCCTGTCGTTCTACGAAAACAATGCCGACAAGCTGAAGGTGGCGACCGTCAACGGCATCGTTCCTTCGACCGAGACGATCGCTTCCGGCGAATATCCGGTTTCGCGTCCGCTGTTCTTCTACGTCAAGAAGGCGCATCTCGGCGTCGTTCCGGGCCTCAAGGAATATGTCGAGTTCTTCGTCGACGACCAGATGATCGGCCCCGACAGCCCGCTCGCCGAGTACGGCCTGGTTGCTGCACCGGACGCCGAGCGCGAGGAAATCCGCAAGGCCTTCGCAGCCGGCAACCTGCTCTGATACTGACATGCCCCGGCGCAGTTCTGCTGCGCCGGGGTCCATTTCTATCTTTTCCGGTGGCTTTTGACGGGCTTGCCGCGGAGACGTGCCGATGAGTACTTCGCTCCTTCTCCTCATCATTGTTTTGATTGGTTTCATTGCCTATTTTACCGGCCGCGCCCGATCGCTGGCGCTGACGGGCGGAAAGCTCGCCAATCTGCACTCCCTGCCCGGCTATCACGGCAGCTACGTGGCCATTTGGGCGGTCCTGCCCGCCGCTCTCGTGCTCGCCGCATGGCTGATCGCCTCGCCGCTCTACATCGACTCCGCGGTTCGGGCGGCCCTTCCAGGCTCGGTTCAGAGCCAGGGTGCTGCGAACGTTCAGCTCGCTCTAGGCCAGGTCAAGTCCGTCGCCGTGGGTCTCAATCGCCTCAATGCGGCGGAAGTGGCCGCGATTGAAAGCGGTTCGGCCAATCTGCGCCAGACGCTTGCTGCCAAGGGCGTCGCGCTTGCGGGCGAAGGCGAGCCATACATGGTCAAGGCCGCCCAGCATCTCAACGCAACGCGGCTCCATAGCCGCTGGCTGATGAGCGCCGCCGTGCTGCTTGTTGCCGTCGCCGGCGGTCTCTATGCGATCCGCAACATCGCCGCCCGCTTCCGCGCCCGCAACCAGGTCGAGCGCGTCATGCTCGGCTCGCTCATCGTCGCCTCGTCGATCGCCATCCTGACGACGATCGGCATCATCGGTTCGATGCTGTCGGAGGCTGGCCGCTTCTTCAGCATGGTCTCGCCGACGGAATTCTTCTTCGGCACCGTTTGGGATCCGCGCTTCGCCGCGGCCGGCAGCGAGGCTGCCTCCGGCCAGTTCGGCCTGCTGCCGCTTCTCGGGGGCACGCTCTATATCGCCTTCGTTGCCATGCTGTTCGCCGTCCCTGTCGGGCTCTTCGCCGCCATTTACATGGCCGAGTATGCGAGCCCCCGGCTGCGTTCGACGGCGAAGCCGCTGCTGGAGGTGCTCGCCGGCATCCCGACGATCGTCTATGGCTTCTTCGCCCTCGTGACCGTCGGTCCGTTCCTGCGCGACATCTCGACGCAGCTGAACGGCCTCGTCACCGGCAACTACCAGAACTTCATTCAGGCACAGAGCGTGCTGACGGCCGGTATCGTCATGGGCATCATGCTCATTCCTTTCGTCTCCTCGCTCTCGGACGACATCATCACGCAGGTGCCGCGGGCGCTGCGCGACGGCTCGCTCGGCCTCGGCGCGACGCGGTCGGAAACGGTGAAGAAGGTCATCCTTCCCGCCGCGCTCCCCGGGATCGTCGGCGCGCTGCTGCTGACCGCCTCGCGCGCGGTCGGCGAAACGATGATCGTCGTACTCGCAGCCGGCGTCGCCGCGCGCATGCAGGTCAACCCCTTCGAGCCGATGACGACGGTGACGGTCAAGATCGTGCACCAGCTCACCGGTGACCTGGAGTTCACCTCGCCGCAGACGCTGGTTGCCTTCGCGCTCGGCATCACCCTCTTCGTCATCACGCTCTGCCTCAACATCTATGCGCTCTACATCGTGCGCAAATATCGGGAACAGTACGAATGACCGACCTTGCTTCTCCCGCGGTAATGGTCTCGAGCCGTTCTGCCGAAAACCGCCGCGACATCGGCATCAAGCGCCGCTATGCCGCCGAGCGCCGGTTCCGCGCCTATGGCATCAGCGCCATCGCCATCGGCCTGTTCTTCCTGGCGGTTCTTCTCTGGAGCGTCGTTTCGAAGGGCTATACGGCCTTCCAGCAGACGACGATCACGCTGCCGATCGAGTTTTCCGAGAAGGTGATCGACCCGAAGAATGAGCGGGCGACCGATCCGAAGCGGCTGCAAACGGTCAACTATCCGGTGCTCGTCCGCGACGCCCTGGTCAAGCAGCTCGGCATCGACCCGAAGAAGCGGCCGCTTGTCAAGCAGGCGAGCGACATGGTCTCCGACAGTGTCCGCACGCAGTTGCGCGACATCGTTGTTGCCGACCCTTCGGTCATCGGCAAGACGATACCGGTGACGCTGCTCGCCGACGCGAACATCGACTCGGCCTTCAAGGGGCAGATCGACCTCAAGGTCGCGGAATCGAAGCGCAAGGTCAAGGACCAGCAGGTTGCCTGGATGAATGAGCTTGCGGAGGCCGGCGTGCTGAAGAAGAGCTTCAACACCGGCATCTTCTCGTTCGGTGCATCGAGCCGCCCGGAAGCGGCCGGCGTCGGCGTGGCGCTCGTCGGTTCGGCCTATATGATGCTGATCGTCCTCGTCCTGTCGTTGCCGATCGGCGTCGCTGCCTCGATCTATCTCGAGGAGTTCGCGCCGAAGAATCGCCTGACCGACCTGATCGAGGTGAACATCAACAATCTCGCGGCCGTGCCGTCGATCGTCTACGGTCTTCTTGGTCTCGCCGTTTTCGTCAACTTCGCCGGCATGCCGCGCTCGGCGGCACTCGTCGGCGGCTTCGTGCTGACGCTGATGACCCTGCCGACAATCATCATCGCAACGCGCGCCGCGCTGAAGGCGGTGCCGCCGTCGATCCGTTCGGCCGCGCTTGGCCTCGGCGCCTCGAAGATGCAGACGATCTTCCACCATGTATTGCCGCTCGCCATGCCCGGCATCCTGACCGGCACGATCATCGGCCTCGCGCACGCGCTCGGAGAAACCGCGCCGCTGCTCCTGATCGGCATGGTCGCCTTCGTCGTCGACTATCCGGGCTCGCCGCTGGAGCCGTCCACGGCGCTGCCGGTGCAGATCTACATGTGGGCGAACGAGGCGGAGCGCGCCTTCGTCGAGCGGACATCCGGGGCGATCATCATCCTCCTGATCTTCCTCGTCTTCATGAACCTTGGGGCAATTCTCTTGCGGCGTCGCTTTGAGCGTCGTTGGTAGTGGGGTAAGACAATGAACATCATGTCGGAAGCTGCAGTCGAAAAGGCTCTGGATCAGAAAATGAACACCGTGCCCTACAAGATGATCGGCAAGGATGTGTCGGTCTATTACGGCGAGAAGCGCGCGCTCTTCGACGTCAACCTCGACATCCGCGAGAACACGGTCACCGCGCTGATCGGCCCCTCCGGTTGCGGCAAGTCGACCTTCCTGCGCACCTTGAACCGGATGAACGACACGATTGAGAACTGCCGCGTCACCGGCAAGATCACGCTCGACGAGGACGACATCTATGATCCGTCGATCGACGTTGTGGAACTGCGCGCCCGCGTCGGCATGGTCTTCCAGAAGCCGAACCCGTTCCCGAAATCGATCTACGAAAACGTCTCCTATGGCCCGCGGATCCACGGTCTGGCTCGCACCAAGGCGGAGTTCGACGAGGTCGTCGAAACGAGCCTGCAGAAGGCGGGCCTTTGGAACGAGGTCAAGGATCGCCTGCATGAACCGGGCACCGGCCTGTCCGGTGGCCAGCAGCAGCGTCTCTGCATCGCCCGCGCCGTTGCCGTCAGCCCGGAAGTGATCCTCATGGACGAGCCCTGCTCGGCCCTCGACCCGATCGCGACGGCGAAGGTCGAAGAGCTCATTCACGAGCTGCGCGCCAATTTCACGATCGTCATCGTGACCCATTCGATGCAGCAGGCGGCCCGCGTCTCGCAGCGCACCGCCATGTTCCACCTCGGCAACCTGGTCGAGGAGAACGACACCGACAAGATGTTCACGAATCCGGACGACCAGCGCACCCAGGATTACATCATGGGTCGCTTCGGCTAAGGCGGGATGCGGGATTCGAGGGCTTCTCCCCGCGTCCCGCTCCTGCCCATTGGAATCGACAGAGGGTCCACTCAGAACAGCGCGCGCCCCGAGGATACGCACATGACTCACGCACATATCACGTCCGCCTTTGACGAAGAGCTGAAATATCTCACCCGCCGGATCTCCGAGATGGGCGGGCTCGCTGAGCAGATGGTGGCGGACTCCGTCAGGGCTCTCGTCAACTCCGACCTGGCGCTTGCCCAGAAAGTCATTTCGGATGACGCCATCCTCGACGATGCCGAGCGCCAGATCGGCGAGAAGGCCATCGTCACGATCGCCAAGCGACAGCCCATGGCCTCGGATCTGCGCGAGATCATGGGCTCGATCCGGATCGCCGCCGATCTGGAGCGTGTCGGCGACCTCGGCAAGAACACCGCCAAGCGCGTCATCGCCGTTGCCGGCTCCGGCATTCCGCGCAAGCTCGCGCGCGGCCTCGAGCATCTGGCCGAGCTCGCCCTCGTCCAGCTCAAGGAAGTGCTGGATGTCTACGCCTCGCGTTCGCCCGAGAAGGCGAACAGCATCCGTGAACGCGACGAGGAGATCGACGCGATCTACACGTCGCTTTTCCGCGAGCTGTTGACCTATATGATGGAAGACCCGCGCAACATCACGCCCTGCACGCATCTTCTGTTCTGCGCCAAGAACATCGAGCGGATCGGCGACCATGCGACCAACATCGCCGAGACGATCTACTACATGGCGACGGGCGCGCAGCCGCAGGGCGAGCGGCCGAAGGACGACACGACATCGACGCTGGGGTCCGTCATCGATTGAGACGGGCGCCCGCTACCTTATCGATCGAGGCAGGGAGTCTTAGCTGAATGTTGCCGAAGATAGCAGTTGTCGAGGACGAGGAAGCCCTGAGCGTTCTCCTGCGTTACAATCTCGAGGCCGAGGGCTTCGAGGTCGATACGATCTTTCGCGGCGACGAGGCGGAGATCCGCCTGCAGGAACGCCTGCCCGACCTCCTGATCCTCGATTGGATGCTGCCCGGCGTCTCCGGTATCGAGCTTTGCCGGAGACTTCGCCAGCGGCCGGAGACGGAGCGGCTGCCGATCATCATGCTGACGGCGCGCGGCGAGGAAAGCGAGCGCGTGCGCGGGCTCGCGACCGGTGCCGACGACTATGTCGTCAAGCCGTTCTCGACGCCGGAACTGATGGCCCGGGTCAGGGCGATGCTGCGGCGCGCGAAGCCCGAGGTGCTGTCGACGGTGCTTCGCTGCGGCGATATCGAACTCGACCGAGAGACCCACCGCGTGCACCGTCGCAGCCGCGAAGTGAGGCTCGGTCCGACGGAGTTCCGGCTGCTGGAATTTCTGATGGCCTCGCCGGGACGGGTCTTCTCGCGCTCGCAGCTGCTCGATGGCGTCTGGGGACACGACATCTATGTCGACGAGCGCACGGTGGACGTCCATGTCGGCCGCCTGCGCAAGGCCCTGAATTTCTCCAATATGGCCGACGTGATCAGGACGGTGCGCGGCGCCGGCTATTCGCTGGAAAGCTGAAGCTGTCGCTCGCCTTGTCCGGCGCAGCGCGGTGCGCGCCTTGATATCCTCCAAAAAAAGGGCCTCCGCAAGGAGGCCCTTCGTTCTTTCTGTGTGGTCGGTCAGCGAACGCGCCGGCGCTCGGCCGATGGCTGGTAGGCAAGCCGTGCATGGTAACTGCAATAGGGCGAGGATTCCGGCGAGTCGTTGCCGCAGAAGTGGAATTCTTCCTTGAGCGGGTCGCCGATCGGCCATTTGCAGGTCCGCTCGGTCAGCTCGGTGAGCTCCAGCCGGCGCGACATCGGTACGATGATGTTCCTATCGAGCGCGATTTCCTGCTCCGCCACGAGATCGACGGCGACCTCTTCCTTGAGCACCGTCGTACCGACAGTGCGGGTGACGGTCCGCGTAACGGCGCGCGCGGCGTAGTTCGGAGCGCGGGGCGCCGAAGTCGTCCGCTTGGGCCGGGCCGTTGCCGCCGTTCCGCCGGCCTTGGCGCGGCCCGGCAGGCTCAGCCGGTGAACCTTGCCGATGACCGCGTTACGGCTGACGCCACCGAGCTGCGCGGCGATTTGGCTCGCGCTCAGACCCTCCGACCACAGCTTCTTCAGCTTCTCAACCCGCTCGTCCGTCCAGTTCATCTCTGCACTCCCCGTTCTCGGCGTTGGGATGGCAGAATCCATCACCGTTCTCCGGAAAAGCCCCGGAGTTGCAACGCGATAACTATTTTGGTGACTAGGTCCGCCGCATGCGTCTAGTAATTGAATATTAACCTACCGGCAGGGTGACTCCGTGGCAAGAGTCGCCGGAATCGCGCCGAATCGATTTCGCAGTTTTCCCCAACTTGCTGTCGGATAGTTGCATTTTTGCAAGCCCCGCCAAGCGATTTTTTCGCACTGCGGAATCTGTCCCGGTGAGGCCGCTGCAAGCCTTGGTTTTGTTGACATCGCGGCTTGAAATGGGAATAGTGCCTGCGCCGCCGAAAGGCGGCATTTTTGATTTTTATCAGGCTGATATGCCCGATCGCGATGCCGACCACGAAGGAGACGCTGACCATGGCCGCAACAACGCCGCTCTACGACACCTATCTGCGGGCGCCGTTGCGTTTCGAGCGAGGCGAGGGCGTCTGGCTGATCGCCGAAGACGGCACGCGCTATCTCGACTTTGCAGCCGGCGTCGCGGTGAATTCGCTCGGCCATGCTCATCCCCATCTCGTCGAGGCGCTCAAGGGCCAGGCCGAAAAGCTCTGGCATGTGTCCAATCTCTATGATGTTCCCGGCCAGGAAAGCCTGGCGCGGCGGCTGACGGCGGTCACCTTCGCCGACCGGGTGTTCTTCACCAATTCCGGTGCCGAAGCGCTCGAATGCGCGATCAAGACGGCGCGCCGCTATCACTTCGCCAAGGGGCATCCGGAGCGCTTCCACGTCATCACCTTCGAAGGTGCCTTCCACGGCCGCACCATCGCGACGATCGCCGCCGGCGGCCAGCAGAAATACATCGAGGGTTTCGGGCCGAAGGCTCCGGGCTTCTACCAGGTGCCGTTCGGCGATATCGCCGCGGTCAAGAATGCGATCAACGACGAGACCGCCGCGATCCTGATCGAACCCATCCAGGGCGAGGGCGGCATTCGTCTCGCTTCGAAAGAGTTCATGCAGGAGCTGCGCGCGCTCTGCGACGAGTTCGGCCTGCTTCTGATCCTCGACGAGGTCCAGTGCGGCGTCGGCCGCACGGGCAAGCTCTTCGCCTATGAATGGGCCGGCATCCAGCCGGACATCATGGCGGTCGCCAAGGGTATCGGCGGCGGTTTTCCGCTTGGCGCCTGCCTGGCGACCGAGGCGGCGGCTGCCGGCATGGTGGCCGGCACCCATGGCTCCACCTATGGCGGCAATCCACTGGCCATGGCGGTCGGCAATGCAGTCCTCGACGTCGTCCTCGCAGAAGGCTTTCTGGAGAATGTGCGCGACGTGGCACTGGTCTTCCGTCAAGGGCTTGCCTCCCTCAAGGACCGTTTCCCCGAGGTGATCGAGGAGATCCGCGGCGACGGGCTGATGCTCGGCATCAAGGCCAAGGTGCCGTCCGCCGACGTGCTGAAGGCGATCCGGGCCGAGAAGCTGCTCGCCGTGCCGGCCGGCGAAAACGTGCTGCGGCTTTTGCCACCGCTGATCACCACCGCCGCCGAGGCGCGCGAAGGGTTGGCGCGACTGGAACGCGCTGCCGAAGCGATCCGGGCCAGCAGCGGCACGGCCGCGGCCTGACGCCGAGACGGATTGAAGGCGGCCCGGAAAGCGTGGTCGATTATCGGTTTATGACAGGAAATTCAGTATTATGACTGCCACCAGACATTTTCTCGATCTCTCCGCGATGACGGCCGCCGACCTGCGTACGATCATCGACGATGCACGCGTGCGAAAGACGGCGACCAAGGCGGGAACGGCGGAGAAGCCGCTTGCCGGCAAGATGCTGGCGATGATCTTCGAAAAGCCGTCGACCCGCACGCGCGTATCCTTCGATGTCGGCATGCGGCAGCTTGGCGGCGAGACTCTGTTCCTGTCCGGGACGGAAATGCAGCTCGGCCGCGCCGAGGCGATCGGTGACACCGCCAAGGTCCTGTCCCGCTATGTCGACGCCATCATGATCCGCACGACCGACCATCGCCGCCTCCTGGAATTGGCGGAGCACGCGACGGTTCCGGTCATCAACGCCCTGACCGACGACACGCATCCCTGCCAGATCATGGCCGATATCATGACCTTCGAGGAGCATCGCGGGCCGGTCAAAGGCAAGACGTTCGCCTGGGCCGGCGACGGCAACAATGTGCTCCATTCGCTGATCGAAGGATCCGCACGCTTCGGCTACCGGATGAACATGGCCGTGCCGCTCGGCTCCGAGCCGCAGGACAAGTTCTTGAACTGGGCACGCAACAATGGCAGCGAGATCCTGCTTTGCCATGAGGCGGAACAGGCGGTGGCCGGCGCCCACTGCGTCGTCACCGACACCTGGGTGTCGATGAATCAGGAGCATCGTGCCCGTGGACACAACGTCTTCCAGCCCTACCAGGTCAATGAGGCGCTGATGAAGCACGCTTCCCCGGAGGCCCTGTTCATGCATTGCCTTCCGGCGCATCGCGGCGAGGAAGTCACCGACGAGGTCATCGATGGCCCGCAATCCGTCGTTTTCGACGAGGCCGAGAACCGGCTGCATGCGCAGAAGTCGATCCTCGCCTGGTGCCTGGGCGTCATCTGACGACCGCGACCGCCGCGGCGAGACTATTGAAACCGGCGAGGTTCGACACGATTTAGGCTGCATATGGGTGGCTCCGGCACGCCGTGCCGGCTATCGCCGCCTACAGCGCCGCGCGTCTTAGCAGACGCGCAAAGGTCGCTGTAGCGCTTTGAATTGCTGCATGTTTCCTCAAATCGTGCCCGATTTAAGGATAAAACATGCGGTAGAGGGCCTCATGCGAGTTTGCCGAAGTGCGCCTGAAGGCGTGCCGGCCAAACCCAGGTGACTTCTGGACAAATCCGGTCGCAGCGGCATCAAATAGGATAACGGGCAGGTTGCGCGAGGGAAAACAATGCCCGCGCCGTGGCCATTGTTCGTGAGACAAGGAGCAAGCGATGACAGAGACAGCGCCGGGACTTGGCGAGTTCGATTTTGCCGGTGACGACCACGTCGTACCCTTCCAGGTGGAGGGCCTCGACGTGCGCGGGCGCGCCGTGCAGCTCGGTCCGATGCTCGACGCGATCCTCGAGCGGCACAGCTATCCGCTGCCGGTGGCACGGCTCGTTGCCGAAACGGTCGTGCTGACGGTTCTGCTCGGAACGTCGCTCAAGTTCGAGGGCAAGCTGATCGTCCAGACCCAGGGCGATGGGCCGGTCGACCTCGTCGTCGCCGATTTCTCTACTCCGGACCGGGTTCGCGCCTATGCGCGCTACGACGAGGAGGCGCTTGCCGCCGCCGAGAAGGGTGGGCGCACGCAGCCGCATGAATTGCTGGGGAACGGTATCCTTGCCTTCACCATAGACCAGGGGACTCATACCCAACGCTACCAGGGCATCGTAGCGCTCGACGGCGCGACGCTCGAGGAGATCGCAGCGGTCTATTTTCGCCAATCGGAACAGATACCGACCAAGGTCCGCCTCGCCGTCGCCGAACTGCTCGACCGGGACGAAAACGGCAAGCCGCGACATCGCTGGCGCGCCGGCGGCATGGTGGCGCAGTTCCTGCCCGAGGCTCCCGAGCGCATGCGCCAGCCGGATCTGCACGGCGGCGATGGCGATGACGGCGACACCGGCCTCCCCTTCGAGGAGGACGATCTCTGGGCCGAAGCCAAGGTGATGGTCGAGACCATCGATACCGACGAGCTGACCGACCCGATGGTCGGGACGGAGCGCCTGCTCTATCGGCTGTTCCACGAGCGGGGCGTTCGCGTCTATCAGCCCCAAGCCGTCTATGACCGCTGCAGCTGCTCGCGCGACAAGATACGCGAAGTTCTGGAAGGACTGAGCGCCGAAGACATCGAGCACAGCATCGAGGGCGGCCAGATCAAGGTCACCTGCGAGTTCTGCTCCACCAACTATCGCTTCGAGGCGAGCGAGGTGCGATCCCAGTAGCGCGGGACGACCCTCAATTCAGGGTCCGCACCAGTCCCGGAGAATCGAGTGAAAAGGCGGGGATGGCCACATTGAAGGTCTCCCCGTTTTCGGCTTCCATGTTGTAGTGGCCGAACATGACGCCCGAGGGCGTGTCGAGCGGGCAGCCGGAGGAGTATTCGTAGGTGTCGCCGGGATTGAGCAGTGGCTGCTCGCCGATCACGCCGGGACCGCTCACCTCGTCCACCTGGCCGTTCTCGTCGGTGATGTGCCAATAGCGGGTCATCAGCCGAACCGCGATCTCGGAATGATTCGATATGACGATGCGGTAACCCCAGACATAACGGCTATCGTCCGGATCCGATTGTTCTTCGAGAAAGTACGGCTCTACCGTGACCTCTATGTCGCGCGTCAGTGCCCGGTACATGTTCGACATCCTGTTTCAAAACTGCTCAAGTATCATACAGCGATAAGGTTTCGTGAAGAATAACGGCAAGATTATACGAGTCGTTTCAACTTTCACGCAAGGCGGGTGAACATGCTTGACGGCGCGTTGCGCAGGCGCCTGGATCCGATCCTGAACCGGCTTGGCGCTGTGCTCGCCAGCCGGGGCTTGAGTGCCGATGCGATCACGATGTGCGGGCTGTGCCTCGGGCTCGCCGCGGCCGTTCTCGTTGCCTGGCACTTATATTTTGCGGGCGCGTTCCTCATTCTCCTGAGCCGGTTCTGCGACGGTCTCGACGGGGCGGTGGCGCGCGCAAGCCGCAAGACCGATTTCGGCGGTTTTCTCGACATCGTCCTCGACTTCGCCTTCTACGGCGCGATCCCGCTCGCCTTCATGGTCGCCGATCCGGCGGCGAACGGTCTTGCCGGCGGGCTCCTGCTCTTTGCCTTCTACGTCAATGGCGCGAGTTTCCTCGCCTTCGCAGCGATCGCCGAGAAGCGGGCGCTGTCGACCGAAATCCGCGGGGCGAAGTCGATCTATTTCACGACCGGCCTTGCGGAGGCTACCGAGACCATCGCCGTTTTTCTGGCCTGTTGTCTGTTTCCACATTGGTTCCCGGTGCTGGCGGCGCTCTTCGCCGTCCTCTGCCTTTACACCGCCCTGTCGCGGATCGTCCTGGCGCGCTTCACATTTCGCGACGGACAGTGACAAACCGCCCGTGGGAAGCCGGGCGGTTAAAATCGCACGCTGAGAGGAATCACGCGCGGACGTTCTTCAGCGCCTTGGCAAAATCTTCGACGAGATCGTCGCTGTCCTCGATGCCGGCCGAGAAGCGGACCGTCCCGGACGAAATGCCGAGTTCGGTCCGGGCCTCGTCGGTGAGGTTCTTGTGCGTCGTCGTCGCCGGATGGGTGATGAGGCTCTTGGAATCCCCGAGATTGTTGGAAATTCGCACGATTTCGAGCGCGTTCTGCAGCGCGAAGGCCGATTCCTTGCCGCCCTTCAGCTCGAAGGCCACGAGCGTCGAGCCGCCGGTCATCTGCTTGGCAATGATATCGGCCTGCGGATGGTCCTTGCGGCCGGGATAGATGACGCGCGCCACCTGCGGCTGCTCGGCGAGGAGGTCGGCGATGCGGCGGGCATTTTCCGTCTGCTGCTTGACGCGCAGCGGCAGCGTCTCGATGCCCTTGAGCAGCGTCCAGGCGTTGAAGGGCGACATGGCCGGGCCGGTGTGGCGGAAATAGTCGTGCAGGTTTTCGTCGATCCATGCCTTGTCGGCAAGCACGACGCCGCCGAGGCAGCGACCCTGGCCGTCGATATGCTTCGTGGCGGAATAGACGACCACATGGGCGCCCAGTTCCAGCGGCTTCTGGAAGAGCGGCGTGGCGAAGACATTGTCGACGACGACCTTGGCGCCGATCTGATTGGCGAGCTTGGCGACGCCGGCAATGTCGATCACCTCCAGCGTCGGATTGGTGGGGCTCTCGAGGAAGAACACCTTGGTGTTCGGCCGCACCGCCTTTTCCCAGTTGGCAAGGTCGCGGCCATCGACCAGCGTGCATTCCACACCATATTTCGGGGCGAGCGTTTCGACCACCCAGCGGCAGGAGCCGAAGAGGGCGCGGGCGGCGACGATGTGGTCACCCGCCTTGACCTGGCAGAGGATCGCCGCCGAAACCGCGGCCATGCCGGAGGCAGTGGCGCGCGCATCTTCGGCCCCTTCGAGCATGCACATGCGCTTCTCGAACATGTCGTTTGTGGGGCTGCCGTAGCGGGCATAGATGAAGCCGTCGGTCTCGCCCTTGAAGCGGGCTTCCGCCGCTTCCGAGCTCTCATAGACGAAGCCCTGCGTCAGGAAGATCGCTTCGGAGGTCTCGCCATGCTGAGAGCGGGTGGTACCGCCGTGGACGAGTTGGGTTGCCGGGCGCCAGGTCTTGCTCATGCGACATCACCTTCAAAACAAAAAAACCGGCCGCGAAACGACCGGTTTGACACCCGGCCTTTTTAGCTACTTGTTTAACGTGGCTGCAAGCCGACCGGCCAAATCACCACGGGATAACGCTTCAAATACTGCCTGGCCGCGCTTGCGTCAATTCCCGGAGTTTGGTTTTGTCTGGCAACTGAGAATGAGGATCGGAATGGGTCGCGATACAGGGATTTTGGCCGACCGCGCGATCGCCGCGCTGTATGCCTCGGGACGTCTGAAGAGCGAGAAGGCGCTGGATGATGACCAGATCCAGCCAGCCAGTCTCGATCTTCGCCTCGGATCGAAGGCGTTTCGGGTCCGGGCGAGCTTCATGCCGGGGCCGGCCCACCTCGTCGCCGACAAGCTCGACCGCCTGAAGCTGCATGTGATCGATCTCAGCGAAGGCGCGGTGCTGGAGACCGGCTGCGTCTATATCGTGCCGCTGATGGAGAGCCTTTCGCTGCCGGAGACCATGTCTGCCTCCGCCAATCCGAAGAGCTCGACCGGTCGCCTCGATATCTTCACGCGCGTCATCACCGACCGGGCGCAGGAATTCGACAAGATCCCGTCCGGCTATAACGGTCCGCTCTATCTGGAGATCAGCCCGCGAACCTTCCCGATCGTGGTACGCCGCGGCTCGCGCCTCTCGCAGATCCGTTTCCGTGTCGGCCAGTCGGTTCTTTCCGAGCAGGAGCTGCTGGCGCTTCACGAAAGCGACGTTCTCGTCGCCAGCGAGCGGCCGAACGTCTCCGGCGGCGGCATTGCCCTCTCCATCGACCTCAAGGGTACCGGCCCGGACGGGCTGATCGGCTATCGCGGCAAGCACCACACATCGGTCGTCGACGTAGACAAGAAAGCGGAGCACGCCGTCTTCGATTTCTGGGAGCCGCTCTACAGCCGCGGTCGTGACGACCTGATCCTCGATCCGGACGAGTTCTATATCCTCGTCTCGCGCGAGGCGGTGCATGTGCCGCCGCTCTACGCCGCCGAGATGACACCCTTCGATCCGCTGGTCGGCGAGTTCCGCGTCCACTATGCCGGTTTCTTCGATCCGGGCTTCGGCCACGCATTGGCGGGCGGCAGCGGCAGCCGCGCCGTGCTCGAGGTCCGCAGCCACGAGGTGCCCTTCATCCTCGAGCACGGCCAGATCGTCGGCCGCCTGGTCTACGAACACATGCTGGAACGACCGGAGGGGCTCTATGGCCTCGACCTCGGTTCGAACTATCAGGCGCAGGGCCTCAAGCTTTCGAAGCATTTTCGCGCCGAGTAAGGATCGACGCTTGACAGATCGCGGCCTTTGGGGAAATTTCCGCTTCTGACGCGGGTGTAGTTCAGTGGTAGAACGCCAGCTTCCCAAGCTTGATGTCGTCGGTTCGATCCCGATCACCCGCTCCATTTCCTTTCCGCTCCACCAGCCCGTCGACGGCTTTTCCGACAGACGCTCGTGCCGGAGAGGTACCTATGGTCAGCGCCCCAATGTCCCGCTAAGTTCCGCTGAATGCTCGGGAATCGGATCGCAATGACGCGCGCTTTCTTTCAGAGAATTATCGGCCTGCTGGCGATCGCGACGCTGCTCGCCGCAGCCGGGGCGAGTGCCGCGCCGAAGGAACTGCCCTTGCTGTTCGATGCCCGCGAGCGCATCGCCAAGCCCGACCTGACCGCGCTGGCGCGGCTGCGGTTCCTGACCACGGTCGATTTCCCGCCCTTCAATTTCATCGATCAGTCGGGCAAGCTTTCAGGTTTCCACGTCGATCTCGCCCGGGAAATTTGCCGGGAGCTGGAAATCGAAGCGAAATGCCAGATCCAGGCGGTGACCTATCCCGAACTGATGCCCGCGCTCGAACAGGGCCAGGGCGAGGCGATCATCGCCGGCGTCGCCGTTACGCCGGAACTGAGGCGACGTTTCGCCTTTTCCAGGGCCTTCATGCAATTGCCCGCGCGTTTCGTCCTCAACAGGAAGGCGGCCGGCGGCATTAAAGGGCCGGCCGATCTCGTCGGCAAGCCCGTCGGAGCCGTGGCCGGCACGACGCACGAGGCGATGCTGAAGGCGTTCTTTCCGACCCTCGAAGCCAAGGCCTATCCCGACCGTGATGCCTTGCTCAACGCCTTGCGGGAGGGCGCCGTGACGGCCGCCTTCTCCGATGGCATGCAGCTCTCCTTTTGGGTGTCCGGCAGCGTCGCCGCGGGATGCTGCGCCCTGATGGATGGCGCCTATTTCTCCGAGCGCTTCCTGGGCGAGGGCCTGACGATCATGAACCGCACGACCGAGCCCGCCCTGACCCAGGCGATCGACCATGCGCTGCTGGCGCTCTCGCGCAGCGGCAGGCTCGAGGAAATCTACCTGCGCTATTTCCCGAACGGCATTTATTGAGCGGGGGGGCAGGCGGGGAGAGCTGCGAGGGACCATCTCAGCCGCGGCGAAACGGAAGTATCAGCGACCATGCGAGCTTTGTCGGCTCGCTGCGCCCGAAGGCCTTCAAGCCTGTCTCTATCGCGTCGTCGCCGCTCGCGGGCTCTGCCACATAGGTCGAAAACAACCGGTCCCACAGGGAGAGGCTGAAGCCGTAGTTCGAATCTGTTTCGCGTTTTTCGACCGAGTGATGGATGCGGTGCATGTCGGGCGTGACGATCATCTGCCGCAACAACCTGTCGGCTTTCGGGGGCAGCCGCAGGTTGGCGTGATTGAACATCGCGGCGGCGTTGAGGACGATTTCGAAGACCAGGACGGAGAGTGCCGGCGCGCCGAGCGCGATGATGACCGCGCTCTTCCATGCCATTGAAAGCAGGATCTCCAAAGGGTGGAAACGCAGCGCCGTCGTGACGTCGACGCCCGGATCGGCGTGGTGAACACGGTGGATACGCCACAGGATCGGCAGTTTGTGAAACACCACATGTTCCAGCCAGACGGCGAAATCGAGCGCGACGAAAGCCAGGAGACCCGCAAGCGGCGCAGCCACGCCAAGCGCGGGCAGCAGGCCATAGCCATGCGATCCGGTCCAGATTGCAACGCCCGTCGCGGCGGCCGGAAAGACGATGCGCAAGAGCAGGGACGAGAGGAGAAGTATCGAAAGGTTCGTGGCCCAGCGACGCGCCTTCAATGCCCGCAGAAGCTCGGGTCTTTCGAGCCGGGGATGCATGAGTTCAAGCACCGCCAACGCGGCGAAGACCGCCGCAAAGGCACCGAGCCGCCACACTGGTTCCGCAATGCCGAGGAACAGCATTCGCCATCCTTCCCGCCGCGCCTATGGCGACAAACTTGGAATTGCCGCATCGATTTGTCGAAACATGCAGCAGGACGACGATATGACGTCTTGCCGGCGGCCGGCAAAGACACGTTGGCGTGAATGAAAGCCTGGCGTGACGGCTCTACTTGCGAAAGCGGGCGAGGGCGCCGCGCTCGATCGCCGCGCAGGTGAGCTTGTCGAGGGCGAGACGATCGCGCAACAACTGCAGCAGCCGGATCTCCTCGGTGCGGATGCGTTGATCAGCGGCGGCGATCTCGACGGCGAGCGCGTAGGCCGTCTCATAGTGCCGCTGCGGCAGCGATTCGCGGACCATTTCGAGCGTCACGTCGAGCCCTTCCGGAGCGGCAAGCTGGGCCGCACATTCGCGGCCGATATGGATCAGCCGATCCTCGTCGAAGCCGTCGAAGGCCGGCAGGAAACGCACGAGCCCGCCGATGCGGGCGAACTCGTCATCGCTCATGCTTCGGTCGACCGCCGACATCATGACCATAACATAGACGAGGGCTTCGTGCTGGCTGAGGCTTGCGGACATCGGCTCTCCTGGAACGGGTAGCCGTCAGTTAGGAATTCCCGAGCGGGCTTACAAGTCCGGTGCGGTCTCGCCGAAGTTCATGCCGTCCGCCGGCTCCTCGATCACCCGGGGCCTCCGGCTCAGATCACGCGGGTCGCTGCCGTAGAAACCGCGCTTGGCGCTTCGGGCCGCCTCCGCTTTCGTTTCGAGCGCAGTGCCGGGCAGCGGTATTGCCCAGCCGTTCGTGACCAGCCACTCGGCGACATTCATCTTGCCGACCGTGCAGCTTGCGGCGGCGGCACCTTCGGCCTTCTCGTCGATCTCGGCGCAGACCAGCGCCCGTCCCCTCAGGAAATTGCGGAACGCGGTGCGCGCGATCATGCCGCAGGGCCAGCTCTTGCCGTTACCTTCGCAAACCTTGTCCGCCTTCTCCGGCTCGATGTCCTTGATCTGCAGCGTCTTGTCGCCGGTTTGGACGAGGCCGGCGGCAAGCGCGACGGGTCGCTGCAGGACGAGGGGGGTCATCTTCTTTTCCGGCGCGGAAAGAGGCGGCCGCGGCGCGATGCGTTCGAGCGGTTTCGCAACGCCCTCTTCCGGCAGGGCGAAGAGGTTCGGGTCGACGGGCCGCACCGGCACCCGCGACGTCTTGGCGGCGGCCTCCTCGTCGACTGGCGGCGGCGTCGGCTCGGCCGGAATTTGCTCCACGGGATCCGGTTCCTCGGCAGGTTCCGCAGCCGGGCTCTCGATCGCGGCGGCGTCCGGCGTCTCGAGCACGAAATCAGGCGTCGCCGCGCTTTCGCGACCGCGGATCGCCGTGGCACCGCTCAGAAGGATACCGGCGTAAAGAGCGAGGGCGGCTAGCCCGCCGGCGATGGAGATGGTCTGGGGCCGCATCTTGACGTTATCCTATTGGCTGGCCCAGATGATCCGGGCGATCCATTCGACGTCCTTCATCTCGAAACGGCGGTTCGGATGGTCCGGATTGAGCGACAGAAGCTCGACGCCGCGCGGCGTTTGGCGTGCCAGGATCTTCGCCATCACCTCGCCCTCGCGGCTCTTGAGGACGACGCGGTCGCCGCGGCGCGCCTGCGCTCCCGGATCGACGATCAGGATATCCCCGTCGCGATAAAGCGGCAGCATGCTGTCGCCCTGGACCTCCAGCGCATAGACGCTGGCCTTGCTCTGCGGCGCGGCGGGAAACTCGACCTCGTCCCAGCCCTGGCCGACGGGAAAGCCGCCATCGTCGAAGAACCCGCCTGCGCCGGCCTGCGCGAAGCCGATGAGAGGAATGCCGGAAGCCGGCCGGCCGGAATGCGTCGGTCTGCCGCTGCTGGACTGCAGCAGTGCCATGAACTGGTCGACCGTCGCGCCGGTCGCCTCGAGGATCTTCGAGATCGATTCCGTCGACGGCCATCGGTCACGGCCATCGGGCGACTGGCGCTTCGACTTGTTGAATGACGTCGGGTCAAGACCGGCGCGGCGCGCAAGGCCGGATGGCGAGAGCTGGTGGCGCTCCGCCAGCGCATCGATCGCCCGCCAGATGCTGTCATGTGAAAGCATGTCGATCCCACCCCGCAGGCGCGGCGGATGCGGCGCCACGAGAACCATACGGAGCGCACATTACCGAAGCCCGGGACGGCCGTAAAGAAAGGGCAGGAAAATAGTCCTGTTCCAGCCGCAACCGGCAGGCTCACGAACCGGCGCCGGCGAGCTCCCGTTCCTTGGCCTTGCGGTTCATCACCTCTTCATAGGCCGCCTGCAGCGTCTGGCGCACCGATGGGCCAGATGGTGCGCCAGTCTCGCCGAGATGTTCTGCCCTGAGTTCGTCCATGAATCGTTCCCAAAGGGCCGGGCCGCCCTCCTCCATCAACTGGGCGCGGATGCTTAGTTCCTCGCTGACCGGCAGATAGCGTCGCCCCCAGGCGCCAAGGTGGGCCATGATCGGCACCAGAGCGATCGCCATCTCCGTGAGGCTGTAGATCGCCTTCTGCTTGTGACTCGGATCGTCTCTCTTCGTCAGCATGCCGATTTCGAGCAGCGTCTTCAGCCGGTCGGCGAGAATATTGGAGGAAATGCCCTCCTGCGACCGCAGCAACTCGCGGAAGTGGCGTTTGCCGCCGAAGATCATGTCGCGGATGATCAGGAGGCTCCATTTGTCGCCGAAGACTTCGAGCGAGAGGTTGATCGGGCAGGCCGAGCGGTGATCGTCAGTCATTCTGGTCTCTGTACCGGAGGGCGGATGCGGATTGGCGATTCCAATCCTTCAAAACTGCTTGCATTATTGCAGCAGTGACATTACAGTGCAACTGCTTTCAAAATACAATCAGTGTTGCGGCGCGTCCGGCACAGGGCCGGCCGCCGAGGAGGAGAGAAAGCGATGACCCAGTCTTCCGTCGAGCATGCAAGCTTCACCATCGAGCGCGTCTTCAAGGCGTCCCAGGAGCGAGTCTTCAACGCCTTTTCCGACCCCGCCGCCCACGACCGCTGGTTCGTCAAGGCCGACAATTGGCCGGTGGCGGAGTACCGCCACGATTTCCGCGTCGGCGGCCGGGAAAACGGCCGCTTCAGCCAGGACGGCAAGACCTTTTATTTCAACGAGACCGTCTATCTCGACATCGTCGAGAACCGGCGCATCATTTCGGCCTATAGGATGGCAAAGGACGATCGGCCGATTTCCGCTTCCATCGCCACCGTCGAATTGGTGCCGGAAGCAAGCGGTACACGCGTCATATTTACCGAGCAGGCGGCCTTTCTCGATGGCCTCGACCAAGTCGAGTATCGCCGCAGCGGCTGGGAGCAACTGATCGGTTTTCTGGCGGCCGAGCTTGGCGAGACGGCCGAAGCCGCCTGACCTGCAGATCGCCTACAACATCGAAGCCAGTGCGCTGCCGGCAATGCCGAAGGAGAAGGCGACAAGGCAGGCAGCGGCGATGCGGCGCGGAAGACGTGGGCCGACCGGCCGCCTCGGCAGGCGCGCCAGAAGCGTGCCGGCGCCAATCCACAGGGAGCCGGCGCTTAGCGTCAGCCCCGCAAGGCCGACAAGCCAGGGCAGCATCGCGAAAAGCCCGACCTCAGGCATGATGACGAGCGCAATGATCAGCGCCTTCGGGTTGAGGATGGTGGTGACGAAGACCTGTCCGGGGGTGATCGGCCGCTCGCTCGCGCTGTGCGCCTTCATCGTCCAGAGGGCATGCGCCATGAAGAGGATCCAGCAGGCGGCGGCGAGCTTCAGCAAAAGGCCGATCTCGGGATGGGCGGAAATGAGCGGCGCCGCCAGCACCGCCATCGGGACGATCACCGTCAGATAGCCGCCGAGTTCGCCAAGTAGAAGGGGCAGGGAACGGCGCAAGCCGACCGCCGCACCGGAAAGCCACAAAAGCGTGTTGGTGGGTCCGGGTGTTGCGAGCAGAAGCAGGATGGCAAGGGCGAAGGGGAGCGGCTGCATTGTGGATGTTCGGCTTTCGGTGATGACAGATGCTCTTAGCCCAGTCGCCAGCGTGGCGACTTGATTCTGGTCAACTGCGCTTGTAAGCGCGGCGTCCCCCTTGCTCCGTCATCCTCGGGCTTGACCCAGGGCTTGACCCGAGGATCCAGAATTAGTCCGGGCGGCATTGCACACAGTGGCCAATGGTCGCTCGTGTTTGGATCCGGGTCAAGCCCGAGGATGACGGAAGGTGTTGGCACGAGCGAGCCCACAGGGGGCGCTTCGCAGGCTGCGGGGGTTCCCGTGCGAAGCGACATTGCGGTCGGGAAGAAACGGGCGTCAGCCCCTGTGCAGCCGGATCGGCCGCGTCTTCTCCCGCACGATCACTCCCTTTGCCTCGAGGTCGAGCTGCACGGTTTTCGACCACCAGGAGACCCCCTTGCCGCCCGGGAATTCCTCCTCCGGCAAACGGCCGGGGATCCGCTCGCGGATCTCCGCCAACGTAAGGCCGGGTGGCTCGGAGGGGATGACGGCCATCCAGGCGGCCTTCATCGCCGCATATTTTTCGGCGTCGACGAAATTCGTCTTGCCGGGTCGGATGACGTTTTCGACAGCGACTTTGTGAGGTTTCGACATCTCGGTTCCTCCAGTTTTTCCGAAGGACGATTGAGCGAGGTGGCGGCCGACATAGCTTCGTCGGACCGACGCGCCGAATATGTGCCGCTTCTCGAATCATGACAAAGAAAAAGGGCCGCCCCCAATGGGCCGGCCCTCCGATAGTCTCGGGTCAGGCGAGCGGTTCACGCCGCCTTCTGCGCCTCGCCATAGGGATCGAAGCGGCCGTAGAAGGTCTCGCCCTTTTCGGCCATCTCCTTCAAGAGCGGCGTCGGCTTGAAGTGGTCGCCATATTCCTTGGCAAGCTTCTCGCAGAGCGCGACGAAGGCCTTGGCGCCCATGCCGTCGATATAGGAGAGCGTGCCGCCGGTATAGGGCGCGAAGCCGAAGCCGAGGATCGAGCCGACATCCGCCTCGCGCGGATCGGTGACGATGCCTTCCTCGATCGTCCGGGCCGCTTCCAGCGCGATCGTCGCCAGGAAGCGCTGCTTCAGCACCTCGACGTCGACCTTGTCGGCCGCCTTCTGCGGATAGAGCTCCTTGAGGTCCGGCCAGAGATATTTCTTGGCCGGCTTTGCCGGATACTCGTAGAAGCCCTTGCCGTTCTTGCGGCCGCGCCGGTCGAGTTCGTCGACCAGCTTGTTGACCAGCGCCAGATGGCGCGGATCGACAGCCTTCTCGCCGAGATCGGCGACCGTCGCCTTGAGGATCTTCTGGCTGAGGTCGATCGCCACCTCGTCGTTGAGCGACAGCGGCCCGACGGGCATGCCGGCCATCTTGGCGGCGTTCTCGATCATCGCCGGCGGCACGCCTTCGATCAGCATGTCATAGGCTTCGTGGATATAGCGGAAGACGCAGCGGTTGACATAGAAGCCGCGGGTGTCGTTGACGACGATCGGCGTCTTCTTGATCGCCGCGACATAGTCGAGGGCAGTGGCGAGTGCCTTGTCGCCCGTCTCCTTGCCGAGGATCACTTCGGTCAGCATCATCTTCTCGACCGGCGAGAAGAAATGGACGCCGATGAACTGATCCGGCCGCTTCGAATTCCTGGCAAGTCCGGTGATCGGCAGCGTCGAGGTGTTGGAGGCGAAGATCGCGTCGGGCGCGATGACGGCCTCCACTTTCTCGATCACGTCCTTCTTGACCTGCCGGTCCTCGAACACCGCCTCGACGACGAGACCGACGTCCTTGAGGTCGCCATAGTCGGCCGACGGGGTGATCCGGGCGAGCAGCGCTTCGCCCTCTTCCTTCGTCAGCCGGCCCTTGCCGATGGAGTCCTTGACCAGGCCTTCCGAATGCGCCTTGCCCTTCTCGGCCGCTTCCATATCGCGGTCGATGAGGGTGACCGGAATGCCGGCGGCGGCCGTCACATAGGCGATCGAGGCGCCCATGAAGCCAGCCCCGAGGACGCCCACTTTCTTGAATTCGGACTTCGGCACGCCAGCCGGGCGGCGGGCGCCCTTGCCGAGTTCCTGCATCGAGACGAACAGCGAGCGGATCATCGAGAAGGCCGCGGTGGTCTGCAGGATCTCGGTGAAATAGCGCTGCTCGATCTTGAGGCCCGTGTCGAACGGCACCTGCAGCCCTTCATAGACGCATTTCAGGATGGCAATCGCGCCCGGATAGTTGCCGTAGGTTTCGCGGCGAAGAATGGCGGAAGCCGCCGGCCAGAGTTGCGCCGAGGCGGGCGTCCAGACGCCGCCGCCCGGAAGCTTGAAGCCCTTCTCGTCCCAGGGCTGCACGGCTTTGAGCCCGCTCTTGATCATCGCCTTGGCGGCCTCGACCAGCTTCTCCGGTTCGACCACCTCGTGCACGAGGCCCATCGCCTTGGCGCGTGCCGCCGTCAGCGACGAACCGGTGGTCATCATCTGCAGCGCGTCCTGGGTGTTCGTGAGGCGCGGTACGCGCTGGGTGCCGCCGGCGCCCGGGAAGATGCCGACCTTGACCTCGGGGAGGGCGATCTTCACGGATTTCGAATTGGAGGCGACGCGGCCGTGGCAGGCGAGCGACAGCTCGAAGGCGCCGCCCATGCAGGTGCCGTTGATCGCCGACACCCAGGGCTTGCCTGAGGTTTCGAGCTTGCGGAACAGCCCGGTCATGCGGCCGACGAGGTTGAAGAGCTTCTGCGCGGCATTGGCCGGATCGTTCTTCTTCTCCTCGGCCTGTAGCGTGAACATCGACTTGATCATCGAGAGATCGGCGCCGCCGGAGAAGGAGGATTTGCCGGAGGTGAAGACGACGCCCTTGACGGCGGCGTCGGCGGTCGTCTGGTCGACGATCGCGTCCAGTTCGTCCATCACCTCCTGGGTGAAGACGTTCATTGACTTCTCCGGCATGTCCCAGGTGACGAGTGCGATGCCGTCGGCGTCGGTTTCGATCTTGAAGTTCGTGTAAGACATATTCTCTCTCCCGGGATCGGATCAGACGCGTTCGATGATCGTGGCAGTGCCCATGCCGGCGCCGATGCAGAGCGTCACCAGAGCCGTGTTGAGGTCGCGGCGTTCGAGCTCGTCGAGCACGGTGCCGAGGATCATCGCGCCGGTCGCGCCGAGCGGATGGCCCATGGCGATCGCGCCGCCATTGACGTTGATGCGATCGTGGTCAATGTCGAAGGCCTGCATGAAGCGCAGCACGACGGCGGCAAAGGCCTCGTTGAGCTCGAAAAGGTCGATGTCCGAAAGCTTCATGTCAGCGCGCTTCAGCAGCTTTTCCGTGACGTCGACCGGACCGGTCAGCATCAGCGCCGGATCGGAGCCGACATTGGCGAAGGCGCGGATGCGGGCGCGCGGCTTCAGCCCCATGGATTCACCGCCGGCCTTCGAGCCGAGCAGCACCGCCGCAGCACCGTCGACGATGCCGGAGGAATTGCCGGCATGATGGACATAGTTGATCCGTTCGATTTCCGGATGCGCCTGGATGGCGACGGCCTCGAAGCCGCCCATCTCGCCGGGCATCTGGAAGGACGGGTTGAGCGAGGCGAGCGCCTGCATGTCGGTGCCGGGGCGCATATGCTCGTCGCGGTCGAGGATCGTCAGGCCGTTCTGGTCCTTGACCGGCACGATCGAGTTCTTGAAGTAGCCCTTCTCCCAGGCATGCGCAGCGCGCTTCTGGCTTTCGACCGCATAGGCGTCGACGTCATCGCGCGAGAAGCCGTATTTGGTGGCGATCAGGTCGGCCGAGACGCCCTGCGGCATGAAATAGGCCGGCAGGCTGACGGAGGGATCCATGAACCAGGAGCCGCCGGACATGCCGAGGCCGACGCGCGACATCGATTCGACGCCGCCGGCAATGACGATGTCGTCCGCCCCTTGGGCGATCTTGGCCGCGCCGAAATTGACGGCGTCGAGGCCGGAGGCGCAGAAGCGGGAGATCTGCATGCCGGGGGCGCGCGTCGAGTAGCCCGCCTCGAAGGCGGCGGCCTTCGGGATCACCGAGCCTGCATCCATCACCGGATCGACGCAACCCATGACGATGTCGTCGACGGTCGACGTGTCGAGCCCGTTGCGGTCGCGGACCGCCTCGAGCACCTTGGCGGCGAGCCGGACGGACGGCACTTCGTGCAGCGATCCGTCCTTCTTGCCACGGCCGCGCGGTGTGCGCACGTGGTCGTAAACGAAGACTTTCGTCATGTCTCATCTCCCTTTCGTCGGCGCCTGGTCGGGCCGCGCATTATCGATTGGAGCGGAGTGCGGGCGGAAAGCCGCCACGCAGTCCGTTCCCCATTCTCCACTCTGAAATCAGAACGCGGCGGCGTCCAGCGCCATCAGCGTGTCGGCGCCGGTTTCGATACGGGCCTTGCGCAGCGCCGTTTCCGGCAGGATGCGTTCCATGAAGAACTTGGCGGTGATCAGCTTGTTCTTCAGATAGTCCGCCTGCGCGGTTTCCCCCGCTGCAAGCTTCTCCTCCGCCGCCTTGGCGATCTTCGCCCACATGTAGCCGAGCACGACGAGGCCAAAGAGATGCATGTAGTCGGTCGAGCCGGCGCCGGCATTGTCGGGCTTGGCCATGGCATTCTGCATGAACCACATGGTGGCCGCCTGCAGGTCGTTCAGCCCCTTCTTCAGGGCCTTGGTGTAGCCGGAGAGACTTTCGTCGCCGCGGTTCTCCTCGCAGAAGTCGCCGATCTCCTTGAACAGCGCCATGACGGCGCGGCCGCCATTGATTGCGAGCTTGCGGCCGACGAGGTCGAGCGCCTGGATGCCGTTCGCGCCCTCGTAGATCATCGCAATGCGGGCGTCGCGGACATACTGGCTCATGCCGTGCTCTTCGATATAGCCGTGGCCGCCGAACACCTGCTGCGCCATCACCGCATGGTCGAAGCCCTTGTCGGTCAGAACGCCCTTCAGGATCGGCGTCATCAGTCCGAGCATGTCGTCGGCGGTCTGCCGCTCCTCGGCGTTGTCGGAGCGATGGGCGATGTCGGATTTCAGCGCCGTCCAGAGCGTGAAGGCGCGGCCGGCCTCGGTGAAGGCCTTGATGGTCATCAGCGTGCGGCGAATGTCCGGGTGGACGATGATCGGATCGGCCTTCTTGTCCGGTGCCTTCGGGCCGGAAAGCGAGCGGCCCTGGATGCGTTCGCGCGCATAATTGACGGCGTTCTGGTAGGCGATCTCGGCGATCGACAGTCCTTGCATGCCGACGCCGAGACGCGCCTCGTTCATCATCACGAACATGGCGTTGAGGCCCTTGTTTTCCGTGCCGATCAGATAGCCGGTCGCCTCGTCGTAGTTCATGACGCAGGTGGAGTTGCCGTGAATGCCCATCTTGTGTTCGATCGCGCCGCAGGAAACGCCATTGCGCTCGCCCGGCTCGCCGCTGCCATCGAGCGTGAACTTCGGCACGATGAAGAGCGAGATGCCCTTGACGCCTTCCGGCGCGCCCTCGATGCGGGCAAGCACCAGGTGGATGATGTTCTCCGCCATGTCGTGCTCGCCGGCGGAGATGAAGATCTTCTGCCCGGATATCCTGTACGATCCGTCGCCGTTCGGCACGGCCTTGGTGCGCAACAGGCCGAGATCGGTGCCGCAATGCGGCTCGGTCAGGTTCATCGTCCCGGTCCAGGTGCCTTGCACCATCTTCGGCAGGTAGGTCCGCTTCTGTTCATCCGAACCATGCTCGATGATCGCGGCGATGGCGCCCTGCGTCAGGCCGGGATACATCATCAGCGCCATGTTGGCGGAGGACATGTATTCGCCGACGGCGGTGTGCAGCGTGTAGGGCAGGCCTTGGCCGCCGAACTCCTCCGGCACGGCAAGACCGAGCCAGCCGCCCTCGCGATAGAGGTCATAGGCTTCCTTGAAGCCCTTCGGCACGCTGATGGAGCCGTCGTCGCGGCGCTTGCAGCCCTCCTGGTCGCCGGAAAGATTGATCGGGAAGAGTTCTTCCTCGGCGAGCCTGGCGGCCTCGCCGACGATCGCCGCCACCATGTCCGGCGTCGCATCGGCAAAGCCCGGCAGGTTGTGGTAGCGCTCGATACCGAGCACGTCGTTGAGGATGAACAGGGTGTCGTCGACCGGAGCCTTGTAGATGGGCATTCTTTCCTCGCCTTGATGTCCCCTCGGGCCGCGCCGCCGCCTGCCCGATTTTTGCTGTCCTGAGCGCGAGCCGAAGGGATCGGTGTCGCATCGTTGGCAGGATGCTACAAAATTTTGACGTTTGCGTAAACGTCAAAAAATGGCGCATCGCAAAATTCTGGCAGCGAGGTTGTTGCCGGTCCCAAACGCCCCTCCGCCGAAGATTAGGACCGGTCCGGATGGATAAATCGTTAAAAAATCGCAGGGATTAACGGCTTGTTTACCACGTTTAATGAATTGTCGGCTGTGAGATGGTCAAAGCTGCAACCGCAAGCTCGCGTAGTGTGGCTTTGCTCGCATCGGCCGCTGAAGAGGAACGGGGTCAGCGCCCTTCCGCGGCTTCCACGATCGTCGGCGACAGGGGCGAAGAGACAATGAACGGGTCACGATCCAATCCTCAGCGCACAAGCAACCCGTCCTATGGCGACAGGCCGTCGCTCGATGCCCTCAACCGAACCATCGAAGGCCTCGAGGCGCGCATCGAGGGCCTGATGAGCAGCGTCAGCCGCGAGCAGCGCCAGCCGGAGCGTCCGACTGCACCGGCGAGCACCGCCGTCTCGGAAATCCTCGAACGCCAGCGCGCGCTCAGCGCCGCACGCGAGCGATCGCCGTTGCGCGAGCGAATTGCGGCGCGGGAAGCAGCTCGCTCCGCTCCCGTGCGCCTTGCGGAAGAGCCGCAATATCAGCCCGCCCAGCCCGCGCCCGCCCCGTCGTCGCGCCCGTCCGCCGCAGCCGATATCGCCGAGGCTCTCGTCGGCTTGAGGCAGGATCTGAAGCGCGACATCAGTGATGGGCTTGCTCGCGAAATGCACGCCCTTCGTTCCGAAATCCGCGGCATCAAGGCGGAGGCCTCCGAAGACAGCGGCTACGCTGCCGATATCAGGGCCGATCTGCAGAGGCTTGCCGACAGCATCAATCAGCTCGGCCGCCAGGCGCCGTCCGCGCAGGCGGACGCGCTCCGCGTCGAGTTTGACGACCTTCGGACGATGATCGATGGGCTGGCGCGCGAAGATAGCATGCGGCGCATGGAAAGTCGCTGGACCGGCGTCGAGGATCGGCTGAACGCCTTCGACCAGAGCCGCGACGACGAACTCGTGGCGCTCGCCTACCGTCTTGACGAAATCAAGTCGCAGATCGGCACGCTGAACCAGGCCCCGGTGGTCGATGTGCTGGAAGACAAGCTCGTTGCGGTGGCCCGGGCGATCGAGATGCTCGGGCGCCAGATAGAGCCGGACGACCGGTTCGTTTCGCAGTTCGCCGAGCTCGATCATAGGCTCGATGAAATCGGCCGGGCGGTCGCCGCCGGCCGCAATGCCGCGAGCCTCGACAATGCCTTCGTCAACCGGCTGGAAAGCCGTCTCGGCGATCTGTCGCACCAGATCGACAACCTTGCCCGCCCGGTGGACGCCGGTCTCGGCGCACGGATCGAAGCGCTGACGGCGCGTGTCGAAGATCTTGCCGGCGAAAGGGCTGCGGCTCGGCTCGAGGAACGGCTTGACCAGCTTTCGACGCTGCTCGAGCGCAGCCAGCGCAATGCGGCGCCGGAACTGGCGGGCTATCTCGCCGATATTTCGCGCAGGATCGAGGCCCTGGACCAGGGCAGCGTCAACGACGCGCTGGCGGAACGGCTCGACTATCTCGCCCGCCGCATCGACGAGCTGGACGGGCATGCCGAATCGCCCGTGCCCGACATGCGCTTCGAGCGGCTCGAAGACCGGCTTGCCGACATCGCCCAGCGCCTGGAAGAGACACAAGCCGCGCCCTTTGACGATCGCGACGCGCTGCGCAATCTCGAAGCCCAGATCAGCACCCTCTCGGCGCTCGTCAGTCAGTCGCGCCAGGAGCCGGCCGCCGCTGCACCGGTGGAGTTCGAAAGCCGCATGACGGCGCTCGAAGACTATCTGGCGACCAGCGACGAATATATCATCGAAGCCGCCCGACAGGCCGCCGAAGCGGTGATGGAAGCCTATGCCAGGAACGGCATGCCGCAGACGGCAGCCGGCGCCGACATGGCCGCGATCTCGGCGCTCGCCGACGACCTTCGGACGCTTGAAGATCTTAGCCGTTCGAGCGAAGAACGCACGGCGCGTACGTTCGAGGCCCTGCACGACACGCTCATCCACATCGCCGAGAAACTGGAACGGCTCGAAGAACGGGAGCCGAGTGCCGGAGCACGGAATGCCTCGCATGACGTACCGGCGATGCCGAAAGCAGTGCAGCCGGAGTTTTTCGACGCAGCCGATCAGCGGCACGCAGAACTTCAGCAGGACGGATCGGTGACCGAGTCCAAAGCCGACGTCGTTGTCGCAAGCCCGGTTGCCGCCGAATTGTCCTCCTCCGTCGATGTTTCGATCGTCGAGCGGGATGAACCGCGGGCAGATCCTCCCGCAGCAAAAGCCGGCCTGCTGGCCGGTCTTACTCGGCGTTTCTCCGCCAAGCGTGGCGAGACGGCGACCGTTAAGGCGCGCCAGATGGTCGAGCCGGCGCCTTCGATCGACCCGTCGGAAATGCTTGCGCCGGAAGACGCCAACCAGTTGCTCGAGCCGGGCTCGGGCGTGCCGGACGTCAAGAAGATCCTCGAACGGGTGCGTGCCGGACAAATGGCCCGCGGCGGCGAGCCGGCTGCCGGCGGCGAAAAGGCGGACTTCATCGCCGCGGCTCGCCGTGCGGCGCAAATGGCCGTCGAGGAAGCCGATTCGCTGAAAGGCGCCAGGGACAGGCTCCCTTCGTCCGGCGGCGGTGCCTTTGCCCGTCATCGTCGCCCGATCCTGATGGCGGTCGGCGCCGTATTGCTGGCGATCATGTCCTATCCGCTGGTCAGCACGATGCTGAAGGGAAGGGACGCTGAGAACGGCAAGCCCGTCTCGGCGGTCGAACGCAAGGCGGAAGTGGAAATTGCGCCGAAGGCCACCGTCGAGGAAGCGGCCGAGCCGGCATCTGCCGCAGTCGCGGTAACGGCACCCGCGGCACAGTCGGTTGCGGCTCCGGTCGAGACGATATCGGCAAAGGCACCCGTAGCGGGGGCCGACGAACCTGCCGCAGCCGTTCCGGCAGCGGCGCCGCTGCTGCAGCCGGCAGCCGAGCCGGCGCCGACCGGTCCGGTCTCGACGTTCCAGCCGACGACCACAGGCGCGCTGACGGTCGCGAGTTTTGCACCGGTCAAGGCGAGCGAAATCGTCCTGCCGGAAGGCTTTGGCCCCCCGGCGCTGGTGACGGCGGCGAAGGGCGGCGATCCTCTCGCCTATTACGAGATCGGCACCCGCTTCACCGAGGGACGCGGGGTGAAGGAAGATCTCGCCGAGGCTGCCAGATGGTATCAGCGCGCGGCCGATGCCGGCGTCGTGCCGGCCGGATACCGGCTTGCTAATCTCTACGAGAAGGGGGCGGGGGTTACGCGCGACGCGTCCAAGGCCAAGGCCCTCTATCAGAAGGCTGCCGAGGCGGGTAACGCCAGTGCGACCCACAATCTCGCGGTCATGCTCGCCAGCGGTCGCGACGGTGCGCCTGATCTTGCCGCGGCGGCGAAATGGTTCGAGAAAGCCGCCAATCTCGGGGTCCGCGACAGCCAATTCAATCTGGCCGTGCTCTACGCCCGCGGCAACGGCGTCGATCAGAGCCTTGGGGAATCCTACAAATGGTTCGCGATCGCTGCGCGCGACGGCGACAAGGACGCGGGTGAAAAGCGCGACGAGATCGCCAAGGCGATGAAGCCCGATGAACTCTCGAGCGCCAAGGCGAAGGTCGAAGCCTGGAAGATGCAGCCGGTCGACGCCGGCGCGAATACGGTCGACGTGCCCGACGCCTGGGTCGGCCCTTCGACGAAGACGGCGTCGGTCGACATGACGAAGGCCGTGCGCAACATCCAGGCCATTCTCAACAATAATGGCTTCGACGCGGGCGCCCCCGACGGACAGATGGGCAAGAAGACGGTCGCCGCGATCAAGGCGTTCCAGAAGTCGATCGGCCACGAGCCGACCGGCGAGATCACCGACGGGCTGGTGAAGGAACTCTTGAAGCGCAATTCGTAATGGCGGACCGGGCGACCGTCCTGCTGCATCTTGGCCTCTGCAAAACCGAAGATGCTAGCGGCACCCGCTGAAAACTGCCCGCCATGTCCCTGAAAAGGTTGACAGCTCCCGCCCGAGGGCGCATGAGCGAAGGCGTCGTGTGCCGTCCGTTTGAAGACGCAGGCGACTACAGCGGCGCGCGTCCAATTGGACGCGCAAGGGTCGCTGTAGCACTTTGAAATGCTGCATGATTTTTCCTTAAATCGGTCTCGATTAGAGGAATCATGCAGTAGCCGAAAAATCCCGCTCGTGATGTTCTTGCCACTTCGAAGCATCCCGCAGCGCCTCCCTCCAAGGTGGGGGTGCGAATAATTCAAAGCGTTGCACGATTCCTAAATCGTTTCCGGTTAGGAGTTGTGCGGTTGCAATTTTCATCCGCCTTGCGGGTCCGTTGTTACATCGAGGTTCGGCCGTGACGGTCTATCTCCCCATTGCAGAATTGTCGGTGAACATATTCATCATTCTCGGCATGGGCGCGGCCGTCGGTTTTCTGTCGGGCATGTTCGGTGTCGGCGGCGGCTTTCTGATCACGCCGCTCTTGATCTTCTACAATATTCCGCCGGTGGTGGCGGTGGCGACCGGCGCGAACCAGGTGGTTGCCTCGTCGATCTCCGGTGCGATCACCCATTTCCGCCGCGGCACGATCGACATCAAGCTCGGCACGGTGCTGCTCTGCGGCGGTCTCGTCGGAGCGACCGTCGGCGTCTGGCTCTTCTCGGTGCTGCGCCGCATCGGCCAGCTCGATCTCGTCATTTCGCTGCTCTATGTCGTCTTGCTTGGTTCGGTCGGCGGTTTGATGCTCTGGGAGAGCATCATTGCCATGCGCAAGGCCGCCAAGAACCAGCCCACGCAATTGCGCCGACCCGGTCAGCACAACTGGATCCACGGGCTGCCGCTGAAGATGCGCTTCAAGAAGTCGAAGATCTATCTGAGCGTCATCCCGGTTGCCACGCTCGGCTTCTGCATCGGCATCCTGACATCGGTCATGGGCGTCGGCGGCGGCTTCATCATGGTGCCGGCGATGATCTATCTCCTGCGCATCCCGACCAGCGTCGTCGTCGGGACCTCGCTGTTCCAGATCGTCTTCGTCTCCGCCTATACGGTCATCGTCCAGGCCTCGACCAACTATACGGTCGATATCGTGCTGGCCTTCGTGCTGATGATCGCCGGCGTCATCGGCGCCCAATACGGCGTGCGCGTCGGCCAGCGGCTGCGTGGCGAACAATTGCGGGCGCTGCTGGCGCTGCTCGTCCTTGCCGTCGGCGTTCGCCTGTCGATCGAGCTCATCATTCCGCCGAAGGACATCTATTCGGTCGTTTCAGCGGGGTTCGGCTTCTGATGCGCGCGCTCGCCCGTCTCGTTCTGCTTGCGCTCGCGCTTTCGGCCGCCGCGCCGGCATCGGCACAGTCTCTGGAGCGTGAGGTCGGCAACTTCCCCGAGAAGCTCGAGATCGGCATCTCGACGGACGAAATCTCCATCACCTCCGACTTTCGCGGCGCCGACCTGACGATCTTCGGCGCTATCGACGGCTTCGACGCCAACCTTCTCGCCCAGGGCAAGTACAACATCATCGTCGTGCTCGAAGGGCCAAAGGACAATGCGACGGTGCGCAAGAAGGAGCGCGTCTTCGGCATCTGGGTCAACACCCACTCGATGACCTTCGAGCTCGTTCCCGAAGCCTATTCGCTGTCGAGCACGCGCGATATCGCGACGATCGCACCGCCGCGCGACATCGCCAATATGGGCATCGGCGTCGATCACATGCGGCTGGTGCCGCTCGGCTTCATCGGCGACGGCAGCAGCCTCGGCGAGTTCCGCAACGCCTTCCGCCGCATCCGCGAAGAAAGTGGCGTCTACCAGCGCGATCCCGGCGGCGTGCAGTTCATCAGTTCGAGCCTGTTCAAGGCATCCGTCCGCCTGCCGGCCAATGTCCCGAACGGCGTCCATGTGGTGCGCGCCTATCTCTTCCGCGAGGGCCTCTTCGTCGCCGCCAAGGCGTTGCCGCTGAGGGTGGTGAAAACCGGGCTCGAACAGGCGATTACCCGCGCCGCGCACGAGCAGCCGGTGATCTACGGCCTTTTTGCGGTGACTCTGGCGGTGATCACCGGATGGGGCGCGAGCCTGCTCTTCCGCAAGGATTGATGCGGAATGGAGCCCGGGCGGTCGCATTGCGGGCACGTTCTCTTTTGTGCCGTGGTGGTTTAAGGAGAAGATTGAATCAGCACCGCCCGTCTGGTCCCGGGCTGGGAACGGTGCGCGTGATCGGGAGGCCGCCATACTTCCCGGAAGCAGAGGAAAACCCCGATGAAACCGATTTTCGTGCAACTGCAATGCGCGCCCGGCCGCACCTACGAGGTCGCCGACGAGATCTACCGCAAGGAGATCGTCTCGGAGATGTATTCGACGAGCGGTGATTATGACCTGCTCTTGAAGATCTATGTCGAGGAAGGCCAGGACATCGGCAAGTACATCAACGACAACATCGCCACCGTTCCGGGCATTTCCCGTTCGCTGACGACGCTCACCTTCAACGCTTTCTGATTCGGTTCCTATAGATAGAGCGGATGCGGGGCGGAAACCTTCATCCCGCTCTACCCCAAGAGGTTGGCAAAGCGCACCGAATAGATCCGGTCGCGGCCCATCAGATGGGCGACGAGCTGCTGCCGGTCGAAAAGGCCGGTCATGGCGCGGTGCCGCAGATCCAGCCCGCCGGTGGTCACGCCGAAGGCGGGCATCAGCAGCCGCTTGCCGTCGGTTGCGAAACAGGCGCGCCGGACCGATCTTTCCCGGCGTCGGACGGTCGCCGAGGGATGCAGGTGGCCGGCGACTTCGCCGAGCCCGTCTGCCAGAGACGGCTCGTGGCGGAAGACCAGGCCGGCATGACGAAGCTCGTCCATCGACGCGCCGGGCAGCCCCGAGGCGCCGTCGGGATCGTGGTTGCCATTGATCCAGATCCAGTCGCGCCCGTGCGCCATTGCCGCGATCATCTGGCGGAAGGTCTCCGGCATCGCTGCCGATCCGGCGCGGTCGTGGAAATTATCGCCGAGGCTGATCACCGTTGCGGGATCATGGCGAAGAATGATCGCCTCCAGGATGCGCAACGTCGCGAGCGTGTCATAGGGCGGCAGCATCATCCCGCGCCTGGCGAAGGCGGAGCCTTTTTCGAGGTGGAGGTCGGAGACGACCAATGTCCCGCTGTCGGGCAGAAAGAGGCCGCCGAGCGGATCGCAGATGCCGCTAACGCCGTTGATCGTCGTGCGGGCCTGGAAGAAGGCGCCCGTCGCCGGAGCCGATGTCGCGTGAAGGAGCCGGTGCATCGTTACCCCGACGCTCTCGGATGTAGAACAAAACCCCTCCCCAACCCCTCCCCACAAGGGGGAGGGACTAGGTTGCCGCGCCCTCCGTACACTATCTTTGCTCTACCTACGTGTTGAGCCGTGGGAAGCGGCAAGTCGGTGCCGCAGCGAAGCCCCTCCCCCTTGTGGGGAGGGGTTGGGGAGGGGTCTCCACTCCGAATTAGCCGGCGAGTCTCTCTCATGCCGCTTTCCTATTCGCCTGCACCGTGCCCAATCCCCATCGCCTCGTTGATCAACTCATCGGCCGCCGCTTCCGTGAGCAGGAAGTCCTGCGCTTCCCCGTGGACCGATTCCCGGCCGATTTCCAGCATGACCGGCACGGCGAGCGGCGAGATGCGGTCGAGTTGGCGGTGAGTGATGTGGCCCTTGATTCGCTTGAGCATAGAGCCGAGGCGGCCAATGTCCAAAAGTCCGGCGGCCGCGTCGTTGCGGGTCGCTTCAAGCAGGATGTGGTCGGGCTCGTGCATCCGCAATACGTCGTAAATGAGATCGGCCGATACGGTGACCTGCCGCCCGGTCTTCTCCTTGCCCGGATGGCGCTGGTCGATGAGCCCGGCGATCACCGCACAGGTGCGGAAGGTGCGCTTCAGCAGGAAGGATTCGTTGAGCCAGGCCTCCAAATCGTCGCCGAGCATGTCCTCGTCGAAGAGCTCGGCGAGCGATGGCGCCCGCTCCCGGAACGCCGCGCCCAGATCGTCGAGCGCCCAGACGGCCAGCGAATAGTCGGTGGCGACGAAGCCGAGCGGCTTCAGGCCGGCCCGATCGAGGCGGCGCGTGAGCAGCATGCCGAGCGTCTGGTGGGCGAGCCGTCCTTCGAAGGCGTAGCTGACCATGTAGTGGCGGCTGCCGCGCGGGAAGGTCTCGATCAGCAACTCGCTCTCGCCGGGCAGCATCGAAATGTCGCCCTGCAGCGCCAGCCAGTCGCGCACCTGGTCCGGCAGGCTGGCGCGCCGCGCCGGGTCGGCGAGCATCTTTCTCACCTGGGCTGCGAGATAGGTGGAGAGCGGGAATTTGCCGCCGGCATAGGTCGGCACCTTGGGATCGAAGGAAAAGGCCTGCGAAACGAGGCATTCGTTCTCGCGGATACCTTCGAAGCGCAGCACCTTGCCGGAGAAGAGAAACGTGTCGCCGGGCGACAGCATTTCGAGGAAATACTCCTCCACCTTGCCGAGCGGCATGCCGCCGCGGCCGAGCGAGCCGCGTGCATTCCTCTTCACCATGCGCACGTTCAGCATCGGCGATTCGACGATCGTGCCGACATTCAGCCGGTATTGCTGCGCGACCATAGGGTTGGAGATCCGCCACAGCCCTTCCTTCGTCTTGCGGATGCGGGCGTAGCGCTCATAGGTTCGAAGCGCATAGCCGCCGGTGGCAACGAGGTCGACGACCCGCTCGAAGGTTTCCCAGGAAAGATCGGCATAGGGGGCCGCGGTGGTAATTTCGTCATGAAGCTCGACCGCGTCGAGGGGTCTGGCGCAGGCCATGCCGAGCACATGCTGCGCTAGCACGTCGAGCGCGCCCCTGCCGACCGGCGGCGTATCCTGGGCGCCGATATAGTTGGCGTCGAGGGCGGCCTGGCATTCCATCACCTCGAAGCGGTTGGCCGGCACGAGGATCGCCCGGCTCGGTTCGTCCATGCGGTGGTTGGCGCGGCCGATGCGCTGCGCCAGCCGGCTCGCCCCCTTCGGGGCGCCGACATGGACGACCAGGTCGACGTCGCCCCAGTCGATGCCGAGATCGAGCGTCGAGGTGGCGACCACGGCGCGCAGCCGGTTCTCCGCCATCGCGGCCTCCACCTTGCGGCGCTGGGCGACGTCGAGCGAGCCGTGGTGGAGCGCGATCGGCAGGTTGTCGTCGTTGATCGTCCAGAGCTCCTGGAAGAGCATTTCCGCCTGGCTGCGCGTGTTGACGAAGAGCAGCGTCGTGCCGTGCTCTTTGATCGCGGCATAGACGTCCGGGATCGCATAGCGGGCCGAATGCCCCGCCCAGGGCACATGATTCTCGCCGCGAAGGATGGAGATTTCGGGTTTGGCCCCGCCGGATACGGTGATCAATCCGGCATGACTTTGCTCGCCAGGAGGCTGGCCGACCAGCCAGCGCTGCAGTTCCATCGGCTCGGCCACCGTCGCCGAAAGGCCGATCGTCTGCAGGCAGGGCGCCAAGCGGCGCAGCCGCGCCAGCCCGAGGGCCAGCAGATGGCCGCGCTTCGAGGTGACGAGCGAATGCAGTTCGTCGAGCACGACATAGCGCAGGTTTTTGAAGAAGCGGTCAGCCTCGCCATCGGCAATGAGCAGCGCAAGCTGCTCCGGCGTTGTCAGCAACAGGTCGGGCGGATTGAGCTTCTGGCGCTGCCTCTTGCCCTGCGGCGTGTCGCCGGTGCGGTTCTCGATCCTGACCGGCAGGCCCATTTCACTGACCGGCTTCGTCAGGTTGCGCTCGATATCGACGGCGAGCGCCTTGAGCGGCGAAATATAGAGCGTGTGGATGCCGACGAAGGCGGAGCCGGGCGGTATCCTGCCGCGCCGCGTGAGATCGACCAGCGACGGCAGAAATCCGGCAAGCGTCTTGCCTGCGCCCGTCGGCGCGATCAGCAGCGTGCTTTGCCCGGCTTCGGCGCGCGACAGCAATTCGAGCTGGTGGGCGCGCGGCCTCCAGCCCTTTTCGGCGAACCATCGCAGAAAAGGCGCCGGCAACGTCAGGACGTCGCTTTCCGGCAATGGGGAATCGATCCTGTTCACGGTGAACAAAGGTAGATCAAACGCGGCAAAAGAGAAGCCTGTACCTCGTCATGCCCGAGATTGCAGGCCAACCAAGCTTCAAAGCGCGATATATCGATCGGCGCGGTGGTTGATTGCCACGAAGAGGTTGAGGACGACCGCGCCGAGCACCGACCACAGAACGACCCAGGGCGTCGTGACCGCGAAGGCAACGGCCAGAACCACCATGTCGATCGCCAGTTGCACGAGACCGGCGCGGATGCCGAAGCGCTCCTGCAGATAGACGCCGAGGATGCCGACGCCGCCGAGGCTGGCGCGGTGGCGGTAGAGTGCCAGAACGCCGTAGCCCAACAACAGGCCGCCGAGAAGCGCTGCCCAACCGGGATGAATCTGTTCGATCTCGAACAATCTCGACTGCGCATCGGTCAGCAACGAGGTGAGTCCGATGGCAATGAAGGTCTTGATGGTGAAGGCTGGTCCCAAGCGCTTCAGCGACAGGTAGAAGAACGGCAGGTTGAGCAGGAAGAAGGCGAGGCCGAAATTCACCTCGGTCGCGTAGTGCAGCAGGAACGCGACACCGGCGGTGCTTCCGGTCAGCAGTCCGGCGCTGGCGAGGAAATAGAGGCCGAGCGCGGCGACGAGGCTGCCGGAAAAAACGCCCTGCACATCCTCGAGCGGCGTGTGCCTGGTGGGGCTGGTATTCCAGAGACCGAAAACGCTGCTCATCTCTGCCATGGCGAACTCCCGCGAAGAGCTCCATCATTTGCTGCGGCGCATGAAGATAATCAAGAAAAATATGTAAGTAACGCTGACCTATTTTTGCAAGCCGTCGTTGCGATTCATGCAGACTTGCGGGCGACAAACAGGATGCCGGCAATCGGCAGGCCGGCATCCATGCGAATGATCGTCCGTTCGACGGCGATCATCTCGAGCTGAAACTCTGCACAGAGCGCGGCGACATAGGCTTCCGAATGGGCGTAGCGCAGCGATGGTCGAAGCAGGAAGCCGTCGCCATTCGCCGCGTCCTCGACGGAGAAGGCAAACAGCCCGCCGGGCGCCAGCAGCCGGTGCGTGATGGCGAATGGGCGTTCGAGATTGCCGAGATACATCAGCACGTCCGCCGCGCTGACGAGGTCCGCGCGCGCTTCGGCGAGTTCGCCGAAAAAGCCGGAAACCTCCGGCGGCTGCGACAGGTCCGCCTGGCCCAGCCGGTCATAGAGTGCCTTGCCTTCTGCCTTGGCAAGCATGTTGGCCGAAAGATCGAAACCCTCGAGAAAGTCGGCGCGGCCGCGGATGCGCTCGCCGAAGAGCCCGGTGCCGCAGCCGAGATCGGTAACATGGCGAAATTTTTGCCCGCCGGTCGTCCTGTCGGTCAGCGCCGCGAGTTTTTCCGGGACACTGTAGGCGAGCTTCTCGACGAGGGCCTGGTCGAACCGCTCGGCATAGTCGTCGAAAAGCCGCTCCACATAGGTGCTCGGCGGCTGCTCCGGCGTCTCGCAGGCGCCGAGCAGGGCCAGTTTCAGGCTGGCGCCGTAAATGTCCTGAGGGTTGAGCCGAAGCGTGCGGCGCAGGGCCGCGACCGCCGCCTCTTTTCGGCCCGATTTCTCCTCATAGTCCGCCAGCCGGAACCAGCCGGCTGCCCAATTCGGCACCAGTTCCAGCGCCTGGGCCATGAGCTCAGCCGCGCCTTGGTGGTCGCCGCTTTCGGCGAGCATCTTTGCATAGTCGGCGCGGCGATCGGCGATCAGATCGCCGGAGGAGAGCTGGTGGGCGGCCATGAGGGTGACAGTTGGTTTGCGACGGACGCTTCTGGCGCCGGACGCGACAAAACACAAGCGGAATCTGAAAGACCGCGTTTCTCGCGGCTTGCGGGGGCTGGCAGAGCGGCTTATGTGATGGGAAACAGGAGAATTCTTCGCTGATGTCGGACGGCGTAAACAAATTTCTCGGCGATTCACCGCTGCGCGTGCTCGTCAAGCTCGTTGTCGTGTCGATCCTCGTCGGCTTCGTCATGACCGTCTTCGATTGGCGCCCCATGGACCTTCTCGACGGTATCCGCGACTTCGTCGTCGACCTCTGGCGGACGGGCTTTGCCGCGCTGGGACGGGTCGGCGATTACCTTTTGCTCGGCGCCGCCGTGGTCATTCCCGCCTTCATCATCCTCCGTCTCTTGAGCTATCGGCGTTAACCATGCAGGATCAGTTCTTCCTTCCCCGCAGACGGCTCATTCTGTCCGCCGGTGCCGTGATTTCGCTTGGGCTCGTCGCCGGCTGCTCGACCTCCGGCCTGCTCACGGCTGACGACGGGACGGGCAGCGACCAGACCGAGGCGACGCTCGGCTACGTCAACGCGTTGCGCAAGGGCAGAGGGCTCTCGACGCTTTCGCGCGACCCGGCCGCCTCCGTCGCCGCCATGCACCAGGCCGCGCGCATGGCCCGCGCCGGCAAGATGAAGCACAATATCGGCTGGCGCGACGATTTTTCCGATCGGATGAAGGGCGATGGCGTGACACTTCCCGCCGCCGAGAACATCGCCATGGGCCAGGACACCCCCGAACGGGCCTATGAAGCCTGGTTCAAGTCGCCAAAGCACCTCGAAAACATGCTCGGCGGCTATCGCGGCCTGGGCGTGGCCGTGGCGCAAAATACCGCTTCCGGGAACCGCCCCTATTGGGCCATGGTGCTGTCCGGCTGAGTTGATTCCCCAAGATCGCCTTGCGGAGACGGCCGCGGGGTAGCGACGATGTCTGCCATGGAAAGTATCGAGCGTGAAAAGCTTGCCCGCGAGGCGGGTCCGTTCGACGTCACCAATCGGCTGATTTTCTCGATCGCCCTGCCGATGACGCTCGGATTTTTGACGACGCCGCTTCTCGGCCTCGTCGACACCGGCGTCGTCGGCAGGCTCGGCCGGGCGGAGATGCTCGCCGGCCTCGCCGTCGGCGCCGTCCTGTTCGATCTGATCTTCGCCACCTTCAATTTTCTGCGCGCTTCGACGACCGGCCTCGTCGCGCAGGCCTATGGCCGCGGCGACCGGCGCGAGCAACAGGCGGTGTTCTGGCGCTCGATGGTGATCGCCCTCGTCTGCGGCATCGCCGTCGTCCTGCTGTCGCCGCTCCTGCTCGCACTCGGTCTGTGGCTGATGGCGCCGGACGCAGAGGTGGCGGCAGTCACGAGCACCTATTTTCTCTATCGGATTCTTTCCGGTCCGGCGGCGCTCGCCAATTACGCCATCCTCGGATTCGTCCTTGGTCGCGGCGAGGGCTCGATCGGCCTCCTGCTGCAGACCCTCATCAACGGCACCAACATCGTGCTGTCGATTTTGCTGGGACTCGCCCTCGGCTGGGGCGTGGCAGGGGTTGCAATCGGCACGGTCGCGGGCGAGCTGATCGGTGCGCTCGCGGGCTTCGCGATCGTCTACGGCCGGTTTGACAAGAGGGACGCGCCGGACTGGGCGACGATCTTTGCCGGCGACCGGCTAAAGGCGCTGTTCGGGCTCAACCGCGACATCATGATCCGCTCCTTCGTGCTGCTCGCCGCCTTCACGCTGATGACCCGGATCGGCACGTCCCTCGGCCCGGTGACGCTCGCGGCCAATGCGGTGTTGATGACGATTTTTCTGGTCGCCGGCTACTATCTCGATGGCCTTGCCAATGCGGCCGAGCAGCTGACCGGCCGCTCGATCGGCGCCGGCTATCGCCCCGCCTTCGATCGCGCGCTCAGAATGACAGCATTTTGGTCGCTCGGCCTCGCTTTATTGACGACGGCGTTTTTCCTCGCCTTCGGCAACATCCTCGTCGATCTTTTGACGACGGCGCCGGATGTGCGCGCGCTCGCCTATGAATATATGCCCTGGGCGGCGCTGACGGCGCTCACCGGCGCGATGGCCTTCCTGATGGACGGCGTCTTCATCGGCGCCACCTGGTCGCGCGACATGCGCAACATGATGCTCGCCGCCTTCCTCGTTTATGGCGCGGCGCTCGTCGTTCTCGTACCGGTCTTCGGCAATCACGGCCTGTGGGCGGCGCTCAACCTGTTCCTGCTGCTGCGGGGCCTGTTCCTGGTGCTATTGCTGCCGCGGCGGGCCGCTCAGATCTTCCGCCCGGCCCAGTAGTCGAGACGGCTGTCGCGGATCTCGCGGATCGAGGCAAGCTTCTCCCGATCGCAGAGCGCCGAAAGGCCGCGCAGGATTCGGCCGGGAAGCGCCGGCCCCTCATAGACCATGCAGGAATAGAGCTGTACCAGATCGGCGCCCGCGCGGATCTTTTCCGCCGCCGTCTCCGCCGAACTGACGCCGCCGACCCCGATGATCGGCAGGTTCGGCCCGACGCGCTTGCGCATGCGGGCGAGCACCGCCGTCGATTTCTCGAAGAGCGGCTTGCCGGAAAGGCCGCCAGCCTCCTTGGCGTGGCGCTGGTCCCTGAGACCTTCGCGCGACAGGGTCGTGTTGGAGACGATCAAACCGTCGAGATCGTGCGCCAGCACCTCCGCCGCGATGTCGTCCATACCTTCCTCGGTGAGATCCGGGGCGATCTTCAGGAACACCGGAACGTGTCTTCCTTCCTTCGCGGCTTCCTCGTCGCGGGCGGCAAGCACGGCCGAAAGCAGCGCCGCCAGGCTTTCGCGCGCCTGCAGGTCGCGCAGGCCGGGCGTGTTCGGCGAGGAGATGTTGGCGGTGAAATAGCGGGCGACGGCATGGAAGGTGCGGATGCCGGCGACATAGTCGGCAATCCGGTCGGCGCTGTCCTTGTTGGCGCCGATATTGACGCCGATCAGCGCTTGGCGCGAACAGGCCTGAAGGCGCGCCAGCGCCGCACCGTGCCCATCATTGTTGAATCCGAGCCGGTTGATCACCGCCTCGTCCTCGACGAGCCTAAAAATCCGCGGCTTGTCATTGCCCGGCTGCGGCTTCGGCGTCACCGTGCCGATCTCGGTGAAGCCGAAGCCGAGTCTCAACAGGGCCTCCGGCACCTCGGCATTCTTGTCGTAGCCGGCGGCCATGCCGAGCGGATTCGGAAAAGTGAGGCCAGCAATGGTCTGCTTGAGCCTGGCATCGGCAGGCGCAGCACAGCTTGGCACGACGCCGCTCTTCAGCGCCTTGATCGAGACGCCATGGGCGGTTTCGGGGTCGAGGAGGAACAGGCCGCGGCGGGCGAGGCGTTCAAGAGGTCCAGTCATGGCGCGAGCTCGGGGAAAATATGCGTGCCATTGGCGCCGAGCGGCAGCGGCTTTTCCCACAACACCGCGTCGAGCGTCAGTGGCCCGTAGAGATGCGGAAACAGCGCGCCGCCGCGCGAGGGCTCGTAGACGAGCTTGTCGCCGAGGGCGCCTGCGTTGACGGCGACGATGAGAAGATCCGTCTGTCCCTCGAAGTGTCGCGCCGCCGTTTCCGCGACCTGCTCGCCCGTTGAGAAATGAATGAAGCCGTCGGCGAGATCGACGGGCGCGCCGGCGAACTGCCCCGCGCGCCGCGCTTCCTGCCATAGAAGCGCCGGAACGATCTTGTATATGGTAGCGTTCATCTGGTCCGCTCGTCCGTCATGAAACCGAGCCATGGCCTTGCCGCAAATATCGCCGCATGTCCACCGCCGAGCATCAGATCGAAGGCGGATTTGCGGGGAAGAGGAAACTGCACGCGGTTTTCCGCGCGCATGCCGCTATATCTACAAGAAGCGATCACCAGAGCATCCAAGGGAGAGGATGTCATGAGGCAGGCAATCACAGCGCTCGCGTTCGGCTTGGTTCTCGGCTGGGGCCAGATGGCTGGCGCCCAGGAACCGGCGCCGGGTCGCTTCAGCATGCAGAAGGCGGAGACAGGCTTCGCCCGGCTCGATACCGAGACTGGCGAGGTCACCCTCTGCCAGGAGAAGAACGGCGAACTCGTCTGCCGGATGGCCGCCGACGAGCGTGCCGCCTTCGAGCGGGAACTCGACCTTCTGACGAAACGGGTAGAAGCCTTGGAAAAGGCCGTGCAGAGCGGGGCGACAGCCGCGAAACCCGATCTTCCGACCGACGAAGAGATTGACCGGACCATGAGCATCATGGAAAGAATGATGCGCAAGTTCATGGATATCGTGAAGGAACTTGAGGGTCGCGATCCTACCGAAGACGGTGGACCGGTGCCCGACAAGACCTGAGTGTCCTGAACAAACACCGAGTGGCGCGTGGGGGACGAAGCCGATCGGTGAACGAACATGCAGCATGCCAATGCTGCATCCGAGGCTCTTGGGAGGGAGCGTCACCATGCCCGACATGACCATCATCATTGCTGACGACCATCCGCTGTTCCGCGGTGCGATGCGCCAGGCGCTGAGCGGCATGGCGGGCGCGCCAACCGTCGTCGAGGCCGGCGATTTTGCGGCCGCTCGCAAGGCCGCGGTGGACAATCCCGATGCCGATCTGATGCTTCTGGATCTCACCATGCCGGGCGTCAGCGGCCTTTCCGGCCTGATTGCGCTGCGCGCCGAATTCCCAAGCCTGCCGGTGATGATCGTCTCGGCTCATGACGATCCGGCGACGATCCACCGCGCCATCGATCTCGGCGCGGCCGGCTTCCTTTCAAAATCCGCCGGCATCGAGGAAATCCGCGACGGTATCGGCAAGGTTATCGCCGGCGAGATCTTTGTCCCGGCCGGCTACGACGGGAACCAGGAATACGAGCCGGAAGTGGCCGACCTTATGCATCGCCTGCAGACCTTGACGCCACAGCAATCGCGCGTCTTGTCGATGCTTGCCGAGGGCCTGCTCAACAAGCAGATCGCCTACGAACTCGGCGTCTCCGAGGCGACCATCAAGGCGCATGTCTCGGCGATCCTGCTGAAGCTCAATGTCGACAGCCGCACCCAGGCGGTCATCCAGCTTTCAAAACTCGGGAGTGTGGCGGCGGCTTAGGAACCAGCTAATTTAAGAAAAACCGCCGCTACTCCGCCGCCGCCCGTGCCGCTGCGGCAAGCTGCGTCAGCCAGGCGCGCAAGGCGGCAGGGCGCACCGGCTTGTGCTGCAGCGACACGCCGTCGCGCTCGGCGGCGCCGCGAACCTCCGGCGTGCGGTCGGCGGTCACCATCAGCGCCGGAATACTGTCCTTCCAAAGCCCACGGATCGACGCGATCGCCTCGATGCCGGTGCCGTCGTCGAGGTGGTAGTCGGCGACGATCGCGTCGGGCCGCGCCGGCAGGTCGTTCGGGCCTATCTTGTCGCAGGCGGCAACCGATTCCACCGTCGTGACGGTGCAGCCCCAGCCGCCGAGGAGCAGCGCCATGCCTTCGAGGATCTTCGGTTCGTTGTCGATGCAGACGACGGTGAGCCCGGTCAGCGCGTCGCTCGTCTTCGTCGCGACGACCGGCTGCGACCTTGATGGTTCGCCGGTGCTTGTATCGAGCGGTACGGTAACCTTGAACCCGGTCCCCTTTCCCGGCTTCGACTGCAGGCCGACCGGATGGTTGAGGACACGCGAGATGCGGTCGACGATCGAGAGTCCGAGGCCAAGCCCGGAGGCCGTGCGCGCCCCTTCGTCGAGGCGCGCGAATTCCTTGAACACGGTGCGGAACTTCGACGCCGGAATGCCGATGCCGGAGTCGAGCACTTCGATCGTCACCGCCTGCCCGTGTCGCCGCACCCCCACGAGCACCTTGCCCTCAAGCGTGTATTTGATCGCATTGGAGACGAGATTCTGGACCACGCGCCGCAAAAGGTTGGGGTCGCTGCGCACGACGAGCGAAGTCGGCATGACGATGAACTCGATTTCCTTCGCCCGCGCCATCGGGGCGAAGTCCGTCTCGATGCGCCTCAGGAGATCATCGAGCTGCACGGCCTGCAGCCGCGGCTTCATCGCCCCTGTGTCGAGCCGCGAAATGTCGAGCACGGCGCCGAGAATGGCCTCCACCGATTCGAGCGAGGAATCGATGTTCTGCACCAGCGCCCTGTTGTCCGAACCACCTAGCCGCTCGACAAGCGATGAGGAGTAGAGGCGCGCCGCGTTCAGGGGCTGCAGGATGTCGTGTCCAGCGGCTGCGAAGAAGCGGGTCTTGCCAATATTGGCGTCTTCTGCGGCGGCGCGCGCCTCGCCAAGTTCTTTGTTGACCCGCGTCAACTCGCTCGTCCGTTCGGCGACGCGCAGTTCCAGCGTCTCGTTCGCCTGCTTCAGCGCCATGTCGGCGGCCACGCGCGGGGTGATGTCGGTATAGGTGGTGACGATTCCCTTGTCGGGCATCGCGTTGGTCCGCACCTCGATGATGCGGGCGCCATTGCCGAGTTCCAGCAGGAACGGTTTGTCGAGCGTCAGGAAGTTGGTGACCAGCGTCTTTTCGTAGTCTTTGCGGATGTCGCCGCGGCGCGCCAGGATCGCCACGATGTCGGCAAGCGGGAAGCCGACCTGACCGGCGGCCTCGGGCAGATCGAGCAGTTCCCGGAAACGGCGGTTCCAGATGATCAGGTTGCTGGCGTTGTCGAAGACGGCGATTCCCTGGTCCATCTGCGAGAGCGCCGTCTGCAGCATGTCCTGGTTATGCTGCAGGGCCTCGCTCGCCTGGTCGAGCAGCCAGGCGGTGTCCGATGAGGTGTCGTCCATGCGCTGCAGCACGAGCGAAAACACCAGCCGGGCCGAAGAGGAGCCAATGGCGCTGCCGAGCAATTGTTCGGAAAAATGGACGAGCGCCATGTCGGCGGAGGCGTTTTCGTCGAGCCAGCGGCCGGATTGCTGCTCGTAGGTGTGAAACGATCGCTGCATGCGCTCCTCGCCCATGTAGCGGGCGATCGTCGTCTTTAGGTCGCGCACCGTCACCTTCGTCTTGCGTCCGCGGAAAGCCCGTTCCGTGCGCGAGCGCCGGGTGATGAAAACGCCGGCCTGGAAGCGCTCGAGCGGCTTCGGCGTGCGGGTCAGCGAGCCGAGCACATAGGCGGACACGTTGACGAGCATGCTGAGCGTCGACGCGTTGACCAGCGGGTCGGATTGCGGGCCCGAGAAGAGATCCGTGAACGGCAGGAGGAAGCTCAGGATCGTCGAGGCCACGTGGGAATTGTCGGGTCCGCCGAGGCTCGGCAGGAACAGCACATAGGCCCAGACGAGGAAGCCGCTGACCATTCCGGCAATCGCGCCGCGGGCGTTTGCCTGCCGCCAGACGAGGCCGCCGAGGAGGGCCGGCGCCATCTGCGAGATGGCGGCGAAGGAGAGCAGCCCCAGCGAGGCGAGGCCGGAGCTCATGTCTGCCGAGCGATAGTAGCCGTAGCCGAGCAGCAGGACGACAAAGATCGCGGTGCGGCGGATGTTGAGCAGCGTCCCGGCCATGCTCTCCTGCAGCGTTCCGCGGGTGCCGAGCCTCTGGCGCAGAAAGACCGGCATGACGATGTCGTTGGAGATCATGATCGACAGCGCCACCGAGGCGACGATGACCATCGCGGTTGCGGCGGAAAAGCCGCCAATGAAGGTGAGAAGCGTGATCAACGGCACGTCGCTGGCGAGCGGCAGGGCCAGGAGGTAGAGATCGGCATCGCCGGAGCCTGAAAAGGTCAGGATGCCGGCAATGGCGATCGGCAGAACGAAGAGGTTGATGGCGATCAGATAGAGCGGAAACAGGACCCCGGCGGTGCGCAGTTCGTTGTCGGTGCGGTTTTCGACGACGGTGACGTGAAACTGCCGCGGCAGCATGATGATCCCGAAGGCGGAGAGCACGATCAGCAGGATCCAGCGCGCAACCGGCGTCTGGTATTCGAGCGCGGAAAGGACCGCGGGGCTCTGCTGGGCTGCGGCCAGCAGGCTTGCCGGCCCGTCGAACAGGACGAAGACGATGTAGAAGCCCGCCGTGAGCATGGCGACGAGCTTGACGACCGATTCCATCGCGATCGCCAGGATCAGCCCGTCCTGATGCTCGGTCGCATCCGTGTGGCGCGTGCCGAAGACGATCGCGAAGCAGGCGAGGAAGAGCGTGACGAGCAGCGGCAGGTCGATGAAATTCTCGCCTGCGCCGATGCCGTAGTCGCTGGTATCGATCATCGCCGCGACCGAGCTCGACACCGCCTTGAGCTGAAGGGCGATATAGGGAATGGCCCCCACCAGCGAAATCAGCGCGACGATCGCCGCCACCGCCGGGTTCTTGCCGTAGCGCGCCGCCACGAAGTCGGCGACCGAGGTCAGTTTCTCGGTCTTTGCGAGCTGCACGATCCTGCGGATCAGCGGCATGCCGAGCGTGAACATCAGGATCGGCCCGATATAGATGCCGGTGAATTCGAGCCCATGCTCGGCGGCGAGCCCGACGCCGCCGAAATAGGTCCAGGAGGTGCAGTAGATCGCCAGGCTCAGCGCATAGACCAGCGGCCTGCCCTTGCTGGCAATCTTGCTTCTGCTGGCCCGCCGGTCGCCGTAGCTTGCGACTGCGAAGAGCAGCAGCAGATAGGCGAAGGCCGAGGCGAAAATGACCGAACCCGAAAGCATGCCTCACTCCTCGACGGGCAGCATAGGGCAAGTCCATCCCATTGAGAATTGGCTGCTTTATGCGTCTTAAGTCCAAGACGGGACGGGGCGGCCGTCGCGTGTTACGTGCCGCTGCCCACCTTGATCTCGAAGGGCGGTTCCATCGCACCGAGCTTTCGTCTAGATTCCTACCAGCGGTTGCCGCGCGGGACAGGCGCGGCCAGCCGTTCCAGGACGGGGATATCATGGAGAGACGTATGCTGAACGAATTCAAAGAGTTTATCGCGCGCGGCAATGTGATGGACCTGGCAGTCGGCGTGATCATCGGCGCCGCCTTCACCAAGATCGTCACGTCGGTCGTCGACGATCTCGTGATGCCGGTCGTCGGCGCGATTACCGGCGGCGGCTTCGATTTCTCCAACTATTTCCTGCCGCTTTCCGCCAACGTCACCGCGCCGACGCTTGCCGCCGCCCGCCAGCAAGGCGCCGTCTTCGCCTATGGCAGCTTCATCACCGTGTTCATCAACTTCCTGATCCTTGCCTGGATCATCTTCCTGCTGGTCAAGGTGGTGAACCGCATCCGCGCCTCGGTGGAACGGGAGAAGGCACCGGCCCCGGCAGCTCCGCCGCCTGAGGATGTCCGACTCCTGTCGGAAATAAGGGATATCCTGAAGCAACGCGCCTGACGGCAGCGAATCATCACAGGAATCGATAAATCCGTCAGAGAAAATCGCGTGATCGCAGGCGCGAAAGCGTCTAGAAGCGCCGGGAAATTCAGGAGCCCGCCGCCGATGACGAACATCACCAACCTCAGCCCTCGCGCAGTTTCGGCGCCCGAAAGCGGCATCGTCGAAGTGGTGAACTATGCGCGCGGCCGCGACGGACTCATTCCGCTCTGGGTCGGCGAGGGCGATCTTCCGACGCCGGAATTCATCAGCCGGGCAGCGGCGGAAGCACTGGTGGCTGGCGAGACCTTCTATACGTGGCAGCGCGGCATCCCGCCGCTGCGCGAGGCGTTGGTGCGCTACTATCAGCGCCGCTTCCAGAAGACGCTCGCGCCGGAGAATTTCTACGTCACCGGATCGGGAATGCAGGCGATCAAGCTGGCGATCGAGGCGATCGCCTCGCCCGGCGACGAGATAGTGCTCTTGACCCCAGCCTGGCCGAATTTCGCGGCCGCCGCGGACCTCTCCGGCGTACGGCCGGTCTCGGTGCCGCTGCGCTTCGAGAACGGCAAGTGGCAGCTCGATCTCGACCGACTCGAGAAGGCGATCGGGGAGAAGACACGGGCGCTCTTCATCAACACCCCGTCCAATCCGACCGGCTGGACGGCGACGCAGGACGATCTCAAGGCCATCCTGGCGCTGGCGCGCAAGCATAGCATCTGGATCATCGCCGACGAGATCTATGCGCTCTACGCCTATGTCGGCGGACGCGCGCCGTCGTTTCTCGACATCATGGAGGCGGACGAGCACATCCTCTTCGTCAATTCCTTCTCCAAGAACTGGGCGATGACCGGCTGGCGCGTCGGCTGGATCGTGGCGCCGCCGGCAATGGGCCAGGTGCTCGAGAACCTGATCCAGTATTCGACCTCCGGGGTTGCGCAATTCATGCAGCGCGGCGCGGTCGTCGCCCTGGATGAAGGGGACGGCTTCGTCGACGATAATGTTGCCAAGGCCAGGCGCAATCGCGATCTGCTTTGCGATGCACTGATCTCCACCAACCGCGTTGAGACCCTGAAGCCGGACGGGGCGATCTACGCCTTCCTGAAGATCGATGGCGTCACGGACTCGCGCCGTACCGCGCTCGACATCGTCGACAAGACCGGCGTCGGCCTCGCGCCCGGAACGGCCTTCGGCGAAGGCGGATCGCTCTTCATGCGCGCCTGCTTCCTGCGCGATCCGGCCCAGATCGCGGAAGCCGCGGACCGGCTGCGCGCCTACGTCCTCGACCGCTGATGCCAGAATTTCGTCCACTCCGGGCCGATCGATAAAATCCGAATGATTGTCGTCGCCCGGACTTAACCACGCGGACGAGAAGTGGCGGAGAATGGTGGCTCCGGCGCCCCGATTTACCAATTCCGTAAGCATCGCCCGTCTTTGCTGTTCCCGGGATTTATCGGGGTGGAAAATCAGCCATGGCCATATTGGTGACGGGCGGAGCGGGCTATATCGGCAGCCATATGATCTGGTCGTTGCTCGACGCGGGCGAGGCCGTCGTCGTGCTCGACAGCCTGACGACCGGGTTCCGCTGGGCGGTGGCGCCGGAGGCGCGATTCTATTTCGGCGATGTCGGCGATCGCGCGGTGCTGGCGCGGATCTTCGCCGAAAACACGATCGACGCCGTCGTCCATTTTGCCGGCTCGGCCGTCGTGCCGGAATCCGTTTCCAAGCCGCTTGCCTATTACGAGAACAATACGGCGAAGACGCGCACGCTGATTGCCGCGACCGTGGAGGCCGGCGTGCGCCGCTTCGTCTTCTCGTCGACGGCGGCTGTCTACGGCACCCAGGATACGCCGGATCCGGTCAAGGAAACGGCGGCCTTGCGCCCGGAAAGCCCCTATGGCCGTTCCAAGCTGATGTCGGAAATCATGCTCGAGGACGCGGCCGCGGCGCATGATTTCAGCTATGTCGCCTTGCGCTATTTCAACGTCGCTGGGGCCGATCCGCTGGGTCGCGCCGGCCAGTCGACCTTCGGCGCCACCCATCTCATCAAGGTTGCCTGTGAAGCTGCGCTCGGCAGGCGCCGCAAGGTCGATGTCTTCGGCACCGACTATCCGACGGCGGACGGCACCGGGATTCGCGACTATATCCATGTCAGCGATCTGGTTGCCGCGCATCGGAAAGCGCTTGATTATCTGAGCTGCGGCGGCGAGCCGCTCGTCGCCAATTGCGGTTATGGCGACGGCTTTTCCGTGCTGCAGGTCCTCGACACGGTGCGCCAGGTTTCCGGCCGAAATTTCCGGGTCGACTATGCCCCGCGGCGCCCGGGCGATGCGGCCCAGGTGGTCGCCGATCCAAGCATGGCGCGGTTGAAGCTCGACTGGGTCCCGACCCATGCCAGCCTCGAGCATATCGTCCAGAGCGCCTTCGACTGGGAAGGCTATCTCAGCCGCAAGAACAGTTTCGACGATGGGCGCGGCGACGACGGGCGGCTGGTAGCCAACGGCTGACGCGGCTCGAGTCCTATCCCTCGTCTTCACCGAGGAGGCGACGCTCATGCGCGATCGCATGCTCGATCAGTTGCGCCCACAGGCCCTCATAGAAGCCCGGCTCCAGGCCGAACTCGATTGCGTGCCTGCGGGCATTCTCCCGGACCTCGGCGACGCGCGCCGGAATGTCGGCCTTCAAGTTCAGCGGACGCTTGATTTCGGCAGCGCGGTCGATATAGCCCCAGCGCTCGGCAAAGAGCGACATCAGGGCGCGGTCGAGCCGATCGATTTCGGCGCGCACATCCGCCATCGTCGTGCATTCTGCGGGGCTCTTCTGCATATCCGGCTCCTGCGGGGCGGATCGCGCCCCGTTTTCTTGCGCCGAACTGCTAGCAAAGGGGATGCCGGCTGAGAAGGGGAAAAACGGTGCGGCGCTTGAGAGACAGCCCTTGCAGCGTGCTTAGCGCGTCGTGGTACGCCATGCCATCCTCATGCTTCGTCATCCTCGGGCTTGACCGGAGGATGACGAAAGAACATGGATCGTGTGCTAAAGCTGACCAGAAGCTTGTCCCGCTCCAGCCGAAACTGGTCACCTCGGCAGGCGATCGCTGGGGAGTAGGGTGCGGTCCTGTCTCTGCCGGCGATTGCCTGCCGATGTGTGGGAAGACGGTAGGCGCGCAAACTTGAGCGGGGCTTTCTAACCGCCGAGCGCAAGCTTGATTGCGAGGCCGACCACGCTGACCGCCGCGACGCCGGCGAGCCAGAGCCCGACGAACCAGAGAATCCTGCGCCCGAGCGCGCTCATCAGTGATAGCCCTCTTCCGGATCAACCTTGCCGCGGAACACCCAGTAGGCATAGGCCGTATAGGCAAGGATGATCGGCACCAGCACGAGCGCGCCGACGAGCAGGAAAGCGAGGCTGTCGTTCGGCGCCGCAGCGTCCCAGATGGTCAGCGACGGCGGCACCATATAAGGGTAGAAGCTGATACCGATGCCGATATAGCCGAGCAGGAAGAGGCCGAGGGCGGCGATGAAGGGCTGGCGGTCGTGGCGCTGTTGGATGCCCTTGAGCAGCAGGTAAAGGCAGCCGAGAACGAGCAGCGGCACGATGACGCTGAAGATCGCCGTCGGCCAGCCGAACCAGCGCTGCAGATAGACCGGCTCGAGAAATGGCGTCCACAGGCTGACGATGCCCATCGCCGCAACTGTGGCGAAGGCACTTTTGAGGGCGATCGCGCGGGCCTGCTCGGCAAGTTCGCCCTGCGTCTTCATGATCAGCCAGGTCGCGCCGAGCAGTGCGTAGCCGACGACGATCGCCAAGCCGGTGACGATCGAGAACGGCGTCAGCCAGTCCCACCAGCCGCCGGCATAGGCCCGGTCCTCGACAGGAATTCCCTGGACCAGCGCGCCGAGCGCCAGCCCCTGGGAAAAGGCTGCGAGCGTCGAGCCGCCGGCAAAGGCCCAGTTCCACAAAAACTCGCCGCGCCGCGTACGCCAGCGATATTCGAAGGCGACGCCGCGGAAGATAAGGCCGAGAAGCATGGCGATGATCGGTGCATAGAGCGCCGGCAGCACCGTCGCATAGGCGAGCGGGAAGACGGCCATCAGGCCGCCGCCGCCGAGCACCAGCCAGGTCTCGTTGCCGTCCCACACCGGTGCCACGGAATTCATCATCACATCGCGATCGTGTTTCTCCGGGAAAAACGGAAAGAGAATGCCGACGCCGAGGTCGAAGCCGTCGAGCACCACATAGGCGAGCACCGCGAAGGCGATAAGCGCGGCCCAGATGAACGGCAGGTCAATGGCCATGCGGGCCTCCATGGGGTTTCACCGCTGCCGGGCCAGGGGTGACGCCGGCTGTGCGCAGCGGCCCCTCGTCGAGCTCCGGCATGGTATCGCGCGGCAGGCGCGCCATCAGCCGCAGGATGTAGAAGGTGCCGGCGCCGAAGACGAGGAAGTAGACGATGATGAAGGCGAGGAGCGACGCGCCGACGGCCGGAGCCTCGATCGGTGATACCGAATCGGCCGTCAGCAAATGGCCATAGACCGTATAGGGCTGTCGCCCGACCTCGGTCGTGATCCAGCCGGCAAGCACTGCGACAAACCCCGCCGGACCCATTGCCACTGCCATGCGATGCAGCCAGGCACTGGTAGCAAGTGTCCCGCGATACCGACACCAGAGAGACCATAGCCCGATGCCGAGCATGGCCAAGCCCATGCCGACCATGATGCGGAACGACCAGAAAACGACAGGGACCGGCGGATGCAGTTCCTCGGGAATCGTGTCCAATCCGGCAAGCGGCGCATCGAGATCGTGTTTCAGGATGAGGCTCCCCAGTTTTGGCACTTCGATCGCGTAGTCGATGCGCTTCTCCGCCGAATTCGGAATGCCGAAGAGAACCAGCGGAGCACCGTCGGGATGGCTGTGAAAGTGGCCTTCCATCGCCATCACTTTGGCCGGCTGGTGCTCGAGCGTGTTGAGCCCGTGCTGGTCGCCGGCGAAAATCTGGATCGGCGCGACGATGGCCGCCATCCACATCGCCATCGAGAACATTTTTCGGGCGCGGCGTGGTGCGGTCTTGCGCAAGAGATGCCAGGCGCCGCAGGCGCCGACGACGAAGGCCGTCGTCAAATAGGCGGCAAGCACCATATGGACGAGGCGGTAGGGGAAGGACGGATTGAAGACGATCGCCCACCAGTCGACCGGCATGAATTGCCCGGCCTCGTTCATGGCAAAGCCCGCCGGGGTCTGCATCCAGGAGTTCGCGGACAAGATCCAGGTGGCCGAGATCAGCGTGCCGGTGGCGACCATGGCTGTCGCGAGAAAATGCAGGCCTGGCCCCACCCGGTTCAAGCCGAAGAGCATGACGCCGAGAAAGCCGGCCTCGAGAAAGAAAGCGGTCAGCACTTCGTAGCCCATCAGCGGCCCGATGATCGGGCCGGCCTTGTCGGAGAACACGCTCCAGTTGGTGCCGAACTGGTAGGACATGACGATTCCGGAGACGACGCCCATGCCGAAGGCGACGGCGAAGATCGTCTTCCAGAAGTTGAAGAGCTCCAGATAGACCGCGTCCTTCTTCCAGAGCCAAAGCGCCTCCAGAACCGTCAAATAGCTGGCGAGCCCGATGGAGAAAGCGGGAAAGATGATATGAAACGAGACCGTGAAGGCGAACTGAATGCGCGCAAGCAGTGTCGCATCGAAGGCTTCAAACACGGCGCAATCCTTTCAGACGGAAGCCGGCAGATCAGACGCGAATGCATCTCGTATCAGCGATCTGCATCGTGCGATTGAATCTGACGCAATATTGCCAAACGTCAATGAAGGGCGAACCGCCACGTTGTCACACTGCGGCAATGTTTCGCCTGCGGCATTTGCGACCGCAGCTACCGATGGGACGCGCGGCGTTGGAACTTCAGGGACGCGCGAGATAGGCCTCGGCGAGTTCCGTCCAGAAGGCGGCGCCGATCGGCAGCAGGTCGTCGTTGAAGTTGTAGCCGGGGTGATGGAGCGGCTTCTCCTCGCCGGTCGCCCGCGACCCCAGGAAGAAATAGGTCCCGGGCCTCTCTTTAAGCATATAGGCGAAGTCCTCGCTGCCCATATAGGGCCGGGCCAGATCGACGACCTTGTCCGCCCCGGCGAAGCGGATCGCCAGGTCGCGGACGAAATCCGTCTCCGCCTTGTGATTGATCGTCGCGTCATAGCTGCGCTGGTAGTCGACGGTGGCGCGCATGCCGAAGCTCGCCGCCTGCACCTCGGCGATCATCCGGATTCGGCGTTCCAGTTCGTCGCGAACCACCGGATCGAAGGACCGGATGCCGACGACGATCTCCGCCCGTTCCGGAATGATGTTGCTCGCCGAACCCGCGTGGAAGGCGCCGACCGTGACGACGGTCGGGTCCATCGGATGGATGTTGCGCGACACGATCGTCTGCAGCGCCATGACGATGCTGGCGCCGCAGACGATCGGGTCGGCCGTCTCCTGCGGTTCGGCGCCGTGGCCGCCGCGGCCGTGCACGGTGATCCGCGCCTCGTCGACGGCCGCCCCGATCGGGCCCTCACGCAATGCAAACTGCCCGAAGGGGAGATTCGGCTCGTTGTGGAGCGCGAAGACAGCGTCGCAGGGAAATCTTTCGAACAGGCCCTCGTCGATCATGATCTTCGCACCGCCGAAATTCTCCTCGGCCGGCTGGAAGATGAGGTGGACGGTGCCGTCGAAATTCTTCCGCTCGGCAAGCGCCCGGGCGGCGCCGAGCAGCATTGCCGTGTGGCCGTCGTGGCCGCAGGCATGCATCAGCCCCACCGTCGTGCTGGCATAGTCGAGGCCGGTCTCCTCATGGATCGGCAAGGCGTCGATATCGGCGCGGATGCCGATCGAACGGGGGCTGCTGCCATTCCTGAGTGTGCCAACGACGCCGGTTTTCGCCAGTCCCGTCGTCACCTCGTAGCCGAGTGCTTCGAGGTGGCCGGCGATGAAGGCCGATGTGCGCGTCTCCTCCAGTCCGAGTTCCGGATGGGCGTGCAGGTCGCGGCGAATGGCGACGAGTTCCGGCAGGGCATTGCCGATCGCAGCGGAAATTTTCATGTCAGGCACCACGGGTTGGGATGCGGTTTTCGAAATAGCGGAAAGTGACGACCAGGATTCCGGTCAGGCACATGTAGATGAGGGCGAGTAGCAGCAACGGCTCGTAGGTGAGGAAGGTTTCCTGCCGCACCTTCGAGATCACTGCATAGACGTCGACCACGGTAATGGTGGCAACGAGCGGCGTCGATTTGAGCTGCAGCACGGTTTCGCCGTTGAGCGTCGGCAGCGCCCGATGGACGGCGCGCGGCAGCCAGATGCGCCGGAACATCGTCCAGCGTCCCATGCCGTAGGCACGAGCAGCTTCCAATTCTCCCCGCGGCACTCCGGCAAAGGCGCCGCGCATCACTTCCCCCTCATAGGCCGCGAAGGAAATCGTCAGCGCCGCCACCCCATAGGGCCACGCCTCGCGCAGATAGGGCCAGAGGAAGGAATGGCGGATCCAGGGGAACTGGGGAAAGAGCGAGCCGAGGCCGTAATAGAGCAGCCAGAGCTGCAAGAGCAGCGGCGTTCCCCGGATGACGGTGCAGAAGAGACGGGCCGGGAGCTTTAGGAACCACGGGCCGGTCACCTGGACGAGCCCGAGCGGAACGGCGAGCAGAAAGCCCAGGATCGCGGTGCTGAACAGCATCGCCAGGCTGACAAGGATGCCGGAGCCGAGCCTCGGCAGGTAGCGCGGCAGCCAATCCCAACGCATGAAGACGGCGACTGCGACGACGACGCCGGCGAAGACGAGCATCAGGACGATGCGATGCGGCTTGAGGAGGTTCTCCGGCTTGGGAAGATCCCCGGGGACGAGCGCAAGAGCGGAATGAGGAAAAGTGTGAAGCGGTTTTCCGCCCGCATCCCGCTCCAACCTGCTGGAATCGGTCAGAATGATCTTGGGTTGTTTCAACCCAAGATCATTCTGACCGGGCGCGCGGGTCGTTTCGTCGGTCATCGCTGCTCCGCGAAGCCGCGCCGGGCATGCCGCTCGATGACGCCGATGAAAAGGTTCGAGACGAGCGTCAGGGCGAGATAGAGCGCCCCGGCGGCGCAGAAGAACAGCAAATAGGCCTTGGTGGTGCCGGCGGCCTGGCGGGTGACGAGCGTCAGTTCGCTGAAGCCGACGACGGCCAGCAGCGCCGTGTCCCTGGTGGCGATCAGCCAGAGATTGGCAAGGCCGGGTATGGCATAGGGGAGCATCGCGGGGAGCGTGATGCGCCTGAGAACCTTCATCGGCGACATGCCGTAGGCACGCGCCGCCTCGATTTGCCCGCCAGGCACCGCCTTGATGGCGCCGCGCAGCACCTCGGTCGAATAGGCGCCCTGGACGACGCCGATGACGAAGATGCCGGCTGCCAAGCCGCTGATATCGACGGTGCCGATCCCCATGGCGCCGAGGAACTGGTTCAGAAGGTCGGTGCCGGCATAGTAGAGAAGTAGGATGAGAACGAGTTCGGGCACCGCCCGGACAATCGTCGTATAGCACTCGAGCAGGTCGCGCACCACCGGCCCGCCATAGAGCTTGCCGAAGGCGCCGCCGACGCCGAGCAGCAGTCCGAGCGCATAGCCGCCGACGGCGATCTCGATCGAATGCAGGAAGCCCTGCAGCAGAACGCCGCCCCAGCCGGGCGCCCCGAGCGCGAGCAGGCTCCAGTTGATGATGGAATCGGCGGCCATTTGATACTCTCGTCGAGGTCAAGACCCGGCGGCCGTGGACCGCCGGGCGGCTGCGGCTTAGCCGCCGTAAATGTCGAAGTCGAAATACTTCTTCGAGAAGGCGTCGTAGGTGCCGTTCTTCCGGATCGCATTGATCGCCGCGTTGATCTTGTCCTTGAGTTCGGTCTCGTCCTTGCGCAGCCCGACGCCAACGCCCGGTCCGATAACGTCGACGTCCTCGGCGACTTCGCCCTTGTAGTCGCAGCAATCCTTGCCCTGGTCGCTCTTCAGGAAGGCCTCGAGGGCGATCGCATCGGCCTGCACGGCGTCGAGACGGCCGGCGGCGAGGTCTTGGTTGGCTTCGTCCTGGGTCTGGTATTCCTTGACCTCCACGCCGGCCGGGGCGAAGTGCTTGGCCGCATAGGCTTGATGCACGGTCGAGACCTGCACGCCGAGCGTCTTGCCCGCGAGCCCTTCCGGCGTCGGCTTGATGTCCTCGCCCTTGGCGCCGATGATGCCGGTCGGGGTGTTGTAGTACTTGTCGGAGAAGTCGATGGTCTTCAGGCGCTCCGCGGTGATCGACATCGAGCCGACGATCATGTCGATCTTTTTGGAGGTCAGCGCCGGGATGATGCCGTCCCAGGCGACGGGGGTGATCACGCAATCGAGCTTAGCCTCGGCGCACATCGCCTTCATGAACTCGACCTCCCAGCCTTCCCAGTTGCCGTTCGCGTCAGGCGAGGTGAAGGGCGGGTAGGGTTCGGCAGCAAAGCCGACCTTGACCTGTTCGGCCGAGGCAGCGGCGGCAGCGGTGATCGACAGGGCGGCGGCGAGCGCCAGGAGCTTCAATGTCTTCGTCATGCTGTTCCCTTTTTTGGTTGTTGAGCATTGCGGAATTCAATGAATTGAACTGATGAATTTCTTCAGCCTTTCGGATTTCGGCGCGCCGAAGATTGCCTCGGGTGGTCCCTGTTCCTCGATGAGGCCGTTGTGCAGGAAGACGATATGGTTGGCGACGTTGCGGGCGAATTTCATCTCGTGGGTGACGAGCAGCATCGTCCGTTTCTCGCGCGCAAGGTCGCCGATCACGGACAGCACTTCGCCGACGAGTTCGGGATCGAGCGCCGAGGTCGGCTCGTCGAAGAGCATGACGAGCGGTTGAATGGCGAGCGCCCTGGCGATCGCGGCGCGCTGCTGTTGGCCGCCCGAAAGAAAGGCTGGATAGGCGTCGCGCTTCTCGTGGAGCCCGACGCGGCGCAAGAGCTTCTCCGCCATTTCGACCGCTTCGGCCCTGGATTTGCCAAGCACGTGGACGGGAGCCTCGATGACGTTTTCGAGGATCGTCATGTGCTGCCAGAGATTGAAGCTCTGGAAGACCATGCCGAGCTGGGTGCGGATGCGCTGGACCTGTTTGCGGTCGGCGGGCATCAGCCCACCGCGGCCGTCGGACTTCATCCGGATCTCTTCGCCATGCACGCTGATGCGGCCAGCCGACGGCAGTTCCAGCATGTTGATGCAGCGCAGAAAGGTGGACTTGCCGGAGCCGCTGCCGCCGATGATGGCGATGACGTCGCCTTGCCGGGCGGTCAGCGATACGCCCTTCAGAACTTCCAATGGCCCGAAACGCTTGTGGAGGTCAGTGACCGCAATTGCCTGGGCCGCGTCCGTCATCGACACGCGGCTCCCCTGGCTCGCAGAGCTTCTTTTGAAGGCATGAAAACAGTTCCCCTGGTCGCTCTTTCGTGCAGCATCTTCGGCTTGTCACGCTGTTTCACGGGGGCATGGTTGCACTTGTGCCACTATTATTCAAGTGTATAATAACTGCGCCGCTGATTTTTCGCGGACCTCGCCCAATCGCCGCCCCACCAGTGGAGCACCACATGAACCTGCCCGGTTCACAGACACGCACGATCTCTAGGAATGGCCCTGCGGCCGGGTGGCGGCCATGAATCGCCGCAGCTTTCATCGCGCTCCGGAAGGCGAACGTCGCCAGGAATTGATCGAGGCGACGCTCGACTGCATATCGGAATTCGGCCTGAAGGGCGCGACGGTCCGGCAGATCGCCGTTCGCGCCGGGGTCACCGCCGGGCTCGTCCGCCACTATTTCGATTCGAAGGATCAGATGGTCGCGGAGGCCTATCGCGCCGTGATCGCTTCGCTCACGGAGAAGGCGAAAAATGTCGAAGGCGAGCCGACGACGCGGCTCAAGGACTTCATCGCCATCAACCTGACCGAACCGGTCGCCGACAGCCGCAGCGTCTCGCTCTGGGCCGCCTTCATCAGCCAGGTGCGGGTCGATCCGGTGCTCGCCGAGATTCACCGCGAAGGCTATCTCGCCTTTCGCAACGCGCTCCAGGATCTGTTGAGCGATTTCCTCGCGGCGAAGGGCAAGCCCGCCAGTCCGGAGGAATGCCGCCGCTACGCAATCGCGATCAACGGTCTCGTCGACGGGCTGTGGGTGGAAGGCTGCCTTGCCGGCGACCTTTTCCGGGAAGGCGAGTTGGTCAGCATTGCCATGGCTTCCGTCGAGGCACTGCTCGGCCTGCCGATAGAAGAATAAGAAAAGGGAGAAATGTCCATGCGTTATGCGTCGATCACCTCGCGCCTGGCGGATCTCGGTTCCGGCAAATGGTCGCTGCACATCCGGGCGCGGCAGTTGAAGGCGAGCGGCGCGGATGTGATCGAGCTCACCATCGGCGAGCCGGATTTGCCGCCGGACCGCGCCCTTCTCGACGAGTGCCAGCGCGCCATGGATGCCGGGCGCTACCGCTATTCGAACGGCCGCGGCGAGCCCGCCATCGTTGCCGCGCTTTCGGAAAAATACCGCCGACGCCGCGCCGATGTGACTGAGGAAAACGTCTTGTGTTTTCCCGGCACCCAGACGGCGCTCTTCGCCGTCATGCTGGGTCTTGCCGAAGCGGGTGACGGCGTGCTCGTCGGCGATCCGCTTTACGCCACCTACGAAGGCGTCATCCGCGCAACCGGCGCCCATCCCGTCCTCGTGCCGCTGAAACCGGAAAACGGCTTTCACATGCGGGCGGAAGACCTGGAACGGGCGGTCACGCCCGACTGCCACGTCCTTCTCTTGAACACGCCGCACAACCCGACCGGTGCGGTACTGACGGAAGCCGAGATCGCGGCGATCGGCGAAGTCGCGCGCCGCCACGATCTCTGGATCGTCTGCGACGAAGTCTATGAGGAGCTGGTCTTCGATCCCGTCTTCGCATCGCCCTTCGACAATCCGGAACTGGCCGAGCGCACCGTGGTCGTCTCGTCCATTTCGAAGTCGCATGCCGCTCCCGGTTTCCGCAGCGGCTGGGCGGTCGGTCCGGCAGAGTTTACCCATCGCCTCCTGCCGGTTTCGGAAACGATGCTGTTCGGCCAGCAGCCGTTCATTGCCGACATGACCGCCTATGCGTTGACGCATGAGATCGACACGGCGCGACAGATGCGCGAGACTTACAGGCGCCGCGCCGGCCGGATATCGGCCGCTCTGGCACGGACGCCCGGCGTCTCCGTTCTGCCGCCGGAGGCCGGCATGTTCGCCTTGATCGATGTCGCCGGAACGGGTCTCTCGGGCGAGGCTTTTGCCTGGGCGCTGCTTGAGGAGGAAAGCGTGGCAGTGATGCCGGGCTCCTCCTTCGGTGAGCAAGCGCGGGATTTCGTCCGGGCGAGCCTGACCGTACCGGATTCGGCGCTCGACGAGGCGTGCCGGCGCATTGTCGCTCTCGCCGAACGCTGCACGGATCGAAGGGAACGCCGCGCATGAGCGCCGGAATGAAAACCGTCGGCGAGGTGCTCGTCGATCTGCTCGAAGCGAACGGGGTCGAGGTCGTGTTCGGCATTCCAGGCGTTCACACGGTCGAACTCTATCGCGGGCTTTCCGCGTCGAAGATCCGTCATGTGACGCCCCGTCATGAGCAAGGTGCCGGCTTCATGGCCGACGGCTATGCGCGCGTCAGCGGCAAGCCGGGCGTGGCGCTGGTCATCACCGGGCCAGGCCTCACCAATACGATTACGGCGATGGCGCAGGCGCGGCAGGATTCGATCCCGATGCTGGTGATTTCCGGCGTCAACCGGCGCGACTCGCTGGGGCATGGCCGCGGCCTGCTGCACGAATTGCCGGATCAGCAGGGCATGATGAAGACCCTGGCGCTCTATTCGCACACGCTCATCAATCCGGCCGACCTGCCGCTGGTCGTTGACCGCGCCTTTGCGGTGCTGCTTTCCGGCCGGCCCGGGCCCGTGCATATCGAGATTCCGACCGATGTGATGGCCGAGCGTATAGAGGCGAGGGGGATGAAACCGGCGGCGGCTACCCGCCCGCGCTCCGACAGCGAAACGCTGCAGAGGGCAGCGATCCTCTGTGCCGAAGCCGCGCGCCCCGTCATCCTCTGCGGCGGCGGCGCGCTGACGGCCGAGGCCGAAGTCCGTGCGCTCGCCGAGCAGATCGGCGCGCCGGTGGTCACGACGGTGAATGCCCGTGGGATGCTCGCCGATCAACCGCTGCGCGTGCCGGCAAGCCCCAGCCTCAAGGCCGTTCGTGCTCTGTTGCGCGATGCCGATCTCGTGCTGGCGCTCGGCACCGAAATGGGCCAGACCGATTACGACCTCTATGCCGATGGCGGCTTTCCCGCGCTTCAGAACCTGATCCGCACCGATATCGACGCCGCGCAGCTGGCGCGGGGGCCGCAGGCGGCGCTGTCGATCCTCTCCGGGGCAAGGGCGGCAACGGCGGGCATACTGGGCCTCCTGCCCGGACACACGGCCGCGAAGGACGGCGCCGCGCGGGCCGAAGCGGCGCGCAAGGCGGCCTTGAAGGAGCTGACGCCGAAGATGCGTGCTGAAATCGGGGTCATCGACCTGATCTACAAGGTGCTCCCGGACTGTACGATCGTCGGCGACTCGACCCAGGCAATCTATGCCGGCAACCTCTATTGCGATGCGCCGCGGCAGCGGGCCTGGTTCAATTCCGCCACCGGCTACGGTTCGCTTGGCTACGCGCCTCCGGCGGCGGTCGGCGCGGCGGTAGCCGACAGGACGAGGCCGGTCGTCTGCCTTGTCGGCGACGGCGGCTTCCAGTTTTCGCTGGCCGAGATCGGCTCGGCGGTCGACGCCGCGGCCAGGGTCATCTTCCTCGTCTGGAACAATGACGGCTATCGGGAGATCGAGTCCTATATGGTCGAGGCCGGAGTCACCCCGGAAGGCGTAAGGCCTTCGGCGCCGGATTTCCTGATGACTGCGGGTGCCTATGGGGTGCCCGCCGAACGTTTGGCGACGATCGAAAATCTGCCGCGCGCGTTGGCGGATGCGGCTTCGCGGCCAGGCCCGTCTCTGATCGAGATCCACCAGGAGAAGACCGCCGGTGTCCGCGGCTGATGACCGTCGGGCCAGCGCGCATTTGACTTTTCCGGCCCGGGATGGTGTTAAGGGCGCCTGCTCGAATCCGGCCATGTTCTTCTATTAGGCTGCGGTTCGGGGTTGAAATTTCATGTCTCGCAAGCGCGAAGGCGCCGAGAGAAAGGGACCGCGTCCTCGATGGACCTTCTGAGTGGTGGCAGCAGAAACATGCAGGCCGGCCGGCTCCTTGCCGTGCTGTGGCTGTTCTGCGCTTCCTTTGCCATGCAGGTCATCGCCGTCGGCCAAAGCGTTTCCAGCCGTGTCGCCGCGGGAGCGCAGACCGGCAATGTCTCCGCGCCCGATAGCGGGTCGCCCGACCGCCCCGCCGCCCGCCAGGTTTCCCGCGCCGTCGCCTTGCCTGAATTGCGCATCATCGGCGAACGGGCCGACGGAAAGCCAATGCTCGGCAGCGATCCATCTGCGATCGTTGCGGCCGAAGTGGCGACCTTGCCGATCTATGAAGACGTCCGGTCCCTGTCTTTCCCACGCGCCGACGTCGCAGTCGACTCTCGTCACGAGAGTAGGCGCATCCGCGGACCGCCCCTGGCGTAACGTAGCGGCTGAGAATTCGGCGGAGCCTTCGCTTCTGCCTCGATGAAACCTGGCCCGAGCGGTGCAAGAACAGCACGTTCAGGCGTTTTTGGAATTTCCACATGCGTACATCCAGATGGGCGATACTCGCCTATGTCGCGATCATTATCTTCGGATGCCTCGCGGCGATGCCGAGCATTCTGACCCCGGCCCTGCGGGAGCAATTCGCTTCGATACTTCCCTTCAAGCCGGTCACCCTCGGCCTCGACCTCCGGGGCGGTTCGCACCTCGTGCTCGAAGTTGACGGGGCAGGGCTGCAGAAGGCCCGCCTCAACTCGCTTCTCGACGACACCCGTCGTGTGCTGCGCGGCGAGCGCGTCTCCGCCTCCTCCGCACGCATCAGCGGCAACAGCGTCACGGTCAACGTCCCCGACGCTGCCGATCGCGAGAAGGTCCAGCCGAAACTGCAGGAATTGGCAACGCCCGTCAGCACGGTCGGATTCGGCGCCTCCGCGCCCGAGCTCGACGTGACGACGAACGGCGACGTGATCACGCTCGCCATGACAGAGGCGGGCCTTGCCGACCGTATGACCAAGGCGGTCGAGCAGAGCCTTGAAATCATCCGCAACCGCGTCGACCAGGTCGGCGTTGCCGAGCCGCTGATCCAGCGCATCGGTTCGAACCGCATTCTTGTCCAGCTGCCGGGCCTCCAGGATCCGACGCGGCTCCGCGAACTCCTCGGCTCGACGGCGCAAATGAGCTTCCACATGCTCGACCAGACGGTGGACATCACGCAGCCGGCCCCGCGCGGCGTCGATATCCTGCCGGGTGCCGATGACGGCAACAAATATCCGGTCGAAAGCCGCGTCGCCATTTCCGGCGAACGGCTCGAGGATGCCAAGGTCGGCTTCGACCAGCGCACCAACCAGCCGGTGGTGGATTTCGCTTTCGACTCGCTCGGCGCCCGCCAGTTCGCCGACATCACCCGCGAAAATGTCGGCCGTCCCTTTGCCATCGTCCTCGACGGCAAGGTCTTGACCGCCCCCGTCATCAACGAGCCGATTCTCGGCGGCCGCGGCCAGATCAGCGGCAACTTCACCGTCGAGGAAGCAACGGTCCTCTCTGCCCTACTGCGCTCCGGTGCGCTGCCGGCGCCGCTCACCATCATCGAGGAGCGCTCGGTTGGGCCGAACCTCGGCAGCGATTCAATCCGCATGGGCCTCTATACCGGTCTTGCCGGTTTCGGCCTTGTCGTCACGCTGATGATCGTCCTCTATGGCGCCTGGGGCATGATCGCCAATGTCGGCCTGGTGCTCCACACCATTCTGACGATTGGCGTTCTCGGCCTGATCGGATCGACGCTGACCCTGCCGGGCATTGCCGGTATCATTCTCGGCATCGGCATGGCGGTCGACGCCAACATCCTCATCAACGCGCGTATCCGTGAAGAGACGGAAGCGGGCGCCGGTGCGATGAAGGCGCTCGATGTCGGCTTCAACAAGGCCTATGCGACGATCCTCGATTCCAACGTCACGACGCTTGCCGGTACGGTGCTCCTGTTCTGGCTCGGCAGCGGCCCGGTCCGCGGCTTCGCGGTCACCATGATGCTCGGCATCATCATCTCGATGTTCACCTCGGTCACCGTCGTGCGCCTGCTGATGCGCGAGGTGGTCGTCCGCCGCAAGATGAAGAAGCTGGAAATCCCGTCGCTCTTCGGACGCGTTCCGCACCTGCCGACCTTCTCCTTCATGAAGCGCCGCTACCAGGCGATCGGCTTCTCGGCCTTCCTGTCGATCAGTTCGGTCATCCTGTTCTTCACGCCGGGCCTCAACTACGGCATCGACTTCATCGGCGGCATCCAGGTCGAGGCGGTGTCCAAGGACAAGATCGACCTGCCGACGCTGCGCCACAGCCTCGAAGAACTCAATCTCGGCGAGGTGGCGCTGCAGGACTTCGGCGGCGGCCAATCGGTGCTGATCCGCGTCCAGCGTCAGCCGGGTGGTGAACAGGAGCAGACCATTGCGCTGAACAAGATAAAGGATGCGGTAACCAAAGCGATTCCGGATTCGACGATGGAGCGGACCGAGGTCGTCGGTCCGACTGTCAGCGGCGAGCTCGCGCGTTCGGGCTTCCTCGCGGTTGGCCTCGCCATGGTGGCGATCCTGCTCTACATCTGGTTCCGCTTCGAATGGCACTTCGCCGTCGGCGCGATCGCGGTGTTGCTGCTCGATATCACCAAGACGGTCGGCTTCTTCGCGCTGATGGGGATCGACTTCAACCTGACGGCGATCGCCGCCTTGCTGACGATGATCGGCTACTCGGTGAACGACAAGGTCGTCGTCTACGACCGCATGCGCGAGAACCTGCGCAAGTACAAGTCGATGCCGTTTTCCGATCTCATCGACATGAGCATCAACCAGGTGATCGCGCGATGCATCTTTACCTCGATGGCGACCGCGCTTTCGCTGGTGCCGATGGCGATCTGGGGCGGCGAGGCGGTGCGAAGCTTCGCCTGGCCGATGATCTTCGGCGTCATCGTCGCGACGACCTCGTCGATCTATATCGGTGGACCGATCCTGCTGTTTCTCAGCCGCTGGTGGAAGGATCGCGAAGCCGGCCGCTCGGGTGCGCAGCAGACAGGCACGCCGGCGGCCTGACGACCTCCAAGCTAATGTGCCGACCAAGTCAGGGGCAGCCTCAACGGGCTGCCCCTTTTTCGTCCGAAAGTCCTGCCTTTATGCGAATCGTCGCTTGCAGGTCGATTCGGCGCTACCTAGATAGGGAATGCCCCTGCAGGGACGGGTAACGGAATTGTCTGCGAGGCAGGCAGGAACGAGGCGCGAGGAATCATTTTTCTCTTTCTCGTTTTTGTTATTGACCAAATTGGTAGATTATTCTAGTTTGCAAACCGTGACGCGGACCGAATCCGCTTCACATTGTTCATGAACCGCCGCGGCGCATCGTGCCGCGCTCAGCCGAAGGAGAGTGACATGTCCAGAATCGTCTCGACCGCCGCCTTCTGCGGCTCTCGTTCCCTTTGTCGTGCAACGGTGAAAGGTCGCATTCGCAAACTTTGCCGAATGTGACCGTCTGAACTTACCGAATTTACCTTTTGCCGAGAATTGAAGGATCCGCGCCTCAGGCGTGGAGGAGCGTTATTCGCATGAGCAAGCAAGTTATCGAATATGGCGGAGAAGCCGTCGGCGTCGTCGTCCCGGACCGGGACCGGTTGAAGTTTCTGGCCGTCAAGTATCATGTCTGGGATCTCGACGCGCAGCGTTTCGGTTCCGCCGACGAGGCGCGTGCGGCCATACGCCACCTGCTGGCCGGCAGGGGCGCGCCCCAACACGACATCGGCGCGGCGGCGTGATTTCCTGCGCCCCCGCCGCCGGCCAAGATCGCCGGATGTCACGCCCGTTCTTGATAGTCGTTCGCGCTCCGGCATTGTCGGCGCGTGCTCCCGGCCGCCACCACTGTGGAAAATCAAATACGCTGACGCGAATGCTGCGAAAATCGGCTCGTTTGACCGAAACGTGGCCGCGAAAGGCTTGGTTTGCGGAAAAAAAGCGCCTATCTGGCTTCTATGTTCTACGCGCGGGCAGCTGAGACGGCGGTTTGCGCTTATATCGTATCTGAAGCTGGGATTTGATGATGGGCTTGCGGCATGTGAAGGCGGATGGACATTCTCCGAGCGCCATTCTGGATTCGATCGGCCGGACGCTGACGACGGCGGAGGACGGCATCAAGGCTCTCGCGGACCACCTGGCGACGGACGAAAGCTTTGCGCGCAGCCTCGTCGAAGCGGTCGAACTGGTCGGTGACGGGCATGGCCGCGTCGTCGTCTCCGGCGTCGGCAAGAGCGGGCATATCGGTCGCAAGATCGCCGCGACGCTCGCCTCCACCGGCACCTCGGCCTATTTCGTCCACCCGACCGAGGCGAGCCACGGCGATCTTGGCATGGTCACCTCCGATGACGTGCTCATCCTGTTGTCCTGGTCGGGCGAGACGGCCGAACTCGCCAACATGCTCACCTATGCCAAGCGCTTCAAGGTGCCGATCGTGTCGATCTCGTCGAACCGCGACAGCATCCTGGCGCGCAATTCCGAGATCGCCCTGGTGCTTCCAAAGGTCCCGGAGGCCTGTCCGCACGGCTTGGCGCCGACGACCTCGGCCATGCTGCAGCTCGCCGTCGGCGACGCGCTGGCGATCGCACTCCTGGAACGGCGCGGCTTTTCGGCCGAGGACTTCAAGACCTTCCACCCCGGCGGCAAGCTGGGTGCGCAGCTACGGCTGGTCCACGAGCTGGCGCATGTGGCGGACCAGATGCCGTTGCTCGCGGTCGGCCGGCCGATGAGCGAAGCCGTCATTGAGATGTCGGCAAAAGGCTTCGGCGTTGTCGGCATTGTCGACGAGGGCGGCGTGCTTGTCGGCGTGATCACCGATGGCGACCTGCGCCGGCACATGACCGGCGACCTGCTCGGCCAGCCGGTCGAGGAGGTCATGTCACATCATCCGAAGGTGGTGCAGGCGGACGTGCTGGCGAGCGCGGCCATGGAATTCATGCAGGAGCAAAAGGTCACCGTACTTTTCCTCGTCGGCGAGACGGGAAAGCCGGAAGGCATCCTGCATATTCACGACCTCCTGCGTGCCGGCGTTGCCTGATCGGAAGGTATTGCTCTCTTTTGCGGCTTTTGCCGCGGCGGAGGATCGACGAAGGCACCCGGTTCGTTGACGGTGTTGCGGTGCAGCCGCTCGGCGATGGCCTCGGCGCCGGCGTCGGTCCCGGCGGTTGAATAGAAATTGCCGCGAACCTGGATCGACGCCGCCATCAATCGCAGCATCGCTTTGCCCAGCTCCGGATCCGGCGACCGTGGCGCCGTCCAGAAGCCATTAAGCGGCTGCTGGTCCGTCAGGCCCGCGATATCGAAAACGGCCCTGCCGAGAACTTTTACCGGTCTGCCCTGTTTCAAGGCGTGTAAGCCGGCGGTCGAGTTCACCGTTACCATGCCGGCGCTTTTCTCCGTCAGCAGATCCAGGTTTCCGCCGTCGAGATAGACGACGCGGTCGCTGATCCCGAGTGCCGCCGCCTGGCCGGCGATGATCCTGCGCCACGGGATCAGGCCGTTGTCGAGCGGATGCACCTTGATGGCGAGCTTGCTGGCGACTGGCGCATGGCGTCTGAATGAGGCCAGAATGTCCGCAATTGCCTCTTTCTGGCTGTTGAAGGGAGAGTGTGCCCGCAATTGGAAATCGGTCTCGAGCTGCAGCGGGTAGACGAAATAGGGTGTGCTTGCGGACATAAGCGAGCCGATCAGCCGGTCTGCAGTGCTTCGCCGGCGCTCGGCTGCAGCCAGCCGCCTCATCCAGCCGGCATATTCCGCCAGCGGATGAAAGATCGCGTGCCGGCGATAAGCCGGGAAAAGAAACGAGAAGAAGACGTTCGGCAGATTGTAGAGGAGGTCGAAGGCAGCCTCGGCAAAGAAGGTCTGCGTATACCGCCGCCGCCAGTCCGGTTCCGGCAGTCCGGCCGCTGCCCGCAGGATCTGCTCCGGGTCGGCGGGAAAATGCGAGTTGGACGACATGCCGCCGCGCTCGAGCGTCAGCCAGTCGGGCCTGAGATAGCCCATCTCGACGACGAAGACCTCCACCCCGCGCCGACGCGCGGCGGCGATAGCCATCTGGTGGTAAGGGCGTTCCTCGCCGAGGAGGACGAGATCGCTGACGGCATGGCGGCCGATGAATGCCTCGACATAGGCGGCCCAATCGGCGATCGAGCCGCGATAATTGTGCGCGCCGCCGCGCCGCCAGAAAATCTGGTCGCCGGCATTGAGGTTGATCCGCAGGCAGGTATGGCCGAATGCCTCGAGCCGCGCGGCGATCTTGGCGAAGATCGGCGACGAAGGGCCTTGCAGGAACAGGAATGTTCGCCGGGGCTGCTGCTTGGTGGTGATGCCTGCCGTCATCGCTGCGTGTTTTCCCAGGGCCACTGCTATTGCAGCGTGTCCTTTTGCACATTGGCGTGCTTGAGCAGCGCGCGCAGGAGGTTCCACGGGTCCTCGTCCTGCGACGTTCGGGGACGGTGATTTGCTGGGCGAGCCTTGGCCAGCGGGACGATGAAATAGTCCGTGCGCGGATCGGGGAAGGGATCGGCAAAGGATTTGAGAAGCGGTGCGTGATCGCCGTAGAAGACGAGCCATACCGGGCGATCCAGCCTGTTGAGACCATCGACAAGCTTCCTCAGAGCGATATCCGATTGCTGAAGGATCGCCAGGTAGATATCGACCGGATTGGTGAGCGTTCCGACGCGACCGGGCTCCCAAGGGCCGTGATTGGCCATCGAAGCGACGAAGAAGAAACCGCTTTCGTCCTCGGGAAGCTTTTGCGCCTCCTCCAGAACTCTCGCGGTCAGGGCGGCATCCGAGACGTAGAGACCGTCTTGAGAGGGATCATGATCGAAGGCGTCGAGCATGGTCAGCGTTTCGAAACCGAGTACCGGCATTGCCTTGTGCCGCAGGAAGAACGTCCGGTCATAGGGATGAATGAAATGGGTGCGCCAGCCGGCGCGCTTCAACTTTCCCGGCCAGACGACATCGGCATAGTGGGCGGCGCGAAGATAGGGATAGCTCGCATCGACGTGGATGTCGTCCGGCACAAGGCCGCTCAGGACCGCGAATTCGGTGCGTAGCGTATAGCCGCCTTCGAAAACGTTGCTCAACCGCCCCCACTGCGCCGCCTGCTGACGCAGCCTGTCGATCGCCGGCAGCTTGATCGTGTCCACGCCGAAGTGGCGCATGTCGATGAAGGATTCCGATTGCCAGACGACGATGAGCGGCGCCTCCTCATGGCCGATGAGCTCCTGGACCGCGGCGCGCAGGCGTTCGGAGAGTTCGGCAACGATCTTCTCGCGCTTGACCCCCAGCCAGATGATGAAGTGGAAGACGACCGAGCCGAAGGTGCCGAAGCGCACCGTGCTCATTTTGACGTTGACCTTCTTGCCCACGAGCCGCTGCACGAGAGCCGCCGTCGGGCGGTTGACCGGTCCGTAGAACAGCAGGAGCCAGGGTCCGGCGGCGACCGCGATCATCACCAAAACCCAGAACAGCTTGTCGCGTGCCGGCAGGACGCTCGGCTCGAAATACATATAGAGCCCGGAAACCCCGAAGACGTAGAGGAAGGCGACGATCCAGAACAGGATGTTCAGCGAGGTCGCATAGAAAATGCTCTTGTACTTGAAGACGTCGGCGACGAGGGCGATGTCCGAGAAAACCAGCGGCTCGCGGATGAACTTGAACTTTGCGCGGGAGATGCCGGTGAAGATGATGAAGAAGCTCATGACACCGGCAGCTGCGTAGAGCGGCCGCCAGGAAATCGCGAAGAATCCGGCGAAGACGAGTGCAATCACGGGCAGCCGGGCGAGAGCGTCGATGACGTCCTGATTGCGTCCGTAGGGGGGAGCGTTCTTCCTGCGCTCGCGTGCCGGCAAGGCGAACCGATCGGTGAAGAAGATCACCCCGCAGGACAGCAGATAGCAGCCGAGCGTCAATGCCACCGGATAGTCGTGCAATTCAAAGGGAAGTCGCGCCAATCCGATACCTTCGAGCCATTTTCCGCGCCGGCGCCGCCTCGGCAGCAGGGCTTTCGGCCGACACTTAAAGGCTAACGACGGCGGGCACAAGCGCCGCTGCGAACCTCAAGTTTACCGTCCACGACTGCGCGCGATTGCCCGGTCGAACCACCAGTTGACGAGCGGCCGGACGGCCGGGCCGAAGCGTCCGAGCAGGAAAAGCGTGAGGCCGAAATAGATCTCAAACCGTTTCCTTTCCACGCCGTCGATGATCTTCCTGGCGACCGCTTCGGCGGTCCAGGGACGGACGACCCCCATCACCACGCTTGCCTCCGGCGGGCGCTCGGCGATCTCCCGCTCCAATTGCGGCGTTTCCGTATCCGGCGGAAAGCTCACCGATACGCCGACGTCGTGACAGCGCGCTTCGCTACGCAGCGCCTCGGCAAAGCCGCGGAGCGCGAACTTCGACGCGCAATAGGCCGTGTAGCCGTAGATGCCGATAAGCCCGGAACCCGAGGAAATCATCACGATATGGCCGCTGCGCCGCCGCACCATGGCCGGGTAGACGGCGCGCACCGCGTTGACGGTGCCGGAAAAATTCGTGTCCATCTGCCGTCGGAAGGCGGCGCTCGAAGCATCGAGGAACGACGCCGGTTCGACGACCCCAGCCGAGGTCACGAGAATGTCGCAGGGGCCCAGCGCCACGACGCAGCGCCCGATCGCCGAGCCGATGTCCTCCTCGCTCGCGACATCGGCCGTCTCGATATGGATATCGCCGGCTCCGGCACCGTATTTCACAACGAGCGTCTGCGCCGCCGCTTCCAGGAGATCACGCGAGCGCGCAACGAGAGACAGCCGGGCGCCGCGGCCGACATAGAGGGATGCGAGTGCCAGGCCTATGCCGCTGGAGCCGCCGGTTATGATCACGTGGGTCATGCGGTGAACCTGCCTGCCGCCGCTGGCCTGGAGCGGCGCCCAATGTCTAGCGCGCCGAGAGAGCCTTCAGCATCTGGTCGATATCGACGCCGCCGAGCCCGAAATTCCGTTCAGTGAGATCCTTCAGGCGCTCGGCGGTCAGCGCCACGGTGCGGCGGATCTGCTCCTCCGTATGCTCGCTGGTGATGAAGAAGCGCAGCCGCGCCATCCCCTCCTGAACCGCCGGATGGATGATCGGCAGCACGTTGATGCCGCCGGCGAGGAGGTCGTTCGACAGCTGCACGGCCCTAAGCGAATCGCCGACGATCACCGGCACGACAGAGTAGCCGCCACTCAAGCCCGTATCGAGGCCAGCTTCCTTGGCGAGTTTCAGGAACAGGTGGCCATTGCGCCTGAGTGCGGCGGTGCGCTCCGGCTCCCGTTCGAGGATGTCGAGGCTCGCCACCGCCGATGCTCCGAGAACGGGGGCGAGGCCGACGCTGTAGACGAAGCCGCCGGCCGACGCCTTAAGCACCGCGGCGAGAGCCTCGCTGCCGGCGATGTAGCCGCCGCAGCTCGAGGTGGTCTTCGACAGGGTCCCCATCCAGATGTCGACCTCGTTCGGATCGACGCCGAAATGCTCGGCAAGGCCCTTGCCCCGCCGGCCCAGGACGCCCAGCGAATGGGCTTCGTCCACCATCAGCCAGAAGCCGAATTCCGCCTTGAGTTTCAGCAGCGCCGGCAATTCGGCGACATCGCCATCCATCGAATAGATGCCCTCGACGATGACCATGATATGCCGATAGTCGCCGGAAACGGTACGCAGCACATGTTCCAGATCGGTCGTGTCGTTGTGCTTGAAAAGGCGGCGCGTGGCGCCCGAAAGCTTGATGCCGGCAAGCGCGCTGTTGTGGATGAACTCATCATGGATGACGAGATCCTTTGGCCCCAACAGGCAGCCGATGGCCGCGACATTGGTGAGGTAGCCGCTGACGAAGCAGACGGCCGCCTCGACGCCGTAGAACCGCGCGATCCGCTCCTCGAGCTCGACATGCACGGGGCGTTCGCCTGCCACGAGCCGGCTCGCCGAGGCGGAAATCCCGAAGGTTTCGATCGTCTCGCGTGCTTTGTCGAGGACGTGGGAGTGCCTGTTCAGCCCAAGATAGTCATAGGAGGCGAAGTTGATGAGCGTGCGGCCATCGATCACCGTGGTCGCACCGGCTGCCGTCTGATGCGCCCGATAGAAAGGATTGGCGATGCCAAGCTGCTCGCTCGCGAATTTCTGCGCCTGAACCTGCTTGTATTCCGGCAGATCCTCGAAGCGAGCCTGTTGACGACGCGGGGCAGGCGGCAGTTCCCGTTCCGAGCGTGCCATGCGGTTGCGCTCGGAGGATTGATGCGTGTTCCTCATCCTGTCCAGCAGGTTCTCCTTGAGGCTGCTGTTCATCTTGGAGAAGGTCTGGCCGTTTCCGTCGTTGCTCATTGGCCCAGTGCTTTTTCCTTGGCAGCTCCGATATGGCGTTGCGTCAGTTCGGTGACGAGCTTGTCGTCGGCGGCTTCACTATCGTCGCTCTGATCGCGCTTGCTTACCTTTTCATAGAGCTTGCGCGCAACATCCCCGACGGTCGTGTTGTCGGCGACGCCGCTGAGCGGCATGTCGAACCCTGTATTCTGCTGGAAGCTGATGCCGAGCTCGACGGCCATCAGGCTGTCGAGGCCGATTTCCTTCAGGATCTTGCCGCGCGTCACCGTATCCTTGGCGACGCGGAGAATGGCGGCGATCTCGCCCGCCACCAGATCGAACAGGATGTCCTCCGCCTCCTGCGGCGACTTGCCCTCGATCATCGCCACGAGGTCCATCTTGGCGCCCTCGGCGCCGGAGGTGTGCTGGTCGGCGCTGCGCAGGATCACTTCGAACAGGGCTTTCTTGGCGACCGGCAAGTTGCGCGCCGCCGCCCAGTCGATCTCCGAGATTATCACGACCGCCGCATCGACGCTGCCCGGGTCGGCCGCGATATGGTTCTCCACCATGTCGAGCGCCACCTGGGCCCTGAGCGCCGTCTTGCCGATGCGCTTGGAGAGCAGGTCGTTCACGTCGGCATTCTGCGTCAGGTAGCCCGCATCGGCGATGGCGCCGAAGCCGACCGCCAAGCCTGCCAGCCCCCCGGCGCGCCGTGCGCGGGCAAGGCCCTCGAGGTAGCCGTTGGCGGCCACATAGTTTGCCTGGCCCGGATTGCCGACGAGTGTCGTTGCGGAGGAAAACAGGATGAAGTTGTCGAGCGCGTCTGCGCGCGTCAGGCGGTCGAGGATCGCCGCGCCCTTCGCCTTGACGTCGATGACCGGCCGGTTGCGCTCGCGGTTCAAGTTGCTGATCAACGCATCATCGAGCACCATTGCCGCATGGACGACCGAACGCAGCGGCGCCTGGGCGCGAAGCGTTGCAAGCAACGCTTCGGCGGCCGCGGCATCGGTGACGTCGCAGGCATGGACAGATGCCGAGACGCCAGCCTTCTGCCAGCGCTCGATGGCTGCACTCGTCTCGGCATCCGGCAAGCCGCGGCGTGAACAGAGAGCAATGTGGCGCGCGCCCTTGTCGACGAGCCACTTGGCCGCTACCAGCCCGAAGCCCCCGATACCGCCGACAACGAGATGCATCCCGTCCGGATCGACCTTCATGCCGCTGCGCGTCTTGGCGGCAATCTCGTGCTTGCCGGCGACCGGCGGGAGCACGACGATCTTGCCGATATGGCCGGCATTCTGCATCAGCCGGAACGCATTGCCGATTTCATCGAAATCGAAGGCGCGATAGGGAAGCGGTGTCAGCCGGCCCTCTTCGAAGAGCGCGCCGATTTCCATGAAGATTCGCTTGGTCAGGTCCGGCTGATTGACGAGGAGCTGGTCGGCGTCGATGCCGAAATAGCTGACATTGCGTCGGAACGGCCTGAGGCCGATCTTGCTGTCGGCGTAATAGTCGCGCTTGCCGAGTTCGAGGAACCGCCCGAAGGGTTTGACGAGCGCCAGGCTTTGCTCCATCGCCTCGGCGAAGAGCGAGTTGAGAACGAGATCGACCCCTTCGCCGCCAGTCACGGCGCGGACATCGTTGACGAAACCGAGCGATCGGGAATCGAAGACGTGATCGGCCCCGAGCATCGTGAGGAAACGTCGCTTTTCACGGGTTCCGGCCGTGGCGATGACCTTGGCGCCCTTCAGCTTGGCGACCTGCAACGCGGCGAGGCCGACCCCGCCGGCAGCGCCGTGAATGAGGATCGTTTCACCCGCCCGGATGCGGCCGAGCTCGACCATTGCGTAATAGGCGGTGAGGAACGCCACCGGCAGCGTGGCGGCAGCCACCGGGCTGATCGTCCGTGGCAGCTTGGCGACGCCGGCCCGGGAGACGACCGCATGCGTCGAGAAGGCGGCCGAGGCGATCGCCATCACCGCATCGCCGATGGCGAGATCGTCAACGCCTGCGCCGACTTCGACCACATGGCCGGACAGCTCCATGCCGATCGTCGCGCCGGCAAAGCCGTCTTCGAGCGCCTCTTCCGGCAGCAGGCCCATCGCCCACATGACGTCGCGGAAGTTGAGACCCGTGGCGGCGACCGAGACGACGATCTCGCCGGGTCCGGCCCGCGGCACAACGGTTTCTTCCCAGGCGATGCTGCTGACCTGGGAGCTGACGCGCTGGCGAATGGTGGCGGCCGCGAAGGTGCTGGTCCTGCCCTCTGTTTTGGCGGCGGGACCAGACACCGCCCGGATTTCCGAAAGCAGACCGGTCGCCCGATCCAGCAGCCATTCGCGGTTGGAGCCCTCGATGGCCAGCAGCGGCAGCGCCGCGGCGAGCATCTCGTCGTGGCTGGCGCTCGCGTGTCCGAAGAGATCGAGTGAATGAACGTCGAGGAATTCGTACTCGTTCTGCAGCACGCGGACGAAGGTCCACAATCCCGAATTGACGCCCGAGCGCGCCGATTCCGACACCGGAGCGCCGCCCGGCGCTACCAGCACGAGACGGGGGCGCTCATTCCCGGCGAGCTCGGCGTTCGCGACACGCTGCTTGAGCGCTTCGGAAAAGGCGCTGAGTGCCAAGACCTGCGTCTGTAGCAGGGCGGAATCGGTGTCGTCGATGCGGTCTGCCCCGGGGGAGACGAAAACCGCACGGACCGGCTTCTCGCCAAGGCCATCGAGCGCTGCCCCGAGCACGGCAACATCGGCGGCCATATCGCCGGTGACTGCGACCGGGATGGCGCCCTTGGGGGCAGAGCCGCGCCGCGCTGTCGTTTCGATCATCAGATAGGGAACAACGGCGCCGGCGTCGCTTGCGGCCGGGGCCGCGACCGCTGCACCACGCGCCTCGATCAGGATCGTATTGCCATGCGGGCACTCGCAGTCGCTTACGCTGACGTCGTTGAGCTCGAGATCGGCCAGGCATTTCTGCCAATGCGACACCGCGGCGAGCTTGCCGATCGCGAACTCCGCCGTCTGGCTGCGTTCGAACCAGCCTTCAGAGAGGCCGAGCGCAAAGTCATGGAAGATCGATGGAGCACTGACGGCAGCGACCAGCGCGCCGCTTTCCTGCAGCTTCGAACGCAGCGCCGTGCGGATGGCGGCGTCCTCTTCGATCAATTGGTACAGCTTGTCCGAGGCACTGACGGCCAGGTCGAACGGTCCGATCGCGTCGAATTCGCTCTTCTTCAGGATGCGCACATGGGCGTCTTCCTCGAAGGCAATCTCGAGATTGCGCTGGGCATTGTCGCGCGGCTCGACGACGGAAAGGGTCGTTCCATGGCTTGCCGCAAGATCGGCCAGGCGCCGCGTGAAGCCGGCGGAAACGCTGCCGAACTCGACGAGACGCAGGCGAGCGCCATTCACCTGGCCGGCCAAAGCGCTTTCGACCATGGCAAGGACTTGTTCCATGCGCGAACGGCTTGCCACCGAATGGACAGCCTGGTGGTCGAGCGTCGCCTCGCTGATGAAGCCGGCGTTGAACGCTGCGGCAGCTTCTCCGCCAACGCCGGCCAGCAGGACGCCGAGACGGCTCAGTGCTTCCGCATAGGCGTTGTTGATCAACACCGCTTCGACGGTCCGGTCGGGGCGCTCCCCATAGAGCTCTCCGAGGATCTCCGCGACGGTTGGGAGGGTGAACTCCGTCGCAACTTTCCAACTGCCGTTCTGGTGTTCGCAGAGCCCGGCGTCCTCGAGTGTGTAGAGGCAGTTTGTCAAGAAGCACTGGAAGGCGAAATCGCCAGGCAGGCCATTACCCTGGATCGCGCTCTTCCCACGCGCCAGCTTGAGCGCGATGTCGTGACAGGCGCGATAGATGGCAGCATTGAAGAGCAGCGTCGCATTGTCGACGCTGCTTTCGGCGCCGGCCGCGTTGGTCAGCTTCGCCGGGACCGCTCCTGCCAGCTTCCTGCCGGGCAGGATCACGTCGGAGAGGACCGACTCATAGTGGAAGGAGAGCCCATCGAGCGTCTTGTGCTTGCGCAGATAGGTCCGGCGGAAACGACAATCGTCGAAATGCGCGATAGGCTCGCCGGCCGCATCGAAGAAGTGGAACCGTGCCTTGATCGAATTGGCGCTGACGCGCTCGATTTCGATCGTCGCCCGCGCAATCGGGCGACCTGCATTGACGACGCGAACCGACCCGAAGCGGACGGGAATATAGGGCGCGCCGCCCTTGTCGCCGGTGAAGCGGTCGAAGAGCGCCACCAGCCCGTGGAAGGTCGCGTCGACGGAGATCGGATGGAGCGCATAGCTGACGAAAGGATGACCTGATCCGGCCGGAGCCTTCAGCTCGACATCGACCAGCCGGTCCCCGTAAGCGACCGCCTTTGCGAGCAACTGGAAATTCGAGCCGTAGTCGAGCCCGAATTGCCTCGCCGTGTCATAGGCCTTTGCCGGAGTGACTATGCCTGTCTTGGCGAGGCCGGATATGGACGGGTGCTTGCCGTTCGCAACGGCCATCGGCTTGCGGCTTCTCGCCACCGCGTGCACGGTCCAGTCGTCCTCGGACAGGCGCTCGCGCGAACGGATCTCGATGTCGCCGGTCTCCGGCGACAGGATGGTCGACAGCTCCATGATCCGGCTGTCGCTGAGTTCGAGCGGTCGGACGATTTCGAGATTGGTGATCTCGACTTCGTCGCCGCCGTAATATTGCTGCGCGGCGGAAACGGCGATTTCGATGAAGCCGCTGCCCGGCAGGATCGCCTTGCCGTCGACGACATGCTCGGCAAGATCCGGGAAAAGATGCGCGTCGACATGGTTTTTCCAGCTGCCGCTGTTGGGATCGCCCCGCCAGCCTGTCAGGCGATAGGGCTTGCTGGAACGACCGAAGAGGTCCGTCGCGTCGGTGGTCGTCTGCGGGCGCAGTTCGACCGGCTCGAAGGGCAGGCTCGGCAGCGCGATGAAGGCATCGCGCTTGCCGAAGACACGGGGTCGGTCAACTACCGCACCGTGCGCGACCGCTCGGGCCATCGACGCGGAGATCGGGTCCTGCGCATTCTCTCCGGCGTCGCGCAGCAAGGTCGGCACCACACTTGCCGGGACCGCCGCCTGCTTGATCGTTTCCTTGACATAGGAGGCGAGGATCGGCCGCGGAGAGATTTCGATGAACAGCCGGCAGCCGAGCGCGAGGGCGGCCTCGGCCGCGGCCTGGAAGCGCACCGGCTCGCGGACGTTCTTCCACCAGTAGTCGGGATCGAGCTCCGTGCCGTCGAGAGCGCCGCCGGTGACCGTCGAGAGGTAGGTCAGCTCTGTCCGGCGCGGAGCGATATCGGGAATATCGGCGAGGAACGCCTCTTTCGCCTGGTCGATGATCGGATGGTGGAACGGGTAGTTAATGTCGAGGATCTGAACCGGGATCTTCGCCTTGCGGGCGGCGTCACGGAAGGCGGTGACCTCATTCGCCGGCCCCGAAATCGTCACCGAATTTTGCGCGTTGACGGCTGCGACGCAGACTTCGTTGAGGCCGCGCGCCTGGGCAAACGCGCTCGCCGCTTCCTCGCCGAGCATCACGGCCGCCATCGTGCCTTGGCCAGCCAAGAGGTCCTGGTGCAGCGAGCGCTTTGCGACGATCGACACCGCGTCAACCAGAGACAGAGCGCCGGCCGCATAGGCTGCGGCGATTTCGCCGACGGAATGACCGAACACGGCGGTCGGCGTAATGCCCATCGCCACGAGCGAGTCGGAGAGCGCCGCCTGGATCGCGAACAGCAGCGGCTGGGCGACCTTGGTGTCGGCGAGCTTCTTGTCCAGCGCCGGATCGGTCAGCAGGTCCGTGAGGACGATGTCGGAATGGAACTTGAAGAGCGCGCTGACCGAGGTGAAGGACTGGCGGAAGTGCAGGTTTTCGCGGAAGGCCTCGACACCCATGCCGGCCCATTGGGAGCCGTTGCCGGAGAAGACGAAGGCGACCGGCGCATTCTTGACCGGCGCCTCGCCGATTTCGCCGATATCGGAGCCCGGCTTGTCGAGGTGGCTGGCGATCGCCCGGACGATGTCCTCGGGGTGGTCGCTGCGCGCCGCAAAACGGTGGCGCATCTGGGTGCGGTTTGCGCCCGAAGCGGCGATGATGGCGCGCGTCTCTTCCTTGGAAGCGCTTGCAAACGTCGCCTTATAGTCCTTGAGCAGGTTTTCGAGGCTCGACTGCGTGTGGGCGCTCACGAGGAACACGTGTCCCGTCGATGCCGGCGCGGTCTTTTCCGGCTGGATTGGATCCGGATCGCTGATGACGACATGGGCATTGGCACCGCCGAAGCCGAAGGAGTTGATGCCAGCGAGCCGCGCCCGCTTGCCCTTCAGAAGCTCGATCGGATTGGCCGTCACCCGGACGTTGAGGCCGTCGAAGTCGATATGCTCGTTCGGCGTGTCGAAGTGCAGCGATGCCGGAAGGTAATTGTGCTCGAGCGCCAGCACGGCCTTCATCATGCCGAACAGGCCGGAGGCCGGCTCGGTGTGACCGATATTCGACTTGATGGAGCCGATCGGCACCGGGGCGCGCCGTTTGGCGCCGATGACCGTGCCGATGGACCACACCTCGGCCGGGTCACCGACCTTGGTGCCGGTGCCGTGGCCTTCGACGAAGGCCACCTGGTTGGCGTCGATATCGTTGCCTTCGTAGATCGCTCGCAGCAGATTGGCCTGCGCCTCGCGCGACGGCAGCGAGATGCCGTTGGTACGGCCGGCCGAATTGACGCCGGAGGCGACGATCCGTGCATAGCTCCGGTCCTTTTCCCGACGGGCCCGATCCGACCGCCGCAGGACGAAGACCACGCCGCCTTCGGCGCGGACATAGCCGGCGCCGTCATTGTCATAGGCGCGGCAGAGGCCCTCCGGCGACAACATGCGCGCCTGGGCGAAACCGACGAAGGGAAGCGGATGGGCGAGAATGTTGACGCCGCCGACGATCGCCGTGTCGATCTCGCCGGCATTGAGCGCCCGCATCGCCTGGTCGAGCGCGACGAGCGAGGAGGAACAGGCGGTGTCGACGGTCATGCTCGGGCCGCTCAGCCCGAAGACGTGCGAGATGCGGTTGGAGACGATCGACAGCGTGTTGCCGGTCATGAAATAGGGGCCGGCGGCGGCCGGATCTTCGACCGTCAGGTTGGCGTGGTCGAGGCTCGATGCGCCGATATAGACGCCGACATTCTCGCCGTGCAGCGACGCGATCGAGATATTTGCGTCCTCGAGCGCGCGCCAGGCGAGTTGAAGGAGCACGCGCTGCTGCGGGTCCATATACATGGCTTCGCGCTGCGACATGCCGAACACGGCCGGGTCGAAATCATAGATCGTGTCGAGGACGCCGGCGGCAAACGAATAGGTCTTGCCCTGCGTTCCCATCACCGGGTGCCAGAAACGCGCCAAGTCCCAACGGTCGCCGGGCACGCTGGACACGGTGCACATGCCTTGACGCAGAATCTTGAAGAGCGCCTGTGGTGATTGCGCTCCAGGTGCCAGGCATGCACGCCCTATGATTTCAACAGTCATGTATGATCGAACGCTCTAGAACTGCCGTTAAAATTGCCCAGCCAATTGCAGTATCAAACGGAAATTGCAATCGGCGACAGGTTTGCCGGGTGATTTTCCCCGTCTTTTGCCCCCTGCCGTATTAGGGAGCTTTTAACTCATAGTGCCTAGCTTTCAACCCCAAAGGACTAGATAAACGTCCCGCTGCCCCTCGTCCAAAACAATTACGGCGACAGCGCGTAACCGTTTTCGAGGGTGGTATTGCCGGAAAAGCGCAGCGCCGAATATTTTGGCCCGCTTGACGGCGGGTGGCTTGTTGTGGGACGGCGATTGTGCTTTTCAGGGACCGGCGGATTCCTGCCGGGAAGAATGCGGCGCAGATTTTTTGAATGGAATCATCGCTGTGCCGAAGACGGAGTATCGTAGTGAAACGAGTGACTGCCCTTCTGCTTTGTACCGCGCTCGCGGGATGTCAGGCTGTACCGGGCGAAGGCCCCCTGACAGGCGAAATCGTCGCAGAAGCCGGCCAGTCGGGATCTGAGATCGGCAGGAAGAACGCCACCGTTTTCGATATCGTCGATGTCGACGGCCAGTCGGCCCGGCTCGTTTCCGAATATGAAGCATCGACGCTGCGCCGCCGTTTCGGTATTGGCGGCGGCGTCGGCCAGGTGGTGATCGGCGTCGGCGACCAGCTGAAGGTCACGATTTTCGAGGCGGGCAGCGACGGCCTGTTTTCCACAACGGAATCGAAGCAGACGAGCATCGATCTCGTCGTCCAGCCAGGCGGCGAGGCGGCGATCCCCTATGTCGGCTCCGTCCGTTTCGCCGGCCTGACGCTCGAGCAGGCGCGCCAGGCGATCCTCGACGCCTTGAAACAGAAGGCCGTTGAGCCGGACGTCATCGTCACTTCGACCTCGACCGCCTCGCGCATCGTTACCGTATCGGGCGCTGTCGGCCGCCCATCGGTCGTGCCGCTCAACCTCGTCAGCGAAACGATCAACGAGGTCATCGCCAAGGCCGGCGGTCCCTCGGCGCAGCCCTATGAGACCTATGTCACGCTGGTACGCGGCAAGAAGACCGGAACGGTTCTGTTGAAATCGATCATCGAGAACCCGTCCGAAAACATCCATGTCAAACAGGGCGACCAGATCTTCGTCACCCGCGACCCGCGCACCTTCACGGTCCTCGGCCAGGTCCGCGCCAACCAGCGCGTCGAGTTCGGCGCCAACGACCTGAACCTCCTCGAGGCCGTCGCACTTGCCGGCGGCGGTTCGGACCGCAGCGTCGATGCGAAGGGCTATTTCGTCTTCCGCTACGAGGAGCCGGACATCGTCATGAGCCTGCTCGGCCGGGAGCGCTTCAACAGCATGCTGAGCAAGGGCATGAAGCCGGATCGTGTCGGTCGCTATCCGATCGTCTACCGCTTCAACATGACCAACCCGGACAGCCTGATCGTCGGACAGACCTTCCCGGTCAAGAACCGCGACGTCATCTATGCTTCGCGCCACCCCTCGGTCGACATCACGAAATTCCTGGAATTCATCGCGCGGCCGATCGGCATTGCCAATTCCGGCGTCAACATCGCCGACAATCTCGACGATCTCAACAACTGATGTGCGTGGGGGCCATGGCCCCCACCGGCCATCCTTCTTCAAGCGCCGCGCGCTAACATCCCAGAATCGATCGCCTTTATCGGGTCGCGTTCATCCTGGCGGACTGAGCGGCGGCCGTCGAACAGGCTTGCCGCCTCGCGCGTTCTGTGATTGATCTTGCAGGATTAAATCGATTTGCCGGTCGCCAGTATGGGTCGGCAGTCGCGAGGAGTGGCCATGGCCGAAGATGCCCTGATCGTCGTCGACATGCAGAACGACTTCTGCCCGGGCGGTGCGCTCGCAGTGGCAGGCGGCGATGAAATCGTGGCCGTCGTCAACCGCCTGATCGCAGACGCCCGGCATGTCATCCTAACGCAGGACTGGCACCCGGCCGGCCATTCGAGCTTCGCGTCGAGCCATCCCGGCAAGGCGCCTTTCCAGACGGTGACGATGCCCTATGGCGAGCAGACGCTCTGGCCGGATCACTGCGTCCAGGGAAGTCCGGGGGCCGATTTTCACCCCCGCCTGCGATGGACGACGGCGGAGTTGGTCGTCCGCAAGGGATTCCGCACCGGGATCGACAGCTATTCCGCCTTTTTCGAGAACGACCACCGGACTCCGACCGGGCTCGCCGGCTACCTGCGCGAGCGCGGCATGGCCAAAGTGTCGCTCTGCGGTCTGGCGACCGATTTCTGTGTTGCCTTCTCGGCGCTCGATGCGGTCGCCCAGGGTTTTTCGACCTCCGTCGTGCTCGACGCCTGTCGCGGCATCGACCTGAACGGATCGCTTGCCGCGATGACTCGGCGCATGCGCGATGCGGGTGTTGAACTGATCTAGCCGCACGGGGAGGGATCGCTCAGCGTTGCGAAATCGATCATTATTGTGTTCGGCCGGACGTGATCCAGGAAGACGTGATCCAGAAGGAGCGTAGTCGCAGATGCCAAAGACCGATATCGCGCGGCGGGTCTATAACCATACCTGGAAGCTCGATCCGATCATCCGCAGTCTGCTGGATACGGATTTCTACAAGCTCCTGATGCTGCAGATGATCTGGCAGCTCTATCCGGATGTCGACGCGACCTTCTCGCTGATCAACCGCACCAAGACCGTGCGGCTTTCCGAGGAGATCGACGAACAGGAGCTGCGCGACCAGCTCGACCACGCACGCACCCTGCGCTTCAGCAAGAAGGAGATGATCTGGCTTGCCGGTAATACCTTCTACGGCCGCAAGCAGATCTTCTCGCCGGAATTCCTCTCCTGGCTCGCCAAATTCCGCTTGCCCGAATACGAGCTGTCGCGCCGCGACGGCCAGTTCGAGCTGACCTTGCGCGGCCGCTGGGTCGAGACGACGATGTGGGAGATCCCGGCGCTGGCGATCATCAACGAGCTGCGTTCGCGCGCCGCCATGAAGGGCCTCGGCCCGTTCACGCTGGATGTGCTCTATGCCCGCGCCAAGGCCAAGATGTGGTCGAAGGTCGAGCAGCTGCGGCAATATCCGAGCTTGCGCATTTCCGACTTCGGCACCCGCCGCCGGCACAGCTTCCTCTGGCAGCGCTGGTGCGTCGAGGCGCTGAAGGAAGGCATCGGCGCCTCCTTCTCCGGCACGAGCAACGTGCTTCTCGCCATGGACAACGATCTGGAGGCGCTCGGCACCAATGCCCACGAACTGCCGATGGTGGCGGCCGCGCTGGCGCACGACGACCGCGAGCTCGCCGCCGCCCCCTACAAGGTCCTGCAGGACTGGAACCAGCTTTATGGCGGCAACCTGCTGATCGTCTTGCCGGATTCCTTCGGCACCGCCGCCTTCCTGCGCAATGCGCCGGCCTGGGTGGCGGATTGGACCGGCTTCCGGCCGGACAGCGCCCCGCCGATCGAGGGCGGCGAGAAGATCGTCGCCTGGTGGAAGAAGATGGGCCGGGATCCGCAGGACAAGCTGTTGATCTTCTCCGACGGCCTCGACGTCGACACGATCATCAAGACCTATCGCCATTTCGAGGGGCGTGTGCGCATGAGCTTCGGCTGGGGGACCAACCTGACGAACGACTTTGCCGGCTGCGCGCCGACCGAGATCGGCGGCCTCAACCCGATTTCGATCGTCTGCAAGGTCAGCGAAGCCAATGGCCGCCCGGCCGTCAAGCTTTCGGACAATCCGCGCAAGGCAACCGGCGATCCCGCCGAAGTGCAGCGCTATCTGAAATTCTTCGGGACGGAGGATTTCGTCGAGCAGAGCGTCCGCGTCTGAGGCTCATCTCCCCAAAAAAGAAGAAACCGGCCGGGCCGGTTTCAAGGAAGGGGAGTTGCGATTGTTCACCATCGCGGCTTCAAGTTAAGGTTGAAACCTTAAATTTTCGTTATCGCCGGATTCGATGCCAAGGACATCGCTCGCAGTGATCAAAAAGCGGCTTCGTATGTCGCAATAATATGACTTATTGGGGTCCCTCACTATTCTCTTGTATTTCCCCTGAAATGCCCCATGATGCCCCCATTGAGGTACCACCTTGGGAGGGGTTCGTGCGTCAAGCCTATTCGCCTGATGACGTCGATATCATGCGCGGAGCACTGGATGTCTGGTGCGCCCTGCACAATGTCGGCAAGGATGGAGCAGAGGCCGACAGAGCCGCCCGCCGCATCCTCGACCTGATGGACAGGAGGAAGTGCTCCTGTGACGAGCTTCTGGCTCAGCTCGGCGACTTCAGACCAGAACCGCGTCAGCGGGCAATCTAAGAACCAGCGACACCGTCATCCCACGTCCTGCACGGCGCATTCCGCATCGACGGCCGCGCCGTGCAGGCGGGGACGGGCGTTTGCCTCGATCAAGGACCGGCGGGTGAAGCGCGCGGGGCGAGGCATCGCGTCGCCGATCGACCGTCACCGCGGGATCGACGAGGTAATCTCGCCGGAGACGGCGGCGTTCGCCGGCGTCCTCTGTTGGGACAGGGCGAAGTGTAGGATGCCGGATACCGCGATCGACACGACGAGAACGGCGATGGTGGCGCCGAGACCCGATTTGATCATCCCCTGTCCTCCTGGAACGCGTGATTTGCCGCTCCGGCTGTCAAAGCGTGAGATGGAGTTATTCCTGTGGCGGCGATCAGGCTGTTCCCCCAGTAACGTCGATTATGGTTAATGATGTCTTCAGGGCGGCGGCCCGCCTGTGGATAATGGTGCGGCCCCACCATGTTTTGGACATGTTTCTGGCAACCACTCGCCGCCCGATGCGTTCTGCGCAAGCGTGATGGATTGATCGAGAGCACGGATGGCGCAAAGCGATGCCGCATCGAGGATTGGCCCGGAGAGCCGGGGGCCGGAAGAGGCCGAGCCGAGCCGCGATCAACCGCGCCGCTCGGAAGGCGCAGTTTTTGTCAAAACCCGAAGGGCACTTGCCGGGCTCGGCCGCGCGCTGACGCGACTTGGCCGGGCGCTCCGCGAGGAAGTGCCCGTCGCCGCCCGTCGGGCCGGGGAGAAATCCCGCGCCGCCGCGACCGTCGCCATCGAGCGGCTGCGGCGACCTTCGAGTTTCAAGGCCGGGTCCGCCGCTCTGGCGGGACGCGCCGCAAACCTTTGGTCGAGGGCGCGGCGAGGCGCGGCAACCGAACAACGCCCGGCCATGCCGAAAGTCCCCATCGGCAAGCGCGCGATCCTAGTTCAGAGTGTGGCGGCGGCAGCCTTGGTGTCGCTCCTGTTTATGGTCGCCGTCGTCGCCTGGGCGCTCCGCGATGTTCCCTGGGACGAAATCGCCGAGGGCTCGCTGAAGCCGGTCGTCGTGCTGGAAACCGCCGACGGCAAGCCTCTGGTGAGCCAGGGGCCGTTCCAGGGCTCCTACGCGGCGCGTGCCGATTTTCCGCCGCACCTGATCGAGGCCGTGCTCGCCAGGGAGGACCGGCGCTTCTACGAGCATGGCGGCATCGATCTGAGGGGTATCGCCCGGGCCGTCTACACCAATCTCGGGGCAGGAGAGGTCGTGCAGGGCGGCAGCACCATCACGCAGCAGCTGATCAAGATCCTCTATCTCGAGCGCGACCGCACCTGGAAGCGGAAGATCCAGGAAGCGGTGATTGCCTTCTGGCTGGAGCACAAGCTCGGCAAGGACGAAATCCTCACCCGCTACCTGAACAACATCTATCTCGGCGCCGGCGCCACCGGCGTGCCGGCGGCGGCGCGCATCTATTTCGACAAGGAGGTGCGAGAACTTTCGATCGGCGAGTCGGCGATGCTCGCGGCCATCATCCGCGCCCCGTCGCAGCTCAATCCGCTGACCAACCCGGAGGGCGCCCGCCAGCAGGCGGGGCTGGTCCTCGATGCGATGGTGAAGGGCAACAGGATCACTGCCGAGGAGGCGAAGGTCGCCCGCGCCGACTTCGGCAAGCTGCAGCCGACCAGCCCGGCGGTGCGCTCGGGAAGCTGGTTTGCCGACTGGATCATGCAGGATGCCCGCGAGCTCGCCGGTCCCTATCGCGGCACGATCAAGGTCAGGACCACCATGGCGCCGCGGCTGCAGGCGATCGCCGAAAAGGTCGTCGCCGAGGCGCTGAACCGGGAAGGCGCCAAGGCCGGCGTCTCGCAGGCCGCCCTGGTGGCGATGACCCCGGAGGGTGCCGTCGTCGCCATGGTCGGCGGCCGCGATTATACCAAGAGCACCTTCAACCGCGCCTTTTCGGCGATGCGCCAGCCCGGCTCGGCCTTCAAGCTGTTCGTCTATTACGCCGCCCTGAAGCGCGGTCTGACGCCCTTCGACCCGGTCGAGGATGCGCCGATCGAGATCAACGGCTGGTCGCCGGAAAATTTCGGCGGCGGCTATAGCGGCCCGGTCAGCATCGCCGAAGCCTTCGCGCGGTCGCTGAACGCCGCGACGGTGGCTCTCGCCATGGAAGTCGGCATCGACGAGGTCATCGCCGCGGCCCGCGAACTCGGCATCGACGCCAAGCTAGCCGACACACCGAGCCTCGCGCTCGGCTCCTCGGAGGTGAACCTGCTCGATCTCACCGGCGCCTATGCCTCGGTCCGGGCCGGCCGCGCGCCCGTCGAGCCCTGGGGCATCGAATCGCTCCATGCCGAAGGCCAGCCGCAAGCTTTCCGCGTCGGCCCCTCAAGAGAAGCCACCACCGATATCAGCCAGTACCGGCCGGATCTGGTCTCGCTGCTGCGGCTGGTCGTCGAGCGCGGCACCGGCCGCGAAGCCGATATCGGCACGCTTGCCGCCGGCAAGACCGGCACCAGCCAGAACCACCGCGACGCCTGGTTCGTCGGCTTCACCGAGCCGCTGATCGTCGGCGTCTGGGTCGGCAACGACGACGAGACGCCGATGAAGGACGTCACCGGCGGCAAGCTGCCGGCAAGAATCTGGAAGAACTTCATGACCGCGGCGCTGGCCGAAGGCACTCCGCAGGAGCCGGATGCACAAGCGGCGGGCGCTGCGCCCGCCTGCAACTTCAGGGCCTGCGCGCGGGCCTATCGGTCGTTCAGGCCGGATGATTGTACGTTTCAGCCGTATTACGGGCCGCGGAGGCTTTGCGAGAAGTAGAGATTAAAGGCGTGCGACGTCCCGCGCCTGAAGGGTTTTCGGTCAGCTGAAGCGTGGCAGGTAGTTCGAACCCCGTGCATGCGTCCGGGCCCAAAGCTCAGAAGATTGGTGATGTCGAGATCGGGCGAGGCAATGAAGCTTCGTGCAGTCTTCAGCGTTGAGAAGGTGTCACTACGTTTCGCTAAGCGACGCGCGGTCGTGCTCAGCCAGGAGCGGTCGGCGGCGTCATGCCGCCAGGATCAGGAACTCATGCGCTACCCTCTGTCTCGCTTCCCTCGTCGAATTCCTGGACCGGCAGAAAGCCGTATTCGTGCAGCCACTCGCGAATGATGAGTCGGATTATCGCTTCTCGCGTCATCTCAAGCATTTCGCAGGCGAGGGCGAGCGCCAACTCCACGTCGTCGTCATCGGATATTCGCCTATCCACGTACTCTGTGTGAACCATTGTCGCAATCCCTAACCACTACAACCTCACAGACTGAAGGGTCTCACAGCACACGTTGTAGTCAAGGATTGCAGCCCCCTTCGAAGGGGTGAAATATGCCGCTAAATCATTGGAAAAATTGGGCTAAGACCTTTGTCGCGGTCGCCTAGGACCAACGTCCTAAAGTCGCGTGCGTGCGAGCAAACCAGACAGTGCCCGCGGAGGGGGAGCGAACGGTGCTGGCGAACCGTCAGAAGGGAGCCGCTTCTTTGAGCGGTCGAAGGCACCGCGCTACCACGTCGCCGAGGGAATACGACGTATCCAACGCAGTCGTCTGATTCCTTAGAGCCAACAAGATAGCCCGAGCGGGCTATGCGCCGCTCAGACGGGTCGGGGCCCAGAGACGCGGAACCAACCCGAGCCCCAGAGCTGCCGGAGGGGACACTGCGGCGCTCTGGGCCCCACGTGGCCCACATAGGAGGGGGATTATTCTCCGACGTGGTAACTGCGCACTTTGCTCCGCCGTTGGCCATGAGTAAATCTCCCAATTCGGCGGCGGAAAGTACATCTTGCGGGCTTCTCAATGTGCCTCTTGGCACATGCGAATTGCTGAGGCCCCGGCGGGAACCCTGTGCGCGACAATGCGCTACTTAGAATCGCTCCGCTCATCCTGGCCAAAACCCGGGAGCCGCGTCGCTGCGTACAATGATTTTATTGAGAAAACTGGTGCTGCTAGAGAGATTTGAACTCTCGGCCTCTCCCTTACCAAGGGAGTGCTCTACCCCTGAGCTATAGCAGCATCCGGCCGCGTTTCGAATACGCCGCAGCAGGCGAGGGGCCTATTGCCATAGCTTGCGGGAGAGCGCAAGCCGCATTTCGAAGTTTTTGGTGGGGTTGGGGCATGCCGGCATGCGGCAGGCTCGGTTGCGGATCATAAATGCCGCTGGTTTCAATAGGTTGATCGGGGCCATGGCTGGAAAATCGCCTCTGGTTTTTCCGCATTTATCTCGGTTCGAAATCCTCTTGCCGCTTCCGGGGCGCCGGCTTTTGCGCTAATCCATGACCATGCAGAACGATGACGACAAGGAGCGTGCGCCGGGGCCGCGAGGCGGTACGCAGAAGGGCTTGAGCGAGGCGGAGGCGCGGCGCCAGCGGCTGGCGAAGACGCTGCGCGACAATCTCCAGCGCCGCAAGCAGCAGGCGCGGGCCCGCCGGGCCGGCGACGCCGACGAGACGACCGGGCTGCCTGCCGCAAAATCGGACGAATCGGACGATTAGTGATGAGCCGGTGAAGTCCGGGCACATCCCGCGGCTTCTTCCTTTCTTGTCGACTGCATTTCAAGGCACTTCTAATTTCGCGGCATCTCCACTAAGAGACGCCCTTCAGAACACCGGATTTTCAAGAAAGCGGGCGGCGCCCGTGCGAGAGGTCTCATGGATCGCATCAGGATCGTAGGCGGAAACAAGCTTCACGGGGTCATCCCCATTTCCGGCGCCAAGAACGCCGCTCTGCCGCTGATGATCGCGTCGCTCCTGACCGACGACACGCTGACCTTGGAGAACGTGCCGCATCTCGCCGATGTCGAGCAGTTGATCCGCATCCTCGGCAATCACGGCGCCGACATCTCCGTCAATGGCCGCCGCGAGCGCCAGGGCGAGAGCTACGCCCGCACGATCCATTTCACCAGCCGCAACATCGTCTCGACCACGGCGCCCTACGAACTCGTCTCGAAGATGCGGGCGAGCTTCTGGGTCATCGGGCCGCTGCTTGCCCGCGAGGGCAAGGCGCGCGTGTCGCTGCCGGGCGGCTGCGCCATCGGCACGCGGCCGGTCGATCTCTTCATCGAGGGCCTGGCGGCGCTCGGCGCCAACATCGAGATCGACGGCGGCTACGTCAACGCCACGGCGCCGGAAGGCGGGCTCACCGGCGGGCGCTATGTGTTCCCGAAGGTCTCCGTCGGCGCCACCCATGTGCTGATGATGGCGGCAACCCTTGCCAACGGCACGACGGTGATCGGCAATGCCGCCCGCGAGCCGGAGGTCGCCGATCTTGCCAAGTGCCTGAACGCCATGGGCGCGAAAATCTCCGGTGCGGGCACTGGCACGATCACCATCGAAGGTGTGCGCTCGCTGTCGGGCGCCCGCCATCGCGTGCTGCCCGACCGCATCGAGACCGGCACCTATGCCATGGCCGTGGCGATGACCGGCGGCGACGTGATCCTCGAGGACACGGATTCGAGCCTGCTCGAGACCGCGCTCGAGGCGATCCGCCGCACCGGCGCCGAAATCAGCGAGACGAACAGCGGTATCCGCGTGGTGCGCAACGGCGCCGGCATCCGGCCGGTTGATATCGTCACCGATCCCTTCCCGGGCTTCCCGACCGACCTGCAGGCCCAGTTCATGGGCCTGATGACCAAGTCGAGCGGCGTCTCCCACATCACAGAGACGATCTTCGAGAACCGCTTCATGCATGTGCAGGAACTGGCCCGGCTCGGGGCGAAGATCTCGCTCTCCGGCCAGACCGCGAAGATCGAAGGCGTCGGCCGCCTCAAGGGCGCCCCGGTGATGGCGACCGATCTGCGCGCCTCCGTCTCGCTCGTCATCGCCGCACTTGCCGCCGAGGGCGAGACGATGGTCTCGCGGGTCTACCATCTCGACCGCGGCTTCGAGCGGCTGGAAGAGAAGCTGACGCGCTGCGGCGCCCATGTGGAACGCGTCAGCGACTGATCGCCGCTGCATGTCGCCCAAAAGTGTGTGCCGGTTTTGGGATAACGACATGCACAAAAACAGATCACGCGCCTGAAACCGTTGCGGTTTCGGGCGCGACGTCTTATGTCCTTGATGATTGCGGTGCAAAAATCGGCGCCGGACTACAGGGATGGATCGCGCATGGATGCTTTGAAGCTGCTGGCACTCGACGAGGAAGACCTGGGGGTCGTTTCCGCTCATGTGCAGGACGCAGTCTTCAAGGTGGCCGGTATTCTCTATGATGCACGCCGTCGCCAGTTTTCCCTGGTCATCAACCGCTTCGTCTGGGAACAGGCGGAAGGCAAGCGCAAGGGCTTCGAGCGGCGCCGCGCCGTGCTCCTGTTCAAGTGCGTTAGCGCCGTGCGCTCGGTCGGCTTCGACCGGACCGACATCGAGGCGGTGCTCGATCTGCTGGCGGTGCGCTTCTCGGTCAAGGGCGACGGGCCGGAGGGTACGGTCGAGATGGTGCTCGCCGGCGATGCCTCGATCGCGCTCGATGTGGAATGCATCGAGGCGCAGCTTGCCGATACCGGCGGGGCGTGGGAAACCGCGTTCAAGCCGCGCCATCCCGAGGGCGCCTGAGCAGAGCGTCGTTACCCACCAAAAGGATCATCGCATTGGCAATCAGGTTGAACTTTCTCGGCAGCGGCTTCGAACGTGAGTTCGCCGCCTTCCTGACGACCAAGCGGGAGGTTTCCGAAGACGTCAACGCCGCCGTCCGCGCTATCATCGACGACGTGCGCGCCCGCGGCGATGCGGCGCTTGCGGATTATTCCGCCCGCTTCGACGGCATCGACTTCAATGTCACCGGCATGAAGGTGAGCGCGGCCGAGGTCGACGCGGCGATCGACGCGGTCGAGCCGGAGGTGCTCGGCGCGCTCAAGGTCGCGGCGACCCGCATCGAGGCGCACCACCGCCGCCAGCTGCCGAAGGACGATCTCTACGAAGACAAGATGGGCGTCGGGCTCGGCTCGCGCTGGACGGCGATCGATGCGGTCGGGCTTTACGTTCCGGGCGGCACCGCGAGCTATCCAAGCTCGGTGCTGATGAACGCACTGCCAGCCAGGGTCGCCGGTGTGCCGCGCATCGTCATGGTCGTGCCGGCGAGCGGCGGCGTGGTCAACCCGGCCGTGCTTGCCGCGGCTCGGCTCGCCGGTGTCGAGGAGATCTACAGGATCGGCGGCGCCCAGGCGATCGCGGCGCTTGCCTATGGTACGGAGACGATCGCGCCGGTGGCGAAGATCATGGGGCCCGGCAATGCCTATGTGGCGGCCGCCAAGCGGCAGGTTTTCGGCACCGTCGGCATCGACATGATCGCCGGCCCCTCCGAGGTGCTGGTGATCGCCGATGGCAACAACGATCCGGATTGGATCGCCGCCGATCTGCTGGCCCAGGCCGAGCACGATGCCGGCGCCCAGGCGATCCTGATCACTGATGACGCGGCCTTCGGCGCGGCGGTCGAACAGGCGGTCGAGCGGCAGTTGAAGACGCTGCCGCGCGCCGCGACGGCAACGGCGAGCTGGCGCGATTTCGGTGCCGTGATCCTGGTGCCGGACCTCGACAAGGCAGTGCCGCTCGCCAACCGGATCGCCGCGGAGCATCTCGAGCTGGCGATCGCCGATCCGGATGCGATGGTGCCGAAGATCCGCAATGCCGGCGCCATCTTCATCGGCCGCCACACGCCGGAGGTGATCGGCGACTATGTCGGCGGCTCCAACCACGTCCTGCCGACGGCGCGTTCGGCGCGCTTCTCCTCCGGCCTCGGCGTGCTCGACTACATGAAGCGGACCTCGATCCTCCGGCTCGGGCCCGACCAGCTGCGCACCCTCGGCCCGGCGGCGATCGCGCTGGCGCGCTCCGAAGGCCTCGAGGCCCATGCCCGCTCGGTCGCCATCCGCCTCAATTTCGGGGAAGAGGGATGAGGGGCGATCGCAACCTCAGGCTCTGCGATGTCGTGCTGGACGAGACGATCGGCCGCTCGACGCCGGATGTCGAGCACGAGCGCGCGGTGGCGATTTTCGATCTCCTGGAGGAGAACCTGTTCGAGCCCGCCGGCCACCCGGGCGGGCCCTACCGGCTCAACCTGTCGCTGCTCGATTCGAAGCTCGTCTTCGCGATTTCGACGGATGGCGGCGAGACGGTTGCAACCCATATCCTGTCGCTGACGCCGTTTCGCCGGATCGTGAAGGACTATTTTCTGATCTGCGAAAGCTATTACGAGGCGATCCGCACGGCGACGCCGAGCCAGATCGAGGCGATCGACATGGGACGCCGCGGCATTCACAACGAAGGTTCGCAGACGCTGATGGATCGGCTGTCCGGCAAGATCAGGCTGGATTTCGACACGGCACGGCGCCTCTTCACCTTGGTCTGCGTGCTCTATTGGCGCGGCTGACGGGGGCGACATGACCGGGATCGCCTTGCCAGGATCGAAGATGCCCCGCTCCGTACTCTTCATGTGCGGCATGAACGCGATTCGCTCGCCGATGGCCGAGGCGCTGGCGCGGGCCGCACTGCCGAAGGGAACCTATGTGGCCTCCGCCGGCGTCCGCCACGGCGAGCGCGATCCCTTCGTCGACGTTGTCCTCGACGAGGTCGGCCTGACGATCGGCCGCCACCAGCCGCACACGCTCGACGAACTCGAAGACGATTATTTCGACGTCATCGTCACGCTGGCGCCGGAGGCGCACCACAAGGCGCTGGAGCTCACCCGCTCCATGGCTGTCGACGTGGTCTACTGGCCGACGCCGGATCCGACCGGGGCGACGGGCTCGCGCGACCAGATCGTAGGGGCCTATCGCGCCGTCAGGGATCATCTCGCCGGCCTGATCGCCAGCCGGCTTGCCGGCCGCGAGAAGGTCGGCTGAGGGGCGGTGCGGCTCGCTTTTGCGTAGCTGAAAACCGCATGGGCAGCGTAGGGTAGAATTGCCGAAAAAACGGGTGTCAAGGCGGGTTCACAAATCCGCGGCGATTGTGTAGTTTCCGGCAAATTTTTCAAGGATGCGTGGCGCATCCGCTCTGAACATGAGAAAGCACAATCCTTTATGGCGAAAGAAGAAGTCCTCGAATTTCCGGGCGTGGTCACCGAATTGCTTCCCAACGCGACGTTCCGCGTGAAGCTAGAGAACGACCATGAGATCATCGCCCACACGGCCGGCCGCATGCGCAAGAACCGGATTCGCGTTCTCGCCGGCGACAAGGTGCTGGTCGAGATGACCCCGTACGACCTGACGAAGGGCCGCATCACCTACCGCTTCAAGTAAGCTCAGGCTCTACAGCGCCGCGCGTCTTATCAGACGCGCAAGGGTCGCTGTAACACTTTGAATTGCTGCGGCGGTAACCTCCGGGATTTGACGGCTCGCTTCGATGACAGTCACCAAGAAACTGATATTGGCCTCCGGATCGCCGCGTCGCGTCGAGCTTTTGGCGCAGGCCGGCATCGAGCCGGCGCGCCTGCTGCCGATGGACCTCGACGAAACGCCCAAGCGTGCCGAGCATCCCCGGTCGCTCGCCCGCCGGCTCTCCGCCGAGAAGGCCAAGGCGGCGCTGGCGGCGATCAAGGGCGAGCCGGGCTGGGACGGCAGCTACATTCTGGCGGCCGATACGGTCGTCTGCGTCGGCCGCCGCATCCTGCCGAAGCCGGAGCTGATCAGCGAGGCGTCGAGCGCGCTGCATCTTCTGTCCGGCCGCAGCCACCGCGTCTATACCGGGATCTGCCTCGTCACGCCGGACCGGACGATCCGTCAGAAGGTCGTCGACACCAAGGTGCGCTTCAAGCGGCTTTCCGGCTACGACATCGAGAGCTATCTCGCTTCCGGCCAATGGCGCGGCAAGGCGGGCGGCTATGGCATCCAGGGCATTGCCGGAAGTTTCGTCGTCAAGCTCGTCGGCTCCTACACGAATGTGGTAGGCTTGCCGCTCTATGAGACCGTCAACCTCCTCATCGGCGAGGGTTACGACGTGCACGGTCGCTGGCTGGAAGGCTGAAGACGAGTGACTGGCGAAGAGAAGAAGAACGGTTCGAATGTCGAGCCGCTGCGGGCGCCGCGACCCTGCCCGGAATGCGGCCGCCCTTCGGTGCGCGAACGCTATCCCTTCTGCTCCGAGCGCTGCCGCAACGTCGACCTCAACCGCTGGCTTTCCGGCTCCTACGCGATCCCGGTCGCCGACGACGAGTCGAAAGCCGACGACGGCGACGAGCGGTAAGCTCGCTTGCCCCTCTTCCGCCTGCCGGCAGCTTCTCCCCGCAGGTCGGGCGAAGGGACACGCCGCGCCATCCTCGTCCCCTCGCCCCGCGCGCGGGAAGGGCAAGGATGACGGGCAATCGCATGGCGCAAAGCGCAGAAGTCTGCTCCGATCCTGCTGAATCCCTTTGCTTTTCACGGCTTTTACACGCCTGGCGGTTTTCCTTCGAAAAAGAGTCATTTGGTGCTGGACACGGCCGAACAAGATGCTATAACCCCGCTCGCTTCCGGGGCGAACCAAGCGCCCCGACGGTTTCCTAACGGGAGCCTCTGCCAAAAGCAGGATGCCCGGATAGCTCAGTTGGTAGAGCAGCGGATTGAAAATCCGCGTGTCGGTGGTTCAAATCCGCCTCCGGGCACCATTCAAATCCACGCAGCAGCTTTCATTTTTGATACCCGCATTCTGCCGCGGTATTTTCCCTGCAAAGGCTTTTTGCCTTCGCTCCTCCAAATCGAGGCGGCGCCACGGGCCGCAAAAATCGGCCCGGTAGCTGGGCACTGGTCGCCAGCTTGGAATTAATGTGCGGCGACGTCTCTTCCGCGCTATAATCGCCGCGCGGCGGTGTAGACGGAAAGGTGCAGCCAATGAAGAGGCTAGCAATCGTTGCCGTGTCGCTGGCGACGGCGTTGACAAGCGCTCCGCCGGCCATGGCGTTTCCCAGCGTTGTCGTGCCGACGGTCGAGGCGCCGCAGGCGCAGTCGGTCCAGTACAGGCGTTACGGTGGTGGCTATCGTGGCGGCTATCGTGGCGGCTACCGCGGCGGGTACGGCGGGCATCACGGCCACAACGGTGGTGATGATGATTGGGCCTGGGCGCTCGGCGGCCTCGCCGCCGGCGCGCTCATCGGCGGGCTGCTGGCGCAGCCGCGCTATTACGGCCCAAGCTACTATGATCAGGGCTACTACGATCAGGGTTACTACGGCGGCCCGACCTATTACCGGCCGCGCTATTACGCGCCGCGCTACTATCGCCAGACCTATTATGGCGGCAATGCGCATGCGCGCTGGTGCTTTGCGCGCTACCGGTCCTACAGGGCTTACGACAACACCTTCCAGCCCTATTACGGTCCGCGACGGGCGTGCGTCTCGCCTTACTATTGATGGCGTGGCGGCGACGGAGCGGATCCGCGTCAGCCGGTGCTCCCGGCGGGCGATGACGCGGGAGCCGTGAGACCCGCTTTCGAGATCCGGCGCGCGGGCGGTGGCGACGTCAGCTTCGTACAAATTGCAACGGCCCCACCTCGGTCGAGATGGGGCCGTAAGCTTGGTCAAGTCAGGCCTGGATCAGATAGCCTGGTATGCGGCGATGATCGCCTCTACCTGTGTCGTGTCCAGGGCTTCCACCTGCGTCGAGGTGACGGCCAGCAACTGGTCGCTGGAGAGGCTCATGATATCGTCCGTGGACAGGCCGGCCAGGGCGGTCGTGCTGATCGCGGCGATATCGGCAGTCGAGAAGGTGGCGATGTCGTCCGTGGACAGGGCGGCGATATCGGCCGAGTCGAGGGCTGCGACCTGCGCCGAAGTCAGCGCCTCGACCTGGGTGGTGCTCAGGGCGTCGATCTGGTCGGAGCTCAGGGCGCCGATGACCTTCGAGCTGAGCGCCGCGACCTGGTCGGTGGAGAGAGCCGCGACATTGTCCGTGCTGAGCGCGGTCAGTTGCGTCGAGGTCAGTGCTCCGATCTGGGCCGAGGTGAGGGCCGCCACCTGATCCGAGGTGAGCGCCGCGATCTGGCCGGTGCTCAGTGCCGCGACCTGGGTGGTCTTGAGCGCCGCAGCCTGGTCGGTGGAGAGAGCCGCCAGATTGTCGGTGCTGAGACCGGTGAGCGCCGTGACCGTGATTGCGGCAACGTCGGCGGTCGAGAAGGTCGCGAGATCTTCCGAGGCCAGGGCTGCGACTTGCGCCGAGCCGAGCGATGCCACTTGCGCTGTGGTCAGGGCTTCGGCCTGGTCGGAGCTCATCGCTTCGATCTGTGCCGAAGTCAGGGCTGCGACCGTCTTCGAGTTCAACGCCGCGACCTGGTCGGTGGAGAGCGCCGCGACATTGTCGGTGGAGAGCGCCGTGATCTGCGTGGAGCTCAGGACGCCGACCTGGGACGAGGTGAGCGCCGAGACCTGATCCGAGGTGAGGGCGGCGATCTGGGCCGTGCTCAGAGCCACGACCTGGGTGGTCTTCAACGCTGCCGCCTGGTCCGTGGACAGTGCAGCGACATTGTCGGTGGAAAGACCCGACAGGGCCGTGGCAGTGATTGCCGCAATCTCGGAGGTCGAGAACGTTGCGATATCCTCGGAAGCGAGAGCCGCAATGTCGGCCGAGTCCAGGGCGCCGATCTGGGCGGAGGTCAGTGCCTCAGCCTGGTCGGAGGTCAAGGCTTCGATCTGCGCCGAGGTCAGAGCCGCGACCGACTTCGAGTTCAGCGCCGCCACCTGGTCGGTGGAGAGAGCTGTGACGTTATCGGTGGAGAGCGCCGTGATCTGCGTGGAGCTCAGGGCTGCGACCTGAGACGAGCTGAGAGCGGCGACCTGATCCGATGTCAGCGCGGCGATCTGGGTGCTCTTCAGCGCCACCACCTGGGTGGTCTTCAACGCTGCGGCCTGATCGGTGGAGAGCGCCGCGACATTGTCGGTGGAGAGCCCCAGCAGCGCCGTGACGGTGATCGCCTGGATGTCGGCGGTCGAGAAGGTGGCGATATCCTCCGAGGCCAGCGCCGCGATCTGCGTCGAGGTGAGCGAGGCGACCTGTCCCGTGGTCAGCGCCTCTGCCTGGTCGGAGCTCAGCGCTTCGATCTGCGCCGAGGTCAGCGCCGCGACCGACTTCGAGTTGAGCGCCGCGACCTGGTCGGTGGAAAGCGCCGCGACATTGTCGGTGCTGAGCGCCTTCAGCTGCGTCGAGGTCAGCGCTCCGACCTGGGACGAGGTCAGGGCCGCGACCTGGTCCGAGACGAGGGCGCCGATCTGGGCGGTGGAGAGCGCCGCGACCTGGGTGGTCTTCAGCGCTGCAGCCTGATCGGTGGACAGCGCCGCCAGATTATCGGTGGAGAGACCCGCGAGCGCCGTGACGGTGATCGCCGCGACGTCGGCGGTCGAGAAGGTCGCGAGATCTTCCGAGGCCAGAGCGCCAATCTGGGTCGAGGTGAGCGAAGCCACTTGCGCCGTGGTCAGCGCCTCGGCCTGGTCGGAGGTGAGCGCGTCGATCTGTGCCGAAGTCAGGGCTGCGACGGTCTTGGAGTTGAGCGCCGCGACCTGGTCGGTGGAGAGCACGGCGACATTGTCGGTGGAGAGCACCGAAATCTGCGTCGAGCTCAGGGCTCCGACCTGGGACGACGTGAGCGCCCCGATCTGGTCCGAGGTGAGCGCCGCGATCTGGGTGGTCTTCAGCGCCGCGATCTGGGTGGTCTTCAGTGCTGCGGCCTGGTCGGTCGACAGCGCCGCGACATTGTCGGTCGAGAGGCCCGCCAGTGCCGCGACGGTGATCGCCGCGATGTCGGCGGTCGAGAAGGTCGCGATATCTTCCGAGGCCAGCGCCCCCAGCTGCGACATGGTCAAAGCGGCGACCTGTGCCGAGGACAGCGCTTCCAGCTGATCGGAGCTCATCGCGTCGATCTGCACCGTCGAGAGAGACGCCAGCGTCTTGGTGTTGAGGGCCGTGACCTGGTCGGTGGAAAGGGCGACGATGCTGTCCGTGCTGATCGCGGATGCCTGCGTCGACGTCAGGGCCCCGATCTGGGACGAGGTGAGCGCCGCGACCTGATCCGAGGTGAGGGCGGCGATCTGGGTGGTCTTCAGCGCCGCGACCTGGGTGGTCTTCAACGCTGCGGCCTGATCGGTCGACAATGCGGCGACATTGTCGGTGGAGAGACCCGCCAGCGCGGTGACCGAGATTGCTGCAATGTCGGCAGTCGAGAAGGTGGCGATGTCTTCAGAGGCGAGGGCCGCCAGCTGTGTCGAGCTGAGCGCTCCGACAAGAACCGAGCTCAGAGCCTCGACCTGCGTGGAGCTCAGCGCTTCGATCTGTGCCGAAGTCAGGGCTGCAACGGTCTTCGAGTTGAGCGCCGCGACCTGGTCGGTGGAGAGTGCCGCAATATTGTCCGTGCTGATTGCCGAGACTTGCGACGACGTCAGCGCTCCGACCTGGGAGGAGCTGAGCGCGCCGATCTGGTCCGAGGTCAGCGCCGCGATCTGGCTGGTCTTCAGCGCTGCAACCTGGGTGGTCTTCAGTGCAGCGGCCTGATCGGTGGAGAGTGTGGCGACATTGTCGGTTGAGAGGCCGGTGAGCGCCGTGACCGTGATCGCCGCGATGTCGGCGGTCGAGAAGGTGGCGATATCCTCCGAGGCCAAGGCGGCGATCTGCGTCGAGCCGAGCGAGGCCACTTGCGCCGTGGTCAGAGCCTCGGCCTGGTCGGAGCTCATGGCTTCGATCTGTGCCGAAGTCAGCGCTGCGACGGTCCTCGAGTTCAGCGCCGCGACCTGATCGGTGGAGAGTGCTGCGACGTTGTCGGTGGAGAGTGCCTTCAGCTGCGTCGAGGTCAGCGCTCCGACCTGAGACGAGGTGAGCGCGCCAACCTGGTCCGTCGTGAGTGCGCCGATCTGCGTGGACTTCAGGGCGGCGACCTGGGTGGTCTTCAGTGCGGCGGCCTGGTCGGTGGAGAGTGCGGCGACATTGTCGGTGCTAAGACCTGCAAGCGCCGTGACGGTGATTGCGGCGATGTCGGCGGTCGAGAAGGTGGCGATATCCTCCGAGGCCAGGGCCGCGATCTGCGTCGAGGTCAGTGCGCCCACTTGCGCCGTTGTGAAGGCCTCGGCCTGGTCGGAGCTGAGTGCGCCGATCTGTGCCGAAGTCAGGGCCGCAACCGTCTTGGAGTTCAGCGCTGCGACCTGGTCGGTCGAAAGTGCGGTGACGTTGTCGGTGGAGAGCGCCGTAATCTGCGTCGAGCTCAGGGCTCCGACCTGGGAGGACGTGAGCGCGGCGACCTGGTCGGAAGTGAGAGCTGCGATCTGCGACGTCTTCAGTGCCGCGATCTGGCCGGTCTTCAGTGCGGCGGCCTGATCAGTGGAGAGTGCGGCGACATTGTCGCTGCTAAGACCCGTGAGCGCGGTCGCGGTGATGGCCGCGATCTCCGAGGTCGAGAAGGTTGCAATGTCTTCGGAAGCGAGGGCCGCAATGTCGGCCGAGTCGAACGCGGCGATCTGGACGGCGGACAGGGCCTCGACCTGATCGGAGGTGAGCGCGCCGATCTGTGCCGAGGTCAGCGCTGCGACGGTCTTCGAATTCAGTGCCGCGACCTGGTCGGTGGAAAGTGCGGCGACATTGTCGGTGGAGAGCGCCGTGATCTGCGCAGAGGTCAGGACGCCGACCTGGGACGAGGTGAGCGCGCCGATCTGATCCGACGTGAGGGCGGCGATCTGCGTGGACTTGAGTGCCGCGACCTGGGTGGTCTTCAGTGCTGCGGCCTGGTCGGTGGAGAGTGCCGCGACATTGCCGGTGGAGAGGCCGGCGAGCGCCGTAACCGTGATTGCGGCGATGTCGGCGGTCGAGAAGGTGGCAATATCTTCCGAGGCCAGCGCCGCGATCTGCGTCGAGGTGAGCGAGGCCACTTGTGCGGTGGTCAGCGCCTCGGCCTGGTCGGATGTAAGCGCGCCGATCTGCGCCGAAGTCAGGGCCGCGACGCTCTTGGAGTTGAGTGCTGCGATCTGGTCGGTGGAGAGCGCCGCGACATTGTCGGTGGAGAGGGCCTTCAGCTGCGTCGAGCTCAGGGCGGCGATCTGCGACGAGCTCAGGGCTGCGACCTGGTCGGAGGTGAGAGCGGCGATATGGGTGGTCTTCAGCGCCGCAACCTGGGTGGTCTTCAGCGCCGCGGCCTGATCGGTGGAGAGCGCGGCGAGATTGTCGGTGGAAAGACCCGTGAGCGCGGTGACCGAGATTGCCGCAATGTCGGCGGTCGAGAAGGTCGCGATATCTTCTGAGGCCAGAGCCGCGATCTGTGCCGAGCCGAGCGCGGCCACATGCGCGGTGGTCAGGGCTTCGGCCTGGTCAGTGCTGAGGCCGTTGATCTGTGCCGAGCTCAGAGCCGCGATCTGAGCGGTCGCCAGACTTGCGATCTTCGCCGCATCGATGGCTGCCAGCTGGTCGAGGCTGATACCGGCGACCGAGGTTGCCGCAATGGCGTTCAGCTGGGCGGTTGTGAAGACGGCGACATCCTCTGTATCGAGCGCCGCGATCTGGGTCGAGGAAAGCGCTTTCACCTGGGCGGTCGTCATCGCCGCGACATCGGTCGTCGTCAGCGAGGCGACCACGGCGGTCGAGAGGTTCTTGATCTGGGTGACGCTCAGAGAGGATACGATAGAAGTCATGGACGCGAGCCTTCAATGTTGATCGCTTGTGGAAATCACCCGTTGGCGCCGACCGTGCGACAGGCGCGGGAACCCCTGGGGGCCCAAGCGCTGATGCGTGCGACCACATGCGACGCCCGTCCACCCGGACCAGAGAGCCGCTTCGGCTGTCAAAGCGTCCAAATGGGCGAGATTATCGGGTTGAGGGACATGGCTCGCGGGAGCCCTAGCGTTCGGAAAGCTTCATGCAGACAGGACGTGTGCGTCCTATTTCCTACGCCAATGAAATGAAACCTTTCCCTTGGCGAGATCGGTTCCGTTACTTTCGCCGCAGCCTCATCCGGCGGTTGCTGACTACGGTACTCTCTTACTACGACTAGCTACGAAAGTTAAAGTTTTAGTTAACGGGTCGGCCCAAGGGGGAATGCCTCAATGGACTCAGCCTAAGCGCGAAGATTCGCCTGCAGGCTCACCTCTGTCGCGACGCTACACATCGAATCGGTGGATGGCAATATTCAGCGAAACGTAAAATACCAAGGCGTCGATTGCGGCACGTCGGGCGCATCGGCGAGGCGCAAGCCCAAGGCAAGCTAGTCGGGGTAATGGCCTAAGATAGGCGTTCGAACATGTTCTCAGCGTCGGCCGCCAACTCGCCTTGGGATTTTCATGACCATCTACACACATCTCGCCTCGGATCCTGCTTCCCCGCTCGCTGGTTTCCTCGAAAGGGCGCGACAACAGCGGCTCCCTCTGACGGAATTGTTCCAGTTTGCTGAGAGCTTCAATGCAGCCGGACAAAGAGAGCAGGCAGCCGAGCTCTACAAATCCTGGATCGCCTACAACGACTCCAATCCGCTGCTTCATCTCGTCTATTTCAACTATTCCGTCACGCTGCGGCAGCTGGGCGATCTTGCCGGCTCGGTGCATGCCCTGCGCGCTTGCCTGAAGCTCGAACCGCGCTTCGGCCAGGGACATATCAATCTCGGCCGCGCACTCGAGGATGCCGGCCTGACCGGGCAGGCGATCCAGCAATGGCAAGCCTATGCCGAGATGACCTCCGAGATCACGCCGGAGCGCATCGCGCATCGTCTGATGGTTCTTCAGCATACGGGCCGCGTGCTCGAGAATGCCGGCCTGATGGAGGAGGCGGAAACCGCCCTGTGGAAGGCGATCGAGATGCGGCCCGACAAGACCGAGGCCGGTCAGCATTGGACCTCGCTGCGGCAGCGCCAGTGCAAATGGCCGACCTTGGTTCCTTCGGAGCATGTATCGCATCGGCAGCTGCTCGATGCATTGTCGCCGTTGACCCTTGCCTGCTACGCCGACGATCCCGTCTTCCAGCTTGCCAAGGCCTATCGCTACTGCAAGTCGCTCGTCGGACGACCCGATCTGACCGGCTTTGCGACCATTCCGCCACGCCATAAATCCGGAACCGGGCAACGGCTGCGAGTGGGCTATGTGTCCTCGGACCTGCGCGACCATGCGGTCGGCTTCGCGCTCAGCGAAGTATTCGAGACCCACGACAAGAGCAGCGTCGAGATCTTTGCCTATTACTGCGGCGAGGCGCGGACCGGCGATGCGACGCAGACGCGGATGATGAGCGCTATCGACTGCTGGCGCGACATTTCCATGGTCGGCGACAGCGATGCCGCCAAGCAGATCATCGCCGATGAGATCGACATCCTCGTCGACGTCAACGGCTATACGAAGCATGCGCGCACCAAGATCTTCGCCTACCGGCCGGCACCGGTGATTGTCAGCTTCTGCGGCTACCCGGGCACCATGGGCAGCCCCTTCCACCAGTACGTCATCGCCGACGACCAGATCATCCCGCCGGAAAACGAGATCTACTATTCGGAAAAGGTGCTGAGAATCCCCTGCAACCAGCCCGTCGACCGCAAGAGGCAGATCGCGCCGCGGCCGAGCCGAGCCGAAGCGGGGCTGCCCGAGGATGCCTTCATATTCGCCTGCTTCAACGGGATGCAGAAGATCACGGCTCAGTGCTTCGACCGTTGGATGGCGATTCTCTCCGCGACACCCGGCAGCGTCCTGTGGCTGCTCGGCGGCGGCGAGGATGTCGATCAGCGCCTGAAGCAGGCAGCTGAGCAGCGCGGCGTGGCGCCCGAGCGGCTGATCTTCGCGCCGAAGGCTCCCAATCCCAAGCATCTCGCGCGCATCGGCCTCGCCGATCTCTTCCTCGACACCTTTCCCTATGGCGCGCATTCCACCGCGGCCGACGCGTTGACCATGGGATTGCCCGTCCTGACAGCCCCCGGCAACGGTTTTGCGTCGCGGTTCTGCTCGAGCATCGTCGCCGCGGCCGGCGTGCCGGAACTGATCTGCGACGGGCCGGATGACTTCGTCCGAAAGGCAATCGGATTTGCGAAAGACCGCCAAAGCCTCGCCACGGTGCGGCAGGCCCTGGAGCGCAACCGTGACGCCAGTGCGTTGCGTGACATTCCGGCTCTCGTCCGGCGCCTCGAGCAATTGTTCTGGCAGATGCAGGGCGAGTGCGAGCGCGGCGAAACGCCTGTGCCCGATCTCAGCAATCTCGACATCTATTACGAGGTCGGGGCGGAGATCATGAAGGAGAACGTGGAGTTCGTGGACGGCGCCGCCTATCGGCAGCGCTATCTCGACAAACTGGCTGCGTGGCACGCCTTCTCCCCAATTCCCTTCGACACGCGCCTGTGGACGATGGCGACAGCCAAGGCGCGATGAGCGGCACCAATTCCAAGCAGCGAGGATGAAATGGCTCCGGTTATACTTGTCACATTCGCAGGCAGACAGAAGAGAATGGAAATCCTCACCCGATACATCCATTCCGCCCTCGACGCCGGGATCATAGACGAGTGGCACGTCTGGGATTTCACCCGCTCGCAAGAGGACCATGAATGGGTGACGCGCGAATTCGGCCCGGTCCGCTATATGGGCTCCGCCGCGCCTTACCAGTCGAGCGGATCGGTTGCACCGAACCAGCCGCTGCGCCTCGCCGCGACGATCACCAACGACCTTCACATCGCCATCGTTCCGAATGACGGCAGCGATGACTATTTCGAGCTGGTCGTCGGCGGCTGGAGCAATTCACACTCCGTGTTGCGCAAACTGCCGCTGGACCAGCTCAAGAGTTTCGACCGCAACGACGTACCGGCCCTGTGGAGCAGACCCACTCCGGGCATCCTGTCGCCGGGCACGCCCAACCAGATCGTTCTTGCCGTCGACGCGGCAGGCGTTCCCGCGCTCCATGTCAACAACGTGGCAATCGGTCGCTGGACCGAACTCGACTTGTCTGCCGGCGCGTCCATCATGGTTCGCGGCGGCTGGGGCGCCGACCTGGAACTGGGCAACGTGCGATCGCGAATTCAGCGGTTCGTCGGCAACCCGAACGAACAGATGCCCTATTGGCAGGCCTATGACTACTACGCCAAGCGGTTGAAGGCTTTTTCGGACTCCATATTCCTGAAATGCGACGACGACATTGTCTACATGGACCTCGAAAAGCTCGGCGATTTCATCGAGTTCAGGCGAACCAACCCGAAATATATCGTTGTTTCCGCCAATGTCGTGAACAACGGCGTATGTGCCCACTGGCAGCAGGCGGCGGGCTCCATTCCCGAAGGGGTCGGCCACTTCGAACGGCCCCCGGGTGGGTTTGGCGGAAGCCTCTGGCAGAGCGCGGAGCGTGCCAACGAGCTGCACGACTACTTCCTGCAAACCGACCACAAACACCTGCCTCTGCCGATGAAGGTGATCGAGTGGAACGAGCGCCAGTCGATCAACTTCATCGCCTGGCTCGGAAAGGACCTCGTGCACATGGCCCTGCCGAAGGGTGACGACGAGCGCGCGCTCACGGTGGATCTGCCGATGCTGCTAGACCGGCCGACGGCGATCTATTCGGATTTCACCGTCAGCCATTTGAGCTTCGGACCCCAGGAGCAAGGCCTGGCGCTCGATCGGTTGATCGATGCCTATGACGAACTGATGCGCAGCGCGCTCGCCGCGTAATCACCTTCGCCTTTCCTGGCGAATATCACAGTACGAGACTGGAGCGTCTTTGAATGCGCACAAGCGGAAGAATCGGCATTGTCGGTGCGGGACTGTCGGGAGCGGTCATTGGCCGGGTACTGGCCGAAGCGGGTCACCAGGTCGAGATCTTCGATGCGCGTGACCATATCGCCGGAAACTGCCACACGGAGCGCGACGAAGACACCAGCGTCATGATCCATGTCTATGGACCGCATATCTTCCATACGGATGATCGTGAGGTGTGGGACTACGTCAACAGTTTCCAGACCTTCATGCCCTACAAGAACCGCGTGAAGACGACATCGAAGGGTCAGGTCTACTCCCTGCCCGTCAATCTCCACACGATCAACCAGTTCTTCGGCAAGACCTTCAGGCCGGATGAGGCCCGTGCCTTCATCGAAGCGCAGGCGGACAGGTCGATCGAGGATCCGCAGACCTTCGAGGAGCAAGCGCTCCGGTTCGTGGGCAAGGACCTCTACGAGGCCTTCTTCGAGGGGTACACGCAGAAGCAGTGGGGCTGTTCGCCGACGGACTTGCCCTCGTCCATCCTGAAACGGCTTCCGGTGCGCTTCAACTATGACGACAATTACTTCTCGCACAAATACCAGGGAATGCCGGAGAACGGCTACACCGACATGATCGGCCGCATCCTTGACCATCCGAACATCAATGTGAGCCTGAAGACCCGATTTTTTCGGGCGCAAAAGGACGATTTTGCGCATGTGTTCTATTCCGGCTCGCTCGACGGCTATCTGGATCACGAATTCGGCCCGTTGGGCTACCGAACGCTCGACTTCCACCGTTTTGAGTATGAGGGCGATTTCCAGGGCTGCGCGGTCATGAACTATGGCGACGTCTCGGTCCCCTACACGCGCATCACCGAGCACAAGCATTTCTCGCCCTGGGAGGAGCATAGCGGCTCTGTCTGCTACCGCGAGTTCTCCCGTGAATGCGGCCCGGACGACATCCCCTACTATCCAATCCGCCTCGTCAAGGACAAGGAACAGCTCGCCCAATATGTCGAGCGCGCAAGCCAGGAAACGTCGATCACCTTTGTCGGGCGGCTCGGGACCTATCGCTATCTCGACATGGATGTGACCATTCGCGAGGCGCTCGACACGGCAAGACTCTACCTTGCCCGGAGGGCGGAGAATGCGTCGATGCCGGCATTCCTGCATTCGCCGATCTGATCGAGGACATTGATGGCGGGCTTTCCGCTATCTCATCTGCTTCACTTTCGAGCGGGATCGGCAGACCGCCGGCTCGATGTGCATCGTAAGCCCTATCCGCAGAGCGAACGCCTCGGCACTCCTTCGGGTTGCAACGAATGCGCGACGGTGCCGAAGTCAGACAGACACAAGGTTGCCGACTATTATCAGCGGCAAGTTACTCCTAAGCCACGAGATCGCCCATGCCGGTTTCCGGACGCATTTCTTCCACGGCCCGCGAAATGGGCACGGATCAGGCCTCCTGACGACGATCTCAGCGATCCGGCAGGCAGGACGCCGGCCGTTGCCGGTGCCGGAGGTTGCAGCAGCGATTGCTCTTTCGGGGCGTTGGCAGACAAAGACTATTTAGGCCCCAAGGGTTTTGACGCATGACCTCGATCATTTCTTCCCTGAGCCCCACCCTGATCAAATCATATTCGACGTCGGCGGTTGCGGCCTGGACGACGGAAGATGTGGCGTCGCTTACGACGAAGCAGATGGCCGCACTGTCGTCAGCGCAGATTGCAGCGCTGGACACGGAGGATGTCGATGTCCTGAGTTCCCGGCAGCTCGGCGCCATCACTCCCAGTGCCATCGTTGGCTTGAGCCTGGCGCAACTTGCCGTTCTCGACAAATCCGATGTCGAAAGCCTCGGCACCAGCCAGGTTGCCGCTCTTACCACCAAGCAGATCGACGGTCTCTCTACGGAGCAGGCCGAAGCGCTGAGCTCGAACCAGGTCGGGGCCCTCAGCGCGCTGCAGCTCTCGGTCCTGACCGAGGAAGACCTGGCCGCCTTCTCGACCGCCGACATCGCGGCGATCGGCGCGAAAGCCGTCGCAGGGCTCTCAACGGAGGTCATGGCATCCCTTTCGACGGACCAGATTGCCGCCTTGAGCACACGCGCTGTCGCCGGTCTGACGACCGCGCAGATCGCCGCCTTGTCCACCGATCAAATTGCCGCCTTGACGACCACCCAGGTCGGCGCGCTGAAGGCATCGCAAGTCGACGCTTTGGGCACAGACGACATTGCCGCGCTTTCCACCGATCAGATTGCCGCGTTGAGCGCCTCGGCGATCTCGGGGCTTTCCACCGGCCAGGTCGCCGTCTTGTCGACCGACCAGGTCGAGGCATTCACCGTCTCACAGGTGAAGGCGCTGACCGCGGCGCAGCTCGGATCGCTGGAGACGGACGCCATAGCGACATTCTCGGTTGCCGAAATCGCGGCGATCAACAAGGCCATATGGGGCATGACGACGGATGCCGTCACTGTGCTCTCCACCGCTCAGGTCGCCGCCCTGAATACGACGGCGGTCGCGAGCCTGACGACCGCACAGATGGCCGCCTTGTCGGCTGACCAGGCCGAGGCGTTCTCCGCCCTGCAGGTGAAGGCGCTCAGCGCGAAGCAGCTTGCCGCGCTCGGAGCGGACGGCATCGCGACATTCTCGACCGTCGATATCGCGGCAATCACCAACCTAGCCATAAAGGGCGTCAGCACGGACGCCATCGCAGCGCTATCGACGGATCAGATTGCCTCCCTGAGCACGAGCGCGATTGCTGGCCTGACGACCGCGCAGAGCGACGCCCTGTCCTCGGATCAGACCGCTGCCTTGACCGCGGCGCAGCTCAGGACACTGAGCCTGGCGCAAGTCGCCGCCTTGAGCACGGACACGCTTGCGGCTTTGTCCACGGACCAGATCGCGGCGCTCAGCACCAGTGGCGTAACGGGCCTGACGACCGATCAGATCGCCGCCTTGTCGACCGACCAGGTCGAGGCTCTGACGGTGTCGCAGGTGAAGGTCCTGAACGCGCGGCAGGTGGCGGCCCTCGGAGCGGAGGGGATGGCGACATTCTCGACCGCCGATTTCGCGGCGCTCAGCAACAAGGCCGTATTGGGGTTGGATGACGAGGTCATCGCATCCCTGTCCACCGCTCAGATAGCGGCCCTGAGCACGAGCGCAGTCGCGAGCCTGACGAGCACCCAGATCGCCGCCCTGTCGACCGGTCAGGCGGAAGCCTTGTCCGTATCGCAGGTGAAAGCGCTGACCTCCGCGCAGCTCACCGCCCTTTCGGTGGACGCCATAGCGACGTTCTCGACAGCCGAAATCGCGGCGATCACGAGCAAGGCTGCCGCCGGCGTCACCGAGGACGCGATTGTAGCGCTTTCCACCGCTCAGATAGCTGCGCTCAGCACGAGCGCGGTCGCAAGTCTCACGACCGCCCAGATCGCCGCCTTGTCGGCCGAACAGACGCAGGCTCTCTCCACCGCGCAGCTCAAGGCCCTGAGTTCGACGCAGATTGCTGCCTTGAGCGCCGACAACGTCGCAGCCTTGTGCACGGATCAGGTCGCGGCGCTCAGCACGAAGGCTGTCACCGGCCTCACCGCGGACCAGATCGAAGCCTTGTCCGCCGATCAGGTCGAGGCTTTCTCTTCGGCTCAGGTTGCCGCTCTCGGCTCCGAGCAACTCGCAGCCCTCGATGCGGACGACATGGCGGTATTCTCGACTGCCGATATCGCGGCAATCAGTTCGAGCGCCATTCCGGGTCTGTCGGAAGAGCTGATCGAGGCCCTGTCAACTGACCAGATTGCGGCGCTGAGCACAAAGGGTGTCACGCGCCTCAGCATCGATCAGATCGACGCGCTGTCCACGAACCAGATCGCAGCGCTCTCAACCGCGCAGGTCGCCGTTCTCAGCTCAACGCAGCTCTCGGCCCTTGAGCCGGAAGACCTCGAGGCGTTCTCGACCGCCGATATCGCCGCTATCGGCTCGAAAGCCATTTCCGGCCTGTCGGAGGATGTCGTCTCGGCCCTCTCCTCAACGCAGATTGCCGCTCTCAGCACCGCCGGAATTGCGGGGTTGAGCACGGAGCAGATGGCGACGCTCAGCTCCGACCAGGTCGCATCTTTGAGCACCAAGCAGATTGCAGCGCTGAGATCGACGCAGGTCGCCGCCCTAAGCACGGAGACCGTCGCCGCCTTGTCCTCGGACAAGATCGCCGCGCTCAGCACCGCCGGCATCAACGATTTGACCACCAATCAGGTCGAGGCCCTTTCCTCGGGCCAGATCGTGGCACTGAGCACCAAGCAGGTTGCCGTGCTGAGCTCGGCGCAAATCGCCGCCCTGGATACGAGCGATGTAGCGGCGTTCTCGACCGAACAGATCGCCGCATTGAGTACGGCCGCCATTACGGGGTTGAGCACAAGGCAGATCACCGCCTTGAGCACCGAGCAGGTGGAGGCCCTGACCGCGGCGCAGGTCGGCGTCCTAGACGCGGCGCAGCTTGGAATGCTCGGCACGGAAGACATAGCAGTCTTCTCGACCAAGGACATCGCGGCCATCAGTTCGAGCGCCATTGCGGGTCTATCCACGGCCGTCGTGTCGGCTCTGTCCACCGATGGGATCGCTCTCCTGAGCACGGCCGGCATCGCCGGCTTGAGCAGCGCACAGCTCAACGTGCTCAGCGCCAGCCAGCTCGCCGCCTTGAGCATCAAACAGGTTGCCGCGCTGGGGTCGGCGCAAGTCGCCGCGCTCGGCACGGACGATCTTGCCGGCCTCTCCACCGACCACATCGCGGCCCTGAGCACCGCGGCCCTGGCGGGCCTCTCCACCAAGCAGCTCGTTGCCTTGAGCACCGATCAGGTGGAGGCCCTGACTTCGAGCCAGGTCGGCGCTCTGAGCGCGACGCAGCTCGAAGTCCTCGCGGCGGAAGATATCGCGGTCTTCTCGACGAAGGACATCGCGGCCATCAATTCGAGCGCGATATCGAACCTCCCCACGGCCGCCGTCGCGGCCCTCTCGACCGCTCAGGTCGCGGCCTTGAGTGCCGGCGGCATCGCGAGCCTCAGCAGCGCACAGGTCAATGCGCTCAGCACCAGCCAGCTCGCCGCCTTGAGCACCAAGCAGGTTGCCGCCTTGGGTTCGACGCAGGTCACCGCCCTGGGCAGTAGCGATATCGCGGCCCTCTCGACCGATCAGATCGAGGCGCTGGACCCTGCTGCCATTGCGGGCCTGACCGCCAAGCAGCTCGCTGCCTTGAGCACCGATCAGGTGGAAGCTCTGACCGCGAGCCAGATCGGCGCCCTGAGCTCGACGCAGCTTGCAGCCTTGGGGACGGAAGACATTGCGGTCTTCTCGGAGAAGGACATCGCGGCCATCAGCTCGAGCGCCATCGGGGGTCTGACCACGGCCGCCATCGCTTCCCTTTCGACTGAGCAGATAGGCTCCCTGGACGCGGCCGCGGTCGCGGGACTGACCACCAAACAGATGGCTGTTCTGAGTTCCGACCAGATCGCCGCCCTGTCGACCGACCAGCTCAGCGGGCTGACGTCGCAACAAATTTCCGCGCTCGACGTGGACGATATCAAGGCACTGTCCGTCGAAGACATCGCAGCGATTGGTGCGGATCTCGTTTCCGGCCTTTCGACGGATGTCATCGCGGCCTTCTCCACAGACCAGATCGCGGCCTTGAGCACGGCTGCCATTGCCGCGCTGAGCACGAAACAGGTCGATGCCTTGAGCACCCACCAGCTTGCGGCCTTGAGCACCGCGCAGGTGGAAGCGCTCACCTCCAGGCAGGTCGACGCCTTGAGCACGGATGATGTCGCGATCCTCTCGACCGACCAGATCGCCGCATTGAGCGCGGCCGGCATTGCGGGCCTCAGCGCCGCGGATATCGCCATCCTGAGCTCCAGCCAGGTCGATGCCCTGACGACGACCCAAATCGGCGCTCTCGGCTCGAAACAGATCGCAGCCTTGGACACGGACGACATAGTCGGCTTCTCGGTCGACGAAATCGCGGCGCTGAGTGCGAGTGCCGTAGCGGGGCTTTCCACCGACACGATTGCGGCGCTTTCGGCGGATCAGATCGCGGCCCTGAGCACGGACGGCATCGCCGGTCTCTCCACCGCCCAGATCCAGGCGTTGAGCACCATCCAGATAGGCGCCCTGTCGACCGAGCAGGTCGCTGCTCTCGGGTCCAAGCAGGTCGTGGCTCTGGGTACGGACGACATTGCTTCCCTCTCGGCGGACCAGATTCCCGCGCTGAGCACGGCGGGTATTGCGGTGCTTTCCACCGCCCAGATCGATGTGCTGAGCGCCGACCAGCTCGAAGCCTTGACTTCCAGCCAGGTCGCAGCGCTGAGTTCGACGCAGATCGCGGCGCTGAGCACCGACGACCTGGCGAACTTCTCGGCCCACGACATCGCCGCGATCAGCTCGAATGCCGTACGGGGTCTATCCACGGACACGATAGCGGTGCTTTCGGCGGATCAGATCGCGGCCTTGAGCACGGCGGGCATTGCCGACCTTTCCACCGCCCAGATCGATGCGTTGAGCGCCGACCAGCTCGAGGCTCTGTCGACCGAGCAGATCGCTGCACTCGGCTCCAAACAGGTGATGGCGCTCGGTACCGACGACATGGCGGTTCTCTCGATGGACCAGGTTGCCGCGCTGAGCACGGCGGGCGTTGCGGCCCTCTCGACCGCGCAGATCCAGGCGCTGAGCGCAGATCAGCTCGAAGCCCTGACGTCCAACCAGGTCGCGGTCATGAGCTCGACGCAGATTGCGGCGCTGAGCACGGACGATCTGGCGAGCTTCGCCGCCGCTGATATCGCGGCGATCGGTTCGAGTGCTGTGGCGGGCCTGTCCACCGACACGATCGCGGCGCTTTCGGAAGACCAGGTTGCGGCCTTGAGTGCGGCCGCCATCACCGGCCTTTCGACCGGTCAGATCCAGGCGCTGAGCACCGACCAGATCGAAGCCCTGTCGACGGGGCAGGTCGGTGCTCTGAGCTCCAAGCAGATGGTGGTACTGGGCACGGATGATATTGCGGTTCTTTCGACGAGCCAGATTGCCGCGCTCGACACCGCCAGCGTCGCCGCCTTGTCCACCGCCCAGATCCAGGCGCTGAATGCCGATCAGCTTGAGGCCCTGACCTCCAGCCAGGTCGCGGTCATGAGCTCGACGCAGATTGCGGCGCTCAGCACCGACGATCTGGAGAGCTTCTCGACAGAGGATATCGCAGCGATCAGTTCGAGTGCCGTCGCTGGACTGTCTACCGCCACGATAACAGCGCTTTCGGCGGACCAGATCGCGGCCCTCGGCACGGGTGGTGTCGCCGGCCTTTCCACCGCCCAGATCAATGCGCTGAACACCGACCAGGTCGAGGCGCTCACCTCGCTCCAGATCGCCGCGCTCAGTTCGAAACAGATCGCTGTTCTCGGCACCGACGATCTGGACACCTTCTCGACGGCGGAAATAGCGGCGATCAGTTCGACCGCCGTGGCAGGTCTGTCCACCGGGACGATAGCGGCGCTTTCGGTCGATCAGATCGGGGCCTTGAGCTCGGCCGGCGTCGCCGGTCTTTCCACCGCCCAGATCAATGCGCTGAGCACCGACCAGATCGAGGCCTTGTCGACCGGGCAGCTCGGCGGCCTTGGTTCGAAGCAGGTGGCGTCGCTCGGCACCGACGACCTCGCGGTCCTCTCGACAGCGCAGATCGCGGCACTGAGCACATCCGGCGTTGCGGGCCTGAATAGTATTCAAGTCAACGCCTTGAGCGATGCGCAGGTCGAAGCCTTTTCCACTGACCAGATTGCCGCTTTGAGCTCGGATGCGCTGTCGGGCCTGAGCACCGATGACCTGGAAGGCTTCTCGGCCGAGGAACTCGCGGCGATCAGCTCGTCCGCCATCAGGGGACTGCCGACGGACTTCATTGCGGGACTCTCGACTGCCGAGATCGCCGCTTTGGGCACGGCCAGCATTGCAGGCCTCAGCAGCGCGCAGGTCGGGGCCATGAGCGCCGAGCAGATCGATACGCTGTCCACCAGCCAGATTGCCGCTCTGAGCCTGGATGGGCTCGCGGGATTGACCACGGAGGATCTCGGAACGTTCACGACCGAGGAACTGGTGGCGATCAGCCCGTCTGCCATAAAGGGACTGTCCACGGACTTCTTCGGAGCGCTCTCGACGGCGGAGATCGCCGTCTTGACGGCAAGCCAGGTCGGGTCGCTGAGCTATACCCAGGTGGCGGCGATGAGTACCGACCAATTCGCGACCCTGTCTACCGCGCAGCTCGGTGCCCTGAATGCCATACACGCCGCGGCGTTGGGGACGGACGACATCGCCCAGCTTTCCACCGACGATATCGTCGCCCTGAGCACGAGTGCGATTTCGGGATTGAGCACCAGGGTCATCGCCGCCCTGACGACGGAGCAGGCCGAGGCTTTGACGCCATTGCAGGTGAGTGCGATGACCTCAGCGCAGGTCGCGGCATTGGAAACAGATGATCTCGCCACCTTCTCGGCGGAGGATGTCGCCTCGTTCAGCGCATCCGGTGTCGCGGGGATTTCAACGGACGACATCTCGAACCTGTCCAGCACGCAACTGAACGCCTTGATGGACTCCCAGATGGACGCTCTGAACTCCGATCAGATAGCGGCAGTGATCGCGGCGTATCTGGGGATGTGAAATTGGCCCGTGGTGGTAGCGACGTCTGCTACTGCATGTCTCCTTAAATCGACCTCGATTTAAGGACAAAGACATGCAGCAATTCAAACAGCGACCTTTGCGCGTCTGATAAGACAAGCGGCGCTGTGGCCCCACGTCTCCCGAGCCCGGTCGCGAGTGCCAGCTTTGGGCGCGGTGCGATTATTGGCAAGGGCAGAGGCGGTTTCGCTCAGCCTCGACGGTCCGGTGTTCCGCCGCGGGCGGCGGCGAGTTGCTTTCGTGCCGCCGCCGGTGTGATCGAAAAGGCCTTTCGGAATTTCCGGATGAAGTGCGAGACGTTCTCAAAGCCGGTTTCCAGCGCGATTTCGATCAGCGGTTTGTCGGTTGAGGCGACGAGGCGCATCGCCGCGTCGAGGCGAAGCTTCAAATAGACGGAGATCGGCGTCGCCCCGAGCTCGTTCTGGAACAGTCGCTCCAACTGCCGGCGCGAAATGCCGAGCACGTTCGCCACGTCGTCGATGCCGATCAGGTCTTCGAGATGCTGCTCCATGACCATCAGTGCAAGGCTGATCCGCTTGTCCTGCACGGGAATGGGGCCGAGGGGGTTTCGCGGCTGCATCTCGCTCGCCTCGCGGCGGCGCGTAATCTGCATGATTTCGAGCGCGTTGCGCTCGGCGTCTTCGCCGACATGCTTCCTGATGAGATAGGTCGCGAGATCGGCGACGCTGCTGCCGCCGGCGCAGGTGATGATATTGCGGTCCTCGACGAAAATTCGGTTCGACGTCACCTCTATGGACGGGAAGCGGGAGCGGAACTCGTTATGATGCAGCCAGCTCACGCAGGCTGCATGGCCGTCGAGCACGCCGGCCTCGGCGAGCACAAAGCTGCCGGTGCAAACGCCGATGATCGGCACGCCCGCGCGCGCCGCACGGTGCAGGTAGTCGATCGTCTCTCGATCGAGGGGCTCGGCGACATTGAGCCGCCCGCCGACGACCGCGATGTAGCTGAATTCCGCCGGCGGGCGCAGCGGCGCGGTCGGCGCCACCTGGATCCCGCAACTCGACATGACGAAGTTCCGCGTGCTGCCGAGCACCTCCCAGTCGCAGTTCACCCGCCCCGACTTGTCCTCCACATCGCTTCCCAGGCGAAGCGCATCGGCGAACAGCGAGAAGGCGCTGAGCGTGAAGCTGCGCGCCAGAATGAATCCGACACGCAGCACGCCCTTGTCCGCGATGGGCTTTCTGGCGGCAGCCGATGATTCCGTGAGGGACGTTCGCAATGTCGCGCTGTTCCGTTACCGATCCGGCCGGGGCCATGAACGGCACCCGTCCTCCACGCGCGCCTCGGGACGCGCTTCCAAGTCTCGAGATCCGCTTCTATTCGCCAATTATCCCGCAAGCAACGGCCCGGGTAAATGCCTCCGTTTTCCAACCGGGCAGCGGGGCTAATCCGTATTGACAGGATGACTTATTAACCAACTTGGCGGAAGCTCAATAATGTCGATGGGAGGGTTTGGCACGCCGGTCGTCGGCGAGGGGCCATCGGTTACGCCTTCGCTTGTTCCCATTGAGAGCGGGGGCAAGGATCTACGCAGATGACAATGCACATGATGAAAGTGCTGATGACCATCATGGCGGCGCTTTCGTTCGGATCGCTCATGGTCTTCATGGCCGTTCTGTAAGCTCACACGCGCCGGACTGGCGTCAGGTTTCCGACACGTCGATCCAATCCGCGTCGGTCAATTCCGCCATGCGATGAGGATTGATGTGAACGGCGGCGTTGATTGCGCCGGCAGCTGGAACGACCACATCGAAGGCTTTCAAGGATTCATCGCAATAGACCGTGTGCGGCTTCGCAAGGCCGAATGGGCAGACGCCGCCAACGGGATGGCCGGTCTCGGACTCGACTTCGCTGAAGCCGAGCATGCGCGCCTTGGTGCCGAAACGGGCCTTGTATTTCTTGTTGTCGAGGCGGGCGTCGCCGCGGGTTACGATCAGGATCACGTCATCTCCGACACGAAGCGCCAGCGTCTTGGCGATCTGTGCCGGCTCGACGCCGTGCCCTTCGGCCGCGAGCGCGACCGTTGCGGTGCTCTGCTCAAGCTCGATGACATCGATATCCGGGGCGCGCTCGGAAAAGAACTCCTTGACGGAAGCGAGGCTCATCTCGGACGCCTTATTGATGTCGTTGGCAAAAAAGGATTAGGCGCGGCGAAACGCAGCACATGGTCTGAGGCGAGGAATGTTTCAGTCGTCGTTCGATGCGTCAAGATCCTCGGGACGCCGGCCTTCCTGTTGGGGCGGCAGGTAGCCGTGGCTCGCGAACCAGTTTTCGAGAATCGTGGATATGGCCTGTCGGCGTGTCGCCGTGCCCGGATGATCGCTGATATAGGACTGGAGCGCAGTTTCGATCTTTTCGGCGTAGAGCTCGGTCATTTTTCCCTCCGCTTTCTTTTGCGGTGGCGATCCGCGGCTTCGATCGCGCACTGCTCCGGCGCCCCGTGCCTGGTCAGGCTGAAGGTCGCCGCAACGCTTGTTATCGCTGAATGATTTTGTCCTCAAACCGGTTCCGATGGTAGGCGTTTCCTTGATCGGAAATCGCCATTTCAGGCCTGTTTGACGATGCGGATCAGGACGAGGAGGATGATCGCGCCGATGGTCGAATGAATGATCGCGGCGAGAATGCCGGTGCCGAGCGTAATGCCGACGGCAGGAAAGAGGTAGCCGGCAATCAGGGCGCCGATGATGCCGACGACGATGTTGCCGATCAGGCCGAAGCCAAAGCCGCTGACGATCAGGCCCGCGAGCCAGCCGGCAACGGCGCCGACGATCAGGAATACGAGAATGCTTTCGATGCCCATCAATGCTTCCTTTCGGTTGTACGTCCCGGAAACATAACGCATCCCTTGAGTTCAGGTAGTGGCAAGTCCATCGATTGCCGATTTTTCTGCGCAAACCGGATGGCCGGCCGCAGCGCGGCGGTCCACTCAGACGATGCCGCCGCCCCCGCCGGTAACCGCGGGGCGCTCGGCCGCCACCTTGGCGCGATAGCCGCTCGCACGGTAGGTCGCGACCGGGGCAATGGCGCCGCCGTTTTCGAGGCGGGCCGTGGCGAGGATCGGCTCGACATCGGTGCGGAAGGCGGCCTTCAGCGTTTCCGACGCCATCAATGCGTCGTTTTCCTGCTGGTAGCCTTCGAGTGCCTTGCGGTCGACGAGAAGCGCCTGGGCATAGGCGCGCCCGACTTCCATGGCGCTCACCATCAGGCTCTCGATCGGATCGGTGACGTTGTGGCTCTGGTCGAGCATATGGGCAGGCTCGAAGCCGGCCGCGCCGCGCATCTCGGCATCGACCAACTCGTTGAAGACGAGGAACAGGCGATAGGGGTCGATCGAGCCGGTGTCGAGGTCGTCGTCGCCATATTTCGAATCGTTGAAATGGAAGCCGCCGAGTTTCTTGAACTGGATCAGCCGGGCGACGATCATCTCGATATTGACGTTCGGGGCGTGATGGCCGAGATCGACGAGGCAGAAGGCCTTGGGCCCGAGTTCCTGGGCGATCAGGTAGTTGGTCCCCCAGTCCTGGACCACCGTCGAGTAGAAGGCGGGCTCGTACATCTTGTGCTCGGTGAAGACGCGCCAGTCCTCCGGCAGCGCCGCATAGACGGCCTTCATCGAGTCGAGATAGCGCTCGAACGATCGGGTGAAGCTGCTCTGGCCCGGAAAGTTGGAGCCGTCGCCGATCCACACCGTCAGCGCCTTCGAGCCGAGCGCCTTGCCGATCTCGATGCATTCGAGATTGTGCTCGACCGCCTGGCGGCGTGTCGCCGCATCCGTATGGGTGAGCGAGCCGAACTTGTAGGAATGCGCCTGGCCCGGGGCATCCGAAAAGGTGTTGGAATTCATCGCATCGAAGCTTAAGCCCAGAGCGGTCCCCTTTTCCTTCAATGTCTTGAGGTCGGAAACCTTGTCCCAGGGGATGTGCAGCGACACGGTCGGCGTCGCTCGCGTCAACGCATGGATGACGCCGCAGTCCTCGAGCTTGTCGAAGATGTTGCGCGGCTCGCCGAGCCCGGGAAAGCGCGCAAAGCGCGTGCCGCCGCTGCCGACCCCCCAGGAGGGGACGGCGACGCCATAGGCGGCGACCTTTTGCTTGATCGCGTCGATATCGGTGCCGCGACGCGCGAGCCGTTCGCCGAGGGTTTCGTAGTCGCGCTCGAGCGCTTCCTGCCGCTTGGCGTTCTCGGCCTCGACCACGGAGGTGCTGATCAAATTGGTCATGGTTACCTCCCGATCAGCGCGTGAAGGACTGGGCGTTGCCCGCGTCGACATTGACGATGTTGCCGGTCGACTTTGCCGACATGTCGGAGGCGAGGAAGTAGATCGCCTCCGCGATGTCTTCCGGGAAGACGCTGAGCTTTAGCATTGACCGCTCGCGGTAATGCGCCTCCAGATCGTCCACATCCATCTTGTAGGCGGCGGCGCGCTGCTCCTTCCATTCGCCGCTCCAGATCTTGGAACCGCGCAGCACCGCATCCGGATTGACGACGTTGACGCGGATCTGCGCCGAGGCGCCCTCGAGTGCCAGGCAGCGGGCAAGATGGATCTCGGCCGCCTTGGCGGTGCAATAGGCCGACGCGCCGGGCGAGGCGGCAAGCCCGTTCTTCGAGGCGACGAAGACGACGTTGCCGCCGGTCTTCTGGGCGCGGAAGACGCGGAAGGCTTCGCGTGACACCAGGAAATAGCCGGTCGTGAGGATATCGATGTTCTTGTTCCAGAGCGCGAGCGACGTGTCCTCGATCGCCGCCGACGAGGCGAGGCCGGCATTGGAAACGAGGATATCGAGACCGCCGAAGGCAAGGAGCGCATCACCGAAGCCGGTCTCGACCGCCGCCTCGCTGGTCACGTTCATGGCGACGGAGCGGACGAAATCCTTGCCGTAGCGGGCGGCAAGCTCGTTCTGGGCGGCCCCGAGCGCCGCCTCGTCGATATCGGCGAGGACGACGCAGGCGCCTTCCTGCATCAGCCGGTCGGCGGTTGCCTTGCCGATACCGCCGGCGCCGCCGGTGACGAGCGCGATGCGCCCGGCGAGACTCTTCGGCTTCGGCATGCGCTGGAGCTTGGCTTCCTCGAGCAGCCAATATTCGATGTCGAACGCTTCCTGCTCGGGGAGGCCGACATAGGTCGACACGCCGGAGGCGCCGCGCATCACGTTGATCGCATTGACATAGAATTCGCCGGAGATCCGCGCCGTCGCCTTGTCCTTGGCGAAAGTGATCATGCCGACGCCGGGAACGAGATAGACGACGGCATTCGGATCGCGCATCGCTGGGCTGTCGGAGCGCTTGCAGCGCTCGTAATAGGCGGCGTAGTCGGCACGGTAGTCGGCGATCGCCTCCGGAAGGCCGGCAAGCGTCTTGTCGACCTCCGGCTGCGCGGGATCGAAAGCGACGACCAGCGGCCGGATCTTCGTGCGCAGGAAATGGTCCGGGCAGCTGGTGCCGAGCGTGGCGAGCGGCACCAGATCGGTCGAGGTCACGAAGTCGAGCACCGCTTGGCTGTCGTCGAAATGGCCGACCTTCTTCTCCTCGGCGCTGATCAGTCCGCGGATCACCGGCATCAGCCTCTTGGCAACCGCCGCGCGCTCGGCAGCGCCGAGCGCCGGCCGCGCCTCTCCGCCGAAGGCGGGGGCGGTGTTTTCCGCCTCGAACCAGGCGATCGCCCGATTGATGATCTCGATCGTCGTCTCGTAGGCTTCCTTCGCCGTGTCGCCCCAGGTGAACAGGCCATGGCTTTCGAGCACGACGCCGCGGGCCTTCGGATGTTCGAGGCAGAATTTCTCGAGCCACAGACCGAGTTCGTAGCCCGGCCGCTTCCAGGGCAGCCAGCCGATCTCGTCGCCGAAAATCTTCCTGGTCAGTTCCTTGCTGTTCTTGGAGGCGGCGATGGCGATGATCGCGTCCGGGTGCATGTGATCGACATGCGGCTTCGGCACATAGGCATGGAGCGGCGTGTCGATCGAGGCGGCGCGCGGATTGAGGTTGAAGGTGCAATGCGGCAGGTAGCCGACCATTTCGTCTTCGAATTCGACGCCGCGATAGATGCCCTTCAGCGCCCGCAGCTTGTCCATGTAGAGAGTAGCGAAGCCGTCCATCTTGATCGTGCCGACGTCGCCGCCCGAGCCCTTCACCCAAAGAACCTCGACCGTCTCGCCGGTGAGCGGGTCGTTTTCCATCACCTTGGCGGAGGTGTTGCCGCCGCCGTAATTGGTGATGCGCTTGTCGGAACCGAGGAGATTGGAGCGGTAGAGCAGCCGCTCAGCTTCGCTCATCGCTGCCGTCTTGGCGTCGTCCCAGAGATTGGCCAGGCGTGCGCCCTGTTGCTTGTCGAGCATCTCGAATTCCTCCCGGTAAGCTAGCCGCCGGCACTCGAGGCCGCGACGATATGATCGGCATCAGATCACACGGCCGACAAGCGAATGTCAATCAAAAACGATCAAAAACGTTCATATTGCAGCGCACAATGAAAAAATATGATCGAAACTGATTGACAATGCGCGAGACCGATGGAAGCATGAGGGACATCGGAGGAGCGCATGCACGAGAAAGAAAGACATAGGATCATCCTGTCGGCGGTGCAGGAAAAGCCGGTCGTGACCGTGCCCGAGCTCGTCGAATTGACCGGCAGTTCCGAGGCGACGATCCGCCGCGATGTTGCGGCGCTGCATGTGCAGAAACGGCTGCGCCGGGTGCGCGGCGGTGCCGAAGCGATCAACCCGCCGCAATTCGTCGGTCTTGCCGGGCGGCCCTTCAGCGTCAACGAGGGCCTGCATGCCCGGGAAAAGCAGGCGATCGCCCGGGAGGCCGTGGCGCTTTGCCAGGATGGCGAGCCGATCATCATCAACGGCGGCACGACGACCTTCCAGATGGTGCATTTCCTCGCCAACCGCCGGATGCAGGTGTTCACCAATTCTTTCCCGATCGCCGAGCACCTGCTCAAGCACTCGAAGAACACCGTGATGCTTTCGGGCGGGACGATCTACCGCGAGCAGAACATCATCCTGAGCCCCTTCGACAACGACGTGACGCGCAACTTCTATGCGCGCCGCATGTTCATGGGCGCGCAGGGGCTCGGGCCGCTCGGGTTGATGGAGGCGGACCCGCTGTTGATCCAGGCCGAGCAGAAGCTGATCGACCAGGCCGACGAACTGGTCGTGCTCGTCGATTCCTCGAAATTTCACAAGCGCTCGAGCCTCATTCTCTGTGGTCTCAAGCGCATTGCGACAGTCATTACGGATTCGGGCATCGAGGACAGACATGCCTCGATGCTCGAAAGCGCCGGCGTCAATCTGGTCATCGCCAATGCGAAGCCGAAGGTCGACGCGGAAACTGCTTCGACATCCGCATGAGGCGGATGGGGAGGGGGAATGGGAGGCGGCCTTGCCGGTGACAGGACCGTCAGATGGATTTGTCGGGTCGACGGTGCATCCACTCCGGATGCATGGACCCCAAGGGAGGAGAAAGTGATGAAAATTCTGAAATCATTGATGGTGACGGCCGCCGTCGCTGCGGTGCTCATGGCGAACGCCGCCCATGCGGAGAACAAGAAGATCGCGCTCGTCGTCAAGGCGCTCGGCATCGGCTTCTTCGAGGCTGCCAACAAGGGCGCCCAGGAAGCGGCCAAGGAACTTGGCGACGTCGAGGTCATCTATACCGGTCCGACTTCGACGACCGCCGAAGGGCAGATCGAGGTGATCAATTCGCTGATCGCCCAGAAGGTCGATGCGATCGCCGTTTCGGCCAACGACACCGACGCGCTCGTACCGGCGCTCAAGAAAGCGATGGACCGCGGCATCAAGGTCATTTCCTGGGATTCCGGTGTCGCCAAGGACGGCCGCCTCATGCATCTCAACCCGTCGTCGAGCCCGCTGATCGGTAACATGATCATCAAGCTCGCCGCCGACAACCTGCCGGAAGGCGGCGACGTCGCCGTGCTCTCGGCTTCCGCCACCGCGACCAACCAGAACACCTGGATCGCCGAGATGAAGAAGGTCCAGGGCAACTACAAGGGCATCAATGTGGTCGCGACCGTCTATGGCGACGACTTGGCCGACAAGTCCTATCGCGAGACGCAAGGGCTCATCCAGTCCCATCCGAACCTGAAGGCGATCATCGCGCCGACCTCGGTCGGTATCGTCGCCGCCGCTCAGGCCGTCACCGACGCCGGCAAGATCGGCCAGATCAACGTCACCGGCCTCGGGCTCCCGTCCGAAATGGCCGGCCATGTGAAGTCCGGCGCCTCGAAGTCCTTCGCCATCTGGAACCCGATCGACCTCGGCTATTCGGCGACGATGATCGCCTATGATCTCATCGGCGGGGCCGAAGCCAAGCCGGGCGCGGAACTGAAGATGGGCCGCATGGGCACGGTCAAGCTCGACGACAACAATGAAGGCGCCATGGCCGACCCGTTCGTCTATGATGCCAAGAACGTCGAGGAGTTCGCGAAGATCTTCTGATCGGCGCGGATGAGGGCGCATTTGCCCCTCATCCGGCCTGCCGGCCACCTTCTCCCCGTTCGGACGGGGAGAAGGGAACAAGTGGCGACGTCTGGCCCTTCATGAACGCTATGGTTCATGGCGGTCCGCCAGCGGAGTTCTCTCTCCCCGCGAGCGGGGAGAGGGCTAGTCCTCGGGTTGAACCCGAGGAGAGGGGCAGCCTGATCGAAGGCGCCCGATATCTGACCGCCGCCTCACAGAAACGACTGACTTGGTGGACTCTCTCTTGTTGCAGGAACCAACCACATCGCGGATGAAGCCCGCCATCACGCTTGAGGGCATATCGAAGTCCTTTCCGGGCGTGCGTGCGCTCTCCGATGTCTCCCTCGCGCTCTATCCGGGTTCGGTGACCGCGCTGATCGGCGAGAACGGCGCCGGCAAATCGACGCTCGTCAAGATCCTGACCGGCATCTATCAACCCGATGCCGGCGTGATCCGGGTTAATGACACGGAAACGACATTCCCGACCGCGCTATCGGCGGCGCGCGCCGGCGTCACGGCGATCCATCAGGAGACGGTTCTCTTCGACGAGCTCTCCGTCGCGGAGAACATCTTCCTCGGCCACGCGCCCCGCAACCGCTTCGGCTTCATCGACTGGCAGAAGCTCAATGCCGATGCCAAGGCCCTGCTGCTGCGGGCCGGCGCCGATTTCGATCCGACGATCCGGCTGCGCGATCTCGGCATCGCCAAGAAGCACCTTGTGGCGATCGCGCGCGCGCTGTCGGTCGATGCGCAGGTCGTCATCATGGACGAGCCGACCGCGGCGCTCTCGCACAAGGAAATCCATGAGCTTTACGCGCTCATCGAGCGGCTCAAGGCCGAGGGCAAGGCGATCCTCTTCATCAGCCACAAGTTCGACGAGATTTTCCGGATCGCCGATCGCTACACGGTCTTCCGCGACGGGACGATGGTCGGCGAGGGCCTGATCGCCGACGTCCACCAGGACGATCTCGTCCGCATGATGGTCGGCCGTGCGGTCGATTCCGTCTACCCGAAGAAGGAGGTCAAGATCGGCGAGCCGGTGCTGACCGTCTCCGGCTACCGCCACCCGACCGAATTCGAGGACATCAATTTCGAATTGAGGCGCGGCGAGATTCTCGGCTTCTACGGTCTCGTCGGTGCGGGGCGCTCGGAGTTCATGCAGTCGCTGATCGGCATCACTCGGCCGTCGGCCGGTGCAGTGAAGCTCGACGGCGAGGTGCTGGTCATCCGCAGCCCGGCCGAGGCGATTCGCTCCGGCATCGTCTATGTGCCGGAAGAGCGCGGCCGGCAAGGCGCGATCATCGGCATGGCGATCTTCCAGAACGTCACCTTGCCGTCGCTTGCACACACCTCGCGCTCGGGCTTCCTGAAGCTCGCCAACGAATTTGCCTTGGCGCGGGAATACACGTCGCGCCTCGATCTGCGCGCCGCCTCGCTCGATCAGGACGTCGGCACGCTCTCCGGCGGCAACCAGCAGAAGGTCGTGATCGCCAAATGGCTGGCAACCAAGCCGAAGGTGATCATTCTCGACGAGCCGACCAAGGGCATCGATATCGGTTCCAAGGCCGCCGTCCATGCCTTCATGAGCGAACTGGCGGCCCAGGGCCTGAGCGTCATCATGGTCTCCTCGGAAATCCCCGAGATCATGGGCATGGCGGATCGGGTCATCGTCATGCGCGAAGGCCGGATCGCCGGCCGCTTCGAGCGCTCCGAACTGACGGCCGAAAAGCTGGTGCGCGCGGCGGCGGGCATCGAAGCGCAACGCAACGGGAGGGCCGCATGATCGCTAAGCTCCTCAAGAACCGCGAGATCCTGCTCGTCGGCGCGATCGCCGTGCTGCTCGCCTTGATCGCCTTGCGCTTTCCGGCTTTCGTCGGCCCCTCCAACCTCGCCCGGGTCTATAACGACACGTCGATCCTGATCATCCTGGCCCTCGGCCAGATGGCCGTCATCCTCACCCGATGCATCGATCTGTCGATGGCGGCGAACCTGGCGCTTTGCGGCATGGTCGCGGCGATGCTGAATGCCGCCTTTCCCGGCCTGTCGATCCCGCTCATCATTCTCGCCTCCATGGCGCTCGGCACACTGCTCGGCATGATCAACGGCACGCTCGTCTGGAAGCTCGACATCCCGCCGATCGTCGTCACACTCGGAACGCTGACGATCTATCGCGGCCTGATCTTCCTGCTGACCGACGGCAAGTGGATCAATGCCCACGAGATGAGCGATGCCTTCAAGGCCCTGCCGCGGCTGGATCTTGCCGGCGTACCGGTGCTTTCCTGGTTGTCGCTGCTGATGATCGCGGTCATGTTCCTGGTGATGAGCCGCACGCCGCTCGGCCGCGCCTTCTATGCCGTCGGCGGCAATCCGCATGCGGCGATCTATACGGGGATCGATGTCGGCCGCACCCGCTTCTTCGCCTATTGCCTGGCTGGCGCGCTCGCCGGCCTTTCGGGCTACCTTTGGGTGTCGCGCTACGCCGTCGCCTATGTCGACATCGCCGCCGGCTTCGAGCTCGACATCATCGCCGCCTGCGTCATCGGCGGCATCTCGATCGCCGGCGGCATCGGTTCGGTGGCCGGGGCCGTGCTCGGCGCGCTCTTCCTCGGCGTCATCAAGAACGCGCTGCCGGTGATCAACATCTCGCCCTTCGCGCAGATGGCGATCTCCGGAACGGTCATTATCATTGCCGTCGCCGTCAATGCCCGCGCCGAGCGGCGCAAGGGCCGGGTCATTCTCAAGAAAGCGGAGGCGGTCTGATGGCTGACGCTCAACTCTCTCCCCGCAATATCCCGGATCGCCTCGAGGGACGCGGTGCCCGCCTGATGAAGAGCTGGGAAGCGCTGCTCATCGTGGTCGCGACCCTCATCTTCCTCGGTAATTCCCTTGCCTCGCCCTATTTCCTCGATCCGTGGAATCTTTCCGACGCCACCTTCAATTTCACCGAAAAGGCGATGATCGCCTTCGCCATGGCGCTGGTGATCATCTCGGGCGAGATCGACCTCTCGGTCGCCTCGATCATTGCGCTCGCCTCGACGGCCATGGGCTATGCCGTGCAGCTCGGTGCCGACACGCCGGCGCTTGTCGCGATCGGGCTCGGCGTCGGCCTCCTCTGCGGCGCCGTCAACGGCCTCTTGATCACCGGCCTCGGCCTGCCGTCGATCGTCGTGACGATCGGCACCATGAGCCTGTTTCGCGGCCTGTCCTTCATCATCCTCGGCGACCAGGCCTTTACAGGCTATCCCGAGAGCTTTGCGTGGTTTGGCCAGGGCTATGTCTGGTGGGTCTTCTCCTTCGAGTTCACCCTCTTCGTGCTGCTCGCCGTCGTCTACGGCGTGCTGCTGCACAAGACGAATTTCGGCCGCGTCGTCTATGCCATCGGCAACAACCAGACGGCGGCCCTGTTTTCCGGTGTCCGGGTGGCGCGGGTGAAGTTCACTCTTTTTCTTTTGACCGGCCTGATGGCCGGGCTCGCCTCGATCTGCCTGACCTCCCGCCTCGGTTCGACGCGCCCCTCGATCGCGCTCGGCTGGGAACTCGAGGTTGTCACCATGGTCGTGCTCGGCGGCGTCAATATTCTCGGTGGCTCGGGCACGATACCGGGCGTCGTGCTCGCCGCACTGATCATGGGCATGGTCACCTTCGGCTTCGGCCTGTTGAACGTACCGGGCATCGTCATGTCGATCTTCATCGGCCTGTTGCTGATCTCGGTCATCGCCTTGCCAATCCTGTGGCGGCGCGCCCGCCGCCGTCTCGCGCACTGAGGGTTTCTCGATGGAAAAATACGCCTTCCGCATGCGGCTCAACCCGGGGATGGCCATAGAATATCGGGCGCGCCATGACGAGATCTGGCCCGAGCTTGTGGATCTGTTGAAGGACGCCGGGATATCCGACTATTCGATCCACCTCGACGAGGAGACCAACCTGCTGTTCGGGGTGCTCTGGCGGACGGACGACCACAAGATGGCCGACCTGCCGTCGCACCCGGTCATGCAGAAATGGTGGGCGCATATGGCCGACATCATGGAAACCCGCGCCGACAACGAGCCGGTCGCCGTGCCGCTCAAGACCGTCTTCCACCTCAGCTGACATGAAGACCGTCGCCGTCATCGATATCGGCAAGACCAACGCCAAGGTCGCGTTGGTCGACCTCGAGCGCTTCGAGGAGATCGCCGTCCGCAAGACGCCGAACATCGTCGTGGAGGCGGGGCTGTACCCTCACTTCGACATCGAGCATCTCTGGCGCTTTATTCTTGGGGGCCTTGCTGAACTGCACCGTGAACATCCCGTAGATGCTATCTCGGTGACGACACATGGGGCGACCGCGGTGCTGCTGGACCCGGCCGGCGAACTCGCCCTGCCGGTGCTCGACTATGAGTTTGCCGGCCCGGACGCGCTCGCCGAGGAATATGGCCGGGCACGCCCGACCTTCTCCGAAACCGGGTCGGCCCGCCTGCCGATGGGGCTCAATGTCGGTGCGCAGCTTTTCTGGCAGCAGCGTGCGCTCCCCGAGCAGTTCGCCAAAGTCGCGACCATCCTCACCTATGCGCAGTACTGGTCGTATCGGCTCACCGGCGTGGCGACCAACGAGCTGACCTCGCTTGGCTGCCATACCGACCTCTGGAATCCGAAGGCCAAGGCGTTCTCGACCCTGATCGAGGCGCAAGGTTGGACGCGGCTCTTTGCGCCGGTGCGCAAGGCGGGCGACGTGATCGGCGGATTGCTGCCCCCTTTGGCCGCAGCAACCGGCCTGCCATCGGGGTTGCCGGTCTGCTGCGGCATTCACGATTCGAACGCCTCGCTGCTGCCGCATCTGCTCACGCGCCGGACACCCTTTTCCGTCGTCTCGACCGGAACCTGGGTGGTAATGCTGGCGGTCGGCGGCAAGCAGGTGGAACTCGACGAAACCCGCGACACGCTGATCAATGTCAACGCGCTTGGCGATCCGGTGCCGTCTGCCCGCTTCATGGGCGGTCGCGCCTTCTCGATGCTCGTCGGCGACGATCCGCCGCCGGCCTCGGCCTCGGCCGAAGCGCGCGTGTTTGCCGAAGGCTATATGCTGCTGCCGTCGGTACCGGGCGGCTCCGGTCCCTTTCCTTCGGCACGGGCGCGATGGACGGGGGACGAGGCAGACCTTGCCCCGCCCGAACGGCTTGCCGCCGTCTCCTTCCATCTCGCCCTGATGACGGCGACCTGCCTCGATCTCATCGGCGCCACGGGTGAAATCGTCGTGGAGGGGCCCTTCGCCGCGAATTCCGCCTATCTGCGGATGTTGGCCGCTGCGACCGGCCGGCCGGTGCTCGCCAACAGCCTGAGCAGCACCGGAACGAGCCTTGGTGCAGCCTGCCTCGTCGCAGGCGCCCGGATCAGGACGGGAGCCGAGGTCTTCTCGGAAGCGATTCCGGAAGGTTATGTCGATTACGCACGGAAATGGCAGCGCCTAGCCGCCGCGCATGCGGCTGCAAGCGTAACTGTCGATCACCAGATAGAATGAAGTAGAACTCGATGGATCTTCTTGGACTTGGTCGAAAGACCGCGCCTCAGAAAATGTTACGGTTCGCCGCCCGTCTGTGTTCGAGATTGATGACGATCGAAATCGCGGTCATTGCGAGGATTGCGATGGTGGCGGCACTAATTCCAAGAACAATCATTGCTCATACCCGTGGACGCATCTTCATGATGTCGCCTGTACCTGTGACGGTGCAGCTTGCGCGGTGCGCGCCTATTTGACCTTCGCTTCGATACTGGACGACAAGTAGAATCGCAATTCTAAACTCTTGTGATTAAAAACCTGTTGTCTGCTGCACAGTAAAACAGTGCAAAGCGGCGGCGGATAGCGCTCAGGTTGAATTTTAGCGATTCCGATTACGGGTCGGAAACCGTTAACCTTCAAGCAAGGAATTAACCATAAACATGGTCCAACACGTCGGAATAGGAAGTCTCAGCTTCTCTCAAGGCATGATGCCGCCCCGCCGTACCGGTTCCGGTCCGGTATGCATCTTCACCGAAGTTACTTGCGGGATGGACGATAGAGAACGCCTCAGGCGCGCCGATCTCACCGATTGGGCGTAACCGGCCACAGCCCCCTTCAGCGGGCCACATCTTCCCCCAGGCAAATTTCGACTACGCATCAGGCCGGGGAACAGCGTGCAGCAGGAAGCGTCAGAACAGGCAAGGAAGAGCCAGGCAGGCAGCCTGCTCGAGCGCCTGCGCTTTGCCGGGCTCGACGAAGCGGCCTGCACCCTCCTGCGTGACCATCGCCAGGCCCTGTCGCCGCGCATCGAGCTTGCGCTGCGTGACCTTTTTCAACGGCTGCAGACCAACCCGGACGCAGTTCGCCATTTCGACAGCGATCGTCAGCTCGACCGACTGCACGACCTTCAGTCATCCCACTGGAATGTGCTGACCGATGCCCGTTTCGACGGGCTCTATGCAGAGCGCGTCAAGGTGCTCGCCGACACCGAGGCCCGCATGGGCCTCGACCCGCGCTGGCAGCTCGCAAGCCATGCGGTCGTGCTCGAGCATCTCATCGTCGGCGCCATCGAGGATGCCTGGCCCAAGCTCCCCTTCGGCAAGGCGCGCAGGAACGAGCTCAGCCGTCTCGTTGCCGCTCTTGTGCGCGCCGCCTTCGTCGACAGCGAAATCGCCGTGTCGCTCCGCTTCAACGCACTCCGCCAGCAGCATCAACGCCAGCTCTCGGAGCAGCGCAAGGGCGACGAGTCCGAAGTGACGGCGCTCTTTTCGGATTTCATGCAGGCGCTCGGCGAGGGCAACCTTGGCGCTCGCCTCCCGGCGGAGGCGCCAGATGTCTATCGGCCGATCGTTGAGGGGTTGAATGCCGCCCTGGGACAAATCCAGGAAGCCCTGCTGTCCGGGGACAAACGCGCCGCCGCCGCCGAAAGCATGATGGAGAGCCTTCGCCTCCGCGTGGGCGAGTTTTCCGGCAAGGCCAGCGGCGAGGCCGAGGCGCTGGACGGACAGGTCGCAGCGCTTGGGGCGATGACCGAACGCATGCGCTCGGGCTCGATCCGGATCAGCGAGACCGAGGCCAAGGCGGGCGAGACGCGCCTGGCGGCCGAGCGCAGCGGCGAGATCGCCGGTCAGGCGATTTCCGCCATGGCGGACATCGAAGCGTCCGCGGAAAAGATCGGCCAAATCATCGGCGTGATCGACGAGATCGCCTTCCAGACCAATCTTCTCGCCCTCAATGCCGGCATCGAAGCGGCACGCGCCGGCGAGAGCGGCCGGGGCTTCGCCGTCGTCGCCCAGGAAGTCAGAGCGCTGGCGCAGCGCTCGGGCGAAGCGGCGCGCGAGATCAAGCAGCTCGTCAACGGCACGAAGACGCAGGTCGAAGCCGGCGTCGAGATCGTCGGCCAGACGCAGAACGCGATCAGCAGTATCGTCGAGCAGGTGATTTCCATCAACGCCTCCGTTTCCGGTATTGCCCGGGAGGCGGAATCCCAGGTCGGCGATCTGGCCGCCGCGGCTTCCGGAATCGGCGGCATCTCGAAGGCGATGAGCCGAAGCGCGGAACTCGCCGGCGAGACCGTGGCTTCGACAGAGGATCTGCACGGCACCATCCTGGAGCTGGGACAGACGATCCGCCGGTTCCGCTTCGAGCGCCAGGCCGGACTGAGGGCTTCGACATTTGCCCCGCCGCCCGCGCTTCTGCCGCAAGTCGATGAGGATGAAAGAGCGATGCCGTTCAGCGATGACGCCGCCTCCGGGCGGCAGGTCGCCGGATGGCGGCGCTAGTGACAGTGAACAGGTCAGTCGAGGTACAGAATGGCCAGCAGGAACACCGCAAAGAAATCGCTGAAGCTCGCTCCGGTCCTGGACCTGAACGAAGCGACGGGGCTGCATGAAAGACTGCTGACGCTCAAGGGTACTCCGATCGAGATCGATGCCTCCGCCGTCGAGCGGATCGGAACGCTCTGCGCACAGGTACTGATGGCCGGTGCAAGAAGTTGGGAAGAGGATCGGTTGTCCTTCACCTTTGCCAAGGTGTCGGACGCGTTCGTTAAAACGACACAGCTCATCGGCGTGGACATTGCGCCCCTGATGGCAAAGGAGATTTGAGACATGAAGAAACGAGTTCTGACTGTGGACGACTCCCGGACAATCCGGAACATGCTTCTTGTCACCCTCAACAATGCCGGCTTCGAAACGATCCAGGCGGAGGATGGCGTCGAAGGCCTCGAAGTGCTGGAGACCGCCAATCCGGATGTGATCGTGACGGACATCAACATGCCCCGCCTCGACGGTTTCGGCTTCATCGAAGGCGTTCGCAGGAACGACCGCTACCGCGCCGTGCCGATCCTGGTGCTGACCACCGAAAGCGATGCGGAGAAGAAAAACCGCGCACGACAGGCGGGCGCCACCGGCTGGATCGTCAAGCCGTTCGACCCGACCAAGCTGATCGATGCCATCGAGCGCGTAACGGCCTGAGATCCGAGGGTAGCCGCCAATGGATATGAACGAAATCAAAGAGATTTTCTTCCAGGAATGCGAGGAGCAGCTCGCGGAACTGGAGTCGGGTCTCCTGAAGCTCAATGACGGCGACCGCGATCCCGAGACGGTCAACGCCGTCTTCCGCGCCGTCCACTCGATCAAGGGTGGCGCCGGTGCGTTCGGGCTCGATGACCTCGTCTCGTTCGCGCATGTCTTCGAGACGACGCTCGATTGCGTTCGATCCAACAGGCTTGAGCCCAACCAGGACGTCCTGAAGGTCATGCTGAAATCGGCGGACGTGCTTGCCGATCTCACCAATGCCGCCCGGGATGGCGGCAGTGTCGATGCGGCGCGCAGCCGGCAGCTGATCAAGGAACTCGAAGCGCTCGCCAATGGCGAATTGCCGCAGGCGGCCGTTGCCGAGCCGGTTGCGAAGCCGGCGCCCGTCGCCGCACCGACACCAGCGCCGGTGGTCAACGAGGAAGGCTTCCAGCCCGTGGCCTTCTCCTTCGACGACTTCGAGACGAACGAGCCTCTGGCGATCGAGCCGTCCACCTTCGAGATCCTCTTCAGGCCCAAGTCCGAACTCTACGCCAAGGGCAATGACGCGACGCTGCTCCTGCGCGATCTCTCGCGCCTCGGCGAGATGAGCATCCATTGCGACATGGACGAACTGCCGGCGCTTGCCAGCATGAATCCGGAGGCCGCCTATTTCGCCTGGAAGATTTCGCTGAAGACCGACAAGGGCGAAGAGGCGATCCGCTCCGTATTCGAGTTCGCCGAATGGGATTGCGAGCTCGACGTGATGCTGGCTGGCGGCGATCATGCCGGCGCGGGCGAGGAATTGCCCATGCAGCCCGTGCCGTTCGACCTGTCTATGCTCGACGAGGAAGTACCAGCCTCGCCCGGCGCCGCCGAGGATGATGACCAGGTCGCTGCCCAGCAGCGCGAGGCGCGAGACGACGCGGTGTCGGCTGCTGCGACCGCAAGCAACGTTCTGCAGATGGCACAGACCGCACGCGCGTCGGCCGAAAGCAACAGGAGTGCGGCATCCGCCTCGGCGGCACAGGCGGCTGCCCAGCAGGCCGCCTCCGCCGCCACCCCGACGATCCGCGTCGACCTCGATCGCGTCGATCGCCTGATCAACCTGGTTGGCGAACTCGTCATCAACCAGGCGATGCTGTCGCAGAGCGTCATCGAGAACGACACGAACGGCACGTCGTCGATCAATATGGGGCTCGAGGAGCTGCAGCAGCTCACCCGCGAGATCCAGGACAGCGTCATGGCGATCCGCGCGCAGCCGGTGAAGCCGGTCTTCCAGCGCATGTCGCGCATCGTCCGCGAAATCGCCGACATGACCGGCAAGTCGGTGCGCCTCGTCACCGAGGGCGAGAACACCGAAGTCGACAAGACCGTCATCGACAAGCTCGCCGAACCGCTGACGCACATGATCCGCAATGCGGTCGACCATGGCCTCGAAACACCGGAAAAGCGCGTCGCCGCCGGCAAGAACCCGGAAGGCACGGTGCGGTTGACGGCGAAGCACCGATCCGGCCGGATCGTCATCGAACTTGCCGACGACGGCGCCGGCATCAACCGCGAGAAGGTCCGGCAAAAGGCGATCGACAACGATCTGATCGCTGCGGATGCAAATCTCTCGGACGAGGAAATCGACAACCTGATCTTCCATGCGGGTTTCTCGACCGCCGACAAGATCTCCGACATTTCCGGTCGCGGCGTCGGCATGGACGTCGTCAAGCGCTCCATCCAGGCGCTCGGCGGCCGCATCAACATCTCGTCGAAGCCGGGTCATGGCTCCGTCTTCACGATGAGCCTGCCGCTGACGCTCGCCGTCCTCGACGGCATGGTGGTGACGGTTGCGAACCAGACGCTCGTCGTGCCGCTGACGGCGATCGTCGAAACGCTTCAGCCGGAGGCCTCCGCGATCCACAGCTTCGGCGCCTCCCAGCGGTTGATCTCGATCCGCAACTCCTTCTGCCCGCTGGTCGATGTCGGCCGCATCCTGAACTTCCGCGCCATCCAGGCCAATCCGGTCGAAGGCGTGGCGCTTCTGGTCGAGTCCGAAGGCGGCGGCCAGCGCGCCTTGATGGTCGATGCCATCCAGGGCCAGCGCCAGGTGGTGATCAAGAGCCTCGAGGCCAACTACACCCATGTTCCGGGCATTGCGGCGGCGACCATCCTCGGCGACGGGCGCGTGGCGCTCATCCTCGATGTCGATGCGATCGTCGCAGCCTCGCGCGGGCAATCCCTGAAACCCGAAATGTTACTTGCTGCAGCCGGATAATACTCATGACCTATGCCGCAAAAAATCTGACGACTGGCGGACGGGAGCTGATCGCTTTCCGCGTCGGCGGCCAGGAATTCTGCGTCAACGTAATGTCCGTCCGCGAAATTCGCGGCTGGACGCCTGCGACCGCGATGCCGCACGCGCCGAGCTACATGCTCGGCGTCATCAACCTGCGCGGCGCGGTGCTGCCGATCATCGACTTTTCGGCGCGCCTCGGCATGAAGCCGGCCGAGCCGACGGTGCGCCACGTGATCATCGTCGCCCAGGTGAAGAGCCAGGTGGTAGGGCTCCTGGTCGATGCCGTCTCCGACATCCTGACGGTCGCCGATGCCGACATCCAGCCGACCCCGGATATCGCGTCGGATTTCGAAAGGAGCTTCGCGCGTGGCGTGCTGGCGATCGAGGGGCGGATGATCTGCCTCGTCGAACTCGACCAGGTCTTCCCGCACGAGGAAAGGGAAGCAGCATGAGGGCCCAGGCCACCACTTTCGAGCAGAAGCTGTCGCCGGACGAGTGCCTTGCGGCCGGTGAATATCCGCTGACGCGTCGCGACCTTAGCGACATCGCGGCGATGATCTATGCGGATGCCGGCATCTATCTGAATGAATCCAAGGCCTCGCTGGTCTATTCGCGACTGTCGAAACACATCCGCAATCTGGGCCTCAAGGGCTTCCGCGACTATTGCCAGCTCGTCGCCTCGCCGGCGGGTGCTGCGGCGCGCCGCGACATGCTCTCGCACCTGACGACCAATTTCACCCGCTTCTTTCGTGAGAACCACCATTTCGAACATCTGAAGACCGATGTCCTGCCGGGCCTGATCGCCCGGGCGAAGAGCGGCGGCCGGGTGCGCATCTGGTCGGCGGCCTGCTCGGATGGCCAGGAGCCCTATTCGATCGCGCTGACGGTGCTATCGCTGCTGCCGAATGCCGCGGACTACGACTTCCGGATTCTCGCAACCGACATCGATCCGAAGATTCTCGCGCTCGCCCGGGCCGGCGCCTATGACGCGACGGCGCTCGAAACGGTCAGTCCCGCCATGCGCAAGCAATGGTTTCGTGAGGTCGAGGTCAACGGTCGTGGCAAGTGGCAGGTCGATGACCGCGTCAAGCGGCTGATCACCTTCAACGAGCTCAACCTCATGGCGCAATGGCCGCTCAAGGGGCCGTTCGACGTGATCTTCTGCCGCAACGTGGTGATCTATTTCGACGAACCCACCCAGATGAAGATCTGGTCGCGATTTGCGGGCGTGCTCGACACGGGCGGGCATCTCTATATCGGCCATTCGGAGCGCGTCTCGGGGGATGCCAAGGCGATCTTCGACAATATCGGCGTCACCACCTATCGCCATACCGGCAAATTCCATGGAGGTCGGGCATGAACGCTCCCGCCCGTGTTCTCGTCGTCGATGACTCGCCCACCATGCGGGGGCTGATCTCGGCCGTGCTCAATGCCGATCCGGAGGTGAAAGTCGTCGGTCAGGCGGCCGATGCGCTCGAGGCCCGCCAGGCGATCAAGCAGCTGGATCCCGACGTCGTCACCCTCGACATCGAGATGCCGAACATGAACGGCCTCGAGTTCCTCGACAAGATCATGCGCCTCAGGCCCATGCCGGTCATCATGGTCTCGACGCTGACCCACAAGGGTGCCGAGGCGACCATCGCCGCGCTCGAAATCGGCGCCTTCGATTGTGTCGGCAAGCCGCACCCCGGCGATCCGAATCCGTTCGGCGGGCTGGTCGACAAGGTCAAGGCGGCGGCGCGCTCGCAGCGCAAATCGATGATCACGAGCAACCGGGCGGCCGCCGCGCCGGTCGTCAGCACCGTTTCCGACTACCGGGCGGGCCGCAAGATCATCGCGATAGGCGCCTCGACCGGCGGCGTGGAAGCCCTGATTGCGGTCCTGCAGAAGTTCCCGGCGAACTGCCCGCCGACGGTGATCACCCAGCACATGCCGCACACTTTCACCAAGAGCTTTTCCGAACGGCTGAACCGTCTCTGCGCGCCGACCGTCCAGGAGGCGACCGACGGCGCTCGGCTCGAAGTGGGCAAGGTCTACCTGGCGCCCGGCGGCGACCGGCACCTTCAGGTTGCCAATGCTTCTTCGCCCTCCTGCAGGCTGGTCGACCGGGAGCCGGTCAACGGCCATCGCCCCTCGGTCGACGTCCTGTTCGATTCAGTCGCGGAACTGGCGGGGCGCAATGCGATCGGCGTGATATTGACCGGCATGGGGCGCGACGGCGCCGCCGGTCTCCTCAAGATGCGGAACGCCGGGGCGCGCACCTTCGGACAAAACGAAAAGACTTGTGTCGTCTACGGAATGCCCAGAGTGGCCCATGAATTGGGTGCTGTCGAAACGCAGCTCCCCCTCGGTTCGATCGGGGAGGAGATATTGAAGACGGCAGCAGCCCGGAAGGAAGGAAGCGAATAATGTCCATCGCCGAAAAGATAAAAGTTCTGATCGTCGACGATCAGGTCACCAGCCGCCTGCTCCTGGGCGACGCCCTGCAGCAGCTCGGCTTCAAGCAGATCACTGCCGCCGGCGACGGCGAGCAGGGCATGAAGATCATGGCCCAGAACCCTCACCATCTGGTCATCTCGGATTTCAATATGCCGAAGATGGACGGTCTCGGCTTGCTGCAGGCGGTTCGTTCCAACCCGAACACCAAGAAGGCGGCCTTCATCATCCTGACCGCGCAGGGCGACCGCGCGCTGGTCCAGAAAGCCGCTGCGCTCGGCGCCAACAACGTTCTCGCCAAGCCGTTCACAATCGAAAAGATGAAGGCAGCGATCGAGGCCGTATTCGGGGCACTGAAATGATGCTGGAGGCTGCCGGCAGGCGTGTGCATGTCATCCAGGGCGAGTTCAAGGTCGTCAACGATCCGGATGTCGTTCTCTCGACCATTCTCGGCTCCTGCGTGGCTGCCTGCATGCGCGACCCGGTGACGGGTGTCGGCGGCATGAACCACTTCCTGCTGCCTGGCTCGGCGACGTCGCCGGGGTCGGCAGGTGACGCGACGCGCTATGGCGTGCATCTGATGGAACTGCTCATCAACGGTCTGCTGAAGCAGGGCGCACGCCGCGATCGCCTCGAGGCGAAGATCTTCGGCGGAGCCAAGACGATTGCGCGCTTCTCGAATGTCGGCGAGCAGAACGCCGCCTTCGCGCGGCAGTTCCTGCTTGACGAAGGCATCCGCGTCGTCGGCGAGAGCACCGGCGGAGAACATGGCCGCAAGCTGGAATATTGGCCCGTGACGGGCCGCGCCCGCCAATACGCACTGACGGGTGTGGAGGCCCAGCGCGCCATCCATCAGGACCAGCGGCCAGCGCCCGCGCCGAAGCCGGCCGAAAGCTCCATCGAATTCTTCTGAACGCACCGGCCAGCAAGAGCGCCGGAGTATCCCTTCAAGACCACGTGAGAATGATGATGCAGACCGAACACCAGAGCTACATGCCTCACGCGGAAGAATCGCTGCCGGAAGTGCTGATGCGCATCGTCACCGAACTTCATGACGTCGCCTATCTCATCGAGCGCATCGAACCGCAGCTCTGGAACAGCCATGATGCCTCCGCGACCGATCCGGCCGACAAGTTGATGGTGCTCCAGGGCGTCGATCTGGCGGTTCAGAAGACGCGGGGGCTCGCCGAATTCATAGACACGATCACCGCATCGATCCCCGACACGTGCCTCGTGGATATCTCGACGGCCGTGAACCTGGTCAAGCTTGCCGACATGAAGAAGGCGCTCGGCAGCGGCCTGTTGCGCCATGGGCACTCGCAGCCGCTCACGAAAGCCTCGGGCGACTTCGAGGTCTTCTGACGTAAGGGCTGGCGCGGAGCGGTGCGCCGTCGCCCTAACAACGAAGCACATGAAAGAGCCGAAACTGTCGGCTGTCCGCCCGGTCTGAAATGTCGACCTTCAGCCCGGTCGTTCACGCCGCTCTCGACCATCATCCTTCTGCTCCGTCAACTTCGCGCAAGTTTCGCCACCTAGCTTCGCTTCCGGGGCTGGTAGATTCGCATTTCGATACCTGGCTTACCAGAATGTTGGATCTTCGCATGATGCCGTCGAGTACCGGCACGGGTGACATGCGATACTGGGTGCGGAAACAGAATGAATCTGTTCGATCAATTCTCGACGTTCACGAAAAACCTGAGCAATCTCGGGCAGAGCAAGCTGATAGCACTCGCGGTGGCCGGCATCGTCGCAATCGGCTTCGTTCTCGGCGCTGCCATCTACGTCAACAAGCCGGCCTTTGAAACGCTCTATGTCGGTCTCGAACGCAGCGACGTCACCCAGATCAGCATTGCGCTTGCCGAGGCGAACCTCGACTTCGAGGTCGGCGCGGATGGCGGCAGCATCCAGGTGCCGGTGGGCATGACCGGCAAGGCGCGCCTGCTCCTGGCCGAGCGTGGCCTGCCGAGCAGCGCCAATGCCGGCTACGAACTCTTCGACAATGTCGGCTCGCTCGGGCTCACCTCCTTCATGCAGGAGGTGACCCGCGTTCGCGCATTGGAGGGCGAAATCGCCCGTACCATCCAGCAGATTTCCGGCATTGCGGCGGCACGCGTCCATATCGTCATGCCGGAGCGCGGCAGCTTCCGCAAGGCCGAGCAGACCCCGACGGCATCGGTGATGATCCGCGCAAGCGCGACGATCGGCCGGGGCGCCGCTTCGTCCATCCGCCACCTCGTGGCTTCGTCGGTACCGGGTCTCGATGTCGATGATGTCACCATTCTCGATTCGACCGGCCAGCTTCTCGCTTCGGGCGACGACCCGGCAAACAGTGCTCTCAACCAGTCGCTTGGCGTAGTGCAGAACGTTCAGACCGATCTTGAGAAGAAGATCGACAACGCGCTTGCACCCTTCCTCGGCATGGACAACTTCCGCACCAGCGTCACGGCGTCGCTCAACACCGATGCCCAGCAGATCCAGGAGACCGTCTTCGACCCCGAATCGCGGGTCGAGCGCTCCACGCGCGTGATCAAGGAGGAGCAGAAATCCAGCCAGCAGCAGCCGGACAACGCCGCCACCGTACAGCAGAACGTGCCGCAGGCCGCCCCGCGCGGCGGTGCCGGCCAGCAGTCGAGCGACGAGGCGGAGAAGAAGGAAGAGCAGACGAACTACGAGATCAACAGCAAGACGATCGCCACCGTCAAGAACAGCTATTCGATCGAACGGCTGTCGATTGCGGTGGTCGTCAATCGCGGCCGCCTGGCGGCGATGGTCGGGGAGGGGGCCGATCAGGCGAAGATCGACGCCTATCTCCAGGACATGCAGAAGATCGTCGCGTCGGCTGCGGGCGTCGATCCGAACCGTGGTGACGTCGTCACGCTGAACGCCATGGATTTCGTCGAGACGCAATTGCTCGACCAGCCGGTGGCCGGGCCTGGCGTCATGGAAATGTTGACGCGCAATCTCGGCGGCATCATCAACTCGCTCGCATTCGTCGCAGTCGCCTTCCTCGTCGTCTGGCTGGGCATCAGGCCGCTCGCTCGTCAGATGGGTTTTGGCGGCCAGTCGGGTCACCTCGAAGGCGAGGGTGCCGGTCTCGAACTGCCGGACTTCTCTCCGGCCGGAGCCGGTGCCGCAAGCGGTGCCCTTATGGAGGGCTTCGGCTCGGACTTCGGCTTCGACAGCGCCGACGACCTGCTCAATCTCAGCGACGAAGGCGGTGGCTTCAATCGCCGCGTCAAGGAGGGCCCGGAGCGCAGGCTTGCCCGCATGGTGGAGATCAGCGAGGAGCGTGCTGCAAAAATTCTCCGCAAATGGTCCGTCGACCGCGCCGCCTGAAGTCATTCGAGAGTTCTGCCTGGGAGATCCCGCCGCACCGGCGGGATCTCGCGTTCTGAGGGGATCGACGCCAGCTTCCGGGCGCCGATCGAAAATAATGCCTGAGTCAATCCCGTCGCTGCTGCGCGAGTGCCGAATCCGTCGCAAGAATCCAGATTCCCCCTACGAGTCTAGGCGTGGGCGCGGAACGAATAATTTAAGGAAAATTTAACGATATTGGATTCGGAAACGGTGATGTTGCGCCGCGAACGCCGGTCATCCCCTGACGGTTGTTTGTCGAAATGGCAGTTTTCTTGAAATATAACTTTCAAAAGTATAAATAAAATTCAATTCGTCTTTGCATCTATACAGATTCCTGCTGCCTGAGTCCGGCCTCCGACTTGATGTATTTTAGCAACAGGCGCCATTCGAAAGTAACAACTGCTTCTCTATATTCGGGCAATCGGAGGCGCGGAAGGGGCAGAAACTCGCCGAAAAGCGCGTAAAACCACGCCTTAGGCGTGTCTCAAGCGGCTCCTCCGGCATCTGGTCGGATGGCGGTAATTCTTAGAAAACGAATAAAAATCATCCGGATATCAAAACTGAGAAGCTCGTGATCCTGCGATGGTGGCTTTGATGCACACTGACTGCTCTACTTCAAGATGTGTGAGCAAATGCTACCGCAATCACAGTGTCTTTTTAGGGGCGGCGATGTACAGTTTAGATATTGATTCGCGTTCTGGTTTGCATGTGGGAAGGCTGGCATCGGCGAGCTGTCCGTCGGCAGGGCAAGCACAACTTCCAGGGGCGTCGAATGCGGCACGGGGGCTGAACGTCATGGAGATTTCGCAGACTGGCGCGGCCTGGTCTTTGCAGGCCGGCACGCCGCACTTGAGTAGTCGTGGCATTTCGCGGGAGCAGTTGATCCGAAGGCTCGGAGAGGCCGTCGAACGGAGCAGCCTTGCCAATGGGCTGGCCATGCTGACCGAATATGTCGGAGCAACGCATCATCTTCTGGTTCGCCACGATCTTTCGCAGGACGGCGGACTTGATTTCGTTCTGTGCTCCGATTGGCCCTTCGACATCGTGCGACGCCTTTCGAGCATCGTGATCGGCCTGAATGCAAAGACGACCGAACTGGAAAAGTGCCTGACGGCGCTGCAGCCGTGCTTTCAGGGCCTGCCGGACGACATCGATCTGCCGCGCGGGGTCAACCGCTCCTATTGCTCCGTCACGTTCAATGTCGGCCGGTCCCGTTTCTCGCTGATGCTGCTGTTCCCCGAGGACGTCATCCTGTCACAGGAGGGGCTGCGAGACGTCGCGGTGCTCGCGAGCTATCTCGCCAGTTTCAAGGCCGGTGCCGGCATGCGGCACGACCGGGACTTCGAACTGACCGAGCGCGAGCTCGAATGCCTGTTCTGGATCGCCGAAGGCAAGACGAGCGAGGAGATCGCCGTCATCCTCGGAATCTCCCGCAACACGATCAACAATTACATCACCAGCGTGATGCGCAAGACCGCGACGCGCACCAGGTCGGAAGCGATCGCCCACGCCGTCCGGCACAATCTGGTATAGGAGCAAGAGGATGGTACACGTGCATCCGGAGAGCCGGCCGGACGATGCCCGGCTCGGTCGAAGCGCCCGTGCCGCGCGCGCCGCGACGCTGGTCACGCGGCTGCAGGCGATGCAGCGGCAGATCAACGCGAAGTACTTCGCAGTCTTGCGCGTCAATGGAAGGGGCATGCCGGCAACGCGCAAGCTGACCTGCGTCCTGCACAATTGGGGTGCCACGTCGGAGGCGAATGCGCACGAACTCCTGACGATCTATGGTGAGGAATTGCTGCAGCATCTAGATCGTTCTCCGCTGGCGGTGCTGTGGGATGGCCAGGGAGAACATCAGGCGGCCGACGTCCCCGACTTGGGCTTGTTCTCGCACCGGCTGAAGGGGCGAAAGCTTTCCTATTCGGGGATCGCCTTTCCGCTACGGCTCGGCGCACAGGGCAACGGCTATGTGGTCTTCGCCGGCAGCTATATCGACGCGCCGGCCGAGCAGATCCTTGAGCTGCATGGGCGCTGCGCGCAGATCATGACCGACATGCTGGCGGCGGACGAAAAACGGCTGTTCAAGGGCGAGTCCCTCAGCGATCGCGAGATCGCCTGTCTGCAGATGGCAGGTGATGGCTATATCAGCGAGGAAATCGCCGAGAAGATGGGGCTTTCCGTCCACACCGTGAATGCCTATCTCGGTGCCGCCACGACGAAACTCGATTCCGTCAACCGTATCCAGGCGATCGCCAAGGCCATACGCCTTGGCTATATCAGCTAGGTTTGCCGCGAAATTTGCCCCTCATCCGGCCTGCCGGCCACCTTCTCCCCGCAAGCGGGGCGAAGGAGACTTGCGGCACGGCCCTTCAGCCCTCTCCACGCGAGCGGGGAGAGGGCTAGGTAAGGCGGATATTGAGGAGGGGTTCCCAATTCCGCTCGACTAACTCGCGAGCGGCAGAGGGTAGGACTTGACGAATTTCGCCTCTTCGAGGCTCCTGGCGAGGAAGGCCGTATTCTCGTCCGGATCGGTTGAGGGCTGCTGGAAATTGATGTGGCTGATTTCAATGCCGGCGGCCTCCCCGGCAAGCACGAGGCGGGCATAGACCGTAACGCCGCGCGGCTTCAGCTCGAGATCCAAGATGATTTCGGGGCAGCTGTTCCACTCGAGATTGTAGTTGCCGCCGAGGCCGAAATTCACGGTGCCGGGCAGAAAATAGAGTTCCGCCGCCGATTCCACGAGATCGGCGAGGCTTGCATAGGACTCGAACCGCAGGAGTGCGATGAAGTCCGCAGCGTCGATCAGGCGCAGTTCTGTTGCTACCGGACGAATCGCCTCTGCCACTAGTTTTTCGCGTTTTTCGGAGAATTCGCACTTCTTCAAGATCATGTCACCCGTTTTTGTTGCGGCTGAGCTGCGTAAACCCGGTGAATGAGCTCGGCGACTGCCTTGTAAAACACCGGTGGAATGACACTATCCACCGAGACTTGTGCAAACATGGAGCGCGCGAGCGGCGGATCCTCGAAGACCGGAATGCCGTTTTTTTCGGCAATCTCGCGGATTTTCAGGGCGACGAGATCTTGCCCCATCGCAACGACGACGGGGGCGTCGCTCTCTTCGCGTACGTAGCGGAGCGCGACCGCATAGTGCGTCGGGTTGGCAATCACCAGCGTGGCGCGGGGTACGGAGCCGATCATGCGCTTGCGGGCGCGATCCCGCTGCATCGACCGCAGCCGCGCCTTGACGATCGGGTCGCCCTGCGACTGCTTCAGTTCCTCCTTCACTTCCTGTTTCGTCATCCTTAGTTCGGTGTACCAATGGTAACGCGTCCAGAAGAGATCGACGATCGCCAGAACCGCCGTGGCGAGCAGCACGACGGTGACAATCTGCTTCAGGTCGGACGTCATCGTCGCAAAGATCGTCACCGGATCGGAGAACATCAGGTCGAGCGTGGCGAAATAGTCGTTCCACAAAACGAGGACGACGATGATCGACACGACGATGATCTTGAAGAGCGACTTGGCGAATTCCACCAGACCCGGAACGCCGAAAATGCGCTTGAAGCCTGAAATTGGCGAGACGCGGTTCATCTTGGGCATGATCCGGTCCAGCACCGGGCGCGGCAGGTTCTGGAAGATCGACGATCCGACGCCGAAGATGATCAACAGCAGGAAAATCGGAAGGACCAGCGCCGCCGAGTTCAGCAGCACGTGCGAGATCAACCCGACGGCATCCGTCGCCGTTTCGAGGCGCCAGGCGTCCGGTTGTTCGAATATGTCCTTGAGAGCTTCGGCCGTGCTCGCCGCGCCATCGGAGAGAAAGAAGACAATGAAGATGTAGATCGCCAGCGTCGAGGCGAAGGCGGTCACCTCGCGGGAAAATGGGACATTGCCCTTTTCTGCGGCATCGGACAGTTTTTTCTCCGATGGCGCTTCGGTTTTGCTGTCCTTGTCCTGATCGTCCGACATGAAACAGGAGGCTCCCATCCTGAGGAGCGGGCGGCGGCCGCACGCCGGCCGTGACCGATCAGCCGACGCCGATGCGCCCCACTGCCTCTGTCGTGGACCGCGCGCGTCTCATGCGCAAGGGTCGGAGGCCGAGAAGGCAGCCGGCTCAACAGAAATCGGAGCCGTCATGGATTTTTGCCGAGCCGCGAGAGGCTAAGCGGCCTCGGACTCCTTTTCCTTGAGCTCCAGCTGGCCGCCGGCCGCAAGGCGAATCGCTTCCTGCGTGATCGAGCGCCTGGCGATGGCGATGTCGCGGGGGTTGATGCCGGCATCGCCAACCGCGAGATCCGATTCGATCATGCGCCGCTGGCGTGCGCCCACGGAGGCGAGGATAGATTCGCGCAATTCCGGCGAAGAGCCCCGAAGCGCCATGGTGATGACGTCGGTCGAAACGTCGTTGAAGAGCGCCACCCGGCTTCTCTGCGGCATGTAGAGGATATCGTCGAAGAGGAAGATCTTCGGCCGGACCTTCTTGGCGGAATCGGTGCTTATGGTTTCCAGCGAGGCGAGCAGCGTGTCGACCTGCTTCTTCTCGAGTTCGTTCATAACTTCGGCGATCTTCGCCGGGCCGGGCGAATTGCGCTCGGCCTCCATCTCGTCGATCATCTCGATGACGCGCGCCTCGATGATCGAGGCCGCCTTCGGGCTGACATTCTTCATGTTGACGGCACGGTTGAGAATGTCTGGCCGCTGCCTGTCCGACAGTTGCAGCAGCACCTTGGCGCCGAAGCTCGACGGCATCATGGAAAGCACATAGGCGATGGTCTGCGGATGCTCCTTGGCGAGCAGCTGGGCAACGAGGACCGGATCGCATTCCTGCAGCCGGTCCCAGATGCTGGCCTCGTAGGACTGGAAGGTCGCGCGGCGCCCGAGCAGGCCGTCGACCTCGTCCGGCGTGAGGCCTTCTTCGAGAATGCTCTCCATCGCCTTGGCGTTGTCCATCAGGCCTGCGCCTTCGGTGAACAGATCCTCGAATTCGTTGACCAGGGCTTCAAGCTCGTGGGGCGGGATGGCGCGCAGCGACTGGGCCGCGGCGATGATTGCCTGCAGCTCGCTTTGCGTGAAGAATTTCAATAGTTTACCGGCCACAGACTTGCCCATGGCGAGCAGCACGGCCGCGGCCTTTTCCGTCTGACTGAGCGGTCTTGACAGTGCCTGTGCTTCGAAACTTTCGAAATCCATCATGGATTCATCCCTCGCCCGATCATCGGGCCTATTTCCTGCTGCCCTTTATTTCGATGAGCTTGACGCCGAATCGGGTCACATCGCCCTCGAGTACGGTAATCTCGCCGCGGCCGATCACCCGGCCGTTGACCATGATCTCGACCGGCTCGCCGATCTTGCGGTCGAGCCCGATCGTTGCGCCCTCGGTCAGCCCCATGAGGCCGGAAACCTGCATCCGGCTTGTGCCGAGGACGATCTGGACATCGATCGGGATGTCCATGATCAGGTCCATATTGGCCGCCATGCCGCTTCCCGGCGCACTTTCGGCGCCGGGCGTCACCCCGCCGAAATCGCTGCCGGCGAAGCCGGATCCGAGATCGAGGCCGCCGCCGACGGAAGTGTCACCGAAGTCGCCGCCGAAGGTGCCGGCGCCAAGATCGCTGCCGAAGTCCGCATCCTGGCCGAACGGTTCGGCGGCACCGAACTCGGCGCCGAAATCTGTTGATGGGCCGTCCTGTTTGAGAACGCCGCGCAGATCGTCGATCGCCTGGTCGAGCTCGGCGTCTCCCGCAAATGCGGTCTGTTCTTCGATGGATGCTGCTTTCTTGCGTACCATGTGCGGATTATTCCAGTTGAAGCTTGCCTCAGGCATTCTGCGATGCGAGGTATCGGTTTAACTCATGATGTGACGAAGGATGTCCTGCTCGGAACCGTGCGTGTCCTTGATGCGGACCGTGTATTTCGAGCCCGATCGGCCGAATTCGCAGACATAGAGATCGCGCCCGTTGGCGTTGACCTCGACCCGCACGTCCTGGCCGTCGTCAAAGGGGATCACGTCTCCCGGCTGTAGCCGGCTGATCGTCGCGAGCGTCAGGCTCTCCAACCGGATGCGCGCCTCGAGCGTTACGGCCGAGCGGCGGATCTGCTCCTCGAGCTGTTCGCTCCAACCCGCCTTCATCTTGTCGCTCTGTCCGGTGCCTCCCGGCAGAACGATCTGCGTCTTGAGCAGCACGCTTTGCGGGATGATCACCGAAAAGGTGGAAAGCACCGGTCCGAGTCCGAGCGTCATGTCGATCGAGGCGGCATGGACATCCTCAAGCGCCGGGTCGGGCGGCAGGCGTTCCGCAGCGTTTTGCGGCCGTCCGACCACCGGCTCGAAACCGCCCGCTGCGTTTACCGCCATGCGGACAACCTCGGCAATCCCGTCGAACACCGGCACCGCCACGTCGATCTCGATCTTCGAGAGCGCCCGCGGCAGCGGCTCCTCGATGTCGGCAGCCTCGGCGCCGAGCAGCGCTTCGACGAGCGCGATCAGGACGGGACTGTCGCAGCCGATCTGGAAATCGGAGCACCAGTTGCGGAGCGAAACGTCACTCAGCAGAACCGCCGCGCCGAGGTCGGCGACGAGTTCATTCCTCAGCCCCATCTTGTAGCCGGCATAGCCGACCGCGATGTCGCACCCCGTCTCCGCCTTGAACATTTCGGGGAGGAGTTCGCTGAGCACATGGCCGAGCTCCAGAGCAGTGCGGCCGATGGTCTTGTCGTCGCCGAGCGCACCGGTCATGCGCGCCAGCAGTCTCTTGTCGAAGGCGTAGACGTTCGATGCGATGTTCGGGTTCATGATGTTAAGCCGCCTTGCTTTCGCCGCCGCCGCCCGGGTTCATCATCTCCTGCTCGACCGCGTCGATGGACGGCCGCTCATAGGCGGAGATTGTCTTGCGGCCATATTCGAGGGCGACCTGGGGAACCGAGCCGTTCATGTAGGCAAGCAATGTCTGCTTGACGATGACGTAGAGCCGGTTCTGCTTTTCGCGCACGGCCTTGATGTTGGCGACGAGCGGCCCGACGATCGAATAGGAGAGGAACACGCCGAGCAGCGTTCCGACGAGTGCGGCGGCGATCTTCGCGCCCAGCACTTCCGGCGCCTCGCTGATGGCGCCCATCGCCTTGATCACCCCGAGAACCGCCGCGACGATGCCGATCGCCGGCAGGGCATCGCCCATGCTCGTCAAAGCGTGGTAGCACTTCATCTTGTCATGGGTGATCGTATGGATCTCCTCGTCCATCAGCGCTTCGATCTCGTGCGAGCGGGCGTTGCCGATGATGATGAGCCGCACATAGTCGCAGATGAACGCCGTCAGTTCCTTGTTCCGCAGGACAGTCGGCGCGGATTGGAAGATCGGCGATTCCTCGGGATTGTCGATATGGGCCTCGATCTCGTTGCGCGATTTGGTTCTGAGGTCGCGCATCAGGCTGTAGAGCACGCCGAGCGTGTCGAGGTAATGGCGCTCCTTCGGCACCTTGTGCTTGAACGCTTCGCCGAGCGCCTTGCCGGTATCCTTCACCACCTTCATCGAATTGGCCATGATGAAGCCGCCGATGCCGGCCCCGCCGATGATCATCAACTCGAAAGGCTGGTTGAGAACTTCCAGGTGACCGCCCATGGCGAGGTATCCGCCGAGGATACAGCCGAAAGTCACAAGGAGCCCGATGATGATGTTCATTGTCGATACCTGTCGCGATCGTGATTTTCCTTCGATGGAATAGGATTTCTTCCTTGCGTGAGGCTGGCCGTGAGGCCCGGCGCATCGAACAGGTTCGCGCAAGCCAATAGGGTCAGGATTTGTCAAGGTCGGGCCATGGCGCCGGCCCTATTCCGGACAGGTAGAGCGATCGTGACCACGACCTATACGAGCTACAAGCTGATTACCGCCGACCTGACGACGTCGCTGGAGCGCGTCTCCGAGCAGCCGGGCGTGGCGCGCGAGACGGAATACTATCTTTCCAGGATCGGCAGCATCAAAACGCTCGACGATTTCTTTGCCGACAGCCGGCTTTATGACTACGCGATGAAGGCGCATGGACTGGAGGACATGGCCTATGCCAAGGCCTTCATGCGCAAGATACTCTCGGAGGGCATCGACAGCGACGACGCCTTTGCCAACAAGCTGGCCGACAGCCGCTACAAGGCCCTGGTCGAATCGCTGAATTTCGCCCGGCACGGTGACACGGCCACCGCTTTCGAGCGGACGCAGAAGGGCGTCGTCGACAAATACACGCGCCAGACGCTCGAGCAGAATGCCGGCGAAGAGAATACCGGTGTCAGGCTGGCGCTCTACTTCGAGCGCATGGCACCCTTGCTCACCAGCGGCTACGAGATCATCGCCGACGAGGCGCTGGCACAGGTGGTGCGGACTGCGCTGCAACTGCCCGAGGAATTTGCCGCGGCAGACGTCGACCGGCAGGCGGAGGCCTATGAGGAAGCGATAGACCTCAAGGATTTCCAGGATCCCGTGAAGCTTGCGGCCTTCCTCGATCGCTTCACGGCTCTTTGGGAAATCAACAATTCGTCCGACAGCTACGATCCGCTTGCGGTTTTCGGTTCTTCGAGCGGTTACGGAATTTCCCCTGATTTGCTCCTTTCCATCAACAATCTGAAACTCGGGGGAAGCTGACGTGCAGACCGGCCTCTATGTCGCGCTTTCGTCGCAGATGGCGCTCGAGAAGCGCTTGAACACGCTTGCCGACAACATCGCGAATGCCAATACGGTCGGCTTCCGCGCCACGGAAGTGAAATTCGACCAGGTGCTTGGCGATACGAAGCCGACCAAGGTCGCTTACGTATCCGAAGGCGAGGAATATTTGAGCACGAGCAACGGCGCCTTGGCGCGGACCGGTTCCGCTCTCGACTTTGCCATCAAGGGGAACGCCTGGTTTTCCGTCGATACGCCCGGCGGGCCGGCGCTGACCCGCGACGGTCGCTTCACCCTGACGGAGACCGGCGAACTGGTGACCATCAAGGGATATCCGGTGCTCGACGCCGGCGGTGCGCCGATCCAATTGAACGGCGGGGCCGGCGAAATCACCGTCGGTGCCGACGGCGCCATCCACCAGAACGGCGTCCAGGTCGCGCTGCTCGGCCTCTATGATGCGGATTTCTCGGTCGGCTTCGCGCGCTACGACAACAGTGCCGTCATGCCCGCCGCCCAGCCGGAACCCGTCGTCGACCGCTTCGATGTCGGCGTGATGCAGGGCTTTCTGGAAGAGTCGAACGTCAACGCCGTCCAGGAGATGACGCAACTCATCATGGTGACGCGCGCCTTCGACAATGTCACCGCTTTGATGCGCGACAGCGAAGGCTCGCTTGAAGAAGCGATCAAGACACTCGGCGGCGAGCGCTAGAACGAAGCAAGGAAAGTGTGAAGCGGCTCACGGCAAGGCAATTGGCTGGGTCGATCGCAACGGAAATCTGCATGGGACGCCAAGGCACTGACTCCATTCCAGCTTCGACCTCGCTGGCGGCGCTCGCCGGCCTCGTCGAGCGCTATGCCAAGCCCGATTTTTCGATCGCTCCCGGCGGCCATGTCCAGACGATCTCGCCGGGGCACTATACCGTCAGCGGCCTGTCCCGCCATGTGCGGCTCGGCGACTTCGTGGCGCATAAGAGCGCCACCGGCACCCATCTCGGCGAAGTCGTCCGCGTCGAACCCGAGCGCGTCGTCGTCTGCCCGATCGAGCCCGGCGATCCGATCGGCATCCACGATACCGTCATCCGCAAGGGCGCCTTCCGCATCGCGCCGACGGACAATTGGTGCGGCCGCACGATCAATGCGCTCGCCGAGCCGATTGACGGCCGCGGCCCCCTCGTGCAAGGCGACATCCGCCGTCCGATCTCCAATACCGCGCCGCCGTCGATGACCCGCAAACGGGTCGAACAGGGCTTCAAGACGGGCGTGCGCGCCGTCGACATCTTTTCACCGCTCTGCCTCGGGCAGCGCCTCGGCATCTTTGCCGGGTCCGGTGTCGGCAAGTCGACGCTGCTTTCGATGCTGGCGCGCGCCGACGCCTTCGACAAGGTGGTGATTGCGCTGGTCGGCGAACGCGGCCGCGAAGTGCGCGAATTCATCGAGGATACGCTCGGCGACAATCTCGCCAAGTCGGTTGCCGTCGTCGCCACCAGCGACGAGAGCCCGATGCTGAGGAAAATGGCGCCGCTGACAGCGGTGACGATCGCCGAGCACTATCGCGACAAGGGCGACAACGTTCTCCTGATCGTCGACAGCGTGACGCGATTTGCCCATGCGATCCGCGAGGTGGCGACGGCGGCAGGCGAACCGCCGATCGCCCGCGGCTATCCGGCTTCGGTCTTCACCGAGCTGCCGCGCCTGCTCGAGCGCGCCGGCCCGGGTGCCGAAGGCACCGGCACGATCACCGCGATCATCTCCATCCTCGTCGACGGCGACAACCACAATGATCCGGTTGCCGACTCGGCGCGCGGCATTCTCGACGGGCACATCGTCCTCGACCGGAGTCTTGCCGAGGAAGGGCGCTATCCGCCGATCGACCCGCTGGCTTCCATTTCGCGCCTGGCGAGAAAGGCCTGGACGCCGGATCAGGAAAAGCTCGTCGCGCGGCTGAAATCGCTCATCCATCGCTTCGAGGAGACCCGCGACCTGCGGCTGATCGGCGGTTACCGCGCCGGCGGCGACCCCGACCTCGACATGGCGATCAAACAGGTGCCGGTCATCTATGACGTCCTCAAGCAGACGCCCGGCGAGCGGTCCGCCACCGATGCCTTCACCGACCTTGCCAATGCGCTGAAGGCCGCTGCCATGGGCAACCAGCCGGCCGCGGGCATCCGCGGAAAGGGATAGCAATGACCGACAACGATGCGGACGAAGTCGTCCATCAGCGCCGGCGCGACGCGAGGATGCCGTTGACCGACAAGGTCCTCGGTGCGATCGGGCTTGCCATGGCTGCCTTCGCGACCTTCTTTCCCTGGTATGCTTTCTTCCACCAGGACCAGTTCTCCAGTCCGCCGCTCTGGCAGGGAGCGACGCGGGACCTGCCGGAACGCCCGGGTCGCGACGTCGTGTCGGTCTCGCCGCTGGCGATGACCGATACGGACAAGGAGACCGCCGCGGCGATCGACCGGCTGACGACGGCGACCGTACCCGGCCTGGAACATCAGTCGGCCGCGGCCACGAGCGAGCCGGAAGCCGGCCTGGAGCAGCCCTTTCCCGAACCGTCCGGCTTCAAGCTGATGCACGTTGCCAACGGGCGGGCGCTCATCGAGGACGCGACCGGCATGTATATCGTTCGCATCGGTTCGGTCCTGCCGGACAACAGCCGGCTTGCCACCTTCGAAGAGCGGAACGGCCGCTGGGTGATGATCACCTCCAGGGGCGCGGTCTACCAGGCGAAATAGCGGTGTTTCCGCATTGAGACATGTGAGGCGTTGCGAACCGCGGGTCAGGGCCTTCCGGCTTGGGAGGTGGGGAAGGCGCTCGACAGGGTTTCGTACGCTCGCCGCCGTTTCTGGCCCCGTTCCGCTCCAAGACCGCACAAGCATCTTCGTGAGGCCATTCTCGACAAGTCCCACGCAAGATTGCCCGCCTAGGGTCCTCCTCATCTCATGAGGAGTATTCGATGGATCCGATTCAGCTTTTCGAACTCGCGTCGCGCCAGGCGCAATGGTTGACGGTCCGGCAGAACGTCGTGGCCGGCAACATCGCCAATGCCAATACGCCGCATTACAGGGCGAAGGACGTCCAGCCCTTCGAAAACGTGCTCCAGAACACCGGCATCCAGATGGCAGCGACGCATCGCGCCCACTTCACCGAGAGCCCGGACGCAGCCCAGGTGACCGACGTCAGCAGCATCGACGACGTGGCGGTCCAGCAGTCCGGCAATACCGTCGCGATCGAGCAGGAAATGATGAAGACCGGCGAAATCAAGCGCGACTACGAACTCAATTCCGGGCTGGTGAAATCCTTTCACCGGATGATGCTCATGACGGTACGGAAATAACACCCATGGATCCTTTGACCTCGGCACTCAAGGTTTCGGCTTCGGGCCTGCAGGCGGAGTCGACGCGTCTGCGCATCGTTTCAGAAAACATTGCCAATGCCCGTTCCACCGGCGACGTGCCCGGCGCCGAGCCCTACCGCCGCAAGACGATATCCTTCGCCGCGGAAGTCGACCGGGCAAGCGGCGCGGCGCTCGTCGAGATCCAGCGGCAGGGCACAGACGATTCGGAATTCAGCATCGAGTTCGATCCGGGAAATCCGGCGGCCGACGAGAAGGGCATGGTGAAGATGCCGAACGTCAACGTCCTGATCGAGATGGCCGACATGCGCGAAGCCAACCGCGCCTACGAGGCCAACCTGCAGACCATCAAGCAGTCCCGCGATCTCATCTCCCAGACAATCGACCTCTTGAGGGCTTCGCAATAATGATCGATGCAATCCAGTCCCTCGGCGCGTTTTCGGCCACGAAGGAGGCCGAAGGCACAAGCCTGACCGCCTCCACCGCGCTCTCCCTGCCGGCCGCCGGCGCTTCCGCCCCGCAATCGCAGAGCTTCGCCGAAGTCCTTGGCAACATGACCACGGACGCCATCCGCTCGATGAAATCGGCGGAAGGGGCGTCGCTGCAGGCGATCCGCGGCGAGGCGAACACCCGTGAAGTCGTCGATGCGGTGATGAGTGCGGAGCAGTCGCTGCAGACCGTGCTCGCCATTCGCGACAAGGTGGTCACCGCCTATCTCGAAATCGCGCGCATGCAGATCTGAAGGAACGTGATATGAAGGCCCTTTCCATCGCCGCCACCGGCATGAATGCCCAGCAGCTGAACCTCGAAGTCATCGCCAACAACATCGCCAACATCAACACGACCGGTTACAAGCGGGCGCGCGCGGAATTTTCGGATCTGCTCTATCAGACGGAGCGCGCCCAGGGCGTGCCCAACCGCTCCAATCAGGCGATCGTGCCGGAAGGTGCGATAGTCGGTCTCGGTGTCCAGACGGCGGCCGTCCGCAACCTCCATATCCAGGGCAGCCTCGTCAATACCAGCAACGACCTGGACCTCGCACTTGTCGGCCGCGGCTGGTTCCAGGTCGAGACGCCCAATGGTGAAACGGTCTATACCCGCTCGGGTGCCTTCAACACCAATGCCACCGGCCAGCTCGTCACCATCGACGGCTATACGGTAGTGCCGGGCATCACCGTGCCGCAGGATGCGACCGAGATCACCGTTTCCGCTTCCGGCCAGGTCCTGGTGAAGATCGGCGACGCGACGGAGACGCAGGAAATCGGCCAGTTGACGATCGCCAATTTCGTCAACGAAGCCGGTTTGGAGCCGCAGGGCGAAAACCTCTTCAAGCAGACCCCGGCATCCGGCGAACCGATCGTCGGCACGCCGGCCGATCCCGGCTACGCGCAGATCAAGCAGGGCTACCTGGAATCTTCCAACGTCGATCCGGTCAAGGAAATCACCGATCTCATCTCGGCCCAGCGCGCCTACGAGATGAACTCGAAAGTCATCCAGGCTGCGGACGAGATGGCCGCCACGGTGAGCAAGAACCTCAGGTAACGGGAAGAGGGGGCAAACATGACGTTTCGCCGATCCGCCGCAAGGGCAGCAACCGAAAGCGGCTTCGCGCGTCCGGCGCGGTCGCTCGCGCTCGCCGCGATCGCCGCCGCCCTGCTGTCGCCGGCGCTCGCTCGCGCACAGCAGCCGACCGCCGTCATCCCGAAACAGACCATCTATCCTGGCGAAACGATCGAGGCGAGCATGCTCGAAGTTGTCGACGTGACCAATCCGGATCTCGCCGACGGCTATGTGGGTTCCCTCGAAGAGGTCGAAGGCAAGGTGACCAAGCGGACCCTACTGCCGGGGCGGGTGATTCTCGCTTCCGCGCTGCGCGACCGATACGCGGTCGAGCGCGGTTCGACGGTTCGGCTGGTCTTCAGCAATGGCGGGCTGTCGATCACCGCCGCCGGCTCACCGCTCGAGGACGCGGCGGTCGGCGAACTGATCCGCGCGCGCAACATCGATAGCGGCGTCATCGTTTCCGGGACGGTGATGGAAGACGGCACGATCCATGTGGTGGCGAAATGACGGTGCGCATTTGTAAGTGGCTGCTGACCTTAGCCTTGCTGTTTGCGGCGACATTGACGCCCGCCCATGCCGCATCGCGCATCAAGGACGTGGCCTCGCTGCAGGCCGGGCGGGACAATCAGCTGATCGGCTACGGTCTCGTCGTCGGGTTGCAGGGAAGCGGCGACAGCCTGCGTTCCTCGCCGTTCACCGATCAGTCGATCCGTGCCATGCTGCAGAATCTCGGTATCTCGACCCAGGGCGGCGAGTCGCGGACGCGCAATGTGGCGGCGGTCCTCGTCACCGCGACGCTGCCGCCTTTCGCAAGCCCCGGCAGCCGCGTCGACGTTACGGTCGGCTCGCTTGGCGACGCCACCTCGCTGCGCGGCGGCACGCTGGTCATGACGTCGCTTTCGGGTGCCGACGGGCAGATCTATGCGGTGGCGCAGGGCTCGATCGTCGTCACCGGCTTCAGTGCCCAGGGTGACGCGGCCGCTCTGTCGCAGGGCGTGACAACCGCCGGCCGCGTCCCGAACGGCGCCATCATCGAGCGTGAGCTGCCGTCGAAGTTCAAGGACGGATTCAACCTCGTGCTGCAATTGCGCAATCCGGACTTTTCCACCGCCGTCGGCATGGCGGCGGCGATCAACAAATTTGCCTCAGCGCAGTTCGGCGGCCGCATTGCCGAAGCCTTGGACTCGCAATCCGTTCTCGTCCAGAAACCGAAAATGGCCGATCTCGCCCGGCTGATGGCCGACATCGAGAACCTCGTCGTCGAGACCGATGTTCCCGCCCGCGTCGTCGTCAACGAGCGGACCGGCACGATCGTCATCGGCCAGGACGTGCGCGTCAACGAAGTAGCGGTCAGCTACGGCACCCTGACGGTGCAGGTGACCGAAACGCCGACCGTGGTGCAGCCGGCACCCTTCTCGCGTGGCGAGACGGCCGTTGAGCCGAATACCACCATCGAGGCGCAGTCGGATGGCGGCACGGTCGCAATCCTCAACGGGTCGAGCCTCCGCTCGCTGGTCGCGGGCCTGAACAGCATCGGCGTCAAGCCGGACGGAATCATCGCGATCCTGCAGAGCATCAAGACCGCGGGAGCCCTACAGGCGGAGCTTGTGCTGCAATGACCGGAACTCTCACCCATCTTCTCGGCAAGTCTCGCCGCACGCTCGTGGCCGCGGCCGCCGCTGCGCTGATGTTGGCGATGCCGGGCGCCTTCGCGCAGGATGTCACCGCGCCACCGGCCGAAAGCGGTGCGCCAAACGAAGTGCAGCAGTTCTGCACCAATATCGCCGATGCGGCGCGCGACCAGCGCTATCTCCTGCAGCGCAAGGACCTTGAGACCTTGCAGGCGAGCGTCGACGAACGCATCGCGGCGCTGGAAAAGCGCCGGGCCGAATACGAGGACTGGCTGAAGCGCCGCAACGATTTCCTGAAGCAGGCGGAGCTCGGGCTCGTCGATATCTACAAGACGATGAAGCCCGATGCCGCCGCCGGCAAGCTCGAAATGGTGCGCCCGGAGATCGCCGCGGCGATCGTCATGAAGCTGCCGGCGCGCCAATCCTCGCTGATCCTCAGCGAGATGAGCGACGAAAGGGCCGCGGTGCTCACCAACATCATTTCCAGCGCCAGCGACCCGACCACCTCGAAGGAGCCATCATGAGACTGCAACTTACGGCCGTTCTGGCCGCGAGCCTCCTTGCGGGATGTCAGAACCAGGCCTTCAAGGAGATCGGCCAGGCGCCGTCCATGAGCCCGATCGGCAGCGGCCTGCAATACACCCAGACGCCGCAGCTTGCCAGCTATCCGAAGCAGCCGCATCAGATGACCGCCGGATATTCGCTGTGGAACGACCAGCAAGCCGCTCTCTTCAAGGACGCACGCGCGATCAATGTCGGCGATATCCTCACCGTCGACATCCAGATCGACGACAAGGCATCGTTCAACAACGAGACAGACCGCAGCCGCACCAATTCCAGCGGCTTCAATCTCGGTGCCGCCGGCGAATCGCAGACCAGCGACTTCGAATGGTCCGGCAATCTCAAGTACGGGTCGAACACCAAGACCGAAGGGGACGGCAAGACCGAGCGCTCCGAAAAACTCCGACTGCTCGTCGCCGCGGTCGTCACCGGCGTGCTTGAAAACGGCAACCTGCTGATCAGCGGCTCGCAGGAAGTGCGCGTCAATCACGAACTGCGCATCCTCAATGTCGCCGGCATCGTCCGGCCGCGGGATGTCGATGCCGACAACATCATCTCCTACGACCGGATTGCCGAGGCGCGCATTTCCTATGGCGGCCGCGGCCGCCTGATGGAAGTGCAGCAGCCGCCATGGGGCCAACAGGTCGTGGATCTCGTCTCGCCGATCTGATTGGGCGGCATCCAGTCAAAACCAGTCCGGCATGGAACAGCACGATGGAAGAAACCGACAACAAAGAATCGAAATCCCCCTCGCTGGTCCTGACCATTGCCGCGGTCGCCGTGCTGACGCTCGTCGCCGGTGGCGGCGGCTGGCTCGTCGGCGCCCTTCTGGCGCCGCCGCCGGCAGAGAAGACCGAGGCGGCGGCAGAGCTGCCTGAGAGCGCCACGGGCGAAGAGGGCCTGCCGAAAGTCGCCTCGGAAGCCAACGGCATCGTCCAACTCGAACCGATCACCACCAACCTTGCCTACCCGGCCGAAAACTGGGTTCGCCTCGAGGTCGCGCTGCAGTTCAAGGGCGCTCCGGACGTGGCGCTCGCGGAAGAAATCCACCAGGACATCGCCGCCTATTTGAAGACCGTGTCGCTGCAGCAAATCCAGGGGCCGCGCGGCTTTCAATATCTCCGGGATGACATCCAGGAACGGGTTGACCTGCGCTCCGACGGACGCGTAACCAATGTGATGTTCCGAACCTTCGTCATTCAATGATTCGCTGATGCTCCGGACTGTTACCTTCATAGTCGCCATGATGGCGATGTCGGGAATTGCCGGGGCCCAGAGCTTTCCCGCCGATATTCTGAACGCGCCGGTCGACGGTTCGGTCGCCTCCTGGATCATCCGCACTTTCGGCCTTCTCACCGTCCTGTCGGTGGCGCCGGGCATCCTGATCATGGTGACGAGCTTTCCGCGCTTCGTCATCGCCTTTGCGATCCTGCGCTCAGGGATGGGGCTTGCGACCACGCCATCGAACATGATCATGGTGTCGCTGGCGCTGTTCATGACCTTCTATGTGATGGCGCCGACCTTTGACCGCGCCTGGCGCGAGGGTATCGATCCGCTGCTGAAGAACGAGATCTCCGAGACCGAGGCGCTGCCGCGGATTTCCGAGCCGTTCCGCGAGTTCATGCTCGCCAACACCCGCGACAAGGACCTGCAGCTCTTCATCGACATCGCCCGGGAAAAGGGCCAGACCGTCGTCGTCGACGACAAGGTGGATCTGCGCGCCGTCGTGCCCGCCTTCATGATCTCGGAGATCCGCCGCGGCTTCGAGATTGGCTTCCTGATCATGCTGCCCTTCCTGGTGATCGACCTCATTGTCTCGACCATCACCATGGCGATGGGCATGATGATGCTGCCGCCGACATCGATCTCGCTGCCCTTCAAGATCCTGTTCTTCGTGCTGATCGACGGCTGGAACCTGCTCGTCGGCAGCCTGGTGCGCTCCTTCACCTGAGCCGTCCCTCGTTAAGACATTCAGGGACCGCACAACAGTCCGTTAAGCATAGGATTTCACGCGCGATTCACCACATTCTCGCATCCCTTCCGGGGTGCTTTGCCGGTTAAGGTGTTGGCAAGAAATGGCTGCGAATTTCGTCCTCACACGACGGGTTTGGTGTCCTTCAAGAGTTGAGCGGAACCGAGTGGCATGATGCCGGATCGTCGTGACCGGTAACGTCTACAGCCCGGTATGTCCCCCCATAAGTATTTCGTAAAAAAGGGACAACGAGTATGGCAAGCATTCTCACCAACACCTCCGCTATGGCAGCCCTCTCGACGCTGCGCTCCATCTCCTCCAGCATGGAAGAAACGCAGGGCCGGATCTCGACCGGCATGCGCGTCGGCTCGGCTTCGGACAACGCCGCCTACTGGTCGATCGCGACCACCATGCGCTCTGACAACGCTGCTCTTTCGTCCGTCACCGATGCGCTCGGCATGGGCGCCGCCAAGGTCGATACCGCCTATGCCGGCATGGAGGCGGCAATTGATGTCGTAACGGAGATCAAGGCCAAGATCGTTGCCGCCACGGAAGAAGGCGTTGACGCCGCCAAGGTTCAGGAAGAAATCGACCAGCTTCAGGACCAGCTGCTGAGCATTGCGGAATCCGCCTCCTTCAACGGTGAAAACTGGATCGCAGGCGAAGCTGCCACGAAGACCGTCGTTACCGGTTTCGTGCGCGCTTCGGACGGCACCGTATCGATAAAGACGTCCAGCTACGCGCTGACCGATGCGGCCGACGGTACGCTGCTCTTCGCTGACGACGGCGCGGGTGGTCTTGATACCGCAACCGGTATCCTCGGCACCGCAGGCACCAACGGCAACGACGTCTACGGCCTCGACATTTCTGCGATGGACGCTACCGCGCTCGGACAAGCACTCTCCGACGTCGAAGACGCGCTGACGGCCATGACAAGCGCCGCCTCGTCGCTCGGTTCCATGTCGACTCGCATCGACCTGCAGGCGGACTTCGTCGACAAGCTCAGCGACTCGATCGAAAGCGGCCTTGGCCGCCTGGTCGATGCCGACATGAACGAGGAATCGACCCGCCTGAAGGCGCTGCAGACGCAGCAGCAGCTCGCCATCCAGGCCCTGTCGATCGCCAACTCCGACTCGCAGAACATCCTGTCGCTCTTCCGCTAATCGGCGAATGGGCACGGGGGCTGACCGTGCCGCATCGCTGGAAAAGAGCCGCGACCGATCCCGGTCGCGGCTTTTCGCATTTTTTATTTCGCTTCAACATTCCTTAACCATCTTGCTGTTTCCTAAGGCCATCGAAACGGCGGGTTAACCAACAAAATTAATTGGTTAACAGGCATGATGCTGACCGTCGCTTGCCGGCGTACTCCGGAATGTCCCTTCTTAATCAGCCACTAAGGGGCACTCAGAAATGACAAGCATTCTTACCAACATCGCAGCCATGTCCGCACTCGAAACGCTGCGGAGCATCGGCAATAACATGGAAACGACCCAGGGCCGGGTCTCTTCCGGCCTGCGCGTCGGCGAGGCTTCGGACAACGCTGCCTATTGGTCTATCGCGACCACCATGCGTTCGGACAACATGGCGCTCTCCGCCGTCCAGGACGCCCTCGGCCTCGGCGCTGCCAAGGTCGACACCGCTTACGCCGGTATGGAATCGGCTATCGAAGTCGTGAAGGAAATCAAGGCCAAGGTCGTTACGGCAACCGAAGAAGGCGTCGACAAGGCCAAGGTCCAGGAAGAAATCGATCAGCTCCAGGAACAGCTGCTGTCGATCGCTGAATCCGCTTCGTTCAGCGGTGAAAACTGGATCGGCGGCGTCGCAGGCAACACCGTGACTGTCGTATCCGGTTTCGTCCGTGCCTCCGACAGCACCGTCTCCGTCAAGACCACGAGCTATGCGCTTGTCGACGGCGTCACGGGCGGCAACCTGCTGTTCAGCGACGACGGCACCGGTGCGCTCGATACTGCAACCGGCATCCTCGGCACCGCCGGTGCATCCGCTGGCGGCTATGCTGTCTACTCGCTGGATATCAGCGCTCTCGCGACGACGGACATGAACGACGTGCTGCAGGACGTGGACGATGCGCTTTCGGCCATGACCAGCGCCGCCGCAGAGCTCGGTTCGATCTCCATGCGCATCGGCCTGCAGGAAGACTTTGTCGGGAAGCTGTCCGACTCGATCGACTCCGGCGTTGGCCGCCTCGTCGATGCCGACATGAACGAGGAATCGACCCGCCTCAAGGCTCTGCAGACGCAGCAGCAGCTCGCCGTCCAGTCGCTGTCGATCGCCAACAGCAACTCGGAGAACGTTCTCCAGCTCTTCCGTTAATCGGCAGGGACGGATCGGGGATCCATCGATCCCTGATAAGCCGAGTCACTTCAGAAAGCCGCGCCTTGCGAAAGGTGCGGCTTTCGCGCGTTTGGGCTCCAGCGCAAGGAAATTGTTAGGTTTTGTTAAATTTTGTTAACTCGCCTTTAGACTTTGTTAACCATGTTCCCGTTAGCTGGCCGCATCGAAACAATGAGTTAACCAAGGTGACCAGCGGGTTAACAGGCATGAAGCCGCTCATTCGTTCCCGGCGGCGATCCGGAATGTTCAAATCATTCTAATGCCATTCGAGGGGCGAGCAGATCATGACCAGCATCCTGACGAACACGGCGGCGATGGCCGCACTTCAGACCCTCCGCGCGATCGATGACAGCATGGAGACGACGCAGGGTCGCGTATCGTCAGGGTTGCGCGTCGGCGAGGCAGCGGACAACGCCGCCTATTGGTCGATTGCCACCACCATGCGCTCCGACAATATGGCGCTTTCCGCCGTTCAGGACGCGCTCGGCCTCGGTGCCGCCAAGGTCGACACCTCCTATGCGGCGATGGAAAGCGCCATCGAGGTCGTCAAGGAAATCAAGTCGAAGATCGTCGCGGCCACCGAAGAAGGCGTCGACAAGTCGAAGATCCAGGAAGAAATCGACCAGCTGCAGGACCAGCTGATGTCGATCGCCGAATCGGCCTCGTTCAGCGGCGAAAACTGGGTTGCCGGCGATGCTGCCGTTAAAAGCGTCGTCTCGGGCTTCGTGCGCGCCTCCGATGGTACCGTTTCGGTGAAGACGACGGCCTATACGCTGGACGATACGGCGACCGGCAATTTGCTCTTCGGCGGCGACGGCGCCGGCGCAATCGTGGACACCAACGGCATTCTCGGCACCACCGGCGGCGCGACGATCGGCGTCTCCATCTATGCTCTCGATATCACAGGCTTCGACACCGCCGAAATGGCAGAAGCGCTGAGCCTCGTCGAAGACGGCCTCCAGGCGATGACCAGCGCCGCCTCGGAGCTCGGCTCGATCTCCATGCGCATCGGCCTGCAGGAGGAGTTCGTCGCGGCGCTGACCGACTCGATCGACTCGGGCATCGGCCGTCTGGTCGACGCCGACATGAACGAGGAATCGACCCGCCTCAAGGCCCTGCAGACGCAGCAGCAGCTCGCGGTCCAGTCGCTGTCGATCGCCAACACCAATTCGGAAAACATCCTCCAGCTCTTCCGCCAGTAGGAATGGTCCGCAGCCGGTTGAGGCTGCCGTCCCTCTCGCCAGGCGAGCATTTACGAAAGGCCGCGCAATTGCTGCGCGGCCTTTCGCCGTTCCGGGTAGCCCCGGTTCCGGCAGCATGCTGTAAGCTTTTCTTCATAGATCTTAATCGTTCGTTAACGCGTTAACCATTTGTTAACCATTTCGCGTTAACGCTTTGTTAAGCACGATGGTCTGCCACCCAGGGCAAAACGGTGGCAGCGCGCATGATGCCGCACCATCCCTGCCGGTTTCCCACCCGGAATGTTCTCGATCTCCCATCGACAGGGGCGATAGCCAATGACCAGCATCATGACCAACGCTGCCGCGATGGCGGCATTGCAGACCTTGCGTTCGATCAACAGAAATCTGGATGAGACCCAGAGCCGCGTGTCCTCCGGCTATCGCGTCGAGACCGCCGCCGACAACGCCGCCTATTGGTCCATCGCGACGACGATGCGCTCGGACAATGCGGCGCTGTCGACGGTCCAGGACGCGCTTGGCCTGGGTGCGGCCAAGGTCGATACCGCCTATGCCGCATTGGACACGGTCATCGAGCTGATGAGCTCGGTCAAGGCGAAGCTGGTGGCGGCTCGCGAGCCCGGTGTTGACAAGAGCAAGATCGACAAGGAGCTCTCGCAGCTCAAGGACCAGCTGGTATCGGCCGCCCAGTCGGCATCCTTCTCGGGCGAGAATTGGCTCTACAACGACGCCGCCGCGGCGGTCGGCACGAAGTCCATCGTCGCGTCCTTCAATCGCAGCGCCGACGGCAGCGTCTCCGTGACGACGCTCGACTACGACACGTCGGGCTCCATTCTCGTCGACGTCCAGGATGCAAGCCGCGGCTTGCTGACGATGGCGGTGGATGCGGACGCGCTTGTCTCGGCGCCGACGGGATCGGCGCGCGAATACTACCTGATCGACGCCGGCAGCCCGCCGGCAGGCACGGAAATCGCGCTCTCCGATACCACCACCGACGCCGAACTGGACGACATGATCAGTGTCGTCGATGACCTCATCAGCCAGCTGACCGATTCCGCCGCAACCTTGGGCGCGATCACCAGCCGCATTGAAATGCAGGAAAATTTCGTCGCCAACCTCATGGACGTGATCGACAAGGGCGTCGGCCGTCTCGTGGATGCCGACATGAACGAAGAATCGACGCGGTTGAAGGCGCTGCAGACCCAGCAGCAGCTCGGCATCCAGTCGCTGTCGATCGCCAATACGAATTCCGAAAACATCCTGAGACTGTTCCAGGAATAAACGAAATCTTCCCTTCCGCCGTGCCGTCGGTCATCGGCACCTGGCGGGACTGGTTGGACCGCGCTGTTGCCCTGGCGCGGTCCAACACCTTCATTTTCGCACAAGTTTGACCGGCTAGCGTCCCTTTGCAGTCTGCTCGGCCGGCTGCCGGCCAAAATGACATTGGTTGCCGCTTGCACCGGTCCCGCCTCGGGTCCGCCCTTTCGCGAACCGTTGCGCATCGAGAATGCTGGTCCCTGTCGCTGTCTCGGGCGGTAAGGACCGAAGGAGACATTTTAGACGTGTCAGGCGCTTTGGATTTCTGGACCACGGGGCGGCCTCTGCCGGACGGGGGGCGCGCGCCGGTATCGGCTGCATGCCGCCGGGGGGACGGCCGATGAGTGCGTCGCTCTCCCGCTATCTCAAGGATTTCAGCGCACCGAAGATCGAACTGACGCGGATGACGCCGAAATATTTCCCGGACCTCGAGGCGGACTTCCCCGCCGAAGACCGGTCCGCACAGAGGCCGACCATGCCCGAGATCGACGTCGATGCGGAGCGGCGCGAGGCCTTTGCGCAAGGCCGCGCGGAAGCCGCTGCCGAGCTCGCCTTCGAGCATCAGCGCGAAGTCGCCGAGCTCAAGGCGCGCCACGCCGAGGAACTCGACGCCTTGAAGCACCGCCTGGCGGAGGAAACCGCTGCGAAACTCGCCGCCGGCTTTGCCCAGATCACCGAGCGACTGGCGCTCGCCCTTGGCGACCAGGCGGCGCGCGTGCTTGCGCCGGTGATGGAAGAGGCGCTCATCAAGCGCGCCATCGAGGACCTGGCGAAAATGATCAGGCAGGGCATTGGCGAGGGAGAAGGGCTCACGATCACCGTCAAGGGATCGCCCGTGCTCTTCGAAGCGCTGAAACAACATCTGGATGACGACACGATGGTCTTCCGTCACGTGGCTGCCGACGACATCGATCTGACGGTCGAGATGGGCGAAACGGTTCTTGTGACGCGAATGGCGGCTTGGGCCGATACGGTCCGGAAGGTTCTGGCATGAGCGAGGAAAGCCCCCACACCGGCAAGAACGAGATCATCATCGTCAAACGCTCCGGCGACGGTCACGACGGCCACCACGGCGGCGGGTGGAAGATCGCCTATGCGGACTTCATGACGGCGATGATGGCCTTCTTCCTCGTCATGTGGCTGATCAACGCCGCCAACGAAGAAACGAAGGCGGCGATCGCCTCCTATTTCAATCCGGTGCAGCTCACCGACCAGAAGCCCGCGGAAAAGGGCCTGAAGAATCCCGCAAAGGATGCCCAGGGCGAAGAGACGCAGCAGCGCTCGAAGGCGGATGGCGAGCAGGCGAAATCCGGCGGCTCGGCCAAAACCGGCGACCAAATGACGGCAACCTCGGGCGAAGAAACGAAATATTCCGACGCCGATTTCTTCGAGAATCCCTATTCGGTTCTCTCCGAGATCGCCAAGGAGGTCGGCCAGCAGGCCAATATCAGCGTCAAGGGCGAGGGTGGTGCCGCTCAGTCGGGGCCGGCGACCGGTGCCGACGGCGGCGAGGCCTATCGCGATCCTTTCGACCCGGATTTCTGGACAAAGCAGGTCGAAGTCCAGGACGCCGGCAATGCGGCCGAGAGCGAAGTCGCGGCGGCCGAGAAGCACGCCGTGCCAGAGCCCGGCGCGGGGCGGAATCCGGCCGAGGCGGAGAAATCGCCGAAGGCCGGGGAGGCGGCCGCCGAGGGCGAGGAGGCGCTGAAGGAAAACACCGAAAAGCAAATGGCGGAAAAGGACGCCGAGGCGCTGAAGGCCGAAATTGAGAAGGCGATCGGCGGCGAGGCCGGGCGGCTCCTGGAGGGACTCGTGGTGACGCCGTCGGAGGGCGGGCTGCTGGTCACGATCAGCGAGCAGACGGATGCGCCGATGTTTGCGGTCGGCTCTGCCGTTCCTGAAAAGGACCTCGTCCTCGCCATGGAAAAGATCGGCAAGCTGCTTGCCGAACGTCAGGGGGCCGTCGCGATCCGCGGTCATACCGATGGTCGTCCGTTCAAGGACGGGACCTATGACAACTGGCGGCTGTCGGCAGCCCGCGCCCAGAGCGCCTATTACATGCTGGTCCGCGGCGGCCTCAAGGAGGAGCGCGTCAACCAGATCAGCGGCTTTGCCGACCGGCGCCTGCAGGTGCCGAACGATCCCTATGCCGCGGGCAACCGGCGGATCGAGATCCTGCTGCAGTCGGGGCAGGGCTAAGAGAGATGCTGAAGCGGCTCAGCGCCATCCTGGCGACAACGGTTCTTGCGGCTCCGCTCGCAATCGGCCTGGCGCGTGCAAGCGAGACGGAAGAGCTCGCGCCGTTCAGGATGATCCGGTCGCTCCAATACGTCCAGGATTCCGTCGTGCTCGGCGATCATTCGGCGATCGAGATGCAGCGCTTCATGCTGGGCGAGATCGACAAGCGCCTGCGAGCGGCTGACGAAGCGATCTTCCGCGATCCGCGCAACGTCGATGCGGCGCTCGTCTACGTGATGAGCGGCGGCAATCCGGAAACGCTGGATTACCTCACGGACAGGGATGTCGAGGGTAACTTCGATGCCCGGGTTACCGATGCGCTCAGGCAATATCTGCGCGGGAAGGGGCCACTGATCGTCGAAAATCTCGCCAACGCCGCGCCCGAATACAGGAATTCCCGCGTCGGTCCCTACCTGTTTCTGATCCTCGGCAACGCCACGTCGCAGCAGGATCCCGTTGCCGCGATGAAGTATTACGACTGGGCGCGTCTGACGGCGCCCGGTACCATCATAGAGGAGGCGGCGCTTCGCCGATCCGTTTCGCTCGCCGCTGAGGCCGGTGATCCGGACAAGGGCTTCCGCTATGCGCTGAACTATGCGCGGCGCTACTTGACCTCGCCCTATGCGAGCCAGTTCGCGGACGTGTTCGTCGAGCTGGCGGTCACGCATTTCGACGAGGCGGTCGAAAAGCGAGTCGCCGAGATTCTCGCCTTCATGGATCAGGCCCGCCAGCGCGAGGTCTATCTGCGCGTGGCAAGGCGGGCAGCAATCGCCGGCAACCAGACGCTGGCGCGGCTGGCCTCCAGTCGGGCCGAGGAACTCGCCCGGGACGGCGGCGGGCAATCGCAGCTGCTGGCGAATTTCTACGACGGGCTCGCGGCGGTGCCCTCCGAGGACGTCTTCACAGCGGTGCAAACACTGGCAGCAATTCCCGATGCGAAGCTGTCGCCGCGCGACCGTGCGCTCAGAGAGGCGGCCAGGGCGATTGCGGATGAGGTTGTACGACTACCGAAGGATGAAAGCCCCGCGCAAGCGTCCATGCCTATACCGGAAGTCGACATTGGCCCTGCCAACGCTGGCAGCGAAACGGGAGAAACCGGAAGCGGCATGAGCCCCTTCGCCAAGGCGGAAGCGACCACGCCGATTGCGGAGCCGCCGGCCGGCGCTCAGGCCGCCGCATCCGATCCGGCTCTTGACGGTTTCGTGGCCAATGGACGCTCGAAGATCAAGGAGATCGATGCGCTCCTTGCGGAGGAAGGACTATGAGGCCACTTGAAGAGACATTCCGTGCTTCCGCTGCGGCCCTCGCCACCAGATCCGGTTCGCGGCAGGGCGGAAATGAGCAAGTTGCGGGTGAGGCGGGCGCCTTCGAGAATGCAGTCGCCGATGCCGGCCGCCAGAAGGCACCTGCCCAAGGCGCGGCTGAGGACATCGGACAGGATGTAGCCGAAACGCTCGCAGACCGCCTGCAAGCCCCTGCTGCGGGGCTTACGATCGGCAATCGCAGGGCAGGCGTCTTGATCGCAGGCGCAACGATCACCGGAGCCGGTCACCTTTCGACGCCATCGGTCCAGGGCCGCGGCGAGGGCGATGCGGAAGGCGCGCTCCCCGAAGACGAGATGGTCTCCAAGCTCAATGATCTGCGCGAGAATGCGGCGACCAAGACTTCTCTCAAGGACGACGAGTCGGGCGATTCCGACGGGAATAAGGTGGCGGCCAGGCCGAAGGGGCATGCGCCGGCGGAGGCCGGAACAACAGGGGCGGTCGAAGTGGCGACGACGGCTGAGGGGGAGACCGGTTCGGCCGCGCCGGCGAACGGTCCCGTCAGCGACCTTCTGACATTGCTCGGCGGGAATGTGCCGACCGTCACGGACACCCGGATTGCCGACAAGGCAACGCGGTCCGCCGATGATCGTGCTGCCGGCCAGGCCGACGAGAGCGCCAATATCTCGGTGGATGCTGCGGCCGGGGACGGTTCTCGGACCGAACAGCAAGGAGAGGTCGGATCGGACCGTCTCTTTCGCTTCGCCCGCGCCGACGGCAAGGGGCAAGCGGTCTCGATGACCATTTCGGCGGATGGCGAAACGGCTGCCGTAGAGACCGGCAGGTCTTCGGCGAGCGCCAAGGCCGAAAGCGTGACCGTTCTCGAGGCGCGCCGCTATCTGGGCGTCGCGATGAATGCCAACTCGGCTGCGGTGACGGGCGCGATCGCCGGCGACGGCGAATGGGCGCAGGCGCTCCAGTCGAGTGCGGCCTTCACGCAGCCGGAGGCATCGGGCCAGGCCGGCAAGACGCTGAACACGCTCAAGATCCAGATGCATCCAATCGATCTCGGCACGGTTACCGCGACGCTGCGCCTGAAGGACGACGAACTGCAGGTCGACCTGAAGGTGGAAACCGGCGAGGCGTTCCGTCAATTGCGCGACGACCAGAGCGAGATGGTGAAGGCGCTGCGCGCTCAAGGCTTCGCGGTCGACCAGGTAAACGTCGTGTTCAATGCCGGCGGCGATGCTTCGAGCGGCAGCGGTTCGCAGGCGCAGACACAGGGCCAGCTTGGCCAGCCGGGCCGCGAACGGACCGGCGAAGACGGCGGCCAGGGGCGTCAGCGGCAGGATGGCGCCCAGGTTGCGACGGTCGAAACTTGGGTGGGCAATGATGGAACGGACGATGCGTCTAGTGGTGTTGAGCGTGCTCGCGCTGGTCATGTCTACATGTAGTGCGCTGGCGAGCGCCGGCATCTGCGAACGCGAGATCGCCTCCGCCGCCGCCAAGTACGGTATCCCCACTGGTATCCTGTACTCAGTCGGCCTGACGGAGACCGGCCGCAAGGGATCGCTCCAGCCCTATGCAATGAACATCGAGGGCAAGGCCTATTTCGGCGCGAGCGTCCAGGACGTTCTGGCACGTTTCGGCGCGGCGCGGGCTGAGGGTGCGAAGCTCATCGATCTCGGCTGCATGCAGATCAACTTTCACTTCCACGGCGAGCATTTCAGCTCCCCCGAGGAAATGCTTGATCCGCGCCGGAATGTCGATTATGCCGCGCGCTTCCTCTCCAATCTGCGCGCCAGGCACGAGAGCTGGACGATGGCGGTTGCACGCTATCATGCCGGGCCGAACAACGACCCGGCGCAAAAGAAATATGTCTGCCGGGTCATCGCGAATCTCGTCGCGACGGGCTACGGAAAGTGGACGCCGAACGCCACGCAGTTCTGCCGGTAATCAATCAAGAGTTGTTGTTTTCAGCCCAGTGCCGCATTGTGGCGACAATGCGGAGAGATTGTGATCGCAAGCGCTAATTGTTGTCATCCGTTAACTTTTCCACATCAAGTTAGTGTCATCCTTAACGAGGGCATACTAGATATAGATCAAATCGGCACGCATTCCTTAATCAACTATTAAAATCTCCCATTAACTTTCTCTAGTTGTTCGTGAATCCCCGGATTCGTACCTCTCGATCAGTGAGACACCCATACTGATTCGGAGGCGGACGAATGATCGTGGTGGTTGACGAAAGAGAGCTTGTGAAGGATGGCTACGCGTCCCTGTTCGGGCGAGAGGGCATTCCTTCGACGGGGTTTGATCCCAAGGAATTCGGCGAGTGGGTGAATACCGCCGCCGATTCGGACATCGATGCGGTCGAGGCGTTCCTGATCGGCCAGGGCGACGGCGCTTTCAGCCTGCCGCGCGCGATCCGCGACCGCTCCCAGGCGCCGGTGATCGCCATGAGCGACACGCCGTCGTTGGAGAACACGCTGGCGCTGTTCGATTGCGGCGTTGACGATGTCGTGCGCAAGCCGGTGCATCCGAGGGAAATCCTCGCACGCGTCGCGGCGATCCGCCGGCGGCTGAAGGCAATCAGTAACTACACCGACATCGGCCCGATCCGCGTCTTCGCCGACGGCCGTGACCCGGAGATCAACGGCGAGGTCTTTGCGCTGCCGCGCCGGGAGCGACGCATTCTCGAATACCTGGTCGCCAACCGCGGCCGGCGGGTCTCCAAGTCGCAGATCTTCAATGCGATCTACGGCATCTTCGACGAGGACGTCGAAGAGAACGTCGTCGAGAGCCACATCAGCAAGCTGCGCAAGAAGCTGCGCAAGAAACTCGGCTTCGACCCGATCGATTCCAAGCGCTTCCTTGGCTACTGCATCGACTGGAACTGAGCCGGAGCGAGGCAAGACCAGGGCGGCAAGACAGGTTCACGCAAGGCCCGACTTCTAGTCTCCCACCAAAGCAGGAAACGAGGATCCTCTATGAGTCTCTACGGTACCATGAGAACGGGCGTCTCTGGCATGAACGCCCAGGCCAACCGGCTCAGCACGGTCGCGGAAAACATCGCGAACTCCAGCACGACCGGCTACAAGCGCGCATCGACCGAATTCTCCTCGATGATCCTGCCGTCCAGCAACGGTTCCTACAATTCCGGCGGCGTCCAGACCTCGGTGCGCTACTCGATTTCCGACCAGGGCTCGACGACCTACACGACATCGGGGAGCGACCTTGCGATCGACGGCGATGGCTTCTTCATCGTTCAAGGCGCCAACGGCCAGGAATACCTGACGCGCGCCGGGGCTTTCGTTCAGGACGACGCGGGCAATCTCGTCAACGCCGCCGGCTTCACCCTGATGGGCTACGAGTACGAAGAGGGCGTGGATCCGACGGTTGTCGTCAACGGCTTCGATGGCCTGACCGAGGTCAACCTCTCTTCGGAAGGCCTGTCGGCGGCTGGCTCGACCGCCGGCGCGATGGGTGCCAACCTGCCCTCCGGCGCCGCGAACGGCGACGTGTCGACGACCTCCCTCATCGTCTACGACAGCCAGGGCAACACCCGCATCCTGGATTTCAACTACACGAAGGTGGCCGATAACCAGTGGGAACTGGAGATCATCGACAGGACGTCGTCTTTGTCGCTCGGCACCGCTACCCTGGATTTCGACACGGATGGCGTCCTGACCACATCGCCGGCAAGCCTGACGCTGGATCCGACCGGCGCCGGTCTCAACCCCATTTCCGGCACCGGCGCTGTACTCAACGACATCGTCATCGACTTTTCCGAGACGACGCAGCTCGGAACGTCGTTCACGCCGGACGGCGGCGAGATCGACGGCAATGCCCCGAGCAAGGTCTCCGGCTACCAGATCGACACCGACGGCGTCGTCTACATCAAATACGCCAATGGCGAGCTCGAGCCGCGCTACCGCATTGCTCTGGCCAATGTTCAAAGCCCCGACAAGCTGGTTCCGGAGTCCGGCAACGTCTACTCGCAGGGCGTCGATTCCGGCGTCATCGTTACCGGCTTCGCCGGTTCGGGCAGCTTCGGCGAAATTCTCTCCGGCGCGCTTGAAAGCTCCAACGTCGATATCGCCGACGAGTTGACCTCGATGATCGAGTCGCAGCGCAACTACACGGCAAACTCCAAGGTCTTCCAGACCGGTTCCGAGTTGCTCGAAGTTCTCGTGAACCTGAAGCGGTAATTCCAAGAAGACGGTCCCAGCATGTCGTTGTCCTCGGCAATCGCAATTGCGCAATCAGCATTCAGCACCACGGCCCAGCAAACGGCCACGGTGTCGAAGAACGTCGCCAATGCGAGCAACGCGGATTATTCGCGCCGCATGGCCATGCTGGGAACCACCGCCGACGGCGCCCAGATCGTCTCCATTTACCGGGCGCAGAACGAGGCGCTGCTCAAGCAGAACCTCACCAGCATCTCGCAATCCTCGGCGCAGAGCAGCCTGCTTTCCGGGCTCGAGCTGTTGAAATCGGCGCTCGGCGGCAACGACTACGAGACGGCGCCGTCGACCTATCTCTCGACCTTCCGCGACAGCCTGCAGACCTTCGCCTCGACCCCGGGCAATTCGACGATCGCGGCGACCGTGGTCGCGGATGCGTCGGACCTTGTCAATTCGATCACCAACACGTCGACCGCGATCCAGAACCTGCGCCTCGATACCGACAAGCAGATCGCCGAAGAGGTCGACAATCTGAATGCCCTGTTCGCCAGCTTCGAGACGGCGAACAATGCGGTCAAGAACGCGACGGCGTCCGGCACCGATGCCACGGCGGCGCTGGACGAGCGCGACAAGCTCCTGAAACAGATATCGGAACTCGTCGGCATCTCCACCGTCACCAGGGCCGACAACGATACAGTGATCTACACCGCGGACGGTACCGTTCTTTTCGAGACGCAGGCGCGGCAGGTGACGTTCACGGCAACCTCGGCCTTCGACGCGACGACGACCGGCAATGCCATCTTCGTCGACGGTGTGTCGCTTTCGGCCGGCGCCGGCGCAGACACGACCGCGCAGGGAAAGCTCGCGAGCCTGCTGCAGCTGCGCGACGACATCGCCCCGACGTTCCAGTCGCAACTCGACGAGATGGCCCGCGGTCTCGTCAGCCTCTTCCAGGAGGACGGTGCCCCCGGCCTCTTCACCTGGGCGGATGGAACGGTGCCCGCCGACGGCACGATCGAGCCCGGCATCGCGGCATCCTTGAGCGTCAATGCAGCTGCGCAAGCCAATCCGTTTCTGCTCCGCGACGGTGGGTTCAACGGCCTTGTCTCCAATCCGGGCGGCGCCACCGATCCGAATTCGGGCTATACCGATCTCCTCGATGGCTTCATCACCGCCATGGACGGAGACATGGATTTCGATGCGGCGGCGGGGCTGGACAGCACCAGCTCGATCGTGGAGTTCGCCGCCTCGTCGATCGGTTGGTTCGAGCAGATCCGCAGCGCGGCCTCGACGGCCGACGACAACAAGACGGCGCTGTTGTCGCGGACGGAGGAGGCTCTCGGCAACGTGACCGGCGTCAGCATCGATGAAGAACTCTCGCTGCTGCTCGACCTGGAACAGTCCTACAAGGCATCTGCCAAGTTGATCAGTACCGTGGACGCCATGATGGCGTCCCTTCTGGAAGCCGTGAGGTAATCATGAAGACGTCCTTCGTTTCTAATCTGGCGGTGCAGAATGCCATGCGCCTGACCATTCAGCAGGGCCAGGAGGAACTGCTGAAGCTTCAGACGGAGGTATCGACCGGGCGGCACGCGGATGTCGGCCTCGAGCTCGGTTCCTCCACCGCGCGTTCGGTCAATCTGCAACGCGAACTCGGTCGCCTGGAAACGCTGGTCGATACGAACTCCGTCGTCACCCAGAGGCTGTCGTCCTCCCAGGAGGCCCTTGGAACGATGGCGGAGGCGGCCGAACAGGTGCGCAATACGCTCGTCACCTTCAAGGGCAATGATTCCGTCGACCAGCTATCGGTCCAGAAGACCGAAATCGAAAGCGCCATGTCGCTTTTCACCGCGTCAGCGAACACCTCCTTCAACGGTGAGTTCCTCTTCGCCGGCATCAACACCGACGTAAAGCCTTTCGAGGACTATGCCGCGTCGGGTTCGGCCGCCAAGACCACCTTCGACGATGCGCTGTCGACCTACATGTCGGCCAACGGCATCGCTTCCATGAGCGACTTCACCGAGGCGCAGATGGAAGATTTCATCACCAACACGCTGGAGCCGCTCTATACGGACGACACGCAATGGGCCACCGACTGGTCCGCGGCCTCGAGCCAGAACATGACGAGCCGCATCAGCACGTCCGAGGTGGTGCAGAGTTCGACCAACGCGACGACGAACGGTTTCCGGATGTTCACCCTTGCCAGCGTCATCTCTTCGGAGCTCATGGACGAGGACCTCGGATCGGATGTCCGCGCCTATATCGGTGAGGCGGCGCTCGGCTATGTCGAGCAATCGATCACCGGACTGACCGCCGAACGCAGCACGCTCGGTATTTCAGAGGCGCGCGTGGAAAAGGCGAACACCTCGCTCGAGGTTCAGATCAAGCTCATCAACACCCACATCACCGATCTCGAGGGCATCGACACCTATGATGCGTCGACCCGGATGAACACGCTGCTGACGCAGATGGAGACCTCCTACACGCTCACGGGGCGGATCCAGCAGTTGAGTTTGATAGATTTCCTCTGATGACAAGAGGATAAGGACAAGCATGAAGGATGTCTGAATGTATCAGTTTGCATACGCCGAGATCATGGAGGAAGGCGTAGCCGTTTCCAAGGATCGAGAGTGGCAAGTCCTCAATCGCTCGATCGCGCTCCTGGAAGCGGCAAAACAGCAGAAGGGATACTCAAGAGAAGCGATCGAGGCGATCTATTACACCCGGCGTGTCTGGATACGCTTCATCGAGGACCTGCGCGCCCCGGATAACCAGCTTAACGACGAGTTGCGTGCCAATCTGATCTCGATTGGGATCTGGATACTGAACGAGACGGAGAAGATCCGCAAACGCGACTCCTCCAACTTCCAGGGCATAATTGACATTACCACCATCATCAGGGATGGACTGAAATGAAGAGCACACTGCGTATCTCGCTGAAATCGGGCGAAAGAATCTTTGTAAACGGCGCGGTGCTTCGCGTTGACCGCAAGGTTGCCGTCGAATTCCTCAACGACGTGACTTTCCTCCTGGAGAACCACGTCCTGCAGCCGGAAGATGCCACGACACCGTTGCGGCAGCTCTATTTCATCGCCCAGATGATCCTGATCAATCCGGAAGGCGCCGAGCAATCGACCGCCATGTTCCGCAAGTCGATCGTCATGCTGCTCGCCTGCTTCAAGAACGAGGAAGTGCTCGCGGAGCTGAAGCGCATCGACGGCCTGGTCACGCAGGGTCGCGCTTTCGAAGCGCTGAAGGCGATCCGCGGTCTGTACCCGATCGAAGAGCGTATCCTGAACAATCAGGAAATTACGCCGGCCACCATCGATCAGATTCGCAAGGAGATCGCGCCATGGCGGTAAGCGGTGTATCCTCGAGCGCCTCGACGAGCACGACGTCGACGACGAGTTCCACATCGACGACCAGTACGGACGCGGCTGACGCGACCCTGAACTATCAGAGCTTCCTGAAACTGCTCATCGCGCAGATGCAGAATCAGGATCCGACCGATCCGATGGATGCAACCGAGCAGATTTCGCAGCTTGCGACCTTCTCGCAGGTCGAGCAGTCGATCAAGACGAACAGCAACCTGGAGAGCCTGCTGGCAAGCGAAAGCCTGACGCAGGCGTCGACCTACATCGGCAAGACGATCACCAGCAGCGACGGCAAGACGAGCGGCGTCGTCGCCGAGGTCGAGGTGACCTCCGACGGCGTCACCGCGATTACGACCGACGGCAAGGAGATCGCCATCGAGACCGGCATCACCGTGTCGACGACCTCGTCCGGCTCGGACACGTAATGCCTGCTGCTTGGAGCGGCGGCGGCTTTGGCTTGACCGGCGCCGGTGATTGTTGAGAATCCTCTCAAGAATCACCCTTGAACGTGAAAGTTTCGCCGCTGCCCGTGAGCGCCGGCCGAGAGTAGGACCGAACCGAAATGAATGAGGCGGACGCCCTCGACATCGTACAGGCCGCGATCTGGACCGTGATCGTCGCCTCGGGTCCGGCCGTTCTGGCCGCCATGGTGGTCGGTGTCGTCATCGCCTTCATCCAGGCGCTGACCCAGGTTCAGGAAATGACCTTGACCTTCGTGCCGAAGATCCTTGCGGTGATGGTCACGGCGGCGATCTCGGCACCCTTCGTCGGTGCGCAGATCTCTATCTTCACCGACATCATCTTTTCAAGAATCCAGTCCGGGTTCTGAGACCTTCCACTCTCTTTATCCGGCGGGCGGAAAACTGCGCGAACCTTTCCTCATCCCATCCCAATACCACCCTCGCGCAAGCTTGGGTCTCTAGATCTTCCGTCATAGTTTGGGGCAGCCCCGCGTGGCGTGCTGCCCGCCTCTCATGAAGAGACGGAAGAGACATGGCACAACAGGCGACGCTGACCATCCCGAAACTCGCACCGAAGAGCCGGGACATCGGCTTCGCGCTCGGGATCGTGATGATCCTGTCGATCCTGTTCCTGCCCATCCCGCCGCTGCTCATCGATTTCGGGCTGGCCTTCTCGATCGCCTTTTCGGTTCTGATCCTGATGGTCGCGCTCTGGATCCAGCGGCCGCTCGAATTCTCCTCCTTTCCGACGATCCTCTTGATCTCGACGATGACCCGCCTGGCGCTGAACATCGCCACGACGCGCGTCATCCTGTCTCACGGCCACGAGGGGCATGGTGCTGCCGGCGGCGTCATCTCGGGCTTTGCGAGCCTCGTTATGTCCGGCGACTTCGTCATCGGTCTGATCGTCTTCCTGATCCTCATCACGGTGAACTTCATCGTCATCACCAAGGGTGCGACGCGTATCGCCGAAGTCGGCGCCCGCTTCACCCTCGACGCGATTCCCGGCAAGCAGATGTCGATCGATGCCGACCTCTCGGCCGGCCTGATCGACGAGAAGCAGGCGCAGCACCGCCGGCGCGAGCTGGAGGAGGAGAGTTCCTTCTACGGCGCCATGGACGGTGCCTCGAAATTCGTCCGGGGCGATGCGATCGCCGGCCTGATCATCACAGGGATCAACATCTTCGGCGGCATCATCATCGGCTATCTGCGCCACGACATGCCGATCGGCGAGGCGGCCGATGTCTTCGTCAAGCTCTCGGTCGGCGACGGTCTGGTCTCGCAGATCCCGGCGCTGATCGTCTCGCTTGCCGCCGGCCTTCTCGTGTCGCGCGGCGGCACTGCCGGCTCGACCGACCAGGCCGTCGTCGGCCAGCTCAGCGGCTATCCGCGGGCGCTGATGGTGGCCGCCGGCCTCATCGTCCTCCTGTCCGTCATGCCGGGCCTGCCCTTCCTGCCTTTCGCCGCGCTCGGCGGCGGCATGGCCTTCCTTGGGTGGTACATCCCGAAGCAGATCGAAGCGGCCAATGCCGAGAAGCGTGCCCAGGAGGCGGAGAAGGCGCAGCAGACCAAGGACAGCGACAAGGATTCCGTCAAATCGGTGCTGAAGACGGCGGAGATCGAGCTTCTGCTCGGCAAGCAGGTCTCGACCCGGCTGCTCGGCGCGCATCAGGAACTCGCCTTCCGGGTTGGCAAGATGCGCCGCAAGTTCGCCCTGCAATACGGGCTCGTCGTGCCGGAGATCAAGGTTTCCGACGACATCACCATTCCGGACAAGGCCTATCATGTCCGCATTCATGGCACGACGATCGCCTCCAACACGGTGCGCGTCGGCGAAGTGCTGGTCGTGACCGGCGCCGGCCGCCGGCCGAGCGTGCCGGGCGACGATATCCGCGAGCCCGCCTTCGGAATGCCGGCCCTGTCCGTACTGGAAACCTTCACGGAAGATCTGAAGCGCGAGGGCTTCCACCCGATCGACAACGTCTCGGTCGTGCTCACGCATTTGAGCGAAGTGATCCGCAACAACCTGCCGCAGCTGCTCTCCTACAAGGACGTGAAGGTGCTGATCGAGCGGCTCGATCCGGAATACCGCAAGCTCGCCGACGAGATCTGCACCTCGCACATGTCCTATTCCGGCCTGCAGGCGGTCCTCAAATTGCTGCTCGCCGAGCGTGTTTCGATCCGCAACCTGCATCTCATTCTCGAGGCCGTGGCGGAACTGGCGCCGCATGTCCGCAAGACCGAACAGATCGTCGAGCATGTGCGGGTGCGCATGTCGCAGCAGCTCTGCGGCGACCTGGCCGAGAACGGCGTCCTGCGCGTCCTCAGACTCGGCAACAAATGGGACATGGTCTTCCATCAGGCGCTGAAGCGCGACGCCAAGGGCGAGGTCGTCGAGTTCGACATCGACCCGCGCCAGCTCGAGGAGTTCAGCGAGCAGGCGACGAAGATTATCCGTGAACATCTCGATCGCGGCATGCCCTTCGTGCTGGTCAGTTCGCCCGAATCCCGCTCATATGTGCGCATGATCATCGAACGCCTCTTCGCCACGCTGCCCGTGCTCTCTCATGTCGAGCTCGCCAAGGGCCTGGAAATCAAGATCATCGGCGCGATTTCATGATAACCGACCCCGAGGGCACGGTGCTGGCGCTGTTCGCGGCATTCTGCCGGATCGGCGGCTGCATCATGGTCATGCCGGGGTTTTCGGCCGCGCGCGTCCCCGTGCAGGTGAGGCTGCTCATCGCCGTCGCGCTTTCCATGGCCATCCTGCCGATCATGTGGACGGACATCTATCCGGCGGTCGCCGGCAAGGGGCACACCTACATTTATCTCATCGCGACCGAGAGCGTCATCGGCGCCGTCATCGGCCTCGTGGCGCGCTATTACGTGCTCGGCCTGCAATTCGCCGGAACGGCGATAACCATGCTGATCGGCTTCAACCCGCCGCCGGCGACCGACGTGCTCGAAGAGACGGCGGAAAACCAGCTCACCAGCATGATCAGCTTCGCCGGCCTGATGCTCCTCTTCATGCTCGACTTCCACCACGTGATCATCGAGGCCATCGCGCAGTCCTATCGCGTGATGCCGATCGGCGTCGGCTTCGATCCGCAGGGCATGCTGATAACGCTCACAAACTCGCTGGGACAGACCTTTCTGATCATGCTGCGCCTTGCGAGCCCGTTCGTCATCTACGGCCTGCTTTTCAACGTCGCGATCGGCATGGTGAACAGGCTCGCCCCGCAGGTTCCGGTCTATTTCATTTCCCAGCCCTACCTCATCATGGGCGGCCTGTTCCTGCTCTATCTCGGCATAGCGGCGATGCTGCGCCTGTTCGCCGATGGCTTCGCGCCGGTGATGCAAGGTGGTTAGGGAGCATGGCGATGAAAGCGCGATCGGATAAGTTGAAGCGCCTGGTCGACGTACAGCGGCATCTCGAGCGCATGGCCGAAAGCGAGCTTGCCGAGACGACGCGCCAGCGCGGCGTGCTTGCCGAGACGATCGACGTGGTCGTCGACGCGATGGGCTCGGCCCATCCCATGCATCGCGTCTTCTCCGGGCACTACGCCGCGCAGCTCGGGCGACTGGTGCAGAAGGACCAGATGCTGCTCGGCATCCAGCAGGTGCACGAGGCGCGCATGCTGAAGGAGCGTGCCAAGGGCGATCGACTGGAGGAGAATATGAACGAGGCGCGCCTGACGGAAGACCGCGAGGCGGATGACAATCAGGTCCTCGACCTGATCGACCAGCATGTCGCCGGCTACGCGCCAGCTTCCGGTAAGGTTGAGGGGCGATAGTGCATTATCCGGACGGGCCGTCGAAGCAGTCCTCCGGTTCGCACTGATTGCGCCGACCCGTGTGACAAATCACCGGGCAGCCGCCTCGAGAGGATCTGACATGGCTATTTCCCCGCCCAGCGATCTGGTGATGGATGTCGTCCGCGCGGCCGATCCGGCGGACGTCCAGGAGGCGCAGGCGCGGCTGAAGGCCAACCGTGCCGCCTTTCAGGCGACGAGCCTTGCGGAAAACGGCAACGGCTTCGCTGCTGCCGTGTCGGTGCTGAATTCATCGGACGGATCGACGGGCCTCGGCGACATCGGCAACCGCGTCGAGCCGAAGAAGGTTCCGGAGACCTACCGGAAGTTCGAGGCGATGGTGCTGCAGAATTTCGTCAAGTCGATGCTGCCGAGCGAAAGCGAGAATGTCTTCGGCAAGGGCACGTCGGGCGAGGTCTGGAAAGGCATGATGGCGGAACAGATCGCCAACGTGTTGGCCGACGGAGGCGGGATCGGCATAGCCGACCGGATGGTCGGCAGCGACCCGGCCGAACGCGCCAACGCGCGGCTGGACGACGATACGAGCAACCTTGCCGCTGGCATGGTTCACGAATTCGAGCGCAATGCCGGGTTCCTGACCGCCGACGAGAAGAAGAACCAGGCATAGTTTTTGGTCGGAACGGTTCGCGGGCCTCGGCGCGCGCCTTCCCTGAAACGCATAATTCGGGAGTTGATTTATGGAAGCTGTGGCATCCCACGATCTGCGGATACAGAACGTTCTCGGCCGGTTGGAGATGATCATCGACAACGAGAACAGCCGCATCGGCGTGGACCCCAAATTCGACATCAAGACGTCGAACGCACACAAGAGCCGTTGCCTCTACGAGCTGACGATGCTGCATCGCGCCGCCGCGCCCGGCGAAATCTCGCTGTCCTTCGCTTCGCAGACCCGCCATCTCAGGCAGAAGCTCAAGCTCAACGCGCAGAAGGTCGAGGCGCATCTCGAAGCCGTGCGCTCTGTCGTCGATCTTCTGAAGACCGCAGCCCAGGACGCCGACGCGGACGGTATCTACACCGAGGCGCAATTCCGCTATAGCGATTTCTGATGCTGAAGGTCGTTCTCACCGGGGTTTGGGTCTGTGCCGTGACGCTCGGATCCGTCTATTTCTCGATGCAGTATGCCTCGGCGCCGGCTCTCTCGGACGCCGAGGCGGACAGGCGGGCATCGGAGGAATATGTGCCGGGCGAGATCATAACCGTCCCGGTGATCGAGGACGGGGCGGTCCAGGGCTACTTCCTGGCGAAACTGTCCTTTTCGGCGACGCGTGAAGGGATAGCGAAGCTGCACGCGCCCCTTCGACAGGTCGTCACCGACGAGCTCTACGACATGCTCGTCGGCTCCCGGTTCGTCGATGTGGCCGACACCGGGACCTTCGACCTGCCGAGTTTCAAGGTCGCCGTCAAGGACGGCCTCAACAAGAAGCTCGGCAACGAGGTCATTACCGAAGTCCTGGTCGAACAGCTCGAATATCTGGGCAAGGACGACGTGAAACGCGCAGCGAACGGCGAGAGCCGGCCCTATCTGAAGCCGGTTCCGGTGGTCGACAAGAACGGCAAGATCGCCGCCGACAAGATGCCCGAGGGGGCCGTGAAGGCGACGAGCGGCCATTGAGGATAGTTAGCTCTCCCCGGGCGCGCGATACTGCTCGTCGACGAAGCCTGTCTTGGCCGTTAGTCGGCCGACCGCCACGTGGAAGTGGTAGAGGCTTGCCGTGGCAAGCCCGGTTTCCGCCCATAGCTTGATGCCCCGCGGCAGCGACGCGGCGAGCATAGCGATCGATTTTCCGAGCGTTCGCAAACGACCCGCGAAAGTCGCGTCGTGCTGGTGCTCCAGGAGTGTCGAGATCGCACCCTGTTCGAGACTGCGGGCCCGGATCCAGGATGCCGTCGTGTGATAGGCGGGAACTCTTTCAGCCACCCATGCCTCGGCCGCCCAGGCAAATGCGAAGCCCTTCTCCCTGCACCGGTTGAAGAAATCCCCGTCGCCGACGCCGACGAAATTCAGCGCCGGGTTCAGGAACGGCCGCGGCATGGCGTCGAGAACCGCCCGCGTTATGAGGACGTTGCCCGCCGAAAAAAGCCGCGGCACCGGGCCGGTCGCATCGTAGGAGGGCGAAAAGATCGGGTGCCGTTTCCATTTCTGCCCATCCGCATCCTCGAAGACAGGCAATTGCGGACCGCCGACCAAATCGGCCCCGTGGCTTTCCTTGACGGCGACAAGGCAATCGAGCCATTCCGGAGCGGCAACGGCATCATCGTAGATGACGGCGAGGACGCGCAGGTTCGGATAGAGTTCGAGGGCCGTCGCCCAGCCGGCGTTGCAGACATGGCTGTGTCCGCGCCGGTGGGCGACGATAACGGTCGCATCGGACCGGTGTTCGAGGAAGAAGCGCTTTGCCGCTTCGGCGCCTGCCAGGCCCTCCGGATCATTTTCGACCACCATCGTGGCTGAGGGAACGTCAGGACGTTGCGAGACGATGGTCTTCAGCGTTTTCACGAGATGGTCCGGGCGACGGAATGTCGGAATTACGACGACGAGTTCAATATCCGCCGCATTCTCCAGTTCGGTCTGGAAGTGGATCGAAATATCCTGACCGGTCGGCGTCATCGACAAAACCCGCGCATCTAAAGGCAAGCAATAAAACAAATCTTCCAAAAGGGAATGCTGAATCAGAATGGGAGTCTATCACGTTCTCGGCGCGAACGTGACCAGGTTCGGATAGTCCTTGCGGAAACATCGCCTGCCCTCGGCGGCAATCACTCGCGCCGCGCGTTCGCTGCCATGCGATCGAACTCTCAAGGTTCCGTCGGGCGAACGCCCGGTCTTTCAACGGTGCAAGGAAATGCAGCGATCGCCGGCCGAATCGCGGCGTGATTCGCGTGGGCACTTGCATTTATGCATTTGGGACAGCATAGGGCGCATGCAGGCAAATGCGCAACGTTGCGCCAGCTAGAGTGCGCGCGTCGAGGACAATTCGGGAGATACGCCGTGACGACTGTGATTGATGGCAAGGCCGTTGCCGCTTCGGTCATCGAAACCGTGAAATCCGCTACCAGGACGCTGGAGACGGAAGCGGGCGTGCGGGCCGGCCTCGCGGTGGTCATCGTCGGCGACGATCCGGCAAGCCATGCCTATGTGTCGGCGAAGAGCCGGATGGCCAAGGAATGCGGCTTCCTCTCCGTCCAGCACACTCTGCCCGAGGAGACCTCGCAGGAGGAACTTGCGGGCCTTGTCGCCGAGCTCAATGCCGATCCGTCCATCCACGGCATTCTCGTCCAGTTGCCTTTGCCGAAGCATCTTCAATCGGAGCCGATCATCCAGTCGATCCTCCCCGAGAAGGATGTCGACGGCCTGCATGTCGTCAATGCCGGCAAGGTCGCGACCGGCGATCTCGACGGCGGGCTCGTCTCCTGCACCCCGGCCGGCGCGATGGTCTTCGTGCGCCGCACCCATGGCGAAGACCTCTCCGGGCTCAACGCCGTGGTCATCGGCCGCTCCAATCTCTTCGGCAAGCCAATGGCGGCGCTGCTACTCGCGGCCAATGCGACGGTCACGACCGCGCATTCGCGCACCAGGGATCTACCGGCCGTGTGCCGCAACGCCGATATCCTGGTGGCGGCGGTCGGACGCCCGGAAATGGTCAAGGCGGATTGGGTGAAGCCCGGGGCGCTGGTTATCGATGTCGGCATCAACCGGGTCCCGGCGCCGGAGCGCGGCGAGGGCAAGACGAAATTGGTCGGCGACGTCGCCTTCGAGGAGAGCGCCAAGGTGGCCAGCGTCATCACGCCGGTGCCGGGTGGCGTCGGGCCGATGACGATCGCCATGCTGATGGCAAACACGATCATCGCCGCCCATCGCAAGGCCGGCCGCAAGCCGCCGAAGTTCTGAAGGCCTATCGCCCGGGCGCGGGACCGGTCGAGGCGCGCACGATCAGTTCGGCGCGCCACAGTTCCTGTTCCGGATAATCACCACGGCCGACAATCCCGCCGATCAGCCGGGTTGCGATGCGCGCACCGGCCGCCCGAAGCGAGGAGCGCGTCGTCGTCAGCGGCACGCTGAAATTTTCCGGCTTCAGCATCGGCAGCACGTCGTCATGGGCGATGATCGAGATGTCATGGCCGATCAGCAATCCCGCCTGGTTGATTGCACGCACCGCACCAAGCGCCAGCACCGTACTGGAGCAAAGCACCGCGGTGGGCGGGTCGGGCCGATGCAAAAAGCGTTGCATGCTTCGATAGCCGTATTCATCGGCCATCACCGAATGATGCACGAGCTCGTCGTCGAAGCCGAGGCCCCATTCATCGAGCGCCTGCACCACGCCCTTCTTTCTGCGCATGGAAAAGGCGAGATACTCCGGCCCGTTGATCAGCGCGATCCGGTGATGTCCGAGCTGGAGAAGAAGCTTGGTAGCATCGTAGAACGCCCGCCTGTTGTCGATGTCCAGGAACGGGTAGTCGCGTGGTCCGCCGATCGACCGACCGTGGACGACAAAGGGAATCGACAGCGCCTTCAGCATGGGAATGCGTGGATCGTTGGCGCGCATATAGGCGAGGAACACCGCGTCGACATTGCCGCTTGCCGCCAGCCGCCGGAACGTCGCCTCCTCGTCTTCCGGTGCGCTGGGGTTGAGCACGAAATGAAAATCGTGCTTCACCGCTTCCTCGGCGAGGCCGGCGAGAAATTCGCCGAAATGGATGTCGGAATCGATGCCCGGCGCGATCGGCATCACCAGCCCGATGGAATAGGCCTTCCCCGTTGCGAGCCGTTGGGCGGCGCGATTTGGGCGGTAGCCGGTCTCGCGCACCGCCTGCAGCACCCTCTGTCGGGTCTCCGCGTTGACTTCCGGATAGCCGTTGAGCGCGCGACTGACCGTCGTTTGCGACAGTCCGAGAATTTCCGCGAGCTGCTTAAGATTGACCGCCATGGTCGATTTCCTCTCAAAGCGCTTTGGATATTCACTTTATTTTTGCTCTTTCGGCAAGCGCTTGCTTTGCCCTGATACCACTCGTTCTATCAAGGACAAAGCGGGAAACCGCTTTTTTGCGTTGCAAAACATTGCCGCAAAGCAAAATATTGCAGCGCGATATGCGTCCAGAGGAAAGCCCCTTGACTCTTTCTCGGCGGCATTGGAGTGTTAGCGAACTCAAAGCGCTTTGAATATTGCGCCTTGACGATACACCCGTGGCGTGACGCCCGGGTTTCTTTTTGGGGAGGACCAGGACGTGAAGAGATCATTGCTGATTGGCGTCGCCGCGCTCGCTCTGCTTGCAGGGGCCGCCAGCGCTGCCGACCTGAAATTCAAGCCGGGTGAGGATTCGAAGTTCAATTGGGGAAGCTTCGAGGAATTCAAGAAGGGACACGACCTGAAAGGCCAGACGCTGACCATCTTCGGTCCTTGGCGCGGCGAGGACGAGGTTCTGTTCAAGAGCGTTTTTGCCTATTTCGTCGAGGCGACGGGGGTTGAGGTCAAGTATTCCTCTTCGGAGAACTATGAACAGCAGATCGTCATCGACACGCAGGCCGGCAGCCCGCCCGATGTCGCGGTCCTTCCGCAGCCGGGCCTGATTGCCGATCTCGCCGCAAAGGGCCTGCTGACGCCGCTCGGCGACGAAACCAAGCAATGGCTGCTAGACAATTATGCCGCCGGCCAGTCCTGGGTGGACCTTTCCACCTATAACGGCAAGGACGGCACGTCGGCGCTCTACGCCTTCCCCTTCAAGATCGACGTCAAGTCCCTCGTCTGGTACGTGCCTGAAAACTTCGAGGACGCCGGCTACGAAGTGCCGAAGACCATGGAGGAGCTGAAGGCGCTGACCGAGAAGATCGCGGCCGACGGCGAGAAGCCCTGGTGCATCGGTCTCGGCTCGGGCGGCGCCACCGGCTGGCCGGCAACGGACTGGGTCGAAGACCTGATGCTGCGCACGCAGTCGCCCGAGGTCTACGACAAGTGGGTCAAGAACGAGATTCCCTTCACGGATCCCGCGGTGACCGGCGCGATCGATGAGTTCGGCTGGTTCGCGCGAAACGACAAGTTCGTCGACGGCGGTGCGGCAGCGGTCGCCTCCACCGACTTCCGCGACAGCCCGAAGGGCCTCTTCGCCTCGCCGCCGAAGTGCTACCTGCACCATCAGGCCTCCTTCATCCCTTCGTTCTTCCCGGAAGGCACCGTGGTCGGCGAGGACGCCGACTTCTTCTACATGCCGCCCTATGAGAGCAAGAAGGAGCTTGGCAATCCGGTACTCGGCGCGGGTACGCTTGCGATGATCACCAAGGATACGCCGGCCGCGCGCGCCTTCATCGAGTTCCTGAAGACGCCGATCGCGCACGAGGTGTGGATGGCGCAGACGAGCTTCCTGACGCCCTATAAGGGCGTCAATGTCGACGTCTACGGCAACCCGCCGCTGAAGAAGCAGGGCGAGATCCTGCTCAACGCCACGACCTTCCGCTTCGACGGTTCGGACCTGATGCCCGGCAAGATCGGCGCCGGCGCGCTCTGGACCGGCATGGTCGACTATGTCGGCGGCAAGTCATCGGCCGACGTCGCGGCCGGTGTCCAGAAGGCCTGGGACGCCATCAAGTAAGTCCGGGGCGGCGGACGGCATGTCCCGTCCGCCGCCTTCCTATCGGATCGGCCCGCGTCAGCGGGCATCCCAACAAAAAGCGGAAAGCGCCGTCGAGCAATGCGCCTGGAACGTCCGGTTCCGCAGGCGTTTGAGGGGAGGGATGTGTCATGCAGTTGGTTTTCGCCATTCTGACGATGATAGCCGGTGTCCTGGCCTGCGCGGCCTATTTCTGGGCCACCAATTTTGTTCTTGATTGGATTTTTCCGTCGAAGGGGCTGTCGGGTGCTGCCGCCTCGCGCAACCTCAGGATCACCAATGCCATCCGGCCGTGGCTGTTCCTGGCGCCGGCTTTGTTCGCGCTGACGATCTATCTGATCTACCCGGTGATCCAATCCGTGTGGCTGAGCTTCCACGACAGGGGCGGCCAGAATTTCGTCGGGGCGCGCAACTACGACTGGATGATCAGCGACGGTGAATTCCGCCAGTCGATCTTCAACAATTTCCTCTGGCTCTTGGTCGTGCCGGCGCTCTCGACCTTCTTCGGTCTCATCATCGCCGCGCTGACCGATCGCATCTGGTGGGGCAATATCGCCAAGACGCTGATCTTCATGCCGATGGCGATCTCCTTCGTCGGCGCCGCGGTCATCTGGAAATTCATCTACGACTACCGGGCTGCCGGCTCCGAGCAGATCGGCCTGTTGAACGCCATCGTCGTCGCCTTCGGCGGCGAGCCCCAGGCCTGGATCACGCTGCCCTTCTGGAACAACTTCTTCCTGATGGTCATCCTCATCTGGATCCAGACCGGCTTCGCCATGGTCATCCTCTCCGCGGCGCTCCGCGGCATTCCGGAGGAGACGATCGAGGCGGCGGTCATCGACGGCGCCAATGGCTGGCAGATCTTCTTCAAGATCATGGTGCCGCAGATCTGGGGCACGATCGCGGTCGTCTGGACGACCATTACCATCCTCGTGCTGAAGGTCTTCGATATCGTGCTGGCGATGACCAACGGCCAATGGCAGAGCCAGGTGCTCGCCAACCTGATGTTCGACTGGATGTTCCGGGGCGGCGGGGACTTCGGGCGCGGCGCGTCGATCGCGGTGGTCATCATGATCCTCGTCATTCCCATCATGATCTGGAACATCCGCAACGCTACCAAGGAATCGGGAGGCCACTGAGATGAACCCATCGACGCGTTCTCCGCTCACCTGGGCCGTCCATCTTTCGGTCCTGCTCCTCGTCCTTCTCTGGACCATGCCGACGGCCGGCCTGCTGATCTCGTCGCTGCGTGACAAGGACCAGCTCGCTGTCTCCGGCTGGTGGACGGCGCTGGCGACCTCGTCGCGCAACGCCGTGGCGCGTGCGCCTTCGGCCGATAGCCAGGTCGAACGGGACGGCAAGTTCGTGATCTCCGGCAATCTGCTCGAAGGGCAGGGTGGCGGCCAGATTTCCGCCTTCGGCTTCTCCAGCCGCGAGCCGGCGAAGTTCAAACCCGGCGAGACGGCAGAGCTCAATGATGGCGAGAAGCTGACTGTACAGGCGGATGGCAGCTTCGAGATTGCCGCGGACACGAAGATGGAAGGATCGCGCGGCCAGCGCATCTTCTATACCGCCTCTACGCCGCCGCGCTTCACGATCGACAACTACATCGAGGTGCTGAGCGCGGCCGGCATCGGCACGTCGTTCCTCAACTCGCTGACGGTCGCGATACCGTCGACGGTGATCCCGATCCTGATTGCCGCCTTTGCGGCCTATGCGCTGGCCTGGATGCCTTTCCCGGGTCGCGCCATCCTGCTCGCCGTCGTCGTCGGTCTGCTCGTCGTGCCGCTGCAGATGTCGCTCATTCCGCTGCTGCAGCTCTATAACGGCGTCGGCGCTTTCTTCGGCGTGCCGGCCAAGACCTATATGGGCATCTGGCTCGCCCACACCGGCTTCGGACTGCCGCTGGCGATCTATCTTTTGCGCAACTACATGGCCGGCCTGCCGCGCGAGATCATGGAATCGGCGCGCGTCGACGGCGCCAGCGATTTCGACATCTTCGTCAAGATCATCCTGCCCTTGTCGTTCCCGGCGCTCGCCTCCTTCGCCATCTTCCAGTTCCTCTGGACCTGGAACGACCTGCTCGTCGCCATCGTCTTCCTCGGCGCCGGCGAGGATTCGCTGGTCCTGACCGGGCGCCTGGTCAATCTCCTCGGTTCCCGCGGCGGCAATTGGGAAATCCTCACCGCTTCCGCCTTCATCACCATCGTCGTTCCTCTGATCGTCTTCTTCGCCCTGCAACGCTACCTCGTTCGTGGTCTGTTGTCGGGTTCGGTCAAGGGTGGCTGACAATTCTAGACAGGGACTTCAAATTCGCATGAACAAGACCGAAAAGACCGGCGCAATCCTGACGGCCGACAGGGACTGGTGGCGCGGCGCGGTGATCTATCAGATCTACCCGCGTTCCTTCCAGGACACCAATGGCGATGGAATCGGCGATCTGAAAGGCATCACCGCCCGCCTGCCGCATGTCGCGGCGCTCGGCGCGGACGCCATCTGGATCTCGCCCTTCTTCACCTCGCCGATGCGCGATTTCGGCTACGACGTGTCGAACTACACGGATGTCGACCCGATCTTCGGCACGCTCAGGGATTTCGATGCACTGATCGCGGAGGCTCATCGCCTCGGCCTTCGCGTGATGATCGACCTCGTCCTGTCGCATACCTCGGACCAGCATCCCTGGTTCGTCGAGAGCCGCTCCAGCCGCAGCAACGCCAAGGCCGACTGGTATGTCTGGGCCGACTCCAAGCCGGACGGCACGCCGCCAAACAACTGGCTGTCGATCTTCGGCGGCTCCGCCTGGGCCTGGGATCCGACGCGGCTGCAATATTACCTGCACAACTTCCTGACGTCGCAGCCCGACCTCAACCTGCACAATCCGGAAGTGCAGGACGCGTTGCTTGCCGTTGAACGCTTCTGGCTGGAACGCGGCGTCGACGGCTTCCGCCTCGACACGATCAACTTCTATTTCCATGACAGAGAGCTGCGCGACAATCCGGCGCTGGCGCCGGAGCGTCGCAACGCTTCGACCGCGCCTGCCGTCAACCCCTACAACTATCAGGAACATATCTACGACAAGAACCGCCCGGAGAACCTGGACTTCCTGAAGCGCTTCCGCGCGGTCATGGACGAGTTCCCGGCGATCGCGGCCGTCGGCGAGGTCGGCGACAGCCAGCGTGGCCTCGAGATCGCCGGCGAATACACGTCGGGCGGCGACAAGGTGCAGATGTGCTACGCCTTCGAGTTCCTGGCACCGGATCCGCTGACGCCGGAGCGCGTCGCCGAGGTCATAAGCGATTTCAAGAAGGTCGCACCGGAAGGCTGGGCCTGCTGGGCCTTCGCAAACCACGATGTCGTGCGTCACGTCAGCCGCTGGGGTTCCGGCGTCGCCGATCACGCCGGCCACGCCAAGCTGCTTGCGAGCCTGCTGATGTCGCTGCGCGGCTCGGTCTGCATCTACCAGGGCGAGGAACTGGCGCTGCCGGAAGCGGAACTTGCCTATGAGGACCTTCAGGATCCCTACGGCATCCAGTTCTGGCCGGATTTCAAGGGTCGCGACGGCTGCCGGACGCCGATGGTGTGGGAGAGCCTGCCGGACGGCGGCTTCAGCAGCGCCAAACCCTGGCTGCCGATACCGGCGGATCACCTTCCGCAGGCTGTCGCCATCCAGGAGGGCGATCCGGCCTCGGTGCTAGAGCACTATCGTCGCTTCCTGCATTTCAGGAAGGCGCATCCGAGCCTTGCCAAGGGGGACATCGAATTCGTCGAGACGCGGTCGCCGCTCTTGGGCTTCATCAGGATCCACGGCAATGAGAGGCTCTTCTGCCTCTTCAACATGGGCGAGGAGCCTGCCTCCGCGGACCTGCCGGACGGTGCGGTCGAGCCGCTCGACGGCCACGGCTTCATCTCTGATATAAAGGACAGCAAGATCAATCTTCCGGCCTGGGGCGCGTTCTTCGCGCGTCTGGCGTAGAAAACCGAGGGGAGGGTGCAATGACGGGCCTGCTGCTAAAAGACATCCGCAAGTCCTATGGGGCGGTCGATGTCATTCACGGCATCAATCTCGACATCAAGCAAGGTGAGTTCGTCGTCTTCGTCGGGCCGTCCGGTTGCGGGAAGTCGACGCTGCTCCGGATGATCGCCGGGCTCGAGGAGATCACCGGTGGCGATATGTTCATCGACGGCGAGCGCGTCAACGATGTGCCGCCGTCGAAGCGCGGCATCGCCATGGTGTTCCAGTCCTATGCGCTCTACCCGCATATGACCGTCTACGACAACATGGCCTTCGGCATGCGGATCGCCAAGGAATCGAAGGAGGAGATCGACCGCCGCGTCCGCTCGGCGGCGGAAATCCTCCAGCTCACCAAGTTTCTCGACCGGCTTCCGAAGGCGCTCTCCGGCGGGCAGCGCCAGCGCGTGGCGATCGGGCGAGCGATTTGCCGCAACCCGAAGGTCTTCCTCTTCGACGAACCGCTGTCGAACCTCGATGCCGCACTCCGTGTCGCCACCCGCATCGAGATCGCCAAGCTCAGCGAGCGGATGGCGGACACGACGATGATCTATGTCACCCACGACCAGGTGGAGGCGATGACGCTCGCCGACCGCATCGTGGTTTTGTCCTTGGGTCACATCGAGCAGGTCGGCGCGCCGCTCGAGCTTTACGAGCGGCCGGCGAACCTCTTCGTCGCCCGCTTCATCGGCTCGCCGGCCATGAACGTCATCCCCTCGACGATCACGGCGACCGGCGCGCAGACGACGGTGAACCTTACAGGCGGAAAATCCGTGACGCTCGACATCCCGACGAACGCGTCTGAAAACGGCAAGAAGGCGAGTTTCGGGGTGCGGCCGGAAGACCTCGAAGTGACGGACGGCCAGGATTTCCTGTTCGAGGGAACAATTGCCATCGTCGAAGCGCTCGGCGAGGTGACGCTGCTTTACATAGAAGGGCTCGTCGAGAGCGAACCGATCATCGCGAAAATTCCCGGCATTCTGAAGGTCGGGCGCGGCGACAAGGTACGGTTTACCGCCGACAAGGCGAAGCTTCACCTCTTCGACGCCGACGGGCGCAGCTATCGGGCTTAGGCGCTTTTTTGTTCTTTCTTTCCAACCCGTCCGGCACTGTGAACTGACCCCCGAAGTTGGATGTCCAACTTTCGGGGGTCAGTTCACACTGTCAGACGGGTTTTTTGTGTGCCGGGCCTGGGCCCAAACTCTCTGTTAAATTTCACGGGATAGCGTGACTGCAATTGGAATGCGAAAGGTGAATTCTATGAGCGGCGCGGCGCCCGTAATGCCCCGGCACTTTCTCAACAAGGAAGAGTCGTTCATGTATGATCGGGAGGCGAACTTCCCGATGGAGGACACGCGGAACGACGCGCGGATCGAATTCACCGAGAAGGGAATGCAGAACCTGTCGTCGCGCCGCTGCGAGATCATCAAGCTCTCGAAAAGCAGCGCCGTGCTCGGCATCGTGACGAAGTTCCAGCTTCCGCAGAATTTCTATCTCGACATCCCGAGCGCTCGCATTCCGCTGATCGGCTGCCTGTTGAAGCGGGTCCACGGCAACAACCTCATCGAGGCCCGGTTCCTGCGGCTGTTGAGCGATCGCGACCTGAATCGGATCTTCGTCTACAGCACCCATCCGAACCATCGCAACCGCACGCTGGACATCTATCGCTGAACGCGGAAAGCTCGTTCGCGACGTGATCGAGCCCGGTCGGCCACGTGAGTGAGCGCAAGCGAGGGAGCCGCCAATGCAACGACCCTATCGCCTGTCCTGTCACTGCGGCGAAATCGTAGTCGAGGTTGACGCTGAACTTTCGCGGCTCGTCGAGTGCAACTGCTCGACCTGCCGGCGCTCGGGGTTCCTTCACTGGAAGGTGGATGCCGACGCCGTCAGGCTCGTCACGCAAAAGCGCCGGATGTCGACCTATATCTGGCGCGGCCTGACGGAGGGGCACCACTTTTGCGCCACATGCGGGACGGCAATCATGCGCAGCGGCTATCCGGGCGACCGCCTGTCGCTCAATGCTCGCTGCATCGAGGGCGTGGACGTCTTTGCGCTCGAGGTCGAGCGATATGACCGGAACGATATGCCTCCCGGACCGCTTCCCTAAACGAGTGCTGCGCTAGTCTAGTGGAACAACACGCTTGCGCCGGCGTCGGCGGTGCCGGCGATCTGCCGGAACGGCGCGAAGAGCTCGCGGCCCATGCCGAAATCGTTGTCAGAGAGGTCGATATGCGCCGGCACGCGCGTCTTCAGCGCGATGTCGTCGATCTTGACCTCGATCGTTCCCTTGACCGCGTCGATGCGGACGATATCGCCCTCCTGGACGCGGGCGATCGGCCCGGCGTCCTTGGCTTCCGGCGTGACATGGATGGCCGCCGGCACCTTGCCCGACGCGCCGGACATGCGGCCGTCGGTAAGGAGCGCCACCTTCTGGCCGCGGTCCTGCAGGATGCCGAGCACCGTCGTCAGCTTGTGGAGCTCGGGCATGCCGTTCGCCTTCGGGCCCTGGAACCGGACGACGGCGACGAAATCGCCTTCGAGCTTGCCCGCCTTGAAGGCCGCGTTGAGCTCGGCCTGATCGTTGAAGATCTTGGCAGGAGCTTCGATGACATGGCGATCCGGCTTGACGGCCGAGATCTTGATGACCGCCTTGCCGAGATTGCCGGTCAGCATTTTGAGGCCGCCGGTGTGCTGGAAGGGTTGGTCGATGGTTGAGAGCACCTTCGGATCCGCGCTTTGCTCAGGCGCCGGCACGCGCTTGACGGTGCCGTTTTCGCCGAGCTTGACGTCGATCGCATAGGCGTCGAGCCCCTGGCCGAAGACGGTCCGGACGTCGTCGTGCAGCAGGCCGTTCTTGAGAAGCTGGGCAATCAGGAAGCCCATGCCGCCGGCCGCGTGGAAGTGGTTCACATCCGCAAGCCCGTTCGGATAGACGCGGGCGAGCAGCGGCACGATGTCGGAGAGTTCCGAGATATCCTGCCAGGTCAGCGCGATACCGGCGGCGCGCGCCATGGCGACGAGGTGCATGGTGTGATTGGTGGAACCGCCGGTCGCATGCAGACCGACGACGCCGTTGACGATCGAGCGTTCGTCGATCATCTCGCCGGCGGGCGTGAATTCATTGCCAAGCGCGGTGATCGCCAGGGCCCGCTTGGCCGCCTCCTTGGTCAGCGCGTCGCGCAGCGGCGTGCCGGGATTGATGAAGGAGGCGCCCGGCAGGTGGAAGCCCATGATCTCCATCAGCATCTGGTTGGAGTTTGCCGTGCCGTAGAAGGTGCAGGTACCGGGGCCGTGATAGGACTTCGATTCCGCCTCGAGCAGTTCGTCGCGGCCGACCTTGCCTTCGGCGAAGAGCTGGCGGATCTTCGCCTTCTCGTCATTCGGCAGGCCGGAGGTCATCGGCCCGGCCGGGATGAAGACGGCGGGCAGATGGCCGAAGGTCAGCGCCGCGATCGTCAGGCCCGGCACGATCTTGTCGCAGACGCCGAGGTAGACGGCGGCATCGAACATGTTGTGCGAGAGGCCGACGCCGGCGGCCATGGCGATCAGATCGCGCGAGAAGAGCGACAGTTCCATGCCGGGCTGCCCCTGGGTGACACCGTCGCACATCGCCGGCACCCCGCCCGCAACCTGCGCCACGCCGCCCGCCTCGCTGGCCGCCTCGCGGATCAGTGCCGGATAGGTTTCGAACGGCTGATGCGCCGAGAGCATGTCGTTATAGGAGGTGATGATGCCGAGGTTCGGGACGCGGTCGCCGGCGAGCGCCACCTTCTCGGCGGGGGAACAGACGGCAAATCCATGCGCGAGGTTGCCGCAGCCGAGCACACTGCGGTGCGGCCCATTCGCCGCGGCGCCGCGGATGCGTTCCAGGTAAGGTTCGCGATAGGGTTTCGAACGCTCGACGATACGGGCGGTGATGGCGGCAATGCGGGAATCGGCGGACATGGCACATCCTGTTCCGGAGTCTTCGGACCCCTTGGTCTTTATCCTGTCATCGGCTTACAGCGGCAATGCTTCCAGGCGGCGCGTCGCTGTAACGCCTTGAATGCTGTATCTTGCCCGGACGCGTTAGGGCGCCCAGTAGATCTGCAGCGGCGATGCCGCCCGCCTCAGCACGGCGCGGATCGGCATTTCGGCTTCCTGGCCCGCTGCTTGCGCTCGGGCAAGGACCTCCTTCTTCCCCTCTCCCTCGATATGAAGGACGAGATATCCGGCATCCTCAAGGCTCGAGAACGTCAAGGTGAGGCGGGTTTCGCCGGCCCCCTCGGCCTCCATCGTGATCACGCCGCGCGGCGTTTTCGGATCGAGTGCTTCTGCGAGCCGAGTCCCGCCTGGAAAGAACGATGCGGTGTGGCCGTCCGTTCCCATGCCGAGCACGACAACGTCGAAGGGGGCAGGGATCGCGGCCGTTTTCCTGCTGGCGATTGCAGCCGCATCCTCGGCCGTCGCCGCGGTCTGATAGAGCGGCACGAAGCGCGCCACGGCCGCCTTGTTCTGAATGAGGTTGGCGGCGACGAGCGCGTGATTGGAGCGGTCGCTCTCCGGCGGCACGAAACGCTCGTCGACGAGGGTGATCGTCACCTTCGTCCAATCGAGGTCGCGCTCTGACAGGGCGCGGAAAAACGCCTTAGGCGTCGAGCCGCCCGAAAGCGCGATGCTCGCCGCGCCGCGCGCCGCAATCGCCGCGGCGAGCCTGGCGCCGATCATATCGGCAAGCCCTTCCGCCAGCGCGGCTCCATTCTCGTACGTATGCAGGATCTCGCTCATGGGGCCGGTCCTAGATCGTGTCGTTCCAGGTGCGGCCGTCGCGTTCGATGAGCGCGATCGCCTGGCTCGGTCCCCAGGTTCCGGCGGTGTAGCCCTGTACCTGTTGTCCCGTCGTTTCCCAGGCCTTGAGGATCGGATCGACCCAATGCCAGGCGGCCTCCACTTCGTCGCGGCGCACGAAGAGTGTCTGGTTGTTGCGGATGACGTCGAGCAGCAGCCGCTCATAAGCATCGGCATTGCGCACGCCGAAGGCCTCGGCAAAGCTCATGTCGAGGGGGACGTTCCTGAGGCGCATGCCGCCCGGTCCGGGGTCCTTGATCATCAGCGATTGCTTGACGCCCTCGTTCGGCTGCAGCCGGATCATCAACTGGTTGGCGGAGATGCGCCCGGCGCTGTTGTCGAAGATCGAGTGCGGGATCTGCTTGAAGGTAATGACGATTTCCGACATGCGGCCGGCCATGCGCTTGCCGGTGCGGATGTAGAACGGCACTCCGGCCCAGCGCCAGTTGCTGATCTCGGCCTTGATCGCGACGAAGGTTTCCGTGTTGGAAACGCCGCCTTCGAGCTCTTCGAGGTAGCCCTTGACCGGGCCGCCGGCCGATGCGCCGGCGCGATACTGGCCACGCACCGTGACCTGCTCGGCATTGGCGGCGGTGATCGGCTTCAGGGCTCTCAGCACCTTGAGCTTCTCGTCGCGCACGGCTTCCGCGTCCATCGAGGTCGGCGCTTCCATGGCGACGAAACAGACGAGCTGGAGAATGTGGTTCTGCACCATGTCGCGGAGTGCGCCCGCCTTGTCGTAGTAGCCGGCGCGATTTTCCAGGCCGACCGATTCGGCGACGGTGATCTGCACGTGGTCGATATGGGCCGAGTTCCACAGCGGCTCGTAAAGTGCGTTGGCGAAGCGCAGCGCCATCAGGTTCTGCACCGTCTCCTTGCCGAGATAGTGATCGATGCGGAAGATCTGCTCTTCGCGGAACACCTTGCCAATCGTGTCGTTCAATTCCGTCGCGGAAGCGAGATCGCGTCCGATCGGCTTTTCGACGACGATGCGGGTGTTCCTGGTGATGAGCTTGTGATCGCGGATCCGCTCGGAAATATCGCCGAAGATCGCCGGGCCGACGGCCAGATAGAAGGCGCGGGTGCGATCCTTGCCTTCATCCAGGATTTTCTTCAGGTCGTCCCAGCCCTGTTCCGATTTCGCGTCGACCGAGACGTAGGAGAGCCGCGCGGCGAACTTCTCGACCTCGGCTTCGTCGAACTCGCCGGACTTCAGGTGCTCCTTGAGCGCGTCGGTCGCGAATTTGCGATATTCGTCATGGGTGAGGGCAGCACGCGAGGCGCCGATGATTCGCGTCGGTTCGCTGAACTGGCCTTCCATCTGGCGATGGTAGAGGGCCGGCAACAGCTTGCGCTCCGCAAGATCGCCGGTGCCGCCGAACACGACATAGTCAAACGGTTCGACTGGAATGATCTGGCTGCTCATGGGATGTCTCGATCTCGTTCAGGTCAGGGGCAGATATAATCTAATCGATTTAAAAGCGCTAGGGTGCAACGCAACAAAATCGTATCTGCGCAACTTTTCCAACGCATGACGCTCTGCCATCGAGCTTCGGAATCATGCGGCTCTAAAGCCGATCGCGCAAGGCATACCAGCTCAGTGCAAGGAAGAGCAGGGCAGACCGGAAGCGCGTTCCGCCGGGGAAAGCCCGGATTTTCAGATCTCTGAGGAGTTCCAGTTCCGTCGCTCGGCCGAGTGCGAGATCGGCATAGAGTTTGCCGCAATAGTTGGCGAGCATGACGCCGTGGCCGGAATAACCGCCGATGCTCGTCACCCCCGGCATGACCTCGCGGCAGAAGGGCTGGCGCGGTATGGTGATGCCGACCGAGCCGCCCCAGGCATGGGTGATGTCGATATCGGCGAGGGTCGGGTAGATCTCGCTGATCTGGCGGCGAATGTGGCTGGAAATGTCGCGTGGGTTGTCGGAGGTATAGGCTTCGCGCCCGCCGAACAGCAGGCGGCCATCCTTCGATTTGCGGAAATAGCGAACGACGAAACGCGAATCGTCGACGGATTCGCCACCGGGAAGAATGTCGGGATGGTTCGTCAGCACGGTCGTCGCTCCGATGAAGGAGCGGATCGGCATGACGTGGCTGGCGGTCACCGGCTCGAGATTGCCGATATAGGCGTTGCAGGCGATCAGCGCCCGTTCGGCGGTGATCGTGCCCCGGTTCGTCTCGATAACGACCGCGCCGCCCTTTTTCTCGATCTTCAGCGCCTTGGTCTGTTCGTAGAGATTGGCCCCGGCAAGGGCCGCTTGCCTTGCGAGCCCGACCAGGAGCTTCATCGGATGGATATGGCCGGTGCCGGCGTCGCGGATGCCGAAGTGATAGCGGCTCGAGCCAAGCCGGCTTGCGGTCTCTTCGCGGTCCATGAAGGTGAGATGCGGATAGCCGAACCTTACCGCCATCGCCTCGACATGGCGGCGATAGTCGGTCTCGAAGCTCTTCTTGTGGCCGACGGAGAGTTGGCCGGGCACGAATTCGATATCGATCCCGTGCGCGCTGGCGAAATCGAGCACATAGCGCTTGGCGTTCTCCGCCATGTTGAAGAGCAGCTGCGCGCGCTCGTGTCCGAGCAGCTCTTCGGCCTCGTCGGCCCAGGCGCGCTGGCCGGTGCCGAATTGGCCGCCATTGCGCCCCGAGGCGCCATCACCGAACCGGCAGGCGTCGATCAGCGTGACGTCGGCCCCGCCCTTCGCAAGGTTAAAGGCGGCCTGCAGCCCCGTATAGCCTCCGCCGATGATAGCGACATCGGCCTGGCGCGTGCCCGGCATTGCCGGATAGCTGGGCCGGTCCGGAACGGTCGCCTCGTACCAGGAGATTCCAGGCGAGATCGGGCTTTGCCAGGTCATGCGCATGCCCCTCGAATCAGACGTTGAGGAGCAGGAATTCGCGTTCCCACGGACTGATGACCTGCATGAAGGTCTCGAACTCGCCGCGCTTCACGCCGGCATAGATGGCAATGAACTCCGCACTGAAGACCTCCGCAAGCGACGGCGCCGATTCGAGCAGCGAAATGGCTTCGAGCAGGCCGCGCGGCAGGTCGATTTCGCCCTCATTCGCCGTGTCTTCCGAGGGCGGCGTCGGCTGCAGGTCCTCCATGATGCCGAGATAGCCGCAGCCGAGCGAGGCGGCGAGCGCCAAATAGGGGTTCGCATCGGAGCTCGGCAGGCGGTTTTCGATGCGCCGCGCGACCGGGTCCGAAACAGGAATTCGGAAGGCTGTCGTCCGGTTGTCGTAGCCCCAGGCGGTGTTGACCGGCGCTGACATGTCCGGTGTCAGGCGCCGGTAGGAGTTCACGTAGGGCGCCATCATCGACAGCGTCTTCGGCACGTAATGCTGCATGCCGCCAATGAAGGAGAAGAACTCCCTGGAGGGCGAGCCGTCCGCGCTGGAGAAGATATTGCGACCGGTCTCGATATCGAGAACCGATTGATGGATGTGCATTGCCGAGCCCGGCTGACCCTGCATCGGCTTCGCCATGAAAGTGGCGTAGATGCCGTGCTTCAGCGCCGCCTCGCGGATGGTGCGCTTGAACAGGAACACTTGGTCGGCAAGTTCGATCGGGTCGCCATGTCGCAGATTGATCTCGAGCTGCGCCGGTCCCTCTTCATGGATCAGCGTGTCGATCTCGAGCCCCTGCTTTTCCGAGAAATGGTAGATGTCGTCGATCAGTTCGTCGAATTCGTTGATGCCGGCGATCGAATAGCCCTGGCCGCCGAGAATGGAGCGGCCGGAGCGGCCCTTCGGCGGACGCAGCGGGTAGTCCGGGTCGTCGTTCTGGGCGACGAGGTAGAATTCGATCTCGGGCGCGACGACCGGTTTCCAGCCCTTTTGGCGATAGAGGTCGAGCACGCGCTTCAAAACATTGCGCGGCGTATAGCTGATCTGCTCGCCCTGCGAGCCGACGATGTCGCAGATCACCTGCGCCGTCGGATCGCTTTCCCACGGGACGATGGAGATAGTCGAAAGGTCCGGTACCAGCTTGATGTCGCTGTCGCGCGAGTCGTAGCGAAACTGGCCGGTCTCTTCCGGATATTCGCCGGAGATGGTGTGGCGGTAGATCGCCGAAGGCAGCGCCAGCGATGTGTTGGACGTGAATTTGGAGGTCGGCATCATCTTGCCGCGCGGCACGCCGGCAAGGTCCGGGGTGATGCATTCGATATCTTCGATGCCGCGGATCTTCAGCCAGTCGACCGCTTCCTTCCAGGTCTTGACGCCCCGGGGGGAATGCAGGGCGAGGGGAACTCCCGTACTCTTGCTGACCTTTGTTGTCTGTTGGGCAACGCTTCTCTTGGAAGACATAAATCACCGGATTCTGCTTCGGATAGCGCGCATCATAGCCGCCCTTTGCCAATTGGCTACTGCATGCTTCGGTAAATCGGATGCGCTTCACGGCAAAACATGCAGGCTTCCAAATCGCCGCAACGACTTTTCGGTGTCTGCAAAACGCCCGGCGATGCGATGCTTCGCGATTGACTTTTCGCCTTCTGCCGGAAAGGAAGGCGAAAAACGCGAAGAGGGCTCTCCGTGATCGAAAAGCAGGACGTGGTGATCATCGGGGCGGGTGCCGCCGGCATGATGTGCGCGATCGAGGCGGGGAAGCGCGGCCGCCGTGTCGTCGTCGTCGATCATGCCAAGGCGCCGGGCGAGAAGATCCGCATATCGGGCGGCGGCCGCTGCAACTTCACCAATAGTCACACCGGCCCCAAGAATTTCCTTTCCGACAATCCGCATTTCTGCAAGTCGGCGCTTGCCCGCTACCGCCCACAGGATTTCGTGGCGCTCGTCGAGCGGCACGGCATCGCCTGGCATGAGAAGACGCTGGGGCAGCTTTTCTGCGATCACTCGGCCAAGGACATCATCCGCATGCTCCTTGCCGAGATGACGGAAGCAGGCGCGATGCTGCGGCTCGAGACGACGATATCGGCCGTGGAACGGACCGCCTCGGGTTTTCGCGTCAACACCAGCGCCGGGACGATCGACGTCGCCTCGCTGGTGATTGCGAGCGGCGGAAAATCGATCCCCAAGATGGGCGCGACGGGCTTTGCCTATAGGATTGCCGAGCAGTTCGGTGTGCCGATCGTCGAGACGCGGCCGGCCTTGGTCCCCTTCACCCTCGACCCACCCCAGCTCGAAAAGCTCGGCGCGCTTGCCGGCGTCGCGGCCGATGCCGAGGTGCGCTTCGGCAAGGTTGCCTTCCGCGAGGCGGTGCTCATCACCCATCGCGGCTTGAGTGGACCGGCGATCCTGCAGATCTCCTCCTACTGGCGCGAGGGCGCGGAGGTCGTCCTGCGCTTGATGCCGGACATCGACATCGCCTCAATCCTGAAGGGCATGCGCCGCACCAGCGGACGCCAGGCGGCGCAGACCGCCCTGGCCGACATCCTGCCGCGGAGGCTCGCGCAGTTCTTTGCCGAGGAGGCAAAGCTCGCCGGGCGCCTGCTTGCCGATCTTTCGGACAAGGCGATCGACGCGCTCGCGGCGTCCATCCAGGCCTGGACGTTGAAGCCGGCCGGCACGGAGGGCTACCGGACTGCCGAAGTAACGCTCGGCGGGGTCGATACACGCGCGCTCGATTCGCGGACCATGCAAGCGACGAACATCCCCGGCCTCTATTTCATCGGCGAATGCGTCGACGTCACCGGCTGGCTCGGCGGCTACAATTTTCAATGGGCCTGGGCCTCGGGCTTTGCGGCCGGTCAAGAGGTGTAACGTCTGCGCAAAATTGGTGATTTGCGTCTTCAGCCATTTTTAAGGGAAATAGTCGAATCTGCTTTCATACGGCTCCACAGCCGGCAGAGGACTGGCAGAACGGTCCCGAAACAGAGACCAGACTGTTTCCATTCATGGCCTTTCCTCAGCCGCAGGATGGTTGCACCATGAAGCGCATGGCAAGACCTGATGGGTCCTGCCGAGGAGTAAGGACAGGATGCCATGACCCAGAAACGTCGCCGTCCCCGTGCCATTGCCATCGCCCGCGCCGATGACAGACGCCCGCAAGGCGAACTGGTTGCTTTCGCCGCGACTCTTGCGCTTTTCGCGACCGCAGCTTTTGCAATTTTCTCCTCGTTCTGATTTCCCCTTCCTGCGCGGACGGAAACCGTTCGCTGGCGGTTTGCCGCGGACGCGAGCGCGAGCCCCGGAACTGGCTTAGACCACTCCAATAAGATCGCCCCCGGGCGCAAAGCCGCGCTTATAAGAATCTTAATCGTTCAAAACGAATATGCGCAAAGACGTGAGTCCGTCAGGTCCTCGCCGCCCGGAGCGGTGCGGTCCGCAATGATTGCCGACGGACTGGCGGCGCGCGCCGCATGACTTCCGAAAAACATCCGCCTGTTTGCGCATCGGGTGGCGCCAAGGGTTCCGTTCGGACGCTTGACGCCATTGGGGGAGGCCAAACGCGCGCTGGGAGCCAAGGTGTTTTCCATGCTCATTGACAGGATTCTTGCCCGTTTCAAGATCCAGACGAAGGTTCTGTTCTTCATCCTGCCGTTCGTCGTCAGCATCACCGCGGTCGGCATTACCGGCCTCTATGCCTCGGGCCTGCTGCAGGGTCGCATGGAGATCTCGAACAGCGTCTTGCAGACGCTGAGCGGCTTCAAGGATGTCTATGCCGGGATGAATCAGTTCCTGCACGAGACCACCGAGGAGAGCCGCAAGGCGGTCCAGGACACGATCGTTGCGCAGAAACAGGTCCTGGCCGACACGGCGGCGCAGGTCGCCGGCGCAAGCGGCGAAACGGAACTGACTGCCGCGATCGCCGCCACGAACGACATCGAGGCCCGCATCGACGAACTCTGGACCCTGCACGAGGGGGAGCAGAAGCTTCGCGCGGCAACGAAGGCCAATCTCGAGAAGTTGGCCGCCGAGCAAGTGAAGATCAATGAGGAAACGAACCGGCTGCAATATGAGGTGCGCAAGAACGAAAACGCGGCAAAGACAATGCTGCGCAACGCCGAGAAGCTCATGCGCGCCAGCCGGTTTTATACCGAGTTTGCCACCGAGGTCAGCAAAGCGATCACGGTCGAGGAAAAACTGAAGGTCGCGAAGGAGCTTTTCCCGCAGATCAGCCGCACGCAGCGCGACATCTTCACCCTGCTGCCCAAGGGCGAGAAGTCGCTCGCCGAAACGGTCAATTCGGCTGCTGGGGCGATCGGCGCGCTGATCAAGGCGCCGGCCGGTCCCGAAACGCTGGCCACCCTGTCGAAATTTGTCGATCGTTTCCGCAATGCCAGTTTCCGCCTGGAGGCCGCATCCGTCGGAAAGATGCGCGACGCGACGCAGATCTTCGCTGAACTCGATGGCAAGATCGCCGCGACCGAGTCGGTCCTGACCGCCACGCGCCGGCTTTCCGTCTCGATCACCGATATTCAGATCGCCACGGCCGCTTTCCTCGGCAACACCGACGAGGAGAACCGCCAGAAGCTTCTGGACAAGTTCCTGGCCGTTCAGTCCAACCTCACGACCTTGCGCGGTATCGCGAAGGACCTGAGCTTCTTCGATGCGATGGCCGAAACGGTCTTGCCGGTCATCAATGCGATGAAGAAGGACGGCGCTTCGCTGGTCGAGATCACCGACAAGCGGAGGGTGGAATTCAACGCGGCCGGTGCATCGATCAACGAGATCTGGAACGACCTCACCGGATTTGCCGAGCAGCAGAAGGTCGCCGCCGGCACGGAGCGGGAGGAAGCCAACCAGATCTCGGTCGCTGCCACGGTGGCCGGCGTGGTGATTGCGCTGCTCGCGGGGATTGCCCTCACGCTGACCTTGAAGCGGCCGATCGGACAGATCACCGCGGCCATGCGCCGGCTCGCCGACGGCATGCTCGATACGGCGATCGACGGCGATGCCCGGCGCGACGAGATCGGCGACATGGCGCGCGCGCTTGGCGTCTTCAAGGAGAATGCCCTTTCGAAGGTGCGTATCGAGGCCGAGAGTGCGGAAGAGCGCACCCGTGCCGAGGCCGAACGCAACCGCAACGATGCCGACAAGCGCGAGCTCGACCGGCAGATCGATCTCGCCGTCAGCGAACTTGCGGCCGGCCTCGGACGACTTGCCCAGGGGGATCTCTCGCAGCAGATCGATGTGCCGTTCCATGGCCGGCTGGAGCAGCTGCGACAGGACTTCAATGGCTCGCTCATCCGCCTGCAGGATACGCTGGCGCAGATCCGCGGCAATGCCCAGGCGATCCAGCAGAGCGGGGCCAACATGCACCATTCCGCCGATGCGCTGTCGCGGCGGACGGAGGCCCAGGCCGCCTCGCTCGAACAGACGGCAGCGGCCGTCGAGCAGATCACCGCGACGGTACGCTCTTCGGCAGAGCGCGCCCACGAGGCGAACCAGTCGGTTACCGAAACCAAGCGGAGCGCCGACAGTTCGGCGACCGTGGTCGCCAACGCCATCGCCGCCATGGGCCGCATCGAGGATGCTTCGCGCCAGATCGAGCAGATCATCGAAGTGATCGACGACATCGCCTTCCAGACCAACCTGCTCGCCTTGAACGCCGGCATCGAAGCGGCACGCGCCGGCGAGGCGGGCAAGGGCTTCGCGGTCGTCGCCCAGGAGGTTCGCGAACTGGCGCAGCGCTCGGCCGAGGCGGCACGGGAAATCAAGGGACTGATCAACAAGTCGACGGACGAGGTCAGCTCCGGCTCGCTGCTCGTCAAGGAGACCGGGGCCGTACTTGCCTCGATCAGCGCGCAGATCGTCACCGTCAGCCAGCATGTCGAGATGATCGCCACCGCAAGCCGCGACCAAGCGACGGCGCTGCACGAGGTCAACGGTTCCGTCAACCAGATGGACCAGATGACCCAGCAGAACGCCACCATGGTCGAGGAGGCGACGGCCACCAGCCGCGCGCTGGCGACCCAGGCCGATACGCTGATGATGCTGGTCGAGCAATTCCGGCTGGAACCGGAGAGCGGAGCCGGTCAGGCCTATCGCGCCGCATAGCCGGGACGGGCCGTCCTTCCGCTACAACGCACGATAAACCGAACGCCGCGCATCCCTGATGCGCGGCGTCTTCATTTGTTCGAGCGGGGTTTAAGGCGCCAAGCACGGAATGCCGTCGCAATCGTCGCGTCTTTGAGCCGGTCGCGATTTGCGGAAGAGCGCGGCGAGTAGGCCTTCCGTGAGGGTTTCCGATCGGCCTCTCGATCGACGCTCGAATTCTTCGTCCCAGCGCCGGTTTCTCGAGGCCATGTCGAACAGCAGGGCCATTGCCATCATGTCCATGGTGATGCTCCTCATCTCTTGGGCATCTCCTCTTTTATGCATCTGAAACTGTTTTACATACAGTCGATATTCTCATATGTTTTTCACCCATGAAAAACGTGGATTGGGACATATATCGCTGTTTCATGACCGTGGCGCGCGGCGGCGGGCTGACCGGGGCGGCGCAGGCGACGGGGCTCAGTCCCGCCACCATCGGACGGCGGATGCTGGAACTCGAGGAGCGCACCGGGCGGGCCCTCTTTGTTCGCAGCCAAACCGGCTATGCGCTGACGGCCGAGGGCCGTTTCCTGTTCGAGCAGTTGCAGGAGATGGAGGCGGCAGCCCGCAAGGTCGAAAGCTGGCGGAAGGAGGGCGAGGGCGCAACGATCGTCCGCATTGCCGCTGGCACCTGGGTCTCCTGGCTGATCGCCGAAAACTTCCCGGCGATCTGCACGGAACGCGACCCGTTCATGATTTGGCTGTCAATCGGCGAAGCGCGGGCAAGCCTCGCCTATCGGGAGAGCGACATCGGCATTCGCGCCTTCGAGCCCGAGGAAACCTATCTCGCCGCCCGGCCGGTCGGTGAGGTCGCCTACGCCGCCTATCGCCAAAAAAACGCGCCTGGCGGAACGGATCGTTGGGTCGCCGTCGCCGAAGACGAGGCCCTTTCCGCCTATCTGCGCTGGCCGCACGAAAATGCGTCCGGCCGGCTCATGGCAACCGTCAGCCGCCCCCGCTCCCTGCTCGATCTGGCGCGCGCCGGGGCGGGAACGGCGGTGCTGCCCTGTTTCGTCGGCGATCTCGATCCCCAACTGGAAAGGGCCGGCGACGAGATCGGACCACTTACGCATCGCCAATGGATCGTCATGAACAACGAGGACCGCCACCGGCGGGACATTCGCACTGTCGTCGATCGGATGACACGGCTGCTGCGCAGCCATGCGGATCTCTTTGCCGGCAAACGGCCGCGGCGAAATATTGCGTAAACGCCGATCGGCCGGCTTGCGCCGGCCGATACGTCCTGTTCGTTCAGTCGATCAATTGAGATCGGATCTTTCGAGAACCCGAACCTCAAGTGCTTGCATGCTGCGATACCGGATCTCCTGCCAGAGCGCAGCGCCGAGCATGAGCGCGGTCGCGGCCGCGGCGAGCGTCGCCATCAGGGCCGGCCCTGGGTGACGATGACCGGGATCAACAGGTCGCCCCAGTTGCCGTCGCCGCCGTGGTGGCGCGCCGAGCGCACCAGTTCGACCGAGACGCCGGCCTCGACGGCCTTCATGACCGACTGGTTGAGGCGGTGCAGGTCGTTGGCGACCATGCGGATCGCCGCCTGCTGGTCCGGGGTCATGGCCGATGACTGTTCCTCGGCCCGTTCCTTGACGCGTGTCTGTACTGTCATGGGAGTGCTCCTTTGAAGGTTAGAGCCGGCGCGGGGGGATACCATTATCCGGGCCCGCTTACGGTTCGAGATTCTGATATTTCCGGGGCGCGCAACGGGCAGGGATGTCGCGCGCCCTCATTCCGCCGCCGGGCGGAACTGATCGTGTTCGGTCGATTCCTTCATCGCCGTCGTGGACGACTGGCCGCCGGTGATCGCCAGCGACACGGCGTCGAAATAGCCGGTGCCGACTTCGCGCTGGTGCTTGGTCGCCGTGTAGCCGTTCACCTCGGCCGCGAACTCCGCTTCCTGCAGCTCCGAATAGGCGGCCATCTGCCGGTCCTTGTAGCCGCGCGCCAGCTCGAACATGCCGTAGTTCAGCTGATGGAAGCCGGCGAGCGTGATGAACTGGAACTTGTAGCCCATGGCGCCGAGCTCCCGCTGGAACTTGGCGATCGTCGCGTCGTCGAGGTTCTTCTTCCAGTTGAACGACGGCGAGCAATTATAGGCGAGCAGCTTGCCCGGATGCGCCTTGTGTACGCCCTCGGCGAATTTGCGTGCCTGTTCGAGGTCCGGCTTCGACGTCTCGCACCAGATGAGGTCGCAATGTGGCGCATAGGCGATGGCGCGCGCAATGCACGGCTCGATCCCGTTTTTCACCTGGTGGAAGCCTTCCACCGTGCGGCCGGCATCGTAGTCGACGAAGGGACGGTCGCGCTCGTCGATGTCCGAGGTCAGCAGCTTGGCCGCTTCCGCGTCGGTGCGGGCGATGACCAGCGTCGGCGTGCCCATGACGTCGGCGGCAAGCCGCGCAGCGTTCAGGTTGCGGATATGCGCCGCGGTCGGGATCAGCACTTTGCCGCCCAGATGGCCGCACTTCTTTTCCGAGGCGAGCTGGTCTTCGTAGTGGACGCCCGCCGCACCGGCCTCGATGAAAGCCTTCATGATCTCGAAGGCATTGAGCGGCCCGCCGAAGCCGGCTTCCGCGTCGGCGACGATCGGCGCGAACCAGGTGTCGACCGAAAGGCCCTTGCCTTCCGAGGTTTCGATCTGGTCGGCCCGCTGCAGGGTGCGATTGATCCGTTTCGCAAGTTCCGGCGCGGCATTCGCCGGGTAGAGCGACTGGTCCGGATACATGGCAGAGGCCGTATTGGCGTCAGCCGCGACCTGCCAGCCGGAGAGATAGATCGCCTTCAGGCCGGCGCGAACCATCTGCATCGCCTGGTTGCCGGAAAGCGCGCCGAGCGCGTTGACGAAGTCTTCCTCGTGAATGAGCTTCCAGAGGCGGTTTGCGCCCATCTCGGCAAGGGAATAACGGATCTCGACCGAGCCACGGAGACGCTGCACAGCCTCCGCGGAATAGGGCCGTTCGATGCCGTCGAAGCGGCCCTGCGGCGCGCTCGGAACCAGCTTGTAAAAATCAGTCATGCTTGTCTCCTCGTCAAAATCGTGAGCTCTACGACTTTTGTATTAGCTCGCTGAATACCGTGAACTGATATGACAGTTTTTACATTGCGCTGCGGAAACAGGCCACATCTTTTGCTGCTTCGCCACCGCAAAAGGGGTTACCTTGTCTTGCGTTTGACAAGGCGAAGCAGTAAAGCTGTAAAGATTGTCAAAGATGCCCTCGTGAAGATTCTGTAAAGGGAGTGACAAATGGCCGAGAACAAGATCTTCGCCGGGCCGCGTGTCAGGCGAATCCGCAACGGCCTTCAGCTGACGCAGACGGCGATGGCGGAGGCGCTTGGCATCTCGCCCTCCTACCTGAACCTGATCGAGCGCAACCAGCGGCCGTTGACGGTGCAACTGCTTCTCAAGCTGGCATCGGTCTACAAGGTCGATCTCGACGAATTGCAGGGCGAGGCGGGCGGCAGTCTCGCGGAGTTGCGCGAGGTCTTTGCCGACCCTTTGCTCGCCGGCGAACTGCCGGGAGATCAGGAACTGATCGAGGTCACCGAAGCGGCGCCCAATGTGTCGGGCGGCGTCGTCAAGCTCTATCGTGCCTATCGGGAACAGGCGTCGCGCCTCAAGGACCTGGCCGAACTCCTTGCCGGGCAGGGGCACATGGCGACGCTTGCCGACACGCGGCTGCCGCTCGACGAAGTCCGCGAGACCCTCGAGGGGCGGCCGAACCATTTCCCCCGGATCGAAGAGGTTATGGAGGCATTCCATACGACGCTGTCGCCGGGCGACGACCTGGCAGGTGCACTGAAGGCCTGGCTGAAAAGGGAACACGGCCTCGCCGTGCGGGCGCTGCCGGTGCATGTCATGCCGAACCTTCGCCGCCGTTTCGACCGACACTCGATGCGCCTCTTCATTTCCGAGCGGCTGTCGCCCTTTGATCAGACGCTCGAAATCGCCATGGAGGTCGCTTCGATCGCCTGTCACGAGGCGATCGTGGCAGAACTCGAGCAGATCCACTTTACGACCGCGGAGGCGCGTCGCATCGGCCGCTTCGAACTCGCGCGCTATGCCGCCCATGCGCTGATGATGCCCTACGCGGCCTTCCATGCCGCGGCCCAGCGGGCGAAGTGCGATATCGACCTTCTGAGGGCACGCTTCCAGGTGTCGTTCGAGCAGGCCGCCAATCGCCTGACATCGTTGCAGCGGCCCGGCGCCGCCGGCATTCCGTTCTTCCTGATGGAGATCGACAATGCCGGCCATCGCCTGCGCCGCGCCGGCGCACAGGGCTTTCCGCATGCCCGCTTCGGCGGTGCCTGCCCAAAGCTCAACATCCATGCGGCCTTCGCCGTTCCGGGGCAGATCCTCGTCGATCGCGTCGAAATGCCGGACGGCGGCGAATTCCTGACGGTCGCGCGCACGGTCGAAGGGCCGCAGGCTGGTTTCCAGGACCGGGTCAGGCGCACCGCGCTGCTGATCGGCTGTGACGCCGGCTTCGCGCAGGAGACTGTTTACGGGGCAGCACGCCTGCCGGCGATCGCCGTCGGCCCGGTCTGCCGCCTCTGTGAGCGCCAGGGCTGTCTGGCGCGCGCCGAGCCGCCGGTCACCCGACCGCTCGGTCTCGACGAGATGGCGACGGGTTTGAGTGTTTTCGATTTTCAATAGCTGTGCCGCGATTGCTTGCGCCTGCAACAGCAGGTCTTTTTGGTTCCGCGCGGACCGCTCGCGCCGGCACGTGGGCGGCGCTGGCGTGGCCTGCCGTCGGTGAAGTGCGGACGGGCGCGTAAGCCCCGGATTTTGCTTGTCCTTGCGAATGTGAAAACGACTGGGGAATGGCGGATTTGCCCGGTGCGAAAGCGCTTGAGGTTATTGAGAAACATGCCTAACTTCGGCATCGCAACGAACAACAGACAGGGCGCGACCGCGCGAAGAATGGGCGCTTGTCTCGAACCGATAAATGAGGGGAGTTGTATGTCCAAACTCATCGTCGCAACCTTGGCGGCCGCAATGCTCGCGGGAGCCGCCACGCTCGCTTCCGCCCAGGAGCGGGTCGTCAACGTCTATAACTGGTCGGATTATATCGACGACAGCATCCTTGAGGAGTTCACCAAGGAGACCGGCATCAAGGTCGTCTACGACGTTTTCGACTCCAACGAGATCCTGGAAACCAAGCTGCTGGCCGGCGGGTCCGGCTATGATGTCGTGGTTCCAACTGCATACTTCCTGCAGCGCCAGATTGCCGCGGGCGTGTTCCAGAAGCTGGACAAGTCGAAGCTGCCGAATCTCGCGAACATGTGGAACGTCATCATGGAGCGTACGGCCCAGTACGATCCGGGCAATGACTTCGCGGTCGACTACATGTGGGGCACGACCGGCATCGGCTACAATGTCGACAAGATGAAGGAAGTCCTCGGCACGGACGAGAAGCCGAACTGGGACGTCGTGTTCAATCCGGAGATCGCGGCGAAGTTCAAGGATTGCGGCATTCATCTCCTCGACTCGCCGACCGATATCATACCCTCGGCGCTTGCCTATCTCGGCCTCAATCCCGACAGCCACGACCAGGCCGATCTCGACAAGGCCGCCGACCTGCTCCTGAAGGTCCGGCCCTATATCCGCAAGTTCCACTCGTCGGAATATATCAATGCACTGGCAAATGGTGACATCTGCCTGGCGGTCGGCTTCTCCGGCGATATCTTCCAGGCGCGCGACCGTGCGGCCGAGGCGAAGGCAGGCGTGACGGTCGACTATTCGATCCCCGCGCAAGGGGCGCAGATGTGGTTCGACATGCTGGCGATTCCCGCCGATGCGCCGCATGTGGCCGAGGCGCACGAGTTCATCAACTACATGATGAAGCCGGAGGTCATCGCCAAGGCGTCGAACTATGTCTTCTACGCCAATGGCAACAAGGCCTCACAACAATTCCTCGACAAAGAAGTGCTCGAGGACACGGCCATCTATCCGCCGGACACGGTGATGCAGAAGCTCTTCACGGTCACCCCGTTCGAGCCGAAGGAGCAGCGGGTGCTGACCCGCCTCTGGACCAAGATCGTCACCGGCCAATAGAGCGAAGACAAAAATGCCCGGACCTGAAAATCCGGGCATTTCCTTAGGGCGGTTGGGAAAGACGGGAGCGGCGTCACATGGAGCGTGCGGACCCCTCCGTTCCTCGACAAGCGTGGCGTCGCGCCCATCCGGCTGTGGCATTCGGAGTTGAATGATGAAGTCTCTCGGTAGTATCCGGCGTTCCTTTGCACCTTGGGCGGACCCCGCCTCCAAACCATTCATTTCCGTCAAGAACGTGACGAAGAAGTTCGGCGACTTCACCGCCGTCGACGATCTTTCGCTGGACATCTACACACGCGAATTCTTCGCGCTGCTCGGCGCGTCCGGTTGCGGCAAGTCGACCCTGTTGCGCATGCTCGCCGGCTTCGAGCAGCCGACCTCGGGGGAAATCATCCTCGACGGCCAGAACCTCGCCGGCATCCCGCCCTACCGGCGGCCCGTCAACATGATGTTCCAGTCCTACGCGCTGTTCCCGCATATGACGGTCGAGAGCAATATCGCCTTCGGCCTGAAGCAGGACGGTATGCCGAAGGCCGATATCGCCGAGCGGGTGGGGCAGATGCTGAAGCTCGTCAAGCTCGAGAAATTTGCCCAGCGCAAGCCGCATCAGCTGTCCGGCGGACAGCGGCAGCGCGTGGCGCTTGCCCGTTCGCTGGCCAAGCGGCCCAAGGTGCTGTTGCTCGACGAACCGCTCGGCGCGCTCGACAAGAAGCTGCGCGAGGAAACCCAGTTCGAACTGATGGATCTGCAGCAGGAACTCGGTCTGACCTTTGTCATCGTCACCCATGACCAGGAAGAAGCGATGACCATGGCCGGCCGGATCGCCGTCATGAGCCACGGCAAGGTCGTCCAAGTGGCGACGCCGGCCGAGATCTACGAGGCGCCGAATTCGCGCTTCGTCGCCGACTTCATCGGCGACGTGAACCTGTTCGACGGCACGGTGACTGCGGCCGAAGGGGGCGCTGTCCGGATCGAAACGGCGGGCGGCATCCCGGTCCGCATGGCCTCGCCGGAGAAATTGGCGGACGGTGCAAGGGCCGCCGTCGCCATTCGCCCGGAGAAGATCAGGATCAGTCGTCAGCCACCAGCCCACGCGCCCGTCAATGCGGCCGAAGGCGAGATCTGGGACATCGGCTATCTCGGCGACATGACCGTCTTCCACGTCCGCCTGAAGGACGGCAAGGTCGTCAAGGCGTCTTCGCTCAACGCCGTGCGCGCCGTCGAGGATCCGCTCGGTTACGACCAGCAGGTGTGGGTCTCGTTCGGCGAAGATGCCGGCGTCGTCTTGAAGGATTGAAGCCATGGCGAAACTTGCCTCAGCCCTCGTCGGCCGCCTGGTGATCATCGTGCCCTATGCGTGGCTGCTGTTCTTCTTCCTCATTCCCTTCTTCATCGTGTTCCGGATTTCGCTGTCTGAGACCGCAATTGCGATGCCTCCCTATACGCCGGTCTTCGATCTGGCGGGTGGGCTCGCGGGCATCCTGGAGAAGATGCGCGAATTTTCGGCCGACAACTACGTCTGGCTGACGGAGGACGTTCTCTACTTCAACGCCTATGTGTCGAGCCTCATCATCGCGGCCATCTCGACGTTCCTGACGCTGCTCATCGGCTTTCCGATCGCCTATGGAATGGCCAAGGCACCGCGTTCGATCCGGCCGACATTACTGATGCTGGTGATCCTGCCCTTTTGGACGAGCTTCCTGATCAGGGTCTACGCCTGGATCGCCATCCTCAAGCCGGAGGGCCTGCTCAACCAGTTCCTGATCACCTTCGGCGTCATCGACCAGCCGCTGATCATCCTCAACACCAATACGGCGATCTATATCGGCATCGTCTATTCCTATCTTCCCTTCATGGTGCTGCCGATCTATTCGGCGCTCGAGAAGATGGATCATTCGCTGATCGAGGCGGCCCAGGACCTCGGCTGCACGCCGGTCAGCGCCTTCTGGCGGGTCACCTTCCCGCTGTCGCTGCCGGGCGTCGTCGCGGGCTGCCTGCTCGTCTTCATCCCGGCCGTCGGCGAGTTCGTCATTCCGGATCTCCTCGGGGGATCGGAGACATTGATGATCGGCAAGACGCTCTGGAACGAATTCAATGCCAACCGCGACTGGCCGGTATCGTCGGCGGTGGCCACGGTGCTGCTGTTGATCCTGGTCATTCCGATCGTCTATTTCCAGAATGTCCAGGCCAAGGCCGACGGCGAGGGGAAGTAGCAGATGGAAAAGTGGTCCCGCTTCAACATCGCCTCCGTCGTCCTCGGCTTCGGCTTTCTCTACCTGCCGATCGTGCTTCTGGTGATCTTCTCGTTCAACGAGTCGAAACTGGTGACGGTGTGGGCCGGTTTTTCGACTAAGTGGTACACCCAGCTTTGGCACAATCAGGGGCTCCTCGATGCCGCCTGGGTGACCATTCGCGTCGGGCTGCTGTCGGCAACCTGCGCGACCGTCCTCGGCACATTGGCCGCTCTCGCGCTGGTGCGCTATTCGCGCTTCCGCGGACGTGTGCTCTTTTCCGGCATGGTTTATGCGCCGCTGGTGATGCCGGAAGTGATCACCGGTCTCTCGCTGCTTCTGCTTTTCGTGGCGATCGGCCTCGATCGCGGTTTCTGGACGATCACGCTCGCCCACATCACTTTCACCATGTGTTTCGTTGCGGTCGTGGTTCAGTCGCGCCTGTTGAGCTTCGACCAGTCTATCGAGGAGGCGGCGCTGGACCTCGGCGCGACCCCGGTCAGGACCTTCTTCGCGATCACCCTGCCGGTGATCGCGCCGGCCGTCTTTTCGGGCTGGGTCCTGGCCTTCACCCTGTCGCTCGACGATCTCGTCATATCGAGCTTCACCACCGGGCCGGGCGCGACGACGCTGCCGATGAAGATCTACAGCCAGGTACGCCTCGGCGTGACGCCGGAGATCAATGCGATCTGCACGATCCTGATCGGTATCGTCGCGCTCGGCGTGATCGTCGCGTCGATCGTCACCAAGCGGCGGGAGGTCCAGCGCGAAAGGGATGAGCGCGCGGCCGTCGCGGCAAGTGGCTGACGATGCGGGCTATTTCGGAGCGACGAGAACGGAAAGCGGCGAAATAATCGCATTCGGCCAGGAGCCCCCGACGAAGAAGCGAACCGGTTGATTGCTGCCGGGCGTTCCGGTTTCGAGCGTCCCGGCAAGCGCCAGGCTGCCGTTGCGATAGGGGACCACGCCGGCGACCGACAAGTTGCCCGACGTTCCGACGAAATCGGCCAAGTCGAGCCGTGCCGTGCCGTCGGCAAAGCTTGCCTTTATGTTCGCAGCCTGGAAGTCGAAGCTGGCCTCGCTCGCTTGTGAAAGCGAGAAGAATTCGCCCTTGCGGACGAGATCGGCAAAGGCGTGTACGTCGAAGCCGGCGATGCTGCCGTTCCCCAGCGAAAAGTTGAGGTTGCCTGAAAAGTCGCCAAGGCCGGTTGCCCAGACGGCGCGGTCGGTTCCGATATCGATGCTGAGAATTCCTCTGCCGTCCGGAACTGGACCGTGGAGGCCGAAGCCGCCGAGCACTGCGGCGAAATCGGCATCCTTGAGACGTGCCTGTAGGCGGCCGCCATGCTCCAGCCCTTGTTCAGAGAGAACCACGCGGCCGCTCAAACTGCCATTGGCGTAATTGCTGTCGCCAATATCGATCGACGCACGCTTCCCGTCGATCATCACCCCAGCGGCGACGTCCGTCAGGTGCAAGGGACCAGCCAAAATCTCTTGAGAGGAAAGCCGAATGTCCGTGTGCCAGGCGCTGACGAAGGCTTCGACCAGGCGCCAAAGGCGGTCATCCCGGCCAAGCGGCGTGAGCGCTGCGACAGGAACGCCGTTGAGGTCGATGCGATCGAAGGCGAGCGTGCCCTCGATGCTGGGTGCCTTGCTGTCCTTCAGCGCGATATCCAGCACACCCGTTGCGCTGGCGCCGCCCATCGTGAACGCCAGTTCGTCCAGCTTGAGCGCCTTCTCGCCGGTTGCCACCTTGGTGTCGATGGTGAGCCCACCGGGCGGGAGCGCTGCTGCCGAGGTGCCCTGATACCACTGAACGAGCGCTGCGAGGGAGGGCACGGACATCTGCAGATGACCCGACGCGAAGGGAACGGAGGATAGATTGCCGACGCCCTCGAAGGAAAAGGTCAGCGGCGCCGATGTAATCGATGTCTTGAGCGAGGCGTTGCGCCTCGCGAAGAGAACGAGAGGATCCTCGCAGACGAACGCCCAGGCAACCTCCTCGCCGCTCAACCGCGCCGACAATTGCGCGCTCAATCGCTCCTGAAAGGAAGGCCATTTGACCGTTCCGGAGATGCCGGGAATGTCGACGTCGTTGCCCCCGGCCGCCCGGTCGAGGACGCGCAGCCGGCCATTGACGATAGCGATGTCTCCGAAAGGGCTTTGCTCAGTCGATGCGGCAGCCTCGGGCGGGGCAAGCCACTGCGGCCTTTGCCAATTGATCGTACCGTCGGCCCGGCGCTCGATGGTGACGACGGGGGCGACAAGGCTGATGTCTTCAAGCGTCGGTTCGCCGAGAAGGGCCGAAAGCGGGCTGAACGATGCGGTAATGCGGCCGATTTCGGCCAGGCGCCGGGGCTCGGGGCCGGTCGTTTCGATCGTCGCAGAGGGCAAGGTCAACAGCGGTTCCGGCCAGAATCGGAGCTCCGGTTCACCGTTGATTCTGCTCTTGCCGCCCGACCAACTGTCGAGTGTTCGCTCCATCGTGGCGCGCACGCCGGTTGTCGAAACAAGCAGGGGCAGCGCGGCGTTGTAGCCGACGGCGAGAAGTACCCCGACCACGGCGGACCAGACGAAACGGCGGCGGCGCAGGCGCAGCCTCAAGACGCGCGATATTTTCCGGAAAGGTCTGGTCATTTCAGTCGGTCGGCCACGCGTTCGGTGAAACCGTGTGGATAGGCCCTGAAGAGGGCAAATGCAACTGACATGGAAATGTCGTCTTCGCGAGCGCCGGACTGGCCTGCACGCTGTTTATTTTGCATTGCAGCATGGTATAGATCAGGGCCAGAGGAGTGGAGGAACGCATGCAAACAGATCGACCCTTGTGGGTTCCGGATGCCGAGACGCTTGCGCGGAGCCCGGTGACGCAGTTCATGGCCCAGTGCGAAGGGCGCGCCGGCGGCAAGTTTTCCGACTATGATGCCTTTCACGACTGGTCCGTGACAGAGCGCGGCGACTTCTGGACCGCCGTGTGGGAGGATTGCGGCGTCATCGGCGAGCGTGGCGACAAGGCGCTGGTCAACGGCGAGCAGATGCTGGAGGCCCGCTTCTTCCCGGACGCCAAGCTCAACTTTGCCGAAAACCTGCTGCGTGGGAGCGGCAGCGATGACGCCCTGATCTTCCGCGGCGAGGATCAGGTCCGTTATCGGCTCTCCTGGGACGAACTGCGCAGCCTGGTGTCACGCCTGCAACAGGCGCTGAAGGCGCAAGGCATCGGGGTCGGCGACCGTGTCGCCGCGATGATGCCGAACCTGCCGGAGACCATCGCGCTGATGCTCGCCACCGCCTCCGTCGGCGCCATCTGGTCGTCCTGTTCTCCTGATTTCGGCGAGCAGGGCGTTCTCGACCGCTTCGGACAGATCGGGCCCAAACTTTTCGTCGCATGCGACGGCTACTGGTACAACGGCAAGCGCCAGGATGTGGACGCGAAGGTGCGCGCCGTCGCGAAGGTGCTGGGCGTACCGACCCTCGTCGTTCCCTATGCGGGCGACAGCGCCGCGCTCGCGGCGGGAATCGAGGGCGGCGTGACGCTTCCCGACTTCATCGCCGCTTTCGAAGCCGGGCCGCTTGCCTTCGAGCGGCTTCCCTTCAGCCATCCGCTCTACATCCTGTTCTCCTCCGGCACGACCGGCGTGCCGAAATGCATTGTGCATTCGGCCGGCGGAACGCTTCTCCAACACCTCAAGGAACACCGGTATCACTGCGGGCTGAAGGAGGGCGAGCGGCTCTTCTACTTCACCACCTGCGGCTGGATGATGTGGAACTGGCTGGCCTCCGGCCTGGCAGTCGGCGCGACCCTGTGCCTCTATGACGGCTCGCCCTTCTATCCCGACGGCAACGTTCTCTTCGACTTTGCGGCCGAGGAGCGCTTTGCCGTCTTCGGAACTTCGGCAAAATACATCGATGCGGTGCGCAAAAGCGGGCTGACGCCGGCGACGAGGCACGATCTCTCGGCGCTGAGGCTCCTGACATCGACCGGCTCGCCGCTGTCGCCGGAGGGGTTCTCCTTTGTCTATGAGGGGATCAAGTCCGACGTCCAGCTCGCCTCGATCTCCGGCGGCACCGACATCGTCTCCTGCTTCGTGCTCGGCAACCCGCTGAAGCCGGTCTGGCGCGGCGAAATCCAGGGGCCGGGGCTCGGTCTTGCCATCGACGTCTGGAACGACGAGGGCAGGCCGGTGCGTGGCGAAAAGGGCGAACTCGTCTGCACCAAGGCCTTTCCGTCGATGCCGGTGATGTTCTGGAACGATCCCGAGGGCGCCAAGTATCGCGCTGCCTATTTCGAACGTTTCGACAATGTCTGGTGCCATGGCGACTTTGCCGAATGGACGCCGCATGGCGGCATCATCATCCACGGTCGTTCCGACGCGACGCTCAATCCGGGCGGCGTGCGCATCGGCACGGCGGAAATTTACAATCAGGTCGAACAGATGCCCGAGGTCGCCGAGGCGCTCTGCATCGGACAGGATTGGCAGGACGACGTCCGGGTGGTCCTCTTCGTGCGCCTGGCGCCTGGCGTTGCGCTGACGGAAGAGCTGACGCAGGCGATCAAGACGCGGATTCGCACCGGCGCCTCGCCGCGGCACGTGCCGGCCAAGATCGTTGCTGTCGCCGACATTCCGCGCACCAAATCCGGCAAGATCGTCGAGCTTGCGGTGCGCGACGTGGTGCATGGCCGTCCGGTCAAGAACAAGGAGGCACTGGCAAATCCCGAGGCGCTCGATCTCTTCGCCGGGCTGGAAGCGCTGAAGAACTGACGTGCTTGAGGTTGACGGCAGCGGTCGTTCGGGATCGAACCCATCGTTCTGCGTTAACCTGTTCGCGCCTGCCGAATTAACCAAGCAAGTCTTCTTGCGGCTCGTTCCCTAAGATTGTCGGGTCCGGCGGTAAGGTCTTGTTAAGGTTTGGCGGGGCATGGTCGAGCCAACTGGAGGCCGCGATCCATCAGGGGTCCGGTGCCGCAGCAGCGATGCTGTCACAGACATGACGTCACGAGTTCTCGAGCATTTGTTGGTTAGCATGACTTCAGAGGCGGCCTAGGAGCCGCCTCTTTTTTTGTCGCGATGTGGCGTGCCCTATGAGCGGCTTTCAAGCGACCGCGACACTAGAATGACCGGGATCATGCCGGCAACGACGATGATCATGGCGGCGACCGAGGCATCCTCGACCTTCGCGCGCGACGCATCCTCATAGACGAGCGTGGCGAGCGTGTTGAAATTGAACGGGCGCAGCATGATGGTTGCGGAGAGCTCCTTCATCGTCTCGATGAAGACGAGCAGCGCCGCCGTCAGCACCGCCGGGCGCATCATCGGCAGAAGCACCGAGCGCAAGGTCTGGGCGCTGGTTCGGCCAAGGGCGCGGGCGGCCATGTCGAGATGCGGCGAGAGCTTGTGGAAGCCGGCTTCCAGCGTTCCCTCGGCCATGGTCAGGAAGCGCACCGCGCAGGCATAGACGATCGCAAAGCCGGTGCCGCTCAGGACGAGGCCCGTGGAAATGCCGAAAATCTCGCGCATCTGCGCATCCAGGGCATTGTCGAGGGCGGCGAGCGGAAAAAGCACCCCGATCGCCAGGACCGTGCCTGGCACGCCGTAGCCGAAGGAGGCGAGCCGTCCGGCGACTTCCGTGATCGGCGAGCGGCCGGTGCGGGCGGCGTAGGCCAGCACAAAACCCAGGAACACGGTAGCAAGCGCCGTCAGGCCGGAAACCAGGACGCTGTGCAGCAATGCGTCCAGCAGGCGCGCCGCCAGGAACTGGTCGAGCCGCTTCAGCGCATAATTGCCGAGGATCAGGAAGGGGACGGCGAAGCCCGAGAGGACTGGCAGCAGGCAGACGAGCGTTGCCGTCCACTTTTTCCAGCCGGAAAGCTCGAGGCGCACCGCGTCGTGGACGGCGGCCGTCGTCTTCTGGCTGGAGAAGCGCTGGCTGCGCCGCGCGGCGCGCTCGACCATCATCAGGCCGATGATGAAGACCAGCATGATGCAGGCGATCTGCGCCGCACCGGCAAGGCTGCCGCGGTTGAGCCAGGTGTCGAAGATGGAGAAGGTCAGGGTCTGGACGCCGAGAAATTCGACCGCGCCGATATCGTTCATCGTCTCCATGGCGACGAGCGTCAGGCCGATCATGATGGCCGGTCTCGCCATCGGGATCTGGATCTTCAGGAAGACCTTGACCGGCCCGGCGCCGAGCGTGCGCGCCACGTCCGCGGCTGCCCGGCCCTGCATGAGAAACATCGAGCGGCAGGCAAGGTAGATATAGGGATAGAGGACCGAGCTCATTACCAGCACCGCGCCGCCGAGCGAGCGCACGTCCGGAAACCAGTAATCCCGGCTCGTCTGAAAACCGAAGAGTGCCCGGATCAGCCCCTGAACCGGCCCGGTGAAGGTCAGCAGTTCGCCGAAGGCATAGGCCGCCAGATAGGCCGGTATGGCAAGCGGCAGGACGAGCGCGGCGGAGAGTAACCGGCGCAGCGGAAAGTCGCAGGTCGCCACCAGCCACGCCGTCACGATGCCGACGATCGTCGTTGCGGCGCCCGTCATCCCCAAGAGCAACAGCGTTCTCAAAGTGGCGCGCGGGATGACGTTCTCGATGAGATGCGGCCAGTCCGCGTCGCCGCCGCTGACCGCCAGCCATGCGATGGCGACGATTGGCATCAGCACGATTGCCGAGGCGAGGCCGGACCAGCCTGCGAGCAGCCGATGTGTCAGGCCCGTTCCCGTCTGAGCGTATCGTCGCTTGAGGCTTTTGGCTGTGAATGGCAAACGATCCGTTCCGCGGCAAGATGCTGGCGGGAGCCAAACTGGTTCCCGCAGGTCAACATTTCCTTACAGCATCGGCCCTCAGTTCGCCAAGACGCGTTGAGAGGGGAAGGAAACTTCCACCAGCGTCCCCTCGTTCGGTGCGGAGGTGATGGCGAATTGGGCGCGGTTCGCCTCGGCCATCGCCTTCGTCAGCGGCAGGCCGAGGCCGGTGCCCTCGCCACGCTTGCGCCCCCCGGTCGTCACCTGCCGGAAAGGCTTCATCGCCTGATCGAGTTCGTTGCGCGTCATGCCGATCCCGGTGTCGCGGATCCGGAGAATGACGCTGCCGTTCGCCTCGTAGGAGGTCGACACGACGATCTGCCCGCCGGACGGCGTGAAGCGGATGGCGTTCGCGAGGATGTTGAGCGCGATCTGCTTGATCGACCGGCCGTCGGCCACGACCTCCGGCACCGAGCCGGAGAGCGAGGTGCGGATGATCACGCGTTGGCTGTTGGCCTGCGGCTGCACCAGCGAGACGGCTTCGGAGACCGCCTCGTTGATGTCCACGGCCCTGAAATCGAGTTCCATCTCGCCCGCCTCGATCTTCGAGATGTCGAGCAGGTCGTTGACGATGTCGAGCACGTGCCGTCCCGACCGGCCGATGTCGCCGGCATATTCGATGTAGCGGGGATGTCCGACCGGGCCGAAATGCTCGCTCGCCATCATGTCGGAAAAGCCGATGATGGCGTTGAGCGGCGTGCGGATCTCGTGGCTCACCCTTGCAAGGAACTCGGTCTTGTGGGCGTTTGCGGTCTCGGCGGCACGCTTGGCGTTGCGCAATTCCTCCTCGGTCCGCTTCCATTGGGTGATGTCGCGGATGACGGCGCAATAGCCGTTGGAGGAGGAGAGCCGCCCGATGGTCATGAACAGCGGAATGAAGCCGCCGCCAGCCTCCCTGCCGATCACTTCGCGGCCATCGTTGAGCACGCTCGCGACACCGTGGCCGGACAGGCCGTGGAGGTAGTCGATCACCGCCTTCTGGCTCTCATGGGCGAAGAGGGCGGCGAACGGCTTGCTGCGCATCTCCTCTTCGTCATAGTTGAAGAGCGCACTTGCCGAGCGGTTCATCGTCCGAATGTCGCCCTCCTGCCCGAGAACCACGACGCCGTCGGTGGCCGTTTCGAGGATCGAGCGGAGCTCGTCGATTTCCATCCTGAGTCGCGTCTCGGCCCCCGGCAAGGCCTTTGCCTCGGGTGTAGCCGTCTCGGCGGCACGGGCCGCGGCCGGGCTGAGCGCCAGCATCAGGGCGCTTCGCCCCTCCCACTGGATCGAATGGAGATGGGCGGTGACCGGAGCGAGCTGGCCACTGGCACGCACCAGGGTCATCGTCCCATCCGGCCGCGTCTCTCCGGATTCGTCGCCATAGGCGAAGAGGGCTTCCAGTCCTCCCTCCTGCGCGAAGGCATCGAGTTTCGGGTAGCCGGTCAGCCGCAGAAATTCGGGGTTTGCGTGCAGCAGCTCGTCGCCATGATGAATGAGCAGCGCGACGGGCAGCCGGTCGAGGATTTCGCTGCTCATGCCGACGCCGCCGCGCGAGGCGGGGGACGCTTCATCTCCGGCTGCGGCCGCCGTTTCCTCCCGCCGGGTGGCAGTGGCTTCGTCCGATCCACTGCTTTCCGTGTCGGGTGAAACGGCTGCCTCGGCCGGAGGCGCTTCTCCTGCCAAGCGCCCGTCGTCTTCGCCTGCCGTGTTGGACGGAGTCGCAGGCTCGCCGAAATGGGCGCCAAGCTGCCGCGCGATCTCGCGGAAGGCCGCCTGCTCGCCGCGCGTCAAAGCCCCGGAACCCGCCGGCCGTCGCTCGTCGAGATCGATGACCTTGTCGGAAGGCGGCCGCGCCGGAGTGTCGACAATGCGAAGCGCGGGCTGCTCGCCGGCAAAGGGGTCCTCCGCCGCCGGCGGTTCCGGCGCCGCGCCGTCCTCCCGCCCGCCTTGCGGCATGTCGACTGGGGGGGAGGCTTCCGTCCCGTCCTGATCTGCACTTGGTTCCCCGGGAGAGCCCTCTGCCGGGATATCGACTGCCGTATCCTCGTGCCGGGCCGTGTCGGGAGTGAGGAGCGCCAGGCCGCTCGCCTTCGCGTCCTCGATCGCATCGGCGATCCTGACAATGCCGAAGCCGCGGAAACCATCGAACTCGCGCGAACGGGAATAGGTCGGCAGGGCGGCGAGGTCGACCGGCACCTTGAGGCTCGTCCCTTCGACCGGCCAGAGGATGGTCTTGCCCGACCAGGTGTCGCGGCGATGCAGAAGCGCGTTGATCTTGTGGTCGGGGTCGAGATCGTATCGGTCCGCAAGCTCGACAAAGGTCAGGCCGACGACGTCCGCGGATTTCGGGCCAACGGCTGACGCGAATTCCTCGGAGATTTCGCTGAAGCGTCCCTCCGCGTCGATTTTCCAGACGAAGCGGACCGCCCGGTTGCCTGGCGTAAAGGTAAAGCTCGATGCCGCAGCGGTGCCGCTGGCGGTTTCCAATCCCGCCGTTTCCGGCGCGGGCGGTGGGGCCTCGCCTTCCGCCGGCTGCGACGGCTCTGCCGCCCCGTCGCCGGGCTCGAGCGTCAATTCGCCCTGTTCCTCGTCGATCGGCGCCGCATTGGCCGGCTCTTCTTCTACGGCCAATTCCGTCGTCGACAGGGTCTCGGAAGCATCATCCTGCACCGGGGCTTCGGCCGCCGGCTCGTCCGGTGCAGCCGCATCCTGCCCGACCTCGACCTGCGCCGACGCTGCGTCGAGTGCGTCTGGTTCGTCCTTCGCGGCCGTTTCCTCGGCCTCCTCCGTATCGAGCGAAGCTTCCACGGCAAAAAGAAGATGCAGTGCCGGGTGATCGGAGATCTTGCCGATGGCGGCGGGCAATTGCCCCTTCTCGGTTGCGACGGGGCGTTTGATCAGCCGGTCCTTGTCACGCGCCACTGCCGCGACGAGCGTCTGACGGATCTCGGACGACAAGCCCAGATGTTCGAATCCGGGCGATTGGGCGATGACGCCGCCGCCGTCGTCGAGAACGGCCATGTGTGTATCCGGCCCGTCCAGCCCGGCGATCATCGCGGCGGCGCGGTCTTCCGTCGACAGCGCCTTGCCATTGTGCGGGGCGGTGAAGAGAACGGCGTCCTCGCCCGCCCGGATGCGAACCATCTCGACCGTGGCATTCAGAGGCAGCCGCCGGAAGCCGGCCGCGATCCGGATCAACAGCTGGCGACGGTCGCCGACGGCGGCAAGCTGTGCCGCAGCAGCGCGCAACTGGCGCAGCGAGAGGTCGTTCGAGTCCAGGGTGCCATCGATGAAATCGTAGACCGAAGCGACGCCGAACAGCTTGGCGCCTTGATCGTTTGCCCACAGGACGCGCGCCAGATCCTTCGAAAAGAGCACCGATGCATCCCCGCGGGCAAAATGCTCCCGCACCCGTGCATGCACGGCAATGTCGATGAATGGATACTGTCTCACGGGCATGGGCAGGCCTATTGACGGGGCGCTTGCGTGTTAACACTCTATTAATACCTGCCGCATCTGCGAGGGTCCAGCGACGGCCCCGCTCTCCACCTGCCTTTCGCCCCGCAAGGTTAATAGCGGTGGTTTTTGTGCGATGCACAATTTTGTTGCAATGCACAACGAGATCGATTATAAGAGCGGCATCACTCACCGAGGCGCCTCTTAGAGGGCCACACCAAGGAGCGCATACCAATGGCTACCAAGAAGACCGAAGACGCATTTTCCCTTTCTTTTGACCCGACCAAGTTTGCCGACGGCTTCCGCGAATTCGCCGAAAAGGGCGCCGCGCAGTCGAAGGATGCCTATGCCAAGATGAAGACCGCTGCCGAAGAAGCAACGAAGACCGTCGAAGCGACTCTCGAAAGCGCCCAGTCGGGCTCCGTCGAGCTCGGCCTCAAGGCCATCGATGCACTGCGCACCAATGCCGAGAACTCGCTCTCGCACATGGAAGCGCTGCTCGGCGTCAAGTCGCTCTCCGAACTCGTCGAACTGCAGACCGCCTTCATCCGCAAGCAGGCCGAAGTCGCCGTCGAACAGGCGAAGTCGATGCAGGAAGCCACCCGCAAGGTCGCCGAGAACGTTGCCAAGCCGGGCAAGGAAGCCGCCGAAAAGGTCGTCTCTACCTTCAAGAAGGCCTGATCGGTCCTACCGCTGCCGATCGGAATCGATGACGGACCGGGTGGCTTGCCATCCGGTCTTTTTGCTGGATAATCTCAAGTTAAGGCTTGCAAATCGGCCTAAGTGTCCGTATGTGAGCCGCCAACGCGACGACCCAAGCGATTTGGGATCGCGCGCCGAGTGCGGTTGTAGCTCAGTTGGTTAGAGCGCAGGTTTGTGGCACCTGAGGTCGGTGGTTCGAGACCACCCAACCGTACCATTTTTCCCCACAAGTCCTCACACGAAGATCTGATGCTCCGCCGTCACCAGTTCCTGCAGGAACGAGACGACGGTACGCACGCGCACCAGTTCGCGCGCGCTCTCGTGATAGGTGGTCCAGTAGGCGCGCCTGATCGTCGTCTCGGGCAGGACGCGCGTGAGTTCCGGATATTGCCGGGCGATATAGTTGTGCAGGATGCCGATGCCGGCGCTGGAGCGGACCGCCTCGGTCTGGCCGGTGGCGCTGGAGATCTCGAACGACGCGTCCCAGCTTCGCATGATCTCTGCCGAGAAATTGAGCGAGGGCGTGAAGATCAGGTCCTCGACATAGCCGATGCGGCGATGGCTTTTCAGGTCGTCGATCGCCTGCGGTGTGCCGTAGCGGGCAAGATAATCCGCCGATGCGTAGAGCCCCAGTGTATAATCGGTGAGCTTGGACGAAACGAGACGCCCCTGTTCGGGTCGCTCGATGGTGATGGCGATGTCGGCCTCGCGCTGCGACAGCGAGAAGGAGCGCGGCACCGGCACGAGCTGCAGCTTCAGCTCCGGATGGCGCGCCGTCAGCCGCCCGAGCCGCGGCGCCAGGAAGGAGACGCCGAACCCGTCCGGAGCGCCGATGCGCACCGTGCCGGCGATCGCCGTGTCGATCCGGCCGATCTGCGACTGCGCCGCGAGCATTTCGGTTTCCATGCGCTCGGCGGCGGAAAGGAAGATCTCGCCCTCCGCTGTCAGCTCGCAGCCGTTCGGCCGGCGCACCAGCAGCCGCGTCTTCAGCGTCTCCTCGAGCGCCGTAACGCGCCGGCTGAGGGTCGCATGATTGATGCCGAGCCTTTTCGAGGCGGAGAGGATCTGGCCTGTACGCGCCACCGCGAGAAACACCCTGACGTCGTCCCAGTCCATATGGCTGCTCCAGTGAACTTTAATTTTCGCACAACGGTTTCTGAATTTCGGAAATTGATTTGTTGAAATCGTAGTGCGATCATGCGCCCAAGATCAAGACCAACTAGGATCAAGACAGGAGGAACACCGATGTATGAAGTAGGACATTTCATCGACGGCAAGCGCGTCGCCAGCACGAGCGGCCGCGTCAGCAACATCTTCAACCCGGCAACGGGTGAAGTTCAGGGCACCGTGGCGCTCGCGAGCGACGCCGAACTTGCCGCCGCCGTCGAGAGCGCCAAGGCCGCGCAGGTCAAGTGGGCCGCCACCAACCCGCAGCGCCGCGCCCGCGTCTTCATCAAGTTCGTCCAGCTCCTGAACGAAAACATGAACGAACTGGCCGAGCTCTTGTCCCGCGAGCATGGCAAGACCATCGACGACGCCAAGGGCGATGTCGTTCGCGGCCTCGAAGTCTGCGAATTCGTCATCGGCATTCCGCACCTGCAGAAGAGCGAGTTCACCGAGGGCGCCGGCCCCGGCATTGACATGTATTCGATCCGCCAGCCGGTCGGTGTCGGCGCCGGCATCACCCCGTTCAACTTCCCGGCGATGATTCCGATGTGGATGTTCGCCCCGGCGATCGCCTGCGGCAACGCCTTCATCCTGAAGCCCTCCGAGCGCGATCCGTCCGTGCCGATTCGTCTTGCCGAACTGATGATCGAGGCCGGCCTGCCGGCGGGCGTGCTCAACGTCGTCAACGGCGACAAGGGCGCGGTCGACGCGATCCTGACGCATCCGGACATCGCCGCCGTCTCCTTCGTCGGCTCGACTCCGATCGCCCGCTACGTCTACGGCACCGCCGCGATGAACGGCAAGCGTGCCCAGTGCTTCGGCGGCGCCAAGAACCACATGATCATCATGCCCGATGCTGACCTCGACCAGGCCGCCAACGCGCTGATCGGTGCCGGCTACGGTTCTGCCGGCGAGCGTTGCATGGCGATCTCGGTTGCCGTTCCGGTCGGCGAGGAAACCGCCAACCGGCTGATCGACAAGCTGACGCCGATGGTCGAGAGCCTGCGCATCGGCCCCTATACCGACGAAAAGGCCGATATGGGCCCGGTCGTCACCAAGGAGGCAGAGGCGCGCATCCGGAGCCTGATCGACAGCGGCATCGAGCAGGGTGCCAAGCTCGTCGTCGACGGCCGCGATTTCAAGCTGCAGGGCTATGAAAACGGCCATTTCATCGGCGGCTGCCTGTTCGACCATGTGACGCCGGACATGGACATCTACAAGACGGAAATCTTCGGACCGGTTCTCTCGGTCGTGCGCGCCAAGAATTACGAGGACGCGCTGTCGCTGCCGATGAAGCACGAATACGGCAACGGCGTCGCGATCTATACCCGCGACGGCGACGCGGCTCGCGATTTCGCCTCCCGCATCAACATCGGCATGGTCGGCGTCAACGTTCCGATCCCAGTTCCGCTCGCCTATCATTCCTTCGGCGGCTGGAAGTCCTCGTCCTTCGGCGATCTCAACCAGCACGGCCCGGACTCGATCAAGTTCTGGACCAGAACCAAGACCATCACCGAGCGGTGGCCCTCGGGCATCAAGGATGGCGCCGAGTTCTCGATCCCGACGATGCGGTAAGCCGAATACAAGATCCTCTCCACTGAGAGCCTCCTCCGGGAGGCTCTTTTTTGTTGCATTCTGCGCTGGGGTACAACTAACGTCGAACTTGACGCTTGCGGTCGATGGCTGATTCGCGCATGCGTTGAGTTCGCCGTCGCTGACTGCTACCGGGATGACGCGGTTTGGCGCATCGGCGTTGGGTTCTTTTGATTTGAGGGGACAGATCATGGTTTTGGCTGAACCATTGTCGGCACAGGGCGTCGGACAGGGCAGTTTCGGGCGTGCGGCCCAGGGGGATTTTCAACGCCTGTCATTTACCGGCAGCGGCAGCGAGTACTTCGGCATCTGGATCGTCAACATCCTGCTGACGATCGTCACGCTCGGTATCTATTCAGCCTGGGCGAAGGTCCGCCGCAACCGCTATTTCTACGGCAACACCGTGCTTCTCGGCCGCGGCTTCGAGTATCACGCCAGAGGTGGCCAGATTCTGGTCGGCCGGATCATCGTCTTCGCCTATCTGGTCCTCTACAACGTCCTGTTGAACATCGTGCCGCTCGTCGGCATTGCGCTTCTTCTGCTGTTTCTCTGCTTCGTTCCCTGGCTCGTCGCGCGTGGCTTGCGCTTCAGCGCACGGGTGACGAGCTACCGCAATGTCCGTTTCGATTTCGTCGGCCGCACCGGCGGCGCGTTTCTCGCCTTCATCGTGGGACCGGTCATCGCGGCGCTGACACTGGGCATTCTGGCACCGCTCGCCAGCCGCTGGACCTATCGCTATATCGGCAACAACCTCCGCTACGGGCAAAGGGCCTTTTCGACGGACCCATCCGTCGGTGAAATCTACAAGTCCTGGGCTATCTCGGCGGCGATCATCGTTCTCGGGCTGTTGATCGTCGGCTTCATCGCCTTCCTTAACATTGCGCTTTTTGCGACGGCGTTCGAGAGCCCCGATTTGCTACCTGCCGAGATGCAGGTGTCGCTGGTTGCGTTGGTCGTGCTCGGCTACATCCTGTTCTTTGCGATTTTCGGCGTCGCGGCGCTCGTCTACCGTGCCGGGGTGCGCAACGCCGCCTGGTCCGCCGCCACCTTCGACGGCAAACACCGGCTCTTGAGCGACCTCTCGCGCCTGCGCTACACTTGGATCGCCATCTCGAACGTCGTCGTGACTCTGGTGACGCTCGGCCTGATGCGGCCCTGGGCCGCCGTGCGGATGGCGCGCTACGTCAACGAGCATACCGGCGTCCATTTTGCCGGCAATGTCGGTGAAATCTTCTCGGCGATCGCCCAGGAAGGATCGGCGGTCGGTGCCGAGTTCATGGATATCGAAGGCTTCGACTTTGGCTTCTGACAGTTCGGTCTTTGCGCATGGCGAGTGGCATTCTGCGGGGTCGAGCCGATCGGTAGCCTCCGGCCTTGTCGAGGCCGGGGAGCGCCTGGTCGCCAGCGACGAAACCGGTACCGAACTCGCCGGAGGGAGTCTCGCGGCCATCGAGATCTCCGCGCGGGTCGGTCGCATCCCGCGCCGGGTGACGTTTCCCGACGGTTCGCTTTTCGAGACCAACGACAACGACGCAATCGATCGGTTCCTTTCGCGCAAGGGCCGAAGCGGCGCAGGGCTCGTCCACTGGATGGAGCGCTTCCACCCACGGCTGGTCGCCTTCGTCGCGGCGACCATCCTGCTTGGTGCGCTGACCTACCGATATGCGCTGCCGGCTCTCGTCGAAGTCGCCGTCGCCGTCACGCCGCCGATCGTGCCCCAGATCATGTCGGCGAGCACGCTCGAGACCATGGATCGGACGCTGCTCGGCGAAACGAAGCTGGACGAGGCGCAGCGCGGCAAGATCGTCGACGGGTTCCGGCGCATCGCGGCGCTTTCGGCCGCGGGTGAGGCGGCCTACACGCTCAACTTTCGTGAAGGGGGCCCGATCGGACCCAATGCCTTCGCGCTTCCCGATGGCACTCTGATCCTGACCGACGAGCTCGTGAAACTTGCGGGCGACGACAGCGAGATGATCGTCGGCGTCTTGGCGCACGAGATCGGCCATGTCGAGCACAAGCACAGCCTGCGGCAGATCTATCGCGCTGCCGGTGTCGCCGCACTCATCATGCTGATCGCCGGCGATATCGGCTCCGGCGCCGAGGACGTCCTGGTGGAGGGCGGCGGTCTGCTCGCGCTCTCCTATTCGCGCACTGCGGAAGCGGAGGCGGACCGGCATTCCGTCGAACTGATGATGAAGGCCGGCCTCGACCCGACGGCCTTCGCCCGCTTCTTCGAGCTGTTGGAGACGAAGCTGCACGACCGCTCGGATACGAGCATCTTCTCAACCCATCCGGGTACGCCCGAGCGCCGAAAGGCGATCCTCGACCTGATTGCCGAACTGCGGAAGGATTAGTCTAGCCTTTGCCGGAAACGGCTGTGGAGCCGGCGGCCCGGAAGCGCTCCTCGAACTCCCGGCGCAGTTCCCGCCTGACTTCGGCAGCGCGATAGCGGCGTTCCCGGATGCCGTGCTCCGGGCAATACGGCGGCACGCTCGTCGGCCGTCCTTCCGCATCGACGGCCACCATCGTGAAATAGCAGGAGTTGGTGTGCCGCCGTTCGCCGGTACGGATGTTCTCCGCTTCGACCCGGATGCCGACCTCCATCGACGTCCGCCCGGCATAGTTGATCGAAGCCCGAAAATGCACGAGCTCGCCGACATGGATCGGCTGGCGGAACACCACCTGGTCGACGGAGAGCGTCACGGCATATTGCTTCGAATAGCGCGAGGCGCAGGAGAAGGCGACCCGGTCGAGGAGGTTCAGAAGCGCGCCGCCATGGACCTTGCCGCTGAAATTCGCCATGTCGGGGGTCATCAGCACGACCATCTCGAGCTGGCTCTTGTCGTTCGTCTCTTCCATTTCCCCTCCGGCTCTGGCCGCTTCAGGCACATGTGACGTCAAGGGCTCAAGAATCCTATCGTTCTTTCGGCCCGTCAATGCGCCTTTTCCGCAGCCATCCTCGTTGGAAATGTTCGGTCGCGCGCGTCCCAAACGAAAACAGCGGGCCTTGTGCCCGCTGTTTCCTCTCAATTGGCAATAACCGTCTTACAGTGCCGTGCGTCCTTTAGGACGCACAAAGAACGCTGTAAGTCTTTGAATCTACGCATCGTGCTTTCCGAAAATCGGGGCCGATTTTCGGGCCGATGCGCTAGTCTTGCGGCCCGTCGTTGTAGCCGACCTTGTCGACGAGTTCCGACGCCTTCTTCCGGTTTGCCGCAATCTCGGCAAGCGGCAGGGAGTCCGGCTTGATCGTCCCGAAGGACTTGACGACCTCCGACGGCTCGGCGCCCGGAAGCACCGGATATTCGAAGACCTGCTCGGCATAGATCTTCTGCGCTTCGCCGGCCGAAAGGAATTCCATCAGCTTGACCGCATTATCCTTGTTGGGGGCGTTCTTCGCGAGCGCCATGCCGGAGATGTTGACATGCGTGCCGCGGTCCTTCGCGTTCGGGAAGAGCACCTTGATGGCCGAGGCCCATTCCTTCTGCTCGGGATCCTTGTCGTTGGTCAGCATGAGGCCGACATAGTAGCTGTTGCCGAGCGCAATATCGCATTCGCCGGCAAAGATCGCCTTTGCCTGGTCACGGTCGCCGCCATCGGGCTTTTTCGAGAGATTGTCCCTGAGCCCCGTCAGCCACTTCTCCGTCTCGGCCTCGCCGTGATGGGCGATCATCGAGGCGAACAGGCCGATATTGTAGGAATGCTGGCCGTCGCGGGTGCAGAACTTGCCCTTCCATTTCGGGTCGGCAAGTTCCTCATAGGTGATGTCGTTCTGCGGCACGCGTTCTTTCGACGCATAGACGACGCGGCCGCGGGTCGTCAGCCCGAACCAGTTGCCGTCCGGGTCGCGGAAGTGCGCCGGAATATCCTTGTTGATTGTCTCGTTGACGAGCGGCTGGGTCACGCCCGCGTCCTTCGCCTCGGTCAGGCGGCTGATGTCGACTGTCAGGATGACGTCGGCCGGAGAATTCGCGCCTTCCGCCTGGATGCGTTCGACCAGGCCCTTGTCGAGGAAGAGCACATTGGCGGTAATGCCGGTCTCCTTGGTGAAGGCGTCGAGCAGCGGCTTGATGAGGTCGGGCTGGCGGTAGGAATAAATGTTGACCTCGCCATCGGCCCGTGCGAGGGCCGTAAAGGCAAGGAACGCCGCCGCGATCGACAGGGTGCCGATCAGCGTTTTTGAGGCAAGCATGGTGTTCTCTCCGTGTGATGCTTATAAGTTAACCAAGCAGGTCATATTTCTACCGCACGAGAGCGACAGTCAACGGCGAAACGACGAAGTAAAGCCTTCGTGAATTTTTCCAGTTTTGGAATTGTTCCAAACTACGTTCCGTCCTATATGATGAGGACGAATTACTCGATTCCGGAGTGAATGATGCGTCTGACGAAGCAAACAAACTACGCAGTTCGCATGCTGATGTACTGTGCAGCGAATGGCGAGAAGCTCAGCCGCATTCCTGAGATCGCCAAGGCTTACGGTGTGTCCGAGCTGTTTCTGTTCAAGATCCTGCAGCCCTTGACCAGGGCCGGTCTGGTCGAAACCGTGCGTGGCCGCAATGGCGGCGTGCGGCTGCCGAAACCGGCGTCGGAGATCAGTCTCTTCGACGTGGTCAAGGTGACCGAGGACAGCTTCGCCATGGCGGAATGTTTCGAGGTGGGCGAGATCGACTGCCCCCTGGTCGACAGTTGCGGCCTCAATTCCGCCTTGCGCAAGGCTTTGAACGCTTTCTTCGACGTGCTCAAGGGCTATTCGATCGACGATCTCGTCAAGGCGCGGCCGCAGATCAATTTCCTTCTGGGGCTGGACACCAGCCCGCAACCGCACACGTCGGCCGCTTGAAAATTTCCAGTCCAGCAATATAGCGCGGAGCCTGTTCTCCGCGCTTTTTTGTGTCCTTTTTGCTTCCTTCCGTTGCAGCCGCCCCCGGGTGAAAGCCCGGCGGCGTGCGACTGGGCTTGCCTTCCGTCCGAATCGCTACCGGTCGCAGCCGCTACCTGTGGAAGAATTTTTCGCATAGACAAATTTCTGAAGCGAGTTATTGCATTGCGACGCCAAATGTCGTTCCATCCATCCTTGACCGGATGGAAAATTTCTCGCGGTCGAAAAAATACGAGAACAAAAAACAAATCTGGGAAGCAAGCTCATGAAAAAGCTCACGACTCTCTTCGCAGCGACGGCGCTTGCCACGCTGATGGCCGGTTCTGCCTGGTCGAAAACGTTCGTCTATTGCTCGGAAGGCTCGCCGGAGGGTTTTGACCCGGGCCTCTATACGGCCGGTACGACGTTCGACGCTGCCGCGCACACCGTCTACAACCGCCTGCTCGAATTCAAGAAGGGCACCACCGAAACCGAGCCAGGCCTCGCCGAAAGCTGGACAATCTCCGACGACGGTCTCGAATACACCTTCAAGCTCCGTCCTGGCGTCAAGTTCCAGACAACCGAATTCTTCACGCCGACCCGCGAGCTCAACGCCGACGACGTGATCTTCTCGCTGGAGCGCCAGTGGAAGTCCGACAATCCGTGGCATGGTTACGTGACCGGCACTTCCTGGGAATATTTCGCCGGCATGGGGCTGCCGGACCTGCTCGAGTCGATCGAGAAGGTCGACGACATGACGGTCAAGATCAAGCTGAAGCGCAAGGAAGCGCCGTTCCTCGCCAACGTGGCGATGCCCTTCGCCTCGATCATGTCCAAGGAATATGCCGACAAGCTGCAGGCCGAAGGCAAGATGAACCAGCTGAACCAGATGCCGCTCGGCACCGGTCCGTTCGCCTTCGTCGGCTATCAGCAGGATGCGGTCATCCGTTACAAGGCCCATCCGGATTACTGGGGCGGAAAGCAGAAGATCGACGATCTGGTCTTTTCGATCACCACCGATGCGGCGGTCCGGTTCCAGAAGCTTCAGGCAGGCGAGTGCCACCTGATGCCCTATCCGAACGCGGCGGATGTCGAGGCCATGAAGGCCGACCCGAACCTCAAGGTGATGGAACAGGCCGGCCTCAATGTCGCCTATCTCGCCTACAACACGACGCAGGCACCGTTCGACAAGGTCGAAGTCCGCAAGGCGCTGAACAAGGCGATCAACAAGCAGGCGATCGTCGACGCCGTCTTCCAGGGACAGGCGACGCCGGCGTCCAACCCGATCCCGCCGACGATGTGGTCTTACGATGACACGATCGCAGACGACACCTACGAGCCGGAAGTGGCGAAGAAGATGCTCGAGGACGCCGGTGTCAAGGACCTGTCGATGAAGGTCTGGGCCATGCCGGTCGCGCGGCCCTACATGCTGAACGCGCGTCGCGCGGCCGAGCTGATGCAGGCCGACTTCGCCAAGGTCGGCGTCAAGGTCGAGATCGTCTCCTACGAATGGGCTGAATACCTCGAGAAGTCGAAGGCGAAGGACCGTGACGGTGCGGTCATCCTCGGTTGGACCGGCGACAATGGCGACCCGGACAACTTCCTCGACACGCTGCTCGGTTGCGATGCCGTCGGCGGCAACAACCGCGCCCAGTGGTGCAACAAGGAGTTCGATGATCTGGTCACCAAGGCCAAGGAAGCGTCCGACGTTGCAGAGCGCACCAAGCTCTACGAGCAGGCACAGGCCGTGTTCAAGAAGGAAGCGCCCTGGGCAACGCTTGACCACTCGCTCTCCATCGTCCCGATGCGCAAGAATGTCGAAGGCTTCGTACAGAGCCCGCTCGGCGACTTTGCCTTCGACGGCGTTGATATTGTAGAGTAATCTTACCGACTGACCCGAAGGGGGCGTTTGCCATTGGGCGAGCGCCCCTCTTCCTTTTTGCCAGTGCTGCAGCGACCTTTGCGCGTCTGATTGGACACGCGGCGCTGCAGCGGCATGAGGTTTGACTATGTTTCGATTCCTGCTGGGGCGTTTGGCAGTGCTGATCCCGACCTTCGTCGGGGTCTCGATCATTGCCTTCTCCTTCATTCGCCTGCTGCCGGGCGATCCCGTGGCGCTGCTTTCCGGCGAACGGGTGATGTCGCCGGAGCGGCATGCCGAAATCTCCCATCAATTGGGATTCGATCGCCCGATCGTCGTGCAATATCTCGACTATCTCTGGGGCGTGCTTCGCGGCGATTTCGGGACGTCGATCGTCACCAAGAAGCCGGTGATCGACCAGTTCCTGGAGCTCTTCCCGGCAACCGTCGAGCTGTCGCTGTGCGCCATCATCTTCGCCGTCGTCCTCGGTATTCCGGCCGGGGTGATCGCCGCGATCAAGCGTGGCTCGATCCTCGACCAGATGATCATGGGCACCGCGCTGGTCGGCTTTTCGATGCCGATCTTCTGGTGGGGCCTGCTGCTGATCATCGTCGTCTCCGGCATGTTGCAGTGGACGCCGGTGTCCGGGCGTATCTCGCTGATGTTCTTCTTTCCCTCGGTCACCGGCTTCATGTTGATCGATTCCCTGCTCTCGGGGCAGGAAGGGGCCTTTCAGTCGGCCGTCAGCCATCTGATCCTGCCGACGGTCGTGCTCGGCACCATCCCGCTTGCCGTCATCGCGCGCCAGACCCGTTCGGCGATGCTCGAGGTGCTTTCGGAGGACTATGTCCGCACCGCGCGCGCCAAGGGCCTTCCCACCTTCCGCGTGGTCGGCATCCACGCCCTGCGCAACGCGATGATCCCGGTCGTCACCACGATCGGCCTGCAGATCGGCGTGATGCTGGCGGGCGCCATCCTGACGGAGACGATCTTCTCCTGGCCGGGCATCGGCAAGTGGATGGTCGATTCCGTCTTCCGGCGCGACTACGCCGTCATCCAGGGCGGGCTGCTGATCATCGCCGCCGTCATCATGCTGGTGAACCTCGCCGTCGATCTGCTCTATGGGCTGATCAATCCCCGCATCCGGCATTGAGGAGGGCGATATGACCGAAGTTACCGCAACAACCCCCATATCGACCGATCCGTCCCGCCGGGCGCGCCTCGCCGAATTCTGGTACTATTTCTCGGAGAACCGCGGCGCCGTCATTGGCCTCTTCTTTTTCCTGTTCCTGGTCGTACTCGCCATAGGCGCGCCGCTCGTGGCACCGCATGATCCGACCGTCCAGTTCCGCGAGGCGGTGTTGCTGCCGCCGTTCTGGCAGGAGGGCGGCCGCCTGGAGTTCCTGCTCGGGACCGACGCCGTCGGTCGCGACATGCTCTCCCGTCTCATCTACGGCACGCGTTTTTCGCTGTTCGTCGGCGTGATCGTCACCACGCTGTCGCTGATCGGCGGCATCCTGGTCGGCGTCATCGCCGGCTATTTCCGCGGATGGGTCGATACCGTCATCATGCGGATCATGGACATCATTCTGGCCTTCCCGTCGCTGCTCCTGGCGCTCGTCCTCGTGGCAGTGCTCGGACCGGGCCTGACCAATGCGATGATCGCGATCGCCCTCGTTTTCCAGCCCCACTTCGTTCGCCTGACCCGGGCAGCCGTGATGACGGAGAAGACCCGGGACTACGTGGTTGCGGCGAAGGTCGCCGGAGCGGGCCACCTGAGACTGATGTTCAGGACCATCCTGCCGAATTGCATGGCACCGCTCATCGTTCAGGCGACGCTATCCTTCTCGAGCGCCATTCTCGACGCCGCCGCGCTCGGCTTCCTCGGTATGGGCGCGCAGCCACCGACGCCGGAATGGGGAACGATGCTGGCGGAAGCCCGCGAGTTCATTCTGCGTGCCTGGTGGGTCGTCACGCTTCCCGGCCTCGCGATCCTCGTGACCGTGCTGGCAATCAACCTGATGGGCGATGGCCTGCGTGATGCGCTCGACCCCAAGCTGAAGAGGTCCTGACATGGCGCTTCTCGAAATCGAAAATCTCGTCGTCGAATTCCAGACGGCAACCGGGCCGTTCCGGGCCGTCGACGGCGTCTCGCTCAAGGTCCACGAGGGCGAGGTCCTGGCGATCGTCGGGGAGTCCGGTTCGGGCAAGTCCGTGTCGATGCTTGCGGCAATGGGCCTGCTGCCCTGGACCGCGAACGTAACGGCCGACAAGCTCGCGTTCAACGGACGCGATCTCTTGAAAATGCCCTCGGCCGAGCGCCGCAAGATCGTCGGCAAGGAGATCGCGATGATCTTCCAGGAGCCGATCGCGAGTCTCAATCCGTGCTTCACGGTCGGCTTCCAGATCGAGGAAGTGCTGCGGATCCACATGGGCCTCGATCGGGCGGCGCGGCGCAAGCGCGCCATCGAACTCTTCGAGGCGGTCGGCATTCCCGATCCGGGCGAGCGCCTCGGCCATTTTCCGCATCAGATGTCGGGCGGGCAATGCCAGCGCGTGATGATCGCGATTGCCCTTGCCTGCAATCCGAAGCTTCTGATCGCCGACGAGCCGACGACCGCGCTCGACGTGACGATCCAGAAGCAGATCCTCGACCTCCTGATGAAGCTGCAGCAGGAATACCGCATGGGCCTGATCATGATTACCCACAATATGGGTGTCGTCGCAGAAACCGCCGATCGGGTCGTCGTCCAGTACAAGGGCCGCAAGATCGAGGAGGCGGATGTCCTGTCGCTGTTCGAAGCGCCGAAGAGCAACTACACGCGCGCGCTTCTCGCCGCCCTTCCGGAAAACGCGACCGGGGACCGGTTGCCGACGATCTCCGAACTTTTCAATGAGCAGCAGGCGCTCGAGGGAGCCGCTCGATGACCCACGTTCTCGAAGCGCGCAACCTGGTGCGCGACTATCACATTCCCGGCAGCCTGTTCCGCAAGGCGCGCACCGTTCATGCGCTGAAGGGCGTCAGCTTTTCCGTCGACGAGGGCAAGACGCTGGCGATCGTCGGCGAAAGCGGCTGCGGCAAGTCGACGCTCGGGCGCATCATCACGCTGATCGACCCGGCCACGGCCGGAGAGCTGCTGATCGATGGCAAGAAGGTGGATATCGTCAGGGATGGCCTGACCACGGAAATGCGCCGCAAGGTACAGATCGTCTTTCAGAATCCCTACGGATCCCTCAATCCGCGCCAGAAGATCGGCGATATCCTTGCGGAGCCGCTCGTCATCAACACCAAAGTGCCCGCAGGCGAGCGCCGCGACCGGGCAATGACGATGCTGAAGAAGGTCGGCCTCGAGGAGAAGCACTACAACCGCTACCCGCACATGTTCTCCGGCGGCCAGCGGCAGCGCATCGCCATCGCCCGCGCCCTGATGCTCAATCCGAAGCTCCTGGTGCTGGACGAGCCTGTTTCGGCGCTTGACCTTTCGGTCCAGGCTCAGGTGCTGAACCTGCTCGCCGATCTGCAGGACGAGTTCAAGCTCACCTATGTCTTCATCAGCCACGACCTCTCGGTGGTGCGCTACATCGCCGACGACGTGATGGTGATGTATTACGGCGAGGCCGTCGAATACGGCAGCCGGGATGAGGTGTTTTCCAATCCGCAGCACAGCTACACCAAGACGCTGTTTGCGGCCACGCCGCGGGCCGACGTTGCGAGCATCAAGGCGCGGCTCGCCCGCAGGAACGCCGCCTGAAAACCGCCCTCTTGCGGTGCGGGCGGCGGCAGAGTTCGCACGGCCCGGCATGGTGCAGGGTTCTTGGAGTTCCCGCCCGTATCGTGTAGAGCACCTGCGTCGCAACTGAACCCACGCCTCGGCGGTGGACGGCCGTACCGGCCGGCAATCCCTCAACACCAGGATGACGATTATGGAAATCAAGCGCTTTGAAACCGGCCCGCGGATGAGCCAGGCCGTGGTCTACAACAATACGGTCTATCTGGCGGGCCAGGTGGGCAACGCTGGCGACGATGTCGTCACTCAGACCAAGCAGGCGCTTGCCGAAGTGGACCGCCTGCTGGCGCTCGCCGGTACGGACAAGACGCGCATCCTCTCCGCCACGGTCTGGCTCGCCGACATGGTGGATTTCGCCAAGATGAACTCGGTCTGGGACGCCTGGGCGCCGCAGGGCCACACACCCGCCCGCGCCACCGGTGAAGCCAAGCTCGCAACACCGGAATATCTGGTCGAGGTCATCGTGACCGCAGCCCTCTGAGGCGCTGCACCGAGCCATCTCATTGCTGCCTCTGAACGCCGCCGGCCGATGGGCTTGGCGGCGTTTTGCCGACAACGCCTCCGATCCGGCCGGCAGGAACGATTCGCATCTCGAAAGCGTTTATCGATCGTTCCGCACAGTGGAGGAATTGCCCATGCTCTATTGGCTGCCGCGGCTTTGCTTGCTGCTGATTGCCGGGGTGGTTCTGGGATTCGGCCTTTTCCCGCGGACCTCGGAAGATGTGGCCTCGACTTTGTTGATCATCCTTGTGGGGCTGGGGCTGCTGTCCGTGACGCTCCACATATTCCCGCCCGAGAAGCATTGACGTCGAGGCCGCCGAGACCGGCGGGCGCTTCTCCACTACTCGGCCCAGGCTTGCGGACCTGCGTTGCGGCCGCCGGTTCAAGGCACCCGGGCGTGCGGCGGGGTTTCGAGGGCAGAGTGGCTGGAAGCGGTTGGAAAAGGCGCGCCGATGGACCCAAAGAATGTGGCGGCAGTCCGTAGCCGCAAGCGCAACGCCGAAAGAGAAATCGCCTTGGCAAAGGCGACGAACATGGCGCCTCGAAAACGCGACGGGATGGATCTCCTCGTCGCCTGGAGCGTCGTCGGGTTGTTCGTCGTCGCTTGTTCGACCGTCGTCTATGCGATGGCGGCGATTCTCATGCCCATCGCCTTTGCCATCGTCGTCGGAATCGTTCTCGGCAGGGCAGCCGACGAACTGACGCGCTTCGGGCTTCCGCCCATGCTTGGTGGCCTTTTGCTGGCGCTGGTCTTCGTGCTCGGGCTCTCGTCTCTGGTCAATGCGCTTCTGGGGCCCATCACCGGGCTGGCGGGCGAGGCGCCGAGGCTCGCCGAAAGCGTGGTGGAACGTATCCTGCCTTTCATCGAGCGTTTCGAGTGGGGCAGGATCGCACTAGCGCGGAGCGTCGGCGCCGACGCCTTCGCGGACGTCATCGTCAAGAATGCCGGCCCGTTTCTGGGAGCCGCCGCGGCGAGCATTACGCCGGCATTGATTCAGACGCTGATCTTTCTGGCGGCGCTGGTCCTATTCCTGCTCGGCCGCGTCCAATTGCGCAGCACGATCATCCTCGCATTCCCCAGCCGCGAGGGCCGCCTCAGCGCGATCCGGATCATGAATGCCCTCGAAGATGGGCTGACGCGATATTTCTCGACGGCCAGCCTTATCTACCTGGCGCTGGGCGGTTTCACCATGATGATCGCGCTGGTCGGCGGCCTGCCGATGCCGCCTCTGTGGGGGCTCTTCGCTTTCGTCTCGAGCTTCATTCCCTATCTTGGCGTCACGTTCATGACGCTATCGCTGATTGTCGGAGGCATGATGGCCCATGATGCCCTGGTCATGGCGCTCGCTCCGGCGGCCGCCTTCTTCCTCATCCATCTTGCCATGGAAAACCTGGTCGTCCCGGCGATCCTGGGACAACGCTTCGAAGTCAATCCCTTCCTGATCTTCATCGCCATCCTGTTTTGGACGTGGATGTGGGGAGCAGTCGGGGCGATCCTCGCCATGCCGCTCTCGCTGATCGCCATGACCATTTTCGAGCAGCTGCGCGAGCCTCCGCCGGAACCGCAATTGCCCGGATGAAATGATCTAGTCTAGCGGCTGCCCGCGTGCGCCTGCTCGTCGAAGAACAGCGCCTGGCTGATCAGCGCCTTGACCATCTCCGGATTGAAAGGCTTCGTGACGAGGAAGGCCGGCTCCGGCTTTTTGCCGGTCAGCAACCGCTCCGGGAAGGCGGTGATGAAGATCACCGGGACAGCCTCCTGCATCAGGATGTCGTTGACCGCGTCGATGCCGGAGCTCCCGTCGGCGAGCTGGATATCTGCGAGAACCATCTTGGGCGAAGTCTGTCGATAGATATCGATTGCCTCGCGATGCGTGCGGGCAATGCCGGTAACCCGATGCCCCAGGCTCGTCACCATGTCCTCGATGTCCATGGCGATGAGCGGTTCGTCTTCGATGATCATGATGTCGGTGGCCACCTGGCGCGAAATCTCTTGCGAGGCACTGGCCAGAAGCTTGGCGAACGCGCCTTGATCGACCGACAGGATTTCAGCCGCTTCGCCGCTTGAGAACCCTTCGACGGAGATCAGCAGGAAGGCCTGGCGCGGCGCCGGCGCGATCAGCGAGAGATTGGTAGCGGCTTTCTGTTCCCAGGCAAACGGCGAGGTCAAATGGGCCCGATCGACGTTCAGCTTGTCAAAAAGGGAGCAGAAAAGCTTGTACAGGCTTATTCGATCGTTCGATGCCGAAGGGAAAAGGCCGATGTCGTCAATCAGTGCCTCCAGCATGGCGGCGACATAGGCATCGCCCGCCGCCTGCGAACCGGTGACGGCGCGGGCGTAACGCCTGAGATAAGGAAGATGTGGCGCGATCCTGGTGGAAAGTGACATTTAGGCCTTCCTAAACTATTGTGCGTAACGTCCCAATTATGGGCGGTGGCGTGATGCAGGATACGTCAATGTCGTGCGCACGTCTTCCGAATTCAAGGAAACAGTTTGCGGGCTGGACATACGAATGGAAAACAGCCGTGGGATTTCAGCCTTCGGTGCGTGGAATTGAGAAATGAATGATCGCTCCAACGGGCGCGCGCGAGGCATGCTGGACTCTGGCGCCGGGAATAATGATGCCAATACCGTAGTCGCTTCCAAGTTGCGGGCGCTCTATCAGGCTGTCGAAGCCGAACCTGTGCCGCAGCACTTCATTGACCTTCTCCGGCGCCTTGACGAGGCGGAGAGGGCTCAATCGGAGGAGTGACGGGCGGAGGAGTGACAGGGAAGTGGCGGACACGGCATATCCCCGCGGCCCCTCCTGCAGCAGGAAGGGCCGAAGGCTCGCAGAATCCATCACGCGACGTCGAATCCGCCTTCGCGGACCCGGTCGTCAGCAACGCGCCGTATAACGGCGACCGTAGCGGTCGCGATAGACACAATAGCCAGGTTCGTTCGCGCGGCCGATAAGGGCGCCGGCAACGCCGCCTACCGCCGCACCGACTGCGGCCCCCCTGACATCGTTCGAGATGGCGCCACCGATGATGCCACCGGAAACGGCGCCAACCGCCGCGCCCTTTTCCGTTTGCGTGCAAGCGGCGGCGAGGGGAAGAATGACGCTGGCGACGAGTAGGATCTTTTTCATGGTGCTTTCCTATCCGAGGTTGGTTTGCCGTAAATGCGTATGGGCAAGCGAACTTGTCCGGGCGAACTGGGCCGGAATGAAGATGGTGACGAAGAGATGTGGGAAGGCCGACACAGAACCGCCGTTGACGAGCGGCAATCGCGGCGCGGCTGGTCCCGCGGGGACCTTCTGATCAGGCGCAGCGAAGGCTTGCATTCCCATCTCCCTTCGACCAGCGCCGCCGCGGCGCACGTTATTGTTGTCAGAACGCCGATTAACGCCTTTTGTTCCGCGCGAGCCGGCGACGCCACGCCCGGTTGTTGCCGCGCGGCGTCGAGCGCTTGTCGGCACGACTTACCCTGAGGGAGACTGCCCCGCCTAGTCGCGACGTCGGCGCTCGGACTGGTCCAGACTGTCGAGAAGGAACTGGAGACGCTCGTTGCTCTTTTCCTGCGTGTGCATCTCGAGCTCACGCAGTGTTCTGCCGATGTGCAGATTGTGATTGCTCGCATCCGCCTCGTGCCGCGTGATCGCTGTCACCGTCTTGAGTATATGTCGCGAGGGAATCTTCATCTCTAACCCGAGGAACGCTGTTTCCCGGAGAACGCCAAGCCGTGGCGAAGGTTCCTGACGTGATTGCCCGGATCGCAATTTCGGATTGATTTTGCTTCGTTTGGTTCAGCGCATGGTTTCTGCCTGGTTAACGGCGCGTGGACCGCAACCGGAACAAAGGCGATCGGCAGAGCGTTTGGAATTCAATTGCAAGGCAAGGAGATAGCTCATGCTCTACTATGCCCTCATCTTTCTTGTGGTCGCCATCATAGCCGGTGTTCTCGGCTTCGGCGGCATAGCCGGTACCTCGGCGGGAATCGCTCAGATCCTGTTCTTCCTGTTCCTGATCTTCCTGGTGATCTCGCTCGTCATGGGGCTCTTCCGACGAACGTGACGACGGAATGACAACCGATTTGCGGAGCGGAATGCTCTCCGCTCCGCACCTCCTTACCGAGGCATTTTGTTTCATATGGGCGAGGCTTTGAGCCTCGCCCATTTTCGTGGCGGCACCGCTGTCGCTTGCCCCGTCTCGTTCGCTTGGCTATGCATTGGGGCGAGACAGGGGGCAAAGGTCTATGAAAACTGATGTAGTGGTATTGGGCGCCGGGATCGTCGGCATTTCGAGCGCCATTCACCTGGCGCGGCGCGGCAAGTCGGTCGTGCTTCTCGATCGCCGCGGCCCAGGCGAGGAGACTTCTTACGGCAATGCCGGCCTCATTCAGCGGGAGGGTGTCTTCCCCTACGGCTTCCCGCATGATTTCGGCGCGCTTTTCCGCTACGCGCTCAACAATACCATCGATGCCAGCTATCACTTTCGTGCGCTGCCGAGCCTGGTGCCGTTCCTGGCACGCTACTGGTGGCACTCGGGCTTCACCCAGCATCGGCGGATCGCTCATCTCTACGCACCGCTGATCGAGAGCTCGATCGCCGAGCACAGCGATCTGATCGATGCGTCCGGCGCCGGCGACCTCATCCGCAAGGACGGCTGGATGAAGGTCTTCCGCACCGAGAAGGAGCGCGACGCCGCCTACAAGGACGCCGAAAAGCTTTCCGCCGGATTCGGCGTCAACCACCAGAAGCTTTCGACCAGCGAGTTGAAGGCCATCGAGCCGTCGATCCAGGTGGAACTGGCCGGCGGCTTGCGCTGGAGCGATCCCTGGTCGATCCGCGACCCGCACAGCCTGAACAAGGCCTATCTCGGCTATTTCCAGTCGCTCGGCGGCCGGCTTGTCTCCGGCGACGCGGCAACGCTCGAGCATATCCTGGAGGGGCCCGGCTGGCGTGTGGCGACGCCGGATGGCCCGCTGGAAACCCGCGAGGTGGTGGTTGCCCTCGGCCCTTGGGCCGACACGGTGACGCGCAAGCTCGGCTATCATTTTCCGCTTGCGGTCAAGCGCGGCTATCACATGCACTACGGCGCCAAGGATGGCGCTCAGTTGAACAACTGGGTGCTCGACGCGGAGAAGGGCTATTTCCTGGCGCCGATGCTGCGCGGGATCCGCCTCACGACGGGGGCGGAATTCGCACTGCGCGATGCGCCGAAAACGCCCGTCCAATTGACGCGGGCGGAGCGCGTCGCCCGCGAGTTCTTCCCGCTTGCCGAACGGCGAGACGAGGAGCCGTGGCTGGGCGCGCGGCCCTGCACGCCGGACATGATGCCGATCATCGGCAAGGCGCCGAGGCACGAGGGCCTGTGGTTGGCCTTCGGGCACGCCCACCACGGCATGACGCTCGGCCCGGTCACCGGCCGGGCGCTCGCGGAAGCGATGACCGGCGAGAAGACCGTGATCGACCTTGCTCCCTACCGGCCGGACCGCTTCCTCGCCTGAAGCCTTGTTCGGCGACGGAGAGATTTTTTCGTCCCGACCGGAACCAATGCGGCCGTGAGGTGTTTTCCTCGCGGCTGAAGGCGAGGATTCGGCGCGCTCGTGCTTTGCCTCCAGGCGGCGAGGGAGGGTTTCCATGAACAAGCAGACGATCGAATTCGCCGGCGAGGCCGTGGGCGTGCTGATGCCCGACCACGGGCAATTGCGCTTTGTCGCCGTCAAGTACAGCGTCTGGACGCTCGATGGCCGGACATTTGCGACGGCCGAGGACGCCATGCGGGCGGTGGCCGCGCTTGGCGTCCTAAGGCGGAGAGGGCCGGTCGAAGCAGCAGCGGCGCCGATTGGGCGCCCACAGGCATTCACTGCCGCCGGATCCGCCTAGACGACGTTACGGACAAACGCCCGAACATCTCAATTCGGTACGGCATACTCTTGCTCATCAAGTTCGGTTGTTCGACGCGGAAGGCGCCTCCGGTGCATGGTCGGTCCGGCGATCCGCTGCCTCCGTCCCGTCGGGCGCCTTCCATTGCAGCGCCACCTCCAATCGACCCAGGATGAACAGGACGGCGAGGCTGGCGACTGCGGCGAAGGTGGCGATCAACCAGAAGCCGAAGCCGATCGACAGGCCGACGGCACCGGCAAGCCACATGCCGGCCCCCGTCGTCAGGCCTTTGATCTCCCCCTTGGAGAACACGATCATGCCGGCGGCAAGGAAGGCGACCCCCGCGGTCACCGCTTCGACGACACGGATCGGGTCGATGCGCACCTCCGGGCCCGACAGGCTGGTCATATGCACGCTTTCGATCGCGACCACCGCGAAGATCGCCGAAGCAAGACTCACGAGAATATGTGTCCTGAGGCCCGCCGGACGCTGTCGTTTTTCCCGCTCGATACCGATGAGCGCGCCGAGCAGGATCGCGCCGCCCAGCCGAGCAAAGATCACCGGATAGGGCGTGCGCGTTCCAACGAGGATGTCAGCAAGAATCTGGTCCATGAACCTGGTGACCTTGGTCGAAATGGGCTGAAAACACGAGGCGACACGGCGTTGGATCGGCAGAACTCAACGCCGTCAAAGGGGCGGGGAGGCGTGTCCCCGCCCGCAATCCTGCTCGGCCCTCACTGCGCCGGAGGAGTCTGCGGCTGCGGTGCCGTTCCTTCAGGTGGCGGCGGTGCCGGCTGTGGCTGCGCTTCCGGAGCGGCCGGTGCCGTCTCCTGTGTCGTCGAGGAGGTCGTTGCCGGGATATCCTCTGTGTCTCTGGTGAGTTCGGCCGGCAACCAGGCGATCAGCGCAAGCACGAGACCGGCAAGCACGATGACCACCAACGGCCAAGTGCTGCGGCCCGTGCGCGCTTCGGGCACTTCGGGCGGCGGTGCCGGCTGTCCGGTTACCGGATCCACCGGCGGCCGTTCCTTCAACTGGTCCTGCGGGTCCATGGTAGTTACATCCTTTCTGGCCGCGTCCCTTCGGGGCCAGCATCTGGCGGTCAGAATTCCCTAAATCAGCGATGACTTAAGGAGGGGCGCTCGACCATTTCAAGTATAGTGGCCGCCTCGCCATGGGAGATGGAAAGGCGCTGAAAGAAGAAACGCGCAGGATATTGCAAGGTTCCGTTGCGGCCCTTTCGAAACACACCTCGGCCGGCAGAAGGTGCTTTACAGCGAGGCGGTTCGACTGCAAAAACCAGATGGGCATGCGTAATGGAATTGCGGATGAGCGAGAGCGGGGGGATGGAGATGACCATGGGCTATGAAAGCGGGACTTTCGTGGGACGGGCGTGGCGCGCGGATGTCGAGGGGCCGAGCCTGGTAACCCTCCGGGAGGGGGTATTGATCGACATCACCTCGAAGGCGGTGCCGACAATGCGCGACCTCCTCGATCTTGCCGACCCCGTCGCCTATGTCCGTTCGGCCTCCGGAGAAGCGATCGCATCCCTCGAGGCAGTCCTGGCCAAGGCGGAGCCGCGCCGGGACGAGATCCACCTTCTCGCCCCTTGCGACCTGCAGGCGGTCAAGGCCTGCGGCGTCACTTTCGCCCGTTCGATGATCGAGCGCGTCATCGAGGAACGCGCCGCCGGCGATGCCGCCAGGGCCGAGGCGATCCGCACGCGGATGACGACGCTGATCGGCGACAGCCTGAGAAACCTGAAGGCCGGGTCGCCGGAAGCCGCTGGAGTCAAGGCAGCATTGATCGAGGAGGGCGTCTGGTCGCAATATCTCGAAGTCGGCATCGGCCCCGATGCCGAGGTCTTCACCAAGGCCCAGCCGCTCTCGTCGGTCGGCTGGGGCGCCGCGGTCGGCCTCCATCCGATTTCGCGCTGGAACAACCCTGAGCCGGAGATTGTGCTTGCGGTTTCCGCCGACGGGCGCGCCAAGGGCGCGACACTCGGCAACGACGTCAACCTGCGCGACGTCGAAGGGCGGTCGGCGCTGCTTCTCGGCAAAGCCAAGGACAATAACGCCTCCTGCGCGATTGGGCCCTTCATTCGCCTCTTCGACGAGACCTATTCGATCGACGACGTGCGCAAGGCGGACCTCGATCTGCTGATCGAGGGTCAGGACGGTTTTCGCCTGGAGGGGGCGAGCACGATGCGGGAGATCAGCCGCGACCCGCTCGACCTCGTCGCCCAGACGATCGGGCCGCACCACCAGTATCCGGACGGCCTGATGCTGTTCATGGGAACGCTCTTCGCGCCGGTCGAGGACCGCGGCGAGCCGGGCCAGGGCTTTACCCACAAGATCGGCGACGTGGTGACGATCTCGAGCCCCGCCCTCGGCAGCCTCGTCAACACAGTGCGGCTTTCCACCGATTGCCCGCCCTGGAGGTTTGGGGCGGCAGCGCTGATGCGCAATCTCGCCAGACGCGGGCTGTTATAGTCTGCGGACGGATTGCATCCCTGCGCCGTTCGTCGCAATCTCGGAGGGCTGAGTTGATCGTTCAGGGGGCCGGGGGGTCGAAATGAAACTTGCCATCGGGTTGGCCGCGGCCAGCTTGTTCGTTGCAATCGCGGCGGATCCGCTGCGAGCCGAACCATTGGGGAGCATCGAGGAGGTCAGCGATGCGCTCGGCAAATGCTGGACCCCTCCCGCCGGCTTTACGGATTCCTTCGTCACGCTCAAATTCGGCTTCCGCGGCAACGGCACGCTGATGGGCCCGCCGCAGCCGACGGCGATCCGCGTCACGGGAGACGCAGACCAGCGCAAGGCTTTCGTCGCCGCCGCGACGGAAGCCCTGCAGAACTGCATGCCGCTGGAATTTTCAAAGGAGCTTGCCGACGAGATTGCCGGCAATGTGTTTACGCTGCAGTTCAATTCGGGGGAGTGAGGGCGGATAGATGCTTGTCGTTAGCCCCGCTTGCGCGGCGGGCGGCGTCCCTACAGCGCCGCGTGTCTAATTGGACGCGCAAATGTTGCTGTAGCACTTTGTACTGCGTGCAAGGTCGCGCCTTAACTCTCGCCGGCGACTTCGATCTGGCCTGCTCGTCTCCCGGCCACAATCCCCTACAGCGCCACCTATCTTATCAGCCCCACAGCGGGCGCTGTAATTCTTTGAATTGCTGTGTGTTTTTCATTGAATTGGCTGCGATCCAAGGAAGCTGGCAGTACCCAGGGCTCAATGTGCGCGCGCTGGCCGGCGATCATCTCGGCGCAGGCGGCACGTTCACCGCCACCAGCAATTGTGCTCCAGTTACCGAAGGAACAACGACGCGTTGCTCCTCAGGCTAGCACTTTGACACGCCAGATCGGCGAAGCAAACCTAACTCTCGAGGAAACCATGAGCAAGAATGTGAAGTCCGCGGCGCCGCTTCAGGCGGCGCTGGCGCTTGACCCGTTGGCTGCCGGCTACACCATCCCCGGCGTCGGCAATCAAACGGTGAATGGTGACGCCGGCAACAACTCGATCAGCACCGGATCCGGCGAGGACACAATTACCGGTGGTCCCGGTGCCGATACGATCAGCGCTGGGACGGGGGATGACGAAATCCGCAATGAGAGCGCCGCGGATCTCACCGGCGACAGGATCGATGGCGGCCTCGGCTTCGATGAGCTCGGCATCGACTTCAGCGCCTCCGGCAAGGGCGTCTCTTTGGCTGCCTTCGACCCGATCGTCTCGAAATCGGTTCTCGGCGCCACCATTGTCAATGTCGAGAGCTTCGAGCTGGTCGGCAGCAACTTCGCCGACACCTTCACGGGAGGCCGCTGGGATGATTGGTTCGAAGGCGGCGCCGGCAATGACGTTCTGAACGGCGGCATTGGTGAGGACTGGCTCGAAGGCGACGCCGGCAACGACAGGATCCATGGCGGCAACGGGGGTGATTCCATACTGGGGGGCATCGGTGACGACTACCTCTCCGGCGGCTACGGGTCCGACTGGCTCTCCGCCGACGACGGCAACGACACCTTGCTCGGCGGCGCCGGCGGCGACTACCTCTACGGCAGCTACGGCGACGACAACATCAAGGGCGAAAGTGGCACCGATACCATTTCCGGCGGTTCCGGCCACGATATCATCGACGGCGGTTCGGAGAACGACTATCTCGCGGGCGACGGCGATGACGACACGGTCCTCGGCGGGGCGGGCAACGATACGATCCGGCACAACATGGAAAGTTGGGCAGGAGATGGCAAGGACGTGCTCGACGGCGGCGTCGGCTACGACGAGGTCGAACTGATCGGTCTCTCCGGAACCTTCACCGCGAAGGCCTCCTCGATCAAGCAGACGCTTTCCAACGGCACCACCCTCGTCAATTTTGAAGCCTACGACATTTACGGCTCGGACACGGCCGACCGGTTCACCGGTTGGACCGGCGCCGATACGTTTTCCGGAAAATCGGGCAACGACACGCTCGTTGGCCTTGGCGGCAACGATCATCTCGACGGCGGCCTCGGCAGCGACGTCCTCGACGGCGGCGACGGCAACGACCTCCTGATCGTCGGCAGCGGCGGCAAGGATACGATCAGGGCAGGCAGCGGCACCGATTCGGTCTGGATCGATCGTTCCGATATCAACAGTGCCATGACCTTCACCGTTTCCGGCACCACCGCCAAGCTTTCCGATGGAACCGTCGTCACCGATGGCGAGAGCTTCACCATCGACACAGGCGACGGCAGCGACGTCATTTCCGCCGGGACTGCGGCATATCTCAGCGTCAACGCCGGCGCCGGCAACAACAGGCTGACCGGCGGCAAAGGCGGCGACAGCTTCTACAGCACCAGCGGCAGCGACACGGTTTCGGGCGGAGACGGCGACGACCGTATCGCCGACTACGGCGGCGGCACCAACAGGCTCGACGGCGGCAACGGCAACGACACCATTTCCGCAGCGACGGACACGGGAACGGCACTGACCACCATGCTGGGTGGCGCGGGCGACGACTCCCTGAGCGTCAACTACGCGAGTGGCTCGACGGCAGGCCGGTACGCCGTCGACGGCGGATCGGGAACTGACACGGCCTGGATCAGCCGGAACGACAGCACGAAGAATCTGTCCTTTGTGCTTTCCGCCAACGCGACGGTGATCAACGGTGACATCACTCTGAAAAACGTCGAGGCGGTCAACTTCACCTCAGGCGCGGGGCACGACAGCCTGACGGCTGGCAACCTTGACGACGACCTCAACGGAATGGGCGGCAATGACACGCTCAAGGGTCTTGGCGGCAACGACGAGCTGACCGGCTGGACCGGCGCAGACAAGCTCTATGGTGGCGATGGCGACGACGTGCTTTGGGGCTGCGGCGGCATCAAGGACACCAGTGCCGACTGGCTCTACGGCGAAAAGGGCAACGACGTTCTCAACATCAATGCCGGCGACTACGCTTCCGGCGGCGATGGCTTCGACCGCCTTGTCGTCGAGTTCGGCGCAGAGACCTTCGACGTGTCCTTCGTCTTCGGAAACGGCCTCGTCAAGGTGAACGCCAACACGTCCTTTACCGGCATGGAGGCGCTCGAATATGTGGGCGGCTCGGGCAGGGACGCGGTGATCGGTAGCGGGCAAGTCGACTATCTCGACGGCGGACTCGGAAACGATACGCTCAGGGGCGGCGCCGGCAATGACTATCTGGTCGACGGAAAGGGTAACGACAAGCTCTATGGCGATGCGGGCAACGACACGTTCGACCGCTACAACGATGAGACCGGCACCGACTATTTCGACGGCGGCGCGGGTGTCGACACGCTCGAGTTTGACATCGTGTCCGACTGGTCGGTCATCGTTGATCTGGAGAACAATGCCAGGAACGGCGGGGTGGCGACCGGGCTGACGCTTGTGAGCATTGAAAACGTGGTTGGCCACAACAACGACGATACGATCCTCGGCAACAGCGCCGGCAACAGCCTCAGTGGCGGGATGGGTGACGACAGGCTTGACGGTCGCGCCGGCAACGACAAGCTCGAAGGGGGTGCCCACGGCGACCTGCTGACCGGCGGCACCGGCGCGGACCAGTTCATCTATGCCTCGGGTGATGCGATCGGCTCCGGTGACCAGATCACCGACTTCAAGCGCGGCGAGGACAAGCTCGTCATCGACAAGAGCGTGTTCCACTTCTCCAACCTGGTGCTCTATTCCGGTACGGACCAGAAGGCGACGGGGACGGCGGCCCAGTTCTTCTTCGAGACCGACAATGGCCGCCTCTGGTACGACGCCGACGGCACCGGCAACGAGGCCGATGCGGTGCTGGTGGCGACGTTGAACAAGGTCACGTCGCTCGCCGCCACCGACTTCCTTCTGGTGGCCTAGCGCATCGGCGGAAAGCACGATGCGTAGGTTCAAAGTGTTACAGCGTCCTTTGCATGTCTGAAAAGACGTGCGGCGCTGTAGACGAACCCGTGGATCGCTGCGGAGGGTCGCCGGTATTCCTGGCGGCCCTTCACCAGTTGTCTTCATGAGTCGCCGGCAGCTCTTTTCGAGAAGGTCGGCGCATCAAGTCCGGTGCGGGGAACTTCGCCGGCCGGCGACAAGCCTCAGCCAGGGCGCCGCATGGAAGGCGCTCATCAGCGCGTACATCGGCGCCATGCCGGTTATGGCCGACGCATCGCCGGCCGATGCGCAGAGCATGTCCGGCGGGCCGCCGAGCACGCCGGCAAGCACCGCCATGACGGCGAAGGTCGGCGCCGCCGCGAAGGACAGCCAGTCGGCTGCGCCGAGGGCGACCGCCTCGCCGCCGCCGGATCCGCGACAAGCGGGCGGCCTCCTTTTCGAGCTGTCTGAGCGGCGCAGCATCGCAGCCTCAGCCCCGGCCATATTCGTCGTTTCGGCGCCACCAGACGCCGGTCTCGTTGCGCCCCAGCGGCGCCCGGTCGAGCCATTGATACATGCCCCAGAGGCCGTCGAGGCCGCGCGCATAGCTGGAATAGGTGTGGTAGACGACGTCTTTGTCGAGCACGAAGGCGCTGAGGCCGGGCCGGTCGCGCGTATAGGTGGCAACGTCGGTGCCGGTCGTGGCCGCGATCTGCGCCACCGGCCCCTCGCTGCCGCGCAGCTGCCACTCCTGTACGGTCTTGCCGGCGAGCGGTTCGGGCGCGGGCGGCTCGCGGCGATAGTTGTATTCTATCCGGCCCTCGCGCTGTTCTTCTGCCGTGAACCAGACGCTGAAATCGCGGTTGAAGTCGCCGTCGTTCGAAGACGCCCAGGGAAAGCTCCAGCCCATCCGTTGCTTGTAGGCCGCAAGCTTGGCGAGCGGCGCACGCGAGATGGCCGAGAAGGCGACATCGTGGTTTTGCAGGTGGACGACGAAGCCGTTGAAGCCATCCGCGATCGCCGAGCAGGACGGGCACCCGGCCGTGTAATCGGGGCCGAACATGAAGTGGTAGACGAGAAGCTGTGAGCGCCCTTGGAAAAGGTCCTTGAGCGAGGCATTGCCCGCTTCGGTCTCGAACCGGTAGTCCTTGTCGATCCTGACCCACGGCAGCGCCTGGCGCTGCCGCGCCAGCTCATCGCTCCGTCGCGTCAGTTCCTTCTCCGCCTGAAGCAGTTCGAGCCGCGCTGCCAGCCATTCGCCGCGTGTCCCGGTTGCGTGTTCCGTCATCGCCTGTCTCCTTCTTTCGGCTTGGTGAGTCAGCGGATAGACTACCGCCGCAGGTCGAAGCGGTGGGAGTTACAAGTGTGACGGGATTTCGATGGATTCGATGATCACCGCTGCGGCGCTGGCGCTGGCGACCGGCGATCCGCTCGGCGCCCTGAAGCGGGTGGCGCTGCGCGACGACGCGCCGGCGCTGGCACTCAGAGGCATCGCCATGGCGCAGCTCGGCGATCTCGGCCGGGCAAAGACCCTGCTCAAGGGTGCGGCGCGCGCCTTCGGTCCGAAAGAGGCGATGGCCCGGGCACGATGCGTAGTCGCCGAGGCCGAGATCGCCCTCGTCTCGCGCGAACTCTCCTTTCCCGCCAAGGCGCTCGAGGCCGCGCGGGCGACGCTCGAAAAGCACGGCGACTGGGTAAACGCCGCGCATGCGCGCAATCTCGAAGTGCGACGCCTGCTGCTGGTCGGCCGGCTCGACGAGGCCGAGCGCTCGCTCGCCGACATCGACCCCGCGCCGCTTCCGCCCGCCGCGAGGGCCGCCTACGAGCTGGCGGTTGCGGGGATTGCCATTCGCCGCCTGCGAACGACCGCGGCGCGGGCGGCGCTTGCCAGGGCCGAGTCTGCGGCGCATCAAGCCAATATTCCAGCGCTGACGGCGGAGGTCGAAAACGCCTCCCTTGTTCTGGACACGCCCGCGGCGCGCCTGATCGCGCGCGGCGAGGCGCGCCCGCTGCTGCTCGATGAGGTCGAAGCGCTGCTGGCCTCGCAAGCGCTCGTCGTCGACGCCTGCCGCCATGCCGTCCGCGGTGCAGGCACTGTCGTGTCGCTGGCGTCGCGACCGGTCCTGTTCGCACTCGCCCGCGCGCTCGCCGAAGCCTGGCCGGGAGACGTGCCGAGGAGCGCGCTCGTCGCCCGCGCCTTCCGGGCGAAGCATGCCGATGAATCGCATCGCGCCCGGTTGCGCGTCGAGATCGGCCGGCTTCGAGCGGAGCTTGGGAGCCTGGCGGAGGTGAGGGCGACGAAGCGCGGCTTTGCGCTGGCGCCGCCGGCAGACGAGGTCGCCGTGCTGGCGCCGCCCGTCGAAGGGCAGCATGCGGCGGTCCTTGCGCTTCTTTCCGACGGCGAGGCATGGTCGAGCTCGGCGCTGGCGATTGCGCTCGGCGCCAGCGCTCGCACGGTGCAGCGGGCGCTGGAAACGCTTGGCGCCGCAGGCAAGGCGCAGTCCTACGGCCGCGGCCGGGCGCGCCGCTGGATGAGCCCGCCGGTGCCGGCATTCCCGACAATCTTGTTACTCCCCGGTCCGCTGCCGGGCGTTTAGCATCGGCATCACCAACAACGAGGATGAGAAGATGAAACGATCCCAGGCCGAAATTCTCCGCGAATACGGACCCTTTGCGGGCATCGACAATGTGCATGGCGTCACTTTCGATGGCCGGGACGTCTGGTTTGCGTCGGGCGACAAGGTCAACGCTCTCGATCCGGAGAGCGGGACGGTGCTGCGCTCGATTGATGTCGCGGCGCATGCCGGAACGGCCTTCGACGGCCAACACCTGTTTCAGATCGCCGAGGATCGCATCCAGAAGATCGACCCGAAGACCGGCCGGGTTCTCCACACGATCCCGGCGCCGGGCGAAGGCGGCGACTCGGGGCTCACCTGGGCCGAAGGAACACTCTGGGTCGGGCAACACCGCGGCCGCAAGATCCACCAGATCGACCCCGAAACCGGCAAGATCCTGCGCACCATCGAGTCCAACCGCGTCGTCACCGGCGTCACCTGGATCGACGGCGAGCTCTGGCACGGCACCTGGGAGGACGACGAGAGCGACGTGCGGCGCATCGATCCCGAAACGGGCAAGGTGCTGGAGACGCTCGAAATGCCGCCCGGAACGGGCGTGTCAGGGCTGGAATCCGACGGCAGCGGGCGGTTCTTCTGCGGGGGAGGACGGAGTGGGAAGGTGAGGGCGGTAAGGAGGCCGCGGTGAGGGGTGTTGGTTCGAGATGGCCAAGAGTACCCTGCGCCATCGGCTGCAATAGCTGCTGAGGCGCGAGCCTTGGCTTCCGTGCCCTTTGACTTGAATATCGCAATAGCTACAACTACGGTTTGTGCGTCTAACTACCGAACGGGGTTGCGCCGACAAGTCACACCGCCGGCGTCGCATGTGAGGCTGATGGGCCGGTTCTTGCTTGGTTGCGTAGCTTACTACGTCTCTACAGTAATTTGTTTTGATAAGCAGGAAGCCCGCCGACAATGACCAAAAAGAAAGAGATTGACAGGCTTAGAGAGTCTGCGGGGCGCATCAAGGTAGGCGATGGCTCAGACGGCGCTATCACGGGAATGATGACGATCTCCAATAGGCTCTACATCATTAAGGAGAAAGCCATTTACGTCATCGCCATGGCAGACGAGATCGATCCGAAACGAACGCGCGCGGATATACCTAATATGCAGCAAATTGTGGTGGACGCCGGTTCCGGCTCAGAAATCGTCCGCCGGATTCTTTTAACCGCACGAGAACTATTCAGAAAGGATCGCCTTCTAGAGCCGATTGACTGGAATGCGGTGCTGATAGCCGCTCTTGAATTACTAAGAGATGTGCTCGCTGCGCAGGAGATTGCGGAAGAATACGCAGCCAATAAACGTGCAGCCGAGGCAAAGGTGACGCCTCCCGAAGATAGAGCCTTTAGGTTACCTGCAGTTCCCGGGATTGAGGCTCGAATGAAGAGCTTCATTCAGAAGGCGGATCACGCATGCCAAACGATTTTCAATATGTGTGCCTTGTTCTACTCTGAGGCCGAAATGCGAAGCGCCGGTAAGTGGCTCGACGGCTTCGCGAATGTGATAAAGGCGCGACACGCGGCAAACGCTCAATTCATAAAATTTTCCACGGCATTAGCAGAATTTGGCAAGTTGATCCGCAACACGCGTCATTGCATCGAGCATCCGAAGACGACTCAACGAATAGAATTGCGTGACTACCAGCTAACTGCGGATCGTCGTCTGGAAGAGCCAACTATCCAAGTTATTCACGATGCTACGCCCATCGATAAGATCGCGCTCGAACAATTTATGTCGGTGATCGTGGGACAATTGCTCGACGGCATAGAAACCCTCATGGCGTATCTGGCGGCTATGCACATGAAGCCGTTCGGCAAAATCCCGACAATGGTTGGAGAGATACCGGGAGGCCAGCGCAAGGACGGCGTAAGGTTTGGTTATTTGGTAAATATTGGAGGTGAATGGCACAAGCTTACGTAGATTTCCGCACGGCACGCGGCCGGTACGGAAACGGCAGGTGAGCGCTTGCTGGCGGTCGCCAAGCAAGCCGCAATCCTACCGGGGGCGCGGCGGTAGGATAGGCCAAAAAAAGCCTACCATAGGCCTACCGAGCGGTTCTCGGTCGGATGGGCAAAATCGGAAAAAGCTAAGAAAACCGAGTGGCTGGGGATTCTCACATGATTTCAATGACTTACTGAAATCGCCTTTGAATGCCCTAGATTTTTCCCTCGCGAGCGACCGTGGATGCCACCTTTGTGCCTTGGCTTTGGGCCTCAGTCAACACGTGCTTGGAGCGGCAATTATTTCCGCTTCCGGGGCGAAGCATGCCCTCGTCGGCGGGTCAGCAACAGCAGAGATGGGCGGGTAGCGGTCGTCCGCGGCCTTCAGCACGAATGTCCGTAGTGCGGACGGAGCGGACAACAGGGCTAGCCCGGCTTTCTCGCCATTATTGCAACCCAAGGGCCTTGGAGTGTAGCCGCCGCCAGCGCCTCGACCCCAATCTGGAAACAACCTTCTCCAATCGGATCATTGGGTTCGCCAAATCAGCATCCGGCGGCATCTAGGCCGCCCTGGGCTGCCTTAGTTGCGGCAACCCGGTTCGCCGGGTTGGCAGACACGTCGCTGCGGCCTGCGGCGGTCATTGTCACCACCGCTGCGATTACGATTGTCGTCGCCGCGGCGGATGACGCGATTGTCGTCATCGCCTCGACGTTCATAGTCCCGGCGGTTGCGATCGCCACCGCTGCCCAGATCACGGTTAAAGTCGGGCTGCCTGTCGACATTGGGCCTTCGGCTGGGCGCGCGATCGAGTTCCGGAAGGCGATCCGGACGATCGTCAAAGTCCCGGCGTCTTTCAGGGGAACGGCTAAGATCGGGCCTGCGCTCCAATCGCCGCTCGAATTCCGGGGCCGGAGCTGGGCTCGGCTCGAACTCGCGTCGACGGCTGGGCGGCCGGTAGGGTTCCGCACTGCGATCCGGCCTGCGATGGAAATCCGGCCCGCGGCGCCAGCGATCGCGGTCGCGATAAAAGTCATAGTCGCGGTAGTGACGATCCCAATAACTGCTGAAGCTGAAGACAACGACCGGAATACCGAGCGTGCGATAATATTGAGGACCGACATACACGCGTCGCTGTTGATAAAGTGCCTGGATATATCGGCCGTGCACCCAGCCGCGGCCATCGTAGAATTCCACGTCGCACCAGGGCACGTCTGCAAGACAGCCGTAGATCTCGATGGATTCGCCGGCCGGAATTACGGTGACCGCCGGATATGCTGTACTTGGGCCGGCGCGCATGTTGACGTTCGCCGTCGCGAAGCCTTCTGCCGCCTGCGCAATCGCCGGAGCAAGCAATAGCATACCGGCCGCGGCAATTTTCAAGAGGGTGCGTTTCATGTTTTCACCTCGCCAGGAGGCAGGCGTCATGCCACATCCGGAATTTGATTTACTTCGGCTTTTTCCGGTTCCGGGGCATAGTCGGAGCGCCTGCCAGCTTCTGTTAGGCGGCCGCCATCGCGCCTTGTCTTTCAATGGTTTATAGCGCGTTTTGCATGAACACAGCGTGAACGGAAAGTTCGGGCTCCGGGCACTTGGAGCCGCTAGCCTCGCTTGTCAGGCCGCCGGCAGCTCTCCGCCGGTTCTATTCGCGCAAGGTTTCAGCAGTTGCCGCGATGGCCGTATGCTATGCGGTTCGCCAAAATGTCAGACCAACAGGTGCGCTCGGCGGTACGTCCGCCTAAGAGCATTAGCGACTGCTAAATCTATCTGTGGTACACTTCCGACATGCGCGACTTGCTGCTCTATTTCGTTGTGGTGAGTTGCCTCGTGGCGGTAGATTGGATCACCACCGAGGGGAAGTACAGCCGCGCGGTATGGCAAGCAGCGAGCGAGCAAGCTGGCTCCTTCCGGTATCAGGTCGAGTACTTTGTCGATGGCATCGTCAAGCTTTCGGGCTGACCCACTTCTTCAAAGGGGCTGCCCGTGACGGTTTGCCTCGCTCGTCTGGTGCGCTAAATCTCGTCGAGATGACAAAGAAAGAAAAACAGCACGCGACAGACGACTCTACCCTGCGACGACAGGTTGCCGCCCTGCCGTTTCGCGTCTCCGAGCTTGGTTCCATCGAAATTCTCCTGATCACCTCACGCGATACCGGCCGGTTCATCATACCGAAGGGATGGCGGAAGAAGGGCCAGAAGCAATGGGACGCCGCCGCGAGGGAAGCCTTTGAGGAGGCTGGTGTTGTCGGGAAAGTCGAAAGCAAGCCGGCGGGCAGCTACACGTATTGGAAGCGCGGCGACGGCGATTTCGAACGGCTTCAAGTGCTTGTCTATCCGCTCGAGGTAAAAAGGCACCAGGTAAGCTGGCCCGAGAAGGGTGAACGGAAAATGACTTGGTTAACTGCAGAGATGCAGCGCTCCTCGTCGACGAGCCGGCGCTTGCTTCTTTGATCAGGAACTTTGCGACTATGGTCTGATGCACTGGAACTACGTGGGGTTTTGGAGCATAATTGTCGTTGCTCCCGCGTTTGCCATGAGGTGTCTTCAAAGGAGCAAAGAGTACTGTAAGCTGACTCGGCGCCCGTCTTATCGGCGGGCGCGTTTTAATTTTGGTAAGCGGCTTGTGGGATCACTCGGCAACAAAAAAGGCCGGGCAACCCCGACCTTCCTGCAGCCATTGCCAGTACATCCGTGGTCAATGGCGAGATGAGACCTGTATAATGGTCGATCGTGTCGATTGCGTGACACACGCTTCAGTCTGCTCGGTTCGAGCGTGTCAGAGGCAGATATCGCACAAAGGAATTTCTGGGTTCGTCGCCTCCCACCATCGCATCGGTCTGCCGACAATGGAGACATCTCATCTCCGCGCGCACCAAGTTCCTCCAGTTCAGCACGACGCATCGCTGCCTTTTGGGCTTCCGCTTGCCGTTTAATGGCGTCGGCCCGGCGCTTTGGCTCGGGCCGCTCGCTCTTCGAAAGTAAAGCCGCTCACCTACACACTCCCCTCGGTGTCGCTCCCGTCGTCCAAGTCGTTGATGGGCAGGTAACCGTATCCCTGCAGCCACTCGCGAATGATGAGGCGGATCAATTCTTCCCGCGTCATCTGGAGCTCTTCGCAGGAGAGGGCTAGCGCCGTCTCCACGTCGTCATCGAAATTCATCATCCTTCGCGTCTCGCTTTGCGTTCAGCGTCGCACAGCGCTGGTGGCAGTCAAGGATTAGGGGCGCCGCCCAATGGAGCGACGCGTGCATTCGTTTCCCTTTGACGACTACACGGAGTAGATGTATTCACTAATCCGCGTACTACTTCCGTCTGAAAAGTAGGTATCAATCCGATGATGACCACGGTAACGGATTTCGTTTCCGAGCTATTCCGCGCTGCCAATGAGGTCCATCATCTCACCCCGTTGGCGGCCCGCCGGCTGCTGGAGCAGGCCGTGGCGGTAATCCGCGACATTCGGAAGGTAAAGGGCAAGGAGGCGAACAGCGCTGTCCAGGACGCCACTATCGCTCTGTTGAAGGTTGCCGTATCCGCTCCGGAGCGTTCGGAGCGCGAAATACGCAGCGCGCTGCTCGACGCCGCGGATATCATTCGGCTGCTGAACAGCGAGCGATGTGCCCAGCGCGATTCCGGGCGCGGCGTGAGGGCTGATCGCTGTTCGGATAAGCCTAACGATTTCGCGTGAAGGACCGGTGTCCAGGCGAACGCTAAGCCATTGATGCGGCTTATCCTGCAAAACCCATTGAAAATCGATGTATTTTGCGTTCACGCGGGACAACGCTCGCGAATAGTGAGAGGCAAAGCGGCGCCCATCAACTCGGGACGTCTAACCTTCTTCGACTCCAGTTATGGATTCGGCCGGGCGGGCAGAGGTAATCGGAGCGGCATGACGAAGGATGATTCTCCACGCACCCTGCTCCCGCCGGAAGATAGTGGTGACCCGAAGAGCAAGCGGCACCAGCTTGTCCCCGCCACCGACCTTGGAGCGAAACCGCTCGATCTCGATGATGTATCCCAAGGCCGCTGTCGCGTACTCGGAGATGCGCTCGAAACCGGTGGCCTCGCCGTCCCGATAATCGGTGGCAGCCCGTTCCATCGTCGCGGCCGCCATTTCCCAGCCCATCGCAGGCGGCCCGAACGGATTGGCGATGATGACGTCATCCCGTCGCGAGTAGAGTTCTTTCAAAGGTTCAGGGTTGCCCTTCACGAAGGCATCCAGAGCCTGGTGATCCTTATTAGGCATCGATCATATTGCACTTAGTCCGAGTGTCCGCAATGCGCGAGTGTGGGCATTTGCCGCGCGCCGTTGCATCGACAATCGCGATTAGCGCTTCGCCCGTCTATATTGGCGCACATGGTGACGGAGACGCCGCACGACCTCGCACGCCACTCCTGTCTCCACGTTACCAAACTAAAATGGGGCGGATCTGGCCGTTCAGCAGGAACGGTGAGGAGTTCCGCATTCCGATGCGCCCCGGCTGGAGCTCGTCACACTCTGGGTTTGCGCGATGCCGCCTTGCTCGGGCTCGGCATCGTCCTCCTGCCCGACTTTATCGTCGGGGAGGACATCCGGCAGGGCCGGCTCGTACGCCTGGGATATCCGCATGAGTTGCAGGTGGTCTATCCTGCCAATCGCCATATCGCGGTGAAGGTCCGGCGCTTCTTCTTATTCTTGGCCGAAAGGCTCCGGCCGTAAAAGAATGTTCAGCGCCATCTAAACGCTGCCGCGGCGGTCAGAGGCCGTTCTCGCCGGGAACTCAAGCCCGTTCTGAAGAGTTGATTGGCAGCCTGAAGTACAACTGCTTTTTGGGAGGATGCACGATGAGAACTGTGCCTAGAAATATTCTTCTAACTGGGCTCGCTATAGTTGCAATGACGGCCGCGAGCGCCGCATCGGCCGAGACCCTTAAATTCACGGCTGACCTGCGTGGATCGAGTGAAGTGCCTCCTAACGACAGCGCCGGAAAGGGGATGGCCGACATCAGCTTCGACACTGATAGCAAAAGGCTGAAGTGGACGGTAAGCTCCAGCGGCTTGTCTGGGGACGCTACGGCTGCACATTTTCATGGCCCGGCTGCACCAAGCGAAAATGCCGGACCAGTCGTCGATGTCTCGAAGGCCATAAGCTCCGGATCTGCCGAAATCTCCGACAAGCACTTGGCGGATTTGCAGGCCGGAAAGTGGTATCTCAACATCCACACGGAGAAGTTCCCTGACGGAGAGATCCGAGGACAGGTGGAAAAGGCACAATAGCAGCCTGTACATCTGAGGCTTATACGCGCGCGTCATGAACCAGGGTGGCCACCCCCTTGGTGGCCGCATTCACGGGTCACCGCGACATCGTCGAGGGAGCGCGACCTCGCGCCTACCACCAATTCGGCAGCGGGCCGTGGCTGGTTCCGAAATTGAACCTTTGCGCGCCAGGCAGCCGAAGGTCGGCTCTAAGCCCCAATCAAGTCCTCAACGACGGCCCCGTGGTATAGTTTGGACGCCGCATGAACCACGGGAGGGGTGAATGCGTACTGTTCTCTCTGCCGTTGCTGTCGAGACATTGCTGCTAACATCCGGGGCCGCGACCGAGCCCCTGGTCTTTCACAGGGCGCATTTTCCCGATCACACCGTTGTCAGCCTGAGTCTCGTCGGCAACCGAGCCGCGGCAAGCGTGGAGTACGACTTCGATGTGTTCATCTCGCTTCAAACGAGCGCCGAGGGAGAGGGGGTCTACAGCGATCCCGGCAAGCACAAGGCGTCGGTCCGATGCAGTTCCCCGGCGGCGGTCTCGGTGGGGGGTGTCGATTACCCGATCCCCACATCCGGTGTCGGACCCGACTGGAAGGATGATCTCTGGAGAGCCGTCTGCACACCGCCGGTATCGTAGCGCTCCCGCTGCATCACGCCGCGAGGCAAATGCAAGACATCGCTCGGGAGCCGCAGCCCAGCGAATGAACGGAACAGGACGCGGCCGGCTACGCCCGCGTCCTGTTGCAGCGATTATTTGACCTGTGTGACGGTTAGCTTGCCGTTGACGCGCTCGGCGACGAATTCGATGCTCGCGCCTTCCTTCAGCTTCTCCAGCATGGCGTCGTCCTGGACGCGGAACACCATCGTCATCGCGGGCATGTCGAGAGACTTCAGCTCTTCGTGGATCAGCGTCACCTTCTTCGCTTTGGCGTCGATCTTCTTGACGGTGGCCTTGGTGAACTCGGCGGCGAGAGCGCCGTAGGCGGTGCCAAAGGCGACGGTGGAGGCGAGGGCGAGCTTGACGAACGTTTTCATATGAGGCTCCTTTCGATGATTACTTCTTGGCAACCGTGATGTCGCCGTGCATGCCTGCGTCGTAGTGGCCGGGCACCAGGCAGGCGATCTTGAACGTGCCGTCATTGGTGAACTTCCAGATGATTTCGCCGGACTTTCCGGCCGCGAGACGGATGGCGTTTGGATCGTCATGTTCCATCTCCGGGAACTTCTCCATCACCGCCTTGTGCTCCATGATCTTGTCTTCCTGATCGAGCACGAACTCATGGTCGAGTTCGCCCGCGTTCTTGATTGCGAAGCGGACGGTCTGGCCCTTGCGGACCTTGAAGGTCGACGGCGTGAAGATCATCTTGCCGTCTTCCGTCTCCTTCATCGTGACCTGGATGGTCTGGGTGGCGTTGGCTTTCTTGCCGGGTTCGCCGACCGCCATGGCCTCGCCATGGCCGCCTGCGTGATTACCACCAGCGAGTGCCGGAGTGGCGAGCGCGGCTACGAGAAGTCCGAAGGTTGCAGCTTTCATCGTGTAGTCCTTTGGTTGGTTGAACATCGGCACGCGGCATCATCCGTGTTTCGAATGTTTCGGCGTGATCTGGGTCTTTGCGTCCTTGGCCTTGGTCCAATCGGGAAGCTCGCCCGTCCACTCCCAAGCCTGGGTTCCGGGCGGGTTTTCGTACCAGCCGGGGTCGGTATAATCGTCGGCCGACATGCCTTCGCGCACCTTGACGACCGAGAACATGCCGCCCATCTCGATGGGGCCGTGCGGCCCCCAGCCGGTCATCATCGGTATGGTGTTCTCGGGAATTTCCATTTCCATTTCGCCCATATCGGCCATGCCCTTGGTGCCCATCGGCATGTATTCCGGCTGGACCTTCTTGATCTTCTCTGTGACCTTCGACTTGTCGACGCCGATGAAGGTCGGGATATCGTGCCCCATGGCGTTCATCGTGTGGTGCGACTTGTGGCAATGGATCGCCCAGTCGCCGACATATTTGGCGTCGAACTCGTATGCCCGCATCGCCCCGACCGGGATGTCGATGCTGACCTCCGGCCAACGCGCCTCCGGCCGCACCCAGCCGCCGTCGGTGCAGGTGACCTCGAAGTCGTAGCCGTGCATGTGGATCGGGTGGTTGGTCATGGTGAGATTGCCGACCCGGACGCGGACCCGGTCGTTCTTGGAAACGACGAGCGGGCTAATGTCCGGAAATACGCGGCTGTTCCAGCACCACATATTGAAGTCGGTCATCTCCATGATCTTCGGGACATACGAACCGGGATCGATATCGTAGGCGTTGAGCAGGAAGACGAAGTCGCGGTCGACCGGCATGAACTTCGGGTCCTTCGGGTGGACGACGAAGAAGCCCATCATCCCCATCGCCATCTGCACCATCTCGTCGGAGTGCGGGTGGTACATGAAGGTGCCGGACTTCACGAGGTCGAATTCGTAGACGAAGGTCTTGCCGACGGGGATGTGCGGCTGCGTCAGTCCGCCGACGCCGTCCATGCCGGAGGGCAGAATCATGCCATGCCAGTGGATCGTCGTGTGCTCGGGCAGCTTGTTGGTGACGAAGATGCGCACCCGGTCGCCCTCGACCGCCTCGATAGTCGGTCCCGGCGACTGGCCGTTGTAGCCCCAGAGGTAGGCAATCATGCCTTCGGCCATCTCGCGCTCGACCGGCTCGGCGACGAGGTGGAACTCCTTGACGCCGATGTTCATGCGGTAGGGGAGCGTCCAGCCGTTAAGAGTGACGACGGGATTGTAGTCGGGGCCGGAGGTTGGACGGACCGGGGCTTGAGTCTCCGCCGTCTCCATAACGGCTGCCTCGGGAAGCCCCATGTTGGAGGTCTTCGCCCAAGCGGCGGTCGATACCAGTGCGGCGCTCGCGCCGAGCAATTGTCTTCTGTTGAACATCGTCTGTTCCTTTCTCAGTGGCCGCCGCCGCCGCTCTCGGCGGCTGCCGCGACTTCCGTTTCGCCGGAAGCCGCTCCTGCGCCGCCGCCATAGATGGCGGGGGCGAGATTGGCCTCGGCCAGCCAGAAATCGCGCTTGGCGTTGACGGCAAGCAGGATCGAGTTGACCTTGTCGCGGCTATCGGCGAGCAGTTCGAAGGTGTTGGTGATCATCGCGTTGTAGGTGAGGAGGGATTCCTCTTCGATCTTGGTCCGCAGCGGCACGACGCTGTTCCGGTAGTGCCGGGCGATATCGTAGTTGGCGCGGTAAGCCTGGTAGGCGGAGCGGGCCTCCGAGCGGACGTTGACCGCCTTTTCCGCCAGCAGGTTCGCCGACCGCATGTAAGCCAGTTCCGCCTTGCGCATGCGGGCCCTGCCGCTGTCGAAGATTGGAATGACGAATTCGAGTTCGGCAATGCCTGTCGTCTCGGTCTCGACGTTGCCGTCTTCCTTTTCCCTTTCGGTCTCGAAGCCGGTCAGGAGTTCGAGGTCAGTGACGTAACGGGTTGCTTCCGTCAGCTTGTAGGATTTGGCTGTCGCTTCGAGGTCAAGTTTCGCCATCTGGAGATCGACACGGCGTTGCAACGCTTCCGCCTCGATCAGATCGCGCTTCATCAGACCCTTCGGCAGGGACGGCAGGCGGTTCGGCACGTGGTAGTCGATGTCCGAGCCCCAGACCCCCATCAACCGCGTCAGCTCTTCCTTGGCGAGCCGGGCCTCCAACCGCACCTTCGCAGACTGTCCTGCCAGCTCGGCGTAGAAGACGTGCTCGCGAGCCTGGGAGCCCTTCGTCATGGCTCCGGTCTCGCCGAGCTTCTGGGCGAGTTCCGAGGCGGCGTCGGCCGCCGCCTGCGCCTGGTTGAGCTGACCGACCGTCTCCCAGGCGGCGACGGCATTGATCCAGGCGCGACGCGTGTCTGCAGCGAGCTGCAGGGTGCGCAGCGCGGCGTTCAACTGCGCCTGCCGGAACCGGGTGTCGGCGATGGCGATATCGCGCTCGCGCGTGGCGAGCGCCAGGATGTTATTTGCAATCACACCCTCGACGGACCTGAATGCCTCGATCCCCGGCGCTCCGATACCGTTGAGGCCAATGGCGACCGTCGGATTGACAAGCATTGTCGACTGCCAGGCGTCGGCAGCCGAGTCTCCAAGATCGGCATAGGCGGCCTGCAGCCCCTTGTTGTTGAGCAGAGCGACCTGGACGGCGGTTTCGACGTCGATGGTCTTCTTCGCCATCAGCGTCTTCACGCGGTCGGAGACGATGCGGGCCTGCTGCTGGTTCTGTACCCAGACCGTCTGCTTGCCCGCAGCCTCAGCGGTCTTGCCCTTGACCAAGGAAAACCCGGCATCCTTCGCTGCGTACTCGGTCGTGGAAACGCAACCGCCGAGTACCAGCGGCAAGACGAGCGTCGCAGCGAGTTTCATCTTGGCTCTGATCATGACGCGTCTCCTTCGGGAGCCTGCACGTCATTCTGATTGCGCCACGGCTTGGGATCGACCGGGACACGGTGGGTGTAGCCCGAGACCGGGCTCGTATATCTGATAGGGCGGACTCCGACCTGGGAGGTGGCGAGGTCGCCTGAAGCAATGACATCGGGAGGCAATGTGGTAGCGCATCCGCTTGCGAAAAGCGGCAATGCGACCACGAAAAACAAAGGTCTCATGGTTATATCCGAATAGGAATTGCAGCGGCGCTGGAGCGCAAATCACGCCCACAAACGCACGGATTCGTTCCGCGAGGAGCGGTTTTACCTACTCAGATATTCGGGGGACGGTGCAGCGGTGGGAGTTCGCCCATCGTGTGGGCGTCGTCGACGAACTCGCGGATGGAGGCTACGCGCGGTCCAGCGACCGAGTCGGCTTCAGCAACAATCGCCATGCTGACGCAGAAGCCCTTGCAGCACTCGGTCTTCACAAGCTTCTGAGCGTCGTCCGGAGAGGATTTCTGATCGCCATGCGAATGCCCACCGCTCGCCATCTCATGATGATGATCGTCGGACTGAGCAACTTCCGAATGGGACCAAGCGCCATGCATGGCGGCAGAGGCAGTCGGCAACGAGTAAACCGTCAGCGACATGACAATCGCCAAGCGGAGCAGAACCAACATCTTTTGCAATGTGATTCGAAACATACCCATGCCTGAGGACTACCATCGGTCCCGAAGTTGTCAATTGTCAACTCGTATCAACACGCGATTCGCGTCGATAGTGTGGCGCAACCACAGCGCCAAACTCGACCCAGCAGCCTGACCAGAGTCTAGTCATAGGGGAATCGCCGTCGGCGCCGCCTTCATGTACACGACGGCCATGCTGGTGAAGATTTAGGCTTGGGCCCCACTGGCATCCCGAAGGCCTTGTTTTCATGGCCACCTTTGCATCGAGGTCGATGCTTTCGCAAAGGAAGGTCTGTCACTGATCGCCAGTCCCAGCTTGCATTAGGTGTGACTGTGGTCGCGGTTTATGGAGGCCGTAAGATGGGCCAAATGCATCATCTTATGCGCGTCACTTAATTAGCTACTTTTCATACTTGACTGGGACATTCACCTTTAAATAGAAGGACGTCGATGCTGTCGGAATCGCTTCGACGGCGTTTCACTGTGATTACCCAAGTTAACGGTGGTGCGCATTGGCATGCCCTCGGTCCGAGGCGCGTGCGCGTTCGTGCGCGCCTTTTTGGAGGAGTTGAAATTGAGTGGTCTGGATTCGTTGTCGTCTTTCGTGCCACTGCTGCCGCCGACAACCCTTCTATCCTATGCGCGCACCTTCCTGAGACTCCTTCATTTTGCCGGCCTGATCATCGGGTTTGGCGGAGCCGTCTTTCTTGATCTGCTTCTGGCGCGGTATCGCCGTATGACCATGACCGCAGACCTTGTCGGCAACATCGAGTGGGTCAGCCGTTTTGTCGCCTTGGGTCTCCTGTTGCTGTGGATCTCCGGTGCTGGCTTCCTTCTGCTCTATCAGGTGAGCGAACCGGAAAAGCTGATGAATCCGAAAATCTGGGCCAAGATCACCATCGTCGCCATCCTGTCGATCAATGGCCTTGCCATTCACCGGCTCGTCCTGCCGTTCCTGCGTCGCCGGATCGGAATGCAGCTCCTGGCGGGACTGAGGCCGAGGGCGAAGGTGACGTTGATCGGCTGTGGTGTCGTCTCCGCCGTTTCCTGGAGCGTGCCCGTCGTGCTCGGCGCTGCGCCGCAGCTCAATTTTGTCGTTTCGTGTGCGGTCATTCTCGCCGCCTACGCTCTGGTGCTGGCTCAGGCTTTCCTGATCGCCGTCTTTGTTCTGCGCGACAAAGCCGATATCGCGGCGGCGGTCGCACCGGACTAGAACATCGGGTCGAGGCATCGCCGCGATGACGATATTGTCCGAAGCCAGGGGCACGGTTACGCGTAGACGACGCCTGCAAAAGGATTATCGAGGCACAGTCTCCGGAGGAAATGAGACCGACCGGCAGACCGCCTGTAGGCCACGTTGCGCGCTTTGGCCTACAGGTGCGAAGAACGGCAATGCCAGAGCGGTGTCTGTCCGCGCAGTCTTGTCCCCGTTCTGTGCTCGATGATCGTATTGTGTCGCTTAGGAAGCGGAAGTTCACAAACGCCGCCGCTTGGACATTTCGCGATACAAGGCCTCCGGGGAGACGCCAATCTCTTCCGCCAATCCCCGCCAGTGACCTTTGGCCGGGACCCTGCCGTCGTTCCATGTAATCCACGCGTTGAGCCGGTCGCTCACCGTGCGCAGGGCGGCGATCTCCGCCCGCTTCCTCGCGCTCTGCAGCTCACGCGAAAGATGGATCGTCCACTCCCGCGCGAAGGCCGGATCATGGTCCAGCAGGTGCCGGATCTCGGCAATCGGCACGAGCAGCGCGCGGGTGGTTGTTGTTGCGACGGCGTCGCAATGATAGCGCTCGGAAAACACGGAGGCTTCGGCAAGGACGGACGCCGCTCCGGACCGCTGTAGCACTGCGGCGCTCCCGTCCGCCTGGTAGCGGACGAGATGCACGCACCCGGCGGTGACCAGGAACATGGCGCGTACCGGGTCGTTGCGGTGGAAGAGGTGTCTGCCCCTCTCGAAAGTCTTGGAGGCCACCGCCTTCGGCCGCAGGCAATCGATAGTGCTCTCGGACATGATAGCTATCATGCCCGAGATGCCCGCTAGCTGGCAAGCTCCGGGCAGTCGAAACAGTCGGATGGCAATCATGAAGTACCAACTGCTTGCGCTCCTTGCCGTGCTACTGCCATTGTCGGCGGCGGCCGATGGAGAGCACGTACACCATTCGCCCTATGCCGGGCAGGAGCTGCGTGAAATCAAGAGCCTTTCGGCGGAGGATGTCGCCGAGCTGGAAAGAGGAGGAGGGTGGGGGCTGGCGAAGGCGGCCGAGCTGAACGGCGTTCCGGGTCCCTCGCATATCCTCGAAATGAAGCGCCATATTGGCTTGAGCGCAGATCAGGAGGCCTCGACGCAGCGCATTTTCCAGACGATGCGAGAGGACGCCGTTCTCGAGGGAAAGAGGCTGATAGCTGCCGAAATGGCGCTGGAGATCGGCTTCCGGGACGGTCCGATCGACCAGCACGGTCTTCGTGCGCGACTTCGGAAGATCGAAGCGATCCGGGCAAACCTGCGCTACGTCCACCTCGCGGCCCATCTGCGGATGATGCGGATTCTGAAGGAAGAACAGGTCAAGCGGTACAACGAACTGCGAGGCTACGGGCGCTGAGCCACCGCGGATCACTGAAGGGCCTTTTCCGAGCTGGATTCGTTTGTTACGTTCTGCTCGTTACCTTTCCATCATTTGCCGATCACACGCGCCGCCTTGGCGCCGCGTGTCTTGCAGATCGTCGATGCTACGCGACGTGGCTGCAGCAGGACTTCTTGAAGGACGCCCGATAACCAGCCTCCTCGATCGCGGCAATGAACACATCGGATCCAACCTCGGAATCGATGGACGCGGTCTTCGCCTCGAGATCGACGGCCACCTTGGCGTTCGGGTCGACGGCTTTGACGGCATGCTCGACCGCGCCGACGCAGTGTCCGCAGGTCATGTCTTCTACGTTGAGATGATACATTTGAAGTTTCCTTTGATCCGACTTGACCGAATGTGGAGCTTGCAACGGGGGCAGGGTCAAGAGTTCCGCAGCGAATTTTTCAGAATGAGGACCACGGACGACGACGACGTCTGATGATCGCTGCTCCGACCACCGTTGCAGACGTCCCGCGATCAGACATACTCCAGCAAGAAGCTAGGAGATGACCTGTGGGTGCCTCTCTCTACGAGCCGGTCAACGTATACAAGCCCATGGGGCCGGACATCGGAATAGTCGATGGACCATTCGAGTACCTGACCGTGGGCGGGGTCAGGCTGCCGCTGCCTTTCACGACCCGGATGACGGTCGTGCGCCTCTCGAATGGTGATCTGTTCCTGCACTCGCCGATCAAATTCGACGAGGCGCTTGCAGGCGAGCTACAGCGGATGGGCGCCATCGGTCACCTCGTTTCGCCCAACCAATTTCACTACGCCCATATCGGGGAGTGGTCGAAAGTCTTCCCCTATGCGATCACCTGGGCCTCGCCGCGGGTGCGTCAGAGGGCGCGCGCCCGGCACATCGACGTCACGTTCGCGCGTGACCTCTATCCCGATCCGCCCGAGGAATGGCGGCAAGACATCGACCAGACGCTGTTCCCGGGCGGATATTTCAAGGAGTTCATCTTCTACCACAAGACCTCGAAGACACTGATCCTGACGGACACGATCATCAACATCGAGCTGGACAAGATGCCCGAGCCCTGGCGAACGGCAACGAAACTCAGCGGAATGTACCATCCCCGCGGGCAGATATTCTTTGGCATGCGGCTGCCCCTGCTGTTGCAGCGGCGAAGGGCCGAGGCAGCGTTCGCGAAAATCCGTTCTTGGCGGCCGGAGCGCATTGTGCTCAGCCATGGCCGGTGTTTCGAGTCCCATTGCGATGATGTCATCGGGAGGATGTTTGGCGGGCCGCCATCTTGAAAATAGGACTATTCCGGCCGCACGAGCGCCGATTAGTGGCGTCAGCCGCATTGCCTGATTGGTTTGCTATTTCTCTTTTTGTGCCGGGCGCGTAAGCTCGGTGCAATGATGCATACGGAAGGCGGCCGAACCTTTTTTCGACTGCGAAGCAGCGATGAGTGACATGGTTGCATCTCCCGCGCCTGAGAACGGCACGGTGGAACCCACCCGACGGGACTTTCTCTATCTGGTGACCGGAATGGCGGGCCTGGTGGGTGCCGGGGCCGCGACCTGGCCGTTCATCGACGTAATGCGCCCCGACGCGTCGACGCTCGCGTTGGCGTCCATCGAGGTGGATGTGTCCTCGCTCGTCGAAGGTATGTCATTGACCGTGAAGTGGCGCGGCCGCCCGGTTTTCATCCGCAACCGGACCCGGCAGGAGATCGAGGCGGCGAAGGCGACGGCACTCGACGACCTGAAGGACCCCGTGGCGCGCAACGCCAACCTTGCCGATGATCAACCGGCGACCGATCTTGCTCGTTCTGCCGGGGAGGGCCGGGAGAACTGGATCGTGATGATCGGTGTCTGCACGCACTTGGGCTGCGTGCCCATTGGACAAGCGGGCGATTTCGGCGGCTGGTTCTGTCCCTGCCACGGGTCCCACTATGATACCGCTGGCCGCGTCCGAAAGGGACCAGCGCCCGAGAATCTCGCCATTCCCCACTTCGAATTCACTTCCGAAAGCGTGGTTCGGATAGGACAGGTCGTCAAGGGTTAGCTTTGGGAAGGGAGAGAGTGCGGCCGTCGGTCGCAACTTTCCGTGAGTGACTTCCAATGGTCCCCAACCTATGCAAGCCTATGCGCATGTTCGCTGTCGTCGCGCTCCGGCGCTTCCTTTGTCTGTTGGCGCTGCTCGGTGTCGTGATCGGTCCCGTGAGCGTTGGCACGGCCGCGAGCGCCATGGCGCTTTCATCCGACATGAAGATGGAAGCGATGGCGGGCATGGACGGCGTCGAAGACATGTCCGATTGCCCGGAGGAACAGCCGGCGCAGAAGAACCGCTGCGGAAGCGCGTGCCCTCTTGCACTGATATGCTCCTCGACGATCTTGGCGCATGAGTACAAGGCTGACGGTTGGCGCATCGACCTTGCATCGCTCGAGCTCTCACATGGTTCCCTCCACGATAGCCATCTTCCGTCGGCAATAGTAGAGCCGCCCGCCCGACCTCCCAAAGCCTGATCTCACCACGTTGGACCGCAGAAATTCGCTCCGCCCGACGGCGGCGCGTGTCCGACTATCCTTTTTGTTTCAAAGACGTGGCCGAGCTGCCCGTCCAGGTGAGATTTCGTATGATCAAGAACATTTTTTCCCCGAGGGGAATCCTCACTTCCCTGGCCATCGCGCTGGCCTCCACAATCACTTCCTTCGCGGCTGCCACGGACTACGAGTTCCAGCTCGTCCAGTCCGAGGTCGCCCACGGACCGGGAGCCACAGTCGCCGTCCGCCTGGTCGACAAGCGGACCGAAAAACCCGTTTCCGACGCGGTGATCTTCACCACCCGTCTGGACATGGCACCGGAAGGCATGGAGGCGATGACCACCTCGGTCGAGCCCCTCTCCTCGACGGAACCCGGCGTCTACCGGTTCAAGACGAACCTCACCATGGAAGGCGGCTGGCGCTTCAAGCTCGCGGCGAAGGTCCAGGGCGAGACCGATACCGTCCAGGGCGAACTGGTTCTGCAGGCGACGCCGTGAAGACTTCCAAATTGCTGCTCCTCGTCAGCTCCCTCGCCATCGCCGGCGGGGGAGGGTACGTGGCTGGCACACGCGGCCTCGCCACCCACCTCAACCAGCTCCTCTCCGGGCAGGCGCTCGGAGAAACCATGCCGCCTGCGGCAACGCCGACGGGCAAGGTCATCTACTATCGGCACCCGGACGGAATGCCGGAATACTCCGCGACGCCGAAACAGGCGGCCGACGGACGTGCTTTCGTCGCGGTTCGGCAAAGCGAGGACGTCTCCTTCGAACCCGTGAAGGCAGTCGCCGAGAACCCGGAACCCGCTGCGGCCACGGGCGAACGGAAGATACTCTATTACCGCAACCCCATGGGCCTTCCGGACACCTCCAGGGTGCCGAAGAAGGATTCGATGGGCATGGATTACATCCCCGTCTACGAGGGCGACGAGGCGGACAGCGGCGTCGTCAAGGTCTCTCTGGGCAAGCTGCAGCGGACCGGAGTTAAGACCGCGACGGCCGAGCGGGCCGTGGTTTCCCGCAAGGTGCGCGTGCCCGGCACGATCGCCTTCGACGAGCGGGGTATCCGGATCGTCTCGATGCGCGCGGATGCCTTCATCGAAGACGTCGCGGACGTCACGACCGGCGACCGCGTCGGGAAAGGGGACCGCCTCTTCCATTTCTATTCGAGGGAGATCGCCAAGGCGGGAGCGGAATACGCGACCGAGCTGCGCGGCGGCGGCAGGCCGGGCCTCGACGTCGGCGGCGCGCTGCAACTGCGCAATCTCGGCGTGCCGGAAGAGGCGATCCAGGCAATCGGCAAGGATCGTGCCGTGCCCCGGAGCATCGCCTATCTTTCGCCGAGCGACGGCGTCGCGCTCGAACGCAGCGCCACCGCGGGCATGATGGCGGAGGCCGGCGATGTGCTGTTCCGCATCGCCGACACGTCCAAGGTCTGGGTGATCGCCGACGTCCCGGAATACGATGCCGCCGCCATCCGGAAAGGTGCTCGCGCAGCCGTCCGGGTGCGAAACCTGCCCGGCAAGGTCTTCGAGGGCACCGTAGACCTGATCTATCCCGAACTTCAGGCTGAGACGCGGACCGCCAAGGTGCGCATCGAGCTGCCGAACGAGGACGGGCTGCTTCTCGCCAACATGTATGCCGAGGTCGAGGTCGCTTCCGGCGAGCCCAGCCCGGTCGTCGCGGTGCCCAACAGCGCCGTGATCGATACCGGAGACCGCCAGCTCGTCTTCGTCGACAAGGGTGAAGGCCGTTTCGAACCGCGCGACGTCGTTCTCGGTGTCCGCGGCGAGGACCGGACCGAGATCGCCAAGGGGATCGAAGCCGGCGAGAGGATCGTCGTCGCCGCCAACTTCCTGCTCGACGCCGAGAGCAACCTGAATGCGGCGCTGAACGCGCTGACCACTAGCGAGGCGCAGCCATGATCTCCAACATCATCGCCTGGTCCGCGCGCAATCTTGTGCTGATCTTCATCGGAGCCGCGCTCTCGATCGCGGCGGGCATATATTCGCTGCGCACGCTTCCGTTGGATGCGATCCCCGATCTCTCCGATGTGCAGGTCATCGTCTTCACCGACTATCCCGGCCAGGCACCGCAAGTCGTCGAGGACCAGGTCACCTATCCGCTGACCACCTCGATGCTGACGGTGCCTCGATCCAGGGTCGTGCGCGGCTTCTCGTTCTTCGGCGTTTCCTTCGTCTACGTGATCTTCGAGGACGGGACCGATCCCTACTGGGCGCGCAGCCGTGTGCTCGAATATCTGAACGCCGCGTCCAGCCGCCTCCCGCAAGGGGTGTCGCCGAGCCTCGGCCCGGACGCGACGGGTGTCGGCTGGGTCTATCAGTATGCCCTCGTCGCCAAGGAACTGTCGCTTGCGGAACTGCGCTCGCTGCAGGACTGGGTGGTGCGTTTCGCGGCATCCAAGTCGGAAGGCGTCTCCGAGGTCGCGAGCGTCGGCGGCTTCGTCAAGCAGTATTCCGTCGTCGTCGACCCGGCCCGGCTGAGGGCCCAGAACGTCACTTTGAAGCAGGTGGCCGACGCGGTCCGCGCCAGCAACCGCGATGTCGGCGGCCGCACCGTCGAAATCTCCGAGTTCGAGTTCATGGTCCGGGGCAAGGGCTATCTGCAGGGCATCAAAGACATCGAGGACATAGCGCTCATGACCGAGGGCGGCGCGCCGCTCCGCCTCGGCGATGTCGCTCGTGTGGAGACGGTTCCCGACGAGCGTCGCGGCATTACGGAGCTCAACGGTGAGGGGGAGGTCGCAAGCGGCATCGTCCTTCAGCGCGTCGGCGAAAACGCCCTCTCGGTGATCGACAGCGCCAAGCAGAGCCTTGCCGCGATCAAGGACAGCCTGCCCGCGGGCACGGAAATCCTGCCCGTCTACGACCGCTCCGAGCTGATCGAGGCCGCGATCGAGACGCTGAAGGGGACGCTGGTCGAGGAGTCGATCGTCGTCGCCCTGGTGACGATCGCCTTCCTGCTGCATGTCCGCAGCGCCCTGGTCGCCATCATCATGCTGCCGATCGGCATCCTGATCGCCTTCGTCGCGATGCGGAGCTTAGGCATCGGGGCCAACATCATGAGCCTCGGCGGCATCGCCATCGCCATCGGGGCGATGATCGACGCGGCGATCGTCATGATCGAGAACGCCCACAAGCATCTTGAGCGCGCGCCGACGGAGAAGCCCCGCACGGAGGTCCTGATCAAGGCTGCGAGCGAGGTCGGTCCGGCGCTGTTCTTCAGCCTGCTGATCATCACCGTGTCGTTCCTGCCGATCTTCACGCTGGAGTCGCAGGAAGGTCGGCTGTTCGGACCGCTTGCCTTCACCAAGACCTTCGCGATGGCGGCGGCCGCGTTGTTGTCGGTCACGCTCGTTCCGGCGCTGATGGTCGTGTTCGTCCGGGGCAGGATCGTGCCGGAGCACAAAAATCCGCTCAACCGCTTCCTGATCTGGGTCTACCGCCCGGTCATATCCGGGGTGCTGCGGGCAAAGACAATCACCATCCTCCTGGCAGTCGCCGCCTTGGCCGTGACGGTGTGGCCGGCCCGCCAGATCGGCAGCGAGTTCATGCCGGCCCTGGACGAGGGCACGCTGATGTACATGCCGACGACCTTGCCCGGCCTGTCGGTCACCAAGGCGGCCGAGCTGATGCAGACGCAGGACCGCATCATCAAGTCGTTTCCGGAGGTCGAGACGGTGTTCGGCAAGGCGGGCAGGGCGCTGACCGCCACCGATCCCGCGCCGACGGAGATGTTCGAGACGATCATCACCCTGAGGCCGAAGTCCGAATGGCGGCCGGGCGTGACGATCGACAACCTGAAGCAGGAGATGGACGCGGCGCTGCAGTTTCCCGGCGTTTCCAACGCCTGGACCATGCCGATCCGGGCTCGCATCGACATGCTGTCGACGGGAATCCGCACGCCCGTCGGCGTCAAAGTCTTTGGCTCCGACCTCAAGGAGATGGAACGGATCGCCCGCGACATCGAGACCGTCCTGAAGGCGGTTCCCGGCACGTCGAGCGCCTACGCCGAGCGGGTGATCGGCGGCTATTATCTCGACATCGTTCCCGACCGCATCGCGCTCGGGCGATATGGCCTCAGTGTCGACGACGTGCAGGAGGTGATCGGCACGGCGCTCGGTTCCGAGGTGGTCACTTCGACGGTCGAGGGCCGCGAGCGCTACGGCGTCGCGGTGCGCTACCCGCGCGCCTTCCGCAGCGATCCGCAATCGATTGCCCGCGACGTCCTGGTCGCGCTTCCGGGCGGCGGCAGCGTGCCGCTCGGCGCGGTGGCGGAGGTGAAGCTGACGCGCGGCGCGACGACGATCCGCACCGAAAACGGCCAGCTCGCCGTCTACGTCTTCGTCGACATCGCCAACCGCGATCTCGGCGGCTACGTCGCCGAGGCGAAGGACGCCATTGCCAGGAGCGTGCAGATGCCGGCCGGATATTCGGTCGCCTGGAGCGGCCAGTACGAGTATCTGGAACGGGCCAAGGCTCGCCTCGCAATCGTCGTGCCGCTGACGCTGGCGCTGATCTTCCTCTTGCTCTTCCTGAACTTCAAGCGGCTGACCGAAACGCTGATCGTCATGCTGTCGCTGCCGTTCGCGCTCGTCGGCGGCATCTGGCTGATGTGGTGGCTGGGCTTCAACGCCTCGGTCGCCGTGGTGGTGGGCTTCATCGCCCTTGCCGGGGTGGCGGCCGAGACGGGTGTGATCATGCTGATCTATCTCGACCAGGCCCTTGGAGAAAGGCGCGCGGCGTGCTTGGCGGAGGCGCGCGCGTTCACGAGAGCCGATCTGCATGAGGCGATCATGGTCGGAGCGGTCGAGCGTGTACGGCCAAAGATGATGACCGTCGTCGCGATCATGGCGGGCCTCGTGCCGATCCTCTGGAGCACCGGAACCGGATCGGAAATCATGCAGCGGATCGCCGTGCCGATGATCGGTGGCATGATCTCGTCGACGATCCTGACGCTCGCGGTGATCCCGGCGATCTACGGGCTGGTCAAGGGCTGGCGGCTGGCGGAGAATTCCGACAGCCAACCGGCCGCCAACGAACCCGAGCCGGCGCTTCTGAGCGAGGCGGCTGAATGAATGGAGGACACCACGATGAACGACATGATGGGCGGCGGCATGATGTGGGGCATGGGCGGCGTCGGCATCCTCGCACTGCTCGTGATCGCGCTCGTGATTTCGGCTCTCATCAAGCATCTGTTCTTCCGCTGATGCTTCGCCGCACGTCGGATAACGCACTGTTGACGGCGTGCGCCGCCGGAGGGGCGCATCCCCGCTTGTATTTGCAGAAGTTCGGCGCGATTCTTTCGTCATGAAGCACGGGTCGGTCCGACAGCTTGTTCTTTTCCTCCTCGCGGCCTTCGTCGCCGCGGGGATGGGCCTCTCGGTCGCCCAGGCGAGCGGCATGGCCGCCAGGATGGCGACGATGTCCGACATGGCAATGCCGGACCACGGCGATTGCCAGGGTTGTCCTGACCAGCCCGGCGACGGCGGCATGATGGCCATGGCCTGTGGAAATGTCTGTGCCGCCCCCGTCATCGCGCCTGTGCCCCTTGCGGCCGCCTTGCCAGCCGGGGCGACCCTGGCCTTCGTGGCCGCCCCTGTTCTTTTTCTGAATGGCAGGACCCTGCCTCCCGATCCCGACCCGCCACGAACCTCCGACATCGGCTGATCCCCGGCTGCCGCCCAAGCGGCGGAGCCGGGCGAATGAACGCGTGCATTGATTGCCGAGCAAGGCGCTGTGCGTGATCACGATGAATGGAAGGATCGAATGTGACTATGGAATTCAACCGCCCTGTGTCGCGCCGGAATCTGCTCCGGAGCGGCGGGGGCCTTCTCCTGGCGGCCTCGCTGCCACCCGCCGGTGCGCGGGCAACGCCGCCCAAGGACTACCGGGTCGTAGCCGGACCCGCCCGCGCACGGCTGGCCGGTCCCGAGCATCCGGAAACGGACGTCTGGACATACAACGGGACGGTGCCCGGCTCGCTTGTGAGACTCCGCCAGGGCGAGCCAGCTCGCCTCGTCGTCGAAAACCGCCTCGACCAGGAGACGACCGTGCACTGGCACGGAATACGGCTTCCCAATGCCATGGACGGGGTGCCAGGACTGACACAGCCGCCGATCAAGCCCGGCGAGAGCTTCGTCTACGAGTTCACGCCGCCGGACGCCGGAACCTTCTGGTACCACCCGCATGCCAACAGCCTGGAGCAACTTGGACGCGGTCTCGCTGGAGCGGTGATCGTCGAGGAGCGCGAATCCGTCGCCGTCGGCCGCGACCTTCTCTGGGTCATTTCCGACTGGCGGTTGAGCGACGGAGCTCGGATCGCCTCGGGTTTCGGCAACGGCATGGAGGCGGCGATGTCCGGCCGCGTCGGCAACACCGTGACGCTCAACGGCAGCGTTTCGGAGGCCGAACCCTTCCAGGCGGGCGAGCGCGTCCGCCTGCGCCTCGCCAATGCTTCGCTCGCACGGATCATGGCGTTGCGCTTCGAGGGACATCGCCCCGTGATCGTCGCGCTCGACGGCCAGCCGTCCGATCCGCACGAGCCCGAGGGCGGACGCATCCTGCTCGGCCCGGCCATGCGCATCGACCTCATGCTCGACATGCAGGGCGAGCCGGGAAGGCGTTACGACGTCATCGACGATTTCTACGACGGCCTGTCCTACCGACTGACGCAGCTTGCCTATGACGCGCGACCGCCGCTGCGCGCGCACTCTCCCGGCGCGCCGCTGGACCTTCCCCGCAACCCCCTGCCGGAGCCGGACCTTGCTTCGGCCGAACGCCACACGCTGACCCTCCAGGGCGGGATGATGAGCATGGGCGGCATGTCCGGTATGGGCGGGATGATGGGCGGCGGCATGATGGGCATGGGCCATATGGGAATGGGGAAGGGCGCGGTCTGGTCGATCAACGGCCAGTCAATGACGGGGGACGGCCATGCCGGGATGGAACCCGCGCTCGTGTTCCAGCGCGGCCGCAGCGTCGTGCTGGAACTGCGCAACGACACCGCCTGGTGGCACCCGATGCATTTCCACGGGCATAGCCTGAGGGTGCTGACCCGCAACGGCGCGACCGTCCCGCATCGCCAGTGGCAGGACACCGTGCTGATGGCACCGAAGGACGTCGTCGAGGTCGCCTTCGTCGCCGACAATCCCGGCGACTGGATGCTGCACTGCCATGTCATGGACCACCAGATGTCCGGCATGATGACCGTGCTGCGCGTCGCCTGAACCAAACAGACCTTACTCAAGGAGAACCGAAATGAACCGCACGATCCGCCTCATGAGCCTCGCCGCTCTCGTCGCCTGCGCCACGCCGGCGCTCGCCGATCCCCTTCAGGCGACACTCTACAAGAACCCGCAATGCGGCTGCTGCGAGGGCTATGCCGCCTATCTCCGCGACAACGGCTTCAAGGTCGACGTGAAGCCGACCAACGACCTTCTCGAGATCAGCCACAAGGCAGGCGTGCCGGAAGGAATGGAGGGCTGCCACACGATGTTCATCGACGGCTACGCAGTCGACGGGCATGTTCCGGTGAACGTCGTCCGCAAGCTCCTCAAGGAGAGACCGCCGATCGCCGGCATCACCCTGCCGGGCATGCCGATGGGTTCGCCCGGCATGGCCGGGACGAAGACCGAGAAGTTCGTGATCTACACTGTCCCGAAGGACGGCAAGGCACCGGAAGTCTATGCGAGGGAATGACGATGGCGGCTCGCATCTTCGGAGCCAGCCGATACACCCCACGCCGTCGGCTGCTGTTTCTGCTGGCTGCCTTGGGCGTCGTTGGAGTGGCGGGCACATTCATGTTCCACGCCGCCCCAGTCGGGCTGGCGCTCGAGGGGGTTCCGAAGGGTTTCGTGCTCAGCGATGGTCCGAAACCCGTGCCGGATGTCCGCTTCACTGACGGCGACGGGCGGCCGGGCGCGCTCGCCGATTTCCGCGGCAAGGTCGTGCTGCTCAACGTGTGGGCGACCTGGTGCGGGCCATGCCGCAAGGAGATGCCGACGCTCGATCGGCTGCAGGCGGCACTAGGCGGACCGAACTTCGAGGTCGTCGCCCTCTCGATCGACCGCCAGGGAGCGGAGGTCGTGAGGACGTTCTATTCGGAGATCGGCGTGCGGAACCTCGCCCTGCACGTCGATGCCAGCGGCCAGGCGCTGTCCGCCCTGGCGGCGTTGGGCTTGCCGACCACGATACTGATCGACACCGAGGGGAGGGAACTTGGTCGGCTGATGGGTCCCGCCGAATGGGACGCTCCGGAGATGGTCGCGTTCCTCCGGTCGGTCGTTGAACCGAAAGGAGAGAAGATGGCCGTCCCCGAGAACAGGGAAGATATGCAATGAGCGTTCCAAGTCTTATCGAGAAGGCCGCGATCTTCGGCTCGCCAAGACGGCTGCCTGTCCTCGGAATGGCTGCGCTGGCGATCGCCGTGATGTTCGCGTTGGCTGGCCCTGCAGCGGCGCACTCACTCGAGGACGTCGATCAGGACCTGCGAGACAAGGAACAATATTTCCAGGCTGCCGACAGCGCCGCGCCGGGCTTCACCTTGCAAAACGCCGATGGCCGCGCCGTCAGCCTCGGGGACCTCGGCGGCAAGGTCGTCGTCCTGAATTTCGTCTACACCAACTGTCCCGACGTCTGCCCGCTGCACGCCGAGCGGATCGCCGAGCTTCAGAAGATGGTGAACCAGTCGCCGATGAAGGCGATGGTCGAGTTCGTCACCATCACCACGGACCCGAAGCATGACAGGGGTTCTGTCCTGCGCGACTACGGCGAGGCGCACGGCCTCGATCCGGCGAACTGGGACTTCCTGACGTCCGCGCCGGGCAAGCCCGAGGACGCGACGCGCAGGATCGCCGAGGCCTACGGGCTCAAGTTCACCCGCGGCGAGAACGGCATGCAGATGCACGGGATCGTCACCCACGTCATCGATCAGGACGGCCGCCTGCGCGCCCGCTTCCACGGGTTAAAGTTCGAACCCGTCAATCTTGTCGTCTTCGTCAACGCCCTCACCAACCGAACCCAAAAGCCGCATCCGCACCGGCAGCGGGGCTTCTGGGACAAGCTCAAAGGATCGCTCCCATGGTAGCCGACCCGCAGGATTCGTCATCGGACTCGCTCGAACCGGGCACCGCGACCGGAAGACGGGGCTGGAGCCTGAGACCGCTGGTATTCTGTTCTTTCGCGCTGGCCGCGTTGTCTGCCGTGCTGTCTGCCGTCGCGTTGCTGTATGCGGCGGGAGTTCTTCCGCCGTTTCGCGCCAGCGACGATCTCGACCGCCAACTGCACGCCTATCTCCTCAAGAAGCCCGAGGTCATCCTTGAATCCGTTAGGGGCCTGGAGGCCCGCCAGCAGGCCGCGGCGGACAGCCAAGCGACTGCTGTGATCGCCGAGCGGCGCGACGAAATCTTCAACGATCCGGACGCGCCGGTCGGGGCCAATCCCGAGGGCGACGCCATCCTCGTCGAGTTCTTCGACTACAACTGTCCTTACTGCCGCCAGGCCACGCCGCTGCTCGGCAAGCTCGAGCAGGCCGACCGGGGCCTGCGCCTCGTCTACAAGGAATATCCGATCCTCGGTCAGGGCTCCGCCTTTGCCGCCCGCGCCGCGCTGGCGAGCCGCAAGCAAGGCAAGTATCTTGCCTTCCACCAGGCAATGATGACCTACGAGGGCCGGATCACTGAGACCTCCAGTCTCGAGGTCGCGGCCCGGATAGGCATCGACGTCGAGCGCCTGAAAAAGGACATGGCGGACCCGGCGATCGACGCGGCCATCAAGCGCAATATTGCTCTCGCCGGAGCCTTGCGCATCTCGGGCACGCCGAGCTTCGTCATCGGCGACGGTATCGTCGATGAAGCGACGCTGAAGCGGCTGATCACGTCGGCACGGGGGAGCTAGGGCGGGGATGTCTTCGAGCACGGTTCTCTTGGCAGTGCTGGGGATTGCCGTGGCTGGCCTGGGACTCATAGGAGCATGGCCATGGCTGGCGCTTCCGATTGCGAACGGCGACGCCTCGACCGAGACCGTCGCGCTCGGCAAGGCGCTCTATGCCAGGCATTGCGCCGCCTGCCACGGAGCGGACCTCGAAGGGCAGCGCGACTGGAAAAGCCCGCTGGCCTCCGGACGCATGCCCGCGCCGCCGCACGATGCGTCCGGCCACACCTGGCATCATGCGGACGGCATGCTTTTCCGCATCACCAAGCAGGGGCCGGCAGCGGTCGTCGGCGGCGGTTACCAAAGCGACATGCCGGGATTCGGGAATGTCATGAGCGACAGTGAAATCCGCGCCGTGATCGCCTTCATCAAATCCACCTGGCCGGAACGGGAGCGCGAGTATCAGGCGGAGATCAGCCGTCGCGAGCGGGAAACTACGCAGTAATGCATGCGCCATTCGGATCGTCGTCACGGCCGCGCGCCGCCTTCGTACATGAACGTCATCGGCCTCGGATCCCGCATGTAGCCGGTCTCGAGCCGATCGATGCGGAAACCGCCGTCTTCTATCATCGATCGGATCGGGCGGTTGAGGTGGCAGCCGCCGCTCATACGCCTTCGGACCGGAGTGATGCAAAGTCGATCGGGCCTCTTCGAATGCGGCCCGCATGATCGCGCTCATGCTGCCGTCTTCACGAAATCCAGGGCGGAAGCGGTGCGCTTCGGATCGATTTCGTATGTCTCGGCGGTCACGATCCCCTGTGCGACGAAGGGGTCGGCAGCGATGCGCGCATCGTGCGCATCACGACTCTCCCCATGAGCGAGGATTGCGCCGCCTGCGGCGGGCTGGAGCGAGCCGACGCAGAGGAACACGCCATCGGCGAACCCTTGCGCTATCCAGTTGTTATGCGCCGCCATGAAGTCCGGCGCGGCGGCGCCGTTCTCTGCAAATCTCAGAAAAGTGACGAACATAAGTGCTCCTTGTTTATGTCGATTGCGAAAGGTCCGGCAGGGACGCTAGCCAATGTTCGATCCCTGCCACTTCGTTGCGGATGAATGCCTCGTCCTTGAAGGCGGTCGCCATCACCGCCACTCCCTGCGACCAGGAAAGAAGATGCAGCGCCAGCGTCTCGGGCCGGTCAACGGCACCAAGAGCACGCATCTGTTCGGTGAGCCAGTCGCGGAACAGACCGAGGATTTCGGTCGCGCGGCCCTGCGCGGCATGATCCAGTTTGGCGAGTTCAGAGCAAAGCGTTCCGACCGGGCAGCCGAAATCCATGATCTGGGTTCGGTTGGCGATCAGCATATGAATGAAGGACAGGATGCGCTCGCGCGGACCGTCGCCCTCGGCCTGCCAGCCGTCGAGCATCGCCCGTGTCCGCTCCGTTCTGCGGGCAATTACGGCATCCAGTATGTCGTCCTTGGTCTTGAAGTGGTGATAGAAATTCCCGCGCGAGATGCCCACGGCTGCGGCGACGTCAGCAAAGGACGTGGCCTCGAATCCGCTCTCGTAGAAGAGGGCATCCGCCTGTTCGACAATCAGGTCACGGGTTGACTGTGCTGGCATTTACCTTCGGCACCCTGTTTGACCCATGAGAATTAGGACGAATGTCCTAATTCTGTCAAGACGACTTCCGCGAGGTAAAGGCGGCTTGGATGCGCTGTCCGGTAACGTTCGGGCAGAGGGCGCGCCGTACATGCTTACACTGTCGCATTGCAGACACGCGGATTAGGTGTAGCATGATCGTTTGCTAATATTCGGTCGGTTCTGCGCTTCGCGCAACGGGGACCCCGCGAAACTCCACATGACCGCCGATTGAGCTTCGTGTCCTGGGAGGAACATGTCATGCAAAGGCGTGGGCGGGTTTATGCTTTATTTCTTTCGCTTCTTCTATCGACGGCCCTCATTCCGGCCGTTGCGCAAATGAAGAAGTCAACAGGTGGCAAGGAGTTTGAAGCTGCAGTTGCCGAGCAGGCGAAACGGTATCTCGAGGAAGGACGCGAGACGTTCCGCTTCGACACATTCGGCAGCGAGGATTTTTGGGGTGGCAAGCTTAAGCTGCACGAAGCGATAGCGGGCGAAAAGGCCGGGGGCGTGGGAGCAGGCCTCAGTCCGGAAAAAGCTCTTGAGCTTGGATTGAAAGTCGATGTGAACGCGATCCCGAAGGACGTGGCCGAGGCACTCAACAGGGGCGAGGTCGATCTCAAGGACCCGGCCAGCACCCTCGTCCTGCTCAAGTCCAATGCCGTCGTCGGTGTGACCGGCTTTTTTGGCGAGGATGGCAAGACCTTGAGGGCCGTGGGCATCCAGTGCGCATTGTGCCATTCGACAGTCGACGACGCCTATGCGCCCGGAATCGGGCACCGTCTCGACGGCTGGCCCAACCGTGACCTCAACATCGGCGCGATCGTCTTATTGGCGCCCGATCTGAGTGCCTTTACGGACATGCTGCAGGTCAGCGAAGACGACGTGAAAAAGGCGCTGGCCGCCTGGGGACCCGGAAAATTCGATGCCGAACTCAATCTCGATGGCAAGGCCTTCCGGCCGGACGGAAAGACCGCCGCCACGCTCAATCCTCCAGCCTTCGGACTGGCCGGCGTCAACAATCACACCTGGACCGGGGCGTGGGGCACGGTCAGTTACTGGAACGCTTACGTCGGCAATCTCGAAATGCACGGAAAGGGCGTCTTCTACGATCCGCGCCTGGATGATGCCGCGAAGTATCCGGTTGCTGCCAGGACGAAGCAGGGCCACAAGCAAGACAAGGAGGATCGCATCACGGCCGAGCTGCCTGCCCTCCACTTCTACCAGCTTGCGCTGCCAACCCTAAAACCGCCGGATGGCGCCTTCGATAGGGCCGCAGCGGAAAAGGGAAAGGCCCTCTTCAACGACAAGGCCAAATGCGCCACCTGCCACGTGCCGCCGATCTTCACCGAGCCTGGCTGGAACCTGCACAAGGCGGAGGAGATCGGAATCGATGACTTCCAGGCGATGCGGTCTCCGGATGAACGGTACCGAACGGCGCCTCTCCGTGCCCTGTGGGACATGGAAAAGGTGCACAAGGGTGGGTTTTACCACGACGGGCGGTTCGCCACCCTCCGAGACGTCGTAGACCATTACGACGGTCACCTCGATCTCAAGCTGACCGATCAGGAAAAAGGTGACCTGATCGAATATCTCAAGTCGATCTGACGCAAGCGTCCGAGGACACCAAGATGTTAGAACCTGAGCTAGAGAAATTGATCGAGCAGGATCACGGGGCTCTGGATGCCTTCGTGAAGGGCAACCCTGAGCCTTTAAAAGAACTCTACTCGCGACGGGATGACGTCATCATCGCCAACCCGTTCGGCCCGCCTGCGAAGGGCTGGGAATTGGCCGCCGCGACGATGGAAAGGGCTGCCACCCATTACCGGGACGGTGAGGCCACCGGTTTTGAGCGCATCTCCGAGTACGCGACCCCGGAGTTGGGATACATCATCGAGATCGAGCGATTCCAATCCAAGGTCGGTGGCGGGGACAAGCTGGTACCGCTTGACCTTCGGGTCACCACCATCTTCCGGCGGGAGGAAGGCGTGTGGAGGATCGTCCTTCGCCATGCCGATCCGATTACCTCAGCGCGCCCGCCCGAATCCATAATTGGAGCGGAAAACGATTAGAGGTCCCGAGTTGATGGGCGTCGCTTTGCCTCTCACCTTCGGAGCGTTGTCCCGCGGATGAATCAAAATACATCGGCCAAAAAAGCAATCAAGCCGCCAGTCCGCAGTCTTCCGTTCCGGATGAGCCGCGTCCTCCTGGGAGGCAGGAGCATGCCCATTGCAGCTACATCGGGTGGGTTGCCGTGAGCCCAATGCCTCCAGCGGTCATCCAGATTGCCATGGCGATCATCATCAGGTTCTCGGTCAGAGAGATGAAACCAAGGGGGACGTTGCTCGATCCGCCAACGCAGGCGCACTTCAGCTCGCGCTTGTCGACGTAGACCGCCTTGAAGACCGACACGGCCCCTACCGTACCGATGAACATTGCGACCGGAACCGACAACCAGGTCAGAACGCCCGCCACCATGAGCACGCCAGCCAATCCCTCGGCGTACGGATAGATGTAGCCGTACGGCACCCAGCGCTTCGCCAGCAGGTCGTAGTTCAGGAACATCGTCGCGAAGGTTTCGACGTTCTGGAGTTTCATCATCGCCAGCGCCACCATCGAGAAGGCGATGAACCATTCCGCCGCCCGCAGGGTGAATGGAGTGCCGTAGACGGCATGGCTGGCCGCCATTGCCATGAGCGCGGTCAGTGTGAACAGCACGATCACCGGACGGTAGGTCGTCGCCTTTGGGTCGGCGACGGGCTTGCCGAGAAATCGGCGCAAGTCGTCGTATCCGCCGACCCGCTTGCCATCGATGAAGACCTGAGGCGTCGTCGGCACGCCGTGCTGCGCCTTGAAAGCGTCTGTCTCCTCGCGGGTCTTGAGGTGATGGTCGTCCACCTCGTAGCCTGATCGCTGCAGCAGGTCCTTCGACTTCAGTCCATAGGGGCAGGTGTGGCCTGGCATCACCATCCGGTACAGGATGGCTTTCTTGGAGAAATTTTGCGGATTTGGCTTGTCCAACATTTTCACGTCTCCTCGCTCTTGTGAAACCGTTGGCAGGAGCATAAGTTCCGTACCATGGTACGGAGTCAAGGGCCTCAGGAACTGACGATAGGGAAACTCGCGGCGGCCGGCGGGGTGGGTGTTGAGACGGTACGTTTCTACCAGCGCAAGGCGCTGCTCGCGACGCCCAAGCGGCTGGACGGCGTTCGCCGCTATGGCCCCGAGGCCCTACGCCGACTGCGGTTCATCAAGCGGGCACAGACGGCGGGTTTCACGCTGGAGGAAATCAGGGAGCTTCTGGCGCTGGATGCCGGAGAGAACCGCTCGGCTGCGCGTGATCTGGCAAGGAAAAGGCTTGACCAGCTAGAAGCCAGAATCGGAGAGCTTAATCGTGCTCGCGAAGCACTCCGAAAGCTGGTGTCCGAATGCGCCGAGGACAAAACCGGGCCGTGCCCGATCCTCGCCTCCTTCGGGCTGTGAAGTTCACATTAAGGCATTTGGTAGGGGCGGAGTGGCATGCAAATGTCTGCTTCGCGGGCGATTTACGGGCATTCCCCCAAGGCAAGCGTAGTTCCGCTTAGGCGAAGGTTTTTCGATGCGGGCCGCGGCGCGACGGTGGTGGCTGGGCCTGTGTCGGCCCGCGTTGACAAACCTCCCAAGGAGGAGGCCGCGGGGGCTGGGTAGAGCGCCTATGGGGAAAGCGTGCGGCTGCGGTTTTTCAAGGGGGCTATCGGCGGCAGCGTCGGGTGCGAAGGTGTAGCCCCGAAGGTTTGCATGAGCCGATCGGGATCGGGGTCACAGGTCTTTGGTAGGTTCGCGCCGGCGATTTTTCAGTGTGCTGGGTTGCCTTAGGCTGACCGGCGCCACCCCGGAACGCCTCGTCGATGCGGACCAGCCTCGGCTGATGTGAGATGGATTTCGTCATGCGGCGTCCTTTCGGGGTGGCGCGCGGCATCTGGGTTGTTGGCCGCGGCGGAAGATCTCGACGATGCGCATCGGGCCGCCGCAAACCGGGCATGGCTCTCTCAGGGTGAGCGGCGTGACCTCGGCGTTTGGTGCGTCGTGCTGCGATGGCGTTTGCGCCCCGAGCAGTTTCCTGATCCTTGCGATATTGGCCTTGTGGCCTGCACTGGCGAGCAGACCGTAATGGCGGATGCGGTGGAATCCGTCGGGCAGCACGTGGATCAGGAAACGGCGGATGAACTCGTCGGTGGCCAGCCGCATCACCTTCTGCCGGTCACCGGTCTTGATCCGGTAATCCTTCCAGCGGAATGAGACCGTCTCGGCGTCGGCGCTGATCAGGCGGCTGTTGGAGATCGCCACGCGGTGGGTGTAGCGGCTGAGATAAGCCAGGACCGCCTCGGGACCGCCGAACGGGGGCTTGGCGTAGACGACCCATTCGGATTTGCGGAACGGGGCAAGCCAGGCAGCGAAGGCCTTCGCCTGTGCAAGTCCGGCGAGAGCCCCGAAGAAGGCGAGGCTGCCGGATTGATGCAGTGCCCTCAGTCCTTCGACAAACAGCCGCCGGAACAGACGCGACAGAGCCTTTACCGGCAGGAAGAACCCGGGGCGACATGAGATCCAGCGCGTGCCATCCGGCGACAGTCCGCCACCGGGTACGATGATGTGCACATGCGGGTGATGGGTCAGCGCCGATCCCCAGGTGTGCAGCACGCTGGTCATGCCGATGCGCGCGCCGAGCCGCTTGGGATCGGCGGCGATGGTGGTCAGTGTCTCCGCCGATGCCCGAAACAGCAGGTCATAGACAGCCTTCTTGTTCCAGTAGGCGATTTGGGCGATCTCGGCCGGCAGGGTGAAAACCACGTGGAAATACTCGACCGGCAGCAGGTCTTCGGCGCGGGCGGCCATCCAGTCCCGCGCGGCAGGCCCCTGGCACTTGGGGCAGTGTCGGTTTTTGCAGGAATTATAGGCGATGTGGCTGTGGCCGCATTTGGCACAGGCCGCCACATGCCCGCCGAGCGCCTCGGTTCGGCAGGCTTCGATGGCCGCCATGACCTTGAGCTGGGTGAGGCTGACATGCCCGGCATTGGCCCGCCGCCACGCCGGGCCATAGGCACGGAAGATGTCGCCGATCTCCAGTCTCGGCCGGATCACCGCACCGGCGCTACTCCAGTCCGCGTCGGAGCGTTTGGTCCTGCAGCGTCTGCAGGGTCTCGAACGGGCTGACGGTGTCGCGGATCGTCTTGGTGGCGACATGGGTATAGCGGGCGGTGGTCACCAACCTGGCATGGCCGAGAAGGACCTGGATGACCCTGACATCGGTGTTCGCTTCCAAGAGGTGGGTGGCAAAGCTGTGCCGCAGGCTGTGCAGCGTCGCGGGCTTGCCGATACCGGCCATGGTTTTGGCGGCGGTAAAGGCGCGATTGAGCTGCCGCGGCGAGATCGGGTTGATCTTCGGTTTGCCCGGGAACAGCCACCCCTGTGGTCGCGCCTCGCGCCAATAGTCGCGCAACAGCTTGAGCAGCCCGGGCGACAGCATCACCTTGCGGTCCTTCTGCCCCTTGCCCTGTTCGACATGGATCAGCATCCGGTCGCTGTCGATGTCGCTGATCTTCAGGTTGCAGACCTCGGAGGCGCGCAGTCCGGCGCCATAGGAGATGCTGAGTGCCGCCCGATACTTCAGGCCCGGCCCTGGAGCCGCCATCAGCAGGTCGGAGACCTCCTCGATGCTCAAGACCACGGGCAACGTCTGCGGCTGCCGACGGAACTGCATATGCCGCTTCATCTCCTCGCGGCCGCAGGTGGTGGCGAAAAAGAACCGCAGCGCCACGATGCGGGCGTTGAAGGTCGGCGGGGTGATGCCCGCATTGGTCATGTGCAGTTGGTAGGCGCGCAGGTCATCGGCTGTGGCGGTGTCCGGTGATCGCTTCAGAAACCCGGCGAAATCCTTGATGGCTCGGATATGCGCCTGCTGAGCTTTGTCGCCCATCCCACGGATGCGCATGTCTTCGATCATCCGCTCGCGCAGCGGGGTCGTCCTCTCCTCCGTCATGGCAACCTCCTGTCTGAAGATTGAGAACACCTCAATCGTCAGCCAGGACCGCACACCTGCAAATGCACGCCGTTCAGATCATTCCTGCACCCTCACCACGGGCGCCAGTGCCGCGCGAGCGGCTTCGTCCTAGGGTCGATACTGTTGAAAAAGTCTGGCTTGAAACAGTCCTGAAGCACTGATTCAGTCTTCTTATCGGAAGGAGATTGAGTCGATGATGGGCGAGCAAAGTGTGATGCAGGAGGAGCTGTTCTATGGCTTCAGTCTGGAACGGCACGCAGATGGTTGTTCCTCTTAGCGGCACGCAAGGCGTTCTGAACAGTGGTCCGGCACACGCCCGCGATTGCTGCGATCCCATCCAAGGGCCGGTCACATTCTCCCCGGGCCTTCACATCGTTCGCGACAACCGTCAAGGCGGCGCGCTCGCCTTCCGTATACATCTGCCGGAATGCAGCTGGCATTGCGCCGCAACCGCCAAATGTTCGCTTTCGCCTCCACGATGCTTCGCGATCTGGTGATGACTGCCATTTGCGGGGCTCGAAGCTCGTCCGCTTAGCCGCTGGTGTGGCTCCCTTGCCGTCGAGCTGACGCTGATACTCGCGTGGATCCGATACTGCTTCTCGCACAAGCTTTGTCTTCAGAAGTCCATCGCTGATGGGAATGGAGGCGCTCATAGCGAACCTCCATTTGCCATCCGCATGGCAAGGCAGACGTGGAGCGGGGGGAGGTCGAACCTAAGCCTCAGCGCCAAAACGATCGGGCGAGGGCAGCTATCTCGATGACTCGCGTACCATTCGGCCACCTGCGCTAGCGCAGCCTCAATGCAGCAGTTCTCGCTGACCGTCTTGATTGTTCTCTGGGCTCGATAGGGTGAGACACCTCCATTTAGGCCCCATTGTTTTTGTTTACCAAATTGATGTGTCTCAGTTTGAAATATGTCCTTGATTTTATTGATTGGTGGCGGGCCCTCCGGGCCCACCATTTCGCCTCTTGTCCTGCCCATCACCTCGCAACAGCGCGAACCTCGCGGCGGAAATCCGAGGGCGGCATGCCGGCGGTCTGGCGGAAGGCCCTGTTGAAGGCGCTTACCGAGCCGAAGCCGCTGTCCATCGCCACCTGCAGAATGTTGTCGGCGCCGTTCATCAGCATGGCTTGCGCCCGCGAAAGACGCAGCAGCGTCAGATATTTGATCAGCGTCATGCCGGTCGACTTGCGAAACAGGTTCATGGCGTATTTCGGGTGCAATCTGGCTGCGGCGGCGATGTCGACCGCATCGATCTCCTCAAGAAAATTGGCGGCGATGAAATCGCACATGCGCACGACGCCGGGCGAGGGCGGCGCCGAGGCGCTCTCGGTCTGGCATTCCCTGCCGGAGGAAACGATCGTGTAAGGCTCCATGAACATGCGCTCGACGCGCAGCAGCAGTTCTTCGACCGCATGCTGGGCCTTCACGTCGTCTCCGGAATTTGCCCAGTTGCGCCACCGCGGAAAGTTGCGGTCGTCGGCGCAATCGGTCTCGGACGTCAGCATCGTAGCGCCGCCCATGAGCATTGCCGAGATTTCCGGTGGCAGCCGCATGCGGAAGAAATGCACGAGCGGCAGATGCGCGCCGGCATAGATGGAATCGTCGGAGGATTCGTCCATCCGATGCGGCTGTCCGCCCCAGAAGAGGCACATCTGTCCGGGGCCGAGCCTCAGGTCATGGCCGGCCATGCGATAATGCACCGAACCTCGCATCACGTAGTTGACCTCGACCTGCGCATGCCAATGGGCGCGCAGCATGATCGGGGGATGGGCGTGGAAGAAATGCAGCCGCGTCGGCATGCCCTCGATGCCGCAGACACCCGGCTGATAGACCGCTCGTTCGACAATCTTACTATCCGCCAAATCCACATTCCCTACGTACGAGACAGATTTCCGCGCGGCGTTAATGTGCCCTTGTTCGCTGAGGACTGCACTTGAAAAGGGAGGTTTTCAAGGTGTTTCAAGTATTTCAAGACTTTCGATCTCTGCAGCGGTTCCATCGCTTTCCGTCCGCATGGGTGCCGCGAGGCATCGCAATGGCAGCCATGTCTGCGCCACCGCCTGCGGCGAACCGCTGATCCTTGGCCGGACACCGGCGTTCCGTTCGATGCTGCAGGCAAGCGACGGCGACTGATCAACCCACCCTCCCAAGGCTGACCGAAAGGAAGTTCCATGCGCTCAGAACAGCTGACCCGTTGGGGTATCATCGGCCCCGGCACCATCGCGCGGACATTCGCCGCAGGGATTGCCCGATCCACTACGGGCCACCTTGCGGCTATCGCCACCCGCAATCCGGACAGGCCCGGCCTCGCCGACGGCTTTCCCGGGGCGCAGATTGTCGAGGGTTATGAAGCGCTGCTTAAGGATCCGGAGATCGCCGCGATCTATATCGCCACGCCGCATCCCGGCCATGCCGAATGGGCGATCAAGGCGGTGCGCGCCGGCAAGCATGTGCTGGTCGAAAAGCCGATGGCGCTTTCGGCCTTCGAGGCGCAATCGATCTTCCACGAGGCGAAAAAGGCCGGCGTCTTCGCCGGCGAAGCCTATATGTACCGCTTCCATCCGCAGACGGCGCGGCTCGTCGAACTGGTGCGAGAGGGCGCGATCGGCGACGTCCGGATCATCCGCTCGAGCTTCGGCTTCGACATGGGCGGCTATCGCCCGGAGCATCGCCTCTTTGCCAATGATCTCGCAGGCGGCGGCATTCTCGATGTCGGCGGCTACCCGGTCTCGATGGTCTGCATGCTCGCCGGTGCTGCCGAGGAAAAGAGCTTCCTCGAACCGCTGACGGTATCCGGCGCGGCGCGTCTGGGGACGTCAGGGGTCGACGAATGGGCCTCGGCGGTCCTCAAGTTCCCGAACGACATTGTCGCGGAAGTGTCCTGCTCGATCATGGCTGAGCAGGACAACGTGCTGCGCATCATCGGTTCGAAAGGCCGTATCGAGGTGAAGGACTTCTGGTTCGCCTCCGGCACCGGGGGTGGGGTAGGGCGCATCGAGATCATCAGAGGCGACGGACTGCGGACAATCGAGGTCGAGGAGAAGCGCCATCTCTATTCGTTCGAGGTCGATGCGGTGGGCGAGGCGATCCGTGCCGGCCGCACCGAGTTCTCTTTCCCCGGCCTGAGCGCCGAAGATACCCGCGCCAATCTACGCGTCCTCGATCGCTGGCGCGCATCCGTCGGTCTCGAATACGCCATCGAGACGGCCGCCAAACGGACCACCAACCTCGCGGGTGAGGCCGTCGTCGCCGGGAGCAACGTGCCGAAACGGCAGATTCCGGGGGTCGCCAAGCCGGCCTCAAACGTTGCGCTGGGCTTCGAGTTCTTCCCGAGTTTCGCCTCCGCCTCGCTGACGCTCGACGCTTTCTACGAGGCCGGAGGAAATGTCTTCGACACCGCATTCGTCTACCGTGCCGGCAAGACCGAGAGCATTTTCGGCGACTGGCATACGAGCCGAAAGGTCAATCGTGAGGACATCGTCCTGATCGGCAAAGGCGCCCATTCGCCGCTCTGCTATCCGGACGTGATTGCCAAACAATTGGATCAGTCGCTGGAGCGGCTGAAGACCGACTATGTCGATGTCTACTTCATGCACCGCGACAATCCGGACGTACCGGTGGGCGAATTCGTCGATGCGATGGACGCCGAGGTCCAGCGCGGGCGCATCCGGGGTATCTTCGGTGGATCGAACTGGACGCGCGAGCGCATGGACGAGGCGATCGCCTATGCCGAGAAAAACGGCAAGTCGGCCCCGGCCGCGCTTTCCAACAATTTCTCGCTGGCAGAGATGCTCGATCCCATCTGGCCCGGTTGTGTCGCGGCGTCCGACGACGGCTGGAAAGACTGGCTGGAGAAGCGGCAGATGCCGAATTTCGCCTGGTCGAGCCAGGGGCGGGGCTTTTTCACCGCCAGGGCAGGGCGCGACAAGCAGGAGGACGAGGAAATCGTCCGGGTCTGGTATTCCGGCCGCAATTTCGAACGCCGCGACCGGGCAATCGAACTTGCGAGGAAGCGTGGCTGCAGCCCGATCCATATCGCGCTCGCCTATGTCATCGCCCAGCCCTTTCCCGTCATCCCGTTGATCGGCCCGCGGACCGTGGCGGAGCTCGAAGACAGCCTCTCGGCCCTCCAGATCACGCTTGCTCCGGAAGAGCTGCGTTGGCTGGAAGGCTGATCGCCGGGGCTCGCGGAAAGACCAATCGGGTTCGGCTGCCAATGATTTAGAGAATACTTATCCAAGGTTGTGCAGCGAAGCGCCGGGAGCAGACTAAAGTTATGGTTAACCAATAGTGGATAGGGTGAAGATATTCTCTTTCTAGGAATATCGACATGAAACAAACCCTGTTCGCAACGACTGCGATCTTGATGTCAGCAATGAGTGCTGAAGCTGCCGATGTGGACGGGCCGCTGGTTGGCGGTTTTGCCGACAGCGGCGCCTCCTATGAAGAAGCCTCGCCTGCTGTAGCAAGTCCCGTCGTCGGCTACGTCGAGGGCGAGCTTCATGCAGGAAAAGCGTCGGAGTCCGATTTGGACAGCAAGGGCTGGGCTCTGCGCGGCGCAGTCAATTTCGACACGGGCACCGGTCTCAATCTCCAGGCCGACGGCGGCTATGGCCAGACGGACATCGACGACGCCGATTATGACAACGCCTATGGGGCAGCGCACGTCTACTATCGCCCAACCCAGGACTATGCCTTGGGTGCATTCTTTCAAAGCTCGCGGCTCGGAACGGGTTTTGCGTCCGGGCTGGCCGGCGGAAGCGACGATGTCACCGACAATTCCGGTGGCATCGAAGCTGCCTATTTCGATGTTCTCGGCACCGCATACACGCAACTGGGCTACGGCAAGTCCGACATCGTCGGCCTCGATGCCGACCACTATTTCGGAAAGATCGGCGCTCGGCTCTATCTTACCGACAATATGCGGATCGACGGCGAAGTCGGGCTGCACAATTTCGACTTCGACATAGCCGATACGAATCTCGATTTGACGACAGCCTCGATCATCGGCAATTACCGTCCTGAGTTCATGCCCGTCACGGTCTTCGCTGGATACCGTTTCGACCGAGCGAGCCTCGAAAGCGGCGGCATCGATTTCGATCCGGAAAACAGCCATACGCTGACAACGGGATTGCGCTACAACTTCGGCTCTTCGACGCTCAAGCAGGAAGAGCGCAGCGGTCCGGCCTGGACGACCACCACCCTGCTGCCTTGATCCGCTGACCGCGCCCCCCAGGATGGAGTTCAAGAACGCAGTGACGTGCCGGGACGGCACGTCACTGCGGCGCGAGGGCTTTACTTCTCCGCCGACAATATTCTTGTGAAAAATCCGAGACTAGGGCACAATTTGTGAACGCATCTGAAGTGCGGCGCTACCTCAAATCTGGCCGTCTCGCGCCGAGTCACAGTTCGCGTGGGAGGGTCGGCGTCGATGGATCAGGGGTTCTTTCTTCTGTTCGCTGCGATGGCCGTGATCACGGCGCTGATCGTCGTCCTGGCGCACAACCCGGTTCACAGTGCATTGGCGCTGATGGCGTGCTTCCTGCAGATCTCGGCGATCTTCGTGCTGCTCGAGGCGCCGTTCCTCGCCGTCGTCCAGATCTTCGTCTATGTCGGCGCGATCATGGTCCTGTTCCTCTTCGTGATCATGATGATCGACGTGCGTGAAGCGGTATTGCAGCGGTTCTTGCCGGGCGGCAACCTGCCGGCGCTGGTGCTGCTCGTGCTGCTCGGGGCCGAGATGCTCGTGCTGGTGGTGTCGAGCGACCGATTTTCGGCCACGGAGCCCGTCGCCATGGCGGATGGCGACCAGATCAGAGAGCTCAGCACGACGCTTTTCACCGACTATCTCCTGCCGTTTGAAGTCGCCTCCGTCATCCTGCTGGCGGCGCTCGTCGGCGCAATCGTGCTGGCGCGGAAGGAGTCGGGGTGATGGTTCCGCTCTGGTGGTACATCCAGCTTAGCGTGGTCCTGTTCGTGATCGGCGCCGCCGGTGTGCTCTTGAGGCGCAATATTCTCGTTGTGCTGATGTCGCTCGAATTGCTGCTCAACTCGGTCAACATCAACTTCATCGCCTTCGGGCGTTACTACGCCGACTTTCGCGGGCAGATTTTTGCGATCTTCGTCATCGCCACTACGGCGGCGGAGGTCGCCGTCGCCCTTGGCATCCTGGTTGCCCTCGTGCGGAACAAGTCCACCCTCAAGGTAGACGACGTTACCGTGATGAAAGGATAGCGGCTTGGATCCGGTGATCTCCATCCGCCCGCTCCTAGCCGTCGCCGTCGCAGGCCTGGCGGCCCTTGCAGTTCTTCTTCTCAACAAGCGCGAAAAACTCCGCGATGTCGTCTCGCCGCTTGCCGCGGTCGTCATGTTCGCGATCGTCGCCTCGATGGCGCCGACGGTGCTTTCGGGCGGCACCGTCGCGTTGCGGCTGTTCGAGATCCTGCCGGGGATCGACTTTGCATTCCGGGTCGATGCGCTCGGCATGGTGTTCGCCACCGTTTCGTCGCTGCTTTGGATCGTCGCGGCAATCTATTCCATCGGCTATATGCGGCATCTCAAGGAGCACGCGCAGACCCGCTTCTTCGCCTGCTTCGCCACCAGTCTTGCGGCTGCCGTCGGCGGTGCCTTTGCCGCCAATCTGTTCACGCTGGTGATCTTCTACGAGGTGCTGAGCCTCGTCACCTATCCGCTCGTCTACCACCATGAGGATGAAGCGGGCTGGGCGGGCAGCCGCAAGTATCTCGTCTATCTGATGGGCGCCTCGAAGAGCGTCCTGCTGGCGGCGCTGGCGCTGACCTATCACATCTCCGGGTCGCTCGACTTCGTGCCCGGCGGGCTGCTGGCGAAGGCGAATGCCTCGGCGGCGCTGCTGACGGCCGTCTATTTCTGCTATCTTTTCGGCTTCGCCAAAGCGGCGGTGATGCCGATGCATGCCTGGCTGCCCGCCGCGATGGTGGCGCCGACCCCGGTCAGTGCGCTCCTGCATGCCGTGGCGGTCGTCAAGATGGGCGTATTCTGCGTGCTCCGGGTGGTGTTCCACGTCTTCGGCACGGGGCTGATGAGCGGGCTCGGGCTCGGCATCGCCACCGCCTACCTGGTCTCCTTCACGATCCTGATGGCGTCGATCTATGCGCTGACCCGCGACGACCTGAAGGCGCGGCTCGCCTATTCGACCGTCAGCCAGCTCTCCTATGTGGTGCTGGGCGCGGTCCTGCTCTCGCCGGTTGCGATGGTCGGCGGGATCATCCACATCGCCGCGCACGCCTTTTCCAAGATCACCCTCTTCTTCTGCGCGGGCTCGATCTATTGCGCCTCGGGAAAACGCAACATCAGCGACATGGCCGGCATCGGCCGCCGGCTGCCCTGGACGATGGGGGCGTTCTTCGTCGCCTCGCTGAGCATGATCGGGGTGCCGCCGACCGCGGGCTTCGTCAGCAAATGGTATCTGACGCTCGGCTCCGTCCAGGCGGGCGAGATCGCATTCCTGATCGTGCTGCTGGCAAGCTCGGTGCTGAACGCCGCCTATTTTCTGCCGGTCAGCTATGTCGCCTTTTTCGGCGGGGAGGGGTCCGAGGGACTATCGAGGGTCCGTGAAATTCCGCTGGTGACGGTCCCGCTGGTCGCGACCGCCATCCTGTCGGTTTTGATGGGCATCTTCCCCGGCTATTTCCTCGCTCTGGCGGAAGGAGTGGTCCGATGATCAAGCGCATCGTCGGTTTCTTTGGCGACGAAGCCCATGCGAGGCAGCGGCGCCGGCTGTTCTACGTGGTGCTCGTCCTGATCGTCGCCGCCGACTTCGTCGTTCATCGCGAACATGCCGAATATCTCTGGGAGCGACTGCCTGGCTGGTCGGCCGTCTACGGCTTCGTCTCCTGCGTGCTCCTGATTTTCGTTTCCAAGTTCCTTGGCCATCAGGGCGGGCTCATGCGGAGCGAGGACTACTATGATTGAGTTCGTCTATCCCGCCCTGCTGTTCATTCTCGGTGCCGTGCCGATCCCTTTCCTGCAAGGGGGGATCCGCAAGGCCTATCTGCTGCTGATCCCGGTGCTGGCGCTCCTCGCGGTGCTTGCGCTGCAGCCGGGAAGCTATGGCGCGGCGCAGTTTCTCAGCCAGGACATCCTCATTGCCAGGGTCGACAAGCTGAGCATCGTCTTCGCCACGGTTTTCACCATCATGGCGCTGATCGGCATGGTCTATGCGCTGCACCTGACCGAGGCCGGCCAGCACGTGGCGGCGTTCGTCTATGTCGGCAGCGCGCTCGGCGTGGTCTTTGCCGGCGATTACCTGACGCTCTACCTGTTCTGGGAGGGCATGGCCTTTGCCTCCGCCTACCTGGTCTTCGCCCAGGGAGGCGAGAAGTCGATCCGCGCCGCGTTCCGCTACCTCATGGTGCATGTCACTGGCGGCGTCGTGCTGCTCGGCGGCATCGTTCTTCACGCGCTTGCCTCGGGCTCGCTGCTCTTCGGGCCGATCGAGGGCAACATCAGTGCCGGTGCCTATTTGATCCTTGCCGGCTTCCTGCTCAATGCGGCCGTGCCGCCCCTCAATGCCTGGCTGACCGACGCCTATCCGGAGGCGACGGTCACCGGGGCGGTGTTCATGAGCGCCTTCACCACCAAGACGGCCGTCTATGTGCTGGCGCGGGCTTTTCCCGGGACCGAGCTTCTCGTCTGGCTCGGCATCGCGATGGCGCTCTACGGGGTCGTCTACGCGGTGCTGGAGAACGACTGCCGGCGGTTGCTCGCCTATCACATCGTCAGCCAGGTGGGCTACATGGTGGCGGGCGTCGGCATCGGCACCGAGCTGGCCGTGAACGGCGCCACCAGCCATGCCTTCGCGCACATCCTTTACAAGGCGCTGCTCTTCATGGGGGCAGGGGCGGTGATCTACGTCACCGGACGGCGCAAGCTCACCGAACTCGGCGGGCTATACAGGACCATGCCGCTGACCGTGGCGCTCTACATGATCGGCGCCTTCGCGATCTCGGCATTTCCGTTCTTCTCGGGTTTCGTCACCAAGTCGATGGTGGTGGCCGCCGCCGGAGAGGATCACCGTGCGCTCGCCATGCTGGCGCTGACGATGGCCTCGTCGGGGACGTTCCTCCATACCGGGCTCAAGCTGCCTTACTATATGTTCTTCGGCACCGACCGGGGGCTTGAGGCGCGGGAGCCGCCCGGCAACATGCTGGTGGCAATGGCCATGGCGGCGACGCTCTGCCTTGCGATCGGGATTTTTCCAGGGCCACTCTACGCGCTTCTTCCCTATCCGGTCGACTTCGAACCCTATACCGGCGCCCATATCACCGAGAGCCTCGGCGTGCTGATGTTTACTGCCCTGGGTTTCGTGCTGTTCCTCAAGGCGCTCGACCCGGAAAACACCATCAGCATCGACACCGACTGGTTCTACCGCAAGGGGGCGCGGGCCTTCATGTGGTTCGCCGAGCGGCCGCTGGCACGCTACGAGAAAGCTATGAGCGACGTCTCCGAGACGACGGCGCTCCCGTTGTTGCACCGGACGGCACGAACAGGGCTTCGGGTCGACCTCCACGGTGTGGATGCCGTCGTCAATGGCGTGGCGCATGCGATCCTTGACGGCGGCGGAGTGTTGCGGCGGCTGCAGACAGGCGTCGTGACGCATTATGCACTGGCGATGATTGCCGGGGTGATCGCGGTCACCGCCGTCTTCGCCGTCGTCTGGCAATAGGGGGTCGTCATGGCCTTCCCTCTGCTCAGCCTCATCGTCTTCCTGCCCGCCGCCGGGGCAGGGGTCCTGATGTGCCTGCGCAGCGACGATGCAGTGCGTTGGACGGCACTCGTTTTCACCGTGCTCGACCTCGCACTCGCGGTTGCGATGCTTGCCGCTTTCGACACGACGACCCATGAGATGCAGTTCACCGAGACGCACCCCTGGGTGCCCGCGATTGGCATCACCTATGCGCTTGGGGTCGACGGCATAAGCGCGCTCTTCGTGTTCCTGACCGCGCTGCTCGGCTGGATCTCGGTGCTCGCCTCGTGGGTCGCTATCGACCGCAAAGTGAAGGAGTTCATGGTCAGCCTGCTCTTCATGCAGGCGCTGATGCTGGGCGTGTTCTGCGCGCTCGACCTGTTCCTGTTCTATGTCTGCTGGGAGGCGATGCTGATCCCGATGTACCTGATCATCGGCGTCTGGGGCGGCGACGGTCGGGTTTATGCGGCGTTCAAGTTCTTCCTCTACACGCTGGCGGGCAGCCTGCTCTTCCTCATCGGCGTCATCGTGCTCTATTTCCACGGCGGCGAGACCTTCGACATCCTCGCTCTGACGGCGCAGGATTTGCCGTTCCGGGTCCAGTCCTGGCTGTTCTTCGCCTTCCTGATCGCCTTTGCCGTCAAGGTGCCGATGGTCCCGGTCCATACTTGGCTGCCGGATGCCCACGTGCAGGCGCCAACGGCGGGCAGCATCATCCTCGCCGGTGTGCTTCTGAAGATGGGCGCCTACGGCTTCCTGCGGTTCTCGCTGCCGATGCTGCCGGAGGCGTCGGTGTATTTTTCGCCGCTGATGCTGGCGCTTTCGGCGCTCGCCATCGTCTATGGCGGGTTGCTGGCGCTGGCGCAGGACGATCTGAAGAAGCTGGTGGCCTATTCCAGCATCAGCCACATGGGTTTCGTGACGATGGGGATCTTCGCGCTCAATCTCCGCGGGCTCGAAGGCGGCATCCTGCAGATGTTCAATCATGGTGTCACGACGGGCGCGCTGTTCCTGTTCGTCGGCCTGATCTACGAGCGAACCCATAGCCGCAGCATCGCCGACTATGGCGGTCTGATGAAGGTGGCGCCGGTCTATACCGCCTTCCTGGCGCTGTTCACCCTCTCGTCGATGGCGCTGCCGGGCACCAATTCGTTCGTCGGCGAACTGTTGGTGCTGTCGGGCGGCTTTGCCGCCAACCTCACCGTCGGTGCGGCCGCGGTTCTGGGGGCGCTGCTCAGCGCGGCCTATCTGCTCGGCATGTATCGCAAGGTTGCACTTGGTCCGGCCATCGTCGCCGCCCGCTACAAGATCTGGGATGTGAACGCCCGCGAGATGGCGGCGATCGTGCCGCTGGCGGTCTTCGTGCTCTGGGTCGGGCTGTATCCAAAGCCCTTTCTCAACGTCATCGACGCTTCCGTGAAGCATCTGTTGACGCAGGTGCACGACAAGGAGGGCGGACAATGACCGCCGCCACGCTTTTCCAGTGGATCCTGGCAAGCCTGCCAGAGATCACCGTGATAACCGGGGCCTGTGTCCTCCTGATCCTGGGGCAGTTGGTCCGGAAGGGACAGGAAAATCTGCTTGTCTGGGGTTCCGTCGCAATCGTGCTGATTGCCGCCCTGACGACGCTTCTGCTGGCAAGCGAAGTGCGGCCGGCCTATTCGGGCATGTTCGTTGCCGACCGCTTCGCGGTCTTCTTCAAGTTCGTCTTCTACCTGGCCACCGTCCTGACATTCCTCCTGTCGCGAAAATATGCCGATATCGAAGGAATCGGCAGCAGCGAATACTATGTCATGCTGCTCTTTGCGCTGTCGGGCATGATGATCATGGCCTCGGCGACCGATCTCCTGTCGATCTATGTGGGCCTCGAACTGATGGTGCTCTGCACCTACGTGCTGACCGGCTTCCTCAAGCGTGAGCGGCGGTCGAACGAGGCGGCGCTGAAATATGTGATCCTCGGTGCGGTCTCGACCGGCATTTTTCTTTATGGCGTTTCGCTGGTCTACGGGCTTACCGGCACGACGCAACTGGACGCGATGGCCGCGGTGAGCGGCGATCCGCTCGATCCGGGATTGCTGCTGGCGGTGGTCTTCATCGTCGCGGGGCTGGTCTTCAAGATCGGCGCAGTTCCGTTCCATATGTGGGTGCCGGACGTCTATGAGGGCGCGCCGACGACGGTCACCGCCTTCATGTCGGTGGGGCCGAAGGCGGCGGGGTTCGCGGTCATCCTTCGGGTGTTCCTCAATCCGCTGGTCGCAGCCTCGGACGTCTGGATCATCGTCGCGGTCATTGCGGTGGTGACGGCGGCGCTCGGCAGCTTCGTGGCGCTGGTGCAGGATAATTTCAAGCGGCTGCTCGCCTATTCGAGCATCGCCCATGCCGGCTTCGCGACCTTCGGCGTGGTGGCCGGCGGGGCGGACGGGGTCGCCAGCGTGATGCTCTATCTGCTGATCTACGCCTTCATGAATCTCGGCATTTTCGGCGCCGTCATCATGATGCGGAACGGCGATTTCTCCGGCGAAGTCATCGAAGACTATGCCGGTTTCGCCAAATCGCATCCGGGGCTGGCGCTTCTCATGCTCATCTATCTGTTTTCGCTTGCCGGCATTCCGCCGACCGCAGGGTTCTTCGCCAAGTTCTACGTGCTCACCGCGCTCGTCGAGCGCGGTTTCGTCGTCCTGGCCGTGATCGCAGTGCTGTTGAGCGCCGTCGCCGCCTATTTCTACATCCGCATCGTCATGGTGATCTACATGCGCGAGCCGGAGCGGGCCTTCGAACCGGCATTGACGCCCTTTGTCCGCGCCACGCTCGCCTGCACCGCCGCCGGCACCATCGGGATCGGCCTCTTTCCGGAGTGGTTCCTGAGGCTTGCTCAGCACTCGGCTTTTGGCGGCTGATGGATTGGATTTGCAATGGTCCGTTCGACGGAATAGACTGCAAGCTCAAGAAAGAATTGCTCAATTCGCTTCCAGGGCGAGCGCTTCTTGACCCGGCATGGGGTCGGCCCTGACGAAAGCCCTCGATGAACGGGGCATGCGAGATGACTGCGATCGAATTCTTGCCGGTTCTTGTGATGATCGCCGGAATTGTTCTGGTGGTGGGGGCGACTTTGTTTGTCTCATCGCTGCTGCGCCCCTCCAATCCCTATCCCGAAAAGAACATGCCCTATGAGTGCGGCATGGACCCGGCCGGCGAGGCCGCCGGGGGCCGCTTCCGGGTGCAGTTCTATATTCTCGCGATCCTGCTGGTCGTCTTCGACGTCGAGACGATGTTCCTGTTTCCCTGGGCCGTCGTGCTCAAGGAAATCGGGCTGATCGGCTTTGTCGAGATGTTCGTCTTCATTGTGTTGCTTCTCGTGGGCTTTGCCTATGCCTGGCTGAAGGGGGCGCTCGAATGGGAGGCTTGAACAACGCGTTCCGCGACAGCGTGCTCTTCACCACGGCCGACAGTGTCATCAGCTGGAGCCGCCGGTCGGCGCTGTGGCCCGAGACTTTCGGTATCGCCTGCTGCGCCATCGAGATGATCTCGGCCGGTTGCGCCCGCTATGATCTCGACCGGTTCGGCGTGGTGTTCCGGCCGTCGCCTCGCCAGTCCGACGTGATGATCATCGCCGGCACGGTGACGCGGAAGTTCGCGCCCGTGGTGCGCCGGCTCTACGACCAGATGCCTGAGCCCCGCTGGGTGATCGCGATGGGCACCTGCGCCATCTCGGGCGGGGTCTACAACACCTATGCGGTGGTGCAGGGGGCGCAGACATTCGTACCTGTGGACGTGCACGTGCCGGGTTGTCCGCCGCGGCCCGAGGCGCTGATGCACGGCTTCCTGCTGCTTCAGGAGAAGATCAAGAAGGACAGGGCTTTGGCCGGGACGCCACTCGACCGGATCGCCGTATCATGAGCGTCGACGCATCCGTTATCAGCACCCTTATCGCGGAACGTTTTGGAGAAGCAATCGAGGACATTGGCGTCTCGCTTGGGGTTCACGCTTTCGCCGTTCCGCCAGACAGGATCGTCGAGTTTTGCCGGTTCCTGAAGGAGCATCCGGCGCTGCGGTTCGATTTCCTCTCCGACATCTGCGGCGTCGATCACTACCCCGAGGCACCGCGCTACGAGGCGGTCTACCATCTCTATTCGCTGCCGAACAAATGGCGAATCCGGATCAAATGCCGCCTCGGCGATCCGCCGCGAGTGCCCACGGTGACCGGGGTCTGGCGCACCGCCAACTGGCATGAGCGCGAGGCCTGGGACATGTACGGGATTCGCTTCGAAGGACATCCCGACTTGCGCCGCATCTACATGTGGGAAGGCTTCGAGGGCTTTCCGCAGCGCAAGGACTTTCCTCTGAGGGGCTACAAGGACGAGTTGAACCCGTTTGGCGCCGAAGGGCCGGCGCCGAACCAGCCGGACCTAGCCACCAAGGACATTCCATCAGGAGGCCGAACGACCCCGGAAAGGTGAGATGACCGAAGTCACAGAGCTCATGAGGCCCGAAGGCGAAGCGCTCGACACCAAGGAGGTGCTTCTCAATCTCGGCCCGCAGCATCCGAGCACGCACGGGGTGCTCAGGCTCGTGCTCGAGTTGGACGGCGAGTATGTCGCCCGCGTCGACCCGCATATCGGCTATCTGCACCGCGGCACCGAAAAGCTGGCCGAGAGCTTCACCTACACGCAGATATTTCCGCTGACCGATCGGCTCGATTACGTCTGCCCGCCTTCGAATAACCTGGCCTTCGCCCTGGCGGTGGAGAAGCTCCTCGGCATCGAAGCGCCGATCCGCTCGCAATATATCCGCGTCATGATGGCCGAACTGGCGCGGATCTCCGGCCATCTCCTGATCACCGGCGCGTTGCCGATGGATCTCGGCGCCATGACCGCACTGCTTTACGCCATGCGGGAGCGCGAAATGATCATGGATCTTATGGAAATGATCACCGGCGCGCGCATGCACACTTCCTTCTGCCGCGTCGGCGGTGTGCGCGAGGACCTGCCCGACGGGTCCATCGCCAAGATCCGGGAGTTCTGCGACATCTTCCCGAACCGGATTCGCGACTACGAACGGCTGATCGAGGGCAACCGGGTGTTCATGAAGCGCACCGAGGGGATCGGTGTTATCTCCGCCGAGGACGGCATCGACCTGGGGATCAGCGGTCCGAACCTCCGCGCTTCCGGTGTCGACTGGGACATTCGCCGCGACGAACCCTACGAGGTCTACGATCGGCTCGACTTCAAGGTCATCACCCGCACGGAAGGTGACTGCTATGCACGCTGGCAGTGCCGGGTGGAGGAAATGCGCGAGAGCGTGCGGATCATCGAGCAATGCCTCGACCAGATGCCCGAAGGGCCATTCCAGATCGACATGCCGACGATCGCCTTTCCCATGGACAAGGATCGGGTGCACTGCTCGATGGAGGCGCTGATCCAGCATTTCGACCTGTCGGCCTACGGCTTCAAGGTGCCGAAGGGCGAGGTCTATTCGGCGATCGAGGCGCCAAAGGGCGAGCTCGGCTTCTACATCATCAGCGATGGCTCGGAAAAGCCGTTCCGCATGAAGGTGCGGGCACCCTCCTTCGTCAACCTGCAGGCGCTCTTCGGGGTCAGCAATGCCCGCTACCTGGCGGACATGATCGCCGTGCTCGGCAGCCTCGACCCGGTGATGGCGGAGGTGGACAAGTAGCGGGAGTTTTGGACGCGATGACCATGCGCGAAAAGATCGAGGAAGCTGCGGCGCGGTATCCCGACCAGCGCTCGGCGATCATGCCCGCGCTGCTTATCGCGCAGCAGGAGCATGGCCATCTGCCCGGCCCGATCTTGGAAGAAGTCGCCGACATTCTCGGCGTCGAGCGAATCTGGGTCTACGAACTGGCGACCTTCTACACGCTCTTCCATACCGAACCCATCGGGATGTTCCACCTGCAGCTCTGCGACAATGTCTCCTGCATGCTGTGCGGGTCTGAGGACCTGCTGAAGCATCTGGAAACGGCGCTGGGGATCAAGAAGGGCGAAACGACCCCGGACCTCATGTTCACGCTTTCGACAGTCGAGTGTCTCGGCGCCTGCGAGATGGCGCCTGTCATGCAGGTCGGCGACGACTATCACGGCGATCTCGATATCGGGCGGATCGATACGCTCCTCTCGAGGCTGCGGGCGGACGCGGCGTCGAATGCTGCCGATGATGCCGTCCCAGCGCTTCCGGGAGAATAGCGTCATGTTCGAACCGGTTCTCCTGAAGAATATCGATGCTCCGGATGGCCATCAGCTCTCCGCCTACGAGGCCGGTGGGGGGTACCGGGCGTTGGCGAAGGCGCTGCGCGAATACACGCCCGACGAGGTCATCGACCTCGTCAAGCAGTCCAACCTGCGAGGCCGCGGCGGCGCCGGTTTTCCCACGGGCATGAAATGGAGTTTCGTGCCCAAGCAGTCCGACGGGCCGAAATATCTCTGCTGCAACGCCGACGAGGGGGAGCCCGGTACATTCAAGGACCGGATCATCATGGAGCGAGATCCACACCAGCTCGTCGAGGGGCTGGCGGTGAGCGCCTACGCGATCGGGGCCGAAACCGCCTATGTCTACGTCCGCGGGGAATATGTGAAGGCCATTCGTCGCCTGGAGCAGGCAATCGCCGAGGCTCGCGCGAAAGGCTATCTCGGACCACGCGTCCTCGGATCGGATTTCAATTTCGCCATCCATATCCACTGCGGCGCCGGCGCCTATATCTGCGGCGAGGAGACCGCGATGCTCGAGTCACTCGAGGGCAAGCGGGCGCAGCCGCGCTTGAAGCCGCCGTTCCCGGCCGTGGCCGGGCTCTATGCCAGCCCGACCGTGATCAACAATGTCGAGACGCTTGCTTGCGTACCGCATATCGTGATGCGGGGGGCGCACTGGTTCCGAAGCATCGGTCCGGACAAGAGCCCCGGCCCGAAGCTCTATTGCCTGAGCGGGCAGGTGAAGAAACCCGGGCTTTACGAATTGCCGATGGGCATACCGCTGCGCGAACTGGTCGAGGACCATGGCGGCGGCCCGCTGCCCGGACGCAGGATCAAGGCGGTGATTCCGGGCGGGGTCTCGGCGCCGCTGATCCCCGAGGCCGGCATGGGGGTGGGCATGGACTTCGACTCGCTCGCGGCCGCCGGCTCCATGCTCGGCTCGGCCGGGGTGATCGTGGTCGACGACACCACATGCTTGGTCAAGGTCGCCACCCGCATCATCGAGTTTTTCCACCACGAGTCCTGCGGCAAGTGCACGCCGTGCCGGGAAGGATTGAACTGGACCGTGAAGGTGCTGCGCCGGATCGAGGCCGGGGAGGGCGCGCCCGGCGACCTGGAGCAGTTGGACAAGCTCTGCAAAGGCATCTTCGGTAACACATTCTGTGCCTTGGGCGACGGCGCGGCAATGGGCCTGCGCGCCGCCCTCGCGCATTTCCGTGATGAGTTCGTCGCCCATATCGAGGAGCGACGGTGCCCGTTTCACTGAAGTCGGGCGCAGGAGGAACTATGGTTAGCATCACCATCGACGAGCGAACGCTGGACGTGGAGGCCGGCACCACGGTGCTGCAGGCCGCCCAGCGCTTGGGCATCGACGTCCCGACCTTCTGCTATCTGAAGCGGCTGCCGCCGCTCGCGTCGTGCCGCATGTGTCTGGTGGAGATCGAGGGACTGCGGCGGCTGCAGCCGTCCTGCGCGACGGCGGTCACCGATGGCATGGTCGTGCGGACGAACACGCCGCTGATCGAGGAAACGCGGTCTTCCATGCTCGACATGCTGCTCGCCAACCATCCTCTCGACTGTCCAATCTGCGACAAGGGCGGCGAGTGCGAGCTTCAGGACATGGTGATGGCCTACGGGCCTCGCCGAAGCGAGTTCCGTGATCCCAAGCGCGTGTTCCACTCCCGCGACATCCGCCTCAGCCCGGTCATCATCATGAACGTCAATCGCTGCATCCAGTGCCAGCGCTGCGTGCGGATGTGCGAGGAAGTGGTGGGCGCGGTCGCCTTGGGCACCGTCGAAAAAGGCATGGACACTGCGGTTACCGGCTTTGAGGGCAGCCTTGCAAGTTGCGACCAGTGCGGCAATTGCGTCCAAGTCTGTCCCGTCGGCGCGCTGATGAGCTTTCCTTATCGCTACAAGGCGCGGCCCTGGGATCTCGCCGAGACCGACACGGTCTGCCCGCATTGCGGCACCGGCTGCCAACTCACCGTCGGGGCGCGCAAGGGCGAGTTCATGCGGGTGCGCGCCAAAGAGGAGAACGGGGTCAACCGCGAAATGCTCTGCGTGCGCGGGCGCTTCGGCCTGGACTTCGTCGAGAGCCGGGACCGGATCAAGCGGCCGATGATCCGTCGGGATGGCGCCCTCGTTCCGGTTTCCTGGGATGAGGCCGGGGACCACCTGCGTCGGCGCCTGGCGGCTGTCGAGAGCAAGGCCGCCGGCGGGCTCGCCTCTTCGCGCCTACCCAATGAGGTGCTCTATCAGTTCCAGAAGCTGATGCGGGCAGTCTTCCGGACCAACAACATCGATTGCTCGGCGCGCTGGTCCACACCGTTCGACACACTCGGCCCGCTGCTGGCAAGCTTCTACACGCGTGCTCCACTGCAGGATGTGATCGGCAACGACTGTGTGCTCGTGATCGGCGGCAACGTGACGGAGGAAAACCCGGTTACCGAGTATCTGCTGCGCGATGCGGCGCGTCGGCGACGGACGGGGTTCCTGATGCTCGCGGCACGGCCATCACGTCTCGATGCCGATGCCCGGCAGGTGGTTCGTGTGCCGCCCGGCGGAGAGGCGGCGAGCCTGGCAGCGGTGGTGGCTGGGCTCATGCCGAGCGAGGCTTTCGCAGACATCGGCGTGACGACGGGCGGTGAAGGGCCGGACCGTTTGGTGAGCACTCTCAAGGAAGCCCGCAGCGTCACCTTGCTTGTCAGTGCCGACCTTCTGAGATCACCCGAAGCGCGCGGGGCGTTGCAGCAGGTCACCAACCTGCTGCGGGTTCTTCACCTGCTCGGCAAGGGCACCTCAATGCAGTTCCTCTTCGATCGTGCCAATCAGATGGGCGCCTGGGACATGGGGGTTCTGCCGGCGACCTTGCCGGGGCTCGGCGCGGTCACCGACGATGCTGCGCGGACGCCTATTGAGCGGGTTTGGGGCGCTGAAATCCCCGCTGAGGCGGGTGCGGGCCTCGACGCCCTGCTGGACCTCTGCGCCGGCGGGCGGATGGGCGTCCTTTACATCACCGGCAGCGATCCGCTGATCGCCTATCCCGACAGGGATTACGTGAAGCGCGCGCTCGGCGCCGCCGATCTCCTGATCGTGCAGGATACCTTCCTCACGGATACCGCCGCCGTGGCCGAGGTCGTCCTGCCGGCGGCCGGTTACGGCGAGGAGGTCGGCACGTTCACCAACAACGAGGGCCGCATCCAGCAGGTCCGCAAATTCCGCGAGCCCGCCTTCGAGGCCAAAGGCAATCTCGAGATCTTCGACTTCGTCGCCGCACTTCGCCACCAGGTGCTGAAGCCATCGACGCAAGGCGCAATTTTCGAGGAAATTGCCGGGCTCATCCCGGCCTATCAAGGCTTGACGCAGGAGGGACTTGGAGCCGACGGCGCATTCACAAGAGCAGCGCTGACGCCAGCGGCCGGCGCATTCTTCCCGGCGCCGCCAGCGAATCCAAAGCCCCACGACCAGCTCATGCTGATCACCGGCAACGGGCTCTTCCACAACGGATATCTTTCCGAACGCTCGGAGATCCTGAATACGGTCGCGGATGAGCCCTATGTGGAGATGAGCGCGCAGGACGCCACGCAGCTTGGACTTTCGGACGGCGATCGGGTGGTAGTGCGATCCGCTCAGGGCGAATTGGCCGCCAAGCTCAAAGTCAACAGGCGCTTTCCGCGCGGACTCGTCTTTGTGCCCGAGAACTATAGGGCCTTGCGCCTCAACAGCCTGCTGCGGCGGGGTGAATATCCATGGCCGGTGGAGGTCAAGTTGGCGCACGCGGCTGCCGGGATCAGCCCCGACACCAACTCCGCGGCGGGCCCCGAGGCGTTCGGCCAAGGCATGGCCGGCGGCTCGCCCTGAACCCAGCTGTCGCGACACCGTCAGTGATAATGGGTCCCGCGAATATAGTCGTGCAGGTCTTGCTCCGTGCGCTGCGCTTCGTCGAGCCGGTGTTTGACCACGTCGCCGATGCTGACCACGCCGATAACGTCCTCACCTTCCATGACCAGCACGTGGCGGGTACGCCGCTGGGTCATGATTGCCATCACAAAGGGCAGCAAATCCTCTGTCGAACAGATCGCCACGCTGCGGTTCATGACGTCGGCGACCCGCATCATCGCCGCTTCGGCGCCGTATTCGGCCACCGCATTGCAGCAATCCCGTTCCGACAGCGTGCCCAAGTATTCCCCGGCCGATTGGCTGACGACCACGAAGCCGATATTGCTGTCGCGAAACAGCCGCAGGACTTCCACCATCGGCTGATCGGGAGGGACCGCGATCACTCCGACACCTTTATTCTTCACGATTTCGCCGACAAACATCTGAGCCTCCTCTCCCACGGCGCCGTGCGTCTCTCAGGTGCAAAACGGTCGCCGTAGCACTTTGAACTGCCGCCTGGTTCTATCCTTGGATCGGCTTCGATCCAAGGAAATGCGCGGTGGTGTTCCGGCTTCGACAGACTGACGCGCGCTCACCTTCGCCGGATATTCCGCCACCAATTGTAGCCCTGTCGTTCGTTCGTCTCGACCAGCACGTCCCTCTCGGTGTTCAGGCGCGCGGCGACGACGCCGCCGCCGGTCGCCGCCTTGCCAGGCTTTGCGAGCAGGTCGTCACGCCCGATCACCAGGTCGCGCGAAGAAAAACTCGAGAATTCATATTGCTGACCGAGTGCGATTGCATCCGCCGGACAGGCGTCCTCGCACAATCCGCAGAACAGGCAACGGGCCGTGTCGATCTCGAACTTGGCCGGGCGACGGTTGCCCTTCTCGTCCTCGTAGGGGACGACTTCGATGCAGTAACAGGGACAGATCCGCGCGCAGAGTTCGCAGGCCACGCACTTGATCTCGCCCTCTTCGTCACGTTTCAGGAAGTGATGCCCGCGATAGCGGGAATAGGGCAGCCATTTCTCCTTGTCCGGGTACTGCATGGTCACGGACTTTGAGAACATATAGCCAAAGGTCAGGGTCAAGCCGCTCGCCAGGTCGGAAAAGAACGTCCAGCCGATCCATGTTCCAATTGTGTCCCATGCGCGCGACATCGCCGCCCCGCTCTACAGCGCCGTGCGTCTACCAAGACGGACCAAGGCCGCTGTAACTCTTTGAATTGCTACATGCCGTGGAGCTGCTGAGGCCCCTCAAGCGAAAGCAATACCGGTTATGATTATGTTCGCCATCGAGAGAGGAAGCAAGACTTTCCATCCGATTGCCATCAACTGGTCGTAGCGGTAGCGGGGGAAAGTAAAGCGGAACCAAATGAACAAATAGATGAAGAACGCCACTTTGAGCCCAAACCAGAGGAGCGGCGGCAACGGGATCAGTACGCCGTTCCAGCCGCCGAAAAACAGAATAACTGTGAGGACCGACACCAGGAGCACGATGACGTATTCGCTGACCATGAAGAACGCGAAACGGATGCCGCTGTATTCAGTGTGGAAGCCGGCTCCCAGATCGCCTTCCGCTTCAGCCAGATCGAAGGGAATGCGTTGCGCCTCGGCGAGCCCTGCGACGAAGAAGACGAAAAAGCCGATCGGCTGGTAGACGATGTTCCAGACATCGGCCTGGGCCCGCACGATCTCGAGCAGGCTCATGGACTGCGCCAGCATGACGACGCCGATGACCGCAAACCCCATCGGGATCTCGTAGCTGATCATCTGCGCGCAGGTCCTGAGGCTGCCGAGGACCGCGTATTTGCTGTTTGCCGCCCAGCCGCCGATGATGACGCCATAGACCTCCAGCCCGATCACAGCGAAGACGAAGAGGAGCGCCACGTTCATGTTGGATACGTAGAGCGTGATCTCGTTGCCGAGGACCGAGACGCTCTCCCCGAAGGGGATCGCGACGAACACCACAAAAGGCGGCGCGAGCGCCAGGATCGGCGCCAGTTTGAACAGGAAGCGGTCGGATTCGGCCGGGATGTGGTCCTCTTTGGTCAGGAGCTTGATTCCGTCCGCCACCGGCTGCAGCAACCCGTGCCACCCCACGCGCATCGGCCCCATCCGCTGCTGGATGTGTCCGGCGACCTTGCGCTCCAGCCAGGTCAGCGGCAAGGGCAAGAGCAGGAGGATCGCAATCAGCAACGCGACCTTGAAGACGATCAGGGCAAGGGCGACGACAAGCTCCATGATCCGCGGCTACTTCTTCTAAGGGTTGAAACGCGCGAAGGGACTTTCGCTTCGACTATACACTAGCTCGGCATCATCTGTCTCTGCGGATGCGGTTGCCCACCCGGAGGAGACCCGGCCTGGATGGGCGTTGCGGTTGGGCCTCCGTACTTGCCGAATAAATGCACCGAGATGCAGTTTCGTTCCTGTCGGGCTTATCGTTCTCCGAGCCCGAATGAACCAAATGCCGCCATCGCGAGTTTCCTTCACATGACAGTCACCAAGCCAGGAGGAAATGGCATGGATTGGAATCGCGTCGAAGGAAACTGGAAACAGGTGAAGGGCAAGATCAAGGAGCAGTGGGGCAGATTGACTGACGATGATCTTGACCAGATCGACGGTAACCTCGATCAGCTCGAGGGCAAGATCCAGGAGCGGTACGGCATCGAGAGGGATCTCATCAGACGGGATCTCGACGACTGGTATGACCGACAAACCTGGAATTGATACTCGAGAAGCTAACCCCGCCTCGTGCGGGGTTAGCTTCGGATTGCGCGTCGAGAGGCATTGGATTGCCTCTTAGCACTGGCGACAATGCAAGCAACGCCTCAAAACGCAGACGAGAACCTTGTGCATCACGCAAAGCTCCGAGTTGCATCGGTTTTGCTTTTCAAGCATCCTTGAAGATAAGCAGCCAGCCATTCATGCGCGGAGTCGAAAAAGTGGTCAGCCAGCCCAACGCCATTGACGCATTCATCGGTCGTCGTATTCGGCTGCGCCGCAAGGTGCTGGGAATGGGCGAGGAAACTCTTGCGGCGGCGCTTGGTGTCACGGCCGCGCAGGTCCGGCGATATGAACAAGGGATGCGCCGAGTGTGTGCGGTCCACTTGCTGATGACGGCGGAGGTTCTGCAAGTACATTTTTCGTGGTTCTTCGAGGAGATGCCGGCGCCGGCGGGCGGCGGATTGCCGAAGACAGTTGCGGAGCCGCGTAGGAGCAAATCGACGGTGTTTCCATCGGAGATGCCTCGACGGAGGCGCGCTGTCCTGCCCACCCTTTGGGGCGGCAGGACCCTGGGCCTATCGGCCGGTTGAGGTGATCGTGACGGGGGCGGGCTATCACCTTCAGACCTTTGGAGAGTTGCGGCTGGTCGATACCACCGGCGCGGTTGTCGCGTGCCCCGAGCGCGGCCTGTTGATCCTCGCCTATCTCTCGGCGTCCGGGCAGAAGGTCGCGACCCGCGAGAAGCTTGCGACCATGATCTGGCCGGACAGGGAAAAAAGCGTGGCCTTCAAGAATCTGCGCTCGACGCTGTGGCGCATGCAGCATCTGGTCACGCGCGCTGGAGCCGTCGTGTCCGCAACGGAATCGGAGGTGGCGCTCGGGCTGATCTCCTGCGATGTCGCTGATTTCGAGACGGTGAACAGCTCGGAGGAGACATTCCGCAGCATCCTTACGCTTTGGCGCGACACGTTTCTGGGAACTGCGGACTTGCCGTCCGGGCGCTATACGGACTGGGTGCTGGAAAAGCGGCGGCGGTTTACGGACCGGCTTCGCGGTGCGCTTATCGATGTGGAACAGCGTTCTGCCGACCGCTCGATGCTGCGCTCGGCCTGCGTGCATCTGCTGGAACTCGATCCGGGGGACACCGCCGTTCGCGAAATCCTGCAACGGGTCAGTCACGGCCCATCACTCGACGGCGGTCGCCCGCCTGCCAAGGTATGGCTGTGGCATGGCGCCGGTGAGGCGGAAGCGGAAGCGAGCGCGCCCGAAACCGCACCGCTCCCCCGCGTTGCACTGCTTCCGCCCGCCGCATTTGGCAGTGACCCGTTGCTCCACGCCGTCAGTGCGGCTGTGATCGAGGACATAACGATCGGCCTCTGTGCCCTGCGCTCGATGACCGTCGTCGCGCCTTATACGGCCGAGCGTATCCGCGAGGCAGAGGACAAGGCAGCATTTCTCGAACGGCACGGTGTCACCTACGCGCTCGATTGCCGCATGTCGGATCAAGGGCTATTCACCCAGCTGATCTTCCTGCCATCCGACCAAATCGTCTGGGCAGACCGCTTCCTGATTTCGCCTGCAGGCCTCCTTAAGCAGCGCCAGGAGATTGCCTATCACGTGGCGCGCGCCGTGACCGAGCAAGTGGAGACGGGGAGGCCGGAGCACCTCGACTATCTGTCGCATCCCGAAGCCTATTACGCTTATCTCGGCGGGCTCAGGCATCTCTCGGGTCTTGGCCTGCCCGAGGTTCGCCGGGCGCGTCATGACTTCCGAGTTGCACTGAAGCACAAGCAGGATTTTGCGCCGGCGCTGAGCGGCATCGCGCGCACTTATGCGACCGAATGGCTGCTGACTGCGCGGGCCGACGGTGAACTCCTGTCCTTGGCGGAGCGGCACGCAAAGGACGCGATCAAGAGCAACGAGGTCCTGCCCACCGCTCATCGCGAAGTCGGCGTGGTCAAGCTTTATCAGGGCGACCTCGATGAAAGCCTGGCAGCGCTGGATCGCGCCGAGCAGTTGAGCCCGCACTATGCCGATGTTCTCTACAGCCACGCAGATACGCTCGTTCATGCCTCCCGACCTGGCGAGGCCTTGGAAAAGCTTGGCCAGGCGATATCCCTCAATCCGCTGGCGCCTGACGCCTATCTTTGGAGTGCAGCGGGTGCCAGCTATTTTCTCGGGGAATACAAGCAGGCCATCGGCTTTGCCCAAGACATGAAGGAAAAGTCGCCGGCAGACAGGATCGTCGCCGCAAGTTGGGCGATGCTCGGGGACCGCAAAAAGGCCCGCCAGCACAGGATGCGGGCCCTGAAGGTCAATCCCACTTTTGATGTCGACAAATGGCTCGCCGTCATTCCCTTCAAGGAACAATGGCAGAAGGATCTCTATCGTGAGGGCCTGAAGAAGGCGGGTTTCTAAATCGGAGCGTGGGGGGAATAGTATGAGCAAAGTCGTTGTGATTGGAATTCCGGGGGAACCGGGCTTGTGGATCGCCGACCTTGGAAACGGGACGGTAACGCCGCTCGATCAGGTGAGGGGCGATCTGGCAACCGTCAACGGCTTTCGGCAGTTGGGCAGTACCTTCGTCAACAATGTCGATCTCGCCATAGCCGTAGGGTCGGTCGATGACGTCTTTGCCGGTCACGTCGACTCTTGATCTGCCAAGAGGCCGGGTGGTCTGGTTCGCATCATGACTATTCCGACAGGGTGTGCACCCCGGAGGAAACATTCGATCGCATTCGACCTTGTCTCGCGGCGTTCGGCGTGACGCGCATCGCCCGGCATACGGGCCTCGATAAGGTCGGCATCCCGGTGTGGTGCGCCTATGCGCCGAATTCCCGGTCGATCGTCGTCGCGCAGGGCAAGGGGCTGACGGATGCGGATGCGCGTGCATCCGCAGTCATGGAGGCGCTTGAGCGGGCAGTCGCGGGCGAGCCGGCCGTCGACACGGTCGTGGAGACAGCAGACAATCTGCGCGCGTCGGGCCGGACGTTCGACCGGCTCGACGCGCTGATCGCCGCCGGCCAGAACGATATTCGGCCGGACGAGAAAATCGAATGGGTCCGCGGCGTGGATCTGATCTCCGGCCACGACGCCTTCGTCCCGCTCGAGGCGGTGCTGCTCGACCGCACGCGGGCCTCGCGCTTCTGGATGTCCTCGGACGGGCTGGCATCGGGAAACACCATGCCGGAGGCGATCCTGCACGGCCTGCTCGAGCGGGTCGAGCGCGACGCGCATATCCTCTGGCGGGTGTCCGGCCAGAACGCCCGCGACCGGGCATGCGTCGTCCCCGAGGATCTTGACGATCCGGCGCTCGACGCGCTCGTCGGCCGCATCCGGGCGGCCGAGCTCGAATTGCGGCTTTTCGACGTTACCAGCGACACCGGTATCCCGTGCTACCTGGCGCTGCTCGGTCTGCGCGGCACCGCGACCGCCGGCAACCTCCGCTTCGTCGAGGTGACGAGCGGTTGCGGGGCACACCCTTCGGCCATCCGGGCCGCAATCCGGGCGGTGACGGAGGCGGCACAGTCGCGACTCACCTATATCGGCGGCGCCCGCGACGACGTCTACGCCGAGACCTTCTGCCGGCCATTGCCGGAGTCGACGCGGCGCGCCTTCCTCGCCGCGCCGAGATCGACCGCGGCTCCGGGGGCTCCCATCCGCATGCATGTCGATGCTTTGCTGAACCATGTCATCTCCTGCGTCACGAAGGCGGGTGTGCGGTCGGTCATCGCGGTTCCCCTCACGCGCGGCGATCTGCCCTTCGCCGTCGTCAAGGTGATCGTGCCGGATCTTGAGAATCCGGACGGCGAGCGGGCGCGTCGCTTCGGGCCGCGTGCACTATCGAAGGCGATTGCGTCGTGAGCGACTGCGTGTTTCCTTGAATCGAAGTCGATCCAAGCTGAAAAACATGCAGCAGTTCAAAGTGCTACAGCGTCCTTTGTGCGTCTGGCAAGACGCACGGCGCGGTAGTGGCGCGCTCGCAGCCCCTGTGCCGAAAGGAACTGAAGCGGCCCGCGAACGAGCTTAAGTTTCGCAAGCGACAATTGGCGAAAACTATCTCGCAACACCACTGATGGGTGTGCAACGCTCGTGCAACGCGCGCGAACGGCAATTTCATCTATAGTGCTGCGCGAGGGTAGTACACGCAATGGGGGTTCGAATGACTAACTCTGTCTCGACATCTGCCGAGCATGATGCGGAACTTGCGAGCATCGCGAGGATGCTGGCCCATATCCGCGACAGTGCCCGCGCATTGGACGCGCAAGCCCTGGAATATTGCGTCGACATGGCGCTTCAGGCAGTCGTCAACGAACTGCGCGATCGGCGCGAGTTTGCGGCCATGGGCGCCGATACGGCGGGCGGGTTTCGCCTGCTGCAGTGAACGCGCAGGAAGGCAAGGAACGCAGGGGCGCATTCCGGCGTCCCGCTACAGCGCCGCGCGCCTTATCAGACGCGCAAAGGTCGCTGTAGCGCTTTGAATTGCTGCATGTCTCCTTAAATCGAGGTCGATTTAAGGAGACATGCAGCAGAGCGGGATGCGCTCACATGCGTTCGCGCTCCGATCTATCGATTTGTTTTTGCCGCATTTGTGCGACGTCAGGTGAGTCCACCTGACTGCAAAATGCTCTAACGGTCGAGTTCCGGATAGACCCTGTCCAGGAAGCCCGGCCGAAGCTTTTCGCCGATCATGCAATCTGCCGCCGTCTCGCCAGCGGCTAGATTGAAGGTCGGGGGAAGCGTCACCCCGCTCACTTCGAGGATCAGCTTCTGCCGGATCGCGACCGCGAAATCCTCTGCCTCGTGGACCGGAAGAACGAAGGAGCCAGGCCCCCCGATCACACATTCCGCGTAATACTGATCCAGCGGGCCGGTCGACACCGAGGGGCGGATCAGGATCGCCAGCCCGTTGATGATGATGCCGCGCGCCACTGCTTCGTTGCGGGCGGGGGCGACAGGCGGCCCGGTATTGTTGGGGCCGTCGCCGGAAATGTCGATGACGCGACGTGCGCCCGAAAAGGCGTTCGTATCGATCAGGCTGGTGCCAAAAATAATCGCATTCGATATCGATGTGCCACGCCGCGTTCCGATCGGCCGCGCCTCGATCTTGGCCGCGAAGGCCTCCGCGTCCTCGGTGCCCTCGATCACCTGCCAGGTGACGACCGAAGCCTCATTGACCATGCCGGCCCATTCGAAATAGCCGATGGCGATGCGGCCGAGAAATCCACCCTTGACGGCGTTGACGAATTCCGGGTGCCTGAGCGCCTGTACGTAGCCGGAGCGCTGCACCCGCGCTTCCTCCATGTCCATCGACCCGGACATGTCGACAGCGAGAACCAGTTCCACATCGACGTTCGGAGGCGTGGCGGCCGTCTGAAACGGGCTGCCACTGAGTGCCATGATCAATGCCAGCATGCTCAACATCGCATCCGCCAATCGTCATGATCTACAGTCGGGACCTTCCGTCCCTCCGGGTCTCGCCCTAAAAAACGCGGACCCCACAACAGGAATGTATCACAGGATTGCAAAACGGCGACTGCCGCGACCAAGTGCGATCGCAATATTATTTGATTGCGACGCCTGAGAGACGAGCAGAGGGCCAAAATACGTTCTCAATCTGGTCATGGTCCTCAAGCAGAACCTCGCTATGCTTCTCTCCGCTCCGCACAGGGACATCGCCGTGATCGACCGGCTGCAGCGCGCCGCGTTCGACTATTTTCTCGTTCATTCCGATGCGGGGACGGGGCTTGTCGCGGACACGGCACGGGTGGGGTCGCCAGCGAGCATAGCGGCCACCGGCTTCGGACTGTCCTGCTATCCGGTGGCTGTCGAGCGCGGCTGGATGGAGCGGACAGATGCGGCGCGCCGCGTGCTTGCCATTCTGCGTTTTCTCGACCGGAGCCGGCAGGCGAGCGACAAGCATGCGACCGGCTATCGCGGCTTTTACTACCATTTCCTGGATATGCGGACGGGCGAGCGCCGTTGGAACAGCGAACTTTCCACCATCGACACCGCGCTCCTCCTGGCTGGCATGCTGACGGCTGCCGCGTATTTTTGCGGACGCGATCCGAGCGAAGCGGAGATCCGAAGCCTTGCGGCACGCCTCCATGAGCGGGCGGATTGGGCCTGGGCGCTCAATCGCGGCGATACGGTGACGATGGGCTGGAGGCCGCCGGGGCGTTTCCTGAAGCACCGTTGGCGCGGCTATAGCGAGGCGCTGCTTCTCTACGTTCTGGCGCTCGGCGCATCGAACTGGCCCATCGCGCCGGAGAGCTATGGCGCCTATGCCGCCGCACACGAATGGCTGACGATCGACGCGGCGGCGCACCTCCACGCGGGCGCGCTGTTCATTCACCTCTTTCCCCATGCATGGATCGACTTCCGTGGCATACGCGACACGGGAATGCGCGAGGCGGGAAGCGATTATTTCGAGAATACCCGCCGGGCGATTGCGCTGCAGCGCACCCATGCCGAAGAAAATCCTCACGGTTTTTTCGGCTATTGCCGCGACCTTTGGGGCTTCAGCGCCTGTCATGCGCCGAAGGGCTGGCAGCAACTGCGCGATGGCCGGCGCCAGAAGCTCCTGGGCTATGCGGCGCGCGGCGCGCCATTCGGTGCCGATGACGGGACCGTCGTTCCGTGGGCGCCGCTTGCCGGCTTGCCTTTCGCGCCGGACGACTGCCTGAGCGGACTTTTCCATCTGCTGGCACACTATCCGGCGTTGCTTCGCGACGCCCGCTTTCCGGGCGGCTTCAATCCGAGCCTAGCGGGCGCCGGGCGCGAGGGCTGGGTCGATGACAGGATCGTCGGGCTTGACCAGGGGCTGTCCGTCATGATGATCGAGAACTGGAGAAGCGGCCTCATTTGGGAATTGACACGCAGTATCCCTGTCTTCAGCCGGGGATTGAGACGGGCAGGCTTCGAGGGTGGATGGCTAACGCCGGGCGTGTTCTGATGGACGAGGGAATGGGGCAGGAGCAGCCGACGAGTACAGCGCATAGGGCAGGAGCGGTGGCTGCGACCGAATGGCTCGCCACGGCATTTCCGGAAGTCGGCTGTTCGCTCGCGAGCGCCCAGGCAGTTTTCAAATCCCCGGACAGTTTCTGGTCGGAGCAAATCGAAACCTGCCTTGCCTATCAGGACCGTTTTGCGTCCGGCATGGACGACAAGATCCGGGCGGCGCACCTGATCGCCTTCTACAGTCATCAACTCAGCCTTGCGGCAGGGGCGATCTATCTCACTACCGGCCTTGTGCCGATCGTCTCGGGATTGCGTTTCGAAACCTATTCAAGAGCGTTTGATGGACAGACGCTCGAGGCCGGCCGGTTTCATTTCCTTGTCGAAATGCCATCAGGTCAGGGTGAGATGGGGCGGGAGGAACGGGACAAGAGCTTCCATGACGTCTTCGTGGCGCATCTGAGACCGGTGATCGCGGTCGTGAAACGGCGCTGCAGCCTGTCGACCCGTGCGCAATGGCGGCTTGCGGCCGACGGGCTCGCGGGGGCCTTTCTGGAGATCGGGCGTCGGCGTCGAGAGGAGGAGATGGCAATCGAGCAGGCGCTGGCGATCGTCAAGCGCGCCCACTCGCCATTGACGTCGCGGGAGCTTCACTACGAAAGGATCGACGTGGCGTGCGCCGGTGGAGAAGGGCTGCGCTCACGGACCTACCGGATACGCGGCGGCTGCTGCCTTTTCTATCGTGCCGAGGGCGGCAGCTATTGTGACACCTGCGTGCTGCTGAAGCGTGAACTTCGACGGGACCGGCTGCGGGCCCACCTGCTCGGTAGCAAAAAATGAGGCATCTTTTGCCTCCTCCCCGCATGCGGGGGAGAAGGCATAGGTGCAGGTTAGTTCAACTTGAGAAACCGGTCGTTGATGAAACCGGAGACGATGCCGAGCACGAGCCAGAAGGCGAGCGTCGTTGCAAGCGCGGCGACGGCGAACTCGGCACCGAGCACGGCCGGCACGTTGCTGGAGATATCGCTCGGCTGCGGTGCGCCATAGACGTGCGGTGCAGCGACAAGAACGAGACCGGCCAGCTTGGCGACGATTTCGGGGCGGAGTGCCAGCAGGTAAAGGCCGGCAGCCGAGAGCACGACCGTCGCCCCCCACCAGGCCTGGCGGTCGCCAAGTTCTGCGGCCGGAAAGCCCGGCAGTTCGGGTGGCAGGCCGACTGCGGGCAGCATATGCACCGCGAGCCAGCCGAAGGCGCCCCAGAGTGCGCCGTTGGCAACCGTGATCGGATAGCCGATCACCAGGCTGATGCCGGCAAGCAGCAGCGAGAAGCCGGCGCCGGTGACCAGGTTGGCGGCAAGCGTTCCGGAAAAGCGGCTCATGCCGAACATGATGCCGCCTTCCTCGTGTTCCTCGCCCTCATGGGCATAGGCGGGGGTGATCGGTGAAAGCGCAGCGAGCATTTCGCCCCAGGTCGGGGCTCCGTTCAGCGACGAGTGCTGCTCATGATCAGCGGCCGCCGGCTGCTCACCGGCTGGCTGTCCCGGGGCGGCTGGCGCCTCGCCCTCGAATTCTTCCGCATGCAGGATGAGTGGCGTGACCCGCAATTCCTGGGCGGCGCTCATGAAGACGCCGGCAATCAGCCCGGCGACGATCGCGGCCAGAAGTGTCTTGACGATCATTGTCGATTTTCCTCAGCGGACGCGGTCGCCTTGCGGTGAGTCCGGCCCGATTCCATAAGACGCAAACCGGCGCTTGAAGTCGCGGGCGCGTGCCCACGGCACGACGCGCGCTCCGAGCGCCGGAGGGTCGATTGTTGTTTCGTTCGGCATGGAACGCGGCATGCGCTCCATGACTTCGCTTAGTGGCAGGGGAAGCCGTAGGAATGGCGCGTGTCGTGTGCCGTATCATGCAGCACGGCCGAATTCGCCAGGCCCGCACCGAAAACGAGGAAGCCACCGATCATGAGGGCGATGATGCCCGCGGTCAGACGGTCGCTGAGGGAAAGCGGAATGCTCGAAACTGTAGACGTAGCCATGACAACCTCCGTGATGGCAAATGGGATGTTCCCGTTGGGCATGATGCCCGCATCGCTTGGCAGGTTTCCTGGCTCACGGCGTCAGGTGCCCAGGCTGGCCTGGTCACCAGGGATTTGCCTCGCCTTCCCAGTTCGCACCGCCCTCTCGCGGTTCTTACCCAGTGGCTTCTTCCGGATCGCTCCGGAATGGCAAATTCACGCCGCTCTACAGTCGCGGGGTCGGCCGTGATTGAGATGCCCAGATTGGGTCCATCCGTCACGTTCCCGTTTACTCCCGAAACGCGTTCGCATTTCGGGAACCAACCGATTTGCGATGATTAGGTGTGCACGCCAATGATGTCAATCGCGCCGCGGTGGAAAGTGCAGGAGAGGGTTGCGCGCATTTCGCGTTGCAGCGACACATGGGGAACAACTCCTGATGACTATATCGCATCGGTCGGTTATCACTTGGGCAGCGCGTGCGGCCGTCGGCCGCACAATCGACCCGGAGTCCCTGCTATGATTGCTCTTGTTCCTGGCCTGGCCTTTGCCGCCGTCATCGGATCCGGACTTATGGCCGGGCTCTTTTTCGTCTTTTCCGTCTGTATCATGCAGGCGCTGGCGCGACTGCCGGCGGAACAGGGCGTTGCTGCCATGAGCGCGATCAACGTCGTGATCCAGAATCCGCTGTTCTTCGCAGCCTTCATGGGTACGGCGCTGCTCGGCTTAATCCTGATAGCCGCCGGTTTTATCTGGGGCGGAGAGGGGAGCTATCTCCTGGCGGCGGGCGGGTTGGTCTATCTCGTCGGCACATTCGCGGTGACGATCGTCTTTAACGTCCCGCTCAACAACGCGCTGGCTAATGCAACTTCGATCCAGGCTGCCACCGAAGTCTGGCAGCAGCGCTACTTGTCCGATTGGGTCTGGTGGAACCATGTGCGAACGATCGCTTCGATCGGTTCGCTCGCCCTTTTCGCGCTTGGCTTCCAACGCGGCTGAAGGGGCGGTGAGACTACAGCGCCGTGCGTCCTTTAGGACGCATAAAGGTCGCTGTAAGTCTTTGAATCTACGCATCGAGCTTTCCGAAAATCGGGTCCGATTTTCGGGCCGATGCGCTGGGGAGGTTATAATGGCAGTCCGGCGCATCGTGGCCAATTTTCAAGTATCTGATCCGCAACGCGCGCGAAGCTTCTATACGGATCTGCTTGGTCTGAGAGTGGTGATGGATCACGGCTGGCTGGTCACCTTTGCGGCCGAAGGCGGATCGGCAATGCCGCAGGTAAGCTTTGCCATTGAAGGCGGATCGGGAACGCCGGTGCCGGCGCTCTCGATCGAGGTGGACGATGTCGACGAGGTCTATCGACGCGCGAAGGCCGCCGGCATCGAGGTCGTCTATGATATCACTGACGAACCCTGGGGTGTGCGGCGCTTCTTTGTGCGCGATCCGTTTGGCAACATCGTCAATATCCTGACGCATTGAGCGGCGCGCGCCGCACAGCGGATCAGACGGTCGTCAGCGCGTTCGCGACGTCGGCGACGAGGTCGTCCGGATGCTCGATGCCGATCGACAGGCGGATGGTGGATTCGAGCACGCCGATCCGGCGCCGCACCTCGATCGGCACGCCGGAGTGGGTCATGGCGGCCGGGTGGCTGGCAAGCGATTCCGTGCCGCCGAGGCTGACCGCGAGCTTGAAGATCTGCAGCGCGTTCAAGAAACGGAAGGCCGCTTCCTGGCCGCCGGCGATGTCGAAGGAGAAGGTCGAGCCGGCGCCGGTGCATTGCGCGGCAAAGGTCCGCCCGACCGGCGAGGCTTCGTCGTGGAAGGGTAGATAGTGGATGCCTTCGACTTTCGGATGGTCGCGCAGGAATTCGGCGACGATGCGGGCATTGTCGTTCGCCTTCTCCATCCGGACCGACAGTGTTTCGAGCGACCGGCCGAGCATCCAGCAGGAATGCGGGTCGAGCTGCGTGCCGATCGAGCCGCGCAGCGCCTTCACCTGTTTGATGAGCGCCTTGGAGCCGAGCACGGCGCCGGCGATCAGATCGGAGTGGCCGCCGACATATTTGGTGAGCGAATAGAGCGACAGATCGGCGCCGTGGTCGATCGGGTGCTGGAAGACCGGGCCGAGCAGGGTGTTGTCGCAGGCGACGATCGGTCTTTGCCCCTGTCTTTCACCGATCTTTTCGGCAATGCGGCGGATCATCGCGACGTCGACCAGGCTGTTGGTCGGATTGGCCGGCGTTTCGACGAGGATCGCCGCGACCCGGCCCCTGCTCATTGCCTCCTCGGCGGCAGCGCTGACGGCCGCTTCATCCACGCCATCGGCAAAACCGACTGCGTGGATGCCGAGATTGAGGAAGGTCTTGGCGAGCAGCGTCTCGGTGCCGCCATAGAGCGGCTGCGAATGTAGGATCGCATCGCCGGGCCGCACGAAGGCAAGCAGCGTCGTGGCGATTGCCGACATGCCGGAGGAGAAGAGCGCGCCGGCCTCGGCCCGTTCGTATACGGCAAGCCGATCCTCGACGATCTCGCTGTTCGGGTGGTTGAAGCGGGAATAGACGAGCCCGGCACCGACGCCCGCCGGCGGCTCGCGTCGTCCCGAGACGAAGTCGAAGAAGTCGCGGCCTTCCTCGGCGGAGTGGAAGACGAAGGTGGAGGTCAGGAACACCGGCGGCTTGACGGCGCCTTCCGAGAGCTCGGGATCGTAACCATAGTTCAGCATCAGCGTTTCGGGATGCAGTTTGTGGTTGCCGATATGGGTCTTCGACGGATGCGGCGCGGTCATGGTTTCTCTCCCTAGGCGCGAGCGGACTCGACTATCCGCCAATTTATATCAAACGCCTGGGCCGATCCTTGCTATTTGCGATCACTTCGTTTTGATGAGCGCAAGTTTTTGCCGAGGTTTCAGCAGCATGACGCAGAAAATTGCCGACGAGATGGATCGCCGCATCCTGAAGGAACTGATCGCCGATGCCCGGATCACCAACAACGAACTGGCCGAGCGCGTCGGACTTTCTCCCTCGCCCTGCTTGCGCCGGATCCGGCGGCTGGAGGAAACCGGGGTCATCCGCGGCTATACGGCGCTCGTCGACCCGGTCATCGAAGGCTGGACGATGACGGCGATCGCGACGGTCCGCCTCAGCCGCCAGCACGAGGACGAGATCGTCATGTTCGAGGAGGCGATCCGCGGCTGGAACGAGGTGCTCGAATGCCATCTCGTCACCGGCTCGCGCGACTACGTGCTGAAGGTGATGAGTTCCGGCCTCGAGCACTATGAGCGCTTCATCAAGGAGAAGATCGCCCGGCTGAAATGCGTCGCTTCAATCGAGACGAGCTTCGTGATGAACACGATCAAGGAGCGGCGTATCTAAATTCAGTCCGCTAAAATCGGCGCGACCTGACCCGTCATACGGTTTGATCATGCGAAAGCCCGTCGCAATCCTCGGTTCAGCGATTTTCTTCGTCGTCGTCCCATGTGCGTTCGCGGGACTCGTCCCATGGTGGATCTCCCGCTGGCAGTTTCGCGATCCCTTTCTCGGCACATGGGTGACACAGGCGGTCGGTGTCATCCTGATCGTCGCGGGGCTTCCAGGGCTCATCGATTCGATCAGACGGTTCGCCGTGGAAGGGTTCGGCACGCCGGCGCCGGTTGCGCCGACGCAAACCCTGGTCGTCACGGGGCTTTACAGTCACGTGCGCAATCCGATGTACCTTTCGGTCCTGGCGATCATCGTGGGGCAGGGATTACTCTTCGGCGACTGGCGGCTCATTGCATATGGAGCGGCGTTCTGGACGATATGCCATGTCTTCGTCATCGCTTACGAGGAGCCGACGCTGCACCGCGCCTTCGCTGTCGAATATGAAGCATATCGGCGGAGCGTTCCGCGCTGGTTTCCAAGGCTGACGCCGTGGCGGAAAGGCTGAGGCGCAAGCAACACTAAATTTGGCGCTTGTCGCCGCAAGGAATCGGGCAAAGCTGTACATCGCGTTGCGCATCGTCGGGTTGTGCCGATTGACTGTGCGGGAGCGGAAGGCGACATTGCCGCAATGCGTCGCTTGTCTACGGGCGACAAAGTGACAATGCCCGCAGCGTGGAGGCCCGCCATGGAACACCTTCAACAGACGGACCTGTCGACGGCGACGCGGCCTGCCCCGCGCTATCTGGCAAGCCTCTTGCGTTCCTTTTCGACGAGCGGCCTGCTTGTCGGCGTGATCTTCTTCGCGGTCTCGTTGACCCCAAGCCTCATTCCTCATCCCTATCTGATTCAGGCAGGGATTTCCGGCGCTTCGCTCGCCGCCGGCTACGCGATCGGCGCATTCCTGCGTTGGCTCTGGTCCTTTTTCGAACTGCCCGAGCCAACGACCCGGCGGGCGCGCACGCTGAAGATCGCCGCCGCCATCGTCTGCATAGCGGCGGCGGCGGTGTTTCTCTGGCAGGCGGCGGGATGGCAAAATACCGTCCGCAGCATCATGGGGCTTGAGCCGATCGAAAGCGCCGAGCCGCTCAAGCTAGGCCTCATAGCCTTCCTCGTCTTCGCCGCTCTCATCTTCCTGGCGCGGCTGTTCCGGTTTACTTTCCGCGTTCTTTCTCGCTGGCTGCAATTTTTCCTGACGCGACCCATCGCCAACGCCCTTGGCGGGCTCGTCGCCCTCGCTCTCTTCTGGTCCGTGACGAATGGCGTCATCTTCAAGTTCGCGCTGCGTGCCGCCGACAGTTCTTTCCAGCAGCTCGATGCGCTGATCGATCCCGATGTCGCGCCCCCAACCGAGCCCGCCAAGACCGGCAGCGACGCGTCGCTGGTGCGCTGGGACGAGCTTGGGCGGCAGGGGCGGCAGTTTGTCGCCTCGGGGCCGACAGGCGTCCAGATCGGCGACTTCTACGGCGGCGCGGCGCCCAACCCCGTGCGCGTCTATGTCGGCCTGAACTCCGCGGAGACGGCGCGCGAACGGGCGAAGCTGGCGCTGGAGGAACTGAAACGCGCCGGAGGCTTCGAGCGCAAGTCGTTGATAGTCGTCGTTCCGACCGGCACCGGCTGGATCGATCCGGCAGCACTCGATCCGCTCGAATATCTGCTCCACGGCGATGTCGCGAGCGTTGCGGTGCAATACTCCTACCTGACGAGCTGGTTGTCGCTGCTCGTCGAGCCGGGCTATGGCAACGATGCGGCGAACGCGCTCTTCGACGAGGTCTACCGCTATTGGACGACGCTGCCGAGGGACCGTCGCCCCAAGCTCTATCTGCATGGCCTGAGCCTCGGCGCCATGAATTCGCAAGGGTCGGTCGATCTCTTCGACATCATCGGCGACCCGTTCCAGGGTGCGCTCTGGAGCGGCCCGCCCTTTCAGAGTGGGCTCTGGCGCTCGGTGACGGCGGAGCGCGTCGCCGGTTCGCCCGCCTGGCTTCCGCGCTACCGGGACAGCTCAGTCATCCGGTTCACCAACCAGGAGAACGCGCTCGATATTCCCGGCGCGCAGTGGGGCGCGATGCGGATCGTCTATCTGCAATATGCCAGCGATCCGGTGACCTTCTTCGATCCGCACGCCTTCTATCGCGAACCGGACTGGATGAAGGCGCCGCGCGGGCCTGATGTTTCTCCGGCCTTGAATTGGTTTCCCGTCGTCACCGGGCTGCAGCTTCTCGCTGACATGGCCTTGGCCACGACCTCGCCGATCGGCTATGGCCACGTCTACGCGCCGGAACACTATATCGATGCCTGGGTGGCGGTGATGGATCCGCAGGGCGTGACGGGAGAGGATGTCGCGCGGCTGAAGGCGGAATTCAAAGGCAAGTTCTGATCCGCATTAGGGCGCCCCCAGGTTGGCGAGCAGGCCGTTCATGGCGGCGATGATCTTGCGGTGCTGGTGGGCGTGGCGGGTTCGAAGGCTTGTCGCGGCGTAGATGGCCTGCGGGATGACCGGCGCATCGGCGACCGAATTGGCGACGCCATCTGTGGAAAGCCGCTCCGCCGTGGCGCTTGTCACATAGGCCGCGCCGCCAAGGGAGCGCAGGAGACCTGTGATCGCCATGTTCTGCCCGGCGGCAAGCGAGGCGACCGAGAGGTGTGGCAGCGCCAGCCGATGGGAGCGGTCGAAGGCGGGCGAGTAGCTGGAGCGGATGTAGCTTTCGGGCTTTACGCCGGCCATGTCGCGAGCCTCGGTGCTCACCAGCACGTAATGCAGTTCGCCGATCCTTTCATAGTGCAGGTCAGGCAGATAGTGGGGCGTGTAGAGAATCGCCAGGTCCAGTTCCCCGACGGCGAGATCGCGGTTCATCTGGCCGGAATAATCCGCCTCCATGTAGATTTCGGTCGCCGGCAGCTCGCGCCGGATGGCGGCCACCCATTGGCCGGCGAATGCATGCGCGAGGTCATGCTGTATGCCGAGCCGCATCGAGCGCTCCAGGGCGCCCGCGCTCGCCACCGCGCGTGTTGCCTCATGCCACTGATTTTGCAGCGCTTTGGCATAATCCAGGAAGCGCAGGCCGGAGGCGGTGGGAACCGTGCCGCCCTTGTTGCGGGTGAAGAGCTTGCGGCTGAACTGCGCCTCGAGCGCCTTGATGCGATGGGAGACCGTCGACTGCGTGACGTTCAGCCGCTCGGCGGTGCGGTTGAAACTCCGCGTCTCCATCAGGTCCAAAAAGGTCTCGATCAGATCGACTTGCATCTTTTGGCGGCTCCTCACACTCGCTGCAATCAATCTAATCGAAAATGTCGATCAATAAAGGCTAAACTCTCCGCTTGATGGGCTTGGTTTCCTCGTCAAGTATCCGGTCAAAGAGGGAATAATGCATGTCGAATTTGCCGTCTCACGCGCGTGTCGTCATCATCGGTGGGGGAGCCGTGGGCGCCTCCTCGCTCTACCATCTGGCCAGGGCTGGCTGGACCGACTGCGTGTTGTTGGAGAAGAACGAGCTCACCGCCGGCTCGACCTGGCACGCGGCCGGCAACGTGCCGACCTTTTCCTCGTCCTGGTCGATCATGAACATGCAGCGCTATTCCGCCTCGCTCTATCGCGAGCTTGGCGCCTCGGTCGACTATCCGATGAACTATCACGTGACGGGGTCGATCCGGCTCGGTCATTCGAAGGAGCGGCTGCAGGAATTCAAGCGCGTCGTCGGCATGGGCCGCTATCAGGGCATGGATCTCGATATCCTGACGCCCGACGAGATGCGCGGCCGCTATCCTTTCCTCGAAACACATGAGCTGACGGGCGCCCTCTACGATCCGTATGACGGCGATATCGACCCGGCGCAGCTTACCCAGGCGCTTGCCAAGGGTGCACGCGACATGGGCGCGAAGATCATCCGCTTCTGTCCGGTGACGGCGGTGCGTCGCGAGAATGAATGGGTGATCACCACGCCGCAGGGAGAAATCCGCTGCGAATATGTGGTGAACGCTGCCGGCTACTACGCGCGCGAGGTCGGCAAGATGTTCGGCCGCGACGTGCCGATGATGGTAATGAGCCATCAGTATATTCTCTTCGACGAGATCCCGGAGCTCGCCGCCTGGTCGAAGGAGGCCGGGCACAAACTGCCGCTGCTCAGAGACGTCGACTCCTCCTATTATCTCCGGCAGGAGAAATACGGCATGAATCTCGGGCCCTACGAGCGGAATTGCCGCGCGCATTGGACGACGCCGGACGATCCGATGCCGGAGGACTTTTCCTTCCAGCTCTTCCCGGACGATCTCGAACGGCTGGAGTGGTATTTGAACGATGCCGTCGAGCGCGTGCCGATCCTCGGCACAGCGGGCTTGTCGCGCGTCATCAACGGCCCGATCCCCTATGCGCCGGACGGCAACCCGCTGATCGGGCCTATGCCGGGCGTGCCGAACGCGTTCGAGGCCTGCGTCTTCACCTTCGGCATCTGCCAGGCGGGCGGGGCCGGCAAGGTGCTGGCCGAATGGGTGACCGAGGGCCAGACGGAATGGGACATGTGGTCCTGCGACCCGCGACGCTACACCGACTATACGGACCGGGACTATTGCACCGCCAAGGGCAAGGAGATCTACGGCCACGAATATGCGATGCATTTCCCCAAGCACTATTGGCCGGGCGGACGTAACAAGAAGCTGTCGCCGATCCATGACCGCATCGCCGCGCTCGGCGCCCAGTTCAAGCCCTATAACGGCTGGGAGCGTGCCATGTGGTACGCAAAACCCGGCGACGATACCTCCGAGGCGGCGACGCAGACGTGGAACCGTGAGGGGCCGTGGGCGAAGCGCATCGAGGAGGAGTGCCTGGCGGTGCGCGATGCCGCCGGCATTCTCGACCTGCCCGGCTTCTCTCGCTTCCGGCTGAAAGGTCAGGGTGCACGCGAGTGGCTCTCCGGGCTCATCACCGGCCGCGTGCCGAAACCGGGGCGCATCGGGCTTGCCTATTTCGCCGACGACAAGGGACGCATCGTCACGGAAATGTCGGTGATGGCGATCGAGGAGGACTTCTTCTTCCTGATCACCGCGGCCACCGCACAATGGCATGATTTCGAGTGGCTTCAGAAGTACCGTCCGGCCGATGCCGCCTTCACGCTCGATGACGTGACGGCGCATTTCTCCTGCCAGATCCTGACCGGGCCGAAGTCGCGCGCGATTCTCGCGGAGGTGTCTGACGCCGATCTTTCGAAGGGATGGCTGACACATCAGACGGCTGAGATCGCAGGGCGCTATTGCCAGCTCGTGCGCGTCTCCTTCGCCGGCGAGCTCGGCTGGGAGATCCACACCAAGGTGGAGGATACTGCGGCAATCTTCGACGCCGTCTGGGCGGCCGGCCAGAAACATGGCCTGAGGCCCTTCGGCATGGAAGCACTCGACAGTCTGCGTATCGAGAAGGGCTACCGCGCCTGGAAGGGTGATTTGTCGACCGACTACACGGTCCTTCAAGGCGGCCTCGAGCGTTTCGTCGACTGGTCGAAGCCGAGCTTCAAGGGCAAGGCGGCGCTCGAGCGCGAGAAGCAGTGGAGTGCCAGCAAGCGCTTCGTGACGCTCACCGTCGAGGCCGGCGACTGCGACGCGCCCTATATGTCGACGCTTTGGTCGGGCGGCGAGGTCGTCGGCGAGACGACATCCGGAAACTGGGGCTATCGCGTCGGCAAATCGATCGCGCTCGGCATGCTGCGTGCCGATCTCGCGGTGCCTGGCCAGGAAATCGAGGTCGAGATTTTCGGCGATCGCTTCAAGGCCACCGTTGAGCCCGACCAGCCGCTCTGGGATCCCTCGAACGAAAGACTGAAAGCATGACGAAGCCCATTCCCGCAAAGGCGCGTGTGGTCGTCATCGGCGGTGGCGTTTCCGGCTGTTCGGTCGCCTATCACCTGTCGAAGCTCGGCTGGACCGACGTCGTGCTGCTCGAGCGCAAGCAACTGACCTCAGGCACGACCTGGCACGCGGCCGGGCTGATCGGCCAGCTTCGCGCCTCGCAGAACATGACGCGGCTCGCGAAATATTCGGCCGATCTTTACGTGAGACTCGAGGCGGAGACCGGCATTGCCACTGGCATGCGCCAGAACGGCTCTATAACCGTGGCGCTGACGGAGGAGCGCAAGGAGGAAATCTACCGGCAAGCCTCGCTTGCCCGCGCCTTCAATATCGACGTGCGCGAGATCACGCCTGACGAGGTGAAGGACATGTACCCGCATCTCAACACCTCCGACGTCAAGGCGGCGGTGCACCTTCCGCTCGACGGGCAGTGCGACCCGGCCAATATCGCCATGGCGCTGGCCAAGGGAGCGCGGCAGAACGGCGCGACGATCATCGAAGGCGTGAAGGTCACGTCGGTGCTGACGAAGGATGGCCGCGTCACCGGTGTCACCTGCGAGCAGGACGGCGAGAGCTTCACCATCGAAACGGAGAATGTCGTCAACTGCGCCGGCATGTGGGGCAGGGAGCTTGCGCGTCAGTCCGGCGTCACCGTGCCGCTGCATGCCTGCGAACATTTCTACATCGTCACCGAGGCCATCCCGGGCCTTGCTCGCCTGCCGGTGCTGCGCGTGCCGGACGAGTGCACATACTACAAGGAGGATGCGGGGAAGATGCTGGTCGGCGCCTTCGAGCCCAAGGCCAAGCCTTGGGGCATGGACGGCATCCGCGAAGATTTCTGCTTCGACCAGCTGCCGGAGGATTTCGACCATTTTGCGCCGATCCTCGAAATGGCCGTCAACCGGATGCCGATGCTGGAAACGGCCGGCATCCATACCTTCTTCAACGGTCCGGAGAGTTTTACGCCCGACGACCGCTACTATCTCGGCGAGGCGCCGGAGCTCAAAGGCTACTGGGTGGCTGCCGGCTACAACTCGATCGGCATCGTGTCGTCCGGCGGCGCCGGCATGGCGCTGGCGCAATGGATGAACGACGGCGAGCCGCCCTTCGATCTCTGGGAGGTTGATATCCGCCGGGCGCAACCATTCCAGAAAAACCGTGCCTATCTCAAGGAGCGCGTGTCGGAGACGCTTGGACTACTCTATGCCGATCACTTCCCCTATCGGCAGATGGCGACGGCGCGCGGTGTCCGCCGCTCGCCGCTGCACGAACATCTGAAGGCGCGGGGCGCGGTCTTCGGCGAGGTGGCCGGATGGGAGCGCGCCAATTGGTTTGCGAAAGACGGCCAGGAGCGCGAATATCGCTATTCCTGGAAGCGGCAGAACTGGTTCGAGAATCAGAGGGCCGAGCATCTCGCGGTCCGCGGTGGCGTCGGCCTCTTCGACATGACGTCGTTCGGCAAGATCCGGGTGGAGGGCCGTGATGCGCTCTCCTTCCTGCAGCGTCTCTGCGCCAATGAGCTGAATGTCGAAGCCGGCCGGATAGTCTATACGCAGATGCTGAATGCCCGCGGCGGCATCGAGAGCGACCTGACCGTTACCCGGCTCTCGGAAACCGCCTTCCTGCTTGTCGTGCCGGGTGCGACCCTCCAGCGTGATCTCGCCTGGCTTCGCAGGCATCTCCGCGACGAGTTCGTGGTGATCACCGACATGACGGCTGCCGAAAGCGTGCTCTGTATCATGGGGCCGAAAGCGCGCGCGCTGATGCAGAGGGTGAGCCCGAACGATTTCTCCAATCAGATGCATCCCTTCGGCACGGCGCGCGAAATCGAGATCGGCATGGGGCTCGCCCGCGCCCACCGTGTCACCTATGTCGGCGAGCTTGGCTGGGAGCTTTACGTCTCCACCGACCAGGCAGCGCATGTATTCGAGACGCTGGAGGCGGCGGGGCAAGATGTCGGGCTCAAGCTGTGCGGCCTTCACACGCTCGACAGCTGCCGCATCGAGAAGGCCTTCCGTCATTTTGGCCATGACATCACCGACGAGGATCATGTGCTCGAAGCCGGGCTGGGCTTTGCCGTGAAGGCCGACAAGGGAGATTTTATCGGCCGCGACGCGGTGCTCGGGAAACAGAATGAGGGGCTGGCGCGCCGGCTGGTGCAGTTCCGGCTCTCCGATCCGGAGCCCCTGCTTTTCCACAACGAGGCGATCGTTCGCGATGGCGAGATCGTCGGGACGATCACGTCCGGCAACTACGGCCATCACCTCGGCGGGGCGATCGGGCTTGGTTACGTGCCCTGTGACGGCGAGAGCGCCGCGGATGTGCTGGCGTCGAGCTACGAGATCGAAATCGCAGGATCGCGGGTGAAAGCGGAGGCTTCGTTGAAGCCGATGTACGACCCGAAGGCGGAGCGGGTGCGGATGTAAGGCGAGGGCTGCCCCTCATCCGGCCTGCCGGCCACCTTCTTCCCGCATGCGGGGAGAAGGAAACGCGCGGTGAGCTTCCGCCTTGATTTGAGACTCTCCTACGGGGTGAGGGGCGAGGCGTTGCCGCATGTACCTTCTCCCCGTCTGGACGGGGAGAAGGTACCGGCAGGCGGATGAGGGGCAACGAGCAAGACGACGAAAGCGCCATTGGGAGATGATGATGGCAGACGAATGCGCAGTTGCGGTTTCGAGACGGTCCGGCGGACGGGCAGCGCGCGTGGCGCTGCGCTCCGCACCGCTCGCGGAAAGCATCCGGCCGGTACGGCCCGGTCTTGCGGGCGGCCAGTACAAACCGTTGAGCGAGGCGAATGTCCGGCGCATCCATGAAGCCGCGCTCGATGCGTTGGAAGAGATCGGCCTTGCCAATGCCCCGAAATCCGGCATTGAGATCATGACCGGTGCCGGTGCCATACTCGGCGATGACGGGCGCATCCGCTTTCCCCGCGCGCTGGTCGAGGACATGCTGGCCATTGCGGCACGGGACATTACCCTCTACGCCCGCGATCCGAAGCAGGATCTGGAGCTCACTGGCACTCGGGTCTACTACGGCACGGCCGGCGCCGCGGTACACGTGGTCGATGTCGAAAAACGCGAATATCGCGAGTCGACCGCCAAGGACCTGCTCAACGCCGCCCAGCTCGTCCATCATCTCGACAATGTGCATTTCTTCCAGCGCGCCATGGTCTGCCGGGATGTTCCCGACAATTTCCTGATGGACATCAACACGCTCTACGCCTGCTGCGCCGGCACCAGCAAACATGTCGGCACCAGCTTTTCCGATCCGTCGCATGTCGAGGGTTGCTTCGATCTGATCCACATGATCGCCGGCGGAGAGGACAAGTGGCGGGCGCGGCCCTTCGTTTCGAATTCCAACTGCTTCGTCGTGCCGCCAATGAAATTTGCGGAAGAGAGCTGCATCACCATGGAGAAGTGCATCCGAGGCGGCATGCCGATCCTCTTGCTTTCCGCGGGGCAGGCCGGTGCAACGGCGCCGGCGCCGCTCGCCACCGCGATCGTGCAGGCGGTCGCCGAATGCCTGGCTGGCGTCGTCTATGTCAACGCGCTGTCGCCCGGTCATCCGGCCGTCTTCGGCACCTGGCCCTTCGTGTCGGACTTAAGGACCGGCGCAATGTCCGGCGGTTCCGGTGAGCAGGCGTTGCTGACGGCCGGCTGCGCCCAGATGCACCAGTTCTACCGCCTGCCGGGTGGTGCCGCCGCCGGCATCGCGGATGCAAAGCTTCCGGACATGCAGGCCGGCTGGGAACAGGCAATTTCCAACGTCATGGCAGGGCTCTCCGGCCTTAACATGGTCTACGAGGCGGTCGGCATGCATGCTTCGCTGCTCGGCTTCTGCCTGGAGTCGCTGGTCCTCGGCGACGACCTGCTCGGCCAGGTGCAGCGCTGCATCCGCGGCATCGACGTGACCGAGGATTCGGTCTCTCTCGAAACCATGCGCTCGGTGTGCCTCGACGGTCCCGGCCACTATCTCGGCCACCCGCAGACCTTGGGGCTGATGCAGACCGAATACATCTATCCGGCAGTGGCCGACCGCACGAGCCCGAAGGAATGGGTAGAGATCGGCCGCCCGGATCTCGTCGCCCGCGCGATCGAGAGGAAGAACCGCATTCTCGCTGAGGCCGCGCCGTCCGTCATCGCGCCGGAAATCGACCGGGCCATACGGGAAAAGTTCAGGATCTACTGCTGAGGGTGGCCGTTCTGAGGGAGTGAAGTCCCTTCACTGCCGCGTGGCGCCCTTGACCTCGCTGACCGTATAGCTCCACTTCGGCGCGGTCGGTGCCTCATCCGCTCGGTAGGGAAAGGTGAGGAACGTTTCGAAGGGACGTGTCTCGCCGCCCGGGACCCGCACCAGCACCAGCGCCGTGTCGTCGCCGATCCGCCTGCAGGCGCCCGCCGGGCAATCCTGGAGCGTGACGGTGAGGCGGAAATATTCGAGCGTGATTGCCGAGGTGTTTCTGGCCGTTCCGCGCAGTCGATAACTGCGTTCCGACTGGTTGCGCTCGAAGGCGAGGTTATCGAGAACGATCTCTGAAGGAGCGAGCCCGGCTGGGGGCGGGGAGGGTGCGGGTGCAGGCGGTTCGGGTGTGCTTTCGCTCAGCCAGATCAGAAAGGCGGCGGCAAGCCCTACGGCGACCGCAACGGAAAGGACCGGCTCTACCCAGCTACGAAAGCGGCCATAGCGGGCCGCGAGATACACGATTGCCAAGCCCAGGAATAACGCAATCACCCACAGCATAAACGCCCTCCTACAGCGGGCGCCGTCCACCAGAACGCGCAAGGGGTCGCTGTAGCGCTTTGAATTACTGCATGTTTTTTCCGCTAAATCGAATCCGATTTGCATAGGGTTCGAGCGAAGCTGGCAATTGCTCGTCCCGAGCGAGCGGAAATCGACACGACGCGGCTGCCTTCGCCCGTCGCGAAATTTCAATTCTTCAGGCTGATCCAGTAGGCGCCTTCGAAGGGAACGGCCGCAAAGTGTTCATTGATCTCGGCCAGGGTCCTGGCCGGATCGACATCGGCAAAGAGGTCCGGCCTCAGCCACACGGCAAAGGCTTCCGCGGCGACGATGTTCAGCGGGATGGCATTGAAGAAGTTCCAGAGTCCATGGACGCGGCCGTTGCGGACTGCCGCGATGCTCGCCATCACCGGTGTGTCGACCACCTCTCTCAAGGTCCGCTCCGCCTCCTCGACGCTGACGCCGGGGCCGATCGAGAGGCCGCTATATATGCCGCCCGGCGACGAAGTGGCGATATAGACGTCGGGATTCTCGGCCATGACGGCCTCTGCGTTCATCATGCCGCCCGGCCGCGGCAACTTGCCTTCGGCGATGTTGCGGCTGCCGGTAAGGCTGATGAACTCACCGAGACCGCCGACGCCATAGGCCCAACAGCAGCGGTCGGGACCGGGAAAAGCCTCCATCAGAACGGTTGGCCCGGGCTCCGGGCGCTTTGCAGCCCGGTCACGGATGCGGGCAAGACGTTCCTCGTAGAAACGGGCGAATGCCTCGGCCTTTTCCTCGCGCTCAAAGATCTTGCCAAGCAGACGCATGGTGTCGGGCGTGCGCTTCAGGACATCGTCGTTGAAGTTCAAGACCACCACCGGCACGCCGATCCCGGAGAGATAATCGATGGCGCGTTGACCAGCCTCCGTGTCCGCCTGCCAATTGGCCAGCAGCGCCAGGTCGGCTTTGAGCGTGAGGATCGTTTCGAAGGAAAGACCGGGTCCGCTGCCGTCGTCGATCAGCGGCACCTCGGCAAGTCTCGGGAATTTGCGTCGGAAGCTTTCGTAAATTTCCGGATTGTCGCCTTTCATGTCGCCGGACCAGCCGGCCAGCCGGCTCACCGGATCCGGGTGGATAAGCGACAGCGCGATGAGGTTGAAGCCGGTACCAAGCAGAACCGCCTGCGGGCGCGACGCTATCGTGACCTCGCGTCCTGCCGAATCGGTGATCGTCATCGGCCAATGCGTTTCTGCCCGGGCAGCAAACGCGACGAGTACGATCAACAGCACTGCGACGGTCTTGACGACGGCCGGCGGGACGTGGCGAACGAGCGACAAGCTATTGATTCCTTTGGCTCGGAAGGGCGCAGAGGCTGCCGCAGCTCTGGATCCCCGGAAGAAGGTAGCGCAGGCAGCAGATCTTGCGCCGGCAGACGCGAGCGCCATCCTCGTCCTCGTGGCGCAGGCAGTCGAAGAAGGGGTTGGGCGTGCCGTTCGGCATCAAGCGCAAGCTGGTCATCGCATCGGCCTGATCGTTCAGGGGTTCGGTTCCGGCGGAACGCAGCGCGTAGTCGATGTAGACCGCGGCGTTGTTCCAGGCGAGCTTCGGCGCAATGCCGCCGATCGCCTTGAGATGCTGGACAACCGTTGCGAGGTGTTCATCCATCAAAGGCGAGAGAATCGAGAAAATCTCCTGTTCGCGCTCGCCGCGCCAGTCGCCGACAGTGGCGACGCCGAAGGCGCGAGGAAGACCGTCGGCCGAAAGCGCGACCGTCATCTCGTCGAAGCGAATGGGCAGTATCTGACGCTCCAAAGTCCAGGCGACGACATAAGGAATGGTGAGGCACGAAAAATAGAAGAGTGACCACATGGAAGCGACGGCGCGCCGATCGCTGCCGCCGAATGTTGCCGCATAGATCGAAAGCGTCCGGTCGAAAGCGCCGGAAGCGAAGAACTCCGTCAGTGGGATGCCATCGGCCAGATCGGCCGACAGCATCATCTTCTCGTTGCACCAGGCATGCGGACCGGCAAAGGCGGCCGAGATGCCTTTCGGCCCCTCGGTATGGATTACGCTTTCATGTCCGCCCATCGCCATCGGCTACCAGTTGTAACGCAGTGAGCCGATCACCGTGCGGCCCTGGTCGCGGTAGCAGAAACCTGCCGAGCAAACCGCTTCGCGACGGTCGAAGAGATTGGTGGCATTCACCTGCAGACGCAAACTTTCATATTTCTTGTCGAGAGCTGCAAAGTCGTAGTGAGCCGCGGCGTCGAACAGGACGCGGGACGAATTGCGCGTCGTGTTTTGATCGTTGCCATAGCTGGACCCGAGGAAGCGTGCACCTGCTCCAAAGCCGAGACCATATCCCGGCCCATCCTCTGGCAGGATATAGTACGCCCAGGCAGAAGCCATGTGGCGCGGCACGGATGAGACGTAGTTGCCGATCGTGTCCGCAGGGCCTTCGAGGATTTTTGCGTCGGTATAGGTATAGGAGGCCACCAGCGACAGGCCGTTGTCGAGGCTCGTATTCGCCTCGAACTCGAAGCCGCGGGAGCGCACCTTGCCGCGCTGCACCTGAATGTTTTCAGGCCCAGTAGGTAAGTCCACAACCTCGTAATAGAGGCTGTTGGTTTGGTCGATGTTAAAGAGAGCGGCGGTGATCAGCGTGTTGCTGTTCGGCAAGAGATATTTGACGCCGAGTTCCTGCTGTTCGCTTTCCGTCGGCTTGAACGGTTGGTTCGTTTCTCTGTTGATTCCGGCATTGGGCGAGAATGCTGTAGAGTAGCTGATATAGGGTGCCAGGCCGAAATCGGTTTCGTAGGTCAAGCCGATGCGGCCGGAAAATTCCTTGTCGTTTTGCGACACGGTGCTTACCGCGTCGCTGGCAAGATCGGTCGTGTCGGTATCGGTCGAAACCCAGTCATAACGTGCGCCGCCGGTTAGCGTCCAGGCATCGTGGCGGATCTGGTCCTGTAGGTAGGTGCCGAGCTGCCATTGATCCTGGTCGACGCGGCTGCTGAAGTCGATCGACGCAACCGGGCGACCTTGCGTCGGGTTGGCGGTGTCGAGCGGCGGGGAAACGCCTGTACCGGAGAGGGAGCGGAAACGCAATTTGGTATAGTCGATGCCAGCCAGCAGGGTATGGTCGAGCGCGCCGGTATCGAACTCGGCTACCAATTGGTTGTCGATGACAAAGGCCGTCAGCCGTTCGTCGAAGGTGCCGGCGCTGCTGTCAAGCAGCGTCGGATCGGCGGCGTTCGGGGCATAGGCGAAGGCCCAGTCCGTGTCCGTATTCAGCGTCGAGACGCGCGCGTTCTGGCGGAAGGTGAATGTCTCGTTGAGCCGATGTTCGAATTCGTAGCCGAGGCGTGCCTGCTTCTGCACCGAATCGTTGAAGGCGGGATTGCCAGCGAAGATGTCCGTGACGTCACCGGTTACCGGGTCGTTGTAATAGGCGGCCGTGCCCCCGGTTTTTGTGCGCGAGTATTCGCCGAGAACGGTCAGGCGCGTGTCTTCATCCGGCTTCCAGGTGAATGCCGGCGCAATATAGGCGCGGTCGTCCGGGACGCTGACCTGTTCGGTGTCGGAGTCTCGCAGCAGGCCGGTCAGGCGGTAGTAGACCGGGTCTGTTTCGTTGACCGGGCCGGAGAAATCGACCTGTCCCTGGTATCGGTTATCGTTACCGTATTGCACTTGCAGCTCGTGCAACGGCACTTCGGTCGGCCGCTTTGTAATCAGATTGAAGAGGCCGCCAGCGCCCGAGGCACCGTAGAGCGCAGACGAGGGGCCGCGCAGAATGGACACGCCTTCCAGACCATAGGGTTCGGTCTTGAAAATCGAGGAACTGGCGCCGGGCTGGCGCAGGTTGTCACGGAAGACTCCAGTATATGTCACATCGAAGCCGCGTACGGAAAAACTGTCGAAACGCGGATCGAAGCCGAAGGCATTTACGCGCGAACCTGGGGTGTAGGCCAGGACGTCGAGTAATGTCTGCGGGTTGCGGTCCTTTAACTGTTGTTCGGTAACGGTGGAAACCGACTGCGGTGTTTGCAGGAAGGGTGTATCGACCTTGGCGCCCGTTGCGCTGCTGATGCCGACATAGCCTTCCGCCGTGATGACACCGCCGCTGCCGCCGTTCACGACGAGCGTTTCGAGGGCTGTCGAGTCTCCGTCGCCGGCGGTCCCCTGCTCAGCGTCTTGTGCCTGCGCGGTGGCGACGAGGGCAAGGGCGGAGGTGCCGGCCAGGGCCGCGCGGATCAGCGGCAGAAGGCGGATGGGTTGGCTGGGCATGCGATGCAACTTTCTGATCGGTAGGCGACAATTAATAAGATGAGTTATTCACTCATGATTATCGCGTGCGCAATCGAAAATTATGACTCGATGAGTCATGTTTTAATTTTTGTGGGAATTGTGCAACAGCAAGCTTCGTCTTGCGTCGCTGTCGGGCTGCCAAGCTGTTGAAGCAAAATAAAAAATGCCCGCCGGCCGGAAGCGGTCGGCGGGCGGGCAAGCGAATTCCGTCATGGAGCATCCCGGCGAACAGGCAACCGGGAGTGAGGGGATCGCGGCGTCGTCCCAGGGGCAGAGAACGCGGCTTCAGCCGTGGTTGATCATGATGTGGCGAACCGCGGTGTAATCCTCCAGTGCATAGGCGGACATGTCCTTGCCATAGCCCGACTGCTTGACGCCGCCATGCGGCATTTCGTTCGCCAGCATGAAGTGCGTGTTGATCCAGGTGCAGCCGTATTGCAGCCGGGAGGCAGCTCTCATGGCTTTGCCGATATCCTTGGTCCAGACGGAGGAAGCGAGACCATAGTCGCTGTCGTTTGCCCAGGCGACCGGATCGTCCTTATCCGAGAAGCGCGTAACCGAGACGACCGGACCAAAAACCTCGCGACGGACGATTTCGTCCTCCTGCGTCGCGCCGGCAACGACGGTCGGCTGGAAGAAGAAGCCGTCGTCGCTGCCCGTGTGGCCGCCGGTGGTGATCTCGATATGCTTCTGGTCCGCTGCCCGCTCGACGAAGCTCGCGACACGATCGCGCTGGCGCTCGGAGATCAGCGGCCCGATTTCGTTCTCGGTATCGTCGGCGAGGTTGTAGCGGATCGTCGACACGGCGGAGGTGAGGTCGGCGACGAACTTCTCGTAGATGCCGGCTTCCGCATAGATGCGGCAAGCGGCGGTGCAGTCCTGGCCGGCATTGTAGTAGCCGAAGGTGCGGATGCCGTTGACGACCGCTTCCAGATCGGCGTCGTCATAGATGATGACCGGCGCCTTGCCGCCGAGTTCGAGATGGGTGCGCTTCACCGTCTTGGCGGCGGCGGCAAGCACCTTCTTGCCGGTGGCGATATCGCCGGTGATCGACACCATCGAGACCTTCGGATGGTTGATCAGGGCGTTGCCGACCGTCTCGCCGCGGCCGGCGATGACATTGACGACGCCCTCGGGGAGAATGCCGGCCAGCAATCGCGCCAGCTTCAGCGCGGTCAGCGGCGTCTGCTCCGATGGCTTGAAGACGACGGTGTTGCCGCCGGCGATCGCCGGTGCCAGCTTCCAGGCCATCATCATCAGCGGGTAGTTCCAGGGGGCGATCGAGCCGACGATGCCGATCGGGTCGCGGCGGATCATCGACGTGTGACCGGGCAGATATTCGCCGGCCGCCGGCCCATGCAGATTGCGCACTGCGCCGGCAAAGAAACGCCAGCAGTCGATGATCGCCGGCAGTTCGTCGTTCTTCACCGCGTTGATCGGCTTGCCGCAGTTCAAGGCTTCCAGTGCGGCGAAGTCGTCTGCGCGTTTCTCGATTGCGTCGGCGATCTTCAGGAGGTGATTCGAGCGTTCTGCAGGCGTCGTCCGCGACCAGGTAACGAAGGCGCGCTCGGCGGCATCGACGGCGGCGTCGATCTGTGAATGGGAGGCTTCGGCGAGGTCGATGATCCTGGCGCCCGTCCGCGGGTTCAGGATGTGCTCCTCGGCCTCGGTCCCGGCTTCGAAACGCGATCCGATCAGGAGTTGGGTGTCCATGTCTGTTCTCCCTTTATGTTCGATATTATTTGCCGGCACCGGCGATCTGGTCGCCGTCGCGGGTGAGGTAGTAGGCGCCGAGGATTGGCAGGAAGGTGACGATGACGACGATCATCGCGACGACGTTGGTCACCGGTCGCTGGCGCGGGCGGATCAGCTCTTCGAGCATCCAGATCGGCAGGGTCGACTGCTGGCCGGCGGTGAAGGTCGTGACGATCACCTCGTCGAAGGAGAGCGCGAAGGCCAACATGCCGCCGGCAAGGAGCGCCGTACCGATATTCGGCAGGATTACGTAGCGGAAGGTCTGGAAGCCATCGGCGCCGAGATCCATCGAGGCCTCAACCAGCGAACCGGAAATCCGCCGAAAGCGGGCGACCGCGTTGTTGTAGACGACGACGATGCAGAAGGTGGCGTGGCCAAGCACGATCGTCCAGAACGAGAACGGGATGTCTGCAATCGAGAAGGCCGAGCGCAGCGCGATGCCGGTGATGATGCCGGGCAGCGCGATCGGCAGGATGATGAGCAGCGACACGGTCTCGCGGCCGAAGAAGCGGGTCTGGCTGACCGCCGCGGCGCAGAGCGTGCCGAGCACGAGTGCCGCGGCGGTGGCGATCGCCGCGACCTTGACGGAGAGGGTGAGCGCCGCCCAGACATCCGGCCGGTTCCAGGCGACGGCGAACCATTGCGTCGTCAGCCCCGGCGGCGGGAACTGATAGGTCTTTTCTTCCGTCGTGAAGGCATAGAGGAAGATCAGCAGGATCGGCAGATGCATGAAGGCGAGGCCGGCAGCCGCGGCGATCTTCAGGCCAAGGGGCACGCGGTTGATCTTCTCAGAGCGCATCGAAGGCCCCCATGCGCTTGGCCATCCAGAGATAGGCGCCCATGATGACGATCGGCACGACGGTGAAGGCGGCGGCGAGTGGGATGTTGCCGGCCGTGCCCTGCTGAGCGTACACGGCCTGGCCGATGAAAAGCCGCGACGAGCCGACGATCTGCGGGATGATGTAGTCGCCGAGCGTCAGCGAGAAGGTGAAGATCGAGCCGGCAACAATGCCGGGCAGCGCCAGCGGAAAGAGCACGTGGCGGAAAGTCTGCGCCGGCGTACCGCCGAGGTCGGACGAGGCTTCGACGAGATTGGCCGGCACGCGCTCCAGCGCCGCCTGGATCGGCAGGATCATGAAGGGCATCCAGACATAGACGAAGACGATGAAGGTGCCCGTGTAGCTGACCGACAGCGAATTGCCGCCGACGACCGGCAGCGCCAGCCAGGCATCGAGCAGCCAGAGGACGTTCAGCTTCTCGAAAAACCAGGTGAGGATCCCCTCCTTCGCAAGGATCAGCTTCCAGGCGTAGACCTTGACGAGATAGCTCGACCAGAGCGGCAGCATGACCGCCAGATAGAACAGCGCCTTCCATTTGCCGCGCGCGTAGCGGGCCGCGTAATAGGCGATCGGGAAGGCGACGAGGGCCGAGACGAGCGTTACCAGCGCTGCCATCGAAACGGTGCGCAGGATGATGTCGAGATTGGCTTCGCTGAAGAGCTGCCGGTAGGTCGCAAGCGTGAACTCGTAATTGATGAGGCCGGAAAACTCGTCGATCGAGAAGAAGCTTTGAAGGAGCAGCGCGAAGAGCGAGCCGAGATAGACGATGCCGAGCCACAGGAGCGGCGGGCCGAGCAGCACCGTCAGAAGCACATGCGGGTGCCGCCAGAAGAAATCCGAAAGACGGCCGGCCGTGCCGCGGCGCTCGGGAAGGACGAAACTTTCGGCAACGACGGTCATGCATCCTCCATCGGGTGAAGGTCGCGGGCGGCGAAACTGATCGTGACCGGGGTGCCCATCGCCGGCACGCTCTGCGCGGCGGGGCTGGCGACGGCAATGCGGTTGCCGTCGACATCGACGACAATGCGGTTGGTCGCGCCGAGAAAGCTGCGGCCGGCGACGACACCGGAGAGGCTGAGGGCGCCGTCCGCCGCCGGCGCGATCGCCACCGACTCCGGCCGCAGGCTTGCGGAGGCGGTTTTCAGCCCGAGCCTTTGGCAGAGCTTGGCCGAGAGCACGTTCGACGAGCCGACGAAATCGGCGACGAATCGAGTCGTCGGGCGGTTGTAGACATCTTCCGGCCTGCCAAGCTGCTGGATCCGGCCCTCGTTGAAGACGGCGATCCGATCGGCCATCGACAATGCCTCGCCCTGGTCATGCGTGACGAAGACGAAGGTGATGCCGAGCGACTTCTGCAGGCTCTTCAATTCCTCCTGCATCTGCTCGCGCAGCTTCAGATCGAGGGCGCCGAGCGGTTCGTCGAGAAGCAGCACCTTGGGCTTGTTGACGAGGGCGCGGGCGAGCGCCACGCGCTGGCGCTGACCACCGGAAAGCTGGCCGGGCCGGCGCGCGCCGTAGCTGGGCAGCTTGACCATGGCGAGCGCATCTTCAGCGGCTTTGCGTCTTTCCTCGCGGCCGATGCCCTTGACCATCAGCCCGTAGGCGACATTGTCGAGAATGGAAAGATGCGGGAAGAGCGCATAATCCTGGAAAACGGTATTTACGCTGCGGCGGTAGGGCGGCACGCCCTCGGCCGTCTCGCCGAAGATCTCGATATGGCCGGCGGTCGGCTGTTCGAAGCCGGCCATCAGCCTCAGGCAGGTCGTCTTGCCCGAGCCCGACGGCCCGAGCATCGCGAAGAATTCGCCCTCGGCGATCGAGAGGTTGACGCGATCGACGGCGCGCACCGCACCGAAATGGCGGGAAACATTGTCGAAGAGGACGGCGGTGGTCATGGAAATGCTCCAGAAACTAGCCCTTCATCCCGCTGCCGCGACCTTCTCCACGCGGGCGGGGAAAAGGGGACCTGCGGCCGGTGCGGCATACGGGACTAACTCCCTCCCCCTCGTGGGGAGGGTTGGGGAGGGGATTCGTTGCAAAAACCCCTCCCGGCCCTTTGGGCCACCCTCCCCACAAGGGGGAGGGAAAGCGGCCGGCTTACCGTCCGCCGATCACGCCGATATAGTCGGAGACCCAGCGGTGATAGGGCACGCATTCGCTCTGGCTCGCGCATTTCGCGACCGGCGTCTTCCAGAACTTGACCTTATCGAAGTCGTTGTAGCCGTTGGTCGCGCAGCCCTCGTCGGTCAGGAGCTCGTTGCCCTTGCAGGCGGCGCCCACGGAGGGATTGGCCCCAAACCAGGCAGAGACGTCGCCCTGCACCTTCGGCGAAAGCGAGTGCTCCATCCACATATAGGCGCAGTTGGGATGCTCGCTCTCGGCGTGCAGCATGGTCGTATCCGCCCAGCCCGTCACGCCTTCTTCGGGAATGACCGAGGAGATCGGCAGCTTTTCGGCATGCATCAGGTTGACTTGGAACGGCCAGGACCCGGAGGCGACGACGCCTTCGTTCTTGAAGTCGTCGATCTGGATCATCGCATCGTGCCAATAGCGGCCGACCAGCGTGCGCTGAACGCGAAGCAGGTCGAGTGCCGCCTTGTACTGGTCCTCGTTGAGTTCGTACGGATCCTTGATGCCGAGATCGGGCTTGTGGGCCATCAGGTAGTTGGCCGCGTCGGCAACATGGATCGGACCGTCATAGGCTTGGACGCGGCCCTTGTTGGACTTGCCATCCGGCAGCGTCATCTCCTCGAAGACGACGTTCCAGCTTTTCGGCGGCTGACCCTTGAAAGCTTCCGTGTTGAACATCAGCACGTTCGGCCCCCAGACGTAGGGCGTGCCATAGTGGACGTCGTTGGCCGTGTGCCAGGGCGCGTTCTGCATGCGCTCGTCGATTGTCTTCCAGCTCGGAATGAGGGCTGTATTGATCGGCTGGACGCGCTTGCCGGCCACCAGTCGAAGCGAGGCGTCGCCGGACGCGGTGACGAGGTCGAAGCCGCCTTCGTTCATCAGCGCCACCATTTCGTCGGAGGTGGCGGCGGTCTTTACGCTGACCTTGCAACCGGTTTTTTTCTCGAATTCGGTGACCCAGTCGTAGCTCTTGTCGGTCTCACCACGCTCGATGTAACCGGGCCAGGCGACGATCGAGAGTTCGCCTTCCCCCTGGCCGAGTTCCTTCAGCGGCTCCTGCGCGAGCGCAGGGACGACGAGGCCAAGCGAAAGGGTGAGCGCCGTGCAGGATTTCAACATCTGCTTCATTGAAGTCTCCCCAGTTTCTGCCGTTGCGCGGACTTGTTCCCTGGGATGAAGCGTGCCTCTATTTCTCCGTATTCGCAAATTCATTAATCAGAATGCCGCTATCGGTTTTCCCGATATCGCCGCATAAGGAAGGAAGGGAGCTAGCGGGGACGTGCACTGCGCAAGGCTTCGGCGATGCCGACGAAGTCGCGCGCCGACTGCGGCAGGCTCGACCCTTTGCGCCAGACCATGCCGACCTGCACCACCGGCAACGCGCCGGAGACGTCGCGGCTTTCGATCCGATCACCTTCGAGCGACCAGGGGCGATAGACGAGGTCCGGCAAAAGCGCGATCCCGGCGCCGGTTGCGACGAGGCTTCTGACCGCCTCCACCGAGCGGGTACGGAAGGCGACATGCGGGCGCGCACCGAGCGCCGAGAGCAGCTTGCCGGTGTTTTCCTCGATCTCGTCCACCGTCAGCATGATGAGCGGCTCCTTGGCGATATCCTCGACCGAGATGATGTCGGCGCTGACGAGCGGGTGGCCGATCGGCAGCCAGAGCCGATAGGGCGAAGTTTCGAGGATTTCCGCCTGCAGCGCCATGCGATCGCGGAGGTTGGAGATCACCATCACGGCGACATCGAGCTCGCCGCCGATCAGCAGGTGCTCGAGATAGGAGCCGTTGTCCTCGATGGCGCTGACCTCGACACCCGGGCAGGCGCGGCGATAGCGGGCGAGCAGGTCGGAAAGCACGTAGCCGGCGACCAGCGAGGTGACGCCGAGATTGAGCTTGCCGCCGCGTTCCTCGCGGCTGTCGGCAAAACTGCGCCGCGCATCCGAAACGTCGGCGAGGATTTTCGTCGCATGACGGAGGAACTGGTGGCCGTTGTGGGTGATCGAAAGGCCGCGCGGATGCCGGTCGAAAAGCTCGACGCCGAGATCGGTCTCCAGTTCCTTGATCGCTTCGGTGATCGAGGACTGCGAGATCGACAGATTCTGCGCCGCGCGGGTGACGGTCCCCTGTTCGGCGACGGCGACGAAATACTGCAATTGCCGGAGTGTGAATGCCATGAGCGAATTAACACCGGGCGACAAGCGGATGGCAAGCCGGCCGATGCAGCGCCATGACTTGGCGCATTTGCCCGTGCGTCACGGCTGGACGGTGCTAAGGTGGGCTCGAGGGAGCGCAGGATGGATTCGAGACGATCAAGACCGATGCCGACGGAGCCCGGCATTCTCGCCTTTCACGAACGTTGTGAGGCGTTTTATCCGGCTGACGCCGTGAACGCTTCGATCGAGCAGCAGCGGCGATGGTATGATGCGCTGTGCGCGGAGTTCGACGCGGCGTCTCCGGCGGGGCTGACAAGGCGCGACGAACTCTTGGCCGGGCGGATTCCGATCCGACACTATCGACCGGCGGAGGTCGCGACCGCGGTGCGCGTGCTCTATATCCATGGCGGCGGCTTCGTCGTCGGCTCGCTCGAAAGCCATGACGCGATCTGTGCCGAGCTTGCGCATGGAGCGCGGGCCGAGCTGATCTCGGTGGACTATCGGCTGGCGCCCGAGCATGTCTGGCCGGCGGCTTTCGACGATTGTTTCGCCGTGCTCGCAAGCCTCCTTGCCGATGGGCGGCCGCTCGTTGCTGTCGGCGACAGTGCCGGCGGCAATCTCGCAGCCGGCCTCGTGCTCAAGGCCATGGCCGAGGGGCTTTCCGGAATCGTCGGCCAGGTATTGATCTATCCGGGCCTCGGCGGCGATCTCGTCAGCGGCTCCTATGCCGAGATGGCCGATGCGCCGGGGCTTTCGACCGCGGATGTCGGCTATTATCGAAAGGTGCTGCAAGCGCCTGCAGACAGCGTCTTTGCGCACCCATTGAGGGCGAATGCACTCTCCGGATTGCCGCCGGCCTATATCACGGCTGCGCACTTCGACCCGTTGCGGGACGATGCGCGGATCTATGCGGCGCGGCTCGTAGAGGCGGGCGTCGATGTCACCTTTCGCGAGGAACCGCAGATGATCCATGCCTGGCTGAGGGCACGGCATATGAGCTCCGGTGCGCGGGAAGGATTCCGCCGTCTCGTCGACGGCGTGGCGCGGCTGGTCGGGAGCGTTTGAGCGATGAGCGGAGAGACGGACCTTCAGCGTCTGCTGGCGGGGATGAAGCCGGTGCTGCGTGAGGCCGAATATGTCTACTGCGCGGTCGAGGGCGATGCGGGCTCGTGGCTATCGCTTGCACCGATCGGCACCTTCCGCGAAGCGGAGGGCTTGACGCTGATCCTCGAACGGTCAAGGGCCGACGCCGCCGGTCTGTCCTACGGACCCGTCTTGCGGCTCATCACGCTCTGTGTTCATTCGGCGCTCGAAGCCGTCGGCCTGACTGCCGCCGTCTCGGCAGCGCTGACGCGCGATGGCATCAGCGCCAATGTCGTCGCGGCCTTTCATCACGACCATATCTTCGTGCCGGCGGCGGATGCGGACCGGGCGCTCGAGGCGTTGCGGGAATTGAGCCGCGAGAACAACGGAATTCAGTGACTTTGCCCCTCACCCTAGCCCTTTCCCCGTAACGACGGGGAGAGGGGCACTGTCGCGGTCGCCACGCCGTGACCGAGCGGTCTCAGCGAGTCCCTTCTCCCCGCATGCGGGGAGAAGGTCGCGGCGGCGGGATGAGGGGCATGATGCGCGCTCTATGCGGGCCAATTTACTCACATCAAATCGCGTCTGATCCGCTTCTCGAAGGCCTTTTCGAAGATCTTTTCCTCGCCCTCGAAAGCCTCGACCCTGGCCGAGGTGATCCACTCGGTTTCGGTACAGCCGAGCCGGGAGGTCGAGACGGTCTTCAGCGACTGCTCGCCGCGCCTGGCGACGCAGGTCCATGTCGAAAGGCCGGTCATCGAATGTGGATCGTTGGGCGCGATCGACCAGGTTTCATCGCGGATATCCTGCGTCGCATTGCCGGTGTCGGGATGCTCGACGAGGCCGGTGTCCTCGTAGATCCGATAGTGCGTTACACCCTTCGCCAGGTCGCGCTCGACGCTGCGGCGCGTGTTCGGGGGCGTGTGCTGGATATAGCTTGGCAGCGGGTCCGGATTCGCCGGCTGCGGCACGACGATTTCGCGGTGTTCGCCGAGAAGCGGCAGCGATAGCGACAGGCTGGCGGTATCGATCGTCAGCCCGGGATCGGTCGGCGCCGGCAGGATCATCGGCCAGTAGGAGGTCGACAGCGACAGCCGGATACGATGACCGGCACGGAAGCGATAGCCGCAGGCATCGAGCACCAGCGTGATGCGTGTCTTGTGGTTCTTTTGCATCGGCATCGGCATCGGCTTCGCATTGCCGTTGCGGTGCGCCAGGTTGAGGACGCCGAAAGCGACGCGCGTCGCCGTGCCGTCCGGATGGATATCGACGAGGCGTGCGACGAGGTTGGCGGTAGCGGCCCTGCACGAGACCTCAACACTGACGACCGGCTGCCCAAGATAGTCCTCCGCCTCGAGCAGCGGATGGCTGTCGAAGGTGAGGGAACCCGCATCGTCGATACGCTGGTCGCCAGCCATCTCGGCATCCGGCTTCAGCGTGAAATATTCGCCGGCGGCCGTGCCGGTATCGAGCGGCGAGCGGATATAGATGTCGCCGACCCCTCGCTTCGCCGAGGTGCCGGCCACCAGGCTGCCCTCGCGCGAAACCGCAAAGGTCTGCATCTCGGGTGCGTTCCACGCGTCCTTGGCGATCCAGCGGCCCGGATCCTCGTTCCGCCTCAATGCCGGCTTCGGACCGTCGAGGATATAGGCCCGCATTTGTGGCAACCGTTCTGCGTTGTTCGTTTCGTTGCGCAGCCAGCGGTTCCACCAGCGGATCGCCTCGCTGTGAAAATCCGCCCGCGGCTTCGGCCAGGCGAAATGCGGGTATTTGTGAACCCAGGGTCCGATCAGCGCCTTGGCCCTGTCGCCGAGGCCCTCGATCGCCTTGATCGGCGTATTGCGGTAGCCGTCCGCCCAGCCGGCGATCACGAGAGCGGGCACCGGGAAACCTTCGAAGTCCTCGGCAATTGAGCCGTGGCGCCAAAAATCGTCGCGGCGCTGGTGCTCGAGCCACTCCTCCAGGAAAAACGGTTCGTTCTCCAGCCGCTCTAGCCACATTTCTTTCCAGCGCTCGCCGACGAGCTCCGGATCGGGCGAGCGCGACTGATAGGCGAGCATGGTCGCTGCCCAGGAAAGCTGCGCCGAGAGATGGCAGCCGTTCTTGTAGTGGATGTCGTCATTGTAGCGGTCGACGGTCGAGGCGATCGAAATGACGGCCTTTAGCGCCGGCGGCTTCAAAGCCGCCACCTGCAGGCAGTTGAAGCCGCCCCAGGAGATGCCCATCATCCCGACCCTGCCGTTCGACCAGGGCTGGGCAGCGATCCATTCGATTATCTCGCAGCCGTCGGAGAGTTCGCGCGGCGTATATTCGCCGTCGATCACACCTTCTGATTCGCCGGAGCCGCGGATATCGACGCGAACGCCGGCAATGCCGGCCGCGGCGAACACCGGATAGGTGGACTCATCGCGGGCGCAGGTGCCGTCGCGCTTGCGATAGGGCAGATATTCAAGCACCGCCGGGACTGGATGCTGCTCGGTGCCCTCCGGCATCCAGATGCGCGCCGCCAGCCGGGTTCCGTCCTTCAGCGTAATCCATTCGTTCTCGATGACGGTGAAGTTGCGATCGGACACGATTGTTTCTCCAGATTTTTGTAGCGCGTGAGCGATCTGCGGGCGGGGGGACGTGCGGGGCGAACGCGCCGCCCCGCATCCCGATCAATTGCCGGCGCTCTCCATGCGCCGGGTCTTCAGCACCCGTTCGAGCCAGCCGATCTCCATTTCCGGAACCGATTTCAAGAGCAGGTCGGTATAATCGTCGAAAGGCGGCGAGAGCACTTTCGACTTCGGCCCAAAGCGCACCAGCCGGCCGCGATGCATCACGGCGACCGAGTCGGCGATCGCCCGGACGATGGCGATGTCGTGAGTGATAAACACATAGGAAACAGCGGTTTCCTCCTGCAGCTTCATAAGCAGATTCAGAATGCCTTCGGCGACCAGCGGGTCGAGCGCAGAGGTCGGCTCGTCGCAGAGGATGAGCTCCGGCCTGGCGGCGAGCGCCCGGGCGATCGCGACGCGCTGCTTCTGGCCACCGGAGAGTTCGGCCGGATAGCGATCGAGGAAGCGTGACCCCATCTCGATCTGGTCGAGCAGTTCGCCGACGCGTTCGGTTTTCTTGGCTCCGTGCATGCCGAAATAGAAGGAGAGTGGCCGGCCGACAATGTCGCGCACCGTCTGCCGCGGATTCATGGCCGTGTCGGCCATCTGGTAGATCATCTGGATACGGCGCAGTTCCTCGTTGGACCGGCCCTTCAGCGCCTTCGGCAACTCCTTTCCGTCGAAGACGATCCGGCCTTCGCTCGGCGGCAGGAGCCCGGTGATGACGCGGGCCAGTGTCGATTTGCCGGAACCGGATTCGCCGACGATCGCCAGCGTCTGGCCCTTCGGCAGGTGCATCGATACGTCGTGCAGCACCTTGAAGCCGTTCGAATAGCCCGCGTGGACACGCTCGATCTTGAGGAGCGTGCCGGACTGGTCCGGGGCTTCGTCGCGCTTGGCCTGCCGGACGCTGACGAGCGCTCTCGTATAGTCCTCCTTCGGTGCCTCGATCACCTGCTTGGTGGTGCCGTATTCGACGGTCTTGCCCTGGCGAAGCACCATGATGTCGTCGGAGATCTGGGCGACCACGGCGAGATCGTGGGTGATATAGAGCGCTGCCGTATGGGTCTCTTCGATGGCGTGCTTGATCGCCGCGAGCACGTCGATCTGCGTCGTAACGTCGAGCGCCGTCGTCGGCTCGTCGAAGACGATCAGTTCCGGATTGGGGCAAAGCGCCATGGCGGTCATGGCGCGCTGCAATTGGCCGCCCGAGACTTGGTGCGGATAGCGCTCGCCAAAGCTTTCCGGATTGGGAAGGCCCAGCACCCGGAAGAGATAGAGTGCGCGCTTCTTCGCGTCCTCTTTCGACATGATGCCGTGGCGGAGCGACGCCTCGATCACCTGGTCGCCGAGCTTGTGCGCCGGGTTGAAGGCAGCCGCGGCGGATTGGGCGACATAGCAGACATGGCATCCGCGAACCGAATTGATGCCGCTGCGGTCGAGCTTCAGGATATCGCGGCCATTGAGCAGCACCTCGCCGCCGGTGATCCGCACGCCGCCGCGGCCATAGGCAAGCGCCGAAAGGCCGATCGTCGATTTGCCGGCGCCGGATTCACCGATGAGGCCCAGCACCTTGCCCTTTTCGACATTGAAGGAGACGCCTTCGACGAGCGTCACCACTTTCGGCGGCTCGCCCGGCGGATAGCTTGTCGCCTCGATCTTCAGGTTCTTGACGGAAAGCAGATCAGGCATCGCCGCGCCCTCCTTTCAGGCTCGAGGTGCGCTTCATCAGCCAATCGACGACGAGGTTGACGCAGATGGCGAGCGTTGCGATCGCGGCGCCCGGCACGAGAGCGGCCGAGATGCCGAAGATGATCCCGTCCTTGTTGTCCTTGACCATGCCGCCCCAATCGGCAGCCGGCGGCTGAATGCCGAGGCCGAGGAAGGAGAGGGTGGAGAGAAACAGGATCGAGAAGGCGAAGCGCAGGCCGAATTCGGCAAGCAGTGGCGACAGCGTGTTCGGCAGGATCTCCCGGAAGATGATCCACATGCTGCCTTCGCCGCGGAGCCGTGCCGCCTCGACGAATTCCATCACCGCGACGTCGAGTGCGACGGCGCGGCCGATGCGGAAGACGCGGGTGGAATCGAGCACGGCCATCACCAGGATCAGGATCCAGAGATGCTGCGGGAGGACCGCGAGCACGACGAGGGCGAAGATCAGCGTCGGGACCGCCATCATCAGGTCGTTGAAGCGCGAGAACAGCTGGTCGACGAAGCCGCCGGTGACGGCCGCCGTGAAGCTCAGGATCATGCCAAGCGCGAAGGAGATCAGAGTCGCCGCCAGCGCCACGAAAATGGTGGTGCGGGCGCCATAGATCAGACGCGACAGCAGGTCGCGCCCGAGATTGTCGGTGCCGAGCAGGAATTCGCCGCCGGCCGGCATCCAGATCTCGCCGACGACGTCCGTTTCGCCGAAGGGGGCGAGGAGGGGGGCAAAGAGCGCGCAGACAATTGCCAGCGCTATACCGGCGATGCCGATCCAGGCGCTGATGGGGATTGCTCTTAGATTCATCGCGGGTGCCTCAGTCTCGGGTTGGCGAGAATGGCGAGAATGTCGGCCGCCATGTTGAGGAAGATGTAGAAGGCCGCGAAGATCAGCCCGCAGGCCTGCACGACGGGCATGTCGCGCACCGTCACCGCGTCGACCATGTATTGCCCCATGCCGGGATAGACGAACACGACCTCGACGACGACGACGCCGACCACCAGGTAGGCGAGGTTCAGCGCGATGACGTTGATGACCGGTGCCACGGCATTGGGCGCGGCATGGCGCGCGATGATGCGGAAGGTGCCGAGACCCTTGAGTTCGGCAGTCTCGACATAGGCCGAAGACATGACGTTGAGGATCGCCGCCCGCGTCATGCGCATCATATGGGCGAGGACGACGAGCACGAGGGTCGCGACGGGCAGGGCGATCGCCGAGAGCCGCTCGGTGAAGGACATGCTGTCATAGACCGTCGCCGGGAATGTGGCGACGCCCAGTTGGACGGCGAAGAACAGGATCAGCAGATAGCCGATGAAGAACTCCGGCAGCGAGATCGCCGCGAGCGATATCACGTTGATGATCTTGTCCGGTAGCCGATTGCGGAACTGCACCGCGAGCATGCCGAGGCCGACAGCAAGCGGCACTGAGACGATTGCGGCGAAGAAGGCGAGGAACAACGAATTGCCGAGCCGGTTGCCGATCTGTTCGCTGACCGAATTCTTGCTCGCCCAGGAGGTGCCGAAGTCACCCGTCACGGCGCCGCCGAGCCAACTGAGGTAGCGCTCGCTCCAGGGCTTGTCGAGGCCGAGATCCTTGCGGATGTTCTCGACCGCCTGCGGCGTCGCCGACTGGCCGAGATAGGTGGTGGCGAAATCGCCGGGCAGCGCCTCGATGCCGCCGAAAATCATCAGCGACACGGCGAAGAGCAGGCCGACGCTGAGGCCGAAGCGCTGAAGGATCAGCGCCACGAGAGGGCGGCGAAAGATGAAACGCCGCCAGAATGATCCGCCGTTCTCACCCGTGGCGGCGGGGTTGGGCTTTGCTGGTATTCCGGAAAGATCGGCGGAGCGCGGGTGTGTTTCACCCGCGACCCCATCGGTCAGGACCGGACCAGTGATCGGTCCGCTCTCCATCGTCAGGCGTCCAGCCAGACCCGGGTTGCGACATAGCCGTTCGACATGTCGTTGCCGATGTCGTGCACGTAGCCCTTCACCTGTTTGGTCGACGCGTTCACGAAATCGTTGAACATCGGCAGGATCACGCCACCTTCGTCGCGCACCATCATCGCCAGGGTGCGGTACATCTCCTTGCGCTTGGCCTCGTCGAGTTCGGAACGAGCTTCGAGCAGGAGCTTATCGAAGTCCTCACGCTGGAAGCGGGTGTCGTTCCAGTCGGCGTTTGAGAGATAAGCGGTCGAATACATCTGGTCCTGCGTCGGACGACCGCCCCAGTAGGAGGTGCAGAACGGCTGAGCGTTCCAGACATTGGTCCAATAGCCGTCGCCGGGCTCGCGCTTGACCTCGATCTCGATGCCGGCCTTCTTGGCGCTCTCCTGATAGAGGACGGCCGCGTCGACCGCGCCCGGGAAGGCGACGTCGGAGGTGCGCAGCAGCACCGGACCGCTGTGCCCGGATTTCTTGTAGTGGAAGGCAGCCTTGTCGGGATCATAGACACGCTGCTCGATGCCTTCCGGGAAGAGGGCATAGGTGTCGTTGATCGGGAAGTCGTTGCCGATCTTGCCGTAACCGCCGAGGATGCGCTGGACCATGGTCTCGCGGTCCATCGCCAGCTTCAGCGCCATGCGAAGGTCGTTGTTGTCGAACGGCGCGGTGTTGCAATGCATGATGAAGACGTAGTGGCCGCGGCCGGACGTATTCAGGATCTCGACAGTCGGGGCGCGCTTCAGGAGGCTGACCGTCTTTGGATCGACGCGGTTGATGAAGTGCACCTGACCGGAGGAAAGCGCCGCGATGCGTGCCGTTGCATCGTTCATGGCGATCAGTTCGACCGTATCGACATAACCACGATCCGTGCGCCAGTCGTCCTGGTTCCTTTCGAAGGTGGCGCGCACGCCCGGCTCGAAGCTCGCGACCTTGTAGGGGCCGGTGCCGATCATCGCATCGGGATTGTCCATGCCGCCGTTCGGCTGGATGACGAGATGGTAATCCGACAACAGCAGCGGCAGGTCGGCATTGCCCTCAGTCAGCTTCAGCACAAGCTTGCCGCCATCCGCCTTGATTTCCGTGATCGATTTCATCACGCCTAGCGCGCCCGACTCCGACTTGTCGTCGGTGTGGCGCTGCAGGGTCTTGACGACGTCTTCTACCGTCAGTTCCTTGCCGTCGTGGAACTTGACGCCCTTCCGGATCGTGAAGCTCCAGGTGGCCGCGTCGGCGGAGGGCTCCCAGGACTCGGCGAGCGCCGGCACCGGTGCGCCGGTCGTCGGGTGACTTTCGACGAGCAGGTCGCCCCAGTTGCGAACCACGACGAACAGGAATTGTGAAAGCGCTTTCGCTGGGTCTTTCGAGTCGGTTGCCGCTGCGCCCTCGAGGCCGAGCTTGAGGTGGCCGCCGCGCTTCGGCTCCTGCGCCGCGGCGTTTACCGCAAAAAGCGTATTTGCGGTCGATGCGGCAATTCCGAAGGCGGCCGCTCGTCCGAGAAACTCGCGGCGGTTCATTTTGCCCAGCATGACCTGTCGTGTCAGATAGTCCTTGTAATCGCTCATTCCCCTGTTCCCTTTCGTTGCCGGCATTCGCCGTTCATTGTGGTTGGTAGAGACTGCGTATCGCCATCCTGGGATGGCCCAAGGCACTTGTACCGATTTGGATCTTTCCTTCGTTCTCCCTCCTGTCCCGGGGCGTCACAGGCTTCAGCCATAAGGCTATCCGCTCGGTCGAAACTTGTAACGTCCTAAATTGTCGTCACTTTCCATAAGCAGTTCTTATGGGCGGTCATTCATTTCCCTTTCCAGACCGGGTCGCGCTTCTCCGAGAACGCGCGTGCACCCTCGATCTGGTCCTCGCTCGAATAGAGCAGGTCGACCGTTTTGAACTGCCGACGGGTGATCTTGTTCATGGTCGTCTGGAAGTCGCGGCCTTCGGCTTCGCGCACGACCTCCTTGATGGCCGCATAGACGAGCGGCGGGCCGCTTTCGAGAAGACGCGCAAGTTCCCAGGCACGCTCCATCAGCCGCCCTGCAGGCAGGATCTCGTTGACGAAACCCCAGCGATGCGCCTCCGCGGCCTCGAGCCAACGGCCGGTCAGGAGCATGTCCATGGCGATATGGTAGGGGATACGTTTCGGCAGCTTGATCGAGGCGGCGTCGGCAACCGTACCCGACCGGATTTCCGGCAGCGCAAAGGTCGCGTGTTCGGCGGCGAGGATGAGGTCGGTCGAAAGGGCAATCTCCAGTCCCCCGCCGCAGCAAATGCCGTTGACGGCGGCAATGATCGGCTTGTTGAGGTCGCGAAGCTCCTGCATGCCGCCGAAGCCGCCGACACCATAGTCACCATCGACGGGGTCGCCGTCTGCCGCAGCTTTCAGATCCCAACCGGGACAGAAGAATTTTTCGCCGGCGCCGGTGACGATCGCCACCCGGAGCGCCGGATCGTCGCGAAAATCGCGGAAGATCTCACCCATCAGCCGGCTGGTCTTCAGGTCTATGGCGTTCGCCTTCGGCCGATCGATCGTGACTTCGAGGATGCCACCTTCGCGGCGGGTGAGGATCGGTCCGGTGATAGGCATCATTTCCTCCGGCGGATCAAGGCATCGGCGGCGACAACTCCATGGCCATCCGGCAATACCATAATAGGATTGATATCGAGTTCTTCGAGTTTGGAAGCGTTTGCAACGACATAGGATGCCGCGGCTGCGACAGTCCTCGTCAAGGCCGCGACATCGCCCTTCGGGCCGCCGCGGTAGCCGTCGAGCAGTTTCTTGACCTTCAGGCCGTCGATCGCTGCTTTGATCATCTCTTCGGTGGCGGGTAGCGTCAGGAGGGCTGAATCATGGAGCAATTCCACGAGAATGCCGCCGGCGCCGATGGTCAGCACCGGACCGGCCACCGGATCGCGCATCGCGCCGATGATGATCTCGGCGACCGGCTTGGCAATCATTTTCTCCACCAGATAGCCGGAGGCGACGGAGGTCATCGCTTCCGCGGCGGCGACGACCTCTTCCCGGTTTGCGAGATTGAGCCTGACGGCCCCGGCTTCGGTCTTGTGGGCGACGCCCAGGCCCTTGAGGACGACCGGGAAGCCAAGGCTTTGTGCAGCGCTTGCGGCCTCCTCCGGCGTCGCAGCAGTCTTGCCGTCCGGGACAGCGATGTCAGCTTGCCAAAGCTCTGCCTTTGCTTCGACCTCCGTCAAGGTGATCACGTCTCCCCCGGCCGCACGGGCTTTGATGAGGGGCGGCAGCGCGGGTTCTGCCCATGCGGCGCCGATTGCGGCGGCCGTTTCGGCCGCGGCAAGTGCCTCGTCGATGCCGAAAAAGGGAACGACGCCGGCCGCCATCAGGGAGTGAGCGGTTTCTTCCGGCATGTTTTCGCCGAGGCTGGCGACGATGCCCGCAACGGCGCCAGTCGCGTCGGCGGAATCGATGACCGCCTTGCAGGTCGTCTCCCAATCTTCGGCGATGCAGCGGTCGAGGCGGGGAAAATCGAGAACGATCAGGTTCAGCGCGTATCCGCCCCGCATCATGGCGGTGAAGGCGGCGGTCTGCTTCTCGCGATTGCCCCACACGAAGGTGTGGTAGTCGAGCGGATTGGCGATCGTCACCATCTCGCCGAGACTTTCCCTCAGCGGCCGGCGCTGCTCTTCCCTGAGCGCTCGGAAGTGGACGTTGCGCCGGACGCCGGCATCCGCCATCAGCGATGCCTCGCCGCCCGAACAGCTCATCGACGAGATGTCGGCGCTCGCAAGCGGACCGTGGAGATGAAAGAGCTTCAGGGTTTCGAGCAGTTCCGGCAGGGTGTCCACACGGCCGATGCCGAGGCGGGCTAGCAGGGCGGAAGAGACGCGGTCGTTGCCTGCCAGCGACGCCGTGTGGGAAACGGTCGCAAGCTGTGCGGCCTCCGACTTGCCGACCTTGAGCGTCACGACCGGCTTGCGGAGTTCGCGGGCGCGGGCTGCGAGCCGTTCGAGGGCCTCGATGCTGTCGAAGCCTTCGATATGGAGCCCCACGGCGGTGACGCGCGGATCCTCGAGCACGGCACAGGCGATGTCGGAAAGGCCGGTCTGCGCCTGGTTGCCGGCGGTCATCACATAGGCGAGCGGCAGCCCGCGCTTCTGCATGGAGATGTTGCAGGCGATGTTCGAGGATTGCGTGAGGATCGCGACGCCGCGCTCGACGCGAAGCATGCCGTGCTGATCCGGCCAGAGCAGGGCGCCATCCAGCATGTTGATGAAGCCGTAGCAATTGGGGCCAACGATCGGCATGTCGCCGGCCGCCGCGACCAGCGCCTCCTGCAGGTCGTTGCCATCGGCAAGTTCGCTCGCCGCCTCACGGAAACCGGAGGCGTAGCAGACGGCGCCGCCGGCGCCTCGTGCCGCGAGATCGCGGATGATCTCGATCGTCAGCGCCCGATTGACGCCGACAAACGAGGCATCCGGCGCCTCCGGGAGGTCTGCGACGGAGCGGTAGCAGCGGCGGCCGAGAATTTCCTCCTCGCGCGGATGCACCGGCCAGATTTGGCCGGCAAAGCCCATCCTGTCGCATTGTTCGATGACGCGCCGCGCCTCCCTGCCGCCGAAGACGGCGATGGATTGCGGGCGGATGAGGCGGTCGAGGGAGCGGGGAGGGGTGGTCATGCGGCACCCTCGTAGAATGCATCAAGGGTGCGCAATCCGCGCAGTACCCCCCTCTGCCCTGCCGGGCATCTCCCCCACAAGGGGGGAGATTGGACCGGGCGCTGTCCTTGCCAGTCAGTGACCGTTGAAGAGTGGAGAGTTTCCATTGGCTGATGGATTGCGGGAATGACGTGGCGGACGGCAGGAGTGGCCGGCCGATCGATGAACGGGGAGGTCGCGTCTTGCCGATCTCCCCCCTTGTGGGGGAGATGCCCGGCAGGGCAGAGGGGGGTGACTTGCGGAAAGTCGGCCATCCCTCAAGCCCCCAGCGGCCGCAGCAGATCGCGGCTGATGATGTGCCGCTGGATTTCCGAGGTGCCGTCCCAGATGCGCTCGACGCGGGCGTCGCGCCAGAAGCGGGCGAGCGGCAGGTCGTCCATCAGGCCCATGCCGCCATAGATCTGGATCGCCTCGTCGGTGACGCGGGCGAGCATTTCCGTGGCATAGACCTTTGCCGAGGCGATCTCGCGGTTCGACGGCAGGCCCTGGTCGAGCCTCCACGCGGCCGACAGCGTCAGGAGGTCGGCGGCATCGATCTCGGTAATCATGTCGGCGAGCTTGAAGGAGACGCCCTGGTTGGCACCGATCGGCTTGCCGAACTGCTTGCGCTCGGCGGCATAGGAGAGGGCGTAGTCGAAAGCGCGGCGCGCCCGCCCGACGGAGGTGGCGGCGACCGTCAGCCGGGTCGCATAGAGCCAGTCATTGGCGATGTCGAAGCCCTTGTGGACCTCGCCGAGGATCTGCGCGGAGGGCAGTCGGCAGTCGTCGAAGGTCAGGATGCAGTTCTTGTAGCCGCGATGCGAAACGGAGTTGTAGCCGTCGCGGATCTCGAAACCGGGCGTGCCGCGATCAACGAGGAAGCAGGTGATCTTCTTCTTCGGTCCGCGCGGCGTTTGCTCCTCGCCGGTGGCGATGAAGACGATGACGAAATCGGCGATATCGGCATGGCTGATGAAGTGCTTGGTGCCGTTGACGATCCAGTCGTCGCCGTCCTGCCGGGCGAAGCATTTCATGCCGCGCACATCCGAGCCGGCATCCGGCTCGGTCATCGCAAGCGCGTCGAACTTGTCGCCGTGCACCGCCGGCAGCAGGTAGCGCTCGCGCTGCTCGTCATTGCAGGCCATCAGGATGCCGGAAGGGCGGCCGAAGTAGACGGTAAGGCCCATCGAGCCGCGGCCGAGTTCGCGCTCGACGAGCGTGAAGGTGAGATGGTCAAGCCCGGCGCCGCCGACCTCTTCGGGAAAATTGCAGGCGAAGAAGCCGAGCTCCTTGCATTTGCGGGCGATCTCCTGGCCGAGCTCGCGCGGAACGGTGCCGGTGCGTTCGACCTCGTTCTCGTGCGGATAGATCTCGGTCTCGACGAAGCCGCGGACCGTGTCGACGATCATCTGCTGTTCTTCGGTCAGTGCGAAATTCATCGTTCTCCCTCGTACTTTTTTCGCTTTCGCCATTTCCGGACCGATCTCCCCATCGATCCGCAGGCTTGCCGGGTGTGGCTTTGCCCCTCTCCTCGGGTTTAACCCGAGGACTAACCCTCTCCCCGCGCTCGGGGAGAGGGACTTTGGCTACGAGCCTCCCCCGCCAGCGAAAAGCGAGCGGTTGCGGCATCTCCCTTCTCCCCGTCAGAACGGGGAGAAGGTCGCGGCAGCGGGATGAGGGGCAGTCCCCCAATCCGCATGGATTCTCACCGCCTCTGCCCCACATGCCGGCCCGCGCCCTCCGGCACCTCAAGCTTCGCATGCCCTTCCGCGATCGGCTTCAGCTTTGCCAGCACCTCGGTCGGCGCAGGTACGGACTTGCCGGCCCTGGCGTCGACATGAAGCATCATCTGCTCGGCCGTCGCGATCACGTCGCCCGACGCGGTGTCGTGGATCCTCGTGAAGAACTGGATGCGCTTTTCGTCGGAGGCGAGAATTTGCAGGGTCGTATAGAGCGCCTGGCCGAGCCTGGCCTCGCCGAGATGGCGGATATGGGTCTCCACCGTGTAGTAGCTGTGGCCGGCCTCGACATAGGCGAAGTCGACGCCGATCAATCGCAGCAGCGCATCCGATGTATCGCCGAAGAGCTGCAGATAGCGGTGCTCGGTCATGTGGCCGTTATAGTCGACCCAGGCGGCGTTGACCTTGGTTTCAATAAGGCGCAGCGGGCCGGAGGCGTCATAGGACTTCGATTGATTGCCGCCCTTTGCCCAGAGGCGCTTCTCAAAGTCAGCGAGCAGCTTGCCGGCACCCCAGCCTTCACCGCCATTGCCGGCTTTCAGTGCTTGCATGATGCCGACGAGGTTTTCGTCACGGATGCGTTCGAGCTCGCGGATCGAGCGGCCGGCGGCTTGGGCGTCCGACTGGGCGCCGATCTTCTCGACGAGGGCGTCGTTGAGATCGACGACATCGGTGAACTTCGTCCAGGGCCATTTGAGGCAGGGCCCGAACTGGGCGAGGAAGTGGCGCATGCCGGCTTCGCCGCCGGCGATGCGATAGGTCTCGAAGAGGCCCATCTGCGCCCAGCGCATGCCGAAGGAGTAGCGCATGACATCGTCGAGCGTCTGGGTATCGCAGATGTCGTCCTGGATCAGCCAGAGTGCCTCGCGCCAGAGCGCTTCGAGCAGGCGGTCGCCGACGAAGGCCTCGATTTCCTTGGCGATGACGACGCCCTTCATGCCGATCTCGGCGACCGCTTCCTCGGCGCGCCTAATCGTCTCGGGCGATGTCTTTTTGCCACCGACGAGCTCGACTAGTGGCAGGAGGTAGACCGGGTTATAGGGATGGGCCACGAACATGCGCTCGGGATACTTCATCTCGGCCTGGAGGTCGGACGGCAGCAGTCCCGATGTCGAGGAGCCGATGAGCGCGTCGGGCCGGGCCACCGCATCGATCTCGGTGATGACGCCGCGCTTCAGCGGCAATCGTTCCGGAACGCTTTCCTGAATCCAGTCAACGTCGTGGACGGCTTCCTCAATGCTCTTGCAGAAGGTGAGTTTGCCGCGCGGCGGCAGCGGCGCCATGGTCAGCATGCCATAGGCGCGCTCTGCATTGGCCATGACCTCGCCGATGATGCGCTCGGCTTCCGGATGCGGATCGAAAATGTTGACGTCGATGCCGGCGAGCGCGAAACGCGCCGCCCAGGCCCCGCCGATGACGCCGCCGCCGACGCAGGCGGCTTTGGTGATGATGGTCATTGCCTCTCCATCCCGTTTTTCCGTGGGAACCCCTCCCGGCCCTTCGGGCCACCCTCCCCACAAGGGGGAGGGATGGGGTGGCTCCCGATCCTCCTCGTCTCCCAGCTCCCCGTCCGTCTGTCGCCACCGCTTTCGATGGTTCACCATCTGCGAGAACGCGTTTGTTTCGAACGCGGCGGCGCTGCAGGTTAAGCCCTCCCCCTTGTGGGGAGGGTGGGGAGGGGTCTTGTCACCGCTTCGTCAGCTTCAGTTTCTCGCGGACCTCTGCCGGTCCGATGATCTTCGCGCCCATGCCTTCGATCACCGACACCGCCTTTTCGACGAGCTGGCCGTTGGTCGCGAGCTGCCCCTTGCCGACATAGAGGTTGTCCTCAAGGCCGACGCGGACATTGCCGCCGGCAAGGATCGCTGCGGCCGGATAGGCGAGTGCATTGCGGCCGATCGAGAAGGCCGAGAAGGTCCAGTTCGACGGGACGTTGTTGACCATCGCCATGAAGGTGTTGAGATCGTCCGGTGCGCCCCACGGAATGCCCATGCAGAGCTGGATCAGCACCGGATCCTCGATCAGGCCTTCCTCGACGAGCTGCTTGGCGAACCAGAGATGGCCGGTATCGAAGGCCTCGATCTCCGGGCGGACGCCGAGTGCGGTCATCTGGCGCGCCATCTCGCGCAGCATCGACGGCGTATTGGTCATCACGTAGTCGCCGAGCGAAAAATTCATCGTGCCGCAGTCGAGCGTGCAGATCTCCGGCCGGCATTCGGCGACGTGGGCGACGCGCTCGGTGGCGCCGGCCATGTCGGTGCCTTTGTCGTTGAGCGGGAGGGGGCTTTCGACATTGCCGAAGATGAGGTCTCCGCCCATGCCGGCGGTCAAGTTCAGGACGATGTCGATATCGGCGGAGCGAATGCGGTCGGTTACCTCCCTGTAGAGGTCGAGGCGGCGGGCCGGCGCGCCGGTCTCCGGATCGCGGACATGGCAGTGGACGATCGCAGCACCCGCCTTGGCGGCTTCGACTGCCGCTTCGGCGATCTGCTTCGGCGTGATCGGAACGTGGCTCGACTTCGAAACGGTGTCTCCCGAACCGGTGACTGCGCAGGTGATGAAGACCTCGCGGTTCATGCTGAGCGGCATAGCTGTCTCCCTTTTCGTTGGACCCATTACGAGCCAGAAAAAGGGCCTCTGCTTTCCATAAGTGGAATGATCCTATACATTATCGGCAACAGGCGGAGGAAGTTTCGCGATGGATGCCGTCGTTTCGCAGGCGCAGCATATCGATTTGCTCATACTGCCGGAGACGAACCTGATTCTCGTCGCCTCGGTCGTCGAGCCTTTGCGTGCCGCCAATCGCATCGCCGGACGAACCCTCTACAGCTGGACGATGTTCAGTCCGGACGGCGAAGCGATCGAGACGAAAAGCGGTGTCCCGATTCCGGTGTCCGGCCCCTTCCGGCCGCAACGCGAAACGGCGCCGCTCTTCGTGCTGTCGAGTTACAACTGGCGGCGCAGCGCCACGTCGCAGCTCAAGATGCTGCTGTCGCAGACGGCCCGGCACCGGGAGGCGATGGCGGGCATCGAATCCGGCTCCTGGCTATTGGCGGAGACGAGCCTTCTCGACGATTTTTCCGCCACCACCCACTGGGAAGACTTCGAGGATTTCGCCACCGCCTATCCGCAGGTGACAATGGTGCGCGAGCGTTTCGTCATCGACGGCAAGCGGATCACCACCGGCGGCTCGCTGCCGACGCTTGACCTGATGCTCGAACTCATCCGACGCGCCCATGGCTATTCGCTGGCGCTCGAAGTCTCGCGTCTCTTCATCTACGAGCAGGAGCGCACCCGTGGCGACCTCCTGCAGGTGCCGGCGATCGGCAACATGCGCATCCTCGACGCCAGGGTCGGCTCAGCGGTAAAGTTGATGGAGGAAACCGTCGAGGCGCCGTTGACGCTCGCCAGGCTGGCGCGGCGGGTCGGGGTCAGCGCCAGGCATCTGCAGGATCTGTTCAAGGACACAATGGGCGTCGCTCCGCACGAGCATTATCTGGCGCTGCGTCTCAATGCGGCGCGGCGCAAGGTGATCGAGACGCGCATGGAGTTCGCCGACATCGCGGCGATTTCCGGTTTCAACTCGTCGTCTTCATTCTCGCGCAGCTATCGCGCCCACTATCGCGAGAGCCCCACCGAGACGCGCCGGCGCCTGAAGCTCAAGAGTTGATTCAACGGCTTCACAGGTCGATTCAGTGGGCGCGGGATTCGTGAATATAATCAGCGGTCTATCGGCGGCGTGTCGGAAAGTGATTCAGGTGTGAACGCGGCCACCTTTGCCGCGAGAGAGTGAGGAAAGTATCGATGCGCGACACCGGACTTGAGGAGTTGATCAGGCAGGAACTCGGCGAGCGGGCGGGGCTTTCTGAAAAGCCGATGTTCGGCGGCCTGGCTTTTCTTGTTAACGGCAATCTCGTCTGCGGCGCGCGCGACGACGGGATGCTGGTAAGGCTCGGCAAGGGCAATGACGCCTGGGCGCTGGCGCTACCGGATATCGCCCTGATGGTGATGGGCGAGCGCCCAATGCACGGTTGGGTGCGTGCGGGTGCCGAAGCCTATGGTGACGACGCCCTCGCAAGAGGCTGCTGGATGCGGCGCTCGATTATGTGCTGTCGCTGCCGCCGAAGTGAAGGCTCGTACCATTCCTTCACATTCTTCCACAGGCGAGTGCGCCAGCAGCTCAGACGATCGTCTCGCCGCCGTCGACCACAAGAACCTGGCCGGTCATATAGGAGGACCGGTCGGAGACAAGGAAGAGGATCGCTTCGGCGATCTCGTCGACGCTTGCCCAGCGTCCGAGCGGCACCTTCTCGCGGATATAGGCTTCGATGGCGCCCCGACCGCCCATCTGAGTGATGAAAGGTTCGTTGAACGGCGTGTCGACCCAGCCGGGGCAGAGTGCGTTTATTCGCACGCCGTATTTCGCGTAGTCGCCGGCCATCTGCCGCGTCATGGCGATGACGGCGTGCTTTGTCGTAGTGTAGGCGATCATCTCACGGTCGTAGAGAACGCCGGAAGAGGACGAGGTGTTGACGATCACGCCGCGCCCCGCCGCCCTCATCGACGGCACGACCAGGCGAGCCGCCATGAAGTGGGCGCGAACGTTCAGGTTCCACGAGCGATCGAAACCCGCCACTTCGACCCGCTCCAGGTCGCCGGCCACCTGGGCGCCGGCATGGTTGTGCAGAATATCGATGCGGCCATGCCGCCGAAGGATCTCGACAATGCCGTTCGACAGCGCGGCGTCGTCGGTGACGTCGACGGCTAGAAGTTCGGCGCTGCCGCCCCTGGCGGCGATGGATGTCACGGTCTCTTCCGAAGCCTTCGCGCTACGGTCCACGACGACCACATGGGCGCCTTCGCGCGCCATGATGGCGGCACCCGCCTGACCGATCCCGGAGCCGCCGCCGGTCACGATCGCGATCCGGTCTTTCAGGATCATGGTTTCACTCCCCGGATTTGCTTTTCGTCTCGCGCATCAGCACGCGCGCTGTCAGGATCAGGAGAAGCGACGCGACGAGAACCAAGGTTGCGATCGCATTGATCTCCGGCGTCACGCCGCGACGGATCGAGGCGAAGACATAGATAGGCAAGGTGGTCTTCGAGCCTGCGACGAAGAAGGCGATGATGAAATCGTCGAAGGAGAAGGTGAAGGCGAGCAGGAAGCCGGCAAGAATCGAGGGAAGGATCTGCGGCAGCACAATCAGCCGGAAGGTGGTGAGCGGCGTCGCGTAGAGATCGCTGGACGCCTCGACGATGTCACGGCCGAGACTGGCGATCCGCGCCTTCACGATCATGGCGACGAGTGCCATCGAGAACAGCCCATGGGCGGCGATGATAGAGCCGTACCCAAGACCGAGCTGTGGCGGGTGATCGCCCGGCCAGATCATCGCGAGCGCTGGATTCACGAAGGAGAAGACGGCGACCAGCGCCACGAGCGTGGCGATACCGATGACGACGCCCGGAACGACGATGGCAGCAGCGAAGAGGGCATCGAAGACGGCTCGCACGCGCGGCCCGAGGCGCTCCATGCCAAGCGCCGCCATGGTCCCAAAGACCGCCGCAAGCGCAGCGCTCGTGAAGGCGATCATCAGGCTGTTCTGCAGTGCTGAAACCAGGAAGGTGTTGCTGAGAGCCTTGCCGTACCAGGCAGCGGAGAAGCTGGTGAACTCGCTCGCATTGCGCCCCGCATTGAAGGAGAACAGAACGACGAGCGCGATCGGCGCATAGAGGAAGAGATAGACGGAGGAGACGAGGGCACGCATCAGACGAGATCCACCTGTCTTGTTCCGGCGACCTTCCAGGCGATGCGCATCGCCACCATGAGCACGACGGCGACGACGGCAACCAGCGTGACGGCGATCGCCGAGCCGAAGGGCCAGTTGCGTGATTGCAGGAAGAGATCGACCAGCGCGTTGCCGATGAAGAAGACCTTGCCGCCGCCGAGAAGCTGGGGGATCAGATATTCGCCGAGGAGCAGGATCGTCACGAGCGCGACGCCGGTCATGACGCCCGGGAGCGACAGCGGCAGGGTGACGCCGAGGAAGCTGGAAACCGGCTTGGCGCCAAGATCGGCGGAAGCCTCAAGAAGTCGCCGGTCGAGTTTCTCGAGGCTCACATAAATCGGCATGATCATCAGCGGCAGGTAGCCGTAGACGATTCCGAGCAGCACGGCGCCGGGCGTGTTGAGCATCCGCACGTCCTCGATGCCGATCATCGCGAGCAGATTGGGAATGCCGCGCGAGCCGAGGATATACATCCAGGCATAGGTGCGCACCAGCAGGCTCGTCCAGAACGGCACGACGACCAGCGAGACGAGGATCAGGCGATAGCGCGGATTTGCCCTGACGGCGAGGTAGTAGGCGACAGGATAGGCCACCAGCAGGCAGAGCAGGGCGCCGGCTGGCGCAAGCATCAACGTGTTCCAGAAGGCTGCGGCGCGTGTCGGCAGGTTTGCGAACTGGGCGAAGGTGAAAGCCGCCTGATAGCCGCCTTCCGGCGCCCGCTCGCCGAAAGCGAAGACGAGCATGGCGATGAATGGGAGAACGAGGAAGACGCAGAGCCACGCCGCCGCCGGCGCTACCAGCGCCGCCATCACCAGGTTCCTCTTCGTGTTCTTTGCCGCACGCATGGTCAGTCCGTTGAAACGTGTATTGAACTGGGCCCTCATCCGGCCCGCCGGCCAGTCGCTCCCCCTTCGAACGGGGAGAGGGAACCCGCGGCGCCCGTCCCCTCTCCCGCTGGCGGGGAAGGCCAGGGTGAGGGGCGAACTTTCGACATCACGCCGACTTGAAACGCGCCATCAGCTCGGCGCGCCCGGGATCGGTCAGCGTCACGGCGGCGCCGAATTCGAGCGGAGTGAGTGCCGCTTCGTCCGGATAGACGATCTTGTTCGAGGTGACGTCGGCCGGCAGCAGTTTCAGGACGCGGCTGTCCGTCGTCGGCGCGCCGTTGGCGATGTGCTCCTTGACGGCGTTTTCCGGCGTCATCAGGTAGTTGAGCAAGGCATAGCCGGCAGCCTTGTTGGCGGCGCTCTTCGGGATCGCGTAGAAATCCGACCAGATCTCGCCGCCATCCTTGCCGAGCACGAACTGGATTTCCGGCATGTCGCGGTTGAGCTGCGCACCGTCATTGGTCCAGCACATGGTCATCCAGGCGTCAGTCGCCCGCATCGATGGCTGGTAATCGCTGTTGATCGCATAAAGATGCGGCTTCACCTTGATCAGCAGTTCCTCGGCTTTGGCAAGTTCGTCCGGCTTCACGGAGTTAAAGGAGTAGCCGAGCGAGACGAGCGCATTGCCGATGGTGGTGAGTTGGTAGTCATGCACCATGGCGCGACCGTCTGCCTCGGCCATCGCTACCTCGAAGAACTCCTTCCAGCTCGTGACCGGCTTTTTGATCTTGGCGCTGTTCACGGCAATGCCGGTCGTGCCCCAGTTCTTCGGCACCGCATAGGTCTTGCCGTCGATGACGCCTTCATTGGTGAAGCGGGCGTTTTCCGTCGAGGCGTCGTAGTTCGGCAGCTTCGACAGGTCGAGTTCATCAATGAGGCCGAGCTTTGCATAGGTCGAAATCGTGTAATTGGTCGGGACGAAGAGGTCCCAACCGGTGCCGCCTGCCTGCAGCTTCGCCAGCATCTCCTCGTTCGAGCCGAAAACGTTGACTTCCACGGCGACGCCGGTTGCGGCCTTGAAGGCTTCGAAGGTGGCGGGATCATGATAGTTCGGCCAGGTCGCGAGCGACATCTGCGTGCCGAGGTCTTCGGCAAAAGCCGTCGAGTTGAAGAGGCCGGGCGCGCGCGCCAGGACGGCAGTGGCGAGCCCGAGGCCGGTCACGCCGAGAAAATGGCGGCGGTTCACCGAGCCACGTTTCAGGCGCATCAGCTCGTCCGCAAGCTTTTCAGCGGTGATCGGGGCATTCTCTCTGTACCACTTGGTCATGATGCTGTTCCCTTGTCGTTGGCATGCATTTGATGGCAGAGCGTCGGCCCGTTCAGGCCGGAAAGACATGCATTGCATTCGGATCGAAGCGGAGTCCGATCCTTTCTCCAGGTTCCGCGAGGTCGGATTCATCCAGGCTGCGGCGGTCGGCGGTCACCAGAAAATCGCCAAGCCCGTCAACCTCGACGGAGTATTCGACCGATGAGCCGAGGAAGATGCGGTGGGTCACCGTGCCATGCAGCGTGGCGGTATCGTCACGCACAAGGCTTATCGATTCCGGACGGAGCGCCACCATGGCCGCACCCGCGGTTCCATTGGCGCGCGCGGGCTTTGCCAAACCGACGCCATTTGCCAGCCGCACCGCATTCGCGCCGGGCTCGATCGTCGCTGCGATGCGATTGGTCTTGCCGACGAAATCGGCGACGAAAAGATTCGCCGGGCGATCGTAAATTTCTTGCGGCGGCCCGATCTGGACCACTCGCCCGGCATTCATGACGCAGACGACATCGCTCATCGACAGCGCCTCTTCCTGGTCGTGCGTGACGAGCATGAAGGTGATGCCGAGCTCGCGCTGCAGGCTCTGGAGTTCGATCTGCATCGCCGTGCGTAGCTTCTTGTCGAGCGCAGCAAGAGGCTCATCGAGGAGCAGCACCTTCGGCCTGTTGACGATGGCGCGGGCAAGCGCCACGCGCTGTTGTTGTCCGCCCGACATCTCGTGAACGCGGCGCTTGCCGAAGCCGGCAAGACGGACCATCTCCAGCGCCTCCCGGGCGCGGCGGCTGATTTCGGCCGCGGCAATGCGCGGGCGCATTTGCTTCAGCCCGTAGGCGACGTTCTGCTCGACATCAAGATGGGGAAACAGCGCGTATTGCTGGAAGACCATATTGACCGGGCGGCGATAGGCCGGCACGCCGTTCATCGGCTGGCCACCGATATAGACCATTCCCTCGCTTGGCTGTTCGAAGCCGCCGATCATTCGCAGGCAGGTGGTTTTGCCGCAGCCGGACGGGCCGAGCAAGGCGACGAAAGCCCCCTTGGGCACCCCGAGGCTGATATCCGACACCGCCGTGACGCTGCCATAGCGTTTGGCGACCGAACGGAATTCGATGTCGTTTGAATCGGATGTCACGTCTGTTCCCTGCGGCGCTATTATAGGAACAGGACGCGGCCCTTGCGCCTCCTGTTCCCACCGTCATTGCCAACAGCCTAGTCATGGGAAGCCGCGTCGGTATATACCCCGAAAGAGGTATTTCAACCGGAATATGCTTGTGGAAGGAGTATACCCTGCGTGAGGCCGTCCAAGTGGCAGCGCAGGGGACTGGGGGAGGGCGATTTGGGCGTCGACTTCGAGAAGCTTTTCCAGGCCCTGGCGCCTTTAATGAATGGTTCGGCGATGGGCGATGAGGCCATCGGCAGCGCGTTCCGCCGGCTGATGTCGAGCTTGATAGCCTTCGATTATGTCGTCGTCTTTGCCTATCGTGGCAAGGAGCGTCCGCTTGATCTCTACAGTACTTTCGATGCCAAGGACCACGTGCTCTTCGTCAGTCTCTACCAGGCGGGTCCATACCTGCTCGATCCCTTCTATCATGCCGCCTGCGCGCCGCGACCTGGCGTATGGCGAATGCGGGAGCTGGCGCCCGATCGCTTTTTCTCCAGCGAATATTACCGCACCTATTATGTGCAGACCGGGCTTGCGGAGGAGGTGGGCTTCTTCGTGCCGGTCAGTGGACAGGTCACCGTCGTGCTATCGCTGATGCGGCGGGAGGCGACCGGCCCTTTCGGCACCGCCGAGTTCGCCCTGCTCAAGAGGGCCGAGCCCTTGGTGGCCGCACTCGCTCGCCATCATTGGGCCGACCTCGACGACCGATTCGACGCGGCGCTCGCGAAAACCGGCCGCAGCCGCCGCAAGGCCTTGCATCCGCCCGCGGACGGGGTCTGGCAACATCTCAACCTCACCGATCGGGAAGCGGCAATCATCGAACTGGTCCTGCAGGGGCATTCGTCGGAGTCGATCGGATTGAGGCTCGGCATCTCGACCGGGACCGTCAAAGTCCATCGTCGCAATGTCTATCGCAAGCTCGGAATTTCCTCGCAAACGCAACTGCTGTCGCTCTACATCAAGAATCTTGGCCACTGACAGCTGTCGGCAGCCGCTTTATTGGCAACGCAAAAGGGCGCGCCAGCTGGCTGCGCCCTCTCTTTTGTGTCGATTCGAAGTCCGTCAGGCGTTGATCAGCGCCAGCCTCGCGCGCGCGTCGAGAATTTGCGCGCAGGCATTCGCTGCTTCCTCGCCCTTGACGACGAAATGGTCGCGGAAGAAGGCGATCAGCGCCTCGCTTTCCTGGAAGTTGTGGGGCGTGAGGACGGCGGAGAGCACCGGCACGTCCGTGTCGAGCTGGACGCGCATCATGCCGTCGAGCACCGTGCCGGCGACGAAGTCGTGGCGGTAAATGCCGCCATCGACGACGAAGGCGGTGCCGAGGATCGCCGAATAGCGTCCGGTCTTGGCGAGCGTCTGCGCATGCAGCGGAATTTCCAGCGCCCCCGGCACGTCGAAGATCTCGATGTCGGCCGCGTTGCCGCCGAGTTTCGACCACTGGGCGACGAAGGCATCGACGCACTGGTCGACGATATCGGCGTGCCAGCGGGCGCGGATGATCGCGATCTTGGTCGAAGGGTTGGAAAGTATGGTCATGGTCTCAAGCCTTTCAGGGTTGGCGTTTGTTCCAATGATCCCGTCGGGCGAACACGCATGCACGACAACCCCGCGAAGGGTTCGTACTGCTTGCTCTCTTCCATCCGGACTGTGACCGTCGGCTCCGGAATCTGACCGGATCTGCTGACCTTCAGACGGCTCGCCTGAAGCGCTCGCGGGCTTCGATCATCAGACCGCTGGTCTGCCGATCGCTACCGCCGGTGGGGAATTTCACCCCGCCCTGAGAACGCGTGCGACTATATAGAGAGATCGGCGCCCGTCAAACGCAGGCTCCGACGAAAATGCGAGAAATCACGACAGATTTTTCCGGGAAGACTGTAGCCGGACGAAATCGCTTCGGACCCATTCCTACTCGCGAATGACCAGCAGGTCCTTGGCGGCGAAGCGGAGCGTGACGTTCTCGCCTGCAACCGGGGGGACGATGCCTGGATTGTTGAACATGTCGAAGGAGATGACGTCGCCGCCGACGCGAAGCCGGGTGCGGATGACCGAGCCCAGGAAGCTCGTGGAGACGACTTCGCCCGGGAGCGCGGTATCGCCCCTCGATCCGTCGGCGATCGAGCCCGCTTCCGGCCGGAGCGCCAGCGAGATGCTGTCGCCGCCTTTGTGACTGGCGATCCCCTCTTTCAGCAAGACCGGTCGGCCGCCGATGGTGACGGAGCCGGCCGCCGGGTCGACGACCTTTGCTTCGATGATATTGAGTGTGCCGACGAAGGAGGCGACGAAACGGGTTGCCGGCGTGTTGTAGATCTCGAAGGGCGTGCCGATCTGGTCGGCGCGTCCGGCGTTCATCACGACGATACGGTCGGAGACCGAAAGGGCCTCCTCCTGGTCATGCGTCACGAACACCGTGGTGATGCCGAGCTGCTGCTGGATCTGCCGGATTTCTTCGCGCAGCGAGATGCGGATCTTCGCATCGAGCGCCGAAAGCGGCTCGTCGAGCAGCAGCACTTGCGGCTTCACGGCAAGCGCGCGGGCGAGCGCCACACGCTGCTGCTGGCCGCCGGACAGTTGATAGGGGAAGCGGTCCGCCAGGTGCTCGAGCTTGATGAGCCCGAGCATCTGCTTCACCCGTGTATCAATGTCCGCTTTGGACGCGCCGGCCACCTTGAGGCCGAAGGCGACATTGTCATGCACGTTCATATTTGGGAAAAGCGCATAGGCTTGGAACACCATGCCGATGTTGCGCTGGTTCGGCTTCAGCGTGCCCTGGTCGGTGCCGTTAATGACGATCGAGCCGCCGGATGGCGTCTCGAAGCCTGCGATCATGCGCAGGATCGTCGTCTTGCCGCAACCGGAAGGGCCGAGGAAGGAGACGAACTCGCCCTTCTCGATGACCATGTTGAAATCATGCACGACCTGTACGGGGCCGAAGGATTTTTTGATGTTGGTCAGTGACAGGAAACTCATGCGGATGGGTCCTCAGGCCTTGGGAGGCGCGCTTTTCTGGAAGCGCGAGACGAGCTGGATGAGGCCGAGGCAGCCCCAGGTGATGCCGAATGCGATGACGGCGAGTGCAGCCGGCTCATAGGCGCGGTTGGCACCGAGGAGCTGCATATAGGGGCCGAAGGCCGGCTTGTTCAGCAGTGCTGCCATGGTGAACTCGCCTATGACGATGGCGAAGGTCAGGAAGGCGCCGGAGAGCACTGCGACGAGCACGTTCGGCAGGATGATCCGCGCCAGGATCGTGGCCCATCCGGCTCCCAGACTCTGGGCGGCTTCGGTCAGCGTGGCGACGTCGATTGTCCTGAGACCCGTATCCACCGCGCGATACATGTATGGTAGCGCGAGCGTGGCATAGCCGAACATCAGCAGTATATCGGTGCCGAAAGCGGAGCCTGTCAGCGGCAACCAGCTCGACGTGTTGTAGAGCCGGATATAGCCGAAAACGATGACAATTGCCGGAATGACCAGCGGCAGCAGCGTAATGAACTCGATGTAGGGACGCAGCCGCGGCAGCTTGAGCCGGACCCAATAGGCAGTCGGTACGACGAGCAGCACGCCGAAGGCGATGGTGAAGAGCGCCTGCGCCACGGAATAGGTGAAGGTTTCCTGGAAGCGCGGATCGCCGAAAACCTTCGCGTAGGCATCGAAAGAATACTCGCCGCGCCGCATCTTCAGCGAGAAGTTGGTCATGCCGATGAGCGGCAGGGTGAAATAGAGGATGCCGAAAAGGAGGGCGCCCCAAGCCCAGATCTTCCTCATTTCAGCCACCTTTCGCTGCGGGCGCGAAGCCAGATATAGATCGCGTTGGCGATGCCCGTGACGACGATCATGCCGAAAGCGAGCGCGTAGCCGAGATGGGGATTGCCGAGCACGTCGCCGCGGATCTGGGCGAAGAGCAGGATGGGCACGATCGACAGCGACGAGCCGGTGAGCGCGATTGCCGTCGCGACGGCGCCGAAGGCATTGGCGAAGAGAAGCGCCAGAGTTCCGAGAATTGAAGGCAGCAGGATCGGGAAGGCGACCATCCGCCAATACTGCAGGCCGGTGGCGCCGAGGATCGCGGCCGCCTCGCGCCATTCACGCTTCAAACCGTCGAGCGCGGGCGTGATGATGAGGATCATCAACGGGATCTGGAAGAAGAGGTAGGTGATAGTCAGGCCCCAGAAGGACAGCAGGTTGAAGCCGAGCGCCCTCAGATCGACGCCAAGCTCCGAGCGCAGGAAGACGCTGAGGATGCCGACCGGCCCGAGGGTTGCGAGAAAGGCGAAGGCCAGCGGTACGCCTGCAAAGTTGGAGGCGACGCCGGAAAAGGTCAGCAGCGGTCCGCGGATCCATTTCGGCAATCCGCCGAAAACCACGGCCGAGGAGACGGCAAAGCCAGTCAGACAGCCGAGAAGCGCCGAGGCGATGCTGATCTTGATGGAGATCCAATAGGCCGCGAGGATCGAAGGCGTGAACAGGCCGTAGATATTGTCGAGCGTGAAGCTGCCGTCTGCTGTCTGAAAGGCGCCGACCACGATCTTCATCGTCGGCAGAAGGAGAAAAAGCGTCACGAAAGCGGTAAAGGGCAGGATGCCCAGCCAGTGAAGCGGAAGACGACGCGCAGGCGGCCTGGCGCCGGTGTGAGCAGATGACATTCCGTTCGCCCCGAGAAGCCGCGCTACAGACGCGGCCGTTCATTGAATTTCCTATGCATATCCTATCCGCCCCGGCCGGAGAACCGGCCGGGGCGGCATGATTGCGGAAGCGCTTACTGGACGTTTGCGCCGACGACGGAATCCCAACCGCCGGTCACCGCGGCCTTGTTCGCGTCGACCTCTTCCAGCGTCGGGAAGTAGGCCTTTTCATAAGCCGCTGCCGGCGGCAGGGCATCGATCAGTTCCTTCGGAACCTTGCCGGCCTTGACCATCGCGTTGAAGCGAGCCGGGTGGCAGAAGCCCTTCAGCCAGCCGAGCTGACCTTCGTCGGAATAGAGGTGCTCCATCCACAGCTTGGCTGCATTCGGGTGCGGCGCATAGGCCGAGATGCCCTGAACGTAGACGCCGGCCAGAACGCCGCTTGCCGGAACGACGACTTCGGTCGGCGGGTTGCCGTTGAGCGTCTTGCCCCAGCCGAGGGCGTTGTAGTCCCATGCAACGATGATGGGGGTCGAGCCCTGGGCCAGCGTCCCGGACTTGCCGATGACCGGAACGAAATTGCCGGCCTTGTTCAGTTCGGCAAAATAGCCGAGACCGGCTTCACCGGCTTCCTTCCCGGCCTTCGCGCCCTTGGCGAGGCCGGCGGCGAGAACGCCGAGGATCGCCTGGTTGGATGCGCGCGGATCGCCGGCAAGCGCCACCTGGCCGGCATATTCCGGCTTCAGCAGATCGGCCCAGTCCTTCGGCGAATTGGCGACGAGGTCCTTGTTCACGAGGAAGGACATCACGCCGTAATAGTCGCCGTACCAGAAGCCTTCCGCATCCTTGACGCTGTCCGGAATGTCGTCCCAGGTGGAGACCTTGTAGGGCTGCAGCAGGCCTTCGGCCTTCATCTGCGGACCGAAGGCGAGGCCGACGTCGACAACATCGGGAGCCTGCGGGCCCTTGTTGTCCTTGTTGGCTTTGACGGCTTCGACTTCGTCAGCCGAGCCGGCATCCGGGTTCAGTTCGTTGACCTGGATTTCCGGATACTTGGCCTTGAACGAAGCGATGACGTCGCCATAGCCGCACCAGTCGTGGGGCAGGGCGATGGTGGTCAGCATGCCTTCCTTCTTGGCGGCGGCGATAAGCTCTTCGCTCGGCTCGGCGACGGCCACTGCCGTGGTTGCCAGCAACATGGCGGTCGAGAGCGAGAGCAGGCGTTGAGTCATTGAAATCACTGGCGTTCTCCTTATGGGTTTTCAGTCAATTTCGGCGATGCTGTTAATGTGGCGCGATGAAACTTGTGTGACAGGCCGTTTTCCCGTTTGCGGCGAGAACGCCGTTTCCGATGGGCTTGCGCTCCAAGGAGTGCACGGCGCGCCTTGCACCCTCAATCCTTCGTCCGGACACTTGGACTTCGACCGGTACCTCCTAGCCTGGCTTGCGAAAGATGCGTGTCGAATCGAAGAGGCCCTCGAGAGCCTTCATTCGATCCCTCGTTTCGTCCCAATTCGAGCTCTGCACCGCCTCGATCAGCGCCTCGACAAGAAACAGCAGCATGACCGAGCTGTCCCAGGCCGAGGGCACCTCGATCTGGGCGCGGAAGGCCTTGGAAGCGGACTTGGCGACGGGCGAACCCCATTGGTCGGTGAAGAGGATGATCTCGACGCCGCGGCTGCGCGCGGAACGGGCGAGAGTCTCCATTTCCTGTTCATAGCGGCGGATATCGAACAGAATGAGGACGTCGCCCTGTTTCATATCGAGGACGTAGTGCGGCCAGGAACTCGGATTGGCGGCGATCTGCGTGACGCCGGTTCGGATGACCTGGAGATGGGTGAAGAGATAGTCCGCCATCGAGCGGGTGATGCGGCCGCCGACGAGATAGATATTCCGCTTGCGGTCGGCGATGAAGGCAGCCGCCCGATCGAATTCGCCGGGTTCAATCTGCGACAGCGTCTGGCGCATGTTGCCCATGATGGCATCGGCGAAGCGGTTGAGGATATGGGTGCCCGGTGCGCTCGCTGCCCAGCGATCGTGCTTGGCGATCGGATTGGAGATCGTCGCCTCCAGTTCCTGGTGGAGCCTCGACTGGAAATCGGGAAAGCCGCGGAAGCCCAGCTTCTGAACCATACGCGCCACCGTCGGCGTCGAAACGCCGGCGTTCTCGGCGACCGTGGTGATCGAACCGAGCCCGGAGACCGGATAGTTGTCGAGAAGTGTCTCCGCCAAACGCTTCTCGGCGCGCGTCAGCGCCGCGAAATGTGCGTTGATCACATCCGACACCGTCATGGATGCCGTGTTGCCGTTCAATATCATGCCCCTCAGCCGGTCTTTGCCAGCTTGAAGGAAATTAAACATCGCAGCCGCAATCGGAGTCAATCAAAATCTGAAACGATCTCTTCAGTTTTTGATTGACACCCGCCGATTCGTGAAGAATTCTTTTCATTGTGAGCGTCTGACGAGGCAATGGGGGCCGGTTTTGACGGGGCTTTTGACGCAGGCAGAAGGCGACCCGGTCGCCATTGAGAATGCCGATGCGGAGGGAAATTTCCTCTTCGTCTGCGAGCACGCGTCCAGCCGACTGCCCGAACGTCTCGGAACGCTCGGGCTTCCCAAGGAAGCGCTTGAGAGCCACATCGCCTGGGACCCGGGCGCGCTGGCGGTTTCGCGGCTGCTGGCCGGGAAGCTGGACGGCACGCTCATCCATCAGCGTTTTTCGCGCCTCGTCTATGACTGCAACAGGCCGCCCGAGTCCGATGCGGCCACGCCCGTCGTCAGCGAAGTCTACGAGGTGCCGGGAAACCGGACGATGTCGGCTGCGGAGCGCCAGGCGCGCGTCGACGAAATCTATTTGCCGTTCCACGATGCGGTGTCCGCGTTCGTCGTCGGCCGCAAGGCGGTAGGTCGGCAACCCATCCTCGTCACCATGCACAGCTTCACGCCGGTCTATTTCGGTAAGCCGCGCAGCGTGGAACTCGGCATCCTGCACGACGCCGACAGCCGGCTCGCCGATCGCATGCTGGCGGTCGCCACCACTGGAGGGGTCGCATACGACATCCGCCGCAACGAGCCCTACGGGCCGGCAGACGGGGTAACGCACAGCTTGATAGAATACGGCGTCCGTCATGGGCTGCCGAACGTGATGATCGAGATCAGGAACGATCTCATTCGCAACGAGATCGGCCAAAGGGTCATGGCCGATTATCTGGAAGGGTTGCTCGCCAGAAGCGCGGCCGCCCTTCCGAAACAATAAAAGACCCAGGGGAGCGGCAAAGCCGCGGTTCCTGTTCCCGTGCCGGAACAGGTGGTGACGTGACCTTTCGCAATAGCGCGCCGGGTCAGGAGAAACAGGGGAAAAAGATGTCAGACTATTCCGAAACCGATAAGAAGCAGGATCTGCACATCCTGCATTCGATGGGCTACGCTCAGGAACTGGAACGGCGGATGAGCCAGTTCTCGAATTTCGCCGTGTCCTTCTCGATCATTTGCATTCTGTCAGGCGGCATCAACTCGCTGGCGCAGGCGACCGCCGGTGCAGGCGGAGCGGCGATCGGCATCGGCTGGCCGCTCGGATGCTTCATCTCGCTCGTCTTCGCCGTCGCCATGGCGCAGATCAGTTCGGCCTATCCGACCGCCGGGGGGCTCTATCATTGGGGTTCGATCCTCGGGAACCGCTTCACCGGCTGGCTGACGGCGTGGTTCAACCTCCTCGGCCTGGTCACGGTTCTCGGCGCCATCAATGTCGGCACCTATTACTTCTTCATGGGCTCGTTCGGGACACCCTATTTCGGCCTGGAAGACACGACGATGACCCGCATCGTCTTCCTGGCGATCATCACCGGCGCGCAGGCGCTTGTGAACCACATGGGCATCGGCCTGACGGCGAAGCTCACCGACTTCTCGGGCTATCTGATCTTCGCCACCTCGATCCTGCTGGCGATCGTCTGCCTTGCGGCTGCCGACACCTACGAGGTCGGGCGGCTGTTCACCTTCTCGAACTATTCGGGCGAGGCGGGCGGCAACGTCTGGCCGCAGACTTCCGGAACCTGGGTGTTCCTGCTCGGCCTGCTTCTGCCGATCTACACGATCACCGGCTATGACGCTTCGGCCCATACGTCGGAGGAGACGGTCAAGGCAGCGGAATCGGTGCCGCGCGGCATGGTCTCCTCGGTGCTTTGGTCGGCGCTTTTCGGCTACATCATGCTGTGCGCCTTCGTGCTGATGATCCCGAACATGGACGAGGCTGCCAAGCAGGGCTGGAACGTGTTCTTCTGGGCAATGGACGCGCAGGTCCATCCGGTCATCAAGGACATCCTCTACCTCGCCATCTTCGTCAGCCAATGGCTGTGCGGCCTGGCGACGGTCACCTCGGTCTCGCGCATGATCTTCGCCTTCTCCCGTGACGGCGGCCTGCCGGCCTCCAAGCCGCTCTCGAAGGTGAGCCCGACCCACCGGTCGCCGGTTGCGGCCATCTGGACGGGTTCTGTCCTCTCGGTGCTGTTCGTCTGGGGCTCGTCGCTCGTCTCGATCGGCGAAACGCCGGTCTATACGATCGTCGTCTCCTGCACCGTCATCTTCCTGTTCTTCTCCTTCGCGATCCCGATCACGCTCGGCCTTTTCGCCTGGGGAACCTCGAAGTGGGACAAGATGGGCCCCTGGAACCTCGGCGAGGGCATGTTCAAGCTCTTCGCCATCCTGTCGATCATCGCGATGGTGCTGATCTTCGTCCTCGGCATCCAGCCGCCGAACGACTGGGCTCTCTACATCACCGTCGGCTTCCTGGTCGTCACCGGCATTATCTGGTTCGGTTTCGAGAGCCGCCGCTTCCGCGGGCCGCCGATCGGTGCTGAGGTCGCGCGCCGCCAGGCGGAGATCGCCGCCGCCGAAAAGGCCGTCGGCGAGGTCTAGGACAATATCAAGAGGGGCGGAGGTCGCGCCTGCGATCTCCGCTTTTTATTTGCGGCTACACCGCGCCGAAACATGGGATTGAACTTTCATGAGCTACTCGTTCGAGGAATTGAAAGAGGATGTCGCTAGTGGGCGCATCGACACGGTGCTCGCCTGCCAGGTGGACATGCAGGGCCGCCTGATGGGCAAGCGTTTTCACGCGCAATATTTCGTCGACAGCGCCTGGAAGGAAACGCACAGCTGCAACTACCTGCTGGCGACCGACATGGAGATGGAGACGGTGCCCGGCTACAAGGCGACCAGCTGGGAGAAGGGCTACGGCGACTACACGATGAAGCCGGACCTTGCGACGCTGCGGCGCATCCCCTGGCTGGAGGGCACGGCGCTCGTTCTCTGCGACGTCCTCGATCACCATACCCATGAGGAGGTGCCGCATTCGCCGCGCGCCATCCTCAAGAAGCAGATCGCGCGGCTCGAAGCCATGGGCCTGAAAGCCTTCATGGCGAGCGAGCTCGAATTCTTCCTGTTCGATCAGTCCTACGAAGATGCGCGGCTTTCCGGATACCGCGACCTCCATCTCGCCAGCGGCTACAACGAGGACTACCACATCTTCCAGACCACCAAGGAAGAAGACGTGATGCGGGCGATCCGCAACGGCCTTCAGGGGGCGGACATTCCGGTCGAGAATTCCAAGGGCGAAGCCTCCGCCGGCCAGGAGGAGATCAACGTGCGCTATGCCGACGCGCTGACGATGGCCGACCGGCACGCCATCATCAAGAATGGCTGCAAGGAGATTGCCTGGTCGCGGGGCAAGGCGATCACCTTCCTGGCCAAGTGGAACTATTCCGCCGCCGGTTCCTCGTCGCATGTCCACCAGTCCCTCTGGAGCGTCGACGGCAAGACGCCGCTGTTCTACGACAAGGAGGGGCAATACGGCATGTCCGAGCTGATGCGGCAGTACGTGGCCGGGTTGCTCGCCCATGCGAGCGAGATCACCTATTTCCTGGCGCCCTACATCAATTCCTACAAGCGCTTCATGGCAGGCACCTTCGCGCCGACGAAGGCGATCTGGAGCAAGGACAACCGCACCGCCGGCTATCGCCTTTGCGGCGACGAAACCAAGGCGATCCGCATCGAGTGCCGCGTCGGCGGTTCGGACCTCAACCCTTATCTCGCCTTCGCCGCCTTGCTCGCGGCCGGCATATCCGGCATCGAGAACAAGATGCAGCTGGAAGCGCCTTTCATCGGCGACGCCTATCATGGCAAGGACGTGCGCGAGATTCCGCATACGCTCAGGGCGGCAACCGAAGCCCTGTCGGCGTCGAAAATGCTTAGGGAAGCGTTCGGCGAAGAGGTCATCGACCACTACGCGCGCGCGGCCCGCTGGGAGCAGGAGGAATATGACCGGCGCGTCACCGACTGGGAGGTCGCGCGCGGGTTCGAAAGGGCGTAGAGGAAAACCCCTCCCCAACCCCTCCCCACAAAGGGGAGGGACTCCCCTTGCCGCCCCGTCTTCTCCGGCCTGAACCGCCGCCACTTGTGGAGACGTTTCGTTGGGCGAGGCGATGCTGCCCGTAAGTCCCTCCCCCTTGTGGGGAGGGGTTGGGGAGGGGTAGTTGCGAAGACGAAGGTTCACTTGAAAGCAGAAACAGGAAGACGATCATGACGATGATCAGATGCATTTCGCCGGTCAATGGCGAGGTCTATGCCGAGCGGCCGGCAATGCCGCTCGAGCTCGCCAAGCAGGCAGTCGCCCATGCGCGGCTGGCACAAAAGAGCTGGGCGAAGCGTCCGCTCGACGAGCGCGTCAAGTTGGTGCTCGCCGGCGTCGCGCGGCTCAATGAGATGGTCGACGAGGTGGTGCCGGAGCTTGCCTGGCAGATGGGCCGGCCGGTTCGCTATGGCGGCGAATTCAAAGGCTTCAACGAGCGCTCCAACTACGTCGCCTCGATCGCGGCCGACGCGCTGAAGCCGCTCGTCGTCGAGGAGAGCGATCGCTTCGAGCGGCGCATCGAACGCGAACCGCATGGCGTCGTCTTCGTCGTCGCGCCGTGGAACTACCCCTATATGACGGCGATCAACACGGTGGCGCCGGCGCTGATGGCCGGCAACACGGTGATCCTCAAGCACGCCAGCCAGACGATCCTCGTCGGCGAGCGCATGGTGCGGGCTTTCGTCGAGGCAGGCGTGCCGGCGGACGTCTTCCAGAACCTTTTCCTCGACCACGAGACGACCGCGGCACTGATCGCCGCCAGGAGTTTCGACTTCATCAACTTCACCGGCTCGGTCGAGGGCGGGCGCTCGATCGAGCGTGCGGCCGCAGGCACCTTTACCGGCCTCGGCCTCGAACTTGGCGGCAAGGACCCCGGCTATGTGATGGCGGACGCCGATCTCGATGCCGCCGTCGACACGCTGATGGACGGCGCCACCTATAATTCCGGTCAGTGCTGCTGCGGCATCGAGCGCATCTATGTGCATGAATCGCTCTATGACGCTTTCGTCGAGAAATCGGTCGCCTGGGTTTCCAACTACAAGCTCGGCAATCCGCTCGATCCGGAGACGACACTCGGGCCCATGGCCAACAAGCGGTTTGCCGCAACCGTCCGGAACCAGATCGCCGATGCCGTCTCCAAGGGCGCCAAGGCGCTGATCGATCCAAAGCGTTTCCCTGAGGACGACGGCGGCGCCTATCTCGCGCCGCAGATTCTGGTCGATGTCGATCACTCGATGGAGTTCATGCGCGAGGAAACCTTCGGGCCGGCGGTCGGCATCATGAAGGTGAAGAGCGACGCCGAGGCGATCGAACTGATGAACGACAGCCAGTATGGTCTTACCGCATCGCTTTGGACAAAGGATGCCGAGCGCGCCGCTAGCATCGGCCGCGAGCTCGAGACCGGCACGGTCTTCATGAACCGCGCCGACTATCTCGACCCGGCCCTCTGCTGGACCGGCGTCAAGGAGACGGGTCGCGGCGGCTCGCTCTCGATGCTCGGCTTCCACAATCTCACCCGCCCGAAATCCTACCATCTGAAGAAAGTCACAGCATGACAATCACCGCCAACTGGAGTTACCCGACCGCCATCAAGTTCGGCGCCGGCCGGATCAAGGAGCTTGCCGACCATTGCAAGGCCGCCGGCATGAAGAAGCCGCTGCTGATCACCGACCGCGGGCTTGCGCCGATGGCGATCACGCAGAACGCGCTCGATATTCTGGAAGCTGCTGGCCTCGGACGTGCTATCTTCGCGGACGTCGACCCGAACCCGAACGACGTCAATCTCGAAGCCGGCGTCAGGGCGTTCAAGGATGGCGACCATGACGGTGTCGTCGCCTTCGGCGGCGGCTCTGGCCTGGATCTCGGCAAGTGCGTGGCGTTCATGGCGGGCCAGACCCGGCCGGTCTGGGATTTCGAGGACATCGGCGACTGGTGGACGCGCGCGAGCGTCGAGGGCATCGCGCCGATCGTCGCCGTGCCGACGACGGCGGGAACCGGCTCCGAAGTCGGCCGCGCCAGCGTCATCACCAATTCGGCGAGCCACGTGAAGAAGGTGATCTTCCATCCGAAGTTCCTGCCGGCCGTGACGATCTGCGACCCCGAACTGACGGTCGGCATGCCGAAGGTCATCACCGCCGGCACCGGCATGGACGCCTTCGCCCATTGCCTGGAGGCCTATTCGTCGCCCTTCTACCATCCGATGTCGGCCGGTATTGCGCTCGAAGGCATGCGGCTCGTCAAGGAGTACCTGCCGCGCGCCTATAGGGACGGCACGGATATCGAGGCGCGCGCCAATATGATGAGCGCCGCGGCGATGGGGGCGGTCGCTTTCCAGAAGGGCCTCGGTGCGATCCACTCGCTGTCGCATCCGGTCGGCGCGATCTACAACACCCACCACGGCATGACCAATGCCGTGGTGATGCCGCCTGTGTTGCGCTTCAACCGGTCCGCGATCGAGGAAAAGATCGCGCGCGCGGCCGCCTATCTCGGCATCGCCGGTGGGTTCGGAGGCTTCTACGACTATGTGCTGCAGTTGCGCGAGGAGCTCGGGGTTCCGGACAAGCTCTCCGCTCTCGGCGTCGGCACCGACCGCATCGATGAGATGGCCGAGATGGCGATCGTCGATCCGACGGCCGGTGGCAATCCGGTGGAACTGACGCTGGATGCGGCGAAGACGCTTTTTGCCGAATGCATCTGAGCGATCCGCATTAATTTTTTCGAAGCCCGGGAAACGTTGATTTCCCGGGCTTTTTCATGCGAAGGCCGCCAATCGCCGGGTCCTCCGGTTAATCTTTGCCGGTCAAAATTTCCATTTTGTTAACCATGTTCTGAAAGGTTCTCTTAATCGAACCTGCTCCGAGCGGAGGCGACGGGCACCGAGAGAATGAGGTGGTAAGATGGCGGTCATTACATTGGCCAACGCGAAGGGCGGCGCCGGCAAGACGACGGCAGCCCTGATCCTGGCGACGGAACTGGCCCGTCAAGGCAACCGTGTGGTGATCCTGGATGCCGATCCGCAGCGGTGGATCACCAACTGGTCGGAGATTTCCGGGCATATCGCCAATCTCGAAGTGATCTCGCACATCACGCCTGCGTCGCTCCCCTGTCATATCCGCGAGCTGAAGGACGAGGCCGACTACATCATAATCGACCTCGCCGGGGCGAGGGACGCAATCGTCGCGCTGGCGCTCGGGCTTTCCGATCAGGTGCTGATCCCGGTGCAGGGCTGTGCCATGGATGCGCGCGGCGCGGTCCAGATCCTGGAGCTCATTCGCCAGATCGAACAGAAGGCGAGGGTGCGCATCAATCACTCGGTGGTGCTGACGCGTGTCAATTCGTTGGTAACGACGCGGGCGCTGCAGGCGATCAAGGCGCTGCTTGCTTCGCGCGGTGTCGCGGTCCTCGATACGCCGATCATCGAACGCGCCGCCTATCGCGAGATCTTCGAATGCGGCGGGACATTGCAAACGATGGATGCGAGCCGCGTCAGCAATCTCGACAAGGCACGCGAAAATGCCTTTGCGCTTGCAAGCGAGGTCCAAGCCTTGCTGCCTGTCACGGCACGCCGCGCGCTGATGTCTCGCTTGCGTTCGGCCTTGCCGCGCGCCGCTTGAGTTTCAGCTCTCCAATTGCCTCCCAAGGCCGACCGGAATTGACGAAAGTCGTTCCGGTCGAAATCTTTTCTTCAGAGCCGCCGGTCGATGAGATGCTTTGCCTGGGCGCCGGCGTGATAGAAGGCGGATTTCAGGTTCCGCCAAGGGTCGGGCGTGATCGGCGTCTCGGCAAGTGGGATTGCCGAAGCGTCGCCCGTGACATACCGGGCAAGCGCGCGCCCGAAGACGGTGCCGGGGGCAATGCCGCGGCCGTTGTAGCCGCCGACGGAAACGACGTTCGGCGCAAGCACGTGCATGACCGGCAGGTGATTGCTGGTCATGCCGATGCGGCCGTCCCACCAATATTCGAAGCGGAAATCGCCGATATAGGGAAAGAGCTTGCGCACCGAGCGCGCGGCAAAGGCGCGATGCGTCCCTTCGGCCATCGCGTCGAGACGGCCGATCGAGCCGAAGATCAGCCGGTTCTGCTGGTCCATGCGAAACGACGTCATGACGAGGCCGGTGTCCCAGGCGCCCTGGCGCTCGGGCAGGATTCGGCTCGCGACCTCGCCGGGAAGCGGATTGGTGGCGAACTGGAAGTAGGGAAGGACCGTCAGTTCCTGCGTCTGGGCCTTCCACGGCACGTTATCGACGAGTGCGCCATAGGCCTCGGTGGCGACGATGACATGCCGGGCAATAAGCGTGCCTCGGCCGGCCGTCAGCTTCCAGACGTCGCCGCGATGTTCGGCGGCAACGAGTGGTGTTTCTGTGAAGATCTCAGCGCCTGCAGCAAGCGCTGCCCGTGCCAGCCCCCGCGCATAGGCAAGCGGCTGGATCGTGCCGGCCCGGCGATCGAGCAATGCGCCCGTGAAGCCTTCGGCGCCCGAAAGCGCATGGGCCTTGTCGGCTGGAAGCGCCTCGACGGGGGCGCCGCGCTTCTGCCACTGGGCCTCGCGCTCGGTGATCTCCTTCAGCCCCTCGGGCCCGACGGCCATGTGCAGCGTACCGTTGCGCACCACCTCGCACTCAATGCCGTGACGAGCGACTAGGTCGTAGACGAAGGCGGGGCCGTCCCCCAACTCGTTCAGCAAGCGACCGCCGGCTTCGGCGCCGAGCGTGGCGATCAGATCGTCCGGCTTTACCCACATGCCGGCATTGACGAGGCCGACATTACGGCCAGAGCCGCCATAGCCGATCATGCGCGCTTCGATGACCGTGGCTTTGACGCCCATTTCGGCGAGATGAAGTGCGGCCGAGAGCCCGGTGAAGCCGCCGCCGATGATCGCCACATCGCTCGCCACGTCGCCCGTGAGCGGGCCGGTTTCGGGAGCGGCCGGTGCCGTCGCGTGCCAGAGATTGGGAAGAGGGCGCTCCGTTGCCATTGCCGGCATTCCTTTGCGGTGATCGAGGGGTTCCTTGCCTTTGATAGAACCATCGGAGCAAAGTTTTTCATGACAATGTTTCATGAAGTCATGAAGTCATGAAGTCCGGCAATGCCGGGACAAAGCGAAAAGGTCGGGCGACCCTCGCGCGCCGCCGCCCTATCTGTGGCGGAGGCGAACTCTCAATAAGGAGTCAAAACATCTGCTGAGTCGGCTGAAATCGGCGCCCCCGGCTCGTCGACGAACTCGACGGTTACGCCGACGCTGACCATTTTACCGAGCTCGGTCGCATCCCAATTGGTCAGGCGGATGCAGCCGTGGCTTTGGGTTTTGCCGATCTTCGACGGATCCGGGGTGCCGTGAATGCCGTAGGTCGGCCTAGAGAGCGCAATCCAGACGGTGCCCACCGGGCCGTTCGGTCCCGGCTGCAGCGTCAGGATCTTGTCGTTGGCGCCTTGCTGGAAATTGATCTTCGGATTGTAGGTGTAGCCCGGGTTGAAGGCGATCCGCTCGACGGAGACCGTGCCCGACGGTGAAGGCGTATCGGCCGAACCGATGGTGGCGGGGTAGGCGACGATCAGCTTGCCGGCGTCGTCATAGGCAAACACCTGCTTGCGGCCCTTGTCGGCGATGATCCGCGCCACCTTGCCCGCTTTATTCGGGCCGGGGTTGATGACCTTGATCGTCGTGCCCGGAATGGAGAAGTCGACGCCCGGATTGAGCTCGCGCAGATAGTTCTCGTCCATATGGAATTTCTCGCCGAGCATCTCGGTGGTCGACGTGAACGAAAGGTGGGGGAGCTGCGCCTTGTGGGCATAGTCTTCCGGAATCGCGGCCACATAAGGACCGGCGGCGTCGGCAGCGGTGATCGTGTAGGTGGTGATCGGCAGGCCGCCGTTGAAGCGCAGCCGCTCGAGAATGTCTTCCGTGTTGTTCGGATCCAGTATCTCGCCGGTCGCCTGCTGCCAGGCTTGCATGGCCTTGGTGACGTTCGATCCCATCTTGCCGTCAATGACGCCGGGCGAGAAGCCCTCGCGGTCGAGGAAAACCTGAAGGGCGGTAATTTCGGCGCGCGACTTGCCCTTCACGTCGATTGCCGGCGGCATGGGCTGGCTCAGCGGCTCCTGGTATTGCGGATCATAGGCAGCCTGTTCTTCGCCAAGGGTCGGAAGGCTGTTCGGAAGCTCTTCGCGTTCCACCGGGGCGGGCGAAACGTCGCGATAGTCCGGCACCGTGCCGGTGAACTCGCCCGGTTCGGAATAGCCATAGCCGCGGTCGCGCCGGTTGGAATAGCCATTGTCGCCATATTCGCGGCGACGGACACCGTAGCCGTCATTCGGCACGACGGTGGCGACGATATTGCCCCAGGGATCCACGAGCACGGTGCGGCCGCGGCGGTCGCGCACCGCCTGAACCTCGTCTGGCCCGGGCACATAGTCGAGAATATCGCCCTCGGGCGTGACCAGCATCACATCGCCGCCCCAATAGCCGCCCTCCTGGGCGCGTGCGGGCACGAGGTCCACGGCGAGAAGGCCGAGTGCGGCGAGAAGCGAAAGGCCGGTGCGGGTCGCTGACACGAGAGAACCTGTTTTCGTGGTGGTTGCTTTGCGGCGGTACATACCGATTCCGACGTTAATGTGAAAAAAGTGAATTCATCATGAACAGTCCCTTAAATCCTAGTTAAGCCAGCGCCCGCGCCTTTGCAACAGATGCCTGCCGCCGAAGGATCCCGACTGCCGGTCGACGGCATTGAATTCATAACGTTTTTCTTCCCGGTTGGTTCAATTCGAAGGATGGCCCCTCATGGCCCGGGCGCTGCGCTATCATGTCCTCGCCCTTGCTGATTCTGGATGCCGTGGGAGAGAAGAATGCAGACCATCCTGAGTGCCGATAGCGGCGCGGACAGCCATCTCCTGTTCGACCGATCCTCGGCGCTCGACATCGCGGCCTTCGTCTCGGCCGGCGTCGATCTCTCGCCGGGAGCTGCGATCCCCTCCGACGGCGACCGGCGTATCGATCGTGCGCTGGCCGGCTTTCTCTTCACCTGCGGTCCCGACCACATCCGTCATCCGGAACCGGTCGAGGGGCGTGGCGGCCATGTCCGCTATCCCCTGCACGGGTCGCTCGCCGGAACGCCGGTCAGCCGGACGGAGATGTCCCTCGACGGATTGCGCTGCTCGGCGCTCACGGAAGTCGATCTCGCCTGCGGCGGCAGGGCGGCAATCGAGCGCGTTTGGCAGGTTGATGAGCATGGGCACGGCGTGATGCTCACCGACCGCGTCGTCAATATCGGCGCTTCCGCCTTCGCGCCGATGGTGATGTATCATATGAACATCGCCGGCGGGCTGCTCGGCGATGAGACCCGGATCGAAAGCGCTTCGCTGGAGGGCGGTTCACTGGCCTGGCGTTTCGGTGAAGGCGAGAGCGCGCATTTCTGTCGGGCCGCGGTCGCCGGCGACGAGAGATGGGCGGAGGTTTCGCTTTCTGCGCTGCCGGGGCTTCAAGGGCGATCCCTCGATGTGCGGTTCCTGACCGATACGCTGCCGTTCCTGCAGATGTGGCGTTGCCAACGCGGCGGCGCGAATGTCATCAGCATCGAGCCGGCATCGCATCGTCTGGCCAAGCGGATTGAGCTCGCGGCAAGCGGCGAACTCGATCTGCTGGAGCCCGGGCAGTCGCGCGACTATGCGCTTGCCTTCGGCGTCGTCTGAAATCGCTTCGCGATTGACGGCGACGGGGCTGCGGCCTACACCAAGGCAACGCAGTCTTGAGGAAGCGACATCATGGACATTCGCCAGATCAACGATGAATATTCGGTCTCCGGCCAGATCTCGGTCGACGACCTTGACGAGATCAAGGCGCTCGGTTTCAAGTCCATCGTCTGCCACCGTCCGGATTTCGAGGCTCCTGATCAGCCGACCTTCGATGCGATTGCCGCGCGCGCCCAGGAACTCGGCCTGGAGATCGTTCATATACCGGTCGGCCCGATGGGCGTGACGGCCGACGCGGTGACCCGCATGGTCGACGCCCTCGACGAATTTCAGCGCCCGATGCTCGGCTACTGCCGTTCCGGCGCTCGCTCGACGGCCGTCTACCAGCAGACGCAGCATATTCGCAGCTAGGCCGACGCGCCGATCGTTCCTCGGCGGGCAGTGAAACAGGCGGACGGCGGCTTTTCACTGTTTCCGACGGGCATTCGGTGCTATATTGGATTTGTTCGATCGAGGGTGCCGGCGCCCTTTGAAGATCGTTCGCTTGGAGCGCGCTTGGCCCAAACAAGCGCGCTTTCGCGTTTCTGACGCCGTTCCTGCTTGTTGCGCAATTGTTGGCATTCGCCGTCCCGTCGGGACGTGCAGGTCTCGGCGGGCAGCTTTAGAAGAGATCGGCCATGGATCCTTTCAATAGTTTCAGAGACTATCCAATTCTTCCCGGTCACGTGGCGATCCTTGAAGGCGTTTGGCACCGCGCGCTGGAAGAGCGAAACCTGTCGATGGGCAGCGAGGAGGCCGACCAACTCGCCAGGAAAATCGCCAAGCTTTATCAGGCCGGTGTCAAAGAACCGGGCCAGCTTTGGGAGATGATCCGGACGGTCTGAAAGTGCCAGGACTTGCCGACACCCGCTCCAGGCCGGGCTCTCATTCAGGCGCCGTCTTTTCCATCAGCCGTTGCGTATTTCGCTCAGCGTCCGTGTCGGCGTGATTGCCTCCGGATCGAGCTTGATCTCGACGATCGCCGGCTTGCCGCTGGCGCGCGCCCGGAGAAACGCAGCGGCGAATTCCTCCGTCCGTTCCACCGTCTCGCCATGGCCGCCATAGGCGCGTGCAAGCGCCGCAAAATCCGGGTTGGTCAGGTCCGTGGCGCTGACACGGCCAGGATAATCCCGTTCCTGGTGCATGCGGATCGTCCCGTAAATGCCATTGTTGATGACGAGCACGATGATCGGCAGGCTATAGCGGACGGCGGTGGCGAATTCCTGGCCATGCATGAGGAAGCAGCCGTCGCCCGCGAAGCAGATGACCTCGCGGTCGCGATGGAGGTGTTTCGCCGCGACCGCCGCGGGCAAGCCGTAGCCCATGGAGCCGGAGGCCGGCGCGGCCTGCGTGCCGTAGCGGCGGAAGCGGTGGAAGCGGTGCAGCCAGGTGGCGTAATTGCCGGCGCCGTTGGTGAAGATCGCGTCCGGCGCCGTATTCGCCTCGATCCAGTTCATGATCGGCCCCATCTGCACTTGGCCCGGTCCCGTCTCCGGCGCTGTCGACCATTTGAGATAGGTCTCGTGCATGGCGGCGGTGCGCTGCGCCCAGACCGGCTCTTCCGCAGGTGCGATCTGTGCAAGGGCGGCGACGAAATCGCGCGGGCTCGCGGCGATCGCTAGATCCGGCCGATAGACGCGGCCGAGTTCGGACGGATCGGGATGGACATGCACCAGCGTCTGCTGCGGGTAGGGGACGTCGACGAGGGTATAGGACGAGGAGGGCATTTCCGAGAGGCGACCGCCCAGAAGCAGGATGAGATCGGCCTCCTTGATTTCCTTGGCCAGGGCCGGATTGACGCCGATGCCGACATCGCCGGCGTAGTTCGGGTGCAGATGGTCGAACAGCATCTGGCGACGGAAGGAGCAGCCGACCGGGAGATGCCAGCGCTCGGCGAAACGCTGGAATTCCGCGACGCTTTCGGCCGACCAGCGCGTGCCGCCGAGAATGGCGATCGGCCGCTTCGCCTCCACGAGGAAAGTCGCGAGGCGGGCGACCTGGCCTGGTCCCGGATGGCTTTCGACAGGCTGGTAGGCGCGGGCGGCGGGGGCTTCGGCGCTCTCGGTGAGCATGTCTTCGGGCAGCGTCAGCACCACCGGGCCGGGACGGCCGGAGGTCGCGACGGCAAAAGCGCGGGTGACGAATTCTGGGATGCGCGCCGGATCATCGATCTCCCCCACCCATTTTGCCACCTCGGTGAGGGCGCGGCGGTACTCGATCTCCTGGAAAGCCTCGCGTTCGCGGGCGTCGCGCTGCACCTGGCCGATGAACAGGATCATCGGGATCGAATCCTGGCGGGCGACGTGGAGACCGGCCGAGGCATTGGTGGCGCCGGGGCCGCGCGTGACCATGCAGACACCCGGTTCGCCGGTCAGCCGGCCCCAGGTGTCCGCCATCATCGCCGCACCGCCCTCCTGGCGGCAGACGACGACGTCGATGTCGGTATCGTAGAGCGCATCCAGCACGGCGAGATAGCTCTCGCCCGGCACGCAGGAGATGCGCCTGACGCCGTTTGCGACCAGCGCCTCGACCACCAGTTGACCACCCGTTTTCATCTCTGCGCCTCCCAATGCTTTTTTCTTTGCTGCGAATTCATTCCACGCCGTCGGAATCCAGTGGCGAAGTCCGTCATGCTCGTACGCCCACGCGGCTTGCTGAGCCGAGGGCCTGAGCGCACCAGGCGGCAAAATCCTCCGTCGCCCGCTCGCGGCCGATCTCGTTCAGCGTCTCGTGGCGCATGCCGTCCTGTATCGCAACGGTGACATTGGTCATGCCGCAGGCCTTCATGCGGCGGCCGAGCCAGCGAACGGCTTCGCCGTTCAACGTCGATGGGTCGGCGCTGCCGCCGACCAGATGGACCGGCAGATTCGTGGGCAATTGGGTGAGCCGATCGCGGCGCGCGCCGGCAAAGGCAAATCTGAACACGTCGATCCAGAGCGACACACTGGCATCGAAGCCGCAGAGCGGATCGGCGATGTATTTGGCGACTTCGTCCTCGTCGCGCGACAGCCAGTCGAAATCCGTCTTCCGGCCAGCTATGGCCTTGCTCCAGGCACCGAAGGTGAGCTTCGAAAGCAGCATGCTCGGAACATCCGAGCCCTTCAGCATCCGCTCGATGGCAAGGATGGCCTGGCCGCCGCGGCCGGCAATGCCGGGACGAAAGTTGGAGTTCCAGACGGCCAGCGCATCATAAAGCGTCGGGTCGGCCTCGGCGGCATTGAGTGCGATCAGTCCGCCCATCGAGTGGCCGAAGAGCACGACCGGCAGTCCGGGATGATTGGCGACGGCCATCTCCCGCACCGCGCGAAGATCGGCAATCACCGTCTCGTCGCCTTGCCGCTTGGCGAACAGGCCAGGCTGCGCATCCGGCGCGCGGCTCTCGCCATGGCCGCGATGGTCGTGTGCGTAGACATGGAAACCGTGCCTGGCCATGGCTTCGGCAAAGCGGGCATAGCGGCCGGAATGCTCGGCAAGCCCGTGGCTGATCAGCAGGATGCCCCGTTCCGCGTCGACAGCGGGCCAATGGCGCCAGCCGAGCGTCGCGCCTGTGGGACTCCGAAGCGTCCTTACCTCTCCGAACATGCCTCACTCCCGGACAAATCTTCAGAACCCAAATGCGCTCGCAGACCGAGCCAGGATTTTCCAGTTGACGGGCGGGCGACTCCGCCCTGCCGACCACTCCGCGAGATATCAAATCGATTTGGCGGACAAAGGCAATCGCCGCTTGTTGCTTGTTGCGCATGAGATCAGAACGATTCCTGAGAGGCATATTAGGGGTTGCAAGTTTCCCGCTTTTGTTGATATTTTGTTCTTGTTTTGTTTTTCTTGGAGGCCAATATGGCAGTGCGGGCTATGGTACATATGGTGAGAGTTGCGGTGCTTGCTCTGGGCTTGGGGCTATCCTCCCTCGCCGCCGCGGAGGAGGCATCGGGCGAAGAGGCGGCGTCGCCGGATAGCGGGGCGACGCAATATGTGCTGGCAGTAAGCTGGCAGCCGGGCTTTTGCGAGACGCGGCCGACACGCAAGGAGTGTGTGGAGCAGACCTCGGACCGCTTTGATGCGACGCATTTCTCGCTCCATGGTCTTTGGCGCTTGAAGAAGAGCTATTGCGGCGTGGAAGCGGAGCTAAAGACGCAGGATCGCAAGGGCGACTGGCTCGACCTGCCGAAGCTCGCGATGAAGGACGAGACCGCCGCGCGCCTGCTCGTCGCCATGCCGGGGGTGAAGTCCGGCCTCGACCGGCACCAGTGGCTGCGCAGCGGCACCTGCCAGACCGACAATGCCGAGGACTATTTCACGCTGCAGCTTCGTCTTCTCGACGAGTTGAACGCATCCGCCGTGAGATCGCTCTTTGCCGACAGGATCGGTTCGGAGATCGGTGAGCAGCAGATCAAGGCAGCCTTCGACCAGAGTTTCGGGGCGGGGGCTGGCGACCGGGTGCGGATGCGTTGCCAGACCGTCGGCGGCCGCAGCTTGATCACCGGGCTGACGATCGGGCTCTCCGGCGACCTCGCGGGCAAGACGGATCTTGCCGGCCTCATCAGGGCGGCGGGGCCGACCGAGTTCAAATGCGCAAAGGGGATCGCGGACGCCGCCGGGCGGGGCTGAACGGGGAGGCTTATCGCAGCGAAGGAACGGCGCGGGCAGGCCTTTGGCGATTGCCCCGCCACCATAATTCGCCTACATAGCGGGCAAATTTTCCCTTCCGATGCGGAGCATTCCTTCATGGCACGTCAGTTCATCTATCATATGGCCGGGCTCAACAAGGCCTATGGCAACAAGAAGGTCCTGGAGAACATCCATCTGTCGTTCTACCCGGACGCGAAGATCGGCATTCTCGGCCCCAACGGCGCCGGTAAGTCCACCGTTCTGCGGATCATGGCCGGGCTCGACCACGAATATACCGGCGAAGCCTGGGTCGCCGAAGGCGCCACCGTCGGCTACCTGCCGCAGGAGCCGCAGCTCGATGCGCAGAAGACCGTGCTCGAGAACGTCATGGAAGGGGTCGCCCCGAAGAAGGCGATCATCGACCGCTACAACGAACTGATGATGAACTATTCCGACGAGACTGCGGAAGAGGGCGCCAAGCTCCAGGATATCATCGACAGCCAGAACCTCTGGGACCTCGACAGCCAGGTCGAGATGGCGATGGACGCGCTGCGCTGCCCGCCGGGCGACGCCGAGGTCACCAATCTGTCGGGCGGAGAGAAGCGCCGCGTCGCGCTTTGCAAGCTGCTCTTGTCACAGCCGGACCTGCTGCTCCTCGACGAACCGACCAACCACCTGGACGCCGAGACGATCGCCTGGCTCGAAAAGCACCTGCGCGAATATCCGGGCGCCGTGCTGATGATCACCCACGACCGCTACTTCCTCGACAATGTCACCGGCTGGATTCTCGAGCTCGATCGCGGCCGCGGCATTCCCTATGAGGGCAACTACTCCGCCTATCTGCAGGCTAAGGCCAAGCGCATGGCCCAGGAAGGTCGTGAAGAAGCGACCCGCCAGAAGGCGATCAGCCGCGAGCAGGAGTGGATCGCCTCGAGCCCGAAGGCCCGGCAGGCCAAGTCCAAGGCGCGTATCCGCGCCTATGACGAGCTGGTCAGGGCAGCGGCCGACAGGCGTCCGGGTGACGCCCAGATCATCATTCCGGTCGGCGAGCGGCTCGGCCAGGTGGTCATCGAAGCGGATAACATCTCCAAGGGCTATGACGACCAGTTGCTGATCGAAGGGCTGAGCTTCAAGCTGCCGCCGGGCGGCATCGTCGGCGTCATCGGCCCGAACGGCGCCGGCAAGACGACGCTCTTCCGGATGATCACGGGCCAGGAGCAGCCTGAAGAGGGCGCGTTCCGCATCGGCGAGAGCGTGCAGCTCGGCTATGTCGACCAGAGCCGTGACGCGCTCGACGGCAACAAGACGGTGTGGGAGGAAATCTCCGGCGGCAACGACGTCATCAAGCTCGGCAGACACGAGGTCAATTCGCGGGCCTATTGCTCGTCCTTCAACTTCAAGGGTGGAGACCAGCAGCAGAAGGTCGGCACGCTGTCGGGCGGCCAGCGCAACCGCGTGCACCTCGCCAAGATGCTGAAGTCCGGCGGCAACGTCATCCTGCTCGACGAGCCGACCAACGACCTCGATACGGAAACGCTGGCGGCACTCGAGGACGCGCTCGAAAACTTCGCCGGATGCGCGGTGATCATCAGCCACGACCGCATGTTCCTCGACCGCTTGGCGACCCACATCCTCGCCTTCGAAGGCGATAGCCATGTCGAGTGGTTCGAAGGCAACTTCGAGGACTACGAGAACGACAAGATCCGCCGCCTCGGTCCCGACTCGGTCAACCCGAAGCGGGTGACCTACAAGCGTCTGACACGGTAAGCGGCCCGGGGCGATGCACCCGCGTCGGGTACGGCGCCCGAGGTGGCGTAGCTGTTCCGGAGCGGGCACCGTCATGCCGGGAACGGACCGGGAGCGTTGGAGGCCAGGGTCTGACCTCCACGCTGCTTGGCTCATGACCTCATGGCTGCCGCGTTCGACCAGCGCGGGGCTGCGTCATCGTTGCACGGCCGGACCGTAAGGTCTGGCCGCTTGCGTATCTTGGGAGCGTCATGTCCTTGCCAGTCCGCGCAAATCCCGCTTGCGCGCCGCTCGTAAATCACATAAACATATCTTTATGTGTTGATGGGGATCGGCAATGACGAATCGTGGATCGCTTGGCTTGGATGCCTTGGTCGACGTCTTGAAAGCGGCGGGGGAGCCGACGCGCATGCGTCTCCTGGCGCTGCTTGCCGCCGGCGACCTTACCGTTACCGATCTTACCGAAATTCTCGGCCAGTCGCAGCCGCGCATTTCCCGGCACCTGAAGCTGCTTGCGGAAGTTGCGTTGATCGACCGCTACCAGGAGGGCGCCTGGGCCTATTTCCGTCTGCGCCAGGAGGGCGGGCGCGTCGCGCTCGTCCGTGAGCTGCTTGCGGCGGCGGCGGCCGACGATGCGATCCTGGCGAGAGATTCGACCCGGCTTGCGACGTTGAAGAAGGCGCGCGCCGAGAAGGCCCAGGCCTATTTCAGCCGCAATGCCGCCGAGTGGGACGAACTTCGACGGCTGCATGTCAGCGAAGGCGATGTCGAGATGGCCCTCAAGGCGATGGTCGGCGACGAGCCGGTCGACAGCCTGCTCGATCTCGGCACCGGCACCGGCCGCATCCTGCAACTCTTCGAGGGGCTCTACCGGCGCGGCATCGGTGTCGACGCCAGCCGCGACATGCTCGCAGTGGCGCGTTCCAATCTCGACAGGGCCGGCATCACCAAGGCCTCGATCCGCCACGGCGACATCTTCAACTTGCCGCTTGACGGCCAGTCCTTCGATCTCGTGACGATCCATCAGGTGCTGCATTTCCTGGAAGATCCCGAGGCGGCGATTGCTGAGGCGGCGCGCATGCTCATGTCGGGAGGGCGGCTGGTGATCATCGATTTTGCCCCCCACGGTCTCGAATATCTACGCAACGAGCATGCTCACGCCCGCCTCGGTTTTGCGCACCAGACGATGACCGATTGGCTGCAGAAGGCCGGTTTGATGCTCGAGAAGACGACCGATCTTGCGCCGGAAGGCGCGGAAGAGGGGAAGCTGACGGTTACGATCTGGTTGGCGCGCGACCAGCGGGTTGCCGACGTGGCCGACTTGCCGCGCCAGCGCCTACAGGCAGGGGGAATTTGAGAATGAACGCACGGACGCTTTACCCCGCGGAGCGCGGCAACCTCAGGCTTTCGTTCGAATATTTCCCGCCGAAAAACGAAGAGATGGAAATCCAGCTTTTCCAGACCGTGGCGGATCTGTCGATCTTTACGCCGGCCTTTCAAACGGTCACCTATGGTGCCGGCGGTTCGACCAAGGCGCGCTCCCTGACGACCGTCAAGCGCATGATCGCCGAACTGGGGATCGACAACACGGCAGCGCATCTGACCTGCGTCGGCGCGCCGAAGGCGGAGGTCGATGCGGTGATCGACGAGTTCATCGCCTGTGGCGTTCGGCATTTCGTCGCGCTGAGAGGCGACCCGCAGGGCGGCATTGGCAGTGCCTACCAGCCGTTTCCAGGCGGCTATGAAAGCTCGGCAGCACTCGTCAAGGCGCTCCGTGCCCGTGGCGATTTCGAGATTTCGGTCTCCGCCTATCCGGAAAAGCACCCGGAGAGCCCGGATGTTGCGGCCGATATCGACATGCTGAAGCGCAAGGTCGACAGCGGTGCCACCCGAGCGCTCACCCAGTTCTTCTTCGACAATGACGATTTCGAGCGCTACCTCGAGCGGGTACGGCGCGCCGGCGTTCAGATCCCGATCGTGCCGGGTATCCTGCCGATCAACAATCTCACGCAGGTGATACGGTTTGCCGGGCTTTGCGGGTCGAAGGTGCCAGATGCAATCATTTCCCGCCTCGCTCATCTCGACGACCAACCGGACGAGCGCTTCAAGGAGGCAAGCCATATCGCTGCCGAACAGATTGTCGATCTTGCGCGTCGGGGCGTCCGCGACTTCCACCTCTACACGATGAACCGCTCGCCGCTCATCGCGGCCGTCTGTGACCTCGTTGGTTATGTACGCCGGCCGGCCAGGCGCGCGACCGCGCCGTCCTACCAAGCCGTAGCCACGGCGTAGTTCTCGTCGGAGCGAATTCCGAATATTTGCGAAGCCTGCTGCAGCGTCCTTTGTGCGTCTGATAAGACGCACGGCGCTGTAGAATCCAAAGGTAAAGCCCATGAACGCGTTCCGTTCATGGGCTTAGCTGTTTCGCAGCTCAGACCGGGTGCTCGTAGGGCGCGGCCTGCCTTACCTGATTGCTGCAAATTGGACTTCCGAAAGTTTCAGTCCCTTTCGGCTTGGACTTTAAGCGGCCTCTTCTCAGACGAAAAGCATCACGGCCACGAATGCGAACGCTGCACTGATCATGAGGACATTCAACGAATGTGTAAGTCCCATAGGATCCTCCCTGCGTTGACCGGTAAAACATAGGGCGAAAATCTGGCGCGTGAAAGCGAAACTTGTGCTGCAGCGCGAAATCGCCCTTGCCAAGCTCGCATATTCACAGGCCCAAGCATATGAATTCGCTTCTTGATTCCTCTTGCCACATTTTTTTCACAATTGCTTCGGGGAGGTTAATGTAAACGCCTGTAACGCTCCGTGAACGTCTCAGAACTGCACCGGTGGCGCCTTTTGATTCTCCCTCAGATCGATGGCCGAGGCCTAAGAATGCGCCCATCGAGAACGGCGAGACCCACCGCGATCAGAGCCATGCCGGCAAAATCCATAGCTTGCAGCGTCTCGCCGAGGAACAGGTAGCCGAGCAGAATGGCGCTCGGCGGGACCAGCAGCGTGACCAGCGAGGTGTTGGTGGCGCCGGCCTCCGCCATGATCCGGAAGAAGAGAATATAGGCGTAAGCAGTCGAGACGAGTGCCAGTCCGAGGATCGCCAGCGTCGCGGAGAGGGGCGGCATCGGCAAGGTCCAAGGCATGTCTGCGAAGGCCGCCACGGGCAACATGACGATCGTCGATGCCGTCAGCTGCCCGGCGGCCGTCACCGGCGGCGCCAGATCGCGGAAGCGCTTGCCGTAGGTGGCCGAGAACCCATAGCTGACAGCGGCCAGAACCGGAAGGATGAGCGCCCAGAGCGGCACGTCGCCGGAAGCGCCGAACAGACCGGCGAGAGCACTCGGCCCGATCAGCACCACGGTGCCGGCCAGTCCGAGCAGACAGCCGCTGATCTTGGCAGCTGTCAGCTTCTCGTCTTCCGTCGCGGCATTGGCAATCAGCACTGTCCAGACGGGTGTCGTTGCGTTCAGAATGGCGGCAAGTCCGGCGCCGACATGTGTCTGGCCGAGGAAGATGAACGCATGCGGAATGGCATTGTTGATGAGCCCCATGACCAGGAACTCGCGCCAGCGCCCGGCGAGCGCCGGGTAGAGGCCGTGGTTGCCGCGCAGGTAAAGATGCAGGGCGATGGCCGCGAGGCTGAGCCGCAGCAGCACCAGGGTGAAGGGCGGGACATGGGCGACCGCGACGCGAGCGAAAAAGAAAGAGCCGCCCCAGATGAGACCGAGCAGCGTCAGCAGCAGCCAAAGGCGCAAGGTCATGTGCGGGGAGGCGATCCTGGCGGTTGAATGCATGTCTGCCCTGCTGCGATCGAAGCTGGATCGGATTCCTGCGGCGTATCCAATCCGGCAATTTGTGATTGCGCAAAGCTAACGCGTAGAAGCGGGTGCTGCCACCCGCTTCTTGCGAAACTACCCGTTTTCTTGCCGCGTCAAAGCGCCTGGAGCAGTTCCGGCGTCGCCCAACCGTCTGCCGGCAGGCCGAGCTTCAGCTGCTCCTTCTGCAAAGCGGTGCGTGTGCCGGAGCCGAGAATGCCGTCGATCTTGCCGACGTCGTGGCCGAGCGCCTGCAGCTTGGTTTGCAGGGCCCTCATCTCCGCGTCGCCAAGGCCCGGCTCCGGATTGCCGCCCTGATAAAGCGGGGCGCCGGCGAGGCGGGTGGCGAAATAGGCGGCCGACGTCGTGTAGATGAACGACTGATTCCATTCGAGATAGATCTTGAAGTTGGGATAGGTCAGGAAGGCAACGCCTTTCCGTCCCTGCGGCAGCACCAGCGCGGCTTCAAGCGCGCCGTGCGCGGTGTTGCCGTCGCGTGGCGCGACTCCGAGAGCGAACCAATCTGCGGCGGTCATTCCCGGCTGCAGCCCGGTTTTCTCCCAGGGCAGCTGGTCCGGCACGGTGACTTCCTGGATCCAGGGCTGTCCCGCCGTGAAGCCGAGGCTCTGGATGAATTTCGCCGCTGTGAGAATCGCGTCCGGCGCACTCTTCTTCAGATTGACGTGGCCGTCGCCATCGCCGTCGACGCCGTAGGCGATGATGTCCTCCGGCAGCATCTGCACCTGGCCGATTTCCCCGGCCCAGGCACCGGTGGTGGCGGCCGGGTCGAGATCGCCGTGCTGCACCATTTCGATTGCCGCCAGCAACTGCGGCCGGAACATCTCCGGCCGGCGGCAGTCATGCGCCAGCGTCACCAGTGCGTTGCGGGTATTGAAGTCGCCCTGTACGGCGCCGAAGTCCGTTTCCATCGCCCAGAACGCGGTGATCACCGGCGCCGGCACGCCGAACTCGCTTTCGGCGCGTGCGAAGACGTCGGCATATTCCTTCATTTTCTGGGCACCGATGTCGAGGCGCGCCTTGCTGACGGTGCGCTTCGAAAATTCGGTGAAGGTCTGCTTGAAGACGCCCTGGGCGCGGTCGCGGCTCAGCACCTTCTGGTCTATCGCCGCCCCGGCAAGCGCCCGGTCCACGGCATCGGCGGGGATGCCCTTGCCGACCGCTTCGGCCTTGACGCCCTCCAGGAAGGCCGCGAGATCGCCGCCACAGGCGACCGGCGGGGTCTGCGACTGAGCTTGCGCCTGCGCCAGCGCCGTGGTGCTGGAGAGTGCGAGCAGGCCGAGAGTGAGAAGGGCGTTGCGGGCCTTGCCAATCATCATAATTCCTTTCGATGGCCCGGCCGGCTTGGCTTGGCCGTCGGGCTTGCGATTATCGCGGGATCAATATGCCGGTGCTTTCTCAGAGCATTATGACCGAATGAAGAAATCGGTCCGCCGCGCCTCGAAGCGCGCGGCATTTCCGCCTAACGGGTTTGCGAAACGGCTGCCACCCACTTCTTCCAGTTCTTGGGGGAACCCGCGAAGGCGTTGATGTCCGTATGGCCGTCGATGCCCGGAATGACACCGGTGCTGGTATATTGCCAGAAGGCCCAACGCCGATCGACGTAGATGTCCTTGGGGTGCTTGGCGACGGAACGCACCCAGTAGTGATAGTCGTTGAAGGCGCCGACAAGGTTGTCGCGGTGGAAATCGACGGATGTGTAGATGATCGGTCGCTTGCCGTAATGCGCTTCCAGACGGTCCATGAACCGCTTCATCTCGAAGCGCACGGTCTCCGGCGACGGGCGGTAGCGGCAGGTCTTGGATTCGCCGTTCCACTCGACGTCGAGAACAGGCGGCAGGTAGACGGCGTTTTTCGGCACATTGGCGATGAACCAATCGGCTTGCGCGTCCGCACTCGAGCAGAAATAGTAGAAATGGTAGGGGGCATAGGCGATCCCGGCGGCGCGGGCACGCGGCCAGTATTCCTGGAAACGCGCATCGACCCTGTCCTTGCCTTCGGTCGCCTTGATAAAGGCAAAGGAGACGCCGGAGTTCTTCACCTTCATCCAGTCGATGTCGCCGTTCCATTTGGAGACGTCGATGCCGTGGACGCTGTGATGGTGCGGCGTGCGGTCGCCGAAGTCCTGCGGGTCGGTGTCCTGGAAGCGCGGCGATATGGAAGCGGTGCGCACGAGGTCGTAGTCGGTCGACGTGCAGGCGGAGAGAATGGTGGCGAGGGGCAGCAAAGCCAGGAGAAGCCGGCGCATGGGGGTTCCGTTTGCAGACGAACGACGATCCTGCCTCACGCGATGGTTTCCATGATGGTGATGTCCCCCAGGGAGGCGTTACCTCCTTTTCACCATATCATCGTAAAAATTGAGTTAGCTCAAGCGCCAATTGTATCGGTACTGCATGGCTTCTCGAATAACCGCCGGCGTTCAGGGCCTGCGGGATCACACCGGCTGCTTGGCGGCCGGGCGGCGGTAGACGGCGATCCACGCGTAGCCCCGGCCGATCGACTTGAGTTCCAGGGCGGCGCCGTCCCGGTCTGCCCGGGCGCGCATGACGTCGAACAGCGATTCGCGCGGCGTCACGTGAAAGCGCCGGAGCCAGGCCTGAAGGAAGCGGCGGAAGCCACCGGGCCATCCCTCCTGCTGCCCGAAATCGGCGACATGCAGCGAGCCGCACGGGGCGAGTGCGGCAATCGCAGCGTCGAGCGCCTTCTGCCAGTCGGGGATCATCGACAGGGCGTAGGAGATGACGATGCGGTCAAAGCCCTCCTCACCGAAGGCGGCTGCGGTGAAGCTTGTGGCATCGGCGATGCGCAGGTTTGCATCCGCGCGGCCCTGGCGCCGCAGCTTCGCCTTTGCGGTTGCGAGCATCTCGACGGAGATGTCGAGACCGAAAAGGCGGGCCTCGGGATAAAGTTCGCCGATCATCGCCAGGTTGCGCCCCGTGCCGCAGCCGACTTCAAGTACGGAGCCGCCGGTTGGTACGCCCAGCTCGCGGATCAGAGTGTCGCGCCCGAAGAGATAATATTTCCTGGTGAAATCGTAGATGTAGCGCTGGTAGCGATACATCCGATCCATCAGCCGGGCGTGGCTGTTTCCCGCGGACTGCGCGGCACTCATGCTTTCTTCCGGTAGATGTGGAAGCCGCCATATATGGCCGACCGGTCCTCGGCGCCGAGCCTCGACGAGGTTTCCGCGTCGTAATGCCACTGATCGAGCAGCGTATCGGAAAGGCGCTCGGGCAGAATGCTTGCTTCGGCCGCCGTGCGGAAGATCACGACCGCGCCCGGTGCGGCGGTGCGGGTGATCTCGCTCCAGAGATCGTTCAATTGCCGGTCGGTCATCCAGTCCTGTGCATCGAGGAGCACATAGCGGTCGACAGAAGACGCCGGTTTGCGGCCAAGCAAATCGGTGAAGCTTTCGTGATGGACCGCGACGCAATCGGTTTGGTTGCGGATTGCCTCATAACTCGACGCCTGCAGATAAAGTGGCAACTCGCCCTCGTGCGGGAGCGGGTAACGACGGCCGAAGGCCTGCCAGGCGAAGTAGTTTTCGCGCAGCGGAAAATGGCATGTGAGCTTCTCGAGCCGGTGGCGCAGCACCGCGGCGAGCGACCTTTCCTGGCTCAGGCTGGCGAGCTCGTCGAATTGCTGCGGCGGGATACCGAGACCGAAAAGCGAACTCTTGCGGCCGGTGATCCAGCGGATGATGGGCCGGTCGAAGAGCGGCGCCAGCTTGTCGTCGAAGAACTGCCGCTGCTCGCGCATGGAGCGCGCCTGGACGAAATCGGCGGGGTTGACGCCGTGAAGGCGCGCCAGAAGGTGGCTCGCGGCAATGAAACGGCCGAGGAGGCCGGTGCGGTAGATGCTGCGACCGAAGATGCAGATCCGGCGGCGCCCTGTCATGTCGCGGCCGTTCCAATAGGTTCGGGTAGCGGCATCGAGCTTGGGGGCGATGAAGAGATCGAAGGCCTGGACGTTCGACCGTGTGCCGGCGCTCGCCAGGAACCGGGTCAAGTCCTTATGACTTGGCAGGTGACGGAAGGCCGCGAGCTTCAGCCGGTTCAAGGCGATGTGGTGGGGATTGAGATCGACGACATCGATGCGTGCCGGTCCGGCCGAGAGATAGGTCAGCATGTTGCAGCCACCTGAGCCGATCGTCACGATACGATGGCCGGGTTCAATCTGCATGGCCTCCATGTCGACGATCGGGTCTTCCCAGATCTGGGGATAGACAAGTCCGGAGAAGAGCAGCCCGAACAGGCGTTCCGACAGGCCGGCAAAGGACAGGGCCCTGTGCTGTATGAGCGCGCTCTTCAGCTTGGCATTCTTTCCGCCGAAGCCGGCATCGGGGGCGAGTTCTGTCATCTGCTGCCATCCAGTTGAAACTGAGGCGCTTCTAGAGTGACTCGACTACACTTTGATGACGGGATTTACGCGGTATGCCGTGAGGTCGCGCAGTCAATAAGAGGCTGGGGACTGGCGTTCACAAGCAGGCCGCCTGGGCGCGGAAGAGGCTTTTCCTTTTTCGGGAAACCTGTTTTGTTGTTGACGGCAGGAGGCGGCTATGAAGGGTCTGTTGCGGAAAACCGGCGTGTTTGCCGTTGCTATCGTGGCGGCGGTTGCCGGCTGGCTTGCTTTCTTTCCGCCTGAACTGCTCAAGGTCGGGGATGGCTATGCCGCCAAGATCGTCTGCTCCAACGTCTTTCTGGCGGGACGCGACCCGCAGGTGGTGCTCGCCGAGGACGTACAGGCGCCCGGTCATCCGCTGCTGAAGTTCGTCAGCGTGTCGGTCGATCGCGACGAGCAGGCGGCGACGGCGCGCATCTTCGGCTTTGCCGCACCCGTCAAGGCGGTCTATCGCCCGGGATTTGGCTGCACCGTCACCGCCGGCGGCGCCATGGAGGCGCTCGCCGCGTCAGCATTCGAGAACGCGCCTGAGGGTACGGCGGCTGCTCCACAGAGCCCGGACATAAATTGGCCCGAGGGAGGCAAGGCCGATATCCATCAGGCATTGCAGAAGCTGGCGGATGATCCCGACCTCGCCGGCCCAGGCATGCGGGCGATCGCCGTCGTCAAGGATGGACGCCTGGTCGCAGAGGCTTATGGCCGCGGTTTGGACGGCGATACGCCGCTGCTCGGCTGGTCGATGACGAAGTCGGTCACGGCTGCGATCGTGGGGCTGCGGATCGCCGACGGGCGCATGGACCCGGAAAAGGCCAACCTTCTTCCGGAATGGAGCGGCGATGAACGCGCGCGGATCACGCTTGCCGATCTCCTGGCAATGCAGAGCGGGCTCGCCTTCAACGAGGATTACGGCGACGTCACCGATGTCACGCGGATGCTGTTCCTCGAAAGCGACATGGCCCGCTTCGCCGCGTCGAGGCCGCTCGAAGCGGCGCCTGGCTCCAGCTTCAATTATTCAACGGGCACGACGAACCTCCTCTCACGCCTGTGGATGCAGACGTTCGACAGCCCCGCTGCGGCGCTCATCTATCCACGCCAGGCGCTGTTCGGCCCGCTCGGAATGACCAGCGCGGTGATGGAGACGGATGCGAGCGGCACCTTCGTCGGCTCTTCCTATATGTATGCAACGGCGCAGGACTGGGCCCGCTTCGCGCAGTTCCTGCTCGAGAATGGAAGCTGGAAGGGCAGGAGGCTTTTGCCGGACGGTTATGTCGCCTTCATGCGAAGACCATCGGCTGCTTCCGGCGGCGACTATGGCTCCGGCCAGGTCTGGCTGCAGGAGAACGGCATTCGCGCCGGGACGGGCAACTTTCCGTCGGATGCCTTCTGGATGCTCGGGCACGACGGGCAGGCGATCATGCTCGTTCCCTCGCTCCGGCTGGCAGTCGTTCGCCTCGGGCTGACGCCCTCTCGCACCGGTTACGACGTGCAGAAGCTGAACGCCAAAATAATCGAGGCGCTCGATTGAGCGCCTCGGAAGTTACAGCCGCGTTGCTTGTCGGGCCGCTCGACGCCGCCTAAAGCGCGTGTGCATGTCGATGTCCCCAAACCGCTGCACACTTTTGGGCGACATGCACTAACGCATATCCAGCATGTCCAGCATGCCCTTGCGCTTGGCGTGATAGTAGTAGCCGCTGGCATAAAGCTTCACGGCGCCGTCGTGCTGGTTGTTGGCTACCATCCACGCGCCACGCAGATACTTGGTCGCGTATTTGAGATTGGTTTCCGCGTCGAAAAGGCCCTCGGCCGGTCCGTCATAGCCGAGGCCGCGAGCGGTGTTGTACCTGATCTGCATCAGGCCGTAGTTGCCTTTGCTATAGGCGTGCGGATTGTAGTTGCTCTCGCGCTTGACGACCCGGTGCACGAGTTCGAGTGGAAGTCCGTTGAGCTCGGCATAGTGCTTGATCAGCCGGTCGAGCCCGGGCTTGGAACTGGTCGGGGATTTCGTCAGCTTCAGCGAATCGGGAATGACGCTTGCGACGGCGCCGACGGCCGAGCCGATGACGCCTGTTTTGGGCCGCTCCGTCGGGACGATCATGCGTTTGGCGACGAGCGTTTCAAGGCCGACCGGTTCGCCGGTGTCGAAATCAGATTCCCACAGGGCGGCGACCCCAAGGGACGGCGCGGCGGGCGACTCGGCGCTTTTCTCAGCGGCCGCTGGCGTCGCGGCGGCAAGATTGGCCGAGGCGGGCGTTGCCATGGCCACTTCGAAGGCCTGACCCGGCTTGGCCGTGGGTACCGCGACGGTCTGCGGGGCGGCAAAGGCGAGGGTCGCATCCGAGGCCGGCATGGTCCCGGTTTGGGCCATGGGGGCGACAGCGACCGCGGTCGGTGCGGCCTGAGCGGCGTCTCCCGGCGCGGCAGCGGCCGATGCCGTCTGCGCGTTGAGCGCCGCCGAAGTGCTCGATGCGGCGCCGATCGGGGCTGGCAGGGCGTAAGCCGTCATCTCCGTCCCAGGCTTCGGCAGGGGGGTGACAGTCTGTACCGCTGTCAATTCTTCGAGAGATGTATGCTCGACTGTGGAGCACCCCGAGGCAATGGCCGCCGATGTCAGGGCGATGGCGGTAAATGCCTGTTTCGAAAGGGAGATACGGAACTTCGCCATGCGGTCACTTTCGTGCTTCTGGGCCCCGCAGCCCACTGCAAATCAGCAGCTGCCAACCGCTGCGCTTGAATCTCCATTAACCTATGCCGCCGGTTGCGGCAAGCAGACGGGCGAATTTCACGCCGTAGCGCGTTTCAGGCCGAGCGACAGGACCCCTGCGCCGATGAGCAGCGAGCCGCCGGTGCGGTTCACGACCCGCCGAACACTTGGCTTGCGAATCGCGCTTCCAGCAGCTGAGGCAAGCGATCCGTAGAGCATTGCGTTCGCGGCCGCGAGCGCAAGGAATGTCGCTTCGAAGATCGCCATCTGCGAAAGAAGTGGCCGCGACAGGTCGAGAAACTGCGGCAGGAAGGCAACGAAGAAGATGATGCTTTTCGGATTGAGCGCGGTCACCGCATAGGCGTGCAGGAATATCCGTAGCGGCCGCTGGGCGACCGGCGCTTCACTCTCATTCGCGCCGCTCACGCCGACCGGAGCCTTCCAGAGTTTGATTCCGAGCCAGATGAGATAAGCGGCGCCGATCCATTTCAGGATCGTGAAAATGGTCGCAGACGCCGCCAGCAGTGCACCCAGGCCCAGCATGGACGCTGTCATCGCGGTGAAGTCGCCGAGCGCTACACCGACGACGGTTGCGCCCGCCGCCTTGCGCCCGTGGCTGATTGCATAGGAAATGACGAGCAGGATCGTCGGGCCGGGTATGGCGAGCAACACGGCCGAGGCGGCGACGAATGCAAACCAGTGTTCGAAAGACATGAAGGCGCTCCGCGTTTGAATGGCATCCAGCCGAGATCGGGAGGGATCCATACAAACGCGAAGCCGTCAACTGCTCATCGGGCTTCGGCTCAGTCCGCCGCCTGCCACGTCTGGCCGATCGCGTCCATGACGTCGCCGAACCACTTGGTGGACGTGTCGAAGTGCTTGCCGCCCTTGATGCGCGGGAACTCGATCGTGCGCAGCTTGCCGCCCTGGTCCTCGTCGTGACCGGTGACACCGGAGACCTTGTTGAGCGCGCTCTCGACCGCCAGGTCGACCATGCTCTGGATCAGGCGCAGGTCGTCGCCATTCGCGGGCGCCGAGCGGGCGTAGTAGCCCGATTTCTGCACCATCGAACGCTCGGCACCGAGCAGGGCGGCGAACTGCTTCGAGAACCAGTTACCGACATTGATCGTATCGATCTTCACGTGGCCGAAGGCGTCACGCTTGACCGTCTCGCCGGCGGCTTCGCGCTCGGCGACGATGGCGTCGAGGCAGGCGCCTTCACTGACGAACAGCGTGACATAGCCGTTCCGGTCCATGGTCTCGCGCAGGCGCGCAGCTTCCGCTTCGAGATCGAACTTCACCTCCGGCAGATAGAGGCCGTCCATGTTCTTCAACTGCGCATCCATCATGAAACCGTCGACATATTCCTTGCCGGCGGCCATCTGAATGTAAGCGCGCGCTGTCGCTGCCGTCAGCCAGCCGCAGTGGCGGCCCATCACCTCATGCACGACGAGCGTGCGCGGCGCGGCGCTCTGTTCGTTGCTGACATTGTCGAAAAAGCGTGCGCCGTATTCGGCAGCCGTCCATGCGCCGAGAGTCTGACGGATCGGTACCACGTCGTTGTCGACCGTCTTCGGCAGGCCCACGACGGTCAGGTCATAGCCGTTGGCGCCGAGATAGGCGGCTAGATCGGCGGCAGTCGTGTTGGTGTCGTCGCCGCCGATCGTGTGCAGGATGCTGATACCATCAGCAGCGAGCCTTTCGGCTGCGACGCGAAGCGGGTTTTCACCTTCCTTCACTAGGCCGCGCTTGACGCAGTCGGCCGCATTGGTGAGCTTCACCCGGCTGTTGCCGATCGGCGATCCACCGTGACGGTGAAGAATATGGGCCCGCTCACGCATGTCTTTGGTGATCTCGATGCGATCGGCGAGAAGCAGGCCCTGATAGCCGGATCGGTAGGCCACGAGCTCGTAGTCGGGGGCGATATCCGTATAGCGTTCGATGAGCCCGCCGACAGCGGATGAGAGGCAGGGCGCGAGCCCGCCCGCCGTCAGCATTGCGACTTTTTTCTTGGCCATGTTTCCTCCTCGGATTTTGGCGTCAGGCGATCGTTCAGAAGATCGACCGCTCTCAATTTTGCGCAGGGTCAAGGACCATGGGGTGGTCTAGCGCAATTCCGTTGGAAATAAAATGACAGGCTGTGGATGCCTGAAAACGGAACCATCAGCCAAGCAAAACGGATGATGAGTCCAATTCACTTGAGATTTACGGCGATGTGATTTATTGAGGGGCCATCACAATCTTGTCATTGGCGACGTTTGGCACAGTCGGCCGCTTGCAATTTGCCACCACATCGGGCCATGCTCGGTCGTGGATAGGGAACCAATCGCACTAATGTCATTCTGGGATAGCCTCCTCAAGATCGTAGCGACCACTGGCAATGCGCTCGCCGGTGTGGTCGAGGCGGTCCGTACACTCTTCGAAGGGGATCCGGAGACGCGCCGCAAGGTGGCGTTCTCTGTGGCCATGATCGCCTTGTCGGCAAAGATGGCGAAGGCCGACGGCATCGTCAATGAAGCGGAAGTCGCGGCTTTCCGCGATATCTTCAAGTTCCCGGCGGACCAGGCAAAGAACGTCGCCCGGCTCTACAATCTCGCCCGCCAGGACGTGGCAGGCTTCGAGGCCTATGCGGAGAAGATGGCGTCGCTCTGCTCATCCTGCGCGCCTAACTGCCCGATTCTCGAAGACATCGTCGACGGGCTCTTCCATATCGCGAAATCCGACGGGGCCGTGCACGAAAAGGAACTCGCCTTCCTGATGCGCGTTGCGGAAATCTTCAACATGGACGAAGCGCATTTCGAACGCATCATGGCGCGCCATGTCCACGGCGACGACCGCGATCCCTACCAGGTTCTCGGCGTCTCGCCTAAGGATGATTTCACCGATATCCGCAGGCGCTATCGGGTGCTCGTTTCGGAAAACCATCCCGATATGCTGGTCGCGCGCGGCGTGCCGGAGGAGTTTCATGCGATCGCCAACGATCGTATGGCCGTGCTGAACGCGGCTTATGAGGCGATCGAGAGAGAACGCCGCGCCGCATGACCGCGACGACCTGCGATTTTCGGGACGCTCGCCTCGTACCGTCGCCCAATCATGGCGAGCGCGCGGGCGGACGACGGCCGGACATGATCCTGCTCCACTATACCGGAATGGAAACGGCGCTCTCGGCGCTCGATTGGCTCTGCCGCGAGGAAAGCCAGGTTTCCAGCCACTACTTCGTGCATGAGGACGGGCGCATCGATCAACTCGTGCCGGAGGAGCGTCGCGCTTGGCACGCCGGCAAGAGCTTCTGGAAGGGCGAGGCGGACATCAATTCCTGCTCCATCGGCATCGAGATCGCCAATGCGGGTCACCCGGCGGGGCTGCCGGACTTTCCAGCAGCGCAGATCGCGGCGGTCGCCGAATTGTGTCGGGACTGTGGCGAGCGCTGGCAAATCGCCCCCGAAAGGGTGCTCGCTCACAGTGATGTGGCGCCGATTCGCAAGGTCGATCCGGGAGAAAATTTTCCCTGGGATGAGCTATTTCGCCGCGGGGTTGGGCACTGGGTGGAGCCGGCGCCCGTCGGCGGCGGCCGCTTTTTTCAACGCGGCGATCGGGGGCAACCGGTCGAAGCACTCCAGTCGATGCTCTCCCTCTATGGCTACAACATTGAAGTTACCGGAGATTTTTGCGGGAGCACGGAAGGCGTCGTGGCCGCTTTCCAGCGGCATTTCCGCCAATCACGGGTAGACGGGATCGCCGATGTTTCCACCATCGATACGCTGCACCGGCTGCTTGCGGCACTGCCGAATTTCGGTGCTTAGGAAGCAATTTTCGATCGCCCTGATTTAGCGCCCCCGATGCTTTGATGCGCGATTTTTTTGCGTTTGCCACATGTTTACCATGATAGACCCTTCATTTCCGGTCCATCAACGCAGGAGATGCGGCGTCTAGCACGGGTGCTCCTGTCAAGGAAAACGATCGGGAAATCGGTCGACGGTGGGGTGCGCCGTCCGGCCAGTTCCCCAGACCGGAGACTTCAAACTAAATGAGAATAGCGTTTGTTGCTGCGGCGGCGGCATGCTTTGGCATGTTCATCGCCGGGATGGGTACGTCGTATGCAGGGGGTGTCGACAAGACCATCAAGACTTCTGCAATTCCCTCGGTAACGAGAACGACAGGCTATCCAACTCCCCAATTCGACCTGACGCGCGGATCGCAATACACGATCCTTATCCAGTCCTATGCCAAGCAATATGGCGTTCCCGTCGATCTCGCTCATGCCATCGTCCAGGTGGAAAGCAATTTCGATGCGAGCGCCCGGGGCAGCGCCGGTGAAGTCGGCCTCATGCAGATCAAGCCGGCCACGGCACGCATGATGGGCTATTCCGGTTCGGCCAAGGGCCTCTACGATCCCGCTACCAACATCAAGTTCGGCATGCTGTATCTGGCGAAGGCCCAGGAGCTTTCGGACGGGACGACCTGCGGCACGATCCTCAAGTACAATGCCGGCCACGGCGCCAAGCGCATGAACCCGGTGTCGAAGCGCTATTGCGGCAAGGTCAAGAACATTCTCAATTGATATCGAACGAGCCGCTCGCCGGGCGGCCGTCAAGGGTTCTGGAACTCCCGCGGGTTCGAGGACATGGCCGGATGGGTCTCGCGTTCCGGCATGACATTATATTTGAAGCAACTCGGTGTCATTGACCGGGCGGCATGTTATTCCCGCAGCGAAGCGTCAAGGGGATATCCATGTCGGAAAACTTTGATTTCGTTATTGTCGGCAAGGGCATGATGGGTGCTGCGGCGGCACGCCATTTGAGCCTTGCAGGTGCGCGTGTCGCCCTCGTCGGGCCGGACGAGCCGGAGGATTGGGCGAATCACGGCGGCGTTTTCGCCAGCCACTACGATAATGCCCGCATCACCCGGACGATCGACAATGATCCGGTCTGGGCGCGTCTCGCGCGCCGCTCGAACGATCGGTACCCCGAAATCACAGAGGCAAGCGGCGTCGAATTCTACTTCGAGGTCGGCTGCCTGATTGCGGCGCCGGCGCCTGGAAGCGCCTTCGACTATCTCGAGAAGGTGGCGCAGGCTCGCGACCGGCTCGGGGTCGATGCGCCATTGATCCCGAGCGACGATCTCGCGGACCGATTTCCCTGGTTCCGCTTTCCGCGCGGCTACGCGGGGATTCATGAGGCGCGCGGCGCCGGATATATCAATCCCCGGGCGCTGGTGCGTGCCCAGACGATCGCCGCGGAGAAATCCGGTGCGCGGGTGATCCGCTTCGAAGCGGTAGCTGTCGAAGAGGCCGGGGATTCGGTCGTCGTGACCACACTTGACCGTCGGTCGGTGCGCGCTGGACGCGTTCTCATCGCCGCCGGCGGCTTTTCGGTATCAGCCGCGCTGCTGCCGAGACCGATCGATCTGGTGGTGAAGGCGCGCACGGTGCTGTTCGCGCAAGTCGCGGCGGAGGATCTCGCCCGATTTCATGGCATGCCGTCACTGATCGGCGCGGCGCCCGAGCAGGAGAAAAGCTACTATCTTCTGCCGCCGGTTGCCTATGCCGACGGCAAACACTACATCAAGATCGGCGGCGATCCGACGGACCGGATCCTTGCCGGCGAACCGGCAATCAGGGAATGGTTCCGTGGCAGCGCCAGCGCCGAGGCGGCCGATCACCTGCATGCGGTGCTGGCCGATACAGTCCCGCGCTTCAGACCGGTTTCGACGCATCGTTCGCCTTGCGTCACGGCGTTCACGCCGCACGGCTATCCTTACATAGGCTTTGTAAGCGATCGCATCGCCGTGCTCACGGGCGGCAACGGGCAAGCGGCCAAAAGCTCCGACGAGATCGGCCGGCTGGGTGCGGCGCTGGTGATGGACGGTCGGCTCGATGCTGGCGAATACGAGACCGATTTCGCGATCGCCTACCGATGAGCGGCCGGTGCAGAGAAGCGAAAGCGTCGATTTTTCTGGCGCTAGCTTACCCGGTCGGTTAATGAGCCTCTGCCAGTTGGCCGGGCAGCCGCGCCCCGCAGGTGCCGAAAGGCCGCGGGGTGAGGAAAGTCCGGGCTCCACGGAAACACGGTGCCGGATAACGTCCGGCGGGGGCGACCCCAGGGAAAGTGCCACAGAAAGCAAACCGCTCCGCCTGCGGAGTAAGGGTGAAAGGGTGGGGTAAGAGCCCACCGCGGACATGGCGACATGGACGGCACGGTAAACCCCACCGGGAGCAAGACCGAATAGGGATGACACGGGCGTAAGCCCAGCCTGTTTCCAGGTCCGTCATCCGGGTGGGTTGCACGAGGCTGTGCGCAAGCGCAGTCCCAGATGAATGGCTGCCACGTTCCGCCTCTTCGAAGGTGGAGCCATACAGAACCCGGCTTACAGGCCAACTGGCGATTTTACTTCTTAGCGTTCAGGGTGCGGTTTCGGGCGTCGACGCCGGGGAACGGCGGGCCTTCGGTCGCGCCCTAGGTACACTTTGTGCACTGCTTTTGCGCGGGATTCCAAGGCATTAGCAGTCCGATCGTAACCCTTTGTTAAACTTAACAACCTATCAATATTTGATCATCCGCGAGGCTGTTTCCAGGCTTCTCCCATTGACGCCCATTTGGTCCCATGTTATCCCATAATGGTACTGCGCAAGGGCCGCGTCGTGGCCCATCATCGCAAAATTCCAGTGTTCCTTCCTCGGAAGGTTCAGGCGGACATGCTTATGTCCGGCGGGGGTCTTTTGTGCGTGCAGGCGAATGTTCGCGCGGGCCGATGACCATGGCCCGTCACGTGGGGGCGGCCGTTTCGCGTCATGAACCGCTTCTTGTCACATGCTACGAACCGGATCGATGCCAAGGGGCGGGTTTCCGTTCCTTCGGCCTTTCGCGCCGCGCTTACGGAGGCGGGGGTGCGAGAGCTATACTGTTTCCAGGACTTCGTCTTTCCGGCAATCAGCGTCGGCGGACCGGAGCTTCTGGATCGGTTCGAGAGGCAGATGGCGGCCGAGGATCCGTTTTCGGATGCGGCCAACCAGATGTCGCTCCTCGTTCACGGGGGCGGCGTCTTCGTGAGGCTCGACCCGGAGGGCCGGCTGATGGTGACGGATTTCATCCGCGACTTCACCGGCATTTCGACCGACGTGACCTTCGTCGGGCGGGGCGATCATTTTCAGCTCTGGGAGCCGCAGGCGTTTGCGAGGGCGCAGGCGGAGGCCCGGGAGGGGCGCAAGCAGCGGGGCCTGCGTCCGCAATAGTGTGGAGAGGCGGAATGGTGACGGATCAAGGCGACAGAGCTTCTGAAGCCGAAGGCGGACCGGTTCGTCACATTCCCGTCATGCTCGCCGAGGTGCTGGCGGCTCTTGCTCCGGCGTCCGGCAAGGTCATTCTCGACGGCACCTTCGGCGCCGGCGGCTATACGTCCGCGATCCTGGATGCGGGTGCCGACGTGATCGCGCTCGACCGCGACCCGACGGCGATCGCTGCGGGTCAGCCGATGGTGGCCGCTTCCGGGGGAAGACTCAAGCTCATCCATTCGCGTTTTTCCGAGTTGGCGGACCATGCGCCGGAAGGCGGGCTCGACGGCGTCGTGCTCGATATCGGCGTTTCGTCCATGCAGATCGATGAGGCGGAGCGTGGCTTCTCCTTCCAGAAGCAGGGGCCGCTCGACATGCGCATGTCGGGTGCCGGCGTCTCGGCCGCCGATGTCGTCAATCGGGCTAAGGTCTCCGATCTCATTCGCATCTTCGGATTCCTGGGCGAGGAAAAGCAGGCGGGCCGCATCGCGCGTGCGATCGAGAAGCGCCGTGCCGGGCAGCCCTTCGAAACGACCCGTGATCTCGCCAACCTCATCGAGACGGTGACGCCACGCAAGGCCAAGGACAAGATCCATCCGGCGACGCGCGTCTTCCAGGCGCTGCGCATCTTCGTCAACGACGAGCTCGGCGAACTCGCCAATGCGCTTTTTGCCGCCGAGCGCGTGCTGAAGCCCGGCGGGCGGCTCGTCATCGTCACCTTTCATTCGCTTGAGGACAGGATCGTCAAGACATTCTTCCAGGACCGCTCGGGCAAAGCGGGCGGGTCACGTCACCTTCCGCTGGTGACCGCTCGGGACGCAACCTTCACGCCAGTCGGCAAGCCTATGGTTGCGGCGAGCGAGGATGAAGCGTCCCGCAATCCGCGCGCCCGATCGGCGAAATTAAGAGCCGGCATCCGCACGGAGGCTCGGTCGCCGGGAGATGATCAGTCCATTTTCAACCTGCCGGAGCTGGCGAGTCTTGCCAGACTAGGGGGCTAAGAAACGATGCTCAGAACGCTCGATATCGTGCTGATTGTCATCATGACGGGGGCGGCCACGGTCACCTACACGATCAAGCACCAGGCCGAGAACAAGCTCGAGGAAGTCCGCAAGCTCGACGCCGCGATCAAGCTCGAGGAGGACACGATCGACCTGCTCAAGGCCGATTGGGCGCTGCTGACCCAGCCGAACCGGCTGGAACGGCTCGTCGGCGCCTTCGCCGCCGATCTGCAGCTGGCGCCGACCCCCTCGACGCAGCTCGCCAGGCCCGAGGAACTGCCGATGCTGAAGGCGGATGTGCCGCCCCCGGAGGAGGGCAAGGACAAGAAGAGCAAGGGCAAGAAGGAAGACGGCATCGCGGCCGTCATCAATGCCGATAACATCGCAACAGGTTCGGTGGCGCGCTGATGTCGTTTCTCTCCCGTATCATGGTGTTGAAGAGCAAGGCGCATTTCTCTGCCGGCGGCAACAACCGCCCCGTGGAATCAGGCGTCAACGTCACGTTCCAAGGGACGCGCAAGAAGAGCGCCAGCCAGGCGAAAAGCCGCGTTGCGATCGTGATTGCGAGCTTCGGTCTCGCCTATGCGGTGATCGGCGGGCGGCTGGTGCAATACGGGATGGCGCAGCCGGAGACGGTGTCCTCGATCGGGCGTGCCGACAATCTCATGGCCTCGCGTCCCGATATCCTCGATCGCAACGGCGAGATCCTCGCGACCGACATCCGCACCGTCTCGCTCTATGCCGAGCCGCACAAGATCGTCGATGCGGACGAGGCGGTTGAGCGGCTGGCAACGGTTCTGCCCGATCTTAACGCCCGGGAGATCTACAACAAGCTCAAGTCGAATTCGCGTTTCCAGTGGCTGCGCCGGCAATTGACGCCGAAACAGCAGAGCGAAATCCTGGCGCTCGGCATTCCCGGGATCGGCTTCCGCCCGGAAAAGCGCCGCTTCTACCCCGGCGGGCCGACTGCCGCCCATATCCTCGGTCATGTCAATATCGACAACCGCGGCGTCGCGGGCATGGAGCGCTACATCGACAGCCAAGGCCTCGCCGATCTCGCGGCGATCGGCATGACCAGCGACGCCAAGCTCGAGCCGGTCAAGCTCTCGATCGACGTGCGCGTCCAGAATATCGTCCGTGACGTCATCGATTCCGGCATGAAGAACTATAAGGCGATCGCCGCCGGCGCTGTCGTCATGGACGTCCATACTGGCGAGGTGCTGGCGATGGCATCGGTGCCGGATTACGACCCTAACAAGCCTGCCGAAGGTGCCGAAGAGGGATGGATGAACCGCATGTCGAACGGCACGTTCGAGATGGGCTCCACGTTCAAGACCTTCACTATCGCCATGGGCCTCGATTCCGGCAAGGTGACGCTCAACGACAGCTTCGACGCGAGGGCGCCGATCCGCATCGGTGGCTTCACCATCAAGGACTTCCACGGCAAGCGCCGGGTGCTGACCGTGCCGGAAATCTTCCAGTACTCCTCCAACATCGGCACGGCAAAGATCGCCGACCTCATCGGCATCCCGGGGCACAAGGAATTCCTCACCCGCCTCGGGCTGCTTTCCAAGCTGCCGACCGAACTGCCGGAGGTCAAATCGCCGACCCAGCCGCGCGAATGGAAGAAGATCAATTCGATCACCATCTCCTTCGGTCACGGCGTCTCGACCACGCCGCTGCAAACGGCGGTGGCCGGCGCGGCATTGGTCAACGGCGGCAAGCTCATTCCGCCGACCTTCCTGCCGCGCACGGAGGAACAGGCGAACGACCTTGCGACGGCGGTCGTCAAGAAAAGCACGAGCGACGACATGCGTTTCCTGCTTCGCTGGAACGGCATCGCCGGCTCCGGCAAGCGGGCGCTGGTGCCGGGCTTCAACGTCGGCGGCAAGACCGGCACGGCCGACAAGGTCGTCAACGGCCGCTATTCGAACGACCTGAACTTCAACGCCTTCCTTGCGGCCTTTCCGATCGACGATCCGAAGTACATCGTGCTGACCTTCATCGATGCGCCGACGACCGGCGAGGGCGGAGGGCGCACCGCTGGCTCGAACGCCGCGCCGATGGTGCGCGACATCATCAGTCGCTCGGCGCCGCTGCTCGGCGTCGAACCGAAATTCGGAGAAGACGGTTCTGCCTTGCTTGTGTCTTATTGACCGTGAAATGAGAATGCGGACGATTCGCGATTTCGGCGGATCGATATCGGTGTGAGACGTGCAGTTCATGAAGATCACGGACCTGGCGGGAACGAATTTCCCGGAACTTTCGGCGCAACTGACGGGCAACGCCTCGGCGATTGAGATTGCCGGCATCACCGCCGACAGCCGGCAGGTCAAGGCGGGCGATCTCTTCGTCGCCGTCGCCGGGACCAAGGCGAACGGCACGGCCTATATCGCCGATGCCCTGTCGCGCGGCGCGGCGGCCGTGATTGCCGCAAAGGGGGCCGGCGCGGAGACCGGCGCGCCGGTGTTCGAGCTTTCCGACCCGCGCCGGTTCCTGGCACGGGCCGCGGCCCGCTTCTACGGGCGCCAGCCCGAGACGATGGTGGCGGTGACCGGAACCGCGGGAAAGACGTCGGTCGCCTCCTTTACACGGCAGATCTGGGCGCATTCCGGCCTTGCGGCGGCAATGATCGGCACGACCGGCGTCACGGCGCCTGGCCGCAACGACTACGGCTCGCTGACGACACCGGATCCGGTGTCGCTGCACAAGCTGCTTGCCGAGCTCGCCGACGAGGGCGTGACCCACGCGGCAATGGAGGCGTCGAGCCACGGCCTCGACCAGAGCCGGCTCGACGGTGTCCGATTGGCCGCCGCCGCCTTTACCAATCTCGGCCGCGACCACATGGACTATCATCCGACCGTCGAGCACTACATGGCCTCGAAGATGCGCCTCTTCGGCGCGCTCCTGCCCAAGGGCTCGCCGGCGGTGATTTTTGCCGACGATCAATGGTCCGGCGAGGCGATCGCCGCGGCCAGGAAGGCGGGGCATGACGTGCGTACCGTCGGCCGCAATGGCGATTTCATCAGCTTGAAGCGGGTCGAGCATTTCCGTCACAAGCAGTCGGCGGAAGTCCATGTCGGCGACGACATCTTCGAAATCCACGTGCCGCTCGCCGGCGACTTCCAGGTCGCCAACGCGCTTGTCGCCGCCGGCCTCGCAATGTCCACCGGGATTGAGGCGAAGACCGCCTTCTCGGCGCTCGAAAAGCTGCAGGGCGCATCCGGCCGGCTGGAACTCGTCGGGCAGACGACGGACGGTGCACTTGCCTATGTGGATTACGCCCACAAGCCCGACGCACTCGAAAACGTGCTTGAATCGGTGCGCCCGTTCACCACCGGCCGGGTCATCATCGTCTTCGGTTGCGGCGGTGACCGGGACAAGGGCAAACGTCCGATCATGGGTGAAGTTGCCGCTCGGCTGGCGGACATAGTGATCGTCACCGATGACAATCCGCGCTCGGAAATTCCCGAGGTGATCCGTTCGGAGATCATGGCCGGTGCCAGGGGCGCCACCGAAATCAGCGACCGCGCCGAGGCGATCCGTACTGCGGTCGGCATGCTGAAGGCCGGTGATACGCTGATCGTTGCGGGCAAGGGACACGAGGAAGGGCAGACGATCGGCTCCGTGACGCTGCCGTTCTCCGATCATGCGGAAGTACGCAAGGCGCTGGGAGGGCGGTGAGTTGAACTGGCTCTGGACATGCAGCGATCTCCTGGCGGCCATGAACGGCCGCCCGGTCGGCAACCTGCCCGAAGGTATCATCGGCATCTCGATCGACAGCCGCACGATTGAAAAGGGCGAGGCCTTTTTCGCGATCCGGGGCGATCGCGTCGATGGCCATGACTATGCGGGAATCGCGCTTGCCAACGGAGCCTCATTGCTCGTCGTCAGCGAAGGAAAGCTCCCGGCGCTCGGGCGCCTGATCGCGCCGATGATCGTCGTCGACGATGTCTTGGAGGCGATGATCCGCCTCGGTTGCGCCGCGCGCGACCGGAGTGCGGCGAAAGTCATCGCCGTCACCGGCTCGGTCGGAAAGACGACGACGAAGGAGATGCTGAGGCATGTCCTGTCGCCGCTCGGGCGGGTCCACGCTTCCGTCGCATCCTTCAACAATCATTGGGGTGTGCCGCTGACGCTTGCGCGCATGCCGGAGACGACCGATTTCGGCATTTTCGAGATAGGCATGAATCACCATGGCGAGATCCGGCCGTTGACCGCGATGGTGCGTCCCCATGTGGCCGTCGTGACCAGCATTGCCGCTGCGCATCTTGGCAACTTTGCCAGTCTTGACGAGATTGCCTCGGCGAAGGCGGAGATCTTCGAGGGCGTCGTCAAGGGCGGCCACGCGGTCATCAACCGCGACAGCCCGCAGTTCGACATCCTCGAAAGGGCAGCCGTGGCGGCGGGCGTCAGCCACATCCACGCCTTCGGCGCAAATCCCAAATCGGAATATCGGCTGATCGAATTCGCCGGGGGAGCGGAGCGTTCCGTCCTGTGGGCAGGAATCGGCGGCAGGACGCTGGAGGTGACGATCGGCGCACCGGGACGGCATATCGCCGAGAATGCCCTGGCGGTGATTGCCGCCGCGCAGCTCGCCGGCGCGGACCTCGACCGCGTCATTGCCTCGCTCGCCACCATGCAGCCTGAAAAGGGTCGCGGCTTGCGGCATCGCCTCAGGATTGGCGCCGGCCACCTGACGCTGATCGATGAAAGCTACAATGCCAACCCGGCGTCGATGCGGGCGGCGATCGCCCTGCTGCGCGACGCCGAGCCGCCTGCCGGCAGCCGCCGTATCGCGATCCTCGGTGACATGCTGGAGATGGGCGAGCATTCCGCGGCCGTACACGCCGCTCTGGCGGAGCCGCTCGTTCAGGCGGGCATAACCGACATCTGGCTCGCCGGTCCCGACATGGCGCATCTGCGCGACGCTTTGCCGGCCGAGATTTCGGTCGTGCACCGCGAGGCCGTGGGCGACCTGATCGCCTACGCGCTCGGCGCCGTCGCCGCCGGCGACGTCGTAATGGTCAAGTCGTCGAAGGGCACCGGTTGCGCCAAGATCGTTCAGGCGCTTCTCGATGCCTATCCGCAAGAGTTGGCCGAAGCGGGGGAAGTATAACGGCGTTGCCACCAATGCTGGTGGATAAGGCCTCGGCCAGGGGAAATGGCCTAACATAGTCAAGTGCAAGTGGGTATCGTCTATCAGATGATTCTGTTGGACGATGTCCGATTCTAAACCTTTGGGGAAGGTCCCTTATGCTGATCTGGCTCGTGGAACTGGCGGACCACTTTCAATTCTTCAATCTCTTCCGCTACATCACTTTCCGCACGGGTGCAGCTCTCTTCACCTCCGCCCTGATCGTGTTCCTGTTCGGCCCGGCCATTATTTCCTCGTTGCGCATCCGCCAGGGCAAGGGTCAGCCGATCCGTGCCGACGGGCCACAGACGCATTTCAAGAAGGCCGGCACGCCCACCATGGGTGGCCTGATGATCCTCGCCGGCATCGTCGGCTCGGCGCTGCTCTGGGCCGACCTCTCGAGCATCTATGTCGTGTCGACGCTGCTCGTCACGCTCGGCTTCGGCGCAATCGGCTTCTACGACGATTATCTCAAGGTCACCAAGCAGTCGGACAAGGGCTTTTCCGGCAAGGCGCGCCTCGGCATCGAATTCGTGATTGCCGCGATTGCGGTTTTCTTCATGATGCGTGCGGCGCTTTCGACCGGAACGGCAGGCTCCACTTTCGGGTCGTCCGTGGCGTTCCCGTTCTTCAAGGACCTGATGCTCAATCTCGGCTATTTCTTCGTGCTTTTCGGCGGTTTCGTCATCGTCGGCGCGGGCAATGCCGTGAACCTGACCGACGGTCTCGATGGTCTCGCCATCGTGCCGGTGATGATCGCTTCCGCCGCCTTCGGGCTGATCGCCTATCTCGCCGGTAACGCGGTGTTCGCCAACTACCTGCAGATCCATTTCGTGCCCGGCACCGGCGAACTCGCCGTCATTCTCGGCGCCGTAATCGGGGCGGGGCTCGGCTTTCTGTGGTTCAACGCCCCGCCGGCGGCGATCTTCATGGGCGATACCGGCTCGCTTGCGCTGGGCGGCCTGATCGGCACCGTTGCCGTCGCGACCAAGCACGAGATCGTCATGATCATCATCGGCGGGCTCTTCGTCATCGAGACGCTGTCGGTCATTATCCAGGTCTTCTGGTTCAAGCGTACCGGCAAGCGCGTCTTCCTGATGGCGCCGATCCACCATCACTTCGAGAAGAAGGGCTGGACGGAGAGCCAGGTGGTGATCCGCTTCTGGATCGTTGCAGTCATTCTGGCGATGGTCGGCCTCTCGACCCTCAAGCTGCGGTAAGCGAGATGATCCCGGTCACCACATTCAGGGGCAGGAAGGTCGCGCTCTTCGGCCTCGGCGGTTCGGGGTTGGCGACGGCCGAGGCGCTGGTCGCAGGCGGCGCCGAGGTCACCGCCTGGGACGACAATCCGGAGAGCGTCGCGAAAGCCGGCGCCGCGGGAATCGCGACGGCGGATTTGCGTCATGTCGACTGGAACGGCTTCGCGGCTTTCGTGCTTTCGCCGGGTGTGCCGCTGACACATCCGAAGCCGCATTGGACCGTCGATCTCGCCCACCAAAACGGTGTCGATATTATCGGCGACGTCGAGCTTTTCGTGCGCGAGCGCCGCGCCCATGCCCCCGATTGCCCCTTCATCGCCATCACCGGCACCAACGGCAAATCGACGACGACGGCGCTGATCGCCCATATCCTCAAGACCAGCGGGCGGGACACGCAACTCGGCGGCAATATCGGCACGGCGGTGCTGACGCTCGATCCACCAAAGGCAGGACGCTTCTACGTGGTCGAATGCTCGTCCTACCAGATCGACCTGGCGCCGACGCTCGACCCGACGGCCGGCATCCTGCTCAATCTGACGCCCGACCATTTGGACCGGCACGGCACCATGCAGCACTATGCCGACATCAAGGAACGATTGGTGGCGGGAAGCGCTACCGCCGTCGTCGGCGTCGACGACAGTTTCTCCAGCCTGATTGCCGACCGGGTGGAGCGTGCCGGAACCAGGGTCGTGCGTATATCGCGCCGTCATGTGCCGGCCGACGGAATTTATGCCGAGGGATCGTCGCTCATGCGGGCTGAGGGCGGGACATCGTCGCTCTTTACCGATCTTTCCGGCATCCAGACGCTGCGCGGCGGGCACAATGCCCAGAATGCGGCGGCGGCCGTCGCCACCTGCCTTGCCGTCGGCGTCAGCGAAGATGAGATTGTCAACGGGCTGAAGAGTTTTCCGGGCCTCAAGCACCGGATGCAGCCGGTTGCGAAAAGGGACGACATCGTCTTCGTCAATGACAGCAAGGCGACCAATGCCGATGCGGCCGCTCCCGCGCTTTCGAGCTACGAGCGGATCTATTGGATTGCCGGCGGCCTGCCGAAGGAAGGCGGCATCACCTCGCTGTCGCCGTTCTTCCCGAAGATCGTCAAGGCCTATCTGATCGGCGAGGCGGCGCCGGCCTTCGCGGTGACGCTCGGCGAAGGCGTGCCCTACGAGATTTCCGGCACCTTGGAAAAGGCGGTCGCGCACGCGGCGGCGGATGCGGCGCGGGACCGCCAGGGCCCGGCCGCGGTGATGCTTTCCCCGGCTTGCGCAAGCTTCGACCAGTACAAGAATTTCGAGGTGCGGGGCGATGCCTTCGTCGGCCACGTAGCGGCCCTCGAAGGCGTGACCATGCTCATCTGACGCACGACGCCTGGACAGGCGCGTCGGAGCCGGGTTTTTCGGAAGTTGGCGTATGGTGCGCCGGAAAAGGGGACAGACAGATGGTAAGCCGAGCCGAACGTGGCCCCGTGGCCGACTGGTTCTGGACGATAGACAGGTTCTTCCTGGCGACCTTCATCCTGCTGATGGGCGTCGGCTTCATGCTTTCCTTCGCCGCCAGCCCGCCGGTCGCCGAGCGGCTCGGGCTCGACAGCTTCCACTTCGTCAAGCGTCACGCGGTCTTCCTCCTGCCGTCGCTCGTGGTGATGGTGGGCATATCCTTTCTGTCGCCGCGGCAGGTCCGGCGCGCGGCGATCATCCTGCTCGCTGCATCGCTCGGCATGATGGTGCTCGTTCTCTTCGTGGGCGAGGAGGTCAAGGGTTCGCTCCGCTGGATCTCGATCGCCGGCATTTCGATCCAGCCGTCCGAGTTCATGAAGCCGGCCTTCGTCGTCGTCTGCGCCTGGCTTTTTGCCGAGCACGCCAAGCAGCCGGAGATCCCCGGCAACCTCTTGTCGATCCTGCTCTTCGGCATCGTCGGCGCGCTGCTCGTCGCCCAGCCGGATCTCGGCCAGACGATTCTCACTGCAGCGGTATGGGGCGGCATGTTCTTCATGGCCGGCATGCCGTGGCTCTGGATCATCGTGCTGGCCGGGGCGGCCGCGGGCGGCTTCTTCGTCGCCTATACGATGCTGCCGCACGTCGCCGGCCGTATCGACCGATTCATGACCGGCGAGGGCGACACGTTCCAGGTGGATACGGCGCGCGATGCCATCATCCGCGGCGACTGGTTCGGCCGCGGCCCGGGCGAGGGTATCGTCAAGCGCATCATTCCCGATAGCCACACCGACTTCGTCTTCTCGGTGGCCGCAGAAGAGTTCGGCATCATCTTTTGCATGGTGATCGTGCTGATCTTCGCCTTCCTGGTCATGCGCGGGCTCAACCACGCTTTCCGCGAACGCAACGATTTCAACCGCTTTGCCGTCGCCGGCCTAGTGCTGCAGATCGGCATCCAGTCGATGATCAATATCGGCGTCAATCTCGAACTGCTCCCGGCCAAGGGCATGACGCTGCCGCTGATTTCCTATGGCGGCTCGTCGATGGTGGCGATCTGCGTGACCGCCGGCTTCGTCCTGGCGCTCACCCGTCACCGGCCGGAGAAACGCGCGGTGGAGCGCAGCCTCTTTCGATCCGGCATCGGAGTGCCGGCGGAGTAAGACATGGACAAGGGCATCATTTTTCTTGCCGCCGGTGGGACCGGCGGGCACCTCTTTCCCGCGGAGGCGCTTGCGCACGAGCTGAAGGCGTCCGGCTACGCCGTGCATCTGGTGACCGATAGCCGTGCCGAGCGCTATGCGGGAAAATTTCCGGCCGACGAGGTGCATGTCGTGCCTTCTGCGACGATCGGTTCGAAGAACCCGATCAAGTTGGCGCAATCGGCCTGGAAACTCTGGACCGGTTTGCGCGCTGCGCGGCGTCTGATTGCCCGTCACAAACCCAGGGCGGTCGTCGGGTTCGGCGGCTATCCGACGGTGCCGCCGCTGCTTGCCGCGACCGGCATGAGGGTTCCGTCGCTGATCCACGAGCAGAATGCCGTGATGGGGCGCGCCAACAAGATGCTGGCTTCGCGGGTGCAGGCGATTGCGGGCGGTTTTCTTCCCGAGAGGGTGGGCGCCTTTGCCGCGAAGACCGTGATGACCGGAAACCCTGTCCGCCCCGCGGTGCTGGATGCGGCGAGGGTCGCCTATGCGGCGTCGGATGGTGGCCCATTCCATCTCGTCGTCTTCGGCGGCAGCCAGGGGGCGCAATTTTTCTCGAAGGCCGTGCCGCAAGCGATCTGCCGTCTCGACGACGGGCAGCGCCAGCGGCTCAAGGTGACGCAACAGGCGCGCCCCGAGGATCGGGAAGGCGTCGCCGCCGCCTATGACAAGCTCGGCATCCCGGCGGAAGTGTCGCCGTTCTTCACCGACATGGCCGCGCGGATCGCCTCGGCGCATCTGGTGGTCTGCCGCTCCGGGGCCTCGACCGTTTCCGAGGTGTCGGCGATCGGCCGCCCGGCCGTCCTCGTTCCCTATCCCTACGCGCTCGATCACGACCAGGCGGCGAATGCCGCAGCACTTGCCGCCAAGGGTGGGGCGCGGGTCATCGCCCAGGCGGAGCTCAGCGCCGAGCGGCTCGCGGGCATCCTTTCCGACGCCATGAACAACCCCGAGGCGCTGGCGCAGATGGCCGCGAACGCCCGGGAAACCGGCAAACCGGACGCCGCGCGCTTGCTTGCGTCCCTGGTAGAGGCTATTGCCAGCGGCTCGACAGTCGCCAAGTTCAAGGAAGCACGCTCATGAAAATGCCGAAGACGATCGGGCTGGTACATTTCATTGGGATCGGCGGCATCGGCATGAGCGGCATCGCTGAGGTGCTGCACAATCTCGGCCACCGGGTGCAGGGCTCGGACCAATCGGACAGCGCCAATGTGCAGCGTCTGCGCGAAAAGGGCATCAAGATCTCGGTCGGTCACAAGGCGGAAAATCTCGGCGATGCCGAGGTGGTGGTCGTCTCGACGGCGATCAAGAAGGATAATCCCGAACTGATTGCGGCGCGCGAAAAATTCCTGCCGGTGGTGCGCCGCGCCGAGATGCTGGCCGAGCTGATGCGCTTCCGCAATGCGATCGCCATCGGCGGCACCCACGGCAAGACGACGACGACGTCGATGGTCGCGGCGCTGCTCGATGCCGGCGGTCTCGACCCGACGGTGATCAATGGCGGCATCATCAATGCCTATGGCACCAATGCGCGCATGGGGGCAGGCGAGTGGATGGTCGTCGAGGCGGACGAATCCGACGGTACCTTCCTGAAGCTTCCGGCCGATATCGCCGTCGTCACCAATATCGACCCGGAGCACCTCGACCATTACGGCAATTTCGACGCCGTGCGCGCGGCCTTCCGGCAGTTTGTCGAAAACGTGCCCTTTTACGGTTTCGGTGTACTCTGCCTCGATCATCCGGAAGTCCAGTCCATGGTCGGCAAGATCGAGGACCGCAAGGTCGTGACCTATGGCGAGAACCCGCAAGCCGATGTGCGCTATCACAATGTCCGGATGGACGGCGCAACCTCCGTCTTCGACATCGAGATCCGCCGCCGTCGCACCGGCCAGGTGATTCAGCTCGAGGGCCTGCGCCTGCCGATGCCCGGCCGCCACAACGTCTCGAACGCCACCGCAGCCGTCGCCGTCGCCCAGCGTCTCGGGATGGAGCCGGCGGCGATCGCCAAGGGACTTGCCTCCTTCGGCGGCGTGAAGCGCCGCTTCACGCTTACCGGCGAATGGAACGGGGCGCGTATCTTCGACGACTACGGCCATCATCCCGTGGAGATCAAGGCGGTCCTGAGGGCGGCGCGCGAGGCCTGCCAGGGGCGCATCGTCGCCGTGCACCAGCCGCACCGCTATTCGCGCCTGTCGAGCCTGTTCGAGGATTTCTCCTCCTGCTTCAACGATGCCGATACCATTCTGATCGCGCCGGTCTATGCGGCAGGCGAGGACGCGATCGACGGCGTCAATTCCGAAGCGCTCGTCAATCGTATCAAGGCCGCCGGCCACCGCGACGCTCGCTACCTCACCGGCCAGGAAACGCTGGCACCGGTCGTCTCGAAGATTGCGCAGCCGGGCGACTTTGTGGTTCTCTTGGGGGCTGGCAGCATCACCTATTGGGCCGCGGCGCTTCCCAGGGAACTCGCGGAAATTTCAGGAAGTTGAAGCATGAAGCAGGTTAACGGTCAGAAACTCCTGGACGCGCTCGGAAGCGGCGTCAGTGCAATTCGCGGTCGAATCACGCCCGATGCCCCGATGGACCGCGTGACCTGGTTTCGTGCGGGCGGGCTTGCCGAGCTGATGTTCCAGCCGCACGATACGGATGATCTGGTCGCTTTCCTCAAGCTGGTGCCGGAGGAGGTGCCGGTGATGGTGATCGGCGTCGGCTCGAACCTGCTGGTGCGCGACGGGGGTATTCCAGGGGTCGTCATTCGCCTTTCCGCCAAGGGCTTCGGCGATCTGGAGATCGTCGGCGAGAACCGCATCAAGGCGGGGGCGATCTGCCCGGACAAGAACATCGCGGCCATGGCGCTCGACCATGGCATCGGCGGCTTTTACTTCTACTATGGCATACCGGGCTCGATCGGCGGCGCGCTGAGGATGAACGCTGGCGCCAACGGCGGCGAGACGCGGGAACGCGTCGCCGAGGTCCACGCGGTCGATCGCAAGGGCAACCGGCATGTTTTGAGCAATGCCGATATGGGCTATTCCTATCGGCATACCGCCGCGGCCAAGGATCTGATCTTCACGCATGCGATCTTCGAAGGCTTTCCGGAAGACAAGGCGAAGATCCGCAACGACATGGATGCGGTGCGCCAGCATCGCGAGACGGTACAGCCGATCCGCGAGAAAACCGGCGGTTCCACTTTCAAGAATCCCGATGGCCATTCGGCCTGGAAGCTGATCGACGAGGCCGGTGGCCGCGGCATGATGATCGGCGGGGCCCAGATGTCGCCGCTCCACTGCAACTTCATGATCAACACCGGCCAGGCGAGCGGCTACGAGCTCGAATATCTCGGCGAGACGGTGCGCGCGCAAGTGCTGGAGCATTCCGGCATCAAGCTCGAATGGGAGATCAAGCGGATCGGCAAATTCATGCCGGGCTACGAGATCAAGGAGTTTCTCGGCCGCGCTGCGGGCTGAGGCGAAAAAAGCTCAAGTGAACGGGGGCCGCGACGGAGATACGTCGCGGCCCCTTTTGCATTCCGCGCTTAGCCGTAACCGCCGCCATAGAAAGTGCCGATTCAGCCGCGAAGCCGTTGATACGGGTTGATTCTGTTGAGGGCAGACAGCGCCCCCGCAACAAGAGTTAACCAAAGTAAACGATTCATTAACCATAATGTCGTTGTAGTGGCCCTACGCGGAGATCTCGCGACTCGGGGCTGATGGAAACAGCCAGACGCAAGCAAGCTTTGCGATAGTGGCGTACTGTTTGGGGGTCTAAATGAGCGGCAGGCATGTTGCTGTCCTGATGGGCGGATTTTCCTCGGAGAGGCCGGTGAGCCTGTCTTCCGGGGCGGCTTGCGCGGATGCCTTGGAAGCCGAGGGCTATCGCGTCACCCGCGTCGATGTCCGGCGTGACGTGGCTGCCGTCCTCGCAGAGTTGCGTCCGGATGTCGTCTTCAATGCGCTGCATGGGCCGTTCGGCGAGGACGGCACGATCCAGGGTATTCTCGAGTATCTCGAGATCCCCTACACCCACTCCGGTGTGCTGGCTTCGGCGCTTGCCATGGACAAGGCGCAGGCGAAGCACGTCGCCAAGGCCGCCGGCATTCCGGTTGCCGAGGCATTGATCATGGATCGCCGCGCGTTCGGTAACGCTCACCCGATGAAGCCGCCCTATGTGGTGAAGCCGGTGCGTGAGGGGTCGAGCTTCGGCGTCGTCATCGTCAAGGAAGACCAGTCGCATCCGCCGCAGGTCATTACCTCCAGCGAATGGCGCTACGGCGACCGGGTGATGGTCGAACGCTACATTGCCGGCCGCGAACTCACCTGCGGCGTCATGGGCGACGTGGCGCTTGGCGTCACCGAGATCATTCCGCAGGGCCACGCCTTCTACGACTATGATTCGAAATACGTAAAAGGTGGTTCGACGCATGTCATTCCGGCGCGGATTTCACCAAATATTTACCAAAAAATACAATCCTTGGCGGTGAAGGCGCATCAGGCGATCGGTTGCCGCGGCGTCAGCCGATCTGACTTCCGTCTCGATGATCGTGGCGATGGCGAGGGCGAGTTGATCTGGCTGGAGATCAACACGCAGCCCGGCATGACCCCGACCTCCCTGGTGCCAGAAATGGCGCAGCATGCGGGCCTTCAGTTTGGTGAGTTTCTAAGGTGGATCGTGGAGGACGCATCGTGCTTGCGTTGAGGGGCAGAAGGGGCAGAAGGGTTCGTCCTTCGCTCGGCGTCGCCGCCGAGGGTGATGACGCATTCGTGTTGCCGCGCCCGCTGCGCAAGGGCGTCCGCTTCCTGGTCAGCCTTGGTGCCGGCCGCGTCCGTTTCCCGGCTCATACCGGTACCTTTTCCGCTGCCGCCTTTCTTCTGGCGACCGGCCTCTACGGCATGTCGCTCGGCGGCCACACGCAGAACTTCGCGCAGGCGTCGACGACGGCTGCCGGCTTTGCCATCGAAGACGTCCGGGTCTCCGGCAACGAGCAGACCTCGGAGATCGACATCCTCCAGCAGCTCGGTCTCGACGGAACGACCTCGCTCGTGGCGCTCGATATCGCCGAGGCGCGCCGCCTGATCGGCGAATTGCCGTGGGTGGAAAGCGTCACCGTGCGCAAGGTCTATCCGGCGACCATCGAGGTGAACCTCAAGGAGCGCCGGGCCTTCGGCATATGGCAGCACGGGTCGGACCTGTCGCTTATCGAGCGCAGCGGCAGCGTGATCGCTCCCTTGCGCGACAACAAATTCGCCGCACTGCCGCTCTTCGTCGGCCGCGATGCCGAGACGGCGGCGGCCGCCTTCTACGACGAGTTTTCCCGCTGGCCGGAGTTCCGCTCGCGCGTAAGGGCCTTCGTGCGTGTCGCGAGCCGGCGCTGGGATCTGCGCCTCGACACCGGCATTGTCGTCAAGCTTCCCGAGAAGGATGTCGCCAGGGCGATGCGGGTTCTCGCGGAGATGGAAGAGGGTCACCAGCTTCTCGAGCGCGATATCGCTGCCGTCGATCTGAGGCTTGAGGACCGTACGACCGTGCAACTCACGCCGGAAGCGGTTGCGCGCCGGGAAGTGGCGCTGAAGGCGAGGGAGAAGATGCTGAAGGAGCAGGAGAAGCGGATATGAGTCTGTTCGGGTCCGCCAATTTTGGCCTTCCGCGCCTGAAGCCGCTTTCCTCGAAGCGGTCGCACGTCGTTTCGGTGCTCGACATCGGCTCGACCAAGGTCGTCTGCATGATCGGCCGGCTGACGCCGCGCGCCGAGAGCCAGATCCTGCCCGGCCGCACCCACAATATCGAGATCATCGGCATCGGCCACCAGAAATCGCGCGGCGTGAAGAACGGCGTGATCGCTGACCTGGATGCCGCCGAAAGCGTCGTGCGGCTTGCCGTCGATGCAGCCGAGCGGATGGCCGGGCTGACGATCGACAGCCTCATTGTCAATGTCTCGGCCGGCCGCCTGCAGAGCGACGTCTATACGGCGACGATCGACCTTGGCGGGCAGGAGGTCGACGCGAACGACCTCAAGAAGGTGCTCGCCGCCGCCGGCCAGCAGTCGCTCAGGACCGATCGGGCAATCCTCCATTCGCTGCCGACCGGCTTCTCGCTGGACGGAGAGCGCGGCATCCGCGACCCGCTGGCGATGTTCGGCGACGTCCTCGGCGTCGACATGCATGTACTGACCGTCGAACGGGCCGCGCTGAAGAATCTCGAGCTTTGCGTCAACCGCGCGCATCTCTCGGTCGAAGGCATCGTCGCCACGCCCTATGCCAGCGGCCTTGCCGCACTCGTCGACGACGAGGTCGAGCTCGGCTGCGCGGCGATCGACATGGGTGGTGGCACGACGACCATCTCGGTCTTCGCCGAGGGCAAGCTCGTCCATGCGGATGCCGTCAGCCTGGGTGGCCATCATGTGACGACCGATCTGGCACGGGGACTGTCGACGCGGATCGAGGATGCGGAGCGGCTGAAGGTCGTGCACGGCTCGGCACTTCCGAACAGCGCCGACGAGCGCGATATCGTTTCCGTGCCGCCGATCGGCGAGGACGACCGCGACCAGCCGACCCATGTGCCGCGCGCGCTCGTCTCGCGCATTGTCCGCGCCCGAATCGAGGAAACGCTGGAACTCATCCGGGACCGCATCCAACGGTCCGGTTTCAGTCCGATCGTCGGCAAGCGCATCGTGCTGACGGGCGGCGCCAGCCAGTTGACCGGCCTGCCGGAAGCGGCGCGGCGGATCCTGGCGCGCAACGTCCGCATCGGCCGGCCACTCGGCGTTTCGGGCCTGCCGGCGGCCGCCAAGGGTCCGGCATTCTCCACGGCCGTCGGTTTGATGATCTATCCGCAGGTCGCCGATCTCGAGACGCATGCCAGCCAGGGCGGCATGCTCTCCGCCTTCGGCGGCGGCAACAGCCGTATCGCCCGAATGGGCCAGTGGTTGAAAGAGAGTTTCTGAGTTCCGCCGGCGCAAGTGTGGCGCCGGGCAAGACGGGTATTTGAGTTTTAAAGATTTGGCCGGCTCGGCAAGGCGGCCAGAGAAAGAGAAGGAACGGTACTATGGCCATCAACTTGCAAAAGCCGGACATTACCGAGCTGAAGCCCCGTATCACGGTCTTTGGCGTCGGCGGCGGCGGCGGCAATGCCGTCAACAACATGATCACCGCGGGCCTCCAGGGCGTCGATTTCGTGGTCGCCAACACGGATGCGCAGGCGCTCACCATGACCAAGGCCGAACGGATCATCCAGATGGGTGTCGCCGTTACCGAAGGTCTCGGTGCTGGCTCGCAGCCGGAAGTGGGCCGCGCGGCTGCCGAAGAATGCATCGATGAGATCATCGATCATTTGCAGGGCACGCATATGTGCTTCGTCACCGCCGGCATGGGTGGCGGTACCGGCACGGGCGCTGCGCCGATCGTCGCCCAGGCGGCCCGCAACAAGGGCATCCTGACCGTCGGCGTCGTTACCAAGCCCTTCCAGTTCGAAGGCGGGCGCCGTATGCGCATCGCCGACCAGGGCATTGCCGACCTGCAGAAGTCGGTCGATACCCTGATCGTCATCCCGAACCAGAACCTCTTCCGGATCGCCAACGACAAGACGACCTTCGCGGACGCCTTCGCCATGGCCGACCAGGTTCTCTATTCCGGCGTCGCCTGCATCACCGACCTCATGGTCAAGGAAGGCCTCATCAACCTCGACTTCGCCGACGTCCGCTCGGTGATGCGCGAAATGGGCCGTGCCATGATGGGCACCGGCGAGGCATCCGGCGAAGGCCGTGCCATGGCCGCCGCGGAAGCGGCGATCGCCAACCCGCTGCTCGACGAAACTTCGATGAAGGGCGCGCAAGGCCTGCTCATCTCGATCACCGGCGGCCGCGACCTCACCCTCTTCGAGGTGGACGAGGCGGCAACGCGCATCCGCGAGGAAGTGGATCCGGACGCCAACATCATTCTCGGCGCCACTTTCGACGAAGACCTCGAAGGCCTGATCCGGGTCTCGGTGGTCGCAACCGGTATCGATCGTGGAGCTGCGGAGGTTGCCGGCCGTTCCGCCGACTTTCGCCCGGTAGCGCCGAAGCCGATCGTTCGTCCGTCTGTCGCCATTCCGGCCCCGCAGCAGCCCGTCCTGCAACAGCCAGTCGCGCAACAGCCGGTCCAGCAGATCGCCCCGCAGCCGGTCCAACAGCCGGTTCAGCAGGTCGATCCGATCGCACTTGCGATCCGCGAGGCCGAAATGGAGCGTGAACTCGACATTGCAACCCGGGCACAGGTCGCTGCACCGGCCCCACAGGTCCAGGAAGAGGCCTTTCGCCCGCAGAGCAAGCTCTTTGCCGGCGCCGCTCCGGTGGAGGCCGCTCCCGTAGCCCGCGCGCCGCAGCCGATGCCGCGGCCCGTCGAAGCGCCGATCCAGGCTCAGGCCCAGCCGCAGTTCCAACCGCAGCCGGTCCGCCAGGAACCCGCCCCGGTCGTGCGCCAGCAGGCCGAGCCGGTGCGCATGCCGAAGGTCGAGGACTTTCCGCCCGTCGTGAAGGCCGAGATCGACCACCGCGCGCAGCCGGCGGCCGCGCTTCAGGAAGAGCGGGGTCCGATGGGCCTGCTCAACCGCATCACCAGCTCGCTCGGGCTGCGTGAGCGGGAAAGCCAGAACGTCGCGTCCGACATGACATCGGCGCCGCCGAGTGCCGCTTCCCAGCAGCGCCGCCCGCTGTCGCCGGAGGCGAGCCTCTATGCGCCGCGTCGCGGTCAGCTCGACGATCATGGTCGCGCAGCGCCGCAAATGCGCTCGCAAGAAGACGATCAGCTTGAGATTCCGGCGTTCCTGCGCCGTCAATCGAACTGATTCGCGAGCCGTTCCCTCACCTTGCCGGTGCCCGGGCGTTAGCCCGGGCATTTTCACTTTCTCGTTTTGATTCAATGGGTTGAGATTTCCATTGTGCGCATATGAATTGCGTAACAAAGCGAAACGAACAGTGATTTGGAATGGTGCCTCCGAACTCTTATTTTCAACATCGGATAGGGGACGCATGCGATTCCATCGGACGCTGCAGTTCGAAGAACGTGTCTTCGGCCGACAGCTGCCGGGTCACGATCGGTAGGTCTGCGCTGATCGTCGCGGCGCCCCGCAAGAGTTTGGCTTCGGCCGGTATTGATTTGAAAGTGACGAGAGAATGGGAATCGAACTGCTCGGGTTTCAGACAACGATTGCAAGCCCGATAACTCTCAAGGGAATTGGCGTTCACTCCGGTGCCGAGGTGGAGATCACCTTCCATCCGGCCGAGGCGGATGCCGGGATCGTCTTCCAGCGGGTTCTTGCCGGCGGGCGCGTGAGCGAGTTCAGAGCCGTTTCGTCGCAGGTCGGCAACACGGATCTGTGCACCGTCCTCGGACTTTCGCCGGCGACGTCGATCGCAACCATCGAGCATGTTATGGCGGCGGTCTACGCGCTTGGCCTCGACAACTTGCTGATCGAAGTCAATGGCGCGGAAATGCCGATCATGGATGGCAGTTCCGAGCCTTTCATCGACGCCATCGAGCAGGCGGGGATCCAGGCGCTCGCGGTCAAGCGCCGCTACATCCGCATCCTCAAGCCGGTCCGCATCGAATCGGGCGCGTCCTGGTCGGAGTTCACGCCCTATGACGGCATGCGCTTCGAGGTCGAGATCGATTTCGACTGCCCGCTGATCGGTCGCCAGGCCTGGAAGGGCGACATGACACCGGCGGTCTTCAAGCGGGAACTGTCGCGGGCGCGGACCTTCGGCTTCATGCGCGACGTCGAGCGGCTGTGGGCTGCCGGCTTTGCGCTTGGCTCGTCGCTCGAAAATTCGGTGGTGATCTCCGACGACAACACGGTCGTCAATGTCGAGGGTCTTCGCTATGCGGACGAGTTCGTCCGCCACAAGACGCTCGACGCCGTGGGCGACCTTTCGCTTGCAGGCGCGCCGTTCCTCGGATGCTATCGCTCCTATCGCGGCGGCCACAAGATGAATGCCAACGCGCTCAAGGCTCTTCTGAGCGACCCGACGGCCTACGAGGTTGTCGAAACCGCATCCCAGCGCCAGCGCACGCGGTCCCGCGAATTGGTCGCGGTCGCTGCCCCGGGATTTGCGCCCTGGTCCGCATAAGAATACAGTTCATTTCTCTCCAGTCGCCGGCCGAAAGGCCGGCGTTTTTCATGAGGGGGTAGTAATGAAACAATACGAATCGGGTTGGAAAACAGCGCGTCCTCTGCGGAAACCAGCTGGAGCGTCACAAATTTGCATGAATTGCCGATCATGACGTTGCGGTCTTGAGGCAACTTGCTCTAAAACGCGCAAGTCTGGCGGATGCCAACCGCTACTGCATGTCTCCTTAAATCGACCTCGATGTAAGGAGACATGCAGCAATCTAAAGTGCTACAGCGACCTTTGCGCGTTTGGTTAAGACGCGCGGCGCTGTAGGTGAAACGGGAATATCCGATGGTTCTTGCAGTCTCTGTTGACATAAAAAAATCAGCGCGTGTCGCCGCCGTCGTTCTTGCGGCTATTGCCGGCAGCAGCCTGATCACCGCCTGCCAGAACGACCCGGATATCGATATTACCAAGCTCACCGCCGAGACCGATCCGCCGGAAGTGCTTTATAATCAGGGCCTGGCCAACTTGAATGCCGGCAAGACGACGGAAGCGGGGCGCAAGTTCGACGCGATCGACCGGCAGCATCCATTCTCCGAATATGCCCGCAAGGCACTGGTGATGAACGCCTTCGTGGCGTACCGCAACGGCCAGTACCAGGACGCCATCAACTCCACCAACCGTTATCTCAATCTCTATCCGCAGTCCGAGGACGCGGCCTATGCGCAATATATCCAGGGCCTCGCCTATACGAAGCAGATCCCGGCGGTGACGCAGGATCAGAAGCCTGCGCAGAGGGCGATCGAGGCGATGCAGGTGGTGGTCGACAAGTATCCGGACTCCGAATATGTCGATGACGCGCAGTCCAAGATCCGCTTCGCCCGGGACCAGCTCGCCGGCAAGGAGATGCAGGTCGGGCGCTATTACCTCGAGCGCAAGGAATATCTTGCCGCCATCTCCCGGTTCCGCGTCGTCGTCGAGCAATATCCGAACACCAACCAGGTCGAGGAAGCGCTGGCGCGTCTCGTCGAAGCCTATTTCTCGATGGGCGTGACGGCCGAAGCCCAGACGGCGGCGGCGGTGCTCGGGCACAACTACCCGGACAGCCAGTGGTACGCCGATTCCTACAAGCTGCTGCAGTCGGGCGGTCTCGAACCGCGCGAAAGCGGCACGTCCTGGATCGCGCGCGCGGGCAAGAAACTCATCGGCGCCTGATTGCCTCAGCGCTTCCCAAGGAAGATATGACACCGGATGCTCGCGCAGCTCTCGATCCGCGATATCGTCCTGATCGAACGGCTTGACCTCAGCTTCGACGCGGGGCTCTCGGTGCTGACCGGTGAAACCGGCGCGGGCAAATCCATCCTTCTCGACAGCCTGTCGCTGGCGCTCGGCGGCCGCGGCGACGGTTCGCTCGTGCGCCATGGCGAGGACAAGGGGCAGGTGACTGCGGTCTTCGACGTGCCGCCAGGCCACGCGGCGCGGATCCTCCTGCACGAAAACGGCATCGACGACGACGGCGACCTGATTTTCCGCCGCGTGCAATCGGCGGATGGCCGGACCAAGGCCTTCATCAACGACCAGCCGGTGAGCGTGCAACTGATGCGCCAGGCGGGGCAAGTGCTCGTCGAAATTCACGGCCAGCACGATGACCGGGCGCTTGTCGACATCGACGCGCACCGCGCGTTGCTCGACGCCTTCGGCGGCACCACCGAGCCGGCGCAAGAGGTCGCGGCGCTCTACCGTGCCTGGCGGGACGCCGAGCGGGGGCTGAAGAAGCACCGCGAGCGCGTCGAGGCTGCCGCGCGCGAGGCGGATTATCTGCGCGCCTCGGTCGAGGAACTGGAGACGCTGGCGCCGCGCGATGGCGAAGAAGAGGAACTGGCCGAGAGCCGGGCGCGGATGATGAAGGTCGAGCGCATCGCCGGCGACATCAGCGAAGCGTCCGAATTCCTGAACGGCAATGCTTCGCCGGTACCGCTGATCGCCTCGCTGGTGCGGCGGCTCGAGCGCAAGAGCCACGAGGCGCCGGGCCTGCTGGAAGAGACCGTAGAGCTCTTGGACACAGCACTCAACCAGCTTTCCGACGCGCAGATGGCGGTGGAGCGGGCGCTGCGAAACACCGAATTCGACCCGAAGGAACTGGAGCGCGTCGAGGAGCGGCTCTTCGCGCTCCGTGCCGCCAGCCGCAAATATTCGGTGCCGGTCACCGAACTGCCGGCACTTGCCGTGAGGATGATCGCCGATCTCGCCGACCTCGACGCCGGCGAGGAGAAACTGAAGCAGCTCGAAAAACAGGTGGGAGAGGCGAGGACGGCCTTCGATGCTGCGGCCCGATCGCTTTCCGAGAAACGCCACAACACGGCCACCGCGCTCTCGGCAGCGGTCATGGCAGAGCTGCCGGCACTGAAGCTCGAGCGCGCCCGGTTCATGGTCGAGGTCGCAAGCGATCCCAATTCGCCTTCGGCCGAGGGCATCGATGTCGTCGAGTTCCATGTGCAGACAAATCCCGGCACGCGTCCGGGGCCGATCATGAAAGTGGCCTCGGGCGGCGAGCTTTCCCGCTTCCTCCTGGCGCTGAAGGTGGCGCTTGCCGATCGGGGCTCGGCGCCGACGCTCGTCTTCGATGAGATCGATACCGGCGTCGGCGGTGCCGTGGCGGATGCCATCGGCCAGCGACTGAAGCGCCTTTCGAAGACCGTCCAGGTGCTTTCCGTCACGCATGCGCCGCAGGTTGCCGCGCGCGCCGCGACGCACCTGCTGATCTCCAAGGGGCCATCGGCGCAAAAGGCCGAGATGATCGCGACACGTGTCGCCCGCATGGACGATGAGGCGCGCACCGAGGAGATCGCCCGCATGCTCGCCGGCGCCTCGATCACCGAGGAAGCGAGGGCGGCGGCGGCGCGATTGCTGGCCGGCAACGGCTGATCGCAACGACTTCTTTCGCGCCGAATGCCTACCAGCGCCGCGCATCTGCTCAGTCGCGCAAAGGCCATTGTAGCACTTTGAAATGCTGCATGATTTTGTCGTCAAACCGATTCCGATTTGAGGAATCATGCAGTAAAAACGACTCCCAATCCGGAGTCGCCATTCATGCTGAACGAGAAGCCACCCGTCGAGCAATTGACCGAAACGGAAGCGGCGGAGGAACTTGCTTTCCTCGCCGCTGAACTCGCCCGCCACGATGCGCTCTATCACGGGCAGGATGCGCCAGAGATCTCGGACGCGGACTACGACGCGCTGAAGCGCCGAAACGATCTGATCGAGCAGCGCTTTCCGGCGCTCGTCCGCGAGGACAGCCCCTCGAAGAAGGTCGGTGCGGCGCCTTCGCTGACCTTCCAGGCGGTCGTCCACGCCCGGCCGATGCTCTCGCTGGACAACACCTTTTCCGACGAGGATGCGCGCGATTTCGTCGCTGGCGTCTACCGTTTCCTGGGGAAGCTCCCGGATCACTCGATCGCCTTTACCGCCGAACCGAAGATCGATGGGCTTTCCATGTCGCTGCGCTACGAGAACCGGCGGCTGGTGACCGCGGCAACGCGGGGCGACGGCACGACGGGCGAGAACGTCACCGCGAATATCCGGACGATCCGGATGATCCCCCAGACACTGCCCGCCGATGCGCCGGACGTCGTCGAGGTCCGCGGCGAGATCTATATGGCGAAATCCGATTTCGCCGCCCTCAATGCCGAGATGGCGGCGCAGGGCAGGCCGCTCTACGTCAACCCGCGCAACACGGCATCCGGGTCGCTCCGCCAACTCGACGCGAAGGTGACCGCGAGCCGCAAGCTGCGCTTCTTCGCCTATGCCTGGGGGGAGATCTCGGCAATGCCGGCGGATACGCAGTTCGGCATGGTCGAGACCTTCAAGGCCTGGGGCTTCCCGGTCAATCCGCTGATGCAGCGGCTCTCCTCCGCAGACGAGCTGCTGGAGCACTATCACCATATCGAGCGCGAGCGGCCGGATCTCGATTATGATATCGACGGCGTCGTCTACAAGGTCGACCGGCTCGATCTGCAGGGACGGCTCGGCTTCCGCTCACGCTCGCCCCGCTGGGCGACGGCGCACAAGTTTCCGGCCGAACAGGCCTTCACGCGGCTCAAGGGCATCGACATCCAGGTCGGCCGCACCGGCGCCCTGACGCCGGTCGCGCGGCTGGAGCCGATCACGGTCGGTGGCGTCGTCGTCACCAATGCGACGCTGCACAACGAGGACTATATCCGCGGCCTCGGCAACAGCGGTGAACCAATCCGCGAGGGGCGTGACATCCGCATTGGCGACATGGTCATCGTCCAGCGGGCAGGGGACGTCATCCCGCAGATCGTCGACGTGGTGATGGACGAGCGGGCGGAGGCGGCGGAGCCCTACAGGTTCCCGACCACATGCCCGATCTGCGGCAGCCATGCGGTGCGCGATATCAACGAGAAGACCGGCAAGGTGGACGCCGTGCGCCGCTGCACCGGCGGCTTCGTCTGCCGGGCCCAGGCTGTCGAGCACTTGAAGCACTTCGTCTCACGCCACGCCTTCGACATCGAGGGGCTCGGCTCCAAGCAGATCGAATACTTCTTCGAAAGCGAAGATCCGACACAGTCGATCCGGACCGCGCCCGACATCTTCACGCTGGAACGCCGGCAGGCGGGGTCGCTCACGAAACTCGAGAACATCGAGGGGTTCGGCAAGGTCAGCGTTCGCAAGCTCTATGAGGCGATCAATGCCCGCCGTTCGATCGCGCTCCATCGCTTCATCTACGCGCTCGGCATTCGCCACGTCGGCGAGACGACCGCGAAGCTGCTTGCCCGCTCCTATGGCAGCTATGAGCATTTTGGCGCGGCGATGTCAGAGGCGGGCAGTCTTGCCGGGGACGCCTGGAACGAGCTCAATAGCATCGAGGGCATCGGCGAAGTCGTCGCCCGCGCCATCGCTGAGTTCTACAAGGAACCGCGCAACCTGAAAGTTGTTGCGGATCTCCTCGAAGAAGTGACGCCGGAAAGCGCAGATACGAAGATCACGACGGACAGCCCCGTAGCCGGTAAGACCGTGGTCTTCACCGGGTCGCTCGAAAAGATGACACGCGACGAGGCGAAGGCGAGGGCGGAAAGTCTCGGCGCCAAGGTGGCGGGCTCCGTCTCGAAGAAGACCGATATCGTGGTCGCGGGCCCCGGCGCCGGATCGAAGCTCGACAAGGCCCGCGAACTCGGCGTTCAAACCATGGTCGAGGACGAGTGGCTGGCGCTGATCGGGGGGTAACGCGGCACACTCGATAGCGTGCGCGTCTTGAGTCTTTTCACGGCGCCGACGCGCAGTGGCTGGATTCCTGTGACAAGCACAGGAATGACGGATGCGGGGACCGACGCGTCCCCTTCCACCCTGGTGGTGCGCGGAATTGCATTCTGCTGGTTCAGGCGGAGGGCACGCTGCTCTTCCTGCGGTGGGGCAGCGCCTCCTCTCACACCTCATTCCTGCGCTTGTCACAAGAATCCAGCCGCGCCGCGTCGGCGGCGCGGAGAGATTCTCTTGTACCCTGCCGATCAGCCCTGTTGTTGCGCCGACATATCCATCCACATGAACTCCCAGACGTGGCCATCGAGGTCCTGGAAGCTGATGCCGTACATGAAGCCGTAGTCGATCGCCGGTTTCCAGGGCTTGGCCCCGGCGGCGAGTGCCTTGGCGAGCATGTCGTCACATTCTGCGCGGCTTGCGGCGGAGAGGGCGGTGATCACCTCGGTGCCCTTCGACGTGTCGCTGATCTCGCCGGTGATGAAACTGCGGAATTTCGGCTCCGTCAGAAGCATGGCGAAGATATTGTCGTCGATGACCATGCAGGCAGCCGTGTCATCCGAGAACTGCTCGTTGAAGCTGTAGCCGAGGGCAGAAAAAAAGGTCCTCGATGCTTTCAGGTCCTTGACCGGCAGGTTGACGAAAATCATGCGCATGGGGTGCTCCTCGTTGGGATGTTGATATTGTCAAGGACGAAGGCAAATGCTCTCTGCCGACAGGTGGGAGGGCATTTATCTGGCGTCGGGCCTGCGGCTTTCAAGTGCCTGATCAGCCGAGGCTGCGGCGAAGCGCTCGGCGAGCGGGTTTCGCTTGAAATGCTCGGCGACGAAATTGACGAAGACGCGGGTCTTCGCCGGAAGCAGGGTGCTGCTGGAGTAGTAGATCAAGATCGGAACCGCATCGGCCGCCCTACCAAATCCATTTGTGTTTTTGCGCTGCACAAGATAGACCTTGCACCCAAAATTTGTGCATTTGCCTTTTCGCGGGGCTGGCTACGCGCCATATCAGCGGAGCGGGGCGTATATATCCCGCCCCGGCGGATTGGAGGGTCCGGAGATGAAGACCATAACCACCATCGCCGAATTGCGCGCGGCCCTTGCCGACCACCGGCGTGCGGGCAAGACGATCGGCCTGGTGCCGACGATGGGTTACCTTCATGTCGGCCATATGGAGCTCGTACGCCGCGCCCGCAGTGAAAACGACGTGGTCGTCGCCAGCATTTTCGTCAATCCGCTGCAGTTCGGTCCGAACGAGGATCTGGCCAAATATCCGCGCGATCTCGCCCGTGACGAAAATATGCTGACCGAAGGCGGCGTCGATTTCCTCTTCGCACCGGGCGTCGCGGACATGTATCCGCATCCGATGGAAACGATGGTCGACCTGCCGAAGCTCGGCTCCGAGCTCGAAGGTTCGGTTCGGCCCGGCCACTTCGCCGGCGTTGCGACGGTCGTTACCAAGCTCTTCAATATCGTCCAGCCGGACCGCGCCTATTTCGGTGAGAAGGATTTCCAGCAGCTCCAGATCATCCGCCGCATGGTCGAGGATCTCGCCCAGCCGGTCACCGTCGTCGGCGTGCCGACGGTGCGGGAGGCCGACGGGCTCGCCTGTTCGTCGCGCAATGTCTATCTCAGCGCCGACGAACGCCGTGGCGCCGCGATCGTGCCGAGGGCCCTGGATGAGGCCGAGCGGCTGATCGCGAGCGGCGCCACCGATCCGGCCGTGGTCGAAAAGGGCGTCACCGAATTCCTGTCGAGCGAGCCATTGGCCCGCCCTGAGGTAGTGGCGCTGCGCGACCCGCAAACGCTCGAACCGGTGAGCGAGATCGGCGACAAACCGGTGCTGCTCCTGCTTTTCGTCCGCTTTGGCACGACCAAGCTGCTCGACAATCGCGTCATCGCTCCAAATTCCGCCCGTTTTGCAAAGGTTGCCTGAGAATGAGCGTCCAAACCACGAAGCGGCGGCTAAGCCCTGCCAGTATCGAAGCCTTGAAAGGCGAACGCCCGATCGTCAGTCTCACCGCCTATACGACGCCGATCGCGCGCCTTCTCGACCCGCATGTCGATTTCCTGCTGGTCGGGGATTCGCTCGGCATGGTGCTCTACGGCCTTGATACGACGGTCGGCGTCACTCTCGATATGATGATCGCCCATGGTCAGGCGGTGATGCGCGGCTCCGAACGCGCTTGCGTCGTCATCGACCTTCCCTTCGGCTCCTATCAGGAATCGAAGGAACAGGCCTTCCGCAGCGCCGCACGTATCCTCAAGGAAACCGGCTGCAGCGCGGTCAAGCTCGAGGGCGGCGCGGAAATGGCCGAGACGGTCGACTTCCTCGTCAGCCGCGGCATTCCGGTGCTCGGCCATGTCGGGCTGATGCCGCAGCTGGTCAACACGACCGGCGGCTATCGCTCGGTCGGCCGCAACGAGAAGGAAGTGGCGAAGATTCGCCGCGACGCCAAGGCGATCGACGATGCCGGCGCCTTTGCGATCGTCGTCGAAGGCACGGTCGAGCCGGTCGCCCGCGAGATTACCGCGACGCTGCGCTGCCCGACCATCGGGATTGGCGCGTCGCCTGCCTGCGACGGCCAGATCCTCGTGTCCGACGACATGCTTGGCATCTTCAACGATTTCAAGCCGCGCTTCGTCAAGCATTTCGCCGAGCTCGCCCCGGCGATCTCGAAGGCGGTGGAAGACTATGCCAGCGAGGTCAAGGCCCGCACCTTCCCGGGCATTGAGCATACGTTCCAGGTGAAGCGCTAAGACTATGCCGCGGCGGCAAGTGTCACGCCGCGGCCCTTCCAGCATCATAAAATTCAATCACTGCATCAGTGTAATTGAATTGTCGCGGCTTCCTTGAGGGCCTATCTGTCCCGCACGAAGAACTTGCGAGCGCCGCTCGCGCGTCGGGCTCCGACGGGAGGACATCGATGGACAGAGACGAATTCCGCGACGGCGTGCGCGGCGGCTTCCCGATCATGGTAGCGGCATCGCCTTTCGGCGCGCTGTTCGGGGCGCTGGCCGTCGACAACGGCTTTACCATTGCGGACGCCGTCTTCATGAGCGCGATGGTCTATGCCGGCGCCAGCCAGATGGTCGGCATCGAGCTGTTCGGCAACAATGTTCAGCCCTGGCTGGTGGTGCTTTCGGTCTTTGCCGTCAACTTCCGGCACGTGCTCTATTCGGCCTCGATCGCCAGGAACATCCGTCACTTCACGCCGGTCCAGAAGTTCTTCGCCTTCTTCCTGCTGATCGATCCGCAATATGCGGAGAGCGAAAGGCGGGCCGAGCGCGGGCTCCCGGTCAGCTTTTCCTGGTATCTCGGCTTCGGCCTGATCATCTATTTCCCCTGGCTCATCACCACGGCAATAGGGGCTGTCTTCGGACAGTTGATTGGCGATCCGAGGGTGATCGGTATCGACGTGCTCTTGCCGATCTATTTCCTCGGGCTGGTGCTCGGCTTCCGCAAGCGCGACCGGTTTCTGCCCGTTGTCGCGGCCAGCGCCGGCGCCTCCGTTCTGGCGATGCATTTCGTCGGCTCGCCCTGGCATGTCAGCATCGGCGCGCTCGCCGGCGTGCTGCTCGCCGCCTGCCTGCCGCTGGAGCGGCCGGCGAGCGACATTCCCGCCGTCGAAAGGGAGGCCTGAGCCTTGGACGCCCAGCACCTCAACCTGATCTATCTGATCATCGCCGCGGCGGTCGCCACCTTCGCCACGCGGGTCGGCGGCTATGTGCTGATCACCCAGCTAAAGCACATTCCCCCGCGGCTCGAAGCGGCGCTGAACGCCGTTCCGGCGGCCGTGCTGACGACGCTCGTGGCTCCTGCCTTCGTCTATGGCGGTTTCGACGTGGCCGCTTCGATGTTCGTCGCCTTTGCCGCGGGGCTCCGCTTCTCGACGCTGCGGATGCTGCTCATCGGCTGGATCGTGGTGATGGTGATCCGGCATCTGGTTCTTTAGAGCAGGACGCCCTCACATACGCTCGCGCCGTGGCTCTATCTGTCATTGCCGCATTTGTGCGACGTCAGATGATTCCACCTGTTTGCAAAATGCTGTCGCTAGCCACCCGCCATTGGCGTAAGCCGGCTCATGGATTATCATCCTCTCGTTGCCGGAGAGGCAATGTCCCTCCGGCCGTGGAGGAGCGACCATGATTACCCGGATCATTATTGCCTTATCGCTGGCGCTCGCGCCTGTCGCTGCATTTGCCAACTCCTGCCCCACCCAGATGGCGGCAATCGACGCGGCCCTGCCGAATGCTTCCCTTTCCGATGCCGACATGGCCAAGGTCAAGGAACTGCGGGCGAAGGGCGAGCAGTTGCACCAGGCCGGCGATCACGCCGGGTCGGAGGCAGCACTTGGCGAAGCAAAGAAAATGCTCGGAATCTGAATGGAGAAGCCGGGTTCGTCCCGGCTCTTCAGCTCCGATCGAGGCGTCGAATGGCCTATCGAAAGCGCCGTTCACGGCGAGTTTCGTCCAGAAATCTCGTGTGAACTGTGTAATCCAGTAAAATTCTCGGGTTACACGGAAGCGTCGGGGTGCATATAACGGCCTTGTTGGTTGAGACTTCAATCCTCCCAACGGAGGCCCGGCTGCCCCCTGTAGCCCCAGCCCACGCCGCCGGGCCTCCCTATCGACTTAATCAGATACCCAGCTGACTCAACGGGAAACGGGTTCCGTTGCGGCCGCCAGCCATTGGCGCGTATCGTCGCCGGCGATGAGCGGCATGAGCTTGTCCCGCGTTTCGGCATGATAATCGTTGAGCCAGGCAAGTTCCTCGTCGCTCAAAAGGGCCGGCAGGACGAGCCGTCGATCGATTGGGCAATAGGTCAGCGTGTCGAAGCCGAGCATCGGCAGATCGCCGCCGGCGATTGCTGCGGCTTCCCGGGCCACAACGAGGTTTTCGATACGGATGCCGAAGGCGCCGGGGCGATAATAGCCGGGCTCGTTGGAAAGGATCATGCCGGGCAACAGTTCCTGGGTCGCCAGCCGGGCGATCCGCTGCGGGCCTTCATGAACCGAGAGATAGGAGCCGACGCCGTGGCCGGTGCCGTGCGCGTAGTCGGCACCCGCCTTCCAGAGTGCGATGCGGGCGAGCGGGTCGAGATCGACACCGCGCGACCCCGTCGGGAAGCGCGCCGTGCTGATTGCGATCATACCCTTCAGCACCAAGGTGAAGAAGCGCTTCTGCTCCTCCGGCACGGCGCCGATCGCGACGGTGCGGGTGATGTCGGTCGTGCCGTTGATATATTGCGCACCCGAGTCGATCAGGAACATGGTTCCCGGCTCGATCGGTCGGTCAGTGTCCGTGGTGACGCGGTAGTGCATGATCGCGGCGTGCGAGCCGGCGCCGGCGATCGTGTCGAAGGAAATGTCCTTCAGCGGGTTCTGCATGCGCTCGCCGGCGGCTGTGCGCACCGCCTCCAACTTCTTCGTCGCGCCGATTTCCGTGACGCTGCCCGGCTCGGTCTTGTCCAGCCAGGCGAGGAATTCCACCATCGCCGCGCCGTCCTGCAGATGCGCGCGCACCGAACCGGCGATCTCCGCCGGGTTCTTGCAGGCGCGCGGCAGCCGCGCGGGGTCGGTCGCCTCGATCACGGAGCCGCCTTTCGACCGGATCAGTTCGCCGATCGCAAAGGGAGCGAGGTCTGGATCGATCATGATCGCCGCGCCGGTCGCGGCGAGGGCCGCGAGCCGGCCGTCGAGATCGCCAGGGGGTAGAATATCCCCAAGCTGGGTCAGATAGGCCTCCTGCTCGATGCCGGTCTTGCGCTTGTCGAGGAAGAGCTCGGCGCGGCCGTCCGCATGAATCATGGCGCGTGCCAGCGGATGCGGCGTGTGCGGCACGTCGCTGCCGCGGATATTGAAGGTCCAGGCGACGGAGGAGGGGTCGGTCAGCATCACCGCCGTCGCCTTGGCCTTTGCGACGCTTGCTGCAATCGTGGCGATCTTGTCCTTGGCCAACTGTCCCGCGTGCTCGATCGGCTGGATGGCGACGCGGCCGAGGGGAGTGGCAGGCCTGTCCGTCCAGAGCCGGTCGAGCGGATTGTGGTCGAGAAAGACGAGCGCGCCGCCAATTGCCGCGAGCGCCTTTTCGAGACGCCGGACCTCCGCCGCGGTGTGCAGCCAGGGATCGATGCCGAGCCGGAAACCCTTCGGCGCCTGCGCCTCCAGCCAGACATGCGGCGGCTTGCCGACGAGGTCGCCGCCGGAAAAGACGTTGCCGTCCACCTGTTCCTTCAGCTGGGTTACGTAACGTCCATCGACGAAGACGATCGCCTCACGCTGCGTGACGAGAGCGATACCGGCCGAACCGGTGAACCCGGTCAGCCAGGAGAGCCGTTCGGATGAGGCCGGCACGTATTCACCTTGGAATTCGTCGGCCCGCGGCACGAGGAAGCCGTCGATGCCGAGCGGCGCGAAGGCGGCACGCAAGGCGGTGGCCCGCTCCTTGCCGAACTGGGGCGTGGAGGTGACTTCGAAGGATTGAAACATGATTATTTCCAATAGGGCTTGGCGGGGAACCGCAGGGAAGGTTGCACCATGTTAGCGGAAACGGCGCTTCGGGGGAAAGAGGCGACATCCTGCCATGAGCAACAGGCCGAGCGGCTAACGATTCCCTCCGATTTGTCATACATATGCGCGGTCTGCATGGCTCCCATGCGCCGGTGTATCTTTCTCTATTGAAATGATAGGGTATAAGGGCGCCAACGAACGCGGACGAAGGTCCGGCAGTTCAAAAGACTGCAGTTCCGAGATAGTTGGTCGTCTGTTCTCCTCCTCCCTCAAGGCGGCCAATTTCGGAACGGTAGAGCCCGCTCGAGCGCTCCTCCTCCTCAAGCTCGCGGGCATGGTCGGTCAAAAGCCGGCCAGCGGGCGATGCTCCGGCATCGCCTTTGTTTCGAAAAGGCCGCCCTCCATGATGGATCGGGCGGCCTTTTCATTTTGGGCTGCCGAACAAGCCTTGCACCGCTCGGTCAAAAACATCCAGCAATTCTAAGTGCCGCAGCGTCCTTTGTACGTCTGATTACGTCTGATAAGACGCACGGCGCTGTAGTGAGGGGCCAAGCCTACTGCGTCAGGTGGATCGTCACCCAGCCGTTTCTCCAGATCGTCCGAACATGCCTGAGCCGCTGGCCGTTATAGGCGGCGAGCACCTTCCAGCGCTGTTCGGCAAGGATGCCGGAAAGGATGACCGAGCCGCCGGGGGCGAGGTTGGCGACGAGCTGGGGCGCCATCTTCATCAGTGGCCGCGCCAGAATATTGGCGATGATGAGATCGAAGGGACCGTGTGCGCCGAAGGTCGTCGAATGGAAACCGGGTGCCGTCGCGAAGGTCAGGCCGGCGGCGACGCCGTTGCGGCGCGCGTTCTCCGCGGCGACGCGGGTAGCAATCGGATCAATATCGGTTGCGAGCCCCGGTACATGCAGGAGCTTCCAGGCGGCAATCGCCAGCACGCCGCTTCCGGTGCCGAGGTCGAGGACGTTGCGGATGCGACGTGCGTGGGTCACGGAGGCGAGCATTTCCAGGCAGCCGGCCGTCGTTCCGTGGTGGCCGGTGCCGAAGGCCTGCCCGGCATCGATTTCGATGGCGATCTCGCCGGTCTTCACCTTGTCGCGATCATGGGAGCCGTGGACGACGAAACGGCCGGCGCGCACCGGTGCGAGGCCTTCCAGAGACTTGGCGATCCAGTCGATCTCCGGCAGCACCTCGCGCTCGATCGGAAGGTGAGAGAATTCGGCGGCGAGCGCATCGGCAAGGCGGCATCCGACGCTCTCCTCTTCGTCCGCCATCATGTAGACGGAGGCTTCCCAGATGTCGCGCTTCTCGTCGATTTCCATCGTCGCAACGGCGTAACCATCGTCTTCGAAGATCATGCTGATGACGTCGAGTACGGCTGCCGCCTGCTTCTCGGTGGTGGTGACGAAAAGACGTATCTCGCTCAAGGTTCTTCCCTTCGGCTGCCCAACGGCCTTCGCGCCTCGTTCAGGCGCGCGGGCTCCGCCGCTAACATGATTGGCGCACAAACGCAAAGTGCCGGATGACCGGCACTTTCGAGGCTATGGAGCTGCCGTCAACCCCTTACGAGGTTTTCGAGCTTCTTGACGGCGGTTTCGGGGTTTTCGCCATAGGAGATCGTGCCGGTGAACTTTCCGTCGGCGTCGATCAGGAAGACCGAAGCCGTGTGGTCCATGGTGTAGTCGCCATCAGGCTTAGCTTCGTCGACCGGCACCTTCTTGAAGTAGACCCGGTAGCCCTTGGCCATTTCGAGCACCTTGTCCGGGGGGCCGGAAATGCCGGTGATGCGTTTCGACACGTTGGAGACGTACTGACCGAGGATTTCCGGCGTATCGCGTTCCGGGTCCACCGTGACGAAATAGGCCTGCAGCCTCTGGCCCTCGGGATCGACCTTTTCCAGCCAGCCATTGAGTTCGAACAGTGTCGTCGGGCAGACTTCCGGGCAATGCGTGAATCCGAAGAAGAGCGCGGTCGCCTTGCCGGCGAACGCCTTCTCGGTGATCGGCTGGCCGTTCTGGGCAACCAGCGTGAAGGGCACGCCGAATGGGCCGGAGGATGCCTGTTGCTTCGGCTGGGTCATGTCGTAAGTGAGCCAGCCGAGGATGGCCACCATCACGAGTATGGCTGCCCAGAGGACGATGCGTATCGATTTCATCATTGCCACCGGTCTGTTGCGGCCGATTGCCGGCCGTCGATGAACACGAGGCTTTGATAGCGCGTCGTCGCGGGCGGCGCAAAGGCACAATTGCCGCAGCCATTTCCTGCCTCAGCATCGGAAGATTACTCCCGACCTCGTGCCGGATTTCTCTCAGAAGCACCAAGAAACGCCCGTCTGGGCGAGCGACAGGAAGATATCCGCGCCATGGGCAAGCCAGCCCTGGAAAGCGAACAGGCAGACCAGCGCGAATACACCCGTGAGAAGGGTGAGGACGAGGGGAGAAAGCGATCGTTTCGTGTCCGTGCGCATGAGGCGATCATAGCATCCCGAAATGGCAAAGATAGAGGTCCAGCCCGATCAGGGCGTTTAGAGGGAATGTGGGGCCGTGTATTAGCGAATGTTTAAGGTCTCTTTGACACTGTCGGCAGACGCGGAGAAGTGCACCACTTCGATATGACATGAGGTCATCCGGTTGATCGAGCCCGGTTATCCGCATCGATCGCAACGGAGGACCGCGCTCGCGCTGGGCAGGTCCATTGCCACGGACTGCCACTTAGATGACCACGTCTCCTTCCGAAACGCGCACCCTTTCTGTCAGCCAACGGCTGGCGACGCTCGCAGCAGCGGCCTTTCTCGGTTTTGGCTGCGTGCTCGGCGTCGGCTTCTACCAGAACAGCCGCTCCGAAGCCGCGCTCGAGAAGGCGATCGTCGCAGAAAACGGCATGAAAATCGCCGAGGACATGCGGTTTGCCAGTATCGAACTGGTGCTCATCGCGATGGATACGATCATCGACCGCGAAGAGGGCAGGATCCAGCCCGAACGGGCAACGCAGATCAAGGAGTCGCTCGCCCTGCTCGACGCCCAGATGCCCGATCTCGAGGCCTTGGCGCGGCTACTTGGCAAATCCGGGCAGCTCGCAAGTTTCGGATCCGATCTCGCCGCACTCCGCAAGGCGATCGAAGTCGACTTGAAGAAACTGGTGGAGGACGGCGCGCCGACGGAGGAATTCGCTCGCCTGGACGACGCGATCGACGGCGGTGGTGAGCGCATGAATGCCCTCCTGACCGAAATCACGGATGCCGCGGCCAACCTCGCCACGGAGCGCACCGAGGAAGCGCGCGTCGCGTCAAGCCACGCGCTGCTATTGCAAACCGCCGTGGGTATCCTGGCCATGGCCGGCATGCTGGGGCTGATCTGGTTCCACGGGAATGCGCTTCGCCGGGGTATTCTCGGGCTGCGCGACAGCATGCAGCGCATCCACTCCGGCGATCTGACCTCGGCCGTCGCTGCCCTCGACCGCGGCGACGAAATCGGCGAGATGGCCCGCTCGGTTGACCTGTTCCGCGCCGCGGCAATGGAAAAGCGCTCGCTCGAACAGAATGCCGCGGCAAGCCGCGGAGAGATGGAGCAGGAGCGCGAGCGCCAGGCTGCGGAGCGCGAGCAGGTTGTCGGTCGCATCAAGGCGGCTGTGGACGCTCTCGGCCGGGCGCTCAATCAGCTTGCCGAAGGCAATCTCGCCGTTACCATTCACCAGCCCTTCGAGGAGGGTCTCGACACGCTGCGCCGCGACTTCAACAACGCGGTCGAACGGCTGAGCCATGTTCTAAGCAACGTGAAGGAGAACGTGGTCTCGATCGACTCGAACGGCCGGCAGATGCGCAGCGCCGCCGACGACCTGGCGCGGCGGACGGAAAGGCAAGCGGCATCGCTGGAGCAGACATCGGCAGCACTGGAGGAGATCACCGTTACGGTCAAAACCGCGACCAACCGCGCCGAGGAGGCGAGCCGTATGGTCGGCGAGACGCGCGTCAACGCCGAGGAATCGGGCCGTATCGTCGGGGAGGCCATCTCCGCCATGGCCCGCATCGAGGGGGCATCCAACGAGATCGGTAAGATCATCAACGTCATCGACGAGATCGCCTTCCAGACGAACCTCTTGGCGCTCAACGCCGGCGTCGAGGCGGCGCGGGCCGGCGAGGCCGGCAAGGGCTTTGCCGTCGTCGCCCAGGAGGTCCGCGAACTGGCGCAACGGGCCGCCGGTGCCGCGAAGGACATCAAGGCATTGGTGTCGCGCTCGGGCAACGAGGTCGAAACCGGCGTCAAGCTGGTCCAGGCGACCGGTGACGCGCTCGGACGTATCGGTGCAAATGTCGTGCGCATCAACGAACACATGAGCACAATCGTGCAGGCGGCGCGCGAACAGTCGACCGGGCTCAACGAGATCAATGCTGCAGTCACCCAGCTCGACCAGATGACGCAGCAGAACGCCGCCATGGTCGAAGAGACCAATGCGGCCAGCCATACGCTCGCCCAGGATGCGGAGAAGCTCAGCGAGATCCTCAGCCAATTCCGCAACGGGCAGGCAAGCGAAATTGCAATGCGCGCGGCCGCTCCTGCAGCAGCAGCGCCGTCGATCAAGTCAAGCCCGGCAAGGCCCAACATTCAGGCCAACTCCGGCAAGGCGGTGGCCGCAAGACCCGTGGCGCTTCGCCAACCGGTGGCCGCACAGGCGTCCACCCGTCCGGCTCCATCTCCCGCCAAAGCGCTCATGGGCAAGCTGGCGGGTGCTTTCGGGAACACATCGGCCTCCGTGCCTTCCGCCACGGCCTCCGGTGACAATTGGGAAGAATTCTGATCATGAGCAACGCAATCAAGCAGTCCGGCGCCTATCTCGAAATCGTCTCCTTCCATCTGGGAGACCAGGAGTTCTGCATCGACATCATGGCGATCCGCGAAATCCGCGGCTGGGCGCCGGTGACGCCGATGCCGCACACGCCGCCCTATGTGCTCGGTCTCATCAACCTGCGCGGGGCGGTGATCCCCGTCATCGACATGGCGTGCCGGCTCGGCATGAAGATGACCGAGCCGTCGGAGCGTTCGGCGATCATCGTCACCGACATCGCCGGCAAGCTGGTAGGCCTTCTGGTCGAGCAGGTTTCGGACATGATGACGATCCGCAGCGAAGACCTGCAGCCGGCGCCGGAGATCATCCCGGAAGCCCAGCGGGCCTTCTGCCGCGGTATCGTCGCCCTCGAGAAATCGATGGTCTGCTTCCTCAACCTCGACACCGTCATTGCCGACGAATTGGCCCAGGCCGCATAGCTTCAACCGACAACCGCGCCCATTCCTCCAGGGTCCGCGAGAGCGGGCCCCTTTTTGCTTTCACAATAGGGAAGAGACAGCTCGGGCAAGCGCGCGATCCCGATCACGGTTGAATGAGCGAAAGTGACCAGTTGCCGTAGGCGCCAGCGAGGAACACCTGCACCGGAAACGAGTTATGGCAAGTGCAGCATCGGTGAGGAAGCCTTATACTGACAGCCGCAGCATCCCGCTCGAGCCGGATGCTGAACGGACACAGGAGCAATGCCATGAGAGTTTCGCTGAGAGCATCATTCGCCGCATTTGCCCTCTCATCCATTCTTGCCGGCGCTGCCGCACCGGCCTTTGCGAACGGCTTTTATGAGGGTATCGACCCGCATCATCCGCCGGGGACCCAGAACAGAGGATCGATGTTCGTTCCCATGGTTGAGAGCCCCTACTATGTCGAGCGCGATGTCTATGTCGATCCGGCACCGACCGGCAGTATCTATGTCGACCCGGCACCGACGGGCAGCATTTATGTTGAGCCTGTGCCGCTGGGCATTTACGGCCAATCCCCCTCCGAGATTCGCGAGCACTACGAGAACGAGTATCAGGGTGGCGGTCAGGGCGACTACTACCAGGGTATCATCCCTCCGGCTCCGGTTCCCTAATTCGCTGAGAGCCCGGCATCCGGTCAGCGCATCCCTGGTGTTCGGCGACAAGGCAGCGGCGTAACCGCAGCGGGCAAAGCTATGCGTCAAGTTAAAGTTGCTTAATCTGCTTCACGGTTGCATGAGCAAACGTGACGAAACATTGACTGGTCGAAGGAAGCCAGCGCTTTGAAAGGTGTTATGCTGGTAACTGCAGCATCCGTTAGGAGGCCGTATGCTGCCACTTTGCATCCGTCTGGAGGCGAGGATGCTGAACGGAGATAGGAGCTAACGCCATGAGAGTTTCTCTACGAACTTCATTCGCCGCATTCGTCCTCTCGTCCGCGCTTGCTGGTGTTGCCGCGCCGGCCCTTGCGGACAGTTATTATCAAGGCATTGATGCGAACAACCCTCCCGGGACGCAGAACAGCACGCGTGTGCTGATGCCCCGTAGGGCCGCTCCGTCGAATGTCGATGTCATGCCGACGGGCAGCATCGACGGCCAGCGCGTTTCCCCCAGCAGGGGTATGACTTATCAGGAAAGGTACGAGGCCGGCGAGGGCCAGTACTATCGCGGCATTATCCCGCCGACGCCCTGAGGGCTTGAGCGATCAGCTTTCGTCTCGCTTTGAAGACCTCTGTACCGCCGCCGCGATCGATCGCGACGGCGGTCTCTATTGGGGCTGGCCCTTTTCCCAGGTGACCGTCTGGCCGAAGAGCGGCACGGTCGTAATCGACATTTTCGCCGACCCGTCCGTTATCTGACGCGAGTGCGCCAAATAGATCAGCGTGTCGTTCGCCTTGTCGTAGATGCGGGTCACCAGGAGGTCCTTCCAGATCAGCGACAGGCCGGAACGGAAAACTTCCTCTCCTTCGTTCGAAAGATCGATGTCGCCGATGCTGATCGGCCCCGTCTGGCGGCAGGCGATCGAATTGTTCGAGGGATCCTCGAACCAGTTGCCGTTCTTCAGACGGTCGATGACGCTGCGGTCGAAATAGGTGACGTGGCAGGTGACGCCGCTGACCTTCGGGTCGCGCACCGCATCGATCTTGATATCGTTGCCGAGCCAGTCGACGCCGACTTTGCCGACCGTCTCGGCGCGGGCGGGCAGGGCGGCCGTGGCCGACAGGGCGAGGGAGGCGGCGAGAAGCAGGGTGCGGGTGCGGCGGGACATGGGTATCCTCCAATGGGCAGCACCGTTCACATAGGTGGTAGCGTTGGCAATGCAAGACGCCGGGAGCCCGTGTTGCTTCGGCGCCTCATGCGGTCTGTCGCAACTGCTCCTGTTGGACGAAGCCGGCCTGTCGCAACTGCGCGGCGGCCGCAGCAAGTGCCCGGGCGCTGGCATCGATCTGGCGATGCTTGGCGATCGAGCAGCGATCACGTCCATCGGCCTTGGAATCATAGAGCGCCAGGTCCGCGCGGATCATCACGTCCATGATCGTGTCGCCGGGCGCTGCGGCGGCGATGCCGATGCTGACCGTCAAGCGGATGCGCTGATGCGCCCGGCCGACCGGCGTATCGCGCACTGTGCGGCAGATCGCCTCGGCGACGGCTGCCGCCTGTTCTTCCGTATGGTCCGGCAGCAGGATCCCGAATTCCTCGCCGCCAATCCGTCCGAAAATACCGAGCCCATCGAGAAATACTGAAACCGTCTCCACGAAATGGGAGAGCGCCATGTCACCGCAAGCGTGGCCGTAGTGGTCGTTGATCTGCTTGAAATAATCGAGATCGAGCTGGAGGAAAGCTGCCGGCCGCTGATGACCAAGGCAGTCGGCGAGCGCCCGTTCTCCGTCTTCGATCAGCGCTCTGCGCGACATTGCGCCGGTCAGCGGGTCGCGAGCGAGCATCGTCCTCAGGCCGGCGATGACGCGATTTTCAATCGTCAGGATCATGGAGACGAAAAGGGCGGGGAGGAAGACGATCTGCAGGAAGGCGAGCGAAAATTCGAAGATGAACGCGGGGAAGGCGGTGAGGCCAAGCGACGTTTCCGGCGTGGAACCCACGGCGTTGACCAGCCCCGCAAAGGCGATCGTCAGCAAGCCGATAACCGCGGCCCGGAACGTTGGGTTGTCTTTCGCCCGCCCGTCAAGGCTTGGCAGGCCGATGACGACGAGGAAAGCGGCGCCGCAGCCCGTGATGACGATCATGCGTCCACCGAAGCTGTCTTGACCACTCAAACCGATAAGAAACCCGGCCGCGGCTGCCGCAGATGTGAGTGCGGCGCAGGCGCCGGTAGAAATCCTTGCGTCCATGAGCCGGCGAAGGCCAAAAAGGAGGGCGCAGAAGGCAGCTATCAACGCCGCATAGCCGGGCATGGCGACCAGCGGCACGTGCAACGACGTCGCCGCCAGCAGGAGAGGCATTGCAATCGCGGATAGTGCGCATGCGATCGAGAATTCCCGGGCGCCCAAGGCTTCGGAGCTTCGCAGGCGTAGAAGGGCGGGCAGGAGTGCCAAAAGCGCAATGACCGATATGGCAGGAAAAATGCTCATTTCGAAACGGCCTGTCGTGCTAAAATACAAAGGTTGGCTTTCGGGCCAGCGGTATGCGTGATCAAATTCGTAGCGGTGCCGTATTAACGAAGGCCGGCCAAATTCGCTGCAATTTGAGCGTTCTGCCTTTCTCGCATTGGTTGCGAACGAAAATCTCGGACCGGGTCAATGGGTCCAGGTCCAGGAGGGCAGGGTCTCGGTCGATCCATGGAGCCTGAATGGCCGATCGCCCTTGCGATATGCATCGTCAGACGATGGTCCGGAGCGTGCGCCATGTCCCATGAGAACCTCTGCTTTTCAGACCGGATCGACGCAGGCCGAAGGCTCGGCGTGGCGATCGCGCGGGAGGGCTTCGCCGATCCGCTTGTGATGGCGCTGCCGCGCGGCGGCGTGCCGGTTGCCTGCGAGGCGGCGGCGATCCTCGGTGCCCCGCTCGAGCTCCTGATCGTGCGGAAGATCGGCGCTCCGGGACATGCCGAGTTCGGCCTCGGCGCACTTGTCGATGGCGACGAACCACAAGTGGTCCTCAACGCCGAGGCGATGCGCCTGGTCAAGCCGTCCGAGGCCTATCTCGAGGCCGAAACTGCACGCCAGCGCCTCGAACTGGAGCGTCGCCGCAGGCTTTACCTCGGGGACCGGCCGCGCGTTTCGCCGGAGGGGCGCAATGTCATCATCGTCGACGACGGGATCGCCACCGGCGGCACGGTAAGGGCCGCCGTTCAGGCGCTCCGGAAGGCGGGGGCCACGGCGCTTATGGTCGCCGTCCCGGTGGCTCCGCCGAGCGCGATCGCCAGCCTTCGCCGGCAAGTGGAGCGGGTGATCTGCCTGGCAACGCCTCACCCTTTTCACGCCGTCAGCATTTACTACGACGACTTCGAGCAAACCACCGACGCGGAGGTGATCGCACTGATGCGGCGCGTGAAAGGCGAAGAAATCGCCTCGGCGGGTTCGGTTGAAAATCAGTGACGGACGGCGTGCGGCTGCGCATGGACCTCGCCGATATCAAGGGTTATGCTGGCGCCCCGTAACGGCCCTTCCGGTAGGTTCGACAATGAGTGAAAACCTCTCCATCCGCCCGGTCGTCCGGAGCGACTATGATCAGTGGCTGTCGCTCTGGGAAGGCTACAATGCCTTTTACGGACGCGCGGGCGACAGCGCGCTCGCACCGGACATCACCGGCATGACCTGGTCGCGCTTCTTCGACGCCTATGAGCCGATGCATGCGCTGGTTGCAGAGAAGAAGGGCCGGCTGGTCGGGCTCACTCACTTCATCTTTCACCGCACCACCACCGCAATCCAGCCGAACTGCTATCTCCAGGACCTCTTCATCAACGAGGCGGCGCGCGGCGGCGGGGTCGGCGAGGCGCTGATCAACGGGGTCTTCGACGCAGCGAGGCGCGCGGGCACCTCGCGTGTTTACTGGCTGACGCACGAGACGAACGTCAAGTCGATGCGGCTCTACGACAAGGTGGCGGAGAAATCCGGCTTCGTGATGTACCGGATGGTGATTTGAGGGCACTTTCCCTCACACCCTTTCCACAAAGCCATCCAGCACTCGCTTCTGGCCGGCGCGGTCGAAATCGATCGTCAGCTTGTTGCCTTCGATCGCGGCAATGTTGCCGTTGCCGAATTTGAGGTGGAAGACGCGGTCGCCGACACTGAAGCGCGAGGGTTCTGCGGTCGTCGACTTGGCGATCAACTCGCCCTCGATGGTGCGGGTTCGGGGGCCTGATTCACCGTAGCCGATGCGCTCGACGGCATGGCCGGAGCGGCTGCCCCAGTTGTCGCGGGTGGCGTCCGTGCGATGCTGCTGAGCGCGTTTCCAGCCGGGCGTCTGGTAGGTGTTTTCGAATGGGTCGGCCTTGTCGAAGCGCGATTGACCGTAACCGCCGCGATTGTAGCCGCCATAGGAGACGTCCTGCTCGGCGACTTCGACATGGTCGATCGGCAACTCGTCGAGGAAGCGCGACGGCATCGTCGACTGCCAGAGGCCATGGATGCGGCGGTTCGAGACGAACCAGATATGGCAGCGGCGCTTGGCCCGGGTGATGCCGACATAGGCGAGGCGGCGCTCCTCCTCGAGGCCGGCGCGGCCGCCCTCGTCGAGAGCGCGCTGATGCGGAAAGAGGCCTTCCTCCCAGCCAGGCAGGAAGACGGTGTCGAATTCCAGGCCCTTAGCGGAATGCAGGGTCATAATCGACACGGCATCCATGTCCTCGTTCTGCTCGACATCCATGACGAGCGCGACATGCTCGAGGAAACCGCGCATCGACTCGAAGGCCTCCATCGAGCGGATAAGTTCCTTGAGGTTTTCAAGCCGTCCCGGCGCCTCGGCCGACTTGTCCGCCTGCCACATCGCCGTGTAGCCGCTTTCGTCGAGGATCTGCTCGGCAAGCTCCGTATGCGGCGTCGTTTCGAGCAGCGTCTGCCAGCGGCGGAAATCGGTGACGACGTCGAAGAGCGCCTTGCGCGCCTTCGGCTTCAGCTCGTCGGTTTCGATGATCTCGGTAGCGGCGGCCAGCATCGGGACATCGCGGGCGCGGGCATAATCGTGTAGGTTGCGAACGGTCGTGTCGCCCAGCCCGCGTTTCGGCGTGTTGATGATGCGCTCGAAGGCGAGGTCATCGGCCGGCTGGCAGACGAGGCGGAAATAGGCCATGGCGTCGCGGATTTCGAGGCGCTCGTAGAAGCGCGGCCCGCCGATGACGCGATAATTGAGGCCGAGCGTGACGAAGCGGTCTTCGAATTCGCGCATCTGGAAGGAGGCGCGCACCAGGATCGCCATGTCGTTCAGATTGTGCTTCTGGCGCTGGAGCTGTTCGATCTCCTCGCCGACGGCGCGGGCTTCCTCTTCGGAATCCCAGGCCGCATGGACATGCACCTTCTCGTCGTCCGGGTGACTGCGCTCGGTGAAGAGCGTCTTGCCAAGCCGGCCCTCGTTGTGGGCGATCAGATGGGCGGCGGCACCGAGGATATGCTCGGTCGAGCGGTAGTTGCGCTCGAGCTTAATGACCTTGGCGCCGGGAAAATCCTTCTCGAAGCGGAGAATATTATCGACCTCGGCACCGCGCCAGCCGTAGATCGACTGGTCGTCGTCGCCGACGCAGCAGATGTTGACATGGGGTTTCGCCTCGGTCGTGCTGCGGGATTTCCCCTCCCCAACCCCTCCCCACAAGGGGGAGGGGCTAGATTGCCGCGCCGACTGGCGTTCATTTCTGTGTTCCGATTGGGTGCCGGAGGCGGCCACACGCTCCTGCCCCTCCCCCTCGTGGGGAGGGGTTGGGGAGGGGTCTTTTTCCCGGGCAGCTTGCGGCCGCTGCGCCAGAAGCCGCAGCCACATATATTGCGCCGTGTTGGTATCCTGATACTCGTCGACGAGGATATAGCGGAACTTGTCGTGATAGTCCTTGAGCACGTCCGGGTTGGCGCGGAACATGCGGATCGGATGCAGCAGCAGGTCGCCGAAGTCGCAGGCGTTCAGCGTCAGCAGCCGGTTCTGGTAGGCGGCGTAGAGCTCCCGGCCCTTGCCGTTGGCGAAGGCGCGGGCGTCTCCCTCGGGTATCTGCGCCGGGTCGAGGCCCTTGTTCTTCCAGGTGTCGATCATCCCGGCGAACTGCTTGGCCGGCCAGCGCTTGTCGTCGAGGCCCTCGGCCTGGATGAGCTGCTTGATCAGGCGCACGACGTCGTCGGTATCGAGGATGGTGAAATCGGACCTCAGGCCGACGAGTTCGGCATGGCGGCGCAGGAGCTTGACGCCGATCGAGTGGAAGGTGCCGAGCCAGGGCATGCCTTCGACCGCATGGCCGACGAGCACGCCGATGCGCTCCTTCATCTCGCGCGCCGCCTTGTTGGTGAAGGTCACTGCGAGGATCTGCGACGGGTAGGCGCGGCCGGCCGACAGGATATGGGCGATGCGGGTGGTGAGCACCCGCGTCTTGCCGGTGCCGGCGCCGGCAAGCACCAGGACCGGGCCATCCAGCGTTTCCACAGCTTCTCGCTGTTCCGGGTTGAGACCGGAGAGATAGTCCGGCCGCTGCGCCTTGTCGCGGGCGGCCATGGCGCGCGCGGCGATGCCGCCGGCGGCAGGCGCAGGTTTGCGCGGCGCCGGCTCCTCATCGAAGAAGGGAATGTCGTCGAAACCTTTGCTCATGCGGCCCAATGTAGTGATTCGGGACCGAAAGGCCAGAAAGGATGTTCTTCTTTTATTCCGGAGTCTCGACGGATCTGGGCAAGCCTGTGGAAAGACTGGTGTTTTAGGACTGCAATTTGATCTGCTGTCGGTGGAGCGTCGCGTCGAAGACAGGATCGACGGGAACCTGCAGCGCCGTCGCCAGCTGGTTGGTCTTGGCGGCGAGCGAAATGACGCGCAGCAGATCGGCGTGCTCGGCCTCGCTCATGCCCTTCGCCTTGGCGGCCGCCGTGTGCGAATGGATGCAATAGCCGCAGCCATTGGTGACGGAGACGGCGATATAGAGCATCTCCTTCACCAGCGGATCGAGCGCCGAGGGCGTCGCCATCACCGCCTTGGCCTCCGCCCAAGTGCGCTCCAGCAGATCCGGATCGAAGGCGAGCCAGAGCCACATATTGTTGATGAAGTCCGATTTCCGCGTGGCGCGTATGTCGTCGAATACCGCCTTGACGCGCGGGTCGGTTTCCGGATCGAGCGGCGGGGTGACGGTGCTCATGGTGCTCCTTTATCGCGGTTCCTAAACGAGGGCGAAGACGCGCGCCGGACCACCGGTGCCGCCGCGGTGCTTCGGCGCGCCGAGGACGAGCGTTGCGCCCTTGGCCGGAAGCTTGTCGAGATTGGCCGCGGCCTCCAGCCCCCAGCGCCCCTCCGGCAGCCAGGCGCGATGGGTGGCGAAATCCGGTGAAATGCCATGGTCGAGGGAGAGCGTGTCGACGGCGATGCCGGCTGCCTTCGTCTCCTCGAGCAGGAACTTGGCGGCTTCGACATGGAAACCCGGGAAGTGCAGCTTGCCTTCGCCATCGGCATTGCGGAACTTTTCCGTGACGACATGGTCGGCCCAGCCGGAAAGCATCGCGACGCAGGCATTTTCCGGGATGTCGCCATTGGCGGCGATCCACGCCTTGATGTCGTCCGGCGTGACCTGCGCATCGGGGTTGGCCCCGGCCTTCTCGCGAATGTCGACGACGCAGAGCGGCACGACGAGTTTTTCGACCGGCAGCTCGGCCACCGACAGGCCGTCGGCGGAGAAATGCAGCGGCGCGTCGACATGCGTGCCGGTATGTTCGTTCACCCGGAGCTCGAACAGGTTGAAGGTGTGTTCGGCGAAGTTGAACTTCTGCTCGCGGAAGAACTGCTGCTGGCCGAAGAAAGTCGGAAACTCTTCATGGAGTTCATGGGTAAGGTCGGTGACGTTCGCATGGCCGGCAGCGAGGGCCGGCGACGCTACCCCGATGCCGGCGGCCGCGGCGCCCGCCGTTCCAACCGCGGCGGCACGGAAGAAGCCGCGCCGCGACAACATCTGCTGTTTTACCGATTCGATCACGCATGCATCGCACATGTGCCTCTCCCGCGTTTCAACGTCCGGTTTCATGGACAGAATAGCCGAGCCGCGGCGGCTGTAAACAGGGATCGTCCAGCGCCGGCGTGCGGTCGCGCCATGATGCGGTCAACAAATTCTGCTTTCATTACAAATGCGTAATGATGGTGTTCCGAGATTGCCCGAACGCGCGCAAATAACGATACTCTGGACAACTCGGAACGTTCCGCCGGTACGCGCCGCGCTGGAGCGCGTATCTTATTCGGAGACATGAATGCGCTTTTTGAAGCAACTGGCGGTCAGCCTCGTCGTTCTCGTCGTCGGGGGCGCCGCCTGGGTGCGCTTTGCCCCCGGAGCGGGAGAAACGCTGGGGGCAATCGGTGTTTCGCATCCGCTGATCGATGCGCTGTCGGGATCCGAGAGCGGCGGAGGAGCAGGCGGCGGACGGCGCAACGGCGGGCGCGGAGAAGGTGGGCGCGGCTTCTCGGACGCGGCGCTGGTGGTCGTCAGGCCGGCTGAAAGCGCCATCGTCAACAACAGGCTGAACGCCATCGGCAATGGCGAGGCGATCCGTTCGGTGACCGTGACGCCGGCTTCCACGGGCAACCTCACGGAAATCCTGGTAAAATCCGGTGATCGGATCGAGGAGGGCCAGGTGATCGCGCGGCTTGACAGCGACGAGCAGATGATTGCTGCCGAACAGGCGAGGCTGACGCGCGACAGCGCCTCGGAAAAGGTCGAGCGCTACCGCAACCTCGGAACGGCGCGCGCGGTGACTGCGGTCGAGATCCGCGACGCAGAGATCGCCATGCAGGCGGCCGAACTGGCGCTGAGAACGGCTGAGCTCGATCTGAAGCGGCGCGACATCGTGGCGCCCTCGAAGGGCATTGTCGGCATCATCACCATCAATGTCGGCGATTATGTCACCACGTCGACGCCGATTGCCGTCGTCGACGACCGGTCGCAGATCCTGGTCGATTTCTGGGTACCGGAACGCTTTGCCAGCAAGATTTCCGTCGGGCAGCCGGTCACGGCGAATGCGGTGGCGCAGGCCGGCCGCCAGCTCACCGGTGCCATCCATGCGATCGACAACCGTCTCGATCAGGCAAGCCGGACGCTCCGGGTACGGGCGCGGCTCGAAAATCCGGACGACATGCTGCGCGCCGGCATGTCCTTTTCCGTCATGATGACCTTCGACGGCGATCGTTATCCGACCGTCGATCCACTGTCGGTCCAGTGGAGCTCGGAAGGGTCCTATATCTGGCGCGTCAGCGGCGACAAGAGCGAGCGGGTGCCGATCAAGATCATCCAGCGCAATCCCGACAAGGTGCTGGTCGAGGCGCAGATCGCCGAGGGCGACCGCATCGTTACCGAGGGTGTACAGCGGTTGCGCGATGGCGGTGCCGTGCGTGTCGCCGGCGAGGCGGGGTCCGAACGCGAGCAAAAGGTGGCGGGGGACGCGCAATGAACATCGGCATTGGCGGTCACCACGGCAGTTCGCCCGGCGGCCAGGGCGGAAAGACAGGCTTCACCGCGCTCTTCATCCGCCGGCCGATCTTCGCGCTGGTGGTCAACATGCTGATTGTCGTCGCGGGTCTTGCTGCCTGGAACGGCATCGAGATCCGCGAACTGCCGCAGGTCGACCAGCCGGTCATATCGGTGACGACGGAGTTCGAGGGTGCTTCGCCGGAGACGATCGACCGCGAGGTGACGTCAATCATCGAAGGCGCGGTGTCGCGCGTCCAGGGCATCAAGGGCATCTCCTCGTCATCGTCCTTCGGCCGCAGCCGCGTCACGCTCGAATTTTCCGACACGACCGACATCGGCCAGGCGGCAAACGATATCCGCGATGCGCTCGGCCGGATCAGCGGTCAACTGCCGGACGACGCGGAGGAGCCGCGCATCGTCAAGGCCGATTCCGACAGCCAGCCCATCATGCGCCTGGCACTCACCTCCGATACCATGTCGATGGAAGACATGACGCTCTTGGTCGAGAACGAGATTAGCGACCGGCTAGCGGCGGTCGAGGGCGTCGCCGATGTCACCGTCTATGGCGACCAGGAGAAGATCTTCCGCATCGATCTCAACCAGGCGAAGCTCGCCGGGCGCGGCGTCACCGTCGCCAATCTGCGCGAAGCGCTGGCGAATGCCTCCTACGACGTGCCCGCCGGCTCGCTGACGAGCGCCAGCCAGGACATCTCGGTCCGCGCGACCGCGGACCTGCAGACGCCCGAGCAGTTCGAGAACCTGATCCTCGGCAGCAATGTCCGGCTACGCGACGTGGCGACGGTGACGCTCGGTCCGGATACGGGGAGTTCGGCACTGCGCTCCAATGGCCGCCAGGGCATCGGCCTCGGCATCATCCGCCAGGCCCAGTCGAACACCGTCGATATTTCCGAAGGCGTTCGCAAGGTGGTCGATACGATCTCCACGGACATCCTGCCGCCGGGCACCGAGCTCAAGATCACCAGCGACGATGCGGTGTTCATCAATGGCGCTATCCACGAGGTGGAGATTGCGCTCGTCGTCGCCGTCTTCATCGTCACGCTCGTCATTTATCTCTTCCTGCTCGATTGGCGGGCGACGCTGATCCCGACGATCAGCATGCCGATCGCGCTGATCGGCACGGTGGCGGCGATCTATCTCGCCGGCTTTTCGATCAACATCCTGACGCTGCTTGCGATCGTGCTGGCGACCGGCCTCGTCGTCGACGATGCGATCGTCGTGCTGGAGAATATCGTGCGCCGCCGAGCGGAGGGCTTGGGCCCTCGTGCCGCCGCCGTGCATGGTACGCTCGAGGTCTTCTTCGCCGTTCTGGCGACCACTGCGACGCTGGCGGCCGTCTTCGTGCCGCTCTCCTTCCTGCCCGGGCAGACAGGCGGGCTTTTCCGCGAGTTCGGCTTCGTGCTCGCCTTTTCGATCCTGCTGTCCTCCTTCGTCTCGCTGACGCTCTGCCCGATGCTCGCCTCGCGCATGCTGACCAGCGAGGCGCATGCGCATCAGGGCCCGATGGCGCGCTTCGGCCAGCGTGCCGCCGGCTTCTACCGCGTGACGCTCCGCGCCTGCCTCAATGCGCCGCTCGTCGTCTTCACTGTCGCCGCCTTCTTCACGGTGGCCGGGGCGGCGGGGTTCATGACGCTGAAGTCGGAGCTGACGCCGAACGAGGACAGGTCGCAGGTGATGCTGAGGATCAACGCGCCGCAGGGCGTCTCCCTCGAATATACGCAGGCACAGATGCGCCGCATCGAGGATGGCTTGCAGCCGCTGGTCAAATCCGGCGAGATAACCAATGTGTTCTCGATTTCCGGCCAGGGCGGCTCGGCCAATAGCGGCTTCATGGTGCTAACGCTCGCTTCCTGGGAACAGCGGGACCGCACCCAGCAGCAGATCGTCGCCGACATCAACAAGGTGACCGCCAAGGTCCCTTCGCTGCGCGCCTTCACCATCCAGGCCAACAGCCTCGGCATTCGCGGCGCGGGCAGCGGTCTTCAGGTGGCACTGGTCGGCAACGACTACACCAAACTCGGCGATGCGGCGTTGAAGCTCGTGCGGGCGATGGAAGATACCGGCCGCTTCGAGAACGTTCGGCTGAACTACGAGGCCAACCAGGCGCAACTGTCGGTGACGATCGACCGCGAGCGCGCCTCCGATCTCGGCGTCGACATCAGTGCCCTTTCCTGGGCGATGCAGGCGATGCTCGACGGCAGCAGCGTCGTCGATATCTTCGTCGAGGGCGAGGCCTATCCGGTCAAGCTGCTCTCCTCGACCACGCCGCTGAACGACCCGACCGACCTTCAGAACATCTTCGTCAAGGCCGGCGATGGCCGGATCGTGCCGATGTCGTCGATCGCCTCGATCGAGGAAAAGGCCGTGGCGCCGCAGCTGGCGCGCGAGTCGCAGCTGCGTGCCGTCTCGCTGTCGGCCGGCCTGAAATCCGACCTGGCACTCGGCGAGGCGCTGACGATGGTGGAAGACATGGCCGAGCCGCTGCTGCCGCCGGGATCGCGTATCATGCCGCTGGCGGAGGCCGCGACGCTCGATGAGAATGCCAGCGGGCTTTTCATCACCTTCGGCTTCGCGATCGTCATCATCTTCCTGGTGCTGGCGGCGCAGTTCGAAAGCTTCGTCAGCGGCATCATCATCATGTCGACCGTGCCGCTCGGCCTCGCCTGCGCCGTGTTCGCGATGATCATGACCGGCAACACGCTGAACATCTACAGCCAGATCGGCCTCGTCATGCTGGTCGGCATCATGGCGAAGAACGGCATCCTGATCGTCGAATTCGCCAACCAGCTGCGCGACCGCGGCCAGGAGGTGCGCAGCGCCATCGAGAATGCCGCCAATATCCGGCTCAGGCCGGTGATGATGACGATGATCGCAACGATCGTCGGTGCACTTCCCTTGGTGCTGGCGAGCGGGGCAGGGGCGGAGGCGCGTATCGCACTCGGCTGGGTGCTCGTCGGCGGCCTCGGGCTTGCGGTGGTCGTGACGCTTTACCTGACCCCTGTCGCCTATCTCGTCATCGCCCGCTTCACCAAGCCGCATGCGGACGAGGAGCGCAAGCTGCACGAGGAAATGGATGCGGCCGTGGTGGTCGAAGGTTCGCCAAAGGCAGGGTGAGGGCGGTGGCGCAGCCGACGCGCGCCCGACGCGGAAGTATCAGCTCGACATTCCGTCGGCAGCGGCGATGAGAAAGATCACCGCTGCGACCGCGCCGAGGGCGCTTCGCCCTGCATGGAGCTTGCCCCAGCGCATGATGAGCTCGCGGGTCTCTTCGCTCGCCTGGTCCGGCGGGGTCTTCTCCAGGCGGTTGGTGATCGGCATGATCAGCATCAGGGTATAGGGCCAGTTCAGGATGATGACGGCCGCGCCGAGGCCCCAGAGGGCGTTGCCGCTCTGCCACCAGGCGGCAGCGCCGAGGAGGCCGGATATGATCGCGAGGGACGCCTGCATCTCGAAGCCGCGACGATAGGCCGGGCCCCATTCCGCGAGGGCGGCGCGATGATCGAGGCGAAGCCGGGCCGGTTGTTCTGCAATGTTGATATAGATGGCGGCGCCGAAGAAGACGGATGCCGTGAGTAAAGCGAGCAGGCCGAACATCAGACGCTCTCCCGTTTTCAGACATGATACCCGAAGGGCTCGCAAACAAAAGCTGCATTATAGGCTGATCGGCCGTCCTCCATTGTCCGCCCTGCGCGAGGTTTGTGACAGGCCGGTATCAGCGCCGGTGATTTCGCGTGCGTGAACCTCATGCAATGACGTAACGTCTGGACAAACCGATTCCGATTTGCACAGTAGCGCCTTGAAATGAAAGCGCTTCGCCATCGACGGTGGGCGCTGGCCGCCGGGAGGTCGCTCGGGCGTCCTCCGGGGAACGGCCGGATCCAGACAGGCACCGGTGGCCCGTGATCGTCTCGATCGCGTCTCGCTAGGCGGGCGAATGCGGCCGGAGATCTCCGCATTCGCGACCGCATAATTCCTTAATTCGGCATCGAATTGAGGATAGATTGTATGTGCGTTCAAAACGTTGCGACATAGCGTTTGTCAGGGCGTACGTCGCATGGGAAGGGACATGTCGTGGCGTTGAAAGCGATCAAGGCGGGGCCGAGAAACGAAAGCGGAATTGCGACCGCCAAGACGCTCCTCGGCGAACGGTTCGGCGATCGGTTCCAGACCGGGGAGGCGATCCGGGCCCAGCACGCCAACACGACGACCTACATCCCCGCGCAGCTTCCGGACGCGGTCATTTTTCCCGAAAGTGCCGGTGAAGTCCGCGAGATCGTCGAACTCGCATCGGCGCATCGCGTGCCGCTCATCGCCTTCGGCACGGGGTCATCGCTCGAAGGCCACGTCAACGCGCCTCACGGCGGCATATCGGTCGATATGACGCGGATGAACCGCGTCCTTTCGGTCAATGCCGAGGATCTCGACTGCACCGTCGAACCGGGTGTGACCCGTGAGGAATTGAATACCTATCTGCGCGACACCGGCCTCTTCTTCCCGATCGATCCGGGCGCAAACGCCTCGATCGGCGGCATGGCCTCGACGCGCGCATCCGGGACCAACGCCGTGCGTTACGGCACGATGAAGGAGAACGTGCTTGCGGTGACGGCGGTGGTTGCCGGGGGACGAGAGGTCAGGACCGCTCACCGGGCCCGCAAATCCTCGGCCGGCTACGATCTCACTCGGCTCTTCGTCGGGGCGGAAGGGACGCTTGGGATCATCACCTCGGTCACGCTGCGACTGCATGGCATACCCGAGGTGATTTCCGGCGGCGTCTGCCCGTTCCCGACGATCGCGGATGCCTGCAACGCAGTTATCCTGACAATTCAGTCGGGCATTCCGGTCGCGCGCATCGAACTTCTCGACGCAGTCCAGATGAAAGCCTGCAATGCCTATTCCGGATTGAGTTATGCGGAAACGCCGACGCTCTTCGTCGAGTTTCATGGCAGCGCCGCAAGCGTCGAACTGCAATCGCGGCAGTTCGCCGAAATAGCGTCGGAATTCGGGTCTACTGGTTTCGTCTGGACGACCAACCCGGAAGAGCGGGCGCGGCTCTGGAAGGCGCGGCACAACGCCTATTGGGCGCAAAAGAGCCTCAAACCCGGCGCCGCAATCCTGGCGACCGACGTCTGCGTGCCGATCTCGCGTCTTGCCGATTGCGTGGCGGCGACGCATGACGACATCGCCGAGCACGGGCTGATTGCCCCGATCGTCGGCCATGCGGGCGACGGCAATTTTCACGTCGGCGTGCTTTTCGACGACCAGGATCCTGCCGATGTTGCACGCGTCGAGGCCTTCGTCGAACGGCTGAATAGCCGCGCACTGTCGATGGATGGTACTTGTACGGGGGAGCACGGGATCGGGCAGGGCAAGATGCCGTTCCTGGAAACAGAGTTCGGCGAGGCGCTCGACCTGATGCGGCGGATCAAACGCTCGCTCGATCCGGAGAATATCTTCAATCCGGGCAAGATCTTTACGTGATGCCGGCGGACAGACTGGAGCCCGCAAGAGGGGCGCGTACGGAACAGATGGGAATGTGACACGGTGCTGGCGCGAATTTTCGTAACCATTGGCGGCCTGTTGGTTGTCGCTCTCTTCGTGGCGCTGATCGCACCTTTGTTCATCGACTGGACCGACTTCCGCACCGATTTCGAGCGCGAGGCGAGCCGCATCATGGGCAAGCCCGTGGTCGTGCACGGCAGCGTCGATGCGCGGCTCATTCCCTTCCCGACGGTGACGCTCAACGACGTGCGGGTGGGCGCCGAAGACGGCGGAGAGCCGCTGATCCAGGTCGCCCAGTTCTCGATGAGTGCCGAGCTTGCACCGTTTCTCAGCGGCGAGGCGCTGATCTTCGACATGCGCCTCGAGCGGCCCAAGGCGCGACTCCGGCTACAGCCGGATGGTACGCTCGATTGGGCGCGCGGTCCGCGCGCGGCGATCCCGGCCAACACCGTGGTGCTCGAAAATGTCGAGATCGCCGACGGCGAGATCGAATTCGTCGACGAGCAGACCGGGCGGACGCGCCGCATCAGCGACCTTTCCGCCGACCTGTCGGCGCGTTCGCTGGCGGGTCCCTGGAAGGTTGAGGGCCGCGCCGCGCTCGATGGCGAGGCGGGCAGCTTCTCCTTCACGAGCAACGCGGCAAATGAGCAAGGCGCGCTCAGCCTGCGGGCGCGACTGACGCCGGACAAGCGACCCTTCGGCGTCGAACTCGATGGCGAGCTCAAGGTCGTCGATTTCAGGCCGCTTTATGCGGGCCGGTTCACGCTGACGGAAAATCGGCCGGCCGACGAGGCCAAGGCCGGCGGCGCGCTGCGCATCAATGGCGCGTTCCAGCTCACGAATGAAAGCATCCGTGTCCCCGAGTATCATTTCGAGGCCGGCCCGTCGGACGATCCCTATATCGTCACCGGCGAGGCGACACTCGACACCGGCAAGGACCAGAAGTTCCTGCTGATCGCCGACGGGCAGCAGATCGATGTCAGCCGCATCGGCAATTCCGGCCGAGGCGGCAAGACCGGTCGCGACCCGGCAGTATCACTGCGCCAGCGGGTGGAAACGATGATGGCTATTGCGGCGGACATTCCCATCCCGCAGGTGCCCGGCCGTGCGAGCCTGAAGCTTCCGGCGATCGTGATCGGCGATACGACAGTGCGCGACGTACGTCTCGATGTCAGACCCGACGGCGCCGGCTGGATCGTCGAGAACGCGGTTGCGCTGCTGCCCGGCCGCACCCAGCTCGAAGCCAAGGGGCGGCTGAATCTCAAAGGCCAGCGCGCATTTCGCGGCGACATCGTCGTTGCCTCGAACCAGCCCTCGGGTCTTGCCAACTGGCTGGCGGGTTCGGTCGATCCCGTCATCCGTAAGTTGAAGACCGCAGGCTTTGCCGCGACCGTGAACCTCACCGACACCTTGCAACAATTCGAAAAGTTGGAGGTGGCGGCAGGTCCGGCGACGCTCAAGGGCAGGCTGGAGCGCCAGTCCTTTGCCGAGCAGCAGCCGTCGCTGTCGCTGCAGCTCAAGGGCAACCGCATCGACCTGGAGGCCTTGCAGGCGCTGGCCGGTCTCGTTGCCGGCGACGCATCGACCGCAACCTTGCTCAACCACGCGATCGCTGCCGAATTGTCCGCCGAGTCATTTTCCGCCTTCGGGGAGGAGGCACACGACGTGCAGGCGGTCCTGACGCTGAAGAACGGCCAGTTGCAGGCCGAGCGGGTGGCAATCGGCGATCTCTCCGGCGCCCAGCTCGCCTTTTCCGGTCGCATGAGCGGCGGTTTCGAAAAGCCGGTGATTTCGGCGAAGATGAAACTTGCCGCCGAAGCGTTGACGCCGTTCCTCGAATTGGTCGGGCGGCACACGATCGCCCACCCGGCCCTGGCGAGGCTGATCAAGGCTGGGCCTTACTATTCCGACGCGGCCCTCGATATGACGTTGACGGCGGGCGGCAACGAGGGCAACGCCCCCTTCACCTTCGGCGTGATCGGCACCGCCAACGGCGGCAAGATAGCCGCCAGCTACCAGGCACCTGACGTTGCCCAGGCGCTTGCCGGCAAGGGCATGCTGCTCGAGGCTACGCTCGAGAATCCGCAGACCCCCGTTCTTCTCGGGCAGGCCGGGCTCGACCCGCTGCCGTTCGATGCGGACGCCAACGGGATTCTCGCCGTCAAGCTGCAGAGCACGGAAGGTTCGCAGGCGAACGGGTCGCTGACCTTCACGACCGAGAAGACGCAGCTTGCCGCCAAGGGTAACGTCGACCTTTCGCGCGATCACTATCTCGAGGGGCAGGGCAAGCTGACGCTGCAGACGGAAGATCTCGAGCCCTATCTCTTGCTGCAGGGCATCGCATTGCCGCAGACGGGCAGCGGGTTGCCGGTAAAGCTGTCGGCCGACTTCGCTTCCGACCCGGAGAAGATCGCGTTCTCGGCCATAGAGGGCAAGGCCGATCACAACGGTTTTGCCGGGGCACTGACGATCGACCGCAAGGCCACGGGCACGGCGCGAGGCGAGCTGACGCTCGATACGATCGATCTCGCCTGGCTCGGCGAAGGGATCCTCGGGCAGGTAAAGGATGCATCGGTCGGCGGGTTGTCGACGGCGCCGGTGGTACAGCCGGCCTGGACGGGCCTGGATGTCGCTCTCGACATCGCGGCGAAGCACTTCTGGCCGGGCCTCTATGGCGAGGCGGCCGGTTTCAGCGGCAAGCTCGAATGGAAGGGCGACGAGCTCGCCTTGACCGAAGCGGCCGGAGACTGGTTGGGAGGCAAGCTCGAGGGACGGCTGCAAATCGGCAACGCGAACGGTTCGGGTTTCCTCCGCTCGCGGTTCGACCTGAAGGGCGGCGATCTGGCCGCGGCCGGATGGGCTCGGCAGAACGGGCCCGTGGCGACCGGTCGTTTCGACCTTTCCATCGCGATGGAAGCGTCCGGTGCTACGCCGAAGGCAATGGCAAGCTCGATAAGCGGCTCGGGAACGGCGACGTTCAATGGTGTGACGCTCAATGGCATCAATACGGCGGCGCTGCCGCAACTGATGGCGGCGGCCGATGCGATGAAGACCGAGATTTCGCCGGACGCCGTCCGTAAAGTCGCCGAAGGGGTTCTGTTCAGCGGACAATCGGTCGTCGGCGCGGTCAAGGTGCCCTTCAGCATTGCCGGCGGTACCGTCAGGGCGCAGAACGTAACGGCGGCGGACGGCAACGCCGCTTTCTCCGGCGAGGTCGCCTTCGACCTTCCAGCCGAACGCCTGAACGGCGCCATCGATCTCACCTTCCGGCCGGGCGAAGAGGCGCTTGCCGGGGCTGAACCGCGGGTGCGCTTCGGCTATGCGGGGCTTATCGAGGCGCCGGGTGTCAGCGTGGATGTCACTGACCTAGCCAATTTCCTGTCGCTTCGCGCTTACGAACGAGAGCGCCGGCGGGTGGAGACGCTGCAGGCAAACGTTCTTGAAAAGCAGCGCCTGCGCCGTGAGGCCGCGCTCTACAAGGCGCGTGCGGCAGAGCGTGAACTCCAGCGGCGGCGCGCGATCGTCGAAGAACGCCGACGTCAGGCGGCGGCGGTGCAGGCAGCGCAGATGAAGGCCGAGGCGGCGCGGGCCGCCGCTGAGCGCCGTGCGGCCGAAGAGGAACGCCAGCGTCTGCTGCAACTGTCGCCGGGCAGCGCAACGCAGCCTCAAGGAGCGCCCGCCGAGGACGTCCAGCGCAACGCGCCGCCGCCCGCCGGGCAGAATGCGGGGCCGCCGGCGGGGCAGGGGCTGAATTTCGACATGTTGCCCGACATTACGGTGCGGTAGGCCGAAAAGTCACCGCGTTTGCAGATGGCCCGCCGCGGGGCTGGCTCAGCCGGCGCTACTTGCCTGGGCCTTGACCCAAGCAAGCACGTAAAGCCGCAATGCGGAGGACAGATTTCCCTCGGGACCGCGGCCGTCGTCGATCTCCGCGATCAAGCGTGCGAGCGGCATGTCGCGGCTCTCGGCGATCGACTTCAGTTCCTGCCAAAAGGGGTCTTCAAGCGTGAAGCTGGTGCGGTGTCCGTGCAGCGTCGCCGAATGCTTGGCGATCATCCCTGGCCTCACAAGTCGATCCAACGCGTTGGCAATCCGATTCCGGAGCCTTTACCAAGTCCTTGTGGGGGAATCGTTTTTTCCCGGATCGGTTCAGGCGTCTTCCCCGTCACGGGCCGGTGTTCGAGGCACAGCCTCCTCCAATCGGCCCTGGTCATGCGCCTTGGACGCCTTTTCGTTCAGGGCCGTTGTGAGGGACTTTTCCATCTTGGTCCGGCCGAAGGAAATCCGGTTCTGTTCGGCCTCCTTCTCCCGCTCGGCACGGGCCTGGCGCTTGCGGAACTGTCGCAGGTTGACGACGTCGCCGGTCACCGCCACGCCTCCACGGTCAGTTCTTCTTGCGGAAGGAATCGAGCGAGACAACCGAGCCGCCGCCCTTTGGGCTGTCGCCCGGCTTTTCCGGGCTCTTCTGCGATGATGCCTCATCGGCTTCGCTGATCGGATAGGCGGTTATCTCCGCCGATTCCGAATCTTCGTCCTCGCCGGCGGCGACATCGAATTCGAGCTCGAAATTAACGGACGGATCGTAGAAGCCACGGACCGCATTGAAGGGGATCACCAGCTTCTCCGGCGTATCGGAGAAGGAGAGGCCGATTTCGAAACCAGTCTCGGAAACCTTCAGGTCCCAGAACTGATGCTGGACGACGATCGTCATCTGTTCCGGATACTTCGCCTTGAGATGCTGCGAGACACGTACGCCAGGGGCCCCGGTCAGGAAAGTGATGAAGAAATGGTGGTCACCGGGTAAATGGCCGGTGGCGGCAACTTCGGTGAGCACCTTGCGGATGACGCCGCGAAGCGCGTCCTGCGCCAGAATGTCGTAGCGGATGTGGTCCTGGCCCATGTGATCCCCGTCTTTCTTCAAACTCACTCTACCGCATGATGGCTCGGATCGAAATCGCGTTTCATACAGCAATTCAATGCCCTATTCGGGCTGTCGGCAGTCGGGCGATTGCCCTCGCCGTGTCTCGTCTTCCTTGCCCGTCCAATCGGGACGAGTCAATTATCGAGGCATCTATAGACCATTTCAGCACAGGGGAGAAGGTGAAGGCTTCTGTTGCCAGGTGCCTTCGGACCCCGCCTTACGGTGCTACCCGGAAGGACTTGATTTGAAGTGTCGCACCGCCGTTAGGCAGCGAGACGTGCTTCAGCATAGTTGTCGTTTGCAACTATAAGTTTAGCCCGATAACGGTGGTACAATGCCGAGCAAAAAGTCGATCTTTACGCCCTTGTCGATCCTATTTCGCCCCCATCAAAAGCCGGTCGTTCGACCGGTTTTTGGTGGAGGCGCCGGGTACCGCCCCCGGGTCCAATGGGTTTATTGCATCGCCCGTTTATTGCCATAGCCGCCCGAAGACGGCATTTGTCATATAGGTCTTTCCGGCGCTGAAGAAAAGGGGTTGGAAGGGGAAATGAGGCGGATAAGCATCGATGTCGGCGTTCCGCCAAATCGCTGGAAAACCGTCGCCGCGGCATTGGTTCGGCGCCCGCTTCGTCCTATTTTCAGCGAAGGACGAATCGGCGGCGAAAGACCATGCGGCAATATCTCGAGCTTCTCGACCATGTAATGAGCAACGGCAGCGACCGCGGCGACCGTACGGGCACCGGCACGCGCTCGGTGTTCGGTTACCAGATGCGCTTCGATCTGTCTGAAGGCTTTCCGGTGCTGACGACCAAGAAGCTGCACCTGCGGTCGATCATCCACGAACTCCTGTGGTTTCTGAGAGGCGAGACGAACATCACCTACCTCAAGGAAAACGGCGTCAGCATCTGGGACGAATGGGCGGATGAAAAGGGCGAGCTCGGGCCCGTCTATGGTTACCAGTGGCGATCCTGGCCGGCGCCCGCCGGTGGTCACATCGACCAGATCGCCGGGCTGGTCGAGGCGCTGAAGACCAATCCGAATTCGCGCCGGCACATCGTCTCGGCATGGAACCCGGCGCTCGTCGACGAAATGGCGCTGCCGCCCTGCCATTGCCTGTTCCAGTTCTACGTGGCGGACGGCAAGCTTTCCTGCCAGCTCTATCAGCGATCCGGCGACATCTTCCTGGGCGTCCCATTCAACATCGCATCCTATGCCTTGCTGACGATGATGGTGGCGCAGGTGACGGGGCTGAAGCCCGGAGACTTCGTACACACGCTCGGCGACGCGCATATCTACCACAACCACTTCGATCAGGCGCGGCTGCAGCTGACGAGGACGCCCAAGGCGTTGCCGAGGATGAAGATCAATCCGGCGGTCAATGACATATTTTCCTTCAAGTTCGAAGACTTTACGCTCGTCGGCTACGAAGCCGATTCACATATAAAAGCGCCTGTCGCGGTCTGATCCGCCAAGCCGGAGAGCCGGTGTGGATTTTCCGGCGGCGGCCCTATGTCATTCGAATAAGCATGGCCGGCCGATCGACCCGACCATGCTTCGAAAAGACCGGCAACGACCGGCGGGACGGGAGGTTTTGATGCTGACGCTGATCCATGCGCCCTTGTCGCGCTCGTCGCGGATCATATGGCTGCTCGAGGAACTCGGGGCGGAATACGAGATCCGCTACGTCAATATTTGTCGTTGGGACGGATCCGGTGGTCCGGACGAGAACAATCCGCATCCCCACAAACAGGTGCCGGCACTCCTGCACGACGGCACGCTGGTCTGGGAGTCGGCCGCGGTCGTGCAATATCTGACCGATCTCTACCCCGATTGCAGCCTCGGTCGGCCGCCCGGCCATCCCGATCGTGGCGCATACCTCTCCTGGCTGGCCTATTATGCCGGGGTGATCGAGCCGACAGCGCTCGCCCATATGTCCGGTGTTACGGTCAACAACCCGGCGCTTGCGCGCCTTTATACCGAGATGTGCGCGCATGTGATCGACGTATTGACGCGGCATCCCTATCTCATTGGCGAGAAGATGAGTGCAGCCGACCTGCTGCTCGCCAGCGCCCTGCAATGGATGCGCAAGATCCTGCCGGAAAGCGACGTCATCGATCGTTACATCCGCGTCGTGACCGACCGTCCGGCGCTGCAGCGGGCCCGCGAAATCGACAGCAAACCGAGTGGTTTCCATGACTGATGCAAGACCGGATCCAAAGATCGTCATCGTCGTGGCGGTCGCGACCAATGGTGTGATCGGGCGCGAGGGCGACCTGCCGTGGCGGCTCTCGACGGATCTCAAGCGTTTCAAGGCGCTGACGATCGGCAAGCCGGTTGTCATGGGAAGAAAGACCTGGGCGTCGCTCGGTCGTCCGCTGCCCGGCCGGCCGAACATCGTCGTCAGCCGCGACCCGAATTTTACGGCTGCCGGAGCCGAGGTTGCCTCGTCACTCCAGGAAGCGCTCGAAAAGGCGCGGGCGCATGCCGCGGCGCTCGGCGCCGACGAAATCTGCATCATTGGCGGGGGGGAGATTTACCGGCAGTCGATCGATCTCGCCGACGTGCTGCATGTGACCGAGGTGCAGGCGGCGGTGGAGGGCGACACCCGCTTTCCACCGATTGATCCGGTGTCTTTCGAGAAAGTCTTCGAGGAGGATCTGCCGCGTGGAGAGAAGGACAGTCATGCGATGCATTTTGTCACGTGGCGGCGCCACGAAACACTGGCAAAATAGCCGAAGGCGGGGCCGAGGCACATGACCGCTTCGTTCCTTTCCCATCGCGCCGGGAAGCCGTCAACTATTTTTAGCACTTTACGGTGAAGTCGCCCGTATCGCGTTGAAAGCAATGCACATGATACCTATAACGGGACCACGTCGTGACCGGCCGCATATCTGCGGGACGTTCAGCGAGAGAATATTCTTTGAAGAGAGGTTTTGATGCCCTGGAGCAATCAGAATGGCGGCGGCGGCCCATGGGGTGGCGGCGGCAATCAAGGGCCATGGGGTCAGGGAAATAAGCCACGCGGCGGCCGAGGTGGGCCGCCGGATCTGGAAGAGATCATCCGTCGCGGCCAGGATCAGTTGAAGAACGTGGTTCCGGGCGGCTTCAACGGCGGCGTCTTCGTCATTGTCGGCCTGTTGATCCTCGGTTTCCTCCTGCTCAATTCGATCTACACCGTTCAGCCGGACGAACGCGGCGTCGAGATGCGCTTCGGCAAGCCGAAGGAAGAAATCTCCATGCCCGGCCTGCACTATCATTTCTGGCCGCTGGAGACTGTCGAGATCGTCAAGGTGACGGAGCAGCAACTCAATATCGGCAGCCGCGTCGGCGCGCAGTCGAGCGCGGGCCTGATGCTGACCGGTGACCAGAATATCGTCAACGTGCAATTCTCCGTGCTGTTCGCGGTCACGGATCCGAAGTCGTATCTCTTCAACGTCGAGAATCCGGCCGACACGCTGCAGCAGGTGGCCGAAAGCGCCATGCGCGAGGTCGTCGGACGGCGCCCCGCGCAGGACATCTTCCGCGACAATCGCCAGGCGATCGCCGCAGACGTCAAGAACACGATCCAGGCAACCATGGACACCTACGGTGCCGGCATCTCGGTGAACACGGTCGCGATCGAGGACGCCGCGCCGCCGCGCGAGGTGGCCGACGCGTTCGATGAAGTGCAGCGCGCCGAGCAGGACGAGGACCGTTTCGTCGAGGAAGCCAACCAGTACGCCAACCAGGTGCTCGGCAAGGCCCGCGGCCAGGGAGCGCAGATCCGCGAAGAGGCGGCCGCCTACAAGGACCGTGTCGTCAAGGAAGCCCAGGGTGAGGCGCAGCGGTTCATTTCGGTCTATGACGCCTATACCAAGGCGCCTGAGGTCACGCGCCGGCGGCTCTATCTCGAAACCATGCAGGATGTTCTCGGCAAGTCGAAGAAGGTCATTCTCGATGAGAAGAACGGCCAGGGCGTGCTGCCCTATCTGCCGCTCAACGAAATCGGCAGACCCGCGCAGTCGGGAGGTACCCAATGATAAACAATCGCAGCTCAATCATTCTCATCGTTCTCGCAGCGGTCTTGGTCGTCGTCTACTCGTCGGTGTTCGTGGTCAATGAGCGCCAGCAGGCGATCGTCGTTCGCTTCGGCGAAATCCGGGACGTGAAGACCGAACCGGGCCTCTATTTCAAGCTGCCCTTCGCCTTCATGGATGCGGACCGCGTCCAATATGTCGAGGACCAGGCACTCCGCTTCGATCTCGACAATATCCGCGTGCAGGTATCCGGCGGCAAGTTCTACGAGGTGGATGCCTTCGTGGTCTACAGGATCGCCGACCCACGCCGCTTCCGCGAAACTGTTTCCGGCGACCGCGAATCTGCCGAAGCGCGGCTTCGCACCCGTCTCGATGCGTCGCTGCGCCGTGTCTACGGCCTGAGGGGGTTCGAGGCGGCGCTTTCGGACGAGCGCGCATCGATGATGCGCGAGGTTCGGACCGATCTCAGGGGCGACGCAGAATCGCTGGGCCTCAACATCGAGGACGTGCGCATCCGCCGGACGGATTTGACCCAGGAGGTCTCGCAGCAGACCTATGACCGCATGAAGGCGGAGCGTCTGGCGGAAGCCGAACTGATCCGCGCGCGCGGCAACGAAGAAGGCCAGCGTCGTCGCGCGATTGCCGATCGCCAGGTGGTGGAGATCGTCGCGGAAGCACAGCGTGATTCGGAAATCCTTCGAGGCGAGGGCGAGGCCGAGCGGACCGGCATCTTTGCGGACGCCTTCACGCGCGATCCGGGCTTCTTCGAATTCTACCGCTCGATGGCAGCTTACACGCAATCGATCGGAAATCCGGATACAACCGTCGTGCTGTCGCCACACTCGGAATTCTTCCGGTATTTCAACAGCGCGGACGGGGCAGCGCCGCCGCTATCGCCGGCCGCGCCGGTGGCGCCTGCGACCGGAGATTGAGCGGACGATGTCCGATCTTTTGACCGGGTTCGCATTTTTCCTGATCATCGAGGGGCTGGTGTACGCACTGGCCCCTTTGGTTCTTGTGGAATTGGCGAAGCGTTTGCCGTATGTCCCGGAACATCAGCTGCGCCTTGCCGGACTCACATCGGTGGCCGTTGGCGTCGGACTTGTTTGGTTGCTTCGAGGATAATGCGAAATGCCACATAAACTCCTGATCCGGTTGGTCGATGCCGAATATGCGATTACCCGCCTGACGATCGGGTCCGCTGTTCCGGAGTGGCTGCCCGGGCCGGGGTTCTGGACGGTTTCGAGTTCGCGCGAGGAAATGACGCTCGTCTGCCGCGCCGCCCGCATTCCTTCCAGTGTCCAGAGCTCGCTCGGCTGGCGCTGCTTCCGCATAGAACAGCATTTCAGCTTCTCCGTGCCGGGTGTCCTGTCTTCGGTGCTTCGTCCGCTTTCGGCAGCCGGTGTTGGCGTCTTCGCCAATTCGACCTTTAGTACCGATTATATCTTCGTTGCCGGCTCCGATCTCGACAAGGCGGTGCAGGCGCTGAAGGAGCACGGTCACGAAATCACGACGTGATCCCAGCGAAATCAGGAAATCGTGTCTGGACGCTCCGGAAATCCGCCGTATCTTCAGAAGAAGATCGTTTGCTGCGCCAAGCAGCCGCCGCAACGCCTTGCGGCAGTGGTATAATTCGCCAAAACGGATGAATGGCTCACGCAGTGATCGCGGACCGCCAGAGCCGGTGATCGGCGTGATGCAAGGGAATCATAGGAGCACAGCGACTTGTCGAAACGACCTGAAATCCTCCGCAGCCTGTTGCTGGCGGCTGCGACGGCATTGCTCTTTTCCAACTCGGCGCTTGCCGAAACGGCGCTGCCCAGCCCCGCCGCCGGGCCCCCCTCCGTCGCCGATCTCGCTGCAAACCTGCTCGACGCTGTGGTGAACATCTCCATCTCGCAGAACGTCAAGGGTGAAGATGACAACGCACCGATGCCGCAGGTGCCCGAGGGCTCGCCGCATCAGGAGTTCTTCGACGAATTCTTCAAGGGGCAACGCGGCGAGGGCGGACGCCCGCGCACGGTCAACTCACTTGGTTCCGGCTTCATCATCGATGCGTCCGGCTATATCGTCACCAACAACCACGTGATCCAGGACGCCGACGATATCGAGATCAACCTCTCGGACGGCACCAGGTTGAAGGCGAAGCTGGTCGGCACCGATGCCAAGACCGACCTGGCGGTGTTGAAAGTCGAGCCGAAGAAGCCACTCAAGGCGGTGTCCTTCGGCGACTCACGGAAGATCAGGATCGGCGATTGGGTAATGGTCGTCGGCAATCCCTTCGGGCTCGGCGTGTCGGTCTCTGTCGGTGTGGTTTCGGCGCGCGGCCGCAACATCAATGCCGGTCCCTATGACAGCTTCATCCAGACGGATGCCGCGATTAACCGCGGCAATTCCGGCGGCCCCCTGTTCAACATGCAGGGTGAGGTGATCGGCATCAACACTGCGATCCTTTCTCAGACCGGCATGTCGGTCGGCATCGGCTTTGCAGTGCCGACGGAGCTTGCGATGAACGTCGTCAACCAGCTCAAGGAATTCGGCGAGACGCGGCGCGGCTGGCTTGGCGTGCGTATTCAGCCGGTCACCGACGATATCGCCGAGAGCCTGAAGATGGACATGCCGCACGGGGCGCTGGTTTCCGGCATCATCGAGGGCGGTCCAATTTCGCATGGCGAGATCAAGGCGGGCGACATCATTATCCGGTTCGACGGAACCGTGATCGGCGAAATGCGCGATCTGATGCGCGCGGTCGGAGAAAGCCCGGTCGGCAAAGCGGTCGAGGTCGTGGTCATCCGCGACGGCAAGGAGCAGACGGTGCGCGTGACGCTCGGCCGGCTTGAGGATGGCGAACACCTGGCGGCCGCCGGAAGTGGCGGGGAACTGAAAAACGAGAGCGCCAAGCCGAGCGAGCCGCCGGCCGCCACCCTGCCGGCGACGGACGTCGTCCTCGGCATGAAGCTTGCGGTGCTCGACGCCGATCGCCGCAAGAGCTTTGGAATCGCCGAGAACGTTAACGGTGTTGTCGTGACCGAGGTTCAGCCGAACTCGCCTGCCGCCGAGCGTCGCGTCGAGGCGGGAGACGTCATTGTCGAGGTCGGCCAGGAGGCAATGGACTCCCCGGAAGACGTCACCTCACGCGTCGGCGAGCTGAAGGCCGACGGCCGCCGCAATGCATTGCTGATGATCGCCAGCAAGACCGGGGAGCTGCGCTTCGTGACCGTGCGGATGGAGTAGCGAGGCGTAGGCATCGAGCCCGCCGGAGAGGGCGCTGGAAATCAGGTCGACGTCTTTGCACCCAGCCTCCAATCGTCCGCTGTGATCGCGTAAAGCAGGTGGCGCCGTAGATGCTGATGCGTCTTGGGCACGCCCGGATGATCGAAGTCGCGAGAAGGGTCCGGCCGCATGCCGATGCGCCTCATCACGGCGATGGACCGGGCATTCGTCGCCACCGCGAAGGAGACGATTTCGCTTAGGTTCCTTTCACCGAAACCATGGTCGAGAAGCGCCAGCGCCGCCTCGGTGACATAGCCCTTGCCCCAATGGGAAACGGCAAGGCGCCAGCCGATTTCGACTGCGCCGTCGGGCAGATGCGGCTCAAGATGGGTGCGGGCCAGCCCGCAGAAGCCGATCGGCACGTCAATGTCGCGCAGCGCAAGCGCGAAGAAGCCGAAGCCCGTCTCGGCGATGGTGCCGGCATTGCGGTCGAACAGCGCATCGGCCGCCGCCCGGTCACGTCGAAACGGAAAAAATTCCATCACCTTCGGATCGCTGTTGATCTCGGCGAAGAGATCGCGATCGCCCTCGCGCCAGTTGCGGATGATAAGGCGCGGCGTTTCGCAGATGATCACATCACGAAATCCGTCTTGCGGTAGCCCTGGAGATAGAGAAGGGCGGTGAGATCGCCATGATCGATGCGGATATTCGCCTGTTCGGCGACGACCGGTTTGGCGTGCAGCGCCACGCCGCTGCCGGCGAGCTGCAGCATGCCGAGATCGTTGGCGCCGTCGCCGACGGCGATGGCGTCGGCTGTCGAGATGCCGAGCCGTTCGGTGATGTCGATGAGGGCGTCGACCTTGGCCTGCTTGCCCAGGATCGGTCGGGCAACGTCGCCGGTCAGCATTCCGCCGTCTTCGATGAGTACGTTGGCACGGTTCTCGTCGAAACCGAGCTTTTCGGCGATCGGGCCGGTGAAGACGGTGAAGCCGCCGGAAACGAGTGCCGTGTAGTGACCCTTCGCCTTCATGGTGGCAATCAGTTCGCGCCCGCCGGGGGTGAGCGTGATACGCTTGGCAATCACCTCGGCGACGACCGTGGCGGGTAGACCTTTCAGAAGCGCGACGCGCTCGATCAGCGCCGGTTCGAAGGCGATCTCGCCGTTCATGGCGCGGGCCGTGATCGCGGCGACCTTTTCCTTGAGGCCGACTTCCGCGGCGAGTTCGTCGATGCATTCCTGGCCGATCATGGTCGAGTCCATATCGGCGATGAGAAATTTCTTGCGGCGGCTTTCGGCGTCCTGCACGGCGACATCGATGGCAGCTCCATCCACCGTGGCCCGCAGCCGCGCTTCGGCTTCGATTGGATCCGTGCCGTCCTTGAGCGCGATGTCGCAGGCAACGCCATCGGCCAGCCAGTAAAGCCCGAATGCCTCAACGGCTGCGGCCGCCGCCTCAGCCAGAGCAGGGGTGAGGACGGGATTTGACGGATTGGCGATAAGCGTGGCAACGAGAGCCATGATGAAAAACCTTGAACGAGATCTGGACGCGATCCTGATAACCGGGCCGACCGCCAGCGGCAAGTCCGCGCTTGCGGTGAAACTCGCCCAGCGTCACGGCGGCGTGGTTGTCAATGCCGATAGCATGCAGGTCTATGACACGCTGAAGGTGCTGACCGCGCGTCCAGATGAATCCGATATGGGCGGCATCGCACATTTTCTCTACGGCCATGTGCCGGCGGGGCGTCTCTATTCCACCGGCGCGTGGCTGCGGGACGCCAAGGCATTGGCCGCGAGGCTGCGCGGCGAGGGCAGGTTGCCCGTTTTCGTCGGCGGCACCGGCCTTTATTTCAAGGCTCTCACCGGTGGGCTAGCGGACATGCCCGATATTCCGCCGGCGGTCCGGGAGCGGTTGCGAGAACGGCTGAAGCTAGAAGGCGCTGCCGCACTCCACGCCGACCTCGAGCGAAGCGACCCGCAGGCGGCAGCACAATTGAGGCCCGAGGACGGGCAACGGATCGTGCGCGCGCTCGAGGTCGTCGAGGCGACCGGCAAGCCTATCGGTCTTTATCAGCAGATGCGTGGCCCGGTGGTTGTCGATCCGGACCGAGCCGGGAAATTCGTGGTGCTGCCGGAACGGTCGCTTCTTCACAGCCGGATCGATCGGCGCTTCGAGGCGATGCTTGCAAGCGGTGCGGTGCAGGAAGTGCAAGCGCTTCTCGCGCTTCAACTGTCGCCGGAGATGCCGGTGATGAAGGCGATCGGCGTGCAGCAGATCGCCGCCATGCTGAGGGGCGAGACAAACCAGGCGGAGGTGATCGCAACCGGAGCGGCGGCGACGCGGCAATATGCCAAGCGCCAGATGACCTGGTTTCGCAACCAGCTCGATGGGAGCTGGCAGCGGATCGCGCAGCCAGACGACGTTCTATAGGGGCGTTTCGCTCAGCCGATCCCGTGTTCCCGGAGCACGGCCTCTTCGTCGCCGCTCACCCAGCCGAAGATCTTCGGCTCTCCATTGCGCAGCTGGACAAGATAGTGGACCTCGAAATCGATGACCACATCGGGACGCCCATCCGCCTCATAGACTGAGCGCCAGTCGACGCGGACAAGCGAATGCAGCGCATCGATCGGCGTTATCTTGAGGTCGCGGATCTTCAGTTCCCTTGTGCCGATTTCCCTATAGCGGGCGTAGCCCTTTTCCATCGCGGCTTTGAGGCTCTGGTCGTTCTTTCCCGCCATGACGCCCGCCGGTGAGGCGGCGATGAAATCGGATGCGAAGGCAAAGGTCGTCTCGGCTACATCCATTTCCCGGGCGAGGACGCGGTTTGCCATGCTTTCATAGCGCGTGAAAAAGCTCCGAAGGGTTTCATCCATTGAGTTCTCCTGTCGCGGTGCCGTGCCCGATTGGTTTGCCGAGGGATCGATCGGCGTCTGCTGGTGCTGAACGAGCCGCCACGCCTTGCCGGTTCGTGCATAGGTCGAGGTGCAATAGGCCGCATAGGGGTCATCGGAGTCGCGTCGGGCGTTGGCCCGGTAGGCCAATACGCGGACGCTGTCATTCGGCCGCGCGCTCCTTTGCTCTGTCATCTCCACGTCCAGCCAGCGCGGTGCGCCGTCGAGAGCCCGGATGATTTCCACTCCGCCGAGGATGCCGACCGGCGCAAAGGCCATCAGGGATTCGTCATCGAGCAGTTGCTGGTACGCGCCGGCTCCTTCAAGCCACAGTCTGCGTTCCCGTTCCCAGGCTTCTCGCTCGTCCATTGCATCCTGCCGTCCTGTTGCCGCGCCGTTCTATGGCAACAACGTCGGAGGGCGGAATCCGATCCCTGCTATTTGCGGACGATGCTGCCGAGAGGCCGTTTCAGCAGGCTCTCGCGCAACGATCCCGAGCGTTGCGGCTCGGTTGCCGAGCCCGAGACGCCGCGCTCCGGCTGCGCCGGCGTGTTCAGCATCCGCGCCGCGTCTCTTTCCGCCTGCCCTGAGAGGATCTGGTCGCGGATCTGATTGAAGCGCTCGAGTTGCGGATTGGCGGGCTCCGGCGCACGCGGCAGCATCTCCGGCCGATAGGATTCAAGCGTGGGCCCAGGCAAATCGTAGGCGCTGTGGACTGGCTCGGCATGGTCGGGAGTACCGTCCGCGTCATCCTGGCGCGGGATCGCCAGACCGCTCTGGGCGGCGAGATAGCTTTGCTGGAAGCTCGAAATATCGGGCCCGTTCATGGCACGCATGCGGCTGACGATCGAACGAAGGTCGACGACGGGCGGCGCATCCTCGTCGACCTTGTCGATGATACCGTGGGCGCGGGGAAGCCTCTCCTCCTCGACCCGGCTGAAACGCATGCGCATCGGCACCGCGACGGCTTCGCCGAAGGCGATCGCCTCGCCGTTGCCGATCGAGGAGATGAAGCTGGTGGTCGAAATCGACGAGTTGGAAATCGCCGAGCGGATGATTTCCTGGTCGCGGTCGTTGGCGAGCCGCATGGCAAAGACGGTCGAGCACTGCGACAGGATCGTCGGATCGAGCTCGCCGGGGCGTTGCGTGATGATGCCGAGCGACACGCCATATTTGCGGCCTTCCTTGGCGATACGCGCGATCGCCTGGCGCGTCGGCAGGAAACCGAGCGTCGGGTCGGCAGGCACATAACGGTGAGCCTCTTCGCAGACGACCAGCATATGGATGCCGCCATTGCTCCAGAGGCCGATTTCGAACGCCATGCGGCAGAGCACCGAGGCGACCGAATTGACGACCTCGGACGGGATGCCGGCCAGTTCGAAGGTGGCGATCGGCTTGCCTTCGCCCGGTATGCGGAAGATCTTGGCGATCGTATCCTGGATCGTGTCGGTGATCGTGTTCGACGAGAACATGAAGTGATAGCGCGGATCGTTGATCGCCGAGACGATCTTGACCTTCAGCGAGCGCAGATGCGGCTTGTCGTTGCGGCCCTCGAGCCGGCCGATGCGCTCGTCGATCATCGCCAGCAGATCGGCGATGCGGTAGGGGACCGGCGTGTCCGCGGTGATCGAGCTTTTCTCGGTCTGGCGGCGCATCAGGCCGGATTCGCCGCCCTTGAAGGCCTTCTTCGCGTCCGGGATCACGTCGCGCAGGATGTCGAGCTCTTCCGGCACCGGCGGTCGTCCGCGAAAGATAACTTCGGCGAACTCCTCGAGGCGGAAGAACCAGAAGGGCAGGTCGAGCGTATCGGTTTCGATGACCACGGCACTTTCGGGAAAGGCGGCGGCGAATTCATTGTGTGGATCGAGGATCAGGACGCGCAGCTTCGGATCGGCGGCGATGGCCTTGTTGAGCAGCAGGGTGACTGCCGTCGACTTGCCGACGCCGGTCGTCCCGACGATGGCGAAATGCTTGGCGAGCATCGAAGGGACATGGATCGTTGCATCAAGGCTTTCGTCCTGCGTCAGCCTGCCGATGACGCAACTGTCCAGCTGCCTGGAATCATAGATGCGTGCGAGGTCGGTGGCACGGATCCGATGCGCGATCGCGCCGAGATGGGGATAGCGGCTGATGCCGGCCGAGAACTCCTCGCGTCCGTCGGGGCCCATATAGACTTCGCCCATCAGTTCGACTTCGATGCGGAAGGTGTTGTTGGTCTCCTCGCTCCATTCTTCGGCGGCAGTCTGCATGGAGCAGACGAGGGCGACGACGCGGTTCGTGCCGACCGAGATCGAAATCAGCCGGCCGACCGACCACAGTTCCGCGAGCGAGGTTTCGCCCTTCTCGGCGACCGCTGCGATTGTTGCGCGCGAGCCGTTGCATGCGACGACCCGTCCGAGGAAACGGTTCCCCGGCTTCATGCCGTCGCGGCGATCCTGCTCCCCGTCGCGGATCGGGCTTGGAGTTTCACTGTTGAGCAACACACACCTCGGGCGAATAGCGTCCCAGGATAGTCGAACCGCTTTAACAAGTGGTTGCGGCGCCGGCGCCGCAGTGCGCGCCTTTGTTTCACGTTGGTTCAGGATAGACCTGAGCGCGAGAATCCTGGCAATCGGCGTTGACGGGTCACGGATTTCTGTTTATCAAATCGCCCCATGAAAAATTTCGCGGTTATTCTTGTGGTGGGACGGCGCATGGGCAGGATGGTGTAACCATCCGGCGTTAGCCACCCATGCGCTGAACGAGGCTCCTGATGGGGCCTTTTTTTATGTCCTCAAACAAGCTAATCACCCCAAGCCTTACAAAAGGGACGGAAGCAGGCCAATGAGCGGAACTGAAAACCAGATGACAGGGGCGGAGATTGTTCTCCAGGCTCTGAAGGACAATGGCGTCGAACACATCTTCGGCTATCCCGGCGGCGCCGTGCTTCCGATCTATGACGAGATCTTCCAGCAGGAAGAGATCCAGCACATTCTTGTTCGTCATGAGCAGGGCGCCGGCCACATGGCCGAAGGCTATGCCCGCTCCACCGGCAAGGTCGGCGTCATGCTCGTCACCTCCGGTCCCGGCGCCACGAATGCCGTCACGCCGCTGCAGGACGCGCTGATGGATTCGATCCCGCTCGTCTGCATCTCCGGCCAGGTTCCGACTCCCCTGATCGGTTCGGATGCCTTCCAGGAGTGCGACACGGTCGGGATCACGCGGCCCTGCACGAAGCACAACTGGCTGGTCAAGGATGTCAACGACCTGGCGCGCATCATCCATGAGGCGTTCCGCGTCGCCCAGTCCGGGCGCCCGGGTCCGGTCGTCGTCGATATCCCGAAGGACATCCAGTTCGCGACCGGCACCTACACGCCCCCTTCCGCCGTTCCGACGCAGAAGAGCTATCAGCCGAAGACGCAGGGCGACCTGAAGAAGATCGAGGAAGCGATCGCGCTGATGAAGACGGCGCGCCAGCCGGTCATCTATTCCGGCGGCGGCGTCATCAATTCGGGACCGCAGGCTTCGCATTTCCTGCGCGAGCTGGTCGAACTCACCGGCTTCCCGATCACCTCGACGCTCATGGGGCTCGGCGCCTATCCGGCCTCCGGCAAGAACTGGCTCGGCATGCTCGGCATGCACGGCACCTACGAGGCCAACATGGCGATGCATGATTGCGACGTCATGGTCTGCATCGGCGCCCGCTTCGACGACCGCATCACAGGCCGGCTCAATGCGTTTTCGCCGAACTCGAAGAAGATCCACATCGATATCGACCCGTCCTCGATCAACAAGAACGTCCGGGTCGATGTTCCGATCCTCGGCGACGTCGGGAACGTCCTCGAAGACATGGTCCGGCTCTGGCGGGCGGCGTCGAAGACGGTCGACAAGGCACGGCTCAATGACTGGTGGGGATCGATCGCCAAGTGGCGGGCGCGCAATTCGCTCGCGTATACGCCAAACGACGACGTCATCATGCCGCAATATGCGATCCAGCGGCTCTACGAACTCAGCAAGGACCGCGACACCTACATCACCACCGAGGTCGGCCAGCACCAGATGTGGGCGGCACAGTTCTTCGGTTTCGAGCAGCCGAACCGCTGGATGACCTCGGGTGGTCTCGGCACGATGGGCTACGGCTTCCCGGCCGCTATCGGCGTCCAGGTCGCGCATCCGGAGAGCCTCGTCATCGATATCGCCGGCGACGCCTCGATCCAGATGTGCATCCAGGAAATGTCCTGTGCGGTCCAATATGGTCTGCCGGTCAAGATATTCATCCTCAACAACCAGTACATGGGCATGGTCCGGCAATGGCAGCAGCTGCTGCACGGCAACCGCCTGTCGCATTCCTATACGGAAGCGATGCCCGACTTCGTCAAGCTGGCCGAAGCCTATGGCGGCGTCGGCATCCGCTGCGAAAAGCCTGGCGAACTGGACGATGCGATCCGGCGGATGATCGACACGCCGGCGCCGGTCATCTTCGACTGCCGCGTCGCCAACCTCGCCAACTGCTTCCCGATGATCCCTTCCGGCAAGGCGCATAACGAAATGCTGCTGCCCGACGAGGCAACGGACGAAGCGGTTGCGAATGCGATCGACGCCAAGGGCCGCCAGCTCGTTTGATGAAAAGGTAGGAACAAAAGAATGAGTGCACATCTTCAGCCGACGGGCTCCGCCTATTTCATCGCCAAGGAGACGGAGCTTGCGGAGACGCACACGCTCTCCGTCCTCGTCGACAACGAGCCGGGCGTGCTTGCCCGCGTCATCGGCCTGTTTTCCGGCCGCGGCTACAACATCGAAAGCCTGACGGTTTCCGAGACCGAGCACGAGGCGCATCTGTCGCGCATCACCATCGTCACCCGCGGCACGCCGCATGTGCTGGAGCAGATCAAGAACCAGCTCGAGCGGCTCGTGCCGGTGCACCGCGTCGTCGACCTCACCGTGCGCGCCGCCGGGCTTGGTCACGACCGGCCGGTCGAGCGCGAGCTGGCACTCGTCAAGGTGCATGGCTCGGGCGAGCACCGTGTCGAGGCACTCAGGCTTGCCGATGCCTTCCGTGCTTCGGTGATCGACGCCAATATCGATCACTTCGTCTTCGAGATCACGGGCAAGCCGTCGAAGATCGAGCAGTTCATCGCCATCATGAAGCCGCTCGGCCTGATCGAAGTGTGCCGGACGGGCATTGCGGCGATGAACCGCGGACCGCAGGGTATGTGAGGAGGAGAATTGCGCACCTATGGTGCGCGCCCCTCCCCAACCCCTCCCCACAGGTGGGAGGGGCTTAACCTGCCGCGCCCTCTCCGGCAGTTACTGGCCGGTCCAGCGAGCAAAACCGATTGAAATTGCAGGGGCGCGCCGCGAGCGCCAGGCCCCTCCCACCTGTGGGGAGGGGGAGGGGTATTTTTCCCATGAAGCTCGTTTGGGCAAGGCTACCTCCCTGTGTTCTCAAATAACCTCCAGCCGCATCTTCTTCCTCGGCGGCGGAAAGACGCGGTCGAGTTCACTGAGATTTTCGGCTGTGAGGTGGATATCCATCGCCTGGCGGTTTTCGCGGGCGCGTTCGGGCGAACCGGTCTTCGGGATCGAGATCACGCCGGAGCGAGTCTTCAAAAAGGCAAGGGCGACCTGAGCGGGGGTTGCCTGGTGCGCTTTGGCGATATGAACCAGGTCGGCATCGTGGAGCAGTCGCCCTTCATCGAGCGGCGAATAGGCCATGATCGGCACGCCACGGTCCCGGCACCAGGGCAAGAGGTCGTACTCGATGCCGCGGCGGGCGAGATTGTAGAGCACCTGGTTCGCCGCGACGTTGCCGCCGTCCGGCGCAGACTGCAATTCCTTCATATCGTCGAGGTCGAAGTTCGAAACGCCCCAGGCTAGGATCTTGCCCGCCTTCTTCAGGTCTTCGAATGCGGCGACGGTTTCGGCGAGCGGATGGCCACCGCGCCAATGCAGGAGATAGAGGTCGATGCGGTCGGTGCCGAGATTGCGCAGGCTGCGCTCGCAGGCGGCGAGCGTGCCTGATCGGCTGGCATTGGAGGGCAGAACCTTGCTGACGATGAATGCCTCGTCGCGGCGGCCGCTGACCGCTTCGCCGACAACCCGCTCGGCGGCGCCGTCGCCGTACATTTCGGCCGTGTCAATCAGCGTCATGCCGAGATCGAGGCCAAGCTGCAGGCTGCGGATTTCGTCGGCAGCCTTGGTGCGGTTCTCGCCCATCCGCCAGGTTCCCTGGCCGAGGACCGGGACCTTACGCCCGTCGGGGAAAGTCGTGGCCGGGACCGGATCGTGCATGACATACGCCCTCGCTCGCTTCTGACGATGACAAAATGGGACCCGGGCGGAAAAAGTCCATGATCTGCGGGCGACGGGAGACCAGATTGAAAAAATGCCGCGCTACGCCTTGCGGAGAACACATTGGCTCACTACATGCGGCTCATCGATGTTGAGCGGCGACGTTCTTTGCGCCAAGGCGCGATGTTGCTAGATCCTCCCGAGGTCGGCTGGATATGTTTTGCGGAGACGCAAGGCGGGCCATTTTGGGACGGGACGTTCGCTCAACGGATGTCATCTCCCTGCCTTTGACCACGGATGTACTGGCATCGGCAGGTCGAGATGACGAGGAAGGTCGGGTTTTCGCCCGGCCTTTTTTGTTGCCTGGAAATCTGACGGCGGCGACACATCGGTTTGTGACCATGACAAGTTTTTCCTGGCCTTCGCATTTAGGTCAGCTAACCTGACCTAAATGCGAGTTTGATGTGAGAATGCGGGTTCCGTCGCCGTTCTCCGATCGACGTTCGGGAGGAATGCATGCAACCGGATACGCTTCTGGCGCTGTTTCTATTCGCTTTCACCACATCGATTACGCCAGGCCCGAACAACATGATGCTGTTTGCCTCGGGCGTGAATTTCGGGTTTGCGCGTACGATCCCGCATATGCTTGGTATCGGCGGCGGCTTCTTCGTCCTGTTGATCGCAGTCGGCCTGGGGCTTGGTGCGCTGCTTCACTCCATGCCGCTTCTCTATACCGCGATGAAATTCGCCGGCGGTGCCTATCTCGTCTGGATCGCCTGGAAGATCGGATCCTCACGTTCGCTTGGCGAGGGCAAGGCGGGTGCTGCGCCCATGACCTTCCTGCAGGCGGCCGCCTTCCAATGGGTCAATCCGAAGGCCTGGGTGATGGCCGTCTCGGCGATGGCGACCTATACGAGCAGTGGAAACTATCTCGTGAGCGTGCTCATCGTCGGTCTCGTCTTTGCACTGGTCAACGTTCCGAGCGTGTCGACCTGGGCCGGCTTCGGTTCTGCGCTGAGGCAATGGCTGTCCGAGCCGGTCCGGCTCAAATGGTTCAACATCACCATGGCCGTGCTGCTCGTTGTCAGCCTCTGGCCGATGCTAAAATAGAGAAGCTCTTGAAATATTGATTCCGATTTCCGCCCCAATACATTAGAAAGAAACGGGTTTCCGGCAGAGGAGCGACGGGATGTCCGGGCATGATCATGGCCATGACGACCATCACCCCGACAATCATTTCACCGATATGGAAGCGCGGGTGAAGGCGCTCGAAACGGTGCTGACGCGAAAGGGGCTGATCGACCCGGCGGCGATCGACGCGATTGTCGAAACCTACGAGACCAAGGTCGGGCCGCGAAACGGCGCCCGCGTCGTCGCCAAGGCTTGGAGCGATGCGGGCTTTTCCGACTGGCTGAAGCGCGACGCAACCGCTGCGATCGCCAGCCTCGGCTTTACCGGCCGGCAGGGCGAGCATATGCGCGCCGTGTTCAACACGCCAGACACCCACAATCTCGTCGTCTGCACGCTCTGCTCCTGCTATCCCTGGGCGGTGCTCGGCTTACCGCCCGTCTGGTACAAGGCGCCGTCCTATCGCTCGCGCGCCGTCATTGATCCACGTGGCGTGCTTGCCGAATTCGGACTTGCACTGCCGGCGGACAAGAAAATCCGCGTTTGGGATTCGACGGCGGAGCTGCGCTATATCGTGGTGCCCGAACGGCCCGATGGTACCGAAGGTCTTGACGACGAGGCGCTGGCCGATCTTGTCACGCGTGACTCGATGATCGGTACCGGACTGGCATTGTCACCGGAGGCCGGGCGATGAACGGACCGCATGATCTTGGCGGCCAGCACGGTCTTGGCCCGATCGCGCCGGAAAAGGACGAGCCCTATTTTCATGCGGAATGGGAGAAGCGGGCTCTCGGTATCACGCTCTCCTGCGGTGCCTTTGGTGCCTGGACGATCGATGAGAGCCGGCATGCGCGCGAAAGCCTGCCGCCGGCGACCTATCTTGCGGCAAGCTACTACGAGATCTGGACCCGGGCGCTGGAAACGCTGCTGAAGCGCCATGGCTTTGTGACCCAGGAGGAGCTCGATGCCGGCCATGGACTTCAGGCGGGCGCCACGCCGAAGCGGATTCTGAAGGCGGAAATGGTTGCGGGCGTGCTCGCCAGGGGCGGCCCCTGCGATCGGCCGGTGCAGACGCCGCCGCGTTTCGTCGTCGGGGAAACCGTGCGCACGAAGAACTTCAATCCGGAGACTCATACGCGCCTGCCGCGCTATGCCCGCGCCAAGGTCGGCGTAGTGGAAGCGGTGCAGGGCAGTTTCGTTTTCCCGGACGACAACGCCCACGGCAAGGGCGAGAATCCGCAATGGGTCTACACGGTCGTCTTTGACGGCGGCGAGATCTGGGGCGAGGGCGCAGATCCGACCCTGACCGTCTCCATCGATGCCTGGGAGAGCTATCTTGAGCGCGTGTAACACCACATCGCCGCTGGTTGCCTCCGCCCAATTGCCGAAATCGGCGGACGGCGATCCGGTCTTTGCCGAGCCCTGGCAGGCGGCCGCCTTCGCCATGACCGTCAGGCTCCATGAGCAGGGCGTGTTCTCCTGGAGCGAATGGGCCGAGGCGCTCTCGGCCGAACTCCACAAGCCCAACCGAAAGGCGGACGGCATCGACTACTATGATTGCTGGGTGGCGGCGCTCAGCCATCTGGTCGCGGCGCTTTCCATCACGTCCGGCCCGGAGCTCGAGGCGCTCGTCCGAAGCTGGCAGCGTGCTGCCGAAGCCACGCCGCATGGGAAGCCGATCGCCCTCGAAAACGACCCGCGGCGGCGTGAACGCAAGTGAGCGCATCCCGCTCTAAGATGCCTCCGCCCCCTCGAATTGCCGATAGCATTCGTCGGCGACTTTCTGCAGGAGGCTGCGCGGCACTTCGCCGGTGACGGCGTAGCCGATCTCGCCGTCGATCCAGTAGAAGGTTTCCAGGCTGCCGCCCTGGCTCGCAATACGGAAGCTCGTTTCGCGATTGTCCCGGTTGCGGCCGAGAAGCACGGTTAGCCGCTGGCCGGTACCATCCTCGTACATCAGCATGGCGCCCGCCGTTCCGTTGACGGGGATGAGCCTACCGCCGACGAGCGAGAACCCGAGCGCCGCGAGATCGGGGATCTTCAATCCGTAATCGAGACGCTTGCCGAGCCAGGTGGCGAGATGGGCCTGTTGATCGGCCCCGACCTCGACCGGATGGCGCACCTCACTTGCGTAGACGAGGAAGGCCGATTGCGCCTGGCGGGGAAGGCTGTCGGGGCTCGCAGCCATCTCAGGTGACCGAACCGGGGCGAGGATGCCGGGGGTATACATGCCGGCAAGAGCGCCTGCGGCGAAGATCAGCAGACCGGCAGCGATGCGCCGGAACATGGGGGTCGGGCCTGAATCCACGCCGCCCTGATTTCTACGTCGACGGACGGAAACCAGCGCCCGGTCGCCTTCGTCGCCGCGCGCATAGGGTGCGAAGTGCTCTTGCAACGCCGCCGCCTGCGTCTGCCATTCGCGTACCTCTTGGGCGCGGGCTGGGTGTTTTTCCAGCCAGGCTTCGATACGCTCCCGTTCCGGCTGGCTGAGCTGGCCGTCGACATAGGCGTGCAGATCGTCTTCGGAGACTGTGTCGAATTCATCCGTCATTTCGGTCTCCGCAGGGCAACTACGTTGTCGTCCTTCATCGCTTCGGCAAGTTGGCGACGGGCGCGCGACAGGCGCGACATCACCGTGCCGATCGGAATAACCATCATCTCCGCGACATCCTGATAGCGGTAACCCTCGATCACCACGAGCATCAGCACCGCGCGGTTTTCCGGAGAGAGCCGGTCCAGCGCCCGTTCGAGCCGGCGGCGCTGCAAAGGGTCGGCGCCTTGCTCTTCGGCAACGAGACTGAGCCCTTCCTCGTAGTCGACCTCGGGATGCCGGGCGCGATGGCGATGGTGGTTGCGGTAGAGGTTCGTCATGATCGTAAAGGCCCAGGCGCGCAGGTTCACGCCTCGCCATTGCCGGCGGCGCGTCAGCACCTTCTCGACGCAATCCTGCAGAAGATCGTCGCCGTCCGAATCGGACCGGGCGAGACTGCGCGAATAGCGCCTGAGCGCGGGCATCAGGGCCAGAACGTCCTCTTCAAAGGCGTCGGGCGCGGACGCATCCGCGCCCGCGCCAGCATCCGAACCGTCATGGCCGCGCGACATCCCATTCGCCCTTCACGCCATCCCCGGTGATGTCGCCCATCTTCTTGTCCTTGACCCAGAAATAGAGCGGCATTCCGTCCTTGGCCCATTGCTTGCTGCCGTCCTTGCGCTCGACGATCGAATAGGCACCTTCGGCCATTGCGTCGCCTTCCACCATGAAGGGCGGCCAGTTCTTCGCGCATTGATCATAGCAGCTGGAGACGCCCTTCTGGTCGTCTTTGTATGTGTAAAGCGTCATGCCGTTCGCCGCGGCGAGGACCGGGCCCTTTTCGCTCTCGACGGTCTTGACCGGCGGCGCGGCGAGTGCCGAGGCTGTTGCGGCAAATGAAATGGCAATGGCCATTGCGAACGTTTTCATGGGAGCAATCCCTCCTCGATCTGATGAAGGTCGCGCAGCGCCATGCTTCCGACGGCTGGCCGGCGGTGGGCGCTACGCGGAACCGGTTCCAGGTTCAGGCATGAGACACGAATGGTGCTGGATTTATTCCCTACTCGCCCACGTTGTGAGGACGGTGCGGTCGGATGTCAGGCGCGGTCGGCGACAAAGCGGGCGAGGACGGGGCCAATCAGCGTGATGATCAACAGCCGCGCGGTCTGCAGCGCCATGACGAAGGGAAGATCGACATCGCTCGAGGCGGCGATGACGGCAATGGAATCGAGGCCGCCGGGGCTGGTGGCGAGATAGGCCGTCAGCGGATCGATACCGGCCGCCTTGGTGAGCAGCAATGCGAGCGAGCCGGAAAACCCCATCAGAACGAGGATGGAGACGACCGTCGGCACGAAGGCGCGGCGCGCATGAGCGATGATGCTGCGGGTGAAGCTCAGCCCGATGTTCCAGCCAAGCAGCGCAAAGGAAAGCGCCAGCAGCCATTGCGGCAGTTCGATCGTCAGGGCACCGGAAACATTAAGCGCCGAACCGATGGCGAAAGGGACGAGGAAGGCGCCGGCCGGCACGCGCAGTACCTTGCCGAGCAAGCCGCCGCCGACACCGACGGCGAGCGTGGCGAGGAAGGGCAGGCCGGCGACCGGTGCAAACCAGCGGGTCGCGGCCTCGGCCTCCGCGCCGCTGACCCAGAGATGTGCGACCACCGTCGCGGTGCCGGCGACGAAGACGACCCGCAGATATTGCATGAAGGCAACGAGACGGGCGTCCGCGCCATAGGCATCGGCCATGAGCAGCATGGTCGAGGCGGCTCCGGCCGAAGAGCCCCATATCGCCGTCGTTCCCGGCAGGATGCGCATCCGGGTGATCGTCCAGCCGCAGAGCGTGCTGACGCCGATCACGGACAGGATGACCGCGAGGAAGAGCGGCCAATTGCTGGAAAAGGTCGCGAAGAGATCGGGTCGCACCGAGCCGGCGATCATCATCGCCAGGACGAACTGGACACAGAAGAAGAACTGGCGGGGCAGGCGGATCGTCCCGCCGCTCATGCCGATGAGCGCGCCGGCAACCATCGGGCCCATCAGAAGCCCGGCCGGAATGCCCGCGAATTCAAGAAGGGCGGCGAAGGTCACGGAAAGCACGGCCAGCAGACACCATTGCCAGATGCGAGGCAAGCGACCCAACCCGGTGCTTTCGGGCGTCATCGGCGTTGCGGGCTGTTCCGGCTTCAAGGGCATTCTCCGGCAAGGATGGCATTCGGGGCACTCGTGCACACAGTATGCAGCCGCCATGTTGTTAGCAGCATCGCGCGAGCCGTTTCAAGGTGCCGCGGCAAGAAACTGCCACACGCGATGTTTACGCAGAGTGGGCTTCCGCACACGGCGCATGGACCTGATTGACGCCTCTTCCGCCGCAGAAGATTTCGCGCTGGCGCCGCGCGACGGCATTGTGATCGCCGAAGCGTCCACATCGATGGGTAGATGGAAATCCGGGCTTGCGCCGCGCCACCGAATCCTGACACTGCAGGCGATGCAGTTCGCTCCGCAACAGGATGAGGCCCTGAAGGCCGTTTCGCGCTGGCTGAAGGAAGGCCGTTCGCCGCTCTTCCGGCTGTTCGGCTATGCCGGCACCGGCAAGACGACACTTGCGCGGCATTTCGCGGAGCATGTCGACGGCGAGGTGCTCTTTGCGGCCTTCACCGGCAAGGCCGCGCAGGTGCTGCGCTCGAAGGGTGCGAGCAACGCCAAGACGATACATTCGCTGATCTACCGACCGCGCGGCGAGGAGGAGGTCGAGGACGAGGAAACCGGCAAGACGTCGATCGCGCCGATGTTCGCCATCAACCGCCAGAGCCCGGTCGCCAAGGCGGCGCTGATCATCATCGACGAATGCTCGATGGTCGACGAGGCACTCGGCAAGGACCTGATGAGCTTCGGCACGCCGATCCTTGTGCTCGGCGATCCGGGTCAGCTGCCGCCGGTGTCGGGCGGCGGCTATTTCACCAATCACGAGCCGGACTATCTGCTGACAGACATCCACCGCCAGGCGCGCGACAACCCGATCATCCAGCTCGCCATGCATGTGCGCGAGGGCAAGGAGATCATGCATGGCGATTACGGCACCGCCCAGATCATCTCGAAGGGCGAGGTGACCCAGCCTCTGGTGCTGGACGCCGACCAGGTGCTTGTCGGCACCAACCGGACGCGGCGGCGCTACAACCAGCGTCTGCGCGAGCTGAAGGGCTTTACGAGCGAGTATCCGCAATCGGGCGACAAACTCGTGTGCCTCAGGAACGATCCGGCCAAGGGCCTGCTCAACGGCTCGCTCTGGCAGGTGATGAGTTCGTCGAAGGAGACGGTGAAGGCGGGGATCAACCTGATGATCCGTCCCGAGGACGACGACATGGATCGCGGTGCGGCGAAGATCAAACTCTTGAAGGCCGCCTTCGAGGACGTCGAGGGCGAGATTCCCTGGACCACCCGCAAGCGCTACGACGAGTTCGACTACGGCTACGCGCTGACTGTCCACAAGGCGCAGGGCTCGCAATGGGACAATGTCGTTCTCTTCGACGAGAGCTGGGCCTTCCGCGACACGCGCGAACGCTGGCTTTATACGGCAATTACCCGCGCGGCGGAGCGGTTGACCATCGTCAGGTGATTGCTTCGCAGTGGCGTTGCCTTGAGAGGAGCCGAGAATGCCGTCGACCGGTTTGCTGGTCACCTTTCTCATCACCACTGCCGTATTCGCCTATGTGCCGGGGCCGGCCATGCTCTATGCGACGGCGCAGACCGTTGCGCGCGGCCGCTGGTCCGGGGTGATGGCGACGCTCGGCATTCACATCGGCGGCTATGTGCACGTCGCGGCAGCGGCTGCGGGGCTTTCGGCGCTCTTTCATGCCGTGCCCACGCTCTACCTGGCGGTCAAGCTGGCCGGCGCCGGCTATCTCATCTGGATGGGGATTTCGCTCTTCCGCGCCAAGGGTGGAGGCGATGTGGCATTGCCGGAGGTCCAGGCGAAATCGGGCAGGCGCGCCCTTCTCGAGAGCGTCATCGTCGAAGTTCTCAATCCGAAAACGGCGATCTTCTTCGTTGCCTTCCTGCCGCAGTTCATCGACACGGCGGCGGCGCTTCCCGTTTGGCTCCAGTTCGTCGTGCTCGGATCGATCGTCAACCTGATGTTCTCGTCGGCGGATATTCTTTGTGTCCTCTTGGCCGGCGCGCTTCTGTCGAGGCTCAGGCGTTCAAGTCGCATGCAGCGCCTGGTCCAGCGCGCCGGCGGCGTGACCCTCATCGGACTAGGCACCCATCTCGCCCTGCAGAAGAGCTGAGAAAATGGCCGCGTTCGTCGCGCGGTCGCGGTCATTCCGATCTTCGACATGCCATCGTGCGCACACAAACAGAGAAATCTGGATCGTTGCAACTCGCCGCCGATTGACATAGACCGGTCCGGCGGTCAGCCTTGGGTTTGACGGAGGGACGGGGGCGGCGTGGGTCTTGCACCAAGCCTCCTCACACCAGATCTTTCAGGAATTACAAGAACTAGATTATTTGTCTTGAACATGCGCGTGTAAGTCCGAGGGGAGCGCGCTGCCGAACGCGGGGTGGTGCATGCTGCGCGAAAGCCGGACCAATACGCCACGAAAAGCGGTCAATCGCGCGGCACGTGCCGGCGGCTCCTCGGCGCATGGCAGCGAGCGCCACATCGTTACCGCACTTTGCTACGACCTGGTCGGCTCGACCGATCTCCTGCATGTCATGGACATGGAGGACTACCAGGAACTGATGTCGGCCTTTCAGCGGTCGAGCAGGCAATCGATCGCCTCGCACTCCGGCGTGATGCAGCATGAGGCTGGCGACGGCGGTGTGGCGCTGTTCCCGATCGATCTCGATGCCAAGGATGCGGCTTCCCTCGCCATCCGCGCCGGGCTCGATATCGTCGACGCCTGCAAGCGCGTTGGCCGGGAGCGCGGGCGGGATGATCTTCGGGTCCGCGTCGGGATCGCAACCTCGGCGGCCCTTATCCGCGACATGGAGCGTGAGAGTTGGCTCCAGGAGCCCGTCACTGGCGCCGCACTCGCCATGGCGGCTCGTCTTCAAGTCATCGCCGAGCCGAACAGTGTGCTGGTTTCCGAGGAGACGCGAAACCTCGCCGGACGATCGCATGCCTTCGTCTTCCAGGGCAGCAAGACACTCAAGGGCTTTGCGGCGCCGGAAAAGGTGTGGCGGGCGCTTGGCCACAAAATGGAGGTCGATCGCTTCTATGCCTATGGCCGGCTCGGCGGCCCCTTCATCAATCGCGAGAGCGAGTTGAACACGATCGCTCGTACCTGGGATGGCGTCCTTGCCGGGCGGGGGGCGAGCCTCCTGATCGAAGGGGATGCGGGGATCGGCAAGTCCCGCCTGCTGCGGGAAATTCGCAGGAGAACGCGGGATCGACGGTCGAAGCTGTTCTTCTTCCAGTGCCTGCCCGGAGGGTTGCGCTCGACGCTGCATCCCCTGCTGCACAGTTTTCCCGGATCGACGACGAGAAACGGCCAGATGGGCGTCACGGCTTCCGACGTGGCGGCACTGTTCGGGCGCAACGGCATCGAGGACAGGGAGGCTATCGATGTCTTTGCCTATCTGCTCGGCGCAGAGGGGCGGAACCAGCTGCTGTCGAATGACAATCCCAAGACGATCCGCGAGAAGGCGCACCGGGCGCTCTTGCTGACTCTCGAAGCGGTCTGCCGGAGCGGCCCCGTGGTCGTCGCCGTAGAGGACGTCCATTGGATCGATCCGACGTCGCGCGACCTGCTCGGCGAAGCGGCCCGGCTCATCGGTCAGTTCCCGCTCTTTCTCGTCCTGACGTCGCGTCGTGGTTCGCCCGCCGAATGGTTGGACGCGGCAAACCCGTTGCGGCTGTCGCTGCAACCGCTCGACAGCGACGAGACGAGACTGGCGATCAGGGCGAAGTGGCCGGAGCATCAGCTGGCGAGGCTGCCGGAACTCTTCGACGTGGCGGAACGGATATCCGGCGGCGTGCCTCTATTCATCGAGGAAATCTGCCAATGGGCTTCCCAAAATGCCGAAGCGGATGAGGCGAGCCTGTCGGAAAACATGAAGCCTGCGCATCTATCGGCATTCGAGTCCATCCTTGACCAGCGGCTGCAGCACCTGGGCCCGGCCAGAGAGGTGGCCCGAGCCGCCGCCGCGGCCGGCACGCAGATTACCTTGCCGCTGCTGCGTGTGCTCCTGCCGGACTTCAGCAAGAAGGCAATCGCAAGTGCGGCCGATATGCTGTGCGAAACCGGGTTCCTGACACGTATCAGGGCGCCCGGACGCGTTGCCTACGGCTTTCGCCACGTGCTGGTCCAGGAGACGATCTATAATGGGCTATTGCGCAAACAGCGGCAGGTATTGCACCGGCGGCTCTTTGGCGCTGTCAACCAGGACCGCGGCATGGCCGCGTGGCTCGATACCGGCGCACTTGCCGAACATGCGGAGCGGGCCGGGCTTCTCGACGATGCAATCGAACTGCTCATTGCGGCCGGAAAGGAAAGTTCGAGCCGCTCGGCAATGATCGAGGCGCGCCAGTATCTGGAGCATGCGTTGACGCTTTGCGATCAATTGGGCGAGGGACGCGCCGTCGAGAGCCTGCAGCTTGCCGCGCTGACGGCGTTGGGGCCGATCCTGACCGGACTGGTGGGGCTGAACTCGCCCCCCGCGCGCAAGCTTTATGAAGACGGCGTGGAAATCGCCCGCCGGCAGCCGATGTCGGAGCAGTCCAGGTGGTTTCCGATCTATTGGGGCTGGTGGCTCACCGGATCGAATTTTCGCGTCATGCATGACCGCGCCCTGGAAGTCCAGGCTATGCTGGCGCGGGCCGACGACCCGGAAATCCAACTGCAGGTGAATCATTGCATATGGGCCATCGATTTCAATCTCGGCCGGCACCGGGAAACCCAGGAGGCAATCAGGGCCGGCTTGGCGCTCTATGACGAGCAAACGGCAAGGAAGAGTCGAACGGAGTTCGGCGGGCACGACGCGAAGGTGTGCGGGCTCGGGCAGTTGGCCCTTTCATTGTGGCTGACCGGACAAACAAAGGCATCGGACGCGGCGCTGTCCAGGATGATCGCATTTGTGGATCGTATCGAACACGCCCCCAGCAAGGCGCACTCGCTCGATACCGAAGCGGTTTCCGCCTTTTATCGGGACGACTTCGAGCGTCTTGCCGATGTTACCGAACGGATGGCGCGTTTTGCGACGAAGCATGAGATGCAGTCCTTGTCCGGACTGTCGCTCCTCTTCGGGGGATGGGCGAAGGCACATGGGGGCAGTCTCGACGATGGGCACAGCGTTTTTCGGGAGGGCCTCTCGCTTCTTAGAAAGCTGGGCGCAGTCGCGGACCTGCCGATCTATCTCTACATGCACGCCACCCTATTGGGGCGGGCTGGCAAGATCGGCGCCGCAATCGACATCGTGAACGAGGCGATCGAAAAGGCGGAGGAAACGGGCCATGCCTATTGGCTGGCAGAGCTGCACCGCTGCCGTGCCGTTCTCAACGCGCAGGCGGGCGTGTCGCAGGATGCGCTTGGAGCCGACTTGCGATCGGCCATCGAAATTGCCGAGACTCAGGGCGCAATGGCCCTTGCCAAGCGCGCCCGGCAGTCGATTCAGGAGCTCGGTGTTGGCGGCCAGTGCTGATCGAAGCAGTCTGAATGGGAGCCTGACCGATCTTCAGGCCTCCATCTTTTCGAACCCGCACGCCTCTCTCTCCGTTCGCCCCGCCCCGGAAGACATCAAGCGTCGATTCCACGCGCTTTTACCGCTCTGCCGAAGAGCGCGAATTACCCGGATCGGTGACCTGACCGGGCTGGACCGGCTCGGGCTCCCCGTGGTGCAAGCCGTTCGTCCGGCGGCTCTATCCGAAGTCACGTCACTCGGGCGTGGCCTTACGACGACTGAAGCCTCGGTGGGCGCGATCATGGAAGCGCTGGAGCGCTATTATGCCGAAGCCATTCCCCCGCAGCGCGTCTTCCTGGCGACCGCCGACGAGCTCGAAATCGCCGATGGCCTATTCGACACTCATGTCGTCGCGGGATCGGAAGATTGGAGAACCAGCACCATACCTTGGATCGCAGGCCTCGATGTCGCCACGGGTCAGGTGCTGCCGGTTCCCTTGGAACTGGTCCACACCTGCTATACCGATCCGCCGCCTGTTCGCGATGGCTGGTTTGTCCGCACGACGACGGGCTTGGCCTGCCACATGGATGCCTACAGCGCCTATCTGCACGGTTTGTTCGAATGCATCGAGCGCGACGCCATCGCGCGCGCCTTCGCCACGCACGGGTTCTTCGACCGGATGCGCATTGCCATCACGGGTCTCGGTGCTCGGGTGGATCATATCCGCTCCGTCGCCGAGCCCTGCGGAATATCGTTTGCCCTGTGGCATGCCCCTTCGCCAACCGGCATTCCGGTCATCTGGTGCCAGACGATCGAGACGTCTCCCGGTGAACCGATCCTCGCCCTGCCGACCGAAGGCTATGCCGCGGGGCCGAGTGTCGAAGGGGCGGCAGCAAGCGCCATGCTTGAAGCGCTGGCAGCCCGGGCGGGGGCGATCTCCGGTGCCCGTGACGACCAGACGAGAGCACACTACAAGAGAAGCACCGAGGAGGCCGTAGCGAGGGCCCGTCAGCTTATCCTCGCGGAAGGTGCGGGAGGACTGATGCCGGCAGGGCCTTTGCCGACTATCGTCGACGCCGGCTCCCTGCTGGACAGAGTGCTGGCCGCCGGTCTCGGTCCTGTCGTCGCCGTGCCGGTGGGGCACGATCTCGAAACGGGCGTGCAATGCGTGAGGACAGTCCTTGCCCGCGCGCATCCCTTCTCTGTCGTACGGTGAGCAGATGGCGGATGCGAGCCAAGACGGTCCGATCCTGGTGTTTCTTGGCCCGACGCTTCGGCTGAGCGAGGCGGAGGCGGTGCTCGACGCCATCTATCTGCAGCCCGCCGCGCAGGGCGATATTCTGTTGGCCGCCCATGCGTTCCGCCCGCGTGCCATGGTCCTGATCGATGGCCAGTTCGAAGACCGGCCCGCCGTCCGGCACAAGGAAATACTCTGGGCCATGGCGCAGGGAATTGTGGTGATCGGAGCCGCCAGCATGGGGGCGCTCAGGGCAGCGGAACTCCACGACTTCGGCATGGTCGGTGTTGGGCTGATCTACAGGTGGTATCGGCGATGGGCTCTTTCGTCGCTCAGGGACGTTCGCGGCTCGCCTCTGGCCCTGGCCCCGGACGATGCTGTCGCTGTGCATTCGGGGCCGGCAGAGCTTGGCTTTCTGCAGTTGACCGACTCGCTGGTCGATCTGCAGCGGACCTTTTCCGCCCTGATGCGCAATAGCGTCATCACCCGTGCCGAACGCACGCTTCTCACAACAATGGCGCGAAATCTGAACTTTCGCGACCGCACGCTTGCGGCGGTGCTGGGTGCGGCGGGATGGCCGGACGACCGCATACAAGGGCTGGGGCGGACTGGAACAAGCCAGAAGAGGCAGGATGCTCTCCTCGCACTTCGTACCGCGCCGAGCCTTGTGCGAAGCGCGCCGGCGGCTAAGCCAGGCGATTTATGGGTGGCGACGAATACCTTCATCCGGGATCTGGAAGCCGGTGGCATTGACTCAAAATTAGTGAGCACTTATAAATTCAATCCCTGATTGCCGGATTTCACCGACCGAGGGGGCAATTGTGCGATGCGTTTGCTTCGGAATGAGGCCCTTGAGTCCGGTGACGCGCGTCTTGGAACGCGCTTCTGGATTTTCCCCCAGCCGCCTTTCATCCCCGGCTACGAGCAACCGGATCGTGTCTGGCTGCCGATCTTGAAGGATGAGATCGGCGAGGGGCCAAGCGACTCGCTGATGTATGTCGTCGATCCGCTCTCCGACAAGCAGCCATACGGCCTCGACCGACTGCCGCCATTCAACGGGGCGAGACGTCCACCGCCAAGTCCGGGGCCAGACCGTCACTTCGACAATGTGGCGCCGGACTCAAGGGAATTCCTCGCTGTGCATGCCTATGCCTGCGTGCACTTCGTTCTGGACATATGGCAGAGCTATCTCGGCCGTCCGGTTCGATGGTTCTTTGACGAGACCTTTCCGCGCCTCGAGATCGTTGCCTTTGTAAATTGGGACAACGCACAGGCGGGCTACGGCTTCCTGGAACTCGGGTGTTCGGACACGGACGGGGTGCTGCGGCCCTATGCGTTGAATTTCGATACGATTGCCCATGAAGTCGGACACCTGATCCTCCTGTCCGAAACGGGCGTGCCGAGGATATTCTCGCAGACAGCCGACTTCTTCCCGTTTTCGGAGGCATTTTCGGACGCCGTGTCGTTGATTTCGTTCCTGCATTTCGGCTCCGCCATCGACCGGCTGCTGCGACGAACGAAGGGCAACCTGCTGCTTTACAACGAGCTCAACCGCTTCGCGGAGACGAGTCCCGAGGCGCAGGTTCGCCTGGCCACCAATTTCCGTCGCATGTCAGAGGTGACACGCGAGGTCCACGACCGCGCTCTTCCTTTCGTCGGCGCGATCTTCGATACGGTCGTCGAGCTCTATCACCGTGAACTTGTCGCGCGGGATTGCGCGGACGGACGGCTCCTCGACATCGACCTGCGCGAGCTGAGCCAGCGGGACTTCGATACGTTCCGTGCGGCAACGGCGGAAGCTTTTCAGGTCAAGCCGCTGGTCTTCGAACTCGCGCTGGCAGCGGCTCGTGACACGGTCGGACAGGCGCTTGCGGCCGCTCTGAGGACGCTCGACCCGACCACGATGCGCCTGGATCAGGCTGCAGCCGCCGTCGTTGCCGCCGCCCAGGGCGCGGCTGCAGGCGTCCTGGAAGCAAATTTCGCATGGCGTGAGATTATCGGTCGAAGGTGAAGCCAGGAAAAGGAGAGGAACATGAGTGATTGTTGCAACCATCCCGGAGTGGGTAACCAGGCAAAGGGCCTCGATGCTCCACAATATGACGCTTACAATCCAAGCGAGGTGCGTCTCTATGGCCGTCCGGCTGCCTCTCTATCCATATTTACGCCCGAGGAAATTGTGGGCCTCGACGCAAATCTTGAAGAGGAACTGAGAGGCCGTGACATAAAGCCAGACGACAAGAAATTGATCTCCGGCATTATCAGGCGAGTTGCCCAAAAGAAGCTGATAGACCTGTTTCAGCAGCAGATCGTCTTGGCCCTCGTTGACGAGAGGGAAGCTGAAGTCTTGAAGCTGACGGTAGAGATAAACATTCCATCGCGCAATTTTCGCGGCGACGACGGAAAATATATCAAGAGCATCGGCGTGATCTATGGCTATGCCTATGAGGGCCATTGCTACAAGTTGCCGAAGCCGCAAATCATGTATCTGCCGGCAGAGCCGAGGGAGATCCTCGGCGGCGATTGCGGTTGCGACTGCGGATATGTTCCAGAACTTGGCTACGCCGTCTGGCAGATCGACAAGCTTGAACGTGTCATTGCACTCGACGTTCGCTCCGATGACGTGAAAACGCTGGTCCTGGACGAGAACATGCCTGGCAGCCGCTCGCCGATGGCCTATGCGCAAACCATGGCGCTGGCGCCAGCCCGGCACCGCGATTGAGATATTCGAACACTTTGCGTGACGATTTACGCGCGCTCAAGAGCTGCGCGCGTCGCGTTCTGGTCGAAGTTGGTCCGAACCCCGGGCGCACACTGCTTGATCCAGGGGACATCCGCGTCTGAAAAAGTATGCGTGCAGGGCCTTCCTATTGCAGGCTGCCGTCGCCGCTGCGGTCGGCCGCCTTGAAGTCCGACATGACCCTGTTCAGGAACTCGCTCTGGGTAAGCTTGCCGTCGCCGTTCTGGTCGGTGGCGGCAAATTGCTGGGCGTTCAGCGCCTGCGCCACCTCGTCGGAGCGCAGGCTGCCGTCCTTGTTCTTGTCCAGGCCTGCGAAGGCCATCGTCATGAACGCCTGGTATTCGGACCGGTCGACCGCTCCGTTCCTGTCACGGTCGAGTCGATCCATTTGCCCTTGGTTCATTGCCGCAGACTGAGCTTGCGCGGCCGAAACGAGCTGGCAAAGCGCGAATGCCGTAGAAAGAACCACTTTTCGCATCATGCCGGCGCCTTCCGCTAATAGTAGCAAGTCAAGGCATTGCCGGCCGCGCTACCTAGCGTCGCGCCGCCGCCAACGGCCCAGAGCTGGCCGGTTCCCGAGCCGATTGTCGCGCCGACTACGCCGCCGACGATGGCGCCGCCGACCGTTCCGGCAATGCAGCCGAACTCGCCGGCGCGTCCCCCTTGGGACGTTGCAGCGGATTGGCACCCGGATAAGGCGAGGGCGCCAAAGATAATGAGAGTTACAGTAGGCTTGCTCATCTTCTCCTCCAAGATACTCGTCCGAAGGCAATACGAATCGGCGGAGGCGCCAATGTTGGCGTCGGATGTAAATAAGCTTCTGAGTATGTCTCCCGAAGTGCGAGAGGCTCTTCTGTTCGATCAGAAGCAGCTCACGTAACATGCAGCCTGTCGACGAAGCCGTCCGGAACTGCGCGCAAATACTACTGCCACGAACGGATAATGACAACTCTTTGGGGACTGCAGGTCGTGGGCCTCGCGTGGCGGAATCGCGGCGGACAGCGTTATTCCGATGCGATCATTCCAGCCAGCACGGCCTTGGCGACGGCCTGGAAGCGGTTTTGTGCATCGAACTTGCGGATGATGCCCGATTCGAGCGTGAGGGCTGCGGCGATATCCATATCCATCAGTTGGGCGATGCGCGCGGCCGGGTGCCCTTGTGCCATCAGGCCGAGGCATTCGCTCTCGATCGGCGACAGGTGAACATCTCCGGATGCAGGATCGGCATGCCCGCTCGAACCGGTTTCGAGCAGCTCGGCGATCCGCTGCATCTGCCGGCGCAGGATCGATTGCTGGGCCGCCAGTTCGCGGCGGCGCGACTGCAGCGCCTTCTCGAAGATCCGGTCGGCCTCTTTCTGGTGCGGTGCCGCGTCGAGCGCCGCCATCAGATCCTGGATCGTGGCAACCGGCATGTCGACCTCGCGGCATGCGTTGATCACGGCCATGCGGCGGATGTGCCCTTCGCCGTAGACACGCATGGGACCGAGGCGTGCGGCGCTCAGCAGTCCCTTCTCCTCGTAGAAGTGCAAGGTCCGGTGCGTCACACCGAAGGCCTCCGCCATTTCGGCAATGGCAAGCCGATCATCCGAACCGAAATAGGGAATGGGCAGTTTCGGCAGAAACCCCCGAGGGCCAGGTGTTGCACCGGCCTCAGCACTCTTCCATGGATCCCGTGACATTTTTCGCGTCCCCCGTTTCCGTGCCACGGCGTTGCGATCCTCCATCGCAATTGCCGCCACCGGCCGCCTTCGGGGCACATCGTGCGCATCGCACGACTACTGCAGACAATGTGCTTGCCGTTCATCGGGCCACGCGCTGTAAAGGCGCTGCGCCGCCATGACGGGCTGGAGCTCTTTGCGCGTTCGTCCGAACGTGCTGTGCTCCATCGGGCAGCCAGGCATTCTGAATTCTACCGCACGGATTTACGGTAGGTGCGAATCGTCGAAATGAACAGCCCTCAATATTGCGGGTGAAATCTTGGCAATAATAGCTTGCGCCCAGGTCGGCGTCATCGCGCTATGGTTGCTGACGGCCTCTTCCAAAACCTACAGCAATTCAAGCTGCTCAGTGGCTGAAGAGCTGGTTCGGTTTGCTGGCGGACAGAATGAAGAGAGGCTCATTACCCTTGAGAGGGGCAAGTTCCTGCTGGCAGGCCCAGGCCTCCTGGAAGCTCTCGCGCGTCAGCAGTTTCTTGTAGTGCGCCGTCGTTACCATGCATCTCATCAAGGTACTCTGCAGCCCCTCCGTGGCGGCATGGGCGTAGATTTCGCCATCGAGACCGAAGAGCTGGGCGGCAAGCGAGGTGGTCCTGTAGAGAATGTCGGATTCGCTTGCGAGTTGTTGTGCGCCAATGAAATCCTGACGGAGCGGCACGGCTTCGCCATTGTGCGAAAGCGTGACGCGAAGACCAGGCGCCGGGGTCTCGTGCCAGGCGACCTTGACGGAGAAGGCGAGCGCCGGGTTCAAGGTACCGGTCGCACGCGAAGGGCCTGTCATGTCCGCCGCGGCAAGGGTCCTGTGGCGAAGCGCGGCTGCATGCAGCAAGGCGGCGAAATGCTCGGCATTCTTGTGGTCCGCCTCGACAATCAGATCCACTGAGGGAAGCCCGCGGACGGAGGCCATCGGGCCGTTCACAAGCTTGGCTTCTGCGTCGAAGTCGAGCGTCATCTTCGGCGAGGGCAGGGGGGTGAACAACAGGAGCGGCAGCACCGTCAGCACGGCCCAGGGGGAGGAAAAGGGTGTGGGATGCCATGCGGGCCGGCGCCTGGGAGGGCGACCTCCGTCAGTTGTCACCAGGCGCTGAGGAGCTGCCGTTGCGGATACACACAGGCGGCTATACTCCGGCACATAGGTTCCCTTCGGAATGCTGATCTGCCAGTCCTCTTTGGCCCCATCGGTTTCATAGAAGGCTTTCAGCAATTTGCGCAATTTTCCGGCGTGGACGCGCACGAGGGGATCGCTGTCGGCATCGAATGCCTGGCTGCGTCCGAAGGCATCGACGGCGATCGAATAGCCCTTCAACTGCCCGGCCTCGCCGGCGATTTCCGTCTCGACAACATAGGTGAGAAAGGCACGCAGCCGTTCGGAACGCTGAAAGCCCTTGCTGTCAAGAACCCGGCCGAGCGCCGATCGAATCGTTTCGTCGCAGGGCCTTTCGGCTGGCGTCATCAATGGCTCCGGAAGAAAGGGCGCTATGCCACGGCGTCTGAAAAGCGGGAAATCGAACCTGATTCGAAACTTAGACCCAAAAATGTCGACTGTCAGGTTCAGAACAAGAAATGTCAGCTTTTTCTGAAATGAATCAAGACGGCGCCAACCACGAAAGCGTGGGTGGCGCCGGAGAATATCCGTCCCAGGCCGATATGCCAATCGGGGCGGATGGCTAAACGCTGCGGCGATACTCCAGTTTGGGATACCAATCCGCGCCGCGGCCTTCCGGTGTGGTGTCGAGCAGGTGCCACAGCGGATCGGGGTCGGGGGCGTCGCGCGGGTCCTGGCCGGGATCGGCCATTTCGCCGCTCATCTCGCCGCTCCAGAAATGCCGGATGGCGCCGTCCCGGCGCGTGAAGACCGTGTAACCGGGGACGTCCGCGTCCTCGGCGCTGACATAATCGCGGGTGAAGCTCCCCTCGCTATCGGAATAGACCTTCAGCTGGGCCCAGCCGCGCGCTTTCTTGGCTTCGACCAGCCGCTCGATCGGCGAGCGGGCGACCATCGCCAGGGCGACGCGTTGTTCGATGTCGGGGACCTTGCCCTCCCAGGCGGCCATCAGCGATGTGCACATAGGGCAGGGCTTTTCGCGCTTCGGGCCGAACATGTAGCTGTAGATGATGAGCGTTTCCTTGTCCCCAAAGAGATCGGTAAGCGTTGCCGGACCTTTCTCCCCCTCGAAAACATAGGTCCGTGGCACTTCGCCGCCCGGTGGCAGTTGTCTGCGCTGCGCGGCCACGCGTTCGATATGGCGGCGGAGTTCGATTTCCTCGACGAGCAAAGCGTTGCGTGCCTGACGATACTCCGCGCTCTCATTCGGGAAGCGGGCGCGGTTCCTCGCGGCGAGTTCCGTTGCCGGGACGAGTGGGGTCTGCGTCGTCATGGTGGTCTCCTCCTTGATCGTTGCGATATGGTGCTCACGTAATAAGGTTGATATCAACATAAATGAGCGGTGTCAAAACGCCCACTGCATGTTTCCTCAAATCGTACCCGATTTAAGGATAAAAACATGCAGTAATTCAAAGCGCTACAGCGACCTTTGCGCGTCTGATAAGACGCGCGGCGCTGTAGACGAAACCGTGCAAAGGCCGATTCCAGTCTTGCAAAATCTGCGGTAGAACTGCGACGATCGATCTGGCCGCCGACACGCTCGCTTGAGTGCATCGTTTTGAAAGTTTCAATATGCCCGCAAAGCTCTCCGTCAATCTCAATGCCATCGCCATGCTGCGCAACCGGCGTGATCTCCCATGGCCCTCCGTGACGGGCCTCGGCCGGATCGCGCTTCAGGCCGGGGCGAGCGGGCTGACCGTGCATCCGCGTCCGGATCAGCGGCACATCCGCTTTTCCGACCTGCAACCGATCCGCGACCTGATCGATGACGAATTCCCGGCAGCGGAGTTCAACATGGAAGGCTATCCCAACGAGGAATTCCTCCAGCTCGTCGAGCGGCATGAACCGGAGCAGGTGACGCTGGTGCCCGACGATCCAGCACAGGCGACCTCCGACCATGGCTGGGATTTTCGGCAGAACCAGGCTCTGCTCGGCAGCGTCGTCGGGCGTCTCAAGAAGAAGGGCTTCCGCGTATCTGTCTTTGCCGATGGGGATCCGGACCCGGAAGCTCTGAAGATCGCCAAGGCGATTGGCGCGGACCGCATCGAACTCTATACCGGCCCCTATGGCGGCTGCCACGACGATCCGGGGAAGGCCGAGCGGATCGCTGGCGAGCTCGGCCGCACCGCCGAAATTGCAACGGGCCTCGGACTCGCGGTCAACGCGGGACACGACCTGACGGTCGCCAACCTGCCGCTGCTCGTCAAGCATATCCCGGCGCTCGCCGAGGTCTCGATCGGCCATGGCCTGACGGCCGACGCGTTGGAATACGGCATGGCCGAGACGGTGCGCCGCTTCCGCCGTGCTTGCGGCGAGGCGGTGTAAGCGTTGGACGGGGCGCTCGTCGCATTGCCCCGAGCACGCCCGCCGGAAAGAATGGCGACCGTGTTCCTTATACTTCGCCTACGCCGTAGCGCGAGATGCCACGCGGTTTCACGGGATCTGATATCGCCGACTTGCCCAGAGCAATGATCCATGCAATATCCATACATTCTGGAATGAGGATGTATGCATGGACAGGGATCGCGCCGGTCTTTCGTGGGTGCCGGCGCCTGGCAAGGCGCAGGGGCCGCTCTACCTCGCCATTGCCGACCAGCTTGCTGCGGACATCGCGGCAGGGCGGTTGACGGCCGGAACCCGCTTGCCGCCGCAGCGGGCACTCGCGGCCGTGCTCGGCATCGATTTTACGACCGTAAGCCGTGCCTATAACGAGGCGCGACGCCGCGGTCTGATCGAAGGCCGGGTCGGACAGGGTACCTATGTCAGGGGACGATCGAGAAGTGCCGACGGTTCGTCTCCGGGCGGGCTCGTCGACATGAGCATGAACCTGCCGCCGCTTTTCGACGATCCGGCGCTTGCGGAACGGATGTGGCGCGATATCGCTGATCTGCAGCAGGAGCGGGGCCTGGCCCAGCTGATGCGCTATCAGCCTGTCGGTGGCGCCCGGCAGGACCGGGCCGCAGGCGCGGCCTGGCTGAAGCCGCGGCTCGGCGAGGTCTCTCCCGATCGGGTGCTCGTCTGCCCCGGGGCGCAAGGGGCGCTGCTTGCGACCCTCGGCATGCTGGCGGCGAAGGGTGAGAGGATCTGTGCCGAGGCACTCGCCTATCCCGGTCTTCGCTCGCTGGCTGCCTATCTCGGCATCGACGTCCTCGGTGTTGCGATCGACGAAAAGGGTCTTTTGCCGGAAGCTTTCGAGGCCGTGTGCCGCGAGCATCGGCCCAAGGCGCTCTACTGCAATCCGACGCTGCACAATCCAACAACCGCCACGCTGCCGCTGAAACGGCGCGAGGCGATCCTGGCGATTGCGCGCAGGCACGGCGTTGCCGTCATCGAGGACGACGCCTATGGCGCGTTGCCCGCAACGCCGGTACCGCCACTCGCGGCGCTTGCTCCGGATCTCGTCTACCACGTGGCGGGGCTTGCCAAATGTCTCTCGCCCTCACTTCGGATCGCCTATCTGGCGGTGCCCGATTCAGCGACGGCCCTTCGCCTGGAGGGCGCCATCCGAGCCACGGCTGGTATGGCGTCGCCGCTTTCCGCGGCGATTGCCACCCGTTGGCTCGAGGACGGGACGGCGCAAGTGGTGCTGGCCGCCATACGGCGTGAGGCGGGGCGCCGCCAGCAGATGGTTGCCGACAGCTTGCCGCGTGCGGATGTTCTTACCGATCGCGAAGGCTTCCACCTGTGGCTGAGATTGCCGTCCCATTGGAACCGTGGCGAGTTTACGGCGCGGCTGAGATCAGCGGGGACCAGCGTCGTGGCGAGCGATGCCTTCGCTCTTTCCATGCCTCCCGAGGCTGTGCGTCTCGGTCTCGGTGCCGCCGAGACGCGGGCCGAGCTCCAGCGAAGCCTCGATGTCATTGCCGACCTTCTGACGCACCCGTCGGCGGCACTCAACCTCGTCGTCTGAACGGCAACGCCGATCAGTTGTCTCTCGGCGGGCGGAATTGTCGCAGCCGCAGGTGCATACAATTATTTGACTATGTATGTTTTGTATGGCTCCCTCTCTTTCAAGAGAAGTCGCCGGGTCCCCCCGTGCTCACCGCAGCTCATTTTTGGTGCGTCCTTCGCGCGACTAAACCTTTGAAAGGAAGAATGATGTCTTCGAACCAGGACTGGCCGCCTCTGTCGCCGCTGCATACGGGCCTGCGCGGTCGCTGCCCGCGTTGCGCGCAGGGGCATCTGTTCGAGGGGTTCCTAAGACTCCGGCCCGCGTGTGAGGTCTGCGGACTTGACTATTCCTTCGCCGACCCGGCCGACGGCCCTGCTTTCTTCGTGATCTGTTTCGCCTGCGTACCGAGTGTATTTCTCGGCGTCTGGCTGGAAGTGCAATACAGTGCGCCGCTCTGGGTGCATTTGTTGGTCACGGGGCCGTTCATGCTCCTGACCTGCATTCCGCCGCTCAGGCCGCTGAAAGGCTGGCTGGTCGCCAGCCAGTTCTTCTACAAGGCGGAGGAGGGCAGGCTCGTGCGCAAGCCTGTAGCGCCGGAGCCGGAGTAGCCCAAAGCGAGCGCCGCGCAGTGACTTGAGGTAGAATGCTGTTGCATGTTTCCTTAAATCGTAGCCGATTTGAGGACAAAAACATGCAGCAATTCAAAGTGCTACAGCGTCCTTTGTGCGTCTGATAAGACGCACGGCGCTGTAGGGGCGCCCGCGCGGCAGTCGCGGGGCGTTGAAAGACACGCCGTATGACGGAGTTCATCTCGATCCTGACCTGTCCCGGCTGCCGGCATCAGTCGGTGGAAAGGATGCGCATGGATGCGTGCCTGCATTTTTACGAGTGCAAGGGCTGCGGTCTGCTCATGAGGCCGAAGGGGGGGGACTGTTGCGTGTTCTGTTCCTATGGTTCCGTGCCCTGTCCGCCAGTCCAGGAGGAGCGCGGCCGTCGTTAGCCACTTCTCACGTGCCTGATTCCGTTTGCTACCAGCGGGCGATGCGGCTAGCGCCGAGCGCCCCGAGGAGCGCCAGCATCGCGATCGCGATCGTATACCATGTCGCAACGAACAACGGTGAATCGTCCGTGCAATGGGCGGCATAGAAGGTCGCGGCAAGGCCGCCGGCGGTAAGACCGGCAACGGCGCCTGCCAGCGCAGGATGGGAGGGCGCGCCGTGGCGTAGCGCGCGCAGCAGCAGTGCGAGCGGACCGATGCCGATCAGCGGAATGAAGGTGAGGCATACGAAGCCGTTTGTGCCGACGAGCCTTGCCGACCACGTGTCCGGTGACGAGACGGCGAGTTCAACGACAAGGCCTGCCGCCAGCAGCGCCGGGGCCACGGCAAGACGCGGCAGCGACCGGCGCGCCTCCGATTCCGGCCGCGACAGCATATGCAAGAGAGCGAAAGCGCTCGCGGCAAGGGCGATGGTCACCGCGAACTTGAAGAGGAAGCGGAAGGTTTGCGCGGCCTCGGCAATATCCGGCCTCGCGCCGAGGAGGGCGAAGAAGACGGTGGCGGCGACGAGGACGGCCGCGAGAACCGCACTCGACCAGGCGACTGGCATCGACATAGTGCTTCGCCGGGCGTCCGCCGCAAGGGCTTTGATGAGTTCGTGCGTTTCCATTTCAGTCACGTCCAAATCGTCTGGCGATAGCAGCAAGGCCGCGATGGAGAGCGACACGAACTGCGGTTTCGTTCATGTGGAGGCTTCTTGCCGCCTCGCCTATGGTGCGTCCTTCGACCGAGATCGCCGTCACCACCGAACGCTGGCCGGGGGTTAGCATCTCAAGCGCGCGTTCTATCTCCCAACCCCTCACGCTTTCCGCTTCCTCAACGGCGAGTTGTCCCTCCAACTCGCTGATTTCCACCCGAGGGTGGCGGCCCATTCGTCGCAAGGCATCGACAAGCTTGTGCTTTGCGATCGCATAGAGCCATGGCGCCACTGGACCGTCGGCTCGCCAGGTGTGCCGCTTCACATGGATCGCCAGCAGCGTTTCCTGGACGATATCTTCCGGATCCAGGCCACCAAAAGCTGTTCTACGCCGAGCCCAGGCACGAACAAGCTCCGCAGCGGCATGCAGGAAGTCGCCATAGGCTCGCTCATCGCCGGCGAGCCCTGCGCGGAACAGCCGGGCGAGATCGCTGTCCTCCACTTGTACTTCCTCCCAATTCGCCGGCTCCGACCGCTTGTTACATATGCGTCCGCAAATCTTCTTTCCGGCGATCACGTTCATGATCTTCGGTGGAGTCAATCCAAAATCAACGTGATCTTGCACGGTATAGTGCTCACGAAAGCGTGTGGGCGGGTGATGTAACAAATCTCCGATTGGCGGCGAACCAGGCTTTGTGTGGCCCTGAACAAGGGCTCACGAGACCCGTCAACATGGAGAGATGTCATGTCCCAGAAATCCACGATCAATGCCGCCGTACTGGCGGGCGCTGTGGCAGCAGCGGTTTCGTCGCTTGCGCTCGCTGCGCCGCTTTCGCAGGAACAGGTCAAAGCCGCGATGGATGCCGGCAAGGAGAAATGCTTCGGTGTCGCGCTGAAGGGCCAGAATGATTGCGCGGCCGGACCGGGCACGACCTGCCAGGCCACCTCGACGGTCGACTATCAGGGCAACGCCTGGAAATTCGTCGATGGCGGCACCTGCGCGACGATGGAACTGCCGGATGGCCGCAAGGGCTCGCCCGAAGCGCTGTCGCGCGACCTTCCCTCTTAAGCAACATCGCGCCGGAAAGTGGAGGCAACGATGCCCAAATTGGCAATTCATGCGGATCGCAGCACATCGGGAACACTCCGCTTTCCGGCACACCCGATCGACGGGCTGGCTGGTACGAGTTTCAAGCACCAGCATCTGCAATCCATCCTTGCGGACGGCGACCGCGATCACGGCTTCTTCGAGGTTCACGCGGAAAACTACATGGGAGCGGGCGGTCCTCCGCATGCGGCGCTCACGCGCATACGCGAGGACTATCCGGTTTCGCTCCATGGTGTCTGCATGTCGATCGGCGGGCCGCAGCCGCTCGACAAGGCCCATCTCGGCCGCTTCGCAGGGCTGGTGGAACGATATGAGCCGGCGCTCGTCTCGGAGCACCTGGCCTGGTCGACGCACGACACAACCTATTACAACGACCTCCTGCCGCTGCCTTATACGGAAGCCACCTTGCGGCGCGTCGCTGAGCACATAGACGAGGTGCAGGAGGCGATCCGCCGGCCCCTCCTGCTGGAGAATCCGTCGACTTATGTGCTCTTCAAGGAGTCGACGATGGGCGAAACCGCCTTCATCCGGGAGATCGTGAGACGCACCGGCTGCGGTCTGCTGCTCGACATCAACAACGTCTTCGTCTCGGCGACCAACCAGGATTTTTCCGCGCTTGAGTATCTTTCGGATTACCCGCTCGAACACGTCGGCGAGATCCACCTGGCCGGTCATGCCGAGCAGGAGGACGACGAAGGCGATCGCCTGCTGATCGACAGTCACGACGGGCCGGTCGCCGATGCCGTGTGGAAACTCTTCGATCTTGTCGTCGGTCGCTGCGGCCCGATCCCGACGCTGGTCGAATGGGATAGCGCGATTCCCGAATGGCCGGTGCTGAAAGCCGAGGCGAAGGCCGCGCAAGCTGTCCTCGATCGTCACGCGGCATTGCAGCGGGGGAGGATGCATGCAAACGCTTAGCAAGTGCCATGCGGAAACCGCCGACGGGCTTGATTATCCGGAAGGCCTTGTGCACGGGCTGCTCGATCCCGGCTGCGCAACCCCCGCGCTTGTCGCAGGGCCGAAAGGCAAGGCCGCCGACATGCGCTTCAACGTCTATCGCAACAATGTCACCGTCAGCCTGATCGATGCGCTCGCTGCCGTGTTCCCGGCAACCATGCGCATCACCGGGGAGACGTTCTTTCGCGCCATGGCGCGGTTTCACATCCGCAACACGCCGCCGACGTCGCCGCTGCTCTTCGAGTATGGCCGGGATTTTCCCGATTTCATCGAGCGCTACGAACATGCGCAATCCATGCCCTGGCTGGCGGATGTGGCGCGCATCGAGAGGGCCTGGCTCGATGCCTATCACGCGGCGGATGCTGCCGTGTTGGAGGCGGGTCGCCTGGCCTTGATCCCCCCAGAGCAGCTTGGCGACCTGGTGTTTGCAGCGCATCCAGCGACCCGCATCGTCCGTTCTGCCTATCCGGCCGTGACGATCTTTTCAGCGAATAGGGCGAGCGGTTCGGTGGGCCGCATCGATGCTACGGCTCCGGAGAGCGCGCTTGTAACGAGGCCGGCGCTGGAGGTGGAGGTGCGCCTTCTTCCCCCGGGGGCCGATATTTTTCTTGGCCGCCTTATTGCCGGTGAGCGGCTTGGAAGTGCGGCGGCGACGGCGAGCACGTGCTGTCCGGAATTCGATCTCGCATTTGCAATCCGCACGATGCTCGAGGCCGGCGCCGTCGGTGCGATCCAACATGGAGGATGAGATGCTGACGTCCAAATGGAGACACTTCGACAAGCCCACGGAGGCAGGCTGGCTCGGTCGGATCGACGGACTGATTGCCGGCATGGCGCCTGTATCCCTTGCTCAGCTTGCCTTGCGCTTCGGCCTCTCCGTACCATTCTGGCGCTCCGGCATGAGCAAGTGGGACGGCTTCCTGCAGTTGAACGATGTCGCCATCCTTCTCTTCACTTCGGAATTCAAATTGCATCTACCGGGTGGCCCCTATGACTTTCCGGCGCCGGCGGTGATGGCGTTTGCGGTCGCTTGCGCCGAAATCCTGTTGCCGACCTTCCTGATGTTGGGGCTGGCGACGCGCCTTGCCGCTCTCGGCCTGCTCGCCATGACGATCGTCATTCAACTGACGGTGCCAGATGGATGGCCCATACACTTGACGTGGGCCGCGATGGCACTCGCTATCGTCACCTGGGGTGCGGGGAGGTTGTCGCTGGATTGGTGGCTGGTTTCTCGATCGAAAAGGATGTGAGTGCCTTGCGCCCCGAATCCGGCCTGCTAGCCACCACGTCAGAATTCACCCCGGATTCCCCTGGTCCAGATTGTGCTGCCATTCGATCGCGTCCTCCAGGCGATCGTGGCCCCAGAACAGTTCGCCATCGGCGACGAAGGAGGGCGTACCGAAGATGCCGATCGTCGTCGCCTCGCTGGTGGCGGCTTTTAGCGCCTCGGCGGCGGCACGGGCGCTCGCCTGCTCCAACACGCGCGCAGGGTCTTGCCCCGCTTCCTTGATGCTTGCCGAGAGGTTTGGCTCGCTCCCGGCAGGCTCGCGGTCGACGAACCAGCGCCGATACGTGGCGATGGCATAGGCAGGGCACCAGCCTTCCCTGGCGGCGAGGACCGCGACGCAGTTGGCCAGCGCGAGGTTGGCGAGCGGATAGGGGACAGGCAATCTCACGGGCAGGCCGAACCTCGCGGCACGCCGTTCGATATCACGCCACATATAGGTGGCCTTGAGCGGCTTGTCGGCGAAAGGGCTGTCATTCGCCTCGGCTTGGATCGCTTGAACGTCGAAGGGCCTCCAACGAACCTCGACGCCGGCCCTTTCGGCGATCTCCGGCAGTCGCATCACGGCGAGAAAAGTGTAGGGGCTTCCTATCGAGAACCAGAAGTCGACCGGTGCCGTCATCGTCCTTCCTCCCAATCATCCATACCTCACGATAACAACGCGCTGAGGCAAGAGGGTGGCGGATGCCGGCTTCCAGGAAAGCTTGATGATGGGCTGAGGCGACGGAAGAGAAGGCCCGGCGTCGGGCGCCGGGCCGATCGTTTTCGATTAGTGAGCGAGCGCAGCCTTGTTTGCGGTTAGGAAGGCCGGCAGGCCGACCGGAGTTCTGCCGGTCAAGGTGGCCACGTCGTCGGTCACCAGGTCGAAATGACCCTCACGCGTATTGGTGTCGAAGGAAACGAGGATCGGGACGAAGAAGTCCGGCAGCCCGGCTCCCTTGAGACCGCCTGCCAGAGCCTCGTCGGAAATGTGGATGACCTCGAGCGTCTTGCCGGTGGTTTCGGCGACGAGGGCGGCAATCTCCGCGGTCGTCAGCGCCTGCGCTCCGGTCAGCGTATAGGTGCGGCTTTCCGTCGAGCCCGATTCCAGCGCGGCGGCAGCGGCCTTGGCGAGGTCGTCGCGGGCGATGTGGGAGATCCGGCCTTCGCCGGCCGACGAGAACCATTGTCCGGTCTGGAGCGCATGCGGCAGCGCCAGGAACAGGTTTTCCATGTACCAGGCATTGCGCAGGATCGTATGGGGAATGCCGCTTGCCTTGATGGCGTTTTCCGTGCCGAGATGGTCGGCGGCAAAGGGAATGACCGAGGTTTCCGGATTGGGCATGGACGTATAGAGGATGTGCTTCACGCCGGCCTTTTTGGCGGCGTCGACGGCGGTAGTATGCTGCTTCAGCCGCTTGCCCGGCTCGTCCAGTGTGTCGGTCGAGATGATGAGGATCCGGTCGGCACCGGCAAAGGCCTTTTCCAGCGAGGCAGGGTCGTCGAAGTTGGCGGCGCGGGTCTCGATGCCCCTGGCGGCATAATCGGAGAGCTTGGCGGTATCGCGGCTGGTGGCGATGATATCGGCGGGCGTCGTCTTGCCGGAGGCGAGAAGCGCATCGAGGACGAGTTTGCCGAGCTGACCTGCAGCGCCGGTTACGAGCAATCTCTGGGACATGATCTTCCTTTCACTTCGCTTTCCAGCTTCGCAATGCCTCGACCGGCTGATGTCGAATACTGGTCTCTTTTTGAGAGTTGCTCTTATCCCGTAATCTGCTAAGAGCTGTAAAGGAGGCAGTTTTTTCTGCGAAGGTTACGGAAAGGGTACCGCCATGAACAAGGCGACCGGCAAGGTGAAGGGAAAGCGCGTGGCCCTGATCGGCGGCGTGCCGCTCGACATCGACGACTGTCCGGTGCGAGATGTGATGGACAATATCGGCGGCAAATGGAATTCGCTGATGATCCTGTCGCTCGCCGACGGGCCGCTGCGCTTTTCGCAATTGCGCCGGCTGATCCCGGACATTTCCCAGCGGATGCTGACGCAGACACTGCGCGACCTGCAGCGCGACGGCTATTTGAGCCGCACCGTCTATCCGACGCAGCCGCCGAGCGTGGAATACAGCCTCACCGACCTCGGCCGGTCGTTCCTGGTCGTCCTCAGGCTGTTCGTCGACTGGTCACTCGAAAATCACGCGGCGATCCGCAACGCGCGGGCGGAGTATGACGCCGCCGTTTAGAGCATTTAGCAGTCAGGCGAAATCACCTGACGTCGCGCAAACGGGGAAAAAACGAGCAGGTAGAGGGGGACGCAGACCTATGCGCGTCCATCCCGCCCTGATGCGGCGCCGAACTCAGGCGGCGCGGCTTACGTCGCGCTTGCTCAGAGAGAATTCGACTGCCGCCTCGGCGTGAATTGCCGTCGAATCGAAACCCGACAGGGGCAGATTGGCCGGATCGAGGATTAGGCAGATCTCGGTGCAGCCGAGAATGACCGCATCGGCGCCTTCTGTCTTTGCCTTTTCGATCAGCGCCAGCAGCGCCTCGCGCGAAGCGTCCAGCACCTTGCCGGCGCAGAGTTCGTCGAAAATCACTCCGTGGGTCAGCGTACGTCCGTCTGCATCCGGCACGACCACGTCGATGCCGTGCGCCTTCATCCGCTCGGCATAGAAGCCGTGCTCCATCGTGTAGCGGGTGGCGAGCAGCAGCGGCCGGCGACTGCCGGCGGCCTTGAGGCGAAGCGCGGTCTCGTCGATGATGTTGATCAGCGGGATTTCGACGGAATCGGCAACCGCGTCGGCGATCAGGTGCATGGTGTTGGTGCAGATCAGCACGCAGTCGGCGCCGCTGGACTGAAGTGCACGCGCAACATCGGACAGGCGTCCCGCCGCCTCGTCCCAGCGGCCGGCCTTCTGCAGGTCGACGATTTTCTGGAAGTCGACGGAATGGAGGAGCACCTCGGCCGAGTGAAGTGCGCCCAGACGCTCGCGAACGGCCTCGTTGACCATCCGATAGTAGACCGCCGAGCTTTCAAAGCTCATGCCGCCGATGAGGCCGATCTTGCGCATTTCCATGATGTCGCTCCCTTTTTGCATCCGATCGCTGGAACTGAAGCCGGAAGTGCGCGTTGCCACTTTCCTATCTCGTTCCACCGGTAAGATTATGACGCGACTCGGGTTGGATTTGTTTGCTTTGAGGGCTATTTAAAAGAGAAACATCAATAGGTTTTTGCGTCATTTCTTCAGTTCATGCAAAATTCAGGCGTCGTTGTGGCATAGGGTGAGGAGTAAAGGGCGTGCTGGATGAGAGGGACCGAAAGCTGCTCACACTTCTGCAAGAAGATGCGAGCGTTGCCATGGGCGATCTCGCCGAGCGGGTGAACCTTTCCTTGTCCGCCTGCTCGCGCCGTATCCAGCGGCTGGAAGAGGCGGGTTATGTGTCGAGGCGCATCGTCGTTCTCGACCGAGAGAAGATGGGCGTGCCCACGACGGTCTTCGCGCTGATCAAGACTGCGCATCACTCCGATGAGTGGATCGAGACGTTTCGGCGCGCGATCAGCGATATACCCGAAATCGTCGAGGCGCACCGGCTGACCGGCAATTACGACTACATCGTCAAGGTCGTCCTGCCGCGCGTGGAGCAATATGACATGGTCTACAAGCAGATCGTACGCAAAGTGGAGCTTTTCGACGTTACCGCTTCGATCTCCATGGAAGTCCTGAAAAGCGGCACGGCAATTCCGGTCCGTTACGCCGAGTAGGGGTTGCGGCGCGGGTGGTTCTCTTCAGCAACGAGGCAGGTATCCATGCAGGAAAAACATCATGTCGTGGTCGTGGGCGGCGGCTTCGGCGGACTGCAACTTATCAATGACCTCAAGGGCGTCCCGGTGCGCATCACGCTGATCGATCGGCGCAACCACCACCTCTTTCAGCCGCTGCTTTACCAGGTCGCGACCACCATTCTTGCCACCTCCGAGATTGCCTGGCCGATCCGTCATCTCTATCGCGACCGACCGGAGGTGACGACGCTGCTTGGCGACGTGCAGGGTGTCGATAGCGCGGCAAGGGCCGTGGCGTTGGCGAGTGGCCAGAAAGTTCCCTACGATACGCTGGTGCTCGCGACCGGCGCGACGCACGCCTATTTCGGCCATGACGAATGGGCCCCGGTGGCGCCGGGGTTGAAGACGCTCGAGGATGCGACGACCATTCGCCGGCGCGTGCTGCTCGCATTCGAGCAGGCCGAGATCGAGGACGATCCCGCCACGCGCGATGCGCTGTTGACCTTCACGATTGTTGGCGCGGGTCCGACGGGCGTCGAGCTTGCCGGGATCATTGCAGAGATGGCGCACCGGACCTTGCCGGACGAATTCCGTCGCATCGATACGCGTCAGGCTCGCGTCGTGCTCGTCGAGGCCGGGCCCCGCATTCTGCCGGCCTTTGCGGAGGCGCTTTCCGGCTACGCAATGCGCGAGTTGGCGAAGCTCGGCGTCGAGGTGCGCACCGGAACGCCGGTGACGGACTGCACCGATGCCGGCGTGAGGATCGGCGACAGTTTCGTCCCCAGCCGCACGCTCGTCTGGGCGGCGGGCGTTCAGGCCTCTCCGGCCGCGAAATGGCTCGGCATCGAAGCGGATCGCGCGGGGCGCGCAATGGTCGACCAGGATTTGACCGCGCCGGGAAACCCGGATGTCTTCGTGATCGGCGACACCGCGTCGGTCAAACAGGAGAATGGTGCTGCTGTGCCGGGGATTGCGCCCGCTGCCAAGCAGCAGGGTGCCTTTGTGGCGCGGGTGATCCGCGCCCGGCTCGAAGGCAAGCCGATGCCTGGGCAGTTCCGGTACCGCCACCAGGGAAGCCTCGCCACGATCGGCAAGCGTGCCGCGATCATCGACTTCGGCAGGATAAAGCTCAAGGGCGGGCTTGCCTGGTGGATCTGGGGCATTGCCCATATCTACTTCCTGATCGGCACCCGCAGCCGCTTTGCCGTCGCCTGGAGTTGGTTGTGGATCTATCTGAGCGGCCAGCACAGCGCGCGGCTGATCACGCAAAAAGAAACGATGCGCGGAGAGGGATAAGCCTTGGGTCCTTCCGAAAGCATCGCAATCGACACCTCCCTTGTCAGGCGGCTGATCGCGGCTCAGTTTCCGCAATGGGCGGACCTGCCGGTGCGACCGGTCCGGCATGGCGGCTGGGACAACCGGACCTTTCATCTTGGCGATGACCTCTCCGTTCGTCTGCCGAGTGCCGCGTCCTATGCGCTGCAGGTCGAGAAGGAGCAGCGCTGGCTGCCGCGGCTGGCACCGCACCTGCCGCTGCCGATCCCGGCGCCCGTGGCGATGGGGCGGCCCGGCGAAGGCTATCCCTGGCCCTGGTCCGTCTATCGATGGCGCCATGGCGAAATTGCCACGCATGCTCCGATCGGCGATTTGCCGGTCTTCGCGGCGAAGCTCGGCAAATTTCTCGCCGACCTGCAGCGGATCGATGCCGATGGCGGGCCGTCACCTGGGCAGCACAATTTCTTCCGCGGCGGTCCGCTGACCGTCTACAACCATGAAGCGCGCTGGGCTCTCGAGGCACTTGCGGGCCAAATCGACACCGATGCGGCGCATTCGGTATGGGAAGCGGCGCTCGCCGCCCAGTGGACGGCAAAACCGGTCTGGTTCCATGGCGATGTCAGTTCCAGCAACCTGCTCGTCGAAAGCGGTTGTCTCGCCGCCGTCATCGATTTCGGCACGTCCGGCGTCGGCGATCCGGCCTGCGACCTCTCGATTGCCTGGACGATGTTCAGCGGCGAAAGCCGCGAGGCGTTTCGCGCGACACTTCCACTCGACCGGGGAACCTGGGCTCGCGGCCGTGGCTGGACCCTGTGGAAAGCGATGATCGTCGCTGCCGAAATGCCGGGCACCGATCGGCTCGAAGTCGAAAAGTCGCGGCGCGTGCTTGCCGAAGTCCTCGCCGATCACGGGCGGTACGGTTGAGGGTCAGCCGGAGGCGCGCGCCGCCTGGCCGCACCAGTTTGCGGGCCGGCTGGCGCGCTTTCTCACCAGCCCCTCGGAAACGAGGAGGTCCCCCAGCGATTTGCCACCTCTCATCACCACCCGTGGCTTACCCGCTTCCTCGTCCGCGAAGCCGCCCGCCGAAGCAACCAGCGTGAATTCGCCGCCGTTCAGCAATTCGCGCAGTCTTGCCTTGGCATAGGAACCGCGCGACCGCTCGGCGTCGCACTTCGCGAGCTTCGTCTCGGGCGCGTCGATATCGGCAATGAGAATTCTTTCGCCGTTGAAGAGGAACGTGTCACCGTCGATCACGCAGTTGTCGTGGCGAATGCCGCAGAAGAAGAAAGTGTTGCTTCCTGTCTGAACGGAGGCGAGTTGTGCCGGCGGCTGCTGCATCGGTCTGCCGACAGGTGCCGGTGGCACTAGTGCGGGTTGCCGAGCGACGGTGCCGGTGTGTTCCTTCGGCCGGATCGCCAAGTTGGCCGACTTCGTCTTCTTCTCAGGTTGCGAAATCAAGGCCGTCAGCTCTCGTCCGCCGGGTAGGGCGCCAAGTTGCTTCCTGTGATCATAGGCAGCGACCCCTGCCACAAGAATGATGGCTGCAAGATACCAACGCATCATCCCGCCGTGGTTGCTCTTCCTGCTCGTGCTGCGCTTGCGTCGCCTGGAATTTCCTTTGGCCATCCGATTCGGTCCTCGATTGCGCGGGCATTATCGGGGCGAGGAGTTGCCGAAAGGTTTTCACGGAGTTCGGACGCCTTCGTTTCTCACATCCTCAAGTACGAAGGGCGGGCTCCGCCGGAGCCCGCCCCCTTGTCGGTCGTTTGTCTCGGTAGCTGCTATGTCCCGCTCTACCGGAGGCGAGCCTCGCACGACTTTGATGCGATCGCGCAGTACCGCGATGCGCTAGCGCGTGTCGTCGCTCTTACCGGAATTGCCCGGGGTCCCGTCGCCACCGCCGTTGCCATTTCCATTGTTGCCGCTGCCACCGCCGCCGGAGCCG